>NZ_CM142701.1:0-2080000 GCF_054897705.1 Pseudomonas sp. GB2N2
CCTATGCCGGGGGAGGGGTTTCGGCCCCTGTCTCGGCACAGGGCGAGCTGTTCAACCAACTGCAATCAATGCAGGAGCAGATCTCGCGCCAACAAGGCATCATCGAAGTCTTGCAAAATGATGTCGCGCGCATGAAGCAGGAAAACCTGGAGCGATACCAGGATCTTGATAAGCGCATAGGAACCGGCGTTGCGCCAGCCGCGACTCCTGAGAATTCTTCTTCCGGTGGCGATTTGAATGCCCCCGGCGCAGCAGCAGGTGCAGGCGCGGCCGCAGGAGCTGCCGCCGCTCAAGCCCCTGCTGCGGGTAGCGAACCGGCGGATCCGGCGAAGGAAAAACTGTATTACGATGCAGCCTTCGACCTGATCAAGGCCAAGGATTTCGACAAGGCCAGCCAGGCCTTTACCGCTTTCCTGCGCAAGTACCCGAACAGCCAGTACGCGGGCAACGCTCAGTACTGGTTGGGCGAAGTGAACCTGGCTAAAGGCGATCTGCAAGGTGCAGGTCAAGCGTTTGCCAAGGTTTCGCAGCTTTACCCAAAGCACAACAAAGTGCCTGATTCGCTGTACAAGCTGGCTGATGTAGAACGCCGCCTCGGTCATCCAGACAAGGTCAAAGGCATTCTGCAACAGGTAGTGTCCCAATATCCGGGCACTTCCGCCGCTCAGCTGGCCCAACGCGATCTGCAACGCATGTAAGCGTGCCTGACCTGTTTCGAAGAAACCCGCGCCAGTCGCGGGTTTTTTCGTTAGAATTCACGCCCTTTTTATGAAACACGCTTTTTGGGATCTGCGCATTGGCTGGGTTCCTTGAAGTGCCTGACGGAGGCGGACAGCCTGTTTAGCTGTTACGCCCGTGGCGACTATGCAAGACACATTGAGAATTACCGAAGTTTTTTACTCGTTGCAGGGTGAAACGCGGACTGCCGGGCTGCCCACTGTTTTTGTGCGCCTGACCGGTTGCCCGTTGCGTTGCCAATATTGCGACAGCGCCTACGCCTTCACGGGCGGCACTGTTCGTCCACTCGACGACATCCTCGAGCAAGTGGCCGGCTTCCGCCCGCGTTATGTGTGTGTCACCGGCGGCGAGCCGCTGGCTCAACCCAACGCCATCCCTTTACTCAAGCAGCTGTGTGATGCCGGTTACGAAGTATCACTGGAAACCAGTGGTGCTCTGGATATCTCGGCGGTAGATTCACGCGTCAGTCGCGTGGTCGACCTGAAGACTCCAGGCTCGAAGGAATCGCATCGCAACCGTTACGAGAATATCGAGTTGCTCACGCCGAATGATCAGGTGAAGTTCGTCATCTGCTCGCGGGAAGACTACGACTGGGCAGTGTCCAAGCTTATTCAGTACGGTCTGGATCGGCGCGCGGGCGAAGTGCTGTTCTCGCCAAGTCACCATGACCTCAATGCACGGGACCTCGCTGACTGGGTGGTGGCGGACAACCTGCCAGTGCGTCTGCAATTGCAGCTGCATAAATATCTTTGGAATGACGAGCCGGGGCGCTGATATGACTGATCAAACGAATACTGCAGAAAAACGTGCAGTCATCCTGCTGTCCGGCGGCCTGGACTCGGCGACGGTTGTAGCCATGGCTCGTGCAGAGGGCTACAGCTGCTACACCATGAGCTTCGATTACGGTCAGCGTTCTCATGCGGAGTTGCATGCGGCGGCGCGTGTTGCGCGGGACCTGGGTGTAGTCGAGCACAAAGTGATCGGCCTGAACCTGAATGGCATCGGCGGCTCGGCATTGACCGACAGTAGCATCGACATCCCGGAAGAAGCCGGCGAAGGCATTCCAGTCACCTACGTGCCCGCTCGCAACACGGTGTTCCTGTCCCTCGCGCTCGGTTGGGCAGAAGTGCTCGGCGCACGCCACATTTTTATCGGGGTTAACGCGGTCGACTATTCCGGTTATCCGGATTGCCGCCCCGAGTTCATCGAGTCCTTCGAGCGCATGGCCAATCTGGCGACCAAGGCCGGCGTAGAGGGCAACGGCTTCCGCATTCAGGCGCCGCTGCAAAACCTGAGCAAGGCGCAAATCGTCGAGGTGGGTGTGAAGCTGGGCGTTGATTACGGCCTGACTGTTTCCTGCTATCAGGCCGACGATAACGGTCGCGCCTGCGGCAAATGCGACAGCTGCAGGCTGCGCGCGGAAGGCTTTGTGGCGGCTGGAATCAGCGATCCGACTCCTTATTTCTGAATTATTTCAAATAAGGTGTTGAATAACCTTTAAAAATCAGTATTATACGCGCCACCACACAGCGGGTCGTTAGCTCAGTTGGTAGAGCAGTTGGCTTTTAACCAATTGGTCGTAGGTTCGAATCCCACACGACCCACCATTTTGTAGCAGTTTTAAAAGTCTGGAAGGCCCACGCAAGTGAGGATTTCCGGATTTTTTTTTGCCCGCGAGTTGAAGCTTGCTCTGCGCGGGACGGCACCTTGCGGCGCAGGTCAGAATCATCTTTTGCATCCATCGGATATTCTGTAGCCTTGCGCAGCTTCAACGCTGTCCGTGCCTGATGAATACCCACTCTCCCGGCGGTACCCTGAAGGGTCCGGAGCCGGGTGTATACTCGGCTTTCGCGCGAATGCGCCTGCAGGTCTTGCGAACATGACGCAAATTTCCGAACGCCTTCTGGTTCAAGCCCACCTCGACGCCAAGCAGCCCAAACCGCTGACGATCGAAGAGGAGGCCTATTACCGTGCCGCCATCGCCGCCGAGCTCAAGGCTCAGGACGCGGTGCTGGTTGCCCACTTTTATTGTGATCCGGTGATTCAGGCCCTGGCCGAAGAAACCGGTGGTTGTGTCTCCGACTCACTGGAGATGGCCCGTTTCGGCAACGCGCACCCGGCCAAGACCGTCGTGGTCGCGGGTGTGAAGTTCATGGGCGAAACCGCCAAAATCCTCAACCCTGAAAAACGCGTGCTGATGCCGACACTCGAAGCGACCTGCTCGCTGGACCTGGGTTGCCCGGTGGATGAATTTTCCGCGTTCTGCGACCAGCATCCGGAACGTACGGTGGTGGTGTATGCCAACACCTCGGCGGCCGTTAAAGCACGGGCGGATTGGGTCGTGACATCAAGCTGTGCGCTGGAGATCGTTGAAAGCCTGATGGATAACGGCGAAACGATTATCTGGGGTCCGGACAAACACCTGGGTACTTACATTCAGCGCAAGACCGGCGCGGACATGTTGCTGTGGGACGGTGCTTGCATCGTCCACGAAGAGTTCAAGTCCAAGCAACTCGAAGACATGAAGGCGCTGTATCCGGATGCGGCGGTTCTGGTACACCCGGAATCGCCGACATCAGTGATCGAACTGGCGGATGCCGTTGGCTCAACCAGTCAGCTCATCGCGGCGGCGCAAAGTCTGCCTAACAAGACGCTGATCGTCGCCACCGACCGTGGCATCTTCTACAAGATGCAGCAGTTGTGCCCGGACAAGGTCTTCATCGAAGCGCCCACGGCGGGTAACGGCGCGGCGTGCCGCAGTTGCGCGCATTGTCCGTGGATGGCGATGAATACGCTTGAGCGGACGCTGAAGAGCTTGAAAGAGGGGGCGAACGAGATCTTCGTTGATCCGGCGCTGATTCCTCAAGCGATTCGGCCGCTCAAGCGCATGCTTGATTTCACGCAAGCGGCGCGGATGAAGCTCGCCGGTAACGCCTGATATCTATCAGCCAGTCGTAAAAAACTGTAGGAGTGAGCCTGCTCGCGATAGCGATCTGTCAGTCATATGCAAGTTGACTGACACGCCGCTATCGCGAGCAGGCTCACTCCTACACTGGTTTTCGCACTATCCAGTTATTTGGTTTTCTTCGGAATGCGTACAAGCTGCGTATTGGAATACAGGTCATGCCAGCTGCGATGCTGCTTATCGAACAGCGACCAGATAAATCCCAACCCGACGCACAACAGCGAAGCGATCGATACTACAAAGCGCAACAATGCCTGCCACAGGCTGATCGACGAACCATCCGCATTCTGCACACGAATGCACCACACCTGCATGCCCAGCGTCTGACCGGACCAGGTCCAGAACTTGGCGAAGAAGCCAAACAGCACGAACAACAACACCGTCGACAGCAGCGGATCGCCGTCCAGCGCTCCGGCTTCGGTCAGGGTGCGCATTTTGTCTTCGCCAATGATCGCCATCTGGATCATCTTGTAGGCGCCGCTGGTGACAATCAGCAGAGCAGCGCACAACAGGAAGTCGTAGAACATCGCTGCCAGGCGACGACCCAAGGTCGCGGCGGGAAAGTCGCCCTGTGGTTGGAGCAGGTGTTTCGACATGGCAGGGGTCTCGGCGAAAAAGAAGCCATTTTACGGATTTACGCGCACAAAAAAGCCCCTGATGTCAGCATCAGGGGCTTTTTCGTAACAGAAGGTTAGGCTTCTGCCTGAACTTCGTCAGCCTGCATGCCTTTCTGGCCTTGCACAGCGATGAAGGTCACTTTCTGGCCTTCTTTCAGGCTTTTGAAGCCGTTGCCCTGAATAGCGCGGAAATGCACGAACAGATCCGGACCGCTTTCTGGAGTGATAAAACCAAAACCTTTCTCGTCGTTAAACCACTTGACGGTACCGCTCTGACGTTGGGACATTTCTTATTTCCTTTGACGCAAAAATTAATGACAGCCTCCTTCTCATGAAAGAGTACTGGGGCTGGTTGCAGGAGAGTAAGAAGACGTCGAACGGGATGTAGCTAACTTGTAGGCTACTGCCCAGGTCACGATTCCAAGCGACCCATGCAAACACAGTGAACAAACTCTACGCCAACTACGGGAGAAAAAACAAGCCCCTGTGGGAGGCCCGGTTTTGCTCGGGTTGGTGGCAGTAGTCGGTCTCTGGTACAGCCTTATTCATTCGCGCTGTTCAATTGTTTTCGATCGTTATAAGCAGCGTTCATAATCGAAAGTTACAGCAGGGACATGCACTGTTTTATGGCGGTTGCGTTACACATTAGTGCACTGTTAACGCAACCGCGTTACTTATAGAAACAGTCAATCAGCCGCGATAGTAGCGTTGTGGAACAAATGGCATTTTGCTAACAAGCAAAGGCACCTTTTTCCCACGAACGATGGCCCAAACAGGTGTGTCGATGGCGATGTGAGCGCTGTCGAGGTAACCCATGGCCAACGGTCCGCCCAGGGTCGGACCGAACCCGCCGCTGCAGACGGTGCCGATGATGTCGCCGGCTTCGTTGACGATCTCGGCGCCTTCGCGCACCGGCGTGCGTTCTTGGGGCAACAGGCCGACGCGTTTGCGGCTGACACCGGCTTGCTGCTGGGCGAACACGGTTTCAGCGCCGGGGAAGCCACCAGCCCGCGCGCCATCGGCACGACGAGGCTTGGAGATGGCCCAGAGCAGGCTGGCTTCGATCGGTGTGGTTTCGGTGTTCATGTCGTGGCCGTAGAGGCACAGGCCAGCTTCCAGGCGCAGGGAGTCACGGGCGCCAAGGCCGATGGCCGCGACTTCCGGTTCGGCCAGCAGCGCGCGGGCCAGGGCCTCGGCATTGGCGGCAGGCACGGAAATTTCGAAACCGTCTTCACCGGTGTAACCCGAGCGGCTGACAAAGCACTCCACGCCCAGCAGTTTCACCCGCGCGAATTGCATGAAGGTCATCGTCGCCACTTCCGGCGCCAGGCGTGCGAGCACGGTGACGGCGGCCGGGCCCTGCAATGCGAGCAGGGCGCGCTCTTCAAACAGCGGCTCGATGGTGCATTGATCACCAATGTGCTGACGCAGGTGCGCCAGGTCCTGATCCTTGCAAGCGGCGTTGACCACCAGGAACAGTTCGTCGTTGCCGAGGTTGGCGACCATCAGGTCGTCGAGGATGCCGCCGATCGCATTGGTGAACATCGCGTAACGCTGCATGCCCACCGGCAGGTCAATGATGTCCACCGGCACCAGGGTTTCCAGAGCCTTGGCGGCATGGGCGCCAGTCAGGCGGATCTGGCCCATGTGCGAGACATCGAACAGCCCGACCTGATCACGGGTGTGCTGGTGTTCTTTCATCACGCCCAGCGGGTATTGCACCGGCATGTCATAGCCGGCGAACGGCACCATGCGGGCGCCGAGTTCGATGTGCAATGCGTGCAACGGGGTTTTCAGCAGTTTATCGGAGAGTTTATCGGTGAATTGTTCGGTGGACATATGCAGCTCCTGAAAAAGTGTGCAGATGCAGTGAGCGCGCATCAGCACTCGATAATGTTGACCGCCAAACCGCCACGGGCGGTTTCCTTGTATTTGCTTTTCATGTCGGCGCCGGTCTGGCGCATGGTGCGGATGACCTTGTCGAGGGAGACGAAGTGCTGACCGTCGCCGCGCAGGGCCATGCGCACCGCGTTGATGGCCTTGACCGAACCCATGGCGTTACGCTCGATGCACGGCACTTGAACCAGCCCGCCAATCGGGTCGCAGGTCAGGCCCAGATTGTGTTCCATGCCGATTTCCGCGGCGTTTTCCACTTGCTGCACGGTGCCGCCGAGCACTTCGCACAGGGCGCCAGCCGCCATGGAACAGGCCACGCCGACTTCACCCTGACAGCCGACTTCAGCGCCGGAGATCGAGGCGTTTTCCTTGTAGAGAATGCCGATGGCCGCGGCCGTCAGCAGAAAACGCACGACGCCGTCTTCGTTGGCGCCAGGGATAAAACGCATGTAGTAATGCAAAACTGCCGGGACAATCCCCGCCGCTCCGTTGGTGGGCGCGGTGACCACACGACCGCCATTGGCATTTTCCTCGTTGACTGCCAGGGCGTACAGATTGACCCAGTCCAGCACCGAGAGCGGATCGCGCAACGACGATTCCGGGTTTTTGCACAGTTGCGCATGCAGCGCGGCGGCCCGGCGCTTGACCTTCAAGCCGCCGGGCAGGATGCCTTCGTTGCGGCAACCGGCGTCGACGCAGTCCTGCATCACTTGCCAGATGTTCAGCAGGCCGGCGCGGGTTTCCGCCTCCGGGCGCCAGGCGCTTTCGTTGGTCAGCATCACTTGGCTGATCGACAGGCCATAGGTGGCGCAATGACTGAGCAAATCCTTGGCGCTTTTGAACGGGAAGGTCAGGGGCGTAGCGTCTTCGACGATACGGTCGGCGCCCGCAGCGTCTTCATCGACGACGAAACCGCCGCCGACCGAGTAGTACTCGCGGCTGCGGACCTGCAGGCCCGCGGCGTCGAATGCGCGGAAGATCATGCCGTTGGGGTGATAGGGCAGCGGTTTGCGGATCATCGCCAGGTGTTCTTTCTCGTTGAACGCGATGCTGTGTTCGCCAAGCAGGTTCAAGCGACCGTTTCCGCGAATAGTGTGCAGGCGGGCGGCGACGGTTTCGGTGTTGACGGTGTCCGGGTGTTCGCCTTCCAGGCCCAGTAGAACGGCCTTGTCGCTGCCGTGTCCTTTGCCGGTGGCGCCGAGTGAGCCGTAGAGTTCGACTTTGACGCAGGTGGTCGCCGCCAGCAGCCCTTCACGGCGCAGGCCTTCGGCAAAACGTGCCGCGGCGCGCATCGGGCCGACGGTGTGGGAGCTGGAAGGGCCGATGCCAATCTTGAACAGGTCGAACACGCTTAATGACATGAGGGGCTCCACGAGAGCAGTTGCAAGCGGCAAGCTGCAAGCTGCAAGTAAAAGCAGATCGCCTCTGTCTTGTAGCTTGTAGCTTGCAGCTTGTCGCTAGAGGCTTCTTTAAGCGTAGCTTTCGATCGACGGGCAGGCGCACACCAGGTTGCGATCGCCGAAGACGTTGTCGACGCGACCGACCGGCGGCCAGTATTTGCCTTCGATCAGCGATGCAACCGGGTACACCGCTTGCTCACGGCTGTACGGATGGGTCCACTCGCCGACCAGTTCCGCCGCAGTATGCGGGGCGTTTTTCAGCGGGTTGTCTTCCTTGTCCAGCGTGCCGTTTTCCACTGCGCGGATTTCTTCGCGAATGCGGATCATGGCGTCGCAGAAGCGGTCCAGTTCTTCTCTGGATTCGCTTTCGGTCGGCTCGATCATCAGCGTGCCAGCGACCGGGAACGACATGGTCGGTGCGTGGAAACCAAAGTCGATCAGGCGCTTGGCAACGTCATCGACGCTGATGCCGCTGCTGTCTTTCAACGGACGCAGGTCGAGGATGCATTCGTGCGCGACCAAGCCGTTGCTGCCGGTGTACAGCACTGGATAATGCTCTTCGAGGCGACGGGAAATGTAGTTGGCGTTGAGGATCGCCAGTTGCGAAGCGCGCTTGAGACCCGCGCCGCCCATCATCCGAATGTACATCCAGGTGATCGGCAAAATGCTCGCGCTGCCGAACGGTGCCGCGCAGACCGCGCCTTCCTTGCGCTCCATCTGGGCGTGGCCCGGCAGGAACGGGGTCAGGTGCGATTTCACGCCGATCGGGCCAACGCCCGGGCCGCCACCGCCGTGGGGAATGCAGAAGGTTTTGTGCAGGTTCAGGTGCGAGACGTCGCCGCCGAACTTGCCCGGCGCGCAGAGGCCGACCATTGCGTTCATGTTGGCGCCATCGATATACACCTGGCCGCCGTGGTCATGAATGATCCCGCAGATTTCGCGGATGCCTTCTTCGAACACGCCGTGGGTCGACGGGTAGGTGATCATCAGCGCGGCGAGGTGCTCGCGGTGCTCGATGGCCTTGGCGCGCAGGTCTTCGATGTCAACGTTGCCGCGGGCATCGCACGCGGTGACCACCACGCGCATGCCCGCCATGTTGGCGGTGGCCGGGTTGGTGCCGTGGGCGGACGACGGGATCAGGCAGATGTCGCGACGGTCTTCGCCACGGCTCTGGTGATAGGCGCGAATCGCCAGCAGGCCAGCGTATTCACCTTGCGAACCGGCGTTCGGTTGCAGTGAGATCGCGTCGTAACCGGTGGCGGCGCAGAGCATCGCTTCCAGTTCGTCGGTCAGTTGCTGGTAACCGGCGCTTTGCTCGGCCGGGGCGAACGGGTGCAGGGCACCGAATTCGGCCCAGGTCACGGGGATCATTTCGCTGGCGGCGTTGAGTTTCATGGTGCACGAACCCAGCGGGATCATGGTGCGATCCAGCGCCAGGTCCTTGTCGGCGAGTTTGCGCAGGTAGCGCATCAGCTCGGTTTCCGAGTGATAACGGTTGAACACCGGGTGGCTGAGGATCGGCGATTGACGAACCAGAGCAGCCGGCAGAGTGCTGACCACAGAAGCAGCGAGGGCCGCGAAGTCCGGCAGCGCTTTACCGTCGGACAGCAGCGCCCACAAGGTTTCGACGTCGGCTTGCGACGTGGTTTCGTCGAGGGACAGGCCCAGGCGTTCGCCATCGACGACGCGCAGGTTGATCTGCTGCGCGCGTGCCTTTTCGTGCATCTTGGCAGTGTTGGCGCCGGTGTTCAGGGTCAGGGTGTCGAAGAAGTTTTCCTGCTCGACGGTCAGGCCCAATGCGCTCAAGCCGTTGGCCAGAATGGCGGTCAGGTGATGTATACGGTTGGCGATCTGCGTCAGGCCTTTCGGGCCGTGATACACGGCGTACATGCTGGCGATGTTGGCCAGCAGCACCTGTGCGGTGCAGATGTTGCTCGTGGCTTTCTCGCGACGGATGTGTTGCTCGCGGGTCTGCATCGCCAGGCGCAGGGCCGGCTTGCCGAAACGGTCCACGGAGACACCGACCAGACGGCCCGGCATGTCGCGCTTGAACGCATCTTTGGTGGAGAAGTAAGCCGCGTGCGGGCCACCGAAGCCCAGCGGCACGCCGAAGCGTTGCGCGCTGCCGATGGCGACGTCGGCGCCGAATTCGCCCGGCGGGGTCAACACGGTCAGGGCCAGCAGGTCAGCGGCCACGGCGACCAAGGCGTTGGCGGCGTGGAAGCGTTCGGTCAAATCGCGGTAATCAAACACATCACCGTTGCTCGCCGGATATTGCAGCAGTGCGCCGAAGAACGACGTCACGTCAGTCAGTTCACGCTCGTCGCCAACGACCACGTCGATGCCCAACGGCTCGGCACGGGTGCGCAGCACGTCGAGGGTCTGCGGGTGGCAATGCACCGAGGCAAAGAACGCGTGGCTGCTTTTATTCTTGCTCAGGCGTTTGCAGAAGGTCATGGCTTCAGCAGCGGCGGTGGCTTCGTCGAGCAGCGAGGCGTTGGCGATCGGCAGGCCGGTGAGGTCGCTGATGAGGGTCTGGAAGTTCAGCAACGATTCAAGACGCCCCTGGGAAATTTCCGGTTGGTACGGGGTGTACGCGGTGTACCAGGCCGGGTTTTCCAACAGGTTGCGCAGGATCGGCGACGGCGTGTGCGTGCCGTAGTAGCCCTGGCCGATGTAGGTCTTGAACAGTTGGTTTTTGCTGGCGATGCCTTTGATCATTGCCAGGGCGTCAGCCTCGCTCAAGCCATCGTCCATGCCGAGCACGCTGGTGCCCTTGATGCTTTCCGGAATGACGCTGGCGCTCAGGGCTTCCAGCGAATCGAAACCGAGGCTGTTGAGCATCGCTTGCTCGTCGCCGGAGCGCGGGCCGATGTGGCGCGCGATGAATTCGTTGGCGGTCGTCACATTTACAGAAACAGGAAGTATTTGAGTCATGTTCGCGCTCCTCAGGCTTCGGCGTTGGCTTTGATCAGACGGTCGTACGCGTCCTGATTCAGCAGTTTGGCGACCGCCGAGGCGTCGCTTGGCTGGAAGCGGAAGAACCAGCCTTCGCCCAGCGGATCTTCGTTGACCAGTTCCGGGCTGCTGTCCAGCGCCGGGTTGACTTCCAGCACTTCGCCGTCGAGTGGCATGTACACGCCGCTGGCGGCTTTTACCGATTCCACAGTGGCGGCTTCCGCGCCTTTGTCGTAGGACTGCAGCTCAGGCAGTTGTACGAAAACCACGTCGCCCAAGGCGTTCTGTGCGAATGCGGTGATGCCGACGGTGACGGTGCCATCAGCTTCGGTGCGCAGCCATTCGTGATCTTCAGTAAAACGCAACTCGCTCATGGAAACTCCTAGGGGGCCAGACTCGTCTGGTGGACGCGATTAAATGCTGGGGGCGTAAACCCTGCTTTATGCGGGGATTCTTAGCAAAATCGCGGCCAATGTTAATTTATTGTTGTAAATCAATAATTTAGGTGTTTATCCAAAGAGTGGACAGTTGATGGCTGTAGCGATATCGCTACAGCCTCAAGCAAAGAAAAAAGCTTAGGTGGATCAAAGCCTTGCGCTACGGTGACTGGAAGATGCTGTATCGATATCGTTCCACTGTAGCGCTTTCAGTACAGATGGAGGTCGTTTTCAGACGCAATTCCCATGAACGTCCGCATTCTGTAGGAGCCGGCTCGGAGTTGCTTGCGGTTACGGCTTGTTGGGAATCCCGTACTTGCGCAACCGATGGGCAATCGCGGTGTGGGAGGTTTGCAGGCGGCTGGCCAGTTGTCGGGTAGACGGATAGCTGACGTAAAGTTTTTCCAGCAGGGTTTTTTCAAACGCTTCCATCGCCTGTTCCAGGCTGTCGACTTCGCTGTCGCTCTGGCGTGCCACCGAGGTGCCGGCGATGTCCAAGTCGCCGATGTCCACCAGGCTGCTTTCGCAAATCGCCGCCGCGCGGAAGATCACGTTTTGCAATTGCCGCACGTTGCCCGGCCAGCGGTTGCCCAGCAGTGCCGGGTACGTACCGGGTGCCAGGCGACAGACCGGGCGCTGAATCTGCGCACAGGCTTGCTGCATGAAATAGCGTGCCAGCAGCAGAATGTCCTGGCCACGTTCGCGCAGCGGCGGGACTTCGACGTTGAGGACGTTGAGGCGATAGAACAAGTCTTCGCGGAACGTACCTTCGCTGACCATTTTTTCCAGATTACGGTGCGTGGCGCTGAGGATGCGCACGTTGACCTTGACCTCACGGTCGCCGCCCACGCGACGGAAGCTGCCGTCGTTCAGAAAGCGCAGCAACTTGGCCTGCAAGTACGGTGACATTTCGCCGATCTCATCGAGAAACACCGTGCCCTGGTTGGCCAGTTCCATCAGCCCCGGTTTGCCACCGCGTTGCGCGCCGGTGAAGGCGCCGGGGGCGTAGCCGAACAGCTCGCTTTCGGCGAGGTTCTCTGGCAACGCGGCGCAGTTCAACGCCAGGAATGGCGCACTGTGCCGCGCGCTGATGGCGTGACAGGCGCGGGCCACCAGTTCTTTGCCGGTGCCGGTTTCGCCCTGAATCAGTAATGGCGCATCAAGCGCTGCGACACGCTGGGCGCGAGCCTTGAGCGTGCGAATCGCCGGGGACTCGCCGAGCAGCGCATCGAACCCTTCGGCATGGTCGTGGTGCAGCGCCGAGAGGCGTTCGCCGAGGCGGTTCGGTTGGTACAGCGTGAGCAAGGCACCGGCATCGGTGATTGGCGTGGCGTCGAGCAGCAGGGTCTGGCCGTTAACGGTGATCTCGCGCAGCGGCAAACGGAAGCCGTGTTCCAGCAAAGCGTCGAGTAGCGCCGGATCGGCAAACAGCTCGGCGATGCTTTCACCGGCCGGTTCGCGACCGTAAAGGGCAATCAATGCCGGATTGGCCAGCAGCACCTTGCCGGCGCTGTCCAGGGCCAGCACCGGATCAGTCATCGCTGCGAGCAAGGCATCCAGTTGCAGGTGACGACGCTGGCCGGGAAGGATGTCGACCACGGTCATCGCCTGCACACCACGCACGCTAAGCAAGGCATCGCGCAGCTCGTCGAGTACCTCGGGACTGAGGGTCGGGGCATCGATGTACACGTTCGGCGGAACCATTTCCACCGCATCCAGATTGAGATTGCGCCCACCGAGCAAGGCCAGGACTTCCTGGGTGATGCCGACGCGGTCGATGAAGCTGACGTGGATACGCATGGGGCGGTTTTTGGTTCTGGCGGGCCGAGGGTGGCAAGTATGCCTTGGCGAAGGGGTGCAGGTGAAATCCGCCGCTGAACTTCAGCGCAACACCGATCAACTGTGGGAGCGAGCGAGCCCGCTCCCACAGTTGATCGGTGGCGTTCATGAAATGTTTTGCCAGGCGTAGACCGTGGGTTATTCCAGGTGCTCGGGTTTTACCGGGTCGCCGGATTTCATGTCCAGTTGCACCCGCACGTCCTCGAACATCGCGTCGTAATGCTTGTGGATCGAGCCAATGCTGCTCAGCGTTTTCGGAATGCCATATTTCTCAGCGATTTTCGTCACATTGCTGGCGAAGTTATAGGCCTGATCCTTGGGCAGAAAGAATGACTCTTTCAGGTCCTTGCCCTGGATGTTGCCGTGCATCGTGAACAGCATTCCTTTGCCTTCCTTAGGATCCTGCGTGACTTCGTAGTCGATGCAAATGTTGTAGCTGACATCGTCCTTGTTCAGCGCATGGCGCTCGATGTGCAAGTGACCGGGCTCGAACGTTGCCATTGATGGTTCTCCTTATAAGTCCTTATAAATAATTATAAATAAGTTATGCCAGATTTCGCCGTGCTGATGCGCGTGCCGGCCGTACCCTGGACGATCGCTTCGATGTCCGAGAGTGAACCGATCACGGCGGTTTTTCCAGTGTGGCGGGCGAACTCGCAGGCGGCCTGGACCTTCGGTCCCATGGAGCCGGCAGCGAAGCCGAGTTTTTCCATGTCGTCCGGATGCGCCTGGGCGATGGCTTTCTGGGTCGGCTTGCCGAAATCGATGAAGGCGGCGTTGACGTCGGTGGCGATCACCAGCAAGTCGCTTTCAAGCTGTTCGGCCAGCAGCGCCGAGCACAGGTCCTTGTCGATCACCGCTTCCACGCCTTGCAGCTTGCCGTGGGCGCCGTACATCGTCGGAATGCCACCACCGCCGGCGCAAATCACGATGCTGCCTTTTTCCAGCAGCCACTTGATCGGGCGGATTTCGAAGATGCGTTTTGGTCTCGGGCTTGCCACCACACG
The DNA here is from genome assembly GCF_054897705.1 of Pseudomonas sp. GB2N2. Lineage (NCBI taxonomy): Bacteria > Pseudomonadati > Pseudomonadota > Gammaproteobacteria > Pseudomonadales > Pseudomonadaceae > Pseudomonas > Pseudomonas sp. GB2N2. The sequence goes on from NZ_CM142701.1 coordinate 13,858, forward strand.
ACGGAATTTGTCGCCGTCCGGGGCAATCGTCCAACCTTTTTCGGCGGCAAGTTTTTCCGCTTCGGCCTTGGCGTACACCGGGCCGATGGGTTTGGTCGGGTTCTGGAACGCCGGGTCGTTGGGGTCGACTTCAACTTGGGTCAGGAGCGTGGCAAAGGGCACTTCGAAGTCCAGCAGGTTGCCGAGTTCCTGTTCGATGATGTAGCCGATCATGCCTTCGGTTTCGGCGCCGAGCACATCCAGTGGGTAAGGCGAAACCGAGGTGTACGCCGCCGCTTGCAGCGACAGCAGCCCGACCTGCGGACCATTGCCGTGGGCGATCACTAGCTCATTGCCGGCGTAAATCCTGGCGATTTGTTCGGTGGCGATCCGGATGTTGGCGCGTTGATTGTCCGCGGTCATGGGTTCACCCCGGCGGAGCAGGGCGTTACCGCCCAGAGCAACGACGATACGCATGATTCAGTCCTTCTAAACAGAGAGTTTACGAGCGCCCCGGTCTCCCTGTAGGTACTCGGTCAATGTGGGACCTGGCTTGCCAGCTCCCACAGGTTTCGTGTACCCGCAGGAATGGAAGGGAAAGCCGTTAGATATCCGCCAACGCCGCCACCAGAATTGCCTTGATGGTGTGCATGCGGTTTTCCGCTTGCTCGAAGGCGATGTTGGCCGGCGATTCAAAGACCTCTTCCGTTACCTCGACGCCGTTGGCCAGGTGCGGATAGCGCGCAGCGATGTCCTTGCCGACCTTGGTTTCACTGTTGTGGAACGCCGGCAAGCAATGCATGAATTTCACCCGCGGATTACCCGAGGCCTTCATCATTTTCGCGTTGACCTGGTACGGCAGCAGTTGCTCGATGCGCTCGTCCCACGCTTCCACCGGTTCACCCATCGACACCCAGATGTCGGTGTGGATGAAGTCCACGCCTTTGACCGCTTCTTTCGGGTCTTCGGTGATGGTGATGCGCGCGCCGCTGTCTTCGGCGAAGGCTTTGCACTCGGCGATGAAATCAGCGTGCGGCCACAGCGCTTTTGGCGCGGCGATGCGCACATCCATGCCGAGTTTGGCGCCGATCATCAGCAGCGAGTTGCCCATGTTGTAGCGGGCGTCGCCGAGGTAGGCGTAGCTGATGTCATGCAGCGGCTTGTCGCTGTGTTCGCGCATGGTCAGGGTGTCGGCGATCATTTGCGTCGGGTGGAATTCGGCGGTCAAACCATTGAACACCGGCACGCCGGCGAACTTGGCCAGCTCCTCGACGATTTCCTGTTCGAAGCCGCGATACTCGATGGCGTCGAACATCCGCCCGAGCACGCGAGCGGTGTCTTTCATGCTTTCCTTGTGACCGATCTGCGACGACACCGGGTCGATGTAGGTGACGTGGGCGCCCTGGTCATGGGCGGCGACTTCGAAGGCGCAACGGGTGCGGGTCGAGGTTTTTTCAAAGATCAGTGCGATGTTCCGGCCTTTGAGATGTTGCTGCTCGGTGCCGGTATATTTCGCGCGTTTAAGGTCCCTGGACAGGTCCAGCAGATAATGCAACTCGCGAGTGGTGTGGTGCATCAGCGAGAGCAGGCTGCGGTTGCGCATGTTGAAAGCCATGATCGGATCTCCTTAATAGTCGATAGGGTCGCGAATAATCGGGCAGGTCATGCAGTGACCGCCGCCACGCCCGCGCCCGAGTTCGCCGGCGCTGATGGTGATCACTTCCACACCGGCCTTGCGTAGCAAGGTGTTGGTGTAAGTGTTGCGGTCATACCCGATCACCACGCCAGGCTCCACGGCGACCACGTTGTTGCCGTCGTCCCACTGCTCGCGTTCGGCGGCGAAGCTGTTGCCACCGGTTTCCACCACGCGCAATGCTTTGAGGTTGAGGGCTTCGGCGACCGTGTCGAGGAAGTTTTTTTCTTCGCGGCGGATGTCGATGCCACCCTGTTTGCTTTCGTCAGGTCGCAGGGTGAAGGCGACAATCTGGTTCACCACTTCCGGGAAGATCGTCACAAGGTCGCGGTCGCAGAAGCTGAACACGGTGTCCAGGTGCATGGCAGCGCGGGACTTCGGCAGGCCGGCGACGATCACGCGTTCTACGGCTTTATGCTTGAACAGGTTCAGCGCCAGTTGGCCAATGGCTTGACGGGATGAGCGTTCGCCCATGCCGATCAACACCACGCCATTGCCGATCGGCATGACGTCGCCGCCTTCCAGCGTGGCGCTGCCATGTTCCTTGTCCGGGTCGCCGTACCAGACCTGGAAGTCGGCGTTGGTGAACTCGGGGTGGAATTTGTAGATCGCGCTGGCCAGCAAGGTTTCCTGGCGGCGCGCCGGCCAGTACATCGGGTTCAGCGTGACGCCACCGTAGATCCAGCAAGTGGTGTCGCGGGTGAATTGGGTGTTAGGCAGCGGCGGCAGAATGAAGCTGGAGTGGCCGAGGAAATCGCGGAACATCTGAATGGTCTTGCCACCGAAACTGTCCGGCAGGTCTTCGGCGGACACGCCGCCAATCAGGAACTCGGCGATCTTGCGCGGCTCGAGGCTGCGCAGCCATGACTTCACTTCGTTGATCAGACCGAGGCCAACCGAGTTCGCGGTGACCTTGCGCTCCAGAATCCAGTCCAGCGCTTGCGGGAGGGCGACGATGTCGGTCAGCAGGTTGTGCATTTCCAGCACGTCGATGTTGCGTTCGCGCATCTTGGTGACGAAGTCGAAATGGTCACGCTTGGCCTGGGCGACCCACAGCACGTCGTCGAAAAGCAGTTCGTCGCAGTTGTTCGGGGTCAGCCGCTGGTGGGCCAGGCCGGGGGAGCAAACCATGACTTTGCGCAGTTTGCCGGCTTCGGAATGTACGCCGTACTTAACTTTTTCCGTGGTCATTACAGTGATCCTCCAGATGACAAATGAGTCAGGTGTTACAGAGTCAGGAAGCCGTCATACAGCCCATAAGCCGCCACCAGGGCGCCCACGACGACTGCGGCGAAAATCAGCTTCTCAACGTTGGTGAAAACCGGTTTGTTGACTTCAAGCTTGGCCTTGGCGAACAGGATCGCGCCGGGCGCGTAGAGCAGGGCAGACAGCAGCAGGTATTTGACCCCGCCGGCATAGATCAGCCAGAGCGCGTAAGTCAAGGCGACGCCGCCGATGAACAGGTCTTTCTTGCGTTCGGCCACGGCGTTTTCATACGTCTCGCCGCGCACGGCCAGCAGGAACGCGTACGCCGCCGACCACAGGTAAGGCACCAGGATCATCGAGGTGGCGAGGTAGATCAGTGACAGGTAAGTGCTGGCCGAAAACAGGGTGATGACCAGGAATACCTGGACCATCGCGTTGGTTAGCCACAAAGCGTTGACCGGCACATGGTTGGCATTTTCCTTGCGCAGGAAGGCCGGCATGGTGTGGTCCTTGGCGGCGGCGAACATGATCTCCGCGCACAGCAACACCCACGACAGCAACGCGCCCAGCAGCGAGATGATCAGGCCGACGCTGATCAGCACCGCGCCCCAATGACCGACCACGTGTTCCAGAACAGCCGCCATCGACGGGTTCTGCAACTTCGCCAGTTCCGGCTGAGTCATGATCCCCAGCGACAGCACATTCACTAGCACCAGAAACAGCAGCACCGTGATAAAACCGATGACCGTGGCCTTACCCACGTCGCTGCGTTTTTCCGCCCGGGCCGAGAAAATGCTCGCGCCTTCGATGCCGATGAACACCCAGACGGTGACCAGCATCATGTTGCGCACCTGGTTCATCACGCTGCCCAGGTCGGGGTTTTTCACGCCCCAGATGTCGGCAGTGAAGATGTCCAGTTTGAAGGCGAAAATCGCGATCAGCACAAACAGGATCAGCGGCACGATCTTGGCGACGGTGGTCACCAGGTTAATGAACGCCGCTTCCTTGATCCCGCGCAGCACCAGGAAATGCACGCCCCAGAGCAGCACCGAAGCGCCAATCACCGCGGCCACGGTGTTGCCTTCGCCGAAAATTGGAAAGAAGTAGCCGAGGGTGCTGAACAACAGAACGAAGTAACCGACGTTACCCAGCCACGCGCTGATCCAGTAGCCCCAGGCGGACGAGAAACCCATGTAGTCGCCAAACCCGGCTTTGGCGTAGACGTACACGCCGCCGTCCAGATCGGGTTTGCGGTTGGCCAGGGTCTGGAACACAAAGGCCAGGGTCAGCATGCCGACGGCGGTGATCGCCCAACCGATCAGCACCGCGCCGACGTCGGCACTGGCGGCCATGTTCTGCGGCAAAGAGAAAATCCCGCCACCAATCATTGAGCCAACAACCAACGCAACAAGGGCACCGAGTTTCAGTTTTCCGGGGGATTCAGACATTGCATGACTCCAGTGCAGGAGAAGAGAGACAACAGAATAAATCTGTTAGCAGTTCAATCAGCTGACATAGATCAGTGCATGGGCACATTCCATTGTTAATGAAAGACTTATGAACCTTTCCCGGGAATAACGGTATTGCCGGAAAAGCCCAATCCAGAGGCTTCGGCCAGACTATTGGAAATAATGCGTATTGCTTGGAGGTTTGAAGCTAGTTGGTTTTTTCGGTTTCGCCAACTTTTCTCATTTACGTGCTGTGAAGAATTGAATTATCAGGACCAACACACAAAACTGCTATGGAGAGTGCAAGTATTAGAAGCTGCGGCTATAAATAGAGGACTCAAAGTGCCATCAATTAATAAACGGTTTTACTGTTTGTCTATTTAGTTAAATTTAATGACATGACGATTATGCGACGCAGGTCGCAATGAGCACGGGAGACGCAGGAATGTCGCAACCGACGCAAAAACTTCGCCTGAGCGCGCTGATCGCTTTGGTCGTGGGTTCGATGATTGGCGGCGGGATTTTCTCTTTGCCGCAGAACATGGCGGCCCGGGCCGATGCCGGCGCGATATTGATCGGCTGGGCCATCACCGCCGTCGGCATGCTGACCCTGGCCTTCGTCTTTCAGACCCTGGCCAACCGCAAACCCGAACTGGACTCCGGGGTATACGCCTACGCCAAGGCCGGGTTTGGCGACTACATGGGTTTCTCGTCGGCCTGGGGTTACTGGATCAGCGCCTGGTTGGGCAACGTCGGATATTTCGTTCTGCTGTTCAGCACCCTCGGCTACTTCTTCCCGGTGTTTGGCCAAGGCAACACGCCCATCGCTATCGGCTGCGCCTCGGTGTTGCTGTGGGCCGTGCATTTTCTGGTGATGCGTGGGATCAAGGAGGCGGCGTTCATCAATCAAGTGACCACCGTGGCGAAGATCGTGCCGCTGATCATGTTCATCGTCATCGCCGCCGTGGCGTTCAAGGCCGATATCTTCACCCGCGACATCTGGGGCCGCAGCAACCCGAACTTCGGCGGTGTGATGGACCAGGTGCGCAACATGATGCTGGTCACCGTGTTTGTGTTCATCGGCATCGAAGGCGCCAGCGTCTATTCGGCGCGGGCGCAGAAACGTTCGGATGTCGGGCGGGCGACGGTCATCGGTTTTCTCGGGGTGCTCGCGCTGCTGGTGCTGGTGAATGTGTTGTCGCTGGGGATCATGAGCCAGCCAGAACTGGCGAACCTGCAAAATCCGTCATTGGCGGCGGTGCTGGAACACATCGTCGGGCCGTGGGGCGCCTTGTTGATCAGCATTGGCCTGGCGATTTCGCTGCTCGGAGCACTGTTGTCCTGGGCGCTGCTGTGCGCCGAAATCCTGTTTGCCACGGCCAAGGACAAGACCATGCCGGCTTTCCTGAAAAAGGAAAATGCCAACCATGTGCCGGTCAACGCGCTGTGGCTGACCAACGTGATGATCCAGATTTTCCTGCTGATCACGCTGTTTTCCGCCGGCACTTACACCAGCCTGATTTACCTCGCGTCTTCGATGATTCTGGTGCCATACCTGTGGTCGGCGGCCTATGCGGTGCTGTTGAGCGGGCGTGGCGAAACGTATGAACACGCCTCGGCGCAACGCACCAAAGACTTGCTGATTGGCGGCATCGCGCTGAGCTATGCGGTGTGGCTGCTGTACGCCGGTGGAGTCAAGTATTTGCTGCTCTCGGCGTTGCTGTATGCGCCGGGGGTGATCCTGTTTGCCAAGGCCAAACACGAACAGGGTGAGCCACTTTTCACGACCATTGAGAAAGGCATTTTTACCTGCGTGATCACCGGCGCCGGGCTGGCGGCCTACGGGTTGTACAGCGGTTTACTGTCGCTGTGAGGGTGTTGCTGGACTACCAGCCGCCTTATGACTGGCCGGCGATGCTGGGTTTTTTGTCGGCGCGGGCCGTGGCAGGGATGGAGACGGTGGTCGATGGCGCGTATTCGCGCAGCATTGGTTTGAACGGGATTCACGGTACGTTTTCGATCAGGCCCGGAGCGGTCGATGAGCTGGAGGTGACGCTGGATTTTCCTGACCCGGCGGCGGTGCCGGAGATTGTGGCGCGGTTGCGGCGGATGTTTGATCTGGATGCGGACTTGTCGACGATCCATTCATCGTTGAAGGCTGACCCGTTGTTGGCGCGGTTGATTGACGAGCGACCGGGGTTGCGGATTCCGGGGGCGTGGGACGGTCTTGAACTGGCGATTCGTGCGGTGTTGGGGCAGCAGATTACCGTGGTCGCGGCGATCCGGTTGGCCGGGAAACTGGTGGCGCAGTATGGGCAACCCTTGACGTCTGATTGGCCTGGCATCACGCATGTGTTTCCCGAGGCTGGGGTGCTGGCGACGGCGGATCTCGCGACGTTGGGCATGCCTAAAAGTCGTGGCCGGACGTTGTCGGGCGTGGCTCAGGCGTTGCTGGACGATCCTTTGTTGTTTGAGCCGGGACGGGAGGCAGGCGAGGCGCGATTGCTGGCGCTGCACGGGATTGGCGAGTGGACGGCGCAGTACATCGCGCTGCGGCAGTTGCGGGAGGTGGATGCGTTTCCGAAGGGTGATGTGGGGTTGATCAATGCGCTGACGGCGCTTGAGGGGGAGCGGGTGATGGCTCGGGAGCTTCTGTTGCGAGCTGAACTCTGGCGACCGTTTCGAGGGTATGCGGCGCAGCTTCTTTGGACTTCGTTGAGTCGGGCTGACTGAGCTTGTCCGGGATTTTTAATGACTGTTCGGACGCTATCGCGAGCAGGCTCACTCCTACGGTTGACCGCGTATTTCCGCAACAACTCGGTCAACTGTAGGAGTGAGCCTGCTCGCGAAGGGGCGGGTCAGTCACCACCACTGCGCGCGGTGGGAACCCAATTCAGAGGCCGCAAGTGCCCACTGCAACGGCGTCCCGGTGATTTTGAGTGGCACATGAAGCCGATGCGCCGGGCCCCAGGGCGTTTGCTCAACCAACAGGCCTTGATCGTTTTCGTCCTCTACGCGTAGCGGTTCATCCGTCCCCGCACCCTGTTCAATCAACAACTTCGCCGTCCGCGCCAGCGACAGCCGCGCCGACCCACCGCGTCCGAGCAGCGTGATCGCCGCCGCCGCCATCAAATACCCGGTCGCATGATCCAGCGCCTGCACCGGCAAAGGTGTCGGGTTGTCCGCTGATTTCCATTGCCTGCCAGCTTGGGCAATCCCGCTGCTCATCTGCACCAGGCTGTCGAAGCCGCGGCGGTTCTGCCATGGGCCGCTCCAGCCGTAGGCGTTGAGGCTGACGTCGATCAGGCCGGGCGCGAGCGCCTGCCGCTCGACGACCCCATAGCCCAAGCGTTCCAGCGCATCGGCGCGGTAGCCGTGAAGCAAGATGTCGGCGTCCTTGATCAGGCTCTCAAAAACTGCGCGATCGGTGTGGTCGTGCAGGTCGAGGCGCGCGCAGCGTTTGCCCAACGTCATTTCCGGCACCACGCCGGGCTCGTTCCAGGTCGGAGGATCGATGCGCAACACGTCGGCGCCCAGGCCCGCGAGAAAACGACTGGCGACCGGGCCGGCGAGCACCCGGGTCAAATCCAGCACTTTGATCCCGGCCAGCGGTTGCGCCACCGAACCTTGCCAGGCTTTCAGCGGCGTAGGGTTGCCGGCACCGTACTGGATCAATGGCTCGGCGTTGACGGCTTGACCTTGGGGGTGGGCCTGCCATTGCGCCCAACTGCGCAGTTCTGCCGCACAGCCACCTGCCTCGACCACGGCGGTCTCCAGATCGGTTTTCGCCCATGTAGAAACCTTGCTCGCCACGGCGGCGCGGTCGGCGCAGGCACCGAGCACTTTCTCGGCGGCGGCGCGGTGATGCGGTGCGTTGGTGTGCAAGCGAATCCAGCCGTCTTTGCTCGCGTAGTCTCCGGCGACCGGGTCCCACAGCGGCGGAAGGCTCCAGCCCTGCGGACGGATCGAGCTGGCGAACCAGAACGAGGCCAGGCGCCGGTCGACTTCCAGGTGGGGCAAGCGTCCGGTGTGCAGGCGCAGCAGTTCGCTGACCGCCTGGCCCGCGCCGGCAATGCTCGCGATCGCCAGGTCGGTGACAGCGAACGCCGAGGGCAGGGCGCCGCTCGAGGAGAATGCAATCGGGGTGTGGGGCAAGCCGAGTGCGGCTTGAATGGACGTGAGTAAACCAGTCATCGAAGGCCCTCCGGTAATTCGCCTGTAGGAGCGAGCCTGCTCGCGATGGTGTGTCAGTCTACCCAAAGTTGGCTGACACACCATCGCGAGCAGGCTCGCTCCTACAGGAAATCTGCGGGGATCGTTACACGCGGAACTGATCCATCAATTTCATCTGGTGGGTGGTCAGCGAGTTGAGCTGGCTGCTGATCTGCGCCGATTCGGTGGCCTGGCCGGTCAGGGTCTCGGTCACGGTGCGGATCGCCGAGACGTTGCGGTTGACCTCTTCGGCCACGGCGCTTTGCTGTTCGGCGGCGCTGGCGATTTGCAGGTTCATGTCGCTGATCACCGTGACCGCGTCGCTGATTTTGCTCAAGGCTTGCACGGCTTGCTGGATCTGTCCGGCGTTGCTGTGGGCCTGGGTCTGGCTCGAATGCATGGTCGCGACCACACCGCGCGTGCCGGTCTGGATGCGCTCGATGACGATGCGGATTTCTTCCACCGAATCCTGCGTGCGTTTGGCCAGGTTGCGCACTTCATCGGCCACCACCGCAAAGCCACGACCGCTCTCGCCGGCACGCGCCGCTTCGATGGCCGCATTAAGCGCCAGCAAATTGGTCTGTTCGGCGATGCTGCGGATCACTTCAAGGACCGAGCCGATCTGCTCGCTGTTGACCGCCAGCGCTTCAACTTCAGTCACAGCCTTGCTGACCTCGTCGGCGAGTTGATTGATATCGCGGGTGCTGCGCTCGATGATCGACATGCCATCACGGGCCGATTGATCCGCACCTTTCGCCGCGCTGGCCGCATTCGAGGCGCTGTTGGCGACGTCGTGGGCGGTGGCGCTCATCTCGTTGGACGCGGTGGCGACCTGGTCGATTTCGCGGAACTGCACCTGCATGCCTTCGCTGGTCTGGCGAGCGATTTCCGAAGACTGGTCGGCGGTGCTGCGGGCGTCGGTGATGCTCTGTTTGATCTGGGCGATGGTCGGTTGCAGCTTGTCGAGGAAGCGGTTAAACCAGCTCACCAGTTCGCCCAGTTCGTCCTTCTTGCTGTAGTGCAGACGCTGGGTCAGGTCGCCGTCGCCGCTGGCAATCGCCTCGAGCATTTGCGCGACGCTGTTGATCGGCCGAGTCACGCCCGAGGCGGTCAGCCAGATCAGCAGCAGCCCGACGAAGCCTGCAGCGACTGCCACCAGCACTGCTTTTATCGTGCCGCTTTGCTGGGCCTCATCGAGTACCACTTGCAGCTTCACCGAGTCGGCGAGCAACACTTGCTTCGGCAGGTCAATCACCACGCCCCAGGCTTTGGCGTCGGGAATCGGGCTGACCGGGTACACCGCGCGAATCAAGTCGCCTTGTTCGAGGATCTTCGGCGCGCCACCGCTGAGCTGTTGCAGGATGTCTTTGCCGTCCGCACCCAGGGATTCCCCGATGTTCTTGCCGACCTTGCTCGCGTCGACGCTGTAACCGGCCAGTACGCCGCTGCCGGAGACGATCAGCATATGCCCGGCGCTGTTGAACAGTTCACGTTGGGAATCGACCGCCGCGGCTTGCAGGGCGTCGAGGGCGATGTCCACGCCGACCACGCCGATGGCTTTGCCGTCGACCAGTAGCGGTAAGGAAATGGTGGTCATCAGCACTTCCTTGCCGGCAACCGTGTCGGCATACGGGTCCAGCAGGCAGGTGCGCTTGGTGTCGCGAGGGCAGGTGTACCAGCTGTTATAAGGCGTGCCGCTGAGGCTCAGGGTGGTTTTGGTCATGTCGTCTTCGACCATGATCGTGTTGAGCCCGACACCGCCGGCGCGGCTCCAGTAGCTGGCGAAACGACCGACTTCGTTGGACTGGCGAGCGGCGTCATTGGCGAACTCGCTGTCCTTGCCGTCGAGTCTGTTGGGCTCGAACGCCAGCCAGATCCCCAGCACCTTGCTGTTGCGCTCGAACGCGGTTTTCAGGCTCTGGTTCAACTCCTCGCGCAAGGCGCCGGCTTCAAGCGAACGCTTGGTGGCCATGGCGCGCATGTCCTTGATCTGGTCCGCGAGGGCGGTCACCACCAGCAGGCTCTCACCGAAGGTCTTCTGCACCCGCACCGCCTGCTCGGCGGCCTTGGACTGCAACAGGTCCTGCACGCTGTCAGTGAGCATTTTGCTGCTGTTGGCGCTGACCAGTTCATCGTTCTGGTTGGTCTGGTAGAAATTCATGCTGACGATCAGGACCACCACGCCGAGCAGGCAGAGACCGGAGAGCAAGACGATTTTCAGGCGGATGGACAGAGAGTCGAACATAGGACGAGCTCGCGAAAGAATGAGGTGTTGGCCGTGGGTCGAGATCGACCGGTTCGCCAAATCCTTTCAGCGCCATCACTGCGCATCGGCGCGGGGTAAGGATGCATGATAGTGGCCCCGACGAACGGTCATGGTTGAACGTTTGCGCGGGAAAATGTGCCGAAATGCGCGTTAAAACGGGGATAAATCGCGGTGTGTTCAGGAGGGTTGCGGCGGTGATTCCGGCCGCGACCAAAGCCAAAGATTGCCCAGGCTCATGCCGGCGATGGCAAGGAAAACGGGCCAGGCGTGGTCGAGCACGACCAGCATCAACCCGGCGCACAGCAGCATGCTGACGGTGGCGCCGACCTTGGCCCGCCGGGCGACGATTCGACCGTTGCGCCAGTTGTAGAGCATCGGCCCGAACAGCTTATGGTCTGCCAGCCAAGCGCTTAGGCGTGGCGAACTTTTGGTCGCGGCCCAGGCGGCCAGCAGGATGAACTCTGTGGTGGGCAAGCCGGGCACGACGATGGCGATCAGGCCGATGGCGAGGCTGAGGTAGGCCAGGAGGCCGAACAGGATGCGGGCGATTTTTGAGGAGGAACGAGTCATAAGGTCGACTTATAACCTGTAGGAGTCCGGCCTGCCGGCGATGGCGATTTTAAGTACGCCATCGCCGGCAAGCCAGGCGCCTACAGGGGTTGTGTTTAATCAGGCCGGTTCAGTGGCGTAGGCCCGTTCGAGCAGGACGGTGAACCGGTTGAACGCGGCGATGGCGCCTTTTTCCAGCTCGGCTTCTTCCTGCTCGGAAAGTTGCAAGCCATCCAGGGTTCTAATGAAGCTTTTCCAGCCTTCAGCCCGGCCACCCATTGGTTCACCGAGGTGACGTGCGCCAAAGGTTTCGCTCAACCCCAGCCCAACGGCGCGCTTGATCAGGAACGCCGCGCCGAGCTTCGAGCCTTCTGACACAAACAACCAGCCCAGTGCTTCGGCTTTGCCCGGATTCTTCAAGGCACCTGCAGCGGGTTCCGGTACGTCGGTGTGCAAATCCGCGAGGTCAGCCTTGGCCGCTTCGGCACGGCAGCGCGCTGGCAGGTCGGCAACGATGGCGACCAGTTCTGCGTCGTTGTAAAGCGCCATCAGTTCCGACTGGAACACGTACTGTGCAACCACGAATCGCGCGAAGTTGGCCTGGGTTTCGAACGGTGCGTGGGCTTTGACCAGGGCGTCGAGTTTGCTGTGTGGCTCGTTTGTGACCTGATTCAAGCGTTGCGAGCGCAGGGCCGGGCGTTGAGTGTTGTCCTGAATAGTCATGAGAAATCCTGGAGTAATGGAAGCGCTTGATTAACGAGACGAATAAGAAGGCGCCTGACAGTAAAAATCCTCACTGCGCACCCTTTAAACACTGCGCAGTGAGGCGCAAAGGGTCAGATATCCCAGACCAGATTGACCGCAAAGTTGCGACCAGGTTGAGTCAGGCGATCAAGGTTGGCCGGCTGCGTCACTGAGGCTTCGCCGACGCTGTCGTAACCGCGCACGTCATCCCACTGCCAGTATTTTTTGTCGGTCAGGTTGTAGAGGCCGGCATTGATAGTCACGTCGTCGGTCACCTTGTAGAAACCGGCGAGGTCGAGCACGCCGTAACCCGGGGTCTTGAACTGGGTGCTGGTGCCGTCCGGAGTCTTGAAGCTGGTGCTGTCGACGCGGGTCTTGCGTTTGACCAGTGTCCAGCTCAGCAGCGCGCCGTAGTTATCCTGGTCGTAACCCAGGCCGAACACGCCGGTCAGCGGGTTGACGGTGTTCAGCGGCTGGCCGCTGTCATCGTTACGGCCATACAGATAGGCCACCGAACCCTGGGTGTACAGACCGCTTGGCGCGCCAAAGGTATCGAGGTTCAGACGGCCTTTAAGCTCCAGGCCCTTGATGGTGGCGTGAGCAATGTTATTGCTGCGGAACGTGGTCTCGGTGTAGCCGGGCGTGATGGCGTTCTCGTCGATGAAGTCGCGAAATTTGTTGTAGAACAGCGCCACATCGAACGTACCCGCGTCGAACTGGCCACGCAGGCCGGTTTCATAGCTCTTGCTCTTTTCCGGTTCCAGATCCGAATTAGGCTCGACCCGATAGCCGCCGGCCACGTTTTCGAAGCGGCCATACAAAGCCTTGGCGGTCGGCGTGCGGAAGCCTTCAGCGTATTGGCCGTACCACGTGTAATTGTCATTGAAGCGGTAAGTGGTGCCGAATTTCGGAGACAGGCGATGCCAGGTCTTGGTCTCGTCGCTGACGACACCGTTGCCGCTCTGGTCGGCGGTGGCGAGAAACTCGTCGGTGAGTTTCGGCTTGAGTTCGGTGTAGTCATAGCGAGCACCGGGCAGGAATGTCCAGTTGCCCCAGCTGATTTGATCCTGGGCAAACAGGCTGTAGCTGTTGACGGTCGGGTCCGGGAAATCGCTGGCCGGTTTCAACGTGTCGGCAGCGCTCGGGGCACCGATGACCCGGCAGGCGCCGGCCACGGTCAGGCAAATGCCACTGCCGGTTCGCAGGCCGGTGACCTTGTCCTGTTTGATCGTGGTGCCATAGGTGATGACGTGGTCGGTGTCGGCGATGGCGAAGGCTTTGTCAGCCTGGGCATCGAACACCCACTGGCGATCCTTGTACGTGGTCTCGCGGTCGCGCAGTACTGTGCGTCCCGGGGGCGCGTAGATTTCCTGGGTGGTCTGGTCGGTCTTGGCGATTTGGTAATTCAATGTCCACTTGATGTTGTCCGCTAGGACGCTGTCCAGCGCAAAACGGTGCTCCAGGCCAAAGCGTTCGCGCGATACCGTGTCGTTGCCGGTGCGGGATTTGTAAAAACCAAGACCGCGTCCGGCGTTGAACGGCCCGCCCACCGCGCTCAACTGGTTGGTGTCGCGATCATCCTTGTAGTGCTCGTAGGTCAGGCCGAAGCGCGCGTCGTCGGCGTAGTTCCAGCCGAGTTTGGCCAGTACGTTGGTGGTACGCACGTCTTCCGGGTTGGCTTCGGTGCGGTTCAGGCCGGTGCCGCCGGTCTCACCGTAGGCGTCGGTTTCATGGCCGTTGCGTTGGCTCAGGTGCAGCAAACCGTCGAACTCGCCAGCGCGCCCGGCGACCGTACCGGAGGTCAGCCAGCTGCCATCCGCCGAGCTGTAGCCGGTTTTCAGGCGTGCGCCGACGTCTTTGCCCGGTTTGATGATGTCGTCCGGGTCCAGGGTGTAGTAACTGACCGCGCCGCCGATGGCGTTGCTGCCGTACAGCACCGACGCCGGCCCGCGCAGGATTTCGACGCGTTTGACGATCTCGGGGTCGACGTAGTTGCGGTTGGTCTGGGCGTAAGGGCCGTTGAAAAAGCTGTCGGGGATTTGCACGCCGTCGACCTGAGTCAGGACGCGGTTGCCGTCGATGCCGCGAATGTTGTAGCCGGTGATCCCTGCACGCTGACCGGCACCGCCCACCGAAACCCCTGGCTCATAACGCACCAGATCCTTGATGGAATTGACGTTGTTGCGGTCCAGCTCTGCGCGGGTGTGGACGCTGACGGTGCCCGGAACGCTGTCGATGCTTTGTTCCTGGCGAGTGGCGCTGATGGTCACTTGGTCCAGGTTGAGTGCGCCGCCGGTCTGGCGCTTCTCCAGCACGATGTTGTGGTTACTCAGTTTGCGATAGCTCAGGTTGGTCCCCACCAACAGGCGATCGAGGGCTTTCTCCGGCGGCAAGGACCCGCGCACCCCCGGCGAGGCCACGCCTTGCGCGAGTTCGGCCGGCAAGCCGACCTGCCAGCCCGTCACGGTAGTAAAGGCGTTGAGTGCCGAGACCAGCGACTGTTGCGGGATGGCGAATGCGTAATCGCCCATGTTGCGCGCTGGCTGTTCGGCGGCGGTGGCGGCCATCAGAGGCGCGCTGCCGGCCATCAGGATGGCGGCGGTCAGCAGCGAGAGCACGCGCAACGGTGAAGTCGGTGAAGTCGGTGAAGAGAAGTGGCGGGTAAGGCGAGAGGACATCGATAGCGCTCCGTGTCGCACGAATCTTTATAGGTGCAGATTGGCATCTGGAGATGCGAATCAATTGCATTGGCTATAACGAGACGAACGAGCTTCAGCTATCGAGTAAAAATAATTCTCATTTAGTTCAAGATCACCAGCGCCGGGAATTCCTGAAGCTTTGCCGAGGTGATGTGCGCCAGCGAGCGGACCACGTCCAGCGGTTGATCGAGGCGGTAATTGCCGGTCACCGCGACATCGGCCAACTGCTCGTTGGTGTTGATGATCCAGCCCGGGTAGTAGCGCCGCAGTTCCGCCAGCACCTGGCTCAGCGGGCAATCCTCGAACACCAGCCGGCCCTGGACCCAAGCCAGGTCGGTCGCGGCATCGAGTCTGGCCGGACGGTCGAAACCGTTGGGGCCGATACGGATGCTCTCGCCGGCGGACAGGCGAATTCGCGCGTCGGTGCGAGTCGCGCGCAAATCGACGTCGCCGCGCTGCACCTGAATCTGGGCCACGCCATCGAGGTAGCGCACGGCGAACGCCGTATCGTGGACGCTGGCTTTAACCGGGCCAGCGTCGACTTCCAGGGGCTGACCGCGATTGGCCGGCACGTCGAAAAACGCTTCGCCCTGATACAAGCGGGCAACGCGCTTCTGGTCGTTGATGGTGCTGGAAAACGCCGAATTGGTATTGAGCAGGACTTTCGAACCGTCCTCCAGTTGCAGGCGCTGGCGCTCACCGACCACCGTCAAGTGATCGGCTTGCAGGCGTATCGGGAGGTTGCTGAAACTGAACAGACCGAGGATCAGCACGGCAGCGGTGGCCAGCGGTTTCCAGTGCGGTCGCAGGCGCGAAAACAGGGGCACTTTCGGCGGCAGGGCAGCCAGTTCTTGCGCACATTTCACCACCTGCGGGCCGTCCCAGATCGCCTGCGCCTTGGCGAACGCTTCGGCATGCATCGGTGCGGCGTTCAGCCATGCGTGGAACTGTCGCGTTTGTTCATCACTCGGACTGCCCATGACAATCAACCAGTCCAGGGCCTGGTCCATTGCGCTTGCGGGGTCCTGCGCCGCAGAGGGCGCAGGGGAGCGGTCGGTGTCCGTCACGGTGTTTCCTCGGCAGTGGCAGGTGGGGCAGTTTCAAGCTGCAAGCCACAAGCTGCAAGCTCAAGCCAGTCGGTATTTTGCTTGCAGCTTGCAGCTTGCAGCTTAAAGCTTGCCGTTGCCGTCATGCTTCTCTGCGACACCGATGCAGACGGCCATGATCAGCTTCAGTTCTTTTTGCACGGTGCTCAGGGAGACGCCGAGCCGCTCGGAGATCTCCAGGTAACTGTGCCCGTGCAGGCGGCTGAGGATGAAAATCTGCTGCTGACGGCTGCTGAGTTCACTGAGGCTCACGTTCAAACGCTCCAGCAATTGTTCGGCATGGGCGGCGTCCTCGGCGCTGCTGGCGGGGGCGGCGATGCTTTCCACCACGGCCGGCGGGACGTCGTCGAGCATCGTGCGCGACTGGATGCGCCGCGCACGCAAGTGGTCCAGCGCGAGGTTGCGGGCCGTCTGGAAAACGAAGGGTTCGAGGTGATCGATTGCCCGTTCGCTGAGCGCACGGGTCACGCGCAGGTAGGTTTCCTGCAAGAGGTCTTCGGCGGTGCTGTGATTGTTGACCATCCGCTCCAAGGTGCGCAGCAGTGAAACCCGCTGGGTGATGAAGACGTGGTTGAAGCGCGATTGACTCACGGGAAGACCTGATCCATTTCGAGCGGATGATAATGCTTATCATCCGCTCGCAGGGTCAAGTGCTGATTTGTTATGAAATACACGTTCCTGTACGGGACGGTACGGGAGCGCGATGCAATCTTATTCCGCGTTACACAGCTCCAGGCAGTTATCGAGCATGCGGTTGGAGAAGCCCCATTCGTTGTCGTACCAGGCCAGGACCTTGAGCAGCTTGCCGCTGGACTTGGTGTGGTTGGCGTCAAAGATCGACGACAGCGGGTTGTGATTGAAGTCACTGGAGACCAGCGGCAAGGTGTTGTAGCCCAGAATCTTCGAATGCTGGCTGGCTTCCTTGAGTAGCGCATTCACTTCATCGGCCGACGCTTCGCGTTTGAGTTGCACGGTCAGGTCCACCAGCGACACGTTGATCACTGGAACACGCACCGCCATCCCCGTCAGTTTGCCCGCCAGTTCCGGCAGCACCAGGCCGACCGCCTCAGCAGCGCCGGTCTTGCTCGGGATCATGTTCTGGGTGGCGGATCGTGCGCGGTACGGGTCAGTGTGATAAACGTCGGTCAGGTTCTGATCGTTGGTGTAGGCGTGAATCGTGGTCATCAAACCGCTTTCGATGCCCAACTCGCGGTGCAGCACTTGAGCCACGGGCGCCAGGCAGTTAGTCGTGCACGACGCGTTGGAAATGATCTGGTGGGACTGGCGCAAGATGTCATGGTTAACCCCATAGACCACGGTGGCATCGGCGCCTTTGGCCGGGGCCGAGATGATCACTTTGCGCGCGCCGGCCGTAATATGCGCGGCGGCTTTGGCCCGGTCGGTGAAAAGGCCGGTGCATTCGAACACGACATCAATTTTTTCCGCATACCAGGGCAAGTCGGCCGGATTACGGATGGCGCTGACAGCAATTCGGTCGCCATTGACGGTCAGGCTTTCCTGGTCGTGCTGGACATTGGCATCGAACGTGCCGTGAACGGTGTCATATTTAAGCAAATGTGCGTTGATCGAGCTGTCGCCCAGGTCATTGATGGCAACGATCTGCAGATCCTGACGGTAGCCCTGGGTATACAGTGCGCGCAGAACATTGCGACCGATACGGCCAAAACCATTGATTGCGATTCGAAGAGTCATTGAACTGGGCCGCCGTCGATTTGTTGTTGGAATTACAAGATTATTCGCATAAAAATAGAAAACAAGCCTTTTTAATGGCAATATTTTGTTCAATCTACAACGAGTGACCTGAATCAACTGGTCCGAATGATCAAGAAAGCCGTTTGTCATCCCGACAACATCGGCGCTTGTTCAGCATAGACAATCAGGTCGCCACATCCGTTAGCCTGGAGTTCTACACATGCATCCCCGCATCCTTGAGGTCACCGAACGGCTCATCGCCCGCAGCCGCGCAACCCGCGAGGCCTACCTTGCGCTTATTCGCGGCGCAGCCACCGACGGTCCGATGCGCGGCAAGCTGCAATGCGCCAACTTTGCCCATGGCGTGGCCGGTTGCGGCACCGAGGACAAGCACAGCCTGCGGATGATGAACTCGGCGAACATCGCGATTGTTTCGTCCTATAACGACATGCTCTCGGCGCATCAGCCGTACGAAGTCTTCCCGGAACAGATCAAGAAAGCCCTGCGCGAGATTGGCTCTGTCGGCCAGTTCGCTGGCGGCACTCCGGCCATGTGCGATGGCGTGACCCAGGGCGAACCGGGCATGGAACTGAGCCTGCCCAGCCGCGAAGTGATCGCGCTGTCCACCGCCGTTGCGCTGTCCCACAACATGTTCGACGGCGCGCTGATGCTCGGGATCTGCGACAAGATCGTGCCGGGCCTGATGATGGGTGCGCTGCGCTTCGGCCACTTGCCGATGATTTTCGTGCCGGGCGGGCCGATGGTCTCGGGCATTTCCAACAAGCAGAAAGCCGATGTGCGACAGCGCTATGCCGAAGGCAAAGCCACCCGCGAAGAGTTGCTGGAATCGGAAATGAATTCCTACCACAGCCCTGGCACGTGCACGTTTTACGGCACCGCGAATACCAATCAGCTGTTGATGGAAGTCATGGGTCTGCACTTGCCGGGCTCGTCTTTCGTCAACCCGAACACACCGTTGCGCGATGCCCTGACCCGCGAAGCGGCGCATCAGGTGACGCGACTGACCAAGCAGAATGGCAACTTCATGCCGATCGGTGAGATCGTCGACGAGCGTTCGCTGGTCAACTCGATCGTGGCGCTGAACGCCACCGGCGGTTCGACCAACCACACCCTGCACATGCCGGCCATCGCCATGTCGGCGGGCATTCAATTGACCTGGCAAGACATGGCCGACCTCTCCGAAGTCGTGCCGACCCTGAGCCACGTCTACCCGAACGGCAAAGCCGACATCAACCACTTCCAGGCCGCGGGCGGCATGTCGTTCCTGATCCGCGAACTGCTGGAAGCCGGGTTACTGCACGAAAACGTCAACACTGTGCTCGGCCATGGCCTGAGCCGCTACACCCAGGAACCCTTTCTTGATAACGGCGAACTGGTCTGGCGCGAAGGCGTCACCGACAGCCTCGACGAAACCATCCTGCGCCCGGTTGCACGTGCGTTCTCCGCAGAAGGCGGCTTGCGCGTGATGGAAGGCAACCTCGGTCGCGGGGTGATGAAAGTCTCGGCGGTCGCCCTGGAAAACCAGATCGTCGAAGCACCTGCGATGGTCTTCCAGGATCAGCAGGATCTGGCCGATGCTTTCAAGGCCGGTTTGCTGGAGAAGGATTTCGTGGCGGTCATGCGCTTCCAGGGCCCGCGCTCGAACGGCATGCCGGAACTGCACAAGATGACGCCCTTCCTTGGCGTGTTGCAGGATCGCGGCTTTAAAGTCGCGCTGGTGACTGACGGGCGCATGTCCGGTGCGTCGGGAAAAATCCCGGCGGCGATCCACGTCAGCCCCGAAGCGTTTGTGGGCGGCGCTTTGGCGCGGGTGCAAGAGGGCGATATCATCCGCGTCGATGGCGTCAAAGGCACCTTGGAGCTTAAGGTGGACGCCGAAGCATTCGCCGCGCGCGAACCGGCCAAGGGCTTGTTGGGCAACAACATCGGCACCGGTCGCGAACTGTTTGGTTTCATGCGCATGGCTTTCAGCTCCGCAGAGCAGGGCGCCAGCGCCTTTACTTCTGCCCTGGAGACGCTTAATTGAAACTGGCGCTGGTCGGTGACATCGGTGGTACTAACGCACGTTTCGCGTTGTGGAAAAACCAGCAACTGGAATCGGTTCAGGTGCTGCCAACGGCGGATCATTCGAGCCTGGAAGAGGCGATTGCGATCTATCTGAGCGGCCTCGGTCTGGCCTTGGGTTCGATCGGGTCGGTGTGCCTGTCGGTGGCCGGCCCGGTGAGCGGTGATGAATTCAAGTTCACCAACAATCACTGGCGCCTCAGCCGCAAGGCGTTCTGCCAAACCTTGCAGGTCGATCAATTGCTGCTGGTCAACGACTTCTCGGCGATGGCCCTGGGCATGACGCGTTTGCAGCCGGGCGAATTCCGCGTGGTCTGCGAAGGCACGCCGGAGCCGATGCGGCCGGCGGTGGTGATTGGTCCTGGCACGGGGCTTGGGGTCGGTACCTTGCTCGATCTCGGCGAAGGCCGTTTTGCCGCATTGCCGGGCGAGGGCGGTCACGTCGATTTGCCGCTGAGCAGCCCACGGGAAACACAACTCTGGCAGCACATCTTCAATGAGATCGGTCACGTCAGCGCCGAGACGGCGTTGAGTGGCGGGGGTTTGCCGCGGGTTTACCGGGCGATCTGTGCGGTGGATGGCCATGAACCCGTACTCGAAACGCCGGAAGCGATCACCGCGGCAGGTTTGGCGGGCGATCCGGTTGCCCTGGAAGTGCTGGAGCAATTCTGCTGCTGGCTCGGCCGCGTGGCGGGCAACAATGTGCTGACCACCGGTGGACGCGGCGGTGTGTTCATCGTCGGCGGGGTGATTCCACGGTTCGCCGATTTTTTCCTCGAAAGCGGTTTTGCCCGATGCTTCGCCGACAAGGGTTGCATGAGCGATTATTTCAAAGGCATTCCGGTGTGGCTGGTGACGGCGCCGTATTCCGGGCTGGTGGGCGCAGGCGTGGCCCTCGACCAGGCCTGAAATGCGATCAACATGTAGGAGTGGGCCTGCTCGCGAAGGCGGTGTGTCAGCGATATTAATGTTGCCTGACACACCGCCTTCGCGAGCAGGCTCACTCCTACAGTGGTTTTGTGGTGTTTGTAAAATCGGTGCTTAAGGCATAATCCGCCCCAATTCAAACAACAAGGACGCCGCCCCGTGAGCTCAGTCAACAAGTCGATTTTGTTGGTCGATGACGATCAGGAGATACGCGAGTTGCTGGACACCTACCTGACCCGCGCGGGTTTTCAGGTGCGTACCACGCCCGACGGCGCCGGTTTCCGCCAGGCCATGAACGACGCGCCGAGCGATCTGGTGATCCTCGACGTGATGCTGCCCGACGAGGACGGCTTCAGCCTCTGCCGCTGGGTTCGCCAGCACCCGCGTCAGGCCCAGGTGCCGATCATCATGCTCACCGCCAGTTCCGACGAAGCCGACCGGGTCATCGGCCTCGAGCTCGGCGCCGACGATTACCTCGGCAAACCCTTCAGCCCCCGTGAATTGCAGGCGCGGATCAAAGCGCTGTTGCGCCGCGCGCAATTCGGTCAGGAACGTTCCGGCAGTGAGGTGCTGGCGTTCGATGACTGGCGGCTCGATATGGTCAGCCATCGACTGTTTCACATCGATGGCGAAGAAGTGATTCTCTCCGGCGCCGATTTCGCCCTGTTGAAACTGTTCCTTGATCACCCCCAGGAAATTCTCGACCGCGACACCATCGGCAACGCCACCCGTGGCCGTGACCTGATGCCGCTGGACCGCATCGTCGACATGGCCGTCAGCCGTCTGCGCCAACGCCTGCGCGATACCGAAAAGCCGCCGCGACTGATCCGCACTGTGCGCGGCAGCGGCTACCAACTGGCAGCCAATGTGGTTGCCAGCAATGGTCACTGAGTTCTTCCGCCAGCTCGCCGCCAAGGCGCCCGTGCCGCGTTCGTTGCTCGGGCGGATGTTGCTGCTGACATTGCTGGCAGTGCTGTTTGCCCAAGCGTTGTCGAGCGTGATCTGGGTCTCGCAATTACGCGCCACCCAGTTGGAAGGGCTGGTCACCAGCGCCCGCAGCCTCGCCCATTCGATGACCGCCAGCGTCAGTTATTTCCGGTCGTTGCCCGTCGCGTTCCGGCCGTTGGTGCTCGACCAATTGCGCAGCATGGGCGGCACGCGGTTCGTGGTGACGCTCAATGACAAGCCCCTCGGCATGGACGTGCTGCCGATCACGCCGCGCAAAGAAGCGGTGCTCAAAGCGGTGGACCAGGTGTTGCGCGAGTCCCTGGGCCAGGACACCGATATCTCGGTGACCTTCGTCAGCCCCGAAGACCTGCGGATTTTCAACAGCGGGCTGAAGCTCGATGAGTTGCCGCGCTCCTGGGCGCACTACGCATTGACGCTGGAACCGGTGAACCCGCCGGTGCTGGTCACGCAGATCCAGATGGCGCCGGGCGAATGGCTGTACATCGCCTCGCTGCTGCCCGAACCCTACACCAGTCTTGAAGAGCAAGGCCTTCCGGCTCAGCAGGTCTGGTTCATCGTGCTCACCAGCGGTTTCCTGCTGTTGTTCATCGGCCTGCTGGTGCACTGGCAGAGTCGTCCGTTGAAACGCCTGGCCAGGGCGGCGCGGGACATGTCCCTGGGTGCCGAAGTCGAGCCCGTGCCGGAGGGCGGCGGCAGTGAAGTGGTTGAGGTGGGGCGCGCGTTCAATGCGATGCGCGAGCGCATCAGCCGTTACCTGACCGAGCGCAGCCAGTTGTTCAGCGCGATTTCCCATGACCTGCGCACACCGATCACACGGTTGCGGCTGCGGGTCGAATTGCTCGAAGACGAACAGCTGCAAACCAAGTTCGGCCGCGATCTGGATGAGCTGGAGTTGCTGGTCAAAGGCGCGCTGCAATGCGTGAAAGACACCGACATCCATGAAAACATCGAACCGGTGGACCTCAACCATGTGCTCGATTGCCTGGTGGAGCCGTACTTGGCGCCCAACGGCAATGGTCGCGTGACCCAGCAGGGGCGGGCATGGGCGGCGTATCCGGGCAAGCCGCTGGCGCTCAAGCGCTGCATCGGCAACCTGATCGACAACGCCCTGAAGTACGGGCAGAACGCGCACCTGCACATTGACGACGATGAGAACGCGTTTGTCCTGCATGTCGATGACGAAGGGCCGGGCGTACCGGAGCAGCGACTGGAGCAGGTGTTCGAGCCGCACTTTCGGTTGGCGGGGCAGCAGCAGGGCTATGGGTTGGGGCTGGGGATTGCGCGCAATATTGCGCACAGCCATGGCGGAGAAGTCAGCCTGCAGAATTTGCGCGAGGGCGGGTTGCGGGTGACGCTTCAGTTGCCGCGCAGCTTTGACTAGGAAGACCGCGTCGCCTTCATCGCGAGCAGGCTCACTCCCACAGGTACGATGCAATCCCTGTAGGAGTGAGCCTGCTCGCGATGGCGCCAGACCATTCAACACATGAATGTCACAAGCTGGTGACATTACTCGCCCCCTTCGTTACAAGCCCGTCACCGCCCGTTGTTTAGACTGCTCGCAGTTATAACAACAAAAAAGGCACCCCATGAACACCTTCCAATCCGTCTTCAGCAGCTGGCTGAACGCACCGGCCCATCAGCAATGGCTCGCCGCCGAAGGCCTGCGCTTGCTGGCTTTCGCCAAGGCTTCGAGGCTCCCCGACGGCTTCGGCAATCTCGACGAAAAGGGCCGCCTGCCGGCCAATGCCCACGCCGAAACCATGAACACCGCGCGCATGACCCACAGCTTCGCCATGGCGCACATTCAGGGTTTGCCCGGTTTCGCCGAGTTGGTGGACCACGGCGTCAAAGCCCTCCGCGGTCCATTGCGCGATGCCGAACACGGTGGCTGGTTCGCCGTCGCCGATCATCGCGATGACAACACCGGCAAGGCCGCTTACCTGCACGCGTTCGTTGCGCTGGCCGCCAGTTCCGCGGTGGTCGCGCAACGTGCCGGCGCGCAAGCCTTGCTCGATGACGCGATCGACATCATCGACCGGCATTTCTGGAGCGAGGAGGAGGGCGCCATGCGCGAATCCTTCAACCGCGACTGGAGCGAGGAGGAACCTTATCGCGGCGCCAACAGCAACATGCACGCCACCGAAGCTTTCCTCGCGCTGGCCGATGTCACCGAAGACAACCGCTGGTTGTGCCGCGCGCAGCGCATTGTCGAACGGGTTATCCACGGTCACGCCGCCGCCAATGACTATCTGGTGGTCGAGCATTTCGACCGCGACTGGCAGCCGTTACGCGACTACAACCACGACAACCCGGCCGATGGCTTTCGCCCCTACGGCACCACGCCGGGCCACGGTTTCGAATGGGCGCGGCTGTTGCTGCACCTCGAAGCCGCGCGGGTGCAGGCCGGAATGCTGACACCCGGTTGGCTCGCCAGCGACGCGCAACAACTCTTTGAACACAACTGCCGTCACGGCTGGGAGGTCGACGGGCTGCCGGGCATGGTCTACACCCTCGATTGGCACAATCGCGCCGTGGTTCGCCATCGTTTGCACTGGACCCATTGCGAAGCCAGCGCCGCCGCCAGCGCGCTGTTGAAACGCACCGGCGATGAGCAATACGAAACCTGGTACCGACGGTTCTGGGAGTTTTGTGACAGTCATTTCATCGATCGATGCGATGGCAGTTGGCACCATGAACTCGACCCGAAAAACCGTCCAAGCGCCGATATCTGGGCTGGCAAACCCGACCTGTATCACGCCTGGCAAGCCGTGCTGATTCCGCGATTGCCACTCGCACCGAGCATGGCGACGGCTCTGGCGCAGTTATCCCATGGCGTTCCTGTGTAACCATGCAGTGACATTCACGCGTCCCTTCGTTACCTGCGAAGGGATGAGTCCTGTTTAAAATCCGTGCAGCGCAAGCTTCAGACTTGCATGCATAACAACAAGAAAGGTAATTCTAGATGAATGCGATTTCTCGCCTCGCTACTGTCATTTCTCTTGCCTCATTGCTTCCTATCTCTGCATTTCCCGTCAGTGCGCTTGCCGCCGATGCCAAAGGTTCGGTAGAAGTCGTTCACTGGTGGACCTCCGGTGGCGAAAAAGCCGCCGTTGATGTGCTCAAGGCCCAAGTCGAAAAAGACGGGTTCACTTGGAAGGACGGCGCTGTCGCCGGCGGTGGCGGTGCGACGGCCATGACCGTGTTGAAAAGCCGTGCCGTCGCGGGTAACCCGCCAGGCGTCGCGCAGATCAAAGGTCCGGACATCCAGGAGTGGGCATCTACCGGCCTGCTCGACACCGACGTCCTGAAAGAAACAGCCAAGGCAGAGAAGTGGGACAGCCTGCTCGACAAGAAAGTCTCCGATACCGTGAAGTACGAAGGTGACTACGTGGCCGTGCCGGTGAACATTCACCGCGTCAACTGGCTGTGGATCAACCCGGAAGTCTTCAAGAAAGCCGGCATCGAAAAAGCTCCAACCACCCTTGCAGAATTCTACGCCGCCGGTGACAAGCTCAAGGCAGCGGGCTTCATTGCGCTTGCCCACGGCGGCCAGCCTTGGCAGGACAGCACCGTGTTCGAGGCGGTGGTCCTTTCGGTTATGGGCGTCGATGGCTACAAGAAAGCCCTGGTTGACCTGGACAACGCTGCACTGACTGGCCCCGAGATGGTCAAGGCGCTGACCGAGCTGAAAAAAGTCGCGACCTATATGGACGTCGACGGCAAAGGCCAGGACTGGAACCTGGAAGCGGCCAAGGTCATCAACGGCAAGGCCGGCATGCAGATCATGGGTGACTGGGCCAAGAGCGAGTGGACAGCGGCCAAGAAAGTCGCGGGCAAGGACTACGAGTGCGTAGCGTTCCCGGGCACCGAAAAGGCGTTCACTTACAACATCGACTCCCTGGCGGTGTTCAAGCAGAAAGACAAGGGCACTGCGGCGGCTCAGCAGGACATCGCCAAAATCGTCCTGGGTGAGAATTTCCAGAAAGTCTTCAGCATCAACAAAGGCTCGATCCCGGTGCGTAACGACATGCTCGCCGACATGGGCAAATACGGTTTCGACTCCTGCGCCCAGACCGCTGCCAAGGACTTCCTGGCTGACGCCAAATCCGGCGGCCTGCAGCCGAGCATGGCGCACAACATGGCGACCACGCTGGCAGTACAAGGCGCGTTCTTTGATGTCGTGACCAACTTCATCAACGACCCGAAAGCCGATCCGGCCACTGCCGCCAAGCAACTGGGCACGGCGATCAAAGCGGCCAAGTAATGCTTGGCCCCTGTAGGAGCGAGCCTGCTCGCGATCGCGGTGTATCCGTTGATACATCCAGAGTCTGACACTCAGCTATCGCGAGCAGCCTCACTCCTGCAAGGGCAGCATTTCCAACGTAACTATTTCTCTCGTACTGGATTTCCCCATGAGTTCTGTTGCTGTGTTCAGCAAGGCCTCGCCGTTCGATGCACTGCAGCGCTGGCTCCCGAAACTGGTGCTGGCTCCCAGCATGTTCATCGTCCTGGTGGGCTTCTACGGCTACATCCTGTGGACGTTCGTCTTATCGTTCACCACGTCGACCTTTCTGCCGACTTACAAGTGGGCAGGGCTGGCGCAATACGCGCGGCTGTTCGACAACGACCGTTGGTGGGTTGCGAGCAAGAACCTGGCGGTGTTCGGCGGCATGTTCATCGGCATCACCCTGGTGATCGGTGTGCTGCTGGCGGTGTTTCTTGACCAACGCATTCGGCGCGAAGGTTTCATTCGCACCATTTACCTGTACCCGATGGCGCTCTCGATGATCGTTACCGGTACGGCGTGGAAATGGCTGCTCAACCCGGGCATGGGCCTGGACAAATTATTGCGGGACTGGGGCTGGGAAGGCTTTCGCCTCGACTGGCTGATTGACCCGGATCGCGTGGTGTATTGCCTGGTGATCGCCGCAGTCTGGCAAGCCTCGGGCTTCATCATGGCGATGTTTCTTGCCGGCCTGCGTGGGGTTGATCAATCGATCATTCGTGCCGCCCAGATCGACGGCGCGAGCATGCCGCGCATTTACCTGAAAGTGGTGTTGCCGAGCCTGCGCCCGGTGTTCTTCAGCGCCGTGATGATCCTCGCTCACATCGCGATCAAGAGTTTCGACCTGGTGGCGGCAATGACGGCCGGTGGTCCGGGTTATTCCTCCGATTTGCCCGCCATGTTCATGTATTCCTTCACCTTCAGTCGCGGCCAGATGGGCATGGGTTCGGCCAGTGCGATTCTGATGCTCGGTGCGATTCTCGCAATCATCGTGCCTTACCTGTACTCCGAGCTGAGGACCAAGCGTCATGACTAGTTTCGCGGCCAAACCTGCCATCAGCCTGAGTCGCATCGCCATTTACGCGGTGCTGATTCTCGCCGTTTTCCTGTACCTGATTCCGCTGGTGGTCATGCTGTTGACCAGTTTCAAGACCCCGGAAGACATCAATTCCGGCAACCTGCTGAGCTGGCCGACCGTGGTCAGCGGCATTGGCTGGGTCAAGGCCTGGGGCACGGTTGACGGGTACTTCTGGAACTCGATCAAGATCACCGTTCCGGCGGTATTGATCTCCACCGCCATCGGTGCACTCAACGGCTACGTGCTGTCGATGTGGCGCTTCCGTGGCTCGCAACTGTTCTTCGGTTTGCTGCTGTTTGGTTGCTTCCTGCCATTCCAGACCGTCCTGCTGCCGGCCTCGTTCACCCTCGGCAAAATGGGCCTGGCCAGCACCACCACCGGCCTGGTGTTCGTCCACGTAGTCTATGGCCTGGCGTTCACCACGCTGTTTTTCCGTAACTACTACGTCAGCGTTCCGGATGCCCTGGTGAAAGCCGCGCGGCTTGATGGCGCGGGTTTCTTCACGATCTTCCGCTTGATCATCCTGCCGATGTCCACCCCGATCATCATGGTCTGCCTGATCTGGCAGTTCACCCAGATCTGGAACGACTTCCTGTTCGGTGTGGTGTTCTCCAGCGGTGATTCGCAACCCATCACGGTAGCGCTGAACAACTTGGTCAACACCAGTACCGGGGCCAAGGAATACAACGTTGATATGGCGGCGGCGATGATCGCCGGGCTGCCGACCCTGCTGGTCTATGTGGTCGCAGGCAAGTATTTCGTGCGCGGGCTGACGGCCGGCGCAGTCAAGGGGTAATCATGGCAACGCTCGAAATTCGCAACGTAAACAAGACCTATGGCCCAGGCCTGCCGGACACCCTGAAGAACATCGAATTGTCGATCAAGGACGGTGAGTTCCTGATCCTCGTCGGCCCTTCGGGTTGCGGCAAGTCGACCCTGATGAACTGCATCGCCGGTCTGGAAACCATCACTGGCGGCGCGATCATGATCGGTGACCAGGACGTCAGCGGCATGAGCCCGAAAGACCGCGACATCGCCATGGTGTTCCAGTCCTACGCGCTGTACCCGACCATGAGCGTGCGCGAGAACATCGCCTTCGGCTTGAAGATCCGCAAAATGCCCGCTGCCGATATTGAAGCGGAAGTGGCGCGGGTGGCCAAACTGCTACAGATCGAACACCTGCTGAATCGCAAACCCGGCCAGCTCTCCGGCGGCCAGCAACAGCGCGTGGCGATGGGCCGTGCACTGGCGCGGCGGCCGAAGATTTACCTGTTCGACGAACCGCTGTCCAACCTCGACGCCAAGCTGCGCGTCGAGATGCGCACTGAAATGAAACTGATGCACCAGCGCCTGAAAACCACCACGGTCTATGTGACCCACGACCAGATCGAAGCGATGACGCTGGGCGACAAAGTGGCGGTGATGAAGGACGGGATCATTCAGCAGTTCGGCACGCCGAAAGACATTTACAACAACCCGGCCAACCTGTTCGTGGCGAGCTTCATCGGTTCGCCGCCGATGAACTTCATTCCCCTGCGCTTGCAGCGCAAGGACGGTCGTCTGCTGGCGCTGCTCGACAGCGGTCAGGCGCGCTGCGAATTGCCACTGGGCATGCAGGACGCCGGTCTCGAAGACCGCGAGGTGATCCTCGGCATGCGTCCGGAACAGATCGTACTGGCGGGCGCTGAGCCGAACGGTTTGCCAACCATTCGCGCCGAAGTCCAGGTCACCGAACCGACCGGTCCGGACACCCTGGTGTTCGTCAATTTGAATGAAACCAAAGTCTGCTGCCGTCTGGCGCCGGACGTTGCACCGGCCGTGGGCGAGACCCTGACGCTGCAATTCGATCCATCGAAAGTGCTGCTGTTTGATGCCAAGACCGGGGAGCGTTTGGGGGTGGCCGGTGTTGCGCAAACGGAAAACCACAGCGCCAACGTGACCCAGTTTAAAGGCCGGTAAAAATCAAATCCGCGGTGGATGGCCTGTCATCCGCTGCAACTGATGTAACCGCGTTAGATAAAAACAGTTAATAACAATAAAACGAGGATGTAGGGATGAAGAAGAACAACAACGCTCAGCTTATCTGCCAGCTGTCTGCCATTGCGGCAATGATGCTGGCCGGCAGTGTGCACGCGGCTGACGCGTTCAGCGCCGATTCTGAGTGGATGACCGGGGATTGGGGCGGTGAGCGGACCAAGCTGATCGAGCAAGGTATCGACATCAAGATGGACTATGTCGGTGAAGTAGGCGGCAACCTGCACGGTGGCTACAACAACGACAAGACTGCGCGTTACGCCGACCAGTTCGGTCTGGGCGCGGCACTGGATCTGCAAAAGCTGTTGGGTTGGGATAACACCCAGGCGAAGATCCAGCTGACCAACCGTAACGGTGAAAATATCTCCAATGACCGTGTTGGCGACCCGCGTGCCGGCACCTTGAGTTCCTCGCAGGAAGTCTACGGTCGTGGTCACATGGTCCGTCTGACCCAGTTGTGGATCAAGCACCAGTTCTTCGATGGCAAACTGGACGTCAAAGCCGGTTACTTCGGCGAAGGCGAAGACTTCAACACCTTCCCGTGCGAGTTCCAGAACCTGGCGTTCTGCGGTTCCCAAGTGGGTAACTGGGCGACCAACATCTGGTACAACTGGCCCGTCAGCCAGGCTGCGCTGCGCGTGAAGTACAACATCTCGCCTGAGTTCTATGCGCAGATTGGCGCGTACAACCAGAACCCGTCGCAACTGGAACACGGTAACGGCTTCAAGCTCAGCGGCAGTGGTACCAAAGGCACCGTGTTGCCGGTCGAGCTGGTCTGGTTGCCTAACCCGAACAACCTGCCGGGCGAATACCGCGTCGGTTACTACAAGAGCACCGCCAAGGCCGATGATGTCCGCGAAGACGATAATGGCAATGATGCGGCTACCAGCGGCAACGCCTATCGCAGCCATAGCAGCAAATCCGGCTACTGGTTCGTGGCGCAGCAACAGTTGACCGACCACAACGGTGACAAGAGCCGCGGCCTGACCGTTTCCGCCAACGCCACGTTCCACGACAAGGACACCAACGTTGTCGACAACTATCAGTCGCTGATGCTGGTGTACAAAGGCCCGTTCGATGCGCGCCCTAAAGATGACGTCGGTATCGGTGCGGCGCGTATCCATGTCAACGATGACGTGAAGAAAAACGCCGAGTTGGTCAACGCTTCCAACAATGTCACCGACTATGCAGATCCAACGTTCGCACCACTGCGTGACACCGAATACAACTACGAAATCAACTACGGCTTCCACGTAACCAACTGGCTGACCGTGCGTCCTAACCTGCAATACATCACCCATCCGGGCGGTGTGGAAGAAGTTGATAACGCGCTGGTCGCCGGCATAAAAATTCAGTCGGTGTTCTAACGCTGTTGCGATAAGCTCCTCTCTATGTGCGCATTTTTGCGGACAGCCTTGGCTGTCCGCTTTTTTTTGGGAGTAGCACACCCAGGCAAAGATGATTTTCAGGATTGCGGCACATGCATGAGCATCCGCTACAACGCTTCTTCAAATCCTTGCGCGAACGTCCGGTGTTTGCGTGGGAGCGCTATCAGATGCGCGACGTGCTGGTGATCGACCATCCGCTGTGTCAGGCGGTGTTCAGCCGTCAGGGCGCGCAGTTGCTGCACTTCCAGCCCCAGGATCAGAGGCCCTGGCTTTGGTGCGCGGCGAAGTGGCCGCACGTGGGTGCGATTCGCGGCGGCGTGCCCGTGTGCTGGCCGTGGTATGGCCGCCATCCGAGCGAAAACGCCTGGCCGTCCCATGGTTGGGCACGGTTGCTGGACTGGAAACTGCTCGACAGCAGCCATGGCGACGACGGCGTGCGCCTGCATTGGCAACTGCAATTGTGCGACTGGCAAGTAGACCTGCACGCGCACCTTGGCGAACGTCTGGATTTGCGCCTGAGCACCGAGCATCAGGACAGCCTGCCGTGCCAGTTGAGCCAAGCGCTGCACGCGTATTGGCGTATTGGCGACGTTGGTGAGGTAGCGCTGTCTGGGCTCGACGGGGCGCAGGGTTACGACCAGTTGAATCGCCAGGTTTGCCAGCAGGAAGGCGAGTTGCGAGTGGAAGGCGGTTGTCAGCGGGTGTTCCAGCATGACGGCGAATTGCAGCTCAAGGACCACGCCTGGCAGCGCGAATTGTGCATTGACACCGGTGATGATGCGGACACGGTGGTCTGGCATCCCGGAACGCGTCCGTTATTGGGCGTCAGCTGGAACGAGATGTCCGAGTTTGTCTGTGTCGAAGCGGCAAGCGGCGGGACCGATAGCCTGAGTCTGGCGCCGGGGCAGAAGGCACATTTGAGTTTGCAGGCGCGGGTGGGGGTGTGATTTGGGGTGTGTTGCTCGTTCCCACGCGGAGCGTGGGAACGATCCAAGTAAGCTAATTGAACTCGTCGCCCACCGGATACCGGCTGGCATTCAAACTCTCCTTGATCTTGCGCAAATGCGGCTGGAAATCCACGCCCCGACGCAAGGTCATGCCGGTCGCCAGCACATCCAGTACGGTCAGCTGAATGATCCGCGACGTCATCGGCATATAGATGTCAGTGTCTTCCGGTAGCGGAATGTTCAGGCTCAAGGTACTGGCCTTCGCCAGCGGCGAACCCTCGGCCGTGAGACCCAGCACCGAAGCACCGTTTTCCCGAGCGATACGTGCCACTTCCACCAGTTCGCGGGTGCGGCCGGTGTAGGAAATGATCACAAACAGCTCGCCGGTGTGGGCCACCGAAGCAATCATGCGTTGCATCAGCACGTCCGCATGCGCGGTCACGGCCAGGTTGAAGCGGAAAAATTTGTGTTGCGCGTCCAGTGCCACCGGGGCCGAGGCGCCGAGGCCGAAGAAGTGGATCTGCCGGGCCTGGATCAACAGGTCGACGGCGCGGCTGATCAGGTTCGGGTCGAGCGCCTGCAAAGCACTGTCCAGCGACGCAATGGCGCTGCCGAAAATCTTCTTGGTATAGGCTTCAGGATTGTCATCGGCTTCGACCGCACGGCTGACATACGCCGCGCCGCTGGCCAGGCTCTGGGCCAGTTGCAGCTTGAGTTCCGGGTAACCGCTGACACCGAATGAACGGCAGAAACGGTTCACCGTCGGCTCGCTGACCTTAGACGCCTGGGCGAGGGCAGCGATGCTGAAACGGGTGGCCTGCTGTGGGTTAAGCAGGATCACCTCGGCGACTTTGCGTTCTGCCTTGTTCAGGTCTTCAAGGCGATTCTGGATTTGTTCCAGTAAATTTCGCACGCGGTCCATATGATTTCCTAAGTTCGCCTACATTCGCCTGCGACTGCCTATAACAGTGCTCTGCGATGCAAATAAGGGCGTTGCTATGCAAATTGGGCCTTTGATGCGGCCCCAAGCGGTGGCCTATCCTACTGATGGCTCCAACCGACCACCACTCGGAATCTGTATATTGCGAAAATGTTGTGGTTATTACTACATTTTTGCTTGAGCGATGCCTTCAAAAAAGGTATTTGTAGCTTAACTTGATAAAAGAACAAACATCATGCCTTCGATTACGGTTGAACCGTGCACCTTTGCCTTGTTCGGCGCCCTCGGCGACCTGGCCTTGCGCAAGCTGTTTCCTGCCCTTTACCAGCTCGATGGCGCAGGCCTGCTGCACGAGGACACGCGAATTATCGCGCTGGCCCGTGAGGCGGGCAGCGAGCAGGAACATCTGGCGTTCATCACCGCCGAATTGCGCCGTTACGTCGGCGCCAAAGAGCTGGACGAAGCCTTGCTCGAGCGCTTTCTCGCGCGCCTGACGTATTTGCACGTCGATTTCCTCAAGTCCGAAGATTACGTAGCACTGGCCGAAATGGCCGGCAGTGCGCAGCGGGTGATCGCCTACTTCGCCACGCCGGCTGCCGTGTATGGCGCGATCTGCGAAAACCTGGCGAAGGTTGGCCTGGCGGAAAACACCCGTGTGGTCCTGGAAAAACCGATCGGTTCGGACCTCGAATCGTCGCGCAAGGTCAACGACGCCGTGGCGCAGTTCTTCCCGGAGAACCGCACCTACCGCATCGACCACTACCTGGGCAAAGAGACCGTTCAAAACCTCATCGCCCTGCGTTTTGCCAACAGCCTGTTCGAAACCCAGTGGAATCAGAATTACATCTCCCACGTGGAAATCACCGTGGCCGAGAAGGTCGGGATCGAAGGACGCTGGGGCTATTTCGACAAGGCTGGCCAGTTGCGCGACATGATCCAGAATCACCTGTTGCAACTGCTTTGCCTGATCGCCATGGACCCGCCGGCCGACCTGTCCGCCGACAGTATTCGTGACGAGAAAGTCAAAGTACTCAAGGCACTGGCGCCGATCAGCCCGGAAGGCCTGACTACTCAGGTCGTGCGCGGCCAGTACATCGCCGGTTACAGCGAAGGCAAAGCGGTGCCGGGCTACCTCGAAGAACCGAATTCCAACACCCAGAGCGACACCGAAACCTTCGTCGCCCTACGTGCCGACATCCGCAACTGGCGCTGGGCCGGCGTGCCGTTCTACCTGCGAACCGGCAAGCGCATGCCGCAAAAGCTGTCGCAGATCGTTATCCACTTCAAAGAACCGTCGCATTACATCTTCGCCCCCGAGCAGCGCCTGCAAATCAGCAACAAGCTGATTATCCGCCTGCAACCGGACGAAGGTATTTCCTTGCGCGTGATGACCAAGGAGCAAGGCCTGGACAAGGGCATGCAGCTGCGCAGCGGTCCGTTGCAGCTGAATTTTTCCGACACCTATCGCAGCGCACGGATTCCCGATGCCTACGAGCGGTTGTTGCTGGAAGTGATGCGCGGCAATCAGAACCTGTTTGTCCGTAAAGATGAAATCGAAGCCGCGTGGAAGTGGTGTGACCAGTTGATCGCCGGGTGGAAAAAATCCGGTGATGCGCCCAAGCCGTACGCGGCGGGTTCCTGGGGACCGATGAGTTCCATTGCACTGATCACGCGGGATGGGAGGTCGTGGTATGGCGATATCTAATGTGCAACTGCCGCAGGGCGTCAGCGCCCATGCGTTCAAGAGTCCGGTGTTGCTCGCTGAAGGCCTGGCGCTGAGCGTCGCAAAACAGCTGAGCGAAGCGATTGCTGCCTCTGGTGCAGCAACGCTGGTGGTGTCTGGCGGTCGCAGCCCGGTGGCGTTTTTCCAGCACCTGGCCAAACAGACGCTGGACTGGTCCAAGGTCGTCGTGACCCTGGCTGACGAACGTTGGGTGCCGGTGGAACACGCCGATAGCAACGCCGGCCTGCTCAAGCGCTACCTGTTGCAAGGCCCGGCGGTCAAGGCACGGTTTTTGAGTTTGTACAGTGCCACCGCCAACCTTGAGCAAGCGGCCGAGCAAGCTGACCGCCTGTTGGCCGAGTTGCCACCGATCGACGTGCTGATCCTCGGCATGGGCGACGACGGCCACACGGCGTCGCTGTTCCACAACAGTCCGAACCTGGCCGACGCGTTGAGCGTCGACGGCACCCGCCGTTGCTACCCGATGCTGGCGCCCACCGTGCCGCATCAGCGCCTGACCATGAGTCGCGCGCTGCTGGCTTCGGCCAAACACACCGTACTGTCGATTTCCGGTCAGTCCAAACTGACCACTTTGAGTGCCGCATTGGCCGGTGACGATGTCGCCGCCATGCCGATTCGCGCGTTTCTGCAACCCACGTTAGAGATTTACTGGTGCCCATGAGCCAAGGAACAGCCGCTATGACAACCCTATCCCCGACCGTTTCCATGGCGGACAAAGTTGCCCTGATCGACAGCCTCTGCGCCAAGGCGCGGATCCTGCCGGTGATTACCATCGCTCGCGAACAGGACGTCCTGCCCTTGGCCGATGCCCTTGCCGCCGGCGGCCTGACTGCCCTGGAAGTGACGCTGCGTTCGCAGTTCGGCCTCAAGGCCATCCAGATTCTGCGCGAGCAGCGTCCGGAACTGGTGACCGGTGCCGGCACCGTGCTCGATCGCCAGATGCTCGCTGCTGCTGAAGCCGCCGGTTCGCAATTCATCGTGACGCCGGGCATCACCCGCGACCTGCTCGAAGCCAGTGTGGATAGCCCGATTCCGCTGCTGCCCGGCATCAGCAACGCCTCCGGCATCATGGAAGGCTACGGTCTGGGCTATCGCCGTTTCAAGCTGTTCCCGGCGGAAGTCAGCGGCGGCGTCGCGGCGATCAAAGCTTTGGGCGGGCCGTTCGGCGAAGTGAAATTCTGCCCGACTGGCGGCGTCAGCCCGGCCAACATCAAGAGCTACATGGCGTTGAAAAACGTGATGTGCGTGGGCGGTAGCTGGATGCTTGATCCCGAGTGGATCAAGAACGGCGACTGGGCGCGCATCCAGGAATGCACCGCCGAGGCCTTGGCGCTGCTGGACTGACCTGATTGACCAGACACGTCGTTGTGTGTTCTACGGCTTTACGGTGCGCTCGGTCGGTGCACCGTTTTTTTTTGCCAAAAGAAATGTGGGACATCACGCGATACATAGTTACCGCATCACGCCGACCGTGTGCCGTTAACCTGCGTTCATCTTAAGGAAGAGAGCGCGTCATGGACGACCACACCTCAGTTGCACCCTTACCACCGACTTACCTGCTGTCACCCGAACAGATCGCCGGTCCGTATTTCCGCAACCCGAAACTGATCAGGCGCAACATCAGCGAGGGGCTGGATGGCATTCCGCTGGTGCTGCGGTTGACCATCATCGATGCGATGACCGCGCAGCCAGTCAAAGGCGCCATCGTCGACATCTGGCATTGCAATTCGCGCGGTGCTTACTCGGGGTGGAGCAAAGTCAACCCGGATCAGGAAGTCGACGTCGACGCGATCGGCGCCATCCCGCGTACCGACGACGACACTTACCTGCGTGGGGGGCAGTTCTCCGATCAGCACGGCATCGTGCGTTTCACCACGATCTATCCGGGTTTCTACGCGGGCCGTGCGCTGCACATTCACGTCGCGGTGCGCGTGCCTGCCGGGAATAATTTTCTGGAGGAGCGGCATGTCGCCTGGGTCGGTCAGCTGTACTTTCCTGAAGTGGCCTCGCGATCGGTGCTCAACGCCCGTGAATACAGCGGTCGAGCTTCCACGGCCCTGACCAACGCCCAGGATTTTTTCTACGAAACCATGGGCGGAGAAGCGTCGACGCTGACTGTGCAAACCCTCAGCCGTGAGTCGAAGGAAGACGGCTTTTTCGGCCACATCACCATCGGCATCGACACCTTTGCGGCATCTTCGCAAATCAAACCGGAGGACTTCGACAAATACACCGTATGAGCTCAGCGCAACTCGTTGAGTGCCTTGCTCAGGGCATCCATGTCCGCCGCGGTGCTGGTCAGCCCCGGAGTGATGCGGATGCACGGGCCGCAGGCCGCACCGCTGCGCACCACGGTAAACAGGTTGTAGTCATCGAGCAGCCGCCTGGCCATCGCTTGCTGGTCTGCATGCCGGGTAAAGCGCATCGAGGTGATACCGCAATACAACCGTGGGTCATCCGGGGTCATGACGTCGATGCCCGGCAAGTCGCG
Source organism: Pseudomonas sp. GB2N2 (assembly GCF_054897705.1). Lineage (NCBI taxonomy): Bacteria > Pseudomonadati > Pseudomonadota > Gammaproteobacteria > Pseudomonadales > Pseudomonadaceae > Pseudomonas > Pseudomonas sp. GB2N2. The sequence goes on from NZ_CM142701.1 coordinate 50,361, forward strand.
CACGGCGCTGACCCAACGATTACGCAGGTATTTGAGCCGTGTACCCTTGGCCGCGGAGCCGCCCATGGCCCGATGCTCCTCGAACACCAGTGGCAGGGTCAGCAGCGCCGGGATATTGGGTGTGCTGTAAGACGTGCGCGCGCGGATATCGGTGATCGGGTAATGCATCTCGCCCATGTCCGGATCGATGTCGGCCAAACGCTCGGGCGCGATATACAGGAAGCCCAGGGTCAGCGGCGCGCCGATCCACTTGTGCAGGTTGTAACCGGCGAATGCAACGCCGAGGTCAGCGAGATCGAACTCGATCTGGCCGAGGGCGTGCGCGCCGTCGAGGATCACGTCAATCCCGTGTTCCTTGGCCGCGGCGACAATCGCCTGGACCGGCATCACCAGACCAGTGCGGTGCGTGACGTGGGTCAGCGCCATCAACTTGAGCTTCGGATAACGCACGAAGGCATCGCGATAAGTCGCCAGCAAACTGTCGTAACTGGCCGGATGGCCGTGGTCGATTTCGATCACTTCCACACCGCGATGCCGGGCCAGCCAGCGCATGGCACCTTTGACCGTGTCGTATTCCAGGTCGCAGATCAGCACCTGATCGCCGGGCTGCAAGCGGTTGTAATTGCGGATCAGCGATTGCAGGCCATCCGACGCGTTGCGGGTGAATGCCACGCTTTCGGTGGGCACGCCGATCTGCTCGGCGAGTTGCACGCGAACCTGTTCGTTCTCGCCCTGTTCGAAGCGCTGGCGCACATGCACCGAGTTGCCGCGATTGATCAGTTCGATGTTGCGCTGGTATTCCTCGACCACCGTGCGCGACATGCGCCCGAAGTAACCGTTTTCCAGGTTCAGCGGGCCGGGATCAACGGCGTAGCGATCGGCAAAGGTCTGCCAAAACATTTCATCACGGGCGCGGCGGGTGTTATCGGGCATGGGGACGGCTCAGTGGCGAGGGGCAGGTTTGCCATGTTTGGCGCGCAGCGGTTCAAGCAGTTCGGACAAACCGTTGTGATCGATTTCCTGCATCAGGGCCAGCAGTCCGCCCAGTTCGCCATGGGGAAAACCTTCACGGGCGAACCAGTTCAGATACGGGCCGGGCAAGTCGGCAATGATGCGGCCCTTGTATTTGCCGAAAGGCATTTCCCGGGTAATCAACAATTCGAGCTTTTCAGGGTTCATCAATCGGTCGTCTTGATTCGGTCAGTGTGGAAAATACAGGCATTCTGCATGCAGGCCAAATGACAGATCATGCAAAAAAAGCGGATACAGATTTACGTAAAAAATATAAGCCTTTGATATATATGAAATAAAATTTCAATTCAAAGCTGGCATGCAGGGTGCAATAGCTATTGCATCTTTCATCAACCCGCAAGGAATTGAAAAATGACCGACCTCAACAAAGAAGCAATCTCTGTACTCAACGACCTGATTGAAACCAGCAAAGACGGTCAGGAAGGGTTCAAGACTTGCGCTGAAGACATTAAGCACCCAGAGCTGAAAACACTGTTCGTCACTCGCGCCGCCGACTGCGCCACCGCAGCGGCCGAACTGCAGAGCGCCGTGCGTTCGATGGGCGGTGATCCGGAAACGTCTACCAGCGTCAGCGGTGACCTGCACCGTCGCTGGGTCGACGTGAAATCATTGTTTACCGGGAAAGACGAAGAAGCGGTGCTGAACGAAGCCGAGCGCGGCGAAGATCACGCGCTTAAGGCTTACAAAGAAGCCATCGAGAAAATCAACAAGCACAACCTGGTCGGCATCCGTGACCTGGTTGAACGCCAGTACCACGGCGTGCAACGCAATCACGACCAGGTGAAAGCCCTGCGTAACCAGGCTCGTGCACGCTCGTAAGCGCGCAAAGCCTGTCAAAAAACGCCAGCCAGTCTGGCGTTTTTTTATGCCTCGGATTTAACGTGTCAGCCGATGCTGATCGCCGGCAATGTCGGCAACGTCACGGTCTGCTGTTTACGCGGTGCCAGAATCTCCGCCTCGCCATCTACCACCAACTCATCACGCTGGTTGAATACGCGGGTGGCGATGCGCACGCGAAACTTCGGCAGCTTCTCGAGAATCTCCAGACGCACCGTCAGTGTGTCGCCGATCTTCACCGGTTTCTGAAAGCTCATCTGCTGACCGATATAAATAGTCCCCGGCCCAGGCAACTCGCAGGCGACGGCGGCGCTGATCAGCGCACCGCTGAACATGCCATGGGCGATGCGCTCCTTGAACATGGTGCCAGCGGCGAACTCGGCGTCCAGGTGCACCGGGTTGTGGTCACCGGACATCGCCGCGAACAATTGAATATCGCGCTCTTCGACGGTCTTGCTATAGCTGGCGGTCTGCCCGACTTCGAGGGCTTCGTAAGGGGTGTTGGTAACCTGGGTCATCGGTTTCAATTCCTGTGACAAATAAAAAAACCACAAAAAACTATTCGGAACGGGCAGGGCGACGGTGGCTCAAGGCTTGCTCGATCCAGCCCAGCACATCGGCCGTCACTTCATCGCGGTTGCGCTCGTTGAACAGTTCGTGCCGTGCCTGCGGATAAATCGTCAGTTGCAGGTTCTGGCTGCCCGCAGTGCGTAGTGCATCGGCCAGATCTTTCAGACGCTTGCCTTCGCTCACCGGATCACATTCGCCGCCGATCACCAGCAGCGGCAGGCCCGGATCGATCTGCGCGAGATTGGACGCTTTGCTGATCTGCTGCAAGCCGCCGAGCAAATCGATCCACAGTTGATTGGTGCAGCGAAAGCCGCAGAGCGGATCGTTGGCGTACAGATCAACTTCGGCGGGGTCGCGGCTGAGCCAGTCGAATTTTGTGCGGGCCGGTTTGAAGGCCTTGTTGAAGGAGCCGAACGACAGCCACTCGATCAACGCGCTGCGGCCCGTGCGTCCCTGGCGCAAGCGTTCGAGGCGGGCGATCTGCCGGGCCGCGCGATAAAGCGCCACGGGCTGGAAGTTCGAACCGCTGAGCACCGCGCCGTGCAGGCTGGCGCTGTGGTGCAGCAAATACGCCTGGGCGATATAACTGCCCATGCTATGGCCGAGCAGCACAATCGACACGCCGGGATGTTGCTGGCCAATGTGCTGATTGAGGCTGGCGAGGTCGCCGACTACCTTGCACCAGCCATCGTCATCGGCGAAATGCCCGAGTGTCGCGTTTTCGGCAGTTTTGCCATGTCCACGCAAGTCCGGCGCGTACACGCCATAGCCCTGATCAGAGAATTTTTCCGCGAGACGCGCGTAGCGGCCGCTGTGTTCGGCCATGCCGTGGGCCAGCAGGATCACCGCCTTCAACGGTGCGTCGGGCAGCCACTGATTGACGAAGAGGCGGCTGCGGTCGCTCGCGGTCAACCAGAAGGTGTCGTGGATCATGGCGATTCCTTTGCATGGGCTCGGTGCATTGTATAGCGCATCCTTCGCGTGCCGTCTGATCAGGCCACGCCACGGCACCAAGATTCACGCGGTCAATGACGGCCGTTGGCATATTTGCCTGATTCGACATAGCTGCTAGTGTCCGTGAAGCTCCGCTTTTTGCTTCTGGTTTACAGGCATGACAGAAAAGCGGCCCCGGATAGGTTCAGGTAAAGAGGACAAGAATAATGCAACCTGATTTCTGGAATGACAAACGCCCGGCCGGCGTGCCCCTGGACATCGATCAAGGAGCTTATAAGTCGGTCATCGAGGTGTTCGAGCGTTCCTGCAAGAAATTTGCGGACCGCCCAGCCTTCAGCAACATGGGCGTAACCCTGACCTACGCCGAACTGGAACGCTACAGCGCCGCCTTCGCCGGTTACCTGCAAGCCCACACCGACCTTGCACCCGGGGATCGCATCGCGGTGCAGATGCCCAACGTCCTGCATTACCCGATTGCCGTGTTTGGTGCGTTGCGCGCCGGGCTGATCGTGGTCAACACCAACCCCCTGTACACCCCGCGGGAAATGCGGCACCAGTTCAAGGATTCCGGTGCCCGGGCGCTGGTCTATCTGAACATGTTCGGGTCCAAGGTCCAGGAAGTGCTGGCCGACACCGACATTCAATACCTGATCGAAGCAAAGATGGGCGACCTGATGCCCGCCGCGAAGGGCTGGCTGGTCAACACGCTGGTGAACAAGGTGAAGAAGATGGTCCCGGCCTACGCCTTGCCGCAGGCCATTTCCTTCAAGAGCGCGCTGCGCCTGGGCCAGGGCCTGGGAATCAAGCCGCTGAGCGCCGGCCTCGACGATATTGCCGTGTTGCAATACACCGGCGGCACCACTGGCCTGGCCAAGGGCGCGATGCTGACCCACGGCAACCTGGTGGCGAACATGCAGCAAGCGCGGGCGTGCCTCGGGCAGTTCGGCGATGACGGGCAGCCACTGCTGCGCGAGGGTCAGGAAGTGATGATCGCGCCGCTGCCGCTTTACCACATCTATGCATTCACGGCGAACTGCATGTGCATGATGGTCACCGGCAACCACAACGTGCTGATCACCAATCCACGGGACATCAAGGGCTTCATCAAGGAACTGAAAAACTGGCGGTTCTCGGCGTTGCTGGGGCTCAACACATTGTTCGTCGCGTTGATGGATCATCCGGATTTCAAGACCCTGGATTTCTCCAGCCTGAAACTCACCAACTCAGGCGGCACCGCGCTGGTCAAGGCCACCGCCGAGCGCTGGGAGCAACTCACCGGTTGCCGCATCACCGAAGGTTACGGCCTGACCGAAACCTCGCCGGTGGCCTGCACCAACCCGTATGGCGACAAATCGCGAATCGGCACGGTCGGCCTGCCGGTGCCGGGCACCACGCTGAAAGTCATCAACGATGAAGGCGTCGAGCAGCCGCTGGGCGAGCGCGGCGAACTGTGCATCAAGGGTCCGCAAATCATGAAAGGGTATTGGCAGAAGCCTGAAGCCACCGCCGAAGTGCTGGATGCCGAAGGCTGGTTCAAGTCCGGCGACATCGCGGTGATTGAGCCGGACGGTTTCGTGCGCATTGTCGATCGCAAGAAGGACATGATCATCGTCTCCGGTTTCAACGTGTACCCGAACGAGATCGAAGACGTGGTGATGGCCCATCCGAAGGTCGCCAACTGCGCGGTCATCGGTGTGCCGGACGAGCGTTCAGGTGAAGCGGTGAAGTTGTTTGTGGTGGCGCGTGAGTCTGGGGTCAGCCTTGAAGAGTTGAAGGCTTACTGCAAGGAAAACTTCACGGCGTACAAAGTGCCCAAGCACATCGTGTTGCGCGAGTCGTTGCCGATGACGCCGGTGGGCAAGATTCTGCGGCGGGAGTTGCGGGATATCGCGTAAGCGGTGAATGGCCGCGCTTCGTACGGTTCCCCTGTAAGAGCGAGCCTGCTCGCGATGGACGTCAGCGATAACGCGCCCTGTCTGAATGATCGCGTCGTCTGGACGTTTTTCGTGAGCAAGCTCACTCCTACAGTTGTTCATACCCAATATTTCAGCGGCTTTCAGCGACAAATAGGTTCTTTACTCTAAAATGACCGCTTGTCATTCTTGAGTCACTAAAGTGACCGTAGAGGCCGCGTTTGGCTCTAGTCGGCCCTTGGCAAAGCTGCTACTCTCGGCGCGCTTTGGGACCTCTCGGCCTGCTTTAACTGCCAGACTCACCCATAATCAAACACCAATAATAACCGCATCAAAATGCGGTATTTGAATTCGCGTTGCTGAGGAGTGGGCTTCCATGATCGAAGACTTCTGGAAGGATAAGTACCCTGCCGGGATTGCTGCCGACATCAATCCGGACGAGTACCCGAATATTCAGGCAGTGTTGAAGCAGTCCTGCCAACGCTTCGCCGAGAAGCCGGCATTCAGCAACCTGGGCAAGACAATCACCTACGGTGAACTGTACGAATTGTCCGGTGCCTTTGCCGCTTACCTGCAACAGCATACCGACTTGCAGCCCGGTGATCGAATCGCCGTGCAGCTGCCCAACGTCTTGCAGTACCCGGTTGCCGTGTTCGGCGCCATCCGCGCCGGGCTGATCGTGGTCAACACCAACCCGCTGTACACCGCGCGGGAAATGGAACACCAGTTCAACGACTCCGGCGCCAAGGCCTTGGTCTGCCTGGCGAACATGGCGCACCTGGCCGAGACCGTCGTGCCGAAAACCGGGGTCAAGCATGTCATCGTCACGGAAGTGGCCGACCTGCTGCCGCCGCTCAAGCGTCTGCTGATCAACAGCGTCATCAAATACGTGAAGAAGATGGTCCCGGCGTATCACTTGCCCAAGGCCATCAAGTTCAACGAGGTGTTGCGCAAGGGGCACGGCCAGCCAGTCACCGAAGCCAGCCCGGCCAGCGGCGACGTGGCGGTGCTGCAATACACCGGCGGCACCACCGGCGTGGCCAAGGGCGCGATGCTGACCCATCGCAACCTCGTGGCGAACATGCTGCAGTGCAAGGCGCTGATGGGCTCCAACCTGAATGAAGGCTGCGAGATCCTGATCACACCGCTGCCGCTGTACCACATCTATGCGTTCACTTTTCATTGCATGGCAATGATGCTGATCGGCAACCACAACATCCTGATCAGCAACCCGCGTGACTTGCCTGCGATGGTCAAGGAACTGTCGAAGTGGAAGTTCAGCGGTTTTGTCGGCCTGAACACGCTGTTCGTGGCGCTGTGCAACAACGAAGGCTTCCGCAAGCTGGATTTCTCGGCGCTGAAAGTCACCTTGTCCGGCGGCATGGCCCTGCAACTGGCCGCGGCCGAGCGCTGGAAAGCGGTCACCGGTTGTGCGATCTGCGAAGGTTACGGCATGACTGAAACCAGCCCGGTGGCGACGGTGAACCCGATCCAGCACATCCAGATCGGCACCATCGGCATTCCGGTGCCCTCGACCCTGTGCAAAGTCATCGACGACGCCGGCGTGGAACAGCCGTTGGGCGAAATCGGCGAGCTGTGCGTGAAAGGTCCGCAGGTCATGAAGGGCTATTGGCAGCGTCAGGAAGCCACCGATGAAATGCTCGACAGCGAAGGCTGGTTGAAGACCGGTGACATCGCGCTGATCCAGCCGGATGGCTACATGCGCATTGTCGATCGCAAGAAAGACATGATCCTGGTCTCCGGTTTCAATGTGTACCCGAACGAACTGGAAGACGTGCTCGCGACCCTGCCGGGCGTGCTGCAATGCGCGGCCATCGGCGTGCCGGACGAGAAGTCGGGCGAGGCGATCAAGATCTTCATCGTCGCCAAACCGGGCGTGACCCTGACCAAAGAGCAAGTGATGGAGCACATGCGTGCCAACGTCACCGGCTACAAGGTGCCGCGTTCGGTCGAGTTCCGGGATGCACTGCCGACGACCAACGTTGGCAAGATCTTGCGTCGTGAGTTGCGCGATGAAGAGTTGAAGAAAATCAACGCGAAGAAAGCCACCGCGTAACCCACAAAAAACCCCGCCGATGCGGGGTTTTTTGTTATAGGCGGAACGGTGCGAAATTGACGTTGGTACCCGCCGGGCGCATGTCCTGCAGGTACGAATCCTTGTCCGCACTCAATTCCAGACTCAACGCCGCCTTGCGCTTGCCTTCATTGCGCACCACCAGCCCTTCAAGTTTCTCGCGCAGGAACACCGTCGGCACTTTCAGGTGCAGCAGTTCGTCGGTGTCCGGCGTGTGCATCAGCAGGTGAATCCATTCGTACTGACCAACGGCCAGGCGTGCCACGGGCAGATCGAACCACCAGATGTTGCGGTTGCGGTTCAATTCGGCGAAATGGCAATTGTTAACGCCAAGCACAGCACCGCCGAGCTCCAGGTTTCTGCGGGCAATAGCCTGCTTTTTATCGAGTTTCATAACATTCCTACGGGATTGGATCTTCAGCGCCATGGCCTGAATTCGTTGCGTATTCTCGGGGGTTGGCCGGCAAACATAAAGCCCAACCTGCACCCAACGATGAAATGTCGCTGTGAAAATAAATGAAACTCCGCGCAAACGCCTTCGGTCAATCTTTCTGTAACGACTTTACTCATTGATTTGTTCACAGGAGAAACACCATGAGCAGCACTGGCGATAAAGTAAAAGGCATGGCGAACGAAGCCGTCGGCAACGTCAAACAAGGCGTCGGCAAGGCCACTGATAACACCAAGCTGCAAGCCGAGGGCAAAGTGCAGGAAAAGAAAGGCGAAGCTCAGCAAGCAGTGGGCAAAGCCAAGGACTCAATCAAGAAAGGCGTCGACAAGGCTTGATCCGGCCTTGGGTGAATACCAGTAGCGGCCATCCACGGATGGCCGTTTTTGTGTCAGCCTGAACTTGCAGGCGGAAATTGTTTCAAAGTCGCCAAGTAGGTTACTTTGATGTAGAAAACGGTTCCTGAGTCGCCCCGACTTCGACCAATTTGCGGCGAAAGGAGACGCTAGTGATTTTCCCGAACATGAAAGGTCTGCCCATCCATCGTGTGATGGTTCGCACGGTCACCGAGTTCGTCGACGACGAGATGTCGACCTATGCCTCGGCGTTGGCCTACCAGATGCTGTTTTCGCTGTTCCCCTTCATTCTGTTTCTGATTGCCCTGATCGGTTTCCTGCACCTGCCGGACTTCTTTTCCTGGCTGCGCCTGCAATCGGAACTGGTCCTGCCGCCCCAGGCGCTGGAGCAGGTCAACCCGGTCATCGACCAGCTCCAGCAATCCAAGGGCGGCTTGCTGTCGGTGGGTATCGTCGTTGCGCTGTACACGGCTTCGTCCGGCGTGCGCCTGATGATGAGCGCGATGAACGCCGCGTACGACGTGGTCGAAGGCCGTCCGCTGTGGAAACGTTTTCCGCTGTCGGTGTTCTACACCATCGGCATTGCCGGGATGTTGCTGATCGCTGCGGCGCTGATGGTGCTCGGGCCGCAGGTGATGGGCTGGATCGCCGCGCAGGTCGGCCTCGAAGACTTTATCGTTACGGTCTGGACCATTGCGCGCTGGCCGGTGATCGTGATCCTGATGATGATTGCCGTGGCGCTGATCTATTACGTGATGCCCGACGTCAAACAGGAGTTTCGTTTCATCACCCCTGGCTCGGTGCTGGCGGTGGTGGTGTGGATCATCGCGTCGTTGGGCTTTGCGTTTTACGTCAAGACCTTCGCCAACTACAACGCCATGTATGGCAGTATCGGCGCGATCATCGTGCTGTTGCTGTACTTCTACATTTCCGCCGCGGTGCTGTTGCTTGGCGCGGAGATGAATGCCGTGATCGAACACATGTCGAGCGAAGGCAAGGACCCTGGTGAAAAAGTCCCGGGCGAACTCGACCATGAACACAAACACCACGTTTCGGGATTGGGTCGGGACCACTCGATCCACCCGAACACTGACGAAGTCACCAAATGATCCGTGAAATCCTGAAAATGGGCGACGAGCGCCTGCTGCGAATCGCTCCGCCAGTACCTGCCGAAATGTTCGACAGCCCCGAGCTATGGCAACTGATTGACGACATGTTCCAGACCATGGAAAGCGTCGGTGGTGTCGGCCTGGCCGCGCCGCAGATCGGTGTCGATCTGCAACTGGTGATTTTCGGTTTCGAGCACAGCGAACGCTATCCGGATGCCGAAGCGGTGCCGCAGACGATTCTGATCAATCCGCTGATCACGCCGTTGAGCCCTGCGCTGGAAGAGGGGTTTGAAGGTTGCCTGTCGGTGCCCGGCCTGCGTGGCGCGGTGGACCGTTTCCAGCAGATTCGTTACGAGGGTTTCGATCCCAAGGGCGAGCCGGTCGTGCGCATTGCCGAGGGCTTTCATGCCCGCGTGGTTCAGCACGAATGCGACCACCTGATCGGCCGGTTGTACCCGTCACGGATCACTGACTTCAGCAAATTCGGCTTCACCGAAGTGATGTTCCCGGACCTCGATCCCAACGCTGACGATTGAAGCCAACGCAGCACCAATCCCCTGTAGGAGTGAGCCTGCTCGCGATAGCGGAGTGTCATTCAACATTGTGTCGTCTAATTCTCCGCTATCGCGAGCAGGCTCACTCCCACAAGGGATCTCCATGAGCCTTTAGTGCATCAATTCGCGGGTTTGACGAACCGCAATGTCATGCGATCCGACTCGCCAATCGCCAGGTATTTCGCCTTGTCCTTCTCCCCCAGCGTCAACGTCGGTGGTAGCGTCCAGACGCCTTCCGGATAATCCTTGGTGTCCTTCGGATTGGCGTTGATCTCGCTCTGAGCCTGCAGCTTGAACCCGGCGTCTGTCGCCAGTTTGACCACGTAATCGGTGGTCAGGTAACCGCTGTGCTTGATGTCGTCCAGCGATGCGCCGTCCTTGGCCCGATGATCGACCACGCCCAGTACGCCGCCCGGCTTCAGCACCTTGAAAAACGCTGCGAAAGTCTTCGCTGAGGTATCGGCGAGCACCCAGTTGTGCACGTTGCGAAAGGTCAGCACGGTGTCGGCGGAACCAGGTTTGCCGAATTCAGGGTTTTTTGGATCGAACTCCAGCACCTGCGCCTTCGCATATTGCGCGGGGACAGCGGCGTATTTGGCCTTGAGTTTTTCTTCATTCTTGCGCGCGTAGTCGCTGATTGTCGGCGCCTGGACCGCGGCCACGTAATGCCCGTGTTCCTTGAGCAGCGGCGCGAGCAATTCACTGTACCAGCCGTTGCCGGGGGTGATTTCAATTACGGTCTGTTTTGGCGCCAGACCGAAGAACTGCAATGTCTGTTGCGGATGACGATAGCCATCGCGGGCGACGTTCTCCGGTGCGCGCTAGGTGCCTTTCAACACCTCGGCATATTGCTGGGCGGTGACCGTTGGCGGTTCGGCGGCGTGGCCGAGGACAGGAGCAATAAGGGCGGCAAGCGTCAAAGCGAGGAGGGCAGGTTTCATGAAGCGTCCTGAGTGGAGTCGAAGTCGACCCCGAGGCTAGCACGCAGCAATCTTCGCCCGATCACACATTATCGACGGTCGACCTCACCAACGGTTCTAAGCCCATGGCGATCATCGGTTTGCTGCGCGCGTAACGGTTCAGGCGGTCGACCATGGCGAAAGGCATGGGAGGGTCGAAGCTGAAGCCGCGGCGCTCATAAAAGCCACGCAGATCCGGGTGGCAAAACAGCCAGACCGGCTGGTCGAGACCGTTTACCGCCTCGGCGATCAATGCCGCCGCGATCCCTTGTTCGCGCCACGCCGGATCGATGAACAAACCGGTCAACCAATGCCCGCCCGAGACCGGCCTCAGGCACAGGGCGCCAACGATCTCGTCGCGCCGGGCGACCCAGAGCCGAGCGTCGCGGACGGCTTTCATCGACGATTGGTGAGCGCGATAAAACTTGTTCATCAGGGGCCATGATGGCTCGGCGAGCAGGGCGTACTGGGTGACGGGCATGGGCGAGGTCTATGTGTGCGTGAAGCGCGCGATTATAAAAGAACGCGCGGCGGGGGATAGGTGTATACCTGATCTCACATCCCGTATGAGTGGAGTACGTATCATGGCCAAAGGCATGGATTCAAAAAAAGCGGCAAAGAAAAAACCGGCAAAAACCGCCGATGAAAAGCGCGCGGACAAGAAGGCCAAGAAGGTGGATGTGTTCGGTCATTGATCCTGCTCTGACGATCGTTCCCACGCTTTGCTTGGGAACGATCACATCAACATGAAATAATCTGCAAGATTTCCCTGCGCCACTGCACAGAGGGGGACTGGTCCCCGATCTGAGCATCGCCATGCCCCATTACTTCGATAGTGCCCACCGAAAAGAAATCGAATCCCTGCGCCAACGCCTGACGGCTCGCACCGAGTGGCCGACCTGGCTGCTGCTGATCGGTGTGTACGCCGGCTGGTTCAGCATCGTGCTCGGCAGCGATCGTCTGGGCTTGTGGTGGAGCACATTGCTGCTGATCCCCTTGGTGGTGCTCTGGCTCTCGGTGCAACACGAATTGCTCCACGGGCATCCGACCCGCTGGACTTCGCTGAACAAAATCCTCGGCTACGCACCGTTCGCCGTCTGGTATCCCTACACCCTGTATCGCGACAGTCACCTGCTGCATCACCGCGACGAAGACCTGACCCTGCCCGGCATCGATCCGGAAAGCCGTTACCTGAGCGCCGAACAGTGGCAAGGTCATTCTCTGTTCGAGCAGAGCCTGCACTGGCTCAACAAAACCGTGCTCGGGCGCTTCCTCCTCGGCGCGCCGCTGGGCTTGCTGGCGCTGGCGAAAGACGAGTTGAAACGCCTGAAATCGGGTGATCGGCAGGCCTGGTTGATGTGGCTGAGCCACGGCGCACTGACCCTGCTGATGCTGCTGATCGTTGCCCGCTACAGCGTGCTGCCGGTGTGGCATTACCTGTTGCTGATCAGTGTGCCGGCGCTGTCGATTGCGATGATCCGCTCTTACTATGAACACCGTCCGCATGCGCAACCCGAACAGCGCACCGTGCTCAATGAAGCCGCCTGGCCGTGGCGCTGGTTGTTCCTGAACCTTAATTTTCATCTGGTGCATCATGACTTGCCTGGCTTGCCGTGGTACGACTTGCCTCGCGCCTATCACAGCCGTCGCGAGCAATGGCTGGCGCGCAGCGGCGGCTTTCTGGTGCAGGGTTATGGGCAGTTGTGGCGGGAGAACGGGGTCAAGGCGATCGACAGCCCGAGACATCCCTCCCACTGATTGCACATGCGATCCCCCGTACAATTGAATTCGCTGTATGGAAGATTTTGATGACCCATGACATCGCCGAACTACTGATGTACGTCGCCCCCGCCCCCATCCGCCAGGCTAACGAGCGCTGGCTGACGCGGATCGTGGAGCGTCTGGGCGCCACCCGCCGCAACGCCGAATCTGTGTCGCTGATGGAGCTGTGGTTGTCTGCGCACTTGCTGCTGACGCAAACCTGCGGGTATCCGTTGATGACCGCTTTGCGTGGGCAGGTGCGGGTGGTCGGTCGGCCCCGTTATGAACTGCCGGACAGCAGCGGCGGCATCCATTGCAGCCTGCTGCTGAGTCGCGCCGATGATCCACGCCGGATGTTGCCCGCATTTCTTGGCAGCCGTGGGGTGATCAATAGCGAAGACTCCAATAGCGGCATGAACCTGCTGCGTCAGCGACTGGCGCCACTGCACCGCGACGGGCAGTTCTTCGCCAGTGTCGGCATCAGTGGCGGTCACCGTGAAAGCCTGCGCTGGTTGCGCGAAGACCAGGCTGACCTTGCGGCCATCGACAGCGTGACCTTTGCCTATCTGGCACGGCACGCCGAAGAGGAAGTGGCAGGTCTGCGAGTGGTGGTGCGCAGCGCGTTCAGCCCGACGTTGCCGTATATCACTGTGGCGACGGCTAGCGATGAACAGGTTGAGGCGTTGCGGCGGGTGATGAACGAGACGTTGCGCGAGTTGCCTGAGGTGGCGGAGGTCCTCGGTTTACAGGAGGTGCTGCCGGCCAGCGAAAGTGTCTATCAGATTGTTCTCGACTATCAGCAAGAGGCCGAGGCGTTGGGGTTTGGGCGGTTGCGTTGACGGGAGATTTTTCGCGGGCTTGCCTCGGGCGGCGATCCAACGAAAGCGTCCCTCCAGACACCGCAGAAATTGCTAAATAGAATATAAAAATACTTTTTAAGTCTTATTAAAGAATAAGGCTCCTTGCTAGGATTCGCGTCACCGGAACACCGGACATTCAGCGACCCTAACCCCTGGAGCCTCTATGTCCGGCACCGACCTTTCCCATCGTAATGCCGTGGGCGGATTGTTCCGCGCCCATTACCCCTGGCTGTGCGCAAGCCTGCGCCGACATCTGGGAGCGAGTTCCAGTGTCGAAGACATCGCCGCCGAAACCTTTGCGCAATTGCTCGAATCGCCCGGCCTGATGCCGATCCGCGAGCCTCGCGCCTTGCTCACCACCATTGCCCATCGGCTGATCTATCAGCTCTGGCGCCGCCGCGACCTCGAACGTCGGCACCTCGAGCAACTGCACCACTTCGATCAGCCGCACGCGAACTCGCCCGAAAAACTGCTGCAACTGACCCAGGCGTTGCATGGCCTCGACCGAACGCTGGAGCGATTGCCGGGCAAGGTCCGGGCAACCTTCCTGTTGTCGCGCATCGATGGTCTGACCTACCCGCAAATTGCCACCGAACTGGGCATTTCCCAGCGTTCGGTCAGCGTCTACATGACCCGCTCCCAAGCGTTGTGCGTCCAGCACAGCGCCAATGAACCCTTGCACCAGAGGTCCGCATGAACACAATAAAAACCCTGCTTGGCAGTTCGCTGCTGGCCCTCAGCCTCGTGGCTGGCCACGTGCCCGCTGCGGAAAAAACCGCGCCGATCCACTTCGGCGACATCACCTGGGAAAGCGGCAGCCTGATCACCGAGATCCTGCGGTTGATCGTCGAAAAAGGTTACGGCTACCCGACAGACACGTTGCCGGGCAGCACCGTCAGCCTCGAAGCGGCGCTGGCCAAGAACGACATTCAAGTGATCGGCGAAGAGTGGGCGGGACGCAGCCCGGCGTGGGTCAAAGCCGCGTCGGAGGGCAAAGTGTTCGGCCTGGGTGACACCGTCAAAGGCGCCACCGAAGGCTGGTGGGTACCGGAATACGTGATCAAGGGCGACCCGGAGCGGGGGATCAAACCGCTCGCGCCGGAGCTGAAATCCGTCGCTGACCTGGCGCGCTACAAAGACGTGTTCCGCGACCCGGAAGACCCAAGCCGCGGGCGCTTCCTCAACAGCCCCACCGGCTGGACGTCGGAGATCGTCAACAGCCAGAAACTCAAGGCCTACGACCTGACTGCCAGCTTCGTCAACTTCCGCACCGGCTCCGGCGCGGCGCTGGATGCCGAAGTGGCCTCGTCGATCCGTCGTGGCAAACCGGTGTTGTTCTACTACTGGTCGCCAACGCCGTTGCTGGGTCGCTTCAAACTGGTGAAACTCGAGGAACCGCCGTTCGACGCCGAAGCCTGGAAAACCCTGGCGGATGCCAACAACCCCAATCCAAAAGGTACGCGATCGATGCCAGCGAGCCTGGCGATTGGCGTGTCCGCACCGTTCAAGACGCAGTACCCGGACTTGGTGTCGTTCTTCGAGAAAGTCGATTTTCCGATCGATTTGCTGAACCAGACGCTGGCGCAGATGAGTGAAAAACGCCTGCAACCGCGTCAGGTCGCTGAAGCGTTCCTGCGCGATCAGCCGCAGATCTGGAAGGGTTGGGTGCCGGGGGAGGTGGCTACCAAGGTGAGTGCGAGTCTGTAATGTTGCTGTGACTGAAAGATTGCCATCGTCGGATCGCCGCCCGGGGCGAGCCCGCGATGGTCTTAAGGCTTACGAAGATTCAGCTGTCTATGCCGCAATTACGGCAGGTCGAGAACCCCCTTCTTTTGACGTTTTTGGCCTAGATACTGGCCGACTAATGGCCTTGCAAGCCCATTGCGGCTGTCTATGCTCAGTCATAATTAACTATGTCGGTCGCCGTGAAGGCCGTCGTTCAGGCTCAAGAGTGTGCAATCCAAGGCACCGGTGCTGAGCATCAAGGAAGTTTTACGTAGATGGAGTTACTTATGAAAAAGTTAGGGCTGGCCCGGTCCCGGGCTATCAAGAGACGGATGTCTTGATAAGAGCGTTGCAACCTGGACTCTCCGATTCAACATCATTGATCACCTGACAATTCCTCCTATGGAGGAATGCGTGTGCCTGTTCCATGGAACGTTGTGGTGGATACGTTGAAAGACCGAAGAACTTTCATCAATCAAAAGACCGCGCTTAGGGTGATACGACCATGTTTAACCTACATCACAAGGCTGACCTGCTGGAAATCGAACGCTACAGCTGTGCGCTGACCGAAGCCAACGCCAAGTTGGCCGCCGTCAGCCGTTCGATGGCAATGATTGAGTTCACCCCCGAAGGCATCATCATCGATGCCAACGAAAACTTTTGCGCCACGATGGGTTACAGCGCCGAAGAAGTGCGTGGCAAACATCACCGGATCTTTTGCGAAGAGGCGTATTACCGCAGTGAACCCTACGCCAAATTGTGGCGCGATCTGGCACGAGGCGAACCGGTCAGTGGCACGTTCCTGCGCGTGAACAAGAGCGGCAAGGAGATCTGGCTTGAAGCCAGTTACATGCCGGTTTTGGGTGCGGATCGTCAAGTGAAAAGTGTGATCAAAGTGGCGTCGGACATTTCTGCCAGAGTTTCAAAAGAACACGAAAACGAAAGCATGCTCGCGGCGATAGGCCGTTCCATGGCCGTGATCGAATTCACCCCCGAGGGGAATGTGATTGCCGCCAATGAAAACTTTCTGAAGACCACGCATTACGCGCTCAATGAAGTGGTCGGTCACCACCACAGCCTGTTTTGCCATCGCGCCGAAGCCGAATCCCAGTCGTACAGAGCGTTCTGGGCGTCACTGAATCGCGGCGAATATCACTCGCACCGTTTCGAACGACGAGACAAATACGGCCACACCATTTTCCTCGAAGCGTCCTACAACCCGTTGTTCGACACCAAGGGCCGGCTGTACAAAGTGGTCAAGTTCGCCAGCGACATCACGAATCAAGTGACCACGCTGCAAACCGCCGCCGAATCCGCCCACAGCACGTCGGTACAAAACGACGCCTGCGCGCAAAAAGGGTCGCAGGTGGTGCAGCAAACGGTGCAGATTATTCAGGACATTTCCAGGGATTTGAACGAGGCGGCGCTGAGCATCGATGCGGTCAGCAAGCAGTCCGACATCATCGGCACCATTGTCCAGACCATACGCGGCATTGCCGATCAGACCAACCTGCTGGCGCTCAACGCCGCCATCGAAGCCGCGCGAGCCGGGGAGCACGGGCGCGGGTTTGCAGTGGTTGCCGACGAGGTTCGCAGCCTCGCCGCCCGCACGAGCCAGGCGACGCTGGAGATCGTCGACGTGGTGCGCAGGAACCATGATTTGTCATTGAGTGCGGTGTCGAGCATGCAGTCGAGCCTGAGCCGAACCGGGCTTGGCGTTGAACTGGCGAACGAGGCGGGGGAAGTGATCCTGGAGATTCAGCAAGGGTCGCGGCATGTGGTGGATGCGATCAGCCAGTTCAATTCAACGCTGCAGTTGAATTAGCCCCACTCCCTGTAGCAGCAGGCTGCGCCAGCTGCTACAGGTTGTGCGTTGTTACAGCGCCGCTAGGAATTTATCGACTACTTGCGCGGTGCCTTTCTCGCTGCTGCCGTCGGCTTTGTCAGCCTGCGCCAGTTTCATCTTGTCTTGCAGACGCTCGGCAATCTCTTTGCTGATCGCCAGTTGTTTCTCCGGCGGCATGGCTTTCAGGTCTTCTTCGGTAATGCCCATCTCATCCAGAATACTGTCGCGCAATCGCTGTTCCGGCGTTTTGCTCATGTAGTCCTTGAAGTCGGCCATGGCCTTGCTTTCTCCGGCCTTGGGCAGGGACGTGGCATCGGTCGCTTGCAACGCCACGCGGGTTTTCGCAAACGCTTCATCGACGTTGTCGCTGATCTTGCTGGCGGCGTTGACCTGCTCCGTGGCGAGTGCGGAGACGGGAGCCTGAATCGGGCCCGCGTACTTCGAAGTCTGGATCTGCAGATTGTTCTGTACGTTCTGCATCAACGCGGCTTGAAGACCGGCGGCGGCGTCCACGGTCGGATCCTCACCCGGCTTCTTCGGCAGCGGCGTTGTTAGGTTCTGTTTAGCACTGACCAACATGATAGGTAGACCTGTGGGAGTGGGTGGTCGCCATGCCGGAGCAATTACCATGCCTGCTTGATAAGTCCTTGTATTTCAATGGTTGGCTTTCGCATCGAGCATGCACAGCGGTCATCCGCTGCCGGGTGGCGGCAGCGGATGACCGCTCCCTGCGCCAATGTTGGCCTCATCCCGTTCCGTCACGGCAATCCGTTGCAGCCGTGCTTCAGAAACCCCGGACGTTGCGCCAACCGTTGAAAATACTCGTCGATAGCCGGGAAGTCGGGGCGGTCCATCGGTGTCATCAGCCAGCGGTTGACCGACAGGCCGATGACGATGTCGGCCAGGGTGAAGTGCGTCCCGACAACGAAGGCTTTAGTGGCTGCGAGTTGATGTTCGAGAATCGCCATCTTCTGATTCCAGCCGCGCAGGCCGACGGCAATCCGATGCGCGTCCTGGAATTCCGGATCTTTGCGCATCAGCGCGGTAAATGCGTAGCTCCAGGACGTGTTGAGATCAGTGGCCTGCCAATCCATCCACTGCTCCACCCGCGCGCGCGCGGCCGATTCGTGCGGCAGCAGATCAGTGTTTTGGTGTTTGCCGGTCAGATAGCGGCAGATGGTATTGGACTCCCACAGCACGCCGGCATCGTCGATGATCACTGGCACTTGGGCGTTGGGGTTGAGTCGAGTAAATTCCGGGCTGTGGGTCGATGCGAACCCGCTGCCCCAGTCTTCGCGCTCGTAGGAAAGGCCCAGTTCGTCGCAGGTCCACAGGACTTTTCTGACGTTGATGGAGGACGCCTTGCCGAGAATTTTCAATACGTGTTCCATGGAAACACTCCTCTGAAAGGTCAGGTGCTTTCGCGCACCTTCAGTTCAAATCCCATGTCCTGCACCGGTTTCGCCACCGTGTTGCCCGCCATCAAGGTCAGCATCTGCTCCGCCGCGCGGCGGCCAATGGCCTCGCGCGGCGTGCTGATGCTGCTCAGGCGCGGGACCATGTGCGCCGAGGCCGGCAGGTCGTTGAAACCGAGGATCGCCACTTGTTCGGGGATCTTGATCCCACAGCGCATCGCTTCAAGAAGGGCGCCCTGTGCGAGGTCGTCGTTGCCGAAGAAGATCGCATCGACATCAGGGTGACTGGCGAGCAATTGCAGGAACAGCTCGCCGCCCAGGCCGACCGAAGACGCACGCGGCGTCAGCACTTCCAGGTCCGGGTCATACAGACCGGCTTTCTGCAGCGCTTTGCGAAACCCTTCGCCACGCAACAAGGTGCGTTGGTCGAGTTGCGCACCGATATACGCCAGGCGCTTGCGACCGCGAGACAACAAATGTTCCGCCGCCGTTTCGCCGGCAGCGAGTTGCGAAAAACCCACGCAGTTGAGGCCGGCGGCGCTGTCCAGTTCCATCATGTACACGCAGGGAATGTTGCTCGCCTCGATCATCCGTCGCGAACTTTCCGTGCGGTCAAACCCGGTCAGCAGCAAGCCGCGCGGCTGATACGCCATGTAATTGCGCAGCAGGTTTTCTTCTTCATCGCGCGAGTAGTGGAAGTTGCCGATCAGCACTTCGAAGCCCTTGGGGCGCAAAACCTGATGAATGGCTTCCAGGGTGTCGATGAACAACAAGTTGGACAGCGACGGCACTAAAACCACCACCGAATGGCTCTGGGCCGAGGCCAGTGCGCGGGCGGCGGGGTTGACCACGTAGTTCAGTTCCAGCGCGGCTTTCTGCACTTTTTCCAGCAGTTCGGTGGCGACCGTGCTGACGCCACGCAAGGCGCGGGACGCGGTAATCGGGCTGACCCCGGCCAGTCGCGCCACCTCATTGAGGGTAGGACGGCCAGTGGTGCGCGAATTTTTATCGTTTTTAGAGGAGGTCATCGGGCGGCTTGCCAAACAAAATTCAAGGCACTAAGGTAGCGCTGTCCCGAAGCAGCTGCAAATGCGTAAGCGAGTTTTGCCTGAACCTCGCTTTTCGGCGTTGGGAACGAACATGCTGCAACCCACAAAAATGACAAGAAGGCGTCGGCAACTTCTGCTTTTGCTCTGGTGTCATAACCGACAAAGGTAGCGCTGTCTGCGCGCTGAGGTGTTACATGAATCATCCCATCACCGCCCTGGTCATCATGGGTGTTGCCGGTTGCGGCAAGACAAGCGTCTGCGATGCCCTGTGCGAGCTCAGCGGCGCTACAGCCATTGAAGGCGATACTTTCCATCCTGCCGCCAACATCGAAAAGATGAGCGCGGGCATTCCCCTGAACGACGACGACCGTGCCGGCTGGCTCGACAGCCTGTGCGATGAATTGCGCCGCGTCGACGCCACGGGCCAGCGCCCGGTGTTGACTTGCTCGGCCCTCAAACACAGTTACCGCGAAGTATTGCGCAGCGCCTTGCCGGGCCTGGGTTTCGTGTTTCTGGAACTCACGCCTGAAGTGGCCGCCGACCGTGTCTCCCATCGGCCGGGGCACTTCATGCCGTCGACCCTGATCGACAGTCAGTTCGCCACCCTTGAATCCCCCGTTGGCGAGCCGCTGACCCTGGCCCTCGACGCTTCGATCCAGAGCGTCGACGAACTGGCGGTCGAGGCGCACCACTGGTGGCTGGCGCATGGGCTGAAACGCGCTGGTTGATTTTGCTTGAAGAGATAGCGCTGTCCTTACGACTTTCGAATTACCCGCTTTAATAACAACAACCAGGAGACACCCCCAATGTTTGGCATGTCCCACGAGACGTTCCTGCTGCTCGATGCAGTGGTCACGGTGATCGGGCTTATTTTCCTGATCACCCAGTTCAAGTTCCATCCGTTCATTGCCCTGATCATTGCCGCAGCCTTCCTCGGGCTGACCTCCGGCATGCCGATCGGCACCATCATCAAGGCGTTCCAGGACGGCTTCGGTGGCGTGCTCGGTTTTGTCGGGATCATCCTGGCGCTGGGCACCATGCTCGGCAAAATGATGGCCGAGTCCGGCGGGGCCGATCAGATCGCGCAGACGCTGATTCGCGCGTTCGGTAAAGACAAGGTGCAGTGGGCGATGATGTTCGCCGCGTTCCTGGTCGGCATTCCGCTGTTCTTCGAAATCGGTTTCGTGTTGCTGATCCCGCTGGTGTTTATCGTCGCCCGGCGCACCGGTGTGTCGATCATCAAGATCGGTATCCCGCTGCTGGCCGGTCTGTCCGCCGTGCACGGCCTGGTGCCACCGCACCCGGGCCCACTGCTGGCCATCGGCGTGTTCGGTGCCGACATCGGTAAAACCATTCTGTACGGTCTGATCGTGGCGCTGCCGACGGCCATCATCGCCGGTCCGATCTACGGCACGTTCATTTCCAAGTACATTCCCGGCACGCCTAATCAGGAGCTGGTGGATCAACTGGCCCGCGAACCGGACGCGAAAGAACTGCCAAGCTTCGGCATCACCCTGATCACCGTGCTGCTGCCGGTGTTCCTGATGCTGCTGAAGACGTTCGCTGACGTGGTGCTGCCGGACGGCAACTTCTTCCGTTCCTTCATGGACCTGATCGGTCACCCGATCTCGGCGCTGTTGCTGGCGTTGCTGCTGTCGCTGTACACCTTTGGCCATCGCCAGGGCATCGGTTCCAGTCAAATCCTGAAACTGCTGGATTCCAGCCTCGCGCCGACCGCCGCGATCATCTTGATCATCGGTGCCGGTGGTGGCTTCAAACAGATGCTGGTGACCAGCGGTGTGGGTGACGTGATCGGCCACATGGCGGTGAACGCGCAGATCTCGCCGATCTTGCTGGCGTGGCTGGTGGCGGCAGTGATCCGTATCGCAACCGGCTCGGCGACCGTGGCGACCATTACCGGTGCCGGCATCGTGGTGCCGGTGGTGGGGATGATTCCGGGTGTGAACCGTGAGCTGCTGGTGTTGGCCACCGGTGCCGGCTCGTTGATCCTGTCCCACGTTAACGACGCGGGTTTCTGGTTGGTTAAGCAGTATTTCAACATGACCGTGGCGGAAACGTTCAAGACCTGGACAGCGATGGAGACCATCCTGTCGGTGGTGGGGTTGGGCTTTATTCTGTTGTTGTCGTTGTTCGTTTAAGCACATTCGGCAGAAAAAAAACCGCAGCGATGCGGTTTTTTTGTTGGCATTGATCCTGATGGTGAGAGTCAGCTTCACATCCGCCGTACTTCATTATTTCGGTTGAGAAGATTTGATCGAAGAGACGAATCAGATCGCATGCTGGCAAAACCCGATTCACCGCTTGAGAAGCTAGGAAGTGAGATGTTGACACTGCTGGGTGTGGTAGCGGAGCTGGTGTCGGAATAGTGACTGTTTGATGAGCTCTTGGAGACGAAGCTGGATGTAGAAGTACTGCGAGACACGGCCCTGCTTGGCGAAGAAGTTGGAGCAGTAACTTGTACGGAGGGTGTTTGTCTTGTCCCCGAGGAACTGCTCGTAACTGCAGAGCTCGAGTGATTTTGAGGGCCTTTCCATGTCAGCTTCGTTTGTGCTCTTTTTCTTCCAGGCGCAGTAGCGTGAGGACGCGAACTGAAAGTGTTTCTAGACTCAACAGCGACTTGCAAATACTCAACTTGACTGACCTTTGTTGCCGTTCTGCCCGCGCTTGCACTACCAGTTCCGACGGGCGAGAAAATGGGCCAAACATAATCCGCAAACTTGTCCGAAATGACATTCAAAACCCTACTAAACCAGGCCTCCCCCGACGGATCCGCACGCATCACCGGCTCACACCCACAATACGCATAACCATTAAATCCACCCTTTGCGAACGGGCTGAATCTGTCCGGGCTATGAAAGCGCATCAATCGCGGGTTATAGACGCGGTATCCCTTCCCCAAAAAATACCAGTCAGCCTTCGCTTCGCGCAGTTCGCCGTTAAACCCCAAGTGCGTCATGACCTCCTGTCGGGAGGATCGCTGACCATAGGGGGAATACGCGAGGTGGTGAATGCTGCCAGCCATCTCGGCTAGCACCGTGCTTTTATTGTCGCCGGCTATTATCTGGATGCGGGCAGGTTTTGATGTGGGCATTGGTAAGGCCTTGTGCCTGGCGACACGTCAATAAAGGCCCCCAGCATTTCACGTTGTTCAAGTGCCAGGAACTGACAGAACTACCAGGTTTTCCTGAAAGCACCAAAACCGAATGCAGGAGCTGGCTTGCCAGCGATGCAGGCGACTCGGGCTGACCTAGAACCGGGTCGACGCCAATCGCTGGCAAGCCAGCTCCTACAGGGTTATGCGTTGGATTTGCTGACCAAGCCATCCGCCCGGAACATCCCGCGAATCCCGCGCACGGCCTGGCGAATCCGGTCCTGGTTTTCGATCAGTGCGAAGCGCACATGATCATCCCCATACTCGCCAAACCCGACACCCGGCGAGACGCAGACCTTGGCGTCGGCCAGCAGTTTCTTGGCAAACTCCAGCGAACCCAAATGCGCATACGCCTCGGGAATTTTCGCCCAGACGTACATCGACGCTTTTGGATTCTCGACCATCCAGCCCAGTTCATGCAGGCCCTTGACCAGCACGTTGCGCCGCTGCCGGTACTGCTCGGCGATGTCTTTCACGCACTGCTGATCGCCTTCCAGCGCGGCAATTGCCGCGACTTGCAGCGGGGTGAACGTGCCGTAGTCGTGGTAGCTCTTGATCCGCGCCAGAGCGTTGACCAGTTCCGGGTTGCCGACCATGAAGCCGATGCGCCAGCCCGCCATGTTGTAGCTCTTGGACAGGGTGAAAAATTCCACCGCGATGTCCTTGGCGCCGGGTACTTGCATGATCGACGGGGCTTTCCAGCCGTCGTAGACAATGTCGGCGTACGCCAGGTCGTGCACCACCAGCACGTCGTACTGCTTGGCGAGGGCGATGACGCGCTCGAAGAAATCCAGCTCCACGCACTGTGCGGTCGGATTGGACGGGAATCCGAGGATCATCATTTTCGGTTTCGGGATCGAGCCACGAATCGCCCGTTCCAGTTCGTCGAAGAAATCCACGCCCGGGATCAGCGGCACCGAACGCACCTGGGCGCCGGCAATCACGGCACCATAGATGTGAATCGGGTAGCTCGGGTTCGGCACCAGCACGGTATCGCCCTGGTCGAGGGTGGCGAGCATCAAATGCGCCAGGCCTTCCTTGGAACCGATGGTGACAATGGCTTCGGTTTCGGGGTCGATGTCGACCTCGTAACGATCCTTGTACCAGTTGGAAATCGCCCGGCGCAGACGCGGAATGCCCTTGGACGTGGAGTAGCCATGGGTGTCTTCGCGCTGGGCGACGGTGACCAGTTTTTCGACAATGTGCTTCGGCGTCGGGCCGTCGGGGTTGCCCATGCTCAAGTCGATGATGTCTTCGCCACGACGACGGGCGGCCATCTTCAGCTCGGCGGTGATGTTGAAAACGTAAGGGGGGAGTCGATCTATGCGCGCAAAGCGGCGCGGCGAACCTTGTTCGGCCATTGAGGGGTGCCTCGGTACGTAAGCGCCCGGAACCGTCCGAGCGACGCTGGTCACTGCGGTGACCTGTGGCGGAATGTAAGGGCAGCTGTGGCAGACTGTCCAGCCTCTACGTAAACAATTTTTTCCGAAGGAAATCGGTTGATGGAATTTAGCAGTGGCTTCTTGCTGAGCCTTTCTCTGTGCCTGGACATTGGTGTGGCCAATATCGCGATGATCACCCTGGCGATGCAACGCGGCTATTTTCAAGGTTTTGCGCTGGGGTTGGGCACCTGTGTCGGCGACCTGATCTACGCCGTGCTGGCGCTGGCCGGCATGACCGTTTTGCTGCAATACGAAACCGTGCGTTGGGTACTGTGGATTGGCGGCTCTGCGCTGCTGATTTATTTCGCGGCGAAGATGATCTATTCGGCGATCCATCACGAGGCGTTGCTGGCCGAGACCGCCGATGTGGGACACAACTCCCATCGCAAGGAATTCTTTCGCGGGATCTTCCTCGCCATGTCGTCCCCCAGCGCCATTCTCTGGTTCGCCGCGGTGGGCGGCACGCTGATCGCGCGTTCCGGTGGTGGCGGGCCGCTCAGCTCGGCACTGTTTCTCGGCGGGTTTCTCTGCGCCGGCCTGCTGTGGTCCGCCGGCCTGTGTTTCGCGGCGAGCCATGGCGGCAAGCTGCTCGGCGACAAACTGCTGCGCTATTGCTATATGGCATCGGCGGCGATCTTCTGCTATTTCGCGGTGTACGTGATCCTATCGGGTTACAACGAGTTTATTGGCGCGGGCGCCGTCGAGGCGCTGCACACCCTCTGACTGGGCGAATCGGGTTTGACTTCTATACTCCTAGCCGAACCCATTTTTTTGATCCAGGAGTCGAGTCATGGATGCTCCAACAGACAGCAAACCGGCCGAGCCACGCTTCGAACATGGGCACTTCCTGCTCATCGCCGGGCTTGGCGGACGATTCACTCAGGACACCGTGAAACGCATCCCTGAACTCTGGGAACAATTCATCCCGCACATCGGTAAAATTCCAGGCCAGAAAGACGAAGCGACCTACGGCATCTGCTGCAATCCGGATGGCAACGGCGGCTTCGAATACATTGCCGGCGTCGAAATCGACAAGCTCGATGACCTTCCGGAAAAATACCGCTGGGTCGAGATTCAACCCCAGCATTACGCTGTGTTCGAGCACAAAGGTTCGCTGGACCAGTTGCCCGCCACCTTCCAGTACATCTGGAAAACCTGGTTGCCGCAGTCCGGCAAAGAGGCAGCAGACGCCCCGGAATTCGAACGCTACAGCGAAGACTTCAACCCGAAGCTCAACACCGGCGTGCTGGAAATATGGCTGCCGCTCAAGGCGTGATGCCCTATGATTGGCGGCCTGTTCAACGCTGAAACCGAGCCGCCATGACCACCGTTATCCGTCACGTTCTACCCACCGACCTCGACCGCTGCTTCGCCATCGAAACCGAAGCCTACGAAGGCGACGAAGCCGCCACCCGCGAGAAAATCGCCACCCGCATCGCCACCTGGCCCGAGGGATTTATCGTCGCCGAAGTGGATGGCGTCGTCGCCGGTTTCATCAACGCCGGGGCGGCGTTTCAGGTGGAAATGTCGGACGAAGCGTTCAAGGAGCTGATTGGCCACGACCCTGCCGGCCCGCAGGTAGTGATCATGTCGGTGGTGGTGCACCCGGATTATCAGGGCCTGGGCGTGGCGAAGCGCTTGATGGGTGAGTTCATC
The DNA here is from genome assembly GCF_054897705.1 of Pseudomonas sp. GB2N2. Lineage (NCBI taxonomy): Bacteria > Pseudomonadati > Pseudomonadota > Gammaproteobacteria > Pseudomonadales > Pseudomonadaceae > Pseudomonas > Pseudomonas sp. GB2N2. Next base: position 76,114 of record NZ_CM142701.1, read on the forward strand.
GAGCGCATGCGCGGGTTGGGCAAAACCCACATTCACCTGATGTGCAAGGAGCGGCATATTCCGTTGTATGCCGGATTCGGGTTTGCCTATGTCAAACCGTCGGCGTCGGATCATGGCGGGATGGCGTGGCATGAGATGGTATTGGCGTTGTGACGGGAAAAATGAAACCTTGAGATTAGGTTTTTAATGGCCTAAATTCAGACCTTGTTGTGCTGGCCGAACTGTCCTGGCGGCTAGCAGAGGAGTGAATGATGCGAGTGGAAACTATCAGTTTCGTTAAAAAGAACGCAGCGGCGCTGGACCTTTCCGAGCCGATGCTCGTTACGCAAAATGGCGTTCCGGCCTATGTGATCGAGTCTTATGAGGAGCGCAAGCGACGAGATGAAGCGATTGCCCTAATCAAACTTCTTTCGTTCTCATCTCGCGACAAGGAACAGGGAAAGTTGATTTCCGGCGATACGTTGTTGGCCCGGCTGGCACAGCGCCGCCAATTGCAATCAGACGATAACGATGCCTGAGGCCTTCAAGGTAGAGTTCGCGACTGCTGCGGAACATGGGGTTGTTTCACTGGAGCACTATCTGACGCAGCGGTACGGTCGCAAAAAAGCGGCGGAGATGGTGGATAAACTGGTAATGCAGATCGTTACAGCGCTGAGCACCCAGGCCGGTGTTTATGGTGTTTGTCAGGAGGCGGCGTCCCTTGGGGTCACGCATTTTCGTGAATACTTGCCTTTGGGGCAGCGAGTTTTGTATGAGGTGTTTCCGAGCGAGCGCCTTGTAGTAGTCGCTTTGGTCATCGGTCAGCGCCAAAGTATTGAGAAGCAACTGCTCGACTACTGCCTTCTACTTTGAAGCCACTCAAAACAAAAAGGGTTGTCTCGAGGCAACCCTTTCTATTGGTGTTCAATTGATATTTTCTCGCCTAGCCCATCAGAAAATCAGGCCCATCCGGCGCTCGTAGCCAATTCGGCCCCTGTACGCTTCCCCGCTATCGACCCAACCAAACTTCGCATACAGCGCAATCGCCGCCGCATTGTCCGCATCCACCGACAACTCCAGCGCCTTGATCTGCGGAAACGCCTCGCGTGCGACCTCGGGCAACGCTTGCAGGCAGGCCTTGCCATAACCTTTACCTTGATGATGCTGGTCGACTTGCAGCGCATGCAGCGTGGCGCTGTGTTCGTCGGCCCAGACGGGCAAGACCGGCGGACGCTTGAGCAGCAGGAACGCGACGGGAATGTCATTCACCAGCAGGGCAAAGCCTTTGACCCCAGGGCCGGGTTTGGACAGCAAGCTGTGCAGCGCACCGTGGATGTCGCCGGAGAATTTGATCTGTTCCTGATGAACTTCAATGGCCTCGACCTGTTGGCGCTGGTGCGCATTCAGGCTGTCGTAAGGCACGAGTCGGGTGGTCACTGGAGTGTCCTTTTTCCAAGATAAACAAGCCTCGGATTCTAGCGAGTTTGCGCCCATGGTTTATTTTTATCTGAAGGTCGATTTGGCATTTCGCCAGACGACCAAGGGTGTCTTCACACTAAAAACCACGGAGAACCACCATGAGCGCTACCCACGATATCGAAACCTTGATCGACACCTATCGCCAGGCGGTCATCGCCAAGGATGTCGAGAAAATCATGGCGCTGTACGCCGACGAGATTGTCTCCTACGACGCGGTCAAGGCCTTGCAAATTCGCGGCAAGCCTGCCTATCGCGCGCATTGGCTGGAATGCATGGAAATGTGCCCGGGCCCGCAAACCTTCGACTTCGACTACATGAACGTCGTGGCGGATGAACACATTGCCTTCGCCCATTGGCTGGCCCATTGCGGCGGCACCAACGACAAGGGCGAAACCCAGGCCTGCTGGATGCGCGTGACCGCCTGCTATCGGCGCGAGGCCGGGTTATGGCGCATTGTCCACGAGCACTGGTCGGCGCCGTTTGACATGGAAAGCGGCTCGACGCTGTTCGGTCTGCAGCCCTGATCGTCGGGAAGCGGTGCCAGAACGCCATACGGCAGCCATAGTTAATCAGGTTGATCAGTCCGATGCGGAGTGTCCGATGAAGTATTTATGCCTGGTCTACAGCAACGAACAGGAATTGCACTCCCTGCCTGAAAGCCCCAAGGACGCCGAGTGCATCGCCTACTCCGAATCGATCGACGGCAGCGGCCGGATGCTCGCCGGCGAAGCGCTGGAGTCAGTGCAGACCGCCACCACCGTGCGCATGCGCAACGGCAAGATGTCGATCACCGACGGCCCCTTCGCCGAAACCAAGGAGCAGTTGGCCGGCTTCTACCTGATCGACGCCAAGGACCTCAATGAAGCGCTGCAGGTCGCGGGGAACATTCCGGCGGCGCGGGTCGGCTGTGTCGAGGTGCGCCCGATTCGTCAATTGAATCCCTGACGCGCAGAAAAGGAGATTCCCATGGTGACGTTTAAGATTGAAGGCATGCAGGACTGATGTCGGGCGTGGCGGTCAAGGCTCGGGTCGAGCAGGTTTACCGCGAAGAGTCGCGGCGGATCCTGGCGACCCTGATCCGTTTGCTCGGCGATTTCGACCTCGCTGAAGAAGCGCTGCACGAGGCGTTTTTTATCGCGGTGGAGCGATGGCAGCGTGACGGCGTGCCGAATAATCCGCGGGCCTGGCTGGTGTCTACCGGGCGCTTCAAGGCCATCGACGTGTTGCGCCGCCGCGCACGGTTTGCCGCGTCACGGCCCCTGTTGATCGCGCAATTGGAGGCGCTGGAGCAGGCTGACTGGAGTGACGAAGACGTGGAAGACGATCGGCTGCGCCTGATTTTCACCTGCTGCCACCCTGCACTGGCGGCGGATGCGCAAGTGCCGCTGACGTTGCGCGAAGTCTGCGACCTGACCACCGAGGAAATTGCCCGGGCGTTTCTTTGCGCGCCGGCCACCATTGCCCAGCGGATCGTGCGGGCCAAAGCGAAAATCCGCGACGCAAAAATCCCCTATCAAGTGCCGACGCTGGCGGAGTTGCCCGAGCGACTCGACAGTGTGCTGCGGGTAATTTACCTGGTGTTCAACGAAGGTTACTCGGCGTCCATCGGCACCGAGCTGACCCGCGATGAAATGACCCGCGAGGCCATTCGTCTAGGGCGCCTGCTGATGGAATTATTGCCCGAGCCCGAGGTGATGGGCCTGCTGGCACTGATGCTGCTGCACGAGTCACGGCGTCCGGCGCGGACGTCGGCGAGTGGTGAGTTGATCCTGCTGGATGATCAGGACCGTTCGCTGTGGGACGCCGACCTGATTGCCGAGGGCTGTGCGCTGATCGAACGGGCGCTGGGCACGCGACGATTCGGGCCTTACTGCCTGCAAGCCGCCATCGCGGCGGTGCACGCCGAGGCGACGACACCGGCGGCGACCGACTGGCTGCAGATCGTCGGGCTGTACGACGTTCTGCTGGCGGCCGTGCCGTCGCCGGTGATCGAGTTGAACCGCGCGGTGGCGATCTCCAGGCGCGATGGGATTTTGGCGGGGTTGACGTTGATCGAAGGCATTCTGGCGCGCGGGGCATTGCAGGATTACCACTTGGCGCATTCGGCGCGGGCGGAGTTTTGTCGGCAGTTGGGTCGCGTGGATGAAGCGCGGGCGGCGTATGAGCGGGCATTGGCATTGACGCAACAGGTGCCGGAGCGGCGGTTTATCGAGGCGCGGATCAGGGCGTTAAAGTAAGGTGATTTTGCGGGCCCCATCGCCGGCAAGCCGGCTCCCACAGGGGCTTGTGCCGGTCTCAAATTTTGTGCACATCGCAATCCCTGTGGGAGCGGGCTTGCCCGCGATGGCCGCGCCGCTATTCCAACATCTTGCCCAACAACCAGCTACCCGCCGGCCCCGGTGGATGCAGTCGCGACCACAGCGCATCGACAAACAGCGGTTTCGGCCACCCACGCACGTTCAATTCCTGCAACGTCCCGGCACCAAACCGCCCCACCAGCCAGCGCGGCAACGGCGCCCAGCCAAACCCGCCCTGGGCCATTTCCAGCAGCATCAAATAACTCGGTGCCGACCAGACACGCCCCTTCGCGCGGATTTCATACGGATTGACGATCGTCGCCAACCGCAACTCCCGGTGTTGTTGCAACTGTTCCTGATCAATCCCCGCCAGCGCCGCCAACGGATGCTCGCGGGACACGAATAGCGCGATCTCCGTGCGCTCCTGCACCGTTGAACTGACCAGGTCCGGCGGGTAGCCGTCCTGCTGCTCGGCGAACGCGACGTGGGCTCGACCGTTTTGCACCAGCGCTATCAGATCGTCGCATTCCGCGATCAGGCATTCGAGTTCCAGGTCCGGGTAACGATGTTCGAAGGCACTGAGCGCCGCTTCGAAACGGTCAGATTGATAGGTGTCGGAAATCGCCACGGTCAGCTTCGGTTCGACGCCTTGCGACAACTGGCTGGCGGTCATTTCCAGGCGGCTGGTGGCCGCCAGAATCTCCTCGGCCCGTTGCAACATCACATGCCCGGCCGGAGTCAGGGCCGGTTTGCGGCTGCTACGGTCGAACAGGATCAGGTCCAGATCGATCTCCAGGCTCGCCACCGCCGCGCTGATGGTTGACTGGCTGCGGCCCAACTTGCGCGCCGCCGCAGAAAACGAACCCTGAGTCGCCGCTTGCACAAACGCCTGCAACACTTCCTGAGAGGCCATGAACTATCGCTCTGATCGATGGTTATTGGTTATGAAGTATCGGTGCGAGGCGGGATCATGGCAACACAGTCACTGAGGAGTTCTGACCATGAACATCCAAAAATCCATCACTGAACGTATTTTTCAGGCCATCGGCTTCGAACTGCTGGCCATCCTGATTTGCACGCCGTTGCTGGCGTGGATCATGGACAAACCGATGCTCGAGATGGGCGTCGTCACCGTGGTGATCGCGGCATTGGCACTGGCGTGGAACGTGGTGTTCAACGGGATTTTCGACCGCGTACTGCAACGCTTTGCCATTGCGCACAACGCCTGGACCCGAGTCGCGCATGCGTTGATGTTTGAAGGCGGGCTGGTGGCGGTCGGCGTGCCGTTGATTGCCTGGTGGCTGAGCATTAGCCTGTGGCAGGCATTCTTGCTGGATGCGGGGGTGCTGCTGTTTTTCCTGCCTTATACCTACGTTTATCACTGGGTGTACGACGGGGTACGCGAGCGTGTGGTGATGCGCCAGGCCTGTGAAGGGTGAAGCAAAAGATCGCAGCCTTCGGCAGCTTCTACGATTGGAATGCGATTCCCTGTAGGAGCTGCCGCAGGCTGCGATCTGTTGGTCTTACAAAAACATCCCGCCCGACGCTTCAACGCGCTGCCCATTGATCCACTGGCTACCCGGCGCCAGCAGCAGCGCAATCGCCGAACCAATGTCGTCCGGCAAACCGACGCGACCCAATGCGGTATTGCTGGCGACCATCCGGTTCACCTCGGCACTGTCGCGCACGGTCCCGCCACCGAAATCAGTTTCAATCGCGCCAGGCGCCAACGTGTTCACTGAAATTCCCCTCGTACCCAGCTCCTTGGCCTGATAACGCGTCAGCACTTCCATCGCACCTTTCATCGCTGCGTAAGCGCCGTAACCCGGCAGGCTGAAGCGGGTCAGCCCGCTGGACACGTTAAGGATGCGCCCACCGTCGACAATCAACGGCAGCAAATTCTGGGTAAGGAAAAACGGCCCTTTCAAATGGATGTTCATCAACAAATCGAACTGCGCGACCGTGGTGTCGACGAAGTTCGCGTACACACCGATGCCGGCGTTGTTGAGCAGAAAGTCGAAGTGGTGGCGGTCAAAGTGGCTGCGCAATACGTCGGCGACCTGGGTGGTGAAATCGGCGAAACGCTCGCTCTGGCCCACGTCGAGTTGCAGCATCGCGGCGCGACCGCCGAGGCTTTCGATCTCTGCGACCAGTGCCTGCGCTTCATCTGCCTTGCTGTTGTAAGTGCCGATGACGTCGATGCCCTGGGCGGCCAGATGCAGTGCTGCGTTCTTGCCGAGGCCGCGGCTGGCGCCGGTGATCAGTGCGATTTTACGGGACATGGGACTTCCTCAAGGGTGACGGGTAACTGAGTGGAGGCAGTTTATTTATCCGGCGCAGGGTGATAAACAGAGTGAAACTGGAATCACTGGTCGGTTAATCCGAACAATAGAGGGTCGGCTCATGAACAAGCTGGAACTGCTGCGCACCTTCGTTCGTGTCAGCGAGATGTCGAGTTTTACGTTGGCGGGCGAGAGTCTGGGCGTGCCAAGGTCCACTGTTTCCGAGCACATTCAGGCGTTGGAAGCGTTGTTGGGCACGCGCCTGTTGCAACGCACCACGCGCCGGGTTCAGGCCACGCAGGACGGCCTGGTGTTGTACGAACGCAGCAGGGATTTACTCTCGCACATGGACGAAATCGAAGGCTTGTTCCGTCAGGATGCGGCGTCGCTGACCGGGCGGATTCGCTTCGACATGCCGAACTTTCTCGGCCGCCAGACGGTGCTGCCGCGCTTGCCGGAATTCATGGCGCAGCACCCCAACCTGGAGCTGGAAATCAGCACCACGGATCGCCGGGTCGATTTGCAGCGCGAGGGTTTTGATTGCGTGGTGCGGGTCGGCGCGCAGCCGGATCAATCGGTGGTCGCGCGTCACGTGTGTGATTTTGTGATGGTCAATTGCGTGAGTCCCGCCTACGTGCAGCGCTACGGCATGCCGCACAGCCTCGAGGACCTGGCGCAGCATCGAATGGTGCATTACGTCGGTGTACTGGGTTCGCGTTCGGACGGTTTTTTGTACGAAATGGAAGGCGTCGAGCAGCGATTACCGATGGCGGGCAGCGTCACGGTGAACAGCACCGATGCTTATGAAGCGGCGTGTCTGGGGGGATTTGGCTTGATTCAGGCGCCGCTCAAGGGCATGCAAAAGCACTTGCTCAGCGGGGAGATGGTGGCGGTGTTGCCGCAGTTCAATGCACCGTCAATGCAGGTGTCGCTGCTCTATGCCCGGCAACGGCATTTGCCGCTGCGGGTCAGAGCGTTCATGGACTGGCTGGCCGATGTGATCCAGTCCACCACCTGAAGCACAACACAAAACCTGAGGCAGATTATGTGTAGGAGTGAGCCTGCTCGCGATAACGGTGGTTCAGTCAACAGTGATGTTGAATGTTATGGCCGCATCGCGAGCAGGCTCACTCCTACAAGGGGTTTTGCGTTTAGACGTGGAAGTAGCCCACGCAGCTGTCAAACGGCAAGCGCTTCAGCTCGATCTTGTTCAGGTCGAGCACTTCACGCAGGGCTTTGGTTTCGCCCGGGAAGTTGCGGTAGGCCACTTCGTCCAGCACCACGACCGCGCCTTTTGGCATGTACGGCAGGAAAGTTTCCAGCGCGACTTTGGTCGATTCGTACAGGTCGGTGTCGAGAATCAGCATGGCCACGACCAGGTCCGGACGGGTCTTGACCCACTCCGGCACGGTCTTGACGATGTCACCCTTGACCAGCTCGCAACGCGGGATGCGGTTGACCGGGCGCAGCAGGTCGTTGGCATCGATCATGTCCTGGATCAGCGACTGGTCGGTGTCGGAGAACATGGTCTCGTTGACGTCGGCCGGGTCTTCTTTCTTGTCGATGCTCTGGAAACCTTCGAAGGTGTCGAAACCGACGATCGAACGGTTGATCGCGTACGGCTCCAGAATCATCGACAAGTGCATGTACAGCATCAGCGAATTGCCTTTGTACACGCCGCACTCAATGATCGCGCCGGGGACTTCAGCGACTTTCTTGAACAGCTCCATGCGCGACAGGGCAGCGGTCACGCCGATGCGGTTGGCGAAGACGAACGGCGCGTCGGCCACGTACTCGGCATCGACCCGTTTCAGAACGTTGGCACGGGTTTCGTTGTACTGGGCCTCGGCAGGCGTGATGCGACGCTTAGTCATTGCTGGATTCCTTGGAAATTCGAGAAGTCGTGGGCGTGGAAATAGTCTTTGAAGCCGGCGCCGACATCAGGGCAGGCGCTGTCGACATTGATCGCGCCGCGCTTGTGCTTGAGGTCGTCGAGGTGCATCAGGCGGAAGTCCACGCTGAAGCGGGTTTGTTCGGTGTGGTTGGCGACCGTGCCGTGCAGGTGCGAACCGGAGAAGATCAGCATCTCGCCGGTGTTGCCGGCAATGCGCACTTCGGACGCGCTGTTGATCGCTTCCATCGGCACCGGGTGCACGCGGACTTCCTCCTTGAGGTTGTCCTTGGCCTTGTGCCGCTGGTTGCTGATCCAGTCGTTGAGGCTCCATTCGCTGGAGGTGTTCTTCACCGGCACATCAAAGTAGCCGGCGTTGATCATCATGGTCTGGTCGGGGCGGATGGTGTGCACCGGCATCCAGGTGTTGATCTGGCAATCGACGCTGCCGTACCAGGTGTCGCGATGCGGTTTGTAGGCATAGCTGACACCGGCGTGCAGGTAGTCATAGTTCGGCACCACGCGAATGCGCGGCACGTCGAAAATGTATTCACGCGGGTCGACGCCGATCTCGTCGATGAACGACAGGATCAGGTCCTTGGCGCGTTGACTGTTGGTGAACTGGCCCTTGAGGCGTGTCACCAGAACCACGAATTCTTCCACCGGCATCAGCGTGTGCAGGGCCTGGTGACGGGTCTCGCCGTCAAAGGCGGCGGTGATGCTTTCCTGAGCAAACGCACACAGCTCTTTGGCGGCGCGCAGTTGGGTGTTCAGGAAGATGTCGCCGGCGTAGATGGCTTCTTTGAAGTCAGCTTTCTGTTGAAGCTGATTGATGTACAGATTCACGATTCCACTCCTGAATGCATCGAGTCTCTTAAGAGTCGGCCACACGTTAGCAAACTGAAGTGCAATCAGGCGGGCGGTGGATCAATAAAAGTGCAATCCCCTGAATTTGCGACGAAATGCTTTCTCGCAGGCAAAAAAATCCCCCTGTAGGAGCGAGCAGGCTCGCTCCTACAGGGGGCGGGGGTTGGGGCTAGAAAATCTGGGTGAACAGCCAGTACAGGCTGCCCGACAACAGAATCGCCGCCGGCAAGGTCAGCACCCAGGCCATCAGCAGGTTGCGGATGGTCTTCATCTGCAAGCCGCCGCCGTTGGCGACCATGGTCCCGGCCACGCCCGACGACAGCACATGGGTGGTCGACACTGGCAGCCCGAACATGTCTGCCGCACCGATGGTCAGCATGGCCACGGTTTCCGCCGAGGCGCCCTGCGCGTACGTCAGGTGGGTCTTGCCGATTTTCTCACCGACCGTCATCACAATGCGTTTCCAGCCGACCATGGTGCCGAGGCCCAGGGCAATCGCCACCGCGATCTTCACCCACAGCGGAATAAACCGCGTCGAGTTGTCGATCTGCTGCTTGAACAGTTGCAGCTTGCTGCTGGTGTCAGCGTCGAAATTGCCGACCTTGTTCTTGTCCATCAGGCGAATGGTTTCGCTGGTCAGGTACATGTCGTTACGCACGTTGCCCACGGCTTCGGCCGGGACTTTCGACAGCGAGCCGTAACCCTTCACTTCGTTGCCGATGCTGCCAGCCAGCGCGGCGAGGGCCGGCACCAGTTGCGGCGTGGCTTCCTTGCTGCGCACATATTCCGACAGCACCGGACGCGGATCGGCAGGCGCCGGCAGCGGCGAATTTTTTGCCAGCGCCTGCTGGGTGACTTCGGCCACGGCGGCAAACTGCAAGGCTTGATCCGCCGGCATCGTGCGGTTCAGCGCGTAGGCCATCGGCAGAGTGCCCACCAGGATCAGCATGATCAGGCCCATGCCTTTCTGGCCATCGTTGGAACCGTGGGCAAACGACACGCCGGTGCAGGTCACGATCAACATGCCGCGAATCCACCACGGTGGCGGCGTGTTGCCTTCCGGTGCCTTGTACAACGCGCGATTCTTGACGAAGGCGCGCAAGGCCAGCAGCAACAGCGCGGCAAACCCAAAGCCGACCAGCGGCGAGAGCAGCAGCGCATAACCGATCTTGGTCGCCTGCGCCCAGTCCACGCCGCTGGTGCCATCGCGACCGTGCATCAGGGCATTGGCCACGCCGACGCCGATGATCGAACCGATCAACGTGTGCGACGACGACGCCGGCAAACCCAGCCACCAGGTGCCGAGGTTCCACAGGATCGCCGCAATCAGCAGGGCAAAAATCATGGCGAAACCGGCGGACGATCCGACTTGCAGAATCAGCTCCACCGGCAGCAAAGCGATGATGCCGAACGCCACCGCGCCGCTCGAGAGCAGCACGCCGAGGAAGTTGAAGAACCCGGACCAGGCCACCGCGAAATTCGGCGGCATCGAATTGGTGTAAATCACCGTGGCCACCGCGTTGGCGGTATCGTGGAAACCGTTGACGAACTCGAAACCCAGCGCGATCAGCAGCGCCACGCCCAGCAACAGAAACGGCGTCCAGGTGGTGACCACCGTGCCGAGTTCTTTCATGTCGTGCATCAGGCTGTAGGCGGTGAACAGCAAACCGCTGGCCAAAACACCGAAGAAAATCACCAGTGTGAGCAGGCCGGGTTTTTTGTCGAAATGCGGCCTCGCGCTGTTGGCGGGCGCCTGGGCGGCGGTGTAGGAAGGAGTAGCCATGACGGACAATCCTGTGGCGGGAAGGAGTGTCAGTCATAGTCGTTGCTAAATGTTACAGAGAGGCTGCGTTGGGTCAGTGTTTGCGGTGATTGCTGTTCCGTCGATCTGAATCCAACGCGATCCCCTGTAGGAGCGAGCTTGCTCGCGAAGGTCGTTAACGATGACGCGTACAGCCAGATGCCCTGCGTCGCGCTCAGATTTTTTTCCCGAGCGAGTTCGCTCCTACAGATCCTGGCGCTTGCGGAACGCCCAGCGCCCGGCAATCACGGTAAACGTCGCGACCAATGCCACCAGAATCCAGAACCCCTCCGGGTCCTGAGAGAGCGGCACACCGCCCACGTTCATCCCGAAAAAACCGGCAATGATGTTGATCGGCAACGCGAGCACCGTCACCACCGTCAGGGTAAACAGCGTGCGGTTGCTCTGTTCATTGAGGTTGGCGGCAATCTCTTCCTGCAACAGCTTGATCCGCTCACCCAGCGCCGTGAGGTCGTTGATGATCAGCGCAAACTCCTCGGTGGATTTGCGCAGTTCCTTCACGTCTTCCTTTTGCAGCCATTGCGGCGGACGGTTGAGCAGGCGCAACAACGAACCCGGCTCCAGCGCCAGCAGCCGTTGCAGGCGCACCAGTACGCGACGGTTGGCGCCGAGTTCTGCGCGGTTGGTCGACAGACGCGAGGAGAGCAATTCATCTTCGATCTGATCGACGCTCTGGCTGGTCTTGCGCACGATCTGCGTCAGCACTTCACCCTGATCACGCAGCAAATGCACGAGCAATTCCAATGGCGAGCGAAAGCGTTCGCCGGCCTTTACCGACGAACGTAACTTGTCCACCGAGTGCAGCGGTTGCAGGCGCGCGCTGATGATCAGCCGGCTGCGGGCGCACACCCACAGCGTCGAAACATCCGACGAGACCATGCTGCTGAGGTTGAACACCACATCGTTGACCACCGCCAGCAACGCCGAATCCACATGCTCGATGCGCGTCGAACGCGACCCTTCATGTAAGGCTTCGAAAAACTCGTCGGGCAATTCCAGATGACTTTTCATCCAGCGCTCGCACGCGGCGTGGGCGAGGTTGAGGTGCAGCCACAAAAACTCGTCGCTGTCGTCCGGCTGTTGCAGGCAGCGCAGCGCCATGGCCGAATCGATTTCCCGGCCGCGTTCGCCAGGGCGAAAACTGAAACCGTACAGCAGGCCGAACAGGTCCGGATCGCGATGGCTGATGTCGATGCTGTGGTTCATGAGGGCTCGCAAGGGGAGGCGCCTGTCGCGGGTTTCACAGGTTCACTTGAGCCGCATCATCGCAAGGTATCTTGACAGTTTTGTGACGGCTTCGTGGCGCTGGCCATGTGCCTTCTACCGGCGGTCGGAACCGCTCAAGAACGGACCTGACACGCCGATCTCCCGTAGGAGCCAGAACGCAGGCTCTTACAAATGCACGAGTTCGATGCTGCTGACAGGGATGTCCGGACCACTTTCACGCCTTGCCCAAGACGTGCCTCATTCCTGTCATGAGTACTTCCCGATGTTTTTGCAAAAGTCCCTGAGAGCGCAAATTCTCGCCCTGCTGAGCGGTAGTCTTTTTGCGATGCTGTTGATCGCGCTGGCTTGCTTTCACTTTCTGTCGAATGGCGTTCAGAGCTACGCGAATCTCATTGATGGCCCACTGCACACTTCGCAATTGATCGATGAAGCCAATCTGCAATTCAAGGTGCAGGTTCAGGAATGGAAAAACGTACTGCTGCGTGGCAAGCAACCGGCGGATCTGGATAAATACTGGAAACAATTCGAAGACCGTCAGCGCGACGTGCAGGGCATCCTCGGCGAATTGGCCGCGCAGAAAGGCATCGAGCCAGAACTCAGGACCCGCATCGAACGCCTGCGTGACGAACATCGCCAGTTAGGCTCGGCGTACCAGAAGGGCCGAGATGCTTACGTGGCGGCCGGTGCCGACCCGACTGCGGGCGACACCGCGGTCAAGGGCGTGGACCGGGCGACCAGCGATCAAATGAGTGAACTGGTCAGCCAGTTACGCAAGCAGGGCGCCGAGCAGTCGAAGGTGATCAGCGCCAGTGCCGATCGCACGGTGTGGCTGGGGATCATCGTGATGCTCGCATCCGGTCTGCTGATCGGGTTGTTGAGCCTGTGGCTGATCAACCGCAACCTGGTGGAACCGATCCGCAAACTGATCGACTACGTGGCGCAACTCAGCCAAGGCAAGTTTGCCGAACGTGTGGCCAGCACCCGCCAGGATGAGTTGGGCAAACTGGCGACCGCGGCTAATACGCTGCGCGATTTCCTCGCCGACACCTTCACTCGTTTGCAAATCAGCGCCAAGGACCTGGACAGCGCCAGCGGTGAACTGCAGGCGATTGCCAGCCTGATGGCCTGTGGCACTAACGAACAGTTCAACCGCACCGATCAGGTGGCCACGGCGATGAATGAAATGTCCGCCACCGCGCAGGAAGTCGCGCGTCACGCTGCCGACGCCGCCCGTGCGGCGGACGACGCCGACCAGTCCGCCCAGCAAGGCGAGAAAGTCATGCAGGGCACCATTCACACCATCACCCGGATGCGCAGCGAAATCGCCAACACCGCGATGGTCATTCGCCAACTGGAAACCGACAGCGGCCGCATCGGCAAGGTGCTGGAAGTGATTCGCGGCATCGCCGAACAGACCAACCTGCTGGCGCTCAACGCGGCGATCGAAGCCGCGCGTGCCGGTGAAGCGGGGCGCGGTTTTGCCGTGGTGGCCGATGAAGTGCGCAGCCTGGCCCAGCGCACGGCGGCGTCGATCATCGAGATCAACCAGATCATTCAGACCGTGCAAACCGGTGCGGTGGACGCTGCCCAAGCGATTGAAAGCGGACAGTCGCGCAGCGAAGAAAGCGTGCAGCAAGTCACTGAAGCCGGCGCGATGCTGGAGCGCATCACCCATGCCGTGGAATCCATCCGCGACATGAACCGCCAGATCGCCACCGCTGCCGAAGAGCAGACCTCGGTCGCCGAAGACATCTCGCGCAACCTCACCGAGATCACCAGCATCGCCAGTACCAACCTCGACAACGTGCAACGCACCGAAGCGGCCAGCCACAACCTGCACGGGTTATCGGGGCAGTTGAACGAAGTGACGGCCCGCCTCAGCGCCTGATGCCGTGAGGGTGCATTGGTGGCCTTATTTGATGCTCAGGATTTCGCCGGTGGCGGCTAACAGGTCCACGTTCTTCTCGACTTTGTTCGAGTCGATCAAGTCGACTTCATAGATATAGCCGTTGAGGCGATGTTCCAGTTGAGTCTTGGCAATTCTTGAACCTGGGTGCGCCTTCAACGCGATCAGGTTCAACTCTTCGAGCGGCTTGATCTTGCCTTCCTTTATCAGTTGGGGAATCTGGTGCAGCAGAACATCGTCTTCACTCGCCTGGGCCATGCTGGCAATGAAGGTCAGGCTGGAAGCGGCGAAAAAAGCAGTCAGTGTTTTCATGCTGTTCATTCCTTGATGAAGTGAGGTTTAGCGAGGGCAACTTAGTCGCGGCAACTTAACTCATCCTTAAAATTACTCGCTATGAATCAAACTCTTACAAGTGATCAGGCACAAAAAAGCCGCACGATCCGAAAATCGTGCGGCTGGATTTGTGCATCAGTCGTCCTGTTTATTTTTCAGGACTTCGCCGGTGGCGGCGTTCAGGTCCACGTCCCATTCAACGCCTTTGGCGTCCTTGAGTTCCACTTCGTACTCGTAGAGGCCGGGGTGTTGGTCGAGGTCGCTGTCGGTGATCGTGGCGCCCGGGTGCAATTTCAGAACGCTCTGGTTCAGCTCTTCCAGTGACTTGATCTTTTTGTCCTTGACCAGCTGCGGGATCTGATCGACTGGAACATCGGCGGCCTGGGCCAGGCCCGCGGAGAGTGTCAGGGCAGCAGCGGTGAACAGGGCAGTCAACGTCTTCATGGGGTTCTTTCCTTGGGTGAGCCGTTTAAGTGGGGCCAGATTAAATGTGGCAACTTAATTCAGGCTTAATTCCGACAGCATCGCCGGCACACCGGCGTTGAATCAATACCCGTTGTTCTGCAACAACTGCGCAACGGTGCCCGCCGCCGGGCGTTTGTAAAACTTCAACAATTCGCTGGCGCGGTTGGTGAAGATGCCGTCGACGCCAGCGTCCATGACCTTTTGGTAGTCCACCGCATCATCGACGGTGTAGACGTGCACCAACAAACCCTGATCGTGGGTGAACTGGTTCATCCACGGTTTCACCAGATCCGAGTAGCTCTGGTCGCCACCCTTGGTCAACGCGGCGGAAGGGCCGGTACCGATCGCGCCCTGGGCCTTGGCGTACTCGACCCATTGCTGAAATTCGGCCTTGTCCTTCGGTTCCTGTCTGGCGTAGTACGCCGCTTTGTCCTTGTCGCCGGACTCGGCGAACGTCATTTTGGACTTGGGCTCGATGCTGCCTTCGCCGACCCACAGCAACAAGATCTTCGGCACCTGCGGCATCTCTTTTTCCAGCAGTTCGAGGCTGCTCTTCTCAAACGTTTGCAACACCACTTTGCCTCTGCCCTGGCCGACGGCCAGCTCGCTTTTCGCCAGTTTCGAACCCACCGGACTCAGCCAGCCGCGATCGTGAAGTTTCTCCTTGAGGTCACGTTCGATGCCGGGAAACTGCTTCGGCTCCTTGGTTTCGATGTACAGGCCGGGTTTGTGCAGCGGGTTGCCCTGGGCGATGTCGATGATTTCGTCGAGGGTCAGGATTTTCAGCCCCGCATAGGCAGGACGCGCACGCTCAGGGAACGCCGTGTTGAACCAGCTGCCGGCATCCAGCGTTTTCAACTCGGCGAGGGTGAACGCGTTGGCCGGGCTGTCTTTGCGATCGGGGAATTTGCTGGCGACGTCGGTGGTGCGTTGAAGGTTGTTGTCGTGCAGGGCAAACAGCACGCCATCCTTGCTGCGTTGCAGGTCCATTTCCAGGTAGTCGGCACCGAGATCACGGGCGAGTTTATACGCGGCGGCGGTGGATTCCGGGGCATCGAAGGACGCACCGCGATGAGCGATCACCGCCGGGTGCGGAATGCCCGAGTGCGCCGCCAGTGAGACAGGGCTTGGCTCGCTCGCTGCCTGTGTCTGGCCGAGGCCGAGCAGTACGCTCAACAGCAAAGCACTCTTGGTGACAGTAGCTGGCATGGTCGAGATCCTTTCGCGGAGAGTAAAGACGTCCCTTTTAACAACTGAGCGCCGCTTGTGCTATCGCGAGACCGACATAAACGTGTTTAAAGCGGATTTATTCAGCGCTTTTGTGCGGTTCTTTGCAGTACTCTTGGCCACGAAATTTCCCCGGCAGAGGGAAAGCCATTCAATGCCCTGCGTGTAAACCATCGATCACTTCAGTGAGGTTTATATGCGCATCACTTCCGAACTCATCTGCCAGGCCGCCGACCAACTCAAAGGCTTCGTCGGCCTCAATCGCAAGACCGGCCAATACATCGTGCGCTTCAGCGAAGATTCCTTCGGCATGGATGTGGCAGATGACGGCATTATTCCGGTCAGTGAATTCGTCTGGGCGCCGGGGGCGGGGCAGGCCATGACGCTCAAGCGCGAGTTGATTCAGTTGTTGCTGGACCAGAACATCGATGAGCGGATCAACATCACCGAGCTGTTGCGGGTGTACATGAATCGGCGGGAAGTGCCGGAGATTTCGGCGGTGCGCAGTTTGGTGCAGGGCTGAGTTTTTGCGGTGTTTGTGCCGGCCTCTTCGCGAGCAGGCTCGCTCCTACAGTGGTTTTGTGCACGACCTATACCCCCTGTAGGAGTGAGCCTGCTCGCGATGGGGTCTTAACGACACCGCATGCTCTACCGTGTCAACGCGAACGCGCAGCCAACGCACTCGCCTCGACCAACCCCAGCACCAGCGGCGGCAAAATCCCCTTCAGTGCTGAACGCTCCGGTTGAAACAGCGTGGCCACAAAAAACGGATGCCCACGCAATTCCACCGCCCGCAAATCCCCCGCCGAGTCGTGCCCGACGGCCCATAAATCGTGGCTCAACAGTGTCGGTTCAAACTCAGGATTCACACCATAACGGCAGCGATAGCCTTCACGAATCTCGGCATTTTCATACGCCTTGGCGATCAACGAACCTTCGACCAGATGAATGCTGTCAACGGCTTCCACGAGCGAACAGGTCAGCGGCGTGAGCAACGCCCGCGCCGCCTCCGGCGATGTCTCACCGTGTTCGGCATCCGTCCAACCCAGCACGTTGCGCGCATATTCGAGAACTGCGTGTTGAAAACCGCCGCAAGTGCCGAGGAAAGGTCGCTGTTGTTCGCGGGCAAAGCGAATCGCGCGCAGTGCACCGTCCTCCTTGCGGTACGGGCTGGCCGGCACGCACCAGAAACCGTCGAATGCTGCCAATGGCGTATTAGCGTCGATCTGGTCGGTGGCCAACCACAGCAACTGCACATCCAACCCGGTGTGTTCGGCAACCATGCCGAGAGCGACGGGGATGGCCTGGTGGGCGGTGACGTTCGGGTCGTAATCGCCGATGAGGGCAATGCGGATTGCGGTGTTTCCCGTGAGGTTTTCCGTGAGGTTTTCCATGAGTGCTCTCGATGCGTGTTGATTCCTGTCGCTCACTATAGAGGGGCATTGAGCGGGCAAAAAGACTTCAACCTCAATGGATCAACATGGATCAACGCGCGGGCTGATCCTTGCGCACAAAATGCTGGTGCATTTCCGACGTCAGGCCTTCGATACGTTCCGTCAGCGTTTTGGTCATTTCAGTGAGGCGAGTGTTCTGCTCAAGCAACTCGATCATTTGCGCGGCGTTCTGCGCGGCCTGGGCCTGGCGTTCACTGTTGGCCACGGCCAGCGCTTCGCGATGCTGCGCGTCGGCGTCGGATTGGGCTTTGTCCCGCGCCGCTTGCCGGGTCTGGGCCAGCAGTATCAGTGGCGCGGCGTAAGCCGATTGCAGGCTGAACGCCAGGTTGAGGAGGATGAACGGGTAGAGGTCGAAGTGCGCCACACCAAACAGGTTCAGGCATACCCACACCACCACGATCAGCGTCTGCGCGCCGAGAAAAGTTGGCGTGCCGAAGAACCGCGCGAAGGCCTCGGCACGCAGGGCAAACGTGTCGTTGCCGAAGGTCGGCGCAAGGTGCGCGTGAGCGCGATGGAAGCGCAGGTGATCGACGGGGGCGGCGGTTTTGGTGTCGGATTTGATTGAAGTCATGACGCTCTCGGCAGGGCTGCGGGACTGAGCGTCACTATAGCCCTGCGCAAGAGCGGGGAAGCTGAATCAATGTTGAACCCTTGTGCGTTTCAGCCCGGCTGACGCTCATTGGCAAACATGCTGACCGCTTGGACGGCATTGCTTGCGCCATCGCGAATCTGCAGGATCACGGTGCCGGCCTGGTTGGCCAGTTCGACACCTTCCGCTGCACGGTCGCGGGTGCCGTCCATGCTCTTGATCGCTTGCCGGGTTTCACTCTGGATCAAGCCGATCATGGTGGAAATTTCCGTGGTTGACCCGCTGGTGCGCGCAGCCAACTGGCGCACCTCGTCCGCCACCACAGCGAATCCCCGGCCTTGCTCACCGGCGCGGGCGGCTTCGATGGCCGCGTTGAGTGCCAACAGATTGGTCTGGTCGGCGATGCCGCGGATGGTGTTGACGATGGCGGTAATCTGCTCCGAACGCTCGCCCAATTGCGCAATCAGGGTCGACGACTGCTCAATGTTGGCGGCGATTTCATGCATTTCACTGGCCGCCTGCTGGATCACCTGAGTACCGTGCTCGGCGACTCTGCGGGTTTCCACCGAGATGTGATAAGCCTCGCTGGCACTACGGGCATCGCGCTCATGCTGCTCGACCCGCGCCGTCACGTCGGAGGCGAACTTTATCACTTTGCACAGGCGCCCGGCCGCGTCGTATACCGGGTTGTAGTTGGCCTCCAGCCACACGGTTTGCCCGCGCTTGTCGACTCGCTCGAATTGACCGTGAAAGAACTCGCCCTGATTGAGCCGGCGCCAGAAATCCTGATAAGCGCTGCTGTTCACCATCTCGGCGGTGCAGAACAGCCGGTGATGTTTGCCTTTGAGCTCGGCGAGGCTGTAACCCATGCGAGTCAGGAAGTTCTGATTGGCGTTGATGATGCTGCCGTCGAGGTTGAATTCAATGACCGCCATGGCGCGGTCGATGGCCTGCAATCTGGCGGCGGACTCGCTTTCCTGCTGCACCCTGGCAGTCACGTCCATGGCAAATTTGACCACCTTGATGACGTTTCCCGAGGCGTCCTTGATCGGGTTATAGCTGGCCTCCAGCCAGATCGGTTGCCCCTTGCTGTCGACCCGCTCAAACGTCCCCGACTCGAATTGACCGTTTTTCAGCCGCGCCCACAGCTGCGTGTATTCGTTGCTGCGGGCGAACTCGGGTGTACAGAACTGGCGATGAGGTTGCCCCTGCACCTGATCGCGTTGATAACCCGTGGTCTTGAGAAAGTTGTCGTTGGCGCGCAGCACGGTGCCATTCAGGTCGAATTCAATCACTGCCATCGAGCGATCGATCGCTTCCAGCAGAGCATTTTTGTGGTCGAGGTTTTGTTCAAGGGCGTCAATGGCGGATTTATGGCGATTGAATAGCATGGCGGCAAGGCTCTGGAAGGAGGAAACCACGTGGTCCATCCCTGATTCTGCGCCTGCGAACCGAAGACCATGGCGGCCTTCGGCGTTGTCTGCTCAATGTCAGCGGTCCATGACTGACAGGGAAATACTTATACAAAACTTCATAAACTTGTACAACAAGCGTATTTTTTGATTTTTTGTACAAGTTTTGAGCGTTGTCTTTTTCAAAGCCATTTAACGCTGAGGGTGCGCAGCGCAAGCTGGGTCTAGTGCTGGTAGCAGGCCAGGAACATATCCAGCGCAGACTCCACGACAGTGGTCTGCATCTCGGGTGAGAGACCGGGCAAACCCATGGATATCTGAGGCCAGAATGAAAAGGATTTGAGCAATCCATGAATCTGTTGGGCGGCGAACTCCGGATCGACCGGCTTCAAGCGTCCATCGGCCTGAGCGGCGCGAATCCACACGGTCAGGCCCTCTTCGCGCTGGCCCATTCTCGCAACCATGTCCTGCGCACGCTCCGGCGAATGGATCGTGGCGGCGATGGCGACGCGTGCGAGGTCGAGCAAATTGTTATCGGCCATCATCTGCATTTTCGCCATCAGCATCAGGCGCATCTGGTGCCGCAGCGGTTGAGCGGGGCTGTAGGACATATCCTGTACGGCCGTCACCCGTGTCCATAATTGATTGAGGATTTCGGCGAACAATTCTTCCTTGCTGGGAAAGTGGTTGTACACCGTGCGCTTCGACACCCCAGCGGTGGCGGCGATCTTGTCCATGCTGGTGATGTCGAAACCGTTGGCACGGAATTCGGTGATCGCCGCTTGGATGATCGCTTCGCGTTTTCGGTCGGTCAGGCGCTGTGGAGCTGTCATAAGTACGCTTCGGCAGAAGAATTCAGGAATTACACTCAGCAGTTTACTTGTGATCGGCTTTGATGCAACCTAGAAACTACACTGTGCAGTGTAATGTTTCGTTAATCCTGTGCAGTCAATACTTGAACGTCCGGCTGATGCGTGCGTGCCTTGGCCAAATATCGTCCCACCGCAGAAACCGCGCATCGTGCGGTTTCCTGGAGTCATTCCGTCATGGCCAATTCCATTGACGCCTCTACACCTGAAGCTTCCCGTCAGGCAGAAGGGCATTTCCGAAACCATGCACCCGTGCAACGAGAAGGATTTCGTAAAATGCTGCGCATCATGTGGAACATGATCTTCCACAAACCGCGCAGCACCCGGCCGAGCGCTGCTGTTCCGGTGCAACGCCTGACCCATGATGCGTTGATCGCCGCGCCAAACCACAGCGTCTACCGCCTCGGCCACTCCACGGTCCTGCTGAAACTGCAGGACAAATTCTGGATCACCGACCCGGTCTTCGCCGAACGCGCCTCGCCGGTGCAATGGGCCGGTCCGAAACGTTTCCACCAACCGCCGATCAGCCTCGAAGAATTACCGCCGATTGAAGCGGTCATCCTGTCACACGATCACTACGACCACCTCGATTACCGCGCCGTGCTCAAACTGGCGCAGAAGACTCGATATTTCCTTACGCCCCTGGGCGTCGGCGACACGTTGATCAAATGGGGCATCGACGCCAGCAAAGTGCGGCAACTGGACTGGTGGCAGGGTACTGAAGTCGCCGGCATTCAGTTCGTCGCCACACCGTCGCAACACTTTTCCGGCCGTGGTTTGTTTGATGGCAACAGCACGCTCTGGGCTTCATGGGTGATGATCGACGGCGCCACACGAATATTCTTCAGCGGCGACAGCGGCTATTTCGACGGCTTCAAACGCATCGGCGAACGCTACGGCCCGTTCGACCTGACACTGATGGAAACCGGCGCCTACAACGTAGAGTGGCCGCATGTGCACATGCAACCCGAACAGACCCTGCAAGCGCACATCGACCTCAAAGGCCGTTGGCTGCTGCCGATTCACAACGGCACATTCGACCTGTCGATGCACGCCTGGTACGAACCGTTCGACCGCATTCTCGCACTGGCCTGGGAGCGCAATGTGTCGATCACCACGCCGCAAATGGGTGAGGCCTTTAACGTGATGTACCCGCAGCGGGGCAGTGCGTGGTGGTATGAGGTTGAGCAACAGGTGTATCAACAGAGCGTTGGTTGATGCGGCTACAGGTGATCGCGAACATTCGTACATGATCCAGCGGTGAGTGATGACGGACTTTTCCAGCGGCGTCTGTAGGCTGGAAAAGGAGTGAACGCCTTCACTCCTACAGTCACTCATCAAAATGGATCTTTTTCATATGGAAGTCACGGCACCGGCACGCGAGGCGCGCCTTGAATATCTAAGCGTCGATGAAATCAATCGGCGGATGGAAAGCAATCAGCTAACCGCCGTCGAACTCGTCCAGCATCTGCTCCAGCGCATCGCCACACTGGATAAACAGGGACCGATGATCAACGCAATCATCGAGCTGAATCCTGATGCATTAGACATCGCCGAATCCCTGGATCGCGAACGAAAAGCCGGGTACATCCGGGGACCGCTGCATGGCATACCGGTGTTGCTCAAGGACAATGTTGATACGTCCGATCAGATGCAGACCAGCGCGGGTTCACTGGCCATGGTCGGCAGGCCGGCCGCGCAAGATGCTTTCATCGTGCAACGCCTCAGGGCTGCCGGCGCGGTCATTCTCGGGAAAACCAATCTCAGTGAATGGGCCAACTTTCGCGATCAGGCGCTCCCCAGTGGCTGGAGTGGACGGGGCGGGCAGACCAAAAACCCACACCTGCTGAGCGGCGACCCTTGTGGTTCCAGCTCAGGCTCTGCCGCCGCCGTCGCTGCAGGTTTTGCCCCGCTCTCGGTCGGCACAGAAACCGCCGGCTCGATCATTTGTCCTGCTTCGTTGAACGGCGTAGTAGGCATAAAGCCAACGGTCGGCCTGTTAAGCCGTAGCGGCATCATTCCCGTCACTAAAAAACTGGATACACCCGGACCCATGGCACGTACGGTTCGCGAAGCCGCACTGTTGTTGAACGCTATTGCTGGCAGTGATCCCGCTGACCCGGTCAAAAAGCCCCATGGCCAGGACAATGTGGATTACACCGCATTGCTGCGTCCAAATACTCTGGCGGGCCGGCGAATTGGCTACCCCGCCAAATTCGACCGCAGCGATTTGCCGCTCCTGAGTGACCCTCAATTTTCTCAAGCGTTGGAGCTGATGCAGGCAGCAGGTGCGACGTTGATCCCCGTAGACCTGAGTGATCCCGTCTCCGCGCGGGTTGAAGAAGCGTTCCACATGGGCATCAAGCGAGACCTGCCTCGTTACCTGGCGAGCCGAACGGGCGTTCCTGCCCACACACTGGAAGACCTTATATTGTTCAATGCACCCAACGTCGAAGGCCATGGCCAGGACACGTTGATCGCTGCGAGCAAGGTTGTCTTCGACGAGCAAACCTACAACACCCTCTGGCACACAATTCAAAGCGAAAACGCCGCTGCCATCGACCCATGGCTGGTCAAACATCAACTGGATGCCATTGTCTCTGACGTCGGTTCTCCTGCCATGAACATCGTACCGCTGGCGGGATACCCCGGCGTCATGGTGCCTTCCGGAATCGACGAAGACGGCGTGCCGACATCAATCTTCTTCCATGGCCCGAAGTGGAGTGAAGCCACGCTTCTGGCATTGGCGTATGGGTATGAACAGATTTCCCATGCGCGGCTGGTACCTGCGTTCAAGCCATAATCGCTGAACATTCCATTCTGTAGCAGCCAGGCTTGCCGGCGAAGGCGCCCCTGAGATCGCCTTCGCCGGCAAGCCTGGCGCCTACAAAAAGCGCGTTTACCCAGAGAGAAGTGGGCAGCGACTGTTTTACTCAACCATCGCAAAATCCCCGCGGCCCACCGTATCCGGCGCAGCCCCTCTAACACTCATCCCCCGCCCCGGCGCGAACCCCGGGAAGAACACCAACCCCTGCGATTCAAACCGATACGCCAACGCCAGCCGATCGGCATCCGGCACATCGCGCCTGGCTTCAAATCGTTCAATCACATCAACTGAAACGCCAGACTCCCGGGACAGCTCATCCACACTCCAACCCAACATCGCCCGTGCCTGGGCGCTATGCGCGGGGGTGAATTGGAAGAGGGCGATACGTTCCAGGGTGATTTTCATCGCATAAGAAGCCATGGTGTTCTCCGGGCTCAAAAGTGCTGATTCAAAATGTACTGTGTTTTTGTACAGTTGTTTTACGCCCGGATCAAATTGATTTTTTGATATTTGCTATTTCGCCCCGTCCATCCAGACGGACGGCGCCTGACCCAGCGCACGACGAAACATCGTCGAACACGCCGACGTGCAGTTCCCGCCAATGTTTCAATCAGTCGTATCCGTCCGGCCAAGTCATCTACCCAGCGCTGCAAAGCCAAGACATGGTGTGCACTTAATTTAAGTGGACACCAGTTCTAGCCTTTTAAGCGGGTATTTCATGCAGCCACAACGCCGTTCCTACTCCAACTCCTTCAAAGTCCAGGTCATCCAAGAGTGCGCCCAGCCTCGTGCCTCGATTGCCAGCGTCGCCCTCAGCCATAGCCTAACGCAAACCTCGTCCACAAATGGATTCGGGTTCATGCGCAGAAAAGCACGGCGCTGTAACCTGCATTCATTCCGTTACCCATCCAGTTGGCCGGAGCAAATTCGCAAGCGGCATCCTCGAACATCTGCGTTGAGATCCAGCACCCGAGCGGCACCGTCAAAGTGAACTGGCCAAGCGAAAATGCTGCTGCCTGCGCGACCTTTCTTCGAGACCTGCTGCGATGATCCGCATCGACTTCATCTGGCTCGCTACTGAGCCGATGGACATGCGAGCGGGCACCGAAACCGCGTTAGCCAGGGTGATCGCGGTGTTCGGTGCGGCGAAGCCGCACTGTGCTTATCTGTTCGCCAACCGCCGGGCCACTCGGATGAAAGTTCTGGTGCATGACGGCTTCGGGATCTGGCTGGCGGCTCGCCGTTTGAATCAAGGCAAGTTCCACTGGCCAGGCATTCGCCAGGGTTCTGACATGCAGTTGGGTATCGAGCAACTCCAGGCGTTGGTGTTGGGCCTGCCATGGCAGCGCGCGGGCTCCGGCGGCGCAATCACACTGCTTTAACAGCTGCCATTAGCCTATCGATCTATCGCCGTGAATTGTCTGGTCTGGCAAAATCGGCACCATGACTTCGCTCCCCAATCCCGACCACCTTACCCCTGAACAACTGCGCGCTTTGGCGGCGCAGTTGATACAGCGTGTCGAGACGCTCGACCAGCAAATCGAGACCATGGGCAAGAAGATCAACCGCGATCAAACGGTGATCGAGAAGCTGACCCACGAGATCGCTCAACTCAAGCGATTGAAGTTTGCCAAGCGTAGCGAGCAGATGAATCCGCAGCAGGCCAGCTTGCTCGATGACCTGATCGATACCGATATCGCGGCAATTGAAGCAGAGCTTCAGGCGTTGCAAACAGCTCCGACGCCGACCGAGAAAAAGCAAAAGCCCAAGCGCACTGCATTGCCAGCAGAGTTTCCACGCACGTTGATCCATCACGAACCGGACAACACTCACTGTCCATGTGGCTGCGCACTGAAACGCATCGGTGAAGACGTCAACGAGAAGCTGGACTACACGCCCGGCGTGTTTACCGTTGAGCGCCATGTCCGTGGCAAGTGGGTCTGTGATGACTGCGAAACACTGATCCAGGCGCCGGTTCCGGCGCAAGTCATCGACAAGGGCATCCCGACCGCCGGGCTACTTGCCCACGTCATGATCGCGAAGTTTGCTGACCATTTGCCGCTTTACCGTCAGGAATCGATTTTCGGTCGTGCCGGCTTGGCGATTCCACGTTCAACGTTGGCTCAATGGGTTGGCATGACGGGCGTGCAGTTGCAGCCTTTGGTCGATGCGCTGCGCGACCTAGTGCTCGGGCAGCAGGTTATCCATGCCGATGAAACGCCGGGGCAGATGCTTGCTCCGGGCTCAAAGAAAACCCATCGCTCTTATGTGTGGGCCTACGCCACCAGCCAGTTCTGCGAAACAGCGGCTGTCGTCTACGACTTCAGCCCGAGCCGCGCTGGGGAGCATGCTCGCAACTTCCTGCAAGACTGGAAGGGCAAGCTGGTGTGTGATGATTTTGGTGGCTACAAGGCCAGTTTTGAACTCGGCGTGACCGAGATCGGCTGCATGGCCCATGCACGGCGCAAGTTCTTCGAACTGCACGCCACCAACAAAAGCACGCTCGCAGAGCAAGCCTTGCGCTACATCCAGTTGCTGTACGAAATCGAGAGCGAAGTCCGCGACCTGGAGCCGGATTTACGGCGCCGAATACGCCAAGAAAAAGCCGTGCTGGTGATGGATATGCTGCACGCGTGGATGATCGCCCAGCGCGATCTCGTGCCTGAAGGCTCAGCAATAAGCAGAGCACTGGATTACAGCCTGAAACGCTGGGCAGCGCTGTCGCGCTACCTCGATGACGGGACTGTACCCATTGATAATAACTGGTGCGAGAACCAGATCCGGCCCTGGGCTCTTGGACGTAAGAACTGGCTCTTCGCAGGGTCGCTACGCAGCGGCAAGCGGGCTGCGGCGATCATGAGTTTGATCCAGTCTGCGCGGCTGTATGGTCATGATCCGTATGCATATTTGAAGGACGTGCTCACGCGGCTGCCGACGCAGCGGGCGAGTGAAATCGATCAGTTGTTGCCGCATAGGTGGCAACCTATCTTGTTACGCAAGGCTTGATGCCCGGACGTATACGTAAAAAGCCCCTAATCTGAAGGTGCTGTGTAAAACTCTTACTTTGGTGACGATCACCGCCTACAGACCTCGCGAGAAATCATATGATCGACGGTTCCGCTGTTTTGACAGTGTTTTTGGTCTACTTGGCTGGTGTCGTTATTCCTGGGCCGAATTTCGTTGCAGTCGTCCATAAGGCGGTGGCTGCGACACGGTCTGAAGCCCTGGCCTTGGTAGCGGGAATCGTGGTGGTCAACCTGTTCTGGTCAACCTGTGCGATTGCAGGGCTTGGGATTGTATTTGCTGCGCTCCCCTGGGCTGCGCTTGTTGTAAAGGTGCTGGGGGCAGCCTATCTGATGTGGTTCGGGCTCCGATTGCTAATCAACGCAGGGAGGAACGCTCTCGGCCCGCTAAATGATGCCGTCGCCGGCAGTTGCCGACAGTCCTTTACTCAAGGGGTGATCACCAACATTGGTAACCCCAAGTCCATGGCCTTCTATGCCGCTGTTTTTTCAGCCGCAGCTCCCGCCCACGTTTCGCTAGGCACGTTTTTGTCGATGCTGGCAGTTGTAGTGGTGGTTTCAATGGCTTGGTATGGAATGGTCGCAATCGCTCTTTCGCAGCCTAAGATTGCTTCCGCTTATCAAGGGAGGAAAAAAGCAATTGACCGCCTGTGCGGTGGGTTGATTTTGTCGTTGGGAATCCGCCAGCTGGTTTAGCAATCCTGTGACTGAAAACTGGGCTGGGTAGGTGACTTCGCTGGACGCATACAATCAGTCAGATTATTCGCGAAAATAGACCTTCACATGGCTATGGGCTCGAATGGGTAGATGAGATCGTGTGGAATGACTGAGCGACATTCCCCTATTGAAGTAAGGAACGCGCATGTTGATCTTCAACTGCACCGAAGCGGCCAGCAACTTCTTCAGCCGCGTCCACAAGGGCAAGAAAATCACGCCGGTGGAGAAGCCGCCATCGCCCGTTATCGAGGACGATGAGCAAAGTGAGTTCACGGAGCAATGGCTGGTCCACGC
The DNA here is from genome assembly GCF_054897705.1 of Pseudomonas sp. GB2N2. Lineage (NCBI taxonomy): Bacteria > Pseudomonadati > Pseudomonadota > Gammaproteobacteria > Pseudomonadales > Pseudomonadaceae > Pseudomonas > Pseudomonas sp. GB2N2. The sequence continues at coordinate 103,074 of NZ_CM142701.1, forward strand.
CACCACCGTGCAACGCAAACATGTGCTGTACGTCATCCACGTGCAAACCCGCTATTGCATGATTTTCGCGGATGCCAAAAAGGCTGACGTTGAAGGTTTTGTTCATCGGTTTGCTGAGCGCTGGATCTATGGGCTGATGCGCCATGCAGGGCAGTACGACCTCCTTCAATGGGTTGATGACGAACCGATGATGGAGCGCTTTCAGGAGAGCTGTCGCGAATTCGCTTTCTACAAACGCGGTCATCGCGGTGCGCAAAAACACATCAATGAAATTTCCTGGGTGTTTGAGGACTGCGCGGCTGAGTGGGGAACGTTACCCTCGGACGAGTTCTCGGCGGGGCGCTTCGATGGTGATATGAACGACACGCCCAGAGGTAGCAAAGGGCACAAGGATTATTACTTTCCTGATGAGGAAATGGTTGTTCACTGGTTGCGGCGTTATGCCGGCCTGGATGAGCCTCGCGCTCAGGCAGCACGGGAACATCGTCTGGAAGTGAGGCGTGGGATATACGCTTACGAACGGCAGTTGGCTCAAGACGAGGCCAACTAACCTATCAACCCCGCCGCTTCACGAATAATAAAGTGATCCAGGTTCTCGATATTCGCACTGAACACCCCGAACGTCTGCTCGGGGTTTTTCTTGCTGGGCACCTGCTTCAACTCCGGCGTCACGCCATAAAAGAAACAGTACAACTGCGCTCCACTGTCGATGGCATGCTTGATCTCCTCCAGAAACGCTTTGCGCTTGCGGTAGTTCTCGATCAACTTCTTGCTCAAGTAAACGTTGACCGAATAGGGCTTCTTCTTCGCCTCATTTGCCTGCTTGAACCAGACCTTCTGCTCGAAATCGATGCGAAAACTCTGCGTGTAATCCTTGATCTCCTTGATCCTGCCCCAGTAAATCAGCCCCTTGTTGTCCGTCAGGTATTCAATTTTCTTGAAGAACGACCCATAAGGCGCGGTGTGCTCGCCAACTTTCAGCGGCATGCGCTTGAGCAGGTCCTTGTCTTCGAAGTTCGACACAAAACACTCCACCGGATGGGCGAAGACACTGGTCTTGTCCGGCGCGGAGTCGTGGCTTGGGTGCTCGGTATCGCTGTGCGGTGTAAGAGGTTTCGGATCGTCCCCCGTTACATCCGCCGCCAGCGCGGAGTTCGCCGGCTTACGCACATACTGACGCCGAGTCAGCAACAACTCCGACGGGAAATGCTCCTCGCGGCTGTCATCCGTTTCCGCGTCTACACCTGCTACCGACGCCTTGAGACTGACATAGGGACAGTCCGCTACATGCCGGGTGCTGGGCGTGTTCTTGAAGTGCGGGGTGCGAATGTAATTCACGTTCTTGGCGTTGAACGTCGTCAATACGTTTGCCGCATCAAACGCCGCCCGGCAGGCGTCATTGGGACACTGGAAGTGCTCCTTCGCGGAATCGAAATCCATCGTCTCGTCGAAATTCAAATCCCGCACGTCATAGATCGACAGCTTGTCGTCGAGGCTGAGGCAGTAGGCGAGATCGAATTTCATGGGCGGCTCGGGTCCTTGAGGGGAGAAGGGTATTAATAGCGGGAGGCGGGACACGTTGCACCCACTCTTTAAAACACACCACAAATTCACGGCTACTCACCGTTCCTGTAGGAGCGAGCCTGCTCGCGAAAAACTCAAGAACACCACTGGGCATCTGTCTCCACGCGATACCGTTCACGACCATCGCGAGCAAGCTCGCTCCTACATGGTTTGGGCTTGATCAATTGATTGAACGGGTGGTTAGAATGCTCGGGGAAGACGAGAAACAAGGGCTTGAGACTTCATTTTCGGTGGACAATCAGCTCGACTTCTTGCCTATCGACATCTCAAACCTCGGCTAGCGTGGCTAACTCTGGAGAGGCGCCGTATGACTGAACGGATACAAGTAACCCTGCAAGAAGCAAAATCCCAGTTCGATAAACTCGCTGAGCGCGCGTGGCTTGGAGATTCGGTTGTTATCCTGAAGGACGGCAAGCCTTATCTAGATCTGGTGCCTCACGCCGAAATGGTTCGGCAGCGCAAGCCTGGGCGATTTAGGGGAAAGATTCGGATGTCTGCGGATTTTGACAAAGCTCTTCAGGACATCGCCAGTTTTGAAGGCGTTCTCTGAAGCAATAGTTTCGGGTCGGAGCAATGACGTCTAAGACTTCACCGCCGATCCCCTGTAGGAGTGAGCCTGCTCGCGATTGCGCCAGTGAATACGCCACTTAATCAAAATCCGCCGCCTGAGAATCAAGCAGCGGATTTGTTGTGCGGCAATGAACGATCAGAACCCTCGCAGGAGTCGCGACGCCTTACGCCACCACGGGTCACGCTGATTGAACGGATCATCTGCCAACACGCAAGGCATGTCCCGCAACCGAATCCAAGGCTCATCCTGCCAGTGCAACATGCAGAGCGACATCTTAGGCCAGTCCAGAACACTCAACGTTGGCCGTTCAACTGAACGCGATGGGCGCGCATCACGTAGCGCCGGAACAACTTGGTGAGTCAGCCATTCCCTAAGGAGCCGGTACTCCGGGCAATAGTGATAAACCAGCAACGCATAAACACCAGACTCGCTGATCATCAGTCGTTCTTCGGCAATACCTTGAGCCTCCACGAGCATCATCCGCCGCTGATCTGCATCCAGCTTGCGTGACATGCGTTCGTCGAGATGTTTGCCCATCAATCGTCCCAGGTCTTGAGCACAGAACCACACCTGGTTCTCCACGAGTAGGGCACGAAGACAGGTGCCGTGACGAAGGAAGAGGGTTGAAACGAGCGGTTCAGACATGGCGAACCTCCTGAAACGGAAGCGCGCGATTGGACATAGGGATACGGCGAGTCACCTTCATCGTGAAGGTCGGAATGTCAGGCATTTCCTTTACCTCTGGCTGCTTTCTTAGGGCATTCGTTATGGGTGTCGGGAGCTAAGAAACCCACCAGAGACGGGCCGGACATATTCCCCTTTCGGGTCTTGTATTCGCCCACTCCCGACATAACGGGGATTTTCTCGCAGGCGTAGAGAAACCGCAGACGAAAAAAAGCCGCATGACTGTCGGGTGCGGAGGACCGCTCTGGTTTGTAGAGTTTCTTAGGCTCGGAGTTGAGGGTAGGTGGATCAGAGTGAGTCGTCAACCAGCGACTTTTCCTACGTCCCAGGAAACAAAACGAAATCTGGACAATGGCAGCAAGTAAATTATGCTGTGTTTATATCCAGTACTTGGTCGCTGATAACTTCTACCTTTCCTTCAATCCGTATTGCCTAAGCCGCATGTTACGGATCAGAAGAAATTTCATTTACTTTGAGGTTTTCGGGGCTAGAATGGTGACCATTCGTCACAGCTTTGACCCAGAGGAATTTCGGGCTCATGAATCTATTTGAAACACCATCTTTTGAATCCTTGAGCGAAACGACCTCGGTCACCCATGAGCCGGATACTCATCCTGTGACTGATCTTGCGCTGTTGCACAAGCTACTTGAGATTTACGATCAAGGTCAGCTCGCCGAGATTCTCAACGATGTCAGCCCAACTCATTGGTGCCGTGAAACGATCAATCGCTGGGTCAAAGGAAAGGCTTCGCCAAAGCTCTCCCACATTGAATTCACTCGCCTGGAAGCGCTGCTACCCAAGCGTTTGAATCACAAACCCTCCTTTACCTTCATCGATCTTTTTGCCGGCATCGGCGGCATCAGAAAAGGTTTTGAAGCCATCGGTGGCGAATGCCTGTTCACATCCGAGTGGAACAAGTACGCTGTCAAAACCTACAAGGCGAACCACTTTTGTGATCCAGTTCGCCATCGCTTCAATCTAGATATTCGCTCGGTCACGCTTTCAGACAAACCCGAAATCAGCGACGAAGCAGCCTACGAAAACATCAGACGCGAAATTCCTGATCACGATGTCCTGTTAGCAGGTTTTCCTTGCCAGCCATTCTCCCTTGCAGGTGTTTCCAAGAAGAACTCCTTGGGGCGTAAACACGGTTTCGAGTGTGAGACACAAGGCACTCTGTTCTTCGACGTGGCCCGGATCATTGCCGCGAAGCGGCCAGCCGCATTCCTGCTTGAAAATGTGAAAAACCTGAAAAGCCATGACAAAGGCAATACGTTTCGGATCATCTGCGAAGCGCTGAATGAGTTGGACTATGAGGTCGCAGATGTAAACGCGCCGAAGGGTTCAGACCCAAAGGTCATCGATGCAAAGCATTTCGTGCCGCAGCATCGTGAGCGAATTGTGCTCGTGGGTTTCCGTCGTGACCTCAATGTTCACCAAGGCTTCACGTTGCGTGACATCAGTAAACTGATACCAAAGCAGCGGCCTAGCTTTGGTGATTTGCTTGATAAGGATGTGGATGAAAAATACATCCTCACGCCGAAGCTTTGGGACTACCTCTATCGCTACGCCGCGAAGCACCGTGAAAAGGGCAATGGCTTTGGCTTTGGCTTGACTCGTCCAAACGATGTGGCTCGTACCCTATCGGCGAGATATCACAAGGACGGCTCGGAAATACTGGTTGACCGTGGGTTTGTGGAAACCTTGGACTTCAACAGTGAGCTGAATCAGCTCAATCGTCCCCGCCGGTTGACTCCGCATGAATGCTCACGCCTGATGGGTTTCGACAAGCCAGGGGAGAGTAAATTTGTGATTCCTGTATCTGATACTCAAGCTTATCGCCAATTCGGAAACTCGGTTGCCGTCCCGGTTTTTGAGGCTGTTGCTCGGTTGATGAAGGACCGGATTTTAGCTGCGAAAGAAAAAACTGCTGATAAGGAGCAACCACAATTGGAGTTTGCTCTTCCTGAATGACGTGTCGCGCATCTCTATTCGGATACCGTGAATGAAAGCTCGTTTGGTGACTCAGGCCTTCACGTCATGACAGAATTCCTGAGTCGGAATATCTCGCAGAACCAATTCTGCGAACCTGCCTGACATACTTTCATTTCGACTCCTCAATTGTTCAGCGATCTTACCCATGACAAGCTTTTCCCAATGGATTGAAGACAAGAATCAAGATGAATGGTGGATATTCATCAAGAGACTTTCGGCCAACGACACAGGACTCACGGGTGGAAACGGGGTAGGCATTTATGTGCCCAAAGCGGTTGTAGGCATAGCGTTACCGTCCATTTCGAGCATTTCTTGTATGAATCCTGATTGCAGTCTGACCGCGCAGGTCACCTCGCATGGTTTTCCAGAGCAGACACTGAGAGGTATTTACTACAACAACCGCCATTTCGATGGGCAAGGGTCACGCAACGAACACCGTTTGACGAGATGGAATACAGACGTTAAAAACAGTCCCGCCCAAGATCCCGAGAACACGGGGGCATTAGCGATCTTTGCGTTCCATGTGCCCCATTTGGGTCGCGACTCCGAGTTTTTGGATATCTGGATATGCAAGAGCTTGGAGGAGGAAGAGTTTGTCGAAAACAAGATCGGTGAAGTAATTCCCGGCAGTTCGCTTTTTGACAGAGGTGACAGTCTGTTCGCCGGTTTTGCTCCGAGTCCGGATAAAGAGCCTAGCAATGTTGCGATTCCGCAGGCTTGGGAGGACAAATTCCCTAGTGGCGAAGAGATTATTGCCTATCTACTTGCAGTATTTCGTTCCGCGAAGACAACGCCTGATGAGCTGATCCTCGAGCGGCGTGACAACGAATACAAACTATTCCGTCAGATTGAAGAGTTTCACATTCTCCACCAGGTTCAGAAGGGATTTGGTTCCGTCGAGGAATTCATGCAGATGGCGAACTCTGTCAGCAATCGCCGAAAATCAAGGTCGGGAAAATCACTTGAGATACATCTTGAGCACCTCTTTCGGCAATTCGGACTTGTAGCGTTCAGTAATCAGTGCAAAACAGAGGGCAACAAGCGGCCTGACTTCATCTTCCCTTCATGCGCCGATTATCATGACGCTGCGTTCCCTGATCAGAATTTGCGTATGCTGGCAGTGAAGACAACATGCAAGGACCGCTGGCGTCAGGTTCTAAACGAAGCCAACAGAGTGGACAGGATCCATCTGTTTACGCTTCAGGAAGGAGTTTCTCCTCACCAATTTGACGAGATGACGACAGAGAACGTCAAATTGGTGGTTCCTAAGCCGTTGCACGCGAAATTTCCAGAACTGGTCCGTGACAAGCTAATGACCCTGTACGATTTTATCTTGGAGACGAAATCCATTCGCTAATACGTCGACATGGATGCTTTAGAAGCGAGCGGAGGAGTTCTAGACGCAAGCGCAATTCTATCGTTATGAATAGGTGCCAAATGATAGATGTAGTAGGTAGTGCGACGAGATCACGAATGATGGCCGGTATACTTGGTAAGAATACAAAGCCTGAATTGACTGTCCGCCGTTATCTGCATGCCTGTGGTTACCGATATAGGCTTCATCGTAAAAACTTGCCTGGAAAACCAGATTTGGTTTTGTCGAAGTACAGGCTTGCCATATTTGTTCATGGGTGTTTTTGGCATCGTCATCAATGTTGTATGTATGCAACGACCCCTAATAATCGCCGCGAATTTTGGGAGGGAAAATTAAATGGGAATATTTTAAGAGATAAAAATCAAGTATCTCAATTATGTGCGGAGGGATGGAGAGTTTTGGTGATTTGGGAGTGTGGTTTGAAGCATTTATTAAACGAAATAGATGTTTTGCAGGGAATGGTTGAAAATACAAATAATGACTTTCAAGTGTGGCCTGACAGCCCGCCAAGGGTTAAGCAGCAGCTGTGAGATTATATATGTTGATCAAATGCTCCTGCTCTCAATAAAATTTATGATTAAAAGGGAAGGGGTGTGAATAGTTTTGGATTGTTAATTTTTAAATGTGCAGTGGGAAGAAGTGAAATAGTTAAGAGCTGGCTTGGGGGGTGGATCGAGGTGACGTCCTTGTCTGGGGTTTTTCTACTCTAGGCGATTATCTATCAGGTTTTTTGTAGTAAGAACTGAGTCTAACTTGCCGTCTAATAATTTTATGATGTTTGGAGCAAGCTTGTCTTTACCGTCAGCATAACTACCAATTACATGGAAGAAGTTTCGAGGTATACGGTAGTAATTAGTTTCATTTGATCCGTTGTATGAAGTCTTTGAGGGCGCTTTCTTTAATTCGCCACCTAATATTGCATTGATTTTCTCTAAGGTGAGTATTGTTCCGATTACAAGTGTCTTTTTTCTCGCCTCTTCGTCGATAAATAAGTATCCAGGATTTTCTTGGTCGGACCAGCGAGGCTTTACCAATATAAGATGTAGCGTATTCAGACCTTGTTTAGCCAGAAGTTTAATAATATTGGCTTGCCCTTCATTGATGCCAAAGGAAAGGCAGTAACGATTGTTTGTACTGTTGATTTCTTCGAAAAAATTATAATTGTCGATCGGGTATTTGTGTTTTAACTCAAACTCCCAAAGCTTTCCCTGGTATCGAAAAATACGATCCAAATCCCACCCGGAACGAAAAAACGGCTGTATTATATAGTTTTTAAAGACTCTGGGAAGTATGACCTCTTTTATAATTCTTTTGTTATATGCGGGGAGTAATCGGCCCAATATTGAAGACAGTTGGCGCTCGTTGTTTCTGGAATTATTATCAACTTGTGGAAACCTTATTTTTTTTGCATCTGTTATTGCTCTTTTGTTGCGTAAATAGCTTTGCAGTGGGAGCCATTTTGAGCTTGAGGGTTTTTTTGCATAGAATTTCATTCCCTCCTCTTTGCAGATATATGTGGTGTTAGCGCAGCCTAGAGCGAGATTTTGGAGGATTGATATGAAATCCTCAATGTCGGAGTCATCTTTTTTCCATATAAAGCTGCAGTATTGACCAAGCATGCTGCTACGATCGTTTGATGTGCCTTTAGTTATTAATGTGACAACGTCTAAAACATTAATCAAATTTTTGAGTTCGGGAGTTTCGAAAAATTGTTCCGCGACATATTCAATCACTAAGCCTTCTAGAAGTTGGTGTTTTTCTCTAGTTAAAAGTGATTCGTTGCTGGTCAGGTTTTCAAAGTCCACTTCCTCTGGAAAGTAGCCTAAAGGGGTATATTGTACGCAGTCTGCTTTTCTTGGAAGAGATATCTTTTCGTTTTGCATGTTTCGCGCGCTCTTATCTCGTACTGACAATAGATTTAATTAATCTGCTGTCGCTGGGTGCGATGGTCCTATGATTGCTACCCATATCCGCTTTTCAACTTTTTATTGACTGATTGCAGTAAGGGTGTGTGAGGTTGCAGTTGTCAGAGCGGCCGTTCCCCCCTTCGCGAGCTCTAACTATATGGTCATAAGAAACAGACTTGTCCGTATCTAAATATCCTTCGCAAATGGGGCACTTAATAGAACTGCGAAGTGCTGTCATTATAAAGGCTTCACTTTTTGCATCATCGCTAAAGCTCTTTGTGGCGTCACTGCCACTGCCAACAAAAATCTTGCCGTCAAGTCCTGATATTCTAACTATCTCTAGCTCATTGAGATCCTCGCCAGCGTTCAGATGGTCAATAAGATCGTTCAATAAGTCTGCATACTTGTCGACCCGCTTGGGGCCAATGTGTTTTTGTATAATCGTGGCTATTAAATCTTTGTGATGTACAAGTATGTGTTCAAGCTTTGATCGAGCCTGCGTAAATTTATTAAAAAAAGTCTTATCGTTATTTGATAGTTTTCTGCCTACGAGCGTCATCGTCCCCATAAACATGGGGCCGGAATGTCGTCCTGTAGGTCCATAAAAGTATACAGCTGGATGTAAGCCTAAACTTCCATTTTCATTGCCTGTAATTCGTCCGGCCAAACCATATGTTTTCGTTAGTACATGGATTGTGGCCGTTCCATCTTCATCATCATCAGTATCGAAAACGTTTTTGGGTGTGCCTTGCTGATTTCTTGTGGCAATTAGAGCGATGTCAATCAAAGTTTGTAATGCGGTTCTTACACCCTTTGGTCCACCGAGAGGAAGGTCCAAGGTTTTTATTGGGCTCTTGATTTCTGGATCAAAGAGAATTGAATGAAGTCTGCCCGAAATCTCTTCAATTCTTTCTGCTTTTGTTTTCTCAAAGGACGACCAATATCTGTGCCCTTTTCCTGCTCTAATTATTGCGCGAGCAGCAATGGATATAGGTTTTTTTCTGCTTTTCAGTAGCAGCTCTTCAATACTATCGAGCGGTGTTCCTTTAGTGTTGATTTTAAAAAAAGAGCTTTCTGCTTTGTCTGCATCACCTTTTACCCATTGAATTGGAAGGCCTCTGGTAATAAGCGCACTTATTTTTTTTCGCTCATTCGGATCTAGATTTTCATCCTGAATTTTTGCGGTGAAATGCTGCCAACTACCAATTTTTTTGTTTACAAGTGCTCGAACTTTAGTCGCATTTTTTTTCTGCTCTGTGGATATATGGTAACCAAAAAAAGGCTGGGAGGTGGGTCCATCTCCGTAATCGTCATCAATCCAAGCTTTTAAAACACTGAGTCGATGCCCACCGTCAATTACAAAAAGATAAGTCGGAGACTGCCAAAGAATTACCGACGGGATTAAATCTCCGTTTACGAAGCATTCGAGTAGAGAAACAACTTGCTCTGGAGACCAATGATTCGTCTCTCTTTGAAAGTCCGGCTTCCTTAAGCTTGGACCGATCAAGCCACCAGTTGTGAAGTCTCTCAGCGAAATAGTGGAAACGTTCTCGAATGAAGAGGACTCGTCAGACGCTGCAAAATCCTCCCTCTTTATAAGTGCATCTAAATTTACAAGATTTGACCGGAGTGCCATTCTAGATAAACTCCATGTAAATGATTAGGTTATAGATGGTGAATTTTGATTGACTTGTTTTTGACGGTGCTGTGACTGTGTGATTAATCAGTCTTCGACTTAAGATAGCCCATGGCCATCAATGGGTCTAGGTCTATGTGTAGATGGTGTAAATTTATTTTGCGCAAAGGAACAGTTGTCTTTGAATGACTACGAGTGCAAATGATGTACGAGAGGTGCTCTTATTGCTCGTGCGAATTGATACCTAGTTATTGGTTGTCGTTGAATGTGCTTTTTCTCCAGCATAAAAAAAGGGCTGCCATCGTGGGCAGCCCTTTTTTGTTAGCTCTTGGTGAAATCGAGATGGATCAATCCCAGCTCAACGCCCCACCAGTCTGATACTCAATAACTCTCGTCTCAAAGAAATTCTTCTCTTTCTTCAAGTCCATAATCTCGCTCATCCAAGGGAACGGGTTAGTGGTGCCTGGATATTCCTCTTTCAGACCGATCTGAGAAAGACGACGATTCGCGATGAACTTGAGGTAGTCCTCCATCATCGCCGCATTCATGCCCAACACCCCACGCGGCATGGTATCCCGCGCATATTCGATCTCCAGCTGAGTCCCCTGCAGAATCATCTGCGAAGCCTCTTCTTTCATCTCAGCATCCCACAAGTGCGGGTTTTCGATTTTGATCTGGTTGATCACGTCGATGCCGAAGTTCAGGTGCATGGATTCGTCGCGCAGGATGTATTGGAACTGCTCGGCGACGCCGGTCATTTTGTTGCGGCGGCCCATGGAGAGGATTTGGGTGAAGCCGCAGTAGAAGAAGATGCCTTCCAGGACGCAGTAGTAGGCGATCAAGTTGCGCAGCAATTCTTTGTCGGTGTCGACGGTGCCGGTTTCGAACTTCGGATCGGAGATCGAGCGGGTGTATTTGAGGCCCCAGGTGGCTTTTTTCGCGACCGATGGGATCTCGTGGTACATGTTGAAGATCTCGCCTTCATCCATGGCCAGCGATTCGATGCAGTACTGGTAGGCGTGGGTGTGGATCGCTTCTTCGAACGCCTGGCGCAGGATGTACTGGCGGCATTCCGGGTTCGTGATCAGGCGGTACACGGCCAGGACCAGGTTGTTGGCAACCAAAGAGTCGGCGGTGGAGAAGAAGCCGAGGTTGCGCATGACGATGCGGCGCTCGTCGTCGGTCAGGCCTTCCGGGTCTTTCCAGAGGGCGATGTCGGCGGTCATGTTGACTTCTTGCGGCATCCAGTGGTTTGCGCAACCGTCCAGGTATTTCTGCCAGGCCCAGTCGTACTTGAACGGCACGAGTTGGTTGAGGTCGGCGCGGCAGTTGATCATGCGCTTTTCGTCGACGGCGACGCGGGCGGAGGCGCCTTCGAGTTCGGCGAGGCCTTCGGCGACGTCGAGGTTGTCCAGGGCGGCTTTGGCGCGAGCGATCGCGGCAGAGTCGGACGCGGTCACGGCGCGGGCTTCTTGAGCGGCAACACCACCAGCGGTGTCGAGGCGGTCCATGTTGGCTTCTGTCGCGTGGCCGGCGTTGGCGCCTTTAACCACGGTCTCGCCGCTGTCTTCCTTATCGAATTCGTCCCAGCTCAGCATGACGTGTCGTCTCCTGCGTGAGGGCCAGATGCCCGTGTGAAAACTGATTGGTTTTTTTCACACGACCGGTCTGGCCGCGTTGGATAGCGTTTTTTGCAGCGGTACACGCAGGCAAATAAACATAATTTTGTACGGGGTTCCGAGAGCCGCTGATGGCGCTGCAGTCGTTGACGACGTCGGCCTGGGCTTCGGACTGGCTGTCATCCCCTGTAAGGGAATATTGCAGGCCCGTTTGAGTCGGCATTATAGGGAAATTTTTGCGGCCGTGGTGGGGCGAATCCGCGCATGGAGCGGTCGGGAAGAAGGGTTTTTCGGTCGGAGCGAGGGTTTACAGGGCTTTGGCTGGATATCGCGGACACAGATTTTTTTTCAGATTTTTTTGTGGGCAAATTTTTTGTTCAAAAAACAGCCAGAAAATGAGGTTTTTCACTACATGTTGTGTTTTGAGTCGGCTTTCGGTGGCTCCAGACACAACTAAGCCCGACCGAAGTCGGGCTGTAAAGTCACGCTCGGTGATCAGCTGAGACGTGCTGCACCGACGTGATCTGCACCATCGGCAGCCAGTTTGGCGGCACCGGTGTGATCGGAACCATCAGCGGCGAGTTTGGCTGCGCCGGTGTGATCGGAACCGTCGGAAGCGAGCTTGCCTGCGCCGATGTGATCAGCGCCATCGGCGGCGAAGGAGGCCGAGCCAGTGTGGTCGTAACCGTCAGCAGCGACAGCGACTTCGGTGGTGAAAGCAGCCGAGCCCGTGCGGTCGTAACCGTCGGCGGCGAAGGTGTTGGCGGCCAGGACGGACAGGGTCAGGGCGATGATCAATTTGGTTTTCATGGTGTTTGCTCCAGATTCATTGGCGTTGTGCCTTGGTGTGGAATTCATACTACGCCGATGAATTTGATTAAAAAGCGCAAATAAACGCTTAAAGCTATCGTATAAATCGATCTGTACGGTTCGGCGCTTCATCAACCTTGAACAGCGGGGCGAGTGGGTCGAACCGTAAAGAGAGGAGGCGGGATTAGCCGTTTGTGCAGCCGTTACCCATGACGCTGTAGCGCAGAATGTGGCGTTGACCTTGGGAGTCGTCGTATTCCATTGTCGCCGGAACAACTTTGCACACGTTGGGGATTTCACTCATTGAGACAACGTTGGCGATGTCGAGGTGCATGGAGTAAGTGTATTCCTCGATAGGCGGTTGTTGCTGTGCGACATCAGTCGGGACCTCATCTGCCATGGCGATTGCGCACAGGCTGGAGAGGGCCAGCACTAATAAAGCTTTCATTTCAGATTTACCTTTTAGAGGTCGAGTGGGGTCACGCAACCTTTGTGGGGTTGCGTGTGGAACTTGGTGACGGGTGTTTGATAAACTGCCTTCGTGGGGGCTGCAACTGGGTTAATCAGGGTTTGCCTTGTTGGCGAGGCGGATTTTAGGCGTGGGGGTGGCATTCATATAGGTGGGGTTTTGATAAACACCTTTGGCGGATTTCGTAACAATCGTGGAATACCGTTATTAGGCGCCGTGGATTTTCAGGTTGACCGCGATATCGTTCTTCGCGGGCAAGCCACGCTCCCACAGGGTTCTGCGCACGTTTAGCCGACGCATTCCAGGCTTGTCACGACGTTTTGTAGGGGCTTGTTACTACCATCGTCGAATGGTTCTATAGCCCCGGCCCGGCTACAACTGGGGCCATACAACAACAACTATTTCACCGAGGTAAGAAAGATGAGTGCGGCTTCTCTGTATCCCGTTCGTCCCGAGGTAGCGGCCAACACGCTCACCGACGAGGCAACCTACAAAGCCATGTACCAGCAGTCGGTCGTCAACCCTGACGGCTTCTGGCGCGAGCAAGCCAAACGCCTCGACTGGATCAAGCCTTTCACCACGGTGAAACAGACGTCTTTCGACGATCACCATGTCGACATCAAATGGTTCGCCGACGGCACCCTGAACGTTTCCTACAACTGCCTCGACCGTCATCTGGAAGAGCGCGGCGATCAAATCGCGATTATCTGGGAAGGGGATGACCCTGCCGAGAGCCGCAACATCACCTACCGCGAGCTGCACGAACAGGTCTGCAAGTTCGCCAACGCCTTGCGCGGCCAGGATGTGCACCGCGGCGACGTGGTGACAATCTACATGCCGATGATCCCTGAAGCCGTGGTCGCCATGCTGGCCTGCACCCGGATCGGCGCGATTCACTCGGTGGTGTTCGGTGGTTTCTCGCCGGAAGCCCTGGCGGGTCGCATCATCGACTGCAAATCCAAAGTGGTGATCACCGCGGACGAAGGCATCCGTGCCGGCAAGAAAATCCCGCTCAAGTCCAACGTCGACGACGCGCTGACCAACCCGGAAACCAGCAGCATCCAGAAGGTCATCGTGTGCAAGCGCACTGGTGGCAACATCAAGTGGAACCAGCATCGCGACATCTGGTACGAAGACCTGATGAAAGTGGCGGGCAGTGTCTGCGCGCCGAAAGAAATGGGCGCCGAAGAAGCGTTGTTCATCCTTTACACCTCGGGTTCCACCGGCAAGCCTAAAGGCGTGCAGCACACCACTGGCGGCTATTTGTTGTACGCGGCCATGACCCACGAGCGCGTGTTCGACTACCGCCCGGGCGAAATCTACTGGTGCACCGCCGACGTCGGCTGGGTCACCGGCCACACCTATATCGTCTACGGCCCGCTGGCCAACGGCGCGACCACCGTGCTGTTCGAAGGCGTGCCGAACTATCCGGACATCACCCGGGTGGCGAAAATCGTCGACAAGCACAAGGTCAACATCCTCTACACCGCGCCAACCGCGATCCGCGCGATGATGGCGTCGGGCAAGGCCGCTGTTGAAGGCGCTGATGGCAGCAGCTTGCGTCTGCTGGGTTCCGTCGGTGAGCCGATCAACCCGGAAGCGTGGGATTGGTACTACAAGAACGTTGGCCAATCCCGTTGCCCGATCGTCGACACCTGGTGGCAGACCGAAACCGGCGGCAACATGATGAGCCCATTGCCGGGGGCGCATGGCTTGAAGCCGGGTTCGGCGGCACGTCCGTTCTTCGGCGTGGTGCCGGCACTGGTGGACAACCTGGGCAATATTCTTGAGGGCGTCGCCGAGGGCAACCTGGTGATTCTCGATTCGTGGCCAGGCCAGGCGCGCACGCTGTACGGCGATCATGACCGTTTCGTCGACACCTACTTCAAGACCTTCCGCGGCATGTATTTCACCGGTGACGGCGCGCGTCGTGACGAAGACGGTTACTACTGGATCACCGGTCGCGTCGATGATGTGCTCAACGTGTCCGGCCACCGCATGGGCACTGCCGAGATCGAGAGCGCAATGGTTGCGCACCCGAAAGTCGCTGAAGCCGCCGTGGTCGGTGTGCCGCACGACATCAAGGGGCAGGGCATTTATGTCTACGTCACGTTGATCGGTGGCGAAGAGCCGAGCGAGCAATTGCGTCTGGAACTGAAAAACTGGGTGCGTAAAGAGATCGGCCCGATTGCTTCGCCGGATGTGATCCAGTGGGCGCCAGGGCTGCCGAAGACCCGTTCGGGCAAGATCATGCGCCGGATCCTGCGCAAGATCGCGACCGCTGAATATGATGGGTTGGGGGATATTTCGACCTTGGCTGATCCGGGTGTGGTGCAGCATTTGATTGATGAGCATAAGACGATGAATGTTGCGTAAGTAGCGTTTGGCGTTATTGAAGCCCTGCCAGGTATTGAGTCTGGTGGGGCTTTTTGTTGCCTGAGGTTTTGTGTTGGCAGTTCGGGCCTCATCGCGAGCAGGCTCACTCCCACATTTGGAATGTGTTCCCCTGTAGCAGCGAGCCTGCTCGCGATGGCGATCTATCAACCCCCCAATAAACAACGGCCAATAATTATCGGCTTCACTTGTAGGCCAATTCCCACTGTTACCTGGGGCCATTCAAGTAACTGAATGTGTAACCGCTGGCACGGAGTCGGGGCATTGCGAAACGCCATCCGCGTTCAACAGTGCCTTCCAGCCCCCTCAAAAAATAAGAACCCACGCCACGCTTGCCGGATTAGAAGGCTTTGCCAATAATAGGCCCGCAATTTGCAATAGAGATTGGTTAACTGTCTTTTGCTCTTGCATGAAATTGCAAGGCTGTCAACGTGCCTGAACGGCTTTCTCGGTGCATCTGTAATTTGTTGTCGCATTGAAGAAATATCGGCTTCCGGCCTGTCGTTAGAATGCCGATCACTCGCTCGTCGTTGCCTGTGTTGAAAATTCGCACAGGTCTGTAAGACGCAGCACTGCTTTGCGGTTCCACTCATTCGCATATTGGGCTGTCGCTCACTCTGCCGTTTTAGCCCATTACCGATGGAGTCCCAAGATGAAGAAACTCGTGCTGCTTGGCGCCCTGGCACTGTCCGTGCTGTCCCTGCCAACCTTCGCCGATGAAAAGCCTCTGAAAATTGGTATCGAAGCGGCTTACCCTCCGTTCGCATCCAAAGCACCGGACGGCAGCATCGTTGGTTTCGACTACGACATCGGCAACGCCCTGTGCGAGCAGATGCAGGTCAAGTGCGTGTGGGTCGAGCAAGAGTTCGACGGTCTGATCCCTGCACTCAAAGTGCGCAAGATCGACGCGATCCTCTCGTCCATGTCGATCACTGAAGACCGCAAGAAGTCTGTGGACTTCAGCAACAAGTACTACAACACCCCGGCCCGCCTGGTCATGAAGGCCGGCACTCAAGTCAGCGAAGGCCTGACTGAGCTCAAGGGCAAGAACATCGGCGTGCAACGTGGTTCGATCCACGAACGTTTCGCCCGCGAAGTCCTGGCCCCGCTGGGTGCCGAGATCAAGCCGTACGGCTCGCAGAACGAAATCTACCTCGACGTCGCTGCCGGTCGCCTCGACGGCACCGTGGCAGACGCTACGCTGCTGGATGACGGTTTCCTGAAAACCGACGCCGGCAAAGGTTTTGCTTTCGTTGGCCCGGCCTTCACCGACGTCAAATACTTCGGCGACGGCGTGGGCATCGCGGTTCGCAAGGGTGATGCGCTGAAAGACAAAATCAACACCGCGATCGCCGCCATTCGCGAGAACGGCAAATACAAGCAAATCCAGGACAAGTACTTCGCCTTCGATATCTACGGCAAGTAACACGTCCGAGCGACAAGTCCGAAATGGCGCAAGCAACAGGATCTCTGAGGTTTGCGCCATTTTTTCATCCCAACTTTCGAGGACCTGAATCATGTTGAAAGGCTACGGGGCTGTCATCCTCGATGGCGCATGGCTGACGCTTCAGCTCGCCTTGTCGTCCATGGCCCTGGCCATCGTCCTGGGGCTGATCGGCGTTGCGCTGCGTCTGTCGCCGGTGCGCTGGCTGGCGTGGTTGGGCGATCTGTATTCCACGGTGATCCGCGGGATTCCAGACCTGGTGTTGATCCTGCTGATTTTCTACGGTGGTCAGGACCTGCTGAACCGCGTGGCGCCGATGCTCGGCTTCAACGACTACATCGACCTGAACCCGCTGGCCGCCGGTATCGGCACCCTGGGTTTCATCTTCGGTGCGTACCTGTCGGAGACGTTCCGTGGCGCGTTCATGGCGATCCCCAAGGGTCAGGCAGAAGCCGGCATGGCCTACGGCATGAGCAGTTTTCAGGTGTTCTTCCGGGTGTTGGTGCCGCAGATGATTCGCCTGGCGATTCCGGGCTTCACCAACAACTGGCTGGTATTGACCAAGGCCACCGCGCTGATTTCGGTGGTGGGTCTGCAAGACATGATGTTCAAGGCCAAGCAGGCGGCTGATGCGACCCGCGAGCCTTTCACCTTCTTCCTCGCAGTGGCGGCGATGTACCTGGTGATCACCAGTGTCTCGTTGCTGGCATTGCGTCACCTTGAGAAGCGCTACTCGGTAGGCGTAAGGGCGGCTGATCTATGATCTTCGACTACAACGTCATTTGGGAGGCCTTGCCGCTGTACTTCGGCGGTTTGCTGACCACCCTCAAATTGCTCGCGCTGTCGCTGTTTTTCGGTCTGTTGGCGGCCTTGCCGCTGGGGCTGATGCGCGTCTCGAAGAATGCCGCCGTCAACATGTCGGCCTGGCTCTTCACCTACGTGATCCGCGGCACGCCGATGCTGGTGCAGCTGTTCCTGATCTACTACGGACTGGCGCAATTCGAAGCGGTACGAGAAAGCTTCCTGTGGCCGTGGCTGTCCAGCGCGACGTTCTGTGCGTGCCTGGCTTTTGCGATCAACACCAGCGCCTACACCGCTGAAATCATCGCCGGCAGCCTGCGCGCCACGCCGAACGGTGAGATCGAAGCGGCCAAGGCGATGGGCATGTCGCGCTACAAGATGTACAAGCGCATCCTGCTGCCATCGGCCCTGCGCCGGGCACTGCCGCAATACAGCAACGAAGTGATCATGATGCTGCAGACCACCAGTCTGGCGTCCATCGTGACCCTGATCGACATCACCGGCGCCGCGCGCACGGTTAACGCTCAGTACTACTTGCCGTTTGAAGCGTACATCACCGCCGGTGTGTTCTACCTGTGCCTGACCTTCATTCTGGTCAAGCTGTTCAAACTGGCCGAGCGCCGCTGGCTGGGCTATCTGGCCCCGCGGAAGCACTGATATGGAACGCATCGATCATGCATTGCCGTGGAGCCATCTCGGTAGCGAACGCCAGATTTCGGTGTTTCGCTTCGGCAGCGGCGAGCGTAAGGCCTACATCCAGGCCAGTTTGCACGCCGATGAATTGCCGGGAATGCGCACGGCCTGGGAGCTGAAAAAGCGCCTGACCGAACTCGAAGCCCAGGGGTTGCTCAACGGTGTGATCGAACTGGTGCCGGTGGCGAATCCCATCGGCCTCGGTCAGTTGCTGCAAGGCAATCACCAAGGACGTTTCGAAGCGGGCAGCGGCAAGAATTTCAACCGTGATTTCGTCGAGCTGAGCGCGCCAGTGGCCGCGGCACTGGACGGGCGACTGGGCGACGATCCAAGCGCGAACATCCGCTTGATCCGTCAGGCGATGAGCGATGCGCTGGCCGCATTGCCACCGGCCGCGAGCCAGTTGCAAGGACTGCAGCGCGTGCTGCTCAGCCATGCCTGCACCGCCGATGTGGTGCTGGATTTGCACTGCGACGCCGACGCGGCGCTGCACATGTACGCCTTGCCGCAACACTGGCCGCAGTGGCGTTCGCTGGCGGCGCACCTGAATGTGAAGGTGGGTTTGCTGGCGGAAGATTCCGGCGGCAGCTCGTTCGACGAAGCCTGTTCGCTGCCGTGGCTGCGTCTGTCGCGTCTGTTCCCGGAGGCGCAGATTCCACTGGCGTGCCTGGCGACCACCATTGAACTGGGTGGTCAGGCCGACACCGCTCGTGCGGATGCCGAGGCTTACGCCGAAGGCATTCTCGCGTTCCTCGCCGGGCAAGGCTTGATCAGCGGCGAATGGCCTGTACCTGCGCAGGAAGCGTGTGAAGGCATGCCGTTCGAAGGCACCGAATTGCTGTTTGCGCCGCATCCGGGCGTGATCAGTTTTCTGCGTAAACCCGGTGAGTGGATCGAAGCGGGGGACGAGATTTTCGAAGTGATCGATCCGTTATCGGATCGGGTCAGCACGGTGTGTGCTGGTACGTCCGGGGTGCTGTTTGCCATTGAACGGCTGCGTTATGCCCAACCCGGTTTCTGGCTGGCCAAGGTGGCGGGGCGCGAAGCGCTGCGACACGGGCGCTTGCTCAACGACTGACTGACTGTTTTTGTGAGAACCGACCGCATGTACAAACTTGAAGTCCAAGACCTGCATAAACGCTATGGCAGTCACGAAGTGCTCAAGGGCGTGTCCCTGAAAGCGGCGGCTGGTGATGTGATCAGCATCATCGGCTCCAGTGGCTCCGGCAAAAGTACCTTCCTGCGCTGCATCAACCTGCTGGAACAGCCGCACGCCGGCCGTATCCTGCTCAACAACGAAGAGCTGAAACTGGTGGCGAACAAGGACGGCGCGATGAAAGCCGCCGACCCGAAACAGCTGCAGCGCATGCGCTCGCGCCTGTCGATGGTGTTCCAGCATTTCAACCTGTGGTCGCACATGACCGCACTGGAAAACATCATGGAGGCGCCGGTCCACGTGCTTGGCCTTTCCAAGGCTGAAGCCCGCGAGAAAGCCGAGCACTACCTTAACAAGGTGGGCGTGGCGCATCGCAAGGACGCTTACCCGGGCCACATGTCCGGCGGCGAGCAGCAACGCGTGGCGATTGCCCGTGCGTTGGCGATGGAACCGGAAGTGATGCTGTTCGACGAACCAACCTCGGCCCTCGACCCGGAGCTGGTGGGCGACGTGCTGAAAGTGATGCAGGCCCTGGCCCTCGAAGGCCGGACCATGGTGGTGGTGACCCACGAAATGGGTTTTGCCCGTGAAGTGTCGAACCAGTTGGTGTTCCTGCACAAAGGTGTGGTCGAGGAAAGCGGCAACCCGCGCGAAGTGCTGGTCAATCCACAGTCCGAGCGTCTGCAGCAATTCCTCTCGGGCAGTCTTAAATAATCAAGGCTGCCGTTGTGCACCGGGATAGTGCATGCTTCGCCATTTAGAGGCCGCCACCGAACACTGTAGGAGCCGGCTTGCCGGCGATGGCGATTTCAAAGACGCCATCGCCGGCAAGCCGGGCTCCTACAGGAGATCGTTGTTGGTTTGAGATGTGCGTTCATTTACGGGCTAGCATTGGCCCATGCCTTCATCACCGTTCTTCGCTTCGGATCACCCGCCCATGACTGCCCATCGAATTGGTTTCCTGATTTGGCCCAGCACTAAAGCACTGACGCTTGCGCTGGCTGAGGAGGCCTTGCGTGTTGCCCAGCGTGTGCATCCGGACGTGGTCTACGAACTGTCGTTCTTGCAGGCCGAACCGCAGACCGAAGGCGCCTGGCAATTGCCCGGTGAACCTTGGGCCGGCAAGCTCGAAAATTTCCAGAAACTGTTCCTGCTCGCCGACGAACCGCCGACTTCGCTTGCGCCGGCGCTCAGCAGCTCGCTGAAGCAAATGGTGCGTGCCGGTTGTGTGATCGGCGGTTTGTCCGCTGGTGTGTATCCGTTGGCGCAACTCGGTTTGCTCGATGGTTATCGCGCCGCTGTGCACTGGCGCTGGCAGGATGATTTCACCGAACGCTTCCCGAAGGTCATCGCCACCAGCCATCTGTTCGACTGGGATCGCGATCGTCTGACGGCGTGCGGCGGCCTGTCGGTTCTCGACTTGCTGTTGGCCGTGCTGGCCCGTGATCACGGCGCCGAACTCGCGGGCGCCGTGTCCGAGGAATTGGTGGTCGAGCGCATCCGCGAAGGTGGCGAGCGCCAACGCATTCCACTGCAAAACCGCTTGGGCTCCAGCCATCCGAAGCTGACCCAAGCGGTGCTGTTGATGGAAGCCAACATCGAAGAACCGCTGACCACCGACGAAATCGCCCAGCATGTGTGCGTGTCCCGCCGGCAACTGGAGCGGATTTTCAAGCAATACCTCAACCGTGTACCAAGCCAGTATTACCTGGAGCTGCGCCTGAACAAGGCCCGGCAGATGTTGATGCAAACCAGCAAGTCGATCATCCAGATCGGCCTGTCGTGCGGCTTCTCGTCGGGGCCACATTTTTCCAGCGCCTACCGCAACTTCTTTGGCGCCACGCCGCGGGAAGATCGCAACCAGCGGCGCAGCAGCAGCCCCTTCGAATTGTCGTCGGTGCCGTCCGAGCGAGGCTGATTCAAGCCTCGATCTCGGACCCTTCAGACGTCGAGATATCCATTTCTCCCTGGTTGATCACTTCTTCGACTCCGAAATCCACGCGGGTTCTTTCGAAATAGTTGATCAGCCGTCCCAGGCTTTCCGCTGAAAACGAGTTGCCGCGCAAGGTGATGTTTTCCGCCGTTTCCACGGGCAGTTCCATCAGGTCGCTGGGTATTTCAGTGATAGCGTTCATGCTCAAGTCTGCCCAGTCCAGCTCCTCCAGATGAAGCAGCCCGGGCGGGATGTCGGTGATTCCGGTGTTGTTGAGCAGAACGGTCGACAGGTTCGGCATTTGCCGCACATCAGGCGTATGACCCAGCGGGTTGTTGCCCAGATCGAGGTAGTCGAGATGCTCCATGCTGGCCAATGCGTTTGCAGATTCCGCTGACAAGCTGATGCGGCACTGGGGCATTGACAGTGAGCGCAGTTGACCCATTTTGAACACGGCGTCAGGCATGTTGCCCAGATGACAGTCGCGCAAACGCAAGGTTTGCAGCTTGGGGAATGACTCCAGGAACCGTCCGATTCGCGTCGCACCTTCTACACTTTGCAGCTCCAGCGTGGACACATGGCCGAAGTCGGCATTGAGGGCGGGCAGCTCTCCATTGATCGTTTCAGTGATGAGCAGCTCAAACGTTGGCTCAAGCAAATCGTTGAAATCATCCAGTTCAGACTCATGCCGCCAGCAACGCTCCAGCGCTTGCTTGAACTCATCACGGTTGGCGTGCTCGGTAGCCAGTTGCTCGACCG
Source organism: Pseudomonas sp. GB2N2 (assembly GCF_054897705.1). Lineage (NCBI taxonomy): Bacteria > Pseudomonadati > Pseudomonadota > Gammaproteobacteria > Pseudomonadales > Pseudomonadaceae > Pseudomonas > Pseudomonas sp. GB2N2. The sequence continues at coordinate 124,905 of NZ_CM142701.1, forward strand.
TGAACGGTTGACCTGAAAGCGGATGCAGCGCCGGCACGTCCGCTGTCCAAGCGGCGAGGTCGTTGCTCAATTGTGCGAGTTCTGTTTCCAGCTTCGCCAGTTCGACGCGCCCCTCGGCCATCGTGCCGGGCAATTCGTAGACAAAGTCGCTCGCCTGGTCGAATCCCAGGTGTGGATACAGCGCATTGACGCGATGGATGTCTGCTTCGGGCGCCATGACATCCATATCGTAAGAAGTCTCGAAGTAAAACTGCTTGATCAGGTTGCGTGCCTGTTCGTCCAGAGGGTTGTCCGCCAGATGCACACCGCGCTTTTCATACACCGGGCTCTCGAACAATTCGGCCGGCAACTCGCTGATGGTGTTGTTCATCAACAAGAGTGTGTTGAGACGAGTGCTCTGCAGGGCGCCGTCGGGGATACCGGTCAATCCGGTTTCGCTCAGGTCCAGATGAGTGAGTTGGGGCATTGAATCAATCTGCGGCACGCCATCGATTGGATTTTTGAAGAGATCGAGCACCCTCAGTTTCTTTATCGATGACAGCTTTGCCCAGGCGACAGCATCAATCCTGATTGCGCACTCGCTGAGCACCAACGCCTCAAGATCGGCCATTTGCCCGATAGCTTCTGGCAGCGAATTCAGGGAGAAGCGGCGTAACTCCAATCGGTGAAGTCCGGTGAATTGCGCCAGAAAGCCGGGTACACCTTGCGTCCCGTGATGTCCTTCAAGTGCCAGCAGCGAGACGTGGCTGAAGTCCGCCGTCAGTTTTGGCAGATCTCCCGAAATGGGTTCCGCGAACCGCAGTACATAACGTTCGGCGCCGTCTGGCACATCGAAGTCACGGTCGGACTGACGTCGCCAACTGCGCTGAATTTCCTGCGCCAGCAACCGGCGATTATTTCGTGTGGCCTGTAAATCCAGGTCGTTGAGCGCATGCCCGGTGTCGTGGTGGCCTGTGGGAGTATTGTTGACCCAACGCTCCAAATCTCCATGCAATCGCTCCAGTTCACGGCCCAGCCGCGACAGTTCTGTTCGCGGACCATCCGGGTGACGTTGCAGATCGGCGACGATGACGCCCAATTCCTCCGCTGACAGGCTGGGATAAACCTCGCGAACCCGGTCATTTAATGTCGGCGTCTGCGCATGACTTCGGCGGTAGCCTTCAGTGCCACCGGGTAAGCGCATGGTTGTCGGGTCGTAAAAGGGTTTGCGATGGGGATTTTTGGCGAACAGCGTGCGCAACGCTGGCTGATTGATCGCCTGTTCGGCTAAGCGCTTCTCGAGCCCTCCGCTGTCCCGTGCAGTAAACCCCAGCGCCGTGCGCTCCATCTCAGGCAATGCCTCAAACAAAGCGTGATAGAAATCGGTCGCTGGCTCGGTTTCTCCATACACCTGATAAGTGCCGTCATCGGCGTGCACCAGAGTCTTGAGGAGCGGCGCGTCAGTCTCTCCAATGCTGTCGCGCACTGACCCGGTTTCGGAAAACTCCCTGACTTCAATTCGCAAACGGGCCGGCCAGCCGGGCATCGATTCGAGGCTGTGCAACGCCAGTCGGTGAGTGTCCGCTGTGTCCATGCCGTCGAGAAAGAACCCTTCATAAGCCCGGGCGACGCGTACCGCTTCCATGGCTTTGACGGCCACGTCTTTCAGGCGTTGTGGAATGCGCCCGCTGTGCAGTTGCATCAGCTCGCTGCCGGAAGCGTTGTCCACCAGTTCTTGCGCGATGTCGGTGGGCAAGCCTCGGACTTCGCCCTGCAACAGCAGGACTTGGCGATCCTCGGTTTTTTCCAGTTCGCGGTAACGCGATTCGAACAACGACAGGCGCTGGTTCAGCGCTTGATAGTGATCGGGGTGGCCGGGCTGTTTAGTCAGCGCCTGGATGTCGCGGTCGAGGGTGTAGCGCTTGATCGTGTCGGTCAGTAACGAAGGCGGGCGCTGATTCTCGACATGGATTTCGCGCACTACATTGTCGTGGAAGCCGCTGATGCGCAGGATTTGCTCGCGCTCGGCGCCGCTGAACGATTCGACACTGTGACCGAGCCGACGCATCACCGTGTCCCGGTCCCACGTCAGCGGTTGATCCAGCGCGGTTTGCCAGGCGCCATGCTGGTTGTGTCGCAGTGACGGCCGGTAGGCGTCGGCGCGCTGTGGATGCTCAATCTGGAAACGGCCGGTGTCGCTATCGGGCTTGACGGCATACAACCGGTCTTCCAGACGCAGCAAGGTTTTGCCCGCCTGTTGATACAGGCCGCGCTGATCGGGTTTAGCCGATGTCGGCAAATCGACCGGCTGCTCGTAAGGCGCGAGATCGGCTTTCCAGTAACGGGTTTTACCCGTCTCGGTTTCGACCGGTTTCAGCGGAGAAAACAGTGCCACCGCATCGCTGGACATCAAACGGCTGAACGCACCAGCCGCCAAGGCGCCGCCCACCGCGAAGGTGCCGAGTTGCACCACCGATTCAATGAGCGTCATCACGTGCCCGAAGGCTTCGGTCTTGAGGTCTTCGGCCCAGTCGATAATGCCTTCGAACGTTTCGTCGAGGACCTGATAGGCCATGTAGGCGAGCATGGCTTCGCCCAGAAATGGCACAAAGGGCAGGGCGACAAACGCTGCGACTTCAAGAATCGTGGTTGCGACTTTAGTGAAGGCATCCCACCGCGCCCAGCGCGCCGCGCGGTCGGCGCTGGCGGTGGAAACGGCCAAAGTGCGGGCGTCATTGAGGATCTTGTTCACTTGCCTTTGGTAGAGGTGGGTCCACAAATCGCTGTCGATCGGCGTCACCGAAAACTGCAGGTTGGGCTTGTAGATCGGCGTGTCGCGCCAACTGGGCAGTGGATCGCCGTAGGGGCGCTCATGCCAGATGACGCTGCTCAAGCGCCGGGACAGATCGGCAAAAAATTGCCCACGCTCCTGATGATCGACAAAGCGGCTGAAGAACGCCTGGTAAGCGGGAGCGCGCAGCTTGCGGGTCAGGTCGTTGATGAATGCCAGCGAGTCGGGATAGTGTTTGAGCGGATGTTCCGGATCATCGGGAATGTAGGCAATGATCGGCACAGCCTGGCGCGAGCGTTTGAGGTTGGGCGCAAAAATCACAATGCCGGTCAATGACGAGGACATGATGTTCAGCTCATGCCCGTACAGCAGTCGATCATCCCGCCGCACGCCTTCGCGAAAATCCAGCAACAAGTCTGTCGGCAAATCTCCCCGCATGTCGGCCTGTTCCAACGCCACTCGAAGGGCGGCTTTTTGCGTGTCGATGACGCTGGATTTCAGCACCGCGCTGCTCACTGGATCGGTGAACCCGAGGAAATCTTTCAGGTAAGCCTCGTATTGGCCGCCGATATCCAGTTCTCGACACAGTTGGGTGAAATCCTGAATGGAGAGGCGACGCTTGATCGCGGGCAGCGTTTCGAACTGTCCGTTGGGGGAGGGCTGGGTGATGAACGTCGAAGCGGACTCGTACGCGTCCGCATCGGTTTCCGCATCCTGAAAGTTGTGAAGGGCGGCATCGAGCAACGACACCGTCCAGGTGCGCGCGGCGCCCGAGTTGATCCCAAACCATGGGATGCGCTGTGGGATATACAGACGCAGGAAAGTGGTCTTGACGTCCAGGTCGAGGTCAAAACGGGATTTCAATGCCACCGTGAGGCGTGATTCGGCGAAGTCCCGGGCGTTTTGCAATCTGGACAGCCTCGCTTCCAGACGATTGCGCAGGGTCCAGTGTTCCTCGCTGACCCTTTTCAGCGACTGGTGCTGCTGGCGGGTAGCGGTGGCGTGCCAGTCAGGAAATTGTAGCCGCACACCTTTCACCGCCGCGCGCGTCGCGGGCGAGGCTTTCAACAGCCAGTCGGGCACGTTATTGAACGCGTGATGAAAATGCGCGTCCGGCGGGTCGGTTGGCTCCAGTTGTTGCTGATTCATTGCGCTAATCCGTTAGCGAGGGTTCGGAACCCAAGCAAAACAAACGATGGAGCACAGCGTGCGGTACATATTTACCGCACCGCTCGACAGACGCGCCTATAAACTGCGCCGCCGGTTTAAACTGCGCCTTTGCGACCCTATATGTCGCATTGCCGTAAACCCGATAAAAACCTGGGTTTGCGCTATAAGAAGTTGTCGCTTGGCGGCAAGGCCGAGCTGAAAACTGTCCTTACAATCCTCACCAAGCTCGCCAGTTTCAGGCGAGTGTTCCTCTTCAGGAGACTCCGATGTCCGTTGAGCACGCTGCGGTAGAACGCGCCGATTTCGACCAGGTAATGGTTCCCAACTATGCGCCTGCCGCTTTCATCCCTGTGCGTGGTGCCGGTTCCCGCGTTTGGGACCAGTCTGGCCGCGAGCTGATCGACTTCGCCGGCGGGATTGCCGTCAACGTATTGGGCCACGCGCACCCGGCGCTGGTCGGTGCCTTGACCGAACAGGCGAACAAGCTGTGGCACGTGTCCAACGTGTTCACCAACGAGCCGGCCTTGCGCCTGGCGCACAAGCTGATCGATGCGACCTTTGCCGAGCGTGTGTTCTTCTGCAACTCCGGCGCCGAAGCCAACGAGGCCGCTTTCAAGCTGGCCCGTCGTGTCGCGTTTGACCGGTTCGGCAGCGAGAAGTACGAAATCATCGCCGCGCTCAACAGCTTCCACGGACGTACGTTGTTCACGGTGAACGTCGGTGGCCAGTCGAAGTATTCCGACGGCTTTGGTCCGAAAATCACCGGTATCACCCACGTACCGTACAACGACCTGGCGGCATTGAAAGCCGCCGTTTCCGACAAGACCTGCGCAGTCGTGCTGGAGCCGATCCAGGGCGAGGGCGGTGTGTTGCCGGCCGAACTGGCTTACCTGCAAGGCGCCCGTGAGCTGTGCAACGAGCACAATGCGCTGCTGGTGTTCGACGAAGTGCAAACCGGCATGGGCCGCAGCGGCAAGCTGTTCGCCTACCAGCATTACGGCGTGACGCCGGACATCCTGACCAGCGCCAAGAGCCTGGGCGGCGGTTTCCCGATCGCCGCGATGTTGACCACTGAAGAGCTGGCCAAGCATCTGGTCGTCGGCACCCACGGCACCACTTACGGCGGCAACCCGCTGGCGTGCGCGGTCGCCGAAGCGGTGATCGACGTGATCAACACCCCCGAAGTGCTGGCCGGCGTCAATGCCAAGCACGACAAGTTCAAGGCCCGCCTTGAGCAGATCGGCGAGAAGTACGGCCTGTTCACTCAGGTGCGCGGCCTGGGCCTGTTGATCGGTTGCGTGCTGAGCGATGCCTGGAAAGGCAAGGCGAAGGACATTTTCAACGCCGCCGAGCGTGAAGGCCTGATGATTCTGCAAGCCGGCCCGGACGTGGTGCGTTTCGCCCCGAGCCTGGTGGTCGAAGACGCGGACATCGACGCCGGCCTGGACCGTTTCGAGCGCGCCGCAGCGAAACTGACGCAAGCCTGATAGACCCTTCGACGCCTGACTTTTCAGGCGTCGAACAAATTTTTATGCCGGACTGGATCAAATGTGGGAGCGGGCTTGCTCGCGAAAACGGTGGATCAGACAGCAACAATGTCGACTGATGCACCGTTTTCGCGAGCAAGCCCGCTCCCACATTGGTCCGCGTGTCAGCAATGACTGCCCGGCTTATTTTCCTCAAAGAATATGAGAAAGGAGTGACACCATGCTGGTGATGCGCCCCGCGCAAATGGCTGATCTGGGCGAGGTACAGCGTCTGGCTGCGGACAGCCCGATTGGTGTCACTTCCTTGCCGGATGACGTTGAACGCCTGAGCGACAAGATCGCCGCGAGCGAAGCCTCGTTTGCCGCCGAAGTCAGTTTCAACGGTGAAGAAAGCTACTTCTTCGTCCTCGAAGATTCCGCCACCGGCAAACTGGTCGGCTGCTCGGCCATCGTCGCCTCGGCCGGTTATTCCGAGCCGTTCTACAGCTTCCGCAATGAAACCTTCGTCCACGCTTCCCGCGAGCTGAAGATTCATAACAAGATTCACGTGCTCTCCCAGTGCCACGACCTGACCGGCAATAGCTTGCTGACCAGTTTCTACGTGCAGCGCGAGCTGGTGGGTTCGCCCTGGGCCGAGCTCAACTCCCGTGGTCGCTTGCTGTTTGTGGCGAGCCATCCCGAGCGTTTTGCCGATTCCGTGGTGACCGAGATCGTCGGTTACAGCGATGAAAATGGCGACTCGCCGTTCTGGGACGCCATCGGTCGCAACTTCTTCGACCTCAACTACGCTGAAGCCGAGCGTTTGTGCGGGCTGAAGAGCCGCACGTTCCTCGCCGAGCTGATGCCGCACTATCCGATCTACGTGCCGTTGCTGCCGGACACCGCGCAAGAAGCGATGGGCCAGGTGCACCCGCGGGCGCAGATCACCTTCGACATCCTGATGCGCGAAGGCTTCGAGACCGATCACTACATCGACATTTTTGACGGCGGCCCGACCCTGCATGCCCGCGTTTCGGGGATCCGTTCGATCGCCCAGAGCCGCGTGGTGCCGGTGAAAATCGGCGAGCCGGTCAAAGGCGTCGGTCGTCAGTACCTGGTGGCCAACGCCCAGTTGCAGGATTACCGCGCCGTGTTGCTCGAGCTCGATTACGCGCCGGGCAAACCCGTGACCCTGGATCTGGAAACAGCCGAAGCCCTGGGCGTCGGTGAAGGTGCGAGCGTGCGCCTGGTGGCGGTTTAACGCCTGCTTGTCAAACTGCTAAGCAGCAAGTGTTTCGCGGGTGGCGCAAGCGGCCCGTTTGAGGAGATAGCATGATCGTTCGTCCCGTACGCAGCAGCGATTTACCCGCTCTGATCGACCTGGCCCGCAGCACCGGCACCGGCCTGACCACTTTGCCGGCCAACGAAGAGCGTCTGGCCCATCGGGTCGGCTGGGCCGAGAAGACTTTTCGCGGCGAAGCCGGGCGCGGCGATGCGGACTACTTGTTCGTGCTCGAAGATGACGACGGCCGCGTGGTGGGTATTTCCGCGATCGCCGGCGCCGTCGGCCTGCGAGAGCCTTGGTACAACTTCCGGGTCGGCCTGACGGTCAGCGCCTCGCAAGAGTTGAACATCTACCGGGAAATCCCGACGCTGTTCCTCGCCAACGACTTGACCGGCAATTCCGAGCTGTGCTCGTTGTTCCTGCACGCCGACTACCGCAACGGCCTCAATGGCCGCATGCTGGCCAAGGCGCGCATGCTGTTCATCGCCGAGTTCCCGCAGTTGTTCGGCAACAAGATCATCGCCGAAATGCGCGGTGTGTCCGACGAAGCCGGGCGCTCGCCGTTCTGGGAAAGCCTGGGCCGGCACTTCTTCAAGATGGAATTCAGCCAGGCCGATTACCTGACCGGCGTGGGCAACAAGGCGTTCATCGCCGAACTGATGCCGAAATTCCCGCTGTACACCTGTTTCCTGTCGCCGGATGCGCGCAACGTGATCGGTCAGGTTCACCCTGACACCGAGCCGGCGCTGTCGATGCTGAAAAGTGAAGGTTTCAGCTATCAGGGTTACGTCGACATTTTCGACGCCGGCCCGGCGGTGGAGTGCGAAACCGGCAAAATCCGCGCGGTCCGTGACAGCCAGGCACTGATCCTCGCCGTGGGCACGCCGGGCGATGACGCCACGCCGTTCCTGATTCACAACCGCAAGCGCGAAGACTGCCGGATCACTGCCGCGCCAGCACGCTTCGCCGCCGGCACGCTGGTGGTCGATCAGCAGACGGCCAAACGTCTTCAACTCAACGCCGGCGACCAAGTGCGCGCCGTACCGTTGTCCGTTGCCCGGGAGTCGAAGTAATGAATTCGCTATACATTGCAGGTGAATGGCTGGCCGGTCAGGGCGAAGCGTTCCAGTCGCTGAACCCGGTGACTCAGCAAGTGCTGTGGACCGGCGAGGGTGCCACGGCCGCTCAGGTCGAGTCCGCCGTGCAAGCCGCGCGTCAGGCTTTCCCGAACTGGGCCCGTCGGACCCTGGATGAGCGCATCACGGTGCTGGAGGCGTTTGCCGCCGCGCTGAAAAACCACGCTGACGAACTCGCACGCTGCATCGGTGAAGAAACCGGTAAGCCGCTGTGGGAATCGGCGACTGAAGTCACCAGCATGATCAACAAGATTGCGATCTCGGTGCAGAGCTACCGCGAACGCACCGGCGAGAAGAGCGGCCCATTGGGTGACGCCACCGCCGTCTTGCGCCACAAGCCGCATGGCGTGGTCGCGGTGTTCGGTCCTTACAATTTCCCGGGTCACTTGCCTAACGGCCACATCGTGCCGGCACTGCTGGCCGGTAACAGCGTGCTGTTCAAGCCAAGTGAACTGACGCCTAAAGTCGCCGAGCTGACGGTCAAGTGCTGGATCGAAGCAGGCCTGCCGGCAGGCGTGTTGAACCTGCTGCAAGGCGCTCGCGAAACCGGGATCGCCCTGGCGGCGAATCCGGGCATTGACGGCCTGTTCTTCACCGGTTCGAGCCGCACCGGCAATCATCTGCATCAGCAGTTTGCCGGACGTCCGGACAAGATTCTGGCGTTGGAGATGGGCGGTAACAACCCGCTGGTCGTCGACGAAGTGGCGGACCTTGACGCTGCCGTTTACACCATCATTCAGTCCGCGTTCATTTCCGCCGGTCAGCGTTGCACTTGTGCACGCCGCTTGCTGGTGCCGCAGGGCGTGTGGGGCGACACGTTGCTGGCGCGGCTGGTGGCGGTCAGCTCGACGATTGAAGTCGGCGCATTCGATCAGCAACCGGCGCCGTTCATGGGCTCGGTGATTTCCCTCGGAGCGGCGAAAGCACTGATGGACGCCCAGGAACATCTGCTGGCCAATGGCGCGGTGGCGCTGCTGGACATGACTCAGCCGCAGGCGCAAGCCGCGTTGCTGACCCCGGGCATCCTGGACGTGACTGCTGTTGCGGATCGTCCGGACGAAGAGCTGTTCGGTCCGTTGCTGCAAGTGATCCGCTACGCTGATTTTGAAGCGGCGATCGCTGAAGCCAACGACACCGACTATGGCTTGGCGGCCGGTTTGCTGTCGGATTCCGAAGCGCGTTATCAGCAGTTCTGGCTGGAAAGCCGCGCCGGGATCGTCAACTGGAACAAACAGCTGACCGGCGCCGCGAGCAGCGCACCGTTCGGCGGCGTCGGTGCCTCGGGCAACCACCGCGCCAGCGCCTACTACGCTGCGGATTATTGCGCGTACCCGGTGGCGTCGCTGGAAACACCGAGCCTGGTGTTGCCAGCAGCACTCACGCCCGGCGTGAAGATGGCGTGACGCCCAATCGCGAGCAGGCTAACTCCCACAGGATTTGTGTCTTACATAAAATGTGTGAACACCCTCGAACCTGTAGGAGTGAGCCTGCTCGCGATGGCCGCGACACGGTCTTACTGAATAGTTACTGAAGCCTATAACAACAGATTCTCGTGGAGCCTCGCTGATGAAATCCTATGAAGTCAATTTTGACGGTCTAGTGGGGCCGACCCATAACTACGGCGGCCTGTCCTACGGCAACGTCGCGTCCCAGAGCAACAGCCAGCAATCTTCGAACCCGAAGGAAGCCGCGCTGCAAGGTCTGGCGAAAATGAAAGCGCTGATGGAAATGGGCTTCCAGCAAGGCGTGCTCGCCCCACAAGAACGCCCGGACGTCGCGGCCCTGCGTCGCTTGGGCTTCGGCGGCACTGATGCGCAAGTGATTGAGCGCGCCGCCAAAGACGCGATGCCACTGCTGGTTGCCAGTTGCTCGGCGTCAAGCATGTGGGTGGCCAACGCCGCCACCGTCAGCCCGAGCGCCGACACCGCCGACGGCCGTGTGCACTTCACCGCCGCCAACCTCAACTGCAAATACCACCGCAGCATCGAACACCCGACCACCAGCCGCGTGCTGGGTGCGATGTTCGCCGACCAGAAACACTTCGCCCATCACGCCGCGTTGCCGGCCGTGGCGCAGTTCGGTGACGAAGGTGCGGCCAACCACACGCGTTTTTGCCGTGAGTACGGTGAAGCCGGCGTCGAGTTTTTCGTCTTCGGTCGCAGCGCCTTCGATAATCGCTACCCGGCCCCGCAGAAATACCCGGCGCGCCAGACCCTCGAAGCCTCGCAAGCTGTTGCGCGTCTGCATGGCTTGAGCGATGACGGCGTGGTCTACGCCCAGCAGAATCCATCGGTGATCGATCAGGGTGTGTTTCACAACGACGTGATCGCGGTGGGTAACGGCGAGGTGTTGTTCTATCACGAGGACGCGTTCCTCGACACCGAGCAGATGCTGGTCGAGTTGCACGGCAAACTCGCCAAGGTCGGCGGGAATTTCCAGTCGGTCTGCGTGCCGCGTTCCGCGGTCACCGTGGAAGACGCGGTGCGTTCCTACTTGTTCAACAGCCAATTGCTGTCGCGTCCTGACGGCTCGATGCTGTTGATCGTGCCGGAAGAATGCCGTGGCAACGAACGTGTCTGGCAGTACCTGCAAGGTTTGACCAGCTCCGGTGGATTGATCCGCGAAGTCAAAGTCTTCGATCTCAAGCAAAGTATGCAGAACGGCGGTGGCCCGGCGTGCCTGCGCTTGCGAGTGGCGCTGAACGAAACCGAACTGGCGGCCGTCAACCCAGGGGTTATCATGACTGCACCGTTGTACGGCACGTTGACCGAATGGGTCGACAAGCACTATCGCGACCGCATGGCCGAAACCGACCTCGCGGACCCGCAATTGCTGCTTGAGTGCCGGACGGCACTGGATGAACTGACGCAAATCCTTAAACTGGGCGCGGTTTATCCATTCCAGATCAATTGAACGTCGAGAGCGTAAAAGATATGAGCGATACCCTGCAGCTGATCCTTGAAGACACCGACGGCACGCAACTGGAAACTTCCTGCACCCGCGTCGCGGTCATTTGGCAAGGCAAAGAGCTGTGGATTCAGCATGACGGCCGCGGCCAGTTGCTGATCGGCGTGGACGTTGAAGAAGGTGACGCGGAGTACGCCAACCTGCTGCTGCGCCCGTTGGCGACTAATCTGGTCAGTCTGCAACTGGAAATGGAACCGGCTGAAGTCGGTGACGAAGACCACGAGCACGGCCCGGATTGCAATCACGACCACTAAGGAAACCGCTCTATGCTCGCGCTCGGCAAACTGCTTGAACTGACCCTCGCCGGCCGTGAACCGGCGGAGAAGACTCAACTGACTGTCGAAGGCGTGCGGATGCGCTGGTTGAGCGAAGGTGCGCTGGAAGTCCGGCCACCGCAAGCGCGAGACAATGGCCTGGACCTGCTGCTGTCGGCGGGAGTCCATGGCAACGAAACGGCGCCGATCGAGTTGCTCGATCGCCTGCTGCATGACATCGCTCGCGGCGACGTGAAGCCGCGGGCACGCATTCTGTTCCTGTTCGGCAATCCGGAAGCGATTCGCAAGGGCGAGCGTTTCATCGAGCAGGACGTCAATCGGCTGTTCAACGGCCGTCACGAGCAAACCAGCGGTTCAGAAGCCTTGCGCGCCTGCGAACTGGAGCGGCTGGCTGCGAGTTTCTTCAGCCTGCCAGATCGTTCACGTCTGCATTACGACCTGCACACCGCGATTCGCGGCTCGAAAATCGAGCAGTTTGCCCTGTACCCGTGGAAGGAAGATCGTCAGCATTCACGTCTGGAACTGGCGCGCCTGCGGGCTGCGGGAATGCAAGCGGTGTTGCTGCAGAACAAACCGTCGATCGTTTTCAGCTCGTACACCTACGACAAGCTCGGTGCCGAGTCTTTCACCCTGGAACTGGGCAAGGCGCGGCCGTTCGGGCAAAACGACGGGGTCAATGTCGGTCTGCTGGAAACTCGCCTGAAACAGATCATCGAAGGCAACGAGCCTGCGCTGAATGACGCATCGCTGGACGGTTTGCAGTTGTTCAGCGTGGCGCGGGAAATTATCAAGCACAGCGACAGCTTCCGCCTGAACCTGCCGGCGGACATCGAGAATTTTTCGGAACTGGAAGTGGGTTACCTGCTGGCCGAAGACATCGCGCAGACGCGCTGGATCATCGAGGAGGAGGGCGCTCGCATCATCTTCCCCAACCCGAAGGTCAAGAACGGCCTGCGCGCCGGCATCCTGATCGTCCCGGCCACCGAACAAAACCTGGCCTGATCCGGACTCGAATCCAGCCGAAATCCCTGTGGGAGCGGGCAAGCCCGCTCCCACAGGGTTGTGGACTAGACCGCTACCGCGCGCGGCTCACTGCGGCGCAGCGCACGGATTTTGTGCAGTGTATCCGCACAGGTCTTCGCCGCTTCCTGACCTTTGTGCATAAAGTGGTCAAAGAAGAACTTCTGATGTTCTTCGCCTGCGTGGAAGTGGTGCGGGGTCAAGGACACCGAGAACACCGGCACTTCAGTTTCCAGTTGAACCTGCATCAGGCCGCTGACCACCGACTGGGCGACGAAATCGTGCCGGTAAATCCCGCCGTCCACAACCAGGGCTGCCGCCACAATACCGGCATAACGGCCGGTCTTGGCCAGCAACTTGGCATGCAACGGCATTTCAAACGCACCGCCGACTTCGAAGAAGTCGATGTCCGATTCCTGATAACCCTGGGCAATCATTTCGGTGACGAAGCCTTTACGGCTTTGGTCGACGATTTCCTTGTGCCAGCAGGCCTGGATGAACGCAACGCGCTCGCCGTGATGGTTTTTGCTTTTGCTGTCGATTGCGGTGGGTTGCATGTTCTGACTCCTGTTTATGGTTAAAACAGGGCATATGAATCGAATGGGATTTAAGGGTGCGCACGCTCGCACGAATGCCTGCGGACGGCCCTTTGGCGCCAATCCCGTTCTCTCTTCATCCGGACTATGACCGTCGGCCCCGGGATCACACCGGGTCTGCTGACCTTGCCGCCTGACACAACCAAAGCTGCGTCTGTCGCCAAGCGCTCGCGGGCTATGCGCATTGCGCGCAATTACCGCCGGTGGGGAGTTGCACCCCGCCCTGAGAACGTTTTGCCGGCAGATTGTCTGGCGGCGCAGCGTTTTTAACACATATTTTCGGGATGCGCATTCATGCTTTTTGATGATTGCTATCGGGTTTTTCGTTACCTCGATAAGCCTTTTCCTCCCCCGAGGGTTGATTATTCGTCTACATGACCGCAGTAATTCCCTCCTGAAAGGGATTTTCCCCTGCTTAACGAGGCTGGATTCATGAGCGTTATCGATCTTCGCAGCGACACCGTCACCCAACCGACCGCCGGGATGCTCGACGCGATGGCCCGCGCGGCCACTGGTGACGACGTGTATGGCGAAGATCCGACGGTCAATCGTCTGGAAGCCGAGCTGGCGCAACGGTTGGGATTTGCCGCGGCGTTGTTCGTGCCGACGGGCACCATGAGCAATCTGCTGGGCTTGATGGCGCACTGCGAGCGCGGCGACGAATACATCGTTGGCCAACAGGCGCACACCTACAAGTACGAGGGCGGCGGCGCGGCAGTGCTCGGTTCGATCCAGCCGCAACCCCTGGAAGTCCAGGCCGATGGCTCGTTGGACCTGGCCCACGTAGCGGCGGCGGTCAAGCCGGACGACTTCCATTTCGCCCGTACCCGCCTGCTGGCGCTGGAAAACACGATGCAGGGCAAGGTGCTGCCACTTGAGTATCTGGCCCGGGCCCGCAGCTTTAGCCGCGAGCACGGGTTGCAGCTGCACCTCGACGGCGCGCGCCTGTACAACGCAGCGGTAAAACTGGGGGTTGATGCCCGTGAGATCACCCAGCATTTCGATTCAGTTTCGGTCTGCCTGTCCAAAGGTCTGGGCGCGCCAATCGGTTCCGTCTTGTGCGGTTCCGTCGAGCTGATCGGCAAGGCGCGACGCCTGCGCAAGATGGTCGGCGGTGGCATGCGCCAGGCCGGGATTCTGGCGGCGGCGGGGCTGTATGCGCTGGATCACAACGTTCAGCGCCTGGCCGACGACCATGCCAATGCGCAATTTCTCGCGGAAGGTCTTCGTCACGCCGGTTACGACGTCGAGCCGGTGCAGACCAACATGGTCTACGTGCAGATCGGCGACCGGGCCGAAGCGATCAAGGCCTTTGCCGCAGAGCGCGGGATCACGCTCAGCGCCGCCGGTCGCCTTAGAATGGTCACGCACATGGACGTCAGCCGCGCGCAAGTAGAGCAAGTCATCGCGACATTCGTCGAGTTTTCGCGGCACTGACCGCGTTAGCCGTCCAATTGAGCGCTTCTATCGTATAAACACGCTGTACCCCGCGCGCAGGGCCGATATAATGCGGCCCTTTGCCGTCGCTTCGTCTGTTGACGTTTCGCACAGGCCTTTGGCCGCAGCCTCCGTGGAAGAACCTAATGAAAAGCGCAGAAATCCGTGAAGCCTTCCTTCGCTTCTTCGAAGAGCAAGGCCACACCCGTGTAGCCTCCAGCTCTTTGATTCCGGGCAACGACCCAACCCTGCTGTTCACTAACGCGGGGATGAACCAGTTCAAGGACTGCTTCCTGGGCCAGGAAAAACGTGCGTACACCCGCGCAACAAGCAGCCAGAAGTGCGTGCGTGCCGGTGGCAAGAACAGCGATCTGGAAAACGTCGGTTATACCGCTCGTCACCACACTTTTTTCGAAATGCTGGGTAACTTCAGCTTCGGTGACTATTTCAAGCACGACGCGATCACCTACGCCTGGACCTTCCTGACCGGTGTCCTGAAACTGCCCAAGGAAAAACTCTGGGTAACGGTCTATGCCTCGGATGACGAGGCTTACGACATATGGACCCAGCAGATCGGTGTGCCGGCCGAGCGCATGATCCGTATTGGCGACAACAAAGGCGCGCCGTACGCGTCCGACAACTTCTGGACCATGGGCGATACCGGCCCGTGCGGCCCTTGCACCGAGATTTTCTACGATCACGGCGACCACATCTGGGGCGGCCCGCCGGGCTCGCCGGAAGAAGACGGCGACCGTTACATCGAGATCTGGAACAACGTGTTCATGCAGTTCAACCGCACCGCCGACGGCGTGTTGCATCCGCTGCCAGCGCCGTCGGTCGACACTGGCATGGGCCTGGAGCGGATCAGTGCGGTGATGCAGCACGTTCACTCCAACTATGAAATCGACCTGTTCAAGAACCTGCTGAGCGCGTCCGCCTCGGCCATTGGCTGCAGCAATGACGACCAATCTTCGCTCAAGGTGGTGTCCGACCACATTCGTTCGTGCGGTTTCCTGATCGCCGACGGTGTGTTGCCGTCCAACGAAGGCCGCGGTTACGTGCTGCGCCGGATCATTCGTCGCGCCTGTCGTCACGGCAACAAACTGGGCGCGACCGGTAGCTTCTTCTACAAAATCGTCGCGGCGCTGGTCGCCGAGATGGGCGAAGCGTTCCCGGAGTTGAAGAAACAGCAGTCCAACATCGAGCGCGTACTCAAGGCTGAAGAAGAGCAGTTCTCCAAGACCCTGGAGCACGGCCTGAAAATTCTCGAGCAGGATCTGCTGGAACTCAAAGGCACCGTGGTGCCCGGCGACGTGGTGTTCAAACTGTACGACACCTACGGTTTCCCGATGGACCTTACCGCCGACATCGCCCGCGAGCGCAGCCTGACCGTCGACGAAGCCGGCTTTGAACGCGAAATGGAAGCCCAGCGCGTCCGTGCCCGTTCGGCCAGCTCGTTCGGTCTGGACTACAACACGCTGGTCAAGGTTGATGTGGCCACCGAGTTTACCGGTTACAAGGCCACCAGCGGTTCGGCCAAGGTTGTCGCTCTCTATAAAGAAGGGCAATCGGTCGATGTGCTCAGTGAAGGCGATGAGGGTGTAGTCGTTCTCGATCAGACCCCGTTCTACGCTGAATCCGGCGGCCAGATCGGCGACTGTGGTTATCTGCAATCGAGTAACGGCCGTTTCGATGTGCGCGACACCACCAAGACCGGCGGCGCGTTCCTGCACCACGGTGTGCTGGCGTTGGGCAGCCTGACCGTTGGCTCGCCAGTGGAAACTCACGTTGAAGCTGACGTGCGTCACGCGACAGCGCTGAACCACTCGGCCACGCACTTGCTGCACGCCGCGTTGCGTAACGTGTTGGGTGAGCACGTTCAGCAGAAAGGCTCGTTGGTCGACAGTCAGCGCCTGCGCTTCGACTTCAGTCACTTCGAAGCCATCAAGCCTGAACAGCTGAAAGCGCTGGAAGACATCGTCAACGCCGAGATTCGCAAGAACTCGCCGGTTGAAACCGAAGAAACCGACATCGAGACCGCCAAGAGCAAAGGCGCCATGGCGCTGTTCGGCGAGAAGTACGGCGACAACGTGCGCGTGCTGAGCATGGGCGGTGATTTCTCCGTCGAGTTGTGTGGCGGCATTCACGCCAACCGCACCGGCGACATCGGCCTGCTGAAAATCATCAGCGAAGGCGGTGTGGCGTCGGGTGTGCGCCGTATCGAGGCAGTCACCGGTGCTGCGGCGCTGGCCTACTTGAACGCTGCCGAAGAACAACTCAAGGAAGCGGCCAACCTGGTCAAGGGCAGCCGCGACAACCTGATCGACAAGCTGTCGGCTGTGCTGGAGCGCAACCGCCTGCTGGAGAAGCAACTCGAGCAGTTGCAAGCCAAGGCTGCCAGTGCGGCGGGCGACGATCTGTCGGCCACTGCACTGGACGTCAAAGGCGTGAAAGTGCTGGCCGTGCGTCTGGACGGTCAGGACGGCAAGGCGCTGTTGGCGCTGGTCGATCAACTGAAAAACAAACTCGGCCGCGCAGTGATCCTGCTCGGCAGTGTCCATGAGGAAAAGGTCGTTCTGGTTGCAGGCGTAACCAAAGACCTGACTGGCCAACTCAAAGCCGGTGATTTGATGAAGCAAGCCGCTGCGGCAGTGGGCGGGAAGGGCGGTGGTCGTCCAGACATGGCGCAGGGCGGTGGCACTGACGCTGGCGCACTGGATGCCGCATTGGCCCTGACCGTTCCGTTTGTAGAGCAGGGTTTATAAGGCCGCGTGCCCGGCTCGACGTCTAGTGGCGGGCCGGAACGCTGTTTGAGTGATAATTTGGGCGCCCTTCATGGGCAGAGGCGGCTTTGAAATGGCTTTGATCGTACAGAAATTTGGAGGCACCTCGGTCGGCACTGTCGAGAGAATCGAGCAGGTCGCCGACAAGGTTAAGAAATTCCGCGATGCCGGCGATGACCTGGTGGTTGTGCTGTCTGCAATGAGCGGCGAAACCAACCGTCTGATCGATCTGGCCAAGCAAATCAGTGGCAACGAGCAACCGGTTCCCCGCGAACTGGATGTGATCGTTTCCACCGGTGAGCAGGTGACGATTGCATTGTTGGCCATGGCGCTGATCAAGCGCGGCGTGCCAGCGGTGTCCTACACCGGCAACCAGGTGCGGATTCTCACGGACAGCGCGCACAATAAAGCGCGTATCTTGCAGATTGATGACCAGAAGATTCGCGGTGATCTGAAAGCAGGTCGCGTGGTGGTTGTCGCCGGTTTCCAGGGCGTCGACGAGCACGGCAACATCACCACCCTCGGTCGTGGCGGCTCCGACACCACCGGCGTGGCGCTGGCGGCAGCCTTGAAGGCTGACGAATGCCAGATCTACACCGACGTCGACGGTGTCTACACCACCGATCCGCGTGTGGTGTCCGTGGCTCAGCGCCTGGACAAGATTACCTTCGAAGAGATGCTGGAAATGGCCAGCCTCGGTTCCAAGGTGTTGCAGATCCGTGCGGTTGAATTCGCCGGCAAGTACAACGTTCCGCTGCGCGTTCTGCACAGCTTCAAGGAGGGTCCGGGCACCCTCATTACTATTGATGAAGAGGAAACCATGGAACAGCCGATCATTTCCGGCATCGCTTTCAACCGCGATGAAGCCAAGCTGACCATCCGTGGCGTGCCAGACACCCCGGGCGTTGCGTTCAAGATTCTTGGCCCGATCAGCGCCGCGAACATCGAAGTCGACATGATCGTGCAGAACGTTGCGCACGATAACACCACCGACTTCACCTTCACCGTACATCGTAATGACTTCCAGGCCGCACAAAGCGTGCTGGAAAACACCGCTCGCGAGATCGGTGCCCGTGAAGTGGTTGGCGACATCAAGATCGCCAAGGTCTCGATCGTCGGCGTTGGCATGCGCTCCCACGCAGGCGTGGCCAGTCGCATGTTCGAATCCCTGGCGAAAGAAAGCATCAACATCCAGATGATCTCGACCTCGGAAATCAAAGTCTCTGTGGTGATCGAAGAGAAGTACCTTGAGCTGGCTGTGCGCGCTCTGCACACAGCTTTCGAACTGGACGCACCGGCCCGAACGGGAGAGTGATGCGTTAGCCGAAGGGCGCGGTCTGACCGCGCCCTTTTGTTTTTTTGAATGGCGCGGCCCGAAGCTGTTCTTTTGCCCGCGCTGGTCAATACTCAGGCATGTAGGATTACGACCATTCAGGTTGTAGGCCGAATGCCTTTTTTTTGCAGACTGTTGTCCCTGAAATGAAATGCGTGAGGAGAAAGGTATGCTGATTCTGACTCGTCGGTGCGCAGAAAGCCTGATTATTGGTGATGGCGAAATCACCGTGACCGTGCTCGGCGTTAAAGGAAATCAAGTGCGTATCGGTGTCAACGCCCCGAAAGAGGTTGCGGTCCACCGTGAGGAAATTTACCTGCGTATAAAGAAAGAGAAGGACGAAGAACCAAGCCATTAATTTTTATCGTTTTTTATGTTTGCAAACGGGGAAGAAGCTGGTTAATATACGCCCCGTGTTGCGGAGAGCTGGCCGAGTGGCCGAAGGCGCTCCCCTGCTAAGGGAGTACACCTCAAAAGGGTGTCGGGGGTTCGAATCCCCCGTTCTCCGCCATTATTTGCGTAGTACGTTGTAATCTGGCTTCTTCGGTAAGTTGTTGAAATTACTAGAAAAAAGCGCTTTACAAAAAGGTTCGACGGCCTATAATGCGCGGCAACAAATGCACTCGTAGCTCAGCTGGATAGAGTACTCGGCTACGAACCGAGCGGTCACAGGTTCGAATCCTGTCGAGTGCACCATTTAAGGGTTGTTTGCAGTAATGTGAATGGCTTGGCTTCAACCAGTTGTGATCTGGTATAAAACCACAAATGCACTCGTAGCTCAGCTGGATAGAGTACTCGGCTACGAACCGAGCGGTCACAGGTTCGAATCCTGTCGAGTGCACCAAACACCAAAAAGCCCGCGTTTAACGCGGGCTTTTTGCCGTCCGGGATTTGGATTTTTCCCGGGTGCATCCTTTCTCATCGAACTCGACCTGTGCGCTGCGGCCTCGCTTCAAGTCGTATCGGAAGCTCGTGGCTGAATTTCGCACCGTGATCTTGTCGGGTTTGCCCAGCGCGCTTTCGACGTCCGCCTGACTCATGCCGGCAACAACCCGTTGATTGATGATTGCTTCCCGGCGCTCCCTCGCGCTTATCAGATTTCCGCATTTGTCTTCGGTCTGCCCGACGACGGTAGCTTCCCTCCTGATGTTTTTCATACCTGATGTTTCGCGCCGTTCCGCTTCCGGCATGACCGCTACGATGCTGCCGGGAGTAAAGGTGCGCACCTCCTGTAGCGAAAGGCTGTCGCCGGTCCCACAGCTCAGCGTGGTGAAGGTCACGTGCCCGTTGGCGGCCTCGCAGCGGTGGACGGTCGCGGCCACTGCATCGAGGGGCAGGCAGAGCAGCGCGATCAGTAAAAAACAATGTGCATTCAATAGCATCAAACGTCCTCCATGACGGTCTGACTGAAGGGTAGCCGGTGCATTCTTCTGTGCCGGTGTGTTTTCTTTTCAGAATGAGTCGTCGCATTTGAAGGATCAGGACGGCGCTCAGGTTTGTCTCGCAAGCGCTTGTTTCAGGCGAGATTTTTTAACGTTTAAAACCTTCGGGCGGTGTATCATTGCGCCCGTCAGCCCCGCCGGGGCTTGTGGAATACCTCCATGGACTTACCCAGTAGTAATTCAGTAAACCGTTTTTCCAATCATGAATTGACTGATTGATCCTTCCGGCGTGCCCCGCTGCTGGGAGTGGAGTTCGCCTATGTCTGAAGTTGAAGTAAAGAAAACGCAAGAAAGCCTGCAAGACCGCCTCGCTCAAGTCGTTGAGCTGTTGCAGCGGCAGCGGGTGGTCGAAGATTTGACTCACCGCCAGGAAGGCCCGCATCACGATCGGGTCGAGAACCTGGTTCACCGGCAGAACCTTGTCGAGCTGCAACGCAAGCTCGATGACCTGCACTCCGCTGACGTTGCCTACATCCTTGAAGCGTTGCCGCTGGACGATCGGCTGACGCTCTGGCAGTTGGTCAAAGCTGATCGCGACGGCGACATCCTCCTGGAAGTATCCGACTCGGTTCGTGAAACCCTGATCGCCGACATGGACGATCACGAGCTCCTGGCCGCGGCCAAGGACATGGACGCCGACGAACTGGCTGACCTGGCCTCCGAACTGCCGCGAGACGTCGTCCACGAGCTGATGGAGACCCTCGACGGTCAACAGCGTGAGCGCGTTCGCTCCGCGTTGTCCTACGACGAGGAGCAGGTCGGTGCCCTGATGGACTTCGAGATGGTGACGATCCGTGAAGACGTCAGTCTCGAAGTGGTTTTGCGCTACCTACGTCGGCTCAAGGAACTGCCGGGCCACACTGACAAACTGTTCGTGGTCGATTACGACGGCGTGCTTAAAGGCGTGTTGCCGATCAAGCGCTTGCTGGTCAACGATCCGGACAAACAAGTAGCGGAAGTCATGGCCAGCGATCCGGTGAGTTTTCACCCGGACGAAGACGCCTACGACGCGGCCCAGGCGTTCGAACGTTACGACTTGATCTCCGCGCCCGTGGTGGACAAGAACGGCAAGCTGATCGGCCGTCTGACCATCGATGAAATGGTCGACCTGATTCGTGAAGAGAGCGAAAACGAAGTTCTCAACATGGCGGGTCTGCGGGAAGAAGAGGATATTTTCGCCTCGGTCTGGAAATCTCTGCGCAACCGTTGGGCATGGCTGGCGGTCAACCTGATTACTGCGTTTATTGCTTCTCGCGTGATCGGGTTGTTCGAAGGCTCAATCGAGAAACTGGTGGCGCTGGCGGCATTGATGCCGATCGTGGCGGGTATCGGTGGCAACTCAGGTAACCAGACCATCACCATGATCGTTCGGGCCATGGCCCTGGACCAGGTGAGTACCGGTAATACGTCACGCCTTATGCGCAAGGAACTGGCTGTAGGTCTGATCAACGGCCTGGTGTGGGGCGGCGTGATCGGCGTTGTCGCCTATATGCTGTATGGCAGCTGGTCGCTGGGTGTGGTGATGACCGCCGCCATGACGCTCAACCTGCTGCTGGCAGCATTGATGGGGGTGTTGATTCCTATGACCTTGGCGAAAATGGGCCGCGACCCGGCGATGGGCGCCAGCGTGATGATCACGGCGATGACCGACAGCGGCGGATTTTTTATCTTCCTCGGCTTGGCGACGATCTTCCTGCTCTGACGCCAGACAATCAAAACCTGCCAATCGGCGGGTTTTTTTGCGCTCGAATTTCAGGCAAAAAAAAGCCAGCGATTATGCTGGCTTGAGCTTTCGGATGAATCAAGTTGCGTCTGCGGCCAATTCTGCGTCGTGGGCAATCAACGAAACAAGGGCGTTTTGCTGACGATGTGACAGTTGGCGGAAGCGTTGCAGTAATTCCCTTTCGTGCAGTGACAGCTCCGGACTGTCCAGGCGCATGCTCAGTTCCTCGCCCAGTGCGCCTTCCTGAATAAGACTCTGCTCAAGACGCGCGATGATTTCGGAGTTCATGCTGCGATGATGATTGCGAGCCACCTCGGCAATGCGTTCACGCATTCCGTCTGGCAGACGTACGACGAACTTGTCAGCCGTACGGCTGGAATAAATTGCCTGTTTCAATGGGCGCATATATTTAACCGGTTAGTTCAGGGGAGCGGTTCTCGGGATTGGCCGCACGATGTCTGATAGGACAAGGACTCCGGCCAAATGTTCAACCTGAATTGATAGAGGCTCGCATCATGCCTCAAAGTAGCCAGTTCGTTGGCGTCAATTCTGTGACAAATATTGAACTGGATACCGGCGTTATGCCAGCACCAATTGTCAGAAATGCGGACTGGTATGAAAAATGTTCCGTTGTCCGTACTGCTGTCCGCGTCCGGTTGCCCGACAGGTGATGTCCGAGGACGCCTGAAGGTGCATGCTGTGCGAATTCGATCACGATTCCTTAGGTATACAGGATAGTGGCAAATTGCCGATTTACTAGTGGCAACTACGATACAGAGGGCTTTTTCAGGATGGATGGCAGACTGATTTACTTGATGGGTCCGTCTGGATCCGGCAAGGACAGTCTCATCGAGGCGGCTCGAGAGCCTTTGCAGACTCAACGCTGCGAAGTGGTGCGTCGGGTCATTACCCGGTCGGCCGAATCCGTGGGGGAGGACGCTATCGGTGTTTCGCGGGAGGAATTCGCGCGCCGTAAAGCCATGGGGGACTTTGCACTGTACTGGAATGCCAATGGCCTGGACTACGGTATTCCGGTTTCGATCGATCGATCGCTCAAGGGCGGTCGCGATGTCCTGGTCAACGGCTCCCGAGGTCACCTGGCTCAGGCGCTGGAGCATTATCCGGCGCTGCTTCCGATTCTGTTGACGGTCAACGAAAACGTGCTGCGCGAGCGATTGCTGCGGCGAGGGCGGGAGACGATTGAAGAGATTGAAGCGAGATTGCGTAGAAATCAGCTGTTCACGGCTGATCATTCAAACAGTGAGACCGACATATACCGACTCGACAACTCCGGCGACCTTGCTGCCACCGTTGGCAATCTGTTGAGCCTGCTGCGAATTAGCGCAAGACCGGGTCGAACTTGATCCGGCGGCCAGCCACCAGCGCCAGCACAAACATCGCGCTGAACACACCGCAGGCGATCAGCAGCAGAGGAGCATCCGAGTCCTTAACTAGTGACAAATGAAGAATCCCGCTCAACAGGGCAAGGACAAACAATCCTGCGGCTGATTTGGACATGATGTGCTCCTGAAGGGATGGTTCAAAATACCAGGCGTTGCGAAGACTGCGCAGGCATCGAAATATTGTCCTGGCTCACTTCCTGACCGATAAAGACGCGTTGGTCGCTCAACACTGCCAATTGCGGCGCGCGCTGTACTTGCAGGTAATGAGGCATGCGCTGGGCGACCGGCTCGGCGCCGCTCTCGGGGGCGAAATGAGAGCCCAGCAAAACCGCCAGAGCGATTGCATTCGAGAGTAAAAGGGCGCTATTCATGAGACCGGCCTCCGCTGTTCTTCGAAAACATTCTTCGAACACATGCTTCGAAAACATTCTTCGAACACATGCTTCGAGAACATTCTTTGAGAAAAGCTAAAGCAGCGGACGTGCCAAGAGTCTAACGCCTATTAAATCCTTTAAAAACAACAAATTAAGATAATCATTGGGAGTGCGGTCATTGCAAATTGCAATGATGGCTTTATGCGCTGATGCAATTTGCACGGTAAACAAATCCCGCGCTGCTGAAGGGCGCTTGCCTACACTCAAAAAGCCCTACGGACGACATGACAAACGCAGGCCTGCCCGTTAACATGCACGCCGTCCTTCGCCGCGCGATTTTCCGCGCGCGACCTGTGTCTCAGTAGCTCAATTGGATAGAGCATCCCCCTCCTAAGGGGAAGGCTGGCAGTTCGAACCTGCCCTGGGACACCAATAATTTCAGCGCTCCAGCTGCCAAAATAGCCCCATCGAAACAGTATGTGTTCGACGGGGTTTTTTTATGCCTCCGGGAATGCGGGGACTCGAACGGCCGGATCTCTCAAGGGAATGCACCTGCTGGCCGATAACCCGGACAGTCATGATCATCTTCTTAAAATTGCCTGGAAATCTTCGATGCTGTCGTATCACCAAAAGAGCTTTCTGATCGTCGATGATTTCTCGGATTTCCGCAGTTCGGTGCGCTCGATGCTGCGCGAACTGGGGGTCAAGGACGTGGACACCGCCGACAGTGGCGAGCAGGCACTGCGCATGTGTTCGCAGAAGTCCTACAATTTCATCCTGCAGGATTTCCACCTGGGCGATGGCAAGAAAAATGGTCAGCAGGTGCTGGAAGACCTGATGTTGGAAAAGCTGATCAGCCATGAGGCGGTGTTTGTCATGGTCACCGCCGAGACCAGCCAGGCCATGGTGCTCAGCGCTCTGGAGCACGAACCCGATGCGTACCTGACCAAACCGTTCAATCGCTCGGGCCTGGCCCAGCGCCTGGAGCGTCTGGAGCAGCGCAAGACCTTGCTCAAGCCGATCTTGCAGGCCCTCGACCGAGGCAAGCCGGTTGAAGTGCTCAATGCCTGCATCGCCCTGTGCAAACAGGACATCCGCTATTCGCCGTTGTGCCTGCGTTATCGCGCCGATGCGCTGCGCGATCTGAATCAGAACGAAGCGCTGGAGCGTCTTTACGACAGCATCATTGCCGATCGCCCTCTGCCGTGGGCGTTTGCCGGGCTGGGCAAGCTGCTGTTCAAACGCGGTCAGGTCAGCGTAGCCAAAGGCATTTACGAAAAAGCCCTGAAAGTTTTCCCGATGATGCCGGCGCTGTATGACGGCATGGCCGATGTGCTGGTGGCCGAAGGAGATACCAAGGGCGCGCAGCAGGTGTTGGAGGAGGCGATTCGCCTGTCGCCGCTGGCCGTGCGCCGCCAGGCACTGCTGGGCAAGCTGGCCATGACCAACGAAGATTTCGACACGGCGTCCAGGGCTTACCGGCAGGCAGTCAGCCAAGGTGCCCAGTCGCGCTTCAAGGACGCCGAAAGCAACCTCGGCCTGGCCCATGCCTTGATCAGTAAAGGCAGCGAGAAAGGCCTGGATACTCGCACGCGGCTGGAGATCAACACGACACTGAGCGCCGTGGCCAAAGAAAACCCTTCAGACCCCGGCCTGCAAATTCGCGCGCGGCTGATGAAGGCCACCAGCCTGTTGCTCAACGATGCCGAAACCGCGGAAAAGCTCACCGAGCAAGCCATGTTGCGCCTCGATGGCATGGAGCAGTTCATGAGCGCGGAAGCGGCGCTGTTGGTGGCCAAGCAACTTCAAATGCTCGGGCAGACAGACGCCGGTAAATCGATGCTGAGAAACTGCGTGGAAATCTACGGCGACGATCCGGTCGTGATGCAGAGCATCGGCAAGCTGACCGACGACCCGGCCATCCTCAACTATGGCAACGATGCGGCGGAGCTCAATCGCCAGGGGGTGCGGGTGTACAAGACCGGCAACCTGGTGGAGGCGCGAGCGGTGTTCCGCAAAGCCCATGGGTTGCAACCGAAGAACATCAGTATCGCGCTGAACATGGCCCAGTCGCTGCTGCACGGCACCGACACCAGCGTGGCGTCGGCAGAAATCGAAGAGTGCCGGGCCTGCCTGAAAACGGTTGGCCTGATGCCCGACACCGATGCGCGATACGCGCGTTATCAGAAACTGAAAATCAAGGCGTTCGGCGGATGACCCAAGATAACCCGACACTGGATTTCTCCACGGTGATTGCCTCCACCGTGCATGACATGAAGAACTCCCTGGCGATGGTGATGCTGGCACACAGCCAATGGCTGGCGCGCTTGCCCGACCCGGCGGGGCAGACGCCGGAGCAGGGCGTGATCGAATACGAGTTCGCCCACCTCAACGGCATGCTCGTGCAGTTGCTGGGGCTGTACAAACTCGGTGTCAATCAGATGCCGTTGCAGCCGGCCTATCACGAACTGGATGATTTCATCGAAGCTCAACTGGCGTGCCATCAGGACGTGTTCGCCAGCCGTGGCATTGTGGTGACGTATGACGTCGAGCCGCTGAGCCCGCTGGGTTTCTTCGACCGGGAGCTGGTGGCGTCGGTGCTGGCCAACAGCATCAACAACGCCATTCGCTATGCGCGTCACGCGGTGTTGATCAGCGTCAGCGATGAAGCCGGGCAATTGGTGTTGACGGTCAATGACGATGGCGACGGTTATCCGCCCGAGATGATCGAGCGTCAGGCCGATTACGTCCAGGGCATCAACCACAGCACCGGCAGCACTGGCCTTGGCCTGTATTTCGCCGGGCGGATTGCCGCTTTGCATCAGCGCAATGGCGTCGGCGGGAGGACCGAAATCAGCAACGGCGGCCCGCTGGGCGGCGGCGTTTTCAGCCTCTACCTTCCGTAGGACGTTTTTGTGTGTGGCTGCTTGATATTCCGAACACGCGAAGCCTATTTTGTACGGGTCGCCGTTCGCGGCTTGCACCACTACAAAGGATTGCGTCATGACAACCGATGGCCAGCGTTCACTCGCGCAGCGACTGACGGGCATTGATGAGATTGAGTGTGTTACGCCGGACCTGAACGGCGTGCCCCGTGGCAAGGTAATGACGGCTGAGGGGTTTCTGGAAGGGCGGCGGTTGCAGATGGCGCGGGGAGTGCTGCTGCAATGCATCATGGGCGGATATCCGCCGGCGCGTTTTTACGGCAGCGATGACGGCGACCTGGCGCTGGTGCCTGATCCTGCACAGATCCACCGCTTGCCGTGGAGCAAGCACCCGATAGCCATGGCGATTTGCGATGCCGACGAACTGAGCGGCGAAAGCTCCAGGCTGTCGACCCGCGGCCAACTCAAAGCGGTCATCGCGCGTTACGCTGCGCGAGGCCTGGCGCCGGTGGTCGCCACCGAGCTGGAGTTCTTCGTCTTCGCGCCCAACACCGATCCGACGCAAACCTTTCAGCCGCCCGTGGGCCTGGACGGTCGACGCGAAGAAGGGCATTCGGCGTTCAGTGTCAGTTCCAACAACGGCTTGCGCCCGTTCTTCAGCGAAGTCTACGAATGCATGGCGGCGCTGGGCTTGCCTCGCGATACCTTCATGCACGAGATGGGCGTCAGCCAGTTCGAGATCAACCTGCTGCACGGCGATCCGCTGCTGCTGGCCGACCAGACGTTTCTGTTCAAACACCTGCTCAAAGAAGTCGCGCTCAAGCACGGTCTGACCGTGGTGTGTATGGCCAAACCGCTGGCGCACACGCCAGGCAGTTCAATGCACATTCACCAGAGCGTCGTCGAAGTCGGCAGCGGCCGTAACGTGTTCAGCGACGAGAACGGACAGCCGACCGCGACCTTCCGTCACTTCATCGGCGGCCAACAAGCCGGGATGGCCGATTTCACTGCGTTGTTTGCGCCGAACGTAAACTCCTATCAGCGCTTGTGCCATCCTTTCGCATCACCGAATAATGCCTGCTGGTCCCACGATAACCGTGCGGCGGGTTTGCGCATTCCGGCGAGTTCGCCGGTGGCGCGGCGGGTCGAGAATCGTTTGCCGGGCGCTGATGCGAATCCGTATCTGGCGATTGCCGCGAGTCTGGCGGCGGGCCTGCACGGTATCGAAAACGCGCTGGAGCCGAGCGCAGCGATCCAGGGTGAATTCGAGGTGCCGGATAATCTTTCGTTGCCGTGTACCTTGCATGCCGCTCTCGAGCGTCTGAAACGTAGTCAATTGGCGAAGGAACTGTTCGGCAAGGAATTCATCGAAGGCTACGTCGCTTCGAAGACCCTGGAATTGACCAGCTTCTCTGATGAAATTACACCTTGGGAGCGCCGTGTCCTGGCCGCCCAGGCCTGACGAACCTTCGTCTTCGGGCTATCTTTTCGGATAGCCCGTTTCTCACCGCAAGGAGCCGCTCGGAACGCCGATGCGCCAAATCTGGAAACCCTTTCGAGCGCTGTATTTCGCCTCGCTGATGATGTTGATCGGCTCAGGCCTGCTGAGTACGTACCTGGGCTTGCGCCTGGCGGCCGACCATGTCGACAGCCTGTGGGTCGGTGCGTTGATGGCGGCCAACTATTTCGGCCTGGTGCTGGGGGGCAAGATCGGTCACCGGTTGATCGCCCGGGTCGGGCATATCCGCGCCTATTCGGCGTGCGCCGGGATTGTCGGTGCGGCGGTACTGGGCCATGGCCTGGTGAACTGGCTGCCAGCCTGGATTTTCCTGCGGGTCATCGTCGGCCTCGGCATGATGTGCCAGTACATGGTCATCGAAAGCTGGCTCAATGAGCAGGCCGAAGCCTCGCAGCGCGGCACGGTGTTCAGCGGTTACATGATCGCGTCCTATCTGGGGCTGGTGCTGGGTCAACTGATTCTGGTCATGCACCCGGCGCTCGGTCTGGAGCTGTTGATGCTGGTCGCCCTGTGTTTCGCTCTCTGCCTGGTGCCAGTGGCACTGACGCGGCGCATTCACCCGGCGGCGCTGCATCCCGCGCCGATGGAGCCAAGATTTTTCATCAAGCGTGTGCCGCAGTCGTTGAGCACGGTGCTCGGGGCGGGTCTGATCATCGGTTCGTTCTACGGCCTGGCGCCCCTTTATGCCTCGCAGCAAGGGTTGTCCACGGAACAGGTCGGTCTGTTCATGGGTAGCTGCATTTTTGCCGGCCTGCTGGTGCAGTGGCCGTTGGGGTGGTTGTCCGACCGTTATGACCGGGCACTGCTGATCCGCTGTTTTGCCCTGGTGCTGGCGGTTGCCGCACTGCCGCTGGCGATCATGCAGCAGGTGCCGCTGGAGGTGCTGTTCATCACCGGTTTCATCTGTTCGCTGGTGAAGTTCTGCCTATACCCACTGGCCGTGGCGTTTTCCAATGACCATGTCGAGGCGGATCGACGGGTGTCGCTGACGGCGATGCTACTGGTGACCTACGGCGTCGGCGCCAGTATCGGGCCGCTGGTGGCCGGTGTGCTGATGAAGATGTTCGGCAGCCACATGCTTTACGCCTTCTTCAGTTTCTTCGCGTTGGTGCTGGTGTGGCGGATTCGCCCGAAAGCGGTGACCAACCTGCATCAGGTAGACGACGCGCCGCTGCATCACGTTGCGATGCCGGACAGCATGTCGAGTTCGCCGCTGGTGGCATGCCTCGATCCACGGGTCGATGAGCAGGTGGTGCAGGAACAGATGCACAACCCGGTCAATCCTGAGCCAAGTCCTGAATCGGAAGCTCAGCCAGAAGCTTCTTCACCTCCGGAAGAAACTGACACAGGGCGCGAGCAGAGTTTCACCGAGGCCAGGCCATAACGCGCAGGCATAAAAAAACGGGCAGTCACCGCAAGGGACTGCCCGTTTTATTGGCGCGTGTATCACATGTCGTCTTTGTCGAAACGCCGCGCTTCACGCTGGAGCTGATAGACGAATCGCTCGACCTGACGCTGCACAAGCCCGCTCATATTGTGAAAGCGGATGCCGGCGAAGGTGGTGGAGATTCTTTCTTCGAAGTGCAGGTAGCGCAACTCGACTGGCGCGGTCATTTTGCCAAAGGGCAGGTCGGCGGAGAAACGGTCATAAACCTGGCCCAGTTGCAGTCGGCTGGTGATATCGCCATCAAAGCGCAGCTTGCAGCCAGTGGCGGAGATGTCCAGCAGCTTGCCGCGAATCGGCGCCATGAGCTTTTCGCCATCCAGCGCAACGTCGACCAGTTGCGCCAGCTTCAAGGCTGCGCGAAAGGCATTGCGGCGCTGGTGATAAACCACTTCAGCAGGCAACGGGCCACGATAGCAGCGGCCGCCGCCAGACTCGTCGATGGTGAATTGATCGTTGGTTTCCCAGGCGATGCGCACGCCATCGTGGAAGCCTTCGACCTTGAACGGTTCGCCGGCCTGCAAGAAGCGTTCGCCGTCGCGGGGGATCATCTCATCGAATGCGATGGTGCCAGCGTCGCGGTCCACGTCTACCAGATAGGTCTGGAAACGCTGGTTGCGCTCGTTGAACGTGATGATCAGCGGGTCATGGCTGTCTTGCAGCTGGCCCAGGTTGCCGGAGATTTCCATCGGTGTCGCGAGCACCTTGGGTGGCTGCGGGGCATCTTCCGCGTTTAGGGCATTGGACACGGTTCATCAATCTCCAGACAAAATTTGACTGCGGCTGGCCACTATATTGCCAGCATGTTGCGAGTCTTGATAGGGCGTGATCATTAACAGGCTCAAGCCTGACTGAGCGGGCGCGGCTTGGCCGGCTTGGCGGTTGATCCACGGGCGTCATAGAGGGCTGGCGGTTCGCCACCGGTGAGAATTTTCAGCTGATTGGCCGTGGCGGCCTGCTGGACCAGGATCGACTGGCCATTGTTGACATTTGCCGCCTGGCATTGAGCCAGGAGATCGGTCAGCACATCGCTCTGCGCCAGCAACTCTTCGCCGAGGCTCGACTGGCTGGCCAGTTGCTCCAGACCGTTGCGATTGACCGGCAGGTTAAGGCTGGCGAGGATTTCACTGCGCTTGCGGCCATGCTGTTCGAGCAGAATGATCATTGCCTGTTTCTGCGCCAGAATTTCTTCGAGCAGTGGCATGTTGCGACCGTGCAAGGCGAGGGACTCGGTTTGCAGGAGCTCCAGCAAGTGTTGCGCTGGAGCAAAATCGTCGGTGATCAGTTGCAGTAAATTAGTGTCGTGCATGGCTGGCCTTGGGTTTTAAGCGTCCAAAAGCCTGGCGCGGGCCGTGGCCTAGCGCTGGGCTTCGAAGTTGAGCAGTTTGCTGGCTACACGGTTGCTGTCGACTTTGTAGCTGCCATCGGCAATCGCTGCTTTCAACTCGGCCACGCGGGCTTTGTCGACGGCAGGCTGATCGCGCAGCTTGTCAGTGACCTGTTGCAACTGTTGAGCCTCATTGCTGAGGTGTACCGATTCCCCGCTTTTGACGGTAGTGGCCTGTTCGGCCGGGGTATTCAGCGCGGCGGATTTGCCGTTTTCGGCGGTTTCCTTGGCAACGCTGGTACGTGTACTGCCCGTCAGTGACGAAGAACTGTTCAAACGGCTGAAATCGATGACCATGGTAAAAAACCTCTGAGTATTTGGACGCTTGCCATGTTTTCGGCTCTCCCTGTGAAAACTTTAGACCCATTTATCAATGAGTCTGTCTGCGCCAGCACTTCTCCTGCATGCGGCACAGTTTAGGGAACAGCCTGGGGCAACGCCACATCTTCGACAACAGGGTGCCTACATGGACACTTCCACCTGGCCCGGCGCAGTCACTTGCGCCTTGATGACCCGCATGGAATTGAGATTTTTTACACGAATCTGTTCGCTCATGCCGCCATTCGACAGGGCTTCGCCGGGCATCCGCACGCTGAGCGTACCGCTGCGGGCCGTAATCACCACTTGATCGCCCTTGCGGATGACTTCCGCCTGTTCGAGATGGACCAGGGAAATGACCTGATCGGCGACCATTGGTCGGGTAAGTCGCTGGCCGATGGCCTGATCGAGGGTCGTCAAGTATCCCTGGTTGATCAGGCTGATGTCGCGTTCGCGCATGAGCACGTCACCGGGCTCGACAATGTCGGCGCGGCGCAGGGGCCGGGAGGTGGCCACGACCTCGCGAAACAGGCGGACTTGAGCGGGTACGAACACCGTCCAGGGCGAAGTACCTTCACAACGAACCTTGACCGTGACCCGGCCCAACGGCTTGGCCGGGCTCTCGAGGCTGGCTGTCAATTCCTTGTCGCACATGGGCATGCGCAGGCGTGGATCGAGCTGGCTGACTTGTATTTCGTAGCGACCTTCCGTTTGACTGGTAGCCAGATAGTCTTCTACGGTGAACTCAAGAAAGCCCTGGGTGACGCCGATAAGCATGTCAGGCAAGGTAACCGCGTCAGCAAGGGCAGGGCTGCCAGCGTTGAACAGGCACGCGGCCGACACTGCACAAAGCAATTTGCGGCAGGCAGATGTCAGGCGTCGGAAAAATGTCGGTTCTGTGTTCATAAGAGTTAAAAAGCAAGCGCCGTGCCGTTTAGTGATGAATGTGCGTCGCAACACACTTAGCGTTGGTGTAGGAGTCTGGGCATGGCTGGTGTAATGGATTCGGTAAACCAGCGCACGCAACTGGTAGGGCAGAATCGCCTGGAGCTGTTGTTGTTCCGTCTCGACGGCCAGCAGCTATATGGCATTAACGTGTTCAAGGTTCGCGAGGTGCTGCAATGCCCCAAGCTGACCCTGATGCCCAAGTCCAGTCCTGTCGTGTGCGGTGTGGCAAGCATCCGGGGGGCGACCATTCCGATCCTTGATCTGGCAATGGCGACCGGTTCCGGAGCGCTTAAAGATCAAAGCAATCCATTCGTGATCATCACGGAGTACAACACCAAGACCCAGGGTTTCCTGGTGCGCTCGGTGGAACGCATCGTCAACATGAACTGGGAGGAGATTCATCCACCTCCCAAGGGCACCGGGCGCGATCATTACCTGACTGCTGTGACTCGGGTCGACAATCAGTTAGTCGAAATCATCGACGTCGAGAAAGTGCTGGCGGAAGTGGCGCCCACCCCGGAAGCGATTTCCGTGGGTGTGGTCGACGTCGAGACCCAGCACAAGGCGCTGTCGCTGAAAGTGCTGACGGTCGATGACTCGTCGGTGGCGCGCAAGCAGGTCACGCGTTGCCTGCAGACGGTGGGTGTCGAAGTCGTGGCGTTGAACGACGGCAAGCAGGCGCTGGATTACTTGCGCAAGCTGGTCGACGAGGGCAAGAAGCCGGAAGAAGAGTTCCTGATGATGATCTCCGACATCGAGATGCCGGAGATGGACGGGTACACCCTGACGGCCGAAATCCGCAACGACCCGCGCATGCAAAAGCTGCATATCATCCTGCATACTTCGTTGTCGGGGGTGTTCAATCAGGCGATGGTCAAGAAAGTCGGTGCCGATGACTTCCTGGCCAAATTCCGCCCTGACGACCTGGCATCCCGGGTGGTTGACCGGATCAAAGCAGCAGACATCAGCTAGGGGCCTTCTGCCCCTGGCGGTTAACACGATTTAAGAGGCGGTATCTTTGTCTACGGGTAATTTGGATTTCGAACAGTTCCGGGTCTTCCTGGAAAAAGCCTGTGGCATTTTGCTCGGTGAAAACAAGCAGTACCTGGTCTCGAGCCGTCTCAACAAACTGATGGAGCAGCAAGGCATCAAGTCGCTGGGCGAGTTGGTCCAGCGCATCCAGACCCAGCCGCGCAGTGGTTTGCGCGAGATGGTGGTGGATGCCATGACGACCAACGAAACCCTGTGGTTTCGCGACACCTATCCGTTCGAAGTGTTGAAAAACAAGGTGCTGCCCGAAGCGATCAAGGCCGCTCCCGGCCAGCGTCTGCGGATCTGGTCGGCGGCGTGCTCGTCGGGGCAGGAACCGTATTCGCTGTCGATGTCGATCGACGAGTTCGAGCGGGTCAACCTGGGCCAGTTGAAGATGGGCGTGCAGATTGTTGCCACTGACTTGTCCGGCACCATGCTGACCAACTGCAAGACCGGCGAGTACGACAGCCTGGCCCTCGGTCGGGGCTTGTCGCCGGAGCGCCTGCAGCGTTATTTCGATCCGAAAGGGGCAGGGCGCTGGGCGATCAAGGCACCGATCAAGAGCCGGGTGGAGTTTCGCTCGTTCAACTTGCTGGACAGCTACGCGAGCCTGGGCAAGTTCGACATCGTGTTCTGCCGCAACGTATTGATCTACTTTTCCGCCGAGGTGAAGAAGGACATTCTGCTGCGAATTCACAGCACGCTGAAGCCGGGCGGTTATCTGTTCCTGGGTGCGTCGGAAGCGTTGAACGGTTTGCCGGATCATTACCAGATGGTTCAGTGCAGTCCTGGGATTATTTATCAGGCGAAGTGATGTTTTGGCAGCACATTGAAAAATGGGAGTCCTTTGGGGCTCCTTTTTTTTTGCCTGATGAACATCCGGTTATCACCTCGCTCCTGCGGGGGGGGGGGGGCGATGTAGCTCGTGAAAAGCGGCAGAAAAGCGGCAGCCAGCGGAAACCCGTTGCCGCTTTTCTGGCATGGCCGCATCACCCCCGCCCGCAAAGCCCCGGTTTCCGGGCGTTGTCGAATTGGCACGCCGCTTGCTAAGTCACAGATACGAAAAATCAGGTCACCCGAAGGTTTCCCGACATGAGCATCAGCTTCGATAAAGCGCTCGGTATCCACGAACAAGCCCTGGGCTTCCGCGCCCAGCGTGCCGAAGTACTGGCCAACAACATCGCCAACGCCGACACCCCGAACTACAAGGCTCGGGATCTGGACTTCTCGAAAGTGCTCGCCGAGCAAAGCGAGAAAACCAAGAACGGCACCTTCGCCTTGAACATGACCAACAGCCGTCATATCGAAGCCGAAGGCCTGGGCAATGGCGACGAGTCGCTGATGTATCGCACGCCGATGCAACCGTCGATCGACCAAAACACGGTGGACGCCCAACTGGAGCAGTCGAACTACGCGGAAAACGCGGTCAACTTCCAGGCCAGCTTCACCCTGCTCAACAGTAAATTCAAAGGGCTGATATCCGCCCTGCGTGGAGAGTAAGTCATGTCCCTGTCCAGCGTTTTCAACATTGCCGGTACCGGCATGAGTGCTCAGACCACTCGCCTGAACACCGTGGCTTCGAACATCGCCAACGCCGAAACCGTTTCGTCGAGCATCGACAAGACATACCGCGCTCGTCACCCGGTGTTCGCCACCATGTTCCAGGGCGGTCAGAGCGGCGGCAGCGATTCGCTGTTCCAGAACCAGGACGCCGCGGGCCAGGGCGTGCAGGTGCTGGGCGTGGTCGAAGACCAGAGCAATCTGGAAGCTCGCTACGAACCGAACCATCCGGCGGCCGACGCCAAGGGCTACGTCTACTACCCGAACGTCAACGTGGTGGAAGAAATGGCCGACATGATTTCCGCGAGCCGTTCGTTCCAGACCAACGCCGAAATGATGAACACCGCCAAAACCATGATGCAGAAGGTCCTGACCCTCGGTCAGTGATAAGGGGCGACTCAGATGAGTGTTACCGATACCACCAGCAGCCTTAGCCTCAAAGACATCCTGGCCAACTCTTCGGTCAAGACCAACACCAGTGCCGATGGCCTGGCGTCCGCGACGAACAGCGCCACCGGTAAAAAAGCCTTGGGCAAAGATGCGTTCCTGCAATTGCTGGTAACGCAACTGAAAAACCAGAACCCACTGGAGCCGCAGGACAACGGCGCGTTCGTTGCCCAGTTGGCGCAGTTCAGCAGCCTTGAAGGCATCACCACGCTCAACGATACCGTGAGCGGGATCGCCGGCAACTACAACTCGTCGCAAGCGTTGCAGGCTTCATCGCTGGTCGGGCGTTCGGTCATTGCGCCGGGTGACAAGGCCGTGGTCGATACCACCAAGAGCTTCAACGGCACCATCGCCGTACCGGCGTCGGCAGACCCGGTCA
Organism: Pseudomonas sp. GB2N2; assembly: GCF_054897705.1. NCBI lineage: Bacteria > Pseudomonadati > Pseudomonadota > Gammaproteobacteria > Pseudomonadales > Pseudomonadaceae > Pseudomonas > Pseudomonas sp. GB2N2. The sequence continues at coordinate 160,004 of NZ_CM142701.1, forward strand.
CGCTGAAAATTACCGACGCCGACGGCAAGCTCATCCGCACCATCGACCTGGGCACGCAGAAAGTCGGCAACACCAGTTTCATCTGGGACGGCAAGGACGATGCGGGCACAGTAGCCGCGGCGGGTACGTACAACTTTACCGCCAGCGCGACTTACGACGGCAAGGCCACCTCGCTGGTGACCAACCTGCCGGCGACTGTCAGCAGCGTGACCATCAGCCAGACCGGCGGTGAGTTGATGCTCAATCTGGCCGGGCTGGGCAGCATTGCCCTGTCCAAAGTACAAACCATTGGTATATAGAGCCGACTAACACGGCACAAAGGAGTGGAATATGTCTTTCAATATCGGCCTTAGCGGTCTCTATGCAGCCAATAAACAACTGGACGTGACGGGCAACAACATCGCCAACGTCGCGACCACCGGTTTCAAATCGTCCCGTGCAGAATTCGAAGACGTGTACTCGGCCACCAAGCTGGGTACCGGCACCAAAGTCGTCGGTAACGGCGTGCGTCTGGCCAACGTCTCCCAGCAGTTCACCCAGGGCGACATCAACAACACCGGCAACGTGTTGGACATGGGCATCAACGGTTCCGGTTTCTTCGTCCTGAACGACAGCGGCTCGCTGTCCTACACCCGTGCCGGTACGTTCAAGGTTGACAAGGAAGGTTACGTCACCAACACCGACGGCACTGCGCGCCTGCAGGGCTACGGCGTGGATGCCAATGGCAAGATCGTCAATGGCGTTCTGACTGACCTGCGCATCGATACTTCGAACCTGTCGCCGAAAACCACGACCAGCGTGTCGTCGACGATCAACCTGAACTCCACGGCTGACATCATCGACCAGGTTGCCCTGCCGTTCGACCCGAGCAAGACCGCTACTTTTACCAAGCAGTTCAGTACCCCGATTTTCGACACTCAGGGTAACCAGCACACCATGGATCAATTCATGGTCAAGACTGCGGCGAACACCTGGAAAACCTACACCCTGATCGATGGTCGCAACCCGAACGGCAGCGATCCGGCCCTCGCGGCTTCTCCGCCGGTTGCTTCGACCATGGCGTTCGACACTTCCGGCAAACTGGTTTCGGTGACTACGCCGCCGGCGGTCGTCAGCCCCGACCTGAAAGTCACTGGCTGGATTCCCGGCAAAGTGACCAACGGCGTCTGGGCAGCCAACGGCGCTGCTGCCGATCCGGCTGGCGTGACGATCTCGATGTCCAACACCACCCAGTTCAACGCCGATACCGCCCGTTCGATTCCGGCACAGAACGGCTACGCCACTGGCGAGATCACCAACCTGACCATCGATGGCAATGGCGTGTTTCTGGCCAACTTCAGCAACAACCAGACCAAGGCGATTGGTCAGGTCTCGCTGGCCAGCTTCACCAACGAACAAGGTCTGCAAGCGGTCGGTGGCACCAGCTGGAAAGAAACCTACGCATCGGGCATTCCGGGTTACGACGCAGCGCAAACCGGTTCTCTGGGATCGATCCAGTCCAACTCGCTGGAAGAGTCCAACGTCAACCTGACCAACGAACTGGTCGACCTGATCAAGGCGCAGAGCAACTACCAGGCGAATGCCAAGACCATCTCGACGCAGAGCACCATCATGCAGACCATCATTCAGATGACCTGATATTGGTTAGCTGAAAGCGCTGCACAAAGAGCCCCTCGCAAGAGGGGTTTTTTTATGGGTGCTCGCTCCTACAGGGCCGGGCGCCACCTTTTCATGGGCAAAATAAAACCCCCGACAATCCAGAGGACTGTCGGGGGTTTCGTGTTACCGGCTCAGCTTATTGGCAAGCTTCGCAATCCGGCTCGTCGATGGCGCAAGCCTTCGGCACTGGAGCAGGACCGGCTGGCGCTGCCAGGACCGAATCTTCACCGTGGTTGCCGCCGCTGGAAACAGCGTTCAGCTTGCCGGTGTTGATGGTCGACTTCTCGGTGCTGGTCGCGGCCAGGGCACGGAGGTAGTAAGTGGTTTTCAGGCCACGGTACCAGGCCATGCGGTAGGTCACGTCGAGCTTCTTGCCTGATGCACCGGCGATGTACAGGTTCAGCGACTGAGCCTGGTCGATCCACTTCTGACGACGGCTTGCCGCATCGACGATCCACTTGGTGTCCACTTCGAAGGCCGTCGCGTAGAGCTCTTTGAGTTCTTGCGGGATGCGCTCGATCTGCTGCACCGAACCGTCGTAGTACTTCAGGTCGTTGATCATGACCGAGTCCCACAGACCGCGAGCCTTGAGGTCGCGAACCAGGTACGGGTTGATCACGGTGAATTCGCCCGACAGGTTCGATTTCACGTAGAGGTTCTGGTAGGTCGGTTCGATCGACTGCGATACGCCGGTGATGTTGGCGATGGTCGCGGTCGGTGCGATGGCCATGATGTTGGAGTTACGAATGCCTTTTTGCACACGGGCGCGAACCGGTGCCCAGTCCAGCGATTCGTTCAGGTCAACGTCGATGTACTTCTGGCCACGTTGCTCGATCAGGATCTGTTGCGAATCCAGCGGCAGGATGCCTTTGGACCACAGCGAACCCTGGAACGTCTCGTAGGCGCCACGCTCATCGGCGAGGTCGCAGGAAGCCTGGATCGCGAAGTAGCTGACCGCTTCCATCGACTTGTCGGCGAACTCGACGGCAGCGTCCGAACCGTAAGGAATGTGCTGCAGGTACAGCGCGTCCTGGAAGCCCATGATGCCCAGGCCGACCGGACGGTGCTTGAGGTTGGAGTTCTTCGCTTGCGGCACCGAGTAGTAGTTGATGTCGATCACGTTGTCGAGCATGCGTACCGCGGTGTTCACCGTGCGTTCCAGCTTGGCAGTGTCGAGCTTGCCGTTGACGATGTGGTTCGGCAGGTTGATCGAGCCCAGGTTGCAAACGGCGATCTCGTCCTTGTTGGTGTTCAAGGTGATTTCGGTGCACAGGTTCGAGCTGTGGACCACGCCGACGTGCTGCTGCGGGCTGCGCAGGTTGCACGGGTCTTTGAAGGTCAGCCATGGGTGGCCGGTTTCAAACAGCATGGACAACATTTTGCGCCACAGGTCTTTGGCCTGGATGGTCTTGAACAGCTTGATCTTGCCCGGGTACTGGGACAGTGCTTCGTAGTACTCGTAACGCTCTTCGAAGGCCTTGCCGGTCAGGTCGTGCAGGTCCGGCACTTCGGAAGGCGAGAACAGGGTCCACGGGCCGTCATCGAAGACACGCTTCATAAACAGGTCAGGGATCCAGTTGGCGGTGTTCATGTCGTGGGTACGACGACGATCATCACCGGTGTTCTTGCGCAGCTCGATGAACTCTTCGATGTCCATGTGCCAGGTTTCCAGGTAGGCACACACAGCGCCTTTGCGCTTGCCACCCTGGTTAACGGCGACGGCGGTGTCGTTCACCACTTTCAGGAACGGCACGACGCCCTGGGATTTGCCGTTGGTGCCCTTGATGTACGAACCCAAGGCACGAACCGGCGTCCAGTCGTTCCCCAGGCCGCCAGCGAATTTCGACAACATGGCGTTATCGTGGATCGCGTGGTAGATGCCCGACAGGTCATCCGGAACGGTGGTCAGGTAGCAGCTGGACAGCTGTGGACGCAGCGTGCCGGCGTTGAACAGGGTCGGGGTCGACGACATGTAGTCGAAGGACGACAGCAGGTTGTAGAACTCGATCGCACGGTCTTCTTTGTTCTTCTCTTCGATCGCCAGGCCCATGGCCACGCGCATGAAGAAGATCTGCGGCAGTTCGAAGCGGATACCGTCCTTGTGGATGAAGTAACGGTCGTACAGGGTTTGCAGGCCCAGGTAGGTGAACTGCTGATCGCGCTCGTGGTTGATCGCCTTGCCGAGTTTTTCCAGGTCAAAGGTGGCCAGGACCGGGTTCAGCAATTCGAATTGGATGCCCTTGGCGATGTACGAAGGCAGGGCCTTGGCGTACAGGTCGACCATTTCGTGGTGAGTGGCGCTTTCAGCCACTTCCAGGAAATTCAGGCCTTCGGCGCGCAGGGTGTCCATCAGCAGGCGGGCGGTCACGAACGAGTAGTTAGGCTCACGTTCAACCAGGGTACGAGCGGTCATCACCAGCGCGGTGTTGACGTCGGTCAGGGCCACGCCGTCGTACAGGTTTTTCAGGGTTTCGCGCTGAATCAGGTCGCCGTCGACTTCTTCCAGGCCTTCGCACGCTTCAGTGACGATGGTGTTCAAGCGACCCATGTCCAGCGGCGCAAAGGTGCCGTCGGCGCGGGTGATGCGGATCGACGGATGAGCGTTGACCGCTTCCTCGGCCGGTGCGTGGGCGGCGCGTTGCTTCGAGCGACCGTCGCGATAGATCACGTAGTCACGAGCGACTTTCTGCTCGCCGGCGCGCATCAGGGCCAGTTCGACCTGGTCCTGGATTTCTTCGATGTGGATGGTGCCGCCCGACGGCATGCGACGTTTGAAGGTCGTGGTGACTTGTTCGGTCAGGCGGGCGACGGTGTCATGGATTCGCGACGAAGCGGCAGCGGTGCCGCCTTCAACTGCGAGAAACGCTTTGGTGATCGCGACGGTGATTTTGTCGTCGGTGTAAGGAACGACAGTACCGTTACGCTTGATCACGCGCAGCTGGCCAGGCGCGGTGGCGGACAGATCCGAATTCGAATCAGCGGCCTGCGGCAAGGTGCCCTGCGGGTTCTCGCGAGTTGTGTCGGTTTGCATGGGGGTGTGTCTCCACATTCTCTATGTTTGTTTGAGCACCTTCATGGTGCCCACCGTTCTGTCCTGAAGCACTACAACCGACGGGCGTCGGGCATAACAACCTCGGGACAGTAGGAAAAGGCTAATGATGCCGCGTCCGTGCCGAAGTCTTTGGCGACGAGCCTGGGCCCCTCGCCGGATTCCATTCCGGGTGCAGTAATGACTGCAACACCCGTACCGTTCTGGCCATTCAAGCCTGAAAAAACGGTGCCATCCGCATGAGCGGTTTGGGCTTGTAATTTGACACTTGGTTCAACCGGAAACAGGCAATAAAGCGCTTGAGTTTCGGGTCTGAAATGTGGTTGGGCTTTTAGGTCAAAACCCTACATGTAGGGTTTTTTTTGCGCCGGGGTACAAGATAGTGCGTTTTGGAAGGTGTTGCAACGTACTACCTGTGGATAAACCTGTGTGTAAATTGTGTGTGAAAGGGTCAATGGGCGCGTAGGCCGCGACGCTACAGGACCGGGGCGTTTTTCAACGATTTTCAAGGAGGGAAAACAGTCATTCGGATTTTTGAGGGCGCGAACCCTATCACAAAAAACCTGCCTGTCCGAACGCATTTGCCGGCTTGTGTTCTGGACGAGTGGCGTTTATACAATCGGCCAGTGCGTACGCATTCTTATCCTCCCCGATCATTACAAAAAGAGGGGCGGGTCCTTCTTTATTAAGTGTTGTTGGCAAGCAGAGGTCACCGTGGAGCAAGAAGCCTGGCAGGTATTGATTGTGGAAGACGACCAGCGTCTGGCCGAACTGACCCGCGATTACCTGGAAGCCAATGGCCTGCGCGTGTTGATCGAAGGCAATGGCGCGCTGGCCGCGGCGCGCATTATCAAGGAGAAACCAGACCTGGTAATCCTCGACTTGATGCTGCCCGGCGAAGACGGCCTGAGCATCTGCCGCAAGGTCCGCGACAAATACGACGGCCCGATCCTGATGCTCACCGCCCGCACCGATGACACCGATCAAATCCTCGGCCTGGACCTCGGTGCCGACGATTACGTGTGCAAACCGGTGCGCCCGCGCTTGCTGCTGGCGCGCATCCAGGCGCTGCTGCGACGCAGTGAAGCGCCCGAGCCGGTCCCGGAAAAGCTGCGGCGCCTGCAATTCGGCCCGCTGGTGGTCGACAACGCGCTGCGCGAAGCCTGGCTGAATGACAGCGGCATCGAATTGACCAGTGCCGAGTTCGACCTGCTGTGGCTGCTGGTGGCGAATGCCGGCCGTATTCTGTCCCGCGAAGAGATCTTCACCGCGCTGCGGGGCATCGGCTATGACGGCCAGGACCGCTCCATCGACGTGCGCATCTCGCGCATCCGGCCGAAGATCGGCGACGACCCGGACCATCCGCGCCTGATCAAGACCATTCGTAGCAAAGGTTACCTGTTCGTGCCTGAAGCCTGCGTAGACCCGACGCTGTGAATTCGATCTTCCTGCGCATCTATGGCGGCATGTGCGCGGCGCTGATTCTCGTGGCCGTGCTCGGTGTGCTGGCGTTGCACATGCTCAATCAGGTGCGCAGCGAGCAATACCGCGAGCGCCTGGCCCACGGCACGTTCTCGCTGATGGCCGACAACCTGCAACCGATGAACGAAACCCAGCGGCACCGCGCCTTGCTGGTGTGGGAGCGCTTGCTCGGGATTCCACTGGCGCTGAAGACCTTCGCCCAGACGGACCTTGACCTGACCCAGCGCACCCGCGTGCTGCGCGGCCAGGCCCTGGTGGAGCAAACTGGCCCACATGCGGCGAAGGTCTATCGGTTAGTCAGCGATCAGGAACAGTTGGTGCTCACGGGGGAGGTGCAGCAGATCAGCGAGCAACTGGCCCGGGCGACGATTTACCTGCTCACTGACGAACTGGTGCGGGTACCGGTGGCCGATCAACCCCAGCGTCTGGCACAGATAAAGGAAGACAAGGGCTTCGGTTTTGACCTGCGGCTGGTCACGGTCGATGAGGCCGACATGGATGACGACCAGAGCCGCCGCGTGTCTGAAGGCGACACGGTGATGGCGTTGGGCAAGGAGGGCGATTCGATTCGAGTGTTTGCCGGCATGGTCGGCACGCCGTGGGTATTGGAAATCGGTCCGCTGTATCAGATGAATCCTTACCCGCCGGAATGGCTGGTGCTGATCGCGGCCCTCGGCTTGTGCCTGATCGGCTTGATCGTTTATCTGCTGGTTCGACAACTGGAGCGCCGCTTGCGTGGCCTCGAAGCCGCCGCCACGCGCATCGCCAAAGGCAGCCTGGAAACCCGCGTGCCGGCGCGCGGTGCAGACTCGGTGGGGCGCCTCGCCTCGGCGTTCAATGGCATGGCTGAGCACCTGCAACAGTTGCTGGCGGTGCAGCGCGAATTGGTCCGCGCGGTGTCGCACGAGTTGCGCACGCCGGTGGCGCGCCTGCGTTTTGGCCTGGAGATGATCGGCTCGGCGACCACGCCGCAGGCTCTGGAAAAATATTGCGAAGGCATGGACCACGACATCGAGGATCTCGATCGGTTGGTGGATGAGATGCTCACGTATGCGCGGCTGGAACAGGGCTCGCCGGCGCTGAATTTTCAGCGCATTGATCTGGATGCGCTGGTCAATCAGGTGATCGAAGAGTTGGCGCCACTGCGTGCCGACGTCACGGTGCAGCGCGGGTTGTGCCTGTCGGCGGCGGATTGCGACGACGCGTGGGTCGAGGCCGAGCCGCGCTATCTGCACCGGGCGATGCAGAACCTGGTGAGCAACGCCATGCGCCACGCGCAATCGCGGGTGACAGTAAGTTATCAGGTGGGGCAGCAACGTTGTCGTGTGGACATCGAAGACGACGGGCCGGGCGTGCCGGAGTCGGCCTGGGAGAAAATCTTCACCCCGTTCCTGCGCCTGGACGACAGCCGCACCCGCGCGTCGGGCGGGCATGGGTTGGGGTTGTCGATCGTGCGGCGGATCATCCATTGGCATGACGGGCGGGCGTTGATCAGCAAGAGCAAGAGTCTGGGTGGGGCTTGCTTCAGCCTGAGCTGGCCGCGCAATCAGGAGAAGCGCTGAGAACGTTGTTGCCTGTTAGGGCCTCATCGCGAGCAGGCTCGCTCCTACAGGGGAACGCATTTCAAATGTAGGAGTGAGCCTGCTCGCGAAGAGGCTGGCCCTATCACCGCACATCTTCAGGCCTTGATGCTGACCAGACTCAACAACTGCCCATCCTTCACCCCAAACTGTCCATCCAGTTCAGTGCCGTTACGCCATTCCCCGGACAGATCGGTCAACAACCGCAACCGCACCTCTCCAGCCTCGGTCCACTCCAACACTTCGGCATGTTCAAAGTAAAAGCGCTTCTGGACGATCGGGTATAACGCCTTGAACACACTTTCCTTCACCGAAAACGTCAGCGTCACCAGCAGCGCCAATTGATCGCGACGTCCGGCGGCCATGCGCTTGAGCTCCGCTGGCGTAAGAATTTCCCCGGCCAGGCGTTCTGCGCGTTCAGGGTTGAGGAGGTTTTCCAGGTCCATGCCCAAGCCGCGCCAATGGCGTTTCAGCGCGACAATTGCCGCCGCCCGCCCGGTGCTGTGGGTAATCGAGCCGCTGATGTGCGCAGGCCAGACCGGCGCCCGGTCGTCGCCAATCGCCGGGACGAAGCTCAGCCCCTCTAGCTGCTGCAATGCCGCCCGGGCGCATACGCGGCCGGCGAGAAACTCGGCCTGACGCTTGGCCACCGAACGCTGGATGGTGGCGGGTGGTTCGATGGCGCTGCGCTGAAAGTCATCGCTGGCCAGTTGCGAGGTGTCGAAGTGCGTGCTCAGCAACACCGTATCGGGCAGCACAAACGGCAGTGGCCAATGGGCATCGAGCGGGGTGCAGCAGGCGGGTAGGGCGGGGACGGAATTCATGTCGGGCATTTTGCCGGGTTGCCCTCGGGCTGGGTAGTGCAAAGGTTCAGAACTGTGGCGCGGCCATCGCGGGCAATTCCGCTTCCACAGGGATGACCTAAATCCTGTGGGCGCGGGCTTTCCCGTGATGTCCGCGCTGCGGTCTACCTGATCAACTGAAAATCTTCTTGAAGAACGCCTTCATATCCGCCCAAGAACTCTCATCCGCCGCCTTGCTGTAGCCAATATCCGGCCCACCATGGTCGCCATGACCCAATCGATCCGCATCCGGATTGCTGAATCCGTGCTTGGCCCCCTCCAGACTGACGAATTTATAGTCGGCCCCGGCTTTGTCCATCTCAGCCTTGAACGCCGCAACGTTATCCGCCGTTACCATGCTGTCCAGTGCACCGTGTTCCACCAGGATTTTCGCCTTCACGCTGCCCGGTGTCGCCGGCGTATTGGTCGCCAGTGCACCGTGGAAACTCACCACCCCCGCCAACGGCAAGCCCTGGCGAGCCGCATTCAGCACTACGCCACCGCCAAAGCAGTAGCCGATGGCCGCTACTTTATCCGGATCGGTTTGTGGCTGTTTCTTCAGCAGATCAAGCCCGGCCTTGAAGCGTGCACTGGCCGCCGCACTGTCCTTCAGTGCTTCCTGCATAAACGCCATCGCGTCCTTCGGATGCTCGGTGTTCTTGCCGCCGCCGTACATGTCGATTGCCAGCGCGCTGTAACCTAAGCCGGCCAGATCGCGGGCGCGGCGCTTGGCATAATCGTTCAGCCCCCAGAACTCATGCACCACCACGACGCCGGGGCGCGGGCCTTGGACCGCGTCGTCGTAAGCGTAATAGCCGATCATCTTCGTGCCGTCGGGGCTTTGATAGGGGATTTCCTGAGTCTTGATGGCAGCCTGAGTTAGCCCGCTCAAGGCCAGCAGCATCACCGCGAGGAATACACGCATGGTCGGATCTCCTGAAAGAAAGTCACCCTGTCAGCCTAGACGATTTGATTCAGCTCAGGTTCAGAGTACGTTCAGGGGGAGTTCAGGGGCTGATGGGTAATGTAGCGCCGTACCCAAGCACCTGCGCCAGCGTGTCGGTCTCGAACAATGGCATTAAACTCCGTCAGGAAGACCGTTGTACCTCTGGATAGCTTGATTTGCCCGGGAGAGCGTCATGAAACTGCTGGTCGTCGAAGATGAAGCGCTGTTGCGCCATCACCTGCAAACCCGCCTGACGGATAGCGGCCACGTGGTCGAGTCCGTGGCCAACGCCGAGGAGGCGCTGTACCAGACCGAGCAGTTCAACCATGACCTGGCGGTGATCGACCTCGGCTTGCCGGGCATGGGCGGCCTCGACCTGATCCGCCAGTTGCGCGCCCGCGGCAAGACCTTTCCGATCCTGATCCTCACCGCGCGCGGCAACTGGCAGGACAAGGTCGAAGGCCTGGCCGCCGGTGCCGACGATTACGTGGTCAAGCCGTTCCAGTTCGAAGAGCTGGATGCGCGCCTGAACGCGTTGCTGCGTCGCTCCAGCGGTTTCACCCAGTCGACCATCGTCGCCGGGCCGCTGCTGCTCGACCTCAATCGCAAACAGGCGTCCCTCGACGAGCAACCGTTGGCGCTGACCGCGTACGAATACCGAATCCTCGAATACCTGATGCGCCATCACCAGCAAGTGGTGGCCAAGGACCGTTTGATGGAGCAGCTCTACCCCGATGACGACGAGCGCGATCCGAACGTGATCGAAGTGCTGGTCGGGCGTCTGCGCCGCAAGCTCGAAGGCCCGGCCGGGTTCAAGCCGATCGACACCGTGCGTGGCCTCGGCTACCTGTTCAATGAGCGTTGCACTTGATTCGTTCGCTTCGTGTCCGCTTGATGCTCGCCGCCACTCTCCTGGCGGTGTTGTTCATGCTAGCGTTGTTGCCGGCGATGCAAGGCGCATTCAGCCTGGCGTTGCAGGATTCCATCGAGCAACGCCTGGCGTCGGACGTCACCACGCTGATCTCTGCCGCCCGGGTCGATGGCAACCGCTTGCAGATGCCGGCGCAGTTGCCTGATGAGCGCTTCAACCTCACCGACAGCCGCCTGCTCGGCTACATCTACGACCGCGAAGGTCACCTGGTGTGGCGCTCGAAGGGCACCCGCGAAGAAAACATCAATTACAAACCGCGCTACGACGGACGCGGTAACGAGTTCGCGCGGATCAGCGAAGCCAACGGTCAGGAATTTTTCGTCTATGACGTCGAAGTCAAACTGCTCGGCGGCAAGAGCGCGGCGTTCAGCATTGTCGCGCTGCAACCGGTGCGCGAGTACGAAGTCACCCTCGAAGGCCTGCGGGAAAATCTCTACCTGGGCTTCGGCGCCGCATTATTGGTGTTGCTCGCGTTGCTGTGGATCGGCCTGACCTGGGGTTTGCAGGCGTTGCGCCGGCTCAGCCAGGAACTCGATGAAATCGAAAGCGGCACCCGCGAAAGCCTCAGCGAACAGCACCCGCGCGAACTGTTGCGCCTGACCGGTTCCCTCAATCGTTTGCTGCACAGCGAACGCGAACAGCGCATCCGCTATCGCGATTCTCTCGATGATCTGGCCCATAGCCTGAAAACCCCGCTGACCGTGTTGCAGGGTGTCAGCGAAGACATGGCACAGCGTCCGGAAAACCGGGTTCAGGCGCGAGTGCTGCAAACCCAGATTGAACGCATGAGCCAGCAGATCAGCTATCAGTTGCAACGTGCCAGCCTGCGCAAAAGCGGCCTGGTGCGCCATCAGGTACGGCTGCGACCGGTGCTGCAAAGCCTTTGCGATACGCTGGACAAGGTCTACCGCGACAAACGCGTGCGAGTGGCGTTCGATCTGCCGGAGCAATGTTACGTGCCGATCGAGCAGGGCGCCTTGCTTGAGATGATGGGCAATTTGCTGGAGAACGCCTATCGCCTGTGCCTTGGCGAAGTGCGCATCAGCGTGCGTGAAACCTTGAGCGGGATTGAGTTGTGCGTGGAAGATGATGGGCCGGGCGTACCACCGGATCAACGTGCGCGCATCCTGCAACGCGGTGAACGACTGGACCGCCAGCATCCAGGGCAGGGGATCGGGCTGGCGGTGGTCAAGGACATCATCGAAAGCTACAACGCCAAACTGGCGCTGGGTGATTCGCCGATGGGCGGTGCGGCGTTCCGCATTCATTTCCCGGCGGTTTGATTATTGAAACGCCACCGTCCCTTGCAGGAGCCGGCAAGCCGGCTCCTGCAGTTTCAATTCTCCTGCGCCCGATAAGCGCCAGGCGTCAATCCGGTCCACTTCTTGAACGCCCGATGAAACGCCGAAGGCTCGGAAAACCCCAGTTGCTCGGCAATCTGTTGCAACGACAGATCCGCACGGCCCAAGTGATAAATCGCGATATCCCGGCGTAACTGATCCTTCAACTCCTGAAAACTCGACCCCTCTTCACGCAAATGCCGACGCAGTGTCTGCGGGCTGACGTGCAGGTGCGCCGCCACCGCTTCCAGATCCGGCCAGCGTGCGCTGTCGCGGCTGAGCAAGCGGCGCAATTGACTGCTCAGACTGTCGCCATCGTCGGGGCGCGCCAACAGGTCGGCGGGCGAGCGTTCGAGAAAATGCTTGAGCGTCCGTTCGTCCTGCAACAACGGCATGCTCAGGTAGCGACTGTGAAACACCAGGCTGCTCTGCGCCGCCGAGAATTCCATCGGGCAGGGAAACAGCAACTCATATTCGGCCCCGTGCGCCGGCTTCGGGTAGCTGAACGTCACCTGATCGAGACGGATGCGTTGGCCGATCAGCCAACTGCCCAGTCGATGCCAGACCATCAACTGGCTCTCCGTGAGGAAATGATCCGGGTCACGAAACTGCGAATCGTCGAGGCTCAGGCGGATCAGTTCCCCCTCGCGGCTCAGGGTCAGGCGCGGACCCTCGGGGAATAGGCTATAAAACAATAAGCCGCGGTGCAGTGCCTTATCGAGATTGCGGCAGTGGATCACGGCGTGACACATCATCGCGAAGCTCCCGGGTTTGCTCGTGACCGGCCCGAAGCCGAGGTATTCGTCGTCGAGCGCCAGCCACAAACCCTGGATCAACCGGGTGAACTGTTCCGGCGCGATTCGCGCACGCGGCTCATCCAGCAACTCGGGGCTGATGCCGAGTTGTTGCAGCAGGCCTGAGCAATCATGACCCAGGCGGCGCGCGCCACCGAGGACGGCGCGGGCAAAATGGCTGGCAATGGTGCGTTCGCGCCTATGTCCGCGCATACGTTCGCGCCTAAGTGGCAGATCCGTTGATGAACGGCGGATGGTAGGCAGGTTGCCCGCCGATGAACAAGGCGGATATCCGCCAGATTCAAGGACGGGGTTTAACCTGGGGGCGGAAAACCGCCACTGTTTTTCATGGTTCCGTGGCACGTTAAACCTGTAACCCCTGATGTCAAAAGGCTTGCAGGTGATTTGGCAAAGGTGGCACGCCGCTTGCGATACAACGAGCAGATGCCTGCCGTCGCGCAGCTCGAAAAAACAAATCCCTCCAGTGCAGGAGGGTTCGCAATTCAGGTGTCGTGGGCAACAGGTGGATGTTGTCACCGCGCACTCTTGAGGAACTTTGCAATGACGACTCGTCAGCCACTGTACAAATCCCTGTATTTCCAGGTGATCGTTGCCATCATCGTCGGCATTCTGATCGGTCACTTCTACCCGCAGACCGGTGTGGCCCTCAAGCCGCTGGGTGACGGGTTCATCAAACTGATCAAAATGATCATCGCCCCGATCATCTTCTGTACTGTCGTCAGCGGTATCGCGGGCATGCAGAGCATGAAATCGGTCGGCAAGACCGGCGGTTACGCGCTGCTCTACTTCGAAATCGTTTCGACGATCGCCTTGCTGGTCGGTCTGCTGGTGGTCAACATCGTCCAGCCGGGCAACGGCATGCACATCGACGTGACCACGCTGGACGCCTCGAAAGTGGCTCAGTACGTGGCTGCCGGTGCTGATCAAAGCGTCGTTGGCTTCCTGCTGAACGTGATCCCGAATACCATCTTCGGTGCGTTCGCCACTGGCGATATCCTGCAAGTGTTGATGTTCTCGGTGATCTTCGGTTTCGCCCTGCATCGCCTGGGTGCCTACGGCAAGCCGATCCTCGACTTCATCGACCGCTTCGCTCACGTGATGTTCAACATCATCAACATGATCATGAAGCTCGCGCCAATCGGTGCCTTCGGTGCGATGGCGTTCACCATCGGTGCCTACGGTGTCGGCTCGCTGGTGCAGCTGGGTCAGTTGATGGCGTGCTTCTACATCACGTGCCTGTTGTTCATCCTGGTCGTGCTGGGCGGTATCGCCCGCGCTCACGGTTTCAGCGTGCTGCGAGTGATCCGCTACATCCGTGAAGAGCTGCTGATCGTGCTCGGTACTTCCTCTTCGGAATCGGTACTGCCACGCATGCTGATCAAGATGGAGCGTCTGGGCGCGAAGAAATCCGTTGTAGGTCTGGTAATCCCGACCGGTTACTCGTTCAACCTCGACGGTACTGCGATTTATCTGACCATGGCGGCCGTGTTCATTGCCCAGGCAACTGACACCCACATGGACATTACGCACCAGATCACCCTGCTGGTGGTGTTGCTGCTGTCCTCCAAAGGCGCTGCTGGCGTGACTGGCAGTGGCTTCATTGTGTTGGCCGCTACCCTGTCGGCTGTCGGCCACCTCCCGGTTGCCGGCCTGGCGCTGATCCTCGGTATCGACCGCTTCATGTCCGAAGCCCGCGCACTGACCAACCTGGTGGGTAACGCCGTTGCCACCCTGGTGGTTGCCAAGTGGGTCAAGGAACTGGACGTTGACGTGATGCACGCGGAGCTGGCTTCTGGCGGTCGCGGTATCTCCGACACTCGTCCTGAAGATGACCTGGGCGTGGCCGAAGGCCCGACCCCAACCACCATCAAGTAACACGCGCACTACACGCGCAAAAAAGGGAAAAACCCGCTTCGGCGGGTTTTTTCATGCCTGGCGTTTGAGCGTAACGGTCACAGTTGCTGACACATCGGGTGATTGCTGCAATGCCATTGGCTGCCTAGGCTTGAGGCATCGCACTGGAGATCACTCATGCTCGGTCCACTGGCTTCACTCAAGGTTCTGGATTTCTCGACACTGCTGCCGGGGCCGTTTGCCTCGCTGTTATTGGCCGACATGGGCGCGGAGGTGTTGCGCATCGAATCGCCGACCCGCATGGACTTGCTGCGCATGCTGCCGCCGCATGATCAAGGCGTGTCCGCCAGCCACGCCTACCTCAATCGCAACAAGCGCAGCCTCGCGCTGGACCTCAAACAGCCTGAGGCGCTGGAGCTGATCAAGCAGTTGTTGCAGGACCACGACATCGTCCTGGAGCAATTTCGCCCCGGCGTGATGGAACGTCTGGGCCTGGGTTATGAAGCGCTGAAGGCGATCAACCCGAAGCTGATCTACGTGTCGATTACCGGTTACGGGCAAACCGGCCCCTACAAGGACCGCGCCGGCCATGACATCAATTACCTCGCGCTGGCGGGGCTGGCGAGCTACACCGGCCGCGCCGACAACGGTCCGCTGCCCTTGGGCATGCAAGTGGCGGACATCGCCGGTGGCTCGTTGCACGGCGTGATCGGCCTGCTGTCGGCGGTGATCGCCCGACAGCACACCGGCATCGGGCAACACCTGGACGTGAGCATGACCGACTGCGCGTTCAGCCTGAACGCCATGGCTGGCGCCGCGTACCTGGCCTGCGGCGAGGCGCCGGGCCGGGAAGACCAGATGCTCAACGGCGGCAGCTTCTATGATTACTACCGTTCGCGGGATGGTCGCTGGCTGTCGGTGGGCAGCCTGGAGCCGGGTTTCATGAAGCAATTATGCACGGCGCTGGGGCTGGAGGAACTGGCGGCGCTGGGATTGTCGCCGCAGCCGGCACAGCAAAAGAAACTCAAGAACGCGCTGAAATCTGAATTCGAGAAACACGACTTCAGTGAGTTGTGTGCACTGTTTGCCGAGCTCGATGCCTGCGTTGAGCCGGTGCTGACGCTGGGTGAGGCGGTGCGGCATCCGCAGTTGCGGGCACGGGAATTGGTCACCGACGTGCCGCGGGGCGACGGGACGAACCAGGCGCAGATGGCGTGTCCGTTGAAGTTCTCAGAAGGATTGCCCGAGCCACGGCATATCGGCGCGGCGTTGGGTGAGCACACGGATCAGGTGTTGGCGGAGTTGGGGTTGAGCGCCGAGCGGATTGCCGATTTGCGGCGTGCCAAGGTAATTCTTTAGCGCCTATGCCGTCCCCTTGTGGGCTTGGTCTGGGCGGCATTCCGACGATGAGGCCCGCCCATACTTACTCGACCCGCATCTCCCCACTGAACACCAAGGTGCTCCGACACCGCCGACACAAATACCGCCGCCCCTGCCGCACCAGGCCATGGCGCTGCGCCGAAAACGGGAAATCGCTGTCGACGCACGGGCACTTGTAGATATAGCGGGTCACGCTGCGACGCTTGACGTCATAGGTATGGCAGCGATTGGGCGGCAGTTCGTACACGCCACGCATGATCAGTTGCCACTCTTCGCCATGGGGCTGAATGCGATCACCAAATAGCTGATGCGCGATCAGGTGCGCGACCTCATGGGCCACGGTCTGCCTGAGGAAGTCTTCGCTGTTTTCCCGGTACAGCTGCGGATTGAAGCGCAGCAGGTTTTCGTGCAAGTGCGCGACACCGGCTTTTTGCCCGCGCAGCTTGAGGCTCACCACGGGGCGTTTGAAAGTTCGTTTGAAAAAGGATTCGGCTTGCTGGTAACAGTCTTCGACGCGGGTATTGAGTTGCTCGGGCATGCTTGATGGGTCTCCAGAGTCGCCGAGTATGCCGCAACCTGGCAGGCTTGCGAATCGCTCAGGCGCCGAGTGGTCGTTTCTCCCTGCTGTTTTTCGGGCATCAGAAAGCCGCCTTGCGGCGGCCTGTATTGGCAGATCTGATTATTGAATGCCGTGTTGCTAGTTTGTATAGACCGGCCCCACGCCGAGTCCCCAGACAATAACGGTAAACGCCATGATGGCCACCAGCACCACCAGGCCTACGGCAAGCACCGAACTGGAAAACAGGAATCCCTCGTCAGATGGAATGTTCATGAACGTGGGCAGCCCCACGTACAGCAGGTAAACCGTGTAGCAAATGGCCGCCGTCCCGACGATCATCCCCAGCCACATGTGCGGGTACAGCGCCATGAGGCCGCCGATGAACAGCGGAGTCGCGGTATAAGTGGCAAACGCCACGCAACGGGCCAGGCTCGGGTTGGCGTCATAAGTACGCGCCATCCAGTGAATAAATGCGCCCATGACCGCAACGCCCCCGAGCATCGCCAGGTACGACATGATCGTCATCCAGAGTGCGCTTTCCTGGGTCAGCATCACCGGCGACCGACTGCCGATGACCCAGCCGACTTGCGTGGTGCCAATGAACGCCGACACGGCGGGGATCGCCGCCAAAATCAGCGTGTGAGTCAGGTACATGTGGCTGATACTTTCCTCTTGGTCGCCACGGATTTCTTTCCATTCCTGGTCGGGGTGGGTGAAGAGCCCCACTACGTGATGGATCATGCCAGTCACTCCTCTTGTTTTTACCGTCGCCCCCCAGTGGAGCGCCTACCGGCCAAAGTGGCCACGTAAGTAAAGGTCTGGATATGTGTGCGACCTTAATTCGCAGTATAGGAAGGACTTCCCCGCACAGGTTGTAGGGCGTTAGAGCAAATCGCGCTGTAAACACAGGGCTTAATCGCAGTTACGTCTGACGCAGGAGCCGCCGAAGGCTGCGATCTTTTGATCTTTCGGCGTTTTGCGTAAAATGCCGGGCTTTCGTCACTCCTCACGGATTTCGCGTCATGGGCACTCTCACGGTCAACCAGAACAAGCTGCAAAAGCGCCTTCGCCGCCAGGCCGGTGAGGCTGTTGCCGATTTCAACATGATTGAAGACGGCGACAAGGTCATGGTCTGCCTGTCCGGTGGCAAAGACAGCTACACCCTGCTCGATGTGCTGATGCATTTTCAGAAGGTTGCCCCGATCAGGTTCGAGATCGTGGCCGTGAACATGGACCAGAAGCAGCCCGGCTTTCCCGAGCACGTGTTGCCGGCGTACCTGAAAGCACTGGGCGTCGAATACCGCATCGTCGAGAAAGACACCTACTCGGTGGTCAAGGAGCTGATTCCGGAAGGCAAGACCACGTGCTCGCTGTGCTCGCGGCTGCGTCGCGGCACGCTCTACACCTTTGCCGACGAAATCGGTGCGACGAAAATGGCCCTTGGTCATCACCGCGACGACATCGTCGAAACGTTCTTCCTCAACATGTTCTTCAATGGCACGCTCAAGGCCATGCCACCGAAACTGCGAGCCGACGACGGCCGCAACGTGGTGATCCGCCCGCTGGCCTACTGCAACGAAAAAGACATCCAGGCCTACTCGGACCTCAAGCAATTTCCGATCATTCCGTGCAACCTGTGCGGCTCGCAGGAAAACCTGCAGCGTCAGGTGGTCAAGGACATGCTGCTGGAATGGGACCGCAAAACACCAGGCCGCACCGAAAGCATTTTCCGCAGCTTGCAGAACGTGCAGCCGTCGCAACTAGCGGATCGTAATCTGTTTGACTTCACCAGCCTCAAAATCGACGAAACTGCTGCTTCGCGCTTCGTCAACGTTGTAAACCTTTAACCACAATCACTGTGGGAGCGGGCTTGCTCGCGAAGGCGGTTTAACAGCAAGCAATGTTGTTGGCTGTTACACCGCCTTCGCGAGCAAGCCCGCTCCCACATTAGTTTCTCGATTACCTAGGAGAGGGCATGCGCGATTACAAGTGGCTGCACGAATACTGTCTGAACCGCTTCGGTTCGGCGGCTGAACTGGAAGCCCATCTGCCCGTTCCCAAGACTCCAGCGCAATTGCGCAAGATCAGCGACGACCGCTACCTTTCGACCATGGCGCTGCGGGTGTTCCGCGCTGGCCTCAAGCACAGTCTGGTGGACGCCAAGTGGCCGTCGTTCGAAGAAGTGTTTTTCAAGTTCGATCCGGAAAAAGTCGTGCTGATGAGTGCCGAACACCTTGAGCGCCTGATGCAGGACAAGCGGATCATTCGCCACTTGGGCAAGCTCAAGAGCGTGCCGCGCAATGCGCAATTCATCCTGGACGAGGCCCACGAGCGGGGCAGCTTTGGCGCGTTGATTGCCGATTGGCCGGTGACTGATAGTGTCGGGTTGTGGACGTACCTGAAAAAGCGCGGCCATCAATTGGGTGGATTATCGGCGCCGCGGTTTTTGCGGATGGTCGGCAAGGATACCTTTGTGCCGAGCTACGACGTGGTGGCGGCGTTGAATGCGCAGAAGATCGTCGACAAAGTGCCGACCAGCCTGCGGGATCTCGCCACGGTGCAGGGCGTATTCAACCAGTGGCATGAACAAAGTGGCGGGCGGCCGATGAGCCAGATTTCGATGATGCTCGCCTACACCGCCAACCATTGAAACCGAGCTGACCGCATCGCGAGCAGGCTCACTCCCACAGGGTTCATGTCGTTCCCAAATAATGTGTTTACGACGATCCTTGTGGGAGCTGGCTTGCCAGCGACAGCGCCCTGTCAGGCGCCGGAGATTTCGCCCTCGCCAGCCAGCTTGCGATTCAACTGAAATCGCCACCGCACATACAATAACGCCGAGCAAAACACCGCCAGGCTCGCGCCCATCTCCAGCACACCGAACAGCTGCCGGTTCGGGTCATACGCCGCCAGTGCGCCCTTGATGAAATACAGGTTCACCACAAAACACATCCACGAGTGACCGCGCGCACTGCCGATAATCATCCCCGGCGCCAGCAACAGCAGCGGCACCAGTTCGATCAGCAGAATCACCCACGGCCGCGCACCATGCAGATCGGCAACCATCAGGTAGTAAACGCAGAGCAATCCCACTAGGCCGAAATAGCACAGCAGGCTGATGGCACGCATCGCCCGTACCCGTGGCTCGAGCCATGCGATGGAAGGCAGGACCTTCGGCTTTTTCGCCATGTCAGCTCACCAACTGTTGCGCGGTTTTCGCCAGACGCAGACCCAAGGCCCGGCACAGCGCCACTTCATGTTCATTCAAACCGAGCTTACCGTCGGCTCCGGCGTGATGGCTGGCGCCGTATGGCGTGCCGCCGCCACGGGTTTCCAGCAGCGCGGATTCGCTGTACGGCAGGCCGGTGATCAGCATGCCGTGGTGCAGCAACGGCAGCATCATCGACAACAGCGTGGTTTCCTGACCGCCATGCAGGCTCGCGGTGGAGGTGAAGACTCCGGCCGGTTTGCCGACCAGGGCGCCGGTCAGCCACAGGTTGCTGGTGCCGTCGAGGAAATACTTCAGCGGCGCCGCCATGTTGCCGAATCGCGTTGGGCTGCCGAGCGCCAGGCCCGCGCAATTCTTCAGGTCATCAAGACTGGCGTACAGCGCGCCTTCGTCTGGAATGTCCGGCGAAACGGCTTCACACTCAGCGGAAATCGCCGGCACGGTGCGCAGGCGCGCTTCCATTCCGGACTGTTCGACACCGCGGGCAATCTGCCGCGCCATCTCATTGGTCGAGCCGCTGCGGCTGTAATACAGCACCAGAATGTACGGCGCACTCACGGCAGCAGCTCCAGGATATTCTCGGGTGGACGGCCAATGATGGCCTTGTTGCCGACTTCAAGAATCGGTCGCTCCATCAGTTTTGGTTGCGCCGCGATGGCTGCGATCAATTGCGCCTCGCTCAGGCTGGCATCGGCGAGGTTGAGGGTTTTGTATTCGTCCTCACCGGTGCGCAGCAACTCGCGGGCGCTGATGCCAAGCTTTTTCAGCAGGCTCTGCAATTGCGCGGCGTTCAGCGGGGTGTCGAGGTAGCGGACCACGGTCGGGGTGAGGCCACGGGCTTCGAGCAGTTCGAGCGCACCGCGGGATTTCGAGCAGCGCGGGTTGTGATAAAGCGTCAGATCGGTCATGGGCGGGTCGCATCTTGCGTGAGGTGGCGGCTATTCTAACTGTGCAGCGCGTAATCCAGAACCTCGGGAGGCGATGGGTCGCAGGCGCAATCAATTTTGAGCAAGGAATATGACATGACAAGGCGACTGGCAGCGGCATTGGCGATCTTCGGGACGTTGATGCTGGGGGGCTGCGGCAACGACTACGGCATCGATCAGAACGGCCATAAAGTCGACGCCAAACGTCTGGACAAACAATGGCTGGTGCTCAATTACTGGGCCGAATGGTGTGGCCCGTGCCGGACCGAGATCCCGGAATTGAACCGGCTGGCGGAGCAGTTGAAGGACAAGAAGATCGGCGTGTTTGGGGTCAACTTCGACAATGTGCAGGGCGAAGAACTGAAAAGCGCCAGCGAAAAACTGGGGATCAAGTTCACTGTGCTGGCGGCGGACCCGGCGGAGCTTTTCGAATTGCCACGCAGCGAGGCGTTGCCGGTGACGTACATCATCGATAACAAGGGCAAGGTGCGGGAGCAGTTGATGGGGGAACAGACAGCGGCGGGGGTGATGGCCAGGCTTGAAGCGCTGCAGGCTAAGAATTGAAGCCGTAAACCCGTCGCATCTGGCGAAGCCCGCGCCGAACGCAGGCTTCGCCACCTGCTACACAGGCTGCGCGCGTTCTAACCTTCTTCAAGCCACCAACGCAACGGCTTGCCTTCAGCCGGCCAGAAACGCATTTGCTCGATCGGCGAAACATCCCAGCGCTGCACATTTTCAAGGGCCTGGAGAAAACGCTTTTCCTGTTCCATCACGGCCGGCGCACACAATTTGCGTGTGCTGCCAACCTTGCCGAAACTCAGTTTGTCGCCGTCGAGGGTGTACGGCGCGAACCAGTGGTTGCAGCCACCATTGCCGTAAGCCCGGCCATCTTCACCGAGGGTAACGGTCAGGTGGCTGTAATCCATCAACGGCCGCTCGCCAATCCATTCCAGAATGTAGCTGCGGTTTTGTTGCAGTTGCACTGGCTCGGCAGCGCAGCCCAGCAGGCTGGCGCCGACCATCGCGGTCAGAGCGAGGCGTTTCATCACGCAGGCTCCTGGCAAGTCGGGCACAGGTGTTTCTCGGCGACGGACTTCCAGCCCAGCTCGGCAATCCGCGCGGTGGCGGCAGGTTTTTCGGCCTTGTTACCCAACTTGGAGTCCACTGCGAACTCGAAGCTCAGCTCTTTGGCGCAGCTGTCGCAGTTGACTTTCCAGGTGTGAATCGCCAGTTCGCCGAACACCGGGCCGCTCGCTACCGCGACCCATTGGCCCGGCGGGTTGATCAAGTGACGAACCGTTTCCACGGTCAGGCGCATAGACAGGTCTTTGGCGCCCTTGAGGGTCACGACCAGCACGTCATGGTTACGAATCGAGCCACCGTTGCCGGTGACTTGATAACGCCCCGGCACGAGGGCGCGGCATTCGGTGAGGGTGTGCTGCGGGTTCATCAGGCTATAGCGGAAATCGTGTTCGACCATGGGTCCTCCAAATATGCGCGGCATGCTAGCACGGACATCAGCGCCGCACCGTGCAGGGAAGTGACCTTCGATCCGGTTCAGCCAGCGTCGACCTGATTCTGTATCTGTCCTGCCGCCCAGGCGGCAATGTTCTGCAACGTTGTCGCGGCAATCGCGCCCAGGGCTTCGCGGGTCAGGAAGGCCTGGTGGGCGGTTATGATCACGTTCGGAAAGGTCAGCAGCCGCGCCAGCACATCATCCTGCAGCGGCAGGTCGGAACGGTCCTCGAAGAACAACTGTGCTTCTTCCTCATACACATCCAGTCCCAGATAGCCCAGTTGGCCGTCCTTTAACGCGTCGATCAACGCTGGCGTGTCCACCAGACCGCCACGTCCGGTGTTGATCAACATGGCGCCGGGTTGCAGGTGCGCGAGGGATTCGCGGTTGATCAGATGCTTGCTCTGCCCGTTTAGCGGGCAGTGCAGGCTGATGATCTGCGATTCGGCCAGCAGCTGCGGCAAACTCAGATAACGAGCGCCGAGGGCCTCGACCTGCGGGTTGGGGAAGGGGTCGCAGGCCAGGAGCTGGCAGCCGAAACCGCTCATGATTTTCGCGAACGTCGCGCCGATCTGCCCGGTGCCAACGATTCCGACGGTCTTGCCCACGAGGTCGAAGCCGGTCAGCCCGTGGAGGCTGAAATCCCCTTCACGGGTGCGGTTGTAGGCACGGTGCAGGCGCCGGTTGAGTGCGAGGATCAGCGCCACCGCGTGTTCGGCCACCGCATGGGGCGAATAGGCCGGAACCCGCACGATGGACAAACCGAGACGCTTGGCAACCGCGAGGTCGACGTGGTTATAGCCGGCGGAACGCAGAGCGATCAGGCGCGTGCCGCCCGCCGCCAGACATTCGAGCACCGGGGCGCTGAGGTCATCATTGATGAACGCGCAGACCACTTCGTGGTGCTCGGCCAGTGCCGCCGTGTCCAGGCTCAGTCGCGCCGATTGAAACTGCAACTCGATACCGGCGGGAAGGTCAGCGTCGAGGAAACTGTCGCGGTCGTAGGTCTGGCTGCTGAAAAGAATCGTGCGCATGCGGTCCTCCTGGAAAATTCACGCGGTATGCCGAAAACGTCTGCATCACCGCGAGCCTGTGGGAGCTGGGTGAGCTGGGTGAGCTTACGCCCGTGGCAGCCAAACTCATTGCGTTGCATCAAGCATTAATACGCGCATGCGCCGCCAGTCGATCGATCGCCAGGTCGAGGTCTTCCAGCGCGCCGGGTGCCTTTGGGTCTTGCTGCTTGAGCAGGGTTTCGCTGCGCTGGCAGGCTGCGCGCAGTTGCGGCACACCGCAATAACGGGTGGCGCCATGCAGGCGGTGCACTCGTTCGATCAGCGCATTGTGGTCGTTGGTTTCCCGGGCCACGCGGATCGCTTCGCGGTCGGCCTCCAGCGACGCCAGCAACATCGCCAGCATGTCCGCTGCCAGATCCGCCTTGCCTGCAGCCAGACGCAAACCTTCTTCGTGATCCAGCACCTGCAGCTCATGGTTGCTGCCGTGGCTGTCGCCGGAACGCTCCGGCCCTTGATTGCGCAAGGCCAGGCCGGTCCACTTCAACACAACCTGGGCCAGTTGCCGTTCGCTGATCGGTTTGGTCAGGTAGTCATCCATGCCGCTTTGCAGTAGCGCGCGTTTTTCGTTGGCCATGGCGTGGGCGGTGAGGGCCACGATCGGCAGCGGTGTGCAATGCCGTTCACTTTCCCACTGGCGAATGGTTTCGGTGCTCTGGCGTCCGTCCATGCCCGGCATCTGCACGTCCATCAGCACCAGGTCAAACGTTTCGGTCTGCACCGCTTTGACCGCGGCGTAACCGCTCTCGACGGCGAGCACTTTCGCGCCGAGGTCTTCGAGCAGGGTTTGCACCAGCAGCAGATTGGCCGGGTTGTCGTCGACACACAGCACCTTCGGCGCACGACTGGACACCGGTTCGCCGGGATCGCTGCGTTGCTGGCGCGGATTGACCAGATCGGACAAGGCCCGGCGCAGCTTGCGGGTGCACGCCGGCTTGGCCTGCAACTGACTGTGGGGGTTGGGCACCGAGAGGTGGAACAGCGTCTGTTCGGTCGTCGGGCACAGCACCAGCACTTTGCAGCCGAGGTGCTCAAGGTCCCAGATGTGCTGGTTGAGGCGTTCCGGCGGCATGTCGTTGCTGGTGATGCCGAGCACGGCGAGGTCGATGGCCTGATCGGTCTGGTGCGCACCGGTCACGCCATTGGTCAGGCTTTCCAGGGTATTGAACGGCGTGACGTCCAGGCCGCAGTCTTCCAGTTGATGCTGCAACGCCTGACGGGCCAGTTCGTGATTTTCCAGCACCGCAACCCGGCGTCCGAGCAGCGGCGCGCTTGGCAAATCTTCGGCATCGTCGCGGGTCTTCGGCAGGCTCAGGCTGATCCAGAATTCCGAACCTTCCCCCGGCGTGCTGTCAACGCCGATCTCGCCGCCCATCTGTTCGATCAGGCGTTTGGAAATCACCAACCCCAAACCGGTGCCGCCGGGTTGCCTCGACAGCGAATTGTCGGCCTGACTGAAAGCCTGGAACAGTGCGCGCACGTCCTCGTTCGACAGGCCGATGCCGGTGTCCTGAATGCTGATGCGCAGTTGCACGCTGTCTTCGTGTTCTTCTTCGAGCATGGCCCGGGCGACGATCGTGCCTTCGCGAGTGAACTTGATGGCGTTGCTCACCAGGTTGGTGAGGATCTGCTTGAGTCGCAACGGATCGCCCACCAGCGACAGCGGCGTGTCGCGGTACACCAGGCTCACCAGTTCCAGCTGTTTGGCGTGAGCGGCGGGGGCGAGGATGGTCAGCGTGTCCTGAAGCAGGTCGCGCAGGTTGAACGGAATATGATCGAGTACCAGTTTGCCGGCCTCGATTTTCGAGAAGTCGAGGATCTCGTTGATGATCCCCAGCAGGCTGTCGGCGGATTTTTCGATGGTGCCCAAGTAGTCGAGCTGGCGCGGGGTCAGCTCGCTTTTTTGCAGCAGGTGGGTGAAACCGAGAATGCCGTTGAGCGGCGTGCGGATTTCGTGGCTCATGTTGGCGAGGAATTCGGATTTGATCCGGCTCGCTTCCAGGGCTTCCTTGCGCGCCAGGTCCAGCTCGATGTTCTGGATTTCGATGGTTTCCAGATTCTGGCGCACGTCTTCGGTGGCCTGATCGATGCTGTGCTGCAATTCTTCCTGAGCATTTTGCAGGGTGCCGGCCATGCGGTTGATGCCCGACGCCAGGTCATCCAGCTCTTGACTGCCCAGCGGTGGCAGGCGGGTTTCCAGATGACCGTCCTTGAGTTGTGCCACGGCTTGCTTGATCTGGCTCAGCGGCCGATTGATCGTGCGGCCCATGCGCAACGCGAGGAGCGCCGCGCCGGCCAGACCGGCGCCGATCAGCAGCAGGCTGGCAAACAGGCTGCGATAGCCGCGCAGCAACATGCCGTTGTGGGACAGTTCGACTTCGACCCAGCCCAGCAAGCGTTCGGCTTCTTCGGGAATCAGGTCGCCGGCCAGATTGCGGTGCTTGCCGAACACCGGCAGCAGATACCGCGTCGCATCGTTGCCACTGCGCCGCAGCATCTGCGAACCGTTGCCCAGTGGCGCCGGATTGAGCATGGTCGGGCCAGCGTGGGCGAGCAGCGTGCGTTCCGGGGCGAGGAACGTCACCGCGCGCACGTCGGGGGTTTCCAGGGATTGGGTAGCGATACGTTCCAGCAGCTCGGTGTCCTTGTGCCCCAGGGCCGAGGCGACGAGGGGCGCGAGCTGTTCGGCGATCATTTCGCCGCGCTGCATGAGTTGGGTTTGCAGGTCGGATTGCTGCATCCAGGTAAAATAGCCGCCCAGCACCAGCGCCATCAGGCTGGTCGGAAGCAAGGTCAACAACAGCACGCGGCCTTTAATCCCGAGTTTCTTGAGCACGCCTCTCTCCTGCATCCAGCCATTTAGGAACCTGCGCGTACATCCGACACGCGCCACCGGGGCAGTGTAGCGATTTGCATGCGGGCAATCTTCGTAAATTGATGTCGTCATTCGTCGGGGTGGTGGCAAGCCTTGGGTTGCCCCTGACGCCGCAATCTTGAATAATCGGCAACTGAGAATTATTTGCAGATACTCATGACTCCCATCTCTATTGGCCATCCCCGAATCCTTTCCATCGAAGACGACCTGGTGCTGGGCGCCTATGTGCACGAGCAGTTGGGCCGCAGCGGCTTCCAGGTGACCTGGTGCCAGAACGGACAGGACGGCCTGGCGATCGCGCGCGCGCAGGCATTTGATGTAGTGCTGATGGACATCCTGCTGCCGGGCATGAACGGTTTGAACGTGCTGACCCAGTTGCGCCAGAGCCATTCCACCCCGGTGGTGCTGATGTCGGCGCTGGGGGCCGAGGCGGATCGCATCAGCGGTTTTCGCCTCGGTGCCGATGATTACCTGCCCAAACCCTTCAGCATGGCGGAGTTGCGCGTGCGCATCGAAGCGATCCTGCGGCGGGTAGCGTTGGATCGTCGTCCGGCAGTGGAGCCAGTGGTGTTGTCGGCGGACAACCTGCGTTTCGACGATGAGCAATGCGAGGTGTTCTACGGCGCCCACGCCGCCGGCCTGACCCGCAGCGAATTTCGGCTGCTGGACACGTTGAATCGCAACGGCGATGAAGTATTGAGCAAAGCCTTCCTTTATCAGCACGTCCTGCAACGCGGTTACGCCGCCCACGACCGCAGCCTCGACATGCACATCAGTCAGATCCGTCGCAAGCTCAAGGCCATCGGCTACACCGAGCGGGAAGTGCGTACGGTGTGGGGCAAGGGCTATGTCTTGAGTGCCGGCCATGAAGTGCTCTGACATGCCGGGCAGGCATTCGCTGTTCTGGAAACTCGCTTGTTTGCTGGTGGCGTTCTGTCTGCTGATGATCTGGCTGAGTTGGTCGTGGGGCCGCTACATGGAGGAGCGCAATCAGTTCCTGTCGGATGAGGCCCGCGGCACTTTGGCGGGATACGCCGCCGACGCCGAGCAGGCGTGGCAGCAGCGCCAGAATGCCGGTGTCGATGGCTGGCTAGCGCAAATGCGCCAGCGCGAAGCGGGTTGGGCCGGCGTCATTGGTGCAGATTTGCAATCTTTGAGCAGCCAACCGCTGACGGATCCGGAAATCCAGCGCCTGACATTCCTGCGAGGCCTCGATTGGCCTATTCACAAAAAACGTCTTCCCTGGTTGCGCATACCGTTTCCCGGCGATTCGTCCGTTGGCAGCCTGGTCATCGAGTTGCCGCAGCGCTTCATGCCGGGACGCTATCAAATGTTCTGGCGCGTGATCACCAACGGCGTCATCCCCGGGCTGTTTACCTTGCTGCTGTGTGTCGGGTTGTATCGATTGCTGGTGGTTCCCCTCAATCAACTGCGCGAGCAGGCCAACGCCTGGCGTGCCGACCAGTTGGGCGTGCGCCTGTCGCGGCGCACGACCAACCGTACCGACGAATTGGGTGAGCTTGGCCGAGCGTTCGACCACATGTCCGAACGTCTGCAAAGCACGGTGGCCCTGCAACAGCAATTGTTGCGTGACCTCTCCCATGAATTGCGCACGCCGCTGAGTCGGTTGCGCGTGGCCAGCGAGGGCGAACAACGCCTGGCGCAGTTGCGCGAGCGCATTGGTCGTGAAGTCGACGGCATGCAGCGCCTGGTCGAAGACACCCTGCAACTGGCGTGGCTCGACACCGAACGCTCGCCGCTGCCCGACGAAGCGATCCAGATACAGGCACTGTGGGAAATGCTCACGGAAAATGCCTGCTATGAAAGTTGCTGTCCGTCAGACCAGTTGCAATGTCTGCTCGACTCATCCTGCTGGGTACGCGGGAATCTCAATACATTGGCTCAAGCGCTGGAAAACATCCTGCGCAATGCCATTCGTCATTCACCGAGGGGCGGCGTTGTGCGCCTCGATGGTCGGCGCGATGGTGGTTACTGGCATCTGTGGCTGGAAGATGAGGGCGGCGGGGTGGCTGAAGAAGATCTGGAGCGGATCTTCTCACCGTTCATTAGGCTCGACGGTTCGCGCCCGGGCAACGGCGGGTTCGGATTGGGGTTGAGCATTGCGAGGAATGCGGTGCAGCGCCAGGGCGGGCGGCTTTGGGCTGAAAACACGGGTTCGGGATTGCGGCTGAATCTGCGGTTGGTGGCCGATGTCGATGGCGTCAGTGATGACGTCTTCGCGAGCAGGCTCGCTCCCACAGTGGATGTGTGCCGACCGCACACTTCGTGACCACCCCGGACCCCCTGTAGGAGCGAGCCTGCTCGCGAAGAGGCCTCTTAAACCACCATCATTCTGACTTTTGCCGGAGCGTTCCGGAGTTTCTGTACGACATTTCCCAAAGGGTATCACCGGTAATTTGCAGCTGCCTTGACCGTTTAAGCTCAGGCTTTCACTCATATTCAAGGAGTTCGGAATGACTGCACCTTACGTTCCCGGCAATACAACCGACGACCGCTTCAACGAAGTGCTTGCACTGATTCACGGTGCCAGGCAACAGGCGATACAGGCAGTGAATACACAGCTGATCGAGCTGTACTGGCAGGTTGGTAGTTATATCAGTCGCAAGATCGAGCTGGCTGAATGGGGCGATGCAGTGGTTAGTCAGCTAGCCGAGCATCTGGCCCGGACACAGCCAGGGTTACGTGGCTTTACTCGACGTAATCTGTTCCGTATGCGCCAATTTTACGAGGCTTACCAAGGCAATGAAAAAGTGTCAGCACTGCTGACACAATTACCTTGGACCCATAACCTGCTCATTCTGACGCAAAGTAAGCTCCCGCAAGAGCGCGAGTTCTATCTGCGTTTGGCCGTCCAGGAAAAGTGGTCGACGCGTGAATTAGAGCGACAGTTCAAGGCCGCCCTGTTCGAGCGCAGCGTGACGCAGCCGGCAAAAGTCTCCGCGGTACTGAAACAGAATCACCCCTCGGCACTCGATATCTTCCGTGATGCCTACATGATCGAATTCCTCGACCTGCCCGGTGCCCATGCCGAAACGGATTTGCATCAGGGCTTACTGGCGCGTCTCAAGGAGTTTTTGATCGAACTTGGCCGCGACTTCACCTTTGTCGGTTCGCAATACCCTCTACAAGTCGGCGGGCGGGATTTCGCCCTTGACCTGTTGTTCTTCCATCGTGGGCTCAACTGCCTGGTGGCCATTGAACTCAAAGTCGGTCGTTTTGAACCAGAATATCTGGGCAAGCTGAATTTCTATCTGGAAGCGTTGGATCGCAATGAACGCAAACCTCACGAAAACCCGGCCATTGGCGTATTGCTCTGCGCCAGTAAGGAGGACGAGGTGGTCGAGTACGCGCTGAACCGCAGTCTGTCGCCAGCATTGATTGCTGAATACCAGGTCCAGTTACCGGACAAACAATTGCTGCAGGCCAAGCTGCATGAGTTCTATGCACTGAACGCTGCCCAATCGGACGAATACTGAATGGGTTGCTTATTCCCAGAAGCCATAAGCACCACACTTTGCGTGATATGGCCCGTGAACGTTTGCCGGTATGATAGGCGCCCCCGCAGTCTGGATTGCGAATACGCCATGACCTTGCAGTACCCAACCATCGCCGATTGCGTCGGCAACACTCCGCTGGTTCGTTTGCAGCGCCTGCCCGGCGCCACCAGCAATACCCTTTTGCTCAAGCTCGAGGGGAACAACCCAGCGGGTTCGGTCAAGGACCGTCCGGCGCTGTCGATGATTACCCGTGCCGAGTTGCGCGGCCAGATCCACGCCGGCGATACGCTGATCGAAGCGACCTCGGGCAATACCGGGATCGCCCTGGCGATGGCTGCCGCGATCAAGGGTTACAAGATGATCCTGATCATGCCGGACAACTCCAGTGCCGAGCGCAAAGCTGCGATGACCGCGTATGGCGCCGAGCTGATTCTGGTGACCCAGGAAGAAGGTATGGAAGGCGCGCGCGACCTCGCTCAGCGAATGGAAGCCGAAGGCCGTGGCAAGGTGCTGGACCAGTTCGCCAATGGCGATAACCCGCAAGCGCACTACACCACCACCGGCCCGGAAATCTGGCGCCAGACCGAGGGCACCATCACCCATTTCGTCAGTTCGATGGGCACTACCGGCACCATCATGGGCGTGTCGCGCTACTTGAAAGAGCAGAGCGACAACGTGCAGATCGTCGGCCTGCAACCGATGGAAGGCTCGGCGATTCCGGGCATCCGTCGCTGGCCGCAGGAATACCTGCCGAAGATTTACCAGGCCGATCGCGTGGACCGCATCGTCGATATGGCGCAAAGCGAAGCCGAGGACGTGACCCGTCGTCTGGCCCGCGAAGAAGGCATCTTCTGCGGCGTGTCCTCCGGCGGTGCCGTGGCAGCGATGCTGCGCCTGTCCCAGGAAGTTGAAAACGCGGTGATCGTCGCGATCATCTGCGACCGTGGCGACCGTTATCTGTCGACCGGCATTTTCGACGCGCCCAACTGATGGCCAAGCAAGAGAGAGGCCTGCGCTTCCAGCCCACCGGCGGCAGCAAGGCCCCGCAAATTCCCACCGGTAAAAAGCAGCGCTTGAGCATCGAGCGCCTGGCGAATGACGGTCGCGGTATCGCGTTCTTTGAAGGTCGCACCTGGTTTGTCCTCGGCGCGTTGGCCGGCGAAGAAGTCGAGGCGCGCGTCCTCGGTGCCCACGGCAAAGTGGTCGAAGCACGCGCCGAGCGAGTGTTCCAGGCTAGCGCACTGCGGCGTCCGGCACCGTGCCCGCATGCCGGTCGCTGTGGTGGTTGCAGTGTTCAGCATTTGCCTCACACCGGACAGCTCGCCCTGAAACAGCGCATGCTCGCCGAGCAACTGTCGAAGGTCGCCGGTGTCGAACCCGAAGAGTGGGCGGCGCCGTTGAGTGGTCCGGAGTTCGCTTACCGTCGCCGCGCCCGCGTCGCCGTGCGCTGGGACATGAAAGCGAAAAGACTCGACGTCGGTTTCCGTGCGGCAGGCAGCCAGGACATCGTCGCGATCAACGAATGCCCGGTGCTGGTACAGCCCTTGCAGCCGATCATGACGCGCTTGCCGGAAATGTTGCGGCGCTTGAGCAAGCCTCAGG
The DNA here is from genome assembly GCF_054897705.1 of Pseudomonas sp. GB2N2. Taxonomy (NCBI): domain Bacteria; kingdom Pseudomonadati; phylum Pseudomonadota; class Gammaproteobacteria; order Pseudomonadales; family Pseudomonadaceae; genus Pseudomonas; species Pseudomonas sp. GB2N2. The sequence goes on from NZ_CM142701.1 coordinate 191,177, forward strand.
CGCTGGGGCATGTGGAATTGTTCAGTGGTTCGTCGCTGGCGGTTTTGTTGCGGCATATGGCGCCACTGTCCGAATCCGATCTGACGATCCTTAAAGATTTTTGCGCGTTCCATAAAGCGCAGTTGTGGCTGCATGGCGACGGTGAACCGCAGCCGGTCGAAGCCGATCAGTCGCTGGGCTACCGTCTCGAACAATGGGACTTGAACCTGGCCTATCGGCCGGGAGATTTCATCCAGGTCAACGCGGGGGTGAATGAAGCGATGGTCGCCCAGGCGCTGGACTGGTTGAAGCCAGCCTCCGATGAGCGCGTTCTCGATCTATTCTGTGGCTTGGGCAACTTTGCCTTGCCGCTGGCCAAAGCCGTTCGTGAAGTGGTGGCGGTCGAAGGTGTGCAGACGATGGTCGAGCGTGCCGCCGCGAATGCTGCCAGCAACAATTTGCATAACACCAAGTTTTTTCAGGCCGATTTATCCCAGCCGTTGACCGATGCCGAATGGGCGCGTGAAGGCTTTTCTGCGGTACTCTTGGACCCACCGCGTGACGGTGCTTTCGAGGTGGTGCGCAAGCTCAAGGCACTGGGCGCGCAACGGTTGGTGTATGTGTCGTGCAACCCGGCAACGCTGGCGCGCGACACCGTTGAATTGGTCAAGCAGGGCTACCGGTTAAAACGTGCCGGGATTCTCGATATGTTTCCTCAGACGGCACATGTCGAGGCCATGGCGTTATTTGAAGCGAGCTAGGAAGGCTCGTCTGGTCCGACTGACCTGCCCGTGCAGCATTCGTCCTGGCCCCGCGAATGCTTACCGGCAATGAAGGTCAGCGATTTGACGCATTGAATCTGCGTCGTAGGGAAGGTAAGCAAGATGGTACAGGTGAGAGCACACCAGCCGATCAACACCGACGGCAGTATCAACCTCGAGGCCTGGCTCGATCATGCGGTCAGTGTCGATCTGGCACTGGATCGCGAAGCCTTGAAGGAAGCGTGCGAGTTCGCTCGTGTGTCCGAACAACAAGCCAATGCGGCGAAAAACCTGTGGTCCGAAGGCACCTCGAGTTTCCGCACGGGCCTTGAGATCGCCGAGATTCTCGCCGACCTCAAACTCGATCAGGATTCGCTGGTCGCGGCGGTGCTGTACCGCGGCGTGCGCGAAGGTCAGATCGAATTGCCGGCGGTGAGCCAGCGGTTCGGTCCGGTGGTCGCCAAACTCATCGACGGCGTGTTGCGCATGGCGGCGATCAGCGCCAGCCTGAGCCCGCGTCAATCCCTGGTGCTGGGCACTCAGGGCCAGGTTGAAAACCTGCGCAAAATGCTCGTGGCCATGGTCGACGACGTACGCGTCGCGCTGATCAAACTGGCCGAACGCACCTGCGCGATCCGTGCGGTGAAAACTGCCGACGACGAGAAGCGCAACCGGGTCGCCCGGGAAGTCTTCGACATCTATGCGCCGCTCGCCCACCGGCTCGGCATCGGTCATATCAAGTGGGAGCTGGAGGACCTGTCCTTCCGTTACCTCGAGCCCGATCAATACAAACAGATCGCCAAGTTGCTCCACGAGCGACGCCTGGACCGCGAGCGTTTCATCGCCGACGTGATGGGCCAGCTCAAGAATGAATTGCAGGCCACCGGCGTCGATGCCGACATCAGCGGCCGGGCCAAACACATCTATTCGATCTGGCGCAAAATGCAGCGCAAGGGCCTGGAGTTCAGCCAGATCTACGACGTGCGCGCCGTTCGCGTGCTGGTGCCGGAAATGCGCGACTGCTACACCGCGCTCGGTATCGTCCACACCTTGTGGCGGCACATCCCGAAAGAATTTGACGACTACATCGCCAACCCTAAAGAGAACGGCTACCGCTCGCTGCACACTGCGGTGATCGGGCCTGAGGGCAAGGTGCTGGAAGTGCAGATTCGCACCCATTCAATGCACGAAGAAGCCGAACTGGGCGTTTGCGCGCACTGGCGCTACAAGGGTACCGACGTCAAATCCGGCTCCAACCACTACGAAGAGAAAATTTCCTGGCTGCGTCAGGTCCTCGAGTGGCACGAAGAGCTGGGCGATATCGGCGGACTGGCAGAACAATTGCGGGTCGATATCGAGCCGGACCGGGTCTATATCTTCACGCCGGACGGCCACGCCATTGACTTGCCGAAAGGCTCGACGCCGCTGGACTTCGCTTACCGCGTGCACACCGAAATCGGCCACAACTGCCGTGGGGCGAAGATCAACGGGCGCATCGTTCCGCTCAACTACAGCCTGCAAACCGGTGAACAGGTCGAGATCATCACCAGCAAGCACGGCACCCCGAGCCGCGACTGGTTGAACTCGAACCTGGGTTACATCACCACGTCGCGGGCGCGGGCGAAGATCGTCCACTGGTTCAAATTGCAGGCTCGCGACCAGAACGTCGCCGCCGGTAAAACCTTGCTCGAACGCGAACTCACTCGCCTCGGTCTGCCAGCGGTGGACTTCGACAAGCTGGCCGACAAGGCCAACATGAAAACCGCCGAGGACATGTACGCCGCGTTGGGTGCCGGTGATTTGCGCCTGGCGCAACTGGTGAACCTGGCGCAGCAACTGGTCGAGCCGGAACGTGGCAACGAGCAGCTGGAACTGATTCCGCGCAAGGCCACCGGCTACAAACCGGGCAAGCGCGGCGACATTCAGATCCAGGGCGTCGGCAACCTGATGACGCAGATGGCCGGCTGCTGCCAGCCATTGCCGGGCGATGCGATCGTTGGTTACATCACCCAGGGCCGTGGCGTGAGCATTCACCGTCAGGACTGCGCCTCGGTGCTGCAACTGGGCGGACGCGAGCCCGAGCGCATCATCCAGGTCAGCTGGGGCCCGGTGCCGGTGCTCACCTATCCGGTGGACATCATCATCCGCGCCTACGACCGTTCCGGTTTGCTGCGTGACGTCTCGCAAGTGCTGCTCAACGAGCGGATCAACGTGCTGGCGGTCAACACCCGCTCGAACAAGGAGGACAACACGGCGTTGATGTCCCTGACCATCGAGATTCCGGGGCTGGATGCATTGGGTCGGTTGCTGGGGCGGATTTCCCAGTTGCCGAACATCATCGAAACCCGGCGTAACCGTACGCCTTGATGACCGCGCCGATCCAATGTGGGAGCTGGCTTGCCCGCGATGGCATCACCTCGGTTCATCAGATGACCGAGTTGATGCCATCGCGGGCAAGCCCGGCTCCCACAGGTTCTTGTAGAGACTGATCGATGTATTCACTTGAAGATTTGCTGCACCTGATGAATCGCTTGCGCGACCCGCAGTTCGGTTGCCCGTGGGACATCAAGCAAACCTACGCCAGCATCGTCCCGCACACCCTCGAGGAAGCCTACGAAGTCGCCGATGCGATCGAGCGCGGCGATTTCGATCACCTGCAGGGTGAGTTGGGCGATTTGCTGTTCCAGGTGGTTTATTACAGCCAATTGGCCCGCGAAGAAGGGCGCTTCGAGTTTGCCGGCGTCATCGACAGCATCACCCGCAAACTGATCCGGCGTCATCCGCATGTCTTCCCCACCGGCGATCTGTACGCGCCGCTGGAGGTTCCGCGCTTGAGTGAAGAGCAGGTCAAACAGCGCTGGGAAGAGATCAAGGCTGAAGAGCGCGCCGAGAAATCCGCGGCGCCGGAACAATTGTCGTTGCTCGACGACGTACCCGCTGCGCTGCCGGCATTGTCCCGTTCGGCGAAGTTGCAGAAGCGCGCAGGGCAGGTTGGTTTTGACTGGCCGGATGCCTTGCCGGTGCTCGACAAGGTGCGTGAAGAGCTCGATGAAGTGCTTGAAGCCATGGCGGACAACGACTCGGCAGCGATTGCCGATGAAGTCGGGGACCTGCTGTTTTCCGTGGTCAATCTGGCGCGGCATTTGAAGGTTGATCCAGAAACCGCACTGCGCGGCGCTAACAGCAAATTTGAAAGACGCTTCCGTTTTATCGAACAGGCATTGCGCGACACCCACCGTCCCATAGAAGATTGCACCCTCGAAGAGTTGGACGCCCTGTGGGGCGAAGCCAAACGTCAGGAAAAGAATTTGCCCAGCTGCGGTTGAGCAGTGGCCCAAGCGAGAACCAAGCGAGAACCAAGCACGATGAGTATTTCCCTTCGTGACCAGTTGCTAAAGGCAGGGCTGGTCAACCAGAAGCAGGCCAAACAGGTCGGCAAAGAGAAGCAGAAGCAGCAACGTCTGGTCCATAAAGGCCAGATCGAGCAGGACGACACCCAGCAGCGTCTGGCGCAGGAAGCGTTGGCCGAGAAGATCAAACGTGACCAGGAGCTGAACCGCCAGCAGCAGGAGAAGGCCGAGGCCAAGGCCCGTAGCGCGCAGATCAAGCAATTGATCGAAGTCTCGCGCCTGCCGAAGCTGACCACCGAGGACTACTACAACTTCGTTGACGACAAGAAGGTCAAGCGCCTCTCGGTCAACACGCTGATGCGCAACAAGCTCAGCAACGGTTCGCTGGGGATCGTGCACCATGCCGGCGGTTACGAGGTGATCCCCCGTGAGGCGGCCCTGAAGATTCAGGAGCGCGATCCGCAGCGTATCGTGCAACTGAATGTGCAGACGGCGGAAACGGCAGCAGAAGTGGCCGCTGAAGACGATCCGTACGCAGCTTTCCAGATCCCGGACGATCTGATGTGGTAAGCCTTTAAAGACAGCGATAACGACAAACCCCGCTATTGGCGGGGTTTGTCGTTTTCAATGCTGTAGTTGCTTCGAACTCTGCGCCTAGGCGGTAAGCCGCTCACGCTTCTGCTCCAGCGTTTCCAATTCGGCTTTGTAGTTGTGTGCGTCGGTTTCAGAATGGAACATCCCGACCAGCATGTCTTGCTGATGCACATCCCAAATCCGGATACCGGCAGCTACGCCTTCGTGGGACATATGTGAATCGTCGCGTTCAGTTACTTTCACAGTCATCTGCTGGCTCCAATCTCAGTTACCTGCACCCAGGCGTGTGCAGGACTCTGTTATAGGTTTGAATAGCTTGCTAAGTAAACGCCTGGGTTTGGCAATGAATCATTGCCGATTCTGCAATAGTCCTGCAGCCCGCGTAATACGCGACATTCGGTCGCAGGGCGTTGAGTCATATGACAAAAGCTTCATGTTTCAGGCCCGTTCGTTGTGTTGTGCCATGCGTCTTTTTTCAGGCAAAAAAAAACGCCCCGAACCAGTCGGGGCGTTTTTGTGTGCAGCGAAGCGGCGGGGTTTTACTTACCCTGCCAGCGCTTCAGGACCAGGGTAGCGTTGGTGCCACCGAAGCCGAAGCTGTTGCTCATCACCGTGTTGAGGGTAGCGTTTTCGCGCGTCTTGGTCAGGATCGGCATGTCCGCAACAGCCGGGTCCAGCTCGTCGATGTTAGCGGAGCCGGCAATGAAATTGCCTTCCATCATCAGCAGGCAGTAGATCGCTTCGTGAACGCCGGCGGCGCCCAGGGAGTGACCGGACAGGCTCTTGGTGGAGCTGATGGCCGGAGCCTTGTCACCGAATACCGCGCGAACCCCTTCCATTTCCTTGGCGTCGCCGACCGGAGTCGAAGTGCCGTGGGTGTTCAGGTAGTCGATCGGGGTATCCACGGTGGACATGGCCATCTGCATGCAGCGGATGGCGCCTTCGCCGCTTGGAGCGACCATGTCGTAGCCGTCGGACGTCGCGCCGTAGCCAACGATTTCCGCGTAGATTTTTGCACCGCGGGCCAGAGCGTGTTCCAGCTCTTCGACCACCACCATGCCGCCACCGCCGGCGATGACGAAACCGTCACGCTTGGCGTCGTAGGCGCGGGAGGCCTTTTCCGGGGTTTCGTTGTACTGGGTGGACAGGGCGCCCATGGCGTCGAACAGGAACGACTGGCTCCAGTGTTCTTCTTCGCCGCCGCCGGCAAACACGATGTCCTGCTTGCCCAGCTGGATCTGCTCGACCGCGGTACCGATGCAGTGAGCACTGGTGGCGCAGGCAGAGGAGATCGAGTAGTTCACACCCTTGATCTGGAACGGCGTGGCCAGGCAGGCGGAAACGGTGCTGCCCATGGTCCGCGTTACGCGGTACGGGCCAACGCGCTTCACGCCTTTCTCGCGCAGGATGTCCAGCGCTTCCATCTGGTTGAGCGTGGAGGCGCCACCGGAGCCGGCGATCAGGCCGGTACGCGGGTTGGAGACTTGATCATCGGTCAGACCGGAGTCGGCGATGGCATCTTTCATGGCCAGGTAGGCATAAGCCGCCGCGTGGCCGACGAAGCGATAGATCTTGCGATCGATCAGCTCTTCGAGGGGAAGGTCAATGGAGCCGGAAACCTGGCTACGCAGACCCATTTCGGCATATTCCGGGTTGAACCGGATGCCCGGGCGACTTGCACGCAGGTTAGCGGAGACGGTCTCTTTGTCATTGCCCAGGCACGAAACGATGCCCAGACCAGTGATAACGACGCGGCGCATGCGGATAACCCTTAGAAGTTTTCAGTGGAGGTGAAAACGCCGACCCGAAGGCCTTCGGCGGTGTAGATCTCGCGGCCGTCGACACTGACCGAACCATCGGCGATGGCCAGGTTCAGCTTGCCTTTCAACACGCGTTTGATCTGAATGTTGTACGTAACTTTTTTGGCGGTCGGCAGGACCTGGCCGAAGAATTTCACTTCGCCCGAACCCAGCGCACGGCCGCGGCCCGGCAGACCTTGCCAGCCCAGGAAGAAGCCGACCAGTTGCCACATGGCATCGAGGCCCAGGCAGCCTGGCATCACCGGGTCACCTTCAAAGTGGCAGGCGAAAAACCACAGGTCCGGAGTGATATCCAGCTCGGCGACCAATTCACCCTTGCCGTACTTGCCACCCTCGGCGCTGATATGGGTGATGCGATCCACCATCAGCATGTTCGGGGCGGGCAGTTGTGCGTTACCTGGGCCGAACAGCTCGCCGCGACTGCAGCGCAGCAGGTCTTCCCGAGTAAAGGCGTTTTGTTGGGTCATGCGAGCTCCTCAATAATCCCATGCGGCAGGTGGGGCAAATCTTCCCGGCCGTCCGAAGCGTTCATGCCTCGAGTCAGCAGCCTACTCATAGACTATTGCGTTGTGGTGAAAGTCACAGCACCAAGGACATGAATGTACACTTGTGCACTGAAATTTTTATTCAAGCCCCTTTTCGAGGCTGTTCGGGTGCCTAAGACTGCCGCACTTTCGCCTTTCACGCCAGTCGCAGATGGTCGAAAGGCCTGCACTACTGCACCCATCGCTGCAGAATTTGCTGCAAATCCGTGCGTTTGAACGGCTTCGCCAGGTAATCGTTCATTCCTGCGGATAAGCAGGTTTCACGGTCGCCCTGCAAGGCGTTGGCGGTCAATGCAATGATCGGCAGATCAGTGCAGCCGGGCAGTTGGCGAATCTGGCGGGTGGCCTCGTAGCCGTCGATGATCGGCAGTCGGCAGTCCATCAGAATCGCTTCGAAAATCAGGCTCTCGGCACTGCGTACCGCCTGGGCGCCGTCCGTGGCGACGCTCACAGTAAAGCCCAGGCTACGCAACATCGCTTCGATGACCGTCTGGTTGACCGGGTTGTCCTCGACCAGCAGCACATTGCGGCCTTCGCCGTTTCCACTGCCGGTGTGCGTGCGCGGCGGCAATACTGGCAGTGCCTGTTCAGAGAGCGCCAGCGGGATTTCCAGGGTGAACACCGAGCCACGACCTTCCTCGCTCTGGGCGCGCAAAGTGCCGCCCATGCGCTCCGCCAGTGTGCGGGCAATCGGCAGGCCCAGCCCCGTGCCGCCGTAACGCCGTGAGATAGAACTGTCGGCCTGCTGAAATGCGTTGAACATCAACTCCAGGCTTTCGGACGAGATGCCAATCCCGCTGTCACGCACGGTGCAGGTGAACCACAGCAGTTCGTGATCCAGCGACTGCCACTGCGGTTCGATGCAGACGCGCCCCTGCTCGGTGAACTTCAGCGCATTGCCCACCAGGTTCACCAGAATTTGCCGGATGCGCGTCGGGTCGCCCTGAACCTGCAAGGCGCGCATGTCCTCGGGAATCACCAGGGACAGCTCGAGCCCGCGTTGCACCGCGCTGTGCTGGAACGACTGGGCGCAACTGCTGATCAGGTCCGCAAGGTTGAACGGAATGTGTTCGAGTTCCAGTTCCGAGCGCTCGATGCGCGAGAAGTCGAGAATGTCGTTGATGACTTTGAGCAAGTGCTCAGTGGACTCCGAGGCCAGCGCCGCGTACTCGACCTGTTCTTCGGTCATGTCGGTGGTTTCCAGCAGTTGCAACATGCCGAGCACCCCATTCATCGGCGTGCGCAGTTCGTGGCTCATCATTGCCAGGAAATCGGATTTGGCGTTGTTGGCCTTTTCCGCTTCTTCACGCGTCTGGATCAACTGGGCCATGGCCTGATGCTGTTCACGGCTGGCCTGTTCGAGACCGCTGGCGAGGTTGTTGATGTGTTGCGACAGCGCACCGAGTTCGGTGTCGTCGACAATGGGCAGCGGCGTCTTGTAGTCGCCGCTCTGGATCGCCTTGACCGCGTTACCAATGTCGCGGATCGGCTGCGACAGGCTGCTGGCCAGGCGCCGGGCGATCAGGAAGGTAAACAGCAGGGCGAACAACGCAAGGATGCCGGCCTTGAACAGGATTTCCTGTTGGCGCTGGCTGAAGGCGTCGTTCGACAGACCGACGATCACCCGGCCCAGGTAATCCTCGGCGGGGGCGTTGGTGGCGAGATCGCTGCCCTGGAAGAACTCATTGTGCAGCGCGATCCGTTGCAAGCGCACCGGCGCCTGGAACACCTCGACCTGTTGCGAGCGGGTGTGGGTTTCCGAGGGCTGCTCCACGTAAACCAGGATTCGGTTGGCGCTGTCCTGGACTTCTAGAAAACGCACATTGGGCGTGGCCAGGGTAGCCTTCAGCAAGCTTTCGAGCACTTCGTTGTTGCCGGAAATCACCCCATATTCGGTGGCCGGGGCCAGTTGATTGGCGATCAGTTGACCGGTGTGGTTGAGCTCCTGACGCAGGTCCTGGATCCGCACGAAGGTGAAGAAACTGATCAGCAGCAACGTCAGCAACAGGGCGGGGCCGAGGCTGATGATCTGGGTGCGGGTACTGATGTCCCAACGACGATGAAAAGTCACGGGCGGCTTTCTCCTTCGGCCAACTGTGTTGCGACCAGCGCTTCATTGATCTGTTCAATACCTAATGAACGAGCCACTTGCGGGTTGCTCAAGACTTTGAAGCGATTGGCGTAATGCGTGCGTGGCCAGGTGGCCGGTGGCTGGTCGAGCAACTCGTCAAGAATCGCCAGCCAGTCGCTTTGATCGCTGTAGCTGCTGCTCAGGCTCCCGGCCTTGACGAACCCTGCGTTCGGGCCAATCAGCGCGGTTTGCCGTGCGTAGCTGCTGAGCAGCAGGTTCTTCGCGGTTTTGGGGTTGTACAGGTCGGGGTCGTCGAGGCCCAGCAGCACGTCGCTGTTTTTCAGCAGCGCCTGCAAGGGTCGACTGTCATCGGTGTTGTCCCAGCGCTGGGTGACGATCTCCAGGCCCAGCGGTTGGGCGGCGTGGCGCAGTTCGCTCAACAGGAATTCACTATGGTTGTCGTACAGCACGCCGATGCGCCGGGCTTGCGGCAGCAGGATTCGAGTCAGGCGTAACTGCCGATCCGGCGGCGGGTCGCTCCAGAGCAGGCTCAACTGTGCAGGCACACTGGTTCCCAGGCGTTGACGGGCTTGCAGGCGGCTGATGCGCAACACCAGCGTCGCCGGCCCTTGGGCCTCTTGCAGGCGCCAGTCGAGGCTCGGCAGGTCCAGCAGGATCAGTCGGGTTCGGGCGGGCAACTTGCCTGGCGCCGGTAGATGGGTCAAAGGCTCGAAGCGCACCGTGTCGTCAGGGCGTGATTGGCCGAGGGCTGCCGCGAAAGCCTGCATGCCGGAGCTGTCCTCGGCACCGACCAGCAGAATGTTCTCGGCGCTGGCCGCCAGGCTTCCCAGCCAACCGGCAAACACCAGGCACACCCCGGCCAGCACGCGGCCAAGGGTTGGCGTCTTGCGCGACCGACACGGCAACATCTAGAACGCTAACTCGGCGCTGAAGTACATAACGTGCCGCTGATCGTAAATGTTGTCGACAAACGTGGTGGGCTGATTGTCGAGGCGCTGCTGGAGCACGCCGGCCAGTTCGAGGCTGGCCTTGCCCAGACCGATGCGTTTGGCAACGCGCGTATCGACCCGTTCGAAGCGATAGCCGTTGAGCGCGTCGTCACCATAATAGAAGAGGGCGCTGTTCCAGCCGTGCCCCCAGTTGCGCAGCCAACCGACAGAGCCACTGTTGCGTGCGGTCTGGCGGGCGTCCAGTGGATTGCTCGCCCGGGCATCGACGTAGGCATACGTCAGGCGCAACCGATCGGCAGGGCTCAGCCGCCAGTCGAGCTGGGTTTCAGCGCCGGTGAAGCGCGAGCTGTTGGCGTTGCTGGCGATGTACTGATTGTTGCGCAACGGCTCGCTGATCATGCCGGTGATTTCGTCGTGGAACAGCTTGACGTCCACCGCCAGTCCCCGCTCGGCGAAGTAGCCGTTGTAGCCCAATTCCCTGGAACGCATGTGTTCCTGCTCGAGATTGCCGGGGCCGCGGGTCCTGACGAAATAGCGCGCACTGTTCTGGCCATAGGCAGCAGGTTGCAGGTTGGTCACCCGGTAGCTCCAGTTGACGTTGTTCTCGAACATGTCCGGGGAGCGGATGGCCTCCGAATACACCGCACGCAAACCGTGACGCGGCGTGATCAGGTAGTTGACGGCCACGCGCGGGGTTAGTGAACTGCCGGTCAATTGCGTGTCTTCGAACATCGCACCACCCTGTAACAACCAGTGTTCGCTCGCCCGCCACTCGAGTTGGCCGAAGGCCCGCCACGTCGTGTCATCGAGTGTCCCGTTGAAATAGGTCTCGGAATCGGCCCGGTCGTAACGATAGTTCATGCCGCTGACCAGTCGCAGACTGTCGGACAGACTGAGGGTGTCCTGCAGTTCGAGGTCGTAGCGCGATTCCCGGGTGCTCTGGTCGATGTCGCCGCACAGGGTTTGCCGTGCGCCCGTGCGCCACTGCCCCAGCACTTGATTGGCCAGCATTTGTTCCGCTGCTGTGCCGGCGGGTGCGCCAGGGCCAAGGTAACGCTCGATATTGCGCGCCAGGCGTTCGGTGTAGTTCGGGTCAAGCTGCCAGAGTCGGGTCAGTTCGGGGCTGAACGAGACTTCGGCGTCGCAGGCACGCCAGGTCTGCTGCCGATCCCAATGCTGGGCCGAGCCTTGAACGTACAGGCTGTGATCGGGATTGAGGTCGAAATTCCAGCGCAGGGAACCGGCGTAGTCCTTGGCCACCACATCGGAATTGTTCCCGGCGGCAGTAATCCCCGAGAACACCGGGCGGTAGGTATACGGTCGCTGGTTGGTCCCGTCCTTGGCATTCAATTGCCAGTCGATGCTCTGGTTTTCAGCGAGCGTCTGGCTGACGGCGAGGTTGAAGCGATTCAAGCGGCGACTGTCACGGTAGTCGGCGCCCCTGCGATCCGAGTCAAAGCCGTCGTCTTGCTGGCCGGATAGCGAAAGGCGCAAGTCGCCGCCGTCCCAGCCCACGCCCTCACTGGCGTAAAAGTCGTCGATCCCGCGCTGGCCCCGGGTGACTTTCATCCGCGTGCCGTGGCTGTCCGACGGGTTGCGCGTAATGATGTTGACCACCGCCATCAGCGCATTGGCGCCGTAACTGACGGTGTTCGGGCCGCGAAAGACTTCGATACGCTCAATGTCTTCCATCGCCACCGGAATATCGCTCCAGTCCACCGTGGCCAGGCCCGCGCGGTACACCGAGCGGCCGTCGATCAATACCTGCAGGCGCCGCGCTTCGCTGGCGTTGGTGCCGTGGTAATTCACCGCTGCCTGATTGCCGCTGATGTTGCCGACCATCATCCCCGGCACCAGCCGCAGCAACTCACTGATGTCGCGGGCGCCGCTGGCGTCGATCAATTCGCTGTCGATCACCGTCATGCTTCCCGGCACGGCGGCCGGCGACTGTTTCAGGCGCGTAGCCGTCAGCACTGGCGGCAGCGGCTCGCTGTCGAGAAACAAGTCGTCGGCCAGTAAAGGCTGGCTGAGCATCAGCGCCAGGACCAGCGGCGCGCGGGGTGAAGCGGAGCCAAACGACACAACACATCCTTGATAGCGAATAACTGGCGCGCATGTTAACCGAGCCGGTCGACTTTTCCAGTCACGATGGCCGCATTTTCCTCGGATTTATTGGTCTTCTTCGTACAAGTGCCGGTAATTGATGCGGGGACTGGCCGCCACTGGGCCGCTCCGTATAATGCCGACATCGCCACTGGTATGGATTAACGGATTGCATATGACTGAACAGCGCCCGATTGCAGTACTGGGAGGCGGAAGTTTTGGTACCGCCGTCGCTAATCTGCTGGCCGAGAACGGGCATCAGGTCCGGCAGTGGATGCGTGACCCTGAACAGGCCGAAGCCATTCGGGTCAATCGCGAAAACCCGCGTTACCTCAAAGGCATCAAGATTCTTCCGGGAGTGGAAGCGGTTACCGACCTTCAAGCCACACTGGAGGCTTGCGACCTGTGCTTCGTAGCGCTGCCGTCCAGCGCGCTGCGTTCGGTGCTGGTCCCGCACGCCGAACGGTTGAGCGGCAAACTGCTGGTCAGCCTGACCAAAGGCATCGAAGCTCACACCTTTAAACTGATGAGCGAAATCCTCGAAGAGATCGCCCCGCAAGCGCGCATCGGCGTGTTGTCCGGGCCGAACCTGGCCCGTGAAATCGCCGAGCACGCACTGACCGCCACCGTGGTCGCCAGCGAAGACGATGAACTCTGCCAACGGGTCCAGGAAGCGCTGCACGGTCGCACTTTTCGCGTGTACGCCAGCGCCGACCGCTTCGGCGTGGAGTTGGGCGGGGCGTTGAAAAACGTCTACGCGATCATCGCCGGCATGGCGGTGGCGTTGGGCATGGGCGAGAACACCAAGAGCATGCTGATCACCCGGGCACTTGCGGAAATGACCCGCTTCGCGGTTAACCAAGGCGCCAACCCGATGACCTTCCTCGGACTCGCGGGCGTGGGTGATTTGATCGTGACCTGCTCGTCGCCGAAAAGCCGTAACTACCAGGTCGGGTTCGCCCTCGGTCAGGGCTTGAGCCTGGAAGACGCGGTGACACGCCTGGGCGAAGTCGCTGAGGGCGTGAACACCCTGAAAGTGCTCAAGGCCAAGGCTCAGGAAGTTGGCGTTTACATGCCGCTGGTCGCCGGGCTGCACGCGATTCTGTTCGAAGGGCGCACGCTGAATCAGGTCATCGAGTTGTTGATGCGCGGCGAACCGAAGACCGACGTCGATTTTATTTCCACCAGCGGTTTCAACTGATCACGCTTTCAATCAAGGCAGGCAATTGCACATGAACGATCCGAAAACAGAAGCCACGTACGAATCCATCCTGCTGCGGGTGTTGTGGATGATTGTGTTCTTGCTGGTCTGGCAAGTGGCGCAGTTCATTCTCGGCGCCGTGGTGCTGGTGCAACTGGTCTATCGTTTGTTCTATGGCGCACCGAGCGCCAGCCTGATGAATGTCGGCGATAGCCTGAGTCAGTTCCTGGCTCAAATCGGTCGTTTCGGCACGTTTCACAGTGACCAGAAACCCTGGCCGTTCGCCGACTGGCCGACGCCGCGTACGCCGGAAGGTGAAGCGCCACACGTGGTCGCACCTGCTCCGCATCCGGCCCGAGATGAGGAACCCAAGCTATGAAACTCTGGGTATTGCGCCACGGTGAGGCCGAGCCCTACGGTTCGCGTCCAGACTCCGAACGGGCACTGACCGTCCATGGTCGGGAAGAAGCGCTGCGCAGCGCGGCCGAGCTGATCGGCCAGCCGATTACCGCGATCTACGCCAGTCCGTACCTGCGGGCTCAGCAGACGGCCGAACTGGTGCGTGAAGCGCTGGGTTTTCAGCCTGACATCCGCACCGTCGAGTGGCTCACGCCCGACAACCGCCCGCAAGCGGTGGCGGAGCAATTGGTGTCGGTGGATTACGCGTTGCTGGTCAGCCACAACCCGTTGGTAGGTAATCTGCTGGGCTACCTTCAACACGGACACGTGCAAGAGCCAGAAGCGGTGAAAACCGCCGGCCTTGCCGAGCTGGAAGGCGATCTGCCGCTGGCGGGGGCGATGAAACTCAACGGCATCAAGCACCCGTAGCGCCACGGAACCCAGTGGGTGGCGGCGTTTGCTGATTTTTTGCAATGAAATAGTCAACCAAGCAATCGCTTGGTTGACTACGCTTGCTCCAGACCAAAAACAAAGGAGCGAGTCGCATGCCTGCCGCTTTTCGTTTGCCGCTGGACGTCTTCTACGAGCGTGAAGCCCGTCACCCGCGCCAGCGTTTTCTGGTGCAGCCCATCGGTGGCGGCCAGGTCGAAACTCTGACCTGGGAAGACGTTGGCCATCAGGCACGCTGCGCGGCTCATTGGCTCCGCGCCCGGGAATTACCACAAGGCAGCCACATCGCCCTGATCTCGAAAAACTGCGCACACTGGATCATCGCCGACCTGGCGATATGGATGGCCGGCCACGTTTCAGTACCCTTGTACCCCAACCTCACCGCCGAGTCCGTCGCGCAAGTGCTCGAACACTCCGAAGCGGCGCTGGCGTTCATCGGCAAGCTCGATGACTGGCACGGCATGTCCCGCGGGCTCGATCCCGATCTGCCGACCATCAGCTTGCCGCTGCATCCGTCAGGCAGCTTCAATTTCAGCTGGGCCGACCTGCAAGCGAGCTCGCCGATTCAGGACAACCCGAAACCCGCTGCCGATCAATTGGCGACCATCATTTACACCTCCGGCACCACCGGCATGCCCAAAGGCGTGATGCACAGCTTTGCCAATCTGGGATTTGCCACGACACGGGGCACGCAGTTGTTCGGGCTCAATGAATCGGACCGGCTGCTGTCGTACTTGCCGCTGTGCCACGTCGCCGAGCGAATGTTCGTTGAGCTGGCGTCGATCTACACCGGGCAAACCGTGTTTTTTGCCGAGAGCCTCGATACCTTCCTCACGGATTTGCAGCGTGCGCGGCCGACGGCGATGTTCGGCGTGCCGCGCATCTGGACCAAGTTCCAGATGGGCGTCTACAGCAAGATTCCGGCAAAACGCCTGGAATTTCTGCTCGGCTTGCCCTTCATCGGCAAGCGGGTAGGGCACAAAGTGCTCGCCGGTCTTGGACTGGACGCCTTGCGCGTCGCGCTATCCGGTGCCGCACCGGTGCCGCAGACGTTGCTGCGCTGGTATCAAAAGCTCGGACTGGACGTGCTCGAGGTGTATGGCATGACCGAAAGCTGCGGTTATTCCCACATCGGTCGGCCCGGCGATAACAAGCCCGGCTGGATCGGCAGGCCGTGCCCGGAAGTGGAAGTGCGGATTGCCGAGTCGGGCGAGGTGATGGTGCGCAGTGGCGCAACCATGCTCGGCTATTTCAAGGAGCCCGAGAAAACCGCCGACACGATTACCGAGGACGGCTTCCTGCGCACGGGTGACAAAGGCGAGCAAGACGCCCAAGGCAATCTGCGCCTGACTGGACGGCTGAAGGAAATCTTCAAGACCAGCAAAGGCAAATACGTGGCCCCGGCGCCGATCGAAAATCGCTTGGCGGTGCATTCGCGGATCGAACAGGTGTGCGTGGTCGGCGATGGTCTGAGCGCGCCGCTGGGGTTGTGCGTGCTCTCGGCGGTCGGTCAGCAGGACGCCGGCGGAGCTGCGCGCGCCGGTCTGCATTCGAGCCTGGAAAAACTCCTCGAAGAGGTCAACGGCGCGCTTGATAAACATGAGCGCCTGCGCCGGCTGGTGGTGGTCAAGGACAGCTGGGCCGTGGAAAACGGTTTCCTGACGCCGACCCTGAAGATCAAGCGCAACGTCATCGAAGCGGCTTACGGTGCCCGGTTCGAAGAATGGAGCGAGCGCAGTGAAGCGGTGCTGTGGCAGGATTGAGTCAAAACCAATAAAGGATGTCTGCAATGAGTCTGTGGCGCACCACTCCCAACATCAAGCAATTGAACGCCATCCAGAAAAACACCATTGGCGCGGTGCTGGATATCCGCTTCGAAACCTTCGATGAAGAATCGTTGACCGCGAGCATGGTCATCGACCACCGCACGCACCAGCCGTATGGTTTGCTGCACGGCGGTGCCTCGGTGGTGCTGGCGGAAAGCGTCGGCTCCATGGCCAGCTATTTGTGTATTGATGCCAGCAAATTTTACTGCGTGGGGCTTGAGATCAACGCCAACCATTTGCGTGGCTTGCGCAGTGGTCGGGTGACGGCGGTGGCCAAGGCGATTCACATAGGACGCACCACGCATGTCTGGGATATCCGGCTGACCAGCGACGAAGGCAAGGCCAGTTGCGTGTCGCGGCTGACCATGGCGGTGGTGCCGCTCGGAGAAAATCCGCCCACCCGTTGACGCTGACCGGACTGCCATCATTCATGGCAGTTACGGTCATTGCTGCGGGACGCGGTCTTACGGACAATCAACGCCTGATCTCGCTTATGGATTTGCCGGTATGTCGCAGCAGATATTTTTCGCCCACGCCAATGGATTTCCCTCGGGGACCTACGGCAAGTTGTTCGCGGCGTTGGCCCCTGAGTATCAGGTCGCCCATTTGCAGCAGCACGCCCATGACCCGCGTTTTCCGGCGGACGACAACTGGAACAACCTGGTGGACGAGTTGATTCATCACCTCAAGCAGCAGGCGGAACCGGTGTGGGGCGTTGGTCATTCGTTCGGAGGTGTGCTGCACCTGCATGCCGCATTGCGTTGCCCCGAGTTGTATCGCGGCGTGGTGATGCTCGATTCGCCGGTGCTGACCCGCGCCGATCAATGGCTGATTCGCGCCGCCAAGCGCTTCGGTTTTATCGACCGCCTGACGCCGGCCGGCCGTACGCTGGGGCGTCGGGAAGAATTCGCCGATATCGAAAGCGCCCGCCGCTATTTCGCCGGTAAAACCTTGTTTCGCAGCTTTGATCCGGAATGTTTTGACGCTTACCTGCAACACGGCTTGCATCAGGTCGGCGACACCTTGCGCCTGAGTTTCGATCCCGCTACGGAAATCAGCATCTACCGTGGCGTACCCCACACCAGTCCGGGCCGGGCGCGGCAGTTGAAAGTGCCACTGGCGGTGGTGCGCGGACGCAAGAGTCGCGTGGTGATGCGGCATCACACCAGTTCTGTCGGGCGTATGCCATTAGGCGAGTCCCTGAGCATGCCCGGGGGGCACATGTTTCCCCTGGAACGTCCCCAGGACACGGCCACGCTGTTGAAAAACCTCTTCAGCCGCTGGGACGCTCGCCACCAGCAGGATTGTGCATGAGCCATGCCGTCGAGGAAGTCCGCCTGAGCCTGCCGCATATCGAGCTGGCCGCGCACCTGTTTGGTCCCGAAGACGGTTTGCCGGTGATTGCCTTGCACGGCTGGCTGGACAACGCCAACAGCTTTGCCCGGTTGGCGCCGAAGCTCAAGGGTCTGCGCATCATTGCGCTGGACATGGCCGGCCACGGTCATTCCGGGCATCGGCCGCCGGGCGCCGTCTACGCGATGTGGGACTACGCCCATGACGTACTGCAAGTCGCCGAGCAGTTGGGCCTGAAACGTTTTGCGCTGATGGGGCACTCCATGGGCGCGATCGCCTCGCTGATAATCGCCGGCTCAATGCCGGAGCGAGTCACTCATCTGGCCTTGATCGACGGCATCATTCCTCCTACCGGCAAAGGCGAGAATGCCGCCGAGCGCATGGGCATGGCCCTGCAAGCGCAGCTGAATCTGCGGGAGAAACGCAAACCGGTCTACAACACCCTCGATCGTGCCATCGAAGCACGGATGAAAGGCCTGGTGGCGGTCAGTCGCGAGGCCGCTGAATTGTTGGCCCAGCGTGGCTTGATGCCGGTGCCGGGCGGTTACACCTGGCGTACCGACAACCGCCTGACGCTGCCATCGCCGCTGCGTCTTACAACCGAACAGGCCATGGCCTTCGTCCAGCGTGTCAGTTGCCCCGCGCTACTGGTCGTCGCGGCCGATGGCATGCTCGCCAAACACCCCGAGTTGCTGGAGCGTCTACCCTTTAGCCGTGAACAGCTGCCTGGCGGTCATCATTTGCACCTGAATGACGAACCCGGTGCCGATCTTGTCGCAGACTGTTTCAATCGGTTCTTCGCCGTTCCTTGACTTGCGCCGGGCAACTGTCGAGGCTGGGCGGGTTGAAAAAGGGAGACAACCATGATCGAGCTCTATACCGCTGCGACCCCGAATGGCCACCCGGTCTCTATCGTGGGTGTTCAGGCCATGATGATCCGATGAGCCTGACCATGCGTTCACTCAGTCTGCTGACGCTGTGCTGTTTCAGTCCTCTATCGTTCGCCGCCGACGTGCCGGGCAGTCAGGACCTGTCGATCGTGCCGCGCATCACCGATGCACAGATCGTCGACTATCGCCCGGCCGCGGAGCTCGAACGCATTTATCCGCTGGGCTCCATCCGCAAGATCAGCGGCCAGTTGCGCTTCGACGGTCAGGTCAGCGCCCGAGGCCAAACCACTTCTGTGACGTATGAGTTGCCACCGGAGCATGCCTCCACCGAAGCGTTTACCGTCGCTCGCGAAGCGCTGCAGAAGCAGGGTGCGCAGTTGCTGTTCTGGTGCCAGGCCCGGGATTGTGGTGAAAGCAGCCTGTGGGCCAATGAGGTATTTGGCAACGCCAAACTCTATGGCGCCGACGATCAACAGGCGTACCTGCTGCTGCGATTGGCGGCTCCGCAGGACAACACCCTGGTGGCGCTTTACAGCATCACGCGGGGCAACCGAAAAGCCTATCTGCACGTCGAACAGTTTGACGCGGTCGCGCCGCTGGGTGATTTGCTGCCGACTTCCGCAACCTTGTTGCGAGAGCTGAAAAGCACCGGTGAACTCGACTTCCCTAAATTGACCGATGCGCCCGACGACACATGGCTGCGCTTGCTGTCGCGCGGGTTGAACCTCGACACGACCTTGCGGGTAAGCGTTTCCGGCGCGAATGCCGAAGCCTGGCGCCAGGGTTTGGTGGCGCAGGGCGTGCGAGCGGCGCGCATGGAAACAAGCAGCGTCGAAGGCTCTGGCCTGCACATCGAACTGTTGCGATAAGCTGTATCAGGCGAATGCGCTGATCGCGTTCGCCGACTCTTTTGCGGACTGACTTTTTTCGAGACTCGGATGATCAATAACGATCGGCTGTTGGTGCAAATCCTGCTCCTGGTGCTGTTTGGCGCGAGCTTCTGGGTGATGGCGCCGTTCTGGTCGGCATTGTTCTGGGGCGCGGTGCTGGCGTTTGCCAGTTGGCCGCTGATGCGTTTGCTGACACGCGGGCTTAACGGTCGAGAATCCCTGGCGGCGGCGTTACTGACGCTGGGATGGATGTTGCTGGTGGCGGTGCCGCTGGTGTGGCTCGGGTTCAACCTCGCGGACCACGTGCGCGATGCCACGGCGTTCATCAAGGATGTGCAAATGGATGGCCTGCCTGAAGCCCCGACGTGGCTGGGCAGCATTCCGCTGGTGGGCGAGCGCCTCGTCGGCATCTGGAACAGCATTGATGAGCAGGGCGCGGCGATGATGCTGGCGATCAAACCCTATCTGGGTCAGGTCGGTAACTGGTTGCTGGCGCGCAGTGCGCAGATTGGCGGCGGCATTCTCGAGCTGACACTGAGCATTGTGTTCGTGTTCTTTTTCTACCGGGACGGTCCGCGCCTGGCGGCGTTTGTCCACAGCCTGCTGCAGCGCTTGATCGGCGATCGCGCCGGTTATTACATCCAACTGGTAGCGGGTACGGTGCAACGGGTGGTGAACGGCGTGATCGGGACGGCGGCCGCCCAGGCCGTTCTCGCGTTGATCGGGTTCCTGATAGCCGGGGTGCCCGGGGCGCTGGTCCTTGGCATCGTCACCTTCCTGCTCAGCCTGATTCCCATGGGACCGCCGCTGGTGTGGATTCCAGCCACGGCCTGGCTGGCCTGGAAAGGCGAGTACGGCATGGCCGTGTTCCTCGGGATCTGGGGCACGTTCATCATCAGTGGCGTCGACAACGTGCTCAAACCTTACTTGATCAGTCGCGGCGGGAATCTGCCATTGGTGATCGTACTGTTGGGGGTGTTTGGCGGGTTGATTGCGTTTGGGTTCATCGGTTTGTTTATCGGGCCGACACTGCTGGCCGTGGCGTATAGCCTGTTGACCGACTGGAGCAAGAGCCAGGCGCGGGTGGAAGATCGGCGGCCTTGAATTTCCGGCGCCGACCCCTGTAGGCGCCTGCTTGCTGGCGCCATCGCCAGCAAGCAGGCACCTACAAAATCAGCTTGTGACGTTCAGGTACTTGCCGACTGTCGCCACCTTGTCGAGCGAATACTGCTTGCTCAGGTTGGCGATCATCTTGTTCAACGCTTCGGAAGCCGTGGACTGATCGGTGGAACTGTCGCTGTCAAGTATCTTGAACAGCGCGGCACTGGTGTCGGTGCTGGTTGATGAGGTGCTGCTGGCCTGCAGCGCGCTACTCAGTTCATCGCTGCTGATGGCCCCGTCGCCGTCGGTGTCCAGCGCGCTGATCAGCGAGTCGGCCAATTCGGTAGTTGGTGCCTGATCATGCGGTGGTGGCGGAGGTGCCATCGCCGCCATTTCTTCGCTGCTCAGGCTGCCGCTGTCGTCACTGTCCAGATTGGCAAAATTTTTGCTCAGACTGACCAGCAGCCCGTCATCGGACTTCTGTGACAGAGCGCTTTTAAGTTCGTCCTGATCCACCGAACCGTCGCTGTTGGTGTCAAGCTTGGCGAGCAGTTCTTTCTGGAATTGCTGGCTGCGGGCAGTGCTGGTGCTGGCGGTGCTGGCGGTGCTGTTATAGCTCGAGTAGTTGCTGACGCTACCGATCATTGGGCTCACTCCCTGGAATGGAAAACCGGCGTGTGTACCGGCTTATCCAGCCTCCGGGAGCCAGTTGTCGTGGGTATGTGAGGTTTGTACCGTTCGGTATACATCCCGTGGTTCAGGTTCGGGGCAAATGGATCACGGCCGTCAAACCACCACCGGGCGTTTCTTCCAGGCTCAATTGCCCCCCCAGCCGTCCGGCCGCTTCCCGGGCAATGGTCATGCCAAGCCCCACACCACCGGAGTTGCGATTGCGCGAGCCTTCCAGGCGAAAGAACGGTTCAAACACGGCTTCACGTTTATCCGCCGCAATCCCTGGCCCGTGGTCGATCACCCGGATCACCAGATGTTCGCGATTGTCTTCGAGCACGATTCGCGCCTGTCCGGCGTAGCGCAGGGCGTTATCCAGCAAGTTGTTGATGCAGGATCGCAGGGCCATCGGCTGTACTTGCAACGGTGCGCAGTGGCCGCTGGCCTGGACATCAGCGCCCTGATCCTGAGCGTTTTCACTCAGCGACTCGACCAGCGCCTGCACGTCCATCCATTGCGGCGCCTCGCTGGTGCGCTGCTCATGCAAGTAGGTGAGGGTGGCGTCGAGCATGCTGATCATGTCGTCCAGGTCCTGGCGCATCTGACCTTGCAGCTTGTGATCGTCGATCTGTTCCAGCCGCAGCTTGAGCCGTGACAGCGGTGTGCGCAGGTCATGGGACACCGCGCCGAGCATCCGCGAACGTTGCTGCATTTGTTCGATGATGCGTTTTTGCATCAGGTTGAAGGTGTTGGCCGCTTGCCGAGCTTCCCGTGGACCGGATTCATCCAGCGGCGGGCTGTCGAGGTTCTCGCTCAGGCGTTCAGCGGCGTCACTGAGTCGCTGGATCGGCCGGCTTAGCAGCTTGGCGCCGTACCAGGCGGCAATGATCAGCGAAATCAGCTGGAAGGTCAGCGGCACCAACGGTCCACCGAACCAGGGTCGCGGCGGCCGCCTTTCGAAGCGCGGGTCTACCGGCGGGCCTTGTTCGTCGAAGCCTTCGGAGAACTCGGGTGGTGGTGGGGGAGGTGGCGGTCCGTAATGATGGAACCAGGCAAACGCCAGCAGGTGCGCCAGGATAATCGCTACCAGCAGCACGCCAAACAGGCGGCCGAACAGCGTATCGAAGCGCGCACGCATCAGCCGATTTCTCGGGCATCGAACAGGTAACCCTCACCGCGCACGGTCTTGATCAACTGCGGGGCTTTCGGGTCGTCGCCGAGTTTCTGGCGCAGGCGCGAGACCAGTAAATCGATGCTGCGATCAAAGGCTTCGATCGAGCGACCGCGCGCAGCGTCCAGCAGTTGTTCGCGGCTGAGTACCCGGCGCGGGCGTTCGATAAACACCCAGAGCAGACGGAATTCGGCGTTGGACAACGGCACGACCAGGCCATCTGCCGCAATCAGCTGGCGCAATACGCTGTTCAAACGCCAATTGTCGAAGCGAATATTCGCACGCTGTTCGGTGCGGTCGTCGCGCACTCGCCGCAGAATGGTCTGTATCCGCGCAACGAGCTCCCGCGGCTCGAAGGGCTTGGCCATGTAATCGTCGGCGCCGAGTTCCAGGCCGATGATCCGGTCGGTAGGTTCGCAGCGGGCGGTGAGCATCAGGATCGGGATGTCCGATTCGGCGCGCAACCAGCGGCACAGCGACAGACCGTCTTCGCCGGGCAGCATCAGGTCGAGCACCACCACGTCGAAATGCTCCAATTGCAGCGCCTGGCGCATGGCGGCGCCATCGGTGACGCCGCTGGCGTGGATGTTGAACCGGGCCAGGTAATCGATCATTAGTTCGCGGATCGGGACGTCATCGTCGACGATCAGCGCGCGAATGCTCCAGCGCTTGTCATCGCCGGGCGCTTTTTGATCATCGTTCGAGAGTGCTTGGGTGCTGTGCATGCGTGCGTTCATCTGCCAGGTAGGCTGCCAACCACAAAGATAGGCTGCGAGGTTGTGGCTTCAGCATAGGCGACCGGCCCGAAGGCGGGAAGTGCTGTAAGGACGTGTTGCGGCTGCCGAGGGTAGCGGGGAAGGGTGTTGCAGGCGTGTCATGAATGTATGGGTCTCGACACAATGGACGAAAGGACTAGTCTTGGCTGAGCGCCGACGACAAATTACCGATCATCGGGTCCCGCAGCCGCGCTGGTTCCGCTACAATGCGCGCCGATTTCGTCCTGCCTGAGAGCCCGCACATGTCCGTCTGCCAGACTCCTATCATCGTCGCCCTGGATTTCCCCACCCGTGACGCCGCATTGAAGCTGGCCGACCAGTTGGACCCGACACTGTGCCGGGTCAAAGTCGGCAAGGAACTGTTCACCAGCTGCGCGGCGGAAATCGTCGGCACCCTGCGCGACAAGGGTTTCGAAGTGTTCCTCGACCTCAAGTTTCACGACATCCCCAACACCACCGCCATGGCGGTAAAAGCCGCGGCAGAGATGGGCGTGTGGATGGTCAACGTGCATTGCTCCGGCGGTCTGCGCATGATGGCGGCTTGCCGTGACGTGCTCGATCAGCGCAGCGGGCCGAAGCCGTTGTTGATCGGCGTGACCGTGTTGACGAGCATGGAGCGCGAAGACCTGGCCGGCATCGGTCTGGACATCGAGCCTCAGGAGCAGGTGCTGCGCCTGGCGGCACTGGCGGAAAAAGCCGGGATGGACGGTCTGGTGTGCTCGGCGCTGGAAGCCCAGGCCTTGAAGTCGGCGCACCCGTCGCTGCAACTGGTGACCCCTGGGATTCGCCCGGCGGGCAGCGCCCAGGACGATCAGCGTCGCATCCTGACCCCGCGTCAGGCGCTGGATGCCGGCTCCGACTATCTGGTCATCGGTCGCCCGATCAGCCAGGCGGCAGATCCGGCCCAGGCATTGGCGGCCGTCGTGGCCGAAATCGCTTAACCAGACACTGAAAATCAAATGTGGAAGCGGGCTTGCTCGCTCCCACATTGGTTTTGCGGTGATTTCCGGGCCGGGTTAAACCTTCAACACCAACTTCCCGAAATTCTCGCCGCTGAACAACTTCATCAGCGTCTCCGGGAATGTCTCCAATCCATCAACGATGTCTTCCTTGCTCTTTAGCTGTCCCTTGGCCATCCACCCGGCCATTTCCTGCCCGGCAGCGGCAAATTGCGCCGCGTAGTCCATCACCACAAAGCCTTCCATCCGCGCCCGGTTCACCAGCAACGACAGATAATTGGCTGGACCCTTGACGGCTTCCTTGTTGTTGTACTGGCTGATGGCGCCGCAAATCACTACCCGTGCTTTCAGGTTCAGACGGCTCAGCACCGCGTCGAGGATATCGCCGCCGACGTTGTCGAAATACACGTCGACGCCCTTCGGGCATTCACGCTTGAGGCCGGCGTGGACGTCTTCGCTCTTGTAATCGATGGCCCCGTCAAAACCCAATTCGTCGATGAGGAACTTGCACTTGTCCGCACCGCCCGCGATGCCGATCACGCGGCACCCTTTGATCTTGGCAATCTGCCCGGCAATGCTGCCGACCGCACCCGCCGCGCCGGACAGCACCACGGTGTCGCCTTCCTTCGGTGCGCCGACATCAAGCAGGGCGAAGTAGGCGGTCATCCCTGTCATGCCCAGCGCTGACAGATAACGCGGCAGCGGTGCCAGTTTCGGATCGACCTTGTAGAAGCCTCGCGGCTCACCGAGGAAATAATCCTGCACGCCCAAGGCACCATTGACGTAGTCCCCGACCGCAAATCCTTCATTGTTCGACGCGACAACTTTGCCTACACCCAATGCCCGCATGACGTCGCCGATGCCGACCGGCGGGATGTAGGACTTGCCCTCGTTCATCCAGCCACGCATGGCCGGGTCAAGGGACAGGTATTCGTTTTTGACCAGGATCTGACCCTTGGCCGGTTCGCCGACCGGTACTTCCTGATAGGTGAAAGTCTCGCGGGTCGCTGCGCCCACCGGACGTTTGGCGAGCAGGAACTGGCGATTGGTCTGGGAAGTCATGACAGGCACTCAAGATGAATGAAGTCTTGTTGATAGACCTTCAGGGTCGATGCCGCAAGTCTGGCTGATATGGCGAATGCAGCCTGATCCAGTGCAGTGATAATTACACGGTAGGTTCTATCACTGCCACGGATGGGCGCTTAACCGGCCTTCTGATAGTGCTGCCGTGCGGGTTATGCCTGTGGCTAGACTGGGTGCACGCGAACCCCCGCATTCATCTCTCCATTCTCTCCAAGGACAACAATAATGAGCATGACGTTTTCCGGCCAGGTCGCCGTCGTAACGGGCGCCGCCAATGGTATCGGTCGCGCAACCGCCCAGGCGTTTGCGGCCGAAGGATTGAAAGTGGTGGTGGCCGACATGGACACGGCCGGCGGCGAGGGCACCGTGGCGTTGATTCGCACGGTAGGCGGCGAAGCAACCTTCGTGCGCTGCAATGTCACGCTGGAAAGCGATGTAAAAAATCTGATGGACGAAGTGGTGAACACCTACGGCCGTCTCGACTACGCCTTCAACAACGCCGGCATCGAGATCGAAAAAGGCAAACTGGCTGACGGCACGATCGACGAGTTCGACGCGATCATGGGCGTCAACGTCAAGGGCGTCTGGCTGTGCATGAAATATCAGTTGCCGCTGTTGCTGGCCCAAGGTGGCGGCGCGATCGTCAACACCGCATCGGTCGCCGGCCTCGGCGCGGCGCCGAAGATGAGTATTTACGCGGCGTCGAAACACGCGGTGATCGGCCTGACCAAGTCGGCAGCAATCGAATACGCCAAGAAGAAAATCCGCGTGAATGCAGTGTGCCCCGCGGTCATCGACACCGACATGTTCCGTCGTGCCTACGAGGCCGACCCGAAGAAGGGCGAGTTCGCCAACGCCATGCACCCGGTGGGCCGCATTGGCAAGGTCGAGGAAATCGCCAGTGCCGTGCTGTATCTGTGCAGCGACGGTGCTGCGTTTACTACCGGTCATTCGCTGGCGGTGGATGGCGGTGTTACTGCGTTTTAAACCACGCCAATTTAAGAAAAGACCCGCATTGCGCGGGTTTTTTTTGCTTCGTGGAAGGGCTGCCAATGTGTTTCAAACGGTTAGAACCTTGAGTTTTGACGGCGTTGTCGCACAGCCCGGTGCACGCGCCTGTGATTAACTGCTTCCGTCAAACGAACAGGAGTTTGCTTGCTCATGGAATTGAGAATCGATAGACAGGCCTTGGTGCCGGTCGTACAGCAAATCGTCGACGCGCTGGCGTGCTGGCTGCGTCAGGACGACATCGTGCCGGGGACGCGTTTGCCTTCTGCGCGGAAAATTGCGCGGACTAATTTGCTCAGCCACTCAAGCGTCGTTGAAGCGTGCGACCGGCTGGTAGCGCAAGGGGTGTTAGCCTCGCGTCATGGTGCCGGGTTCATGGTGGCTCCTCCAGCGCGGGTCGCAGCGGATTCGCCTTGGTGCGAGGATGCGCAGCCCGTCAATGCGACAGGGGCGTTGAAGCTGGGGGGGGGCGGGCTTCCGGAAAGTTGGCGCGAGACGGATGATCTGTCTTACGCGATCCGGGAAGTCAGCCGCACCGACATGGCTGGCCTGTTCAACTACAGCACGCCACTGGGGTTGCCTGTTCTGCGCCAACAAATCAACAAACGCTTGAGCCTGCTTGATATCGCCACTGAAGAAAACCGGATCATGACGACAGCCGGGGCGAGTCAGGGGCTTGATCTGATCGTGCGTACCTTGCTCCGGCCGGGTGATTGCGTCGTGGTCGAAAGCCCCGGTTATCCCTTGCTGTTCGAGTTGCTCAGGCTGCAGGGTATCTCGATGCTCGAAGTGCCACGCACGCCGCGCGGGCCTGACGTCGAGGTGCTTGAGGCTCTGTTTGAAAAGAAGCCCCGGGCATTTTTCATCAACAGCTTCTATCACAACCCGACGGGCAGCAACCTGGCGGCGGCAGTGGCGCAGCGGGTCCTGCAACTGGCAAAAAAACATGGTGTGCTGGTGGTTGAAGACGACGTCTACGCCGATTTGCACAGTGGCCCTGGGGCGCGGCTCGCCGCCCTCGATGCCGATGACAACGTGATCTACGTTGGCAGCTTTTCTAAAACCCTCAGCAGTTCACTGCGGGTCGGCTTTGTCGTGGCCGGTGCCGAGATTATTGCGCGCCTGGCCGAGGCCAAGAGAATCAGCAGTCTGGGCGCTTCAGGGTTTTGCGAAGCGGTGCTGGCCCGCCTGCTTGCCAGCGGTGCTTATCGCAAATCGGTGCTGCGTCTGCGTCAGCGATTGCGGCACGATCGAGAGGCGGCACTGCAAGTGTTGGAAGACGCCGAATGGGAGGTTTTCGGCAAGCCTGCTGGCGGTTTGTTCATCTGGGCACGCTCGCCCAAGGCCGACTACGCTCACGTGCGGACACAGGCACGACGCTTCGGTGTCCTGCTGTCCTGCACGACGGCATTCAGCCCCGTCAGCGATGCGAGTAACTGGCAGCGTATCAATGTGGCTTGTGCCTGTGATCCGCGAGCGCGGGCATTTTTTCAAGCCACCGCCCGGGATCGACCTCAATCGTTCTGAAAACGACGCGAGCGTAGCTTTTTGCCATTATTCCGACGCCAGAGACTTGTGCTGACACAGGCCCGTTGCGAATCTGCGTCAACAGACTATGTCAGGGGACTAAGTGCAATGATTTCGGCCGTGCAAGGACGTTTTGCCAACCTCGGTATGGCAAAAAAACTGGGTGTCGGGTTCGTCCTGGTACTGTTATTGACAGCACTCGTGGCAGCCATCGGCGTATGGTCCCTGCAAACCATCAGCCATCGGTTCGACGGGCTCAAACAGATGTCGTCGCTCAACAGCGGATTGATCAAGGTGCGTCTGCTTGAACAGGAATACGCCTTGCACGGCAACCCGAAAACCGTCACTGCATTGCACGAGGGCGTCGATGGTCTGGTCGCCCTGGCAAATCAGCTCAAAGCGCAATCGCCGGCCAACGTGTCCGTGATGAACGACGTCGAACAGTCGTTGGGGGCTTACCGTAAAGCCTTCGACGAGTTCGTCTCGCTGAGCCAGGCCAAGGACCTGGCGTTGGAAATGGCCAGTTGGTCGGTCTCCAGCGTGGCCAATAACCTTGACGTGCTGCAGGCCGGGCTCGCGGACGATGGCGCTTATACCCTGAAGGAGTCCGAAGGCAAGGACGGTTCCCAGTTCCTCGAACAAGCCAGCCAGGTCAGCCAGGTTTCGCGGCTGATGCTGCAAGCCATGAACGAAGCACGCGTGCGCCTGGACCAGAGCCGCAAGGGCGACGACAGTGCCGGGCAAGGCAAGATCGAACAGGCTGATCAGGCGCTGACTCAGGCCGATCAACTCAAGACCACGGTCAAGGATGAGGGCTACCTGACGGTCCTGAATGAAGTCGTTGGGCACATTGGCGGTTTCAGTGAAAAACTGGCGGAGTACACCGGGCTGCTGGCCCAGGA
This sequence comes from Pseudomonas sp. GB2N2, assembly GCF_054897705.1. NCBI lineage: Bacteria > Pseudomonadati > Pseudomonadota > Gammaproteobacteria > Pseudomonadales > Pseudomonadaceae > Pseudomonas > Pseudomonas sp. GB2N2. The sequence continues at coordinate 219,576 of NZ_CM142701.1, forward strand.
AAAGACCGTTTATGAACAATTGCATCAGCGTGCCGCACAGGTAGTGGAGCGGGTGGACCAGGCCTACGTTGCCGAAGATCAGTCGATGCAGGCCGAGCTGAAGAAAAATTCGTTGCTGATTATCGGTTCGTCGGCCTTGGCGTTGTTGGTCGGGTTGATCGCGTCCTGGGTGATCACCCGATTGATCGTCGGCCCCCTGCGCAGCGTGATTCGTGTCGCTCAGCAGATCGCCGCGGGTGATTTGAGTGCGACGGTTGCGGTGACCCGTCGTGATGAGATCGGCCAGTTGATGCAGGCCATGCAGCAGATGGGCGCTGGACTCAGCAGCATTGTCAGTGGTTTGCAGGCGGGCATCGAGCAGTTGGCCAGTTCAGCGCATTCGCTGTCGGCGGTGACCGAACAGACCAATCTTGAGGTCAGCAGTCAGAAGGAAGAAACCGAGCAGGTGGCGACGGCGATGAATCAGATGACCGCCACCGTGCACGACGTTGCGCGGAACGCCGAAGAAGCTGCACAGGCCGCGCAAACCGCGGATGGCAAGGTCGAAGGTGGTCAGGCGGTCGTGCGCCAGAGCATGGCGCGGATCGAGCAACTGGCGGATTCGGCGGCATCGGCCAGTTCCAGCATCGAAAGTCTGAGTGCGGAAATCCAGAATATCGGCACGGTGCTCAGCGTGATCAAGAGTGTGGCCGAGCAGACCAACCTGTTGGCGCTCAACGCGGCCATCGAAGCTGCCCGGGCTGGCGAGCAGGGCAGGGGCTTTGCGGTGGTCGCCGATGAGGTGCGGGCCTTGGCCAAGCGCACCCAGCAATCGACGGAGGAAATCGAGCGGTTGGTCAGCGCTTTACGTGCGGCCGCACAGTCGTCGGTGCAGCAGATTCAGAGCAGTGGCGAGTTGGTGAAGCTGGCGGTCAGTGATGCGCTGCAGACCGAGAGCGCCTTGGGCAGCATTGCGGCTGCAGTGTCGTTGATTCAGCAGATGAACCAGCAGATTGCGGCGGCTGCCGAGCAGCAGAGTTCCGTGGCTGAGGAGATCAACCGCAGTGTCACCAGTATTCGCGCGAGTGCGGATCAGTCTTCGTTGGCGATGCAGGGGAATGCGGCTTCAAGTATCGAGCTGGCGCAGTTGGGGGCTGAGCTGAAGGGGATGGTTGGGCATTTTCGGCTCTGATATGTCGTCGAGGGAGACATCTCCCTCGCTGCGTAACGGCCGCTTCGCTCGATCTCGTGGTTTGGTGAGTGTACGCCGATCTGCTTTTGTAGGAGCCTGCTTGCGGCGATGGCGGCCTGACGGCCGATCAATCTCTGCCGGATGCATTCGCTGAAAAACTAAACGCAAAAAAAACCACCTATTCAGGTGGCTCTTTTTCTGTCTGATCCGATCAGTCGTAAATCACTCGCTTCTTCCAGTCCGCATCCGCCTCAACTACTTTGAGGCCTACGTTCAACTGGTTCGCTTCACTTTCAACCGAGGCAATGTTGTCCATGACTTGGGCGTTGGCGCGTACGAGGAGTTTTTCCAGGTATTCGAGCTGTTCGGCGTAGACCTGTGGTTCCTGTTGTTTGCGCAGGTATTGCACGCCGCGTTCGAATGCAAGTCGGGCCTGGCCTGGCTGGTTCTGTTGCAGATATTGCTGGCCGAGGTTGTTGAAGAATTCGATGTGCAGCAGGACCAGAATGTGGCGAACTTCGCGGATCCAGCGTTTGGCTTCGGTGGTCGGCAGGAAGCCGTCCTGCGCGGCGCGGGTGATCTGACCATGCAGCGCTTCGAGGAGGAAACGTACGTCCTTGGCTTTGGCTTCGGTCTGGATCGGTGCTGGCGGGTTGTTGATCGGGAGCGATTCGCCTTGGCCCACCAGGGTCTCCAGCTCGGTAATCCGCACCCTGAGGTTGGCGCTGGATTTTTCCAGGTTAAGCAGGCGCTTGCAGACGTTCAGCTCCAGGCGGGTCAACAGCAACTTGAGGGCCGGTGTCATCAGCTGGCCAGGAAAAGTCTCGGTGATTTCGCCGCAGCGGCGCAGGCGGTCGTTGAGCTCAACCTTGGTGCGGGCTCTTTCCAGTTTATTGTTTTCCACCACATGGTTCATGTACCCAATGGCGATCAATAGTGCGATCCCGGCTACGACTAGCAGGGTGATCATGAGTGGTGTCACCGGTAAGACCTCTTTATGGGGTTCGCAATGGAATTCGCGTGCGAGTGTAGTGGCTTGGCCTGGGGGCGCATAGGGCCGCTCGACGGGATGGATCGGACATCCATATATCTGTATCGACCGCAAACCGGCTTATATAAGTAAATGTGTGCGAGATACACATTGCCATCATTGGTGACATGGCTGGACTATAACGTCTTGGCGGGTGCCAGAATATAGGCGCCGAACTCCGGGCAGCCGAAAAGCTCGATTGGCCGCCAAAAGCAGGGCGAAGTCATTGATTTAAATAAATTTATATCTGGGGGTTGACGACCCCTCAATCCATCCATAGAATGCGCGCCACTTACAGCGTAAAGCACACAGCGAAACGCAGTAGGAAGTGAATGTTGTACGTGTGTCCCCTTCGTCTAGTGGCCTAGGACACCGCCCTTTCACGGCGGTAACAGGGGTTCGAGTCCCCTAGGGGACGCCAATGCGGGAATAGCTCAGTTGGTAGAGCACGACCTTGCCAAGGTCGGGGTCGCGAGTTCGAGTCTCGTTTCCCGCTCCAATTTTAAACAGTATTGCTCTCGGGCAGTGCTGAGTGAAACCAGAGCCACGTCTTCGGATGCGGATCTGGGCATCGAAACACACACCATGTGTTCCGGTTAGCGTGTCCCCTTCGTCTAGTGGCCTAGGACACCGCCCTTTCACGGCGGTAACAGGGGTTCGAGTCCCCTAGGGGACGCCATTTGCGGGAATAGCTCAGTTGGTAGAGCACGACCTTGCCAAGGTCGGGGTCGCGAGTTCGAGTCTCGTTTCCCGCTCCAAATTCACAAAAACGCCGCTCATTGAGCGGCGTTTTTGTTTGTCCATTTTGTTGGCTTTCTGCCCTGTTACAAATTTCCTACGGCGAAAAAGTGAAATCCGGAACCGTCTGACATCCGCGACATGAGAATTCTGGGATAACGACAAGCGAGTTGGCCGTGTGGCCGCACTTGTTCGACCCTCAGGATCTCTCCTACATGTCACATAAATCCCCGCCCCTCGGTGCGCTCTCCGAAATTCGGGCGACTGCTTTTTTGGCGCTGCCTCTGGTCGTCGGTCATGTCTGCGCCGGGTTGATAGCCTTTGTGGATAACCTGATCGCCGGCAATCACGGCACTGACACACTGGCCGCCGTGACTCTGGGTACCGCGTTGTTATGGCTACCCATGCTGGTGCCGATTGGAACATTGATTGCCCTTACTGCTTCGGTCGCCCGTTTGCACGGTGCAGGTCGGCTCGACGAGATCGCGCCGATTTTTCGCCAGGCCTTGTGGCTTGCTTTGTTTATGGGCCTTTTCATGTTCGGCTTCCTCAGTCTTGCACCTGCGCTACTCGCACCCGCCGGAATCGCCGAGGAAATGATTCCCGGGGCCCAGGCGTTTCTGTTTGCCGTGCGCTGGGGCAGTCCGGCGTTGACCCTGTTTTTTGGCATGCGCTATCTGTGCGAAGGCATGCACTGGATGCGTCCGACCATGATTTTCAGTTTTGGCGGCTTGCTGATATTGGCTCCCTTGGGTTATGCGCTGACCAACGGCAAGTGGGGCTTTCCCGAGTTGGGCGCGCAAGGCCTGGGCATCGCCTCGGCCATCATGATGTGGCTTCAAGCAGCGCTTTTTGCGCTCTACCTCTGGCGAAGCACGCGCATGGCGCATCTGAATCTGTTCGCCCGTTTCGATCCGCCCCGGCGAGAAGGCATCGTCGATCTGCTCAAGAGCGGTATGCCCATCGGCATTGCCATTTTGATGCAGGGCAGTCTGTTCATTGTCACCTCATTACTGATCGGCCGGCTGGGCTCGACGTTTCTTGCGGCGCATCAGATTGCGGTCAACCTGGCTCAGTTGTGTTTCATGGTCCCGGTCGCGGTGGCTGAAGCGACGACCGTTCGGGTAGGGCATGCGCTCGGGCGCGGAGATTTCAGAGGTGTCCGGCAGGCTGCCTGGGCAGGATGTGTGATCGTCCTGGCAGCGCAAAGTGTCTCGGTGACGATCTTGCTGCTGGGAAATGTAGCGATTGCCAATCTCTACAGCTCGGACGTCGCGGTCACCGCGCTGGCCTCGACGCTTCTGGTTTACGCTGCGGCATTACAGTTTCCGGATGGACTGCAAATGCTGTCGGCCGGTGCGCTGCGTGGTCTGCAAGACACAAAAGTGCCGATGTGGCTGGCGGTCTTTTGCTATTGGGGCGTCGGAGTGCCGCTCGGAGTCGGGCTTGCGTTTGGACTGGAATGGGGGCCGCAAGGGGTCTGGCTAGGGTTGATTGCGGCGTTGACGCTGGCAACGGCTTTGATGGGTGGGCGATTTGTTCATAGCAGTCGGGTCAAACTGGCAGTCAGTCATTGAACAAGAAATGGCCCGCCCCTGCAGATCGGCGGGCCATTTGCGTACTACCAGGACAGAATCAGTCGTCCGGCAAACAGGATCAGAACGACCCCCATTGTCCGTTCAAACCAGTGTCCCATCCGCATAAACAGCACCCGAACCCTGCTGCTGGAGAAGAACAGCGCGACGATGACAAACCAGAGCGCATTGACGAAACACATCCACACGCCGTAAAGCGCTTGAGTGCCGAGCGGCGTGGTGGCGCTGATGAGCGTGGTGAAGATGGCTAGGAAAAATAGCGTGGCCTTGGGGTTGGTGGCATTCGTCAGAAAGCCGGTGGTGAACGCCTTCAACCGCGTTTGCTTGATCAGCGGTTCATCAGGGTGTTTTTCACCCTCTAGAAACGATTTCGGCTGACTGCGTAACAGACTGACGCCGAGGTACAGAATGTAGGCGCCCCCCACGACCTTGGCGACCGTCAGCATCCAGGGCGTGGTGTGCATCAACGCGCCGACACCGAGCAAGGTGTAAATCACATGCACGGAAATGCCCGCACCGATACCCAGCGCCGTGCAGATTCCCACCCCTCGACCGAACCGCACGCTTTGGCGGATGGTCACCGCGAAGTCCGGTCCGGGCGCGACCACGGCCAGAAAGTGAATGGTCGCCAATGCCAGAAACTCGCCGAGGTCATTCGTAAATTGCATCTCAACTCCAGAACGTAAGGGGCGAAGCATTGCCGCGATAGCCGACAAAAAATGAAAGGCTCAGACGTGGGTCTGCCACACCCGGTGTGACCGCGTGCATATAGCGCGAATTGAACATGATGAAATCCCCCGGCTCGGGACGGACTTCCAGGACGGGCGTGCCGAGCAACGCCGGATCGATGCCGTAACTGTCGCCGCGCATCTCATCGAACTGGTCCGGGGAAATGTCGTGATCCCACATCTGCAATGCGCCCCCTACGGACGGCATGTTCAGGTACACATTGCAGGCGAATTGCGCGTCGAGGCTCTTGGCCTGGTAACTGTCTGGAGCGTCCTTGGCAAAAATGTCGTGGTGCGCCAGGAAGCACACACCAGGCTTCACTACGCGAGACAACCCGACGTACATTTTGCGACCGTAAAGGTTTTCCAGGTGCGCACCCGCCGGCCAGGATTCATCGAGCATGCAGCGCAGCGTGTCGACCGGTGACGAGTAGGGCGCGCAGCGATTGCGCAATTCCGCAATGTTGCGAGTGGCGCGTTCGAAATAATCCTCGATCAGCAGAGGCTGATTTTCCGCTTCATAGAACGCCATGCCGATACGGCCGATGCTTGGCGCATTGATATAGCCTTCGAAGCCGGGCGCGAGAATCCTGTCGCCAATCTGAATCGCCAGCGGCTGGGGCAGGAAGCCTTTGACGCGGATGGCGAGAACTTCTTCATTGGCCAGTTTTTTTATGCACGTCTCATCGAGACGCTCGACATCAAGCATCATGGCTCGGGTCCATCCATTGGATAGTCAACGGAGCCCGCGGATGCAGGCTCCGTCTAATCACTCCACGCTGTAGTGAACCGACAGCGTTCCTTTTTTCTGCGAAACGGATGTGATCGTGACCGTGCCCAGATCCTTCAGGCTGCGGACATGGGTGCCGCCGCAGCCATAGGCCGGCAACTCACCGAAACCGATTTCCCGGGCGCCTTCGCGCAGCGATATCAGGCGCGGCAGGTCATCGGCAATCCATTGGTCGATGCCTTGCTGAATGGTTGCAGCGTCAACGTCCTGCGCCGAGTCCGCCGGCTTGAACTGCACGCGGCCTTCGCCCGGCCAGTGATGTGCCTTGATCGGCATCCAACCCATGGCTTGTACAAAATGTCCGATCAAATGACCGGCGGAATGCATCCGCGTATTGAACTGGCGCCGTGGCTCATCGACGCGAATCGCGGTCATGCCGAGAGGCACCGGGCGGTCGACGAAATGAATGATCCGGTCCGGGTCCTGGACTACGCGCATTACCTGGCTTTCGCCAATCCAGCCGGTATCAAAGGGCTGTCCGCCGCCCTGGGGATGAAACAGTGTGGCGCGCAGCACCACGGCGAATTCGTTCTCATGGGGCGTGCAATCCAGGACTTCCACGTTAGCCTTGAGATCGTCGCTATGGAAAAACAGGCGAAGCGTCATATCCCATGCCCTAAATAAAGTTTCTGTTTTCATTATATGAAGGGCGGTATTGCGTGATAATCCGTCCAAACATCAAAGGACTGTTGCGCTGTGAGCATAAATCTCCCGTTGCCGTTGCTCGGTGAAATGGCGATTTTCGTCAAGGTTGTCGAGACCGGCAGCTTCTCCGAAGCTGCGCGTCAGTTGGGCTCCTCCCCTTCGGCGGTCAGTCGCAGCATTTCGCGTCTGGAGAAAGCGCTTGCCACTCGCCTGCTGCAACGCACCACGCGCAAGCTGCGGTTGAGCGACGGCGGCGAGGAGGTCTTCAAGCGTTGTCAGGAGATGGTCAGCGCGGCGAAGTCGGTGATGGAGATCAGTGGCCAGTTCACTGATGAAGCGGAAGGGCTGGTGCGAGTCAGCGTACCCAAAGCGGTCGGGCGATTCGTGATCCATCCGCACATGCCGGAATTTCTGCGGCGTTATCCCAAAGTAGATGTGGAATTGTTACTCGAAGACCGTCAGGTGGATTTGATCGATGACAACGTTGATCTGGCGATCCGTATTACTGACCGTCCCCCGGTCGGGCTGGTGGGACGGCAATTGTTGACCATCGACCATTTACTGTGCGCAACCCCGCAATACCTGGCGCAGCACGGCACGCCGACTCATCCCCACGACTTGCTCAACCACAGTTGCATCTACCTGGGTGAAACGCCGAGTGATGCACGCTGGAAATTCAAGCAAGGCACCAAGGCTGTCACGGTCGGCGTGCGCGGACGTTATGCCGCCAATCACACTGGCGTGCGACTGGGCGCGGTGTTGCAACACATCGGGATTGGCAGTTTGCCGTACTTCACGGCGCGCCACGCGCTGGAACAGGGTTTTATTGTGCAGGTGCTGCCGGACTGGACGTTTCTGGCGTCGTATCACGGCGGGGCGTGGTTGCTGCATTCGCCGACACGGTACATGCCGCCGAAGCTGCGGGTGCTGATTGATTATCTGGTGGAATGCCTGGAGAAGGAGCCGACGTTGAGCAAGCCGGGGAGGCCCGAATCTTTGGGCAACGTGGCGGCGGAATATGAGTTGCCCGAGAGTGATGGATTGCTCTGACATGCTTAAGAAAGGCCCGTTCAAACACCGCATCAATCGGCATAAAAAAAGGCCGGCATGAATAACCATGCGGGCCTTTCGCATTTCCGATCAGGAATCAGTGCTTGCTATCGTCGTTCGACATCGCCAGCAGCTGTTTTTCCTGGTTCCAGTCGAACGGTTCGTCATTCTGTTCAGCTTCAAAGCGACGTTCTTCCAGCGCCTGATACAGATCGATTTCATCATCGGGCATGTAGTGCAGGCAGTCACCGGCGAAGTACCACAGCAGGTCGCGCGGGACCAGGTGGGCAATTTGCGGGTAACGGGTGATCACCTGACACAGGATGTCCTGGCCCAGGTATTGGCTTTCGATCGGGTCTACCGGCAGCAAGGCACGCAATTCATCGAAGCGCTCCAGGAACAAGGCGTGGCTTTCTTCGGGAACCTGTTCGGCCTCACCCACGGCGACCAGGATGCTGCGCAAGTGGTCAAGCAAGACGAGATGATCGGCAACGACGTTGGACACGAGATAAGTCCTCAAGAGCAAAACGGGCGCAGGAGTATAAAGCTCCTGCGCCCTTTTTTACATGGTGGGAGGGATCAGCGGACTTTTCCTTCGGCCAGCTTCAGCGCCTCTTTGTCGAAATCGTCGACGTCGATCACCTCGCGCCGCGCCACTTCCGCCTCCCGGAGGTTGTGCGCTTCCACTGGCTGCAACACCCCTGCCTCCAGCGCGGCATCGATGGCGTTTTCCCCGGCAACCGGTTTGACCTGACCGCTTTTAAGCGCCACATGCAGTTTCTTATGCAGCGGTTGCGCCGCGTTCAACAAGTCGCAAGCGTGTTGCAGGGCACCGACGGCGTCATCCGCCGACTGCGGACGGAAACAGCCACCGAGCAGTTCCTCGAGGGTTGGATCGCCCTTGGCCCGGCCAATCACCGCTGCCACTTCCGCGCCGAGCTTGTCCGATGGTCCTTTGTGGCGACGACCGAACGGAAACACGATGACCCGCAACAGGCAACCCAGCACCTTGCTCGGGAAGTTGGTCAACAGTTCATCCAGCGCACGTTCCGACTGACCAAGGCTTTCTTCCATGGCCCAAGTGAACAACGGCGCCATGTGCTCCGCCGAATCAAGGTCGTGATAGCGCTTGAGCGCGGCTGAGGCGAGGTACATGTTGCTAAGTACATCCCCCAGTCGCGCCGACAGACGTTCGCGACGTTTCAGTTCGCCGCCGAGCAACATCATGCTCAGGTCGGCGAGCATGGCGAACGCGGCAGCCTGACGGTTGAGCGCACGGAAGTAACCCTGGCTGAGCTTGTTGCCCGGCGCCCGTTCGAAGTGCCCGAATCCAAGGTTCAGCACCAACGTGCTGGCGGCGTTGCTCACGGCAAAACCGATGTGCTTGAGCAGCAGGCCATCGAACTCGGTGAGGGCCTGATCCTTGTCCTCACGACCGGCGAGGGCCATTTCCTTGAGAACGAAGGGGTGGCAGCGAATCGCACCCTGGCCGAAGATCATCAGGTTTCGCGAAAGGATGTTCGCGCCTTCGACAGTGATGAAGATTGGCGCGCCATTCCAGCTTCGACCGAGGTAATTTTTCGGCCCCATGATGATCGCCTTGCCGCCGTGCACGTCCATGGCGTGGCTGATGCACTCTCGACCACGTTCGGTGAGGTGATACTTGAGAATCGCCGACAGTACCGAAGGTTTTTCCCCCAGATCCACCGCGTTGGCAGTGAGCATCCGCGCCGCGTCCATCATCCAGGCGTTGCCGCCAATGCGTGCCATGGCTTCCTGAATGCCTTCGAACGCCGACAGCGGCACATTGAACTGATCACGAACCTGCGCGTATTGGCCAGTGACGAGGCTGGTGAATTTCGCGGCGCCGGTGCCCACGGCTGGCAGGGAGATCGAACGCCCGACCGACAGGCAGTTCATCAGCATCATCCAGCCTTTGCCGAGCATGGCTGGGCCGCCGATGAGGAACTCTAGCGGAATGAACACGTCCTTGCCGGAGTTCGGACCGTTCATGAAGGCAGCGCCCAGAGGCAGGTGACGCCGGCCGATTTCAACGCCGGCGGTGTCTGTCGGGATCAATGCGAGGCTGATGCCGAGGTCTTCTTCGTCACCCAGCAAATGATCCGGGTCATAGGCTTTGAACGCCAGGCCGAGGAGGGTGGCGACGGGACCGAGGGTGATGTAGCGTTTTTCCCAGTTCAGGCGCAGGCCGAGGGTTTCCTTGCCTTCCCATTGCCCTTTGCAGATTACCCCGGTGTCGGGCATCGAGCCTGCGTCGGAGCCGGCCAGTGGTCCGGTCAACGCAAAGCACGGAATGTCATCTCCGCGGGCCAGTCGTGGCAGGTAATGGTTGCGTTGTTCGTCGGTGCCGTAATGCAGCAGCAGTTCGGCCGGGCCGAGGGAGTTGGGGACCATCACGGTGGAGGCGAGGTCGCCGCTGCGGGTCGCCAGTTTCATCGCCACCTGAGAGTGGGCGTAGGCGGAAAAGCCCTTGCCGCCGAATTCCTTGGGAATAATCAGGGCGAAGAAGCCGTTTTCCTTGATGTGCGACCAGGCTTCGGCAGGCAGGTCCATGTCCTGGCCGATCTGCCAGTCAGTGACCATCGCGCACAGCTCATCGGTCGGGCCATCGATGAAGGCCTGTTCCTCTTCGGTCAATTGAGCTTTTGGGTACGACAGCAGTTTGTCCCAGTCCGGACGCCCGCTGAACAGTTCACCGTCCCACCACACTGTGCCGGCGTCGATGGCATCGCGTTCGGTTTCCGACATTGGCGGCAGGGTTTTCTGGAACCAGTTGAACAGCGGCGCGCTGAAGTATTTACGGCGCAGGTCGGGCAGCAACAAAGGCGCCGCGACGGCTGCGATCAGCACCCACAGCACCAGCACCAACCAGCCCGGCGCGAGGCTGAAGGCGCCCATCGCCACCACGTAAACAGCAACGATGCACAGAGCGGGCAGGGGGGCGATACGGCGGTGGGCTAAATACGCAATCCCGACAACCAGAACCAGTATCCACAACAGCAGCATATTTAATCCTCCGTGAAACAAGGGCAAAAACAACCTTCAAAGCTTAGACGGCATCCACAAAACAGGGTGGTCAGAGCGAGGGGATTGAATTCGTGGGAAACCTCTAATGAGTTTTGTAGGACCGGTTGGCACCGGACCGCGCGAATCGTTCGCTGGGCGGGCGGCTAAGCGTCCATGTTTGGCCGAAACGTCGTTATCTCTGTGCTGAACCTGTCGCTAGACTCGTGGCTTCCCCAGGAGATTGTTCTCATGCACGAGTATCTGCGTCCCGGCCGCTTCATCGATAGTGACCACCCGTCGGTGATGGAGTTCGCCGAAAAACATCGGGGTAACCGTCGCGAACCTCTCGAGCAGGCGATCAATCTCTATTACGCGGTGCGCGAGGCGGTGCGTTACAACCCCTATACGTTCAGCCGCGACCCAGACACCTTGCGTGGCAGTTACGCGCTTGCCGCCGGCGAAAGTTATTGCGTTCCCAAAGCCACGCTGCTGGCCGGCGCGGCCCGACACTGCGGTATTCCTGCGCGGATCGGTCTGGCGGATGTGCGCAACCATCTGTCAACCCCGCGTTTGCTGGCATTGCTCAAGAGCAATGTGTTCGCCATGCACGGTTATACGGAGTTTTACCTGAACGATCGCTGGGTCAAAGCCACGCCGGCGTTCAACCAGCAACTCTGTGAGCTGTTCAATGTGGCTGCGCTGGAATTCGACGGGATCAACGACAGCGTTTTCCATTCGTTCAATCGCGATGGCGCGCAGTTGATGGAATACCTGATTGATCACGGCCAGTTTGCCGATGTGCCCGACGTGTTCTTTTTCGAGCACCTGGAGAAATGCTACCCGCATCTGTTCAGCGAACAGTTGCCGCCCCTGTTGGGTGACATGCAGGGCGATGTGAGTCGCGCCTGATCCGGCGTATGCTGCCTGCGCATTCATCCATAAACATCCATGAACATCCATAAAGAGGCGGTCATGCTGAAGATCTGGGGTCGGAAAAATTCGTCGAACGTCAGGAAGCCTTTGTGGGCCGCCGAGGAGCTGGGCCTGGCCTATGAGGCCATTGATGCTGGCGGCGCGTTCGGTGTTGTCGACACCCCGGAGTACCGCGCGATGAATCCCAACGGTCGCGTGCCGGTAATCGAGGAGGACGGTTTCGTCTTGTGGGAATCCAACGCCATCGTGCGTTACCTGCTGTCCCGACACGCCGGCGATACTGCTTGGTATCCGGCCGATCTAAAGGCCCGAGCCACCGCCGACAAGTGGATGGACTGGACTACGTCAAATTTTTCCGGCCCGTTTCGCACGGTGTTCTGGGGTGTTTTGCGTACTCCCGAATCGCAGCGGGACTGGCCTGCGATCAGGGCTGCAATCAAGGAATGCGATGCTCTGCTGGCAATGGCCAATCAGGCATTGGCGACTCAGCCGTACCTGTCGGGCGCTGAAATCGGCATGGGCGACATTCCCCTCGGCAGCTTTATTTATGCCTGGTTCGAGATGCCGATCGAGCGCGCGCCGCTGCCTTATCTTGAAGCCTGGTATGCGCGACTGAAACAGCGTCCGGCCTATCAGAAGGCCGTCATGACCGCGTTGACTTAATACTCACTATCGACACGCTTGACTGTACTTGTGTGGCGGCGACAAGCACCATTGCGCTCGTGCGCCGCGGTTGCGTTGATCGCCGCCCGTCCTTATTTGTTCCTTTCTTCCCTTCATGGTGCGTAATCCGATATGAGTTCCGCTCTGTCCATCCGGCAGCTAACCAAAACCTACGGCAACGGTTTCCAGGCCCTGAGTGGTATCGATCTGGACGTCGCCGAAGGTGACTTTTTCGCCTTGCTCGGCCCCAATGGCGCCGGCAAATCCACGACTATCGGCATTCTCTCGACACTGGTGAACAAATCCAGCGGAACGGTGAACATCTTTGGTCACGACCTGGACAAAAATCCTGCGCAGCTCAAGCGCTCCATCGGCGTGGTGCCGCAGGAATTCAACTTCAACCAGTTTGAAAAAACCTTCGACATCGTCGTGACCCAGGCCGGTTACTACGGCATTCCGCCCAAGGTTGCCAAGGAACGCGCCGAGCAGTACCTGACCCAGCTGGGTCTTTGGGACAAGCGTGATACGCCATCGCGTTCGCTGTCCGGCGGTATGAAGCGTCGACTGATGATTGCACGCGCGCTGGTTCACGAACCGCGCCTGTTGATCCTCGACGAGCCGACGGCGGGGGTGGATATCGAACTGCGTCGTTCGATGTGGACCTTCCTCACCGAACTGAACCAGAAAGGCATCACCATCATCCTCACCACGCATTATCTGGAGGAGGCCGAGCAGTTGTGCCGCAACATCGGCATCATCGACCACGGAACTATTGTCGAGAACACCAGCATGAAACAGCTGCTGGGCCAGCTGCATGTGGAAACCTTCCTGCTCGACACCAAAAATACCCTGAGCGTCGCGCCGCAGCTGCTGGGCTACCCGACCAAATTGCTCGACGCCCACACGCTTGAAGTCCAGGTCGACAAATCCATGGGCATCACCGCGCTGTTCACCCAATTGGCGCAGCAGAACATCGACGTGCTGAGTCTGCGTAACAAAACCAATCGCCTTGAGGAGTTGTTCGTGTCCCTGGTGGAGAAAAATCTGTCGAAGGTGGCGGTATGAGTTCCGAGCTGCAACCCAACCTCGTCGCGCTCAATACGATCGTTTACCGCGAAGTCCGGCGCTTTACCCGGATCTGGCCGCAGACGTTGCTGCCACCGGCGATCACGATGGTTCTGTACTTCGTGATTTTCGGCAACCTGATCGGTCGCCAGATTGGGGACATGGGTGGTTTCACCTACATGGAATACATCGTGCCGGGGCTGATCATGATGTCGGTGATCACCAATTCATACGGCAACGTGGTGTCGAGTTTCTTCGGCAGCAAGTTCCAGCGCTCCATTGAAGAATTGATGGTGTCGCCGGTGTCGCCGCACACCATTCTGATCGGCTACACCGTCGGCGGCGTGCTGCGCGGGTTGATGGTCGGGGTGATCGTGACGCTGTTGTCGCTATTCTTTACCCATTTGCAGGTGCATCACCTGGGCGTGACCGTTCTGGTGGTGGTACTGACGGCGACGATCTTTTCGCTGCTGGGCTTCATCAACGCGGTGTTTGCGCGCAATTTTGATGACATTTCGATTATTCCCACGTTTGTGCTGACACCGCTGACTTATCTGGGTGGAGTGTTTTACTCGATCACGTTGCTGCCGCCGTTTTGGCAGACGGTCTCGCTGGCCAACCCGGTGTTGCACATGGTCAACGCGTTCCGTTACGGGATTCTTGGGGTTTCCGACATCAAGATCAGTGTGGCGATTACGTTCATGCTGGTGGCGACTGTGGTGTTGTATGTGGCTTGTGCCCGGTTGTTGGTAAGTGGGCGCGGGATGCGTACTTAGTTCTTTTGGGGTCGTGTACATAGTCGTTGTGAGGCGACCTGATATCCGATCTGGATCATTGGTCGTACACGATCTTCGTAGGAGCCTGCTTGCTGGCGATGGCGTCCGTTCAGGTAATAGACCTGTCGACTGACACACCGCTATCGCTGGCAAGCCAGCTCCTACAGGGGGCTGAATGATATGCCCCGCACGAAAAAAAAGGCCTCCCTATGCGGAGGCCTTTTAGCATTCACCGCATCCGCTTCTTCTTCCGCCGCGCCCACTGCCGGCTGACCCACCACCGCCAATACATCATCACGAAGCAATACGCGAGCGCACCCAGCACCAGCCCCACCACAACCGAACCCAACAAAAACGGCTGCCACAACGTCGACAGCTCGCCGCTGATCCATTCCCAGGTCAGTTCATCCGGCAAATGCCGAGCGGGAACATCCATCAGCCAGGCACCGGTCTGATAGGTGCAAAAAAATACCGCCGGCATGGTAATCGGATTAGTCAGCCAGACCAGACTGACCGCAATCGGCATATTGCCGCGCACCATGATCGCCAGGATGGCCGCCACCAGCATCTGCAACGGAATCGGCAGGAACGCCGCGAACAAACCCACCGCCATCGCCCGCGCAACGGAGTGACGGTTGAGGTGCCAGAGGTTCGGGTCATGCAGCAGAGTACCGAGAAAGCGTAAGGATTTGTGTTCCCTGATGCTGGTCGGGTCTGGCATGTAACGTTTGAATAAGCGCCGGGGCATAAGGCTTCTCGGTCGGTTAAGGCGGCAAGTATGTCTGGATTCTATGAGCCGCCCATTCAGACTTTGTGACAATTAATAACGATGCACGTGCCGTGACCCGGCTATTCCTAGGGAGGGGACTCTCAAGGATGGGCGTATGCGCACAGGGATGATGGTGCTGGCGTTGGGTCTGCTGGCCCTGCACTTTTTGCCGGTATTACCGCCGGTCTGGTTATGGCTGGTATTGCCAGTAGCGGGTTTGATGTTGCTGCCTTTCAGGACTTATCCATTGGCATTTTTCCTGTTTGGCTTCAGCTGGGCAGGTGCGAATGCGCAGTGGGCGCTGGATGACCGGCTTTCGGTGAATCTCGATGGCGAAACCCGCTGGGTCGAAGGTCGGGTGACGGGGTTACCTCAGAATAATGACGGGGTGGCGCGTTTCGAACTGGCCGACGCCCGTTCGCGGCAGGCGAAGGTGCCGCCGCTGATGCGTCTGGCCTGGTATGACGGACCGCCGGTCAACAGCGGCGAACGCTGGCGGCTGGCAGTGAAATTGAAGCGTCCTGCCGGGTTGCTCAATCCGCATGCCTTCGATTACGACGCCTGGCTGCTGGCACAACGCATCGGTGCAACCGGCACCGTCAAGGATGGCGAGCGCCTGCGAGAAGCCCAATGGGCCTGGCGCGACAGTATCCGTCAACGTTTACAAAGCGTCGACGCCCAAGGGCGAAACGGCGCATTGACGGCACTGGTATTGGGCGATGGCGCCGGGCTCAGCCGCGAGGATTGGCAAGTGCTGCAAGACACCGGCACGGTGCACTTGCTGGTGATTTCCGGCCAGCACATCGGTTTGCTGGCGGGGGTGGTGTATCTGCTGATCGCCGGGCTGGCGCGCTATGGTCTGTGGCCGAACCGCCTGCCGTGGTTGCCCTGGGCGTGCGGACTGGCGTTCGCCGCCGCCCTCGGCTACGGACTGCTGGCGGGGTTCGAAGTGCCGGTGCGGCGAGCCTGCGTAATGATCGGTCTGGTGCTGTTATGGCGCCTGCGCTTTCGCCACCTCGGCGTCTGGTGGCCATTGTTGTTGGCTCTGGATGCGGTGTTGTTGATAGATCCGCTGGCCAGTTTGCAACCGGGTTTCTGGTTGTCCTTCGCCGCCGTAGCGGTGTTGATTTTCACGTTTGGCGCACGGTTGGGCGCCTGGCGCTGGTGGCAAACCTGGACCCGCGCCCAGTGGCTGATCGCGATCGGTCTGGCCCCGTTGCTGCTGGTGCTGGGATTGCCTATCAGTCTCAGCGGGCCGGTCGCCAACCTGCTGGCGGTGCCCTGGATCAGTCTGCTGGTACTGCCGCCGGCCCTGTTGGGAATGTTGTTGTTGCCGCTGCCCTATGTGGGCGAGGGCTTATTGTGGCTGGCGGGAGGGCTGATTGACTGGCTGTTCAAGGCGCTTGGCTTGATGGCTGGTCAGTTATCCGCGTGGATACCCGTGGCCATTCCAGGGTGGATTTGGGCACTGGGCACTTTCGGCGCGTTTCTGCTGTTAATGCCACGCGGCGTTCCAATGCGCCCCTTGGGCTGGCCGCTGCTGATGTTATTGGTGTTTCCACCCCGGCCCTTGCTGCCGGAAGGCATCGCCGACGTCTGGCAACTGGATGTCGGGCAGGGGCTGGCGGTGTTGGTACGAACCCGCCATCACGCGCTGCTGTATGACACCGGACCGCGTTTCGGCGACTTCGATCTCGGTGAACGGGTGGTGCTCCCAACGCTGCGAAAACTGGGGGTGAGCAGGCTCGATCTGATGCTGATCAGCCACGCCGACGCCGATCACGCCGGTGGTGCGCGGGCGGTGGCCAATGGGCTGCCGGTGATGCGGGTACTGAGCGGTGATCCCTTGGCGCTGCCCGCCGAATTGCATGCTGGTGCCTGCGAACGCGGCCGGCAATGGACGTGGGACGGTGTCCAGTTCCAGCTTTGGCAATGGCCTTTGGCCTCGGACAGCAACCAGAAATCCTGCGTCCTGCAGGTCGAAGCCAATGGCGAGCGCTTGCTGCTGACCGGCGATATCGACAAATCAGCCGAGCAAGCGCTGCTCGACAGTCCGCTGGCCGTAGGCACCGATTGGCTGGTGGCGCCTCATCATGGCAGTCGCAGTTCGTCGTCAATGGCGCTGCTGGCTGAGTTGCAACCCAAAGCCGTGCTGATCTCTCGCGGCAACGGCAATTCCTTCGGTCACCCGCATCCCACGGTCATGGCCCGCTATCGAAAACGCGGGATGGCGATCCATGACAGCGCCGAGCAGGGTGCCATTCGTCTGCACCTCGGGGGCTTCAAACCGCCATGGACAATGCGTCAGGAGCGGCGTTTCTGGCGTTCTGCGCCATAACCGCGCGCAATTAAAGCCCGACCGGATGCGACATCACGGTCTTCGGTGCGCCGACCCCCTATGTTAGAGTGGCGCACTTTTTCGAGGGGGCTGTCACTGTGTGGGAATTGGTCAAATCCGGCGGCTGGATGATGCTGCCGATCATTTTGAGTTCCATCGCGGCCATGGCGATTGTCGCCGAGCGTCTGTGGACCCTGCGCGCCAGCCGTGTGACGCCGGAGCATTTGCTCGGCCAGGTCTGGGTGTGGATCAAGGACAAGCAACTCAATAAAGACAAACTCAAGGAACTGCGCGCCAACTCGCCGTTGGGCGAGATCCTGGCAGCGGGACTGGCCAACTCCCGGCATGGTCGCGAAATCATGAAAGAGTGCATCGAAGAAGCCGCCGCGCGGGTGATTCATGAACTCGAGCGTTACATCAATGCGCTGGGCACCATCGCCGCCATGGCGCCGTTGCTGGGTTTGCTGGGTACAGTGCTGGGCATGATCGATATTTTCAGCGCCTTCATGGGCTCGGGCATGACCACCAACGCCGCGGTGCTGGCCGGTGGTATCTCCAAGGCGCTGATCACCACGGCTGCGGGCTTGATGGTCGGTATCCCGTCGGTGTTCTTCCACCGTTTCCTGCAACGCCGCATCGATGAGCTGGTGGTGGGCATGGAGCAGGAAGCGATCAAGCTGGTCGAAGTGGTGCAAGGTGACCGTGACGTGGATCTGTCCGAGGGCAAAAAAGCGTGAAATTCCGCCGCAAGCAACGGGAGAATGTGGACATCAACCTCGCGTCGCTGATTGACGTGGTGTTTATCCTGCTGCTGTTTTTCGTCGTGACCACCACCTTCACCCGTGAAACCCAGTTGCGCGTCGATCTGCCGCAAGCGGTTAGCGGTTCGCCTGATGACGACAAGCAGGCCAAGCACCTGGACGTCGCCATCAGTGCCGAAGGGGTGTTCTCGGTGAACAACCAGATTCTGCCGAAGAACGACCTCGCGACCCTGATGGACGCACTGCAGAAAGAGTCCAGTGGTGACACCAACCTGCCGTTATCCATCAGCGCTGACGGCAAGACCCAGCACCAGTCGGTCATCACTGCCATGGATGCGGCCGGCAAGCTCGGTTTCAGCCACCTGCGCATGACCACAGTCGAGGCGGCGCCGCCCGCGCCCTGATGGCCATGTCCGATCGGTTGCTCGCCGCGTGGTACCAGGGTCATCCTGCCCTGAAGCTGTTGCAGCCGCTGGAGTGGCTGTATCGGCGCGTGGTCACCAGCAAGCGCCAGCGCTTTCTGGCGGGTGAGGGCGAGATTTATCAGCCACCAGTGCCGCTGATCGTGGTTGGTAACATCACCGTGGGCGGCACCGGCAAGACGCCGCTGATTCTGTGGATGATCCAGCATTGCCAGCGCAGCGGATTGCGAGTCGGCGTGGTCAGTCGCGGCTATGGGGCCAAACCGCCACAACTGCCATGGCGCGTCGAAGCCGAGCAAAGCGCCGACGTGGCTGGCGACGAGCCGCTGTTGATCGTGCAGCGCACCGGCGTCCCGTTGATGATCGACCCGGACCGCAGTCGCGCCGTCCAGGCATTGCTGGCGAGCGAGCCGCTGGACCTGATTCTCTCCGATGACGGCATGCAGCATTACCGATTGGCGCGGGACCTTGAACTGGTGTTGATCGACGCCGCCCGTGGCCTGGGCAATAAGCGTTGCCTGCCCGCCGGACCGCTGCGTGAGCCGGTCGAACGCCTGCAAAGCGTTGACGCCGTGCTGTACAACGGCGCTGTCGATGATCGCGCGGACGGTTTTGCCTTCCAGTTGCAACCCACCGGATTGGTCAATCTGCACAGCGGCGAACGGCGTCCCCTTGATCACTTTCCCGCAGGCCAGAGGCTTCACGCCGTGGCCGGGATCGGCAATCCACAACGTTTCTTCACGACCCTCGAAACGCTACACTGGCAACCCGTCCCCCACGCCTTTGCCGACCACGCCGGATACAGCGCGCAGGCGTTGAGTTTCACACCGTCATTGCCGTTGGTAATGACCGAGAAGGACGCGGTGAAGTGCCGTGCCTTTGCCACCGCCGACTGGTGGTACCTGACGGTCGATGCTGCGCCATCACCGGCCTTCGTGGCCTGGTTCGATACGCAGTTGATGCGTCTGTTGCCGGCTCGTCTTATGCCTTAATCCATTTTTATCCAGGGAATGTTCATGGACACCAAATTGCTCGACATCCTCGCTTGCCCGGTCTGCAAAGGCCCGCTCAAGCTCAGCACCGACAAATCCGAGCTGATCAGCAAGGGCGCCGGCCTGGCGTACCCGATTCGCGACGGCATCCCGGTAATGCTGGAAACCGAGGCCCGCACCCTGACCACCGACGAGCGTCTGGATAAATGACCACAGCCTTTACCGTTGTCATCCCATCGCGTTACGCCTCGACCCGCCTGCCGGGCAAGCCGCTGTTGCTGATCGCCGGCAAGCCGATGATCCAGCACGTCTGGGAGCAGGCAAGTAAAAGCAGCGCCCAGCGTGTAGTCGTCGCGACGGACGATGCGCGCATTGTCGAGGCGTGCACCGCGTTTGGCGCCGAAGTGGTGCTGACCCGTGAGGATCACAACTCCGGCACGGACCGTCTGGCCGAAGTCGCAGCGAAACTTGGTCTGGCAGCTGATGCGATCGTGGTCAACGTCCAGGGTGACGAACCGCTGATCCCGCCGAGCGTGATCGATCAGGTCGCCGCCAACCTGGCCACCCACACCGAAGCGCGCATGGCCACCCTGGCCGAGCCGATCGAAGACGTCGAAACCCTGTTCAACCCCAACGTGGTCAAGGTCGTCAGCGACCTCAATGGCCTGGCACTGACGTTCAGTCGTGCGACCTTGCCTTGGGCGCGTGATGCGTTTGCGAAAACCCCCGAGCAACTCCCGAAAGGCGTGCCGTACCGTCGCCATATCGGCATTTATGCCTACCGCGCCGGTTTCCTGCACGACTTCGTCAGTTGGGGCCCGTGCTGGCTGGAAAACACCGAATCCCTGGAACAACTGCGCGCCCTGTGGCATGGCGTGCGCATTCATGTCGCCGACGCGCTGATTGCACCGCCCACCGGCGTCGACACCGTCGAAGATCTTGAGCGAGTTCGTCGCCTGCTGGAGGCCTGATGCGGGTTTTGTTTGTGTGTTTGGGCAACATCTGCCGTTCACCGACGGCCGAAGGTGTGCTGCGGCACAAATTGCGTGAAGCGGGGCTGGCCGATCAAATCGACGTGGCCTCAGCCGGCACGGGTGAGTGGCACGTTGGCCGGCCGCCGGACCAGCGCAGCCAGGCTGCGGCCAGGCTGCGCGGTTACGACCTGTCCGCGCAGCGCGCCCAGCAAGTGAGTCGCGCCGATTTTTCCACGTATGACCTGATCCTGGCCATGGACAACAGTAACCTGAGCGACCTCATGGCCCTGCAACCTCTCAAGGGCAAGAGCAAGGCGGAACTGGACCTCTTCCTGCGTCGCTACCAGTCGGACGTCGATGAAGTGCCGGATCCGTACAACGACGGTGAGCAGGGTTTCGAACACGTACTCGACTTGATCGAGCGCGCGAGCGATTTGCTGGTGATCGAATTGAAGGGCCGGATATGAGTTTGCAGGTTCAGCCCGGTGTTTCTCTCAAGCCGTACAACAGCTTTGGAGTTGATGTTCAGGCCCGCTTGTTTGCCGAGGCCCATAGCGATGCCGACGTGCGCGATGCTTTGACCTACGCGACGGATCATGACGTGCCATTGCTGGTGATCGGGGGTGGCAGCAACCTTCTGCTGACCGCCGATATCCAGTCGCTGGTATTGCGCATGGCCACCCGCGGGATTCGCATGCTCAGCGATGATGGCAGTCAGGTTGTGATCGAAGCCGAGGCGGGCGAACCCTGGCATCCGTTCGTGCAAAACACGCTGGCGCAGGGATTGTCGGGGCTGGAAAACCTCAGCCTGATCCCTGGCACTGTCGGCGCGGCACCGATGCAGAACATCGGCGCCTATGGCGTGGAGATCAAGGACGTGTTCGCCGGCCTGACCGCACTGGATCGCCAGACCGGTGAGCTGCGCGATTTCACCCTGGCCGAGTGCAATTTCACCTACCGCGACAGCGTGTTCAAACAGCAGCCGGGGCGCTGGCTGATCCTGCGCGTGCGTTTCACCCTGAACCGCGCTGCGCACTTGCATCTGGAGTACGGCCCGGTGCGTCAGCGCCTGACCGAGCTGGGCATCGAGCAGCCGACCGCCACCGACGTCAGCCAGGCGATTTGCAGCATCCGCAGCGAAAAACTTCCGGACCCGGCCGTACTGGGTAATGCCGGCAGCTTCTTCAAGAATCCGCTGGTGCCGGCCGCGCGGGTGGCGCAACTCAAAAGTGAATACCCGGATCTGGTGGCCTACTCGCAACCCGGCGGGCAGATGAAACTGGCCGCCGGGTGGCTGATCGAGCGGGCCGGCTGGAAGGGTTTCCGCGAGGGCGATGCCGGCGTGCACAAGTTGCAGGCGCTGGTGCTGGTCAACTACGGGGCGGCGACCGGCCTGCAATTGCTCGACCTGGCGCAGCGTATCCAGCAAGACATTGCCAAGCGTTTTCATGTCGACCTGGAAATGGAACCCAATCGGTATTGAAGCTACGCTTCAAAGACTGATTTCAAAGCCCTGTACAGCTTCAACTGTGCAGGGCTTTTTTGTTAATCCTGAGTTAACTTAGCCGCCTAACGATGCATTCATTTGCTCCATCAAAGGCCCGATACAGACGCTTGCGTCCGTGTAAGAGAGCCTCATTAGCCTGAGTCGATCTGTGTAATGCCAACCGCCATCCCCTGGCGGCAGATTGCTCGACCCCATAACCCAAGCCACTATGCGGGCGTGCCCATGATTACCCTGAAACTCAACGGTCAAGACCACCCACTCGACGTTACCGAAGACATGCCGCTGCTGTGGGCGATTCGCGACGTCGCCGGTTACAACGGCACCAAATTCGGCTGCGGTATGGGCCTGTGCGGAGCGTGCACCATTCACATCGACGGTTCACCCGCGCGCAGCTGCATCACCCCGATCGGTTCGGTGGTCGGCCAGAACGTGTCCACCATCGATAACCTGCACGCCGACCCGGTCGGGCAAGTCGTTCAGCAGGCCTGGCTCGACACCGCCGTGGCCCAGTGCGGGTTCTGCCAGGGTGGGCAGATCATGTCGGCGACCGCGCTGCTCAAGACCAACCCCAATCCCAGCGACGAGCAGATCGAGGAGGCCATGGTCGGCAATATCTGCCGCTGCGGCACCTACAACCGCATCAAGACCGCGATCCGTCAGGCATCCACTCACCTGAAGGAGGCCAAGGCATGAGCCAGTTACCGAATGACTTCGCCCTCAGCAACCTCAGTAATCCCAGCCGTCGCGGCTTCCTCAAGGGCGTCGGCGCCACCAGCGCGCTGGTGATCGCCGCGAGTTGGGGTTGGCAAGACGCTTTCGCGGCCGACGCCGAGAAAAAATTCGGCGCCGAAGGCATGCCTCACGGCTGGATCGATGATCCGAAGGTGTATGTCAGCATCGCCGCTGATGGCACGGTGACGGTGGTCTGCAATCGTTCGGAAATGGGCCAGGGCGTGCGCACCAGCCTGAGCATGGTGGTGGCCGATGAACTCGACGCCGACTGGGCGCTGGTGAAGGTGCAACAGGCGCCGGGCGATGAAGTGCGCTACGGCAACCAGGACACCGACGGCTCGCGCAGCATGCGCCACTGGTACGAACCGATGCGCCGTTGCGGCGCTGCCGCGCGGACCATGCTGGAACAGGCCGCCGCCGATCAGTGGAAAGTTCCGCTCGGTGAGTGCCACGCGCAACTGCACAAAGTCGTCCATAAACCGACCGGTCGCGAACTCGGCTACGGTGCCCTTGCCGTTGCTGCCGGTGCGCTGGCGGTGCCGGCCCGCGACAGTCTGCGACTCAAGGATCCGTCGGAGTTTCGCTATATCGGCAAGGAAGGCACCAAAGCCATCGACGGTGCAGACATCGTCAACGGTCGCGCAGTCTACGGCGCCGACGTGCATGTCGACGGCATGCTCTACGCCACCATCGCCCGTCCGGCGGTGTACGGCGGCAAGGTCAAATCCCTGGACGACAGCGCCGCGCTGAAAGTCCCCGGGGTCATCAAGGTGATCCAGATCGAAGGCCGTCCGCTGCCCTCGGAATTCCAGCCACTGGGCGGCGTGGCTGTCGTGGCCAGTAACACGTGGGCGGCGATGAAGGGGCGTGAGGCGCTGAAAATCGAGTGGGACGACGGGCCCAACGCCAGCTACGACTCGATCGCCTATCGCAAGGAACTGGAAGCCGCGTCGCTAAAGCCTGGCAAGGTGGTGCGCAACACCGGCAACATCGATCAGGCCATGAGCAGCGCCAACAGCAGCCTCGAAGCGTCCTACTATTTGCCCCACCTGGCGCAAGCGCCGATGGAACCGATGGTCGCCATCGCGCGTTTCAAGGACGGCGTGTGCGAAGCCTGGGCGCCCAGTCAGGCGCCGCAAGTCACCCGTGAACGGATCGGCGAACGCCTCGGCATTCCGTTCGATAACGTCACGTTCCACGTCACCCTGCTCGGCGGCGGCTTCGGGCGCAAGTCCAAGCCGGATTTCATCATCGAAGCCGCCGTGCTCGCCAAGGAATTTCCTGGCAAGGCCGTGCGGGTGCAATGGACCCGTGAAGACGACATCCATTGTTCGTACTTCCATACGGTATCGGCCGAATACCTGAAGGCCAGTTTGAACAAGGACGGTTTGCCCTCGGGTTGGCTGCACCGCACGGTAGCGCCAAGCATCACCGCGCTGTTCGCGCCGGGAATGAACCACGAAGCGGCTTTCGAGCTGGGCATGGGCTTTACCAACATGGCCTACGCGATTCCCAACGTGCGCCTGGAGAACCCGGAAGCGGCGATCCACACGCGGGTCGGCTGGTATCGCTCGGTGTCGAACATCCCCCACGGTTTTGCGATTCAGAGCTTTGTCGATGAACTGGCGCACAAGGCCGGTGAGGATCCGCTCAAGTATCAGATCAAATTGCTCGGCCCGGATCGTCAGATCGATCCGCGTACCTTGAGTGAAGAGTGGAACTACGGCGAATCACCCGAACGTTATCCCATCGACATCGCGCGCATGCGCACGGTATTGGAAACCGCGGCAAAAGCCGCCGGATGGGGGCGTGAGTTGCCGAAGGGGCGCGGGCTGGGGCTGGCGGTGCATTACAGCTTCGTCACTTACGTGGCGGCGGTGATCGAAGTCGAAGTCAAAGACGACGGCACCTTGATTGTGCACAAGGCCGATATTGCCGTGGATTGCGGCCCGCAGATCAACCCGGAGCGGATTCGCTCGCAGTTCGAAGGCGCCTGCGTGATGGGACTGGGCAATGCGGTGCTCGGCGAGATCAGCTTCAAGGACGGCAAGGTCCAGCAGGACAACTTCCACATGTACGAAGTGGCGCGCATGTCCCTGGCGCCGAAGGACGTCGCGGTGCATCTGGTCACGCCGCCGGGCGTCGTGCCGTTGGGTGGCGTCGGTGAACCCGGCGTGCCGCCGATTGCGCCGGCGTTGTGCAACGCGATCTTCGCCGCCACCGGCAAACGCATCCGCAACCTGCCGGTTCGTTATCAACTGCAGGGTTGGCAGAAGGCTGACGCCTGATGGACAGCGTCGATCTGAACGTTCTGCGCAGCGTTTTGGAATGGCGCCGTGCCGGTCAGCGCGTGGTGTTGTACAGCGTGGTCCAGACCTGGGGCACCGCGCCCCGGGCGCCTGGCGCCATGTTGGCCTTGCGCGAGGACGGGGTGGTGATCGGCTCGGTGTCCGGCGGTTGTGTTGAAGATGACCTGATTGCCCGGTTGCACGATGGCCGAATTCCGGCCGACGGGCCGCCGGTACAACTGATCACCTACGGCGTCACCCGCGAGGAAGCCGCGCGGTTTGGGTTGCCGTGCGGCGGTACATTGCGCCTGACCGAAGAGCGTGTCGGTGATCCGGCCTGGGTGGCCGAGTTGCTGGCGCGTTGCGAGGCCCATGAAATCTGCGCTCGTTCGCTGGATATCGCCTCCGGTGAGGTGACGTTGCAGCCAGCGACCAAGAGCGATGTGCTGAGTTTCGATGGCCACACCCTGCGGGCGATTTACGGTCCGCGCTGGCGATTATTGCTGATCGGCGCGGGGCAATTGTCCCGGTACGTCGCCGAGATGGCGCGGCTGCTGGATTTCGAAGTGCTGATCTGCGATCCCCGTGCCGAGTTCGTCTACGGCTGGGAAGAACAGCACGGACGCTTCGTTTCCGGGATGCCGGACGAAGCGGTGCTGAACATTCAGACCGACGAACGTACGGCCATTGTTGCGCTGACCCATGATCCGCGTCTGGATGACATGGCGCTGCTGACGGCACTGGACTCCCGGGCTTTTTACGTCGGAGCGCTGGGCTCGCAGGTCAATAGCCTGAAGCGACGGGACAATCTGGCTCAGCTCGGTTTGTCTAAAGCCGCCATCGAGCGCTTGCACGGTCCGATCGGCTTGCACATCGGCAGCCATTCCCCGGCGGAAATCGCTTTGTCATTGATGGCCGAGATTGTCGCGATCAAAAACGGCGTCGAGCTGAAACAGAAAAAGCCGTTGCAGGTGGATGCATGAGTGAAGCCATTGGCGTGATTGTGCTGGCGGCGGGGCAGGGCAGGCGCTTCCGCCAGGTAGCAGGTGCTGATAAGGATAAATTGTTGGCGGACTGCACGGGACGCGATGGCGTTGTTCGGTCAGTGATCGAGCAGGTGCTGGTGAGTTTGCCGGGCCGCACGAAGCGTGTACTGGTGACCACCGAAGATCGCCCGCAAGTGATGCGCATGGCCCACGCCTATGGTTTCGAGGTTGAGCTGATCGAATCAACCGGCATGGGCGACAGCATTGCGGCCGGAGTGGCTGCGTGTCCGCGAATGGATGGCTGGTTGATTGTGTTAGGGGACATGCCGTTTATTTTGCCGTCGACGGTTGAGCGGGTGTTGGCGGGAATTGCCGGGGATGTGATCAGTGTTCCGGTTGTGAACGGCGAATACGGGCATCCGGTTGGTTTCGGGCGTTCGTTTGGACCGGGATTGATGGCGTTGTCGGGTGATCGTGGGGCCAAGCCGCTGTTTGCGTCGGCGAAGGTGGTCGAGGTGGCGGAGGATGATCCCGGGATTTTGTGGGATGTGGATGTGCCTGCGGCGTTGGTCTTCGCCTGATACACCGCCTTCGCGAGCAGGCTTACTCCCACAGGGTTTTGTGTCACTCACGGAATTGTAGACGACGCAAAACCCTGTGGGAGTGAGCCTGCTCGCGATTGCAGACGACGCGGTCTCAAAGACATAAAAAAGCCCCGCCTGGGATCACCAGGCGGGGCTTTTTAATGGCCGATGGAATCAGACGAGGGGTTTAGGCTCGTGCTCTTTTTCCAGGGCTTGCTCGTGTTGCTCTACCGCGTCCTGAACCGAGCGCGGTGCTTCTTCGATGACGGAAGCAGCAGGCGCTGCCTCGACCACTTCAGCAGCAACCGGTGCAGGCTCGGCAGCGATAACCGCTTCAACCGGAGCCGCAGCGGCAGCCAGTTCGGCTTCCTTCTGCAGGCGCTCTTCTTCACGCTTGCGACGACGCACTTCACGTGGATCGTTCGGGGCGCGGCCATTTTCGGTCAGGGCGCTGACTGGGGCGGCTTCAACCACTGGTGCAGCCACTTCGGCTACGACAGGGGTTTCAACAACCGGAGCAGGCTCTGGTTCGGCAGCTACAACCACTGGCTCGACGAACGCCACTTCAGCGACTGGCGCTGGAGCTGGCGTTTCGACGACAGGCTCGGCGGCGACCGGTTCTGCAACCCAGTTAAACGCGGTTTGCTCTTCGCGAACTTCACGAACGGTTTCGGTCACGGTTTCAGAGACGGTTTCAGCAACCGGCTCGGCAACTACAACGGGCGCTTCCGCCACGAAGGCTGGCTCGGCGGCCGCTACAACTTCAGGCTTCGCTTCGCGAACCGGGGCCACTTCGATTTCCGCAGCGGCAGTTGCTTCTACGGGGGTAGTGGACTCGACGACCGGCGCTTCTACTGGAGCAGTTTCCAGAGTGGCGGCAGTGGCGCGTTCGGCTTGCTCGTGAGCCTGTGCTTCAGCCGGAGCGCTGATCACGGTGCTGGCAACGGCTGCGGTAACAGCCAGGCCAGCGGCCAGATCGGCAGCGCTTGGCGCTTCGATGCCTTCGGCACCTTCATTACCTTCATTACCTTCAGCAGATTCCGATTCTTCCGAACCTTCGATCACGTTGCCGTTGGCATCGCGTTGACGTTCGCGACGGTTGCTGCGACGACGCTGGCCACGGGAGCGACGGCGTGGACGATCGCCTTCGGCGCCATCCTGACCGTCTTCCTGCAGTTGCTCTTCGTTGCCGGTCAGTTCTTCTTCGGCAACGGCTTCAGCGGCTTGCTCGGCACGTGGCTGACGTTCTTCACGCGGTGGGCGTGGAGCGCGTTCTTCACGAGGCTGGCGAGCTGGACGCTCTTCAGCAGTAGCAGTCGCAGTGGTAGCGGTAACAGCAGCAGCGGCGACCGGGGCGGCAGCATCCAGCGGCTCACGCAGTTCACGCACACGTTCTTCACGCTCGCCACGTGGCTTGCGATCTTCACGAGGCGCGCGCGGTGCACGTTCTTCGCGAGGTGCGCGTGGTGCGCGTTCTTCACGCGGAGCGCGTTCTTCGCGAGCGACGGCGACGGCCGGAGCTTCTTCGCGGGCTTCGCGTGGCTCACGTGGTGCGCGTTCTTCACGCGGTGCACGTTCCTCGCGAGGCTTGCGCTCTTCATCGCGGCGACCGTTACGGTTGCGGCTCTGCTGACGACCGTTGCGACGCTCTTCGTTACGGGCCGGACGCTCGGTGCTCGCCGGTTTTTCAACCGCAACCGGAGCAACAGGCTCTTCTTTGCTGGCAAACAGGCCGACCAGCGACTTCACCAGGCCTTTGAACAGGCTTGGCTCTGGCACGACAGCCGGTGCAGCAACAGGGGCGGCGACGACTTCAGTCGGCACCGGCGCGTTGGCGCGGGCCGGCGCAGTCTTGACCGCGGCTTCCTGGCGAACCAGGGTGCGGGTCGCGGCAGCTGGCTGGACTTCTTCGACTTCGGCAGCGGCCGCAGCGATTTCGTAGCTGGACTGGTTGATGCCGGCTTCCGGGCTGTCATCACGCAGACGCTGAACTTCGAAGTGCGGCGTTTCGAGGTGATCGTTCGGCAGGATGACGATGCGGGCACGGGTGCGCAGTTCGATCTTGGTGATCGAGTTGCGTTTTTCGTTGAGCAGAAAGGCTGCGACCGGAATCGGCACTTGGGCGCGAACTTCGGCGGTGCGGTCTTTCAGGGCTTCTTCTTCGATCAGGCGCAGGATCGCCAGGGACAGCGATTCAACGTCACGGATGATGCCGGTGCCGTTGCAACGCGGGCAAACGATGCCGCTGCTTTCGCCGAGCGATGGACGCAGGCGCTGACGGGACATTTCCAGCAAGCCGAAGCGCGAGATGCGACCGACTTGCACGCGAGCGCGGTCGGCTTCCAGGCATTCGCGGACTTTCTCTTCCACGGCGCGCTGGTTCTTGGCAGGGGTCATGTCGATGAAGTCGATGACGATCAGGCCGCCGATGTCGCGCAAGCGCAACTGACGGGCGATTTCTTCGGCGGCTTCAAGGTTGGTCTGCAGGGCGGTTTCTTCGATGTCGCTGCCTTTGGTGGCGCGCGCCGAGTTGATGTCGATGGACACCAGGGCTTCGGTCGGATCGATAACGATGGAGCCGCCGGAAGGCAGTTCAACGACGCGCTGGAAGGCGGTCTCGATCTGGCTTTCGATCTGGAAACGGTTGAACAGCGGAACGCTGTCTTCGTACAGCTTGATCTTGCTGGCGTATTGCGGCATCACCTGGCGGATGAAGGTCAGGGCTTCGTCCTGGGCTTCAACGCTGTCGATCAGCACTTCGCCGATGTCCTGGCGCAGGTAATCGCGGATCGCGCGGATGATCACGTTGCTTTCCTGGTAGATCAGGAATGGCGCGGAGCGATCCAGCGACGCTTCTTTGATGGCGGTCCAGAGTTGCAGGAGGTAGTCGAGGTCCCACTGCATTTCTTCGCTGCTGCGGCCCAGGCCGGCAGTGCGCACGATCAGACCCATGTCGGCCGGTGCAACCAGACCGTTCAGGGCTTCACGCAATTCGTTGCGCTCTTCACCTTCTATGCGACGGGAGATACCGCCGGCACGCGGGTTGTTCGGCATCAGCACCAGGTAACGACCGGCCAGGCTGATGAAGGTGGTCAGGGCGGCGCCCTTGTTGCCACGTTCTTCTTTTTCGACCTGAACGATGACTTCCTGGCCTTCGCTCAGGACGTCCTTGATGTTGACGCGGCCCTCAGGGGCTTTCTTGAAGTATTCGCGGGAGATTTCTTTGAGGGGCAGGAAGCCGTGGCGCTCGGAGCCGAAATCGACAAAGGCAGCCTCAAGGCTTGGTTCGATGCGAGTGATCTTGCCTTTATAAATATTGGCTTTTTTCTGCTCGCGTGCACCGGATTCGATGTCCAGGTCATAGAGGCGCTGGCCATCTACCAGTGCAACACGCAACTCTTCGGGTTGAGTTGCGTTAATCAGCATTCTTTTCATGTAGTACCGTCGGTTTCCGGGCTGCCGGAAACGGCGTTCGGCACACACGACTTCTCACGGTCGGTGTCAGGTGCGTCGGGAGTGGTTGGCCATTTCCCGTGTCTAGCGATGTCCGGCCAATGTGGGCCTTCATCGCGACGTACGCGTCCTGCTTGCTGTGGCTACTTAAGCACTCAGTCAGGAGGAGGAATCAACCGGCGGCTGTGGACGAGATGAAGCGTCTTGATAAAGCCTATTGCTACACAGTCCAGCGGTTGTGCATCTCCACCCTACACGTATCCCTGATAATTCGGGTGCTGCCGCGCGCAGAATCCGCAGCGGGTTGGCATTTACCGTGAGCTCCGAAAGGGGAGGTCACGCATCATGGCTAATTTAGGCGGTGTTTCCGAAACCTTCGCTCGGGGTCATTCGCAGCTGACTGCACTTTGTGAACTGGCCGTGAATATGGCTCGCGAAGGGAGTGAAAACTCTGCTTTGCGGCGTGATTCAGGCCTTATGTCACCTGCGCTCGTTACACCTGCAAACTCCACCGTTACGTAGCGAAAGCCCCGTAGGACGGCCTCGCGTCCTGGTGAATTGCATTGGTCAGGGCCGGTTTTTGACCGTTGGTCCGCTGTCCAGGCCGCTTTTGGCGGCGTTCGCGACTATAGCAGTAATGATTAAGTGCTTCAATTCCATAAAAAATTGATATCATCCGCGCCATGACGACTACTGCCCCCTCGACCCCAGCCGTACAACTGCTGGAGGTCTCGCCGGAATATGCCGGCCAACGTATTGATAACTTCCTTCTCGCTCGGCTCAAAGGCGTGCCCAAGACCTTGATTTACCGCATTTTGCGCAAGGGCGAAGTGCGAGTGAACAAAGGCCGGATCAAGCCCGAATACAAGCTGCAGGCGGGCGATATCGTGCGCGTGCCGCCGGTTCGCGTGCCTGAGCGCGACGAGCCGGTGCCGCTGGCCCAAGGCCTTCTGCAACGCCTGGAAGCGTCGATTGTCTTCGAAGACAAGGCGCTGATCGTGATCAACAAGCCGTGTGGAATAGCCGTTCACGGCGGCAGCGGCCTGACCTACGGCGTGATCGAGGCCTTTCGCCAGTTGCGTCCCGATTGCAAGGAGCTGGAGCTGGTTCATCGTCTCGACCGTGACACCTCCGGCCTGCTGATGATCGCCAAGAAACGCAGCATGCTGCGTCACTTGCACACGGCCTTGCGCGGTGATGGCGTGGACAAGCGCTACATGGCGCTGGTTCGCGGCAACTGGGCGGCTTCGATCAAGCAAGTCCGTGCGTCGCTGGGCAAGAGCAATTTGCGCTCCGGCGAGCGCATGGTCGAGGTCGACGAGGAGGAGGGTAAGGAGTCGGTGACCGTGTTCAAGGTCCTGCGTCGCTTCGGTGACTTTGCCACCCTGATTGAAGCCAAGCCGATCACCGGCCGGACTCACCAGATTCGCGTCCACACCTTGCACGCCGGGCATTGCATCGCCGGCGACACCAAGTACGGCGATGACGATTTCAGTAAGGAAATTCGTGATCTGGGCGGTAAACGTCTGTTCCTCCACGCCTACATGCTGACCGTGCCGCTGCCCGATGGTGGCGAACTGAAGCTGCAGGCCCCTGTCGACGAGATGTGGGCCAAGACCGTGGAGCGCCTGAGTGCACCCCTCTGATAAAATCCCGCCGGATTACAAACTGCTGATTTTTGATTGGGACGGCACTCTGGCTGACTCCATTGGTCGGATTGTCGAGGCGATGCACGTCGCGTCCGAGCGTTCCGGTTTCCAGTTGCGCGATGACTTTGCCGTCAAAGGAATTATTGGCCTGGGGTTGCCCGAGGCGATTCGTACGTTGTACCCGGAAATCGGTGACGACGAACTGGTGGCTTTCCGTCAGCACTATGCCGATCACTACATCGCCGCAGAAGCGGCGCCTTCGCCGTTGTTCGAGGGCGTATTAGAGTCGATGGAGGCGTTTCGCGCTGAGGGTTATCGCTTGGCGGTCGCGACCGGCAAGGCGCGTCGCGGGCTGGATCGGGTACTGAAGGCGCACGGTTGGGACGATTATTTCGACATTACCCGTGCGGCTGACGAAACCGCCAGCAAACCTCATCCGCTGATGCTTGAGCAGATCCTCGCTCATTGCGATGTTCGTCCGGAGCAGGCGTTGATGGTCGGCGATTCGTCCTTCGACCTGCAGATGGCGCGCAACGCCGGGATGGATTCAGTGGCGGTGAGTTATGGCGCGCAGTCGATTGAAGCGTTGAAGGTGTTCGAGCCGGCATTGTCCATCGATCGTTTTTCAGAATTGCATGCCTGGCTGAGTCAGCGGGCCTAATAGATTTTTGCTGGGGTAGATGGCATGACCGACGAATGGAAAGCGCCCGCCAAGGCGAGCGCAGAGAGCGGTGACGAGAAGAGCTGGAAGCTGTTGGAAAAGACCCTGTTGGCCAGTGTGCAGGAACAGCGCCGCTCGCGGCGTTGGGGGATTTTCTTCAAGTTGCTGACCTTTGTGTACCTGTTTGGCGCGCTGGTCCTGTTCACGCCGCTGATGGACATGGAAAAGGCCGCCACCCGCAGCGCCAAATACACCGCGCTGATCGACGTGACTGGCGTGATCGCCGACAAGGAGCCCGCCAGCGCTGACAACCTCGTCGGCAGCCTGCGTGCGGCTTTCGAGGATGAGAAAGTCAAAGGCGTGATCCTGCGCATCAACAGCCCAGGCGGCAGTCCGGTGCAGTCGGGTTACGTTTATGACGAGATCGTTCGTCTGCGCGGCCTGCACCCGGACACCAAGGTGTACGCGGTGATTTCCGATCTGGGCGCTTCCGGCGCTTATTACATTGCCAGTGCTGCTGATCAGATCTACGCCGACAAGGCCAGTCTGGTGGGCTCCATTGGCGTGACGGCGGCGGGTTACGGCTTCGTTGGCACCATGCAAAAGCTCGGCGTCGAGCGCCGCACCTACACGTCCGGCGAGCACAAGTCGTTCCTCGACCCGTTCCAGCCGCAAAAGCCTGAAGAAACCCAGTTCTGGCAGGGCGTGCTCGATACCACGCACCAGCAGTTCATCAACAGCGTGAAGAAGGGTCGTGGCGATCGCCTCAAGGACAAAGAGCATCCGGAATTGTTCTCCGGGCTGGTCTGGTCTGGTGAGCAGGCGCTGCCGCTGGGCTTGATCGATGGCCTGGGCAACGCCAGCTCCGTGGCGCGTGATGTGATTGGCGAGAAAGAGCTGGTGGACTTCACGGTTCAGGAGTCGCCGTTTGATCGCTTCTCGAAAAAGCTGGGTGCCAGCGTGGCTGAGCAGCTGGCAATGTGGATGGGCTTTCACGGGCCGTCGTTGCGCTGATCCTCAAACGGCATAAATAACCGGCCTCGCAGCCGGTTTTTTGTGAATAGGATTTCTGAGGTGGTGTTCAGGGGATGTGCACGCCCTCGGCCAGCAGCATGTCGATCAAACGAATCAGCGGCAGACCGATCAGGCTGGTGGCGTCAGGGCCTTCGGTGCTTTGAAACAGGCTCACCCCCAAACCTTCAGCCTTGAAGCTGCCAGCGCAATCGTAGGGCTGTTCGGCGCGCAGGTAGCGCTCGATGCGTGCGGCGTCCAGCGTGCGCATGTGCACGGTGAACGGCACGCAATCGGCCTGGCAGCGGCCGGTCTGGCTATTGAGCAGGGCTACGCCGGTCAGAAAGGTGACGCTCGCGCCGCTTGAGGCCAATAGTTGCTCGCGGGCCTTTTCGAAGGTGTGGGGTTTGCCGATGATGAGGTCGCCAAGCACTGCCACTTGGTCGGAGCCGATAATCAGATGAGCGGGGTGACTGCCGGCGAGGGCCTGGGCTTTCTCTTGGGCGAGCCGCTTTACCAGCTCTATTGCAGGCTCTTGCGGGCGATGACTTTCATCGATATCCGGCGAGCTGCAGATGAACGGCAGCTGCAAGCGGGCCAGCAAATCCCGGCGATAAACTGAGCTTGAAGCGAGTAATAAAGGCAGCATGCGCATCTCCAGAAGACAGGCGCGAATTCTAGCGAGGCTTCCAGGTGACGGACAGGGCTGAATTTCCTTTGACATGGCCGGGGGCATCCCTATAATGCTGCGCCTATGTTGAATGACCCGATTCCACCTCACGTTGACCCGCGCAAATTGGCTGATCGTGGCACCACCCTTCAAGGTGAACTGCTGCTGGCCGATTTGGAGAGACTCTGCGACCCGCTTTCCGATACTGTCGGTACGGTGCAGGCTAAATTCGTTTTTGAACGAGATGAACGTAAATCTGTGGTAATTCACAGCTTTATCGACACCGAAGTCAAAATGGTTTGCCAGCGTTGTCTTGAGCTGGTCACCCTGCCGATTCACAGCGAGTGCAGTTATGCTGTGGTGAAGGAGGGTGCGAATACCCAGTCGTTGCCGAAAGGTTATGACGTGCTGGAACTGGGCGAAGATCCATTGGATCTGCAGTCACTGATCGAGGAGGAGCTTCTGCTCGCCTTGCCCATTGTGCCTGCTCATCATCCGGAAGAATGCCAGCAGCCGGGAGGTCTCGAAGAGGCCGAACCGAGCGAGGACGAGGTAACGCGGTCCAACCCGTTCAGTGTATTGGCGCAGTTAAAGCGTGACCCAAACGTTTAGGAGTTAATCAATTATGGCTGTTCAGCAGAACAAAAAATCCCGCTCTGCCCGTGACATGCGTCGTTCGCACGACGCCCTGACGGCAAGCACTCTGTCTGTAGAAAAAACCACCGGTGAAATTCACCTGCGTCACCACGTATCGCCAGAAGGCGTATACCGTGGCCGTAAAGTGATCGACAAGGGCGCTGACGAGTAATCACTTGTCTGCTCAAGTCATCGCGATTGACGCAATGGGCGGGGACTTCGGTCCCCGCAGCATTGTCCAGGCCAGCCTCGCTTGCCTGAATGCAACACCCTCGCTGCACCTGGCCCTTGTCGGTCAACCTTCCCTCCTTGAAGAACTGATCGTTGGCCAATCGGCTGTGGATCGCTCACGCCTGTCGATTGTGCCCGCGACCGAAGTCATCACCATGGACGAAAAGCCTGCTCAAGCCCTGCGCGGCAAGCCTGATTCGTCGATGCGTGTGGCACTCGAGTTGCTGCGAGACGGCAAGGTTCAGGCCTTCGTCAGCGCCGGCAATACCGGGGCATTGATGGCATTGTCGCGTTTTGTGCTTAAGACGTTGCCGGGCATTGACCGGCCAGCCATGGTCGCGGCGATCCCGACGCAGAAAGGTTATTGCCAACTGCTGGATCTGGGCGCGAACGTCGATTGCAGCGCCGAACACCTGTTGCAATTTGCGGTAATGGGCTCGGTGGCGGCGGAAACCCTGGGCATCGTCCGTCCGCGTGTCGCGTTGTTGAACATCGGTACCGAAGACATCAAGGGCAATCAGCAGGTCAAGTTGGCAGCGACGTTGTTGCAGAGCGCGCGCGGCATCAACTACATCGGTTTTGTTGAAGGTGACGGTGTGTATCGGGGCGAGGCAGATGTGGTGGTGTGTGACGGCTTTGTCGGCAATATCCTCCTCAAATCCAGCGAAGGGCTGGCGACCATGATTGCCGGGCGCATTGAAGCCCTGTTCAAAAAGAATTTTGCATCAAGAGTCGTAGGCGCCATGGCGCTGCCGCTGATGAAGCGCCTGCAAGCGGACCTGGCGCCCGCTCGGCACAATGGCGCCAGCTTCCTCGGTTTGCAGGGCATTGTGGTGAAGAGTCACGGTTCTGCAGGGGTTGAGGGTTTCCAGAGCGCCATCTCGCGCGCCTTGATCGAGATCCAGGAAAACCTTCCGGAACGGATTCACGGTCGTCTGGAGGATTTGTTGCTTTAGGCATTTTCGTCGGACAATGCTTAAATGTGACCGCTCAGTTCAATTGGCCATCCAAACTGTCAGTTTCTTGCGTCCCTCAAGCGGGACGACAATTCTCCGACGACCAGATCATTAGGGGCTTGTTACATGTCTGCTTCCCTCGCATTCGTCTTTCCAGGACAGGGTTCGCAGTCCCTCGGCATGCTGGCCGAGTTGGGCGCGCAACATCCAATCGTCCTTGAAACATTCAAAGAAGCATCCGATGCTCTCGGTTACGACCTGTGGGCACTGACCCAGGAAGGGCCGGAAGAGCAACTCAACCAAACCGATAAAACCCAGCCGGCGATTCTGACTGCATCGATTGCCTTGTGGCGTCTGTGGCTGGCTGAAGGCGGCGCGCGTCCGGCGTATGTTGCCGGTCACAGCCTGGGCGAATACAGCGCGCTGGTCGCGGCGGGCAGCCTGAGTCTGGCGGACGCGGTGAAACTGGTCGAGCGCCGTGGCCAGTTGATGCAGGAAGCCGTTCCGACCGGGCAGGGTGGCATGGCTGCCATTCTCGGTCTGGACGACGCCGACGTACTGGCTGCCTGCGCCGAAGCAGCGCAAGGCGAAGTCGTAAGCGCGGTCAATTTCAATTCCCCGGGCCAGGTCGTGATCGCCGGCGCCAAGGCTGCGGTCGAGCGCGCTATCGAAGGCTGCAAGGCCCGTGGTGCCAAGCGCGCGATGCCGTTGCCGGTCAGCGTACCGTCGCACTGCGAGCTGATGCGCCCGGCTGCCGAGCGTTTCGCCGAGTCGATCGCCGCGATCAACTGGCAGGCGCCGCAGATTCCGCTGGTGCAGAACGTCAGTGCCGCCATTCCGGCTGATCTGGAAACCCTCAAACGCGACCTGCTTGAGCAGCTCTACAAGCCTGTACGCTGGGTTGAATCGGTCCAGGCACTGGCTTCGAAGGGCGCGATCCAGTTGGTCGAATGCGGCCCCGGCAAAGTGCTGGCGGGCCTGAACAAACGCTGCGCCGAAGGCGTGTCGACATCCAACCTCAATACCCCAGACGCCTTCGCTGCCGCCCGTGCAGCGTTGGCCTGAATCAGGAGAAGCTTGCATGAGTCTGCAAGGTAAAGTTGCATTGGTCACCGGCGCGAGCCGCGGTATCGGCCAGGCCATCGCCCTGGAGCTGGGTCGTCAGGGTGCCATCGTCATTGGTACCGCGACGTCCGCCGCGGGTGCCGAGCGCATCGCCGCAACCCTGAAGGAAAACGGTATTCAAGGCTCTGGCCTGGAACTCAATGTCACAAGCGACGAATCCGTTGCAGCGGTGCTGGCGAGCATTCAGGCGCAATTCGGTGCGCCGGCGATTTTGGTCAACAATGCCGGTATCACCCGCGATAACCTGATGATGCGTATGAAAGATGACGAATGGCATGACGTCGTCGATACCAACCTGAACAGTCTGTTCCGCCTGTCCAAGGGCGTTTTGCGCGGCATGACCAAAGCCCGTTGGGGTCGAATTATCAGTATTGGCTCGGTTGTGGGTGCCATGGGCAACGCAGGCCAAGTAAACTACGCTGCCGCCAAGGCCGGTCTGGAAGGTTTCAGTCGTGCCCTGGCGCGTGAAGTCGGTTCGCGTTCGATTACGGTAAACTCGGTGGCCCCTGGGTTCATCGACACCGATATGACCCGCGAGCTGCCCGAGGCCCAGCGTGAAGCCTTGCAGACGCAAATTCCGCTGGGCCGTCTGGGGCAAGCACAAGAGATCGCGTCTGTGGTCGCTTTTCTTGCATCCGACGGTGCGGCTTACGTTACTGGGGCTACAATCCCGGTGAACGGCGGGATGTACATGAGTTAAATGTGACGGGTTGCTTCAAAAAAATGTCATACGAGCTGTCTAAAATCCGTTATAAAGCTGCAATCTATTTGTAGGCAGAGGGCCGTCGGGTTTGAGGAGTGAAGCTTTCAGTTGAAATGCTGAAAAGTCTTTCTATACACTTACCCACTGGCCAGCTGCCTGAATTTGTCCATTAGGAGTGAAAACAAGGTATGAGCACCATCGAAGAGCGCGTCAAGAAAATCGTTGCTGAGCAACTGGGCGTTAAAGAAGAAGAAGTGACTAACTCCGCTTCCTTCGTTGAAGACCTGGGTGCCGACTCCCTTGACACCGTTGAGCTGGTGATGGCTCTGGAAGAGGAATTCGAGACCGAAATCCCTGACGAAGAAGCTGAGAAGATCACTACTGTACAAGCTGCAATCGATTACGTTACAAACCACCAGGCTTAATAGCTTGTAATCGTTGCTCGCTGTCATGGAAAAACCGCACTGCCTCATGGCGTGCGGTTTTTTCCTTTAGGCCTGATGCAAAGTCGTCATTTGAAAAAGGAGAGTGCTGTGTCGCGTAGACGCGTCGTAGTCACCGGTATGGGTATGTTGTCGCCACTGGGCACGGATGTGCCGAGCAGTTGGCAGGGCATTCTGGCTGGCCGCAGTGGCATTGGTCTGATCGAACACACCGACCTTTCTGCCTATTCCACCCGTTTTGGCGGCTCGGTAAAGGGCTTCAATGTCGAGGAATACCTGTCAGTCAAGGAAGCTCGCAAGCTCGACCTGTTCATTCAGTATGGTCTGGCCGCAGGGTTTCAGGCAGTCCGCAACGCCGGTCTGGAAGTCACCGACGCCAACCGTGAACGCATCGGCGTGGCCATGGGTTCGGGCATTGGTGGTCTGACCAACATCGAAGAAACAAGCCGCACCCTGCATGATTCCGGCCCACGACGGATCTCTCCGTTTTTCGTGCCTGGCTCGATCATCAATATGATTTCCGGTTTCCTGTCGATCCACTTGGGTGCCCAGGGACCTAACTACGCCATCGCCACCGCGTGTACCACCGGTACGCACTGCATCGGCATGGCAGCCCGCAACATCATGTACGACGAAGCCGACGTGATGATTGCCGGCGGCGCCGAGATGGCGGCTTGCGGTCTGGGCATGGGCGGCTTCGGTGCCTCCCGCGCGTTGTCGACCCGCAACGACGAGCCAACCCGCGCCAGCCGTCCATGGGACAAGGGCCGCGATGGCTTCGTCCTCTCCGACGGTGCCGGTGCGCTGGTGCTTGAAGAACTTGAACACGCCAAGGCGCGCGGCGCGACCATCTATGCCGAGCTGATCGGTTTCGGCACCAGTGGCGATGCGTTCCACATGACGTCGCCACCGGCTGACGGCGCGGGCGCTGCTCGTTGTATTACCAATGCCTTGCGCGATGCGAAGATCAATAGCGACCAGGTCCAGTACATCAACGCCCACGGTACGTCGACGTCGGCCGGTGACCTGGCCGAAGCCTGTGCGATCAAGTCGGTGTTTGGCGATCACGCTTACAAACTGGCGGTCAGCTCGACCAAATCCATGACCGGTCACCTGTTGGGTGCGGCGGGCGCCGTCGAGGCAATCTTCAGCGTGCTGGCAATCAACAGCCAGGTGGCGCCGCCGACCATCAACCTCGATGAGCCGGACGAAGGTTGCGACCTCGATTTTGTGCCGCACACCGCGCGCAACATGGACATCGATGTGGTGCTGTCCAACTCGTTCGGGTTTGGCGGTACGAACGGCTCGCTGGTGTTCCGTCGGTTCGCTGACTGATGGAGAGCTGGGTCGACGGTCAGCCGGCTGACGCTCTGTCGCTGAAAGATCGCGGCCTGGCTTACGGTGATGGTCTGTTTGAGACCATTGTCGTGCGCGGCGGGCAGCCGTTGTTGCTCGAACGGCATTTGTCGCGTCTGGCGCAGGGTTGTTCGCGTTTGGCAATCACGGCCGATCACGAGCTGATACGCAGTGAGCTGCTGGCCTACGCCACCGAGCTGGGTGAGGGCGTGCTCAAACTGATCCTGACCCGTGGCGACAGTCTGCGCGGTTACGCCCCCGATCCTTTGGCCCAGGCCCGGCGCATTCTGCAAGGCAATCCTCCGGCGGCTTATCTCGCTGCCAATGCAGAGCAAGGCGTGCGCCTGTTTCCCTGCACCACCCGACTCTCCAGGCAACCGTTGCTCGCCGGACTCAAGCATTTGAACCGTCTTGAGCAAGTCATCGCCCGGTCCGAATGGCAAGACACCGAGCATGCCGAAGGCTTGATGCTGGATCTGGTCGGTCGTGTGGTCGAAGGCGTGTTCAGCAATCTGTTCCTGGTGCGCGATGGCGTGTTGATTACTGCTGATCTCAAACGCTGCGGCGTGGCCGGCGTAATGCGTGCGGAATTATTGTTTCAAGCCGAGTCATTGGGCATCCCCACGCAAATCACCGACATCACCCTGGATCAGCTGCAATGGGCTGACGAAGTCTTTGTCTGTAACAGCGTGTATGGCATTTGGCCGGTGCGTGCCTATGCAGCACTGAGCTGGCCGGTTGGGCCGCTCACCCGTAAACTCCAAACCATTGCCCGTGCGCTACTGGATGCTTGATACGTGAGACGTAAATTCTTGCTGTTGCTGGAAACCGGCCTGGTTCTGGCAGGGCTGTGTCTGGGCGCTTCGGCCTGGAAAATCCATTCAGCGCTGGAACAGCCGCTGAACGTTGCCCAGGAAAAATTGCTGGACGTGCCCAAAGGGGCGACGCCTAACAGCACCTTTATTCGGCTCGAATCCGATGGCGTTATCAAAGACGCATTCTGGTTACGCGTGTATTGGCGCTTCAACCTGGCCGGGCAACCGTTGCATAAGGGCGAGTACCGCATGCAGCCCGGCATGACCGTGGAAAACCTGATTGACCTGTGGAAGCGCGGGGAAATGGTGCAGTACAGCCTGACGCTGGTCGAAGGCTGGAATTTCCATCAAGTGCGTGCGGCCCTGGCCAAGGATGAAAAACTCGAGCAGTCGCTGAATGGCCTGAGCGACAGCGAAGTGATGGAAAAACTTGGTCACACCGGGGTCTTTCCGGAAGGGCGGTTCTTCCCCGACACCTACCGCTTCGTGCGCGGCATGACCGACATCGAGCTGCTGAAAAAAGCCTACGAGCGCCTCGATGAAGTCCTCGCCAAAGAATGGCAGCAGCGAGCGCTGGA
The DNA here is from genome assembly GCF_054897705.1 of Pseudomonas sp. GB2N2. Taxonomy (NCBI): domain Bacteria; kingdom Pseudomonadati; phylum Pseudomonadota; class Gammaproteobacteria; order Pseudomonadales; family Pseudomonadaceae; genus Pseudomonas; species Pseudomonas sp. GB2N2. Next base: position 260,427 of record NZ_CM142701.1, read on the forward strand.
CGCGCCGTATACCGACCCCTATCAGGCGCTGATCATGGCTTCGCTGGTGGAGAAGGAAACCGGCGTTCCGCAAGAGCGTGGCCAGATCGCCGGCGTGTTCGTGCGGCGCATGGCAATCGGCATGCTGTTGCAGACCGACCCGACCGTCATCTATGGCCTCGGCGATCGTTACACCGGCAAATTGACCCGCGCGCATCTGAAGGAAGCGACGCCTTACAACACCTATGTGATTGCCGGCCTGCCGCCGACGCCGATTGCGATGGTCGGCCGCGAAGCGATCCACGCTGCGCTGAATCCAGTGGCCGGCAACAGCCTGTATTTCGTCGCGCGCGGCGATGGCAGTCATGTGTTCTCGGATGATCTGGACGCCCACAACAGTGCGGTGCGCGAGTTCCAGCTCAAGCGTCGCGCCGATTACCGCTCCAGTCCGGCGCCGGCCACCGCGCCAGAAGCGACGAACGAGCCGGCACCGATCCCGGCGGCTTCGCCCGACACGGCGCCCGAGGCTTTGCCGCCGGTGACGCCGCAGGAACCGGTTCAATCGCCGGCGCCTGCGCCAACCCAGGAACCGGCTCAGGAACCTGCCAAAGAGCCCGCTGCCGCGCCTGCGCCCGAACCGGACGCACCGCAAAGCCCGCAATGATTCTGACTAAGGACTGCCTGTGACTGGCTTGTTTATTACCCTGGAAGGCCCCGAAGGCGCCGGCAAAAGCACCAACCGCGAATACCTCGCCGAGCGCCTGCGCGCCGCCGGTATCGAAGTGGTGTTGACCCGCGAACCGGGGGGCACGCCGTTGGCTGAGCGGATCCGCGAAGTGCTGTTGGCGCCGCTCGATGAAGTCATGGACCCGGACACCGAGCTGTTGCTGGTCTTCGCCGCGCGCGCGCAGCATCTGGCCGGCGTGATCCGTCCGGCGCTGGCTCGTGGTGCAGTGGTGCTGTGTGACCGGTTTACCGATTCGACCTTCGCCTATCAGGGCGGCGGTCGCGGCTTGTCGGTGGAGCGCATCACCACTCTGGAAACTTTTGTCCAGGGTGAGCTGCGTCCCGACCTGACGCTGATTTTCGACTTGCCGGTGGAAGTGGGCCTGGCCCGTGCCAGTGCGCGCGGTCGCCTGGATCGCTTCGAGCTGGAAGGCCGGACATTTTTCGATGCGGTGCGCAGTGCGTTCCTCCAGCGCGCTGCAGCCGATCCGGCGCGATATGTGCTGGTCGATGCCGCCAAACCGCTGGCGCAGGTTCAGCAGTCGCTGGACGCTTTGCTCCCGCGTTTGCTGGAGTTGACCCGTGGCTGAAGCCTATCCGTGGCAGGACAGCCTCTGGCAGCAGATGGCGGGTCGCAAGCAACATGCTCACGCCTATCTGCTGCACGGCCCGGCCGGGATCGGCAAGCGTGCGCTGGCCGAGCGCTTGATGGCCAGCCTGCTGTGCCAGCGTCCGACCGCGCAGGACGCTTGCGGTGAGTGCAAATCCTGCCTGTTGCTGAAGGCCGGTAGCCATCCCGACAACTACATTCTGGAACCCGAAGAAGCCGACAAGGCGATCAAGGTCGACCAGGTGCGCGATCTGGTGAGCTTCGTGGTGCAGACGGCGCAAATGGGCGGGCGCAAAGTGGTGTTGATCGAGCCGGTCGAGGCGATGAACGTCAACGCGGCCAACGCCTTGCTCAAAAGCCTTGAAGAGCCCTCGGGCGATACGGTGTTGTTGCTGGTCAGCCACCAGACCAGCCGTCTGTTGCCAACCATCAAGAGCCGTTGCGTGCAGCAGGCCTGTCCGCTGCCAAGCGAGGCGATGAGCCTGGCGTGGCTGGCGACGGCGCTGCCGGATAGCTCGGAAGAGCAACGTGTCGAACTGCTGACCCTGGCCGCCGGCTCGCCACTGGGCGCAGTCAAGTTGCAGGTTCAGGGCGTGCGCGAGCAGCGATTGCTGGTGGTCGAAGGCGTGAAGAAGCTGCTCAAGCAGCAGCAATCGCCGACGCAGTTGGCCGAGGAATGGAAAAGCATTCCGCAGTTGCTGCTGTTCGACTGGTTTTGCGACTGGTCGAGCCTGATCCTGCGTTATCAACTGACCCAGGATGAAGCCGGTCTCGGGCTGATGGACATGCGCAAGGTCATTCAATACCTGGCGCAGAAGTCCGCCCAGCAAAAAGTCCTGACTATTCAGGACTGGATTCTCGCCCAGCGTCAGAAAGTGATGAGCAAAGCCAACCTCAATCCGGCATTGTTGCTGGAAGCGTTACTTGTACAGTGGGCGTCTTTACCGACTCAGAAGTGACTAGACTCTGAACATCCGCAGTGGAGGTCAGCATGAATGAAGCCGTCAATCAGGGGCCGCGCAACGGCATCTTGTCCCTGACCATCAAGGACAAGTCCGTGCTGTACGCGGCCTACATGCCGTTCATCAAGAACGGCGGTCTGTTTATCCCGACCAACAAGAGCTACAAGTTGGGCGATGAGGTATTCATGCTGCTGAACCTGATGGATGAGCCGGAGAAGATTCCGGTGGCCGGGAAAGTCGCCTGGATCACGCCCAAAGGCGCGCAGGGCAACCGCGCGGCCGGCGTCGGCGTGCAGTTCAACGACGGCGACGACGCCGCGCGCAGTCGAATCGAAACCCATCTGGTCGGAGCCCTTAAATCCGACCGTCCCACCCATACGATGTAAGTTGCAGCCCTCTTTATGTGCGTAGATTCCCAATGCTTGTAGATTCCCATTGTCACCTCGATCGCCTCGACCTCGCCGCCCATGACGGTTCTCTGGATGCCGCACTCGATGCGGCCCGGCAGCGCGGGGTAGGGCATTTTCTGTGCATCGGCGTCAGTGTCGACAACGCCGCCGACGTCAAAGCCCTGGCAGAACGTTACGACGACGTTGATTGTTCGGTGGGCGTGCACCCGCTTGACGTACAGCCAGGTGCCGCGCCTGCCCTGGACTGGCTGTTGCAGGAACTCAATCACCCGCGTGTGGTGGCGATTGGTGAAACCGGCCTGGATTATCACTACGAGCCTGAAGCGGCGGAGTTGCAGCAGGCATCCTTTCGTCTGCACCTGCAAGCCGCCGAACAGACTGGTAAGCCGGTGATCATCCACACCCGCGGTGCCCGGGCCGATACGCTGAACCTGTTGCGCGAAGCGGCATTGCCCCAGGCCGGCGTTCTGCACTGCTTCACTGAAGACTGGGAAATGGCCAAAGCGGCGTTGGACATGGGTTATTACATCTCCCTGTCCGGTATCGTCACCTTCCGCAATGCCGATGCACTGCGTGACGTGGCCAGTAAAGTGCCTGCCGACCGATTGCTGGTGGAAACCGATTCGCCGTACCTGGCGCCGATCCCTTATCGCGGCAAACCGAACCTTCCGCAATATGTGCGGGAAGTGGCAGAGTTTCTGGCGATGCTGCGCGGTGAGTCCTACGAGCGTTTTGCCGAGCAGACCACCGAAAACTTCAAGCGTTTGTTTCCGCTGGCGCATGTGAAAGGTTAAATCGCAGGCAAAAAAAACCCGGGTTCTGGGGGGTGAATCCGGGTTAAGACCATTAGGAGTAAAACAATGGTACGCGGTCCGTTGGTACCAATATCGGCGTGGCACTTGGGGGAGATGCTCCGCCGACAGTTGAAGTATTGATCAGTATTGCGCTGAGTCCAGTTTACCGGCCCCGATTTTTAAACAATTTTGGAATACGGGCGCTTCGGAAGCGTTCTCATTAAATGCCGGTGCTGCCAGAAATCGTCATGAAACACAGATATCCGAGGATGATCCGTGCATTTTGGCGCAAGTTAGGCATAATACGCGGCTTCGAATTTTGACCCCGACAGACCTTTTCTTATGCATAAAGAACCTCGTAAGGTCCGTGAATTTCGTCGCCGCGAGCAAGAAATTCTCGATACCGCGCTCAAGCTGTTCCTCGACCAAGGTGAAGACAGTGTCACCGTCGAGATGATTGCTGATGCCGTCGGTATCGGCAAAGGCACAATCTACAAGCATTTCAAATCGAAGGCGGAGATCTACCTGCGTCTGATGCTCGATTACGAGCGCGATTTGAACGAGCTGTTGCACTCGGCCGACGTCGACAAGGACAAGGAAGCCCTGTCCCGGGCCTACTTCGAATTCCGCATGCGCGATCCGCAACGTTATCGCTTGTTTGACCGCCTCGAAGAAAAGGTGGTCAAGGGCAATCAAGTGCCGGAGATGATCGAGGAGCTGCATAAGATCCGCGCCTCGAACTTCGAACGCCTGACGCTGCTGATCAAGGGCCGGATCAGCGAAGGCAAGCTCGAAGACGTGCCGCCCTACTTCCATTACTGCGCGTCCTGGGCGCTGGTGCACGGCGCCGTGGCGCTGTATCACTCGCCGTTCTGGAGCAATGTGCTGGAAGATCAGGAAGGTTTCTTCCAGTTCCTGATGGACATCGGCGTACGCATGGGCAACAAGCGCAAGCGCGATACCGACACGCCGAGCAGCTGAACCATTCAGCCAGCTGATTTAGTCATGATATTCACAGCATGGCGCAGTACCTCAGGAATATACTCAGGCATAGGACTTGCTAAAACTTGATTTGTGAGTCAAGTTTTACGCCGTCCGATTTTCCTTGTGCCGGAGTGACTATGATTGTTGACCGTCAAGGCAGGCGTTTTCGCAATTTGCGGATTAGCCTCACCTCAGCCTGCAATTACGCCTGTACCTACTGCGTGCCCAACGGCAAGCGGCTGGTCGCTGCGCAGGATGAGCTGTCGGCCGACGCCATGGCGCGCGGGGTGGCCTATCTGATCGAAGCCGCCGGCATCGAGCGTTTGCGCATCACCGGTGGTGAACCGCTGGTCAGCCCCAAACTCGAAGCGTTCATGACCGCCGTCGGGCAGATGGGGCTGGAAGACATCAGCCTGACCACCAACGGCCAACTGCTGGCGAAAAAACTGCCACTGCTGATCGACGCCGGCATTCGTCGGATCAACGTCTCTCTCGATACCCTGGATGCCAGTGCATTCCGCAGCATTGCCCGCGGCGGTGATCTGGCCACGGTGCTCGACGGCATGGACCAGGCCAGCGCCGCCGGCATCAAGATCAAGGTCAACATGGTGCCGTTACGCGGGCAGAACCTCGATCAGGTGATGCCGCTGCTCGAATACTGCCTCGAGCGCGGTTACGAGCTGCGTTTCATCGAGCTGATGCGCATGGGCCATCTGGCCAGCGATTCCAATGCTTTCCTGCAGCAATTTGTCAGCCTGCAACAGCTGCTGAGCCTGATTGGCGACCGCTACGAATACCTGCAAGCCGATGCGCCCGTCGATGCGACGGCGGTGCGTTATGAAATTCCGGGGCAGGGTCATTTTGGTGTGATCGCCAACGAAAGCGTGCCGTTCTGCCGGACCTGCTCGCGGTTGCGCTTGTCGTCGACGGGCTGGTTGCATGGCTGCTTGTCGTCGAGTAACCGTCACTATGTCGGCGATCTGCTGGACAAGCCGCGCCATCAGGCATTGCCGGCCTTGCAGCGCCTGCTGGTGAAAGCCTTGGGTGACAAGCAGGAAGTGGCGTTCTCGGGTGGTGCGACGATCATGAAGATCATTGGCGGCTGAACACCATCGCTGTTCAAGATGTGCGCTTCCTCTGAGCTGGCGCGGAAGCTGCATCCACTGGCCATTCGCCGGTTTTCCGTCACCGGCCTCTGGAGGGTAGGATGCGTAGCCTGGTTTTGCTGCTGGCCGTTTTGGCGCTTGGTGGCTGCATGAATGTCAGCGATCTGGCAGAAGGGACTCGCTATCACTTGAGCGACGCGGGTCTGCTCGACCACAGCGATAGCCGCCGGGTGAACAATCTGCGCATTCAGCCGGACTCGTTCGTCTACATCGCCCAAGGCGCCTTCGCGCCGCCGGGCAGCGCGGTCTATCCGCGACCGAACGTGATCGCCGAAGTCGCCTTCGACGGCTTTATCGAATATTTCCCGATGGTCCGCCGCGCGCGTGCACCGGAAGGTCTTGACCAGGCCATGGGCGAAGCCCGTGCGGCGGGTGCGCATTACCTGCTCTACACGCGTTTCGCCAAGTCCGACGACCGTATCGGCAACTCGGACGAATGGCTCGATCAGGAAGCTGTGGATCGCCTTGGTGTCGATACCGGCGTGATTCAGATCATGTTGATCGAGACCAGCACCCAGTATTTGATTGATACTGCGCGCATCAAGAGTCGTGGCGGTTTACTGACGTTCCACGACAAAAAGCCAGAAGACCTGATGGGCCCGCCGCTGGAGCAGTACGCTCGTAACCTGTTGGGGCTCAGCGACCAGTAACCCAAGGAGATCGCCATGAGTGACCCGCATAAAGCCAATGACCTGCTGGGGCAAATCCCCAAGACGAAAGGCTTGCCACCGGTTCACTTGTGGAACCCCGACTTCTGCGGCGACATTGACATGCGCATCGCCCGCGACGGCACTTGGTATTACCTGGGCACGCCGATCGGCCGCAAGCCGATGGTCAAGCTGTTCTCCACCATCATTCGCCGCGACGGCGATGATTACTTCCTCATCACCCCGGTCGAGAAAGTCGGCATCAAGGTCGACGATGCGCCGTTTGTGGCAATCGCCGTGGACGTTGAAGGCGAGGGTGAGACTCAGGTCCTGCGCTTCACCACCAACGTCGACGAGAGCGCCGAGGCCGGTGCCGAACATGCGATTCGCGTGGTGATTGATCCGGTGACACAAGAGCCCGCGCCGTATGTGCATGTGCGCACAAACCTCGAAGCCCTGATCCACCGCAATGTGTTCTACCAACTGGTGGAATTGGCGGTAACCCGTGAGATCGATGGCCAGCGTTGGCTGGGCGTGTGGAGCGGCGGCCTGTTCTTCCCCATTGGTCTCGAACCGTAATACATAACCCTGTAGGAGTGAGCCTGCTCGCGAAGACGATCTGACAGCCGACGAAGATGTTGAATGTCACGGCCCCTTCGCGAGCAGGCTCGCTCATACAAGGGATTTGCATCTTCATTTAGAAAATCAAATTGACACCCAATCATATGATGATTAGCGTGGGCAACCATCGCGAACGGCTTTGTGCCGTCCCTGTTTCGAGGTGCCCATGTCCAGCAGTTTTCACGCATCGACGGTCGATTGGCTGGGTTGCTGGATCGCGGCGGGCCAGGTAAAACCGGGCGAAACCCTCAAGGTCGAAGCAGATCTGGGGGAACAGCTCGGGGTCAGCCGTACCGTCATCCGTGAAGCGATCAAAACCCTGGTCGCCAAAGGCTTGCTCGAAGTCGGCCCCAAGGTCGGTACGCGGGTGTTGCCGGTGCGCCGCTGGAACCTCTTCGACCCGCAAGTCGTCGGCTGGTTGTCACGCAGCGGATTGCCGGAAAACTTCGTCGACGATTTGCTCGACCTGCGTCGCACCATCGAGCCGATGGCCGTGCGCTGGGCCTGTGAACGGGCCACCGTCGAGCAGGTGCACGCGGTGCTCCAGGCCTATGGCGCGCTCGAGCGGGCGGTGGACAGCGGCGTCGATTACAACCGCGCTGACCAGTTCTTCCACGAATGCATCCTCGCCGCCAGCCACAATCAGTTCATCGAACAAATGGTCCCGGCCCTCGGCGCGTTGCTGGCGGTGTCGTTCGAGGTGTCCGCCGCCGACCCGGACGAATTGCGCCGCACGCTACCCATTCACAAAGACATGGCTGACGCCATCGCCGCCCGCGATGCGGCACGCGGCGTGTGGGCCTGCATGACCCTGATCGACAACGCGGACCTGGCAATCAAACGCTTCTACCCAAAGGTTATGGCCGATAAGAAAGCCGGCTAACAACACAAAAACAAGAACAATGCAGGAGGTTTCATGGAGTGGACAGCCCTCACCCAACACCGCGCCCAACTCGGCGAAGGCCCGTTCTGGGATGCGCCGACGCAAGCGCTGTACTGGGTCGATATCGCGGGTAAACAGGCGCTGCGCCTGATCGGCGCCAACGTGCAGATCTGGCAGATGCCCGAGCACGTGTCGGCTTTCATCCCCTGCGAAAGCGGCGATGCGCTGGTGACGTTGAGCAGTGGCGTCTATCGACTTGACCTCGATTCTCCAGGATTGGAGCCCAGGCTGACGTTGTTCTGCGTCGCCGACCCGCAACCCGGCAATCGCGCCAACGAAGCCCGTTGTGACGCCCAGGGCCAGCTCTGGCTCGGCACCATGCAAAACAACATCGGCGAACACGGCGAAGACCTGCCCATCGTGCGGCGTTCCGGTGGTCTGTTTCGCATTGATCGCGATGCCCGGGTCACGCCGTTGCTTCGCGGGCTGGGCATCCCCAACACCTTGTTGTGGAGCGATGACTCGACGACGCTCTATTTTGGCGACAGCCTCGACGGTACGTTGTATCGGCATTTCATCCACACTGACGGCAACCTCGACACCGCGTATGTCTGGTTCGGCCCTCACCAGCGGGGCGGCCCCGACGGCTCCGCAATGGATGCCGAAGGTTATTTCTGGAATGCCCGTTGGGAGGGCAGTTGCCTGCTCAGGCTGACGCCGGACGGTCATGTCGATCGCATCATCGAATTGCCGATCAGCCGCCCGACCAGTTGCGTATTCGGTGGCCCGGACCTGAAAACCCTTTACATCACCAGCGCCGCCAGTCCGCTCAACCATCCAATGGACGGCGCGGTGTTGTCGATTCAGGTTGATGTGCCCGGAAAAAACTGCACGAGATTCGCCGGATAAATCCCAAAATATGGGACGTAAAATTATATATTGAGATTATTTGGCGGTCGGGTTTATAGTCGGCCCCATCAGTTACACGCACTCACACTTAAAAAAACAAAACAGGTGAAGTGATGCAGCGATTTTCCAGCAAGCCTAATGACCGGACATCGATAGATGCCCGGTTTTTGTCGTGCCTGGAAAAGGGCGTGGTGATTCGTGGCTGAGCGTCTCTTCCTGCCGCTGGTGCCAGAGCCGCCGAAGGGCAAGCGCCTGCAGGACAAGATCGTGCTGGTGACTGGCGCCGCCCAAGGCATTGGCGAGGCAATCGTCGCGGCCTTCGTCAATCAACAGGCCAAATTGATCATCAGCGATATCCAGGGCGATAAAGTCGAAAAAGTTGCCGATCGGTGGCGCAATCAAGGTTTCAACGTTCATGCGATCACGGCTGATGTGTCCCGCCAGCAGGATCTGCACGCCATGGCCGAACTGGCGATGGCGCGCCACGGCCGCATCGACGTACTGGTCAATTGCGCGGGCGTCAATGTGTTCCGCGATCCGCTGGAAATGAGCGAAGAAGACTGGCGCCGCTGCTTCGCCATCGACCTCGACGGCGCGTGGTTCGGCTGCAAAGCGGTGCTGCCGCAAATGATCGAGCAGGGCGTCGGCAGCATCATCAATATTGCGTCGACTCATTCCTCCCACATTATTCCCGGCTGCTTCCCGTACCCGGTGGCCAAGCACGGTTTGCTCGGCCTGACCCGCGCGCTGGGCATCGAATACGCGCCGAAGGGTATTCGCGTCAACGCCATCGCACCGGGCTACATTGAAACTCAACTGAACGTCGATTATTGGAACGGGTTTGCCGACCCGCACGCCGAACGCCAACGCGCATTCGATCTGCATCCACCGCGGCGCATCGGCCAACCGATCGAAGTGGCGATGACCGCGGTATTCCTGGCCAGCGATGAAGCGCCGTTCATCAATGCGTCATGCATCACTATCGATGGTGGTCGCTCGGTCATGTACCACGACTGAATAAACCCGGATTCAGACGCGGAACTCCGTCTGAAATCCAATCATCATACGATATGACTATTTGCTCCAAAGTTTGTACCGGCTTGAAAAATAACGCTCAAAAAAAATAACAAGGAGTCAGCTTATGAATTGTCGTCGTGGGATCCGTTCCCTGTGCTGTGCCGCTCTGGCGGTAACCGCGGTCAGCCTCAGCAGCAGTTTGCTGGCGGCCGAGGAAGTGAAAATCGGTTTTCTGGTCAAGCAGGCTGAAGAGCCCTGGTTCCAGACCGAATGGGCCTTCGCCGAAAAGGCCGGCAAAGACAAAGGCTTCACCGTGATCAAGATCGCCGTGCCTGACGGCGAGAAAACCCTGTCCGCCATCGACAGCCTCGCCGCCAACGGCGCCAAAGGCTTCGTGATTTGCCCGCCGGACGTGTCCCTCGGCCCTGCCATTATGGCCAAGGCCAAAGCCAACGGGATGAAAGTCATCGCCGTCGACGACCGTTTTGTCGATGCCAGCGGCAAGTTCATGGAAGACGTGCCATACCTCGGCATGGCCGCCTTCGAAGTTGGCCAGAAACAGGGCAACGCCATGGCCGCCGAAGCGAAGAATCGCAAGTGGGACTGGAAAGACACTTACGCGGTGATCAACACCTTCAACGAACTCGACACCGGCAAGAAGCGCACTGACGGCTCCATCGATGCCCTGAAAAAAGCCGGCATGCCCGCTGACCATATACTGACCTCGGCCCTGAAAACGCTCGACGTGCCGGGCAGCATGGACGCCACCAACTCGGCGCTGGTGAAACTGCCGGGCGCGGCGAAAAACCTGATCATCGGCGGCATGAACGACAACACCGTGCTGGGCGGCGTACGCGCCACCGAAAGCGCCGGTTTTGCGGCGGCCAACGTGATCGGCATCGGCATCAACGGCACCGACGCCATCGGCGAACTGAAAAAGCCCAACAGCGGCTTCTTCGGCTCGATGCTGCCTAGCCCGCACATCGAAGGCTACAACACCGCGAGCATGATGTTCGAGTGGGTCACCACCGGCAAAGAACCACCGAAATACACGGCGATGGATGACGTAACCCTGATCACCCGTGAAAACTTCAAGCAGGAACTGGAAAAGATCGGCCTGTGGAACTGAGGCGCGGTTGATTTCATCGGTGGTCCCGGCGACGGGGCTGCCTGATCTGTGGGATGAGGTGGTTTTATGCACGCGCAAGTACAGACACAACACGACAGCGTCGGCGGCAGTTTGCGCTTCAACGGGATCGGCAAAACCTTTCCCGGGGTCAAGGCGCTGGACGGCATCAGCTTCGTCGCGCACCCGGGGCAGGTTCATGCCCTGATGGGCGAGAACGGCGCCGGCAAATCGACCCTGCTGAAAATTCTCGGCGGCGCTTACACGCCGAGTAGCGGCGATCTGCAGATCGGTGAGCGGACCCTGGCGTTCAAATCCACCGCTGACAGCATTGGCAGTGGCGTGGCGGTGATCCATCAGGAGCTGCACCTGGTCCCGGAAATGACTGTTGCGGAAAACCTGTTTCTCGGGCATCTGCCGGCCAGTTTCGGCCTGATCAATCGCGGCGCACTGCGTCAACAAGCGCTGGCCTGTCTCAAGGGCCTGGCCGATGAAATCGACCCACAGGAAAAAGTCGGGCGGCTGTCTCTAGGCCAACGGCAACTGGTGGAAATCGCCAAGGCGTTGTCCCGTGGCGCACACGTGATCGCGTTCGACGAACCGACCAGCAGCCTCTCGGCGCGGGAGATTGATCGCTTGATGGCGATCATCGGTCGCCTGCGCGACGAAGGCAAAGTGGTGCTCTACGTTTCCCATCGCATGGAAGAAGTCTTCCGCATCTGCAACGCCGTCACGGTGTTCAAGGACGGTCGCTACGTGCGCACGTTCGAGAACATGAGCGAACTGACCCACGACCAGTTGGTGACCTGCATGGTCGGTCGCGACATTCAGGACATCTACGATTACCGCCCGCGCAAGCGTGGCGCCGTGGCGCTGCGGGTCGACGGACTCCTCGGACCGGGCTTGCGTGAGCCGGTGAGTTTCGATGCGCACAAAGGCGAGATCCTCGGGCTGTTCGGCCTGGTCGGCGCCGGTCGTACCGAGCTGTTTCGCATGCTCAGCGGCCTGGAGCGCAACACCGCCGGGCGCTTGGAATTACGCGGCCACGAACTGAAACTGCGTTCGCCCCGTGATGCGATTGCCGCCGGCATTTTGCTGTGCCCTGAGGATCGCAAGAAGGAGGGCATCATGCCGCTCTCCAGCGTTGCCGAGAACATCAACATCAGCGCGCGCGGCGCCCATTCCACCTTTGGATGCCTGTTGCGCGGACTGTGGGAGAAAGGCAATGCCGACCAGCAGATCAAGGCGCTGAAAGTGAAGACACCCAACGCGGCGCAGAAAATCATGTACCTGTCCGGCGGCAATCAACAGAAGGCGATTCTCGGTCGCTGGCTGTCGATGCCGATGAAAGTCCTGCTGCTCGACGAACCGACTCGCGGCATCGACATCGGCGCCAAGGCCGAGATTTACCAGATCATCCATAACCTGGCGGAAAGCGGCATCGCGGTGATCGTGGTGTCCAGCGACTTGATGGAAGTCATGGGCATTTCCGACCGCATCCTGGTGCTCTGCGAAGGCGCGATGCGCGGCGAACTGTCCCGTGACGAGGCCAATGAATCCAACCTGCTGCAACTGGCTTTGCCGCGCCAACGCGCTGACGGCGTGGCGAACTGAGAGGTAACTATGATGACAACTCAAAACAACGCGCTGCCTACCGAGCGCAAACCCCTCGACCTGCGGCGCTTTCTCGATGACTGGGTGATGCTGCTGGCGGCCGTCGCGATCTTTGTGCTCTGCACCTTGCTGATCGACAATTTCCTTTCGCCGCTGAACATGCGCGGCCTGGGCCTGGCGATCTCCACCACCGGGATTGCCGCGTGCACCATGTTGTATTGCCTGGCGTCGGGGCATTTCGACTTGTCGGTGGGCTCGGTGATTGCTTGCGCCGGCGTAGTGGCGGCCGTGGTGATGCGCGACACCGACAGCGTGTTTCTCGGTGTGGTAGCGGCGCTGTTCATGGGACTGATCGTTGGGCTGATCAACGGGATCGTGATCGCCAAGCTGCGGGTCAACGCATTGATCACCACGCTGGCGACCATGCAGATCGTGCGCGGTCTGGCCTACATTTTTGCCAACGGCAAAGCGGTGGGCGTGTCCCAAGAGTCGTTCTTCGTCTTCGGCAACGGCCAGTTGTTCGGTGTGCCGGTGCCGATTCTGATCACCATCGTCTGCTTCCTGTTTTTCGGCTGGCTGCTGAATTACACCACCTACGGGCGCAACACCATGGCCATCGGCGGCAACCAGGAAGCGGCGTTGCTGGCCGGGGTCAACGTTGACCGGACCAAGATCATCATCTTCGCCGTGCATGGCGTGATCGGCGCACTGGCCGGGGTGATTCTGGCGTCGCGCATGACCTCGGGTCAGCCGATGATCGGCCAGGGTTTTGAGCTGACGGTGATTTCCGCTTGTGTGCTGGGCGGTGTGTCGCTGAGTGGCGGGATCGGCATGATCCGGCATGTGATTGCCGGGGTGTTGATTTTGGCGATCATCGAGAACGCGATGAACCTGAAGAACATCGACACGTTTTATCAATACGTGATTCGCGGTTCGATTTTGTTGTTGGCCGTGGTCATCGACCGCCTCAAACAACGCTGATCCCCCAATGCCTGTGCAAAACCTTGTGGGAGTGAGCCTGCTCGCGATGGCGGTATGTCAGCTGCATGTATCTTTTCTGACACGACCTCATCGCCGGCAAGCCGGTCTCACTCCTACAAAGGATCTATTTGATCCGGTTCCTTCCGTCACCTCCCTTAAATAATTCTTGCCCGTTACAACCTGTTTCGGTTATCACTTTGTACATGATTAGACAGGTACGGTTTGACAAGAAACAGCGGGTGGTCGACGAACTTATCCGGCGCATCGAAAGCGGCCTCATGGAGGACGGTTTCCTATTGCCGGGCGAGCATCAGTTGGCTCAGGAATTCAAGGTCAGCCGCGGCACGCTGCGTGAAGCCCTGGCCGAATTGAAACGGCGCAACTACATCGCCACGCAAAGCGGGGTCGGTTCGATCGTCACCTTCGACGGCGTGGTGCTGGATCAGCGCAGCGGCTGGGCGCAGGCGCTGGCCGACAGCGGGGCGCTGGTCAACACCGAAGTGCTGCGGCTGGAGGCGGTGACCCGGCCTGACCTGCTGTCGCGTTTCGGCACAGATCAATTCATCACCCTCGACCGTCGCCGTCGTTCCAACGACGGCACACTGGTTTCCCTTGAACGCTCACTGATGCCCGCCACCGGAGGCCTGGAAAGCCTGCCGCGCGTAGGCCTGATCGACAATTCCCTGACCATCACCCTGGCCGCCTACGGCTACATCGGCGAGCGCGGCGATCAGTGGATCGGCGCCGAACCCTTGAGCGCCGAAGACGCCGAACTGCTCGGGCGTCCGGTCGGCACGGTGTTCCTCAAAGCCTTGCGCACCACCTACGACCGGCAAAACCGCTTCATGGAGCAAGTCGAAAGTTTGCTCGATCCCGTGCACTTTCGCCTGCACCTGCCATTTGGAACGTCAAAATGACCGCGCTCAATCGTGCCCTCGGCGCGTTTTACGGACTGGCCCTGGGCGACGCGCTGGGCATGCCCACGCAATCGCTGAGCCGCGCCGAAATCCAGGCGCGCTTCGGTGAAATCACCCATCTGCAAGACGCCGGCCCCGACCAACCGATCGCGCCGAACATGCCCAAAGGCTCGATCACCGACGACACCGAACAGGCGATTCTGGTCGGTGAGTTGTTGATAGAAGGCCGGGGCAGGATCGAACCGTCGGTGCTCGCCCAACGGCTGATCCAATGGGAAGCCGTGATGCAGGCCAAGGGCTCGCAGGATTTGCTCGGGCCTTCGACCAAACGCGCAATCGAGATGATCCTCGCCGGCCATTCCCCTGAAGAAGCTGGGCGCTACGGCACCACCAATGGCGCAGCGATGCGCATCACGCCGGTGGGGATTTCGGCGAATGTCGCCGACCCCGAGCGTTTCATCCGCGCTGTGGTGCAAGCCTGTCAGGTCACCCACAACACCACGCTGGGCATTTCCAGCGCGGCGGCGGTGGCGGCGGTGGTTTCGGCCGGTATCAATGGCATGGACCTCGGCGAGGCGCTGAACCTCGGTCAGCAAATCGCTTTGCAAGCAGAACGTCACGGTCACTGGGTCGCGGGTGGGCGCATTGCTTCGCGCATCAGTTGGGCGCGGACCATCAGCGTCGACAGCGACAAGGCGATGCTGGCGGACTTGATGTACGACGTAATCGGCACGTCGGTGGCTTCCCAGGAGTCGGTAGTGGTGTCGTTCGCGTTGGCGCAGCAAGTGGCCGTCGGCGAAATGAACGCCTTCGAAGCCGTGTGCATGGCCGCCAGCCTGGGCGGTGACACGGACACCATCGCGGCGATTCTCGGCGCGATGCTTGGGGCCTGCCTGGGTCTTGAGAGTTGGCCGGTCGAGATGATCGACGAGATTAAAATCGTCAACGGGTTGGATTTAGAGCCTTTGGTGCAGGGACTGTTGAACCTGCGCTGACTGGTCTGGCCTCATCGCGAGCAGGCTCGCTCCTACCGTGATCGGTGGCGCTCACAGAATTTGTAGGAGTGAGCCGGCTCCGGGCGGCGTTCCGACGATGGGCGCACCGCCGATTTAATTTGATACCCCGCAATGGATCGCACAACCACGGCCAGGATCGCCGGGCTGTTTTGTCGACTTCCGCAATTGCCCACAACCACAAAAATGGCAACAGGAGCATTTCACATGAGTTCATCAACCACCGGGCAAAGCGCCGGGCAACTGGAAACCCGTGGCATCGAGCCGGTGCCGGAAGCGGAGTGCAACGGCCATCCGCTGCAACTGTTCTGGGTCTGGTTCGCCGCCAACATTTCCATCCTCGGCTTGCCGCTGGGCGCGACGCTGGTAGCGTTTCGCGGGTTGGCCATCTGGCAGGCAATCATCGTCGCGATCCTTGGCGCTGCCGGTTCTTTCGCAGTGGTCGGGATCATCTCGATTGCCGGTCGCCGTGGTCGCGCGCCGAGCCTGACGCTGTCGCGGGCGATTTTCGGCGTGCGTGGCAATATTGGCCCGACGCTGGTCTCGCTGATGTCGCGCCTGGGCTGGGAAACGGTCAACACCACCACCGCCGCGTTCGTGTTGCTGTCGCTGTGTTCGATCCTGTTCGGCTCGCCGGTGGAAGCCAAAAGCGCGCCGGTGCTGACGCTGATCTTCATTGCGATTTTCGTCCTGCTGACCTTGTCGGTGTCCGGCCTCGGTCACGCGACGTTGCTGGTAATCCAGAAGTGGGCGACCTACGTGTTCGGTGCGCTGAACCTGGTGGTCGGCGGTTTCCTCTGCGCCACCATCGACTGGAGCGCCGTGTTCAACGCCACGCCCGCGCCGTTGAGCGCGATGATCATCGGCGTCGGCACCATGGCCGCCGGCACCGGGATCGGTTGGGCGAATGCCGGTGCTGACATGTCGCGTTATCAGCACCGCAGCGTCAAGGCGGTCCGTTTGGTGGCTTCGGCGGCGTTCGGCGCGGGGATTCCACTGGTGTTGCTGATCACCCTCGGCGGCCTGCTGTCGGTGGGCAACCATGATTTGGCGCAAGCCACTGACCCGATCATCGCGATCCGCGACATGCTGCCGACCTGGATGGCTGTACCGTACCTGATCACCGCGTTTGGTGGCCTGTTGCTGTCAAACAATCTGTCGGTGTACTCCGCCGGTTTGACCACGCTGACCCTTGGTTTGAAAGTGAAACGCGTCTACGCGGTGGTCGTTGATATCGTCGCGATCTTCGCCGGTTCGATCTACTTCATGCTGATCGCCGACAGCTTCTACGGTCCGTTCATTACCTTCATTTCCTTGCTGGCAGTGCCAATCACCGCGTGGGTCGGGATCTTCATCGTCGACCTGATTCACCGACATTACTACAGCCCCAAAGACCTTCTGGATGTGAGCCCGAGCAGCGCCTATTGGTATCGCGGCGGGATCGAGTGGCGCGCGTTCGGCGCATGGGCGCTGGCAATCGTGCTGGGTTTCAGCTTCACCACCATTGGCACCACCGAGAAAACGCTCTGGTTCCGCGGATTCCTCTCCGACTCATGGCTGGGTCATAACGGCCTTGGCTGGATCGTGACATTCCTGGTCGCCGGCGGTATTTACTTTGTACTCGGTGGCGCCAGGGATCGTCGCGCCGGGTTGATCGAGAACGCTCATGCCTAAGCTTTTGCACACCGGCCAGGTCATCATCGACCTGGTCATGGCCGTGGATAAATTGCCGCAACCCGGTGGCGATGTGCTGGCGCAATCCGCCAGTTTCGAAGCCGGTGGCGGCTTCAACGTGATGGCCGCCGCCGCGCGTAATGGCTTGCCGGTGGTCTACCTCGGCCGTCATGGCACTGGCCGTTTTGGCGATCTGGCGCGCGAGGCGATGAAGGCTGAAGGCATTCGTCTCGGCATCGCCCACCGCGCCGAGCGCGATACCGGCGTGTGCGTGGCGGTGACCGATGCCTCGGCCGAACGCAGTTTTATTTCCTACATCGGTGCCGAAGGTGAGGTGACTGCCGAAGACCTGGCGAGTGTGCCGGCCGAGGCGGGCGACTATGTCTATGTCAGCGGTTACAGCCTGCTGCAGGTCGGCAAGGCGCAGGCGCTGGTGGATTGGGTGCTGGCGTTGCCGGCTGCGGTCAACGTGGTGTTCGACCCGGGCCCGCTGGTGGAATCACCGGATGCGCCGTTGGTGCAGGCCTTGTTGCCGCGCATCGATATCTGGACCAGCAACAGCGTCGAGGCGCTGCGGTTTACCGGAGCGTCGGAAATTGCCGAAGCGCTGGACCAGTTGGCCGCGCATCTGCCGTCGCAGGTGTTGATGGTGGTGCGGGATGGGCCGCAGGGATGCTGGATCTGCCAGCGTGGCGAGCGTCAGCATGTACCGGGGTTCAAGGTTGAAGCGGTGGACAGCAACGGCGCCGGGGATGCGCATGCCGGCGTGTGTATAGCCGGCTTGGCGCGAGGGTTGACGGCGGGCGAGGCTGCGCGGCGGGCGAATGCGGCGGCGGCGCTGGCGGTGACACGTTGGGGGCCGGCGACTGCGCCTGGGGCTGCTGAGGTTGATGCATTAATCAGCAAGACATTCCGTGCCTGATTGGCCGCCATCGCTGGCAAGCCAGCTCCTGCAAGAAATCTGTGTACGACGCAGATCCAATGTGGGAGCGAGCCTGCTCGCGATGGTGCCACTAGCCGTTTACACGTCCAGCTTGCGCGCCGCTTCAACCCCGGCCGCACTCAGCTTGATCGGCAAATTCAACGAGTGCTCACCGGCCTCGTTGCACAGCACATGCCCGTGCTGGATCAACCCGCGATCCTGCAGCGTCGCCAAAGCGCTGGCGACCACTTTTTCCCCCCGGTAATTGTCCAGGACCTCCTTGCCCAGCCCAGTCGGGTGGGCGTGCAGCAAACGGGTCAGGACTTCTTTCTCAAGGTTTTTATCGACGTTCATGGGTACCTCTTCATGGATGTGGACAGGTGCAGCTCGCGTGGGCGATTTATTGGCTGGTTATTGGCTGGCGCCGCCTTCGGAACCCGAGCCACCGGTGGTGGTTTTCGAGCCCATGCCGGCGCCGGCGTTATCGGGTGCCTGGGTGTCAGGCATATTCATGCCACCTTGACGACCGGCGTCATTGCCCTGGGTCCGCGGGTCAGTGCCCGTTGACGGAGGCAAGCTGCTGTCGACGCCCGTGCCGTTGGTATTGATGCCGGGCGCACTCTGGATCGCGGGGGATTTTGGTTTCTCGACCGGGTTGGTCGGGCCGGTGCCGGTAGCGGTGGCGGCGAAGGCGGCAGTGGACAGCAGCGAAGCAAAAACGAGGGCAGTCATTCGGGACATGATCATGGTGGCGGCTCCATAAAATTAAAGTCCTTACCCAATATTGGTCCGCCCCCGAACTTGAATGGTGCCTGATGAACGACGAACGGTTCTGATTCGCTATAGGTCGGTGCTGCGGCTGAACCGACTCGCATTAGCAACGTGCGGCGACTTAGTATGGCGTTTTCCACTTTTGACGAAGGCACGTCCATGACGATCGAGATCCGCCCGGCGACCCCGAGCGATGCACCCCAAATACTCGGATTCATCACCGAACTGGCCGACTACGAACGTGCCCGCCACGAAGTCATCGCCAGCGTCGCCGACATCGAACGCAGCCTGTTCAGTGAAGGCGCCACTGCCCACGGCCTGATCTGCCTGCGGGATGGCTTGCCAATCGGTTTCGCAGTGTTCTTCTTCAGCTATTCCACCTGGCTGGGCAGCAATTGCCTGTACCTCGAAGACCTTTACATCACCCCGGAACAGCGCGGCGGCGGCGCCGGGAAAACCCTGCTGCGCCACTTGGCGAAAATCGCCTGCGCCAATGATTGTGGGCGGTTTGAGTGGAGCGTGCTGGACTGGAACACGTCGGCGATCGACTTTTACAAATCGTTGGGCGCACAGCCGCAGGAAGAGTGGGTGCGGTATCGCATGGATGGGGCGGTGTTGAGGGATTTCGCCGCTGGGCAGTGATCGTCTTCGAGTTAATCCCAATATGTGGGAGTGTTATTTATATATTGAGATTTAATCAGCGTCGGGTTTATAGTCCAGCTCACTCACTGCCAATAAACAGAACAGGTGAAGCGATGCTGGCGCAATTGATCGCGCTCGATTGGGGGACGACCTCATTACGTGCTTACAAACTCGCCGCGGGTGGCCAGGTGCTCGAACAGCGTTCGCTGTCCTCGGGGATCATGCAGCTGCCGCGGACGCCGCGGGTCATCAATGGCCAGGAATGCTCGGACGGCTTTGAACTGGCTTTCGATGAAGCCTGCGGTGACTGGCTCGACGCGCAACCCGATCTGCCGGTGATTGCCTGTGGCATGGTCGGCAGCGCCCAAGGGTGGCGTGAAGCGGCCTACCGCGATACGCCCGCAAACGTCGCCAGTCTCGGAACGTCCCTACAGATCATTCGCAGTTTTCGCGGCGTCGACGTGCACATCGTGCCGGGCGTAATTCAGCGCTCGTTGCTACCGAACGTGATGCGCGGCGAAGAAACCCAAGTGCTGGGCGTACTGCAAAACCTGCCGGGCGGGGCGGGCGATGATCTGTTGATCGGTCTGCCGGGCAGTCATTCGAAATGGGTGGAAGTGGCCGACGGCTGCATCGTGCATTTCGATACGTTCATGACCGGCGAAGTCTTCGCTGTGCTCAGCGAACACAGCATTCTCGGGCGCACCCAGCAACGCGGTGCGTCGTTCGATGGCGAGGCGTTTGACCGGGGCGTGCAAGTCGCGTTGTCGACAGATGGCGAGATCGGCCCGTTGTCGACCATGTTCAGTGCCCGCAGCCTCGGTCTGACCGGCGAACTGAGCGCCAGCGCGCAGCCGGACTACCTGTCCGGCTTGCTGATCGGACATGAACTGGCGGCGCTGGCCACTGTTCAACGACGTCGACGCTACAGCGTTCATTTGCCGTCGGTCATTCTCATGGGCAACGCCCAACTGTGTGCCCGCTATAGCCGGGCGCTCAACGCCAGCGGTTTTGCTCGCGTGACGCTGGCCGAACAAGCCACCGAACGCGGCTTGTGGCAACTGGCGCTCGCCGCCGGACTCGTCACCCAACATCCATCCCGTTAAACCTGTTGAACCTGATAGGAGGTCTGACATGCTCAAGCAAGCCCTGGCACAAAACGGCCTGATCGCGATCCTGCGTGGCCTGCGTCCGCAAGAGGCGGCGGCCATCGGCGAAGTCCTGTACGCCGCTGGCTTTCGCGTCATCGAAGTGCCGCTTAATTCCCCCGAGCCGTACGAAAGTATCCGGATCTTGCGCAGTACTTTGCCCGCCGATTGCCTGATCGGTGCCGGCACGGTGCTGACGCCGGAGCAGGTCGAGCAAGTCAAAGCCGCAGGCGGGCAAGTCATCGTGATGCCGCACAGCGATCCCAAGGTATTGCGCGCGGCAAAAGCAGCGGGATTGTTCCTGTCGCCGGGTGTCGCGACACCGACCGAGGCGTTTGCCGCACTGGCCGAAGGCGCGGATGTGCTGAAGATGTTCCCCGCCGAGCAAATGGGCCCCGCCGTGGTAAAGGCGTGGCTGGCGGTGCTGCCGGCCGGGACGATTCTGGCGCCGGTTGGCGGGATCACGCCGGACAACATGCAGGTGTTTATCGACGCCGGTGTGAAGGGTTTCGGCCTCGGCTCCGGGTTGTTCAAACCGGGCATGACGCCGCAGCAAGTGGCATCCAACGCCGAGGCCTACGTGGCTGCCTGGAAAGCGCTTCGCTAAGACTTATTGGCGCTGTGTGCGCTGCATCTATAAGAGAGACAAAAGATGAAAATCACCAAACTGACCACCTTCATCGTTCCGCCGCGCTGGTGCTTCCTCAAGGTCGAGACCGACGAGGGTGTGACCGGTTGGGGCGAACCCGTGGTCGAAGGCCGCGCCCACACCGTGGCGGCGGCCGTTGAAGAGTTGTCCGACTACCTCATCGGCAAAGACCCACGCAACATCGAAGACATCTGGACCGTGCTGTATCGCGGCGGCTTTTACCGTGGCGGCGCGATCCACATGAGTGCGCTGGCCGGTATCGATCAGGCGTTGTGGGATATCAAGGGTAAGGCCTTGGGTGTGTCGGTCAGCGACTTGCTGGGTGGCCAGGTGCGGGACAAGATTCGGGTCTATTCGTGGATCGGCGGCGACCGGCCGGCAGACACCGCGCGCGCGGCGAAAGAAGCCGTGGGACGTGGTTTCACTGCGGTGAAAATGAACGGCACCGAGGAGCTGCAATTCCTCGATTCCTTCGAGAAAGTCGACCTGGCGCTGGCCAATGTCGCCGCCGTGCGTGATGCGGTCGGCCCGAACGTCGGCATTGGCGTGGACTTCCATGGCCGGGTCCACAAGCCCATGGCCAAGGTGCTGATGAAGGAACTCGATCCGTACAAACTGATGTTTATCGAAGAACCGGTGCTCAGCGAAAACTACGAAGCGCTGAAGGAATTGGCACCGCTGACCAGCACGCCGATTGCCTTGGGTGAGCGGCTGTTTTCACGCTGGGATTTCAAGCGTGTGCTGAGCGAAGGTTACGTCGACATCATCCAGCCGGATGCGTCTCATGCCGGTGGCATCACCGAAACCCGCAAGATCGCCAACATGGCCGAAGCCTACGACGTCGCGCTGGCGTTGCATTGCCCGCTGGGCCCGATTGCTCTCGCGGCGTGCCTGCAACTGGACGCGGTTTGCTACAACGCGTTTATCCAGGAACAAAGCCTGGGGATTCACTACAACGAGAGCAATGACCTGCTGGATTACGTCAAGGACCCGCGCGTATTCGACTACGACAAAGGTTTCGTGAAGATCCCGAACGGCCCGGGCCTGGGTATCGAGATCAACGAGGAATACGTGATCGAACGGGCGGCGGTGGGGCATCGCTGGCGCAACCCGATCTGGCGTCATGCCGATGGCAGTTTTGCCGAGTGGTGAGTGATCTTTGATCCAGCGCCAACCCCTGTTGGAACGGGCTTGCCGGCGATAGCGTCCTGTCAGTCACATCGATGCCGAATGTGATGCCGCCATCGCTGGCAGGCCAGCTCCCACAGGGGCCCGTACAAGTCTTTAGAACGTCCTCAATAATCATAAAAAGAGGCATTCCCCATGCAACCGCAAACCCTCACCGGGCAGGCGTCGTTGGTGGCGCCCAGCCGCAAGCGTTTTTTCATCATGGTGCTGCTGTTTATCACCGTGGTGATCAACTATCTCGACCGCAGCAACCTGTCCATCGCCGCTCCGGCGCTGACCAGCGAACTGGGGATCGACCCGATTCACGTCGGGCTGATCTTTTCCGCGTTTGGCTGGACCTACGCCGCCATGCAGATCCCCGGCGGTTGGCTGGTCGACCGGGTGCCGCCGCGGATTCTCTACAGCGTTGCGCTGCTGTTGTGGTCGATCGCCACGGTCATGCTCGGCTTCGCTGCCAGTTTCATCGCGCTGTTTGTCTTGCGCATGGCCGTCGGCGCGCTCGAAGCCCCGGCGTACCCGATCAACAGCCGTGTGGTCACCACCTGGTTTCCGGAACGTGAGCGGGCGACCGCCATTGGTTTCTACACCTCCGGCCAGTTCGTCGGCCTGGCGTTCCTGACGCCGGTACTCGCCTGGTTGCAGCATGAGTTTGGCTGGCACATGGTCTTTGTCAGCACCGGTGCGGTGGGCATCCTGTGGGCGGTGATCTGGTACGCGGTGTATCGCGAGCCACGGGATTTCAAAGGCGCCAACGAAGGCGAAATCGAACTGATCCGCGAGGGAGGCGGGCTGGTGGACATCCAGGCCGAACAGGCCAAGGCCAAAGCCAAATTCAGTTGGACCGATCTCGGTATCGTGCTCACCAAGCGCAAACTCTGGGGCATCTACCTCGGCCAGTTTTGCCTCAACTCGACGCTGTGGTTTTTCCTGACGTGGTTCCCGACCTACCTGGTGAAATACCGCGGCATGGACTTCATCAAGTCCGGCCTGCTGGCGTCGTTGCCGTTTCTGGCAGCCTTCGTCGGCGTGCTCTGCTCGGGGTTCTTTTCCGACTTCCTGATCCGTCGCGGTTACACCGTCGGCTTCGCTCGCAAGTCGCCGATCATTGGTGGCCTGCTGATTTCCACCTCGATCATCGGCGCCAACTTCGTCGAGTCGACCCCGCTGGTGATTGCCTTCCTCGCGTTGGCGTTCTTCGGCAACGGGCTGGCGTCGATTACTTGGTCTCTCGTTTCCACGCTGGCCCCGGCGCGGTTGTTGGGGCTGACGGGCGGCATGTTTAATTTCATCGGCAACCTGTCGGCGATTACTACACCCATCGTCATCGGTTTCCTGGCGACCGGCGATTCGTTCGCACCGGCGATCACCTACATCTCGGTCCTTGCGCTAATGGGTGCGCTTTCCTACATCCTGCTAGTCGGAAAGGTCGAACGTATCAAGTTGTAGTCGTTGCCATCGGGCGACCATAATGCCGCCCGTTCACTCGCTCAACGGTAAAGGCTGGATATGCAGGAAGACGCCCCAAAAATTGCCAAGGACGCCGCGCCGACCGGCACCCAGACTCTGCTTCGCGGGCTGGGTGTGGTTCAGGCCGTGGCCAGTGGCGCCCGCGATCTCAAGGAAATCGCCCGGCTGATCGGCACCACGCGCAGCACCACCCATCGTCTGGCCAGTTGCCTGGTGGACGAGCGTTATCTGCGGGTGGTGCCCCAAGTGGGTTATCTGCTGGGGCCGAAGCTGATCGAGCTGGGTTTCCAGGCGCGTGAAGAACTGCCGCTGGTGACATTGGCCGGACCGTATCTGGATGAGTTGTCGGCGTTGACCGGCGATACCATTCACCTGGCGATTCGCGAGGGCGACGAGGTGTTGTACCTGCACAAGAATCCGGGGCGCAACGGTCCGGAAATGCGTTCGCGGGTCGGTCATCGCATGCCGTTGGCGCGCACCGGGATCGGCAAGGCGTTGATGCTCGATGACACGCAGCAGGACTGGCAGCGTCTGTACGAAGTCAGCCTGCCGGCGGGTGGGAAAAATCAGTTTTGGCCGCTGCATCCGGAGCAATCCTGGGAACAGTTTCAGCAGCGCATGATCGAGTACGTAGCCGGGGGCTACGCCTTCGACCTGGAAGACAACGAGCCGTCGATCCGCTGCGTGGCGGCGCCGATCCGCGATGCGAGCAAGCGCATCGTCGCCGGCATCAGCATCGCCAGCACCGTGCCGTACATGCCGCTGGAAAAAATGGCCGAGCTGATTCCCCTGATCAAAGGGGTCACGGCCCGGCTCTCGGCGGAACTTGGCTTGAAGGTCTGATCAGACTTTCAATGTCGCCATGTCGATGACGAAACGGTATTTCACGTCACCGGCAATCATCCGGGCAAAGGCCTCGTTGATGTGGCGGATGTCGAGCATTTCAATGTCGCAGGTGATGTTGTGTTCAGCGCAGAAATCCAGCACCTCTTGGGTTTCTGCGATACCGCCGATCAGCGAACCGGCGAGTACCCGACGGCCCAACACCAGCTTGGCCGCGTGGACCGGTGGATCAATCGGTTCGATCAAACCCACGAGAATGTGCACGCCGTCGAAACGCAGGGTGTCGAGGTAGGGATTGAGGTCGTGCTGCACCGGAATGGTGTCCAGCAGGAAGTCGAAATGGCCCGCCGCAGCTTTCATCTGTTCGGCATCGGTGGACACGATCACGTAGTCCGCGCCCTGACGACGACCTTCCTCAGCCTTGCTCGCCGAGCGGGTGAACAGCGTCACTTCCGCGCCCATCGCCTTGGCGAACTTGATGCCCATGTGGCCGAGGCCGCCCATGCCGAGAATCCCGACCTTGTCGCCAGCCTTGACGCCGTAGTGCTTGAGCGGCGAGTAGGTGGTGATGCCGGCACACAGAATCGGTGCGGCGCTGGCCAGGTCGAGTTTTTTCGGAATGCGCACCACGAAGTGCTCGCTGACCACGATGCTGTCGGAATAACCGCCCATGGTGTTGCTGCCATCGACCCGGTCCGGCGTGGCGTAAGTCATGGTCGGACCTTCGAGGCAATATTGCTCAAGGTCAGACTGGCACGCTTCACAACTGCGGCAGGAATCGACCATGCAGCCGACGCCGACGAGATCGCCGACCTTGTGCCGGGTGACATTCGCACCGACGGCGGTAACTTTGCCTACGATCTCGTGGCCGGGCATCAGCGGATAAACGGCGATGCCCCACTCGTTGCGTGCTTGATGGATGTCGGAATGGCAGACGCCGCAGTAGAGAATGTCGATCGCCACGTCGTCGGCGCGAGGGCTGCGGCGTTCGAATTTCACAGGGGCGAGCGGAGTGGTGGCCGACTGGGCGGCGTATCCGATGGCGGTGTACATGGTGAACCTCGCAATTGCAGTGACAGGTGAGGCGGTGCATTTTGGGCGTCGCCTCGGTCACCGGCCATGGCGATTCCTCCGGGTGTCATGCCTAATCCTCCGGCATCCGCCTTCAATGGGTCGCATTGGCCGTCAGACCTGCGATGATGCTTTCGTCCCCATTCCGCGATTTTTTTTGTGAAGAGCTCTTATGTTGTTGACTCGTCATCTCGATGCCAATGCCACGCTGGTTTCGCTGATTCAGCCGCTGACCACGCGTGACGGTTTCGCACCTACGGCATTGCCGGGCGTGCAGGTTTTGCGCGCCAGTTGCGACGTGGCACGTGGCCCGCAAATCTACGAGCCCAGCCTGGTCATCATTGCCCAAGGCAGCAAACTGGCGTATCTGGGGCCGCGAACGCTGGAGTACGGGGCCGGGCATTACTTGATACAGGCATTGCCGGTGCCTTTCGAGTGCGAAACTTTTTCAGCGCCAGACGGGCCGATGCTCGGGGTTTCCATCGCCATCGACCGCGCGTTGTTGGGCGAACTGGTGCTGGCCATGGGTCTGGTGCCGGGACGCACGGTCGCCGCGCAGACGCCGGAATCCATGACCTCGGCGGTGCTCGACGAAGCGATGCGCGGTTGTGTTGAACGGCTTTTGCGTTGTCTGCACGATCCACTGGAATGCCAGATCATGGGGCAGGCGCGTTTGCGTGAATTGTTATTCGTGGCATTGCGCGGACCGCAGGCCGATGTGCTGCGAGCATTGGTGGAGCAGCAGGGGCAATTCGCGCGAATCGCGGCCTCGCTTAACCATCTGCACGGGCATTTCACCGAGCCCTTGAACGTCGAGACCCTGGCGAGTTGCGCGAACATGAGCACGTCGACCTTTCATGAGCATTTCAAGCGCAGCACGTTGCTGTCGCCGGTGCAGTATTTGAAGCGTTTGCGTTTGCTCAAGGCGCAGACGTTGCTGGTGGCCGAAGGGTTGGGCGTGGCGCAGGTGGCGCATCGGGTCGGGTATCAAAGCACGTCCCAGTTCAGTCGGGAGTACAAGCGTTACTTTGAGCGTAATCCGGGCGATGAGCGCGCCGCCTGAGCAGGAATTGTGGGCAACAAAAAAGGCCCCCGTTCCGGGAGCCTTGATGTTCAAACAGTCAACTTACATGTTCGGGTAAGTCGGGCCGCCGGAACCTTCCGGCGCTACCCAGGTGATGTTCTGTGCAGGGTCCTTGATGTCGCAGGTCTTGCAGTGAACACAGTTCTGGGCGTTGATCTGGAAGCGCTTCTCGCCGTCTTCCTTGGTCACCACTTCGTACACGCCGGCCGGGCAATAGCGCTGGGCAGGTTCATCGTACAGCGGCAGGTTCTTGCTGATCGGGATGCTCGGATCGGTCAGCTTCAGGTGGCACGGCTGCTCTTCTTCGTGGTTGGTCCCCGAGATAAACACCGAGCTGAGTTTGTCGAAACTGATCTTTCCGTCCGGTTTCGGGTAGTCGATCTTCTTGCAGTCGGCCGCGAGCTTCAGGCAAGCGTAATCCGGCTTGGTGTCGTGCAAGGTGAACGGCAGTTTGCCGCCGAAGATGTTCTGGTCGAGCCAGTTGAAACCACCGCCGAGAATCGTGCCGAACTTGTGGATCGCCGGGCCGAAGTTGCGGCTGGCGAATAGCTCTTCGTGCAGCCAGCTGTTCTTGAAGGCGTCGACGTAAGTGGTCAGCTCTTCGGTGCCGTCCTTCTCGGCGAACAGTGCTTCGGCTACGGATTCAGCGGCGAGCATGCCGGACTTCATCGCGGTGTGGCTGCCTTTGATCTTGGCGAAGTTCAGGGTGCCGAGGTCGCAACCGATCAGCGCGCCGCCCTTGAAGACCATTTTCGGCAGCGAGTTCAGGCCACCCTTGCAGATGGCGCGAGCGCCGTAGCTGATGCGCTTGCCGCCTTCCAAGTACTGCTTGAGCACCGGGTGATGCTTGAGGCGCTGGAACTCGTCGAACGGCGACAGGTAAGTGTTGCTGTAGGAAAGATCGACGATCAGACCCACGACCACCTGGTTGTTTTCCAGGTGATAAAGGAACGAGCCCCCGGTGTTTTCGGTGCCCATGATGTCCAGCGGCCAGCCGGCGGTGTGCACCACCAGGCCTGGCTGATGCTTGGCCGGGTCGATTTCCCAGATTTCTTTCAGGCCGATGCCGTAGTGCTGGGCGTCGGCTTCGCTATCGAGGTTGAAGCGCTTGATCAGCTGTTTGCCGATGTGGCCACGGCAACCTTCGGCGAATAACGTGTACTTGCCACGCAGTTCCATGCCCGGGGTGTAAAGGCCTTCTTTCGGATGACCTTCGCGGTCGACGCCGAGATCACCGGTGATGATCCCGCGAACCACGCCATTCTCGTCGAACAACGCTTCCTGAGCGGCGAAGCCCGGGTAGATTTCTACGCCGAGGTTTTCGGCCTGCTGCGCCAGCCAGCGGCACAGATTGCCCAGGGAGATAATGTAGTTACCTTCGTTGTGCATGGTCTTGGGCACAAAGAAGTCAGGGATTTTTTGCGCGGTGTCAGCATTCTTGAGGACGAAAATGTCATCGCGAGTCACTGGCGTGTTCAGCGGCGCGCCCAATTCTTTCCAGTCCGGGAACAATTCATTAAGGGCGCGGGGTTCGAAAATCGCGCCGGAAAGAATGTGTGCACCGACTTCAGAGCCTTTTTCGACCACGCAGACGCTGATTTCCTTGCCGGCTTCAGCAGCCTTCTGCTTCAAGCGGCAGGCGGCGGAAAGACCCGCGGGGCCGGCACCGACGATGACCACGTCGAATTCCATGTATTCGCGTTCCACAGGTTATCTCCTACTCAAGGCTCAACAGTTTTTTTTCTAATTGGAGGTTTGGTGTCGCATCCATGAATTCCTGCGCGAGGCGGGAAGTGGACAATCGATGAACCACCTTTCTCTCTGGGTGGCGCATTATATCTACACCACTCTCAGCGTCCAATACAAACGTTTGTTTGAATCGGCTCAAAGCCACAGAAATCAAAGTCACGCGGCTTATGAACAGCTATTTTTCCGTATTGACCGGAATAGGCGTTCCGGTCAAGATACGGTCGGTTTTGCGCTCGCCGTAGGCTTACAGTGGGTATCAAGAGCACCTCTAAAGACAGGGCGATGGCAGTGCAAGGTGATGCGCCCCGCAGGTTAGGCGCGCAGTTTACACGCCGCGATATTGAATGACTTGTCGGTCACTACTGACGAACGGTCATCAGCATCATGAGCGTGGGTCACTTGACACGTATGCCGGCGTTTTTAGAGGTGCCCTTGCGCCCGACGAGCATCAACCGCCAGGTTCGCCTAGGCGACTTTCTTTTCACCGGAGAGTAACGAGGAATCCATGAAGGTTCTTGTAGCTGTCAAACGCGTTGTGGATTACAACGTCAAGGTTCGCGTCAAGGCGGACAATTCCGGCGTCGACCTCGCTAACGTGAAGATGTCGATGAACCCATTCTGCGAAATCGCCGTGGAAGAAGCCGTACGCCTGAAAGAGAAAGGTGTTGCGACTGAAATCGTCGTGGTTTCGGTAGGCCCGTCCACCGCTCAAGAGCAACTGCGCACTGCGCTGGCTCTGGGTGCCGACCGCGCCATCCTCGTCGAATCCGCTGAAGATCTGACTTCCCTGGCTGTTGCCAAGCTGCTCAAGGCTGTTGTCGACAAGGAACAGCCTCAGCTGGTAATCCTCGGCAAACAGGCCATCGACAGCGACAACAACCAGACTGGCCAGATGCTCGCTGCATTGAGCGGCTACGGTCAGGGCACCTTCGCTTCGAAAGTCGAAATCAGCGGCGACAGCGTTGCCGTGACACGCGAAGTCGACGGCGGCGCGCAGACGGTTTCCCTCAAACTGCCGGCCATCGTCACCACCGATCTGCGTTTGAACGAGCCGCGTTATGCGTCCCTGCCAAACATCATGAAAGCCAAGAAGAAGCCTCTTGAAGTGCTGACTCCGGACGCTTTGGGCGTTTCCACCGCCTCCACCAACAAGACCGTGAAAGTCGAAGCGCCTGCTGCACGCAGCGCGGGTATCAAGGTCAAGTCGGTGGCTGAACTGGTCGAGAAACTGAAAAACGAAGCGAAGGTGCTTTGAGTTAAGGAGCCTAATCATGACTATCTTGGTAATCGCTGAACACGACAACAAAGTAGTGGCCCCGGCCACACTGAACACCGTGGCTGCCGCCGCTAAAATCGGCGGTGACATCCACGTACTGGTTGCCGGCCAGAACGTGGGCGCCGTGGCTGAAGCCGCTGCGAAAATCGCTGGCGTGGCTAAAGTGCTGGTGGCCGACAACGCCGCCTACGCTCACCAACTGCCGGAAAACGTTGCGCCGCTGGTTGCAGAGTTGGGCAAGGGCTACAGCCACATCCTGACTGCCGCGACCTCCAATGGGAAAAACATCCTGCCTCGCGTTGCCGCGCAGCTGGACGTCGACCAGATCTCCGAGATCATCTCGGTTGAAAGCGCTGACACCTTCAAGCGTCCGATCTACGCCGGTAACGCCATCGCCACCGTTCAGTCGAACGCGTCGATCAAAGTGATCACTGTGCGTGCCACCGGTTTCGACCCGGTTGCTGCTGAGGGTGGTTCGGCATCGGTTGAAGCGGTTGCTGCTGCTCACGACGCTGGCACCTCCAGCTTCGTTGGCGAAGAGCTTGCTAAATCTGATCGTCCGGAACTGACCGCTGCCAAGATCGTCGTTTCCGGCGGCCGCGGCATGCAGAACGGCGACAACTTCAAACACCTGTACGCCCTGGCCGACAAGCTGGGCGCTGCCGTCGGTGCTTCCCGCGCCGCGGTCGACGCAGGTTTTGTACCCAACGACATGCAGGTCGGTCAGACCGGCAAGATCGTTGCTCCACAGCTGTACATCGCGGTCGGTATTTCCGGCGCGATCCAGCACCTGGCCGGCATGAAAGACTCCAAAGTGATCGTTGCGATCAACAAGGACGAAGAAGCGCCGATCTTCCAGGTGGCCGATTACGGCCTGGTGGCTGACCTGTTCGAAGCCATCCCCGAGTTCGAGAAGCTGGTCTAATCCAGTCGCTTGACCTATAAAGAGCCCGACCTTTTGGTCGGGTTTTTTTTTGCGCTCCTACGGGGGATAAGCGGATTCGGGTGGGAGAATGTTGTGCGACATGTGTTCGGTTGGTCATTGCTGCTGTGCCTGACGGTATTGCCGACGCTATCGATGGCGGGGGGCAAGTGCGAACGTCTGGTGGTCACCGGTAGTCCGGATGCGCCGCCGTACTTGTGGCAAGACCCGCAGAACCCCAAACACCTGATCGGCGCCAGTGCCGATCTGTTGCAGCAAGTGGCGGCGCAGTTGGGGATCAAGGTTGAGTTGCTCTACGCCGGCAAGCGCTCCCAGGCGCTCGATGAAGTGCGCAGCGGGCGCATGGACATGCTGGCGGATGCGCCATTGACGGTCAGCGAGCTGGAAAACCTGGATTACATTCATCCGCCGCTGCTGGAAAACGATTACCTCGTCTGGACTCGCAAGGACTCGCCACTGGTCTACAACGAAGCGCACGATCTTCACGGTCATCCCGGCGCGGTGTCGGAAAAGTCTCGAATGACCGCGCAATTCGGCACATTCGCCGAGCAACAATTGACCCTAACCCGTACACCAAACCTGACCCAGGCCTTTCAGAAATTGCTCTTGGGCGAGGTGGAATTTGTCCTCGCGGGACGCTACTCCGGCATGGCAGCCGCGCAGGCGCTGAGCATGGCCAACGATCTGGTGGCGCGCCCGCAACCGGTCGACAAACCGGGCCTGTATCTCGCGGTTTCCCATAACTCCGCCTGCAACGATCCGTGGTTGCGCGGACAGCTGGCCAAAAAGATGACAGAATTGCCCGCGTCCGGACTGACGGAAGCTGTGCTGCAACGCAACATCGAGCGTTGGAAAGCGCAGCAAAAGCAGCAACCACAGCAACCCGTCAGTACCCCAAAACAGTAGGGATTTTTAGTGAGTATTCGACCTCTTTTCGCTGCCCTGGCCGTTCTGGCTCTGGCGGGTTGTGCAGCCGATCCGGCGCCGAATGAACAAATACGCCTGACCGAACAGGCCCTGATACAAGCTAAAGCCGTGGGTGCCAACGCCGACGAATTGCCGGAAATGAAGCTCGCTGAGGATAAATTCAGCCGCGCCCAGGGCGACATGACCGATCAGTCCTACCGGCACGCGCGGATGCGGGCTGAACAAGCGGAATTGGACGCGCGTCTGGCTGAAGCCAAGGTGCTGACGCTGAAAAGCGAGGAGCAGTTAAACGTGCTCAATACCCGCATCACCCGATTGCGCAAGCAAGTGGGGGATGCTCAATGAGCCTCAAGTCCAGCGCCATCGGTGGATTGATCCTCGCGGCTTGCGTCAGCCTGTATGGCTGCGCCGGTCAACACAGCGAAAGCGCGTTGCAAGACGCCAGTGCCGACTTCCAGAAGGTCAAGGAAGACGCCAACGTATTGCGTATCGCGCCGAAAGACGTGATTCGTGCCGGTGAATCCCTGGCCCGCGCCGATCGCCTGTCCAGCTACTGGGGCAGCGGGTCGGATGTGGTGCATTACGCCTATTTGAGCCAGCGCTACAGCGAAATCGCCCGGGAACACACTAACCAAGTGCTCAACCAAGAGCGTGCGGCGAAACTCGAACTGGAGCGTCAGCGCCTGCAATTGGCCTTGCGCGAATCCAAGTTGCTCAGCGTGCAGCAGCAGGGCAAGTGGCTTGAAGAACAGATTGTTGCACTCGCCACCACCCAGACCGACCGCGGGCTGGTCATGACGTTGGGCGATGTGCTTTTTGATACTGGCGAAGCGGAGCTGAAAAACTCGGCGAACCGCGTGGTGCTGAAGATCGTGCAGTTCCTGCAACTCAACCCCAAGCGCATCGTGCGCATCGAGGGTTATACCGACAGCACCGGGGGCAGGCAGGACAACCTCAAGCTGTCCCGTGACCGTGCGCAATCGGTGGCGGACGTGCTGACGGACCTGGGGATTGATGACAAGCGCATTCAGGTTGAGGGTTACGGCGACGAGTTTCCGGTGGACGCGAACGCTTCCGAGCGCGGGCGGGCGCAGAACCGTCGGGTAGAAATCGTGTTCTCCGACGAAAAAGGCCAGCTCGGCGCCGCCCGCTAACGGCAGCGTGTCTGGAAAACCCGGCCTGCCAGACAGCGCCGGGTTTTTTTGTGCCTGCAAATTACGTCGCAGAGCAGTACAGATTTTGCTGACACTGCACTGTACCGTCGACTATTGTGGCAACTGTCCCCGTACACTTCTAAACTGTTCCGGTATTGTTTCACACAAGAATAAAATGCCCGTGAAATCGAGTGCTGCGTCATGACCAATCTCTTGCTTTACCAACGTATTGCTCAGCAACTGGCCGAAGATATCCGCCGCGGTGTCTATCAACCGGGGGAACGCGTGCCTTCGGTGCGCAAAATGAGTTCGCAGCTGAACGTCAGCCACGCGACGGTGTTGCAGGCGTATGCCAATCTCGAAGATCAGGGGCTGATCCGTGCCCGGCCGCAGTCGGGTTATTACGTGCACCAGACGCCGGCCCTGACAGCGCCGACCCCGGACATTGCCCGGGTCGAGCGTCCCGGTCTGGTCACCCGCAGCAGCATCATTCAGCAAGTGCTGGTCGAATCCCGCCGAGAGGGCGTGTTTCCCTTGGGCGCGGCGGTGCCGAGCGTCGATTATCTGCCGGTCCGGGCATTGCATCAGCAGTTGGCCAAAGTCACCCGTTTCCATAGCCCGCGCGCCTTCAGCTACATGTTCAGCCCGGGTTTCGAGCCCTTGCGCCGACAAGTGGCGATTCGAATGCGCGACGCTGGCGTCGTGGTCGATCCGTCGGAAGTGGTGATCACCCACGGGTGTGTCGACGCCTTGCAGATGTCCTTGCGGGTGCTGACGCGGCCCGGCGACCTGATCGCTGCGGAGTCGCCGACCTATTACGGTCTGCTGCAACTCGCCGACCTGTTGGGCCTGAAAGTTATCGAGATCCCCAGCGATCCGGCCACCGGCATGAGCCTCGAAGCCCTGCAACTGGCGGCCAATCAGTGGTCGATCAAGGCACTGGTGCTGACCACACGCCTGAGCAATCCATTGGGCGGCACCATGCCGGAAGAGCGGCAGAAACAGTTGCTGCGCCTGGCCTCGGATTTCGATATCCAGGTCGTCGAAGACGATATTTACGGCGAACTGATGTTCGAGCAGGGCCGCACCAAAGCGCTGAAAGCTTATGACCGGCTGGACCGAGTGATCTATTGCTCGAGTTTCTCCAAAACCCTGTCGCCGGGTGTGCGGATCGGCTGGATGATCGCCGGCAAGTATCAGCAGGAAATCCAGCGTTTGCAGACCTTCAGCACCCATTCCGCCTGCAGCGTGACGCAGATGGGGATTGCGGCCTATCTGGAAAATGGTGGTTACGACCGGCATCTGCGCTACATCCGTCAGGAATACCGCAAGAACCTCAGCGCCTTCCAGCTCGCGGTGCAGCAGTATTTTCCGGAAGGCACGCAAATGACCCGGCCGACCGGCGGTTTCATTCTGTGGGTAAGTCTGCCAGGCAGGGTCAATACACAGGAATTGCACGTGCGAGCCTTGCAGCAAGGTATCAGCATCGCGCCCGGGCTGATTTTCAGTAACACGGAGCAATTCAACCATTGCATCCGGCTCAATTGCGGGACTCCCTGGAATCGTGAAGCCGACCGGGCCTTGATGACGTTAGGCATGCTCGCCACGCAACTCTGCCAGGAGATGGCTGGCGGCATCTGACGACGTGGGCGGGTAATTCCCGCCCGAGCTTGTCATGTCG
The DNA here is from genome assembly GCF_054897705.1 of Pseudomonas sp. GB2N2. Taxonomy (NCBI): domain Bacteria; kingdom Pseudomonadati; phylum Pseudomonadota; class Gammaproteobacteria; order Pseudomonadales; family Pseudomonadaceae; genus Pseudomonas; species Pseudomonas sp. GB2N2. The sequence goes on from NZ_CM142701.1 coordinate 294,975, forward strand.
CGCGCAACAAGCGAGCATATGGCCCTCTGCCGATAGTGCCGTTCGTTCCGTAGGGTCCATGAAACCGATTTTTTCCGCCGTTTGGCTGTCGCTCTGCCTGACCTTCCAGGCGGAAAGCATCATGGCGGCTTCCGTTCAGGAAAGCCCCTCAGCTAGCACACCCTCGAAAAAAACCGTAACGGTCAAGAAAGCCGCGCCCGTCAAGACACCTGTGGCCAAGGTGAAAAAACGCCCGCCGATTGCCTCCAAGTCCAAACCTGCCAGCGAGGTGGTGAAAACCCAGCTGCCTTCGGCTGACCTGGATTTGAGCCTGCCTCGCGATATGGCCGAAGAGTTGAAGCCGGTGGGTACAGTTCCGTTGCCTCGGCACGATGCGGTATTGCCGCAAATGTTCGGCGACAAGGCCGGCAGTTCGCCCTTTCAGCTGAACGGGCGGCTGATCAGCAACGAAATGAAGTTGCAACTGCGTAACGAGGAGCGCCGTGAGGTTGACGGCGCCGCACTGGAGTTTGAGTTCAAGCGCTGAACCCGGTCATCTGTGACCCACCAGCCAGACACTTGGTCGGAGACTGGTCAGTCACCTTCGTTTACGCGTAAAAACCCGGCGTCAGGTAATTTAAAACAACTGTTTTAGCGGTTACTCTGTGCCCCGTCCTTTAACACATCGCCCGTCGCGAGGAGCTCGTCGTCATGAAATGCCGTGAAGGCTGTGGCGCCTGTTGCATTGCCCCTTCCATCAGTTCGCCGATTCCAGGCATGCCCAATGGCAAAGCCGCGGGAGAACGTTGCGTGCAACTTTCTGTCGAAAACCTGTGCACTATTTTCGGCCAACCGCAGCGTCCTGCGGTCTGTTCGGCGTTCGAAGCCGATGTCGAGGTCTGCGGAAGCAGCAATGACGAAGCGATCAGGTTGATCGGCTGGTGGGAGCAAATGACGGCGGCGTGATGTGTGGCTCGCACCTGCGAGCACCTCCGCAAAACCTGGAGGTGATCGCAGGTGCGAGCCCAACGAACAGAACTTCAACAATAAGGAATAAGACTATGGGTTCGCTGCATCGTATGGCTGTGCTGTGTGGTTTGACGGTGGTGTTGGCAACTTCCGCCGCCCAGGCTGAAGACTGGAAAGTTGCCAAGAATGAAGACGGCATCAAGGTCTCCTTGAGCGAAGTGCCCGGCTCTGACTACAAGGCTTATCAGGGCGTTACCCTGATGAAAACCACCGTGGCCAAACTGCGCGCACTTCAGGAAGACGTGGCCGGTGCCTGTACCTGGATTCACGAGTGCAAACTGCAAAAACTGCTCAAGCACGAAGGCGACCAGAGCTGGACCTACACCCAGTTCAATACCCCATGGCCGGTGACCGCGCGTGATTCGGTGCTGCACGTCACGACCACCGAAGGCGCGGACGGCAGCCTGACGCGCAAACTTGAAGGCGTGCCGAAGTACATTCCCGAAGAAAAAGGTTTCGTGCGGGTCACCAAGGTCGACGGTTTCTGGAAGTTCGTGCCCAAGGGCGACCAGATCGAAGTGACTTATCAGGTTCACACCGAGCCGGGCGGTAGCGTGCCATCGATGATCGCCAACAAATTCGTGGTCGATGCGCCGTTCAACACCCTGAAAACCCTGAAAGAGCGCGCAGAGAAGTAAGCGTTGTTCGTTCGATAAAACGCCCCGACTTGATCGGGGCGTTTTTTTTTCATGATGATTTGTGAGTGGGCCTGCGCTCGTTAAAATTGTTTCCAAATGCACGTTGCACAATATTTTCACAATGTGTCCAAGACAATTCGCCACCGCACAGTCTGGTCAGCCAGTAATAAATGGCAATGCCGCGTTTGATCGTGCAACATTTGCACACCGCGCAAACCCCGGGGCCGAGAACTGGCCGACAGAGGGCAGGGCGCAGCTGCATCTTTGAAACTTCAACTTCCAATGGGTCCTAAAACGACATGGCAATCCCGGACGCCCTGAATCAGCAGCGAGCTTCTAATCGCTTGCTGCAACCGACCGTCAAATCGCATCTGGCCTACACGTTGCTGTGTGCCCTGGTCATGATGGTCATGTTCAGCCTGCTGCGCGTGGCGCTGCTGGTCTATAACCGCGAAATGATCCTCGACACCCCGGCCTCGACGTTCTTCGAAGCGTTCGCCAACGGTCTGCGCTTCGACCTGCGCCTGGTGGTCTACCTCAGCATTCCGCTGTTGCTGGCCCTGTTCAGCGTCCGGGCCATGGCTGCCCGCGGGTTCTTCCGTTTCTGGCTGACCATCGCTTCGAGCATTGCACTGTTCCTCGGCCTGATGGAGATGGACTTCTACCGCGAATTCCACCAACGGCTCAACGGCCTGGTCTTCCAGTATGTGAAGGAAGACCCGAAAACCGTGATGAGCATGCTCTGGTACGGTTTTCCGGTGGTTCGTTACCTATTGGCCTGGGTCGTGGGCACCGTGATCCTGACCCTGGCGTTCAAGGGCGCCGACCGTGCCACCCGTCCTCGCGGTCCGTTCAGCGGCGGTAGCATCGGCACTCGCCAGATCGCCCCGTGGTACGCGCGCATCGCGGTGTTCGTGGTATGCCTGTTGATCTGTGTGGTCGCCGCCCGCGGCACGTTGCGTCAAGGCCCGCCGCTGCGCTGGGGTGACGTTTACACCACCGACTCGAACTTCGCCAACCAGTTGGGCCTCAATGGCACCTTGTCGCTGATCGCCGCGGCCAAGAGCCGGATGTCCGAAGAGCGCGACAACATCTGGAAAGCCACGATCGAACAATCGCAGGCCCAGCAAATCGTGCGTGACATGTTGCTGACCCCGAGCGACAAACTGGTCGATCCCGAGACTGCCGCTGTTCGCCGCAACTACACCCCGAATGCCGACAAGACTTTGCCGATCAAGAACGTCGTCGTGATCCTGATGGAAAGCTTCGCCGGTCACTCGGTGGGCGCGCTGGGACGTCCTGGCAACGTCACGCCATCCTTCGACAAACTGGCGAAAGAAGGGTTGCTGTTCGACCGTTTCTTCTCCAACGGCACGCACACCCACCAGGGTATGTTCGCCACCATGGCCTGCTTCCCGAACCTGCCAGGTTTCGAATACCTGATGCAGACGCCGGAAGGCAGCCACAAACTGTCCGGCCTGCCGCAACTGCTGAGCGCTCGTAAATACGACGACGTGTATGTCTACAACGGCGATTTCGCCTGGGACAACCAGTCGGGCTTTTTCAGCAACCAGGGCATGACCAACTTCATCGGGCGTAACGACTTCGTTAATCCGGTGTTCTCCGACCCGACGTGGGGCGTGTCCGACCAGGACATGTTCAACCGTGGCCTTGAAGAGTTGAAGGCCCGCGACGGCAAGGATAAAAAACCTTTCTATGCCTTGCTGCAAACATTGTCCAACCACACGCCTTACGCCTTGCCGACACCGTTGCCGGTTGAGCGCGTGACCGATCGTGGCAGCCTCAACGAACATTTGACCGCCATGCGTTACTCCGACTGGGCGCTGGGTCAGTTCTTCGAGAAGGCGCGCAAGGAGCCGTACTTCAAGGAAACCCTGTTCGTGATCGTCGGCGACCATGGTTTCGGCAACGAACAACAGATCACGGAAATGGACCTGGGTCGTTTCAACGTACCGATGCTGATGATCGCTCCGGGCGTCCAGGACAAGTTCGGCCAGGTTGACCACACCGTGGGCACCCAGATCGACATTGTGCCGACCATCATGGGTCGCATCGGTGGCGACGTGATTCACCAGTGCTGGGGTCGTGACTTGCTGAACCTGCCGGAAGGCGACAAGGGTTTCGGTGTGATCAAGCCGTCGGGCAGCGATCAGACCGTAGCGTTGCTGACTGCAGACCGCGTGCTGGTGCTGCCCAAGGAGATGCCGCCAAAGTTGTATCAATATGAGCTGGGCGCCAATCCGAAAGGCGAAATCATCCCGGAATCGGCTGACGAAGCCGCCCTAAAGCAAAAACTTGAGTCGTTCTTGCAAACGGCGACCAAAAGCCTGCTCGACAACACCGCGGGTGTGGTTGACGGCAAGCCGGACTAACTTTGCGGCGCAATAAAAAAGAGGCCCTACTGGGCCTCTTTTTTTTGCCTGTTACTGCCTTATATCTTGCCGAGTAACAGCAGGATCAACAGCACTACCAGCACCACGCCGATGATACCCGACGGACCGTAGCCCCAACTTCTGGAGTGAGGGAACACCGGCAGGCCGCCTACCAGCAGGAGGATCAGAATAATGATTAGAATCGTGCCCATGTCTATTTCCTTGTTGGAAGTGTTCCGAAATTACCTGGCGTTTAACTCGTTTAACTGTCAGCTCGAACTCAATAAACCCAAGCTGCTTACAAACTCCGACTCTTGTGAATGAGAAAAAATTCCAAATTTTTTAATGTTTTTTGAACACAGGCTTATTTCTTTTTAGAGCGCATGAGTGGGCTGTACGCGTGCACGGTTTGCTCGGGCCATTCAGCAATCTGATGGAGCGTGGGTTAGGCGGGGACCTTCGCTACACTCGACGCATCTTCCCCGGAACCACAAGGCTGTTTGCTATGCAAAATCGCATGATGATCACTGGCGCGGGCTCGGGCCTGGGTCGCGAAATCGCGCTGCGCTGGGCGCGTGAAGGCTGGCAACTGGCCCTATCGGATGTCAGCGAGCCTGGTCTGCAGGAGACCCTGAAACGGGTTCGCGAAGCCGGTGGCGACGGCTTCATCCAGCGTTGCGATGTGCGTGACTACAGTCAGCTGACCGCTTTCGCCCAGGCCTGTGAAGTGAAACTCGGTGGCATCGATGTGATCGTCAACAACGCCGGTGTCGCTTCGGGCGGGTTCTTCAGCGAACTGTCCCTTGAGGATTGGGACTGGCAGATCGCGATCAACCTGATGGGCGTGGTCAAGGGCTGCAAGGCGTTCCTGCCGCTGCTGGAAAAAAGCAAAGGCAAGATCATTAACATCGCTTCGATGGCCGCGCTGATGCAAGGTCCGGCCATGAGCAACTACAACGTGGCCAAGGCCGGTGTGGTGGCCTTGTCCGAAAGCCTGTTGATCGAACTGGCGCAGCAGGAAATCGGCGTGCACGTGGTGTGCCCGTCGTTCTTCCAGACCAACTTGCTGGACTCGTTCCGGGGGCCGACGCCGGCGATGAAAGCCCAGGTCGGCAAATTGCTGGAAAGCTCGCCGATTACCGCGACCGATATTGCCGACTACATCTATCAGCACGTCGCCGCCGGCGAATTCATGATTCTGCCCCATGAACAAGGCCGCATGGCCTGGGCGCTGAAGCAGAAGAACCCGCAACTGCTCTATAACGAAATGACGGTCATGGCCGATAAAATGCGCGCCAAGGCCAAGCAGTCCGCAAGCTGAACTTGCCCGTTGGCACCGTCGTCGCTAGGGTGACCACCATCGGTCATCCCTGCGAGACGTGTGCATGCTCAATTACCTGTGGTTCTTTCTCGCCGCGTTGTTTGAAATCGCCGGTTGCTTCGCCTTCTGGATGTGGCTGCGCCAGGGTAAAAGCGTCTGGTGGGTCGTGCCGGCGCTACTCAGCCTGACCTTGTTCGCGCTGCTGCTGACCCGCGTCGAAGCGACTTACGCCGGGCGCGCCTATGCCGCCTACGGTGGCATCTACATCGTTGCATCCATTGGCTGGCTCGCGGTGGTCGAACGGATCCGCCCGCTGGGTTCGGACTGGATTGGCGTGGCGCTGTGTGTGATCGGCGCGAGCGTCATTTTGTTCGGCCCGCGTTTTTCTGCTTCCTGAAACAATCCCGCAACTTGTCGGACGTTTCCGAGAGAAGCATTCGTTCAGCGCTGTAGGGCGGGACTGATTTGCCCTCATCGCATTGAACGCTGGTCGCGCGCCGGGCATCTTCAGGGTTCAATAACCCTGAAGGACGATTGCCATGCTTGTACTCAGCCGCGTAGTGGGGGAAATGATTTCCATCGGTGACGATATTTCGGTGCGCGTTATGGCCGTCAATGGCAGCACGGTGCGTTTCGGCGTCGAAGCGCCGCGGAGCGTCAACGTGCACCGCGCCGAGGTCTACGAGCGCATCCAGGTAAAATTGGCGAAAACCAAGGAAAGTTGAGGCCGTCAGTCGAACAGGTGCTTTGGCACATCGTGTTTGAGCATCAACTGGCATTGTTCGCTTTCCGGGTCGAAGACGATCAGCGCCTGGCCCTTGGTCAATGCCTGCCGAACCCGCAATACACGGGTTTCCAGCGGCGTGTCATCGCCGTTGTCCGTGCCGTCACGGGTGACGAAGTCTTCGATCAGGCGGGTCAGGGTGTCGACTTCAAGTTGGTCGTAGGGGATCAGCATAGGCACCTCGGGGAAACAATGGCGCGATGCTACGGCGAATGATCGGTTGCGGCTAGTCTGGACCTGATGCGGTGTCCGGGCTGACTCCATCGCGAGCAGGCTCGCTCCCACATTGGATTGCATTCCCCTGTAGGAGCGAGCCTGCTCGCGATGGCGATCTGTCAGACAACGAAAAGAGCGGATCAGCTATCCGACCGCTGCCCCACCAGACTGTCCACCGACGGCACCCGCGTATCGCTTTCCATCTGCGTGTCATGTTCGATCTGGTGACTGAACCGGTCCAGCGACCCCTTGGCCGGTTGCGCATCGCTGGCAAAGACCGGTGGGCTGAGGATGTAGGCACCGAGCAAGCGGCTGAGGGCGGCGAGGCTGTCGATGTGCGTGCGTTCGTAGCCGTGAGTCGCGTCGCAGCCAAAGGCGAGCAGGGCGGTGCGGATGTCATGGCCGGCCGTCACCGCTGAGTGCGCATCGCTGAAGTAGTAGCGGAACAGATCGCGACGCACCGGCAACTCGTTATCGCTGGCCAGCCGCAGCAGATGCCGCGACAGGTGATAGTCATACGGCCCACCAGAATCCTGCATCGCCACACTGACTGCATGTTCGCTGGAATGCTGGCCGGGGGCGACCGGCGCGATGTCGATGCCGACGAATTCGCTGACGTCCCACGGTAACGCCGCCGCCGCGCCGCTGCCGGTTTCCTCGGTGATGGTGAACAGCGGATGGCAGTCGATCATCAGTTCCTCGCCACTGTCGACAATCGCTTTGAGCGCTGCCAGCAGCGCGGCGACGCCGGCCTTGTCGTCCAGATGGCGGGCGCTGATGTGGCCGCTCTCGGTGAATTCCGGCAACGGGTCGAACGCGACAAAATCGCCGACACTGATGCCCAGGGAATCGCAATCGGCGCGGGTCGCGCAATAGGCGTCGAGGCGCAATTCGACGTGATCCCAGCTGATCGGCATTTCATCTACGGCGGTATTGAACGCATGCCCGGACGCCATCAGCGGCAACACGCTGCCACGAATTACGCCGTTGTCGGTGAACAGGCTGACGCGACTGCCTTCGGCAAAGCGGCTCGACCAGCAGCCGACCGGCGCCAGCGTCAGACGACCGTTGTCTTTCACCGCGCGAACCGCTGCACCGATGGTGTCGAGGTGGGCGGAGACGGCGCGGTCGGGACTGTTTTTCTTGCCCTTGAGGGTGGCGCGGATGGTGCCGCGACGGGTCATTTCGAAAGGAATGCCCAGCTCTTCAAGCCGTTCGGCGACGTAGCGCACGATGGTGTCGGTGAAGCCGGTGGGGCTCGGGATCGCGAGCATTTCCAGCAGGACTTTTTGCAGGTAGTTAAGATCCGGTTCGGGGATTTTGCTGGTCATGGAAACTCCTGATGAGTAAAGAACACCGATGGTTTCGATGAGGGAATTTGCGGTGCCAGCGATGGCGCCAGATCAGGCACTACATGATTAAGAGACAGCCGGTTGACTGTGCGGAAACAACAAATCCACAAACCGCTCGGCCGTCGGCTGCGGCTCATGGTTGGCCAGGCCGGCGCGTTCGTTGGCTTCGATAAACACATACGCCGGCTGATCCGCCGCCGGCACCATCAGGTCGAGCCCGACCATCGGAATGTCCAGCGCCCGAGCTGCGCGCACCGCCGCATCAACCAAGGTCGGATGCAGAATCGCCGTGACATCTTCAAGAATGCCGCCGGTATGAAGATTCGCCGTGCGTCGTACGAACAAGTGCTCACCCGCCGCAAGAATGCTGCTGTAGTCGTAGCCCGCTGCCAGCAACGTGCGTTCAGTCTCGTGGTCCAGCGGGATCTTGCTTTCACCGCTGGTAGCCGCCTGCCGCCGTCGACTCTGCGCTTCGATCAGCGCGCCGATGGAATGCTGACCATCACCCACCACTTCTGCCGGCCGGCGAATCGCGGCAGCCACTACTTCGAAGCCGATCACCACAATCCGCAGGTCGAGGCCTTCATGGAAACTTTCCAGCAGCACACGGCTGTCGAACTGGCGGGCTGCGTCGATGGCTTGCTGGACCTCTTCGATGGTCGATAAATCCACCGCGACGCCCTGACCCTGTTCACCATCGAGCGGTTTGACCACCACCCGTTCGTGTTCGTCGAGAAATGCCAGGTTGTCATCGGCATTACCCGCCAGTTGTTGCGACGGCAGGTTGAGGCCGGCATTTCTCAGGGTCTTGTGGGTCAGGCTCTTGTCCTGGCACAAGGTCATGCTGATAGCGCTGGTCAGTTCGCTCAACGACTCACGGCAGCGGACCCGCCGACTGCCATGGATCAACGTGAACAGACCGGCCTCGGCGTCATCGACCTGTACTTCAATGCCGCGCCGATGCGCCTCATCGACGATGATCCGCGCATACGGATTGAATTCGGCTTCAGGGCCAGGACCGAGAAACAGCGGTTGATTGATCCCGTTTTTGCGCTTGATCGCGAAGGTCGACAGGTTGCGAAAGCCGAGCTTGGCGTACAGGCTTTTTGCCTGGCGATTGTCGTGCAATACCGACAGGTCCAGGTAACTCAACCCACGGCTCATGAAGTGCTCGATCAAGTGCCGCACCAGCACTTCGCCGACGCCGGGTCGCGAGCAGTGCGGATCGACTGCCAGGCACCACAGACTGCTGCCGTTTTCCGGATCGTTGAACGCCTTGTGGTGATTGAGGCCCATGACGCTGCCGATGATCGTGCCGCTGTCTTCATCTTCGGCCAGCCAGTAAACCGGGCCGCCAAGATGGCGCGGAGTCAGCAGATTGGCGTCGATCGGCAACATGCCGCGTGCCTGATACAGCCGGTTGATTGCCTGCCAGTCCGCATCACTTTGTGCACGACGAATACGAAAGCCGCGGAACACCCGGGTCGCCTGCCGGTAATCACTGAACCATAAACGCAAAGTGTCGGACGGATCGAGAAACAGCTGCGCCGGCTCCAGTCCCAATATTTGCTGAGGCGCGGCGACATACAAGGCGATGTCCCGCTCTCCCGGCTGCTCGTTGAGCAACTCCTGGGCGAGGCTCGCCGGATCGGGAAACGTGTGGCCGATCAGCAACCGGCCCCAACCGCAATGCACGGCAATCGGCGCGGCGCCCAGCTCGCTGCCGTCTTCGGCCAGTCGCGCCTGCAAGCGTTCGTAGGAGGGCGCCTGACCGCGCAACAGGCGTTGGCTGTACGCCGTGGCGTGAGGTTTCATCAATCAGATTCCTTGTTCACTGAGCCACAGGTTCAGCGCCGCCAGTTGCCACAGCTTGGAGCCGCGCAACGGGGTCAACTGGCCCTGTGGATCGGTCAGCAGACGGTCGAGCATGGCCGGGTTGAACAAGCCGCGATCCTGGCTTGGATCGAGCAGCAATTCGCGCACCCAATTCAACGTGTCACCTTGCAGATGCTTGAGGCCCGGAACCGGGAAGTAGCCTTTTTTACGGTCGATGACTTCGCTCGGAATCACCAAACGCGCGGCTTCTTTGAGCACTTGCTTGCCGCCGTCCGGCAGCTTGAATTTGCCCGGCACCCGCGCCGATAACTCTACCAGGCGATAGTCGAGAAACGGCGTACGCGCCTCCAGGCCCCAGGCCATGGTCATGTTGTCGACGCGTTTGACCGGGTCATCCACCAGCATCACCGTGCTGTCCAGACGCAGCGCTTTGTCCACGGCAGCGTCGGCGCCGGGTTGTGCGAAATGTTCTTTCACGAAGTCGCCGGCGGCGTCATTCGCCGTCAGCCATTTCGGCTGCACGGTGGCGGCATAGTCCTCATAGCTGCGGTCGAAAAATGCCTCGCGATAGGCCGCATACGGATCATCAGCGCCATCGACCTGCGGGTACCAGTGATACCCGGCGAACAGTTCGTCTGCACCCTGGCCGCTTTGCACCACTTTGCAATGCTTGGCGACTTCGCGGGACAACAGATAGAAAGCGATGCAGTCATGGCTGACCATCGGTTCGCTCATGGCGCGGAACGCTGCCGGCAGTTGTTCGATGATCTCTTTTTCGTCGATGCGCAACTGGTGGTGCTGGGTGCCGGAATGCTTGGCGATCAGGTCCGAATACTGAAACTCGTCGCCGCGCTCGCCACCTGCGTCCTGGAAACCGATGGAGAAGGTCGACAGGTTGTCCACACCGACTTCACGCAGCAGACCCACCAGCAGGCTCGAATCGACGCCGCCCGAGAGCAGCACGCCAACATCGACTGCCGCCCGTTGGCGAATCGCCACGGCGTCGCGGGTGCTGTCGAGTACGCGGTCGCGCCAGTCTTCGAGGGTCAGATCCATTTCGTCAGCGTGGGGACCGTAGGGCAGGGTCCACCAGGTTTTCTGCTCAGTAGTGCCGTCCGCTTCGATACGCATCCAGGTCGCGGGCGGCAGTTTTTCAATGCCGGCCAGCAAGGTGCGCGGTGCAGGGACAACGGCGTGAAAATTCAGGTAGTGGTTGAGCGCCACGGGATCGAGGATCGGGTTGATGTCGCCGCCCTTGAGCAACGCCGGCAGCGCGGAAGCAAAGCGCAAGCGCTGGCCGGTGCGCGACAGGTACAGCGGCTTTACGCCGAGACGGTCACGGGCGACGAACAGGCGCTTGGCGTCTCGCTCCCAAATGGCGAAGGCGAACATGCCATTGAGTTTTGGCAACAGCGCTTCGCCCCAGGCGTGGTAACCCTTGAGCAAGACTTCGGTGTCGCCGCCGGAATAGAAGGCATAACCGAGGCTTTCGAGCTCGGTGCGCAATTGCGGAAAGTTATAAATTGCGCCATTGAAGGCCAGTGACAAGCCCAGTTGGCTGTCGACCATTGGCTGCGCAGAGCCGTCCGACAGGTCCATGATTTTCAGGCGACGGTGGCCCAGGGCAATCGCCCCCTGGCTGTGAAACCCCCATGCGTCAGGGCCGCGTGGTGCCAAGTGATGGGTCATCCGTTCAACGGCTGCAAGGTCCGAAGGTTGATGATCGAAGCGTAACTCGCCAGCTAATCCGCACATAAAGTCCTTACCGGTTTTTCCGTTGGGGAGGGTCAATCGCTACCGCACCAAAAGCGCGGGTACCCAGAAACTGACCTGCCTCGGTAATGGGAGTTTTAGATCGATCGGTTATAAGCGGGATTTGCCGGACCAATGGCAGGCAGGCATAAATGTTCAGGGCGGTGGCGGTAATTAATGCTGGGAAGCATCCGAGTAGCTGCTTGAATGCGCGTTAATTCAATCCGGTATTCGAATTATCAATTGCCTGGCGGGCTTCATAGACTGAGCCCTTCTCAAAGCAATAAGGATATTGCTCATGCTGCCCTCCCAACAAAATCTCCCTGGGGTGATATTTACGTCCTCCGATCGACTTGCTGCCTTGCTGGAACATGCGGGTGATCTGGACAAGGCGGAAGTCCTTCGCAAGGCCATTCCAGACTGGTTGGCCGCAGCTGAACCGAGTGTTGTCCAGGCGCTGAATGCAGACCTTGCGCAGTCTCATCTCCTGCATGCCAAGGCCTCAATGGTTCTTGCACGGCTCAAGCCGATGGACAGGTTCTGCAAAGAGCAACTGACGACGTTGCTCAAGGAAAAATGGAAAGTTGAAGTCGACGTCGAGCGAGACACATTGGAGATCATCACAAAGTTCGCCGCGGGGACTGGCACCTTGCCGTTCGGTTACGAGAGCTATACCGACATCAAGCCCCGCAGCCTGCTACACGCGGCCATGGAAAACTTCACTGACGAGCAAACGCGGCGTGGTGGCATTTCCAGCCACTCCTTGATCAAAATCAACGCGCAGGTCCAGTCAGGCACCGATATCACGCCGACAAACTTCGCCGATCTTTGCCGCAAACTGGACCTCGGCAAACGCTATCAGCAACACATTCACGAAGTCTTGCCGGGTCCCGCCGCAGGTAGTGTGGCGGATGGCGCCCCCGCGAACACTGCCCACATCCGCCGGTTGAAGCGTCTGGACATGCGAGTCGCCGCTCACATCGCTTACCTGAAAAAAGACATCAGCAGTGCGGCGTACCCAGCGTTGTTAAAGATCATCGACCAGGATGTGCCGGCCGCTCAAGTCAAAGACGCCGTGTTTGATGGTGCGCCGGTGAACTGGCAAGGGCTGATGATCCATGACATCTGCCTGGTCGGAGTGCTGGTCTTCAGCAAGCTGTCCATTGATATCGAGCCTGACGCCAGGTGCGTGGTTTACATGCCGAATGAGCCCCGGCGACCCTTCTATGAATACGCTTCGCTCGATGAGTTCAAGGTCTACCTCGGGCTCCACCTGCAGAGCTCAAGTTACAGAAAACGCTTCGTCGAGCTATTCCTGCTCGGCAACGACAAGATCGATTTTTTCAGCCGTTTCGATAAAGACAAAATGGTAGGAACGCTCGCCGCCATGCCTGCCAATGCCTCATCGAGCTATTTTCTCTACAGCGCATTCGTCAGCAAAATCGAGAAGGATGCGCGGATGCTCGTCGTCCCGAGCGCAGACGTAGACGAGCAACAACGGGAAAAAACCATTCAGCTGTTACTGGATGGCGGTTTGCTGCTGCTGAGCGCGGCCGCTTTTTTCGTCCCGGTAATCGGCCAGTTGATGTTGGCGGCGGCCGCTGTCGACATTGTCAGTGAGGTCTATGAAGGGGTGGTCGACTGGACGCATGGCGAGCGCAAAGAGGCCCTGACCCATTTGCTCAACGTTACGGAGAATATCGCGCAAATGGCGGCATTTGCGGTGGGAGGCAAAGTTGTTTCAGCCCTCGGCAAAAGCGTGAAAGAACAGGAGGCATTCTTTGACGGGTTCGAGGCCGTCACGCGCGCGGACGGCAAAGCCAGGTTATGGAAACCCGACCTTGATCCCTACAAGCAGACAAGGACACTGCCCGCCGACGTGCAAGCTGATTCGCAAGGGATCTACCGGCATGCCGGACTGACTTCAATCGTCATGGATGGGGCGGCCTATCGAGTCACTCAAAACACAGCAGCATCGCCATGGACCATCAGCCATCCGGTACGAGCGGACGCTTTCCAGCCCGCCGTTGAGCGAAACGTAGAGGGTGGCTGGCGCCATGCCTACGAGCACGCGTACGAATGGCGCGACGACGGGTATGCGTTGGGACGCACCAGTCCGCGCCTGACGGAACTCGGTATTGACCTGGAACCTTTTGCCGAAATCACCGGTTTGTCGACTGACACGCTGCATCAAATGCATGAAGCCAACCTCAAATTGCCACAACGGCTGAACGACTGTGTTGAACGCGTCAGGCTCGAAAACTCCATCAGCGATATCGTTGCGACCATGGAGCGCGCAAAGAGCGCGAATACGGACTTTGTTCAGGAGCAATTGCATACGCTGCCGAGGCTGCCCGGCTGGCCGGAAGATCGTTTCATTGAAGTGCGCGACGACGCAGATCGGGTCGTGGCACGCTTCCCCGAGGCCGCACTGCACAACGATGCCATCAACCGCGTGCCGGTAAGTCAGGCGCAACTGGATGCCGGAGAACTGCTCGACTCGGTCATCAGCGGTCTCCATTCAGACGAAGTCGAGGCCATCATCGGTGCCACAACCACTGAGTCGCAATCGCAGCGCTTGGCGAAGAAGATCGGGGCGAGCCTCAAGTACAATCGCCAACCGTTGCGTGACTGGCTATATAAAAAATATGACGGCACCGCTACCGGTGATGCCGCCACGCTGCATGAGCAAGCGCCTGACCTGCCGACCCGTGTGTGTCAGGAGTTGCTGGAGAATGCGTCTGGCAGGGATCGCAGTTTTCTTCATGACCGCAAAATCCTGGGGATTGATCTCACCCGGCAGGTCAGTGAAGCGCAATCGGCTATCAGGCAGGACCGTGCACTGACGGGGCTGCATTTCCCGCAACTGGCCAGTGCCGACACCGACACGCTGGCGCTCAGGCTGATGGACCAGGTGCAAGGCTGGGACGACGGTTACCGACTGGAAGTACGCCAGGGTTCAGCGAGCGGATCCCTGCTCGACAGTGTGGGCAAAACGGATGCGCTGTCGCACGGGGTCATTGTCAAAAAGCCTTTCGGGTTTCAGGTCACTCGGAACGTTGGCAACGTGTCCTCCACGCTGACCAGCGAATCGCTGTCTCAAGCGATACTCGACGCATTGCCCGCCACCCAACGCGTGCGCATGAGCCTGACCGGCAACGATGCGCTGGATGTCTCGACGCTACGGGCACGGCTGGCGAGGGCAGGTGCGGGCGATTCTGCGCGGACCGGGCGGTTGTTACGGGGCGAAAGCAGTGAGGCAGCGGAATATTTTCCGGACTGTGTCCAGGCGGATCCTCCAGCGGCGAGCTCCTATTCGAGGGGATTGATTCGTAGAGTCAGAAAACTCTTTCCCTCGTTCACCGATGCCCAGGTCTCGTCGTTCCTCGACGAGGCGGGCACTACGCTGACATTGCGGGTAAACCGGATCAGGGAGTTGGAGCAGCAATTGAGGACATTCCGCGGCGTGTTGCGAACCTGGCGCGAAGATGAGGTGCAAATGAAGAAGCTGCCGGGACCACTCAACGATGTCCGGGTCAATCGTCGTCAGGTCGCCAATGTGCTCGAAAACTGCTGGCGTCGTGTGGCGCATCCGCGATGGCCGCTGGGCCAGCCGGTTACCCGGCTTTCGCTGGAACGCAATCCATCAGGGCCACTGCCTTCGCTAACCGAGCAGGATGTGGCGCATGTCCGCAGTCTCTCGATCAAGCACATGGAGATGGGCGATGAGTTGGCGTATTTTCTCAAGCCATTCAAAGGTCTGGTGACGCTGGAGCTGGACGGCAATCAGCTCACACGATTGCCTGAAATGTTGTCACTTATGCCTGACCTCGAGCACCTGAGCCTCAACGGTAATCGGATAAAACTGACTGAACACACGCTGCCCAAGCTGGCGGCGATGCGCAATCTGCGCACGCTGGGACTCACCGGCAATCGGTTGGGCGGCACGATTGATGTCAGCAAAATGTTTGATCTGAGGGCCCTGTTCCTGGGCGAGACCTACACCACGGAGTTGCCCGTCGGGCTGGCTCGCCTGCCTTATCTGGACATCGTGAATTTGAAGGATAACCAGATCAAGGAGTTGCCCGACTGGCTGTTCCGGGTGCCGGCAAAATTCGCTGAGAAGATCGACCTGTCCGGCAACCCGTTATCCGCAGCGAGCCTCGCGAAGCTGGAAACCTACCGTGACAGTACGGGCATCGGGATGCGGCGGCTGCCCGATAAGATCACATCGCTGACAGAGCAACGGGCCCGGGACTTGTGGATGCCACACTCGCTTGAAGAGAACTTTGCGAGCCGTAATCGCACCTGGCAGGCAGTGAAGAACGAGCCCGATTCAAGCAAATTCTTTGAGTTGCTGGCTGACATTGGAGGCACTGCTGACAGCCGTTTCGTGCACGAAGACATGACCCGACGAGTCTGGAATGTGATTCACGCGACTCAGACTTCCCCCGCATTGGGCACTCAGTTGCTGGCGATGGCGGAGAAAGCTCGTTGCACGGATTCTGCAGCGACTATTTTCAGTGACCTTGAGGTGGCCGTAGACCTCGATTCGGTGGTTCGGCTGTCGGCCAATACCCATGATCAGGCCGCTCGACTGTTACGTCTTGGGCGACGCATGTTTCGCCTGGACTGTCTCACCAGGATTGCCTTGGAACGGGTTGAATCCGATAAAACACTCGATCCCATTGAGGTAAACCTGGCCTATCGCTCTGGCCTGGCCGACAGACTCAATCTTGTCGGTCAGCCCCGCCATATGCGTTATGCCGCGCTAGCCCGTACGACATCAGCGAACCTCAACAGTGCCTACAACAGGGTTGTGGCGGCGGAGCTATCGCCTGAACTGTCGACTGACCTCAGTAGCCGCACATTCTGGGTCGATTTTTTGCGCCAGCAATATGCCAAACAGTTCACCGACCTGGCCGCACCTTTTCACGCGCGCATGCAGACGGCGTATGACAACCAGGTGACGCTTGGCGCGGAGTATCTGAAACAGGCTGACAGCATTGCCGCTGAATTGAAGAGCGCAGAGGCAGATTTGTTGAAACGTCTGACCGACACGGCCATCACGGCAGAGGAGTCAAAGGTTTGCTTCGCGTTCGACTGAACGCCTCAGTTTTTGCCCCGTATCAATCGACGTAGTGCAAAACGGTTCGGATGACAGGCCTCGGCCACCGCTCTGGGCATTGGCAGCGGTTCGTCATCCAGCCAGGCAGCCAGCAATTCGCCTGACAACGGTGCGGTAATCAAACCTCGCGAACCGTGGCCGCTGTTGATGTACAAGCCGTCCAGCCAAGGGCAAGGGGTGTCCGGTGTTTGCCGGGCGTCTTTGCTTAGAGCGCTATAGGCCTGGGCGAATGCCTGTGCGTCAGCCAGTGGGCCGACAATCGGCAGGTAATCCGGGCTGGTGCAGCGGAATGCCGCGCGACCTTCAAGGGCATCAGGTTGCAGGGCGTCCGCGTCAAGCCGGGCGAGAAGGTCCGGCGATATGTCTTCAAGCATCTGCAAGTTGCCGGCATGCTCGGCCGCCGTCGGTGTCAGGTCATCGTTATTGAAATCGAAACTGGCCCCCAGGGTGTGTTCGCCCAGGCGTGCCGGCGCGACATATCCTTCGGCGCACACCACCGTGCTCAGTGCCTGGCTGCCAAGCGTTTGCCGCAGACGGGTGATTTGTCCGCGTATGCGTTTGAGGGGCAGTTCGCTGCTGCAGGGGAAACGCTTGACCTCGGCGGCGCCGGCCAGCACCACCACCGGTGCCGTCGCCAGCAAAGTTCCGCCATCCCACGCTTGCCATTGACCCTCTGCACGGCGCAGTTCAACAACATCGTGATGGGTCATGATCTGAATATTTGGATGAGTCGCCTGCCGTTGACACAATGCCGGCGGATGCACCCATCCACCCTCGGGGTAAAACAGCCCACCCGATGGCAGGCCGATACCGGCACGCGACTCGGCTTGTTCCTGGTCGAGTATCTGCAGCAAGTCTTCTGGAAACGCCGCCGCCAATTGCGCCTGACGCTCGGCCTCCTTGGCATTGAACGCCAGTTGCAGCACGCCGCAATCATCCCAATCCACGCCCCGTTGCAGCTGCTCAAGCAAGCGTCGGGTGTGCCCGAAACCGCTGACAATCAACTGCGACAGCGCCGTGCCGTGGGCGGACAGTTTGAGGTAAAGCACGCCCTGAGGATTGCCCGAAGCTTCTTGCGCCAGCGCCGCGTGACGTTCCAGCAGGCTGACGTGCCAACCCCGTGCAGCGAGGCTCGCGGCCGTCGCGCAACCGGCCAGGCCGGCGCCGATCACCAGTGCGCGACGCTCACCGTTCAACGCAGTCGGCCGCGCAAACCACGGTTTGATGGCGGCTGGCGCAGTGGTTTCTTCAGGCCAGCCAAGGAACACGCCGCGCAGAATTTCCCATTTATGGCCAATGCCCGGTGTGCGCTTCATCTTGAAGCCTGCCGCGTTCAACAAGCGGCGAACCCATCCGGTGCTGGTAAAGGTGCTGATGGTCGAACCGGGCGCCGCCAGCCGAGCGAGTTCGGCGAACAGTTCGGCAGTCCACATGTCGGGGTTTTTCGCCGGGGCGAAGCCGTCGAGAAACCAGGCATCAATCTGCGCATCCAGTTGCGGCAACTGCTCCAGTGCATCGCCGATCAACAGGGTGAGCGTCACGCGACCGTTATCCAGCACCAACCGCTGAAAGCCTTGATGAATCGCCACGTACTGCGCGAGCAACTGATCGGCAAACACTTTGAGTTCCGGCCATAACGCCAGTGCCCGTTGCAAATCAGGGGCGCTCAGCGGGTACTTCTCGACACTGACAAAATGCAGCCGAGCTCCGGCCATTGCGTGGTGCTCGAACAACTGCCAGGCACAGAGAAAATTCAACCCGGTGCCAAAACCGGTTTCGCCAATCACCAGTCGTCCATCCACCGGCAGGGCGGCAAAACGCTCACCCAGCGCATTCTGTTCGAGGAATACGTAACGGGTTTCGTCCAACCCCGACAGGTCGGAAAAATACACGTCATCGAACACCCGCGAGCGCGGGAGGCCTTGGTCATTCCAGTCGAGCTGGGCGTGGGGCAATACAGGTTTCATGGCAGGCTCGGCAACGGCAAGGCGGGCATTCTAGCTGATCGCAAGCGCCGTGCCTGGCGGTAGCGATAATCTGTAGCAGCAGCCTTCGGCAGCTGCTACGGGATTTCTGCGGCGCGGGTGAGGTCAATCCGCTAGTCTTTGTTCAATTCTGGAAGGAGCCCGTCCTTATGTTCGAATCTGCTGAAATCGGTCACGCCATTGACAAAGAAACTTACGAAGCCGAAGTGCCGGCGCTGCGTGAAGCGTTGCTCGAGGCGCAGTTCGAACTGCAGCAGCAAAAGCGCTTCCCGGTGATCATCCTGATCAACGGCATCGAAGGCGCTGGCAAGGGCGAAACGGTGAAGTTGCTCAACGAATGGATGGACCCGCGCTTGATCGAAGTGCGCACGTTCGATCAGCAGACCGACGAAGAGCTGGCGCGGCCACCGGCGTGGCGCTACTGGCGGATGCTCCCGGCCAAGGGGCGCATGGGGATTTTCTTCGGCAATTGGTACAGCCAGATGCTCCAGGCCCGAGTCCATGGGGTGTTCAAGGACGCCGTGCTGGATCAAGCGATCAACCAGTCCGAGCGTTTCGAAAAAATGCTCTGTGACGAAGGCGCGCTGATCTTCAAGTTCTGGTTTCACTTGTCCAAAAAGCAGATGAAGGCCCGGCTCAAAGCCCTCGCCGATGATCCGCTGCACAGTTGGCGCATCAGCCCGCTGGACTGGCAGCAATCCCAAACCTACGACAAATTCGTCAAGTACGGCGAACGCGTATTGCGTCGCACCAGCCGCGACTACGCGCCGTGGCATGTAATCGAAGGCGCGGATGCGCATTACCGCAGCCTGGCGGTCGGCAAAATCCTTCTCGAAGGTCTGCAAAATGCCCTGAAGCGCTCGCAGATCCACCCGGAAAAAGTCAACGCCGCGCCGTTGCCCGTCAGTGTCGATCAAATGAATGTGCTGGATAGCCTGGACCTGACCCAGCGTCTGGATAAGGACGATTACGAAGAACAACTGATTACCGAGCAGGCGCGTTTTTCCGGCCTGATGCGCGACAAACGCATGCGTCGGCACGCCCTGGTCGCCGTGTTCGAAGGCAACGACGCCGCCGGCAAGGGCGGCGCGATTCGTCGGGTGGCTGCGGCGCTCGACCCGCGCCAATACAACATCGTGCCGATTGCTGCGCCCACCGAAGAAGAACGGGCGCAACCTTATCTGTGGCGGTTCTGGCGGCACATTCCGGCCAAGGGCAAATTCACTGTGTTCGATCGTTCCTGGTATGGCCGGGTGCTGGTGGAGCGCATCGAGGGCTTCGCCCCGCCGGCGGACTGGCTGCGTGCCTACAGCGAAATCAACGATTTCGAAGAGCAGATTTCCGAGTCTGGGGTGATCGTGGTCAAGTTCTGGCTGGCCATCGATAAGCAGACGCAGCTGGAGCGTTTCCAGGCGCGGGAAGAAATTCCGTTCAAACGCTTCAAGATCACCGAAGACGACTGGCGCAACCGCGATAAGTGGGACGCCTACCGCGCTGCGGTCGGCGACATGGTCGACCGTACCAGCACCGAAATTTCACCCTGGACGCTGGTGGAAGCCAATGACAAGCGCTGGGCGCGGGTCAAGGTCCTGCGCACCATCAACCACGCGCTGGAACAGACGTTCGAAAAGTCCGACAAGAAAGCGAAAAAGCACAAGAAGTGAGGCAATGGTGACGCATACGCCAGGTGAATGATTGTCGCGGTCGGAAGAGGCTGGACTTATGCTCGGTGCACTCTCAACCGACAATAAAAATGAGGTATGCCATGCGTGAAGTGGTGATCGTCGACAGCGTGCGGACTGGCCTGGCCAAGTCCTTTCGCGGCAAGTTCAACCAGACCCGTCCGGACGACATGGCGGCTCATTGCGTCAATGCATTGCTGACACGCAGCGGCATCGACCCGGCCACCGTCGAGGATTGCATCGTTGGCGCCGGCTCCAACGAAGGCGCTCAGGGCTACAACATCGGGCGCAACGTGGCGGTGCTGTCACGCCTGGGCACCGGCACTGCCGGCATGACCCTCAATCGCTTCTGTTCGTCGGGTTTGCAGGCGATTGCCATCGCCGCCAACCAGATTGCGTCCGGTTGCAGCGACATCATCGTCGCCGGTGGCGTCGAATCCATCAGCCTGACCATGAAAAGCGTCAACACCGACAACCTGATCAACCCGCTGCTGAAAGAACAGGTGCCAGGCATCTATTTCCCGATGGGCCAGACAGCGGAGATCGTTGCGCGGCGCTATAGCGTCAGCCGCGAAGAACAGGACCTGTATGCGCTGCAAAGTCAGCAACGTACCGCTCACGCGCAATCTGCCGGGTTGTTCGACGACGAAATCGTGCCAATGGCGGTGAAGTATCGCGTGGAAGACAAGGCCACCGGCCAGGTGCAGATTCTCGATGGCGTTGTCGATCGCGACGACTGCAATCGCCCCGACACCACGCTGGAAAGCCTGGCGGGATTGAAACCGGTGTTTGCCGAGGACGGTTCGGTCACAGCGGGCAACTCGTCGCAGTTGTCCGATGGCGCGTCCATGACGTTGGTCATGAGCCTGGAAAAAGCGCTTGAACTGGGGTTGAAGCCCAGAGCGTTCTTCCGTGGTTTCACCGTGGCCGGTTGCGAGCCTGATGAAATGGGCATCGGCCCGGTGTTCTCGGTGCCGAAATTGCTCAAGGCCAAGGGTTTGCAGGTCGCGGATATTGATTTGTGGGAGCTCAACGAAGCGTTTGCCTCGCAATGCCTGTATGCGCGCAATCGCCTGGGAATTGATAACAACAAGTACAACGTTAATGGCGGCTCGATTTCCATCGGTCACCCGTTTGGCATGACCGGTTCGCGTCAGGTCGGGCATCTGGTGCGGGAGTTGCAGCGGCGGGATTTGCGCTACGGCATCGTGACCATGTGTGTGGGCGGCGGAATGGGGGCGACCGGGTTGTTTGAAGCGGTGCGATAACCCACAGAATTGTGTTGAATTTTCCATCGCCATCGCGAGCAGGCTCACTCCTACAGGGATCACGTGCGAGACATAGATCCACTGTGGGAGTGAGCCGGTCCGGGCGGCGATCCGACGATGGTAACGCGTCGGTCTAAAGACTGGCACTCAATCGCTGCATCCGCTCGATATACGCCTCAATCTCCCGCGCCGCCGCCTGCGGATTGTCAAACGGTCCCTCCAGCGTGTTTTCCCGGGTGCTGAAATATAACTCCCCGTTCACCCGACACAGTCGGGCGCAACGGAAGCGGGTGGCCGGAGCCTTGTCCTGAGCACGCATGCCGTACATGGTGGTTTCCTGAGGGTTCCTGAATCCAGTGAGCTTATGCATGAACCGCTTACAGCGCCTTGCCAACTGATCGACGGCATTTCGTCAATTTACTGCTGCGACCCGCACAGTTTCATTTGCGTCCGCTCGCCAACTGTCCCTGTGTGCTAGGCGCCGCTGCGCCTAGAATGTCGGTTCTCGCCAACTGGCTTCGGGGTACGCATGCACATTTCATCCGGTCGCTGGGTTTACGGTCTGTTCCTGGCCTTGTTGACCGCGTTGTTGTGGGGAATCCTGCCGATCAAACTCAAGCAAGTACTGCTGGTGATGGACCCGGTGACAGTGACCTGGTTTAGATTGGTGGTCTCCGGCAGTTGCCTGTTCATTTACCTCGCAGCGACCAGGCGCCTGCCCAGCCACAAAGTGTTGGGCCCGCGCGGTGGCTGGCTGGTGCTGATGGCGGTGCTCGGGCTGGTGGGCAATTACGTGCTGTATTTGACGGGCCTGAACCTGCTCAGCCCTGGCACCGCGCAACTGGTGGTGCAGATGGGGCCGATCATGCTGCTGATCGCCAGTCTGTTTGTGTTCAAGGAACGTTTCAGCGTGGGGCAGGGGATTGGCCTGCTGGTGTTGCTGATCGGATTCGGGCTGTTTTTCAACCAGCGTCTGGCTGAATTGCTGACCTCGCTGACCGATTACACCGCGGGCGTGCTGCTGGTGTTGCTGGCTTCCACAGTCTGGACCTTCTACGCGTTGGGGCAGAAGCAATTGCTCACGGTGTGGAACTCGCTGCAGGTCATGATGGTGATCTATCTGTTCTGCGGTCTGTTGCTGACCCCGTGGGTGCATCCGCTGGAAGCGTTGCAACTGACGCCGCTGCAAGGTTGGTTGCTGCTGGCTTGCTGCATGAACACGCTGATTGCCTATGGCGCATTTGCCGAAGCGCTGGCGCATTGGGAAGCGTCGCGGGTGAGTGCGACGCTGGCGATTACGCCCCTGGTGACCTTCGCGGCGGTGGCCATGGCAGCCTGGTGGTGGCCGGACTATGTGCATGCCGAGACGATCAATGGGCTCGGATATGGCGGGGCGGTGTTGGTGGTGTTGGGGTCGGCGCTGGTGGCGTTGGGGCCTTCGCTCATTGCAGGGCTCAGAGCCCGTCGGGTGCGGATGGCGGCCGGTTAGACCGCGTTATCGTTCATCGCGAGCAGGCTCACTCCCACACTTGACCGCGTGCGCAGTTCCAGGTGTGAGCGAGCCTGCTCGCGATGACGGAGGGTCAGGCGCTACAAGCCCTAACCCTTGGCGCCGGCCTCGATCATATTCTCCGGCCTCACCCACGCATCAAACTCTGCGTCCGTCAGGTAGCCCAGCTGCAACGCCGCCTCGCGCAACGTCAACCCTTCGGCATACGCCTTCTTGGCAATTTCCGCTGACTTGTCATAGCCGATGTGCGGATTCAGCGCCGTCACCAGCATCAAGCCACGCTCCAGATGTTCCGCCATTTTCGCCGCATCCGGCTCCAGGCCGGCAATGCAATGCTGCTGGAAGTTGCTGCAGCCATCGCCGAGCAATCGGATCGATTGCAGCAGGTTGTGGATGATCACCGGTTTGAACACGTTCAATTGCAGATGACCCTGGCTCGCGGCAAATCCGATCGCCACATCGTTGCCCAAGACCTGGCACGCGAGCATCGACAGCGCTTCGCACTGGGTCGGGTTGACCTTGCCGGGCATGATCGAGCTGCCGGGTTCGTTGGCCGGCAGTTTCACTTCCGCAAAACCGGCGCGCGGCCCGGAGCCCAGCAGGCGCAGGTCGTTGGCGATTTTCATCAGGGTGACCGCGAGGGTTTTCAGCGCGCCGGACAAGGTGGTCAGCGGCTCATGACCCGCCAAAGCAGCAAACTTGTTCGGCGCAGTAACAAACGGCAGGCCGGACAGCGCCGCCAGTTCGGCCGCAATCGCTTCGCCAAAACCATGCGGCGAATTCAGGCCGGTGCCGACGGCGGTGCCGCCCTGGGCCAGCTCACAGACCGCTGGCAGCGCGCTGCGAATCGCCCGTTCGGCGTAATCAAGCTGGGCGATGAAGGCCGAGAGCTCCTGGCCAAAGGTGATTGGCGTGGCGTCCATCATGTGGGTGCGACCGGTCTTGACCAGCTTCATATGGCGCGCGGCCAACTCCGCCAGCCCGCCCGACAATTCACCGATCGCCGGCAGCAATTGTTGCTGCACGGCCTGGACCGTCGCGATGTGCATGGCGGTCGGGAAGCAGTCGTTCGAGCTCTGGGAGCGGTTGACGTGATCGTTGGGGTGCACCGGCGTCTTGCCGCCACGCGGGTTACCGGCCAGCTCATTGGCCCGTCCGGCGATCACTTCATTGACGTTCATGTTGCTCTGGGTGCCGCTGCCGGTCTGCCACACCACCAGCGGGAACTGGTCGTCGTGGCTGCCGTCGAGCACTTCGTCGGCGGCCTGTTCGATCAGCCGGGCGATGTCGGCGGGCAGGTCGCCGTTGCGGTCATTGACCCGCGCCGCGGCTTTCTTGATCAGCGCCAGGGCATGCAGCACCGCCAGCGGCATCCGCTCGTTGCCAATGGCGAAGTTGATCAGCGAGCGTTGCGTCTGAGCGCCCCAGTAGGCTTCATCCGGGACATCAACCTGGCCGAGGCTGTCGGTTTCGATACGGCTCATCGTGCACACTCCTGTAGGTCTGATAGCGCAGTTTAGGCCCTGATGACTCCGGGTGGTTCCATCAGTCTGGAATTTGACCGTTCAACCCCTCTAATTCAGGCCCTGTAAGGCTTGGGGTTGAGTGACACAGTTTTTTAGGCGCAGAATGGACGCCCTTGGGGTTTTACCTCGCCTGCTAGAAAAGGAAACTCGATGACTCGTCTTCGTGCCATCTGTACCGCGGTTGCACTGGTTTGCGCCAGCGGCCCTGTTTTTGCCGATACCGCCAGCCACAACGCCAGTGCCGAAGCTTTCCTGACCCTGGCGCACGCTGACAAATTGGGCACTCCGGTGTACATGCAAGTGCAGCAAATGTTCGCTCAGCGCTTTGAACAGACCAAAGCCCCTGAATCGAAAAAAGCCTTGCTGGAAACCTACCAGGCCAAAGCCAACGCCGCTCTGGACCAAGCCATTGGCTGGAACAAGCTGAAGCCCGACATGGTCAAGCTGTACACCACCAACTTCAGCGAATCCGAACTCAAGGACCTGGTAGCGTTTTACCAGTCGCCACTGGGCAAGAAAGTCCTGGAAAAAATGCCGCAGCTGACCCAGCAATCGGCCCAGATGACGCAGGCCAAGCTCGAAAGCGCCGTGCCAGTGGTCAACAAGCTGTTGGCTGACATGACCAACGAACTGGACCCGAAGGCTGGCGCCGCTGCTCCTGCAGTCAAGAAAAAGCCTTAAACGGAGCTTCGGTATGACCATGCAACAACGCATCGAATCGACGCTGGGCCTGTTACAGCCTGAGCACCTGCAAGTGCTGGATGAAAGCCATATGCACAGTCGCGGGTTGCAAACCCATTACAAAGCCGTGGTGGTCAGTCAGCAGTTCGAAGGGCTCAACCGCGTCAAGCGTCACCAGAAAGTCTACGGCACGCTCGGCGAGCTGATGGGCGAGTTCCATGCGTTGGCGCTGCATACCTACACACCGCGGGAATGGGCAGAGATCGACGCGGCCCCGGCCTCGCCGACCTGTGCTGGCGGAGAGAAGCAGCGGAATCGGCTGTAAGCTGCAAGCTGCAAGTTGGAGGTATCGCGTTCCCGACTTGCCGTTTGAAGCTTGCCGCTTGCCGCTGCCTTTTTTTGCTAAACTCCGCAACGCGCCGCTTACCCGGCGCGTTTTTTTTTGCATCCGGTTCACCCCTTACGAGGGTAGCCACCTGGAGAATCACCCATGACACAACAGATTGTCGTGGCGGCACTTTATAAGTTCGTCACTCTGGAAAACTACGTCGACCTGCGCGAGCCCCTGCTGCAGGCGATGGTCGACAACGGCATCAAAGGCACGCTGCTGATCGCCGAAGAAGGCATCAACGGCACCGTCTCCGGCACGCGTGAAGGCATCGACGGGCTGATGGCCTGGCTCAAGAACGACCCGCGCATGGACGACATCGACCACAAAGAGTCTTACTGCGACGATCAGCCGTTCTATCGCACCAAAGTGAAACTCAAGAAAGAAATCGTCACCCTCGGCATCGAAGGCGTGGACCCAAACAAAAAGGTCGGCACCTACGTTGATCCGGAGAACTGGAACGCGCTGATCAGCGATCCGCAAGTGCTGTTGATCGACACCCGCAACGACTACGAGGTCGCGATCGGCACCTTCGAAGGCGCCATCGATCCCAAGACCACCAGTTTTCGCGAGTTTCCCGATTACATCAAAGCCCATTTCGACCCGGCGGTGCACAAGAAAGTCGCGATGTTCTGTACCGGTGGCATTCGGTGCGAAAAGGCTTCGAGCTACATGCTCAGCCAGGGCTTCGATGAGGTCTATCACCTGAAGGGCGGCATCCTGAAGTACCTCGAAGAGGTGCCGCAGGCAGAAACCAAGTGGCAGGGCGACTGTTTCGTGTTCGATAACCGCGTGACTGTGCGTCATGACCTCAGTGAAGGCGACTACGACCAGTGTCATGCCTGTCGCACCCCCGTAAGCGTCGAAGACCGCGCGTCCGAGCACTATGTGGCCGGCATCAGCTGCCCACATTGCTGGGATAAGCTGAGCGAGAAGACTCGCCGCAGCGCCATTGATCGACAAAAGCAGATCGAACTGGCCAAGGCCCGCAACATGCCTCACCCAATTGGCTACAACTACAAGCAAACTCCTTCCGAGGCTTGAACCATGTCTGCACGCCGCCTGCTCTATGTGATGGACCCGATGTGTTCCTGGTGCTGGGGCTTTGCGCCGGTGGCCAATGCGCTGGTCGAACAGGCGCAGGCGGCGGGTGTCGACGTGCATCTGGTGGTGGGTGGATTGCGCACTGGCAGCGGTTCGGCGCTGGAGCCGACCACCCGGCGCTACATTCTTGAACATTGGCAGGCAGTGACCGAGGCCACAGGGCAACCGTTCAAGACCGAAGGTGCGTTGCCCGAAGGCTTCGTCTACGACACCGAGCCCGCCTGTCGGGCGTTGGTGACCGCACGCAGCCTCGCACCGGATTGCGCGTGGAAACTGCTCGGTTTGATCCAGCGTGCTTTTTATGCCGAAGGTCGCGATGTCACCCACGCCAGCGTCCTCGTAGAGCTGGCGGAGCAGGCCGGTCTGCCGCGCATCGAGTTCGCTGCCGCGTTCGACCGCGCCGATCAACATGCCGCCACCGCGGCCGACTTCACCTGGGTACAGGATCTGGGCATTGCCGGTTTCCCGACCTTGCTGGCTGAACGTGATGGCCAACTGGCCCTGTTGACCAATGGGTATCAGCCTCTAAGCGAACTGTCACCGCTGCTAGGCCGTTGGCTGGAGCGCGCTGCCTGTGCCTGATCTGCCCGATAACCCCCCAGCCGCTGCACGCATCGACCGACTGAGCTGGGCGGAAATTCGCCGCCTGGCCCTGCATCACAAGAAAGCCCTGTGGATCGCCAACGGCGTGGCTGTGCTGGCGACCTTGTGCAGCGTGCCGATCCCTTTGCTCCTGCCATTGCTGGTAGACGAAGTGCTGCTGGGCCATGGCGATTCCGCGCTGAAGGTGATGAACCACGCGCTGCCGGAACACTGGCAAAAAGCGGCGGGCTACATTGGCCTGATGCTGGTGGTGACCTTGACCCTGCGCTGCGGCGCCCTGTTGTTCAACGTGGTGCAGGCCAAGTTGTTCGCGGCGCTGGCCAAGGACATCGTGTACCGCATTCGCACCCGGTTGATCGAGCGGCTCAAGCGCATCTCGCTGGGGGAATACGAAAGCCTGGGCAGCGGCACGGTGACCACGCACCTGGTCACTGACCTGGACACCGTGGACAAATTCGTCGGCGAAACCCTCAGCCGTTTCCTCGTCGCCATGCTGACCCTGGTCGGTACTGCGAGCATCCTGATCTGGATGCACTGGAAACTGGCGCTGCTGATCATGCTGTTCAATCCGCTGGTGATCTACGCCACGGTGCTGTTGGGCAAGCGGGTCAAACACCTGAAGAAGCTCGAGAACGACAGCACCTCGCGCTTCACGCAGGCGTTGACCGAAACCCTCGATTCCATCCAGGAAGTGCGTGCGGGCAACCGTCAGGGTTATTTCCTCGGGCGCCTCGGCTTACGGGCAAAAGAGGTTCGCGATTACGCGGTGACTTCACAGTGGAAAACCGATGCCTCGAACCGGGCCAGCGGTTTACTGTTCCAGTTCGGTATCGATATTTTCCGCGCCGCCGCGATGCTCACGGTGCTGTTTTCCGACCTGTCCATCGGCCAAATGCTCGCGGTGTTCAGCTACCTGTGGTTCATGATCGGCCCGGTGGAACAACTGCTCAACCTGCAGTACGCCTACTATGCCGCCGGTGGCGCGCTGTCGCGGATCAATGAGTTGCTGGCCAGGGCTGATGAGCCGGAGTATCCCGGCGGTGTCGACCCGTTCATTGGTCGCGAAACCGTGGGTATCGAAGTCCGGGGTTTGAGTTTCGGCTACGGCGACGAACTGGTGCTGAATCAGCTGGACCTGTCGATTGCGCCGGGTGAAAAAGTCGCGATCGTCGGCGCCAGCGGTGGCGGTAAAAGCACGCTGGTGCAGTTGCTGCTGGGTTTGTACACGCCGCAGGCCGGGACGATTCGCTTCGGTGGTTCGACCCAGCAAGAGATCGGTCTGGAAACCGTGCGGGAAAATGTCGCCGTGGTCCTGCAGCATCCGGCGCTGTTCAATGACACCGTAAGGGCCAACCTGACCATGGGCCGCAAACGTAGCGACGAGGCTTGCTGGCAGGCGCTGGAAATCGCGCAACTGCACGCGACGATTCGCGAGTTGCCCAACGGCCTGGACAGCATCGTCGGGCGTTCCGGCGTGCGCTTGTCCGGCGGCCAGCGGCAACGCCTGGCCATTGCGCGGATGGTGCTGGCCGAGCCGAAAGTGGTGATCCTCGACGAGGCCACCTCGGCGCTGGATGCCGCCACCGAATACAACCTGCACCAGGCGTTGGCGCGGTTTCTGAGCCACCGCACCACGCTGATCATCGCGCACCGGTTGTCTGCGGTGAAGCAGGCCGACCGGGTGCTGGTGTTCGATGGCGGGCAAATTGCCGAGGATGGCGATCATCAGCAGTTGATTGCCGAGGGTGGTTTGTACGCCAAACTGTATGGGCATTTGCAGCAGATTTAGGCTGTCTCGACGAAGCACGACGAGTGAACGGTGGGGCACGTGCAAGGTCTGTTCAAACGTGTGTGCACGATCGTCCGGCGCTGTCTCGCGACACTGTTACCATGCTGCTTTCGAGTACACGCTTTGCCGGCTTGCCTAGAGCGATAACGCATCCTAGGCTAGCCTTAGCGATTTCGTCCGGAAGACGATCAAGCAGTGCTAATGCAAGGGATCTCATGAATCAAACGCGGACTCTCGGAACGCCACGGTTGTTGGGCATCGTCTGGCCATTTATTGCCGTCGTGCTGTTTCAGGCTTTGTTGGGCGGCGTCAGCCTGTATGTTCTTTCGGCGGTCCGTGGCTACGTTGCCGGTGAAAGCCTGTGGTCCAAGGGCCAGAAAGACGCGATCTATTACCTCAATCTCTATGCCGACAACGGCGACGAAGGGATTTTTCGCAAGTACCAGAACGCCATTGCCGTGCCTCAGGGCGGTCACGAGTTGCGTTTGGCGCTGGATCATCAACCGCCGAACATCGAGGCGGCACGCGCGGCGATTATCAAGGGTGGCAATCACCGGGACGACGTTTCCAGCCTGATCTGGCTGTACCTCAACTTCCGTCATTTCACCTACCTTGAAAAAGCCATCGACCTCTGGACCGTGGGTGACTTCTACCTGGTCAAGCTCGATGATGTTGCGCGGGACATGCACCAGCACCTCGCCACCAGCCCGGCCTCTCACGCAGACATTCAACGCTGGAAGGAACAGATTTTCGCGATCAACGATGAAGTCACCCCCGCAGCCAAAGCGTTCAGCGATGCCTTGGGGGAGGGGTCGCGGGTCATTCTGCGTCTGCTGCTGGTGACCAACCTCGCCACCGCGTTGGGCCTGATTGCACTGGCCCTGATGCGCACGCACAAACTGCTCAAGCAACGCCATGCCTTCGCCGATGCGCTGCAACTGGAAAAAGAACGGGCGCAGATCACCCTGCAATCGATTGGCGACGGGGTGATCACCACGGATGTGGCGGGCGACATTGCCTACATGAATCCGGCGGCCGAGGCGTTGACGCACTGGAAAGCCGAACAGGCGACCGGTTTACCCCTGGCAGCGCTGTTCAATCTGCTGGACGAAAATGCCCAGTCCGATGGCTTCACGCTGATCGAGCATATCCTCAGCGGCCAGCTCACCGGCGGCAGCGAACATTCCAAACTGATTCAGCGCCTGGACGGCAGCACGGTGTCGGTCACGCTGGTGGGTGCGCCCATCCGTAACGCCGGCAAGGTCAGTGGCACCGTGTTGGTCCTGCATGACATGACCCAGGAGCGGCAGTACATCGCCAATCTATCCTGGCAGGCGACCCACGACGCCTTGACCGGACTCGCCAACCGCCGCGAATTCGAATATCGCCTGGAACAGGTGCTGCACAATCTGACCCGGCAGCCGGGTCGGCATGCCCTGATGTTCCTCGATCTGGATCAATTCAAACTGGTCAACGATACCTGCGGTCATGCCGCGGGCGATGAGCTGCTGCGGCATATCTGCGCACTGTTGCAATCGGGATTGCGCGAAGGCGATACCTTGGCCCGCTTGGGCGGCGACGAATTCGGCATTCTGCTGGAAAACTGTTCGCCGGAAGCGGCGGAGAAAATCGCCGAGGGCTTGCGCCAGACCGTGCAGAATCTGCACTTCGTGTGGAAAGGCCGACCGTTCGTGACCACCGTGAGCATCGGGTTGGTGCATGTCACCCAGCAACCGACCACCCTCGAAACATCCCTGCGCGCCGCCGATATGGCCTGCTACATGGCCAAGGAAAAAGGCCGCAACCGGGTTCAGGTCTATCACGCCGACGACTCGGAACTGTCCCTGCGTTTTGGTGAAATGGCCTGGGTCCAGCGCTTGCACATGGCGCTGGAGGAAGACCGCTTTTGTCTGTACGCGCAGGAAATCGCAGCGCTGGGTCATGTCGAGAAGGGCGGCGGACACATCGAAATTCTGTTGCGCCTGCACGACGAGGCCGGGCGCATGATTTTGCCCGACAGTTTTATTCCGGCCGCGGAACGGTATGGCTTGATGACGTCCCTTGATCGTTGGGTTGTGCAGAATGTGTTCAAGATCATTGCCCAGTGCATGGCCGAGGAACGTAAAGGCCCATTGGCGATGTGTGCGATCAATCTGTCAGGCACAACCATCGGAGATGAGGCGTTCCTCGACTTCCTGCGCCAGCAATTCATTACATATTCGATACCTCCTGAAATGATTTGTTTTGAAATCACTGAAACCAGCGCGATTTCCAATCTGGGGAGTGCAATCCGATTTATTAATGAACTCAAAGGCTTAGGCTGTCACTTTTCATTGGATGACTTTTGTGCCGGAATGTCCTCATTCGCGTACTTGAAACATTTGCCTGTAGACTTCCTGAAGATCGACGGGAGTTTCGTAAAGGATATGCTGGACGACCCGATTAACCGTGCCATGGTCGAGGTGATCAATCACATCGGTCATGTCATGGGTAAGCGAACGATTGCCGAGTTTGTTGAAACGCCTCAGATCGAGCAGGCATTGCTGGAGATCGGGGTGGATTACGCTCAAGGGTACGTGATTGAGCGGCCTCATCTGTTTACCTGCGATAGTTTGCAAAGTCGTCCTGCCAGGCCTCAACCCTTGTTGTTCAAGGCGCCTGGCACGTTCCGTTGAAATCTCTTGCTGATCCTTACAATCACAATCAAAAGGAACCCGACAGTGATCGACTCATTCAACAGAACCGGACCCCTCATGGAAGCTGCAAGTTATCCAGCGTGGGCTCAACAGCTCATCAAGGATTGCAGCGAGAGTAAACGCCGGGTTGTCGAACACGAATTGTATCGGCGCATGCGAGACAACAAGCTCAGCGCCAAGACCATGCGTCACTACCTGATTGGTGGATGGCCGGTGGTCGAGCAATTCGCGTTATACATGGCGCAAAACCTGACCAAGACCCGCTTTGCCCGCCATCCAGGCGAGGACATGGCGCGCCGCTGGTTGATGCGTAATATTCGAGTGGAATTGAACCACGCCGATTACTGGGTGCACTGGAGCCGCGCGCACGGTGTCAGCCTGGAAGATCTGCAGGCGCAACAGGTGGCCCCTGAGCTGCATGCGTTGAGCCACTGGTGCTGGCACACCAGTTCGGCGGATTCGCTGATCGTTGCCATTGCTGCCACCAACTACGCCATTGAAGGCGCGACCGGTGAATGGTCGGCGCTGGTCTGTTCCAGTGGCGTCTATGCGGCCGCGTTTCCCGAGGAAGACCGCAAGCGGGCCATGAAGTGGTTGAAGATGCACGCCCAATACGATGACGCCCACCCGTGGGAAGCGCTGGAAATCATCTGCACGCTGGCGGGGTTGAACCCGAGCAAGTCCCTTCAGATGGAGCTGCGTCAGGCAGTGTGCAAAAGCTACGACTACATGTTCCTGTTTCTGGAACGGTGCATGCAACTGGAGCCTGCGGAAAAGACTCCTGTTGCGCGTGAACGCATGGTGCTGGCGGAAAGCTGATCCGTTTTCAGGCCAATGAAAAAAGCCCGCTCCCCCGGTTATCGCCAGGGGAGCGGGCTTTTTAGTATGGGTTACAGGTGAACTAGGCGCTGACTTTCAACCCGATCAGCCCGGCAATGATCAACGCCACGCTGGCGAGCCTGAACAGCGCCATGGACTCGCCGAACAGAATAATCCCGGCGATGACCGTGCCGACAGCACCCACGCCCGTCCAGATCGCATAGGCGGTGCCCAGGGGTAATTCCTTCATGGCCAGACCGAGAAGGCCAAGGCTGATGGCCATGGCGGCAACCGTCAATGCGGTGGGAAGAGGGCGGCTGAAGCCATCGGTGTATTTCAGGCCGACCGCCCAGCCCACTTCAAACAGGCCGGCGAAAAACAGAATGATCCAGGACATGACAGACCTCCATCGATTGACGGGGTCGTCCCCTGATTAATGATTCGATCGAGCCGCGAGGTCGTCCTCGCGTTGTGCAATAGAGTGCCCATCATTAAGCCGGGGATCAAGTTGGCGGCTTATTCCGTTGCCTGCCGAGCCGCCGTTTCCCGATCCTTTTTCTCGCTCATCCGGCGGAAATACGTCGAAAGCAGCGCCCCGGAAATGTTGTGCCACACGCTGAACAGCGCGCTGGGCACCGCCGCCAGCGGCGAGAAGTGTGCACTGGCCAGCGCCGCACCCAGGCCGGAGTTCTGCATGCCGACTTCCAGCGCCAGGGATTTGCGCTGGGCCAGTGGCAGTTTGAACAGGCGCCCGGTGAAGTAGCCGAGCAAATAGCCGAAACTGTTGTGCAGCATCACCACCGCCATGATCAGCAGGCCGGATTCGGCGATTTTCGCCTGGCTAGCCGCAACGACCGCCGTGACGATGATCACGATGCTCACCACCGAAACCAGCGGCAACACATCCACCGCGTGGCGAACCCGTGCACCGAGCACGCGCTGGGCAATCACGCCGAGCACGATCGGCAGCAGCACCACTTGCAGGATCGACCAGAACAGCTCCATGAACGACACCGGCAACCAGGCCGAGGCCAGCAGCCAGATCAGCGCCGGGGTCAGCAGTGGAGCGAGGAGGGTGGTGACGGCGGCGATTGCCACTGACAGCGCCAGATCCCCGCGCGCCAGCCAGGTCATCACGTTCGAGGACGTGCCGCTCGGGCAGCAGCCGACGAGAATCACGCCGACGGCAATTTCCGGCGGCAAATGGAACGCCTGGCAGAGCAACCACGCCACACCGGGCATGATCACGAAATGTGCGACGACGCCCAGGGCCACCCGCCACGGATGGCGCGCGACTTCGGCGAAGTCTTCGAGTTTGAGGGTCAGGCCCATGCCGAACATCACCAGCCCCAGAAGCGGGACGATGGCGCCTTTAAGGCCGATGAACCACGCCGGTTGCAGGAAGGCCGCGACGGCGAAAATCAGTACCCAGTAGGCAAAAGTGTTGCCGACAAAACGACTCAATGCAGCCAATGCGCGCATGGCCTGGTCCTTATTTTAAGTGACACCACAAAGTCCTTGTAGGAGCGAGCAGGTTCGCTCCTACAGTAGAGATCACCAGCTTTTAGATCCCTTGCGGCAGCTCTTCACCGCCCAACGCTTCAATCAGCGCCGGCAGGAAATCACCAAACGTCAGCATCATCAGGGTGAAACTGGCGTCCAGCTGGCCCAGGGCCTCTTCGCCGCCGTCCTGTTCCGCCTGATCCTGCAGCAGATCTTCGAACTTGAGGCGCTTGACCACCATCTTGTCGTCGAGGACGAAGGACAGTTTGTCCTGCCATGCCAGCGACAGCTGAGTAACCACTTTGCCAGTGCTCAGGTGCAACTGGATTTCTTCGCTGGTCAGGTCCTGACGCTTGCAGCGCACAATGCCACCGTCTTCGTGGGTGTCGCGCAGCTCGCACTCGTCCAGCACGAAAAAGTCATCCGCGGCTTTCTGGGTGGTCACCCATTCGGTCATGGTTGCGGTTGGTGACATTTTTACGGTCAGCGGACGTACCGGCAAAGTACCGATCACTTCGCGCAGGGTGGACAGCAAGTCTTCGGCGCGTTTCGGGCTGGCCGAGTTGACCAGGATCAGGCCCTGTTTCGGCGCGATGGCGGCGAAGGTCGACGAACGACGGATAAAGGCGCGCGGCAGGAAGGCCTGGATGATTTCATCCTTGATCTGGTCGCGTTCCTTTTTGTAGACCTTGCGCATTTGCTCGGCTTCGATCTCTTCGACCTTTTCCTTAACGGCGTCACGCACGACGCTGCCCGGCAGGATGCGCTCTTCCTTACGCGCGGAGATCAGCAGGAAGTCGCCGCTGACATGCGCCAGCGGTGCATCTTCGCCCTTACCGAAGGGCGCAACGAAACCGTAGGTGGTCAACTCCTGGCTTGCACAGGGACGCGCCAGTTTGGTGGCCAGTGCAGTTTCCAACGCCTCGGCATCAAAAGGCAGATCTTGGGTCAGGCGATAGATAAGCAGGTTTTTGAACCACATGGGGCGAGTCTCTCCTTATGTACAAAGGGGGGCATTATTCTCTTCGTGGCGCCATAGGCCAACCCTTCTCTAAGCCTTTGGAAGGCCTGAAAAAATTATTTAAGAAAGTGCTTGCCAGAGGTAGGGTCGCTCCGTAGAATGCGCGCCACACCGAAAGTGAAGGGTGATTAGCTCAGCTGGGAGAGCGTCTGCCTTACAAGCAGAATGTCGGCGGTTCGATCCCGTCATCACCCACCATTCGCTTCAAGTGTTACGCGCAGCGGTAGTTCAGTCGGTTAGAATACCGGCCTGTCACGCCGGGGGTCGCGGGTTCGAGTCCCGTCCGCTGCGCCATATTCGGTAACCTGGAACGCTGAACGCCAGGTCACCACGGAAAAGCCCGCTCACGCGGGTTTTTTTCTGCCTGAAGTTCCTGCAGGACGCATCGTTTCATCGGTGTTCAGATTTTTTGAATTATTTTTCAATTAAATCAACACGTTATGAAAATCTGTGGCACAATGCGCCCCGCAACGAAGGTAAAGGGTGATTAGCTCAGCTGGGAGAGCGTCTGCCTTACAAGCAGAATGTCGGCGGTTCGATCCCGTCATCACCCACCATTACTTTCAACGCTACGCGCAGCGGTAGTTCAGTCGGTTAGAATACCGGCCTGTCACGCCGGGGGTCGCGGGTTCGAGTCCCGTCCGCTGCGCCATATTCGGTAACCTGGAACGCTGAACGCCAAGTCACCACGGAAAAAGCCCGCTTAATGCGGGCTTTTTGCTGTCTGGGGTTTGGCCTGATAATTTTATTGCCCGCCATTTTGGTTGTGCCGATAGTCGCTCACCGCTTCATACACCGCTTTGCGCAACCGGTTGATACCGCCAATCGGGCGATGTGCTTCCAGACCGAACCACGGGTTGAACGACAGGTTGTCGCATAGCAGATTCTGCGCCGGGGTGTCGAAGTCCTGGGGGGGCAGGGTGATACGCGCCACGGTCTCGAACGGCGCATCCTGCTCGCGCCATTCGACACTGGTGTCCTCGATCGGCATGAACCTGTGCGCATCCTGACGCTGGATCTGCAACACAAAACACGCGGGTATCCGGTCGGTGGACAGCTGCTGGGTCAAAGCGCTGCGCAGGAAGTTCGGTAGGTCCTGATTTTGCTTGGGCAACATGTAGGCCGGGCAGTTTTGCGCATCCGGCATCACCCGGAACTTGGCATTCGCCTCGCCGAATTTGTACGGCGAAACTGAAAAGTAGGGGGTGCGTGTCGGGCTTTCCGGCGGCGGCGACAGGGTCGCCAGGGCAATCAACAAATGCCGGACTTGCCAAGTGCGCGGATCCCAGCCTGGAAAAAATGCCATGACCGTTTTTCCGTCAGCCTGAGCCGCGACATTCTGACGGTACTCGGCGACATCGCTGACAAAGAAGTTCGGATGGCTGAACATCACGAAGTCCTGCTCGTGCAGCCCGTGTCGGTCGCCAAGCAACTGCTTGCCTGGCACATCCAGCAGTTTGATCGCCATCCCCCGGGCGTCGCGCATGCTGTCAAACTGCGGATACGCGTTGCCGTTGGACAGGCGCATCATCGCTTGCCAGGTCTTGCCGGGCTCGCTGAACACACCTTGACGCAACTCTGCCGCCAGACCTTGCAGAACCTGCACTTCGGCTTTCACGCAGCCGTGGGCCTTGGCGTGAGCATCACGCAGGTAGCGGG
Organism: Pseudomonas sp. GB2N2; assembly: GCF_054897705.1. Lineage (NCBI taxonomy): Bacteria > Pseudomonadati > Pseudomonadota > Gammaproteobacteria > Pseudomonadales > Pseudomonadaceae > Pseudomonas > Pseudomonas sp. GB2N2. The sequence continues at coordinate 331,637 of NZ_CM142701.1, forward strand.
TGCTTTCACGGTGTTGATCGACGATCCGCACGGCGGTCTGGATCACGTCCTGAGTCATCGCGGCTTCGCCGTCCGGAATCTGTTCCAGCGCCGAGACCGGGCCGTGGTGTTGCCAGGCGTACCAGGCCGTGGCCGACGCCCAGCCAAGCAAGCCGATGCACAGCAGAACCAGCAGGGTCTTGCCGAGCACACGTCCCAGCCACAACCAGAACCGGGCCAGCATTGGTAAATCTTTTTTGGAGGTGGTCATGATCATGGCAATTGTTGCTCCAGCGGGCCGCCCAGCACTTTCAGGTATTCCAGCAGCGCCCAGCGCTCCTCGGGTTGCAGCATTCGGCCGATCACGCCGTTGCCGCGCTCACCGGCGCGGAATTCATGGCCGCTGTTGTGGTTGCCGGTGATGCGCGTATCGAACTGGAAACCGTTGGTGAAGGCTTCGGTGCGATAGCCCAAGTGCCGCGGGTCGTAGTCGAACGTGCCTTTAAAGAAGGTGGTCGCGCGTTCATCCTGGGGTGAGAGCAATTGATAAAGGCTCGGCACCGAGCCGTTGTGCAGAAAAGGCGGGGTCGCCCATATGCCCGCCAGAGGCCGGGCCTTGTAAGCGACTTTTTCGCGAACACCGATCGGCAGGCCGAAGCCGTCGAACTCCGGCTTTTCTGCCGTGGTGACTTTGGCCTGGTGGTAAGCGCGGTTCTCGACGAATGCCGTGACGTAGGCCAAGCCCTTGGCCACCGACAGTTGGCTCAGGTCCAGCGGTTCCGTGGGTTCGGGGTGCAACTTCACGTCCATCTGCGCGAGCTCCGCCGGGTCCCATTGCAGGGCGGTCAGGTCGAAGCGCTGGGTGGCAATGTTGTTCGCCGCCGTCGGGTCGGTGCCGATGACGTCGACGGGCAGCATGTGTAAACGCTGCACCCAGCGCTCGCCCTCCTGGGTCACTCGTGGGATGTGGCAACCGGCGCAGTTGTCGGCAAATAGCCCCCGACCCTTGGCCGCCAGCGGTTTATCGATGGCCCCCAGCAGGTCTTCCGGCCAGGCGGGTGGTTTGAGGCGTTGCAGGGTTTCTTCGATCAGGTGTAAATCGCGTACCCGGACGCTGGACGGGTAGCGATCATCGCCCTTGAGCGGCTGGCCGTTGCTGTCGAAGAAGTTCAGCGTGGCACCTACGCCGAGGGCTTCGCCGATATTGCGCGCCATCGGTTGCTGCGCCGAACCGTTCCACTGCACCCAGTCGAACGTCCACATGTCCCACAGTTGCGGGTAGTCGACCGGTGCATTGGCCACCCGGTAATTGGCAGGGGAAATCGCGTCACCGAAACTGGCGTTGGCAATGCGCCCGAATGCGTCGGCACGGCCGGGGCCTTCCTCTGTCGGGTAGAGCCCTCGATGGGTGTCGTTCCAGGCGACTTTCAGGAATGTGTTGAGCGAGGTCTTGAAGTCTTCGCGCAATTGCCCGCGCCTGGCGTCATAGTCTAAGTCAGAGCCCTGGCCCAGCACGGTGCGGGCGAAGCGTTCGAATTTCCACGGGTTGTAGTAAGTGGAGGCGAGACTGGCGACCAGTGCCTGTCCGAAACTGCCACCGCGCAGTGTAGGAACGCTGGACGGCAAGACGTGCTGCGCCGATCCGCCATCGATGCGGATGGCCAGACCGTTGAAGCGCAACTCGCCGGTGTGGCAGGCGGCACAGGTGATGTCGAGAAACTGTTCCTGGCTGCCGGGGTTTTGATGGCGGGCGAAACCCACGGGCAGATTGCCGGGGTTGTTCGACGTGGCTTTCTGTCCGGGATCGACCAGGAAACCGAAACGAGCGAGGTACTCAGGGCTGGCAAAGCGCTGCTGCGAGAATGGCAGTTCCAGCGCATTGAACCAGTCATAGCGCAAGCCTTTGACTTGCGTGCCCTGGGGCGTGAAGTAGTAGGTCTGACGGTCGGCCGCGCTCCACTGCTCCAGGTAATGCACCTGTTGCGCAGGCGTCCAGGTCGGCAGTTTCGGGTTGGCGACGTAATACAGAATCACCGCCAGGCCCACGCCCAGCAGCACCACGATCAGAACCAGCAAGCGATAAAAGAGGCGCAAGATAAACATCCTTGTCGAGTTGTCGCTCTCTTATGCCTCAGCCACAAACGTGCGGCAAGTGGCCATTACGCCAGATGTTGTGAGACTGGTCAGCAGTGCCTGTGAGGCGCAGATGACAGAAGCTTCATCCTCCGGATCCGGAAATGCGTTAAAACACCTGAACTTATCAGAAGTTTCCTGCTCTCATGCCGGTAGCCATTGGTCGTGGCCGCCTGATAAGCTCGCGGCTTTATTCGATTGCCCTTTAGGCGCATGAACAAGGAAATAGCATGAAACAGCATCGGTTGGCGGCGGCGGTGGCCCTGGTTAGCCTGGTACTTGCGGGTTGTGACTCGCAGACCAGCGTAGAGCTGAAAACCCCGGCGCAAAAAGCTTCCTACGGGATTGGCTTGAACATGGGCAAGAGCCTGGCTCAGGAAGGCATGGATGATCTGGACTCCAAAGCCGTAGCACAGGGCATCGAAGATGCCGTCGGCAAGAAAGAACAGAAGCTGAAGGACGAAGAGCTGGTCGAAGCCTTCGCCGCGCTGCAAAAGCGTGCTGAAGAGCGCATGGCCAAAATGAGCGAAGAATCGGCATCCGCTGGCAAGAAATTCCTCGCCGACAACGCCAAGAAAGCCGGTGTAACCACCACGGCTTCGGGCCTGCAGTATGAAGTGGTCAAGAAGGCCGACGGCGCCCAGCCTAAGCCGACTGACGTCGTCACTGTCCACTACACCGGCACCCTGACCAACGGCACCGTTTTCGACAGCTCCGTCGAGCGTGGCAGCCCGATTGATCTGCCGGTCAGCGGCGTGATCCCGGGTTGGGTTGAAGGCCTGCAACTGATGCACGTTGGCGAGAAGTACAAACTGTACATCCCTAGCGAGCTGGCTTACGGCGCTCAAAGCCCAAGCCCGGCTATTCCAGCCAACTCGGTGCTGGTATTCGACCTGGAGCTGCTGGCGATCAAGGATCCAGCCAAGCAAGACGACGCCGCGAAGTAATTAGCGTCTGGTCTGGCAACAACGCCTCGCTTTATGCGGGGCGTTGTCGCATCTGGCGTTCGGTGGGGTAAAACAAAGCGAACGGATGCTGGACACTGGAGTCATAGCCATTGAAGACGCTTGCGCTAGCTGCGCCGTAGCGTCAAGTCAATGAAATCTTGGGTTTTTTTATGTGAGTAAAAAACGCCCGATTTGAGCAAGGCCCTTATGAAACGGGGCTCTCAGCCGTGAAATGCAGCTCTGTTCACAAGGTTATCCACAATTTGTGTGGATAACATTTCAGCGGGAGGAAATGATGAAAGCACCTTGGAATTTCGCCCGTTTCCTGCCACTGGCTGGCCGTCTGCTCGCCCGTGGACGCCTGCCGACGCTGCTGTTTGCCGTGGCCAGCAAAGGTGCCAGTCAAGGCAACCGTTTGGGCAAGCTCAAGGACGACCTGCGTCTATTGCAAGCGCTCTGTCTGGCGTACTGGCGTGGCGAATACCGGGCCATCAGCCCGAAGGCAATGATCTCGGTGGTAGCGGGCCTTATGTACTTTTTGAGCCCGGTCGATGCGATTCCGGATTTCATCCCGGTGTTCGGCATGCTCGATGACATTGCCGTGCTCGCGTGGGTGATGAAAGTCCTCGACGACGAACTCAACGCTTTTCGCGCCTGGCGCAATCGCCAGTTGCCGGAAAAGCTTGCGGTGGTCGAGCGACTGCCCGATACCCCGGAGCAACTTCAGCTTCAAGGCCCGAAAAAAAACTGAGCCGATTCAGGATCATCCCTATATACATACCCCCGCGACCTTGGCCGCTGTTAGGATTACACTTCCAGGGAAAAGCGCCGACTCGCTAAGTGTCGTTGTCCTACGGGGAAGTCATGGATATTCAGATAATCACACGCGAAGGCGAGCCCGAGTATGCGGTTGTGCCGTGGGCTCAATATCAGGCTCTACTGAAAGCAGCAGGCATCGAACAGCAACCGCCGCGAGAGGCTCAAGTGCGTCACGCGGCAACACCCGACCAGGTACTTCCGGGTCTGGATCAACTACGCAGTTTGCGCGAAGGGAAGGGCATCGCCATTGAGGCGCTCGCCCGCACGGTAGGCATCAGCCCGTCTTATCTGGCCTTGATCGAAAGTGGCGAGCGTCTACCCGACGCTGCGATTCGCCGCAGCCTGGCCTGGGAATTGACGGTGCCAGGGTGGAGGGAAGAATCGTGAGCGTACGCATCAGTCGGCAACATTGGGACGGTTTATTGGGCGAGCTGGATCAGGCGCGCCGCCAGCGACATCTGCTCACCTACCGCGCATTACTGGAGCGATTGCAACTCCCGACACCCGCCATGCAAACCTTGACCGCTGCCCTTGAACATCTGGCCGCGCTGGACGCCAAAGCCGAGCAACCGTTGCGCAGCTCGCTGGTGATCAGCCAGGGCGCCAGCCGCCTGCCACGCACCGGCTTCTTTGAATGTGTCGAGCGACTTGGGCGCTTCTCCGGACCCTCCGACGGTGTCGCTGCGGCGTCCTGGCATGCCTCGGAAGTGGTGCGGGTTTTCGAATACGAGTATCCGGAATCGGCGGAAGCCTGAGTGTTTCTAAAGCTCAAGGCCCGCGCCGGTTACTGGCTGGCGCGCCGTTTGTTCCACTGGTCGTGGTTCGTCCGCCAGCCGCGAGGCTGGAGTTGGCTCGAAGGCCAGTTCGCACGCATGGCCAATTTGGGTGATGTCGGCGCTCAAAGCTTCTATGGCCACATTCTGACCTTTCGCGGCGTTGGCCTTGGGGCGCGTGAGGAAGGTGTCCGATTGTTGCGCCTGGCGGCGTTGGCAGGCGACGGCAAGGCGGCGTATCAGGTCGGCGTGATCAGTCTTGCAGGGACGGCGAGCAAAGCGCCAGATCCGGGTGAGGCGGCGCGGTTTTGGATAATGGCTGCCAAAGCCGGGCATCCGTTGGCCGAGATCAAGCTTAAAGAGTTGGCGTCCCGCGACTCAACGCAATAAGCCCAGGTTGACCGGTAAATAAGCGTGGCGTGAGGGAAACCTCCCGCCACGTTTGCGTTTCTGCTTGTTCGTCATTGGGTGGTTTAGAGATTTGCCCTACAGCCACATCCTACTTTCCTGACTTCTTTCTCTACTGATCCCTAGCAAAGTCTCGCGCGCCCCATTTTTGCGCGAGAGATTGCCCATGATCGACCCGATTTTTCAGTTTTCCTCGCGCACTCCGGTGCGTTGATGGACCACATCGCACGTATCGAGCAGGAGCTCGATGGTTTCAAAAACTCGCTGGATTTATATCGCGAGCAACTTCGGGGCTTTTTAAGTCGCTCGGCAGACAAGATCAGTCACGCGATGGATATGCCGTCGCTGATGAACATGGAGCGTCAGTTCAAGTTTGGCAATACCACCACCGTTGTCGGTATCAACGACGACTATTTCTCCAGCGTCGCCCAGTGCCAGGACGGCGGAATTCTGGAGATCGAAAGCAAGTTCGAATCGGTTTATGACATTCCCCTGGGAAACATCGATGTTGATGTAATAGCCGTTGATGATGGCGAAAAGAACACCGTTACGCTCGATGAAACCGGAAAAGGACAGTTCCAAGGCATGCCTGGAAAGTCTTACCGCGTCCAGGTTCACAGTGCGGTGACTGCGGATCAGGTCAATCAGCTTTTCAAGTCGTACGACGGTCTGGCCGAACAGCTCGAAGTTTGGCTGCGCAGTGAGTGGCAAGGATTTAAACCGCAGTGGTCGCAGTCGGCGTTTGCCGCCGCCGGTAACGGCATGCTCTCCGGAGGTTGGGAGGCAATCGTTGACGTTTGGGATGGCCTGGGACTGGTTTTTGACATCCTCAAGAATCCAGCTGATCACCTGGCGCAGTTGGGTAGCAGTGCGCAGCAGTTAATCGAGCTGGCGAAGCAATCACCTGCCGCCATGGAAAAAGCCATGCTGTTGGCCAGCGATGAAGCTGCGCTTTGGCTACTGTTCCGTGCCGCTGGGATTTGGCTGTCGGCTTTACCGCCGAGCATGATTGCGGGTAACTCCGCGTCAGTGACCGGTCAAACCATCGTCGCAGTGCTGATCGACATTCTGATTGCCTCGGCACTGGCGTCCACAGGAGTTGGATTACCCGTTGCCATCACTTATTTGACTGCTCGTGGACTCAAGTACGGAGCGATGCTGGCCAACTTGGCGAAGCGTTTCGTTGAGGCAACGTTCAAGCTACTCAACACGCTTGTTAGTTATGTCGATGACTACAAAAAAGTTGCCGCCCGCGGCATTGCTGCCGGTGTAAAAAAAGGAAAAGTGCAACTGGGCTGGGATGCCAAACGCAACACCACACTCGAACGCAACGAACGCCGCGACGACGCCCCCAATCAAGCAACAAACCCCAGCGGCGGCAGCGCCGACTCCGCCGACAACACCGCCACCAATAAATGCCCGGTATCAATGGTCACCGGCGAAGAACTGCTGACCCTGACCGACGGTTCGCTGGACGGGGTTTTATCCTACGACTTCACTCGGCTCTATCGCACCAGCGCCGTCGAAATCGACTGTGGCCTCGGTTTTGGCTGGAGCCACAGCCTCGCGCATCGCCTCGAAATCGACGGCGACTCGGTCATCTGGATCGACCACGAAAACCGCCGCATTGCTTTTCCATTACCCAATGTAGAACGCCCGGCTATCCACAACAGCCTCTCGCGCGCGGCGATTTTTCTGGGTGACCAGCCGGAAGAACTGATCCTCGCCCAGGCGGGCGATGACACGCGTTTTTATCACTTTATCAACGGTCGATTAACCGCGATCAGCGACGGTTACGACAACCGTTTGCGCATCACCCACGACCGTCAGGACCGCATCAAACGCCTCGACAACGGCGCCGGGCGCGCCTTGCTCTTGCGCTATGACCGCCGCCACTTGGTCGCCGTCGATTATCAGGTTTTCGTCCCTGCGGACACGCTGGACGAGGCGTGGGTCACCGAGCAAACACTGGTCACTTACCGCTACGACGAACGCGCTCGACTGATTGCCGCCAGCAACGCCGCCGACGAAAGCGAGCGCTACGACTACGACGATCAACACGTGATCCTCCAGCGGCAACTGGCCGGTGGGGCGAGTTTCTTCTGGGCGTGGGAAAGGTCCGGCAAGGCTGCACGATGCATCCGACATTGGGCGTCGTTTGCGCAGATGGAAGCGCGCTACGTCTGGGATGACGCGGGCAGCGTCACCGTCCACAACCTCGACGGCAGCGAGGAGGTTTACCAGCACGATGACCGCGCGCGCCTGGTGCGCAAGGTCGGGCTGGACGGCGGCGAGGAACTCAAGGCCTACGACGATAAAGGCCGGCTGATTGCCGAACAGGACCCGCTCGGCGCCGTCACCGAATACCACTACGACGAAGTCGGACGCCTGGTCGCGCTAATTCCGCCGGAAGACGAACCGACGTCCTACGAGTACCGCAATGGTTTCCTGCACGCGCGCTATCGCGGCAAAGCGATCTGGAAGTATCAGCGCAATGCGCAGGGCGATGTCACCGAGGCGACCGATCCTGACGGCCATGTCACCCACTATCACCACGACCACCAAGGTCGGTTGCTGTCGATCCGTTACCCGGATAACAGCCGGCATGTTTTTGTCTGGAATGCCTTGGGGCAGTTGCTCGAAGAGACGTTGCCGGACGGTGGTCAACGGCGGTTTTCCTACGATGCTTTGGGCCGGCAGATTACCCGTCAGGACGAACACGGAGCAGTCACCCGTTATGCATGGGACGCGGTTGGACGACTGATTCAGACGACACTTCCTACGGGTGCCAACCGCGCTTTCAACTACAACGCCTACGGCAAAATCACCGCCGAACGCGATGAACTGGGCCACGTCACTCGCTACGAGTACGTCGATGACTTGCACCTGGTCAGCCGACGCCTGAATGCCGACGGCACCCAGCTCAAGTACCGTTACGACAACGCACAGCTGTTACTCACAGAAATCGAAAACGAATCCGGCGAAAAATATCGCCTGGACTACACGCCAGGCGGATTGATCCGACAGGAGACCGGATTCGATGGCCAACGTACGGCGTACGCCTACGACCTCAACGGCCATCTGCTGGAAAAAACCGAGTTCGGCGCGGACGACTCGAAGCTCGTCACGAATTACCAGCGCGATAGCGCCGGCCGCCTGCTGCTCAAAACCCTGCCCGACGGCATCAAGGTCGAATACCGCTACGACAGCCTCGGCCGGCTGATCAGCGTCGACGACGGCTGTGACCACCCGCTGGAATTCGAGTACGACCACCAGGACCGCCTGATCACCGAACACCAGGGCTGGGGCACCTTGCGCTACGGCTACGACGCCTGCGGCCAGCTCAACCGTCTGCGCCTGCCCGATGGCAGCAAACTCGATTACCGCCACAAAAAGGGCGGCGCACTGAGCGCCATCGACCTCAACGGCGCACCGCTGACCACCCACCAATTTACTTTCGGCCGCGAACAACAGCGCCAACAAGGCCAACTCACCAGCCACTACCACTACGACGAACAAGGCCGGTTGCAAGCCCACGCGATCAATCAACACACCCGACCGCTGTACCTGCGCCACTACACCTACGCGGTCAACGGCAACCTCGCCGCCATCGCCGACAGCCGCCACGGCCAGCGCAGCTATTACTACGACCCACTCAACCGCCTGACCCGCGTACGCCACACCCGAATCGACCCGCCGGAAACCTTCGCCCACGACCCCGCCGGCAACCTGCTGACGCAAGACCGCCCCGGTGTAGCCAAGGTGTCGGGGAATCGCCTGATCATGCAAGGCGACCGCCACTACGACTACGACGCCTTCGGCAACCTCATCCGCGAACGGCGCGGCACCGGGCAAAAACTCGTCACCGAATACGCCTACGACTGCCAGCACCGATTGATCGGCGTCACCACCCCAGACGGCCGTAGCGTCAGTTACCGCTACGACGCGTTCGGCCGCCGCATCGCCAAAACCATCGACGGCCACACCACCGAATTTTTCTGGCAGGGCGACCACCTCATCGCCGAAAGCAGCCGCGAGCACTACCGCAGCTACGTCTACGAACCCGGCACCTTCCGCCCGCTGGCCATGCTCGACGGCAAAGGCCCGCGCAAGGCCTGCCCGTTTTATTACCATCTCGATCACCTGGGAACGCCGCAGGAACTGACGGACTACAGCGGCGAAATCGTCTGGTCAGCGAAGTACAACGCCTACGGCAAAGTCACGCACCTGGAACACGGCGGGGGAGAGCAACTCGAACAACCGCTACGATTCCAAGGCCAATACTTCGACCCCGAGAGCGGCCTGCACTACAACCGGCATCGGTACTATGATCCGCAGGTTGGTCGCTACCTGACGCCGGACCCGGTGAAGTTGGCGGGAGGGCTGAATCAGTACCGGTATGCGCTGAATCCGACGGGGTGGGTTGATCCGCTGGGGTTGAGCGGGAATTGCCCGCGTAAGGGTGAGCCTGGGTGCGGGGCGCCGGATGATACGACTGGTGCTAGGGTTGATAAGGGTGAACCGCCGCAGCCCGTTGTAATCAGCGAAGTAGATCCAAGTAGTTTGAAAAGAACTCATGCGCTAGAGGGGAAGACTTCCACCAAACAAGTAGAAGATTTAGCTGGGAAAATGCAAAAAAACGGGTATGACCAAAGCTGGCCAATCGACGTTGTGGAAGATAACGGCAACCACTATATAGTCGACGGACATCATAGAGCTTCTGCGGCTAGGCAAACCCACACTAAAGTCAGTATCGTATTGATAACGAATATTGAGAGCCATCACAGTATTTTCAATAGCATTGATGAAGTTAAAGAGTCTGCTGATAATGTAGGGCTGGACAGGTTGGTGAGGCGAAGAAGATGAGGAACAAAGATCTAGAGTATTTGATAGATGACTTTTTGGCACAGGTAGAAAAAGCTACAGACTTGCTGGAGCTTCGATTCGGCACGAAATGTATTCTTAGGCTCTGGCGAGCGAAGGAAATTCCGCAACGAGGTGAAATATTAGGTGGCATAAATTACGAGTTGCATGGTGTCGGTTGTAGGGTGTACTTCCCGAAAGCATGCATCGACTTCGATTATGGTCCGGACGAACGAGTTGATGGGTTTGACGTGTGGAGGCTGTATATATATGCATGCGAAGTCCCTCTGCTGCATTCTAAGTATGTAGATCAGGACGCGATAAAACGAGACTTAGATGAATACATAAGTCTTGGTAAAGTGGAAAAGAAATTGGGCTCTATGTCGAGTCTTTACTTTAAAAATAAGACTAATTGGTGATGCTGCGGATAACTGTGCGGGCGCAGTCATCTGATTAACGGGAGCCGGCCCGAGTATTGTTCCCACGCTCTGCGTGGGAATGCCTCAAGGGACGCTCCGCCTTCCAGCCGCGCCGACGATTTCAGGGCCGGTATCGCTTTGACGCGGAGCGTCACGGGCTGCATTCCCACGCGGAGCGTGGGAACGATCACTAAGTCAGGTCCACCCGATCACCGCTGCCCCACCAGCAATTCACTCTCTCGCTCCGGCACCGCCAAGCTATCAATCAAATACACGCTATACCCCGGCATATTCTTCGCGTGATGCTTGGCCTGCGATGCCATCTCCGCCAGTTGGCTCGCATCGAGTTCTTCACAGGACTGTGGATGCAAATGCACGACGCCAATGGACAGTGAAAGCAACGCGAACTCCTGCCGAACACCCTGCCGGTTCGGGGCGATGAAGCAGCCGGCTTCGAGGTGTTCGCTGCGGTAGAAGCGCCGGCACTGGCTCTGGAAGTCGTCCAGCAACTGGTTCAGGCGTTTGCGCCAGTCATCTGGCCCGAGCACCAGCAGGAAGTCGTCGCCACCGATATGGCCGACGAAGTCGCGGGACGGGTCTACGCGGTCATTCAGGCATTGCGCCAGGCACAGTAGGACTTCATCCCCACGGCCGTAGCCGTAGATGTCGTTGAAGGGTTTGAAACTGTCGATGTCCACGTAGCAGATCACCGATTCGCGTTGTTGTTGCAGGAGGCGCGTGAGGCATTGCTGAATCGGTACGTTGCCCGGCAGCAGGGTCAAAGGGTTGGCGTAACGGGCTTGCTGGATCTTCAATTCGGTAATCAGTTTCAGTACGTCGATCACTCGGCCCAACCCCAGGTATCCGCCGTTTAGCGTGATGATGAAGTCTTCTTCGATACGTTGTCGGGCGCGGCTGGTGATCAGACGGCTGACCTGCTGCAACGACTGGCTCATCTCAACGGCGAGAAAATCATCGTTCATCAAACGGCTGATGGGTTTGCGCGCGAACAGGTCGGTGGCAAAGGGCTTGAGCAGCGCGTCCGAGAGCGAATGCCGGTGAACGATGCCGCAGGGGTGGCCGTATTCGTCCAGCACTGCCAGCGAGTTCAGGTTGGCCTGGCGGCGGAACGCTTCCAGTACCGAGGCTGTCGGCGTATCGCGCGGAACCGCTGGCTGATCGTTCAGCAGGGCGCTGAGGTCGCTGCCTTCATCGTTGAGCGCCACGGTGGTGCTGTCCTGTTTGGGCATCAGGTTGCGGGCATCCCTTGGCGGATGTTCCTGGGGGCGACAGAGCAAGTAACCCTGGACCAGATCGACGCCCATATCGGTCAACACCGCGAGTTCTTCCGGCAACTCGATACCCTCAGCGATCACCTTTGCTCGTGAGGCTTTGGCGATTTGCATGATGGAGCCAACAAACTCGCGTTTGACCGCATCCTGGTGGATGCCATCGATGAAATGCCGATCGATCTTCACATAGTCGGGCCGCAATTCGGACCAAAGGCGCAGGCTCGAATAACCGGCACCCAGATCATCCAGTGCGATGGAAAACCCCATCGCCCGATAGTGATGAAGTGCGTTTTGCAGCAACTGGAAGTCGTCGGTGGGCGTCTGTTCGGTGAGTTCGATGACGACCTGATTGGGCGGTATGCCGAAATCCTGGAGCAATTGCAGAGTCCGGCCCGGTTGGTGGGCCGCTTCGAGCAAGGATTCCGGCGATACGTTGAGAAAGAGTTTGCCGGGCAGTTGCTGTTCGTTGAATCGACGGCAGGCGCTTTCACGGCAGGCAATTTCCAGTTCGTTCAAACGACCTGCCTGACGGGCAACGGCGAACAACGCGATGGGCGAGTGCAGTGGGCTGTTGGAAGGGCCGCGACTGAGGGCTTCATAGCCAATGATTCGTCGTTCAGAGAGCGAGATGATCGGCTGGAACAGGCTGTGCAAACCGCTTTGAGCCAATATTGAACTCAACGCACTCAGCTGTTCGGTAGTGGTCATGGCGATCTCTGGCGATAAAAAAAGGACCGGGAGCAAACTCTTGATTAGAGAGGTGCTCCCAGTCCTTTATTTCACGACAGAATGATGACTGTTTGATGACGCTCCGGGGAGCGTCAGCATTAAATCGCCATCACTTGCAGGTCACCTCAGTGCTTGGCAACCGCGGTGTTGAGTTTCAGGTAGTCCAACAGAATCCGCCCGGTCTCGCTCAGGTAGGCATCGTCTTCTGGTTTGGTCTTGTCCGGCTCGGCCGCGATAGCGTCTTCGTCTTCTTTCTTCAACTCTTTGAGCGGCTCTTCACCTTTAGCCTTGCGACGGATGTTTTCCATCACAAGTTGCTTGGCTTCGATATCGGCGTGTTGCGCACGACGTTCGGCTTCATTGAGGCTGACGGTTTTTTCCAGCATCAGTTTTTGTGCCAGCGCCAGCTTGTCGCGGATGAACACGAACTCCGCGTCCTTGGCCGAACGTGCGTCATGCTCGGACTTGAGCTGAGTGATGTACGGTTTGAACGGGTCGACCGCAGGCTTGATCGCCGCTTTGATGGTATCCCACGGCATGGCTTCCGGCAGGGCACTTTCACCAATTTCCTTGGTGTCAATGATCGACGGGTAATCGATATCCGGCAGTACGCCCTGATGCTGGGTGCTCTGGCCGGAAACCCGGTAGAACTTGGCCAGGGTCAGTTTCAGTTCGCCATGGTTCAGCGGCTGAATGGTCTGCACGGTGCCTTTACCGAAGGTCTGGCCACCAATGATCAACGCGCGGTGATAATCCTGCATGGCGCCAGCGAAAATCTCCGAAGCCGAAGCGGACAAGCGATTGACCAGCAACGCCATCGGGCCTTTGTAGAACGCGCCCGGGTTCTCATCTTCAAGCACATCGACCCGGCCGTCGGCGTTACGCACCAGAACGGTCGGCCCTTTGTCGATAAAGAGACTGGTCAGTTCGGTCGCTTCCTGCAGGGAGCCGCCGCCGTTGTTGCGCAGGTCGATGACTACGCCGTCGACCTTGTCTTTCTGCAATTCAGTCAGCAGCTTCTTGACGTCGCGGGTGGTGCTCTTGTAGTCCGGATCGCCAGCACGGAAGGCTTTGAAGTCGAGGTAGAAGGCCGGGATCTCGATGACGCCGAGCTTGTAGTCCTTGCCATCCTGTTTCAGGTTGAGCACCGACTTCTTGACCGCCTGGTCTTCAAGCTTCACCGCTTCACGTGTGATCGGCACGATCTTGGTGGTCTGGTCGTTCGGCGCATTGCTGGCCGGGATCACTTCCAGACGGACGATGGTGCCTTTCGGGCCACGGATCAATTTGACCACTTCGTCCAGACGCCAGCCGACCACGTCGACAATCTCTTTGTTGCCTTGGGCAACGCCGATGATCTTGTCGGCCGGTGCGACCTGCTTAGTCTTGTCGGCCGGGCCGGCAGGCACCAGGCGCACGACTTTCACCTGGTCGTTGTCGCTCTGCAACACGGCGCCGATACCCTCGAGGGACAGGCTCATATTGATGTCGAAGTTCTCCGCGTTATCCGGCGACAGATAGTTGGTGTGCGGGTCGTAGGACATGGCGAAGGTGTTGATGTACGCCTGGAAGATGTCTTCCGGACGGGTCTGGTCGAGGCGCGAGAGCTGATTCTTGTAACGCTTGGTGAGCGTTTCCTGAATCTGCTTGGGGTCCTTGCCAGCGATTTTCATCCGCAGCACTTCGTCCTTGACGCGTTTGCGCCACAGGTCGTCAAGCTCTGCGGTGGATTTGAGCCAAGGGGCGTCCTTGCGGTCGATCAGCAAGGTTTCCTTGGTGGTGAAGTCGATCTTGTCGGCGCCCTTGTTCAACTCCGCAAGCGCGAAGTCCAGACGCGCCTTGACGCGGTCCAGGTAGCGCTTGTAGATAGTGAACCCGGCATTGAGGTCGCCGCTTTTAAGGAAGTCGTCGAACTGGGTCTTCCACTTGTCGAATTCGGCAATGTCGCTGGCCATGAAGTAGCTGCGCGACGGGTCCAGCAGCTTGAGGTAGCTGTCGTAGATAATCGCGGAGCGCGCGTCATCGAGCGGTGGCTTGCTGTAGTGGTGGCGTTTCAGCAACTCGACGACATTCAGGCTGGCGATCACTTCGTCACGATCAGGCTGAAGCTTGTCCCAGCTATTGGCTGCGAACGAATTGCCCGACATCGGCAACAAGCCGATACCAATGAACAGGGCTAGGGCGGTGCTGGGGAAAAAATGCTTCATGCTGATTCGACGCGGGGACAATTGATCACGCATATTAGGCCGTCTTTGAAGTCGCCGGTTCCACAAGGGCCGGTCGCATAATGCAAGAAAGCCCGGCGCTACAGCTACGGGCTCAGTCCAGACTCACTATGGAGGCACTGTGAAAGCATTGCAAGGCGTGGAAGGTCAAGTGGAGTGGCTTGAAGAGCCCAGTCCGACCTGTGATGTAGGACAAGTTCGCATTCGGGTGGCGGCAGCGGGCCTCAATCGCGCCGATTTGTTACAGAAAGCGGGTCTTTATCCACCGCCTCCGGGAGCCAGTCCGGTGCTGGGCCTAGAGTGCTCCGGGGTCATCAGCGAGGTTGGCCCGGGCTCGTCGTGGCAGGTGGGTGATCGGGTTTGCGCCTTGCTGGCCGGGGGCGGGATGGCCGAAGAGGTGGTTGTCGACGGACGGCACGTGCTCCCGGTACCCGAAGGATTGTCCTTGGCCGAGGCGGCGGCGCTCCCCGAAGTCTATGCGACCGTCTGGCTGAATTTGTTCCAATTGGCTGCGCTCAAACCGGGTGAGAAAGTTCTGCTGCATGCCGGAGCAAGTGGAATCGGTTCAGCCGCCATTCAGCTGTGCAAGGCGTTCGGCAATCCGTGCTGGGTCAGCGTCGGTTCGGCCGAGCGGCTGGCGTACTGCGAGGCGCTGGGAGCGCAGGGTGGCGTGGTTCGCAACGGCGACCTGGACAGCTTGAGCGACCTGGGGCCGTTCGATGTGATTCTCGATCCGGTGGGCGGCAATTACGCGGCGCTAAATCTCAAACTGATGGCGCTTGATGGACGCTGGGTCCTGATCGGCCTGATGGGCGGCCGTGACGCCAGGCTTGATCTGGCGCAGGTCCTGACCAAGCGCGTGCAACTTCTGGGTTCGACTTTGCGCAGTCGCGATGAGCAGTTCAAGGCGGATTTGTTCAGTGATCTGAGCCAGCATGTCTGGCCGTTGTTTGCCGAAGGTCGGTTGAGCCCGCAGTTGGCCAGGACCTTCCCGATCAAGGACGCCGAAGCGGCGTTTGCCGAGCTGGCGAGCAACACGGTGGCGGGGAAGTTGGTGTTGGTGATCGATGAAAGCCTGACCTGAAACTAGGGACGGCACAATTTTTGTGGGCGCTGGGTTACTTCCAGATGTGGATCGGCCAGCCGGCTTTTTCGGCGTGTTCGAGCAATACCGCATCCGGGTTCACTACGTGTGGGAAATCGACCTTCAACAGCAGCGGCAAATCGTTGCGTGAATCCGAGTAGAAACTCGCGCCTTCCAGATTTTCCTCTTCCGCATCCAGCCATTCGAGCAAACGCGTGATCTTGCCTTCGCGGTAGGTCAGCGTGCCGACGGTGTGGCCGCTATAAACGCCATGCAACACTTCCAGTTCGATCCCGAGAATCTCGTCGATGCCCAAGCGATCGGCAATCGGTCTGACCAGGTGCGTACCCGATGCCGAGATCACCAGAATCCGGTCGCCGGCCTTGCGGTGGGCGGCAATAGTCTTTGTCGCGTCGCTGAAGATGATCGGTTCGATAAAGTCTTCCACCCACGGCCCGACCAGATGGGCGACCTCCTCAGGTGTGCGCCCGATCATTGGTTCGAGGCTGAAGGTCATGTAGTCCTCCATGCGCAACTTGCCGTGGCTGTAAGCGTCCATCAGTTCGTTGTTCTGACGCATGAACGACTCGGGATCGACCCAGCCCAGGCGGCCCATTTGCTCGCTCCAGAGGGTGGCGCAGTCGCCGTGGATCAGGGTTTCGTCCAGATCAAAAATTGCCAGGGGCATGGGGTTCTCTCCGAGAACAGCTTCAAGCGGCAAGCTTCAAGCTGCAAGAAGTGGGTTGGGGGGCCGCATTCTACAGCTTGCGGCTTGCGGCTTGGAGCTGCCGTCAAGCTACCTCACACAGGGCCGTCGGATCGATGGAAAGCGCCAGGCGCTGACCATCGGGATGCAGATCGGCCGCCGAGCGGTTGAGCACGTCCACCACCAGTTCTACGCCGCGCGCCTCGACGCGGTACCGAATCACGTTGCCCAGCAGACTGTGGCTGCGCACCTGCGCGTCGAGTTCGCCATTCAGGCTCAGTTCGATGGCCTCGGGGCGAATCGCGATGCGATGGGTGATCGGGCGTTGCAGCAGTTTTGTCGCATTGTCCGCGTCCAGCAGGTTGTAGTTGCCGATGAAGCCGGCCGCGAACACATCGACTGGGGCGGTGTAGAGGGTTTCGGCGTCGCCGCTCTGTACGATCTTTCCCTGATTCATCAGGAAAATCCGGTCGGACATGGTCAGCGCTTCCTCCTGATCGTGTGTGACGAAAATCGTCGTCAGGCCGAGTTCGCGCTGGATCTGACGGATCTGTTCGCGCAAATGCTTACGAATCCGCGCATCAAGCGCCGATAACGGTTCGTCGAGCAACAACAACCGTGGCCGGGTCACCAGTGAACGAGCGAGTGCCACGCGCTGGCATTGGCCCCCGGACAGCTGATGCGGATAACGTGCGGCGAAGTCGTTCAGTTCCACCAGTTTCAAGACTTCGGCGACGCGCTTTTGGCTGTCGTCGCTGTTAACCTTTTGCATGCGCAAACCGAAAGCGACGTTTTGCTCCACGGTCATGTTGGGGAACAGGGCGTAACTCTGGAACACCATGCCGATCCCGCGTTTCTGCGGACTTAGCGGCACGATATCGACACCGTCGAGCAAGATCTTCCCGCCATCCACCGAGGTCAGCCCGGCGATGCAGCGCAGGAGTGTGGATTTTCCGCAACCGGACGGACCGAGGAGGGTGACAAATTCACCTTTCTGGATTTCGCAGTTGATATCGCTGAATACCGTAGTGCCTGCATAATTTTTCTGCAGGTGTTGGACGCTGACATAGCTCATTCGCTTTTGTCCTTGTTCAAAATATTGGCCGCCCAGGTCAGAACCAGCACGAAGAAGAAGTAAGAGATCACCAGCGCACTGGTGAAGTGGCCGCTGCTGTTACGCATGTTGTTGAGGTAGACCTGCAGGGTTTCGTAGCGGGTGCCGACGAGGATGTTGGCGAATACGAACTCACCGAACAGGAACGAAAACGACAGCAGCAACGCTACCATCAGACCCTTGCGCAAATTCGGCAGCACCACCAGGTATGCCGCTTGAAAGGTGCTGGCGCCGAGCAGTTGGGCGGCGTCCATCAGGTCGCGCAGGTTGATCGCTTGCAGGTTGTTGGTGATCGCCCTGTACATGAACGGCAGCGCCACGGTGAAGTAGCAGCCGATCAGAATCCACGGGGTCCCGACCATCGCGAACGGCCCCGAACCGTAGAGCTGCAACAGCCCCACCGACGACACCACCGGCGGCACCGCGAAGGGCAGCAGGATCAGGATGTTCATCAGCGCATCGAGTTTCGGGAAGTGGTAATGCACCACGAACAGCAGCGGCAGAACCAGCACCACCGACAGAATCAGCGAGCCGACGCAGACCAGCAGCGACTGGCCGAACGCATGCAGGAAGCGCGGGTCGCTCCACAGCGCTATGTACCATTTGAGGGTGAAACCACTGGGCAGAATGGTCGCCGACCAACTGCTGGCGATCGAGTAGATCAGCGTCCCGAGCAGCGGCAATAGCAGAATGGCAAACAGCAGGTACACCACGACCCGGTGATAGACACCGGCCGGGCCCAATTCAGCGCGAGACATGGTAGCTCCTCTTCAACAGCAGCTGATGCACGACAGTGACCAGGGTCATCAACGCCACCAACACCACGGCGAGTGCACTGGCGAGGTTCGGGTCCAGGGAAATATCACCGGAAACCATCGCGGCGATGCGGATCGGCAGCACGTTGAAGTTGCCGGTCGTCAGGGCATACACCGTGGCGTAGGCACCGAGGGCGTTGGCCAGGAGGATCACGAAGGTACCGAGCAGTGCCGGCGTCAGCACGGGCAAACCGATGTGCCGCCAGAATTGCCAACCGTTGGCGCCGAGCAATTCGGCGGACTCGCGCCAGTCTTCGCGCAGCGCATCGAAAGCCGGGTAGAGCAGCAGTACGCCCAAAGGAATCTGGAAGTAGGTATAGAGAATGATCAGCCCGGTTTTCGAGTACAGGTTGAAATCCTGAATGATCCCCGCCTGTTTGAGCATGATCGTGAAACTGCCGTTGAAGCCCAGCAAAATAATGAACGCAAAGGCCAGCGGCACGCCCGCAAAATTGCTGGTCATGTTGGCGAAGGCGTTGACAAAATTGCGCAGCTTCGAGTCGACCCGGCGCAGGGAATAAGCCCCGAGCAACGCGATGATGATGCCAAACACGCTGGACCAGAAACTGATCTCAAGGCTGTACTGGATCGCCTGCAAGTAGAACTTCGAACTGAAGATCTTGGTGAAGTTTTCGATGCCCCAGCCGAACTCTTCCGATTGCAGGCTGTTGATCATTACCCAGACCAGTGGCGCGATCTCGAACACGATAAAGAACAGGGCGAAGGGCACCAGGTACAAGGCGGCCAGCCATTTGCCGCGGGTCATGGCATTCACTTGAGCAGCTCCTGGCATACGGGTTTGTCGTGGGCCACGCCGAGCAGTTCGCAGATGGTGCCGCAGATTTCAGTCTGTGTCGGTGCAGCATTCGCGTTGAAACTGAAGGCGTCGCCAAGAACGAACAACGGCACTTCGCGTTCTTCCGGCAACAGGCCGTTGTGGGAGCGGTCGTTGTTCATGCCGTGGTCGGCAGTCACCAGCACCTGGTAACCGGCGTCGAGCCAGCCTTGCAGGTAATCAGCGAGGATGATGTCCGCCGAACGGGCGCTGTTGCGGTATTGCGCGGTGTCGAGGCCGTGCTTGTGCCCGGCATCGTCGATGTTCATGGGGTGCACCAGGAGGAAATTCGGCGCATGGCGCAGGCGCAGGTTTTCCGCGTCGGCGAACAGGTGCGAATCCGGGTAGTGATCGTTCCAGTAGAAGTGACCGTGCTGGATCGGCAGTTCGGGGTTGTCGGTATGACGATCCCGGGCAGCCACGAACGGCGAACGATTGTACAGCTCGCTGACCCAGTGATAGGCCGCAGCGGCAGTTTTCAGGCCCGCCTCGGTGGCGTAGTGGTAGATGCTGCGCTGGTTGGACAGACGCGAAACGTTGTTATGGACGATGCCACTGTCGATCGGCGCAACGCCGGTCAGGATGCATTCATACAGGGGTCGGGACAGGGCGGGCAGCTCGCATTCCAGTTTGTAGAGCGCCGCGCGTCCTGCGCCAACGTACGCCTGCAGGTGCCCCATGGCGTGGCGCGCAACCTCGAAATTGAGGCCGTCGAGCACGACAAGGATGACGTTGTGCTTCATAGGGGCGGGACTCCGCGAAACAGATAGTCGCAATTCACTCAGCCCGCTCCCACATTGGACCTTCATCAAGCATCCAATGTGGGGTTTACCGAGTCACTTCATCTCGACGATGACTTCTTCGTTCCACTTCTGCGGCAGGGCCTTGGACGTTTTTTCCCACGCGTCCGCGTCCTTGATCGGCGTCACGCCTTTGTACTGCTCGTTAGGCAGCAGCTTGGACTTGACGTCTGCCGGCAACGTGACGTGCTCGGCACGGATCGGACGGGCGTTACCCTTGGCCAGATTGATCTGACCGGCATCGCTGAAGATGTATTCGCGAGCCAGCTTGGCGGCGTTCGGGTTTTTTGCGTATTTGTTGATGATGGTGGTGTAGCCGGAAATCACCGAACCATCGGATGGAATCAGGACGGTGTAGTCATCCGGGTTGGCCATTTTCGCCTTGTAGCTCAGGCCGTTGAAATCCCAGACCACACCGACTTCGATTTCACCTTTTTCCATCGTGGCGATGGTCGGGTTGGCCATGGACAGGCGACCTTGCTTGGCGATGTCTGCGAACAGCAGCAGCGCGGGTTGCAGGTTCTTCTCGTCGCCACCATTGGCCAGTGCTGCGGCGAGTACGCCGTTGGCGGCCTGGGCAGCGGTGCTCACGTCACCGATGGAGACTTTGTACTTACCGGTTTTGAGGTCAGCCCATTTGGTCGGTGAGTCCGAACCGTGCAGCAGCTTTTTGTTAACGATGAACGCGATGGTGCCGGTGTAGGCCAGTGCCCAATGGCCGTCCTTGTCCTTGGCCCAGTCGGGAACCTGCGCCCAGGTCGTCGGCTTGTAAGGTTGCGTCACACCTTGCTTGACCGCGATCGGACCGAAGGCCGCCCCGACGTCACCGATGTCGGCGCTGGCATTGTCTTTTTCTGCGGCGAACTTGGCAATTTCCTGAGCCGAGCTCATGTCGGTGTCGATGTGTTTGAGGCCGTAATTCTTGGCGAGGTCTTCCCAGGTGCCTTTCCAGTTGGCCCAGTCATCGGGCATGCCGACGCTATTGACCGCGCCTTCCGCTTTCGCAGCGGCTTCCAGGGTTTTCAAATCATCAGCGGCCATTGCTGCCGTACACAGGGCAATGGTCGAGCCTAACAGTGATGCCAGGAAAAGCTTTTTCATTCCGAAGCTCCTTTGGTCGTATTCAACGCTGCGATTGCGGTGGTGTTGGTCTAGGTCAGCAATACCTGAGCCAATCTAGTCGCCGTCGATGACATTTTGATGTCGACCAGCGGTACGCCTATATTTTTTGTACAACGACGCTCAGGCTTCCAGGTAAGCGTAGACCATGGCTAAAGAGCTGATATGCAGGGGCTTGGCCGCGATCTTGCAGACGTTTTACGGCACCGTTCAGCGCCTTTGTCATCTGTCGGTCATCTGCAGTGCCTAGGCTTGCGGAATGTGGGTGGCGCCATTTCAGTGGGCCGTTTCGCCCCGAAACAGTGCTGGTCTAGTCCAGATAGGTAACGTTAATGCGCATCGAAACAACCAAAGCGGTGACCACCATCGGGCAGGTCCTTCAGGAGCAGCTCGATCACGGACTGTTGGCACCCGGCAGCAAATTACCAGCGGAGCGCAAGCTCAGTGAGTTATTCGGCACGACCCGCATCACCGTGCGCGAGGCGTTGTTGCAGCTGGAGGCTCAAGGGCAGATTTATCGCGAGGAGCGCCGCGGCTGGTTTGTGTCACCGCAACGTCTGGCTTACAACCTGATGCAGCGCAGTCATTTCCACGCGATGGTCAGTGCTCAGGGGCGTGTGCCGTCTACCGAAGTGATTTCGGCGCGGTTGCAGCCAGCCTCGGCGGCGGTCTGTGCCTGGTTGCAGTTGCCGGCGTTGTCGAGCGTGATTCAGGTCTGCCGGGCGCGGCGGATTGACGAGCGGTTGGTGCTGTACGTGGAGCACTACCTCAATCCGCAGTATTTTCCGGGGATTCTGGAACGGGATCTGAATCAGTCAATTACCGAGTTGTACGCCCGGCATTACGACTTGCACTACGGACGAGTGCGTTTCGAGATCGTGCCGACAGCCTTGTCGGTGGATGCCGCGGCGGCGTTACGGGTGTCGGTCGGGAGTCCGGGATTACGCATCGCCCGGGTCAATTATGATCAACACGAGCGGTTGATCGACTGTGACCTGGAGTTTTGGCGGCATGATGCGATTCACGTCGGCGTCGATGTGGTCTGAACCTGGCCGCCGCGGCGCTCGGCCCATCCGTTAGCCGAAGCGGTAAATGTCCATGCCCAAGGCACCCATGGTGAACCCCTTGTGGCTCACGCCGAATTTTCCACCTGCACTGCGGGCAAAGTACAACGGCAACAAGTGTTCATCACTGGGGTGGTTGCGCACGGCGTTCGGTGCTTGTTGGCGATAGTCGTGCAAGGCGGCTTCGTCGTTCGCTTCGAGTTTCTCGATCATCCAGTCGCGAAACGACTTCGCCCAAGGCTCGACGCTTTCCGGGCCGGCGTGCCAGTCCAGTTCGCGCAGGTTATGGGTGATGCTGCCGGAGCCGATCAACAACACGCCCTGTTCGCGCAAGCTGCTCAGGGCCTCGCCGACGCGGGTCTGCAATGCCGGGCCGCCGCGGGTTGGCAGCGAAACCTGCACTACCGGAATGTCAGCATGCGGATACATCAGCGACAACGGCACCCAGACGCCATGGTCGAACGGCCGTTTGCTGTCGATGCGAGCGGTCAAATCGCTGCGTCTCAGCAACTCGACAACCTCAGCCGCCAGCTGTGGGTCGCCCGGTGCCGGGTATTGCACCTCGAACAACGCCTTGGGAAATCCGCCGAAGTCATGCCAGGTGTCCGGTTGCGGGTTGCCGCTGACCAGCAGTTCGTTGCTTTCCCAATGCGCGGAAACAATCACAATGGCCTTGGGTTTCGGCAACTCGGCAGCCAGACGTGCCAGGGCCGGCCCGCTGGCGCCAGGTTCCAGTGCCAGCATGGGTGAGCCGTGAGAGATATAAAGGCTGGGGAACATGAATGAGCTCCTGAGAGTAAGATGGGGCCATCTTCAGTCAGATCATTGATCTAAATCTAATATAAGTTTTAGGGTGTTTTGATCGAATTTTCGGGGTTATTTATGCAGCCGGAGTTTTGGCACAAGCGGTGGCAGTCGAATCAGATCGGCTTCCACTTGCCGCAAGTGAACCCTTATCTGCAACGTTTCTGGCCGCAATTGGGGCTGGAGGAGGGCGCGCGCGTACTGGTGCCGTTGTGTGGGAAAAGTCTGGATTTGCTGTGGCTGGCACACCAGGGTCATGAAGTCCTGGGCATTGAGCTGTCGGAAAAAGCTGTTGAAGATTTCTTCGACGAGCATCAGTTTGATCCGGACATTAGTGAGCAAGGGCCGTTCAAGGTCTATCGCGCAGGTTCCATCGAGTTGTGGTGCGGTGACTTCTTCGAGTTGACGGCCGGCGATGTGGCTGATTGCGCCGGGCTGTATGACCGCGCGGCGCTGATTGCTTTGCCGCCAGCCATGCGCAAGGAGTACGCCGCTCATTTGAACCGTATTCTGCCAAAGGAAGCCGCGGGGCTTTTGATCACTCTGGACTACGACCAGACACAAAAGGACGGCCCGCCGTTTGCGGTGCTCGATGACGAGGTACAGCAGTTGTTTGGGTCTATGTGGGCGTTGAAGATTCTGGAAGATCAGGATGTTCTGGGGGAAAGCTGGAAGTTCGCCGAGGGTGGCGTGACGCGGCTTGAGGAGCGGGTTTATCGGGTTTCCAGCCGATAAGGTGAATTGAGTCTGTTGGCCTCTTCGCCGGGTTGAGCACCCCCACAGTTCAAGCAGACAAAAAAAGGCCCGCATTTCTGCGGGCCTTTTCTTTTACTGCCGAGCTTCTCAGCCCCGACGACGCAATGCGTCAATACGCTCTTCCAACGGCGGGTGGCTCATGAACATCCGGGCGAACCCTTGTTTGATGCCACCGTTGATACCGAAGGCATTCAGGGTGTCCGGCATATGCACCGGCAAACCTTGTTCCGCACGCAAGCGTTGCAGGGCACCGATCATCGCGGCGGTACCGGCCAGCTGTGCGCCGGCTTCGTCGGCACGGAATTCGCGTTTGCGCGAAAACCACATGACGATGGAGCTGGCCAGTATGCCCAGCACCAGTTCGGCGACGATGGTCGCCACGTAGTAGGCAATGCCTTGGCCTTCTTCGTTCTTGAAGATCACCTTGTCGACGAAGTTGCCGATGATCCGTGCGAAGAACATGACGAAGGTGTTCACCACGCCCTGAATCAGCGCCAGGGTAACCATGTCTCCATTGGCCACGTGCCCGATTTCGTGGGCCAGAACGGCTTTCACCTCATCCGGCGAGAATCGTTCGAGCAAGCCCTGGCTGACCGCGACCAGTGCGTCGTTCTTGTTCCAGCCGGTGGCGAAGGCGTTCGCCTCGTAGGCTGGGAAAATCCCGACCTCGGGCATCTTGATCCCGGCTTCCCGGGACAGTTGCTCGACGGTTTGCAGCAGCCATTGCTCGTGGCGAGTGCGTGGCTGGGTGATGATTTGGGTGCTGGTGCTCATCTTCGCCATCCACTTGGAGATGAACAGCGAGAACAACGAACCGGCGAAACCGAAGACCGCACAGAAAATCAGCAGCTGATTGAGATTGAGATCAACCCCGTTGGCCGCCATGAACCCGTTGAAGCCGAAAAGGCTCAGGGTGATGCTGGCAATCAGCACGACCGCCAGGTTAGTGGCCAAAAACAGCAGGATGCGCATCATGGTTGTAGAAATCTCCTTTTGCTAAAGATGTAGCGTACTGCGGGGTATATAAGGTGCTGCACCGGGCTATTCAACCGGGTGACTATTTCAAACTGTGTCCTACAGCCGAAGTCTAGTCGCTTGAAGGGCATTTCCGACGTGGATACGGGAAGTGTTTGTCAGCCGATTCGCATCGCAGGCCCTGTCGTTGTTAGCCGCGGCATCGAAATGCTCTAGTGCACAGCGTGGGGAGCGGCGAGGTCCAGCGAGGTATGAAGATATGTTGCTGAATTGATCCGCGTGCGACTTTCGCAAAAGTCGCACAGGGTCAGAAGCATTACTGGCGGTAGGATTTCAGGAAGTTGCCGATACGTCCGATGGCCATGTCCAGGTCGTCGACGCGCGGCAGGGTCACAACGCGGAAGTGGTCCGGCCATGGCCAGTTGAACGCCGTGCCTTGGACCACCAGCAGTTTTTCCGAGAGCAGCAGGTCGAGCACGAATTTCTCGTCGTTGTGGATCGGGCAGACTTTTGGGTCGATGCGCGGGAACGCGTACAGCGCGCCCATCGGCTTGACGCAACTCACGCCGGGAATGTCGTTGAGCAGTTCCCAGGTGCGGTTGCGTTGTTCCAGCAGGCGACCTTGCGGCAGCACCAGATCATTGATGCTTTGATACCCGCCCAAGGCGGTCTGGATCGCATGCTGGCTCGGCACGTTGGCGCAGAGGCGCATGTTCGCCAGCATGTCGATGCCTTCGATATAGCTTTGCGCGTGCTGTTTCGGGCCGGAAATGGCGATCCAGCCGGAACGGAAACCCGCTACGCGGTAGGACTTGGACAGACCGTTGAAGGTCAGGCACAGCAAGTCGGGAGCAAGCGAAGCGGTGCAGATGTGCACGGCGTCGTCGTACAGGATCTTGTCGTAGATCTCGTCGGAGAAAACCACCAGGTTGTGCTGGCGCGCCAGTTCCAGCATGCCCAGCAACACTTCCTTCGAATACACCGCGCCAGTCGGGTTGTTCGGGTTGATGATCACCAGCGCCTTGGTGTTCGGGGTTATCTTGGCCTTGATGTCGGCGAGGTCCGGCCACCAGTTGGCCTGCTCGTCGCACAGGTAATGCACCGGATTACCGCCCGATAGACTGACTGCGGCGGTCCATAGCGGATAGTCCGGCGCCGGCACCAGCACTTCGTCGCCATTGTTCAGCAGGGCTTGCATCGACATCACGATCAGTTCGGAAACGCCATTGCCCAGGTAGATGTCTTCAATGCCGACGCCCTCTACCTGCTTCTGCTGGTAGTACTGCATGACGGCTTTGCGAGCGCTGAACAGACCCTTGGAGTCGCTGTAGCCCTGGGCGGTCGGCAGGTTGCGGATGACGTCCTGGAGGATTTCGTCCGGTGCTTCGAAACCAAAGGGTGCCGGGTTGCCGATGTTCAGCTTGAGGATGCGATGGCCTTCCTCTTCCAGGCGTTTGGCGTGCTTGAGCACTGGGCCGCGAATGTCATAGCAGACGTTGGCGAGCTTGTTCGATTTGCTGACCTGCATGGCGATGTGTTCCCGAAAATGAACGATCCAGGCGGCATTTGACCTACCGTACTGGGAATCCTGCGTCCTCACACAGGCTGACGCCGTGCGAGGCTGCATCCATAAATCCGTTTGAATGCGCGTGGTCTGGCTGCCAGACTGGCGTTTGACGAGGCGCAATCATACGTGCCGCCCGATCCGTGGAAAAGGTACAGATCGGGCTTTTTCAGCTGCTGAGGTGTGATGATGGAAAAGTTGGAAAAAACCCTGGAAGAATGGCGGGCAATGCTCGATCCGGAACAGTACAACGTTTGCCGTCTCAAGGGCACCGAACGCCCGTTTTCCGGCAAATACAACGACAGCAAGATCGACGGTGTCTACCACTGCGTCTGCTGTAATGAGCCGTTGTTCGACTCCACAACCAAATTTGATTCCGGCTGTGGCTGGCCGAGCTTCTACGCACCGATCGGCGACAGTGCCATGGTCGAAATCCGTGACGTCAGCCACGGCATGATCCGTACGGAAGTGGTCTGCGGCAAGTGCGATGCGCACCTGGGGCACGTGTTCCCGGACGGTCCGCCGCCGACTGGCCTGCGGTATTGCATCAATTCGGTGTGCCTGGATCTGGTCCCGCGTTCGTAGGCTGCACAGTGATCGGTTCACTGCGGTGCCTGTAGGAGCTGGCCAGCCAGCCCCTACAGTGTTATGGCGTGGCGGAAGATCGAGCAATTAAATTGCACACAATTCAATTGCTCGCTATGTTTAGCTTCTGTTCATTCATACAAGAGTTCGAAACATGAGCGACAATCTGCTGAGCATCCCTTGCACCACCATCAAGGGCGAGCAAAAGACCCTGGCGGATTACGCCGGCAAAGCCGTGCTGGTGGTCAACACCGCGAGCAAATGCGGTTTCACCCCGCAGTACAAAGGCCTTGAGCAGTTGTGGCAGACCTATAAGGATCAGGGGCTGGTGGTGCTCGGTTTTCCCTGCAATCAGTTCGGCAAGCAGGAGCCAGGCAACGAAGGGGCGATTTCCGAGTTCTGCGAGTTGAACTTCGGTGTCAGCTTTCCGCTGTTCAAGAAGATCGATGTCAACGGCACCGGCGCCCATCCGCTGTTCGTGCAGCTGAAAAAGCGTGCGCCGGGCGTGCTGGGGTCCCAAGGTATCAAGTGGAACTTCACCAAGTTCCTGATTGGCAAGGATGGGCAGCTGGTCAAGCGCTTTGCCCCGGCGACCAAACCGCAGGACCTGACCCGCGAGATCGAAGCCCTGCTCAAATGAACACCTTGTCCGTCGACTCGCTGAAACTCGACAGCCAGCTCTGCTTCAAGCTGTACGCCGCGTCGCGGGCGGTAATTCGTGCCTACAAGCCGATGCTCGATCAGCTCGGCCTGACTTACCCGCAGTACCTGGCGATGCTGGTGTTGTGGGAATGGCAGGACGCTGCGCCGCAGCGGCCGACGGTCAAAGTCCTTGGCGAGCGTTTGGCGCTGGACTCCGGAACGTTGACGCCGCTGCTCAAGCGGCTTGAGCAACTGCAACTGGTCCAGCGCCAGCGTTCGGCGCGGGACGAGCGTGAGATGCACCTGAGTTTGTCGCCCACTGGCCTGGCGTTGCGTGATCAGGTCGGGCCGCTCAAGGCCCGTCTGTTGTGCGACAGCGGCGTCGATCTGGATCGGCTTAACGATTTGCGTGATGGCCTCGATCACCTGTTGGGGCAAATCAAGGCACTGTCGTAGCCGGCATCCACACGTCCAGCAGTGCGGCCAATTCCTCACGGCGGAACGGTTTGGCCAGGTAATCGCTCATGCCTGCCGCCCGACAACGGTCGCGCTCTTCGGACATGGCGTTGGCGGTCAGGGCGACAATGGGCAGTTGTGGCCAGCGCCCGCTGCGGCGGATTTGCCGACTGGCTTCGTAGCCGTCCATCACGGGCATGTTGCAGTCCATCAGCACCAGGTCGAACTCACTGTGCTCAAGTTGATCAAGCGCTTCACCGCCGTGAGCCGCGACAATCACCTCGCAGCCAAGCTTGCCGAGCATGCCCTTGGCCACCAACTGATTGACCGGATTGTCTTCTACCAGCAGCACCCGACCGCGCCGCTGGGGTGAAAGGGCTTCGAGTCGGGCGTCGTTCAGGGTGTTGATTTCCGGTTGCAGGATTCTTCGCAAGGTCTGGTACAACGCGTTGCGCGCCAGTGGTCGCGCCTGCTGCTGCAAAGGCGCCAGAATACTGGCCTGTTCGCTGGGCATGAAACTGCCGTAGGCCGTCACCAGCAAAATCGGCGCGCTGCAGGTGGGGCGTAGAGCAAACAGGCATTCGGGGCAATCGGTGATGACCATATCGGGCTGCAGACCGATCATCGAATCGTCGATCGAACACTGTTGATAATCGAGCCCCCAACCGGGCAACAGGCTCTTCAACAGTTCGGCCAGGCCGCTGTTGGCGGCGGTGACGGCGATGACCTTGCCGCGCAACGTCGCCGGGCGTAAAGCGCGGGTGTGACAAGGCAGCGGTAGCTCGGCGCAAAACTGACTGCCAAAGCCCGCTTCCGAGCTGATGGTGAGGCGCCCCTGCATGGCTTCGCACAGGTTGTAGGTCAGCGCCAGCCCCAAGCCTGTGCCGCCGAATTGCCGGGTGATGCCGGCGCCGGCCTGGGTAAACGGCTGGAATATTTTGACCTGAGCGTCCTGGGCAATGCCGATGCCGGTGTCGCAGACTTCGATCCGCACGCCTTGTTCGATCGTCGACAGGCGTACATCGACCCGGCCAAACCGAGTGAACTTGAGCGCATTGGACAGGAGGTTGCTGACGATCTGCCGCACACGGGTCGGGTCCCCGAGTACCAGCGCCGGAAATGCCGGTTCGATCAGGCAGGTCAGCTCGACGCTAGGCGCGGCATTCTGCGACAGCAGGTTGGCGGTGTCCTCGACCAGCGAACCGAGGTCGAACGGAATGTGTTCGAGTTCGAGCTGGCCAGCGTCGAATTTCGACAGGTCGAGAATATCGTTGAGCAATTCCACCAACACTTTGCCTGAGTCATGAGCGATGGACAGCTGTTGCTGCTGCTCGGCATTCAGTGGGCCGTCCAGCGACAGCGCGATCATCCCCAGCAAGCCATTGAGTGGCGTGCGGATCTCGTGGCTCATGTTGGCAAGGAACACCGAGCGTGCTTCCGCCATGTCCAGTGCGGTGCTGCGTGCGACTTCCAGTTCTTGATTGGATTGGCTAAGCCGGTTGTTGATTGCCTTGAGTTCCGCGGTGCGCGCCGACACGATATTTTCCAGTTGCCCAAGGTAGTCGGTCAGGCGGTTTTCGGCATTGCGCCGCTGCTGGATTTCGGTGGCGATGTTTTCGAACTGCTGGTTCGCAACCTTGACCAGCACGCCGATCTCATCGTTTTCATGGCCCGCCGGGTACTCCAGCCAGGTGGGTTCGACACTGCGCGGATCGCGGCCGCTGAGTTCACGAATGACCCGCACCAGAGGTTTGGTCAGCATTACGTAGAACAACGCCAGCAGGATCCCGGTCAGGAGCAGGCTGCGGGCGAAACCGTTGAGCAAGGTGATTTCGGCCCGTTTCAGGAAACGGCTGCCGAATGAATAAGTGTCGACATCCAGGCGCAAGGTGCCGAGGGATTCATTCGGCAGGTGATCCAGGTACAAACGGTCTTCGAACGTCCTATCAGCGCCAAAAAGAAAGTCACTGATCACCCGATAGCCGCTCTGGGCGCCCGGGCGCTTGACGTTGGCCAGCACCGAACCGTTGTTATCGATCAATTGCGCGCCGATGATCGCCGGTGAGCGCAGCAGGCCCAGGGTCAGTTCTTGGGCGAGTTCGGCGTCGATGTTGTAGGCGATTCGCGAGGCAGGGTTGTGGCTGATTTCCAGTAAAGACTGTATTTCCCGGTTGATGGAGGCGTCTTCACTGGCATAATCGATGCCTATTTGCAGCAGGCTGAGCAGCGTGCCAAGAATGAAACCGACCAGCACGGTAACCCTGGCTTGCTTGTAAGACAGCCGGTTGGTGAACTTGATATCCATGGGGTGTCGAATCACTTCCGTTTCCCTTCGCTGCTCAAGCATAGTCGATCATGCGTGGATGCCGATGTTCTCGCGAGCCCTTGTGCAACAAGGGGTGACCCAAGCACGAACGCCGTGTTTCGTCGCTGTAGCGCCATCATTACTGTGAACGTGCCCGAGGAGAAGACGTGGATTCCCGATTGAATGCTTTTCTTGAACGCGCCGATGCCGTTCTGGCCCGTATCGAACCGCTACTACCCGCGCCTCGTCAAGCCATCGACTGGACGCAATGCCTGGCCGCACGCTGGCAGCGCGAGGGCCGCAGCGGTTTTCTGCTGCCGCTGGAAGTCAGCCTCGACATGCGCTTGTCCGACCTGATCGGTGTCGACCGGCAATTGGAGCAGTTGGGGCGCAATACCCAGCAATTCATCGACGGCCTGCCCGCCAACCACGCGTTGCTCTGGGGCGCGCGGGGTACGGGGAAATCGTCGCTGGTGCGTGCGTTGCTGGCCGAACACGCCAAGGCCGGTCTGCGCCTGATCGAGATTGAGCGCGATCACCTGGCGGACTTGCCGCGGGTGGTCGAGCAAATCGCCAAGCTACCCCAGCGATTCGTGCTGTTCTGCGATGACTTGTCGTTCGAGTCAGGCGAAGGCGACTATCGTGTGCTCAAGAGCGTGCTCGACGGCTCCCTCGAACAAGCGCCGGACAACGTCTTGCTGTATGCCACGTCGAACCGTCGCCACCTGGTCCCGGAAAAGGACAGCGATAACGAGAATTGGAAACGCGTCGACGGCGAACTGCATCCCAGCGAGGCGGTAGAGGACAAGATCGCACTGTCGGACCGTTTCGGCCTGTGGCTGTCGTTCTACCCGTTTACCCAGGATCACTTCCTCGACGTGGTCGAGCACTGGATCAGGCAACTGGCCGACAAGGCCGGCCTGGAGTGGCAGCGTGACGAAGAACTGGACATCCTCGCGGTGCGCTGGGCCACCGGCCGGGGCAATCGCAATGGACGTTGCGCCTATCAATTTGCCCGCTATTGGGTTGGACTGAAGCTGTTGGAGCGCAAGGCATGATCGATTTACAGCAAAGCGGCCAGGGCCTTGAAGGCTACGGCATGTTGCACGCGCAGCTTGAGTCACTGTTGGCGGACGAGCGGGATTTCATCGCCAACGCCGCACAGTTTTCGGCATTTCTGTACAACCAGCTCGATGACCTGAACTGGGCGGGTTTCTACCTAAATCGCAATGAAGAGCTGGTACTTGGACCGTTTCAGGGACAGATCGCCTGCGTGCGAATTCCTTTTGGTCGTGGCGTCTGCGGGGCAGCGGCGGCGACGTTGCAGACCCAATTGGTGGAAGACGTCCACGCTTTCCCCGGGCACATTGCCTGCGACAGCGCCTCGAACAGCGAGCTGGTCGTGCCGCTGGTCAAGGACGGTCGCCTGATCGGGGTGCTGGATCTCGACAGCCCGAAGCTCGCACGGTTTACCGTTGACGATCAGGCCGGAATCGAAAAACTGGCGGCAATTTTCCTGCGCCTGACCGACTGCTGATCATGCCCGCAAGCCAGCCTTTTTCAGCAGACTTGACGGGTCTACAGCGTCGATCTGCTGGGGATCGAGGTATTGATCGGCGTATTGCCGGTAGATCTCGGCGCTGATGAACAGCTCGAACAGCTCGGGGTCGATGTGGGCATCACGGCACATGAAGGCCATGATGCCCAGCGCCTCGCTCAGTGATTTGGCTTTCTTGTACGGGCGGTCGGCAGCGGTCAGCGCTTCGAAAATATCGGCAATCGCCATCATTCGCGCGGGCAGGCTCATTTCTTCGCGCGTCAACTGTTTGGGATAACCGGTGCCGTCCATTTTTTCATGGTGGCCGCCGGCGATTTCCGCGACGTTATTAAGGTGGCCGGGGAAGGGCAGGTGGCTGAGCATCAGGATCGTCTGCACCATGTGGTGATTGATGATGTAACGCTCCTCGCGCGTCAGTGTGCCTCGGGCAATGCTCAGGTTGTAGAGCTCGCCGCGGTTGTACTTGTAGCGGGGCGCATCAAGTTTGAAACCCCAGGAATTGTCTTCCGGAATCAGTTCGCCCTCGGCGCGTTCGAGCAGGTGTTCGGGTTTGTCCGCCAACAGTGGCTCGCTGACCGGAAGGGGCAGCGCGGGTGTTCGCGCCTGGCGTCGATTTTCTTCCCAGGAAACCCCCAGTCGATCGTCCAAAGTTCGGGTCCAGGTGCGTTGGGCGAGGGCGCGCAGGCGTTGCAGATCGACCTCGGCCATCGCTTCGCCGCCCAGGTTGCAGCGGGCCACGAAGGCGAAATCATCGTCCAGCTCCGCCAGGCTGGCATTGCGCACCTCCGCCAGCGGCTGTTCGTCACCGCCCAGGGCGATGGCTTGCCAGTAATTGATCCAGGCATCGCGCTTGAGCACTTCGAAACGGGTACGGATTTCGTGGATGCGGTCGTTCAGGGTTTCCAGTTTCGTGGCCTTATCGACGACATACTCCGGCGTGGTGACCTTGCCGCAATCATGCAGCCACGCGGCGATATGCAGCGCCTCCCACTCGTCTTCGGTGGGTTGATAGCCGCTGAAGGCCGGCTCCTGGCTCGCCGCCGCAGCCTGGGCGAGCATCAACGTCAGCGCCGGCACTCGCTGGCAGTGACCACCGGTGTAGGGGCTCTTGGCATCGATCGCGCCGGCGAGTAGTTGAATGAAGGCGTCCAGCAGCTGTTTCTGTTTGGCTTGCAGTCGCTGGCTTTCAATACTCACGGCCGCAGCGCCGGATACGGCCTGGAGGAACGCAATGCGGTCCGGACGGAGCTTTTCCAGATCACGTTGATCTCCGCTGTCCTCAAGCAGAAGGATCAGCAGACCCACGGTTTCGTTGTGGCGATTGTGCAGGCGGATGCCGATCAGGTGCACCCGCGGGCACTCCATGGCCAACAAGACTTTCTGCAAATCTTGCGCCTGTTCGAAACCGAGACTGGTGACCACGTTGTCTGCATTTGACAGCTGCAGCAGCCAGGCCGGGCTTTGTGGGTCCTGGGGGGCGTGGCCGCGAATGTCGAACGCGGACAATGCCTGTGAACTGTCATTGATCACCAGCCCGTGAGGCGCCAGGCGATCACCCTCATTTTCCCGCAGGTAGATCAGACCCGCCTGGGCCTGGCCGATCTTCACCGTTTCAAACAACACCCGTTCCAGCAAGGGTGCAAACCGGGTCTCGGCGCTCAAACTGTCGGTGATCTGGAAAAAACTCGCCAAGGTGTCTTTCATGCGAGTCATCGACACGCTCAATTGATCGACTTCGAGCACCGGAGAGCGGCGGGAGATCGGCAAGTTGAAATTGAAGCTGCGAATGGCATCGGCTTCCTGGACCAATATGCGCAGGGGTTTGACCAGGATTCTCGAGGTCAACCAGCCTAGCGGCAGGCACAGCAGCAGCGTGGCCAACGTGATCAACGCACCTTGCCAGCGCATGCGGTAGGCGTCGGCGAGCAATTCGTCTTCCGGCACCAGCAGCGCCAGTTGCAGTCCCTGGGGTCCGCCTTCCTGCATGCTGCTGCGAGCAACGATCCATTGCCGGCCAACGGCCTCCAACCGATTACCGGTGGGGGGACTGTTGAGCAATGCACCGAGGCCGGGGCTCAGGTCGGCGGCCTTGCTCAAGCGGGCTGTCTGGTCATCCACGATCAGCTTGCGGCTGTCAGGGTAGGCGACGGCATTACCCTGGGCATCGAATAGCACGATTTGGGTACTGGGCGTGACGACGTGTTTGGCCAGGGTGGCGGACAGTTCTTCGAGCGTCAGGTCGGCGGCCATGATCGCGTGCGTACCACTTCGTCGGGCCAGGGTGGTGCCAACGTTGTGGGTGGAAAAAAAGAGGTAGGGTTCGGTGGTGATCTGATCGTTGTTGCGGCGGGCACTGGAAAACCAGGCACGTGTGCGCGGATCGAAGGTGTCGCCGGCGTTGTCCTGACGGCTGAGGAAGTTCAGGTCCTGATCGAAAAACAATGATTGGGAGTGCCCCGGTTCGCTGCTGCCGTTTCGTTCGATGCTCCATACCTGGTAAGCCGCGGCGTCCGGGGCGTTGAGCAGGGTTTTCAGGTCCTGGGTCCGCAGCGGGCGAACCATGAAGAAATCACCGTCGTCGTAGCCCAGGTACAACGAGGCCAGGTCTGGGTTGTCCTTCAGTGACTGGCTGAAGGGGCCGAGCAACGCCAGTCGTTGTTGCAGGTCAGGCGCCTGCGCTGCCGGGTTGTACACCAACAGGCTCAACAGATGACGGATCGGTTCATAGGTCGCGTGCAAGTCCAGCCGGACGTCCTGCTCGATGCGTTCGAAGAGCTTTTCACTGCTGGAAAGAATGATCTGCGTAGTTTGCCGATAGTTGAAAAGGCCCAGCACCACGCCGGTCAGCAGCAGCAGCAAGGTAAACATCACGCTGATGTGCACGTGCAGGGGAAACCGCCGTTGATCCGGGCGCAGTGGGCTGGGCATTGCAGGGTCACTCCATGATGTTTAACACACTGCTCAGCGACCAAGCATAGTTAAGCCTCCATGATTCTGCTTTCGTCGTTTTTGGCAATTTGTTGCAGCAATGCCTGCTCCAGTTCGAGCATCGCGTGCGCCAGGGCTTTGCTGCGTTCATCCACTTCGTCAGGATGGAACTCTCCAACCTGATGGCAAACGTGTTCCAGCGCCTCGCAACTGTCGATCAACCGGCTGGCCTGGACGATCCTCGCAGCGCCTTTGATTTTGTGGGCGATATCGAGAAACAGCCTCGGGTCGCTTGAACTCGCGAGTGCTTGCAGTGCTCGTCGGTCATGACGGTTACTGGAAAGCAGTTCCGTCAGCAATCGCAGGTCCATTGCCGGGTTGCCTCCTGTCAACAAGTGCAGCCCTGCGAGGCTGAAGGCGGGGTCGCCGTCGATTGGTGCGATGCCTGCAACCCATTGGCTCAAGGCTCTCAGAGTCAGCGGCTTGAACAGGCAGTCGTCCATCCCTGCCAGTTTGCAGCGCTGGATTTCTTCCGCTTGGGCGTTGGCGGTAAATCCCAGCACGGTGCACGGGGGGCGATGTAATTGATGTTCATGGCTGCGGATGGCGCGGGCGAGTTCGTATCCATTCATGACCGGCATGTTGCAGTCGACAATCACCAGATCGAACTGTCCCGCTTTCCACGCCGCCAGTCCTGCTTCACCGTCCTCGGCGACACTGAACCGGTGCCCCAGAAACTCAAGCTGTTGACACATCAGCAAACGATTGGCCGGGTGATCGTCGACTACCAGAATGTTCAGCGGCGTTGCGCAGGTGTGAAGGGGCGTTTCAGTGATGTACGCCACCGGCTCGACTGGCAGAGCGGTCAGGAACAGCGACACCTGGACTTGGGTGCCAACGCCCGGCTGGCTGCCCAGATGCAGACTGCCGCCCATCATTTCGCACAGACTTCGGCTGATAACCAGACCCAGGCCGGCGCCACCTCTGCCTGACTGTCCGGTGTCATCGGCCTGGGCGAAGGGTTCGAACAGTCTTCGTTGGTCCTGTTCGCTGATGCCGATGCCGCTGTCCTCAACCTGCAACAGCAGCTGCACTTGCTCCGGTTGCGCTGTCGCAAGCAACTCCACGGTGACCGTGACCTGGCCCTGCTCCGTGAATTTGATAGCGTTGCTGATCAGATTCGACAGCACCTGTTTGAAACGCATCGGGTCCAGCAGGACATCGATTGCCGGATTGGCCGGATTGAGTTCCAGCAACAGTTCGAGGTTCTTCTGGCGCGCCAGCCCCTCGAAGATCCGCACCACTGCCCCGACGATTTCACTGGGGTTCACCCGTTCCGGATTCAGGCTCAGACGCCCGGATTCAATCCGTGCGATGTCGAGAATGTCCCCGATCAGTTCCAGCAGATCCTTGGCCGAGTTGTAGGCGACTTCAATGGCCGGTCGGTCCGGATGGTGGCGTTCGATGCGCTTGAGTGTCAGTTCGAGCATGCCGATGACCGCATTCATTGGCGTGCGGATTTCATGACTCATGGTTGCCAGAAAAATGCTTTTGGCGCGGTTGGCGTCATCGGCGCGCTCCTTTGCACAGCGCAGTTCCTCGAACAGATGGCGCCGCTCGGTCAATTGGTCATTCAGCGCGTGCTCGGCTGCCTGACGCTGTTTGATCTGGCGACGCATGCAGGCATTCCAGGCCGCGGAAAGCAGCAGCAACACGCCGGCCCCGATAACAATCTGATAGAACAAACGCTGATAGTTGCGCCAGGTGCTTTGCGAGGAGGCCGAATAGCCACGCCAGCGGCTGTTGATAATGCCCAGTTCTTCGGGGGCGATGCTCAGCAGTGCCTTGTTCAGAATGGCATTCAGCTCTTTGGCTTCTCGCCCGGTCGCCAGTGAAAACGCAGCCTGGCGCGTACCGATGGTGGTCCTGATCTGAAGGGTGGATTCGAAAAGCCGTGATGAAATGAAGTAGTTGGCGATCACCAGTGAGTTCACCGAACCTTCGGCCCTGCCTTCAGCGAGCAACTCCACGGCGCTGAACGTGTCCGGCGTTTCAATTAATCTGATCCGCGGGAATTCCTGGCGCAGGTAATCCACCAGCGGATTGCCTTGAGCGATGGTCAGGCGTTTACCCGC
Source organism: Pseudomonas sp. GB2N2 (assembly GCF_054897705.1). Classification (NCBI taxonomy): domain Bacteria; kingdom Pseudomonadati; phylum Pseudomonadota; class Gammaproteobacteria; order Pseudomonadales; family Pseudomonadaceae; genus Pseudomonas; species Pseudomonas sp. GB2N2. Next base: position 368,469 of record NZ_CM142701.1, read on the forward strand.
CAACTGCTCAAGGTTCGCCGGGCTGTCGGTGGTTTTTCGAGTCAACAGGACAAAGGAGTTTTGCAGGTAGGGGCGAGTGAAATTCAGGGTTTTTTCACGCTCGGCGCTGGGCAGCAAGGCGGCAATCACGTCCGCCTGGTTGTCGTTGATCTGCTCGATCATCTCGTCATCGCTTCGGCTGCGGCGAATGTCAAAGCGCAGGCCGGTACGGAGTCTGATCAGTTCGAGCAGGTCCGCGGTCACCCCGCGAAAATTGCCCTCGCTGTCGAAAAAAGTCAGGGGCGCGAAGGCCTCATTGACCACAACGCGCACCACCGGATGTTGCGCCAGCCAGAGTTCCTCGGCATGGGTGAGCTGTAACTTCTGGTCGGTGAGAAGTATGTCGCTGCCAGCACTCCAACGCTCGGCGATATTTTGCCGATCGTTGGCGGGGATGGCCATGAGCATCGCGTTGATGATCCCGAGCAGCTGCGGGTTGTTTTTTTGCACGGCGAAGCTAAACCCGTGGGCTTCGTGCTTGCCGAAATTCGCCATGCGGATATTGTTCAGATAACCCTTGTTGATCATGTAATGGGTCGAGATGGTGTCACCCAGGAATACGTCGGCCTGGTCAAAGGCCACTGCATTGATTGCATTCTGATAGGACGGGTACGACGTAATGATCGCTTTGGGGTAAAGGGCCCTGACTTCCTCCAGTGGCAAATAGTGATACACCATGCTCAAGCGCAAGCCGGCAAGGCCATCGGCCAGGGATCGCGTTTCTCCTTCGCGGGTCACCAGAACCGGTTGGTCCACGGCGTAAGGCGCAGACAACACGATGTCGGCATTGTGAGCCTCGAATCCATTGGCAGTGCCGAGCAAATCGACTTCGCCTTTTTCGAGCGCCTTGATCGCAGCCCCGCGAGACGCGAAGCGCTGGACCTTGACCGGTAAACCCAGGGTTGTGCCAAGGATGCCCGCGTAATCGGCGGTGAGACCTTCGTAGTCTTTGCCGCTGAGGGTCAGGTCGAACGGCGGATAGTCCGGTGCCGACGTGCCCAGAATCAGTTCGCGTTTATTGGTTATCCATTGTCGTTGAGAGGGGGCCAGTTGGATTTCCAGATGCCTGACAGTCGAACGACTGAGCAGGGTGAAATGTTCGCCGGCAGCCTGCGCAGCAGGCACTGAAGTGCTCAGGCATAACCCTGCCGCCATGAGTATCAGATAATCCTTTATACGACGGGGCATCCTGTGTCTCACACCAATGCGTTACGTTTTGCCATCTCTATGAGTTCAACCAGGGATTTGGCCTTGAGTTTTTGCATGAGTCTTTTTTTATAAGTGCTGACAGTTTTGTTACTGAGAAACATGCCCTTGGCAATTTCTTTGTTGGTTCGGCCTTGAGCAAAAAGTTGCAATACCATCAGCTCTCTGTCGTTGACTGATTTGAACAGTTCCAGCTCGGCGCAACGCAAGTCATCACCGCGAACTGGGTTCAAGGCCTGGCTGGGGAAGTAGTTGTAACCGGACAATACTGCTTTTATGGCACTCACCAGTTCACTCAAGTCTTCCTGTTTGCAGACATAACCAGATGCGCCGGATTGCATGCAGCGAATACCGAACAGCGTCGGGCATTGCGCTGTTAATACCAGTGTTTTCAGCGGTGTACTCATTGCGTTGAAGCGTGCGAGAACTTCGAGCCCATCCAGTTTTGGGATGCTGATATCGAGAATGACCAGGTCGGGCATGCATTCACGAACCATCTGCATTGCATCGACCCCATTATCGGATTCGCCAACAACTTTGTAGCCTTCGTGCTCGAGTAACATTCGGACGGCAAGGCGGATGACCGGGTGGTCGTCGACAATAAAAACGGAGTTCATGATCAAATCCCATGCGAGGCCAATAAAGCGCGCACCTTAGCTCAGATAGTTGATGGGACGTATGAACCGACGGACCTCTAGCAGCAATATAGGAATAGTCCTACAAAGAAAGAAGAATAGGACTACGAATCAACTAGGTTTTGAATGAGGACGAGGTGAAGTTGTTGGTGGTTAATCAGTTCGTGAAGATTGGCTTCACGCGCTTAAGTTTGTATTGGCTGATAACTGTTGACGGTGGTTATTTAATATCGCGTTGAATTCAATAATTTTCTAAATTCCGATTGTTTCAATGGTTTTATCAGATAGCCAAGTAAGGGCACGCCCTGTGCGTTTGCGGCTTTTTCCAATCCGTCGAGTTCTCTGCGCGTCAAGCTGCTTAATAGTATCGCTTGTCTGATCATCCCCAAGTGGCTGGCAAGCTGGACCAGTTCGAGCCCACAAAGATCGGGCAGACATTGATCGCACAATAGAATGTCAAACGGTTGCACCGCCGTCAGCATGTGTTGCAAGGCCCCTTGGGCGCTGTCGGAAGTTGTCAGTTGAGTGAAACCGTAACTTTCCAGCAGGCACTGAGTCGCCCTTAGTTGAAAGGGATGATCTTCCACCAGCAGGATGCGCCAATCGTCTTCGGACTTGGGATTACTCACGCGTCAACTCTCATACAGAGGGGCGTCTCATTGTTCCTCGAGAAAGGCGAACAATCGATCAGTTTGCTCGGCGTGAGGTGTAGGGGAATTCGCAAAAGCTGAGTGCAATTTAGCGTTAGAAGGCAGATCAGCCATTACTGGTGGTGTAATGACTGATCAACCGGTTTTCGTCAGTGGCTCGAGCGCCCCGTCATCTCCAGTGCCATTTCACTGGCATAGCTGTCGGTCATCCCCGCAATGAAATCAATCATGCGCAGGAATGAAGCGTGCAAAGGGCCGTGGGGGTCGGGTGCACCGTTACCCAACAGGTCGAGGACACGGCGGCTCTTGAACGACGGCGTGCGACCGTTGTGCGGTTCCAGCGCCGCACCACAGAAAGCATTGAGCAGAATTTCCAGCGTGGTATAGGCGCCGATTTCGTGCAGGGTCTTGCGCTTGTCCTGGAAGATCTTCTTGCGCGCCATGTCTTTGGCGTTCAATACACAGCGCTTGGCGGGACCGTGCATGTGTTCGACCAGATCACCGGGCAGCGTGCCGCACAGCAGCGCGTCCTGTTGCTCGACGAAGGCACGGGCGGCGGCGTTGGTCAGGTGCTCAATGGCTTTACCGCGCAGGATCGCCAATTTGCGCCGACGCGAATCCAGCGGGCCGAGCTGGCGATAGGTTTCTGGAAGATCGTCGCCTACGAGGTCCAGCAGCAGGGACTCCACTTCGGCGTACTCCAGCAGCTCCATTTCCAGGCCATCTTCGAGATCGATCAGCGCGTAGCAGATGTCATCGGCCGCTTCCATCAGGTACACCAACGGATGGCGTGCCCAGCGTTGGTCTTCAAGTTGCGGCAAGCCAAGTTTATGAGCAATCTGCTCCAGCAGCGGCAGCTCACTCTGGTAACAGCCGAATTTGTGTTTCTTGTAACCCAGTGAGTCTGCGTGCTTGGCCGTCCAGGGGTATTTCAAATATGTACCCAGCGTGGCGTAGGTCAACCGGGTGCCGCCATCGAACTGGTGGTACTCCAACTGCGTGAGCACCCGGAAACCTTGGGCATTGCCTTCGAAATTGAGGAAATCATTGCGTTCGACTTCGCTCATCGCGTCCAGCCAGCCACGTCCTGCTGCCTGCAGGAACCAGTGGCGGATCGCGTCCTCACCGGAGTGACCGAAGGGCGGGTTGCCAATGTCGTGAGCCAGGCAGGCCGATTGGACCACCATGCCCAGGTCGCTGGGTTCACACCAGTCGGGAAGGGCGCTGCGGATGGTTTCACCGACGCGCATGCCCAGCGAACGGCCGACGCAACTGACTTCCAGAGAGTGGGTCAGGCGCGTGTGGATGTGATCGTTGCTGGAGACCGGATGGACTTGGGTCTTGCGCCCGAGACGGCGAAAAGCTCCGGAGAAAATGATGCGGTCGTGATCTTTGTGGAAAGGGCTGCGGCCAAGTTCTTCCGGGCTGTGCAGAGGCTTTCCGAGGCGTTCGCGGGTGAGCAGGGTTTGCCAATCCAAGGCTGGTTCTCTCCGTCAGGTGACTGAGCGCCTAGCTTCCCGTTTCACACCGGAGCCTGCAAGCGGAACTACAACCCGGCGGCGTCAATATCGATGAGCAGCAGGCGCTCGCCATTGTTGAAAAATTGTCCCGCAGTGAGGCAGTACTGATTGCTGGTGGCATCCCGGTACGTGTTGGAAAGCGTCAGTCGGCGCTCGTCCCAGCCCTCTGCCAACAAGTGATAAAAGTACGGGCGCCATGACCAGTTGTGCCCCAGGTAGCGATCGTCGGCTTCCCAGCGGTTGTTGCGCCACTCCAGATTCGGCGTCAATTGCGTGCCGTGACGGTCGCACTGATAGAAGCGCAACAGCCAGGGAAAGGCATCCAGTTGCGGAAGAGCGCTGAGCGGCGCACGGGCCTGGGCCCAGGTTTGCAAGATGGACATCAACTCGCCGAGCTGCTGGCGCATGATCATCAGTCGGCCACGTTCAGCGAGTTTTTGCTGGACATAGCGCTGGCGCAGTTGGGCGAAGCGCTCGACAAAAGCGTCCGTTGCAAAGAAGTCCGCTTGCGCACGGGCGAACAGAAAGCCCTGCACATAGCGCGAGCCACATTCCAGCGCAAAATTCAGTTGCGCTTCGGTTTCGACGCCTTCGGCAATGATCCAGCACCCGGTTTTTTCGGCCATTTGCGCGAGTGCCTTGACCACATCGCTGCTCGGCCCTCCCAACGCGGCGGCCTGGAACAAGCGCATATCCAGCTTGAGAATGTCCGGTTGCAGGGCGAGTACGCGATCGAGTTGTGAATACCCGGCGCCGAAATCGTCGATGGCGATCCGCGCACCGGCTTGTCGGTATCGCGCCACCACATCGGCCAGGCGCTGGATGTCGCCGCCCAGTTCGGTGATTTCGAAAACGATTCGCTGTGGTTCGACGCCATGCCGGGTCAATTGCTTGAGGCTCGGCAGTGCCTGGTCCGGGCGCAACCTGCTGATCCAGCGCGGCGACATGTTCAGACTGAGAAACCAGTCAGCGGGCGCTTCATGCAGACGGCTCAAGGCGTTATCGCGGATCTGGCGATCAAGGCGTCGCAGGGCAATCGCAGGCGTTCGCGGGTCGGCAAATAGCGGTCCGACCGAGGTGAGTTGGCCGTCGGCCCGGCGCAGTCGGCCCAATGCTTCGACACCGGCGATACGACCGGTGGCGGTATCGATGAATGGTTGAAAGCAGGCGAGCGGTTGCCCGTCGATCACGAGGCCTCCTTAGTAGATCTTGTTTTTTGTTGAGAACTGAAGGCCGGGTGGGCACGCAGGTTTGAACCTCTCGATAAAGAGGTTCATCCCGGTGATGTTGCAAGAATGCAGCCAGATAGTGGCCTTAGTGTCTCGGCGCAGAGCCCTGCATGACCAACTTGATCAAAGGCCCCAATGTGGTGCCCAAGCGTACCAGTCGAGTCAGGCTGCTCGTGCCGCCGCCCTTAGCGCCCTTGCCGGTCAGAAAACCGAGCAGCGTCACGGCCGCCATGCCCCAGAGCGGCGCATGCTTGATGCCAAAACCGCCTTGCAGGTTCTGCGTCATCCCGCGCACCCGTTGCAGAGGCTGCAGTAATTGCGCGGATTCTTGGCGAATTTCCTGGCGATGCATTTCCATGCGCAGACGGATCAACGCCTTGCGCATTTCTGTACGCGAGCTGTTGTGAGGCAGTTCAGGCAGGCTCATGGCAGCAGGCGCTCCCGATCGTTGGCCAGTTCTTCCAGGGTGCCATGGAAGGGCGAGGACTCATCGAAGATTGCTGCTCGCAATCGCATTCCGCAGAAGATGCAGGCGAGAACGTAGAACACGCAAAGCCCGATGATGGCCGGCAGGCGATAGGTGTCCCAGAACAGGATCATGACCAGCGTCGACAATCCCACCAGCAACAGCAGGGCAAACACCAGCGCCAAGCCTGCGAACAGCAGCAGGCTGACGGTCCGGGCTTTCTGTTCCTGCAATTCGATGCCGAACAGTTCGACATGACTGTGCAGCAGGCCAAGGAATGCGGCACCCAGGCGCCGCGGTGAAGAGCTGGGGCCCGTCGCGGACGAGCCGGATTCGCCGATCGCCATAATCAGCGCCGCGTTGCCAGCAGGCCGATCAGGAATCCCACGCCGGCCGCAATACCGACCGACTGCCATGGGTTGGCCTGGACATAGTCCTCGGTGGCGGTAACGGCGGCCTGGCCGCGTTCACGCAGGGAGTCTTCAGTCAGTTTCAAGGTTTCGCGTGCACGCAGCAGGCTGTCGTGGATTTGCTCACGCAGCTCATCAGCCTGATCGCCAGCCAACGTTGCTGTGTGTTCAAGCAGTCGCTCTGTGTCGCTGACCAGTGTCTGAAAATCGTTCATCAGAATTTCTTGAGCAGTCTTTGCCTTGATGCTGGCCATTGGTGATCTCCGTAAGTGGCTTCTGTTGCGTTCGAGTATGAGCCTTGCGCGAAGGTTCAGTACAAATGTCTGGTACAACTCTTGCTGTGTCTTGGTGCGTTAGCCCGGTTATTGCGCTGTTGCCGGGCATGATTCGAGCAAAGCCTAATCCCGAATAACGAAAACTCGCGCAAAGGGTCCTGTCTTGTGCGCCAAAGCGGATCACCGGGATTATTCGTCATCCCGGAACGGTCGCAACATGGTGCACGAATTCTCTGCGCGACCTGCTTTAGTGCTTTTTAGCCTTTAGGTCTGCCAACCCCATGGAAAATCTGCAAAGCGCTGTGGACAGTCTGGTCCATAGTTCCAATACATTGTTCATTCTGATCGGTGCTGTCATGGTTTTGGCCATGCACGCCGGTTTTGCCTTTCTCGAAGTCGGTACGGTTCGGCAGAAAAACCAGGTTAATGCCTTGTCGAAGATCCTCAGCGATTTCGCCATTTCGACCTTGGCCTACTTCTTTATAGGCTATTGGATTTCCTACGGGGTGACCTTTCTGCAGCCGGCGGCGGTGATCAACGCCGATCATGGTTATGGCCTCGTGAAGTTTTTCTTTCTGCTGACGTTCGCGGCGGCGATACCCGCGATCATTTCCGGCGGCATCGCCGAGCGCGCCCGGTTTGTGCCGCAGTTGTGCGCGACAGCGTTGATCGTGGCGTTCATCTATCCGTTTTTCGAAGGCATGATCTGGAACGGCAACTATGGTCTGCAAGCCTGGTTGCTGGCGCGCTTTGGTGCTGGTTTCCACGATTTCGCAGGCTCGGTGGTGGTCCATGCCATGGGCGGTTGGCTGGCATTGGCCGCGGTGTTGTTGCTCGGGCCAAGACAAGGTCGCTATCGCGATGGAAAACTGGTGGCTTTCGCACCCTCGAGCATTCCGTTTCTCGCGCTGGGGTCGTGGATCCTGATCGTCGGCTGGTTCGGTTTCAACGTGATGAGCGCGCAAACCTTGCAAGGTGTCAGCGGGTTGGTGGCGGTGAATTCGTTGATGGCAATGGTCGGTGGCACTGTGGCGGCGCTGATTGTCGGGCGCAACGACCCTGGCTTTCTGCATAACGGTCCGTTGGCCGGATTGGTGGCGATCTGCGCCGGTTCCGATCTGATGCATCCGGTGGGAGCGCTGGCGACGGGGGCCATCGCCGGTGCGTTGTTTGTCTGGTGCTTTACCGCCGCCCAAGGCAAATGGCACATTGATGACGTCTTGGGGGTCTGGCCATTGCATGGCTTGTGCGGAGTGTGGGGCGGAATTGCCTGCGGCATTTTCGGACAGGGCGCATTGGGCGGTCTGGGCGGCGTGAGTCTGATCAGCCAGTTGATCGGCACCTCGCTGGGTGTAGTCGTGGCACTGGCCGGCGGCTTTGCAGTGTATGGCGTGATCAAGGCGCTTCATGGCCTGCGCCTGAGCCAGGAAGAAGAGTATTACGGCGCAGACCTGTCGGTGCACAAGATCGGCGCCGTGAGCCAGGATTGAGTCAATTCTCGGCATCGTCGGCCCCGGGGTAAAAACCATGCAGCAGGCGGTAACGATCACGTCGCACCTGATCCACCCGGTCCTGAACTTGCTGGCCGGGCAAACCCAGCATGATCAACGCGTGGGAGGCGAGCATCAGGCTCGACTCCAGCAATTCGGGTACCACCTCGCTGGCGCCGGCCGCTTTCAATTCGGCCAACTGGCTGTCATCCCGCGTGCGCACCAGGATCGGCACACTCGAATTGAATCGGCGCGCCTCTTTGAGGATCAGCAGGGCAATGTCGCTCTGGTCCACGGCGATCACCAACAGCCGCGCACGCTCCAACCCGACGGCGACCAGCAATTCGCCCCGGCGAGAATCGCCATAGTGCACGCAGGTTTCACCCACGGCCGCTTCCTGGACACGCACGGGATCATTATCCAGCGCAATGTAGGGTTGCTGTGCATGCCGCAAAAAGCGGCCGATTGATTGACCGACACGACCGTAACCGCAAATCACGACATGGCTGTGTAGTCCGGCATTGAGTGCGCTGATTTCCTCGAGTTTGGCTTCTTCGTTGGGCTTGCGGTGCAGGCGCGTTGCAAGCCGAGGCGCGGCGCGCAGCAACAGTGGCGTCACCAGCATCGAACAGAACGTTGCAGCCAATAGCAATCCGCCCACTTCAGCGGGCATCAGCTTGTTCTGTTGCATCAGTGCCATCAGCGCGAAGCAGAACTCGCCACCCTGAGCCAATGCCAGTCCGCTGCGCCAGGCTGTTTCGCCATCGCTGCCACGCCACTGGACCAGCAGCGCAACCACGCAACCCTTGATCAACAGCAACCCCAGGGTCAAACCGAGAATCAGCACGCCGTGGCTGACGAACAACTGCAAGTCGATGAGCATGCCGATGCTGACGAAAAATACGCCGAGCAGGATGTCGCGGAACGGGCGGATGTCGGCTTCGATCTGATGGCGGTAGTGGCTTTCGCCCAGCAACATGCCGGCGAGAAAGGCGCCCAGAGCAGGTGAAAGCCCAAGCAGATGAGTCAGCCAAGCCGTCAGCAAGACGATCACCAGCGCCAGCAGGACAAACAATTCCGCGGAACGGGCCGCGGCCACCTCATGGAAAAGCCGTGGCAACAACCAGCGACTGGCCAGCAGCAGACCGATAAAAAGCCCAACGGTCTTGCCCAGCGTCACGGGTAACGCCCAATACCAGGCCTGAGTGCTGCTGCCGGCGAACACCGGCACCAGGGTCAGCAGCAACACGGCCACGATGTCTTGGAACAGCAGCACGGCAATAGCATTCTGGCCGTGGCTGCTGAAAATCTCGCCGAGGCTGCTTAGCTCCTTGCTGACAATGGCGGTAGAAGACAACGACAGACCGGCGCCGAGCAGTAGTGCAGGCGTCGCCGCCATGCCGAACAGCATCAGCAAACTCCCCAGCAGTAGCGCGGTGATCAGCACTTGCTGGCTGCCCAATCGGAACACAACTTTGCGCAATGCGAGCATTTTCGACAGGGAAAATTCCAGGCCGAGAGAAAACAGCAGGAATACCACCCCGAGCTCGGCGAGGTCGGGCAACTCCTCGCTTTCATTGATCCAATTGAGCGCCGTCGGCCCTATCATCAACCCCACGCACAGGTAACCCAGCACTGGCGGCAGGCGCAGGCGCTGGAACAGTGCAATCACCACCAGGGAGGAGGCGAGAATGATCAGAAGGTTGGCGAACACTAAAAACTCCGGTGAAAGGTGCTGGCAACTCCAGCGTAGAGGCAAAAAAGCCGTGAGGATCGCTTAATCGAGATTCAGTCCGAATGATTTGAGTCAGGAGTTTGCCGAAATCTTTGGACTCCCCACCGTTCTGACGCTCGGTCCCTGCAACTCGACTGCTTGTGATCGTGGGCCTAGAATGTACGCCTACTCTGCCGGGTCCTGCGCTTATGCCTCCTGAATGCCAGCTGTTCGGCACCCTTGGGTGCCATCTTTGTGAAGTTGCCGAAGAAGAACTGATGCCCTTGGTCGAGCATGGTCTGATGGTGGAATTGGTCGACATCGCGGAAAACGAAAACTGGGTCGAAGACTACGGGTTACGCATTCCGGTGCTGCGCCGTCTTGATACCGGCGCCGAACTCGACTGGCCGTTCGATGCCGAGCAGGTGGTGGCGTTTCTGCGCTGATTTCGCGCAAATTCTGACTCCCATCTGTCGCGGTTCTCGTTACGGTCATTGGCGAGTGCAGGTTATTCGGTTACTGTATGTTCATACAGTTGCTCGGATTGCCTGTCACGTTTGACCTTTTGTGGGTCAGGCAGGCGATCCCGGAAGTCAGAGGGATGAATCTTGGTCAATGTCGAACAATTGAAGAACACCGTGAACCGGATGTCGGTGGACGTGATACGTGACGCCGTCGCCGAATTGCGGCTGGATGGCCTGGTCACGGAAGGCAAGACCCCGTTCAACAAAGTGCATTTCAATACCTGTTTCGCCGAGATCGAGGCGCTCTTCCAGCGCGCGGGTTTTCACCGGCCGCTGGATGTCGTTGGTTATCAGGGGTTGTTGTACGCCATTTATGACCCAGGTCGCTGGGAAGCGGTCGATGTGTTGCGCTGGCTCAAGGAGTTCACCGAAGCAGCAGCGCGCGCGCAGTCGATCTCCGCATGAAGATTCTCTTCTAGGTTCGATTCGGCGGCTGCTGGATAATGCCGCCCTGTATCGAGGGTTAGAGCATTTGTATGTCCACTTCAAATTTTTCTGCTGCGCATAGCCAGGCCAGCACACTGTACTTACCGCCTGGGCAGTGGCTAACCGTACTCGACTGCCTGTGTGAACATTTTCGCGCCATCGGTCGTGAACAATGGCTGGACCGAATCGCACGAGGTCGTGTACTTGACGGGCATGGCGTGCCAATTGCCCTCGATCTTGCTTACAAGGAAGGCCTGCGGATTCACTACTTCAGGGAGGTTCTGGACGAAAAGCCGATCCCGGTGATCGAGGCGATCCTGTATGCCGACGAGCATCTGGTGGTGGCCGACAAACCGCATTTTCTGCCAGTGACACCGTCGGGCGAATACGTTGAGCAAACGCTGTTACGTCGGTTGATCCGTCGCCTGGACAACCCGCATCTCGTGCCCTTGCATCGCATTGACCGGCACACGGCAGGGCTGGTGCTGTTTTCAGCCAACCCTCACAGTCGTTCGGCCTATCAGTCTCTATTTCCCACGCGGCAGATAGAAAAACGCTACGAGGCCATCGCCAAAGCCCTACCGGAGTTGGCTTTTCCTTTGGTCCACAAAAGTCGACTTATCGATGGTGAGCCTTTCTTCCGCATGCAGGAGGGGCCCGGCATCAGCAATACCGAGACGGCTGTCGAGGTCAGGGAGAAGAACGGCGATCTCTGGCGTTACGGTCTCTACCCGCTGACGGGCAAGAAGCATCAGTTGCGGGTGCACATGACGGCCTTGGGAGCCAGCATCTGTAATGACCCGTTCTATCCGAAGGTGCTCAAGGATGTCGAAGACGACTACGCCAATCCGTTGAAGTTGCTGGCTCAGGGACTCCGGTTTGCGGACCCGATTACCGGCGAACAGAGAAATTTTGAAAGCAGCATCACCCTGCAATGGTGATGCTGTGCTTTGTCGGCAGCCGACCCGGCTTTACGTGATCTGAACGACTCGTTCTGGCTCTGGCCAGTGCAGAATGTTGGAACGCTTTCAAGGGGGGGCATATCCGTTTTTTTGGGGGATGGCGGGTATGCCGACCGAGGCATCAAGCGGGTGCGCTTCGCTTGTTTTACCGTGCACATCTTCCGGCTGACGCTGATTCCCGGTAGGAGCCTGCTTGCTGTCGATGGCGGGAAATGCGTACGACCAGAGAGCCAGGTCGGCTATCAGTCCGCCTCGCATGCTTTTGATCTGCTTGCCCCATGGGGAGGCCGAGCCACAGCGAGGCACCGGACGAAAGGGGCAAAAGCGCTTGGTTACTTGCCGCCGGGCGGCGTTCCGTGTTTGCAAGTGACTCGCCGTAAGGGCGAAACCAATACCAGCCGTTACCGCAGCAATGGATATGTACACAACCCAAAACCTCCAGCCTGAATATCCCCGGTGCTCATCAGCGAATAGGCCAAGCAACAGTGATGGCTTTTCTCCAGCCATGAAAAAGCCCGCTTTAAAGCGGGCTTTTCTGAATCCGGTGTCGCCGAAAGATTAAAGCTCTTTAACGGTACGGACCTGATCCTTGTTAACGCGGGTTTCTTTTCCGTCCAATTGTTCGAACTCGTAGAAGCCGGCTTTTTCGTCGTACTTTGGCGTGTCGACGGCCTGGATTTCGCGACCGTCATTTAAGGTGATCACAGTAGGCGAAGCGCAACCGGCGAGGGTCGCGAGGCCGAGTGCGAGCATCAAAGTGGCGAGGGTCCGTTGAGTCATGAGTGTGTCTCCGAATAGGAATTCTTTTAGTTGCTGATCGTGAGACGTATACAACGCGCGCAAGTTCCTTGGCTAGTGTCAATCTGATGCGTGCTTGTGAGCGCTCAACAGTTCCGGGGTATTGAGGTTCGCCAGGCGAGGGTCGCTGTCGGGGCATTGCAGGGCTGTAGCGCCGAGTTTGCGCATGATGCGCCCCGGGCTGCGTTCGCCTTCATGCCATGCACTCTCGAATGCATCGCGCAGCGCCACGGGGATAACACAAAGCAAGGGCTCCCAATGCTCGCCCTGTCGCAGCATCAGCGGTTTGTCCGGATGCTGACTGGCGCTTTTGCGCATGCTGTCGAGCAGGTCGGCATCGATGCGCGGCACGTCGCACGGCAACACCATCAGGCACTCATGACGAGCGACCTTCAAACCTGCACGAATACCGGCCAAGGGCCCCGGAAAGTCACCGTCGTCGTCATGAACCAACCGGTCGGCGTAGGGCGCGTACTTTTCCAGATTCCTGTTGCAGGAGATGATCAGGTCGTCACTCAGCGGCCGTGCTTTACGATGGAGATGCGCAATCAATGGCTCACCGTGCCACTCGATCAACCCCTTGTCCTGCCCGCCCATCCGTTGGCCGCGCCCACCTGCCAGGAGCAGAATGGAGCAGGGTGACAGCTGGGTATTCGAGTATGTATTCGAGGTCATGGCAAGTCTCCATGGTGGCGGCAAAACAAGGGGGCGCTGTGATATAACACCGGGCTGTTTCTCCTACAACTGGACGAGCCTATGAAAGCCAAGGCTGATTTACCTTTCTCACCGCTCAACATCGCGGTGCTGACAGTCAGCGACACCCGAACCCTGGAAACCGACACCTCAGGTCAAGTCTTTGTCGACCGTTTGAGTGCTGCCGGTCATAACCTCGCTTCTCGGGTTCTGCTTAAAGATGATCTCTACAAAATTCGCGCGCAAGTTGCCAACTGGATTGCCGACGATGTCGTGCAGGTTGTGCTGATCACCGGTGGCACCGGTTTTACCGGACGCGACAGCACGCCGGAAGCGGTGAGCTGCCTGCTGGACAAGCAGGTTGATGGATTTGGTGAGTTGTTCCGCCAGATATCGGTGGCGGATATTGGCACTTCCACGGTTCAGTCCCGTGCCTTGGCCGGTCTGGCCAATGGCACGCTGGTCTGCTGTTTGCCAGGATCGACCAACGCCGTGCGCACCGGTTGGGATGGCATTCTTGCCGAGCAGTTGGATTCCCGGCACCGCCCGTGCAACTTTGTGCCTCATCTGAAACAGGCGGCACCCTGTGAATCCCGCGGATAAACCCGCAAAGACCGGCAGTCTGATGCCCGTCGAGGTGGCGCTGGCGCGCTTGCTGCAAATGGCCGAGGGCGCGCTGATTGTCGAGCATGAACGCTTGCCCTTGGCGCAGGTTCAGGGGCGTGTACTGGCCGATGACCTGGTCTCGACGCTTGATCTGCCGCCATGGCCCAACAGTGCAATGGATGGTTACGCCTTGCGCACGGCCGACTGGACGGGAGAGCCGCTAGTCGTCAGTCAGAAGATTTTCGCGGGCAACGCTCCGGAGCCCCTGGAGGCTGGTACCTGTGCACGAATCTTCACCGGGGCGCCTGTACCCGCCGGTGCAGACTGCGTTGAAATGCAGGAAAACGCCGAGGTTTTGGTTGATCACCGTGTTCGTTTCATCAAGCCCCTTGAACCAGGACAAAACATCCGTCCACAAGGCCAGGAGACCACCGTCGGCGAGCTGATTCTGCCTGCGGGCACGCGCCTTGGGCCAATCGAGCAGGGGCTGGCGGCGTCGCTGGGGTGCGCAGAACTGGACGTGATTCGCAAGGTTCGCGTCGCGGTGCTCTCCACCGGTGATGAACTGGTTGAGCCGGGACGAGCATTGGGTCCAGGCCAGATCTACAACAGCAATCGAGTACTGCTTTGCAGCTGGTTGCAGCGGTTGGGCTGCGAAGTCGTTGATGCCGGCATTCTTCCAGATGACCTTGAGACGACTCGTACTCGACTTGGCGAGTTGAAGGACGTCGACCTGATACTGTCGACCGGTGGCGTATCGGTAGGTGAAGCTGACTTTCTCGGCATTGCCTTGCGTGAAGAGGGCGAGCTGACCTTGTGGAAACTCGCGATCAAGCCCGGCAAGCCGCTGACGTTTGGACATTTTCGACGGGTCCCGGTGATCGGGCTTCCCGGTAATCCTGCGTCGACTCTGGTGACCTTTGCCTTGCTGGCAAGGCCCTATATCCTGCGCCGCCAAGGTGTAAAAGAGGTCGAGCCGCTGAAGATCCAGGTACCGGCAGGTTTTGTCTTGCCCAAAGCAGGCAATCGGCGGGAGTACTTGCGAGGGCGACTGGAGAACGGCCGTGCAATCATCTATAAAAATCAGAGCTCGGGTGTGCTGCGCAGTGCTGCCTGGGCCGATGGTCTGGTCGAAGTCCTGGAAGACCGCACGCTGGTAGAAGGTGACAGCGTAGGCTTCATCCCGCTGAGCGAAGTCCTGGGCTGATCCGTGCCTCACACTTGACACACAAACCCGATTCATCGAGCCGGGTTATGCGTTTGCGACAGCCTCTCATCGGACGAGAAGTGCTACCAGTTGATCGAAACGGCTGTTGGCGATCCACCCCAGGAGGCCGAGCACCACGGCTGATCCGCCTGCTGAGTAGGCGAGTCTGTGTTTGATGGATTTGACGTCACCCCGGACTTCTTCCATGTCCCTGCGAATATATTTGAGGTGAGTTTCGAGTTCGACGACGCGGGGTTCCATATCAACTTCTCCAGTAGGAATTGCGCTGTTACTTCGTTCGGCTTGATAACTGGCCCGCCTTTCTGCGAGCGGTGCGACGGGAGAGCCCGGCGACCTGTTGTCATGGGTTTGCATGGTACGTCCCTGTATTTCTGCTGATGACTGATAAACCGTAGCCGCCAAGTTGAACCAATCACTTCAGTGGGTCAATTGAGCCGATTCCTCACGTTGTGTAAGAAAAAATCCCGCCTTGTAGGACCTCATAAGCGTTCGGCTTGAAATAATTCATATTTTTGCGACTTTTATGGGGCGATGCGAGGTCACATTTCCCATACGGAATTCAATCATGGGAGTGACCACAATGGATGAACGCAAGGCACTATTGATTCTGCACGGCAAGCAGGCGCTCAACGAAGAGGTCCGCGCGGCTGTCCAGAACCGGCGGGCGCAGGGCTGGGAGTTGGCCGTTCGCCTGACCTGGGAGGCCGGTGATGCACAGCGATTGGTGGATGAAGCACTGACGGCGGGCTATACCAAGGTCATCGCTGGCGGAGGCGACGGGACCTTGCGTGACATTGCCGAGGCCATGGCTGCGCACTCGACGCAGGCCAGCCTGGTGTTGATGCCATTGGGCACCGCCAACGATTTTGCACGCGCTGCCGGTGTGCCATTGGAGCCCGAACAAGCCCTGGATCTTCTGGATGTCGAACCACATGCCATCGATCTGGGTGAGGTCGGCGGGCAAGTGTTTCTGAATATGGCCACCGGCGGTTTCGGCAGTCGGGTGACGGCGAACACCTCGGAAGACTTGAAGAAAGTGCTGGGCGGCGCGGCGTACCTGTTCACCGGCTTGTCACGCTTCAGTGAATTACATGCGGCCTATGGCGAGTTGCATGGCCCGGATTTTCAGTGGAGTGGCGAGCTGCTGGCGCTGGGCATCGGCAATGGCCGGCAGGCGGGGGGTGGTCATGTGCTGTGCCCGGAGGCACTGGTGGATGACGGTCTGCTGGATATCAGCATTCTGCCGGCGCCGCAGGAAGTGGTAGGCACGTTGAAAAGCTTGCTCGTCGATGGCTTCGGTATCGACAGCATGTTTGTGCGCGCTCGCTTGCCGTGGGTCGAGATCAAAGTCTCGGAAGGCCTTCACATCAATCTGGATGGCGAGCCGCTGGATGGTGAGAGCTTGCGCTTCTCGGCGCGTCCGGGGGCTCTGCACGTGCATTTGCCCGCGCATTCGCCGCTGTTGAGCGTTCCTGCTGCGATCAATCGTCCAGACTGATGATTTGCTCGCGTACGGCGAACAGTACAAGACCTGCCACATCGTAGATCTGCAAGCGCTTCATGATTTGCGAGCGATGGGTTTCAACCGTCTTGATGCTCAGCCCCAGCCCGTTGGCGATTTCCCGAGTGGATTTGCCGCGAACGATCAGTCGCAGGATTTCCAGTTGGCGCGCGGTCAGGTTGTGCGAGTCAGCGGGATCCGGCTGCTGTTTCTGGTTTCGGGTCAGTGCCTGATTGATGACCGTGTGGGCGATGGCCGGGCTCAGGTAACGCTCATTGTTGCGCAGGGCATCGAGGGCATGTTCCAGTTCAGTGGCCGTGGTGTCCTTGAGCAGGTAGCCATGGGCGCCGGATTCCAGTGCCTGCATGATCAGCGCCGGGTCGGTGTGCATCGACAGGATCAGCACCTTGCTGTGTGGGCGTACTCGTTTGAGCCGCTGCAACGCTTCAAGACCACCGGTTTCCTTCATGGAAATATCCAGCAGCACGATGTCCGGGGACAGCCGCTCGACCATTTCGAGTAACTGCGAGCCGTCATTGGCCTCGCCGATTACTGCATAACCGGGAATATCCAGCACCAGGGCGCGCACGCCAGCCCTGATCAGCGAGTGGTCGTCCACCAGAAGTAAGTTACAAGTCAATGCATAACCTTATTCGTACTGGCCCGGTCCAGCGCACGGGGCGCCCACGGGAAGAGAGCTTCGATTTGAGTGCCTTTGCCCGGCTCGCTGGTCACGCGCAGGGTACCGCCCAACTGGTCGATCCGTTCCGACATTCCGGCCATTCCCCGTTGTCCCTCGCGGCCCGGATCGGTCGCCGGCGCAAAACCGTGGCCATCATCGCTGATCGACAGCGCCAGCCCTACAGGCTGGCGTTGCAGGCGCACCAACAGATTCTTCGCTTCGGCATGGCGCAAGATATTGGTCACGGCTTCCTGGGTGATCCGAAACGCGGCCACCGCCATTTCTTCCGGAATGCCGGTCAAGCTTGAATGGCACTCCAGGCTCCAGTTTACTGGCGTGTTACACAGCGTCTTGAGCAGATGCGCACGAAGACTGGCTTCCAGCCCGAGGCTCGTCAACTGCCTGGGATTGAGAATGGCCGATACGTCACGAACTTTGGTCAGGGTTTCTTCCAGTGTGTCGCAGAGCGTCGAGCATTGCCCCTGCAACTCTTCGGGCATGCGACGCTTGAGCCATTCACTCTGAAGTTTTGCGGCGGTCAGCAATTGACCGATATCGTCATGCAGTTCCCGACTGAGCCGATGGCGCTCGTTCTCCTGAACCTTCAATAATCGGTCGGCCAGCTCCTGGGGTTCGAACTTTATAGACTTGCGCGAAAGGCGATGATGCGCCCAGACACACGTCAGCGCCGCAATATTAAGCAGTAGCAGAAGAAATGG
Organism: Pseudomonas sp. GB2N2; assembly: GCF_054897705.1. Classification (NCBI taxonomy): domain Bacteria; kingdom Pseudomonadati; phylum Pseudomonadota; class Gammaproteobacteria; order Pseudomonadales; family Pseudomonadaceae; genus Pseudomonas; species Pseudomonas sp. GB2N2. Next base: position 386,242 of record NZ_CM142701.1, read on the forward strand.
CAGGCGAGTGGACAGGCTATAAACTGCCAGGTTGCCAAGCGCCGAGCAGGTGCACAGCAGCAGCGTGAACCGGCGCGCGTTTTCTCGGGAGGGTGGCCATGTGGTAATTGACTTGAGGCTGGCGTACATAGCGGATGGAGCCAATGGATGTTCGCTGCGGGCAGACCGATCATGTTGAATGACGGGTCTATGTCTGAGTCACACTGCCATTAATTGACGTCAACTAACGGCCGGCATAATACCACCTAAGATACCGTTGGTCGCGCCCGGTATATATGTTCATGGATCAGGAAATAGTGGGTCTGGACGTGAGTTCCACAGTGGAAAAGTATGCCCGGAGGAAGGGATATGTGTATCGGACTGTCGTCGACAGATATGAAATATTCATTTGCGACATGAGCGTGTTCTAGTTAAAGAGTTACATCATGGCAATAAGAATACTGATCACCGCATTGTCATCAGAAAATCAGGCTTGGCGCTCAGAAAAAGAAACGAGCGTAAACGGTTTTGAATTAACCAGCGGCTGAAACTGGCTTTGCCCGACCTGGAAGGCAAAGGCCTCGATCAGCGATGTCTGTTCAGCGTCGTCCAGGCTCAGTTGGCCTGTGCTTTGATCAATGAGTTCGAGTTGCCATGCCATTAATGTGAAGCAGTCCTTCAGGGCATTAAGGGCCTTATCGTGCAGGTCCACATGACTTTGGGCATGGTTCAGCAAGCCGTGGATGTGCAACGAAAACTCCGAAACGGCGACGAGGGCGAGGGCATCGGCCCTGCTGGCCAGTTTGAGCAGCGTGCTCATCATGCAGTCGATGGCGTCTTTGTCATTGCTGATCAGTTGCAGGTGACTCAAGCATTCCTCGGATTTGGCCAGGAGTGTTTCTGCCTCGACGAGAAACTCAGGGAGCCGCTGGGTCCACTCTTTACGGTTCGGCATGCTTATCTCCACAACGTCATTTCAAATGAGGGGATGTCGTGTGTGTCGAGAAAGATTTGCGGCTCGGCGTTGAAGTGCCGGGGTGAAATCGCGCTTCGTCCGGCCTGGATAGAGGCTGGGGAACTCGTGAAGGTGGATGGCCACTGACCTGCGATCGCACACAAAAGCCTGACTCCATTCATGCAATGAGAATGGCGTCACATTAATGGCTATTGGATATTGCGAATATCAGGTTGGTCCTGATTGTTACTAGGGGAATCCCTTACGCGCAGGAACTTTGGGTGCGAACAGTGGTCGCGCCGCGGGATAGAAGCAAATGAATTCGGGATGCAGTTAACCATGATGTTAATGTGACATCAATGCCCGGACGTGGCATTTTGCAGGGGGGTCAAGGTCCTGCATTAACTGCCGATAACTTTCTTTAGTGAATTCATCAGAACAAGCCCAGGAGTCATTGATGGCCGGCATTCTCGACACGGTAGACCAACGCACGCAACTGGTGGGTGAGAATCGCCTGGAAATTCTCATGTTCCGGCTGGCTGGCCGGCAATTGTTCGCGATCAACGTGTTCAAAGTGCAAGAAGTGTTGCAGTTGCCAAAGTTGACCCTGATGCCCCAGCGCCACCCGTTTGTCTGCGGCGTGGTCAATCTGCGCGGCCAGACCTTGCCGGTGATTGACCTGTCCCAGGCCATCGGCATGCGTCCACTGGTGCCAAGTCCGACCAGTACGATCATCGTCACCGAATACAACCGTTCGGTGCAGGCCTTCCTGGTCGGCGGCGTGGACCGCATTGTCAACATGAACTGGGAAGCCATTCTGCCGCCGCCGACCAGCGCCGGTCGCCAGCATTACCTGACTGCCATCAGCAAGGTCGACGATCAATTGGTGGAAATCATCGACGTCGAGAAAGTCCTGGCGGAAATCGTCCCGTATAACGCCAAGGTGTCCCGCGAGAAGCTTGACGATCCGGTCCTGGAACGCGCCCGTGGTCGCGAGGTGCTGCTGGTGGACGACTCCAACGTGGCGCTCTCGCAATTGCGCGACACCCTCGGGCAGTTGGGCGTGAAGATGCACATCGCCAGTGATGGCCTGAAAGCGCTGAACATGCTTAAGGGCTGGGCTGACACCGGCGTCAACATGACCGACAAATTGCTGATGGTCTTCACCGACGCCGAGATGCCGGAAATGGACGGCTACCGCCTGACCACCGAGATCCGTAACGACCCACGCCTGCGCGGCCTCTACGTGGTACTGCACACTTCGCTGTCTGGCAGCTTCAACGATTCGATGGTCAAGAAGGTCGGCTGCGACAACTTCCTCTCCAAATTCCAGCCGGACAAACTGGTCGACGTGGTGCGCCAGCGTTTGATGCTGGACGAAGTGCCTGCCTGAAAACGATGTAAAGACTGCACGTGTATTACCTGTGGGAGCGGTGTTCAATTCGCAGTCTTTGATTCAATCGACAAGCTCGTATAGGGTGGCATTTTATCCACCGGGAAGTTGTCCATGCTGCGTCTGAGCGCGCTTTATCGTTATCCGTTGAAATCGTGCAAGGCTGAGCCTTTGCAACGGATTGGCCTTGACAGATTGGGGCTGGACGGGGATCGACGCTGGATGCTGGTGGATGAAGCCAGTGGGCGTTTCCTGACCCAGCGTGCCGTGGGGCAGATGAGCCAGTTGTCAGCGTTGTGGAATGCCGACGGTGGCTTGAAACTCAGCGCCCCAGGCCATGAGGCGCTCGATATCGCTTTGCCTGCCAGCGATGCGCAACTGCGTGGCGTGACTATTTTTACAGACAGTTTGCGAGTGCCGGATGCGGGTGATGAAGCGGGCGCCTGGGTCAGTAAATTCATTGGCAAACCGACTCGGCTGGTGCAGATTCCCATCGATCGCGCGCGCTCCACTCAGGCGGGCTACGGTAAGGACGACGATCAAGTGGCTTTCGCCGACGGCTTCCCGTTGCTGCTGATTGGCCAGGCGTCTCTGCAGGATTTGTCCGAGAAAGTCGGTCGTCCGCTGGAGATGTTGCGCTTTCGGCCAAATCTGGTGATCGAAGGCAGTGCAGCCTATGCCGAAGATGGCTGGAAGCGTATCCGCATCGGCGATGTCGAGTTCCGCGTGGTCAAGCCGTGCTCGCGCTGCATTCTGACCACCATCGATCCGCAGACCGGTGTGCGCAGCGATGATCGCGAACCGCTCGCGACCTTGCAGAAATGCCGCGCTGAGGAAGGGGGCGCGATGTTCGGTCAGAATCTGGTCAACGACGGCAATGGCCTGCTCGAAGTGGGCATGCCGGTCACGATCCTGGAATAACCGGACCTGAATGAAAAATGCCCGTGTCGAATGACACGGGCATTTTTTTGCGCTGTGAAAACCCGGGGTTTTAGCCGCGGTATTCGCACAGGTACGCGGTGTCGACGGCCACTTTCAACTGGAACTTGCTGTTGGCTGGCACGTTGAACTGGCTGCCCGCTTCGAAGGTTTCCCAGTGAGTGCTGTCGGGCAGCTTGACGGTCAGCGCTCCGGTCACTACGTGCATGATTTCACGCTGGCTGGTGCCGAACTCGTACTCGCCCGGAGCCATGACGCCGATGGTCGCCGGACCTTCAGCGGTGCCAAAGGCGATCGATTTGACGGTGCCGTCGAAGTACTCGTTGACTTTAAACATGGGCGATTCCTCGAAAAGGGCTGAAAAGGGTGGAAAAGGGTAAAAAAGGGGCCGGCCAGTATGCACAAGGCCTGTGCCGTCGTCACCTTTCCAGAGAGGCAGAACCAGCGAGGGGCAGAACCAGCGGTAACAGACGCGCTGTATTGCGCGCATCTTCCAACGCCCGGTGCTGTTGGCCGGTGAACTGCATGCCCGCCAGTTGCAGCGCACCATTGAGCCCAAGCGGGCGTTCCAGGCGTCGGGCCTTGGCGAAGCGTTGTTTGAGGTTCATGTGCGGTACACGGCTCAATTCGCTGTCGAGTTGCAGGCGCTGCCATTCCTGAAGCAGTTGCTTGCGGTCGTAATCGCCCCAACTGGCCCAGCCTTGGAGCCGAGAGTGATGTTGCCCGAGCCAGCGCTCGAACGCTGGCCAGACCTCGGTCAGGGGCTGCGCACTGTCGATGTTGGCCTGGGTGATGTGGGTCAGTTCCCGGCAAAACGGTGTGAGCAGTGGCCGCCGCGAAGGGCGCACGAAACGCTGGAAATGATCCAGCTCGCGACCTTGACGGTCCACCAGCGTGGCTCCGATTTCGATGATCTCCATTTCCGCAACGGGCCAACCACCCTCATCGGTGGTGGCTTCCAGATCTATCACCAGCCAGTGAGGCATTGCAGGGTTCCTGGTATTCGCGTCCTGATAGCGCTTGAGCGTAGCCAAACCCGGCGAATCCGCCTAGCGGGTTATTCGACCTCCAACAAAATCTGACGATTTTTTACCTGATCACCCACCCTGACCTGCAAGCGCTTGAGCACGCCGTCGATGCCCGATTTCAGCGGGTGCTCCATTTTCATCGCCTCCAGCACCACCAGCAGTTGTCCTTTGCTGACCGTGCTGCCTTCGGCAACCAGTACGTCGACGATCGCTCCGTCCATTGGTGCCTTGAGCGTACCGCTACTGACGCTGGCCTGGCTGCTGACCAAGGCCTGGGTGCGATCCTCCAGGCACAAGCTGCCGGGGCCGGTGAAGAGCCAGAGTTGCGCTGCTTCGAGTCGATAGGCATGGCGCTGGCGGATGCCGTCGATTTCGAGGGTGGCCCAGCGTCCGTCGCAGTGGATGATGTTCAGTTCGAGGGACTGAGCGGCGACTTCAATCCGGTACGCTTGGCCCGGCACTGCATTCACCTGTACCGGCCAATCCTGATCCTCCAGGCCGATGCGATAGTGCAGCGGCACACTGGCGTTATTGCGCCAACCGGCCAGCGCGGTGCGATGTACCTGTGCTGAGCTGTGATAGAACAGCGCCGCAGCAATCGCCAGTTCCTCGGCGCTGGGCACATACGGATGCAGGCACGGATGATCGGCGAAATGCGCCGGAATGAACCCCGTGCCGAACTCGCCGCTGATGAAGTGCGGATTTTCCAGCAGGCTGGCAAGCAAGCGCTGGTTGCTCGGCAGGCCCAGCAACACAGTGTCCTGCACTGCCCGCAGCAACGTGCGCCGGGCCTCTTCCCGGGTAGCGCCGTGGGCAATGATCTTGCCCAGCATCGGGTCGTAGAACGGACTGACCGACTGACCTTCAATCAAGCCATGGTCGATCCGCACGCCACCTTGCAACGCCGGTTCCCAGGCGACAATGTGCCCGGTTTGGGGCAGAAAGTCCTGCGTCGGGTCTTCGGCATACAGCCGCACTTCCATGGCGTGGCCGTTGAGCTGCACCTGTTCCTGACGCAGTGGTAACGGCAGGCCTTCGGCGACGTGCAGTTGCCAGGCCACCAGATCCAGGCCCGTGATCAGTTCAGTCACCGGATGTTCAACCTGCAACCGGGTGTTCATTTCCAGAAAATAGAACTGGCCGCGCGCATCCAGCATGAACTCCACGGTGCCGGCACCGACATAATTTACCGCGCGACCCGCCTTCAGCGCCGCTTCACCCATGGCCTGACGCAATTCAGCGGTCATGACCGGGCAGGGCGCTTCCTCGATGACTTTCTGGTGGCGGCGCTGAATTGAACAATCGCGCTCGCCGAGGTAGATCAGATTGCCCTGCTGGTCGCCGAACAGCTGAATCTCGACGTGACGCGGATTGATCAGCGCTTGTTCAAGGATCAGTTCATCGCTGCCAAACCCATTCAACGCTTCCGACCGTGCGGTGCGAATCTGCGCCAGCAATTCGGCGGCGTTGTGCACCAGGCGCATGCCGCGACCGCCGCCGCCGGCGCTCGCCTTGATCATCAGCGGGAAACCAATGCGTTCGGCTTCACGGCTGAGGGTGGCGTCGTCTTGCTCGGCGCCCTGATAGCCACTGATGCACGGCACACCGGCGTCGAGCATGGCGAGTTTCGACAGGCGCTTGCTGCCCATCAGCTCGATGGCTTCGGGGCTCGGGCCGATGAAGGTGAGGCCGGCGTGTTGGCAGGCGCGGGCGAACTCGGCATTTTCCGAGAGAAAGCCGTAGCCGGGGTGGATCGCGTCGGCGCCAGTGCGGCGGGCGGCGTCAAGGATGGACGGGATGTTCAGGTACGACTGCTGCACCGCGGCCGGGCCGATGTTGACGGCTTCGTCGGCCATCTGTACGTGCAGGGCGTTCGCGTCGGCGTCGCTGAAGAGGGCGACGGTGCGATAGCCCAAAGACTGGGCGGTGCGCTGGATGCGGCAGGCGATTTCACCGCGGTTGGCGATCAGGATTTTTTTCAGGGCGGGCATGGGTTATTCCCTTGGTTTTGCGGTGAAAGTGAAGGCCTCATCGCTGGCAAGCCAGCTCCCACACAGGTCTGTGCCGTTCACAAAACCCTGTGGGAGCTGGCTTGCCAGCGAAGCTTTTATGGCGCCCACCCCGGTTTACGTTTTTGCACGAAGGCCATCGTTCCCTCGACCCCTTCGGCCCCGGTCACCGCTTCGCTGAACCACTCGGCCGCCTCATCCAGCAACGCATCCGCAGGCTGTCCGGCACTGGCCAGCAACAGCTTTTTGGTCGTCGCGTTCGCCCCCGGCGCGCAGCACAGCACATGGGCCAGAATTTCATCGAGACGCTCGGCCAACGCCTGCGCATCATGCTCGACAAAATGCACCAGCCCCATGCGCCGCGCCTGGGTGCCATCGAACCGCGCAGCGGTCAGCGCCAACCGGCGAGCCTGGGTCAAACCGATGCGCTGCACCACAAACGGGGCGATCTGCGCCGGCAACAGACCGAGGCTGGTTTCCGGCAAACCGAATTGGGCCTGATGATCGGCCAACGCAACGTCGCTGACGCACGCCAGGCCCAGTCCTCCGCCGAGCACCGCACCTTGCAGCACGGTGATCACCACTTGCGGCGCGTGCTGCACTTCCTGCAGCAGCGCGCCAAACGCGCGATTCAAATTACGGTAGGCGTTTGATCCTTGAGCGCGCGCGTTGGCCATGTCCTTGATGTCGCCACCGGCACAAAAATGCCCACCGGCGCCGCCGATCACCAGGGCGCGAATCTCACGGTCATCGCGCACCGTTGCCAGCACTGAACGCAACTCGGCGACCATCTGCAGGCTCATGGCGTTGCGACTTTCCGGGCGGTTGAGAGTGATGTGCAAGACGCCGTTGTGCGGTTCAAGCAGGAGTGTCTGGCAATTTGGGAGATTTGGGAGTGCGCTCATTTTTTCTTTCCCGGCAGGATGCCCATGAGTTTGCAGATGATCCCCAGCATGATTTCGTCGGCGCCGCCGCCAATCGAGACCAGCCGCACATCGCGGTAGGCCCGGGCCACCGGGTTGTCCCACATGAAGCCCATGCCGCCCCAATATTGCAGGCAACTGTCGCTGACTTCGCGGCCCAGGCGTCCGGCCTTGAGTTTGGCCATCGACGCCAGGCGCGTGACGTCCTGGCCCTTGATGTATTGCTCGGTGGCCTGATAGACCAGCGCACGCAGGCATTCGATTTCGGTTTGCAATTCGGCAAGACGGAAGTGGATGACCTGATTGTCGATCAGCGCGTTGCCGAAGGTCTGGCGTTCCTTGCAGTATTCGATGGTGCTGTCGATGCAGTATTCCAGGCCCTTGATCATGTTCGCGGCACCGAACAGGCGTTCCTCCTGGAATTGCAGCATCTGCATCATGAACCCCGCGCCTTCGTGACCGATGCGGTTGCGTTGCGGGATGCGCACGTTGTCGAAAAACACTTGGGCGGTTTCGGAACTGCGCATGCCGAGTTTGTCGAGGTGCGAGCTGAGGCTGATGCCCGGCGTGTTCATCGGCACCATGATCAGCGACTTGTTGATGTGCGGCTTGTCGTCCGACGTATTGGCCAGCAAGCAAATGAAGTCGGCGCTCGGCGAGTTGGTGATCCACATTTTGCTGCCGTTGATCACGTAGTCGTCGCCGTCCTTGCGGGCAGTGGTTTTCAACCCAGCCACGTCGGACCCCGCACCCACTTCAGAAACGCCGATGCAGCCGACCTGATCGCCGGTGATGGCCGGGCGCAGGAATTCTTCACGCAGTTCATCCGATCCGAATCGCGCCAGCGCCGGGGTGCACATGTCGGTCTGCACGCCGATGGACATCGGAATCCCGCCGCAATGAATGGTGCCGAACTCCTCGGCGGCGACGATTGAATAGCTGTAGTCGAGCCCCATGCCGCCGAATTTTTCCGGTTTGGAAATCCCCAGCAAGCCGAGTTCACCGGCCTTGCGAAAGAGCTCATGGATCGGAAATCGCCCGGCATTTTCCCATTCCTCGACGTGCGGATTGATCTCGCGATCGACGAACTGGCGAACGGTACGGCGCAATGCTTCGTGTTCCTGGGTGAAGATCATTTTTATTGTTCTCCTCTGGCCGGCTCAGAACCGGGCGACGCCAAAACTGTTGGTGTGCAGCGGCCGCAGGTCGGCCTCATGACAAATGTCGAGCAAGTAACCGAGCAAGGTCCGGGTATCCCGCGGATCGATCAAGCCGTCGTCCCACAGACTGGCGCTGCCATACAGCGCGGTGGACTGGCTGTCGAGTTTCTGCGCGGTGACTTGCTCGATCATGTCGAGCATTTTCGGGTCGGGCACCAGGCCGTCCTTGAGCTGTTTGGCCTCGGTGACGATGCGCAGCACCTTGCCCGCTTGAGCACCACCCATTACGGCCGTGCGGCTGTTCGGCCAGGCGAAGATGAAACGTGGATCGAGGCCGCGTCCACACATCGCGTAATTGCCGGCGCCGTAGGAACCGCCGACCACGATCGTCAGTTTCGGCACCCGCGCGTTGGCGACTGCCTGGATCATTTTCGCGCCGTGCTTGATCACGCCTTGTTGTTCCGCCTCGGTGCCGACCATGAAACCGGTGGTGTTGTGAAAAAACAGCAGCGGCGTGCGGCTCTGGTCGCAGAGCTGAATGAACTGCGCCGCCTTGCTCGCGCCTTTGGGCGTGATCGGACCGTTGTTGCCGATGAAGCCGCAGGCGCGGCCCTCAATCTGCAAGTGACCGCAAACGGTCTGCTGATCGAACTCACCCTTGAACTCGAGAAAGTTCGACGCGTCGGCAATCCGCGCGATGATTTCGCGCACGTCGTAGGGTTTTTTCGGGTCATCGGGAATCAGCCCGAGCAGTTCATCCACGGGGTACAGCGGTGCCTCCCACGGACGCTCGGGCAACCACGGCAGTTGATCGTTCCACGACAACAACCGGACAATTTCCCGAACCTGACGCACGCCATCGGCATCGTTTTCAGCCAGGTATTCGGCGGTGCCGGCGATCTGCGCGTGCATCTCGGCGCCGCCCAATTCTTCATCGGTGGCGACTTCGCCGGTGGCGGCCTTGAGCAGCGGCGGGCCAGCGAGAAACAGCTTGGCCTTGCCACGCACCACCACCACGTAATCCGACAGCCCTGGCTGATATGCGCCGCCGGCGGTGGCCGAGCCGTGGACCACGGTGATTTGCGGCAAGCCCATGGCCGACATCCGCGCCTGATTAGCAAAACTACGCGCGCCTTCGACGAAAATGTCGGCGGCGTAATTAAGGTTGGCGCCGCCGCTTTCGGCGAGGGTGATCACCGGCAGTTTGTTTTCCATGGCGATCTGTTGCAGGCGCAGGGATTTTTTCAAGCCGCTGGGGGAAATCGTCCCGCCCTTGATCGCGCTGTTGTTCGCCACCACCAAAACTCGAGCGCCGGCCACGTAGCCGATCCCGGCAATCAAGCCGCCACCCGCCGAGCTGCCGTCCTTGTCGTCATGCAATTTATAGCCGGCCAGGCTCGCGAGTTCGAGGAAAGGTGCGCCGGGGTCGAGCAACAGATTCAGGCGTTCACGGGGCAGCAATTGCCCGCGCTTGTCGAACTTCGCTTTGGCTTCGGCCGCCTTGTTCAGCAGGTTTTGTTCGAGCTGCCGAACGTGCTCGATGCCGGCCAGCATCGCCGCATGGTTGCGGGCGAACTGTTCGCTGTGCGGGTCGATCTGCGTCTGGATCACCGGCATGGCTTATTCCTTGTCCTTGAGGACGTCGGGGAGGTACGCCCGATGAAAACCGTTGTACGACTCGCTGTTCGTCGCCTTGTGGATCGGCCACGCCCGACCGCCAAGGCTGGCGGCACCGTCGATGCGCAAGGTGCTGCCGCTGACAAACGCCGCCGCCGGGCTGAGCAGAAACACAATTGTCGCGCTGACTTCCGATTCGGTGCCGATGCGTTTCAGCGGCACATGTTCGCGCAGGGTTGGAATCACCGCTTTGAACGCGCCTTCGTAAGTATCCATGCCGCTGGAAGCGATCCAGCCGGGCGCCACCGCATTGACCCGCACCCCGGCGTAACCCCATTCGAATGCAGCGGTCTTGGTCAGGTTGTCCATGCCCGAACGTGCCGCGCCCGAGTGGCCCATGCCGGGCATGCCGCCCCACATGTCGGCGAGCATGTTGACGATGGCGCCGCCGTGTTTGCTCATGGACTGGTTGAACACTTCCCGGGCCATGAGGAAACCGCCGACCAGGTTGGTGCGCATCACCGTTTCAAAACCCTTCTGGTTGATCGAGGCCAACGGCGACGGGTATTGCCCGCCGGCATTGTTCACCAGCCCGTGGATCGGGCCGTGCTTTTTGATTAGCTCGCTGACCAGGTGCTTGACCGCTTCTTCCTCGCGGATATCGCAGGTCATCCAGTCAGCCTTGCCGCCGTCTTCGGCAATCTCGGCGGCGACGCTTTTCAGTTTGTCGGCCTTGCGCCCGATCAACAGCACATGGGCGCCGAGGGCCGCCAGTTCATGGGCGGTGCAACGGCCGATGCCGCTGCCGCCACCGGTGACGATGATGTTTTGGCCGGCAAACAGATCGGCTTTGAAAATCGAATCGTAGGCCACGGCGGCAGTCCTCTAGTTGACCTGGTCAGCGATGCGCTGCGGCACCGGAATCTGGATGTCCAGCAGTTGTTGGGCGAAGGCCTTGCCTTGCGGATCGATCCGCAGACTGGCGACACCGCCGCCGCCCAAGGCGTTTTCCAGCAGAAAATTCAGGCTATGGGTTGCGGGCAAGTACCAGCGCTCGACGCGGCCATGAACCGGGTCGAGCACGTGGCTCATCCAGTCGACGATCACTGCCGGGCTCAAGGCTTCGGCGATCCATGGCAGGTATTCGGGATTGCGGGCCATGACGCCGATGTTGCTGTGATTGCCCTTGTCACCGGAGCGCGCGACCGCCAGTTTGATCAGCGCCACGCTGGCATCGGCACGGCCGGTGGGTTTGGGCAGATCGAACGGCACGGGCAGATCGGCGGTGGCGAGCGAATCGGGCGCGGGCAGGGCGCACGGATGGCGCTGACCGTTGAGATCAATCTCCAGCGTGCAGGCGCTTTTGTCGATGAGGAACGAGAACAGCCGGATCAGCGGATACACCGTCGGCCGCCCGCCGACGATTCCGGTCAACCCCGGCGCCATACCGGTGGCGGCCTGGGCGATTTCCCGGGAGAACACGATCAATGCCTGTTTGTTCGGATGTCGCACAGCGAGTTTGATCACCACTTCGCGGCTGTCCTGGCGTTGGCCGTGGGGGCCGTACGTGGCTTCGCTGCCGAGCAGTTCAATGTTCACTTCGTTGTAGGGCCCCCAGCCGCGCTGGCTGAAAATCCCGGATGTCTTGTTGATGATCGCTTCGCTGACGCGCCGGGCCTTGTCCACGGCGTCGATCCCGGCGATCAGGCAACTGGCGGTGCAGCGGAATCCGTCCGGGTACGTTGCGCTGACCTTATATTGATCGGTGGGCGGCAAGCCTTTGGCGCCGTGCACTTGAACCGCGTTTCGGCCTTGTTGCTGAAGTTTGACCTGGGTGAAATCGCAGATCACATCGGGTAGCAGATACGCCTGCGGATTGCCGATTTCATAGAGCATCTGCTCGCCGACCGTCAGCGGCGTGACCAGGCCGCCGGAACCTTCGGGTTTACTGACGATAAACTGGCCGTCGGCGCTGACCTCGACGATCGGGAAACCGATGTGTTCGTAGTCGGGCACGTCGCGCCAGTCGGTGAAATTGCCACCGGTGCACTGGGCGCCGCATTCAATGATGTGGCCGGCGAGGGCGGCTTGGGCAAGCTTGTCGTAATCGTGCCATGACCAGCCGAATTCATGCACCAGCGCCGCGCTGACCACGGCGCTATCGACCACGCGCCCGGTGATCACGATGTCCGCGCCCAGACGCAAGGCTTCGACGATGCCTGGAGCGCCGAGGTAGGCATTGGTGGAGACGCACAGCGGGGGCAATGGCGCGCCGTTGAACATTTCGTGGATACCGCGACTGCTCAGGTGTTTGAGCTGCGGTTGCAGATCGTCGCCCAGCAACACGGCGATCTTCAGCGACACACCAGCCTTGTCGCAGGCTGCTTGCAGCGCAGCAGCGCAGGCCTGTGGATTGACCCCGCCGGCGTTGCTGATGACACGGATGTTCTGTTCGGCCAGTTGCCCCAGCAGCGGGCTGAGGACTTCGATAAAGTCACTGGCATACCCGGCCTGGGGATCTTTCATCCGCGCACCGGCCATGATCGACAGGGTGATTTCCGCCAGATAATCGAACACCAGATAATCCAGATGGCCGCCGTCCACCAGTTGCGCGGCGGCGGTCGAGGTGTCGCCCCAGAAGGCGCTGGCGCAACCGATGCGAATCGTTTCAGGCACAGACTTTTGCATAGCCACCTCCCTCAGACGTGCGTCGAGACTACCAAGCAAGCGCTTGGTTTGTAAATGACTGGAATATCTTCTCCCCGAGCGCTTGCTTGGTTGCGTTTGCCGGCTTAAATTGCCCGCGCAACCCCGCTGTTTTATGGCGGTGAACTGGACTGTAGGAGAGAACGGGTGGACGAGCAAAAAGCCCTGAGGGTCATGCGCGAATTGGTCGACAGCGGCCAGTTGACCGATCCGGACAGCGCTCGCGGCAAATTGCTGCAAGTGGCGGCTCACCTGTTTCGCAACAAAGGCTTTGAACGCACCACGGTACGTGATCTGGCGGGCGCCGTCGGCATCCAGTCGGGCAGTATTTTTCATCACTTCAAAAGCAAGGACGAGATCTTGCGCGCGGTGATGGAGGAGACCATTCGCTACAACACGGCGTTGATGCGCGCAGCGATTGCCGACGCCGGCAGCGTGCGCGAGCGCGTGCTGGCGCTGATCCGCTGTGAATTGCAGTCGATCATGGGCGGCAGCGGCGAGGCCATGGCGGTGCTGGTGTATGAATGGCGTTCGCTGTCCGAAGACAGTCAGGTGCAGGTTCTGGCGCTGCGCGACCTCTACGAAGACCTCTGGCTGCAAGTGCTGGGGGAGGCCAAGGACGCCGGTTTTATTCGCGGTGACGTGTTCGTCACCCGGCGTTTCCTGACTGGCGCGCTGTCCTGGACCACCACCTGGTTTCGCGCCGGTGGCAGCATGAACCTTGATCAATTGGCCGATGAGGCGTTGATTCTGGTGCTGGAAGAAAAACAATAGATTGCGCAGGACCGCTGGAAACTGGCTAAGTGGCTCAAACCACCTGGCTTGAATGGACTGATGAGTATTTTTATGGGGAGTAGGTCGTTTTGATGTCTTCGCCAATTCGGACGGCTTCGCGGCTTTTGCTGGCGGCGCTTGCGGCGTTGTGGGTATTGCCGTCCCCCGCCGCAGCGCTGGTGCGCATCGGTGCCGCACATTTTCCGCCTTATACCGTGCGTCCGGAGTCCGGCGCCGACACCGGTCTGTTGCCGCAACTGGTAGAAGCGCTCAATGCTTCGCAAGGCGATTATCAGTTTGTGCTGGTGCCGACGTCCATTCCGCGACGCTTCGGTGACTTCAAGCAAGGCCGCGTGGACATGGCGATTTTCGAGAACCCGGACTGGGGCTGGAAAGAAATCCCCCACACCGACGTCGACATGGGCCTGGAAGACGCCGAGATTTTTGTCGCGCAACGCCTGCCGAATCGTCAGCAGAACTATTTCGCCGACCTCGCAGGCAAGCGCCTGGCGCTGTTCAGCGGCTATCACTATGAATTTGCCAATTTCAACGCCGACCCGAAAACCCTTGCACAAAATTACAACGCCACGCTGACCTATTCCCACGACAGCAACCTGCTGATGGTGCTGCGCGGGCGCGCCGACATTGCCTTGGTGACCCGCTCCTACCTGAGCGATTACCTGCTGCGCAACGAAAAAGTCGGCGATCAGTTGCTGGTGTCCGAGCGGGTCGATCAGGTCTACCACCACTACGCCATTCTTCGTCCGGCAGCGCCGATCAGCGGCGAGGCCTTCGGCAAGTTGCTGCAACGGCTGCGCGACAACGGCCAGATGCTGAAGATTTTCGATCCTTACAAGATCGCAGTGGTGCCGGTTCCGGGCAGTTAAACACGCGATACGGCTCGTGCATTTGCCTGCTTCGCTTAAATTTTTCGCGCTGGCTGACGTCACATCGTTGAACTGTCGACGATTACCGTGAGCCCGACCCATGACCGATCTGAATGACCTGACTGCCCTGACCTTGCCGACGGGCAGTCGCCTGATTGCTGAAGAAAGCGAAAACCGCCTGAGTCTGAGTCTGGACACGCAGCCACTGGTTACCCTGTATTTGACGCGCGAGCCCGAGTTGCAGGTGCGGGTCGAAGCGCGTGTCGACAATCAGGCCGTGTGGACCGCCAGCTATTGGCTGTTTGCCCGTGACCCGGGGCGCCAGCGTCTGACGTGGCACCTGGAAGATGTGCCTGCGCAAGCCTTGCTCAGCGGCTTGCTGATTCCCACCGACGGCACCGGTCAATATCACTGCGAACGCACACTGTTCTGGCAGTTGCCTCAACCGTGGTTGCGCACGTCGCAGACCAGCAGCTACCCACAGCAAATGATCATCAGCGGCGGCAAACGTCATCCGCTGCGCCCGGCGAAACCGCGGGGTGAAGTTTATCGGCGTTTCGATGTGCGACTTGGCGCGTGGATTTCCCTGCGAACGGTGGACATTGAGGTGGATCTGCCCCGCTTCAACCGCTGGCAGAACAGTGCGCGGGTCGCCCGTTTCTGGCAGGAAGAGGGCAGCCTGGAACAGCATCGCGAGTACCTGGGCAAACTCGAAGCCGATCCCCACACGGTGACGCTGATCGGCTGTTTCGATGATCAGCCGTTTGCCTATTTCGAAGCCTACTGGGCCAGGGAAGATCGCATCGCGCCGTTCTGCGAGGCCGGCGACTACGACCGTGGCATTCACATGCTGGTTGGCGAGGAAAACCATCGCGGTCCGCACAAGGTGGCCAGTTGGTTATCGGCGTTGACGCATTACCTGTTTCTCGATGATCCACGGACCCAGCGGGTGGTCGCCGAGCCGCGCGCCGACAACGCGAAGATGATCGGCTATATGCAGGGACAGCGATTTCACTGCGAGAAAGAGTTCGATTTCCCCCACAAACGTGCGGCGCTGATGGTGGTGGGGCGGGAACGGTTTTTTGAGCGGTGTGGGTTGGCGTGATGTTTGAGGCCAAGACCTGATTTGGTCTTGAGTCAGCCATCGCCGGCAAGCCGGCTCCTACAGGGTGTGTGTGCCGCATGATTTGGAAACGACGCAAAACCTTGTAGGAGCTGGCTTGCCAGCGATGGTTTTAACGGCGGGCAAAAGTATCCGCCCGACTCCCTGACACTTTGCGGCAATGCACCAGCGCATCGCGAATCATGAAATTCACCAGGGTCGGTGAGACGCCGAGTTCCTTGGCGATGTCCTTTTGCGGCACACCGTGCAGGCGGTACATCTCGAAGGCGTAACGGGTGCGAGTCGGCAGCTGCGTCAGTGCGTCGGCGATGTTTTCCAGGGTCGAGAAATTGATGTGCGAGGTTTCCGGCGAAGCGCCTTGAATCACCACGTTCAGCCCTTCCTCTTCAGGCCCCGAATATTTCTGCTCCAGCGCCTGTTTGCGGTAGTGATCGATCGCCAGGTTGCGCACGATCTGGAACAGGTAACTCAACTGAGCCTTGATCGAGGACGTGATCTGCGGCGCTGATTGCAGGCGAAAGAACGCGTCCTGAACCACGTCTTCGGCGCGAGACCGGCAGCCGGTGATACGCGCCGCGATCTTGACCAGAATCAGCCGATTGTCGACGAAGGCCTGAAGTAGCGGTGAATCGCACCTGCTTGTGGATACTGGTTCCGTCATGGAAATCACCTTGCTGCAAAGGGGGTCGCGGGACGGTCAATGGATCGCAGTCGTCCTACACATCGAGCGACAAATTATTCTGAATGATAATGATTGTCAATTGAGAAAGAGAACTAATGCGTCTCATTGGTGCAGAGTGAGAACTGCGACACGCCGATGCATGCAGCCGCAGCCAACCCCATGGGCGATCCAGCCTGGCGACTAATTATTTCAAGACGTCATCCGTTCTCATTGGTGAATGGAACAGCGCAATCCCCATAACCCTGTGGAAACCTCATGACTGACGCGTTCGAAATACCTGGCACCCTGGTCCAAGCCCTTCAGCGCCGCGCGGCCCTGACGCCGGATCGGGTGGCCTTGCGTTTTCTCGCCGAAACCGCGGATCAGACCGTGGTACTCAGTTATCGCGAACTCGATCAACGGGCGCGCACGATTGCCGGTGCATTGCAGGCTGAAACCGATTCGGGCGATCGCGCGGTGCTGTTGTTTCCCAGCGGCCCGGATTACGTCGCGGCGTTTTTTGGTTGCCTGTACGCGGGGGTGATTGCGGTGCCGGCTTATCCGCCGGAGTCGGCCAAGCGTCAACATCAGGAACGTCTGCTGTCGATCATCAGCGATGCCGAACCACGGTTGCTGCTGACCAGCGCGCACTTGCGCGACGGGTTGCAGCACATCGAAGGCGCGCCGCCGCTGCTGTGTGTCGACACCCTGGATGCCGCGCTGGCGCAACGTTGGGTCGAACCGGACCTGACAGACGAGCACATCGCTTTCCTGCAATACACCTCCGGCTCCACGGCGTTGCCGAAGGGTGTGCAAGTCAGTCACGGCAACCTGGCGGCCAACGAATTGCTGATCCGCCATGGCTTCGGCATCGACCTGAATCCGGATGACGTGATCGTCAGCTGGCTGCCGCTGTACCACGACATGGGCCTGATCGGCGGTCTGCTGCAGCCGATTTTCAGCGGCGTGCCGTGTGTGTTGATGTCGCCGGCGTACTTCCTGGGTCGGCCATTGCGCTGGCTGGAAGCGATCAGTGAATACGGCGGCACCATCAGCGGTGGACCGGATTTCGCTTATCGGTTGTGCAGCGAACGGGTCAGCGAATCGGCGCTGGAACGCCTGGACCTAAGTGGCTGGCGTGTCGCCTATTCCGGCTCCGAACCGATTCGTCTCGACACCCTGGAGCGTTTCACCGAGAAGTTCGCCGCGTGCGGTTTCACAGCGGACAGTTTCATGGCGTCCTACGGTCTGGCGGAGGCCACCTTGTTTGTCGCAGGCACACGCCGTGGCCAAGGCATCGGCAATCTGCGCGTGGACGATCAAGCCCTGACGCAGAACCGTGCGACGGCAGGCGAGGGCAGCGCGATCATGAGTTGCGGCATCAGCCAGCCGGATCACGCGGTGTTGATTGTCGATCCGTCAGCGCTCAACGAATTGGCCGACAACGCGGTCGGTGAAGTCTGGGCCAGCGGGCCGAGCATCGCCCTCGGCTACTGGCGCAACCCCGAGGCCAGCGCGAAGACCTTCGTCCGGCACGCCGGCAAGACGTGGCTGCGTACGGGCGACCTGGGGTTTGTGCGCGAGGGTGAGCTGTTCGTCACCGGGCGCCTGAAAGACCTGCTGATCGTGCGCGGTCACAACCTTTACCCCCAAGACCTCGAGCAGGCCATCGAGCGTGAAGTGGAGGTGGTGCGCAAAGGTCGTGTCGCCGCCTTTGCGGTGAATATCGACGGTCAGGAAGGCATCGGTATCGCCGCGGAAATCAGCCGCAGCGTGCAGAAAATCCTGCCCCCCGACGCGTTGATCAAAGCCATTCGCCAGACCGTGGCCGAGGCATTTCAGGAAGCGCCGAGCGTGGTGGTGTTGCTCAATCCGGGCGCCTTGCCGAAGACGTCCAGCGGCAAACTGCAACGCTCGGCATGTCGTAATCGCCTGGCGGATGGAAGTCTCGACAGCTACGCAGTGTTCCCGTCGGCGGCCACTGCTGAGGAGGCAGAGGCCGAGTTGGCTTCAGAACTGCAAACCCTGATCGGACAGAACTGGTCCGAGCAATTACAGGTGAAACGGGTCAGCGCCGACGACCACTTTTTCCTGCTCGGCGGCAATTCCATCGCCGCCACGCAAGTGGTGGCGCGCCTGCGTGAAGTGCTGGGTCTTGAGTTGAACCTGCGCCTGCTGTTCGAGGCGCCTACCCTCGGCGGATTTACCGCCGCAGTTGCTCAACTGCAACAGGACGGCGGCCTCGCCCAAGGCGCGATCCATGCACTGTCGCGCAGCGAAGCGCTGCCGCAATCCCTGGCACAAAACCGTCTGTGGATCACCTGGCAACTCGACCCGAACAGCAGCGCCTACAACATTCCCGGCGCCTTGCGCTTGCGTGGCGGACTGGATGAAGAGGCGTTGCGCACCAGCTTCCAGCAACTGATCCAACGCCATGAATCCCTGCGCACACACTTTCTCGAACGTGATGGCGTGGCGCTGCAACAGGTCGATGCCGCCAGCGTATTCAACGTGCAACGGATCGACATCAGTGACCTGCCCGTCGCCGAGCGTGAGGGCCGCGCGCAACAAATCCGTGAGGATGAAGCACACACGGTGTTCGACCTGGAGAAAGGCCCGCTGCTGAGGGTAACCCTGGTGCGCCTCGATGATGAGAATCACCAACTGTTGGTGACGCTGCATCACATCATCGCGGACGGCTGGTCGCTGAACGTGTTAATCGACGAATTCTCGCGCATGTACGCGGCGACGTCCCAAGGCCACATGGCGACGCTGGCACCACTGCCGACCCAGTACGCCGACTACGGCAGCTGGCAGCGTCAATGGCTGGCGCAAGGCGAGGGCGAACGGCAATTGGCCTACTGGAAAACCCAGTTGGGCGATGAGCACCCGACCCTCAACCTGACCACAGATCACCCGCGTTCGGCGCAGCAGTTACACAGCGCCGCGCGCCACACAGTGCGGTTGGATGCAGCCCTCAGCGATGCGATTCGCCAAACTGCTCAGGCCCGTAACGCCACGTCCTTCATGCTGTTGCTCGCGGCGTTCCAGACCCTGCTGCACCGCTACAGCGGCCAGCGCGACATCCGCATTGGCGTGCCGAACGCCAACCGTCCGCGCCTGGAAACCCAGGGCCTGATCGGCTTCTTCATCAACACCCAGGTGCTGCGCGCCGAGGTGGATTCACGGCGGCCTTTTGTCGAGCTGCTGGCGCAAACCCGTCAGGCGGCTTTGGGCGCGCAAGCCCATCAGGATCTGCCGTTCGAGCAACTCCTCGAAGCGTTCCCGCAGGCCCGTGAACAGGGCTTGTTCCAGGCCCTGTTCAACCATCAGCAACGGGATTTGAGCGCGCTGCGTCGCCTGCCCGGATTGCTCGCCGAAGAACTGCCATGGCACAGCCGCGAAGCCAAGTTCGACCTGCAACTGCACAGCGAAGAAGACCGTCAAGGGCGCCTGACCTTATCCTTCGACTACGCCAGCGAACTGTTCGACGCCAGCACCATCGAGCGCCTTGCCGAGCACTTCAGCAACTTGCTGCGCGCCGTTTGCGAACAACCGGAAATGACCATCGGCGAGCTGCCATTGCTGACGCCAATTGAGCGCGATCAGCAAGAAAACTGGAGCGTTGTACCCTGTGCTCCGGCCGTCCAATGGCTGCCTGAACTGCTCAACGAACAGGCACGGCTGACCCCGGATCGCATCGCGCTGACAGGGGACGGTGGCAGCCTCGATTTCGCCGAACTGCACGCCCAGGCCAACCGCCTGGCGCATTACCTGCGCGACAAAGGTGTCGGCCCGGATGTGTGCGTGGCCATCGCCGCCGAGCGTTCGCCGCAGCTGCTGATCGGTCTGCTGGCGATCATCAAGGCCGGCGGCGCCTACGTGCCGCTGGACCCGGATTACCCGGCCGAACGCCTGGCCTACATGCTCGGCGACAGCGGCGTGGAATTGCTCCTGACGCAAACTCAATGGCTGGATCGCTTGCCGGCCACCGATGGCGTCAGCGTGATTGCCATGGATGCGCTGCACCTGGAGAACTGGCCGAGCCAGGCGCCGGGCTTGCATTTGCACGGAGACAACCTTGCCTACGTGATTTACACCTCCGGCTCCACCGGTCAGCCGAAGGGCGTCGGTAACACTCATGCAGCCCTCGCCGAGCGCCTGCAATGGATGCAGAACACCTATCACCTGAACGACAGCGACGTGCTGATGCAAAAGGCGCCGATCAGTTTTGACGTATCGGTGTGGGAGTGCTTCTGGCCGCTGATCACCGGCGCGCGGTTGCTGATTGCCGGGCCCGGAGAGCACCGTGATCCGCATCGCATCGCGCAGCTGGTTCAGCAGCACGGCGTGACCACGTTGCACTTTGTGCCGCCGCTGCTCTCGTTGTTTATCGACGAACCGCTGAGCGCCGAATGCACCAGCCTGCGTCGGGTATTCTCCGGCGGTGAAGCGTTGCCGGCGCAGTTGCGTAACTGCGTGCTGGAACACCTGCCGGCGGTGCAACTGCACAACCGTTATGGCCCGACCGAAACCGCGATCAACGTCACTCATTGGCATTGCAGCACCGCCGATGGCGAGCGTTCGCCGATTGGCCGACCGCTGGGCAACGTCATTTGCCGGGTGCTCGACACCGAGCTCAATCCGGTGCCAGCCGGTGTGCCCGGTGAACTGTGCATCAGCGGCATCGGCCTGGCCCGGGGTTATCTGGGCCGGCCTTCGCTGACCGCTGAGCGCTTTGTGGTCGACCCACTGGGCGAGTACGGCGCACGTCTGTATCGCACCGGCGACCGTGCCCGCTGGACCGCCGATGGCGTGATCGAATACCTCGGCCGCCTTGATCAGCAGGTCAAACTGCGGGGCTTTCGCGTCGAACCGGAAGAAATCGAAGCGCGTCTGCTGGCCCAGGACAACGTCGCACAGGCCGTGGTGCTGGTGCGCGACACCGCCGCCGGCGGGCAGTTGATCGGTTACTACACCGCCAGCGCAACCCGTGAAAGCGAAGACGCTCAAACTAGACGCCTGAACACCACGCTGGCGGCCGAGCTGCCGGAATACATGGTCCCGGCGCAACTCATGCGTCTGGACGAAATGCCCCTGAGCCCGAGCGGAAAACTCGACCGTCGCGCCTTGCCGGAACCGCTGTGGCACATGCGCGAACACGTCGAGCCGGTCACTGACTTCGAACAGCAAATCGCCGCGATCTGGGCCGAGGTGCTGGGGCTGAAACAGATCGGCCTGCGCGACGATTTCTTCGCCCTTGGCGGTCATTCGTTGCTGGCCACGCAAATCATTTCCCGCACCCGTCAGGCTTGCGACGTCGAGTTGCCATTGCGCACCTTGTTCGAAAACAGCGAACTGGGTGCCTTTGCCGATCAGGTCCGCCAGATCCAGGCCAGCGGCAGCACCAACAAGCAACCGCCAATCGACAAAGTCGACCGCAGCCAGCCGGTGCCGCTGTCCTATTCGCAGCAGCGCATGTGGTTCCTCTGGCAAATGGAGCCGGACAGCCCGGCCTATAACGTCGGCGGCATAGCGCGGTTGCGCGGGGCGATGGATGTCGGGCGCTTCGAGACCGCGTTGCAAGCGCTGATCATGCGCCACGAAACCTTGCGCACCACGTTCCCGAGCGCCGACGGTGTGGCGCAACAGCAAGTGCATCCGGAAACCGGAATGCGCATGGACTGGAAAGACTTCTCGGCGCTGGAGGCCGACCTGCGCGAACAGCGGGTGCAGGCGCTAGCCGACAGCGAAGCGCACACACCCTTCGATCTGGAAACCGGACCGCTGCTGCGCGCCTGTCTGGTCAAGACCGCCGAGCAGGAACATTACCTGGTGCTGACGTTGCACCACATCGTCACCGAAGGCTGGGCGATGGACATCTTTGCCCGTGAACTTAGCGCGCTCTACGAAGCGTTCGTCGATGACCGCGAATCGCCGCTGGCGCCGTTGCCGGTGCAATACCTGGATTACAGCGTCTGGCAGCGTCAGTGGCTGGAATCCGGCGAGCGTCAGCGCCAACTCGATTACTGGATCGCACAACTGGGTCGCGAACAACCATTGCTGGAGTTGCCCGCCGATCGCCCGCGTCCCTCGGTGCAAAGCCATCAGGGCGAGCTGTTCCGTTTCGACTTGAGCGACGACCTCGCTGCACGGGTGCGGGCCTTCAACGCGCAAAATGGTCTGACGTTGTTCATGACCATCACCGCCGCGCTGGCCGTGCTGCTTTACCGCTACAGCGGCCAGACGGATCTACGCATCGGCGCGCCGGTGGCCAACCGTATCCGTCCGGAAAGCGAAGGGCTGATCGGCGCGTTCCTCAATACTCAGGTGCTGCGTTGCCAGCTCGACGGGCAAATGTCGGTCGGCGAATTGTTCGAGCAGGTGCGCCATACGGTGATCGAAGGCCAGTCCCATCAGGATTTGCCGTTCGATCATTTGGTCGAGGCCTTGCAGCCACCGCGCAGCGCTGCCTACAACCCGTTGTTCCAGGTGATGTGCAACGTGCAGCGCTGGGAATTCCAGCAGAGCCGCACACTTGCAGGGATGACCGTGGAGTACCTGGCCAACGATGCGCGGGCGACCAAGTTCGACCTCAACCTCGAAGTCACCGATCTGGATCATCGGCTGGGCTGCTGCCTGACCTACAGCACCGATCTGTTCGACGAACCGCGCATTGCGCGCATGGCCGGGCACTGGCGCAACCTGCTGGAAGCGCTGCTCGCCAATCCGCAACAGCGTCTCAGCGAGTTGCCGTTGCTGGAAGCGTTGGAACAGCAAAACCTACTCGACAGCCTTGGCGTCGAGCCGGGCGAGCATCGGCTGGATCAGTGCATCCATCAGCTGTTTAGCGAACAAGCTATTCGTCGCAAGGACGCGCCGGCGTTGACGTTCGCCGGTGAAACCCTGAGTTACGCCGAGCTCGACAGCCGCGCCAATCGCCTGGCCTGGAGTCTGCGCGAGCGCGGTGTCGGGCCGCAGGTGCGTGTCGGTCTGGCGCTTGAGCGTTCGCTGGAAATGGTCATCGGCCTGCTGGCGATCCTCAAGGCTGGCGGCGCCTACGTGCCACTCGATCCGGAGTACCCGCTCGACCGCCTGCATTACATGATCGAAGACAGCGGCATCGGATTGCTGCTCAGCGATGCAGCAGTGTTCGAAGCCCTCGGTGATCTGCCGGATACCGTCGCCCGTTGGTGCCTGGAAGAAGACGCCTCTGCACTGGCCAATTACCCGGACACCGAGCTGCCCTTCATCAGCCTGCCGGAGCATCAGGCGTACCTGATTTACACCTCCGGCTCCACCGGCAAACCGAAAGGTGTGGGGGTGTCCCACGGTGAAATCGCCATGCATTGCCAAGCGGTGATCGAGCGTTTCGGTATGCGCCCGGACGACTGCGAACTGCACTTCTATTCGATCAACTTTGACGCCGCGACCGAGCGTTTGCTGGTGCCGCTGCTGAGTGGTGCGCACGTGGTGTTGCGCGCTCAAGGCCAGTGGGATGCGCAAGAAATCTGCGAGCTGATCCGTCGTCATCACATTAATATTCTCGGTTTCACCCCGAGCTACGGCAGCCAGTTGGCGCACTGGCTGGCGACGCAGGGCGAAACCCTGCCGGTGCGCATGTGCATCACTGGCGGTGAAGCCTTGACCGGCGAACACCTGGCGCGAATTCGCGCAGCGTTCAAACCGAGCCTGTTCTTCAACGCCTACGGTCCGACCGAAACCGTGGTCATGCCGCTGGCCAGTCTCGCGCCGGAACACCTCGAAGAGGGCATGGGCAGCGTGCCGATCGGCAGCGTGGTTGGCGCTCGCGTGGCGTACATTCTCGACGCCGACCTGGCGTTGGTGCCGCAAGGCGCGACCGGCGAGTTATACGTCGGCGGTGCCGGTCTCGCGCAGGGTTATCACCAGCGTCCGGGAATCACGGCGGAGCGTTTCGTGGCCAACCCGTTCGCCGACGATGGCGGGCGGATGTATCGCACCGGCGACGTGGTGCGTCAGCGCGCCGATGGTTTGGTGGAGTACGTGGGACGCATTGATCATCAAGTGAAAATTCGCGGTTTCCGCATCGAGTTGGGGGAGATCGAAACCCGTCTGCTCGATCATCCATCGATCCGTGAAGCGGTAGTGCTGGCGCTGGATGCGCCGAGCGGCAAGCAACTGGTCGGGTACTGTGTGGCAAGCACTGCGGTGGCGGACGTCGCCGAGCAGGACGAAATACAACAAGCCGAGCTGCGTGAAGCGCTGAAAAATCACCTCAAATCCCAGCTGCCGGAATACATGGTGCCCACCCACCTGATCCTGCTGGCGAGCATGCCGCTGACGGCCAACGGCAAACTCGACCGCCGCGCCTTGCCCGCCCCCGACCCGGAGCTGAACCGTCAGCACTACGTGGCGCCAAGTAACGCGCTTGAGCTGTCGCTGGCGCGGATCTGGTGCGACGTGTTGAACGTGACAAAGGTTGGCCTCAACGACAATTTCTTTGAACTGGGTGGCGACTCGATTCTGTCGATTCAAGTGGTCAGCCGCGCGCGACAGCAGGGCATTCATTTCAGTCCGCGAGACCTGTTCCAGCACCAGACTGTGCAGACGTTGGCCACCGTGGCCAGCCGCACCGAGCAGGTCAAGGCCGAGCAGGGCTTGCTGATCGGTGAATCGCGCCTGACCCCGATCCAGCACTGGTTCTTCGATACCCACATGCCAGAGCGTCAGCACTGGAACCAGGCGTTGCTGCTGGAACCGATGGTGATGCTGGAGCCCCATCTTCTGGAGCAAGCGCTGCTGGCGGTGATCGAACAGCATGACGCCTTGCGCCTGCGCTTTGCTGAGGCCGCACGACAGTGGTCGGCCGTTCACCAAGCGGTGTCGGATACGCCGGTGTTGTGGCAAGTACGTGTAACGGCGATGGATAAATGCGCGGCGCTGTTCGCCGATGCGCAACGCAGCCTCAACCTCGAGCAGGGGCCGCTGATGCGGGTGCTGCTGGTCGATGGGCCGCAAGGCCAGCAACGGTTGTTCTTCGCGATCCACCATTTGGTGGTGGACGGGGTTTCCTGGCGCGTGTTGCTCGATGATCTGCAAACGGTGTACCGCCAACTGGAGGCTGGGCGGCCCGTAAAACTGCCGGCTAAAACCAGCGCTTTCAGGGACTGGGCCGCACGCTTGCAGGCGTATGCCAGCAGCGAGTCTTTGCGTGAAGAATTGAGCTGGTGGCAGGCGCAACTGGCCGGGCCGAGCGCCGGGTTGCCGTGCGAGCGTCCGCAGGGTGGCCGGCAGAATCGCCATGGGCGAACCGTCAGCGTGCGCCTCGACAGCGAGTCCACTCGCCGGTTGCTGCAACAGGCGCCGAGCGCCTACCGAACGCAGGTCAACGACCTGTTGCTGACCGCATTGGCCCGCGTGCTGTGCCGCTGGACCGGCGAGAAATCGGCGCTGATTCAACTTGAAGGCCACGGTCGCGAGACGCTGTTCGACGAGATCGACTTGACCCGTACCGTCGGCTGGTTCACCAGCGCTTACCCGCTGCGCCTGACCCCTCTGAACATCGAAGAAGCCGCCGGGCAGGGCGCTTCGATCAAGGCGATCAAGGAACAATTACGCGGCGTGCCGCACAAAGGTTTGGGGTATGGCGTGCTGCGTTACCTCGCTGATGACCTGTGCCGTGACGCCATGGCCACATTGCCGGCGGCACCCGTCACCTTCAACTACCTCGGGCAGTTCGACCAGAGCTTCGGCGCGGACGCGTTGTTCCGTCCGCTGGACGAGCCGGTCGGTGCCGCCCACGATCCGAAAGCGCCGCTGCCCAATGAGCTGAGCGTCGACAGTCAGGTCTACGGCGGTGAACTGGTGCTGCGCTGGACCTTCAGCGCCGAACGCTACGACGCGCACACCGTCAGCGAACTGGCGGACGCCTACCTCGGCGAATTGCACAGCCTGATCGGACATTGCCTGCGCGAAGACGCCGGTGGCCTGACGCCGTCGGACTTCCCGCTCGCCAAACTGACCCAGCCGCAGCTCGATGCGTTGCCGATTCCGGCCGCCGCCATCGAAGACGTGTACCCGCTGACCCCGATGCAGGAAGGCATGCTGCTGCACACCTTGCTGGAACCGGGCACCGGCCTCTACTACATGCAGGACCGCTACCGCATCAACAGCGCGCTTGATCCGCAACGTTTCGCCGAGGCCTGGCAAGCGGTGATCGCCCGTCACGAAGCCTTGCGTGCGTCGTTCTGCTGGAACGTCGGCGAGGACATGCTGCAAGTGATCCACAAGCCGGGCAGCGCGCCGATCGAGTACCTGGACTGGACGTTGATCGCTGAAACCGAGCACGAACCGAAGCTGCAGGCGTTGCTGAAACGCGAGCGTGAAGCCGGGTTCGATCTGCTCAACCAGGCGCCGTTCCACCTGCGCCTGATTCGCGTGGGTGAGGCGCGCTACTGGTTCATGATGAGCAACCACCACATCCTCATCGATGCCTGGTGCCGCTCGCTGCTGATGAACGATTTCTTCGAAATCTACACCTCGCTGGGCGAAGGCCGGGACGCGCAACTGGGCGTGCCGCCACGTTATCGTGACTACATCGGTTGGCTGCAACGCCAGAATCTGGCCGAGGCGCGGCAGTGGTGGAAAAGCAACTTGCAAGGCTTCGAACGCACCACGCCGATCCCGAGCGACCGGCCGTTCCTGCGCGAGCATGCCGGCGACAGCGGCGGCATGCTCGTCGGTGATTGCTACACCCGGCTCGATGCCCGCGACGGTGCGCAATTGCGTGAACTGGCGCAAGCTCATCAGCTGACCATCAACACCTTCGCCCAAGCGGCGTGGGCCCTGGTGCTGCGGCGCTTGAGCGGTGATCGCGACGTGTTGTTCGGCGTCACGGTGGCCGGGCGCCCGGTGGACATGCCGGAAATGCAACGCACCGTCGGCCTGTTTATCAACAGCATCGCGCTGCGGGTGAAGATGCCCGAGGACGATCAGCGTTGCAGCGTGCGCCAATGGCTCAGCGGCTTGCTCGACCGCAACATGCAACTGCGCGAGTACGACTACCTGCCACTGGTGAGCATTCAGGAGCACAGCGAATTACCCAAGGGTCAGCCGCTGTTCGACAGCCTGTTCGTGTTCGAAAACGCCCCGGTGGAAGTCTCGGTGCTGGACCGCGCGCAGAGCCTCAATGCGACCTCGGATTCGGGCCGCACCCACACCAACTTCCCGCTGACGGCGGTGTGTTATCCGGGCGATGACCTTGGCTTGCACCTGTCCTACGACCAGCGTTATTTCGACGAATCGACCATCCAACGCATGCTCGGCGAGTTCAAGCGCCTGTTGCTGGCGCTGGTCGAAGGTTTCCATGGCGACATGGCGGACTTGCCGCTGCTGGGGGCCGAGGAACAAGACTACCTGACCCACGGCTGCAACCAGAGCGCACACGATTACCCGCTGGAGCAAAGCTACGTCGCGTTGTTTGAAGCGCAGGTGGCGCGGCATCCACAACGGATCGTCGCCAGTTGCCTCGACCGGCAACACAGCTACGTCGAGCTGAACCAGCGCAGCAACCGCCTCGGCCGTGCACTGATCGCGGCCGGCGTCGGGCTGGATCAACCAGTGGCGTTGCTGGCCGAGCGTAACCTCGATCTGCTCGGGATGATCATCGGCAGTTTCAAGGCGGGCGCCGGTTATCTGCCGTTGGACCCGGCGCTGCCGAGTCAGCGGCTGAGCCGGATCATCGACCTGAGCCGCACGCCGTTGCTGGTGTGCACGCAGGCCTGTCGTGATCAGGCGGTGGCGTTGCTGGAGGAGTTCGAAGGCGCGGTTCGTCCGCAATTGCTGGTATGGGAAGACGTGCAGGCGAGTGATGTTTCGGTGGCGAATCCAGGTATCTACAACAGCCCGGATAACATCGCCTACGTGATCTACACCTCGGGTTCCACCGGTCTGCCGAAGGGCGTGATGGTCGAGCAGCGCGGCATGCTCAATAACCAGTTGAGCAAGGTGCCGTACCTGAATTTGAGCGAGGCCGATGTGATCGCGCAGACCGCTTCGCAAAGTTTTGACATCTCCGTCTGGCAGTTCCTCGCCGCGCCATTGTTCGGTGCACGGGTGGACATCGTGCCGAACGCCATTGCTCATGATCCTCAGGGCTTGTTGGAGCACGTTTCGGCTCAAGGCGTCACTGTACTGGAAAGCGTACCGTCGCTGATTCAGGGCCTGCTTGCCCAGGAACGCACGAGTGGCGACGGCCTGCGCTGGATGCTGGCGACCGGTGAGGCGATGCCGCCGGAACTGGCGCACCAATGGCTGCTGCGCTACCCGGACATCGGGCTGGTGAATGCCTACGGGCCGGCGGAATGTTCGGACGACGTGGCGTTCTTCCGCGTTGACATGGCCTCGACGCGCGGCAGTTACTTGCCGATTGGCACGCCGACCGACAACAACCGTTTGTACCTGCTCGATGGCACGCTGGAACTGGTGCCGTTGGGGGCGGTGGGCGAGCTGTGCGTGGCGGGCACCGGGGTCGGACGCGGGTATGTCAGCGATCCGTTGCGCACGGCGCAGGTGTTTGTGCCGAATCCGTTTGGCCAGCCAGGTGACCGCTTGTACCGCACGGGTGACCTCGCGCGGCGTCGCAGCGACGGCGTGCTGGAGTACGTTGGGCGTATCGATCATCAAGTGAAAATTCGCGGTTACCGCATCGAACTGGGGGAAATCGAAGCACGCCTGCACGAGCAGCCTGAGGTGCGCGACGCGGCGGTCGGTGTCCAGGAAAGCGTCAGCGGCAAGCATTTGGTCGGGTATCTGGTCGCGGCCGATGCGGCGCTGAATCCGGCTGATCGACTGGAGCGTATCAAGCAACGCCTGCGCGCCGAGCTGCCGGAATACATGGTGCCACTGCACTGGCTTTGGCTGGAGCGTCTTCCGCTGAATGCCAACGGCAAACTGGACCGCAAGGCGCTGCCGGCGTTGGAGATCGGCCAGTTACAGAGCCAGGATTACCAGGCGCCACGCAATGAGCTGGAGCAAACGTTGACGCAGGTCTGGGCCGAGGTGCTGAAGGTCGAGAAAGTGGGGATTCACGATAACTTCTTCGAACTGGGCGGGCATTCGCTGCTGGCGACACAGATTGCTTCGCGGGTGCAGAAATCGCTGCAACGGGATGTGCCGCTGCGGGCCATGTTCGAGTGCAGCACGGTGGCGGAACTGGCCGGGTACATCGATGGATTGGCGGCAAGTGATATCACCGAAGAGAAGGTGGATCGCTTGAATGATCTGATGGCGGAGTTGGAGGGGCTTTAAATCTATGGTGTCTGATGGGCGTCTTTTAATTTTGCGACAATTGCTCCGTTGACGGCCAGACCATGCCAGCCCAGTCTGCCTCCTCCCTTTTCGCCAGAGGAACCAGCCAATGCCATTCCTTACAATTGACGGACAAAAACTTCACTACATCGATCAAGGCACAGGCCCCGCCGTGCTGCTGGCCGGCAGTTACCTGTGGGATCACGCCCAGTGGCTGCCGCAGATTCTTGTCCTGTCGCAACATTATCGGGTGATCGCTCCGGACCTCTGGGGTCACGGTCAATCCGGACCTTTACCCCAAGGCACTACGTCGCTGGATGACATCGCGCGTCAGCAGTTGATGTTGCTCAATCATCTGGACATCGACCGGGTCACGCTGGTGGGGCTGTCGGTCGGGGGAATGTGGGGCGCACGCCTGGCGGTGTTGGCACCGCAGCGAATCAACGGTCTGGTGCTGATGGACACTTACCTCGGCCGCGAGCCGGAGCCGACCCGTGATTATTACTTCTCGCTGCTGAAACAGATCGAAGACGCCGGCGAGATAACGCCACAGTTGCTGGATATCGTGGTGCCGATTTTTTTCCGTCCCGGTATCGATCGAGAGTCGGCGCTGTATCAGGGTTTTCGTGCTTCGCTGGCGGCTCTGCCTGCGGATCGTTTGCGCCAGAGCATCGTGCCGATGGGCCGGATTACCTTTGGACGGGACGATCTGATGTCGCGACTGGGCGAGTTGAATGCGCGTACCACACTGGTGGTGTGTGGCGATCAGGACATCCCAAGGCCACCGTCGGAAACGAAGGAGATGGCAGCGCTGATCGGCTGCCCGCATGTGCTGGTGCCGGAGGCGGGGCATATCTCCAATCTGGAGAATCCGGCGTTTGTGACCGAAGTATTGTTGGCGTTTTTGGCCGAAAGAAATTAGTTGGTCTTGCTGGCGCCATCGCTGGCTTGCCAGCGATGGCGCCAGTAAAAACTACTTCGGTCCCAGGATCTTCAGCAATTTGTCCGGCGAAGGCGCGCCCTGCTGCTGTTGCAACTCACCCTTGTCATCCATGTAGAAAATCGCCGGAGTCGCCTGCAATTCCAGCTCTTCCATCAACTGCATGTTTGCCGCCAGTTTCGCCTGGATCGCCGGCGGTACGTCTTTCAGCGCCTTGAGCGTGCTGGCCTTGCCGGCGCCTTCGTGATCCTGCAGGGCTTTTTGCGGATCTTTGGCCGCCAGCAAAGCAGCGGATTTGCCCGGGCTGTCTTCGCGAATGATGCCGACCATAATGTGCCGCAACTGCACCTTGCCGGATTTCACCCAGGGCCGCGCCTGTTCCCAGAACATGTTGCAGTAAGGGCAGTTCGGGTCGCTGAACAGATACACCACACGCGGCGCGTCCTTGTTGCCGTCACCGATCCAGTTGCTGGCTTCCATCTTGCTCCAGACTTCCTTGGACATCGGCGCGTACACCAGTTTCTGCAAAGGCGCGCTGCTCAGGTCATTGCCTTCGGCGTCGTACAAATTGCCCAGCAGCACATGCTTGCCATCCGGCGTCAGGTATAGCGCCATGCCGCGGTTCTGATATTGCGCGGCATAACCGCGAAGGCCGTCGGGCGCATCGAACTGACCGACGATTTTCGCGCCCTTGGCTTCGATCTTCTTGATCGCTTCGGGCAGTTCTTCGGCAGCCTGTACCGACGGCAGGTGCAGCAGGGCGGCGCCCAGGGTTAGCGTCAGCAGGTGGCGGAGGCGGGGCATGGCAATTTCCTTGACGAGGTGGAAGGTGTGGCGGGATTCGGGGTGTCGAAGTATTCCAGGGCGTGCGCCAGGCTGGCTTCCGACAACTCGCCCAGATGGCTGCCCAACAAACGACCGTCGGGGCTATAGAACAGCGTAGTCGGCAACGCCATGGAACCCACGGCCTGGCCCAGACGGCCACTGCCGTCGAACAGCACGTTGGACAGGCTCAGGCCCTGGGTTTCGAGGAAGGTGCTGACGCTTTGCATGCTTTCTGCCTGATTGACGAACAGGAACGTCAAGTCCGGCCGGTGTTGCTGGGCGTTTTCCAGTACCGGCATTTCCCGTCGGCACGGTGGACACCAGGTGGCCCAGAGATTGATCACCAATGGGCCACCTTTGTAGTCCGCCAGTTGCACGGTTTCGCCGGCGGCATTGCGCAGGGCAATGTCCGGCAGGCGCGTGCCCTGTTCGTAAATCGTCAGGGAGAACGTCGCCAGCAACCAGAACGCCAGGCCACTGCCCACGCCAAAGCCCAGCGGACGGCGCAAGCCCGAACGTCGCCAGCCGCGATACAGCGCGGCGAGCAGCAGCACGATTACCCCGGGCAATGCGAGGAAACCACCGTCGCGCAGGTCGATGATTTGCCACGGATCATTGCGATAGTGCGACCAGTAGAGCGCCACGAAACTGATCCGCGCCGCCAGCATGCCGATCAGGAACAGGCTGAACAACACCGATTCGGGATTCTCGCCACCGCGCTTGGCCGCTCGCCAGCCAACAAACGTCGCCAGCGCCAAGGCACTGATCAGCAGCAGGTGGTTGAGCGCGATGGCAAAGGTGCCGAGGGTGAAGGTCAGCATTAACGGGCGTCTCGGGTGGTGGTCCAGCGTTGCAGGAAGGTGTCGGCATCGACCTCGCCGGTGATGCGCTGGCTGCGACGTTCTTCACCGTCGGCGCCGATCCACAGGAAACTCGGCGGCCCCGGCACTTTATAACGGCCTAGCAGTTCGCGGCTGGCGGCATTGTCGGCGGTGACGTCCAGCCGTAGCAAGCGCACGTCGTTCAAGGCGTCGAGCACACGGGGTTGGCCGAACACCTGTTTTTCCATGACCTTGCACGACACGCACCAGTCGGCGTAGTAGTCCAGCAACACCCACTGATCTTGAGCCTTCGCCGCATCGAGTTCGCGTTGCAATGCGCCAGGGTCCTTGATCGTGGTGAACGCGTCGTGGCCAACCGTGCGTGTGACATTGCCCGCATTCGCAGCGCTGTAGACCTGCAGCGGTTTGACCAGACTATCGCTGCCGCCCGCCGCCCCAACCATCAACAGACCGCCCCACACGCCGAGCAACAACGAGCTGGCGCCGAACAGATGCGCGACGCGTCCAAAACCCTGCGACTGTTTCCAGGCGCTGTAGGCAGCAATCAGCAGTAAGGCGCCACACAAACCAACCCACAGCGATTGATCCAGCACTGGACGCAACATCAGCAACGCCGTGGCGAGGAACAGGAAACCGAATACGCCCTTGAGCAGGTTCATCCAGGCGCCGGGTTTGGGCAGGAAACGATTGCCGACCGTCACCAGCAACAGCAACGGCACACCGATCCCGATGCCCATGGCGAACAGGATCAACCCGCCGTGCAGCGCATTGCCACTTTGCGCGATATAGAGCAGGGCGCCCGCCAGCGGCGCGGTCATGCATGGACCGACCAGCAAGCCGGACAAGGCGCCCAGCGCTCCGGCACCGATCAGGCTGCCACCGCGCTGGTTGCGCGACACGTTTTCCAGCCGATCACGCACTGCCACCGGCAGTTGCAACTCGAAGAACCCGAACATCGGCAACGCCAGCAGCACAAACACCGCCGCAAAACTGCCCAGCAACCATGGGTTTTGCAGCAACGCCTGTAAATTGGCCCCAAGCAATGCGGCGACAACGCCCATCGCTGCATACACCAGCGCCATGCTCACGACGTAGCTGGTGGCCAACGCGAAGCCGCGTTTGGGCGTGGCACCACTGCCCACAATCAAACCGGCCAGAATCGGCAGCATGGGCAATGAGCAAGGGGTGAAAGCCAACAGCAGACCCAAACCGAAGAACACCAGCAGACTCCAGCCCAGCGCCCGTTGTTGCAGGCCGCTGGCCAGCGCTTGATCCGGTGCTTCGTTCGTCGCGGAAACAGGGGCGTTGCCGCCTAGATCCACCACTTGGGTTTGCGGTGGATAACACAGGCCAGCATCGGCACAGCCCTGGAAACCGACTTTGATCTGGCCGGTCGCGCCGGCCGGAATCTTCAGTTCCAGACCCTGGCGATAAACCGGTTGTTCACCGAAGAATTCATCGCTGTGGGACTCACCCTCGGGCAGTATAGGAAGCTGATCAGCAGGCAAGCCATCGAATTTCAGGCGTTTCTGATAAAGGTAATAACCGTCGGTGATCTGCCAGTAGAGCTGTGTTTCACCCGATTCGAGGCGTTCGGAAGTGAAGATGAACGCCTTTTCCACTGGCAGGAATTCAGGTTTGGTATCAAACGGGTTGGTCCCTGCCTGGGCGAAACCCGAGATCAAGAGAACAAAAAACAAAAACAGACGACGCATGGGTAAGCCTTATCCCTGTGCAGGTGAGGTGCACAGTGGCGGGCCGCGATTAACCGATGATTAACCCTGATGGCCTTGTGGCCAAGGTGGTTGCGGCATAATGTCGGCTTAATCGGCCACCGGCCTAATCTTTTTTTTTCAGCAGGGTTAACCATGCACGTACTGGTTTGCGAAGACGACGAGCTGATCGCCAGCGGTATCGTCGCGGGGTTGACTGCTCAAGGCTTGACAGTGGAGCACGTCAATACCGCTTCAAAGGCCCGGGCGATGCTCAAGGTCGCTGAGTTCGACGTCATGGTGCTCGATCTTGGCCTGCCCGACGAAGACGGATTGAAGCTCTTGCAGCAACTGCGCCACAGCGGCCTGGAAATTCCGGTGCTGATCCTCACCGCCCGGGACTCGGTGACCGATCGTGTCGATGGTTTGCAGGCCGGGGCCGATGATTACCTGCTCAAACCGTTCGATCTGCGCGAACTTGCTGCGCGCCTGCATACGCTGTTGCGGCGGGTGGCGGGACGCAGTGTCAACCTGATCGAACACGGCCGTCTGACCTACGACCCAAGCAGCCGCGAAACCCTGCTTGGCGGCCAGTCGGTGGACCTTTCCCGTCGCGAACAGTCGCTGTTGCAGGCCTTGCTGCACAATCGTGGCCGGGTGTTGTCCACTGAGCAATTGAAAGACAGCGTCTACGGTTTCAACGACGAACTGGAAAGTAACGCCCTCAATGTGCATATCCATCACCTGCGGCGCAAACTCGGCAACGGCATTGTCGAGACCGTGCGCGGCCTGGGCTATCGGCTGGGGCCTGCGGATGGCGGTGAGGAATTGAAGAAGTGATGAGCCTGCGTTTGCGCCTGAGCCTGACCCTGGGTGCCGCGTTTGCGTTGATCTGGGCGCTGGCGGCGGCCTGGATGCTCAGCGACCTGCGCAACCAGATGATGTTCTCTCTTGACCAGCGGCTGGTGGCGTCGGCGCGCATGGTCGCCGGCCTGATGGAGCAATTGCCGGCATTGCCAACCAAGGGCGAGGGCACCCATTTCAGCGCCGAACAATTGAACATTCCGGGCGGCATGGCGTGCCAGGTCAGTTCGCTACGCGGTGAAATCCTCGCCCGCAGTCACACCGATCCGCAGCAAACCCTGGAAGCCGAGAAAATGGGTTTCCACGACCAGATGATCGACGGTGCGCCGTGGCGCAGCTTTACCCTGGCGCGTGGCGATTTGCGCATCACCACCGCTGATCGGCAGATCGAACGTGAAGCACTGAACATGTCGATCCTGCTGGCGGCCTCGGTGCCGGTCGGCGTCGCGCTGCTCGGTTGCCTGTGCCTGCTGTGGCTGGGGATCGGCCAGGGACTTGCGCCACTGAACCGCATGCGCGATGCCTTGATGCGCCGCAGCGCCGACTCGCTGGAGCCGTTGCAGATCCAGCCACTGCCCAGCGAACTGCAACCGTTGCTGGACACCCAGAATCAGCTGTTCCTGCGTATCGGCAAGACCATCGAGCGCGAACGTCGCCTCACCGGTGACGCCGCTCACGAATTGCGCAGCCCGCTGACGGCGATCAAGACCCACCTGCAAGTGGCGCGCATGACCGACGGCGCGGCGCGGGATCAATCCCTGGCCCGGGCCGAAGAGGGCGCCGACCGTTTGCATCGAACGCTTGAGCAGTTGCTGTTGCTGGCGCGGGTCGAGGGCAGTCTGTCGTTCGATGACGGCGTGCAATGCAGCGCCGAACAAGTGGCGAAATTGGCGATTCAGGACGCGGCCAGCGGTGATCGCCAACGCATCAGGTTCAAGGTGCCGGCGACGCTCTCTCTTGCGCCGGTGCAAATGCCCGCCGTGCTGTCGATTGCCGCACTGCGCAACTTGCTGGACAACGCCCTGCGCCATACGCCGAACGAGGGGCCAGTGGAATTGAGCCTGGAAACCACCGGCAACCGGGTGCAGTTCGTGGTGCGCGACCATGGCGCGGGCATTGCCGAGGACGATCTGCAACACCTGACCCAACGTTTCTGGCGCAACAGCCAGAGCACCGGCTGCGGGTTGGGACTGGCGATCGTTCAGGCGATCGTTCAGCGCTGCGGCTGCACGCTGCATTTCGACAGCCGGCCGGATGGGCTGCGGGTTGAACTGACGATGCCGCTGCAACCCATCTAACCCACACCACTATGCCCTCGCAGGAGCCTGCTTACTGGCGATGGCGTCCGTCCAGTCAGTAAATGTGCTGGCGGACTACCGCATCGCCGGCAAGCTGGCTGCTGCAAGGTTCGGTTGTGCACATCAAATGTAACTTCTCTCCATTGGCATTTCGCCGGCCTCCAGCGCTATCGTCCCCGGCAGCTTTTTCTCAATGGATTGAGGTCACAGCGCCATGGAAACACCCTTACGCATCTGCAAGGCAACCCCCGCTGACGCCGGCATCATCTGCCGGATCGTCGAGCGTTCGATCCGCGTCGGTTGCGCACTCGACCATCGCAATGACCCACTAACCGTCGCTGCCTGGACCCACAACAAGACCGTCGAGCACATCCACGCATGGCTGGGCGAACCACGGTTGTACTTGAACATGGCCCTGTTGCAGGGCAAACCGGTGGGTGTCGCGATGGCGGCGGCCAGCGGCAAGGTTGCGTTCTGTTATGTGCAGCCGGAGTGGTTTCGACGCGGCGCGGGGCTGGCGTTGGTCCACGACCTTGAGGGTTGGCTGATGGATAACGGGTTGGCGCAGGCCATGCTCAACAGCACCCGGACCAGCGAAGCCTTTTATCGTCATCTGGGCTATCAGCCCTGTGGCGAAACCTTCACCGTCGCCGGGCTCCACGCCATCCCGATGCACAAGACACTCACTCCACCTCCATGGAAAGCCGATCAAGGGTCTAAATCCTCGGCGCGCTGATGCGTTTCCAGAACAGGAAAACCTTATTGAGGGGTCGAGAGATGTCAGTCGCTACCAGCCTTATGGAAGATCAGTCGGCCCGGATCACTCCGGTGCCGGCCGAAACGCTGTATCAGTTCAACGAATCGCCTCTGCTGGCGCGCCAGAGCCGGCAGGAATCGAATGCCCGCAGCTATCCGCGACGCATTCCCCTGGCGCTTAAGCGGGCTAAAGGCATTTATGTCGAAGACGTCGAAGGCCGTAGCTTCATTGATTGCCTGGCCGGCGCCGGGACGTTGGCCCTGGGGCATAACCATCCGGTGGTGATTGAGGCGATCCAGCAAGTGCTGGCCGATGAATTGCCGCTGCACACGCTTGACCTGACCACCCCGGTCAAGGACCAGTTCGTCCAGGACCTGTTTGGCCTGTTGCCGCCGGCGCTCGCGGCTGAAGCGAAGATCCAGTTCTGCGGGCCGACCGGCACTGACGCGGTGGAAGCTGCGCTGAAACTGGTGCGCACCGCCACCGGGCGCAGCACCGTGTTGTCGTTTCAGGGCGGTTATCACGGCATGAGCCAGGGCGCGCTGAGCCTGATGGGCAGCCTCGGGCCGAAAAAGCCCTTGGGTGCCTTGCTCAGCAGCGGCGTGCAGTTCATGCCGTTTCCCTACGATTACCGTTGCCCGTTCGGCCTCGGTGGCGCGCAAGGCGTACAGGTCAACCTCAATTACCTGGAAAACCTGCTGCACGATCCCGAGGCCGGCGTGCAATTGCCGGCCGCAGTGATCGTCGAAGTCGTGCAGGGCGAGGGCGGGGTGATCCCGGCTGACCTCGACTGGTTGCGCGGCTTGCGGCGCATTACCGAGCAGGCGGGAGTGGCGCTGATCATCGACGAGATACAGAGCGGCTTTGCCCGCACCGGCAAGATGTTCGCCTTCGAGCACGCCGGGATTGTTCCGGATGTGGTGGTGATGTCCAAAGCCATTGGCGGCAGCCTGCCGCTGGCGGTGGTGGTTTACCGCGACTGGCTCGACACCTGGCTGCCGGGCGCCCATGCCGGGACTTTCCGCGGCAACCAGATGGCGATGGCCGCCGGCTCCGCGGTAATGCGTTATCTGGTCGAGCACAAGGTCTGCGAGCACGCAACGGCGATGGGGGATCGCTTGAGCGAACACCTGCGCATCCTGCAGCGGGACTTCCCGCAACTGGGCGATATACGAGGGCGCGGCCTGATGCTGGGCGTGGAGCTGGTGGATCCGACAGGCGCGCTGGATGCACAGGGTCACCCCCCGATTTTTGCTCGCCTGGCACCGTTGGTGCAGCGTGAGTGCCTCAAGCGCGGGTTGATTCTTGAACTCGGTGGCCGTCACGGCGGCGTGGTGCGTTTCCTGCCCCCACTGGTGATTACCGCGGCGGAAATCGACCGGGTCGCGGAGATTTTCGGTCGGGCGATGACGGCGGCCATCGCCAGTCTCTAAATTTCCCGGACCGCGGAACGTTCTTTCTTACATAACGGCTGCGCACACGGCGCAAACCACCTTACAGCGATGGAGAGACAGCATGACGTCAGTATTCGACCGCGAGGACATCCTCTTTCAGGTCGTGGTCAACCACGAAGAGCAGTACTCGATCTGGCCCGACTACAAAGCCGTGCCGGAAGGTTGGCGCACCGTGGGCAAGAGCGGCCTGAAAAAGGAATGCCTGGCTTACATCGAAGAGACCTGGACGGACATGCGCCCGTTGAGTCTGCGCAAGAAAATGGACGAGGCGGCTGTGGCTCACTGAGTGATGGCGCAAAAAAAGCCCGCTGGACCGAGACGGTCAGCGGGTTTTTTTTGGGTTTCGGAAATTGTCCGGCGAGCGCAGCACTTGTAGGAGCCCGGCTTGGCGAATCGTCGCACCGCGGCGATAGCGATTTCACCGACGCCCTCGCCGGCAAGCCGGGCTCCTACAGAGGATTCATGTCATGCCAATTGATTCGGCGGGATTACGCACCTTTTAACGCGGTGATCACCAGATCCACATTCCCCTGCAGCTCAGCCACCGGATCCGCCGCATCCACACTCAACACCACCAACCGGCTACCCGCCTCGGAAATCGCGGCTTTCAGCGCATCTGACGGCTGTCGATGGTGCAAGACCACCGCCACGTCATTGTCCTTCAGCGTCGCGCTCAATTGCTTCAGTGCTTCGGGCGTCCACTCGGCATCCGGCCGCGCATCGAGGCCGATCTGCTCCAGGTTGAGCCCGCCGATCAGGTAACCGAAATGATCGCTGAGGCTCATCACGCTCAGGTTGTCAGCACT
Organism: Pseudomonas sp. GB2N2; assembly: GCF_054897705.1. NCBI lineage: Bacteria > Pseudomonadati > Pseudomonadota > Gammaproteobacteria > Pseudomonadales > Pseudomonadaceae > Pseudomonas > Pseudomonas sp. GB2N2. The sequence continues at coordinate 425,184 of NZ_CM142701.1, forward strand.
GGCCAGACGCGTTTCGCTGTCGGCGCTGAACTTGAGCAAGCGCTGTTTTAGCGCTGCGAGGTTGGCTTCGATGGTCGGTTTGGCGTCGGGCGCAAGGCGCACCAGATCCGCCGCCATTACATCCGCCATGCGCCCCATGTTGTTGCTGGAAAACCACGGCTGACTGTTCAAACCGTCGACCTTGTTGTCCGGTTGCACGGCAATGCCGGGCAAAGCGCCGTCCACCGGGCGGGCCGCATCGACTTCGACGATGCGGATGTTGCTGCGCCGGGCGTTCGGGTACAGCGGATCATCCGGCCACACCGAACGCAGCCCGATCACCGCATCGGCGTCGGTCGCCAGTATCGCCAGCGCCGCCGCGCCACGTCCGGTGAAATACGCGGTTTGACGGCTGCCGGGCAGGTTCGCCGGCGCCGCACGTTCAAGGTTGACGCTGGTGCCCTTGAGTAATAATTCGCCCAGCCCGTAAGTGATCGGCAGCGACGCCAGCACGTGCAGCGGTTTGGTGCTCTCCGCCGCAAACGAAGGATTCGCCAGGCCGCACAGGGCGACGGCCAGGGCCAATTGACGCAGAGGAAATAACATTTATCCGAGGTTCCCTTTCAGGCTGGGGACGCCGCCGCGTGCGATCGCGGCGAGGGCGAAGGCGATTCCGGCCACCAGAATGATCGCGGCGCCGGACGGGATAGGCAGGTCGAAGACAATCGGCGCGAGAATTCCGCACAGCGTGCTCACTGTGGCAATCAGCACCGAGCACCAGAAAAAGCCTTTCAGTGATTGGCTGAGCAAGCGCGCCGCCGCCGCTGGAATCACCAACAGGGCGCCGACCAGGATCGCGCCGATGACTTTTACGGCCGCTACGGTGATCAGCGTCACCAGAATCACAAACAGGTAATCCAGGGTCTTCACCGCCACGCCGCGCACCGCCGCCAGTTGCGGGTTGAAACTGGCGAGCATGATGCGGTTGTACAGCGGCAAGGCCAGCGCCATCACCAGCGAACCGACAATCGCCAAGACCAGCAGGTCATTGCCGTTGACCGTCAACACCGAGCCGAACAGCACGTTCTCCAGAATGTGCACGTTGATCTTGCCCGCCAGAATCAGCAGCAGGCTCGCGCCCAGCGCCAGCGACACTGACAGAAACACGCCGATCAACGTGTCCGGCGCCAGGCCCGTGCGGTTGCGCAAGTAGTTGAGCAAAATGCCGAACAACAGGCAGTAACCGAAAAGGCTGCCAAACGGCCCGGTGTAGGGTTCGCCTAGCAAAATGCCAATGGCCACGCCGGTCAACGCCGCATGACCCACCGCTTCGGAGAAAAACGCGAAACGCTTGACCACCACCAGCGTCCCCAGACCGCCCAGCACCGGGCCGATCAGCAAACCGGCAAGCAACGCGTTGACCACGAATCCATAGGCCAGCGCTTCCGGCAGATAACCCGAAGACGCCCAACCCTGAACCATCAAACGAAAGGCTTCGTAACTCATGAAACAGCGCTCCGTGGATGGGTCGAAAACAGGGTGAGCAGGGTTTCGGGTGTGAGGGACTGCTTTGGCGTGTCATCGAACAACACCCGGCGATTGAGCCCGGTGACGCGATCCGCCAGTCGCCCGACCGCTCCCAGATCATGCTCGATCCACAACACGGTGATGCCGCTGCGGCGCCAGTCGCCGAGCAAGCGCTCGAACACCTGAATGCCCGCCTCATCGAGGGCCGACATCGGTTCATCGAGCACCAGCAACTGCGGTGCCGGAATCAGTCCCTGCGCCAGCAGCACACGCTGGCGCTCGCCACCGGACAATGCGCCCATGCGCCGCTTGCGTTTGTCCTGCAGGCCGACCCGTTCCAGCGCCTCGCCGATCGCTGCCGCGTAGTGTTTGCTCAGGCCGAGGAATGCCGGGCGCCGCTGACACATGGTGGCCATGAAATCGTCGACCGTCATCGGCAAGCCGCGGTCGAATTCCAGCGCTTGCGGCACGTAGCCGATGGTGCCCGCCTCGCCCGGCCATTGCAGGCTCAGGCGACCTTGATGCGGCATCTGCCCGAGCAGGGTCTTGATCAGCGAACTCTTGCCGCCACCGTTCGGACCGACCAGCGCATGCACGCTGCCGGGCTGGACCTGGAAGGTCACCTTGTCGAGAATCGTAGTGCGGCCGAGCGTCAGACCGACCTCCGCAAAATCCAGGGTTGGCCCCGCACTTTGTAGGCGCGAGCCTGCTCGCGAATGCGGTGTGTCATCCAACAATAATGTTGGCTGATCCACCGCTTTCGCGAGCAGGCTCACTCCTACAGGGGGTTCGCGGAGAGTTTGTTTCGCCGTCATGCGCCAGACTCCTGAATCGCCCGGACCACGGTATTGAGGTTGCCGGTCATTTCCTTCTCGTACTTGTCGGCGGTGTATTCGCCGTAGGAAATGTGCGACAGCGGGTACAGCTTCACGCCTGACTCACGCTGGATGGTCTCGACGTAGGTCGACGGGAAATCCATCTCCGAGAAGATCACTTTCACGTCCAGTTCGCGCAGTTGATCGATGGTCTTTTTCAGCTGACTCGGGCTCGGCTCGATGCCGTGTGCCGGCTCGACCACGGCGGTCACTTCCAGGCCGAATTCGCGCAGCAGGTAGTCGTACGCTGCATGAACCGTGGCCACTCGCAGTTCGGCGTTCGGCGCCTGAGTCAGCTTCGCCAGGGCGTCGGCGCGCATCTGCCGCAGGCGTTTACCGTAGGCGCGGGCGTTCTGGGTGTAGGTCTTGGCGTTGTCCGGGTCGAGCTTGCCCAGCTCCCGGGCAATGTTGTTGACCTGGGCAATCGAGGCGCTGATCGAGAGAAAGGTGTGCGGGTTGACCACTTTGCCGGCACCGCGCGCGGCGACCCCGGTGGCGGCCAGCAGCGGCACGTTTTCGTTGGCTTCGATCACCGGCACGTTCGGCGTTTCGCTGGCGGCGATCATGCGGTCAGCGAAGTCGTCATGCCCGACGCCGTTGAGCACGATCACGTCCAGCCCGCTGATGCGCTTGATGTCTTCGGCGCGGGGCTCGTAGGCGTGGGGGTTGAAGCCGGCGGGAATCAGCGGCACTACTTCGGCCTTGTCGCCGACGATGTTGGCCACGTAGCTGTAATAAGGGTGCAGGGTGATGCCGATGCGCAGGCGCTTGACTTCGTCGGCGCTGGCCAGTGGCGTCAGCAGCAAGGCGAGCAGGCCGAGCAGGCCGAGCAGCATCAGGCGCAAAAAAGAACGTTGAATAGGCATGGGAAAGCGGTCTTCTCTCGGGAAAGGCGAGGGTTCAGTGCCGATGCTGGCGGGTCACGCCGGCATCGAATTGCGCGACTATCTGCTGCCAGCCGGCGCTTTCCAGCGCGGCTTTCGTCAGGTCTGCCGGGGCCTTGAGGTCGGCGACGCGGTTGAGCCAGATATCCGGCGCGTCATCGTCAGCGGTCACGCGCATCAGAAACGAACCGGCCACGGTCGGTGCCTGGCTTTGGCCGAAGTAGGCCTTGGCGTCGAGCAATTGCCAGGCATGAGCGCCACGGCTGACGGAACTGGCGTCCTGGGCGAACGGCGCAAAACCTTCGTCGGCGAGGGCGGCGGGTGTCGGCAGGGTCTGTTGTTCCTGACGCAGCAGGTGAACCTCGTCCAGCGTCACCCGCAGGTCGGCATAGATGCCTTGCTCGGAGGGGCTCAGGTCGCGGCGGGCATCCAGTTGATGGCGGTTGACGCGGGTGGTTTCCGGGGACTCATGGCGCCAGGCGACTACCGAACCGGCGACCGCCAAAATCATCAGGCACAACAGCAGCACGTACAGGGTTTCATGGCCGGCACCGGCCGGGCGGACGACGTGGGTCGTTGGCGTAGTCATGGCGCCTGGATGTCCGCTTGATCGATCTCGACCACGTGGCCGGGACCGGCGTCGAACAGCACGTAGAACTCGGCGCCAGGCTTCTTGAAGGTCACTTTGGAGTCGGCGCCGAGCTTGCCCGGGACGAGGATGGTTTCGTCGTAACCGATGACGTCGAGGGTCACGCCCGGCGCGCCGCTGCCATCGGAAAACCCACCGGTGCACTGGATCTGTTCGGCGTCGAGGGCCTTGCACTCGCACATCGGGTTGTGGGCCAGGGCACTGGTGCTGAAGCCGGTGCACAGCACCAGCAACACCGCGTGAAGAGGGCGAATCGCGGTGATCATGGTTTGCCTCCTTGTTTGTTCAGCCACTCGAGGGTAGTGGGGGATGCCTGGTTCAGCGGGATCGAAGCTTGATGCATGGCGCCGTCCCAGCCTTCCATGGTTATCCACAGCTCGGCGTCGGCCTTGGTTTTTTCCGGGATCGGCAACACCGCGCTCATGCGGTAGGGCGTGCCGAAGAAAATCACCCCGGCAGCGCGCAGGCTGCGGGGCTTGCCGATACGCAGGTAAGTGGCCTTGACCTGCTCGCGGCAGCTGTCGCACAGCGCCGCGTTGAAGCTTTTCATGTAGCCGGCCGGGCCCTCGGGCCGTGGCGCTTCGTTGCGAAATTCCGCCAGGCGCAGGCTCCACGGCCCGACCTGCACGTCACCGATTTCCCGCTCACCGAGACCCGTGTCGCCGCGAAACAACGCCGCTTCAGTGAAATATTTGGGCATGAACCCCAGCGGTATCAGCAACAGCAGCACGTTGATGTGGAAGCGCCATTTGTGCCAGAAGCGGCTCAGTCCGGAACCGGGTTTTTCGGCGGTGAACAGGCTCATTGGCTGACCTCCGTGGCGTCGCGGCTCGTGGCATGAGCCGTCTGTTCAGCACGAGGGCGTTTGTGGCTGCGCTTCAAGGCGTTGGCCGTGGCCAGCGCGGTACGCTTGGTCCAGATCAGCAGGCCGCTGAGCACCATCATGCTCAGGAGCAGGCCGAAGAAGAACCAGATCAGCTTGATCCAGAGACCGCCGAAATCACCGGTGTGCAGTGGCCGCATCGATTCGGTGACCAGCTCCAGGCCCGAGCGGTCCGACAGCAGGCGGGTTACGGCGACGTCGCCGGTGTACGGGTTGATCTCGGCGGTCTGGTAGATCAGCGGATACCCGCTGCGACCGCCCACCGACAGGAAGCTGTAGGCGTTGGCGGGCAAACTCACGAAGCTGTCTTCGAGCCCGGGAATGCGTTGCTTGACCTGATTGATCGCCGCTTCCAGGGTGATCATCGGCGCCGGCGAACCATCGGCGGTGAGCGGCACGCTTTCACGCGCGACCACCGGGGCAATCGGGGCGGTGGAAATCGAAATCTGGTTATCGAACAGGAAGGCTTCGGCAAGGAACCAAGTGCTGGTGACGGAGATCACCGCGATGAACCAGATCGACCAGAGGCCGCTGAGCCGATGAAAATCGCCCCAGAAAATCCGCGCGCCATGCCGCAGGCGCAGGGTCGGGCGCAGAAAACCTTTCCAGAATTTCTTGTAGACCACCAGCCCGGTGACCAGCGACGCCAGCATCGGCAGGCTGAGGAACGACACCAGGTACCAGCCCCAGCTGTAGCCGTTGGTGAACGGCACCAGCCACCAACCATGCAGTGCGCGGGTAAATGCCTGGAAGTTGAATGGTGGCGCGGTACCCTGGATGATGCCGCTGTACGGGTTGACGTACACCGTGGCGGTGCGGCCGTCGGGGTAGGTCACGCGTACATCGAGGGCGAAGTGCGATTCGTCCGGGCGGCTGATGGTTTCGACCAGCGTGTCGGGTTCGGCCTTCTTCATCTCGCTGATGATCTGGTCGTAGCTCAACAGCGGCGCATCATCCGTGGGTTGGCTGGCGCGCATCTGCGGGTTGGCCAGCCAGACGATTTCCTGACTGATCACCGCCAGCGTGCCGGTGACACAGACGATCAGCACAAAAAACCAGATTGGCAGGGCCAGCCAGCTATGCACCAGAAACCAGAGTTTTGAACGGGATTTTTTCGACATGATTAAAGTCTTGTATCGATGATTGGGCCTTTGCTGCGGGCTTCCCAGCGTGAGGTCCATTAAAAGACGGTCGTGGCTTTTGCCTACACGAACCGACTGCATCTCTATAAGACGGATGAGCCATCGAAATCCCGAACCGGGATATGAAAGTAAATGTTTCCTGTTCCCATGAACGACCGCATGGCCGCTCCCACAGGGATCTCTGTTCAAGTACAACAGGACGGGGCCGTGGTCATCAAGACGACACACCGTGTGGGAATTTGGCCGGCGGTTCGCCGCTGTCGCCGTAGCCGCGCAGGTCCGCCGCGATCACGGTAACGTGCTCGGCCAGTTGTTCGGCGACTTCGTGCCAGATGACATGGGTCTGCGGGTGACCGTGCAGCAACAACAGGCCCGGCCCGCTGCCGCCGATGCGATGGGGCCATAACAAATACTGAAAAACTCAACCCTGCTGAAACATCGCCTGCGCTCGCTGCTCAATCTCCGCCTGGGTCAGGTCCTCCTTGCGCGTGGCCAGAAACCACAAATGCCCATACGGATCCTTCAAGGTCCCCGAGCGGTCGCCATAAAACTGATCCTTGACCTCAGACACCACCGAGCCGCCCGCCGCAATCGCCTGTTGATAAGACGTGTCCACATCGTTCACGTACAGGTGCAAGCCCACCGACGGCGAGTTGTCCGGATTGCTCAACGGCCCCTGATCGCACGGCGTGCCGAGCATGATCGGGCAATCGCCGATGCGCAGTTCGGCGTGGCCGATGCCGCCGTCGGGCATGGACAGGCGCATGACTTCGATGGCGCCAAAAGCTTTCTTGTAGAACTCGATGGCTTCAGCCGCTTTTTGAATGCCCAGGTACGGGGTGATGCTGTGATAACCCTCTGGAATGGGTTTGACGCTCATGATCGATCTCCCTGTTCTTGTTGTGAGTGGAAGGTGTTCCTACGTCGATTTCCGATCGGATAACTATAGGTCAGCCCGTTTCCGCCGACCGAGTGCCCGACGAGCAGCATCGCCACTGTTCAGCCATCAACAGTCAAGCAACAGATTGCTCGGGTTTCTTACTCAAAACCCGTTAAAAGTGCCATGAAGTGCTCGTAAACACGGGCTGAGACAGTCCGGCACAGAAGCTGCAATGTCCTCTGGCAAACACTGTTGCCGAGAGACACGTATGCCTGAATCTGCCGTTTACCCCATCAATCCGCCGGCCGCCCATCGGATCACCGACGAAGCCGAAGCCTTGCGTGTGGCCGAGCGCGTCGCCGCGGTTTTGCTGGAACAGGACGCCGAGCGCGACCGCAGCCGCCAAGTGCCTGCCGAGATCGTCGACCTGTACTCCAACAGCGGTTTGTGGGGCATCAGCGTGCCGAAGGAGTTTGGAGGCGCGCAGGTCTCCTACGCGGTGCTGGCGCAGGTCATCGCGATCATCTCGGCAGCCGATCCCTCCCTGGGGCAGATTCCGCAAAACCACTATTGCCTGCTGGAAGACATCCGACTGCAAGGCACCCCCGAGCAGCAGGCGCATTTCTTCGGCCTGGCGCTGCAAGGCCATCGCTACGCCAATGCGCTGTCGGAAACCGGCGGCAAGAACGTGCAGGATATTCAAGCGACCATCCGCCGTTTTGGTGACGGTCATGTGATCAACGGCCGTAAGGGCTATTGCACCGGTTCGCTGTACGCCCACTGGCTGGCGGTGCTGGCGCTGGATGAAGAACAGAAGGGCCAGTTGTCGTTCGTCGAACGCGGTACGCCGGGCCTGGTAATCGTCGATGACTGGGACAGCATCGGCCAGCGCACCACGTCCAGCGGCACGGTGCTGGCCGAAGACCTGCAAGTCGCGCCGTTCAATGTGTTCCCGACCTATCGCTCCTATGAAAGCCCGACCCTCGCCGGGCCGTTTGCGCAATTGACCACGGCCGCCATCGACGCCGGCATTGCCCGCGCGGCGCTGCGTGACACCATCGCCTTCGTGCAGCAATTCGCCCGGCCGTGGATCGATGCAGGGGTGGAAAAGGCCAGCGAAGATCCGCTGACCATCATTCAAGTCGGCGCTCTGGAGATTCGTCTGGAAGCCGCCGAAGCCCTGCTGGAACGCGCCGGTTGGGCGCTGGATGCGGCGCGTCCGGCACCCGATGAAGACAACGTTGCCCGAGCGTCCCTCGCGGTGGCCAAGGCCAAAGTGATGACCACCGAAATCGCCATCGAAGCCACCAACAAACTCTTCGAACTCGGCGGCACCCGCTCGACCCTGAAGAAGCACAACTTCGACCGCCACTGGCGCAACGCGCGGGTGCACACCTTGCATGATCCGGTGCGCTGGAAATACCACGTGGTCGGCAACTGGCTGCTCAACGGCGTCAAGCCGCCGCGTCACGATTGGTCGTGATCATGGCCGAGTTGTTCAAGAACATTTACTGGGCCGACATCGGCCAGGCTTGCCTCGAGACGTTGAGCATGCTCGGCGCCGCCCTCGGTTTCACTGTGCTGCTGGGATTGCCGCTGGGGGTGGTTCTGTTCCTCACCGGCAAGCGCCAATTGCATGAAGCGGTCGGCGTTTACCGGGTGCTGTCGGTGATCGTCAACATGCTGCGTTCGCTGCCGTTCATCATTTTGCTGATCGTGCTGATCCCCCTGACCACGCTGCTGGTCGGCACCTCGCTGGGCGTGCCGGGAACGATTCCGCCACTGGTAGTCGGCTGCACGCCGTTCTTCGCGCGGCTGGTGGAAACCGCCTTGCGCGAAGTCGATCGCGGTGTGGTGGAAGCCACCCAGGCCATGGGCGGCACCACGTGGCAAATCATCCGCCACACCTTGTTGCCCGAGGCGCGCGGCGGGTTGCTGGCAGCGGTCACGGTGACCGCCATCGTGCTGGTGGATTACACGGCGATGGCCGGTGTGATCGGCGGCGGCGGACTCGGCGACCTGGCGATCCGCTACGGCTATCAGCGATTCCAGACCGACGTGATGGTGGTCACCGTGGTGCTGTTGTTGATCTTGGTCCAGGCCCTGCAAATGACCGGCGACCGGCTGGTGGCGCGCTACAGCCGACGATAAACATTCGATTCCTGCTTTTTCACAACCAACACTCAGGCCCACGAACACCCCACGACGGCCACTTAATCTGCCTAGGAGCACACCATGAAAAAGAGCCTGGCCATTCTGGCTGCCCTTGTATCGCTGAGCGTTCACGCCAACGAAAAAATCACTGTCGGTGCCACCCCGGTGCCGCACGCGGAGATCCTCGAGTTCATCAAACCAACCCTGGCCAAGGAAGGCGTGGACCTGGACATCAAGGTCTTCACCGACTTCATCCAGCCTAACCAGCAACTGGCGCTGAAGAACCTCGACGCCAACTACTACCAGTACCGGCCATTCCTCGATGACTACAACAAAACGCGCCACACCGACCTGGTGCCAGTCGTCGGCGTGCACATCGAACCGTTCGGGGCTTACTCGACCAAAATCAAAAACATCTCCGAGCTCAAAGACGGGGCGACAGTGTCGATCCCCAACGACCCGGTGAACACTGGTCGCGCGCTGGTGCTGCTGCACGAAGCCGGGCTGATCAAGCTCAAGGACCCTAGCAATACTCTGGCCACTCAGCGCGACATCGCCGAGAACCCGAAACACCTGAAAATTCGTGAACTGGAAGGCGCGTTGCTGGCGCGGTCTGTGAGCCAGGTTGACCTGGCGTTTGTCTTCGCCAACTACGCGCTGGAAGCTGGGATCGACACCAACAGTGCGTTGATCGTCGAGAAGGGCAAGAGCCTGTACATCGAATTCCTCGTGGCTCGCCCGGATAACATCAACGACCCGGGTATTCAGAAACTGGCCAAGGCGTTGAACTCCGATGAAGTCCGGCAGTTCATTCTGACCCGCTACAAAGGGCAGATCGCTCCAGGGTTCTAAGCTTTATCGTCTGACAGTCCGCTTTCGCGAGCAGGCTCGCTCCTACAGGAGGATGCATTCCAATGTGGGCGTGAGCCTGCTCGCGATGGCCGCGCCGCTATTGCGGATCAGCCGATGAGTCCCACAGCTGCGCCCCCAGCCCTTGATCCCCTTAAATCGACAATTGCATCAAACGCTCGCCCTGCAGGTTTTCCGTAGGGCGGCGCTTATTCACCGCCAGTTCGCCAATCTTGATCAGGCGTGTACGGGTCACGTTGCGGCTCAGGCCGAGCAATGCCGCGGTGTGCACCTGGTTGTAATGGCTGAAACGGTAGGCCGCGCGCAGCAACGCGTCCTCTACTTTTTCGTGCAGCGCGCCGGCCTGCTCTTCGAAGAGTTTTTGAAAGGCCCGGTCCAGCAAGGCTTCCGGTGAATCGTCGACGTTGCCGTGGTAATCGTCCTGACGCTCGATGCGCATGTTCGACAGGCGCAGGTCTTCGCGTTCGATCACGCCGTTACGGCAGATCAACAAGGTGTGGTGAATGACGTTTTCCAGTTCGCGGATGTTGCCCGGCCAACTGTAGCCGCGCAGTTTCAGTTCGGCTTCTTTGCTGATAGTGACGGTGCCGTAGCCCAGGCGATGGCTGTAGGCTTCGACGAAGTGGCGGGTCAGCGGCAAAATGTCGCCGGGACGATCGCGCAGCGGGCTCAGTTCCAGGCTGACGACGTCGAGGCGGTAATACAGGTCCTCGCGGAAATGCCCGGCGTTGATGGCTTTTTCCAGCTGCACATTGGTGGCCGCCAGCACGCGCACATTGATCGGGATGCTCTTGCGCGAGCCCAGTCGCACCACTTCGCGTTCCTGCAACACACGCAGCAACTTGACCTGAATCGCCATCGGCAGATCACCGATTTCATCGAGGAACAACGTGCCGCCATCGGCCTCTTCGAACCAGCCGGCCTTGGCGCTCAAGGCCCCGGTGAACGCACCTTTTTCGTGGCCGAACAGTTCGGCCTCGACCAGGGATTCGGAGAACGCACCGCAGTTCACGGCTACGAACGGCCGGTTGCGTCGGGCGCTGAGGTTGTGAATATGCCGCGCCACCAACTCTTTGCCAGTGCCGGTTTCACCAATGATCAGCACACTGGCTTCACTCGGCGCGACTTGCTGGATGTGGGCGAGCAGGGCCTGGGATTTCGGGTCTTCGAACACCTGAGCGGTGGCGCGGATGGAAGTGGCCAATGCGGGCGAGGGCGGTAAGGTCAGTAGTTGCATGGGGCAGGCTCCCTGAGATGGCTATGAATAGAAAGTCGGAATCGGCAGGGCCTGGTTCAGCGCCCAATCGCCCAGTTCATGGAGTTTGTAATCCACCGGGTCGTGCAAGGTTTGCGTGCGCAGGTTGCGCCAGTGGCGGTCCAGGCGCAGTGAGGCGTGGGTCGAACGTGCGCCGGTCACTTCGAACAACCGGCTGCAGAGATCGAGGCCGTTGCGGGTGGCGGCGACCTTGGCCGTGGCGATGGCTGTGGCCAGATGTCCGCGCTCTTCGGCGCTGAGGTTCGGGCCTTTTGCCCAGGCCTTGTCGAGCAGATCGGCGGCACGTTCCACCAACAAACGAACGCCTTCCAGCGCCACCCAGAATTCACCGTAATGACCGAGCACATACGGATCCTGACGTACGTCTTGCGCGCTGGATTTATGCCATGGGCGGGTTTCGGTCAGCGTGTATTGGCGTGCTTCTTCAAAAGCGCCTTCGGCAATGCCGAGGAACATGTGCGTGAAGGTTAGCTGCGCGATCAATGGGCGCAGGCAGGCGAATGGTGTGCTTAATGGACCCGGGTCGAGCAACAGTTCCGATTCTTCGACCCGCACCCGTTCGAACGTGGCGCTGCCGCTGTCGGTCTGGCGCTGGCCCATGTTGTTCCAGTCGTTGTGCAAGGTAATGCCGGTGCGACCGCTGGGAATAGCCGCGATCAACAGTTTGCCGCCGGCGCTTTCATCCACCGCCGAGGCGATCAGCATTTCTGAATCACTGGCGCCGGAGCAGAAACTTTTCTTGCCGGAAAACTCGCGCCAGCCGCCGAGTTTTTTTACCACGGTGCGGGTGTCCAGCGGGTTGAGGGCATTGCCCCAGAACCAGTTTTTACGTGCGGTCTGTTCGAACCATGGCTGCCATTGTTCCGGCCGGGCGAACAGGCGCACGGTGGCGAGCATCAGGTGATGGAAACCGAAAACGTGGGCAATCGAGCTGTCGACCTTGGCGAATTCGCGAACGATGGTCAGGGTTTCACTCCAGCTGGCGCCGAGGCCGCCGTACTGGGTGGGAATGCTCAAGGCGAGCAGACCGCTTTGACGCAAGGCGTCACGTTCGGCTTTCGGAGTGCCGCCGCGCTCGTCGCGTTCGACAGCGGTCAGGGCAAACTCGGCCGCCAACAGGCGCGCGGTTTGCAGAGGGGAAATCAGGGTACTTTGCGGCTTGGCAGTCACGCGGGGGTTCCTTATCAAAATCAGCGCAGATTCCCACAGGGGGTGCTTGTCAGGCCGTAGCTTTGGCAGGCAGCACATCATTGGCGATCATTTCGCCAAACGGCCCGGTGAGGTTGGTCACACCGCGTCCCGCCAGGCTGGCGTAAGGTTCAGGCAGCAGCGGGAACACCAGCTCGGCAAAGCAATAAGCCTCTTCGAGGTGCGGATAACCGGAGAAAATGAAACTCTCGATGCCCAGGTCCGCGTATTCCTTGATGCGCGCCGCCACTTGCTGAGCATCACCCACCAGCGCTGTGCCGGCACCGCCGCGCACCAGGCCGACGCCGGCCCACAGGTTGGGGGCGATTTCCAGATTGTCGCGACGTCCGTCGTGCAACGCCGCCATGCGCCGCTGGCCTTCGGAATCGAAGCGCGAGAACGACTTCTGCGCGGCGGCGATGGTGTCGTCGCTGATGTGTTCTATGAGTTTGTCTGCAGCTTTCCACGCCTCTTCGGCGGTCTCGCGAACGATCACGTGCAGTCGAATCCCGAACTTCACCGTGCGCCCGTTACGGGCCGCGCGCTCTCGCACGTCGGCGATTTTTTCTGCCACGGCCGCAGGCGGCTCGCCCCAGGTGAGGTACACGTCGACTTGCTCGGCGGCGAGTTCGTGAGCCGCTTCGGATGACCCACCGAAATACAGCGGCGGATAGGGTTTCTGCACCGGCGGATACAGCGCCTTGGCGTTCTGCACCCGCAAATGTTTGCCTTCGAAATCCACCGCTTCGCCTTGCAGCACACGCCGCCAGATTTGCAGAAATTCGTCGGTGACTTCGTAGCGTTCGCTGTGGTCGAGGAAGATCCCGTCGCCGCGGTTTTCATCCGGGTCGCCACCGGTCACCACGTTGATCAGCAAGCGACCGTTGGACAGTCGATCCAGGGTCGCCGCCATTCGCGCCGAAACGGTTGGCGAGATGATCCCCGGACGGATCGCGACCAGGTAACGCAGGCGTTCGGTCAACGGCACCACCGCCGAAGCGATGACCCACGAATCCTCGCAGGAACGTCCGGTGGGAATCAGTACGCCGTGGTAGCCGAGGCTGTCGGCGGCCTGGGCCACTTGTTTCAGGTAGTTGAGGGTCACTGGGCGTGCGCCCTGGGTGGTGCCCAGGTAATGGCCGTCGCCGTGAGTCGGCAGAAACCAGAAAACATCCATGAAAAAATCCTTAAGCGATTTTCAGCAGATTTTTGGGGTGCACGCCGAACAACGGCGCGGCGCGTTCTGCAGCAAGGCGTATGCGGGCCTTTAAGGGCTCACTGATTATTTGGTAATTGGCGAAGTCGGCTTCGGTGGCGTAGACACCAATCGGCAGCGTCAGGGCCTGGAAGAAGCTGAACAGCGGGCGCAGCTGATGATCGATCACCAGCGCATGCCGTTCGCTGCCACCGGTGGCGGCCAGCAGCACCGGTGTGTTGATCAGCGCGTTCAGGTCGATCAGGTCGAAAAGATGTTTGAGCAGGCCGGGGTAGGAACCGCGATAGACCGGCGCGGCGACGATCAGCAGGTCGGCGTTCTCGATGGCTTGCAGCTCGGCTTCGATGTCGGCGCTCAGTTCCTGACGCGACAGCGCCGCGCCCAATGGCCGGGCGATGTCGCCCAGTTCGATCAGCTTGCTCTCGATCGGCAGTTGCTCGGCCAGTTCGGCCAACAACGCCTGGGTCAGCACCAAGGTGCGGGACGGACGCCAGGTTCCGCCGGAGAGGGCAACGACGTTCAGTGGACGCGACATGATCAGTTCCTTTTAAAACAGTTGCTCAGCGAGCAGTGAATAGTCACAGGGCTTGAGCAAGAGCTGTACCAATCCTTCGAGCCCAGGTTTCCCGGGGCTTGCAGCGCAGGGGTAGCGATGCGCTGTTTGATTTCCAGTACCGTTTGTTGAATGGCTGTTGCCTGGCGGACAGTTGCTTGGCGAACAGTTGCCAGGCGAACAGTTGCGTGGGCAACAGCTGTTCGAGGCCATATCGTTGTTATAAAGGCTCTCTGTTATTCCTCAAAAGACCGTTGGTTGATATTTATAGATCATTAAGAGATATGAACAGTCTTGTAGGCGCTGGCTTGCCAGCGATCGGCGCGCCGCGGTGCACCCGATCTACCGCTATCGCCAGCAAGCTGGCTCCTACACAGTCCAGCGATGCCTTCCCCCTCAATACCCACTATCGAGAGCGTTGATTTCTGCCCATCCATTGGCGCGAGTAGCCTGTGTTCATTGCCCCGAACCCAGTAGCCAGGACAGCCCATCATGAAAACCTTACTCGCCACTTGCTTGCTGCTCGCCGTCTCCGTTCTCGCCGGATGTGCCAGCCACGTCTCCCCGGAACTGCGGCCCTACACCACCGAAGAAACCCGGCAACTGGCGCTGGAATCGTTGAATCGTCGCGGGTTGTCTTTCGATGAATACCACTCACAAAAAGCCGCACTGCTGGGTCAGCCACAGAAATCCTTCAGCTTCGACAAACAAGGCGAAATGAACGCCGAGCGCACTGTTCATCTGCACGGCCGCCCAAGCTGAGCGACTGTACCGCTCGAAGTTTCACCCAACTGTCCATGGGTTTAATTGAAGGTTCGCGATAGGGTCAGTACCTGACTGACCCTGATGGACTGCCACCGATGACGCTCTCGTTCGATCTGCTGCTGGGCTTCGCCCTGTTTGCCCTCGTCACCTCGATCACTCCCGGCCCGAACAACACCATGTTGCTGGCATCGGGCGTGAACTTCGGCTTTAACCGCACCATCCCCCACATGCTTGGCATTACCTGCGGCTTTTTTGTGCTCGTGGTTGCGGTGGGATTTGGTTTGGGCGCGGTATTCAAAACCTATCCATTGCTCTACACCGTGCTGCGTTACGTCGGTGCGGCGTACTTGCTGTATCTCGCATGGAAAATTGCCCATTCCGGGCCGGTTTCCGAAAGCGATCAGGAAGGGGGCAAACCCATCAGCTACCTCGGTGCCGCGGCTTTCCAGTGGGTCAACCCCAAGGCCTGGATCATGGCCATCGGCGCCATCAGCACGTACACGCCGATGCAGGGATATTTCACCAACGTCATCGTGATCGCCGCGGTTTTTGCCCTGATCAACCTGCCGAGCGTCGGTGTCTGGGCGGCGTGCGGCACGCTGTTGCGCAACGTCCTCAAGGATCGCCGCTGGTTGCGCCTGTTCAATTGGGGCATGGCCGCGCTGCTGGTGGCCTCGCTGTATCCGTTGTTGCTGGAAAGCTTTAGCTGACGCATTGCTTCAACCGGTTGCCCGATGCCTGTTAAGCTCGACTTCAGGAGCGTTCCTACGCACTTTTAAATGAAGTCGTACTTCTTTAACGCATCCGATCAGGTATTGATGGTTGCCTGGTTTCCAGCACCTGATCCCGGAACACGCTCTGCGAGTCTTTTATGAATAAACGTCCGTTGTATTTCGACTATGCCGCCACCACGCCGGTGGATGAGCGAGTCATTCACGTCATGGTCGAGTGTCTGGGGTTTACCGGCAATTTCGGCAACCCGGCGTCCAGCTCCCATGCGTTCGGCCAACAGGCCCGACAAACGGTCGAGCAGGCGCGCAAGCAAGTGGCTGATCTGGTCGGTGCTCAGCCCGACCAGATCGTCTGGACCTCCGGCGCCACTGAATCCAACAATCTTGCCCTGAAGGGCGTGGACCAGGCCCGCGGTGTTGCCGGCGGCCATGTCATCACCAGCCAGATCGAACACAAGGCGATCCTCGACACCGCGAAGCAATTGCAGGACGCGGGTGTTGCCGTGACGTATCTGGTGCCGGATGCGCAAGGCTTGATCACCGCGCAAGCGGTCAGCGAAGCGATGCGCGAGGACACCTTTCTGGTGTCGCTGATGCTGGTCAACAATGAGCTGGGCACGGTCAACGACATCGCCGCCATCGGTGAGGCAGTGCGCGCCCGCGACGCGCTGTTTCATGTCGATGCCGCTCAGGGCGCCGGCAAAGTTGCGATTGATCTGAGGCAGTTGCCGGTGGACCTGATGTCGTTTTCGGCGCACAAGATCTACGGCCCCAAGGGTATTGGCGCGCTATATGTTGGGTCTCGAGCGAAGCAGCGTTTGCAGGCGCAGATTCATGGCGGTGGTCACGAAGGCGGGTTGCGTTCCGGTACCTTGGCGACTCACCAGATTGCTGCAATGGGCGTGGCGTTTGAATTGGCGGCGCAGCTGTTTGATGAGGAAAAAGCCACGATCGCGCGTTTGCGTGAACGCTTGCTCGAACCCTTGTTGAGCCTTCCTGGCGTGCGCCTCAACGGTAGCCCGACCCAGCGTATTCCTCACACGTTGAGCCTGACGTTCAATGAAGGTGAGTTCAATTCGGCGGCGTTGAGTGCTTCCATCGCGTTTTCCGCGACGTCGGCCTGCAACTCCGCAAGCAATGCGCCCTCCCATGTGCTGCTGGCGCTGGGGCATGACGCCCGTTCGGCGAGCCGCACCATTCGCTTGAGCCTGGGACGTTTCACCACCGAGCAGGATATCGATCAAGCGGTCCATCTGATTAAAGCGGCCTGCGCCAGTGCTCCGGCATTCTGGCAGTAGTGCCTAAAGTGCCGAGGATGATCGGCGCTCAACAATAAAATGAAAGTGATTAGCAGGAGACATGATGAGTACGCAGCCTTCGATCAATGGATCGGTGCCCGAGCGCCTGGCGCAAACCCGCGAGCTGATGAACCGGGAGGGCATTCATGCTCTGCTGGTGCCGTCGGCCGATCCGCACCTTTCCGAATACCTGCCGGGCTATTGGCAAGGACGGCAGTGGTTGTCGGGCTTTCACGGCTCGGTCGGCACGCTGATCGTGACGCCGGACTTTGCCGGAGTGTGGGCCGACAGCCGTTACTGGGAGCAGGCGACCAAGGAACTCAACGGCAGCGGCATCGAACTGGTCAAGCTGCAACCGGGCCAGCCCGGGCCGCTGGACTGGCTCGCCGAGCAAACCCCTGAAGGCGGCGTCGTCGCGGTGGACGGTGCGGTGATGGCCGTGGCCTCGGCGCGTACGCTGGGTGGCAAGCTTGAAGAGCGCGGTGCCCGTTTGCGCACTGATGTCGATTTGCTGGACAGCGTCTGGAGCGATCGCCCGACCCTGCCAAACGAGCCGATCTATCAGCATTTGCCGCCCCAAGCGACCGTCAGTCGTGGCGAAAAACTCGCCAATCTTCGCGAAGTGCTGAAAGGGCGGGGCGCCGACTGGCATTTCATCGCCACCCTCGACGACATTGCGTGGCTGTTCAACCTGCGCGGCGGCGACGTGTCGTTCAACCCGGTGTTTGTCTCTTTCGCGTTGATCAACCAGCAGCAGGCGACCCTGTTCGTGGCCTCGAGCAAGGTCAGCGCAGAATTGCGCGCGATCCTCGAACAGGATGGCGTCACGCTGCGCGACTACAGCGAAGTGGCCGACGCATTGAGCGCGGTCCCGAGTGGCGCGAGCCTGCAAGTCGATCCGGCGCGCGTCACGGCGGGACTGCTGGATAACCTCGACAGCGGGGTAAAACTGGTCGAAGGCCTGAACCCGACGACCCTGGCCAAATCGCAAAAAAGCCTGGCGGACGCCGGGCACATCCGTCAGGCCATGGAGCAGGACGGTGCGGCACTGTGCGAATTTTTCGCCTGGCTGGAATCAGCGTGGGGCCGCGAGCGCATTACCGAACTGACCATCGACGAACATCTGACGGCGGCGCGTAGTCGTCGTCCGGATTACGTGTCGTTGAGCTTCAACACCATTGCCGCGTTCAACGCCAATGGTGCGATGCCGCATTACCACGCGACGGAAGAAGAGCATGCGGTGATCGAGGGCGACGGCCTGTTGCTGATCGACTCCGGTGGCCAATACCTGGGCGGCACCACCGACATCACGCGGATGGTGCCGGTCGGAACGCCAACCGATGAGCAGAAGCGCGATTGCACCCGCGTGTTGAAAGGAGTGATTGCGTTGTCCCGCGCGCAATTTCCTCGTGGCATTTTGTCGCCGTTGCTGGACTCCATCGCCCGTGCGCCGATCTGGGCGGAAAGTGTCGACTACGGTCACGGCACCGGCCATGGCGTCGGCTACTTCCTGAATGTTCACGAAGGCCCGCAAGTGATCGCCTACCAAGCGGCGGCGGCACCGCAAACCGCGATGCAGCCGGGCATGATCACTTCCATCGAACCGGGCACTTACCGTCCGGGCCGCTGGGGTGTGCGGATCGAGAATCTGGTGTTGAATCGCGAAGCAGGCAAGAGCGAATTCGGCGAGTTCCTGAAATTCGAAACCCTGACCTTGTGCCCGATCGACACGCGCTGCCTGGAACCGTCGTTGTTGACGCAGGACGAGAAGCAGTGGTTCAACGGCTATCACGCCGAAGTGCGCGAGCGTTTGAGCCCATTGCTCGACGGTGCAGCGCTTGAGTGGTTGAACACTCGAACCGCCGCTATTTGATCGGCTTGAGTTCAGTCGCTGCTTCCAGCGCCTTGCTCATGTAGTCGACAAAGGCTTTTACCCTGGCGGATTGGCGACGATTCGCCGGGGACACCGCATGAATCGGCAGCGACTGCGCAAGGTAGTCCGGTAAAATCGCCGTCACGCGTCCTGCTTTCAAATCCTCACTGAACAGCCACACCGGCGACAGCGCAATCCCCAATCCTCCCAGCACCATCTCGCGGATCGCCTCCGAGTTGTTGCTTTGCGCATTGCCGTTGATCCGCACTTCATGGCGCTGGGCGCCTTTCTCGTAAATCCACAGGTTCTGACTGTTCAGCAGGTTGAACTGCAGGCAATTGTGCCCGCTCAATGCCTGCGGTGACTGTGGTTGGCCGTATTGCTTGAGGTAAACGGGTGCTGCGACCGTCACTCGATGGGTGGTGCCGATATGGCGGGCAATCAGTCCGCTGTCGTTGAGTTCGCCTATTCTGAACGTGACATCCAGCCCTTCATGGATCAAGTCCTGGTTCTGATCACTCAGTTGCAGATCAATGTCCACGTCGGGATGGCTTTTCAGGAAGTCCGCCAGGCGCGGTGCAATCTGCAAGCGCCCGAAACTGACCGAAGAGCCGATACGCAAGTGACCGGCGATACGCTCCCTGCCGGACTGGAAGCTGTGCTCGGCCGCATCGACGGCCGCGAGGATATGCCGGCATTCGGCGTAGTAGCGCTGACCTTCATCGGTCAGTGACAGCTGGCGGGTACTGCGGGCGATCAACTTCCCGCCGAGTTCGGACTCCAGCGCCTTCAACACTTTGCTGATGGTGGGCTGGCTGGTCCGCATCTCTCGGGCAACCGCGGAAAAGCTCCCGCGTTCGACCACCCGGACGAAGATTGCCATTGAATTGAGCTTGTCCACGGGAATTCTCATTGATGCCAGATGGGCATGGACACTATAGCTATTTAGCGTCTTATCAGCATGAGTGAGTTAGCCGATGATTTATCCCACAGCCACCTCTGACAGGAATAAACGAAATGACTGACTCACTGCAAATGCGCGCTCTGATTGTCGACTCGGCCAATGCGCCGCTACGCTTGGCTTCCATTGCGCGGCCCGTGCCGCAAGTGGGGCAAGTGCTGATTCGGATCAAGGCCAGTGGGGTCAATCCACTGGACGGCAAAATCCGTTCCGGTCAGGCCGCGCATGCGCATCAACCGTTGCCGGCGACCGTGGGCATTGATTTGGCGGGGATTGTCGAGGCAGTAGGAGAAGGTGTTGTTGGATGGCAGCCGGGTGATGAGGTTTATGCCATGGCAACGGGTATCGGTGGTGCACAAGGTTCATTGGCCGAATACGCAGCGGTCGATGCTCGATTGCTGGCGCGCAAACCGGTCAATTTGAGTATGCGTGAAGCGGCCGGGTTGCCGCTGGTGCTGATTACCGCGTGGGAAGGTCTGGTGGATCGGGCGCGAGTGCGTGCCGGCCACAAGGTGCTGATTCATGGCGGGGCGGGTGGGGTGGGTCATGTGGCGATACAAATTGCCCGCGCTTTTGGTGCTGAGGTCTACGCCACGGGTTCCGCCAGGCATCAGGCAATCATTGAAGGCTTCGGCGCGACGTTTATCGATTATCGCCAGTCTACGGTCGAGGAATACGTGGCGCAGCATACGGCTGGCGAGGGATTCGATATCGTTTACGACACCGTGGGTGGCGAAACCCTGGATGCATCGTTCAAGGCTGTGCGGGTTTATCTCGGTCACGTGTTGAGCTGTCTGGGGTGGGGGCAACACAGTCTGGCGCCGCTGTCGTTTCGCGGTGCGACGTACTCCGGCGTGTTTACGTTGCTGCCGTTGCTGACCGGCGTCGGGCGTGAACGTCATGGGCAGATTCTGAGCGAGGCGGCCGGGTTGATCGAGGCGGGTCAGCTGAAACCATTGATGGATTCTCGGACGTTCACGCTGGAGACGGCCGAATCCGCCCATGAGCTGCTCTTTTCGGGTGCGGCTCAGGGACGGTTGGTCATCGAAATTTAACTCAAGGCTTCAACGACGAACTCCAGTCGATCCTGGCCGAAAAACAGCTGGTCATCGACAAACATACTGGGGGCGCCGAACACGCCGCGTTGAACGGCCTTCTCGGTGTTGTCCTTGAGCGCTGTCTTGACCTCTTCATCAGCGGTCAGCGCCAATACTTCAGTGGGATCAAAACCGTGCTCGGTCAGCACTTTTGCGACGGTCCCCAGGTCATCGAGGCTGCGACCGTCAACCCAAAGCGCCTGAAACAGGCAGTTGATGAACGCCGGGAAGCGCTGGGGATGGCGCAACTGCATGCCGGTAACGGCGCGCATCAGCATCAGTGTATTGATTGGAAAGTGCGAATTGAATTTCAGTGGTACGCCGTACCGTTTGGCGTAGCGGTCCAGGTCCTTAAACATGTAGGCGCCCTTGGCCGGGATGGTCGCAGGAGAAGCGTTGCCAGTGGCTTTGAAAACGCCGCCCAGCAGTATTGGAATGTAGATCAGCTGGCTGCCTGTCCGGGCGCAGATGTTCGGCAGCTGGGTATGCGCCAGATAGGTGGCGGGGCTGCCGAGGTCGAAGTAGAACTCTACGGTTTTGCTCATGCTTGATGCACTCTGTTTATTGTTATGGGGGGCTTACCACCGTTCGTTCCAGGGGCGCAGGTCCAGTTCGAAGGTCCAGGCGTCGCGGGGTTGGCTGTGCAGATACCAGTAGTTCTCGGCGATGTGTTCGGGATTGAGGATGCCGTCCTCATCCTTGGTGGCGTACTTCTCGGGAAAGTTGTTGCGAATGAAATCGGTATCGATCGCGCCGTCGACGACCACATGGGCTACATGAATATTGATCGGTCCCAATTCGCGGGCCATGCTCTGGGCCAGTGCGCGAATGCCATGCTTGGCACCGGCGAACGCAGCAAAACCGGCAGCGCCGCGCAGGCCTGCGGTGGCACCGGTAAACAGGATCGTGCCGCGTTGCCGCTTCGCCATGCGCTTGGCTACTTCCCGGCCGTTGAGGAAGCCAGAGAAGCAGGCCATTTCCCAGATCTTGAAATATTTGCGCGCGGTTTCTTCGAGAATACTGCATGGCACGTTGGCGCCAATGTTGAACACGAACGCTTCGATGGAGCCGATTTGGGTTTCAATCTGTTCAACCAGCGCAATCACGTCCTCTTCTTTACGCGCATCGCAGGCAAAGCCGTGGGCTTCACCGCCCTCGGCGTTGATGGCATCGACCAATGGCTGGAGCTTGTCCGCGCTGCGCCGGGTAACACAGGCGACGAAACCTTCTTGCGCAAAACGTTTGGCGATAGCGCCGCCCGTAGCGTCACCTGCGCCGACAACCAGTACGACTTTCTTGTTATTCATGACTGGACCCTTTTGATAAACGATCGTTAACTAAACGAACGTTATGCTACGATCGCGTAGACGTCAAGATGATCATTCCTGAGGGATAGGCAATGCGTTATTCGGCCAGCCACAAACTGGAAACCAAAGAGAAGCTGCTGGAAAGTAGCGCGGTATCTGCAAAAACGTCGGGTTTCGCAACGGTCGGCGTCGACGCCCTGATGAAAGCGATCGGCTTGAGTGGCGGAGCTTTCTACAGCCATTTTTCGTCGAAGGATGAGTTGTTCGCTTCAATCGTCGAGCGAGAACTGTGTCAAAGCCTGGAACGGCTTGGGGCTGATCAGGGGCGCGAAAAGCTCGAACGTTGCCTTAAACTCTACCTGAGCATGTCCCATGTCGAACACCCTGAATCAGGCTGTGCGTTGCCGGCGTTGGGGGCAGAAATCGCGCGATCAGACGTGTTGATTCGTCAGCAGGCGGAGCACTGGATTTGCAAGCTTCAGGCGAGTTGGGCGTCGATTCTGGAGAATGACAGCCTGGCCTGGGCCATTCTGTCCCAGTGCGTCGGTGCGTTGGTGGTGGCGAGAATGCTGGCCACCCCGGAAATTCAGCGCAGGGTGCTGAAGTCCAGTCACGATGAGATCAGCCGTCAGATCGAAGGTCCGCGGACCTGAAGAAACGGCAACCTGCTATTTGCAGATGACGATCATGCTGCGACTGGTATAGCCGGCGGGGTTAAGGCCAAATGGGTAATCGCCGGGTTCTTCAACGCCATCCCCTGACTTGGCGACGACTTTGTAGCCCTTCGGCGCGCAAGAATCGGCTGCGTTGGTGTAGCACTTGTCCCAGGACGACGAGAGCCCGGAACAGTTGATGTGCAACCCTTTCTTGCCACGTTTAGTATGGGTTTCCGACGTCGCCGCGCAGCCCGCAACTGCAATTACGGCGAGCAGTATCAAAATTCGTTTCATTACCGTCCTTAAAGCGTCCCTGGATCTTCATGCCCGGGTCTGGCTATATACGCTTTCACTAGAAGTGCCTCTGATATCCCTATCCTGGAAAAGTCCATGTCTGGCATTGGTTTGCGGGCCTAAACATGGCCTAAATGCGCGGCAAATACCAGAGCTTCATCAAATCCTGCATCAATCTGCCGCGATAGCGGGTTTGGCGGTACTGCCCATCGTCATGGTCGCGCCGACTGACGCCAAAATGATGCAACTGATCGCCATCCACTGTGATAGCGAGAGGTATTCGTGAAGAAATAGCAGGCCTGAGAGCGCACCAATCGCCGGTTCAATGCTCATCAGCGTACCGAAAGTGCGGGCCGGCATTCGGGTGAGGGCAACCATTTCCAGCGTATAGGGCAGGGCGGTTGACAGGATGGCAACGCCGAGTGCTACAGGAATCAACGAGGGCGTCAGCAGTGCGGCGCCCGCATGAACAATGCCGATAGGCGCTACGAACAGCGCGGCAATCATCACCCCCAATGCGGCTGTCTGGACACCATTGTCGGCGCCGGCCTTTTGCCCAAAAACGATGTAAAGCGCCCAGCAGGCACCAGCGCCCAGTGCATATCCCGCACCCGTCAGATCAATACTCGCCGACGTTGCACCTGTCGGTATGAGTAGCAGCAATCCGATAGAAGCGAGACCGATCCACAAAAAGTCGATTGCGCGACGTGAAGCGTAGATGGCGACGGCCAGCGGTCCCGTGAACTCCAGGGCGACTGCGATACCCAGAGGAACCGTGCGCAAGGACATATAGAAGAGGAAGTTCATGCCGCCCAGCGCCACCCCATAGACAATGACGGTGCGCAGGGATTTTGCGGTGAGCTTTGCACGCCAGGGGCGTAACAGCACCAGCATGATGAGGCTGGCGAAGATCAATCGCAGGGTAGTGGTGCCCTGGGCGCCGATAACAGGAAACATGCTTTTGGCCAGAGAAGCTCCGGACTGGATCGATGCCATGGCTATTAATAGCAGGCCAACCGAGAAAAGGGTCGAGGCAAGGCTGCGAGGCTGATCATTCATTGCGTGGCACCGTCCAGGGCAGGGAGCGAGAGTGTTGCTTTGAGTGTTGGGCAATATACTGCGCATTCTCGGGGGGCGCGTCTATATATAAGCAGTGTTTTTAACATCCTGATAGGAAAGCCAAATTAGGGCTTGACGGCAGATTCTGGACGTCTATAATTCGCCCCACTTCCGGCGCAGTCGAAACGGAAAACTCCTTGGTAAACAAAGAGTTACGCAGTTTTCGACAGCGAGTTGCTTCAGGTTATCGAAGCCAAAAGGGAGTTGAAAAAGAGGTGTTGACAGCAGCGAGTAACGCTGTAGAATTCGCCTCCCGCTGACGAGAGATCGGAAGCGCAAGTGGTTGAAGTTGCAAAGGAAACTTTGAAAACTTCTGAAAATAACCGCTTGACAGAAACAGAGGACGCTGTAGAATGCGCGCCTCGGTTGAGACGAAAGATCTTAACCACCCGCTCTTTAACAACTGAATCAAGCAATTCGTGTGGGTGCTTGTGGAGTCAGACTGATAGTCAACAAGATTATCAGCATCACAAGTTACTCCGCGAGAAATCAAAGATGTAACCAACGATTGCTGAGCCAAGTTTAGGGTTTCTTAAAAACCCAAAGATGTTTGAACTGAAGAGTTTGATCATGGCTCAGATTGAACGCTGGCGGCAGGCCTAACACATGCAAGTCGAGCGGTAGAGAGAAGCTTGCTTCTCTTGAGAGCGGCGGACGGGTGAGTAATGCCTAGGAATCTGCCTGGTAGTGGGGGATAACGCTCGGAAACGGACGCTAATACCGCATACGTCCTACGGGAGAAAGCAGGGGACCTTCGGGCCTTGCGCTATCAGATGAGCCTAGGTCGGATTAGCTAGTTGGTGAGGTAATGGCTCACCAAGGCGACGATCCGTAACTGGTCTGAGAGGATGATCAGTCACACTGGAACTGAGACACGGTCCAGACTCCTACGGGAGGCAGCAGTGGGGAATATTGGACAATGGGCGAAAGCCTGATCCAGCCATGCCGCGTGTGTGAAGAAGGTCTTCGGATTGTAAAGCACTTTAAGTTGGGAGGAAGGGCAGTAAATTAATACTTTGCTGTTTTGACGTTACCGACAGAATAAGCACCGGCTAACTCTGTGCCAGCAGCCGCGGTAATACAGAGGGTGCAAGCGTTAATCGGAATTACTGGGCGTAAAGCGCGCGTAGGTGGTTCGTTAAGTTGGATGTGAAATCCCCGGGCTCAACCTGGGAACTGCATTCAAAACTGACGAGCTAGAGTATGGTAGAGGGTGGTGGAATTTCCTGTGTAGCGGTGAAATGCGTAGATATAGGAAGGAACACCAGTGGCGAAGGCGACCACCTGGACTGATACTGACACTGAGGTGCGAAAGCGTGGGGAGCAAACAGGATTAGATACCCTGGTAGTCCACGCCGTAAACGATGTCAACTAGCCGTTGGGAGCCTTGAGCTCTTAGTGGCGCAGCTAACGCATTAAGTTGACCGCCTGGGGAGTACGGCCGCAAGGTTAAAACTCAAATGAATTGACGGGGGCCCGCACAAGCGGTGGAGCATGTGGTTTAATTCGAAGCAACGCGAAGAACCTTACCAGGCCTTGACATCCAATGAACTTTCCAGAGATGGATTGGTGCCTTCGGGAACATTGAGACAGGTGCTGCATGGCTGTCGTCAGCTCGTGTCGTGAGATGTTGGGTTAAGTCCCGTAACGAGCGCAACCCTTGTCCTTAGTTACCAGCACGTTAAGGTGGGCACTCTAAGGAGACTGCCGGTGACAAACCGGAGGAAGGTGGGGATGACGTCAAGTCATCATGGCCCTTACGGCCTGGGCTACACACGTGCTACAATGGTCGGTACAGAGGGTTGCCAAGCCGCGAGGTGGAGCTAATCCCAGAAAACCGATCGTAGTCCGGATCGCAGTCTGCAACTCGACTGCGTGAAGTCGGAATCGCTAGTAATCGCGAATCAGAATGTCGCGGTGAATACGTTCCCGGGCCTTGTACACACCGCCCGTCACACCATGGGAGTGGGTTGCACCAGAAGTAGCTAGTCTAACCTTCGGGAGGACGGTTACCACGGTGTGATTCATGACTGGGGTGAAGTCGTAACAAGGTAGCCGTAGGGGAACCTGCGGCTGGATCACCTCCTTAATCGACGACATCAGCTGCTCCATGAGCTCCCACACGAATTGCTTGATTCATTGAAGAGACGAAAAGAAGCAGCCCGAAATTGGGTCTGTAGCTCAGTTGGTTAGAGCGCACCCCTGATAAGGGTGAGGTCGGCAGTTCGAATCTGCCCAGACCCACCAATTTTTGTGTGGGAACCTGTAGCAATACGGGGCCATAGCTCAGCTGGGAGAGCGCCTGCCTTGCACGCAGGAGGTCAACGGTTCGATCCCGTTTGGCTCCACCACTACTGCTTCTGATTGTGTAGAGTTTAGAAATGAGCATTCCATCGAAGGATGGTGAATGTTGATTTCTAGTCTTTGACTAGTTCGTTCTTTAAAAATTTGGGTATGTGATAGAAAGATAGACTGGACGTTACTTTCACTGGTAACGGATCAGGCTAAGGTAAAATTTGTGAGTTGCTCTTAATTGAGTATTATCGAATTTTCGGCGAATGTCGTCTTCACAGTATAACCAGATTGCTTGGGGTTATATGGTCAAGTGAAGAAGCGCATACGGTGGATGCCTTGGCAGTCAGAGGCGATGAAAGACGTGGTAGCCTGCGAAAAGCTTCGGGGAGTCGGCAAACAGACTTTGATCCGGAGATGTCTGAATGGGGGAACCCACCTAACATAAGTTAGGTATCTTAAGCTGAATACATAGGCTTAAGAAGCGAACCAGGGGAACTGAAACATCTAAGTACCCTGAGGAAAAGAAATCAACCGAGATTCCCTTAGTAGTGGCGAGCGAACGGGGACTAGCCCTTAAGTGGCTTTGAGATTAGCGGAACGCTCTGGAAAGTGCGGCCATAGTGGGTGATAGCCCTGTACGCGAAAATCTCTTGGTCATGAAATCGAGTAGGACGGAGCACGAGAAACTTTGTCTGAATATGGGGGGACCATCCTCCAAGGCTAAATACTACTGACTGACCGATAGTGAACTAGTACCGTGAGGGAAAGGCGAAAAGAACCCCGGAGAGGGGAGTGAAATAGATCCTGAAACCGTATGCGTACAAGCAGTGGGAGCCCACTTTGTTGGGTGACTGCGTACCTTTTGTATAATGGGTCAGCGACTTATTTTCAGTGGCGAGCTTAACCGAATAGGGGAGGCGTAGCGAAAGCGAGTCTTAATAGGGCGTCTAGTCGCTGGGAATAGACCCGAAACCGGGCGATCTATCCATGGGCAGGTTGAAGGTTGGGTAACACTAACTGGAGGACCGAACCGACTACCGTTGAAAAGTTAGCGGATGACCTGTGGATCGGAGTGAAAGGCTAATCAAGCTCGGAGATAGCTGGTTCTCCTCGAAAGCTATTTAGGTAGCGCCTCATGTATCACTGTAGGGGGTAGAGCACTGTTTCGGCTAGGGGGTCATCCCGACTTACCAAACCGATGCAAACTCCGAATACCTACAAGTGCCGAGCATGGGAGACACACGGCGGGTGCTAACGTCCGTCGTGAAAAGGGAAACAACCCAGACCGTCAGCTAAGGTCCCAAAGTTATGGTTAAGTGGGAAACGATGTGGGAAGGCTTAGACAGCTAGGAGGTTGGCTTAGAAGCAGCCACCCTTTAAAGAAAGCGTAATAGCTCACTAGTCGAGTCGGCCTGCGCGGAAGATGTAACGGGGCTCAAACCATACACCGAAGCTACGGGTATCACTTAGGTGATGCGGTAGAGGAGCGTTCTGTAAGCCTGTGAAGGTGAGTTGAGAAGCTTGCTGGAGGTATCAGAAGTGCGAATGCTGACATGAGTAACGACAATGGGTGTGAAAAACACCCACGCCGAAAGACCAAGGTTTCCTGCGCAACGTTAATCGACGCAGGGTTAGTCGGTCCCTAAGGCGAGGCTGAAAAGCGTAGTCGATGGAAAACAGGTTAATATTCCTGTACTTCTGGTTATTGCGATGGAGGGACGGAGAAGGCTAGGCCAGCTTGGCGTTGGTTGTCCAAGTTTAAGGTGGTAGGCTGGACTCTTAGGTAAATCCGGGAGTCTAAGGCCGAGAGCTGATGACGAGTTACCCTTTGGGTGACGAAGTGGTTGATGCCATGCTTCCAAGAAAAGCTTCTAAGCTTCAGGTAACCAGGAACCGTACCCCAAACCGACACAGGTGGTTGGGTAGAGAATACCAAGGCGCTTGAGAGAACTCGGGTGAAGGAACTAGGCAAAATGGCACCGTAACTTCGGGAGAAGGTGCGCCGGTGAGGGTGAAGGACTTGCTCCGTAAGCTCATGCCGGTCGAAGATACCAGGCCGCTGCGACTGTTTATTAAAAACACAGCACTCTGCAAACACGAAAGTGGACGTATAGGGTGTGACGCCTGCCCGGTGCCGGAAGGTTAATTGATGGGGTTAGCTAACGCGAAGCTCTTGATCGAAGCCCCGGTAAACGGCGGCCGTAACTATAACGGTCCTAAGGTAGCGAAATTCCTTGTCGGGTAAGTTCCGACCTGCACGAATGGCGTAACGATGGCGGCGCTGTCTCCACCCGAGACTCAGTGAAATTGAAATCGCTGTGAAGATGCAGTGTATCCGCGGCTAGACGGAAAGACCCCGTGAACCTTTACTATAGCTTTGCACTGGACTTTGAATTTGCTTGTGTAGGATAGGTGGGAGGCTTTGAAGCGTGGACGCCAGTTCGCGTGGAGCCAACCTTGAAATACCACCCTGGCAACTTTGAGGTTCTAACTCAGGTCCGTTATCCGGATCGAGGACAGTGTATGGTGGGTAGTTTGACTGGGGCGGTCTCCTCCTAAAGAGTAACGGAGGAGTACGAAGGTGCGCTCAGACCGGTCGGAAATCGGTCGTAGAGTATAAAGGCAAAAGCGCGCTTGACTGCGAGACAGACACGTCGAGCAGGTACGAAAGTAGGTCTTAGTGATCCGGTGGTTCTGTATGGAAGGGCCATCGCTCAACGGATAAAAGGTACTCCGGGGATAACAGGCTGATACCGCCCAAGAGTTCATATCGACGGCGGTGTTTGGCACCTCGATGTCGGCTCATCACATCCTGGGGCTGAAGCCGGTCCCAAGGGTATGGCTGTTCGCCATTTAAAGTGGTACGCGAGCTGGGTTTAGAACGTCGTGAGACAGTTCGGTCCCTATCTGCCGTGGACGTTTGAGATTTGAGAGGGGCTGCTCCTAGTACGAGAGGACCGGAGTGGACGAACCTCTGGTGTTCCGGTTGTCACGCCAGTGGCATTGCCGGGTAGCTATGTTCGGAATAGATAACCGCTGAAAGCATCTAAGCGGGAAACTAGCCTCAAGATGAGATCTCACTGGGACCTTGAGTCCCCTGAAGGGCCGTCGAAGACTACGACGTTGATAGGTTGGGTGTGTAAGCGCTGTGAGGCGTTGAGCTAACCAATACTAATTGCCCGTGAGGCTTGACCATATAACACCCAAGCAATTTGCTTGCTCTAACGAGCACCAGATTGCGGTGTGTGAAGACGAAACGAACCGAAAGTTCGATCTCGCAAAAACACCGAAAGCTATCACATACCCATTTGCTGAAACGTCGAAAGACGCGTCGGCACACCGAATTTCTTGACGACCATAGAGCATTGGAACCACCTGATCCCATCCCGAACTCAGCAGTGAAACGATGCATCGCCGATGGTAGTGTGGGGTTTCCCCATGTGAGAGTAGGTCATCGTCAAGATTAAATTCCGAAACCCCAATTGCGAAAGCAGTTGGGGTTTTGTTTTGCCCGCAGGAAAGTGGCTGAAAACTAAAACCCTGTCCGGCAATCCTTGAACCCGATCCATTGTCAGTGAACGAGAACCGTTAGAGGAAATCGCACTAAAGCGACTGCCCGGTTTTTGGTATGGTGCAGCTCGTTTTTTTAAAGGACTGATTTCACGCCTACGGATCGGCATTTCATTTAGTCAAAGAGCAGCTGCAGAAATGCCCGAACCGATACCGATCAAGGACCACGAAAACGAGACGCGCCTGGTTAATAAACGACTGATGGCCTGCGGCCTGTTCGTCGTCGCCATTACCTGTGCGCTGGTAGTGCGGATGTACGTGCTGCAGGTGGTGGAGTTTGACTATCACTCGACGATCTCGGAAAACAACCGTGTCCACGTATTACCGATCACCCCCATGCGCGGATTGATCTACGACCGCAACGGCGTAGTCCTCGCCGATAACCGCCCCAGCTTCAACCTGACCGTCACCCGTGAACGCACCTCCGACGTCAAGGAAGAACTGGACGAGGTGGTCAACCTCCTGCACCTGCCCGCTGAAGACCGGACGCTGTTCGACAAGGCGATGAAGCAGGCACGCCACCCCTTCGTGCCCGTCACCTTGTTCTACGAGCTGACCGAAGAACAGATTGCCATATTGGCAGTGAACGAATTCCGTCTGCCGGGACTCGATGTCGAACCCCAGTTCGTCCGGCATTACCCAATGGGCGCACACTTCGCGCATTCCATCGGCTACGTCGGCCGTATCAACGAGAAAGAATCCAAGGCGCTGGATACGGTCGAGTACCGTGGCACCCAATCCATCGGCAAGACCGGGATTGAAAAATTCTACGAGTCAGAGTTGCACGGCCAGGTCGGTTACGAAGAAGTCGAAACCAATGCCCAGGGCCGCGTGCTGCGCGTGCTTAAACACACAGATCCAATCCCCGGCAAAAACATCGTCCTGAGTCTCGACGTGAAGCTTCAGGAAGCCGCTGAGGAAGCCTTGGGTGATCGCCGTGGTTCGGTGGTTGCCCTCGACCCGTCGACTGGTGAAGTGCTGGCCATGGTCAGCAAACCGAGTTTCGATCCAAACCTGTTCGTGACCGGGATCAGCTTCAAGGAATACGCGGCGCTGCATGACTCCATCGACCGGCCGCTGTTTAACCGTGTGCTGCGCGGTCTCTATGCGCCAGGTTCGACCATCAAGCCCGAAGTGGCGATCGCCGGCCTCGACGCGGGTGTCGTGACCCCGCAGACCCGCGTTTTCGACCCCGGTTACTACCAGCTCCCCGACTTTGATCACAAGTACCGTAACTGGAACCACAGCGGCGATGGCTGGGTCGACATGGACGCGGCGATCATGCGCTCCAACGACACCTACTTCTACGATTTGGCGCACAAGCTGGGCATCGATCGCCTGCACGACTACATGGCGATGTTCGGGCTCGGCGAGAAGGTCTCGCTGGACATGTTCGAAGAGTCTGCCGGTCTGATGCCGTCCCAGGCGTGGAAGCGTGCCACGCGCCGTCAGGCGTGGTTCCCGGGCGAGACCGTGATTCTCGGCATTGGCCAGGGCTATATGCAAGTCACGCCATTGCAACTCGCTCAGGCCACTGCTCTGATTGCCAACAAAGGCGTATGGAACCGCCCGCACCTGGCCAAGTCCGTTGACGGTGTGACGCCCGTGGATGAGCACCCGATGCCGAACATACTGTTGAAGGACCCGCGTGACTGGGAGCAGGTCAACCACGGTATGCAAATGGTCATGCACGACGCGCGCGGTATTGCGCGAGCGGCGGCGGTGGGGGCTCAGTACCGCATTGCCGGCAAAAGTGGTACCGCGCAAGTGGTCGCGATCAAGCAGGGCGAGCGTTATAACCGGGCGAAAACCCTGGAACGTAACCGCGACAATGCCTTGTTTGTCGGATTTGCTCCGGCCGAGCACCCGAAGATTGTGATCTCGGTGATGATCGAAAACGGCGAGGCCGGCGGTCGCGTCGCCGGCCCCGTGGTGCGACAGATTATGGACGCCTGGTTACTCGATCAGGATGGACACCTGAAGCCGCAATATGCCACGCCAAGCAAAGCGCCCGGCGATCCTCACGTTTAACCGATCAGGAGGGCGCACTGACCCTGATCGGATCCCAGCGCGAGTCCTGTCTTTCATGAATACCGTGGTTTTACTGTCCGCGAAACCCTGCTGCACAATCAACTGCAAGCCGCCGGCGCCCGCAGCGCGCCGCAACTCACCACTGTGCTGGCGGATGATCCGCTGGCCAGGAATGCGCAGATCGCCGCACGCTGATTTCCCTTGCCGGGCAGCCTTGTCGCGTTGCCGAACCTGCAGGTCATTCACTCGGTTGTAGCCGGCATCGATCTCCTCGATAACGACCCGTCGTGCCCGGATCTGCCGGTGTGTCGTGTGGTCGATCCCGGCCACCGCCAAGGCATGACCGAGTACGTGTGCTGGGCTCGAAGGAATTGGGGACGGGTTTGCGGTTTTGGGTGAGTGGATTCGTAGCCTGGGGTTGCCTTGTCTGATTGGGCAGGAGGGCGGGTATTACCTGGAAAGTCTTGAGGATAATGCGCGGGCGTTTTTTGTCGGGCCCGGGGTGTGGCGGATCTGAGTTGTGTGATGTCTGGAGAGACTGCCATCGCTGGCAAGCCAGCTCCCACAATGGATCGGTGTATTCGCCAAATTGTGGTCAACGCTGAACGTGTGGGAGCTGGCTTGCCGATGAGGCCAGCGAAACCAGTCAAAAAATCACTGCCCAGGCACCGGGCAACTCATGTCCCCCTCCTGACACTTCAGATAATTCTTGAAAGTCTCCACCCGCGCCTTCGTCAGCTCGGTGATGCACTCGCCGTAGATCACCGGATAAACGCTGCCGCCCTCAACCCCGGACGCGGAAAACTTGCACTCGGCATCCCGAAACCCGATCCACCCCCGCTGAGCACCGACCAGCAGCTTCTTGCTGTCAGGGTTGCCTTTCAAGCGTGCTGTGATCTGTTGGTAAAGCGTATTCAACTCCTTGTCCGCTGCCTTGTTCTGCTGCGCCGCACATTGATTCATCGTCGCCTGATCGGCGGCGTTGGCGCAATCGACGGCGTGGGCGAGGGGGGTGAACAGCAACGGCGTCAGCGCCAGAAGCATGCGTGGGGACATGAGGATTTCTCGCTGTGGCAGGAAAAGATGGAGTGCAGTGTAGCGAAGCCTCATATACCTGCGGTGGGAGTGTTGTTGGAAGCCTTGAGCAGTTGATCTGCGCAGGTTTCGATGTCCTTGCGCATGTGCAACTTTTGCAGCCAGCTGTCAGGGATGGCCTGTACGCCGTAGAAAGCCCCGGCCAACTGTCCGACGATAGCAGCGGTGGTGTCGGCGTCATCACCCAGGTTGGCGGCTTTAAGGATGGCGGTTTCGAAGCTGTCGGTTCGATGAAAGCACCACAGGGCGGCTTCCAGTGATGCAACGCAGTAACCGCTGCCACGGATATCGCTTTCAGGTTTGTCGAAGTATTCGCCTGCGGCGATGGCGGCGACCTTGGGTTCCAGGAATTGCGTCTCCGGTGTTCGCAGCAGGTCCACTTTTGCAGCGCCCCGTAACGCGTTGAACGTCAATTCGGCGAACAATTGGCAACACTCGATGGCTTCCCGTGCCGCGTGGGTCGTGCGGGAACTGTTGGCGGAAAACGCCCTGATTCGGATGCTGTCGGGGAAGTAATACAAAACCACCGGAACCAGCCGCATCAACGAGCCATTCCCGGCGGTGAATGGATCGGTTGAACCTGCGAAGGGTTCACCGGTTTGCTGATACCGGGCCAAGGCATCACTTACGGTCATGCCGATGTCGAAACATTCCCCGGTTGAACTGAGGTAGCCCCATTTCCACCAATTGAGGTAGCGGCTCATCTGGTCGGCGGCATCGAAGCCGCTTTTGCTCAACAGGCTTTCGGCCAGGCACAACGCCATTGAGGTGTCATCGGTCCATTGCCCGGGCTTCAGGTTGAAAGGGCCGCCGCCTGTCATATCGGTCATTGGTCTGAAAGAGCCGCGTGGCAGAAATTCGACAGTGGTACCAACGGCATCGCCACAGGCCAGGCCCAGCAGGGCGCCGCGATATCGTTCCGTAAGTGAGGGTTGCATGAATCTTCCTTGTCCGGTCAATTTCATCCCTGCAAACGGTAGCACCTCCTGCCCGATGACTCTCGCTTTCAACGCCGAACGTTGGCCCGGAAGTGCGGCCGAATATTTCAGGCAGGTCGATAGAGAGACACCATGGATACAACTTTAGGGTTGGACTTGTGGTCTTACAGGCCTACTGTTCATTACAGGAGGTGACCTATGAACCCTGCATCAGATCGCATTGAAAGGAAGATCCTGCTCAGAGTGCCGCGTTCGCAGGTCTGGCGCGTACTGGCCAATGCCGAGGCGTTCGGGCAATGGTTTGGCGTGGCGCTGGAAGGCAAGCGTTTTGTCGCCGGCGAGTGGACTCAGGGGCAGATTACCTACCCCGGTTACGAGCACTTGCTGTGGAATGTACTGGTGGAGCGGGTCGAGCCGGAGCGTGTGTTTTCGTTTCGCTGGCACCCGTATGCTGTAGAGCCGGAAGTTGACTACTCCCAAGAGCCCACCACCCTGGTGCTCTTCGAGCTCGAAGACATGGATAACGGCACTCTTCTCAAGGTCATCGAGTCCGGTTTCGATCATATTCCCCAGTCGCGACGGCTCAAGGCGTTCCGAATGGACAGCCGTGGTTGGGATGAGCAGATGAACAATATCGAAGAATTCCTGAAGATCAACACCAAGGTTCGTGCACACCAGGAAGAATAGTTGCTGAAAACCCTGAGGCGTCTAGGGGTTTTCGGAAGGGCCGTTATAGCGAATATCCTACATGCGGTGGTAGCTATGTCGTCTGTCGTGAATTGGATCCGATGCGTAATCTAGCCACATCAACTGAAGCACAGGAAGCGCTTCAGGATCACGGATGATCGACCATCAGCAAGGATTCGCTATCGACAGGGAGTCGACAATGGTCTTGGGAAAACCCGCCTCTGGCGGGTTTTTTTTCGTCTGTCGAAAAATCCCGGCCATAACACAAATCAACTCCAGGAGCCTGCTTGCTGGCGATGGCGGCGGTTCATTCAATGAGCGTGTCGAGTGAGCCACTGCTCTCGCCGGCAAGCCGGCTCCTGCATGGATCACACGCCGAGTTTTGCCGCAGCCCGTTCAGTGATCTGCGTCCGCTGCTGCAGCGATTGCGCCGTACGCCGATGAGCTTGCGCCAACACGCTTTGCGGCGCGGTGTCCGGGCTGCCCGACTGGAACGGCGGCGCCGGCGCATATTCCAATTGCAACTGGATCAACTGCGCCGTGTCCTTATCGAACAATTCCGCCGCCAGCGTCAGGGCAAAATCGATCCCGGCCGTAATCCCGCCGCCAGTCAGCAGATTGCCGTCGCGCACCACCCGATCCTTCACCGCAATGGCCCCCAGCGTCCCGAGCAATTCGTGGTAAGCCCAGTGCGTAGTGGCGCGCTTGCCTTTCAACAGGCCCGCCGCACCCAGCACCAGCGCACCGGTGCACACCGAGGTGACATACCGCGCATTGACCGCCTGAGCCTTGATGAACGCCAGCGTTTCATCATCCTCCATCAACGGGCCGACCCCGCTGCCGCCAGGGATGCAGATCACATCCAGCGCCGGGCAATCTTCGAAGGTGGTGGTGGGTTTCAGCACCAGGCCGGTGCTGGCGGTGATCGGCACCAGGTCTTTCCAGATCAGATGCACCTTCACGTCCGGCAACGACGCCAGCACGTCGTAAGGCCCGGTCAGGTCCAGTTGCTGAACCTGCGGAAACAATAGAAAACCGATCTGCAACGTCATGGTGTTTTTTCTCCTGAAGTGGGTAGACGGGTTGAGTGTAGGCTCGTAGGATTTGGCGTAACCGCCAATATCCCCACGAATCACGCCAAACATGCCCAAGACCATTCACGTGCTCGCATTCCCCAACGTGCAACTGCTCGACGTCACCGGGCCGTTGCAGGTGTTCGCTTCGGCCAACGATATTGCGCGCCAGAAAGGCCTGCCCGCGCATTACGCGCCGACGGTGATTGCCGGCACCGGCGGGGCGGTGATGTCGTCGGCGGGCTTGGCGCTGTTGGCCGAGTCGTTGCCTGAAGACGCGAGCGATACCCTGATCATTGCTGGCGGCTGGGGCGTCTACGCGGCGGCGGAGGACGAAGCGCTGGTGGCGTGGGTGCGCGAGCATGCAGCGGGATGTCGACGGGTGTCATCGGTGTGCACCGGCGCGTTTCTGCTGGCGGCGAGTGGCTGGCTCGATGGTCGGCGGGTGGTCACGCACTGGACCCGGTGCGAGCAGCTGGCGCAGGCCCATCCACTATTGCGGGTCGAACCCAACCCGATTTTCATCAATGACGGCCCGGTCTGGACCTCGGCCGGCGTCACGGCCGGCATCGATCTCGCGTTGGCCATGGTCGAAGAAGACCTGGGGCGCACCATGGCACTGGAAGTGGCGCAGCAACTGGTGGTATTTCTCAAACGCCCGGGCGGCCAGTCGCAGTTCAGCGTGACCCTGTCACTGCAAAAGCAAGGCAGCCGTTTCGACGATCTTCATGCCTGGATCAGCGAAAATCTCACCATCGACCTGGGCATTCCCATTTTGGCCCTGCAGGCCGGCATGAGCGAGCGCAGCTTCGTCCGCCACTACCGCGCCGACACCGGCCAGACCCCCGCGCGGGCCATCGAACTGATTCGGGTAGAAACGGCGCGCCGCTTGCTCAGCGACACCGGTGTCCCGATCAAACGGGTCGCGGTGCGGTGCGGATTTGGCTGCGAAGAGACGCTGCGGCGCAGTTTTCTACGGGCCATGGGTGTGACGCCGCAAGCTTATCGCGAGCGGTTTTCGGTCAGCTCTCCAGCAGATCCAGTAATGCCCTGATCGTAGCCTCAGGCGCTTCTTCGGGAATGTTATGCCCCACGCCCCGTAGGACCCGTCGCTCGTAGCGCCCGGTGAAATGGGCGATGTCGTCGTCGGTGTCCGGCGCCGGCCCGACACCACGGCCACAGCGCCGCGACAATGCAGGCAGCGCGACCGCCCCAGTCGTAAACGCAGAGCGCGGGCTGTTTTAGGGTGAGGGCGTCCATCAGATCCAGCAAATCGCGGGCGAGCGCGGCTTGTTGACCGGAGCGCAATGTATCGGGGCTGTTGAAACGAGTAGGACCGTAGCCGCGCAGATACGGAACAATGACCCGGTAGCCCTTGGCGGCGAGAACGGGTGCGATGTGGTCGTAGCCGCGCGGTGAATAGGGGAAGCCGTGGAGGAGGATGACGGCTTCGCCGCCGGGTGGGCCGTGTTGTTCGTAGGCGAGTTTCAGGAGTGGGGTCAGCGCGTAGTTGATCAGTGCGTCATTGTTCATCTAACACTCCGGACAGGCTTGCTGGCGATCGGGGGCGGCACTGTCTCAAGGCTGCCAGGAACTCTTCTCCCCACTCAATTTCCGATCAAGAAAACTCGCCGCGCTGATCAGCGCCAGGTGCGTCAACGCTTGCGGCGTGTTGCCCAGATGCCGGGCATGGTTATCGAGCTCTTCGGCATACAGCCCCAGCGGATTGGCATAGCGCAGCAGTTGCTCAAACTCCAGGTGCGCCTTTTCCACCTGACCGGCCCGGGCGAGGCATTCGACATACCAGAATGAACACGCGGCGAATGCGCCTTCGGTGCCATCGAGACCATCGATCCGCGCGTCATCGTTGCGATAGCGATAGACCATGCCGTCACGCACCAGGTGCTTTTCGATGGCTTGGAGCGTCGCCAGCCAGCGCGGGTCCTTGGCACTGACGAAGCGCACCAGCGGCATCAGCAGCATCGAGCCATCCAGCGCGGTACCGCCAATATGCTGGACGAAATGCCCGTGCTCTTCGTTCCAGAAGTTGTCCCAGATGTCGACGTAGATCGCCTGACGTGTCTCGTCCCAACGGGCAAACGGCGCGGGCAGGGAGCGTTTGGAGGCGAGACGGATCGCCCGGTCCACGGCCACCCAGCACATCAGCCGCGAATGCAGGAAATGATGCTGTTCGCCGCGCATTTCCCAGATGCCGACGTCTTCCTGCTGCCAGGTCTCGCAGACCTGGTCGACCACTTCCATCGCGTGTTTCCAGCCTTCGTGGGAGATGGCATCGCCGTACTTGTTGACCAGGTACACCGCGTCCATCAGCTCGCCGAAGATGTCGAGCTGGACCTGATCGTACGCCCCGTTGCCGATGCGCACCGGCGTGGCGCCGCCATGCCCGGACAGGTGCGAGAGTTCGGTTTCCGGCAGTTCCTGACGGCCGTCGATGGCGTAGAGGATGTTGAGTTTCATCGGTTTGCCGTGGCAATCGCTGACCCGTCCGCGCAGCCAGCGCATATAGTCGTTGGCTTCCTGGACAAACCCCAGGCGCATGAAGGCGTAGACGGTGAACGAGGCGTCGCGGATCCAGGTGTAGCGATAGTCCCAGTTGCGTTCGCCGCCGGGGGTTTCCGGCAGGCCGAAGGTTGCAGCGGCGAGGATCGCCCCGTGTTTGCGCGAGGTCAGCAGTTTCAGCGCGAGGGCCGAGCGGTTGACCATTTCCCGCCAGCGGCCGCGGTAGTTGGACCGGCTGATCCAGTCGCGCCAGAACTTCAGCGTGCGCTCCAGGCACATCGAGGCGGCCCCTTCCTTGAAGCGAAGATCGTCGAAACCGCCCAGCAGAAATTGCGCACTTTCGTCCTGTTTCAAGGTGAATTCGGCGGTCGCCGCGTCACCCTCGACACTCAGCACCTGATCCGAGGACAAACGCATGGACGGCTGATCAGCCGCCTCGAATGCCACATCCTGTTCATCCATCCGCGCGCGGGTCTTGGCGCGAGCGTAGTCATGGCGCACGGCGCAGCGCATGCGAAAGGTCGCCTGGCCGCTGACCACCCGGACCCGGCGCATCAGCATCGGCAAGTCATCTTCGCTGTCGCCGATCGGCAGCAGGTCGGTGACCTCGACCACCGCGCGGTCGCTGAGCCAGCGGGTTTGCAGCACGTTGGTGTCGGGCAGGTAGATTTGCTCGCGGCGGGCGTCGGGCAGGTCCGGCGACAATTGGAAAATGCCGGCCTCTGGGGTGTCCAGCAGCGAGCAGAAGATCGACGGACTGTCGAATTCCGGCCAACAGAAAAAATCCACGCTGCCCTTGTCATTGACCAGTGCCGCGCTGCGCATGTCGCCAATGATGCCGTGGGCGTCGATGGCGCTTTGTCGTTCGGGATGATGATCAGCCATTGCCGCGAAACTCCGGATAGAGACTCATGCCGCCGTCGATAAACAGGGTGGTGCCGACGATGTAGTCAGAGGCGTCGGAGGCGAGAAAAACCACGGCATTGGCGATGTCCTCGACGTCACCGATGCGGCCATAAGGGATTAGCTTGAGCAGCTCCTGTGCGGCATCTCCTTCAGTGGCGGCGCGGTTGATTGCCGTCCGGATCGCGCCCGGCGCGATGCCGTTGATGCGGATGCGTTGGTGGCTGACTTCCTGGGCGAGCGTCTGCATGAGCATGTCTATGCCGCCCTTGGACGCGGCGTAATTGACGTGACCGGCCCAGGGAATGCGCTGGTGCACCGAGCTCATGTGGATGATTTTCCCGGCGGCCCGGGACACGCCTTCGCGGACGCCTTGCTGGTTGAAGATGCGCAGGGCGGCGCGGGCGCAGAGGAACTGGCCGGTGAGGTTGACGCCAATCACCTGATTCCAGTCGGCGAGGGTCATGTCCACGGTGTTCGCGTCTTTTTGCATACCGGAGTTGGCGACCAGAATGTCCAGCGAGCCGAAGGCTTCGAGGGTCTGGGCGAACAGCCGCTCGACGTCTTCTTCCTTGGAGACGTCCGCGCCAATGGCGAGGGCTCGGCCGCCTTCAGCGATGATCTGCCGGGCCAGTTCTTCGGCGGGGGCAGGCTGCGAGTTGTAGTTGATCACCACGGCGGCGCCGGCGGCGGCAAGCGCTTTGGCGGCGCCGGCGCCGATGCCGGAACTGGCACCGGTGATCAGGGCGACTTGTTGCTCGAGGGAAATCAGCATGGAGGTTAGCACCTTGAGGTGGGGGCCTAATTAGCTGACTGGCGGGTGGTGGTGAGAGTTCACGTTTGACCCATGAAAGTTTCGTCAGCTATATCGCGTTGTCTGTGCCGACCTCATCGCGAGCAGGCTCACTCCCACATTGGAATGCATTCCCCTGTAGGAGTGAGCCTGCTCGCGATAGGGCCTTAACATTCAACCAACAATTACCCGCTTTCCCCTCAGTCAGCCTTTATGGCAACGTGCAAACCCCTGTCGAGACCCCGAACCATGGCCAATCCCTACCGCGAACTGTTCAAGGCCCCGGGCAGCCGCGCTTTTGTGCTGGCCGGGATGATCGCGCGCATGCCGATTTCCATGACGGGCATCGGCCTGATCACTATGCTTTCGCAGTTGCAAGGCGGCTACGGACTGGCCGGAGCGGTGGCGGCGACCTTTGCCCTGGCGACCGCATTTTGCGCGCCGCAGGTCTCGCGGCTGGTCGACCGTTTTGGCCAGCGGCGGATCTTGCCGGTGTCTGCGCTGATCGGCGGCGGGGCGTTGCTGCTGCTGTTGCTGTGCACGCGGTTTCAGGCGCCGCAATGGACGTTGTTCGTGTTCGCCGCGCTGGCCGGTTGCATGCCGACCATGTCGGCGATGGTGCGGGCGCGCTGGACCGAGGTCTATCGCGGCCAGCCCGAATTGCAAACCGCGTATGCCCTGGAGTCGGTGCTCGACGAATTCAGCTTCATAGTCGGCCCGCCGCTGTCGGTGGGCTTGTGCGTGGTGGCGTTCCCCGAGGCCGGGCCGTTGGCGGCACTGCTGATGCTGGCGATCGGTGTCACGGCATTTGTCCTGCAACGCGACACCGAGCCGGCGATTCACCCCCATGAAGCGCAGCATCAAGGCTCGATCATTCGCTCTGCCGATATTCAGTTGCTGATGCTGTTGATGGTCGCCATGGGCACCATCGTCGGCGTGGTCGATGTGGTGAGCGTGGCGTTCGCCCAGCAGCAGGGGCAACCGGCGGCAGCGAGCATTGTGTTGTCGGTGTATGCCATCGGTTCATGCCTGGCCGGACTGGCGTTCGGCGCCATGCGCTCGAAAGTGTCGCTGCCGCGTTTGTTCCTGTACGGCGGGGTGGCGACGGCGTTATCCACGTTGCCATTGCTGCTGGCGAGCAACATCCTCGGGTTGGCGCTGACCGTGTTCATCTCCGGGCTGTTTTTCGCGCCGACGCTGATCGTGGCGATGGCGTTGGTGGAACGCATCGTGCCGCCGGCCAAGCTGACTGAAGGCCTGACCTGGCTGGTCACCGGGCTGAGCGTTGGCGTGGCGATGGGTGCGGCGAGTTCGGGTTGGCTGGTGGACGCGTTTGGTGCGCGCAGCGGGTTTTGGGTGACGATTGCTGCGGGGGTGGTGGTGCTGGGCTCGGCCATTCCCACCTATCGTCACTTGAAATGATGCTTTAACTGCTAATTCGCGGCGGCCTTCATGCGTTCAAGGTTACAGACGACTTTTTTACGGTGAACGCGGTGACCAAGCTGACCTTGCTGTGCCTGCCATACTCCGGCGCCAGTGCGATGGTGTACAGCCGCTGGCGGCGCAAAGTGCCGCAGTGGCTGGACGTGCAACCCGTCGAATTGCCGGGGCGCGGCGCCCGCTACGGAGAACCGCTGCACACTGACATGCGTGCGCTGGCGCTACAACTGGGTAAAGAACAGAAGTCGATGCTCAGGGCGCCTTATGCCTTGTTCGGCCATAGCCTTGGCGCGTTGCTGGCATGCGAGATGGCCCATGCGTTTCGGGCATTGGGCTGCCCGGAACCGGTGGCGCTGTTCGCCTCGGGCACGGCGGCGCCGACGATGCGTGCCGATTATGACCGAGGCTTCGCCAAGCCGAAGACCGATGCGCAATTGATCGATCAGTTGCGCACGCTCAACGGCACCAATGAAGAGGTGTTGGCCAACGAAGAATTGATGAGCCTGACCCTGCCGATTCTGCGTGCGGACTTTCTGTTATGCGGGCGTTTTCAACCGCTGCAGCGTCCCCTGCTCAACTGCCCGGTGCACGTGCTCGGGGGCAAGGCTGACAAGGCCAGTACCGAACAGTTGATCGGCTGGAGCCAGGAAACCGGGGGCAGTTTCTCGGTCGACATGTTCGCGGGAGGGCACTTCTTTATCCATGAGCACGAGGCACGCGTGTTGAAGGTGATCAGGGATCAGCTTGAGGTTCATCATCGGCGGCACGCCATGACCGCCAGCGCCTGACCCAACACCTTCCCCTGTAGGCGCGAGCAGGCTCACTCCCACATTGATTTTCGACACCTGATAGACCGCGTTCTACCACCCACCTGATAGTTATTCTCATTCGCTAATTTTTCCGGCCTGCATTCGTTTTATAGGGACGACGTGCCTTTGTGCTTCCTGCCTACTGATCCGGATGCTAAGAAATGAATGCTGAAGACTCCTTGAAACTTGCTCGCCGGTTTATCGGGTTGGCCCTGGAAAAGCGCCAGATGTTCCTCGCGGCCTTGCACAAGGAGGGCGTGGATTTCGCCCGGTTTCCGATTCCCCAGGGCGTCGAGGCCGAGGACCGTCAGGCGCTGTCCTACGCGCAGCAACGCATGTGGTTTCTCTGGCAACTGGACCCGCACAGCGGCGCCTACAACTTGCCGGGCGCGGTGCGTCTGACGGGGCGTTTGAACCGCTCGGCGCTGGACCAGGCGTTCGCCAGCCTGGTGGCCCGTCACGAAACCCTGCGCACGGTGTTCCAGCGGCAGGCCGACGCAACGTTGCTGCAGGTGCCGGCCTGTACCTCGCTGCAGATCGAGCACGTCGATTTCAGCGCACAGCCGCCCGATGAACGCGAACAAGCCGTTGCCCGGGCTGCCCAACAGCAATCACTGCTGCCGTTTGATCTGGCGGTCGGCCCGCTGCTGCGAGTGCAGTTGCTCAAGCTCGCCGAGCAGGAACATGTGCTGCTGTTGACCCTGCATCACATCGTCTCCGATGGCTGGTCGATGAATGTGCTGATCGACGAGTTCATCCGCTGTTACGACGCCCATGATGCTGGCCTGCAACCGCAGTTGGCAGCGCTGCCGATCCAGTACAGCGACTACGCGTTGTGGCAGCGTCGCTGGCTGGAAGCCGGCGAGCAGGCCCGGCAACTTGAATACTGGCAAGCGCAGCTGGGCGAGGAACACCCGGTGCTGGAATTGCCCACCGACCATCCGCGCCCGGCCATGCCGAGCTATCGCGGCACCCGCTACGAGTTCGGCCTCGACCCTCAATTGGCCGAGCAACTGCGCGCCGCCGCGCAGAAGCACAACGTCACCTTGTTCATGCTGTTGCTCGGTGCGTTCAATGTGCTGTTGCACCGCTACACCGGGCAGACCGACATCCGCATCGGCGTGCCGATCGCCAACCGCAATCGCGGCGAAATCGAAGGCCTGATCGGCTTCTTCGTCAACACCCAAGTGTTGCGCACGCAGCTGGGCGCTCAGACCCGCGTGGCGGATCTGCTCGGCGCCATCAAGGAAACCGCCCTCGGCGCGCAGGCCCATCAGGACTTGCCGTTCGAGCGCCTGGTCGAAGCCTTGAAGCTGGAGCGCAGCCTGAGCCACACCCCGCTGTTCCAGGTGATGTACAACCACCAGCCGCTGGTGGCGGACATTTCCACGGTCACTACCGCATCAGGTTTGGAGCTGGGCGCGATCGAGTGGGAAGGGCGCACCACCCAGTTCGACTTGACCCTCGACACCTATGAAAAGGCCGGCACGCTGCACGCCGCGCTGACCTACGCCAATGACCTGTTCGACGCCGCAACCCTCCAGCGCATGGCGCAACACTGGACCCGCCTGTTGCAGGGAATGGTCGGTGACAGCCAGCAACGCATCGGCGATTTGCCGCTGCTGGAAGCTGCGGAATACCAGCGCATCGTTCATGACTGGAACCGTATAGACGAAGGCTTCGCCGACAACCTGTGCATCCATGAATTGATCGCACTGCAGGTTGCTGCGACGCCGGATGCGCTGGCGGTGACCTTCGGTACGAAACAGTTGAGTTATGCCGAACTCGATGCGCAAGCCAACCGCCTGGCGCACAAGCTGATCGAAGCAGGCGTCGGCCCGGAAGTGCGGGTCGGCGTGGCGATGCAGCGTTCCGAGCAATTGCTGATCGCGCTGCTCGCGGTGCTCAAGGCCGGGGGTGCGTATGTGCCGCTCGATCCGGACTACCCGGCCGAGCGGGTCGCCTACATGCTCGAAGACAGCCGAGCTCTGCTGCTGTTGACCGAGCCAGCACTTGCGGCGCAATTCAACGTGGCGAGCGGCACTCAAGTGCTGCTGATGGGCGCCGCCGAAGGTTATCCCGACAGCGCGCCGCTGACTCGCGTCACCCCCGACAACCTCGCGTACGTAATCTACACCTCCGGTTCCACCGGCAAACCGAAAGGCGTAGCGATTGCCCATCGCAACGTGCTGGCGCT
This sequence comes from Pseudomonas sp. GB2N2, assembly GCF_054897705.1. NCBI lineage: Bacteria > Pseudomonadati > Pseudomonadota > Gammaproteobacteria > Pseudomonadales > Pseudomonadaceae > Pseudomonas > Pseudomonas sp. GB2N2. Next base: position 469,712 of record NZ_CM142701.1, read on the forward strand.
GATCGACTGGTCGCAATCGGTCTACAGCCGCGAAGATATTCGAGGCGTGCTGGCCTCCACTTCAGTGTGCTTCGACCTGTCGGTGTGGGAGCTGTTTGTCACCCTGGCCAACGGCGGCTCGCTGATCATCGCCCGCAATGCGCTGGAATTGCCGCTTTTGCCGGCGCGCGATCAAGTGCGCCTGATCAATACCGTGCCGTCGGCGATCAATGCGCTGCATGCCGCCGGGCAAATCCCGCCGGGCGTGCGCATCATCAATCTGGCGGGCGAGCCGCTGAAGCAGACGCTGGTCGATTCACTCTACGAACAATCAACGGTTAACCACGTCTACGACCTGTACGGCCCGTCGGAAGACACCACTTATTCCACGTGGACCCGCCGCACCGCAGGCGGCACGGCGAACATCGGCCGGCCGCTGAAACACACCGCCAGCTACCTGCTGGACGCCGACCTGCAGCCGGTGCCGCAAGGCGTGTCGGCGGAGTTGTACTTGGCCGGCGCCGGCATCACCCGTGGTTACCTGGGGCGTCCGGGCATGACCGCCGAGCGCTACGTGCCGAACCCGTTTGCCGGCCATGGCGAACGTCTGTACCGCACCGGCGACCTGACCCGTTATCAGCCCGACGGCAGGCTGCAATACGTCGGCCGCATCGACCATCAGGTCAAGGTGCGCGGCTTGCGTATCGAGCTCGGCGAAATCGAATCGCGCCTGCTGCAACTGGACGCGGTGCGCGAGCTGGCGGTCCTGGCCCAAGACGGCGCCAACGGTCAGCAATTGGTGGCCTACATCGTGCCGACCGATGCCGCTGTGCTGACGGGCGATGCCAATGTTCAAGCCGACCTGCGCGAAGTTCTCAAGGCTGCATTGCGTCAGCATTTGCCGGATTACATGGTCCCGGCTTACCTGGTATTTCTCGAAGCGCTGCCGCTGACACCCAACGGCAAACTCGACCGCAAGGCCTTGCCGGCGGTTGATGGCAGCCTGCAGCAGCGTGAACACGTCGCGCCGCGCACTGTCATGGAAAAATCCCTGGCGGCGATCTGGCAAGACGTTCTGGCCGTGGAAACGGTTGGTGTGGAAGATAACTTCTTCGAGCTCGGCGGTGACTCCATCGTCTCGATGCAAGTGGTCAGCCGTGCCCGTCAGACCGGGATCGTTTTAAGTCCCAAAGACTTGTTCCAGCACCAGACCGTCCGCAGCCTGGCGCAAGTCGCCCGTCACGGTGAACAGCATCGCATCGACCAAGGCCCGGCGGTGGGCGCCGTGCCCCTGGCGCCGGTGCAGCACGGGTTTTTTGCGCAGGACATCCCCGAGCGTCAGCACTGGAACCAGTCGCTGCTGCTGCTCCCGCGTGAAAAACTGGAGGCCGCCGCGCTGGATCAGGCGCTACTGCAGGTGCTCACGCATCACGACGGCTTGCGATTGCGTTTCCAAATGACGGCCGCTGGTTGGCAGCAAGCCTATGCCGAACCGTCCGCCGAGTCGGTATTGTGGCGGCGGCAGGCGCATTCGCACGAAACCCTGCAGACCCTGTGCGACGAAGCCCAGCGCAGCCTCAATCTGCGGGACGGTCCGTTGCTGCGGGCGATGTTGGTTGATCTGTCCGATGGTACCCAGCGCTTGCTGCTGGTCATTCATCACCTTGCGGTAGACGGCGTGTCGTGGCGGGTCTTGCTTGAGGATCTTCAGCAGGCCTACGGCCAGGCACGCGATGGCTCGACGCTCATGCCGGTGGCAAAAACCAGTTCATACCAGCACTGGGTAAAACGCCTGCACGATCACCTTCCCGCGTTCCACAACAGCCTCGATTACTGGCAGACACAACTGCGCGACGCACCGCAACGCGACTTGCCCTGCGATCACGCGGACGGCGCCCTGGAGAACCGCTTCGAGCAGAAAGTCGAGATCAAACTCGACGCCAGCCAGACCCGCAAACTCTTGCAACTGGCCCCGGCGGCGTATCGCACCCAGGTCAACGACCTGCTGCTCACGGCGCTGGCACGCACTGTTTGCCGCTGGACACAGCAGGGCAGCACGCCGATCCAGCTCGAAGGCCATGGCCGTGAGGATCTGTTCGGTGACATTGACCTGACCCGTACGGTGGGTTGGTTCACCAGCCTGTTCCCGGTCAACCTGACGCCGGGCGCGGACGTCAGTGCATCGATCAAAAGCATCAAGGAACAGCTGCGTGCCGTGCCGGACAAAGGCCTGGGTTATGGCGCGCTGCGCTACCTCGCGGAGCCAGCCATCGGCGCCGTACTGGCCGCCTTGCCCACGCCGCGCATCACCTTTAACTACCTCGGGCAGTTCGACCGTCAGTTCGATACCGCCGCGCTGTTTGAACCGTCGAGTGAAGGCAGTGGCACGGCGCAAGATCCGTCCGCGCCATTGGCCAACTGGTTGACCGTAGAAGGCCAGGTGTACGGCGGCGAGCTGTCGATGAGCTGGGGATTCAGCCGCGAGATGTTCGACACCTCCACCATCGAACAATTAGCCACCGACTATGCCGCGGAGCTCAACGCACTGGTCGACCATTGCTGCGCCCTCGACATTGCGCAAGCCACGCCGTCGGACTTCCCGCTGGCGCAACTCACGCAAGCGCAACTCGATGGCTTGCCGGTCAATGCCGGTTTGCTTGACGATCTTTATCCGTTGTCGCCGATGCAGCAAGGCCTGCTTTTCCACACCCTGTATGAGCAGACGGCGGGCGAGTACATCAACCAGTTGCGGGTCGACGTTCAGGGGCTTGATGCCGAACGTTTTCGCGTAGCCTGGCAGTCGACCGTCGACGCGCAGGATATTCTGCGCACGGGTTTTGTCTGGCAGGGCGAGCTGGAGCAGCCGATCCAGATCGTCCATAAACAGGTGCAATTGCCGTTCACCGTGCTTGACTGGCGCGAGCAAGGCGATCACGCGTTGGCGCTGAGCAAACTGGCGGATGCAGAACGCGAACAGGGTTTCGATCTCGGTCAGGCACCGTTGCTGCGGCTGGTGCTGGTGCACACTTCAGCGAACGGCTGGCACCTGATTTACACCCACCATCACATCCTGATGGATGGCTGGAGCAACTCGCAGTTGCTCGGCGAAGTCTTGCAGCGCTACAGCGGTCACACCCCGCCGGTCACGGTCGGGCGTTACGGTGATTACATTGGCTGGCTGCAACGTCAGAACCCACAAGCGAGCGAGGATTATTGGGGCGAGCAGCTTGCTTCTTTGGAAGAACCGACGCGGCTGGCGCAAGTGCTGTTCTGCAGCGAAACCCTGAGCGGCCACGGCGATCATTTCCAGACCCTGGACCTCAGCGCCACCCAACGCCTTGAAATATTTGCCCGGCAACAGAAAGTCACCCTCAATACCTTGGTACAAGCGGCGTGGCTGCTGTTGTTGCAACGCTATACCGGTCACGAAACCGTGGCCTTCGGTGCCACCGTCGCCGGTCGCCCGGCCGACTTGCCGGGCATCGAGCAACAGGTCGGCCTGTTCATCAACACTTTGCCGGTGATCGGCACGCCACGTCCGGATCAAACGGTCGCGGCGTGGCTACAAACGGTGCAGGCGCAAAACCTCAGCCTGCGCGACTTCGAGCACACGCCGTTGGCGGACATTCAACGCTGGGCCGGACAGAGTGGCGAAGCACTGTTCGACAACATCCTGGTGTTCGAGAACTACCCGATTGCCCGAGCGCTGCAACAAGGATCGGAGCAGGGCGTGGTGTTCGGTGAAGTGACCCACCTTGAACAATCACATTACCCGCTGAGCATCGCCGTGACCTTCGGCCAGACCCTGACCCTGCATTACAGCTTCGACCGGGCGCTGTTCCCGGGGGCCGTCATCGAGCGCATCAGCCAGCACTTGCTGCATTTGCTGGGACAGTTCGCCGAATCCGCTGATCGCCACTTGGGTGAAATTGCCCTGACCAGTGCCGCCGAACTGGCCGGGCAACAGGCTGCCAATCAGCCGCAGCCTTACCCGATAAACGTAGCGGTGCACCAGCGCATTGCCGAACTGGCGGCGCAGCGTCCCGAGCGCACAGCGGTGATTTTCGCCGGCCAGCACTTCAGCTACGGCGCCATCGATCAGCGCGCCAACCAACTGGCCCACGCGTTGATCGCGCGCGGTGTCGGACCGGAAACCAGGGTCGGCGTGGCCCTGCCGCGCAGTGAAGGCGTGATCGTCGCGCTGCTGGCAGTGCTCAAGGCCGGTGGCGCCTATGTGCCGTTGGACACCCGTTATCCGCTTGAACGCCTGGCGTATCTGATGGAAGACTCTGGCCTGGCATTGTTGCTGACCGACTCCTCAGTGTCTGCGCAATTACCGGTTCAGGCCTCAGTGGCAATGCTGCAACTCGACGGTCTCGACCTCGTTGATCAGCCGCTGACCGCGCCGCACATTCAGCTCGATCCGCAAAACCTCGCCTACGTGATTTACACCTCCGGTTCCACCGGCAACCCGAAAGGCGTGAGCGTCGCCCACGGCCCGCTGGCGATGCATTGCCAGGCCATCGGCGAACGCTACGAAATGCGCGACAGCGACTGCGAATTCCATTTCATGTCCTTCGCCTTCGACGGTGCCCATGAACGCTGGCTGACCAGCCTGACCCACGGTGCGTCGCTGCTGATTCGCGATGACAGCCTGTGGACCCCGGAGCAGACCTACAACGCCATGCGCGAGCACGGCGTGACGGTGGTGGCGTTCCCGCCGGTGTACCTGCAACAACTTGCCGAGCATGCCGAGCGCGAAGGTAACCCACCGAAGGTGCGGATCTATTGCTTCGGTGGCGATGCGGTGCCGGCCGCCAGCTTCGAACGGGTCAGGCGCGCTCTCGACCCCGACTACATCATCAACGGCTACGGCCCGACCGAAACCGTGGTCACGCCGCTGATCTGGAAGGCCGGGCGCGAGGTGCCGTGCGGCGCCGCGTATGCACCGATCGGCAGCCGCATCGGCGACCGCAGCGCCTACGTGCTCGACGCCGACCTGAATCTGCTGCCGCAAGGCATGGCCGGCGAGTTGTACCTTGGCGGCACCGGCCTGGCCCGGGGTTACCTGAACCGTCCGGGCCTGACGGCCGAGCGTTTTGTCGCCGATCCGTTCGGCATCGGCGGTGGTTTGCTTTACCGCACCGGCGACCTGGTGCGCCAGCGTATCGACGGCACGTTCGACTACCTGGATCGCATCGACAATCAGGTGAAAATCCGTGGGTTTCGCATTGAACTGGGGGAAATCGAAGCGCGTTTGCAAGCCTTGGCCGGTGTTCGCGAAGCCGTGGTCGTGGCCCAGGAAGGCAGCGCCGGTAGCGGCAAGCGTCTGGTGGCGTATGTGGTCGCCGATGTGGCCAATGCCGGGCGCGGCAATTTCGCCGAGACCCTGCGCGAGCAATTGAAAGTCGCATTGCCGGCGCACATGGTCCCGGCCTATGTGCTGGTGCTGGAACGCCTGCCGCTGACGCCGAACGGTAAACTCGATCGCAAGCACCTGCCCAAGCCTGACGTCAGCCAGTTGCAGCAAGCCTACGTCGCGCCGCAAAGCGCGCTGGAACAGCAACTGGCGACGATCTGGCAGGACGTGCTCAAGCTTGAGCACGTCGGCCTGAGCGATAATTTCTTCGAGCTCGGCGGCGACTCGATCATCTCGATTCAAGTGGTCAGCCGCGCCCGTCAGGCCGGCATTCGACTTACCCCCAAGGACCTGTTCCAACACCAGACCGTGCAGGCTTTGGCCTTGGTGTCGCGGGTTGGCGAACCGCTACAACTGATTGATCAGGGCCCCGTCACGGGCGAATTGGCGTTATTGCCGGTGCAGCGGCTGTTCTTCGAACAGAGCATTCCCAAGCGTCAGCACTGGAATCAGGCGGTGATGCTCAAGCCGACGCAAACCCTCGACGCCGGACTGCTGGAGCAGGCGCTCGGCGCGCTGGTGGCGCATCACGATGGTCTGCGCCTGAGCTTCGTCGAACAGGCCGATGGCTGGCGCGCCGACTACCGCTCGCTGAACAGCCAGACCGAAGCGCTGGTCTGGTCGGTGGACGTCGCCGACGCGGCCGGACTCGAAGCCGCCGCCAACACCGCGCAACGCAGTTTGAACCTGCACGACGGCCCGTTGCTGCGCGCGGTGCTGGCCAACCTCGATGACGGCAGCCAGCGACTGTTGCTGGTGATCCACCATTTGGTGGTGGACGGCGTGTCGTGGCGGATTCTGTTCGACGATGTGCAAACCGCCTACTGTCAATTGGCGCTGGGCGAGCCGGTGCGGCTGCCGGCAAAAACCAGTGCGGCCAAGGTCTGGGCGCAACACCTGCAAACTTATGCGCGCAGTGCGCCGTTGCAGCGTGAGCTGGCCGACTGGCAACAGCTATTGCACGGCGCCGACGTGGCGTTACCCATGGACAACCCCGACGGTGGGCTGCAAAACAAGCAGGCCCTGACCGTGCGTACGCAACTCAATCGCGACCTGACCCGTCAACTGCTGCAAGACGCCCCGGCGGCCTATCGCACCCAGGTCAACGATCTGCTGCTGACCGCGCTGGCCCGGGTCATGGTGCGCTGGACCGGCGCCGAAAGCGCGCTGATCCAGCTCGAAGGGCATGGCCGCGAAGAGCTGTTCGACGGGGTCGACCTGACCCGCACCGTGGGTTGGTTCACCAGCCTGTACCCGACCAGACTCACCCCGACGGCCGACCTCGGCGACTCGCTGAAACAGATCAAGGAACAGCTGCGCGCGATCCCCAACAAAGGCATTGGTTTTGGCGCGCTGGCCCATCTGGGTGACGACACTGCCCGTCAAGCCGTGGCCCGATTGCCAGTGCCGCGCCTGACCTTCAACTATCTGGGCCAGTTCGACGGCAGTTTCACTGAGGCCGACGGCGCCTTGTTCGTGCCGTCCAGCGAAGCAGCCGGCGATGAGCTGGACGCCGAGGCGCCGCTGGCCAATCAACTGGCGCTCAATGGTCAGGTGTATGGCGGCGAGCTGAATCTGGGCTGGACTTTCAGCCGCGACATGTTCCATGAAGCGACCATTCAGCGACTGGCCGACGACTACGCGCAGGAGTTGCAGGCACTGATCGGCCATTGCTGCCAGGCCGAGCACCACGGCGTTACGCCGTCGGACTTTCCGTTGGCGTCGTTGAACCAAGCTCAACTCGACCGTCTGCCGCTGCCGGCGCAGATGATCGAGGATGTGTACCCGCTGTCGCCCATGCAGCAGGGCATGCTGTTTCACGCGGTGTACGAAGAGACCTCGGGCGATTACATCAACCAGATGCGCCTGGACGTCGAAGGCCTGGAGCCCGAGCGTTTTCGTCAAGCCTGGCAAGCGACCGTCGCGGCCCACGACATTCTGCGCACGCGGTTTGTCTGGCAGGGCGAGCTGCCAACCCCGGTGCAGGTGGTCAGTAAACACGCGCCGCTGCCTTACAGCCTGCACGACCTGCGCGCTCACCCGCAGCCTGAACAGGCGCTGCAAGCGCTGGCCGACAGCGAGCGGCAAAACCTGAGCTTGAGTGATGCCAGCCTGCTGCGTTTGGTGATTGTGCGCCTCGAAGATCAGCGCCATCACCTGATCTACACCAACCACCACATCCTGATGGACGGCTGGAGCAATTCTCAGTTGCTCGGTGAAGTGCTGCAACGCTACAGCGGCCAAATCGTCGCGGCGAACAGCGGGCGTTATCGCGACTATATCGGCTGGTTGCAACGCCAGGATACGGCGGCCAGCGAAGCGTTCTGGACCCCGGTCCTGAGTCAGCTGGAGGAACCGACCCGCCTGGCGCAGACGGTCCCGCAACCAACGGCGGGCGCCGAAGGTTATGGCGATCATTTCCAGGTGCTGGATGCCGACCTGACCGCGCGACTGGGCGAGTTTGCCCGGGCCTCGAAAGTCACGCTCAACACCCTGGTGCAGGCGGCGTGGCTGTTGCTGCTGCAACGCTACAGCGGCAAAGACACCGTCGCGTTTGGCGCGACGGTCGCCGGTCGTCCGGCGGATTTGCCGGGCGTGGAGCAACAGATCGGCCTCTTCATCAACACCTTGCCGGTGATCGCCACGCCACGTGCGGAACAGTCGCTCGACCGCTGGCTGCAAGCGGTGCAAGCGCAGAATTTGGCGCTGCGCGAGTTCGAGCACACGCCGTTGTTCGATCTCCAGCGCTGGGCGGGGCAGGGCGGTGAAGCGCTGTTCGACACGTTGATGGTGTTCGAGAACTACCCGATCTCCCAGGTGCTGGAACAAGGCGCGCCGCAAGGGCTGCGTTTCGGCCCGGTGGCCAGCCACGAACAAACCAACTACCCGCTGACGTTGCTGGTGAGCCTGGACCAGCAACTGGCGCTGCATTTCAGCTATCAACGTGGCCAATTTGCCGCGCCGACTGTGGCGCAACTGGCGGAGCACATGCAGCACCTGCTGAGCCAGATGGCCGAGGGTGGACAACGTTGCCTCGCCGAGTTGGTCTTGCTGGATCAAGCTGAACAGCAGCGCATCGTTTATGACTGGAACCGTATAGACGAAGGCTTCGCCGACAACCTGTGCATCCATGAATTGATCGCACTGCAGGTTGCAGCGACGCCGGATGCGCTGGCGGTGACCTTCGGTACGAAACAGCTGAATTATGCCGAACTCGATGCGCAAGCCAACCGCTTGGCGCACAAGCTGATCGAAGCAGGCGTCGGCCCGGAAGTGCGGGTCGGCGTGGCGATGCAGCGTTCCGAGCAATTGCTGATCGCGCTGCTCGCGGTGCTCAAGGCCGGGGGTGCGTATGTGCCGCTCGATCCGGACTACCCGGCCGAGCGGGTCGCCTACATGCTCGAAGACAGCCGCGCTTTGTTGTTGCTGACCGAGCCGGCGGTGGCGGGGCAACTCAACGTGGCGAGCGGCACTCAAGTGCTGCTGATGGGCGCCGCCGAAGGTTATCCCGACAGCGCGCCGCTGACTCGCGTCACCCCCGACAACCTCGCGTACGTAATCTACACCTCCGGTTCCACCGGCAAACCCAAAGGCGTAGCGATTGCCCATCGCAACGTGCTGGCGCTGATCGACTGGTCGCAATCGGTGTACAGCCGCGAAGATATTCAAGGCGTGCTGGCCTCCACTTCAGTGTGCTTCGACCTGTCGGTGTGGGAGCTGTTTGTCACCCTAGCCAACGGCGGCTCGCTGATCATCGCCCGCAATGCGCTGGAATTGCCGCTTTTGCCAGCGCGCGATCAAGTGCGCCTGATCAATACCGTGCCGTCGGCGATCAATGCGCTGCATGCCGCCGGGCAAATCCCGCCGGGCGTGCGCATCATCAATCTGGCGGGCGAGCCGCTGAAGCAGACGCTGGTCGATTCACTCTACGAACAATCAACGGTCAACCACGTCTACGACCTGTACGGCCCGTCGGAAGACACCACTTATTCCACGTGGACCCGCCGCACCGCAGGCGGCATGGCGAACATCGGTCGGCCGCTGAAACACACCGCCAGCTACCTGCTGGACGCCGACCTGCAGCCGGTGCCGCAAGGCGTGTCGGCGGAGTTGTACTTGGCCGGCGCCGGCATCACCCGTGGTTACCTGGGGCGTCCGGGCATGACCGCCGAGCGCTACGTGCCCAACCCGTTCGCCGGCCATGGCGAACGTCTGTACCGCACCGGCGACCTGAGCCGTTATCAGGACGACGGCGTGATCGAGTACCGCGGCCGCATCGACCATCAGGTGAAGGTCCGTGGCTTGCGTATCGAGCTGAGTGAAATCGAAGCGCGCCTGTTGCAACAGCCTACCGTCAGCGATGTGGCGGTGCTGGCCCAGGAAGCCCTCGGTGGTCAGCAATTGGTGGCCTACGTGGTCCCCGCGCAACTGGCCCTTGACGACGCCGACGCGCAACGCCGCCTGCGCGCCGAACTCAAGGCGCGACTCAAGGACAGCCTGCCTGAGTACATGGTGCCGGCTCACGTGCTATTCATCGCGCAACTGCCGCTGACCCCCAACGGCAAGCTCGATCGCAAGGCCTTGCCGGCGGTGGACGCCAGCCAGTTGCAGGCCGGCTATGTCGCGCCGGTCAGCGAACTTCAGCAGCAAGTCGCGGCGATCTGGCAGCAAGTGCTGGACCTCGAACGCGTCGGCCTGCACGACCACTTCTTCGAGCTCGGCGGGCACTCGCTGCTGGCGGTCAATGTGGTCTCTCGGCTGCAACTGGAATTGGGGCTGAAACTGACCCCGCAACTGATTTTTCAACACCCCGTACTTATGGACTTCGTCAGCCAACTGGCCATCGACGGTGAGCAGGTCGATACCGCGAAACTGAGCAAGCTGGACGCCCTGCTTGACGAAATGGAGGAAGCTTGATGGACACCAATGTCGCTTTGAAAATCGCCCGGCGCTTCATTACTTTGCCGCTCGACAAGCGCAGGGTGTACCTGCAAAAGATGCTCGAAGAAGGGGTGTCGCCGGCCAACTTGCCGATCCCGGAAACCCAATCGCAGTTTGATCCGGTGCCGCTGTCCTTTGCCCAGGAACGCCAATGGTTTCTCTGGCAAATGGACCCCGACAGTGCCGCCTACAACATTCCCACCGCCCTGCAATTGCACGGTGACCTCGTCGTGGCAGCACTTGAACGCGGCTTCAACAGCCTGATCGAGCGCCATCAAAGCTTGCGCACCACTTTCTTGCAGCAGGACGACTGTGCGGTGCAGGTGATTCATCCGCAGATGACGCTGACGATCAACGTCCAGGAACTGGATCAAACGCTGCCGACCGAAGAACAGATCGAGGCGTTTGTTGCCGCGCAGATCGCGCAGCCCTTCGACCTGATCAACGGACCGCTGCTGCGCGTCAGCCTGCTGCGCCTCGGCGCCCAGGACCATGTGCTGACGTTGACCCAGCACCACATCGCGTCCGATGGCGGGTCGATGCGGGTCATGGTCGAGGAGCTGCTGCACCTGTATGGCGCTTTCCGTCAGGGCCAGGAATCGGCGCTGCCACCGCTGTCGATCCAGTACGCCGATTACGGCATCTGGCAACGACACTGGATGGAGGCCGGCGAACGCGAGCGCCAATTGAGCTACTGGCACACCCAATTGGGCACCGATCATCCGGTGCTGGAATTGCCCGCCGACCATCCGCGCCCGGCGGTGCAAAGCCTGCGCGGTTCGCGGGTCGAACTGGCGTTGCCGGCATCATTGGCCGAGCAACTGCGGGCCGTGGCCAAAACGCAGAACGTCACGCTGTTCATGCTGTTGCTGGCCTCGTTTCAGACCTTGCTCCACCGTTACAGCGGTCAGGCCGACATTCGTGTCGGCGTACCCACCGCCAACCGCAACCGGGTCGAAACCGAGCGCCTCGTCGGCTTCTTCGTCAACACCCAGGTGCTGCGCACCGAGTTTGATCCACAAGCGCGCTTCAGCACGCTGCTGTCCCAGGTCAAGGACACTGCGATAGCAGCGCAGGCCCATCAAGACCTGCCGTTCGAACAACTGGTGGAAGCGCTGCAACCGGAACGCAGCCTCAGTTACAGCCCGCTGTTCCAGGTCATGTACAACCACCAGAGCAGTGGCGCGACCCGCCGTGCCCAGACGGCCGATTCGTCGGGCCTGACCCTCCGCCATCTGCATCAACCGGCGCGCACCGCGCAGTTCGACCTGACCCTGGAAACTTTCGACGGTGCCGAAGGCCTCAGTGCGCAGCTGACCTACGCCACCGATCTGTTCGATCACACCACCATCGAACGGCTGGCCCGGCACTGGCAAACCCTGCTGGGCAGCATCGTCGCCGATCCGCAGCAACGGGTCGGCGAACTGGCGCTGCTCGACGCGAACGAGCAACAGCAAGTGCTGGTGGACTGGAACCACAGCGCCGCCGACTACCCGACCGACCGTTGCATCCATCAGTTGATCGAAGCCCAGGCCTTGCGCACGCCGCAGGCCACGGCGCTGGTGTTCGACGGGCAATCGCTGGATTACGCGCAGCTCAACCGTCAGGCCAATCAATTGGCCCATCGCCTGATCGAACTCGGCGTCGGCCCGGATCGGCTGGTCGGCATTGCCGTCGACCGCAGCCTGGAAATGCTTGTCGGGCTGTTGGCGATTCTCAAGGCCGGCGGCGCCTACGTGCCGCTGGACCCGCAATATCCGCAGGACCGGCTGGCGCACATGATCGAGGACAGCGGCCTTCAATTGCTCCTGACCCAGGCGCATCTGATCGGACAAATGCCGATTCCGCACGACGTACAAACACTGCTACTCGACCCGCACGGCAAGCACGCCCGTGGCTACAGCGAGGCCGATCCGCACGTCGCCATCGATGGCGAAAACCTTGCGTATGCGATTTACACTTCCGGCTCCACCGGCAAGCCCAAAGGCGTGATGGTGCGCCATCGGTCGCTGGTGAACTTCGTGACCAGCATGGTGAGCGAACCGGGGCTGGCGGCCCGGGACCGCATGCTGTCGCTGACCACGTTTTCGTTCGATATTTTCGGCCTGGAAATCTACGGCCCATTGCTGTGCGGTGCCCGCGTGGTGCTGGTGGACAAGCAGACCGCTCAGGACCCGCAAGCCTTGCTGGAGATGATCCGCCAGCAGCAGGTCACGGTGGTGCAAGCCACGCCGTCGACCTGGCGCATGCTGCTCGATCACGAACAGGCGCCGATCCTGCGCGGCTGCAAATTGCTCTGTGGCGGTGAAGCGCTGGCCGATGATCTGGCCCAGCGCATGCTTGGCCTGGCGGGGCAGGTGTGGAACCTCTATGGCCCGACCGAAACCACGATCTGGTCGGCGACCTGGCAACTGACTCCGTCACAACATCAGCCATATCTGGGCAAACCGATTGCCAACACCACGCTGTACATCCTCGGTGACGAGCTTGCGCCGAACCCGGCAGGTGCCATCGGCGAATTGCTGATCGGCGGCGATGGCCTGGCGCGTGGGTATCACGACCGTCCGGCGATGACCGCCGAGCGCTTCCTGCCCGATCCATTCGGCAATGGCGCGCGGCTGTATCGCACCGGAGACCTCGCACGCCATCGACATGACGGCGTGCTCGAGTACGTGGGCCGCATCGACCATCAGGTGAAGATCCGCGGCTTCCGTATCGAACTTGGTGAAATCGAAGCGCGTCTGCTCGAACAATCGGCGGTGCGCGAAGTGGCAGTGCTGGCGCAAGAAGCCTTGGGCGGTCAGCAATTGGTCGCCTACGTGGTCTCGCCGCAACTGGACCTGACTTGCGCTGACGATCAACAACGCTTGCGCGATGAGTTAAAGGCGGCGATCAAGGCATGCCTGCCGGAATTCATGGTGCCGGCGCACCTGCTGTTTCTTGAGCGTCTGCCATTGACCCCGAACGGCAAGCTCAACCGCCAGGCGCTGCCAGCGGTGGATGTCGGCCAGTTGCAAGTGCATTACCTGGCGCCGCACAGCGAGCGCGAGCAGCAGGTCGCGGCGATCTGGCAGGACGTGCTCAAGCTCGACCGCGTGGGTTTGACCGACAACTTCTTCGAACTCGGCGGGCACTCGCTGCTGGTCACGCAAGTGGTGTCGCGCGTGCGTCGGTTGCTGAACATTCAGGTGCCGTTGCGCAGCCTGTTCGAACACAGCGTCCTGCAGGATTTCGTCCGCGCGCTGGACGTCGGGCAGGGCGAGCAGCCACCGGCGATCACCCGCGTTGCGCGGGACCAACCGCTGGCGCTGTCCTTCGCTCAGGAGCGTCAATGGTTCCTGTGGAAAATGGACCCCGACAGCGCCGCCTATAACATTCCCACCGCCGTGCGCCTGCGGGGCGCGCTGGACAAATCGGCGCTGCAACGCAGCTTCCAGGCACTGGTCGAACGCCACGAAAGCCTGCGCACCGCGTTCATCGAGGAAGACGGACAGACCTTGCAAGTGATCCAGACGCAAGGGCGTGTCAGCTTCACCGAGCAGCGTTTGGCGGTCGGCGACGAGGCGAACATCAAGCGGTTTTTCGAGGCGGAAACTCAACGTCCGTTTGACTTGCACGACGGTTCACTGGTGCGCTGCGTGCTGTTGCAGGTTGGCGAGCAGGATCACGTTTTGGTGCTGACGCTGCACCACATTGTGTCCGATGCCTGGTCGTTGCAGGTGATGATCGACGACCTGCTGGCGCTGTATTCGGCGGTCGAACTGCCGGCGCTGCCGGTGCAATACGCCGACTACGCCGTGTGGCAACGCCAATGGATGGCGGCCGGCGAGCGGGATCGTCAGTTGAACTACTGGACTCAACAATTGGGCCGCGAACAACCGCTGCTGGAATTGCCGACCGATCATCCGCGTCCGGCGCAGCAAAGTTTCCGTGGCGCACGCCTGCCGATTCACATCGACGATGCTTTAGCCGTTGGGCTGAAAGCCTTGGCCCGCCGCGAAAACGTCACCCTGTTCATGCTGTTGCTCGGCTCGTTCCAGACCCTGCTGCATCGCTACAGCGGTCAGGCGGACATCCGCGTCGGCGTGCCGATTGCTAACCGCAACCGCCTGGAAACCGAGCGCCTGATCGGCTTCTTCGTCAACACCCAGGTGCTGCGTGCCGAGTTCGATGCCGAGCTGACGGCGGCGCAGTTGCTACAGCAGGTCAAGCACACGGCGATGGCGGCGCAGATGCACCAGGACTTGCCGTTCGAGCAGCTTGTTGATGCCTTGCAGGTCCAACGCAACCTCAGCCACAGCCCGTTGTTCCAGGCAATGTTCAACCATCGCAGCGAAGCCGAATCGACCCTGGCCCCGGCGTTGCCGGGCATCGAACTGGAAAACCTCAGTGGGGAGCACCGCAACGCGCAATTCGACCTCACCCTGGACACCAGCGATAACCCGCAGGGGCTGCACGCCTCGCTGACTTACGCCACGGATTTGTTCGAGCCTCCGACGATTGAGCGCATGGGGCGTCACTGGCTGAAGCTGCTGCGCCATCTGGTGGCAGACATCAACTGTTCGGTGGCGCAACTGACGCTGCTGGATGAACACGAACGCCAACACATGCTGCGCGACTGGAACGCCACCGCCGCCGACTACCCGCTGCAACGCCCGGTGCACCTGCTGATCGAGGATCAGGTTGGGAAAACCCCGGACGCCTGTGCGCTGGTGTTTGGCGAGCAACGCTTGAGCTACGCCGCACTCAACGTCCGGGCCAACCGGTTGGCGCATCGATTGATCGAGCAGGGCGTCGGGCCGGACGTGCGGGTGGGCATCGCCGCCGAACGTTCAGTGGAAATGGTCGTTGGCCTGCTGGCGATCCTCAAGGCCGGCGGCGCCTATGTGCCGCTGGACCCGGAATACCCCTCGGAGCGTCTGGCCTACATGTTTGAAGACAGCGGCATTCAATTGTTGCTGACGCAAAATCATCTGCTCGGGCAACTGCCGATTCCCGCCGGTATTCACAGCCTGGTGCTGGATCAGGATAACGACTGGCTCGACCGGCGAAGCGAGGCCAATCCACAGCCGATCCTCGACGGCGAAAACCTCGCCTACGTGATCTACACCTCCGGTTCCACCGGCCAACCCAAGGGCGCGGCCAACCGCCATTCGGCGCTGGTCAACCGTTTGTGCTGGATGCAACAGGCGTATCGACTTGATGCCTCGGACAAAGTGCTGCAAAAGACCCCGTTCAGTTTCGACGTGTCGGTCTGGGAGTTCTTCTGGCCGTTGCTGACCGGTTCGACGCTGGTGGTCGCGGCCCCGGGCGCGCACCGCGATCCGGCGCAACTGATCGAACTGATCACCGCGCAACAGATCACCACGCTGCACTTCGTGCCGTCGATGTTGCAGATGTTCGTGCAAGACCCGGCCGTGGCCGCCTGCACCAGCCTGACCCGCATCATTTGCAGCGGCGAAGCGCTGCAAGTCGACGCGCAGCAGCAGGTGTTCGCCCAGTTGCCGAACGCCGGGCTGTATAACCTTTACGGCCCGACTGAAGCCGCGATCGACGTCACTCACTGGACCTGCATTGACGAAGGCCACGACGTGGTGCCGATCGGTCAGCCGATTGCCAACGTGAGCACCTACGTCCTCGACGCCGAGCTGGCGCCGCTGCCGGTCGGTGTGACCGGTGAGCTGTACCTCGGCGGCGAGGGCCTGGCCCGTGGTTACCACCGTCGACCGTCGTTGACCGCCGAACGTTTCGTCACCAGCCCGTTCGGCAACGGCCAGCGCCTGTACCGTACCGGCGACCTCGCGCGCTACCGTGCCGACGGCGTGATCGAGTACGCCGGGCGCATCGACCATCAAGTGAAAATCCGTGGCTTGCGCATTGAACTGGGCGAGATCGAGGCGCGTCTGGCCGAACACGCCGAGGTCCGCGAAACCGTGGTCATCGCCCAGGACGGAACCCTGCTGGTGGCCTACGTGGTACCACAACGTGCGGCGCTGCTCAGCGCCGACGACGCCACCCGTCAGGCCATTCAGCACACCTTAAAAGTGCATCTGAGCCAGAGCCTGCCGGAATACATGGTGCCGCAGCATTGGCTTTGGCTGGAGAGAATGCCGGTCAGCCCCAACGGCAAACTGGAGCGCAAGGCCCTGCCAAAAGCCGACACCAGCGTCAGCCGCCACGCCTACAGCGCGCCGACCACTAGCACCGAACAGGCGCTGGTAGAGATCTGGCAAAGCGTGCTTGGACGCAACCCCGTGGGCATCAGCGACAACTTCTTTGAGCTGGGCGGCGATTCGATCATCTCGATTCAAGTGGTCAGCCGCGCCCGTCAGGCAGGGATTCATTTCAGCCCGAAAGACCTGTTCCTGCACCAGACAGTGCAAAGCCTGGCGGCCGTGGCCACGGTCGGCCAGGCGACGCTGAATATTGATCAGGGACCGGTCAGCGGGCGGACGCCGTTGTTGCCGTTCCAGCAATTGTTCTTCGAGCGTGAACTGGCCGAGCCGCATCACTGGAACCAGTCGGTGCTGCTCAAATCCGCACGAACGTTGCACGCCGGGTATTTGGAGCAGGCATTAGAAGCACTGGTGGCGCATCACGATGCATTGCGTCTGGCGTTCACGGTCGAGGGCGGTGCCTGGGTCGCAACGCATCGCTCACAGGATGAACAACACGAGACCGTGTTGTGGCAGGCAGACGTCGCGGATGCGGCAGCGCTTGAACAGCTCGCCGAGCAAGCCCAGCGCAGCCTCGACCTGGCCAGCGGCACGCTGTTGCGCGCGGTGCTGGCGAACATGGCCGATGGCAGCCAGCGCTTGCTGCTGGTGATCCATCACTTGGTGGTGGACGGCGTGTCGTGGCGGATTTTGCTGGAAGACCTGCAACAGGCGTACGAGCAGTTCCACGCGGGCCATCCGCTCAAGTTGCCGGCCAAGACCAGCGCCACGCAGGCTTGGGCGCACCGCTTGAAAACACATGCCGACAGCGCACCGATGCAAGAACAGCTTGCGTTCTGGACAACGAAGCTACAGGGCGCAAGCCAGAATCTGCCCTGTGATCGGCCGCAGTCTGAATTGCACAATCGTCACGCGCTGCACGTGCAGACCCGCCTGGACAAGGAACAGACCCGCAAGCTGTTGCAGGACGCGCCCGCGGCCTATCGCACGCAGATCAATGACCTGCTGTTGACCGCACTGGCGCGGGTGATCGGCGAGTGGACGGGCGACGCGTCGACCCTGATCCAGCTCGAAGGCCATGGTCGCGAAGCCCTGTTCGAAAAGCTCGACCTGAGCCGCAGTGTCGGCTGGTTCACCAGCCTGTTCCCGGTGCGCCTGACCACGGCGACCGAACCGGGTGCGTCGATCAAGGCCATCAAGGAACAACTGCGCGCGATTCCCGACAAGGGCCTGGGTTTCGGTGCGTTGCGCTACCTCGGCAACGACTTGACGCGGCAAGCGCTCAAAGACCTGCCGGTGCCGCGCATCACCTTCAACTACCTCGGCCAGTTCGACGCCGGGTTTGCCGGGGACTCCGGCGTATTGCTGACCCCGGCCACCGAGTCCGCCGGCGCCAATCAGAGCCCGCTGGCCACGCTGGATAACTGGCTGACCCTGAACGGCCGGGTGTATGCCGGCGAGTTGAGCATTGGCTGGACCTTCAGCGGTCAGATGTTCGATGAAGCGACCATCGAAAGATTGGCGCATGCCTACGCCCGGGAACTTGAGCTGTTGATCGAGCACTGCTGCGAGCCTTCGCATCAAGGCCTGACGCCCTCCGACTTCCCGTTGGCCGGGCTGACGCAACAGCAACTCGACAGCCTGACGGTCACGCCACGGCAGATCGAAGACATCTACCCACTGTCACCGATGCAGCAGGGCATGCTGTTCCACACGCTGTACGAGCAACAGCCCGGCGATTACATCAATCAGCTGTGCGTCGACGTCGACGGTCTGTACGTCGAGCGTTTCCGCGATGCCTGGCAAGGCACAATGGATGCCCATGATGTAGTGCGCAGCAGTTTTATCTGGGACGGCGAATTGCAGCGTCCGTTGCAAGTGATCCACAAGGATTTGCGCGTGCCGTTCAGCGTCCTTGACTGGCGCGACCGCAGTGATCTGCCGCAGGCGCTCAACCAGTTGGCGACCGAGCAACGCCAGCAGGGCTTCGATCTGCGCGACGCGCCGTTGCTGCGCTTGCTGGTGGTACGGGTCAGCGTCGAGGGTTATCACCTGATCTACACCAGCCATCACATTCTGATGGACGGCTGGAGCAATTCGCAGTTGCTGGGCGAGGTGCTGCAACGCTACAACGGGCAGGCCCCGGCGATCAGCGTAGGGCGTTATCGCGACTACATCGAGTGGCTGGCTCGTCAGGATTCGCAAGTCAGTGAAAACTTCTGGAAGGCGCAACTGGCGAGTTACGCCGAGCCGACCTGTCTGGCAAAAGCGCTGCTTCACAGCGCCAGTGACGTGACCGGTCAGGGCGAGTATTTCCTCAATCTGAATGCCGAACGCACCGCCAGCCTCAACCAATTTTCCCGGGCGCAAAAAGTCACCGCCAACACCTTGGTGCAGGCCGCGTGGCTGCTGTTGCTGCAGCGTTGCACCGGGCAGGACACGGTCAGCTTCGGCGCCACGGTCTCCGGGCGTCCGGCGCAGTTGGACAGCGTCGAGCAGCAGATCGGCCTGTTCATCAACACCTTGCCGGTGATCGCCAGCCCGCGTGCCGAGCAGCCGTTGGCGCAATGGTTGCAACAGGTGCAGGCGCAAAACCTGCTGCTGCGCGAGCAGGAACATACGCCCCTATTCGACATCCAGCGCTGGGCCGGGCAGGGCGGTGAAGCACTGTTCGACTCGATCCTGGTGTTCGAGAACTACCCGGTTGCCGACGCGTTGCAACAGGGCGCGTCTCACCACCTGCATTTCGGCGCTGTGGCGAACTTCGAACAGACCAACTACCCGCTGACGCTGTCGGTGACGCTCGGCACGCAATTGTCGTTGCAGTTCAGCTACGACCGTCAACAGTTCGATGGCGCGGTGATCGAGCGATTGGGCGCGTGCCTCGACCAGCTCCTGCAGCAGATGGTGAACGCACCGGCCGAGCGTTGCCTCGGTGAATTGACTCTGGTGCCGGTGGCGCTGCGCGAAGTTTTGGTGCAACCGAGCGACGAACATTGTGTGCAGCAACTGTTCGAGCATCAGGCGGCCAAGACCCCGGAGGCATTGGCGTTGATCTACAACGAACAACGCCTGAGCTACGCCGATCTCAACAGCCAGGCCAACCAGTTGGCGCGGGTGCTGGTGCAGCACGGCGTCGGCCCCGATGTGCGGGTGGGCATCGCGGTCGAGCGTTCGCCCCAGATGATCGTAAGCCTGTTGGCGGTGCTCAAGGCCGGTGGTGCTTATGTGCCGCTGGACCCGGAGTACCCGGCCGAGCGCCTGGGGGCGATGATCGAGGACAGCGGTCTGCGCGTGTTGCTGACCCAGAGTCATTTACGAGGCGCGCTGCCGGCCACGAAACACGTCACTGTGCTCAGCCTCGATCACTTGGAGTGGCCGCAGCAGAACGACAACCTGCCGGTCCGTTGCAGCCCGCAGAACCTCGCCTACGTCATGTTCACTTCCGGTTCCACTGGGCGCCCCAAAGGCGTGGCCATCGACCATTCAGCACTGTCCCGGCACACCCAGGTGACCGTGGGTTTCCATGATCTCAGCGCGGCGGATCGTGGTTTGCAATTTGCCACGTTCAATTTCGATGCCTTCGTCGAGCAGCTTTATCCACCGCTGATTTGCGGGGCGTCGGTGGTGCTGCGCGGACCGGAGATCTGGGACAGTGAAACCTGGCACCGTGAAGTGCTGGAGAAACAGATCACCGTCAGCGACCTGACCACGGCCTACTGGACCATGCTGGTCAAGGACTTCGCAGCCTCGGCGCCGCGTGATTACGGCGTGCTGCGCCTGGTCAGCGTCGGAGGCGAAGCGATGCCTCCGGAGGGCGTGGCCACCTGGGCCAATGCCGGCCTCGGCCACGTGCGCCTGCTCAACACCTACGGCCCGACCGAAGCCACGGTCAGCGCCACCGAACTCGATTGCAGCGACTACGCGCTGGGCCATCGCCCATTGCCGGCGACCATGCCGATCGGCCAGGCCTTGCAGGGACGCGGCTTGCACGTGCTGGACATCCACGGCCAACCGGCCCCGGTCGGTGTGGTTGGTGAACTGGTGATCGGCGGCGAGTTGCTGGCCCGGGGTTATTTCAACCGCGCGGACCTGACCGCCGAGCGCTTCATTCCCGATCCGTTCGATCCGCTCGGTGGCGGTCGCCTCTATCGCACCGGTGACCTGGCGCGTTATCGCACCGACAACTTGATCGACTACGTCGGGCGTCTCGACCACCAAGTGAAGATCCGTGGCTTGCGCATTGAGCTCGGTGAAATCGAAACCCATCTGCTCCGGTCACCGTCGGTGCGTCAAGCGCTGGTGGTGGCGCAACCGGCGGCGATCGGTCAGCAACTGGTCGCCTACGTCGCGTTCGATGACCCGGCACTGGCCCGTGGCAACGCGGCGGCTCAGGCGAGTCTGCGCGATGAACTCAAGGCACGGCTGCGGGCCAGCCTGCCGGATTACATGGTGCCGACGCACGTGCTGTTGCTCGAAACCCTGCCGATGAGCCCCAACGGCAAGATCGACCGCAACGCCTTGCCGCGTGTCGATGCCACGGCGGCCAGCGGCGAGTTTGTCGCTCCGGTCGGCACGCTGGAACAGCAGATCGCCACGGTCTGGCGAGAGGTGCTGGAGCTGGAGGCGGTCGGGCGTAACGATCACTTCTTTGAATTGGGCGGGCATTCGTTGCTGGCGACCCAGGCGGTTTCGCGCCTGCGCAAACTCAGCGATTGCCCGTTGAACCTGCGCGACCTGTTCAGCCATCCACGGTTGCAGGATCTGGCGACTTGGATGCAGACCCAGGCGAAGCCTGTTGTCGAGGTTGCGCAATTAGTAGCCCACGGCAACAAAAGCGTCGCGCCGCTTTCACTGGTGCAACGCCGCTTGTGGATCGCCGAGCAACTGTCCGGTGGCACATCGGCCTATGGCATGCCGATGGCGTTGCGCTTGCGCGGCGAGCTGTCGGTCGAGCGTCTGCTGAGCAGTTTCGCCGAGGTGGTGAGCCGCCATGAAGTGCTGCGTACGGCTTACTCACAGAATGACGAAGGCGACCCGATTGCTTTGATTGCCGAACAGGTCGAGGTCGATTTCCCGGCCACCGATTTGTCCGGATTGTCCCGCAGTGTTCAGGAAGAATTTGTGGCACACGCGGCGCTGGAAAATGCGCGAACACCCATCGATCTGGAGCAGGCGCCGTTGTGGCGCGGGCGAATCCTGAACCTGGCGCCGACCGAACACGTGTTGCTGTATTGCATGCACCACATCATTTCCGATGGCTGGTCGATGGGCGTGCTGATCAACGAACTGGTGCAGATTTACGACGCGGCCCAACACGGCGATCCCACGCCCTTGCCGGCACTGGACGTGCAGTATTCCGACTTCGCCCTGTGGCAACGGGCGCTCGAAGAACAAGGCGTTATGGGTCAGCAGGCAGCGTATTGGAGAGACACGCTCAAGGGTTACAGCGGCCAGTTGCCGTTGCCGCTGGACACGCCGCGCGGGCCGGTGTCGTCGTATGAGGGCGATGCGGTGCAATTCCGCCTCACCCGCGACTTGACCCATGCCTTGCGCACAGTTGCCAAAGACGCTGGCGTCACCTTGTACAGCACGCTGCTGGCGTCATTCCAGGTGCTGCTGCACCAGGTCAGTGGCGCGGCGGATGTGCTGGTCGGCGCCGATGTCGCCGGTCGCGAGCAGGCCGAACTTGAACGGCTGATCGGCTTCTTCGTTAACGTCCTGCCGCTACGTTCGCGCTTCGACGCGGCCGCGCCGTTCTCGACGTTCCTCAGCCGTACGCAGGACACCTTGCTCGGTGCGCTGGAGCATCAGGACTTGCCATTCGACATGATCGTCGACGCCTCCGGACTGCCGCGTCACAAGGGCATGAACCCGCTGGTGCAGGTGCTGTTCGTGATGAACAACCTGCCGGGAAGCGTGCAAGCCATGGGCGGTTTGAGCGTGGAAACGCTGCCGGCACTGGAGACCCATTCTAAATTCGACATGGCGTTGTTCGTTGACGATGAAGAAGGGCAATTGCTGGGTCATTGGCAATTCGCCACAACCTTGTTCGGACACGAGCGCATTCAGTCCCTGGTCAAGGCCTGGATAGCCCTGTTGGAACAGATCGTCGCTGATCAGGACATTCAATTGGGAGCTATCAGCATGCCAGTCGACAATGTGGCCGTCGCCACCAAGCCCGCTGCGCCGGGACCGAAAGCCGACAAACTGGGCAAATTCCTCAAACGCTCTGCCACCACGGCGGCCAAGCCCCGGCCAGCGCCGGTGCGTGAATCACTGCTGGCCGCGCCGCAACCGTTTCCCTTGTTGCTGGAGCCGAACGAGCCGCACCTGGACCTGATCGAGTGGATCAACCGCAACCGGCCATTGATCGAGCAGAAGCTGGCCGCACATGCCGGCATTCTGTTCCGCGGTTTCCGGCTGGACGGCATCCAGGGTTTTGAAGCCTTCGCCGAAGCGATCCAGCCGGGCCTTTACGGGCAGTATGGCGACTTGCCGAAGAAGGAAGGCGGCAAGAACACCTACCGCTCCACGCCGTACCCGGAACGCAAGATGATCCTGTTCCACAACGAGAGCTCCCATCAGGACCGCTGGCCGCGCAAGCAGATGTTCTATTGCGAGCAGGCAGCGCTGGCGGGCGGTGCGACGCCGGTGGTCGATTGCCGGTTGATGTACGAAAAACTGCCGGCGGACCTGCGTGACAAGTTTGAAGACAAAGGCTTGCTCTACGTGCGCACGTTTACCGACAAGCTCGACGTGTCGTGGCAGCACTTCTTCAAGACCGAGGACCGTGCCGAAGTCGAGGCCCGGTGCCGCGCCGGCGGCATCGAATGGCGCTGGCTCGACAACGATGAATTGCAGACCCGCACGCCGGGGCCGGCGATCATTCGTCACCCGGTGACGGGGGCCAAATCGTTCTTTAACCAAGTGCAACTGCATCACATCTATTGGCTGGAGCCGGATGTGCGCGAAGACCTGCTGTCGATGTTCGGCCTGGGGCGCATGCCGCGTCACGTGTATTACGGCGACGGCACGCCGATCGAAGACGAGGTGATGCAACGCATCGGTGAACTGTACGAGGAATGCGCGGTGCGCTTCGACTGGCAAAAAGGCGATGCGATCCTGCTCGACAATATGCTCGTGGCCCACGCCCGCGACCCGTACGAAGGCCCGCGCAAAATGGTCGTGGCCATGGGCGACATGTTCGACCGCAGCGCCCTGCAAATAATGAACACCGAGGAAACCGGCGCATGAACGACGTATCGATGGACCAGCAGGATCTGGGCTACGCCCTGACGCCGGAACAGCAGCGCGTGGTGGAACAGTTGCCCAAGGCCCCGACCTGCGCCGATGCGCTGCACTTTATACACGTCGAGATCATCGGCCTGTTTGATCCGCAGCGCCTGCAACTGGCCTTCGATGCTGTGCTGGCGCAACAGCCGATGCTGGTCGCGCGCCTGGGTAAAGCGGCGGGTATCCATGGCCTTCGCCAGTTCGCGGGCGGGGCTGAACGCTTCCCGTTGGCGGTGCAGGCGCGGGTCGACACCGTGACGGATATTCAGGCGCAGATCGCGGAATGGGCGGCGCGTGCGTTTGTCGAGTCGCAGAATGCCCAGGCTGTGCTCTACAGACTGGCGGACAACCACTGGAAACTGGTGCTGGGCGTGGCCCGACACAGCGCCGATGAACACGGTTTGCAGCTGATTTATCAACAGCTGCAACGCGCGTATGAGCAAGGTCTGGCGCAGGACGATGATGCGCCGGGCGAGTTCACGCAGTATCTGGAATGGCGCAGCGAAGTTGTGCTCGACGAGGATGCCGCCGGTGCCCGGATTTATTGGCAGGAACATCTGCAAGGCGCGGATACCGAGCTGTCCAGCCCTTGGTTGGCTTATCGCAAATCAACAGTTGATTCCGCGACCGCCTTGCTGAGCATCGCGCTGGAGCCAACGCTGCGCGACGGCTTGCAGCAAGTGGCTGACGCTCTGCAACAACCTGCGAGCGTGTTGGCGCAAGCGGCCTGGTGGTTGTTGCTGGGACGCTTGAGCGGACAGGCGCACATGCTGGTGGGCGTGCGCCATGACAGTCGCGACGACTACGGGTATTTCGCCGAGGCCGTAGGGGTCTTCGAGAAAAGCCTGCCGCTGCATTTGGCTTTTGTGTCGGCGACGCCGTTTGATAGCTGGGTCATTGAGCTGGCGACGCACCTGGAACAACATCGCACCTGGCAAGAATACTGGTCGCCGGAGCTTGCATCGGCGGCGGCCCGGCCGGCTTATGGTTTCGCCGTGTGGCGCGCACCTCGTCCTGAAACGACGGCAACGTTGCAGTGGCTGCCCGGTCAGCAGCCGGTAGCGGAATCGAGCTTTGAATTGATGCTGCAAACCGAACTGGATGATGTTGGTCATGTAGTCGCGGCACACCTTCAATTCGCGGCGTCACGTTATTCGATGCAGGCCGTTGAAGGCCTGCTGACGCAATTCAAGGTATTGCTCGCCGCCATCGTCGCCAATCCCCGCGCCGAGCTTCGTCAACTGTCTTTGCTGGGCGCTGAAGAGCAACATCGCTTGCTGGCGATCAATTCGCCGTCGCGCCTTCTGGAAGCCCGATACCTGCCGCAGCGCATTGCCGAGCATGCCCGCGTCACGCCCGACGCCATTGCCCTGACCGATTCTGTGCAATGCCTGAGCTACGGGCAATTGCAGGCGCAGGTTGCGGCGCTGTCTAGTGCATTCCACGCCCACGGCCTGAGTCGCGGTTCGATTGTCGCGCTGGCGCTGCCGCGTTCGGCTGATCTGGTGGTGGCGATGCTGGCGGCCTGGCAGGTCGGCGCGGCGTATTTGCCGCTGGATTCGCAATGGCCGATGGCGCGTCAGGCGATGATGCTGGAGCAGGCCGGTGCCGGTCTGTTGCTAGTGGATACACAGCACGCGGATCAGTGGCACGACGCGCCGCTCCCTGTGACCACGCTTACGCATTTGTTGAACACGACGCCGCTGGCCGCTTCGACCATCGAACTCGGTACGCAAGGCGAAGACGCGGCCTACGTGCTGTTCACGTCGGGTTCCACTGGTGTGCCCAAGGGTGTGGTGATCGAACATCGGCACTTGCTCAACTACACCGCTCGGGTCAGCGAAGCCTTGGGGCTGGATCAATGTCGGCAGGTTGGCTTCACGTCCACCGTGGCTGCGGACCTCGGCAACACCGCGTTGTTCGGTGCGTTGTTCAACGGCGCCACGCTGCACGTGGCCAGCGACGAGCAGATGCAGGACGGCAGGCTGTTCGCCGGTTTCTTGCAACAGCAGGCGATCGATTGCCTGAAGATCGTGCCGTCGCACCTCGCCGCGCTGCTCGACACCGAACATGCGCAGCTGCCCCACACGTTGATCCTCGGCGGCGAACCGATCGCCCCCGCACTGATCGCGCGCATCGCTCAGTTGCGCAGCGATTGCCGCGTGTTCAATCACTACGGTCCGACCGAAGCAACGGTGGGGGTGCTGATTCATGCGCTGTCACTGGACGCCGATGCGCAAGACAGCGCCGCGCTCAGTCAGGTGCTGGGCAACAATCAGGCGTACGTCCTCGACGACAATCTGCAACTGGCTGCCATCGGCGTGTTGGGCGAGTTGTTCCTGGGTGGCGCGCAAGTCTGCCGGGGCTATATCAACGCTGAAGCGGATGCGCAGGCGTTCATTCAGAGCCCCTTCGATGCTTCGCAACGCTTGTACCGCACCGGCGATCTGGCGCGCTACCGTCCGGACCTGGCGATCCAGTTGCAAGGTCGGCGCGATCAGCAAATCAAGGTGCGCGGTTTCCGCATCGAACTGGCGGAAATCGAAGCCGAGTTGCTGCGCCTGCCGCAGGTCGCCCAAGCCCTGGTGCTGCCGGGCGCCACGGCGGGAGAGGGCATGCTGGCCTTCGTCGTGCCCCGACAATCACCTTCGACAGAACTGCTCGACAGCGTTCGCAGCGAACTCGCGTTGCGCCTGCCCAGCGCGATGCTGCCGCAGCAGCTGCAGTTCATCGAACGCTTCCCGCGTCTGGCCAACGGCAAGATCGACCGCAAGGCCTTGCAGCAACTCGGCGCCACATCGCTCGACGATGCGGGCCTGGAACCCCGCGATGCCCTCGAACAATTGCTCGCGGCGCGCATGGCGCAATTGCTCGGCGTGCCACGCCTGGGCATCGACCGCGACTTCTTCGCCGCCGGTGGCCATTCGTTGCTGGTGATCAAACTGGTGGCGGGCATTCGCAAGGTGTTGCAGTGCGAAATCCAGCCGGGGCTGATCTTCGACTATCCGACCGTGGCGAGTCTGGCGCTGGCGTTACGGTCCGGGGAAAGCAGCCCGGGACAATTGGAGAAAATCGCCCAGGTCCGGCTGCGCCTCGACACGATGAGCCCGGAAGAAAAAGCCTTGCTCACGGAAAAAGCCCGGCAGATGCAGGAGGCGAAGGCGGCGCAGAACAGCTGACGAAAACCAATCCAAGAGGCCGATGCTCACCACGTCGGCCTTTTTTGCTTCCTGGTCTTCGAAGCCACACAGCCCTTGTAGGAGTCTGGCTTGCCAGCGATGGCAACCTGGCGGCCAGTGGCGGTGATATCCAGATTGATGCGAACGGCCATCTGAGCCTGGCGCAGACATCGGCCACTGGCGCCGTCAACGTCAAAGCGGCGAGCCTCGAGGCCCAGGGACCGGTCTATGCCGGCGCCGTCAACGTGCAAACACAAGGCAATCTGACCAACCAGCAATCCCTCGCCGCGCGGGATAGCATCACGCTGAGTGCAGGTGGTGTGTTGAGTAACGGCGGCGTTCTCGAAGCCGGGGTTAACGCGGATAAAAGTCGTAACGCCAGCGGCGATGTGAGCCTGAGTGCGCAGAACGTAGACAACAACGGTAAGAGCGTGGTTGCCAGCCGCAATTTGACGATTAACACCCGCCAGACGAGCCTGGACAACAGCAACGGCAAATTGTTGAGCAATCAGGGGCTGACCCTGCGCATCGCCGATGCGCTGGACAACGTCAACGGCATGATCGGCGCGGCGTCCCTCGACGCGCGCGCGGCCAGTTTGAACAACGGCGCCGGCAGTCTGACGAGTCGTGGCGATCTGCAACTGTCCGTCGACGGCGTGCTCCGCAACGATGCCAAAGGCCTGATCAGCGCAGCGCAACGGCTCAAAATCGACAGTGCCGACTTCAATAACCAGAGCGGTACTGTGCTCGGTGCCGGTGCTGTCGTCCTCAATGCCATGGCGCTGAACAACCGTGAGGGTGGATTGATCAACAGCCAGGGCAACCTGACCCTGACTGCGACGAGCCTGGATTCCAGCAATGACGGCGAAGTGTCGGCCAAAGGCGATATCGACCTGTCCCTGGCGTCCCTGACGCAGAACGGTGGTCGCCTGCTGGGCGAAAAAGCCGTCACCCTGGAATTGGCCGGCGGCGACTTCGACAACCGCAACGGCCTGCTCACCGCCAAGGGACCGCTGACGCTCAAACACCTGCGCGATCTCGGCAACCAGCGTGGTGAAATCTCCAGCAACCTCGGTTTCGATGTGGTTGGCCGTGCCCTGGATAACAGCGGCGGCAAGCTGATCAGCAGCCAGTTGTTGACGGTCAGCGGCACCCGCTTGCTCAACCAAAAGGGCTTGATCTCCGGTTGGCAGGGTTTGACCGTAAACGGCGACAGCCTCGATAACCGCGACAGCGGCACACTGTCCAGTCGCAACGGTGATGTCACCGTGAACCTTGCGGGCGCCTTGCTCAACAGCGACGCCGGTGCATTGGTGAGCCAAGGCAACCTGAGCGTCAACGCGCAGCGCCTGGATAACAGCGACAAAGGCATTCTCAGCAGTGCGGCGGGGCAGACCCTCACGCTCGGCGCGTCGCTCAACAACGATCAGGGCGGCCTGATCGACAGCGGTGCCGAACTGCACATCACGGCCAGCGCATTGACCAATGCCGCTGGCGCGATCAACGCGCAATCGCTGCTCACTGTCCAGGCCAGCAGCCTGGACAACACGGCAGGCAGCATCGCCGGCAATGACAGCGTGACGCTGGATGTGCTCGGTGCATTGACCAACACCCGCGGCAAACTGGCCGGCGCCGGGCCGGTGCTGATCAGAGGCGTGACTGACCTCGTCAACCAAAACGGTCAACTTGCCAGCCAGAGCACGCTGACCCTCCTGACCGGTTCGCTGGACAACAGCAACAGCGGCACCCTCGCCGCCAAAAACGCCTTGCAGATCACCGCCACTGGCGCGGTCCGCAACGACGCCAACGGTTTGATCTACAGCCAGACCGCCGGCCTGAACCTGCAAGCGGCCAGCCTGGCGAATGGTAAAGGCGCAATCCAGAGTCAGACCGGCCTGACCTTGAACGTCAGCGGCGACGTCGATAACCAGAGCGGCAAAGTCATTGCCGAAAACGGCGCAGTGTTCGTCAACGCCGCCAACATCGATAACCGTGGCGGCGTGTTGTCGAGTATCAAAGGTGCCCTTGAAGCGCGAACCGTCGGCGTCCTGCGCAACGGCTACGACCTCAACAACAATCGTCAGGGTGGTGTGATTCAAGGCCAGGGCCTGACGCTGTCAGCGCTGGCGGGCCTGGACAACAACGGCGGCCGGATCTCGGCGCAAGCCTTCGACGCACGTATCACCACAACCGCCTTCGACAACCGCGATGGCGTGCTGTACGCCAAAGGGCTGGCCAGTGTCACAGGCAGCAGCCTGAATAACGGCAACGGTCAGATTGCTGGTGATCGCATCGACCTCAGTCTCAGCGGCATCCTGAACAACCGTGCCGGTATCGTCGAAAGCAGCACGAATCTGGCCGTCACCGCTTCCAGTGTCGACAACCAGACCGGTCGCCTGCGCTCGCTGGGCAACACCGGTAAAACCAGCTTTCAGATTGGCGGCCTTCTGGACAATCGCAATGGCGTGCTGGAAACGGCCAACACCGATCTGACCCTGGCCGTCGGCAGCTTTTTGAACACCGGTGGCCAACTCAATCACGTCGGTCGCGGCATTTTTGATATCTCCACCGCAAACGTCATGGGCGCCGGAGGCAGCATTACCACGGGCGGCCTGCTGGAACTCAATGCCGATTCCTGGACCAACACCAGCGTTATTCAGGCCGGGCGCCTGAACGTCAACGTCAATACTTTCAGCCAGACGGCCAGCGGTCAGCTTCTGGCTTCCGACTACCTGCAAGCGCGGGGCGGCAACTGGAACAACGATGGTTTGATTGCCAGTGATGGTGTTATCGATATGCAGTTGAGCGGTGGCTATAGCAGCAACGGCCGGATGTCGAGTCTGCTCGGCCTCAACCTCAGCGCTGCACAACTGAGCATCGGCGCTGCTGGCAGCACTGCCGCTGGCACATCGTCGACCCTGAGTGTCGGCGGGGCATTCGTCAATTCGGGGCGCGTCACCTCCAGTGAAAACCTGACGGTAAACGCCGGCAGTGTTGCCAACTACGGCACCCTGGGTGCGGCGCAAAACCTGAGCATCAATACGCCGTCATTGCTCAATGACCGTGGCGTGATCTTCAGCGGTAACGACATGACGCTCAGCGTCGGCAACCTGACGAATCAGAACGGTGATTTTTACAGTCTGGGCAACGTGACCATCAAGGGATATGGCACTGCGCAGGCCGGCCAGGTATTGAACCTGTCCGGGTCGATGGAAAGCGGGAAGACCTTCAAGATTGACGCTGGCAACTTCGCCAACCGCACTTCGGGCGATGACGGGACACAGAACTTTGCCCTCAACCGCAAGCTGGTCAACGGCTTTATCGCCGTTCAGTGTGGCGATTGTTCGGGTGGCACCTATGACGTAAATCTCATTGCCCGTGAGGTCTTCGAGGGCGGCCAGGACAATGACACCACGGCGTCTTCCTTGCTGACGGCGGGCGGAGATTTCATTTTCAATGGCGGCGAATTCCTCAACAGCAAAAGCACCCTTGCTGCGTCCGGCAACATCACCATCAATGCCAACACCATGCGGAACGTCGGCGCGGTCAGCGGCAGCGTCGAGCGTACTCGTATCTACCGCACCGGCGGGATCGACTCTGGCTCGTTCAACGTGTTTATGCCGGAGGTGGTGGCGTACAACCAGCGCAATAATCCTGATTTTCCGAATGTCTATTACATCGATGGCACCGGAAATTTTGCCCAAGGTGTCGTCTTATCCGGCATCGAGCGTGAGAAGGGCCATGATGGCGGCATGATCAGAGTAGTCGCGATCGAAGACTCTGTGACGAACAAGTCGGTCGGCGACCTCACCCTGTCCGGTTATGCGTGGGGCAATACCAGCCCGCAATCTCAATACGATTCCAACAACCTTGTACAAATGCCAACCCGGTTGCAGGGGTTTACGCTGATTTCTGATCAAGAAATCGCCCGTGATGGTACTAGTTCCACATCAGGTCGCAACGCCGTCATCCAGGCCGGCGGCAATGTTTCGATCACGGCGGCCAAAGACCTGCAAAACAGCGTCATTCATGAGGACTACGGCTCCACGGGCGGCACTAACAAGGTCGGAGATACCCGTGCTGCGGGCGCCGGCATCACCGTCATCAGGCTCAACGCCCAGCTGCCTCCCGATCTGGCGCAACAGCAGGTCAATCCGCTGAGCCTTCCAGGCTTCGCGTTACCGACCGGCCAAAATGGCTTGTTCCGCCTGAGCAGCCAAGGTACCAACAACCTGACGCCGGTCGCGGTCGCAACCCAAGCCCCCGGCTGGAGCGTGAGCGGCACTTACGTCGATAGCCTGAACCACGTGGCCGCCGGCACCAGCGGTGGTCCGCGCAGTTTACTGCTTGACAGTGCTGCCGCGATCACCGGCAGTGGCCGTGTCGTGGACCCGATCCAGCGTTCGGCCACTCCAGTGTCCGGCGTTGCCAGCACCCTTGATGTTTCGGTGACGTCGACCGGTTCTTCCAGCGGTGCGTCTGGTGCAAGCCTCAACACCCGCCCGGTCACCCGTGTCACCGGGTTGCCGGAAACCAAGGCTCCCTCCAGCACACACAAATACCTGATCGAAACCAACCCGGTGCTGACCGACCTCAAGCAGTTCATGAGCTCGGATTACCTGCTGACGAATCTCGGCTACGACCCCGATCTGAACATCAAGCGCCTCGGCGATGGGCTCTACGAACAACGCCTGATCCAGCAAGCCGTCGTCGCCCGCACCGGCCAGCGTTACATCGACGGCCAGACCACCGATGAAGGCCTGTTCAAGTACCTGATGAACAACGCCATTGCCAGCAAGGATGAGCTCAACCTTGCCGTCGGCGTCACGCTCACCTCGCAGCAAGTCGCGGCGCTGACCCACGACATCGTCTGGCTCGAAGAACACGAAGTGGACGGCGAAAAAGTCCTGGTGCCGGTCCTCTATCTTGCCCAGGCCGAAGGCCGTCTCGGCCCGACCGGCGCGCTGATTGCCGGCAAGGACGTGTCGCTGATCGCCGGCCAGAACCTCGACAACGTCGGCACGCTGAAAGCCAGCAATAACCTGTCGGCGACGGCGGGCAACGATCTGGTCAACAGCGGCCTGATCCAGGCCGGCAACCGTCTGGATGTGTTGGCGGGCAATGATGTCGTCAACCAATCCGGCGGCATCCTGGCCGGGCGCGACGTCAGCGTGACGGCGATCTCGGGTGATGTGCTCAACGAACGCACGATCACTTCCCAGGACAGCACCAGCGCCCGTTTCGGTACCCACCATCACGACTACGCCGACAGCGCCGCACGCATCGAAGCCGCTAATGACCTCAACGTCTCGGCGGGTCGCGACATCAACGTCATCGGCGGCGACCTGCAAAGCGGCCGCGACATGGCCCTCGACGCCGGCCGCGACCTCAACGTGGTCGCGGCGCAGGTCAGCAACAGCGTGGTTTATGACGCCAAACACAACAGCAGCGACATCACCCAACTGGGCGCCAGCCTCAACGCCGGCCGGGACCTGTCGGCACAAGCCGGGCGCGACCTCAACGTCATCGCCAGCGAAATCGATGCCAAGCGCGACATCGCCATGGCGGCGGGCGAGAACCTGACGATCAGCTCGGCGGCGGACGAAGAACACTCCCTCTCCAAAAGCAAAAAAACTCACCCGTCAGGAAGACCACGTCAGCCAGGTGATGTCGGGCGTGATGGCCGGCGGTGATGTGGCGCTGAGCGCTGGCCAGAATCTGGCGGTGATTTCCAGCCGCATTACCGCGGGTGATGAAGCGTACCTGGTGGCGGGGGATCGGCTGGACATCCTGGCGGCGCAGGACACGGATTATTCGCTGTATGACAAGAAGAAAAAGGGCAGTTTCGGGGCGAAGCAAACCAAGCGCGATGAAGTGACCGATGTGAAGAACATTGGCAGTGAAATCAGCTCGGGTGGGAATCTGATGCTGGTCAGTGGTGGGGATCAGCGCTACCAAGTTGCCAAGCTTGAAAGCGGCGAGGATCTGACCCTCAGCAGCGGTGGCGCCATCACGTTTGAAGGCGTGAAAGATCTGCATCAGGAAAGTCACGAGAAGAGCAAAAGCAGCCTGGCCTGGAACTCGATGTCGGGCAAGGGCAACACCGACGAGACCTTGCGCCAAAGTCAGCTGGTGGCTCAAGGGAAGCTGGTGATCAACGCGGTCGATGGCTTGAACATCGACATCAAACAGATTAACCAGAAAACCGTCAGTCAGACCATTGATGCGATGGTCCAGGCCGATCCCCAGTTGGCGTGGCTCAAGGACGCCGAGAAGCGCGGCGATGTGGATTGGAGACTGATCAAGGAAACCCACGAGTCGTTCAAATACAGCAATTCGAGCCTGGGTCAAGGCGCGATGCTGGCGATCATTATTATTGTGACCGTGTTGACGGCTGGGACGGCGAGCGCCGCAGTGGGGACAGCTGCGAGTGCGACAGCTGGCTCGGGCACCGCGATGGCTGCTGCGGGGTATTCGGCTGCCGGGACTGCGGTCGCAGCGGGAGCCGGCAACATTGCTGCCACCGCAGTACTGACGTCCATCGCCAGCACCGCGACAGTCAGCACGATCAATAACAAAGGCAATCTGGGCGCCGCTTTCAATGATGTTTTCTCTTCTGACAATCTCAAAGGCTATGTTCTGGCAGGCGTAACTGCAGGGATCGCGGCAAAATTTGGTTTCAACCCGACCGAATTATCGTTCGATGCGGAGGGGATCAAAGCGGTAGCGATCAAAGTTGCAGCCGACACGGCGGCGAAGACGGCCATCATGGGTGGCAGCCTGACGAATAATCTGCTTGAAGCGACATTGAGTACCGGGATCGCTATTGGGGGAGCGGTTGCGGCCAATAAAATTGGGGGAATGACCCTATTTGAAAATGGCAAATTGACGAAAGTCGCGCTGCACGCGGCCCTAGGCGGACTAATGGCCGAGGCTATGGGCGGGGACTTCCGCACCGGGGCGCTGGCAGCGGGGGCGAACGAAGCCGTCGTAGATTTCCTGGCTGACAAGTTGCTGCCGGTCGGGCTCGACCACAGTAGTCCCGCGTACATTCAAGGCGTGAATAACCTGCTGGCGGCATCACAACTGGTAGGGGTTTTATCTGCCGCTTTGGCAGGCGGCGACGCCTCCATCGGTGCGGCGGTCGCACAAAATGCAACCGCCAATAATTTTCTTAATCACACCGACGTTAGAGAGCTGGCTGAAAAAGCGCGGACCTGTGACACGAATGGAACGTGCGAGCAGCTTGAAGCAGAGGTAGAACTTCGAAGTGCTACAAATAAGAAGCGTCTTCTCGGTTGTGAGTTAGCACATAACTGTGCCGAAATTCGAGCAGAGATCGACGCCGGTTCCCGTGCGGTGGATGAATTTGTCTCTTCTCTACCCAGTGGGAAAGCAAGCGACATTTTGGGCAAACTCACCGGTGTCGGCGGTGACAATGTGAGTGACTGGACGTTGGCAGGCCAGCTTCACCTCGACGATACAGCCAAGATGTTCTGGAGCGGTGACCCGAATTGGTCAGGTTCCTTTGGCCAGTATTTGGATCAGTCAGGGTTTAATCCGTTTTCATTTAATGCCCCTGGCTTGGCGGCGACGACAGTACCGGGAGGGCTAAAAAATACTTCAGCGGGCTCAGCGAGTAATGGGTATGTTGACGTTTTTCCCGGTAATACGGGGCGACCGGTCATTGGTGTGGGATCGGCAATTGACGAAGCTCCGACAGTTGGTGCAAAAGGTCTTGGAAAGGACTACGTTGACATTCTTTCTCCTGACGCAAAGCAACATATTTTGTACGGCGATAAGCCAGGCAGCGGTGGACATATGTGGCCAGGGCAGGAAGGGAAGACAGTCTTTCCTGAAAGTTGGTCAGGAGATAAGATTGTTGATGCGATTGGCGATATTACGACATCTCCGAGCACTAAGTGGTACGCGCAAACAGGGACCGGTGGGGCTTATACAGCTAAAGGAGATGCTGCAAAATGGGTTGCTTATGAAACTCGTGAAGGTGTGCGATTGCGAGTTGTATACCAGCCGGCTATAGGAAAGGTTATTACTGCCTTTCCTGATGATGCTCCGATTCCACCCTACAAACCAATTAAGTAGAATTTATGTTCGCAGACCGTATTATTAAATTTGGAAGAAAGTTTGAAGGTCGATTGGATTCTGATCTTCTCCAAGGAGCATTGGATTATGTTTCGTATAATGAAGAGAGTCTAGCCTTTGAGGTTTTGTGCGATCATATTTGCGAATATGATATTTCTATCACGAACGAAGAATACAATGAGGCTGTTCGGCTGATTCTGGATATTGGACTTGATTTGGATGAGGGTCCATTTAAGCATTTGCTTGGGTTGAAGAAATAAAATTATTAATTAGTTGGTGCAAAGGAAACTGCAGCAATATCTAGTGAAGCAGCAAGTGTTAACGCTCGAGCTGCTATGAGCAAACAAAGGGGACAGATTTATTTTGCGGGACTCGATTAGCCGGCTAGTAAATAAATCCGTCCCCTTTGTTTGTCTAGTAAAACTATTGAGCTTTTAATTGAGGAGCTTCAGTCGTTTGAAGATAAAAATGTCAAGGTTGAACTTTCTTTTGATGGTGGAATTACTAGCAGTCCAATAAGTGTTGTAGGTAAAAAAACGGAAAATGTTTGTTGATTAGCGTAATTCTGAAAGTTGATTAGAAAGCCGGGAGCAAAGGGGACGTATTTATTTTAGAAAAGGGGCCGGATTTATTTGTCTGGTGTATCCCGTCCTGAACAAAGGGGACGGATTTATATGCTTGGCATTGGTGCAATCGACGAAGGGGGAAATAAATCTGTCCCCTTTGTAGTCAAATTTAAATCGTATTGGTGATTAATAATGGCTGACAAAATATTGGATTGGAAATTTTGTGGTAAAACTATTGAGCTTTTAATTGAGGAGCTTCAGTCATTTGAAGATAAAAATGTCAAGGTTGAACTTTCTTTTGATGGTGGAATTACTAGCAGTCCAATAAGTGTTGTAGGTAAAAAAAACGGAAAATGTTTGTTGATTAGCGTGATTTCTGACAGTTGATTAGAAAGCCGGGAGCAAAGGGGGCAAAGGGGACGTATTTATTTAACTGGAAACAAAGGGGGGCGGATTTATTTGCTTGGCATTGATGCAATCGACGAAGGGGGAAATAAATCTGTACCCTTTGTAGTCGAAGTTGTTGCTTTGGCGTGGCGCTTAGTCTTAAAAGATAAGTTTCCGAGTAATGAGTTTATTGTTGATGTTTCTAACTCGGATCAAGATTACGGACCCATTGTGACTTTTTATCAATCAGTAACTGCCTAGATTTGAAAACTCTAAAATTATGGATACAAAGAGATCAAGGTATAAAGGGGACGGATTTATTTCCGCTAACGCGATCTGAAAATTAATTAAATACGTTCCCTTTTGCATGTTTACCGCTGAAAGAATCAATACCGCTTCAAAAGGACTAACCACCAGCACTAGATTTACCATCGTCATAAATATCCGCAAGGCTGCGAACATGGCTGAGTTTGCCAGTCTGAATGACGATGGTTTTGGCGTACATGTCCCCCAGACGCATTCTCGATTCCATGAAGATCCAGACCCAATCGATGATCACTAGCGCCCCGGCATTGCGGGTAAACGATTGAGAAACCGTGCAGCCCTTGCCGGTTTTTCGGTCGATGGCGGCAATGCTCAGCAAGCGCTTGCCCAGGCTTTGGCCATTGGGCAACGCGTCCGCCAACAGGAAGTAGGCAGCGGCGAGGAGAGCGGCTGAGAAAACGCTGGCCTTGGAAGTCACTGCCGGGATCTGGACGGACAGCGCGTCGCCAATAAATTTGACGATGAAAAATATGAGAACTGCAATCCCACAGTCGATGATTCTCGCGACCAGACGGCGGCTGATACTGGCCAATATCTTCGGGCGTTTAGCGGTGCTGTTTGTGTCCATACGATGTTTATCCAGTTTTCGGGTTGAGCGAAGGAAGTGTTGGGTGCGCATTGCAGCACAGCGAATTTATCCAAACAACCAGCGTCATCGTTGAAGTCCTTCGCGAGCGAGCTCGCTCCTACAGGCTGACATCCCGCAATGGGACGGTTGAACGCGCGACACCCGCCACCATCACCCATCCGCCTCGCCTTCTCAAAAAATAATCGCTAATGATAAATAAACTCATTCCGGTTTTGCCGCCGTCCTGCGTCTTACTACTGTGAGCACGCAAATCCGGCCGGACAAGGCAGTCCCAAGCGCCGGATCTGCACAGCTCCACAAGAATTTTTCCATTGTCCAGACGACCGACGCCCGGGGAGGGGCCCGGTCAGCCGACGACTGACGAAGTGCCCGGAGGCGCTGGTCAGCGGCGGTTTCCATGTCCAGGCGACGGTTCGGCCCGGTGGCCCTCAGGTCTTTTCACTTTTACCCATAATAGAGAGCACGATGTCAGCAATTCATGAGTTAAAACCTCTGTTCAAGGCGTTGGTCATTTCCCGCAGTCTGCGCCCGCGTAACGCGCTGGCGGGTATCGGCATGGCTTGCCTGTTGCCATTCAGTGCGCAGGTCTTTGCGGAAGATTTCGCGATCGACATTCCTGCCCAGCCGTTGCCTCAAGCCTTGAAAGCATTCGGTACGCAAACCAGTCAGCAGGTGATTTACAACGCCACCGAGATGGCCGACCTGCGCAGTAATCGGGTCAGCGGCAAACTCAGTCCTGAAGCCGCCATCGCCGAACTGCTCAAGGGAACTGGCGTGCGTTACAGCTTCGAAGGTAACACGCTGATGCTGGTGCGCAGCACTTCGGGCCAGGGCCTGGAACTGGGCGCGACCACCATCAGCGGGCAGCGGATGGAGGCGACCACCGAAGGCTCGAATTCCTACACCTCGAATGCCGTGACCATCGGCAAGGGCACCCATACCCTCAAGGAAATTCCGCAGTCGGTCACGGTGATGACCCGCAAGCAAATGGACGATCAGGACATCGTCGATCTCAAGGACGCGGCGAACAAGACCACTGGCCTGGTCGGCGCCCAAGGTGTCGGTCGGGGCTTGATCCTCAGCTCGCGCGGTTTCCAGATCGATGACTGGCAATACGACGGCGTGCCGATCCCGCGCAATACTTACGCGCTGGGTAACTGGGCCACGCAGGACCTGATTTTCTTCGATCGCATGGAAGTGCTGCGCGGCGCATCCGGCTTGCTGCAAGGCACCGGCAGCCCAGGCGGCGCGGTCAACCTGGTGCGCAAACGCGGCCAGACTGCACCGACCGTGACGCTTACCGGGAAGGCTGGCTCGTGGGATCACTACGGGCTGCAACTGGACGCCGGCGGGCCGCTGAACCAGACCGGTACCGTCCGAGGACGCTTCGTTGCCGACCAGGATGACAGTCACTCGTTCGTCGATTCCGAATGGAGCAAGACCACCTCGCTGTACGGCGCGCTGGACTTCGATCTCAGCGAAGCCACCACTGTGGGCTTTGCGGTCAGCCAGTCCGATGGCGAGTCGCGAGGCAATGTCCGCGGCTTCCCGCGCTACGCCGACGGTAAACCCATCGACTTGTCGCGCAAGACGTACACCGGTGCGAAATGGAACCACTCGGACATTGATGTCACCACGCTGTACACCGATCTGGAACACCGTTTCAACGACGACTGGGCGTTCAAAGTCGGTGCCGTGCGCATGACTGAAACCAACAAGGCGAAGAACCAGCGGGTGCAGTCGACCGGCGCTGGCATCAATGCCGATGGCACCGGCTTGCAATACGCTGACTTCGTAACGGACATGGACTCCACCAAAGCCGCTCTGGACATGAACCTCACCGGCAAGTTCGAAGCCTTGTCCATGCAGCAGGAAATCATGATCGGCGGCAATTACTCCAAGTACACATCGGATGACAAATACGCCCGGACTTTCAATAACAGCACCGACAATATCTTCGACATTGATCACGACCGTCCCGAAATCAGCTACGAAGGTTTGCTCAATAGCCCCGGTGGTCGTGGCGCTCCGAGCGAATACGACATCCGTCAGAAAGGTCTGTACGGCAGCTGGCGGGTCAAGCCGATTGAACCACTGACCCTGGTGCTCGGCTCACGGGTCAGTTGGTACGACTACAGCTATAAGTCGTGGACCCAAACCGCAACCAGCATGACGGCGGACCCTGACAGCACCACCAACGAAACCGGGGAAGTCACGCCCTACGCCGGTATCATTTTTGACCTGAGTCGCGAATGGTCGGTCTATGCCAGTTACACCGATGTGTTTGTGCCGCAGACCGAACGCGATACAGGCGGCAAGGTGATCAAACCGATTATCGGCAGTAACTACGAGGTAGGTCTCAAGGGCGAGCTGATGGATGGTCGGGTCAATACGTCCCTGGCCCTGTTCCGTTACGACCAGGAAAACCGTGCCGTTCTCGATACACAGGGTGAGCAAAGCTGTGACGGTTGGTATTGCTCGACGGCTTCGGGCAAAGTGCGCAGTCAGGGTCTTGATGCCGAAATCAGCGGTGAAGTGATCGACAATCTGCAACTGTTTGCCGGTTACACCTACAACACCACCCAGTACATAGAAGCCCCTACCAATGAAGGCAAGATCTTCAGCTGGTGGACGCCGAAACACATGCTGCGTGTCTGGGGCAACTACCAGTTCACCGGCGACTGGAATCGTGTCAGTACTGGCCTTGGCTTTACCGCGCAGACCCACACGGTGGGTTTCGACCACTCCGTCAACGTACCGGGTTACACCGTGTGGAATGCTCGTGTCGGTTATCAGCTCACCTCGGAAATCGAGCTGGCGATGAACGCCAACAACCTGTTTGACAAGACGTATTTCGCGGCGGCTTACAATCAGATCAATGGCAACAACAACTACGGTGATCCGCGCAACGTGATGTTCAGCGTGAAATACACGCCGGAGTTCTGATTCACTGCACGCCGATTCAACCAAAAGGCCCATGCTCTTTCGCCAGAGCATGGGCCTTTTGTGCTTTCTGTAGGAGCGAGCTTGTATTTGCGGCGTCTGTGGTTACCTGACGCAGCGCTCACACTCGAGGAAAACCTGCCTGAACGACTCCAGCAATGACTCGCTATAAATCATGCTGCGATGCGGCAGCGGTGAATGGATCGACCCCTGCAATTGCCCCGTCACGCTATGAGCCCTGAGTAGCTGTTCCGAGTGCAGCACTTGCTCCAACGTCTTATGCGACAGCGACCACCAGCAACTTGCCTTGACCTTGAGCATCGGCAACGAAAAGCCGTCGAACGCGTGCACCAGGCGATCGTGAATCGCATAGGCCTGGGCGTTCATGATTTCCTGCTTGATGCCTTCCAGGGTCACGATCATTTCCTGCTCGCCGGTGGACGTCTGCTCACTGGCCCAACGATAGAAATCCTTGAGGGCGGTAGTCGGGTGCTCGGCAATAAAACTCGCCGCCGCTTCCTCCAGGTGCGCGAACATCAGGCTGAACACTTCCAGCGCTGCCAACAGTTCGTTTTCCGCGCTGAGGTGGTTCGGGTCGTCTGCTTCCAGCGGTTTGCGTGGCAGGTCCGCCGGCAGGTCACGTTCCGGCAGGGTGGTGTCGACCAGCCCGAGAAAACTCACGTCACGACCTTGCTGCTCGAGGTGGGCTGCCACGTCCATGGCGATGGCGCCCCCCAGCGACCAACCCATCAGTCGATAAGGGCCGTGGGGTTGCGTGTCGACAATCTGTGCGCTGTAGTCGGCAATCATCTCGGCCCAGCTTTGCGCGCTTGAACCCTTGTCGGCAAAGCCTTTGTGCATCACGCCAAAGGTTCTGGCACGGCGGCCGAGTTTTTTCGCCAGTGGCTGGTAACAGAACACGATGCCACCGCTGGGGTGCAGGCAGAACAACGGCGGGGCTGTCGCTGGTGAAGCGTTCAATTCGACCACACACTGCACATTTTTTTGATGCGCCAAGGCGATGCACCTGGCCAGTGCTTCGACGGTCGGGGACGCCAGCATTTGCCGCAGCGCCAGCTTGATCCCGAGACGGGCATGGAGCGCCGAGATGAACTGAATGGCCAGAATCGAATGCCCCCCCAGCTCGAAAAAGTTGTCGTCGAGGCTGACCTGCTCGACTTGCAACACTTCCTTCCAGAGTTCTGCAAGGGCTTTTTCAAGTGGGGTCTCTGGGCGAATAAAAGGGCGCTGCGACTGACTGGGATCAGGCAGTGGCAGGGCTTTGCGGTCCAGCTTGCCGTTCGGGCTCAATGGCATGGCCGTCAGCACTAGCAGATGAGCGGGTACCATGTGGCTTGGCAGGCTGACCTTGAGTCCAGCCTTGAGGGTTTCGCGCAGGTCGCGTTGTTGCTGCTCGCTCAACCCGGCATTTTGGGCCACGACATAACCGACCAGCTGCATGCCCGTCGAACCTTCTTGGGCAACTACCAGCGCCTCACGGACGTGTGGCGATTGCAGCAGGCCCGACTCGATCTCTGTGAGTTCGATGCGGAAACCGCGAATTTTCACCTGGTGGTCCAGCCGGCCGACATACTCGATCACGCCGTCGGCGCGATAGCGTGCCAGGTCACCGGTGCGATAGAGACGGCCACCGCCCTGCGTACCAAAAGGATCGGGCATGAAACGCTCCGCTGTGAGATCTGGCCGGTTGACGTAGCCGCGGGCGAGCAGGTCGCCGCCGATCACCAACTCAGCCACGACGCCTACCGGCGCAGGCTGACCGCTGGCATCGAGCAGATAAATCGCGCGCCCGGCCAGTGGTCGGCCGATTGGCATGCTGTGGGGCAGTGCGGTACGCCCGGTGACGTAGTCGCTGCAATCAAACACCGTGGCGTCCACCGTCGTTTCCGTCGGCCCGTAGATGTTCAGCAGCCGCACGTGTCCAAGCCCCGCCTCGCCCCAGGCAGCCACGCCTTGCGGTGGCATCGCTTCGCCGCCGACGATTACCTGCCTGAGCGCGCCATAGTCACGTTGACCGGCGGCGGCGAAGTCCTTGGCCAGCATATTCCAGTAGGTGGTGGTCAGTTCGCTGACGCTGAATTGTTTATCCAGCAGTTCGCGGTACCAGGTGTCACTGTCCCAGATGTCCGGCCCGCGCAGTACGACCGCCGCGCCGCAGATCAGTGCCGGGTAAAACTGGTCGACGAAGGCGTCGAAGTTGAAGGTGGCAAACTGCAGCAATCGGTCCTTCGCGGTCAGGCCGAATAATGCTTGCGCCACCGCGGCGTGGCGGGTCAGTGCCACGTGGGTGATGCTCAC
Source organism: Pseudomonas sp. GB2N2 (assembly GCF_054897705.1). Taxonomy (NCBI): domain Bacteria; kingdom Pseudomonadati; phylum Pseudomonadota; class Gammaproteobacteria; order Pseudomonadales; family Pseudomonadaceae; genus Pseudomonas; species Pseudomonas sp. GB2N2. The sequence continues at coordinate 511,933 of NZ_CM142701.1, forward strand.
GCCTTTGGGGCGACCGGTAGAGCCGGAGGTGAAGATCACATAGGCAAGGTTTTGACCGGTGGTGCGGCAGGGCGGATTTTCGGCGGCCAGTGCCCCCAGAACCTCCGCGTCGTCGACACACCGTACCTGAACACCTGCCATGACTGGCAGTCGATCCAGCAGCGAGCGCTGGCTCAGCAACACCCTCAAGCCGCTGTCCTCAATCATCCAGATGAGGCGTTCCTGCGGGTAATCGGGGTCCAGCGGCACGTAGGCGCCGCCCGCCTTCAGCACTGCCAGCAGGCTGATGATCATGGACGCCGAGCGCTCCACGGCAATGCCCACCAGCACCTCGGGACCGACACCCTGTTCAATCAGCTGATGGGCCAGGCCGTTGGCGGCGGCGTTGAGTTGGGCATAGCTCAGCTCCAGATCGTCGCAAATCAACGCCACTGCGTGCGGCGTGGCCAGCGTCTGGCGTTCGAACAATTGATGAACGCCTGCTTCGGGCAGGGCCGAAGCGAGCGGATTCCACTGGCGCAATTGCCGCTGACGTTCGTCCGCGTCCAGCAGCGGCAGTTCGCCGAGCGCGCGAGATGGGTCATCAATGAGCGCCTGCAGCAGGTTCAGCCAGTGCCGGGATAGACGTTCGATAGTCGCGGGAACGTAGAGGTCGCGGCTGTATTCAAGGCTCGCCTCGATGCCGTGGATTGAATGGCTGACGTCCAGTGACAGATCGAATTTCGCCTGACCCGCGCCGGCCTCAAGAAACTCCAGAGTCAGGCCGTCCAGCTCGATCCGTGCAGTGTCGCCGCTGTCAGCGCGCCAGTTGAACAGCACCTGGAATAACGGATTGGTTTGGGCGCTGGCCTGTAAGTGCAAGGCATCGAAACTCACCTCCAGCGGGTAGTCGCCATGGTCAAGCGCCGCCAGGGATTCACCACGCAGGCGCTGGAGAAACGCGCGGGCGGACAGCAGCGGGTCCAGGCGCACGCGGTACACCTGACTGCTGACAAAGTAGCCGACCAGTTCCTGGGTTTCGCTGCGATTGCGCGTAGCATTCGGCACGCCGACGGTGAAATCCTGCTGGCCGCTGTACCGGCTCAACAACAATTGCCAGGCGCCGAGGGCGACCACGAAAGGCGTCAGACCTTGTTGCTGGCAGAACCGGTTCAGGGCTGCAAACAGCAGAGCGGGCAGTTGAAAATCATGCTGTCCGCCCGGATGGTGGTGCTGCTCGCTGCGCGGGAAATCCACCGGCATGTCCAGCGTCGGCAATGGTTTACCCAGGTAGTTTTGCCAGTAGTCGGCGCTGTTGGCGCAGGCCGCGCTGTGCAAGTATTCACCGCGTTGCCAGGCTGCGTAATCGGCGTATTGGATCGCCGGGCGCGGCAGCGGCGTGTCGCTGGCCTGAGCGAAGGCTTGCGTCAGGTCGTGCGTCAGGATCGCGTTGGACCAGGCATCGGAGACGATGTGATGCATGTTCATCAGCAACAGCTGCTCACCGTCGCTGACCTTCAGCAAGGTTGCGCGCATCAGCGGCGCCTGGCGCAGATCGAATGGCGTACGGGCGTCAGTTTCGATCCACTGTGAAATCTGCCGGGCGCGAGGCTCGGTCACCAAGGCTGACAAGTCTTCGCGACCGAGCACCAGCCTTGCCTGATCATCGACCACTTGCATCGCCACACCGTCGATCTCGCGGAACGCACTGCGCAAGATGTCGTGCCGGGCCAGCACCTTGTTCAAAGCGTTTTCCAGACGTTGCGGGTCCAGCGTGCCGGTGATGTGCAACACCCGAGGCAAATGGTAGGCGGCGCTGTCCGGTGACAGCTGCTGCAAAAACCATAAGCGCTGCTGGGCAAAGGACAGGGGCGCCGGGGCCTGCTGGACGCGGGCGGCTATGCCTTGGGGTTGCTCGCCGGCATCGGCCAGCAGCAGCGCCAGCACGTCATCATCGATCAAGTCGTTCATCATGCTCTCGCCCTCTGCGACTGATTTTGCGCGACCACTCGGCCGCCCTCCATGCGCACCAGTTGATCGGCAACGTCGAAGTAACGGTCATCGTGGGAAATCACGATGATGGTCTTGCCCAGGTATTTGAGCTCGGGCAGGAGTTCGGTGTAGAAAATCCGTCGGAACACCGGGTCCTGATCCGCCGCCCATTCGTCGAACACCAGCACCGGACGCTCCTCCAGCCAGGCATGGAGCAGGGCCAGGCGCTTGCGTTGTCCGGTGGACAGGTCGGTGGTGCTGAAGGCGCCATTCTCGATGCTGACCTTGTGCGCAATTTCCAGGCGTTCGAGGTAACGGTTCGCGTCCTCCGGCACCTGCTGGTCGCCCTGCACCAGTTCATCGAACAGGTAATAGTCGGCGAAGATGGTGGTAAACAATTGGCGGTAATCGTCGCGGCCCTCGGCGCTGACTGGCTGACCATCGACGCGCACTTCACCGAGGTGCGGTGCGTAGAGGCCCAGCAGCAGCTTGATGAGAGTCGTTTTACCGCCGCCGTTTTCACCGACGATGAACACGATTTCACCCTGGTTGATCGTCAGGTTGACCGGCCCGAGTTCAAACGCGGCACTGCCTTTGACTGCCGGGAACGCGTAGTGCACGTCGTGCATTTGCAGGTGCTGCACCGAGGTTTTTTTCTCCGGACCGGTTTCACGCAGCAGCAGGTGGGGTTCCGGCGAGGAGAACTGTTCTGCCAGTTCGGCAATTCGCTTGAACGCGATGTTGGCGCGGCTGACCACCGGCAAGGTGGTCACCAGGTATTCCAGCGGGCCTTTCATGTACAGCAGCACCAGCACGAAACCGCTGAGCACCGCTTTATCGGTGCCGAGCCAGAACGATTGCAGGGCCAGCGCCAGCCCGATCACCACGAAAAACAGCATCGAGCCGAAAGTCTTGGCCACCACGAAGGTATTGATCGAACGGATGTGCGTGTTGCAGATGTAGTCGGCGGTGCCTTCGATGCGCTGGCTGAACATGCGCTGGCGGCGCGGGCGATGGATGCGCAGTTCCTTGGCCCCGGCGGCGATGGCGCTGTAGTGTTTTTGCAATTCGTCTTCAGCTTCGCGGGCGGCCTCGAAGCCTTTGATGCCTTTGGCGCGGGCCACGTATTGAACTGCCGTGCCGATCACGATGGCGACCAGCAGCAAGGCAAACATCGGCACCGACAGGTACGCCAGGTAGCTCAGGCAACCGAGGGTCACAGTGAAAGCGATGGCCAGTGGCGCAAAGGAGAAGGCGAAATCGCTGATGGTGTCGACGTCGTGGGTCAGCACCGGAATCAGGCGGTGGGTGCGATAGCGCTCGATCTGTTCGATCGGCGCCAGCAGCACTTTTTCCCCCAGGGATTTTCGCAGGCCGGCAATGATGTGTTGGCCGACATGGTTGGTGCCGATGTCCGACAGTATCGACGTCAGCAGCGCTGTCGCGCACAGGCCGACGAAGGTTGCCAGCACTCGCGGCGAGGGACTGCCGACGGCGTTCAGGGCGTCGTTGATGGTCGCCAGCAGCGCGGTGATGCTCAGGCCGCCGAGCATGCCGAGGATGATGGACGCCACCACGACCACCCGAAAAGGTCTGAGCAGGCCGAGGACTTCACTGATGGCTCCGCGGGATGTTGAGGTCATGGCAGTTTCCGCTTCAAGTGCCGGCAAGGGCAGAGGTTCGAGATCAAGAGTTTGGCTGGTTAAAAGACGAAACCCGTGGGTGACGATTTAGCCGCACACGGGTTCTGGAGGTTCATGGAGATCAAAATATGGGAGTGAGCCTGCTCGCGATGACGGAGTGTCAGTCAGCAATGATGTCAACTGACACGCCCCCATCGCGAGCAGGCTCACTCCCACATTGGATCGGCGGGTTCTTTACAGATCCCGCGCCACGCGAAAGCCCAGCCAGTCGCCACGGGCATCGGGGAAGGCGGCGTTGCGGTTGCCCGAGCGCGAGAACACCGGTGCTTCGCCCCAGTCGTTGCCGCGAATGCGCTGGACCTTGCAGTCGCCGGTCAGCCACGCGCTGCCATCGCTCGGTGCGCCGATGTAGTTTTCGTTCAGGCAATCGGCGGTCCATTCATAAACGTTGCCGTGCATGTCGAAAACCCCGAATGCATTGGCCGGGAAACTGCCCGCTGGCGAGGTGAAGTTGTAGCCGTCGGCAGCGCCGTAAGTGTTGGCGTGTTTGGAAATGCTGTATTCCTTGCCTTCATCGAAAGGGAAAGGGAACGGGCCGTTGCTGCCGGCGCGGGCGGCGTACTCGCGCAAGGCTTCACTGACGAGGTGGTAGGCCTTGCCGGACTTCTTCGAGAGCCACGCCACATAGGCCGTGGCTTCTTTCAGGTCCATGCACACCGCCGGGTGTTTGTGGGTGTATTCGTAGCGGGGAATACCGGCCTTGCACTCACGCCCCGGACGATCGTCGCCGTCGGGCATGACGTAACCGGTGTCGCGGAGGTAGGCGTCCCATTCGCCTTTCAGCACCTGAAAGCGGCTGATCGCCAGCGGTTTGGCGAAGGTCACCGGGTGCTGCGGGCCCTCATCCGGTTCGCGTCCGACTTCATCCTCTGGCGTGCCCATGGTGAAAGTGCCGGCAGGCAGAACGACCATTTCCGGGCAGTCCTTGCAGTCCTTGAACACTTTGCCCGGGGCGATGGGTGCGGCGGCCTCGGTGCTGAACGGCAACAGGCAAGCGAACGCCGCCGCAAATGCCATCAAGGAAAATTTACGCAGCTCACTGTTCATCATCTCTCTCGTCAAAAAAGTCAGTCAGGTCGGTGGCTCAAAGCTGTTTGGCGAGCAGCACCATGAAGCGGTCGATTTCACTTTCGTTGTTGAGCAGGCCCGGCGCCGTGCGGATCACCGGGCCGACATCACGCTCCACGGCATCGACGACCACGCGGTTCTGCATCAGGTAGGCGGCGATCTTGTCGCTGTCCTTGTCCTTGACCCGGAAGAAGGTGAAACCGGAGGAAAACTCGGGACTGCGTGGCGTCACCAACTCAATGTGCGGGTGCTCGGCCAGGCGTTTTTTCAGGTACGTGTTGAGCGCGTGGATGCGCGCCTGAACCTCGGCCTTGCCCAGCTGCAAATGCAACTTGAAGGCTTCATTGAGCGCCCAGCGGTGCTCGAACGCGTGGTAACCGCCTGGGGTCATGGTCGTGGAAAAATGTTCGGCCTCGGAGAACGTCGGGATAATCGGCGTGACGTATTGGACCTCGGTGCTGCGGCTGCAAACGATGCCGGTGCCACGGGGGCCGAACATCCATTTGTGGGTGCCGGCGATAAAGAAGTCGCAGTTCATTGTCGGGAAGTCCAGGTCCTCGACACCAAAACCGTGCACGCCGTCGACCACGTAAACGATGCGATCCTGTTGGCTACGGTTACGGTTGTGCTTGTCCACCAGCGCACCGATGTCCGCGATCGGCAACTTCACGCCGCTGCCGGAATGCACCCAGGTCATGCCCAGCACGCGGGTTTCGGGTTTGATGCTCTGGTCGATGGTGTTGAGGATTTCGCCTTTCGTCAGGGTCTGCGGGTCCTTGAACAAACTGATCTTGCGCACGCGGGTGGCGTCTCGTTCGGTGCGTAACGCGAGGATGGTGTGGGTCGCATAGTGCTCGTGATCGGTGGTAAGGATTTCCTGATCCGGGCGCACGTGCACGCCGCCGTAAATCATCGCCAGGCCTTCGGTGGTGCTGCCGGTCAGCGCGATCTGTTTGGCGTCGGCCTTGAGGTAACGACCGGCCCACACGCGCACTTCTTCTTCGCGTTGCTCGATGACGCCGAGGTCCCAGTCCATCGCCAGCCCGGGATTTTTATCGAGGGCGGCGCGGTGCATGTCGATGGCGTCGCGCACCGGTTTGGGGTGCGAAGTGATGAGGAAATTGGAGAAGTGCAGGTAATCCGGGTCCTGATTGAACAGCAAGCGCAGCTGCGCCCATTTGCCCTTGGGCAAGGGCGCCAGCGGCGTCGCGCTGGCGAGGCGTGGCAGGCCTGCGGTCAGCGGCAGGCTGGCGGCAAAGAGGCTGGCCTGTTTCAGAAAGGTACGACGATCAGTCATGGTTGGCGGGTATCCTGCTGTGAAACCAGCGCGGGTTTGGCGGCTTTCTGCACTTGATCCCAGACCCGCAGGAAATTGCCGCCCCACAGCTTGGCGATGTCGGCTTCGGAGTAGCCACGGGAGATCAGCTCAGCGGTGACGTTGCGGATCTCGCCGACGTTTTCCCAGCCTTTGACGCCGCCGCCCTCGTTGAAATCTGAGCTGATGCCGACGTGGTCGATGCCGATTTTTCGCACTGTGTAGTCGATGGCGTCGCCGAGGTCCTTGAGGCTTGCCTTGGGTTCTTCTTCAAGGATGGCGTAGAGGCGGCTGGCGTATTTGCCGAACTTCTGTTCGGACCAGGCGGCTATGATCGGGTCACCCGGCATCAGCGCCACGGCGAGGTTGGGCAGCGGCGGCAAGCCGAAATCCTTGCGCAGTTCGTTGAGCTTGTCCTGGGTGGGTTGCGTCAGCGGCTTCAGGTATTGAGAGAAACCGACGACCTGGACCACGCCGCCGCTGTCCTTGATCAGCTGCATTTCCCTGTCGCTGAGGTTGCGCGGAATGTCCACCATCGCCCGCGGCACCGAGTGTGAGGCGACCATGGGCGTGCGACTCAGTTGCGCGACTTGCTCCAGGCCCCGGGTCGACATTTGCGACACGTCGATGATCACGCCGAGGTCATTCAGGCGACCCACGGCTTGCTTGCCAAGGTCCGAGAGACCGTTGAGCGCATCGGGCGAATCGTTGAAAAACGGCAGCGGTCGCGACGAGTCGGCCCAGTCGTTGTTGCCGATGTAGCTGAAGCCGAACATGCGCATGCCGCGCGCCGCCCACAGGTTCAACTGATTCAGGTCATGGCCCAACGGATAGGCGTTGAGCATGCTGATGAAGATCGCAAACTTGCCCTCACCGTGCAGGCGCCGCAAGTCGTCGGCGGTGTAGGCGATGGCCACCTGGTTGGGGAAATCGCGGACCATGCCGGTGATGATTTTGTAGCGGATTTCCTGCTGGTTGCGCGCCTCGTCGACAAACCCGGCAGTCGGTTTGTGCGGCGCGTTGGCGCCGTTCCAGATTTCCGGCCAGCCGAAAATCGTCAGGGCGGCGCCGGACAATGGGCCACGGTTGACTTTGATCAGGTCGAACTGGCCCTTGCCGTCCTTGTCGGCTTCGTTGCCGTCGGTGCCAAAGTCCTGCGTCAGGCTGACGTGGCTGTCGAAGGAGAGCAGGCGTTCGTGCAACTCATTGGCCTGCTTGATCACCTCGACCGAGTAACCGAGGTCGTTCCTGAACCAGTGATTCCAGGTCGCAAAACCTGCACCGACGCTGATCGCCAGGGCCAGCGGCAGGCCGATATAAAGAGCCTTTTTCGAACGGGGTCTTGTCATTGCCATCTCAGTCAGGTTCGCCGTCAAGGGGGCAGGCGCAGGGGCCTTGGCTATCTGGAAAGAACGAGTGGCAGTGATGAAAATTTAGGCCGCTATAGGAGCGAGCTTGCTCGCGATGGATTCACAGGCGCCGCGTTTTTCCAGGCACCACGCGTTATTGTTTACGTTTATCGCGAGCAAGCTCGCTCCTACAGGGATCTTCTAAATTTTTGCGGGCAACAAACGTTCTAGCTTGGATAAAGCCATGCTTCATGGCTGACACAGGTGGGGCAATGAAGATTTCTCGACGATGGTTCATGGCAGGCCTGGCGCTGACTGGCGCCGCGGTGCCTGCGGCTATTTATGGGCATCGCGAATGGACGAAGCCAGACCCGACCATCACCCCCGGCGAAGCCACCGTCGACCTTGCGGACACAGCCGGTCAGCACCTCGCGAACTCGTTGCGCGGTGTCTGGGACATTCGTTTTGAAGGTTCGCAGGCCGGTCTGGAGGGGTTGCCGACCACGGGCCTGGAACTGTTTCTCGACATCGCCCAGCGGGGGCGCGGCGTGCGCGGCTGCCTCGACACCGCGCAGCAACTGCGTGGCGATGCCGAACCGCGTTACCGCTTGATCGGTGATCTGGTGCAGCCGCAACCCTCCGAACTCTACTGGCGGCTGATCGATACCCGCTCTGCCGATCACGCGCCGACCTATGAACTGGTCGTGGTCCTTGATGAGGTCTGGGCGGATTTCGGCAATGCCGGCAGCGGCACCCTCAGCGGACGCATCCTGCATCTCGACCGTCCGCTCGGCCTGCCGGAACAGGACAACCGCTTTGTCGCGCGCAAGCGTCTGTTCCCCGAAGCCCGCGAGCGTGTGGGCCTGAATCCGACGTTGCTTGCTTGGCTGATTTCCCCGGAACACCGACTGTTTCATCAACTCTGGCACGCCAGCCGGGACAAATGGCACACCCTCGCCGAAGACAAGCGCGACGCCTTGCGCGGCATAGGCTGGCAACCTGGCCCGCGAGATCAGGAGCGTGACGCCCGTGGTCCGCGCAAGGACCGCAATGGCTCGGGGGAGGATTTTTTCTTCATGCACCGGCACATGCTCGGCACCGCGCGTTCGATGCAGAATCTGCCGTCCTGGTCGAGTGTCCCGATGCCGCAACCGGAGCTTGAACGTGATCGTCAGGGCTTCGCTCGCTACCACGACAATCACGACGGTACGGCGCTGCCGCCGACGTGGCTGGCGGCCGAAGATACCGAGTACACGCAGTGGGTCAGCGACATCAAGACCGCTGAGACTTATCACAGCAACTTTCTGGTCTGGGAGTCGCGCTACCGCGACCCGCGTTATCTGGCGAAATTGACCCTTGGCCAGTTTGGCTCGGAAGTCGAACTGGGCCTGCACGACTGGTTGCACATGCGCTGGGCTTCGGTGCCGCGCGACCCTTCAAACGGTCAGCCAGTGCCGTTCGCCCGGGATCCGGCGGACTTCGCCGCGCGCTGGTATGCGCCGGAAAACGATTTCCTCGGCGACCCGTTTTCGTCCCATGTGAACCCGGTGTTCTGGCATTTTCACGGCTGGATCGACGATCGACTGGAGGACTGGTTCCGCGCCCACGAACGGTTCCACCCGGGGGAGGTGAGTCGGCTTGAGGTCAATGGCGTGCATTGGTTTGCACCGGGACGCTGGGTCGAAGTCGCTGACCCGTGGCTTGGCCCGGTAACGCATGGCTGTAGCACCACGTCGGGACTGCAGGTGGGCAAGTCGGTGGAAATGGACCCGGAAACCATGAAACTGGCGTTGCGGATTACCTTCCTCAGCGACGAGAAGAAGCTGGCCGGATTGTTCCGCCGCGTGCCGCAACGGCCGTGGTATGCGCGGCACCTCAAGGTCAAGCCGATCGTGAGCTAATCAGGCTTACCGCGTTATCGTTCATCGCGAGCAGGCTCACTCCCACAGGGATTTTGTGAACACTGAAGATCCAGTGTAGGAGTGAGCCTGCTCGCGATGGCGGACTAACAAACACCGAGTATCACAAGACCTGCCACCCACCCCCAAGTGCCTTGTACAACGCAATACTCGCCTGCAACCGCGACAACCTCAGCTGCACATTCAAATCCTGCGCTGCATACAGCGTGCGCTGGGTTTCCAGCACCGTCAGCAAATCCTCGGCCCCGGCCCGGTAGCGGCTCTGCGCAATGGTGAACGCGTTTTGCGCCTGGGCCAGTTCTTCGCTTTGCCATTGCCGTTGCTCATCCAGACCGCGAATGCTGTTCAGGGCTTTTTCGACATCGGCAAAACCGTTGATGATGCTGGCGCGATAATTTTCCAGCAGCTCTTGCTGGCGGGCGCTGGCCCTGTCGCGCTCGGCGCCGAGCCGACCGTTATTGAAGACCGGCGCCACCAGCCCGGCGGTGAGGTTGTAGAAAGGGCTGCGCAGCATATCGGAGGCGGTATTGGCACCAGCGCCGATGTTGGCGCTGAGGGTCACCGTCGGCAGCATGGCCGCGCGGGCGACAGTGACATCGGCCTGGGCCGCCGCCAGTTGCGCTTCGGCGCGGGCAATGTCCGGGCGGCGGCTCAGCAACTCGCTGGGGACGCCGCTGCCAATCGTCGGCCATTGCAGGTGAGCGAAGGGTTCATCCAGGGGCGGCAGCTGCTGGACCGGGCGACCGAGCAGAACGGCGAGACTGATGTGCGCCTCCCGGGCCTGTTGCTGCACCGTCGGCAATTGCCGTTGCTGCGCCGCCACCAGGCTTTTCTGCTGCGCCAGTTCAAGCGCCGTGGCCGAGCCGGAATCGAATCGGGTTTGCACCAGTTTCAGCACGCTTTGGGCGTTGGCCAGGTTCAGCTCGGCGATGCGGCTTTGTTCATGCAGCGACAAGGTTTGTGCGTAACCGTTGGCCACGCCACTGAGCAAGGTCAGTTCGACCGTGGCTTGATCGAATTCACTGGCCTGCAAGCCGAATCGGGCGCTGTCGCGGGAGGCGCGCTGACCGCCCCAGAAATCGATTTCATAACTGGCGCTGAGGTTGGCGTCGAAGTAGTCCACGGCGTTGTTGTCGCTGTCGGCATCGAGCTGGCTGTAGCCGTTGCCGCGCAGCAACTTCTGGCGGTTGGCATTCGCCCCGGCCTTGACCTCCGGCAGTTGCGAACCACCGGCAATGACGGTGCCGGCCTGGGCCTGGCGCACCCGGGCCACGGCGGCGGCGAGGTCGTAACTGCCGATCCGCGCCTGTTCAATCAGGCGATCCAGTTCGGGGCTGCCGAACTGCGTCCACCATTGCAGGCTGCTGCGAGCAGCGGCCGCGTCGTGTGGCGATTGCCACGAAAAGGGCGGCGCGACGCCACTGTCCGGACGCTGGGCAGGTGTGCCGCACGCGCTGAGAAGCAGGCAGAGGGTCAACAGGCTGAGGCGCGGTTTCATAGATCGATCATTCACTGGTAAGGGCCGTGACCGGGTCGAGCCGGGCAGCTTTGCGGGCCGGCATGAAGCCGAAAACAACACCGGTGACCAGCGCGCAGGCAAAGGCACCGAGCACCGCGACCACGGAGAACGCTACCGCGACTTCGCTGAGGATCAGCACGCCGCCAACGATCAGCGCCAGGGCAATTCCGGCGAGGCCTCCGACCACGGAAAGCATCACCGCTTCTGTGAGGAATTGGCGAAGGATGTCCCTTTGCCGGGCGCCGGTGGCCATGCGGATGCCGATCTCGCGAGTGCGCTCACGTACGGTCATGAGCATGATGTTCATCACGCCGATCCCGCCCACCAGCAGCGAGATCGCCGCAATAGAACCGAGCATCAGCGACAGGGTATTTTGCGTGCGCGCCTCGGCCTGGATCATCGCCGCATTGTTGGTCAGTTCGAAATCCTTTTTGCCGTTGTGCAGGCGCAGCATCAACTGTTCGATGGCGTGTTCGGTTTCCTTGACCTTGCGCGCATCCGCAGCGGCAATCGCCACGTATTCCGGGTTGTGGGTGCCGAACAGCCGGACACTGGCGGCGGAGTAGGGCACGGCAATCCGGTTGTCGCTGTCGGAATCGCCGGAGCTGGCGCCTTTTTCCGCGAGCACGCCGACCACCTGGAACGGCACGTTTTCAATCAGGATGTATTGGCCGATGGGGTTGGCGACGTCCTTGAGCAACTTGCTGCGCACCTTGTGCCCGATCACCGCGACGGCCGTGGCGTTCTGTTCATCGGCCGCGGTGAAGTAACTGCCTTCGACCACGGGCCAGTTGAAGATGGCCGGGAAATTGGTGTCGTTGCCGCCGACGTAGCTCAGGTGATCGAGGTTGCCGAAGCGCACTCCGGCTTCGGCGCCGTTGACCGGCATGATGCGCATGACTTGCGGCAGGCTGCCCAGCGCCGCAACGTCATCGAGGGTGACGATGCCCGGTGGTGTTCGCGGGTTGGGGGCCGCGCCGCTGAGGTAAATGATGTTCGAGCCGAACGCGCCCATCTGTGCCATCACCTGGCGCTTGCTGCCTTCACCGACCGCCAGCATCACCGCCACCGACGCCACGCCGATGATGATCCCGAGCAGTGTCAGCGCGGTGCGAAACGTGTTGATCCACATCACCCGCCAGGCCGCGTGGATGGCGTCTACCAACTCGCCTTTCCAGGCGCCGGTGGCTTCTGCGCCTTCGCTCAGGCGCTTGCGCAAATCCACCGCTTGCAGCGCACCGGGATTGGCTGAGGTTTGCACCTCGGGATTGTCGTGGGCGCTGTCGCTGATGATCAGCCCGTCACGCAGTTCAATGATGCGTTTGGCCCGCGCCGCGACTTCACGGTCGTGGGTGATGAGGATCACCACGTGGCCCTGGCTCGCCAGTTCGTCGAGCAGGGTCATGACCTCGGCGCCGCTGTGACTGTCGAGAGCGCCGGTGGGTTCGTCGGCCAGAATGATGTGGCCGCCGTTCATCAATGCGCGGGCAATCGACACCCGTTGTTGCTGGCCGCCGGACAGTTGGTGCGGACGGTTGCCGGTGCGTTCTGCGAGGCCGAGGCGGTCGAGCAGGGCGGCGGCGCGGGCGTGGCGTTCGGCGGCGGGCAAACCGGCATAGATCGCCGGCATCTCGACGTTTTCCTGGGCCGAACCGGACGGGATCAAGTGGTAGCCCTGAAACACAAAACCAAAGGCTTCGCGACGCAGCCAGGCCAGTTCGTCGCTGTCGAGCCCGGCGACATTTTCCCCGGCGAAACGGTATTCGCCCGAGGTCGGGCGGTCGAGGCAGCCGAGAATGTTCATCAGTGTCGATTTGCCGGAGCCGGACGCGCCGACAATCGCGACGAATTCGCCCGCATGGATCGACAGGTCGATGCCGCGCAACACGTTGACTTCCGGGGCGTCGCCGCCGCCGTAGGCTTTGCGGATGTCCCGCAGGTCGATCAGGGGCGTTCGCATTCAGCGGCCACTCCCGTCGACCGGGCCGATCAGCAGGTGATCACCTTCTTCGAGGCCGTCGAGGACCTGCATTTTCAGGCGATCGCTGATACCGGTGCGCACGGTGCGTGGCTGGATGTCACCGTTTTTCGCGACCACTGTGGCCGTCTGGCGGTCGGCTTGCGCGCCGTCCTGCAAGGCCGCGATCGGCGCGGTGAGGACATTTTTCGCCTGGTTGGAAACGAAGAACACCTGGGTGGTCATTTCCGCCATCAACGCATTGTCGGCATTCTCGACGTCAAGCAGCACGGTGTAGAGCACCACGCGACCAGTGCCGCTCTTGCTCGAACTGGCCGGGCTGCCGCTGCCCTGGCTGGTCTGGTCCAGCGGTTTGGGCGGGATTGGCAGGATTTGCCGCACGGTGCTGCGCCAGCGCCGGTTGCCACCGCTGAGGGTGGTGAACCAGGCACTCATGCCCGGTTTGACGTGGCCGATATCGGCCTCCGAAACCTCGGCCCAGACGGTCATCGGTGACAGCTTGGCAATGCGCAGAATCAACGGTGTCTGCTGTTGCGCGTTGAGGGTCTGGCCTTCCCGCGCATCAAGGGCCACCACCGTGCCGCTCATGGGCGCATAGATGCGGGTGTAGCCGAGTTCGGCCTGATCGCTGCGTAAGCTGGCCTGCGCCTGGCGAATCTGCGCCTGGAACATGTCGATGCGCGCCTGGGTGGTGCGCAATTCGGCCTGGGCGATCTGCACGTCTTCGTCGCGGGTCGCACCGCCGGCGGCGAGGTTCTGCTGGCGTTTGTATTTCTGCTGCGCGAGGTCGTGCAGGGCCCTCTGTTCTTCGAGCTGGGCCTTGAGGTTGTCGATGGAGAAGCGTCCTGCGTCGAGCTTGGCCTGTTGGGTGGACGGGTCTATTTCCACCAGCAACTGGCCTTCCTTGACCACGTCGCCGACTTCCACGTGGATCGTGCGGATTTGCCCTGATGCCTGGGCGCCTACGTCGACATAACGCCGCGGCTGCAGGGTGCCGAGAGCGGTGACGCTGCTTTCGATGTCGCCCCGAGTGACCTGGACTGTGGCGTATTGATCACGGCCGGGCGGTATGACTTTCCAGGCTGATACGGCAATCACGGGGATCAGGCAAAGGGCTACAAGCAGGGCGCGTCGGGTGTGTCGGGGACGTCTCATGCAGGGTTCCGGGCTATGAATTCGGCCCGTCATAAGCGGCGGACGGGGGGCTGCTCTATAAACGAGATAAGGGCCGGGGAATTTAGAGGTGGGGTGATTGGTACATATCCGTTTTTTGGTAACGGCGACTATTGGTTCCGTTACCCAGACAAAGGATATGTACACCACCAACCAACCAACCAACCAACCAACCGATCCAGGACGTTTTATCCGCCAAATCGAATCAACACTTTAAATCTATATGAGAATTACTATAAATTACACACTCGAAATTGCCATCATCGTGCCACCGTCCATTTGGCGGTCGCGGATCTGGCTCAAGGACAGCAGTCGCACCCGTGCGGCCGGGAGTCATGGTTGGAAAACTACTATCGCGAGCTGGTGTGTTTCCTCAACGCCAAGCTGGGCAACCGTCAGGTGGCCGAAGATGTGGTGCATGACGCTTATCTGCGGGTTCTGGAGCGCTCCAGCGAGACGCCGATCGAGCAGCCCCGGGCTTTCCTTTATCGCACCGCGCTCAACCTGGTCATCGACGACCATCGACGCAATGCCTTGCGCCAGGTCGAATCGCTGGACGTGCTCGACAACGAAGAGCGCTATTTCACTCCGTCCCCGCACACGTGCCTCGATCACGGCCAGCGCCTGGAAATGCTCCAGCGCGCACTGGCTGAGTTACCCCGGCTGTGCCGCGAGAGCTTCCTGCTGCGCAAGATCGATGGCCTGTCGCACCCGGAAATCGCCGAACGCCTGGGGATCTCCCGGGCGCTGGTCGAGAAGCACATCGTCAACGCGATGAAGCATTGCCGCCTGCAGATGCGCCAATGGGACGCGCATTGATCCCGTCGGTTTCGTAAAAAGTTGTATTAAATTTTATTTCATTGTCCTCGTTCCCTATCAACAGACGACCTGCTGTCCTGCCAAGGCTGGTCAGGTCACTTAGGTTTATTCCCCACTGTTGAGGGGTTCATCCAGAGGACACTGGAAAATGACACAGGCAATTGCATCGCCCATCGTTCACGACCTGATCGGCGTCGGTTTCGGCCCTTCGAACCTGGCGCTGGCTATCGCTTTGCAAGAGCGTGCACCGGGTCAGGGCGAGCTGGAGGTCCTGTTTCTCGACAAGCAGGCCGACTATCGCTGGCACGGCAACACCCTGGTGACCCAAAGCGAATTGCAGATTTCCTTCCTCAAGGACCTGGTGACCCTGCGCAATCCAACCAGCCCTTATTCCTTCGTCAACTACCTCAAGCACCACGGTCGTCTGGTGGACTTCATCAACCTGGGCACGTTCTATCCGTGCCGCATGGAATACAACGACTACCTGTGCTGGGTCGCCGGGCAATTCGCCCAACAGAGTCGCTACGGCGAAGAAGTGCTGACCATCGAGCCGGTTGTGCACAACCAGCAGGTCGAAGCGCTGCGCGTGATCTCCCGCGATACCCAGGGCCAGCAACACGTGCGCACCGCCCGTTCGGTGGTGGTGAGTGCCGGGGGCACGCCGCGAATTCCCGAAGCATTCAAGGCACTGAAGGATGATGGCCGGGTGTTCCATCACTCGCAGTACTTGGCGCAGATGGCCAAACAGCCATGCGTGAACAATCAACCGATGAGTATCGCGATCATCGGTGGCGGCCAGAGCGCCGCGGAAGCCTTTATCGATCTGAACGACAGCTTTCCGTCGGTGCAGGTCGACATGATCCTGCGCGGCTCGGCGCTGAAGCCGGCGGATGACAGCCCGTTCGTCAACGAAGTGTTCTCGCCGGCGTTCACCGATCTGGTGTTCCAGCAGGCGAGCAGCGAGCGTGAGCGTCTGGTCAACGAGTACCACAACACCAACTATTCGGTGGTGGACATCGACCTGATCGAGCGCATCTACGGGATTTTCTATCGTCAGAAAGTCTCGGGCATTGCCCGGCATGCGTTCCGCACCCTCACCACCATTGAAAAAGCCACGGCCACCGAGCGCGGCATCGAACTGGCGGTGCGCAACAATGCCACCGGCGACATCTCGGTGCGTCACTACGACGCCGTGGTATTGGCCACCGGTTACGAGCGACAGATGCACCGCAAATTGCTGGCGCCGCTGGAACAGTACCTGGGTGATTTCGAGGTGGATCGCAATTACAAATTGATCACCGACGAGCGCTGCAAGGCCGGCCTCTATATGCAGGGTTTTTGCCAGGCGAGCCATGGCTTGAGCGACACACTGCTGTCGATCCTGCCGATTCGCGCGGATGAGATTGCCGGGTCTTTGTATGAGCATGGCAAGCACCGTGGGCAGGGTCGGTCGGTGGTGGATTTGCTGCTAGCCACTGCCAGCTGATATTTGTAGCGCCTGTCACGCCGTCATCGCGAGCAGGCTCACTCCCACATTAGATCTGTGTACGCAGTGCCAATGTGGGAGTGAGCCTGCTCGCGATGAGGCCCTCGACAACGCCGCATTCCTAGAATCCTGAACCCTCCCTGAAGAACCCGGCAATTCCCCAGCGACTGGCCAATGCTTCGTTTACTCTCCAGAAATCGGGGCGTAAGCTTCGCGCGTTTTCATCAATAGCGGAGACCCACAGTGGGTACTTGTTCGAGTGACAGTAGTCGGCCGGTTTCGATAACCGGCAACTTCACGGCAAGATAACGCGCCACTTTTTTGTGCCGTTGTCTCGCCCGATAGCGAGCAGCGGCATCCCGATCGCGGCCATTGCTGGTCCGTGTCCCGACGTCCTCTCATCGACGCTGAACCGTTCGTGATGTTCGACTTATTGTCGTCATCGCGGCGCTCCGACACGCCTGCTCGAAGGTTTCCCGGCCGACCCTGGGGGAACTGCCATGAACCTGACCCTGCTCAAAGAATTCTTCGCCGGATTCCTGCGCACCCGCCACATCGCCCGACACTTCCGGCGCCTGGCACTGCTGGAAAATTTCACCGACACCACGGTCAGCCGTGAAGTGCCGCCGACCCTCGCGCAAACTCTGGTGGGCGCGGCCAACAGCGACATCGGCCAACTGCTGGAGACCCTCGGCAGCCACACCGATGGCCTCAGCGAAGCCGAAGCCGATGTGCTGCGCGCGCAGTTCGGCCTCAACGAAGTCGAGCACGAGCAACCGCTGCCGTGGTGGATTCACCTGTGGCACTGCTACAAGAATCCGTTCAACCTGCTGCTGACACTGCTCGCCGTCATCTCGTGGCTGACCGAGGACATGAAAGCTGCCGTGGTGATTTTCTCCATGGTGGTGCTCTCGACGTTGCTGCGCTTCTGGCAGGAAACCAAATCCAACCAGGCGGCGGACGCGCTCAAGGCGATGGTCAGCAACACGGCCACGGTGATGCGGCGGGACGCGCTGCGCACTGAAGTGCCGATCAAACGCCTGGTGCCGGGGGATCTGATCGTGCTGTCGGCGGGCGACATGATTCCCGCCGACTGCCGGGTGCTCAACGCCAAAGACCTGTTCGTCAGCCAGGCGGCCATGACCGGTGAATCGATGCCGGTGGAAAAATTCCCTCGCCAGCAGGACAGCGACACCCTCAACCCGCTGGACCTCGACAACATCCTGTTCATGGGCACCAACGTGGTGTCCGGCACCGCGATTGCGGTGATTCTGACCACGGGCAACAGCACCTATTTCGGTGCGCTGGCCCAGCGCGTCAGCGCCACCGACCGCGCGCCGACCTCGTTCCAGACCGGGGTCAACAAAGTCAGCTGGCTGCTGATCCGCTTCATGTTCGTGATGGCGCCGCTGGTGCTGTTCATCAACGGGTTCACCAAGGGTGACTGGACCGAAGCCTTGCTGTTCGCGCTGTCGATTGCCGTGGGCCTGACCCCGGAAATGCTGCCGATGATCGTCACCTCGACCCTGGCCAAAGGCGCGGTATTCCTGTCGCGCAAAAAAGTCATCGTCAAACGCCTCGATGCGATCCAGAATTTCGGCGCCATGGACGTGCTGTGCACCGACAAGACCGGCACCCTGACCCAGGACAAAATCTTTCTCGCGCGCAACGTCGATGTCTGGGGCAACGATTCCGACGACGTGCTGGAAATGGCCTACCTCAACAGCTACTACCAGACCGGCCTGAAAAACCTGCTGGACGTGGCGGTGCTCGAACACGTCGAGGTCCACCGCGAACTGAAAGTCGGCACGGCGTTTCGCAAAGTCGACGAGATCCCGTTCGACTTCAACCGTCGGCGTATGTCGGTGGTGGTGGCCGAGCACGAACATGCGCACCTTCTGATCTGCAAGGGTGCCGTGGAAGAAGTGCTGGCGGTGTGCACCCGGGTGCGTCACGGCGTGGTCGACCAAGCACTGAGCGATGACCTGCTGGCGCGGATTCGTCAGGTCACCTCAGCGTTCAATGCCGAAGGCCTGCGGGTGGTAGCGGTCGCCGCGCGGGCGATGCTTGAAGGACGCGACACCTACAGCCTCGCGGATGAGCAGGAACTGACGCTGATCGGTTACGTGGCGTTTCTCGATCCACCGAAGGAAAGCACTGCGCCGGCCTTGAAGGCATTGGCGGCTCACGGCGTGGCGGTGAAAGTGCTGACCGGCGACAACGAACTGGTGACCGCGAAGATCTGCCGCGAAGTCGGTCTGGAGCAGCAAGGCCTGTTGATGGGCAATGACGTCGAGCGCATGACCGACGCTGAACTGGCCGTGGCCGTGGAAACCACCAACGTCTTCGCCAAACTGACGCCGTCGCACAAGGAGCGCATCGTTCGTCTGCTCAAGGCCAACGGTCACGTCGTCGGGTTCATGGGCGACGGCATCAACGACGCCCCGGCCCTGCGCACGGCCGACATCGGTATTTCGGTCGACAGCGCGGTGGACATTGCCAAGGAAGCGGCGGACATCATCCTCCTGGAAAAAAGCCTGATGGTGCTGGAGGAGGGCGTGCTCGAAGGGCGGCGGACCTTCGCCAACATGCTCAAGTACATCAAGATGACCGCGAGCTCGAACTTCGGCAACGTGTTCTCGGTGTTGGTCGCCAGCGCGTTCATCCCGTTCCTGCCGATGCTGCCCATGCACCTGCTGGTACAGAACCTGCTGTACGACATTTCGCAGATCGCCATCCCGTTCGATAACGTCGATGAAGAGATGCTGAGCAAACCGCAACGCTGGCAGCCGGCGGATGTCGGACGTTTCATGCTGTTCTTCGGGCCGATCAGTTCGATCTTCGACATCACTACGTTTGCGCTGATGTGGTACGTGTTCGA
The DNA here is from genome assembly GCF_054897705.1 of Pseudomonas sp. GB2N2. Classification (NCBI taxonomy): domain Bacteria; kingdom Pseudomonadati; phylum Pseudomonadota; class Gammaproteobacteria; order Pseudomonadales; family Pseudomonadaceae; genus Pseudomonas; species Pseudomonas sp. GB2N2. The sequence goes on from NZ_CM142701.1 coordinate 531,114, forward strand.
TGCCAATACACCGGACCATCAAACCCTGTTCCAGTCCGGCTGGTTCGTGGTCGGGCTGCTGACCCAGACGCTGATCGTGCACATGATCCGCACGCCGAAGATTCCGTTCCTGCAAAGCCGCGCCGCCATGCCGCTGATGGTGATGACCGGGATCATCATGGCCGTGGGCATTTTCCTGCCAATGGGCCCTTTGGCGCACTACTTCAAATTGCAGGCGCTGCCGTCGCTGTACTTCGTGTTCCTGCCGGTGATTCTGCTGGCGTACATGGCGCTGACCCAAGCGGTGAAAGGGTTTTATATCCGCCGGTTTGGCTGGCAGTAATGCTGCCAACGCAGGAGCAGCCCTCGGTAGCTCCTGCGGGATCGCATGTTGCCTGCGGTTTTTAGGAATAGTCCTACATAAAGCTTGAGGGCTCTTCCGTAGCCTTGCGGCCTTACGAATCTGACACCCTTCCAGGGGGCCCCTGATGCCAAACAAAGCGTTGCGTATCCTGATTGCCGACGAGCAGCATTTTCAGCGGATGAGAATCGAGCGCCTGTTCAACCAGCTCGGCTATTACTGCGTAGCGCCGGCGCAAAGTCTTGAAGAGCTGTTGACCCTGATTGAATACGGCGATGTGGCGTTCGATCTGGTGCTGGTCAACGCTTCATTGTCGTCGGGTGAAGCCTTGAACCTGCCTGCTTTCTTCCACGATAACCCGCAGGTTCGCCAGGCTCTGATCTATGACGCTGCGCAGTTGCCGCCGGTCCCGACCGGGGGGCAGCAAAAGGTTCGTGCGAGCGATGCAGCGTTGCCCGATCTGGCGTGTATTCAACGGTTGATGCTGACGGTCGATCCGCGCCTACCGTTCGTCGGCACTGTCATTTCTGTCAGGTAGTTTTGCGCCGCTTTCCGTGCAAAAGTCTTCGCGCAGCTTATGCGTGTTATCCAGGTTCGGCCCATGGGCATTCCTGGCCCCATCGTCGTGTATTTGCACAGGGAGTTGCCATGAAGTCAGCAAAGTCAGTGCTGATAGCAGACGACCATCCGGTGGTTCGCGGGGCGCTGAAAATCCTGCTTAAACAGGAAGGTTTTCAACAAGTCTTCGAGGTGGCCAATGGTAACGAAGTTATTTCGATGATTCGCGAGCATCGACCTGACGTAGTGGTGCTGGATCTGGTCATGCCTGAAATGGATGGTCTGGATGTGCTGGATCGAATTCAAGGCAATGAACTGCAGTGCCAGGTCGTGGTGTTTACGTCTCTGGAGCGCATCTTCTATCAGGAACGTTGCATGCGGGCGGGTGCTGCAGCCTATGTGTCCAAGTCCAACGATCTGGAGCATTTGCAGAAAGCCTTGCGTGCCGTTTCGGTGGGTTACACCTACTTCCAGAGCCTGCCCACGGTGGCGCTGAATTCGTTGCAACGTACCGAAAAACAGATGATTGATAACCTTTCCAATCGCGAACTGACGATCTGCCTGTACTTGGCCAATGGCCTGAGCAATATGGAAATCGCAGCAAGCATGCACCTGAGTCACAAGACGGTCAGTACCTACAAAACCCGACTTACGGAAAAACTCAACCTGGCTTCCAAGGTTCATCTGCGGGATTTCTGCAAGCGCAACAAGCTGATCTGAATGACGACTTTCCGACGATCAATCTACCTGGCGTACCTGTTGCTGTGTTGCGGTCTGTGGAGTGCTGGCGCCGACGCACTACCGCAAACCCTGAAGTTGCTCGGACGCTCCAGCGTCGACGGCTACGACGTCAAACTGTCGGATGCCGATTCGCGCGTGCTGCGACAAAAGGGCCGGTTGGTGCTGGCCGTTTCCGCGCCGGATTATCCGCCCTTTGACATTACGATCACCGGTATCGACTACGAAGGATTGACGGCGGACTATGCCGGGCTGCTTCAACAGCTGTTGCACGTGGAGATCGACGTTCACCGCTATTCATCGCGAGGCGAGGCGGTGCGAGCGGTCAAGGAAGGCAAGGCGGATTTGCTCGGCACCGCTAATCGTTATGAGGCCGAGGACTCACAGTTACGGATGTCCGCTGCCTACGCGGACGATCAACCGGTGGTGCTGACCCGTACGGATACACCTGCGCCACTGGATCCGGAGCTGGTCGGAAAACGATTGGCCATGCTCTACCACTACTTGCCCGAGCAACAGGTTCGGGCGTTTTACGCCAAGGCCGATGTCCAGCTGTTTCCCTCCACGCTTGCGGCGGTGGGCGCCGTCGCTTTCGGTCAGGCAGACGCTTACCTGGGCGACGCCATCAGCGCCAACTACCTGATCAGCAAAAACTACCTCAACAATGTCCAACTCGCCGATTTTTCGCCAATGGAGAATGGGCGTTTCGCGTTTGCAATGAGCAGCGGCAATCCGCAGTTGCAACGCATCGTCAATCGGGCTTTGACGGCGATCCCGACCAATGAACGGATGAACATCCTGCGCCGTTGGGGCGGCAGTGGCACGTCCATCGCCGGCACGCAAGCACCGCATTTCAGCGTGGTCGAGCAGCGCTGGATCAATGATCATCCGCGGCTGCGGGTGGCGATCAACCCGCACCTGATGCCGATCTCCTTTATCGACAGCGAGGGCAAGCATCGCGGCATCAGTATCGATGTGCTGGCGAAAATCAGTTTGCGCACGGGCCTGAAATTCGACATTCAGCCGACCCGGTCTGTGGCAGAAATGTTGGAGTGGATCCGCAGCGGTCAAGTCGACATGGTGGCCGGGATCAGCCCCAGCATCGAGCGTGAAATCGAATTGCGTTTCACCCGGCCGTTCCTGACCAGCCCCAATGTACTGGTGACCCGCATCGCCTCCGACAGCGCCAGGACACTGGATGAAATGGCCGGTAAAACACTGGCGATCACCCAGGGCAACAGTGCCGGTGAATTCGTTCGTCAGCATTACCCGCAGGTCGTGCTGGTTGATGCGCCGTTGACGGCGGACGCAATGGAGATGGTCGCCGAGGGCAAGGCGGACGGTGCCATCAACTCATTGATCGGGGCCCGGATCATGATCTCGCGGCAATACCGCGACCGGCTGCAAGTGACCAGCACCGTCGGCACCGACCCGGCCCGCAGCACCCTGGCAACCGGTCGTGACGCCGTTGAACTGCATTCGATTCTGGAGAAAGCGCTGCTCAGCATCGCCCCTGAAGAAATCGATGAAATGACCGGGTTTTGGCGCAACGACCTGATGGTCGAACAGAGCTTCTGGCTGAGTCACCGGCAGGAGATCTTCCAGGCTTTTGTCGGGGCCGGCGCCTTGCTGTTGCTGGCGTTGGCGTGGATCGCCTGGCAGCGCCGACAAATCAGTCTGCGTCAGCATTTGCTCAGCCAGTTGCAGCAGGCCAAGGACGCCGCAGACGAAGCCAACCGCGCCAAAACCACCTTTCTGGCGACCATGAGCCATGAAATCCGCACGCCGATGAATGCGCTGCTGGGCATGTTGGAACTGGCGCTGAAACGGGCGGATGAAGGTGTCACCGACCGCTCTGCCATCGAGGTGGCGTCGAATGCCGGGCAACAATTACTGGCGTTGATCGGCGACATTCTGGACATTGCGCGTATCGAGTCCGGGCATTTGTCTCTGGCGCCGGAGCGCGCCAATCTGCGTTCGTTGGTGGAGTCGGTGTGCCGGGTGTTCGAGGGGCTGGCGCGGCAGAAAAACCTGGAGTGGCACGTCGAGCTGGATGACCAGAGCCGCTGTGATGTGATGATCGACCCCACGCGCTTCAAGCAGGTGCTGTCGAATTTGCTGAGCAACGCCATCAAGTTCACTCGTGAGGGGCACGTGAGCCTGACGTTGATGACCGCGCCGGATTCTTCCGGGCTTCTGGCGGTCAGCGTGCGCATTGAAGACACCGGCGTCGGGATCAGCACGTTCGACCTGCAGCGCCTTTTCAGCCCGTTCGTCCAGGCGGGCAACTCCCGGCAATCAGGCCGGCAAGGTTCCGGATTGGGGTTGGTGATCAGCCGCACCTTGTGCGAAATGATGGGCGGTCGGTTGCAACTCGACAGCGTCTTGGGCCAAGGCACGCGGATCGATATCAGCCTTGACCTGCCGCTGTTGCAACCGCTGGCCGACAGCGAATTGCCCGCCAGTGAACAGTGGGTGAAAACCCGCTCGCTGAAAATTCTGGTGGTCGACGATTACCCGGCCAATCGGCTGTTGATGTCCCGCCAACTGAGCTATCTGGGGCACAGCGTGATGGTGGCCGAGGAGGGCAGGCAAGGACTGCACATGTGGCGCGCCCATGAGTTCGATGCGGTCATCACCGATTGCAATATGCCGGAGCTCGACGGGTATGGATTGACCGGTGAGATACGCGATGAAGAGCGGGCGCAAGGTTTGCCGCCCACGCTGATTCTGGGTTTCACCGCCAATGCGCAACCTGAAGAAAAAATTCGTTGCCTGGAGGCGGGCATGGACGACTGCCTGTTCAAGCCGATCGGCCTGCCGGAATTAAGTGCCTGGCTGGCCTCCAGGTTTGCCGGCGAACCTGCACCGTTGCGCGAGGCGCCTTCCTTCTCCGAGATTGACCTGAGCGGTCTGGAGCAATACGTCGGCGATGACCGGGAACTGATCAATCAATTGTTGTGCGATGTGGCCGTGACCAACCGGACCGATCGCGATGCATTGCTCAAGGCGCATGCCTGTGGTGATCAGCAGGTGCTGCGTACGCTCGCCCACCGCATCAAGGGCGGCGCGCTGATGGTGCGCGCGCTCGGGCTGGTCGAATCCTGCGAGGCTCTGGAGCGTGCCTGCAGCGATGGTGATGCTGCGCAAATCGACGATGCGGTCGATCAACTGCAGCAGGCCATGACGCGCCTGGACCAGCGCTTGACGTAAGTCTTCAAGCTCTCTTCCATCACGCCGCGATCGCCGCGATCGCCGCGATCCCTGTAGCAGCAGGCTTCGCCAGATGCTACAGGAACAACGATACGACGTACGCAGGGGGCCTAGGCAATATCGGCATGGCTGAATTCGTCGCCGAGAAAATCGATCAACGCTCGCACCGACGGCAGCAGCCGTCGACAAGCGTTCGGCGAACGCCGGGCTGCCCACCAGGCATTGGGTGCTGTTGCCCAGCACTTTCATGACCATGTCAGTGCTTTCCAGCGGCGGAAAGCGTACCCGCAGGGCGATATCGAAACCCTCGTGGATCAGGTCGACCCGGCGGTTGGTGCTCTCGATGAACAACTCCACCAACGGGTACTTGAGCATGTAGCGGGTCAGCATCGGCCCGGACCACGTATTGAGCAACAGCGTGCTGTGCCGGCTGCTGCGGTGCAGCAAGCGTACGCCGAGGCGTTCCTCGAGCTCGGCGATGCGCCGGCTGAGCTTCGATTTGGGCATGCCCAGCGCCCGGCCCGCCGGGGCGAGACCGCCTATGCCACCACCAGGGTGAAGTAGTAGAGGGTGTTGAGGTCTTCCACCATCGTTCTCCAAATAGAACGCTGCGGCTGATTTTTGCAGTCTAGCGCGCTAAACGCCGCGGTTTTAAGCTTCGTCCATCGCGTCAAACCACAGATTTGGAGGCAGCATGAAAAACATCATCGGCATCTACACCAGCCCACGGACCCATTGGGTCGGCGACGGTTTTCCGGTTCGCACGCTGTTTTCCTACGACAACCTGGGTAAACACATCAGCCCGTTTCTGTTGCTGGATCACGCCGGTCCCGCCGAATTCACCCCGACCACCGAACGTCGCGGCGTCGGCCAACACCCGCACCGCGGTTTCGAAACGGTGACCATCGTCTACAAAGGCGAACTGGAACACCGCGATTCGACTGGCAGCGGCGGCAAAATCGGCCCTGGCGACGTGCAATGGATGACCGCCGCCTCGGGGATTATCCACGAGGAATTCCACTCCGAAGGCTTCGCCAAAACCGGCGGCACCCTGGAAATGGTCCAGCTGTGGGTCAACCTGCCGGCCAAGGACAAAATGGCTGACGCCGGTTACCAGACCATTCTCGCTGGCGACATCCCGAGCATCCCGCTCAAGGACAAGGCCGGCAGCCTGCGCTTGATTGCTGGCGAGTTCGACGGCCGCACAGGCCCGGCGCACACGTTCAGCCCGGTCGATGTCTGGGACCTGCGCCTCAACGGCGGCAAGTTGCTGACCCTCGATCTGCACGACGGGCGCAACACCGCATTGGTGGTGCTGCGCGGCGCGGTTCAGGTTAATGGCCAGGAGCTTGTGCGCGAAGGGCAATTGGCGTTGTTCGAACGCAACGGTCACCAGCTCAGCCTGCAAGCCCACAACGACGCCGTGGTGTTGCTGCTCAGCGGCGAGCCGATCGACGAACCCATCGTCGGCCACGGCCCGTTCGTGATGAACAGCGAGCAGGAAATTCATCAGGCCTTTGCCGATTTTCAGTCGGGCCGGTTCGGTCGGATGAGTGGTTGAAACACGGATAGAGGGTTGCACCGTGCCAGGCTTGACTGATTACGCTTGTCTGGCCGCGTTTAGACGAAAAAATCAAAGCGAGGATCACCCCACGACTACTTCTTACAAACGTCTCGACAAGACCAATAGCAAATAGCATCACACGTTCTCTGCAGGAGCCCGGCTTGCCGGCGATGGCGATCTTGAAACCGCCAGCGCCGGCAAGCCGGGCTCCTACAGTTTTTTGTGTTGTTCTCCCGTCATCAATTGCTCCTACACTGTGCCCATCCGTACATGGCTGGAGTTGCTCGATGCTGTCACTGCTCACCAATCACCCGTTGGTCTGCGCGCTGGTCCTGGTCCTCGTCGATCTGGGCTTGTGGCGTCTGATCAGTGCCGATAGCAGCAACTGGAAACTGGTGGTGCGGGTGCTGATTTTTTCGTTGTTCAGCCTTCTGCTGTTCAACGAAGGCCTGAACCCACTGGAGCCCGCGCCCTGGGCCGACAACGTACCGCTGCACCTCGCGGCGACGGGGTTGCAAATCGGTTGGTGGCTGTTCGGCGCGCGGACCCTGACGGTGTTGATTGGCGCGGTGATGATGCAGCGCGTCGGGCACACCGGGCGCCTGCTACAGGATTTGCTCGGTGCAGTGATTTTCCTGATTGCAATCATCGCCGCACTGGCATACGTCCTCGACCTGCCGGTCAAAGGCGTGCTGGCGACGTCCGGGGCGTTGGCGATCATCGTCGGCCTGGCGTTGCAAAGCACCCTCAGCGACGTGTTTTCCGGGATCGTCCTCAACACCACCAAGCCCTATCTGCTGGATGACTGGATCTCCATCGACGGCACCGAAGGCCGGGTCACTGACATCGACTGGCGCGCCACGCGCCTGCAAACTGCCCAGGGCAGCATGGCGGTGATCCCCAACTCGCTGGCGGCGAAGGCCAAGATCATCAACTTCAGCCGGCCGAGCGATATTTTTGGCGTGTCCATCAGCTTGCAGCTCAGCCCGCACGCCCGTCCGCAAACGGTGATCGATGCGCTGGAACGGGCGATGGAGGGTTGCCGTTTTCTACTTTTAAAACCGGCGCCGTGCGTCGCTCTCAAAGGTTCGAGCGCCACCGGCGTGGAGTATGAAATCAGCGGCTTCGTGGTCTCGATGGACCAGAAACGCATGGTGCGCAATCTGCTGTTCGACCTGGCGTTCCGGCATTTGCAGGCCTCGGGCGTGAGCCTTTTGTCCAGCGTCGAATCGAACGCGCCGGCCGGTCTGTCACGGCCACGGGCATTGCTGGAAAGTTCGGCGATTTTCTCCACCCTGCGTCAGGAAGAGAAAGAAACCTTCAGCCAGCACATGACCCTGCAAACCTTCCGTGCCGGGGAAATGATTTTGCCGGCGGGGGAGGTCAGCGATCATTTGTTCATCATCGAATCTGGCGTGGTGTCGGTGGCGTTGAGCCGAGCCGGGGTCAAGTTCGAATCCGGGCGCATGGGGCCCGGCGAAGTGATCGGCGAGGGCGGGATTTTATCGGATACGGCGGTGCCGGCGGACTTCAGCGCCAAGACCGCGTGCAGCCTGTATCGGATTGAAAAGGACTACCTCAAGCCGTGCCTGGATGCGCGGCATGACATCGGCGAAGCGATGAAGGCGTTGCTGGATTTCCGTTTGCACAAGGCGCAGACGCTGACCGAGGAAGCGCCCAAAGTGGCGCAGAAGAAGGGGTTTTTGCAGTGGTTGCGTAGTCGTGCTTAAGCGTTGAGTTGAATGGCCGGTGCGCGGTTCTTTGGGGTGCCCGACGGTGGTCTACTCGACTTCTGAGATATTGGATATTCCAGCAACCAGCGTACGGGATTAACTTAGCTCCACCCCTACTTGCTCCTGGAGTTCGACATGAAAGCCCGTACCGATTTCTACACCGCTTCCCCTGACGCACTGAAAGCCATGATCGCTCTGGAAACCGCCGTTTCGAAGCTGCCGCTGGAAAAGAACCTGATCGAGTTGGTCAAGCTGCGCGCTTCGCAAATCAACGGCTGCGCGTTCTGCATCGACATGCACACCGCCGACGCGATCAAGGGCGGCGAAACCACCCGCCGCCTGTTCGGTGTCAACGCCTGGCGTGAAACGCCGTTCTTCTCCGATCGTGAACGCGCCGCCCTGGCCTGGACCGAGTCCCTGACCCTGATCAGCCAGACTCACGCTGAAGATGAAGACTACGAACTGGCTTCCGCGCAGTTCAGCCCGAAAGAAATGGTCGACCTGACCGTGGCCATCACCACGATCAACGCCTGGAACCGTCTGGCGATTGGCTTCCGCAAAATGCCTCAAGCCTGATCAATGCGCATCCGCTGACGGCGCGGCCGGTGGTTGCACCTTGCGCATCAAGGGCACCATCGCCGTGGCGATGACGAAGCAGACCCCGATCATCAAAAACGCATCGCCGTAGGTCTGGGTCTGCGCTTCGCGGTACGTCAGCAGCCACAGCTGGTGCAGGCTGGCGGTGACGCCAGTGTCGCCGCTCTGGCCGAGAGTCGCAAAGTTGTTGCCGACTTGCGCCAGCCACTGATTCAACGCCTCGTTGGTGCTGTTGAGGTTTTCCGCCAACCGGGTGAAATGCAGGTTGGTCCGGTCATTCAGGATCGTTGCGCACGCAGCGATACCAATCGCACCCCCCAGATTTCGCATCAAATTAAACAACCCCGACGCATGTTTGAGCCGCGCCGGCGCCAGTCCGCCGAGAGTCAACGTCACCGCTGGCGGCACCGCCAGTTGCTGGGCAATCCCGCGCAATGCCTGCGGCAACATCAGTTCCTTGCCTCCCCAGTCATGGGTGATCGGGCTGAAATCCCACATCGATAACGCGAACAGCCCCAGGCCGGTCATCATGATCCAGCGCAAATCGACGCGATTGGCGAGAAAGGCGTACAGCGGAATCGCCATGATCTGGAACACCCCGGTGGAGAAAACCGCCAGACCAATGTCCAGCGCGCCGTAGCCACGTACCCGGCCGAGAAACAGCGGTGTCAGGTAAATCGTCGCGAACAGGCCGATGCCGGTGACGAATGAGAAGAAGCAGCCGAGGGCGAAATTGCGATCTTTCAAGGCGTGCAGATCGACGATCGGGTTCGCCACGTGCAACGTCCGGCCGATGAACGCCAGGCCAGCGAGGCCGCTGATCCACGCGGTGGTCAGAATCGTGTGGTCGCTGAACCAGTTCCAGCGCGGGCCTTCTTCCAGGGTGTACTCCAGGCAGCCGAGAAACAGCGCCAGGAACACCATACTCAAGTAGTCGGCGCCCTTGAGCAGCGACAGTTCCGGCTGATCGATTTTCACCAGCATCGGCACCGCCACCGCGACAAAAATCCCCGGCACCAGGTTGATGTAGAACAGCCAGTGCCAGGAGGAAATATCGGTGATGAAGCCACCGATCACCGGGCCCAACGTCGGCGCCAACGACGCGACCGCACCGATGGTCGCGGCGGCAATCACCCGTTGTTTGCCGGTGAAGAAAAAGAACGCGGTGGTGAACACCAGGGGAATCATCGAGCCGCCGAGAAACCCTTGCAAAGCGCGGAAGGCGATCATGCTCTGAATGTTCCAGGCCGCGCTGCACAACAGGCTGGCGAGGGTAAAGCCCACCGCCGAGGCGCAAAATAACCAGCGGGTCGAGAACACCCGAGACAACCAGCCGGACAGTGGAATGACGATGATTTCGGCGATCAGGTAGCTTGTTTGTACCCACGCAGTTTCATCGGTGCCGGCGGAGAGCCCGCCGCCGATGTCGCGCAGCGAGGCGGAGACAATCTGGATATCCAGCAACGCAATGAACATGCCGATACACATGCTGGCGAAAGCGAAAACCTTGGTCGCCGTCGCCATGTCTGCGGGGTTGAACGGTTGCGCCGGGGCGGTGAGGGCGCGGCTCATGGCGCGCTGGCTACGGCAGGGGTTTCAGGCTCTGCGCGGGTATCGACTTCGGCCGTGACGGAAAGGCCCGGACGCAAATGACCGAGCACGCCATCGGCCGGATCAAGCAGGATGCGCACCGGCACACGCTGCACGATTTTGGTGAAGTTGCCGGTGGCGTTTTCCGGTGGCAACACGCTGAACTGCGAACCGCTGGCCGGGGCAAGGCTGTCGAGGTGGCCGTGGAACACCTGGCCCGAAAGCACGTCGGCATGAATCACCACGCGTTGGCCGGGGATCATGCGCGCCAGTTGGTCTTCCTTGAAGTTGGCATCGACCCACAGCCCGCTGGCCGGCACCACCGATAACTGTTGCGAACCGGCCTGCGCATAAGCGCCGGCCCGCGCCCGGCGATTGCCGATCACGCCATCAATTGGCGCGCGCAACTCGGTGTAACCGACGTTAAGCTGCGCCAGATCACGCTCGGCCCGCGCTTGCATCAGCGCGGCCCGGGCTTGCTGTTTCTGGGTTGAAATCACGTTCAATTGGCGTTGCGTGGCCAGCAGTTCAGCCTGGGCTTTGGAGCTGAGCGCCTGGGCGGTCTTGAACGTGGCGTCGGCGCGCTGTGCGCTTTCCACCGAGACGGCGTTGCTACCCACCAGCTTTTTGTAGCGCGCATTGTCGTCCCGCGAACGCGACGTTTCGGCGCCCGCCGCATCGATCCCGGCGCGGGCCTGACCGATCACGGCTTGTTGCAATTGTTCAGTGGCGTCGAGGTTGGCGAGCAAGGCTTCTTCGGCAGCCACCGCGCCTTCGGCCTTGGCCAGGTTGGCGCGGTAGTCGCGGGCATCGAGGCGGATCAGCACGTCGCCGGCCTTCACTTTCTGGTTGTCGGTGACCAGCACTTCGTCGATGTAACCGGCGACCTTCGGCCCGATCACCGTCACGTTGCCGCCTATGTAGGCGTCGTCGGTCTCTTCGATGAAGCGGCCGGCGGACCACCAATGCACCGCGTAGAAACCGGCGAATACCAGGGCAGCGATGGCCAGCGTCAACAGAATCAGGCGTTTGAGCAGGGGAGGCTTGGGCGCGCTCACCGGGACAGCTAGATCGGATTCGAGGCTGGACATGCTGGTCATAGAAGGTTACCTGTGGCGAACGGTTTTAATTACGTACGTAATATGACGCATGTAATATTTGGTAGCAAATGGTTTTTGCTGCCGGTGGTCAGGTGGTCAATGCCTCTCCTGTAGGAACGCTGCCTACCAGGCACAACCGGAATTCGGAGACAGCCATTTAGGAAACTTCCCACAACCAGAATTTGAGCTTCCCGGTAGGGTCAACAGCCCCGGCACCCAGCCGCGCATCTAAGGAAGAATGAACCATGACCAGAAAGGCCGTTATCGTTTTCAGTGGCGGACAAGACTCCACTACCTGCTTGATCCAAGCATTACCGACATACGATGAAATTCACTGCCTCACGTTCGATTACGGCCAGCGCCATCGCGCGGAAATCGACGTGGCGCGACAGCTTGCACAACAGCTCGGCGTAAAAGTGCACAAGGTATTGGATACCTCTCTGTTAAACGAACTTGCCATCAGCAGTTTGACCCGAGACGGAACTCCAATTGCCAGAAGTGCAGAGGACGGTGTGCCTGATACGTTTGTGCCTGGCAGGAACATTCTGTTTCTAACGTTGGCCTGTATATATGCCTATCAAGTGGGGGCTGAAGCGGTCATTACAGGTGTTTGCGAAACCGAGAGCTCTGGTTATCCGGATTGTGGCGACGAGTTTGTCAGGGTTTTGAACAGCGCTATTCATTTGGGTATGGATTATAAGGTGCGGATCGAAACGCCTCTTATGCGGTTGAACAAGGCTGAAACTTGGGCATTGGCTGATTATCACGGGCAATTGGATTTGATTCGTTACCGTACGTTGACTTGCTATAACGGAATAATAGGGAGTGGGTGTGGTGACTGTGACGCGTGTGTGCTTCGTGCGAAAGGGCTGAGTGAGTTTCTTGTGGGGCGAAAGGAGCTGATGACTAGTTTGAAAATTAAAATGATCTTATAGAACTGATTTTCCAACGGGGGTACGAAATTATGGAGCCGCCCCCGTCCCAGCGTCTTATGCGTTTTCGGTTATGTATTTTTTTAACAGTGATCTCGCTCCATAGGCGGGTAAAATGTTGAAAATCGCAAAACACATTTTTATGGTGATTTGGATATAAATAATGTTCAGAATTTCGTTGTTTTGCATCGTTCCGTAAAATGCAATAAAACAAAAAATAAAACTATCTATTATTACTGCAAAAAAAGTGCTGAAGAACACTCGCAAAAATAAAAATCTGGAATTTGTCAGTTTTTTTATTTTGCAGAGTAGATAGGAGTTGACGTATTCAGAAAAAAGGAAGGAGATGCAGGAGGCTAATAATGCAGATGTCACATGTTTAATCACTTCGCTGTAGGGGGCGTCGAGTTTCCAGTCTGCTAAACCTGGAAGATAGCTGGTGCCGCTGAGCAAAACTACGATGAAGGCATTGCTTGCGAATGCGAATAGTATGGCTCGTCGCGCAAGTCTAAGGCCGTAGGATTCATTCAATATGTCTACTACTAAAAAAGTCAGCGGGTATAAAAAAACACCGGGGGTTACAACGACGTCAAATGTTTCGATGTATACCAATTTTGACGCGGCGACGTTAGTGAAAATATAGAGCGCAAAAAGAAGCAGGTTGAGGGCTACGTAGATCATCCAGGACCGTTCATGCCGATCAATCATTTCGTAAGTGGTTAATGCGTCGCCACCTGAATAATGTTTTCTGCAGATGTCCCTGATTTCCATTTTGCTCAGGTTGTCCATAATTTCACTTCTCAATACTTCGGCAAGCTTTATTTTTATAATTTGTCCTGTAGAGATGACCATGATGACAGCGAGATTTTTGCTTTTTTCGAAGCCCAATAATTTGTATTTGCTGTTCTCAACACTATTGTCATTTTCCATTAAATCTTTCCTCAATCACTGCTCCAATAATGTGGTTTGTGTCTGAGTTCTGATTGCGGTTAGTGATGCTGAGTCTTTTCGTCGTTTTGTTGTATGCCAGTAACTCCCCATCGCCACTCGAAAAACCTTTCTTGACGATCAGGATATCTCCTGCTTCGTTCGCTCCACTGATTTCATTTTCCAGTAGTACGCCTATTAAGTTGCTGGCGGTGCCGAAATAATACGTCAGGGGGTAAGTGATGGCCAACTCTCCAATCCGTTTATCCATACTCTGAATCAATAGGCTTTCTTTAATGATCGGCACGGCTGCCGGATTCATGTTTCCGTCCGGTGAAGCACTATTCTCTATTATTTCCTGTTTTTCAAAATCAACCGTCTCTATTTCTTTATACGAGACGCCAAAAAAATCAGATATTTTTCGAATGGTAGATTGTTGTACATGGACAACCCTTCCTTCCAGAATATTGTAGATAGTGGTTCGAGTCAGTCCGCTGGAATTGCACAAAGAAAGCCGGGTTTCTCCACGGCTCTTTATCAGGTACCTGATGTTGTTTTTCAGTTTTTCTGTTCTGTCTTTCTTGTGCATTAAATACTTACCGTTGGACTGTCGTTGCAATGATTTTCGAGGCAGGGGCAGCTCTCGCTGAGCGCAGCATCCTACACATCTGTTGCTCGGACAAAAAATAATGATTTTCCAAAAAATTCGAATAGAGGTGAAATATTTTATTCGATGAGTTGGTTTGGTTTCCGTATGTAAGGCGCTGCCTACTCGGCTAAAAGAAATGTCTTACAGTAACTAGGAAGTGCCCGAATTGAAGAATCATTTAATTACACAGATGTTCATTTATTTGATTAATAAAATTGAATTTTCTGGTAATAAATCTACCGGTCCGCCATTTGTAGCCATCAACCACTTCAGGTTAAAGGCGATAGACGGCCGCTTTTCTAAACCATGAAAGGAATTCCGGCATGAAAAAGACCACCCCCATTGCAATCGCACCTTCAGGCCTTCCGGCCGGTAAAACAGCCGATCAATCCCAACCCGTTAAAGTCAGCGAGCAATACGTCAGCGTGCCCCTGCGCACTCACACCCGCCTCGATCCACCGAGCCAATTCTTCGCCGTCGTCCCCGACGTCGACACGGCCGCGATGCTGTGCCACGCCTCGGAAAATCTGGCCTCCCTCAACATCATGGCCACCGATCTCGCCCGGGAACTGGAGGGGCCACGTCGCCAGGTGATCTTGACCATTCAGCAACTGTCCGCGTTGGCGGAGTTGCTGGTCAATCGAGCGCTGGACATCCTCGAACCGCCACGAGGCTCGTCTACAAAGCCGACCAACTGCCCTCGCTGAAACGTTATGTACCTTTTTCCCACTGGAGGTTTTTCGTCATGGATCGATACATGCCCGTCACCGGCATCGACTGCAGCGTCCCGTCATTGCTGATCGACACAGAAGCGCCACTGGACGTGCTGCATGAAACTGCGTCTTACCGCATTCGCACGGCGACGCAATTGCTCGAGAGTTTTGCGTGTGGCGAGGGTGTCCACAGTGAACTGGCGCGTGTGTTGGTGACTTCACTGCGCGATGGCTGTGATTTGCTGGATGTGGTTGGGCGACGATTGCAGGGGCAGGTTTCAGCGTGAAAAAGGAGCGACTGTTGTTCAATTAACTGTAGGAGCGAGCGTGCTCCGGGCGGTGTTCCGATGATGAGCGGCAAACTAACGCGGTCATTCAGACAGCACGCGTTATCGGTGACATTCATCGCAGGCAAGCCAGCTCCTACAATGGACCGTGTGGACCTGAAATCAGGTCGGCTATCAGGCCGCCTCGCGCGCGTTTGATTTTGATC
This sequence comes from Pseudomonas sp. GB2N2, assembly GCF_054897705.1. NCBI lineage: Bacteria > Pseudomonadati > Pseudomonadota > Gammaproteobacteria > Pseudomonadales > Pseudomonadaceae > Pseudomonas > Pseudomonas sp. GB2N2. The sequence continues at coordinate 546,261 of NZ_CM142701.1, forward strand.
TGGCTTTTGATCTGAGCGCCCCCTCGAGAGGCCGAGCGCAAGTTCTGCGCAGTGGGCAAACCGGCATGGATGCCGGTTTAGCCGCGCACGGCCAAGGATGGCCGATCGCGGCGGGCCCACGGAGCAGGACCGGAGCGAGGGCATGCCGAGCCACAGCGAGGCACCGAACGACAGGGGCAAGAGCGCTTGGTTACTTGGCGCTTTTCCAAGTAACCCGCTGTAAGAGCGGAACCAATATCAGCCATCATCAGATAATGGATATGTTCAAAGCCCAGCCACCCCCATTCGGGGTATGGCGCCCTCCGCCAAATCCGCCAATAGTAGGTTCACCCGGTCATCCAGAACCGAACTCGCTTGATAAGGTGAATGTGCTATGCGCAAGGCCCTCACGGTGATTTCCAGCCTGTTTCTCGTCCCTCTCATGATCAACGCCCATGCCGCCGACGTGGACGACAGCAAAACCCTGCGGCTGTACAACTGGGCGGATTACATCGGTGAAAAAACCGTGGCCGATTTTGAGAAGACCACCGGTATCAAAGTCATCTACGACACCTTCGATGCCTATGAAACGGTGCAGGCCAAACTGCTGACCGGGCACTCCGGCTACGACCTGGTGGTGCTCAACGCGTCGCTCGCTCCGCCGCTGATCAGCGCCAAAGTGTTCCAGCCACTGGATAAAAAACTGCTGCCTGGCTGGACCAACCTCGACCCGAAAGTTCTGCAAGACTTGCAAGGATTTGACCCAGGCACCACCTACTCGGCGCCTTACACCTGGGGCAGCAACGGCATTACCTACAACGTCGACAAGATCAAGGAGCGCATGCCGGACGCGCCGATCGGTTCACTGGCGATGATTTTCGATCCGAAGATCGTGTCGCGCTTCGCCGACTGTGGCGTGACCCTGGTCGATGCGCCCACCGAAGTGATTCCGCTGGCCCTGAAATACCTCGGCCGAGACCCGCGAAGCGCCGCGCCCGCCGACCTCAAGGCCGCCCAGGAACTGCTGCTGTCGGTCAGGCCGTACATCCGCAAATTCGACTCGGTCAATTACCTGACCAGCCTGCCTAACGGTGACGTCTGCATGGCAATGACCTGGTCCGGTGACTACGCGACGGCCATGGCCCGCGCCGAAGAAGCCAAGCTGAAAATCAACCTCGCGTACTTCGTGCCGAAGGAAGGTTCGTTGATCTGGTTCGACAACATGTACATCCCGACCGATGCGCCGCATGTCGCCAACGCCCACAAATTCCTTGAGTACCTGATGCAGCCACAGGTGATGGCGGATGTGACCGATTACATCCACTACGCCAACAGCAACGCCGCGGCCACACCGTTGCTCAACGCCGATGTGCGCAACAACCCGGCGATTTATCCGGATGTTGCAACCCGCGAGCGACTGTTTCCGCAGAAGACTCAGGACGCCAAGGACATGCGGGCCATCACCCGTATCTGGAGCACCGTGAAAAGCGGGATCTGATGTTTACGTGATCGTTTGTTAATTGGGTTAGAGGTTTATTTATGGCGACGCCAACACGCACTGTCTATTCACCGGCGGATGAGTCCCGGCTGGTCAAGGCCGACAAGGCTCACCACATGCACGGCTATCACATGTTCGATGAACACGCCGAGCAGGGTTCCCTGAACATTGTTGCCGGTGACGGCGCCTACATCTTCGACACCCAGGGCAATCGTTATCTCGATGCCGTCGGCGGGATGTGGTGCACCAACATTGGTCTGGGTCGTGAAGAAATGGCCCTGGCGATTGCCGATCAGGTTCGGCAACTGGCCTATTCGAATCCGTTTTCCGACATGTCCAACAATGTCGCCATCCAGCTCTGCGAAAAACTCGCGAGCCTGGCGCCGGGGGATCTCGATCACGTGTTCCTGACCACGGGTGGCTCCACTGCCGTGGACACCGCGTATCGTCTGATCCAGTACTACCAGAACTGCCGGGGAAAACCCGAGAAGAAGCACGTCATCGCGCGCTTTAACGCCTATCACGGCTCGACTACCTTGACCATGTCGATTGGCAACAAGGCCGCCGACCGCGTGCCGGAGTTCGATTACGCCAACCCGCTGATCCACCACGTGTCCAACCCGAACCCATACCGCGCACCGGACGGCATGGACGAAGCGCAGTTCCTCGAGTTTCTGGTGCAGGAATTCGAAGACAAGATCCAGTCGATCGGCGCGGACAAGGTCGCCGGCTTCTTTGCCGAACCGATCATGGGCTCCGGTGGCGTGATCATTCCGCCCAAGGGTTACCTGAAACGCATGTGGGAAGTGTGCCAGCGCCACGACATTCTGTTTGTCGCCGATGAAGTGGTGACGTCCTTTGGCCGCTTGGGCAAGTTCTTCGCGTCCTGGGATTTGTTCGACGTGCAGCCGGACATCATCACCACCGCCAAAGGCCTGACTTCGGCTTATCTGCCATTGGGCGCCTGCATCTTTTCCGACCGTATCTGGAAGGTGATCGCCGAGCCCGGAACCGGTCGCTGCTTTACCCACGGCTTTACCTACAGCGGTCATCCGGTGTGCTGCACCGCGGCGTTAAAGAATATTGAAATCATCGAGCGGGAAAACCTGCTGGAGCATGTCGATGTGGTCGGCGCGTACCTGGAACAACGCCTGGCGACGCTTCGTGATTTACCGCTAGTGGGCGATGTGCGCTGTCAGAAATTCATGGCCTGCGTGGAGTTCGTCGCCGACAAACGCACCAAGGCGTTGTTTGCCGATGAGATCAACATTGGCGAGCGCATTCATTCACGGGCGCAATCCCGTGGGCTGCTGGTGCGGCCGATCATGCACCTGAACGTGATGTCGCCGCCGTTGATCCTCACTCGCGCTCAAGTGGATGAAATCGTCGAGACCTTGCGGGTGTGCATTCTCGAGGTGGCAGCGGAACTTGAGCAGAGCGGCCAGTATTTCGGCCAATGACCTCGGTCAACCGGCAGTTTCGGGGGATCGGTTCTCCCGCTAGACTGCGGGGCATGAGCAAACCCAACGACGACACACTGATCGCATTGCCCTTCGGGGCCTTGCACAAATGGCATGCCGACCTGCGCCAGGCCTTCGCCCATATCGACGAGCCCGACGCGCTGGGCTATCTGGCGTCGGCGTTCGGGCATCTGGTGTCGATCGAATCGGTAATGATCAGCCTGGAACACAAGGATCGTGCGCCGCAGTTGCTGTTTCAGCGGGGCATTGCGGAGGAGTACCGGGTCTCGCTGCTCGAACGCTATTTTTCCGGGGGTTATTTGCTCGACCCGTTTTGCCTGGCGGTGGAGCAGGGCTTGGCGGAGGGCTTTTATCACCTGGAAGAGATCGCCCCGGACAACTTCTTCGACAGTGAGTATTACAAGACTTACTACCTGAAGGCGGGCAGTTCCGAGGACAGTTTTTACATCGTCGATACCGGTGCAGATACGCAGATCTCGGTCAGCCTGTTTCAAGGCTTTGGCGGTGAAAGCCTGCGGGTCGAGCAATTGCATCTGTTGCGGGCGGTCGAACCGCTGGTGCGTGAATTCATTGCCGAGTTCGACCGGCGCGGCTTGCAGCAGAGTGCGGTGATTCAGAGCGCCAACGACACCGACCTGCGTGACGATCTCAAGCAACGCGTGCAGTCGGCGTTCGAGCATTTCGGCAGTGACTTGCTCACGGAGCGTGAGCGGCAAGTGGCGCACATGGTGCTGCGCGGGCACTCGGTGAAATCCACCGCCAGCCTGATGAGCATTTCGCCGGAAACCGTGCGCATGCACCGCAAGAACCTGTACATGAAACTGAACGTCAATTCGCAGTCGGAGTTGTTTGCCCTGTTTATCGAATGGCTGCGCAAGCATTAAGTCCAGCGGTTGTCTGCAGATTCAGGGCGGCAAAGATTCATTGTAGGAGTGAGCCTGCTCGCGAAAGCGGTGTGTCATTCAACAAACGAGTTGACTGATCTACCGCTTTCGCGAGCAGGCTCGCTCCTACAGTTGTTGTTGGTTGACCGCGAGATGTGTGGTCAACCAAGGGGGCGGTCAAACCTCGCGTTTCACCACCAGGGTCAGGATGTCGTAACTGGCCACCAGCTCACCCAATTGGTTCGTGACTTCCACATCCCACGCCACCACCCCTTGCGGAATTCCCTGCGGGCTCTTTTTTTGCCCTGATCGATTTTGCGCTTGCAGGTCAGGCGCGCCTGGATCGTGTCACCGATGCCTACCGGGTTGATGAAGCGCAGCGTGTCCAGGCCGGAATTGGCCAATACCGGGGTTGTACTTCGTCACCCACAGTTGTTTATCCATGAAACTCAGGCGGTGATAGAGCCTTGGCAATCACGAACAGGTCGGCGTAGTCGTCCTGAATCAACTTTCCCCGCGGGTCCGCCTGAACTGGAATGCATTGCTTCCGGTTAATAGGAAGCATTACTATTCACGCCCCGTCTTCACAGCACACCGCAATGACCCCAAAGTTGCCCCGCAGACACGGCTTTTTCGAGCATTACGAAGAGTTGGTTGGCACCTGGACCCGTCGCCTGAGAAATCGTCAGCAGGCCGAGGACCTGGCCCACGACACCTTCGTGCGGGTGCTTGAGTCTGATTCGGCGGCGGTCGAACAACCCCGGGCGTACTTGCACCAGACCGCACGCAACATCGCGGTGGATGGTTATCGGCGTGAGGATCGACGGGGTGCCATGGAGTCGGAGGCGATCGATCACAGAGTGTCGACATCCGGCGACCCGGAGCATTTTATGCAGGCGATCCAGTTGGCCGAGTCCATCGAGCGGGCGCTCACTGAACTGCCGATCAATTGTCGCAAGGTGTTCGTCTGGCAGAAGATCGAAGGCATGACCCAGGCAGAAATCGCCGAGCGCTTGGGTCTGTCCAAGAACATGGTGGAAAAGTACATGATCCGCACCCTGCGGCATCTGCGCGACCGCCTCGACGGACAGCAATCATGATCGGCCGCGCCTTCCCGACCGCCGCCCGACAGGAACTTCCATGATGGATACTCGTGCTTGTGCGTGCGGGCAAACGACGGTTCGCGATGAGGCGGCACAGTGGTTTGTGCGTTTGCAGGACCCGGCGGTCGACGTCGAAGAACATCAACGCTTCGAACGCTGGCTGAAGGAGCATCCTCAGCATCGCGACGAGTTCCAGTTGCTTCAGGGTCTGTGGTCGGCGGCCGATCTGCTGCCCGCCGCGCGTCTGCAGGCCTTGTGTGAAACGCCGCCGGCCCTTGGCAAACGCCGTCCGCTGCTGCGTTATGCAGTGGCGGGCAGTGTCCTGGCAGTGGCGCTTGGCCTGGGCCTGTTTAGCGGTTTGAATCAACCGTCGCCTTACACCGCCGAGTTTGCCACGGCGCTCGGCGAGCGGCGTCAGGTGACATTGCCGGATGGCTCGGTGATCGACCTGAACAGCCGCAGCCGTCTTCAGGTGCGCTTCGAAAAAGGCCAAAGAAGCATTGAGCTGACGCATGGTGAGGCGATGTTCAACGTTGCCCACGACGGCGCTCGGCCGTTCGTAGTCGAGGCGGGCAGCGGCAAAGTCACGGTCACCGGTACCCGCTTCGATGTACGTCGCGGGGTCAATGACACCCGCGTGGTGGTGGAGCAGGGCACGGTCAAGGTCCAGGGGCAGGCTGCGCCCGAGAATGAATTCATCAGCCTCACCGCCGGGCTCGGCACCCGTGTCGATGCTCAAGGCAAAGTGGCAGCGGCCTATGCGGTCAACCCGGCGGAACTGACCGCCTGGCGCAGTGGCAAACTGGTATTCAACAACGCCAGCCTGGCCGAAGTGGCCGAGGAAGTGTCGCGTTACCGGGAGAAACCGCTGACCGTCAGCAACGACACAGTCGGGCAGCTGCGCCTGACCAGTGTGTTCAAATCCGACAACACCGACGCGCTGCTCAAGGCCTTGCCGACCATCCTGCCGGTGGCCGTGCGCACCCTCGATGACGGTCGTCAGGAAATAATTTCAAAATAAATTCAGGTTTTTTTCGAGTTCATCGTCTTCTAGTCCAACTGCAACTGGTTTGCATTAACAAACGCACACTCTTGCGATCCACAGGACGCCGTTCGACGTGAAAAAGACCATCGCTAAAAACAACGCTGCTAAAAACAAAAAATCCCTCTGGCTGCCGCTGACGCTTGCGCTGGCAGTCAACGTTGCGTTGCCCCAGGCCTTTGCTGCCGATGCCATTCACATTCCGGCGCAAGCCCTGGGTCAGGCCCTGAGTGAACTGGGCCAGCAAACTTCGTTGCAGGTTTTTTTCAGCCCTGAGCTGGTCGCCGGCAAACAGGCCCCGGCGGTGAATGGCAACCTGTCGCCGGAACAGGCCTTGCGCCAGTTGCTGCAAGGCAGCAGCCTCGACTATCAGATCGACGAAGGTTCGGTGACCCTGACGCCGGCGCCGACGCTGAAGGTCGCCGCCAACGGCCCGCTGGAATTGGGCGTGACCGACATCAAGGTGGTCGGCGACTGGCTCGGCGACGCCAATGCCGCCGTGGTGCAGAACCACCCGGGCGCACGCACGGTGATCCGCCGTGAAGCGATGGTCGAGCAGGGCGCGATGAACGTCGGCGACGTGTTGAAGCGCGTGCCCGGCGTGCAAGTGCAGGAAGCCAACGGCACCGGCGGTAGCGATATTTCCCTGAACGTCGGCGTGCGTGGCCTGACTTCGCGCCTGTCGCCGCGCTCCACCGTGCTGATTGACGGCGTGCCGGCCGCGTTTGCGCCGTACGGCCAGCCGCAGCTGTCGATGGCGCCGATTTCCTCGGGCAACCTCGACAGCATCGACGTGGTCCGGGGTGCCGGCTCCGTGCGCTACGGGCCGCAGAACGTCGGCGGGGTGATCAACTTCGTGACCCGGGCGATCCCGGAAAAAGCCTCCGCGGAAATCGGCACCACACTGGAGACTTCGCAGCACGGTGGCTGGAAGCACATTGACACGGCGTTTGCCGGCGGCACGGCGGACAACGGCATGGGCGTGGCGCTGCTGTATTCGGGGGTAAACGGCAACGGTTACCGCGAGCGCAACAACGGCAACGACATCGACGACGTGTTGCTCAAGACCCATTGGGCGCCGACCGATGTCGATGATTTCAGCCTCAACCTGCATTACTACGACGCCAGCGCCGACATGCCGGGCGGCCTGACGCAGGCGCAGTACGACGCCAATCCGTTTCAGTCCGACCGCAACAACGACAACTTCAGCGGCCGGCGCAAGGACATCTCGTTCAAGTGGGCGCGGCAGATTGATGATCGCACCCAGGCGGAAGTGCTGACCTATTACTCCGACAGTTTCCGTGGCAGCAACATCGCCGCCCGCGATCAGAAAACCCTCGGCTCGTTCCCGCGCACGTATTACACCTTTGGCATCGAGCCGCGGGTGTCGCATGTGTTCGATGTCGGTCCGACCACCCAGGAAGTCAGCGTCGGTTATCGCTACCTCAAGGAAGGCATGCACGAAGAGGCCACCCGCCTGGCACTGGTCAACAACGAGCCGGTCGTTCGTCCGGGCTCCGACGGCCATGTGTATCAGGACCGCACCGGCGGCACGGAAGCCAACTCGGTGTACGTCGATAACAAAATCGATGTCGGCAACTGGACGATTACCCCCGGTATCCGCTTCGAACACATCAGCACCGACTGGCACGATCGCCCGGTGCTCGACACCGCCGGCAAGCGCGTGCTGGAAAAGAACCGCAGCATCGAAAGCAACGAGCCGCTGCCGGCCTTGAGCGTGATGTATCACCTGTCCGATGCGTTGAAATTGTTCGCCAACTACGAAACCTCGTTTGGCAGCCTGCAATATTTCCAGCTCGGCCAGGGCGGCGCGGGTGACGACACGGCCAACGGCCTGGAGCCCGAGAAGGCCAAGACCTACGAGGTCGGTACGCGCTACAACGATGACGTGTGGGGCGGCGAAGTGACGCTGTTCTACATCGATTTCGATAAAGAGTTGCAGTACATCAGCAACGATGCGGGCTGGACCAACCTCGGCGCGACCACGCACCGCGGCATCGAAGCCTCGTTGCACTACGACATGGCGGCACTCGATCCACGGCTCGACGGCCTGACCGCCAACGCCGGAATCTCCTACACGCGCGCTGTTTATGAAGGCGAGATTCCCGGCTTCAAGGGCCGCGACCTACCGTTCTACTCACGTCAGGTAGCGACCGCCGGCCTGCGTTACGACATCGACCGCTGGACCTGGAATGTCGATGCGTTCGCCCAGTCGAAACAGCGCTCGCCGGGCGTTGCGGTGAATGCCGACGGCAGTTTCACCCACAACTACATCACCGAAGGCACCGCCGATGGCCAGTACGGCGACATTCCGGGCTACGTCACCTGGAACGTGCGCGGCGGTTATGACTTCGGCGCGCCACTGACGAACCTGACGAATCTGAAAGTCGGTGCCGGGGTGAAAAACGTTTTCGACAAGCAGTACTTTACCCGCTCCAGCGACAACAACTCGGGCCTGTACGTCGGCGCACCGCGCACGTTCTTCGTGCAGGCGAGCGTCGGTTTCTGACAAAAACCGAGGTGAATTCATCGCTGGCAAGCCAGCTCCCACATGATCGACGGCGTACACACAATCTGTATTCGCCGCAGACCCCTGTGGGAGCTGGCTTGCCAGCGATGCTTTTCAGACCTTCAACACTTTTCCGCCAATAGCCACGGCCACCAGCAACACCGCCATCAATCCGAATGCAAAACTCAAACTGCTGGCATGGGCTATAAACCCGATCACCGCAGGCCCGGACAAAATGCCCGCGTAACCCAGCGTGGTGACGGCCGGCACGGCAATGTTTTGCGGCATGACCGTCTGTTTACCGACGGCGGTGTACAGCACCGGCACGATGTTCGAACAGCCCGCCCCCAGCAATGCATAACCCACCAGCGCCCATTCCCAGTTCGGTGCAAACGTCGCCAGAAACAGACCCGCCGCCGCCGTCAGCCCACCGAATACAATCACCCGAGTGGCGCCAAGACGCCGGACAATCGCGTCGCCGGTCAGCCGTCCCACGGTCATGGTCAGCGCAAACGCCGCATAACCGAGCCCCGCGTACGCCTTGTCAATGCCGCGCTCCTGGACCAGGAACACCGCGCTCCAGTCGAGCGCCGCGCCTTCGGCGAGGAACACGATGCAGCACATCCCGCCAATAAACAGCACGATGCCGTGGGGCACGGCAAACGCCGGTCCGGAACTTTCATTGCCGTAGGGCAACAGGTGCGGCGCGGCTTTGCACAGCGCGATCAGTAGCAACACAACCACCACCAGCATCGCCCCAAACGGCGAAATTCCGAAGCCGAGCAGAGCACTGACACCTGCGGCGCCGACGATCCCGCCGAGGCTGAACAGCCCGTGGAAACCCGACATCATGGTCTTGCCGCTGGCCCGTTCGACGATCACCGCTTGCAGGTTCACCGTCGAATCCACCGTCCCCAGCCCCGCGCCAAATATAGACAATGCCGCGATCAGCGCAGGGATCGACGACACCGTCGCCAGCAGCGGCAGGGCCAGGCAGATCAGCAGCGTACCTCCGGTCAGCACGCGCCGGCAGCCGAAGCGCGTGGCCAGCATGCCGGCTATCGGCATCGCCAGAATCGAACCGACTCCCAGGCACAGCAGCAGCAGACCGAGGGTGCCCTCATCCAGTCCGGCCCGAGCCTTGGCGTACGGCACCAGTGGCGCCCATGCGGCAATCCCGAAACCGGCGATGAAAAAAGCCACGCGCGTGGACATTTGTTGCAGGCGTCCGGGCACGAAAGTGGCCCGGGTGTTGAGGTTGGTCATATCGATCCTTGGCAAAAAACGTCGCGTCCCCAAGGGACAATGACTCACCGGTGAGGTTCGATCAGCGTCCCGACGGTTTCGCGTTCAGGCAGGTGACATGGTTGCACAGCCTTTGGCTGTTTCGCGATATGTTGTCGCCTTTGAAGTTTTTACCGGAGGCGCCATGACGCCGTTCTACGATGCTCGGGGCAACATTTACGCGGTCGTGGCGCCTGACGCGTTGCGTGACGCAGGGGTTGAGTTACCGGAACAGGCCAGTCTGGCGGCGCAGACCCGCACGATCTGGGCATTGGCCGCCATCGAGGCTTTCTGTGCCTGGGCGCCGGGGACGCAACCGCCCGGCAGCAAGGGGCATCGTTGCGATGGACTGCTGGTGGGGCCGTTTCAATCCGGGTCGCCGTTCGACCTGTTGATCGTCAACACCGACGGCACGCTGGCCGAACGCAGTGGCAACGGGTTGACGATTTTTTCCCAGGCCTTGAGCGATCAGGGACTGTTCCCTGGATACGAAGCCTGTCTGCTCAGGGTTCACCACGACAAGACCGATACGCCTTCACCAGGCGAAACATCGGTGAGCGTCGCGCAGGTCGAGGGCGTGCAGGGTTTTTGGCTGGACCTGGGCAAGCCGGCGTTCGGGCCGGCGGCGGTCAGCGCGCAAGGCGTCACCGGGGTGGCGTTGAATGGGCGCGAGCTGAGTCGCGTAGAACCGCTGGCGGCGCTGGCCCCGGCGTGGTCGTGCAGCCAGTTCGTGCGGGTCGGCAATCCGCACTGCGTAACCCTCGTGGACACTGTCGAGGCGTTGCCGGCAAATGAGCAGATGCGCGCAGCGGCATTGTCCGAAAGCTTGACGCAGATTGCCTATGCCATGCCGACCGGGGCAGGGCGGCCGTGTCCGGCGGGGATTAATTTGCAGTGGGCGATGCTGGAATCGCCAGGTCGAATCGCTGCCCGAGTGTTCGAGCGCGGGGAAGGGCCGACGGCGTCGTCCGGCACCAGCGCGAGTGCGGTGGCGTGTGCGGCGTGGCGGGTGGGTTGGGTCAGCGCTGGCGAAGTGAAGGTGATGATGCCGGGTGGCACGGCGCCGATTTTGCTGGAGGAATCGGGCGGTGAATTGAGTCGGGTCAGCCTGTTCGGTACGGCTCGGTTGATGAGTTGAGATCAAGATTGCCATCGCGGGCTTGCCCGCGATGGCGTCAGCCCAGTCTATTCATAGCCCGGCTCAAACCATGAACTCCACCACCGGCATCTGCCGCTTCATCAACACCTTCCCGCCCCGCACCGAATACAGCGGCAACCCTTGGCTGCGGATCACTTCGTAATCGCTGTCCGCCGACAGAATCAGCAAATTGGCCGGGCGCCCGCGCTCCAGTCCATAACGGTCGCCCAGTGCCATGGCCTTGGCGCTGTTGTCCGTGACCAGGTCCAGTGCACTTTGCAGATTGCGATAGCCGAGCATGTGGCAGATATGCAAACCCGCTTCGAGCACCCGCAGGATGTTGCCGTTGCCCAGCGGATACCACGGGTCAACGATTGAATCCTGGCCGAAACACACGTTCATGCCCGCCTCGAGCAACTCATTCACCCGCGTGACGCCGCGGCGTTTCGGGTAGTTATCGAAGCGCCCTTGCAGGTGAATGCTTTCGGTGGGGCAGGAGACAAAACTGATCCCCGAATGCCCGAGCAGACGGAACAATTTGGCGCAGTAGGCATTGTCATAAGAGCCCATGGCCGTGGTGTGGCTGGCCGTGACCCGCGAACCCATGTCGCGGCTGCGGGCTTCTTCGGCCAGCACTTCGAGGAAGCGTGAATGCGGGTCATCGGTTTCATCGCAATGCACGTCCACCAGGCAGCCGGTGCGTTCCGCCAGGTCCATCAGAAACTTCACCGAGCTGACACCCTGGTCGCGGGTGTATTCGAAATGCGGAATTCCGCCGACCACGTCCGCACCCATGTTGATCGCTTCGACCATCAACTCCCGACCGTTGCGATACGACTCGATGCCCTCCTGGGGAAACGCGACGATTTGCATGTCGATCAGGTGTCGACTGTCCTCGCGCACTTCGAGCATCGCCTTCAGCGCAGTGAGCTGCGGGTCGGTGACGTCGACGTGGGTGCGCACGTGCTGGATACCGTGGGCGGCGAGGGTCTGAATGGTTTTCTTCGCCCGGGTCCTGGTGTCTTCCTCGGTGATGGTGACCTTGCGCTCGCCCCAGCATTCGATGCCTTCGAACAGCGTGCCGCTCATGTTCCAGCGCGGCTCGCCGGCGGTCAGCGTGGCGTCGAGGTGGATGTGCGGCTCGACGAAGGGCGGCACCACCAGGTTGCCACCGGCGTCCAGATCATCCGGGCCCAGCGTCGGGGCTTCGATCTGGCGCGAGATGTTGCTGATCAGGCCGTTTTCCAGGTGCAACTCATGCAGGCCTTCTTGATTGCGCAGGCGGGCGTTGATGATATGCATCGGGGCGGGTCCTTTTATCGATTTGGTCGTGGAGCGTTCGTACACCATACGTTAGCGCAGCAGTGGGTGCGAAGGCAGCCCGACTGACAGAAGACATTACCCGCGCATCATCAACCGGGTGTGGGCAAAAACCGCAGCAGCGCCGCGACAATCGCTTCGGGCGCATCTTCCTGCACCAGATGCCCGGCATTGGGGATGGGGTGGAACTGCGCACCCGGAATCTGCTGCTGCAACGCGCGGCCGCGCTCGATGGGAATCCACTCGTCATCTTCACCCCAGAGGATCTGCACCGGGCAACGCACCGTCGGGTACAAGGCTTCAACCTCGCGGGTATAACGCTCGTCCATTTGCGCGATCTGCCGGTAAAAACCCGCTTGCCCCGGATCGTTCAGCCATGGAAGCACATAGGGTTGCAGTTCCTCGTCGGTTATTTCCCGGCGGATCGCGCCGCGAATATAGGCCGGCACAATGGCCCGCTGAATGTAATCGGGCAGCCCGCGGAAGGCCGCTTCATGCTGACGCACGTGCTGCACGAACGGCGAGCCCCAGGGCGACAGCGCCACGGGATCAATCAGCGTCAGGCTGCGGTAATCCTTGCCGTTGAGCAGATGCGCGCGCAGCACCGTGGCGCCGCCAAAATCGTGGGCGACGACGTCCGGACGCTCCAGCCCCCAGTGTTCCAGCAGTTGAGCCAACAACTCGTTCTGCACAGCCAGCGACACATCGCCGTCGACTTTGTCGGATTGCCCGTAACCCAGCAGGTCGAAGTAATACACGCGATGAGTGGCGATGAAGTGCGGCGCAATCCGGTGCCACACGTACGAAGAGAACGGCGTGCCATGCACAAACACCAACGGCGGCCCATCGCCGCGAACGGCGTAGCGCACGGAGTGCCCGTTGAAGCGGTAGGTCTGAGCCAGCGGCCAGTCAGCCATGGGTGCGTCCTCTTGCGCGGGTGCAAGCCAAAAAGCATAGGCGTAAAAAAACAGCCATGAAGGCTGTTCTTTATATCACTGACAACACACCGCTCAACTGTGGCAGCGGGCTTGCTCGCGAACGGAGTGTGTCAGTTAAAACATGTGTCGACTGATCCACCGCCTTCGCGAGCAAGCCCGCTCCCACATTGATTCGGGTTGCCCGATTATTCGCCGCGATAGATGCAGCCGCTGGTGCACGTTTCGTGAATACGGATTGCGCTGAGTTCCGGCAGCAGAGGCTTTAACTCAACCCAGATCCACTTCGCCAACACTTCACTGGTCGGATTCTCCAACCCCGGAATGTCGTTCAGATAGTTGTGATCCAGGCGCTCGTACAGCGGCTTGAAGATCGCCTTGATCTCGGAGAAGTCACGAATCCAGCCGGTGTGCGGATCAAGATCGCCACTCAGATGAATTGCCACTTTGAACGAGTGACCGTGCAGGCGGCCGCACTTGTGGCCGTCCGGGACGTGGGGCAGGCGGTGGGCGGATTCGAACGTAAATTCCTTGAAGATTTCCACAGTGTTTTCAGCTCTGTTCAGGTGGCGATCGCCGCGGCGATATGGGCAGGCGGCGAGTTTACCAGTTTGTCCTGACTAAAGGGTCAGCAAGCGCTCGCCCAAGCGACCGTTGGCGGCCAGTTCGAGGAATTCGTCGCCCAGTCGACGGCTCTCGTCCATCGCCACGCGCCAGTATTTCTGCCGGCTCGGCGCATCGCCCATGAAGCGCTTGAAATCGTTTCGGTCCGGCAATTTTCCGTAGGGCAGCCGCGCCAGGTATTCCTTCGACGGCGCGAGCAACAGCACATTCTGCAAGCGCGCGGGGCAGGCGCGGCGCCACGGAAGGGACTTGTCGAACCAGCCGGGAATCACCCGGTCGGTGAAGTGCGGGTAGAGCACGATGTCGTTGCCGCTGTAGGGCAGGTCGAGGTGATAGTCCAGCAAACCGCCGTCGCGGAAGGTCCCGGCGCCAGCGCCCGGCAGGTCGCGCACGCCTTCCATGACCATCGGGATCGAGCCCGAGGCGAGCAGGGCCTGGCGCAGGTTGCCGGCAGTCAGCGCGACGAAGCGCGAGGGGAAATCCGTCAGCGTGTTGACCGGTGGCGCCAGGCGCGGGTCGTGGATGATCAGCCGCTCGAAATGCCGCGACAGCCGCGCGCGACCGCGCAGGTTGTCGGCGATCACCGATGACAGGCCCAACCCGAGACGCCCGCGATGATCGTCGGCGAGCAAGCCGTGGCTTTTGACCACCATGATGTTCAGCCGGTAATGAGTGTTGCTCAGGATCGCGCCGTCGCGACCGTCGAGCAGGTCTTCGAGCATGCGCTGCGAACGCTGGCTGATCTGCGCCATGGTCACGCCCTTGGCAAAATGCTGCTCGGTGTACAAGTGGCCGAGGCGACGGATGCCTTCAGCCGCGTCCGGCAGGCAGGCACTGGCGAAGCGCCAGGAGCCCACCGAGGCGCCGATCAGCGAGCGTTCTCGCGGCGCGGCGGGCAGCCACTCGCCGAACAGCGCCAGGTCCAGACCCTGAATTCCCAACGCCTTCGGCCCACCGGCGGCGCCGGGCAGCGTGCCGACATCGGCGGCGGTCAAACCGCTTTCGCGAATGCGCGCGAAGGCGCGTGGGCCGGCCTTGAGGGTCAGGGAAGGAGATTTGATGTGGATGGCGGTCATACCGGTCTCGATGGCTGGCAAGCGGGCTGATTATAAACAGGCGATGCAAAACTTGCTGACATACAAAAACCTGCAGGAGCCCGGCTTGCCGGCGATGGCGCCCTTACGATTGTCATCGTCGGCAAGCCGGGCTCCTACAGATCCTGTGTCCGGGCCATGCAGCCATATGCATGTCGTACCGATGATGGCCATTCAGTTTCAATTAAGTTCGAGTCGCTAAGGTGCTGCCCATCGAAAACCATAAGAATGTCGGAGACACCCATGAAAATTCTGGCTGCCCTGTTCATCTCGTTCATTGTCTTAGGCCTGACCGCCAACCTTGGCCACACCCGGGACCTGCGCTCCGACGAAGCACGAACCCTGATTGACGCTGGTACCATTGTGCCGATCGACAAGGTCGAGGCTATCGCCATGGCCCGGCATCCGGAGTCGAGAATCATCGACATCGAATTGAAAAAAAAGTACGGCGTCTACCTCTACCGGGTTGAGCTGACCGACCCGCAAGGCGTGGAGTGGGAACTGGAACTGGACGCCACTGACGGGTTGTTGCGCAAGGATCATCAGGACACTTAATGAAATCGTTTCTGCCGCACTCATCCACGCGTGTCGTGGGCTGCCTCGCTCTGGTCCTGACGGCGTTCTGCTCCGTCACGCAGGCCCGCGACCTCGATCAGGACGAAGCCCTGCGCCTGCGTCAGCAAGGTGCGATTCTGCCGCTGGAGCAGTTGCTCAATCAGGCGCTCGGCCGGTATCCCGATGCCAAACTGCTGGAAGCGGAGCTTGAAGAAAAACACGGCGTCTACATTTATGAAGTCGAGTTGCTGACCACCGAAGGTGTGGTCCGCGAGCTGGACGTCAACGCCGTCACTGGCCAGTTACTGAAAGACAAGGAAGATTGACCGATGCGCTTGCTCCTGGTGGAAGACCACGTGCCCCTGGCCGACGAACTCCTGGCCGGCCTCAACCGTAAGGGCTACGCGGTGGACTGGCTGGCAGACGGTCGCGACGCGGTGTATCAGGGCAGCAGCGAGCCCTATGACCTGATCATCCTCGACCTCGGTTTGCCCGGCGTGCCGGGGCTCGACGTATTGGCGCAATGGCGCGCGGGCGGGCTGGCCACGCCGGTGCTGATCCTCACGGCGCGCGGTTCCTGGGCCGAGCGCATCGAAGGCCTGAAGGCCGGTGCCGATGATTACCTGACCAAACCCTTCCATCCTGAAGAACTGCACTTGCGCATCCAGGCGTTGTTGCGCCGCTCCCACGGCAAGGTCAATCAACCGACGCTGCAGTCGGCGGGATTGCACCTCGACGAGGGCCGCCAGTGCGTGACCCGTGACGGCGCCGACATTCAGCTCACCGCTGCGGAGTTCCGCCTGCTGCGTTATTTCATGCTGCACCCCGAGCAGATCCTCTCCAAAAGCCACCTCGCCGAACACCTTTACGACGGTGAAACCGAGCGCGATTCCAATGTGCTGGAAGTTCACGTCAATCACCTGCGACGCAAACTCGGGCGCAGCGTGATCGAAACCCGTCGCGGCCAGGGTTACCTGTTTGGCGGGCAAGCGCAGTGAGGTCAATCCAGCGCCGCTTGAGCCTGGGCCTGATCAGCGTGATGGTGATCGTCGGCCTGGTGCTGGCGCAAACCAGCCTGTGGTTGTTCGAAATGGGCCTGCAGCGCTACCTCGAAGCCGGTCTGCGCAACGACAGCGAAAACCTGCTGGTGGCGTTGGTGCGTGGTCCGCAGGGCTTGCAGCTGGATGAGCGGCATCTGTCACCGGTCTATCAACGGCCGTTTTCGGGGCATTATTTCCGCATCGATTTTGCCGACAGCCACTGGCGATCGCGTTCGTTATGGGACCAGGAACTGCCGCTGATGCCCGAGTCGGGTCTGCACAGCAACCTCGAATTGGGCCCGGAAGGCCAGCAGTTGCTGGTGTTGCGCTCGGACTATCGGCGTCTGGGCCAGCCGATTTCCATCAGCGTCGCCCAGGATTACACGCCGGTGCGCGAGAGCTTCAGGCGTATGCAGCAAGTCGGGCTGGGGCT
Organism: Pseudomonas sp. GB2N2; assembly: GCF_054897705.1. NCBI lineage: Bacteria > Pseudomonadati > Pseudomonadota > Gammaproteobacteria > Pseudomonadales > Pseudomonadaceae > Pseudomonas > Pseudomonas sp. GB2N2. The sequence goes on from NZ_CM142701.1 coordinate 563,201, forward strand.
GGGGCTGGCGGGGCTGTTGCTGATTCTGCTGTTGCAGCGCCTCACCGTGCGCCGCGCCTTGCGTCCACTGGAAAAGGCCCGTGAGCAGATCGCCCAGTTGCAGCAAGGCCAGCGTTCGCAACTGGATGATCAGGTGCCGGTGGAACTTGAACCGCTGGTGGCGCAGATCAACCATTTGCTGGCCCACACCGAAGACAGCCTCAAGCGCTCGCGCAATGCCCTGGGCAACCTAGGGCATGCTTTGAAAACCCCGTTGGCAGTGCTGCTGAGCCTGGCGTCCAGCGAAAAACTCGACGCCCATCCTGAGTTGCGCAAGGTCCTCACGGCACAACTGGAGCAGGTCCAGCAGCGACTCAATCGCGAGCTCAACCGCGCCCGGCTGTCCGGCGATGCATTGCCCGGGGCGTTGTTTGATTGCGACGCGGAGCTGCCGGGATTGCTCGCCACATTGAGCATGATTCATGGCGAGCATCTGCAACTGGGCTATGAAGCACCGGCCGGTTTGCAATTGCCCTGGGATCGCGAAGACTTGCTGGAGCTGCTGGGCAATCTGCTGGACAACGCCTGCAAGTGGGCGGACGCCGAGGCGCGCTTGCGCGTGGTCGAGACGGCCACTGGGTTTGAGTTAAGCGTGGATGATGACGGGCCGGGGATTCCCGAGGACCAGCGTGATCAGGTGTTCAGCCGGGGTACGCGCCTGGATGAACAGACCGATGGGCATGGTTTGGGGCTGGGGATCGTGCGCGACATCGTGGACACGTGGGGCGGGGTGATGCGGCTGGAGGAGAGCGAGTGGGGCGGGTTGAAGGTAGTGATCGACCTTCCCAAACGCTGACACAGTTCTGAACGCAACCGATTTCCCTGTGGGAGCGAGCCTGCTCGCGATATCGGTGTGTCAGTCAATACAGATGTCGACTGATACATCGCTATCGCGAGCAGGCTCGCTCCCACAGGGGATCTTCAGTGGGTAAAAATCCTGGATCAGACGCGGAATTGATCCATCAAACTCTGCTGCTGATTCGCCAGGCTATTGAGCGACTGGCTCACCCGCGCTGACTCATTGGCCTGCCCCGACAGCGACTCGGTGACGTCGCGAATCGTTGCCACGTTGTTGTTGATCTCTTCCGCCACCGCGCTTTGCTCTTCCGCTGCGGAGGCGATCTGCAGGTTCATGTCGCTGATCACCGTCACCGCGTCGCCAATCTGGCGCAACGCCGTGACGGCCTGGCTGACCTGCTCGACACTGCCCTGAGCCTGGCGATGGCTGTTGTTCATCGAGCCCACTACGTCCTGAGTGCCGCTCTGCAATTGCTCGATCACCAGACGGGTTTCTTCGACCGATTCCTGAGTGCGCCGCGCCAGGTTGCGCACCTCGTCGGCGACCACGGCAAAACCGCGTCCGGCTTCACCGGCACGGGCGGCTTCGATGGCGGCGTTGAGGGCCAGCAAATTGGTTTGTTCCGCAATGGCGCGGATCACTTCCAGCACCGAGCCGATTTTCTCGCTGTTCGCCGCCAGGCCTTCGACCTGCACCATGGCCGCGCTCATGTCGGCGGCGAGGGTGTCGATGCTGGTGGTGGTCTGGTCGATCAACGTCAGTCCCCGGCGCGTTGCCTGATCCGCGTCCCTGGCAGCCTGTGCAGCTTGCGCTGCGCTGCGGGCGACGTCCTGGGCAGTGGCGCTCATTTCGTGGGAGGCGGTCGCCACCTGGTCGACCTGACGGTATTGCTGCTCCATGCCGGCGCTGGTCTGGGTGGCGATGGCGGAGGACTGGTCCGCTGTACTGCGGGCGTCCTGCACCGAGCGTTTAACTTCGGCAATGATCGGTTGCAGCTTGTCGAGGAAGCGGTTGAACCAGCCGGCCAACTGACCCAGTTCGTCCTGTTTGTCATAGGCCAGCCGGCGCGTCAGATCCCCTTCACCGCTGGCGATGTCTTCGAGCATGTGCGCCACACCGAGAATCGGTTTGGTCACGCTGCGTGCCATCAACCACACCAGCAACAGGCCGATCAGCGCGGCCAGCACGCCGAGGCCGAGTTCTACCAGGCTGCCAGCGGTGTTGCTGTCGTCGAGTTGTTTTTTCAGTGCTTCAGCCGGGCCGACCAGGACTTTCTCCGGCACATCGAGCAAAACGCCCCACGACTTGCCGCCGGGAATCGGCTGGAACGGCGACAGCACTTTCAACTGATGCTCGCTGTGCAGGCTCGCGGTTTTGCCGCTGGCGGCGAGCATGCGAATCAGCTCGGCGCCGCTGGTGGTGTCCACCGCATCCAGGCGCTTGCTGAGTTTGCTGGCGTCCGGGCTGTAGCCAGCGAGCAAACCGGCGGGGCTGATAATGCTGACGTTGGTCTGGCCGTCGTAGAGCTTCTTGCTCGCGCCCTTGCTGATCGCCTGCAAGCTGTTCAGGTTGATATCCACCGAGAGCGACGCAATGACTTTGCCATTGAGCATCAACGGGAACACGATGCTGGTCATCAGCACGTTCTGGCCGTCGATCACATAGAAGTAGGGTTCGATCACGCAGGGCTTGAGCGAGGTGCGCGGGCAAGTGAACCAGGCGTTGGCAGCCTCGCCGCTGGGGCCGGCGCTGGTGTCGGCCATGTCGCTTTCGGGCAGCGCCATCGACGTCACTTTGCCGGGAGTGGGTTGCGACCAGTACAGGGCGAAACGGCCCTTGTCGTTACTGCCCAGCTCCGCCTGGCCGGCGAACAGTTCGTCCTTGCCATCCAGCGCATTGGGTTCGAACACCAGCGACAGGCCGAGCAATTCCGGGTTGGCTTGCAGCGCTGATTTCACCTGACGCGTCAGGTCTTCACGCAGGTCGAAGGCGTCGAGAAAGCGCTTTTCCGCCTGATCGCGCAGGAACAGCACCTGACGCGAAAAGCCATGGCCATATTGATAGGCGTCCATGAACTGCTGGCGAATCACCAGCGCCTGGTTCTCGCCCTGGGATTCGATGCGCGCCTGGGCGGCTTCGTTGAGCATCTCCATGCTCGAGGCTTTCACCAGCGCGGAGCTGTGCTCCATGCGATACAGCGAAAGACCTACCAGCAAGGTCACGACACCCGCCAGGCACAGCCCGGCCAGCAGGGTGATTTTCCATTGGATGGAAAGTTGTCTGAGCGACATGGAGACGTCCTTTATTCGATTTATATCTGAGACTTTGCACTATAACGGCCCGAAAGAAGCGTTCTTGAGCTGAAAGCTGCAAGCCACCGCGAAAACGCTTACAGCTTGAGGCTTGCAGCTTGTCGCTGCTTCATTCAAAGTGCGCGCCCTCTAATAAAACCCATTCCCTGATCCGCTGGTATCTCTTCGCAGATTGCCGGCCGGACTCTTTTCGCTTGCCTTGAGGTAACAATGATTAATGCTGTAATTGCCGCGGTCGGCGTCATGCTGCTGCTCAGCCTGTCCCGCGTGCACGTTGTGATTGCGCTGATTATTGGCGCCTTAGTGGGCGGTTTGACCGGTGGCCTGGGCATCGACGCGACGCTGCAAGCCTTTAATAGCGGCCTCGGCGGTGGGGCTACGGTGGCCTTGTCCTACGCCTTGCTTGGCGCCTTCGCGGTGGCGATCGCCAAGTCCGGCCTGGCCCATGCGCTGGCGGACAAAGCCCTGGCCATGGTGGACCGCCAGCACGCCAGTGGTGGCGGTTCGGTCAAATGGTTGCTGATCGGTCTGCTGTGGGTGGTGGCCATCGCTTCACAGAATATCCTGCCGATACATATCGCCTTCATTCCGTTGCTGGTGCCGCCGCTTTTATATGTGCTGACGAAGCTGCAACTGGATCGCCGGTTGATCGCCTGCGTCATGACGTTTGGCCTGATCACGCCGTACATGGTGTTCCCGGTTGGTTTCGGCAATATCTTCCTCAACCAGATTTTGCTGGCCAACGTCAGCAAAGCCGGCGTAGACATCAGCCAGATCAACGTCATGCACGCCATGGCGATTCCGGCGATGGGCATGGTCTTCGGATTATTGGTCGCGGTGTTTTTCAGCTACCGCAAAAAGCGTATCTACGACCTGGAGAAGATCGAACAAGTCGAACAGGTCAGCGTTGCCTATAACCCGATGACCCTCGGCGTTGCTGGCCTGGCGATTGCGGCAGCGTTCATCATTCAGTTGCTGCTGGATTCGATGATCATCGGCGCGTTGGCCGGGTTTCTGATCTTTTCGGTGTCGGGCATCGTCAAGTGGCGTGAAACCGACGATTTGTTTACCGAAGGCATGAAGATGATGGCGATGATCGGCTTCATCATGATCGCCGCTTCAGGGTTCGCCGAAGTGCTGAAGGCTACGGGCCAGGTGCGAACGCTGGTTGAAAGTGCGGCGGCGTGGATCGATCACAGTCAGGCCATCGGCGCATTGCTGATGTTGCTGGTGGGGTTGATGGTGACCATCGGCATCGGTTCGTCGTTCTCCACTGTGCCTATTCTGGCGGCGATTTTTGTGCCGTTGTGCGTGCAACTGGGGTTCAGCCCGATGGCGATTGTCTGCATTGTCGGCACGGCTGGGGCATTGGGTGACACCGGTTCGCCAGCCTCTGATTCGACCCTCGGCCCGACGTCCGGCCTGAACATCGACGGCCAGCATCACCATATCTGGGACACCGTGGTCCCGACCTTCCTGCACTACAACCTGCCGCTGCTGGCGTTCGGCTGGGTGGCCGCGATGGTTCTCTGATCCCATCCTTCCCAGTGATGGCGCCTGTGACGTTGCCATCGCCGGCAAGCCGGACTCCTACAGTTTTACGTTGGCGTGCCGTTAAAGCCTTTAACCACGCCAAATAAAATCGAAAGAGTGAACCGTCATGCGCCTGAGCCTGAAGGCTAAAGTCCTGTCCCTTGCCGTTCTCCCGGTGTTGCTCTTTGCGCTGATCATCAGTTTGACCACGTTGTTCGTTCTGCAGGAGCAGGCTCACAAGGAGGTCGAAGAGACGCGCCAACGCCTGCTCAGCGATGCCAAGGCCACGCTGCAAAGTTACGTGACCGTGGCCATGACCGCGATCAAACCGCTCTACGACGCTGCCGCTCCGGGCGATGATGCGGCGCGGGCGCAAGTGATCAAATTGCTGTCGAGCATCAGCTACGGCAAGGAAGGTTACTTCTTCGGCTACGACTCCAACACTGTGCGCCTGTTCAAGGCCAACAGCCCCGAAGGCGTGGGCCAGAGCTTCAAGGACAACCGTGATCCGAACGGTGTCTACGTCAACCGCGACCTGGTGAAAGTCGCCAGGGACGGCACGCACTACCTGCAATACAGCTCGCCATTGCCGGGCAACAGCCAGGTGCTGGTGCCGAAACTCGGCTACACCGAGTACCTGCCGAAGTGGGACATGGCGGTCGGTACCTCGGTCAACCTCGACGGTATCGAAGCCCAGGTGGCGGTGGTTGAAGCCAAGGTCCAGGACCGCATGGAGGGCGTGTTGCTGAGCATCGTCGGCATCGCCGCCGTGGTGCTGCTGGTGATCGCCGCTGCCGGCATGCTGCTGGCCAACACCATTTTGCGTCCGCTGAACCTGATGAAAGCCAACCTTGATGACATCGCGGCGGGCGAGGGCGACCTGACCCGTCGCCTGAGCATCACCAGCCAGGACGAACTCGGCCAGCTTGCGGGCTCGTTCAACCGCTTTGTCGACAAAATCCATGGTCTGGTGCGCCAGATTACTGAAATGACTTCGCAACTGACCGGCCTGGTGAATCAGGTGTCCGATCAGGCTCATCGCTCGGATCAGGCCATGGAACGTCAGCGCCATGAGACCGATCAGGTCGCCACGGCGATCAACGAAATGTCGGCCGCCGCTCAGGAAGTGGCGAAGAGTGCGCAAAACGCCGCCGTCGCTGCCCAGCAGACCGACGAAGAAGGCCAGGCCGCCAAGCGCGTGGTGGCCGGTAGCATCGTCAAGATTCATGCGTTGGTCGACGATATTCGCAGCAGCGGCGTGTCACTCGACAGCCTGCAAAAGGACGTGTCGTCGATTGTCAGCGTGCTCGGGGTGATCCGTTCGATTGCCGAGCAGACGAACCTGTTGGCGCTCAACGCGGCGATTGAAGCCGCCCGGGCTGGTGAGGCCGGTCGTGGCTTTGCGGTGGTGGCCGACGAAGTTCGGGCGCTGGCCAGTCGTACGCAAATCAGCACCCAGGAAATCCAGGGCATGATCGACCGTCTGCAGGCCGGTACGCAGTCGGCGGTGGAAGCGATGCGCCGTTCCAGCGAGGCGGGCGACGGCACCTCTGCGCAGGCCAACCAGGCAGGCGCGTCCCTCGACACCATGGCGCAGCTGATCGGCACCATCAACTCGATGAACGCACAGATCGCCAGCGCCGCCGAAGAGCAGACCGCCGTGGCCGAAGAAATCAACCGCAGCGTGCATCAGATCGCGGTGGCCGTGGACACTGTGGCCGACGAAACCCAACTCGGCGCCCAGACGTCGCGCAGCCTGGCGGATCTCGGTCAGCGGTTGGGCAGCCTGGTAGGCCAGTTCCGCATTTAAGGTTCAGGTACAGAACCTGTGGGAGCGGGTTTGCTCGCGAAAGCGGTGTTTCAGGTAACACAGCTGTCGCCTGACACCCCGCTTTCGCGAGCAAGCCCGCTCCCACAGTGAATCGTGGTGTGGCGGGTATTAGGGTCTATCCCAATACGGCACCGCGCCGAAACACTCGACGAAGAAATCAATCACCGTTCGCACCTTCACCGATAACCGTCGGCTCCCGGGCCAGAGCACAGCGATCTGCTGCGGTTCGAGGCTGTTGGACACTTGATAGTCCCTCAGCACCGGCACCAGCGTGCCGCTGCGCACCGCTTCGCCAATCAGCCATGACGGAAACATCACCAGGCCCAGACCCTGTTCGGCGGCCTGGGTCAGGGTGTCGGCGTGGTTGCCGGTGATCGGTCCTCTTACCGAGTAGGGCGTCCAGTCCTGCTGCTCCTGACGGAAAAACCAGCGTTGCAGACCGGTGACGCCCTTGTAGGCCAGGCATTGATGGTTCGCGAGGTCTTCGGGACGTTGCGGTGTGCCGTGGCGTTTCAGATAAGCCGGGCTCGCCGCGACTTGAAAACGATGGGGCGCCAGAATGCGCGCCTGCATGCTCGAGTCGTGCAGCGGGCCGATGCGAAACAGCAGGTCGGCGCCTTCCTGCAGCGGATCGACGTAGCTGTCGGTCTGCTGGATATCCAGTTGCAGTTTGGGATAACGCTCGCACAGCCGACCGAGCCAAGGTGTCAGGTGCCGTTGCCCGAACACCACCGGAGCGTTGATCCGCACCAGTCCGCTGGGTTCGCTTTGCTGTTCCTGCAAGGCTTGTTCGGCTTCCTCCAGTTGTACCAGCACCAATCGCGCATGGTGGCCGAGCATGCGCCCGGCCTCAGTGGGCGTCACCGCGCGCGTGTGGCGGTAAAGCAATTGCTGATTCAACGCCTGTTCCATCAACTGGATTTGCCGGGAAATTGAAGAGGGCGCGAGGCCTTCGCGGCGGGCGACTTCGGAAAAACTGCCGTGGTCGAGCACCGCGACAAACAGTCGAAGCGCCTTGAATCCGAGTTCGTTGAGGCCGTGCATGGCGAATCCTGCTGTGCGAGTTGCGCAAAAGTGTTGTCAGGATGCTCCCATTTATTGCAAAGCAGTGCCAGCCGATAATGCACGCCACCCAACGCGTACTCCATTACACAGGTAATCCAATGCAATCTTCTTCAATCGACATCGCCGCCGCTCCGGCGAGCAACCCCGGTTTGCGGCTGTTGCTGCTGCCATTGGTGATCCTCGCTGGCATGGGCCTTTCCGTGGAGGCCGGCTTGCTCGGGCCGCTGGGCGTGCAGGTCGGGCACTTGTGGGCGACCTTGAGCATCTTCGGCGTCGGCTCGGCGATTCTGTTTTTGCTGCTGTTGTTCAGCGGCCCGCGACAAGGTCCGGCATTGAGCGAGTTGCCGCGCTGGCAATTGATCGGCGGCTTCCTCGGGCCGATGTACGTGGTGGTATTGACCCTGGCCACGCCCCAGATCGGCATCGCGATGACGATGATTGCGATTCTCTCCGGGCAGGTCGGTAAAAGCGTGTTGATCGACCACTTTGGCTGGTTCGGCGCCACTCGGAAAAAGGTCAACGGTGAACGCTGGCTCGCTTTGCTGCTGATTGTCGCTGCACTTGTTTTGATTGCGCGGGGTTGATGATGAATCTGATTATTTTGTTGGCGGTGGTCGTGGCCGCCGGTGCGGTATTGAGTGTTCAAGCCGCGATCAATGGGCGTTTGGGTGAAACGGTCGGTGTGCTGCGCAGCAGTTTGCTGACGTTTGTGGTGGGCGCCGTGAGCACCGGATTACTCATCCTGTTTTTCGAGCCGGCGCATGCCGTGACGCTGCTGGACGTGCCGAAATGGCAACTCGGCGGCGCGTTGTTCGGCGTGGTTTACATGATGGTCATGGTCGGTGCGGTGCCACGGGTCGGCACGGCGGTGGCGACGGTCGCGGTGATCGTCGGCCAATTGGGCATGGGGATGCTGATCGATAACTTCGGCTGGCTGGGCAACCCGGCGATCGAGTTGTCCGGGAGCCGGATACTGGCGATGTTCTTGCTCGGGTTGGCGCTGGTGTTCATGTATCGCAGCAGCACCCGACAGGTCTGACGCCGTTCTCCTACACTGGTGGGACGGGTTGAAACTTCAACCCCTGACCACCACCACCCCAGGAGTCAGACTCATGATCGATAGCGAAAGTACCTGCGACTGCCCGAAATGCTCGTGCAAACTGGGCCAGCATCCGATCGCGCGCCACGGCAAACATTATTGCTGCGAGGCGTGTGCCAAGCACCACGAACACGGCGAAGAGTGTACGGGCAAAGGCTGCAAGTGCAGCCATGGCTAACTGTGGAGCGAGCCTGCTCACGATGGACGTTAACGACGACGCAATTTTTCTGGTTTAACGCGTCGTTTCCGAATCCATCGCGAGCATGCTCGCTCCCACAGAGGATGTGGGGGTTAACCCGCTGGCCGCCACGTGACGTTCTCCACGCCGAACTTCTCTGCCATCGGCTTGCTGGTCTTCTGCACCTTCTCCCGGCCAAAACGCGGAATCCGGCCCACGCCGGCGTCACAGCTCGCCCAATGCCAGGCTTCTGCATTATCCATCTTGTCCAGACGGATGATGAATGACTTGGGGTCGCCATGAAGGGTGTATTCAATGACGAAAAGTTTTGCGTTGTTCATAAAGCCCGTATTCCTCCCTGTGGTAATAGAAGGATCGTCGCGGGTACGGAAAATTCAGTCGGATTGTCAGACGGCTGTCGCCAGTGGCGACACGGCGCGCGGCTGGTTACCATGGCGTCTCGCAAAACCCCAGTGATTATTGACCATGGCCCTTGCCGCACCCCCCGACCTGAGTGACACCGATGTGCCCGTGCAACCGCTGGCGCGCACCTACCCGCGCGGGAAGTACATCGAGCCTCACGAGCATATCTGGGGCCAGTTGCTGTATGCCATGAGCGGGGTGATGTGGGTCGAAACGCCGCATGAGGCGCTGGTGGTGCCGCCGCAACGGGCGGTGTGGTTGCCACCGGGCGTGCCTCACGGAATTCGCGTGGTGTCGGATTTGCAGATGCGCAATATCTACCTGCGACCTGCATTGGCGGCGACGTTGGACACGACGGTTCAGGTGATCGAAGTCGGCGGCTTGCTGCGCGAGTTGATCGTCGGGCTGGTGGCGCAGCGTGACGACGGTGCGCCGGAGTATTACGACGCGCTGGTCGGGCTGGCGCTGCTGGAACTGCGACGGGCCAAACGTTCGCTGTTGAAAATCCCTTTGCCGGACGACTCCGACCGGCGTCTGATGAGCCTGTGTCAGGCGGTCATGGCCGCGCCGTCGCTGGACATTTCCTTCGAGCAACACGCGCAAAACTCCGGCGCCAGCGTGCGCACCCTGGCGCGGCTGTTCAAGGACGGTTTGGGCATGGGCTTCGCCGAATGGCGGCGCCAGGTGCAACTGGCGACGGCGGCGGCCGAGTTGATTCAGGGCGTGGCCGTCAGCACGATTGCCCGGGAACTGGGCTATTCACCGAGCAGCTTCAGCGACATGTTCCGCCGGGAGCTGGGCGTCGCTCCTTCGCAATTCTGCACGACCCTGTAGGAGCGAGCGTTTTCAGGCGTTTTGGCCGAAATTCAGAAGCACTTGGCCGATGCTCGCCGTTGCCGGCCTCTAGACTTCAGGCATTCCTCAATTGCCCACGGAGTCTTCCATGAGCTACCTCATCTCGCTGGTCATCGGTCTGGGCGTCGGTCTGCTCTACGGCGCACTGGATTTTCGTTCTCCCGCCCCCCCGGCCATCGCACTGGTGGGCCTGCTGGGCATGCTCGCCGGTGAAAAGCTGTGGCCCATGGGCCGGCAACTGGTCGCTGGCTGGATCTCCTGAATCTTCTTCCCCTGTTGGATGGACACTCCCATGAAAGCATTGCAGTTCGATAAAACCGGCGACCTCTCGGCCCTGCGCTACGTCGAGGTACCGACTCCGGTTGCTGGCGCTGATGAAGTGCTGGTGCAGATCAAGGCCGCCGGCCTCAACCCCAGCGATGTAAAGAACGTGCTCGGACGTTTTCCCTACACCACGTTGCCGCGAATTCCCGGTCGAGATTTTGCCGGCGTCGTGGTTGAAGGCCCGCCAGCGTTGATCGGCCAGGAAGTCTGGGGTACCGGCCGTGAACTGGGATTTTTCGCCGACGGTTCCCATGCGCAATTCGTCAAGTTGCCGGCCAACGGCGTCGCGCTCAAACCGACGCACCTGAGCTTCGCCCAAGCCGCCAGCCTCGGCGTGCCTTACACCACCGCGTGGGATGCACTGGAGCGCAGCCTCGTGACCGCGCAAACGCGGTTGCTGGTGATTGGCGGCGGGGCGGTTGGCAGTGCGGCGCTGGCGCTGGCCAAAGTCCGTGGCGCTCAGGTACTGGCGGCGGCGCGGCGTCCCGAGCAGGTCAAGGACTTGCAGGCTCAGGGCTATCAGACCCTGCAACTGGATAAACCCGAAGACCTGGGCGCGCAAGTGAACGCGGTCTACAGCGGCGGCGCCGATGTGATTTTCGACACCACCGGGTTCTGGCTGCCAGCCTCGGTCGCGGCACTGGCGGCGTTCGGCCGCATCGCGATCATCGCCGCGCCAGCGGATGGTCACGTGCAACTGCCGGCGCTGGCGTTGTATCGCAAGGGCGGTTCAGTGGTGGGAATCAATTCGTTGCTTTATGGCGTGCAGGCATGTGCGGCGATGCTCGATCAGTTCGGCAAGTTCTTCGATCAGGAACGCTTGCCGCTGCCACAAGGGTTGTTCGAATCGCCGTTGTCGGAGGGGCTGGAGCGCTATGCCGAAGTGAATCAGGGCAGTGGCGACAAGGTGATTCTGCTGCCGTAAGCCCTGATGCAGGAGCCCGCTTGCAGGGTCGTACTAGGTCGGGCAGGTTTCCCGCCCGTTATCCAGACCCTGCTTGTAGCTGTGGCTCTGCAGACTGGCTTTGCCGTTGTGCCAGGTCAGCGTGAGCACGTACAGCGAGTCGAAGTCGCTGGAGTCCCAGTCATCGGTGATGTTCTGTTTCTCGCCGACGGCTTCGCCCGCCACCTTGTTGATCAGCTCGGGCAGGTAGCCGTGCGACCAGGCGGTGTAGATCACCGAGTTGTGGTACTTGTCGTGAAGCAACTCATCGGCCAGATCGCTGGTGTCGTTGGCCGAGAACTTGATGTTCACCGGCAAACCGAGCTTGATCGCGCTGGGGCTGATGGTCATCAGCGGACGAATGTAGCTGTAGGAATTATCCAGCTCGCCTTCCTCGACATTGCGCGTCGGGTTGGCGGCAAACACGTAGTTGGCCTTGCCGAATTTTTCCGGGAGCACGGTCGCCAGATCGATGGCGCGGTTCAGTCCCTGGCAGTTCAGTTGGCCAAGGCCACCCTCGGGTTTCTCGGCGTGGCGCAGGAACACCAGCGTCTGGGTGCCGTCAGTCGGTTGGGCACGGCTTTCACGCACTTCCAGCGTCAGAAAGATCGCGCTGACTGCCAGCAGGGTAGGTAGCAAGATGTAGGCGCGATGCTTGAAGTAGTTGGCGAATTTCAAAAAGTTCGTCATTGGGATAAAGAGTCTTCAGCGCATTCGGTTAAGGCTGACAAACCTCTGCACCTGGCGCTACCGGCGCCGGGTGTTTTCCATGTCGTAAAGCCGGTCCGTCTACGAAACGGCAGTTCCTCAGAGTCCCCTGAGGCCCGTTTGGTTCGATATCGGCGAAGTGCGCAGCAATGTACCGACAACCTTGAACGGGTTGGAGCAAAGGTTATCGACAGCATGTTGCGGAATTGTGGACACAGTACAGGTTGAGGCGCTCGCCAGGGCTGGATTCGCATGATCTTGTTTATCAGCGATGTTGATAGCGACAAAAGATCGCAGCGTGGGGCCGCTCCTGCACTATGATCTTCGTTCTGATTTTCCTCTCTGGATGCTTTCGATGACTGATTTGTCTGCGTTCCCCATCACTGAAAAATGGCCAGCCCAATACCCCGAGTGGATTCAGCTCTACTCGTTGCCGACCCCCAACGGCGTCAAGGTTTCGATCATGCTCGAAGAGATCGGCCTGCCCTACGAACCGCATCGCGTGGGCTTCGAGACCAACGATCAACTGTCGCCTGAATTCCTGTCGCTGAACCCCAACAACAAGATCCCGGCAATCCTCGACCCCCACGGTCCGGAGGACCAGCCACTGCCGCTGTTCGAGTCCGGGGCGATTCTGATCTACCTCGCCGACAAGAGCGGGCAATTGCTGGCGCAGGAATCGGCGGCGCGTTACGAGACAATCCAGTGGCTGATGTTTCAGATGGGCGGCATCGGGCCGATGTTTGGCCAACTTGGCTTTTTCAACAAATTCGCCGGCAAGGATTACGAAGACAAGCGGCCACGGGATCGCTACGTCGATGAAAGCAAACGCTTGCTCAAAGTGCTCGACGGCCGTCTGCAAGGGCGCGACTGGATCATGGGCGAGCGCTACACCATCGCCGACATCGCGACGTTTCCGTGGGTGCGCAACCTCATCGGCTTCTATGAAGCGGGCGATCTGGTCGGTATCAAGGATTTCCCCAACGTCACCCGAGTGCTGGAGCGCTTTCTTGCACGGCCGGCGGTCATCCGTGGTCTGGAAATTCCAAAACCCGTCACCAATTGACAACAATCCTGTGGGAGCGGGTCTGCGCGTTCCCACAGGAACATGTGTCGGCTTCAAGGTCCGGTGAAAAACACCCGCATCCCATGATCGCGCAAATACCGTTCGATCACCTTCGGATCGGAACTCGACTCGGCAATCGCTACATAAGTATCCGGGCGCAACAGGTAAAACCCGTTGCGCCCCAGGCCTGCCGACTCGAACGCCGGGCGCCAGTCGAAGACATGCAACGGCAAGTGATGTTCGTGGCACCAGGCGATCATCTCGTCGCTGGTGTCGCCGTACACATGCACTTGCCAGTGCGGGCACTTCAGCGATTCGAAATTATCCCCTTCACCGTCATGCGCCCACGGCAACCGGTCGCCGCCGTGCACGTGGCCGGCAACGCCGCTGCTGAGCGGCATGCCGCGATAATTCAGGGTGATCTGCGACACCGTGCGAAAGAGGAATTCCCGGGACCTCTCGAACGAGGCCATTTTTGGCAGGAGGAAAGGCGCCAATCGAGTGCGCAGCAAGTCGGCAAAGCGTCCTTCGGCGGTGACGAAACTGAACACCCGGTCGGTGGTGGCGACCAATTTGCGGGCGAACGCGATGCGCTCGGTTTCATAAGTGTCGAGCAGATGCGCGGCCGCACCGCCGCTTAACACGGCCGCCAGTTTCCAGGCGAGGTTGATCGCATCGCCAATCCCGGTGTTCATGCCTTGGCCGCCCACCGGGCTGTGAACGTGGGCCGCGTCGCCCAGCAAAAACGCGCGCCCACCGCGAAAGTGATCGGCCACCCGATGATGTACGCGGTAGGTCGAGAACCAGTTCACCTGTTCGATCTGCACCTTCAGGTGGTCGATGGCGTGACGGCTGACGTCTTCAAATTGCAGCGATTCGGCCTGCTCGGCGCGTTCGTCACGGACCGTTCCGATCAGCCTTGCGCGACCTTCACCCGCCAATGGAAAAACCGCGAGAAAATCGGCTTCATCGAGATCGACGTGCAGTTCGCCATTGATCGCCGGCCCGCTGGCCTGCACGTCGGCGACGTAGAAAATCTGTTGGTAAGTCCCACCGGGGAATCCGGTGTCGAGGGCTTTGCGCACGGTTGACCGCGCACCGTCGCACCCAGCGAGGTAACACGCCTGGCAGGTTTCCTGCTGACCATCGGGCAGGCGCAAACGGGCGGTGATGCCGTCGCCGGTTTCCTCGAAACTTTCCAGTTCGGTGCTGCGCTCGACTTTGACGCCGAAGGCTTCGAGGCGTTGGATCAGCAAGTGTTCGTGCTGGTCCTGGGGGAATATTTCGAGGAATGCGTAAGGTGTCAGCCCTTCACCGACGCGGGTGAGCGGCAAGTGCGCCACGGGTTCGCCCCTGACCCAGAAGTTGGCGGCCGCTACGCGATGGCCGTTCTGGATCACTGTCTCGGTCAGGTCGAGCTGGCGATACAATTCCAGCGTCCGCGCCTGCACGGCCAGCGCCCGCGAGGTGGTGCCGGGGGCCGATGTCTTGTCGAGTATCCGCACGCTGAGCCCCAGTTTGCTCAGCCACAGCGCCAACACCAGGCCGGTGGGGCCAGCGCCGATGATCAGAACGTCGCTACGGTTCATCAGCGGTCTCCGCGTTTTTGTCGGGGTTAGTATGGTTCAGCCGTGGCCGACTGGCTGGCTGGCTGCTGAACGGGAGCGATTGGGGGCATATCCGCCATCTCTCAAAAAATGGATATGTACCCCCAACCCCAACAACCCGCAAGCAATGCCCGCCCGCAAACGGAACAGCACATCCTCAACACAGTCATACCCAGCACCATGCCATTGATCGTATGGTAATCCCGGTTCAACGGATCTGATGGAGCACCATGCAAGCCAATCGATTGATCATCAGCGTCGCAGCGCTATTGGCACTGGCCGGTTGCGCAACCCCGCGCACCCAGGAACCCCCGGCGCGAAAACCCGATGAGGTCAAAACCGAGATCGTCCATTTGCTCCCGGCCAAAACCGTCGATCGCCAGGGCTGGGCTACGGACATTTATGCGGCGTTTGCCGCGCAGAATATTGACCCCTCCACACAAAACCTCTGTTCCGTCCTCGCCGTCGCCGAGCAAGAGTCGACCTTTCAAGTCGACCCGCCGGTGCCGGGCCTCGGCAAGATTGCCCGGGATGAAATCGACCGTCGTGCGGCCAAGGTCCACGTCCCCGGTTTGTTGGTGAGTGCCGCACTGCAGGTGCGCTCCAGCAACGGCAAAAGTTTCAGCGAACGTCTCAGCGCAGCGCGCAGTGAGAAGGAACTCAGCGCGATCTTCGATGACTTCATCGGTATGGTGCCTATGGGCCAGACACTGTTCGGTGGCTTCAACCCGGTGCACACGGGTGGCCCGATGCAGGTCAGCATCGAGTTCGCCGAACAACAGGCGCGCAATTATCCCTACCCGGTGGACGGCACGATTCGCCATGAAGTATTCAGTCGTCGCGGTGGGATGTATTTCGGCATCGCTCATTTGCTTGGTTATCCGGTGAGCTATCAACAACCGCTGTACCGTTTCGCCGATTTCAACGCCGGTTGGTACGCGAGCCGTAATGCTGCGTTCCAGAACGCGCTGAGTCGCGCCTCTGGGATTGCGTTGGCGCTGGACGGCGATCTGGTGCCCTACGATTCGATCATGCCCGGCACCACTGAACTGGCGGTGCGAACCCTCGGCAAGCGCTTGGACATGCGCAATCCGACGATCCACGACCAACTGCAGAAGGGAAAAAGCCTCGAATTCGAGGACACCGAGCTTTATAAGCGGGTTTTCGAGCTGGCCGAACAGGCCGAAGGCCGCGCGTTGCCTCGGGCGGTGTTGCCGGGGATTGTGCTGCAGAGCCCAAAGATCACCCGCAAACTCACGACGGCGTGGTTTGCCAAACGCGTGGACGAGCGGTATCAGCGCTGCATGGCGCGGGCGGGGAAATGACCGGTTTCAAAGAGGCAAAAAGGCGGGAGGCGAATACCACTGCAGGAGCGAGCATGCTCGCGAAAAACGTCCAGATAACGCGTTCATTCAGGCTGTAAGCGTCATCGTAAACGTCCATCGCGAGCAAGCTCGCTCCTACAGGGTTTTATAGCCATGCTCATGCCGCGCGGCGGTCGATCAGACGGTCGGAGGGTGGCCGCATCAGATCACTTTCACTGCGCGTCCGATGAACTGGATCGGCCCGGTGGGCTTGCCAATCGGCGAGCCGTTGGGGTTTTCCAGGGTCAGTTCGAACAGCTGGTTTTGCTCCAGGGGCGGCAGCTTGTCCAGCGGCACCGACAGGGTTTGCCCCGGTTTCACCAGGCCCAGCGACACCGGTCCTTGCCAGCCATCACCCTTGGTCCAGAACTCCAGCGCCTTGTCCGCCGGAACCTGCGCGACACCCAGCGGGATCAACTGGATTTCCCGGGGATTGCTCGCCTGAATTACCCAGCCCGGCGCTTGGTTCTGCGGCGCCACCAACACCACCAGATAAGTCGGTTTGACCGTGGCTTGCGTCAGCAGCATCGCGCCGAGCAGCAGAGTCGCCGCCAGCCCCGCCCCGGCCAGCCCGCGCCACAGCGGCAGCAGGTTCCACCAGGATGACCGCTCGACCGTTGACGGCGCAGGTTGTCGGCCCAGCGCGTTGATGCTGCGCTCGATGCGTTGCCACAGATGCGACGATGGCGTTTGAGGCTCGGCGAGGTCAGTCAGACCGAGCAAACGGCGCTCCCAGGTGTCGACCGCCGTGCGCAGTTGCGCATCGTTGTGCAGACGCTGCTGAACTACGCTGCGCCGTTCCGCCGAGAGCGTGCCCAGCACGTATTCGCTGGCCAGTTCATCGCGTTCGTCCGGGGTTTCATCGGCAGGTCTGGTGGTCATCCCATGCACTCCCGCAAGGCTGTCAGGCTCCGTTTGATCCAGGCTTTGACGGTGCCCAGCGGGGTACCGAGTTTGTGTGAAATCTGCGCGTGGGAATACCCGTCGACGTAGGCATGCAGGATGCACGTGCGCCTTGCGGGTTCAAGCTGTTCCAGGCACAGGTGAATGCGTGAGGAGTGGACCTGGGCATCGAAGGTTTCAGCGTCGTTGTACACGTCGATTTCGCCCTGAATCTCGCGGCTGTGGTCGCGGATGAAATTGAGCGCCAGATGCCGCGTCACGCTGAACATCCAGCCCCGCGCCGATCCCCGCGCCGGGTCGAAACCGGCGGCCCCTGCCCAGATTTTGAGGAACGCATCGTGGACGATGTCTTCGGCCAGCGCGGTATCGCGCACCAGACGTTTGGCCACGCCGAGCAGCCGCGGGCTTTCCTGCACATATAAATCCCGCAGGGCCTGACGCTCGCCCCGGCCACAGGCGGCGAGGTGAGCTTCATAGTCGAAAATGGGTTCGGGCAAGGACACAGATCTCAGCCGTTATGTGGGGCATACAGCATGCAATCTAGCAAACAATCCAGATCCCTGTAGGAGCGAGCCTGCTCGCGATGGACGTTAACGATAACGCGTGCATCCTGAATGAACGCGTTGCCTGGAAGTCCTTCGCGAGCAGGCTCGCTCCTACAGGGGGGTTACGTAAGGATCAGCTCGCCGCCCAGAAAATATAATCCGCCTGATATTTCACCACTTCCTGCTTGCCCTTGTTGGCCGTTGTGCACTCGGCGCTGGGGGCCACGCCGCCCTTGAGCGCCACGCGCTGGATGTAAATCACGCCGCTCATCGCGCCTTTGCCCTCGGCCGGGTTGGCCTTGACCAGTTGATAGGGCAGGTTGCCAGGGCTCGACGGTGCGACGGCCAGTTGGGTGCCGGTGACTTTCGAGCCATCCTTCGCTTGCCAGGTTGCCGGTGGGCCGAAGTAGGTGCCAACCTGTTTGCCGCTGCGATCGTTGAGCACCGCTTTGGGGCCGACAAAAATCCATTCGGTCTGCCCGGCGGCGTTGGCCTTGTCGCGGCATTCGTAAGTGATCTCGCCGACCCCGGTGGTTTCCAGGGCGACCTTGTGCCCGTCAGGCACTTTGATGCTGTCGGGCAGGTTGGTCTGGGCAAAGGCCGCAGGAACGGCGGTAAGCAAACCGGCAAGGCAAATCAATTGTCTGGCGTTCATGAAAATCTCTCCGTTTATGAGTAATTCGCGCGCAGCAACAGGAGCTGCTAAAGGTACTACCCGTCGGAAAGCGATTTGGATGCAGTGCTAAAAAAAGAAATTTTCAGGCACCGCCGGCGTCAGCTGCTACAAAGAGAGCACGCAAAGGAGGTGTTTATGTACCAGCTCTTCGGACACAAGAACTCCGGCGCCGCCGCGATCGAAGCCGCGTTGGAACTCTGCGAGATTCCTTACCGTTTCATCGATGTCGAGGCGTCGGCGGAGGCGGCCAGCGCCCTGGAGAAACTCAACCCGCTGAAGCAGATCCCGACCCTGCAACTGCCCGATGGCAGCATTCTCACCGAGAGTGCGGCGATCCTGATTCACCTCGGGTTGACGTTTCCCACGTCGCGGTTGCTGCCGGACAACGCCGGCGAACGCGATCAAGCGGTCCGGGGAATGGCCTTTATCGTCAGCAATTGTTACGCGGCGATCGGCATTATCGACTATCCGGAGCGCTGGCTGGCCGTGGCGGACAAATCTTCCAGAGACAACCTCGTGGCCGGTGCGCGCGCGCGACTGCACTGGAGTTGGGAGGTGTTTGCCGATCAGTTTTCCGGCGAGTTGTACTTGGGGGAGGAAACGCCCGGAGCGCTGGATGTGCTGGCGGCGGTGATCACGCGGTGGGCCGGTAGCCGGGAACATTTGCGCGGCGCTCGCCCGGGTTTTTTCGCCTGGCTGGAGCGCATCGACCGGCACCCGACGCTGGCACCGGTGTTTGCGCGGCATTGGCCGGCCTGAGGTACACCGCAATAACAATTGCGGTGTGTTCGGGTTATTCGCCGCGGATGTACTGCTCCAGCTGCCGGATCAGTTCAGCCTGTTCGGCGATCGCTTCCTTGACCAGGTCGCCGATCGACAGCAAGCCGAGCAGCTGGCCGTTATCCACCACCGGCAAGTGGCGCAGGCGTCTGTCGGACATGATGCCCAGGCAGGTGTCGACGGTCTGGCTGGAATCCACGGTGATCACCGGGGATGCCATGATGTCGCGCACCGGCGTGCCTACGGAAGAGCGGCCATGCAGCACCAGTTTGCGCGCGTAATCGCGTTCACTGATGATCCCCAGCACTTCGTCATTCTCCACCACCAGCAGGGCACCGACGTTCTTCTCGGCCATCTTCATCAGCGCTTCGAGCACCATGTGATCCGGCTTGATCTGATGCACTTCCTGATTTTTCTGATCTTTCAACTTGAGCAGTTGGGCGACGGTTTTCATGGTGGCTTCTCGGGTGTTGTCGTTGTCCTTGAAGAATCGTAGACGCAGGCGCTGAGGGCAAGGGACAAAGCGGCAGATAACGTGCAAAAAATGCCATTCGGCGGTTTTTCTTCGATAAACCTCACATTTCGAACACACCACTGACCTTGTCGGAGTGAGCCTGCTCGCGAAGGCAGTGTGTCAGTCCAAAAATAATCGCCTGACACACTGCCTTCGCGAGCAGGCTCACTCCTACAGGGGCGGCGGCGTATTTCAGAGAGCGCCATCACCTTCAATGCCGCGTAGAATCGCGCTCTACATCGAATTCGAGGTTGCAGTGGTGGATTTACAGCGGGGCTTCGTCCTGACGCGGCATTGGCGCGATACCCCGACCGGGACGGAAGTCGAGTTCTGGCTGGCGACCGACAACGGTCCCCGGCGTATCCGCCTGCCTTATCAAACGTCGGTGGCGTTCATTCCGGCCGGGCAGCGCGAGCAGGCAGAGCAGGTGTTGCACGGCGAAAAGAACGTCGAGTTGAAACCCCTGTCCCTGGTGGATTTCGAGCATCGCCCGGTGCTCGGCCTGTATTGCCGGCAGCACGGCCAATTGATCCGATTGGAAACCGCACTGCGCAAGGCCGGGGTCGAGCTGTTCGAGGGCGATGTGCGACCGCCGGAGCGCTACATGATGGAGCGCTTCATCACCGCGCCGGTGATGTTCGGTGGCACGCCGAATGCCGAAGGCCTGCTGCTCGACGCACAGATGAAACCCGATCCGGATTACCGACCCAATCTCCGGCTGGTGTCCCTGGACATCGAAACCACCGCGCAAGGCGATCTGTATTCCATCGCGCTGGAAGGCTGTGGCGAGCGTCAGGTGTACATGCTCGGACCGCCCAATGGCGACGACAACGAGGTGGATTTCCAACTCGAATACTGCGCGTCGCGAACCCTGCTGCTGAAACGCCTCAACGAATGGTTCGCCCGGCATGACCCTGACGCGATCATTGGCTGGAACGTCGTGCAGTTCGACCTGCGCGTGCTGCACGAACACGCACGGCGCTTGGCGGTCCCGCTGAAACTGGGGCGTGGTGGTGAAGAAATGCAGTGGCGCGAGCACGGCAGTCGTAACCACTATTTCGCCTCGGCCGCCGGGCGCCTGATTATCGACGGCATCGAATCCCTGCGCTCGGCGACCTGGAGCTTTCCTTCGTTCAGCCTGGAAAACGTCGCGCAAACCCTGCTTGGCGAGGGCAAGGCGATCAGTACGCCGTACCAGCGAATGGACGAAATCAACCGCATGTTCGCCGAGGACAAACCGGCCCTGGCCACATACAACCTCAAGGACTGCAAACTGGTCACGCGGATTTTCGCCAAGACCGAGTTGTTGACGTTCCTGCTGGAGCGAGCCAGCGTCACGGGTTTGCCAGCGGATCGCAGCGGCGGTTCAGTGGCGGCGTTCACTCACCTGTACATGCCGCTGATGCACCGCCAAGGTTTCGTCGCGCCCAACCTCGGCACCAAACCGGCGCAGGCCAGCCCCGGCGGATTTGTCATGGATTCGCAGCCTGGTCTGTACGAATCGGTGCTGGTGCTCGACTACAAAAGCCTTTATCCATCGATCATCCGCACGTTCCTCATCGACCCGGTGGGCCTGATCGAGGGCTTGCAGCACCCTGAAGACAGCGAGTCTGTGCCAGGCTTTCGCGGGGCACGTTTTTCCAGAACCCGGCATTGCCTGCCTGCCATCGTCGCCCGGGTCGCCGAGGGCCGCGAAACCGCCAAACGCGAACACAACGCGCCGTTGTCCCAAGCGTTGAAAATCATCATGAACGCCTTCTACGGCGTGCTCGGTTCCAGCGGCTGCCGCTTTTTCGATACACG
Source organism: Pseudomonas sp. GB2N2 (assembly GCF_054897705.1). Taxonomy (NCBI): domain Bacteria; kingdom Pseudomonadati; phylum Pseudomonadota; class Gammaproteobacteria; order Pseudomonadales; family Pseudomonadaceae; genus Pseudomonas; species Pseudomonas sp. GB2N2. Next base: position 584,568 of record NZ_CM142701.1, read on the forward strand.
CCTGGCCTCGTCGATCACCTTGCGCGGCCACGAAATCATGCTGCGCACCCGCCAATTGATCGAAGCCCAGGGGCACACGGTGATCTACGGCGACACCGACTCGACGTTCGTGTGGCTGCGCCGTGCCCACGGTCAGCGGGAAGCGGCGGACATCGGCCACGCGCTGGTGGACCACGTCAACCAGTGGTGGCGCGAGCATGTGCGGGACGAATACGGGCTGGAAAGCGCGCTGGAATTGCAGTTCGAAATCCACTACAAACGCTTTTTGATGCCGACGATCCGTGGCGCGGAGGAGGGCAGCAAGAAGCGTTATGCCGGACTGGTGACCCGTGCCGACGGCAGCGATGAGATGGTCTACAAAGGTCTGGAAACCGTGCGCACCGACTGGTCGCTGCTGGCCCGGCAATTCCAGCAAGAGCTGTATTCACGGATCTTCCATCGTCAGCCTTATCAGGAGTATGTGCGCGAGTACGTGCGCAAAACCCTGGCGGGGGAGTTCGATGATCGTCTGATCTACCGCAAGCGCCTGCGTCGAACCCTGGATGACTACGAGCGTAATGTGCCGCCGCATGTGCGCGCGGCGCGGATCGCTGATGACTATAACGACCAGCAGGGCCGTCCGCGGCAATACCAGAATGGCGGCTGGATCAGCTATGTGATCACCGTCGCCGGGCCCGAGCCGCTGGAAATCCGCAGTGCGCCCATCGATTACGACCACTACGTCAGTCGGCAGCTGCAACCGGTAGCAGATGCGATCCTGCCGTTCGTGGACGACGATTTCTCAACCCTGATTGGGGGGCAGTTGGGCCTGTTTTGAGTCCAGCAGCGTCAGCGTCCATTCATCGGGAATGCCATGGCAGTAACGTTCGAGCGCTTGGTGGTACAGGCTGTGTGGCGGGGAAAATTGCGCGAACAGGGACATCGACGAATGGAATTTCACATCATCCGGATGACCGAAGATTTCGCCGATGGAGCGCTGCTGGATATTCAGCACCAATTGCGTGCAGGTGCGCAGCCTTGCGCCCAGCAGTGCATGGTCGAGGTAAGCCATCGCTTCCTCGCCGGAGCGAATGGCGAAGCGCCGGGACATTTCGCTGCCGCCCAGACCGGACAATTGCGGAAAGATGAACCACATCCAGTGACTGCGCTTATGGCCCGCGCCGAGTTCGTTTTGCACACGCTCTAACACCGGATCCTGCGCCTGGACAAAGCGCTGCAGATTAAAAGCGTCGAGCTGATCGGTGCTTCTCATGAGAAGCCCTCTGACAGAACCGCGATGGCTCAGACCATGGCCAGTCGCTGTTTGCGTTGTGGCGCGCGAAACGCTCGGTCCAGCGCCTCCAGATCCCCGACTTCAAGCTGCAATTGCGCGGCCTGCGCGTTCAGATGCACATGTTCAGGCCGGACCGCTTTGGGGATGGCGATGACGCCATCCTGTCGCAGAATCCATGCCAGCGCTACCTGTGCCGGTGTGACCGCGTGACGGGCGGCCACTTGCTGGAGCGTCGGGTGCGCCAGCATGGCCCCGCCCTGGCCGATGGGGCAGTAGGCCATCAACGGCTGGTTTTGGCGTTGGCACCATGGCAGTAAATCGAATTCTATGCCGCGTTCCTCCAGGTTGTAGAGTACTTGATTGGTGGCGCAGGCCGGGGACGCCAGTTCCTGCAGGTCATCGACATCGAAGTTGGACACGCCCCAATGGCCGATCTTCCCCTCTTCGCGCAGGCGTTCGAAGGCTTCGACGGTTTCTTGCAGCGGATACTGGCCGCGCCAGTGCAGCAGGTACAGGTCGATGTAGTCGGTGTTCAACCGGCGCAGGCTGCGTTCGCAGGCCTGGGTGATGCCTTTGCGGCTGGCGTTGTGCGGGTAGACCTTGCTGACCAGGGAAACTTTGTCGCGCAGGCCGGTGATGGCTTCGCCCACCACGTCCTCGGCACCGCCTTCGGCGTACATTTCGGCGGTGTCGATCAGGGTCATGCCCAGTTCGATGCCCAGGCGCAGCGCGGCGACTTCCTCGGAATGCCGCGCGGGATCTTCGCCCATGCGCCAGGTGCCCTGGCCAATGACGGGGACATTGATGCCGGCGAGTTCGAGGGTCCGCATGAAAACATCCTGTGCTTGTTGGGTCGATACTTACGTTGGCAGCAGGATAGCTCATGGGTTCCGTCGACTTTTAGCAGCTGTCGAGCTTGCGAGGCTGCGTTCGAGAACGAAGTCCTCGCTGGATCGTGTGAATATCCGTTTCTGCGGTAACGCGGCGCGGTCCCCTGTGGAAGCTGGCTTGCCTGCGATGGACGTCAACGATAACGCGGGCTGCCTGAATGAACGCGTTGCCCGGGCGTTTTTTGTCGGAACGTCGCCCGGAGCAATCTCCTACAGGGGATGGCGTCAGCCAGAGGATGTGCACGATCAAATAAGCGAAGCGCGCCCGCTTGATGCCCCGGTCGGCCCAGAGGCCGCCGAGTTTTTGATGTTGATTTGATCTGAAGCGACCCGCGAAGCAATGCCGGAGTGAGGGGACCAATCGCCGCCAGTATCGAACAGCCGCATATTCACCCAAACTCAAACCCAGCCCTCAACGAGCAGAAAACTTCAACACCGTAGTCTGCGTATAAGTCTTCCCCGGGTCCAACCGCGTCGACGCAAATCCAGGCTGATTCGGCGCATCCGGATAATGCTGAGTCTCCAGCGTGAACGCACTCCAATGCGCATACGTCTTGCCAGCCTTGCCCTTCACCGACCCATCCAGAAAGTTACTGGTATAAAACTGTACACCCGGCTCAGTGGTATAGAGCTGCAAACGCCGCCCCGAACGCGGATCGCTGACATCAGCCGCCAGTTTCCCCAAATCACCCTTGCCATCCAGTACCCAGTTGAAATCGAAGCCGCCCTGTTTAGGTTCGGCAAACTTCAACTGCGGATGGTCCGCCTTGATGTGCTTGCCGATCGCCGTCGGTTGGGTAAAGTCCATCGGCGTGCCGGCCACCGGAGCGATTTCTCCGGTCGGAATCAATGTAGCGTTGACCGGCGTGTAATGACTGGCGTGCAAGGTCGCGACCTGTTGCAACACATCACCGTTGCCCGCGCCCGCAAGGTTGAAATAACTGTGGTTGGTCAGGTTCAACACCGTCGGTTTATCGGTGGAAACCTTGTACTCAATGCGCAACTCGTTGTTGTCATTGAGGCTATACGTCACCTCGGTCTTCAGATTGCCAGGGAAACCCATTTCGCCGTCCGCCGACAAGTACGTCAGGGTCACGCCCACCGAGTCCTTGCCTTTGGCCGGTTCGGCTTTCCACACATGTTTGTCAAAACCCAGCGGGCCACCGTGCAATGAATTCGGGCCGTCGTTGAGTGGCACCTGAAAGCGCTTGCCGTCGAGTTCGAATGAGCCTTTGGCCAGGCGATTGCCGAAGCGGCCGATGGTTGCGCCGAAGTAGGCCTTGCCGCTCTGGTAACCCAGCACATCATCGAAACCGAGCACCACGTCATCGAGTTTGCCGTTTTTGTCCGGTACTTCAAGCGCCTGCAACGTCGCGCCGTAGGTGATGACTGTGGCTTGCATGCCGTGGCTGTTGCGCAACACGTATTGCTCGACGGGCTTACCGTCGCTGGTTTTGCCGAAGGCTTTATGTACGCTGGACAGGCCGGCGGCCTGGGCGGAGAGGGTGGCGATCATCAACGACAGTCCGAGGACGCAAAGGGGGTAGCGGGATTGAAGCATGGTTAACCTTCCTTTTTGTTGTTATTTGCAAAGTAGTCATACTAGTGATCTGTTATAAACCGATCAGGAAGGATTTATAGCTCGTATTTACAATTTTGCGTAAATAAAGTCAGACTAATTAACCGCCTCTACCGTTTTACAGACTGCCGGCACTGCACTTTTTCGTCATCCACGGCTCTATCCTTGGCCAGCCTGCGGCGATCCCCACCGCCGGCCCATGCCCAAGTTCAAGCGCCCATGGCCCGAGTTTCACCCCTCACCGCTGTGCACATCCGCCGCCATTGCCTGCTGCTCGCCGTGCTGTCGATGCTGTTCATGTCCGGTTGCAGCCAGCAGCAAGGGAAGGACATCGTCAGCCAGTTTCGCGAAGGCCGCCCCCAGGAATTCCTCCAGACCAGCGTCGACCGCATGGCCACGCTGGCGATGCGCGACAACCTCGACAGTCTGTATCTGCTCATGGGCAAGCTCTATCTGCGTAACCCGCAGGAGCTGAAAAAATCCGGTTTTCTTGACGCCCGCACCGCCGGCAAACAAGTGCGCATGGCCATCGAACAGCAACAACTGCTGCCGACGCTGGGGGGCAAGAAGGATCTGGCGGCGCTGAGTTATGCCATGAGCCCGGAGTTTCTGGGCGACCGGGTTGGCGCCTTCATCTATGCCATCGGCAGCATGCTGGTGACTGCGCACGGCAATCGGCTGGAGTTCTACATGACCGATGCGATCAGCCCGACATTCGTCAGCAACGCCGCGCGCAACATCGAGAAGGCCACCTGGATTCTCAGTCAGCGGCAAGACAAAAACGGCGAACTCCTGCTTTTCTCCAATGAAATCTCGGAGGAGGGCAGCAACCTGAGTTTTGCCGTGGAGTTCGGCAAGGTAGTCGCACGTTTGGACTTGTTGACCCAGATGCTCGACGAGCGTTATCGCAGGATCGGCCTGAACTACGCGCAAAGCCTGCTGTTCCTCAACTTCCTCCCCGTTCAGTAGGATTGCCGGCGATTGCGTCGCATCGCCAACATTACGGTTACTGACACGCCGCTATCGTCGGCAAGCCGGCTCCTGCAGAAATGCGATTCGGGCATAACGATAGATCCTATCGATATAAGTCGTTATAAGAAAAATCGCTATCCTGCGGGCCAGTTTTTTTATGCTTTTTTGTGGGCGTGTTATGGATTTTGGTAATTTCGGCTTGGTCGTGGCAGGTCTGGTGGTGGGTTTTATCGTCGGGATGACCGGCGTCGGCGGCGGTTCGTTGATGACCCCTATCCTGCTGTGGTTCGGCGTCAATCCGGCCACCGCAGTCGGCACGGACCTGTTGTACGCGGCGATCACCAAATCCAGTGGCGTGCTGGTTCATCGCAAGAACAACAACATCGATTGGGCCATCACCGGTTGGCTGACCCTCGGCAGTGTGCCGGCGGTGGCGCTGACGCTGTGGTTTCTCAGCAGCCTGCAAACCTCTCCCGACGCGATGAACGCCATCATCAAACAAGCGCTGGGTTTTGTCCTGTTTGCCACGGCGCTGGCGATTTTCTTCAAGAAACGCTTGCTCGACTTCGCTCATAAACGCGCCGGCGGCCAGTACAACCCGAGTGGCCGGCGCTTGAATGTGCTGACCGTGATCACCGGCCTGATCCTCGGCACCATGGTCGCCCTGACCTCCATTGGCGCCGGTGCACTGGGCACCGTGGCCTTGTTCATTCTCTATCCGCTGCTGCCGACCCGCCGCCTGGTCGGCACGGAAATCGCCCACGCTGTGCCCCTGACACTGGTCGCCGGGCTTGGCCACGCGAGCATGGGTAACATGGATTGGCACGTCCTGGGTTTCTTGCTGATCGGTTCGCTGCCAGGGATTTACCTCGGCAGCCACCTGACCGGCCGCATCTCCGATGAAGTGCTGCGCCCTTGCCTGGCCGCGATGCTGGTGCTGATCGGGTACAAACTGGCGTTCTGATCGCTGCCGATGGCAGAAACAAACCACCCCCTGCCCGGTATAGGTGCTACGGTGAAAAGCCACCCTTCATTCGCTCGCGAGTGACCTGTCGGCATTTCTCCCCTGTTCGACAAGGACGAAGTGGCCCATGCACACGCCAAGCGCACACATTCACATCCACATAGCCCGGTTTTCCCTCGACATATTGTCGTGACGGCCCCGTCGAAGAGCCTGCCGCTGATTCTCAGTGAGCTGCGCATCGCGACGACCCACCACCATCAGGCGCTGGAAAAACGCATTCCTTTTTTCACTGTCGATCGTCTGCTCTATATCCGGCTGATCGAGGCGTATTACGGTTTTTATCGGCCGCTGGAAAACCAGTTGTTCCAGATCGCGATGAGCATTCCCGACCTGGACTGGCTGATCCGCAGCAAGATCCCGTCGCTCGAAGCTGACCATTATGCCTTGGGCCTGGACATCGCCGCGATTGAGGCCATTCCCCTCTGCACGTTACCTTTTCAGCCCCGCAGCGTGGCCGATGTGCTGGGCGTACTCTACGTCCTCGAAGGTGCAACGCTGGGCGGGCAATCGCTGCGTAATGGCTTGTACTCGCGCCTCGGTATCGATGAGCACAAGGGCGGGCGGTTTATCACGGTGTATGGCACCTCGACCCTGTTGATGTGGCGGGGGTTTCTGGCCTGCCTGTATGAAGTGCATGAGCCCGCTGAACGCGCGCAGTCGGTGGCGGCGGCCCAGGCAACCTTCGACGCCTTCGAGGCGTGGCTTGAGCGCTGCGAGGTGTTGATATGAACCGCCTTACTGATGAGCAACTCGACGCCGCGCTGGCCGAATGTGCCAGCGAGGCGATCAGGATTCCCGGTTCGATCCAGCCCCACGGGGTACTGCTGACCCTCAGCGAAAACGCCTTGATCATTGAACAGATCAGCCGCAATTGCGCGCAGTGGCTGGGGCAGACGGCGGCGGCGTTGTTGCAGCAACCGTTGTCGGCGCTGGCAGGTGAAGAGGCGACGGAACAGGTGCGTCAGGCACTGCTGTCGACAGACCTTGAAGATGCCAATCCGTTGTCGCTGACACTTTCCGGGCAGCGCTTCAACGGCTCGCTCAACCGCCATGTCGGCGTCATCATTCTGGAACTTGAGCCGGCTTCCGACAGCATGCCCGACCGCACTGGCAACCTGCTCCGTGCGCTGAGAAAAATGCAATCGGCGAGCATTCTGGACGATTTGTACCGGGTCAGCGTCGACGAAATCCGCCGGCTGACCGGCTTCGACCGGGTGATGATTTATCGCTTTCAGCCGCAAGGGCATGGGCAAGTCATCTGCGAGGCATTGGGCGGCATTCTGCCCGGATACCTGGGGCAGTGTTTCCCCGCCTCGGACATTCCAGCGCAAGCCCGCGAGCTGTATCGCCTGAACTGGATCCGCGTGATTCCGGACGCGCGTTATCAGCCGGTGCCGATTCTTCCCGTGTTGCGCCCGGATACCGGGGAGCCGCTGGACCTGGGGTTTTCGGTGCTGCGCAGCGTGTCGCCGGTGCATTGCCAGTACCTGGAAAACATGGGCGTGCGGGCGTCCATGAGCCTGTCGCTGCTGGAGAATGATCAGCTGTGGGGGTTGGTCACCTGCGCTCATCCGCAGCCGTTGTTGGTCAGTTACCCCGTGCGCACAATGTGCGCAGCCATCGCCCAACTGCTCAGCGTGCAGATACCCGCTTTGCAGATTCGCGACGAACAGCATCAGCGGGGGCAAAAAACGCAGTTGATCAAGGAACTGACGCGGGCCATGCAAAGCGCTGAACAGGACGTGCTGGAAGGGTTGCTCGAGCAACCGGAAAAACTCCTGGCCCTGACCGGCGCCGGTGGTGTGGCCGTGCTGATCGAAGACCGCTTGCAGCTGTTCGGAAACTGCCCGACGGTGGAGGAGGTCCGGGCGCTGTACCTGTGGGTGCGCGAGCGATGCCTGGACAGTGGCGAGCCACTGCTGACCGATCACTTGCAAAGCGTGCACGGCGCCAGTGCCCGTTACAGCGAAGTCGCCAGCGGGCTTTTGGCCTTCGTGTTGCCAAAGCCGGTGGACAACGGCGTGTTGTGGTTCCGTCCGCAACTGCGCTCCAGCATGAAGTGGAGCGGCAATCCCGATGAACATTTCAGCGCTGGCGGTGACGCCCGGCGCGCCTTGCAACCGCGCAAGTCCTTTGCTCTCTGGGAAAAACTGGTGGAAGGCAAGGCGCAGGAATGGACCGCGGCGGATGCTTATGCCGTCAAAGAGCTGCGCCGTTATGCCATCGAGAACGACCTCGCCCGTCAGGTGAATCGCGAGCATGAAGCGGTGCGCGTGCGTGATGAGTTGGTGGCGGTGGTGTCCCATGACCTGCGCAACCCTATGACCATCATCATCATGCAATGCGGGATGATGCAGCGTCTGGTCGCGCGGGACGACGGCGTGCATACCGTGCGCATGAACGCGGCGTTGGGGACGATGGAAGAAGCCACCGATCGCATGAACACGCTGATCGCCGATCTGCTCGACAAGTCGAAATTCGACGCCGGCCAGTACCCGCTGGAGTGCAAGCCGCTGGATGTGGTCGATTTGTTGGAGCAAGCCTGCGGGTTGCTGGTGACGCTCACGTCACACAAAAACATCGAGCTCAATTGCAGCAGCGCCGAAGGCCTGGTCATTAACGCCGACCCGCAGCGTTTGTTTCAGGTGCTGTCGAACCTGTTGGGTAACGCGATCAAATTCACGTCGACAGGCGGGCGTATCGACGTCGACGCCCGCCAGGTAGATGACAAGGTATTGATTTCAGTGAGTGACAATGGCAGTGGTATCCATGCCGTACATTTGCAGCACATTTTTGAGCGTTACTGGACGCTTCGCGAAGGCAACCCCAATGGCAGCGGCCTGGGTTTGTATATCTGTCGCAGCATTGTGCAAGCCCATGGCGGCGAGCTTTGGGTGCAAAGCGAAGCGGGGACCGGCAGTGTATTTACCTTTTCCATTCCGGCACTGGCTGCCGAAGCCGCTTGAGGCCCGCTGAGGATTTCCTGCAGAGCGCCTCGCAATCTGTTGCGCAATGTCGGCCCTGACCTAAGCTTGGGTCATGGCGGAACACAATTGCGGTGCGTCACCCGGAACGAACGCCGCGATGCGCAATCATTAGAGCGTGGATATCAAAAGGAGATGCGCATGCTCATCAGGTCATTGACCTTGACAACCTTGCTGGCCCTGGCCGGTCCCTTGCTCGCTGCCGATAGCGACTCACCACTGGACATGGACAAGGGCAGGTCCAGGCCATTGATCGTCATCGCGCCAAGCACGGTTGATCCGGCATGGGTCAGCCTGAAAAAGTCCTTGGATGATCCAGCCAATCACAAAGAATTCACCGACCGCAACATGGTCCTTTACACCGTGCTCAATCTGATGGGGCAGCGCGATGGCAAGGACCTGGGACCCCAAGACACGGCGGCACTGATCCGTTCGCTCAAGCTGGGCGCGGGGGCGAAGACCAAGGTGATTCTGGTCGGCAAGGATGGCGAGAAGAAACTGGAACAGTCGGATACGGTGGATCTGAAGGCGATCTTCAGTGCCATCGACCAGATGCCGATGGCCGAGAAAGAAGCGGCCGCACCGACCGTCGCGGCACCCGCCGCAGAGGTCGTACCGGCGAAGGATGCCAAAGGCGCCAAAGGTGCCAAACCGGTGAAACCGGCAAAACCAGCCAAACCAGCGGAAATGCCTGACGACTGAACGCGAATACAACGCACATGGGCGACCTGAAGAGGTCGCCCATTTTGTTTGCGCCGCGGGTGGTTATTCGCTCAATGCGCTCAAAATCGTGTGAGCAATCCTGATGCGCTCCGGATTCGGGTAGTTTTTATTGGCCAAAATCACGATGCCGATGTCTTTCGACGGTACATACGCCACGTAAGCACCGAAGCCACCGGTGGAACCGGTTTTGTTGAACAGCACGTTTTCCGGTTGAGGTCGCGGCGGGTTCAGCCACTGGACTTCATGAGCCTCCATCGCCATTTGCGTTGAATTACCGGCAAGCAATGTATCGAGGGTGACCGGGTAGGGGTAAATCTCCCAGACCAGGCCCTGCGTCATGTCGCCGACGGTGTAGTAGGCGGTATGCGTCGTGGCGATGGCCCGCTGCATCGGCGCTTCCAGGCGTGACGGTTTCATGTTCGCTTCAACGTAGCGCAGCAGATCGGCAGCGCTGGTTTTCACGCCGTAGGCCTCGGAATCCAGCGCACCCGGCCCGACCCGTACGGGTTTGTCATCCTTGTCGTAACCCTGAGCGTAAAGTCCCATTTCGGTCGGCGGCACCTTGAGGAAGGTGTGTTGCAACCCAAGTTTGGGCAGCAAGGTTTTTTCCATCAATTGATCAAACGGCTGGCCCATGCTGCGGGCGGCCAGATAGCCGAAAAGGCCCAGGCTCGGGTTCGAATACAGACGATGGCTGCCGGCCGGATAGAGCGGGTTCCACTGTTTGAAATAGCCGAGCATCTTGTCCGCGGCATCGGCCTCGTTCGGGAATTGCAGCGGCAGGCCACCGGCGGAGTAGGTGCCCAGTTGCAGCACGCTGATGTTGTCGAACGCGCTGCCGTGCAAGGCTGGCAAGATGTGACTGGCCTTGTCTGACAGGGACAGTTTACCGCTGGCCTGAGCGTAGGCGGCGAGGGTGGCGGTGTAGGTTTTGCTCACCGAACCGATCTCGAACAGGGTGTCTTCGGTCACCGCGCTGCCGGTTTCTTTCGAGGCGTTGCCATAGTTAAAGTAATGTGGCTTGCCGTTGAGCGTGACCGCGACCGCCATGCCTGCAATGTTTTGCTGCTGCATGACGGGCACGACGGCTGCTTTGACCGCCGCTTCGATCTGCTGGTCAGTGGCATTCCCGGCAAGGCATTGACCTGTGCCGAAAAACAGTCCAAATACGCTAAAGGATAAGGCTTTGCCGAGTCTGAAGTTATGCATGTGTGTGCCACTGCCCTTGGGATTTCAGGGCAGTGTACCTGCCGGACTAGCGCACCAGGCATGGCCGTTTGTTATCAAACGTCCAGCCCGGAATCAGGAACTGCATCGCCACGCTGTCATCCCGCGCGCCCAACCCCATGCCTTTATACAGTTCATGGGCTTTGGCCAACTGATCCACATCCAGTTCAACCCCCAGCCCCGGTTTTTTCGGCACCTGCACACACCCTTCGACGATTTGCAGCGCAGCCTTGGTCAGGCGCTGGCCGTCCTGCCAGATCCAGTGCGTGTCGATGGCGGTAATCTCGCCCGGCGCGGCGGCCGCAACGTGGGTAAACATCGCCAGCGAAATATCGAAATGGTTGTTGGAGTGCGAACCCCAGGTCAGGCCCCATTCGTGGCACATCTGTGCGACTCGAACCGAGCCCTGCATCGTCCAGAAATGCGGGTCGGCGAGCGGAATATCCACTGACTGCAACTGAATCGCATGGCCCATTTCCCGCCAGTCGGTGGCGATCATGTTGGTCGCGGTTTTCAGACCCGTAGCGCGGCGGAATTCTGCCATGACTTCGCGGCCCGAATAACCATTTTCCGCACCGCACGGGTCTTCGGCATAGGCAAGGACGTGATGCTGATCCCGGCACAAGCGAATCGCTTCTTTCAGCGACCACGCGCCATTGGGGTCGAGGGTGATGCGCGCGTCGGGAAAGCGTTCGGCGAGGGCGGTGACGGCTTCGATTTCTGCATCGCCACTGAGCACGCCGCCCTTGAGTTTGAAGTCCTTGAAACCGTAACGCGCGTGGGCGGCCTCGGCCAGGCGCACCACGGCGTCGGCGCTCATGGCTTTTTCATGGCGTACACGGAACCAGTCGTTGTCCGCGTCCGGCTCGCTGCGGTAAGCCAGATCGGTCTCGTTACGATCACCGACATAAAACAGATAACCCAGCATCTTCACTTCATCGCGCTGCTGGCCTTCGCCGAGCAGGGCCGCGACCGGCACATCCAGATGCTGACCGAGCAAATCCAGCAGTGCCGCTTCCAGGCCGGTGACGGCGTGGATGGTGATGCGCAGGTCGAACGTCTGCAAACCGCGACCACCGGCATCGCGGTCGGCGAAGGTCTGCCGGACCTGATTGAGAACCCTCTGGTACGTGCCGATCGGGCTGCCGACCACCAGTGAACGGGCGTCCTCCAGCGTCTGGCGAATACGCTCGCCACCCGGCACCTCACCGACGCCGGTGTGGCCGGCGTTGTCCTTGAGAATGACGATGTTGCGGGTGAAAAACGGACCGTGGGCGCCGCTCAGGTTTAGCAGCATGCCGTCGTGCCCGGCCACCGGAACCACTTGCATGCTGGTGATGATCGGGGCTTTTGCGTCGTGTGCGTTCATTTTCTTATCCTTTTGAACCGGTGTTCAGACGTGGTGGGGCGCTGGTTTGCCCGGTGCCGTAATGGCGCTCGCCTTGGGTATATTGCGTGCAGCGAAGACGATGATGGCGGCAATGATCGATGTTGCGGCCAACCCGTACAGCCCGCCCTGAATCGAGCCGGTGCGCTCTTCCAGCAGCCCGAAAGTGGTCGGCGCAACGAAGCCGCCGAGGTTGCCCACCGAATTGATCAGCGCGATCACGCCGGCGGCGATCCGTGCATCCAGGTACGCCTGGGGAATCGGCCAGAACAGCGACGAGGCGGATTTGAATCCCAGTGCTGCAAAGCAGATCGCCACGAAGGCGAAGACCGGTCCGCCGGTGGTGGACATGAACATCCCGGCGGCCGCGATCAGCAACGCGGCAGCGACCCAGGCTTGCTGGTGTTTCCATTTCGCCGACAGCGACGCGAACGCGTACATGCCGACAATCGACAGAAGCCACGGGATCGAGTTGAACAAGCCGACCTGAATGTCGCTGAGGTCGCCCATCTTCTTGATGATGCTCGGCAGCCAGAAGGTCGCGGCATAGATGGTCAGTTGAATGAAGAAATAGATCAGGCAGAACAGGATGATCTGGCGGTCCTTGAGCAGCGTGCCTACCGACGGTTTGATCGGCGTCACAGCTTCGCGGGCCAGTTGCTCAGCGTCGATGGCGTTGACCAGCGCGTCCTGCTCTGCGCGGCTCAGCCACTTGGCATCGTGGGGTTTGGAGTCGAGCCAGAACCAGACGAAGACGCACAGGCCTACCGAGAACATGCCTTCGATGAAATACATCCATTGCCAGCCGTGCAGCCCAAACCCGTTGAGTTGCAGGAGCAACCCGGACAGGGGGCCGGAGATCAGCGAAGCCATTGCCGAGCCGCTGAGGAAAATCGCGATGGCCTTCCCGCGTTCAACACCTGGCAGCCAGCGAGTGAAGTAATAAATCACCCCCGGAAAGAACCCGGCTTCGGCCACGCCGAGGAGGAATCGCAGAATGTAGAAGTGCGTTTCGTTCTGGATGAACGCCATGCCGGCGGCCACCAGGCCCCAGGTCAGCATGATGCGGGTTAGCCAGATTCGCGCGCCGACTTTTTGCAGGAGGATGTTGGAGGGGACTTCAAACAGCGCGTAACCGATGAAGAACAGACCCGCACCGAGGCCGTAGGCGGCTGCGCCAATGCCCAGGTCGTGTTCCATGTGGACGCGGACGAAACCGATGTTCACGCGGTCGATGTAGTTGACGATGAACATGATGACGAATAGCGGCAGAACGTGGCGTTTCACTTTTGAGATGGCGGACTTCAGCACCGAATCGGTGCCTTCGTGCATCCCGGAGATGGATGTACTCACTTGCGTTTCTCCCACTGATTATTTTTATGCGGGGTGTTGCTGGGCAGTGTTGTTGATAGACATCATACAACTGAGTTTTTTTGTTCTGCAAGGGCGTGAGTCATCAAAATGGCGGTTTACGCGGCGTTTGTTAGATCAATTTGGTTCGTTGGTAGCTGAGGTTCTGCAAATTTTAGGTCATTTGTTGAGTGTTGTCATACAAGCAGATGCTATTTAAAGAGGCTTCTAAGAGACCGCAATGCTACGATTCCGTCAGCTCTGCTCTCGGATGATCGCCATGCAAGAAGACCTCGACGCGCCTGCCCGCAAGCGCACTCACAACCTGGCCCACGACCTGGTCACCCAACTGACCCAGCGCATTCTGCTGGGCCAAATGTTGCCCGGGGACAAGCTGCCCTCGGAGAACTCCATCGTTCAGGAACACGGCGTCAGTCGCACCGTGGTCCGCGAGGCGATCTCGAAATTGCAGGCATCGGGGCTGGTGGAAACCCGGCACGGCATCGGCACCTTCGTGATCGAGCGCGCGCCGGAGCAAGGGCTGCGACTGAACGTCGATACAGCGTTGGGGGTGCGCAGCATTCTGGAGTTGCGCATGGGCCTGGAAACCCAGGCCGCCGCGCTGGCAGCCACGCGTCGCACCGACCCACAACTGGTGCAGATGCGCGAAGCGCTGGACGACTATCAACGCCTGCTCGCCAACAACGACAGCTGCGTCGAAGCCGACAAGCGCTTTCACCTGCTGATCGCCGAAGCCACCGGCAACGTCTGTTTCACCGAAATCATGCAGCACCTGGGCAGCGCCATGATTCCCCGGACTCGGGTCAATGCGGCCGAGCGCGGGGCGGCGGATCTGAGCAAACTCGGGCATCTGGCCAACCTTGAGCACGAGGCGATTCTCAACGCGATCAAGCGTCAGGATGCGGACGCGGCGCGGGCAGCGATGTGGTTGCACCTGACCAACAGCCGCGACCGGTTTCTCGCGGACAGCGACTAACCGCTGGTCTACTCGATAGCACCGTGTCTGCGCGCGACCTTCAAACAAGTACGGCCCAGATTTGCTGGACCTCATCAATGAGGTGCGTCATGGCTAACTCAATGGATCACGATGCCCCACCTGGCATGGACCCGTCTCGGGACCCGACAGGTGCAGAGGCTGATAGACCTGAAGACTGGAAGGACCCCACTGCGGACGAGGACGTGCTTCCAGCGGACGAGCCGACGCCGCTGTCGGATGATCGGCGGTAAACAGAACCCGGCCAGTGTGCCGGGTTTTTTGTGCAGGGCAGTTAAGCCGCGTCATCGTTCATCGCTGGCTTGCCAGCGATGGCGTCGGATGAATCAACATAAATTCTGGCTAAACACCCACTACCCGAATCGCCACCGGCCGCCGCTCCAGATTCAACGCCAACACACTCACCAACACCACCACCGCGCCCACCCCGATCATCACCGTCGGCCGCTCCCCCAACCCGAACGAAGCAATCGCCATCGCCGTCGGCGGCACCAGATACAGCGTCATCGTCGCCCGGCTCAAATCAATGTGTGCCAGCACATACGCCCAGGCCAGGTACGCCAGCGCACTCGGAAATACACCCAATGCCACTACCGCCCATTGCACGCGCATCGGAGCGCTGACCACCTGCGCCGCTAACCCCGGCAGATAGACCAGCAACAAAGCGGTTCCCGACCACACCGTGTAGCAAACCAGTGTCAGCCCGTCGTAACGGCCTGAATGGTGTTTCTGCAGTGCGAAGTAAAAACTCCAGGACAGCGCCGCCAACAGGATCAGCAAACCGTGGGCGTCGAGGCTGCCGACCCCTCGATCGCCGGCCACCACAATCACCACGCCGAGCAACCCGAGAAACACACAGCCCCAACGCCAGGTGCTCACCCGATCCTTGAACACAAAGCGCGCCAGCAGGGTGCTGAACAGCGGCGTGGTCTGCGCCAATACGCTTGACGCGCTGGCGCTGACTCCTTGCTGACCGAAATTGATCGTTACGTGGTGCAGGCTTACCGCAAAAAAACCGAGACCGAACAACAGTGGCACATCGCGTAGGCTGGGCAGGCTGATGCCTTTGGCGAACGCGATCAGCGCCATGAACGCCGACGCCAGCAGAAACCGCAGCAAGGCCAGATGGCCGGGGTCATACGCTTGCAAACCGATGTGAATACCGGTCGGCGAATAGCCCCAGCACGCCACGACAAAGGCCATGGCCAAAATGATTTTGAGGGGGTGGGCGGCAGTTGTGAGCGCTTGCATGGTCGGGCACCGGTGGTCAGATGCACCCAGTATCAGAACCCGGACAGCGCTCCACAACTGACTTATACTGCGCCAATCGTTCACTTTAGGTGATGTATGGAGCTGGCACAGATTCGCATGTTCAAGACTGTTGCCGACGTCGGCAGCATTGCCCGCGCGGCCGAGCAATTGCATTGCGTGCCGTCGAACATCACGGCGCGCATCAAGTCATTGGAGGCGGAGTTGGGCGTCGCGTTATTTCTGCGCGAAGGCAGGGGACTGCGCATCAGTCCGTCGGGGCAGACGTTTCTGGCGTACGCCTCGAAAATTCTCGCGCTCACCGCGGAGGCCAAACGCGCAGTCGATCCCGCGGCCGAGCCGTCCGGCCCGCTGCGCATCGGTGCAATCGAATCCTCGGCCACGGGGCGCTTGCCGCGTCTGCTCGCCAAGTTCCACAAGCGTTACCCGGCAGTCGCGCTGGAACTGACCACCGGCACTTGGGGGCAACTGCTCGATGACACCGTCAGCCACCGACTTGATGGCGCGATCGTCGCGGTGGATGTCGAGCGCTCACAGCTCAAGCGCACGCCGATGTACCGCGAAGAGTTGCTGCTGATCGCCTCGACCTCCCTGGGGCCGGTGCGCGACATCGTCGATTTGCACGACAAAACCGTGTTCATGTGGCCGCAGGGTTGTCCCTACCGTGCGGCGCTGGAGCACTGGTTATTGCGTCATGGGCAGGCGCTGCCGATTGTCAGCCTGGCCAGTTATGGCGCGATTGTCGGTTGCGTCAGCGCGGGGGCGGGCGTGGCGCTGGTGCCCAAAGGCGTGTTCGACCAGTACGCCAAGGGCGCCGGTTGCGCGGGGTATGAGTTTCCTGAACTGACTGCCATCGACAACCTGTTTTACTGGCACGAAAACGCCGGGGTGCACCCGGCGCGGGAGGCGTTCGTGGCGATGTTGCGTGAAGAGTTTGCATAGGAACACCGCACACCCCGATGGGCCGCGGCTTTCACTGATCTGGATCTATGCTTGATGAACAAACGGATGGCACTCGGGCGGACCGTGGCGGACTAAGCATCAGGACGCGACATTGCGTCCCTGCGGACTGACATGGATCGGACATGAACGAACAGACGGTACATAACAAATCATTGGTGATTCTGCTCGGGTTGGTGACCGCTGCCTTTATCTGGATTCTGCTGCCGTTCTACGGTGCGGTGTTCTGGGCGGTGATCCTCGGGATTCTCTTCGCACCGCTGCAACGCCGACTGCAATTGAAGTTCGGCTGGCAACGCAACGTGACGTCACTGCTGACCCTGAGCATCTGCCTGGTCATCGCCATTTTGCCGGTGATCATCCTCAGCGTCCTGCTGGTTCAAGAAGGCGCCACGCTGTACAAAAGCATCGAAAGTGGCGAACTGGACATCGCCGGGTATGTGACGCATTTCAAGCACAGCTTGCCGCCGTACTTTCAGCACTTGCTCGACCGTTCCGGTCTCGGCGAACTGGACGGGCTGCGGGAGAAAATCATCAAGAGTGCGGTGACGGGCAACGAATTTATCGCCACGCAAGCGTTCAGCTTTGGCCAGGGGACGTTCGATTTTCTGGTGGGTTTTTTCATCATGTTGTACCTGCTGTTCTTCTTTTTGCGCGACGGTGCCGACCTCGCACGTAGAATGCGCGCCGCCGTGCCGCTGGAAGAACACCAGAAACGTCGGCTTCAGCTCAAATTCAATCGCGTGGTGCGCGCCACGGTGAAAGGCAACCTGGTGGTCGCGATCACGCAAGGCGCGTTGGGCGGTGTGATTTTCTGGTTTCTCGATATCCCCAGCGCGTTGCTCTGGGCGGTGTTGATGGCGTTTCTGTCGCTGTTACCGGCGGTGGGCGCAGGGATTGTCTGGGCACCGGTGGCCGCTTTTTTCCTGTTCACCGGGGCGATCTGGCAGGGCGTGGTGCTGGGGTTGTTCGGCGTGTTCGTGATCGGTCTGGTGGACAACGTGCTGCGCCCGATCCTGGTGGGCAAGGACACGAAAATGCCGGACTACCTGATCCTGATCTCGACCCTCGGCGGCCTGGCGATTTTCGGGCTGAACGGCTTCGTCATCGGTCCTTTGATCGCGGCGCTGTTCATGTCGAGCTGGGCGATTTTCATGGAAACCAAACCGCGAATACAGCTGCCCTAAGCGCTCAGTCGAGCGGTGCCGAGGCGTTCCGAAAGGACTTTGGCGGCGTTGAGCGATGTCAGCGGGCCGCTGATCGGTTCGCCGTTCTGCATAAGGTACCAACAGGCAAGCAATCCCAGCTCCCTGAGCGGGGCGGGAACGGCGCTGCCGATAACGGACATGATCTGAACCTGGGACATAAGTACCTCCATCAATCGATGGAGCTACCTTACGGAAACGGCGCTTTAACGAACAATCAACGCTTTCGATAGTCGTCATTGACGCAAGCGAGGCCAAGCGACCGTCGGTCATTCAGTCAGTCAACCACCAGGTCCAGCATATGGACCACTTCCTGCTCGTTGAGCAGGCCCTTGCGCACCAGGTTTTCGGCCAGCAGCGAGAGAAACTTGGCGCTGCGATGGCCTTCCAGGTGTTTGAGTTCGGTCAGGGCGTTGTACACCTTGCTGGAGGTGCACAGGCTGAGATCGCGGTGCGGGTTTTGCGTCGGCATGAGATCGTCCTTGTTATTATCAACCTGTTGTGGGCGGACAGGACCGAGCTTGCGGACCTGACATGACATAAATATGACCGTTTTTCCTCAATCCGAGGAAAGGGCGCTTTGAATCCATCTTGCCCGCCTCAACCGCGGGGACTGTCCCGATAGCGACCTTGACGAGATTTATCCAGACCTTTCCCGACGAACGGGCATAAAAAAGCCCCGCTTTATAAGCGGGGCCTGATGCGCTGTTACCAGCGGCCATAACCGTGGGGAGGGCCGTAATAACCGCGCGGCGGGCCGTAGTAGCCACGGGGTGGACCGTAGTAAACCGGTGGCGGACCGTAATAGACCGGTTGCTGCACATAAACCGGCGCTGGCTGGTAATAAACCGGTGGCGGTTGCTGCACGTAAACGGGCTGCGGCTGAGCGTACACCGGCTGCTGAACATAGACCGGCCGGTTGCTGTTGATGATGGCCGAACCGACGATGGCCGAGCCAACGATCGCGCCAAATACCGCTGGACCTTCCCAACCGCCACCGCCATGCGCTTCTGCCTGCCCTGCGAGAGCAAGAGTACCGATCAGCAAGGCAACTGTGGGGATTTTACGGATCATGATAATTCCTCGGTTCTTCAACCCGGCGCTTGCGTCTGCAATAGACCCAAGGATTGTCGCGGGGATACATCTAAGACAGCGTATTTCTGAAAATCAGCACAGCCGCTAAGTAAATTTTGTGTAAGGTCTGTACCGGTTTCCTGACGGACCGCGATAACCCGCATTCACACGCCGTCATGATCGAACAGACCCGATGGAATGGCTAATCCCGTCCATCCGAAAGTGCTATTGAAGGAGACGTTTCATGCAGATGAACCCCAACCGAGACACCCAACTGTGCATGTCGCTGTCCGGGCGCCCCGGCAATTTTGGCCTGCGGTTTCACAATCATCTGTATGAACAACTGGGCCTGAATTTCTATTACAAGGCGTTCAGCAGTCAGGACTTGCCAGGCGCCGTCGGCGGTATTCGTGCCTTGGGCATTCGTGGTTGTGGTGTTTCGATGCCGTTCAAGGAGGCCTGCATTGCACTGGTCGACGAGCTGGATGCCTCCGCGGCAGCCATTCAATCGATTAATACCATCGTCAATACCAATGGTCATCTCAAGGCTTACAACACGGATTACATTGCCATTGCCCAACTGCTGGACACTCATCTGGTGCCCAAGGAGTCGACCTTTGCCCTGCGTGGCAGCGGCGGCATGGCGAAGGCAGTGGCCAGCGCCTTGCGCGATGGCGCTTACAAGAATGGCCTGATCGTCGCGCGCAACGAACGCGCCGGGCGTGCCTTGGCTGAAGCGCTGGGTTATGAGTGGCAAGCCGAATTGGGCGACCGACGGCCGCAGATGCTGATCAACGTCACGCCGATCGGCATGACCGGTGGGCCTGAGGCCGAGCAACTGGCGTTTGACGCAGAGGTCATTGCTGCGGCTGAAACCGTGTTCGACGTCGTGGCGATCCCCTCGGAAACGCCGCTGATCGTGCAAGGTCGCGCGCAAGGCAAGCGCGTGATTACCGGGCTGGAAGTGATTGCGATCCAGGCGCTCGAGCAGTTTGTACTGTACACCGGCGTACGGCCGACGGATGAGCAGTTCAAGGCAGCGGTGGAGTTTGCTCGTAGCTGAATTTGTGAGCGGCCCCTTGTAGGAGCGAGCCTGCTCGCGAAAATCGCCCTGACAACGTGGCTATTCAGGTTGCCCGCGGCATCGTTACCGACCATCGCGAGCAAGCTCGCTCCTACATATTCTCTGTGTTGTCTGGTTATTCGAGGCGGGCCAGCCGTTCTTCCAGCGCGGCGATTCGTGCTTCGAGCTCTTCGATGCGTTCTACCGACACACCGCTGCCGCCATCGCGCTCCACCGGATTCTGCCGTGCCACGATAATCGCTTCGATATCTGCGGGGTCACCCATCGCGTGCGTATAACGGTCTTCACGCTGCCCGGCCTGACGCGGGATCAACAGCGCCAGCCCGCGAGCGATCAACCGTTCAAGCTGATGCACCACCTGCTCGGCGTCTTCGAACTCATGCATGCGACCGCTGCGGGTCAGCAGCTCGCTAACCGTCTGCGGACCGCGCAGAAACAACAGCCCCGTCAGAATCACCTGCGCCGGCACCAGCTCCAGTGCCTTGTCGACCTTGTGCTCCCAACGGTCGGCGCGGCTGCCCATCACCAGTTTGGTAAACCCGCGCCCTTCGAGGGCGCGCAAACTCTGGCCCACCTGACCCTGGGTCAGGTTCATCACCGGTTCGCGGCTGGTTTTCTGGTTGCAGGCGATCATCAGCGCATTGAGGGTCAGCGGGTAGGTCTCCGGGCTGGTGGCGTGTTTCTCGATCAACGAACCCAGAATGCGGATTTCCGTGCTGTTGAGCCGTGGCTCGTCGGAGTTGGTGTCTTGCTCAGTGCTCATCACGCTTTTCCCTTTGCTGTCGAAGCCTGCAGTCGAAGCCGCCTAGCCTAATCCTTGCTGGATAAAAGACAAGCCGCAGGAGGGGCGCGCATGGCTATAATCCGCCCACGTTTCCTCCTGTCACCACACGAGACCGCCATGACCATTTCCTTGTACGACGCTTCCGTTCCGGTTTTCAAACAACTGCTCACCGCGCTGAGCGACGTTCTGAACAAAGCTGAAGCCCACGCTACCGCCAAGAACATTGATCCAAACGCTTTGCTGCAAGCCCGCTTGTACCCGGACATGTTCCCGCTGGTGCGTCAGGTTCAGATCGCCGTCGATTTCGCCAAGGGCGTTTCTTCGCGCCTGGCAGAGCTCGAATTGCCGAAATACGACGACACTGAAACTACCTTCGCCGAGCTGCAGGCGCTGCTGACCAAGGTTTTGGCCTACATCGGCGAGATCAAACCCGAGCAGATCAATGGCAAGGAAGGCATCGAGATCATCACTCGCCAAGGCACGCCGAAAGAGAAGCGCTTCACTGGCCAGGCTTACCTGCTGAGCTACGGCCTGCCGCAATTCTTCTTCCACGTCACCACCGCTTATGCCCTGCTGCGTCACAACGGTGTTGAAGTCGGCAAACGCGATTTCATGGGCGCGTTCTAAACCCGACATTGTAAAAAGCCCGCCAAGGTTCACGCCTTGGCGGGCTTTTTGTTTTTGCGGATCGGCGGATGTTCGGGATCGGCAGGTTCGTGCAACCGCGTTTGGACACACTCTGTTAACATTGCGCATCCTCATTTTCATGTTTGCCAGTGGGCCTCCGGGCTATCGCTGGCGTCGTCGTTTTCTGGAGTTGTGCATGCTGTTGCCCATCCTTCTGTTGTCCGCCGCCGGTTTCACGGTGCTGACCACGGAATTCGTCATCGTCGGTTTGCTGCCGGCGATCGCCCGAGACCTTGAAGTCACGATCCCGCAAGCGGGTTTGCTGGTGACCCTGTTCGCCTTCACCGTCGCCGCGTTCGGGCCATTCCTGACCGCGTATTTCGCCCGTTTCGAACGGCGCAAGCTGTTCATCTCGGTGCTGATCATGTTCGGTCTGGCCAACACCCTCGCGGCGTTTGCGCCGAATATCTGGGTGATGGCGGTTGCACGATTGATCCCCGCGCTCGGGTTGCCGGTGTTCTGGGCCCTTGCCAGTGAGACGGCAGTGGACATCGTTGGGCCGCAATACGCCGGACGCGCCATCGCCAAGATCGGTTTCGGCATTGTCTGTGCGACGGTGTTCGGCATTCCGGTCGGTACGCTGATTTCCGATGCCTTCGGCTGGCGCAGTGCCTTCGGCATTCTCGCGGTGATCGCCTTCGCCAAGGCGTTGCTGCTATTCATCTACCTGCCAAAAACCAGCCTGCATCAGCATCAGGTGAGTTTCCGGTCACAGTTCAAGATACTGCGCAGCCCGTTGATGATTGGCCATGTGCTGCTGTCGATCCTGGTGTTCAGCGGCATGTTCACCGCTTACACCTACCTCGCGGACATCCTCGAACGGCTCGCCGGTTTCAACGGCACAGTGGTGGGTTGGTGTCTGATGGGCTTCGGTGCAGTCGGTTTGATCGGTAACTCGCTGGGCGGTCGCGCGGTGGATCGGCATCCGCTGATCGCTTCCGTGACTTTCTGCGCGTTCATGATTGCCGGCATGGTGGCGCTGGTGCCGAATATTCATTCGCCGCTTGGGCTGGCGGCGGCGATGGGCATTTGGGGCGTGACCCAGGCGGCGTTGTTTCTGGTCAGTCATGTGCGTTTGATGAAAGCTGCGCCCGAAGCGCCGGCATTTGCCGCGTCGCTGAACATCGCCGGGGCCAATCTCGGCATCGGCCTCGGGGCCATGGTCGGTGGCCGGGTGATCGACAGCGTTGGCCTTGGCGGCCTCGGATTCACGGCGGCCGGTTTTATCCTGGTGTCGATCCTGCTGGCCATGGCGCTGATGACGTTCAAACCCCGCGAAGTCTGCGCCTGACGCCTCAGCCCTCAGCCCTCAGCCCTCAGCCCTCAGCCCTCAACCCTCAACCCTCACGCTTCAGTGAACAGCTCGCGTCGGGCCCCTTCGGTAATCGCCACGATGCCGGGGTGCTTGACCTTGCGGTCCACCGAAATGGCGTAGAACGACTCGGTCACTGCGTCGGTCTGGCCAATCAACTCCACGCCACACTGGCGTTTCACTTCATCAGCTATCACGCTCGGGCCGATGAAAATCCCGCTGCCGGATTGACCGAAAGCCTGCATCAACGCGCTGTCATCGAACTCGCCGACGATCCGCGGCTGGATCTGCTGCTCGGCGAACCAGCGTTGCAAGCGGCTGCGCACCACGGTTTCCGGCCCGGGAATCAGCAACGGTGCGCCTTGCAGGCTACGCGGGAAGTCCTGACCGTATTGCGTCGCCAGCTCGGCAGTGGCGAAAAAGCTGATTCCGCACTCACCCAGTTTCTGGCTGTAGCCCTTGATGTCCAGGTGCGACGGCATCGGGCTGTCGGAGATCACCAGGTCGAGGCGCTGGATCGCCAGGTCAGCGAGCAAACGCTCGAGTTTGTCTTCGCGACAGGTGATCCGCAGCGGCTCGCTCAATTCCATGGTCGGCGCGATCAGGCGATAGACGATGGATTTGGGCACCACGTCCGCCACGCCGACCCGAAACAGAATCTGCTGCTCATTGGGCTGCGCCCGCAACATCAATTCCAGTTCACCGCCGAGCTGAAACATCTGCTCGGCGTAGGGCAGGGTCTGGCGACCTGCTTCGGTGAGTTCCAGTTGGCGGCCAACCCGCCGAAACAGTTCGATACCGTAGGTATGTTCGAGCAGGGAAATCTGCCCGCTGATGGTTTGCGGTGTCAGGTTCAGCTGTTCACAGGCGCGCACGATGCTGCCGGTCTTGGCCACCACCCAGAAGTAATGCAATTGTCGATAATTAAGCATGGCAGCCTACAGTTCGTAAAAACCGAAGTATAACCGTTAAAAATACGAATTTTCCTGAAGTGTTTGCCTCCCTAGAATGCCTCGCTATCAACGGGCCATCGTTTTCGCCCGTTCTGTTCTATCGAGGAAGTCACAATGAAGCTTAAAACCACGGCAGTGCTGATCGCGTCTTTACTGATATTGGCCGGTTGCGACCAGGCTGAGAAAAGCGCTCAGCAACTGATGGGCAAGGCCGCCGAGACTGCGAAACAGGCGATCGACGATACCCACAAAGCCGCCGAACAAGCGATCAGCGACGCCACCGGTGGCCTGATCAGCAAGAAAGAACCATCGAGCGAAGACAAAGAGAAATCCGAATCCTCGTCCAAAGAAATTTAAACCGTCTAAAACGAGTCAGGACTGACCCATGGAATACCTTTTAGAACTTGCTGCAAGCCCCACCGCCTGGGTCGCCCTGGCCACGCTAGTGGTGATGGAAATCGTGCTCGGCATCGATAACCTGATCTTCATCTCGATCCTGACCAACAAACTGCCCGAGCAGCATCGGCAGAAAGCGCGGCGCATCGGTATCGGCATGGCACTGATCCTGCGTCTGGCACTGTTGAGCACCATCGCCTTCATCGTTCAGTTGACGACGCCAGTGCTCGAGATTCTCGGCCACGCGTTCTCCTGGAAAGACATGATCCTGATCGCCGGTGGCCTGTTCCTGTTGTGGAAGGCGACCACCGAGATCCATCACAGCATGGACCCGGCGCCGGAAGATCCGAAGTCGGCGACCTCGACCGTGACCCTGGGTTTCGCCGCCGCGATCGGGCAGATCCTGATGCTGGACATGGTGTTCTCCATCGACAGCATCATCACGGCGGTCGGCATGACCGAGCATTTGCCAATCATGATCATCGCGGTGGTGGTTTCGGTGTTGGTGATGTTGTTGGCGGCTGACCCATTGGCCAAGTTCATCAACGACAATCCGACGGTGGTGATGCTGGCGCTGGGCTTCCTGATCATGATCGGCATGACGCTGATCGCCGAAGGCTTCGGCGCCCACGTACCGAAAGGCTACGTTTACGCGGCCATGGCGTTCTCGGCCACGATCGAAGGCTTGAACATGATGTCCCGACGGGCCAGGCAGAAGCGTATCGCCGCTGAAGCGTAACCTGCGTTAAACAAAACGGCCGCCTGTACTCGAAAGAGCCCAGGCGGCCGTTTTTGTTCGGGTTCTCTAACCGTGCCCGTCAGTGCGCAGTCGCGTGACGTGCAGTCGATTTATCGATGTTTACCACCCGGGCCCGCGGAGCAGGGTGGTGGCGGCGCGCAATTCTCAGGACGCCCCACAACATGGCGGCGGCAACGGCCAGCCAGCCGGAGATCACCATTATCAGGGTCATTGTCAGGCTCATCAGTGCCTCCTCTTTGCCCTGCTGCGGGCGGACACTCTCTGCACACACTCGCTACAATGACAGTCTAGTCGCTGCTGTGTTTCAGACTATTGACCAAAGGTCGCCCGTTACCAACCAGTTCGCTCTATCGAACGCCGACAACTGCCGGTTAAGGCTATACCGCTGACGCGTGGCGTCCTATGATCGACGGCCAAGCCGGGAGCCTGAAGGACCGGCGTCTGAACAAGAGAGTGAGGATGGTGCGGGTAATGTCACACATTCGAATGGCAGCACTGATTGCCGGCTGCGTTGCGGCTGTGGCGGGGTGTGCGGGAAGCGTGGCGCCGGAGGTCAAGCGTCTGCCGGAGCGAGTGGAGCTCAGCGGTACGTTCTACCGAGGCAACGATTATCAAAGTGGGCCGCAGGTGCTGGCGAGCATGTTGTCCCAGCAGGGCGTGGTGATTACCCCGGGGTTGCTGGAAAAACCGCTGCATGTCCCGGGTGCCGAAGTTCAGTTACAGCAGAACGTTCAAAACCTGGCGCGCGAATACGGCATGGTTGTTTATCCACTGGACAGCAATTTGCCGGCGCTGCTGACTCAAGTCGCCGCCGGCTATCCGGTGATGGTGCGCTACACCGAAGGCTCGGCATTCTGGGCCGAACCGCGTTTCGCCATTCTTGCCGGCTACAACCGTCAGAAACAGACAGTTTTACTGCGCTCCGGAATGAATCGTCGGGAATTGATGAGTTTCGGTTCGTTCGAGTCGGCGTTCAAAGACGCCGGTGGCTGGGCGGTGTTGATCCAGAAGCCGAACCAGATTCCCGCGAATGTCGATCAGCAGCGCTGGTTGAAAGCAGCGAATGAGCTGGCTCAGGCCGGTCAGGAACAGGCGGCAGCCCGTGCGAAGAAGGCGCTGAACGCTCAATAGCTGTCCGTTCGTCATCTGCATCGCACGGCCGCATGCGGTTAGCCTCTGAGGTTTAAGGGCCCGGATTTCTCCGGGCCAGACCAAGGAGGTGCCCATGGCACATTCCAATTCCCCTTCCAATTCCCCTTCGGGCCCTCACTCGTCCGAGCATTCATCAGGCGACGAGCTGGGTTTTGACCCGGATTCGCCGGACGTCGCCGATCCTCAAGTCGACCCTGTCGGACCTGCCAAGGCTCCCAGAGACGTCAATCCGGATGAGGACCACAAGGCTCCGGCGAAGCCCTATGACCCGCTTGCCGATCTGAAACACTGATGTTACGTGAGAGGTGTGTATGTCTACCGATTCGAGTTTTGACGACAAACGTCCGGACAGCGTGCCGACCACGCCGGAAGACGAGATTGATCCAGTGATGGATCCGGACAGCCCAATGCGTGATCCGTTGGCCAGGCCGTTGGTGACGCCAGGCGAGCATCCGCAGGGCACTAAAGATTCGAGTGCCGGGGATGGCATTCCGGATGATGATCAGATGCCGTTGCCGAATGATTGATGTTGGGTTGGTTAAGGCCGCACCCTTCCCTGTAGCAGCATTTACTTGGAGGCTTCAACCACTCCACTCTGACGATGCTTCAAATTCTTCTCCGACTTGTACTGCAACGCCACCGACGGAACCGTCGCACCCTTGCCAGTCTCGACCCAGCTACGAATACGGCTGGCATCGGCGAAGTGCGTGTACTTGCCAAAAGCATCGAGTATCACCAGCGCCACCGGGCGATTGCTCATGCTGGTCACCAGCACCAGACAGTGCCCGGCTTCGTTGGTGAAACCGGTTTTCGTCAACTTGATATCCCAGTTCGGCTTGCCGACCAGATGGTCAGTGTTGCGGAAACCCAGACTGTAATTGGGTTTGCGGAACGAAACGGTTTTTTCCTTGGTGGTGCTCAGCTCAGTCAAAATCGGGTATTTGTGCGCGGCAACCAGCAATTTGCTCAAATCACGTGCGGTCGACACGTTGCGCGGCGACAGGCCGGTCGGTTCGACATAGTGCGTGCTGGTCATGCCCAGCGCCTTGGCCTTGGCGTTCATGGCGGCGATGAACGCGACGTAGCCGCCTGGATAGTGGTGGGCCAGGCTAGCGGCAGCGCGGTTTTCCGAAGACATCAGCGCAATCAACAGCATTTCCCGACGCGGCATTTCGCTGTTGAGCTTGACCCGGGAAAACACGCCCTTCATTTCCGGCGTGTCGCTGATGTTGATGGAGATGTACTCATCCATGTTCTGCCTGGCCTCAACCACCACCAAGGCAGTCATCAGTTTGCTGACCGACGCGATAGGAACGACCACGTCCGGGTTGCTGGCGAAGATAACTTTGTTAGTCTGCAGGTCCATCAGCAATGCGCTGCCGGAGGCGATTTTCAGTGTTCTATTGTCTCGCGGTGCTGCGATGGTGTCGGCAGCATTGACGGTTGGCGTGATGAACGTCCCTGTAAATACAAAAAATAGGCTCAGGATGGAAAGACGAATTTTCACGCTGGCAGACTCATAAGGTGTGGATTAGCCGTTTGTAACGGGCTGTTTCTTAGAAACCGACGCATTTTAGGAGTATGGCTGAATAACTGTCGATAGATGTTCAATCAACAGGTGAAAGTCATTGAAAACCCCTACAAAACAGCAGGTTTCCGGCGAATGGTCGTGTTATTTCTCCTGGCAAAAAGAACCCCGCCAATAGCGGGGTTCTTTTGTACGACGCCTGGGTCTGGGCGTGAACTCAGCTGTGCAGCGCTTCTGCGGCGTACAGGGTATTTTCCAGCAGGCAGGCGCGCGTCATCGGGCCCACGCCACCCGGTACCGGAGTGATCCAGCCCGCGCGTGGCAAAGCGGTTTCGTAGATCACGTCTCCGACCAGTTTGCCGTCTTCCTGACGGTTGATGCCGACGTCGATCACGATCGCGCCTTCCTTGATCCACTCTCCCTTGACCAGACCCGGCTTGCCGGCGGCAACCACCACCAGGTCGGCGCGGCCGATATGACCGGCCAGATCCTTGGTGAAACGGTGGGTCACGGTCACAGTGCAACCGGCCAGCAGCAATTCCATCGCCATTGGGCGGCCAACAATGTTGGAAGCGCCGACGACCACGGCGTCCATCCCGTACAGATCGGCACCGGTGCTTTCCAGCAGGGTCATGATCCCTTTTGGGGTGCAGGGGCGCAGCAGCGGAATACGCTGGGCCAGGCGACCGACGTTATAAGGATGGAAGCCGTCAACGTCTTTGTCCGGACGAATGCGTTCCAGCAATTTGGACGCGTCCAGATGTTCGGGTAAAGGCAGTTGAAGCAGAACGCCGTCAATGGCCGGGTCGTCGTTCAGGCGATCGATCAGGTCAGTCAACGCTTCTTGAGTGGTTTCGGAAGGCAGGTCGTAGGCTTGGGAAATGAAGCCGACCTCTTCACAGTCTTTACGCTTGTGCGAGACATAAACCTGAGAGGCAGGATCGCTGCCGACCAGAATCACCGCGAGACCGGGAGTGCGCAGGCCTTGCTGGCGACGCTCAGTGACGCGTTTGGCGATCTGCTGGCGCAGGCTGGCGGCGATCGATTTGCCGTCGATTAGTTGTGCAGTCATTGCGCGTGATTAACCATCGAGAGGGGAAAAAAAGAGAACGCATTCTCGCATGTCATGACGTGAGGGCAAAGGCGCTTGGTCCGCAAATTCCTCTAACCCCTTTAATTAAATGAATTTTTTTTAAAAAGGATTTGACGCCCCCAAGGGGCCTCTATACTATTCGTCGCACTTGTCGGGCACAGCCTAGCACTGGTTAGGAAGGTCACGCGGAATTACGATTCTGCAGGGCCGGAAAGCACTTAGTTTGTAGTCCTTCAAGGGTACAGATTAATAAGGCGCCCGTAGCTCAGCTGGATAGAGCATCCGCCTTCTAAGCGGATGGTCGCAGGTTCGAGTCCTGCCGGGTGCGCCATTAGGCAGCTTTGGCACAAGTAACGCGATATGGTGGGCGTAGCTCAGTTGGTAGAGCACGGGATTGTGACTCCCGTTGTCGTGGGTTCGATCCCCATCGTCCACCCCATATTTCGAAAGGCGCCAGATTAACAGTCTGGCGCCTTTGCTTTAACGGCTACACGCGGATGTGGTGGAATTGGTAGACACACTGGATTTAGGTTCCAGCGCCGCAAGGTGTAAGAGTTCGAGTCTCTTCATCCGCACCAAATAAAGCTTCACTCATGTCGAATGGCCGGGTTGGAGCTCGACGAAGAAGTTGTCCAGCTTTTTTGTTACGCAATATGGTGGGCGTAGCTCAGTTGGTAGAGCACGGGATTGTGACTCCCGTTGTCGTGGGTTCGATCCCCATCGTCCACCCCATATTTCGAAAGGCGCCAGATTTTACAGTCTGGCGCCTTTTTTGGTTCAGGGTTTTGAGTGTTCAGCGGCTGCAGGTTCTGGGTCGCAGGGCAGGGCGTTTCGTCGTATTTATGTTGCTCGATGATGCTGCGCTGCCCGCCGGCCTTGTTCGCAAGATCGGCTGTCAGGGAGATGATTGGCAGCCTCTTCTATATATAGAAGGGTTGGCGCAGAGCTCTGGCGTGATCGGCTGTATTTGTCACCGGGGCGAGATGCTTTCGCGCATTCGCACCTATAAATTGCCTGCAGCGTTTTTACCCGTTTTCAGTAGGGTGACTTCTTGAGTTTGACCTACTAGAATGCTTGCCCTTGATTCTGGGGTCGGAAACGGCCGGCCAACGTCTGTGCAACGAGGAATATCCATGCAAGTTTCTGTTGAAAATACTTCTGCTCTTGAGCGCCGCATGAGCATCACCGTGCCGGCTGAGCGCATCGAGACTCAGGTCAACAAGCGTCTGCAGCAGACCGCCCAAAAGGCCAAGATTGCTGGCTTCCGTCCGGGCAAAGTGCCTATGAGCGAAATCAAGCGCCGTTTCGGTGCTGATGCGCGTCAGGAAGCTGTTGGCGACGTCATCCAGTCCTCGTTCTACGAAGCTGTTGTCGAGCAAAAGCTGAACCCGGCTGGCGCTCCTTCGATCGAGCCGAAATCCCTGGAAGCCGGCAAAGATCTGGAATACGTTGCGATTTTCGAAGTGTTTCCTGAGTTCACCGTCGCCGGTTTCGAAGGCATCAACGTAGAGCGTCTGAGCGCTGACGTGGCTGACGCCGACCTGGACAAAATGCTCGACGTGCTGCGCAAGCAGAACACCCGTTTCGAAGTGGCCGATCGTGCTGCCCAGAACGATGATCAACTGAACATCGATTTCGTCGGCAAGGTCGACGGTGAAGTGTTTGCTGGCGGTTCCGCCAAAGGCACCCAGCTGGTTCTGGGTTCCGGCCGCATGATCCCAGGTTTCGAAGACGGTCTGGTTGGCGCTAAAGCCGGCGAAGAGCGCGTTCTGAGCCTGGTCTTCCCAGAGGACTACCAGAACCTCGACCTGGCCGGCAAAACTGCCGAGTTCACCGTCACCGTGAACACTGTTTCCGAGCCGAAACTGCCAGAACTGAACGAAGAGTTCTTCGCTCAATTCGGCATCAAGGAAACCGGTCTGGAAGGCTTCCGCGCCGAAGTTCGCAAGAACATGGAGCGCGAACTGCGTCAGGCGATCAAATCCAAGGTCAAGAATCAGGTAATGGACGGGCTGCTGGCCACCAACCCGATTGAAGTGCCAAAGGCTCTGCTGTCCAACGAAGTCGACCGTCTGCGCGTGCAGGCTGTTCAACAGTTCGGTGGCAACATCAAGCCTGACCAACTGCCGGCCGAGCTGTTCGAAGAGCAAGCCAAGCGCCGCGTTGTACTGGGTCTGATCGTGGCCGAAGTGGTCAAGCAATTCGACCTCAAGCCTGACGAAGACCGCGTTCGCGAAATGATTCAGGAAATGGCTTCGGCTTACCAAGAGCCTGAGCAGGTTGTGTCCTGGTACTACAAGAACGACCAGCAACTGAACGAAGTCCGTTCGGTTGTGCTGGAAGAGCAAGTTGTGGATACTGTTCTGCAGAAAGCTAGCGTGACCGACAAATCGGTCTCTTACGAAGAAGCAGTCAAGCCGGTAGAAGCTCCACAAGCCGACTGATCGTTTTTGCGGTAAGAAGTACACACCATAAGCCAGCCTTCGTGCTGGCTTATGCGTATTCAAGACATAACTATTTGGGAGTGACTGCAGAGCATGTTCCGTAATTCGTATATTCAGCAGAACTCTGATATCCAGGCCGCAGGCGGCCTGGTCCCGATGGTTGTCGAGCAATCCGCTCGTGGCGAGCGCGCCTATGACATCTACTCCCGCCTTCTGAAGGAGCGAGTGATTTTTCTGGTTGGCCCGGTAGAGGACTACATGGCCAACCTGATCTGTGCGCAATTGCTGTTCCTTGAAGCGGAAAACCCGGACAAGGACATCCATCTCTATATCAACTCCCCGGGCGGTTCGGTGACAGCAGGCATGTCGATCTACGACACCATGCAGTTCATCAAACCCAACGTATCGACCACCTGTATCGGTCAGGCATGCAGCATGGGCGCGTTTTTGTTGACCGCCGGTGCTCCTGGCAAGCGTTTCTGCCTGCCGAACTCACGCGTGATGATTCACCAGCCATTGGGCGGTTTCCAGGGGCAGGCTTCGGATATCGAAATCCATGCCAAGGAAATCCTCTTCATTCGCGAGCGTCTCAACACGCTGATGGCCAAGCACAGCGGTCACACGCTCGAAGAGATCGAGCGTGACACCAACCGCGATAACTTCATGAGTGCAGAAGCCGCGAAAGCGTACGGGTTGATCGATGAAGTGATCAGCCAGCGCCCCGCTTAATATAAGCAGCTCAAAATAGGGTAGGTCGGCTTGTCTGATCACCAGCGGGCTTGAAAAAGCCCGCAATAGCCTTCATCTTGTGTTGCAAGCCTATCGGATTTGGATCGAACGAATGACTGACACCCGCAACGGCGAGGACAACGGCAAGCTGCTCTATTGCTCCTTCTGTGGCAAAAGCCAGCATGAAGTGCGCAAATTGATTGCCGGCCCCTCGGTCTTTATCTGCGACGAGTGCGTCGACCTGTGCAATGACATCATCCGAGAGGAGGTGCAGGAAGCCCAGGCCGAGAGCAGTGCGCATAAATTGCCTTCGCCTAAAGAAATCAGCGGCATCCTTGATCAGTACGTGATTGGTCAGGAACGTGCGAAAAAGGTTTTGGCCGTAGCGGTGTACAACCACTACAAGCGTCTGAACCAGCGCGACAAAAAGAATGACGACGTCGAACTCGGCAAAAGCAATATCTTGCTGATCGGCCCGACAGGCTCGGGTAAAACCCTGCTTGCAGAAACACTGGCCCGCTTGCTGAACGTTCCGTTCACCATCGCTGACGCAACCACCCTCACCGAGGCGGGTTACGTGGGTGAAGATGTCGAGAACATCATTCAGAAGCTGCTGCAGAAGTGCGACTACGACGTGGAGAAGGCCCAGATGGGCATTGTTTACATCGATGAGATCGACAAGATCTCGCGCAAGTCTGACAACCCGTCGATCACCCGGGACGTTTCCGGTGAAGGCGTGCAGCAGGCCCTGCTCAAGTTGATCGAAGGCACGGTCGCTTCCGTTCCGCCTCAAGGTGGTCGCAAGCATCCGCAGCAGGAATTCCTGCAGGTCGACACCCGTAACATCCTGTTCATCTGCGGCGGCGCATTCTCTGGTCTGGAAAAGGTTATCCAAAACCGTTCCACCAAGGGCGGCATCGGTTTCAATGCAGAAGTGCGCAGCAAGGAAGAAGGCAAGAAAGTCGGTGAGTCACTGCGTGAAGTCGAGCCTGACGATCTGGTCAAGTTTGGTCTGATCCCGGAATTCGTCGGTCGTCTGCCGGTCCTTGCCACGCTGGACGAACTTGATGAAGCTGCGTTGATGCAGATTCTCACCGAACCGAAAAATGCTCTGACCAAACAGTATGCCAAGCTATTCGAGATGGAAGGTGTAGACCTGGAATTCCGCGCCGACGCGCTGAAATCCGTCGCCAAACGTGCCCTGGAACGCAAGACCGGTGCCCGTGGATTGCGATCGATTCTCGAAGGTGTATTGCTCGACACTATGTATGAAATCCCCTCGCAATCCGAGGTGAGTAAAGTAGTGATCGATGAAAGTGTTATCGAAGGCAAATCCAAGCCACTGTATATTTACGAAAACAGTGAGCCGGTGGTCAAAGCCGCGCCAGACGCCTAAGCGTCACGCAGCTGGAATAAAGAAGGGGCCTTCGGGCCCCTTTTCTTTTGTGGGAGCTGGCTTGCCTGCGATGGCGGCCTGACAACCGACCTTATTTCTAGAGGCGTCCGGGCCCATTAAGGCACTGCGGTCAGCTGCGATCTCATAAGTGCTTCTTTTATCCGCTTGTTTTTTTGCAAACGAGCCCCCATCTTGGTTTCAAGCTTACTTCCATCTGTTTACGGCCTTATGGCCGCCGTAGAGGCGAAATCATGAAGACAACCATCGAATTGCCTCTCCTGCCATTGCGTGATGTCGTGGTTTATCCGCACATGGTTATCCCGCTGTTCGTGGGGCGCGAGAAATCCATCGAAGCCCTCGAAGCTGCGATGACGGGCGACAAGCAGATCCTTCTGCTGGCTCAGAGAAACCCTGCTGACGACGATCCCGGTGAAGATGCACTCTATCGCGTAGGTACGATCGCTACCGTTCTTCAGCTGCTCAAGCTGCCGGATGGCACCGTCAAAGTTCTCGTCGAAGGTGAGCAACGGGGCGCCGTGGAGCGCTTCAGCGAAGTGGACGGCCATTGCCGTGCCGAAGTCTCATTGATTGACGAAGTCGACGCGCCTGAGCGCGAGTCGGAAGTGTTTGTCCGCAGCTTGCTGGCTCAGTTCGAACAGTACGTTCAGTTGGGCAAGAAGGTCCCCGCTGAAGTCCTGTCGTCGCTCAACAGCATCGACGAGCCGGGTCGCCTGGTCGACACCATGGCCGCGCACATGGCCCTGAAGATCGAGCAAAAGCAGGAAATCCTCGAAATCATCGATTTGTCGGCCCGGGTCGAGCACGTCCTGGCGTTGCTGGATGCCGAGATCGATCTGCTGCAAGTCGAGAAGCGCATTCGCGGCCGCGTCAAAAAACAAATGGAGCGCAGTCAACGCGAGTACTACCTGAATGAGCAGATGAAGGCCATTCAGAAAGAACTTGGCGACAGCGACGAAGGCCACAACGAAATCGAAGAGCTGAAAAAGCGTATCGACGCCGCTGGCCTGCCGAAAGACGCCTTGGCGAAAGCTCAGGGCGAACTGAACAAGCTCAAGCAAATGTCGCCGATGTCCGCAGAAGCCACCGTGGTGCGTTCGTACATCGACTGGCTGGTTCAGGTGCCGTGGAAGGCTCAGAGCAAGGTTCGCCTGGACCTTGCGCGCGCAGAGGACATCCTCGACGCCGACCACTACGGTCTGGAAGAAGTCAAAGAGCGCATCCTCGAATACCTCGCCGTGCAAAAGCGCGTGAAGAAGATTCGTGGCCCAGTATTGTGCCTGGTCGGTCCTCCAGGCGTGGGCAAAACCTCCCTGGCGGAGTCGATTGCTCATGCCACCAACCGCAAATTCGTGCGCATGGCCCTGGGTGGTGTGCGCGATGAAGCGGAAATTCGTGGTCATCGCCGGACTTATATCGGTTCGATGCCAGGAAGATTGATTCAAAAGATGACAAAAGTGGGCGTTCGCAACCCGCTGTTCCTGCTCGATGAAATCGACAAGATGGGCAGCGACATGCGTGGCGATCCGGCATCGGCGTTGCTGGAAGTGCTCGATCCAGAGCAGAACCACAACTTCAACGATCACTATCTGGAAGTCGATTACGACCTGTCCGATGTGATGTTCCTGTGCACCTCGAACTCAATGAACATTCCACCGGCGCTGCTGGACCGGATGGAAGTGATTCGTCTGCCGGGCTACACCGAAGACGAGAAGATCAACATCGCCGTCAAATACCTCTCGCCGAAGCAGATCACCGCTAACGGTTTGAAAAAAGGCGAGCTGGAATTCGACGCTGAAGCGATTCGCGACATCATCCGCTATTACACCCGCGAAGCCGGTGTACGGGGCCTGGAGCGGCAGATTGCCAAGGTTTGCCGTAAGGCGGTGAAAGAGCATGCACTGGAAAAACGCTTCTCGGTGAAGGTCACGGCCGACATGCTGGAACACTTCCTGGGCGTGCGTAAATTCCGCTACGGCCTGGCCGAATCGCAGGATCAGATCGGTCAGGTGACCGGCCTGGCATGGACGCAAGTGGGCGGCGAACTGCTGACCATCGAAGCGGCCGTCGTGCCGGGCAAGGGCCAGTTGATCAAGACCGGTTCTTTGGGTGACGTGATGGTCGAGTCGATCACCGCAGCCCTCACGGTTGTTCGCAGCCGTGCGAAGAGCCTGGGGATTCCTCTGGACTTCCACGAGAAGCGCGACACGCATATCCACATGCCGGAAGGGGCGACCCCGAAGGATGGCCCTAGCGCCGGTGTAGGCATGTGCACGGCACTGGTCTCGGCATTGACCGGGATCCCGGTACGTGCAGATGTCGCCATGACTGGCGAAATCACTTTGCGTGGGCAGGTGCTGGCGATTGGTGGTTTGAAGGAAAAATTGCTTGCGGCTCACCGTGGCGGGATCAAGACCGTGATCATTCCTGAAGAGAACGTACGCGATCTCAAGGAAATTCCGGACAATATCAAGCAGGATCTTCAGATTAAACCGGTTAAATGGATTGACGAGGTCCTGCAAATTGCGCTGCAATACGCGCCGGAGCCCTTGCCCGATGTAGCTCCGGAGATAGTTGCAAAGGATGAAAAACGAGAGTCTGACTCTAAGGAAAGAATTAGCACGCATTAATACGTATTTGCCTGGGGGGCTTGTTGACAGCTTTTTAGAGCCCTTGTTATAAAGCGGCTCTTAAGTGTCTGTAGGCCATTCAGCACTCGTTTTTGCTTTCACCAAAAAAACTTAGAATCATACTCAAATAGATATAAGGGGACTTAGAGTGAACAAGTCGGAACTGATTGATGCTATCGCTGCATCCGCTGATATCCCGAAAGCTGCTGCTGGCCGTGCGCTGGACGCTGTAATCGAATCCGTCACTGGCGCTCTCAAGGCTGGCGACTCTGTTGTTCTGGTTGGTTTCGGTACGTTCTCCGTGACTGATCGTCCAGCTCGCATTGGTCGTAACCCACAGACCGGTAAGACGCTGGAAATTGCAGCCGCTAAAAAACCAGGTTTCAAAGCCGGTAAAGCGCTGAAAGAAGCTGTTAACTAAGTTCGATTCAGGTTTTTGCCTATCCGGGTCGGGTCAAGCCTGACCTGGCAGCGGAGCGGTAGTCCAGTCGGCAGCTTGCCGGTCCGAGACGCCGAGGGTCGCAAGTTCGACCCCTCGGTCCGCTCCGCCAGTTACGAGAAGGCGCATCCCCGGATGCGCCTTTCTTCTATCCGGATTCTACCCACGCTCCACGGTTGCCTAATTTTGAAGTTCAACCGTTTCTGGGGGACGCATGCTGCAGAATATCAGGGACAATTCACAAGGCTGGATTGCCAAGACCATTATCGGGGTCATCGTTGCACTGATGGCTTTGACCGGTTTCGACGCCATCTTCAAGGCCACGACGCACAGCAATGATGCGGCCAAGGTCAACGGCGAAGAAATCAGCCAGAACGAGCTGAGCCAGGCGGTTGATATGCAACGCCGTCAGCTCATGCAACAGCTGGGCAAGGATTTCGATGCTTCCTTGCTCGACGAAAAAATGCTCCGCGAATCGGCCCTCAAAGGCCTGATCGACCGCAAACTGTTGCTGCAAGGCGCAGAAAAATCGAAATTCGCTTTCTCCGAAGCGGCGTTGGACCAGGTGATCCTGCAAACCCCTGAATTCCAGGTAGACGGCAAGTTCAGCTCCGAGCGTTTCGATCAGGTAATTCGTCAACTCGGCTACAGCCGCATGCAATTCCGCCAGATGCTGGCCCAGGAAATGCTGATTGGTCAGCTGCGCGCTGGCCTGGCTGGCAGCGGCTTCGTCACTGACGCACAGGTTCTGAGCTTTGCCCGTCTGGAAAAACAGACCCGCGATCTCGCTACCTTGAACGTCAAGGCCGACCCCGCCGCGGTGAAGCTGACCGATGATGAGGTCAAGGCCTACTACGACGAACACGCCAAGGAATTCATGACGCCGGATCAGGTGATCATTGATTACCTCGAGTTGAAGAAGTCCTCCTTCTTCGATCAGGTTGCGGTCAAGGACGAAGACCTGCAAGCGGCGTATCAGAAAGAAATCGCCAACCTGTCCGAACAACGTCGGGCGGCGCACATTCTGATCGAAGTGAACGATAAGGTGACCGAGGCGCAGGCCAAGGCCAAGATTGAAGACGTTCAGGCCCGCCTGGCCAAAGGCGAGAAGTTCGAGGCCCTGGCCAAGGAATTCTCCCAGGACCCGGGTTCGGCAAACAATGGCGGTGACCTCGGCTACGCAGGTCCGGGTGTCTACGATCCAGCGTTCGAAACCGCGTTGTATGCGCTGACCAAGGATCAGGTGTCGGCACCGGTTCGCACAGATTTCGGTTTCCACCTGATCAAGCTGTTGGGTGTTGAAGCGCCGGAGGTCCCGACCTTGGCCAGCCTGAAAGACAAGCTGACCAAAGAGCTGAAAACCCAGCAGGTCGAGCAGCGTTTCGTTGAGGCAACCAAGCAACTGGAAGACTCGTCGTTCGAAGCTTCCGATCTGGTTCAACCGGCGCAGGACCTGAAACTGACCGTTCACACCTCCAAGCCGTTCGGTCGTGAAGGGGGCGAAGGCATTACCGCCAACCGTGCCGTGCTGACTGCCGCGTTCAGTCCTGAAGTGCTGGATGAGGGTGCCAACAGCACCGCGATCGAACTCGATCCGGAAACCGTGGTTGTGCTGCGCGCCAAGGAACACTTGAAGCCTGCGCAATTGCCGCTGGAAAGCGTGTCTGCGGCCATCCGCGGTCAGTTGGCCAAGGAGCACGCGAGTGCTGCCGCCAAGACCAAGGCTGACGAGCTGATCGGCAGTCTGCGCGAGGGCAAAACCCCGCTGGACAAGGCCATTGACGGTCAGAACTGGAAAGTTACTGCTGCGGCGACTCGCGCTCAGGAAGGCATTGACCCGACTGTGCTGCAAGCGCTGTTCCGCATGCCAAAACCGGCTGGCAAAGACAAGCCGACGTTCAGCAGCGTGACCCTGGCCGACGGTAGCCTGGTGATCGTGCGTCTGAACGGCGTCAACGAAGCCGCTGCACCGACCGAAGAAGAGAAGGCTCAATACCGTCGCTTCCTCGCCTCGCGCATCGGCCAGCAAGACTTTGCGGCCTACCGCAAGCAGCTGGAAGCGGACGCAGAGATCAAGCGTTACTGATCCCTGAGTTTCGCGCAATAAAAAGAACCCCGGCCAAACAGTCGGGGTTTTTTGTGGGCGGAATCTTTGGTCTTCACCCTGGCGGGACTTTTTCCGGTAAACAGCAGTCATTACACTTGTAACTGTTTCAAGACACTAATCGGTGCGCCGCTAAGCATCGATCTGTTGCACAATACGCCCCGGACCGTTTTCCTCAGGATGTTCAATGTTTAAATCATTTCCCGTACGGGTTGTCGGGCTGGCGTTGGTGCTGGTCGCCGCGGCCGGTTGCTCGTCGAAGAAAGCCGCCATCTATGAGCATGAGAACTTCGATGACTCTGGTACGTTCTCGCGCAACTATCCGGTCACCGATGCGCAAACCTGCGAAGCCGCCCGTCGGGCGCTGCTCAGTCAGGGCTATATCATTACCAGCAGCGACCCTAAGTTGATCAGCGGTCACAAAAGCTTCCAGCAGACTGGCGAGACCCACATGGAGATCAGCTTCAGTGTGGTTTGTGCCGATGACGGTAGCGAAGGGCACCATGCCACTATGTTCGCCAACGCCTTGCAGGATCGCTATGCGCTGAAAAAGACCAACAATTCCGCCAGCCTCGGCGTGGGTGTATTGGGTTCGGTTTCGATGCCGATCGGCTCGTCCGATGACTCGATGGTCAAGGTTGCCAGCGAGACCGTCTCGTCGGCGAAGTTCTATGAGCGCTTCTTCACGCTGGTCGAGCTGTTCCTGCCGCCGGAAGCGAAAAAAGCCGCGCACATCGTCGAGAAGCCGAAAACCGACCTTGGGGTGCCAGAAGCCAAGCCCGCAGCGGCTGCACCTGCTGCATTGGCGCCAGAGCCGGCACCGGCCGCTGCACCGGCCGCGGAGCCGGTTGCGCCGCCGCCAGAGTCTGCCCCGGTCACACCGTCCGAAAACTCCGAATCACCGCCGGCGGCTGAAAACGTCACGCCACCGCCAGCGTCGGATCTGCCGCCACCGAGTGAGCCGATCAAATCGATGCAGTAGCGTGCGGCACCCCCTCCGGAGTAGGGCGCCTGCGATCAAAAACGAAACCTCGGCGGCCTCTGGGCAGACCGGGGCATAAAGCGGGCGCGCTTCGCTTGTTTGACCGTGCACATCCTCCGGCCTGACGCGATCCCCTGTAGGAGCGAGCCTGCTCGCGATGGACGTCAACGATTACGCGTGCCGCCTGAATGAACGCGTTGCCTGGACATTTTTCGCGAGCAGGCTCGCTCCTAAAGGCGACGCGTGCGACCGGAGAGTCAGGTTGGCCATCACGCCACCGTGCTCAAAGGCCGGCCTCGAAAAAATCCCCTGATAAATTCCTGACCGCCTGCTACGTTTTATTAGGCAGCGACGAAGTGTCGTGCCCGCGTCATTTTTCTTTCACTCGGGCACTTTATGCTCAAGGCGCTGGTCATTTATTCGAGAGTTTTTTATTGAGCAATGGGGGATTCAAAATGGACGATTATCAAGAAGAGCTGCTCGAGTTCCAGGCGTTTGAACTGGACCCACTGGAACCTGCCGAAGATGCTACCGAGCTGTAAGCGTCAAGCGGATTGGCGATGACTGCGGCGAAATTCGCCGGGTGTCTGACCATTCCAGCGTTTGAAAGCGCGTTGAAACGCTTCGGCTGAGGCAAAGCCCAGCAGGTAGGCGATTTCACCGAACGCCAGTTCGGTGTCGCGGATGTAGGTCATGGCCAGGTCGCGACGGGTGTCGTTGAGAATGGCGCGAAATTGCGTGCCTTCCTCGGCGAGTTTGCGGCGCAAGGTCCAGGTGGGCAGCTTCAGGCGTGCCGCCACTTCTTCCAGGTCGGGCTCCCGGCCACCATTGAGCAACGGCCCTAGCAACTGAGTGATGCGTTCACGCAGGCTGCGGGTGCGTGTCAGTTGTTCCAGTTCCCGTTCACACAGTTGCAACAGGTGCCGCCAGGTACTGGGGCAGTGCAGCGGGTTGCGCTGGGCAAGGCTGTCCAGGCTCAGGCGCAGTTGATTGTGTTCGCTGTCGAACTGCATCGTGCAATCGCCCAGCACCGCATATGTTTCACGGTAATCCGGCTCGCTGAACTCAATGTCGATGCGTTCGGCGCGCAGGGGCTCGACGCTCACTGTGGACAACTGCTGCAACCAGCCGGCAATGATCGAGTCCACCACGAAGCGGTTGTAGGCGTTGTAAGGACTGATGGAATAGAACCGCAGCCAGGCGCCTTGCGCGTCTTCGTGGAAGCTCGATTGGCCGCGATAGTTGGAACCGTACAAGGCTTCAAAGCGAATCAGGCAACGCGCCGCTTCGCGTACGGTCGGCGCTTGCGCGGCGGTGACGCCGGCGAGACCGGCCTGGCTCAGGCGGCTGAGCTGGCCCATGCGCAAACCCAGCGCCGGGTTGTCGGTCAGCTGAATCGCGGCGTGGCCGAGGCGCATATAACGTGGGATCGACAGCCGGGCGCCGGCTTCACCGAGGCGAGCCGGGTCCAGGCCATATTGGTCGAGCAGCGGCTGAGGGTCGATGCCGTGACTACGCACCGCATCGGCCAGGCTATGCACAAAGCCAACCGACAGATCACCCAGACGCATCGGTAACGGTTTCATGGCTTACAACCACAGGTTCAGCAATCGCGCGCCACGGACATTGCCACCGGCAAAATGCTGACCGTTGCTGCTGAGAAAACTTTGCCCGGCGCTGCCCTGATCCCAGAACTGGCCGCGCAGGAACACGCTCATACCGGCGATGGCCTGGCTGCTGGGCGGTTGCGCGGTCAGCGTCAGGCGATGCCAGGCCTGGCCTTCGCTGAGCTCGCCGGCCTTGAGGCTGACGGAACCGGGGGTCGACAACCCTTTGTAGCCACGCCATGGCTTGTCCCACGTACCGCGGCCGCTGACAAATGCCGGGACCGCCACCAGTTGCGCGCCCTGATCGTCGAGTTGGCGATAGTTATCCGGATACCAGCTGTCGCTGCCGATCAGCACGCCCAGGCGCCCGGCCGGGGTATCGACAACGTTAAGGGTGTGTTCGCCGTTCGCCTCGATCACATCATGCTCGGCGAAGATCGGATGCATCTGCCGCTGGGGTTGGCCAATCGGTGCGCCGTCGCGGCCGAACACCACGCTGCTGTTGTACAACGCACCGCGGCCGATTTTAAGAGCGCCGTCGCGAATGGCCGGCTCGGGCAGAACGATGGAACCGGCAACCAGCGTCACGTGGAATTCTTTTGCCAGGCCGCCGAACAGTGCCTGGTAATCCTTGGCCATGCCTTTGGCTTTCATGCGCAGATACGCATCGTCCATGCGGTTGTCGCCCTTGGCGCCGATCAGGGCGCGAACGAACTTCACCGGATTGCTCACCGCCAGCCACTTCATGGCTTCCTTGAGGGTGTTGGCCTGGTAAAGCTCGTCTTTTTCGCCGCTGACCATCAGCCAGGTGCCGATATGTTCGGGCAGCACGACGATGGTTTTGTCATTCAGCAGGCCCTGTTCCTGAGCTTTCTGCAGATAAGCCGCGAGTTTGCGGTGCAGGCGCTCGGGGCTTTGATAATCGGTGGGAAACAGTTCCGGCTGGATGCCCAGCAGGTTGCCGCGATCGGCAGGCGTGCCTTGATCGATGGCGAGATCGATCCGCAGATCCGACAGGTAATGCCCCGCCGGACGATCCGCGGCCCACATGGCGTAGGTCGTCAGGGCGGCAATCAATGCCATGGAGAAGGTCAGGTACAGAAGTTTGCGCATGGGGAGACAGTCAACAGCCGCGTGCAGAGTTTGCTGACTAGGGTAGGGCGCATGCCGGCGCTTGCCAAGGGTTGCTGCGCGTTTGAATCAATAAGTTGTCAGTTGCGGTCATTGAGCGGCCGGGCGAGTCCTCATAATCTGTTACTC
The DNA here is from genome assembly GCF_054897705.1 of Pseudomonas sp. GB2N2. Taxonomy (NCBI): domain Bacteria; kingdom Pseudomonadati; phylum Pseudomonadota; class Gammaproteobacteria; order Pseudomonadales; family Pseudomonadaceae; genus Pseudomonas; species Pseudomonas sp. GB2N2. Next base: position 626,858 of record NZ_CM142701.1, read on the forward strand.
ATGACAGAGGGGTGCCAAAGAGCACCCACATTTTCCGTGATCGCTCGTTGTGGAGTTACCGATGACCGCCGCTCATTACCCGCACCTGTTGGCCCCGCTGGACCTGGGTTTTACCACGCTGCGCAACCGTACCCTGATGGGCTCGATGCACACCGGTCTTGAGGAGAAACCCGGCGGTTTCGAACGCATGGCAGCGTATTTCGCCGAGCGCGCCCGTGGCGGCGTCGGCCTGATGGTGACGGGCGGTATCGGCCCGAACGACGAGGGCGGCGTGTACTCCGGCGCGGCCAAGCTCACCACCGAAGAAGAAGCGCTCAAACACCAGATCGTCACCCGCGCGGTGCACGAGGCGGGGGGCAAAATCTGCATGCAGATCCTTCACGCCGGCCGTTATGCCTACAGCCCGAAACAGGTGGCGCCGAGCGCGATCCAGGCGCCAATCAACCCGTTCAAGCCCAAGGAGCTGGACGAGGAGGGCATCGAGAAGCAGATCCGCGATTTCGTCACCTGCTCGACCCTGGCGCAAACCGCCGAGTACGACGGCGTCGAGATCATGGGCTCCGAAGGGTATTTCATTAACCAGTTCCTCGCGGCCCACACCAACCACCGCACCGACCGATGGGGCGGCAGCTACGAAAACCGCATGCGCCTGCCGGTGGAAATTGTCCGCCGCGTGCGCGAAGCGGTCGGCCCGAATTTCATCATCATCTTCCGTCTGTCGATGCTCGACCTGGTGGAAGGCGGTAGCACCTGGGAAGAGATCGTGACGCTGGCCAAGGCCATCGAACAGGCCGGCGCGACGATCATCAACACCGGTATCGGCTGGCACGAAGCGCGGATTCCGACCATCGCCACCAAGGTGCCGCGCGGCGCGTTCAGCAAAGTCACGGCCAAGCTGCGCGGTTCGGTGAGCATTCCGCTGATCACCACCAACCGCATCAACACCCCGGAAGTCGCCGAGCAGATCCTCGCCGAAGGCGATGCCGACATGGTGTCGATGGCGCGGCCGTTCCTCGCCGACGCCGACTTCGTCAACAAGGCTGCCGCTGGCCGTGCCGATGAAATCAACACCTGCATCGGCTGCAATCAGGCGTGCCTCGACCACACCTTTGGCGGCAAGTTGACCAGCTGCCTGGTCAACCCGCGTGCCTGCCACGAGACCGAACTCAATTACCTGCCGGTGCAGCAAATCAAGAAAATCGCCGTGGTCGGCGCCGGTCCTGCGGGTCTGTCCGCCGCGACCGTGGCCGCCGAGCGTGGCCACCAGGTGACACTGTTCGATTCGGCCAGCGAAATCGGTGGCCAGTTCAACATCGCCAAGCGTGTGCCGGGCAAGGAAGAGTTCTCTGAAACCCTGCGTTACTTCGGCCGCAAGTTGCAAACCACTCACGTCGAGGTGTGCCTGAATACCCGCGTCGATGTGGCGAAACTGGTTGAGGGCGGTTACGACGAAATCATCCTCGCCACGGGTATTGCACCGCGTACTCCGGCGATTCCCGGTGTCGAGAACGCCAAGGTGCTGAGCTACCTGGACGTGATTCTCGAGCGCAAACCGGTGGGCAAACGCGTCGCGGTGATCGGCGCGGGCGGTATCGGTTTCGACGTGTCGGAGTTCCTCGTGCACCAAGGCGTGTCCACCAGCCTGGACCGTGAAGCGTTCTGGAAAGAGTGGGGCATCGATACCCAATTGCAGGCGCGTGGCGGCGTGGCCGGCATCAAGGCTGAACCCCATGCACCGGCGCGTGAAGTGTTCCTGCTGCAACGCAAGGCCTCCAAGGTCGGCGACGGCCTGGGCAAGACCACCGGCTGGATTCACCGCACCGGTCTGAAAAACAAGCAGGTGCAGATGCTCAACAGCGTCGAATACCTGAAGATCAATGACGAGGGCCTGCACATCCGCATCGGCGAAACCGGCGAGCCGCAAGTGTTGGCCGTGGACAACGTCGTGATTTGCGCCGGGCAGGACCCGCTGCGCGAATTGCAGGACGGGCTGGTGGCAGCGCGTCAGAACGTGCATTTGATCGGCGGCGCCGATGTGGCGGCGGAGCTGGATGCGAAGCGGGCGATCAATCAAGGGTCGCGGTTGGCTGCGCAGTTGTAATCTGCAGGTTTAGCGTGCCAGTGGCTTTCGCGGGCAAGCCTCGCTCCTACAGGGATTGCATACAAACTGTGGGAGCGGGCTTGCCCGCGAAGGCGTCCTCAAGGCTGCTAACATGCCGGCTCATTACCCCGAGCCGGCACTAATGATTTCCCCTCCCCAAGATTGGCTTCCCCAAGCCCCCCTCAACCCCCTTCGTCTTGATTGGCTAACCCGATCAAACATCGAAGTCGCCATCCTGCGCCTCGACCAGATCGACCCGCTGATCAGCGGCAACAAATGGTTCAAGCTCATCGAACACCTCAAGGCCGCCGATCTCGCCGGGGCCAAAGGCATCATCAGTCTGGGCGGTGCTCACTCCAATCATCTTCACGCTCTGGCCGCTGCCGGCAAGCGTTTTGGTTTTGCGACCGTGGGTTTGCTGCGCGGTCATCCCCAGGACACGCCGACAGTAAACGACTTGCAGGCCTTTGGCATGCCATTGCACTGGCTCGGTTATGGCGGCTACCGCGCGCGACACGAAGCGGGGTTCTGGGAACCGTGGCACACGCAGTATCCCGACCTGTTGCCGGTGCCGGAGGGCGGTGGCGGCATGCCCGGCGCGAAGGGGTGCATGCGCCTGAAATCGATGGTCAGCGCACAACTCAGCGCTTTGGGCTGGGGCGATTACGATGGCTGGTGGCTGGCCTGCGGAACGGGCACCACTTTGGCTGGCCTGGTGCTGGCGGAAGCGGGGGAGCGTCCGGTTTACGGCGCATTGGCGGTGCCGGACGACCATGGCGTGGCGCAACAGGTCGAATCGATCGTGCGCCAGGCGGCCTTGCAGAAGCCGGATTATGAGTTGTTCGACGCCAGTCGCGGCGGCTTCGGCAAAGTCGATCCCTTGTTGCTTGAGTTCATCGAACGAACCGAACAGGCCAGCGGCATTTCCCTCGAACCGCTGTATACCGGCAAAGCGCTGTTGATGCTCAAACAGCAAATCGAAGCCGGCAGACTCGCCAGCGGGACGCGCCTGATTTTCATCCACACCGGCGGCCTGCAAGGCCGCCGCGGGTTTTCGTCGTGTAACGAACCGGCGTAGGAGGGTTTCAGGTATTGCGCGTTATGCGCTTGGGCATCATCCGCAGCAGGGTGTTATCGCCCACGACATAGTGATGATAAATCCCCGCCACGGCGTGCAGCCCGATCAGCCAGTAGCCGATGGTGCCCCCCAGTTCATGCCATCCCTGAATCCTCCGGGCCAAAGCTTTGTCTTCCGACACCAGCAGCGGCAAATCGAAGCCGTAAAACATCACTTGCTGACCCTTGGCGCTGGTGACCAGCCAACCCAGAATCGGCATGGCAATCATGAAAATGTACAGCGCCCAGTGCATTAACCTGGCGAGCGTGGTTTGCCAGTGCGGGGAGGCGGGGAAAATCTTCGGTGCCGGGCCGAGGCTGCGGGCAAATAGCCTGAGCCAGACCAGCACAAATACAGTCAGCCCCAGCATGAAGTGCGTTTCGGTGATCAACGTCCGGCCGCCACTGCCTTTTGGGAAGATCCCGCGCAATTCGATGCAGGCGTAAACCAGCGCCAGCAGGACCAGCATCAACCAGTGCAGCGTGATCGATACGGTGCTGTAGCGTGAATCGGAATTTTTCCAGGGCATACGGTGTTCCTCACAGGTAAGCCACCGCTCTTGGTCGACGGTGTTCCCTAACTGTAAGCCCGATTCGTCGGGTTTGCCTGAGGCGGGTAGAAGTTCGATGCGCCGGTTCAGGAAATAGACAGCAAAAAACACCCCGATCGCTGTAAGAGCCGGCTTGCCGGCTCTTACAGGTTTGATCAACTGTTTTGCGGCATCTCGCCGTTGGCCAGGCGTTGGTTGATGTCGGCGATCACCGCTGGCAAATCGGCGATGGTGTCGATCATGTAGTGCGGGCGCGAACCCTCGAACATGGCGTGAATACGCGCGCGTTCGCTGGCCAGCTCGTCGCTGGCGAGCGCGCGATAACCTTCGTAATCCAGGCCCAGCGCGTTGCCCGAGCAGATCAACGCCACGGTCCACATGCCCGCGCGGCGACCTTCAAGAATGCCCGGTACGGTGTCGTCGATCTTCACGCAAGCGGCGACATCGTCAATGCCCAGGGCAATCACGTTGGCCAGCGCTTGAGCCGGCCACGGGCGGCCGTTAGGGACTTCGTCGGTGGCGACCACGTGATCGGCGACGTAGCCGTTGGTGGCGGCCAGCTCGACGACTTTGTCCATGACCTGTTTCGGGTAGCCGGAGCAGGAACCGATCTTGATCCCTTGCGCACGCAGCTGGGCGATGGTCTCCAGTGCACCGGGGATCAGCGCCGAATGCTCGGCAATTTTCTCGATCTGCAGCGGCATGAAGCGTTGGTAGATAGCGGTGACGTCATCGTCGGTCGGCGTGCGGCCGAACGCCTTGCGATAACGCTCGGCCACGGCCGGCTGATCGCACAGGGTGCGGATGTGGTCCCACTTGCCCATGCCCATCGGCCCGCGGGCTTCTTCGATGGACACCTGAACGTCGAATTCGGCGAAGGCTTCGACAAAAATCTGCGTGGGGGCGAACGAGCCGAAGTCGACCACGGTGCCGGCCCAGTCGAGGATCGCGGCCTGGAGTTTGGTTGGGTTTGCGTAGTTCATGGTGATCAAATTCCCGTCATTGAAAATGAATATCTGCGTAGCAGCTGTCGAGCTTGCGAGGCTGCGTCCGGCTCGACAGCTGCTACAGGGCGGTGTGGGTTAGATGTCGAGCACTTCCATTTCCCGCAGAACGTCGGCAATCGCCGCCACCGCCGCGTGCATCTCGGCCTGGTTGACGTGGCCGATGCAGCCGACTCGGAAGGTTTCGACCTGGGTCAATTTACCGGGGTAGAGGATGAAACCCTTGGCCTTGACTCGTTCGTAGAACTCCTTGAACTGGTAACGCGGATCGTTCGGCGCGTGAAAGGTGACGATGATCGGCGCCTGAATCGCAGCGGGCAGAAAGCTGCGCAAGCCAAGCTTGGCCATGTCATCAAGCAGCGTTTTGCAGTTGTCGGCGTAGCGCTGGTGCCGGGCCGGCAAGCCACCTTCTTCGTTGTATTGCAGCAGGGCTTCGTGCAGGGCCGCGACCACGTGGGTCGGCGGAGTGAAGCGCCATTGGCCAGTCTTGGCCATATAGGTGTGCTGGTCGAAAAGGTCCATCGCCAGCGAGTGCGAGTTGCCGGCGGCATTCGCCAGCGCGTCTTTGCGCGCGAAGACAAACCCCATCCCGGGCACGCCTTCCAGGCATTTGCCCGAGGCTGCGATCAGCGCGTCGAACCGCACCTGTTGCGCATCCACCGGCAGCGCGCCGAAGGAACTCATGGCATCGATGATTAGGCGTTTGCCGTGTTGCGCGATCACCTGGGCAATCTCCGGCAGCGGGTTGAGGATGCCGGTGCTGGTTTCGCAGTGAATCAGCGCAACGTGGGTGATGTCGGCATCGGCTCGCAGCAGACGGTCGACATCGGCGGCGGTGGTCGGTTCGTCTTCGGCGGTTTCGAATGTGCTGAAAGCCCGGCCGAGCACTTCGCAGATTTTCGCCAGGCGTTTGCCGTAGGCGCCATTGATCAGCACCAGGACTTTGCCGTCACGCGGCACCAGCGTGCCGATTGCCGCTTCGACCGCGAAGGTGCCGCTGCCTTGCAGGGGCACGCAGTGATGGCTGGCGCCGCCGTTGATGATCGCCAGCAGTTGTTCGCACAGGCTGGCGGTCAGTTGATTGAAGCGGTCATCCCATGAACCCCAGTCGACCATCATCGCCTGACGGGTGCGGGCCGAAGTAGTCAACGGGCCGGGGGTGAGCAGGATGGGTTCGGCAATACTCATTCTCGTGTCCTCGCAATCGATGGCATGACAGGCATGACGGGCATGACGCTACGGGGCTTAAATTGCAATTTGCGGTGCCATCAATCAAATTGTTTGTTGTTATGCCAACCATCAGTGAGGGTTATTCATGAACCTGTTCCAGCTCCGTGCCTTCGATGCGGTGGCCCGCGAGGGCAGCTTTACGCGTGCCGCCGCGCGGCTGTTCATCAGCCAGCCGGCGGTCACCGGGCACATCAAGGCGTTGGAGGAGCACTACCAGATCACCTTGTTAAGGCGCACCGCACGGAGGGTCGAGCTGACGGAGGAGGGCACCAAACTTGCGGCCATCACCCGGGCGATGTTCGGTCTGGCGGAAGAAGCGCAGGTGATGCTCGAGGCCAATCGGCAGTTGCTCACCGGTCGTCTCGAAGTGGCGGCGGATGGGCCGCACATGGTCATGCCGATGCTCGCCAGTTTGCGCGCGCGCTATCCCGGAATCACCGTGAACCTGCGCCTGGGCAATGCCCAGGAAACCCTCGCGGCGCTGTTGTCGGAACACGCCGATGTGGCCGTGCTGACCGAAGTGGAACCGCGCAAGGGTTTGCACTTGCAGGCGTTGAGCGAATCACGGATTTGCGCGCTGGTGCCTCATAGTCACCCGTGGGCACACAGGTCGAAGGATGTGCAGCTCAAGGAATTGGATCAGGTGATCATGGTGTTGCGTGAACCGGGTTCGATCACCCGGCGCACGTTTGATCAGGCCTGTGTGCAGGCGCAGATCAATCCGCGGGTGTTGCTGGAACTCGACAGTCGCGAGGCCGTCACCGAGGCCGTCGCGGCAAAGCTGGGTGTGGGGGTGGTGTCGTCGGTGGAAGTCAGCCACGACCCGCGAGTGGCGGCGGTGCCGATCATTGGCGACGGGCTGGTGAACCGGCACATGATCGGGTGCATGGAGCGGCGGCGGGAATTGCGGTTGATTCAGGCGTTTCTCGAATTGGCGCCCAACCGATAAACCGAGGTGCGGCCATCGCCGGCAAGCCGGTCTCACTCCCACATTTGACCGAGCGCTATGGAGGAACGCGTTCAATGTGGGAGTGAGCCTGCTCGCGATGGGGCCAGGATTGCTTACGCAAGACTCTCGCGAACCATCTCCAGAAACGTCGCCACCACCCGCCGCGAACTCTGCTCGCGCAAGCACACCAGCGTCTCTGTCAGGCGCCGCGTGCAATCGGTGATCGGCAACGCACACACCCGCGAATCCGCGCCGAACTCCGCCGCCGACACCACTCCCACACCAATCCCCACGACCACCGCCTCCCGCGCCGCTTCCCGGCCCTCAACCTGAATCGCCGGACGAATCCGAAACCCCGCCCGGGCCATTTCTTCTTCCAGGGTCTGACGTGTCACCGAACCGATTTCCCGCAGCACCAGCGGCGTGTCGTCGAGGTCCGCAAGGCAGATCGACTCGCGATCCGCCCACGGATGATTGCGCGAAACGAACGCCACCATCGGGTCGTTGCGCAGCGGCAGCGAGATCAGGCGTTCATCACTGACATCGCGTCCCAGCAACGCCAGGTCGGCCTGATAGTTGAACAGGCGGAACAGCGATTCATCGGTGTTACCGGTTTCGATTTTCACGCTGATGCCGGGGTAACGCTCGCAGAACCGCGCGATCTGCGGCAACACATGCACCGGCGCATCCACCGCCAGAATCAGTGTGCCGGTCTGCAAGGCCCGGGAGTCATGCAACAATTCCTGCGCTTCGGCCTCGATGACGAACAGTCGCTGAGTGATGCTCAGCAAACGATCGCCGAGATCGGTCAGGCGCACTGAGCGTTTGTTGCGGTGGAACAGCAACACGCCAAAGCGCTCTTCGAGTTTGCGCACCTGATCGGAAATTCGGGGTTGCGTGAGGAAAAGCCGCTCGGCGGCTTTGGTGAAGCTTCCGTGAACGGCCACGGCATGGAAGGCTTTGAGTTGGGCGTGGGAAACCGACATCGAAACCTCCAGTAACAAGCTGAACTTATATTGGAAATACGATAAATCGATTTCACTTATTAATCAGTAATTGTTTTTATCGGCCTCAGTCGCGGTGACTGCTCAGTCGAACAGCCCGTGACCATGAGCCTCTGCGTGCATCAGCAGGACTCATCTGACCGGTATCGCCTCAGGGAAGCAGCGATATCGCAGTGCTCAACAATAAAAAGACAGGCGTTATTTCTCAATTTCTGCCGGCACACTCACACCCTGAGGTCAGAACCACAATGAACAAGCACATCGGCACCATCAAGCGTTGGCGCGTGCAGATCTTCGCAATCACCTGGCTCGCCTACGCCGCTTTCTACTTCACCCGCAAAGCATTTTCCGTGGCCAAACTGGGGATCGCCGAAGACCCCTCGTTCATGCTCGACAAGATGGCCATGGCCAACCTCGACGCCATTTATCTAAGCGCTTACGCCATCGGGCAATTCACCTGGGGCATCCTCGCCGACCGCTTTGGCCCGCGGGTCGTGGTGCTCGGCGGCTTGCTGATTTCCGCCGTCGCGGCGCTGGTCATGGGCAGCTTTGCGACGTTACCGATTTTCGCCACCTGCATGCTGATTCAAGGCCTGGCCCAGTCCACCGGATGGTCGGGGCTGTGCAAGAACCTTGGCAGTTTTTTCCCCGCCGAACAGCGCGGGCGAGTACTCGGGTTATGGAGTTCCTGCTATGCGTTTGGCGGGCTCGTGGCGTCGCCGTTTGCCGGTTGGTGGGCGTATACGCTCATCGGCACCTGGCATGCGGCGTTCATTTCCAGTGCGGCGGTGGTTGGGCTGGTCGCCGTGCTGTTTTTTATTTTCCAACGCAACACCCCGCAAGACGTCGGCTTGCCCGCCGTGGAGCCGGAACCCGAACTGACCGCCGAAGAGGCACACGCGCAAAGCAAGATCAGCGTGCTGGAACCGCTGAAGGAAATCCTGCGCAACCGCACGGTGCTGATTCTCGGCCTCGCGTACTTCCTGCTGAAACCGGCGCGCTACGCGATTCTGCTGTGGGGGCCGGTGATCGTTTTCGAGCAGATGCCGACGGTGGGCAAGGTCGGTGCGGCGATCATTCCCACGGCGTTTGAACTGGCCGGGTTGCTCGGGCCGATTCTGCTCGGGCTGGCCTCGGACAAACTGTTCGGCGCGCGGCGCATGCCGGCCTGCGTGATCAGTCTCCTCGCGTTGACCGTCTCGCTCGCCTTGTTCATGGGCGCGTTGCACACCGGCAGTGTGACGCTGGTGGTGGCACTGCTGTTCGTCATGGGACTGACGCTGTACGGACCCGACTCGATGATCAGCGGCGCGGCCGCCATCGATTTCGGCACCGCCAAGGCCGGTGCCACGTCGGCGGGCTTCGTCAACGGTTGCGGCTCGGTCGGGGCAATTCTCGGCGGCCTGCTGCCGGGCTACTTCGACTCGGTCACCGTGTTCATTATCTTCGCCGGCTGCGCCTTGTTTTCAGCATTGGTGCTGATTCCTTACTGGAACAGCCGCCCGGCGGGCCTGCGTGCCCAAAGTGCATTCGTGCCGAACCGGCCGATCAGCGTCAAACCCCTGCGTACCTGAGGAAATACTGATGAGACCTTTCTGGCTGGAACAGGCGCTGGCGGCTGAACCCTGCGCGCCGTGCGACCCCTTGGCTAGCGAAACCCGCGCCGACGTTTGCATCGTCGGCGGTGGCTACACCGGGTTGTGGACCGCGATCAAGCTCAAGGAACAGAACCCTGAACTGGACGTAGTGTTGATCGAGGCCGACATCTGCGGGGCCGGCGCCAGCGGCCGCAACGGCGGTTGTGCACTGTCGTGGTCAGCCAAGTATTTCACCCTGGAAAGGTTGTTCGGCGTCGAAGAGGCGGTGCGGCTGGTCAAGGAATCCGAGCGCAGCATCTACGCAATCGGCACGTTCTGCGAACAGTACGGCGTGGACGCCGATTACCGCCTCGACGGCACGCTGTACACCGCGACCAACCGCGCTCAATGCGGCTCGACCGACGCGGTTATCGCCGCGCTCGAACGCAACGGCATCAACTCTTTCACCCAGCGGCCGGTGGCCGATGTGCAACGCATGGCCGGTTCGGCCAAACACCTGGAAGGCTGGTTTTCGCCCGCCGCCGCGAGTGTGCAGCCGGGCAAGCTGGTACGCGGTTTGCGCCGGGTTGCCTTGCAGCTCGGGGTGAGGATTCATGAAAACACCGCGATGACCGGACTGGAGGAAGGCAAACCGGCGGCGATTCAGACGCCCAACGGCACCGTCCGCGCGGACCGGGTGGTATTGGCAATGAACGCGTGGATGGCCCGCGCGTTCCCGCAGTTCGAGCGCAGTGTGGCGATTGTCTCCAGCGACATGCTGATCACCGAGCCACGCCCGGATCTGCTCAACGACATTGGTTTGACCAGCGGCGTCACCGTGCTCGATTCGCGGATTTTCGTGCACTACTACCACAACACGCCGGACGGCCGAATCATGCTCGGCAAGGGCGGCAACACGTTCGCCTATGGTGGGCGGATGTTGCCGGTGTTCGATCAGCCATCGCCCTATGCCGGATTGTTGCAGCACAGCCTCGGCGATTTCTTTCCGGCGTTTGCCGGGGTCAAGGTCGAGGCAACGTGGAACGGTCCGTCGGATCGCTCTGTTACCGGGTTGCCGTTCTTCGGCCAGATGAGCGTCCACGGCAATGTGTTCTACGGATTTGGTTATTCCGGCAGCGGGGTCGGGCCGTGCCACATGGGCGGGCAAATTCTCGCGTCGATGGTCCAGGGGCGCGACAATGCCTGGACCCGCTCGCCGCTGGTCAACGGCCCATTGGGCCTGTTTCCGCCGGAGCCGATTCGGTACCTCGGGTCGCTGATGGTGCGCAACGCCATTCGCCGCAAGGAGCGCGCCGAAGATCACGGGCGCCGGCCACGGCATCTGGACGTGCGCCTTGCGAAATTCGCGGCGGCGGCAGGCAAGGCCGACAAAGGCTGATCAAGGCGTGCGGTTCACCAGCCAGTCCAGTAGCAGGCGGTCGTCGCCCTTGGGACGCGGGACCGGTCGCGGCGCTGGCGGGTTGTTCGCGGCGGCGTAAAACACCGGTCGGTCCGGATCGCTGTCGAGAAAACCGATCAGCACATCGGTTCCGGCGACAGGCAGTCTGGATGGCTCGATCCGGCCCTGAGGCGTGGCGAGCACCACCGGCAGCCAGAAACCGCTGCTTTCGTCATCTGCGCTCTCCGGGGTTGGCCATAAGCGAACCTGAATCCTGCCTTGATCGTCGAGCGTGGCGGGCTCCCCGACCGGGCCCAGCACCCTGGCCGTTTGAAAACCTGGAATTCCCGGCCGGTCCTGCGTGAGTGCGGGCCGGAATACCGTTGACCAGGCAATCGCGGTGAACTGATTGCGGTAATGCCGGACGGTATGGGTTGAACTGTGCGCAAGAATCGACGGCTGCTGGCCCTGATGGCGAATCTCGGTTAACAGCCACTGATCGTTGAAGTTCGGCAGCGGATGGTCCGACACTTGTACGACGCGTGCGCAGCGCAACGCACTCTGGTTGCTCTGCCCGTGCATCTGCCCTTGGCGGCAGCGAAGTCGCTCGAGAATTCGCCGGCTGAGCCGTTCGCGGTCGAGCGGTTGCGGGGCGGGCCGCGCGGCGATGGGAGGCGAGGTGTGGCGTTGGTACAACTCGTTGATCACCGGTGCTTCTTCGGCAGCCGACGATTCGCCGGCAAAGGGCGTCGAGAGCGGCTCCTGAGGAAAACTCAGGCTGTCGTCCGCCAGCACCAGCACGTGACCGTCGCGTTGATGTTCGAAGTGATAGTGGATGCCTTCCTCTTCGCAGAGCCGTTGCAGGAACGCCAGGTCGCTCTCGTCGAACTGGATGCAAAAGGGCCGTGCGGGATAGCGCTCGTTGGGCAGTTCAAAGCGGTAGCTGGCTTCAGGCAAGCCGTTTTCTTCGAGGAGCTGGCGCAGGATGGCCGGCACATCGAGTTGATGGAATACCCGGCGCGAAGGCTGCCGGTCAAGGTTTTGCAGCCAGGGCACCAGCACCAGCCGGTAATCGATCCGGTGCGGGCCGCGATGCTCGCGACTGGCGCTGTGGATGATCCCGTGCACGCCTTCGCCCGGCGCAAGGTTGAGGAACACCGGCTGTTGCAACAGGCGATCAAAGTGAATGGCCGGTGCGAGGCCGATCACTTCGATGTCGAACCGGTAGGGCTGGTTGAGAGCTTCACGCCCGCTGAACTGCAACACCTGCAGGCTCAAATCACCGTCCAGCAGTGTCAGGGTGAAGGGACTTTCCTTGTCGTTATGCATCGAACGCGCTTCTGCCTGGGAGTACGGTCACAGAGGGTACGGAACCGCGACCGTTTAGGGGCACCGTAAATCAATGTTTCAGAATCGCCCTACAACTACGGTTGAAGATGCCGATGCGCCAGGATGGATTTTTTGGTCGATTGCCAACTTTAGGCCGTATAAACTTGCGCAAAGCGTCGGCCAATAGATGTCTCGGCGCCACAGATAAGAGAGTGAGTAATGGGCGCACAGTGGAAGGTTAAACACAAAGAAGCGGCATCCAACGCCAAGGGCAAGATCTTCGGCAAACTGGTGAAGGAAATCACCATCGCTGCGCGCAACGGTGCCGATATCACGACCAACGCGCACCTGCGCCTGGTGGTCGAACAAGCGAAAAAGGCCTCGATGCCCCGCGAAACCCTGGAACGTGCGATCAAGAAAGGCTCCGGTCAGCTCGGCGAAACCGTGCAATACCATCGCGTGACGTATGAAGGGTTCGCGCCGCATCAGGTGCCGCTGATCGTCGAATGCGTGACCGATAACATCAACCGCACCGTCGCGGAAATCCGCGTCGCGTTCCGAAAGGGGCAGTTGGGCGCTTCCGGTTCCGTGGCCTGGGATTTTGACCATGTCGGCATGATCGAGGCGTCCCCGGACGGTCCGAATGCCGATCCGGAAATGGCCGCTATTGAAGCCGGCGCCCAGGATTTCGAGGCGGGTGAAGAAAGCGCGACCTTGTTCATTACCGAAGCGACTGACCTGGATGCGGTCCAGAAAGCCTTGCCTGAGCAGGGTTTCACCGTGTTGTCGGCGAAGCTGGGTTACAAACCGAAGAATCCGGTCAGCGGCCTGAGCGATGAGCAGATGGCTGAAGTCGAAGCGTTCCTGGAAGGCCTCGATAACCATGATGATGTGCAGGATATGTTTGTCGGGTTGGCAGGTTAAACACCAAAAGATCGCAGCCTGCGCAGCTTCTGCAGGAGCTGCGCAGGCTGCGATCTTTTTTGCACTATAAGGTCTTAATCGCCAGCACGATCTCGCTGAACCCCGGCCGCGCCAGCACATTCGGCTGACAGCAGCGCTGCTGCAAATCCTCCAGCTGCGCACGCCCCTCATCGCTCAACCCCGAATCGATACGCTCCAGCAACTCCCCTAACAGCACACCAAATGCACGCACCTCGATCCGCTGCAACGCTCGGCTTTCAAGGCTGTCTTCGGTCGAGTGGAAAGACGCTGCGCCAAAGTCCCCCAACAGGCAATCGCCGTCCTCGTTCCACATAATGTTGTGGCCATAGAGGTCGCCATGAGTGATGCCCTGGCGGTGCAAATGTTCAGCCACCGAGGCGATGCCACTGGCAATCCGCAACGCCACACCGGCGCTGAACCGGGTGTCGTCGGCGTAGACGTCACGGCTGCACGACGCCAGGCTCGGCAACCCGGCCAGGTTGCGATAACTCGGACCGATCAACGCCATGACCAGTCCGGCCTGCGCTTGCGGGTGCTCGACAACTCGCCCTTCGACCCGTATCAGGTTGGGATGAAGGCCGGCGGTGATGCAGGCGTTCATTTCATGCAGGGGCGAGCCATCGCTGGTCATTTCGCCTTTATAGAGTTTTACCGCGACTGGCGTGGTTTGTTTCCACAGCGCCTGATGAATGATCCCGGAGGCGCCTTCGCCCAGCTTCTTCTCAAGGCTCAGCTGCGACCAGGAAATCGTCGGTGTGGCGTCGAGCGCGGCCGCGTCGGCTTCGGTTTCCAGCGGATTACCGGCGTAGGCCAGCCAGGTCAGACTCGGCAGGGTCAGCAGCCACGATGGCAACTCTGTCAACTGGTTGGCGGCGATGCGAGTCAGCTCGAGTCGATGACAGTGGCGCAAGCTTTCCGGCAAGCGTTGCAAGCGATTACCGGCCAGCATCAGTTTTTGCAAATGCGGGCGTTCACCCAGCTCGGTCGGCAATTCGCTGATGCGGTTATCGGTCAGGATCAGCCAGCGCAACAACGGTGGCAGCGCGGCGCCCGTGACGGTTTCGATACGGTTGGATTTGAAACCGATCATGGTCAACGCGGCGCACTGGCCAAGGCAGACGGGCAGTTCGCTGAACTGATTGCGATCGCAGAACAATACGCGCAAGCGGCTCAGGCGATGGAAGTCGTCCGGCAGGCTGCTCAAGCTGTTGCCGCCGAGGTTGAGTATTTCCAGCGAATCCGCCAGGTCGAATATTTCCCGAGGGAACTCCGTCAAGCCGGCGGCCAGGTCCAGGCGAGTGGCGCCGGCCAGCAGGCCGGCGCGCAGTTGGGCAAGGGTATCCATGAACAGAATTCGCTATCGATTGGGGTAGGGCGCGGGGCCTGAAAAAGGGCGACATGATAGCGGTAAAACCCGGGTGACTGTCAGGCCGCTTTCGTCGGAGCGCCGCCCGGAGCAGGCTCGCTCCTACAGGAAACGGTGTCAGTCCACAGGATGTGCACAATCAAATAACGATCAGTCGGCGAGGTCGTGCAGTTCGTCGATGATCCAGTGATCGAAACGGCGGCACAGTTCCAGCCGCTGTTTTTCCGCGATCGGCAGCGCCTGGAAAAACCGTCGAGCAACCAGCTTTTGCCGCGCCCCACGGCGCCATGCAGTCGATCAAACACTGCTGGCTTTGGCTGAGGGTGTAACCCTGAGAATGTGCCTTGTGGCGGAAGTAGTCATGGACTTGCGCAAGATATGAGTATTCAGAAATTCACGGTTTGCCTGAGCATCCGCGCCGCTGATGTATCGCTTGGGCTGACCATCGCGTAGTTGTAGCCTCCGCCGGACCAATACTCGGCCTGCAAGCCTTCATCGCTGCGACTGCCTCGAGGCAACAAAAAGTTTTTCGGACCCGGCGGTCGCACATAGAAACTGACCTTATGCCCGCCGCGATCTTCATAAACCACCATCGCCGCCGGCCCTTGCTCGGTGCTGAGCAAGCGCCCGCTCACCGGTTTGAAACCGGCCCCCGAAAGGTCTGGCAAGCGATTGGCCTGGGTGAAATAGCGATCGAGCCAACCCTGCATATCGCCGTCATCGCTGACCTTGTAATCGGCCGGCAGAAAGCCCTGTTGGGCAAACAGTCGATACGCCTGCATTGCATCGGCCATTGGCGCCGCCGTGCTGAGAAGGGTCATCTCCCGCGCTTGCCAACCGCTGACTCCACCGATGCTCACGGCGATCAGCAACACCGCAGCGCTGGCCAGGTGTCGGCGCGATTGACGTTTGAGGCGCTGGCGAATCAGCGCCGGGTCAAGTTCTGGTTTGGCCGGTTGCTGTAACGCGCCGCTGAGGGCCGCGCGCAAGTGCTGGGCGTCCTGCTGCCAGGCACGAACCTGTGCAGCCATTTCTGCATTGCTCGCCAGAAAAGTCTCGACCAGATGGCGGTTGTCTTCGTTCAACTGGTGGTCGACATAAGCGTGCAGGTCACGCTCGCTCGGGGGCATGCTGATCATTTGAGTCTCCGCAGGGAAGGGCGGGTAATTTCGCCGTCGCTCAGCTGGCGCAGGGCCTGGCGGGCGCGGGACAGGCGCGACATGACGGTGCCGACCGGGACGTCGAGAATCTCGGCGACCTCCTTGTAGCTCAAGCCTTCGACCGACACCCAGAGTAGCAATGCACGCTGTTCGGTGTTCAGCTGATCGAACGCTTGCAAGGTCGATTGGGCGATCACGGTGCGCTCTACCGATGGCTGGGCGTCGTCCCGTCCGGTGAAAAATTCGAGCATCCGCGCATATCGCCGGGAGCGACGGTGCGCATCGAGAAACTGTCGATAAAGAATCGAAAACAGCCAGGCACGCAAGTCGCCTTCCGGGCGTTTGTCGCCCCAGCTCGACAGCGCCCGCTCCAGACATGACTGCACCAGATCGTCCGCGCTGCTCGGATTGCGCGTCAAGGACATGGCAAACCGGCGCAATCTGGGAATGATTTCTCTCAGTTGTTCGTCAATAACGTTCATGTGTTTCTAACTAGCCACTACGCTGTGGACTAGGAAGACGCCCGGCACACGAGGTTATTCCACGCCTGAAAAAATAAATACCGTGCGATGGAATAAACCGTCGTGCGGTTCGTCTGCTTGATCCTTCTCACTTGTGGCCGCTGGCCCTGGAGTCTTTCATGGTAGATCGCTCATCACCGCCCACCCGGCCACCCTTGAGTGCTGCGAGCCTGACATTGCGTCTGGCCGGCATTGCCGTGGTGGTCGCCGTCGTCGCAGGGGCGTTTGCCTACGTCAACGGCACCTTTGACCCACAACGTCTGACCCCTAAAAAGCTGATCAATGTGCTGGAAACCAATAATGGCGTTCACCCGGGGTTTCGACGTAATCACTCCAAAGGCGTGTGCGTGATCGGGCATTTCGAAAGCAGTGGCGAGGCGCGCAGTTATTCCAGTGCTCAGGTGTTCAATGAGGCGCGGACCCCGGTGGTTGGGCGTTTCGCGTTGCCGGCCGGCAATCCCTACGCGCCGGACAGTGCGGTGCCGATCCGCAGTCTGGCGTTGCGTTTCACCCAGGCCAACGGTCAACAGTGGCGCACCGGGATGAACAGCATGCCGGTGTTCCCGGTGGGCACGCCGCAAGCGTTCTATGAATTGCAGCAAGCGCAGTCGCCGGACCCGGCCACCGGCAAACCGAACCCGGCAGCGGTGCCGGCGTTCTTTGGTTCGCACCCGGAAGCCGGGCCGTTCCTGGCCTGGATCAAAACCGCCAAACCGTCGGCCAGTTACGTGACGGAAACCTACAACAGCGTCAATGCGTTTTACCTGGTCAATGCGACCGGGCAAAAGCAGGCAGTGCGCTGGAGCATGGTGCCGGTGGCGCAGGATGCGGCAGGTGCCAAGGCGCCTGAAGGCAACGATTTCCTTGAGAAAGACCTGGTCCAGCGAATCGCTGCAGGACCGTTGCGTTTCCAGCTCGACATCACGTTGGCCAACCCTGGTGACCCGATCAACGACGCCAGCAAGCCTTGGCCCGATGGCCGCAAAGTGGTGAACGCGGGCACGCTGGTGCTCGAAAGCACTCAGCCGCAGCTCAATGGCGAGTGCCGCGACATCAACTATGACCCGCTGGTATTGCCTGCCGGTATAGAAGGTTCCGACGACCCGTTGCTCGCCGCTCGCTCAGCCGGTTACTCCAATTCCTACCTGCGCCGCACCAGTGAAGTCAGCCAGTTGCCCGCCGCCAAACAGGAGGCTCAACAATGAGCAACCAAACGAACCATTTCGCTCCTTTGGCGCGACTGCTGCACTGGCTGATGGCGTTGATGATCATTGCCATGCTGTTTATCGGCGCCGGGATGGTCGCTTCCGTTTCGCAGCGGCATGAGTGGCTGATTCACCTGCACAAGCCGCTGGGCATTGCCATTCTCTTGCTGGTGATCGTGCGTCTCGGCGTTCGCTTCTCAACCCGACAACCCCCTTTGCCGGCGGACTTGCCGGGTTGGCAGGTGCTGGCGGCCAAGGCTTCACACGTCTTGCTGTACGCCTTGATGTTTATCCTGCCGCTGCTCGGCTGGGCAATGATATCGGCAGCAGGCGACCCGGTGATGCTCGGCAGTTCCTTGCAGTTGCCGTCGATTCTGCCGGCGAACGCCCAGGTGTTTGCGTTCCTGCGCAAGGCCCACGGTTATCTGGCGTATCTGCTGTTTCTGACCGTGTTGGTGCATTTGGCGGCGGCATTGTTCCACGGCTGGATACGCCGCGATGATGTGCTCGACAGCATGCTGCGAGGCGAGGATCACGTTTAATCACATGACCCCATGTGGGAGCGGGCTTGCTCGCGAAGGCGGAGTGTCAGTTGATATTTATGTGTCTGACAAACCGCTTTCGCGAGCAAGCCCGCTCCCACAGGGTTGAAGTGTTTTAGTGGCTAGCGTCCGCCACCAATAGATCAGCGCCACCGCGTTGATCCCCGCCCCCAACAGACAAACTCCAATCCACCCGGCCCAGGCATACATCGCCGTCGAACCGATCGAACCCAGGGCGCTGCCGATCGAATAGAACAGCATGTAACCGGCAGTGAGTCGGCTTTGGGCTTCGGGGCGTACGCTATAAATCATGCTCTGGCTGGTGACGTGCACGGCCTGCAAGCCCAGATCGAGGGCGATGACGCCCAGCAACAAGGCCCACAGCGAAGAGTGCGTCAGCGCAATTGGCACCCAGGAGACCAGCATCAACAACAGCGATAAACCGCTGGTCCATTGACCCCAGCCGCGATCGGCCAGATGCCCGGCGCGCGCGGCGGCCAGTGCGCCGGCAGCCCCGGCCAGTCCGAACAATCCGATCTGGGTGTGGGACAACGACAACGGCGGGGCGCTCAGCGGTAACACCATGGGTGTCCACAGCACCATGGCGCTGGCGAAGGTCAGCAAGGCGAGCATTGCCCGTTGACGCAGCACCGATTCCTCCTTGAACAACACGAATATCGAGCCGAGCAGCGCCGCGTAGGAACTGGCGGGTTGCGCGGCTTCGTGTTTGGGCAGTACACGCAACAACAGCAACGCCATCATCAGGGTCAGCCCCGCCGACAACAGATAAATCGAGCGCCAGCCCGCCATATCGGCCATGCCGCCCGCCACTGTACGCGCCAGCAAAATCCCGACAACGATGCCGCTGGTGACCACGCCGACCACACGCCCGCGCTCCGCCGGGATCGCCAATGTCGCGGCGTAGGCCACCAGCACTTGCGTCACGACCGCCAATAGCCCGGTCAATGTCATTCCGATCAACAGCCAGGTGCTGGTCGGGGCTAATGCGATCAGCAACAAGGTCAGCGCCGACAGCAGGGTTTGCGTGACGATCAGGCGTCGGCGGTTCATCAGATCACCGAGGGGCACCAGCAGCAATAATCCGACGCCATAACCGACCTGGGTCAGCGTGACGACGATGCCGACGGTGGCCGGGTCCATCGCGAAGGCATCGGCCATGGCATCGAGCAAGGGCTGTGCGTAATACACGTTGCCGACCGCCAGGCCGCAGGCGACGGCGAACAGCACGACGACGCCGGTACTGAGTGTTGTTTGATCAGGCTTCACGTCGCTCTCCTAAAGTGGTTTCTAAATAAAACCAGTTGTACGGTAAGGAGTCTGGTTTTATATTGCAACCACATTTTCCTGGAGGGCGCATCTGTGGCCAAACGTACCAGCATGCAAAGCGCCGAATGCCCGATTGCCCGTTCACTGGATGCCATTGGCGATTGGTGGTCGTTGCTGATCGTGCGCGACGCGTTCGACGGCATTCGCCGGTTCGGCGAGTTCCAGCGCAGTTTGGGGATGGCGAAGAACATTCTATCGGCACGCTTGCGCACATTGGTGGCCCACGGGATTTTCGATCTGGTGCCGGCGTCAGATGGCAGCGCGTATCAGGAATATGTGCTGACGGAGAAGGGCAAAGGGCTGTTCCCGCTGATCATCGGCTTGCGGCAGTGGGGCGAGGCTTTTTTTTATGAGGAAGGGGAGGCGCATTCGCGGGTGGTTGATCGTGAAAACGGGCAACCGGTGATGCCGCTGGTATTGCGTGCAGAGGACGGGCGTCTGCTGGGGCCGGAGGATTGCGTGCGACGGGTGGCCGAATAAAGCGATGGCTGCATGGCGGGCATGCAGCCATTTCGATGGATTAGCGCACCGTATCAATGATGTCGGCAACGGTCGTCAACACATCCTTGCCCAACTGCTTCGAGCGCTTGCCCGACCAGCCCGTCAGCGGATCCGGTTTGTCGTTGTTGTCCTTGAACGGCATTTCCAGGGTCAACGCCAGGCAGTCGAATTTCTCACCGACGCTGTTGCACGCCAGGGTCATGTTGGCTCTGCCTGGCTCGTCGAGGGTGTAGCCGTGCTTGGTCTGGAAATCCTTGGTCAGGTGTTGCAGATGGCTACGGAAATGTTCTTCGAGTTTGGCGATCCGTGGCGTGTAACCCGGGTTGCCTTCGCAACCGGCGGTGAATACGTAGGGGATTTCTTCATCGCCGTGAACGTCGAGGAACAGGTCGACGCCGTGCTTCTCCATTTGCTGCTGGACGAACAGCACTTCCGGGCTGACTTCCTGGCTGGCGCTCTGCCACGCGCGATTCAGGTCCTGGCCCATGGCGTTGGTGCGCAGGTGACCGTGGAACGCGCCGTCCGGGTTCATGTTCGGCACCAGATACAAATCGGCGCTGGCCAGAAGTTTGTTCAAGACCGGATCGTCGTGCCGTTCCAGACGCTCGATCACGCCCTCCATGAACCATTCGGCCATATGTTCGCCGGGGTGTTGCTGGGCAATCATCCAGACCTTGCGTTGATTTTCAGCGCCCGTACCTTTGCGCAGCAGCTGAATGTCGCGACCTTCAACACTCTTGCCAGTGGCCAGCAGTTCGGTGCCGGCCTTGGTCAGCGCCTGCTCGATCAACCAGTCATGGCGACCACGGCTGTAAGGCTCGAAATAGGCAAACCAGGCGTGGGTCGCTGTGGCTTCGAGGCTGAAACGCAGGCAGTCGCCTTCAAAAATGGTTGGCACCCGGAACCAGTTGACGTGATCGTAGGAGGCCACCGCCTGATAACCGTCCCAGGCTTTGTTGTACGAGGATTTACTGGCATTGTTCAGACGAAACCAGTGCTCCTGGCCGACGTGCAGGCCGCTGGCCTTGAAATGAAACCACTGGAAATGCTGGCTGCGGGTGTCCGGCTTGATGGCCAACAGCGCTTGCAACGGGTTGCTGATATCCAGGACTTCAATGTTGCCACTGTCGAAGTTGGCGCTGATGTCGAAAGAGGATTTAGCCACAGTCATAGTCGATTCCTGAATATGATTTTTTATGGCTGTTACTTTACACGCTGAGAAGGGAGGACCGGGGGAAATTACGGGGTTTAGGGGGGCGTCTTCCTTGACGCCGATGCAGCTTAGAGACTGTGCAATTGATTCTCAAGTGCTATTTTTTCCTTGAGTTTGGCCCAATGTTGCCGGGCTTCTCTTGCCAGCGGATATTCTTTTGATATATCCGCGCCATCGAATGTGCAGCACGTAAAGACTTCATTAGCCTGAAGGTAAAGCCAGAAAAACTGGCAAAAAAAGACCCGGCAAAAGCCGGGTCAAAAACCGTGATTAGCCTGATGAGGAGATAGTCCAGGAGACCGACCTAAGGCCACTTGGACAATCGACTGATCTCGCGACCAGCTGAATGCAATAATAATCATTCTCGTTTGCAAGTCAAATGGTTTTACCCGCGCGATGGGAAAATTGTTTCCCGCACCCTCCGAAATACTCCCTCTGATTCTATCCGTGGTGAATCCCATCGAGGGATCGGTCCAGCAACGCCTTGGCCATGTCGATCATGTGCACCGTGGAGAACGCCAGGTCCCGATGGACACCATTCAGATGGTTCGCGGACTCGGACGCGGTGGCGGCGGCGCAGCGCAGCAGGTCTGAAGCGCGCACCAGCGCTTCCTCGCAACTGACATTGCGGTTCACATCAAAAAAACGTTCTTCTTCCACCTCTTCGGACACAGCTGGTTTCAAGTAAAAATCCAGGGCCTTTTGCGCGGCGGCCGAGCCTTTGGCTGAAGTGAGGGAGGTGTCGATTTGCAGGTCGGGCAGGTCGTTACTGGCGATGGTCATGGCGATGGCAAACTCCGTGAAAGATTCAGATCCGTAATTCAATCCTAGTACGATCTGTATTTGTGACGAAGATTTAAATACTACAATTTGTGTTTTGATGGCCGGAGGCGTCCAAGTATCGTGCCGCACATGGATAAATGGATTGAATTGGTCAAGGCCAAAATGAGTGAGCTCAACGTCACTCAAGAGATACTCGCCGAGCGCTTGGGGATGTCCCAGGGCGGCATCGGCCATTGGCTGAACAAACGTCGGCAGCCGGGCATCGACGACATGAACCGTGTGCTTCACGCACTGGGCATGGAGTTTCTCGAAGTGGCGCTGGTCATCCGCGAGCCGGAAACCGCGAAGGCGGACAGCCAGGACCTGGTGCGCAAATACAACCCGTATTTCCGTTACCCGGTCAGCGACTGGCAAGCATCCTGCGAGGTGCGCGACGGTGAGCCGACGGTGTATGACACGGCGCGCTTCGAACTCACCGATTACCACGCACAGGGCGCGGCGTTCTGGTTGAGGGTGGCGGGTGATGCGATGACGGCGCCGAATGGCGTCAGTATCGCCGAGGGCATGATGATCCTGGTGGACCCGGCCATTGTGCCGGAACCTGGAAGGCTGGTGATCGCGCAATGGCCGGACAGCACCGAGGCGACTTTTCGCAAGCTGATCGAAGAGGGCGGGCAGCGTTATCTGGTCCCGCTCAATCCGACGTATCCGAAAGCCCTTTACACCGATGCCTGCCGAATTATCGGAGTGGTGGTTCAGGCAACGGCAAGGTTCTGATCAGATCGGTCCCCGCAAGGCGTAGGACCGATCCGCATTTCAGGCTTCTTCCAACTCGACCAACGCGCTGCCTTCGCTGACCATTTCGCCCTCCTGGCAGTAAAGCGCCTTGATCACCCCGGCGTGTGGCGCTCGAATACTGTGCTCCATCTTCATCGCCTCCAGCACCACCAGTTGCGCTCCGGCTTCGACCGTTTGCCCGGCTTCCACGAGCACCCGTACGATGCTGCCGTTCATCGGCGCCGTAAGTCCGCCCTGATGACTGTGGCCGGCTTCGACCGCACCGATCGGATCGTAGGCCTCGATGCGGCGCAGCTCACCGTCCCATTGCAGATACACGACACCATCGCGACGGATGGCCCGATGCTGACGGCGTACACCGTTGTGCTCGGTCGACAGTTGCTCGCCGTTGAGATGCGCCGAGCAGGTGTTACCGAGTGTCAGCGCCCGATCCTGGCCTTTGCAGCTCAAGTGCAAGGTGATTTCTTTCGGCAATCCGGCACGGAAACCGCTGTTGCTGCCCCACGGCGAACTCGGGTCATCAATGCGGATCATGTCCGCCTGGCTTTGGGCAAAAGCCTGCGCCGCCGCTTGCCAGAACTCATCACTCAAATCCGAGGGGGCGGGCAGCAGTTGTTCCTGGTAGCGCGGAATGAACCCGGTATCCAGCTCGGCCGCGGCAAATGCCGGGTGGCCGATGATGCGACGCAAGAAGTTGATGTTGGTCTTGAGCCCGCCGATCGCGAACTCGTCGAGCATGCTCAACAAGCGCAGACGCGCCTGTTCGCGATCCTCGCCCCAGGCGATCAGCTTGCCAAGCATCGGGTCGTAGAACGGCGAAATCTCGTCGCCTTCTTCAACGCCACTGTCGACACGGCGTCCCGGACCTTCTGCCGATTCGCGATACAACGCCAGACGCCCGGTGGCCGGCAAGAAATCATTGGCCGGGTCTTCGGCATACAACCGCACTTCGATGGCATGCCCGGTCAATGGCACCTGATCCTGGGTCATCGGCAGTGCTTCACCACGCGCCACGCGAATCTGCCAGGCCACCAGGTCGAGGCCGGTGATCGCTTCAGTCACCGGGTGTTCGACTTGCAGGCGGGTGTTCATCTCCATGAAGAAGAACTCGCCGCGCGAATCCAGCAGGAATTCCACGGTGCCGGCCCCGACATAACCGATGGCCTGCGCCGAGCGCACGGCGGCTTCGCCCATGGCGCGACGCAGTTCCGGACTGAGGCCCGGCGCAGGCGCTTCTTCGACGACTTTCTGGTGCCGGCGCTGAATCGAGCAATCGCGCTCGTTGAGGTACAGGCAGTTGCCGTGCTGGTCGGCGAAGACCTGAATTTCCACGTGCCGCGGCTTCAGCAGGTATTTCTCGACCAGCATCCGCGAATCGCCGAACGAGGATTGCGCTTCACGCTGGGCCGAGGCCAGGGCTTCGGCCAGTTGGCTGATGTCCTCGACCACCTTCATGCCTTTGCCGCCACCCCCGGCCGTGGCCTTGAGCAACACCGGATAACCGATGCGTTCGCAGGCATCGCGGAAGGTGTCGAGGTCTTGCGCCTCGCCGTGATAACCGGGCACCAGCGGCACGCCAGCGGTTTCCATCAAGGCTTTGGCTGCGGATTTGCTGCCCATGGCGTCAATGGCGGAGGCGGGCGGGCCAAGGAAGATCAGGCCGGCGGCTTCGATCGCCCGGGCGAACCCGGCGTTTTCCGACAGAAAGCCATAACCCGGGTGAATCGCCTGAGCGCCACTGGCCTTGGCGGCAGCGATCAGCTTGTCCATTTGCAGATAGCTGTCGGCGGCTTTGCTACCACCGAGGTCGACGCGGATATCCGCTTCGCGGCTGTGCCGGGCTTCACGGTCGGTGGCGCTGTGCACGGCGACGGTGGTCAGGCCCAGGGCCTTGGCGGTGCGCATGACCCGGCAAGCGATTTCGCCACGGTTGGCCACCAGCACAGAAGTAATCACAGGTGCGCTCATCAACGCGGCTCCTTGGGGGTGGTTTCGGCCTGCCAGTTCGGCGGACGTTTTTGCAGAAAGGCACGCAGGCCTTCCTGGCCTTCGGGGCTGACGCGAATTCGCGCGATGGCATTTTCGGTGTAGCGACGCAGCGCGGGGGTCAACGCGCCGTTGCCGACTTCACGCAGCAAATCCTTGCTGACACGCATGGCGGCCGGGCTGTTGAGCAGCAGATTATCGATCCATTGCGCAACCTTCAGTTCCAGCTCCGCGATTGGATAACTCTCCGACAACAGGCCGATTTCCCGCGCCCGTTGACCGCCGAAGCGTTCGGCCGTCAGCGCATAACGGCGTGCCGCGCGCTCACCGATGGCTTGCACCACGAACGGGCTGATCACCGCCGGCGCCAGGCCAATGCGTACTTCCGAGAGGCAGAACTGCGCGTCATCGGCGCCGATGGCCATGTCGCAGCAACTGATCAGGCCCAGTGCGCCACCGAACGCCGCGCCTTGCACCACGGCCAGGGTCGGGATTTTCAGTTTGGCAAGGTTGTACATCAACTCCGCCAGTTCCCGGGCATCGTCCAGATTGGTCTGGTAATCGAGCTCGGCCGATTGCTGCATCCAGGCCAGGTCGGCACCGGCGCTGAAGTGCTTGCCGCGTCCACGCACCACCAGGAAACGCAGGCTGGCATCGCCCGACACCTTGTCCAGTGCAAGGATCAGTTCACGGATCATCTCGGCGTTGAACGCGTTGTTCTTCTCTTCGCGGCTGAGCCACAGGGTCGCAAAACCCCGCGGGTCGGTGTGCAATTCGAGGGTGTTGAAGTCGTTCATGAGTTTCTCCCGATCACATCCGGAACACGCCGAAGCGGCTCGGTTCGATTGGCGCGTTCAGCGACGCGGACAAGGCCAGGGCCAGCACGTCCCGGGTCTGCGCCGGGTCGATGACGCCGTCGTCCCACAGCCGTGCGCTGGAATAGTAAGGATGGCCCTGTTCTTCGTACTGATCGAGGATCGGCTGCTTGATCTCTGCCTCCTGCTCAGCGCTGAAGCCCAAACCACTGCGCTCGGCCTGCTCGCGTTTTACCTGGACCAAAACCCCGGCCGCCTGCTCGGCGCCCATCACGCCGATGCGCGCGTTCGGCCACATCCACAAAAAGCGCGGATCGTAAGCCCGTCCGCACATGCCGTAGTTGCCGGCACCGAAGCTGCCGCCGATGATCACGGTGAATTTCGGCACCTTGGCGCACGCCACGGCGGTCACCAGTTTCGCGCCGTGCTTGGCGATGCCACCGGCCTCGTATTTCTGGCCGACCATGAAGCCAGTGATGTTTTGCAGGAACAGCAACGGGATGCCGCGCTGGCAGGCCAGTTCGATGAAGTGCGCGCCTTTTTGCGCGGCCTCGGCGAAGAGGATGCCATTGTTGGCGAGGATTGCGATCGGGTAACCGTGCAAGTAGGCAAAACCGCACACCAGCGTCGTCCCGAACAACGCCTTGAATTCGTCAAACACCGAACCGTCCACCAGCCGCGCAATCACTTCGCGCACGTCGAACGGTTGCTTGGCGTCCGCCGACACTACGCCATACAACTCGTCGCTGGCGTAGAGCGGGGCGATCGGTGTGCGCTGCTGCACCTCGCCGAGCTTGCGCCAGTTCAGGTTGGCGATGCTGCGGCGGGCTATGGCCAAGGCGTGCTCATCGCTCTCGGCGTAATGATCGGCGACCCCGGAAATCTTGCAGTGCACGTCGGCGCCTCCGAGATCTTCGGCACTTACCACTTCACCGGTCGCGGCTTTCACCAGCGGAGGGCCGGCGAGGAAAATCGTCGCCTGGTCGCGGACCATGATCGCTTCGTCCGCCATTGCCGGCACATAAGCACCGCCGGCGGTGCAGGAGCCCATGACCACGGCGATCTGCGGAATGCCCATGGCGCTCATGTTCGCCTGGTTGAAGAAGATCCGGCCGAAATGTTCGCGGTCCGGGAACACTTCGTCCTGACGCGGCAAGTTGGCGCCACCCGAATCCACCAGATAAATGCACGGCAAGCGATTCTGCTGGGCGATGGTCTGCGCGCGCAGGTGCTTCTTCACCGTCAATGGGTAATACGAGCCTCCTTTCACCGTGGCATCGTTGGCCACGATCATGCACTCGACACCTTCGACACGGCCAATGCCGGCGATTACGCCCGCGGCCGGCACGTCCTCGCCATACACCTCGTAAGCCGCCAGTTGACTGATCTCGAGAAACGGCGAGCCCGGATCGAGCAAGCGATTGATGCGTTCACGGGGCAGTAATTTACCCCGCGAAGTGTGGCGTTCTTGCGCCTTCAAGCCTCCACCTTGCTGCACTTGCGCAAGCAGGGTGTGCAGGGCATCGACTTGTGTGAGCATCGCCGCGCTGTTGGTCGCGAACTCTGCCGAACGAGGGTTGAGCTGGGTATGCAGAATCATGGGGGGCTACTCCGTAGCAGCTTCGAGTTGCAAGCTACAAGCTGCAAGTTGAGGCCAAAGCGCAATGTGCTTGCCGCTTGAAACTTGCAGCTTGCAGCTTGCAGCTTGCCGCTGACGAAATTTATTTCGTCTCGTTAAACAGTTCGCGGCCGATCAGCATGCGACGGATCTCACTGGTTCCGGCGCCGATTTCGTACAGCTTGGCGTCACGCAGCAGACGACCGGCCGGGAATTCGTTGATGTAGCCGTTGCCGCCGAGAATCTGAATCGCGTCGAGGGCCATTTGTGTCGCGCGTTCGGCGCTGTAGAGGATCACGCCGGCGGCGTCCTTGCGTGTGGTTTCGCCGCGCTCGCACGCCTGGGCAACCGCGTAGAGATAGGCGCGGCTGGCGTTGAGCTGGGTGTACATGTCGGCGACTTTGCCCTGGATCAGCTGGAATTCGCCGATGCTCTGGCCGAACTGCTTGCGGTCGTGGATGTACGGAACGATCAAGTCCATGCAGGCTTGCATGATCCCGGTCGGGCCGCCGGAGAGAACAACACGCTCATAATCGAGGCCGCTCATCAGCACTTTCACGCCGCCGTTGAGCACGCCGAGGATATTGTCTTCCGGCACTTCGACGTCATCGAAGAACAGCTCGCAAGTGTTCGAGCCGCGCATGCCGAGCTTGTCGAATTTGTTGCTGCGGCTGAAGCCTTTCGAGTCGCGCTCGACGATGAACGCGGTAATGCCGTGCGGGCCTTTTTCCAGGTCGGTCTTGGCGTAGATCACGTAGGTGTTGGCGTCGGGGCCGTTGGTGATCCAGGTTTTGCTGCCATTGAGCACGTAATGGTCGCCCCGTTTATCCGCACGCAGTTTCATCGAGACCACGTCGGAACCGGCATTCGGTTCGCTCATGGCCAGGGCGCCGATGTGCTCGCCGCTGATCAGCTTAGGCAGGTATTTGGTTTTCTGTTCGTGATTGCCGTTGCGGTTGATCTGGTTGACGCAGAGGTTGGAGTGCGCGCCGTAGGACAGGGCGACCGACGCCGAGCCACGACTGATTTCTTCCATGATGACCACGTGCGCCAGGTAACCCAGGCCAGCACCGCCGTATTCTTCCGGCACGGTTACGCCGAGCAGGCCCATGTCGCCGAATTTGCGCCACAGGTCGGCGGGGAAGAGGTTGTCGATGTCGATCTGAGCAGCGCGCGGGGCGATCTCGTTGGCGACGAAGGACTGGACCTGATCGCGCAACATGTCGATGGTTTCACCGAGGGCAAAGTTCAGGGATGGGTAGCTCATGGGTCACCTTTTGGCTTTTTTGTAGGGTAGGGAGCACCGTGATGTGGCGATCACCTTTACGTTAACGTAAGCCTGTGACGAATGGCTGTCAATCACCCTTTACGTTAACGTCAACTTGAGCGATTCTTCTGCAGGAGCGAGCAAGCTCGCCCACAGGTAACCCTCGCCAACCCGATTAAAAAAGACAATAGGGGTCGTCATGGATCAACCCATTGCAAGCCCGCAACGCAGCTACACCCGAGGTTCTCAGGACAAAGCCTTGCTGGCGATGACCATCGGCCAGGCATTCGATAACACCGTTGCGCAGTACCCGACAGGAGAGGCGCTGGTGGTGCGCCATCAACAGCAGCGTTACACCTGGCAGCAACTGTCCGACGCAGTTGACCTGCATGCCAGAGCGTTTCTGGCGCTGGGCCTGCAGACCGGTGACCGTCTCGGCATCTGGGCGCCCAATTGTGCGCAGTGGTGCATCAGCCAGTTTGCCAGTGCCAAGGTCGGCGTGGTTCTGGTTAACATCAACCCGGCGTATCGCAGTTCTGAACTCGAATATGTGTTGAAGCAATCGGGCTGCCAATGGCTGGTCTGTGCGGGGGCGTTCAAGACGTCCGATTACCACGGCATGCTGCAAGGCCTGCTGCCAGAGTTGGCGGAGCAGTCCATCGGCCAGTTGCACAGCGAACGTCTGCCGGACCTGCGCGGTGTGATCAGTCTTGATGCGCCGCCGCCCACGGGATTCCTGCCCTGGTCGCAGCTGACCGATCTGGCCCGCAGCGTGTCCGTCGAGCAGTTGCGCGAAAGTCAGGACAGCCTGCACTTCGACCAACCGGTGAACATCCAGTACACCTCCGGCACCACCGGTTTTCCCAAAGGTGCGACCCTCAGCCACTACAACATTCTCAACAACGGTTACATGGTTGGCGAAAGCCTCGGCCTGACCGCCAATGATCGGCTGGTGATCCCGGTGCCGCTGTATCACTGCTTCGGCATGGTGATGGGCAACCTCGGCTGCATCACCCACGGCAGCGCCATGATCTACCCCAACGATGCCTTTGATCCGTTGTTGACCCTGACTACCGTGGCCGAAGAAAAAGCCACCGCGCTGTATGGCGTGCCGACCATGTTCATCGCCATGCTCGATCAACCGCAGCGCGCCGAGTTCGACCTGTCGACGTTACGCACCGGGATCATGGCCGGCGCGACCTGTCCGATCGAGGTGATGCGTCGGGTCATCAGCGACATGCACATGAGCGAAGTGCAGATTGCCTACGGCATGACGGAAACAAGTCCGGTGTCGTTGCAGACCGGTCCGTCAGACGAGCTGGAATTGCGCGTGACCACCGTTGGCCGCACACAGCCGCAACTGGAAAGCAAAATTATCGACGAGGCGGGCAACCTGGTACCGCGTGGCACCATCGGCGAACTCTGCACCCGCGGTTATAGCGTCATGCTTGGTTACTGGAACAACCCGCAAGGCACCGCCGAAGCCATCGACCAGGCTGGCTGGATGCACACCGGTGATCTGGCGAGCATGAACGACGAAGGCTATGTGTGCATTGCCGGGCGCAACAAGGACATGATCATCCGTGGCGGTGAGAATGTTTACCCGCGGGAGCTGGAAGAATTTTTCTTCACCCACCCGGCGGTGGCGGACGTGCAAGTGATCGGCATTCCGTGTTCACGTTATGGCGAAGAGATTGTTGCCTGGATCAAGTTTCACCCGGGCCACAGCGCCACCGAACAGGAACTGCAAACCTGGTGCAAGGAGCGCATCGCGCACTTCAAGACGCCGCGCTACTTCAAGTTCGTCGAAGAGTTTCCGATGACCGTGACCGGCAAGATTCAGAAATTCAGGATGCGCGAGATCAGCATCGCGGAGCTCAAGCCGATGCCGTAGGAGCTGGCTTGCCAGCGATGGCGGTGTGTTAGTCGATAGATGTGTTGAATGGCACACCGCATTCGCGAGCAAGCTCGCACACAGGTGGATTGGAGGGAAATCATGAATCGCAGAAAGCACAAAGGGGAGCCGAGGCTCCCCTTTAATTTGTCGTTGCGCGTGCTCTTTTTTTATTATTGAGGGGCGGTCTGTTTTTGTTTTTGGTAACCGTGACCCTTTACCGCTGTTTTTGTCGATCCCCATCCGGGATCAAGAGCAAACGTATTTTTTTGAGCGCTGATCTGCTTTTTCGCTGAGCGATCCAACCAGTTCGGGAGCTACCTTAAGGTAGTTTTATTGTTCTCTGCCCGGTTGCGGGTTACTCCGAAAAGTACCCTGTAAAGCACACCTTCTCCAAAAAAATCTGTTAGCTGCGTCTCTGCCGTGTTGTTCTTGTTATGTCAGAGTCGTTACGTCTTATTTTTATTGGTTTGCTGCTTTTTATTCTTGTTATGTCATAGAGATAGCAGAAGCCGTGCCAACTTTAAAAAGTCGTTTTAAATCAGGAGCTTAAATTTTTGTAGGATTTTTCGTTCAGACAAAATCCGACAATTTGTTTCCGTGATACTCGCTTGCTCCCCCATTCCGGCCGCCAGCGGTAACACCGCGACACACTCACTGTGCGCTGCGAGCCTTGGCCACGCGCGAACCGGTCGGACGCCCCAATACCGTACAAATCTGCTGGCCAGCGAGAATCAAGGCCTGCAGGTCAATTCCGGTGTCGATGCCCAAACCATTCAACAGATAAACCACATCTTCAGTGGCGACGTTACCGCTGGCGCCCTTGGCGTACGGGCAGCCGCCGAGACCGGCGATGGAGCTGTCGAACACCGCGATACCTTCCAGCAGGCTGGCGTAGAGGTTGGCCATGGCCTGGCCATAGGTGTCGTGGAAGTGTCCGGCGAGTTTTTCCCGTGGCACCTCGGCCGACACCACGTCGAACATTGTGCGCGTCGCGCCCGCTGTGCCGGTGCCGATGGTGTCACCTAACGAAATCTCGTAGCACCCCATCGCATAGAGCTCACGGGCAACCCGGGCGACCTGTTGTGGTGCCACGCTGCCTTCGTAAGGGCAACCCAGCACGCAGGACACGTAACCGCGCACGGTAACGCCATGCTGTTTGGCGGCCTCCATGATCGGCGCGAAACGCTCCAGGCTTTCGCTGATCGAGCAATTGATGTTGCGCTGGGAAAACGCTTCGGACGCGGCGGCGAACACCGCGACTTCCTTGACCCCGGCGGCGATCGCGTCTTCGAAACCACGCAGATTGGGGGCGAGGGCGCCGTAGGTGACGCCCGGCTTGCGCTGGATTTGCGCGAAGACTTCAGCCGAGCCGGCCATCTGCGGCACCCATTTGGGTGAGACAAAACTGCCGACTTCTATATAACCGAGCCCGGCAGCGGTCAACGCATCGACCAGTTGCACCTTGTCGGCAACACTGATCGGCTGGGCTTCGTTTTGCAGACCGTCGCGCGGGCCGACTTCGACTAGGCGTACGTGGGAAGGAAGGGACATGGAAATCGACCTGTCTGTCTGAATGTTCATAGCACCCTGTGGGAGCGAGACCGGCTTGCCGGCGATGAGGGCATGACATTCAATATGGATGTTGGATGACCGTCCGCTATCGCGAGCAGGCTCACTCCTACAATGGACGGCGTAAACCTATTGAATCACCGGTTGGCTTTTCATCGTCAGTTCCAGCGCCTGGGTGCAGCGCTCCTGCGCCGTGTCCAGTTCCAGCTTCATCTGTTCGATGTCGAGCATTTGCTGCTCCAGTTGTTCGCGGCGCTCGGCGATTTTGTTGAGCATGGTTTGCAGCTGTTTCTGGTTGCCGCCGGTGGGGTCGTAGAGTTCGATCAGCTCCCGGCATTCGGCGAGGGAGAAGCCAATTCGCTTGCCCCGCAGGATGAGCTTCAGACTGACCTTGTCCCGAGGCGAATAGATACGTTCCTGGCCACGGCGCTCGGGGGTCAGCAGGCCTTGCTCTTCATAAAAGCGAATGGCCCGCGTGGTGATGTCGAGTTCGCGGGCGAGGTCGGAAATGCTATAGGTCTGGCTGCTCATGGGCGCGCTCGAAGAAGGTCATGGCGCTAAGCTAATGGCAGGTTGACGTTTACGTCAAGGGGCTGGATGTGGTGACACTTTCGGCCTCTTCGTCGGAATGCCGCCCAGACCAGCCCGCTCCCGCAGGTTTTTTGGTGAACGCAATATATGTGTACGCCAAAAATCCTGTGGGAGCGGGCTTGCCAGCGAAGAACGGAGACTCGGTTCGACGCCCTACGCCTTATCGAGCTTCTTCTCATGCGCCGTCACCTGCTGGCACAACTCGATCATCTGCTCGCGCATCCAGCGGTTCGCCGGGTCCTGGTCAGTGCTTTCGTGCCAGTAGAGGTGGGTTTCCACTGGCGGAACGTCGTTCACCGGCAGACTGAACGCGTGCAAATCGTTGCGCCGTGCGAAACGCTCCGGAACGGTCATGACCATATCGGTCTGCTGTAAAACCTGCGACGCCATCAGGTAATGCTGGGAACGCAGGGCAATCTTGCGCTGGATGCCCATCTTGCCCAAGGCCAGGTCGACATGACCCAGACCGCTCCGGCGGCTGGAAATATGGATGTGCGTCAGCGACAGGTAATCATCGAGGGTGAATTTTTCCTTGCCCGCCAGCGGATGGCCCTTGCGCATCGCACACACGTAACGGTCTTCCATCAACTTGACGTGACTTACCTGCGGGTCGGTGTTGAGTGGCGCATCCACCGCGAAGTCGAGACGCCCGGCTGCCAGTTCCTTGGTGGTTTCGCGACGCTTGGACAGGAAACTTTCGATGATCACCGTCGGCGCCAGGCGTCGCAGGCGCTGGAACAACGGTGGCAGGATCACCGCTTCGGTGAGGTCGGTCATGCTGATGCGGTACGTCTTGACCGCCTGCAACGGGTTGAAGATACGGCTTTCCTGCACCGAAACACGCAGCAGTGAAAGCGCGTTGCGCACCGGACCGATGATGTTCTGCGCCATCGGCGTCGGCACCATGCCTTGGGCCGTGCGCACGAACAATGGATCGTTGAACGTCTCGCGCAGGCGGGCCAGAGCGTTCGACACGGCCGGCTGGGTAATGCCGACAATCTGCCCGGCGCGAGTCAGGTTGGCTTCGGTGTAGATCGCGTCGAAGACGATGAAAAGGTTGAGGTCGACCTTGCTCAGATTCATTGCGCTGCACTCTTATTGTTGGTTCTCAATCAGCCGATCATATATCGGTGATGAATGTTAATACACGCCGAGAATAGGCTAGGTAAATTTTCGTAGCTGATCTAGCATCGATTTCATGACCTGAACAACCTCTCCCAAGAAGGTAGCTGCCCATGGATTTCGCTTATTCGCACAAGGTGCAAGAACTGCGTGAGCGCGTGACCGCGTTCATGGACACCTACGTTTATCCCGCCGAAGCCGTGTTCGAGCGCCAGGTCGCCGAGGGCGACCGCTGGCAGCCGACGGCGATCATGGAAGAACTCAAGCTCAAGGCCAAGGCTGAAGGCCTGTGGAATTTGTTTCTGCCTGAGTCGGAACTCGGCGCTGGCCTGACCAACCTCGAATACGCGCCATTGGCGGAAATCATGGGCCGCTCGCTGCTGGGCCCCGAACCGTTCAACTGCTCAGCCCCGGACACCGGCAACATGGAAGTGCTGGTCCGCTACGCCAACGAAGAACAGAAACAACGCTGGCTCGAACCGCTGCTGCGCGGCGAGATCCGCTCGGCGTTCGCCATGACCGAGCCCGACGTGGCTTCGTCCGACGCTACCAACATGGCCGCCCGCGCGGTGCGTGACGGTGACGAGTGGGTGATCAACGGCAAGAAATGGTGGACCTCGGGTGCCTGTGATCCGCGCTGCAAAATCATGATTTTCATGGGCCTGAGCAATCCCGACGCGCCGCGTCATGCGCAGCACTCGATGATTCTGGTACCAGTGGATGCTTCTGGCGTGAAGATTGTCCGTCCACTGCCGGTGTTCGGTTATGACGATGCGCCACACGGCCACGCCGAAGTGCTGTTCGAAAACGTCCGGGTGCCGTACGAAAACGTCCTGTTGGGTGAAGGACGTGGCTTCGAAATCGCTCAAGGCCGCCTTGGTCCGGGCCGGATTCACCATTGCATGCGGTCGGTCGGCATGGCCGAGCGTGCGCTGGAACTGATGTGCAAACGCGCGGTTAACCGCACCGCATTTGGCAAACCGCTGGCGCGTCTGGGCGGCAACATCGACAAGATTGCCGACTCACGGATGGAGATCGACATGGCCCGCCTGCTGACCTTGAAAGCGGCATATATGATGGACACTGTCGGCAACAAAGTGGCGAAGAGCGAAATCGCCCAGATCAAGGTGGTCGCACCGAACGTGGCCTTGCGCGTCATTGACCGGGCGATCCAGATTCATGGTGGGGCAGGGGTTTCCAACGATTTCCCACTGGCCTACATGTATGCGATGCAACGCACCTTGCGCCTGGCCGATGGCCCGGACGAAGTTCACCGTGCGGCGATCGGCAAGTTCGAGATCGGCAAGTACGTGCCAAAGGAAATGATGCGCAGCAGCCACTGAATGTCGCCCCCTTGCAGGAGCGAGCAACCTCGCTCCTACAAGATCACTGGCAGCCCGTAAAAGGCTCGCGCGCACGCTGTAGTGTGCGCGGCCAGATCCTCCTCGCTTTCCTCGCGATGCAACGCCACTTCCCGCAACACTTCAGTCAGATACGCCGGCTCGTTACGACCGTTTTTCGGTTTGGGCCGCAAGCTGCGCGGCAGCAGGTATGGCGCATCGCTCTCCAGCATCAACCGCCCGCGTTTGATCTCTTTCACCAAAGGATGCAAATGCGTGCCGCGACGCTCGTCGCAGATCCAGCCAGTAATGCCGATGTGCAGGTCCAGGTCGAGGTAGCTGAACAGCGCTTTCTTTTCGCCGGTGAAGCAATGCACGACGGCGGCGGGCAGTTGATCCCGATAATCACGCAGAATTTCCAGCAAGCGCTGACTGGCGTCGCGCTCATGAAGGAAAACCGGCAACTGCAACTCGATCGCCATTTCCAGATGTTGCTCGAGGACCTTTTCCTGTTGCGGACGCGGTGAGAAATCGCGATTGAAATCCAGCCCGCATTCACCCACGGCCACCACATTTGGCTCCTTGAGCAAACTGCGCAGACGCCGGGCACTGTCGGCGTTCCAATCGCTGGCCGAATGCGGGTGAATGCCAGCGGTAGAGAATAGCCGCTGCGCCGTTTCATCCAGTTGCTGGCACAGTTCCAGCGCCTGTTCGCTGCCTTCGACGCTGGTGCCGGTGAGCACCAATTGGCAGACCCCGGCGGCATAGGCGCGGTCGAGTACTGCCTGGCGCTTGTCGGCAAAACTGGCGTTGGTCAGGTTGACGCCGATATCGATGAGTTGCATGGTGCTACCTCGGACCAAAGGCCGGAAAGCATATCAGAGCTGTAGATTTATAAGAAAAGCCAAGAACTGCAACGAGTTGAAGCTGTCTTTTGATGCCGCGAGATAAGTCGTGGTGGTCAGCGTGCCATCACTATGCCAGTCTTTCGCCCTATGCCAGCGCTCCAGGCGCTCTGTTTCTGTCGTTCGATTTCATTCATTTTCTTGAAATCGGTCCAGTATTCTTTCCGGAGAGTGGATGATACGTCCCTCGGTTTTATTACTGCTGTGTGGTTCGCTGTTCCTGCCGATGCCGGCGGTCGCGCGCCTGGCCGGCCCTTTGCAAGCCGTGCCGGTGACCAAGGTGCGCGATCTGGAG
This sequence comes from Pseudomonas sp. GB2N2, assembly GCF_054897705.1. Classification (NCBI taxonomy): domain Bacteria; kingdom Pseudomonadati; phylum Pseudomonadota; class Gammaproteobacteria; order Pseudomonadales; family Pseudomonadaceae; genus Pseudomonas; species Pseudomonas sp. GB2N2. The sequence continues at coordinate 662,904 of NZ_CM142701.1, forward strand.
GAAATCCGCAGCAGTCGTGTGCTGAGGGTGCTGGTCAACCAGAGCCGCAACAGCTCCGGTGAAGTTCAGGGCCAGGCCATAGGTGTCGAATACCATCGGTTGCGCGCCTTCGAACAATACCTCAACGGTCACGCCCGCGACGGTCAGGAAGTCACCCTCAAGATCATTCCCAGAGCCAAAGATCAACTGCTCGGCGCATTACAGCGCGGGGAGGGCGACTTGGTGGCGCCGGGGGAGCTGCTGGATTTGCAACCGGGGTTCGCGGTCAGCACCAGTGAGCCGATAGCCAGCAACATTCCGCTGGTGCTGGTCGGAATCAAGGGCGAGAAGCGTTACACCCATCTCGAACAACTCTCCGGTAAAACCCTGGCGCTACCCACCGGTAGCGCCGCCGGAGACGCGATCAGTCAGATCAATCAAAAGCTCGCCCTGCACAAACTGGCGCCGGTGAAGATCGAGTGGGTCGATCCGAGTCTGGCCGTGGAAGACGTGCTGGAAATGGTTCAGGGCGGGATCTTTCACCTGACTATCGTCGAGCAACCGATTGCCGAGCGCTGGGGCAAGATCCTGCCCAAGTTGCGCTTCGATCGGCAGGTACTCATCAGCGAGCCGGGCGAGGAGTTCTGGTTTGTGCGTCGAGATGCTTCGATGCTGCGCGCCAGTATCGATCGTTTCCTGATGGTCTACAAAAAGCCTTCGGATCAGGATGCGGCGTTCCTGCGTATCTATCGACGCCTCTATCAAGTGCATTACCCGTTGGCCAAGGCTGATCGCCAGCGCCTGGAAAAACTTCGCCCGGTGCTGCAAAAGCACGCTGATGCACAGGGCATGGATTGGCTGAACCTGGCGGCATTGGCGTTCAAGGAGTCTGCCCTGCAGCCCGCTTCTCGCGGCGGTGGCGGCCCCACCGGGCTGATGCAGATCACGCCGTCTGCAGCCCAGCGGGTAGGGGTCAATAACATTCAGGACCTCGATGCCAACGTGCAGGCCGGCGCCAAGTACCTGGCGATGATCCGCCGCAAGTTTTTTGCCAGCCCCAAACTCAACGAACGTGAGCGCATGGCATTTGTGCTGGCGGCCTACAACATCGGACCCGAGCGGGTGCAGGGTATGCGCGCCGAAGCACGGCGGCGGGGCTTGAATCCCAACCAGTGGTTTTTCCAGGTTGAGCGCATTGCTATGGAGCAGGTGGGGATGGGGCCTGTCAGCTATGTTAATAGCGTGAACAAGTATTACCTGGCGTTTGATCGGGAGCGGGAGTCGCTGGAGCCTCAGGGGCAAAAAGTGGCCTTGCGGAAGTAATCGAATAAACTGATCATTATGGCGAAATAATTGCGTTTTCATCATTTATTTAATTGATTAATATAGCGCCCAACCTGCACACATAACTACAGAATGGATGACACAGCATGAGCTCACTGATCAACAAGGTATTGTTCACCCGCGCCGGTTACGGCTTGACTGTCCTGCGGATCTTCGTCGGCATCATCTTCGCGGCCCATGGCTCGCAAAAGTTGTTCGGTGCATTCGGCGGCTACGGCCTGGCAGGGACTGCGCAGTACATGGAAAGCCTCGGCCTGACGCCGGGCTACCTGATGGCTACATTGTCCGGTGGTACTGAATTCTTCGCTGGCCTGGCCCTGATCATCGGATTGCTGGTACGTCCAGCGGCGTTAGGGTTGGTGATTCTTTCCCTGGTCGCGATCTTCAGCGTGCACATCAGCCACGGCCTGTTTATGGCCAACAACGGTTACGAATTCGCCCTGGCCCTGCTGGGTGGCAGCATCGCGGTACTGATCGAAGGCGCTGGCAAGCTCTCGGTGGATCGCGCCATCGCCGGCTGACCCCTCTGGCTCAACGAAAAGGCCCGCATTGAGCGGGCCTTTTTTGTTGTGCTGTCATTCTTGACACTGTCCGGTCAGCTTCTCTAGGATGCTTCCCATGCGCCGATTTAAACAGCTACTTGCGGGGCGCCAGGTGACTCATCCAGTTGCCGACAGAAGTCTGAAACAGGCTTCGAAATACCGCTAAAGCGCTGGTTCGGTGTTGCCTCTCACCTGCCATGCAGACTTTTGAGGCAGAGACACGACCAATGAATGCACTAAACCCCGTTGTACGCCCCGCGCCGATCACGGCACACCTCTCGATCACGGCACACCTCACCCAGCGCAATCCAAAAATCCTGCTTGGCGGCAAACATCAGCCGACGCTCTTGCGTTACCTCGATGGTTGGCCACGCCGCACCGGTGGGCCTGCAGCATTCCTGATCCAGTTTGTCGAAGACGGTGAGTCGCTGGCCCGGTTCGCCAGCGACAGTTTCGATCTGGCGGTGATTCAGTCGCCTGGCGTTGAAGATGCGCACGAAGTGATCAGGCAACTGACCCGTGTCGCCCGACAAGGGTTGATTACCCGCCGTTGAGTTGTGTAGCGCTCAGTCTCAGCTAAGTTTCGCGACGTATCCTCTTTCCTACGCAAGTTAAGCGCAGATCAGGAGAGGCTACCCCTACATGAATCTCGACAAAGCCGGATGGCTCAACAAAGTGCCCGAGGTGACGCTGTCATTCTGGGTGATCAAGATTCTGTCGACGACGGTGGGTGAAACCGGCGCGGACTTTCTGGCAGTGGATGCCGGTTTCGGCGCTGCCTGGACGAGCATCGGCATGGCCGTTCTGCTAGCGCTCGCGTTGTTTTTTCAGCTGCGCACCAACGCTTACTCCCCCCCGATCTACTGGTTAACCGTAGTGCTGGTGAGCATTGTCGGGACGCAGATCACTGACATCATGACCGACATGCTCGACATCAGCCTGTACACCAGCACGGCAGTCTTCGCGGTTCTGCTGACGATCAACTTCCTTGTCTGGTATGCCGTGGAACACAACCTGTCGATCCGCGAAATCGTCACCCCTCGACGAGAGCTTTTCTATTGGGCGACTGTGCTATGCACCTTTGCCCTCGGAACCGCTGCGGGCGACTTGGCCACTGAAGCGCTAGGCCTGGGTTTCACTTTAGGCGCGATGATTTTCGGTGGGCTGATCGCCGCAACGCTGGTGGCTTGGCGCTTGGGCGGCAATGTCGTGTTGACCTTTTGGATCGCCTACATCCTTACCCGTCCATTTGGCGCCTCCCTCGGCGATCTGCTGACTCAGGCTAAAACCTATGGGGGGCTCGGCATGGGCGCCGCTTGGACGAGTGCTATTTTCCTTTGCGTCATTGTTCTTTTGGTCGCGGTCGCGCAGATCACTGTTGGCAACCGTAAAACCGCCCATCAATAAATTGTCAGAATCCATCAAGGAATCATCATGCGCACCTTTCAAAATGTGATCCGCCACGTTGCTATTGTGTCATCGATCTTTTTGCTCAGCATCGCCGCCGGCTGCTCGAAACCCGCCGACAAACCGGGCTCTGGTGCGCCGACCACCTCGACGAGCGCGCCTGCGCAGTCGGGTTCCAGGTTGGGCGATCTGTCGGAGTTTCGCGCCACCGCTGCTGATGTCGCAGTGCTCGTCGATAAAAATGACCTGCCCGGCGCGAAAGCCCGCATAAAAGACCTGGAAACTTCCTGGGATTCCGCCGAAGCTGGCATCAAGCCTCGCGCCGCCAGTGATTGGCACGTGCTGGACAAAGCCATCGACCGGGCACTTGATGCCCTGCGCACCAACTCGCCAAAGCAGAGCGATTGCAAAGCGGCGATGGATGATCTGCTCAAAGCGTTCGATTCGATGAAAGACAAGCACTGATCGACAGGCGCACATTGGGTTGATTCGGCAGCGGACTTTTTTTTGCGGAGTGATCAATGCGGATATTGCTGGTTGAAGACGACCCCATGATTGGTGATGCCATTCAAGGCGCGCTCAATGACGCCAGCTACGCCGCAGACTGGGTGAAAAACGGACTCACTGCCCTTGCGGCGTTGGAAACCCAAGCCTATGACCTGGTGCTTCTGGATCTCGGCTTGCCGGGCAAAGACGGGCTCGATGTGCTTGATGGTATTCGCGCACGCAACAACCCGGTGCCGTTGCTGATCATCACCGCAAGAGATGGACTCGATGAACGCCTGCGCGGCCTCGACGCTGGCGCCGACGACTTCTTGCTCAAACCCTTTGCCATGGCAGAGTTGCTGGCCCGCATGCGCGCCGTTTTACGCCGCAAAGGCGGGAGTGCCCGGTCAGTGCTGGACAACGGTGTGGTGTCGCTGGACCTCGTATCCAAATTAGCGACGACTGCGCACACGCCTGAGGTCCAGCTGTCCAGCCGCGAGTTCGCCCTGCTACAGGCCCTATTAATCCGACCCGGCGCCATTCTCTCGCGCAGTGAGCTGGAAGACCGCATTTACGGCTGGGACAATGAAGTGGAGAGCAACGCAGTAGAATTTCTGATTCATGCGCTGCGGCGAAAACTGGGGAACCATGTCATCAAGAATGTCCGGGGAATGGGATGGATGGTTTTAAAAAACGCTTGAACGATTCGGTACAGGTGCGGTTGTCCGTAACACTGTCGCTGGCGATCCTGATCGTGGCGGTACTGGCAGGCATGTTCGCGTTCATTTCTGCGATCAACGAGTCGCACGAAATGCAGGACGAGACCTTGCGTCAAGTAGCTATCCTGTTTGATCGGCAAAAGATGACTTTGCACTACCCGGTGGTGGAACAGGTCGCTGGCGACGACGAAGAATCCAGGATTATCGTGCAGTATCTTGCCGATAGCAGTAACGCAAACGGTAGGGGCGACGCAACAACACCGCTGCCTTTTCCTGCAACACTGGCCGATGGCTTGTCGACCTTGAGCGTCACGGGCGAGAATTTTCGCGTGTTGGTCAGAACAACGGTTGGTGGCGAACGTATCGTTGTTGCCCAGGAAGCCGACGTGCGTGAGAAAGAAGCGCGAAAGAGCGCATGGCGCAGTCTTCTGCCGTTTCTCATTCTTTTTCCAGTGTTGCTGCTGGTGGTGAGAGATCTGGTGCGCAAACTGTTCCGTCCCATTGCAATTCTCTCGGAGGATATCGACCAGCGCGACGAACAAGCGCTACATCCTATCGACGATCATCATCTGCCAAGCGAGATCCGACCCTTCGTCGTGGCGATCAATCGATTATTGGCGCGCGTCTCGCAATCCATGGAGGTCCAGCGTCGCTTCATCGCTGACGCCGCCCACGAACTGCGTTCCCCAATGACGGCCTTGTCACTGCAAGCGGAGCGATTGTCCGTTATAGAAATGTCGACTGCGGCCCACGAGCGTTTCTTGCCACTGTCACTGGGCATTGAGCGCAGCAGAAATTTGATCGATCAAATGCTGGCGTTAGCTGCAGCTCAATCGAGCCTGGATCGAAAACCAACATCAGTTTCAGTCCATAACGTTTTTCGACGGGTTCTAGAAGATTTGCTGCCTCTTGCAGAGCGCCGGCACATCGATGTGGGTGCTCAAAGTTTTGACGACATACAAGTGGTTGGAAACGAGATGGATCTCTTCATTCTGGTCAGGAACCTTGTGGACAACGCGATCCGTTATACGCCAACGGGTGGGCGAGTTGACCTGGCGGTCGACTCGGCGTTTGACAAAGTGATACTTGAAGTCAAGGACTCAGGCCCAGGTATCTGCGCAGAAGAACAGTTGCTGGTGTTTGATCCGTTTTACCGCAGCTTGGGGACCGAGGAGGCAGGCTCTGGCCTGGGTTTAGCTATCGTCAAGGCGATTGCAGATCGTCTGGGGGCGCAAATACGATTGAGTTTTGCGGATGAGATGAGCAAGAGCGGGTTATGTGTATCGGTCTTGCTAAACAGAGGAAGATGAGGCCAGTAATTCGCTCACCGCAACAAATGCACTAGCATGGCGATGAGTGCGCAGGCCATTAGCACCTGAATGACAATTCGCGCCACACCCTTATTCATTGGGTCGTTCCTCTTCGCGAGCACGCTGTTTTTTGTTCTGATAGTTAGTGATCTCGTGCGACCGTTGCAATTGAAAAGATCGGTGCAAGTAAAACAGGCATTTTTACACGGATTCAAACCATGATTTGGTGTAACGTTTAGAGACTAATCATACCGAGGTTTTCCATGTCCAAACTTGCCGAATTTCGTCAACTCGAAAAACACCTCGCTGAACAACTCCAAGCACTCGAAGCACTGAAGGGTGATGCTGGCCTTAAGAAAGAAATCGAATTTGAAACGAAGCTGCGTGATCTGCTCGCGAAATACGGTTACAGCCTCAAGGACGTCATCAGTCTTTTGGATTCCCAATCCGGTCGACGCTCGCCTGTAGCCGCGCCCAAAGCAGGCACTCGCAAGGCTCGCCAGGTGAAGGTCTATAAGAACCCGCACACCGGTGAAGTAATTGAAACGAAGGGTGGCAATCACAAGGGTTTGAAAGAATGGAAAGCTGATCACGGTGCAGCTACCGTCGAGTCCTGGCTGGCCAAATGAGTTTGGTTTGAATACAAATGGGCCCCCAAAGGGCCCTTTTTTTCGTCTGGGTTTATCCAGGACCGGCCTTAACCTGGTCACTCATAAGTTAATCCATGAAGTGCACTTACAACCGGCTCACTGCTGAACCGTCGTGATCATGCTTGCGTGGCAGTCACGCAGTCATCGGGTGGCAAGCGATCTCCCCTCAATGCATCACATGGTTGGGCGTGCACTGATTGGTCTGATTCTGGTGGCGCTGATTCCTGCTGGCACTTGGGTTATCGCCGTGGCGGTGCTGCTTGGGCGTTGGGGATTTATCGCAACGGCTGCGCCAGTGGGCTGGTGGAGTTGGATCGCGCACGTCCTGCCAGATCATGCCGAGGCGGGCGGTGGACTGATGGTGGCAATCGTGCAGCTGGCCATCGCAGTGGGCTCCACCGTGGGTGGCGTACTGTTTGACACGCTCGGCTACCAAAGCACTTTCATCGCTAGCGCAGCGCTACTGATGTTAGCCGCCTTGTTGACGTTTCTCACTTCACGTTCCCCGGTCCAGCCATCAGAAATCGGGCGGTAGAAAAAGCAACCGAATGTGAGAAAGTTCTGCAGAACCCCCTCCCTCATTCGTAAAGATTGCATCCTCGCGAGCTTCAAAAACGTATTGTGACGACTACCGCGCTTTCAGACGTGTAGGTGCGGCGGCGGGTCGGACTGCATAATTGCGGCGGGAGCTATTCCGGTACAGAAGCGTGCGTTTGAGAGTTGAAGCCTTGGAGGATTCTTGAGTACTAACATCATCACTGTCGAGGGCCATGTGGCTCTCAAGCAAGAGCTCGATTATCTTTGGAGAGAGAAGCGCCCAGATACGACCAGAAAGGTCACCTGGGCTGCATCGCTGGGGGATCGGAGTGAGAACGCTGATTACCAGTACAACAAAAAGCTTCTGAGGGAAATCGATCGACGGGTCCGGTACCTGCGTAAGCGGCTGGAAGATGTGCGAGTGGTTCACTATTCTCCCGAGCAGGAGGGTAGGGTATTTTTTGGTGCGTGGGTTGAGGTTGAAAACGAGGCCGGTGAGCTCAAGAAATTCAGAGTCGTTGGCTACGATGAAATCTACGGTCGAAACGATTACATCTCTATCGACTCTCCTATGGCTCGTGCGCTTTTGAAAAAAGAGGTGGGGGATGAGGCCACTGTGCAGACTCCAAATGGAGATATTCTGTGGTGGATAAACTCAGTGACGTATCGCAACTAGTATGAAGTTATGAGTCTGCCTCCTGTGAGGGGAAGGCGCGAGTCCATCAACCCTCGCGCAAGACTGTCAGGGGGCTGGCATTCAAGGCGCGACGGGTGCCGAACACACCGGCGCCGCCGATCAGCAAGGCACCGATCAATGGCAGCACCAGCAACCAGGGATGCGGGTGCCACGGCAGGTCGAATGCGTAGCGGTACAGCACCAGACTCACCAGTTCCGAACCCAGCGCTGCCAGCAATCCGCTGACCGCGCCAAGAACGCCGAACTCGATCCGCCGCGCCTTGACCAGCAACTGTCGCTCGGCCCCCAGTGCCCGTAGCAATGCGCCCTGACGGATGCGCTCATCCAGCGTCGCTTGCAGGCCCGAGAACAACACCGCCATTCCCGCCGCCAACACGAACAACAACACGTATTCCACCGCCAGGGTGACTTGCGCGAGGATGCTGCGCAGTTGCTCCAGCAGCGCTTCGACTTGCAGGATGGTCACCGCCGGAAAGGCTCGGGACAGGTCGACGATCTGCTGATCGTGACCGGCCGCGAGGTAGAAGCTGGTCAGGTAGGTGGCCGGCAAATCCTTCAGTGTTCCCGGCTGGAATATCATGAAAAAGTTCGGCTGGAAGTTGTCCCAGTTGATGTCCCGCAGGCTGGAGACTTTCGCTTCGCGATTGACTCCACCGACGGTAAACACCAGGTGATCGCCCAGTTTGAGTTTCAGGCTCTCGGCGACTTTACCTTCTACCGACACGCCGGGAACATCATCCGGTGCCTGTGCGCTCCACCAGTTGCCGGAAGTGAGCGTGTTACCTGCCGGGAGGTCCGCGGCCCAGGTCAGGCTGAGGTCGCGCTGGATTGCGCGATCACCGGCCGAGTCCTTGCTGACGATGTCCTGCACCGCCGCCCCGTTGATGCTGATCAGCCGTCCCGGGACCACCGGGTAGAGAGGCGCCGATTGCGCCGACAGTTCGACCAGGCGATCGGTGAAGGCCTGTTTGTCTGCCGGCAGGATGTTTAGTGCGAAGTAGTTCGGCGCGTCTTTTGGCAACTGATTTTGCCAGGTATCCAGCAATTCGCCGCGCAGCAGGGCGATCAAGGCCATGGACAGCAGGATCAAACCGAACGCCAGGGATTGCCCGGCGGCGGCCAGTGGATGGCGCAGCAATTGGCCCAATCCTAGACGCCAGGGCAGCGAAGCGCGCGCGAGCATCCGGCGCAGGCTCTTCAGCAGCATTAACAGCAAACCGCCCAGCACCAGCGCTGCAATGACACCGCCGCCGAGCAGGGCGAAGGTCAGGACCAGGTCCAGGCTCAGGCGCCACATGATCAAGCCGAGTGCACCGAGTGCTGCGCCGTAAACCATCCAGGTGCTGGACGGAATGGGCAGCATGTCCCGACGCAGCACGCGCAGCGGCGGAACCCGACCCAGCGCAGCCAGTGGCGGCAAGGCAAACCCCGCCAGCGCTACCAGCCCGGTGCCGATCCCGGCGATGGCCGGGAACAGACCGCCCGGTGGCACGTCGGTCGGCAATAAATCATGCAGCAGGGCAAACAGGCCCAGTTGCGCCAGCCAGCCAATCAGGGCGCCGCTGAGGCTGGCCAACAGTCCCAGCACCGTCAGCTGCACACTGAACAGCAGCATGGTTTCCCGACGAGACAAACCCAGGCAGCGCAACAATGCGCTGGCATCGAAGCGGCGGGTGGCGAAACGTGTCGCCGACAGCGCCACCGCGACGCCGGACAACAGCACCGCGACCAGGCTGGCCATGTTCAAGTAACGTTCGGCCTTGCCCAGCGCACCACCGATCTGCCGGTTGCCGTCGCGCGCATCCTGGATGCGCTGGTTGGCGGCGAGGCCGGGTTTGATCAATTGACGGTAGGTTTCCAGCGCTTCGGCCTTGCCGCGCCAGAGTTCGCGGTAGCTGACCCGGCTGCCTGGCTGCACCACGCCAGTCGCGGCGAGGTCGCTGAGGTTGATTAGTACCCGTGGCGTCAGACTGTAGAAATTGCCGGCGCGGTCGGGTTCGTAGGTCAGCACGCGTGCCAGTTTCAGGGTGCGCATACCGACGTCGATGCTGTTGCCGATCTTCAGATCCAGCGCGGTCAGCAATCGCGCTTCGACCCAGGCCTCGCCGGGTTTCGGTCCGCCACCGGATTCTTCCGGGGCAAAAGGCGCCGGGGCGCTTTTCAGTTCGCCGCGCAATGGATAGACGTCGTCGGCGGCTTTGATGCTCGACAGCTGAATGCCGTTGTCGGTCGCGATGACGCTGGAAAATTCCACCACCTGCGCGTGTTCAAGGCCCAGGTCGGTGCCGCTTCTGATCTGTTCGGGGCGCGCCGGTGAACTGCCTTCAAGCAACAGGTCGGCGCCGAGGAATTCAGTGGCGCGCAGCATCATCGCGCCGTTCAGGCGGGCGCCGAAATAACCGATGGCGGTACTCGCCGCTACTGCCACCACCAGGGCGAAGAACAACACCCGCAACTCGCCGGCGCGGGCGTCGCGCAGCAGTTGGCGGATGGCAATACTGAACAGGCGCAACAGCGGCAGGCGTGCCATCAAGGCTCCAGAGGGGCGACCAGCAGGCCGGCTTCAAGGCGGATCAGGCGCCGGCAACGATGTGCCAGGCGTTCATCGTGAGTCACCAGCACCAGGGTCGTGCCGCGCTCCTTGTTCAGTTCGAACAGCAAGTCGCTGATGCGCTCGCCGGTGTGGCTGTCGAGGTTGCCGGTGGGTTCGTCGGCGAACAGCACGTCGGGTTCGGCGGCAAACGCACGGGCAATCGCCACGCGTTGCTGTTCACCCCCGGAGAGCTGGCGTGGCGAGTGGGTGAGGCGCTGGCCCAGGCCGACGCGTTGCAGCAGTTCGGTGGCGCGCTCACGGGCGTCTTTGCGGCCATCGAGCTCCAGCGGCAGCATGACGTTTTCCAGCGCGTTGAGACTGTCGAGCAGTTGGAAGGACTGAAATACAAAACCGACGTGTTCGGCGCGGATGCGCGCACGCTGGTCTTCATCGAGATTGCTCAGGCCTTGGCCGGCGAGGGTCACTTCGCCACTGCTTGGCAAGTCGAGGCCGGCGAGCAGGCCGAGTAGGGTGGATTTGCCGGAACCGGACGCGCCCACGATGGCCAGGCTGTCGCCCTTGTTCAGTTCCAGGCTGAGTTCGTGCAGGATAGTCAGTTCACCTTCCGCGCTGGGAACCACTTTGCTGAGGTTCTTCGCGGTGAGAATGCTTGCGCCCATGGAGAATCCGATGCGTGTGTGGTTTTTGAGTGCTGGCCTGGCCTTGATGTGCATGGCCCAGAACGCAGCGGCGGGTACAGTCCTGATCGTTGGCGATAGTATCAGCGCCGGTTTCGGACTGGATACCCGCTTGGGGTGGGTGTCGTTGCTTGAGCAACGGCTCAAGCGCGACGGTTTCGACGATAAGGTGGTCAACGCGTCTATCAGTGGCGACACCAGTGCCGGAGGCCAGGCGCGCCTGCCGGCGCTGCTTGCAGAGCATAAGCCGGAACTTGTAATCCTCGAATTGGGCGGCAACGACGGCCTGCGCGGAATGCTGCCAACGCAATTGCAACAAAACCTTGCAGCGATGATCGACAGCTCCAAAGCCAGCGGCGCCAAAGTGTTGTTGCTCGGCATGCAACTGCCTCCCAACTACGGCGCGCGCTACACCAAGGCGTTTGCCGAGGTGTTCGGTAACGTGGCCAACGAGAAAAAAATTCCGCTGGTGCCGTTTTTTCTCGACGGCGTGGGCGGTCATCCGGAACTGATGCAAGCTGACGGACTGCACCCGGCTGTCGGGGCCCAGGACAAGTTGCTGGAAAATGTCTGGCCGACACTGAAACCGCTGCTTTGACGCTTTTCTAGTGGCGGTGTTTCGGCTAAGGTGGCGCCCCCGATTTGGAGCCCCCGATGCCGCGTCCTGCCTGGTCCCTTTTTGCTTACCAACTGATCGAGCCTGACGAACAGCTGGATCTGTTCGCCTGCCAGGAAGTGCGGGTGCACCTGGTGACCCGGCAGTTGGAGCTGGGCGGCTCGGCTGATCGAACCTTGTGCGGAAGCTTGCTGCCGGCGCAGCCGCGCTGGTCGAGTGTCGAGCGTCGAGTGTTTCAGGATCAGCGCCTGTGCTCGTTGTGTCGGGCGATCCTGGAATCGCAGAAGCGCGGTACTTCGCCGATCTGGCCGGAGTTGCGGTTCGAGCTGTGATGGCGCGGCATCCCGCCTGTAGGTGCGAGCTTGCTCGCGAAAAACGTCCAGGCAACGCGTTCATTCAGGCAGCACGCGTTATCGTTGACGCCCAGCGCGAGCGAGCTCGCTCCTACGGGGCGGCGTACGCGTTCAGATTTTGATCGGGCAGTGCGCGCTCTATCGGTGCATCTCCCCGAATACCGGAGCTGCGGTGTACAATCGCGTTCTTATACCCAGTCGATCATGCGAAGGATTTTCCGGATGTTGCCGCGCTTTCCTGCCGTCACCCGCTGCCTGACACTTGCCGCCCTTTGTGCCGCAGGCCCCGCAGCAGCATTGGAGTTGCCCCTGCCCCCGCCCGGTGAAGACATCATCGGCCAGGTTCAGGTCATCAAGGCCAAGTACGAAGACACCTTCGCCGACCTTGGCACCACTTACGATCTGGGTTACTCGGAAATGGTCGCGGCCAACCCCGGCGTCGATGCCTGGTTGCCGGGCGCCGGCACTGAAATCGTGCTGCCGACGCGCTTCATCCTGCCGCCGGGACCGCGTGAAGGTATCGTCATCAACCTGGCCGAATACCGTCTCTATTACTATCCGAAAGGCCGGAACGTGGTTTACACCTTCCCGCTGGGTATCGGTCGTGAGGGTTGGGGTTCTCCAATCGCTCACACCACCATCACGGCTAAGACGCCGAACCCGACCTGGACCCCTCCAGCCTCGATCAAGGCCGAGCACCTGGCGGATGGCGATCCGCTGCCGAACGTCGTGCCGGCCGGCCCGGATAACCCGCTGGGGCCGTTCAAGTTCACCTTGGGTACACCGGGCTACCTGATCCACGGGTCGAACAAGAAGTTCGGCATTGGCATGCGCACCAGCCACGGTTGCTTCCGCATGTTCAACAACAACGTACTGGAGATGGCTACCATGGTGCCGGTGGGGACGTCGGTGCGCATCATCAACGACGCCTACAAGTTCGGTAAAAGTGGTGGCAAGGTTTACCTGGAGGCGCATACGCCGCTGGATGACAAAGGCAACCCGTCGGTGGTCGACAAGCACACCGCGGTGATCAACGCGATGCTCAAGCGTGAAGACGTCACCAACAACCTGCGGATGAACTGGGACGTGGTCCGTGATGTAGTCGCGGCTGAAGACGGTTTGCCGGTGGAGATCGGCGTGCCGAACGGTTCAGCGCCGATGGTCACGAGCGTGCCGCTCGATCCATTGCAGTAAGGCTCGAACAGAACCCGCCTATGCTGGCTGCGTAGGCGGGTTTTTTATGGCGGGTACAAAACCACCGCGCATAAAAAAGCCGACCCAAATTGGGTCGGCTTGATAACAATCCCGAAGGACTATTACTTGCGGCTAGCTTTGTCCAGCATGCGCAGAGCGCGCTCGTTAGCTTCGTCAGCAGTCTGTTGTGCTTTTTGAGCAGCAGCCAGAGCTTCATCAGCTTTACGGTAAGCTTCGTCTGCACGAGCCTGGGAGCGAGCTGCTGCGTCTTCAGTAGCAGTCAGACGTGCTTCGGTTTCTTTCGATACGCTGCTGCAACCGGTAGCCAGAACTGCGGCCAGAGCCAGAGCAGAGAATTTCAGAACGTTGTTCATCGTGTTCCCCTTCAAGGACTTTCTATTAAGTAGCTGTCTCCTCAGAGTGAGGAAATAGCCGGCGTACATACTACCCATTACTTGTCGTAAGTAAACTGACGTAAAGCAAGAAGCAAAAAAAATTGTAGGCGTTGATTCTTTTTCGAGCAACTTTTACTTGCGTTTGATTAAAAAATATCCAGCTGCAAGGCCCGAGCTGAGCGAGTTGGCACGAAAAAGTTCCCGGAAACGCGACTGCTTTTGTGGACTTGGCTAAAGTCTGTGTATATGGATTCGTCTACACTTATGTTCGCGATTTGCGCGGCACCTCTCAACTCTTTCTTCTAGTTGAGGTGACTTAAAAGAAGGGCGCTCGTCTCAAGTCTCAACATCCGGCAATGTTCAGGCGATCGACCCGCAGAGAGCTTCGGTCGAGCCGCCCCTGCGTCACCCGGAGCGACACCTGTCAAACCTTGCGTAATGACGAGCGTATCTTGAGCATTTTTGCCAATGGTGCCTACTATTTGATACGTGCTCGGTTGCGCGAGATCGGTGTAGCTTTTCTCGGTGTCCATTCAGGCACGGGGTGGCGTAGATGTTCCTTCGCCGGACAAACATCGGTAAGGTAGGGGTCAGAATCAAAGACCCGCGAGGAGTAGTGATGAGTGAGGCGTTGTCCATCCACCATGACCAGGCTGGTCATCAGTTCGAGACCAATGTGGACGGTCATCGTGCCTACCTGACCTATATGGATCTGGGGAAACAGACCCTGGATATTTACCGCACCTTCGTGCCCAACGCCTTGCGTGGCCGTGGCATTGCAGCGGCATTGACCGAACAGGCGCTGCAGTATGCTGAGGAAATGGGCTACACGGTGATTCCATCGTGCTCCTACGTGGAGCGCTACATGGAGCGTCATCAGCGGCATGCGGCCAAGCTGAGCCAGTAAAACGAACGCTTAAAAAAACGCCGGGTATAGCCCGGCGTTTTTTTGTGCGCTGAAAAGTGATCAGGTCCGATCGCGCTTCGGCAGCACATCCTTGAGCTTGGCATGCATGCTGCGCAAGGTGGTTTCGGTAGCGGCCCAGTCGATGCAGGCATCGGTGATTGACACGCCATATTGCAGGTCGGCGAGGTCTTTCGGAATGGCCTGGCAGCCCCAGTTCAGGTGACTTTCGACCATCAGGCCAATGATCGACTGGTTGCCTTCGAGGATCTGGTTGGCCACGTTCTCCATCACCAGCGGTTGCAGCGCCGGGTCCTTGTTGGAGTTGGCGTGGCTGCAGTCAACCATGACGTTCGGCTTGATCTTCGCCTTGTTCAGCGCCTGCTCGCACAGGGCGACGCTGACCGAGTCGTAGTTCGGCTTGCCGTTGCCGCCGCGCAATACGACGTGACCGTAGGCATTGCCCTTGGTGGTGACGATCGACACGCCACCTTCCTGGTTGATCCCGAGGAAACGATGCGGGCTGGAAACCGATTGCAGAGCGTTGATCGCAACGGTCAGTCCACCGTCGGTGCCATTCTTGAAGCCGACTGCCGAGGACAGGCCGGAGGCCATTTCACGGTGAGTCTGGGATTCGGTAGTGCGCGCGCCAATGGCCGACCAGCTGATCAGGTCCTGCAGATATTGCGGGGAAATTGGGTCAAGGGCTTCAGTGGCGGTCGGCAGGCCCATTTCGGCCAGGTCCAGCAGCAACTGACGACCGATGTGCAGACCGTCCTGAATCTTGAACGAGTCGTCGAGGTACGGATCGTTGATCAAGCCTTTCCAGCCGACGGTGGTGCGTGGCTTCTCGAAATACACGCGCATGACCAGATACAAGGTATCGGACACTTCCGCCGCCAGTACCTTCAGGCGCTCGGCGTATTCGTGGGCAGCCTTGATGTCGTGGATCGAGCACGGCCCGATGACGACAAACAAACGGTGATCGGTGCCATCAAGAATGTTGCGAATGACTTCGCGACCCTTGGTGACGGTGCGCAGGGCAGCGTCGCTCAGAGGGATATCACGCTTGAGCTGGTCAGGAGTGATCAGCGTTTCGTTGGAGGCGACGTTTAGGTCGTTGATCGGTAAATCAGCCATCGTTTACTCGTCAGGTCACGGGTGCCTTCCGCCAGCGAACCCGCGCGGCGGAGCACAGCAAATTAAGCGCGTCGGGGAGCGGAACCTTAGCGCGTTACACCGTGGCTCGACAATGGGCAGACGGCGTTTTCAGGGGCATTCGGTACGAATTGATAACGCCGGCTAATCCAGTACAGCCTGCGCGAATGCCTTGCTAACCGTGTCCTGGGAAAACTCGTCGGCATGTTGCTGGACCCATTCAAGGGCCCGTGCCTGGGTTTTGTGCAGATCATCATGGGCGTCATGCAGGCGGCAGTAACGTTCGATCTGGCACACCTGTTCGCCCATCCGGGCACTGAACATCATCTGCTCATCGACAAAAGCGATGCCCACCAGGTAACCGCGCTTGCGCCGCAGGCACCAGGCTACATAGCCCAGATAACGCAAATCGGGGTTCAAAGTCGGGATGCGCACTTCCAGCGCCGTACCGTGGCGCCAGGCGCGGTGGTAATTGCAAGCCATGCCCCCGAGGCTGATAGTGTGCAGCCGTTGCCGCGAAATGCAGGCATGATCGAGCAACGTTAATTCAACAGGCACATCGTCAGGATGAGGAATAAAACGTCCCATGAGCACGGACTCCATGTGTCGGCCATCTGACATTGTTTCACCCAGTATAGTGGTCGAATTGGAGCTGACCGATTTCGACGCCGACCAACGGTTGCTGGCGATGCCCGGCGTATCGCTGGTTATTTTCACCAGCGTCGGCTGTGCCAGTTGCCGATTTGCCCGTGCGCAATTGCCAAGTCTTGCTCTGGAAGTCGATCGCGTGTGCTGGATCGATGCCGGGGACAATGGCGGGGTGGCCGAGCGTTATCAGGTCTTTCATTTGCCGGCGCTGTTTGTGGTGCGCGACGGTGAGTTCTTCGGAGCACTAAACTCACGCCTGACCGCTACCGAGCTCAATGAAGCCGTGCTGCAGGCGTTGACGAGAACAGCAGAGGAGTTGCCATGACGGGTGCAGTTGCCAAGCCGACCATCGGTATTATCGGAACCGGTGCTATCGGCGGGTTTTACGGGGTGATGCTGGCGCGTGCCGGGTTCGATGTGCATTTTCTGTTGCGCAGCGAGTTTTCAGCGGTGGCGGGGCGCGGCATTCAAATCGACAGTGCGCCGCACGGCGTGCTGACGTTGAATCCGGTTCAAGCTTATTCGTCCGCCGAAGACATGCCACCCTGCGACTGGCTGCTGGTCGGGGCGAAGACCACCAGTAACGCCGATCTGGCGCCGTCGATCATTCAGGCTGCCGCGCCGAACGCCAAGGTTCTGTTGCTGCAAAACGGCCTTGACGTCGAAGACAGTCTGCGTGAATTACTCCCGGACTCTCTGCACCTGCTCGGCGGCCTTTGTCTCATCTGCGTCCATCGCACCGGGCCGGGCCGGGTCACTCATCAGGCCCTCGGCGCGGTAAATGTCGGCTACCACAGCGGTCCTGCCAGCGATGAAACGGCGCGCATGGCGATTGTGGAGGAGGGCGCCACGTTGTTCCGCAGCGCCGGTATCGATTCTCAGGCCATGCCCAACCTGCACCAGGCACGCTGGCAGAAACTGGTCTGGAATATTCCTTACAACGGCCTGTCGGTACTGCTCGGGGCGGGCACTGCACCGTTGATGGCCGATGCCGACAGTCGGCAACTGATCAAGGACTTGATGGCCGAAGTCGTGCTGGGCGCCAAGGCCTGTGGTCACGACATGCCCGCCGGTTACGCCGACTTTCTGTTGATAATGACCGAGAAAATGCCGGACTACTGGCCGAGCATGTACCACGATTTTCTGCACAAGCGACCGCTGGAACTGGCGGCAATTTATGCCCGGCCACTGGCAGCCGCCAAGGCAGCGGGATGCCAATTGCCACGGATCGAAGCGTTGTACCGCAGTCTGAGTTTTATCGATCGAGGCAACACCTGAGTCGATCAACCCGAGGGGGAAGGGCATGGCCAAGACGATTGACGACAAACTGGTGCTGGCGATTTCTTCGCGCGCGCTGTTCGACCTGAGCGAAAGCCACAAGGTCTATCTGTCGAGCGGCGTCGAGGCGTACCGGCAATATCAGATCGAGCACGAAGAAGAAATTCTCGAGCCGGGAGACGCATTCCCGCTGGTTGAAAAACTCCTCAACCTGAACACCCGTCTGGGTCGCGCCAGGGTCGAAGTGATCCTGGTGTCGCGTAACAGCGCCGACACAGGGCTGCGGGTGTTCAACTCGATTCACCACTACGGGTTGGCGATTTCTCGCGCGGCATTTGTCGGTGGACGCAGCCCGTATCCGTATCTCAAGGCGTTTGGATGCGACCTGTTTCTGTCGACCCATGCCGAAGACGTGCGCAGCGCGCTGGATGCCGGGTTTGCGGCGGCGACCATCCTCTCGGGCGGTGCCAGCCGTGCCGCCAGCGATGAACTGCGGATTGCCTTTGACGGTGACGCGGTGCTGTTTTCCGACGAGTCTGAGCGGGTTTATCAGGCCAGCGGCCTCGAAGCGTTTCAGGCCAGCGAGCGTGAAAGTGCCCGCGAGCCGCTGCGTGGCGGGCCGTTCAAAGGCTTTCTCGCGGCGCTCAATCTGTTGCAGCGTGAGTTCCCGGAGGACGCTTGCCCGATCCGCACTGCGTTGGTCACCGCACGTTCGGCGCCGGCGCATGAGCGGGTGATCCGCACGTTGCGCGAGTGGGATATACGTCTGGATGAATCGCTGTTTCTCGGCGGCCTGACCAAGTCCGCCTTTCTCGAAGCCTTTGCCGCCGACGTGTTTTTCGACGATCAGGCCGGTCATTGCGAGTTGGCCCGCGAGGTGGTTGCTACCGGCCATGTGCCGCATGGCATAAGCAACGAGCAAAAGGTTTAAGCCCACGGTTCAACGCGTTACGCGGGGCGTCGTACTCGCCAAGGCACTGCTAAGCTGAATCAAATCTCCGCCATGTTGGTATTCAAGGAGGTCATATGATTCGTTCGATGCTGTATGCCACTGACCTCGGCCTGTACGCCCCTTTGGTGATGCAGCATGCCTTGGCGCTGGCGCGCACCTTCAATGCCGACCTGTACGTGGTGCACGCCGTCGAACCCATGGGGCTGTTTGCCGAGTCGGTGCTACAGAGTTATCTCGATGAGCAGGCGCTGAACGATTTCCACAGCCAAGGCTTGAGCACGGTCATCGCCAATATCGAGCAGCGTGTGCTCGACAGCTTTCGTGAGGAACTGGGGGACGAAGGCGAGCAGGACCTGGAGCGGATTCAAGCGGTGCGGGTGATTCAGGGCGATCCGTCGCAGGTGATTCTCGACCAGGCGCAGAAACTCTCTGTGGATTTGTTGATCGTAGGAAGTCACAGCCATGGTGCTGGCGCGGAAACGCCCCTGGGCAGGACCGCAGCGCGGGTATTGCAGTTGGCTCGGGTGCCGGTCTATCTGGTGCCGCTGGTGGAGCGGCGCCGTCAAGGGGATCGCTAGTGTGTAAATAGTGGCGGTCTGATAAAAAAGTTCTAGATTTATTATTCAAACCATTAATATAGTTATATACCGTCGCTGATGCCCGTGGCGTCTACCTGCTTTGAGGGATACATATGAAGCTTCAACAATTGCGCTACATCTGGGAAGTGGCGCACCACGACCTCAACGTCTCCGCTACAGCCCAAAGCCTTTACACCTCGCAACCGGGTATCAGTAAACAGATCCGCCTGCTGGAAGACGAACTGGGCGTCGAGGTGTTTGCCCGCAGCGGCAAACACCTGACCCGCGTCACCCCGGCCGGCGAGCGAATCATCACCACCGCTGGCGAGATCCTGCGCAAGGTTGAAAGCATCAAGCAGATCGCCCAGGAGTTCTCCAACGAGAAGAAAGGCACCCTGTCGATCGCCACGACCCACACCCAGGCGCGTTATGCGTTGCCGCCGGTGATCAGCAATTTCATCAAGCAATACCCGGACGTTGCGCTGCACATGCACCAGGGCTCGCCGATGCAGATCGCCGAAATGGCGGCGGACGGCACCGTCGATTTCGCCATCGCCACCGAAGCCCTCGAGCTGTTCGGTGATCTGGTGATGATGCCGTGTTATCGCTGGAACCGGTGCGTGGTCGTGCCTCAGGGCCACCCACTGACCAAAGTGTCGAAGCTGACCCTCGAAGCCTTGGCTGAATACCCGATCGTGACTTACGTGTTCGGTTTCACCGGCCGCTCGAAGCTCGACGAGGCATTCAGCCATCGCGGCCTGACCCCGAAAGTGGTGTTCACCGCCGCCGACGCCGACGTGATCAAGACTTACGTTCGCCTGGGCCTGGGCGTGGGCATCGTCGCGAAAATGGCGGTCGACGCCAAACTCGACAGCGACCTCGTCATGCTCGACGCCAGCGATCTGTTCGAATCCAGCATCACCAAAATCGGTTTCCGTCGCGGCACCTTCCTGCGTGGCTTCATGTGCGACTTCATCGAGAAGTTCGCCCCGCACCTGACCCGCGAAGTCATGGCCAAAGCCATCCAGTGCCACAACAAGCAGGAACTGGAAGAGCTGTTCGACGGCGTCGAACTGCCGGTCCATTAATTTCCGGTTTCAGACCACCTCGGTAACGGAAAACTGTTGCCGAGCGCCCGCCACCAAAATCTCCACCTCGTCCCCTTCGAACTTGCCCAGCAGGCTTTTGCCCAGCGGTGAGCGAGGGGTGATGACGGTAATCATCTGCCCTACCAGATCGACCTTCAGTCCCGCTGCATCCGGGGCGAGAAACAGCCATTGCTCGCGACCCTTTTCGTCTTCGAGACCGAGCAGGGCGCCGACTTCGATGCCACGTTGATCGTCGTAAGGCCGCAGCGACAGGTTCTGGCACAGCACCAGCGACTGCCGGATTTCTTCCACGCGTTTCGCCTGTCCTGCCGCCAGGTATGACGCCTCCAGCCCGAGCGTGTCGTACTTGTTCTCGGCGATGTTCTCTTCGTGGGTCGCGGTTTCGTAGGCGGTTTGCGCGGCACGCTCGGCAATGTCGAGGTCGATCCGCAGCTTGTCGATAATCAATTGGTGGACGATCTGTTTGTTCATGATCAATCGCAGAATTGCAAAACGTTGGCGCGGCTTTTTTCACTCGGTGCCGTGCGGTCCTGTTGCAGCCAGAACTGGCAATTGGGGTTCGACAGATTGCGCTTGCTGCTGCGCGCCTGATCGAGCCGTTGGGCCTGTTCGTTCTTGCGCAGGTTCTGTTCGTATTGATCGAACAGCGGGCTCTGCGGCGGAATGTCTGGCACCGGTTGCGCCACCATGGGTGGTTTGGCCAATTGCTCGACCGCTTGCGCCACCGGCGCCAATTGCTCGCTGAACAGCAGGCGTGAAGCGAGCCAGCAGGTCAGCGCGATGGCCAGAAATCCTAGCCACATACCGAGGGCAATGCTGCCGGTCAGTTGCAGGGCGTTGAGCTGGATTGGCAAGCGGCGGCGCGGGTTGGGACGGTAGGGCATGACTGCCTCCTGGCGGTGGTCGCGGGCGAGTGGCGATTGTCGCATGAAGATTAATCGCCGTCGGCTCTTCTGCACGGGGTAATTTACGCGGACAATCGGCGCCTTTGCCAACGCAAGCCTGGAATGCCTGAAATGCCTCAATTGAAAAGCCGCTGGGATATTTTTTGCACCGTGGTCGACAACTTTGGCGACATCGGCGTGACCTGGCGCCTGGCCCGACAACTGGTGGCCGAGCATGCACTTGAGGTTCGTTTGTGGGTCGACGACCTGCGGGCTTTCGAGCGTCTCTGCCCGGACATCGATATTCAGGCTGCGCAGCAATGGCAGGAAGGTGTCGACGTCCGGCAATGGCCTGTGGACGGGCTCCCCACCGACGCCGCTGATGTGGTGATCGCTGCATTTGCCTGCCAATTGCCGAGTGCTTACATGGACGCCATGGCCGCGCGGAAAAAACCACCGCTGTGGCTGAACCTCGATTACTTGAGCGCCGAGGATTGGGTCATCGGCTGCCACGGCTTGCCCTCGGTGAAATACAAAAGCGTGCAGAAATACTTTTTCTTTCCGGGATTCCACAAGGGTACCGGCGGCTTGCTGCGTGAACGCGGATTGCTCGAACGACGTCGGCAATTTCAACAAAGCCCCGAGGCGCAACGGGCATTCCTGCAGGGTTTAGGCATTGACCGTGCGCAGGATGCGCAGCTGATCTCGCTGTTTGCCTACGAGAATGCCGGGCTGGCCAGTTGGCTGGAAGTGATGGCAGCCGATCCGGCGCCCACACATTTATTGGTGCCCGAAGGACGGATTCTGGGGGATGTCGAGCGCTGGCTCGGTGTTGAGGGGTTGGCGGCAGGTGCCTTGCATGTGCGTGATGCCTTGACCGTGCAAGTGCTGCCGTTTGTCCGGCAGGATCAATATGACAAGCTGCTGTGGTGCTGCGATTTCAACGCCGTGCGCGGCGAAGATTCGTTCGTCCGGGCGCAATGGGCGGGCCGGCCACTGCTCTGGCACATCTATCGCCAGGACGAAGACATCCACCTGGACAAGCTCGACGCCTTCCTTTCGCTGTACACAAATGGCCTGTCCGCGCCGGCACGCGAGGCGATCAGCGGTCTTTGGCGGAAGTGGAATGCCGGGCATGATATGTCGGATGACTGGCTGACCACTCGTAAACACTGGCCGGAACTGCAAAAACATGCCGAAGCGTGGTGTCTGGAACAAGCCTTGCAGGCGGATCTTGCCGCAGCGCTGGTACAGTTTTACCTAAATTGGATATGATACGCGGCCTAGATTTTTGTAAATCCCATCCAAATTCGGATATTCGCAATGAAAACTGGTAAAGAACTGAAACCCGGTATGGTGATCCGTCTCGAAAACGATCCTTGGCTGGTTCAGAAAGCTGAATTCACCAAGTCGGGTCGTAACAGCGCGATCATGAAGACCAAGCTGAAAAACCTGCTGACCGGTTACAAGACCGAGATCGTTTACAGCGCTGACGACAAACTGGACGACGTAATCCTCGACCGCAAAGAAGCGACCCTGTCCTTCATCAGCGGCGACTCCTACACGTTCATGGACACCACCGACTACACCATGTACGAGCTGAACGCTGAAGACATCGAAGCCGTTCTGCCTTTCGTTGAAGAAGGCATGACCGATGTTTGCGAAGCGATCTTCTTCGAAGAGCGTCTGGTGTCCGTAGAGCTGCCGACCACCATCGTGCGCGTCGTTGACTACACCGAAGGTTCCGCTCGCGGTGACACTTCCGGCAAGGTCATGAAGCCAGCCAAGCTGAGCAACGGTACCGAGCTGCAAGTAGCTGACTTCATCGAAATCGGTGACAAGATCGAGATCGACACCCGCGAAGGCGGTTCCTACAAAGGCCGTGCTAAATAAGCACCGCTTCAGGAATGAAAAAGCCCGACCATTGAGTCGGGCTTTTTTGTGCGTGCCGCACATGTACGCGGCTCCTTGGGTGAACGGTGTTATTTCTTCAAATGTTGCTTCAGTTCTTCGGACGCTTGCAGCATCGCGGAGCGTACTTCCGGCACCTGACTGATGACATTCAACAAACCGTAGTCGTGAATCATGCCGTTGTAGCGAACCGCCGTCACCGGCACTCCCGCCTCATCCAGTTTGCGCGCATACGCTTCACCTTCGTCACGCAGGACATCGGCACCGGCGGTCTGCACCAGCGCAGGCGGCAAGCCTTTGAGCTGTGCGGTGGTCGCCCGCAGCGGCGAGGCGTAGATCTCGTTCCGTTGCTTGTCGTCGGTGGTGTAGTTGTCCCAGAACCACTTCATCGCGTTTTTGGTAAGGAAGTGCCCCTCGGCAAACTGGTTGTAAGAAGCCGTTTCAAAGCTTGCATCGGTCACCGGCCACAACAGCACCTGGAACTTGATCGCCGGCGTTCCTTTGTCTTTGGCCATCAGTGCAACCACGGCCGCCATGTTGCCGCCGACGCTGTTGCCGGCCACGGCCAGGCGCTTGCCGTCGACGTTGATGTCTTTACCGTGCTCGGCCACCCATTTCGTCGCGGCGTAAGCCTGGTTGATCGCCACCGGGTAATGCGCTTCCGGCGACGGCGTGTAATTGACGAACACGGCTGCGGCACCCGAGCCCGTGACCAAATCCCGAACCAGCCGTTCGTGTGTCGGGAAATCCCCGAGCACCCAACCACCGCCGTGGAAGTACATGAACACTGGCAGCTCGCCTTTGACCCCGGCCGGCCTGACGATGGTCAGGCTGATCGGTTGGCCGTCGACTTGAATAGTCTTCTGGCTGACATCCGCTGTCGGCAGCGTCAGTTTCACCCCGGCTTGTGCACCCGCCAAGACGGCGCGAGCGTCTTTCGGGGTGAGCTGTTCCAACGGTTTGCCGGTGCCGGCGTTCAGCACATCGAGGAAGGCCTGGGTGTTGTGTTCAACCCCGTCGCCCGCGAATGCGCTGTGGATGGAGAGGGCGAGAAGGGTGCCGGTCAAGACTTTGCTGAAAGTGTTCATGGTCGTTTCCTGTTCAGTCCTGGAGTCTGCGATTACACGGTGACGTGCAGGCGCACTTCGACATTGCCACGGGTGGCGTTGGAGTACGGGCAGACCTGGTGGGCAGCGTCGACCAGAGTTTGCGCGTCGGCTTGTTCAAGACCCGGCAGGCTGATGTGCAGGTCGATGTCCAGGCCAAAACCACCAGGGATTTGACCGATGCCGACATGGGCCGTGATCGAGGCGTCGGCCGGGATGTTGCGTTTGGTCTGGCTGGCGACGAATTTCAGGGCGCCGATGAAGCAGGCCGAGTAACCGGCAGCGAACAGTTGTTCAGGGTTGGTTGCAGCACCACCGGCACCGCCGAGTTCTTTGGGCGTGGCGAGTTTGACGTCGAGGATGTTGTCGCTGGAAACCGCACGACCGTCACGGCCGCCAGTGGAGGTTGCGATTGCGGTGTAGAGAGTTTGCATGATGTGAGCCTCGCTTCAGGTTTGGATTTTTGCGCTAAATGTTTGTGCGCTAAGTAAGTGCGAGATGAATGTATCTCGCAAATAGTTAGTGCGCAAGATAAATTTTCAAAAAAATTTTCCTGCAAGGATTCTCATGGGCGCCGCAAAAAAAATGTGGGAGCGGACTTGCTCCCACATTGGATGTGTTGCGTTTCCAGGGTTAGAGGCTGTCCTGCAGATTACTGCGCAGCACCTGCAGTTCCGCTTGCAGGTTCTGCAATCGCTCAAGCGTCATGCCACTAGCGCCGAGAATGCATTGCGGAACATCCCGCGCCTTGTCCCGCAGGGCTCGACCCTGTTCAGTCAGCTCGACAATCACCACCCGCTCGTCTTCACGGCTGCGGGTGCGAGTGAGCAAGCCTTCGACTTCCAGGCGCTTGAGCAGTGGCGTCAGGGAGCCGGGGTCGGTGAGCAGGCGCGTGCTGATTTCACCGACGGTCAGACCATCCCGTTCCCACAACACCATCATCGCCAGGTACTGCGGATAGGTCAGGCCCAGCGCTTGCAGCAACGGCTTATAGACCTTGGTCATCAGTAGCGAAGTGGAGTGCAGGGCAAAGCACGTCTGATTGTTCAGCAACAGGTCGTCGCAGTTATCCCGGGTAGTGCTGTCGGTGTTCATTCTGAAACCTTGATCTGTGATCGTCATGAATCTAGCGGGCGAATGTTTATTGCGCCAGATATTTTGCGTTGCTGTGCATTTTCCTGTCCGCAGTGAATGCGTAGGATGGGTGCCCTGGAATGGAGGGGAAATCGGCTGTGACTGAGTTTTTTATGTATGGACTGTTCGGCATCGCCCTGGGGACCCTTGGCGGACTGTTCGGGATTGGCGGCGGTCTGGTCGCGATTCCGTTGCTGGGGGTGCTGTTCGGGCTTGATCAGCAGCTTGCTCAAGGCACCGCGTTGGTGATGGTTGTCCCCAACGTGATGTTGGCGCTGTGGCGTTATCACCAGCGCAATCGCATTGAATTGCGTCACGCACTGCCTCTGGCCTCAATGGGTTTTTGCTTCGCCTGGGTCGGATCGCTGTGGGCAGTTGGTATCAATGCGCAAACCATGCGTATCGCCTTCGTCGCGTTCCTGGTCGCGCTATCGGCGTACAACCTTCTGAGAATGTTCACCACCAACGCGCCGCCGTCGGCGCAGATGAATTACTCGCCGCGATGGCTGGGTGTCCTCGGCGCGGTATCCGGCAGCATGGGCGGTTTGTTCGGGGTGGGCGCGGCGGTGGTGGCGACACCGGTGCTGACAAGCTTGTTCGGCACCACCCAGGTGGTCGCTCAGGGTTTGTCACTCGCGCTGGCATTGCCGAGCACCAGCGTTACCTTGGTGACTTATGCGGTGCACCATGAAGTGGACTGGATGATTGGCCTGCCCTTGGCGGTCGGTGGATTGATGAGCATCAGCTGGGGTGTGAAGGTCGCCCACGCCATGCCGGAGCGGCTGTTGCGCGGTCTGTTCTGCGGCTTCCTCGTACTGTGCGCGGTGATGCTTGCCTTTAAAGTTTGAACCCTTCGACGATGTGTTCCGCCAGGCATTCGGTGATCGGCGACGGGTTGTGGAGGTTGCGCAGTAGCATGATGCTGGCCTCCGGCAACATCGGCAGGTCCTCGGCTTCACCGAGAATGCGCAAGTCTGCGGTGATCAGGCTTTCCAGTTGCGCGGTCACGGCCAAACCTTCGCTGACCACGGCCATGATCGCCGACAGGCTGGAGCTGTTGTAAGCCACGCGGTAATCACGGCCCATGGCGTCCAGTGCGTTGCACGCCCACAACCGGCAGAAACAGTCGCTGTTGAACATCGCCAGCGGTAACGGCGTCTGCTCGTGGACGCTGTAGCACTGCGCCTCCGCCCAGACAAACCGTTCCTTGCGCAACAACTGACCGATCTCGTTACCCGGCTCGCGGGTGACGATGGACAGGTCGAGGTCTTGGCGCTGGAGCAATTGTTTCGATGATTCGCAGTGAACCTCGATCTGGATCAGCGGGTACGACTGGGCAAAGCGCCGCAGAATCCCCGGCAGAAAGCGCATCACGTAATCATCCGGTGTGCCGATGCGCACCGTGCCGACCATGTGCGGCTCGCGCAAGGTGTTGAACACCTCGCTGTGCAACTTGAGGATGCGCCGGGCGTAACCCAGCAGCACCTGGCCCTCAGCCGTCAGCCGCACCTGGCGGCCATCGCGCTGGAACAACTGGCGCTGCAACACGTCCTCTTCCAGCCGCTTCATCTGCATGCTCACGGCAGATTGCGTGCGATTGACCAGTTCCCCAGCGCGGGTGAAACCGCCCTGATCGGCGATGGCGACGAAGGTGCGCAGCACATCCGTGTCGATACTAGGGTAGGCAGACATTCATCAATCCCCGAGATGTGTTGCATCAGAAACATTCGTTGGATTGATCTTAGTCCCGGCGCGACACTTGAGCCATCCCAAACGGAGGGCAATAAGATGAAAGGTCAAAAAGGTTACGTCGAGGTAGAAAAACATTCCATTCACGTCGTGTCGGATTTGCTGCACAAGATCAGTCGCTGGTATGAACTGCACCGCGAACGCGAGTTGCTCGCGAGCATGAGCGACGAAGCGCTGAAGGACATCGGCATCAGTCGTGCGGACGTCGAACACGAAAGCATCCGCCCATTTTGGGATGACCCGATGCACAAATGAATCACCGACAACTACACAAACCGTCTCCCGGTGAGGTAGGTTGCGAGCAGACAAGGAGATGCTCATGCCCCTGGCCATTCCCGCAACGCTGTCCTTTTCCATCAAACAGGCTCGACGCCTGGCGCTGGCTGCCCAAGGATTCAACGGGCGCCAGCCGCCAGCGACGATCAAGGCCGTCCAGCTCAACCGCCTGAATGACCGGCTGGGCATCTTGCAGATCGATTCGGTCAATGCGCTGGTGCGTTCGCACTACCTTCCCCTGTTTTCCCGCCTCGGCAATTATTCATCCGACTTGCTCGACCAGGCTGCCTGGAGTTCGGGCCGGCGGCGCACGCTCTTCGAATACTGGGGCCATGAAGCCTCGT
Source organism: Pseudomonas sp. GB2N2 (assembly GCF_054897705.1). Lineage (NCBI taxonomy): Bacteria > Pseudomonadati > Pseudomonadota > Gammaproteobacteria > Pseudomonadales > Pseudomonadaceae > Pseudomonas > Pseudomonas sp. GB2N2. The sequence continues at coordinate 690,395 of NZ_CM142701.1, forward strand.
TGCTGCCGCTGTCGATGTACCCGTTGATGCGCTGGCGCATGCTGCGCGCGAGCCGGGGCGAAGATATCTATCAACAACTGGCGCGTTTCGGCCGCGAGCAGCAGGACACCGTTCGCCGGGTGCTGGCGTCGGTTGAGGAGCTTGGCGCGTTGGGTGCCGGAAGCCTGTCGACCCGTCAGGAGCGGGCAGGACCCTGGTGGGACTGGAGCGCGGAAAAGCATGCGCTGGAATGGTTGTTTGCTGCGGGTGAAGTCACGGTGGCCGGACGTCGCGGATTCGAACGCCTTTATGATTTGCCGGAGCGGGTGATTCCCTCGCCAGTGTTGCAGCAGCCTTTGCTCACGGAAGCCGAGGCCCAGTGCGGTCTGCTGCTGCACGCAGCGACTGCCTTGGGTGTGGCGACCGAGAAAGATCTGCGGGATTATTTTCGCCTGAACCCCGCTGATGCGCGCCCGCGCTTGGCGGAACTGGTGGAGGCGGGTGAGTTGCTGACCTGTGAGGTGCAGGGCTGGCGGCAACCGGCGTTTTGCCTGCCGGAGCCGAAGATGCCGCGCAAGGTCGAGGCCAGCGCCTTGCTGTCGCCTTTCGATTCGCTGATATGGGAGCGCAGTCGTACCGAGCGCTTGTTCGATTTTCGTTATCGGCTGGAGATTTACACGCCGGCGGACAAGCGCGTTTATGGCTATTACGTGTTGCCGTTTTTGCACAATGAGCGGATTGCCGCGCGGGTGGATTTGCGTGCGGAACGGGCGTTGGGACGGCTGGCGATTCACGCCGTGCATGAAGAAGAGCCGGGGCTGGATGAGGAGGGGATGTTGGCGTTGGCGGTGAATTTGCGGCGGATGGCGGATTGGCTGGGGCTGGAACGGGTGCAGTTGAACTGCCCGCGGGCGAGTGCGATGCGGTTGCGGGTGGCATTCGCACAGATTGATGGTGCCTGACCCGACGCCATCGCGAGCAGGCTCACTCCTACAGGGAGGAGTGAGCCTGCTCGCGATTGGCGCGACTCGGTCTAACGCCGGACTTGCTTCAGGGTCTCGGCAATCAAAAACGCCAACTCCAGCGACTGGTCCGCATTCATCCGCGGATCACAGTGAGTGTGATACCGGTCCGATAACCCATCCTCGGTAATCGGCCGCGCCCCACCAATGCACTCCGTGACGTTCTGCCCGGTCATTTCGATGTGAATACCACCGGCATACGTGCCTTCTGCCTGGTGAACCTGGAAGAACTGCTTCACCTCGCCAAGGATCTGCGCAAAGTCGCGGGTCTTGTAGCCGCTGCTGGCCTTGATGGTGTTGCCGTGCATCGGGTCGGAACTCCACAGCACCAGCTTGCCTTCACGTTGCACCGCGCGGATCAGCGCCGGCAGGTGATCGCCGACCTTGTTCGCGCCCATCCGCGCGATCAGGTTCAAGCGACCGGGATCGTTCTCCGGGTTGAGCACGTCGATCAGGCGAATCAAATCCTCTGGGTTCATGCTCGGGCCGACCTTGACCCCGATCGGGTTGTTCACCCCGCGCAGGAACTCAACGTGAGCGCCGTCGAGCTGACGGGTGCGGTCGCCGATCCACAGCATGTGCGCCGAGCAATCGTAATAGTCGTTGGTCAGGCTGTCGCGGCGCACGAAGGCTTCTTCGTAGTTCAGCAGCAGCGCTTCGTGGGCGGTGAAGAAACTGGTTTCGCGCAGTTGCGGCGAGCTGTCCATGCCGCAGGCGCGCATGAACGCCAGGGTTTCATCGATGCGGTTGGCGAGGTGACTGTATTTTTCCGCCAGGGCCGAGTTGGCAATGAAGTCCAGGTTCCACTTGTGCACTTGGTGCAGGTCGGCAAAACCGCCCTGGGCGAAAGCGCGCAACAGGTTGAGGGTGGCGGTGGACTGGTGATAGGACTGCAGCAGGCGTTCCGGGTCCGGCACACGGTTCTTTTCGTCGAAACCGATGCCATTGACGATGTCGCCGCGGTAGGCCGGCAGGGTCACGCCGTCGATGGTTTCATCGTTGGCCGAACGCGGTTTGGCGAACTGCCCGGCCATGCGCCCTACCTTGACCACCGGGCACCCGGCGGCGAAGGTCATGACGATGGCCATTTGCAGCAGCACTTTAAAGGTGTCGCGGATTTTCGCGGCGGAGAACTCGGCGAAGCTTTCGGCGCAATCGCCGCCCTGCAACAGAAACGCGCGACCCTGGGTGACTTCGGCAAACTGACGGCGCAACTCCCGGGCTTCACCGGCAAACACCAGCGGCGGATAGCTCGCCAGGGTTTGTTCGACCTGGCGCAGATGCGCGGCGTCGGGGTATTGGGGTTGTTGCTGGATCGGCAGGGCGCGCCAGCTGTCAGGGCTCCAGGGTTGGCTCATCACGGTCTCGGTTGTTTTACGCTCGGGCGTTCATGTTATCAGCAAATTAGTGCGTGACCTGTTCCCGTCGCTTCGCGGACAATCGCGCCTTTGCCGCTTCTTGTTGCGGCGTGGCCCGTGACGATCTGGAGACGAAATGACTGAGGAGCGCGTCGAGCATCTGCTCGCCGAGGTACAGGACGAGTTCGGCGTGATTCGCGTGCTGGAAGTGGCCGATTACCGTTTTCTCGAGTTCGGTGATGCCATCGAGCAGAGCTGCGTGTTTACCGCTGACCCCAGCTGGCTCGAATACGATTACACCCGGGCGATGCTGATCGGTGCGCTGTGCCACGAGCAACCGGACAGCGCGCTGTTCCTTGGTCTCGGTGCCGGGACGCTGACCCAGGCGTGCCTCAAGTTCCTGCCGCTGGAAGATGTCGAAGCCATCGAGTTGCGCCCGGACGTGCCGCGTCTGGCTATCGAGTACCTTGGGCTGGATGACGATCCGCGCCTGTATATCCGCGTCGGTGATGCGCTGGAGTTGCTGGATACCGCCGAGCCGGCGGACCTGATTTTTGTCGACCTTTATACCGATGTCGGCCCGGGTGTCGGGCACCTGGCCTGGAGTTTTCTGGAAAACTGTCAGAAACGCCTGAATCCGGGTGGCTGGCTGGTGATCAATCAGTGGGCCACCGACGATGGTAAACCGTTGGGTGCGGCGTTGTTGCGCGGGCTCTACCACCGGCATTACTGGGAGCTGCCAGTGAAGGAGGGCAATGTGATTCTGATCGTGCCGTCGGAGCTGGATCAGGAGCTGGATATGGACGGGTTGGTGGCGCGGGCCGAAGCGCTGGCGCCGCGGTTAGGGTATTCGTTGCAGTCGCTGATCAAGGCGATTCGCCCGGCCACCTAATGGTTGTCTGCGACGGCCTCATCGTCGGAACGCCGCCCAAAGCAGGCTCACTCCTACAGGGGAACGCATTCCCAATGTGGGAGTGAGCCTGCTCGCGATGGGGCCGTAAAGGGGAGCAAAAATCTCAAACCCCTTTGAAAACGCCGGGTCGCTTTTCGACCATCGACCGCACACCTTCTTTGGCATCCTCACTCGCCAACAGCTTCTTCACCAACAGCGGCAACCCCTGTGCCGCCGCCGTTTCCCCCTCATAACGCGCCTGTCGCGCCGACATCAACGTCGCCTGCACCCCGAGCGGCGCCTGCCGGGCGATCCGCTCCGCGAGTTCAATCGCCCGAGGCAACAAATCCTCGCTGGCCATGACTTCCTGCACCAACCCTAGGTGCAACGCGTCATGGGCATCGAACTCATCGCCGGTCAGCAACCAGCGCATGGCGTTGCCCCAGCCGGCAATCTGATGCAGGCGCAACGTAGCGCCACCGAAAGGGAAGATCCCCCGCTGTACTTCTTTCTGGGCGAACCGGGTGTTGCTGGCGCAAAGATTGATGTCGGCGGCCAGCATCAGCTCGATGCCGATGGTCAGGCAGTAGCCTTGTGCGGCGACGATCACCGGTTTGCTGACACGGGGGCCGGCAAACACACCCCATGGATCACAACCGCCAGGTGGCGCTTGCCAGCCTTCGGCGAGCGCCGCGCTGGCGCTGACCAGATCCAGCCCGGCGGTGAAATGCTCGCCATGGCCAAACACCACCGCCACCCGCGCCTCGCTGTCGGCCTCGAACTCGCCGTAGGCCAGGCTGAGCTCATTCAGCAGGGCGAGGTCGAAGGCGTTGCGCTTGGCCACCCGATCCAGTCCGATCATCAGGACATGGCCGTGTCGCTCGCGGGTGACACGACTGCAGGCGGGCTGATTCATGGGGCAATTCCTCGAGCGGGAAGGGGTGGGATCGGATCGGCAAGAACCGCAGCGCAGTGTCGCCGCGGTGAACCGTTTTAGCGCCATCGCCAGCAGGGCCGGGCCTTTGAAAAATAGACCGTTGCACGATTATCCGCAAAGCCTGTGACACAACGGTGTATCCGTCATTTTCCCGACAAATAATGCTCCCTTTTTGGGCAAATTCCGGTATAGTGCGCGCCGGCCTTTAACCGGGCCGCGTTTAGGTAGCGCAATTCCCCGAAGCCAGCTTCGGCTGCACATCCGCACAGCGGACTCTCCCTTGACGAATCATTTTCATTCATTCGTTTTCGCAAATCCCCGCCGACAAAGCAGCCAGGGCGACTCTTGAGTCTTACACGGCATGCGCAGCTTTGGAGCATGGGTCTTTGCGGATGCACTTAGAGGCAGACCCATGACCCAGGAAACCGGCGGCTTCGCCGCTTTTAATCTTAATCCGAACATTCTTGCAGCCGTCATTGCGACCGGCTACGAAGAACCTTCGGCTATTCAGCATCAATCGATCCCGATCATCATGGCCGGCCACGACATGATTGGCCAGGCGCAAACCGGTACCGGTAAAACCGCCGCGTTCGCCCTGCCTATCCTGCATCGCATCGATCCTGCCAAGCGCGAGCCGCAAGCCCTGATCCTGGCACCAACCCGTGAGTTGGCGCTGCAAGTAGCAACCGCTTTCGAAACCTACGCCAAGCAAATGCCGGGCGTTACCGTTGTGGCCGTTTACGGCGGCGCCCCTATGGGTCCACAACTGAAAGCAATCCGTAATGGCGCACAGATCGTTGTCGCCACGCCGGGCCGTCTGTGCGACCACCTGCGTCGTGACGAAAAAGTTCTGGCTACCGTGAACCACCTGGTTCTAGACGAAGCCGATGAAATGCTCAAACTGGGTTTCATGGACGACCTCGAAGTCATCTTCAAGGCCTTGCCAGCTACCCGCCAGACCGTATTGTTCTCGGCCACCCTGCCGCAGTCGATCCGTGCTATCGCTGAACGTCACCTGCGTGATCCGCAGCACGTGAAGATCCAGACCAAGACCCAGACCGTTACCGCGATCGAACAGGCTCACCTGTTGGTTCACGCTGACCAGAAGACCTCGGCTGTATTGAGCCTGCTGGAAGTCGAAGACTTCGACGCCCTGATCATGTTCGTACGCACCAAGCAAGCGACCCTGGACCTGGCCAGTGCCCTGGAAGCCAAAGGCTACAAAGCCGCTGCGCTGAACGGTGACATTGCTCAGAACCAACGTGAGCGCGTGATCGAATCCCTCAAGGATGGCCGTCTGGACATCGTTGTGGCGACCGACGTTGCCGCTCGTGGCCTGGACGTTCCGCGCATCACTCACGTATTCAACGTTGACATGCCGTACGATCCGGAATCCTACGTTCACCGTATCGGCCGTACTGGCCGTGCCGGTCGCGAAGGTCGCGCGCTGCTGCTGGTGACTCCGCGTGAGCGCCGCATGCTGCAAGTGATCGAGCGTGTAACCGGTCAGAAAGTTGCCGAAGTTCGCCTGCCGGACGCACAAGCTGTTCTCGATGCCCGCATCAAGAAACTGACCAACAGCCTGTCGCCACTGGTCGCTGATGCCGAATCGACTCACGGTGATCTGCTGGATCGCCTGACCGCCGACATCGGTTGCACCCCGCGTGCGCTGGCTGCTGCGCTGCTGCGCAAAGCCACCAACGCTCAGGCGCTGACCCTGGCTGCGATCGAGAAAGAACGTCCACTGGTGCCGAACAACGCACCGCGTGGCGATCGTCCAGAGCGTACCGGTGATCGTCCGGACCGTGGTGATCGTGAGCGTCGTGCTCCGGTTGCATTGGCCGAAGGTCGTGCTCGTTGCCGTACCGCGCTGGGCGCGCGTGACGGTATCGCCGCGAAAAACCTGCTGGGCGCCATCCTCAACGAAGGTGGTCTGGCGCGTGAAGCCATCGGTCGCATCCAGGTGCGTGACAGCTTCAGCCTCGTCGAACTGCCGGAAGATGGTCTGGAAAAGCTCCTGACCAAACTGAAGGACACTCGTGTTGCCGGCAAGCAGTTGAAGCTGCGTCGCTACCGCGAAGATTGATCCGCCCCCGGGCTGATTGATCGAACATAAAAAATCCCCGACTGGTTCGGGGATTTTTTTTGCCTGCCTTTTTCCCTTGTAGGGGCGAGCTTGCTCGCTCCTACAAAAAATCACTCCGTCACCGGGCCGCCACCGGCCGTCACCACCTGCACACTCATGCGCGGTGTCGCCAGGTCGAGGCCTGCTTCATCCAGGTGCCGTTTCAGGGACAGGTTAAACGCGCGGGACACTTCCCATTGCTTGATCGGCGCAGTCTTGAAGCGGGCCCTGAGAATCGCATTGCCCGACTCAAAACTCTCCACCCCCTGAATCTCCAGTGGCGACCAGATGTTGCGCCGCTGCAGCGGGTCGGCGCGCATCTTCTGGCCAACGTCGCGCATCAGTTTGATCGCGTTGTCGATGTCCATATTGAAGGGGATCGCCACACGGAAGATCGCGTAGCCAAACTCCCGTGAGTAGTTCTTGATGCTTTTGATTTCGCTGAACGGGATGGTATGGACGATGCCGTCGATATCCCGCAGGCGCACGGTGCGAATGGTCAGGCCTTCGACGGTGCCGAGGTGGCCGCCGACATCCACGTAGTCGTCGATGGCCAGGGAGTCTTCGATGATGATGAACAGCCCGGTGATCAGGTCGGCAACCAGCGACTGAGCGCCGAAACCGATGGCCAGGCCGATCACGCCGGCACCGGCGAGCAAAGGCGTGACGTTCATGCCCATGTTCGCCAGCGCGACGATCAGCGCAACGATGAAAATCGCCACGAACAGCACGTTGCGGATCAGCGGCATCATCGTCTGCGCGCGCGCGCTGGCCAGGCCTTTGCGCGAGCGGGTGAGGGCGTGGTGCACGGCGGTGTCGCTGAGAATCCAGATCAGCCAGGCAAAAATCAGCGTGCCGCCGAGGCTGAACAGTTTGACGCTGACTTCATGCCCGTCGCCTTCGGTGAACGCAATCAGCGACATGCCCCAGACCCGCAGGCCGAGTTCGATGAACGCCAGCCACACGGTCAGATGAGCCAAGGTGTAGAAGAAGCTTTTCAGGCGCTCCGAATACAGCGCATGGCGTTTCACCCCGCGTTGCGGTTTCAGCGCGTGCCGGCGCACCAGTCCGTTGATGACCATGCACAACACCAGTAGCACGGTGCAGATCAGTGCCTGACGCAATGCGGTGCTGGTGTCGCCGGCCGAGACGAACGTGGCGAACAGCGAGATGGCCACCAGCACCAGGGCCGGCACGTACCAGAAGGTCCCGAGAATATCGATGGTGTCGCTGAGCGCGCGGCGGGTCAGGCGTCGGGACAGTGGCTGGTTGCGGATCAAGTGAGCGATCGGGCGGCGGAAGCGCAGGATGAACAGCCCGGTGGACAACGCGGCCAGCACATTGGCGACGGTAGCGGCGGTGTGCGCGAGGTGAGTGCCGAGACTGGTGACGAGGCGCGGGTCGCTCAGGGCTTCGCCGAACGCAGCAAAACTGCCGATCAGCCACAGCGGCCGAAAGGCCTGATGGCGCAGAATGTACAGGGCGCGGTGGCGGTGCGGGCCGTCGAGCAAAGAGAAGGCAATGACGCAGATCGCCGAAAAACACGTGCCGACCACCAGCGCATAGGCCAGCACCATGGCCAGGCTTTTGCCCAATGACGAGGGCAGCGCATAACTCATGTACACCGTGATCACCAGCGCGATCAGCCACGGCCCAAGCTTGCGCAGGGCAAAGCGCAGCATGTCGAGCGCCTTGGGGTGCTGCGGCAGTTCCTCGGTCAGGCCGAAGCGCATCCGCACCCGATGGCCGAGCCAGATCAGTGCGGCCGCGAGCAAGCTCCAGACCATCAGGATCACGGCGAAGGCAAAGATGATAGGCAGCCATTCGTTGGCTGGCAGCGCCAGAGCGGTCAGTTCGTCCTTGGCCAGGTTGAACTCGTCGGACCAGCGCGTGAGCGGGCTGTCGGCGCCGGAGAACTGTTTTTCGAAACTGGCCAGCGCGCCGCCAATCAGGCCGAGCACACCTTCTTCGGCGGCCGGTTGGGCTTTTTTGGTAGCATCGCGCAGCTTCTTCAGGTCGGCCAGCAGCTTGGTTCGCGCCTGGTCGTTCTCCAGCGACTTGATGACTTCGTCGAGGGATTGCCCCAGCGGCTCTTGCGCCTCTGGCTGAGTCTTTGTCGAGCTGTTGAGCAGGCTCGGCAAACCAACGGCCTGGGCCGACGCGATCGGCAACAGTGTCAGCAGTAGTGTCATCAGGCTGACGAGGAAAAGGCAGGGCAGGGCAAAAAGACGAGCGAACACGAGGCGGTCAACCTTGTAAGGAGCAGATCGGCCGAGTGTACGAGCCCGCCAAAATCAATGCGAGCCGGGGGGAGGATTTATTCGTTGAGTTTGGCGAGGATCTTGAACACGACCGTGGCGAGAATCATCAGCATGCCGAGCCACATCGCGAACACGCCGGCGTTCTTGTCGCGGAAATTGAAGCCGATGGCCAGCATGATCATCCCGGCGAGAATGGGGATCAGCATGGCGTGAAAGGAAGACATCGTGATCATGGGGCGACGGCCTTGTCGAAAGGGATAATTTAATTCTAGCGGTTTTAACACAGGTAGGAGCCGGCTTGCCGGCGATGGCGATCTCAAGGACGCCTTCGCCGGCAAGCCTGGCTCCTACAGGTTTCTACGGGAGTTCCTGGCAGGCGTAGAACGCGCTCAGCACTTTCACCAGGTGCGCCAGGTCATGGCTGCCGCACAGTTCGCGGATCGAGTGCATGGCAAACGTCGGCAGGCCGATGTCCACGGTGCGCACGCCAAGATGGCTCGCGGTGATCGGGCCGATGGTCGAGCCACAGCCCATGTCGCTGCGCACCACGAAGCTTTGCACCGGCACTTCTTCGGCCATGCACAGATGGCGGAAGAACCCGGCGGTTTCACTGTTGGTGGCGTAGCGCTGGTTACTGTTGACCTTGATCACCGGGCCGGCATTGAGTTTCGGGCCATGGTTGGCGTCGTGCTTGTCGGCGTAGTTGGGATGCACGCCGTGGGCGTTGTCAGCCGATACCAGCAGAGATTTTTGAATGGTGCGGACGAATTCGTCACCCTCAGGCAGCAGGCGACGCAGCGTCTGCTCCAGCATCGGGCCGTCGGCGCCGCACGCCGAGCAGGAGCCGACTTCTTCGTGGTCATTGGCGACCAGTACGCAAGTTTCGTCGGTTTCCGTCGTCAGCAGGGCCTGCAGGCCTGCGTAGCACGACAGCAAGTTGTCCAGGCGCGCGCCAGCGATGAAGTCGCCATGCAGGCCAATAACGGCTGCGCTTTGCGTGTCGTAGAAACTCAGCTCGTAGTCGAGCACCACGTCGGCGTTCAGGCCATGTTCCAGCGCCAGTTGGTTGGTGAGCACGGCGCGGAAGTCCACCCGCTCGTCACCCGCGAACTGCGCGAGAATCGGCGGCAGTTCGGTCTGGGCGTTGATGGCCCAGCCCATGTTGGCTTCACGATTGAGGTGAATGGCCAGGTTCGGAATGATCGCAATCGGTGCCTTGAAATCGATCAGCTGACTCTCGACTTTGCCGTCACGGCGGAACGTCACGCGGCCGGCCAGGGACAGATCACGGTCGAACCAAGGTGCCAGCAACGCGCCGCCGTAGACTTCAACACCCAACTGCCAGAAGCCCTGGCGTTGCAGTTCCGGTTGCGGCTTGACCCGCAGGCACGGACTGTCGGTGTGGGCGCCGACCAGGCGGATGCCGCCGTGCAGCGGCGAGTGACGGCCCATCTTGATGGCGACAATCGAGGAGTCGTTGCGGGTGACGTAGTAATGGCCATTGGCTTCGGTGGCCCAGGGCTCGCGTTCGTCGAGACGCTGAAAACCCGCCGCTTCCAGGCGCTGGACAAGGCTGGCAGTGGCATGGAACGGGGTAGGGGAGGCCTTGAGGAAATCGATCAGGCCTTGGTTCAACTCTTCGCGCATAAATAGCTCCAGACAGCAGTGGCGCAAGTTTACCGTATTGGCCGGAGAATTGGCGGTGGGGTGCTGCAGGGAATGCCTCGGGATTGAACCCGACGGAGATCCAATGTAGGAGCGAGCCTGCTCGCGATTGCGGTGTATCAGTCACTGTTTCTGTCGACTGATACACCGCAATCGCGAGCGGGCTCGCTCCCACAGGGTTTTGCGTTGACGCTTAAAACGGGGCCGGGCACTCGAAGCGCAGGCGCTCGCCGGACTGCGGATGGGTGAAGCTGAGCATGCTCGCGTGCAGGCACAATCGCGGCCAGGCGGCCAGCGCCTGCTCATGGGCATAGAGCCCGTCACCCAGCAGCGGGTGGCCGATGGACAGCATGTGCACACGCAATTGATGGGAGCGGCCGGTGATCGGCGTCAGCTCGACCCGGCTCCAGTCGCCGCAGCGCTCGAGCACGCGCCAGAACGTCAGGGCATTCTTGCCGACCTCATGATCCACCACGTGCCGAGGCTTGGTCGGCGGGTCGTAGCGCAAGGGTAGGTCGATACTGCCACTGTCCAGTTCCGGCTGGCCCCAGCACAGTGCTGTGTAGGCCTTTTCGGTTTCACGGTCGTGAAATTGCCGAGACAATTCGCGATGCGTATCCGGGTCGCGGGCCAACAGAATGATGCCGGACGTTTCCCAGTCCAGGCGATGGACGATGCGGGCTTCCGGGTAGCCGTTTTCTTGCAGGCGGGTGATCAGGCAGTCCTTGTTGTCATCGGCCCGGCCAGGGACGGACAGCAACAGGGTCGGTTTATTCACCACCAGGACGGCGGCGTCCTGATGAATGATATGGACGTTGGACAACGGCATTAAACAGCCTCGTAACAAACGCCAACGGCGACTCGATCACATGGACTCCTACAAAAGTAGGTTGCCCACATCATCGAGCCGCCGTGGCTCCCGTCGAGTCGACTCAGCGATCCGGCAGGGTGATATTGAGTTCCAGAATCGAGCAGCTACCCTGGTTTTCCAGGGCGACGTGCACGTCATCGGACCCGATATTGACGTACTTGCGGATCACCTCGACCAATTCCTTCTGCAAGGCGGGCAGGTAGTCCGGGGTACTGCGTTGGCCGCGTTCATGCGCCACGATGATCTGTAGACGCTCTTTCGCTACCGAGGCGGTACTTGGCTTCTTGTTAGCACGAAAGAAGTCAAAAATATTCATTACCGGCCTCCAAACAGACGCTCAAAGAATCCTTTCTTCGTCACATCGAGAAACCGATGCTCCACGGTTTTGCCCAGCAGGCGATCAACGGCATCGCTGTACGCCTGACCGGCGTCGCTCTGGTCGTCGAGGATCACCGGTACGCCGGAGTTGGATGCCTTGAGTACCGCTTGGGACTCAGGAATCACGCCCAACAGAGTCACAGCGAGAATTTCCTTGACGTCTTCGACGCCCAGCATTTCGCCGTCACTGACGCGCTGCGGGTTGTAGCGGGTCAGCAGCAAGTGTTCCTTGATCGGCTCTTCGCCGTTTTCGGCGCGGCGCGATTTGCTGGCCAGCAGGCCCAGCATGCGGTCCGAGTCACGTACCGAGGACACTTCCGGGTTGGTCACGACAATCGCTTCATCCGCGAAGTACATGGCCAGGTGAGCACCTTTCTCGATGCCGGCCGGTGAGTCGCAGACCACGAACTCGAAGTCTTCCTTCAACGCCATCAGGACTTTTTCCACGCCTTCGACGGTCAGCGCGTCTTTGTCGCGGGTCTGGCTGGCGGCCAGCACGTAGAGGTTTTCCAGGCGTTTGTCTTTGATCAGCGCCTGTTGCAGGTTGGCTTCGCCGTTGACCACGTTGACGAAGTCATACACCACGCGACGCTCGCAACCCATGATCAGGTCGAGGTTACGCAAACCGACGTCGAAGTCGACGATAACTGTTTTGTGACCGCGCAGTGCGAGGCCGGTACCGATAGCAGCGCTGGTGGTGGTCTTACCCACACCACCCTTGCCGGATGTAACCACTAGAATCTTGGCCAAGGTGTTTCACCCCTAAGGAAAAAGGACATTTAGCCCCTGAAAAACATCTCTATAGAAAACTGATGCAGTAGGACAGCCTTGGCTGGAATCCGGTCCTTAACCGCGCTTACCTCCGGTAAACACTGCTTCTGGCCTTTTTCCTACTTCGTTTGAGCTGTTTTCGCCACGTTTTAGAGATGCTTGGAAAATGCGGCAGTATCCGTTAAAGACGAATGATGTTCAACACATCGCCGGACAGGCTGACCTGTACGCCCGCACCCCATAAAGGATCGCGACGCAGATCTTCCGAAACCTTGTAGTGGCCTGCGATGGAGATCATTTCAGCGCTCATTTGCTGGCAGAAAATCCGGGCTTTCGTGTCGCCCTTGACGCCGGCGAGCACACGACCGCGCATCGGGCCGTATACATGGATGTTTCCGTCGGCGAGAAGTTCCGCCCCCGGGCTGACCGAGGAGATCACCACCAGGTCGCAGCCCTGGGCGTATATCTGCTGGCCGCCGCGTACGGGCGAGGTAATGATTTTGGTCGGTTTGATCGTCGGTTCAGGCGGTTTTTCCGGTTTCTTCGCCACAACGGGCGCCTCGAGCGAGCGCTCACGGGCGCCGGACGGCGGCAACACCGGCAAATCGACGGCGATGGCGGCGGCGATGTCTTCGATGCGGCTGGCACGGATCGCCAGGGTGCGCAGACCGTGCTGGCGACAAACGCGCATCAATCCGGGCAAATCGACCGCGCCTTCGCTGGCCGGGAGCTTGTCCAGCGCCAGCACCAGTGGCGCGTTGCTGAAAAAGCCAGGCGCTTGCGCAACCTTGGCGGCCAGTTGTCGATCAAGGCTGTCGAGGTCGTTTCGGGCCAGTTCCAGCACGGTGATGGCGAGCATGCTGCCCTTCAACTGGAACACGGGATCCTGGTCTTGCGGTTCGGTTTGGCTCATGGTCGGCATACAACGGCTTGTCACTAAAAGTGCCGAGACTTATAACGAGAACGCTCGCCAGCCGCAAGCCGGGTCGAACGATGTAGAATGCGCGGCCATTGTCTTTCCGGAACCTTTAATGGACCGCCCGCGTTTTCGAAAAACATTCCTGATGCCGCGTTTCTGGCCCCTGTGGTGTGGGTTGGGGCTGTTGTGGCTGATTGTTCAATTGCCGTATCCGGCGTTGCTGTCGGTCGGGCGTGCCCTCGGCGCCTTGATGTATCGCGCGGCGGGCGACCGACGGCGCATTGCCAGGCGCAATCTGGAACTGTGCTTCCCGGAAAAATCCGCTGCCGAACGCAAGCGCCTGCTCAAGGAAAACTTCGCCTCCACCGGCATCGCATTCTTTGAGATGGCCATGAGCTGGTGGTGGTCGCGGGAGCGTCTGGCCAAGCTGGCCCATGTCGAAGGCCTGGAGCATCTGAAAAAAGCCCAGCGCGACGGCAAGGGCGTGATTCTGATGGCGGTGCATTTCACCACACTGGAAATCGGCGCGGCGTTGCTCGGCCAGCAGCACACCATCGACGGCATGTACCGCGAGCACAAGAACCCGCTGTTCGACTACATCCAGCGCAGCGGCCGCGAGCGCCACAACCTCGATTCGCTGGCCGTGGAACGTGAAGACGTGCGTGGCATGCTCAAACTGCTGCGGGCCGGCCGGGCGATCTGGTACGCGCCGGATCAGGACTACGGCGCCAAGCAAAGCATCTTCGTGCCACTGTTCGGGATTCAGGCCGCGACCGTAACCGCCACCAGCAAGTTTGCGCGACTGGGCAAGGCGCTCGTTGTGCCGTTCACTCAGGAGCGTCTGGCGGACGGCAGCGGTTACCGGCTGGTGATCCATGCGCCGCTCGAAGGTTTTCCCGGAGAGAGCGAAGAGGCCGATTGCCTGCGGATCAACCAGTGGGTCGAAGGCGTCCTGCGCGATTGTCCGGAGCAATACCTCTGGGCCCATCGCCGCTTCAAAAGCCGTCCACCGGGCGAACCCAAGCTGTACGCAAAACGCGGTTGAATCACCTCTTTAAGCACCATGGAGTGTTGCGATGAGTCCAGCTGAACCGGTTACAGGGCTGATTCTTTCCGGCGGCGGGGCTCGGGCGGCCTATCAGGTCGGCGTGCTGGCGGCGATTGCCGAGTTGTTGCCGGAGGGCGCCAGGAATCCATTTCCGGTGATCGTTGGCACTTCGGCCGGGGCGATCAATGCGGTAAGCCTCGCCAGCGGGGCGATGGACTTTCGTAGCGCGATCGAACGCCTGACCGGGTTCTGGCAGGGTTTTCGCAGTCACTTGGTGTTGCGCAGCGACTGGCCGGGCGTCATCCGTCAGGCCAGCCGTTTTGTCAGCCACAGTCTGCTCGGCATCGGCGCGCAGGTGCCGGTGGCTTTGCTCAACAGCTCGCCGCTGCGCGGTTTGCTCAATGACAAATTGCACATGACCGGCATCGCCGAAGCCATCGCGCACAAGCAATTGCAGGCCGTCGCGGTCACGGCATTCGGCTATGAATCCGGTCAGGCCGTGACGTTTTACCAGGGCGGCGGCACTATCAACGCCTGGTTGCGCCATCGGCGAATTGGCGTGCCAACGCAGCTGAGCGTCGAACATCTGCTCGCCAGCTCGGCCATTCCATTGCTGTTTGCGCCGGTAAAAATCGGCGAAGAATATTTCGGTGACGGCGCCGTGCGCCAATCCGCGCCGATCAGCCCGGCCCTGCACTTGGGCGCCACCCGCGTGCTGGTGGTGGGCGTCAGCGGCAACCCGCGCGGGGTTGACCCGCAACAGCCGCTGCAACGCGCCTACACCGGCCAGCAACCGACGCTCGCGCAAATCGGCGGGCACATGCTCAACAGCACGTTCATCGACAGCCTGGAAAGCGACATCGAGTTGCTGCAACGGCTCAATCAGTTCAGTCACCTGATGCCCGACGGCACACCAACCCGTGCGCTTGGCGTGGCGCCGGTGGAGGTACTGGTGATTTCGCCGAGCCAGCCGATCGATGAGATAGCCGCGCGCCATCGCCAGGAATTGCCGGCGGCGCTGCGTCTGTTTCTGCGCGGACCGGGGGCGACCAAGACCAGTGGGGCGGGGGTGTTGAGTTATCTGCTGTTCGAGTCGGGGTATTGCAGCGAGTTGATTGATTTGGGGCGGCGGGATGCGCTGGCCAAGAAGGATGAGTTGTGCCGGTTTCTCGGGCTGACTTAAAGCAACGATCGCAGCCTTCGGCAGCTCCTGCAGGAGAATTCATTCCACTGTAGGAGCTGGCGCAGCCTGCGATCTTTTGACTTTAAATCAGAAGTGAACCTTGACCAGGAAGCTGGTCACGCTCTGATCGGTCTTGAAGCCCTGGCTGTCTTCGATACCGTACTTGTTCTTCCAGTAGTCATACTCGACACCGACGTACAACTGCTTCTCGCCCAGGTTCAGCGCTTTACCCAAGTCATATTTAACCTGCGGATTGAAGTGCAGGTTGGCGTGGTATTCGCCTTTTTTGTTGACGTCGTTGTCGACCACCCAGTCCATGAAACCATCGATCAGGATGTTCGAATCGCCCACCGGGACGGTGTAGGACCACACTGGCGTGATTTGCCAAACGTTGTCACCCGCGCGCGGGCCTTCGGTTTGACGCTGGTAGAAGTTCAGCTGGAAGTAATCGAAACCCGGGATCGCCAGGTCGAAACCCGGACCGATCAGGTAGGACTCGCTATCGCCTTCACCGAACTCATAGGTCATCGCCAGCAGGACGTCTTTAACCGGGCCGAATTCGATCTTCTGGTCGAGGACTTTGCCCAAGGAAATACGTGGGCTGAACTCACCGTAATAGGTGTTTGGGCCAACGTTGAAATCCTTGTCGCCGTTGTAGAAGATCTTGTCGACGAAGAAAAAGTTGTCGCCGTATTTCCAGCCATCGGCGTGCTCGAATGTCACGGTCTGCTGAATGCGCGGGTTGACCTGGAAGTCCTTGCCATACAGATAAGTCAGGCTGTTGTTCTGCCATTGCAGCAAGTCGCCGGCCATGGCTTGGCCCCCGGCCAGCAACGATCCCGCCAGCATCAGGCTAGTGCACATACGTTTCATTCGGTTGCTCCCAAAAAGTAGGTATTCCACGTTATTTTTCTAAGGTCGGCGCTCTGGTGTGGCGCCTTTTTCTGTCGCGTTGAAAAGTCATCCAATCGGTCAGCTTCAGTGCTGTTAGCAAGAGCTGCGCCAAGGCTTTCAAAAAACCAAAAAACTCCCGTTCGGCGGCTCAGGAGCAGTCGATTGAGAGGGGTGTTGGATTGCCTTGATACCGTCCAGGGCCGGGATAAGTTGGCTTTCTGGTCAGGAATTAAATCCGGGCTTTTTTTTAAAGCGGATTCAGGCGGCCGCGGAGAATACTGACTCCTTGGCCAGGTCTCAAGTGCCCCGCAACAGCGCACCGACGACAGGTTTGGGGCACGGTTGCGGGTCATCTTAAAAGTGCACCTTCACCAGCAGGCTGGTGGTGTTCTCATTGGTGTCGAGACGGGCGCTGTTTTCGATCCCGTACTTGTCTTTCCAGTAGCTGTATTCGACGCCGACATACACCTGTTTCTCCCGCCAGCCCACTGCCTTGCCCACGTCGTATTTGATCTGCGGGTTGAAGTGGATGTTGGCGTGATAAGTGCCGCGTGAGTTCTGGTCGTTGTCGACGACCCAGTCGAGGTAGCCGTCGATCAACAGGTTCGAATTGCCCAGTGGCAGGGTGTAGGACCAAGCCGGGGTGATCTGCCAGACATCACTGCCGGGACGCGAGCCTTCGGTCTGGCGATAGTAGAAGTTCAGGGTGAAAAAGTTGAAGCCCGGCACCGCCAGATCGAAACCGGGGCCAATCAGATAAGCCTCGGTGTCGTCTTCGCCATTCTCGTAGGTCATGGCCAGCAGCACGTCCTTGATCGGGCCGAATTCGAAGCGGCGGTCGAGGATTTTCCCGAGGGAGAGGCGCGGGCTGAATTCGCCGTAATAGGCGTGAACGCCTTTGTTGCGGTCTTTCTCGCCGTTGTAGTAAGTGCTGTCGACGAACAGGAAGTTGTCGCCGTACTTCCAGCGGTCGGCGTGTTCGAAGGTGATCGTCTGCTGGATCGACGGGTTCACCGCGAAATCCTTGCCGTACAGATAGCTGAGGCTGTTGGTCTGCCACAACAATAAATCGCCGGCCATGGCTTGACTGGCGGCCAGCAGACCGCCGCCCAACAGCAGGCTTTTCTGTGTCCGAATCATCTGTTGCTCCCTCTTTTTTTATTTTTCAAGGCGCAGGCAACCACTGCCCCTGTAGGAGCGAGCCTGCTCGCGATGGTCGTCAACGATTACGCGTGTTATCTGGATAAACGCGGTGTTCTCGGGTTCATCGCGAGCAGGCTCGCTCCTACAGGGGGAGTGTGCGTTGCTGTCTTAGTGGGCGTGGCAGTCGTTGATCGCGGCGCGTTCCTTGCCGCCGAGAATGTTGAACAGCAGGTTCAGCGCCAGCGCGCTCAACGTCGCCATGGCAATTCCGCTGTGGGTGATCGGGCTCATCCACACCGGCAGGTGCGCGAAAAACTCTGGGCGCACTACGGGGATCAGGCCCATGCCGATGCTCACCGCCACCAGCAACTGGTTGCGCCGGTCACCGATGTCGGCCTCCTGCAGAATCTTGATCCCCGTAGCGGCAACCATGCCGAACATCGCAATGGCTGCGCCGCCCAGCACGGCCGGGGGAATCGACGCTACCAGGAACGCGGCTTTCGGCAGCAGGCTCAACACCACCAGCATCCCGCCGGCGACAATGGTCACCGAACGGCAGCGCACGCCGGTCATCTGCACCAGACCAATGTTCTGCGCGAATGAAGAATGGGTGAAGGTGTTGAAGAACCCGGCGACGAACGACGCGCCGGCATCGCACAGCAAGCCGCGCCGCAGCATGCGTGGGCAGACTTTCTGGCCGGTGATTTTGCCCAGCGCGAGGAACATCCCGGTGGACTCGACGAAGATGATCACCACCACCAGGCACATCGACAGAATCGGTGCGAGTTCAAACTTCGGCATGCCGAAATGCAGCGGGGTGACGATTTGCAGCCACGGCGCCTGGGCCATGCCACTCAGATCGACCATGCCGATCAGTCCGCAGACCACGTAGCCGAGGCACATGCCGATCAACACGGAAATATTCACCCAGAAACCGCGCATGAAGCGATGCACCAACAGGATGGTGCCCAGCACCAGCGCGGCGATGCCCAGGTAGATCGGTGAACCGAATTGCGTGGCGCCCGCACCGCCGCCGGCCCAGTTGACGGCCACGGGGAACAGCGACAAACCGATCGAGGTGATGACCGTGCCGGTCACCAGAGGCGGGAAGAAGCGCACGACTTTGGACATGAACGGCGCGATGAGCATGCCGAAGAATCCAGCGGCGATGGTTGCGCCGAAGATTCCTTGCAGGCCGATACCGGGCATGCCGGCCATGGCGACCATGCTGCCGACCGCGGCGAAACTGGCGCCCATCATCACCGGCATGCGAATGCCCATCGGGCCGATGCCCAGCGACTGGACGATGGTGGCAATGCCGGCGACCAGCAGGTCGGCGTTGATCAAAAAGGCGATTTCTTCACGACTCAGGCCAGCGGCCTGCCCGATGATCAGCGGCACCGCGATGGCTCCGCCGTACATCAGCAGTACGTGTTGCAGACCGACCAGAATCAGTTGCAAAAGGGGCAAACGCTGAATGGCGGGTGCGTCGGGGATGCGCGCTTCGGATAGCTCGGACATGCAACACCTCGGATCTTTTTTATTCTTGTGATTTACAGCCGCAGTGCGGTTGGCAGCTGTTTTCTAAGCAGGTGGACTGCGGGGCGGCCGATCGCTGGCAAGCCAGCTCCCACAGGATTGCGTTGATCCCTGTGGGAGCGGGCTTGCCCGCGATGCTTTTTGCTATCTAATTGGTCTGCGCACCCTGAACAATCCACGCGCCGATCAGGTCACGTTCCTGCTGGGTCATTTGGGTGATGTTGCCCAGTGGCATGATCTGGCTGGTGACCGCTTGCGCCTGAATCCGTGGGGCGTTCTGGCGGATCTGATCCGGCGTATCGAACATCACGCCGGCCGGTGCCGCGCTGAACAGCGGGCTGGTCGGTTTGGCCGAATGGCACACCGCGCAACGTTCCTGGATCACGCTGTGCACTTTGTCGAAACGCGGCCCGGCGTTGGACGCCTGGGCTGGTGCCGCGACGGATGCGGCAGGCTTGGCTTCGGCCGGTTTGGCACCGCCACCGAGGGCGGTTTCCGGCAGCGGCTGGTACTCGATGGCGTTAGGCGCCTTCGCTACTTCAGGTGCACTCGGCATCTGCGCAGGTCCGGTCACGTAAGCCAGGCTGATCATGCCGACCGCTGCCACGGGCAGTGTCCAGGCAAACTTGTGGCTGTCGTGACGGGTGTTGAAGTAGTGACGGACCAACACGGCCAGTACCGCGATCCCGGCCAGGATCAGCCAGTTGTACTGGCTGCCGTACGTGCTCGGGAAGTGGTTGCTGATCATGATGAACAGCACGGGCAGGGTGAAGTAGTTGTTGTGACGCGAACGCAGCAGGCCCTTGGCTGGCAGCGCCGGATCCGGCGTGCGGTTCTCGGCAATCGCTGCGACCAGTGCGCGTTGTGCCGGCATGATGATGCGGAACACGTTACCGACCATGATGGTGCCGATGATCGCGCCGACGTGCAGGTAAGCACCGCGACCGCTGAACACTTTGCTGAAGCCGTAAGCCGCGCCGATGATCAGCACGAACAGGATAAAACCGAGCAGGGCAGGGCGTTTGCCCAGGGCCGAGTCGCACAGGAAGGAGTAGACGAACCAGCCGACGAACAACGAAGCGATGCCCAGGGCAACACCTTCGGGGCCGGTCAGGCTGCTGCCCGGTGCCAGCAGGTACAACGTCGGGTTGGAGTAGAACACCACGCACAGCAGCGCGATCCCCGACATCCAGGTGAAGTAGGCTTCCCATTTGAACCAGTGCAGGTTGTCCGGCATGGTCGGTGGAGCCAGTTTGTATTTTTCCAGGTGGTAGATACCGCCGCCGTGGATCGCCCACAAATCGCCCGCCAGACCGCTTTTCGGGTTGACCCGATTGAGGTTGTTTTCCAGCCAGACGAAATAGAACGACGCACCGATCCAGGCCACGCCAGTAATCATGTGAACCCAGCGTACGCTCAGGTTCAGCCATTCCATCAAATGTGCTTCCACAGTCTTTACCTCTCGCCTGTCACTCTGTTGTCGAGCGATCAGACCTTCTCTTATTGGTGGGGGGCAAGGATCAAACGCTCATCCTCTTTGAAAAAATGCTCATCGCAGTTATTGCCTGTGCCACTGCGATCAACCACCAGGAAGTCATCCCGCTTTTCGATCGTCAGCACCGGATGGTGCCAAACGCCGCGATGGTAATTAATGCCCTGCCTGCCGTTGGTGACGAAGGCGCGGACCAAGCCTGATACAGGTTCATCGCCAAGTGGCGCGACCACGATCAGAAAGGGGTTGCCGAGCAGCGGAATGAAAGCCTGGCTGCCCAGCGGGTGACGCTCCAGCATGCACACGGTCAGCGGCATATCCTGCGCGTCGGCGCGGAAAATGCTGATGATCGCGTTGTCCTCTGGCGTGGCGGTTTCTACCGTCGCCAGTTTGTGAAAGCGCAGAGTCGAACCGTTGTTGATCATGAAGTGATCGCTGCCGTCGGTTTCAATGACGTCACCGAAAGGGGCGAAGGCTTCTTTGGTCAGCGGTTCAATCGTCAATGTGCGCATGCGGGTCTTCTTTTCCATGTATTCGTGATTTGTGTTGCTTGTGTAGGAGCCGGCTTGCTGCGGGCGGCTCCTACAGGTTTTTCATCGGCCGTTATTTTGCGACTTTGCCGAGAACGCGCAGGCGACTGACGCCACCATCCGGGAACACGTTCAAGCGGATGTGGGTGATCGGGCCCAGTGCCTTGATCTGCTCGGCGAAGCTGTGTTCGGCGTGCATTTCGAGTTTCTGTGCCGGCAGCAATTCGCGCCAGAACAGCGATTGGGTTTCGATCTGGCTGTCAGTGCCGCCCTTCACAAAAGCGCCCTGGATCGAGCACGTGTCCGGGTAGTTGCCCTTGAAGTGCAGAGTGTCGACGATGACTTTCTCGATCTCGCCGGCATGACCCAGGGCGACGATCACCCAGTCATTGCCCGGGGTACGACGACGCGCGGTTTCCCAGCCGTCGCCCATGTTGATGCCACGGCCCGGGTTGAGAATGTTGCTCATGCGACCGAAGTGTTCGTCGGAGCAGGCAAGGGCGCGGCCACCGTTCAGGGCAGAGGCCAGGTCGACCTGCTCGTTGTCGCCGACAGCGGACCAGTCGCGGAACGGAATACCGTAGACACGCAGACGGGCCACGCCACCATCCGGGTAAATGTTGAAGCGCAAGTGACTGAACGGCTGGTCGTTGTTGATTTCGTGGTAGTGGTGGCTGTTGCCTTGCAGCTCGACGGCGGACAGCACTTCAGTCCACTGGGTGTTGTCGTCTGGCTCACCGGAAGCGAGGAAGCAGGCTTCCAGCGAAGCCGACGGCGGGAAGTTGCCGGTGAAGAATGAAGTGTCGATGTCGACGCCCTTGATCGAACCCGGAACACCGAGGCGGATCACGGCGGTGTCGTAGCCTTCGAAGCGCTTGCGGCGCGACTCCCAGCCGTCCATCCACTTGCCGTTGTCATCGAACACGCCCTCTTTCCACACAGCCGGGGTCGGCTGGAACAGGCGGTTGGCATCAGCGAACCAGTCATCGGTGACCGAGATGATTTTGGTGCCCAGGCGGGCGTCGGCCAGGTTGACGAACTTCTCGAAAGGTACGGCGTAAGCTTTCATTCTTCTTGTCTGCCTTTAATAAGTTGGCTTGGGATGCTTGCAGGGCCTCGGGCGATGTATGCGTTCAGTGTCGCCAAGGCCAGGCTCGCTATAGGGTCAGTAATCGGAACAGGGCGATCTGGTTGATCTGCGCCAGCGCGCATTTGAATTCGGTATCCGCCGAATTGTGAATGCGCGTTTCGAACGCCGCGAGGATCTGATGCCGGTCGCTGCCTTTTACCGCCATGATGAAGGGAAACTTGAACTTGGCTTTGTAGGCGTCGTTCAGCTCGGTGAAGCGCTGGAACTCTTCGGCCGTGCATTGGTGAATACCGGCGCCAGCCTGTTCATTGGTGCTGGCTTCGGTCAGTTGGCCCTGGACGGCGGCTTTGCCGGCCAGGTCCGGGTGAGCGTTGATCAGGGCCAGCTGGCTGGCGTGATCGGCGCTCAACAGGATGTCGCTCATGCGCTGGTGCAGGGTTTCGATCTCGTCGATCGAAGCGTCCAGGCCCAGGTCGAAGGCCTTTTCGGCCACCCATGGCGAATGTTCGTAGATGTCGGCGAAAGCAGCGACAAACGCGTCGCGGCTCAGGGTCGAGGGTTTCAGGGTTTGAAAGGTGCTCATTGTGCTGGCCCTTGGTACGGGTGGGTTTCGTGCCAGTGGCGCGCGATATCGACGCGGCGGCTGAACCACACCTGTTCATGACTTTTAGCGTATTCGATAAAGCGCTTGAGTGAAGCCAGTCGCGCCGGACGGCCGATCAGGCGGCAGTGCAAGCCGATCGAAAGCATCTTCGGCGCTTCGGCGCCTTCGGCGTACAGCACGTCGAAAGCGTCCTTGAGGTATTCGAAGAAATCGTCGCCCTTGTTGAAACCCTGGACCTGGGTGAAGCGCATGTCGTTGGTGTCCAGGGTGTACGGGATCACCAAGTGCGGCTTGCCGGTCGGGCTGTTCGGTTCCCAGTAAGGCAGGTCGTCGTCGTAGGTGTCGCAGTCGTAAAGGAAACCGCCTTCTTCCATCACCAGCCGACGGGTGTTCGGGCCGGTGCGGCCGGTGTACCAGCCCAATGGGCGCTCACCGGTGATTTCGGTGAGGACGCGGATCGCTTCGAGCATGTGCTCGCGTTCCTGCGCTTCGTCCATGTACTGGTAGTCGATCCAGCGGTAGCCGTGGCTGCAGATCTCGTGGCCGGCACCGACCATCGCGCGGATCACGTCCGGATGACGCTGGGCGGCCATGGCGACGGCGAAGATGGTCAGCGGAATGTCGAATTCCTTGAACAATTTCAAAATCCGCCAGACGCCGGCTCGGCTGCCATACTCGTAAAGGGATTCCATGCTCATGTTGCGCGCGCCTTGCAGCGGTTGCGCCGAGACCATTTCCGAGAGGAAGGCTTCGGATTCTTTATCGCCGTGGAGGATATTGCGCTCGCCGCCTTCTTCGTAATTGAGCACGAAGGACAGGGCGATGCGGGCATTGCCCGGCCAGTGTGGGTGAGGAGGGTTACTGCCGTAACCGATCAGGTCGCGTGGGTAGTCAGCGCTCACTGCAGTCTTCCTTCTTGTTCGTTGACAGTTCGTCGACAATTCGTTGACAGGTTGTGTGGCGGCCTGGCGATGAGGTGACAGGCTGGCGTCACAGCGATGGGCTGATTGTATACAACTTTATATCCACTTTGTAAGCCTGAATTTTTGCATTTTTCATCAGTTGTCATCTTCAGGTGGTACTGCAAGAAACCTGCCTGACTGGTCAGCTAATGTATAGAAGCTCCGCTGATCTTATGGTTTGGTCTCTGAATTGCCCAGAATGCCCGAATGGCTGCAGTTGCATTAAAAATGTCGTTTTTATTGTGTACAATTTTTTATAAAAGTGTCTTAATAAGTCGCTCGCCGCAGCTTTTCGTGCTCCGAAACGGTGCGGTCTCCTTTTCAACTGACTTCGGAGGCGCGAGGTCTGACTGCTCCACGCAGGCAGGCGCGCAGAATCAATGGGACGTTTGACTACTCACGTTTTGGACGCTGCACACGGTTGCCCGGGCAGCTCGATCAAGGTCGAGTTGTACCGCGTTGAAGGCTCGCAGCTGGAATTGGTCGCCAGCGCAATCACCAACAGCGACGGCCGTGTCGATGCACCGCTGCTGCAGGGCGATGACTACCGCAGCGGTGTTTACCAGGTGCAGTTTCATGCCGGCGACTACTACCGCGCCCGCGGCGTTCAGCTGCCGGAACCTGCGTTCCTCGATGTGGTGGTACTGCGTTTCGGCATTTCCGCGGAACAGGATCACTATCACGTCCCGCTGCTGATTTCGCCTTACAGCTACTCCACGTACCGCGGCAGCTGATCCCCCAAGCAGCTGCATCAACCTGGAAGCGACTGCGCATATAGCTTCTTTGGTCTTTCGCCCGCTCACACTGCGGGCTTTTTTTTTCTGCGTTTCAGCTAGCGGGTGCGTCGGTTCTGACGATAAACACCGAGTTGGGCTGTTGTGCCGACACGTGACTGCCTCCTCGCAGCCAGATCAGTTTGTTGACCTTATGCGCGCGCTCGACGGCCTGCATGGCCGGCTGGCCAATTTGTTGCAGCATTCGGTCGGGGGTGAGAATCCGCACATCGGTACTGGGCACATGGATCTTGTTGCCCCTGGCACGATACAAGCTCATGTAGAACACAAAATCATGCCCGTTGCGCAGAAACACCAGCGCCGGGTAAGTGGGAGCGGAAGTCGGCGTGAAGACGGCGTAACCATTGCGTTCCAGCAGGTCCTTCATGAACCGCTTGGCGTCGATGGCAGACTGGGTCAACGTGAAGTAATCCCATGTGTCCTGAAATTTGTGCGGATCGAATTCCAGTCGGCGTAGAGGCGCCGGGTCGGACAGGGCTGGAAGCGCCAGTATCCGGTTCGTCCCCTGGCCCGGCGAGGTGGGCGTGATCGGCAGCATGAGCAGCGGGTCCGCCAGCTCTGGCCTTGGCGTGTTGTTGGTGGTTTTCCAGTCATTGAACACTTGCCGCAGGGTCGTCAACCCGGTG
The DNA here is from genome assembly GCF_054897705.1 of Pseudomonas sp. GB2N2. Classification (NCBI taxonomy): domain Bacteria; kingdom Pseudomonadati; phylum Pseudomonadota; class Gammaproteobacteria; order Pseudomonadales; family Pseudomonadaceae; genus Pseudomonas; species Pseudomonas sp. GB2N2. The sequence goes on from NZ_CM142701.1 coordinate 715,478, forward strand.
CCCGTAGCAAACCTGCAGCCGTTGGCCAGAGCAAACTGCTCTCTGGCGACGTTCAGCATGGAAACTTCTGTCAGCTCGGGAAAATAAGTGGCGACATAGTCGGTGAGCGCTACTTCGAACGGCCGCGTCGGATCGATTTCCCAGTGCTGGTCCGGCGGCACCTGAATCGCCCCGCGCGGTTGGTTGGCCGGATCAAGGCTCAACGTTCGTTGCAGCAAATCGAAGTCATAATTCACATGCGCGGGGTGCTTGATGTAAACGATGGGTTCGGCCGCCGTTTCACTGCGCGGCACGGTCTTGTAGCGAATCCCGGCGATGGTTACGTCTGTCGGCGATGCCTGTGGCGGTGCGATGCCCCAGTCTGACCAGGGTACGGCGCCGGCGCCTGGGACCGGTTGTCCATCGATCATGCCATCGGTCATGCGCGGACGTTTGGCTGGTCCTGTTGCCTCATCGAGCGGCAATTGGCGGCGAGTAACGATCAGTTCCGAATCGACGGTACTGATGTTGTCGGGCTCAATTCTGCGCCATTGGGGTGTGTTGCCCACCCGCGCCAAGCGGGGGCCGGACGGGATGAGTTCGCTCATGAGTTTGGCCCGGTAATGACCTTCTGCGTCGACGCCCAGAAGCACGGTGCCACCGTCGACCAGGTCGACATATTTGCGTCCGGAGACAATGGATCGTAATCCGTGTTGCGCGTCAGGCTCGGGCAATCGGTCTGCCAATCTCGGGGCGAGGTAATAATTGCTGATCGGCAAATCAGGGGTGATCAGACGGACGTGTGTATCGGCAGGGAGGTCGGTTATCGCTATTGCCGGTGAGTGAACGTCAGGCGGTTGGACGGGCTCTGCCCGATGATGAGACACGCCAGGCTCAAGGCCGGATGTGTGAGCGGAGGACCAGGACACACTGTCTGCGAGCGTATCGCGGACTACGGCGGGTCCGTCATGGGCCATGGGGTTTTTGGGTCGAACGGGGTTTTTTGGACGCATTGAAAAACCTGTTTTATAACAATGTCCGTGCATCAACTTGAGTGCCTGAGCGGTGTAGTGCTCAGGCGGTTTTCTCGGGAGGAGCTGTGGCGGTTAACGCTGAATGTCAGCCTTCTCTAATAATGAAAACGGATTCCAGCCCCGCTGCGGTTTTCTGGGTTCCGCCCAGCAACCAGACCACTTTGTTTTGATCGAAAGCCATACGCAGGGCGGCGTGAGCAGGCTCGCCAATGCGGCTCCCCAGGTGTGGATCGGTCAGCTCATTACCCGATGGGGTGATCTGGCGGATAGCGTCGCCTTCGACACGGCCCAGTTTCAGGAAGAACACCGCGTCGTGGTTGGCGCGGGTAAACACCAGCGTCGGCCCACGGTGTTCGTTGGTCAGGGGAAAGACTTCGTAACCATTACGCACCAGCACGCTGCCAACCAGGCGCTTGAGGTTGTAGTCGGAGCGGTCAGCGTTGTAGTTGTTCCACTCGGTTTGAAAGTGTTGCGGGGCGAAGTCCAGTCGCCGCAGCACGCCTGCGTCCGGAACGGTCAACGCCAGCAGGCCGTTGCTGACCGGCAGGGCCGGCAACATCAGCAGCGGATCGGCCAGTTCCGGGCGCGGCGCACGGGCACGGGTAGGGGAAGCCCAGTTGCGGTAGGTCTGGTGCATGACCATCAGGCCGAATGCATTGATCACATCGGCATTATTCGCCCGATTGAATACCGCTTTGGCGACAGTGCTCAGAGACGTGTCGGAAAAATCCCTGAAGGTCGCGCCGACGTAGCCCGTGAGGTTTTTGTCGAAGGGGCGCGGGCTTTCGACCACTTGCCATTGGTCGTTCTTGCGGACCGCCCATTTCGGTTGCAGTGTTGGATCATCACGCAACATCTGTTCGAACTCGGCATACCGGGTGGGGGAAAACTGCGGATTTTCCAGGTAGGCAACACCGGTGCGCTCGGGTGAACCATGGGGCACGATCCGGTAGTGAAGGCTGTCGATCTCCACCGACTCTCCCGAAAGGGGTTTTGTCGAAGTGCCCCAATTTCGCCACAGCGCCGCGGACAGATCCAGCACGGGCGCGTCCTGAGCGCGAAGGTGCGTGGCCAGTGATTCCGTCACGGGTGAGGTGTCGGTGTCCTCATCAAGGCGTGGTCGTTTGCGGTTGCTCGGACCCGGTTGTTCGTCCGAAGTATCGGTGTTTTTCCTGCGCCAGAAGTCAGTCCCCGTAATTCGTTCCAGCAGTGGACCCGAAGCAATCAACTCATTGGCCGAGGCCGCCTGGTATTCACCTCTGGCGTTGCGACGAACCAGCGTAACGCCTTCATTTTCTATTTCGGCATAGACCCTTTGGTGTTTGCCGTGACGCAGTCCGTCAGTCTGGGGCTTGGTCAGGCTCGAAGCGAGAAAGCTCGCCAGGAAGGTGATAGCGGGCGTCGATCCCAAGGAAGTGCTCGCGTCTTGCCCGAACGAAGAGGCATCTTCGACAGCGACCTCGGGTTGGCGGCCAACCCTATTGTCCTGTCCACCTTCGCTGGGCCGGGTGTTGATCGAGGACTGCAGATCATCCGGGAGTAGTCCGGCAAGGCCGGCGTCAGATGAATCGCGAGGGATGGGCGTGCCGTCGTCCAGAGACGCGTGCCTGGTCGATGGATCAGTGTCGGGTGTCTTGGGTCGGGTTTTCTTATTGGGTGGTTTTAGGGCCATGATCTTGCTCTGATAAATGGACATGGAAGTGCGCCGTACCGGTGTACGACACAGGGTGTGGGTGGTGTAGTCATTGGCTGATTGTCAGTGGCTTATCAATCTGTTGCCGAGTGCAAATACACCTGTTCGAAAACAAGGTCGACGGTGTAAAGAGCGCCGGCAGACATTCGGACATAAATGTTTTCGATGGGAATGTTCTCGTCCTCATACTCGGGGAGAAGTACAAGTGTGCGGCCGATCGATAACTTGTTACCTCTCAATGTTATTGCGTCTGGGTCCACGAGCTGCGAATGGAAATACCAGGTCGAAGCGTTGCCTGTTTTCGCGCTGGCACCGGGCGTTGAAATTCTGAGCGTGGTATCCGCATTCAACTTGATTTGATAAGTGGAGCCCTGCCCCTCAAGCGCGGCGACCGTGTTCTGCGGGTGCGAAGGAAATTCAACCAGCTGCGGATGCGCTTCCAGGATTAGCGGGCGGCTGTCCTCAGGCGTTAAAAGCAGGTACTTGCCATTGCGGGTCTTCAACATGGCCTGACCGGTTAACACTTTTGTACCGGGGCTCTTTACATCGTCAAAATAATTCGGGATCGGAAGCGCTATTCGAAAAGACACACCGTCGCGCATTGTCAGAATCAAATCATGGTTTAACCTCATCCCCTTGATCATGTAGGACGTGTCTTTGACGTTTGTATAAGACTGGGCACTATCGCCGCTGAGGTTTTCCAGGATTAACGTTTTATCGCCAAACTTCAGTCGCAGGCTTAACGGGCTGTAGTTCAAGTAATGATTGCTATGATTTTCGGTTATTTCAATCTGGTAGGTGGCCCGCGCTTCGCTCATTTCGGTACTGTCACAATCAACGTGAATGCTGCAGAAAATACCGTCGTCGGCTTTGGTGAATTTGAAGGTGGAATGGCTGATGTCGCGATCAACGAAGTAATGAGAGGACTTCGTCGAAGGCACGGCATATTCGGCTTGATTGATAATCTGCGGGGCCGGCCGGGTGCCCCTCGCCAGAAGCACGACGTCGAGTTCATGCGCCCCGACGCCATCCAGTTCAGCTGGGAAATCAGGTGTGAGCCGAAAGCCATCCTGAGTGAAAACGTGCAGCACCTGATCCTGGAACAGGCGTTTATCGCCCTCTGTTTGATAGATGCCTTCCACCACCAGAACCCGGTCTGGCCATTCACCGTCATTTCCGCACAGCGAGGTGATCACCAGCGATTCGCCCTCGATAACCCATTCCTGGATGCTTTCGAAAGGCCAGCCCAGCATGATCACGCTTTCTTCGCCAGCGCGCTCACCCAGGGTCACGGTGCCGTGCTTGGGGGCGATGTAATATTCGTCTTTTCCCGTGCCACCCTTGGCGTGAGCGCTATGCCCCATCAAGTAAATTTTGTCGTTGCCGCCGCCGGCATCGATTTGGTCATCACCTTTGGAAACGATGCGGTTGGGCTTGTCCGATCCTGTGACGATGTTCGACGCGCCGGTGAGTGTTTCGACATGTTCGACACTGTCCAGTCGTGAGTGAACGGCAACAAATGCTCTGTCTGCCAATAGGTTGACCCGACCATTGATCAGGTTGATCTCAAAGCCGTCGCGAGTGGAGCCGGCTTGCGAGTCCAGGCTGCCTTGAAACACCAGTGTGTCGTCGCCGGGACCGCCGTTCAGGTGACTTTCTACCAGGATTGGCGAGGTGGGCTTGAGTGTCCGCCCGGTTACTTCGAACAGGAAGTCGTCGTCTTTCTCGCCTCCAGTCAGTTGCTTGATTCCGGTGCCGTAGACGAAACGATTGGGTTTTTTCTCCAGCCCGGTGACGTTGTCGTTCCCGCCTCCCAAAAGCCATACAATCGCTTTCGATTCGCCGGCGGTCCCCCGAATCACGCCTGAAAGGTCCGCAGGAATGCCATTGCTCGCGTCAATGCGGTCGTCCGCGTCCTCAAGGGCTGGCAAGCGGATTTCATCGGAAGCGGTAGATTCGCGTCCCTCGGCGTCCCACTCGAACCAATGCACTTGAGTGGTTTTCAGGCCGACCTCGAACCTGCCGTTAACGATGGCCTCGACACTGTTTTTCATGGCCCCGTCGAGCCACTGTCTGGCTCTGTCATTCAGCTGTTTCGAATGATGATGCGTGGCGAAGGCAACAGAGTGTCGGTCGCGTATTCGCTGAGGTGGCTTGATGTTCAGAAACGCGAGGAACCCCGTGACGAGACGTTCATCGGCGCTGAATTCAATGTAGTCATCGAGGTCGTCGACTTGTCGGACCGCGCTGTAGATCTGCGCTCCCGCGATCAGGATTGCCGCCGCGGCGATGCCCACCGGACCTGCCTGGGCGAAGCCGGCCAGGGCCGCGGAGCCGAGGAGAATCGTCAGGGCTGCGCTCGTCAGGTTCATGCCGGCAGCGACGTAATGATCCAGGGCAGCCTTTCCCGTCGTTTGGGAGGCATCATTGATCGCCTTGATCGCGAAATAGAGGTCGAAAGGCAGCGTCAGTGCGCCTGCGATCAAGCCTGCGGCACGCGACAGAAACAGGCCGAACCGGGTGGTAGAAAACCCCTTGTAGAGGCGGGCGCTGTTCTCAATCAGATCCTGCGCGGTTTTGACCAGGCCTCGCTCAATGATCAGCGAACCCAGTTCCGTGACCACCGCTCCGGCGTTGATTGCTGCTTCGGTACGGTCGCCTTTTTTGATCGCATCGCAAATGCCCATCAAACCGCTATAGATGCCAAATGCCTGCAGCCCGACGCCCATGCTGTTGACGACTTTGCTTTTCTGTTTGTTGACCCAGCGGGGGGTATTTTCGGGCAGGCGGACATCGCGTATGTCCAGTTTCTGCGCGGCTTGTAGCAGTCGATCGATCTTTTGCGTGTGCACAGTTGTGCTTTCTTCGAGCAGCGGCGGGGCCGTCACCGAGCGGTGTGTTGCGATCTCGAACAGCAGGGTAGGTATCGGGTTGTCACCCACCGATCCACTCGCCCAGATTCGATTTTCCACGTCGATCGGATTGAGCTTCAACCCATCGATGAATGACTGGGGAGGGCGGCGGAAATTGGAGTTGTGCAGATCGAGTGGAGCGCCGTGGACTCTGGCGCTCATCAGATGCAACTCGACACGGCTGACGGTAAAACTGCCGACCGTCAGAGGCCCGTGGTATTGATCCAGTGCGCGTAACGCCGACTCTCGGACGCTGGCGGAACGAGGGGGGGATTGCGGCAGCGACGATGAGGGATGTTTACGGATGAAGTCAGCGATTTCCTGATCAAGTGTTCCGAAGGAGCGCAGTTCACTGTCAGAAATTTTTATTGCGTCGATGTCCGTGTCATCGGAAGCGCTGCTGAAAAGTTGTGCCATGAAACTTCCTTGTAGGGCTTGTGTAGAACAAGCCCTACCTTAGGAAGTCGAGACGCTTGGGATGCGGTACATAGTTAGGGTGTTTGTTGCTTTATCTTTCGCCGGGCGGGAGATTTCAATGCCCGCTCAACAGGGACGCGGCACCGGCACCACCGAACAACCCCGCGCTGATCCGGTTAAACCAACTCTGCCCCTTGCCACTGCGTAGATACCGCGCCGCGCCGTGTGCGCCCAAGCCATACGCCAATTTGCACAGCAGATCCAATACGGTCCAGGTCGAGATCATCGCCAGCAACTGCGGCAGGAACGGCTGTTCGGCGCTCAAGAACTGCGGCAGGAAAGCGGCGAAAAACAGAATGTCTTTTGGATTACTCGCGCCGAGCACGAACGCGCGGCCAAACAGCGCACGAAAGCGCGGCACCGGTGCGGCCTGAGGCACTTCGGCGCCGACCGATGGCTGACGCGATTGCTGCCAGCTCTGCCAGGCGAGGTAGAACAGGTACAGCGCACCGACGAGTTTCAGCGCGCTGAACAACTGTTCTGACGCCAGCAGCAGGGCGCCCAGACCGAGCGCCGATGCGCTGAGCAAACAGATCGATGCAATCACGCCACCGAGAAACGCCGGGTAAGAGCGACGCAGACCGTAATTCAGGCTGTTGCTAATCATCAACAAAGACAGGGGCCCCGGGATCAGGATCACCACCAGCGCAGCGCCACTGAACAGCAGCCAGGTTTCCAGACTCATCACTTTCCTCCATTTGCACAAAAGCCTCACCCGACGGGGTGAGGCTGTTTTAGATCGTGGATCGCTTACAAGAAAATGAACTTGGCGATGAAGATCGCGCAGAGCACCCACAAACTGACGGAAATTTCCTTGTGCTTACCGGTGAAGGCTTTCAGCACCACGTAGGTAATGAAGCCCAGTGCGATGCCGTCGGCGACCGAAAAGGTCAGCGGCATCATGATCGCGGTGACGATGGCCGGAATGCTGTCCGTCGCTTCATCCCATTCAATGTGCTTCATGCCGCCCATCATCAACATCGCAACGTAAATCAGTGCGCCGGCGGTGGCATACGCGGGAATCATCCCGGCAAGCGGTGCGAAGAACATCGCCGCAATAAATAACACACCCACGGTCACGGCGGTAAGACCAGTCCGACCACCAGCCGCTACACCCGCGGCACTTTCCACGTAGCTGGTGACAGGAGGTACACCGACCATCGCCCCGAATACGCTGGAGGCACTGTCGGCTTTCATGGCGCGGGAGAGGTTTTCGATGCGGCCGTCAGCATTGACCAGATTGGCCCGCTGCGCGACGCCCATCAGGGTGCCGGCGGTGTCGAACATGTGCACGAACAGGAAGGCCAGCACCACGCTGATCATGCTGACGTTAAACACGCCGGCAATGTTCATGGCCATCCAGGTCGGCGCGAGGCTCGGCGGGGCCGACATGATGCCTTCGTAATGGACGAGGCCCAAGCCCCAACCGGCGAGGGTTACGGTAATGATGCTGATGAGGATCGCGCCGAACACTTTGTGGTAGCTGAGCACGGCAATCATCAGGAAGCAGATGGCGGCGAGCAGCGGGCCTGGTTCGCGCAGGGAGCCGAGCTTGATCAACGTGGCCGGGCTGTCGACGACAATGCCGGCGGTTTTCAGGCCGATCAGACCGAGGAACAGACCGACGCCAGCGCCCATGGCAAAGCGCAGACTCACCGGAATACTGTTGAGCAGCCATTCACGGATTCGCGAAAAAGTCAGGAACATGAACAGCACGCCGGAGACGAACACCGCGCCGAGGGCGGTTTCCCAGTTGTAACCCATGGTGCCGACCACGGTGTAAGTGAAGAACGCGTTCAGGCCCATGCCCGGCGCCAGGCCGACTGGCCAGTTGGCGTAAAGGCCCATCAACAGGCAACCCAGGGCTGCCGCGATGCAGGTGGCGACGAAGGCTGCGCCGTGATCGATCCCGGCGTCAGCCATGATGTTGGGGTTGACGAAAATGATGTAGGCCATGGTGATAAAGGTTGTCAGGCCGGCAATCAGCTCGGTCTTCACCGTGGTGCCGTGCAAAGTGAGTTTGAAGAGGCGCTCCAGCAGGCCATTGCGTAACGGCGGCGAGAGTTCCAGTGTCGGGGCTTCGGATTTGCGGCTTTCCACAGCGATTACTCCTCAAGAGTTTTATTGTTATTTCCAGGGCCGGACCCATGAGGGTGGCAGCGGCCCTTTGAGGCATTCGCGAATTTGTTGACCTCTTGGTCAGGAACTCGCACGCAGTGGATTATGCTTTTGTATACAAAAAATGCAAATAATGTTTTTGTTTTTGTAGACGTAAAGTTTGGTGATAGGGATATATCGGCTGCTCGCGAAGATTTGGAGGCGTCAGATGTTTAGGCGATTGGCGGGGCGCGCCAGGCGCAGGCAGCTTGAGAGCAGCAACAAAAAAACCGGCTCAAGGGCCGGTTTTTTTTTGCTTGGTTTTTCTGGTGTCTTTGCAGACGCCGCTAAACCATCAAGCCGCCGCGAAGCGCTTATCCAGATAATCAATAATCACCTTGGACTCATACATCCATGTCGTCTGCCCATTCTCCTCGATGCGCAGGCACGGGACTTTGATCTTGCCGCCTTGCTCCAGCAACGTCTGGCGATCCTGTTCATTGTTCTTCGCGTCACGCAGCGCCACCGGCACATTCAAACGGCGCAGGGTGCGGCGGGTTTTCACGCAAAACGGGCAGGCATGGAACTGATACAGCGTCAGGTCCCTGGCGGCTGTTTCCACCTGAGCCTGAGCGGCGGCAGGGCGCTGTTTTTTTCCCGGGCGGGTGATGAAGTCGATGAAGATGATCAGTTGGCCAAGGCCGACACGAAGCGCTTTTACGAACACGGGACAAGCCTCACGGGGCGAAAGAAGGCGCGCAGCTTACCTGATTTTCACGGGCGAAAAAAAACCGGCGATGAATGCCGGTTTTCTTCGTACCGCGAATTACTTGATCAGGCTGAGAAACTCGCTGCGGGTCGCAGCGTTCTCGCGGAACTCGCCGAGCATCACCGAGGTGATCATCGACGAATTCTGCTTCTCGACACCGCGCATCATCATGCACATGTGCTTGGCCTCGATCACCACCGCAACGCCCAAGGCGCCGGTGACCTGCTGGACCGCTTCGGCGATCTGGCGGCTGAGGTTTTCCTGAATCTGCAGGCGGCGGGCGTACATATCGACGATCCGCGCGACTTTCGACAAGCCCAGCACTTTGCCGCTCGGAATGTAGGCGACGTGGGCCTTGCCGATAAACGGCAGCAAGTGGTGTTCGCACAACGAGTACAGCTCGATGTCTTTCACCAGCACCATCTCGCTGTTATCGGAGCTGAACAGGGCACCGTTGGTGACCTCTTCCAGTGTCTGTTCATAGCCGCGGCAGAGGTACTGCATGGCTTTGGCGGCACGCTTCGGCGTGTCGAGCAGGCCCTCGCGGGAAACGTCCTCGCCCAATTGGCCGAGGATCGCGGTGTAATTCTGTTCCAGGGACATGAAACTACCTGTGGGATTTTACGCAAAGGGCAAGGGTACGGTGGCAAACACGGCGCTGCAAGCTTGTCGCAACAGCTTTAATCGTCGCGACCTTCCATCATGGTGCGCTTGAGCATCACATACACCGCTCCGGCGCCGCCATGTTTCGCCTGGCACGAGGTGAAGCCAAGTACCTGTGAATGCTGGCGCAGCCAGGTGTTGACGTGACTTTTGATCATCGGGCGCTTGCCATCCAGGCGCACCGCTTTACCGTGAGTGACGCGCACACATCGGATTTCGAATTTGGTGGCTTCGGCGAGGAACGCCCAAAGGGTCTCCCGAGCCTTTTCCACGTTCATGCCGTGCAGGTCGAGGCTGCCTTCGAACGGGATCTGCCCTATCCTGAGCTTGCGCATCTGGCTTTCCTGCACGCCGTCGCGGGCCCACATCAACTCATCTTCCGGGCCGACGTCGATCACAAATTGATCGGACAGGCCGTCAACGGTGGTGGCATCGGTGCGCACGGTGGCGGCCTGGCGCAGTGTGGCGATCTGTGCGCGGTCAGCCTTTGGTTTGCCGGTTTCGGCGCGATCGTGCTTGATCGGCTTGACGCCTTGGATCGCGCTTTTGAACAGGGAAAAATCGTCGTCTTGCATATCAGCCTCCGCGAAGGGCGGCCAGTTTACCCAAGTCGCGACACGATCGATAACAATTGGCGCCTGGCAACTTGCCAGACCGACGATTCAGTCGTGTTTTTTCATCAGATGCGGCGACATGTTCAGCTCGCGCGACTGCCGTGCACGGCGACGGCAACGCCGCCACAGCCATACGCCGATGTACAGCACAAACAAACCGACCGCCAGAATGATTGCCGAGCCGAGAGGGCTGGCGTTCAGCTCGCCGAGTGCCGGGGGGCGCCCCAGCAGGCTCGCGGCACCGGCCATTGCCAGCAACACACCGCACGTTGCCAGCAGGGCAGCGAAGGCTGCGCCGAAGCGAAAACGCCAGTTGCTTTGGCCCTTGGGCCGCAAGCGGCGTGCGTCAAAACCATCGGATAACTTCATTCCGACCTTCCTCAATGGGTATCGGCCCTTCGACCGGGAGTTGTCCGGGATGTTCCTGAGGCTAAGACAATTACAGCTAATGAGAGGCTTTTGCGGATGAGCGGCGGCATGAACCGCTCATCAAGCCTCGATCAGATCAGATCGTGGGTCAGGGCCAGCGTGGCAAAGTTGTCCGCCATGATCGCCATTTCAGTCTGTTGAACGTGATCCGCACTCAACACACCGCCCTTGTAGGGCAAATCCCGCGTGGCGCAGGCGTCTTCAACAAGGGTGCAACGAAAGCCCAGGTTTTTCGCGGCGCGCACGGTGGTGCTGACACTGGAATGGCTCATGAAGCCGCAGACGATCAGGTCCAGCGAACCGAGATTCTGCAGGCGATCCAGCAGTTCGGTGCCGTGAAACGCACTCGGCAGCAATTTGCCGATGATGGTTTCGTCGGCCTGTGGCTCAAGGCCCGGGATGAATTCACCGCGCTCGCCTTGCGGGTCGAACAGCCCGCCGACGGTGCCGAGGTGGCGCACATGGACGATGGGGCGGCCGGCTGCGCGGGCGGCGCTCACCAGCTGTTTGATGTTCGCGACGGCAGCCTCCATGCCGACCAGGGCCAGGGGGCCGCTGAGGTATTCTTTCTGCGCATCGATGATGACAAGCGTCGCGTGGCTCAGATTGGCAGCTGCATAACCGCGGCCGCTGAGTTGAAACATCGTTTTTGGAACGGACATTCTGGGGCTCCTTGGAGTGGGGCTTTTGCGACATTGTCCTCTGGGTGAGCGCTTCTGTGAATCGCTACCATCGCAGGGGCCGTCGTTGCTGGCCCGTAGCCTTGTCAAGATACTCGTTTTGTTCAAGAGCCAAAGAAAAAAATGGACGCGTCCTACATCTGGCCCGGTGTTTTTCCTGCGTCGTCGTGGCGCGATTTGGCTGGTAGAATCGTCAGTCGTTTTTTCTGGAGTTTGCCCCCGTGATCACTTCCCGACTTCGTACCCTGCGTGACCATATCCGTTGGGCCGTCAGCCGCTTCCATGGGGAGGATCTGTTTTTCGGCCATGGCACCGACAACGCCTGGGACGAAGCCCGTCAACTGGTGTTGGGTGCGCTGCACTTGCCGTGGGAAATTGCTGACAGCTACCTCGACTGCAACCTGGAAGACGATGAGCTGGTTCGGTTGCAGCGCATGCTCAAGCGGCGTATCGAAGAACGGATTCCAACGGCTTATCTGTTGGGTGAGGCGTGGTTCTGCGGCATGTCGTTCATCGTTGACGAGCGTGTGCTGATTCCGCGCTCACCAATTGGCGAGCTGATCGAGAAGGGCTTTGCGCCTTGGCTCGGCGCCGCGCCCGCACGGATTCTCGACCTGTGCACTGGCTCCGGTTGCATTGGTATTGCCTGCGCGTACGAGTTCCAGAATGCCGAAGTGGTGCTGGCCGATCTGTCGTTCGAGGCGCTGGAAGTGGCGAACAAAAACATCGAGCGCCATGGCGTCGACGAGCGCGTGTACACCGTTCAGGGCGATGGTTTTGAGGGTTTGCCGGGGCAGCGTTTTGACCTGATCGTGTCGAATCCGCCGTATGTCGATGCCGAAGATTTCGCCGACATGCCGGAGGAATATCAGCACGAGCCGGAGCTGGGACTGGCGTGTGGCGACGATGGCTTGAACCTGGTGCGCCGCATGCTCGCCGAGGCGGCGGATCATCTGACCGAGAAGGGCTTGCTGATTGTCGAGGTGGGTAACAGTCAGGTTCACGTCGAGGCGTTGTACCCGGAAGTCGACTTCGCCTGGCTCGATTTCGAGCGCGGTGGGCATGGGGTGTTCATGTTGACGGAAGAGCAGTGCCGCGAGCATCAGGCGCTATTCGCGTCCCGCGTCTGATCTGAGGAGGCTGCCTGATCGTTCCCACGCGGAGCGTGGGAACGATCATCTACCTGTGCGTCGCAATCCAGATCAACAACCCCGCTTGAAACACCGCAAACGCCACCAGGCACGTAATCGTGAAGCGCAGCCCTGCGTCCTCACGCTTGTACCTGCTGACCTTTTCTTCGTGTTTCTTTAGTTTCACTTCTTGCTCGGCGAGGTTCTGCTCCGCCTGCTGGAGCATCTGCGCCGCTTCGAGAATTTCCACCTGCTGCAGCTTCTCGGTGTTCCATTCGGCGAGCAGATCGCCGACCTGTGCTGCTTTGACGCTGCCCTTCAAATGCTGGGCGTCAGCGTAAACCACCTCAAAACCATGCACTTTCAGAAAGTGATCGCGACGCAGGCGCGTGTCTTCGTTCAGCGCGTCCTTGTTATTAAGGTCGGTGCCGTCGACGGTGTAGCCGGCCCAACGCTTTTTCGCCCAGGTAATGCCTTGAGCCGCCATATAGCGCCCGATACCACGGTTCATCGGCTCGACCTGCAAACCGCTGTCAGGCCCGAAACGCACGGTTTTGCTGGCGTGATCGACCCACACGTCGAGGTGGTTCTGTTCCTTGCGCACGCGTTGGCCGGGCAGCGAAATGCTCATGCGCAACAGGCTGTGTTGCTTGTCGTTGCGTTCGGCATAACCGAATTCGACAAAGCGCAGCGGCCGTCCGCCGGTGTTGCGGTCGGTCTGCAATGGCGCCAGACGGAGCATCCGGTGGTGCTCGACGTGGACGTCCGCCCATGGCAGTTCGGCCGCTGGAGCGGCGTTCTTGTCAGCGGTGGTGTCAGGTGAAGTCTGGGTTTCAGTCATAACGGCGCGATCCTGTCCAAGCTCTGCTGGCCGCCAGTCTTGGCGCTGGCGACAAAGGCTTATCGGCCGTTTTTTGCAAGACTGGAGGGCAAACAGCGCTTAACCGGCGCGAAGTCCGTCAATAAACCCGAGGATTCGCGTGCCGAGCTCGGCCGCCAGTGGCAAATTCGGGTCTTTATAAGAGGCCAATTGCCGTTTGACGTCGTTGGGCACGATGCGCATGACGTGGTTCATGCCCTCGATCAACGCCAGTTCCGCGTCCGGTTTCGCGGCTTTCAGCAGCCGGGCGTCGTTAACGCCGACCTGAATGTCGTTGCTGCCCTGAATAATCAACGCCGGCATTTTCAATTGGGCGAACGCGCCCGCCGGGTCCTGGTGGAACAAGGAAATCAGGTAGGGCTGCACGCTCGGGCGGAAAATCACCTGCAATTGCGGCGGGACATCGTCATCGGTGTGACCGGCCTTGAGGCTGTCGAGCAGTTCATTGCTGCGCAGCATCAAGGGCGGTGGCAAGCGATTGCTCAATTGTTGACGCAACACCTGATCAATCGGCCGGGCGCTGCCGGACATGGATATCACCGCGGCGGCATCAATGCTCGGCGCCGCGAGGCTGGCGATCAACGCACCTTCGCTGTGGCCCAGCAGGATCAGCTTGCCGAAACGCGGATCGGACTTGATCTTGCGCCCCCAGGCTTCAGCATCGGCGACATAGGCTTCCACCGACAGATTGCGTTCGTCCGGGGTCGCCGCGAGGCTCGCCGCCACACCGCGCTTGTCGTAACGCACGCTGGCGATGTTGTGCTTGGCCAGCACCCACGCCAGTCGTTTCAGGCTGTCATTGCGTCCGCCGTCAGGGTTGTTGCCGTCACGATCCGTAGGACCGGAGCCGGAAATGATCAGGACAACGGGCACGGGGTCGTCGGATTTCGGCAGCAACAGCGAGCCGAACAGCTCGCCGCTGCCGGTATCCAGCGTGATCGGCCGTTGCAGGACAGTGGCCTGGACGAAACCGGTAAACAAAGTAAGGCTCAAGGCTAAAACTCGCAGCATCATCACGCCATCATTCACGAAGATGCCGGTTGGACTCGCAGGCACCCATAAGGTTCGAGGATGAACTACTTGGGTAGCCTGCGTATACTGGCGCGCATTACGTATTCAGGTTCATTTCACGGAGCGTCCTGCATGTCCGGCAATACCTACGGCAAGCTGTTCACTGTCACCACCGCAGGCGAAAGCCATGGTCCGGCGTTGGTCGCCATTGTCGACGGCTGCCCGCCGGGTCTGGAGATTTCCCTGGAGGATTTGCAGCGCGACCTCGATCGCCGCAAGCCCGGCACCAGCCGTCACACTACCCAGCGCCAGGAGGCCGACGAAGTCGAAATCCTCTCCGGCGTGTTCGAAGGCCGCACCACCGGGTGCGCCATCGGCCTGTTGATCCGCAACACCGACCAGAAGTCCAAGGACTACTCGGCGATCAAGGACCTGTTCCGCCCAGCCCACGCCGACTACACCTACCACCACAAATACGGCGAGCGCGATTACCGCGGCGGCGGTCGCAGCTCGGCGCGGGAAACCGCGATGCGCGTGGCGGCCGGCGCGATTGCCAAGAAATACCTGGCCACCCAGGGCATCGTCATTCGTGGCTACATGAGCCAGCTGGGCCCGATCGAAATCCCGTTCAAGACCTGGGATTCGGTGGAAGACAACGCATTTTTCTGCCCCGATCCGGACAAGGTGCCGGAACTGGAAGCCTATATGGACCAGTTGCGCCGCGACCAGGATTCGGTCGGCGCGAAAATCACCGTCGTTGCCGAAGGCGTGATGCCGGGCCTTGGCGAGCCGATTTTTGATCGTCTCGACGCCGAACTGGCCCATGCCTTGATGAGCATCAACGCGGTCAAAGGCGTGGAAATCGGCGCCGGTTTTGCCAGCGTTGCCCAGCGCGGCACCGAACACCGTGATGAAATGACCCCGGAAGGTTTCCTCAGTAACAACGCCGGCGGTATTCTTGGCGGCATTTCTTCGGGGCAGCCCATAGTGGCGCACCTCGCGTTGAAGCCGACTTCCAGCATCACCACGCCGGGCCGTTCCATCGACATCCATGGCAACCCGGTGGACGTCATCACCAAGGGCCGTCATGACCCATGCGTCGGCATCCGCGCCACGCCGATTGCCGAGGCGATGATGGCCATCGTGCTGATGGATCACCTGCTGCGCCATCGCGGGCAGAACGCCAATGTGCGCGTGAGCACGCCGGTGCTGGGTCAGCTCTAATGGCTGACCTCACAGTCGCTGCGGTCTGATGGCCGTGGCGACGCTGCCGTACTGGCGGCTCTCCAGTTTCTATCTGTTCTATTTCGCCTTGCTCGGTTCGACCGCGCCGTTTCTGGCGCTGTACTTCGATCACCTCGGGTTTTCCCCCGCGCGCATTGGCGAACTGGTGGCGATCCCGATGCTGATGCGCTGCGTGGCGCCGAATATCTGGGGCTGGCTCGGAGACTACACCGGCCGGCGCCTGGCCATCGTGCGTTTCGGCGCGGTGTGCACCTTGCTGACGTTCTCACTGATTTTCGTCAGCAAGACCTACGCCTGGCTGGCGATGGTCATGGCGTTGCACGCGTTCTTCTGGCACGCGGTGCTGCCGCAGTTCGAAGTCATTACCCTGGCGCACTTGAAGGGCCAGACCCAGCGCTACAGCCAGATTCGCCTGTGGGGTTCCATCGGTTTCATCATTACCGTGGTCGCGCTGGGACGCTTGTTCGAATGGCTCAGCCTCGACATCTACCCGGTGGCGCTGGTGCTGATCATGGCCGGCATCGTCGTCAGCAGCCTGTGGGTGCCGAACGCGCAACCGGTACCGGGCGAACGCCTGGCGGGTGATGGCTTTCTCAAGCAACTGCGCAGTCCCGGCGTGTTGGCGTTCTACGGGTGTGTGGCGCTGATGCAGATGAGCCACGGTCCGTATTACACCTTTTTGACCTTGCACCTGGAGCATTTGGGTTACAGCCGTGGCCTGATCGGTATGCTCTGGGCGCTCGGCGTGGTCGCCGAAGTCTTGATGTTTTTGGCCATGAGCCGGATTCTGGCGCGCTTTTCCGTGCGCCGGGTGCTGCTGGCGAGTTTTCTGCTGGCGGCATTGCGCTGGTTGTTACTGGGGTCGTTCGCCGAGTTCGTTTGGGTACTGCTGTTTGCCCAGGTGCTGCATGCGGCGACGTTCGGCAGTTTTCACGCGGCTGCCATCCAGTTCGTGCAACGTAGCTTCGGTGCACGCCAGCAAGGGCAGGGCCAAGCGTTGTACGCCGCGCTGGCCGGCACCGGCGGCGCACTCGGCGCGTTGTACTCCGGTTACAGCTGGAATGCCCTTGGCGCCACGTTCACCTTTAGTATTGCCAGTCTCGCAGCCTTCGCTGCTGCCGTTATCATTGCCACACGTATGCAAGAGGAGCGGCCATGAGCCTTACCCGTGAACACCTCGCCCAGGAAATCATCGATGCCGGGCGTTTTCTGTATGGACGCGGCTGGTCGCCGGCCACCAGCAGCAACTATTCGACACGCCTGTCGCCAACGCAAGCGCTGCTGACCGTGTCCGGCAAGCACAAAGGCCAGTTGGGTGTTGACGATGTGCTGGCCACGGACCTGTCGGGCAACAGCCTGGAACCAGGCAAAAAACCGTCTGCCGAAACCCTGCTGCACACCCAGCTCTACAACTGGCGCCCGGAGATCGGCGCGGTGCTGCACACCCATTCGGTGAACGCTACGGTGTTGTCGCGTCTGACGCCTGAAGACTTCATCGAGTTCGAAGATTACGAATTGCAGAAAGCCTTCAGCGGCGTCTCGACCCACGAATCCAGGGTGCGCGTGCCGATTTTCGACAACGATCAAGACATTGCGCGCCTCGCCGCCAAGGTGCAGCCTTGGCTGGAAGCGCATCCCGATTGCGTCGGCTATCTGATTCGCGGCCATGGCCTCTACACTTGGGGCGCGCGCATGAGCGATGCGCTACGGCAGATCGAGGCCTTTGAATTTTTGTTCGAGTGCGAGTTGAAGACGCGTTCGATCCTACAGCGTTAAAGGAGTTGCCCTGATGAGCAGCCTGTCCGTTTACCACGTCTCCAGCCCTGACATTCCGAACAAGGTGCTGACCCATTTCGAAGACATCGCCTCGACGCTGGCCGAGCAGGGCGTACGTTTCGACCGCTGGCAAGCGGCGGCGAAAATCCAGCCGGGCGCCAGCCAGGAAGACGTGATCGCCGCGTACCAGGAACAGATCGACAAGCTGATGACCGAACGCGGTTACATCACCGTCGATGTCATTAGCCTGAACAGCGATCACCCGCAAAAAGTCGAGCTGCGCGCCAAATTTCTCGACGAGCACCGCCATGGCGAAGACGAAGTACGATTTTTCGTCGCCGGTCGTGGCTTGTTTACCCTGCACATTGACGATTACGTGTACGCCGTGCTCTGTGAAAAGAACGACCTGATCTCGGTGCCGGCCGGCACGCCGCACTGGTTCGACATGGGCGAGCATCCGCATTTCGTCGCGATTCGCTTGTTCAACAATGCCGAAGGCTGGGTCGCCAACTTCACCGGCGAAGACATCGCCAGCCGCTTCCCGCGTCTGGAGGACTGAGTCGATGCCGATCAAAGCGATTCTCACCGACATCGAAGGCACCACCAGCGCGGTGAGTTTTGTGTTCGACGTGCTGTTTCCCTACGCCGCGAAGCACCTGCCGGACTTCGTTCGCCAACAGGCCACGCGCGCCGATGTGGCTGAGCAAATGGACGCCGTGCGCCGGGACAGCGATGAGCCGGACGCCGACGTCGAGCGCATCATTGAAATCCTTCTCGGCTGGATCGCCGAAGACCGCAAAGCCACGCCACTCAAGGCGCTGCAAGGCATGGTCTGGGCGCAGGGTTATCAGGCCGGGCAGTTGAAAGGTCATGTTTATCCGGACGCCGTCGAAACGTTGAAGCGCTGGCATCAACAAGGTTTCAAACTGTTTGTTTATTCTTCTGGCTCGATTCAGGCGCAGAAACTGATTTTCGGCTGCTCCGAGGCGGGGGATCTGTCGCCGTTGTTCAGCGGCTATTTCGACACCACCTCGGGGCCGAAGCGGGAAGCGCAGTCTTACCAGCGCATTACCCAGGCTATCGGCGTTGAAGCTTCGCAGATTTTGTTTCTGTCAGACATCGTCGAGGAGCTGGACGCGGCGCGTGGGGCGGGGATGGCAACTTGCGGGCTGGCTCGCGAGGGCGGGGAGTTGGCGGGGCATGTGACCGTGGACAGCTTCGCCGATATCAACCCTTCCGCATTCTAGCCGCCGTATACATACCCTGTGGGGTTTGCGCAGTTTCAGAAACAACTCAGGCCGTGAAGCGGAAGCTTTCACGGCCTGTTCGTTTGCAGCGTTTAACGTTTTACGCCGAGTGATAAGTCGGCAGCGCGAAACGTTGCTGGCTTTGCAGCATGGAAATCTGCGGCAGTTCACTGGCTTGTTCGGCCAGGTCGCGGCGGATGGCGCTGATCACCCACGACAGCTGATCACCGGCATGCAATTGCTGGTAGGAAATCGAACGTTTAAATACTTTCCCTTCGTTGCTGCGCAGGGTCAGCAGAATGCCACCGTCCGGACGAGGTTGGGTGGTGACTTCGAAGTTGGAGAACAGCGAGGTAAATTTTTCTTGGATCAGGCTCATGTTTTCAGCTCCGTAAGCTCGTTAATGGCAAGCATGCAGAGGTAGTTGCAGTGATTGTGCCAGCACCTGAATTATTTAAAATCCATATAAATCAATAACTTAATTTTTATGCGATTTTTTGCTTTCGTGCAAACTGCATGAAAGGCCATCGTGCACCCTGCATTTTGCGAGATCGATGAAGATTTGATGGAACCATTCGAACCCTCGGTACTCGCGTGTTTCATTGCCGCGTCCGCGGATACAAAACATTTCAAAAACCGCGTGTACAGCTTCAGAACCGTTGACGTATTTTCGGGCTCAATCACCGCCGCCCGACAATAAAAAGATCGAACGGGAGCAAGCATGAGCCGCACCACGCACGACACGATTACCTGGAGCATGATGCTCCGCAAACTGCCTTCGATTGCCAGGGTCATCCCGCGGGTGGTGAAGGGCATGAAAGCAGCCAACGTCACAGACCCGACCCAGACGTGTGGTCTCGGCTGGAGCTTCGAGCAAGCGACCTTGCGCAATCCGGATGGCCCGGCATTGCTACAGGGCAACCGGATGCTGACGTACTCGCAGGTCAACCAGTGGGCCAATCGCATGGCCCATCACCTGATCGCCCAAGGCATTAGCAAGGGCGATGTCGTGGCGGTGTTCATCGAAAACCGCCCGGAACTGCTGGTGGCGATTCTGGCCGTGGGCAAGGTCGGCGCGATCAGCGCGCTGCTCAATACTTCGCAGACTCGCGATGCCCTGGCCCATAGCCTTGACCTGGTGGCGCCTGCGGCCATCATCGTCGGTGAAGAGCTGGTCCCGGCGTTTTCCGCAGTCCGCGACCGCGTCTCGATCGACGCGGCACGCACCTGGTTTATCGCCGATCAAGATACCTATTGCCAACCGGGCACTGCGCCTGACGGCTTCATCAACCTGATGACGGCGTGTCTGAATGGCAGCATCGATAACCCGCTCAGCAGTCAGCAGGTGTTTTTCGACGACCCATGTTTCTACATCTACACCTCCGGCACCACCGGGTTGCCCAAGGCCGGCGTGTTCAAGCATGGCCGCTGGATGCGCAGCTCCGCGAGTTTTGGCTTGATCGCGCTGGACATGCGCCCCGAGGACATCGTTTATTGCACCCTGCCGCTGTATCACGCCACCGGGCTCTGCGTGTGCTGGGGCTCGGCCATCAGTGGCGCATCGGGTTTCGCCATTCGCCGCAAGTTCAGCGCCAGCCGGTTCTGGAGTGATGTGCGCCACTACCGCGCGACCACCCTCGGTTACGTCGGCGAATTGTGCCGCTACCTCGTCGATCAAACGCCAAGTGCCGACGACAGCCAGCACGGCGTGAAGAAGATGATCGGCAACGGCCTGCGCCCGGGTGCTTGGCGCGAGTTCAAGACGCGCTTTGGCGTCAGGCACATTTGCGAGTTGTACGCCGCCAGCGACGGCAACATCGGATTCACCAATATTCTCAACTTCGACAACACCGTCGGTTTTTCCCTGATGTCCTGGGAGCTGGCGGCGTATGACCATGACAGCGGCACGCCGATTCGTGGCACCAACGGCTTCATGCGTAAAGTGGCCAAGGGCGAGCAGGGCTTGTTGCTGGCGAAGATCGACGACAAGGCGCCACTGGACGGCTACACCGATCCGCAGAAGACCGAAAAGGTCGTGCTGCATGACGTCTTCGAGCAGGGCGACCGCTATTTCAACACCGGTGACTTGCTGCGCAACATCGGTTTTGGTCACGCACAGTTCGTTGATCGCCTGGGCGACACCTATCGCTGGAAAGGTGAAAACGTCTCGACCACCGAAGTCGAGAACATCCTCTTGCAGCACCCGAATATCTCCGAAGCCGTGGCGTATGGCGTGGAAGTGCGCAATACCAACGGGCGTGCGGGCATGGCGGCGATCACGCCCGCCGAGTCCCTGGCGACCCTGGACTTCAGCGAGCTGCTGGCCTTCGCCCGCGAGCACATGCCGGCGTACGCCGTGCCGTTGTTCCTGCGGGTGAAACTGAAAATGGAGACCACCGGCACTTTCAAATACCAGAAGACCCGACTCAAGGACGAAGCCTTCGACCCGAACAAGACCGGTGACGATCCGATCTACGCCTGGCTGCCGGGGACTGATACTTACGTGCAAGTCACTGAGCAGTTGGTGATGCAAATCCACGAGGGTCAATACCGCTATTGAACTTGGCTATGGCCGCCCTTGAGAAAAAACAAGTGACAGCGCCGGGGCCGCTCGGGAAACTGTCGACTTTGCGAATAACTGTCAGTGGAGTTTCCAATGTCCGACCAAAGCCGCCAGATGACCCCGGAAGAAGCCGCCGAGTTTGCCGAACAGGTTTTCAACAAGGCGCGCCAGGGCGATGCAGCGATGATGGCCGCGCTGCTGAGCAAAGGCCTGCCGCCGAACCTGCGCAATCACAAGGGCGACACCTTGTTGATGCTCGCCTCGTATCACGGCCATGTGGACACCGTGAAAGTCCTGCTCGAGCACAAGGCTGATCCGGAGATCCGCAATGACAACGGTCAGAGCCCAATCGCCGGTGCGGCGTTCAAAGGTGATCTGGCGGTGGTCAAGGCCTTGGTCGAAGGCGGTGCACTGGTGGAGGGCGCCTCATTCGACGGCCGCACGGCGCTGATGATGGCCGCGATGTTTAACCGCGTGGAAATCGTTGATTACCTGATCGGCAAAGGCGCCGATCCGAAGGCCAAGGACAGCAATGGCGTGACCGCGCTGGACGCCGCGAAAACGTTGGGCGCGGTAGATACCACGGCGCAGTTGGAGAAGTTGCTCGGCTGATGAGTCCATACGCCGATCCCCTGTGGGATCGGCTCAATACACCCAAACCTCAACCCGCCGATTCTTGATCCGCCCCTCGTCTGCACTGTTTGCCGCCACCGGCATCTCGGCGCCAAAGCCGCGAATCTCGCGAAATACCACGCCGTTCTTCACCAATTCCCGCCGCACCGCCATTGCCCGCAGTTTTGACAGCAGGTCAGCCCGCGCCGGATCGCTCTTGGCGTCGCCAAACCCCACCAACGCGACCTCCCGGTCGGTCTTGCCGTTCTGCTTGAGGTAATCGAGCACCCGCGTCAGGTCTTGCCGGGCCTTGTTATCCAGGGTCGCGCTGCCTTCCTCGAAACGAAAATTCACGCTCAAGCGCTGGGCATGGCGGCTGAGCGCCTGATAGCCCTCGGGCATCAACGCATTCGGCGTGACGGTCATCGCCTGCACGGTCTGGGCGATAAACCCGTTGGCCGCGACGATGGCCTGGCCCTTGCTGCTTTGGGCAAACGCCACCAGTGCGTCGGCCCAACTGTTTTTTTCGTTGGGCGGCAAATAAAAGAACAGTCGGCGCGACAGCGGATAGTCTTCCGTGGCGATCAGGCTGTTCAGCGGCAACATCGCTTGGGACTGGCCATCGACGATCGCCACGGCTTTGGCCTGACGCACGTAAGGCAGGCCGATGAATCCGATGCCTTGTGGGTCGAGGCTGACGGCGTCGGACAATTGCTCGCTGGATTCGAAGCGTTTCGCTGCATTGTTCAGGGTTTTTCCACGACGGCTGAGGACCACTTCCTTGAATGTGTCGTAAGTGCCCGACTGATCATCCCGCGCATACAAATGAATCGTCCCGCCGCGGCTGCCGAGTTCTTCCCAGGTGGTCGCTTCGCCGCTGAAGATGCGCGCCAGTTGCTCGGTGTCGAGTTGGTTCAGCGGGTTTTGCGGATGCAGGATGATTGCGAGGCCATCGATGGCAATGACCTGCTCGGCACCAGGTTTCTTCAGATCGCCGAGTGACTGCAGGGCCAGCAGTTCGTTGTCCTTGATCGGGCGCGAAGAGGCGGCGAGGTCTGCGGTGGCGTTTTTCAGGGCGGTGAAACCCGTGCTGGAGCCGTGGGCTGCGACTTGCACCTCGACCCGTCGCCCCTGTGCGGTTTCGCCGACCACCCTCAGTTCGTTGGGGGTATCCAGGGCTTCGCGGTGCACCTTGAGCAGCCCTTGCTCGCGCATCAAGCCCTCGACCAGCGCCGGGCCCAGTGCCGCGCCGATGGTGTTGGAACCCTGGATGCGCAGCACCGGGCCCTGTTGAGGCGTCGGCAATTCAACGGCCGGCGCGCTGATGGGCAGTCCGGCGCTCAGCATCAACAGGAAGAACACGCGCAGCATCATGCCCGCACCTTATAAAAGCCAAAGAAAGTGCGGGGAGATTAAGTCAGTAAGATGTCGAAAAGATGACAAATATCCAATGTAGGAGTGAGCCTGCTCGCGATAGCGGTGTGTCAGCACCATTTATGTCAAATGACACGACGCTTTCGCGAGCAGGCTCGCTCCCACAGTGGATCTGAATGGACAGGGAGTAATCAGCTCAACTCAAGCCAGATCGGCGCATGATCCGACGGTTTTTCCATGCCGCGCAGTTCGTAGTCCACGCCGGCATCCTTCACTCGCGGCAACAAGCCGTGGGAGGCCATGATGACGTCGATCCGCAGACCTCGCTTCGGCTCGTCCTCAAACCCGCGGCTGCGGTAGTCGAACCAGCTGAAACGGTCGGTCACGTCCGGGTTCAGATGGCGGAAACTGTCCACCAGGCCCCAGTTCTTCAGGCGCGCCATCCACTCGCGTTCTTCCGGCAGAAAGCTGCATTTGCCGGTTTTCAGCCAGCGTTTCATGTTGTCCGCACCGATACCGATGTCGCAGTCTTCCGGTGAAATGTTCACATCGCCCATCACCACCACCGGCTGCTCGTTGCTGAACTGGCTTTCCAGCAAGTGCTGCAGGTCGTTGTAGAAACGTTGCTTGGCCGGGAATTTGGTTGGGTGGTCGCGGCTTTCGCCCTGTGGGAAATAGCCGTTCATGATGGTCACTGGCACGCCATTGGCGTCGGCGAACGTGCCCCAGATTAAGCGACGCTGCGCGTCTTCTTCATCGGTGACGAAACCTTTGTGCAGTGCCAGCGGTTCCTTGCGCGAGAGCAGTGCGACGCCGTAATGACCTTTTTGCCCGTGGAAATACACGTGATAACCCAGCGCCTGGACCTCGGCCAGCGGGAACTGGTCGTCGTGGACCTTGGTCTCCTGCAGGCCGATCACGTCGGGTTGATGCTTTTCGATCAGCGCCGCCAGCTGATGCGGGCGAGCGCGCAGCCCGTTGATGTTGAAGGAGACGATCTTCATGGTCGGCAGGTCCTGGGGCAAAAGGGCGATGCTAGCCGACCTGCGGGATTGGGGCCAGTTCAGTCGATAAAGATCCTGACTTTGGTCTATACCTGTCTTGGGAACTGTGAAGCCACCCACAGGCTCGTACCAATAAGAGCGCGGCCACCCGAGCCGCGCCGGGGAGAATGACCGTTATGCCCGAAACCTCGACCGCCATTGCCGATATCCACATGCTCGACGGCGGCTATTCCCGCGAAGCCCGCTCGCTGCTGTATCAGGCCTATCGCCACGAGCCGACGTTTGGTTACCTGTTCGAAGCCGAGCGTCCCGGCTATGAACAGCGCGTGCGCGCCACCGTGCGCGAACTGGTCAAACAGCACTTTCTGCAGGACTTGCCGGCCATCGGTCTACTGGTCAACGACCGTTTGATCGGCATCGCCCTGATCGCGCCGCCGCAACGACGCCTGGGCATCACCGAAAGCTGGGCCTGGCGCCTGCGGATGGTGCTCAGCACCGGGTTCCGCTGCACCCGTCGCTACCTCGAATACCACGAAGCGGTCATGGCGTGCGTGCCGTCCGACTCGGTGCACCTGCTGCCGTTGCTGGGGATTCACCCACAATTCCAGGGCAAGCACTTCGGTGAACAACTGCTGCAAGCGGTTCACAACTGGTGCGCGGTCGATGAGCACTCTGAAGGCGTGGTGCTCGACACCGGGAATCCGCGTTATCTGGAATTCTATAAACGTCAGGGGTATGAGGAAATTGGCGAAGTGGCTGTCGGGCCGATCCGCGAGCATGTGTTTTTCCACGCCAATCCGCAGGTGCTGCAAACCGCCTCGGCATAACTTCCGCATAACTGCGGCATAAACGATAGAACTTTCGCACCATGCGAGGCTCTATCGCGCTCTCCCGCTCGTGATAGCATCCGCGCCTATGAAGTTTCCAGGAAGAATAACCAGCGGCGTGCTGATGCTGATTACCAGCTGCGCGGCGCTGGCGCAAAGTGAATTGGATGTGCGGATCAAACCGTCCAACGATGAACTGAAGGCCAATATAGAAGGCTATATCGGTAGCCTCGGCGATCGTGACGAGCAAGCGTTGCTGCGCTTCAGTCGTGGCGCCGAAGAGCAGGCGCGCAAGGCCGCCCAGGCCTTGGGCTATTACCAGCCGCAGATCGACACCGACGTCAAGGGCGGCGACAAGCCACGCCTGATCATGAAAATCGATCCCGGCGAGCCCGTGCATTTGCGCAACGTCACGATTCGCATCGACGGTCCAGCGGCCTCTCTCAAAGCCTTTCGTGTACCTAAAACTGACGCGCTGAAAACCGGCGCGGTGCTCAATCATGGTCGCTACGAAGACGCCAAGCGCCTGATCCAGAATCAGGCGTCGCGCTATGGCTTCTTCAGTGGCTATTTCACCAAACAGAAACTGGCGGTCGACCCGCGCGCTGGTGTCGCCGACATCGAACTGATCTACAACAGCGGCCCGCGCTACGCCATGGGCAACGTCAGTTTCGAAGGCGACACGCCGTTCGACGAAGACTTGCTGCAGCGCATGGTGCCGTTCAAGGCCGGTGATCCTTACGACTCGGAATTGATTGCCGAACTGAACCAGAACCTGCAATCCAGCGGCTATTTCGAGGGCGTGCGAGTCGATGCCGCGCCGACCGCATCAAAGAACGACGTGATCCCGGTGGACGTCAAGCTCGAAACTCGCAAACCCCGGACAATGGGCCTCGGCCTGGGTTATTCGACTGACGTCGGCCCGCGGGTCAAGGCTAACTGGACTCGCCACTGGGTCAACCCGCAAGGCCACAGCTATGGCTGGGAAACTGAAATTTCGGCGCCCCGGCAAAACGTCGGCGTGTTCTACGACATTCCGCTCGATCCGCCATTGACCGACAAATTGCGTTTCGCCGGCGGCTATCAGAGCGAGGAAATCGCCGACAAGGACAGCCTGAGCAAACTGCTGACGATCGGCCCGGAATGGCACAGCAAGCTGCCCAGCGGCTGGCAGCGCGTGGTGTCGCTGAAATGGCAACGTGAAGAATATCGACTCGGCGACGACTCGGGCCTGAGTACGTTGCTGATGCCCGGCGTCAGCTATTCCTACCTGAAAAGCGACAACCGCATCGATCCGCACAACGGCTATCGCCTGCAATTCGAAACCAAAGTGGCCAAGGAAGGCTTGGGTTCCGACACGAACCTGGTTTACGGCACCGCGCTGGTGAAAGGCCTGACCACGGTGTTCGATAAACACCGTTTCCTCGGGCGGGTTCAGGTGGGCGGCAGCGCCACCAACGGCTACAGCTCGGTGCCGCCGTCGCTGCGCTTCTTTGCCGGTGGCGATCAGAGCGTGCGCGGTTACGATTATCAGAGCCTGTCCCCGGAAAATTCCGACGGCGACCGCATCGGCGGCCGCTACATGGTTGCCGGCAGCGTCGAGTATCAATACTCCATCGCCGAAAAATGGCGGGTCGCCACGTTTATCGACCAAGGCAACTCCTTCAACACACTCGAACTGCCCGACCTCAAGACCGGTGTCGGCATCGGTGTACGCTGGGTGTCTCCCGTGGGGCCGATCCGCCTCGACCTGGCCCATGCGCTGGACGACGACGGCGGCATTCGACTGCACTTTTCCATGGGGCCTGAGCTGTGACGCGTGGTTTGAAAGTAACGCTGCTGGCGATTCCCGCGCTGTTGATGCTGGTGCTGCTGGCCGTGACCACGGTACTCGGCACGGCGACCGGGAGCCGCTGGGCGCTGGGATTTGTGCCGGGTTTGACCGTCGAGAACTTCCAGGGTCGGCTGGGCGGGCAGTGGAGCGCCGACCATCTGCTCTGGCAGCAGGGCACCCGTCGGGTCGAACTGGACAAGGTGATTTTCGCCTGGTCACCGTTGTGCCTGACGCGCATGACCCTGTGCATCGGGCAATTGAAAGCGGATCAGGTCAGCCTGCAATTCCCGCCCGGCACTGACGAACCCGGCAGCGGCCCGATCACCCTGCCTGACTTGAAATTGCCATTGGCGATCGAACTGGGGGACGTACAGGTCGGCAGCCTGCTGTTCAACGGCAGCGAAGAACTTAAGGGCCTGCAACTGGCGGCGCACTGGACTGAGCAGGGTTTGCGCATCGATTCCGTGAGCCTGCAACGGGACGACCTGAGCCTTAACCTTTCAGGCCTGCTGCAACCCGGTGGCAACTGGCCGCTGAACGCCGAGGGCAAATTGACGCTGCCGGCCCCCGAGCCGTGGACGCTGGACCTGAAAGTCGACGGCGACCTGCTGAAAACCCTCAACCTCAAGGCCGACAGCCACGGTTACCTGAACGGCCAGTTGACCGGTGAATTGCAACCGCTGGTGGAAAACCTGCCGGCCAAAGTGCGGATCACGGCGGACGGCTTCAAGCCCAGCGCCGATCTACCGGACACCCTGCAACTTAATCAACTTGAACTCACCGGCGACGGCGACCTGAAAAACGGTTATCAGTTGCGCGGCACCGCGACGCTGCCCGCCGAGAAAGGCCCGGTCGCGCTGTTGCTGCAAGGCAAAGTCGACGCCAACGGCGCGCAAATCGCCGGCCTCGATCTGACGGCCAACGACAAGCAAAGCCTCAAGCTCTCAGGGGTTCTGGACTGGAGCAAGGGTTTCAGCGCCCAGGCAAAAATCGATTGGCTGGATTTCCCTTGGCATCGGCTCTACCCGTTGATCGACGAGCCGGAAGTGGCCCTGCGCAGCTTCAACGGTGAAGTTTCCTACACCGACGGCAACTACCTCGGCAACTTCAAAGCTGCGCTGGATGGTCCGGCCGGGGCGTTCAGCCTGAGCAGCCCGTTCGCCGGAGACCTGACGAAGATCTACCTGCAACAGATTCAGCTCGTGGCCGGGCAGGGCAAGGCCGACGGGCACCTGAACCTGCAATTTGCCGATGGCATCGCCTGGGACACCGCGCTCGACCTGTCGGCGATCAACCCGGCGTACTGGGTCGCGCAATTGCCCGGCACGTTGGCAGGACCGTTGCGCAGCACAGGCGAGATGAAGAATGAAAAGCTCAGCCTGAGTGCGGACCTCGATCTGAAAGGAAAATTGCGAGGGCAACCGGCGATTCTGCAAGCCAAGGCCGATGGCGGTGGCGAGCAATGGAATCTCAACGCGCTGCAGATTCGACTGGGCGACAACAGCGTCACCGGCAAGGGCAGCCTGCAACACAAGCTCGTTGGCCAGATCGACATCAAACTGCCGCGCCTGGCCCAGCTATGGCCGCAACTGCGCGGCCAACTCAACGGTCGCGTCGATGTCGCTGGCACGCTCAAGGCGCCGCAAGGCAAGCTCGGGCTGCAAGGCACGCAACTGGCATTCGAAGAAAATCGCCTGCAAAGCTTGAATCTCGACGCGACACTCGACAGCGCGCAACGGGCGAAAATCGACTTCAAGGGCAGTGGCATTCAGGCCGGCGACACCGCGCTGGGCACGCTGACGGCGAGCGGCCAAGGCGATATCAACAACCAGAAACTGGCACTTGATCTGCAAGGTACTCAACTGAAACTGGCGCTCGGCGTCGACGGCAATCTGGACAAAGGCAACTGGCGCGGGCGTCTGTCTAATGGCGATATCCAGGCCGGCGGTCAGGACTGGAAGCTGCAAGGTCCAGCGAAACTGGAACGCTTGGCGGACGGCAAAATCAACCTCGGCGCACATTGCTGGATGTCCGGGCCGGCCAGTTTGTGCGGTGAAGACCAGCGCCTGATGCCGGAGCCGAAGTTGCGTTTCCACCTCAAACAATTCCCGATCGACAGCCTCGCGCAGTGGTTACCCAAGGATTTCGCCTGGAAGGGCCAGCTCAACGCCGACCTGCAACTGGACCTGCCGGCCAGCGGCCCGAATGGCCAGGTCAGCCTCGACGCCAGCGACGGCACGCTGCGTATCAAGGACAAGGATCAGTGGCTGGACTTCCCGTACCAGACCCTGAAACTGACCAGCAAACTCACGCCCAAGCGCATCGATTCCGACCTCAACTTCGTCGGCGGCAAACTCGGCGAACTGAATGTGCAGGCGCAGATCAATCCGCTGGCGAAAAACAAACCGCTGAGCGGCGCGTTCCGTCTCAATGGACTCGATCTGTCCGTGGCGCGGCCGTTTGTGCCGATGGTTGAGAAAATGAGCGGGCGCCTGAATGGCAGCGGCACAATTGCCGGCACGCTGATGGCGCCGTTGGTGAACGGCAATCTGCTGCTCAGCGACGGTGAAATCTCTGGCCCTGAGTTGCCGGTGGACATTCAGGCCCTGCAACTGCAAGCGGTGATCGCTGGCGAAACCGTGCAGCTGAACGGCGGCTGGAAAAGCGGCAAGAGCGGGCAGGGTAGCCTGAACGGCAACGTCGCCTGGGGTCAGGCGCTGGTGGTGGATCTGGCGCTCAAGGGCACGCAATTACCGGTCTCTGTCGAGCCGTACGCCAAACTGGAAATGGCGCCGGACCTGAAGATTTTGATGAAAGGGGATGAACTCGCCATCTCCGGCAAAGTGCGGGTGCCGAAGGGTGAAATCATCGTGCGCGAATTGCCGCCATCGACGGTCAAGGTCTCCGATGACACGGTGATCATCGGCCAACAAACCGCAGAGGGCAAACCGCCGCTGGCGATGAAAATGGACATCGATGTGGTGGTCGGCGAGGACAAACTGAGCTTTGCCGGGTTTGGCCTGACCGCGAACCTGCAAGGGCACGTGCACATTGGCGACAACATGGACACCCGCGGCGAGCTGTGGCTCAACGACGGGCGTTACCGCGCCTACGGCCAGCGGCTGACGGTGCGCCGCGCGCGCCTGTTGTTTGCCGGGCCAATCGATCAGCCCTATCTGGACATCGAGGCGATTCGCCAGACCGATGACGTGATTGCCGGTATTCGCTTGAGTGGCAGCGCCGAGCAGCCAACCACACAGATTTTCTCCGAACCGGCGATGAGCCAGGAACAGGCCTTGTCCTATCTGGTGCTGGGGCGTCCGTTGAGCACCACCGGTGAGGACAACAACATGCTGGCGCAGGCCGCGCTGGGGCTGGGCTTGATGGGCAGCTCCGGGGTGACCGGCAAACTGGCAAACGACCTGGGGATTCAGGATTTCCAGCTCGACACCCAAGGCAGTGGCAACACCACCAGCGTGGTTGCCAGCGGCAATCTCTCTGAGAAGCTCAGCCTTCGATACGGGGTTGGCGTATTTGAGCCGGCCAACACCATTGCCTTGCGCTACAAGTTGAGCAAAAAGGTGTACCTCGAAGCGGCGGGTGGCGTGGCCAGTTCCCTGGATATCTTCTACAAGCGAGATTTCTAAACCCCGTCCTCTCAAAACCGAATGGCTCCCATCGCTGGCGAGCCAGCTCCCACAGGTTTACCGAAACCCCTGTGGGAGCTGGGCTTGCCAGCGATGGCGTCAGTGTGCATGGCACAAAATCCGACACCATTTATCCGCTAAATACAAAGCAACCTAACTAATACATTGACATTCGCTGCCTAGGCAGTAACATCTCGTCATACATTCTCTGCCTAGGCAGCTAATCGGTGACTCGATGAAACATTTCACCCCCGACGAATTCAAGAATTGCCATCTCGGTCTCCTCCTCGGGCGGGCTGCGCTGCTCAAGGACCGGATCATTGATACGCACATGGAGCCCCACGGCATCACCGCCGCGCAGTTCAAAGTGCTGATCATCATGGCCCAGTACGGCGTCGATACCCCGGCCGAACTGTGCCGGCACCTGTCCCTCGACAGCGGTTCGATGACCCGCATGCTCGATCGTCTGGAACAGAAAAGCTTCCTCGCCCGCCAACGCTCTGAAGCAGACCGACGTCAGGTGCAGCTTGTGTTAACTGAGCAAGGCCAGCAACTGGCTGGCCGCTTGCCGGAAATCGGTGCCGACGCCATGAACGAACTGGCCGGTGCGATCACCCCGCAAGAACTGGAAACCCTGGAACGGATCCTGAAGAAAATTTTAGTGGCAGCCGGTGACTCGATCACGCTGCTGCGGGTAGGTGACAAATGAGCAGCAACGTCTTGCGTACCGGCCTGAGCCTGGTGCTCGCCGCCATGACCCTGGCCGGTTGCGCCAGTTACAGCGGCCTGACCACCGAAGGCCAGAGCCTCGATGCGAAAACCCTCAAGGCCGGGCAATCCCTGAGTGGCGTGACCCTGTCGGCGGCGGCCTGGCCGAAAAGCGACTGGTGGAAAAGCCTCGGTGACCCGCAACTCGACGGCCTGATCCGCGAAGCCCTGCACGACAGCCCCGACATGCAGATCGCCGACGCCCGCGCCCATCAGGCCAGCGCCGCCGCATACGCCGCCGACGCTGCGCGCATGCCAACGCTGGATGCCAGCGCCGGCGTCAGCCGTTCCCGCCTGTCCCGCGATCAGGATCCGAGGGGCGAGGGTGGTGCGTACGCCACCGTGCGTAACATCGGCGCCAGCTTCAATTACAACTTCGATCTCTGGGGTGGTCAGCGCGACGCCTGGGAAGCCGCGCTGGGCCAGGCTCGCGCTGCCGAAGTCGATCAGCAGTCGGCGCAACTGACCCTGGCGGCCGATGTCGCTCGCGCCTACAGCGATCTGGGCCAGGCGCACATTGTTCATGACCTGGCGCAGGAAGACCTCAAGCGCACCAAACAAATGCTCGACCTGAGCCAGCGTCGCTTGAGCTCCGGGATCGACAGCCAGTACCAGTTCCAGCAAACCCAAAGCCTCGAAGCGACCTCCGAAGCCAGTCTGATCGACGCCGAAAAACGCCTGCAAAGCGCGAAAATTACTTTGGCGGTATTGCTGGGCAAAGGCCCGGACCGAGGCAATGAAATCGTCCGCCCGAAAATTCTCCAGGCCAGCGCCGTCGCCTTGCCATCGGTACTGCCCGCCGAGCTGCTGGGCCGTCGTCCTGACCTGGTGGCTGCGCGCTGGCGGGTCGAGGCGGCGAGCAAGAACATTGCCGCTGGCAAGACCCAGTTTTATCCGAACCTGAACCTTAGCGCTGCTGCCGGTGCCGAATCCTTATTGGGCGACGCGATGTTCGGTTCCGCCAGTCGGTTCTTCAACATTGCGCCGACGATCTCTGTACCGATTTTCGATGGCGGCCGTTTGCGCGCCGACCTCGATTCCCGCGACGCCGACTACGACCTCGCGGTGGCGCAGTACAACAAAAGCCTGGTGAAAGCGCTGGGTGATGTCAGTGACACGATCAACCAGTTGCGCGACATCGGCCGGCAGATCGGCGCTCAGCAACATGCGACCGACATTGCCCAGGACTCCTACAACACCGTGGTCCAGCGTTACGGTTCCGGCATCGGAAACTATCTGGACGTGCTCAGCATCGAGCAGCAATTGCTCCAGGCCCAGCGTCAGCTGGCCAACCTGAATGCCGAGCAGATCGATCTGTCGATTCAACTGATGCAAGCGCTGGGCGGCGGTTTTCAGGGCGACACCCTGACCGCGGCCAACGCAACCCCAGCCACGCAGCACAACTAATTCAAGGTAATGGTCATGGCCACTGCAGAAAATCCCCAAACCGCTGACAACGCACCAGACACCAGTAACCCGCGCAAACGCAAAATCATGCTGGTGATCCTGGCCATCGTGGTGATCCTCGCCGCGATCGGCGTCTGGGGTTATCACGAATTCTACGGGCGCTGGAACGAAAGCACCGACGACGCCTACGTGAACGGCAACGTGGTGGAAATCACCCCGCTCGTCACCGGCACCGTCGTGAGCATCGGCGCCGATGACGGCGATCTGGTTCACGAAGGCCAGGTATTGGTCAATTTCGACCCGAACGACGCCGAAGTCGGCCTGCAAAGTGCCCAGGCCAATCTGGCCCGCACCGTGCGCCAGGTTCGCGGCTTGTACAGCAACGTCGACGGCATGAAAGCCCAGGTCAACGCGCAGCAGGCTGAAGTGCAGAAGGCGCAGGACAACTTCACCCGCCGAAAAAACCTTGCTGCTGGCGGGGCAATTTCCCAGGAAGAACTGTCCCACGCCCGTGACGACCTGACCTCGGCACAAAACGCCTTGGCCAACGCGAAACAGCAACTGAAAACCACCAGCGCGCTGGTCGATGACACCGTGGTGTCGTCGCACCCGGACGTAATTTCGGCGGCCGCGCAATTGCGTCAGGCTTACCTGAATAACTCGCGCAGCACCTTGATCGCGCCGGTGACTGGCTACGTTGCTAAACGCTCCGTGCAACTGGGTCAACGGGTCCAGCCGGGCACCGCGCTGATGGCGGTGATTCCGCTGGATCAACTGTGGATCGACGCCAACTTCAAGGAAACCCAACTGCGTGACATGCGCATCGGTCAGCCGGTGGATATCGAAGCTGACCTGTACGGTAGCGACGTGAAGTTCAGCGGCACCATCGACAGCCTTGGTGCGGGCACCGGTAGCGCCTTTGCCTTGCTGCCGGCGCAAAACGCCACCGGCAACTGGATCAAGATCGTGCAGCGAGTGCCGGTGCGCATTCACATCAACGCCCAAGAGTTGGCAAAACACCCATTGCGCGTGGGCCTGTCGACTCAGGTCGATGTGAACCTGCACGATCAGAGCGGCCCGGTCCTGGCGCAACAGCCGCCGCAAAAGGCCTCGTTCAGCACCAACGTGTATGACCGTCAATTGGCCGAGGCTGACGCGATGATCACGCAGTTGATCCACGACAACAGCGCTGCAGTCAGCAAAACCGTGCAACGCTGATTTGCCATGACACCGACCCTGTGGGAGCGGGCTTGCCCGCGATGACGGCGCAACATTCAACACACATGTCGAATGTGAATTCGCTATCACGGGCAAGCCCGCTCTCACAGGGTCCAGCGTGTCTCTAACAGGTGCAGCGCCCCTCTGGTTTCATAGGATTCGCGATGAGCAATAACGCGTCATTCACCCCGCCCAGCCTGCTGCTCGCCACCATCGGCCTGTCGCTGGCGACCTTCATGCAAGTGCTCGATACGACCATCGCCAACGTGGCGTTGCCGACGATTTCCGGCAACCTCGGCGTGAGTTCGGAGCAGGGCACGTGGGTGATCACTTCGTTCGCGGTGAGCAACGCGATTGCGCTGCCGCTGACCGGCTGGCTGAGCCGGCGCTTTGGTGAGGTGAAACTGTTTCTCTGGGCAACCATTCTGTTCGTGCTGGCCTCGTTTCTCTGCGGCATTTCCACCTCGATGCCGGAGCTGATCGGCTTTCGTGTGCTGCAAGGCCTGGTGGCCGGGCCGTTGTACCCGATGACCCAGACGCTGCTGATCGCGGTGTATCCCCCCGCCAGGCGTGGCATGGCCCTGGCGTTACTGGCGATGGTCACGGTGGTCGCGCCGATTGCCGGGCCGATCCTGGGCGGCTGGATCACTGACAGCTACAGCTGGCCGTGGATCTTCTTTATCAACGTGCCGATCGGGATTTTCGCCGTGATGGTCGTACGCTCGCAGCTCAAGGCGCGTCCCGTGGAAACCAGCCGTCAGCCGATGGATTACGTCGGTTTGATTTCGCTGATCATTGGTGTCGGCGCGTTGCAGGTGATCCTCGACAAGGGCAACGACCTCGACTGGTTCGAATCCAGCTTCATCCTCATTGGCGCGGCCATTTCGGTGGTTGCACTGGCGGTGTTCATCATCTGGGAAATGACTGACAAGCATCCGGTCGTCAACCTGCGGCTGTTCGCTTACCGCAACTTCCGCATCGGCACGATCGTGCTGGTGCTGGGTTACGCCGGGTTCTTCGGGATCAACCTGATCCTGCCGCAATGGCTGCAAACCCAGATGGGCTACACGGCAACGTGGGCCGGGCTGGCGGTGGCGCCGATCGGTATTCTGCCGGTGTTGATGTCGCCGTTTGTCGGCAAATACGCGCACAAGTTCGACCTGCGGTTGCTGGCCGGTCTGGCGTTCCTGGCGATTGGCCTGAGCTGCTTCATGCGCGCCGGGTTCACCAGCGAAGTGGACTTCCAGCACATCGCCCTGGTGCAGCTGTTCATGGGCATTGGCGTGGCGCTGTTCTTCATGCCAACCCTGAGCATCCTGATGTCAGACCTGCCGCCGAACCAGATCGCCGACGGCGCAGGCCTCGCAACATTTCTGCGGACCCTGGGCGGTAGCTTTGCGGCGTCGTTGACCACGTGGATCTGGATTCGCCGGGCGGACCAGCATCATGCCTACATGAGCGAAAGCATCAGCACCTACGAACCGGCGACCCGCGAGGCGTTGCAGAACCTGGGCGGGGCGAGCAACCCGGCGTATGCGCAGCTGGATCATGTGCTGACCAGCCAGGCGTACATGCTCTCCACCGTGGATTACTTCACGCTGCTGGGGTGGGCGTTCATGGGGTTGATCGTGATTGTCTGGCTGGCGAAACCGCCGTTCGCCGCGAAGGCCGGGCCTGCTGCCAGCGGTCACTGAGCCCCGCGCGGTCAAATTGCAGGAGTGAGACCGGCTTGCCGGCGATAGCGGTATCAAATTCAACAGCTTTGTTGACTGATACACCGCTATCGCGAGCAGGCTCACGCCTACAGTGGGATTTGTGTTTGGCGTTAGTTCGCGGGTGCGGCGAGTTGTGGCGGCGGGGCGAAGTCAAACGGCGCCAACGCAAACCCGTTCTCATCCACCTGCAACGCCCATCCCTGACGATCCCAATCCCCCAGCACAATGCGCTTGGCCGCCTGCTCGCCAATTTGCAACTTGTGGATGGCCGGGCGGTGGGTATGGCCGTGGATCAACGTCTTGACGCCAAAGGCCTGCATTACTCGCGGTACTTCTTCCGGCGTGACATCGACAATGTCGTTTGCCTTCATCCGCGTTTGCGCACGGCTTTCGCTGCGCAGCTTGCGGGCAAGTTTATCCCGGGTGCTCAACGGCAGATGCCGCAGGATAAACAGCGTGATGGGGTTACGCAGGTAGCGACGCAGCTTCATATACGCCACGTCGCGGGTGCAGAGGCTGTCGCCGTGCATCAACAGCACCGGTTCGCCGTAGAACTGCACGACACTCGGGTCCTTCAGCAAGTTGCCGCCGGCCTGTTTGCAGAAGGCCTGGCCGAGCATGAAGTCGCGATTACCGTGCATCAGAAAAATCGCCGTGCCGCTGTCGCTGAGATCGCGCAAGGCCTGGCAGATGGAACGCTGAAAGGGCGTCATGGCATCGTCGCCAATCCACGCCTCGAAAAAGTCGCCGAGAATGTACAACGCACTCGCCGAACGGGCGCGTCCGGCGAGCAAATCCAGAAACGCCCGGGTAATGTCCGGGCGCTCCTCTTCCAGATGCAAGTCTGAAATCAGCAATATCACTCAATAATCTCGGCTTTCTCGATGATCACGTCGTCTGCTGGCACGTCCTGGTGGCCGGATTTCATGGTGGTGGAAACACCTTTGATCTTGTCGACAACTTCAGTACCGGAAACGACTTTGGCGAATACCGCGTAGCCCCAGCCCTGGGTGGTCTTGGCGCTGTGGTTGAGGAAGCTGTTGTCAGCAACGTTGATGAAGAACTGCGCGGAAGCCGAATGCGGCTCCATGGTGCGGGCCATGGCGACCGTGTACTTCTCGTTCGGCAGGCCGTTGTCGGCTTCGTTCTGGATGCTTGGGCGCTTGTCTTTCTTTTCTTTCATGCCTGGCTCGAAACCGCCGCCCTGGATCATGAAGTTACCGATGACGCGGTGGAAAACGGTGTTTTCGTAGTGACCGGCGTTGACGTACTCGATGAAGTTGGCAACGGTCAGCGGTGCCTTTTCAGCGTTCAGTTCCAGGACGATGTCGCCATGGTTGGTGGTCAGTTTGACTTGGGTCATGATCGGTACTCTTTGAATGAATTCGTGGGTTTCAGGGCGTTTCGCCCCCAACCGGTCTGGCCGTCAATGGCCAAGATGCGCAGTTTAGCGCGACAGGCGCGAATTTCGAGGCAGTTTTTCATGTGCAGCCGATTAAATGCAGCCGTTTTCAGGCCTGCTCTGTCAGCGGCTTGACGGCATCGGCTATGATAGCGGCTTTGTTTTGTCAGGCTGTCTTCCGGCCGCGCACTTGTACGTTCAAGGATCCTATGAGCAAGCCCACTGTCGACCCTACCTCGAATTCCAAGACCGGCCCTGCCGTGCCGGTCAATTTCCTGCGCCCGATCATCCAGGCGGACCTGGACTCGGGTAAGCACACGCAGATCGTCACCCGTTTCCCGCCCGAGCCCAACGGCTACCTGCACATCGGTCACGCCAAGTCGATCTGTGTGAACTTCGGCCTGGCCCAGGAATTCGGCGGCGTTACCCACCTGCGTTTCGACGACACCAACCCGGCCAAGGAAGACCAGGAATACATCGACGCGATCGAAAGCGACGTCAAATGGCTGGGCTTCGAATGGTCCGGTGAAGTGCGCTATGCCTCGCAGTATTTCGACCAATTGCACGACTGGGCCGTCGAGCTGATCAAGGCCGGCAAGGCCTATGTCGATGACCTGAGCCCGGAACAGGCCAGGGAATATCGTGGCACGTTGACCGAACCGGGCAAGAACAGCCCGTTCCGTGATCGCAGCGTCGAAGAGAACCTCGACTGGTTTGCGCGCATGAAGGCCGGCGAGTTCAAGGACGGCGCACGTGTGCTGCGGGCCAAGATCGACATGGCCTCGCCGAACATGAACCTGCGCGACCCGATCATGTACCGCATCCGTCACGCGCATCACCACCAGACCGGCGACAAGTGGTGCATCTACCCGAACTACGACTTCACCCACGGTCAGTCGGACGCCATCGAAGGCATCACCCACTCGATCTGCACCCTGGAATTCGAAAGCCATCGTCCGCTGTACGAGTGGTTCCTCGAACACCTGCCGGTGCCGGCGAACCCGCGCCAGTACGAATTCAGCCGCCTGAACCTGAACTACACCATCACCAGCAAGCGCAAGCTCAAGCAGCTGGTCGATGAAAAGCACGTTCACGGTTGGGACGATCCGCGCATGTCGACGCTGTCGGGTTTCCGCCGTCGCGGCTACACCCCGGCGTCGATCCGCAATTTCTGCGACATGATCGGCACCAACCGTTCCGACGGCGTGGTCGACTTCGGCATGCTGGAATTCAGCATCCGTCAGGACCTGGACCAGAACGCCCCGCGTGCCATGTGCGTGCTGCGTCCGCTGAAGGTCGTGATCACTAACTACCCGGAAGACCAGGTCGAGCACCTCGAACTGCCCCGTCACCCGCAGAAAGAAGAGCTGGGCGTGCGCCAACTGCCGTTCGCGCGTGAAATCTACATCGACCGCGATGACTTCATGGAAGAGCCACCGAAGGGCTACAAGCGCCTGGAGCCGAACGGCGAAGTGCGTCTGCGCGGCAGCTACGTGATCCGTGCCGAAGAAGCGATCAAGGACGCCGACGGCAACATCGTCGAACTGCGTTGCTCGTACGATCCGGACACCCTGGGCAAGAACCCTGAAGGCCGCAAGGTCAAAGGCGTGGTGCACTGGGTGCCGGCCGCGGCCAGCGTCGAGTGCGAAGTGCGCCTGTACGATCGCCTGTTCCGTTCGGCCAACCCTGAGAAGGCCGAAGACAGCGCCAGTTTCCTGGACAACATCAACCCTGACTCGCTGCAAGTGCTGACCGGTTGTCGTGCTGAACCCTCGCTGGGCAATGCACAGCCGGAAGACCGTTTCCAGTTCGAGCGCGAAGGTTACTTCTGCGCGGATATCAAAGACTCGAAACCCGGTCATCCGGTATTCAACCGTACCGTGACCTTGCGTGATTCGTGGGGCCAGTGATTCAAGGAACCTCAAAAGTGCTTTCGATCTACAACACGCTCACCAAGAGCAAAGAAGTGTTTAAGCCGCTGGATGGCAACAAGGTGCGCATGTATGTCTGCGGGATGACCGTGTACGACTACTGCCACCTGGGCCACGGCCGCAGCATGGTCGCGTTTGACCTGGTGACCCGCTGGTTGCGGTTCAGCGGTTACGAACTGACCTACGTGCGCAACATCACCGACATCGACGACAAGATCATCAATCGGGCCAACGAGAACGGCGAGTCGTTCGAAGCCTTGACCGAGCGCATGATCGCGGCGATGCACGAAGACGAAGCGCGCCTGAACATCCAGAAGCCGGACATGGAACCGCGCGCCACCGGGCATATTCCCGGCATGCACGCGATGATCCAGACTTTGATCGACAAGGGTTACGCCTACGCCCCGGGCAATGGCGATGTGTACTATCGCGTCGCCAAATTCATGGGCTACGGCAAGCTGTCGCGCAAGAAAATCGAAGACCTGCGCATCGGCGCTCGGATCGAAGTCGACGAGTCCAAACAGGACCCGCTGGACTTTGTGCTGTGGAAAGGCGCCAAGCCCGGTGAGCCGAGCTGGGCTTCGCCGTGGGGCGACGGCCGTCCGGGCTGGCACATCGAGTGCTCGGTGATGTCGACCTGCTGCCTCGGTGAGACCTTCGATATTCATGGCGGCGGCAGCGACCTCGAGTTCCCGCATCACGAAAACGAAATCGCCCAGAGCGAAGCGGCCACCGGCAAGACCTACGCCAACGCGTGGATGCATTGCGGGATGATTCGCATCAATGGCGAGAAGATGTCCAAGTCGTTGAACAACTTCTTCACCATTCGCGATGTGCTGGAAAAGTACCACCCGGAAGTCGTGCGTTATCTGCTGGTGTCGAGCCACTACCGCAGCGCGATCAACTATTCGGAAGATAACCTCAAGGACGCCAAAGCCGCCCTCGAGCGTTTCTACCATGCGTTGAAAGGCCTGCCAAACGTGGCACCGGCGGGCGGCGAAGCCTTTGTCGAGCGCTTCACCCAAGTGATGAATGATGACTTTGGCACGCCGGAAGCCTGTGCGGTGCTGTTCGAGATGGTTCGCGAGATCAACCGTCTGCGCGAGAGTGATCTCGATGCGGCGGCGGGTTTGGCGGCGCGTCTGAAAGAACTGGCGAGCGTGCTGGGTGTGTTGCAGCTGGAGGCGGACGACTTTCTGCAGGCCGGCGCTGAAGGGCGGGTCGATGCGGCTGAAGTCGATGCGTTGATTGCTGCGCGTCTGGCGGCGCGAGCCGGCAAGGACTGGGCCGAATCCGACCGCATCCGCGACCAGCTCACCGCCATGGGCGTGGTGCTGGAAGACGGCAAGGGCGGCACGACCTGGCGTCTGGCTGACTGATTGCTGCGCTGGCTACCAACAAAACCCGCCTTGTGCGGGTTTTTGTTTGATCGTTCCTCATTCCGACTGGCGCAACCGCTTGTAAAGGGTGTTACGGCTAACCCCGAGCCGTCGGGCCAGATGGGAGATATTGCCGCCAGCCGCCTGCAACTGCCGATTCAAATCCTCCACATTATTCAAATCAACCGCCACGGGTTCATCCGCCTCAAGCGGTTCCATTTCCATGTCCACAAAAAAATCATCCGGCAAATGCTCCGGCCGTACCGGTTGTTCCTCGGCCATCGCCAGCGCCACCTGCATCACGCTGCTGACCTGGCGCAAATTCCCCGGCCATGGATGACGGCTGAACAACTCCATCACCTCGCTGCTCAACCCGGCCCATTGCGCCGGTTCACGGTGCTGTTCCCACAAGCGCTTGAACAGCGCCTGCTTGTCGCTGCGTTCCCTGAGCGGAGGTAACTCAAGGGTCAAGCCGCCGATGCGGTAATACAGATCCTCGCGAAATCGCCCCAACTGCACCTGTTCGCGCAAGGAACGGTTCGTCGCTGAAATAATCCTGATATCGACCGGGAACAGCTCGCTGCTGCCCACCGGTTGCACGCAACGCTCCTGCAAAACCCTCAACAGTCGCGCCTGGGTGGGCAA
Source organism: Pseudomonas sp. GB2N2 (assembly GCF_054897705.1). NCBI lineage: Bacteria > Pseudomonadati > Pseudomonadota > Gammaproteobacteria > Pseudomonadales > Pseudomonadaceae > Pseudomonas > Pseudomonas sp. GB2N2. Next base: position 756,440 of record NZ_CM142701.1, read on the forward strand.
CGGCATGTCACCGATTTCATCAAGAAACAGCGTGCCTTTGTCGGCCTTGCGAATCAGGCCGATGCTGCCTTTTTGATTGGCGCCGGTGAACGCGCCTTTTTCGTAGCCGAACAGTTCTGATTCCACCAGTTCGGCGGGGATCGCCGCACAGTTGACCGCAATGAACGGCTGTTTATTCCGAGAGCTGGCCTGATGCAGTGCCTTGACGAACACTTCCTTGCCGACCCCGGTTTCGCCGTGGATCAACAGTGGGATGTCCTTCTCCAGCAAGCGTTCGGCCTGACGCACGGCTTTTTCCACGCGACTGTCGCCGAAGTGCAGGGTATTGAGGCTGATGGCGGCCGCGGCGGGCGCGGCAACCGTGGGCTCAGCGAACACCCGGGCCTGAACCGGCGCCTGCTTCGGCCGCTTTAACAGACACTGAAAGCGATTGCGCCCGGAGGCCTGAAGGGAGAAGGGCAGGCCATCCGGCTGATTTAACAGTTCCAGCAACGAAACCTTGAACAGGCTCTCGACACTGACCCGCGACAGGCTGATACCGAGCAAATTATCGGCCCGGCGATTGGCCGAAAGCACCTGACCGGTCTCGTCGAAAATCAGCAACCCGGCCCATTGGCTGTCGAGGTTGTTCAACCCGGTGTTGAACGTCAGTTGAAAATGCTGGCCGTGGAACAGGTTGAGGATCAGCCGATTTTCCACGGTCTGGCTCATCATCTTGACCATGCCGAGGGTGTGGGACGGCGGCAGGTAGCTGTCGCTGGACACGTCCAGCACCGCGATGACCTTGCGTTCGGCATCGAAAATCGGTGCGGCGGAACCGGTCATGAAGCGGTTGGCCTTGAGGAAGTGTTCGTCGTGCTCGATGTGCACCGCCTGCTCGCAAGCCAGCGCGGTGCCGATCGCATTGGTGCCGCTGCAACGCTCTATCCAGCTGGCGCCGGCGCTGAAGCCACGGGTCAGGTTCGGCTCGATGAAGCGTTGGGTGCCCCATGAGGTCAGCACCTGGCCCTGATTGTCGGCGAGCATGATCAGGCAGTTGGAGTTGCTCAGGATGTTCTCGTAGTAGGGCAAGACTTCCTGATGCGTGGTCTGCACCAGTGAATGCTGGCTCTCCAGCAGGTGCGCGATGTCCGCGGCGGGTAGCTGATCGAACGCCGGGGCGCTTTGGTGATCGAGCCCGAACGCACGGCAACGGGACCAGGAGTCCTGGATGATGGCGTCGTGGGAGAGCGGCGAGGCGGGTGCGGCCATGGCAGTCGATCTCTGAGCTTTTATTGTTTTTGTTTTAGGTAACGCGTGGTTCTTTTTCCGTACCGCTTACTACCTGACGCGACACAGGATCGTGGTGAATTCGGGCATTCGTGCCGGAAAAACCATCCGTAGAGTGTTGTTCACTATTGTTCATTGTCAACGGTTCAATTGTTCAGTTGTTCAACCGCAGTTGTTCATTTCTGTTCAGCAACGAAAGCGGCCCCAACGCCGTTTCAGGTATTTCTTAACCAGATCAACAGCTTGGAATTTCTGGCACGAAACTCGCTCTACTGCTCCGGTCGCTTGACTCCAATAATAAAAAGGCCGAGCCATGTCACTCACTCTGGAGCACGTCAGCCGCACCGTCGAGGGTCAGACCTGGATCGATGATGCGTGCCTTAGTTTTGAACCCGGTTCCTTCAACGTTTTGCTCGGCCGTACGCTGTCCGGCAAAACCAGTCTCATGCGCCTGATGGCCGGCCTGGACAAGCCCGACAGCGGGCGCATCCTGATGAACGGCGTCGATGTCACCCAGCGCCCGGTGCGTCTGCGCAACGTGTCGATGGTCTATCAGCAGTTCATCAATTACCCGACCATGACGGTGTTCGAAAACATCGCCTCGCCATTGCGCCAGGGCGGTATGTCTAACGAGTTGATCCAGAGCAAAGTGCTGGAAACCGCGAGGATGCTGCGCATCGAGAAATTTCTGCAGCGCCATCCGCTGGAACTCTCCGGCGGCCAGCAGCAACGCACAGCGATGGCGCGGGCGCTGGTCAAAGATGCCGAACTGATCCTGTTCGACGAACCGCTGGTCAACCTCGACTACAAGCTGCGCGAAGAACTGCGCCAGGAAATGCGCGAGCTGTTCAAGGCGCGCCATACCATTGCGATCTACGCCACCACCGAACCCAACGAAGCGTTGGCGCTTGGCGGCACTACGACCATTCTTCACGAAGGCCGGGTGATCCAGAGCGGCAAGGCGCCCGAGGTCTATCACCAGCCGCAAAGCGTGCTGGCGGCAGAACTGTTCTCCGAGCCGCCGATCAACCTGATGCCGGGGCGGATTGCCGGCAACGAAGTCAGCTTCGCCAATTTCATCCATTTTCCGCTGAACGTCGATTTGCGCCCGGTGGGCGAGGGCGAGTTCCGCTTCGGCGTGCGCCCCAGCCATATCTCGCTGGTGCCGAGCAACGACGATGACCTCGAACTGGCGGTGACCGTCGAGGTCGCCGAGATCAGCGGTTCGGAAACCTTCCTTCACGTGCGCAACGAACACTTTCTGTTGGTGCTGCATTTGCCCGGTGTTCACGAATACGACGTCGATGCGCCGATTCGCATCTACATCCCGACCCATAAACTGTTTGTGTTCGATGCGCAGGGGCGGCTGGTCCAGGCGCCCGGTCGCCGCATCGCGAGGGTTGCCTGATGGCCGAAATCCGTTTGCAGAACCTCGCCCACAGCTATAGCCGCACGCCGAGCGGTCCCGAGGATTACGCGATCCGCGAGATGGACCACATTTGGGAGCAGGGCGGCGCCTATGCCTTGCTCGGGCCTTCGGGTTGCGGCAAATCAACCTTGCTCAACATCATTTCCGGGTTGCTCAGCCCGTCCCAGGGCCATGTGCTGTTCGACGGCAAAGCGGTCAACGACCTGACCCCGGAGAAGCGCAACATCGCTCAGGTTTTCCAGTTCCCGGTGGTCTACGACACCATGACGGTGTTCGACAACCTGGCCTTTCCGCTGCGTAATCAGGGCATGCCCGAGGCAAAAATCCACAGCAAGGTCCAGGAAATCGCCGAGGTCCTCGACCTTCAGTCACTGCTGAGCAAGAAGGCACGCAACCTCACCGCCGATGAAAAACAGAAAGTTTCGATGGGCCGTGGCCTGGTGCGTGATGACGTCTCGGCGATCCTCTTCGATGAGCCGCTGACGGTGATCGACCCGCACCTGAAGTGGAAGCTGCGGCGCAAGCTCAAGCAGATCCACGAGCAGTTCAACATCACCATGGTCTACGTCACCCACGATCAACTGGAGGCGTCGACCTTCGCCGACAAGATCGCGGTGATGTACGGCGGACAGATTGTCCAGTTCGGCACGCCTCGCGAGTTGTTCGAACGGCCCAGCCACACCTTTGTCGGTTATTTCATCGGCAGCCCGGGGATGAACCTGATCGACGTGCAGCCGCAACCGGGCGGCGTCGGTTTCGCCTCGACGCATTTGCCGTTGTCCGACGCGCAACAGCAACGCATCGCCGAGTCAGAGTGGAAAACCCTGAAGGTCGGCATCCGTCCGGAGTTCGTGCACGTGTGGGACGAGCCGTTCGATGACGCGATGCAGGCAAAGGTCGTACACGTCGAAGACCTCGGCACCTACAAAATCATGACCCTGAACCTCGACGGCGTGCCGCTGAAAGTACGCCTCGCCGAAGACAAGCCTGTGCCTGAAGGCACGGCGTACATCAGTTTTCCCGCGCAATGGCTGATGGTCTATGCCGATGATTACTTGCTGGAGGTGCAGCCATGAACAAGGTGCAGAACAACAAGGCCTGGTGGCTGGTCCTGCCGGTGTTTTTGCTGGTGGCGTTCAGTGCGGTCATCCCGATGATGACGGTGGTCAACTATTCGGTGCAGGACATCTTCGACCAGTCCAGCCGCTACTTTGTCGGCGCCGACTGGTACAGGCAAGTCTTGCTCGACCCACGGCTGCACGATTCGCTGCTGCGGCAATTCATCTATTCCGGTTGCGTGCTGCTGATTGAAATTCCGCTGGGCATCGCCATCGCCCTGACCATGCCGACCAAAGGCCGCTGGTCGTCGCTGGTGCTGATAATACTGGCAATTCCGCTGCTGATTCCCTGGAACGTGGTCGGAACCATCTGGCAGATTTTCGGCCGCGCCGACATTGGTTTGCTCGGTTCGAGCCTCAACGCCATGGGCATCAACTATAACTATGCGGCCAACACCATGGACGCCTGGGTCACGGTGCTGGTGATGGACGTGTGGCACTGGACCTCGTTGGTGGCGCTGTTGTGTTTCTCCGGATTGCGGGCGATTCCGGACGTGTATTACCAGGCGGCGCGGATTGATAGGGCGTCGGCCTGGGCGGTGTTCCGACACATCCAGTTGCCCAAGCTCAAGAGCGTCTTGCTGATCGCGGTGATGCTGCGGTTCATGGACAGTTTCATGATCTACACCGAGCCGTTCGTGCTCACGGGCGGTGGGCCGGGGAATGCCACGACCTTCCTCAGCCAGACCCTGACGCAAATGGCCATCGGCCAATTCGACCTCGGCCCGGCGGCAGCTTTCTCGCTGGTGTACTTCCTGATCATCCTGTTGGTGTCCTGGCTGTTCTACACCGCCATGACTCACTCTGACGCCAACCGCTGAGGTCTGCCATGAGCAAGAGAAAGATTATTCCACTGCTGATCTACATCCTGTTCCTGCTGGTGCCGATCTACTGGCTGCTGAACATGTCCTTCAAGAGCAACACCGAAATCCTCAGTAGCCTGACGTTGTTTCCACAGGATTTCACCTTGGCCAACTACAAGGTGATTTTCACCGATCCGGCCTGGTACACCGGTTACCTCAACTCGCTGTATTACGTAAGCCTGAACACGGTAATTTCCCTGAGCGTGGCGCTGCCCGCGGCGTATGCGTTCTCGCGTTATCGCTTCCTCGGCGACAAGCACCTGTTCTTTTGGCTGCTGACCAACCGCATGGCACCGCCGGCGGTCTTTCTGCTGCCGTTCTTCCAGCTGTATTCCTCGATCGGTCTGTTCGACACGCACATCGCGGTGGCATTGGCGCATTGCCTGTTCAACGTGCCGTTGGCGGTGTGGATTCTCGAAGGCTTCATGTCCGGGGTGCCGAAGGAAATCGACGAAACCGCCTACATTGATGGCTACAGTTTCCCCAAGTTCTTCGTGAAGATTTTCGTGCCGCTGATTGGCTCCGGGATCGGCGTGACGGCGTTCTTCTGCTTCATGTTTTCCTGGGTCGAATTGTTGCTGGCGCGCACGCTGACCTCGGTCAACGCCAAGCCGATCGCGGCGGTGATGACCCGCACGGTCTCGGCGTCCGGTATCGATTGGGGCGTACTGGCAGCGGCGGGGGTGTTGACTATCCTGCCGGGCATGCTGGTGATCTGGTTTGTTCGCAACCACGTGGCCAAGGGCTTTGCCCTCGGCCGGGTATGAGGAACTGATGATGGAATGGATGAGCTGGACAGTCCCTACTGCGGCGTTCTTCATCGTCATTGGCCTGATTCTGGTGGGCATGACGACCTGGGAATTGCGTTCGCCGAGCGTTCTTCGGCGTGGTTTGTTGCCGATTGCCACCACCCGTGGCGATCGGCTGTTTATCGGTCTTCTCGGCAGCGCCTACCTGCATTTGCTGGTAATCGGCGTCACCGACTGGAGCATCTGGGTAGCGTCCGCGTTGTCCCTGGTGTGGCTGTTGGCTGTGATGCGTTGGGGCTAGTCGAATCGCTCGGCAATGTTGCTCCGAAACTCAATAAGGAGGTCTTATGTTCGATAAAAACAATAAGCTGCGACATAGCATTTCATTGGCAGCCATGCTGGCACTCAGCGGTTTGAGCGCTTCGGCATGGGCCGATGCCTATGAAGAAGCCGCAAAGAAATGGATCGGCAGTGAGTTCAAGCCGTCCACCCTGACGGCCGATCAGCAGCTCGCGGAACTGAAATGGTTCATCAAGGCCGCGGAGCCGTTTCGGGGGATGGACATCAAGGTGGTCTCGGAAACCCTGACCACCCACGAGTATGAATCCAAGGTACTGGCCAAGGCCTTCACCGAGATCACCGGAATCAAGGTGACCCACGACCTGCTGCAAGAAGGCGATGTGGTCGAAAAACTGCAGACCGTGATGCAATCGGACAAGAGCATTTATGACGGCTGGGTCAACGACTCGGACCTGATCGGCACGCACTTCCGCTATGGCAAGACCGAGGCGATCACTGATCTGATGGCCAATGTAGGTAAAAACTTCACATCGCCGACTCTGGATCTCAAGGATTTCATCGGTCTGTCCTTCACCACCGCTCCCGACGGCAAGCTCTATCAATTGCCCGATCAGCAGTTCGCCAACCTGTACTGGTTCCGCGCCGACTGGTTCGAGCGCCCGGAACTGAAAGCCAAGTTCAAGGAAAAGTACGGTTACGAGTTGGGCGTTCCGGTGAACTGGTCGGCTTATGAAGACATTGCCAAGTTCTTCAGCGAAGACGTCAAGGAAATCGACGGCAAGCGCATCTACGGGCACATGGACTACGGCAAGAAAGACCCATCCCTGGGCTGGCGCTTCACCGATGCCTGGTTCTCCATGGCCGGTGGCGGTGACAAGGGCTTGCCGAACGGCTTGCCGGTGGACGAGTGGGGTATCCGTGTAGAGGATTGCCACCCGGTCGGCTCCAGCGTCACCCGTGGTGGCGACACCAACGGCCCGGCGGCGGTCTTTGCCACTACCAAATACGTCGACTGGCTCAAGGCCTACGCACCACCGGAAGCGGCGGGCATGACCTTCTCCGAGTCCGGCCCGGTACCGTCCCAAGGCAACATCGCCCAGCAGATCTTCTGGTACACAGCGTTCACCGCCGACATGACTAAACCGGGTTTGCCGGTGGTCAACGCCGATGGCACGCCGAAGTGGCGCATGGCCCCTTCGCCGCGCGGTCCGTACTGGGAAGAGGGCATGAAACTGGGTTATCAGGACGTGGGTTCCTGGACGTTCATGAAGTCCACGCCTGAGAAACAGAAACTGGCAGCCTGGCTCTACGCACAGTTTGTGACCTCGAAAACCGTGTCGCTGAAGAAAACCATCGTCGGTCTGACGCCGATTCGCGAGTCGGACATCAACTCGCAAGCGATGACCGACCTGGCTCCGAAACTCGGTGGCCTGGTGGAGTTCTACCGCAGCCCGGCCCGCGTGCAATGGACTCCGACCGGGACCAACGTGCCGGATTATCCGCGTCTGGCGCAACTGTGGTGGAGCCACATCGCCGAAGCCGCCAGCGGCGACAAAACTCCGCAACAGGCACTGGATGGGCTGGCCAAGGATCAGGACGCAATCATGTCCCGCCTGGAACGCTCGAAAGCGCAAACCACGTGCGCACCGAAAATGAACCCTGAGCGCGATGCGCAATACTGGTTCGACCAACCGGGCGCACCGAAACCGAAACTGGCCAACGAAAAACCTAAAGGCGAAACCGTGAGCTACAACGAACTGCTGAAATCATGGGCAGACGCGCGTAAGTAATGGCTGGGTTGTGAAAGGCGAACGGCACCGCAAGGTGCCGTTTTTGTTTGTGTCTGTTCTATCGCTATCGCCAGGCCGGCTACGACAGGTACGTTCGCTGCAAATCGTACGTGCATCCACAACCCCCTGTAGGAGCGAGCCTGCTCGCGATGGACGTCCAGACAACGCGTTCATCCCTGCAACACGCGTTATCGTTGACGTCCATCGCTGGCAAGCCAGCTCCCACAGGGAAAGCGTACGAGCCATGAGCCAGGTCGGCTGGCAGGCCGCTTCTGCAAATGACTCGCCGTAAGGGCGAAACCGATGCAGCCGTTACCGCAGGAATGGATATGTACGCCGGAGGAGGGGGAACAGAAGCAACAAATCCCACAAACGCAAAAACGGCACCCGAAGGTGCCGTTTCTGTTTTCCAGCATTTACCGCTTAAGCGATCAACCTGCCAGCACAGCCTGCTTGACCAGCACCAGCAACGGCTGTGGATACAGACCAATGAAGAACGCGAGTGCCGCGATGGCCAGCAGCATCACGCCGCCTGCACGTTGTTCCCAGTGCAGTTGCGCGTCGTGGCGACGCAGGTTCGGTTCGATCAGGTACAGGGTGACCATCACACGCAGGTAGTAGAAGACGCCGATGGCGCTGCCCAATACCAGGGAACCGACCAGCCACCATTGGTGCGACTCGACGCCGGTGGCGATGATGTAGAACTTGCCGATGAAGCCTGCGGTCAGCGGGATACCGGCCAGGGACAGCATCATCACGGTCAGTACGGCGGTCAGGTACGGACGGCGCCAGAACAGGCCGCGGTATTCGTACAGGGCGTCGGCGTCACGGCCGTTGTACGGCGAGGACATCAGCGTGATCACGCCGAACGCGCCGAGGCTGGTGATCACGTAGGTGACCAGGTACACGCCGATGGCTTCCACGGCCAGACCTTTGCTCGCCACCAGGGCGATCAGCAGGTAGCCGAAGTGGGCGATGGACGAGTAACCCAGCAGACGCTTGAGGTTGCTCTGGGTCAGTGCCAGCAGGTTGCCGAACAGGATCGAAGCGACCGCAATCACGCTGAGCACGTCGCTCAATACACCGCTGCTGGCGGCTGGCGAGATCTGGAACAGACGCACCATCACCGCAAACACCGCGACTTTCGAAGCGGTCGCGAGGAACGCCGCCACCGGTGCCGGAGCCCCTTCGTAAACGTCCGGGGTCCAGAGGTGGAACGGTACCAGCGACAGCTTGAAGGCCAGGCCGATCAGCATCATGCCCAGGCCCAGTTGCGCCAGCGAGCTTGGCAGACCGGTCGCCGCGAGCGCATGGCCGATACCGCTGAAGCTCAGGCTGCCGGAGTCGGCGTAGAGCAAGGCCATGCCGAACAACAGGAACGCCGAGCCGGCGGCCGACAGCACCATGTACTTGATGCCGGCTTCCAGCGAACGCTTGTTGAAGAAGGCATACGCCACCAGACCGTAGACCGGCACCGACAACAGTTCCAGACCGATGAACAACCCGGCCAGGTGCTGCGCGCTGACCAGAACCAGGCCGCCGAGGGCCGACATCAGGATCAGCAGGTACAGTTCTTCGCGGTTGCCTGGGTAACCCGAACCGCCATCGCCGAGGTAGGCGTGGGCGAGCGTCACACAGGCGAGGGTGGCGACCAGGATCAGCGCCATGTACAAACAGGCGAAGCTATCGATCTGCAGCAGCGGAGTCACGGCCAGAGGCGCGACTTTCAAGGCTGGCAGGATCGACAGCAATGCCAGGTTCAGGCCTGCCACGGAAATCAGGAAGGTCTGCGAGTGGTTGCGGCGCCAGGCGATCGCCAGCATCACCACGATGATGGTGACGGTGGTGATCAGCAGCGGCGCCAGCGCGATAAAGTGTTGAGTCGTGAATTCCATAGCGCTCTTACCGGGCCGAAGCGAGTTGAGTGAGGGCGGTGCCGAGCCACTGCTGCACGCCATGCATCGTCGCGGCAGAGGTGTCGAGGAACGGTTGCGGGTACACGCCGATGTAAATCAGCAGTGCCGCCAGACCGACCACCATGATCAGTTCGCGAGCATCCATGCCATGCAACACCGCGTCCGATTTGGACGGGCCGAAGTAGGCACGGTGAATCATGATCAGCGAATAGACCGAACCGAACACCAGGCCGGACGTGGCAATCGCGGTGATCCACGGTGCTGCGGTGAACGTGCCGATCAGGATCAGGAACTCACCGACAAAGTTACCTGTGCCCGGCAAGCCCAGCGACGCAGCAGCGAAGAACAGGCTGATGGCCGGCAGGTAAGCGATCTTCGACCACAGGCCACCCATCTGACGCATGTCGCGGGTGTGAGTGCGCTCGTACAACTGACCACTGAGGATAAACAGAGCGGCCGCCGAAACACCGTGCGCCAGCATCTGCATCACCGCGCCCTGCAGCGCCAGTTGGCTGCCGGAGTAGATGCCGATCAGTACGAAACCCATGTGGGAAACGGACGAGAAGGCGATCAGACGCTTGATGTCGGTTTGTGCGAAAGCCAGGAACGCACCGTAGAAAATCCCGATCAGACCGAGGGTCATGGCAATCGGTGCGAACTCGGCCGAGGCATTCGGGAACAGCGGCAGGGCGAAACGCAGCAGACCGTAAGCAGCGGTCTTCAACAGGATACCGGCCAGATCGACCGAACCTGCGGTAGGCGCCTGGGCGTGAGCGTCAGGCAGCCAGGAGTGGAACGGCACGACCGGCAGTTTCACCGCGAAGGCAATGAAGAAGCCGAGCATCAGGATGTACTCGGTGGTGAGCGACATCTTGGTTTTCAGCAGGTCGGCGTAGTTGAAGGTGATTACGCCGGTGCCGTTGAAGTTGACCAGCACCAGGCCAAGGATCGCCACCAACATGATCAGGCCGGATGCCTGAGTGAAGATGAAGAACTTGGTTGCCGCGTAGATCCGGGTCTTCTTGCCGTCCGAAGAACTGTGACCCCAGAGCGCGATGAGGAAGTACATCGGCACCAGCATCATTTCCCAGAAGAAGAAGAACATGAACAGGTCGAGAGCGAGGAACACGCCGACGACACCGCCCAGGATCCACATCAGGTTCAGGTGGAAGAAGCCAACGTGACGTTGAATCTCTTTCCAGGAGCAGAGTACCGAGAGGATACCCAGCAGACCGGTCAGCAGGATCATCAGCAGCGACAGGCCGTCGAGGGCCAGGTGCACGCTGATGCCGAAGCGCTCGATCCAGAGGTGCTTGAACTCAAGCGCCCAGGTTGGATCGGCACCCGGTGCCGGTGCAAATGAATAATTACCGTGGGCCCACAGCCAGAGGCCGAGCGCGAGTTCCAGGGTCATGGTCAACAGCGCAATCCAGCGGGGGAGGGTGGCGCCGAAGCGCTCACCCATCCAGCACAGCAGGCCGCCGATGAAGGGGATCAGGATTAGCCAAGGCAGAATCATGACGGGCTCAATTCCTTTCGCAAGTTCGCAAGGTTCATATTCAGACCGCTACCAGCACGATGGCGCCGATGACCAGCACGGAGCCGGCTGCCATCGAGGCCGCGTACCAACGCAGTTGACCGGTTTCGGTACGGCTCAAGGCGGTGTGGCCGCCTTTGGCCATACGCGGGATCAGGCCAATGGTCTGGTCCAGCGGGTCTTTGCGCAGTACGTGGCTGATCGCAAGGTATGGCTTGACGAACAGTTTGTCGTAGATCCAGTCGAAGCCCCAGGCAGCGAACCACCAGGCCGAAAGGAAGCGGCCGATGCCGCTGTTGGCGATTGCAGTGACGAGACGACGTTTGCCGAGGAACAGCATCGCGGCCAGCAGGATACCGGCCAGGGCGATGGCGCCCGAAGCGATTTCCAGACTGTGCTTGGCTTCGCCGCCGGCATGCCCGACGCTTTCCGGCAGTACGCCGTGCAGCGGCGGAACGATCATCGCGCCGACGAAGGTCGACAGCACGATCAGCACGGACAGTGGCAACCAGTGAGCGATACCGTGACCGGCGTGCGCTTCGGTCTTCGCTTCACCGTGGAACGCGATGAAGATCAGGCGGAAGGTGTACAGCGACGTCATGAACGCACCAACCAGACCTGCGTAGAGCAGACCGTGGTTGCCGCTGGCAAACGCTTCCCAGAGGATTTCGTCCTTGGAGTAGAAACCTGCGGTCACCAGTGGCAGGGCAGACAGTGCCGCGCCGCCGACGATGAAGCTGGCGTAGGCCAGTGGCAGTTTCTTCCACAGGCCGCCCATCTTGAAGATGTTCTGCTCGTGATGGCAGGCAACGATGACCGCACCGGACGCCAGGAACAGCAGCGCCTTGAAGAAGGCGTGGGTCATCAGGTGGAAGATCGCGCCGTCCCACGCACCTACGCCCAGCGCCAGGAACATGTAACCGATCTGGCTCATGGTCGAATAGGCGAGGATACGTTTGATGTCGGTCTGTACCAGCGCGGCAAAACCTGCGAGTACCAGGGTTACGCCGCCGACGATGCCGACGAGGTGCAGGATGTCCGGCGCCAACGCAAACAGGCCGTGGGTACGGGCAATCAGGTAGACGCCCGCGGTCACCATGGTTGCGGCGTGGATCAGTGCCGACACCGGGGTCGGACCGGCCATCGCATCCGCCAGCCACGTTTGCAGTGGCAGTTGCGCCGATTTACCGACCGCGCCGCCCAGCAGCATCAGGGTCGCGAGGACCATCCAGAAGTCGCCGGCCTGGAATTTCTGCGGTGCCAGCACCAGCAGTTCCTGCACGTTCAGCGTGCCCAGTTGGGCGAACAGGATGAACAGGCCGATGGCCATGAACACATCGCCGATGCGGGTCACGATGAAGGCTTTGAGTGCGGCGTTACCGTTGTTGCGGTTGCTGTAGTAGAAACCGATCAACAGGTACGAGCACAGGCCCACGCCTTCCCAGCCGAAGTACAGGAACAACAGGTTATCGCCGAGGATCAGGAACAGCATGCTGGCGATAAACAGGTTGGTGTAGGCGAAGAAACGCGAGTAACCGTCTTCACCGCGCATGTACCACGACGCGAACAGGTGGATCAGGAAGCCGACACCGACGACCACGCCGAGCATGGTCACGGACAGGCCGTCCAGGTACAGCGCGAAGTTCGGCGTGAAGCCTTCCACCGCCATCCAGCGCCACAACACCTGGGTGTAGTGACCGCCTTCCGGTGGGGCAACGTTGAACTGCCAGATCACGTAGGCAGTGACGATCGCCGACAGGCCGATGGAACCGACGCCAATCAGCGCCGAGAGGTTTTCCGAGAAGCGGCCGCGTGAGAACGACAGCAGCAGGAAACCTATAAGAGGGAATACGAACGTCAGATAGAGAAGATTCATCCGCGCATCTCGCTGGCAGCGTCGATATCGAGAGTGTGGAAGCGGCGATACAGCTGCAACAGAATCGCCAGGCCGATACTGGCCTCGGCGGCTGCCAGGCTGATCACCAGGATGAACATGATCTGTCCATCCGGCTGACCCCAGCGGCTACCGGCAACGATGAACGCCAACGCGGAGGCATTCATCATGACCTCCAGGCTCATCAGCACGAAGAGAATGTTGCGGCGGACCATCAGGCCGACCAGACCGAGGCAGAACAGGATGCCGGCGACCGCCAGACCATGCTCCAAAGGGATAGCAGGCATCGTCATTGCTCCTTGGCTTCGTTGCGGCCCAGGTGGAACGCCGTCACGGCTGCAGCGAGCAGCAACATCGAGGCGAGTTCGACCACCAGCAGATACGGACCGAACAGGCTGATGCCCACGGCCTTGGCGTCTACGGTGGTGTGGCCGATGGCCTGGCCGCTCTGGTGCGCGAACAGCACGTACAGCAGTTCTGCCAGCAGCAGCACACCGAGAATCGTCGGGCCGAGCCAGATGCCGGGCTTGAGCCACACGCGTTCTTGCTGAACCGAGGCCGGGCCGAGGTTGAGCATCATCACCACGAACACGAACAGCACCATGATGGCGCCAGCGTAGGCGATCACTTCGAGGACACCGGCGAACGGTGCGCCGAGGGCGAAGAACGTCATGGCCACGGCGATCAGCGAAATGATCAGGTAGAGCAGGGCGTGCACTGGGTTGGTGTGCGTGATCACGCGAAGCGTGGCCACGACAGCGATACCCGATGCGAAATAGAAAGCGAATTCCATCTTTCTTCCTTAAGGCAGCAAGCTCTTCACGTTGATCGGTTCGGCTTCATTCTGCGCGGAGCCTTTCGGCTTCCCGGCAATCGCCATACCTGCAACACGATAGAAGTTGTAATCAGGGTTTTTGCCGGGGCCGGAGATCAGCAGATCTTCTTTCTCGTACACCAGGTCCTGACGTTTGAACTCGGCCATCTCGAAATCCGGTGTCAGCTGGATCGCAGTGGTCGGGCAGGCTTCCTCGCAGAGGCCACAGAAAATGCAGCGCGAGAAGTTGATGCGGAAAAAGTCCGGGTACCAGCGACCGTCTTCGGTTTCAGCTTTCTGCAGCGAGATGCAACCCACCGGGCAAGCCACGGCGCACAGGTTGCAGGCGACGCAACGCTCTTCGCCATCAGGGTCTCGGGTCAGGACGATACGGCCACGGTAACGTGGCGGCAGGTACACGGCTTCTTCCGGGTACTGCAGCGTGTCGCGCTTGCGGAAGGCATGGCCGAAGATCATCACCAGGCTGCGAAGCTGGGTGAAGAAGCCATGCACGATGTCAAAAATGTACTTCATGATTCTCTATCCTCACTGAGCCGCGACGGCGGGCGTGTTGAGCAACACGATCGCAGCGGTCACCAGCATGTTGACGAGGGTCAGCGGCAGGCAGAACTTCCAGCTGAAATCCATCACTTGGTCATACCGTGGGCGCGGAATCGAAGCGCGCAGCAGGATGAAGATCATGATGAAGAACGCGGTTTTCAGCGCGAACCAGATGAACGGGATCTGCGGCAGAATATCGAACGGACCGTGCCAGCCACCGAAGAACAGGGTCACCAGCAGCGCCGAAATCAACACGATGCCGATGTACTCGCCGACGAAGAACATGCCCCATTTCATGCCGGCGTATTCAATGTGGTAACCGTCGGCCAGTTCCTGCTCCGCTTCCGGTTGGTCGAACGGGTGACGGTGAGTCACGGCGACGCCGGCAATGAAGAAGGTCAGGAAACCGAAGATCTGCGGAATGATGAACCACAGGTTCTGCGCTTGATATTCAACGATGTCGCGCATGTTGAACGAGCCAACCTGGATCACGATGCCCATCAGCGACAGGCCCATGAACACTTCGTACGACACGGTTTGCGCCGAGGCCCGCAAGCTGCCCAGCAGGGCGAACTTATTGTTGCTCGACCAGCCGGCGAACAGCACCGCGTAGACCGACAGACCGGCCATGGCGAAGAAGAACAGGATGCCGATGTTGATGTCCGCCACGCCCCAGGTCGGGGTGATCGGGATGATCGCGAAGGCAATCAGCAGGGCGCTCATGGCCACGACTGGTGCCAGGGTGAAGATCATCTTGTCGGCGAACGGCGGGGTCCAGTCTTCCTTGAAGAACATCTTGATCATGTCGGCCGCGATCTGGAACGCGCCGAACGGGCCGACGCGGTTCGGACCGTAACGGTCCTGCCAGAGGGCGAGCAAACGACGCTCGACCCAGCTCAGCAGCGCGCCGCACACCACCACGGCGAGCAGAATCACGATGGCCTTGACGACCGCGATGATCACGTCAATCACTTCAGGCGTGAACCAGGTCATTGAGCTGCCTCCTGCAGACCGTCAACGGATTTACCAAAGATCGCTGGCGGAATGCCGGCGATACCCGCAGGCAAAGCAACCAGTCCAGCACCCAGCTCTTCGTTGATGCGCAGCGGCAGACGCAAGGTCTGGCCGGCCACGTTCAAGCTCAGCAGGGCACCTTCATTGACACCCAGACGGTCGGCTTCGGATTTCGCCAGCGCGACGTAGGCGGCCGGAATGCGTTCTTGAACTGGCGCGGCTTTCGAAGAGGTCTCTTCGCTGCCTAGCAGGTGGAAGAACGGCACGACCTGCCAGGTGCCCGCCGCCGGATTGAACGCACGCGGGGCCGTGGCGAACCAGTTCAGCGAGTCGCCGGTGCTTTCGATCAGGCGCGTGCCCGGGTCGCCAGCGCGGATGTGGCCACCGACTTCGTCCTGGAACTTGTTCCACGCTTGTGGCGAGTTCCAGCCTGGAGACCAGGCGAATGGCACTTGCTGGCGCGGTTCGACGGAGCCCGAGTAACCTTCCATCGAGAAGGCAAACGCGGTGTCCTGGTCTTGCGGGGTACGCGGTTCGTGCACGCTGATGTCGGCGCGCATGGCGGTACGACCGGAGTAGCGCAGCGGTTCGCGGGCCAGTTTCATACCCTTGATGCGGAACGCGGCGGACGGTGCGGCATCGACGATGCGATTGAGGATCGGTGTGCTCGAAGCCACGGCAGCAGTGACGTGGTCCAGTTGAGTCCAGTCGATCGGCTGGTTCAGCAGGGTGGCGCGCAGGGCATGCAGCCAGCGCCAGCCTTCGTGAACCAGGATGCTCGCGTCCATGTACTTCGGATCGAAGACCTGGAAGAAGCGCTGGGCGCGACCTTCCTGGCTGACCAGCGTACCGTCGCCTTCAGCGAAACTGGCGGCTGGTAGAACCAGGTGTGCGCGGTCGCTGGTGGCGGTTTTCTGGTGGTCGGCAACGATCAGCACGTTGGCGGCGGACAGTGCAGCATCGACCTTGGCCTTGTCAGTGCGGGTGTACAGATCGTTTTCCAGCACGACGATGGCGTCAGCCTTGCCGTCGATCACGGCTTGCAGCGCGGCGTCGACCGATTCGCCACCGAGCATGGCCAGGCCGAGGCTGTTGGCTTCTGGCACGATCAGGCTGATGGAACCGTTCTTCTCGCGCAGCTTCAGGGCCTTGGCGATGTTGGCGGCGGCTTCGATCAGCGCCTTGGAACCCAACGAGGTGCCGGCGATGATCAATGGACGCTTGGCCGCAAGCAGGGCGTCGGCGATGCGCTTGGCCAATTCGAGGGCTTCTGCGTCGAGGCCTTCAACCGCTGGAGCGCTGGCGTCAAGGGCGTGCGCCACGGCGAAACCGAGGCGGGCCAAGTCGTCCGGTGCAGCGTGAACGCATTCCTCGGCGATGTCGTCGAGCTTGGTTTCAGCCAGGCTGGCGATGAACAGCGGGTTCAGGGCGTGCTGACCGATGTTCTTCACGGCGGCGTCGAGCCAAGGCTGGACGCGCATGGCGTCGGCCATGTCTTCGGCCTTGCCCTTGACCGACTGACGCAGGGACAGCGCCATGCGGGCGGCGGTCTGGGTCAGGTCTTCGCCGAGGACGAAAATCGCATCGTGGTCTTCGATGTCGCGCATGTTCGGGATCGGCAGCGGGCTGTCTTTCAGCACCTGCATGACCAAGCGAATGCGTTCCAGCTCGGCGGCTTCGATACCGGAGTAGAAGTGCTCGGCACCCACCAGCTCGCGCAACGCGTAGTTGCTTTCGAGGCTGGCGCGCGGCGAACCGATACCGACGATATTGCGACCGCGCAGCAACTCAGCGGCCTTGTCCAGCGCTTCGTCGAGGCTCAGCTTGGCGCCGTTGGCCAGCAATGGCTGGCGCGGACGGTCTTCGCGGTTGACGTAGCCGTAGCCGAAACGGCCACGGTCGCACAGGAAGTACTGGTTGACCGAACCGTTGAAGCGGTTTTCGATCCGGCGCAGCTCACCGTAGCGTTCGCCCGGGGAAATGTTGCAACCGCTGGAGCAGCCATGGCAGATGCTCGGCGAAAACTGCATGTCCCACTTGCGGTTGTAGTGCTCGGAGTGCGTCTTGTCGGTGAACACACCGGTCGGGCAGACCTCGGTGAGGTTGCCGGAGAACTCGCTTTCCAGCACGCCGTCTTCAACGCGACCGAAGTACACGTTGTCGTGGGCGCCGAATACGCCGAGGTCGGTGCCGCCGGCGTAGTCCTTATAGAAGCGAACGCAGCGGTAGCAGGCGATGCAGCGGTTCATCTCGTGGGAAATGAACGGGCCCAGTTGCTGGTTCTGGTGCGTGCGCTTGGTGAAGCGATAACGGCGCTCGTTGTGACCGGTCATCACGGTCATGTCCTGCAGGTGGCAATGACCGCCTTCTTCACAGACCGGGCAGTCGTGAGGGTGGTTGGTCATCAGCCATTCGACGACGCTGGCGCGAAACACTTTCGCCTCTTCATCTTCGATGGAGATCCAGCTGCCGTCGGTGGCGGGCGTCATGCACGACATGACGATACGACCACGGGTGTCGTTCGCGTCGGTGTACTGCTTGACCGCGCACTGGCGGCAAGCGCCAACGCTGCCGAGGGCGGGGTGCCAGCAGAAATATGGAATATCGAGGCCTAGCGACAGACATGCCTGTAACAGGTTGTCTGCCCCATCGACTTCGAGCTCTTTGCCGTCTACGTGGATAGTGGCCATGGTTCAAAGTTCTTCGTTGGCCCGGTGTCAGCGGGCGTGGCTAATGGAATCTTGTTGTTCGTCCGAATCCAAACAGCCCGTAACAGGCGTCATCGAACGAAAGGCGAAGGGCACGGACCCTTCGCCTTTTAAGCGTTTACGCGCCGACTACAATCGGCCGTGCCAGAGGCGGGACGGCTGCGCTGACAGGCGCGATGCCGGCTTCGAACTCATGGCGGAAGTATTTGATGGCGGCCCCCAACGGCTCCACGGCGCCCGGTGCGTGAGCACAGAAGGTCTTGCCAGGGCCGAGGAAACCGACCAGACCCAGCAGGGTCTCGATATCGCCGGCTTGCCCTTCACCGTTCTCGAGTGCACGCAGCAGCTTGACGCTCCACGGCAAACCGTCACGGCACGGGGTGCAAAAACCGCACGACTCACGGGAGAAGAACTCTTCCATGTTGCGCAGCAGCGACACCATGTTGACGCTGTCGTCCACCGCCATGGCCAGGCCGGTACCCATCCGGGTGCCCACCTTGGCGATGCCGCCGGCATACATTTGTGCGTCGAGGTGTTCCGGCAACAGGAAACCGGTACCGGCGCCACCTGGCTGCCAGGCCTTGAGCTTGAAGCCGTCGCGCATGCCGCCGGCGTAGTCTTCGAACAACTCGCGGCCGGTGATGCCGAATGGCAATTCCCACAGGCCCGGGTTCTTGACCTTGCCGGAGAAGCCCATGAGCTTGGTGCCCATGTCATCACTGCCTTCACGGGCCAACGATTTGTACCAGTCCACGCCATCGGCAATGATCGCCGGGACGTTGCACAGGGTTTCGACGTTGTTCACGCAAGTCGGCTTGCCCCACACGCCAACGGCGGCCGGGAAGGGCGGCTTGGAACGCGGGTTGGCGCGGCGGCCTTCGAGGGAGTTGATCAACGCGGTTTCTTCACCGCAGATGTAACGCCCGGCGCCGGTGTGGACGAACAGCTCGAAATCGAAACCGCTGCCGAGGATGTTCTTGCCCAGCAGGCCAGCGGCCTTGGCTTCTTCCACGGCACGGGTGAGATGCTTGGCGGCGGTGGTGTATTCGCCACGAAGGAAGATGTAGCCACGGTAGGTTTTAAGCGCGCGGGCACTGATCAGCATGCCTTCGATCAGCAGATGGGGCAGTTGCTCCATCAGCATGCGGTCTTTCCAGGTGTTCGGCTCCATCTCGTCCGCGTTGCACAGCAGGTAGCGGATGTTGATGGATTCGTCTTTAGGCATCAGGCCCCACTTCACGCCCGTGGGGAAGCCTGCACCGCCGCGACCTTTGAGGCCGGCGTCTTTCACGGTCTGGACGATTTCGTCCTGAGCCATGTCGGCGAAGGCCTTGCGTGCAGCGGCGTAACCGTTCTTGGCCTGGTACTCGTCGAGCCACACGGCTTCGCCGTCGTCACGCAGACGCCAGGTCAACGGGTGAGTCTCGGCCGACCGCTTGATGCGGTTGGCAGGACCGAAGGATGTCAGGGTCATACGTAGCCCTCGAGCAATTTGGCAACGCCGGCAGGCTGCACATCACCGAAAGTGTCGTCGTCGATCATCAACGCCGGCGCCTTGTCGCAGTTGCCGAGGCAGCAGACCGGCAGCAGGGTGAAACGACCGTCGGCAGTGGTCTGACCCAGGCCGATCCCCAGATTGCTCTGGATTTCGCTGACCACGGATTCATGGCCGCCGATGTAGCAGACCATGCTGTCGCAGACGCGAATGATGTGGCGACCGACGGGCTGACGGAAGATCTGGCTATAGAACGTCGCCACGCCTTCAACGTCGCTCGCCGGAATGCCGAGGATCTCGCCGATGGCGTAGAGCGCGCCGTCAGGCACCCAGCCACGTTCCTTCTGGACGATCTTCAAGGCTTCGATCGACGCCGCGCGCGGGTCTTCGTAGTGATGCAACTCGTGCTCGATGGCCGAGCGCTCGGTTTCACTCAGGGTGAAACGGTCTGTCTGGATAAGCGTGCTGTTCATGCTTAGCGGTCCACGTCGGCCATAACGAAATCGATACTACCCAGGTACGCAATCAAGTCCGCGACCATGCTGCCTTTGATCACCGAAGGGATCTGCTGCAGGTGCGGGAAGCTTGGGGTACGAATCCGGGTGCGGTAGCTCATGGTGCCGCCATCGCTCGTCAGGTAATAACTGTTGATGCCCTTGGTCGCTTCGATCATCTGGAAGGATTCGTTGGCCGGCATGACCGGGCCCCACGAAACTTGCAGGAAGTGCGTGATCAGGGTCTCGATGTGTTGCAGCGTGCGCTCTTTCGGTGGCGGCGTGGTCAGCGGGTGATCCGCCTTGTACGGGCCTTCCGGCATGTTGCGCATGCACTGCTCGATGATCTTGATGCTCTGGCGCATTTCTTCGACGCGCACGATGCAACGATCATACGCATCGCCATTGACGGCCAGCGGCACTTCGAATTCGAAGTTCTCGTAGCCGGAGTATGGACGCGCTTTACGCAGGTCGAAGTCGCAACCGGTCGAACGCAGGCCGGCACCGGTGACGCCCCATTCAAAGGCCTCTTTGGTGTTGTAGGCGGCGACGCCGATGGTCCGGCCTTTGAGGATGCTGTTATCGAGGGCGGCTTTCTGGTATTCGTCCAGACGCTTTGGCATCCACTCGACGAAGTCTTTCACCAGTTTTTCCCAGCCGCGTGGCAGGTCGTGCGCAACGCCGCCGATGCGGTACCAGGCCGGGTGCAGACGGAAACCGGTGATGGCTTCGATCACCGTGTACGCCTTCTGGCGGTCGGTGAACGTGAAGAACACCGGCGTCATCGCGCCGACGTCCTGGATGTACGTCCCGAGGAACAGCAAGTGGCTGGTGATCCGGAAGAACTCGGCCATCATGATGCGGATGACGTCGACCTTTTCCGGCACCTTGATGCCGGCGAGCTTCTCGACCGAGAGTACGTACGGCAGGTTGTTCATCACGCCGCCGAGGTAGTCGATACGGTCGGTGTACGGGATGAAGCTGTGCCAGGACTGACGCTCGGCCATCTTCTCGGCACCACGGTGGTGGTAACCGACGTCGGGCACGCAATCGACGATCTCTTCACCGTCCAGCTGCAGGATGATGCGGAACGCACCGTGCGCGGAAGGGTGGTTCGGGCCGAGGTTGAGGAACATGTAGTCCTCGTTCGCCCCGGAACGCTTCATGCCCCAGTCTTCAGGCTTGAAGCGCGCGGCTTCTTCCTCAAGCTGTTGCTTGGCCAGGTTCAGGGTGAACGGGTCGAACTCGGTGGCGCGGGCCGGGAAGTCCTTGCGCAGCGGGTGACCTTCCCAGGTCGGCGGCATCATGATGCGGGTCAGGTGCGGGTGACCTTTGAAGTCGATGCCGTACATGTCCCAGACTTCGCGCTCGTACCAGTTGGCGTTCGGCCAGATCCCGGTGACGGTCGGCACGCTGAGGTCGCTCTCGGACAAGGCGACCTTGATCATCACGTCACTGTTACGTTCGATCGACATCAGGTGATAGAACACGGTGAAGTCGGCGCCGCTCGGCAGCCCTTGACGCTTGGTGCGCAGACGCTCGTCCACGCCGTGCAGGTCATAGAGCATGACGTACGGCTTGGGCAGGTTGCGCAGAAAGGTCAGCACTTCGACGAGTTTGGCCCGGGCAACCCAAAGCACCGGCATGCCGGTGCGGGTAGGCTGGGCGGTGAACGCCTCGGGGCCAAAACGGTTGTTCAGTTCGACGACCACATCCTGGTCGTCTGCCTTATAAGGCGGGATGTACAGAGCACTGCCTGTAGTCATGGTTATTTAATCGCTTTGGGTCAACGTAAAGAATGAAGCCAGTTGTTCGTTTCATTGAAACAGCAGAACTGGATCAGACTTCGTCGGGGCTGCGCAGGTTGGTGACTGCGATTCGCTGTTCGCGGCGCTGTTCCTTTTGCGAAGGCATCTCGGCGCGGTACACGCCTTGATCGCCAACGACCCAGGAAAGCGGACGACGCTCCTGTCCGATCGACTCTTGCAAGAGCATCAAGCCTTGCAGGAAAGCTTCGGGACGGGGCGGGCAGCCAGGCACGTAGACGTCCACGGGCAGGAACTTGTCCACCCCTTGAACGACAGAATAGATGTCGTACATGCCACCGGAGTTGGCGCAGGAACCCATGGAGATAACCCATTTAGGTTCGAGCATTTGCTCGTAGAGACGCTGGATGATCGGCGCCATCTTGATGAAGCACGTGCCGGCGATAACCATGAAATCCGCCTGACGCGGTGATGCCCGGATAACTTCGGCGCCGAAGCGCGCGATGTCGTGGGGCGCCGTGAAGGCGGTGGTCATTTCCACATAGCAGCACGAAAGACCGAAGTTATACGGCCACAGGGAGTTCTTGCGCCCCCAGTTGATCGTGCCGTTAAGCACGTCTTCGAGCTTGCCCATGAAAATGTTTTTGTGGACTTGATCTTCTAACGGATCGGAAACGGTTTCCCGCTCGCCAATCGGATACTGCTCGTTAGGAGCATCGGGGTCGATCCTGGTGAGATTGTATTGCATTGCCAAAGCCTCATTGTTTCAGCTTCGCCTGCCGCTTGCGACGAGCTTCTGGAGCCCAGTCAAGGGCGCCCACTCGAAACAGGTAGACAAGACCTGCCAACAGAATTGCTATGAAAACGAGAGCTTCGACGAATCCGGTCCAGCCGCTTTCGCGGACGGACACAGACCAGGCAAAGAGAAAGAGGGCTTCGATATCGAAGATCACGAAGAGCATCGCGACCAGATAGAATTTGGCTGAGAGCCGCAAGCGGGCGCCACCTGTAGGTAGCATGCCGGACTCGAACGGTTCGTTTTTGCTGCGGCCCCAGGCTTTTGACCCAAGGAGGCTTGAGACGCCAAGCATAAAGGCACACAGGCCGATAACGCCCAGAAGGAAAATGGCAAAGCCCCAGTTGTGGGCCATGAGTCCTGTCGCTTCGGGCATGCTGGTAATCCTTAACAGAGAGCAAAGGTCTCTGAGCTTGAAAAAGTAACAAAGCAGTGACGATATGTCGCAGCAATCAATCCCGCTGATTTTATGGCACAACACCGTGCAAGTAAAATTCCTATAGCGAAATTATTTATGGGAATAAGGACATAGTGTCCGTCAAAAGCCACGCAGCCCAGGCGTTGCGGGCATTAGCCGGCTTTTCATCAAATATGTTTTGTGATGGCTGTAACGAACATAGTTGCAGCTAAATGATAATCAATATTGTTTGAGTCGGTTTTTAAACTGTTTAATGGGTGAGTCGGTGGAAAGTTGTCTTATATGGCGATTACTCCATGTAGCGGCGGCACACGTTTTATTCGATTTTTCTGCCATCGATACCGATATGGATCACTCTCTTTCCGGATCGCCGCCGCCCCCTGTAGGAGCGAGCTTGCTCGCGATGGAGGTCAAGGTGACGCTGGCCACCTGACACCCCGGGGCGCCCTCCCGTTCATCGCGAGCAAGCTCGCTCCTACAAGGTTTTGTGGTGGTTGTTAAATCATGGACAAAAAAACGCCCCGAACCAGTCGGGGCGTCAGATGCGCGGCGTTGCGGTTAGCTTTTTATTCGGTCCGCAACGGCCGATCGTTCAGGCGAAGCCGATCAGTGGAACTGTTCTTCTTCAGTCGAACCGGTCAGTGCAGTCACCGAAGACGAGCCACCTTGAATCACAGTGGTCATGTCGTCGAAGTAGCCGGTGCCCACTTCCTGCTGGTGAGCCACGAAGGTGTAGCCCTTCGAAGCGTCAGCGAACTCTTGCTCTTGCAGTTTCACGTAGGCAGTCATGTCGTTGCGGGCGTAGTCGTGCGCCAGGTTAAACATGCTGTGCCACATGTTGTGAATGCCGGCCAGGGTGATGAACTGGTGCTTGTAACCCATGGCGGACAGTTCACGCTGGAACTTGGCAATGGTCGCGTCGTCCAGGTTTTTCTTCCAGTTGAAGGACGGCGAGCAGTTGTACGACAGCAGTTGGTCCGGGTATTCCTTTTTGATCGCTTCAGCGAAGCGACGAGCTTCGTCCAGATCCGGCTTGGCGGTTTCGCACCAGATGAGGTCGGCGTACGGCGCGTAAGCCAGGCCGCGAGCGATCGCCTGGTCGAGACCGGCGCGCACTTTGTAGAAACCTTCCTGGGTACGTTCGCCAGTCACGAATGGCTGGTCGTACGGGTCGCAGTCGGACGTCAGCAGGTCAGCAGCGTTAGCATCGGTACGCGCCAGAATGATGGTCGGCGTGCCGGCAACGTCAGCCGCCAGGCGGGCAGCGGTCAGCTTCTGCACGGCTTCCTGGGTAGGAACCAGTACCTTGCCGCCCATGTGGCCGCATTTTTTCACGGAAGCCAGTTGGTCTTCAAAGTGAACGCCGGCGGCGCCTGCTTCGATCATGCTCTTCATCAGCTCGTAAGCGTTCAGCACGCCGCCGAAACCGGCTTCAGCGTCAGCCACGATTGGCGCGAAGTAGTCGATATAACCTTCGTCGCCCGGGCCTTTACCGGCTTTCCACTGGATCTGGTCAGCACGACGGAACGAGTTGTTGATGCGCTTGACCACGGTTGGAACCGAATCCACCGGGTACAGCGACTGGTCCGGGTACATTGATTCGGCGGAGTTGTTGTCCGCAGCAACCTGCCAGCCCGACAGGTAGATTGCCTGGATGCCGGCTTTGACTTGTTGTACAGCCTGGCCGCCGGTCAGGGCGCCCATGCAGTTGACGAAATCTTTATCTGGACGGAAGGACGGCTTGGCACCCTGGGTGACCAGGTTCCACAGCTTCTCGGCGCCGAGTTTTGCAAAGGTGTGCTCAGGTTGAACCGAGCCACGCAGGCGGACGACGTCAGCAGCGGAGTAAGCGCGTGTCACGCCTTTCCAGCGTGGGTTTTCAGCCCAGTCTTTTTCGAGGGCTGCAATTTGCTGTTCGCGTGTCAGTGCCATGGAGATAAACCTCGTCGCGTCTTTTACGAAAATACGGAAAGTTGTGCTGCGGTGAAAAATTCGTGCGCTCGCAGACCAGAAGCTTAGGCGGTCAGGTCGAATTCGGCGGGGTTGGCGACGGGATGAACGATGGGCTCGAGGGGAAGTGAGCAGGTAAGGGCGGACTGGCGAGCGCATTCGGGCGTCGTGGGCCTTTATACGAACTTCAGTGTGATGCCGGGTTACCTAAATACGCTTCCGTCCCTCGGGACAACTTCGTTCCAGTCGGCAACCTCGTCAAACACACCTTGTGGGCGGTACAGACACGAAACGGCTCGCGGGGTAGATGCGAGCATCGCCTCGAAGGCCCTTGCCAGGGCCCCTGATTAGCGGGAGCGAGGCCATCATGCCTTTGCTTTTTTGGCTCGTCAAACGTTTTGTAGTGCTTTTTTTAAGGCACTACATCTTTGGTCTAATACGACTAATCAGTCAGTTTTCGGTGGTTTAGTCCAAAGTGTCGACTTTCACCCGCAGGGTCATGTCATCCCTGCCCTGAGTCGAGTAGCTGCGGGTCACGCCCTGTTTGTCGGCCTGAGTCTGGCGATTCATGCCGGCCAGGGTGATCCATTCGCCGAGGCGGCCGGTAACGGTTGTGTCGGTGCTCTGCACGTTCACTACATCGGGACGCTCCTGGCTCATACGGTCACGGTTGGTACTGATCGTCAGGTGAACGATGTCGCCGGTGACGCTGGCGGTGACGTAGAAACCCTGGGTGACATTGCGGTATTCGGTCTGGCTGCGCAGATCGCCGTAGGAATCGCTCTGTGTGCTGGTCAGCGGTACGCTTTGGCCGACCTGGATCAGTGCCGGCGTGCCTTCGCTGGCCTGCACTTGCTGGATACCGCCATCGCGACTGTCGGTGCTGCGATTGATGATCCGCGTCTGGCTGGGTTTGGCGCCGTTCACCGAGTAACCCTGGTCGCCCTGAAAGTTGTTTTCGCTGGTGTCGACGGTGATCAGCAAGCGTTTGGGCTGAATGTCGAGTTGGGCGATAAGCGCCTTAAGTTCGTCGATCTTGCGCTGATCGGCGTTGACGATCAGTTGGTTGCCATAGGCGCTGACCTGGCCCTCCTTGCCAATAAAATCCTGCGCCATCGGCAGCATGTCGGTGCTGGTCTGGTAGTTCAGCGGCACGATCTCGGTGGCGGCCATGACCGAAAGACTGCCGGTCAGCAGCAGCGTGGTGAGCAGGGTGCGTAGGGACATATCCGTTATCTCCGGCCTATTGATGTCTTGAGTTTGCCAGTTTGTCGGCCCGGCGTGGGGCAAGTTGAATCGTAGGCAGCAAAACGCCCCGGCATCCGAGAATGGCGGGGCGTTTGCGGTGTGTTTCAGGGCCTGCTCGCGATGGGTTCACCTCGGTCTCAAGGCGAATGCCGCACCATGTCCACATGCGGAATCCCGGCTTCCAGGAACTCCTCACTGACCAGACTGAAGCCCAGGCGCTGATAGAACGCCGTGGCCTGCACCTGCGCACTCAGCATCTGCTGCTGCAGCCCGCGTTTCTCGGCTTCACCGATCACCGCTTGCATCAGCGCATCGCCGACCTTCAGCCCGCGCCAGTCCTTGAGCACCGACACCCGGCCGATATGCCCGTCAGGCAGCAGGCGGGCGGTGCCAATCGGGAAGTCGCCTTCGAAGGCCAGAAAATGCACCGCTGTTGCGTCATCAGCATCCCATTCCAGTTCAGGCGGAACGGTTTGCTCGGCAATGAACACCGTCTCACGAATGCGCCGGATCTCGGCGTTGTCCTTTTGCCAGTCTGCGACACGTACGTGAATTTTATTCATCAGCGAACCCCAGGCTGCCTTGCTTGACGAGTTCACACAGCAAGCCGCGGCCGTCTTCGTCGCTCAGCCACTCACCGAGGTTGTCGGTGTGCAGGGCGTCGGCGGCACAGATCAGTTTCAGCAGCTCGCGCAATTTGCCCGGCAGGTAACGGCTCTGGCCGCTGGCGAACAGCAGCAGGTCGTCATCCACTTCGGACCAGGCCAGGCGGGCGCTCGGGTTGCGAATCAGGATGGCGCCTTGCTCGAGGCTGGCGAGCAGATCGTCTTCTTCGACGTCTTCCGGGCCGGCGACCAGTTCCGGGTAGCGCGGCTCGGTCATGAACTGGCCGAACCAGGTCAGCAGCAGGCGCTCGTCGCTCATGTGCTCGGCCAACAAGCCTTTCAGGCGATCAAGGGCGTCGTGCTGAATCTGATGCGGATCGACCGCAGGCAGGGCGTCGGCGTCGGTGTAGCGCTCTTCGTCCGTCAGGAACTGGCTGAGGAAGTCGGTGAAGTGGGTCAGCACTTCAGCGGCGCTCGGTGCGCGGAAACCCACGGAATAGGTCAGGCAGTCATCAACGGCCACACCCCAGTGGGCGAGGCGCGGCGGCAGGTAAAGCATGTCGCCCGGTTCCAGAACCCACTCCTCGGTGGCTTCGAAATCAGCGAGGATGCGCAGGTCCGCGTGTTGCAGCAGCGGGCTGTCGGAGTTGCACATCTGGCCGATTTTCCAGTTGCGCTTGCCGTGACCCTGCAGCAGGAACACATCGTAGTTGTCGAAGTGCGGACCGACGCTGCCACCCGGGGCAGCAAAGCTGATCATCACGTCGTCGATGCGCCAGCTCGGCAGGAAGCGGAAGTGCTCGAGCAGTTCGCTGACTTCCGGCACGAACTGGTCAACCGCTTGAACCAGCAAGGTCCACTCGGTTTCCGGCAGTTTGCTGAATTCGTCTTCGGCAAACGGGCCACGGCGCAATTCCCACGGGCGCTCGCCGTGTTCGATCAGCAGGCGCGATTCAACTTCTTCTTCCAGCGCCAGGCCGGCCAGTTCGTCGGCGTCGATCGGGCTTTCGAAATCAGGAATCGCCTGGCGGATCAGCAGCGGTTTTTTCTGCCAGTAGTCACGCAGGAATTCGCGCGCCGTGATGCCACCCAGAAGTTGCAGAGGAATGTCAGGATTCATGTGTAACCTATTGAAAAAATGCACTTTTCAGACGGGAATAAAAACGCCCGGCGCTGCCGGGCGTCTCAAACGGGTACAGCGGTCGATCAGATGCGCTTGGCTTGGTCTACAGCGTTGCCGATGTAGTTCGCCGGGGTGAGCAATTTCAGCTCGGCCTTGGCGGCGGCAGGCATGTCCAGGCCGTCGATGAAAGTTTGCAGCGCTTCAGGGCTGATGCCCTTGCCGCGGGTCAATTCTTTCAGCTTCTCGTACGGGTTTTCGATGTTGTAGCGACGCATGACGGTCTGGATCGGTTCGGCCAGGACTTCCCAGCAAGCGTCCAGGTCAGCCGCGATCTTCTGCGCATTCAGCTCAAGTTTGCTGATGCCTTTGAGGCTCGCTTCGTACGCGATCACGCTGTGGGCGAAGCCGACACCGAGGTTGCGCAGGACGGTGGAGTCGGTCAGGTCGCGCTGCCAGCGGGAAATCGGCAGTTTGCTCGCCAGGTGCTGGAACAGTGCGTTGGCGATGCCCAGGTTGCCTTCGGAGTTTTCGAAGTCGATCGGGTTGACCTTGTGCGGCATGGTCGACGAACCGATTTCGCCAGCGATGGTGCGCTGCTTGAAATAACCCAGGGAGATGTAGCCCCAGATGTCGCGGTCGAAGTCGATCAGGATGGTGTTGAAGCGGGCGATCGCGTCGAACAGCTCGGCAATGTAGTCGTGCGGCTCGATCTGCGTGGTGTACGGGTTGAAGCCCAGGCCCAGTTCGTCTTCGATGAAAGCGCGGGCGTTTTCTTCCCAGTCGATTTCAGGGTACGCCGACAGGTGCGCGTTGTAGTTGCCGACAGCGCCGTTGATCTTGCCCAGCAACGGAACGGCTGCGACTTGAGCGATCTGACGCTCCAGACGGTAAACCACGTTTGCCAGCTCTTTGCCCAGGGTGGTCGGCGAGGCCGGTTGACCGTGGGTGCGCGACAGCATCGGCACGTCAGCGAAACGAATGGCCAGTTCGCGGATGGCTTCGGCAGTCTGGCGCATCAGCGGCAGCATCACATCATCACGGCCCTCGCGGAGCATCAGCGCGTGGGACAGGTTGTTGATGTCCTCGCTGGTGCAGGCAAAGTGGATGAATTCGCTGACAGCCGCCAGTTCCGGCAATTTGGCCGCTTGCTCTTTGAGCAGGTACTCGATGGCTTTGACATCGTGGTTGGTGGTGCGCTCGATCTCTTTGACACGCTCGGCGTGCTCCAGAGCGAAGTTTTCCGCCAGGGTGTTCAGCACAGCGTTGGCTTCGGCGGAAAACGCCGGCACTTCGCTGATGCCCGTGTGAGCGGCCAGGCGCTGGAGCCAGCGCACTTCTACCAGAACGCGCGCACGGATCAGACCGTATTCGCTGAAAATTGGGCGCAGGGCCTGGGTTTTGCCGGCGTAGCGGCCGTCAACAGGGGAAACCGCAGTGAGCGAAGAAAGCTGCATGGGGTGTTCTCGGACAGTCGGGCAACGAAATGGGGCGCGTATCATACATGAAAAAATTCGCCGGTCCGTTGCCAACTGACCAGCGTATTACGCGTTACTGACTACAAAACGTTGGAGCGGGCGCGGTTCAGCTGCTGCGCATCAGCGGGTAAAGCTCTTTGAGCAGCTTGCGACGGCTGATCACCAACTGCCAGCGATGGCCGCCCAACTGCCGCCACAGGCGCGCCGAACGAATTCCGGCGAGCAACAGCGCGCGGATTTTCGAGGCGTTGCTCGGTTGCTGCAGGTTGCGCATGTCGCCGTGGACCTGAATCCGTTGGCGCAAGGTGCTCAGGGTGTCCTGGTACAACGCGCCGCACGCTGCGATCACGTTTTCGTGCGCCGGGCCGAAGTGCTCGACCTGGGACTGGATCTGCGGCAGGCGCTTGCCGATCACGTCGAGCATGTCGCCGCGCTTGGCCAGTTGACGTTCCAGGCCCAGCATCGACAGGGCATAGCGCAGCGGTTCGCGTTGCAGGGTGCTTGGGTCGCGTTCAAGGGCGCCGATCAATGCGCGATAGCCTTCGCGCAGGTTGATGTCGTCGCCACCATAGACTTCCAGGGTGTCCTTGGGGTCGCGAATCAGCAGGCTGCCGAGCATGCACGTCAGGCCGGCTTCGGTGGTCTGGCCGGTCTTGGCGATTTTGTCGACCAGCACGGCGGCGAGAAATACGCCGCCCAGCGCGGTCAGTTGCTCCTGAGTGGGGCTCATGCTTGGCTGCTCCATGGCTCAGCCACTTCAATTACGCCGCCGCCGAGGCAGATTTCACCGTCGTAAAACACCACGGATTGACCGGGAGTGACCGCGCGTTGCGGGTCATCGAAGGTCGCGCGGTAGCCGCTGGAAGTTTTTTCCAGCGTGCATGGCTGGTCGCCCTGGCGATATCGAACCTTGGCGGTCAGCTGGCGCGGTTCGCTCAGGTCGATCGGGTTGACCCAATAGATGTCAGAGGCGAGCAGGGCGCGGGAGAACAGGTAAGGGTGGTCATTGCCCTGGCCAACGATCAGCTCGTTGTGTTCCAGGTCCTTGATCAGCACGTACCACGGCTCGTCGCTGGCGTCTTTCAAACCGCCGATGCCCAAGCCCTGGCGCTGGCCGATGGTGTGGTACATCAGTCCGTGATGGCGGCCGATGACTTCACCTTCGGTGGTTTTGATGTCGCCCGGTTGCGCCGGCAGGTATTGCTTGAGGAAGTCGCTGAAGCGGCGTTCGCCTATGAAGCAGATCCCGGTGGAATCCTTTTTCTTCGCGGTGGCGAGTTCGTATTTCTCGGCAATTGCGCGCACTTCGGGTTTTTCCAGCTCGCCGACCGGGAACAGGGTCTTGGCGATCTGTTCGCCACCGACGGCGTGCAGGAAATAGCTCTGATCCTTGTTTGCGTCCAGGCCCTTGAGCAGTTCGGTGCGACCGTCGATGTCACGGCGGCGCACGTAGTGGCCGGTGGCGATCAGGTCGGCGCCGAGCACCATGGCGTAGTCGAGGAACGCCTTGAACTTGATCTCGCGGTTGCACAGGATGTCCGGGTTCGGCGTGCGACCGGCCTTGTATTCGGCCAGGAAATGCTCGAACACGTTGTCCCAGTATTCGGCGGC
Organism: Pseudomonas sp. GB2N2; assembly: GCF_054897705.1. Lineage (NCBI taxonomy): Bacteria > Pseudomonadati > Pseudomonadota > Gammaproteobacteria > Pseudomonadales > Pseudomonadaceae > Pseudomonas > Pseudomonas sp. GB2N2. The sequence continues at coordinate 787,383 of NZ_CM142701.1, forward strand.
GAAGTTGGCGGTGTGCAGCTTGATGCCAATCTTGTCGCAGACAGCCTGGGCGTCCGCCAGGTCATCCATGGCGGTGCAGTATTCCGTTCCATCGTCTTCTTCCCAGTTCTTCATGAACAGGCCTTCCACCTCGTAACCCTGCTCGATCAGCAGGAGAGCAGAAACGGAAGAGTCCACGCCGCCGGACATGCCGACAATGACGCGCGTCTTTTGTGTGTCAGAAGGGGCTGGATCACGCATAGGGATTCAATGAGTGTCTTGAAAAAGGACGCGATTCTAACAGGCCGGAGCCCGCAAGGCTAAAGAGAAGGGCGGATCAGTTCGAGACCGAAGTGTTTGCCGTCCAGATAATCATCGATGCAGTGGATGATCAGCTCACTGCGCCAGTTTGCACGCTGTGCCAGCAACTCGTCACGGGTCAGCCATTTCGCCCCGACGATGCCGTCGTCGAGTTGATAGTCTGGGTGATGCTTTAGCGCTTTGGCGGTGAAACAGACCCGTTGGTAAGTCACGCCGTTGCTGGGCGCGGTGTAGAGGTAAATACCCACTACGCCTGTCGCCTCGACGTCCCAGCCGGTTTCTTCGAGGGTTTCGCGCACGGCGGCTTCGGTCAGTGTTTCGTTCGGGTCGAGGTGACCGGCGGGCTGGTTAAGTACCGTCCGTCCGCCCTTGGTTTCTTCGACCATCAGGAAGCGGCCGTTGTCTTCGACGACGGTGGCGACGGTGATGTGGGGTTGCCAGTCCATGGGATTTCCTCGATTTCTAACTTGGAATAAAAATCAATGTAGGAGTGCGCCTGCTCGCGATAGCGGTGGGTCAGGCAAAACCGGTGTTGAATGATATACCGCTATCGCGAGCAGGCTCACTCCTACAGGGTTGGAGTGCGCCAGTAAGAGTGTGTTGATGCCACACACAAAAAACCCCGGCACTGGGCCGGGGCGTCTATACATCCCTACAACCTTAAACCAGCGCAGCGATCGCGGCGTTGAAGGTGTTGCTCGGGCGCATGGCCTTGCTGATCAGCTCGGCATTGGCGTGGTAGTAACCGCCGATGTCGACTGGTTTGCCCTGAACGGCGTTGAGCTCGGCAACGATGGTTGCCTCGTTCTCGGTCAGGGTTTTTGCCAGCTCGCCGAACTGCGCCTGCAGTGCAGCGTCTTCAGTCTGGGCAGCCAGGGCCTGAGCCCAGTACAGCGCCAGGTAGAAGTGGCTGCCGCGGTTGTCGATGTTGCCGACTTTGCGCGATGGCGACTTGTTGTTGTCGAGGAACTGGCCGGTGGCCTGATCCAGGGTCTTTGCCAGAACCAGCGCCTTAGGGTTGTTGTAAGTAACGCCCAGGTGCTCAAGGGAAGCGGCCAAGGCCAGAAACTCGCCCAGGGAATCCCAGCGCAGGAAGTTTTCTTCCAGCAACTGCTGAACGTGCTTCGGTGCCGAACCGCCAGCGCCGGTTTCGAACAGGCCGCCGCCATTCATCAACGGCACGATGGACAGCATCTTGGCGCTGGTGCCCAGTTCCATGATCGGGAACAGGTCAGTCAGGTAGTCGCGCAATACGTTGCCCGTCACCGAAATGGTGTCCTTGCCATCGCGAGTGCGGCCCAGGGTGAACGCCATCGCGTCAACCGGGGACATGATGCGGATGTCCAGGCCCGACGTGTCGTGATCCTTCAGGTAAGCCTGAACTTTCTCGATCACTACGCCATCGTGAGCGCGCATTGGGTCCAGCCAGAAGATCGCTGGGGTCGCACTTGCACGAGCACGGTTGACGGCCAGTTTGACCCAGTCCTGGATCGGCGCGTCTTTGGTCTGGCACATGCGGAAGATGTCGCCGGCTTCAACCGATTGCTCAAGCAGCAGGCTGCCTTTGCTGTCGGTGACGCGAACAACGCCGTTGCGCTTGATCTGGAACGTCTTGTCGTGGGAGCCGTACTCTTCGGCTTTTTTCGCCATCAGGCCAACGTTTGGCACGCTGCCCATGGTGGTCGGGTCGAAAGCGCCGTTTACCTTGCAGTCTTCGATCACTGCCTGGTAGATGGTGGCGTAGCAGCGATCCGGGATCACCGCCTTGGTGTCGTGCAGCAGACCGTCAGTGCCCCACATCTTGCCAGAGTCACGAATCATGGCCGGCATCGAGGCGTCAACGATGACGTCGCTCGGCACGTGCAGGTTAGTGATGCCTTTGTCGGAGTTGACCATCGCCAACGACGGACGCACGGCGTAGACCGCCTGGATGTCCGCTTCGATCTGCGCTTGCTGCTCGGCCGGCAAGGCCTTGATGCGAGCGTACAGGTCGCCGATGCCGTTGTTCAGGTTGAAGCCGATCTGTGCCAGCACATCAGCGTGCTTGGCCAGTGCGTCTTTATAGAACTCGGCAACGATCTGGCCGAACATGATCGGGTCGGAGACCTTCATCATGGTGGCTTTGAGGTGAACCGACAGCAGCACGCCCTTGGCCTTGGCGTCTTCGATCTCGGCAGCGATGAAGCTGCGCAGCGCGTTTTTGCTCATGACTGCGCAATCGAGGATCTCACCGGCTTGCACTGTGGTCTTTTCTTTCAGGACGGTGGTGGTGCCGTCTTGAGCGATCAGTTCGATTTTAACGGCGTCAGCGGCGTCGATCAGGGCGGCTTTTTCGCTGCCGTAGAAATCGCCGGTGCTCATGTGGGCGACGTGGGACTTGGAGTCCGCAGCCCAGGCGCCCATTTTGTGCGGGTGCTTGCGTGCGTAATTTTTGACCGACAGCGGCGCACGACGATCGGAGTTGCCTTCGCGCAGAACCGGGTTAACGGCGCTGCCCTTGATCTTGTCGTAACGCGACTTGGTTTCTTTGTCGGCGTCGCTGCTCACGGTTTCCGGGTAGTCCGGCAGTGCGAAGCCCTGGGCTTGCAACTCTTTGATCGCGGCCTGCAGTTGCGGAACCGAAGCGCTGATGTTCGGCAACTTGATGATGTTGGCTTCAGGCGTAACGGCCAGGTCGCCCAGTTCGGCGAGGTGGTCGGCTACGGCTTTGTCACCCAATTGCTCGGGGAAGCTGGCCAGAATGCGCCCTGCAAGAGAGATATCGCGGGTTTCCACGGCGATATCAGCCGAGGCGGTGAAGGCCTCTACGATAGGCAACAGTGAATAGGTGGCGAGGGCTGGGGCTTCGTCGGTGAAGGTATAGATGATCTTCGAGCGGGTGGGCATATTCGGATTAACTCTCTCTTCTTTGCTAAAGCGTGCGCAGAAACTCGAGGGGCGCCGGGTAAGCGCGTTCGTTCAAAGTCATCCATGAGCCGAATGTCGAGATTTGTGCGCGGTGATGTTGGGTGCATCAGTCGAGCGTCAAGCGGGTGGACTGCTCGTAACAATCCTGCTTTTCGGGCCCTGACCCTCGGCTTCTTATTCAGATACAGGAGGTCGGTCGGCGTGACTCTGCGGTCAGCGGCGGCATTATACATAGGTAGCTGGCAATCTGCCGATGGTTCATACGCCACGATTCTCGTCCATTGGTCTAAAGGTCGCAGGGGAGGGTGGGGCGTAGAGTCGTCGAACGTGCTTGAGTTTGGCACTTTTCCCTTTGCTTTCAGGCTTGTACCCCGCGAACTGTGCAGCTTTGCGGCAGATGGATGGAACAGAGGGTTTGCGTGCCGATTTAACTGGGGTACGCTCGGACCAAGCCAGATGTTCAATCCAAACAATGGAGTTCAGCATGGGATACAAGAAGATTCAGGTTCCAGCCGTCGGCGACAAAATCACCGTCAACGCGGACCATTCTCTCAATGTTCCTAACAACCCGATCATCCCCTTCATCGAAGGCGATGGTATTGGTGTTGATATCAGCCCGGTCATGATCAAGGTTGTCGATGCTGCTGTTAAGAAGGCTTACGGCGGCGAGCGCAAAATTTCCTGGATGGAAGTCTACGCCGGGGAGAAAGCGACTCAGGTTTACGATCAGGACACCTGGCTGCCTCAGGAAACCCTCGACGCAGTCAAGGATTACGTGGTTTCCATCAAGGGCCCCCTGACCACGCCGGTCGGTGGCGGCATCCGTTCCCTGAACGTGGCCCTGCGCCAGCAACTCGACCTGTACGTCTGCCTGCGCCCGGTGCGTTGGTTCGAAGGTGTGCCGAGCCCGGTCAAGAAGCCAGGCGACGTCGATATGACGATCTTCCGCGAGAACTCGGAAGACATTTATGCCGGTATCGAGTGGAAGGCCGGTTCGCCTGAAGCGACCAAGGTCATCAAGTTCCTTAAAGAAGAGATGGGCGTCACCAAGATCCGTTTCGACGAAAACTGTGGGATCGGCGTCAAGCCGGTGTCCCTGCAAGGCACCAAGCGCCTGGCGCGCAAGGCCCTGCAATACGTGGTCGACAACGATCGCGACTCGCTGACCATCGTGCACAAAGGCAACATCATGAAGTTCACCGAAGGTGCCTTCAAGGAATGGGCCTACGAAGTGGCGGCTGAAGAATTCGGCGCGACCCTGCTCGATGGCGGGCCGTGGATGCAGTTCAAGAACCCGAAAACCGGCAAGAACGTCATCGTCAAGGATGCCATCGCCGACGCCATGCTCCAGCAGATCCTGCTGCGCCCGGCCGAATACGATGTGATCGCGACCCTTAACCTTAACGGCGACTACCTTTCTGACGCCCTGGCGGCGGAAGTGGGCGGTATCGGTATTGCGCCAGGTGCGAACCTGTCCGACACCATCGCCATGTTCGAAGCGACGCACGGTACTGCGCCGAAGTACGCCGGCAAAGACCAGGTCAACCCGGGCTCGCTGATTCTTTCCGCCGAGATGATGCTGCGTCACCTTGGCTGGACCGAAGCGGCCGACCTGATCATCAAGGGCACCAATGGCGCGATTTCCGCGAAGACCGTGACCTATGACTTCGAACGTCTGATGGACGGCGCGAAGCTTGTGTCGTCCTCAGGTTTTGGTGATGCACTGATTTCGCACATGTAAGCAGGCACACAAAAACCGCCCGGCTCAAGCGAGTCGGGCGGTTTTTTATGACTGGGTGACGTGCAGCGGTTTACGCCGTAACGGTCTGCTGCGTGGCAGGCGCGGTGACTGTCCGAGTGTCCTCGGGTGTGCCAATGTTGACGGCGTGCAAACCTTTGGGTCCCTGGATAATGTCAAAGACGACCGCCTGGCCGGCTTTCAGGGTTTTGTAACCGCCCATCTGGATGGCCGAGTAATGGGCGAACAGATCCTCGCTCTCACCATCCTTGTTGATAAATCCATAACCCTTGGCATTGTTGAACCATTTGACCTTGCCTTTTACAGTGCCTTTGACTGGCTCTGTGTCCTTAACGCCTGACATACCCATATCCCTCTGCAACAGACTCCATCACTGGAGTATCATCCAGTACATCCGCAGTCGAATCCTGTAAATAAGATTGACTCCGCGGACCTTTTTTACCCACTGTGGGCTCTATTGGTTGTAACACCGTTTTGCCGATAGTCAAGGTGACCCGGCAGTCGGAGTTGAAATCGTTCAAAGCCGTCCCCACTACTGTATTCGCACAACTGACGAACCTTTCTTTCCATGCATGCAATTAGCCAGATTCGACTAACATTCAATCAGGATCGCCCGACTCTCCAAAAAGATCATCCGGAGGAACACGACGACGATTCCGCAGGCATTGCTGTTCAGGAAGCGAAGCCTGCTTTACAGGCGCCGCCGATGTACAAGGTGGTTTTGTTCAACGATGACTACACACCGATGGATTTCGTCGTCGAAGTGCTCGAGGTGTTTTTTAACCTGAATCGCGAGCTGGCGACCAAGGTCATGCTGGCCGTCCACACAGAAGGACGGGCAGTATGTGGAGTGTTTACCCGCGACATTGCCGAGACCAAGGCCATGCAGGTCAACCAGTACGCCAGGGAAAGCCAGCATCCGCTACTCTGTGAAATCGAGAAGGACGGTTAATCGCCGACCACTTGGGTATGAGGTGAAGCTATGTTAAACCGCGAGCTCGAAGTCACCCTCAATCTAGCCTTCAAGGAGGCCCGTTCGAAGCGTCATGAGTTCATGACCGTCGAACACCTCCTGCTGGCCCTATTGGATAATGAGGCTGCCGCCACCGTTTTGCGTGCCTGCGGCGCAAACCTCGACAAACTCAAGCATGACCTGCAGGAGTTCATTGACTCCACCACGCCGCTGATCCCCGTGCATGATGAGGATCGCGAGACCCAGCCAACCCTGGGGTTCCAGCGTGTTCTGCAGCGTGCTGTATTCCACGTACAGAGCTCGGGCAAACGCGAAGTGACTGGCGCCAACGTGCTCGTTGCGATCTTCAGCGAGCAAGAAAGTCAGGCAGTGTTCCTGCTGAAACAGCAGAGCGTTGCGCGCATCGATGTCGTCAACTACATCGCCCATGGCATTTCCAAAGTACCGGGGCACGGCGATCACTCTGAGGGTGAGCAAGATATGCAGGACGACGAGGGCGGTGAGTCTTCATCTTCAGGCAATCCCCTGGATGCTTATGCCAGCAACCTCAACGAACTCGCGCGCCAGGGTCGTATCGATCCGTTGGTAGGCCGTGAGCTTGAAGTCGAGCGTGTCGCGCAGATCCTCGCGCGTCGGCGCAAAAACAATCCGTTGCTGGTAGGCGAGGCGGGCGTGGGTAAAACCGCGATTGCCGAAGGCCTGGCTAAGCGCATTGTCGACAACCAGGTGCCGGACCTGCTGGCCAACAGCGTGGTGTATTCCCTCGATCTGGGCGCACTGCTGGCCGGGACCAAATACCGCGGCGATTTCGAGAAGCGTTTCAAGGCGCTGCTCAACGAGCTGAAAAAACGTCCGCAGGCGATCCTGTTCATCGACGAAATCCACACCATCATTGGTGCGGGTGCCGCGTCCGGTGGTGTCATGGATGCCTCGAACCTGCTGAAACCGCTGCTGTCGTCCGGTGATATCCGTTGCATCGGTTCGACCACCTTCCAGGAATTCCGCGGGATCTTCGAGAAGGACCGTGCCCTGGCACGTCGTTTCCAGAAGGTCGATGTGTCGGAACCCTCGGTGGAGGACACCATCGGTATCCTGCGCGGACTGAAGGGGCGTTTCGAACAACATCACAATATCGAATACAGTGATGAAGCCCTGCGCGCCGCTGCCGAACTGGCCTCGCGTTACATCAATGACCGGCACATGCCGGACAAAGCTATCGACGTGATCGACGAAGCGGGTGCCTACCAGCGTCTGCAGCCGATCGAGAAGCGTGTGAAACGCATCGAAGTGCCTCAGGTCGAGGACATCGTGGCGAAGATCGCGCGGATTCCGCCCAAGCACGTCAACACCTCCGACCGGGAGTTGCTGCGTAACCTTGAGCGCGACCTGAAGCTGACGGTATTCGGCCAGGATGCCGCGATCGACTCGTTGTCGACCGCGATCAAACTGTCCCGTGCCGGCCTCAAGTCGCCTGACAAGCCAGTCGGTTCGTTCCTGTTTGCAGGCCCGACCGGTGTCGGTAAAACCGAAGCGGCGCGTCAATTGGCCAAGGCGTTGGGCATCGAGCTGGTTCGTTTCGACATGTCCGAGTACATGGAGCGCCACACCGTATCGCGTCTGATCGGTGCACCTCCGGGGTATGTCGGTTTCGACCAAGGCGGTCTGCTGACCGAAGCCATCACCAAGCAGCCTCACTGCGTGCTGTTGCTCGATGAAATCGAGAAGGCGCATCCGGAAGTCTTCAACCTGCTGTTGCAGGTCATGGACCACGGTACGCTGACCGACAACAACGGGCGCAAGGCGGATTTCCGTAACGTGATCGTCATCATGACGACCAACGCCGGTGCCGAAACCGCAGCGCGTGCTTCGATCGGTTTCACTCATCAGGACCACTCGTCCGATGCGATGGAAGTGATCAAGAAAAGCTTTACGCCAGAGTTCCGTAACCGTCTGGACACCATTATCCAGTTTGGTCGCCTCAGCCATGAGGTCATCAAAAGCGTGGTGGACAAGTTCCTTACCGAGCTTCAGGCGCAGCTGGAAGACAAGCGCGTGCAGCTGGAAGTGACCGACGCGGCGCGCAGCTGGTTGGCGGCGGGTGGCTACGATTCGGCAATGGGTGCTCGGCCGATGGCGCGTTTGATCCAGGACAAGATCAAGCGTCCGCTGGCGGAAGAGATTCTCTTTGGCGAGCTGGCCGACCATGGTGGTGTGGTTCACATCGACCTGAAGGACGGCGAACTGACCTTCGAGTTCGAAACCACGGCAGAAATGGCCTGACGTTAACCGCGACAAAGCAAAAGGCGCCGAAAGGCGCCTTTTTACTGTCTGTCAGTCACCTGCACATACAAAAACGCCCGGCATAAACCGGGCGTTTTGTATTGACCTGATCAGCGAGCGCGGTAAGTGATGCGCCCTTTGCTCAAGTCATAGGGCGTCAGCTCGACGCGCACTTTGTCACCGGTAAGAATACGAATGTAGTTCTTGCGCATCTTGCCGGAAATATGCGCGGTTACGACGTGCCCATTTTCCAACTCCACACGAAACATGGTGTTGGGCAGGGTGTCGACGACAGTGCCTTCCATTTCGAAGCTGTCTTCTTTCGACATGCAGTAAAGCCCTCGGTGTCCAATGAATGGCCCGGTGCAACTGCGCCAGGCAAAAGCGGCGTGCATTGTGCCCGAAAAATGGGGTTTAAGCCAAGGGGTTCTAGTTCAGGATGACCCAGCGCTGATTAATCAGCAGTTCGATCGGGCGATATTGAGTCTTGTAGCTCATCTTTTTGCAGTTTTTGATCCAGTAACCGAGGTACACGGCTTCGAGCCCCAGGCGCTGGGCCTCGGCAATCTGCCAGAGGATCGCGTAGCGCCCCAGGCTGCGGCGCTCTTCAGCGGGCTCGTAGAAGGTGTAGACCGCCGACAGACCGTTCGGCAGCAAGTCGGTCACCGCCACGGCCAGCAACTGCCCGTCCAGGCGAAATTCGTAAAACCGCGAGAAGGGCAGATCGCGCACCAGGAATGTCGAAAACTGATCGCGACTGGGTGGGTACATGTCGCCGTCGGCGTGCCGCTGTTCGATATAGCGCTGATACAGGTCGAAGTATTCTTCGCTGAACTTGGGTTTGGCCGGCCGCACTTGCAGGTCGAGATTGCGCTTGAAAATGCGTTTCTGCTGACGATTGGGCACAAATTGCGCCACGGGAATGCGCGCCGGCACGCACGCATTGCAATTCTGGCAATGGGGCCGGTAGAGATGATCGCCGCTGCGACGGAAACCCATTTCAGACAGGTCCGCGTAGACATGCACATCCATGGGCTGGCTAGGGTCAAGAAACAGGGTCGTGGCCTGCTCCTCGGGCAGATAACTGCAAGAGTGGGGCTGAGTGGCATAGAACTTCAAACGCGCCAACTCGGTCATGATCGACCCTCGGGGATAAGCTTTGAATTAAGTGTAAGCCACCGGCGCAAAAGTCGCTCAGCAAACCCAGGTGGCACGGTTGGGTTGATCCAGATGCTGCGCGAGATGGTCGGCAAATTCACGGCGAGGAATGGCCCGTGCGCCGAGGCTGTGCAGATGGTCGGTGGGCATCTGGCAGTCGATCAGCACGAAACCCGAATTTTTCAGATGTTTGACCAGGGTGGCAAAGCCAAATTTCGAGGCGTTGTCGGCGCGGCTGAACATGGATTCACCGAAAAACAGCTGACCCATCGCCAGGCCATACAAACCACCGACCAGTTCGCCCTGGTCCCAGACCTCTACCGAATGCGCATAGCCGCGTTGGTGCAGATCCAGGTAGGCGTTCTGCATCGCATCGGTGATCCAGGTGCCGTCGGCGTAATCCCTTGGCGCGGCGCAGGCTCGGATCACCGCGGCAAAATCCTGATCAAAGGTCACCTGATAGCGTTGCTGGCGCAGCAGTTTTCCCAGGCTGCGCGAGACATGCAGTTCGTCGGGAAACAGCACGGTCCGCGGATCAGGCGACCACCAGAGAATCGGCTGGCCTTCCGAGAACCATGGGAAACAACCGTGCCGATAAGCCTGGATCAGACGATCGGCGGACAAGTCGCCGCCGGCAGCCAGCAATCCGTTGGGATCGCGCATGGCTTTTTCCAGTGGCGGAAAGGTCAGGGTGTTGCGTTGTAACCAAGTCAGCATGGCATCCGGGCTTACAGAAGGGGAGGGTAGTGGTGCATGACGTGAAGTGTGCCGTCAAACCAGTGAAGTGTCGTCGAGGTATATCTGCGCGTCCAGTGCGGCCGGCCGGAGATAGGGGAAGTTGCAACTTGAGCCTGTCGCGGCGGTCGTAAGCTTGGATTTGCTCGTAAATGACCTCATAAGCCTTTGTCACAAAAGACAATGCGTGCTCAAATTCAAAGCAGTTTGCCTCCCATTGACCTGTTGTTGAGTATGCTGAGCCATGGTCTGCCAGCATGGCATCGTACGAACAAACCCGTACAATGCGTGCCGGTCACTGAAATAATCCCTGCGCGCTGTGTTATAGAAACCAAGGTGCAGTGTTAAAAGGTGTGCAGTGTTAAAAGTAGTCCCGGTGGGCCGGTTAACTTTTTCACCTGCCTGGATTGGGCAGTTTTTTATAGTCATTCAACAGATGGACGCGCCAAGGGCGCAGGAAAAGTAGCGTTTTGAAGAAATCCACCGCAGCACCTAAACCAGCCGTCGTTCCACTGTGGCGCCAGCACTTGCACTACCGACTCAAGGAAGGTGCATTGATTGCGATCGGCGCCTTGTGCCTGTTCCTGATGATGGCCTTGCTGACCTATGGCAAGGACGATCCGGGCTGGAGCCACAACAGCAAGATCGACGATGTGCAGAACTTCGGCGGCCCGGCCGGCTCGTACAGTGCCGACATCCTGTTCATGGTGTTGGGTTACTTCGCCTACATCTTCCCGTTGTTGCTGGCGATCAAGGCTTATCAGATCTTCCGTCAGCGCCACCAGCCGTGGGAATGGAGCGGCTGGCTGTTTTCCTGGCGTCTGATCGGCCTGGTGTTCCTGGTGCTGTCGGGCGCCGCATTGGCCCACATCCATTTTCATGCCGCGACCGGTCTGCCGGCCGGTGCGGGCGGGGCGTTGGGTGAAAGCCTGGGCGACCTCGCCAGAAACGCGCTGAACATCCAGGGCAGCACCTTGCTGTTCATCGCGCTGTTCCTGTTTGGCCTGACCGTATTCACCGACCTGTCTTGGTTCAAGGTGATGGACGTCACCGGCAAGATCACCCTCGACCTGTTCGAACTGTTCCAGGGTGCGGCCAATCGCTGGTGGGCCGCCCGCGTCGAGCGCAAGCAGCTGGTTGCGCAGTTGCGTGAAGTCGACGATCGCGTGCATGACGTGGTGGCGCCAACCGTCACCGACAAACGCGAGCAGGCCAAGGTCAAGGAACGCCTGATCGAGCGCGAACAAGCCCTGAGCAAGCACATGTCGGAGCGTGAGAAACAGGTTCCGCCAGTGATTGCCCCTGCGCCGCCCAAGCCTTCTGCGCCGAGCAAACGCGTGGAAAAAGAGAAGCAGGCGCCGTTGTTCGTCGACAGCGCCGTCGAAGGCACCTTGCCGCCGATCTCGATTCTCGATCCCGCCGAAAAGAAACAACTCAATTATTCGCCCGAATCCCTGGCGGCCGTCGGTCACTTGCTGGAAATCAAGCTCAAGGAATTCGGCGTTGAAGTCTCGGTGGATTCGATCCACCCGGGCCCGGTGATTACCCGTTACGAAATCCAGCCCGCTGCCGGGGTCAAGGTCAGCCGTATCTCCAACCTGGCGAAAGATCTTGCGCGCTCCCTGGCCGTGACCAGCGTGCGGGTGGTGGAAGTGATTCCGGGCAAGACCACCGTCGGTATCGAGATTCCCAACGAAGACCGGCAGATCGTGCGTTTCTCCGAAGTGCTGTCGACCCCGGAATACGATAACTTCAAATCCCCGGTGACCCTGGCTCTCGGCCACGACATCGGCGGAAAGCCGGTCATCACCGACCTGGCGAAAATGCCGCACTTGCTGGTGGCCGGTACGACCGGTTCCGGTAAGTCGGTGGGCGTGAACGCGATGATCCTGTCGATCCTGTTCAAGTCCGGCCCGGAAGACGCCAAACTGATCATGATCGACCCGAAAATGCTGGAACTGTCGATTTACGAAGGCATTCCGCACTTGCTCTGCCCGGTGGTGACCGACATGAAGGACGCGGCCAACGCCCTGCGCTGGAGCGTGGCGGAGATGGAGCGTCGCTATAAACTGATGGCGAAAATGGGCGTGCGCAACCTGTCCGGCTTCAACGCCAAGGTCAAAGAAGCCCAGGACGCCGGCACGCCGCTGGCCGATCCGCTGTACAAACGCGAAAGCATTCACGACGAAGCGCCGCTGCTGACCAAGCTGCCGACCATTGTCGTGGTCGTCGACGAGTTCGCCGACATGATGATGATCGTCGGCAAGAAAGTTGAAGAGCTGATCGCCCGTATCGCCCAGAAGGCGCGTGCGGCCGGTATCCACTTGATCCTCGCGACCCAGCGGCCGTCGGTTGACGTGATCACCGGTCTGATCAAGGCGAACATCCCGACGCGTATGGCGTTCCAGGTGTCGAGCAAGATCGACTCCCGGACCATCATCGATCAGGGTGGCGCCGAGCAACTGCTGGGCCACGGTGACATGCTCTACATGCCGCCGGGCACCAGCCTGCCGATCCGCGTTCACGGTGCGTTCGTGTCTGATGATGAAGTTCACCGGGTGGTTGAAGCCTGGAAACTGCGCGGCGCACCGGAATACAACGATGACATCCTCGCCGGCGTCGAAGAGGCTGGTAGCGGCTTTGAAAATGGCGGCGGCAGTGGCGGTGATGACGATGCCGAAACCGATGCGCTGTACGACGAAGCGGTGCAGTTCGTGCTGGAAAGCCGTCGTGCGTCCATCTCTGCGGTTCAGCGCAAGTTGAAAATCGGCTACAACCGCGCCGCCCGCATGATCGAAGCCATGGAAATGGCCGGGGTCGTGACGTCCATGAATACCAACGGTTCGCGCGAAGTCCTGGCCCCCGGGCCGGTGCGCGACTGATTTGATCTGATGCCTTGAATTGAAAAGCGAAGGCGCAGTGATGCGTCATCGCATTCCCCACGAATGTTATGAGGACTCCCATGCGTCTTATCCGCATGCTGATGCTGCCGGTACTGGCTTTGACCACGCTCTCGGCCCACGCCGACGACAAGGACGTGACGCGTCTGACCCAACTGCTGGAAAAATCCCAGACCCTGACCGCGCGTTTCTCGCAGCTCACGCTTGATGGCAGTGGCACCCAGTTGCAGGAAACCGCCGGCGAAATGTCCCTGCAGCGGCCGGGCCTGTTCTACTGGCACACCGACGCGCCGAACGAGCAAGTGGTGGTTTCCGACGGCAAGAAAGTCACGCTGTGGGACCCGGACCTGGAGCAGGCGACTATCAAGACCCTCGACCTGCGCCTGAGCCAGACTCCGGCGCTGCTGCTGTCCGGTGATGTGTCGAAGATCAGCGAGAGCTTTGGCATCAGCGCCAAGGAAGCTGGCGGCGTGATCGACTTCACCTTGAAGCCGAAAACCAAAGACACCTTGTTCGACAGCCTGCGTCTGTCGTTCCGTAATGGCCTGGTCAATGACATGCAACTGATCGACAGCGTCGGTCAGCGCACCAACATCCTGTTCACCGGGGTGAAGGCTAACGAGCCGATCCCTGCGTCCAAGTTCAAGTTCGACATCCCCAAAGGCGCGGACGTGATCCAGGAATAAACCACCGTCGCAAAACCTGTAGGAGCGAGCCTGCTCGCGATAGCGTCGGTTCAGTCAACATTGATGTTGAATGCAATGCCGCCATCGCGAGCAGGCTCACTCCTACAGGGGGCCTGCAGTGTTCAAGTAGTGAGGTTTCCTAAGTTGTGATGGACCTGTTTCGCAGCGCCCCGATTGCCCAGCCCCTGGCCGCCCGTTTGCGTGCGGCCAATCTGGACGAGTACGTCGGTCAGGAACACCTGCTCGCACGCGGCAAGCCTTTGCGCGAGGCGCTGGAGCAGGGGGCCCTGCATTCGATGATCTTCTGGGGCCCGCCGGGCGTGGGCAAAACCACCTTGGCGCGATTGCTCGCGGAAGTCTCGGATGCGCACTTCGAAACGGTCTCGGCGGTATTGGCCGGGGTGAAGGAAATTCGTCAGGCGGTGGAAATCGCCAAGCAACAGGCCGGTCAGTACGGCAAGCGCACCCTTCTGTTCGTCGACGAAGTACACCGCTTCAACAAGTCGCAGCAGGATGCGTTTCTGCCCTACGTTGAAGACGGCACGCTGATTTTCATCGGCGCAACCACCGAAAACCCCTCGTTCGAACTCAATAACGCGTTGCTCTCCCGGGCGCGCGTCTACGTGCTCAAAAGCCTCGACGAAGCGGCGCTGCGCAAACTGGTGCACCGGGCGCTCAGCGAAGAGCGCGGTCTGGGCACGCGGCAATTGAGCCTCAGCGACGAGGGCTTCCAGATGTTGCTCTCCGCCGCTGATGGCGATGGCCGGCGTCTGCTGAATCTGCTGGAAAACGCCTCCGATCTGGCCGATGACAACAGCGAGATCGGCATCGACCTGCTGCAAAGCCTGCTCGGCGACACTCGCCGACGTTTCGACAAGGGCGGCGAAGCGTTTTACGACCAGATTTCCGCGCTGCACAAATCGGTGCGCGGCTCCAATCCCGATGGCGCGCTTTACTGGTTCGCACGGATGATCGACGGCGGTTGCGATCCGCTGTACCTCGCCCGCCGCGTAGTACGCATGGCCAGCGAAGACATCGGCAATGCTGATCCACGCGCGTTGAGCCTGTGCCTGGCGGCGTGGGAAGTGCAGGAGCGTCTCGGCAGCCCGGAAGGCGAACTGGCGGTGGCCCAGGCCATCACCTATCTCGCTTGCGCGCCGAAAAGCAACGCGGTGTACATGGGCTTCAAAGCCGCGATGCGCAGCGCCACCGAGCACGGTTCGCTGGAAGTGCCGTTGCACTTGCGCAATGCGCCGACCACGTTGATGAAGCAGCTGGGTTATGGCGACGAATACCGCTACGCCCACGACGAACCGGACGCCTACGCCGCCGGCGAAGACTACTTTCCAGAAGAGCTTGATCCGCAACCGTTCTATCAACCGGTGCCGCGCGGCCTCGAATTGAAGATCGGCGAGAAGCTCAATCACCTTGCGCAACTAGACCGTCTCAGCCCCCGGCAGCGGAGAAAATAATGCTTCCATTGATCGTCGCGGTTTCCGTCGGCGGCATCGCTGGCACCCTGTTGCGCTTCGCCACCGGCAATTGGGTCAACGCTAATTGGCCGCGGCACTTCTATACCGCGACGCTGGCCGTTAATATCGTCGGCTGTTTGCTGATCGGCGTTTTATACGGTCTGTTTTTACTCCGCCCGGAGGTGCCGATCGAGGTGCGCGCCGGGTTGATGGTCGGCTTCCTCGGGGGGCTGACGACTTTTTCATCCTTTTCACTGGATACGGTGCGCCTGCTGGAAAGCGGGCAGGTGCCGCTGGCCCTGGGCTATGCTGCCATCAGCGTATTCGGCGGGCTGCTCGCCACCTGGGCCGGCCTGTCCTTGACCAAACTTTGATAACGAGAGACCGACATGCTCGATTCCAAACTGTTACGTAGCAACCTTCAGGACGTAGCGGACCGCCTGGCATCCCGTGGCTATACGCTGGATGTTGCGCGCATCGAAGCGCTGGAAGAACAGCGCAAGACCGTCCAGACCCGCACCGAAGCACTGCAGGCTGAACGTAATGCCCGTTCCAAATCCATCGGTCAGGCCAAGCAGCGCGGCGAAGATATCGCACCGCTGATGGCGGACGTCGAGCGCATGGCCGACGAATTGAGTGCCGGCAAAGTCGAGCTGGACGCGATCCAGACCGATCTGGACTCGATCCTGCTCGGCATCCCGAACCTGCCGCACGAATCTGTGCCAATCGGCGCCGACGAAGACGGCAACGTCGAAGTGCGCCGCTGGGGCACCCCGACTGCGTTTGACTTCCCGGTTCAGGACCACGTTGCACTCGGCGAGAAGTTCGGCTGGCTGGACTTCGAAACCGCCGCCAAACTGTCCGGCGCCCGTTTCGCCCTGTTGCGCGGCCCGATCGCTCGTCTGCACCGCGCCCTCGCGCAGTTCATGATCAACCTGCACACCACCGAGCACGGCTACGAAGAGGCCTACACGCCTTATCTGGTGCAGGCGCCGGCGCTGCAAGGCACCGGCCAGCTGCCGAAGTTCGAAGAAGACCTGTTCAAGATCGCTCGCGAAGGCGAAGCCGATCTGTACCTGATCCCGACCGCTGAAGTGTCGCTGACCAATATCGTCGCCGGTGAAATCGTCGACTCGAAATTGCTGCCGATCAAGTTCGTCGCCCACACCCCGTGCTTCCGCAGCGAAGCCGGTGCGTCGGGTCGCGACACCCGCGGCATGATCCGCCAGCACCAGTTCGACAAGGTCGAGATGGTCCAGATCGTCGATCCATCGACCTCGATGGACGCGCTGGAAGGCCTGACCGCCAACGCCGAAAAAGTCCTGCAACTGCTGCAGCTGCCTTATCGGACCCTGGCGCTGTGCACCGGCGACATGGGCTTCAGCGCGGTCAAGACTTACGACCTGGAAGTGTGGATTCCAAGCCAGGACAAGTATCGCGAAATCTCCTCCTGCTCCAACTGCGGTGATTTCCAGGCCCGGCGCATGCAAGCGCGTTTCCGTAACCCGGAAACTGGCAAGCCTGAGCTGGTTCACACCTTGAACGGTTCCGGCCTGGCGGTCGGTCGTACCTTGGTGGCCGTGCTGGAAAACTACCAGCAGGCCGACGGTTCGATCCGTGTGCCGGACGTGCTTAAACCGTACATGGGTGGCCTTGAGGTCATCGGCTAAATGAAATATCTGCCGCTGTTTCACAACCTTCGCGGCAGTCGTGTGTTGGTCGTCGGTGGGGGGGAGATTGCCTTGCGCAAATCCCGCTTGCTGGCCGAAGCCGGTGCGCTACTGCGGGTGGTCGCGCCTGAAATCGAACCGCAACTCCGTGAGCTCGTAGTCGGTAGCGGTGGCGAGTGCCTGTTGCGTGGTTACGCCGAAGCGGATCTGGACGGTTGCGGGCTGATCATTGCCGCCACCGACGATGAACCGCTGAACGCGCACGTTTCCGCCGATGCTCATCGGCGTTGCGTGCCAGTCAACGTGGTGGATGCGCCAGCGCTGTGCAGCGTGATTTTTCCGGCGATTGTCGACCGTTCGCCGTTGATCGTGGCTATTTCCAGCGGTGGCGATGCGCCGGTACTCGCACGGCTGATCCGCGCAAAAATCGAAACCTGGATTCCTTCCACGTACGGTCAGCTGGCCGGTCTGGCCGCGCGTTTTCGCAATCAGGTCAAGGGCCTGCTGCCCGATGTGCAGCAGCGCCGGGCGTTCTGGGAAGACGTGTTCCAGGGCCCGATTGCTGACCGGCAGTTGGCCGGGCAGGGCGCTGAAGCCGAGCGCTTATTGCTGGCGAAGATCGCGGGTGAGCCGCCGAAAAAAACCGGCGAAGTGTATCTGGTCGGTGCCGGGCCGGGTGATCCGGACCTGCTGACCTTCCGCGCCCTGCGCCTGATGCAGCAAGCCGACGTGGTGCTGTACGACCGTCTGGTGGCGCCGGCGATTCTAGATTTGTGCCGTCGCGATGCCGAGCGAGTGTACGTCGGCAAGCGTCGCGCCGATCACGCGGTGCCGCAGGATCAGATCAACCAGCAGTTGGTCGACCTGGCCAAACAGGGCAAACGTGTGGTGCGGTTGAAGGGCGGTGATCCGTTCATCTTCGGCCGTGGCGGTGAAGAGATCGAAGAACTGGCGGCCCATGGCATCCCGTTCCAGGTCGTACCGGGCATCACGGCGGCCAGCGGTTGCGCGGCCTATGCCGGGATTCCGCTGACCCACCGCGATTACGCGCAATCGGTACGATTTGTCACCGGGCACTTGAAGGACGGTTCCACCGATCTGCCGTGGGCCGACCTGGTTTCGCCCGCACAAACCCTGGTGTTTTACATGGGGCTGGTGGGCTTGCCGATCATTTGCGAGCAGTTGATAAAACATGGTCGTGGGTCGGAGACGCCTGCAGCGTTGATCCAGCAGGGCACCACGGTCAATCAGCGGGTGTTTACCGGCACGCTGGCGGACCTACCACGGTTGGTGGCGGAGCATGAAGTGCATGCGCCGACGCTGGTGATCGTTGGGGAAGTGGTGCAATTGCGCGAGAAACTGGCGTGGTTCGAAGGGGCTCAGGCGCAGGTCTAGAAACCGCGTCGACCCCATCGCGAGCAGGCTCACTCCTACAGGGGATTGTGAACGCCACAAATCAACTGTAGGAGCGAGCCTGCTCGCGATGGGGCCCTCAACATTTACACCGATTTAGACTCAGCCGTTGTTCTTGCGCCAAATCCCTTTCCCGCTCAACCGCGCCCGATCATGGGCCACTGTGAAATCCTGCTTCGGACCTTTAGGCACAACCCCAGTCGGGTTAATGGTCTTGTGGCTGCCGTAGTAGTGTTTCTTGATGTGTTCGAAATCCACTGTCTCGGCAACGCCCGGCCACTGATAAATCTCGCGCAACCAGTTCGACAGGTTCGGATAGTCGGCAATCCGCCGCAGGTTGCACTTGAAGTGCCCGTGATATACCGCGTCAAAGCGAATAATCGTGGTGAACAGGCGAATATCCGCTTCGGTCAGGTATTCACCCACCAGATAACGATTGGCGCCTAACAGCGCTTCCAGTCGATCCAGTTCGGCAAACAACCCGTCAAACGCTTCTTCATAAGCCTGCTGTGATGTGGCGAACCCGGCGCGGTATACGCCGTTGTTCACGGCAGGATAAATCCGCTCATTCAACGCGTCGATCTCGTCCCGCAGCGGCGCTGGATAGAAGTCCAGGTCATTGCCGGTCAGGTCATCAAAGGCACCGTTGAACATGCGGATGATTTCCGCCGATTCATTGTTGACGATGCGATTCTGCTTTTTATCCCACAGCACCGGCACGGTGACGCGGCCGGTGTAGTCGGCGGTGTCTGCGGTGTAGCGTTGGTGCATGAAGTCGAAGTGATCGAGCTTGTCGCCGGTCGAGCCCAGTGACTGGTCGAAGGTCCAGCCGTTTTCCAGCATCATCCAGCTGACCACCGAGACGTCGATCAGGCTGTCGAGGCCTTTGAGTTTTCGCAGGATCAGCGTGCGATGGGCCCAAGGACAGGCCAGCGACACGTAGAGGTGATAGCGGCCTGGTTCCGCGGCAAAGCCGCCGACACCGGTCGGGCCGGGTGTGCCGTCGGCGGTCAGCCAGTTGCGGCGCTGCGCCTGCTCACGCTGGAATGCGCCGTCCTTGCTGCTTTCGTACCACTGGTCATGCCAGCGACCTTCAACTAACAAACCCATGTTCAAAACTCCTCAACCGATAAGCGTTGGAGAGGAGTCTATTCCGATAGGTTCGATAAAAAAGCGCAAAGGTTGAACGCTTATGATCGGTTAAATCGATCTGTCTCGGGCGTCCCAATAGGCTTGGGCGGTTTCAAAAGCCTGTTCGCGTGTCTGGCCGAGACCGCGCAGCGCGAGGGCCATGGTCGAAATCAGGGCCATTTGCGGGTAGCTGTCGATCACGTCGCCACGCCACACCGCTTTCAAGTGCTCGGGATTCAGCGCGGCGGGTTTGACATGCCGTTGCGCGGACAGCTGCGGCCATTCTTCATCCCAGCTTTCCCCGCCGCTTGTGCCATACAGGTGACTGTCGGCGTCCGGGTTGATTTCGATCTCGCCGCCGTCGCCCTTGACCACAATCGCCGTGTCACCGAGCAAGCCGCTGGCATCGCGGTGCACCGCCTGATAGCCAGGGTGAAAAATACTTTGCAGGCCGCAGCGAGCGCCCAGCGGATTGAGAATTCGCGTGAGTGAGTGGATCGGTGAACGCAGGCCCAGCGTATTGCGCAGGTCGATCATGCGTTGCAGTTGCGGCGCCCAATCCACCAGCGGCATAAACGCCAGACCGCCGTTATCCAGGGCCGCACCCACCTGTTGCCAGTTGCGGCACAGCGGGATCTTCAGCTCGTCCAGCAGTTGTTCGCTGTACAGCCGCCCGGCTGTGTGAGCGCCGCCGCCGTGCATGAAAATGCGCACGCCGTTCTGCGCCAGGCACTTGGCCGCCAACAGGTACCACGGCAGATGGCGCTTCTTGCCGGCATAGGTCGGCCAATCCAGATCCACCTTCAACGCCGGCGCCTGCAAACGTGCACGCAAGGCTTCGGTGAACCCGGCCATTTCCTCGGCGCTTTCTTCCTTGTGCCGCAACAGCATAAGGAACGCGCCGAGCTGGGTGTCCTCGACGTTGTCGTCAAGCACCATGCCCATGGCTTCGCGTGCTTCGTCGCGGGTCAGGTCGCGGGCGCCACGTTTGCCTTTGCCGAGAATGCGCACGAATTGGGCAAACGGGTGTTCGGCGGGCGTTTCGAGGGTCAGGTCGGTCATAAGCAATTCGTCGGTTTGGGCAGGCCCGCCAGTTTTGCGGCGAGTTTGGCAGGGGTGCCTTTGAACAGTAAGTTGAAGTGCAGGCTGTTGCCTTTTTCCGGGCCGAGCTTCAACGCGGTGTATTTGATCAGCGGACGAGTGGCCGGGGACAGCTGGAATTCGGCGTAGAAGCTGCGCAGCAGTTCGAGGATTTCCCAGTGCTCGGGGCTCAGCTCGATGTCTTCGGCAGCGGCCAGTGCGCTGGCGACGTCGGCGGACCAGTCACTGAGTTCGACCAGAAAGCCATCCTTGTCCAACTCGATGGCGCGGTCGCCGACGGTCATGGAGTTCATAGCCAGCTGTTGACCTTGTCGTAGTGAATCGACAGTTCGACGAACGCGGGATAATCGATCGCCTTCACCGCGTCAGGAATCTGCAGCGCGCGCGCCTGGGCATCTTCGGCGAGCACGAACAGCGTCGGGTTGCGGGCATTCAGCGCATTGAACGGCGCGGTGCCTTTTCGCAGCGCGTACACCGCATCGCCTGTCAGCAGCAACGCATCATTGGCGCCGATCACCCGCAGGCAACTGCCAAGGCGATCGTCGCCGAACGGGGAATGAGACAACACATGCAAAGTCGACATCAGAGAGTGATCACCTGGTCGTAACGGTCAATAAGGGCAGTGATTTCGGCGGCGGTCAGCACTTGGGCTTCTTCGAGGGCCAGCGCTTCCGGGTCGAGACCGCGTTCAGCGGCGCTGTCGCCACAGACGAACAGCTCTTCGACGCCAAACATCGGCAAGGCTTGCAGGTTGGCGCTCAAGTCTTTCTGTTGCAGGGCTTTGGCGTCCTGTTTCGCGGCGAGCTGGAACACCCCGTCATCGAGAAACAGCAGGCCGATCGGCAGGTCGAACGCGCCACCGGCCAGGACGATGTCCAGCGCTTCCCGCGCATTCGGCCCGGACCACGGCGCCTGACGGCTGATCACCAGCAAGGATTTCGCCATGTCACGCACCTCCAAAGCAGATCAGGCGGTCGGCATCCTGCACCGCATCATGTAACTGGCCGAGGCCGGACAATTCCCAGGGGGCGCCGACCGCGATGGCTTCACGCTGATAGCGCGTTGCTTCTTCCTGGTTCAACACGCCACGGCGCAGCGCCGCAGCGATGCACACCACGCCGTCCAGTTGATGCTCGGTAACGAAGGTTCGCCATTGCTTGGGCAAGTCCTGCTCATCCTGCGGTGTGACCACGCTGGCGGACGCGTTATAGACGCCGTCCTGATAGAAAAACAGCCGGACAATCTCATGCCCGCCGGCCAGCGCGGCATGGGCGAACAGCAAGGCGCGGCGCGAGGAGGGAGCTTGGGCGGCGGAGAACAGCGCGATGGCGAACTTCATGAGGGACTCGATCAGCGGAACTGCGGGCATGATAAAGCTTTATCGCCGGGACCGCTAAATCGATGAGGCCCGACCTCGTCAATGAAAAATCTAACGCGGCATATACCCCAACTGCCACCGCCGCGGAATCTTCAACGACAGCAGCCCCAGCGCTCCCGCGAGCAAACCGCTGACAAACAACGCCTTGAGCCCAAGATGATGCTCCAGCACGGCACCCAGCACTGCGCCGGCAAACATCCCGGTCCAGGGAATCAACTGCACGCGCCAGCCATTGCGCCGCTCGCCGAGCATCCAGCGTCCCAATCCGCGACCGAAGCGTGACAGGGCGCCGGTGACGTAGGTCAGGCCGACCGGCAGGCCGTTCACTTCTTCGACGGCGGCATTGAGCATGCCCATCGCGATGATTGCCGCCAACAGCGCCGGCAGTTGTTCGGCATAAGGCCAGGCCGCCGCCGCGCACAACAGCATGGCGATGCACAGCAGCAAGGGCAGCGCGCGTCGCCCGCCGACCCGGCTGACGACGATGCCCAACGCGTTGCCAATGATAAAGGTCGCGACGAGCAGCAGCAGGCGCAGGGTCAGGCCCATGTCGCCGTCGCTGATCGCCACGGCGAGGCGCGTGGTGTTACCGCTCATGAAGGAAACGAAATCGCCACTGGCCATGAAGCCTATGGCGTCAGTCATGCCGGCGAGCACTGACAGTGCGGCCACCAGCGACATGCCAATGCGCCCGCGCCATTTCTGGGTATGCAAATGGCCCGGGCTGGCGCGGGGAGTAGAGGACGAAGGCAGCATCGGCGGCGGAATCCTTGAGCGGCGATGGTTACGGGGTCAGGCCATATAACTCGCAATACTCAAGCCAGTCCATCCCCGCCATCTCGGCCACTTCCCGGTGCACTTCCAGACGTTGCGCCTCGTATTCTCCAGGCGTTGCAGCAGTCAATTGCAACGTCAGCTCCCAGGCAAACAACTCCAGGCGTTCCGCCTCGGCCTCAAAGGCTTCATGCAAACGCTCCTCGCGATATTGCGCCGCCGTTTCGCCCTTGGCCTGGGCCAGCAGTGGGTTGAGGTTGTCGAGTTCGTGGCGCAGTTCGGGGCGCTCATCGAGAAACTTGTTCAGCGCCTGTTCGTGTTGCTGTTCGGTTGCCGCCATGGTCGCTCCTTGATAACGGGTTACGAAGACTGTTTCTTGCTGGCCTTGGCCGCAGCCGCGAGGCACTCGAGGGCAAACTGCTCAGGGTAGGTCATCTGGATCGGCGTGGTTTCGCCCTTGACGGTGCGTTCGCCGTCGAGGATGTACCGAATCCGCTTGTCGGTGACGCCGATGCGCTTGGCGATCCAGGATGGTGTCTGACCGATCTGGCTGATCAGCTTGTCGGCGTATTCAGCGGTTGGTTTGTAGAATTCGGCGTTGGGTGTCATGGACGTTCCAGAAAAATGGGCCCGGCGTTCAGGGCGATGTGGCGTTTGGCGCGACAGGGTGCGCGAATCGTTGCGCGGTGTCGCGGTATAAATGAAGTAAAGCAGAACGATACGCCGGCCCACGGTGATACAGTCCGCTTTTTCTTGATGAGTGCACACACACAATGCGAATTCTGATGATGGCCCTGGCCGCAACGCTGCTGGCGGGATGTGCGGGTTCGGCAATGAATGATGCCCGCACCGGTACCCCGTACAAAACCCTGACCTCGGACAAACCGGAAAAAACCGTCGCCCAGTGCGTGCAGTTCGCCTGGCAGGACGAAGCGGTGTTCGGCGTCGATGCGGGCGCGTATCTGCAGCCGGGCAAGAAGGGCGGGTCGACCGTTTATACCCGTTCGGCGGAATCCTTTGTCGACATCACCGCCGATGCTTCGGGAACGGCGTTGAGTTATTACGCCAAGCATGACGATTTTGTCGCCAAGCGCCGGTTGGCGGCGTTGGCGACTTGCCTCTAAAGCTAACGCAGCATCCTTTGTGGGCGCTGGTCGGGTATATGGGTTTGATCAGTTGATCAGGCGTTTCTGGAAAAAGAAGCGCTTGTGCCCCGGCGGGTAGTCGACGATCTGCCCCAGCTCGCTGTAGCCGAGCTTCTTGTAGAATTCCGGCGCCTGGAAGTCGAAGGTGTCGAGCCAGATGCCGATGCATTCTTTCTCGCGGGCCAGGTCTTCGGCCATACCCATCAGCTTCGACCCCATGCCCTCGCCCCGAGCCTGTTCCGGCACCGATATCAATTCAATAAATAGCCATTGGTAGAAAAACCGGCCGTACAACCCACCGAGGATTTCACCCTGGTCATTGCGCACCAGCAGCGCCAACAGCTCTGATTGACCTTCCCCCGCTTGCGCGACGTTATAGGCTCGCAAGGGTGCGAGAATCGCCTCGCGATCTTCAGGTGTGGGGTTTTGCGTCAGTTCGACGGTCAATGTCATCAGCTACATCCTTATGGCGGTGAGACGCGAGCGTATCCGGGTTGGGACGATTGTTCTATCCCTCATTGAGAGAGGAACCGTCGCCATTGTGCAGCTGTCTAGCCTTTACAGCGTCATTCCAGAACGCGGCCGATGAGGATTGCCAGTGAACATATTTGAAGCCTTGCGCGAAAGCCATGACCGTCAGCGCGCCTACGCCGATGCCTTGATCAAGACCCGCGGCGACACCCCGGAGCGCGTCGAGGCGTACAAGCAGTTGAAGTCCGAACTGCAGGCGCACGAAACCGCTGAAGAGCGGTATTTCTATATCCCGCTGATGGAGTTCGACAACGGCGTCGACCTGAGCCGCCATGCGATTTCCGAACATCACGAAATGGACGAAATGATGGAAGAACTCGACGAGACCGAGATGTCCAGCCCAGCGTGGCTGGCGACCGCGAAGAAACTTGCGGAAAAGGTCCACCACCATTTGAAAGAGGAAGAGCAGAAGTTCTTCCAGATGGCCGGCAAGTTGCTCGATGACAAGCAGAAAGAAACCCTCGCCGGGCAGTACCTCAAGGAATTCGAGGCGCAGTTATCGTGAGGGTGTTTTCGTCTAAGATGGGCGCCTTCTGACGATATAAGGACGCCCTGTCATGCCGAATACAGCCGAACGGGTCAACATCATCGAGTCCCGGGTGTTGTCCCACGACTGGTACTTGCTGAAGAAAATCACCTTCGATTACCAGCGCAACAATGGCGAATGGCAACGCCAGACCCGCGAGGTTTACGACCGCGGGAATGGCGCGGCGATTCTGCTGTTCAATCGCGACCGGAAAACCGTTGTGCTGACGCGTCAGTTTCGCTTGCCGGTGTTCGTCAACGGCCACGATGGTTTGTTGATCGAGGTGGCGGCGGGATTGCTGGAAGGCGCGGCGCCGGAAGAGCGAATACGCGGTGAAGCGGAAGAGGAGACCGGTTATCGCGTGCACCATGTGCAGAAGGTTTTCGAGGCCTACATGAGCCCGGGTTCTGTGACGGAAAAACTGCATTTTTTCATCGCTGAATATCATGCGGCTTCGAAGGTCAGCGAAGGTGGCGGGCTGGAAGAAGAGACCGAGGAACTGGAGGTGCTGGAATGGTCGTTCGATGGCGCGTTGGAGGCGTTTTATCGCGGCGAAATCTGCGATGCGAAGACCATCATGCTGCTGCAATATGCGGCGATGAAAAACATCTTCGCCTGAGCCCGCAGCTCCTGCGCGATCAAAAGCCTTCCAGACGTCCGGTTCCACCCCATTGCCCACCTTCCAGCGTCAACAACAATGCCTTCGCCTGCAACCCGCCGGCAAATCCGGTGAGTTTGCCTGACGCGCCAATCACCCGGTGACACGGCGCAACAATCGAAATCGGGTTCTTGCCATTCGCCGCACCTACCGCGCGCACGGCGCTCGGGTTGCCGATCTGCTCGGCAATCTGGCGGTAGCTGCGTGTCTCGCCGAACGGAATAGTCAGCAGTGCCTGCCAGACCTTTTTCTGAAAATCGGTTCCGGGAAAATCCAGCTCCAGGTCGAATCGATGACGCGTGCCGGCAAAGTATTCCTGCAGCTGTCGAAGCGTTCGCAGCAGGATCGGATTGTCCGCCGCTTCGCTCATCGGCCCAAGGCGCACCCGGTTCGGTTTGTCGTTTTCCCAGAGGATGGCCGCCAGTCTCGGACCGTTCGCGACCAGCTTCAGCTCGCCAACCGGGGAGGCCATGGTGGTGAAGGTGTAACTCATGCGGGCGAACTCCGAGCAGGTGAACAGGCGGCCAGCATACTGCTTCGATGGGGAGGCGCAATACGCAATCCCAGCCATACTTGCCTGTGCTCATGAAGCACCTTCCTCTGTTTATGGGCAGCCCCTGAAAACAAAAAAGAGACCGACTCATGAAGTTCGAACCTTTTGCCAAATCGCTCATCGCGACCTCATTGGCGCTCACCTGCCTCGCCGCCCATGCGGCATCCGTCGCCCCCGTCGCCGCCGAAAACGGCATGGTGGTCACCGCCCAGCATTTGGCCAGCAACGTCGGCGTGGATGTGCTCAAAAATGGTGGCAACGCCGTCGACGCCGCCGTCGCGGTCAGCTATGCGCTGGCGGTGGTCTATCCTGCCGCGGGTAACCTCGGTGGCGGCGGTTTCATGACCATCCAGCTGGCGGACGGGCGCAAGACCTTCCTCGACTTCCGCGAAAAAGCCCCGCTGGCCGCGACGGCGAACATGTACCTCGACAAGGAGGGCAATGTCGTCCCGGACCTCAGCACCCGAGGCCACCTCGCGGTTGGCGTGCCGGGCACGGTCTCCGGCATGGAACTGGCGCTGAGCAAATACGGGACCAAACCGCGCAAGGAAGTGATCGCCCCGGCGATCAAGCTGGCTGAAGAAGGCTTTGCGCTGGATCAGGGCGATGTCGATTTGCTGCACGAAGGCACCGACGTGTTCAAGAAGGACATCAAGGACTCCGGGGCGATCTTCCTGAGCAATGGCGAACCGATGCAGGTCGGGCAAAAGCTGGTGCAGAAAGACCTGGCCAAGACCCTGCGGGAAATCTCCGAAAAGGGCGCCGACGGGTTCTATAAAGGCTGGGTGGCCGACGCCATCGTCACGTCCAGCCAGGCCAACAAGGGCATCATCACCCAGGCCGACCTCGACAAGTACAAGACCCGCGAACTGGCGCCCATCGAGTGCGATTACCGTGGCTACCATGTGGTCTCGGCGCCACCGCCAAGCTCTGGCGGCGTGGTGATCTGCGAGATTATGAATATCCTCGACGGCTACCCGATGAAGGACCTCGGTTACCACTCGGCGCAGGGCATGCATTATCAGATCGAAGCCATGCGCCACGCGTATGTGGACCGTAACAGCTTCCTCGGCGACCCGGATTTCGTGAAGAATCCGCTCACTCATCTGCTGGATAAAAACTACGCGACCAAAATCCGCGCCGCCATCAATCCACAAAAAGCCGGCGTGTCCCGTGACCTCAAACCCGGCGTCGCCCCGCACGAAGGCAGCAACACCACCCATTTCTCGATCGTCGATAGATGGGGCAACGCGGTGTCGATGACCTACACCTTGAACGACTGGTTTGGTGCCGGGGTCATGGCCAGCAAAACCGGGGTCCTCCTCAATGACGAGATGGACGACTTCACCTCGAAAATCGGCGTGCCGAACATGTACGGTCTTGTGCAAGGTGAAGCCAACGCCATCGCACCGGGCAAGGCACCGTTGTCGTCGATGAGCCCGACCATCGTCACCAAGGACGGCAAAGTGGTGATGGTCGTCGGCACGCCGGGTGGCAGCCGCATTATCACGGCAACCTTGCTGACCATCCTCAACGTGATCGACTACGGAATGAACATTCAGGAAGCGGTGGATGCGCCGCGTTTCCACCAGCAGTGGTTGCCGGAAGAAACCAACCTGGAAACCTTTACCACCAGCCCGGACACAGTGAAAATCCTCGAGAGCTGGGGGCATAAGTTCGCCGGGCCGCAGGATGCCAACCACGTAGCGGCGATTCTGGTCGGCGCGCCTTCGCTGGAAGGCAAACCGGTGGGCAAAAACCGTTTCTACGGTGCGAACGATCCGCGCCGCAACACCGGGTTGTCGCTCGGTTACTGAGGGTTGTTTTTGCAGGGGGACGGGTTTAATTTCGTCCCCCTGATCCACACCATTCAAGGATGGAACCATGACCACCGCACTGTTAATCATCGACGTTCAGCGGGCACTCTGCGCGGGCGAGTATGAGTGCTTCGAGATTGCACGCATCATCGACGCCATCAACGCACTCAGCGACCGTGCGCGGACGGCGGGAACTCCCGTGGTGCTGATCCAGCACGAGGAAGCGGGCAGCCCATTGGCGCATGGCGCCGAAGGCTGGCAACTGGCCGAAGGACTCGTTGTTTCGGACAAGGATTGGCGTGTACGCAAGACCACTCCGGATTCGTTCTATCAAACCAACTTGCAAAAGCTCCTGCCGGTGCAGGATTTCGAACGCCTGATCATCTGCGGCTTGCAGACCGACTATTGCGTCAACGCCACCGTGCGCCAGGCACTGACCCTGGGCTACGACGTGGTGCTGGCATCCGACGCTCACTCAACCGTGGATAACGGCAACATCAGCGCCGAAGACATCATCGCCGAGCACAACAAGGACCTGGCGCACCTGACCGGCTCGGTGGCGCGGATCGACGTGAAACCCGTGGCGAGCATCAACGTTTAATCGGGATATCAACATTTCCCGTCACACCATTGCCGCCGCACGGAGACCGCTTTCATGGATGTCCAGGTACATCGCGCCGACGCCAGCCATCTCGACCTCATCGCCAGTCTCTTCGACGCCTACCGAGGTTTCTACGGCCAGCCCTCGGATCTGACGCAATCGCGCGCGTTCATAGCCGAGCGCATCGCCCGGGATGAATCGGTGATTTTCTTCGCCCGGGACGCTGCCGGGCACGCGCTGGGTTTCGTCCAGTTGTTCCCGACCTTTTCCTCGATTGATGCGCACCGCACCTGGCTGCTCGGCGACCTGTTCACCGCACCCGTCGCCCGCGGTCATGGCGTCGGGAGGCAGTTGATGAACACCGCACGGGACTTTGCGTTGCTGACCGGCGCCAAGGGCATGGCGCTGGAAACCGCCACCGACAACCACGGCGCACAACGCTTGTACGAGTCCCTCGGCTACGTGCGCGACGCCGGTTATTACACCTATTGCCTGGATCTCAAGCAAGGCTGAAGGATCAGAGCTTTGGCAGGTTCCACCGCTGGCGAACCTGCTCGTATTGCGCCTCGGGCATTTGCACCAGCAGGGGCGACTGCCGGGGATCGAGCCATTCGAACAACCGGCCAATGTTCGCCTGATCCATGGCCGTGCAGCCGGCGGTCGGCGAGGTTGGGCTGCGCCAGATGTGGAAAAAAATGCACGAACCTGACGCGGGGGCGGCCGGTGTGTTGTGCGCGATGACAATGCCCTGGCGATAGCCGGGCTCGCTGCGCATGCGTTCCGAGCTGTTCCAGTCCTTTGAAGTTGTCGAGCCGTCGACCAGTTCGTTGTAGTGCCCGGACTGGCTGTCGTCCACGCACTCGATGGTCGGTGTGAGGGCGAGGTAGGGCAGTTTTGTTCCGGACGCAGTGTCGTAGCCAAAAGCGGTTCCGAGGCTGAATACCCCGGCCGGGGCTTTGCCATCACCTTCGCGTTTCAGCGGCTCGGCGCCCGGCTCGACGCTGCTCAGGCCCTTGCCCCAGGCCATGCCGTTTTTGCCCAGTACCACCGCAAAGGCATCGCCGGCTTTGCGAAAGGTTTTGCCGTCCCGTTCGTAGCGTTGAGCGCTGCCCTGGATGTCGTCCCAGCGTTTGCTGGTGACCACAATCAGTTGCTGGCTGTTGTCGATCGCTTCGCTGGCGCCGAGTGGCGTGATCGAGAAGTTCATGACGTTGTTCGGCTCTGCTGCGCCGGTGTAGGTGAAGTGCCACCACTCTTTTGAATACCCGGAGAATCCCTGTTTTTCCATCGCGCTGCTTAACCGCTGACGATTGTCCTTCGCCGTCGCGTTGATCGTCGGGCTGGCGGTATGTGCCTTTTCATCAAAACAGTCGAAACCGGTGCCCATGTCCAGCGCACCGTCATGCCAGCGCTGGGCGTAGGGTGCGGTGCAATCGACCTGCGCGGCGGACGGCGTCCAGACTGCGGCGGGCAGCGCTGTCGGACCGGTCAGCGTCAGGTCCACGGTCGAGCCGCGGGAGTGATTCGAGACCCGCGCCACATAGCCCAGATGCCAGAAGTCCGGCTTGTCCACGCGCGGATAAAACTCGGCCTTGCGCGGGTCGCCAGGCTCCGTTGCGAAGCGGCCCATATCGGCCACGGCACGTGTCGGTCGATAGCAGTCGAACACCTTCAAGCCATAGCCTTGCGCGCGCAACGATGCCTGCGCCCGGGCGAGTGCCTTGGCGGCGTCCCGCGTCAACAGGCACTCGGTCGCGGCGTAACCGTCGAGCGGATGCCCGGTGAAGTTGTGGGCGCCGGCGTAGCGGATGTCTTGCTGGATGGTTGGATCGATGGTGCGCAGATAGACCATGTGTTCGGGCCGTGGCTCGGCAGTGGCCATGGCGGGGATGCACAGGAGCAGCAGTGATCGTCCCCAGGGACGGGCGGTTTTGTAAAACGGGTGCATGCGATGTCTCCTGAGGTCGGTGCACGACTTCGATTTCAGCGTCCAAACACCGGCCTGAAAAAACTGCGCTCATAGCTGAGGATGCACTTGGTTTCCTGAGCGTACTTGAAGGCTGCGATGCACTCGGGATCGCTCATCGAGTCCTGTCGATAGCGCTCGTAAGCCGCAAGACTCGGAAAGCTGAACATCGCCATGGCAATATTGTTCGCGCCTTCGGACGGCAGAAAATAACCGTGGTGCTGGCCGCCGAATTTTTCCACCAGGGGAATCCACAGTTTTCCGTAGTGTTCGAAGGCTTCAATCTGGTAGGGGTCCAGCACATACTTCAGGTGACAAGTGATCACGTTTGCGCTCTCTTTTGCAGGCGATTAATCCGCCCCATTCAAACAAATTCGAGAGAAAGTCGCTTGCCTAAAACAACGGAGGCGGCTCAATTGAGCCGCCTCCGTTGTGACTACCCGCGCACGGGCAATTTCCAGTTGGGTCGGATGAAGTGACAGGTGTAGCCATCGGGCAGGCGTTCAAGGTAATCCTGGTGCTCCGGTTCGGCTTCCCAGAAGGGACCGGCCGGGGTGATGTCGGTGACCACCCGACCGGGCCAGAGCCCGGACGCTTCAACGTCAGCTACGGTGTCCTCGGCAATATCCCGCTGCTGATCGCTGAGGTAGAAGACAGCAGAGCGATAGCTGGCGCCGACATCATTACCTTGGCGATTGCGGGTCGTCGGGTCATGGATCTGGAAGAAAAACTCGAGGATCTGGCGGTAGCTGATCCGCTGCGGGTCGAATACGATCTCGATCGCTTCCGCGTGGTTTCCGTGGTTGCGATAGGTCGCATTCGGCACCTCGCCGCCTGAGTAACCCACCCGCGTCGACAGAATACCCGGATAACGTCGCAGCAGATCCTGCATACCCCAGAAGCAGCCACCGGCCAGAATTGCCGTTTCGGTTTGCGTTGTCATGTTTTCCCTTGGTGTGCGGGCACGTTACTGATTGCCGATCGGGGTGTTGAATTGATCGGAGTAGCTGTCGTCCATCAGCGAGGTCGCGACCCGATCCGAACCTATGCCAGTTCGCGAGTAAGCGAGATGATTCGCACCGACTTTATCCGCGCCATCGGCGGCGACGGCTCCAGCGCCGACATGATCAGCGCCATCAGAGGCGACGGCTCCGGCACCGACGTGGTCGGCTCCATCAGCGGCAACGGCTCCAGCGCCGACATGATCAGCGCCATCAGCGGCGACGGCTCCGGCACCGACGTGGTCGGCCCCATCAGCGGCAACGGCTCCGGCACCGACGTGGTCGGCCCCATCCGCGGCAACGGCTCCGGCACCGACGTGATCAGCGCCATCCGCGGCAACGGCTCCGGCACCGACGTGGTCGGCTCCATCAGCGGCAACGGCTCCGGCACCGACGTGATCAGCGCCATCCGCGGCAACGGCTCCAGCGCCGACATGATCCGCGCCATCCGCAGCAACCGCGCCGGCACCGACGTGATCAGCGCCATCCGCAGCAACGGCGCCGGCACCGACGTGATCCGCGCCATCCGCAGCTACAGCTCCGGCACCCACATGATCAGCACCATCCGCAGCCACCGCCCTTGCGCCAACATGATCCGCACCATCCGACGCCAGTACTTTTGCCTGTGCAGCCCACGCCCCAGGAATCATCGCCGTTGTCGCAAGCACCAATACAACGCCCGATAAAAGCTTGTTTTTCATGATGTTCTCCACGATCCATTAGCCATAGAGCCATTAAGCACGTCCGGTCATCTGATGCAGGGCGACACGACACGTGGGGTCCGCCTGTTTACGTTAGCGATTGGCACGGGGCGCGGTACTGCGCACGGGTGTCGACGAAAAAGAATACAAGCGTCGGTAAGTATAGGTCGCGAGTAGGGATTGGCGGGGGCGGGTGACCACCGGTCCGGATTCGCCGAGCATCAACAACCCCAGCACCATGAAAATCGGCCCGACCCAGTTACAAAAACAACGGACCCCCATACCTCTGCGCGACAACCCTTATCCCTGCACGAAAATTACTTTCGCTTCGTTTGAAAATCACCTCTCGAAATGTTTTAAGAGTTTCACAATCCATTCGACGTGACCCTTTCGAGGAGTACCGCATGACCCTGTCCTTCGGCTATTGGCTGCTGGTGTATGCCGCCATCGCCATCATTGCGCTGATCGTTCTGATCGCCCGCTACCGACTCAATCCGTTCATCGTGATCACCCTGGTGTCCATCGGCCTGGCGCTGCTGGCCGGCATGCCGGCGTCCGGCGTGGTCGGGGCTTACGAGGCGGGCGTGGGCAAGACACTGGGGCATATTGCGCTGGTGGTGGCGTTGGGCACGATGCTCGGCAAGATGATGGCCGAGTCCGGCGGCGCGGAGCAGGTGGCGCGGACCTTGATCGATCGTTTCGGCGAGAAGAACGCGCACTGGGCGATGGTCTGCATCGCGTTCCTGGTCGGGCTGCCGTTGTTCTTCGAGGTCGGTTTTGTGTTGCTGGTGCCGATCGCCTTTACTGTGGCGCGCCGTGTCGGTGTCTCGATCCTGATGGTCGGTTTGCCGATGGTCGCCGGCCTGTCGGTGGTGCATGCGCTGGTGCCGCCGCATCCGGCGGCGATGCTGGCGGTGCAGGTGTATCAGGCCTCCGTCGGGCAGACCTTGATGTATGCGATTCTGATCGGCATTCCGACCGCGATCATCGCGGGCCCGCTGTACGCCAGGTTCATCGTGCCGCGCATTCAACTGCCGGCGGAAAACCCGCTGGAACGCCAGTTCCTCGACCGCGAACCGCGTGAGCGCCTGCCAAGCTTCGGCCTCACCATGGCGACCATTCTGTTGCCGGTGGTGTTGATGTTGATCGGTGGCTGGGCCAATCTGATTTCCACGCCGGGCAGCGGTTTCAACCAGTTCCTGCTGTTTATTGGCAACTCGGTGATCGCCCTGTTGCTGGCAACCTTGCTGAGCTTCTGGACCCTCGGCATCGCCCAGGGCTTCAACCGCGAATCGATCCTCAAGTTCACCAACGAATGCCTGGCGCCGACCGCCAGCATCACCTTGCTGGTGGGCGCCGGTGGCGGTTTGAACCGGATTCTGGTGGAGGCCGGGGTCACCGACCAGATCGTCAGCCTGGCCCACGAATTTCACCTGTCGCCGCTGATCATGGGTTGGCTGTTCGCGGCGCTGATGCGCATTGCCACCGGTTCTGCGACGGTGGCGATGACCACGGCGTCGGGGATTGTCGCGCCGGTGGCGCTGGGGCTGGGCTATCCGCATCCGGAATTGCTGGTGCTGGCGACGGGCGCCGGGTCGGTTATCTTTTCCCACGTCAACGACGGCGGCTTCTGGTTGATCAAGGAATACTTCAACATGACCGTCGCCCAGACATTCAAGACCTGGACCGTGCTCGAGACCATCATTTCGGTGGTCGCGTTTGGCCTGACTGTGGGCCTTTCCTACCTGATCTGATTCGAATACTTCAATCGCTTTCCCAAGGCTCATGGTCACCCATCGGGCGCGTCATTGTGCGCGCCGGTGTTAAGTGCCACCGCTGGGTTGCGCGCGTTCAACACTCAAAAAAACATAAAAAAATCACCCTGGAGCACCGTATGTTCAAGCGAGCAATCCCCACCGCACTGTTGTTGGCCACCGGTTCGATGTGCGCACAGGCCGCCGCCCCCGCCGCCCACGGTTTTCTTGAAGACAGCAAAGCCACACTGTCGATGCGCACCTTGTATTTCAACAGCGACAACCGCGATGGCGCCGCGGACCCGTCGAAAACCGAAGAGGCCGCGCAAGGTTTTGTCCTGCGCTATGAATCCGGGTTTACCCAAGGCCTGGTCGGTTTCGGGATCGATGCGCAGGCATTGCTCGGCGTGACGCTGGACAGCGGTGGTGGGCGCCACGTCGGCAGCGGCATGATCCCGACTGATGGCGACGGCGCTGCTGACACCTGGAGCAGCGTCGGCCCGACGGCGAAGATGCGCATCGCCAAAACCGAATTCCGCTACGGCACGTTGCTGCCAAAATTGCCGATCCTGCTGTCGAACGATGCCCGCGTGTTGCCGCAGTCGTTCACCGGTGCCCAAGTCACCTCGACCGACATCGATGGCCTGCTGCTCACCAGTGGTGTGCTGGAACATGCGGTCGGTCGCGCATCGACGGACCGCACCGGCCTGTCGGTCCCGGGCGGGACGCAGGACAGCAACAAGTTTTACTTCGCTGGCGGTGACTACTACCTCACCAACAATCTGAAGGCGCAGTATTACGTCGCGCAATTGGAGGACTTCTATAACCAGAACTTCTTCGGCCTCACCCACGTGCTGGCGATCGACAGCAAAAGTTCGTTCACCACCGACTTGCGTTACTTCCGCACTGCGTCGACCGGGGCTAACAGCTCTGCGGCAGGCCGTGCGCAGGGCTATCGCACCTCCGGTTACACCGAGGACAACAACGGTGAAATCGACAACAATACCTGGGTCGCGATGGTCACTTATGTGAACGGAGGACACTCGGTGGCGCTGGGGCATCAGCAGGTCGGGGACGGCAGCAACTTCGTTCAGCCCAACCAGGGCAGCCTGGTGGACAAAGGGGCGGGCGGCGGGAGTGTTTATTTGCCTACGGATCGCATGATCCAGAACTTTGCGCGGGCCGGGGAGCGGACCGATTTCGGCCAGTACAGCTACGATTTTGCGCCGTTGGGTGTGCCGGGGTTGAAGGCGTCGATCGTGTATCTGAAGGGGACGGACATCAAGGCTAACGGCGGCGGTGATCAGTCTGAGTGGGAGCGTGATATGCAGCTGGACTATGTGCTGCAATCCGGCACGTTTAAAGGGGTTGGATTCAGTGTGCGTAATGGCAAATCGAATACCGATGCCGGGCGTAATGTTGAGCAGAATCGCTTTATCATCAACTACACGCTTTCGTTGTTGTGAGTTTGTTGGCGTTTTTTTGATTGGGTGAATATCCGTTGTTTGGGTGATGGCCGATATTGGTTTCGCCCTTACGGCGAGTCCCTCCCTTTGTAGGAGCGAGCCTGCTCGCGATGGACGTCAACGATAACGCGTGCTGCCTGAATGAACGCGTGGGCTGGACGTTTTTCACGAGCAGGCTCGCTCCTACAGGGAATGGCGCCCGCCCGCAGCATTGGCATTCCAACTAGTTACCATCAGCAACCTTGCGTTCAATCTCCGCCGTCTTCCGATCAAGCTCCTCAACATCCTGCTCTTTGGTGCGAGTTGTAGAGGGCGTAATCACCTCATCAACCCCCGCCGCCTCACCGTCCGCGTCCTGCAAGTCCCTTTCAACCACATTCACCGGCTTGCCCGAAGTATCCGTTGGCACAGCATGGGTTCTCAGTTCGCTATCACGATCATCGTTATTCATCGCGCATACCTCCATTGATTTAAACATTGGATGCAGCGACAACCAGCGAGTTCGAGTTTTATTGCGGGCGTGCCTCACCTCTGGTCGGCCACGATGAACCTGATCCGCACACACCGGCTCCATTCAAAAACACCGTGTGGATGACGCCGCCATGAAATCATTCGGAAACCAGCTGACCACGGCCCACGAGCAAAAACTTCGGGCCCTGGATACCTGGCACCGGGCGCTCGAGAACTGCTCGCTGCGCATGGACTGCCCCGACGCCTACCACGAGGAGTTACTTCGGCAAGCAGACGAGATGGATCGCCAGGGCATCATCGACTGGGAAGAATGGCGAGACTTGCGAACCAAGGGCGACGAGGCCTATTTGCGCGCGGTCGCGGGCGAGGATTATCACGGTCGGTGACGAACGCCGCCGCATGAAAAACGGGATTGGAGCCTGCGCGCCAATCCCGTTTTTGCCGTTACTGAGCGCCCGATAACGCAGGGGTTCGAGGCGGAATTGTGCGCTTCGAACCGGTCGATTCGAACGCCGATGCCAAACGCAGCAGCAACGAATCGTCATAGGCACGGCCGGCGAACGTCAGCCCGACCGGCATGCCGATGTCCGGCATCACGCCCATCGGCACCGTGACCGTTGGCACACCGAGGTGGCGGATGGCGAGGTTGCCGTTGGCGACCCAGACGCCGTTGCTCCAGGCGATGTCTGCCGATGCCGGCTCCACATCGGCAGTGGCCGGCGCAACGTCGGCCACTGTCGGAAACAGCACCGCGTCCAGCCCGAGCCTATCCATCCAGTCCTCGAGGTCGATCTGCCGGGTTTTTTCCAGTCCGCGCAATCCGTCGGGAACCGTGGTGATCTGGTCCCACGGCGTGATGCCGCGTTCAGCCATCCGCACGTACTCGTCCATCCCCGCGACGAGGTCGCCCTCGCGGTTGGGCAGGGTGCCTGGGTCGTGGGGGAAAATCAGCGCACCGTCGACATCGACCAGACGGTTCAACTGCGGATCGCCATTGGCCTGGAGGAAGTCATCGAACGCCCAGGCGGTCAGGTCCCACAACTCGTGGTGCAGGAACTCTTTGGACACCAGTCCGCGGGTGAACACCGTCGGCGTCCCCGGACGATCGCCCTCGCAATTGGAGACCAGCGGGAAGTCGACTTCGATCACGACAGCGCCGGCTGCTTCGAGTGCCTTGCGAGCGCTTTCCCACAGACCGATCACTGAAGGCCGGGTGTTGATTCGCTGCCCCGTCGGCCCACCGATTCCCGGCGCATCGCTGGTGCCGGCTTCATCGTCCGCATTGATGTACATGCGCGGGACGCCAAGGCGTTTTCCGGCGAGTGCATCGGGTTTCGCGGCCAACTCGGTGTAGGAGGCGGGGCGCACCGATGCGACGCTCGGAATCGGCACCCAGGGTTGCAGCCGCCACAGATCGCCGCGTGTATCGGGATCTTCGGCGACCACCACGTCGAGCACTTCGAGCAGGTCGGCCATGGTCCGGGCGAAGGGCACGACCACGTCCATGGTCGGCGTCAGCGGCCAGTTGCCGCGCACCGAAATCACTCCGCGCGAAGGCGTGTAGGCGCACAGACCGTTATTCGACGCCGGTCCACGACCGCTGGACCAGGTTTCTTCCGCCAGACCAAACGCCGCGAAACTGGCGGCGGTGGCGGTGCCGGCGCCGTTGGACGAACCCGAGGCGAACGGCGCGGTGAGGTAGTCCGCGTTATACGGACTTTCCGCCCGTCCATACACCCCGCGCTGCATGCCGCCGTTTGCCATGGGCGGCATGTTGGTTTTGCCCAGGCAGATCGCCCCGGCGCCGCGCAGCCGTTCGATGGTGAACGCGTCACGGTGGGCCACCAGGTTGACGAAGGCCGGGCTCCCCGACGCGGCAGTCAACCCCTTGACCAGGTAACTGTCCTTGGCGGTATAGGGAATGCCATCGAGCGGCCCCAGGGTTTCGCCCTTGGCGCGCCGGGCGTCGGACGCCTGCGCTTCCTTGATCGCGTCGGGGTTGCGCACCACCACCGCGTTGAGGGCGGTGGGGGTATCGGAGCCGTCGTAGGCGTCAATTCTGGCGAGATAAGCCTGGACCAGTTCAACCGCTGTGGTCTGGCCGGATTCAAGCGCCGCGCGCAGTTCGGCAATGGAAACTTCGGTGACCTCGATCATGCTGTTACCGCCGTTTGCTGGTGATGGATGGGACATTGCGGGTCTCAAAACAGGTCGTCAAATTCGGTTTTCGTTGCAGGGTCGGATGGTTCAGGCCACCTGATTCCGGCCCGCGCCCTTCGCTTGATAAAGTTGCTGGTCGGCGCGCTTGATCAGCGCGGTCGTGTTGCTGTCCGACTTTTCAGCCAGGCCAACGCCGATACTCACGGTAACCCGTCCGACGACGGCAAAGGTCGATCCGGCAATTGCGGCACGGATCTTCTCGGCCACGACGTCGGGGCTGTCGGGCGCCTCGACCTCGGGCAACAGCACGGCAAATTCTTCGCCACCGTAGCGGGCCACGAAGTCGGTGGCGCGGGTGTTGTCCTGAATCAGCGTGGCCAGTTGACGAAGCACGTCATCACCCACCGCATGGCCATGGGTATCGTTGATTCGCTTGAAGTGATCGGCGTCGATGAACAGCAGGGCAAACGTACGTCCCGTGCGCTGAAACAGCAGGCTGTACTCAGTGAGCTTTTCATCGAATCGCCGGCGGTTGTACACGCCGGTCAGGGCGTCGTGGGTCGCCAGGGCCAACAGCTCGGCATTGGCCGCGGTGAGGGCGGCGGTGCGTTGTGCAACGGTGGCTTCGAGCGAGGCATTGGCCTCTTGTAGTTCGCGTTCCTTGCCGAGCAACGACTGAGTCATGCTCTGGATCGATTGGCCGAGCTGGGCGATTTCCAGCACCGGGTGATTCAGCTCGAAGGTCGCGCCGGGCTGCTGGTTCTGCAAGCGCTTGGCCGACTTGGCGAGTTGCTCGATCGGGCGGCTGAGTGACAGCGCCAGGTAGTAAGCCACGAAGGCGAATGCCACCGCAGCGATCACGCCGAGGATCAGCAATTTGTAGAGTAGAACGCGCGCAGGCTGCAGCGCGATGTCCAGCGGTTGCCGAACCGCGATGTACCATGTCAGGCCGGTACCCGGAGGCGTCGGCACCGCGACCACGCTGGTCAGGTAGCCGTTGCCGACTGACCAGCCGGGGGTTTTTGCATGACCTTCCTGCGAAGACGGCAGGTCTGGCAGTTTTTCGCCCATGAGCTGTTCCGGGTAGAGCACTTTACCGTCGTGGTCGACGATCAGCGCCTCGACTTCGAGTAGCATGCCCTCGCGCAGTACGGCGGAATCGACAATCCGCGTCACCCAGTTCCAATGCGCGTGCGCGCCCAGAACGCCGATCACCTGGCCGTTGGCATTGAGGATCGGCGCGGCGAAATCGATGAAGCGCAAAGGCTCGCCGGTGGCGTTGGCGGGTAGCAGTTTGGCGAGCAGCACAGCTTCGTGCGGGTCACCGGTGTAGGCGCCGCGCAAACCGGCCTGAAACCACGGGCGCTCCTTCACCGACTGAGTGACCAGCAGGCCATTCACTGCCTGGCGCACATGCCCGTCGGCGTCCGCCACGCCCATCCACGCATATTCTGCGCGGGACTGCGTGCGTAATTGCATCGACGTCAGAATATCCGGATCGTCGAGGTTGCCACGCTTGAACAGCGGCGCCCGGCTGAGCAGCGACACTTCGAGCTGACGCTCATGCAGTTGCGCACCCAGCAACTCCGATGCTGCCCGGGCGGTGCTGAGCAATGCATTGCCGCTGGCTTGCTTCATCTGGCCGGTGGCGATATGGCCCACATAGAAGCCCACGCTTAATAATGTGAGCAACGACAAACCGGCAAACCATAGGGTGAGGTGGCTACGCAAACTGGCTTTGATCATGAGCGACATCTGAATTCTGGAGTCGCGGCATGGTATGTCCAATGCAGGGTTCGTTGCCAGTGTTCGGGATTGGTCGCACAGATTGATACCAATTGGCCATCACTTTCGGTATGGTGTGCGCCGCCCGAGAGATGGATCCCGGGCGTTTTCCCA
Source organism: Pseudomonas sp. GB2N2 (assembly GCF_054897705.1). Taxonomy (NCBI): domain Bacteria; kingdom Pseudomonadati; phylum Pseudomonadota; class Gammaproteobacteria; order Pseudomonadales; family Pseudomonadaceae; genus Pseudomonas; species Pseudomonas sp. GB2N2. The sequence goes on from NZ_CM142701.1 coordinate 827,269, forward strand.
TGGAGTTACACCGTGAATTATCTCAGCAAAGTCGTCGCCGTTTCCCTGTTCGGTCTGATTCTGGCAGGTTGCACCGGCGCGCCGATGAAGACTCAGCACTACGACGCCAGCCAATACACCGTGATTGGCCACAGTGAAGCCAGCGCCACCGGCCTGCTGCTGTTCGGCGTGATCCCGATCCGCCAGAACAGCCGTTTCGTTCGCGCACAAGACGCGGCGATTCAGGCCAAGGGCGGCGATGCACTGATCAACACCCAGGTACAGGAAAACTGGTTCTGGGCATGGGTCCTGACCGGTTACACCACCAAGGTGTCCGGCGATGTGGTCAAGTTGAAAAACGTTCAGTAAGCGGTAGCCAGCGCTTATCGACCGGGTTAAGCCGCGATACAAATCGATCGTCGAACGCAGTATTTGTAGGAGCGGGCCTGCTCGCGAAGGACGGCTAGACACCGCATTTATTCAGGCAGCACGCGGTTTTGTTGACGCCCATCGCGAGCAGGCTCGCTCCTACAGTTGAACGTCACACTGGCTTGTTCAACGCCGCCTCAGCCGCCGCAATTTCCGCCTGACGCTTGACGATCAAATCCCCCATCGGCGGACCCTGAAAGCGCCGCGCTTCAAACCCGAACCAGATGATGGCCGTCAGCACCAGGAAACCGATGGTGATGTACAGCGCCCATTGATTGGGTGGCTGGATGCCGATGATGAAAATAATCACCATCGACAGCACCGACAGAATGGCGAACAGCGAATACAACCCGCGTCCCATGTTCCACGGCCCCATGGTCGGCCATTTCGGCGTGCCGTAGGCGAACAGACCCAGCACAATGGGGATGATGAAAGAGAAGAACAGGAAGATCACCGTGCACGACACGACGATGGTGTAGACCGGCGTGGCACCGATGGAAATCACCGACGATCCCCAGTCGAACAACACTGCCAGCGTGGCGCCGGTCCAGATCGCCGCCACCGGGCTGCGATAGGTCGGCGACACCGAGGACAGTGCTTTCGAGCAGGGCAGGCCGCCGTCACGGGAGAAGGCGAAAATCATGCGTGACACCGAGGTCACGGTGGCCAGTCCGCAGAGAAACTGCGAGATGAAAATTGCCACGTACAGCGCGAGTTTGAGGTTGGGGCTGACCCGGGCGTCCATGGCCCAGAAGAACACGTTCCAGCCCTGTTTCGCCGCGTCGTCCATGTTCGGCAGCATGAGCACGAACGAGCTGAGCATCACCCAGCCAAACAACAACGACCAGATCACCGACATGACCATGCCGCGCGGCACCGACACGGCGGCATTGCGCGTTTCTTCGGAGGTGTGCGCGGAGGCGTCGTAACCGGTGATCGTGTAGATCGGCAGCAGCAGGCCGAGCATGAAAATCCAGCCATTCGACGCCTGGGGCCAAACGCTGCCGCCGGCTTCGCCCGAATAGTTGCCGAAGGTCCACAGCCGCACGAACTCGTAACTCGGTGCCGAGATCAGGCAGACGATGGTCAGCGCCAGTGCCGTGGCGAAAATCAGGTAACCCGAGAAGTCGGTAAGTTTTGCCGTAAGGCCAATGCCCAAGTGGTTACACAAGGCCTGGATGCCGGTGAGGATCGCCAGGAAAATAACGCGCACCGTGGTCGTGTCTTCCATGCCCAGTGCCGGTCCGAACGCGCCGAAAAAGAAGTAATAGGTGCCGACGTTGATCGCGCCGAGCACCGTGACCAATCCCAGCAAATTGAACCAGGCCGTCAGCCAGCCGGTGAAGCGATTCCCGAGGATCGAGCCCCAGTGATACAGGCCGCCAGCCGTCGGGTAGGCCGAGGAAATCTGCGCCATGGCGAGCGCGAACACCCCGGAGATCAGGCAGCCGATGGGCCAGCCGATGCCGATGGCCGCGCCACCCGCGCCCGAGGTGCCCTGGGCCAGTGAGTTGATACCGCCGGACAGGATGCAGATGATCGAAAAGGAAATCGCGAAGTTGGAGAAAACCCCCATGCGTCGCGAGAGTTGCTGGGCGTAGCCCATGCTGTGCAAGGCCTTGACGTCTTCGTCGTGCGTGTCGCCGCCGGGCTGGATGGCTGGGTTCATGCTGTGTTCCCCTACAGGTTTTGATTCAATCCATTGGCGTCTGCGCAATGGGCTGGTCTTCAACACCTTGTCGTACTGCTCCTTGTTACAACGGTTTGCTCTGGGTCTAGAGACGGCCGTGAAAGGCCGAATCGAAAATGCTGGCCACGCCTTCCTTGGTCAACGGCAGCGGATTGCCGCCGGCCGAGGGATCGACAATCGCCATGTCTGCGATCAGATCGGCCTGGCGATCATCCACGCCCAGGTCCACCAGCGTATGCGGCACGCCGATGTCTTTGCGCAGTTTGAGAATGAACGCGAGGAAGCTGTCGAAGCCCGGGGAGGGCAGGCGCAAATACGCCGCGAGGCGGGTGATGCGTTCTTCGATGGCCGAGCGATTGAACAGCAGCACATACGGCATGAACGTGGCATTGGTCATGCCGTGGTGGGTGTCGTACAACGCGCCTACCGGGTGGGACAACGCATGCATGCCACCGAGGCCTTTCTGGAAAGCGGTAGCGCCCATCGCCGCCGCCGCGAGCATTTGCGCGCGCGCTTCAAGGTCCGAAGGTGTATGCACGGCCCGTACCAGGGCGCTGGCCACCAGGCGCATGCCTTCCACTGCAATGCCGTCGGCCAGCGGGTGAAAACCGGGAGCGCAATACGCCTCCAGACAATGCGCGAGCGCATCCATGCCGGTACCGGCGGTGATTTTTGCCGGCATGCCGACGGTCAGTGCCGGGTCGCTGATGACTACCCGCGGCATCATTTTCGGGTGGAAGATGATGCGTTTAGTGTGCGTGCGCTCGTCGATGATCACCGCTGCGCGACCGACTTCGGAACCGGTGCCTGCGGTGGTCGGCACCGCAATCACCGGGGCGATACCGCTTTCGTCGGCGCGGGTCCAATAGTCGCCGATGTCTTCGAAATCCCACACCGGTCGGGTCTGGCCGCTCATGAAAGCGATGAGCTTGCCCATGTCCAGACCGCTGCCGCCACCGAAAGCGACCACGCCATCATGTTTGCCGGCGCGCCAGGCCTCCAGTCCACCGGCGAGGTTGGCTTCGACCGGATTCGGCTTGAGGTCGCAGAACAAGGCGACACCAAGACCGGCGGCGCGCAACGCGTCCACCGCCGCCGTAGTGATCGGCGCGCGACCCAGTCCGCTGTCGGTAACCAGCAACGGGCGCTGAATGCCCTGGCTGCGACAGACGTCGGCCAACTCGGCGATACGCCCGACGCCGAAGTGCACGCGGGTAGGGTAGTTCCAGTTTCCAGTCAGGTTCATGGCCTACACCTCGTGGCGCAGATGAAAGGATTTGGCGCGGGTCAGGTGCTCGTAGCCCAACCGCGACAGGGTCACGCCGCGCCCGCTGTTCTTGACCCCGGTCCAGGCCAGCGCCGGGTCGAGGTAATCACAACGATTCATGAACACGGTGCCGGTGGCGATCGCGTTGCCGATGCGTTCGACGGCCGCGAGGTCCTGGGTCCAGATCGAGGCGCTGAGCCCGAATTCACTGTCGTTCATCAAAGCGATGGCTTCGTCGTCGCCGGTCACCGGCATGATGCCGACCACCGGGCCGAAGCTTTCGTCGCGCATCACCGACATGTCATGAGTGACGTCCACCAGTACCTGCGGCGCAAGGTACGCGCTGCCGGGGACATCGGCGGGAAAGGCCTTCGGATCGATCAGCGCCATGGCGCCCTCGGCCAGCGCGTCGGCAATTTGTCCGCGAACAAAATCAGCGGCGGCCGGCGAGACCATCGGGCCGAGGGTGGTGGCGTCGTCCAGCGGGTTGCCCAACACATATTGGCGAGTCAGATCAGCGAAGCGCTCGATGAACGCCAGATAGATTGCCTGATCGACATAGATGCGTTCGACCGCGCAGCAACTTTGCCCGGAATTGAAGAAGCTGCCGTCCACCAGATTTTCCACCGCGTGTTCGAGGTTAGCGTCGGCGCGCACGTAGGCCGGGTCCTTGCCGCCAAGCTCAAGGCCCATGCCGATGAAATCGGTGAGGGCGGCTTGCTGGACTTGCAGGCCAGCGTCCACCGAACCCGTGAAGTTCACCTGCTGTACGTCTCCGCTGACGATGGCTACCGCAGTACTGGAATGACTGAGCAGCAGGTTCTGGAATAGCCCTTCAGGCAAATTGGCGCGCCGAAATGCCTCGGCAAAACGCTCGCCGACCAGCAGGGTTTGCGAGGCGTGTTTGAGGATGACGCTGTTGCCCGCCATCAACGCGGGAATAATCGTGTTGACGGCGGTCAGGTAGGGATAATTCCACGGGGCAATCACCAGCACTGTGCCCAGTGGTTCGCGCTTGATATAGCGCCGAAAACCCGCAATTGGCGCGGGCTCGACAGCGGCAAGCGCTTCAGGTGCGATGGCGATCATGTGCCGCGCACGCTCTTCAAAACCGCGCAGCTCACCCGCGCCAAAGCGTACCGGTCGACCCATTTGCCAGGCCAGCTCCGGCACGATCTGATCTTTCATGGCGAGCATCGCGTCCACCGCAGCACTGCAAAAAATCGCGCGCTCGCTCAGGGGTCGACGCTGCCATTGCGCCTGCGCCGTCGCAGCCGCCTCAAGCGCTTGTAACAGCTGGGCGGTATCTGTTTGCTGACGCTCGACATAGACCCGGCCATCGACCGGGGAGATGAGCTGAATCTTCGCAGTCATGGTGTGCTCAATAGCGCTCGAAGCCGCGCTGCAGTTCCCAGTCAGTGATACGTCGGTCGTACTCTTTCTGCTCCCACTCGGCGGTGTGCACGTAGTGATCAATCACTTCATCACCGAACGCCTCGCGCAACATGCTCGAGCCTTTGAGTGCCGTGCAGGCTTCGCGCAAGGTTTTCGACACTTCCGGCAACTGCTCATCGACGTAGGCATCACCCTCGAACGGCGGCGCCAGTTCAAGCTTTTCGTCAACGCCGGCCAGGCCCGCCGCGATCAATGCGGCGAAGGCCAGATAAGGGTTGAGGTCCGCACCGCCAATGCGGCATTCGATGCGGATCGATTTGCTGCTTTCGGCACACAAGCGAAAGCCAGCAGTGCGATTGTCGCGGCTCCACACCGCCCGCGTCGGCGCGAAGGTGCCGGCCTGGAAGCGCTTGTACGAATTGATGTAAGGCGCGAGAAAGCAAGTAATGTCGTTGGCGTACTTGAGCTGTCCGGCGACCCACGAACGCATCAGGTTCGACATGCCGAACTCGGCCTTGGCGTCGAAGAACAGCGGCTTTTTCGCGTTCTTGTCCCACAGCGAATTATGGATGTGGCTGCTGGAACCGGCGGCGTCGTAGCGCCACTTCGCCATGAAGGTGATCGCCTTGCCCTGCAACTCGGCGATCTCTTTGCAAGCGTGTTTGATGATGACGTGGTGGTCGGCCATAGTCATGGCGTCGGCGTAGCGAATGTTGATTTCTTCCTGGCCCGGGCCCCATTCACCCTTGGAGTTTTCCACGGGAATGCCCGACGCCTGCAGGTGCTTGCGGATCGCCCGCAGCACCGGCTCCTCGCGGGTGGTCTGGAGGATGTTGTAATCCTCGATGTAATGGCCGGCGGTTTTCGGGTTGTGATAGTTGCGCTGGTGGATCGCCTCGTAGCTTTCATTGAACAGATAGAATTCGAGTTCCGAGGCGAACATGCCGGTGTAGCCGCGTTCGCGCAGGCGCTCGACCTGGCGCTTCAAGATCGCGCGCGGGCTGTGGGGCAAGTCCTTGCGATGGTGATGATCAAGCACATCGCACAGCACCAACGCCGTGCCTTCCAGCCAGGGCACACGGCGCAGCGTGGACATGTCGGGCTTGAGCACGAAGTCGCCGTAACCCTTGCTCCAACTGGCGGCGGCATAGCCGGGCACCGGCTCCATGTCGATGTCGTCGGCCAGCAGGTAGTTGCAGCAGTGGGTTTCTTCATGGCCGCTGTCGATGAAAAACTCGACCTGGAATCGCTTGCCGACCAGCCGGCCCTGCATGTCGATCATGCACACCAGCACGGTGTCGATTTCACCAGAAGCAGCAGCGCGCTTGAGCGCATCAAAACTGAGGAGGGGCTCGGTCATCACGTCATTCCTGCGTGAACAGTTTCAGCCAGTCTGAGATAGCCAGTGCAGACGCTCTCCAGAACAACCAAAACCTGCAGAATCGAGCATCGTGAGCAGTTAGCTGCTCAGAGCTTAGCCTACTGGTGGATTACGCAAGTGTTGATGATCAAAAGTGGGTGTTCGGTTACGCTTCGATCGTTGCCCCGACACCGACCATTACCCGATCTGGAACGGATATGATGAGAAACGCTTTACTCACCCTGGCCCTGGTGATCAATGCCGGGATAGTGGCCACGCCAGCCGTCGCGGCGGGTGATGGGCAAGCCGGGGCGAAATTGTTCACGCGGATCTGCGGCGGCTGCCATCAAGTCGGCGAGTCGGCGCGCGGCGGCTTCGGCCCGGAGCTCAATGGGATTTTCGGGCGTACTTCGGGAAGCGTGGCGGACTATCAGTACTCCGACGCGATGAAGTCCGCCGGTATCGTCTGGACGCGGGAAACCCTGACGGCCTACCTCGAAGCCCCTAAGAAAGTCGTGCCCGGCACGCGGATGATTTTTTGGGGACTGAGCGATCCGGAGAAGATCGAGGATGTGCTGGCGTACTTGCAGACGTTTCAGGCGCAATAAGTTTTTCGTCTCTCGGAAAGGACTGAACGATGCAGCGAACGACTTCGCGATTGCTATTGAAACCGCCGCGCGCCGAGGACCTCGCGAGCCTGTTTGCAATCTACGGTGACCCGGCGACGAATCAGTTCAACCCGGCCGGGCCGCTGACCGCTATTGAACAGGCAGAAGCGCTGCTGCGTGACTGGCTTCGTCACTGGCAAGTTCACGGATTTGGGTGGTGGGCGCTCTCAACATTGACTGCGCCGAATGACGTCATCGGCTTCGGCGGCATCGCTTTGCACAAGTACGGGGACGTTGAGCGGCTGAACGTGGGTTATCGGTTTGCCGTGTCCGCCTGGGGCCAGGGCTACGCGACCGAGCTGGGTCGGGCAGCGCTGGAATATGGCTTCGATGAGCTGAACATGCCGCAGGTGTTTGCGCTGGTGCGTCCGGCGCATGTCGCGTCGATTCGTGTGCTGGAAAAAATCGGCCTGCAGCGTTTCAGTGAGCTGGACGACGTGCCGGGGCAGGCGCCGAGTGTGGTTTACAAAGCCGATCGTCCGTAAAACACGGGTCAATCGACAACGCACAAATCCCCAGTGGCGCGGATCAGTGCCTGACCATGCAGGCCATCCTTGATCTGCGCGGATCGCGTCTTCGCCAGCCATTGGGCGCAGTTCGGGTCTTTGCGATAGGGCGCGAAGTCGGCGTAGTACTGCAATAGGCGGCCTTGCAGTGCATCCAGTTGTGGACGGATGTCTCTGTTGAGGTCCGGGCGCGGCACGTCCGGTGCCTTGCCCGCCGCTTGCCATTGCGCGAGCAATCCGTATTGCACCAGTTTGCTGGCTTCGATCTGCGCGGCGATAAAATCGGCGAACTCTTCCGGGTCGAGTTTTCGAGAGGCCGCCTCCTTCCTCGCGTTGCCGATGACTTGCGCTTCCCGAGCACTGTCCTGAATAAGTTTGCGGCTGTCCCATTTGGTCAGCGCCACCAGATCACCGATGTTCAGTCGTTCGTTCATCGTCGCCACCAGCGGCTGCAAACTGTCGGGCGGCGGGGCGGAGGCGTCTGCTTGTGCGGCTCCAGCGAGCAATCCGGTCAGGGCGCAAAGCAGCAGTTGCGGCAGGCGTGGGGAATAAAGCATGGGCAAACCTCGTTGGACGCGGGACTCGCATTCAGGTGTTGTTTATCACAGGTCGAGCGGGAGGTTTAAGTGGCAGGCGGTTTTATTTGTGCGCGATAAGGCCTGGCGGAACCCTTGTAGGAGTGAGCCTGCTCGCGAATGCTTTGGTTCAGGCAACTGAAGACGTGGGTGAGCCCACCGATCCCCTGTGGGAGCTGGCTGGCCAGCGATAGCGGTGGGTCAGGCGACCAATGATGGTCGGGACAGACGCCATCGCTGGCAAGCCAGCTCCCACAGGTTTTGTTTGAACCGACATTCGCGAACATCCCCCAATCCGTAGGAGCCCGGCTTGCCGGCGATAGCGTCCGTGAAATTGCCATCGCCGGCAAGCCGGGCTCCTACAGGTTTTGCGTGAAGACGCTATCTCAAGTATTCCGCGCAAGCCACAGGGCGAGGCGGTCATGGCTGATCCGGGATGCCCCAGTGTTGGCCAACCGCGCCTTCCGCGCCCTGAACCGGATCGCACTCGGGAAAGGGCAGCGCATCGATACTTGCCCGCTGCTCCGCACTTGGCGCCTCGCGGCAAATATCAGCGTGCTGACCCGGCGGGTAGGCGCCCACCACCAGAAAGTCATCGCTGGCGCCCAGGTTGCAATGACCGATGCCCGCCGGCAGCAGCAACACATCTCCCGCACTGACCTCCAGCACATGACCCTGCGGACCGCCGAGCATCAGGCGCGCATGCCCTCGGGCAATACCGAGCACCTCGTGGCCCTCGCAGTGATAGTGATGAAAGTCATACACCCCGTAACGCCATTGCGGCGGCCAGCCGTTCGCGTTGAAGGTTTTTTCGAACAGCGTGGCGGGGTCGCTGCCCTGAACGGCAATCGCCTTGGGATAAATGAGCACCGGCAGGCGCGGGTTATTCGGCACCCATGCATTCTGTTCAAGAAACAGAGCCTGCGCGGGGGCAGTGGCGGATTGGGCGCGGGGCATGGGCAGATCTCCGGAGCGGGGTGGAGCTGATTCCGGTGTGACCCACGCGGCGGGCGCGAATTCGTCTGGGCTGACGAACAGTCATTCACTGGGTAGCGCTTTTATCCCGAGCACGAAAAAGCCGCGAACATCGCGGCTTTCTCATTATCAGCGTGCTGTTTTTTCCAGCGTCCAGCCCAACACATCCAAGGCATCACAGCCGTCCTGGACCAACATATGGGCAGCATTGGCGAAATGCTCCAGGTCGTGACCTTCGGCTTCTTTGACGCACAGGCAGGTGACGCTGTTGAGCAGATTACGCGCGGCTTTGAGGCGGTGGACGGCGGTTTCGAGGAGGTCGGCGGCGCGGGCTTCGGTGTCGATGTAAAGGGTGGGGCCGACGCTGAAGTTGCCTTGGAGCGGGTGGTACTTAGCCATAGTCAAAACTCCGGATACGTTCGAGAGGTTCATCTGTATTAAGACCGGCTAAGATCCGTCGCCACGTTGGCAGCGACGGTGGAACTATAGGCAGATGCCGGGTCGGTTGAGAACCCAGGCGCGAAATTTCAGATCGTTCCTACAGCTATTGAGCTAACGCGAACCCCTCGAAAGCGCCGCCATAGTTGACGACGCAGCACGTGAGGTTTCAGACAGTATTGCGTCGCGCCACTGCCAACCGGCGTCGAGTTCCGGCCATCAAACCGATGCTTGCTCTTCCTGCCCCGCGAGTTCGGCTTCGCGTTTGGCGATGGCCGCTTCAAGTTCGGGAGAGCGTTTAGCCCACTGTTCCGAGGGCAATGGTTTTGACCATTCGATGATGTCGGGGTAGGGCAGTTCGGGCGGATGAGAAAGCTTCAAGTCCTGAAGTTTTTCTGCCACATACGTTCCCAAAACCGTAATGCAAAATATTCCCCAAATAACACCTGGCAGGTTGCCTCTGCGCGAATCGGAGATGATCGAACCTATTTGTGTTTCTTCGAAGGGCGCAACGCCCACGCGACTTTCAGGGACTGCCTCCGGCCCAATTTCCATGTAGCTGCGCATGCACTCCCACAACGCCATGGCCGTGGTGCCACCGCCACAGTTGAAGCCCAGTGAGAAATGCTTGTTGTCTTCCTCGGCCAGCGGGTCAGGATTTTCAAAACCAATGATCAACAAGCCCATTGTGTTTTTTCCACCCTGGCTTACCGATGAGTGTTGGGTAGCGGCGGCTGTCACGGTCTCCCAAGGGACGATCCAATATTCGCCGTCGCGGGGGACGCAGACTTCTCTGCGCTGGCGATTGAAGCGCACGGGGAGGGGCACATCACGAAAGAGCCCTTGGATCACCAAGCCAATCGGGATGACCATGATGCAAGCACCCAAAATCAGTGCATCAGGATCTTCAAAAAAATAGGCCAGCCCCAGGAACAGCATCACCATCGGCCACATCACCATCACCGCAGAACCAATGCTGTAATTTCCAACATCCAAAAAGACATCGTTCTTGCGCCAAATTATGTTCAGCACATCTGAAGGCTTTCTACCCGTGGGAATCGGCAACGGCGCCAAGTAGTCATTACGCGAAAGTAGCCGTTTTTTCGTGGTGCCTGCCGGTGGCGTGCTCATCGTTTGTCCTTGGGTTGCAGGTAAATTGCGCCGGGGTGGTCCTCGCCGAGCGGGTAGTTCGGCACAAGGTCCAGTTCAGGTGTCGGGTCAGCCCACAGTTCGATGACGCCGGTGTCGTGATTGAGGGTAAAGGCGAGTCCTCGCTCATCACCGATGAAGGAAAGGCTCACAGCCGCCACCACCAAACCGTGTTGAATCCCCACCCTCAAACCGATGCTCGCTCTTCCTGAGCCGCGAGTTCGGCTTCGCGCTTAGCGATGGCCGCTTCAAGTTCAGGAGAGCGTTTGGCCCACTGTTCCGGGGGCAATGGTTTTGACCATTCGATGATGTCGGGATAGAGCAAATCGGGAGGCGGCGATAGCTTCCAGGCATCCAGCATCATTGCCAGCGGTGCCCCCAGAAATACTGCTCCAAATACCAGCCACACCGCTTTGCCAACTTCCCCGGCGACCAGGTACTGCCTGATGCCATCTAGATATTCACAGCAAATGCCCCAAACGACGTTTCTGCCCCGCAGCTTTTCTCGCCCTCCTTCAAAGTCATTTGTGATGGGAAGTGCCTCCGGCCCGATTTCCATGTAACTGCGCATGCACTCCCACAACGCCATGGCGGTGGTGCCGCCGCCGCAGTTGAAGCCCAGTGAGAAATGCTTGTTGTCTTCCTCAGCCAGCGGGTCAGGGTTTTCGAAACCGATGATTAACAAACCCATGGTGTTTCTGCCGCCCTGGCTTACCGATGATTGTTGGGTGGCGGCGGCGGTCACGCTTTCCCATGGGACGATCCAATATTCGCCGTCGCGGGGCACGCAAACTTCTCGGCGTTGGCGATTGAAGCGCACGGGTAGTGGCGCTTCCCGGAATAGGCCTTGAATCAGAATTATTGAAGGGACGCCGATAATGATTAATGCCCCAGCCCAAATCATTCCAGGTTCAGGCGTGATGTAACCCATAAGTAAAAACACCATTAGCGTCGGCCACATAACCATCACCGCAGAACCGATGCTGTAGTTCCCAACATCCAAAAACACTTCGTTCTTGCTCCAAATGATGTTCAGCACGTCGGAAGGTTTTCTACCCGTAGGAATCGGCAACGGCGCCAAGTAGTCATTACGCGAAAGTAGCCGTTTTTTCGTGGTGCCTGCCGGTGGCGTGCTCATCGTTTGTCCTTGGGTTGCAGGTAAATAGCGCCGGGGTGATCCTCGCCCAGCGGATAGTTCGGCACACGATCCAGTTCAGGCGTCGGATCACCCCACAGTTCGATGACGCCGGTGTCGTGATTGAGGGTAAAGGCAAGCCCTCGCTCACCGCCGATGAAGGTGCTCGCGCCAAGCATTGAGGTGAGTGGCGTGCGATAGCGCAAACGCAGGGAGACGGTGCTGGGAGTCGTGACTAATACTTTCCACACCGGTTCAAACGGCCCCGTCACGCGTAAACCCTGGCCCTCTTTAAACGGTATCCACTGACAGGTGCTGCTGTTCAGCCAGTACGGCGTCATATCTCGCCATGGACGGGGCGCCTTGAAATTGGGGGTAGGGCTGTTTTTGATCAGGTGCATGTTGGCTTTGCTGTCGACCGGGTTCCCCATCATGCTCAGTTCCAGGTAGACACTGCCGGGCTCCGCACCTGGCAAGTCGATGGTCAGGGCCGTGATGGAGCTTTCAAATGCAAGGCCAGAAGGGCCGCGACCGGTAGTCGCCTGCGAGCTGCTTTCCATGCGGACTCGAGGCGCATAAAGAATGAAGTACAGCCGATCGAGCTCGTCCAGCTGCGCTTTAGGCGCGATGGGTGCCAGATCGCTCGCTCGGGCTTTCGACCAGCAGCAATAGTTCAGGAAGTTTTGCAGCGGCGTTCGCTCAAAGAACCATGCAATCAGGTGAACAACCCCTAAGCCGAGAATGATCCAATTCAAGGGCCCCATGTACAGCGCGTACCGCTGGATCGCCGCTTCGACGGTTATTGAGCCAGCAATGGTGCGGGCAGTGTAGGAAAGTCCTAAGAGTGCCTGGGCGCCAAACGCCGCTACTTGACCACCTACGACTATTTGGCGCATTTCGAGCCATGGGTCGACTCGGTTCTGGGCATTTTCAAGTTGTATTTGAAGGGACTTGAATTCGTTTATAGCTGCGCCAAAGGAAAGGGTTCCAATGACCCCACCAAACAAAGTAAGCGTCGACGTACTTGCGACCCTGCCATTAGGCAGCCGCATGGACATTTCTCTGACCCCAAACCCCTTCCTCACCTGGTTATCAACCACCGTCACCAACGCCACCGCCGCATATAAAGTCACCGAAACCGTCTCACTCCTGCGCCGGCTGTCCATACCCTCCAACACCCCGGCCCTGCTCAAATGGTTGTACGCATTCAGCACGTTCAACAACAACGCCGCCAACGGCACCACGCCGCCGCTGTTGGTGACCATGGGCGAGTTGATAATTCGCCCGACGCGCCCCGCGCCAATGGCCTTGCCTGTTTCGCTCACCCAACGGGCCAGTGCCTCGCCCAGCTTCCCCAGCAGCTTCCACACCGGCCGGCCGCCCTCGATCACAGATTCCAGACGCACACTATTGCCCAAGCGCGCAGCGATGAGGATTCCCATCCATGACCGGCTGAAGCCGTTGTCGCTCCTGAGCAACAACAGCGCCGCCGCCAACCGATTGACCAATTCACTCCATGCACTGCTCGCCTCGCGGGCCATGGCTGCGATGTCGTTCAAGGCCGCGGCGTTCAAGGGGGCCAGCGCCTGATGGGTGGCGCTGATGTTGTCGGAGGCCAGCGCTGCCATCAGCTCGTTCAGGCGAGAGGTGCTGTTGAGTGCCGCATCGATTGAAGGCGTCCAGGCGTTGAACAGGTGTTTCAGCGCGCCACCGTCCACGGCGCGTACGTAGTCGGCATATTGCTCGGCGCCTTGGGCGCGGATGCATTGGGCGGTCAGGCAGCCGGTGGCCAGTTCGGTCAGCCAGTGCCGCGTCTCCAGGTCGTGGTAATCGACAAACCAGGTGCCGCTGCGCGAGCGCTCGAGGTACACGCCCCGGTCGGCAAACAATGCGGTGTGCCGCTGTTCGATGTGCTGATAGTGCGCGGTGGCCGTCTGCGCGAACCAGGTGTTCATGGCAGCGACGTCGATGTATTCACCGACCTTGGCACTGAACGCATGGTTGTTGAGGTTGGCGTGTTTTTCCGCGCGGTATTCACGGACGATGAATTCCGTTTCGTTGTACAAGTCCGGCGGAATAAACGCCCGCACCGGCGCGACGATGCCTGCAATCCGCGCATCGCGGGCGGTGGCTTCAGCTTGAGTGGGCTGCCCACCGTATTGACGGGCCTGGGTTTCGGCCCTGAGTTCTTCGTCCAGCCGACGCTGGGTGTCAAGCATGATCTGGCCCTGCTCGGGCGTGAGGTCGATGTCGCGCTCCTTGTAGCGATAACTGATGGATCCCGCCAGCTCGGCGCTGTCTTCGCTGATCAGGCTGCGCACGAAGCCGCCGATGCTCAAGCGCAGATTGTTCTCGCCCAGCCATTGTTCGTGGCTCGCTTCCAGCCATTCCTGTTCGTGATTGATGTCGCGCAGTACGCCCAGATCGTCGTCCAGGCAGGCGAAGACGGCGTACAGGCCTTCGGTGTTGGCCTTGGCGCTGTCCAGCCAATCCTGAGTGCCTTGCCCATCCCACGGTTCGGCGCTCCATTCGCCTGGCGCTTGATCGCTGGCTTCGGGGTGTTGGCTGATGACTTTTTCGCGTTGGCGGGCGCGGTGCATGGCGTCGGTGTAGGCCTTGATGTTGGCTGGCGTCGGGTCTTTCATCACGATTTCGCCCAGCGCGCCAGTCTCCTCGGCGCAGGGTTGCAGGTCGGCTTTCATGGCCCGGGCGAAGGTGTCGGGGATCAGCTCGGCCATGACCTCAACCGCTTTTTCCAGCGGCGGGCAATGCTCGGCTTGCAGTTCGTTGGCCACGGTACGCAGGGCGACATGACGCATGTGTTCATGGCGCTTGGCGCTGTGGTCGCTCAACGATTGGCAATGCTCGGGGTTTAGCGGGAACTCGCTGTAGAGCATCCAGGCATCGTGGATTTTTTCCAGCGCCAACCCGGTCAGCGTGGCGTCAAGTACCGTGGTCGCTTCAGCCTCCAGTGCTTGCTCCTGGAGCAGGCCATTCGGCGAAACGGCATAGCGTTTAAGGGGGCCAGGGTGTTGCCAGAGATAGACAAACCCTGCACGTAAGCGCCGTGCGGCCATGGGTCGACTTTGCGTGGTGATGCCGGGAACGCAACTCGGATGCCCGGCCTTTTCTTCAGCCAGGGCATAGCGTACGGGCACCACGAAAATCTCGGGCTGGCTGGCCGGGCACGGCGCCAGCGTGTTGTTGATATCGAGGTGAGGCTGAGCCTTGGCGGCGCGTTCGGCTTGAGCGGCCCGGTCGATCATCGCCAGTTGTTTTGCGCTCATACGCTGAACTCCTTGTCGGTAAGCTGCTGACGCGTCAGTTCGGCATTCAGGTTGTCCAGCCGTTGCCCCGGCGACACACCGGGCTCGGCCAACATATTTCGGTAAACGGCGTGAGCAGGGGCATCGGGGAAATCATTGCCCAGCACAGCATGGAAGCGAGCCCACAGCAGCACTTCATCGATGGCGCTGTAACCGTGACGAGCGGCACTGTGCTGGCAGTGCGACGCCCACTGTTGCAGTGCAACCGCGTCCAGCCCTTGCAGGTATTCGCAAAAGTAGTGCTGGCCGTGTTCGATCAATTGTCGAGCGAAGCGCTGTCGCTGGGCGGTGCCCAAGTGCTCCAATTGCTGCGCGGACAGGAACAACCAGGGCTCGTGGGCATACGCCGCAGAAGGTTGATCCGGATGTTCCTGAACGATATCCAATGTCGGGAGCCGGACTCGTCGCACAGGCCCCATCACACGATCACGCTCGCTGACGGACAATGGCGACAGCCACAATCCCGTGATGCGCGGGTCGTGGTAACGGAACAGGACCGTGACGTCTCCTTCAACACGAACGTGGATCAGGCTGCGTAAATGCTCAAGCACCACAGCTTCCTGTGCCTGTGATTCAAGCCAGATGCCACACGTAGCGCTCCACTCCTTGAAAAAGGTCTGGGCCAGCGGGCTGTCGGGAGCGACAGGCACCAACACCGGCCCGACCTCTTCCAGCGCGCTGTAAGCGGTCCCCAGGTAGAGCGATTGATAGGTTGGGCATCCCAGCTCAAACAGGCGCTGAGGCAAATGTCCGATCTGGGAGCGATCCAGCAGCAGATAAGCCTGATTCATGCCCACACCTCCGCCAGCTTTTCACACACGGCACAGACCGGCGCAGCGAGCTCAGCCGCCTGGATCAATGCAAGTTTTTGCGCGGCCAGTGAGGGTGCAAACAGGGCTTGTGGCGCTACGGGGATCAATGAACGGGCAAACTCTGCAGCCATCCCGGCCAGGGGCGCACCCCCCACAACAATGGCCACGCTGCTGAAAATCCCGCTGGCATTAATGACGATGAAGTGACCGCCACACTCCCACGTCAAACTCTGTCCACCCTTGACCACCACGTTGTTCGCCGTGACATGAGCATGCGGCCCGGCCTGAATCACCAGCGCACCTTGCGCTGTCAGGCTGCTGTTGCCGGTGATGGAAATCACCTCGTTACCGCCGATCACGGTGTGGCGAGCACCTTGGGTGGTGTGCAACTCGTCGCCCTTGATCAGGCTGGCGCTGTTACGGTCCACCTGTTCGAAACGGTCGTTGTTGATGAGGCTGTGGCTGTCGCGGGTGATTTGTTCACGGCGGTCGTTGCCGATTTTGCTGTCGCTGTCGTTGAGGATCAGTTGTTCGAGGTCGCGCTCGGCGCGCAGGTAGATTTGCTCCTGCCCGGCGCGATCTTCTATCGACAGCTCGTTGTAGCCGCCGGTGTGCGGCGAGCTGTGGCTGCGCAATACGGTTTTGGTTTTGTTTTCGGGCAATGGGTAGGGAACCGCATTGACCTTGTTCGGCACGCACCCGGTGATCAGCGGGTGGTCGGGATTGCCGTCCAGATAGGTGACGACCACTTCCATGCCGATACGCGGAATGGTCACCGCGCCGAAACGTGGCCCCGCCCAGTGGCTCGATACCCGCAGCCAGCAGCTGCTTTTTTCATTATCGTGTTCGGCCCGGTCCCAATGAAATTCGA
Organism: Pseudomonas sp. GB2N2; assembly: GCF_054897705.1. Classification (NCBI taxonomy): domain Bacteria; kingdom Pseudomonadati; phylum Pseudomonadota; class Gammaproteobacteria; order Pseudomonadales; family Pseudomonadaceae; genus Pseudomonas; species Pseudomonas sp. GB2N2. Next base: position 843,844 of record NZ_CM142701.1, read on the forward strand.
CTTTCACGCGACCGTATTCATCGCAGTAAATCTCTTCACTGGCAGGGCCGGTCACGCGGGCGGTCTGGCTCACCAGCAGGGTTTTTCTTTTACGTAGTGGCGGTCGATAAAACACGTCCCACGGGATGGCGCTGAAACGGTTGCGATAGCCCTGGGTAAAGCCGTCTTCAGGCTGGATGTCGTGGGTGATGGCTTCTTCCAGTGCCTGTGGCTGTTTTCCCGTGTGTGTCACGTTGAGCAACAGCCATAAATCGTTGCAGCCTTTGCGCGGATGTTCGGCCAAGTCAAAGAAATGACCACTGCGCAAACACGGTTGATCACTCTCACCCTCGACCAACTGGTAATCAACACGGTGGCGCTCCAGCGCTTGACGAGCGAGTTGCTTGCCGAGCTGTTCGTTCTCGATCAATGCGGGGTAGCGATAGTCTTCAAGTTCTGGTGTGAATTCGGCGGCGAAGCGGCTTTCCAGCAGCAGGCTAGGGCGCCGGAAGTCGTAGTGCCGGCGCGTGACGGTGCTGGTGCGGCTGCTGAAACCCGTGGAGAACTGGCGGACCACCGGGTGCTCCGCGACCATGCCGGAAGGTTGTAGATAGGGGGTTGCGCCCAGTTTTGGAAACCAGGTCTGATCGTCGGTGAACACCAGCACATGCCCTTGCGGCGAATGCTGGTGATGCCACGCGATGCCATCCTCGGCGCACAGGCGCTGGATGAACTCGAAATCGCTTTCCCCGTATTGCGTGCAGTATTCGCGCTCGGGGCTGGTGCTGACATGGAAGGCAAAGGTATCGGCCTGAATGCCGTGACCTTTGAGCACCTGAGCGATGACCTGCGGCGCCGTCAGGTTCTGGAAAATCCGCTGATCGTAGCTGAACTGCAGGTAATGCAACCTCGGTACGAGCTTCAGGTGATAACGGGTCAGGCGTTTGCCGGGTTCACCCGTGCGGACGTCTTCGATATGCCCATGAAGACCTTCGCCGTTATGCCCGAACTGCAAAAATGCCGGTTGGCTGAGCAGGCTCTCCAGATCGAAATCCGGGTGCTCGCTGACCAGTTCGACCTTGATCGCATATAAAGCGCTGATGGCCTCGACACCGTCGAAGGCGAGCACCTTGAAATCGTGTCTGACAGAAGGAATGTGCAGCGCGAATTGCGCGGTGTTGGCCGATCGGGACATACGCTTATCCTTAAGAAGCGTGATGTGCAAACCGTCCATGGTCCGTGCACCTGTGAATTGGCGCGCACACTACCAGCGGGGTGCTTCGGGTTATGTAGGAAGGGTCTTTAAACACGGAAGGACGCTTCCCAATGAAGGGTTGTCGTCAATCAAAGGCATCACAAACGACCGTGCACGAAAAAGCCCGGCGGGTCAGGCCGGGCTTTTTGTCGAGTCGTACGGTGCAGCTATTCATTCATGCTGCACGGCTTTCGATCAGACGATCCGAACCACCTTCGGCAACACGACGTTCTTGCAGACGATCCGAACCACCTTCGGCAACGCGACGTTCTTGCAGACGATCCGAACCACCTTCGGCAACGCGACGTTCTTGCAGACGATCCGAACCACCTTCGGCAACGCGACGTTCTTGCAGACGATCCGAACCACCTTCGGCAACGCGACGTTCTTGCAGACGATCCGAACCACCTTCGGCCACACGGCTTTCAATCAAACGGTCCGAACCGCCTTCAGCGATCATCGTGCGGGCATGGGGCGCGGCGAAAGCGTTGGCTGCAAAAACCGAGAAAACGATGCTGAGGATGATTTGGCGTTTCATGAGGGTGTGCTCCGGGGTGTTATTGGTTGGTATGGATGCGATGTTACGCCCCGGAGTTTTTAAGAGAACTTCATTGGGTTGATGGTGACTATCGACGCCGGCAATGGCTGGATGATGTGCCCCGTTGTCCCGACAGATTCAAGCCTCACGAATCTGGCTGACGCTCGTTACCTGGCCATTCCAGACCATTTCGTAGTGCGCCGACTGAATCACCGATAAAACCGGTTTTGGCGTCATCAACGCCCAACAATGACTGCCGGGCATCCGCACAGAGTGATATCGAAGCCCCGGGCATCCCGCTTCTTTGATCAACAATCCCAATCGTCGGGCGTCGGTGTAGTCGTCGGGATCGTAAACAGGATCGGTCATCGCAATGGACGTCGCGTCTTTCATCCCGACTTCCACAAAAGAGCAGGCCAACCCCCGGAAAACAAACCGCTCGTAGTTGAGGCTTGGCACGTTGGACCAGTACAGGCTCTGGTGATGTTTCACTTCGGCGAGCGCCGTTTCCGGCGTGTCTGCCAGGTACAACACACCAAACCGCCCATCGCTGAAGCGTGAGCCGGCCGGGTTGACGTGGGTAAACGGTGCTGTCGCGTAGGAGCAACCGGGGATGCCGAAAGGAATTTCGCTGCGGCGAATCAACTCGAGGCGACCCAGTTCATTGTTCAGTCGGGGGTTGGTGAGTTCCTGTATCTGGTACAGCACCTCGAACGCGTCCGCATCCGCCACGTCATCAAACAGTGCTACCGGTGGAAACTTGGAGTTGACCAATCGATAGGCCTGCAATCGCTCACCGGTCAGTTCTGCCAGTTCGCCCGGGTTTACCATTGGGCGCCTCGCAGCACGTCGATGCGGCGGAAAGTTTCATACAGGGAAATCATGTCGCCCTGCGCCATGATTTCGAGGGGAGAGCGGCCGTTGAAGAATTCGTTGTGGTTGGCCATCGACGGGAAGCCGTAGACGTTTTCCGGGTTATCGAACACCAGGCGCAGCGCGGCGTGGATGTTGAGGACGAAACTGATGCGCTGCATCTGGTCGGCGTCCAGTGCCACCGACCAATCGGCATCATGCTGGCGCGCGCGGGTGTAGGTGCTGCGGGAAATGCGCAGGATTTGGCAGGCCTGATCGCTGGACGCCCGCCATTTTTCGAGGATGCCGACAGCGGCCCGCAGGCCAGTCACGCACTGACTCTTGGTGAAGGCTTGCTGCTGGAGGGCGGTGGCCATGGTGAATACCTCGCGCTGAATCTGTAGATGCAAAAATATGTAAAAAGCATCTGTAGCGCAAGATTATAGCGACCGACGGCGGCTGCTATCGTTGTAAGTCCCACGACGGCACGATTGAGCGGAGGCACAGAATGGAACGATTTACCGGTGGCTGCCTGTGCGGCGACGTCCGAATTGAAGCGTTGGGACGACCTTACCGCGTCGGGCTTTGCCACTGCCTCGATTGCCGGAAACATCATGGGGCGCTGTTCCATGCTTCTGCGATATTTCCGGACAGTGCGGTGAAGATAATGGGCGAAACACGCGACTACGCCGGGCGATTTTTCTGTCCGCGATGTGGCTCTTCGGTTTTTGCCCGCACCGACGATGAAATCGAAGTGAACCTGGGATCACTGGATGCGCCGGACCAATTGACGCCCACCTACGAAAGCTGGATCACGCGGCGGGAGTCATGGTTACCGCCGTTTCCATTGATCAGACGATACGAACACGACCGCGAGGGCCCAGGGCGTTTGGAGGAGTAGCCCCGTCTCCTGTAGGCGTCTGGCTTGCCAGCGATGAGGCCCGAACGATCACCACGATATTCAAGGCCCAATCGCCGGCAATCCGGCTCCTACCGGTTTTGTAGCGTGAATGCGACCGAGCAGACACACAGGGTCCGCGTTCGTCAGGCCGTCAGCGATTGCAGCTTTTTCAGAATCCCGACACTCGGATCAACGTTCTTGGCGGCATCGGATTTTTCGCTGTCAGATCCGTCCGTGACGATACCCGCGAGGATTTCCGCCAGGTTGTGGAAATGCCCGGCCTCCTTTTCGGCAGGGTCCAGGCTCCCGCTTTGATTCAACGCCGCTTCCAGCGACAGATGCTGCGACAGCCATTCAGGCGTGTTTTTTTCTTCCGGGCTCATGTTGTCCATGAAATCCAGGGCAGCGCTGGCGCGAGCGAACGGGTCATTGAGAAACGGGTCTTTCCAGTTTTTTTCCTGATCCGCCGGGCCACTGTAGTAACCGGTCGCGAGGCGCCCCTGCTGGCGCATCAAGGCTTGTGCCGAGGCTTGCTCCTCTGCGCTGAAAGACCCGCCCTGATTGGTGGCGACGGCGTTCAGCGAACGTCGGTCCAGATCGCCCATCAGGCCGTTACGGTCTTCGTCGGTGCCGGCGTAGGGTTTGCCGCTGGCTTTCATCAGCGCGTACTTTTCATCCATGCGCTTGCGGGCATCCGTGGCCACTTCGGCAAAGGTTTTGTCCTTGGAGCTGGAGATCGCGCCAGGCTTGGAGGCGCCGAGGACGAGCGCATCGGCGTTCATCCCCGTACGCACAGGGAAAAACGGTGCATTGCCGGCAATCGAGTTGCTGTAGCCGGTGGACGTACTGGACAGGCTCACCGAATCCTCGTTTGGCGTCTTGGCCGGGTCATCCTGAGCCACGCGCTGTTGGGCATCGGCCGCCGCCTTCGCATCGACGGCAGACGTATAGGCAGACATCGCCGCATTGGTTGAAGTTGAAGCAATGATCATGGTTCTTCCTTGGCGAAGGAGGCCGGTGGCCGCGTTGAGACGCTTTGTGTCGGGCAAGATACGCGGTATTTGTGAACGTATCATTCATACCTGGGTATCGGCGGACGTAAACATAGGCTGAATCAACGAAGTTTCATGAAGCTCAAGGGTGTGCTACCGAGCGGCGGGCAGCAGACGCAGAACTGAAGCCACGCTGGGCAGCTAGAATCAATGATCAGCCGTGTCCCACGCGCTCCTTGTAGCAGCCGACGCAGGCTTCGCCAGCCGCTACAGGTCGCGTTACGGTTTAACCAGTCAGCCGCATTTTTTGGAGAACCAGAATGGCCAGCAAAAACACGATTTGCCTTTGGTATGACGGCACTGCGCTGGACGCCGCAACGTTCTATGCCGAAACGTTTCCCGACAGCGCGGTAAACGCTGTCCATCGTGCCCCCGGCGACTATCCCGCGGGCAAGCAGGGCGATGTGCTGACGGTCGAGTTCACGGTGATGGGCATCCCGTGTCTCGGGTTGAACGGCGGGTCCGGGACCCAGCACAGCCAGGCGTTCTCGTTCCAGGTGGCGACCGACGACCAGGCCGAAACCGATCGCCTGTGGAACGCGATTGTCAGCAACGGCGGTGAGGAAAGCGTCTGCAGTTGGTGCCGGGACAAGTGGGGGCTGTCGTGGCAGATCACCCCGCGCATGCTGATGGCGGCGATCACCGATCCCGATCCCGCGGCGGCCAAGCGTGCGTTCGAAGCGATGATGAAAATGGGCAAGATCGACATCGCGACGATTGAAGCGGCGCTGAAGGGTTAGCCAGCCAAGAGGGTGAATTTCCCCCTCAGACTACTGCAGGCACTTCTGCGTTCTTCTTACTCGACGCAACATCATGCAGGGAAATCCTCGACGTCTCGGGCAACGCCAAACCGCCGACCAACGCGAGCATCGCAATGGCAATCAGATAAAACGCCGGCGAGAGGTTGCTCCCGGTTGTGCTGATCAGCCAGGTCGCCATCAGCGGTGCAGTGCCGCCGAACAGGGTGTAGGCCATGTTGTAGGTGATGGCCGACGCGGTGTAGCGCGTGCGGGTGGGGAAGGTTTCCGAGAGCAACGCAGCGGTCACCACGTTACACAACACCGCGCCAATCGCCAGGAGCATGACGCCGACGATGGACGCCGCGAACGAGCCGGAACTGGCCATCAGGAACGACGGATACACCGCCACGATCAACAGCGCGCAGGCGGTCACCACGGTTTTCCGACGCCCGACCCGGTCCGAAAACAACCCGGCCAGGGGGCACATCAATGCGGCGAAGATCAGTGCAATCAGCGACACCAGCAATGCCGTAGCGCGACTCAGTCCTCCCGCGACCTGCAAGTAGGTCGCGAAGTAAGTGGTGAACATGTAGAACGACAAAGCCGTCAGCGAAATGAACGCCCCCAGGCAGCAGATTGCTGCGCCATGGTTGCGCAAGGTGTCCTTGAGCGGGGAGTGTGCCACAGCCTGTTGCTCCGTCACGGCCTGAAACGCAGGGGTCTCATCCAGCCTCCAACGCAAGTACAGACCCACCAAGCCCAACGGCGCGGCAATCAGGAACGGCAGGCGCCAGCCCCAACTGCCCATGGCTTCGGCCGACAGTAACGCTTCAAGTGCGTAAGCCACCACCGCGGCTGCGGCAAACGCGGCAAAGGTCGACACCGGAATGAAACTGCCATACCAGGCCCGTTTATCGCTGGGCGCATGTTCCATCAGATAGGCGCAGGCACCGGCGTATTCGCCCCCGGCAGAAAAACCCTGGGCGCAGCGGATCAGGCTCAGAAGTACGGGGGCCATGACGCCAATCGCCGCATACGTCGGCAACAAGCCGATCAGGGTCGTCGCGCCGGCCATCAGCAGGATAGTCATCGCCAGCGTGCGCTTGCGCCCAATTCGGTCGCCGAGCATGCCGAAGAAAATCCCGCCCAGAGGCCGAAACGCAAAGGCCACAGCGAACACCGCGAACGTTTTCAGCAATGCGACGCTGGCATCGCCACTGGGGAAAAACTGCTGCGCGATGGTCGTTGCCAGGAAGCCGTAGACGGCAAAGTCAAACCACTCGACGAAGTTGCCGATGCCGGCGGCGACAATCACTTTTCTCAGGGTTTTCGGGCTGACCTGCTTGGTAGCGGCGCTAGTCATGCTGAACCTCGATATTTCATCCATTAGCCTTCGATTATCGCGGCAGTGGCTGAAACGTCTCAGTTCAAAAGTGTCGTCGGCATAGTCAGGACCGACTGAAAAACTGCAAGAAGCGGGCAAACCGCCCCAATCACTCACCCAAACCACGTTGGAGGCGGGCCTGACGTTCCCTCATCAACGGCTCAATTGCAGTGCGGCGTCTTTAAGGGGCTCTATAGTTGGCCTGAGGGTGTACCATCAAGGTCTGCTCATCAGATATCAGTCAGCCATGTCCACGCTTAGCGAAGAGAGCCGCCGGATCGTAGCTTCTCTGGCGCACCGTGTTGGTCCCCATGCTGACACTGCAAACATTGCCGAGGCGATTGTTGCGATATTGCAGGCTATGGACGCAGCCCTGACGCCCATTATCGGCCAGCAAGGGGTTGTCGCGCTTTACCGGCGCAGTCTGCATCTGTGCGTTTCCACCCATCCGCGCCTGGCCGGCACCTATGACAGTGTGCCGGCCGCGATGGACCTGATTGCCCTCAAATCCGTACTCGTCGAGCAGCAAGACACCGAAGCGCTGTTTTTCGGTGAAGTGTTGCTGACTACTCTCTACGAGCTTCTGACCACGCTGATCGGGCCCTCGCTCACCGCACGTTTGCTTCGTGGCGTGTGGGAACCTTCTTTGAGCGACACCCCCTCGCAGGAAAATTCGCCATGAGCACCAAAGTGACTATCAACCGCCTGGCCACCGGCGTGCCAGGACTGGACGAGGTGCTGGGCGGAGGATTGCCGGAGTTTTCGTTCAACCTGATCGCCGGCCCGCCGGGTTGCGGCAAGACCACGCTGGCGCACCAGATGATGTTCGCCCTGGCGACGCCCGAGCGCCCGGCGCTGTTCTTTACCGTGCTCGGTGAACCGCCGCTGAAGATGCTGCGTTATCAGCAGCAATTCGACTTTTTCGACAGCGAAGCGATCAACCAGTCGATCCGTTATATCAACCTGGCCGAAGACACCTTGGCCGGGGACCTGGACGAGGTGCTGCGGCGCATCGTCAGCGAAGTCGAAACGCACTCGCCGGCGCTGGTGTTTGTCGATTCGTTCCGCTCCGTGGTGCTGGCCAGTCAGACGCAGGACAATCCGAACAACAATCTGCCGCAATTCGTTCAGCAACTGGGCATGTTGATGACGACCTGGCAGGCGACGACGTTTCTGATCGGCGAGTACTTCACTGAAACCGACACCAACCCGATTTTCACCGTGGCCGATGGCCTGATCTGGTTGCGTCAAAGTGTTCAGCGCAACTCCATGGTGCGCAAGCTGGAAATCATGAAAATGCGCGGCCAACCGACGTTGCCGGGGTTGCACACCTTTCGCATTGCGACGTCCGGGATCAAGGTTTTTGCACCCGTTATAGCCAGCCCGGTTGATGCGCCGTTGGAATCGCCGATCAAGCGCTTGAACATGGGGGTTGCGCGGCTCGACGAGATGCTCGGCGGGGGCTTGCCCCTGGGCTATTCGTTGCTGGTGGCCGGGCCTTCGGGGTCGGGCAAGAGCATCCTGGCGGCGACTTTCCTCGCTGAGGGCGCGCGCAACGGCGAAACCGGCGTGATCGCGGTATTCGAACAGCGGCCCAATCATTCGCAGAACGCCACCCTGTCGGGCTTGATTGCGAGCGGTCAGGTCGGTCTGGTGGACAGTCGCGCGCCAGATCTGTCGATCGACGAAATTGTCCAACTGCTGCTCGGCGAGATCACCCGGCTGAAAGCCACCCGCGTGGTCATTGATTCACTGTCAGGCTTTGAACTGGCAGTGGCGCCGACCTTCCGCGAAGACTTCCGTGAGTCGTTGTCGCGCATGGTCACGGCGTTGACCAACTCCGGGGTCAGTGTGTTGATGACCTCGGAGCTGGAAGATCGCTATACCGATTTACGCTTCAGTCCTTACGGCACGGCGTTTCTGACCGATGCGATCATCGTCCAGCGCTATATTGAAGTCGAGAGCCGGTTGTTGCGCATCATGGCGGTGGTCAAGGTCCGGGCCAGTGCGCATTCTGATGAGTTACGCCAGTACACCATTGACGACAGTGGCCTGCACATCGGTGAAATGTTGCCGGAACAGGAGGGGCTGCTCGGTGGTCGACCGACCCGACAGCGCTCAGGAGCAGCACTCCAAGGAGATAAAAATGTTTGAGCCCGACTCATGAGTAAAGAGGGTGACAAGACCGAGCGCGAGAGGGCCAATGCCGCTCACGAACTCTTCCTGCTTGGCCAGAAAACCGTGGAAGCACGCACGGTTTTGGCCGCGCTGCAAAAACAGCTGAACGACGCCAGCAGTCGGCTGGTGGATACCCAGCAAGTCGAGCAGGTGATCGAGGCCAATCAACAATTGGTGCTGGCGATACTCTTGGCGCAATCAGACGCTGTCGCTCCCCCGCGTCTGGAGGAGCAGCAGTTGTATCAGGAGTTGCGCGAAGCGAATGCGCAGTTGGTCATGGCCGCACTCAGCGCTCAGGACCTTCAGGCGACGGCCGAGCATGCACTGAGTCAGCAGAAAAGCGTGCTGGCGATGGTCGCCCATGAATTGCGCAACCCGCTGACACCAATCAGCATGATGGCCGAGCGTATGGTTCGGCTGCCCAGCGACCAACTGCCGCGGATGCGTGAGTTGATCGAAAGTCAGGTGCAGCATATTTCACAGTTGGTAGACGATCTGCTCGACGTCTCCCGCGCCAGTACAGGCAAGTTGCGCATCGATCGCCGCGAAGTCGACATGATTCAAATTCTGAACAGCGCCATCGATGCCTGTAGCCCGGTGATGAATGCGCAGAAGCAGCAATTCGATGCCCACCTTCCTGAGGGTGTCTTGATGGTCGATGGTGACCCGGGACGCCTCGCCCAGATTCTCAATAATCTGCTGGCCAATGCGGCCAAGTACACGCCGATCGACGGCAGAATCGAACTGTCTTTAACGGTCGAGGCCGATGTTTTACGGATCAGTATTTCCGACAATGGCATCGGCGTTTCGGCCAAGGCACTGCCGTTCATTTTTGACCCTTACGTTCAAGACGAGCACGCCATCGGGTTCAACGGGTCTGGCCTGGGCATTGGCCTGACCGTCGTTCGCGAGCTGGTCGAAGCCCACGGCGGCAAGGTCACCGCCGCCAGCGAAGGCAGCGGGATGGGGAGTGAGTTTGTGGTGACGTTGCCATTGTTGGGTTGTTGAGTGGTTGAGTCGTTAACGGCTCTGCGGCATCAGCGCAGACTCCACGACACCCCGACATACGCCGCCAGACCCTCGCCCGGCGTTGACCGAGCGACGTCCAGCCCTTTGTCGTCGTAACCCGGCGTGACGGTGGCGGCGTAGTGCTTGTCCGTCAGGTTGCGCACGTCCAGCCAGGTCTGCCAGTCGTCCTTCGGTGCGTTGAAACCCAGCGTCGCGCCGAAAATGGCATAGGGATCGGCGTAATAACTGTTGGCGTAATCCACCGCCACTTTGGACGCCCACTGCGTATTCAGCGCGGCGAAGAATCCTTGTGGCCAGTCGTAACGCAATTCGCCCTGGTAGAAATGCATCGGCAGGCCCGGCAAGCGGTTGTCGCCGAAGCGGTCGTCGTCGCGGTAATGGAAGTCACTGAAGGTGTAGCTTTGGCGCAAGTGCAGTTGGCCGCCAGCGTCCGACGACCAGAGTGTACTCAGCAGGCTTGCTTCCACGCCCTGGTGCACGGTGGGGCTGGCGTTGAGTTCGTAGGGCGTCACGGCGTTGGCATCTGGCAATACCGAGAGCAATTCGTGTCGTACCTGAGCGTAGTACCAGGCCAGGCTCCACTGGCCCATCGTGCTGTCGCCGCGACCGCCGATTTCCAGGGTGGTCGCAGTCTGGTTTCGCAGCTTTATCGGATCGCGCTGGGCGCCCGTGGCGGCGCCGCTGCCTGCCGGAAAGCGAATGTTCGAGCTGTAGATCAGCGACCACGGGTGGGGCGCTTCGACCGAGCGGCTGAGATTGCCGAACAGTTGCACATCTGGGGTGAGTTGGTAGCGCAGGCCCAGGCGCGGTGCGTAATCCCAGTCGCTGAGGCTGGTCTTGCCACCATTTTGCGGAAAGGTGACCGCGCTTTCGCGGCGTGTGTAAATTGCGGCGAGGCCGGTGGTCAGCCACAGGTCGTCGGCGATTTCCAGGTCATTGCCCAGATGCAAAACGCTGTCCGAGCCCTGATAAGTGAAGTTGCGCATGTGCGTGCCCGGCGCGTAGCCGGCGGTGTTGCCGGAAGGAATACGCACCAGTTCGCTGGCGCCGGCATTGGGCAGGTGCTTGGTCACTCGCAGGCCCAGCGTGCTTTTACTTTCCAGGCCCCAGAGCGTGTCGCGACGCTTGTAGTCAAACGTGCCGCTGACGTCCGTATACGCCACCTTCAAGCGGTTGAGCCCCTCGCGCAAGTCCATCGGATAGTCGTGATAGACCAGCCCGGTCTGGATGCTCGAATCGTCATCGATGTAGTACGTGGTCTTGTTGCCGAGGAAGGTGCTGCCCGGTTGTTCGCGGCGGTCGTCCCGCGTCACGTAAGCCGGGTTGGCTGCGCGTGAATCGTGCTCGATGGAGTGTTTGGTCACGCGTCCGGCAAGGTCGTTGTCGGTCTGGCGGTAGCGCAGGTAGAAACGCGTTTCCAGGTTCGGATTGAAGCGATAACCAAAATTGGCGATGACGCCCTGACTCTCGCTGGCGGTGTGATCCTGATAGCCATCCGCCCGCGCGTCGGTCGTGGCTACGTAGTAATCGAAATTCCCCAGCACCTGCCCGGAGCTGACCTGGCGCTGCTGATAACCGTGGCTTCCCGTGGCGTAGCGCACCTGCAACAGCGGCGCGTCGTAGCCGGTGTGGCTGACGTAATCAATGGCGCCGCCCAGGGCCAGCGCGCCACGGTCGAAACCGTTGGCGCCGCGCAGCACTTCCACGTGGTCGAGCCACAGCGGCTCCAGCAATTCATAGGGCGTGCCGCCCGGACCGGTCAGCGGCAGACCGTCGAGCATGGCATACAACCCCGAGGCATGGGCGCCCGGCGCGCGATTAATCCCCGAGCCGCGGATCGAGATCTTCACCCCTTCGTTGCCCGCCGACTGCGCATACACCCCCGGTTGATACGCCAGTACCTCCTGATTGCTCGAAACGCGGCCCTGCAAAGGACGGCGCATATCGACCACATTGGTGCCGCCAGGTACTTCGGCCAGCCGGGCCTTGGCGTCCTCGATGTTGCGGTCTTCGTCGCTTTGCTCTTCAGCCTGAATCAGCACTTGCCCCAGCTCCAGACCTTGGGTTTCGGCCATGGCCGGACAGGCAAGCGCCAGCCCCAGCAATGCAGTGGGCAGGGATTTGGGCAAGGGCATTGAGTGAACTCCAGACGTGCAGGGACGGGCAGTGAAGAACTGCGACGTTAAGAGGGACGAAGTAAACACATGAGAATTTTCAACACTCAGTCTGTAACAGCTGGCGAAGCCTGCGTCCGGCTGCTACCAGTGGTGCGTCGTTTAATGCCTGCACTCGGCCAATACCACCTGGCAGGTATCCGGCGTGCCACCGGATCTACCGGCGTAGCGAATGCAATTGTTCATGGATTTCTGCCGCGCCATGTTCAGGGTGTCTCCCCAGGCGAGACCCCCTTCGCCGGTGGAGGGGAGCGCTTTGGCATAGCAGCTTGAGCCGACGCTGGAGGACGCATAGCGAGCCGTGGCTGTTTTACTTGAACATCCTGCGGTCATTGCCAGATTACCGGCAAGCAGGAAGAACATGGCCCATGAGGAGCATTGGCGCACGGTATTTCCGGTCATCGCGTTTACCCCTATAGGAGGAGGCTGGCGGCTTGAGTGAGGTCGTACCCTGATAAGAATAGCCTGCAGGTTGATGTCGAGATTCGCGCGTCGATGCGGGTGATGAAACGCTCACATCATTAGCGGATCGATGCAGGCGGGCGCCGTCTATCCTCTAATGTCAGACAGTATTTCCTGTGTATCCCTATGGAGCAGTGCATGTTTAAAAACTTGAGTGGTCAGGTTGCATTGGTCAGTGGAGCTGGCAGCGAACATGGGATTGGTCTCGCCATCGCGAGGCGGCTTGGTGACTCAGGTGCAAAGCTGATCATCACCGGCAGCAGTGCCCGCATCCATGATCGTGTCGCACAACTGAGCGCGGCAGGTTATACGGTGGAAGGTCGCGCTGCAGATCTCACTCAGCCAGCTCAGGTCGTCGAACTGGTGAAATGGTCTGAGTCGTTATGGGGGCGAATCGATGTGCTCGTGAACAACGCGGGTATGGCGATTCAGGGTGAAGCCGAGGTGTTCTCCGACGTGGCCACTATGAGCGTCGATGTCTGGAACACCTCTATTGCCCGTAATCTGACCACTGCATTTTTGTTGACCCGCTCAGTGTTGCCGGGGATGCAGAATCGTCGTTACGGACGCATCGTCCATATCAGTTCTACGACGGGCACCCGCGTCAGCAACCCTGGTGAGGCAGCCTATGCGGCGGCGAAAGCCGGGATTGTGGGGATGAACATGAGTTTGGCGCTGGAAGTCGCGCCATACGGCATCACCGTGAACGCTGTTGCCCCAGGGTGGATCGCGACGCAATCCAGCACAGTTGAGGAAATGACTGCCGCGCAGTATGTTCCAGTCGGGCGTGCCGGTAGACCAGAGGAGGTCGCTGCCGCGGTAGCCTTTCTTGCTTCTCCGGAGTCCAGCTATATTACGGGCGAGCTTCTTGTGGTCGACGGTGGCAACTGCCTCTCTGAGAACAAACGCCCCCGTTGAGGGCCGAGGGGTTTAAGTCTCTGATTTCCTTTAGGTCTGTGGCACCGTTTGGAAACAGCCCAGCTATTTCGCCATATCCGCCCGCCTGATCTCCCCACAAAATATATCCACGTTCCCGCTATCCGGAGCAGTGCGCACCACGATGGAGTGTTCACTGGCGAGCAGCACGGGCAGTTCGACGGGTGCGCTTCTTGAGAAAGACCAGCCACGTACGGCCTGGCGTTCGGTGTTCACCAGATCATTCATCGCGTAGGCAACGGGTCCCGGTTGCTGGCAGCTGCCTTTATGGATGAAGGTGTAGAGGCGCAACGGCAGGACGGTTCCGCTGGGCGCGCCGCTGATGAAGAAACTCAAGCCGGTTTTTTTACCCCAGTTTGCCAGGGTGACATTGCCGATCTGACCGGCGTTCTGCTTGGTGGCGACCAGAGGAACGGACGCTCCGCGGGTTTTAGGTACGGTGCAGCCAACGATATTGGCAGTGATCATGAGGACGGCAAGTGAATGGATGAGCTTCATGGCGAACATCCTGTATTGAATAACCACGATGGGAGATTATTCGGTATAGGCCATTAATCGCTTCCCTGGCGACGCTTGTGCGCAATTCTCGAAGCGATATGCGCCTGCTCGTTGCCTGAGCAAGTCGGCCCACCCTGATCGCCAGGGTAAACCGATCAAACGCTTCAGCTCAGATCATCCGCCTGATGCCGTCCCGGCACCTGGCTCGCCTCATCCCCCCACGTCCGGTTGACCCGCTGTCCACGAATCACCGCAGGCCGATTGGCGATGTCCTCTGCCCAGCGCTGCACATGGGTGTACTCGTGGGCGGAAAGAAACTCCGCCGCCGAATACACCTTGTCCCGCACCAACTGGCCATACCAGGGCCAGACCGCGATGTCGGCGATGGTGTAGGCGTCACCGGCCAGGTACGGACTTTCGCTCAGGCGCCGGTCGAGCACATCCAGTTGACGCTTGGCTTCCATGGTAAAGCGGTTGATCGGGTATTCGAGTTTATCCGGCGCGTACGCGTAGAAATGCCCGAAGCCGCCGCCCAGGTAGGGCGCCGCACCCATTTGCCAGAACAGCCAGTTCAGGGTTTCGGTGCGGCCTGCTGGATCGGTGGGCAGCAAAGCGCCGAATTTTTCCGCGAGGTACAACAGGATCGAACCGGACTCGAACACGCGAATCGGCGGTTCGATACTGCGGTCCAGCAGCGCGGGAATTTTCGAGTTCGGGTTGATCTCGACAAAACCACTGGAGAACTGGTCACCTTCGTTGATGCGGATCAGCCAGGCGTCGTATTCGGCGTCGGCATGCCCCAGCGCCAGCAATTCCTCCAGCAGTAGGGTGACCTTCACGCCGTTGGGCGTGGCCAGCGAATAAAGTTGCAGCGGATGCTCGCCGACCGGCAAGGCCTTGTCGTGGGTCGGGCCGGCAGTCGGGCGGTTGATGCTGGCGAACTGGCCGCCAGACGGGGCGTTGTTTTTCCAGACCTTGGGAGGAATATAAGACGCTTTGCTCACGGAAGGGACCTCATAGACGGTTGGCGGTGGGCACGTGATTCGCGGACCTCAAGCTACCATTTTAGGGCGGTTGCGAATGCGATTTCACTGCCCCTGCCTCAGGCACTGCAACCACGTATCAAGCACCCGCCGATCCAGTTCCTCCCAATCCGCCATGCCCAACACTCGCGTGGTGTTCAACCCGCGCAAGTAACCGCGCAACTGATTGGCGGTGGCCTGCGTCAACTCCGGGTCGGGCGACTCTATGGCCAGCAGCACGGTTTCGTATTGCACCAGGTACTCGGCAACCCGGTCACGGAACTCGGGCAAAACAGCATCGCGGATCAGGTCAAAAGTTCTCAAGCCAATGTCCTCATGTAAGGTCGTGATCAAGTGTGCACCCGACTGCGCAGCGCATCACTATCGCTAGAAGTAATAGTGACCATCACGAAACGCAAGTTCTCCTTTGCGCGCTATAGCCGGAAAATAGCCTCCATCGAACAGAGATTGATTTTCAGGATGAGACCGATGCGCTCTTTATTTTTGCCTGCCATGGCGTTTGGCGCTTTGTTGATCGCTGGCTGTGCTTGCGCACCGAACGACCCGACCCTGACCTTGCAAACCAGTAAAACCCCTGCCCAATACGCCGAGTGCGTCGTGCCGAAATTGCAGGGCAGCGCGTTGAACCCGACGGTCTCGCAGACCCAGCGCAGCTACCGGATCGTGGTGCCGAGCAAGGTGTCGGCGGACAACGTGCTGGAAGCCTACAAGGCTGGAAACGGTGGCAAGGTGTTCATCTACGAGCGCCATTTGCTGGCCTCGAACTTCCTGCCTTCGAGTTTTGAACGCGCCGCACAGGACTGCATCTGACCCCGGCCCGTAACGATTTTTTCACCGAGCTCCTTTGGTTGGCCGCAACCAACCAATTTTTTGCCCCGCAGCCCATTGGGTTGCGGGGTTTTTTTGTCTGCGAATCAACATCTGGTGTTGCGTGCACCACATTGACCGTGACATGACGATCGGCCAATTTTCGGGCAACGCCTCGGGAATACCCATCGATTGCCACCTTCATTGCCGCCAGGTCGGAGATGCCCGGCATGCCGGCGCGTTTGCCGAGCTTTGAACCGATCATGATGATTCACCCGTGATGGATGGAGACACTGGAACTACAAGGTCTTGAGCCAGATTAAACGGGAGCAGGGGAGGTTTGTCGGCTTCACGCATCGAACAAGGCTTTATGAAGGGTGACGAACGCTTGTACGGTCATCGGCGCTTCACCGGTAACGTCGCGGATGATCGTGTCTTCGCCTTCGAACACGCCATGTTGGTAATCCAGGGCGACTTCAACGAGGTGTTGCACGACGAAAGCAGGCAGGCCGGCTTCAAGCAGTTCGTGTTTGTATTCTTCAGGGCTGATTGGCTGATAGGTGATCGTGCGGCCAAGCACTTCGCCGATAGCGTCGGCGACACCCTGCTGGTTCAGCTCGGTGGGACCGTGCAGCGTGTAGGTCTGGCCTTTGTGCGGTGTCGGATTTTCAAGAATTGTGGCAATCAGACGGGCCTGATCCTCGGCAGCGATAGGGGCGTGGCGGCCTTCACCGAACGGCAGGCGAATCTCGCCTTTTTCGAGGATGTGCGAGCGGAAATGCGGGTAGATCAGCCATTGCGCAAAGTAGGTTGGGCGCAGGTGAGTCATCGCCAGACCTGACCAATCGAAGACGCGCTCCGCGGTCCAGTGATCGAGTGCCGCATTGCTTTTGGCTTCACGTCGCGCGGAAATCTGCGACATGTTGACGACGGCTTCGACGCCCGCTTCTTTCGCCGCTTGTGCGAAGCGCGCAGTGGCATCAATCAGGCCCGGAGCAATCGGGTAAACGAAGTAGGCAGTGCGAATACCTTCGAGTGCGTTGCGTACGGCGTTCAGGTCCAGCAGATCACCCAGCACAACCTCGGCGCCCATGGCGCGAAGCTCTGCCGAGCGCTCATCTTCCTTGTGCACCAACGCCCTGACCGGAACACCTTTGGCGGTGAGGATTTCGATGGTTTTACGACCGGTGTAACCGGTAGCGCCCGTTACGAGAATGGTGGCTTGCGTCATTTTGGTGGCCTCGAGTTGTGGTGCGAAAGGTTAAATATTACGCTCGTCATAAATATAGATGTTGAGTAGCATCTAAGTCAAACACCATTGATCAGGATTTTTCAATGCGCAAATCACGGCAGGAAACCAGCGAAACCCGGCAGCGAATCGTTGAGGCCGCCAGCGTCGAGTTTCGTCGGCACGGCGCAGGCGGCACCGGTCTTGCGGGTCTCATGGCGGCGGCGGGCCTGACCCACGGCGGGTTTTATCGTCACTTCGAATCGAAAGATCAGGTGCTGGCCGAAGCGTGCGGCGTGGCGGTTGACGCGCTGGTAGCGGAGTTGGAGGAGGTCGCGGACGTTGGGGGATTTGATGCGGCGGTGCGGTTGTACCTTTCTGCCAATCACAGGGATTCGCTGGGTATAGGCTGTCCTTATGCGGCGTTGGGCAGTGAGTTGGTTCGCAGCAATGAGCCGGTCAGGGAAGTGGCGACCCTTGGCCTGGAAAAGGTCTTTGAATGGTTGGCCGCCCAATCTGAACCTGGGGGAAGCGAGTCCGCACGTGCTCAGTCTGTCGTTGCGATGTGCACGATGATGGGGGCGCTTACCTTATCGAGAATGGTCTCGCGCCCGGCGCTTTCGATCGAGATTTTGCAGACAGCCCTCGACCATTTGACTGAGCCTGAAGTGGCTAAGGCTTGAGGCGCACCGAACTGGCGACGGCTTTCAGGCTTACTCTGGTCGCCGCGATCATCTCATGCGCCAGCAGCGGATCGGTCGCTTTGGTCGCCCGCGCCATGGCAACACCGCCGACCATGCTACACATGAAAAACAGCGCATTGCGACGCGCGTCTTCGTCTGCAAGATCCCCGGCGAGCACTCCCTGGAGGATGCCGACCATGGCCTCGAAGCCGTGGGTGAAAGTCGCCTTTACGGCGTCATCCTGGCTTTTGATCTCGCAGGTATACGCCGCCATCGGACACCCCTCAGCAACGGCCTCTACATGCTCCGGCGAAACATAGGCGTCGATCAGCGTCTCCAGATCGTTGGCCGCCGAGCCCATCATCGCTCGCCAGGAATCGTGACCGTTGGTCATCGATTGGCGGCACGCGGCCTCGGTTAACAAGCTTTTGGATTTGAAGTGGCCGTAGAACCCACCCTGCGTCAGCCCGGCTTCTTCACTGATCTGCGCGACCCCGGTAGCGGCGAAACCCTGCTGCTGGAACAGGCTCGACGCCGCAGCGACAAGCGCCTCGCGGTTAAAGGCGTTTTGCTCTTTTGAAACCTTCACGCTGCGACTCCTGAACTACACTGATCCATTTATTGTGATCGCTTTCAATGAAGGGTAAATATTGAGAGCGATTACTATGATAGTTGCGCGGCATGGACAACTAAACCCCTCTTTGCAGGTACTCCAGCATGAAAGCGATCCAGATCACTGCTTACGGCGATTCTCTCGAAGGTCTTGAACTGGTCGACATTGCGGAGCCAACCCCGCCGGGGTCGGGTGAAGTGTTGATCGGTGTCGAGTTCGCGCCGGTGAACCACAACGATCTGTTGCTGTTTGGCGGCAATTTCCCGGTTCATCCGCCACTGCCAAGTGTGGTGGGCAACGAAGCCGTTGGCATTGTATTAGGCGTCGGAGAGGGTGTTGAAAACGTCAAGATCGGCGACCGCGTCACGCCACCGCTTTACAGTTTTACCTGGCGCGAGCGGATGGTGATTCCGGCGGTGGATCTCGTTGCGTTGCCCTCGGACGTCGACATTCAACAGCTGGCAATGCTGCGTATCAATCCGCCCACAGCAGCACTGTTGCTCAGCGAATTCGTTGATCTGAAACCCGGTGATTGGGTGGTACAGAACTGCGCGAATTCGGGAGTGGGCAGGGCTGTCATCGCGATTGCGAAGGGGCGGGGATTTCGAACGGTCAATTTTGTGAGGCGTCAGGAGCAAGTCGCGGAAGTCGAGGCGGCGGGTGGCGATCTTGTGCTGGTGGACGAAAACGATGCCACCGAGCGCGTGCAGGAATTGATTGGCGAAGGCACTGTGCGGCTGGCGCTGGATGGTATTAGCGGAGTGGCGACGGCCCGGTTGGTCAGCGCCTTGTCGTCAGGGGGCTCGCTGGTCAACTACGCGCAAATGAGCGGTGACATGTCTGCTCCCGGTGATTTCAGACCACTTATGAGAAAGAGCATCACAATGCACAATTTTTATCAGAACAAACCGGCGTTCAGGGTAAAAGTGCCGGAAATACTGCGTGAAGCCGTTGAGCTGATCAGGTCCGGAAAACTTCATGTGCCGGTATCGACTGTGTATCCGCTGACCGCCTTCAAGGACGCGATTATCCATACCCGAAAAGGCGGAAAGGTGTTGTTGGAGATTAACGGTGCCAACTAGCCTGCGGTGTTGATTGGGGCGCAATACCGAGCGCCCTGACTGACCAGAACATAAATATTCCATACCGGGCATTGTATTTAGCCCCAGGGCTCAAAGGGCCGAGCTAAAGCGTCGGCCGATAAGGGAACGCCTGCATTGCGACCTGAACGATTTCCAGCAGTTCTGCCGAGTTCGCGCCATCTCTGGCCTGCACGGCCAATCCTCGGGCCAGCACATTGAAATAACCCGACAGGGCTTTTACATCCGTATTAGCGGGCACATCACCTTCTTCGATTCCTCGCTGAATCCTCGTTTCCATCATGTGCCGTGCCATCGCTCGATGCCCGGTCATCATGTCCCGAACCGAATGCAGCGCCGTCGGTACGTGCACGCATGCCACGGAAATCATGCAGCCCGCCGGCAAGTCTACTCGGGTGAACTCGGCAGCTGTTGCTTCCATCAGGCGCTTGAAGGCGGTCCGGGTGTCGGTTTCGTCGTTCAAAATGCCGACGAACCATTCACCCGATGCTTCCAGATAGGCATTCGTCGCTTCGGCGTAAAGCTGCTCTTTGCTGCCAAACGAGTTGTAGAAACTCGACGGGCTGATCCCCATCGCTGCCACCAGGCTGTCGAAGGACGTGCCTTCGTAACCCGACTCCCAGAACAACTTCATTGCCTCATGCACAGCCGTCGTCCGATCAAAATTCGAGGGGCGTCCGCGGCTGCGTTTTTTCACTTCGGATAATTTTGGTTCCATCGCTCCAATATTCCTTGACGAGGGGATTTCTCTCGCCATAGTATTGCATATCGGAGTAAACACTCCAAAAACATTTATCCCCTGTTCAGCGCATCCCTGAGCTCTCGATAAACGTTTATTTTTCCAAACCAACTATCCTTCTGGAGTACAAAACCATGATTGACGAAAACGGCCCGCACTATTTTGTCGCCTTTCAAACGCCTGGCCCAAACTGGGTCCAGGGCGTGAAATACAACGAACAGCCTGAGTTCATGGATCATGTGAACTACATGATCGAGTTGCACCAGAAGGGCCTGACTGTGCTCAGTGGCCCGTTCATGGAAAAGGCTGGCGGACTCAATGGCGTATTGGCTGACGGTGGCATGACCATTTTCAAGGCCGCGGACCTCGATGAAGCCATCAAGATTGGCACGGACGATCCGACGGTGAAGTCCGGTTTCCTGAACGTCGAAGTGAAGATGTTCTGGGTCCCGTTCCACACCTGATGGGCAGGGACTGCCCTCGATTTCCCCTTTTCCTCTGGAGTACCCGATCATGATTGACGAAAACGGCCCACACTATTTTGTCGCGTTCCAAACCCCGGGCCCGAACTGGGTTCGGGGCGTGAAATACAACGAGCAACCCGGCTTCATGGTTCACGTTGGCTACATGATCGAAATGCAGGAAAAAGGCCTGACCGTACTCAGCGGTCCGTTCATGGAAAAGGCCGGTGGTCTCAACGGCGTGCTGGCAGACGGCGGCATGACCATCTTCAAGGCAGCCGATTTCGAGGAAGCCAACAGGATTGCTACCGACGATCCGTCCGTGCAGGCTGGCTTGCTGAACGTCGAAGTGAAGATGATGTGGGTACCGTTCCATACCTGATCGTTAGAGGCCGGCGGATGAAGTCTGTGCACATCAGGAGGGTGTGGACAGACTTTCAAACTGCTCCGTGACCCAATCGATAAAGGCACGGGTGCGAACGCTCATGTGGCGGTTGGGCGGATAGACCAAGTGAAACGGATAGGCCGCAGGCTGCCATTCTTCCAACACGCGGACGAGTCTGCCGTCTTCAAGATAGGGCCTGAGCTTCCACTCGAAACTGTAAAGCAACCCAATCCCTGTGAGCCCTGCGGCCAGGTGTGCGTTGCTTTCGTTCACCGTCAGCAAGGCCGGAACTTCGATGTTCAGTGGCTCATCGTCTTTGAGAAATATCAGCGGCGTCGACCGACCAGAAGAGGTCGACTGATAGTTGATCACCACATGCCCCGAACTTAAATCACTCGGGTGCAAGGGAATGCCGTGCTGTTGCAGGTATGCTGGCGTCGCGGCTGTCACCCACGGCGACGCACCCAGCGGACGCGCGACCATGGACAGATCGTTGACCACGCCACTTCGGATCGCGCAATCGGCGCGTTCGCGGATCAGATGTGCCGCGCGGTCACCCACGCTGATTTCGATCTCGATGGACGGATATCTTGCGTAGAAATCCGGCAAGCGCGGAATGATTACACTGCTCGCGACCCAGGCGCTGGCGTCAACGTGAACCAGGCCGTGCAGCTCGGCGGCCACACTGTCGAAAGCCCCATCGATTTCTCTCAACTCATCCAGCCACCGCGTGGTGCGCTCATAGTAAGCCGCGCCTTCGGGAGTGACGTGCACGCTGCGTGTCGATCGTTTCAGCAGCTTCACTTTGAGATGCGCTTCCAGGTCGCCGATCAGCTTGCTGACCGTGGTCTTCGGCATGCCCAGTGATTTCGCCGCTTTGGTAAATCCGGCCAGTTCAACCACTTGCACAAACACTCTGATCGCATTGAGCTGATCCACACGTCTCTCCCGGTCTACATTGCGGTAACGCTCAATCTCCCAGACCTTCAGCCGTCAGACGGATGGCTGTCGCATTACCGGTTTCCTCGACTGATCCACGGTCGAGGAACAGAAACACTGTACCGGCAGTCAGGGTGGTGATTGCCGTGAGTACCAGCAGCAACGTATTGAACGCGGCATCGTAACTGCGAGCCAACATGCCGGAGTTTTCGTTAGACAACAGCCCTCTGGCACCTGCCATGTCTCCGGTAATTAAACGTTGTGCGATGGTCGACGCGTCAGCCAGCGCGCCAAGGTGATGGGCCGTGAGCGCCGACAGCAGCGCGGTGACCAATGCCAGCGCAATGCCTTCGCCCGCGACACGCGTGGTGCTGAATATCCCGGTGGCCATGCCAGCGCGTTCCTTGGGTACCACACTCACCGCCAGACCATCCATCAGCCCCCAAGGGAAACTGATGCCGATGCCAATCGTCAGCATCGGCCAGGCCAGTTGTTCTGCCGTACTACCCAGCGGTAAATGACTGAGCCAATACAGCCCGCCTGCCGAAATCAGCAACCCCGTGCCACACAGTGTAGAAGGTGCGAGCCATCGGGTGAGGATGCCTGCCACGACCGGCAATAACAGCAAAGGGCCGGACAAGGCGATCATCAGGCGACCGGCGTCCAGCGCGCTCATGCCTTCGATCCCGACGAAGCGCACAGGCAGTAACACCAGCAGCACGACAAAGGCGTAAGCGGGGGCGGCGGCCAGCAACTGCACACCGACAAACCGTGGAAAACGGAACAGCGTCAGGTCCAGCATCGGCTGCTCGACTCGCCGTTCAATCAGGATAAAGGCCATGAACGACAACAGCGCCACGCCACACAACATCAGCACCAGCGGATCAGCCACGCCACGTTCCGGAACTTTGAGAATGGCAAAAGTAAATACGCCCGACGTCAGCGTGAAAGTGATCGCGCCGGCCCAATCGATGCCGACGGCAGCGGGATTGCGTGATTCATCCATGTAGCGTGCGGCGAGCACCAGTGCCACGACCGCCAACACGGTGATCATCCAGAAAATCACATGCCAGCCGAAGGCCTCAATGATCAGCCCGGCGGCGATGGGGCCGAAGGCAAGCCCGATACCGAAGCTGCTGCCGACGAAGCTGAAGGCGCGAATCCTCGCCGGGCCGTCGAACACCTGCGCGAGTGCCGACATGCCACCGGAAAATACCGCCGCAGCGGCCACGCCTTGCACGGCGCGCATCCCGTCGAACACCACCATGTTCGATACCACGGTCAATGCCGCCGAAGACAACGCAAAGCCGATCACTCCGCCGATGAAAACCCGCTTGCGACCGAAGCTGTCCGACAGCGCGCCCGCCAGCATCAGCAGGCTGCCGAACGTCAACATGAAGGCGTTGGTGATCCAGTTGACCTCCAGGGGCGTTGCATTCAAATCGCGGCCGATGGCGGGCAGGGCGATGGCGGCCGCGGTGAAATTCAGTGGCATGGTGACGGCCGCGATGCAAACGGCCAGGAGAATGACCGTCCGCTCAAAGGCGCCGGCGGTGTTCGGGGGAGTCATGGGCTGTGATCCTGAAAAAAAGGGTAGGGCGCGCGCACGGCTATTGCCCGATGCGAACTGAATGACTGAGAATCTTAAATCAGCGCTAATGTTGTAAAAAACGATGCTTGGTCCGTGCATAGCGGAAAAAAAAGATCGAATGCGAGGGTGTGATGGATCGAATGACCGGGCTTCTGCCTTTCGTCAAAACCGCCGAGCTCGGCAGTTTCGTGGCTGCTGGCCGAGCCCTCGGTTTGTCCGCCTCCGCCGTGGGCAAAAGCGTGACGCGTCTGGAGCATCAAGTCGGAGTCCGGTTGTTCCAGCGCACGACGCGCAGCCTCAGCCTGACCGACGAGGGCCGCCAGTTTCACGAGCGCTGCCGACGTATTCTCGAAGACTTCGAGGACGCCCAAGCGGCGTTGACGCAGTCAACCGAAGTGCCTCGAGGACGTTTGCGCGTCACGCTGCCCATCGCCAGCTATCTGCTGTTTCGCGACGCCTTTCTCGACTTCATGTCGAGCTATCCGGAAATCGAAATGGAGATCGACTTCAGCGATCAGATGGTGGACCTGATCAACGAGGGCATGGACGTCGCCATTCGCGGCGGCGACCTGCCGGATTCGCAGCTCATGCGCCGTTCCTTGCCGGCCGTGCAACTGCTGGTCTGTGCGTCTCCTGTCTATCTCGAGCGCAACGGCGAACCGCAATTTCCGGATGAGCTTACGGATCATGCAGGGGTACGGTTTCGCTTCTTTCAAAATGGAAAACTGCAGGACTGGCCCATACAGCGCATGGCCGGCGACGTCGAACTGCGCACCCGCACCACCTTGATCTGCAACAACATGGACATGGTCCACAGTGCGCTGGTCAGCGGGTTTGGCGTGGGTGTGCTGCCAGATTTCCTCGCGCGTGGGGCGCTGGCGGATGGATCCCTTCGGTGCATCTTGCGTGACCACCTGGCGCCGCCCAATCCCTTGAGCATGGTCTGGCCCTCGAGTCGGCACCTGTCGCGGAAAATTCGGGTGTTTGTCGATTTCATCAGCACCCGTCTTGCGTAGGATATGTCGACTAAGGGCTGAATCCGTCAGCGCCTGGTCAGCAACGTCGCGCTGATAACGGCGACCGCAATCAGGCACGATCCGCCTCCCAACAGCAGCGTACTGACGATGCCTTGCGCATCGAATACCAATCCGCCGGCCAGGGCGCCGACGGAGATGGCCAACTGGAAAAACGTCACGAGCATGGCCTGTCCCGATTCCTGCGCCTGCGGTAAGGCCTCCAGCATCCATCCGGTCATCGATACGGGGACCAGGCCAAAAGCCGCACCCCAGACCAGGCCCGCAATGCCCGCCGTGATCGGACCGCCGCCGAGCCATCCACCGTCCACCAGCACGGCGCTGAACAACACGCCGGCAATGACTGTCGCCGCCAGAAGGGCGACAGCACGCGCATTTCTCGCGACCACACGACCTCCTACCAGCGTTCCGACAAAGCCTGCCGTCCCGTAGATCAGCAACAGACTGACCACGTTGCCCTCCGTCAGACCGAACAATTGCTGGAACATGGGCCTGAGGTAGGTGTATCCCGAGAAGTGGCCGGCGACCAGAAAAAAAGTGACCCCTAAACCCAACCGGGCGCCCACGCGATTGAACGGTTCGAGCAGATCGCGCGGGCTGATCGCCCGCGCCGCTGGCAGAGCGGGCAGCACCCGCAATTGCAAGATCAATACCGTACCGGCCAACAGCGCAGAGACGGCAAACGCGACGCGCCAGCCAGCGAAGTTACCCAGCAACGCTCCCGCCGGCACGCCGGCCACGGTGGCTACCGAGATGCCCGCGAGGATGTAGGACATCGCTTTGGGCTGCATCGCGCTGGGCACCAGATGCCCGGTTGCGCTGGGGGCGAACGTCCAGAATCCGCCCACGCACAATCCAAGCAACACGCGAGCGACAAGCATGATGGCGAGGTTGGGTGCCAGCGCGGCGAGCACATTTGACACCACCAGCAGCGCGGACAGCACCAGCAACACCGCCCGTCGATCGAGACGACCGGAGGCCGTCAAGAGCAACGGGCCCCCCAGTGCGGCGGTCACACCCGGAAGCGTAACCATCAGCCCTGCGGTCCCCTCACTGACATTCAGGCTGGAGGCGATGTTGGTCAGCAAGCCAACCGGCAGAAACTCGCAGGTGACCGAAGCGAAGGTGCTGACGGCCAGCGATCCCACCGCCAGCCACGCCGGTGCTGCCACCGGCGTTTCGGCACCGATTGGATTTTTCAGTGAGCTCATTTTTTGTGGCTCCCTCAGCCCGATCTGTAGGGCTTCAGCGCTTTGCGCAGCTCTTCGACGAAGAGACCGGGTTTCTCCAGGGCCGCGAAATGCCCACCGGCCGGAACTTCATTCCAGTACGCCAATTTGGCGTAGGTTTGATCGCCCCAGCTCTTCGGTGGCGTGAAGATGTCGCCCTTGAAAATACTCACGGCGACGGGGCCCGCCAGTTCAAAGCGGACGAAATCCTTGTTGAAGCTTTCCTTGTACAAACGAGCGGAAGAGGCGGCTGTGTCGGTCACCCAGTACAGCATGATGTTGTCGAGCATCTTGTCGACCGCGATAGCGTCGGACGGGTCGCCCTTGTTGTCGGTCCAGGCTTGAAACTTTTCATAGATCCACATGGCCTGCCCGATCGGCGAGTCGGCCAGTCCGTAGCCGAGTGTCTGAGGCCGCGAACCCTGTATCGACGCATAACCGGAAAGGTCTGCACCGTAATGAATCAATTGAGCCAGCGCTGCTTGCTCGGCGGGGGTGTAGCCGCCAGTGCCCGGCGGTGGGGGCGGGAACAGAATCGGCAGGTTGAGGTGGATGGCCGCCAGACCTTGTGGCTGCTGGCGGGACATCCAGCTGGCGACACCCGCTCCAAAGTCTCCGCCCTGGGCGACGTAATGGGTGTAACCCAGGCGTTTCATCAACACGTCCCATGCCTGGGCAATGCGCGGCAGGCCCCAGCCAGCGGTCGTCGGTTTGTCGGAAAAACCATAACCGGGCATCGATGGAATCACGACGTGGAAAGCGTCGGCTGCCGTGCCACCGTGGGCGGTTGGATTGACCAATGGATCGATGGCATCGAGGAACTCGACGACCGAGCCCGGCCAGCCGTGGTTCAGGATCATTGGCAACGCATCGGCGTGACGTGACTTCACATGAATGAAGTGGATGCCCAGGCCATCGATGTTGGTGCGAAATTGCGGGAAGGCATTCAGTCGTCGCTCAAGCCGGGTCATGTCGTACTGGCGTCGCCAGTAATCGGTGAGCGCCTTGGCTTTGACCAACGGCACGCCTTGACTCCAATCCGTGGTGGTCCCGGCATCCGGCCACCGGGTGGCCGCCAGGCGATGACGCAAATCGCTCAGGACCGAGGGATCAAGTTGGACGCGAAACGGCGTAATACCGTTGCCCACGGGGGTGTTGCCGATAGCCGATGCATTGACGGCGAGGGGCAGGCCGCTGGCTGCCAGCGCAATACCTGAGGCCGCGCCTGCGATCAGATGGCGTCGGGAGAGTGTGAAACCGGGATGATCGTTGATTGCTTCTGGCATTGCCTGAATCCTGTGAGGGCTGTGGAGGGGAGGCTGCCGCGAGGGCAGCCGAAGGCTCAGGCCGTGTAGCCGCCATCCACACTGAACACGCTGCCGTTGACGAAGCTGGCCGAAGGGCTCACCAGAAAGGCAACGACGGCGGCAATCTCGTCTGGTCGGCCGAAGCGACCCAACGCGTTGGCGCCTTTCTGCCAACCTGAAAACGGACCGTCTTGCGGGTTCATATCAGTGTTGATCGAGCCCACCCGAATGACGTTCACGGTGATGCCTCGCGGGCCGAGCTCGCGAGCGGCGCCTTTGGAGTAACCTTCGATCGCCGCTTTAGTCGCGGCGTAATCCGCCAGCCCCGGCACACCCACCAGCGAGGCGAGTCCCGACGACATCGACACAATGCGTCCGCCATCGGTCATCACGCGGGAAGCTTCGCGGATGCCGGTGATGACGCCGCCCATGTTGATCGCAACCTGACGGTCAAAACGATCGGTCTCCAGGGTTTCAATGATTGAGCCTGTCTCAAAAACGCCGGCGTTGTTGACGAGGATATCCAGCTTGCCGAATGCCGATACCACGTTGCTGATCAGCGAGACGACTTGCGCTTCGTCGGCTTGATCAGCCTGGAAAGCCTTGGCCTTGCCGCCTGCTGCTTCGATGGCGCTGACCACTTCGTTGGCCTTTTGCGCATTGGCGGTAAAGCTGATTGCAACCGTTGCCCCCAGTTCGGCGAGTTGTTTGGCGACCGCTGCGCCAATGCCCCGCGCCCCGCCAGTGACCAGTGCGACCTTGCCTTGCAGATTCAAAAGTGTGTTGGACATCGTCGTAACCTCTAAGAGTGATCAACTACCTGAACAGCGCTTCAGCCTGCAGGTTTGGGTTCACTCTATCGGGGGAAAGTCGTTTGAAAAATCAGCTAAAGGGGGAATCACTGTCCATGGAAATGGACAATGGTTTTTGGTTATGGGCGATAAGGCGCCTCTGGCAGACATAAAAAAACCCGGCTGATGAGGCCGGGTTTTTCGTCGTGTACTGCGGTGAAACCCTGCATTCAGACTGCGCGGCGTTCGATCAGACGGTCTGAACCACTTTCGGCAACGGCGTCGCTGAACAATGGATCATTTTGATTAGCGGCAACGGCATCGCTGAACAGTGGGTCATTTTGATTAGCGGCGAAAACATTCAATGCTAAGACCGAGAAAGCGATGGCGAGGAGGGCTTGGCGTTTCATGATCGTGTGCTCCGGGTTGTTGTGGTTGGGTATGGAGCCGATCTTACGCGGAGGCTTTAATAAGAGAACTTCATTGAGTTGATGGTTGTTATTGATTCAGTTAATGATTGTGCTGGATCGCCAGCAAGCAAGCTCATACGTGCGAGGTCGTTCACAGAATATCGGCACACGCACGGACCTGTAGGAGCCCGGCTTGCCGGCGATGGCGGCGCGCGTCATTCCACGGAATCAGGCCCCCGTCACTGCTTGTTCCACCCATTCAAGAATCCCGCAAAAGCCACTGGAGCGTTTTACCCGCTTCGGATAAACCCGCGTGTAGCGCCCCGGGACTGCAATGCCGACCTGATCGCCGGCCGGATCGACGTGATGTTTCTCGACAAGCTTGGCGACATCGACTTCCTGAAGTCCCAGGTCCAAAAAGAACAGCAGGGACGCGTCACCGTCCGGAGGCCGATGACGATTTACTTTGTTCGCAATCTCGAAGCCGTTCAGGTTCGGCGACCAACAGCAACGACTGCGGCACCGGACTTTGCGGGTGTTGCGGTTCTTGCAGCGCGGCCAGTTGAAACCCGGCAATGTCCAGAGCATTCAGCCAACTCGACAAGGTGCGGAAATACCACGGCATCGGTTGCCACTGCCCCTCGAACCCGGCAAAGGTCTCGGTGCGCCAACCGTCCTGATAGTCGCCCGCCGCAACGGCCCACGGATGCAATGTTTGAATCACCAGCGCGCCGTCAGGGGCGAGCAGTGTGTTCATGGCGGCGAGCAGCGGGATGATGTCCTGGTGCAGCAAGGCGAAGTTGGCGCAGATCAGGTGGTAGTCACGCCCGATATCGACGTTCGCTTGCGCCAACGCTTCATAACTCGCCACGTGCACCGCAGAACTTCCCGCTATCCGGGCCGCCTCGACCAGCGTTGCATCGCCATCCACGCCGACGGCTTCGATCGACCTTTCAGCCAACGCACGCAATAGCCAACCCTCACCGCAACCGAGGTCGAGCACTCGTTCGGGCTGGCGACTCATAACCGCCAGCAGGATGGCCTGGTCGGTGACCTGGCGGCGACTTTCAATACTGCCGCTGCGGATCGCTTCGATCCAGGCTCCAGCGTTGTGGTGCCAGCTCTGGAGGAGGGTGGTTTCGGGAGTAGGCATGGCGGTCGCCGGTGTTGTGGGTGGTTGAAGGATAGGACAAGTAGTGATGGCTTGAATGTCGAGTCCCGGGGGCTTTACCCCGCTACCCGCACCCAGCATCATGCGCCGCTCGCGCTTATGACAACGACGCCGGCAATTCTCGGTGAAAAGGAACTGCAGTTGAACCAACAGACTTTGTCCATGCGCCTGGAGCGTGTGGCGGCGCATATGCCGGCCGATGCCCGCTTGGCCGATATCGGCTCGGATCACGGCTATCTGCCGGTGGCGTTGATCCGTCGTGGCGCGATTGCGGCGGCGGTGGCCGGCGAGGTGGCCATGACACCGTTCCGCTCGGCCGCACGCACCGTGCGCGAGAACGATCTGGAGCATCTGATCACTGTGCGCCTGGCCAACGGACTGGCAGCGATCGAGCCGGCAGACGGGATCACGGCCATCAGCATTTGCGGGATGGGCGGCGAGACCATTCGCGACATCCTTGACAGCGGCAAGGCGCACCTCAGCGGCCAGGAGCGCCTGATCCTGCAGCCCAACGGCGGCGAACAGCCGCTGCGCCAATGGCTGATGGACAATGGCTACCGCCTCCTCTGCGAAGAATTGCTGCGGGAAAACCGCTTCTACTACGAAATCATTGTCGCCGAGCGCACCGGGCCAGTGGTTTATAGCGGCGAGGAACTGTACTTCGGCCCGTTATTGATGCAGGAACGCAGCCCGGCATTCCTGGCCAAATGGCAGCGTATCCTGCGCGAAAAGCACAAGACCCTCAGCAGTTTCGCCCGAGCGCGGCAGGTGGTGCCCGAGGAAAAAATCCAGGAAATCGCCCGGCAGGCTCGCTGGATTACCGAACTGCTGGCGTGAGCTCAGCAGGGTGTTTGTACCAAATCGAACAAACTGATTGAAAAAAAACTCCATAACCTTTAAACGAGAAGCTCGTTCGTACTTTGCAAACACTCGGAAAGAGAGTATCGCCAGTTTCTGGCTCAGGGAGCGCTGATGAGTTTTCGTCCATTGACGGACTTCCCGCGGCAATCGAACGATTGCGACATTGCCGCATCTCAGCAAAAAGGCATTTCGGAAACGGTCGGCATGGCCAGCGCTGGCAACACAGACACGATCGAGCAATTGCTGGACTTCTCGCGCAACTGGGGCAATACCACCGCGTGGGTGGTCTACCGCGCCGGCGAGCAAATGCATCTGGTCGGGCAGGGCGACCCGCGTGTGCAATGGCCTTCAAGTGTTGCGAATGATGAGTTCGAAGCTTTTTGCCTGAACTGGCGGTTGCACCGCTGGCCGACGGGCCGGGGCGAAGGCGTGCTGGGCTGGCTGCTCGCGCCCGTCGAAGATGCCGCAAACCCGGCGCTCGCCGAGTTTGCCCAGCGCCTGGGCACCCAGGTGCAGACCAATACGCTGGCGCGCGCGCAGATAACCCAGCGCGTCCTCTATGAAATCACTTACCTCGCCAGTTCGACCCGCGACCGCTCGGTGTTTCTGGTCGGGGTTCACCAACTGCTGGCCAGCCTGATCGACGCCGAGAACTTCTATCTCGCGCTGTACGACCCGCACACCGGCAAGATCGACTACCCGTACTACGTCGACATCATCGATGTGGATGCCGTGGAGTCCTCGCACTACGAATACCTTGACCCTTCACACCTGTCGTTGACCGGCCAAGTGTTGACCTCCGGCCAGCCGCTGTTGATCGACGCCGCCGGGATTCTCGCGGCCCAGGCCGAGGAGCGTTTTTACTGCGTGGGTGATCGTCCCGAATTCTGGATGGGCGCGCCGTTGAAAAATGCCTCGGACGAGGTGTTTGGCATGCTTGCGATGCAGGTCTACGAGGTTTCGCGGACCTACAGCGCTGAAGACCGCGCGCTGTTTCTGGTGGTGGCGCGCCACGTCGCCATGGCGCTGGACCGGATTCTGCACCGTGAGGACCTGGAAGCGACCGTGATACGGCGCACCCTGGAACTGTCGGCGCTCAACGACGCCTTGCGCCAGGAAGTGGCAGAGCGCGAGCGCGCCGAACATCTGCAGAGCGCGCTGTTCCAGATTGCCGAACTGTCGAGCCAACCGGGCGACATGGCCGAGCTGTTCCAGACCTTGCATGGCATCGTCGGTGACCTGCTGTTCGCGCATAACTTCTACATCGCACTGTTCGACGACGCGACCGGTGAAGTGACCTTCCCGTACTACGTCGATGAGCGCCAAACCACTTGCCCGGCCGCGCGGCGTGGCCGTCGGGGCTTGACCGAGTACGTGATTCGCCAGCGTCGACCGTGCCTGATCGACGATGAAGAGGCTGAGCGTTTGTCGGCGCAAGGTGAAATCGAACTCGCCGATGAGTACAACCGGTCCTACTCTTGGCTGGGCATTCCCTTGTTCGACGGCGATGTGGTGCGTGGCGTGCTGGCGGTGCAAAGCTATACCTCGCAGGTGCGCTACACCCTGCGCGACCAGGAACTGCTGACGTTCGTGTCGCGGCACATCGACACGGCGCTGTCGCGACGCACGGCCGCCGAAGCGATCCATGCCGCCAACCTCAAGCTCGAAGCCCGGGTGCAGAACCGCACACGCGAGCTCGATCACGCCAACGCCAAGCTGCAACACGAAAACTCCCACGACGCGCTGACCGGCCTGCCGAATCGGACCTACTTGCAACAGCGCCTCAATCTGGCCTGGACGAAGTTCGGCAGCGAAGGCGGGCACCTCGCCGTGATGTTCATCGACCTCGACCGTTTCAAGATGGTCAACGACAGCCTCGGCCACCATTTTGGCGACCTGCTGTTGATGCAGGCCGCCCACCGTCTGCGCGGTTGCCTGCGCGACACCGACATGCTGGCGCGCCTGGGCGGCGATGAGTTTGCGGTGCTCGCGCCCGAGGCGCCACTGGACGTACTGATCGACATCGCCGAACGCATTCTGCTGGCATTCGACCTGCCGTTTTTCATCAACGGCTATGAAGTCTTTTCGTCCTGCAGCATTGGTATTGTCAGTGCTGACAGTCAGTTCCATCACGAGCCGGCCGACTTGCTGCGCGATGCCGATGCCGCGATGTACCGGGTCAAAAGTGCCGGGCGCGACAGCTACGCGGTGTTCAACCAGGAAGTGCGCCGTGAGGTTTCAGACCAGGTTGAGCGCGAAGGCGCCTTGCGCAACGCACTCAAGCGTACTGACGAATTGCTGCCGTATTTCCAGCCGATTGTCAGTGTTGAAAGCGGCGAACTTTTGGCCCTGGAAGCACTGATCCGCTGGCATCAGCCGGGCGGGCGGGTGATCGCGCCGGGCGAGTTTTTGCCGGATGTCGAAGGTTTGCGCCTGATCGGTCGACTGGACCTTTACATGCTCACCAGCATTGCGGTGATCCTCGCCCGGCCCGAGCACGCCAATTGGCCGCCGGTGCATGTGAATTGCTCGAGCTACAGCATGACGCGCCCGGATTTCGCCCGTGATGTCCTGGCCCTGTTGGCGCACCACGGGGTCGCGCCGTCGCGGATTTGCCTGGAGCTGACCGAAGGTGCGTTGGTGGCCGAGCCGGCGATTGCCCGGTTGACCATGCAGCAATTGGCCGACAACGGTATGTCGGTGGTGCTTGATGACTTCGGCGCAGGATTTTCGTCGCTGAGCTACGTGCATCAATACCGTTTCAGCGGTTTGAAGATCGACAAGTCGTTCATTCTTGAACTGACCGCCAGCCCGCGCAGCCGAGCGATCGTCCGGGCGATTGTGCGCATGGCCGAATCGCTGGACCTCAGCGTGGTGGCCGAAGGTGTCGAGGACGAGGCGACGCTGGATTTGCTGCGGGAAATGGGCGCGGGGCAGGCTCAGGGTTATTACTTTGCGAAACCGATGGGGTTGCAGGCGTTGTTGGCGAGTTCGTTGCTGGGGGGCGGAGTTGATTAGGCCTGGGTGTATATCCGGTTTTTGGTGATGGCTGATATTGGTTTCGCCCTTACGGCGAGTCACTTTCGAAAATCGCGAAAGTAACCAAAGCGCTCCTGCCCCACCACTTGGCACCTCGCCTAGGCTCGGTGTCCCCTCACTCCGGCCAGCGTGGTAATGGGGCGCCTCAGATCCAAATCAAAACCAAAAACGCGGCGGCCTCTCGGCCGACCGGGGCATCAAGCGAGCGCGCTTCGCTCGTTTGACCGTGCACCTCCTCCGGGCTGACACCATTCCCTGTGGGAGCTGGCTTGCCAGCGATGGACGTCAACGATTACGCGTGCTGCCTGAATGAACGCGTTGCCTGGGCGTTTTTCGCGAGCAAGCTCGCTCTTACAGGGGAATGCGTAC
This sequence comes from Pseudomonas sp. GB2N2, assembly GCF_054897705.1. Classification (NCBI taxonomy): domain Bacteria; kingdom Pseudomonadati; phylum Pseudomonadota; class Gammaproteobacteria; order Pseudomonadales; family Pseudomonadaceae; genus Pseudomonas; species Pseudomonas sp. GB2N2. Next base: position 877,622 of record NZ_CM142701.1, read on the forward strand.
GACCAATGAGCCAGGTCGGCCTAAGGCCGCCTCGGCTTTGTTTTTGATCGCAGGCCCCGGCATCGGCGCCCACACCGACTACGAGTGCTTCACCATTTTGCTGCCGACCGCACTCGGCCTGGAGGTGCTCAATGGGGCTGGCGACTGGGTCGATGTGCCGCCGCTGGACGGCGCTTTCGTCATCAACATCGGCGACATGCTCCAGGTGTTGAGCAACGGCAGGGCCAGCCGGTCAATCTGGTCGAATTGTCGGTGTCGCACTACCTGATGGCGCGGGCGCTGGATATTCATGGCATGTCCGAGCGCGATATCAAGATCGTCAACACCTGCGACGCCGATGCCGTCAGCGCCTTCATGACCCCCGGCGTCACCGCGGCCGCCGTGTGGAATCCACAACTGAGCATCATCAAGAAGCAATCGCCGGGCACTGTCGAGGTGTTCAACTCCAAGGAGATTCCGGGTGAAATCATCGACATGATGGCGGTGAACACCAAGACCCTGAAAGCCAACCCTGAGCTGGGCAAGGCCCTGGTCGGTGCGTGGTTTGAAACCCTGCACCTGATGACTCAGGACGATGCGCTGGCGAAGGCCGCCAAGACGTCGATGGCTGAACGCTCGGGCACTGACCTTGCCGGATACGAGGATCAGATGGATCAAACCCTGTTGTTTTACACACCGTCAGCGGCCGTTGATTTCGCAACGTCGGCAGCAGTGAAGGCGACGATGGACAAGGTCAAAAACTTCTCCTTTGAAAAAGGCCTGCTAGGCACCGGGGCTGTTGATTCGAACGCGGTAGGCATGCAATTCGCCGACGGTTCAAGCCTGGGCAATAGCAAAAACATCAAGCTGCGTTTCGACCCTGAACACGTGAAGTTAGCCATGGACGGGAAGCTTTAAGCAGTCGAGGGTAAATGCCACCCGTCCTGCGGACTGCAAGGCGGGTGGCGGAACGCTACAAATGCCACTCAAGATTCAGGAACGGCGTATTGGCCTCGGTACCGGGCGTGTTGGCCGAGTTATTACCGAATTTATTCTTCCAGTATTCGTAACCCACTCCGGCAAAGAACGTGTCTTTCTTTCCGACCGTGAGCGCGCCCACATCCGCCAGTAAGCTGAGGTGCACCAGCGTCTCGCTGACAGACGCGTGACCGAAGCCGTCTTTGCCCTTGGGCGGGATGAAGTTGGCAAAGCCCTTGAACTTCAGCGGAATCGACCAAGGCTGGAAGGGAATGTCCCACGCGGTTTCCAGGTAGTACGTGTCGTTGAAGCGGATGTCGTGTTTCTGCGCGAACGCCAGCCCATTGTGGTTCTGCTCGGAGCGGTACATCACGCTGAAGTCCCAGAAACCCGGCACATCAAAATTCAACGTCGGGCCGATGACGAGCATGCGTTTGGCAGGGGCAAATTCAGTGTTTTTGGTGTTCCAGTCGACGCCCGCCGAGAGTGACCAATCACGAGCCGGCCCCCATTTAAAGTCGCGACCAGAGATCTTTTTCAGGGACAGTTGATGGCGATACACCGCATACACTTCGGTGGCGCCGTCGTCGCCACCCTTGGCCGGATCGTGGCTATCGGAAAACAGCACCTGGACGTCGAGGAAGTTGCTGCCGTAGGTGTAGCCATCCGCATGTGTGAACTCGGCAATGTGCTTGGCGATCGGGCCGTCGATGCCCGGCTCGGCGAAGCGGGTGCCATACCAATAACTGATGGAGTTATCGCTCCAGTCTGCTGCGAGTAACGGCATGGCTGTCGCCAACATCAGTGAACTGAGGGCGAAGGTCTGCCCTACGAGAAACTTGCGCTTCTGCATCGTGTATTTCCTTGAGTGGTTGTCCGCTTTGGCTCAGGGGACTTTTTATTATTTGTGTGGGCTATTCGATCAAATGGGGGAGCACGCCCGCTCCCACAATGGTTTTTGTGTGGGTCGCCGGATCAATCGTCGGTGTGCATCATCTGCTGCACGCCGTCCCAAGCCTCGGCGCGCATGCGCTCAAGATCCAGCCCCGGAATCACCCCGTCATCGACCACCAGTCGTCCGCCGACCAGGCTGTACTGCACGGCAATCGGTTCGCCCGCGACCACGGGTGCTACCGCCCGGTCGTGGAAGCCAAAGAACCGAGGATGATCCAGGCCGTAGATCACCAGGTCTGCTGCCTGACCAATTTCCAGCGTGCCGACCGCGCCCAATCCGAGCACCTGAGCACCACCGGCGGTGCCCCAATGAATCACATCCTCGGCGGTGGTTGCCGAGGCGCCTTGTTCGGCGCGGTGGATCAGCCAGGCGGTGTGCGCTTCACCGACCATGCTTCCGGATTCGTTCGACGCCACGCCATCCACGCCCAGCGATATCGGCACCCCGGCCTCATACATTTGTGGGACGGGTGCAACGCCGCTGCCCAATCGCGCATTGCTCACCGGGCAATGTGAAATGCCGGTGCCGGTTTGCGCGAGCATGCGGATTTCCCCCGGTTGCAAATGCACGGCGTGGGCGAACCAGACGTCGGGGCCGAGCCATTCGTGTTCGGCAACAAACTCCACCGGCAGGCAGTTGTATTTCTCGCGACAGAAATTCACGTAGTTCTGGGTTTCCGAAAGGTGCGTGTGCAGACGCAAACCGAGACCGCGCGCGGTGTGCGCCAGCTCGCGCAGCAAGGTGGGCGGCAGCGAGAACGTCGGCGTCGTGGGCGCCACCACCACGCGACGCATCGCGTCCGGGGCGTCTTGGTGATATCGCGACTTCAAGCGTTCGATGTCACCGACCATTTGCTCGAGCGACTCCGGTTGCAGCGCCGTTTTCGAGAAACCCGGGTGCGCGCTGGCGGATTCCAGTGCGCCGCCCCGGCACAGCACGAAACGCATGCCGAACGTGTCGGCGGTGTCAAACAGCAAGTCGCCAGTCTCGGTGCTGCCGTTGGCGTGATACAGGTAGTGGTGATCGGCGCAGGTCGTCACCCCCGATAACAACAACTCGGCCATGCCCAGGCGCGCGGCGATCTGCGCCAGATGCGGGGTAAAGCGGTTGAGGCGCGGGTAGGGCACGCTGGCCAGCCAGCCTTGCAAGTCTTGATTCAAGCCTTCGGGCACGGCTTTGAGCAGGTTCTGGAACAGGTGATGGTGGGTGTTGATCCAGCCTGGATAAACCACCGAGTTGCTCGCGTCGATCACCCGCTCGCCGGGTTGCGCCACCAGGCCGGCAGCCATCTCGGCAATGCGCCCGTTGACCACGCGAATGTCGACGCTACCGGCCCGGGCACGCAAACCGCGCAAGCCGGTCATCACCGCCAGCGGGTTTTTGATCAGGATGTTTTGAGGTTGAGTCATGTGCTACTCCAGTCAGAGGCTGTGGGGCGCAGGCTTGGTGGCGGCGCTGTCGGGCGCGCTGACGCCGTTAAGCGCCGCGTTGAGCAGCACCGACACCAGGCAGGCAATCACCACGCTGCTGTGCAGGAACGGCTGGGACCACTCGGGCATTTGCTTGAACAGGGCCGGTGCCAGCACCGGCACCAGGGCGGCGGCGATGGTGAAACCGACGATCAGGACGTTGAAGCGGTTGCGCTCGTAATCGACTTTGGCCAGGGTCTGGATGCCTGCGGCGGCGACTACGCCGAACATGGCAATCCCGGCACCTCCTAGGGCGGCGGTCGGCATCGATGCGATGATCGCCCCTGCCTTGGGCACCAGCGCCACGGCACACATCAGCAAGCCGCTGATCGCCACCACCCAGCGACTGCGCACCCCGGTCAAAATCACCAGCCCGACGTTTTCCATGAAGGCGATGAACGGAAACGCCGCGAACATCCCGGCGATGGTGCTTGCCAGGCCATTGGCGCGCAGGCCGTTGATCACCTGTTTTTCTTCCACCGGTTTGTCGACGATGTCGCCGATGGCCACGAATAGCCCCATGGACTCGACCATCTGCACGACCATCACCACCACGATGGTCGCAATCGGGATCAGGCTGAAAGTGGGCAGGCCGAAGTAGAACGGGTAGGGCACGGTGAGCCACGGCGCTTCCTGCACGCTGTGGAAACTGCCCATGCCCAGGCCGTAAGCCAGCCCCGCGCCGATCAACATGCCGATCAGCACCGCCATGTTGCGCATCATCGGGCTGCCATAGCGGTTGACCAACAGAATGGTCGCGAGCACCACGGCGGCGACGGCAAGGTAGGCCGGCGCGCCAAAATTGCTGGCGTTGCGGCCGCCACCGACCCACTCATAGGCAATCGGGAACAGCTGCAAACCGATCACCGTGACAATGCAACCGGTGACCACCGGCGGAAAGTAGCGGCGCAATCGGCCCACGAACGGCGCGACGAGCATCGTAAAGATCCCCGCGCCAATCACCGCCCCGCAGACCCCGACGAATCCCACCTCCGGGTTGGAGCCGATGGCGATGACCGGACCGACGCTGCTGAAGGCAACGCCTTGCAGGATCGGCAAGCGCACGCCGAACTTCCAGAAACCTACGGTTTGCAACAGTGTGGCGATGCCCGAGCAGAACAGCGTGGTGCTGATCAGCACCACGGTGTCGGCCTGGGACATCTTTAGCGCGGTGGCGACAATCAACGGCACGGCGATGGCGCCGATGTACGAGACGGCCATGTGTTGCAGGCCAAGGGTGAGCATCTGGCGGACCGGAAGAACCTGGTCGACCGGGTGGACGGTGGATGGTGTTTTCGATGGAGATGTGGCTGACGACATGGAGAATCACCTCTTGCTGTTTTTATGCTGTAGAGAGGGGTATTCGTTCTGATGCTGTTTCCAGGACACCTCCATTCCTGTGGGAGCTGGCTTGCCAGCGATGGCGGACTATCGGTCGATGAATGTGTCGACTGTTCAGCCGTCATCGCTGGCAAGCCAGCTCCCACAGGTTTTTTTGTTGTCCTGACTGACTTGCATCAGGCATTTCGCTTTATGTGCCCGGAACCGCCATCCACCGGCTCCGATGCCGTTTTTCAGCCTGCCAGGCAGGCGGCAAAGCCCTGGTTCAACGCCGCGCGGTCCAGGTCGCGGCCGATGAATACGATTTTGCTCGAGCGAGGTTCCGCGCCCCAGGACGTCGAGGCGCGGAATTCGACCAGGCTGTGCACGCCTTGCAGCACATAACGTTGATCCTGATTCGCCACCGACAACACGCCTTTCATGCGGTACAGGGTGTCCGCCTGCTCGTCGCGCAGTTTGCTGATCCAGCGGTGGAATGCGCCGAGGTTCACCGCGCCGTCGACGGCAATGCCGACTGAAGACACGCTCGGGTCGTGTGCATGATCCGGTTCATCATGAGGGTGATCATCAGCGTGAACATCGGCGTGGTGATCGTGTTCCGAGCCGATTTCCATCAGCTTCTGCGTCGACTCGAACGCGCCAATGCCAAGGATTTTCGACAGGTCGATTTCGGCGTAACTGGAGGTCACCAGCTCCGCCGTGGCGTTCAGCCCACGGATCTTGCCGCGCAGTGCGGCTACGTCGTCGTCGCTGACCAGATCGACCTTGTTGATCACAATGCGGTCCGCGCAGACGATCTGGTCGACCGCCTGATTGTCGACGCCATCCAGCTGCAAATCCTCAAGGTGCTGGGCAATGTGCTTGGCGTCGACCATGGTCACGATGGCGTCCAGCTCCACTTCATCGGCAATCGGATCGTTGATGAAGAAGCTCTGCGCCACCGGGTACGGATCGGCCAGGCCACTGGTTTCGATCAGGATGTGATCGAGCCGCACCGGGCGCGCCACCAGTTCGCGGACGATGCGCACCAGGTCCTCGCGAACTTCGGCGGTGCAGCACACGCAACCGTTGACCATCTCGTAGATTTCTTCGGTTTCGGAGCTGAGCACCAGGTCACCGTCGATGCCGACCTCGCCGAATTCGTTTTCGATCACCGCAATCTTGCGGCCGTGGTTTTCCCTGAGGATGTAGTTGAGCAGCGTGGTTTTGCCGGCGCCGAGAAACCCGGTGAGGATGGTCACGGGGATTTTGCGGTTCGGGGTCGGGGCGTTGAATGGACTGTTCATGTGATGCTCCTTAACGACGAATTGATCAATGTAGGAGTGAGCCTGCTCGCGATTGCGGGGTGTCAGGCAACGGAGATGTCTGCTGACACACCGCCATCGCGAGCAGGCTCGCTCCTACAGGGTTGGTGTTTTTGTTGAAGTTCGCCCCAGCGCAGCGCGGTCCCGGCGTCGAGGCCGAACAGGTCGAGGACCCGGCCGAGGCTGTGATCGACCATTTGCGCAAGGTTCTGCGGGCGGGCGTAAAAGGCCGGCACCGGCGGGGCGATGATCCCGCCCATTTCGGTGACGGCGGTCATGTTGCGCAGGTGAGCGAGGGTCAGCGGCGTTTCCCGCGCCATCAGCACAAGGGTCCGGCGTTCTTTCAAAGTGACGTCGGCCGCACGACCGATCAGTCCCGAGGAGGTGCCCGTGGCAATCTCCGCCAAGGTGCGCATCGAGCACGGCGCGACCACCATGCCGAGGCAGCGAAACGAGCCGCTGGCGATCCCGGCGGCGACGTCGTCGGCGCGGTGGTAGTGACTGGCCAGCGCGATGACGTCCGCCAGTTTGTAGTCGGTTTCATGGGCCATGGTCAGCAGCGCGGCGCGGCTGATGATCAGGTGGCTTTCGATGTTCAGCTCCGCCAGCAGCTCCAGGAGTCGCACGCCGTAGATGAAGCCCGACGCGCCGCTGATGCCGACCACCATGCGCTGGCGGTTCACGATTGATAGCCTTTGAGCAAGGCGCGCGCTCGCTCGACCACGGCCTGATCCAGTTGCGCCTTGATCCCGTCGAAGCCCGAACCGCGCGTGGCATCCAGGCCCATGCGCGAGGTGGTGCCGTTGACCGAGGACGACGGATCGAGCGGGCTGCCGGGCAAGCCGTCGATGACGAAAATATCCTGATGCGGCTGGAAGTGCGTGGCCAGCGCCCACAACACCTGGCTGTCGTCGCTGATGTCGATGTCGCTGTCCACCGCGATCACGGTTTTCAGGTACGGGTCCCAGCCGAGCAGGGCGAGCATCACCTGCCGCGCCTCGCCGTCACGGCTTTGGTCGAGGGCGACGTAGCAATGAAAGTGCGTGCCGGAATTCGGGTAATGCACGGCGGTGACAGCGGGGAAGCGCGCCTTGAGTTTCTCGCTCATTTCCGCTTCCCGCGGCAGCCGTGCCAGCGTCAGGTGTTCGGCGTAGCGACCGCCGACCACATCCACCAGCCACGCATCCCTGCGCCGCATCAGCGTGTCGACCCGCAGCACGTTATTGGTCGAACGGTCTGAGGAATAACCACTGAATTCGCCGAACGGGCCTTCCTCGGCATAGGCCGCCGGGTCGATGGCGCCTTCCAGCACGAACTCGGCATACGCCGGAACGCCGATGCCGTAGCGCGGGGTCTTGACCAGTTCCAGCGGGGCACCCAACAGTCCGCCAGCCACCGCGCGCTCATCGCTGCCGAACGGTAAACGGGCGGCGGCGGCGAGCATGAACAGCGGATGGGCACCGACCACCATGGCCACGCGCAATTCCTCGCCGCGTTCGCGGGCGGTCTGCAGCATGCGCCACAGGTGGCCGCGTGAATGCAGGCTGGTGGCGAGGGTTTGCCGGGCATGGCGCATCGAGCGGTGATAGCTCATGTTGGCGATGCCGGTGACCGGGTCTTCGGCGATGATGATCGCGTTGGTGATGTACGGGCCGCGGTCGCTGTCGAAATGTTTGAGCATCGGCAGCAGCGCCAGGTCCACGGCTTCGCCTTCAAAGATTTCGTCCAGCACCGGACCGGTTTCGACGTAGCGCGGCGCGATCGGCTGATTGGCGCGGGCCTGGAAGGTTTCGTGCAGTTGCGCCGGCGTGACACCGAACATTCGGGCGATGCGGGTACGGGAGGCGAACAGGTTGGTAGCGACTGGGACGCCGAGCTGACCGACGTTTTCGCAGATCAGCAGCGGGTCGCGACCTTGGGTGGCCAAGGCGTCGACCAGGGCGGTGACGTCCTGGTCGGCGGAGAGTTTTTCGTGAACGGTCAACACATCGTCCGGGTACTGCCGGCGATAGGCGTCGATGAACGCGTGGAAATCCTGGGTATCGCCGAGCGTAGAGAGGGTCATGGTTTCACCTCGTTGAAAACGATGCTGTGCACTCAGAAAGTTTTGAAGCGAGCGCGAACCCCTGTAGGAGCGAGCCTGCTCGCGATGGCGGTCGGTCACTCGACATCAATGCCCGGCCTCATCGCGAGCAGGCTCACTCCTACATGGATTGTGCTCAGGCTTAGAGGTAAGTCGTGGTCAGACGAATGTCTGCCTCGATCAGGTCCTTGGGCGGCGGTGTCGGTTCGATGCCGCACAGCCGGGCGATGTTGTTGCCCAGGTAATCCTCCAGATGATCCTCATCGATCCCCAGGCCCTGCGGTGCTGGCGAGCACAGCACTTCGAGTTCACGCAGCCACATGCCCGGCTCGTTCGGCGGGGAATCGGTGCCGAACACGATCTTGTTGCGCGGCAGCTCCTTGGCGAATTCGACGATCCGCGACTGGAAGCACCAGCCCGATTCGCAGTACACGTTCGGCGTGTCCATGGCCATCCAGAACGCCTCGAACGAGTAGTTGCCGCCGGTCTGGATGCCGAAGTGACCGATGATGAAGTTGACCATCGGGAACTCGCGGATGATCGGGTAGAACATCGTCGGAATGGTGTACGGGCCGTCGCCGGTGTGGATCAGCACCACGATGTTGTACTTGGCGCAGACTTTCATTGCCGGCCGCAACCAGTCCAGCGCCCGGTCCGGACGATAGCCGTGCATGTTGGCGTGCAGCTTGAGCATCTTGAAGCCGTATTCCTTGATGTGGAATTCCAGCTCCGCCGCGCCGTTTTCCGGTCCCCAGCGCGGGTTGAAGTTGAAGTTGCCGATGAAGCGGTCCGGGTACTTCATGCACAGTTCGGCGATGTACGACATGTAGTCACGCACGCCTTCGCGGCCCCGACGGTTGCCGTCGCGATAACCAGTGTTGCCCGGTGGCGGCTGGATGAAACCCATGTCGATGCGGCGGGGTTTGCCGTTGATCATGTACGGGCCGTCCATCAGCTTGAGCATGCGCTCGCCAGTGAACGGTTCGCCGGTGTGACGCCAGGCCTCATCGACCAGGTTGGTGGGGTGCAGATGGGTATCGATAATCATCGGTTCAACTCCTGGCCAGCTGGGTGGTGACAGGGCGCTTCAACTGCGCCTCGGCTTCGGACACGGAACGTGGCGGCGGCGTCGGTTCGAGGCCGATCATCCGTGCGGTGTTGTTGCCCAGGTAGTCTTCGAGGGTGTCCTCGTCGAGATTCAGGCCCTGCGGCGGCTCATGGCAGAGCACTTCCAGCAGGCGCAGCCACATGCCCGGCTCGTTCGGCGGGGTGTCGGTGCCGAAGAGGATTTTGTGGGTCGGCAGGACCTTGGCAAACTCGACGATCCGCGATTGCAGGCACCAGCCGGATTCGCAGTAGACGTTGGGCAGTTCCATCGCCCATTGCATCGGTTCGAACACATAGACGCCGCCGGTCTGCACCCCGAAGTGCGCCATGATGAAATCGACGTTGGGGAACTCCTTGATCATCGGCACCCATTCCGAAGGGATGCTGTACGGCCCGTCACCGGTGTGCAGCTTGACCGGGATGCCCAGCTCGGCGCATTTCTCGAAGCACGGACGCACCCAGTCCAGCGCACGGTCCGGACGGTAGGCGTGCATGTTGGCCTGCATCTGGACCATCTTGAAGCCGTGTTCGGTGACGTAGCGCTCAATCGCCTCGACACCGTTTTCCACGCCGCAGCGCGGGTTGTAGACGAAGCAGCCGATGAAGCGATCCGGGTAGGTCTGGACCATTTTCAGCGTGTAGGCCATGTAGGCGTCGATGGATTCGCGACCGCTGAGGTCGCCGTCGGTCCAGGTGTAAATGGTGTTGCCTTGTGGCGGCTGGATAAAGGCTTTGTCGATGCGGCGAGGTTTGCCGTTGACCATATACGGGCCATCCATCATCTCCAGCAGACGCTCGCCGGTGAACGGGTCACCGTCATGCCTCCAGGCGAGGTCCACCAGGTCGGTGGGATAGCAACTGATATCGATGATCATTGAAGTCGATCTCCTGATAGCGGGGAAGGGAACCTTGCGGTTCACAGCAGCCACGTCCCGGGCAATCGGCCATTTCTATGCGCACTGCTGCGCATTCCCTCGCCTGGTCGCATCCGGCTCGGGACGCTGGCTGCTTGGGGAGGAGTATTGGAAAGGGGGTTGGGGTTCGTACAATATTAATTGGGCGAGTGGGTGATACCTGTTCGATATGGTTTGCTTTGACTGGGCGGGCCTCATCGCTGGCAAGCCAGCTCCCACAGGTTTTGTGGTGTGTCTCAGATCCAGTGAACACCATCGATTCCTGTGGGAGCTGGCTTGCCAGCGATGGCGTCAGCCCTGTGTACGCAAAGCCAACTGGCGGATCACTTCAACCACCGGCGCCACTCGCTCAGCCTGCCCCGGTGGCCATACGGCGTAGAGGTTGTAATGCGCCGGAATCTGCGCGTCGTTCAGCTCCACCAAACGTCCTGCGCGCAACGCATCCGCCGCCAGCAACCCGCGGACCAGCCCGGTGCCGACCCCAGCTTCGGCCGCGGCTATCAGGTTGGCTGCGTTATCGAAAACCACCCGCGCCGTCGGCTCGTTCGGCGCCATGGCGGCGGCGTCCAGCCAAGGAATCCACGAACGCCGCGTATACCCCAGCAGCGGCAATTGCAGGACCTGCGCCGGAGTGATCGGCACCTGCAAGCCATGGCGCTCAAGCAGCGTCGGCGACGCCACAGCGGTCACGCGATCGGTGCAAATTTGGGTCATCTCGCAATCTTCCCAATCGCCGTAGCCGTAACGCAACGCCAGGTCCACACGCTCGAATGAGGTGCGATCCGAGCGCGGCATCGACAGCAGAATCACCTCGTGGTCGGGCAATAAATCGAGCAGTTCCGGCAATCGTGGATTGAGCCAGCTCTGCGCCAGCTCACTGTCGACATCTAGGGTCAACCGTTGCGCGACGCTGCGGTTTTGCACCGAGGAGAGTGCCCGGTCGATCTGCGCCAGGCCGTCGGACAGCACGCTGGCAAACAACTGCCCGGCATCGGTGAGGTTACTGCCGCCGCCTTCACGAACGAACAGCGGCTGGCCGATAAAATCTTCGAGGCTGCGGATCTGCTGGCTGATCGCGCTGTGGGTCAGGTCGAGCTTGCGCGCGGCGCTGGAGAAGCTGCCGCTGCGAGCAGCCTGGATAAACGCGTTCATCGACTGCACCGACGGGTATCGCTTGTACATGCTGTTAGTCCTACTTACACAGGGTGGCAGAAATCGTCGCTGGCCGGTTTTTGCCCGGGCTCCCAATAATCGGCGACCAGGCCTGCACAAAGACGGGCCGCTCTCTTGGAGCCTGACAATGATCCAATTCACGGTAAACGGCGAACGACACGAGCTGGTCGAGCCATCGCCCTCCATGCCCTTGTTATGGGTGTTGCGAGACCACTTGAAACTCACCGGCACCAAGTTCGGCTGTGGCATGGGGTTGTGCGGTGCCTGCACCGTGCACCTGGACGGTGTCGCGGTGCGTTCCTGCCAACTGCCAGTCGCTGCCGTGGCGGGTCACAGCATCACCACCATCGAAGGCTTGTCCGCCACCGAACAGCACCCGCTGCAACTGGCCTGGGTTGCCGAAGATGTGCCGCAATGCGGTTACTGTCAATCCGGTCAGATCATGTCCGCCGCCGCGCTGCTCAACACCGGCACGGCGGTCACCGATGACTCGATCCGCAACGCCATGTCCGGCAACCTGTGCCGCTGCGGCACGTACGGGCGAATCAACAAGGCCATCAAGCGCGCGGCTGCTGCGCAGAAGGAGGCTTGATGTCTTTTATCGATGACACTCAAGTCGAACTGCCGCGGCGGATTTTTCTCAAGCAGGCGGCCACGGTCGCCTCCGGTTTGGCAATCGCGTTTTATCTGCCCTCGGGCATCGCGGCGACAACCGCGAAAACCTCGGCGCCGAGCGGTGATTTCGAGCCGAATGCCTGGGTTCGGGTGCTGCCTGACGGCACGGTGAAACTGGTGGTGCACAAACACGATTCCGGGACCGGCACCCACACTGCGCTGGCTGCGTGCGTGGCCGAGGAACTGGACGTCAACCCGATGACGGTGCAGGTGATCTCGCCGGAAAATCCGTTCTTCGAGACGTACATTCATCCGGTCTGGAAAGTCTTTTCTACGGGTGGCAGCACCAGCGTTTCCCTCGAATACGATCGCCTGCGCATGGCCGGTGCCACGGCGCGTGCGCTGTTGATCGCGGCGGCAGCGAAGCAGTGGAAAGTCAGCCCCGACAGTTGCACCACTGAAGACGGTCGCGTGCTGCATGCCGCCACTCGACGCAGCCTCGCCTACGGTGATGTGGTGGATGTTGCCGCGCAGTTGCCGGCCCCGGCCAAGGTCACACTGAAGGACCCGGCGCAGTTCAAATACATTGGCAAATTGCGGCATAAACGCGATGCGGCGGCCAAGGTCTGCGGGCGCTTCCATTACAGCATCGACGTGGTGTTACCGCAGATGTTGGTGGCCGTGATCCAACGCACGCCCGTGGTCGGCGCGAAGGTGCTGGCGGTGGATTCCAGCGCCGCGTTGCAAGTGCCGGGCGTGCGCAAGGTGATCGCGATTCCGGGCCGGCCCGACGTACTCGGTGGCAATCAGGAAGGCGTCGCCGTCCTCGCGGACAACTACTGGGCCGCGCATCAGGGGCGCGAGCTATTGAAGGTGCATTGGAGCGACTCGCCCCTGGCCGACTTCGACAGCGATCAACTGGCCACAGCGCAAGCGGCGGCCATCGACGACAAGACGGCGCAACGGATCAGCGCGATGGCAGCGGGGGATGTCGCCGCGCAATGGCCGACCGCCGCGAAGCTGCTCGAAGCCGACTATCGCATGCCGTATAAAGTGCAAAACCCGCTGGAGCCGGTGTGCATCACCGCGCAGGTAACGAACGACGCCATCACTTACTGGGGCGGCGTGCAGGTGCCGTCGTCGGCGCTGGAGGCGGCGGTCACGGTGTGCAACATCGCCAAGGACAAGGTCACCATCAATGAGTTGGTGTCCGGCGGCAGTTTCGGTGCGCGGGAGGCCAAGTACTGGTTGTTCGAAGTCGCGTACCTGGCGCAACAGGCCAAGGTGCCGGTCAAGTTGATGAACAGCCGCGAAGACGAAATGCGTGCGCTGTTCATGCACCCGGCTACCTTGCACCGGGCCAAAGGCGCTCTGGACGCTGAAGGGCGCTTGACCGCGTTGCAACTCAATGCGGTGTCGCCGGCCTCGCCGGAGCAGTGGGAACCCGGTTATTTCGAGCGCCCGGACCACATGGACTACAGCACCACTGAAGCCATCACCGCGTGGGATTTTGCCTATCGCCCGGCACATCTGGACCTGGTCTGGATCAAGCACGAAAGCAACGTGCCCAGCGGCTGGTACCGCTCGGTGAGCTTCATTCCCAACGTGTTCGCCGTGGAAAGTTTCATGGATGAACTGGCCCACGGTGCCGGACAGGATCCCTTGGCGTTTCGCCTGGCCAACATGCACGAGCGCCCACGGCACGTCGCGGTGCTCAAAAGTGCTGCTGAACGCGCCGGTTGGGGCGAGCAGTTGCCGGAAGGCATCGCCTTGGGCATCGCCACCCATCAGGGTTACACCAGCTTCATCGCGGTGGTCGCCAGGCTCTCGAAAAAGGACGGCGTGATCAAGGTCGACAAGCTGACCTGCGTGGTCGATTGCGGCCTGGCCGTATCGCCGGGCGGCGTCGAGGAACAGATCTACGGCGGCCTGATGTGGGGGCTCGGTCACGCGCTGTTCGACCGCATGGACATCAAGCAGGGCAGGGTGGTGCAGAGCAACTTCCATGACTACCGGGTGACTCGCATGTCGGACATGCCGGCGGTGGACATCCTGGTGCTCGACGGTGAACCCGGCAAACCCGGTGGCGTCGGTGAACTGGGCAGCCCGTCCGTGGCCCCGGCCATCGCCAATGCGCTGTTCAGCCTGACCGGCGTGCGCCAGCGTTCGACGCCACTGACCCTGGGGTAAGCCGCCATGGACCTGCGATTGCTGCGCTATTTCATGGCCCTTGCCGAAGAGCTGCACTTCGGCCGGGCGGCCACGCGTCTGCACATTTGCCAGCCGCCGCTGAGCCAGCAGATTCGTTTGCTGGAAGAGGAACTGGGCACGCCGCTGTTCGAGCGCAGTCATCATCGGGTTGAGCTGACGGCCGCGGGACAGATGCTCAAGGAGCAGGCTCCTCTGGTGTTCGAACAACTGAACCGCGCATTGGACCTGACGCGTCAGACCGGTCGCGGGCAATTGGGCGAGCTGGAAATCGGCATGATCAGTTCGGTGATGGTCGGCGTGCTGCCAAAGGCGCTGCACCTGTTTCGTGAACGCTATCCCCAGGTGTCCTGGCGCCTGCATGAAATGACGCCGGCGACGCAGGTTAAGGCGTTGAAGGAAAAGCGCATTGATGCCTGTGTGTTCCGGGTCGGTTATGACGATCCGCAGTTGCGCAATGAACTGCTGATCTACGAACCGATTCGCGTGGTCATGCCGGCGGATCACCCCTTGGCTCACCGCGAAAGCCTGGCGCCGGCGGACCTGGCGCTGGAGCCTTTCGTGGCGCTGGAACTCAAGCAGTCGAGGTTCGCCGATTTTCTCTATCAGTGCTGCATCAAAGCCGGTTTCACCCCGCAGATCCGCCAACAGGTGATCGAGGTGCAAACCCTGCTCAGCCTGGTGCAAGCCGGTTTTGGCGTGGCGCTGTTGCCAGCATCCATCGAACAGATGGCGCCGGCTGGGCTGGTATTCCGCCGCCTGACACCGGCGTTGCCGGAAGTGCCGCTGTATGTCACTTACCGCGCTGACGACGACTCGCCGGTGCTGAAACTTTTTCTCGATACCTTGCGCGAGCGGGTTCTGGAAGAGCGCCAGCAACCGCAGATCAGCCCTCAGCGGCAATGATCGGCTCGGGACTGGATTCTTCAGCCAGTTTCAAGCGGTCAGCCTTGCTGATGTATCTGTCTTTGTTCTGCGGCGCCAATTTGGCACTGGCTTTTTTAGCTTTAGCTTTGAACAGCTGCTGGAGTTTTTTCTGGCGATTCATGGTTTCTGCCCGGCTTGTAGATGTTCGAATGGTATCAGCTTGAAACAAGGTTCGAGAGGGTTCACACCTTGGCTCACAGCCCCCGCCGCCGACCCTGTCCTTCCCTTGACGACAACAAAATCTCGCCATCCTCCGAACGAACTTCAAACCCGCCAACTGACCCCAGCTTCTTTTAAGCACCGCTGAAATCCTGCAAGCAGCGCCGCAGAGCGGCCCGAGGGCTGCTGCGGGCGTCGGAACAAGCCGCCGTGATTCGCGAATCCTCCTGCGCCTGAAATCGCACATGGCGAAATTTTGATACTAGACGTCGAGTTGGCGGGAGCAACGAAGCGCTGACGACGATTATTGTTTTCGCACAAAAGCAGGAAACAATAATCATGCTGCCGTCGACCCAAAGAATTGATAGCCACGTTCATTTTTATACTTCGCAGGATCTGCGTCGGGTGGCCGGTTCGCTGCCTTACACGTTGCCCGCACCGCATCCGCTGACGGCTTATCTGGATAAGTTGATCGATGCGGGAATAACCCCGACGCTTATCAATAATGTCCACCTCAGTATCCTGCCGGATTCAGAAAACGTATTCGCATCCTTCGATGAACTGAAGGCACTGCAAGCCGCCAATCCTGAGCGCTATGGGGACGTCAGGCTGGTGGGGACGATCAAGGCGGAGCCTGCTTACGCCTCCCGGGAACGCCTCGCGCACCCCCAGGTCATTGGCGCCCGGATCGTCCTGCACACTGCACCGCCTGAAACGGTTTCTGCCACGCGCTTCAGTGATGAGCATTGGTCGGCGCTCTACGCCCGACTGCTCCCGCACCAGCATCTGCACATTTACGCAAAAGAAGCCGAGACCAACTTGCGCGTGTTGCGCCAGATCCCTCGTGGTGTGCGGGTCATCATCGATCATCTGGGCACCTGTCACCGCGAGCGGGACATCACGGAGCCGGCGTACATCGCCCTACTCGACTCGGCGAGAGAACGCGGCAACGTCTGGTTCAAAGGCCCTGGCTATCGAACCTCTGTGCACCCCGAGGAAACCGCGCGTTTCGTAACGCAGATTGTTTGCGCAGTCGGCGCGGACAAGATCCTTCTGGAAGCCACGGATGCACCGCATGTCGGGACTGACAACCCGGGCAAGCCGTACGCCGATCTGTTTGATCTGAGCAAAGCTTTTAACTTTGTTGATGCCGTTGCAAATCTTGTTTCGAAAGAAACCCACATTCCTGTTGGCCAGCTTCTGCGCGGAGCCTCTGGCCAATTGGCAAGTTGATCTACGCCCACGCCCTAACGTCGAGATACCAGTGATGACGAACATTACAACAAAAGAAATCAACTTCGCCGTTAAGTACGGTGATGAAACCCTGAGCCTCAAAGGCACGGTATTTCAGCCAGAACAGCTGGACGCCGCGTTGCAAAAACTGCCGCCGGTGGTTTTCAACTCCGGCTTCACCGGTGGCGTGACCATGTACGGCCAGTTGTTCGGTCGTGCATTGGCCGCCCTCGGGTATCGAGTCATGACCTACGACGTCGCGGGTTTCTTTTCCAACAAGCACATCCGCAACACAATCCAGGCCGGCGATATCGAGATCACTAACGTCATCCTCGAAGACCAGAAAGATGAAGTCCTGGGTGCCGTCGAATGGGCCCGCGAAAATTTTGGCGAGATGCCGGTCGTCGCATCCTGGGCGATGGGCTCGGTGGCGAGCCTCGGTGCAGTGGCTGAACTGGCCGCCGCCGGCGCAGAACAGATCCGCTTCTGGGTGCCGATGAGCTACACCAACATCCGCAAGCTGCAAGCCTTGCGCGCCGACAACGGTGCGGCTGATGCCGCCATCAACCAACTCGTGGATGATGCGCCGATCCCGCCGTTCGACACCGGCACTGATGCAACCCGCCTCGGCTACTACCCACTGGACCCTGAAACCCAGGCGTACGTTGATCAGCAATTGGGCGGCTACACCGAAGCCGGTGGCGCCGACCGTTGGCCTGGCTGCACCCACGTCACGGCGAAGTCCTACAAGTCTTACGTGGCGTATGACCCGGAGCAGTCCATCGAAGGTGCAAAAGGCTTCCCGCCAGCACTGATCATCCACGGCGCCGACAACACCTTGCACATGCCTTCGGAGTCGGTGCGCCTGCACCAGAACTACCCGGGTGATGCCGGCCCGAGCGCGTTGATCATTGCCCACATGCAACACGGCCAGCAGAACCAGGCCGACAGCCCTGTATTCAAGTCGATGATCCAGAGCATCGACGAGGCCATCCGCACCCGGGGCTGATCCACTCGCCATGATCCTGTGAGACCTCGGGCTGCGGACGAGGTCTCACAGCGATTCAATCTGGCTGAATACCTGCCCAACCCCTAACATGACGTCTCTAAAGCCATTCCCTCGGGCTGGCCTGCGCTGTTCACTCGAACGGCTGGAACCCCCCATGTAAGGATCTGGCAATGACGGCCCCCCGCGAATCAGCGACGTCTGTGAATAGCTACACAACCAAGCGAATCGGGCTGCTCATTCTTCCTCAGTTTTCGATGATGGCCCTGGCTGGCGCCAGCGAACCCTTGCGGGCGGCGAACCGGTTGTCCGGCAAGACGCTGTACGAATGGACCTTGCTCACGGAAGCGGGCGGGCCGGTCAGTTCCAGCAGCGGCATCGAAATCCAGACCGTGCCAATTGATCGAGCGACCGACCTTGATCGGGTGTTTGTCCTGGCGAGCCTCGATATCGAACATCAGAAACCGCCGAAAATGTTGCGCTTCCTGCAGCGCGCTGCGGCCCGGGGGATTACCGTTGGCGCACTGAGCACCGGTACGTTCATCCTTGCACGCGCCGGGTTGCTGGAAGGAAAGCGCTGCACCTTGCACTGGGAATCGATCGGTCAGTTTTCCGAAGAATTCCCCACCATCGAAGTCACCAAAGAGCTGTACGTCAACCACGCAAACCGCTGGACGTGTGCCGGGGGAACGGCCGCCATCGACCTCATGCTGGCGCAAATCGCCCTCGATTTCGGTAATCCGCTGGCCGCCAGCATCGCCGAACAATTCCTCCACGCGAGGATAAGGGCGCCGGAAGAACATCAACGGATGTCGATTCAGTGGCGATTCGGGATTCACGATCGGCGGCTGACCGCGGCTATTGCGTTCATGGAAGACAACCTGGAGAACATCGTCGGCATCGAAGAGATCGCTGGTCGATGCAACCTGTCGCACCGGCAACTGGAACGCTTGTGGCATCAGCACTTTGGCATGACACCGAAGAAGTTCTATCTGGAACTCAGGCTGAACGAGGCGCGCCGGTTGCTGCGTGAAAGCACACAGCCCATTGCGTCCATTGCCTACAGCTGCGGGTTTGTCTCGGCGTCACATCTGGGCGCGGCTTACCGTCGAGTGTGGGGTTGCACACCCGGAGAGGAGCGGCGGAAATTTGATGATGCGCATTCCTGATTACAGTCACCAGGCGCGTGGGGCAACGAACGCTATGTGCCTGAAAAAACGCTGAGCCAACCCTTCCTGCGCAACCGCATAGCAAGCTAATGACTTGGCCCGACCGGCGGTGCGTGCCTGCGAGCCTGGGGTATTTGGCGATCCTGCGCGCTTTCCTGCGCAATCGATATTTCACAACGCACAGCGGCTGGCGGACCTCGTGACGTCGGTTTTTTGATAGAAATCGTCGAACTCAAAGCTCAATCTGCCTGGGGTAGCGCGGTACTGTTTCCTTACAAATCCGACGCCCAGCTCCAGGTGCACGGTCGGAAAAAATAACAATGACGTACAGAAGGCATAACCACCATGGAAACCTTGAGTTTCATTCTGGAAAACGGCGGGCTGATCGGCCTGCTACTCGGGCAGCACCTGCTCATTGTGGCGATAGCGGTGGGGCTGGCGATTCTGACCGGCGTGCCGGTCGGGATCGCGATCTCCCAGCACCCCAGAACGCGTCGGTGGGTCCTGGCGTTTGCCGCTGTGCTGATGACCATTCCTTCCGCCGCGCTGTTCGGGCTGATGATTCCGGCCCTGTCGTTGATCGGCTACGGCATCGGTGTCGTGCCAGCGGTCATTGCGCTGTTTCTCTATTCCCAGTTGCCCATCATCCGTAACACCACCACCGCGATCTCCAACATCGACCCGGCGTTACGCGAAGCGGCGATAGGCATGGGCATGTCGACCTGGCAGCGTTTGCGCAAGGTCGAGCTGCCGATTGCTGTGCCACTGATCATGGCGGGCGTGCGGATGGCGACGGTCATCAACATCGGCATCGCCGCCATTGCGGCTTACATCGGCGCGGGTGGCCTGGGCAGTCTGATTATTCGCGGCATCGCGCAATCGGACACCCGACAGTTGCTGGCCGGCGCGATCATCATCAGCGTGATCGCCGTTGCAGCCGATTACGCGCTCTACGGCCTGCAACGCGTGCTGACGCCAAAAGGCCTGAACAAGAACAAAGTGGCCACTGGCCGAATGAAGGAAGCTACGACGTGATCCAGATCGAGAATTTAAACAAGAAATTCGGCTCAGTCACTGCAGTAGAGGACGTCTCTTTCAATGTTGAAGAGGGGCAGATCTGCGTACTGCTTGGGCCGTCGGGCTGCGGCAAAACCACGACGCTGAAAATGATCAACCGGCTGATCACGCCCACCTCAGGCACGATCCGCATCGGTGGTCGCGACACCTCCGAACTGGACAGCGTCACCCTCAAACGCTCCATCGGCTACGTGATTCAGCAAGTGGGCCTGTTCCCCAACATGACCGTCGAGGAAAACATCTGCGTCGTCCCGAATCTGTTGGGATGGGACAAGGCCAAAAGCCGTAGGCGCGCCGCGGAGTTGCTGGAAGTGGTCGCACTGGAACCGTCCAGATTCCTCAAGCGCTACCCCTGCGAACTGTCGGGTGGCCAGCAGCAACGCATAGGCGTGGCCCGGGCGCTGGCGGCAGATCCTCCCGTGATGTTGATGGATGAGCCGTTCGGGGCGATCGACCCGATCAACCGGGAAGTGATTCAGGATGAGTTCATGCGCATCCAGCGTCAGGTCAACAAAACCGTGCTGTTTGTCAGCCACGACATCGATGAAGCGGTGAAGATGGCCGACTGCGTCGCGCTGTTCCACAACGGAAAAATTCAGCAGTTCGGCAGCTCGGATGATCTGCTGGCGCGTCCCAACAGCGAGTTCGTCGCAAACTTCATGGGCAGCGACCGGATCATGAAGCGCCTGTGTCTGCTGCGGGCAGCCGATGTCGCCAGCAAGGTCCCGCCGCGGCAACAGATGCAGGTTGTGGGTGGCAACAACGGCATCGCTTCGCGCTCGCAGCTGATCGTCCGACCTTCAGATGACCTGCGCCAAGTGCTCTCGCAATTGCTGGGTCGCGGCCAGGATTGGGCGTTGTGCAACGACAGCGAAGGACGCTTTATCGGCTACGTCCACCAGGCTGACATCCTGGCGCGGCTGGTTGAAAACATCACGCCGGCGGTGCACTGAAAATGCCTGACTTACTGAGCAGATTCTGGCAAGGGCTGCAGTTTTACTGGGGCGACATCAGTTACCTGACGGTCCAGCATCTGCAGATCGTGGCCGTCAGCGGGGCGCTGGCCCTGGCCGTCGCGCTGCCGTTGGGCGTGTGGATGAGCCGTCCGGCGAACCAGCGTTACGCCATGGCCAGCATGCAGTTTCTTAACGTCGGGCAGGCGATCCCCAAGCTCGCGTTGCTGGCCTTGGCCATGAGCGTGATTGGCGTGGGCAGCGGGGCGGCCATCATCGGCTTGTTCGTCGCCACGTTGCTGCCCGTCGCAGTCAACACCTATGAAGGCTTGCGCGCGGTGCCGCAGCACTTGGTCGAAGCGGCCGAGGCCATGGGCATGACGCCACGGGAGACGCTGTGGCAAGTCGAAATTCCGAATGCGATGAACGTGATTTTCGCCGGCATCCGCACAGCGCTAGCAATCAACGTCGGCACTGCGCCGCTGGCTTTTCTGGTCGGAGGCGGCGGGCTGGGCGAGTTGATCTTTACCGGGATCGACCTGAACGACTTCGGCATGATGCTGGCCGGCGCCGCCTCGACCGCGCTGCTGGCGATTGCCGTCGATCTGGGCTGCGGCGTGATTCAAACCCTTGCGGTGTCACGAGGCCTGAGGCTGGCCGGGCGCGACTGAATCTTAAGACCATCGACCTAAACCAATAAAACAATATGAGGTGCAAGATGATTTATCGAATGCTGGCCAGTGTGATCCTTAGCCTTAGTCTTGCTTCAGGTGTTGTGGGCAGCGCTTCTGCCAACAGCACGATTGTGGTTGGCGGCAAGAAGTTTACCGAGCAGCAACTGGTTGCCGAGATGACCGCTCAGCTTCTGCGCGCCAATGGCTACAGTGTCGATAAACGCCCGGACCTGGGTTCGTCGGTATTGCGCGCGGCCCAGGAAAATGGTCAGGTCGATGTGTACTGGGAATACACCGGCACATCCCTGATTACCTACAACAAAGTCACCGACAAACTTGACGCTGACGAAACTTACAAGCGGATCAGTAAACTGGACGCCGAGAAGGGCATCACCTGGTTGAACCCTTCCAAGGCCAACAACACCTACGCCTTTGCCATGCGCAAGGACGAGGCTGAAAAGGATGGCGTTGCCTCGATCAGCGATCTCGCGAAAAACATCGAAGCGGGCAAGTCCTATAAATTCGCCTCGAACGCCGAATTTTTCTCCCGTCCCGATGGCCTGCGTCCTCTTCAAGAGGCCTACAAGTTTGAATTCGAGCGCAAGAACATCGTCCGCATGGACGGCGGGTTGACCTACCAGGCGCTCAGGGACGGGCAAGTCGACCTGGCATTGGTCCTGTCGACCGACGGGCGCATTCCGGCCTTCGGTTTTGTGGTGCTGAAGGACGATAAAGGCTTCTTCCCCAGCTACGCGCTGACGCCGGTCATCCGCACCGAAATCTTCAAAGAGAACCCGAAGATCGGCGAGTTGCTGAACGCCCTGTCTTCCAAACTGGACGATGACACCATTGCCGGTCTCAACTCTCGGGTCGACGTTGGCCGTGAGTCCATC
Organism: Pseudomonas sp. GB2N2; assembly: GCF_054897705.1. Classification (NCBI taxonomy): domain Bacteria; kingdom Pseudomonadati; phylum Pseudomonadota; class Gammaproteobacteria; order Pseudomonadales; family Pseudomonadaceae; genus Pseudomonas; species Pseudomonas sp. GB2N2. The sequence goes on from NZ_CM142701.1 coordinate 899,839, forward strand.
GAAAGCGTGTCCAGGGAGTTCCTGCAGAAGAACCAGTTGCTCCAGTGATTCCCGCTGACGTTGAAACCGCTCGGTTTCAACGTCCGGGCTAGCCCATTCTCGCTGGCCTGTTTTTATCCTGCTTGTTTGTCGCGCTCACCCCAACAACCTTGGGGCATGAGCTCATTGCGTTCGCCTGATTATTAGGAAAGTTACCCATGCAGTTGAATAAAAAAATCGTGGCGTTTTCGTTGTTGCTGCTTGCAACACGTGCTCAGGCGGATGACGGTATTGATCGCATGACCCTCGCCGACATGCGTCATGCGTTGAATAGCGGCGCCCTGAGTTCCGAACAACTGGTCCAGCACTATCTGGATAACATTCAGGCGAACAATCACCAGGGCCAACATATTAATGCGCTGGTGACCCTCAATGAGCAGGCAATCAATCAGGCCCGCCAGTGGGATGCCCAGCGGGCGAAAAATCCCAATGCCAAGTACGCGCCGCTGGCGGGCATTCCTTTCGTGGTGAAGGACAATTTTGATACTGCCGGCATGGTCACTTCCGGCGGTTCCTACGTGCTGCGTTCGTCGATACCCAGACAGGATGCGTTCACCGTCAAGAAGCTGATCGACGGGCAGGCGATCCTTCTAGGCAAGGCCAATCTGTCGGAACTCGCCGCGTCCTTTGGCTGGTTTGGCTACAGCTCGTTGGGTGGCCAGACGCTGAATCCAAGAAATACCAAGCGTGACGCTTCGGGCTCCAGCAGCGGTTCTGCCGCTGCGGTGGCGGCGGCGTTTGCACCGTTTGCGCTGGGCTCGGACACCAGCGGGTCAATCCGCGCACCGGCCAGCGTCACGGGCACGGTGGGATTTCGACCGTCGCTGGGGCTGATCAGTCGTAGCGGCATTATTCCGCTGTCGCTGGCGTTCGATACCGGTGGCGTGATTACCAACAGCGTGCTGGATCAGGCGATTGTGCTGGACGCGATCAAGGGCCAGGACACCACCGATCCGGCGACCCTGGAGCTGGCCGCCGATAAAATACAGTTCGAACCCGCGCTGAGCCGTTCCTCATTACAAGGTAAAACCATCGGGGTGATCAGCAACTTCAAGGGGGCCAACCCGGAGGTGGATGCGGTTTTTAAAAATGCCCAGGCAACCCTCGGCAAGCGCGGCGCGAAGGTGGTCTCCATCGAATTGCCAAAAGTCTTTGAAACCCTATGGAGCGATGTACTCGGACCTGTGGGCGAGAGCGAATTCAAGCCGCAATTCGAACGCTATCTTGGCACCCTCAACCCGAGCCAACCGCGAACGCTGGCGCAGTTTCTCGAACTGGCGAAGAACAATCAGGCTGAAAACGCTGCGCATGGCATGAACCCGGCGCGTCTGGCCGGCCTTGAAGCGGTCGCGAATGCCGGCAGCACCGATTCGCCGCTGTACATCTCGATCCTCTCCCACAAGATTCCGCAGTTGCGCGCGCAACTGATGGACATCATGAAGAAGAACAAAGTGGACAGCCTGTTCTTCGCCACCATCAACTGCCCGGCGTCGGTGGTGCATGGCGTGACCGATGACAGTTACGTCTGCACCGCCGGTGATACCTACGCGTCTTCGTACATTGCCTCGGCCACGGGATTCCCCGAAATCACGGTGCCGGCAGGCAACATCGAAGGCAACTTGCCGGTTGGCGTTTCGTTCCTTGGCGGCTATGGCGAAGATGCCAAGGTGGTCGGTTTTGGCTACGCGTTCCTCGGCCGGTAATGGCATGACAAGACCCACACGAGAACAGCCTGCGATGATCGCTCAGTTGCCCACCGATGCACCCGCGGCGCAGTACCCGCAATTTCTGCAAGCGCTGCGTGCCAGTGGCTTCCGCGGTGAGCTCAGCGCCGACTACGCCACCCGCACCGTGCTGGCGACCGACAATTCGATCTACCAGCGCCTGCCACAAGCGGCGGTGTTCCCGCGGGATGCGGACGACATTGCGCGCATCGCGACCCTGATGGCCGAACCGCGCTTTCGCCCGATCAAGCTGACCCCGCGGGGCGGTGGCACCGGCACCAACGGGCAGTCATTGACCGATGGCATCGTCGTTGATCTGTCGCGGCACATGAACGCCATCCTCGAAATCAACGTCGCCGAGCGTTGGGTGCGGGTGCAGGCGGGTGTGGTCAAGGATCAGCTCAATGCCGCGCTAAAACCCCACGGACTGTTCTTCGCCCCGGAGCTGTCGACGTCGAACCGCGCAACGGTCGGCGGCATGATCAACACCGACGCCAGCGGCCAGGGCAGTTGCACCTATGGCAAGACCCGCGACCATGTGCTGGAACTGCACAGCGTGCTGCTCGGTGGTGAACGCCTGCACAGTCATCCGCTGTCCGACGCGGCGCTGGACGTGGCCTGCATCCAACCCGGCCGCATTGGCGAGGTGTACCGGGTGGCACGGCACATTCAGGAAAGCCAGGCGGAGCTGATCGCGACGGTGTTCCCAAAACTCAACCGCTGCCTGACCGGATACGACCTGGCGCACCTGCGTGATGAGCAAGGACGTTTCAACCTCAACAGCGTGCTCTGTGGTGCCGAAGGATCGTTGGGCTACATCGTCGAAGCCAAGCTCAACGTACTGCCAATTCCCAAGTATTCGGTGCTGGTGAATGTGCGCTACGGCAGCTTCATGGATGCGCTGCGTGACGCCAACGCGCTATTGGCGCAGAAGCCGCTGTCCATCGAAACCGTCGACTCCAAGGTATTGTTGCTGGCGATGAAAGACATCGTCTGGCACAGCGTTGCCGAGTATTTCCCGACAGACGCCGGGCGGCCGACGCTTGGCATCAATCTGGTGGAATTCAGCGGCGACGACCGGGCGCAAGTGGATGCACGCGTGGCGTCTTTCGTCGAGCACCTGCGGGCCGACACGTGCATCGAGCGCCTCGGCCACACGTTGGCCGAAGGGGCTGAAGCCGTGAGCCGGGTCTACACCATGCGCAAACGCTCGGTCGGATTGCTCGGCAACGTCGATGGCGAGGTTCGTCCGCAGCCGTTCGTTGAAGACACCGCTGTGCCGCCGGAAAAACTTGCCGACTACATCACCGAGTTTCGCGCCTTGCTCGACAGTCATGGCCTGGCCTATGGCATGTTCGGTCACGTCGATGCGGGTGTGTTGCATGTGCGCCCGGCGCTGGACCTGAAAGATCCGGCCCAGGCCGCGCTGGTCAAGCCGATTTCGGATGCTGTCGCCGCGCTGACCCGACGTTACGGCGGCTTGCTGTGGGGCGAGCACGGCAAGGGTTTGCGTTCGGAATACGTTCCCGAGTTTTTCGGCGAGCTGTATCCGGCACTGCAAGCGCTTAAAGGTGCGTTCGACCCGCACAACCAGCTCAACCCCGGCAAGATCTGCACCCCTCCGGAGGCCACCCACGGTTTGCTGAAGGTCAACGACGTGACGCTGCGCGGTGATCTGGATCGGCAAATCGACGAGCGTGTCTGGCAAAGTTTCGGCACCGCCATGCACTGCAACGGTAACGGTGCTTGCTACAACTACGACCCCAACGATGCGATGTGCCCGTCGTGGAAAGCCACCCGTGAACGCCAGCATTCGCCGAAGGGCAGGGCGTCGTTGATTCGTGAGTGGTTGCGGCTGCAAGGCGCGGCCAATATCGATGTGTTGCAAGCGGCCCGAGGCAAGGTGTCGTGGTTGAGCGGGTTGCCGACGCGGTTGCGCAACAACCTGGCGCGCTCGCGCGGCGTGGCGGATTTTTCCCATGAAGTCTACGACGCGATGGCCGGGTGTCTGGCCTGTAAATCCTGTGCCGGCCAATGCCCGGTCAAGGTGAATGTGCCGGAATTTCGTTCGCGTTTTCTGGAGCTTTACCACGGTCGCTATCAACGCCCGCTGCGCGACTACCTGATCGGCTCGCTGGAATTCACCCTGCCTTATATGGCCCGGGTGCCAGGCCTGTACAACGCGGTGATGGGCGCAAAATGGGTCAGTCAACTGCTTGAGCGACTGGTCGGTATGCTCGACAGTCCGCTGATCCACCGCCATGACTTGCAGGCCACGCTGACCCGCTGCGAGGTCGCCGTCGCCAGCGTGCCGGCCTTGCGCGCACTGACCGCTGCACAACGAGAGCGCAGCGTGGTGTTGGTGCAGGACGCCTTCACCCGCTATTTCGAAACACCGTTGCTGGCGAGCTTTATCCAACTGGCGCATCAGTTGGGCTATCGGGTGTTTGTGGCACCGTATCGCGCCAACGGCAAGCCGTTGCATGTTCAGGGTTTTCTCCGCGCCTTCGCCAAGGCAGCGATCCGCAACGCCACTCAGCTCAAGGCGCTTGCCGACTGCGGCGTGCCGCTGGTGGGGCTCGACCCGGCAATGACGCTGGTCTATCGCCAGGAGTACCAGAAGGTAGCGGGGCTCGATGAATGCCCCACTGTCTTGCTGCCCCAGGAATGGCTCTGCGATGCGTTGCCGGACAACCCGCGCCCTGTGATCGAGACCTTTCGTTTGCTGGCGCACTGCACCGAGAAAACCAACGTCCCGGCCAGCACTGCGCAATGGCAAACCGTGTTTGCCCGGCTAGGGCTCAAACTGGCGACAGAGGCAACCGGCTGTTGCGGGATGTCCGGGACCTATGGTCATGAAGCACGAAACCAGGCCACCTCACGGACCATTTTCGAACAGTCATGGGCCACAAAACTGGACACGTCCGGGGAAGCGCTGGCAACCGGTTACTCATGCCGCAGTCAGGTGAAACGAATGGCCGACAGGCAACTGCGGCATCCATTGGAGGTGGTCCTGGAGCATCTGCGTGCAGGGTAGGACCTACGTCAACGTCATCGCCCAAGGTCCCTTTTTTTCTCAGCGTGGTCACCACCTGGAAAATTCCGATAACCGTAATGCAGACCGCACCATCGCGGGTGAAGCGACTCGCACACGGACATCGTTGTGACGCGACCCTGCTATGGAGGGGGAAATGCCATCTAAGCTAATTCCATAAAATTATTTATTCTAATTTTTATAGATCATTAACATCTAAGCGGATCGACGCCTCCGAAGTCGAGCATGGTGCCACTCCATCCTATCCGCTCAGGAATCAAACAATGAAAACGCTGAAACGGGCCAGATTTTTCATCTCGGCTTTGGGGCTCTCTGTACTGTCTTTCAATGCGCATAGCGCAGACCTGACCATTGGTTACATCAATGGCATCGACCCGATCAAACGTGCCATTGCCGATGGTGAGTACGAGAAAGGGATTGGCAAAAAAATTGATTGGCGCGCATTCGAGGCCGGTCCTGCCGTTTTGGCAGCCATGGCTTCCGGGGACGTGCAAATCGGTAATCTGGGTTCAAGCCCGCTGGCGGCTGCCGCCTCGCGCAACATGCCGCTGGTGGCGTTCATTGTTAGCGCGCAGATTCGCAGCTCCGAAGCCCTGGTGGTTCGCGATGGCAGTGGCATAAAAAAGCCTGAAGATCTGCTCGGCAAAACCATCGCGGTGCCGTTTGTTTCGACCTCCCATTACAGCTTGCTCGGTGCGCTGAAGCACTGGAACCTCGACCCGCGCAAGGTCAATATTGTCAACCTGACGCCCGCGCAGATCACCGCCGCCTGGGCCCGTGGCGATATCGACGGTGCATTTACCTGGTCACCTGCACTGGGTGAGATTCGCAAAACCGGCCAAATCCTTACCGACGCTTCCGAGGTTTCCAACTGGGGGGCTCCGACCTTTGAAGTGTGGGTCGCTCGCAAAGACTTTGCGGAAAAGAATCCGAAGGTCGTGGCCGATTTTGCCAAAGTCAGCCTCGCCGCGATTGCCGACTATACCGCGCATAAAAACGACTGGACCGCCACTTCAGCACCGGTCAAGAGCATCGCACGGCTGACCGGCGCCAACGCTGCGGACGTTCCTGAACTGCTCGATGGATCGTACTTCCCGTCGGCTTCGGAGCAGAAGAGTGCACAGTTTCTCGCGGGTGGTACGGCGCAGGAAATCGGCAAGACCGCCGAGTTTCTGAAAGAGCAGGGGAAGATTGAAAAGGTTTTGCCTGACTACGCATCCTTCGTCAGTGACAAGTTTATCGGAGAGTAACAATGAGCCTTACTCTTCGCCCCCTCGGCCCGATTATCGGGGCCGAGGTTGAGGGCCTGGACATGCGCCAGCCGTTGAGCGATCACGAGTATCAGTGGGTCGAACAAGCGGTGCTGAAACACCAGGTGTTGTTCTTTCGCAATCAGGTGATAACGCCGGCCGAACACGTGGGGTTTGCCTCGCGTTTTGGCGATCTGCACCGGCATCCGATTTATCCGCATGTCGACCAACATCCGGAGTTGCTGTTGATCGACACCGCCATCACGGACGTACGCGACAATGCGATCTGGCACACGGACGTGACGTTCCTCGCGGCACCGGCGATGGGTTCGATACTCGCAGCCCGGCAAGTGCCGGCCTTTGGCGGTGATACGTTGTGGGCGAATGGCGTCGCTGCTTTCGAAGCCTTGTCCGCACCGATCAGGCAGCTACTGGACGGCCTCACGGCCACTCATGAATTGACCAAGTCATTTCCTACCGAACGCTTTGGCAGTACGCCCGAGGCGCTGGAACGTTATGAGAAAGCCAGGAAAGATCATCCGCCCCTTTCTCACCCGGTCATTCGAACTCATCCCGCGACGGGCCGTAAGGCGCTGTTCGTCAATGAAGGCTTTACCACGCGCATCAATGAGCTGAACGCCAAGGAAAGTGAGGCATTGTTGGCCTTGTTGTTCAGTCATGTGAGCCGCCCCGAATTTACGGTTCGCTGGCAATGGCAAGCCAATGACGTGGCTTTTTGGGATAACCGCATCACCCAGCATTACGCGATAGACGACTACCGTCCTGAGCGAAGAGTGATGCACAGGGCCACGATTGTGGGTGATGTGCCGTTTTAATGGCTGGGCAGTATCCGCCGCACAAACTGGCGGCCTGCTTTCATCGTTCTTCAAGGTCAAAGTGTGCAGGTTCATGCCCATTTGCGCGGCGCGAACCGCCGTTGCGTCCGACCCGGAACTCCACCAGTTGCCCTCGCGCAGGCCATGCGACTGCGGTTCGACCCGCATTAGCCCCGGCGGATTGGCGAACATGGACCGCGGGTTCTGTTGCGCGAAACCCTTGCCGAGCAGCACCTCATAAAACGTTTCGGTGTGTCGGCGCGCCCAGATCGGCATCGGCCTCGCCTTCAGCAGGCGTGTAGCCGAAGTGGCGCCAGCCGTCGATCACCTGTTCGCCCGAGCCACGGCTGATTCCCAGTTGCAGCCTGCCACCGGAAATCAGGTCAGTCGTCGCAGCGGTTTCGGCCATGTACAGCGGATTTTCGTAGCGCATGTCGATGACGTCGGTGCCGATCTCGATCCGGCTGGTTTTTGCACCGACGGCCGCTAGCGGTGGAAAGGGGCGACGCCAGTTGCTGGGCGAAATCATGGACGCGGAAAAACGCCCCATCCGCCCCCCCGTTCTTCGGCAGCGACCGTCAGGTCGATGGATTGCAGCAGCACATCAGAGGCCGACCAAGTCCGCGAATTCGCTGCAGCGGTCGAGTGGCGAACAGACAGAAAACCGATTTTTTCCATGGGGCTGGTCGCCAGGTTCTTCACAGTGAGGGGAGGCCGGGAACAACGTCAATCAATCGCCTTTCAACCAGCGAGCCGCTGCGTCGGCAGTTTCCGCTGGCCCGGTGTTGAAGGCAATGGACGCATTCGGCGCACCCTTATGGATGGCATTGATCAACGCTTCGAACAGTAAAAGACTTTTCGGCGGGAGGCGAACGCCGGCGCCGATCACCACGCAGTCGTAGGGAGCCATGGCCAGTTGCTTCTGCAGCAAAGGCCCCGCCGTTGGGTCCGGTGGCACCAGAAGAAGATCAGCCTGCCAGCCCCGATCGGCCATGGCGGCCATGGCAATGTCGATCCCGGCCTGGATCTTCTCGACCGTCAATCCGGGTGGTAAAGCGGGATCAGAAAAGTCCACTGTTTCCAGCTGCTGGCCGACAAACAATATTCGCGTCATCTGACGTCACTCCACATGAGTTGCGCCTGAGCAAAGTCCGGCTCGTCACTATACGCGCGTGTCAAAATCGAGCGGCTTTCAACAGCGATAACGCAGGTCTGGCTGAAACCTAACCGCCGGTCACCTGCCAACAGCGCCATGCCTCTGACTTCGCAAAACCCTCAAGGCAACCGTTCAATGGCAGAATCCCCCTCACTTGATCGTTTTGGAGACCACCATGCTTGGAGCATTTGAACGAAGGCTCGACCCCTTTCCTCCTGACGAGGTACCCCCGCCACCCAACGGCCTGGGTCGTTTTCTGTGGGCCTGCACGCGAGGCGCCCGCGGTTACATCCTCGCGCTGGCGCTGCTCAGTGCCGCTGTGTCGATTTACGAAGCCTGGCTGTTTTCCTTCCTGGGGCAGGTCGTGGACCTGCTCTCGACCTGGCAGGCTGGCGGTGAGGCGGCAGCGCAGGAAAGTCGGGTGTTGTGGGGCATGGGCATCGTCATGGTGACCAGCGTCGGGCTGGTGGCGTTGCGCACCATGGTGCAGCACCAGATATTGGCGATTAACCTGCCATTGCGGCTGCGCTGGGACTTCCATCGCTTGATGCTGCGGCAAAGCCTTTCGTTTTTTTCCGATGAATTTTCCGGGCGGGTCACCACCAAGGTGATGCAGACGGCGCTCGCCGTGCGCGACGTGCTCTTCACCCTGATCGAGATTGCACCCGGGATCGGCGTGTATTTCATCGCGATCATCGCACTGGCCGGGGGCTTCGCCCTGAAACTGATGCTGCCGTTCGTTGCCTGGGTCGTGCTGTTCGGACTGGCGATGGTGTACTTCGTGCCGCGCTTGGGGAAAGTCGGGCAGGAGCAGGCCAATGCGCGGTCAATGATGACCGGGCGTATCTCGGACGCCTACACCAACATCACGACGGTGAAGCTGTTTTCCCACTCCAACCGTGAAGCGCACTTCGCCCGGGCTGCGATGGAGGATTTCAAGCAAACCGGGTTTCGCCAGATGCGCCTGGTCAGCCTGTTCGAAATCGTCAACCAGGCATTGGTGGTGGCATTGATCATGGCCGCCGGTGGTTATGCTCTGTGGCTTTGGCACCAGGGTCAGGTAGGCGCGGGTGCCGTGGCAGCAATCACCGCCATGGCGTTGCGCATCAATGGCATGTCGCACTGGATCATGTGGCAAATGACCTCGCTGTTCGAGAGCATAGGCACCGTTCAGGATGGCATGGCGACGCTGACCCAGGGCACCAAAGTGCAGGACGCGCCGGAGGCGGGCGTGCTGGTGACCTCCGGCGGCGCGGTCACCTTCGACAACGTCAGCTTCAACTACAGCGGCGAGCGCCAAGTGCTCGATGGCCTCAGCCTGAGCATCCGACCGGGAGAAAAAATCGGCCTGGTGGGCCGCTCGGGCGCCGGCAAATCCACGCTGATCAACCTGCTGCTGCGCTTCTATGACATCGACAGCGGGGTGATTCGCATCGACGGCCAAAACATCGCACACGTGACGCAAGACAGCCTGCGCAGCGCCATCGGCATGGTCACGCAAGACACCTCGCTGCTGCACCGTTCCATTCGCGACAACATCGCCTACGGCCGTCCCGATGCCACCGATGCGCAAATCCGCAGCGCCGCCGCCAGTGCCCAGGCGGATGGGTTTATCAGCCAACTGAGCGACCGGCAAGGCCACACCGGCTACGACACCCTCGTGGGCGAGCGCGGCATCAAACTGTCGGGCGGTCAGCGTCAACGCGTCGCGATCGCCCAGGTGATGCTGAAGAACGCCCCGATCCTGCTGCTCGACGAGGCCACCAGCGCGCTGGACTCGGAAGTCGAAGTCGCCATTCAGGAAAGCCTCGATGACATGATGCAGGGCAAAACCGTGATCGCCATCGCCCATCGGCTGTCGACGATTGCGGCGATGGACCGGCTTATCGTGATGGATGATGGACGCATTATTGAGCAGGGAACTCATACTGAATTGCTGGCGAAGAACGGGGTGTATGCCCGGTTGTGGCAGCATCAAAGTGGTGGGTTTTTGGGGGAAGATAAGGGAGTGTTTGAGGCGATGGATCAGGCGTGAGGGGAGGGTGTAACGGTTGGTCCCAGGACCAGCCTATGTTTCCTTCACCGAAGCGCCACTCGACGTGCTGCAAGCTGCCGCTGACTACCGGATTCGCACCGTCACTCAGATGCTGGAAAACATCGCATTGCGCACAGAACTCGGTTGCGACACAGTGGTGCCTTTTCTCTGCTGCTGGTCATCCCGTTGCGCAATGGTTGTGACTTGCTGGATGTGATCGGGCACCGATTGCGGGAGCAAGTGACGGTGTGACAATAAACGGGCGCTGAGTGCGCCCGTTTTTTGGTCTTCGACGGCATATCTGACTTTCATTTTGACGAATCTATTTGGTCCGCTTTCGACCCATAGCTGTCGGTCGGCATCGGCTGAAGTTGGCTGATCGTGGTCGCGCATTCCAGCATTTAACCCTATCTGAAACCGTTCATCCCCGTCTCGCAGCGGCCGCCTTGTTCACTACGTCATCCCATGGAGGCATTGAAGGGAACAGCTCAATCAGAAATGCAATGAACGCCTTAACGTTGGGGCTGCCTCGTCGGCTTTCCGGCCACAAGGCGGTTATGGCGAAGCGTTCCACGGTGAACTGGGGAAGGACTGGAATCAGCTCACCCCGACGTACGTAGGGCGCTGCCACATAATGCGGTGATATACCGATTCCACCCCCGGCAGCCAGTACCGCCGCGACCGCGTCGCTGACATCAACGGTAAAGGCTGAATCGGGCGCGAGTTCAAGCTGCTTTTCACCCGCCTGATAGGGCCACCGCAAACTTTGCCCCGTGCTCTGGTAGCGAAAATTCACGCACTCGTGATCCGCAAGATCTTCAGCCGTGAGCGGGATGCCTTTTCGCTGGAGGTAGTGAGGTGATGCAAACGCTCCGATTCGATGGGGCCCGAGAGGCCGTGAAACCAGGCGCGAATCCGCAAGGTTGCCCACTCGAACCGCCACGTCGATTCCTTGCTCGATGATGTCTGAATACTGATCTCCGAGCCTCAGATCGATTGCCAGATTGGGGTATTGCTCACGAAACCTGGGCAGTGCAGGCGCCAGGATGTTCAAACCGATGGGCAGCGGGGCAGTCACTTTCAAAACACCTGAAGGCTCGGCTCGGGAAGCGACGGCTGCCTGATCAATGTCTTCTACTTCTCGCAGAATCCGCAAGGCCCGCTCATAAAGGTCGCGCCCCTCCGGTGTGAGAATTAGCGAGCGCGTCGTGCGTGTGAACAGCATCAACCCGAAATGCTCCTCAAGCCGTTGCACGCTTTTACTGATGGCAGAGGGGGACACTGCGAGGGCTCGCGCAGCAGCGGTGTAGCTGCCCAGCGAGGCCGCTCGAGCAAAGGCGATGAGCCCGGTTAAACGGTCTAAACCAATTTGTTCCTTCATGGCACTAGTAAAGCGACTTTGCCCCCAATTATCAATCTCTCTTCATGGCTTTAGTCTCTTTCCATCGAACGCCATTCAGGTGTTCCAGCGGAGATTCATCATGACGATCACACAAGCACTTCCATCCTCACTCGCCGACCGCACTGTGGTCATTTTCGGCGGCACATCCGGCATCGGCCTGGCAGCCGCAATACAAGCGAAAGCCGCAGGCGCCAATGTCATTGTGATTGGCTCGAACGCAGCGCGCGCGGAGCAAGCTGCGATCGAGCATGGTCTGGATGGATGGCGTGCGGCGGACGTGACCGACAACGATGCTGTTGAAGCAGCACTGTCCGATATTCCTGTCGTTGACCACCTTGTGCTGCTCGCCGGTACCTTTGTCGCCGGAACCGTGCTGACCGCTGAAGTCGACTATCTGCGCAGGGCGTTCGATGAGCGTATCTGGGCAGCGATCAGCGCTATCCGTGCCCTCGGTGACAGGCTCTCAAAAGATGGGTCGATTACCTTTATCTCTGGTTCTCTTGCTGATCGCCCCAATGCCTACGGCACTGCCGTATTGGCGGCAGCATCGGCAGCCATGGAAGCACTGGCTCGCGGCCTTGCACTGGAGCTGGCACCGGTTCGTGTCAACACGCTGTCGCCCGGCCCGATCAACACGCCGATCCTCGGCAAGGCATTGGGCGAGGGTCGAGACGCGTTCGTGGCCTCTCTGGAGCAGGTTTTGCCTTTGCATCGCCTTGGCACATCAGAGGAAGCAGGTTCGGCGACCGTGTTTTTGATGACCAACACCTTCATGAACGGCGCCGTGCTCAACATTGATGGCGGCGCACGTCTGGTTTGATCCTGTCCATTTATCTGAGGGCTGATTCATGACCACGCTATTTGATCCCCTGCGCATCGGCGCGCTCGACCTCCCGCAACGTATTTTGATGGCGCCTATGACTCGGGCGCGCGGTACTCGCGACCACATTCCGACCGACATGATGGTGGAGTATTACCGTCAGCGAGCCAGCGCCGGCCTGATCATTTCCGAAGCCATCGGTATCAGCCAACAAGGTCTGGGATGGCCCTATGCGACAGGCCTCTGGCTGGACGAACAGGTCGCGGGCTGGCGCAAAGTCACCGATGCGGTCCATGCCGCTGGCGGGCGAATCATCGCGCAGCTCTGGCACATGGGACGCGTGGTGCACCCCAGTTTTCTGGGAGGTGGACAGCCGGTGTCTGCCTCCGTGACCACCGCCCCGGGTCAGGCGCACACCTACGTAGGCAAGCAACCCTATACCCCTGCGCGTGCATTACCCTTGGAAGAAATTCCCGCGCTGCTGGAAGATTTTCGCCATGCAACCCGCAATGCCATGAAGGCGGGTTTTGATGGCATACAGATTCATGCGGCCAACGGTTACCTGATCGACCAGTTCCTGCGTGACAGCGAAAACTTCCGTACCGATGCGTATGGCGGTTCGATCGATAACCGAATTCGCTTGTTGAAAGAAGTCACGCAGGCGGTGGCGGAGGTCATTTGCCCTGATCGCATAGGTGTTCGGTTGACCCCAAGCAGCTATGAGCAGGGCGTGCGTGACAGTGACCCCGAGCGATTATTCAAGCGTGTGGCCGAGGTACTGTCTTCGATTGGAATCGCTCATCTGGAATTACGCGAGCCGCCACTGGACGGTACATTTGGCAAGTCCGAGCGCCCACCGCTTGCGAGAGTAATCCGCGAGGTGTTCAGCGGTGTGCTGATTCTCAACTCGGACTACGATTTCACCCGGGCGCAGGCACAGATAGAGGCCGGGTTGGCGGACGCAATTGCTTTTGGGCGACCCTTCATTGCTAATCCCGATCTGCCTCGACGATTAGCGCGGCAGTTGCCATTGGCGAAAAGTGAGATGAACACCTGGTTCACACAAGGCAGGGAAGGGTATTCGGACTATCCGGCATCAGGTAGCGTTTGAAGATGGCGAATCGACGAGGGATGTCCGCTGTTGGCCGTTCTCTGCCGGTCGAGAAAGGCAGAAAACGCACCCCCTGCTGCCATTCATTCATCCCTGAGCCTGTCTCGTGCCATACGCAATATATCTGCGTAGTTGCCTTCCACAGGCAGGTTCAGGTGTTTTTCAAATATGCAGCATAGGTTCCATAGGGCCCTTTGCTCGGCTTGATCTTCAATAGCCAAATTATCGGTATCACTGAAGCGACGGACAAACTCAAACAGTACAACCGCTTCGTCCGGCGAAAGGGGAATGGAAATGGTTGTGTCGAGTGGAGAGGGCATCAATAAACTGCCTTAACTGCGTTATGGATGAATGAGCAGTCTGTGGGCGTGCGTCGAATTGCGCTACCCCGATGTCCGCTTTTGGCCGATAACTGCAGTTCATAACCACGCCAATATGGTTAATCACCGGCGGACAAGCGCATGGCTGAACGGCCACCACATACGCATAAAGCAGAAACAGGCACGTTTTCGGCAGGATTGGCTTCGCGCCTGAACCCAGACAGTCATTAAGGTGATCACTCTTCTCATCCACGACGAGTCAATCCCATGAGCACACTTCTGATTTACGGCGCCAACGGCTATACCGGCCGGATGGCGGCAGAGCGCGCGAAGGCGCTGGGGCTGAACTTCGAGATCGCGGGACGCAATGCCAAGGAACTTGAATCTCTCGCCAGGCTTCTGGACGTACCTTTTCGAGTATTCACCCCTGATGATCGCCCAGAACGGCATTTGCACGGCATCAGTGTGCTGCTGAACTTCGCGGGACCTTTCGCGAAAACGGCCGAGGCTTTGATGCGTGCATGCATCCAAACCGGGGTCGATTACCTGGATATCACCGCCGAGATCAATGTGTACCGCCTCGCTGAGCGGCTTGGCGCAGAAGCGGCGGCGGCCGACGTCATGTTGTTGCCCGGTGTGGGCTGGGATGTGGCGACCACTGATTGCCTGGCGGTGCATGTCGCCGCTCGTGTGGCGCAACCCCATTCGCTGACCATCGCACTTCAGGTGCCTGGCGCGATGTCGCGGGGCTCGGCGATGAGCGTCAGCGAAATCATCGGTGCGGGTGTATTGGCGAGAGTCGATGGCCATCTGATCCCGGCGCCTGATGCGCAGCCGCGACACTTCGATTTCGGCGAAGGCCCGGTCCTGTGTGCGCCATTGTCCTTTGGTGACTTGGTGACCAGCTGGTATTCAACGGGAATCCCTAACATCTCAATGTTCGTTCACATCTCTGGAGAGGCCTTCCCCGAGGGTGATCTGTCGCTGCTGCCGGATGGCCCGACCCTTGAGCAGCGTGAGATCCATCGTGCCCGTGCATTGGCGGAGGTGGCGGGCGTCGACGGGACAATTGCTCGTTCGGTGATCGAGACAGTGAATGGCTATTCCTTCACGCCACTTGCGGCAGTGGAAGCGGCGAGTCGAGTATTGGGCGGCGAACACCGGTCCGGTTTCGAAACATCCGCGCGTCTGTTCGGGGGTGGATTTGCGAGGACGATCGCTGGAACGACGATCAGCGATTTAGTAGTGCCGGATGGGCGAGGGAGATCGTTGGGTCTGCCGGTATTCTCTGTGCCGGTTCGCCAACTGCACACAGCTGCCACCGAATCGTTTGGCGACGACTGAGTGTCGGATAACGCATTGCAGTAGGCCAGGTCCGTGGCCGGCCTGTGACGACTAATCATTGACCAAGCCCAGCGTCTAGATTCCGACGTATCGAAGTTTCCTGGAGAGGAGATGAAGCCTCGTTAACGAATCAGATCTTTGGAAGACCCGGCTCAAACGTCTCTTCATCCCCGTTCAAATTACCCGGCGGTAGTTGGCACCGGCGTGTTGAGCAATTGCTGTTCCCACAGATACGCAATACCGCTACCGGCGGCATGGTGCAGGAGCACCTCCGTCAGTCCGCCAGCCGTTTCGGTCCGTCGCTTTAACCGCGTCCAGCACCTTCTGATCCTCCCAGGTATTGAGGAGCGTCCGATCAATGACGGTCTGGCCTGGAAACACATCGGTGATTTGCGGAAAGATCAAACCGCCGCGCTCGGCGATTACGCTGGTCAGGATAGTCGGCATGTTGAAGGCCTTGGCCGCTTTTGCTAATGCCGTAGCATTGTTGACCACCATTTGCGGCTCATGGCTGTTCAGGTTGGTGAGCTGGAAAGGCTGGTGGTCAATCAGGACGAGTACCGAATCTTGTGGACGAAGAAGCGAAGTAAGGCCGTTGCGAAAAGTCATTGATACATCCTGTGTTGTCGTTATGAGCGGGGTGGGTATCGGTAACGGACAGTCAGCGCCAGCGGCGACGCTGCCTGACAACGACACTGTGCTGTTCCTGTACGCGTTTCGGTCATAGTGTCTGGTGCTTAGCTGTGTCGCGAAAAGGGGAACACCGATTTGGATATCGAAGAGCTTCAGACATTCGTAGGGGTCGCAGACGCCGCGGGTATTTCGCCTGCTGCGGTTCGGCTTGGCGTGTCCAAATCAATCGTCAGTCGCAGAATGGCGCGGCTGGAAACGGAACTTGGCGTGCACTTGCTTGCACGGTCGACTCGCGGCGCTGCGCTGACTGAGGCAGGCGTCACGTTTCGCGACTACGCCGCCAGGGTCTGCGCCGAAATGGACGTAGCCAGGGAAGCGATCTTGCCCAGCGGCGCCCTGCGTGGTCGCTTGCGAGTCGCCGCTGCGCTTTCTTTTGGCCCAACCCATTTCGCGCCCGTGCTTGCGGAAATGGCGCGACGCCACCCCCAGCTCCATCTCCAGACCTGCTACAGCGATCGCTTCGTTGATCTCATCTCGGAGGGTGACGACTGTGCGATACGGGTTGGTTACCTACAGGACTCCAACCTGATCGCAAGGCGCATCGGCGCTATCGAGGGCACTCGTGCCGATCATGACGCGTTATCCAGCCCCCCCGGCCGGTGCCTACATGTTCGTTCCGCAGGTCAGCACCCCACGCAAAAAATTCAGGTGCTCACCGAACTCCTGATCGAGTATTTCGGCAAATCTCCACACTTTGCGGGAAGCACTGCTTTGTAATCAGGCAGGTCTCCGTTTTTTGCGGACGAACCGCACGTCGCAGATGGAATACTTTCTCGCGGGGCTTGTCGGTCGCTCTCCGTGCTGATGTACGGGCTTGAAATGTCGAAAATGAAACACGTCACCCATGACTTCCCCGCCAGACAAACGTAATCTCGCCAGTTCGCGTCCCAAGACTGGAAAAATAACAGGAGTCATCGATGCAACCGATCCGTCTCGGTCTGGTGGGCTACGGCAAGATTGCCCAGGACCAGCACGTACCCGCTATCCACGCCAACTCCGGGTTTCAGTTGGTGTCTGTCGCCACGCAAGGCCAACCGTGCGCCGGGATCGAGAATTTCCGGTCCTTGAGCGAGCTGCTGGAAAACGGTCCGCCGGTCGATGCAATTGCCTTTTGCACCCCGCCGCAAGGGCGCTTCGCGCTGGTGCAACTCGCGCTGGCGGCCGGCAAGCACGTGCTCGTTGAAAAGCCGCCGTGCGCGACCTTGGGCGAAGCGATGGCGTTGGTGGATCAGGTCGGAGAACAAGGCGTCAGCGGTCTGTTTGCCTGGCATTCGCGCTACGCGCCTGGGATCCAGGCTGCCCGTGACTGGCTGGCCACCCGCACCCTGCAAAGCGTGCAGATCGACTGGAAGGAAGACGTCCGCAAATGGCACCCCGGTCAGGCGTGGATCTGGCAACCCGGTGGTCTTGGCGTGTTCGATCCCGGCATCAATGCTTTGTCGATCGTTACCCATCTGCTGGCACTGCCGCTGTTCGTCGAGTCTGCCGAACTGCGCGTCCCCGACAACTGCCAGTCGCCGATTGCGGCGTCGATCAAAATGTCCGACGCGCGCCAGCTCGATGTCCGCGCGGAGTTCGATTTCGACCACGGTCATGACGAACTCTGGAGCATCGAGATTCGTTGTTCCGAAGGCACCTTGCGACTGGACAACGGTGGCGCACTGTTGAGTATCGACGGCGTGCGTCAAACCGTGTCGGAGGAGGGCGAGTACGCGGCGGTGTATCGGCATTTCCAACAGCTGATTGGCGATAAGGCCAGCGACCTGGACCTTCAGCCGTTGCGACTGGTGGCTGACAGCTTTTTTGTCGGAAGCCGGGCGTTGGTTGCGCCGTTCTACGATTAACGGCCGAGACGCCTGCGCCAAAAGCCGCTGCCTGCGCGTCAGCAGGCAGCGGCCATTCATCGCGGTTTGGCTGGAGCTCTGTTTTTCTCTTCGATCTTCGCGTCGACCGTTTCACCGCGCTGGTGGAGGCGCATGCCCAAGAGCTGGCGCAGCTGGAAACCCTGAGCCGGGGCAAGTCGATCAACATGGCCCGCGCGCTGGACCTGAACGCCACGGTCGAGTTCATGCGCTACATGTCCGGCTGGCGACCAAAATCGCGCCGTGGGCAAAAGTGAGGATGCAGCGTGCATGCAAAACATGACGCGGTTCTCGCTGGAACTCGGCGGCAAAAACCTGATGATCGCCCTCTGATTCACACCGTGGGTGCAGGCTTCGCCAGCTCGATACCCGCGGCTCCCAGGCGCTTGAGGATTTCAAACAGCAGGTCGCTTTTGGTCACGCCGACAATCCTCGGGCTGCCGACGTAGCCGGTGACGGTCAGCGTGATGCCGTCGGGCGTCAGCTTGCTGAACCGCACCATCGGCGCCGGTTTGTCGAGAATGGTCTCGTGCTCGCAATAGGTGTTGTAGAGCAGGTCCTTGACCTGCTCGGGGTCGATGTCCAAGGGGAAGGTCAGTTCGAGTGTCGCCACCCCTTGGGCACTTCCGCCCAGCGTCACGTTGCGCAGGTTCTGCGAGATCAATTGCGAGTTCGGCACGATGACAATCGAGCGGTCACTGAGCTGGATTTCGGTGGCCCGCACGTTGATCCGGCGGATATCGCCCTCGACCCCGCTGATGCTGATCAGGTCGCCAACCTTCACCGGGCGCTCGGTCAGGAGGATCAGGCCGGAGACGAAATTCTTGACGATCTCCTGCAAGCCAAAACCAATCCCCACCGACAACGCACTGACGATCCACGCCAGGTTGGTCCACTGCACGCCCAACGAGGACAGGGTCATCAGGATGACCAGCGCGTAGCCAATGTTGGCAAACAGCGTGGTGAGCGAGGCCCGCATGCCGGGGTCCATCTCGGTTTTCGGCAGGAACTCCTTGTCCAGCCAGCGGCCCAGCGACTTGATCAGGTAGATGCCAATCAGCAAGGCCAGCGCGGCATTCAGCAAGTGGCCGGGGATGATGTTGAGTTTGCGCAGCCCTGCGCCGCCGAGAATCGAGAAGACGTTGCTGAGCAGTTGCCCCAGTGTGGTGCCGACGCCGCCGACGAACAGCGTGATCAGTGCCAGCAGCAACAGCCCGGCCCGGCCGACCCCCGACAGAATGATCGAGATCTGCTCCAGGCGCCGGTCTTCAATGCCGAGCATCTGTTTAAGCGCCTTGCCGCTGGGGCTTTTGATCGACAACAGGTACTCGCAAGCGTCCTTGAAGCATTGCATCAGCAGGTAGAAACCGGCCAGCACAAGGAAGCCCCAGACCAGTTCATAGGTGATGAACCTGGCCAGGGACACATAACCCGTCAGCAGGGCCAGCAGGCAAACGACCATCGAAACGCTAACGATGGTGTAAAGCACCCCGGCGAAGGTCCGGCCGGCTTCCGGGGCTTCTCCATTGGCCACGACGGCCCGCCGGACTTTGCCGGTGCGCCACAGCAAGTGCACCAGAATAGCGGCGACCACCAACGCGACGATGCCTCGGCCGGCAATCACGATGCCACTGCTCATGCCGGTGGCATTGAGAATCTGGTTTATCGTGACCATCACCAACAGCACGCCGGCGAGAATGCGTGGATAAGGTTTGAGTGACAGCGCGACCGGGTCGGTCATGGCCGGCAGCCGCCAGGATGGGTGCTTCGTGGAGAGCAGTGCTCGGCTCAACGCGGTGATCAACACGCAGGTGTAGGCAACCTTCTCGAATTCCTGGGAAAACGTGGTCAGCATCGGCGTCAGCGATGTCTCCCGGGTGAAGGTATAAAACAGCAGTTGCAGGGCCACGCCGACGGTCATCACGGTGGCCAATACCGAGGCGAACGCGAGGGAGCTTCTGCGCAGGCGTCCCTCCGGCATCCGGTGGATGCACAGCCAGGTCAGCCCCCGTTCGGCGAGCCGGCGGCCCAGCGTCCAGATGACCAGGGCCAGCAGCAACAGCACGCTGGTGACGAAGCGCTGACCAGGTTGCCATGCGGCTCTGACGACTGCGCTCGCCTGATCGAAGAACATTCTGAAGCGCAGCCGATCGTCCATCGACGGGAACAGCAAGGGTGACCAGAATTCCGGGTTCAGCAGGCTTCGGGTGCTCAGGGTCAGTTCGCTTTCCAGCAGGCTGCGGCGGATGCCGGCGATCTGGGTGATCAGGTCGGTGGCGCTGGCTTTCAGCGCGGTGAGGGTTTTCAGGGTGGCGTCGACTTTGTTTTTTTGCTCGGTCACCGCTGCCCGTTGTGCGGCGATTTCGGACTGCTCGGCGGCGGTATCGTCGACGGGAATGGGGCCCAGCACGCCCAGTTGCGCGCGCAGTTGAGTCTGCTGGGGAAGCAGGGCGGCCGTCAGGCGGTCGACATCCAGCAAGAACACTTGGACCTGGTCCTGGGGACCCTCCAGCTGATTGAAATTGTTCACCAGTGAGATCTGCTGTTTGAGGCTGTCCAGCCGCAGTTGCAGCGCCTGAAGGTCACTTTGGGAGACGACGAGGGCGGGCGGGGCCGCCCTGGGCGCTGAAACGTCTGGAGGGTCCGCCGCCAGCAGCATTCCGGGACTGGTCCCGAACAGCGTGAGTGCGACGAAAATCATGGCCTTCAGTGGATGACGCATAGGCGTGTCCGACTCGTTGTTAGTCATTCAGCCTATGAGGTTAGGTCATCAGGTAAACCCGCGAAGAATAGTTTGGTGAACGTTAATTGACTCTACCCCCGCTGAACGGGGGCAGGGTGGGCAGCGTCAGACGCGTTCGAACAGCACGGCGATGCCTTGGCCGCCGCCGATGCACATGGTCGCCAGGGCGTAACGGCCCTGGACGCGCAGCAGTTCGTGAATGGCTTTGGTCGCGATAATCGCGCCGGTGGCGCCCACCGGGTGACCCAGGGAAATGCCCGAACCATTGGGGTTGACCTTTTCCGGGTCGAAGCCCAGTTCCTGGGCGACGGCACAGGCTTGCGCGGCGAAGGCTTCGTTCGACTCGATGACATCCAGGTCGGCGACGGTCAGACCGGCGCGTTTGAGGACCAGGCGGGTGGCCGGAATCGGGCCGAGCCCCATCAGTTCCGGCTCGACACCGGCATGGGCGTAACCGACCAGGCGGACCATCGGCTTGAGGCCTTGCGCACGAACCATTTCACCGGTGGCGAGGATCAGCGCACCCGCGCCGTCGTTGAGGCCGGAGGCATTTCCGGCGGTGACGCTGCCGTCTTTCTTGAAGGCCGGTTTCATCTTCGCCAGTTGCTCGGCACTGACCTCGGCGCGCACGTGTTCGTCGGTGGCAAAGGTCACGGTGCCTTTGCGCGACGCCACTTCGATCGGCACGATCTGACTGTCAAAGCGACCTTCGGCAATCGCCCGCGCCGCGCGTTGCTGGCTGAGCATGGCCAGTTCGTCCTGGGCCTGGCGGCTGATGCCGTAGCGCTCCGCGATGTTTTCCGCGGTGATGCCCATGTGGAAACCGGCGAACGGATCTTGCAGCACGCCGAGCATGTAGTCGATGGCTTGCATGTCGCCCATCCGTGCGCCCCAGCGCGCTTGCGGCAACAGGTACGCGCCGCGGCTCATGGACTCGACGCCACCGGCCAGCGCCGCGCCGGCATCACCGAGCATCAGGCTTTGCGCGGCGCTGACAATCGCCTGCAAACCGGAACCGCAGAGGCGGTTGACGTTGAAGGCCGGGGTTTCTTTCGGCAGGCCGGCATTCATCGCTACGGCGCGGGAGATGTAGGCGTCGCGGGCTTCGGTCGGGATCACATGGCCCATCACCGCATGGCCGATGTGTTCCGGCGCTAGTCCTGAGCGCTCGATGGCGGCGCGGCAGACGTCGGTCGCCAGCTGAATTGGCGGCACGTCCTTGAGCGAGCCGCCGAAGCTGCCGATGGCGGACCGGACGGCGCTGATGACGAAAATGTCGGATGGGTTCATGTGGGTTTCCCTGGTTCGGTCGGGTGCGCGTTTGGCGCTGTTATTGGGGGAAAGAGTCTAGGGGCGGCGGCGGGGTTGGGGTATGTCGAAAGTGCTCAAGGGGGGTGGTGTTTTTTGCCATTGTTAGGGGGTGGGGCTGTCCGGCCTGCCCTCTGGTTCACGCTGTCCCCTGTAGGCGTTGGCGTGCCAGCGATGGACGTCAACGATAACGCGCCCTGCCTGAATGAACGCGGTGCGTGAACGTTTTCGCGAGCCGGCTCACTCCTGCAAGGGATCGGTGTGTGCTTCTGAATTGCAACTCACTCACCCACCCGTCGCACCGGGAAGAACAACTCAAAACACGTCACTCCCTCAACGCTGCTAACGCTGTAACCCCCGTTATGCAACTGCATGATCGTCGCGACAATCGACAACCCCAAGCCATTGGAATTAGCCGAACGTTCGCGGGATTCATCGACGCGGTAGAAGCGTTCAAACAGTCGGGGCAGGTGTTCGGCGGGGATGGTCGCGCCGTGGTTGCGCACGGTCAGGCGGATGCCGTCGGCGGAGGGCGTGGCGCGGATGAACAGTTCGGAGTGCGGTGCGCCGTATTTGATTGCGTTGGCGCAGAGGTTGGCCAAAGCGCGGCGCAGCAGCATCGGTTCGGCCCAGATCACACCGCTGCCCCGGGCATCGATACTGATACCGACATCCGCTGCCAGCCCTTCGAAATAGTCGGCCATGCGCTCCATTTCGTCGGCGGCGATCAGTTCTTGACGCTGGCTCAGGGCGCTGGACGGGTCGGTGCGCGCGAGGAACAACATGTTGTCGAGCATGCGCGCCAGGCGTTCGAGTTCTTCGACGTTGGAGGCGAGTAGTTGCTGATAGGCTTCGATACTGCGGTTCTGCTGCAACGCAACCTGGGTTTCGCCGAGCAGGTTGTTGATCGGCGTGCGCAGTTCGTGGGCCATATCGGTCGAGACTTGACCCAATTGCACGAAACCTTTGCCGAGGCGGTCGAGCATCGCATTAAAGGAGTCGATCATCGGCAGCAGTTCCCGCGGTGCGCCTTGGTGGTCAAGGCGTTCGGAGAGGTTGCCGATGCCGATGCCGTGGGCGTGTCGAGCCAGGCGCCGCACCGGCAGCAGGCCGCGATGCACCAGCAAATAACCGGACAACGCCAGCAAAATCGCCGAGATGCCGGCGAAGATACACACGGTGAACCGGTAACTGGCGAGCACCGCGGTGCGCTCGGTCATCAGGCGCCCGGTGAGGACTTGCAGGCTGCCCATGTCGCCGGAATCGATGGTCGCCGCGACGGCGGCGAACGGAATGCCGTCCACGCCGGGAAAGTGCTGCACGTCAGCCAGACTCAACGGATGGTCCATCGGCACCGGCGCCAGCGATGGCAGGTCAAGATTGCCGGGGTTGACCGCCAGCAGTGGTTTTTGCCCGGGAGCGCCAATGGTCAGCAGGGATTCGCGGTTGCCCAGCATGTTCTGGAACAATGCCGGTTTGGTCCGGATCAGCTCCAGCGTGTTGCTGTCATTGAGAAAGTTTCGCAGTTGATCGATGCGGTTCACCAGCGCGGCGTCGTCGCGGCGAATCAGCTCGCGTTCCAGATCGCGGTACAGCGCTGCGCCCAACAGGGCCAGCGTGGCAAACGCCAACAGGGCAAACACCAGCGCCAGGCGCAGGGTC
Source organism: Pseudomonas sp. GB2N2 (assembly GCF_054897705.1). Classification (NCBI taxonomy): domain Bacteria; kingdom Pseudomonadati; phylum Pseudomonadota; class Gammaproteobacteria; order Pseudomonadales; family Pseudomonadaceae; genus Pseudomonas; species Pseudomonas sp. GB2N2. Next base: position 923,199 of record NZ_CM142701.1, read on the forward strand.
ATGGAATGGCGAAGGCGGTTCATGGTTGTGTGTCGAATCGGTAGCCGATGCCGCGCACGCTGTGGATCAGCTTGAGCTGGAACGGGTCGTCGATTTTCAGGCGCAAGCGGCGCACGGCGACGTCGACGACGTTGGTGTCACTGTCGAAATTCATGTCCCAGACCCGTGACGCAATCATCGAGCGCGACAGGACTTCGCCCTGGTGAGTAGCGAACAAATGCAGCAGGGCGAATTCCTTGTTGGTCAGCGTGATCCGTACGCCGGCGCGGGTGATGCGGCGCTTGAGGACGTCGATCTGCAAGTCGTCGACCTGCAGTTGTTCTTCTTCGCGGGTCGGACCACGGCGGGTCAGGGTGCGCAGGCGTGCCACCAGTTCGGCAAAAGAGAAGGGCTTGATCAGGTAATCATCGGCGCCCAGTTCCAGGCCCTTGATGCGGTCGGCGATGTCGTCGCGGGCGGTGAGAAACAGCACCGGCGTATCGGCCTCCTTGCGCAAACGGCGCAGGACTTCCCAGCCATCCATTTTCGGCATCATGACGTCGAGCACGATGACATCGAATGGGTGCTCGAGCGCCAGGTGCAAACCATCGGCGCCGTCCCGCGCCAGGCTGACGGTATAACCGAGTTCCTGCAGACCGTTGAGCAGGTAGTTGCCTGCCTTGGGTTCGTCTTCGACTACCAGGATATTCATGGGTTGTGCCTCAGCCAGTTGGCGCCAGTGTAGCCGGATCAATGATCATTGGTGCAGCCGCTGCCGTCGACCTGGTAATCCAGCACATGCTCGCGGCCCTGATGGTCGAGGTAGTCGAGTCGTGCCGGGATCAAGCCGCAATGCTGCGAGATGTCGGTGCTGGACAGGACCTTGTCGACGTCCATGTGCACGAAGAAACCGGTCTTGTCGTGGATCACCGGGGCTGCGCTCTGAGTATCGGCAAATGCCGAGCCCGTGGCGATTAGGGCGGCGAAACCGAGGATAAACATTTTCATGATGAGTCTCTCTATTCAGGATTGGCTGCCGGAATGTCCTGGCAGTGAGCTCAGGTTAAGCAGCCGACCCGAACAGCCGACCAACAGATCAATGACAAAGTTGTAATGAAACGCGGCTCTGGCGAACTGCCGTATGTCGGGCGCGAGGAACGGTTATCCGCAGCAAACTTCCAAACGAACACTATCCCTGGGAGTTACGCCATGACCGATCAACGACGACGCGATGCCCTGGCGGCCTGGTACAAGCTCCTCGCAAAACCCGAAATCCGCATGGACGTAGAAGAGCAATACGACGAGTTGCTCAAGGCCGCCGACGAGATGGAACGGGAAGGCCTGATCAGCAGTTCTGAATGGCGCACCTTGGTGCGCGAGGCGGGGGTAGCGTTTTCCAATGCAGTGGAAGGCGTTGTTGGGGGCACCTAGGATTGAACACCACCGCCAGCCTGTAGCGCGAACCATTGCAAAATCAGCGCACAGGCCGGATGTGCGCTGGCGGAGGGCTGCAGGTTAAGCGCGTAGACACCTCGGGTTTCCAATGCACGACCGAATGGGACGACCAGCACACCCCGTTCGATCGATTCGCTGGCCAGCGTCCGGTCCGTCATGGCCACACCCAATCCGCGAGCCGCGGCATCCAGCGCCAGTTCGTCGAGGTTGAAGGGGATGTGCCGGTAATCCTCCAACGGCTTGCCGTCATTGGCGCAGAGCCACTGTTTCCAGTCATTGCGATCTGCCGAGCGATGCAGCAATGGAAAACTCACGAGATCGTCCACCGATGTCAATGGCTGGCTCAGCGTGCCCAACCCAGGGGCGCAGACGGGGACTAGCGCTTCCTTGAACAGCGTCAGGCATTCCGGATCAGCCGACGGCTCGGGCAGATAAAGGATGTAGGCATCACTGTCTATCGCCGGCTCCACCACTTCCGTCGCCACGGTTTCGATCGACAGTGAAACCTGCGGATGATGTCGATAAAACTCGCTCAGCTTTGGCAGCAACCAGCGCACCGCCAGTGACACATGCATGCGGATGCGGAATGGGCGTTCCTGCGGGGACAGCCGGTCCTCCAGCGCCTTGAGCTGCGCGAGGACAGTGCGCGCAGTCGCCAGCACCTGTTCGCCTTCCGCCGTCAGCCGCACAGTGCGGCTGGTCCTGACGAACATCGGCACGCCGAAGTGGCTCTCCAACAGTTGAATTTTGCGGCTGACCGCACTTTGGGTCAGGCACAGCTGCTGTGCCGCTTGCGTGAAGCTGCCCGAGTCGGACACTTCCACCAAGGCCTGCAAGGCTTGGAGCGAAGGAACGTGGCGAATTTTATCCATGCGTTTTATGAATGACTCTATGATTTTATAACGTTGGTTGTATCACTACAGGCCTTATAGATTCTAGCTCTGGCGAGCCTCTGGTGGAAACACCCATGCGATTACGGCATGCGCTCGCAGATTGACAGTCGATTGAGGTGAAGCATGACCAATGAATGTGGCTGGATTGCGCAGGCGGGAAGTTCACCCGCGCGCCGTTCTCTCAAGGGCACGGAAAAGGCTGATTGGCTGATTATCGGTGCCGGCATCACCGGGCTGAGTGCCGCGCACTCGCTGGCGGAATTGCACCCTCAGGCGCGGATCGTGGTCGTGGATCGCCAGCGGGCTGCGCAAGGCGCGTCGGCACGTAACTCTGGCTTCGTGGTCGGCCATGAACACCCGACCAAGGACGAACTGATCGGCAATCAGGGGTTTGCCGGTTATGAAGTGGACACAGCGATTTCACGCGCCGCCAGTGACGAAGTCCGTCAGCGCATCGCGCGCCACGGCATTGAATGCGATTTGCGCGATGCCGGCTATTTTTTCGCTGTCAGCGATCCGGGGAAGTTGCCCGACGTCGAGGCGAAACTGGTGACCTTGCGCGCCGTCGGCGCCTCTGCGCAATTCCTTGAAGGCGAACAACTGAACGAAAAACTCGGCACACGGCACTATCAGGCCGCGATCTGGTGCGGCGCTGGCAACGCACTGCTGCAACCGGCGAAATACGTGAAGGGTTTGCTGGACGCATTGCCGGACAGCGTGACCGTCTTCGAAAACACCGACATCACCGGGCTGGAGCGCTTGGGCCACGGCCGTATTCGCGCCAATGCCAGCGCCGGCAGCATCGAGGCGAAGCAGGTCATGGTGTGCCTGAACGCGTTCATTCCCCGTTCCGGCATCGACGACAGCGGCACCTTTCCGATGGAGCTCAGCGCCAGTCTGACGCGGCCGCTCAGTGATGAAGAGTTCCAGGCCATCGGCGCTGTCGAGCCGTGGGGCGTGCTCTCCACCCGGCCGCTCGGTGCCACAGTGCGCCTGACACCGGACCGTCGCGTGATGATCCGCAACACCGCGGAATACCGCTCCCGTGACTTGACCGACAGTGAATTGCTGCATCGGCGCAAACACCATGTGCTCGGTTTGCAACGGCGCTTCCCGTTCCTCGGCGAGCAAGACATTCAGTACACCTGGACTGGCCATTTGAGCGCCTCGCGCAGCGGCCAACCGTATTTCGGCAAGGTCGAAGAAGGCGTGTTTGCGGTGGCTGGCTGCAACGGGTCGGGCGTCGCGCGGGGCACGCTGTGGGGACGGTTGCTTGCCGAGCTGTCTGCGGGCGCCACCTCGCCGCTCCTCGAATCGGTGATCAGCCGGGCGCAACCGGGCTGGTTGCCGCCGAAACCCTTGCTCGATATCGGTGCCATGCTGCGCATGCGTGTGGAAGCGGTCAGGGCCAGAACAGAAATCTAGAAACCCCGGCGATCAAACAACAAAAAACTCATCAACTCGGTGATTGAACATGCGCGTGACCACGATTCCCCTGATGCTTGCACTGACCACCTTGTCGGCCGTTACTTACGCCGACGAAGTGGTCAATATTTCCAACTGGAACGGCTACATCGCCGACGACACCTTGCCCAGCTTCACCAAGGCCACCGGGATCAAGACGACTTACGACATTCACGACAGCAACGAAGTGCTGGAATCGAAGCTGATGACCGGCAACACCGGCTATGACGTGGTCAGCCCTTCGAACCATTTCCTGTCGCGCCTGATCAAGGCCGGGGCCATTCAGAAACTCGACAAGAGCCAGCTGCCCAACTGGAAAAACCTCGATCCGGCGTTGATGAAAAAACTCGAGGTCAATGATCCGGGCAACCAGTATGGCTATCCGTACATGTGGGGCACGGCGGGGATTGGCTACAACGTCGAGAAGATCAAGGCGATCTTCGGCAGCACTGATATCACCCATTCCTGGAAGTTGTTTTTTGCTGAAGAAAACATCAAGAAGCTCAGCCAGTGCGGCGTGGCGATCATCGACAACCCAACGCAGGTTTTGCCGATCACCCTCAATTACCTGGGCTTGCCGCCCCATAGTCACGAGCCGGCGGACTACAAGAAAGCCGAGCAGGCGCTACTTAAAATCAGGCCATACGTGCAATATTTCCATGCGTCGAAATACATAAGCGACCTGGCGAACGGTAACGTCTGCGCGGTGATCGGTTTCAACGGCGACATCGTCCAGGCCGCCGCCAGCGCCAAGGAAGCCAACAACGGCATCGACATCGCCTATTCGATTCCCGACGAAGGCTCGACCCTGTGGTTCGACATGGTGGTCATGCCCAAAAGCGCACCGCACGAGAAGAACGGCTACGCCTACATGAACTACCTGCTGACGCCGCAAGTCATTGCCAACATCAGCAACAGCATCCATTACGCCAACCCCAACCTCGCAGCGGATCAGTACGTGACCCCGGCGGTGAAGCAGGACCTGGCGATTTACCCCCCGAAGACCGTGCTCGACAAGTTGTTTACCGTCGAAGAGTTGCCAGCGGCGATTGCACGGTTGAGTACGCGTCTGTGGACCAAGTTGAAAACCAATACCTGAGGGTGACAAACCCTTCCTCGACGGGGCCGCGTCAGGGGAGGGTTGATCCTAGGCAATGGCGCTCAAACACCACCCCGCAACCCCGCAACCGATGACCACGAGCCACGGCGGCGCCTTCCAGAACATCAGTGCCACCAGGGCAACCACTGCCAGCGCGAAATCTTGCACGGTGAGAATGGCACTGGTCCAGACTGGCCGGTACAGCGCGGCCAACAGCAGGCCGACGACCGCGGCATTCACCCCGAGCAATGCGGCCTGCGCGCGCACATTGCGGCGCAGTCGCTCCCAGAAAGGCAGGGCGCCGAGGATCAACAGGAACGACGGCGCGAAGATGGCCAGCAGGGCAATCATCCCGCCGGTCCAGCCCGAAGGTGCGAGGTTCATTGACGCACCCAGAAACGCGGCAAACGTGAACAGCGGCCCTGGTACCGCCTGCGCGGCGCCATACCCGGCGAGGAACGCTTCATTGCCGACCCAGCCCGAAGGCACCACCTCGGTTTGCAGCAGCGGCAGGACGACGTGGCCACCGCCGAACACCAGTGAGCCTGAACGGTAGAAAGCGTCCACCAGCGCCAGGGTTTGACTCGGCATCATCTGGTTCAGCAGTGGCAGGCCGGTCAGCAGGATCAAGAACAGCGACAACCAGATCGCCCCGGCCCGCCGGCTGATCGTCATGGGCAGAGGATCGTGCACGGCACGCTGCGCGGGTTTGAACAACAGCAATCCCGCCACGCCTGCTGCGCCCATCATGCCGATCTGGGCCCAGACGGACGGTTCAAGCAGAACCACGCCTGCGCAAATTGCGATGAACGTGACGCGTATTCCATCCGTGCACAGGTGTCGCGCCATGCCCCACACCGCTTGAGCAACCACGGCCACGGCGACCACTTTCAACCCATGCAGCGCGCCGGACGACAAGGCCGTGCCATAGCGGGAAAGACCCAATGCAAACAGGATCAACGCGACGGCCGACGGCAAGGTAAAACCGGCCCATGCCGCGAGTGCCCCAGGGTATCCGGCCCGGGACAGGCCCAGCGCAATGCCGACCTGGCTGCTAGCCGGCCCCGGCAGGAATTGGCACAGCGCCACAAGGTCCGCGTAGTCAGGCTCCGTCAGCCAGCGCCGTCGTGTGACGAACGCCTCGCGAAAGTAGCCCAAGTGTGCAATGGGCCCGCCGAAAGAACTCAGCCCCAGGCGCAGGAAGATGACAAATACCGACCACGCACTGCTGCGGTGATGGGCGTGGGAATCGGCCATGCACGTGCCTTCCTGAAATGAAGTGAATCACTGTTATAGGCCACCATTCTAACCATGGCCTACGCTTAACCCGAGATGGCGGTTCGATGATCAGGCTACAGGCCCTGATCGACGTTCCACCGGCGCCCCATAAAAACAAAAGTCTCGGGAGAAACGCATGTTCGCTCTGTTACGTCGATCCACCCTTTGCCTCGCGGTTGTTGTCACTGCTGCGGCGTTTACTGCACCTGCCTTTGCGCTGGACACCGTCAAGTTCATGGCCCCGGGGTCGGTGGGCGGCGGCTACGACCAGACGGCGCGGGTGCTGGGCAAGGCCCTGATTGAAGCCGGCGTGGCCAAATCCGTCACCTTCGAAAACAAGGGCGGAGCAGGCGGCACGCTGGGACTGGCACAGTTTGCCAATAGCACCAAGGGCGATCCGAATGCGCTTTTGACCATGGGCGCGATCATGGTTACCGGTATTGAACAGAACAATCCGCAAATTACCTTGAAGGATGTAACGCCGATTGCCCGGTTGTTCACCGAGTACAACGTGATTGCGGTGCGCAAGGAGTCCGAATTCAACAACTTGGAAGACTTGCTCAAAGCCTTCAAGGATAAACCGACCAGCATTGCCTGGGGCGGCGGTTCCAAGGGGTCGATCGATCACATCGGCATTGCCGAACTGGCCGCGAAAATGGGCGTTCCGGTCAACAAGGTCAATTACGTCGCCTTCGCCGGCGGGGGTGAGGTGGTTGCCCAGGCACTGGGCGGGCAGATCAAGGTGATCACCGGCGGTTATGCCGAGCTTGGCCAATACATCAGGAACGGGCAGTTCCGGGTACTCGCCATTGGCGCACCCGAGCGTGTCGCGGGTATCGACGCACCGACCCTGAAGGAGAGCGGCTACGACGTGATTATCGGCAATTGGCGGGGTGTTTACGGTGCTGCGGGCCTCACGCCCGAGCAGCGTAAGGAAGTCACCGACGCCGTGGTGACGGCCGCTGAGAGCAAGGTCTGGAAAGACAACATCGACACCAACAAATGGGCACCCAACGTCTTGACGGGTGACGACTTCGGCAAGTTCGTCGATGCGGAACACGTGCGGCTGCGGGCGATGCTGGTCGAAGTGGGTCTGGTCAAGCCATGAGTCAATCGCGTGCAATCGTGCCGGTGCAACTGACGATTGGCCTCGGTGTAATTACCATCAGCGCCGTACTGGCCTACGGCGCGTTCCTGTTTCCTGAAGAGATGGGATTCGTGATCCTCGGCGCGGACGTTTATCCCTATGCCGTGGCGGCATTTCTCGCCAGCGTGGGCTTGGTGTTGAGCTATCAGGCCCTCACTGGCGGTTTTCGCGAATTGGCCGATCACGAAGACGAGTCCGCCAAAGTGTTGCCCGGCGGCAAAGCAGGGGTGGCGTGGGTGACAGCGGGGCTGGTCGGTGTCGCCGGGCTTATTAACCTGATCGGGTTTGTCCTGGCGGCGGCACTGTTGTTTGCCTGTTCGGCGCGGGGCTTTGGCAGTCGCCGTCCGCTGCGTGATCTGGCCATCGGCATTGCCCTGACGCTGCCGATTTACTGGCTGTTCAATGCCGGGCTTGGGGTTTCCCTGCCGCCGCTTGTCAACGCCTGGCTCTGATCCGGGCCGAAGGAGATCAACAGGGTGGATATTCTCGCAAACCTGGCCATGGGTTTTTCTTCCGCGTTGACGCCGATCAATCTGATGTGGGGCTTCATTGGCTGCCTGCTCGGCACGGCCATTGGGGTCCTGCCGGGCATCGGGCCAGCGCTGACAGTGGCGCTGTTATTGCCCATCACCGCAAAGGTCGATCCGACTGGCGCGCTGATCATGTTCGCCGGCATTTACTACGGTGCGCAGTTTGGCGGTTCCACGACGTCCATTCTTCTGAATACCCCGGGGGAATCTTCCTCCATGGTCACCGCGCTGGAAGGCAACCTCATGGCTCGAAACGGTCGGGCCGGCCCGGCCTTGGCCACGGCGGCCATCGGCTCATTTGTGGCCGGCACCATCGCCACGATTCTGTTGACATTGTTTGCGCCAGTAGTGGCTAAGCTGGCACTCAAATTTGGTCCCACGGAGTATTTCGCGATTCTGGTGCTGTCCTTCACCACCGTGTCTGCGGTGCTCGGGGCTTCGATGTTGCGTGGCTTTGCTTCGCTGGGTATTGGCCTGACAGTTGGCTTGATTGGCCTCGATTCAACCTCCGGCATTGCTCGCTACACCTTGGGCGTCCCTGAATTGGTCGATGGCATCGAAGTCGTGCTGGTGGCGGTCGGGTTGTTTGCCGTGGGCGAGGCGTTGTACAGCCTGCTGTATCAGAAGGAGGAAAAGACCGGTCGACACCGACTGACCTCACTGTGGATGACGCGCGCCGACTGGAAGCGATCAGTTCCGGCCTGGCTGCGGGGCACGCTGATCGGATTTCCCTTTGGTTCGATTCCAGCCGGTGGTGCGGAAATCCCGACGTTTCTGTCTTATTCGACCGAGCGCAAGCTGAGCAAATACCCGGAAGAATTCGCTGGCAGCAAAGGCCAAGGCGCCATCGAAGGTGTCGCCGGCCCTGAAGCGGCCAACAACGCTAGTGCGACCGGTTCACTGGTGCCGTTACTGACCCTCGGTATCCCGACGTCCGCCACCGCGGCCATCCTGTTGGCGGCGTTCCAGAACTACAACCTGCAACCGGGACCGCTGCTGTTCGAAACCTCGGGCGAACTCGTCTGGACCCTGGTGGCGTCGCTTTACATTGGCAACGTCATCCTGCTGGTGTTGAACCTTCCGCTGGTGGGCCTCTGGGTCAAACTCCTGCAAATTCCCCGGCCGTACCTGAACGCCGGGATCCTGGTATTCGCGACCATCGGCGTTTACGGCATGCGCCACTCTTCCTTCGATTTGTTGCTGATGCTGGCGATCGGGTGGGGCGGGGTGTTAATGCGTCGTTTCGACTTCCCCGTCGCCCCGGTGATCGTGGGCATGTTGCTGGGGCCGATGGCAGAAAAACAACTGCGCAATGCCTTGTCGATCAGCGAAGGCGACTGGACGGTATTTCTGACGCAACCGATTTCCGCCGCGCTCCTGGCGTTGACGCTGCTGGTGCTGGTGGTGCCGCATCTGTTACATGCCAGGGGTATCAAGTTGCATGAGGATGATTGATCCGGTGCCGAAGCCGGTTTATGTCCGGTAGGCGATATCTACTGGCTTATTAGCGTTAGTCGGCAATCGGCAGGCGGGTTAGAGTCGGCGCAATGTTCCTTGCCACCGCCGGATGCTGCCCATGAACCGCCCCCGTTTCCTGCCCGACAACTTCACCCTGACCTTGATCGGCGTGGTGATTCTCGCCAGCGTGCTGCCCGCCAGCGGCCAGGTAGCGGTCGGTTTTGGCTGGTTGACCAATGTCGCGATTGCCCTGCTGTTTTTCCTGCATGGTGCCAAGCTTTCGCGAGAGTCGATCATTGCCGGTGCTGGCCACTGGCGCCTGCATTTGCTGGTGTTCAGCCTGACGTTCATCCTGTTTCCACTGATCGGACTGGCGCTCAAACCTGTGCTGTCGCCGCTGATCGGCGACGATCTGTACATGGGCATGCTCTACCTCTGCGCGTTGCCTGCAACGGTGCAGTCGGCGATTGCCTTCACGTCGCTGGCGCGCGGCAATATACCGGCGGCGATTTGCAGCGCGGCGGCGTCCAGTCTGTTCGGGATTTTCCTGACGCCTTTGCTGGTGACGTTGCTGCTCAACGTGCACGGCGAGGGTGGTTCGACGCTTGATGCCATCGTCAAGATCAGCGTTCAACTGCTGCTGCCCTTCGTGGCCGGGCAGATCGCTCGTCGCTGGATCGGCGTCTGGGTCGGGCGAAACAAGAGCTGGCTGAAGTTCGTCGACCAGGGCTCGATTCTGTTGGTGGTCTACGGTGCGTTCAGCGAGGCGGTGATCGAAGGCATCTGGCACCAGATTCCGCTGTGGGAGCTGGTCGGGCTGGTGGTCGTCTGCTGCATCTTGCTGGCGCTGGTCTTGCTGGCGTCTACCGTGCTGGGCAAAGCCTTTGGTTTCAGCCAGGAAGACCGCATCACCATCCTGTTCTGCGGCTCGAAGAAAAGCCTGGCCACCGGCGTGCCGATGGCCCAGGTGTTGTTCGCCGGCAGTACCATCGGCGTGTTGATCCTGCCTTTGATGCTGTTCCACCAGATTCAACTGATGGTCTGCGCCGTGCTGGCGCAACGTTATGCCAACCGTCCGGAATCTATCCCTGAACTGATGGCTCAGGTTGATCCTTGAAAAGGGCTCAATTCAGGAAAGCATTAGCCTGCTGCACGAAGTCGTCGGCGTATTGGAACAACGCACCGTGCCCCGAGTTTGGGTAGATCAGCAACCTGGCATTCGGAAGGTGCTGTTGCAACGTGAACGAGTTCTGAGTGGGAACCATGATGTCCTTGCTGCCGTTGACTACCAGGGTTGGCTGGGTGATCTGGCTCAGTTGCGAAAAAGTGCCGTCACCGGGAGTGTTCCATTTGCCCAGCGCCGCTCCTTGAGCCGCGATGACCTTCATCGAATTGAGCTTGTCGAGACCTGCGGTACGCTGATGGCGCCTTTCCCAGAATTCCCGGGCCGCCAATTGGCTCGGCGGCGCCGGATCGAAGAACAGGTAGGCGGTCTCGTCCAGCGTGGCGATGGATTCGCGCAGTGCGATTTCTGGAACCCGCGGATCATTTCCGGCAATTCCGCCACGCGGTGATGTTCCCGCCAGGATCAGCCGGCGCACCAGCTCCGGATAGCGCAGCGCAACCTCCTGGGCGACCATACCGCCAATTGAAAAGCCAAGCACGTCGACCTGCTTCAATCCACGAGCGCGGGCAAATGCCGCGACGTGATCGGCCATGCCTTCGAACGAGTCGGGAGTTTCGCCGCTACTGAGGCCCACGCCTGCATTGTCGAACAGGTAGACCGGCCGGTCCTTGGCCAGGCCATCGGTCACCGCTGGGTCCCAGTAATCCATATTGCCGCGAAAGTGCTGGAGCAAGATGACGGGAACACCCGTCTGCGCGCCGAACTGGCGGTAGGCATAGCGCACGCCGTCAGCTTCGACGAATTGGTTGGGCGCGCTGTTATGGGTGGCCACCGGCGCCGCGAGGGCGCTACCGACCGCGAGGGCAAATAACGTGGCCCCTAGAGCCAGTCGCTGGAAGAGCTTCATGGTGTGCTCCTTACGCAGCGGTTTCGGGGTTCAGGTACGCCGCTTGTCCGGTCGACAAGCTGGCCTTGATGGCGCGAGTGCCTTGGTCGGCGAGCACTTCCTGCAGTCCGGCTTCCACCCCGTCCAGCGACTGGATCACAACTTCGGATGGCTGGACTTTCGGCACGTCGAAACCTTGCGTCAGGTCAGTGTCGATGAAGCCCACGTGCAGCCCTTGCACGCTTGTGCCCTGGCCATGAAGTTCGATCCGCAGCGAATTGGTGAAGCTCCACGCTGCTGATTTCGATGCGGCATAGGCGGACAGGAACGGCGCGGCAATCCAGGTTGCATCCGACAGGACGTTGACGATCGCCCCGCCGCCGTTGGCCTTGAGCACTGGTGCGAAGGCGAGGCTGACGTGCATGACGCCGTAGTAATTGGTTTCGAAGATTTCGCGGGCAGCTTCGACCAGGCCAGGATCAAGCATCGAGGGCAGAATGCGGGCGATACCGGCGTTGTTGACCAGCAGAGTCACGTCGCCCGCCTGGGCCACAGCGGCGGCAACCGATGCCGGGTCGCTGACGTCAAGGCGGATGGCGATGATGCCCGGAATGTTGACGCCTTCAGGGTTGCGTACCCCTGCATAAACCTTGCTGGCACCGCGTGCCACGAGTTCTTTTGCGAAGGCAAGGCCAAGACCACGGTTGGCGCCGGTAACAAATGCTACGGAATTCTTGATGATCATGGTGGTGTGCTCTGGTAGGGCGAGCGACTTACGCTCATAGGATTGCGGTCGCAATCAATGACTCAATAATGGTAGTCGTAATTATTAAAGTCAAGACAGTAAAACATCAGTAATCCTGTTATATAGCCTTGAAATTATGATTGATTGCGGATGCAACGATAATGTGCAAGAGTGAGTGCGAAGGAGACTCATCATGAAAATATCGAAAGAGAAATCCGCAAAAAACCGGACCACGCTGATAGAGACGGCGAGCCGTTTGTTTCAACTGAAGGGCATCGATGGGGTGGGCGTGGCTGAGATCAGCAAGTCAGCGGGTTTGACCCACGGCGCGCTGTACGCACATTTCCCTTCCAAGGAAGCGCTGGCGGCCGAAGCGCTGGCATGGGGCCTGGAGCAGGGGAATGCCAAGCTTTATACGGGCACAGTTGATGGTGAACCGGACCTAGATCGCTTCCTGTCCGACTACCTGTCCGTCGACAAACGTGACAACTACGCGGACCACTGCGCAATGGCCGCGTCCGCCAGCGAGATCGGGCGCCAGGATGTGGCGATCAGCTCGACGTACACCGAGGGTTACCTGGTGCTGGTGAGGGCGTTTGAGCGCAGGATTGCCGCCAACAATCCCGGCGTCGACGCGCTTGATACCGCCATGGGCATTGGTGCGGCGATGATCGGCGCGCTCTCGGTCGCGCGCGCCACGGCGAAGGCCAGGCCAGAGGTGTCGGCCCAAGTGCTGCGGGGCGTACGTCTCATGATCGACAGCGCATTGGGCAAACCGCTCTAGCCTGAGGATAAGCATGCGCACGGAACCACTACGACACTGACCGCCGCAACACTGATCGACATCGACATCGACATCGACATCGACATCGACATCGACATCGCCAACCTGGCAATAAAATGGGGGCGAAGTTCAGTAACCTCGCCCCCTTCATCACGCAGCGTTCAGAACTTAAACGCCTGACGCCCAACCAGCAGCCACTCGCCTTTCTGCTTCTGCCAGATCTGGAAATTCTCGATTTCAGTTGGCACCACCGTGGTGCCATTCAGCGCCTGTGCCGAGAAATGATTGCGAACCAGCGCGACGTCACCGGACAGGGTAATGGTCTGGTTTTGCATTTCCAGGGTTTTAAAGGCGCTACGGCCGGTTTCGATGTCGGCGATGTATTCCTGCTTGTTCTGGATCTTGCCGCTGGAATGTCCGTAGGTCAGGTTCTCGGCGGTCAGCGCGTTGAGTTCGGCAATGTTCTTTTTCAGCATCGCCTGGGTCAGATGGTCGACGGCCAGGGCGACATCTTTCTCGCCGGAGGACGAGGCGGCTGCTACGTAGCCACTGAAAAGGCACAGAAAACCAACCAGCACTTTCACTTTTGTCATGGGTATTTCCTTGTTGTTGTGGGTGATCGAATGACAGGAGCTTAATTCGTCAGTCGTCGTACAACCTAGCATGACGCAATAAAAAAACGAACTTGTAGAGCGGGTTTTTCTCGAAGCTGAAGATTCGGGCGATGTGCCGGGAAATGCGCGCAAGGGGCGATTCAAATGTTGCCGATCTACATCGGTTGTGCCGGCTGGAACCTGCCTCGCGATGAATGGCCAAAGTTTCCGGGGCACGGCACGCACTTGCAGCGATACGCGTCGGAGCTGACGGCCGTCGAAATCAACAGCTCGTTCTACCGTCCGCATCGGCCCCAGACGTATGAGCGTTGGGCCGGGTCGGTGCCGGCGTCCTTCAGTTTTTCAGTAAAGATGCCCAAGCTCATCACCCATGTTCATCGCTTGCAGGGCTGCGAGTTGCTGCTCGACGAATTTGTGTCCCAGTGCACGGCGCTGGGGGCTTCCCTGGGTTGCCTTCTGGTTCAACTTCCGCCGTCGCTGGGCTTTGAAGAAAGCATCGCCGTGGCGTTTTTCAACGCTCTGCGCCAACGTTACGCCGGGCCGGTCGTGCTTGAGCCTCGGCACCTTGGTTGGCTGGGGGCGGACGCCTTATTGATCGAGCAGAAAGTAGGCCGTGTCGCTGCCGATCCGCCGACGTTTTCCGGTGGCGACAAGCCGGGCGGGTGGCCGGGTATTCAATACTGGCGCTGGCACGGTTCGCCACGCATTTATCACAGTGACTATGATCAGGGCCGACTCAAGGCGCTGGCGCGAGAAGTGCGAAATGCAGGGCAAAAGGGCGCCGTCAGCTGGTGCATTTTCGATAACACCGCCAGTGGTTTTGCGCTGGGCAATGCACTGAGTCTGCAAGCATTAATCGGCCGGAATGACCGCATGTCGTAAAAACCCGCGCTTGTACATTTTGCCTTCAATTCTGCGGTGGCGCGGTCGATAACCTGTTCAGAAAAGCCATTTGCGGATGACTTTGCCCAACTGACAGGGGACCTACAGAGTGTCGATAAAATTACGTTTGATCCTGCTGATTGGCACCGGTCTGCTCACGGCCTTGATCATGAGCCTGGTCAGCTATCTGGGGAATTCGCAGATGGCGACCGCGGTCAACGACAACGAGGTCAGCATGGCCGCGCTGCGCAATCACCTCGAAGCCGACATGATGCACGACGCCCTGCGCGCCGATGTGTTGTCGGCGATGCTGGTCGGGTTGGGCAAAAGCACCAGCAGTAAAACCGAGGTACACAGCTCCATCGAGGAACATGCCAAGCACTTTCGTGAAGTGCTGGGGGAAAACCTCAAGCTGCCGGTCAATGAGACGATCATGGCCGGCCTGAACAAGGTCAAGCCCAGTCTCGATACCTACATCAGCGCCGCCGAACGGATTGTCGGCCTGGCCCTGGAAAACCCCGATGCCGCGCAAAAAGAACTGGGCAACTTCAATGCCGCGTTCGGTCAGCTCGAAGACCAGATGGCCGCCCTCAGCGAGCTGATCGAAACCAACACGCAACACACCAGCGCCGGCACGCAACAGGCCATCGGCAATGCCAACCTCAAACTTGGCATCGTACTGGCCGCGAGCCTGTTGCTGCTGCTTGTCCAGGGTCGCTGGGTGATCCTGAGCATTATGGGGCCGTTGCAGACCGCCAGCCGCATTGCCGAAAGCATCGCCCACGGCAATCTCAGCGAACCGATTGTCGAGCCGACCCGCAAGGACGAAGCCAGTGCGCTGATTCGCAGCCTCGCGACCATGCAGCGCGACCTGCGTGGCATGATCGAAGTGGTGCGCAGCAACGCCCACGGCGTCAGCGGTATGAGCCAGCAGTTGAGCAGCGGTTGCCACGAAGTCGCCGGCAGCAGTCAGCAGCAAAGCGTCGCCGCCAGCACCATGGCCGCCGCTGCCAGTGAAATGACCGCGAGCATCGAAGAGATCACCCGCCACGCCGAGCGTGCGCTGAGCATGGCCAATCAAGCCGAAGCCTTGGCCAAGGATGGCGGCCGGGTGATTCATCAGGTAGTCAACGACATGGACGGGATTGCCCGTTCGGCGCAGCAATCGGCGCAGGTTATCCGCACGCTGGACAAAGAGTCCGAAGGGATTTTCAGCATCATTCAGGTGATCAAGGGCATCGCTGATCAAACCAACCTGCTGGCATTGAATGCCGCCATCGAAGCCGCGCGCGCTGGGGAGCAGGGCCGCGGTTTTGCCGTGGTGGCCGATGAGGTTCGCAGCCTGGCAGGGCGCACCAGCGCTTCCACCCAGGAAATCGCCACCATGGTCGCGCGCATCCAGCAAAGTACCCGCGAAGCCGTCACCAGCATGGAGGCCGGCGTGGCCCAGGTCGACAAAGGTATGGCCGTGACCGCCGACGTAGAGCGCGCCATCCGCGAAATCCTCGAAGCAACGCTGAGTACCACGCAATTGGTCAACGACATCTCTCGCACCATTGGCGAGCAGAGCCTGGCGAGTAATGAAATTGCGCATCAGGTGGAGATGATTGCGGGGATGTCGGAAGGGAACAGCAAGGTGATTGGCCAGACGGCTTCGACGACGGATGAGTTGTCGGCGCTGGCGGGGCAGTTGTCGCAGTCGGTGGACCGCTTTCGTCTCTGAGACTGAATGCAATTCTGTAGGAGCCTGCGGTGTGCAGGCCTACAGGTACTTATCAGTGACAGCCCCCTCCGAAGCACTGGAAACGGTCTTCGCATACTTTGCCAACACCCCACGCTTGTACTTCGATTCCGGCCGCACCCAGCGGCTCTTGCGCTCGGCCAGCACCGCATCGGAAACATCCACGGTGATCTGCCGGGTTTCGGCATCGATGACGATTCGGTCGCCGTCCTCCACCAACGCAATCGGTCCGCCCTCGAACGCTTCCGGCGTGATATGCCCGACCACGAAACCATGGGAACCGCCGGAGAAACGCCCGTCGGTGATCAACGCAACGTCCTTGCCCAATCCCTTGCCCATGACCGCCGACGTCGGTGACAACATTTCGCGCATGCCCGGCCCGCCCTTGGGACCTTCGTAGCGAATCACGATCACGTCGCCCGCTTTTACCTCGCCGTTGAGAATGCCGGCCAGCGCGCCTTCCTCTCCGCGATAAACCCGCGCCGTGCCTTCAAAGCGCAAGCCTTCCTTGCCGGTGATCTTGGCCACTGCGCCGGTGGGCGCGAGGTTGCCGCGCAGCACCACCAGGTGCGAGTCCTTTTTCACCGGTTGGTCGAAGGGCAGGATCACGTCCTGGCCAGGCGGGTAATCCGCGACGTTTTCGAGGTTTTCCGCGAGGGTCTTGCCGGTCACCGTCATCACATCGCCATGCAGCATGCCGGCCGCGAGCATGCGCTTCATCAATGGCTGAATACCGCCGATGGCCACTAACTCGCTCATCATGTATCGACCGCTGGGGCGCAGGTCGGCCACGACCGGAGAGACCTTGCCCAGTTCGACAAAATCATCCAGCGTCAGCTTGACATCCACTGCGTGCGCCATGGCCAGCAGGTGCAGCACCGCATTGGTCGAGCCGGCGAGGGCGATGACCACGCGGATCGCATTTTCGAAGGCCTTGCGGGTCATGATGTCCCGCGGTTTGAGGTCCAGTTTCAACAGCTCCATGACCTGCTGGCCGGCGCGGAAACTGTCCGAGGCCTTGTCACTGCCGACCGCGTCTTGCGAACTGGAACCGGGCAGGCTCATGCCCAGCGCTTCAATGGCCGACGCCATGGTGTTGGCGGTGTACATGCCGCCGCAGGAACCGGGGCCGGGAATCGCCACTTCCTCGATCTGCTTGACCTGAATCTCGTTGATGTCACCGCGGGCGTTCTGGCCCACGGCTTCGAACACGGAAATGATGTCGGTGTGGCCGGCGCCCGGGCGAATGGTCCCGCCATAGACGAAGATCGATGGGCGGTTCAGCCGCGCCATGCCGATCAGGCACCCCGGCATGTTCTTGTCGCAACCGCCCACCGTGACCAGGCCGTCAAAGCCTTCGCAACCGACCACCACTTCGATGGAGTCGGCAATCACTTCCCGCGACACCAGCGAATACTTCATGCCTTCGGTGCCATTGGCGATGCCGTCTGAAATGGTGATGGTGTTGAAAATGACGCCCTTGGCACCGGCGGCATTCGCGCCTTTTTCCGCCTCGATCGCCAGCTTGTCGATGTGCATGTTGCACGGCGTGACCATGGCCCAGGTCGAGGCGATACCGATCTGCGGCTTTTTGAAATCCTCGTCGGTAAAACCCACTGCCCGCAGCATCGAGCGGCCGGGCGCGCGCTCGACGCCGTCGACCACTTGAGAGGAATATTTGCGCAGATCGTTCTTGTCGCTCATGACTGTTCCTCACCGGCTCATCGAGAAAATCCGGGTAAGTATAGTGGCCCCGGCGCGCGTGTCCGGACTATCGAGTCAGCAACAGACGCGCGGGTTTGCTGTGTCGTGATATTATTCGCAACAACTTGGTTTGACCTATTCAGTTTGCGTGTCCTTCAGACGCGCCAACAGAATCACTGTCGCTCAAGTAGCTGAAGCCAATAAAGATAAAAAGTCAGTTCAGAAGGGACATATAAACTGAGGTCGATGGAACCGTCGGCCTTGTGTGCCCACCCTCCGGATCTAATGCGCGAGACCCACGACATCCTGCCTGAATGCCGTGTGAGACAAGGGTTTCGTCATCAGGATGGAAGGGCGGATGGCGTTTTATCATAGGTGCTACAGATGTTTAAAAAAATGAACACGGCCCTGTTGGGGCTGGCTTTGTCGATGGGGATCACGTCCGTTCACGGGGCAGAGGCAAAGAAAGTCGATGTCCTGCTCATCGGCGGCGGCATCATGAGCGCGACCCTCGGCGTCTGGCTCAACGAGCTGGAGCCTGACCTGTCGATGGAGATGGTCGAGCGCCTCGACGGCGTCGCCCTGGAGAGCTCCAACGGCTGGAACAACGCCGGTACTGGTCACTCCGCCCTGGCCGAATTGAACTACACGCCGGAAGACGAAAACGGCAAAGTGACGATCCCGAAAGCCGTTGAAATCAACGAAGCGTTCCAGATCTCCCGCCAATTCTGGTCGTGGCAGGTTCAGCAAGGCGTGTTGAAAAACCCGCGTTCGTTCATCAACTCCACGCCGCACATGAGCTTTGTGTGGGGCGACGACAACATCAAGTTCCTGAAAAAGCGCTACGAAGCCCTGCAAGCGAGCCCGCTGTTCGCCGGCATGCAGTACTCCGAAGACCCGGCAGTGATCAAGAAGTGGGTTCCGCTGATGATGGAAGGGCGTGACCCGAACCAGAAAATCGCGGCCACCTGGACCCCGATCGGCACGGATGTGAACTTCGGCGAAATCACCCGCCAGTTCATTGCGCACCTGCAAACCACCCCGAAATTCGACTTGAAGCTGTCCAGCGAAGTGCAGGACATCACCAAGAACGACGACGGCACCTGGCGCGTCAGCTACAAAAACCTGAAAGACGGCACAAAAACCGAAACCGACGCCAAGTTCGTGTTCATCGGCGCCGGTGGCGGTGCACTGCACCTGCTGCAGAAGTCCGGCATTCCTGAAGCCAAGGAATACGCAGGCTTCCCGGTTGGCGGCTCGTTCCTCGTCACCGAAAACCCGACCATCGCCGAGCAACACCTGGCCAAGGCCTATGGCAAAGCGTCCGTTGGCGCACCGCCGATGTCGGTTCCGCACCTGGACACCCGTGTCCTGGACGGCAAGCGCGTCATCCTGTTTGGCCCGTTCGCGACCTTCAGCACCAAGTTCCTCAAGGAAGGTTCGTACCTGGACTTGCTGACCACCACCACCACGCACAACGTGTGGCCAATGACCAAGGTCGGCATCAAGGAATACCCGCTGGTCGAGTACCTTGCCGGTCAACTGATGCTGTCGGATGAAGACCGCCTCAACGCCCTGAAAGAATACTTCCCGAACGCCAAGGCGGAAGACTGGCGCCTGTGGCAAGCCGGTCAGCGCGTGCAAATCATCAAGCGTGATGAAGCGGCGGGTGGCGTGCTGAAACTGGGTACCGAAATCGTTACGTCCGCTGACGGCACCATCGCCGGCCTGCTGGGCGCGTCGCCGGGCGCCTCGACCGCTGCGCCGATCATGCTGACCGTGCTGCAGAAAGTCTTCAAGGACAAGGTGGCTACGCCCGCATGGCAGGAAAAGCTGCACCAGATCGTGCCGAGCTACGGCACTCAGCTCAATGGCAGCCCTGAGAAAGTGGCAGAGGAGTGGGCCTACACTGCCAAGGTGTTGCAGCTGACTCCGCCACCGGTGATTGGCCAGGCAGCGGCTCCGGCTGCTCCAGCGGCTGCTCCGGCAGAAGCGCCAAAGGCGCCGAAAGCGAACGCGGCGAGTGATATGGCTCTTTAACCAGAGACCTACAAAAGCCCACTGATCCGGCGACGGTCAGTGGGCTTTTTTGTGGGCGGTATTTCTATCGGAAAGAAACGGACATCGCTTGCAATGTATGCGCTTTGTATCTTTACTGTTACCTAATGTAAGAAAGCTAAAAAACATAAATTGCTATATATATCAATGATTAGTCGGTTCTATTGAAGTGACCGCCAAATATTTGTATCGGATTTGGCTAAAAATAACGCTCAAAGGATGACAAGGAAATGAGAGAAAACCTGGCGGCGGTTGTCCGAAGGTTCGTTTCGCCTTCAATGCGCTACGAGATCAGAAGCGTTTCCGCCAGGTTGCGAGGCATCCTTGATCGAGCGTGTCTGTGGCGCTGGGAGATTGCCCGGTTCAAGCTCCAACATGAAGGTCCGCACGAATTCCTGTATGTCGGCAGGAAAAACCAGCGCGAAATGGCCAAGCTGCTGATCGGCGGAAAATCTCCGGCGAACAGCCCAGTGATTGACGGCGAACCGGAACCCACTACCTCGAGTCATGTGGTGAGGGTCAGCGAAGTGCCGACGACGGGCGACTTGAAAGTCCCGGTCTATCTGAGCGCTGTGGTTCCGCTGGGGCGATCCCTCGAAGACATCACCGCGAAGTACGACAGCGAGTTGCGTCGAAACATCCGCAAGAACCGGCCGCTCTACCAGGTGCGTCAGGCGCTGCTGGATGAGGAAATCGAATGGGCCGAGCGGGAAATGCTTCGCCCTTATGCACAAGCGAGGCAGGGTATCCACGCCGCCCAGTTGCCCTTGCAAGAGGTGTTCAGGATCGCCAAGACAGTTGGCCGGCTCGACCTGATCACGCTGAATGACGAGGTGGTTGCCTGCCACCTTGGCTGCGTCATCGAGCGGGGCGGAAAACGCTATTGGAGCACCATGCGTTTTGGCTATACCGAAGCGATCTTTTCCGATGCCAAAAAACTCCGCGAAGTGAATTCGATCACAACTTTCATGGCGCTCGAATGGGCCATCGAGAACGGCTTCGATTATTACGACATCGGGCTTTTCGTGGCGCGGCCGGATGACGGACTTCTCAAATGGAAAAGAAGGCGTGGCGGCGACATTGATTCCCTGAGCAACCATGCCTATATGTTTATACGACTGCCCAAGGCCGGTACTGCCCAGTTCCTGTGGAACACGCCGCTGTTCGCGTTCGAAGGCAAGGAGTTGACCCTTCACCTCGGCTTGCCTGACGGACCGAGCGAAGAAGAGGTCGCCAGCCGTTATCGTGAGATGGTCTTTGGCGGTCTGGACAAAATTTATCTTTATTGCGCTGAGAACAGCGGCGAACAGTTTCTCGAAACCTTGCGTATTCGCTATGCCAATGTGCAAGCCACACCTACGTTGCAACGGATTGCCTCCAGCTGACTTTTTTCCAGGACGGAAATGGCTACAACGCTTCACGCCCGAATGACCCTGTTCTGCTGGGAGAACTTCATGGAAAGCGACGTCTCGCAACTAAGCAATTCGACCGCTGGCAATCGAAAGAAATGGACCCTGGCCGCGTACCGGCACATGGCGCGAAAAAGGCTCGCACGCCACGCCGAGATCAACTTGAAAAGCCTGGCGGTGAAAACCTGGGATGTTGCGCCGGGCAGCACCATGCACTCTCCGCCGGCATTCTTTCTGCCCAATCAAATGGAACGCGTGACCGGATGGGAAGCGAAGCGCTTTTACCCTTTCGAACATCCCGCGCGCACCATGGAAGGGCTGGGCGACGTCGTACAAGGCCCGACACGCGGTTACTTGCTCAAGGACGTCTGGCTGATCGACGGCGCGCTCTACAAAGACAATGCGAGTTTCTGGCTGTCGCTCAAGCCCGGCAAGTTTCCACGCATTGTCGTCGACAGCGAGATCGAACGCGGGGCCGTGTACTGCACGCAGAACGGCAATACCTGGTTCGGCACACGGTTGATGGAAGACTTCCCGACCTATCCGCTGGCCTGTAACGAAGGCACGCCGATAACCACCGCGCCCTCGGCGAAATTTCCGCTCTCTGCGCAGACCCGCGCCTATGAAGACTGGCTCGGCATGCAGCCGACTCGCCTGAACGGTGCGTTTTTTCATGAGCTCGTGCTGTTCGATGACATGAGCAACAATCAGGACCGGCATCTGCGTTACCGGGCGATGGGTGAAAAACTCCGGTCGCACGTGACCTATGCCAATCACCCCGGCGTGATGATTCTGCGCGGCGGCGACGGTGATTTGCGCCTGTTGCGCAACGAACTCGACATCGCCGAACACCTGCGCAAGACCCGCGGATTTCGCATTCTCGATCCATTGAAGAACGACGTCCCGACCATCGTGGCCGCCTGTGCCGGCGCGCAAACCGTGATCGGCGTTGAAGGCAGTCAGCTGGTGCATGGCGTCAACGTACTTCAAACGGGTGGCTCGTTGCTGACACTGCAGCCGCCGAACCGCTTCGTCAGCTACTACAAGTACCTGACCGATCGCGACCGGCAGAATTTCGGTTTTGTGGTGGGCACGCCTGAGGGTGATGGCTTCAAAATCGACATTCAAGAGGTGGAGCGGACGCTGGATCTGTTTCCTTGTTGAGGGGTTTGGCGGATGCTCGGGCTGGCTTGAAAAATCCCGGCGAATGGGGCTAGATCCCATCCCTGTCTCCCGTCGCCAGGATCTGTTTATGCCGCTGAGTTTTCACAAGATGCACGCCAACGGCGACGACTTCGTGGTGGTGGACGCACGTAAATCGATCAATCCAGTGACCAGTACCCTCGCTCGAAGAATGGGCAATCGCAACCGTGGCGTCGGCTTCAATCAACTCGCGGTGCTGCTCGATTGCGATGACGCTGCAGCGCGCGTGGAGTTCTGGAACGCCGATGGCTCCCCTCTGGATACCTGTGGCAGCGCAACGCGCGGTGCCGCGGACAGGTTGATGCGCGAATCAAACACGACTTCTGTCACGCTGCGGACCCACCGCGGTCTGCTGAACTGCGAGCGCACTTCCAGCGGCGCCATTTCTGTCAGCATGGGAGCGCCGCTTTTTGGCTGGTCGGACATTCCTGTGGCTCAGGAACTGGATACATCTTTGTTGCCCCTTGATGGTGGCCCGGCCGCGTGCAGCATGGGCAATCCGCATTGCACCTATTTCGTAGACGATCTCGCGTTGATTGATGTCGCGACCATCGGCCCAACCATAGAGACCAATGCCCTATTTCCCGTAAACACGAACGTGCACTTCGTTCAGGTTATGGACCGCAGGCATATCCGATTGCGCATCTGGGAACGCGGGGGCGGTATTCCGCTGGGTTCAGGTTCGTGCTGTTGTGGCGCGGTTGTTAACGGGATTCGTCGAGGCTTGCTGGACAGTTCCGTTGAGGTTGAATGTGATGGCGGGACGGTGACCGTTCAGTGGGACGGAGTGGGGCCGGTGTTTCTCATCGGGCCGGTGGAGGCGATTTTCTCGGGGACGATTGCGGATGGCTTGTTGAAGGCGTAAGACCCCAGCGCCGGGAAATTGAGTCATGCGCGACGTTTGTCCGTGGCATTCAGGCGCTGAGCCTGAGCAAAAATCTCGGTAATCGGCCGTCGTGGCTGGCGCTTATGCAAGGCACGAACCTGTGCACTCATGCGCAGCAGTTCTTCGCTCGGTTTCGCCCATTGCTCTTTCGGCAGCGGCTCGGACCATTCGCGCATGACGTCGGGCATCGTCAGCGGGCCGATTTCCTGGAGGCGGCGGATTTCCCATTCGACCAGACGGTTGGGAATCGTCCAGAACGTCATGACGTGGTACAGGTACCAGAAAAACCCCGAGATCCGATTGCGCTGGCCGTCGCGGATTTGCTGGTGCAGGCGCGCGCGGGCGTTGTGGAAAGTGTGCAGGCCTTCGTGCGGGGGATCGTCGGGGCCTTGCAAGTCTTGAAGGTCCTGGATGGATTTGAGGTCGTGGATTTCGTATTCCATGTAGCCGCGGATGGCTTCCCAGTGGCTAATGGCGATGGAGAGGCCGAAGCAGGGAAATTCGACGCTGGTCAGGGTTTCGCCATGCTGGAAACCGATGCCCATGCCGTATTGGCGGTGGATGCCGTATTGGGTGGCGCCTTGGGCTTCGATGATCCAGGCCGAGAGGGATTCCCAGGGGACGAAGACGGGTTCGGTGGCGTTCTCGGGCATGAAGCAGACTTCGCGGCGCTGGCGATTGAAGCGGGTGGGGATGATGCTGAGGCGTTTTTTGTGGTTGTGGTGCCAGACGGCGAGGCCGATGAGTAGGGAACAAAAACCGCTGAACAGCGCGTAACCATAGCTTTCTTCATACACGCCGAGTATCGAGTCCCAGATTTCTACTTGGCTGTAACCGAAAACGATCCCGAGGAATCCAGCAAGCAGTGATGGTAGAAAAGCGAGCATTAAAGTGCCGCTGAACGGCCCACCTAATATGACCTGCCAGGAAAATATCTGCGGTGATCCTAATCCAAAGTCCATGTACACATCATTGAGTTCTCCAATATGAGGACCATGGGGCGGCATTGCTGTCGGTAAAGGCAGGGGCGCGAGATAGGTAATCCTGCCGCTGGGAAACGGCTCAACATCACCGGCGTTGCGGGGCTGCTCTGGCACAGGGTCAGGCATTGAAACATCACTCTTGATGGGCATGGTCGGCCTGTTCCAGCAGATGGGTATCAACCAGTAACAACGTTGGAGGCTCCGTGAGGGATTGAAGCGATAATGCAGAGAGAGGGCCCTCATCCCGAGCAGCTTCATGAAACTTGTTCACACGTGACGTTCGGCAATGAACTTGGATACAACACTCATGCGCGCTGCTTATCCGTGGCATTCAGCCGCTGTACCTGAGCAAAAATTTCGGTAATCGGCCGTCGTGGCTGGCGCTTATGCAAGGCACGAACCTGTGCACTCATGCGCAGCAGTTCTTCGCTTGGTTTCGCCCATTGCTCTTTCGGCAGCGGCTCGGACCATTCGCGCATGACGTCGGGCATCGTCTGCGGGCCGATTTCCTGGAGGCGGCGGATTTCCCATTCGACCAGGTGGTTAGGAATCGTCCAAAACGTCATGACGTGGTACAGGTACCAGAAAAACCCCGAAATCCGGTTGCGCTGGCCGTCGCGGATTTGCTGGTGCAGCCGCGCGCGGGCGTTGTGGAAAGTGTGCAGGCCTTCGTGCGGGGGATCGTCGGGGCCTTGCAAGTCTTGCAGGTCCTGGATGGATTTGAGGTCGTGAATTTCGTATTCCATGTAGCCGCGGATGGCTTCCCAGTGGCTGATGGCGATGGAGAGGCCGAAGCAGGGGAATTCGACGCTGGTCAGAGTCTCGCCATGCTGGAAACCGATGCCCATGCCGTACTGGCGGTGGATACCGTATTGGGTGGCGCCTTGGGCTTCGATGACCCAGGCCGAGAGGGATTCCCAAGGGACGAAGACGGGTTCGGTGGCGTTTTCCGGCATGAAGCAGACTTCGCGGCGTTGGCGGTTGAAGCGGGTGGGGATGATGTTGAGGCGTTTTTTGTGGTTGTGGTTCCAGACGGCGAGGCCGATGAGTAGGGTGCAAACACCGGTAAATCCTGCATTTCCGTATGACGCCAGAAAAACTCCTTCTATTGCGTGAGTAATGTCGTCCCAGCCCATTCCGAATAAGAAAAACAAAAAGCCGGCAATGAGTGGGAGCAGGAATGCAATCATGAAGGCACCGGTGAAAGGTCCACCTAGTGTCACTTGCCACATAAACACTTGAGGTGAGCCCAATCCGAAGTCCATGTAGACCTCATTGAGTTCCCCTATGTGAGGACCGTGCGGTGGCATGGCGGTCGGCAAGGGCAACGGCGCGAGATAGGTGATCCTTCCACTGGGAAACGGCTCGACATCACCGGCGTTGTGGGATTGCTCTGACACTGGGGCCGGCATTGGGAAATTACTCTTCGGGGGCATGGTCGGCCATCTCCAGCAAATGAGTTTCAACCAGTAACAATGGTGGATGGTCAGTGACAGATTGAAGTGGCAGTACCGAGAAACGCCCTGTACTGCGAGGGTTGATTTGAATGACTTGGGTCCGTGACACCCAGTTCCCGTTTGCATTCAGGGTCTCTACGCAGACCGCCAGCTCCAGCGTTTCGGAAGACGGGATGAACTCGGCGTCAGGATCAAGTGGATATCGTAGGCACAGTACCAACCGGTCGGGTGCTGCTTGCACGATGCGCAGGCTCGCCACTACCTCATCACTGATGACGTCCTTGCGTTCTTGCGGCCTGCCTCGGCTGTGGAGGGGGACGGAAAGGCGTCGGGCGCCGATCCCCAGTCGATAAATCGGTTTTCCGCTGAGAGGCGGCTGAAAGTCAGGGAGATTGAACCTCGGCAGGACCAGGTGGATGTCGCTGGGCTTGGCTTTCAGCAGCAGGTTTTTCAGCCACGAGTCATGTTCATCCGGGCCCAGTTGTGCATACGGAGCGTTGAACAAATAGTCCAGATAGCGCCGATATTCATCTAAGGTATGGTCGCCACGATGATCTGCATCCAGACTCCATGGCGTGGTATTCAGCCATTTGTCGTGGGCGCTGAGGTTGAAGCGGTTGAAAAGCCAGGTGCCCCCAAACTCCAGTACGGTAAACAAGGCACCGGCCAGATTGAATCGGAAAAATACGGTAGACAGTCTTGTTCCAGCTGCGGCCCAGGCGGCTTTTCTCGCTGCGGAGTTTCTAGCTATCGCCACGGTATAACCAGCGTGCAAGGTGTGACCCAAGCCATAGGCATTCATAGCCGTGATGCCGCCCGCACCCAAAGTGGCCGACGCGGCGCTAATCTGCTCGGCGCGATCTCCGGTACGTGTCGCCTGCTGCCATTTTTGCCGTTGGGAATGGAAGCTGACGGCTGAGGAGGTAAAGCCAAAAAGGTAAGTAAAGAAACCCAGTCCAACATGCATCTTCCCCATCGACACATGCACATTCTGCAAAGCATGGACTTGAAGCCCAGCGACGAGCTCAACGCTGCGCGCCTTCAGAGCCGTATCCGCCAGACTTTGCGCCGCAGTAAATCCCGCAGCACCAGTCGCCGCTAGCGCGTTGGCCAAAGGCATCCACACCCGCTTGTTCCTGGATTGATTTTTCAGCTCCCTAACAACCGAAACCAAATTCACCCCCTGCACCAAAAACACCAACAACCCCATCCCCTCACTCCGAATCAACTTCCCATTCGGCACTGAACTCACCCCAATCCGAATATCCTTCAGCAAACTCCTTACCTCCAACTGTTGCGCCGGCGCAAACACCGCCGTTACCCCAGCCCGAGCCGGCGTCGCGCCGTACATGCGCACCGACTGATCCGGCAACTCTGCAATCGGACTCAACGCCCCGGCCAGTCTTCCTTCAAGCTGGGTCAACTGCCCGCGCACCCGCACGATTTCGCCCTGCAACTCCATCGCCCGCGCTGTCTTGTGCCCCTGGCGGTTTTTGTTGTGGGTGATCTGATTGCGTTCGCGGGTCAGGGTTTTCAGGTAATCGCGTTCACTGAGGAGTTCCTTGAGGGTGGTTTTCAACGCCAAGTGTTCCTCGGGGCTGGCGACGGTGAAGGTCACGCCGGTGGTTTTCGCCGCGTCGAGAATCCGCACCGTTAACGCCTTGGGCAGTTGCCGAAACAGTTCGTCGAGGTCGGGGATTTTCTCGCCCGTCAGGTCGAATCCCTCCAGTGCCCGGTTCAGGCCCAGGTTCAGCGCGGGGCTGAGGCTGTGCTGAGCAGCGTCGGCCACGGCGCGGGTGGTGTCGGGCAAATCGTCGAGGGCGGGCAAACCCGGCTGTTCGATTTTCTCCAACGCGGCCAACCAGTGCGGCAGGTTGTTGAATACGCCCATGCCGGCGTTGAACAGCGTGGCGTATTGCGCGGCTTTTTCTGGCTGAAGGGCCAAGGGCAAGGTGTAGAACAGCGGCCGGGTCAGTTCCGGGTGTTTGTCCAGATAGCCCAGCAGGATTTCACTGGCCTGGTCGCTGCGGCAGATGTCCTTGAGGCAGGCGTATTCGGCGGCCAATGCTTGGTGAAGTTGCGGTTTATCCTGCGCGTCGTAGTACCAGGCCGAACGGTGGAAGCGACCGTCAGCCACCAGCATCGTGCGGTCGACGGTGATGCGGTCGAGTATCCGGTTCCAGCGACCGAGGTCGTCGCGATGCTGAGACAGTGCAGCGTCCATTGCCGGCCGGTCGATGAAATCATTGACCCCGCGTTTGCCGCTGAAACTCGAACCTTCGAGCACGTCGATGATGCGTCGGTTTTGCTCCTGGCCGAGTTTGACCAGGGTATCGAGGTGCCGCCCGACAAAATCCTCGGGCGCCTCTGCGAAGTGTTTGCGCGTGTAATAACGGCGGTCGGCCTCGTCGCTGGCGCGGCTGTGGGCGCTGAAGTCAGGTGTGGCGCCTTGATACTTGGCAAACCTGAACGCTTCGGCATGCGCTTCTTTGCGCAGTTGTTCGAGCTCCGGCGGTGCCGGCACGCCCGACGGCTCGACCTGTCCGCCCTTGTTCAGGTAATCCAACAAGGCCCGTCGGGAGTGGTCCCGATCCGGTTCCGGCAACTGCTCCAGATCGACGAACAACGCCTGCACGGCGGGAGAACTGTCCACCTTGGCCAGCCCTCCGATGTCCCCGGCACTCAGTTGGCTCAGTGATTCGATGTAACAGGCCAGCAAGTAATCGCGCTCTTGCGTGCCGGCATTGCTCCACTCGTCGACCCAGCCCACCACGGTGTCTTGATACTCGGCCAGATCACGCAACACGCCGAGGTCATCCGGCACCACGAGAAACAGCGTGTCGTCCTGATAAGGCCCGCGCACCTGGCCCAGTAACTCGCCGATGTGCGCCTCGCGAAAACGTCGAGGGTGCTCCCACAAGTAGGGTTCACGTTCGTGCGCGGGAGCGTCACTGACGTGGACCGTCGGCAACAGAACGGCGTCTGGCGGTGACGGGGTCACCTGCTCAACTCGGTCTTGGGCAGCTTGCGCCTGTTCGGCCGGAACGGTCGCAATCTCCGCCAGCCATTGCTTGCCTTGCGCAACTGTCAGCAGATGCATGCCGCCGGTTTCACAATCCACCGGGCCTAGATCGACTACCTGCATGAAGTGCTCGCGCTCCTCGCGACTGTCGAGCACCTGAGTGCATTTGGCCGCCGTCCATTGCACTTCAGCGAAATTCACATAAAGCGTGCTTCGCCTTGAAAACAGCAGCGCCGGCCGCGCCTCGATGGGCGAACGCTGATCATCATCAACCTTGGGGCCCTTGTGCAGAAGGGCACTGATTAGCCCGTCGAGCACCTGATATTCGTGCAGATGGCCGGTGACGCTGTCGATGACGTACAACCAGCCATCGCGCAATAAACGGATGCCCAACGCGCGGGTAGTGAGCGCGTAGGGCAACGCCAATTTGGCACCGGGGTCGAAGGGCTTTTCCACCAGGCCGTAGCGCAAGGGCAATAACTGAACATGGGTTTTGCGTAGAGGGCAGGCGCCGGGGGAACCGATGGCGGTTTTCGAGGCGGCAGCTGCCGCGAGGTTGGCAGGATGAGTCATGGGCGCCCCCGTTGGATGGCCGAGCGGTAGGCGAGATCAGCGGCCAGCGCCACGCGCTCGCCAGGTGGTTGCAGGGAGGGCGCCTGGAGCAAATGAGCGATAGGTGGGTGTTGCTCCAGAGCCGTGCCGTCGAGCCAGGCCATCAGGTTGGCGTAATAGAAGAGTTCGGATTGGCTGCTCAGACCCAAGGCACTCGCTTCGCTCTCCAATTGCTCAAGCATTGGCCAGCGTTGGGCGACGGTTTCTGCGCCATGACGCTCAGGAAAATAGGTGAGCAAATGGGCGTTGAGTTCGAGCAGCGCACGGCGTCGGTCAACGTCGTCCAGCGCGGCACTCAGTTCCGGGCTCAAGCGATAGGGCGTCGGCAGTTCCGGACTTTCGGGCAGCCGGGGCTGGTGCCGTTGCCAATTTGCGCGGAGGCAATCGGCAGTGACCACGCACGAAAGTGGGCCGAACAAACGCTGGTCACCGATGCTGAACAGTGCCTGCGCCACGGCCGCATCGGCCAGTCGCAGGACTACCGACAAGCCGTCAGGTAGCTCGACCGTCAGCAATTGGCGCAAGTGTTGAGCCACATCGTGTGCAGACGCCGCGCTGAACAACAGCACGCCCCATTCCTTGTCTGCCTGTTGCAGATAGAACTGAAAAACCGGGGAGTCAGGGTGGTCGATCGTCACCAGCAACGGTGAAATATCCCGAAGTGGGGTAAAGGGCGCACAGTCATACAGCGCCAGGATGCTGGCGCCGGGGCTCAGTTGTTTGAGGCGCTCCGGCAAATCACGCAGGGTTGCGCCGTCCAGCAACAAGAAGGCTTGATGCGCGCTCCAGGGCAGGTCGTCGGGCAGGGAATTCAAAAGACTCATGCTTGGGCTCCCTCACAGACCAGGCACCGCGAGGCGCGATTGGAGATCAGTGCGTGGCGTTGCTGTGCCGCATCGAACGTCACTTTCAACAAAGGCAGGGCACCGGGCATCAGCGGCTCCGCCGTCAGGCACATGGGCGGCGCGCCGCCCTGCAAAATCGGCACGCTGCTGAAAATGCCTTCGGGCCCCAGGATTATCCACTGACCGCCAGCCGCAAGCGCCAGATGCGTCCCGCCATTGATGACGACTTGTTGTACGGCGCTGAAGTGGAGCTGTTGCATGGCGCTGATTCTTTGATTGGCAACGCGGACATGCTGATCGCCAAAAACCAGCAAGTGGTCATCCTGTTTGAGTTCAGTCAGGCGGTTGCCATGGGTCAAATGGCGTTCTTCGCCGCGCACGTCATGGCTGCTGATGCCACCGACCACCACGTTGCGCTGGTTGTCGACTTGAATCCGTTCATCGTTCAGAACGTGCTGCACGAAATCGCGCTGGGCACGCAGGGCAATCTCCTCGGCGCCTTTCCTGTCCTCGATGCGCAGTTCGTTGTAACCGCCACCGCCGGGGCTGCTGTGGCTGCGGAAGATGCTGCGGGTCTGCTCGGCGGGCAAATCCAGGGGCACCGGGGTCGAGGCGTTGGGCAGACAGCACAGGACGTAAGGTTTGTCCGGGTCGCCGTCGGTAAAACCTACCTGCACCTCCATACCGACTCGCGGGATCTGCACGCTGCCGTAACCGTCATGGGCCCAGCCCGTGGCGACTCGTAGCCAGCAGCTCGATTGTTCGTTGTGCTGCCCGTCACGGTCCCAGAGCAGCTGGACTTTCACCCGACCGTACTGATCACAGTAAATTTCTTCGCCGGGCGGGCCGGTGACGACGGCGTGCTGGTGCCCCGTCATCCGCGGCTTGGGATGGTCGAGGGCGGGCCGGAATATCACGTCCCAGGGTGTGGCGACGAAGTGGTTACGGTAGCCCTGGCTGAAACCATCTGGCGCACCGGGGGCGGTCATCTGCTCTTCCAGCACCTGGGGTTGCAAGCCGACATGTTCGACCTGCGTCAACAACCACAAACCATTGTGTTCGGGGCAAGGATGTTCGGACATCTCGACAAAGTGGCCGCTGCGCATTGCACTTTGGTCACTGCGTCCGCTGGCAAGCTGGTAATCGGCGCGGTGGCGCTGCAGTGCTTGATGGGTTAGCTGGTTACCGCGATCGCGGTGGGTGAATTGCCCGGGAAACGCATAATCCTCGAGGTGCGGCAGCAGCGGTTTTTTTGACGCACTGTCGAGTTGCACGCGTGGCTTCTCGAAATCGTAATCACGACGGCTGACGTGGGTTGGGCGGGTATTGAGTTTCAGTTTGAATTGATCAATCACGGGTGCATCCGCGACCATGCCGTTGGCTTGCCTGTAGGTGGTTGACCGTTCGGGTTTCGAGAAGCTGGTTTGATCGTCGCCGAATACCAGCACATGCCGCTCGGCGCTGTGCTGAAAGTGGAAGTGCAAACCCTCTTCCTCACACAGTCTTTGAATAAAGTGGAGGTCAGTCTCGTACTGCACGCAATACAGCCGTGGTCGGTACTCGGCATTCAGCTCAAAGCACCAGACATCGGCATGCATGCCCTGATCTTTCAGCACTTTTGCAATGATCTGCGGCACGCTCAGGTTCTGAAAAATGCGTTGGTTGTGGCAGTGGGAGAGATAGGTAAGGTATGGCACCAAGGTCATTTGGTAGCGGGTCAGGCGCTTGCCTGAATCACCTTCGGCGATGGCATAGACTTGCCCATGAATGCCGGCACCGTCCGCTGCGAAGCGCAAAAAAGCCGAGCGGTGATGAAGCGACCGGATGTCCAGGCCGTGGCGTTCGCCGACCAGTTCGAGATTAACTTCATAGGGCTGATTCAACGCTTCCTTGGCGCGGAATTCGAATACCTGAAGCTCGCGGGAAAAACCTTGAATGTCGAGTGTGAACACGACGGGTTTGAGGGCGCTGAACATCCACATTTCCTTGTGTCTATTTCAAGACAAAAGATTTTCCGTGGATCTACCGGTGGCTGATGTCGGACGAATCGATATATGGCGTAGGAGGGGTCCGTTAAGTCCTCGCCGGTAGTTATTCATTGACTGCGTCAAGCAAAAAAATGCCCGCTTGTAAGATCAGTCTGTAAGAGGTTTTGAAGTTCTGTCCCATTCAAGTGGGTCAGGGCCTTTGGCGTTGAGATCAAAAGCTCGTCAAATCCGCTTCAACACACTGTCCCCCGCGTCCCTCGGCAACCTGATCACATCAACCAGCGCCAGCAGCCCCAACATCGCCACCCCGACAAAGGCAATTCGAAAATCCCCAACCTGTGCCTGCAGCTCATGGTTTTGCACCGACATTGACACCCGTAGCAGTAACGCAGCCACCGTCACCCCCAACCCCATGGCCAGTTGGAAAGACATGCTGAACAACGCTGACGCCTCGCTCATGCGCGGCTTGGGCACGTCGGCAAAGCCGATGGAGTTGTAGCAAGTGAACTGCATGGACCGCGACAAACCACTGACGAACAGCACGGCGGCAATCAATGCAAAGGGCGTTTGTGGGGTAAACAGCGCGCAAGCCAGAATGGAAACCACGCCGATCACGCCGTTGACCAGCAGGACCCTGCGAAAGCCATAGCGCTGCATGATTGCCGTAGTGAACGGCTTCATCGCCAGGTTACCGGCGAAGACCGCCAGCACCAGCAGGCCCGCATCGACGGGGGATAGGCCGAAGCCAACCTGGAACAGCAGCGGCAGCAGGAAGGGCAGGGCACTGATGGCCAGGCGAAACAGTGATCCGCCGAGGATGCTGACGCGGAAGGTGTCGATGGCGACGGTGCCGAGGGGCAATAGTGGGTCGGGGTGGTGTCGGCAGTGATGCACCGCCCACACGGCCAGGATCACGCCGACCATCACCAGCGCGAATCCTGACCACATGGCGCTGCCGTGCTGGCTGCCCAGCCATTCCAGACCGCCCAACAGCGCAGCGCAGGCGCCGGCCAGCAGGGCGAATCCTTTGCCGTCGAATTTGCGCACCTGTTGTTCCCGGCCTTCAGGCACCAGCCACAGTGCGGCCACCAACGCCAGAACGCCGAGCGGCAGGTTGACGTAAAAGATCCAGGGCCATGACGCGTGGGTGACGATCAGCCCGCCCACCACGGGTCCGAGAACAGGTGCGACCAGACCGGGCCAGGTAATCACCGCGATCATGTTCACCAGGTCTTTTTTGTCGGTATTGCGCAGCACCGCCAGGCGTCCCACCGGGACCATTAGTGCGCCGCCGATGCCCTGCAGCACGCGGGCCAGGACGAACATTTCGATATTCTGACTGAGTCCGCACAAGAGCGAGGCGAGGGTGAAGACGACGATTGCACCGGCGAATACGCTGCGCGCGCCAAAGCGGTCGGCGATCCAGCTGGACAGCGGGATGAAGATCGCCACCGCCAGAATGTAGGCGGTGATGCCCACGTTCATGTCCACCGGCGTGATCCCGAACGCGCTGGCCATGGTCGGCAGCGCAGTGGCGATGACCGTCGCGTCGAGGTTTTCCATGAAAAAGGTCACCGCCACCACCAGCGCGATCAGCCGGGTTTGCAGGCTGAGCCCCGCGTCAGTGTTGACCGTAGATTCTGGCGTGGCGGGTGACTTCACCGGTGTGTTCCTTTTTTCGAGACGCGTCTGACAGAAAACCGCGCCATGAGTTTAACCATCGATCCGTACTCACAAACATGAATCTGCAAACGGCCATGAGCAATGTGCCACAATCGCCACCGTCGCAGCACGTTGATCAGGCGGATGAAATGGATGGCCTTGGATTGCGGTACGAAACGGAAGAATTAATCGTCAGGCAGGTGCGCACGGACCGACTGCACCAGCTGTTCCGCCAGTCGGTTTCCGCGGTGTTCGGCAGTTTTCTCGCGGTGCTGATGCTGTGCTGGCTCTGCTGGGAGCGGTTCGATCACACGGTCGTTGCGTGGTGGATAGCGCTGTTGATCGCGTCGTCTTTGTTGCGCATTTCGATGTTCATTGCTTATTTCCGCAGTCCGCACAGTGAACGCACGCCACAGCGCTGGGAGCGCACCTATTGGCTCACGCTCGTGTCGTCCGCTGGTATCTGGGGCGGCGGGGCGCTGGCGGTGATTCCCGCGGATGACCTGTTGGCCCAGGCGCTGGTCATGCTGTTTTGCGTGGGGATGTCGGTGAGTGCGGTGTCCTGCTACTCGGCCTATCGCTATATGACTATGGTCTCCATTGCCCTGGTGCTGCTGCCTTGTACGATCTGGCTGTTGTTTCAATCCACCTCGCTGCAAGTCGGCATGGGCATCGCGGTCCTGGTATTCGCCTCTTTTGTATTCAGCGCCACGCGCAGCGTGTCCGACGCACTGGAAACTGCCTTTCGCTTAACCCGTGAGATGGAGCAGGCGCACAGTGTGTCCACCCGTGCGGCGCAGACCGATGAACTCACGGGCCTGAACAACCGCCGGGCTTTTTTCGACCATGCGCAGCAGTTGTATGGCCACTGCAAGAACAACCGCTTGCCACTGTGTGCGGTGATGCTGGACATGGATCACTTCAAGCACATCAATGACACTTACGGCCATCAGGTCGGGGATCAGGTGCTGCGGCAAATGGGCGGCGTCATCAGCCGTTCGTTTCGCGAAACCGATGTGTATGGCCGATTGGGCGGGGAGGAGTTCGCGGTTCTGCTGCCGGACACTTCGATCGAGGTGGCGCAGAACATCGCCGAGGCGCTGATCCAGTCGATCGCCGGGCTGATGACCGGGCCGGTCAATCGCGTTTCGGCCAGCGTTGGCGTGGCCTCGATGAATGTCGAGGATAACGATCTGCACAGCCTGATGAACAACGCCGACAAGGCGCTGTACCGCGCCAAGGCTCGCGGGCGCAATCAGGTCGCCGTCGCCGAGTAGGCGCGTGAGGCCGTCATAACGCCGCGCGATGCAACGAATGCCACGTCAGGGCCTCATATAAAAACGAGCGACGCCTTTGGAACAGAAGGGCGGATGCCATTTTTCCTGACGAGAGGTGATTGTTTCCATGACGGCAGCTGAAAAAAACCATGTGGACTGGCTGGTCGAACAATCGATGCTTCACGCCGCGAGACAACGGGCCAAACTCTATTCGGGGCAAGGTCGCATGTGGCAACAGCCCTTCGCGCATACCCGGCCCCGTGACGCCTCGGCGCTGGCGTCAGTGTGGTTCACCGCGTACCCGGCCTCCATTGTCACCCGGGAAAATGGCACGGTGCTCGAAGCTCTTGGGGATGAAACGCTGTGGCACGCGTTGTCCAGAATCGGCATCCAGGGCATTCACAACGGCCCGCTGAAAAGGTCCGGCGGCCTGTCGGGAACCCGCCACACGCCGACGATTGACGGCAACTTCGACCGCATCAGTTTCGACATCGATCCACAACTGGGCACCGAGGCGCAACTGCAGGCGTTAACGCGCATGGCCGCCGCGCACAACGCGGTGATCATCGACGATGTGATCCCGTCGCATACCGGTAAAGGCGCGGATTTCCGTCTGGCCGAGATGGCGTATGAAGACTATCCGGGTCTGTACCACATGGTCGAAATCCGCGAGGAGGACTGGCCGCTGCTGCCCGAGGTCGTTCAGGGGCGCGACGCGCAGAACCTCAGCCCGCAGCAGGTCGACCTCCTGCGTGACAAGCACTACATCGTCGGCCAGTTGCAACGGGTGATCTTCTTCGAGCCCGGGGTCAAGGAAACCGACTGGAGTGCAACGCCGATCGTGATCGGCGTCGACGGCAAGCCACGACGCTGGGTGTATCTGCATTACTTCAAGGAAGGGCAGCCGTCGCTGAACTGGCTGGACCCGAGCTTCGCCGCGCAGCAGATGATCATCGGCGACGCACTGCATGCCATCGACGTCATGGGCGCGAAAATCCTGCGCCTGGACGCCAATGGATTTCTCGGTGTCGAGCGCAAACTCGACGGCACTGCCTGGTCGGAAAGCCATCCGTTGTCGATCACCGGTAACCAGTTGCTGGGCGGGGCGATTCGCAAGGCCGGTGGTTTCAGTTTTCAGGAACTGAACCTGACCGTCGACGACATCGCCGCCATGTCCCACGGCGGTGCCGATCTTTCCTACGACTTCATCACCCGGCCCGCCTACCAGCATGCGTTGTTGATGGGCGATACCGAATTCCTGCGCTTGATGCTGCGCCAGATGCACAGCCTAGGTATCGATCCGGGTTCGCTGATTCATGCCTTGCAGAATCACGACGAACTGACCCTCGAACTGGTGCATTTCTGGACCCTGCATGCCCATGACACCTTCCTCTACCAAGGGCAGACCTTCCCCGGCAACATCCTGCGCGAGCACATTCGCGAACAGATGTACGAACGCCTGGCCGGCGAACACGCGCCTTACAACCTGAAATTCGTCACCAACGGCGTGTCTTGCACCACCGCCAGCATCATCACCGCCGCCCTGGGGATTCGTGATCTCGACGCCATTACGCCGGCTGACATCGAGCAGATCCGTCAGATTCATGTGCTGTTGGTGATGTACAACGCGATGCAGCCGGGGGTGTTCGCACTGTCGGGCTGGGACCTGGTCGGTGCGTTGCCGCTGCCGGCCGAGCAGGTTGCGCATTTGATGACCGATGGCGATACCCGCTGGATTCATCGCGGCGCCTACGATTTGGTGGATCTGAATCCGGAAGCGGAATTCTCCGAAGGTCAGATGCCGCGCCCGAAAACCTTGTATGGCAGCCTGACCCGTCAGTTGAAAGACCATGACTCGTTCGCCTCGCAATTGAAGCGGATTCTGGCGGCGCGTCGTGCCTACGATATTGCTGCGAGTCGCCAGATTCTGGTGCCGGACGTCGAGCATCCGGGGTTGCTGATCATGGTTCATGAACTGCCGGCAGGCAAAGGCACGCAAATCACCGCGTTGAACTTTGGCTCGACTCCGATCACTGAAACCCTTCACCTGCCCAATATTGCGCCGGGGCCGGTGGTCGACATCATCAACGAGCGGGTCGAAGGTGATCTCACGCCTGAGGGTGAATTCACCATTACGCTGGATGCCTATGAAGGCCTGGCACTTCGGGTGGTCAGTAGTTCGCCGATGATTTAGGCACCTCATCGGCGGCGCAGGGCTGGCCCATTCCCAATAGCGGCAATCCCAACAAAGTCAGCCCCACGCCCGCCATGGCAATGAGGGTCAGCGGCTCGCCGAATTGCAGCCATGCCCAGAGCATGGTCACCGGCGGTGTCAGAAACAGCGCCCCACTGATTTTCTGAATGCTGAAGCGCTGCAGGCACAGCCAGTAGAACCCGTAGCCACCCAACGTCGAGAACACCACCAGCCAGACAACGCCCGCCGCGAAACCGCCGCTGGTCGGTGGACGCATTTCGCCCTCCAGACACGCGAGCACGGCAAACACCGGGATCACGGCGCAGACCTGAATGAACAGCGCGGTCAGGGCCGACACCGATCGACCGGGACTGGCTTTTTCATACAGCGTGGCGGCTGCCAGGGAGAGCACGGCCAGCAGCGGCAAACTGTAGACCCAGCGCTCAGCGCTTGCCCATTCGACGCTGGCCGCGCTGGCCACCAGCATGCCGGCCAGGCACACCACGAGTCCCAGCCACTGCCTGCCGCGAGTACGCTGTCCCGGCACCGTTGCGGCCATGACGACAATGCTCAGTGGCAACAGATTGGAGATCAACGAAACAGTGCCCGGCGCCACGCCGATCTGAATGGAAGCAGCGATGGGACCGATGTAGCCCGCAATGGCGAACAACCCGAGTAATCCCTGATGCCGCACATCGCGGCGTTGTAACCCGCGCAACCCCGCCCACGCGAAGGGCAGCAACACAGCGGCGGCGAGGATGAAGCGCCACAATGAAGCCAGGTAAACGCTGCCTTGATCGGCCACAAACCGATAGCCGATGAAACCGGAGCTCCAGCTGACGACCATCGCCAACAGCAGCAAACCGCTAATCAACCTGCGGGTTCGTGTGGCGCTCATCTGAAGTCACCTGACAGTGGATTGACTTCGATGGTATGAAGGAAGGCGTGATGCAATCAAACGATACGATCAGCACGACTGATGCAGGATTAATGCACCATGGCCGAGACCCTCGAAATCGAACTGCTGCGCACCTTTCATGCTGTTGTGCGGTTTGGGCAATTCCTCGCTGCCTCCAGTTTTCTCAACAAAAGCCCGTCGGCGGTCAGCCTGCATATCCGCCGGCTGGAAGCCTTGGCAGGCGGGCGCCTGTTGGAGCGTGACAACCAGACGGTCAGCCTGACGCCGCTGGGCCGGCGCTTTGCGCTGCAAAGTGCCGAGCTTGTGCTGCTGCATGATCGCTTGTTAGCGGGTTTTACCGCGCCCATGGCCAGTGGGCGAGTCCGATTGGGCATTTCCGAGGAGTACGCCGGCGCGGTGCTGGGGTGCACACTGCCGCGCCTGGCGGCGGATTTCCCGCATATCGAACTGGAAGTGGAAACCGGCTCCAGCGGACGCCTTCATTCCCGGCTTCAGCGCGGGCAACTGGACATCGCGCTATTGGTGGAACCGGCTGACGGCGCGGAAGCAGATCCCCAATGCATAAAAACTTTCGGCCTGACCCAGCCCGTCTGGGTGGCCGCCCACGACTTCACACCGGACTTCGCCAAACCGATCCCGCTGGCGTTGCACGGCAAGGGTTGTCCGTACCGAAGCGTGGCCATCGACGCGCTGACCCGACAAGGCCGGCGCTGGCGGGCGGTGATCATGAGTGCGGGTGTTACGGCTCTGGAAACGGCGATTGAGGCCGGGTTGGCCATCGGCATTGTCGACCGCGCTCAGGTGCGTCAAGGCATGCGCATATTGACCACGGCGGACGGTTTTGCGGAACTGCCGTTGCATGAATTACGGCTGGTTCGTGCACCGGGTGAGTTGAGTGAAGCGGGGGAGGTGCTGGTGAGCCTTGTCGGCCATGGTTTTTCGCTGAAGCGTTGATCTGATCCGTATTTTCCAGCGCAATCTGCATCTGTTATGCGCCTGGCCCGCGCCTCACAATGACGGCACGGTTGGCATTCGCTGTAGCGTTTGCACCGCTCTCTCATTCTGTAGGAGGCCCCATGGGCAAGATGACCCTTTTCCTCGGCGGATTTTTGGTGTTGACGATTTTGATCGGTGCGTTGGCGACGATTTCTCCTACCTAGTTGTCGGGGTTTTCCTGCGGGGGCGAGCCTGCTCGCGAAGGACGCCAACGATAACGCCCGCTGCCTGAATAAACGCGCGGTCTGGACGACTTCGCGAGCAGGCTCGCTCCTAAAAGGGCTCCTGCCCGGTCAGACCTCTTCCCGCCACCGCCGCGCCTGGATAAGCAGCGCCGGAGCAAAATGCAGCACCACCATCCGTACCAGATGATGGGTCAGAATAAACACCACACTCAAACCACCCCCAAACGCAACAAGGGCAATTGTCTCAATGGCGCCGGGCATATACGCCAGCCACAACGACAAGGGATCACTACCGAGGATCTTCCCGGCCAATCCCGCAAACGCGGTCGCCGTCACTAACATCAGCGCCACCGACACCACCCCGGCGCGCCCGTGATGAATCAGCTCCTTCAAGGAGATCCCCTTGAACTTCGAGCCAATCAAACTCCCCAGCAACACCACCGCGGTATTGACATTCCACAGCGGCATCTGGAACGCCTGCACAAACCCCAGCTTGATATAGACGCCAGTAATGACGATCGCCGTGAGCATGTACGGCGCCGGAACACCCACGCTCAGCAACACGCGACCGAGCAGGATGGACAAGGCAATCAACGACAGCAGGGTCAGCAGCGTACTCATGAGCAGCGGACCGTTCTCGACCAGCGTGGCATCGCTCTGTCCAGGAACGCAAAAGCTGACCAGCACCGTGATCGACAGCAACCGGATCAGGTGCACGACGATGACTTTACTGGAAGCCCCCTCGGACTCGAGCAAATCGAACACCGCGGCGAGGGCGCCGGGGTAGACGGCCAGCAACGTATCCTTGCGGTTCCACCCCGACACCCGGAACAACCAGAAACCCGCCACTGCGCCCTGAACCGCCAGGCACAGCAACATGAAGCCCAGACTCGGCAACATGCCCGCCGCTGTCTGGCTGTCCCATGACGAAAACATCAAACCCGTGGCGATCCCCAGCACGATCTGCACATAGCCAAGGCCGAAGCGCAGCGTCGGGGCGAAGTCCAGGTTGCTGACGATCAGCGCGGTCGCGAGTATCGAACCCAGCAACAGGCCGTGAGGAACGCCGGCGTATTGCAGCGCGGTGCCGACGCCAGTGGCGATCAGTAAGCAGAGGAGGGTTTTCATGAAGGAGGGCGGTCTTCCTTGATTGTGCGATTCACCCCGACGGCGTCCAGCCGGGCCCGTGCACGTTGTCCCATTTAACGGCGGGAAGCGTCAAGTACGGTGGTTCCGCGCCATCAAAACCTGAGCGCAAAAAGCACAACGCCTCCACAGGGGAGGCGTTGCAGTTGCACGGCGATGTCACATCAAATCAAACCGATCCAGATTCATCACCTTAGTCCACGCCGCCACAAAGTCCTTCACGAACTTCTCCTTCGAATCGCTGCTGGCATACACCTCCGCCAGCGCACGCAACTGCGCGTGCGAGCCGAAGACCAGATCAACCCGCGTGCCGGTCCATTTCACCTCGCCGGTTTTGCGGTCGAGTGCTTCAAACGCCTCGTTGGTATCCGAGGTCGGTTTCCATTCCACGCCCATGTCGAGCAGGTTTTTGAAGAAGTCGTTGGTCAGTGCCTCCTTCTGCTGCGTGAACACGCCGTGCCCGGTTTGTCCGACGTTGGTATTCAATACCCGCAGGCCGCCCACCAGTGCGGTCAACTCTGGCGCGCTGAGGGTCAGTTGTTGCGCCTTGTCGATCAGCAGGTGCTCGGCCGATACGTTGTAGCGGCCCTTGAGGTAGTTGCGGAAGCCGTCGGCAATCGGTTCAAGGAAGCCGAAGGATTCGACGTCGGTTTGTTCCTGCGACGCATCCGCGCGCCCCGGGGTGAATGGCACCGTGACGCTGTGGCCGGCATTTTTGGCGGCTTGTTCGACGCCGGCGCTGCCGGCCAGCACGATCAGGTCCGCCAAGGAGATTTTCTTGCCGCTGTTGTCGAACTCGCTCTGAATGCTTTCGAGTTTCGCCAACACGTTGGCCAATTGCTCAGGCTGGTTGGCCTGCCAGGATTTCTGCGGTGCCAGGCGCAGACGACCGCCGTTGGCGCCGCCGCGTTTGTCGGAGCCACGGAAGGTCGATGCCGCTGCCCAGGCTGTTGATACGAGCTGCGAAACGCTGAGGCCCGAGGCGAGGATTTTGCTCTTGAGTGCGGCGACGTCGCTGTCGTTGACCAATGCGTGGTCAGCCTTCGGAATCGGGTCTTGCCACAGCAGTTCTTCGTTGGGCAGTTCCGGGCCGAGGTAACGCGAAAGGGGGCCCATGTCACGGTGGATCAGCTTGAACCACGCGCGGGCGAAAGCGTCGGCGAGTTGCTCGGGGTTGGCCAGGAAGCGCCGGGAAATCGGCTCATAGATCGGGTCGAAACGCAGGGCCAGGTCCGAGGTCAGCATCGTCGGGTT
The DNA here is from genome assembly GCF_054897705.1 of Pseudomonas sp. GB2N2. NCBI lineage: Bacteria > Pseudomonadati > Pseudomonadota > Gammaproteobacteria > Pseudomonadales > Pseudomonadaceae > Pseudomonas > Pseudomonas sp. GB2N2. The sequence continues at coordinate 965,080 of NZ_CM142701.1, forward strand.
GCGCCGTTTGGACGGGTCGTGGGCATCGGGAATGGTCCCGGCACCCGCGCCATTCTTGGCGACCCACTGATTCGCGCCGGCCGGGCTCTTGCTCAGTTCCCACTCGAAGCCGAACAGATTTTCCAGGTAGTTGTTGCTCCACTTCGTGGGCGTGGTGGTCCAGGTCACTTCCAGGCCGCTGGTGATGGTGTCCGGACCTTTGCCGCTGCCGAAGTTGTTTTTCCAGCCAAGGCCCTGGGCTTCGAGGCCGGCCGCTTCTGGCTCGGCACCGACGTTATCGGCGGGGCCGGCACCGTGGGTTTTACCAAAGGCGTGGCCGCCGGCAATCAAGGCCACGGTTTCTTCGTCGTTCATCGCCATCCGGCCGAAGGTTTCGCGGATATCCAGGGCCGAAGCGACGGGATCGGGATTGCCCTCCGGACCTTCCGGGTTCACATAAATCAGGCCCATCTGCACCGCGGCCAGTGGATTTTCCAGATTGCGCCCGTGATCGGTACGGCTGTCTTCATTTCTCCCTGGCTCGGCCACCAGTGGAACATCACCGGGGGCTTCAACGGCTTTTTGTGCTTTGTCGTAGCGGGTGTCGCCACCGAGCCATTTGTTTTCCGATCCCCAATAAACATCCTCGTCCGGTTCCCAGACATCGGCGCGACCGCCGGAAAAGCCAAACGTCTTGAAGCCCATGGATTCCAGCGCGACGTTACCGGTCAGCACGATCAGGTCCGCCCAGGAAAGGTTGCGGCCATACTTTTGCTTGATCGGCCACAGCAGCCGACGCGCCTTGTCGAGGCTGACGTTGTCCGGCCAACTGTTGAGCGGGGCGAAACGCTGTTGGCCGGAGCCGGCACCGCCACGCCCGTCACCGGTGCGGTAGGTGCCCGCGGCGTGCCAGGCCATACGCACGAACAGTGGTCCGTAATGACCGAAGTCCGCCGGCCACCAGTCTTGGGAATCGGTCATCAGTGCCGTCAGGTCTTGCTTGACCGCCGCAAAGTCGAGGGTCTTGAACGCTTCGGCGTAATTGAAGCCATCGTCCATAGGGTCAGACAGGGACGAGTGCTGGTGCAGGATCTTCAGATTCAGCTGGTTCGGCCACCAGTCGCGGTTCGTCGTGCCACCGCCAGCGGCGTGATTGAACGGGCATTTCGATTCATTTGCCATGTGCGAGCTACCTTTGGTCGTGTTCATCCGGCTATCGGTCCCGGGAGCGGGCGTTAAATAGCGATGAGCGCGGAATCAATGACATAGGCAAGTGGCCTGCGCGGTCCCTATGAGTGGCCTAGTCACGCTTCGGGCTCATTCCTGTGTCCTTTTCAGCGCTAATCCGGCCGGCTTATGGCGCCAGCGTAGGCTAAGGTTAGACCCGAGTGGGGAAGTCAGCTAATAGGGGGAGTGTTAAAGCTTGATAGGCAGAATCTTTCACCACGCGCCTACACTTGGGGCGGATCGTTGAGCGGTTGCATGTTAGGATTTGCGCCACACCGGGGTGAAGGAATCTATGGATAAGCATCAACTGGACAAGCACATTGAAGAGACCTTTCAGTCGCTTACGCCGACGCTGCAGCGAGCGGCCCGCTTCATTCTTGATCACCCTAATGACATAGCCCTGCAATCGATGCGGACAGTCGCGGGCATGGCCAAATTGCAACCGGCGTCCATGCTGCGCCTGGCCCGGCAACTGGGTTTTGGTGGCTATGAGGAGTTGCGCGACTGCTTCCGTCATTGGCTGACCGAACGTGACTCGATCTTCACTCAGCGCGCCGACGCACTGCGAAAGCGTTCCCACGGTGACCAGAACACCGGCCTGATCAGCGAGATGCTGAGCGCCGAGCAAAGTAACCTGGAAGATACGTTCAGCCCGGATCGTTACGAACAGATCCTCGCGGCCCATTCCCTGTTGACCCACGCAGAACATATCTATGTCGTTGGTTTGCGCAGTCTCTTTCCGGCGGCGTACTACTTCAGCTATGTCTGCGGCATGTTCCTCAACAACACCACATTACTCAGCGGAATTGGCGGTGCATTCGCCGATGAATTACGGCGCATCGGTCCGCAGGATGCGCTGGTGGTGTTCAGCTACCATCCGTATGCGCAGGACGCCTTGCGCGCGGTGCAGTTTTCTCGTGAGCGAGGGGCCAGGGTCGTGGCGATCACTGACAGCCCCGTCTCACCCGTTGCGGCGCCATCGGATGTACTGATCGTGGTGCGCAATGCTTCGCCGTCGCTGTTCCCGTCTGTGGTGCCGGCACTTGCCGTGTCGCAGACGTTGGCGGCGTTGTTGGTCGCCAACGGCAGCGAGGAAAGCCTGCAGGAAATTGCCAACAGCGAAGCGCAGCTCAAGCGGTTCAGTGTCTACGTCGAGTGACGTCCCCGGCTGTTTGAACGCCTTCGCTGGCAAGCCAACTCCTGTAGGAGCCGGTTTGCCAGCGATGCTTTACCGCTGCAGCCGATTGTACTTTTTCAGGATGTTGACGAGTTCGCCGTGGGGCAGGGCGTACGCAGTGTAGCCATCGGTTCCGGTCATATCGCGAGCCGCGACCAGCGCATTGGTGATCGCTTCTTCCGTGGCTTGCACGGTGGCGTTGAACACGGGATCAATCTTGTCGTTCGGGAACTGAGTGACCGTCACCGGGTTTTCTTCTTCGACATCGTTGATCGCATCCCCGGTTGAAAACGACACGATGATGTCGCCCGAACCATTGCCCGCAAAGGAGCCCATGCGCGCCAACCCCATCGAGGCGCGTTTGGCGATGCGGTTCAACTGCGTGGCCAGCAGTGGTGCGTCGGTGGCGACCACGATGATGATCGAACCCTGATCCTTGCTGGGAGCACCGCCTTCGCCGCTGTTCTGGCAATGCGGCGTCTTGTCCGTCGCCGCGACACCTGGCTGGAAGCAACCCAGCCATTTTTGCGCCAGTTCCTGGCCGACTGGCGCGCCCGCCACCCGCAACACATCGCGCTGGCCGGTGTTGCATTGCACCAGCACGCCAACGGTGTACGACTTGCCATCGACCTCGACCACCCGCGATGACGTACCGATTCCACCCTTGAAGCCAAAGCACACCATGCCGGTGCCGCCGCCGACGTTGCCTTCCTGCACCGCCCCGCCTTTCGCCACCTCGATCGCCTTGATCGCATGCTCCTGTCTCACATGCAGACCTTCGATGTCATTGAGGCGTCCGTCCCAGGTCTCGGCGACGACCGGCCAAATGGCGTTGCCAAAGGTTTTGGCCGACCATTCGGTGATACCGGCGTAGACCGGACCAATGGCATTGGTATTGGAGATGCCGATCGGTCCGTACACCAGGCCGAAATCCTGCAGGTAGGATTGGCCGGTCATCTCGCCATTGCCGTTAAGGTTGAAAAAGCCGCCATTCACCGCTTTCACCGAGGCTTTGCCACGGGGGATCACCATGGTCACACCGGTGTGCACCGGGCCTTTGCCTTGCACCAGTTTGCCCTCGCCACTGTTAAGCGTGACCTGGCCGACCTCCACACCGGCAACGTCAGTGATGGCGTTGAGTGTGCCCGGCGTCCCCTCGAAGGGAATTCCCAGGTCCCGGGCACGCGGTGGTTCAGCGGCGAGTGCGGCGTGACTGAGCAGGACTGCACCGCAGGCCAGCAGTACGCAATTGAGATAACGCTGTTTCATGGCTGGGGCCTCTTTTTTTGTTTTTGAAGTGTTATTGGCGTGTGAGTGCAGCGAGACTTTCATCCAGCGCCACGGCGAGTGTGTCGACCGCAAAAGCCAGTTGTTCGGGGGTGCTGATATAGGGTGGCGCGAGTAAAACGTGGTCGCCGCTGACGCCATCGAGGGTGCCGCCGCCGGGGTAACACAGCAGGCCCTGAGCCTGAGCGGCCTGTTTGATTCTGGCGTGCAGGCGCAGGTTGGCGGCGAAGGGCTGGTTGCCGTCGCGGTCCTGCACCAGTTCGATCGCCCAGAACAGGCCACGGCCGCGAATGTCGGCCACGTGTGCATGGCCACCAAAGCGCTCGTTGAGCAGGTCGCCGAGTAGTTCGCCGCTGCTGCGTACGGCGGCGCAGAGGTTCTGCCCGATGATTTCCTGTTGCACCGCCAGGGCGGCGGCGCAGGCGATCGGGTGTCCGACGTAGGTATGGCCATGCTGGAAACTGCCACTGCCGCCGCTGATGGTCTGCACCACCCGGTCGCTGGCCATGACCGCACCAATCGGTTGAAAGCCACCGCCCAGACCCTTGGCCAGAATCAGCAAATCAGGCACCACGTCCTCCTGCTCGAAGGCGTGGTACGTCCCGGTTCGACCGATGCCGCACATCACCTCATCAAGAATCAGCAACACGCCGTAGCGATCGCATATCTCGCGCATCCGTGCCAGATAACCCGCCACTGGAGCCACCGCGCCGGAGGTCGCGCCCACCACGGTTTCGGCGACGAACGCCGCCACGCTGTCGGGGCCGAGGTCAATAAACGTCTGCTCCAGTTCCAGGCCCAGGCGATCGACATATTCAGTGTCGCTTTCACCGGCAAGGCGGTAGCGAAAGGCGAAGCAGGGTGAGACCTGAGTCGTCTTCATCAGTAACGGCTCATACAACGTGCGCCGCGGTAGATTGCCACCGATGGACAGCGCGCCAAGTGTGTTGCCGTGATAACTCTGGCGACGGGAGACGAAGTGGCAGCGCTCAGGCTGACCGTTCTCGACGTGGTACTGGCGAGCCATTTTCAGCGCGGTTTCCATGGCTTCCGAACCACCGGATAGAAAATACACATTGCCCAGCGTCGACGGGCTGTGTTCGGCCAACAGGCTGGCGAGCTGTTCGGCCGGCTCGCTGCTGAAAAAACTGGTGTGGGCGTAATCCAGGGTTTCCATTTGCCGTTTCATCGCCGCGATAACGTTCGGATGGGCGTGGCCCAGGCACGACACGGCGGCGCCACCTGAGCCATCGAAGTAGCGGCGGCCGGTGGCATCGATCAGGTAGCAGCCCTCGCCACGCACGGCGACGGGCAGCGTCAGAGCAGGATTGCGATGAAAAATATGAGTCATGCGGACACTTCCTTGGCGTCACCCGTCAGGCAGATGAAACGCGAGTCGTCTCGGTTGTTTGATTTTTTAGAGTGATGAAACAAAGGGTGCATTTTCCGGCGCAGGCGAATTGCGCAGTGACGTGCCGAGGAACGCCTTGAGTCGTTCACTGGCGGGTGCGCGAAACAGCTGCGCAGGCGCGCCTTGCTCCTCGATCCGTCCCTGATGCAGGAAGATCACCTGGCTGGACACTTCGCGGGCGAAGCTCATTTCATGGGTGACCATGATCATCGTGCGGCCTTCGCTGGCCAGGTTTTGAATAACGGTCAGCACCTCGCCGACCAGTTCCGGATCGAGGGCGGACGTCGGTTCGTCGAGAAGGATCATTTCCGGCTCCACAGCCAGTGCTCTGGCAATGGCAACCCGTTGCTGCTGACCGCCGGACAATTGCGACGGGTAACTGCTGGCGAACCGCACCGGGTCCATCTGCACCTTGTTCAAGTAGTGCAAGGCTTTTTCCGTGGCCTCGGCACGGCTGAGTTTTTGCACGCGCATCGGCGCTGCGATGACGTTTTCCAGGACGCTGAGGTGCGCCCATAAATTGAAACTCTGGAACACCATCGACAGTTGCGTGCGCAGGCGTTGCAGCTGTCGCGCGTCTTTGGCTTGCAGGCTGCCGTCACGGGCTCGCTTCATGGCGATGGGCGTGCCATCCCAGATGATTTCGCCGGACTGCGGTTGTTCCAGCAGATTCAGGCAACGCAGAAAGGTGCTTTTGCCCGAGCCGCTGGAGCCGATCAGGGTGATCACATCACCGGCATTGGCGGTCAGCGAAACGCCCTTGAGCACCTCATGCTGGCCGTAGCTTTTGTGCAGGTCGTTGACCTGGAGTTTGGACATGTCGTTCACCTTTGCAGCCATGGTTGGCCGTCTTGTCATGGATGGGTTGACCGGGGGCGCAGGTACGCCAGCCATTTGCCTTCGGCGAGGCGAAACAGCAAAAACACCAGGGCGGTAAACAGCGCATAGAGCAGCAGGGCGGCGATGTAGGCTTCGTAGGGCGAGGCGTAGCGCATGCTGATTGAACGTCCGACGCCCGCGAGATCAAGCAACGTGATGCTCGATGCCAATGCGGTGCAATGCAAGGTCAGCACCACTTCATTGCTGTAGGCCGGGATCGCCCGGCGCATGGCGCCCGGAAGGATGATGTGGCGCATCTGCGTCCACCGGCTCATGCCCATGGCTCGGGCGGCTTCTATCTCGCCGTGAAAGGTTTTCTGGATGCAGCCGGCGAGAATCTCGATGGTGTAGGCCGCCGTGTTCAAGCCAATTGCCAGCCACGCGCAGATGTACGCCTCACGCAGGTAGGTCCAGGCCCAACTGGTGCGGATCCAGCCGATTTCGGCGAGGCCGAAGTAGATGATGTAGATCTGCACCAGCAGCGGCGTGCCACGAAACAGATAGGTAAACAGCCAGACGGGCGTGCGCAGCAACGGGTTGCTCGACACCCGCAGCAACGACAGGGGAATCGCCATCATCAGACCCAGCCCCAGCGAGGTGATGAACAGCTCCACCGTCAGCAACAGGCCAGTGGTGCGGGTCCCGTCACCCCACAAAAACAGCGCCAGATTGTCGAAGACGACATGCCAGTTCATAAGGTGATCTCCTTGCTGCCGGCGGCATAGTGCGCGGCGAGAAACCTGAGTGCGACCACCGAGACAGTGCTCAGCAGCAGATAGATGAGGGCGGCGACGATCAGCAACTCCAGACCGTGGCCGGTGGCTTTGCCGGCCGAGCGCGAGAGAAAAATCAGCTCGTTGAGACTGACCATCGAGGTGATGGCCGTGGCCTTGAGCACCACCAGCCAATTGTTGCTGATGCCGGGTAAGGCGAAGCGCATCATTTGCGGCACGACGATGTGCATTTGCACTTGCAGCTTGTTGAAACCGAAGGCCTGTGCCGACTCGGCCTGGCCCTTGTCGACCGCCAGGAAGGCACCGCGAAAGGTCTCCGCCAGATAAGCCGAATAGATCACCCCGAGAATGATCACGCTGGCGGCGAAGGCATCGATATCGATGGCCTGGAACCCCATGCGCTGACCGAGCAGGTTTAGCGCGGTTTGCCCGCCGTAGTATAGAAACAGCAACCAGACAAAGTCCGGCGCACTGCGCATGATCGAGGTGAATCCGGTGGCCAGCCAGGCCAGCCAGCGGTGCCTGGACAGCTTGCCGTTGGCGACCAGCAAACCAAGCGCCAGTGCGACGGCAAATGAGCACACGCCGACTTTGATCGTGACTAGCGCACCCGCGAGGATGCTGTCCGCATATCCATAAAGCATGATCGTCATCTCACTGTTCAAAGAGGGGCGCAGTCGTGCCAATCAACGGCAGTTCGCGTGCGTATTCGTGGGGCGCCATATCGCTGTCCAGGTAACGTGCGAACTTGTGCCCCTGATACACCGCGGCGGCAATCGTGCCGGGAGCCAGGCTGTCGCCGATCAGGCTGACCGTGCTGATACCGGCTTCGCTCAGCGCGGCGCTCTGTTCCAGCAACGCTTGATGCAGCTCATCCTTGGGCAAGCGGGCGGTGACGTTGATCAGCGACTGACAAGCGACCACCTGCGTGTGCCCGGTGATCTCGCAACGCAGATGTACGTGACCGGCCTCGAAGCGAGTGATGTTGTGATGACGTACCAGATTGACCTCCAGCGTCATCAAGCGCTTGAGGATGCTGGTGGATTCGAGGGTGTTAGCGGACCAGCTGGCGACTTGCAGGGCAGGGGTGACCAAGGTCACTTTCAGGCCCAGTTCGACACAGCGTTCAGCCAATACGTTGCCCATGTAGTAATGATCATCATCGAAAATCACCACCGGACCTTGCGGAACATGCCCGGCCATCAGGTCGTCGGGGGTGAGCACGCCGGGCGAATCAAACCCCGGGATCGCCCAGCCGTTGGCACGGCCTACGCCGTCACGACGCCAGTGCGAGCCGGTGGCAAGCGCGACGTGGCCGGCCCCGAATTCGAGAATGTCTTCAGCACCCAGCGGGCTCTCGCGGTAGAGGCTGACATTGGGCATGGGCAATAACTGGCCGATGCGCCATTCGCGAACCCGACCCCATTCGATCAAACCGGGCAGGCTGGATTCGCGCAAAACCCGTCCGCCCAATTCGCTGCTGGCTTCGGCCAGGTGCACCTCGTAGCCGCGCTTGGCCGCAGCCAGTGCGGCTTCAAGACCCGCAGGGCCGGCACCGACCACCAGCACGGTTTTGTCCGAACCCCGGCGCGGGATTTTTTCCGGGTGCCAGCCGCGCCGCCATTCTTCTCCCATGGTCGGATTCTGCGTGCAGCGCAGGTTGGAACTGGAATAGTCGCTGGACACGCAGATGTTGCAACCGATGCATTCACGAATGTCGTCGGTGCGGCCCTCGTTGATCTTGTTCGGCAAAAACGGATCGGCAATCGATGGCCGGGCCGCGCCGATGAAGTCCATCACGCCACGGCGAATCTGGCTGACCATGGTGTCGGGCGACGTGAATCGGCCGACGCCCACCACCGGTTTGCTGGTCAGGGATTTGACGAACGCGGTGTGTTCCTCCTGATAACCCTCTTTTTTGAACCGCGAGGTCACGCTGTCGTTGGCCCAACTGCTGACGTTGACGTCCCACAAATCCGGCAGCTCGGCGAGCATGGCGATAATGTCGCGGCCTTCTTCGGCGCTGACGATGCCGTCCGGCCCGAGCAACTCCTCGACGCCGAGGCGCACGGCGACGGCGCAGCGATCACCTACGGCGTCCTTGGTGTCCTCGATCAGTTCGCGCAGCAAACGTACGCGATTCTCCAGGCTGCCGCCGTACTCGTCGCAGCGATCATTCTTGCGGCGCTGTAAAAAGTGCATTGGCAAGCCCAGGTCGTGCGAGGCGTACACGTAGACGATGTCGAACTCCGCGCGTTTGGCGCGCAAGGCCGCTTGGCGATGCCACTGGCGCAGTTCGCGGATATCGCTTTTGCTCATGGCGCGCGCCTGCACCGGCGCGTTGTAAGTGATCGGCCGGTGGGACGGGCCGATGGGGATTTCCCGGCTGTCGTAGTTGGCGCACGACGGACCGTGGTGCATGATTTCAATCCCGGCGAGCGCACCGTATTGATGGACCGCCTCGGTCATCAGGGCTAGCGCCGGGATGTCCAGGTCGCTCCACAGTCGACCTTCGTGAAAAGGCGAGCAATCGCTGCTCGGGTGGATTTCCACTTCTTCGGTACAGATCACGCCCCAACCGCCCTCGGCTTTTACCCGACGCAATTCGGCAAGCCCGCGCGGTTGAGTCCAACCCATGCCATTGCAATGCGGCACCTGGAAAAAGCGATTCTTCGCCGTCACCGGACCGATCTTCAGGGGTTCGAAAAGAATGTCGAAACGTGGATCGCGAGACACGGCAAAACCCTCCGGCTGATCAGGCAGCCGCGTTATTTTTGTTTTTCATATGCGTGTAGACCGGCCCGGCGCTGCGGTTACGGGCAGCGCCGGAAGTGATCAAAGGATCGGCACGTCGAAGTACTTTTTGCGCAGTGTTTCGTACTTGCCGTTGGCGATGATTTCCGTCAGCGCCTTGTCCATGGCCAAGCGCAGATCGTCGTCCTCCTTGCGCAGGCCAATGCCCTGGCCGTCACCGAAATATCGTGGGTCGTTGAGTTGTTCACCGACCAGCGCAAACCCTTGTCCATCCGGTTTCTTCAAGAACCCCTCGACCCCCGGGATGGTATCTTGCAACGTGGCGTCCAGACGGCCGTTCTTCAGGTCCATGTACGCCTCTTCCAGGGATGGATAGCTGACGATCTCGGCGCCACTCTTGGCGAGAACTTCATTGGCGAACTTTTCATGGGTGGTTTCGCGTTGTACGCCGATGCGGATCCCTTTGAGTGTCGCCGGTTGCGCCGCGTCATAACGGGCGCCGGCCTTGGCAATCAATTGCACCCAGGAGGTGTAGTACTTTTCGGTGAAACCGATCTTCTGCTTGCGTTCCGGTGTGATGGTCATGGAAGCGACAATCGCGTCGAACTTGTTGGCCAGCAATGCCGGGATCATGCCGTCCCAATCCTGGATGGCCCACGTGCACCGTGCCTTCATCTGTTCACAGAGGGCGTTGGCGATATCAATGTCGAAGCCTCGCGGTTTGCCGTCCGGGCCAATTTCATTGAACGGACTGTAGGCGCCTTCGGTGGCCAGGCGAATGTCCTTCCAGTCTTTGGCCTGGGCGGTCAGCGCCGCCAGAGTCAACACAACAGCCAAAACACCGTGCAATTTCTTCATGTCTGCTTTCCTCGGAGGGTGATGGTGGGTCAGGCGTTCAGGGTTTCTGCCAGTGCGGCGTCAAGCAGTTCGATGGCTTCATCGCACAGGTTTCTGTCGATCATCAGTGGCGGCATCAGGCGTACGGTGCTGACGCCGCAGGTCAACAGCAGCAGGCCTTTACGGTAGGCGGTGTGCAGCAAGCGGTCGGCGAAGGCCTTGGCGGGTTTGCGGCTGATGCGGTCGGTGATCAACTCGATGCCGATCATCAGGCCTTTGCCACGCACCTGGCCGATCAGGTCGGGGTAGCGTTCTTGCAACTCATTGAGACGGCCCATCAGGTACTCGCCCATGTGTGCGGCGTTGTCCATGAAGCCGTTCTCGACCAGCTCCAGCGTGGCCGAAGCGGCCGCGCAGCACAGTGGATTGCCGCCGTAAGTGTTGCCATGGGCGCCGCGTTTCCACTGTTGCATGATGGTTTTTTTCGCCGTGACCAACCCGATCGGAAGCCCGGAACCCAGGCCTTTGGCCAGGGTGACGATGTCTGGTTTCAGCCCCCAATGCTCGCAGGCGAACATCTTGCCGGTACGTCCGGCACCCGACTGCACTTCATCGGCAATCAACAGAATGCCGTGGCGATCACACAGGGCGCGGAGGCCTTCGAGAAAGCCATCCGGCGGCACCAGGTAGCCGCCTTCACCCTGAATTGGCTCCAGCAGAATCGCTGCGACTTCTTGTGCTGGAACGTTGCTTTGAAACAGCACATTTTCCAGGTAATCGAGCACCGCCGCACCCTGATCCTCGCCCGCCAGCAGGGGCCGGTAATTGTTCGGGTAAGGGATGTGCGTCACCCCCGGCATGCTCGGGAAAAACCCGGCTTGCTGCGTGTATTTGCTCGCCGTGAATGCCAGCGAGCCCATGGTCCGGCCATGGAAACCGCCAATGAAACCGATAAAGCGCGAGCGCCCGGTGACGTAGCGCGCCAGCTTGATCGCGCCTTCCACGGCTTCGGTGCCGGAGTTGCAGAAGAAGGTCATGGCCGGTTCGCCGAAGGGCGACAGACGATTGAGGGTTTCCGCCAGGCGCACCTGTTCTTCGTGCCAGTAATCAGAGGAGATGTGCAGGAACTTGTCGGCGGCATTCTTCACCGCCTCGACCACTTTCGGGTGGCTGTGGCCGGTCGAGCACACCGCGATACCGGCGGCAAAATCGATGAAGCGATTGCCGTCGACATCCCAGACCTCGGCACCCCGGCCGTGACTCATCACAAACGGATAATCGCGGGGATAGGAGGGCGAGACGACGGCGCTGTCACGCTCGATCATGGCCAGGGATTTCGGGCCGGGCAGGGCGGTGAGCAGATGCTTGTTGTCGGTGTTATGCACGTGCGTTTTCCTCTGTTTATGCGGTGAAGGGGCGATTACTCGACACGGGTCTGGGATTGTTCGCGCAGGTACTGTGGCAAGTAGTAGAACGAGGCAATGGCCTTGCCGGTGTTGCCCGAGCCTTTCCAGCCACCGAATGGCTGATAACCCGGCCAGGCACCGGTCGTTGCCCCTTGCGGACGATTGGCATACGTCACGCCAGCCTCGACAGTGTTGAAGAACCAATCTGTTTCCTGGTCGCTGCCATAGAAGCCTGCGGTCAACCCGTACTGGCTGGCATTAGTCAGTTGCATGGCGTCATCAAGGTTTTTTACGCGAGCGAGCATCAGGATCGGCAGGAACATTTCGACCGTCCATAACGGATGCTCAAAGGGCGCTTCCGCCAGGGTCGGTGTGCAATAGAAACCCGCGATGTACGACTCGCTTTTGAGCTGCTCGCCGCCGGCGATCAGGCATGCGCCGTGCTGCTGCAGTTGCTCGCTGTAGGTGGCGAAGTCGTCGTAGGCCTTGCGGGTCGACACCGGTCCCATCCAGTTGCCGGGCACCGCAGGATCGCCGATCTGGATAGCGTGGATTTTCTCGGTGAGCAGCGCAATCAGCTGGTCTGCGACTTGATCTTCGACGTAGAGACGCGACAGCGCCGAGCACTTTTGCCCTTGCATCCCGAACGCCGAACGAATGATGCCCAACGCCGCGCGTTCGAGGTTAGCGTGGCGGCTGACAATCACCGCATTCTTGCCACCCATCTCGGCGATGCAAGGCAGTGGCCAGGGTTTATCGAGCTGGGCCCGGGTAATGCGCATGCCCACTGCATAGGAGCCGGTGAAGGTGATGCCGGCTGTCAGCGGATGGTCGATCAGGGCTTGCCCGGCGACGTTGCCACTGCCATTAAGGTAGTTGAAAACACCGTCGGGGACCCCGGCATCACGTATGCATTCGGCGAGCAAAATACCGGACCACGGAGTTTCACTGGCGCCTTTGAGCACCACGGTGTTGCCTGTCACCAGGGCTGCGCTGGCGGGGCCTCCGGCGAGGGCGAAAGGAAAATTGTAAGGCGCAATCACTGCCCATACGCCGTGGGGCTTGAGCACGCTGCGATTGGTGCTGGTGAAGTCTTCCAGCGGGTCGTTCGGGAGGGTGTGATCGAAGCCTTGATTCTGTTCCATCAGGTCGCAGTAATGATCAAAGAACACCGCGGTTTCCTGGACTTCACCCAAGGCTTCCATACGATTCTTGCCAGTTTCAAGGCTGACCGCGGCAGCGATTCGGTAAACCCTGTCCTCAATTAATCGCGCCACTTTGCGCAACAGTTCGATTCGCCCTTGCCACGGCATCGCACGCCAGGCCGGAAAAGCTTTGCGGGCCGCGTTCATGGCGGCATCGACATCTTCTTCTCGCGCCATGTGAAAGCGCCCCAGCAACCAGTATTGGTCGATCGGGCTGCGCTTTTCGATTTTTTGCGGGCTGAACACCTGCTTGCCGTCGATGAACAATCCGTAGTCACGGCCGAGGTCGTGTTTGAGGGCCGCCAGTGCGCGCTCGAACTGATCGTGCAGCTGCGCGGGCGGATTGAACATCGTGGAATAAGTCAGTTTGAATTCGCTCATTGTTCTTGTCCTCGGGGGCCTGTTCGGCAGCGATTTGGGGATAGGGCGTTGAGCGAATGATTCACCTGAATCATAAATGAGTCAAGTGAACCATTTGGTTTATTTTGGGGCCTGGTGGGCTCGATACGCCAGAACAGCGGCGCGTTGATGCAGATCTCCAATCAATTGGGCGATACCACGCAGGCCGTGGCCGAGCGATCGACGTCGCAGCACGGCCAAAGGTGTCGATCAGATTCGCCAGCATGCCCATGAGATTCTCGCGGGCATCACCGAAGTCACGCGCCAGACCCAAAGCCAGGCCGCGACCGGTGAGCAGCTGTCCGTGGCGATCCAGGGCGTCAGCCGAATCTCCGAGCAGAACGATCAGGCGATTCGCAGTTTGCTTGATCAGTCGCTGCAATTGCGTGATCAGGCGGGTTCATTGAACCAGCAGCTGACGCAGTTCAGGGATTGACTGTTCTGACGCTACGCCGCAAGCATCCGGCGTAGCGCCGATCAGCGCTTAGGCTTCGAGCGCACGGACCCGCTGCCGGCGATCTTCGTCATCGGCCTGCTGGCTGGGATGCAGGACGAAGTCGAAGGTGATTTCTGCGAAACGCTGTTCAAGCCCTTTGTCTGCCTGCGCTTGCGGGTCGTCATTGAACTGGATCTTGGCGATCAGTTCATCCCGCGTGGCGTAGGCGAAGTCGTCGTACAGGTAGGCATCGCCGGCCAGGTTGATTTGTGTGGTGAGGTGCCGGTGACCCGGTGCGCTGAGGAAGAAGTGAATGTGCGCCGGGCGCTGTCCGTGACGTCCGAGCGCAGTCAACAACTGCTGGGTCGGTCCATCTGGCGGGCAGCCATAACCGCTTGGCACGACGCTGCGAAAGCGGTAGCGGCCTTGCTCGTCCGTGACGATGCGGCGTCGCAGGTTAAACGCTGATTGGCTGCCATCAAAATACGAATAGCTGCCATTGGTGTTGGCGTGCCAGACATCGACGACGGCACCGGCCAGAGGCTGACCTGTCAAATCCAGCACTCGACCTTGCATAAACAACACGGTGCCAGGGTCCTGTCCATCGTCCAGCCGAGCTTCATGTTCAGATAACGGTGCACCCGCCACGTAGAGCGGTCCTTCAATGGTTCGCGGGGTGCCGCCCTCGATACCGGCCTGTTGATCCTTGGCATCGAGCAGCAAATCGAGGTAGTGCTCAAGCCCCAGCCCCGCCACCAGCAAACCTGCTTCGCCGCGTGCACCGAGCACGTTGAGGTAGTTCACCGCGGCCCAGAATTCCTCGGGGCTGATGTGTAGGGTCTCGATGATCTGGACGGTATGCTGGAGTAGCGCATTGACCACTTGTTTGAGTCGCGGATTACCCGCGTCGTTGGTCAGGCCGCTCGCCTCGGCGAGAAACTGTTTCGCCGACGCGGTGTGAGATATTTTTACGGTCATGTTTCAGCGCTCGTTTTTGTTGTTGTGATGGGCGATCGCCCTGGGTCAACAATCAATAGCAAGCCCGGTGCCAACCTTCTAGGTGGCGCCAAGTGGCTGAATAAAAGAACATTAAACCTAAATGGGTCGGAGAGATTCAACCGGCGTTGAGCAAATGATCATTGCCGGTCGTGGAGATTGCGCAAATGATCAATCCTTGGAGGGCGGTTGCTCCGAGGGGAATTTTTTCAAGCGGTAGGCCAGTGCCGGTCGCGTCATGCCCAACAGGCGCGCAGCCTCCGAGACGTTGTGTTGGCTGCGCTCCATCGCCGCCTGAATCAGCGCTTCTTCCACCGAATCCAGGGCAACGCCGCTCTGGATGATCTGGTCGATCCAGCCGGGAGCGCTGCCTGAGGGGCTGGGGACGAGTCGGCCATCGCTGGCCAAGCCAACGCTTTCGGCCAGTTGCGGCGAGTGCGGAAAGAGTGCGTCAACGGCAATGCTCTGGTTTTCATCGGTGATGATCACGCCCCGTTCCATCAGGTTTTCCAGCTCGCGGATATTGCCAGGCCAGTCGTAATGCAGGCACACCTCCATGGCCCGGTCAGACAGGCCCAGGGTTTTTTTCTTGTAACTGGCGTGAAGCTTTTCGAGGAAGTGCTCGATCAGCAACGGGATGTCTTCGCGCCGCTCACGCAAGGCCGGAATCCGCACCGGGAACACGTTGAGGCGGTAGAACAGGTCAGCGCGAAAACGCCCTTGGCGGACTGCATTTTCCAGGTCTTCGTGAGTCGCGGTGATGACCCGGACATTGACCTTGCGGGTTTGCGAGTCTCCCACGCGTTCCAGTTCCTGTTCTTGCAGCACGCGCAGCAACGAAGCTTGCGCACGTGGGGTGAGCTCGACAATTTCATCGAGAAACAGCGAGCCACCATTCGCCCGTTCGAAGCGGCCCATGCGTGACTGCTGAGCGCCGGTGTAGGCGCCTTTTTCCACGCCAAACAGTTCGGCCTCGATCAGGTCGGGCGGGATGGCGGCGCAGTTCAGCGCAATGAACGGGCCGCCGGCGCGCTCGCTGCGCAGATGCAAACTGCGCGCAATGACTTCCTTGCCGACCCCGGTCTCGCCCAGCAGTAATACCGATGCCTTGCCCGGTGCCACCTTGTCGATCAGCGCGCAAGTACGGCGGTAAACCGCCGACTGACCAATGCCATAGAACTTGCCCGCCTCGATCTGCAAGCGCTGGCGCATGTTCGCGACTTGCACCTGCAGCGCTTGCAGTTCGTCGATGATCGGATCGCTCTGGAAGTAGCGCATCACCTCTTCGGCGTCATCCCATTGTTCGGCGGGCTTGCCGATGATCCGGCAGTGCGCATCGCCACAACCGCGACAGCTGACCTCCTTGTAAATGATCTGCCGCCCGAGGAAAAACGAGCTGTAGCTGATGGCATAGCCCAGCAACATCCAGCACACCGGTTGGTCGGAATGGAGGTTTTCCGTCTGGCAGTTTTCCACTTCGAAAGAGTCCTGCCATTCGATGTCGGCGTAGAACTGCCCGCTCTCCAGGTCGATGTCGATCTCCTGCGGGCGGACGTTGACCATCCCTTTGAGTGAATGCAACTGCGGGCCGGTGAAGAACATCTCCAGGTCGCTGCCGTGCGGGCGCAACTTGCGCGCCAGTTCGGCGTCCTTGAGCCCGGACTGATAACCCAGGCGCAGGAAAAAACCCTTGGCGCGCTCGACGCCGAGCATCTCGATCAGCTCGCGTCTGCAGGACGCCATCATCGACACCTGGACCAGCAACATACGTTGTTCATCCAGCCAGATTTTGCCCTCGCTGCCGAGAAAACGGACCTGGTCACTCAGGTCCTTGAGTGACGGCGGGTGCTGCGAGGCCTTGTACGTGGTGATCATTCTGTTGCGCCCCTGATTGTAGTTATTTGGGGTGGTGATGCGTTCCGCCCAGGCAATGGCGGTTTTTTTTTCGCATCGAAGCGACCGGTATTTTTCAGCAAGCCAAGGTCGTGTTGTCTTTTTCTAAGCGGCCTGAAAGCGCACAAAAAGTCAATCGCTGCATGATTGGTCATTTGCTCGAACGGTTCGGCGGCGATTGAGCAAATGATCAATTGTCCCTTACCGATGCACCGCTCACCACGACGCCTGATCGCCCTATGACTCCGTATAACTCATTGTTTATTAATAGATAAAAATCTTCGTCAACGTTTTTTTCAGACACTGGCACCGTTGTTGCTCCGTACCCCTGACATAACAAGGGAGTACCTGAGCATGAGCCTGCCTGGCAACACGTTCGATCAGATGCCGCGCTACATCCGTGTACGCAGCGGGGCGGACGACACCTTCGTCGAGTTTGATTTCGCCATCGGTTATCCCGAGCTGTTTGTCGAGCTGGTGCTCCCGCGCCTGGCGTTCAAGCAGTTCTGCGAAAGCAACCGGGTGCAGCACATGGACGCGCAGATGTCTGCGGCCCTCGACGCCGATGCGAGGAAGTGGCGCTACGGCGACACCCGCGACGCCGAATAAGCCCCCCAACAATAACTACAGGAGTCCACTCCATGAGTGTCGAGATCAAGACGACCACCGTCGAGACGATCCGCAACACGTTCAGCCATACCCGTCGCCGCTTTGGCGACAAAGTTGCCAGCCGTTATCAGGAAGCCAGTTTCGACCTGGAGTCTGCGACCAATTTCCACTACCGGCCACTGTGGCAGCCGGACAAATTACTCAACGACGCCACCCGCACCGCGGTGGTGATGGCCGACTGGTACAGCGTCACGGACCCGCGCCAGTACTACTACGGGGCCTACGTCCAGGCCCGGGCCAAGATGCAGGAAAACGCCGAGCACGATTACGCGTTCTGCGAGAAGCGCGACATGCTGGCCAGCCTGTCCGTCGCCAATGTCGAACTGGTTGGCAAGCTGTTGCTGCCCCTGCGCCACGCCGAAATGGGCGCCAACATGAACAACAGCAACATCGCCGCCGACGGCTTTGGCACCAGCGTCACGCAGATGCATATGTTTCACGCCATGGACCGACTGGGCATCGCGCAGTACCTGTCGCGGATCGGCCTGATGCTCGATGACGGTGACGTGTTGCTGTTGGCCCAGGCCAAGCAACAGTGGCTGTACGATCCGGCATGGCAAGGCCTGCGCCGCTATGTCGAAGACACGCTGGTGGTACGCGATTGGTTCGAATTGACCGTGGCGCAGAACCTGGTCAGCGATGGCCTGGTGTACCCGCTGCTGTTCCACAAACTCGATGAGCAACTGTCCGCCAACGGCGCCGGCCAGGTCGGCATGCTCACCGAATTCATGCGCCTGTGGTTTGCCGAAAGCCAGCGCTGGGTCGATGCGCTGCTCAAGACCGTGATCAACGAGAGCCCTGCGAACCAGGCGTTGGTGCAAGGCTGGATCGATCGCTGGAGCGCTCGTTCCGTCGCCGCGTTGCAGCCACTCACAGGCCTTGGGCTCGATGCATCGGCGCTGGATGCGGTGTGCAGTGAGTTCAGCGCACGCCTGAAAAAAATCGGCCTGACGGGAGCCCGCGCATGACTTCCCTTGTGTACATGAACCTGCAAGACACCGACTACGCGCGCTCGATCGTCGAGGCCATTGTCCAGGACAACCCGCATGCCGAGATCCAGCACCAGCCCTCGATGATTCGCATCGAGGCCAAGGGCCGACTGGACATCCGTCGCGACACCGTTGAGCAGCTGACCGGCAGCCCGTGGGATATCCAGGAAATGCTGATGTACGTGATCACCCTCGGCGGCAACGTCGTGGAAGAGGACGACAGCTTCTCCCTCTACTGGAACAGCTGAGCACTCGCCGCCTGCCGGCAGTGCATCAATAACAAGAATTCGGGAGCGCCATCATGGCCGTGAAAAAACGCCTTAATGCCAAAGAAAAATACCGTTGCATGACCCGTGATCTGGACTGGGAGCCGAGCTACCAGACTCACGAGGACATCTACCCTCACGAGCGTTTCGAGGGCATCAAGATTACCGATTGGGACAAGTGGGAAGACCCGTTCCGCCTGACCATGGATACCTATTGGAAATACCAGGCCGAGAAAGAGAAAAAGCTCTACGCGATCTTCGATGCGTTTTCGCAAAACAACGGCCATACCACGCTGTCGGACGCGCGTTATGTCAATGCGCTGAAGCTGTTCTTGTCCGGTGTCACGCCGCTGGAGTACCAGGCTTATCAAGGTTTCGCCCGGGTCGGGCGGCAGTTCAGCGGTGCCGGTGCGCGGATCGCTTGCCAGATGCAGGCCATCGATGAACTGCGCCACGTGCAGACCCAGATCCATGCGATGAGTCACTACAACAAACACTTCAACGGCCTGCATGACTTTGCGCATATGCATGACCGCGTGTGGTTTCTTTCGGTGCCGAAATCGTTTTTCGAAGACGCGCGCACGGCCGGTCCGTTCGAGTTCCTCACCGCGATTTCATTTTCGTTCGAGTACGTGCTGACCAATCTGCTGTTCGTGCCCTTCATGTCCGGCGCGGCGTTCAACGGCGACATGGCCACCGTGACGTTCGGATTTTCCGCCCAGTCCGATGAAGCCCGGCACATGACCCTGGGCCTTGAGGTGATCAAGTTTCTGCTCGAGCAACACGAAGACAACGTGCCGATCATCCAGCGCTGGATCGACAAGTGGTTCTGGCGTGGTTACCGCCTGCTCACGCTGGTCGGGATGATGATGGACTACATGCTGCCGAACAAAGTGATGTCCTGGTCGGAAGCCTGGGGCGTGTATTTCGAAGAGGCGGGCGGGGCGCTGTTCAAGGATCTGGAACGCTACGGCATCCGTCCGCCCAAGTATGTCGAAGAAGCCAATATCGCCAAGGACCATGTCAGCCATCAGGCCTGGTCGGTCTTCTATCAGTACAGCCAGGCCACCAACTTCCACACCTGGATGCCGACCGACGAAGAGCTGGACTGGCTCTCGGAAAAGTACCCGGACACCTTCGACAAAATCTATCGCCCACGCTTTGAACACTGGCGTGCGCTGCAAGAGAAAGGCGAGCGTTTTTACAACCCGACCCTGCCGATGTTGTGCCAGATCTGCCAGATCCCGCTGTCGTTCGGCGAGCCGGATGACCAGACCACGCTCAGCCACCGCAGCGCCGAGCACGAAGGCGAGCGCTATCACTTTTGCTCCGACGGTTGCTGCGACATTTTCCAGTACGAACCGTGCAAGTACATCCAGGCCTGGCTGCCGGTGCACCAGATTCTGCAGGGCAACTGTGGCGGCGGCGATGTCGAGTCGGTGGTGCGCGACTACTACAACATCAACCCCGGTCAGGACAACTTCGAGTACCTGGGTTCCACCGAACATCGACGCTGGCAGGACTGGCACCCGAACGATCGCAACAGTGCGCCGGCCGCGCCCGTCGACCCGGACCTGCTCAAGGCCGGATAAAGCCCTGTGTCGGAGCGGGCCTGCGGGTCCGCTTCACGCCCCCATTACAAGAAGGACAAGATCATGCCCGTGACTTCCATTGGTGCCTATGAGGCCCAGCCCCTGGACCGCCAGGAAAATTTCCATGGCCTGCAACTGGTGTACCTGTGCTGGGAAAAACACCTGATGTTTTGCGCGCCGTTCACCTTTCCGCTGCCACCGGCGATGCCGTTCGCCGACTTCATCGAACACGTGGTCAAGCCCTCGATTGCCCAGCATCCGGATGCGCAGCACGTCGACTTCAGCCAGGCGTCATGGCGCCTGAACGATCAGCCGTTCAGCCCCGACAACGCGGCCAGCCTGATCGATAACGGCATCGACCATAAAAGCCTTTTGCACCTCAACACTCCGGGCTTGAACGGCATTGCCGGCACCTTCAACTGAGGACACGGTGATGAGCTACCAAGTAACCATCGAACCCACCGGCGAACAGATCGACGTCGAAGAGGGCCAGACCATTCTCCAGGCGGCATTGCGCCAAGGCGTCTGGCTGCCCTTCGCCTGCGGCCACGGAACCTGCGCCACCTGCAAGGTCCAGGTGCTGGAAGGCGAGGTGGATCTGGGGGCGGCATCGTCCTTTGCCTTGATGGACATCGAACGGGACGAAGGCAAAGTGTTGGCGTGCTGCGCCATTCCGCTAAGCGACATGGTGATCGAGGCGGACATCGACGCCGACCCGGATTTCCTTGGGCATCCGGTCGAGGATTACCGCGCGGTGGTCAGCGCGCTGGTGGACCTGTCGCCCACCATCAAGGGCGTGCACCTCAAGCTTGACCGGCCGATGGCGTTTCAGGCCGGTCAATACATCAACCTGCAACTCCCCGGCATCGACGGTACGCGAGCGTTTTCGCTGGCCAACCCGCCGAGTCGCGCCGATGAAGTGGAGCTGCACGTGCGCCGGGTCGATGGCGGCGTAGCCACCGGCAAGATCCACGACGGCTTGAAGGTCGGGGACGCGGTGGAGGTGTCCGGGCCTTACGGGCAGTTCTTCGTGCGCACCTCGCAAAGCGGCGACCTGATTTTCATTGCGGGCGGCTCGGGGGTGTCGAGCCCGCAATCGATGATTCTCGACCTGCTGGAGGCCGGTGATACGCGACAGATTGTGCTGTTCCAGGGGGCGCGTAACCGCGCGGAACTCTACAACCACGAACTGTTCGAGGCGCTGTCTCGCGACCACAGCAATTTCACCTACGTCCCCGCGCTCAGCCAGGCGCTGGAAGACCCCGAGTGGGCGGGCTTCAAGGGTTATGTGCATGACGCCGCGAAGGCGCATTTCGACGGGCGTTTCAGCAATCGTAAAGCCTACTTGTGCGGACCGCCGGTGATGATCGACTCGGCGATTACGTGCCTGATGCAAGGTCGGCTGTTTGAACGCGACATCTTCATGGAACGCTTCTACAGCGCCGCTGATGGCGCTACCGAAAGTACCCGATCGGCGCTGTTCAAGCGCATCTGAGTTCACCCGCAACCTACCGCCGACCCGCGCTGATCTGCCGACGATCAGCAGGGTGTCGGCTGACTATAAAAACAACAAAAGGTCATCAACCTATGAAAGCTGTTGTGCGAAACAAACGAGCAAGTCAGCTGTGCCGTGCCGGATTGAGCCTGCTGGCGGCCGCGAGTGCCGGGGTTCAGGCCACTGAAGGCGGTGGGTCTTCCTACCCGATGGGGGCAGAAAACTACATGTCCGGCGCCATGCCGCCACCGGGCTTATATTCACAGTTCTTTGTGGGTCATTACGAGGCCGATTCGTTGCGCGGCAACCATGGCGAGAAAGTCCCGGTGGACTTCCGGGTCCGGGCCAACTCGGTGGCGCCGCGATTGATCTGGGTCACCGAGCAACAGGTGTTTGGTGGAAGTCTGGGCTTCCACGCCATCGTGCCGCTGGTGGATCTCAAAGTCGAACTCAACGGCCAGTCGCAAAGTAAACAAGGGTTGGGTGACATCATCTTCGGGCCGGCGCTGGGTTTTCATCACAGTGAAAAGCTGCACAGTATTTTCGCTCTGGATTTTATTGCGCCTACCGGTAAATACGATCGCGGCGACCTGACCAATATCGGGCGCAACTATTGGGTGGTCGAACCGGTGGTGGCCGTGTCCTACGTTGACCCGGACGGGCTCAATGTCGATGCGAAAACCATGTACGACTTCAACCTGCGAAACGATGCCACGGACTACCGTTCCGGCCGGGAATTGCACGTGGATTACGCGGTCGGTTGGGGATTGGGCAATGGCTGGGTCCTCGGTGTGGGGGGTTATGTGCTGTATCAGACGACGGACGACCGCCAGAACGGTGACCGAATCGAAGACAACAAAGGCAGGGCCCTGGCTATCGGACCGTCGGTGAAATACACCAGCAACTCGGGGTGGTTTCTGACCGCCAAATGGGAGCAGGAAACCGAGGTACGAAATCGGGCCGAAGGCAATGCCTATCGGTTGAAACTGACCATACCCTTCTGAAGAAAACGCAGGCTTGGCCAACGGCTACAGAAAGGTACGAAAAGCTCCGTCCTCTTCGCGAGGGCGGGGCTTTTCTGCTTTTTGAGCGGCACGGGAGTTGTTCGAAGATGTAACAACTCCTGCAATCACATCTTCGTATTTCTATAAAAATCCTATTTAAATCAATTACCTAATACTTTATCGAGTCTGCTTCGAAGTCTTTTTTGGAGTATTGCCCAGTTACTGAACAGTTGTTTAGTATCGGCAACAGTTCGTACCTCCTGTCCAATTACAATAACGACGAGGACCTTTCATGACTTCGCAATCGTCACTGCTCAGCCGGGTTAAAAATGGCGTCGCCTGGATCACCCTCAATCGCACCGAGCAACGCAACGCGCTGGACATTCCCACTCTCAAGGCTTTGTTCGATTTGCTCGACGGTCACGACGCCGACCCTGCCGTTCGGGTGTTGGTGCTGACTGGCAACGGCAAAGGTTTCTGTGCCGGCGCGGACGTCGCCGAATGGGCCGACGCCGAACAGCGCGGCATCCTCGAAACCTACGGCTGGACCGAAGCCGCGCACCAATTGATGAACCGGCTTTACGGTTTCAGCAAGCCGACCATCGCAGCCATCAACGGCATCGCGGTCGGCGCCGGGATGGACCTGACGTTGTGCTGCGACCTACGCCTCGCCGCGCAATCGGCGCGTTTCAAGGCCGGTTACACCAGCATGGCGTATTCGCCGGACGCCGGCGCCAGTTGGCACCTCCCGCGCTTGATCGGCCTGGAACAAACCAAGCGCCTGCTGTTCCTCGACGAAATCTGGAGCGCCGACCGTGCGCTGGCCACCGGGTTGGTCAGCGAAATCTGCGCCGATGACGAACTGATTGCCAAGGCCAGTGAGCTGGCAACGCGACTGGCCAGCGGCCCGACATTCGCCTTCGCCCAAACCAAAGTGCTGATCCGCGACGGCGCCCGGCGCAGCCTCGCCGAGCAACTGGACGCCGAGCAGGCCGCCGGTTTGCTCTGCGGTCGCAGCCAGGACGGTGCGGAAGCCCTCAAGGCGGCCGTGGAAAAACGCACGCCTCATTTCATCGGCCAGTAATCGAACCGCAGGTAGGTACACCATGAATTTTCAACTGACCCAAGAACAAGACATGCTGGTCGAGTCCGTGCGCAGCTTCGTCGAGAAAGAACTGCTGCCCCACGAAGACGCCGTCGACCGCGCCGATGCCGTGCCGCCGGAACTGGCCGCGCAGATTCGCGCCAAGGCGATTGCCGCCGGTTTTTACGCGTTTAACATGCCCGAGGAAGTTGGCGGTGGCGGGCTTGATTACCTGTCCCAGGCGCTGATCGAGCGTGAGTTGTCCAAGGTGTCGTGGGCGCTGCATGTGTTTGTCGCGCGGCCTTCGAAAATTCTCATGGCCTGCACTGGTTCGCAGATTGGCGACTACCTGCTGCCGTGTGTGCGCGGTGACAAGGTCGACTGTTTCGCCCTCACCGAGCCGGGCGCCGGCTCCGACGCCAATGCGATCAAGACCCGTGCCGTGTGTGACGGCAACGACTTTGTGATCAACGGCAGCAAGCATTTCATCAGCCACGCCTGGCATGCCGACTTCGCCATCGTCTTCGCGGTGACGGACACCTACGAACACAACGGTCGCCAACGCAACGCCGTGACGTCTTTCCTGGTCGACCGCGACACTCCGGGCATGACCATCCGCCGTGGCCCTAAATGCGTCAGCAACCGCGGTTATCACACCAGCGAAATCTTCTTCGACGATTGCCGGGTGCCGGCGGCCAAAGTGCTCGGTGAAATCGGCAAGGGCTGGGAAGTGGCCAACGCCTGGCTCACGGCCGGGCGGGTGATGGTTGCGGCCAACTGCGTCGGCCAGGCGCAGCGGGCACTGGACGTGTCGTTGCAGTGGGCCGCCGACCGCAAACAGTTCGGCCACGCCATCGGCACCTATCAGGGCATCTCGTTCAAGCTGGCGGACATGGCCACTGAAATCCGCGCCGCTGAGCTGCTGGCCCTGCATGCCGCGTGGAAAATGGACCAGGGCACCATGACGGACGGCGAGGCCGGCATGGCCAAATTGTTCGCCAGTGAAGTACTGGGTCGCGCGGCGGATCAGGCGGTACAGATTTTCGGCGGCATGGGCCTGATGGACGAAAGTCCGGTCGAACGTATCTGGCGCAACGCGCGGATCGAGCGGATCTGGGAGGGCACTTCAGAGATCCAGCGTCACATCATTTCCCGCGAACTGTTGCGGCCGCTGCTGCGCTGATTGACCCAGGAGAATCCCATGTCGATCAGAGATAACCTCAAGCGTTTGTTCGCCCCGCGTCACCTCGCGTTTGTCGGTGGGCGCAGCATGGCGCGGGCGCTCAAGCGCTGTGCCGATGGCGGCTTCCAGGGCCAGATGTGGCTGGTCAACCCGCAACACCCGAGCCTCGAAGGCATTCCCTGCGTGGCGTCGATTGCCGATCTGCCTTGCGCGCCGGACGGTGTTTTCATTGCCACCAACCGTGAATTGACGCTGAGCTGCGTCGCCGAACTGGCCGCCAAAGGCGCGGGCGGGGCGATTTGTTATGCCTCCGGTTTCGCCGAAACCGGCGAGGAAGGGCTGGCGATGCAGGCGCAACTGCTGCACGCGGCCGGCGACATGGCGCTGCTCGGTCCCAACTGTTATGGCTTGCTCGACTATCTGCACAACGTTGCGTTGTGGCCGGTGGCCCATGGCGGCAAAGCGGTGGAGAAGGGCGTCGCGATCCTGACTCAAAGCGGCAACTTCGCTTACAACCTTTCCATGACCGATCGTTCGCTGCCGCTGGCCTACATGGCCTCGGTGGGCAATCAGGCGCAACTCGGCGTGGCCGAATTGATGGACGTGCTGCTCGACGAGCCGCGTGTCACCGCCATCGGCCTGCACATGGAAGGTCTAAAAAACGTGCCTGGTTTTGCCCGCGCCGCACTCAAGGCGCTGGAAAAAGGCATTCCGGTGATTGCCCTGAAAACCGGCGTGTCGCAGATCGGTGCCGAGTTGGCGTTGAGTCACACCAGTTCCCTGGCCGGTTCGGATGCGCTGTACGACAGCCTGTTCCAGCGTCTCGGGGTGATTCGCGTCAGCGGTCCGGTGAGTTTCGTCGAAACCCTCAAAGCTGCGGCCTGTGGCAACTTGCCGGTAGGGCCGAGCCTGATCGCGCTGGCCTGTTCCGGTGGCGATGCGGGACTGATCGCCGACTACGCCGAACGCAATCAACTGACGCTGCCGAAATTTGACGACCGCCAGCGCGGGGAACTGGCTGAGGTGTTGCCGAGCTACGCCAACCTGGTCAATCCACTGGATTTCACAACGGCGATCTGGGGCGACCGCGACGCCCTGGAAAAGATGCTTGAAACGGCCTTGCGCACGCCTGCTGATGCAGCGTTGCTGGTGCTCGACTATCCAGCGGAATTCACCGGTGAGCGCAAGGAATGCGATCTGCTGCTGGAGCTGTATTGCGACTTGTTGGAGCGGCACGGCAAGACCGGTTTTGTCACGTCGGCATTTCCCGAACTGCTGCCGGCCTCTGCCCGTGAACGCTTGCATGCCCGTGGCGTGGCGGCGTTGCAAGGGGTGGAAGATGGCTTGGCCGCCTGGTCACGCATCGCCCATTACCAGGCACGGCGTGAGGCATTGTTGGCGGGAGGCGAAGCGGCGTTGGCGCCGATCTGTCCGGATGAATCGACAGCGCCGGGGCAACTGCTGGATGAGTGGCAGTCGAAACAGGCCTTGCGTGCGTTCGGTTTGCCCTTGCCCGAAGCGCGACTGTGCCGGCCTGAACAGGCATTGGACGAGGCGCGTAGCCTCGGTTATCCGCTGGTGCTCAAGGTGGTCAGCGCGGACCTGCCGCACAAGACGGAAGCGGGCGGCGTCGCCCTTAATCTGAAAGACGAAACAGCCCTGAGCGCCGCGCTCGCCACCATGCGCGGCAACCTGACGCAGCATGCGCCGCAGCTGGTGTTTGATCAGGTCTTGCTCGAACGCATGGCGTCGCCGCCGCTGGCTGAACTGATCGTCGGGATCAAACGCGAAACCGGCTTCGGCCTGGCGCTGGTGATCGGTGCCGGCGGGATTCTGGTCGAGCTGCTCAAGGACAGTCGCAGCCTGTTGCTGCCGACCACCGATCAGGCGATTCATGACGCGCTGCTGAGTTTGCGTTGCGCGCCGTTGCTCACCGGTTTTCGTGGTGGGCCGGCGGTGAATATGCCGGCACTGGTCCGGGCGGTTCGTGCGGTGGTGGATTACGCCTGCGAGAACGCCGAGCGGCTGCAAGAGCTGGATGTGAACCCCTTGCTGGTGAATGCCGAAGGCGCGGTGGCGGTGGATGCACTGATCCGCCTGGCTTGAACCCTTTAATCGATTGCTCTAAGGCTGTCTAAATGAATGTATTGATTGTTCACGCCCATCCCGAACCGCAGTCGTTTACGGCCGCGTTGCGCGATCAGGCGGTGCACACCCTGCAAGCTCAGGGCCACGAAGTACAGGTCTCCGACCTCTACGCGATGAACTGGAACCCGGTCGCCAGCGCCGAGGATTTCTACGACCGGGACAATCCCGAGTACCTGGTGTACGCGCTCGAACAGCGCCTGGGCGTGAAGTCGAAAAGCCTGGCGCCGGACATCCAGCAGGAGCTGGACAAGCTGCTGTGGGCCGACCTGCTGATCCTCAATTTCCCAATTTACTGGTTCTCCACGCCGGCGATTCTGAAGGGCTGGATCGACCGGGTATTGGTGTCCGGCGTCTGCTACGGCGGCAAGCGCTTTTACGACCAGGGCGGCCTGGCGGGCAAGAAAGCGCTGGTCACCGTGACCCTTGGCGGGCGCCAGCATATGTTTGGCGAGGGCGCGATTCACGGTCCGCTGGAGGACATGTTGCGCCCGCTGCTGCGCGGCACGCTGGCCTACGTCGGGCTCGACGTGTTGCCGCCGTTCGTGGCGTGGCACGTGCCGTACATCAGCGCAGAAGCCCGCGAGCAGTTCTTGGTGGATTACCGTCAGCGCCTGGAAAATCTCGAGCAGGATTCGCCGCTGGAGTTCCCGCGTTTGTCACAATTTGACGAGGCGCTGTATCCCCTGCGCTGACGCAATGCTGTACCGTCAGCCATCGATTTCGTGGAGGGCAGGATCAACATGGCCGAGGAAGCGCGTTTTCTGCGTATGGACCCCGAGGTGCGCAAGGCCAAGCTGGTGGCCGCGACGCTGACGTGCCTGAAGAAATACGGATTTGTCGGCACTTCGATCCGCAAGATCTGCGCCGAGGCTGGCGTGTCGGTGGGCTTGATCAGTCATCACTACGCCGGCAAGGATGAGCTGGTCGCCGATGCTTATCTGCACATCACCGGGCAAGTCATGAGTTTGCTGCGTGAGTCGGTGGCGGGCGCGGGCGACGGCGCCCGGCAACACTTGTCGGCGTTTTTCGTGGCGTCGTTTTCGCCGCGCATGCTCGACCCTGAATTGATCGAAGCCTGGCTGGCGTTCTGGGGCGCGGTGAAAACCGCCGATGCGATCGACCAGGCGCACGACCATTCTTATGGCGAGTACCGGACCATCATGGGCGATGCCTTGAGATTGCTGGCGCAGGAGGAGGGTTGGGACGGTTTCGACAGCGGCCTGGCAGCCATCGGCTTGAGCGCTTTGCTTGACGGTTTGTGGCTGGAATGCGGGCTGAACCCGTCGACGTTCACCCCGGCTCAAGGCGTGCAGATCTGTGAAGCGTGGGTCGATGGTGTGCAAATGGGCGGGTATCGACGGTTCATCGCTTCGTAATATCGGCTTGTTGATCAACTGTTCAGCTAGCGCTACAGTGCGCTCACCGCTTCGCAAAATTCCAAAAAAACCAGGAGCCAGGTCATGACGGTCATGCCGTGCGTGTTGATGGTGAGTGACGATCCGCTGATCCGTGAACCGTTGCGGGCTGCGC
Source organism: Pseudomonas sp. GB2N2 (assembly GCF_054897705.1). Classification (NCBI taxonomy): domain Bacteria; kingdom Pseudomonadati; phylum Pseudomonadota; class Gammaproteobacteria; order Pseudomonadales; family Pseudomonadaceae; genus Pseudomonas; species Pseudomonas sp. GB2N2. The sequence goes on from NZ_CM142701.1 coordinate 993,660, forward strand.
TGATTCCGGCTGGATTTGAGGTACGGTTTGCTGAAACGCCCGCTCAGGCCGAGGCTTGCTTGAGTCGTTTCGCGGTCGGGCTGGTGATGCTGGATGCGCAGTGGCCGGACGCTCTGGCCCTGACGCGCCGATGGCGTGAACGTTCGGAGGTCGGGATTATCCTGATCGGTGCGCCGATCGAGCGACTCGGCGCATTGGAATGCGGCGCCGACGATTACCTGATCCAGCCCCTGTCTCCACCAGAATTGCTGGCCCGCGCCCGCAATCTGCTGCGTCGCGTGCAGCACGCCCAACCGGTTGGCCAGCCGGATACGCACCTCAAGCGTTTTGCCGACTGGACCCTCGACACCGACCGCCGGCGCCTGAAGGCCTGCGACGGTCGCGAAACCCTGCTCAGCCACGGCGAGTTCCAGCTGCTCAATGTGTTCATGCGCAACAGCGGCCTGACTTTGAGCCGCGATCAATTGATGGACCAACTGCGCAACCGCGAATGGATGCCCAACGACCGTTCCATCGATGTGCTGGTGGGGCGCTTGCGGCGCAAACTGAATGACGATCCGGCCGAGCCGGAACTGATCATTACCATTCACGGTGCAGGCTATCTGTTTACCGCGGGCGCTTCGCTGGCGGCCTGATCATTCAGGAATGTTCGAAGATGTAACAGTCTCTGCTGAATATTCCCGTTAATTTGAAAAAATCCTATCTAAAACAGGTAATTAACCTGTGTTCGTGACGTGTTTTCACGCCTGAGGAAAGAGTTGCTTCACTGTTGAACGAGTGTTTAATATCGACGCATCCTCCTCCACTCAAAACAATAAAACGAGGGCTGGCATGAGCTCCCAATCGATCGCGCAATCTTCTTCCTCGACCCTCACCGGCGGCCAGGCACTGGTGCGCCTGCTGGCCAATTATGGCGTCGACACCGTGTTCGGCATTCCCGGCGTGCACACCCTTGAACTGTATCGCGGCTTGCCCGGCAGTGGCATCCGCCATGTGCTGACCCGCCACGAGCAGGGTGCCGGTTTCATGGCTGACGGCTACGCCCGGGTCAGCGGCAAACCGGGTGTGTGCTTCATCATCACCGGCCCTGGCGTGACCAACGCGGCGACCGCCATCGGCCAGGCTTACGCCGACTCGATTCCGATGCTGGTGATCTCCAGCGTCAACCACACCGCGAGCCTCGGCAAAGGTTGGGGCTGCCTGCACGAAACCCAGGACCAGCGGGCAATAACCGCACCCATCACCGCGTTTTCGGCGGTGGCATTGACCACCGACGATTTGCCCGAATTGATCGCCCGCGCCTTCGCCGTGTTCGACAGCGAGCGGCCACGGCCGGTGCATATTTCCGTGCCGCTGGACGTGCTTGCGGGTGCGATCAGCCGTGACTGGAGCGTCGATGTGGTGCGTCGTCCTGCACGTGGTCCGGCGCAGGCCGGTGCACTGGATGACGCGGCGCAGCGCCTGCAACACGCCAAGCGTCCGATGATCATCGCCGGAGGCGGAGCATTGGCGGCAGGTGCCGAATTGCAGGCCCTGAGCGAACATCTCGGCGCGCCGCTGTTCACCAGCGTCGCCGGCAAAGGTTTGCTGGCGCCGGACGCACCGCTGAACGCCGGCTCCAGCCTGTGCGTGCAGCCCGGTTGGGACTTGATCGCGCAAGCCGATGTGGTGCTGGCCGTCGGAACCGAAATGGCCGACACCGATTACTGGCGCGAGCGCCTGCCACTGAATGGCGAAGTGATCCGCGTCGACATCGACTCGCGCAAGTTCAACGATTTCTATCCGTGTGCGGTGGCGCTGCACGGTGATGCCCGGCAAACGCTGGCTGCATTACTCGAACGAGTTCCGGCAGAGGCGCGGGACTCGACTGAAGTCATTAAAGCAGTGGCAGATTTGAAAGCCGCGATCCGATCCGGTCACGGCGACTTGCAAACCATCCATCAACACATCCTCGACCGCATCAAGGCGGCGATGCCCGCCGACACTTTCATCAGCAGCGACATGACCCAACTGGCCTACACCGGTAACTATGCGTTCGCCAGCCAAAACATCCGCAGCTGGTTGCACCCCACCGGCTACGGCACCCTGGGTTATGGCCTGCCAGCGGGGATCGGCGCGAAATTCGGCGCACCGCAGCGTCCCGGTCTGGTGCTGGTGGGCGACGGCGGCTTCCTCTACACCGTGCAGGAACTGGCCACGGCGGTCGAGGAGCTGGACAGCCCGCTGGTGGTGCTGCTCTGGAACAACGACGCCCTGGGGCAGATTCGCGATGACATGCTCAGCCTCGACATCGAGCCGGTGGGCGTTTTGCCGCGTAATCCGGATTTCGCGGCGCTGGCCAAGGCCTTCGGTTGCACGGTCCACGAACCGCAAAGCCTTGATGAACTGGAACGCGATCTGCGTCGTGGTTTCACCCATGCCGGCGTGACCCTGATCGAGCTCAAGCACGCCAGCGCCTGTCGCTGATACCCGAAAAATTCCGTACTGAAAAACAGCGGGACTGTCGCGAAAACGACCTGTTTGCGCTGAACACGAACCCGGAGTATTTTTCAATTGAACGACTGTTCAGCTTCGACTATGTTGGCTCCACCACCCCCGGTTGGTTGCGGGCTTGCAGTTCCATTCGAACGAGGCACTGGCATGCGGTTTTCACCCTTTGTTGAGCGAATATCAGGCGACGGCGTTGCCGCCTGGGATATTCACAACGCGGCGTATGAAGCCAAGCGCCGGGGCGAGGATGTCATCATCCTCAGCGTCGGCGACCCGGATTTCCCCACCCCCGATTTCATCACCGATGCCGCCATCCACGCTTTGCGCGAAGGCGACACCCACTACACCGAAATCGCCGGTCGACACGCCTTGCGCGAAGCCATCGCCGAGCGCTACGGCAAACTGTTCAACCGTGAAGTACAAGCCTCCAACGTGATCATCGTTGCCGGGGCGCAGAACGCGCTGTTCACCACTTCGATGTGCTTGCTCAACACCGGCGACGAGGTGATTGCCCTCGACCCGATGTACGTCACCTACGAAGCAACACTCAAGGCTTCCGGCGCCACCCTGGTGCGCGTGCCCTGCTCGGCAGACTCCGGCTTCCGGCTCGACGCTGCCGTTCTGGCCAAAGCCATCACTCCGAGAACCCGCGCGATTTTCTTTTCCAACCCCAACAATCCCACCGGGGTGGTGTTGACCCGCGAAGAGCTGCAGAGCATTGCCGACCTCGCCATCGCCCACGACTTGTGGGTGGTGGTGGACGAGGTCTACGAGAGCCTCGCGTTCGACCGCGAGCACCTCAGTCTGGCGGCATTGCCCGGCATGGCCGAGCGTTGCGTGGTGATCGGCAGCCTGTCGAAATCCCACGCGATGACCGGCTGGCGCACCGGCTGGATCGTCGCCGATCAAGCATTGGTCGCCCACGCCGAAACATTAGTGCTGAGCATGCTCTATGGTCTGCCGGGTTTTGTCATGGAGGCGGCGCTCAAAGCGGTGCAGGCCCACGACGAAGTGACCCACGGCATGCGAGAAATCTACCGCCATCGCCGCGACCTGGTGGTGAGCGGTTTGGCTAATTGCCCGGGCATTTCTGTGCTGAATCCCGATGCTGGGATGTTCGTGCTGATCGATGTTCGCGAGACCGGGCTGACCTCCATCGAATTTGCCTGGCGCCTGTTGCGCGAGGCCCGCGTATCGGTGTTGGATGCGGCCGCGTTCGGTGAACCCGCGCAAGGTTTTGTGCGGCTGTCCTTTACCTTGGGTGAAGAACGCCTGGCCCAGGCCTGCCAGCGCATTCGCGATTTTGTCCTGGTGCTGAACGGTGAAGCGCCACGGCCGGTGATCGCGCGCGTCACCAGCAGTGCCGCCGCGCCCGAACCTGTCGTGCGTCGGACCATGATCGAAGTCGATCAACTGCACAAACGCTTCGGCAATATCGAGGTGCTCAAGGGTGTTTCGCTGACTGCCCGCGAAGGCGATGTGATCTCCCTGATCGGCGCCAGCGGCTCGGGAAAAAGTACTTTGTTGCGCTGCATTAACATGCTCGAAGTGCCGGACCAGGGACGAATTCTGGTCGATGGCGAAAGCATTCACCTGAACCACTCACGCCCCGGCGCGCCGCTGGTGTCCGACGCCAAGCAGCTGGTGCGGATTCGTTCGAGCCTGGGCATGGTGTTCCAGAACTTCAACCTCTGGCCCCATCGCACGGTGCTGGAAAACCTCATCGAAGCACCAATCCAGGTCCTGCGGGAAAGCCGTGCCGAAGCCACTGAACGGGCCGAAGCCTTGCTGGAACGTGTAGGGCTGGCGGCCAAGCGCAACGAATACCCGGCGTTTCTCTCCGGGGGACAGCAGCAACGGGTCGCCATTGCCCGCGCCTTGGCCATGCGCCCCAAAGTCATGCTGTTCGATGAACCCACCTCGGCACTCGACCCGGAACTGGTCGGCGAAGTGCTGCGGGTGATCCGCTCTCTCGCGGAAGAGGGCCGGACCATGATCCTGGTGACGCATGAGATGGCTTTTGCACGCGATGTGTCTTCCAAAGTCGCCTACCTGCATCAAGGGCTGATCGAGGAAACCGGTTCGCCGGATGAAGTGTTCGTACAGCCACGCAGTGAACGTTGCCGACAATTCGTCAACGCTCATCAGACTCGCTAACGCATCATAAAAAGACGGGGAAAAATCATGGGAAATCGACGTTTGGCAAATTGGTTGACTGGGGTGGCCGTTGTCATGCTGGCCGGTATGGGTGCGGCGCAAGCCCAGCCGATACGGTTCGCGGTCGCGGCTGAACCCTATCCGCCGTACACCGAGAAGCAGGCCAATGGTGAATGGAAAGGCTTTGAAGTCGACCTGATCCACAAGCTCTGCAGCGAAATGAAAGCCGAGTGCGAGATCAAGGAAGTGGCGTGGGACGGCATCATCCCGTCGTTGCTGGCGAAGAAGATCGACGTGATTTTCTCCTCGATGTCAGTGACCGAAGAACGCGAAAAGCAGATCGCCTTCAGCAAGGCTTACTACGACTCGGTGATTGCGATTGTCGGGCCGAAAGACGCCTCGGTGAAAAAGTACCCGGATGACCTCACAGGCAAGACCATCGGCGTGCAGAACTCCACAGTGAGCGCCAGCTACCTGAAGACCTACTACGAAAAAATTGCCGACGTTAAGTACTACGACACCCAGGACTCGGCGAACGCCGACCTGATCGCCGGACGCATCGACCTGATGATGGCGGACGGCACCGCGATGGCGGCTTTCGTCAAAACCCCGGATGCCAAGGACCTCGCGTACCTCGGCGCTGTGCCGTACGACCCGATTTTCGGCAAGGGCGTGGGTGCCGGTCTGCGCAAGGACGACACCGAGCTGAAAGCCAAACTCGACAAGGCCATCGTGTCCTTGCTGACCAGCAAAGACTACGACGACCTCTCCCAGCAGTACTTCGGCACCAGCGTGAAACCGGCGTTCTGACGCGAACGCGGCCTCTGTGGGAGCGGGCTTGCTCGCGAAGGCGGTGTGTCAGTTGACATCTTTGTTTGATGTTAGATCGCTTTCGCGAGCAAGCCCGCTCCCACAGGGGCGAAGGGGTTCTCAAGACCGTCGAAGGGAGAACGAAATGCCAGCAATGTTCGAGTTGATCAATTTCAGCGAAACAGGGTGGGGCGGTGCGCTGCTGAAGGGCCTGTGGATGACCCTGCAGATTTCAGCCGGGGCCTTTGCGCTCGGGCTGGCCATCGGGCTGGTCGTGGCCTGCCTCAAGTTGAACGCGCCGCGCCCGATCGCAGCGCTGATGCGCGGCTACACCACCCTGTTTCGTGCGGTTCCAGAGTTGTTGCTGATCCTGCTGCTGTACTACGTCGGGTCCATGCTGATCAACGCGCTGATGGCCGAACTGGGCTACGGCGTAATGAATGTCAGTGGTCCGCTGGCGGCCATTGTGGTACTGGGCCTGGTGCAGGGCGCCTACGCGTCGGAGATTTTCCGCGCGGCGATCCAGGCGATCCCGTTCGGCCAGATCGAGGCGGCGAAGGCTTTTGGCCTGAGCGGGTTTGGCCTGTTCCGGCGCGTCACGCTGCCGATCATGGCACCGTACGCCATGGCGGGCATGGCCAACCTGTGGATCAACCTGATCAAGGACAGTGCGCTGATCAGCGTGGTCGGCACCAACGAACTGTTGTACACCGCCAAGCAAGCTGCGGGTTCGACACGTCATTACCTGTTGTTCTACCTCACGGCCGCGGCGATGTATTACGCGGTGACGCTGGTGTCCAACTACCTGTCGGGACGGCTTGAGCGACGCATTCGTCGCTGGATGCCCTTGGTCGAGTGATTGAAATGATTCCAGCGTGGATAGTTGAATACGCGGCGCTGTTGGGCCGAGGCTTGCAAACGACCATTACCCTGCTGATGCTCTCCAGTGTGTTCGGTTTTCTGTTGGCCATTCTGGTGGCGCTGGCGCGGATCTCGACATACAAACTGATCGCCAGGGCGAGCCTGTTCTACACCAGCGTGTTTCGCGGCACACCGTTGTTGATTCAGATCTACATCTTCTACTACGGGCTTGGCAGTCTGTTTGCGCAGTTTCCGCTGATTCGCGGCAGCTTCCTCTGGCCTTATCTGCGTGACGGTTACTGGTACATCGTGTTTGCCTTGGTGGTGTCGATGGGCGCCTATGTCGGCGAAGTGATTCGTGGTGGCCTGCTGGCAGTGCCCAAAGGTGAAATGGAAGCCGCATCGGCCTTCGGCATGACCTCGCGCCAGTCGCTGTTGCGTGTGCGTTTACCCCGCGCCATGCGCTTGCTGTTGCCGACCCTCGCCGGTGAAACCGTGATGTTGCTGAAGTCGACGGCGCTGGCATCGACCATCGCCGTGATTGACCTGCTGGGGGCCGCCAACGTGGTCCGCGCGCAAACCCTGCAAGTGTACGAACCATTGCTGTTGGTGGCGGGCGTCTACGTTTGCCTGACCTTCCTGATCGAGGCGCTGTTTGCCTTCGTCGAACGGCGCGGTACGCCCGTGCGCAGGTCGGCGTAATGAACGCAGCACGGATCGTCGACCGCTCGTTGCAAGGCATCGGCCTGTGCACGCTGGGCTACGCGTTTCTGACGTTGCAGGACGCCGTGATCAAGTGGCTGGTGGCCGATTATTCGGTGATCAGCATTCTGTTCTGGCGCAGCCTCGTGGTGGTGCTCGCGTGTCTGTTGGCCGGGCGTTTGCACCTCGTCCAGCGGGCCTGGCGATCGCCGAGCCGACGCTTGCTGGTGGCGCGCGGTCTGCTGTCGATTGTGGCGTGGGTGTTGTATTACACGGCGGCGCGGGACCTGACTCTCGCGGAGATGACCACGCTGTATTTCTCCGCGCCGATCATGGTCACGGTACTGGCGGCGGTGATCCTCAAGGAAAAATCCAGCGGCTGGCAGTGGCTCAGCCTGTTGATCGGTTTTGTCGGCGTGATCATCGCCTGCCGCCCGAGCAATATTGGCGAGCCGCTGCCGATCGTGCTGACGTTGTTGGCAGCGGCGTGCTGGGCGTTCACCTACATTCAGTTGCGTCAGGTCGATGAACAGACATCGGTGCTTGAGCAGATGCTGATCACCAACGTGGTGTTCGTCGTTTGCATGATGATTGCATTGCCGTGGAATTACACCCCGGCGACGACCCCCGCGTGGCTCGGCATGCTCGGTGCCGGATTGGTCGGCGGCATCGGGCAGTTCCTGCTGTTCGCCAGTTTCCAGCGAGCTACGGCGACGGTGTTGGCACCGTTCGAATACACCGGGCTGATCTGGGCGTTCCTGCTGTCGAGCCTGATCTGGGGCACGTTGATGGACGTGTCGCTGATGATCGGTGCCGGACTGATCGCGGTCAGCGGCACCCTGGCGATGGTCTTCGGCCGGCACCCGTCACAGGACGTCGTCGGCGCTGAATGCTCCGTGACGCAACCCCTTTACCCAGCAACGGCTGATGTGGAGGCCGTTGGCGGGGCTGAAGGTGTCGGGGTTGAGGCACCACTCGAGCCAGAGTCCGTCGAGCATCGCCGATAGACCAATGGCGGCCAGGCGCGTGTCCTGGATCACGAAGCCTTCGCTGGCGGCCAGGTCATCGAGCAGGGTACGCAGCAGATCGAGGTAGTCGCGGTAGCTTTTTTCGTGGGACTGGCTGACGTAGTCCGAGTGACGAATCAGGCTCCAGAACACCACCCAGACGCCAAGCAGTTTCGGGTCCATGACCCTGGGTGAAAACGAGCCGACGAGGAAGGTGTCCATCTTTTCCGCCGGCGTACCAACTTGCTGGATTTCCTGATGCAGGGCAGTGGTCAGTTCGCTGGCGAGCTTCTGGTAAGTGTCGGCGATCAACGCATCGATGCTGCCGAAGTGATGATTGAGCAGGCCGACCGACACACCGGCCTCGGTGGCGATACGACGCACGGAAATACCGGCGTGACCGTCGCGGGCCAGACAACGCAGGGTGGCGGCAACCAGCAATTCACGGCGCTCGTCGGGTTCAACTCGGCGGTATTTCGGAGAGTCGGTGGTCACAACGAAATCCTTCGTTACATTGCCTGATTGCCGAGCTTAGTTGAACGTACGTTCAATCTCCAGTGGCAACGTCGGCACTGTGGTGATTTTTAACGGGCAGGACGAGAGGACAAGACAGATGGCGCAGGATATTTCTTTTGGTGTTCGTAACAACAATGGCGACGTGGTGCAGGTCGGTGCCTGGCGTTTCGAAGGCGACGGCAGCGGGCCGACCGTGCATTTGCAGGCCGGCGTGCATGCCGATGAAATTGCCGGGATGCTGGTGCTGCACCTGTTGATGCAACGGTTGCAGTTCGCTGAAGCCAATGGCCGGCTCAAGGGCCACGTGACGGTCGTGCCGCAGGCCAATCCGCTGGGCATCGGGCAGTTCCGCCAAGGCCGGATTCTCGGGCGTTATCACAACGCCACCGGGCATAACTTCAACCGTGGATTCGATCAGTCGGCCGCCATGGCCCGACCTTCGACCAATGTCCAGGAATGGCAAAAGAGCCTGGTGCAACTGGCCGCCACGGCGGAGGTGATGCTCGACTTGCACACCGATGACGAAGCCTTGCCATACCTCTACGTCCACCGCAGTTTTGCCCCGCGAGGACGCGAACTGGCGGCGGCGATGAAGATGGACGTGGCGATCGTCTGGGATGACGGCGGCGACGGTTCCTTCGAGGAAACGATCATTGCGCCCTGGCTGCGCAACGGCATTAGCCCACGGCACATGGCCGCGACCCTGGAGCTGCGCGGGCAGGGCGACGTCAACGACCGATTCGCCGAGCGGGATGCCGAGGGATTGTACGTGTGGCTGTGCAGTTGCGGGGTGATCGATGAGCCGCTGACCGTGGGTGACTGGCCCGTGGAGGTGAGGGACATGGCGCAAATGGAGACGATCCTGGCACCGCAACCCGGCGTGCTGATCTTCGAAAAAGAGCTGGGGGATTTCGTCGAGGAAGGCCAGCGTTTTGCCCGTATCCTGGGGCGGCCGGGTGACCCGTCTTCGGAAGTGGTGTTGCACGCGGAACAGACGGGGCGGATGGTGACGCGTTATCGCGATCGGCTGGTGCCCCAGGGCATGGTGGTGGCGAAGTTTACTGGCAGCCGGGTGTCGCGCAATTGGAGCGGGGGTTTGCTTGATCCTAATTGACCTTTGGTGTTTTTGCCGGCCCCATCGCTCGCCCAGACACCTCAACCCCATGGCCTGCCTCGGTCGTGAACTAGACTGACTTCCACATTGGATGGTGGGAGCAACCTGCGTGACGCAACTCAAATGGACTCACTGATCACCGCCGCCGCCCGGGCACTGGCAGCCGGTGATCCCCTCGCGGCGCTCGACCGCATCGCACTGCGCGAAGACGCATCCGCCCTCGCGCTACGCGGAATCGCCATGGCGCAACTCGGCGATCTGGTTCGGGCGAAGGCGCTGGTGAAACGCGCGGTGCGTGCATTCGGCCCAAAGGAGGCACTGGCACGTGCGCGCTGCGTGGTGGCGGAGGCCGAAATCGCCCTGGCGTCGCGAGACCTCGGCTGGCCAGTCAAGGCCCTTGAGGCGGCGCGGATCACGCTTGAAACCCACGGTGACCGAGTCAACGCGGCGCATGCGCAATACTTGCAGATACGTCGATTGTTGCTGATCGGACGGCTCGACGAGGCGGACGTCGTGCTCGCCGCGCTGGACCCCGCACCGTTGCCGCCGGCACTGCGCGCCGCCCATGAACTGGTGGTGGCGGGCATTGCCATCCGCCGCCTGCAATCACAAACGGCCCGGCAGGCACTGACGAGGGCCGAGCACGCTGCGCAGGTGGCCGCCATCCCGGCGCTCACTGCAGAAGTCGAAAACGCCTGGCTGATTCTGAACACGCCGGCGGCACGGTTGATCGCTCATGGCGAAGAACGACCGCTGGTGTTGGCAGACGTCGAAGCCGTGCTCGCCTCAACGTCACTGGTGGTCGACGCGTGCCGCTACGCCGTACGCGGCGCCGGCATGTCGGTGTCCCTGGCCACGCGCCCGGTGTTGTTTACCCTGGCTCAAGCGTTAGCCGAAGCCTGGCCCGGCGACGTTTCGAGGGGAGGGCTGGTGCGTCGGGCTTTTCGCCTGAAGCTCTCGGATGAATCCCATCGAGCGCGGTTGCGCGTCGAAGTCGGGCGCCTGCGCGCGGTGTTGAAACCCTTGGCCGGGGTCGTCGCCACCCGGCATGGATTTGCCCTGGTGGCGCTGGTGTCATCCGACGTTGTAGTGCTGGTGCAACCGGTCGACGAAAAGTACGCGGGGTTGTTCGCCTTCCTCGCCGACGGCGAGTCGTGGTCGAGTTCGGCCCTGGCACTGGCCGTCGGCAGCAGTCAGCGCACCGTACAACGCACCCTCGATGCCTTGGCGGCGGCCGGCAAAGTGCAGTCATTCGGACAGGGCCGCGCACGACGCTGGATGACGCCACCAGTCCCGGGTTTCGCGACGACCTTGTTACTCCCGGCGCCATTGCCGAGTGACTAGGATGAACGCCACGCACCCAAACGAGGCAACCGAGATGAAATACTCAAGCGCAGAAATCATTCGTGAATACGGCCCGTTCACCGGCGTCGACAGCGTGCATGGCGTGACCTGGGACGGGCAGCAGGTGTGGTTTGCCACCGGCGAACAACTGATCGCCCTCGACCCGGCCAGCGGTGAAACATTACGCTCGATCGACGTCACCGCCGATGCGGGCACGGCGTTCGACGGCCAGCATCTGTTCCAGATCGCCGCCGATCGCATCCAGAAAATCGACCCGCAGACTGGTGAAGTACTGAACACGATTCCGGCACCGGGCGGCGGCAATGATTCCGGGCTGACCTGGGCCGAAGGCACGTTGTGGGTCGGCCGCTACCGCGACCGGAAAATTCACCAGATCGATCCCGAGACCGGCGCGATCCTGCGAACCATCGAGTCCAACCGGTTTGTCACCGGGGTGACCTGGGTCGAGGGCCAGCTGTGGCATGGGACGTGGGAAGGGGATGAAAGCGAATTGCGCCGCGTTGACGAGAAAACCGGAGAGGTGCTGCAGAGTGTCAGGATGCCGGCCGGAGTGGGTGTGTCGGGGCTTGAGTCCGATGGCGGCGATCAGTTTTTCTGTGGCGGCGGTGGTAGCGGGAAGGTGAGGGCAGTGCGTCGGCCTGAATGAATTACCGCTACAAACCGGAATGGAGCGCGCTCAAACCGCATTTTTTAAGTTCGCTCAGCAACCGCTCGATCTGCGCCAGTTCCCAAGTGCTGAGCCAACTGACCGGGTCGGTGCCGTAACGTTGCCAGCTGTCGATGTCGACGTGTATCAGGCCGGATTCGGAGAGTTTGTCGAGGGGGTGCAACGGCCGCACTTCGAGGGCGGCGTCGCGCAACAACGGATGGCGTTGCCTCAATCTGCTCGAACGGCCCAGTGCCGGGCGCATTCTGCTGTTCGGCGAGGACCTGACGGCGCTTATCCAACCTTGAACTGCGCCGGGCAGAAACAGCGGGCCGGCATCACCCTGACCCTGGTGATTCTGGTCCAGAGCGTGCAAAGCCTGGGTGACCGGCTGGTGAGATCACCGGCTCATCGTCGTTGAGTTGACGATTCTTATAACCAGAAAATATTTTCTATTCGATAGAACTATTGGATTGTTTATAAGAGATTGCATTTAATCCTCGCCTCAACCCTTTGTGTTCGCACGTTTTTTTCGCGGCCATCCTGTCCGGAATTTTTTATGAGTGCGCCTGTTGCCGTGGCACCCGAGCCGCTGATTCGTGTGCGTGAGCTGAGCAAAACCTTTGGTGCCAGCCGCGCGTTGCATCAGGTCAGCCTGGTGATTTATCCCGCCGAAGTCGTGGCGTTGCTGGGTGCCAACGGTGCCGGCAAATCGACGCTGGTGAAGATTCTCGCCGGCAGTCAGGCGGCGGATTCTGGTGAACTGTGGGTGGATGGCGAGCGCTGGCAGTTTGTCTCGCCTCTGTCGGCGCGCCGGGTCGGGATCGTCGCGGTGCATCAGCAGGTCAACGACGGCATCGCGCCGGGGTTGAGCGTGGCGGAAAACCTTTTGCTCGATGAACTGTGCCAGCCCGGTGCGGACTTCTGGCTCAACCGCAAGCGCCTGTTCGAGCGTGCCGCGAGCATCGCTGCCGGCCTCGGACTGGACTTGCCGCTGGAGCAACCCATCGAGTGTCTCGGCCAAGCCGAACGGCAATTGGTGGTGCTGGCCCGTGCGTTCGCCCTGCAACCGCGCCTGCTGATTCTCGACGAACCCACCGCCGCCTTGTCGGATGTCGAGGCCCAGCGTCTGTTCGGCTTGATCGACACGCTACGCAGTCGCGGGGTGGCAATCCTTTACATCTCCCATCGCTTGTCCGACCTGCAACGCGTGGCCGACCGCGCCATCGTACTGCGGGATGGCCAACTGGCTGGCGAATTCAGCGCCGGGCAGTTGCCGGAGGCGGTCGAAGCCATGCTTGGCCAGTCCCTTGATACCCATGTCTATGAACCGCTCAAGGCCGGGCGAGAAGTGCTGACGCTGCGCGACGGGAAAATCCTGCCGCGTACTCAAGCATTCGAACTGACCTTGCGCGAGGGTGAAGTGGTGGTGCTCACCGGACTGCTGGGCGCCGGTAAAACCGAGATCGCCGAAGTGCTGTTTGGCCTGCGAGAGCCGGCGACCGGCACCCTGCAGCTGGACGGCACCGACTGGCAACCGGGCTCGCCACGCTCGGCCATTCGCAGCGGCGTATTTTTCGCCGCCGAGGATCGCGCGAGCCAGTCCTTGATTGCCGACTTTTCCTTGCGCCGCACCTTGACCTTGCCGTTTCTTGAACGTTTCACCCATGGCGGTTTCATCCGCAACCGTGCCGAGGCGAAAGCGGTGGAGGCGCAGGTCGCGGCGCTGGGGATCAAGACCGCCGGGATCGATGTGCCCATGAGTGCCTTGTCCGGTGGCAACCAGCAAAAAGTCGTGCTCGGACGCTGGCTGCTCGGGGAAGGGCGCGTGTTAATTCTCGATGAGCCCTTCCAAGGCGTCGACGTGCGCGCCCGCCGGGATATCGGCCAACTGCTGCGCGCCAGTGCCGGTGGCCGCGCGACGTTAGTGATCTGCGCCGATGTCGACGAGGCGCTGGAAATCGCCGACCGAATTCTGCTGGTGCGCGATCACGCGGTGGTCGCCGAATACCCTCGCGCCGGTTTGAGTCGCGCCACGCTGGTCAGCGCACTGGCCGGCGCCGACGTGCAACACCTGGCCACGGTTTCACCTCTTCATGCCACGCCAAGGAGCAAAGCGAATGCCTGATTCAAGTTCGCTGGCGTCGACCCCCCCCGCACCCGTCGAACGCTTGCTGCAAGCGCTGATCCGGTATGGCCTGCTTTGGGTGTTGGCGCTGATCCTGATATTTTTCAGCTTCGCGGAGCCGGCATTCCTGCGGGTCGGCAATCTGTTCAGCATCTTGCAGTCGGTGTCGATTGTCGCGCTGCTGGCCTTGGGCGTGACGCTGACCATGGCGGTGGGAGGGCTCGATTTGTCGATCGGAGCGGTGGCGGCGATGAGTCTGATGATTGCCAGTTACGTGATGGTGGTGCTGGGTTGGGGCGCCGTGCCGGCGGTGCTGATCAGCCTTGCCGGCGGCGCGCTTGTCGGGCTGCTCAATGGCTGGTTGATCGTGAAGATGCGCGTGCCGGACATCCTCGCCACCCTCGGCAGCATGTTTCTGGTGATCGGCGTACAACTGATTCCAACCGGCGGACGCTCGATTGCGGTGGGCATGACCTTACCAAACGGCGACGAGGCCGAAGGCGCGTTCAGCGCAGCGTTTCTCGCCCTCGGCCGCGCTCAGTTGTGGGACACCGTGCCGGTTCCGGTGCTGATCACCGCTGTGGTGGCGCTGCTGGTCTGGCTGTTTCTGGAGTGTACGCGCATCGGGCGGTTGTTCTACGCCATCGGCGGTAACGAGCAAGCCGCGCGGCTGGCGGGTGCGCCGGTGCAACGCTTCAAATTATTGGCCTATGTGCTTTCAGCCTCGCTGGCGTCGTTGGGCGGTCTGTTGCTCGCGGCGCGTTTGGGGCGCGGTGACGTCAGCTCCGGCAACGGTCTGGTGCTCGACGCCCTCGGCGCGGCGTTGATCGGTTTCGCCGTGCTGGGGGCGAAAAAGCCCAATGCCTTCGGCACGCTCGTCGGTGCGTTGCTGGTGGCCACGTTGCTGAACGGGCTGACCATGCTCAACGCGCCTTATTACGCTCAGGATTTCGTCAAGGGACTGGTACTGGTATTGGCCCTGATGTTCACCTTCGGCCTCGCGCATCGGGCGCGTTGAGCCGCTTTTAACGCTCCCTCGCAAGGAAGAGATATGCACGGATCACTCAAGGATTTTGTTCGCCACTGCCTGGCTACCGCGTTGCTCTCGACGCTGGCACTGAATGCCCAGGCCAGGGCTTTACCCGGCGCACCGGCGCCGTTCGACACGGGCAACGTACACATCGCGCTGGTGGGCTATCTGTTCTCTGGCGATTTCACCGAAGCCTATTTGCGCGGCGTCGAGAAACAGACCGAAGCCCTCGGAGCGACACTGCGAGTGTTCGATGCCCGCCAGCAGGCGGCGAGCCAGCGGGAGATGATCGATCAGGCCATCGACCTCGGCGTTGACGGCATCATTGTGCAGCTCGGTCTGGCGGAAACCCTCAAGGGCCCGATTGACCGCGCCATCGCCAAGGGCATCAAAGTGGTGGCATTCGACGTCGACCTGAACACCCCGCAAGTCACTCAGGTCGAGCAGGATCACCACGCCCTGGCGCGCCTGGCGCTCGATCAGGCGGTGAAGGACAACGGCACGCGTTTCGAAGCCGGCTACGTCTACATCAGCGGCTTTACCCCGATGGAGCGTCGCGATGAGATCTGGAGCCAGGTCAAGGCGGCGAATCCGGGAATCATCGAGAAGGCGCGCTTCGGCACGCTGAATCCGCCGATTGCCAACTCGGTGGCCGATCAAGCCAGCGCCGTGTTACGGGCCAATCCAGGGATCAGCGTGATCTTCGCGCCATTCGACGAGTTTGCCAAAGGCGCGAAAATCGCCGTCGACGAAGCGGGTCTTGGGAAGAAAGTAAAAATCTACAGTGCCGACATTTCCACCGCCGACATCCAGATCATGAAAGAACCGGACAGTGCCTGGGCCGCCACCGCAGCGGTCAACCCGCAAGTGGCCGGCGCGATCAGCGTGCGCAGCCTGGCGATGCTGATCGCCGGCGAAAACCCGGGCCATAAAGTGCTGGTGCCGCCGACCCTAATCACCCGCCAGCAACTGCTGGACCTCGATGTTAAAAACGTCCGCGACCTGGCGCAGAAGCTGCCAGCGTTCGGCGACACCGCCAATGTGGCGCGGGCGGCATGGATACCCTCTGCGGACTGAAGGTGGCGCAACCTCGACCTGGCTCTCTGGTCGTACGCATTCCCGTGCAGGAGCGAGCCTGCTCGCGAAAAACGCCCAGGCGACGCGTTCATTCAGGCAGCACGCGTAATCGGCCCAAGCGAGGTGCCAAGTGGTGGGGCAAGAGCGTTTGGGTTACTTTTCGTCGGACCGCGCAGGCTTTTCAAAAGTGACTCGCTGTAAGAGCGAAAACAATAGAAGCGATTACCGCAACAACGGATATGTACACCGAAAAAAGTCATCATACAAAAAACGTTCGCGAACAGACTCGATCCCACATCTGATACAGATTAGTGCATTTCGTTAGTTGATCAAGTTGTTGCCTGGGCAACACTACTGTTGCCCACGCAACAGACCGTCTGTCCGATATAACCTAAGTATTATTGGTTCTTTTCCAAAATTAATGATCTCGCCTAGCATCGGCTTCTACTAACTTTGGGGTCCTCTTGTTCGCGCGCTATCGCACTTGAAAACATGTTTTAACAGCCTTCGCTGCCTACCGGATTACTAAAACTACAGCAGACATTGCCGTGCACGTTTTGCCGACTTTCTTATTGTCGTCGGGGGCCGGGTATTAGCTGCGAAAAAGGAGCTTTTCGATGTACCACCACTCTCGTTCATTACTCGCGGCTGCTGTTATAACAGCCGTGACGCAACTACCTGCTTACGCTGCGGAAACTGCAGCTCGCGTCGATGACGACACCCGACTCGGCACCGTGCTGGTGACCGGCACCCGTGGCACCGCCCGCACCGTGCTGGACTCGCCGGTGCCGGTGGACGTATTGACCGCCGAGGACCTCAAGTCCGCCGGTGCCAGTGGCGGCGAACTGGGCCAGGCCTTGCAGACGCTCCTGCCATCGTTCAGTTTTCCACGCCAGTCCAACTCCGGCGGCGCCGACCATGTGCGCGCTGCTCAGTTGCGCGGGATGAGCCCCGATCAAGTGCTGGTGCTGGTCAACGGCAAGCGTCGCCACACCTCGGCACTGGTCAATGACTCGTCGAAGATCGGTCGGGGCACGGCGCCGGTGGACTTTAACTCGATCCCCATCAGTGCCATCAAACGCATTGAAGTGCTGCGTGACGGTGCCGGTGCGCAATACGGTTCCGATGCGATTGCCGGGGTCATCAACATCATCCTCGACGACGCGCCGGAGGGCGGCGAAGTCTCCACCACGTATGGCGCTTATCACACGCATCAGGACGCGATCGGCAAAACCACCACCGATGGCCAGAACAGCATGACCACCGCCAAGATCGGCACACGTATTGGCGAGGAGGGCGGCTTCATCCGCGGGGGTACCGAGTATAAGGATCGCGACCCGACCAACCGCGCCGGTTTCGACGGCTTCGCCGATACCCCGGGGCAGCGCAACTACGTCATGGGCGACGGTATCGCGCGGGACGTCAACGCCTGGTTCAACAGCGAGTTGCCACTGGCAGGCGGCAAAGCGTATTCCTTCGGCACCTACAACGAACGCCACACCACCGGCGCCGAGTTCTATCGCTATCCGTCCGAGCAGCCGCAGTTCTACCCCAACGGCTTTCTCCCGCAATCCATTGGCGACAATCAGGACATCTCTGCGACGGCCGGCTTCAAAGGCCTGATCGGCGATGAATGGGACTTCGACAGCAGCGTCACCCATGGCCGCAATAAATTCGATTCCGCGACCCGACGTACGCTTAACGTCACGCTGGGGCCTGATTCTCCGACGCGTTTCGACACCGGCGAATACGAGCTGCGCCAGACCACCGCCAACCTCGACTTCACCCGCGAACTGCGCCTGGCCGAGCGTTCGTTCGTGCTGGCCGTGGGCGGTGAATATCGTTATGAAAACTATCTGACCCATGCCGGCGACGAAGCCTCGTACATCGGCACCGGGGCGGACGGTGCCAACGGTTTGCGTCCAAGTGAAGAAGTCGATCTGGACCGCAATGTGTTCGGCACTTATGCCGAGCTGTCGGGCGACCTCACCGATCGTTTGTTCGTCGACGCCGCTACGCGCTGGGAACGTTACGACGATGCCGGCAGCAAGCTCACCGGCAAGCTCAGCGGGCGCTTCCGCCTGACCGATCAATGGGCGCTGCGCGGTGCGGTCTCGAACAATTTCCGCGCGCCGTCGCTGGCACAGGTCGGCTTCCAGAACACCACGAGCAACTTCGGTGACGGCGGCACGCTGACCGATATCCGCGTGCTCTCGGTCAACGACCCGATTGCCCGTGCCCTCGGCGCCCAGAAGCTTGATCCGGAAACCTCGAAGAACTTCAGCCTCGGTGTAACGGCCCAGTTGAGCGAACGCTTCGATGCCTCCCTCGACGTGTTTCGCATCGACGTCAAGGATCGCGTGACGTTGTCGCAACGCATCGGCAGCGATGCGCTTGAGCAGTACATCAACAACAACTTCGGTGTTGCCGGTGTGCACGACGTGAACTTCTTCACCAACGCCGCCGACACCCGCACCCACGGCGCCGAGTTGGTGCTCAATTACCATCAGCCGTTTTACGAAGGGCTGTTGGGTTTGACCACTGCCTACACCTATAACCACACCAAAGTCACCAGCACCAAAGGCACGCCGTCGCAGCTCACTGCGCTGGGCATTGGCAACGACGCGCTGGTCGGGGTGGAAGAACGCAACACCCTGACCGACGCGGCACCCAAGGACCGTTTCGTGGTTTCCGCGAACTGGGCCAGCCAGCACTGGGGATTGCTCGGGCGTCTGACGCGCCAGGGCGAAACTACGCGGGTGTTCGATTTCGGCGATTCGCAACCCGAGCAAACTTACGGCGCGGTGTGGCAACTGGATGCCGAGGTGCAATACAAGTTCACTCCCAAGTTTGATATCGCACTGGGCGGCAACAACCTGACCGACAACTACCCGGACCGCTCCAATTCGCAAATCAACTATGGCGGTAACTTGCCGTATGACGTGCTGTCGCCGATCGGCACCAACGGCGCCTACTACTACGCTCGCGCCACCTACGGCTTCTGAGCTGAGCCGCCACCCGCTCGGGTGGCGGTCAATCGACGGGATTTCCCATGAGCGAACTGTCCGGTCCCAAACGGCATCTGCCGGTGTTCCAGGCGTTGTTGGTCACGCTGGGTATGGTGATCACCACCGACATCCTCAAGACCGCGCCCACTGTGGCGATGAACGTAGGGGCCGACAACTTCTACCTGGTGTGGGTCCTCGGTGGTCTGTGTTCGATGATCGGTGCGCTGTGTTTTGCCGAAATGGCCACGGCGTTTCCGCATCCGGGCGGTGATTACCATTTTTTGCGCACGGCCTATGGCGAACGACTGGGCTTTCTGTTTGCCTGGTCGCGGTTCTCGGTGATGCACACCGGCTGGATTGCGCTGTCGGCCTTCATGTTTGCCGATTACGTCGATGCGATCGTGCCGCTGGGCAGCTATGGCTCGGGGTTGTTTGCCGGTGGAGTGATTGCTGCGCTGGTGCTGCTCAATCTTACGGGCCGGCCTATCGGCTTTATGACTCAGACGGTGTTGGTGGTGTTGCTGACGCTGGGGTTTTTGAGCATTGCCGGCGCCGGTGTGTGGCTGGCGTGGCACGGTGTTGAAGTGGTCGCGGTCGCGACGCCAGTAACCCCCGAACAAACCGGGATGGCCGGGTTCTCTTCGGCGATGATTTTCGTGTTCCTGGCCTTCGGTGGCTGGAGCGATGCGGCGACGTTGTCAGCCGAAGTGCGCGACGGTCGGCGAGGGATGTTCATCGCCATGCTTGGCGCACTCAGCGTGCTGATGACTATCTACCTCGCGTTGAATTGGGCGTTTGTGCAAGGGCTTGGCTTCGCCGGGCTCGCGGCGAGTAATGCGCCGGCCGTCGAGTTGTTGAACCGGGCATTCGGCGCACCGGGCGCGCTGCTGATTGTGGTGATGGTCGGGGTGGCGGCCGTGGCCAGCATTAATTCAACGCTGCTGGTAGGCGCCCGCACCACATACGCTGCCGCCCGCGATGTGCCGCAATTGCGCGCCTTGGGCAACTGGGACGAACGCCATGGCGTACCGCGTCGGGCGTTGCTGGCGGAGGGTGCGGTGGCGTTGTTGCTGGTGTTGTTTGGCAGCTTCACCCAAAGCGGCTTCAACAGCATGGTCGAGTACCTGACGCCGGTGTACTGGTTGTTTCTGGGCTTGAGCAGCCTGGCTCTCATTATTCTGCGACGACGCTTTCCCGATACGCCTCGACCAATCAAGGTGCCGTTGTATCCGCTGTTACCGTTGCTGTTCTTCAGCCTGTGCCTGTACATGCTGCATTCCAGCGTGACGGTGGTCGGTTACGGCGCGTTGCTCGGCATCGGCGTGTTGGCGTTGGGCGTTGTATTGCTGGGTGGGCTGAGCCGCTGGTCTTCACGGAACCAGCGGTCGCTTGAGGAACCTGCCGTTTAGAACGACACGTTGGCCGCCTGCGACAGGCGCAGCACCGACAGATCGCCGGTAATCCGCTTCCACGCCAGGCGAATCGCTTCAATGTCCTTCTCGTGCGTGGCGTTGTTCTCGTGAAGAATCACGATGACTTTAGTGCCCAGGCGCTCCGGTTCCTTGGCGTCGTGGTCACGCCATTGGCCGTAGGCGTCGAGCACGCTGAAACCGTCTGGAAAACGCGGCGTAACTTCCTTATCGAGAAACTCGCGCCAGCGCGCGGGGCTGATCACACCTTCCTTGCCTTCCAGTGGCCCGACCGAGAAATACAGCTCGGTGCGCAGCCATTGCGCTTGTGCCGGCCGCGAGGCATCGCCTTGTAGTGTCGAGCTGGCGGGATCTTTGGTATGCACGGAAACCGGAGGAGGGCTGGCGCACCCGGTAACTGCCAGGAACAATGCGGCCAGTAAAAAGCGTTGTTGCATGGAATGTCCTTATTTAGCGAATTAAACAGTGGGCTCATTATATGAGGGTCGCTTAATAGCTAGATAAGACTAAAAAATCATTTGGATGAGGTGATGTGGAATAAGCAGATGTTTTAAAAATAGTCGGCGCTGGTTAGAACGATTATCTCTTTCAGTTATTTATATAGATGCTCATCGAATATCCACAACCTGTAAAGACGTAACCTGGCATTCAATAGAGGTGTGATAGCGACCATTCTGTCGCTGCAGCAACTAATATCAGGCTGAAGACCACGCTACAACGGCTTTAACGTCCGTTTTTGCTGTTTGCCCAGCCTCTTGCCGGCCAGTCGGTAATCCTTAGAATCGGGTCCATCAGCTTCGTCCACCTCTCAAATCCTCCGGGGAACAACACCATGATGAACGCCATGCAGATGCAAATGCCAATGAACGCCAACATGCCGATGATGCCGATGATGGGCATGCCGATGATGATGGCGACCATGACCTGCGACATGATGGACGACGGCATGATGTGCAAAATGATGCCGGCCGCTGGCATGGACATGGCCATGTTCAAGAACAGCGCTGAAATGATGCAGATGATGATGAACTGCGGCATGCCGATGATGATGCATTGCGGCAACATGAGCATGATGTGCATGTCCCAAGCGGCCATGACCATGCCGATGATGAACATGATGATGCCAATGCCGATGATGGGCATGCCGATGCCATCGATGAAGTGCGTGATGGAATGCACCCTGATGGACGACGGCATGATGTGCAAACTCATGCCGATGGCTGGCATGAACATGGACATGATGAAGAACTGCTGCTCCCTGATGATGAAGATGATGAACGATTGCAGCATGCCGATGATGATGAGCTGCAATGGCATGCCGCTGATGTGCTGCACCTGCTGATCCCCGGCAGACATTAAAAAGCCCCCGCGGCCTTGGGTCGCGGGGGCTTTTGTATTTTTGCTGCCTTGGCTGGTCCGTAGCCGTTTCGTCGGTAACGCGGGCCATTTGAATAAACGCGTTGCCTGGACTTTTTTCGCGAGCAGGCTCGCTCCTACAGGGGTAGCGGTGGTATCAATCAGTCCAGCCGTTCCGGATAAGTCACCACCAGATACGCCACCGCTTCACTGTCCGCCGGGTTGCGGTAGCGGTGCGGCTGGTCGGCATAGAACAGTATCGAATCGCCGGTCGAAAGCAGATAACGTTCATCGTTTACGCTGATCTCCAGCACGCCTTGCGCCACCACCAGGTTTTCTTGGACACCCGGACCATGGCCCTCGGAGACATCTTCGCCCAACGGACTCAGACGCAATTCATAAAATTCCGACTGGCGCGCCACATCAAACGGAAACAGCGCACGGCTGACAAAGGCACCGCTGGCACTGACCAGGCGTTTGCTCTGGCTCACCGACAACACGGCCACACCTTCAAAGGCCCGATGCTCGAGAAACGCGGCCACCGACACCTTCAAACCTTTGGCGATTTTGCACAGCACTTTGATGGAAGGAACGCTGCGCCCGGACTCGATCTGTGCCAGCATCGCCCGGCTCACGCCGCATTGCCGCGCCAGCGCGTCCAGAGACAAATGACGTTTACCGCGCAGGCGCTGCAGGTTTTGCGCAACCCGTTCGCAGATCGGGTCTTCTTCCAGGGATTCCAGATTGTTCAGGTCCAGCACAGGCTCGTCGGCGCTCGCCAGAAAGCGCGAGGGTTCACGCGTGTTCACGCCTGACGCGTCTCGGTCGACTGCACCGGCTGGGCCCAGGCAAAGCCCTGCAGACCAGCACTGCGCGTGTACATTTCCCACATGGCCCGTGCCCGTTGTTGAGCCTGCTTGCGTTTGCGGTAGCTGACGAAATCAAGAATGTTGGCAGTCGGATTCATAGGGCTCTTCACTGTCGTGATGAATGACGGGATGGGTTGAGACTACTCGACAATTTTTATAACGATAAATACTGATTTTGTATTTATTAATTCTTTTTGGTTCTTTTGAAAATCCTCCGCGTGAGGTCAATGCCCCACCAATTCCTCCAGCAACTGTTCCTTGTACCCCTGCAACACCGTCGACGCCCGGTCCCGTGGGTGGGGCAGGTCGACGATGATTTCGTGCTTGATCCGCCCCGGGTGCGCGTCCATGACGATCACCCGGTCGCCCAGGTACAGCGCTTCCTCAATGTCATGGGTGACCATGATCACCGTGCAGCGTTGCTGCACCCAGATGCGTTGCAGCTCGTGTTGCAGGCGCACCCGGGTCAGGGCGTCGAGGGCGCCGAGGGGTTCGTCGAGCAGCAGCACCTTCGGTTTGTTGATCAGCGCCCGGGCGATGGCCGCGCGTTGTGCCATGCCGCCCGATAGCTGGTGCGGGTAAGCGTTCTCGAATCCTTCGAGATTGACCAGTGCAATGTGTTCGGCCACCAGTTGGTTTTTTTCCGACTGGGACAGCGGATGGTTTTTCAACGCCAGGGCAATGTTCTGGCTCAGGGTCATCCACGGAAACAGGCGATGGTCCTGAAACACGATCCCGCGTTCCAGACTGGTACCGACCACCCGTTTGCCGTCGAGCAGAATATCGCCTTCGTACTCGGCCTCAAGCCCGACAATCAGGCGCAGCAGCGTGGATTTCCCGCAACCGCTGGCGCCGACGATGCTGACGAATTCGCCGGGGTGCACATCGAGATGGATCTGCTGCAACACCGGCAAAGGCTGGCCTTCGATGCGGTAGGCCTTGCTCAGGCCGCGAATTTTCAGCGCACCGGTGTGTAAAGAATCGATGTGCGGCACAGCGTGTTGGGCAATTGCATTCATGGTTATCGGCCTTTCAACGAATAGTGCGCCAGCGCAGCAGATGGCGGCTGAGCAGGGTGAAAAGGAAAGTCATCAGGTAGCCGCAGAGGCCAATGCACAGCACGCTGAGGACGATGACTTCCATGCGTGAGCCGGCCTCGGCGTTCATCATCAGGTTCCCCAGCCCGGCACCGGACGACAGGAACAATTCACTGCCCACCGCCGTGACCCAGGCAAACGCCAAGGCATGCAGTACACCGGTGGCAATGCTCGGCAACGCTGCCGGTAGCAGCACATGCCGAAAGCGTTGCCAGCGCGTGAGCACCAGCACCCGGCCGACCTCGCGATAACGCTGTTCGACATGGCTGAAACCCTGATACGTGTTGAGCACCATCGGGTAAAAAGCCGCGAGGCTGACGATCAATACTTTGGAAAACTCGCCGTTGCCGAACCACATGGCGATCAGTGGAATCCAGCCGAGCATCGGCACCTGGCGGATCGAATGAAACAACGGCCCGATCAACCGGTTGGCCACCGCCGACAGCGCCATCAGCACCCCCAGCAGCACGCCAAAGACAATGCCCAAAACGAGACCGGTGCTGGTGCGCGCCAGGCTCGCCCACAGATTGACCAGCAATTCGCCGTTGGCCAACAGTTCAAGCAACGCCGAGCCAATGGCCGACAACGGCACAAAAGCGTACGCCCCGGCGGCGCCCTGGCGTGACAGGTATTCCCAGGCGCCGATCAGCAACAGCGGCAGCAGCAAGCCTCGGGATTTGGCGAGTAATCGGATCATTAGCGGCTCCTAGCGGGTCTGCCAACGGAACAGGCGCTGTTCCAGTTGGCGAAAAGAGAAGTCGAGCGCGAAACCAATGACGCCGGTGACCACGATCCCGACCATCACCACATCGATGCGCAACATCTGCCGAGCCATTTCGATCATCTGGCCCAGGCCGCTGTCGGCGGCGAGCAGTTCGGTGGCGACCAGCACCACCCAGGCCCGGGTCAGGCTGATGCGAAAACCGGTGATGATCGGCGGCGCGGCGGCGGGCAGGGCGATCTCACGGACGAACGTCGGCCAGCGCAGGCGATACACCTCGGCAACTTCGAAGTAGCTGCGCGGAATGGCCTTGACCCCTTCGCTGGTGGCCAGCGCCACCGGGAAGAACGCAGTCTTGGCGACGATGATGATCTTGAAGGTTTCATCGATGCCGAACAGCAGCACGAACATCGGGATCAGCGCGATGCTGGGGATCTGGCGCAGGGTATGGAACAGCGGCGAGCAGTAGATCTCGACGTTTTTCGACAGGGCCATCAACACGCCGAAGGCCAGCCCCAGCAGCGAGCCGATGCCGAAACCAAGCCCCAGCCGGGAGAGGCTGTTGAGTAGGTGTCCGAGCAACTCACCGCTGGCCGACAGCTCTTCGAAGGTCTGCCACACCTGGGCGGGCGGGACCAGCAGGTTGCGCGGAAAAATACCGGCCCCGGCGACCACCGCCCAGAGCAACAGCATGGCGATGGGCGAGATGAGCCAGGTCAGGGAATACAACAGACGTCGAGTGCGCATGGCGGGTCTTAATTCGGCGAAGTACCGAAGGGGTATCGCAAGAGCTGTGCCAGCGCAGCGCGATTGTGCTGTTGCCACTGACGCCATCGCTGGCAAGCCAGCTCCCACAGGTCATGCACCGTTCCTGCGGGAGCTGGCTTGCCAGCGATGACGTCATTACAAACACCACGCATTGATGCGTCACCAGCACCGACTGCTGCCCCAGCAACACCTGTCCAGCAACCCCGTCAGAACTCGTAACTGACGCTGGTGTAATAGAACGCACCCTGCGCACCTTCAGGGCTGGTGATCGAGTACTTCGGCACGCCGTACAACTGCGCGCCGTCGGCCTTGTCCGGGTGCGTATCGAACAGGTTGATCGCACCCACCGAGATCTTCAGCGCCTTGTCGAAGGTGTACGACAGATCGAGGTCTGTGACCCATTGCGGGCTGTAGGTCTGGTCCAATGTGGGGTTGGTCGCGTTGAGGTTTTTCCATTCGCCATAACGTCGCTGGGCCACGGTCACGCCCCAGTTCTCGTACAGCCAGTTAGCGCTCAGCACAAGCTTGGTTTCCGGCGTGCCGTCCTCGATCAGGCCTTGGGTGTTGCGGCCGACAATCTGCGAACCCTTGATGTTGCCGACATCGCGCAACGCGGTGATTTTCGTGTTGTTCTGGCTGATGCCGCTGCTCAGGTTCAAACGGCCCCATTGCTGCAGGTCCAACTGATAGTTGCCCGCCAGCTCAATCCCGTCGGTGCGGGTGTCGGCGACGTTGGTGTAGAACGCCGCGCTCTGGATGTTCGCGTACGGCGTGCCGGCGAAGATCGGCGTCACAACCGCCGCCGGCAACTGGTCGGAGAGGGTGATGCGGTTGTCAATGTTGATCCGGTAGGTGTCCAGCGTCACCGAGGCATTGGCGAGCGGCCGCCAGACGAGGCCGAGGGAATAGCTGGTGGATTCTTCCGGCTTCAGCGACTTGCCGCCGAGTAACGCCGCTTCCGGGCTGTCGGCGCGCAGCGTGCGCTGCTGCACCTCGACGAAGTTGCCACTGCCCGGTGGTTGCTCGACCACCTGCACGCTGAACGAGGACAAACCGCTCTGCACCAGCGATGGCGCGCGATAACCGGTACTGGCCGTGGCCCGCGCGGCGATCTGCGGGGTGAAATCATAGCGCAGCGAGAGCTTGCCGTTAGTGGTGTCGCCGAAGTCCGAATAGTGCTCGGTACGCACCGCGACGCCAGCCTGGAATTTCTCGGTGATCTGCCCTTCGACATCGATGTACGCGCCCAGGACGTTGCGCTCCAGTGACGCCGCGTCAACCTGGGTGATGCCCGAGTAATAACCCGGAATGCGTCGGCGGGTGACCGGGTCGACCGTGTTGAACAGCGGACCGTTCTGCCAGCCGGCCGCTTCGCCTGCGCTCAGCTCGTAATTTTCCTGACGCCAGGCCACGCCGGCGGAGAGCGTCAGCGGCTTGTACAACAGGTCGGTGGGGAAGTCCCGGACCCAGTCCAGGGTGACGTTGGTCTGATCGGCTTCACGTTCGCCGGTGTAGATTTTTTCCGGGCTGGTGGCGCCCCAACTCGGGTTGATCGCATTGCGGTCAGTGGACTTCAGGGTGTTGTTGCCGTGGTTGACGGCGAAGTCGAATTTGCCCAGCAGGTCGTCTTCGTAACGCAGGCCGCCGGTCAGTGCGTAGTCTTCCAGCGCGTAGCGCGTGATCGGCAGGCGTCCGTCCGGGAAGCGCGCCAGCGCCGTGCTGCTGTAGTTGTTGCGCAGCGTCGTCGGCGGGTCGAAGAAGCCTTCGGCGTCGGTATTCTTGTGCGAGTAGGTGGCAAAGCCGTAAGCGGTCAAACCGTCGCTGATGCCGATTTCGCTGTTGGCGAGGAAGTTGTACTGGTCCGAGACATTGCCCGCGCCCCAGCGCCAGGTGCGGTAGCGGTTGTTCTGTTCGCGCGGGGTGTTGATGCTGGTGGAACCGGGGTAAAAAATCCGGTTGTCCGGGTTGGTGTCGCTGGCCGGGTCCTGGCTGCCGGCGTCGAAACTCAGGGTCAGGAAGCCGTCGTTGGGCAGGGCGAAGCCTTTCCAGCCGCTGAGTTTGCGCGAAATGCCGTCGCCCTTGTCGTAGCCGCCGAAGCGGTAGCCGATGTTGCCACCGTCGTCCTTTTCCTTGAGCACGATGTTGATCACCCCGGCGATGGCGTCGGAGCCGTACTGCGCCGCGGCGCCGTCGCGCAGGATCTCGACGCGCTGAATGGCGCTCAGGGGAATCAGGCTCAGATCAACCGCCGCCGCGCCCCGGCCATTGACCAGGCTTTGGCGCGTGACGTTGGAACTGGTGTGGCGACGTTTTCCATTGACCAGCACCAGCACCTGATCGGAAGCGAGGCCACGCAACGAGGCGCCCTGGGCAATCGAACCGGCGAAAGCGCCCTGGGGTGATTGCGGATAGCTGAAGGACGGCGACAGGGCGGTGAGCGCACCGGACAGATCGCTCGCACCGGTCTGCTGCAATTGCTCTCCGGTCAGAACGTCCACCGGCGCCGCGCTTTCCAGGGCCGTGACGTCACTTCGGCGGGTGCCGAGCACCACGACGGTGTCCAGGTGATCAGCGCTGGCGGTTGGTTTGGAGTCGGCAGCCACGACAGGCACGGCAAGGCTGCCAATGACCAGCGCGATAGCGCCGGCCAACGGAGTGCGATGGAACATGAGCAGATTCCTTGAAAAGGTCGCGAACCCTATAGGAACCGGCTTGCCGGCGATAGCGGCCGCATAGGCGATGCGCGCCTCGAGGGCCACATCGCTGGCAAGCCAGCTCCTACAAAGAGATTGCGTGAATCGGGTTTAGAAGCGGCTGGTCACGCTGAGGCCGACGGTGCGTGGGTCGCCGTAGGTGATGACGTATTGGCCGAGGGTGCCGTTGGGCCGGCCATGAACCTGGTAGCGACGGTCGGTGAGGTTGTTGACGAAACCGGTGACGCTGAGTTTTTCATCCGGGCTGAACCAGGTCAGGCGCGAGTTGGCCAGGGTGTAGTGAGACTGGCTCAGCGTTTTGTCGACGCTGCTCTGGCGGTCGGCGAGGAAGTATTCCTTGTCGCGGAAACTCACGTCACCGCCAGCCACCAGCTTGCCGCCGATCTCCAGCGGGAAGGTGTAATCGGCACCGAGCGACACCACGTTGCGCGGCGAGCGCACGAAGCTGTTGCCACTGTAGTCACCGGTCACGACGCCCGTGTTGGGGTTGGTGTTTTTGAAGTCGGTGTACTCGGTGTCGAGGAACGAAACGGCCGCTCGCAGGTGCAGGTAGTCAGTCGGCTGGCCTTCGAGCTCCAGCTCGGCACCTTTGACCGTGCCCTTGGCGCCGTTGGTCAACGCGGTGGTCAGCACGCCGTTGTTGACCGTCAGCAGGTTCACCTGAATGTCCGAGTAGTCGTAGTAGAAGATGTTGGCGTTGGCGGTCAGGCGATGGTTGAACCACTCGGACTTGAGGCCGATTTCGTAAGCGTCGAGTTGTTCCGGATCGACCGTGGTCAGCTGCGCAAGACTGGTCGACAAGCCGGTGTTGAAACCGCCGGAGCGGAAGCCGTGGGCATAACGGAAGAACACGCGCACGTTGTCGTTGATCCGGTATTCCGGCGTCAGGTCGTAGGTCCAGGCTTCCCAGGTTTTGTTTTCGTCACGACTGCCGTTGGTGCCGACGCCACCCAGGCGCACGAGCGGGCCGTTGGCGGTGGTGCGGGTCAGTTGGGTCAGGTCGAGGTCGATGTCTTTCTTTTCCTGGGTCCAGCGCAGGCCACCGGTGACACTGAAGTCGTCGGTGAAATCGTAGGTCAGGTTGCCGAACAACGCGTAGCTGTCGGTGGTGTGATCAAAGGACAGGTCACGAAAATCGGTGGCGCCACCGGTCTGGTTCGAGCCGGTGCCGTTGGGCGTCGGGCCCGGTGTGATGATGCGCTGGGCCGAGCTGTCGAGGTCCTCGTGGAAGTAATGCGCGCCGGCCAGCCAGCGCAGGGTTTCCTGCTGCGGCGATGCCAAGCGGATTTCCTGCGAGTACTGGCTGTATTTGTTATCGGAAATCGCCGCGCCGTTGACCTCGTAAGGCGTGTAGTCGGCGTCACTGGTGGACTGACCGCGGATGTAGTCATAGGCGCTGATCGACGTCAGGGTGTAATCGCCCAGATGCCAGTTCAGGGTCAGCGACGTGCCGTCGTGATTGAGCTTGGCGTCTTCGTTGACGTTCAGCGCAATGTCGCGCCCCTGAGGTCGTTGATAGCCGACGTTGTAATAACGGCCTTCGGTCAACGAGCCGTTGCTGCCATCGCCTTTGTATTCACGGCTGTGGATTTTCAGCAGCGCGTCGAGGTTCTCGTTGACCTGGGCAAGAAACTGCAGGCGCACGGCTTTCTTGTTGACGTCACCGTAGGTGTTGTCGTCGACGAGGTTCTTCTGGAAGCCGTCGCGTTCTTCGGAATAGAGCGCCACCCGTGCCGCGAGTTTTTCATCCACCAGCGCGCCCCCGATGGCGCCGCTGACAATCCTTTCATTCTTGCTGCCGAAGCCGATCGTGCCAAAACCATCGGTATCAAAAGTCGGCTTTTTCGAAATGATGTTCACCGCCCCCGCAGTGGTGTTCTTGCCGTACAGCGTGCCTTGCGGACCGCGCAGGATTTCGATGCGTTCCAGGTCAAACAACGGCCCACCACCGGCAATCGGCGCATTCAGATAAACGTCATCGGCATAGATACCCACCGGAAACACCGTGGCGGCGCCGGTATCACCGGTGCCTAGACCACGGATGTACCAACGCGGTCGGCCATCGCCGTCGGGGTTCTTCGCCGCCACGTTGGGAACGAAGGTGGTGATGTCGCCGATGTTGCGCACACCGTCGGCCACCAGGCTGGTGCCCTGTACCGCCGACACGGCCACCGGAACCTCTTGCAGGGTTTCCTCCCGGTGTTGAGCGGTGACGGTGACGGTCTTGAGAGACGGCTCCGTAGTGGTCTTGTTGCTGTCGGCTTCCGTGGTTTCTGCCGCCAGCAATGTCTGGCTGGTGGCGCCTCCGGCGAGCAGTAAAGTTAGCCAGATACTCTTGGTGATTGGATTAAGTTTATGCATTTTTGTCTCCCCCATTAATGTGTCACTAAAAGGGGTAGAGCAGAGATCGTGCCAAGTGTTTTTTAGCGTTTGTTAGTTTTGATAAGTCTATGAAAAATATAAAAATAAATAATATGTAGGGCCGGGTTAAAAGGCACTTTTGAATAGAGGGATTAGTGGGGTCCAGCCTGGTGTGAAGAGCCTGCCATGAATTCAGCAGGAAGTTGCTTGGTGGGTGTTGCTGGGGAAGCAGGAGTGGGTCGGGAGGGTGTTGCCAGGTCAGCAGTGCGGTGGCCTTTCAGACGCCATCGCCGACTTGCCGGCGATGGCGTTCTCACCAACGAAAAATAACCTCAAACCGCTAATCGCGACGTCGACCCAATGACCTTTTCCAACACACTGAAATCGATCCACTCGCGCACATCGAATCGCCGTGGAATGAAGTCCCAGCGATGCAGGAAATCGGTGAAATCCTGCAACGCCGCAATCGACCGCGCATCCAGGGTCGTGCGCAAACGCCGATGCGCATCCTCACCATAAGCGGCGGCCACCCAGTACTCGCTGGTGTTCAGTTCACGGGCGAGAAAACGCCGGGTTTCGTCCGGGTTGGCCCAGGCCCATTGCTCGGTGCGCAACACGGTGTCGACAATTTTCACGCTGGCGTCGAAATGCTCATGCAGCAGATGAGTGTCGACGGTCAGCGTGCGGGGTGTGCCGTTGTTCGAACGAATCAACGGGTCCGGATGCGAGCCGGTGTCGACCACCACATGCAAGCCGAATTCGTTGGCCAGGTGCACCGCGTGCGCGCCTTTGAGGAAGATTGCGTCGATGTCGCCGCGCAGCAATCCGATCAGTTCGTTGTTGCGTTTGCTCAAGCGCGTCACACCCAGGCTGACTTCCGAACCGTAGACATGCTGCTTCTGCTCGTCGCTGTAGGTGCCGCCGTAGGGATAGTCCACCAGCTCGACGTCGGACACTTCCAGGCCTTCGAGCTTAAGCGCATTTTCCAGTCCGCGCAGCGCTTGGGCGCGGGTGAAGTCGATTTGCACGTTGGCCCATTTCGGGACGCCGAAACGGCGGTTTTTCAGATCGCGGATAGTCTTCACTCCGCTTTCCGCGGTGGTCAGAATCAGTTGCACCTCATCGCTCCAGGACAACCCCAACACGCGGGTTTGCACCCCGCTGGCGAAGGCCCAGATCGCCGGGATGTTGCCGCCATGGCGGACCGAGTTTTTCAGGTGGTGGTCGTAGTGGGCTTCGCGAACTTCCCGTTCACTGGACTCGCGCAACGACTGGATATTGGTGCCGAACGGCAAAAAGGCTTCCGCCAGACGCCCGGACTGCACGGCGATGCCTAACCCGGTGGGCACCGGGCTGTGGGTGTACCAAAGCGTATCGAGTGGTTTGCTCATAAGGGTCTTCAGTTCGAATCCATGAAACCTGGCGGGTTAGCCTGCCAGTGCGGTGGGAGTTTCGAGCAACGCTTGCAGCGGCCGTGGATCAATCCAGTCGCGCACATCGAAGCTGTTCGGGATGAAGCGCCAGCGATGCAGGAAGTGGGTGAAATCCTGCAACGCGGCAATGGCTTGCTCGTCGAGTTCGGTGCGCAGGCGCAGGTGCGCGTCATCGCCATAGGCGGCGCTGACCCAGTACTCACTGCTGTTGGTTTCCCGGGCCAGGTAGCGACGGGTTTCTTCCGGATGGGTGTGGGCCCATTGTTCGGCGCGCAGGACCGAATCAAGAATGCCGGTGGCGACCTCGAAATGCTGGTCCAGCAGGTTCAGGTCCACGGCCAGCGTGCGCGGGGTGCCGTTGTTGCTGCGAATCAGCGGTTCCGGGTGCGAGCCGGTGTCGATCACGGTGTGCAGGCCAAACTCATGGGCCTGGCGCGCGGCACTGGCACCCTTGAGAAAAATCGCATCGACCTCGCCACGTAGCAGGCCGACCAGTTCCAGGTTACGGCCCTCGACCCGTTGCGCACTGATCGGCGTGCCGTTCACGGTCTGCACCTGCGGATCGCTGAACGTGCCGTCATAACGGAAGTTGACCAGCTGCACATCGCCGACTTGCAGGCCCTCCAGTTTCAGGGCGTTTTCCAGGCCGCGCAGGGCTTGGGCGCGGGTGAAGTCGATCTGCGCGCCGGCCCAGTCCGGCAGGCCAAAACGCCGGTCCTTGAGGTCCTTGACGGTTTTGATGCCGCTGTCGGCGCGGGTCAGGATCAGTTGCACTTCATCCGCCCAGGACAGGCCGATGACCCGGGTTTCCCGACCTTGAGCACGGGCCCAGATCGCCGGGATGTTGCCACCGTGGCGCACCGAGTTGCGCAAGGTGTGATCGAAATGCGATTCACGCACGGCTTTGTCGGTGGACTCGCGCAACGATTGCACTTCAGTGCCGAGGGCACCGACGGTGTCTTGCAGCCAGCCTTTTTGCACGGCGATGCCCAGCCCGGTCGGTACCGGGCAGCGCGTGTACCAGAGAGTGTCGAGGGGTTGCGTCATCAATGATTCTCCCGCCGCGCTCAGGCGCTGGCCTTCAAATTGGGTTGTGGTTGCGCCACAGGGTGTTGGTGCACCAGCGGCAGCACTTCCTGGCCGATGCGCAGCGCTTCTTCCAGGTGCGGGTTGCCGGCGAGGATAAACGTCGAGAAACCGGCGTCACGGTATTCGGACAGGCGCTCGGCGATGTTCTGATGACTGCCCACCAGGCCAACGGTCGGCCCCGGCTTCGCCTTGGCGAAACCGGCCCACAGGTTCGGGCCGATGATCAAGTCGTCAAAGCGATCGACGTTCTGGTGATACGCCGTTTGGCGTGCGCCACCGACTGAATCGGAACCGCTGGTAAAGCCTTTGGCGACCGCGCTGGTCTTGCCGTCGAGCTTGTCGAACTGGCGACGCAGATCCTTCCATGCCTGCTCTTCGGTTTCCCGGGCGAACAGGTCGACGCGCAAGCCGAAACGCACGCTGCGTCCCTGTTTGTCCGCCAGTTCGCGCACGCGCTCGATGTGCGGCTTAAGCTTGTCGATCGGCTCGGCCCAGTTCAGGTAAACGTCGGCGTGTTTGGCGGCGACATCCAGTGCCGCATCGGAGAATCCAGAGAAGTAAACGCCGGGTTTGCGCTCGTTGTGCAGACCGTGGGGCAGGGCGCCGTTCTCCAGTTGGTAGATGTCGCCATCGTAGGAGAAACGTTCGTTTTGCCAAAGGCCCTGAATGATGTCGAGGAATTCGCCGGTGCGCTTGTAGCGCTTGTCGTGGTCGAGAAAGTCACCGTTGGCGCGCTGACTGGCCGGGTTGCCGCCGGTGATGATGTTCCACTCCAGTCGCCCGCGACTGAGGTTTTGCAGGATCGCCGCTTGTTGTGCGGCGTAGGCCGGCAGGGTCCAGGTGGCCTGGAAAGCGATGAGGAATTTTATCCGCCGGGTTTCCCGGGCCAGGGCGGCGGCGACGATCCACGGCTCCGGTCCAGTGGGCAGGAGCGCGCCTTCGAAACCCGCCAGTTCGGCGGCTTTCGCAACCTGAGCGATGTAGTCGATGTAGGTGAAATCATCCGGTTCACCATTGGGCAAACGCCCCGGTGCGATGTTGCCCGGGCGGTAGTCTGAGGCGCCACGGTTGTGTTTGTCGGTGGTCAGTTGCGGACCATCGGTGCCCAGCGGCAGTCGCCAGAAAAATTCAGTGCTCATGGGATGCTCCTGATCCAGGTAGGCGTTGCGTCGCGCAGGTGCGCGGACGCTTTGTCAGGGGTGGTTGCAACGGACATGCCATGGCCGGCGGGGTGGGTTTCGGCCAATGGGGGCGGGTGTTTGTTTGAGGGAGGGGCGCATCGGAGGGTACAAGTTGCTTCTGCAGCAGCAGTCCGTCAGCAGTGGTTGCTCGGGGTGCAGCAGGTGGTTTTCATGGCGATCCGGGAATCGCCATCGCTGGCAAGCCGGCTCCTACACGGTCGCCGATAACCCGCAGGAGCCGGCTTGCCAGCGATGGCGGTCTTGATTATGCCGGGGCGGTGGCGACGATATCGTCTATCGACGCACCCGCTTCGGCACTGCGCAAATAGGTCTGGTACAGCGCCGCATATGCGCCACCCTGATCGATCAACAGGTTGTGCGGCCCTTGTTCGACCAGCCGACCGTGACGAATCACCGCAATGCGATCCGCATCGCGAATGGTCGCCAGGCGGTGGGCAATGATG
Source organism: Pseudomonas sp. GB2N2 (assembly GCF_054897705.1). Taxonomy (NCBI): domain Bacteria; kingdom Pseudomonadati; phylum Pseudomonadota; class Gammaproteobacteria; order Pseudomonadales; family Pseudomonadaceae; genus Pseudomonas; species Pseudomonas sp. GB2N2. The sequence continues at coordinate 1,028,054 of NZ_CM142701.1, forward strand.
ATCGCGGTGCGACCCTCGCAGAGTCGGCGAAACGCGCGCTGAATGCGCCGCTCGGTGTGGACGTCGACCGCCGAGGTGGCTTCGTCCAGCACCAGCACCGCCGGATCGGCGAGGTAGGCGCGCACCAGGCACACCAGTTGTCGCTGGCCATGGCTCAAGTGCCCGCCCAGCGGCCCGACTTCGGTGTGGTATTGATGCGGCAGGCGCTCCAGCACTTCGTCCGCGCCCAGCTCGCGGGCGGCGGCAATCAGGCGCGCATCGTCAGCCAGTGGCGCGGCGAGGCGCAGGTTGTCGAGGATGCTGCCGCTGAACAACACGTTGTCTTGCAGGACCACGCCGACGTTGCGCCGCAGTTCATGCTGGGTGAGGTGGCGGATGTCGACGCCGTCGAGTTTCACCGCCCCCGATTGCACCTCGTAAAAGCGCGTGAGCAACTGCACCAGCGTGCTCTTGCCGTGGCCCGAAGGCCCGACGATCGCCAGCACTTCACCGGCCGGAATGTGCAGGTCCAGATCGTTGATCACCGGCGAAGCGCTATCGGCATCGTAGGCAAAACGCACCCGCTCGAAGCTCACCTCGCCCCGGGCCTTGCCCAGTTGGCGAGGAGTGACGCTGTCGTTGATCTCCGGGCGCGTGTCGAGCAACAGAAAGATCCGCTGCGCCGAGGCCGAACCGGTGGCATAGCGCTCGAACAGGTCCGACAGTTCCTGCAATGGTCCGAGGAACAGGAACACGTAGAACAGACTCTCGGCGACCTGGCCCACGGTGACGTCGGCCTGCGCTAGTCCATAAGCGCCGACCAGTAACAGCACCGCCATGCCGGCCGAGCTCAGCAGCGCGGTGAACGGCGCAAACCAGCTGGAGCGCAGGCTGCCCCGGATCAGCGCTTGATTGAAGTCAACCAGCAGACCGCGATAACGCCGCAGGTTCGGCGCTTGTTGGGCGCATTGCTGCAACATGCGGGCGCCACTGACGCTTTCCACCAGATGTGCGGTGAAGCGGCTGCGGTTCTCGGCGACCTTGGCCCAGTTGCGCTGGGAAATACGTTTGAAGCTCCAGGTCGCCAGCACCAGCAGCGGCACCGTGGCCGCGAGGCTGAGGAAGAATCGCGGGTCGATCTTCCAGAGCATTACCGAGGCCAGTGCGCAGCGCAGCAACGCGCCCAACAGCTCGGGCGGGCCTTGAATCAACAGCGGTTCAAGCGCATCGACATCGCGGTCGGCACGGGAAATGATCCGACCGGCCTTGGTCCGGTCGAAGTAGCTGACGCTCAGGCTCTGTACATGGGCGAATACGCGCACGCGCAAGTCGTTGAGCACGCGGATCGCCGCGCTGCCGGCGACGAATTGCGAAATCCCGGCGAGCAGGAAACGCCCGAGCCAACTGGCTGCCAGTCCGAGACCGAGCCAGAGCACCAGGCGCTCATCGATCAGCCAGTGATCGTTCTGCTGAATCAGCCCGCGATCAAGCAGTTCACGGACAAACCACGGGCGCAGAAATACGGTGAACACCAGCAGTACTTCGATGCCGATGACCCCGAAAATGTGCCGGCGAATCGGTTTCAGCAGTGGCAGCAGCCGGCTGAACACGCTGCGGTCGAGGGCCTTTTTCGCGAGCATTTCTTCAATTTCGATATCGCTCAGGGCCTTGCCGGCGATTGGGTTAGCCATGGTCGATCCCTAGCAGGTCGCGGTAGTCCGGATGGGTGTGCAGCAGTTCAGCGTGTGTGCCGTTGGCGATGATTTTGCCGTCCTGGAGCATCAGCACGCGGTCCGCCAGAAGGATGGTCGAGAGCTTGCCGGAGATCACCAGCAGTGTCGTGGCCCGGCCCTGGTCGCGGCGCAGTTGGCGAATGTTATTCAGCACCTGGCGTTCGCTGATCGCGTCCAGCGCACTGGTGGCATCGTCCAGGCACAGAATGTCCGGCGCGCCGAGCAGGGCGCGAGCCAGGCTCAGGCGTTGGCGCTGTCCACCAGACAACGTCACGCCGCGATCCCCCAACGGCGTGGCCAAGCCCTGCGGCAGGCGTTCCAGCACATCCTCGGCAGCTGCCAGGCGCAGACCATTGCGCAATTGCTGGTCGCTGGCGTTCGGGTTGGTCAGGCGCAGATTGGCGGCGAGGGTGTCGGAAAACAGGAAGCTTTCCTGTGGCACCACGTGAACCCGGCGCCGCAGTTCGTCCAGATGCAAATCGCGGATGTCTTGCCAACCGGCACTGTCGGAACCGATCAGCACGCGACCGGCACTGGCGTCACTCAAGCGTGGCAACAGGCTGGCCAACAGGCTTTTGCCGGTGCCGGTGGCGCCTACCAGCGCGACGATTTCACCCGCCTGCAAGGTCAGTGAACAGTCACGGAGAATGTCCAGGCCGCCCCCGGGGGCGCTGACATTGACGTGCTCCAGTTTCAGCCCCAGCGGTGTGTCGGGCAGGCTGGCGTTGCCGCTGCGAATCGCCGCGGGCTCGTCCAGCAGTTGCCAGATGCGTTCGGCGCTGGAACGGGCATCGGCGAAGGTTTGCATCACCCGGCCAATGCCTTCGATGCGGAACACCAGGGTGGTGGCGATCAGCAGCGACGTCACCAGTTCACCGATGCCCAGTTGCGCCGTGGCCACCAGGTGCGCGCCGTAGACCAGAATCCATACGTGACCCAAGGCGACGACGGCTTGGGGCAATGGAATTCGCGAACTGGAATAGGCCAAGGCCTGGCGGGCGTGCTCGGCAAACACTGCCACTTGCCCGGCAAAACGCTGGATGCGGCTGTGCTCCAGGCTGAACGACTTGATCACCCGCACACCGCCGATGCCTTCGCTGAGGTCCTGATTGACCCGGTCATACGCTGCGCCGACCGCGCGATCGAGGCCGACCAGACGCTCGGTCTGGCGCACGAAAATCCACAGGCCGAACACCGTCAGCAGCAGCGGCACCAGCCCGAGGAACGGGTTGTACCAACTCAGCAGTCCGACCGTCGCCAACACCACCAGCGGGGTTTCCACCACCTGACGCCAGAAACTGATCAGGGCATCGCGGACCTTGTCGGCATCGCGGGTGGTGCGGGTGATCATTTCCCCCATGCCGTGTTGCCAGTGATAACCCAGGTGCAGGTTTTGCACCTGTTGCAGGATGCGTTCGCGCAGGCGCGTCAACAGCTCCTGGCTGAGCACCAGTGACAAGACGCTGGCGGCGTACTGCAACGCGCCGCGACCGAAGGCCACGGCGAGCATCAGCCACAACCAGTACCAGCCGAGGCCGGCGTCAAGGCTGCCATCGGCCTGGCGCACCACCGCACGGCCGGCACTGACGTCATTGACCGCGTGGCCGATCAGCCATTGCTGCCAGACCAGCCCGAGGTTTACCGCGATGTACAACGCTGCCACCAGGGTGAAGCGCCAGGGCATTTCCCGGTAAATCGCCAGGCTGCGCAAGAGAGGGTGTTTTTCGATCATGGAAAAGCTCTGTGAAGAAAAGGCAGTGCACCGCCGCTTCCCTGTAGGAGCGAGCCTGCTCGCGATGGACGTTAACGATAACGCGCGCTTTCCATTGGAACGCGGCGTCCTTGAGGCCATCGCGAGCAGGCTCGCTCCTATAAGGGAGAGGGTGTCGCGAAAATTAGCGGTTGTCTGTGGTCGCGCCCTGTTTTTCCTTGGCGTTGAGGATCGCGGTGTATTCGCCCGGATCAATGCCGTTGAGGTAGTAATTGCCGACGTGGTGCAGACGCCAGCGGATCGGGTCGTGGGTGGTATGGACCCGGGCGTTGCGCCAGAAGCGGTCGAGGTTCCATTTGGTCAGCGAGGAACTGGCGCCGAGCAGGGAGAAGATGTCGCTGGAGATTTTCAGCGACGCCGCATCGGAATGCGCGCGAGCGGTGGCGACCGACAAAATCAGCTCGTCCTGCAGTTCTTTGTTGTCCGGGTCCAGTTCGTGTTGGTCAAACACCCGCGCCGCGTCGCGCAGCAGCGATTGCGCGCCGCGCAGGGCCACGGCGTATTCGCCGATCTGCTTGATGATGTGGGGTTCCTGATTGGCGTGATCGACGCCGCTTTCCACCCAAGGTCGGGCGTTGTGATTGAGGTAGTTCACCGCGGCGGACAGCGCGCCCTCGGCAATGCCGGTGTCGATCGCCGCGTGAAGAATCTGAGGGAAGGTCAGGCCTGTGCGTTTCATCGGCCCCTTTCGCCGGGAGACGAAGCCTTCGTCGAGTTCGATGTTTTCAAAAATCACCGTGCCGCTGACCGAGTTTTTCTGGCCGAAGGCTTCCCAGTCATCCACCAGCGTCAGGCCCGCCGTGTTGCGGTTGAGCAGTACTCCGGCACCGCCGTCATCGCTGGCGGCGGTCAGTGAAATCCATTCGGCGAGGTAGGAACCGGTGGAGTAGAACTTGCTGCCATTGAGGATCAATTTGCCGTCGGCGCGGCGCTCGACACGGGTCTTGAGCGCGAATTTGTTCTTGCCGCCGACTTCCGCCAGCGCATTGCCGAAGCGCTTGCCGGCCAGGACATCGCGGACCAACCGGTCGCGGATGTCGTCCGTGTAGCCGGTGAAAATTCCCCGCAGCATGACGTTGTGGATTTGCAGCAACTGACCGACGCCACCGTCGGCGACGGAAATGATGCGCACGGTCTCAACGATGGTTTCCACCGAGACACCGAGCCCCCCAAACGCCTTGGGCACGCCAATCGCAGTCAAGCCGCTCTCGGACAACAGCTGCGCCTGACGCCGTGGCAGCTGACCGTTCTGGCTGGCGTCGGCGGCGATCTCGGCGATCACCACGGCGATTTCTTTCGCCACGGCGATGGCTTGCGCTTCGCTGTCCAGCAGGCGGATCGGTGCCGGTTCCTGTACCAGTTGCCCATCGGGATTCTGTTCGACCTTGCTCATTGCCGTTCCTCTGATCATTGATCTGATGATGTCCATGAAACTTGCACAGATCCTTGTAGGAGCCGGCTTGCCGGCGATGGCGTCGGCGGGGTCGACGCAAGGCTTGAGGGCCAATCGCCGGCAAGCCGGCTCCTACAGGGGGGCGGTGTTTCCTGAATGTTGTCAGGCCTTGAGCAAGTTCTGCGCCAAGGGCTGGAACCCCCGGCCGGCGCGGGGTTTAAGCTGAGGGTGTTGCTGGGGAAGCAGTGACTCGCGGTCGACTGCTCGACCAGCAGCAGTCGCCGCGCAATGCTGCTGGCCGGTCAACAATCGGCAGCGGTTTAGGGTTGAAAGTCAGGCGCAAAGCCCCGCAAAACGGGACTTTCAGTTTTTGGCACGGGCGCTGCAATGACTCTGGCAATAGTCACTTGCCCACCCAACGGAGCTGTCCATGACGCTTGCTGCCCAACAATCCCGACCCGCTGCTCCGGCTGAGCTGGAGCAGATCTGGTTCACCCGTTGCCCGGTGCCAACCGCTTCCGGCATCGCTTACAAACTCGGCTGGCTCAGCGAGGAATTCGCCGCCGATGGCTTGCCGGTCTCGACCTTGCAGGAGGCCCGTCAACTCGGCCATCACCACTACGATCATGAGTTGCCGGGCCTGTTTCGCGAAGGCGGCAACGTGCCTGCTTTGGCCGCACGGTCGGCCGGTGCGCCGAGTCGCTTGATCGGCCTGACCTGGATCGAAGAATGGCAGACCATTCTGGTTCGTCCGGACTCCGGCATTCGTCGCCCGGAAGACCTCAAGGGCAAACGCCTGGCGCTACCGGCGTGGGGCGAAAACCGTCCTGGCAGCATCGCTCGCGCCATGAGCCTGCATGGCTATAAAGGCGCGTTGAGTCTGGCGGGGCTGGATTTTGATGACGTCGAGCTGGTGGAAGTCGCCCTGCAGAATCAGGAGCAGGCAGCCAATCCGCAGGAAGGTTTGCAACGCCTGTGGTCGGGCCTCGATTACCTGGTGCGCGGTGAAGTCGACGCGGTGTATGTCAAAGGCGCTTCCGCCGCCGATGCGGCGCGACGTCTCGGGCTGGTGGTGGGCATCGACCTCGACCTGATCGCCGAACCGCGCTATCGCATCAACAACGGCACGCCGCGGCCGATCACCGTGCACCAGAGCCTGCTCGACAACCATTTCGACCTGGTGGTGCGCTTCCTCGCGCAAACCCTCGCCGCCGCCGATTGGGCCGCCAACAACCGCGACGCGCTGAACGCGATTCTTGAAGAAGAAACCCGCGCCGGCAGTGCCGGTGTCGCCGAGGCCTATCGCGGTGAATTCCACACCACGCTGGCCCCGGACCTGTCCGGGCAGCGTCTGGAGTTCCTCGATATCCAGAAAGATTTCCTTTACCTGCACGGCTTCCTGGAGCGCGATTTTTCCATCGCCGACTGGGTCGACCCGCGCCCGTTGCAAGCCGCCCATGAACTGCTGGCCAAGCGCCGCGCCTGAATCTGGAGAACTGCCATGACCATTCTTGTTAATGAAAAGCTCGTGAACGAGCAACTGATCAGCGAAGAACTGAAGGACTTCATCGACAAGGTGCTGATCGAGGCTGAAGAAGCCTTCACCGTGTTTCGTGAAACGAACACCATCACCGCCGCCGGTACCGTCGGGTTCATCGAGCGCGTGCCGGGCCAGGAACTGCTGGTGTCGGTGAACTACGGTGGCCCGTGGAATTACCGTAAACCGCTGCAAGCCACGGTCACCGACTTCGACGGCAACGTGATCTATGGCAAAGGCAAGGGCGGGTTGGGGCGCTACACCAAACTGTTCCAGCAACATGCCGATGTCACCACTGTGTCCCACGTGCACTCGCCGTACCTCGGCGCGTGGGCGCAAACCCATCGCACACTGCCGTTCCATTACGTGCCGGTGCAGCGATATCAGCTGGCCCGCGAGTTGCCGGTGTACATCGACCGCCGTCAGCAGGAAGTCGATTTCATCCTCGACAAGATCGCCGAAAACCCGTTCAACCTGGCGATTCTGGAAGCCAACGGCGGGTCCACCGTCTGGGGAAAACAAGGCCTGCGCGCCACCGCCGAATTCATCCTGTTGCTGGAGGAGGGCGCGCAACTGCAACTGCTCGCCGACGCCCTCGGCGGTTCCCGCGCCTATGGCCCTGGCGTACTGACCCAGCAATGGAAAATGAGCGGCCTGTACGACAAAGCCACCGAATTGGGCCTGGTGCCGGCGATCGATCGCCGCAGTTAATTGGCGGCCACTGGCGTACACCGATGACCCTGAACAATCTCAAAACCCTGTCGGAGCCAGCCTGCTGGCGATGGAGTTTCAGTCGCCATTTGTTTAGCTGACACACCACGCCAGCCTGCTGGCTCCCAAAGGGATCGGATTCGGCTGAAAAAAAGTCGGCACACACTTCAAGGAACACACCCATGGCGGTAAAAATTCTCTGGTACCTCACCACCCCCGACGGGCCTTACCCGTGGGAGCCCGAGGGCCGCTGGACCACCGATTTCGAGCATTTGAAACAACTCGCGGTGGCCAGCGACCGACTCGGTTATTACGGCTCGCTGCTGGGTTCCAGCCCCAACGAAAGCCTGGCCGTCGCGGCGGCCCTGATCGATGCCACCAAACGCCTGAAATTTCTCGTAGCGCAGCACCCCGGCGAACTGTCGCCAGCGGTGTTGGCCAAGTGGGCGTTGACCTTCGATCAATTCTCCAACGGCCGGTTGCTGTTCAACGTAGTCAACGGCAATGACGCCGGCCTCGCCACCCTCGGCGTGCATTATCCCCACGACGAGCGCTATGACTTCAGCCTCGAATACTGGCGCGCGTTCCAGAGTTTCTACGCTGGCGAGACCTCAGGTTTCGACGGCCAATACGTCAAGCTCGCCCCCCGTTCGCCGGGTGCTGCCAGTCACCCGTTGGGCGGTTGGCATCCACCGAAGCACAAGCCCGGCATTCCGTTGTGGGGCGCTGGCACGTCGGGACCGGGTGTGGCGCATTCGGTGCAGTTGCTTGACGTCTACCTGAGTTTCGCCAACACGCCGCCGAAACTCGGCGAGAAGTTCCGTAAAGTCGCGGCGGAAGCGGCGAAAATCGGCCGCGAACTGACCTTCGGTACGCGCCTGCAAATCATCGTGCGTGAAACCGAGGAAGAAGCCTGGGCCCACGCCGAAAAGCTCCTGCAACGCACTTCGCTGCAAACCGCTCGGAACGCCATCGAACGTCAATTGCCCCCCGGCGAAACCCTGGAAAACTTCCACAGCGACGACCCGCAAATCCAGCGCAACGTCGAGACCCTTCGCGCCGGCCGCTTGCCCAAGGCGCGGGATCTGGAGATCTACCCGAACGTCTGGCTCGGCCCGAGCCTCTTCGGTTTCAACATCCTTGGCCCGGCGGCTGGCACCTATCTGGTGGGCAGCGCCGAGCAGGTCGCCGAGCGCATTCGTGAGTACGAAGCCCAAGGCACGTCGGCCTTCATCCTGTCCGGTTTCCCGCTGATCGATGAAGCGCACCGGGTGGCGGATCTGTTGTTCCCGCTGCTCGACCTGGATCACGGCTTCGACGTGCCGCGACTGGGTGTCAGCACCCCGGCATCGCAACGTACGGCAGCGGCCGAACCGGTCTGAGGAGACACCGATGAACGAATTTTCCCGACGCCGATTTCTCGGCAATGGCCTGGCCGTTGGCGGTGGCCTGTTGCTCGGCAGCAGCCTGCTCAGCGGTTGCGACAGTGGCGCAGCGGTCAATGCCGGCGCTGCGTTGTCCAGCACGCCAGTGCACGGTGGCCGCTTGCGGGTCGGCATCATCGATGGCGATCAGTCGGGCAACCTCGACGCGCACAAGCCGGTAGGCGGCGGGATCATTCGCGGCTGGGCGCTTTACAGCAAGTTCTGGGAATGGAACACCGACGTCAGCACACGCCTGGCCCTGGCCGAGTTCGCCGAGCCTAATGCCGATGCCAGCGCCTGGACCATCCGCATCAAACCGGGCCTGGAATTCCATCACGGCAAAAGCATCGGCGCCGATGACATGCTGTTCTCGATCCTGCGCCTGACCGACCCGAAACTCGCTTCGCCGTTTGCCGGTCTGGTGGGTGCCATCGACCGCAACGCGCTGCGCAAGCTCGACGCGCGCACCCTCGAAATCCGCTTCAAGGAAGGCCAGAGTTTTTACCCGCTGGATGAAACCCTGATCAGCTTCGGCGGCATCGTCCCTACCGATTACGACCCGATCAGCAACCCGGTTGGCGCCGGGCCGTACAAGCTAAAGAGTTTTATTCCCGGCCAGCGCTCGCTCTATGAACGCTTCGAGAACTACTACAAACCCGGCCAGCCGTATGCCGATGAACTGGAGATCATCGAATTCAAGGATCAGGTGTCCCGCGCCGCCGCGTTGCGCGCCGGGCAGATCGACGTCGCCAGTGGCGTGCAGGCTGAACACAGTGCATTGCTCAAGGCCGATTCACGGCTCAAGTTGTACGCCTCACCGAGCACGTCGTTTACCGGCTTCAACCTGAACCTGGCCAAGGAACCGTTCCAGGATCAACGGGTGCGCCAGGCGTTCCGCCTGCTGGCCGATCGGCGCGAGTTGGTGGATCGCGGGCTCAATGGATTCGGGCGCATCGCCAACGACCTGTATTCGCCCCATGACCCGACGTACAACCACAGCATCGCCCAGCGCCCCTACGATCTGGAACAGGCGCGTTCGCTGCTGCGTCAGGCCGGTCAGACTGATCTGCGAGTGGAGCTGACCACCACGCCCGGGCCGGCGGTCAATGCGGCACTGGTGTTTGCGCAGCAGGCGAAAAAGGCCGGGGTCGAGATCAAAGTCACTCAGGTCGATGGCTCCGTATTCAATGGGCCGCAACGGGAAAACTGGCTGCTGTCACCGAGCTCGACGCCGGCTCGCGGATTCCTCGCCTCGGCGCTGCACAACGACGCGCCGCAGGCGATCTACAACCGCAGTAATTTCCACGACGAACGTTTCAGTGCGTTGTACCGCCAGGCGCTGGCGCAACCCGACCTTGAGCAGCGCAAAGTGCTGGTGCACGAAGCGCAAAGCATTCAACACGAGCGCGGTGGCCTGCTGATCTGGGGCTTCAACGATGTGCTGGACGCGGCATCGGTGCGCGTGGGAGGACTGCAACCGGAGCAGACCACGTTTGCCTCATGGCGCTTCGATGAAATGTGGGTGAACCATGCCTGAGGCTTTTTGCAAGGAACCCCGCACGCCGGCCTGGCTGTCGTGGTTTGTCGGGCGGTTGGGTTATGGCTTGCTGACGGCGTGGGTCATCAGCCTGGTGGTGTTTATCGCCACTCAGGCGCTGCCATCGGACCCGGCCAGGGTCATTCTTGGCCCCGAGGCACCGCTGGAAAGCATTCTCACCCTGCAGCGCCAATTGGGTTTGGACCGGCCGATTCTCGAGCAATACCTGCGCTGGCTCGGGCAAGCACTGAGCGGTGATCTCGGGGTGTCGCTCGACTCCAACGCAGCGGTCGGCAGCTTACTGTTCGGCCGTTTTGGCTATACGTTGGCGCTGCTGGCCGGCGTGATTGCGCTGGTGGTGCCGGCGGCGTTATTGCTCGGCGTTTCCCTGGCGCTACGGCGCGACGGCCGGCTCGACCGCTGGAGCCTGTCGCTGCTGATCTTTCTCAAAGCCACACCCGGTTTCCTGTTGGCCATCGGCCTGGTGTTGCTGTTTTCCATGCCGCACATGGACTTCCTGCCGGCGGTGTCGATCCTCGATCCGGACAAATCGCTGCTGCGTCAATTGGCGTTTCTGGTGCTGCCTGTACTGGCCTTGAGTCTGTCGGCCTTGCCGTACCTGACGCGCATGGTGCGGGCCTCGATGATCGAAGCGCTGGAATCCGATTACGTGGTGGCCGCGCGGCTGCGCGGGATTCCCGAATGGCGCATCGTCTGGCGCCACACGCTGCCCAACGCACTGATTCCGGCGATTCAGGGCGTGGCGCTGACCCTGCGCACGCTGATCGGCGGTGCGCTTTTGGCCGAGGTGATTTTCAGTTACCCGGGAATCGGCACCTCGCTGAACTCGGCGATTCAGATGCGCGATTTGCCGATGATCCAGGCCATCGTGCTGGTGATCACCCTGGGCGTGGTGCTGATCAACCTGTTCGCCGACCTGCTGACCGTACTGCTCACCCCGAAGCTGCGCACCGCGCGCCGGGTGACCATGATCCAGCGCAACCGCCGGGGCATTCAGCCCTGGTGGCGGCGTTCCCCGTCCAAGGCGCCTTGAGAGGTAATGCATGATTGACTTCCGACGTTCGCGCTGGCGCCTGTGGCTGGCAGAACCGCAAATACGCAAGGGCGCGCTGATCACGGCGCTGGTGGTCGCCCTGGCATTGTTCGGCCCCTGGCTGGCGCCTCACAACCCGACGGAAATGCTGGGTTCGGTGTACGGCGCGCCGGTTGGCGCAGCGTTGCTGGGCTATGACTTTCTTGGGCACGACGTAGTGTCGCGGTTGCTCAGCGGTGGGCTGTCGGTGTTGTGGATGTCCGTTGCAGCGGCGTCGATTGCGCTGTTGACGGGCAGTACGCTGGGTTTGCTCGCGGGGTTTTCCCGGCGGCGACTGGATCAACTGATCACCTGGCTCGCGGACGTGTCGCTGGCCTTTCCCGATTTGATTCTGGTGCTGTTGATCGTCTCGATGCTTGGCCGTGCGCCGTGGTTGATCGTGTTGACCGTGGCCATCGCCTTCACTCCCGGCGTGATTCGCCTGGCGCGGGGCAGCGCGGTGACCGTGGCGGGGCAGGAGTTCGTCGAGGCTGCGCAGATGATGGGATATTCGCGGCGCAGGATTTTGTTCAAGGAAATTCTGCCGAACATCGTCACGCCGCTGCTGGTGCACTTCGGCAACCTGCTGACCTGGGGCGTGGGCATGCTCTCGGGCCTGAGTTTTCTCGGCTACGGCGTGGCGCCACCGACCGCCGATTGGGGGTTGATGATCAATGAAAACCAGGCCGGTCTGTTGGTGCAACCTTGGGCCGTGCTGGCGCCCGCGATCCTCATCGGCATTTTCGCCTATGGCACCAATATCCTCGCCGAAGGCATCGGTCGCCGCAGCTCACGGATCGGAGAAAAACTGCCATGAATGCACTGGCCGGGATCGAATCCCGTCACCCGGTAACAACGGCCGGGGTGTTGCAGGTTCTGGATTTGCGCGTCGAGTTGGCGGGGCAGATCGATGTGCTGTCCGGAGTGTCTTTCAGTGTGGAGGCGGGCGAGATTCTCGGCTTGGTCGGCGAGTCCGGCTCCGGCAAGACCACCCTTGCTACGGCGTTGCTCGCCCATGCAAGGCGCGGCGCGCGGATTGTCGGTGGCCATGTCGACGTAGCGGGGCAGTCGTTGCTGACGCTGAAGGGCGAAGCGCTGCGCCGGGCTCGAGGCAGCCTGATCGGCTACGTTGCTCAGGACCCGGCGACGGCGCTGAATCCGGCGCTGCGCATTGGCAGTCTGTTGCGCGAAACCCTGGAGGCGCATCAAGTCGATCTGGATCGTGCTGCGCAGCAGCAGCGCATCGTCGATACCTTGCGTGATGTCGGCCTGCCGGACGATTCGGCGTTTCTGCGACGTTTTCCCCATCAGCTTTCGGGCGGGCAGCAGCAACGGGTAATGCTGGCGCTGGCGTTTGTACTGCGGCCGCAATTGATTGTCCTCGATGAGCCGACTACGGCGCTCGACGTCACCACCCAGGCGCACATCCTCGCGACCTTGCGCCGATTGTGTAAAAGCCTCGGCGTCGCGGCGGTGTACGTGTCCCATGACCTTGCGGTGATCAAGGACCTGGTGGACCGGGTGATGGTGATGTACGCCGGGCGACTGGTCGAAATCGCGAGCCGCGAGGCGCTGTTCAATCGACCGGCGCACCCGTACACCCGGGGTTTGCTCGCAGCGATTCCGGATGTCGCGCAACGCCGGGATTTGCAGGCGATTGCCGGGCAGGCCCCGGCGCCGGGGCAGCGACCGCAGGGCTGTGCCTTTGCGCCTCGCTGCTCGCGCAGGGGTGCGGCGTGTTCCCTGGCCGAACCTGCCTTGCGGGATTTGTCTTCAGCGCAGCGTGTGGCGTGCGCTGATCCGTATCTTCAGGCGTTGCAGTTGTGTGCCCAGGCGCCGGAGTTGCCGGTCGACGCGCCAGTGGAACGGGCGCCTTTGCTGGAGATCAAGGACCTCAACGTGGCCTACGACCGCCAGGTGTTGTTCGACGTTTCCCTGCACGTGGCCGCTGGCGAATGCCTGGCACTGGTGGGCGAATCCGGTTCCGGCAAGACCAGTCTCGCCCGTGCGATTGCCGGGCTGGGGGACAATGCCGAAGGCGAATTGCTTTATGCGGGCGCCGCGTTGAGCCTGTCGGCGCGCAAGCGTGACGGTCGGCAACGGCATCAGATTCAGTACATTTTCCAGAACCCTTACCGGGCGCTGAACCCGCGGCAGACGGTTTACCAGACCCTGAGTGCGCCGCTGGAACACTTCTTCGGCATCAAGGGCGCCGCAGCCCGCCAGCGTGTGGAGGCGGTGTTGCAGCGGGTTTCGCTGCCGGCGTCGGTGGCGGATGTGTACCCCCACAGTTTGTCCGGTGGCGAGCGTCAGCGTGTGGCGATTGCCCGGGCATTGGTCTGTGAGCCGAAACTGCTGATCTGCGACGAAATCACCTCGGCGCTGGACGTCTCGGTGCAGGCGTCGATCCTGGCGTTGTTGCGTCAATTGCAGGTGGAGGGGCTGACGCTGTTATTCGTCACCCACGACCTTGGCGTGGTCCGCGCGATTGCCGACCGGGTGTTGGTGCTGAAGGTGGGCCGGGTGGTGGAACAGGGTCTGGTGGACCAGGTTCTGGACCAACCGCAGGCGGCGTATACCCGCACGCTGCTGGAGAACTCGCCGACGTTGGGCACACATCCGTAGGAGTCCGGCTTGCTGGCGATGGCGGCCGTGAAATCGCCATCGCCGCGGTGCGACGACTCGGCAAGCCGTACGCCTGCAGAGATTGCGTTGCGCTTAGAGGCTGGTCGCGAGTTTTCCGCTGGAGAGGCGGCGTTTGTAGGCGCTGTCGCGGTTGGCCAGCCAGTAGTAGAGCGGCGAGGTGATGATCAGGCCGACCAACCACGACAGGTCGGCGCCGTTGATGTGTTCGGAGATCGGCCCGACGTACAGCGGCGTGTTCATGAACGGAATCTGCACGGCAATCCCGATTGCGTACGCCAACAACGCTTGCGGGTTGTAGCGGCCATAGATCCCGCCATCGACTTTGAAGATCGAGTTGATGTCGTACTGACCTTTGTGAATGGCGTAGAAGTCGATCAGGTTGATCGCGGTCCACGGCACCAGTACCACGAGCAGCACCAGCACCATGTCGACGAAGTGGCCGATGAAGTTGGCCGAGGCACCGACCGCAGCGAAGCAGCAGGCGCCGAGGACGATGATCGAGAGGACGGCGCGGCTTTTCGCGGTGGGAATCCAGCGGTAGGCGAAGGTCTGGATCAGGGTGATCAGCGACAGCACGGCGCCGTAGAGGTTGAGGGCGTTGTGGCTGATCACACTGAGCAGAAACAGCACCAGCATCAACGGGCCGATGGCCCCGGTGGCGAGTTTGACCGCGTCCATGGTGTCCATGCCGACCGGTGTGGCGAGCACGGCAACGGCGCCGAAGATGAACGAAAGGCTGGAGCCGAGCACTGTGCCCAGATAAGTCGTCCAGAAGGTCGCGGCCACAGGCACGTTGGCCGGCAGATAGCGCGAGTAGTCAGACACGTAGGGCGCAAACGCAATCTGCCACAGCGCGGCGAGGGACACGGTGGCAAGCCAGCCGGAGAGGTTGAAGCTGCCACGGGTGAGGAAATCGACGGTCTGCACGTGGGTAAAAATGTAGCCGAAGCCGAGCACGATGCCGGCGCCGAGTACCCAGGTGCCGATGCGGTTGAGCACGTGGATAAAGCGGTAGCCGATGATGCCGATGATCCCGGAACCAAGGGCACCGATGACGATCCCGACGGGCACCGGCACGCTGTCGACCACGCCGTGCAGGGACTTGCCGGCGAGAACGATGTTGGAAGCGAAAAAGCCGATGTACATGATGCCGGCGATCAGCACCACCAGCAGTGCGCCGAGGGAGCCGAATTGGGCGCGGCTCTGGATCATTTGCGGGATGCCCATCTGCGGGCCTTGCGCCGAGTGCAGCGCCATCAGCACGCCGCCGACCAGGTGGCCGACGAGAATGGCGACGATGCCCCAGACCAGGTTGAGGTGGAACATCTGCACGCCGAGGGCGCCCGTGACAATGGGCAGCGGCGCGATGTTGCCGCCGAACCAGAGGGTGAACAAGTCGCGGGTTTTACCGTGGCGATCTTCGGGCGGCACGTAACCGATGGTGTGTTTCTCGATGAGCGGGGCGGAGGTTGTTGCTGCGGTAACCATGACGGACTCCAAGGCAATTTTGAGTACGTGGACGTACTTCGGTGAGCGCCACACGAGTGCAACGCTTTTCTTGTTGGAGTGGATGATGTGCGGTGGGTGGGGATAGATAAATTACAAAGATTGTTGGTAGAGACGTTAAAAAAAATGGCTCGCCGGACAGCAAAAAAAACCTGTAGGAGTGAGCCTGCTCGCGATCGCGGAGTGTCAGGCGACATCGTCGTTGACTGACACTCCGTGATCGCGAGCAGGCTCACTCCTACAGGGGTTTGCGGGGGGGCGATTGTGCGATCACCACCCAGCTATGAGCTGATGAACGACAGCATCCTTTGCAGCATTTCATCGCAGCCATTGAGCTGTTCAATGCTGACAAACTCATCCGGTTTGTGCCCCTGATCCATGCTGCCAGGACCGCAGACGACGGTGGGGATGCCGGCGGCGTCGAACAGCCCGCCCTCGGTGCCGAAGGCCACGGTGCCGAATTCGCGGGAACCGGAAAACGCAGCGATCAACTCAGCTGCTTCACTGTGCGCGTCCGTCGCCAGTCCGGGATACGCCGACAACTGGCTGAAGCGAATCTCGCTGCGCTCACTCACCGCACGCATGCGTGGCAAAACCTGTTGCTCGGCATACGCCTTCAGCTCCTGCGCAACCTCGCTCGGATCGTGCGAAGGCAGGGCGCGGATTTCGAAGTCGAAGCGGCAATCGGCGGGGACGATGTTCAGCGCTTTGCCGCCGGAAATCACCCCGGTTTGCACGGTGGAAAATGGCGGATCAAATCGCTCGTCGTGATGCTCTGACGCTTTGAGCCGATTGCCAATTCGCCCCAGTTCACCCATCAATTCAGCGGCGTATTCAATCGCGTTAACGCCCAGCGGCGCGTACGCCGAATGGCACGCTTCACCGTGAACATCGCAACGCATCGCCAGTTTGCCTTTGTGCCCGAGCACCGGTTTCAGCTCAGTCGGCTCGCCAATGATGCACAGCATCGGCTTGACCGGACGCCGTTCCAGTTCCGTCAGCAACGAGCGCACGCCCAGGCAGCCGACCTCTTCATCGTACGAAAGCGCAATGTGTACCGGCATTTTTAGAGAAGCATTGACGAGGGCAGGAACAAGCGCCAACACGCAAGCGATGTAACCCTTCATATCCGCCGTACCGCGCCCGAACAGTTTGCCATTGCGCTCGGTCAGCTCGAACGGCGCCACCGTCCACGGCTGACCGTCGACCGGCACCACATCGGTGTGACCCGACAGCACGATGCCCGGCAAATGCGCCGGGCCAATGGTTGAAAACAGGTTGGCCTTGCTGCGCTCCTCGTTGTAGATCAGCTCGCAAGGCACTTCAAATCCGGCCAGATAATCACGGACAAACTCGATCAGTTGCAGGTTGGATTCGCGGCTGGTGGTGTCAAACGCCACCAGCGTCTGCAGCAAATCGCGGCTGCTGTTCATCGGTCGTCCCCGGCAACGCCGTAGCCGGGGGATTTGTCCGGGGCGAGGGCGCGGTCGATGTAGTCCTGGACTTGCGGCCGATAGGCGATCCAGAGTTTTTCCAGTTCGCCGATGGGGTTTTCGCCGGCCCAGTCCACGCGCAGGTTGATGATCGGCCACGTCAGCTCGCCGACCACGACCATTGCGGCTGAATGCACCGGACCGGCTTCGCCACCGGCGGCGATGGCGGCTTTCATCGCGGCGAGCATGCGGTCGGCGAGTTGACCTTCGCCGTGCTCAAAGGCCTCGACCATGGCTTCGATCACCCCAGGGGCCGCCAGCATATTACCGGCGGCGACGCACTGTTCACCGGACACCGCATTGTGGTTGCCCAAAGTTTGCCCGCCGCTGAAGTGCGCGGTCTGGCCGAGGTGGTCGATTGCGGTGATCTGCCGGAATTGGCTGTAGCCGTTGCGCGTGAGCACGTTGTCCAGGGCTTCGGCGGGCGTGAAGCCTTGCTCCATGAGGGCGAGGGTTTCCGGGCCGAGGGAGGGCAGGGTGATGTTTTGCGTGGAGACCGCGCCGACACCTGGCAGCAGCCACGGGCAACGGGCGCCGACGGCGATGCTGGAGGAGCTGATGGCAATGCCGAACTGGCCGGTTTCGGGGCAGCGGGCGGCGATGGAGAAGGTCATGGGGTTTACTCCTTGATGAATGAGGTGTCTGGCCCGGCCTCATCGCGAGCAGGCTCACTCCTACATTGGAATGCGATCAAATGTGGGAGCGAGCCTGCTCGCGATGGCCGCGACTCGGTCTACTCGGGAATCACCGCAATCACATCAATCTCCATCAACCACTGCGGTTGACCCAGCGCCGACACCACCAGCCCGGTGGAAATCGGGAACACGCCTTTGAGCCACTTGCCGACTTCCTGATACACCGGCTCGCGATACCGCGGATCAATCAAGTACGTCGTGGTTTTGACGATGTGGCTCAGATCGCTGCCAGCCTCTTCCAGCAATTGCTTGACGTTGCGCATGGCTTGCTCGGTCTGCGCGCGCGGGTCACCGAGGCCCACCAATTGGCCTTCAAAATCGGTGCCGACCTGGCCGCGAACGTACACCGTGTTGCCGGCACGGACCGCCTGGCAAAGGTCATTGTCCAGGCTCTGATTCGGGTAGGTTTCCTTGGTGTTGAACATGCGAATGCGGGTGTGGGTTGGCGTGGACATGTGAAACTCCTGAAAAATGGCTTAGGCGCTGACCGTTTTTTTAGTGACGACCGAGGCGACTTCAGCCTCGCGTTGCGCCGCATCGTGATAGGCGAGATACGAACGCTGGATGGCGATGTGATCCGCCACGTACTTGGCGTCATGCCAGACGCCCCAGATGAACGAAGACCCGCGACGCGACTGCCATGGCAAACCGAGGAAGTACACGCCCGGTTCGCTTGACACACCGCGCTGATGCTGCGGCTTGCCCTTGTTGTCGAAAGCACCGACTTTCAGCCAGCTGTAATCGGTGGCAAAACCGGTGGCCCAGATGATCGACGTCACGCCGGCCTTGGCCAGGTCCAGTTCGAGGATCGGATGGGTCACGCAGTCCGGGTCCGCGAAGGTCATCCGCGCTTCCGGCTCTTGCGGCAGGTCCAGGCCGTTGCGTTCGATGTAGGCATCCGCAGCGTTGAGCAGCGCCAGATAATTCTCGTCGCCACGGGCCAGATTCTCGGCAAGGTTCGCCTGGAAGGTCGCCACGCTGCCGTTGAACGCCTGGGTCAACCCCACCAGCGTCATGCCGCGATGCGCCAGCCCACGGAAATCCACGGTGCGGCCGCCCTGTGCGCCGCTGACGGCAATGGTCACGTGCTCGCGGCCCGGTTTCATTGCCACTTGATCCCACTCGCCGAGCACGCCCAGCCACCAGCAGAAATCCCGATCGCGGTAAGCGCGAGGCGGGCGGTCGTGGGCGCCGACGGAGAGGTAAACCTGCTTGCCGGAACGCTGCAATTCATCGGCGATCTGCACGCCCGACGAACCGGCGCCCACCACCAGCACGGCGCCTTCAGGCAATTGTTGCGGGTTGCGATAATCGGCGGAGTGGATCTGCAGGAACGGCTGATCCTGCGGCGCAATCGGCGGGATCACCGGGCGCTGGAAAGGCCCGGTGGCGGCAACCACGCGGTTGGCTTCGATCACGCCTTCAGAAGTTTCAATGGTGAAGCCCGGGCGACCGACGTTGCGTTCAACCTTCAATACGTCCACGCCGGTGCGGATCGGCGCGTTGAATTTCCGGGCATAGGCTTCGAAGTAATCGGCGACACGTTCTTTCGGCGCAAATTCGTCGGGGCCGAGGTCGTCAAAATTCAGACCCGGAAAGCGGTCGTGCCAGGCCGGACCGTTCGCCACCAGCGAATCCCAGCGGCCGGTGCGCCAGCGTTCGGCAATTCGGTTGCGCTCGAGCACCAGATGCGGCACGCCCAGCTTGCTCAAATGCTCACTCATGGCCACGCCAGCCTGACCGGCGCCAACAATCAGCGTGTCTGTTGTTATTTTCTCAGTGGTCATCTCTATACCCTTCGAGTTGGATTGAGGTCGCTAACGGCCTGCCATTTCTTGGGCTCAAGACTAGGGATGACCCTGGTATCGGTAAAATATTATTAAGCTGGCATTTGAGTATAAATAACTGAGGCAGAGCTCTTTCTGTAAACTGCCCACACCTTTTTCAACCTCGAACAAGAGCATCCCATGGCCAACCAGGACATCATCTTTACCCCCGATCCCGACGCGGATTCCATCTCCTCGGACGTTGCCGACTTCAACGGCATCCTCGTTTCCACCCAGATCCCGACCCGCGCCGACGGCAGCCTGGAGCTGGGCGACATCACCGCGCAGAGCGAGTGCACGTTGCAGGCCTTAAAGGTTGCGCTGGAGCGCGCCGGCAGTTCCATGGACCGCGTCATGCACCTGACCATCTACCTCACCGACCTGGCCGACCGTGCCGCATTCAACGAGGTCTACAAGCGTTTCTTCGCCAAGCCATGGCCGGTTCGCGCCGCAGTGGGTGTGGCGTTGGCGGTTGAAGGAATGCGGGTGGAAGTGACCGCGATGGCGGCCAAGGCCTGAGCAGCCAGACTCAATACACGACCTACAATGACCGTGCTGGTCGTTAAAGCCTTGTGCTCGCGGGTGCCAGGTTGTCCAGCAACCACTCGACGAAACTCCGCGCCAACGGATCGTTCTCACTGTCCCGATGCGTCAACAACGCCCAGTTCGGCCCGCGAATGGTTTCCTCCACTAACGGCTTCAACTGCCCATTCGCAAGCGCCGGCCGACTCAATAACTGGCTGACCAACGCAATCCCGAGACCCGCACACGCGGCGTCCATCAGCAAACCGGGATCGGAAAAATTCAGCCCCTGATCCTGCTGCCCGACATCAATCCCGGCCTCCACGGCCCAATGACTCCAGTCCATTTCCCGCTCGCCGTGAAGGGTGGTGCGCTGGTCGGCGGGGAGCGCCAACACCTGCGGGTGACAGGCCGGATAGAGGCGATCGGCGTGCAGCACTCTGAAACTGCACTCAGCCTGAGAGCTGATGTCATCGCGCACGGCGAGGTCGATGGTCTGGGAGGCCATGTCCGGGACTTCATCGGTGCTGAAAATCCACAGGTCGACTTCCGGATGCTCCCGTCGGAAATCCGCCAACCGTGGCAGCAACCAGTGTCGGGCGAAGGCCGGCGTCGTGTTGAGCACCAGTTGGTTGGGTTTCTGGTATTGCCCGAGGCGACGAATGCCGACCGCCAGTTGCTGCAACAGCGCCTGGGTGGTGCTGAGCAAATCGTGGCCGGCATCGGTCAGGCTGACGCTGCGTCCGCTGCGATGAAACAGCGGCTGCTCGAGGTACGCCTCAAGGGTGCGAATCTGCTGGCTGATCGCCGATTGCGTCAGGTGCAACTCGTCCGCCGCCTTGTGAAAACTGCCCAGCCGCGCGGCGGCTTCAAAGCCGCGAAGGGTGCTGAGCGGGGGCCAGTGCTTGAGCATATTGATAAGTTCCTCTAATCACTTCTCTGCAAAATCCATCGTTTGTTCGCCCGTTTTGGCGGCCGTAGCATGCATGCCAGGACCACACAGATCATTTTCATTGAACACAATGACTTAACTCAAGGGTGCTTGTCATGCAACAGAACGAACTGCAAAACATCGACTGGAAGATGCCGGCGGAGTGGGTAAAGCACGCGGCGACCTGGATGGTCTGGCCGCACAACCAGGCACTGTGGGAGTCGGGTTGGCGCGTTACGCTGGCACAAGTGCAAGTGAATTTTGCCGGGGTGGCCAACGCCATTGCCCGTTTTGAACCAGTGAAAATGGTCGTCGATCCATCGGCGGTTGCCAGCGCCAGAGCGCTGTGCGGTCCCAACATCGAACTGATTGAATTGGCGGTCAACGACAGCTGGTGCCGCGACTCCGGCCCGAGCTTCGTCTGCCACCCGCAACAAGGGCTGGCCGGTGTCAGCTGGCGCTTCAACGCGTGGGGCGGTAAATCGGCCCACGATCTGGATGAAGGGCTGGCCCGCAGCGTACTCAATCACCTCGGCATGCCGTGCTTTGGCACACCATTGAGCAATGAGGGCGGCGCCATCCATGTCGACGGCGAGGGCACCTTGATCACCACCGAGTCGGTGCTGCTCAACCCCAATCGCAACCCGGGAATGACCAAGGCCGAGATGGAAGAAATCTTTAGCCGTCTGCTGGGCGTGAAGAAAACGATCTGGCTGCCGGGCGACCCGGATTACGTGACGGGCGACATGACCGACGGCCATGTCGATGGCGTCTGCGCCTTCGCCCGTCCCGGCGTATTACTGGTGGACGCAACCCACGACAAACAGTCGGTGTATGCCGAAGTGGCCCGCGAAAACCGTCGTGCGCTGGAACTGGCCACTGATGCCAACGGGCGCAAATTCGAGCTGATCGAGTTGTATGAAGCGAGTGAAGCCGTGGACACCGAAGCCGAAGTGTTCTGCGCCTCGTACACCAACTTCTACATCGCCAACAACGCGATCATCATGCCGGCCTACGGCATCGCTGCCGACAACGCGGCGGCCGAAGTATTGGCTCAAGCGTTCCCGGGGCGCGAAGTGGTGCCGGTGCGGATCAACCACCTGGCGCATGGGGGCGGCGGGGTGCATTGCATCACCCAGCAACAGCCTGCCTGGCCAGTGAAGGGTTGATGCCATGACCATTCTGACGATTGCCACCACCCAGATGCCCTGCACCTGGGACTTGCCGAAAAACCTCGATCTCGCCGAACAGCTGGTGCGTGAGGCGGCGGCGAAAGGCGCGCAGGTCATCCTGTTGCAGGAGCTGTTCGCCACGCCGTATTTCTGCATTGAGCAAAGCCACAAGCACCTGGCGCTGGCCGAAGAATATCGGGTCAGCCACGTCCTCAAGCGCTTTGCCGCGCTGGCCAAGGAATTGGGCGTGGTGTTGCCGCTGAGCTGGTTCGAGAAGGCCGGCAACGCCTACTTCAATTCCCTGAGCGTGGCGGATGCCGACGGGCGTTTGCTGGGGGTCTATCGCAAGACCCACATCCCCAACGCCATCGGTTACCAGGAGAAGGAATACTTCAGCCCCGGCGACACCGGTTTCCGCGTCTGGGACACCGCGTTCGGGCGCCTTGGCGTAGGTGTCTGCTGGGACCAGTGGTTCCCCGAGACCGCGCGCTGCCTGGCGCTGATGGGCGCTGAAGTCTTGCTGTTTCCCACGGCGATCGGTTCCGAGCCTGGCTGTGCAGCGTTGGATTCACGCGATCACTGGCAGATGACCATGCGCGGTCACGCGGCGGCGAACATCTTGCCGGTGGTGGCGGCCAATCGCGTCGGCCGGGAAGTGGCGACGACCGATCCTGAGTTGCAAATGAGCTTCTACGGCTCGTCCTTCATCAGTAATCACAAGGGCAAATTGCTCGCCGAAGCCGACCGCGACAGCACCGGCGTGCTGGTGCACAGCCTCGACCTCGCCGCCATGCGCGAAGAGCGCCTGAGCTGGGGGATTTACCGCGACCGGCGCCCGGACATGTACGGGGCGTTGCTGAGTCAGGACGGTTGGAACATCAACGCACGCTGGAACACTCAAGGGGTTTGACATGGACATTGCGCACACGTTGTTGCTCGGGACCTTGGGAATGGCCCTCGCCATGCCGACGCTGCACGCTGAAGAGAAAACCCTGAGGCTGTACAACTGGGCGGATTACTTTGCCGAGGACACCCTGGCCAGATTCACCGCCGAAACCGGGATCAAGGTGATCTACGACGTCATGGACGGCAGCGAAACACTGGAAGCCAAGATGCTCGCTGGCGGCAGCGGTTATGACTTGATTTTCCCCGGCGACACCGTGGCCGAGCGCCTGGTGCGCGCCGGCAGCCTGTTGCCGCTGGACCGCTCGAAAATCACCGCGATGGATGACATCGAGCCCGGTTTGCAGAAACTGCGCACACAGTACGAGCATTCGAGCCAGGCCACCGTCCCGTACACCTGGGGCACCATCGGCCTGACTTACAACGATGAGCAGATCAAACAGCGTTTGCCGAACGCGCCGGTGAACAGCCTCGACCTGCTGTTCAAACCGGAACTGGCCAGCAAGTTGGCCGACTGTGGCATCTCGATGATCGATTCACCGGACGAAGTGTTGGCCGTGGTCCTCAATTACCTCGGCCGCAGCCCGCGCAGTGCCAAGCCCGAAGACCTTGCGGCCGCGAGTGAGCTGCTGATGAAACTGCGGCCGTACATTCGCAAGTTCCAGTCGCAACCGGTGACCGATCTGGTCAACGGTAACCTGTGCGTGTCCCTCGGTTACAGCGGCGACATGACCCAGGCGCAACGGACCTCGGACAGCGCCGGTAAAACCACGAAATTCGAGTACCGCATTCCCCGCGAAGGCACCACCGTGTGGATGGACACCATGGCCATCCCGGTAGACGCCAAACACCCGGAGTTCGCCTACGCGTTCATCAACTTCGTGATGCGCCCGGAGAACATGGCGGCCATCAGTAACTTCACCGGCTACCCTACCTCCAACGCCAAGGCCCGCCCGAATGTCGATGCGAGCATGCGCAACAACCCGGATATCTACCTTGATGAAGCCACCTACGGGCGCTTGATTCCGGGCAGGGACATTCCTCAGTCCGACATGCGCGCGCGGATGCGCACCTGGACCAAGTTCAAGACGGCCACGGCGAAATGAGTCGGTTTACAAAGTAGCTGGATCAATCGCAATCGCAACCCTTCAGGAGCGAGCTTGCTCGGTTATCCATGGATTTGAAGTAGGCTTTTTTCATGAAAGTCGGCGTGATTTCGTCGACACGGCAGTAGAGTCGTATCTGATCTAGCTGCTGGAGTAAGTCTCGGACTATGGATCAATCATCAAAGGTGATCCGCATCAATCACCGCTTTGGCGAATGCTTTTGGATCTTCCTGCGGCAGGTTGTGGCCGATGCCGCCGCTGATCAGCCGGAACTCGTATTTGCCGGTGAAGCGCTTGGCGTAGTCCTCTGGCGCGGGATGCGGCGCGCCGTTGGCATCGCCTTCCAGAGTGATGGTCGGCACGCTGATGGACGGTGCCGTGGCCAGTTTCTGTTCGAGCGCGTCGTATTGCGTCTCGCCCTGGACCAGGCCCAGGCGCCAGCGGTAGTTGAAGACGGTGATCTCGACGTGGTCGGGGTTGTCCAGCGCCTTGGCGCTGCGGTCGAACGTCGCGTCATCGAACGCCCATTTCGGCGAAGCCAGTTGCCAGATCAGCTTGGCGAAATCGTGGGTGTTTTTCTCGTACCCGGCGCGACCACGGTCGGTGGCGAAGTAGAACTGATACCACCACTGCAATTCAGCCTTGGGGGGCAGCGGGTTCTTGCCGGCCGCCTGATTGCCGATCAGGTAGCCGCTGACCGACACCAGCGCCTTGACCCGCTCCGGCCACAGCGCCGAGACAATGTCGGCGGAGCGTGCGCCCCAGTCATAACCACCGAGCACCGCTTTTTTGATCTTCAGGGCGTCCATGAAGTCGATGACGTCACTGGCCAGTGCGGCCGGCTGGCCATTGCGCACGGTTTTGTCGGAGAGGAAATGCGTATCGCCATAGCCCCGCGCATACGGCATCAGTACCCGATAGCCCTTTGCTGCCAGCAGCGGAGCGACTTCGTCATAGCTGTGAATGTCGTACGGCCAGCCGTGCAGGAGGATCACCACCGGTCCATCCGCCGGGCCGGTTTCGGCGTAGGCCACGTTCAGCAGTCCGGCGTTGACATGTTTCAGCGGGCCAAACGGAGAGGGCGCATACGTGGCGCCGGCCTGGCTAGCGACGGGCTCTGCGACGGAGGTTTGGGCGCAGGCTGTAGCGAGTGCGCCGCACAGGGCCAGTACGAGGATCGACGAGCCGACCAGACGGCGGCGAGGTGTGACGGTTTTATTGTGCAGTGCCATCTTCATCGTGATGTCTCCGTTGCAAGCCGTGGGTCAGGGGTCGGGCTGATCCCTTGTAGAACCGTGCCTGCATTTGAACGCGATGACGTATCTGGCCTGTGTCGAGTGGCGGGCCGGGTGAAAACTCATGTATCAAGAGGATAGCCATACACATTGTGATACACAGCGCTGCACAGGAATTTTAGGCTTGGTGGTGGGAGGTTTTGCGAGAGCCTCAACTCAGACCCATTTAAATTCCGCCGGGAATCGGGCGACAAATCGCGTTCCCGATTCAATTGTCGAAGACACGCTTAAGGTGCCGTTGTGCGCAGCCGCGATCTGCGCCGCGATGTAAAGCCCCAAGCCCAGCCCTTCGCCGCGCTGCCCTGCCTCGGACCGGGTGAAAGGCTCGAACAGCAGCGGTATCAATGGCGACGGAATCGGCGTGCCCTGATTGGTCAGCGAGAGCACGATCTCGTTGTTCTCGGCATAGGCTTTGAGGATGATCGGCGCGGTGGTTGAGCCATGGGTGACCGCATTCCCCAGCAAGTTCGAAAGCAATTGGCTGATGCGCAGCGCGTCGCAATAGACACCCGTCGGTACGTCCAGCGAATGAATGAACGTGGTGTGAGGGTGGGACACCTGGACTTCTTCCAGGGTCATTTGCAATGTGTGCTGCAGATCGTCCACCAGTTTTCGTTGCACGGGAATACCACCCCCCAGCCGCCCCCGAGCAAAGTCGAGGATGTTTTCAATCAGCACGCCCATCCGCGTAGAGCTGTTGCGGATCGTCGAGATCAGATTCAGCGAGCGTTTGTCGGCGGTCTTGGTTTGCAGCAGATCGGCGCTCATGCGAATAGCGCTCAACGGTGTTCGCAGATCGTGCCCCAATACCGCGATGAACTGCTCGCGCAGCCGGCCGAGTTCTTTGGCGTCGTTCAGTTCGAGTTTGGTGGCTTTCAACTGAAGCTGGGTGTCGAGACTCATTGCAATCAGTTGGGCGAACAGGGTGAGCGTTTGGGCGATTTCGGGTGCGTCGAGGTTCGCGGGAACAGAATCGATGGCGCAGAGCGTCCCGAAAAATTCGCCATTGGCTTGAACGATGGGAATGGAGATGTAGCTTTCCAGGCGGTAGGTTCTCGGCGTGTGGTGCAGCGAAAAGATCGGATGTGCGCTGGCGTGGCCGAAAATGACCGGCTTCCGGTGTTGGCGAATTTCATGACAGATGGTCGATTCGAGTACCAGTTCGCCGCCGGTTTTGAGCCCGAAATCGATGGAATCATCGACCGCGCAGGCGACCCAGTTTTTTTCGGTCACCCTGGCCACCGCGGCGAAACGCATGCCGGTCAGGTGCTTGACCATGCTCAGGATCACCGGCACCGCGTCAATGCTGCCGATGGCTTCGATGTCCTGTGAAAACTCTGAGTGGGTCATGGGTGGGCGCTTTGAAAGGATGTGATCTGAGACTATCGCTTATCTGGCGTTGTGACTAATTGACATCGTTTCGCAGGGGGTCACCTAAGCCCTTGGCCAGGCAGCCGCCGCGGGTGTGCGGCGGCCACCCGGGATCAGAGGGCCTGGATGTCGGTCAGCGCCCAGGTTTTGTCGAAGAACGCTTGCGTCGGACCGTACCAACGGAAATAGGCGAACCAGCCTTTGCCCGGCGAGGTCTTGATCCAGTTGCTCGCCTGCGCGCTCGGCTCGGCAGGGCCGAAATACAGATCAATCGAACCGTCGGGGTTTTTCGCCAGCGTGTCATAAGACGACAACGCCGCCTTGTGGGTATCGGTCTGTACCATCGATCGGGTCAGGTTGTCGTAAACGGTGAATGACCAGAAGTCTTTCACCGGGACATTCGCCGGTACATGCAAACGGTAATTTTTGCCGCCATCCAGCCATTGCCCGTTCACGTCTTTCGACGCGCTCATGTATTGCGAGCCAGCGCCGACGATGGGCTTGATCATCCCCGCCGCGACAGTGATCGCCTCGAAAGTGTAGTCGGTGCGCTCATCCAGTTGCGAGTAGTTGGAGCTTTCCTGATCAGGATTGAGCGTCAGCACCCATTCCCAATGTGTTCCCGGGGGCTGGGGTAGCCATTTTTCAGCTCCAGTTTTCCCAGCCGGGTATCAACGGAATCTGCCCAGGCGGGCGAAACAGTCAGGCACAGGCCCAACATTAAAACGCGACTGTAGACCGGCGTCAGTGCCTCCAAGGCAAGTGAAATGTTCCGCCGCTTTTGCGGACTGAAGGAAATCATAGCAGCAGATTTGGCGTGCACTCTCCGAGCTTACTCAGCGGGGCTGGTCAGATGATGTGAAGCCCTTTGGTTTCGCCCAGAATCCTTGCCGCGTCTCGCGCCGGAGGAAGGCCGAATACCCGGGCGTAATCCCGGCTGAACTGCGTGGCACTTTCATAGCCGACCTCAAACGCTGCGCTGGTGACATTCCGTGCACTGGCGACCATCAGCGTGCGCGCCTGAAGCAATCGCACCCGTTTCTGATACTGCAACGGGCTCAGCGTCGTCACGGCTTTGAAGTGGCGGTGAAACGCAGACACGCTCATCGCCGCTTTCTGCGCCAGTGCCTCCACGCGGATGGGTTCGGCGAAGTATTGGCGAATCCACTGGATGGCCAGGCTGACCCGGGCCATGGCGGTGTCCGGTGCGGCAATCTCCCGGAGCATCCAGCCATGGGGGCCTTGCAGTACCCGGTAGAGAATTTCCCGTTCGTAGACGGGGGCGAGGGCGGCGATTTCCTCGGGGCTGTCCATCAGTCGCAGCATGCGCACCCAGGCATCCATCAATGCTGGCGTGACCGCGGCCACCGAAAATCCTGGATCGTTATCGTAACGGCCGATCGGTTTGGGCAGGTCAGCCAGCAGGGTCGAGAGCACCATTGGATCAAGCGTCAGGCTGACCGCAAGATAAGGTTCGCCCGAGGCCGCCGGGTGCACGCGTCCCACCGCTGGCAACTCGATGGACATCACAAAATACGTTGCCGGGTCGTAGCGCAACGTGCGATCGCCGACGGTCATCGATTTGCTGCCCTGCAGGATCAGGTTGATCATCGGGTCATACACCGCCGCCAGCATGTGCTCAGGAATTTCGCCCTGAACCATGGCTACGCGCGGAATACCCGTTTCAGTGCGACGGTTCTCGGCCTTAGAGGCCAGAGAACGGAGTTCCATCAGTTGTGTGTTCATGGGAGGCATGCTGATCGGTGCAGCGCATCCGGCGCAAGCGAAAAGCAGAAACAGGCAGGTATCGGGCAGGAACGGCTGCGTCGTCGAAGTGGGGCGTGGTTACTGTGGTCGCTCACTTCAACGACAGCGGAGCATCACATGGGCGTAATCATCATCACCGGCGGCAGTCGAGGCATCGGCGCCAGTGCCGCCGAACATTGTGCAGCGCAGGGCATGGGCGTGATCCTCACGTACAAGAGCAATGCGCAGGCCGCGCAGTCTGTTATCGGTCGAATTCAGGCGGCGGGCGGCAAGGCTGTGGCGCTGCAACTGGATGTTGCCGATGTCAGCAGTTTCGATAAATTTCGCTCGAATGTCGTCCAGGCATTGCAGATGACGTGGGACGTCAACACCCTGAGTGGCCTGGTCAACAACGCGGGCCACGGTTTGTTCTGTCCGCTGGAGTCGGTCACAGAAGCGCAGTTTGACAGCCTGCTAAATGTTCACCTCAAAGGCCCGTTTTTCCTCACCCAGGCCTTGTTGCCGTTGATGGAAGAGGGCGCCGGCATCGTCAATCTGACCAGTGCGACCACCCGTGTTGCAACGGCGGGCGTTGCGCCTTATGCCGCCTTCAAGGGCGGGCTGGATGTGCTGACCCGTTACATGGCCAAGGAGTTCGGCGACCGGCGAATACGCGCCAATGCCGTCTCGCCAGGCGCGATTCGCACCGAGCTGGGTGGCGGTTTGAATGACGAGTTCGAGGCGCTGCTTGCCGGGCAAACGGCGCTCGGTCGAGTGGGCGAACCGGCGGATGTAGCGCAGGTGATCGCCATGCTGTTGTCGGAAGAGGGACGCTGGATCAATGCCCAGACCCTCGAAGTGGCTGGCGGTTACATCATCTGAATCACGAGGTTGAAATCATGCTTGATCACATCTTTTTGTCTGTCAGTGATATGGCGCGTTCGATCCGCTTTTACGACGCCGCACTGACCCCGCTCGGTATCACCGCGCGGCTGGATTTCGACGGCAACGACGGGCCGCCGGGACACCCAGACCTCAAGGGTTTCGGTGCTAACGGACGGATGTTCTTCTGGTTGCGCAAAGGCGTGGTCGAGGGGCGGGCGGTGCACGTCGGGTTTGTGGCGAGGAGCCAGGCCGAGGTCGATGCAGCCTACGCCGGCGCCATGGAAAATGGCGCGCTCGACAATGGCGCACCGGGCGCCCGTCTGCATTACGACCCGAATTATTACGCGGCCAATGTCCTTGATCCGGACGGTTACAGCCTGGAGTTTGTCTACAAAAACTGGCAGCACGCGCAATGAATCAATAAATAAATTATCGACAGTGCGGCGGGTTATCCCGGTCAGGCGCCTTTCTGGGCAATCAAATGCTCGGACTTGCCGGATTCCACCTGCGTAAGCTCAATGAACGCGTTCAGCGCGGGACTTCGGATGCCCCTTCGCCACGTCAGCCAGATGGCTGGAAGGTGTGATCAGCACCATTTCTTCCTCAAAAACCCTGATGCCTTCGAGTCCCGGATGACGCAGTGGGCCGTCGACGAACGCCGCGCTGAGGCGACCGGAGAGTTCGAGAATTCGCCGGGTGTAACCCAGGAACGTCCAGCCGATAGGCGCAGGCGCAGTTTTTCCCGAATGAACAGATCAACGCCCAGTTACTGTTCCAGTTGTTTGATCCGCGTAGTGAGGTTCGAAGGCACACGATCAAGGCGCTCGGCGGCCGCTGTGATACCGCCTTCTTCAGTGACCGTCTGGAAAAGTTTGAGTTGAATAAGGTCCATTACGTTCTCTCCGGGAGAATGTTTTGTTGATAATTATTCATTATCGGAAAGTTAGCCTGACGCTTATGGTGGCGTCCATAGGTCATCATCGACGGGCGCCTTCAGGAGAATCACCGATGCCGAACCACACCTCCCCGCTATACGCTCTCTCACTCAACCCGGTCAACGGACAGGTCTTCGCTGAGTATCCCTTCGAGAACGCTGCCGACCTGGAGCAGTCTTTGGTGCGCGCAGCCGCCGGTTTCAAAGCCTGGCGCAGAGAATCCGTCAGCGCACGTGCCGGTGCGCTGCGCAAGATGGCGCAAGTGCTGCGGTCCAGGGCCGAAGCGATGGCGCAGATGATGACCGCCGAAATGGGTAAACCCATCACTCAGGCGCGCGCTGAAATCGAAAAGTGCGCGGCGACTTGCGACTGGTACGCCGAACACGGCCCGGCCATGCTGCTGTCGGAGAAAACCTCGGTCGAAAATGACAAGGCGCGCATCGAGTTCCAGCCGCTGGGCCCGGTGCTGGCGGTCATGCCTTGGAATTTCCCTGTCTGGCAGGTCCTGCGCGGGGCTATTCCGATCATCCTGGCGGGCAACACCTACGTGCTGAAGCACGCGCCGAATGTCATGGGCTGCGCTTATTTACTGCGCGACGCGTGGATCGAGGCAGGACTTCCCGACGGTGTGTTCGAGGTGATCAACGTCACCAATGAGGGCGTATCCACCGCCATTGCGGATGTTCGAATTGCTGCCGTCGCGGTCACTGGCAGTGTTCGGGCGGGATCGGCCATTGCCAGTCAGGCCGGAGCGAATCTGAAGAAATGTGTACTGGAACTGGGGGGTTCCGATCCGTTCATCGTGCTGGCAGATGCCGACGTGGAGGAAGCGGTGAAAGCTGCGGTGGTGGGTCGCTTCCAGAACAGCGGTCAGATCTGTGTCGCCGCCAAGCGCATCATCGTTGAAGAAAGCCTGCTGCCAGTGTTCACCGAAAAGTTCGTCGCGGCGGTGAAGGCGCTGACCGTCGGTAATCCTCAGGCCGAGGACACCTACATCGGCCCGATGGCTCGCTATGACCTTCGCGACGAGTTGGAGGGTCAGGTCCAGGCGACACTGAAGGAAGGTGCATCGTTGCTGTTAGGCGGGCACAAGGTCGAAGGCGAGGGCAACTATTACGCGCCGACGATTCTGGCCGGTGTATTGCCGGGCATGACCTCTTTCAAAGAAGAACTGTTCGGCCCGGTGGCGTCGCTCATCGCTGCGCGCGACGCCGATCATGCGGTGGAACTGGCGAATGACAGCGAGTTCGGCCTGGCGGGCAGCGTATGGTCGGCTGACGAACAGCAGGCTCGGCAGATCGCTTCGCGTCTGGAGACGGGCGGCGTGTTCATCAACGGCTACACAGCGTCTGACGCTCGAGTACCGATTGGTGGTATCAAGAAGAGTGGCTTTGGGCGTGAGCTGTCCCATTTCGGCATCCGCGAGTTTTGCAATGTGCAGACGATTTGGGTGGATCGCCGGTAAGCAGTTTCCGCGAAGCTTTTCCCCGCAGGTGTTTTCAGGAGCTGCCATGAGTGAGCGACACAGGGTCCGTAAAGCCGTTGCCACCGACGAAGATGCTGTTCGCGCCTGTGCCGAGCAAGCGTATGCCCAGTATGTTCAGGTGATCGGTCGAAAACCTGCGCCGATGCTGGCGGATTTCGGCGCCCAGATCGCTGCGGGTCAGGTGCACGTTGCCATCGGGGAGCAAGACGACGTGCGGGGTTTCATCGTGTTCTTTGCGGTGGATCAGCATATGTTTCTTGAAAATGTCGCCGTCTCTGAAGCCGGGCGCGGGAAGGGCATCGGTAAATCATTGATTCAATTTTGCGAGGCCCAGGCGCTGCAACTGGACCTTGCCAGCGTTCATCTCTACACCAACGTAAAGATGAGCGACAACCTGTCCATTTACCCTCGGCTGGGTTACGTCGAAGTGGAACGGCGCTCGGAGGATGGGTTCGATCGCGTGTACTTTGAAAAAGCCCTGGTTTGAGACGATCCGATCAGTTCTGGAACGGCGCAGCATCAGAGGAATTAGCATCGCCCCCGCTATCGCTGACAGGATGCGCAACGCTTCCTGATACTTCTCCTCGTGATTTTCGCCCGCGACCAGCGCCATCAGTGTTTCGATCAAACGCTGTATGGCGTGGTCCCGGAGCTGTCCAGTGCCGAGAAACGCGAGCACGCGTTCGCGCTGTTCTACACCGGCACCATCGGTGGCAGGGCGCTGGCGCCGGTGGTGTCTGGTCACCCTGGAGATATCACGGGAATTCCTGTCGCGGTCATGACGTTGTCGGCGATTTTGCTGCTGACGTTGCCGCTGTCCTGGTGTGTGCAGCGCGGGCTGGACCCCATCACTTCGCAATAAAATCGCGAACCGCCTTGATCGTCGGCCCCGGCGCTTCTTCCATCAGCCAGTGTCCCGCCCCGGGAATCACCACTTCCGTGACGTTATCGGCGGCATTGCGCATGACGATGGCTTCGTTGTTGCCGAAGGATTTTTCCCCGCCGATGGCCAGCACTGGCATGGGCAGTCGAGTCTTGTTCGACGCTTCGTTGTCCACTACGTCCTGGCGAATGCTGCGGAACTGCGAAAACGCCGCGTGCATGGTGCCGGGGCGCGCGTAAAGCTTGGCGTAATGCTGACGGGTGGCTTCATCGACCTTTTTGGGGTCGCCGGCGAAGTCGTTCCAGAAACGGTCCAGGTAGATGCGCTCACGTCCCGCCACCAGGCGCTCGGCATCCGGGCCACCGAAATCGAAGTGCCACAGCACCGGCAAACGCACGATGTCGTTCCAGGGTGGAATGCCCGGCACCGGAGCATCCATTACTACCAGGCGATCGGTCAGTTGCGGATAACGCGAGGCGTAGGCGAAGGCGACCATGGTGCCGATGTCATGCCCGATGACCACCGAGTGTTCGATCTTCAACGCGGCCAATACCGCGCGAATATCGCCGGCCTGGGTTTTCTTGTCGTAGCCACTTTCCGGAATGGACGACAATCCCAGGCCGCGCAGGTCCGGCACCACGACCGTGTGGTCCTTGGCCAGGTCTGCGGCGAGCGGCGCCCACATGTCGCCGGTGTCGCCGAAACCGTGCAACAGCACCACGGCCGGCCCTTTACCGCCGACGCGAACGTGGATTTTCGCGCCTTCTACGGCAATGTCCTGAGTGCGGAATGAGGTGGGGAATGGCGTGATACCGGCAAACGCGGGGAGGCTCAGCGTCAAAAATAGTGAAGCGGTCAGCCAGCTACGGATCATGTGCGCTATCTCTGTGGGTTCCGATGGAAGGAGCGTAGACCGTTTTGCGATATCCTGATGTGCCAGACTCCTAGTTCGTTAACGCAACCGAGTGCCTCAATCATTGATCGAACGACGCCAATTCAGCGGTGGCATGAAGGGCAAGAATCTTCGCTATCTGAACGAGAAACCCAACGAGCCTGTTCAACTGACCCGGACAGGTTTTTTGCTGCTCGAACATTTCTCGCTGCCGGCGTTTACCCAGGCGTTGGATACGATCGTTACCGCCAACCTGCTGCGACCCAGGTTGTTCTCCTCCCGCACATTTGGTTTGCACGATGGCGAGGTGGTCAGCGATCTGGGGCTGGTGATTCGGCCTGACGCGCGCATCGATCATTCGGCGATCCACGACCTCGATCTGCTGGTGATCTGCGGTGGCTACCGCACAGAGCTGAAAGCGAGTGATGAACTGGTCAGCCTGTTGCGAGCGGCGGCGGATCAAGGCGTCAGCCTGGCCGGTTTGTGGAATGGCGGCTGGTTCCTCGGCACCGCCGGTTTGCTGGATGGCTATCGTTGCGCGATTCACCCCGAGCATCGCCCCGCACTCGCGGAAATCGCCAAGGCCACCCACGTCACCAGCGAACCCTATGTCATTGATCGCGACCGGCTCACGGCGTCCAGCCCATCGGGTGCGTTTCACATGGCGCTGGACTGGATCAAGGGCCTGCACGACAAAGCGCTGGTCGAAGGCATCGAAGACATCCTCGCCTTCGAAGAGTCGCGCTATCGGCGGATCAAACCCACGGAGAATGTCTGCGTGAGCGCGCCGCTGCGTGAGGTGGTGAAACTGATGGACGCCAACCTCGAAGAGCCGCTGGAGCTGGAGCAACTGGCGATTTACGCCGGGCGTTCCCGTCGGCAACTGGAGCGTTTGTTCAAGGAACAACTCGGCACCACGCCGCAACGCTATTACATGGAGCTGCGCATTACCGAAGCGCGGCGTCTGCTGCAGCACACGGAGCTGTCCCAGGTGGATGTGTTAGTGGCGTGTGGTTTTGTCTCGCCGAGCCATTTCAGCAAGTGCTACAGCTCGTATTTTGGCTACAGGCCGTCGAAGGAAACGCGGCTGGTTAAATAGCTACCGCGCTCTTCATCGTCACGACATGCGTTGTCGTACGACTATCTGATTTTCAAATACTCACTTCCAAAATGGGAAGACTGTGCCAATCGGAACGGTGCAGCCTGCGCCTTTTGGCATCAATCGCACGTTAAGCGGCTTCATTAACCGAGACGAACGGCTATTTTGAAGATTGACAGCCGGGTAGGCGACTCGTTATAAAAGGCACAGTTGTACGATGACATACGATGTTACACCTCTAAAAACAAAAATCGGGTCCCATCATGAACTCAATCCGCTTTCTCTCCGCCCTTAAGGTCGCT
The DNA here is from genome assembly GCF_054897705.1 of Pseudomonas sp. GB2N2. Classification (NCBI taxonomy): domain Bacteria; kingdom Pseudomonadati; phylum Pseudomonadota; class Gammaproteobacteria; order Pseudomonadales; family Pseudomonadaceae; genus Pseudomonas; species Pseudomonas sp. GB2N2. The sequence goes on from NZ_CM142701.1 coordinate 1,062,926, forward strand.
TCCTGTGGCCCGGTCTTGACTGCTCGCTTGTTAGCACAGTCATCTCGCGTGTCTGTGGCCGCTACCTCCACCCCCCGATTGCACGTGCTACTCGTCTGACGCGAGCCACTGAGCAATGTGTTGCGCGTAACAAGTGATCTCGCTTGAAACCGAGAGATCATCACCATAATCCAATAATAAAGTGATGCCATGAATCTGAACGAGCCCATTAATGCGCAACGTGTCGGCCAGGCGGTCGGCAAATACCGCTGGACGATCTGTGCGCTGCTGTTTTTTGCTACCACCGTCAACTACCTCGACCGTCAGGTGCTCAGTCTGTTGGCGCCGGACCTGTCGTCGCAATTCGGCTGGAGCAACACCGACTACGCCAACATCGCCTCGGTGTTCCAGTTTGTCTACGCGATTTCCATGCTGTTTGCCGGCCGTTTCGTCGACAAGATTGGCACCCGCAAAGCCTACGTCATCGCGATCAGTATCTGGTCGACCGGCGCCATGATGCATGCCTTTGCAGTACCGATGGGAGAGGGCATCGCTTCGATAAGTGCTGCGTTCGGCTTAGCCGTGATTCCAGTGTCCATCGCCGGTTTCATGCTGTCCCGCGCTGTGTTGGCGATCGGTGAGGCGGGTAACTTCCCGATCGCGATCAAGGCCACCGCCGAATACTTCCCGAAGAAAGAACGCTCGTTCGCCACCGGGATTTTTAACTCCGGCGCCAACGTCGGCGCGATCCTCGCCCCGATCTGCGTACCGCTGATTGCCGGGCTGTGGGGCTGGGAAGCGGCGTTCATCGTGATCGGCATGCTGGGCTTCGTCTGGGTGACGGTATGGATTGCGCTGTACGAAAAACCGGAAAAGCAAAAACGCCTGTCGGCAGAAGAGCTGGCCTATATCCGCAGTGATGCGCAGGTCGTCGTTACCCCGGAACCGGGCGTTGCCGAGAAAAAAGTATCGTGGTTCAAGCTGTTGACCTACCGCCAGACCTGGGCATTTGCCTTCGGCAAATTCATGACCGACGGCGTGTGGTGGTTCTTCCTGTTCTGGCTCCCGACCTACCTGTCGGCGCAATACGGCATGAAAGGCCAGGCCATCGTGTGGCCGTTGGCCGTGCTGTACAGCATGACCATGATCGGCAGCATTGGCGGCGGCTGGTTCCCGAGCTACTTCATGGCACGCGGCGACGCGCCGTATGACGGTCGCATGAAAGCCATGCTGGTGATCGCGTTCTTCCCGCTGGTGGTGTTGCTGGCGCAGCCATTTGGCTACATCAGTTTCTGGGTGCCGGTGCTGCTGATCGGCGTAGGCGCCTCGGCGCACCAGGCGTGGTCGTGCAACATCTTCACCACCGTGTCCGACATGTTCCCGCAGAAATCCATCGCTTCCGTCGTCGGCATTGGTGGTCTCGCTGGCGGTCTGGGCGGTGTCGTGATGACCAAGATCGGTGGCTGGGTATTCGACTACTACAAATCGATCAACGACATTCACACCGGCTACATGATCATGTTCGCCATCTGCGCTTGCGCCTATCTGGTGGCGTGGAGCGTGATGAAACTGCTGGTGCCGCGACACAAGGAAATTACGGACCTGTAAGTGGCCGCGTTGACATAGTTGAAACGACAAGGCCCGATTTTATCGGGCCTTGTCAGTTCTACGGACTTTCCATGCGTTGCGGATAAGGACAGATCTCGCCGGGTGGGCATGACGACGTTCCGACCCCCAGACTTTCATGCAGTCGTACGCTCCCGGCGTTGGGCAACGAAATGCCGGCATACGCCGCGTGAAATCCCTGGAGGGCCAGCTTCATCGAACTCCATGAACGCTTTCGGTACGGAAGACTGATTGGGGATGGTGAACATGCGCATCCAGCGCCCCAACACGCACAGCTGATTGACTGCGTTGAACGACTGCGAGCCGCCACACACTTGCATCACCGCCAGCGTCTTGCCCTGAGTGGGACGCACGGCGCCGAGCTCCAGCGGAATCCAGTCGATCCGCGCCTTGAACACGGCGGACATCGCGCCGTGCCGTTCCGGCGAACACCAGACCTGGCCTTCCGACCATAGCACCAGCTCGCGCAGCTCCTGAACCTTGGGATGCTCGACGGGTTCATCGTCGGGCAGTGGCAACCCGGACGGGTTGAAAATACGCGTCTGCGCGCCGAAGTGCTCCAGCAGGCCCGCGGCTTCTTCGACCAGCAGACGACTGAACGAGCGCTCGCGGGTCGAGCCGTACAACAACAGAATGCGCGGCTTGTGATCGCCAGCAGAAGTTGCGATTGGCGCGCTGTCGAGCAAGGAAAAATCCAGGTTGGGCAATTGCGTTGCCATGTGTCCTCCTGCTTAGAGAGTGCCGATTCGATCCAGCTGATGTTTGAGCTCATCGCAACCGAGGTCGCTGAAGGGCAGGGCGAGGAAGGCTGTGCAGCGAAGTTCTATCCGCGCCAGCGTTGCACGGAAGGCCGCCCCAACGGCAGCTTCGTCACCCGTGACGTCAGATGGATCTTCCAGGCCCCAATGAGATTTGAGCGCCGGACCGAAGTACACCGGGCAGGATTCGCCCGCAGCCTTGTCGCACACGGTAATCACAATATCCGGAGGGTTGTCCTCGAAGGCGTCATTGCCCTTGCTGCTCAAACCGTCGATGGAAATGCCCGCCTGTTGCAGCGTGGCAAGACTGCGCGGCAGCACTTGCCCTTTGGGAAAACTGCCCGAACTCACGGCTTCGAATCCGCTCGGCGCCAAGTGGTTGAACATCGCTTCTGAAAGAATGCTGCGGCAGCTATTGGCCGTGCACATAAAAAGGATTCGCATGGAATTGCTCCTGCCACTGCGGGCGGACATTAAAGAATCAGACACCTGGAAATGCGCCACGGCCGAGAGTCATTCAGCAGCAAGCAACATCACGGACAGGGCGCCCGTCCATGTTCTGCAAACGCGAGGTGTTTTTCTGAAGCCAGTCCGCGTTGGCCTGCACCGTCACTTTGAGGATGTCGTGTACCCAGGCGGGTAGATCCGGATTAAGGCGGTAGTAGACCCACTGCCCTTGCCGCCGATCCAGCAACAAACCGCTGCTGCGAAGTTGGGCGAGATGGCGGCTGATCTTCGGTTGGCTGTCGTCGAGGGCGCACATCAGCTCGCAGACACACAGTTCGCCGTGGCTAGCGATCAGCAGGGTGGTGCGAGCGCGCGTCTCGTCGGCCAGGTTCTTGAACAGCTCGCGAGGAGTGAACATACGATGTGCCCGTACATATGGATGCGAGAATATACGGATATCCATATGTAGCAGGCAAGCGCTAGCCTATGCAGTCAAGCGACCGTCATGCCGGTCCACTGCTCGGACAAGGTCCAGAGCCGTTCGGCGAAATCGGCATTGGCAGCCCATTTCGCCACACCTTTGCGCCCCGATTCCGCTTCGTTGATGGGCGCGATATCGCAGTCTTCGCAGTAAACACCGCCGGTCGAATTCAGCGCGTTACTGGTTGCGCACCAGAGTGCGGTCGCGGCGCCTTGCTCAAGGGATTTCAGACCGGACTCGGGCGCCACGCGTGGTCGACCGTGCTCGTCCAGCGCATCAAACGCGGCTATTTCATCCGCGCTCAAGTGGCGTGCAAGTTCGGTCAATATTTGCCCGGGATGCAACGAGAATGCCCGCACGCCGTGCTCGCTGCCCCGTCGATCGAGTGCCACCGCAAACAGTGCGTTGGCGGTTTTTGACTGGCCGTAAGCAACCCACTTGTCGTATGGGCGACGAACGAAATCAACGTCTTCGAAATCGACACCGGCAATCTGATGCCCGCGCGATGACACGGCTATTACCCGCGCCGAATCAGCAGCGAGAAGGGCAGGCCACAGGCCACATGTCAGACGGTAGTGACCGAGATGATTGGTGGCGAACTGGCCTTCGTGTCCGTCGGCATCGCGAGTCAGCGGTGTCGCCATCACGCCCGCGCAGTTGATCAGGAGGGACACGGTATGACCGCGGCTGACGATGCTCTCGCTAAACACTTGAATCGATCGCGGCTGCATGAGATCCATGGACTCGACCGTGACACCCTCGATGCCCGCCAGATTTGCGCGGGCGCGTTCCCGGTCACGGGCCGGCACGATGACTTGAGCGCCGGCATTGGCCAGGCTTTTAACGATGATCAATCCGATGCCGGAATAACCGCCGGTCACGATGGCGAGCTGCCCGGTCAGATCGACGCCTGCCATGACCTCGGCTGCAGTGCTGGCGGCGTTGAATGGCGTAGAGATGGAAGTTTGCGGTGTCATGTCGGGAAGTATCCTGCGCGGGTATCGGAGGACCTCATTCTTCTCTAAGCTCTATGGACGAAACAGTTCAATACATCCGGTTTTCTATCGTGATCATCCAGAACGCTACTTCAGATCCGCTTTCCGATGTGCTGGCCTTGGCAGGCCTGCGCGCAGCCTGTTCCGTGCGTCTGCAAGCCGGGGGCGATTGGGCCCTGCGGTTTCGTCCGATCGAGTTGAAATTCAATGTGGTGCGTCGGGGCGAATGTTGGCTGCTGATGCACAACAGACCGGCCTGTCATTTGCGTGCCGGTGACTGTTTTGTGGTGTCGCGCACGCCGTTCGTTTTGGCCAGCGCCCCGGACATCGAGGCCGTGGACGCCGCCGAAGTTTTTGCGCATGACGCAGCGTCAGCGACATGGGGTGTCGGCGACGACGTGGAATTGTTGGGCGGCAGCGTGTCGCTGGGCAGTGCGGGCGCGGCGGAGTTGATCGATCTGTTGCCGCCGGCGGTCATCATTCGGGCGCAATCTGACACCGCATCATCATTCGCCTGGCTGCTCGATGAACTCGATCGCGAATGGCAATCGAATCAGGTGGGCGCCTATGCAATGTGTAATGACCTGCTGCGGCTGATCTTCGTGCACGCGCTGAGGCATCACATCACGACCGCCGATGCGGCTGAACTGAATTGGCTGGGTGGCCTGCGAGACCCTGCGACCGCCGCGGTGCTGCGAGCCATTCACCTGCGGCCGGAGAAAAACTGGAGGCTGGCGCAGATGGCGGACATCGCCTGCATGTCCCGTTCGAGCTTCGCTGTATTGTTCAAGTCACGTGTGGGTCAGGCGCCTGTTGAATACGCGACGCGTTGGCGGATGCGAGTGGCGGCGTCGCGCTTGCGTAATAGCGTCGACAGCGTCTCGACGATCGCCGCGTCGCTGGGCTATCTATCCGATGCCGCGTTCGGTGTTGCGTTCCGACGGGTTCATGGGAAATCGCCGGGGCGCTATCGGCGCGAACCGTTGTTTTAGACTGTCAGTTCACACCTGAGCAAGGCCTGCCGCCGATCTCTGAGGCTCCCCGTGCTGAAAACGAGCGGCGGATTAGGTTCAACAACCGTCGAAAGCGGTCGATAACCCCCCGTGCCGAAGCCGTTTGTCTTCTATATACAGCCGCTCGGTTGAATTTCTTGCTATAAACGCACTCCGATAACCACTGCCAAGGCTGCCGCAGAGCAGTTTCCGGGCCTGGTCGGACAAATTCGCTGTCTTTTCAGTTGCTGAGGCCTCAAGTCGGCCTTAGACTGCCGCCCCTCGTAAATTGAGTGCCGGGTGGCGCTTGGAATAAACGGCGCCTCTCCGATGGCCAGACCAGGTCCACCGGAATGCTCCCTAATTCGCCTTAATGCACGTTTTTTTATAGAGATATCAATGACAAAGGACAAGTTGCTGGCCATGCCGGCGGATGACTACATGAATGCCGAGCAACATGCTTTTTTCTCCAAGCTGTTGCAGAACATGAAAGTCGAAACCCACGAGCGCATCGAGCAGAACCGTATCGCTATCGAGAGCCTGGACACTCCGGCCGATCCGGCTGACGCGGCTTCCGTGGAAGAAGAGCGCACCTGGTTGGTAAACGCGATCGATCGCGACCAGCGCATGCTGCCTCAGTTGGAACAGGCACTGGAACGCATCAAGGAAGACAGCTTCGGCTGGTGCGACGACAGCGGCGAGGCCATCGGCCTCAAGCGCCTGCTAATCAGCCCGACCACCAAGTACTGCATCGAAGCCCAAGAGCGTCACGAACAGATCGACAAGCACCAGCGTCAGGCCTGATTTCGTAGCGCCCCGCATCGCGGGCAAGTTTCACTCCTGCAGGAGCGACGCTTGCCCGCGATGCTTTTTTTCGTCTGCAATAATCTCGCGCACCTCCATTGATCTGCTGCACGCCCACGACTAATGGACCATGGATAATGGCCCGGTAGTGGCGTTTAATGCGCAGACAACAATTAGAAGTGACTTGGGGTGACGAAGATGACGAGAGACGGATCTCTGGTTGGGCCTGTGCCTGCACCAGTGCTTTTGCCGAAAAACCTGTGGCTGACGCCCACGCTGCAAAGCATCGCGCTGATGCTCTTGTTGTGCGGCATGACATTGGGAGGTTGGTCGCTTTACCTCGGCCTGCCGTTGGCCGTAATGATTGTCTGGTTGCCCCGATTACGTTCCCGCGCGATCCCGGAGGCCGCGGCCGTCGATAGCGTCAGCGCCATTGCGAAGCTGACCCGCGACCTTTCCCACACCACCAGTCACAACGCATTGTCCGCCGCGGGCGTGGCCTATTCGGTCAAGCAACTGGCAGACAAACTGCAATCACAACTCAGTGCCGCGGCGCAGATTGTCAGCAATGCCGAAGTGATGATCGCCACCGAGCAAGCCACCTCGACGCTCAGCCGAACCGCCCTCAGCGCCGCCAGCGAGGCTCACCAGAGCAGCGCGGCCGGGCGCGCGGAGCTGGTCGAATCGATCAGCCGCATGCATCAACTCAGTCAGCGCGCTAACAACAGTCGTGAGCTGATCGAGGCCTTGAGCCTGCGCAGCGACGATATCCAGCGGGTCACGCTGGTAATCCAGTCCATCGCCAGTCAGACGAATTTGTTGGCTTTGAACGCAGCAATCGAAGCGGCGCGTGCCGGGGAGCACGGGCGCGGATTTGCCGTGGTCGCCGATGAGGTGCGCGGTTTGGCCGCGCGCACGGCAACCGCGACCGGCGAAGTCGGCGAGATGGTCGCCGATATCCAGCAACGCACCGCGCAAGTGGTGGAGCAGATCCGCCAGTTGTCCAGCGACTTAGACCTCGGCGTCGAACAGGTTGAGCACACCGGTCAGCACCTGGAGAACATTGCGCGCCTGGCGGCCGGTGTCGAAAGCCACGTCGGCGACATCGCCAAGGGCGCCGAAACCAACCGCGAGCAACTCGACAGCCTGTTCCGCGCCATCGAGCAAATGCGCGTTGACCTCGCCATCAGCGATCAACAGACCCAGCGTTTGGCGCAAGCCGCCGTGCAAATGGAGGGCCAGGCCGAAACCATCAGCGAGCGTCTCGCCGAAGTCGGACTGGACGACTACCATCAGCGGATTTATGACCTGGCCCGTGAAGGCGCGAGTCAGATTGCGGCGCGTTTCGAGGCGGATATCGACCAGGGGCGTGTCAGTCTGGATGACTTGTTCGATCGCAACTACCACGCCATCCCCAACACCAGCCCCGCCAAGTTCCAGACCCGATTTGACCGTTACGCCGACCAAGTCTTGCCGGCGATCCAGGAACCGCTGCTGCCGCGCCATGACGGTCTGGTGTTCGCCATCGCCTGTACGAAGCAAGGCTATGTGCCAACCCATAACAAGGTGTTCTGCCAGCCACTGACCGGCGATGTGCTGGTCGACACACTGCAGAACCGCACCAAACGCAAATTTGCCGACCGCACCGGGATTCGCTGTGGCAGCCATCAACAGCTCGTGTTATTGCAGACTTACACCCGCGATACGGGTGAGCTGATGCATGACCTTTCGGTGCCGATCATGGTCAAGGGGCGGCATTGGGGTGGTTTGCGGTTGGGGTATAAGCCACAGAGTTTGCGCTGATTGGAATTGCGGTCGGGATCTGAAGTCCACACCGATCCCCGGTAGGAACGAGCTTGCTCGCGAAAAACGTCCAGACAACGGGTTTTCAGGATGCCCGCGTTATCGTTAACGTCCATCGCAGGCAAGCCAGCTCCCACAGGGTACCGCGTAAACCTGAAGTCAGGTTCGCGCAATCATGGCCGAACTACCGACTGCCTGCTGACTAGTGAACCTGATGCATGCGCAGGTTCAGGTCGTCGACCACCCGCGCCCAATCGGCGTCTTCACGCAACTGCTCTTTCAGGAAGCCGGCTTGTTGCGGCGTCCAGAATTCGGCATCGATGAGTTTTTTATCGTCGGGAAGCGGGGAGTGGCTGGCAATGAAATCGTCGATGGCTTTTTCGCTGGAGTCCAGGCCGAGCTGGTCGAACAAGCCTTTGAGGTCATGGGTAGGTGAATCCATCTTCATCTCCTTGCTGGTCGCGCGGGTGCGAGATCTGAGGTACGGCTGCATAGCATCTGAGAGAGCCGCGCTTCAGGAGTTCGATAGCAATGTTCGAAAGCAGGGATGAGCATAGACCGCGAACCGGCTGATCAGGCTTTCAACGCACCTTGGTCGACGGCGAGCTTCAGCGCCTGTGCAGCTTCGCGGGCGGCAATCGCAGCGACGTCCGACGTTTTGAACCAGCGGTCTTTCTCGACCTGGTGGCAAGTCACCGTCGTCAGCGGCGGTTTGGCGCGCATGATAATGACCGCCTGGAATTCGCCTTCGACTTCTCTGGCTTCGCCCCGGATAAAAAATTCACCGATATCAAATTCCGTCACGTAGCAGCCTTCCCTTGGAAATGCATTGTTGTATTGAACGCCGTCCGACGCGGGACCGGGTTTCATTGGTTTGGCAGTATGGCAGTAGTTGCCAGCCGACGGCTGAGTTAAGTCGTCGGCATGACGAAACGTCTATTGAATGGGCATCAGGCGGATACCTGGCAACATGACTCAAGCGCGCGAGCGAGTGCGCAGGCTGCATTGTGGTTGCTGCGGAAACCTCTGACGTGCCCCGTGGAAATTTCCTTGATATGGAAAAACGCATTCCCGGCCAATACCACCTGAAAACGCAGCATAGAGGGTTCTTCAGGGTGAAACACCGTATGGAGGAACATCGCCGGGGGCCGCGTCGATGAGTGGCTTGAGTGAGGTACGTTGTGTGTCAGGGTTCGCATATGAAGTCCTTTTCATTGTTTTGCCGACGTGTGTACGTCGGTATGGGTAGTCTCAATAAGCATCGCTGCTCTAGAATCACCGTCACGGGTTCGTGATTGCCGGTTATCTAAAGCAATTTCTTGCGTGCGATATGTCGGAAAAGTGCTTTTCTTGCAGCGTTTTTTCCTTAAGGTTGGTAATCCTGTTTTTCCGGCGATCAGAGGGGCGTTTTCCTTCAACTTCTGACGAATGCCAGGCAAGACGACGCACGTGACATTCCAGTATTCTTCTCATGCTTCGCGCTGGATTAGCCCTCTGCTCGTTCCCGGATTCACCCCGGACCCTTTGGCTACATTTTTCGGCATTGCCGCTTTTTTCTGCTGTGCGCTGCCTGTCTGCGCGCAGCATCATTTACAGATGTGGGGATGTTTCCTTGGCAGTAAGTAATCTCGATATGCATGCTTTGTTCGTGCTGGGTGATTTGCGCGCAAAGCTGGTTAAACAGTTCCAGTCACGCTTTGTCTATATCACCGAACAAAACGCGGAAGGCATCTACATTGCCGAACTCGATACCGAATCGGCGCTGGTAGTGGATGACAAGCCGGGGCTGAAGCTCAAGGTTGGCGATCATTTCAGCGCCTCGGTACTGCCCAGCCGTGAAGGCGGCAAACTGGACATCAAGTTCCGCGAAATCAAACTAACGGTGTACGGGCTCGGCGATTACGCCTTCGTGACCACGGTTGACGGGCACGGGATCGTGTTCAAGGAAGGCCACAGCGCGGTGATGGTGTTTGCTGCTCACCAACAGCTGCAGGAAGGCCTGACCAAGACCCTGAAAGCCGTGACCGCGAAGGCGGCCAAGTGGCGCAAGGGTGAACTGGTGACGTTCAAGGCCAGCGAATGATGGCTGTGGGCTTGCAGGACATTTCTGAAATTTGATCCTCGCCCCTCGAAAGCAGGAACCTCTACTACAGTCAGTTGACTGAGTATTTTGAGGCTTGCGGTCTTCTGTCAGGCCATCCTGCTATTGCTGTGAACAGCACGAGGTGCAAACGCATGAACGGATTTCGACGGTTGGCAATTGCTGCCCTGGTCGCTTTCGGACTGGCTTCGCCCGTCCCGGTCATCGCCGCCCAGGCGCCAATTCACTTCGCCGACCTGAACTGGGAAAGCGGCAGCCTGATCACCGATATCCTGCGGATCATCGTCGAGAAGGGCTACGGGCTGCCGACCGATACCTTGCCGGGGACGACCATCACCCTGGAGACCGCACTGGCCAACAATGACATTCAGGTCATTGGCGAGGAATGGGCCGGACGCAGCCCGGTCTGGGTCAAGGCGGAGGCCGAAGGCAAGGTCGTCGCCCTCGGCGATACGGTCAAGGGCGCCACCGAAGGCTGGTGGGTCCCTGAATACGTGATCAAGGGTGATCCCGCGAAGGGCATCAAGCCACTGGCGCCGGACCTGCGCAGTGTCAGCGACCTGCCGAAATACAAAGGTGTGTTCAGCGACCCGGAAAGCCCGGGCAAAGGGCGGTTCCTCAACAGTCCGATTGGCTGGACGTCCGAGGTGGTCAACAAACAGAAGCTAAAGGCCTATGGTCTGGACGACAGTTATGTGAATTTTCGCAGCGGCTCCGGGGCCGCGCTGGATGCGGAGATCGCCTCGTCGATCCGTCGCGGCAAGCCGGTCCTGTTCTATTACTGGTCGCCAACGCCCTTGCTCGGACGCTTCAAGTTGATTCAGCTGGAAGAGCCACCGTTCGACGCCGATGCGTGGAAAACCCTGACCGACGCCGACAATCCCGATCCGAAACCAACCCGTTCACTGGCTTCGAAACTGTCCATCGGTGTGTCCGCGCCGTTCCAGAAACAATACCCGCAGATTGCCGAATTCTTCAGCAAGGTCGACCTGCCTATCGATCCGTTGAACAAGGCACTGGCTGAAATGAGTGAAAAACACACCGCGCCGCGCCAGGCAGCGGAGGCGTTCATGAAGGCTCATCCGGACGTCTGGCAGGCGTGGGTGCCGAAAGATGTGGCGGATAAGGTCTCTGCCGAGTTGAGGTGATGCAGTGCGTTCAGAGATCCGCCGCGCACTTTTATAAATGCCGACTAGGATGATGCTGTTCAAATCCCTTTCAAGGATTCGCGACCATGACATTTGTGTTGGCTCAATGGCTGGTGACGATCTTCGCGGTCATCAGCCTGATCCACGTCTATTGGGGCTTGGGTGGCCAGTGGGCAGCCGTGGCGGCGGTGCCGCAGGTCCCCGTTGAGGGGACTGTAAAATTGCGACCCGCGTTCAAACCAAGGGGGTGGGCCACGCTGTTGGTCGCGGTGGGGTTGCTGCTGATTGCCGCGCTGGTGTGTTTGCGCGTCGGCTGGTGGGTGCCGGCGGTGTCCCACAAGTCCTTGCAATGGGTGATCAGCGCCATCGCCATGCTGATGTTCGCCCGAGCGATTGGCGATTCGAATCTGGTGGGGTTCTTCAAGCAGGTCAGGGGTTCGAGGTTTGCCCGGCTCGATACATGGGTGTATTCGCCGTTGTGTATGGTGTTGGGAGCGGGGTTGTTGGCTGTCGCGTGGGTTTGAGTTGCCCCGAATGACGCCTTCGCGAGCAAGCCCGCTCCCACCGTGGATTTTCAGTGTCTACACAATCCCTGTGGGAGCGGGCTTGCTCGCGAAGAGGCCCTGACATTCACTAAAAATGTCTGAACCTAGCTTCTGCTCTCATTGCGCCGACTACTCACCTCCGCCGGCACGTCATCCCCGGCCATGCGTTTGCGGAACAGGGCCGCCCGCGCCAGTAGCAACGTCGTCACCGGCACCGTGATCGCCAACAGAATCGGAATCAGCCAGGCATGCAGCACCGGCGCGGATTTGAGCGCTGAAAAGTAGATGATCGATCCCAGCGCCACGCACCAAGCGCCCAACGTCGAGGCAAGCGCCGGTGGGTGCATGCGCTGGAAGTAATCCTTCATCCGCACCAGGCCGATTGCGCCGATCAGCGCGAACACGCTGCTCAGCACCAGCAGGATCGCCACCGGGATTTCCACCCACACAGACAGTTCCGCGCTCATTCGATCACCTCGCCACGCAGCAGGAATTTCGCCAAGGCAAACGAGCCGACGAAGCCGAACAGCGCGATCAGCAGCGCCGCTTCGAAGTAAGTGTCGCTGGCATACCGAATGCCCAGCGTGAGCATCATCAGCATGGCGACGATGTACAAGTAATCCAGCGCCAGAACCCTATCTTGCGCCGACGGTCCCTTGAACAGACGGATAAGGGTCAGGATCATCGCCACGGAAAAAATGAACAGGCTCAACAGGATCGCGTTCGTTAGCAACGGGCTCAACGGGCTCATTCAAAGATCTCCATCAACGGGCGCTCGTAGGTTGACTTGAAGTGCTCGATAAACAGCGCTTCGTCATCCAGATCGAACACGTGCAGCAACAGGATGCTGCGGTCCAGCGCCAGTTCCGACCAGACCGTGCCGGGCACCACCGTGCAGATCATCGACAGCGCCGCCAAGCCATTGGCGTCGCGCAAATCCAGCGGCACCTTGATGAACCGCGAGCGTGGCGGGCGCCGTCCGGCGTTGAGCACGCCCCAGGCCACCCCGAGGTTCGACACCAGCACGTCACGACCGACGATGAAAAACAAGCGCAGGATCACGACGGGGCGCCCGATACGAATTGGCAGGGGCCGCAACTTGCGCATCATCACCGGCGCGATAAACCCGAGCACGGCGCCCAGCAGCAGATTGCCGGGACTCATCGACAGGTTTAACACCAGCCACAACAGCCACAACGCCAACGACAGCCACGGTGCAGGAAACAGACGTGTCATGGCTGCACCTGCACGACGGCGGCCCGGGCTTCCGGACTCGGCACTGCACGGGTGCCGAGCACCGCCATTACGTATTGCTGCGGATTGTTCAGCGCTTGAGCCGCAGACTGGGTGTAGCGCAACAGCGGTTCAGCCTTGAACGTCAGCAGAATACTCAGCCCTAGCAACGCGATGATCGGCACGCACTCGAAACGTCGCAGCAACGGCGAAGGCCGCTCTTGCGGCGTCCAGAAGCGCTGGATGCCCAAGCGCGAGAACGCGATCAACGACGCCAGACCGGAAATGATCAGCAGCGCGAGCAAGCCCCACGCGGCGTTCGAGACTGGCTCGTCAGTGCCATTGCCCAGGCCTGACGGGTTGAGCAGGGCGTGCAGCAAACCGAGTTTGCCGATGAACCCGGACAGTGGCGGCATGCCGATGATCAGCAACGCGCAGGCAATGAAACTCAAACCGAGAAATGCCATGGTCCAGGGGATCACCTGGCCGACCACCGCTTTTTGTTCGTCATCGAGGTTGATGCCCTTGGGCGGTTGCAAGGATTCCAGCGGCCGCGCAATCAGGTCGCCATCGTCGTACAGCGGAATTTCATTGGCCGAACGCGAACGCTCGATCAACTCCGCGAGAAGGAACAATGCGCTCAATGCCAAGGTCGAGCTGACCAGATAAAACAACGCCGCGCCGATCAGGTTGGGCTGGGCGAAGCCGATGGCCGACAGCAGAATTCCCGCCGACACCAGAATGCTCAGGCTGGCCAGGCGTTCGAGTCGTTGCGCGGCAAGAATCGCTACCGCTGCGCAGCCTATGGTCAACAGGCCGCCGTAGATCAGCCAGTCGCCGCCAAAGTACGCCGAAGCGCCGGCCTGGCCCGAGAACAGCAAGGTCCACAACCGCAGCAAGGTGTAGATGCCGACTTTGGTCATGATCGCGAACATCGCGGCCACCGGTGCACTGGCCGCGGAGTAGGCCGGCACCAGCCAGAAATTCAGCGGCCACATCCCGGCCTTGGCCAGGAACGCCACGGCCAGAATCGCAGCGCCAGCATGTAACAAACCGCGATCGGCTTCCGGCACCAGCGGGATCTTCAAGGCCAAGTCGGCCATGTTCAGGGTGCCGGTGACGCCGTAGATCAGCGCCGCGCCAATCAGGAACAGCGACGAGGCCAGCAGATTGATCGAGATGTAATGCAGCCCCGACGATACCCGCGCCCGGCCTGAACCGTGGAGTATCAAACCGTAGGACGCCGCCAGCAGCACCTCGAAAAACACGAACAGGTTGAACAGGTCGGCGGTCAGGAACGCGCCATACAAGCCCATCATCTGAATCTGGAACAGCGCGTGGAAACTCGAACCGGCGCCGTCCCAACGGGCCATGGCGAACAGCAGGGCGCTGACGCCGATGATGCCGGTCAGCACCAGCATCAGCGCCGATAGGCGATCGACCACCAGCACGATACCGAACGGCACTTGCCAGTTGCCCGGCAGGTACACGCCGATGGAGCCGGGCACGCCGGTGCTCTGCGTCCATTGCAATAACAATACGGAAATCCCCAGGCCCAACAGGCTGGAAAGCAGATTGATTTTTGCTTTCAAAGGTCGGTGTTTCTCGCCCAGCATCAGCATGACCGCGGCGGTCAGCAGCGGCAGCAAAATCGGTGCAGCAATCAGGTGCGTCATTGCATTCATTCTTTAGGCTCCCGGCCGTCCACATGGTCGGTGCCGGTCAAGCCGCGAGAAGCGAGCAATACAACGAGAAACAGTGCGGTCATGGCGAAGCTGATCACGATGGCGGTCAGCACCAGCGCTTGTGGCAGCGGGTCGGTGTAATGCAGCAGGTCCTGCGGCACGCCGTCCTTGATGATCGGCTCCTTGCCGATGAACAGGCTGCCCATGCTGAAGATAAACAGGTTGACGCCGTACGACAGCAGGCACAGGCCCATGACCACCTGGAACGTCCGTGGCCGCAGCACCAGCCAGACGCCGGATGCGGCAAGCACGCCGATGGCGATTGCGATGACTTCTTCCATCAGACGGCTCCCTGGGTGGCGACGGATCTGGGCAGGGCCGCGGTTTTGTGGCCGCGAACCGATTGGTGGGCGAGGGCGGTGAGGATCAACAGCGTCGAGCCGACCACCACCGAATACACGCCAATGTCGAAGAACAGCGCGCTGGCGATGTGAATGTCGCCGAGTATCGGCAGATCAAGATGCCAGGTGTGGGTGGTCAGGAACGGATAACCGACCGCCATTGCGCCTAGCCCGGTGGTGGTGGCGAACAGCAGCCCGGTGCCCATCCAGCGCAGCGGTCGCAGGCTCATTTGCGCCTCGACCCACTGCGTGCCGGCGACCATGTATTGCAGGATGAAGGCGACGGACATCACCAGCCCCGCGACGAACCCGCCGCCCGGTTGGTTGTGGCCGCGCATGAACAGGTAGATTGAGACCACGAACGCGATCGGCAGCAGAAGGCGCACCAGCACCGCCGGTACCATCATGAAGCCAAGCGCGGTGTCGCTGGCCTGACGCGGGTTGACCAGATCGGTGACCACATCGGGTGCCAGCAGACGCTGTTGGGCCGGCAACTGCAGGCTTTCCTTCGGTGGGCGGAAACGGCGCAACAACGCGAACACCGCCAGCGCCACGGCCACCAGCACGGTGATCTCGCCGAGGGTGTCGAAGCCACGGAAATCCACCAGCATCACGTTGACCACGTTGCTGCCACCGCCTTCTGGCAGGGCGCGGCTGAGGTAGAACGAGGAAATGTCGTTGGGGGTCTGGCGCGTCAGCATGGCGTACGACAGCAACGCCATGCCGCCACCCACGGCGATCGACAGCAGCAAGTCGCGCAGACGACGGATGCGTGCCTTGCGCAAGGTGCTTGGCAGTGGCGATACCTCTTCAATCCGTCGCGGCAACCAGCGCAGGCCCAGCAGGATCAGCACTGTGGTCACCACTTCCACCACCAGTTGCGTCAATGCCAGGTCCGGCGCGGAGAACCAGACAAACGTGATGCAGGTCATCAGCCCGCAAACACTGACCATGGTCAGGGCCGCGAGCCGGTGATACTTGGCTTGCCACGCCGCGCCGAGGGCACAGGCAATCGCCAGCAGCCACAGGGTTACGAACACAATCGAACCCGGTATTTTCGGCCGGTCGCCCCAGCTCAGGCTGCTGTGCAGCATCGGGATCAGCCCGGCCAGCACGGCGGCGAGCACCATCAGGAACAATTGGGTTTGCAGGCGTCTGGTGCTGATCCGCCGCTCCAGCCGTCGGGCCAGGCGCATCATGATCACCAGGCTGCGCTCGAACAGGCGCTTGCCGTTGAACCGGCCAATGATCGGCGGGTATTTGAAGCGACCGCGCTTGAATTGATTACGCAGCAGGAGGTAGAGCACGATGCCGCCGGACATGGCGATCAGGCTCATGATCATCGGCGCGTTCCAGCCGTGCCAGATTGCCAGGCTGTATGGCGGCAGCGTGCCGCCGACAACGGGCAGGGCGGCGGCGGCCAGTATCGGGCCGACCACTTGCGCCGGGAAAATCCCGACGATCAGGCAGGTGAACACCAGCAGCTCCACCGGCGCGCGCATCCAGTGTGGCGGTTCGTGCGGGGTGCGTGGCAGGTCGGTGGCGGTCGGACCGAAGAACACATCGACGGTGAAGCGCAGCGAGTAAGCAACGCTGAAGGCCCCGGCGATGGTCGCGACGATCGGCAGGGTCATCTCGACCCAGGCGGTGGCGTTGATGAACACGGTTTCGGCGAAGAACATCTCTTTCGACAGGAAGCCGTTCAACAAGGGCACACCGGCCATCGAGGCGCTGGCGACCATGGCCAGGGTGGCGGTGAACGGAATCAGCTTGATCAAGCCACTGAGTTTGCGAATGTCACGGGTGCCGCTTTCGTGGTCGATGATCCCGGCAGCCATGAACAGCGACGCCTTGAAGGTGGCGTGGTTGAGAATGTGGAACACCGCAGCAACTGCGGCCAGCGGACTGTTCAGGCCCAGTAGCAGCGTGATCAGGCCGAGGTGACTGATGGTCGAGTAGGCCAGCAGCCCTTTGAGGTCGTTCTGGAACATCGCGCAATACGCGCCGAGCAACAGGGTGCAGGCACCGGCGCCGCTGACGATGTAGAACCATTCTTCACTGCCGGACAACGATGGCCACAGCCGCGCCAGCAGAAAAACCCCGGCCTTGACCATGGTCGCCGAGTGCAGATACGCCGAGACCGGTGTCGGCGCCGCCATCGCGTGGGGCAGCCAGAAGTGGAAAGGGAATTGCGCGCTTTTGCTCAAGGCGCCAATGAGGATCAGTGGAAGCAAAACAGGATAGAGGGCATGTGCGCGAATCAGATCGCCGACGGCCAGGACCTCGTCCAGGTCATAGCTGCCGACCACATGGCCAAGCAGCATGACCCCCGCCAGCAAACACAACCCGCCAGCGCCGGTGACCATCAGCGCCATGTAGGCGCCGCGGCGCGCATCGGCGCGGTGGTGCCAATAGCCGATGAGCAGGAACGAAAATAGGCTGGTCAGCTCCCAGAAAAACACGATCTGGATCAGGTTGCCGGAAATCACCAAGCCCAGCATGGCGCCCATGAACGCCAGGAAAAACGCGAAGAACCGGGGCACCGGATCATCCGGTGACATGTAATAGCGGGCATACAGCGACACGAGCGTGCCGATGCCCAGCACCAACATGGAGAATAGCCAGGCAAACCCGTCCATGCGCAGAACGAAGTTCAGGCCGAGGCTGGGCAGCCAGAAAAACTCTTCGCGAATGACGCCGCCGTGGGCGATCTGCGGGTACAGGAGGGCAACCTGGAGGGTGCCGATCAGGGCAACCACGCCAGCCAGCAAAGATTCGGTATTACGCGCGTTGTGCGGCAGCAAGGCCGCGACACAGCTGCCGATAAAGGGCAGAAGCAGTAGAACTATCAGGGACATAGGCTTCTAATCTGCGGAGGTTTGTGAAGCATCATACGTGCCAGTCCTCGGATCACCAAACGGCAAGCTGTCGCAGAATCCTACACGTTAGACGGAAAAAGCCTGATTCACATTGTTTCAGAACGTTGTGTTTTGATCGTTCCAACGCTGCGCGTGGGAACGATCAGTGCTCCGTTTCCCGTACCGGATCCTGTTCAACCTCGGGCGCAGCCTTACCCTTGGTTTTCAACTCACTGACAATCACCGCCGCCACAATCAACCCCGCGCCCACCAACGCAATCCCCGGCAACTGCTCCCCGGCGATCCGGCCGACAATCCCGGCCCACACCGGCTCACCCGCATAAATCAACGTCGCCCGGGTCGGCGAAACGCTCTTCTGTGCCCAATTCATCGCCACTTGAATCGCCGCACTGGCCGCGCCGAGGCCCAGGGCGCTGCCCAGTAAAAACCAGGAAAAATCAGGAATCGCTTCCTGCGTCGGCACCACCATCAAAAACGCCAGCACCGAGGTGGTTGCCAGTTGCACCACGGTGACCCGCCGCACATCAACCTGACCCGCGTAGGTGCTGATCAGAATGATCTCGGCGGCAATCGCGATGGCGCTGATCAGCGTAGCGATTTCACCGGGACTGAAGTTGAATGACGCGCCCGCAGGCCCTGACAGCAGCATCAAACCGGTAAACGCCAGCATTATGCCGATGCTCGGCATCAACCCCGGACGCCGCCCCAGCACCAGCCATTGCAGCAACGGTACGAAAGGCACGTAAAGTGCAGTGATGAACGCTGACTGGCTGCTGGGAATGCTCTGCAACCCGACCGTCTGCAAACCGTAGCCCAGCATGATCGCCACGCCAATGAAGGCGCCGGCCTTGAGTTCGAACAGGGAGAGTTCCCGCAGATGTTTCCAGGAGAACAGCGAGACAATGATCGCCGCCGCCGCAAAGCGCAGGCCGACGAAGAACATCGGGCCGCTGACGGTCATCGCGTGTTGCACCAGCAAAAAGGTGCCGCCCCAGACCATGGTAATCACCACCAGCACGCACTCGGCCTTGCTGAACCTGGAGAAACGGGAAGAAGACGGGGGAGAAGACGGAGAAGAGTTCAACGACGTCATGACCTTGCGCGCTACCTGAGGGCGACGCACAATGCGCCGAATGTTGCGCAGTATACTGCCCAACCCTGCCGAGTGAGCAATATAGTGCACAAAGATTCTCCCCCGCGGGCTTCGGTCCTTCAGCACGTCAGCCTGAACGTTCGGCGCCTGCGCCATGCCGCTGACATGAGCCAGGCCGCACTGGCGGAAAAGTCCGGGGTCAGCCGGCGCATGCTGGTGGCCATCGAAGCCGGCGAGAAGAACGTCAGCCTGACCACCCTCGACCGCGTGGCCGAAGCGCTGGACGTCGCGTTCAGCGACCTGATCCAGGCGCCGGATGCCCGTGATCCGAGTCGCATCAATGAAGTGGCCTGGGCCGGCCAAATTCCCGGCAGCAAAGCCGTCTTACTCTCCAAAGCCACGGCCACCCGTGCAGTAGAGCAATGGGAATGGTGGCTGCAACCCGGGGAAATTTACCCGTCGCAGCCGGATGCCGATGGCTGGAGTGAACAGATCTACGTATTCGAAGGCTGCCTGACACTGACCCTTGGCGGTACGCCCCATGACATTGCTGCCGGCGAGTTCTATATGTTCGCAAGCAACCAGCCGCATTCCTATCGCAATGATGGGAGGGTGGCTGTCCGGTTCGTGAGAAATGTGGTGATCTGACTGTTCGCCGGCCAACACTGAATAGACACTTTGCTGGTTTAGAGCTACATCGATTTCTTGGATAACACTTCAACTCATTGAAATAAAACATAAATAATTTACGGCACGACTTCTGCTAAAGCTCTGGTGCATTCACCCTTCAGGAGCGCCGTTTGATGGCCCGTGAAATTCGTCTCAACGCTTTTGACATGAACTGCGTCGGCCACCAGTCGCCGGGGTTGTGGGCACATCCGCGGGACCGTTCGTGGCAGTACAAGGACCTGGAATACTGGACTGACCTGGCAAAAATCCTCGAGCGCGGCAAGTTCGACGGCTTGTTCATCGCCGATGTGCTGGGCATTTATGACGTCTACAACGGCAACGGCGATGCAGCGATTCGCCAGGCGGCGCAGGTGCCGGTCAACGATCCGCTACAGCTGATCCCGCCGATGGCGCTGGTCACCGAGCACCTGGGGTTTGGCCTGACAGCATCGTTGTCGTTTGAACACCCTTATCCGTTTGCCCGACGTCTCTCGACCCTCGATCACCTGACCAAGGGCCGCGCTGGCTGGAACATCGTCACTTCGTATCTGGAAAGCGGTGCGAAGAATCTGGGGCAGAAAAACCAGACCGAGCACGACGCGCGCTATGACTTCGCCGAGGAGTATCTGGAGGTTTGCTACAAGCTCTGGGAAGGCAGTTGGGAAGAGGGTGCAATCCTGCGTGATCGCGAGCGCCGGATCTTCAGCGATCCGAGCAAAATCCACGAAATCCAGCACGTCGGCAAACACTTTCAGGTGCCGGGCATTCACCTCTGCGAACCGTCGCCGCAGCGTACGCCTGTGTTATATCAGGCCGGCGCGTCGAGTCGCGGCAAGCAATTCGCCGCTGAACACGCTGAGTGTGTGTTCGTCGCCGCGCCGTCGAAGGTGCTGCTGAAGAAAACCGTCGCCGACATCCGTCGTCGCGCCGCCGAGGCCGGGCGCGATCCGAAGAAGATCCTGATTTTCAACCTGCAAACCGTGATCCTCGGCGAGACCGATGCCAAGGCCAAGGCCAAGTTCGAGGAATACAAAACCTGGGTCAGTTACGAAGGCGCGATGGCCTTGATTTCCGGCTGGACCGGGATCGATTTCAGTCAGTTCAAACCCGATGAACCGCTCAAGCATGTGCATACCAACGCCATTCAATCGGCGGTGGAGGCCTTCTCTACGGCTGATCCGAACAAGGTCTGGACACCGAACGAACTGGCCGATTGGGTTGGGATCGGCGGCTTTGGTCCGTTGTTTGTCGGCAGTCCCGACACGGTTGCCGATCTGTTGCAGGAATGGGTTGAAGAGACCGATGTCGACGGTTTCAACCTGGCGTATGCGCTGACCCACGAAACGTTTATCGACGCCGTGGAGTTGCTGGTGCCGGAGTTGCAGAAGCGCGGGGTCTACAAAACTGAATACGCGCCGGGCACCTTGCGCGAGAAGTTGTTCGGCGAAGGGCCACGGTTGCCGGAGATTCATCCAGGTGCGGGGTATCGAGATTTAGCCGGGTTGCGCCAGCAGGAGAGGAACGTGGTGTCGGCGTAGACGCCATCGCGGGCAAGCCGGCTCCCACAGGTTTCTTGGCGTTTTCAGATTTTGGCCCGGCGGAGCACCGTACGCTTTTGCCCATGACACAAGAGGTCACCCGCCATGGCCAGTGGTTTGTCTGGCACCTGCTCGGCTTGGGCGATCTGCATTACATCTGGCAGGCCACCTGCGCCCCGGACGCTCAACCCGCGTCGAACTGGCTCGCCGAATTCAAGCACCGAGCGAGCTGAAGGCAGTCGCGACCTACTTTGGTATTGTTTGATGAGCCTTTCATGGGTTTGGCACTTATGATCGTCCAGAAGATTGTCGACCCGCTCTATCGCGCTGAGCAGGTGAGGGCAGCCGCGAGGCGTTGCTGGCGCGGGGCGATGTGCATGACTTCTATTTGGGTGAACACTGAACATTGAGAGCGCCATGACTGAAATCCGAAGCGGACAGGCGACCGACGCCATCCGCCACGCAGACATCCTGATCATCGGCGGCGGACTCAGCGGCACGATGCTGGCGGCGCAGTTGTTGCGCCTGCCGGGCAAGCGCTCGTTGCTGGTGATCGAACCCCGCGCCGAACTGGGCCGGGGCGAGGCCTACAGCGCGGTCGAGTTGGGCCACACGCTGAACGGCAACGCGGCGCGCATGAGCGTCAACCCGGACGACGCCGATGACCTGACGCAATGGCTAACCGAGTACATTGCGGCGGGCGGCTGGCCGGAGTCCGATGAGCAACATGTGCCAATCAGCGAGTTGTTTGCGCCTCGGGGGATTTTCGGCTTGTACGTGCAGCAGCGGCTGGCCGAGGCGCAAGCACTGGGCGCGTTGAATGGTTCGACGGTCGAGCATGTGCGGGGCGAAGTGGTTGACCTGGAAACGCTGCACGACTCGGTACGCTTGAGTTTGAGTGACGGCCAGCGCTTGCAGGGTGATTTTGCAGTGTTGGCGACGGGGATGTTTCCGGCGGCGCGCACGCCGCAGACCCAGTCCAGCGGCTTGAACGCAGCGGCCCTCGATCCTTGGGATGTGGCTGCCATGCGCCAGCTCGATCCGCAATCGACGGTGTTGATCATCGGTTCCGGGCTGACCATGGTCGACGCGGTGGTGTCGCTGGAGCAGGCCGGGCATCGCGGACCGATCGAGGTGTTTTCCCGTCACGGGTTGTTGCCGCACGTCCGCCGGCAACCGCCGGCCTGGGTGGATTTCCTGGCAGAGGATCACGATATCCGTACGCCGCGACAGCTGCTGCGTGAACTGCGTCGGCAGTGTCGGGACGCCATCGCGCAGGGTATCGATTGGCAAGCGCCGCTGGATACGGTGCGGGCGCACATCGGCCGATTGTGGAGTCAGGCGACGGACGTGCAGCGCCGGCAGTTTGTGCGGCATGTGCGACCGTGCTGGGAAAGTCATCACCATCGTTCGCCGCCGCTGAGTGCCGAGCTGGTGGCGCGGTTGCGCGGCGAGGGACGCTTGCGAATTCAGGCGGCTTCGTTCAAGGGGCTGGAGCCTGCTTCGGGCACGGATGTGGGCATTCGCATTCGTCGTCGTGGTGAGGCTGAAACGGTGGTTGTGCGTGGCGCGGCGTTGATCAATTCCAGTGGCATCGAATACGACTGGCGGCGAGTGGCGCGTCCGTTGCCGCGGCAGTTGCTGGCGCGCGGGCTGGTGCGGCCTGGGCCGTTGGCGTTGGGGATTGCGGCGGCTGTGGACGGCGCGGTGCTGGCAGCGGACGGGCAGGTCGCCGAACGGTTGTTTGCCATGGGGCCGCCGTTGCGGGGGATGTGGTGGGAGAGTACGGCGGTGACGGACGTGGCGAGCCAGGCCAAAGCGTTGGCTTTAGAAATCCTGTGCAGGAGCGAGCTCGCTCGCGATGGTCGTTAACGGTAACACGTGCTGTCTGAATTAATGCGGTCTCTGGGCGTTTTTCGCGAGCTCGCTCCTACAGGGCGCGGGAAACGAAGAAACCCCGGAAAGATCAACTCTCTCCGGGGTTTCTTTTTCAAGCCGTACACACCGGCCAATCAATAACGCTGATACTTCGAACCGAACTCGGCACGGTTATCCGC
Source organism: Pseudomonas sp. GB2N2 (assembly GCF_054897705.1). Taxonomy (NCBI): domain Bacteria; kingdom Pseudomonadati; phylum Pseudomonadota; class Gammaproteobacteria; order Pseudomonadales; family Pseudomonadaceae; genus Pseudomonas; species Pseudomonas sp. GB2N2. Next base: position 1,086,160 of record NZ_CM142701.1, read on the forward strand.
TACGTAGAGTTTGCTCGCCTGGGTGTCTTTATGATCAACACCGACCGTGTTCACATTCAGCGTCGCTGGTTGGCTGACTTTCGACGCGGCAACAACCTGCGAAGTGGCGTGGGGTGCGGCGATAGCCGATGTAGCGCCAAGAACCGACAGGATAAAACCAAGACTGATAATGCTTTTCATGATGTAGCTCCAGAAGGGTGGGGAGAAGATGAGCCCACTGTAGAGCTGAAGCCGCACGATGAAAAAACACCCTGACGCATAGTCGATATCAAGCTCGTTGATCCGTCGTCAACGCTGCTTGAGTGTGACCCTCCCGGCAGGGACAGGCCTCATCACTCGGCGCCGAGCATTTCCACTGGATAGGAGAACACATAACCCTCGCTGCGCACGGTCTTGATGTAGGTCGCTTCCCGGGAGTCATCCATCAAGCGCTGGCGCAGGCGGCTGACCAGCAAATCGATGGAACGGTCGAACAGGTCGGCGTCGCGGCCCTGGGTGAGGTTGAGGAGCTGGTCGCGGCTCAATACCCGCTGCGGGTGATCGAGGAATACACGCAGCAGCCGGTACTCGGCGCCGCTGAGGGCGACCATGGTGCCGTCCTGGTCCAGCAAGTGCCGAGCGGTGGTGTCCAGGCGCCAGCGGCCGAAGCCCAGCAAGCGGCCGCTTTCGGTGATCAGCAAGTTGGGTGGCAACATCCGCGTGCGCCGCAGCACGGCGTTGATCCGCGCCAGCAGTTCGCGGGCGGCGAAGGGTTTCGTCAGGTAATCGTCGGCGCCCATTTCCAGGCCGAGGATGCGGTCGGTTTCGTCGTTGCGTGCAGTCAGCATGAGGATGGGTGTGGCTTTGTGCTTGCCCGAGCGCAATTCGCGGCATAGCAACAGGCCGTCATCGCCGGGCAACATGATGTCCAGCACGATCAGATCCACGGTGTTGGCGTCGAGAAAACTGCGCATCTGCCGGCCATCGGCAGCCACGGTGGTGCGCAGGCCGTTTTTCTTCAGGTAATTGCCGACCAGCTCGCGGATCTCGCGATCGTCATCGACGATCAGGATGTGGTCCACATGTTCCATGGGTCAATCCTCTAGTCACTCGCACGCCACACCTCCACTGCAGGAGCTGGCTTGCCAGCGATGCCGTCCGAGAGGTCGAAGCAAGTCTCAAGGACCCATCGCCAGCGAGCAGGCTCCTGCAGATCGGGTTAGCCATCAGTCGGGTCAGGCAACCACGCGATAACACGGCACGTACGCCGCGCCGCCCGGCAGTTTCATCCGGTGCTGGGCCACGAAGGCCTTCAGCAACTGATCCAGTGGCTGCATCACCGCCGCGTCACCGCGGATCTGATACGGCCCGTGTTCTTCGATCAAACGAATGCCCTTGTCCTTGACGTTGCCGGCGACAATGCCCGAGAACGCGCGGCGCAGGTTGGCGGCCAGTTCGTGGGCAGGCAGGCTGCGGCTCAGTTTCAGGTTGGCCATGTTTTCGTGGGTCGGATCGAATGGGCGCTGGAAGCCCTCGTCGATCTTCAGCAGCCAGTTGAAATGGAAGGCGTCGTTGCGCTCGCGGCGGAACTGTTTCACCACTTTGAGGCCGGCCGTCATCTGCCGAGCGACCTGCGCCGGATCGTCGATGATGATCTCGTAATGTTGCTTGGCCGCGTCACCCAGGGTGGCGCCGACGAACGCGTCGAGTTGTTCCAGGTACGGCGCGGCGTGTTTCGGCCCGGTGAGGATGACCGGGAAGGGCAGGCCCTTGTTGTCCGGGTGCATGAGGATGCCGAGCAGGTACAGGAACTCTTCGGCCGTGCCCGCGCCGCCGGGGAAAATGATGATGCCGTGGCCTACGCGCACGAAGGCTTCCAGGCGTTTTTCGATGTCCGGCAGGATCACCAGTTCGTTGACGATCGGGTTCGGCGCTTCGGCGGCGATAATCCCCGGTTCGGTCAAGCCGAGGTAACGCCCGCCATGGATGCGTTGTTTGGCGTGGGCGATGGTCGCGCCTTTCATCGGGCCTTTCATCACGCCGGGGCCGCAGCCGGTGCAGATGTCGAGGCTGCGCAGGCCCAGTTCGTGGCCGACTTTCTTGGTGTATTTGTATTCTTCGGTGTTGATCGAATGGCCGCCCCAGCACACCACGATCTTCGGCTCGACGCCGGGACGCAGGGTGCGGGCGTTGCGCAGCAGGTGAAAGACGTAGTCGCTGATGCCCTGGGAGTTGCTCAGGTCGATGCGCTGGCTGTCGAGTTCGTTTTCGGTGTAGACAATGTCGCGCAGGGCGCTGAACAGCATTTCCCGGGTGCTGGCGATCATTTCGCCGTCGACGAAGGCGTCGGCCGGTGCGTTCAGCAGTTCCAGGCGCACGCCGCGGTCCTGCTGGTGGATGCGGATTTCGAAGTCCTTGTAGGCTTCGAGAATGGTCTTGGCGTTATCGACATGGGCGCCGGTGTTGAGGATGGCCAGGGCGCATTGGCGGAAGAGGGTGTAGGTGCTGCCGGATCCGGCCTCGCTCAGTTGCTGCACTTCACGTTGAGAGAGGGTTTCCAGGCTGCCCTTGGGACTGACCGAGGCGTTGATTACTTGACGTTGGGACATTCAATGATCCTTAAAACGATGTCACCCGCCGAGGACGCATGACATCCGAATAGTATGTATCCATAAAAGAAGATGGCACGAACTGCGCTGTATCGCCACGTTCCTCTTCGACGATGATTGACGATGAAAAGATGGAAAGACGAAAAGGAGCCTCAGCATAGCTAAATCCGCCACAGAGGCGATAATGCCCGGCAGTCTTTTTGTCCGTGCCCCCGAGGAAACCCGTCACGATGTTCGAAATCCAGCCGCAGAACCCCGAGCTCTATCGCAGCCAGACGCGCCGCAGCACGATCATCATCGCCCTGATTTTCCTGGCCCTGGCGATGGTGCTGTCGACGGCAGCGGTCGCGATGTTCGGCGAGCCCGGCGGTGACAATCTACGCTTCAATGTCGGGGGCGTGTTTGTCGCGGTGCTGCTGATGGCGGCGCTGATGCGCGGCACGTTCTGGACCCAGGCCTGGATGGCGCCCGCGGTCTACGGCTGGCGGCTCAAACGCAGCCTGATGAGCGTCACCAACGTCATGCATCAGGTGACGGCGGCCGCGGAAAAGGATGATCCGAGCGCCATGAAGCTGCTGCGCTTCTATCATCTGGGGTTGAACCAGATGCACCAACTGGATGCCAACTCCAGTGATCACAGCCAGTTGATCCGCGAGATGGACCTGCACAAGGTGCGCATGGAAGCGCTGGGCATCGACACCGAACAGACGCAATTGAACCCCGCCTGGCTTGAGGCGGTGAAGCACCAGCCGCAGTAACCGTCACTCAAAGGCGATCAGGATCAATCGCCACTCACGAATAATCAGGGAGCGTCATGGGACATCCGTCCGTTAACGATCGCATCGCGAAATCCCGGCACGCCGTGTCCTTCACGGCGCATCAGCCGATGGCGAAGCTCAAGGTTCGACATGTCGTGTCGCTGTTCGTCGCGGTGTGCCTGTGCATGACGGCGATCGCTGTTGGGGAAGCCTGGAACTCGCGCCAGTACCATCTGCATGACAAGGAAGTGGCGATGTCCAACCTTGCGCAGACCCTGGCCTCGCAAGCGCAGGCCTCGATCAAACAGGCCGACACGCTGCTGCTGACCCTCGTGGACCGCCTCGAAAACGACGGCGTCGGGCAGGAGCGCTTGCCTAGGCTGCAGCGGTTGCTGGCCATTCAGCGCGGTGAGCTTAGCCAGTTGCACGGCGTGTTCGTGTATGACGAACACGGGCAATGGGTCGCCAATTCCAATGGCGCCGATGTGCCCAACGCCAATAATTCCGACCGCGAATATTTCGTCTTTCATCGGGATCATCCCGATCGCGGGCCGCACATTGGTCCGTCGATCAAGAGCCGCTCGAGCGGCGAGTGGATCATGACCGTGTCACGCCGGGTCAATCACGCGGACGGCAGTTTTGCCGGCGTGGCGCTGGCGACGATCTATCTCAACCATTTCCTTTCCCTGTACGACAGCATCGACATGGGTCACAACGGCGTGATCAACCTGATCGCCGACAACGCCACCATCGTCGTGCGCCGGCCATTCAAGGAAGCGGAGGTCGGCACCAGCGTCGCCAATGGCCCGTTGTTCAAGCAGTTATTGCCCACGGGTGATTTCGGCACGGCAACCGTCAAGTCGGTGATCGATGGCGTCGAGCGAGTGGTTGGATTTCGCCGCGTCGAGGGTTACCCGCTGATCATTTTTGCCGCCCTCGACAAGCATGAAGTCTTGACAGGCTGGCGGCAGGAATCGGCATTGAGTGCCGGCATCGTCGTGTTGTTGTTGGGGTTCCTGGGGATTCTTGGATATCGCCTGATCCGTTTGATGCGCCAGCAGAATCAGATTCAGACGGTCTTGCTGGATGCCCAGGAAAATCTGATCGAGGTCAACCGCAGCCTGGAGTTGCTGGCGCTGGAAGACGCCTTGACCGGGCTCTCCAACCGGCGTCAGTTCGACCTGTTCATCCTCGCGGAAATGGGTCGCGCCCGGCGCAGCCAGACTCACCTGGCGCTGTTGATGATCGATGTCGATCACTTCAAGCGTTTCAATGATCTTTACGGCCATGTGGCAGGTGACGTGTGCCTGCGCAAAATCAGCGCGATCATCCGCGACAGTATCAAGCGCCCGGGGGATCTTGCCGCCCGCTACGGTGGCGAAGAGTTCACCGTGGTGCTGCCTGGCACTGACTATGTGGGCGCTTTCCTGGTGGCGGAAAACATCCGCCGCGCGGTTCAGCAGGCCGACATGAAGCACAGTGAAGGGGTGGAGGGGACGGTCACCGTGAGTATTGGCGTCTGCGCCTACAACACCGCTTCACAGGACAGTCCCGATGACCTGGTCAGCGCCGCGGACAAGGCGCTGTACGTCGCCAAGGCCAGCGGTCGGAACATGAGCGTGATTGCCAACTGAGTACGCCGGTTCAGACGAACCGGTCGCTGCCCTGAACCAGCTGGGTGGCGAGGTAGGATTGCTTGAGTTTTTCCAGCCACCAGCCGAGGGCGCGGCCGTCATGGTCGCCGCGCCAGCCGACATACAGAATGTTCGGCTCCCGTGGATCGGCCATCTGTCTCTCGACCAGCGTGCCATTCTTCAGTAACGACCCGACCCGATGCCTAGGCAGCCAACCCACGCCCAGGCCGTCGCACTGGGCGAGGATTTTCGCGCGCATGGTCGGCACCGCGAGTACCTGTTGTCCGCCGGAAACACCGTAGGTGCTGCCCTCGGTGACTCGGGACGAGTCGGCCACGACAATCGCCCGGTGCTGCGTCACCGTTGCCCGGGAAATCGGTTCTTTGACCTTGGCCAACGGGTGTTTGGGCGACACCGCGAACACCCATTCCATTTCCCCCAGTTGCATCCAGCGCAAGGACGGAATCGCTGGCGGTTCGTTGGTGGCGCCGATGATCAGGTCCGCACGGCCTTCACGCAGGGCCTCCCACACGCCTTTCAATACTTCGTGGGTGATACGCAGGGGCACGCCGGATTCCAGCGCGTCGAACTCATGGATCACCGGGATCAACGCTTCGAACTCCAGCAGTTCGTCGGTGACGATCCACAGGCGGCTTTCCCAGCCGTTGGCCACTTGCTGCACCCGCTGGGTCAGGCGCGAGACGTCCTGCATCAGCCGCGATGCTTCGTTTACCAGCAATTCCCCGGCGGGAGTCAGCTGCAAGCGGTAGCGGCGTCGATCGAAGAGCAAGGCATCGAAACGCTCCTCCAGTTGCCGCGCCGCATAGGACACGGTGGACGGCGCCTTGCCAAGATGCGCCGCCGCCCGCGACAGGCTGCCGGTTTCCCGAATGGCTTCCAGCAATGACAGGTCTTCCATCGACAGCATGTTTAATCCTCGACGGACCTTGTGGGGGCTGCGGTGCGGCGGTCCGACTTGCCACCGGTGAAGCCCTGGTATCTTTCGCAGAATGTACGGTCGCCATCGCCGGCAAGCCGACTCCTACAGGTGTGGTGGTGAATTTGAAACGGTGCGCAACCTGATCAATCGAAGATAGACCAGCACGTTGATCACCAGCACCACGCTGCCGAGCGCCAGTTGAATGGTTGGCGTCAGCCCGGCCGGGTAGATCACCGGCCATACGTAATGCTCGATGAAACCACCGCCGTAACCGGTTTGCCCGGCGGCATGGCGCATGCGGTTTTCCCATTCCGTCAGCGGGCAGCTCAGGTGCAAGACTTCCACGGCGACGCCCCAGGCCGCGGCAGGCAGGTGCAACCACATCAACTGGCGCCATTTGAGCACCAGCAGCCCGCCGAACAGCACGTACAGAATGAACAGCAGGTGAAACAGCACCAGCCCGTCGGCGGCGATCCGGTAAAGCATGTTGACTCTCCGACCCGTGATGCGAATCGCTTGATGTTACGCGTGGTCAGCAAACTCTGCGCGCATCCGGCCATTGCGCTTGGCTTGATAGAGCAATTTGTCGGCACGCTCGATAAACGCCAGTGCCGTGTCAGTCGACGAGGCGACGGTGGTGGCGACTCCCAGGCTCAGGCTCAGCAACGTTGAAACGGCGGAAGTCTCGTGGGCAATTTGCTGTTGGCGAATCAGGTGCAGGCACTTGTGCGCCACCAGCCTGGCCGATTCGGCATCGGTTTCCGGCAGCAGCCAGACGAACTCTTCGCCGCCGATCCGTGCAATGAAATCCCGCGGTCGATTGGCCGCCAGCGACAAGGTCTGGGCGACCAGACGCAGGCATTCGTCACCCTTGATGTGTCCGTAGCGGTCGTTGTACTGCTTGAAATAATCGATATCGAGAATGATCAGCGACATCGGCAATCCGGTGCGCTGGGCGTTGGCCCATTCGCCTTCCAGCACGGTGTCGAACATGCGCCGGTTGGCGATGCCGGTCAGGCCGTCCTGGAACGAAAATTCCTCAAGTTGCTTCTGCAGGCGCGCCAGATGCTCTTCGGTTTTCTTGCGCTCGCTGATGTCGAACATGAACCCCACCAGCGCTTCCACTTCACCGTCCTTGCGCACCACGTGCACCACATCGCGAATCCACACGTACTCGCCGGTGTGGGTCAGGGCGCGGTAATCCGCTTCGTGGTCCACCCCCGCACGGGATTGCGAAACGCAGAAATCCACGACGTACTCGCGATCATCCGGGTGCATGCGTTCGACCCAGTCGCTGACTGATACCCAGCTGTCTTGCTGCCAGCCCAGCAGATTTTCGATCTGCGGGCCGATGTAGCTGAAGGTCATGCTCTGCCAGTCGATTCGCCAGGGGATCGCGTTGGTCGATTCAAGCAGGGTTTTGTAGACGTCGCTGTCGGTATCGATTGCGCTCATGACGGGCCGGATCCTCGAGGGAAAATGCTGCGCCATCATGTTGCTACTACGATGTCGAATCAAGCGTGCAGCCGATGAGCGGACAGGTGCGCAAAATTCTTCAAGCCATCGACGGCGACTGGTGGCACAGTCTCGGGTCTTTCCCTGATTGCAGAGCGTTATGTCCAATTCACACTTGCCGCGCAGCGCATTCCTTCGCGGTGCCGCGGCGATCATGCCGTTATCCCTGGCCACCGCGCCGTGGGGATTGCTGGCCGGTTCCATGGCCATCGAGGCCAATCTCACCCCGCTGCAAGGGCAAGGTTTGTCGAGCATCGTATTTGCCGGCGCGGCGCAATTGGTGGCCATTGGCATGCTCAAGGGTGGTGCCGGGATCTTTTCGATCCTGCTGACCACCTTGCTGCTGACGTCCCAGCATTTGCTCTACGGCATGAGCCTGCGTTCGGTGATTTCTCCGCTGCCGGGTCGCTGGCGTGTGGGGTTGGGTTTTTTGCTCACCGATGAACTGTTCGCTCTGGTCAGCCAGCATGACCAACAGCAGTTCAACCGCTGGTACGCCCTGGGTGTCGGCCTGACGTTTTACATCGCCTGGAACCTCTTCACCCTCGCCGGCATCGTGCTCGGCAGCAGCATTCCGGGGCTGGAACATCTGGGCCTGGATTTCTCCATCGCGGCGACCTTCATTGCCCTGATCACCCCGGTGGTGCGCAACGTACCAACAGTGGTCTGCGTGGCGGTGTCGCTGTTCTGTTCGGTGTTGTTCAGTTATTGGCAATGGGGCTCGGCGCTGGTGCTGTCAGGGCTGGCGGGAATGACGGCGGGTTTTGTCTGCAACAAATTCTACGGTGGACGCACATGATGGTCTGGGCAGTGATTATCGGCATGGGGATTCTGGTGTTTCTCAATCGCTACGTGTTTCTCGAACCGCGCCTGCCGGTGCGCCTGAGCAGCAATGCCCGGCAATTCCTCGGTTTTGCCGTGCCGGGCATGTTGACGGCGATCTGCGGGCCGATCGTGTTCATGCCAGACAAACAGCTGAACCTGCAGTGGGACAACCCGTACCTGATCAGTTCGCTGGTGGCGGTGGGGTTGGTGCTCTACACCCGCAACACGCTGCTCAGCATGTTGTTAAGCATGGGGTTTTTCTTTTTGCTGCGTTGGTGGGTTTGAGTGGGAGGGTGGAAAGTGTTCTACGCTCAAAGTCGATGACTGATCCCTTTGGAAGCGAGGTGAGCATGGCAACTGATCAAAAGCGTCCGGAACCGGATGATGTAGACGAGGATGAGCCGACGGAAGAGGAGATCGAGCGGCAAAAGCGTTCGACGCCTGACTGGAAGCATCCTGATGACGGGAAAGAACTGTCAGATGTTGACAGGAAATTCTAGACGCAACCGATCCCTTGTAGACCGAGCTTGCTCGCGAAGAACGCCCGGGCAACACGTTCTTTCACGGAGCACGCGTTATCGTTCACGTCCATCGCGAGCAGGCTCGCGCCTACACGGGATCTTTATTGGGTATGGCATGGATAGACACCGACCACACCGTGCTGCGAGAGCACTCGCAGATTCGATTCAAAAGTCGTCCAGTTGCAATTCATCGGGATGCAAGGCCCGATAACCCAGGGTTTTGTCGATCCATGCGTTCACTTCATTGACCATGACCGGAGGCTTGCCCGGGTAGTGTTTGAGCGTTGAACGCAAAATACCGTCAATCCCGGAAACTGATCGAAGGTTGCGGGTTTTAATGTATTGCTCGATAAAACAGTCGAGTCGATAGTGTTCTGTCGTCGAAAGATAAACGCACTCCAGACCAACGACTTGATTCATTGCTAAATCGTCGCGCATTCAATTCTCTGCAAGGCTTGTTGTAGAAGGGATTTCCTTGATTATTGACTCTTTGGTCAATTGGGCGGTGCCAATGGAAATGCGGCGCGCATGTTATTCGCAGTGATTCTAAATGTATGTACGACAATACGGTTGTCTGACAAGCGGTTAATGGATCAAGTCCCGCTGTTTCATCGAGTGTATCTTGGATGAAACACTCCCTGTAACGTTAGAGTTGTGATCCTGTATATACAACTCGCGACTACTTTTATCGATATCGAATCATTTTAAGTAATTTCGGTAATAAGCCCCGCGTCCTGGTTTCTCACGTTACCGACGGCTTTCCCCACCTTGTACCACTCGAACAACTCGGAACCTTCGCCCTGCAACAACGCCATCTGTTCGGCGCGTTCCGGCGGAGTGGCAGGATCGAGCCACTCCCTCGCCAATTCCGGCGATAGCACCACCGGCCGCCGGTCATGCACGTCGAGCATGCCGCCGGCGCTGTCAGCGGTGATGATCACAAAGCCATCGTCGTCTCGCGGTGCTTCGCTGCCTGTGGGAAAACGGCCAATCGCCGCACAGAAAATCGGTGCGCGGTCCCGTCGACGGATCAGCCAGGGTTGTCGGGTCGAATCCCCCGCATCGACCCATTCGAACCAATTATCAATCGGCACGATGGCACGGTGCGGCCAGATGGCGCGGAAGAACGGACCATGGGCGACCTTTTCAACCCGCGCGTTTATCGGCGCCGCACGATCCTTCGCCCAATGCGGCCGCCAGCCCCAACGTACCTTGTCGGCCCTGAGCCCATCGACTTCCTGGTGAAACAACGCCAACTGATTCGTCGGCGCGGCGTTGTAGCGGGCCAGCGGCTCGTCACCCACGTGGTTGATCAGCGCGTCGGGCATGCTCAGCACCGCAACAAAATCGTGGATACCGCGGTATTGCGTTAATCGTCCGCACATCAAGCGAATCCTCCGTCTGGAGGTTTCAGCATAGTCATGCCTCAGATCACATGCGCACGCTGCAACTCGGTCAACGACAGCGCTTTCAGTTGCGCCAGCAGCGGATCGCGGCGGTCACGGGGATGCACCAACGGTACGGCCAGTTGTTGACGAATGCTGCTCGGGCGGTTGTCCATGACCAGCACCCGATCACTCAGGTACAGCGCCTCATCGACATCGTGGGTCACCAGCAACAGGGCGATGGCGTGACGTTTGGCCAGTTGCAGCAGCAGGTCCTGCAGTTTCATCCGGGTGAAGGCGTCCACGGCGCTGAAGGGTTCATCGAGCAGCAGCACGTCGGGCCGCGAGTAGAGGCCGCGGGCAATCGCTACCCGCTGCGCCATGCCCCCGGAAAGAGCCTTGGGCAACGCTTGGGCGAAACCCGTCAAGCCAACTTCAGCGATCAATTGCGTGACCCAGGCCTTGTCGTAGTGACGGTCGGCACTGAAACCGATGTTTTGCTCGACCGTCAGCCACGGCATCAGTCGAGGTTCCTGGAACACAAACGCGATTTCACCGGCGCTGCTGTCGAGTTCACCTTCATAGTCTTTTTCCAGACCGGCAACGATCCGCAGCAGGGTGCTTTTTCCGCAACCGCTCGGGCCCAGCAGACTCACGGTTTCCCGTGGCTGCAATTGCAGATGGATGTTTTGCAACACGGTGGTGGCGGCGAAGGTTTTGCGTTCGACGCGAATGTCCAGCAAGGGGGCGGTCATGGCTCAATCCTCTGCGCGTTGGCCGTTAAAAGTATCGCGCCAGGCCAGGCAGCGTTTCTCCAGGCCCGCGAGGATGCCGTCGCTGAGTTTACCCAGCAGCGCCAACACAATGATTGCCGCAAGCACGATGTCCGGGCGCGAAGTCTCGCGGCCATCACTGAGCAGATAGCCCAGGCCTTTGGTTGCGGCGATCAGCTCGGCGGCAACCAGAAACATCCACGCCAGGCTCATGCCGCTGCGCAACCCGGTGAACAGGCCGGGCAGGGCGGCGGGCAGCAGAATACGCCGCACCAGACGCAGGCGACTGAAGCCATACATCTGCGCGACCTCCACCAGTTTGCGATCGATGTCGCGGATCGCCGCGACACCGTTGAGGTACACCGGAAAAAACGCGCCAATGGCGATCAGGACGATTTTCGAGGTTTCGTCGATGCCCAGCCACAGTAGCAACAACGGCACCCACGCCAGGCTCGGAATCGAGCGCAGGCCGGCGAATGTCGGTTCCAGCCAGGCTTCGGCTTCACGGCTCAAACCGACCCACGCAGCGAATACCAGCGCGAGGCTGGCGCCAATGGCGAACCCCAGCAGCACTCGCAAGACGCTGGCGCTGATGTGTTTCCACAGCGCGCCTTCGGCAAGGTCCCGCAGGGTCAGGGCAATTTCACTGGGCGCTGGCATCTGGTAGGACGGCAACCAGCCGATGCGTACGACCAATTCCAGCACCAGGATGATCAGCACCGGCAGGGCCAGACCTTTGAGGCGCAGACGCCAGGCGTTGTTCAGGGAAAAAGTGGCGCGCCGCGGCGCTGGCAGTTCGAGGGTTTTGATTTTGCTGGTCATGGGGTTCTCCAGTCGCGACGAATCCGCGACGGGCGCGGATTCGGTCTTACCCGTTACGGTGATTTACTGACGAGCCACGGTCTCTTTGAAACCGGTATCGATCAGTTGATCAATGACTTGATCAACATTCACCCCACGACGAACCAGTTCCTCGGACACTAGAATCGGTGCGGCGGCCTTGGAGGCGATGACGTCTTTGGCGGTCAATTGCGGGCTGCTCAGGTCGGTGCGCGACAATTGCAGCTGGGCCACTTCCAGCGGCAGGCCGGATTCGGTGGCGAGCAGCTTCGCCAGTTCGTCAGGATTTTTCACCGCCCATTCGCGGGCTTGTTCGTACGCTTTCAGTACGGTTTCGATGGCTTGCGAGTGTTCTTTCGCATAGGTGTCGGTCACGCTGACCACGCCGTAACTGTTGAAGTTGGTGTTGCGGTAGAGCAGGCGCGAACCGGCTTGCACCTGACTCGCCGCCATGTGCGGATCGAGACCGGCCCAGGCGTCGACGTCGCCTTTTTCCAGCGCGGTGCGACCGTCCGGGTGCTGCAGGTGCACCAATTCCACATCGTCCTTGCTCAAGCCGGCCTGTTGCAGGCTGCGCAGAGTGAACAGGTACGGGTCCGTGCCTTTGGTGGCGGCGATCTTCTTGCCTTTCAGGTCGGCGACCGTCTTGTAGGGCGAGTCCTTGCGTACCACGAGTGCGGTCCATTCGGCGCGGCTGTAGACGTAAACCGATTTGATCGGGCTGCCGTTGGCTCGGCTGAGCACCGCGGCGAGGCTGGCGGAGGAGGCGAAGTCGACGCCGCCGCTGTTGAGGTATTCCAATGAGCGGTTACTGCCCTGACTCAATACCCAGCTGACCTTGGTCTGTGGCAGGGCTTTTTCGAGGAAACCGAAGTGTTTAAGCACCAGGCTCACCGGCGAGTAATAAGCGTAATCCAGATGCACCTCGGCCGGCGGCGCTTCAGCGGCTTGCGCAATAGGTTGCAAGCTCAAGGCCAGGGCGTACGCGCTGAGCAGGTACCTTACTTTAGGGAAAAGGACGGTGGATTTCATGGGGTCAGCTCCGGCAAGGCGTTTAATTACTTATGTCTTAAAAGTTAATTTCTAGTAATGAGTCCTGCATAAAAAGAATATTGCAGGCTCTGTGCCATGTTGTGTATTTCACACATTTTCAGGGCCTTGGCGAGAGAGTCGACGCACACAAGTGTTGCCGGGAAAACAGTCTGCCCAGTCGCTGTTGCTGGGCAAACAGTGTTGCGTGACGATCATGAGCTTATGCATAAATCGAATTTAAAAAGCTCGTTGTAAGAGCGTTATGGTCTATCGCAATCATCCCCGGAGGAACCCCCGATGAACCTGTCTCGATTTGTCCGCAGCCTGCTGGCCAGCGCATTGTTTGCTGCGCCAATGGCGTTCGCTGCCGACCCCGTTGTTCTGCATGTGGGCGACCAGAATTACTACAACGTGCGTGCATCGGTGGAGGCATCAGGTGTGCTTGAAGGAGCGCCCTATACCGTCGACTGGAAACATTTTCAGGCCGCCGCGCCACTGGCCGAAGCGTTGAACACCGGGGCACTGGATCTGGGTTTTCTCGGCGATTCGGGCTTCCTGTTCCTGGCGGCCAAACAGGCGCCGGTGAAACTGATCGGCGTCTCGCGGCAGAATCCGGACACCATCGCCTTGCTGGTGCCGAAGGATTCACCGGTGAAGACTATCGCCGACCTCAAGGGCAAGAAGGTCGCTTATTGGCCCGGCGCCTGGAGCCAGCAGTTGACCCTGCGCGCCCTGCAACAGGCTGATCTGCCGGAGGACTACGTTGATTTCATCAAGCTGATGCCGATTGATGCCGCCGCCGCGTTGCCACAGGGCAGTATTGATGCCTTCCCGGTCTGGGAACCCTACATCTCGCAGCAGATCCTGTTCTCCGGCGCGCGACCGATTCTCACTGCCAAAAACCTGATGCCGGGACTCAGCGCCATCGCCGCCTCGACACCGTCCATCGACAGCAAGCGCGAAGCCATCGCCGACTTCCTCGTGCGGCTGAAAAAGGCTCGGGCCTGGGTCGACAACAACACCGACGAATACGCTGATCTGTGGGCCAAGAAAGCCAACCTCGACCAGAACGTCTCGCGCCACTGGTTGCGTCAGGCACACATGACTGTGGGCCCGGTGGACGCGCAGGCGGCCAAGGATTTGCAGAGCACGGCGGACTTCCTGTTCAAGGTCAAGGCCCTGCCGGCGGAACTGGCGACCGCGCCGATCATCGACAACTCGTTCCAGCAGGCGCTCAACCCGTAAGCGACGACCCACGCCAGCACCGGAACCAAACACTGTGTACCCTGATCCAAACCGCGCCCGCACACGTGTGCCGGCTCAACGGTCTGGCCCAGGGCACAACATGAAACAGCTGTTCAAGATTTTTGGTGCACTCGCTATCGCCGGCGGGCTGGCGGGGTGCATCGCGGCGCCTATCGAAATGACGCCGCTGACCGAGCAGCGGCTGAGCACGCAAGCACCGATCCGTTTTCTGCTGACCTTCGATGACGGCCCCAGCGCCTCGAGTTTCTGGAATCCGACGATGACAGTGCTCGACAGCCTGGCGACGAATCCGATTCAACCCAACCTCAAAGCAGTGTTCTTCGTGCAGACCGGCGCGCCACGGGCGGGCGACAGCGACATTGGCCGCGAGGTCATGCGTCGCGAACACGCCGAGGGGCAGATACTGGGCTTCCACACGGCCACGCATTGGCACACCAATCACCGATCCCTCAGCCCGGAAGAGCTGGAGCAGTCGCTGACCAAGGGCAGTGCCGACATTGCCGCGATTACCGGCGCGGCGCCAACGCTGGTGCGCCCGCCATTCTGGAACTACGACCAACGGGTGTTTGCGGCCTATCAGCGCCACGGCCTGCACGTGTTGCTGACCGACCTGAGCGCCAACGACGGCAAGATCTGGGGTTTCAATGCCAGTCCCCGGCGGCGGGCGAATATGCTGCTGCAACTGTCGCAAGTCCGCGAGCGCATTGCCTTGGGCGAACTGCCGACCGTGGACGGTGTGATCCCGGTGGTGGTGACGTTTCATGACCTCAACCGTTACTCCGCCCGGCATGCCCGCGAGTACCTGCAAATCCTCCTCGACAGTGCACAGGCGACCGGCGTGAAAACCGCGCCGAAGGCGTTTTATGACGATCAGGCCGAGTTGCAGAGGGCGGCGATGGCGCGCACGGTGCGTGACAGTTCAGAACCGGTGAAATTGCCGGGAATCTGGAACTGGATATGGGACGGGGATGCGCATTGAGCTTTGCCAAAGTGCGAGGCAGTTGGCACTTTTGTTGAAGCGCGCTGGCGGCGGATTGAAAAAGCGCAGCTATCCTCAATGAGTTGAATCCGATCAGCCGCCTCGGAGGCGTCATCATGGTTTCAGTTCCAGAGCTCTGCCGCATTGTGGAGTCCGGCTTCCAGCCGCTGTCCTGCGCTTGCACGTTGAATGCCGACGGGTCCTTGCGGATCAAGGTGTTCGAGCGTGCCACCGGGAGAATTGACCTGCTGATCACCGGCGTGTCGCCCGCGCAGTTGAACAACGTGCGCGCCATCTCCAACCTGATCGCCGAGCTTCGCACCGAAATGCGCGCCGGGCGCCGGGCGTTCGCCGGTTAGCCCCGCACCGATAACTCGTCAATCATCCGCAAACAATGATTCAACCCCGGTGACACATCGCCCACGCGCCGGCTGAGGATGATCGGCGAAGTCGCGTTGTCTTCCAGCAGGGGCGTGAAACCGATGTCGTCGCGGTGCAGCAATTGCACGGAGGCCGGTACCAGGGTCACGCCGATGCCCGCGCCCACCAGGCCGATGGCGGTTTGCAGTTCGTTGGTCCATTGCGCCACATGGATGCTCACGCCACAGGACTCGAACAATGCGATCACATGGTCGGCGTAACTGGGGCGCGGGTTGCCGGGGTACAGCACGAAGGATTCCCTGGCCAAGTCGCGCAGGCTGATCGGCCCCGCCAGCAGCGGATGCCCGGCGGGCAGGGCGGCGACCAGGCGGTCTTCGGTCAACACCGTCTGGATGATCGCGGGGTCGTCGATGCGAATCCGCCCGAAACCGATATCGATGCGTCCGGCCTTGAGCGCCTGAACCTGTTGCAGCGTGGTCATCTCCGAGAGCCCTAACTCAAGCTCCAATGGCTCGCCGCTGCGCAACCGGCGGATCAATTCCGGCAGCACGCCATAGAGCGTGGAGGGCGCAAAACCAATCCCCAGCCAGGTTTTTTCCCCCAGACCGATTCGCCGGGTGTTGTCGCAAACCTTGCCCAGTTGCTCAAGGAGGGCGGTGGAGTGCTCATGGAAAAATCGCCCGGCGTCAGTCAGCTTCAACGGCCGACCGCGCTCCAGCAATAACACCCCGAGCTCGTCCTCCAGTTGTTGAATCTGCCGGCTCAACGGCGGCTGGGCGATGTGCAGCAACTCGGCGGCGCGGGTGAAGTTGAGGGTTTGAGCCAGCACCTGAAAGTACCGCAGGTGACGTAATTCCATGGGGCCTCCGCAAACAGATCGGTGCATACCTTTAAGGTATCAAGTCAGACCAATTCTATATTGGCTTCATAAAAAAAGCCGTACCAGAATCGGTTCCAGAACTTTAAGAACCTGACGGGTATCGCCATGCTTGCTACAGCCATCGAATCGATCGAGACGATCATCGTCGATCTGCCGACCATCCGCCCGCACATGCTGGCGATGCACACCATGCAGAACCAGACGCTGGTGATCATTCGCGTGCGCTGCGCTGATGGCTTCGAAGGTGTTGGCGAATCCACCACCATCGGCGGCCTGGCGTACGGCAACGAGAGCCCGGACAGCATCAAGACCAACATCGACCGCCACTTCGCGCCGTTGCTGTTGGGGCAGGACAGTGCCAACGTCAATGCCGCGATGTTGCGCCTGGAACGCAGCATCCGTGGCAACACGTTCGCCAAGTCAGGTATCGAAACCGCACTGCTTGATGCCCAAGGCAAACGCCTCGGTCTGCCGGTCAGCGAACTGCTCGGTGGCCGGGTGCGCGACGCTCTGCCTGTGGCCTGGACCCTGGCCAGCGGCGACACTGAGAAGGACATCGCCGAAGCGGAAAAAATGCTCGACCTGCGTCGCCACCGCATCTTCAAACTGAAAATCGGTGCCGGTGAAGTCGACCGCGACCTGGCCCACGTCATCGCCATCAAGAAAGCCCTCGGCGATCGCGCCAGCGTACGAGTTGATGTCAATCAGGCCTGGGACGAAGCGGTCGCATTGCGCGCCTGCCGGATGCTGGGCACCAACGGCATCGACCTGATCGAACAGCCGATTTCCCGCAACAACCGCGCCGGCATGGCACGCTTGAACGCCATGAGCCCGGCGCCGATCATGGCCGACGAATCCATCGAGTGTGTCGAAGACGCGTTCAACCTGGCCCGCGAAGGCGCGGCTTCGGTGTTCGCCCTGAAGATCGCCAAGAACGGCGGCCCACGCGCCGTGTTGCGCACCGCCGCGATTGCCGAGGCGGCGGGCATCGCCCTGTATGGCGGGACCATGCTCGAAGGCGGCGTCGGCACCCTGGCGTCGGCCCATGCCTTTATCACGCTGAACAAACTGGCGTGGGACACCGAACTGTTCGGCCCGCTGTTGTTGACCGAAGACATTCTCAGCGAGCCGCTGATCTACCGCGATTTCGAGCTGCACGTGCCGACGACCCCGGGCCTGGGCCTGAATATCGATGAAGAACGCCTGGCGTTTTTCCGTCGCGACAAAACCCCTACTGCCATTCATCTCGCCTGAGGAGAGCATTATGCTGTTCCACGTAAAAATGACCGTGAACCTGCCGGTCGACATGAATCCAGAAACCGCCGCCAAGTTGAAGGCTGATGAAAAAGTCCTGGCGCAGCGCCTGCAAGACCAAGGCAAGTGGCGTCACCTGTGGCGCATCGCTGGCCTCTACGCCAATTACAGCGTGTTCGATGTCGACAGCGTTCAAGAGCTGCACGACCTGCTCATGCAATTACCGCTGTACCCGTACATGGCGATCGAAGTCACTGCAATGTGCCGGCATCCTTCTTCCATCCGCGAGGATGACCGCTGAATCCAGCCTGTTCAGTTCGCCACGCTAATAATTACAAGATGAGGTACCCCCATGAACGTCAAGATTTCCCACACTGCGACTGCCCAGAAATTTATCGAAGAGGCCAGCGGCCTGCACAACGATGCCGGTAACTCGCGGACCAAGGCGCTGATCTATCGCATCCTGCGTGATTCGGTAAACATCATCGAAGACCTCGCCGTGAGCCCGGAAGAATTCTGGAAAGCCGTCAACTACCTCAACGTGCTGGGTGCGCGTCAAGAGGCAGGGCTGGTGGCGGCCGGGCTCGGTCTGGAACATTACCTGGACCTGCTGATGGACGCCGAAGACGAGCAGGCCGGTAAGGCCGGTGGCACGCCGCGCACCATCGAAGGGCCGTTGTACGTGGCGGGCGCGCCATTGTCCGAAGGCGAAGCGCGGCTGGACGACGGCGTCGATCCGGGTGTGACGCTTTTCATGCAAGGCCGCGTGTTCAACACCGCTGGCGAGCCGTTGGCCGGTGCGGTGGTGGATGTCTGGCACGCCAACACGGGCGGCACTTATTCCTATTTCGACACCACGCAATCGGAATTCAACCTGCGTCGCCGCATCGTCACCGACGCCGATGGCCGATACCGTTTCCGCAGCATCGTGCCGTCGGGCTACGGTTGCCCGCCGGACGGTCCGACCCAGCAGTTGCTTAACCAACTGGGCCGTCACGGCCAGCGTCCGGCACACGTGCACTTTTTCATCTCGGCCGCGGATCATCGTCATCTGACGACCCAGATCAACCTCGACGGCGACCAATACTTGCACGACGATTTCGCCTACGCCACCCGCGATGAACTGATCGCCAAGATCACCTTCAGCGATGATCAGCAACGTGCGGCGCAGTACGGCGTGAGTGGGCGTTTTGCCGAGATCGAATTCGATTTCACCTTGCAGTCGTCGGCCCAGCCTGAAGAGCAGCAGCGGCACGAACGGGTTCGCGCACTGGAAGACTGATCGCACCAACCCTGTAGGAGCGAGCCTGCTCGCGATGGACGTAAACGATGACGCTGGGTGCCTGATTCCCCGCGGCGTTCTCGAGTCCATCGCGAGCGGGCTCGCTCCTACACTAAAATCACCCGATGCACCCCATAAGAACAACGAGAGTGACTCGATGATGCAAGCGCAACTGTTGAGTCAGCGCAGCGCCGTATTCGACCATGCCGACCCGTACGCGGTGTCGGGCTACGTCAATCAGCACGTCGGCAACCACTGCATCCTGATGCCCCGCGCCGGGCGACCGCTGGCCAGTCTGAACCACCGAAAATTCGCCAGCCTCGACCTCTGTCGCATCAGCTACGGCGGCAGCGTGCGCGTCACCTCGGGTGCGCTGGAAACCATCTACCACCTGCAAGTCCTGCTGCGCGGCAATTGCCTGTGGCGCGGTCACGGTCAGGAACACTACTTCGCCACCGGCGAGTTGCTGCTGATCAATCCCGATGATCCGGTAGACCTGACTTACTCCGACGATTGCGAAAAATTCATAGAATTCCTCTAGGTCCTCCATTTCGGAGATCACTACGATTAATAATCGCAGGGCAATTTCTCAGGTGGTGCAATATAAAATCAATTTTTTTATAGGCGAGATAAGACTTATGCCGATGAATATTAACAACCCTCCGAAATTTAGTGAGCCAATGACTAAATGAATTTTTTGGGCGGTATTCAGACTCACCAAAAATCTCCTAAGTGCGTTAGTGATCTCTATTTCATAATAAAAGAAGTTTCAAGCTGTCGGTCGTGGCAGGTATGACCCGTGCAGCGACCGGCCCCGGCTTCAAATGTAAACAATTGGCTGTTCAAGCGAGGTCGAATATAGCTATAGTCGCGAACCCCGACATGACCAATAAAAGACCCCATACACTCCACTGTAAAATGGCCAATCTACGTCTCAAGCCAGTCGGAGTGTTTTTCAGGTCTTCCAAACTTACTTCTCCTCTTTTCAGATAAAAGTTTGGAAAGGTTACAATTCCAGAAATGCCTCCTATAAGCATTAGATTTCCCAAGGGGCCACCGTGTCTGAGAGGTGCTCGGATCATGATTGCTTCACAGTTTTTATAAAGTTCGAGCATCATATCCATCTTTGTGTAGGCCATATGCAATGCGATAGCTATCCAAGCTAATGCAGCTGCAAAGTAAATTAGTCCGATGCAGGCAATTAACAAGTCAACAGTTTCAACGTTCATTTAGTGGTCTCATAAATTTTCTCTCCAATTAACTCGCCGCCCTTGCCTCCACCAACGCCGCCGACAATAGAACCAACTCCCACTACAACCAGGCCGCACACAAGAGCAGCCGTCCCGCCAGTCGGTACGGAAAGTGCTGCACAGACCCAGCCTACGGTTGAGCCAGTGATCGCTGCTGAAGCGAGTGCTCCACCTGCCACCCCTCCGGCAAAACCCCCAGCTTCGGTAAATTTCACCTTCTCACAGGCCTCCACATTGCCTTCTGCACAAACACCCTGGACCTTGATTACTGAAGCGCCACCACCCACCGCCGTACCCACCCAACCACCATATTTGACGTACTTCGCCGCTTTGGAAACGGCATCAATATGCGTGGCATAACCAGGAATCTGTCCAATGGCACCCGCTTTTCGCCAACGATGAACAAGGCTTTTAGTCGAAATGCCCAACACGCTTTTCAGATTGGGATGATCCGGAAAACCGATGCTCTTTTTCGTAAGTTTGGTGAGCTGGGTATCCAACTGAGTCAGCAGGCGTTTGCGTTCTGCGTAAAACTCAGAGGACTTCAGGTGACCGTTGGCTTGAAACGTCCGGGTATGCAAACTCTCGATGTCCCGCAAAATGTCCCTCACGTCGTCCAGGTTTTTGGAAAACATGGCCAGTCCGGCACCCGCCCCGAGCGACCCTTTGGAAATCAGGAATGCAATCTCGTCATAGTGCCGCGCCATGAAGTCAGCCTCTTCCGAACTGAGAGGCTCCAACGCTCTATTTACATTGCCCGCCGCTTGCATCAACAGCGCATCTTCGAACGTACAGAGATGATTGTTTGGGTCGCTGAGAACAATCATCGTCCCGGCCTTTACCTGATCCAGATTCGGGTTCAGGGCCTTGAACTTGGCGATGACGGCGGGGGAGGCGGAAGTGAACAGTTGAGCTTCCAGTTTGTCAGCCGTCGTACTTCTGGGCACCACGTAGAACCCGGGATCTTCCTGTGGGACTTCTGCGGGCCATCGCTCTCGAGGGAAAAATTTCAGGTCAGGAACTGGATGCGGCGCAGAGACTGCCGCCAATGTGCGGGGTGAGCTTGTGCCAGAGGACTTGAGATTTTGTGCATGAACGAAGCGCAATAAACGTTCCGGGTCAGGTTTCAATGAAGGTTGTGTGAGCGTTGAGGCCGGAAGTCTCTTAACCCGTTCATTTACCGAACCCTCAGCTTTTCGCGTAACGGCTTGCGACTGGATAAGCAAGTCTCGTTGTTCTTGCACAAGCGCCCGTAAACCTTGCTCCGGAGTTTTGTAGCCCTGCGCAACATCGTCCGCGATGCGCTTCGCATAAAAGGCGACTTCTCGGTTGAAGCGCTCGCGTAACAGACCATGAGCAAGATGACGAACGCCGAGCGTGCGCGCTTGCCCCATCAGTCTGCCCGCCGCGCTGTCAACGTCCCACTGCTCACGAGGATTCATTGCTCTTCGCCCCATGAGCTGTATCCGGCGGTTTTTGCCAGATGATGGACCCAGGTGATGTCGCGGTAACGAATAGCCACGTGTTCCTGAGCTTCCGCGTCGTTTTGCAAAATGGCATGCGGTACTTCAAGCGTCAGGTCGACAATGACCCCGCCATTGATCGACACGGTGTAAAACTTTTCCTGCATGCCAAAGGACGACACGCGGTAGAAACTGATCGCGCAGTTGATTTCTTCTCTGTTTGAAAGCGCTTGAGCGAGCAGCGGTGATGATTTGTCGACCGCTTTGGTGATGATGATCGGGCTGTGAGTCGACCTGTTGATGTTGCCGATGTTGCCGATGTTGCCGATGTTGGTCATGTTGTGGCTGTAGGACAACACCATGATTTCGTCCGTGTGTGTGGCCTGGTACTTGTTGCCAATAGAGTCCTGGGTTGAACAACCCGCTGAGATCATTCCTTGAGCTTTGCCGTTTATGGTCATGTAACCGTGATTAGCCATGGAAACCACTCCTTGTAGTCAGGTCGGCAGTTTATGGCAGAAGTTGTAAGCAGTTATGTAGTCCGATTCCGAAAATGACGCCGTGGGGTGAGCGCTGCACAAAACGGATAAAGGTCTGCACCCAGCGGATAGTCCATCCTAGTACCCCGTCCTAGCATGAGCCTTGCCTGAACTGCATCTGATCTACGGAGTGACCCACGATTTCAACCTGGTGGAAATGGATCGACTCGAAGCCTTCGCCGCGCGTATCCCCAATTTCAGCTTCAGCGCCTGCGTGGCCAGCCCCGACAGCCAGCACCCGCTCAAGGGATACGTGACCCAGCACATCGAGCCGAAGCATTTGAACGAAGGCAACGTCGACGTCTACCTGTGCGGGCCACCGCCGATGGTCGAGGCGGTGAGCCAATACATTCGCGAACAGGGCATCAGCCCGGCGAACTTCTACGACGAAAAATTCGCCGCCAGCGCCGCATAAGCATTTGCCGCGCGGGATTGGCGTGTGCACGAGGTACACATGAAAAGATTTCACGAAAAAGTCGCGTTGATCACCGGTGCCGCCCAGGGCATCGGTCGACGCGTTGCCGAACGCATGGCCGCCGAAGGGGCACGGTTGATACTGGTCGATCGCTGCGAACTGGTGTTCGAAGTGCAGCAGCAATTGGGCCAGAACAACCAGGTACTCGCACTGACTGCCGATCTTGAGCAGTACGATGAATGCAGCCGCGTGATGCGCACCGCGGTTGAGCGTTTCGGGCGACTCGATATCCTCATCAACAATGTCGGCGGCACCATCTGGGCCAAACCGTTTAAGCATTACGACGCGCCGCAAATCGAGGCCGAAGTCCGCTGCTCGCTGTTCCCGACGCTATGGTGCTGCCATGCCGCGCTGCCGGTCATGCTGGAGCAGGGCAGTGGCGCGATCGTCAACGTTTCGTCCATCGCGACCCGCAGCCTCAATCGCGTGCCATACCGCGCGGCGTACGGGTCAATGCGACAGCGCCGGGCGGCACTGACGCGCCTCCGCGGGCGATTCCGCGCAACAGTGCTGAACAACGCCCTGAGGAAAAGGTGTGGTACCAGCAGATCGTCGACCAGACGCTCGACAGCAGTTTGATGAAGCGTTACGGGACACTGGATGAACAGGCTGGCGCCATTCTGTTTCTGGCCAGCGACGAGGCGTCCTATATCACCGGAATGATCATGCCCGTGGGCGGCGGCGACCAGGGCTGAGACACGCCTGAAGCTAGAGGCGACGCTGGAATGCTCTGACGATCCTGAGTGTGGCGTCGCTGGTGTTGAGATTTTGCACGGCGTCCAGTGGGTACCACATGCAGTCGAAGATTTCATTCTGCGGGCGGGCTTCATCCGAATTGAGCACCGACGCTTCGTAGACGTGGTGCCGGGTGCCGCCCGAATCCAGCTCCATCAGGTACAACAAGTCATCGACGCCAAGTCCGGTTTCTTCCCGCAGTTCGCGTATGGCGGCGGCCGGAATAGTTTCCCCGCGCTCGACCTTTCCGCCGGGCAACGTCCAGCGACACCTTGGCTTGCGCACCAGGAGAATGTGCCGATCTTGTTCGCAAATAACGGTCGCGCGTACTTTCATGTGTTACCCGATTGCTCGATGTCACAAAACAGCCATAAAAATGCAATATTAAGGCCGATCCACGCTTTTGCGGGCCTCTGTGTGGTTGGAGGTGTCATGAGCACTGAAGTGCAACCGGATGGCGGAGTACTGTCGCGACGTTTGGTCGACCGCTTGGGGGGCATTTGGCCGCAGGCCTTCGCGGCGTCTCTGCCCGGTTACATCGCAAGGCAGAAAGTGGCTGGAACGCAGCCAGACAGCAAATAAGTAGCTCGCGCCTACAAAAGAAGGTTTTTCCGGCCTGTGTTCATCCCGTTCAGTGGGCTTTATTGCGACTGATGGCCTTCGCTTTGACTTCTTCGGCATAGCCCGCCAGTCGCTGTTCGTCGCCCTGAAACAGCTCGCACAGCCTGAGGGCTGCCTGTGCATCGACTTCATTGCCCGCCAGTCGCAATTGATCCGCCAGACGCAACAGTTCGACGGCCGACCACCTCAGATCCGACGCAACGCTTTGCAGGTCCCGCCGAAGTTGGTTTTCTGCTTCGTTAAGCCACATGACGATCTCCTGAGCATTCTCCGCTACGAAATTTTAGTCGCAATTACCGGGGGAGGGCGTTTTCTTGGTCTGAACGGCTGGGAGTGCCTTTGGTCGGGAAAATGAACGAGAACACGCAGAGCCGGTGTCGTACTGGAATGGTTAATCTCGGCCAGGGTGAGGCACGTTCAAATGACGACTACCGATGATTTCAGGTTTCACGCGCATGAGCTGATCGTCGATCTGGACGCAGCAACCACGGAAATGATGATGCTGATTTCTGCCCATGAGTTGAGCGGTCCGGAGTGGGAGCGCGTCACCCACTGGCAACATGAAGCCTATGAAAGATGGATGACGTATTTGAACGAGCGGTCCTATCCCGACAAAAACGCAAACAATCCCGTTCCCTGACATCGGTTTATCAAATGGATGTCTGCGTGACGGCGCGCTACATTTGCTTTTTCAGGAATAAGGACGCGCCATGCGCACGTTGATTGTGGGGGGCGCGATAGCGCTGTTGGCGGGCTGTTCACTACCGGCATCGCTGGTGCCGGGCGAGCCAAATGTCAGCAAATACAGCGCGAAGCCGCCGAAAGAGTACGCCGCGTGCGTACTGCCGGCGTGGCAGCAAGTCGTTTCCAGCACGACCCAAACCGGGATTTCCAACGGCTACCGGATCAAAGCGCCCGGCATCATCTCCGCGGACGAGATTCTGGATATTGTCAAATCGAAGGATGGCAGTCGGGTTTCGCTGTATCAGGGCCCGCCATGGGCCAAATCGGGTGCCCTGCGCGAGGCGGTGCGTGACTGCCTGTAGGGCTTAGTCGGAAATATCAGTGACCGGGATAGTCTGCTCGCCAGCGACCAGGGCCGCAGTCTTTTTATCCCGGCGATCGCTCATCCAGTTATCCACCCGCTCGCTGAACTCGGCCGGCGCCTTTCGTCCCACTCTTCTCGCAAGATCAAGAACGGTCTGTTGGGCGAGGGCGTCTTCCATGCGTTTTTGCGCGGTCATCATCACCGCATGCACCGAGCACAGGCCTGAGAGCGCCCAGTCAGGGGCCTCGCCTTCGAAGAGGGCGCAACGCCCGCGAATCTCGCGACAATCGAAAATCAGCTTCTGACCGTCGATGGCGTTGACGATATCGAGGACGCTGATTTCGTCGGAGGGCCGCGCGAGCTTGAACCCGCCGCGCACGCCCTCGGTGGCCACCACCAGTTTTGCCTTGGCCAGTTTGGTGAAAATTTTCGCCAGATAGTCCTGCGGCACGCCTTGCAACTCCGCGAGGTCGCGCACGCTCGCCTCGCGGGTGTCACCGCCATTGCCCACCAGAAAAAGCAGGCAATGAATGCCGTACTCAACGCCCGCGCTATAAAGAGACATCTTTATCTCCGACTAATGTTGTCGCAAATGGTAACAGTTGCACGTCAGGCAAGCAACGAAGCTGATCGGTACAGATTGTTTCCGGTTTAACCAAGGGCTTGGCATCTTGGTTCTCCGTCAAGCTATCAAGCGTTGCGATAGCAGTCGTCTAAAAAACCGATTGCGTTATTCAACTGGGATCAATACATTCGTAGTTGCTCGGTCGGCGCTGTAAAGCCCATGACCTTAAACAAATTTATTGATCGGCCTTCTCGTGGAGTAAAAAATGAAACAGCACATCCTGGTAATCGGCGCAGGTTTTGGAGGCATGTGGACGGCTTTGAGCGCAACGCGCCTGTTCAACATTCATGGTCACAACGATGTTGAAGTCACTGTCCTGGCGCCGCAGGCCGAACTGCGGGTGCGTCCACGCTTCTACGAGCCGAACGCACACCAGTTGGCCGCACCGATCGGCGAGCTGTTCGATGCAGTCGGCGTGAAGTTCATCAAGGGCGCTGCGGAGACCATCGACGTCGCACAAAAAACCGTCGGCTACATCGATGCTTCGGGCGCCAAACAGGTGTGCAGCTACGACAAACTCGTTCTGGCCACCGGCAGCCGTCTGGCCATTCCGGCCACCGCCGGGGTGGTTGAGCATGCATTCGACGTTGACCAGATAGAAGAAGCCGTCCGCCTGGAAAACCACCTGAAATCCCTGGTTAATCTTCCTGAAAGTAGAGCACGCAACACCGTCGTGGTGGCGGGTGGCGGCTTCACCGGGATTGAAACGGCGACCGAAATGACCGCACGTTTGCACGCCATTCTCGGTAATGAGGCTGATGTCGAAGTGATTATCGTCGACCGCGGCGCTCAGATTGGCGGCTCCATGGGCGCGGAAATTGCCAGGTCGATCGAAGAGGCCAGCGTTGAAACTGGTGTGAAATGGCACCTGAAAGCTTCGGTGGTTTCCGTGGATGCCAGCGGTGTCGACTTGAGCGATGGCCAGCGTATCGACGCTAAAACCGTGGTCTGGACCACCGGTGTGCGCGCCAGCTCGCTGACCGAACAGATCCCCGCCGAACGTGACCACTTGGGTCGTTTGCACGTGGACAGCCACCTGAAAGTCATCGGTCAGAACGATATCTTCGCCACCGGCGATGTGGCGTATGCCGCCTCTGATGACATCGGCAACTACGCGCTGATGACCTGCCAGCACGCCATCATGTTGGGCCGTCATGCTGGCAATAACGTTGCCGCGCAGATTCTGGGCGTGGACCCTACGCCGTATAGCCAACCGAAGTACGTGACCTGCCTGGACCTCGGCGCCTGGGGCGCGGTGTACACCGAAGGTTGGGATCGTCAGGTCAAATTGGTGAAGCAAGAAGGCAAGAACCTGAAGACGCAGATCAACACAGTGTGGATCTACCCGCCAGCGGCTGACCGCGCAACCGCATGGGCTGCAGCGGATCCTTTGATCCCGATTGCATAAATCGCCAGGCTTGTCCGCCAACTGAAAATCCCCCGAATCCTCATGGATCGGGGGATTTTTTGTCGTGTGAGATTCACACCTGCACCATGGGGTCTTGCGGCCATGAAATAACATGTGTATTTTTTCATGAAATTTAAATAACAAAATTTCACGAGGCTCGCATGTTCCAGCAATCTACCCGCCACGTCGCCAGCTACTATGCCCACACGTGCGCGGATCATTTGGTGGAACGAGCCGCTCTGGAAGGCGAGCAGGACACCGAAGTGTTGATCATCGGCGCCGGTTTCAGTGGTTTGCACACCGCACTGCGACTGGCGTTGGCCGGCAAACGTGTGACGTTGCTGGAAGCCAGTCGAGTGGCGTGGGCGGCGTCGGGGCGAAATGGTGGACAGGCGATTCTCGGTTGGTCCTGCGATATGCCGCCGCTGGAGGCTGCGCTGGGTTACGAGCGCGCGCGACGGTTGTGGGACAGCATGCGCTGGGCTGCCCAGGAATTGCGCGCGTTGCCCGGACGCCATGATTTCGATTGTGACTACCGGGCCGGTCATCTCTGGGCATCGGTGCTACGGCGTCGGGTGAGTTTGCTGACCGAGTGGCAACACGAGGCAAGCCACAAATGGGGCCACGACGGATTGCAATTCATTCCACGCGAGCAGTTGCCGCAGTGGGTCGCCAGTGAGCGTTATCAGGCCGGTTTGTTTGATCCTGAAGGCGGGCACCTGAATCCGCTGAAACTGGCGCTCGGTCTGGCCGGCGCCATCGAGCGTGCCGGTGGGCGCATTCATGAACAAAGCAAGGCGCTGAATTATCGCGAGGCGGGTGGCCGTTTCGTGGTCACCACCGAGCGCGGGCGTATTCGGGCCGATGTGCTGGTACTGGCGTGCAATGCCTATCTCGATCGACTTGATCCGAAGCTGTCGAGTTGCGTGTTGCCGGTCGGCACTTATCAGGTGGCCACGGCGCCGCTGTCGGAAGGACAGGCAACCGCGCTACTGCCCAGCAATGTCTGCGTGACCGACAATCAATTCGTCCTCGATTATTTCCGCCGCACGCCGGACAACCGGTTGCTGTTTGGCGGTGGATGCACGTACCTGGGCGGCATGCCGAAGGATATCGCTGCCGCGACCCGGCCGTTCCTCCATAGGGTGTTTCCGCAACTGAAAGGCGTCGAACTGGAATTCGCCTGGGGTGGGCATATCGACCTCACGCTCAAACGCACGCCTGATATAGGTCGGCGCGGCGATCTCTACTGGCTTCAGGGTTACTCCGGCCATGGCGTGCTACCGACCTTGGCCGGGGCGCGCGCGGTGTCCGACGCGATACTCGGGCAGCCGGATGAACTCGCCTTGTATCAGGGCCTGGTTAACGGCAGTTTTCCAGGCGGCAAGTACATGGCTGCACCTCTGGAAGCTGTCGGCAAAGCCTGGTATTGGTTGCGCGACAGCCTTTGAATCGCACATTTTCTGGAAGCTTTCAGATGGACATGCAAGAAGAAATCTCGGCGCTGGCGATCCTGATTCAGGACCTGCGCAAACACAAAAAATACACACTGAAAGAGCTGGCGGACAAAATCGGTCGCTCGGTGGGTTTCCTCTCGCAGGTCGAGCGTGGACTGTCGCGCCCGACCGTCGCGGACTTGACCGCCATCAGCGAAACCCTCGGTGTGCCGACCACCTATTTCTACAGTCTGCCCAAACCCATGGCGTTGCCGTGGGTGACCCGGCCGGACGAGCGCCGCACACTGTATTACGCCGACGGCATCACCGACATCCTCGTCTCGCCGAAAATGCGCGCGTCGTTCTCGATGCTCGAAAGCAGGCTCGAGCCCGGCGCCAGCAGCGGCGACCGCCACATGAACGACAGCTCGGAGCAGGGCGGTTACGTTCTGGAAGGGCAACTGACGCTCTGGCTGGATGACGATCAACCCATCACCCTCGGCATAGGCGACAGCTTTCAGCTCGCCAGCCACACCCATTGCCGCTACGGCAATCTCACCGATCAGCTCACCCGAGTGCTCTGGGTATACACCTGATAAAAACAACGAAGGAACAACATGATGGATGCTGTCTGCTCTGATCTGGTTGCTGAAGTTCGCGCGTTTCGCCAACGCTTCCCGGATGTGCGTTACGTGGACCTGATCTCCCTGGACATTCCCGGGCATTTCTACGGCAAGCGTTATCCGATCGAGATGCTCGAAAAAGTCGCCGCCGGCAGCGCACTGAAGTTGCCGCAGAATTGCGTGTTGTTGGGCACCCAGGGCGGGCTGTTCAAAATCGGCGACTACTGTTTCAACGACGGTGATCCGGACGCGCCACGCCGTCTGGTGCCGGGCACGCTGAAAATCGTCGACTGGGAAAAACAGCCTTTGGGGCAGATGCTCATCACCTCCGACGGCACTGAAAAACCGATCGTCTTCGAACCCCGCGAAGTGTTGGCGCAAGTTCTGAAACGGCTCGCTGGCAAAGGTATTTTCCCCGTGGTGGCGTTCGAGCTGGAGTTCTACCTGTTCGACCGCCAATTAAGCGACGGCTTGCCACAGTTTGCGCGCGATCCGCTGACCGACGATGCGGATGATCAGCCGAACATGCACATCGAACGCCTCTCGCGATTTGCGACGGTTCTTGATGACATGGTTGAGACGGCACAGGCGCAAGGCATCGACACCACGGTGATCACTGCCGAGCTGGGTCCGGGCCAGTTCGAGATCAACTTCGGCCACCTCAATGACGGCCTGCGAGCCGCCGACTGGGCGGCCCTGTTTTGCCGCAGCACGCGCGGCGTCGCGATGAAACACGACTATCGCGCCAGTTTCATGGCCAAACCCTACTTGCAACACCCCGGCAGCGGCATGCATGTGCATGTCAGCCTGTATGACGAGGCGGGCAATAACCTGTTGGCGGCAAACGAGCAACAGCCGCTGCGCCACGCGGTGGCCGGTTGCCTGGAGTTGTTGCCGCATTGCATGCCGATCTTTGCTCCGAACCACAACGCAATGCGGCGATTGAGTGGCACCGTCAACGTCGCGACCCGTGCCAGTTGGGGCTTCGAAGATCGCGATGCCTGCCTGCGTGTGCCTGAGTCGGATGCTAAAAACCTGCGTATCGAACATCGTCTGGCCGGCGCCGACGCCAACCCGTATCTGGTGTTGGCGGCCATTCTGGTGGGGCTCGAACAAGGGCTGGAAGCGGGGCGCGAACCGATTGCACCGCTTAACGAAGATCGCACCAGCGGCATCGACTTCCCATTGGAGATGCTGGAGGCCGTGCGCTCGATGCAAAGCCATGCTGGACTGCGGGAAGGTCTGGGTGACGAGTTCTTGAATGTCTACTGCGAAAACAAGCGTCAGGATCACTTGGCATTCCTGCACGACATCAGTGCGCGAGAATATCGCTGGTACCTATAAAGACCGTTAGTCGCCCGCTACCCATAAAAATAGTGTGGATATATAAGGGGTTAGAAATTTTAGTAACCAGATGGTGAATAAAATTATCTTGTTACACACGGAAATATTCCGTAACATCGGCGCCGCGTTCACCACCACGGTTTATGCATTTTTAAATCCCGGGCGTCCATCAGCTGCCCGGGATTTTTTTTGCCTCCCGCCAACGTACGACTGTTAAGCCCCGTAGATGATTAAAGCGGAGAGCTGAATTTTTTTTGAAATCAAGGGGTTGTCAGCCTCGGGAAATCAGTACATAATTCACGCCATCGAAAGCACTGACCGCTGAAAAAGCTCAATGTTTTCAAGGAGTTAGATCTCGTATCTAGTCCAAGTTTGTATGCGTTTGGTGTTGTGCTACATGACATCAGATGCTTGAGGCCGAGTAGCAAAATGGTTATGCAGTGGATTGCAAATCCACCTACGCCGGTTCGATTCCGACCTCGGCCTCCACTTTAAAACAGCTCCGTAGATCGATGATTTACGGAGCTTTTTTATTTGCGCTGCCCTGCAAGATTTAGTCTTGAAATGGGCGTTTGCGAACTTGCTTCACCGGGACGGGATGTATATATTTCGTCCTCTGTTGCACAGGCGTCAGAGCTGACAGATCCACCTGGGTCAGTTTTCAGACTGCTTACCGCGCTACCGCCCGAATGGCGAAACTGGTAGACGCATGGGACTTAAAATCCCCCGCTCGTAAGGGCGTGCCGGTTCGATTCCGGCTTCGGGCACCATCTAAAATCAAGGGTTTGCGGGCGAAAGCTGATGCAAACCCTTGTTTGTTTCTAGGTCGCAATTATTGAGTTGGTTCGCACTTCGCTTTTTGCGATACCTTTCTGCCTTTGCCTTGCCTTTTCATTTGCGGATGTATTGCTCGGTCATAATTACCGTCGTATGCCCAAGTTGATCTTTCGCCTGCATGATGTCGCCATTCGATTCAGCCTTGCTCCCGGCTGTCCCCTCTCTTCCCGACCGATATCCCAGTAACGCTAGCTCCAGTGTCCCGCTGGCTGAAGGTCGACTGTAAAAGAACTAAGTCTGGGTTAGGTGTATTGGAAACCTCTAAATACGAGTCTGCACTGTTAGAGTAATCGCTTTATCCAGTGTATGAATTTACGTTGCTACAGATGTACTAGACTGTTAATAGCCAAGGCAAGGACAGACTTCAATCGAAAATGAAATCCTATCTCTCGACATCCGAAGTATGGAATATGATTCTTTTCAGCGGGCCGTGACGATTAACAGCGAGGTTGTGGTTAAGCCTATACAAGAGGGGGTTGAAAGTTTTATTGTTCGCAATGAATGTCATAACAGAATCAACGGAGAGCGTTCCATTAATAGTTGTCGCCCAGAATGGCAGTTAGTACTGATTCAGCCAGTATTCTATGACCGAAGTCATTTGGATGATTAAATCCGTTTCCGGTGAGATCGTAATCTTTTTTGTTTTTAAGCATCATTCTCCATGTGCTTGTTACGTCGACAACCATGATGCTCTCGTTTTCTTCTGAAATTTGGCGCAGGACATCCAAGTAAAATGAGAGGAGTTCGGTCTTTTGGATAGGACTTTCTCGATTTGCAACAGTGCTGCTCACCAGCAATATGGGGACGTCTGGTTGATCGGATCTAATGGCTGATATGACTCGCTGCAGGTTTTTTTTGTATTTTTCCGGCTTGGTGGTACCACTATCGTTCATACCAAAGCCTAATACGATGAGGTCGCTCTTTTTATCCAAAACCCTAAAGCTAACTGCCGAAACAGCATCGCGTGAATAAATGCCTCCCACTGAATTGTTACGATATTCCCACAAGGTAGGGTATTTAGTGTCCATGTAGGCCATGACTAACTCCGCATATCCCGGCTGGTTCGGTTCCGAATACACACTCGAGGCGTTTCCCCCCTGAGTGATGGAGTCACCGAAGAATGTAACCTTTAACGGATTTTTCCCAATCAATTCGGAAAGATGTCCGAGCGAGCCATAAGAAATTGGATTAAATACATCCTTCTTTTCGTAGGTTACTGCGTATTGATATTTTTGAAACTCCAGCGTTATTTTAACTCCATATTTATTTTTGTCGTCATCGCTGATGTTTCCTGAGAAGCCGACAGGCGCTTTTTTTATCAAGCTTCCTGGTAATATCTTTATTCCTTCATCGTTTTGTATGTAGTCGATGAGTGGTCTAAGGATTTCACCGCTGGTTGGGTTGTAAACCAAGAGAATGCGGGACGGAGCGAATATTGTTTTATGTTCGTCTGAACGTCCTTCTTCAACGTAAAATGATTCGCCGTAGACTATTGGGCCTGTTAACGCTCGTTGATCAATATGGAATTTGCGGACAACGTAATCGCTGCATTTTATATTGATGCAAGAATGAAAGTCTTCATCTATAAATGCTCCGTCAGGCCCGCTGGCAGCGAAAACAAAGTTGCTAACGAAAAGCAACGTTAAAAATAGTTTGGCGATCATGGCGTCCTCCTTGAGTAAAGGTGATGTTAGCTTGACAGCCTCCAGTTTGATGGGTGTCCGTAGCTGAAATTATCGGCCTAGCGATCTTAGCCAAAGATTTTTGGTCCATACCATTGTTTTTGGATTTTCTAGTGATTGGCTGAATCACCATCATAGGACCGCAGGTGCTGCAGTGAGGGCCGCGGCAAGAAGCCTGGTGGGCCAAATCTCTCTTGCCTGGACGATCCGCAACCGTTTGGATGAAGGTAAGGACAGCTCATGGTGGGGGGAGGGCCACGCCGGCGTCTGAAAAAAGCCTTGGCAGTTCGGTTGCTGGAACAGGTTTCCTGTTGCCCTCATTCTGTAACGAGATGCGACTACTGTGTGGTGGCGAATTGGTATTGCTCGAAATTTCGAGTATTGTCGCGCCCAATCTTTTCGAGCAGTGGACGTTGGTATTGATGGACGATTCTTCAATAGTTACGAAACAAAAGACGCACTCGGGTTATGAAATCGTTGTTACTACAATCGGTCCCATCAGAACGAAGCCAGACGAGCCAGAAAATACGCTAACGCATCACGAGATCGAAATCTCGGTCTGGTTTCGCGGCAAAGAGCTTCGAGAGGTACGTGAAGTTTCTCCCTTGCGTTTCGCGTCGCGCGACGATGCCGATGATTTCGGCTTTGAGATCGGCCGGATGATTGTGAGGGAGCGGCGCAACTCAACTGCCCAAAAGCTTATCGTTCGCGCGCGTAATCTTTTCGAGCTACCACGATGGCTGTTCCGTAATGAACGCATTGGCTCGCGATTGCGTCGCGAAACGGGTGAGATCTAATAACAAGGCTTTGCAGGTGAGCGCTCAGGCAATCCTGGGCTGCTTCTGATCCACTAAACCTGACTGTCGTTTTCTTCAGTATTGCGCCGCTCAATGCCCGAAGGGTTTCCAGTATCCACAAGCCGTCTCTCCACCAGGACATTTTGCAGTGCCTGGCGCGCGGCAGGATCCAGCTGATGTTCTCTCTCCTTGAGTTCCAGCAGAATTGGGCTGGACCAAGCGCGGTAAGTGTTCTCCGCAATATGAATAGGTGTCATTTTTCTCCTCCTTGATTGGTCCCAAACAGCGGACTATGCAGTTTCGATGAGATTGAAACCCTAGTCGAAGAAGTGGCCTGTCGCCAAAAAATCAAGGTTTCTACGGGGAATCATGGGAGAGGCGGCTGAGACAAATGTCACAACCGCCAGACCTGTCAGCTAAACGAAGGGTTGACCGGTAAAACCACGAGGCAATCGTTGCAGTCCGGCCATTGCGGTCAGCCGCTCGACCCATGCTGCGCGCCAGTCATTGGCGGTGTGAGTGAGTTTGGCTTTGCGTGCGGCGCGCCGTGTAACGTTGCGCTGGTCTTTGCGCGCATCCTTGAAAGCATCAGTGTTTCGGCAGCTTCTGCATTTCACCCGGGTCAGTTCAGTGGATGAGGTGAGATTGCTGCCTTTGTGACCGCAGGCGAGATGCCCGCCAGTTTTGAAGTGAGTAACCATTAGACGTCTCCTTAGTGACGTGTAAGGTTTTGACCTTCCTCAAGTCGCGACGTTCGGCGCCCGGGCGGCAGCCAAAAAGAGGCCCGCGTGCGGGCGGGCCAAGGGGTTCATCAAAAGGAGTAGGTTCACTGTACGGCGTAAGTTGTGAATACCGTGTGAAATGACCAGGCCAAAAAATCCCGGCGCCTGGCCGGGTGGAACTCCGCTTTAGATGATCGGGCAAAGACGCGCCCGATGACGAAAACGTCGCCTTTCATGCGCCCTGAATCAAACCATATGTTCGTATCCAGATCAGTCTCATCTGAATCGAGGCAGCGGCTTGTCGATCGGTTTGAGCGAAGACAGCGTGTTGCGGATCAGGGGTGTGTCCTTCTCGATGTCATTGAGGCGATCACGAATTCTGAGGGCGGTGGGATGTCCGCCCTGATGATCAACCCAATCGGCGATTTCCTTGCACGCGGCGGCAAGGCGCGCCTGGCGTGAGTCAAGCAGGGTGAGCAGGGTGGTGATGGACTCTTTTTCGGACATGGCAAACACCTCCGTCAAGAAACCTGGCTGTAGCAGCAAAAGCCCGCGTGGTGCGAGGTCTCTGCCAATGGGGTTGCTGATCCTTCAGCCAACTCAGTATAGACCCGGACTTCAACCCTGTCGGGCTGTCACCTGGGACCGGGCATTAAGTTGCTGACACATGCGTTGAGCGTCTTCTTCACGATCGAAACCGTCGCCGATGAAGCCGTGGGTGCGCGTATCGGCGATGCGATACCAGACCGCCGCGTCAGGTGGTTGATGATCGACTTCCCCGGCTCGGCGGCCATGAATGATGATCTTGTTGCAGCGTTTCACAACGAAAATGTCTTCCATGGCGCCACCGAAGCTGATTTCTGTCACACCAACTATAGAAGCCATTGGTGATCGTGCAAAAAATGGGCAGGTCAGTTCGTCGGTTGAGTCGCCTCGATCATCCTTTCCAGGTACATCGCCAACCCGACTTCCTCTGCCCTGAGCCCTTTACGCACGCGCGGTCGCGGCAACTGCGCCAGTGCGCCCAACAGAAATCCTTCCATTACCCCCGGGTGAATGTAGCACTTGCGACAGACCGCCGGGGTATTGCCGAGTTGTCTGGCGACGTTCTTGACCATGTCC
Organism: Pseudomonas sp. GB2N2; assembly: GCF_054897705.1. NCBI lineage: Bacteria > Pseudomonadati > Pseudomonadota > Gammaproteobacteria > Pseudomonadales > Pseudomonadaceae > Pseudomonas > Pseudomonas sp. GB2N2. The sequence continues at coordinate 1,121,740 of NZ_CM142701.1, forward strand.
ACCACATGGCGCTTGGCATCCGATTCGGGCTCCCACTGCAATTCACGCAGCACCGCCAATGCCAGCGCGCTGCCGGCCCATGTGCGGTAATCCTTGGCGGTGAAGTCGGCACCGGTGAGGGTTTGCAGATAGGCATTGACGTCGGAGGAACTGACAGTGTGCCGCTCACCATTTTCGTCCAGGTATTGAAACAGATTTTGTCCGGGTATTTCCTGGCAGCGTTTGATGATTCGCGCCAGGCGCCGGTCTTTCACGGTGATTTGGTGTTCGACGCCGCTCTTGCCACGGAACTGGAACTTGATCGCACTGCCGTTGACCTCGACGTGACGGTTGCGCAGCGTGGTCAGCCCGTATGAGCGGTTGTCCCGCGCATACTGGGTATTACCGACTCGAATCAGCGTGGCATCAAGGAGGGTGATAACCGTGGCCATGACTTTGTCGCGGCTGAACCCAGGCGCTTCCAGAAGCGCTTCGAGTTGTTTGCGCAGTTTCGGCAGGGCCAGGCCGAAGTCCCGCAGACGCGAATACTTGTCGGCATCGCGGACTTCGCGCCAGCGTGGGTGATAACGATATTGTTTGCGCCCTCGGGCATCACGTCCGGTGGCCTGCAGATGCCCGCGCGGGTCGGCGCAGATCCACACATCAATGTACGCCGGGGGCACGGCGAGGGAGTTGATGCGTTTGATCTCGTCCGCATCCTTGATGCGCTGACCTGTGGGGTCAAAGTAGCAAAACTTGCCGCGCAGTTTTTTGCGGGTGATGCCGGGCTGGGTGTCGTCGACGTAATGCAGGTCGGGTGGCAAGACGTCGGGCAATGCGATATCGGACATGGCGGTAATCCTTGGCGATCAGGGGCCGTTACAGCCATTGACCGCGCGCCGTTGCAGAGGTGCCAGCAGATTCACGCCAGCACCGCCACAGCCTTGATCTGCGCCCAGAGTTGCTGGCCAGGGCGCACGTTCAATTGATCCCGAGAGTAACGGGTGATTCGTGCCAGCAGAGGCGTGCCGACGGCGTCCAGCCGAATCAGGACGTGAGCAGCGTTATCCGCGCCCAATTCACTGACCACGGTGACCGGCAGACGGTTGAGAATGCTGCTGTGCTCGACGCTGTGCAGGCTCAGACTGACATCCCGCGCCTGAACCTTGCACCGCAGCGCCTGGCCAACGTTGAGCGGCGTGTGCGCAACGCGAATGTTCACGGCGCTCCCCGGGAGTCGCAACGTCAGTAACTGATAGTCGGCGTCATACGCGCTGACGTGGCCCTCGATCACCACGCCAGCGTCATCGCCAAGCGCCAGTGGCAGATCGAGACGAGCCAGGGTTTCACCGATGGGACCACTGGCCAGCGCCTTGCCGTGGCTTAGTAACACGATGTGGTCGGCCAGCCGCGCCACTTCATCCTGGGAATGACTGACGTACAACACCGGAATGTCCAGTTCGTCGTGCAACCGTTGCAGATATGGCAGGATTTCACTTTTGCGTTGCGCGTCCAGCGCTGCCAGCGGTTCATCCATCAACAGCAGTCGCGGGCTGGTGAGCAGAGCGCGGGCGATGCCGATGCGTTGCCGCTCGCCGCCGGAAAGGTGCTGCGGATGCCGATCCAGCAGATGGCCGATGCCGAGCAGTTCCGTCGCGTGAGCCATGTCCACCCGGCGCTGCGGTTTCGGAATACGCTTGAGGCCAAACTCCAGATTCGCCAACACCGAAAGATGCGCAAACAGACTGGCTTCCTGAAATACATAACCGAGCGCACGTTTGTGCGGCGCTACAAAGATGTTCTTGTCGCTGTCCTGCCAGACTTCATCGTTGACCTGAATAAATCCCTGTTCGGCACGTTCCAGTCCCGCGATGCAGCGCAGGCACGTGGTCTTGCCAGATCCGGAGTGGCCATATAGAGCGGTGACGCCACGTCCTGGGAGTTGCAGATCGACGTCGAGGGCAAATCCCGAATAACTCAGTTTCAAGCGCGTAAGAATCATCGATCAGCTCCAGCCCGCTTTGGTTTTACGGCTGGAGTAAAGCGCCAGCAACACGGCAAACGAGAACATCAGCATTGCTCCGGCCAGCCAGTGAGCCTGAGTGTATTCCATGGCTTCGACGTGATCGTAGATTTGCACCGAGACCACGCGGGTCTTGTCGGGAATGTTGCCGCCGATCATCAACACCACACCGAATTCGCCGACGGTGTGGGCGAAACCGAGGATCGCCGCAGTAATGAAACCGGGTCGGGCCAGCGGCAGGATCACGGTGAAAAAGGTGTCCCATGGATTGGCACGCAAGGTCGCGGCCACCTCCAGCGGGCGGGTGCCGATGGCAGAAAATGCGTTTTGCAGTGGCTGGACCACGAACGGCATCGAGTAAAGCACCGAGCCAATCACCAACCCCGCAAAACTGAAAGTGAGGGTGCCAAGCCCTAGCGACTGAGTGAACTGGCCAATGAACCCGTGGGGGCCAAGCGCCAGCAACAGATAGAAACCAATCACTGTGGGGGGCAGCACCAGGGGCAGGGCGACGATCGCCCCGACCGGGCCGCGCAGCCAGGACTGGGTGCGCGAAAGCCATAACGCAATCGGAGTACCGATGATCAGCAGGATGACTGTTGTCAGTGACGCCAGTTTCAGGGTCAGCCAGATCGCGGAAAAATCGGCACTTGATAGCGTCATTTAGAGTTGATAACCGTAGGATTTAATGACTGCAGCGGCTTTCGGACCTTTGAGGTATTCAACCAGCGCCTTGGCGGCCGGGTTGTCCTTGCCTTTGTTGAGGATCACCGCGTCTTGTTTGATCGGGTCGTGCAGGCTGGCCGGAACGATCCACGCCGAGCCGCCGGTGACTTTGCCGTCTTTGTAGATTTGCGACAAGGCGACGAAGCCCAATTCAGCGTTGCCAGTGGAAACGAACTGGTAGGCCTGAGTGATATTCTGGCCTTCAACGATCTTGTCCTTGACCTTGTCGGTCAGGCCCAGCTTGGCCAGTACCTGAGCGGCGGCCAATCCATAAGGTGCAGCTTTCGGGTTGGCGATGGACAAATGCTGATATTGATTGTCGCTCAGCACTTTACCCTTGGCGTCGACATAACTTTCTTTGGCCGACCATAGCGCCAGGGTGCCGATGGCGTAGGTGAAGCGCGACCCCTTGACAGTGTCGCCTTCGGTTTCGAGTTTTTGCGGGGTGGTATCGTCCGCCGAGAGGAACACTTCGAACGGCGCACCGTTCTTGATCTGGGTATAAAACTGGCCGGTTGCACCAAACGAGGTGACCAGTTTGTGCCCGGTGTCTTTTTCGAAATCAGCGGCGATGGCCTGGATGGGGGCAGTGAAGTTGGCCGCAACGGCTACCTGAACTTCGTCGGCCTGTGCAGCACCGATGGCGAACACGGCGAGAAGGCTCGCAAGGCAGGTTGGGGCAAAACGTGAGGCACGAATGGTCATGAAACGGCTCCGTGGTAGGCAAGTACAGCGAGGGGTGAAAACGCTATATAGTCGAATATATAGCGAATTGCCTGCAAACGGAATGTGTTGGATGCGATGTTTCAGGCACACCCCGAGCCTCGGCAGCTGCTACAGGGGGCGTATCAGCGTCGTATTAGTTTGGCCAAACCTTCTTCCGCCAGGCGTTGCGTCAACTCTGCCGTCGTCATCTCGACCCCCAGGGTGAACGCCTGTCCCGCCCAGAGATTGCTGAAATCTGCTTCACCTTTCGCTCGCAGTGGCATCAATGCACCGCCAGCCAGTGGAAAGGCCGGCGCCTTGTCGTTCATCGGCCCCAGGTCACGCATCACCCGATTCAGAATGCCCCGCGCCGGGCGACCGGTGAACAGATTGGTCACCGCGGTCTCGCTTTCCTTCGCTGTGCGCAATGCCTTGTGATGGGAAGCGCTGACCTTGGCCTCTGGCGTGAACAAGTACGCCGTCCCCACCTGCACCGCCGAGGCGCCCAACAGAAAGGCCGCCGCGACGCCGCGTGCATCGGCAATGCCACCGGCGGCAATCACCGGGACTTTCACTGCGTCAACGATCTGGGGTACTAGTGCGAAGATACCCACCTGGCTGCTCAGGTCATCGCTTAGGAACATGCCCCGATGCCCGCCGGCTTCGTAACCCATGGCGATGATCGCGTCACAGCCGTGCTGCTCCAGCCAGATGGCCTCTTCGACGGTCGTGGCTGATGACAGCACTTTGGCCCCGGTCGCCTTGACCCGATCGAGCAGGGTTTTTTCCGGCAGGCCAAAGTGAAAGCTCACCACTTCAGGACGGAATTCTTCGATGACTTTGCAGGTCGCGTCGTCGAACGGCGCACGATTGGACACCGGTGTCGGCGCATCGAAATCCACGCCCAGTTCCCGGTAGTAAGGCTCCAGTAAATTCTTCCAGTCCCGGGCGCGTTGCTCGTCGGCGGCCGGCGGTTGATGGCAGAAAAAATTGACGTTGAACGGGCGCTGGCTGTGTTGCCGGATCGTCTTCAGGTCCTCGCGCAATTGCTCAGTGCTCAGCATGGCCGCGGGCATTGAGCCCAGGCCTCCGGCGTTGCTCGCCGCGATCACCATGGCCGTACCGGTGGCGCCGGCCATTGGCGCCTGGATGATCGGCAGCTCGATCCCGAGCAGATCAAGAATTCGGGTGTCTGGCCATTGGCTCATTTGCAAGGTTCTCCGGAGTCAAAAACAGGGCAGGGACGGTCGATTGGGAGTTGTACCAGCAATGACAGGCGCTAGACCAATCGAGTTTTTGCATCGGGTGGGTTCCCTCAACGCCGATGCAGTCCGCCGCCACCGCCACCACCAAACGAGCGGTTCATGACTTGGGATGAATTGTGATAGTTGTTCAGGCGATCGTTGCCGAGAGAGCGCGCCGCAGATTCGCGGTTGAGGTTTTGTACCTGCGCATTGTTAGCAGGATTGACCCGCTTCGCACCGCCGACCATCGACTGCCAGCCGTCGTCGGTTTTCTTGTAAACGTTGCCGTCATGCCCGGCGTAAACGTTGTCGCCGACCCTCGCGGCGCTACTGTTACGGCCGCGCACACCACCGATCTGCGTGGAATTGCCGGTGTTGGGGTTGTAGACTGCGCCGCGGCCAGCAGTGACCTGATTGCCCGTACGCGCGTTGCCCGCCGTCACCTGGCGACCGGCAATGGCGCCACCGTTGGGGCCAACCGCCACGCCGCTGCGCCCGGCTGCGTAATTGCCGTTGTAGACGTTGTGTACCGCGCCGCGCTGCCCCGCAGCCGAGATACCGGTTCGCGAGTTGTAGGAGGCGCCGACCTGACCAGCCCAGCGATTCCCCGTCCAGGCGTTGTACCCGGCGCCATAGCGACTGACCGAGGCGCGGTCGCCCCATTGACGGTAAATGTTGCCCGTGGAGCCGGCCCAGCCACCGGGCCCCCAGGCCACTGCACCGCCGTGGTAACCATAGGCAGCGCCGCCCCATGGCATGGGGGCCGGATACAAATGCGGTCCCCAGGCATAACCCCACCCGTAATTTCCCCACCACGGATAAGCGCCCCAGCCCCAACCCATGGCCACGGTGCTGCCGCCCCAGCTCCAGCCGAACCCGAAGCCGAATGTCCAGCCAGTCCAGGGCGTGTAGCGGATCGCGACGCCAAAACCGTAGGTCACCGGCGGCCCGTACCAGTCGCTGCCGACCCACGGCGTATACGGATAACCGGTGCCATAGACCACTACGCCACTGTTCGGGTCTACCGTCGAACCCTGATAGCCTGGCGTATAACCGACGACCACGGTATCGCCGCTGGCTTCATAGACTTTCACGTAAGTGATGTAGTGCATCGGCGAGCTGGGCGGGATCGAATAGATCACTGCAGGCACAGAGGTCGCGACCGACCACGGGCCTTGAACCGAAGTGGCGTTGAACCAGATTCCGTTCTCCACGGCGTACCAGCTTTTGGCATCGACCATGATGATCGGCGTCGGACTGTTAACCACGTATTGCAGCGTCGTCCCGGTTATTGCTTTGAGCTTCGGCTCACCGTCAAAGGGTGGCGCGGTTATTTTGACCTGGCTTTTCTTGATCGCCGACGTCTGTGGAATGGTCGCCGCGATCGCCGCTTCCCTCGCTTGGGGAGTACCGGCCACCGACGCCTTGACGTTTTCTTTGGCGCTGTCATCGGGAATGTTGGCAAAGTCCGCCGGCAGCTTGTCGGCGGGGGCGAACGTCCACGGGCCATTCATATCCGTCGCACGGAACCACCGGCCGGAGATCAGCACGTAACTGTCCTGATCACCGATTTCCTTGAAAATATGCCCGGTAGTGTTTGTGACATAGAGCAATTGAGTGCCCTGGATCGGCTGCCACTGCGGCGTGCCATCGGTGACGATCAGCTCGGTGGGCGCCATTGCGATATAAATGTGCGGGATCGGCGGCTTGGCCAAGGTCGGTATTTTATCTTTCGGATCGCTCTGACCAGTCAGCAGGTCCACCTGACGGCTCTGAATCGCGGCTTTCTTGGCTTTTTCCAGGTCGGCGGAGGGCGCGAGCAACGGTGAATAGTCTCCGCTCAACCCGTCAGCCACCATCCAGCCGTCGAACACGTGCAGATAGTGTTTGCCCTGAGCGTCCTTGAGCAACAGCGGCCGAGTATTGATGACTCGCTGCAAGGCTGTGTCGTCCACCGGACGATAGGCGGGCTCGCCATCGATGTACACCAACAATGCTGGAACATCGGACGTGATAATGGTCGGCGGCGTGTTTTCTATCGGGTCGTCGCTGGATTTCTGTTCTGCGGCGAGCACCCCGACAGCGGCTTCGAGCTGATCGAGGGAAATGGTTTTCTTGCGATTCGCCGCGTCTTTCTGCAGCGCCGCGACCCAACTGTCGGATTGCGCTGCGCTTGAGGGAAAATCGGCTTTGATGAGTTTGTACTGATCGAGTGCTACCCAGCGTGTCGCCTTGTCGACGAGGGTGTGGGCACTGAATTGCACGATGCCATAGGTGGATTTTCCGTCCTTGCCGGTGGCTTCTACCGCCGCTCGGGCCTGAAGGGTATAGCCGTCCCAACTGTCGAGCTGTGGCTGATAGATCGTCAGTTTGGTGTCGCCACTGGTCAGTACTTGCGGCCAGCTAGGGCTAGCCGGAGCCTGTTCGGTGGAGGCGGGTGGCGCTTTTGCCGACGCAGCCTGAACGCCGGTAAAAGCCAGCAGGCAGAGCATCAGCGAAACAGAGAGGGCGCGTAAGTGAGGCATTGTCAGCTCCATCGACAGGACAGTTCTCGCGGCATTTCGAGGCCGTGGAAAAAGCATAGTCGCCGGCCATGGAAACGCCCGGATTGGATTAAAGTCGGGTACGGCAAAATGTTGCCGTGTGGTATTTCAACTGCACCACAACCAGTGGTTCCGTAGGAGACAGTCATGTTTCAAGGCATTTTGATCGACAAAGACAACAGCGGTTACCGGGCCACATTGCAAGAAATCAATGACGATCAACTGCCCGAGGGCGATGTGACGGTGCGTGTGGCGTATAGCACGCTGAACTTCAAGGATGGGTTGGCCATTACCGGCAGCAGCCCGGTGGTGAGAAAATTCCCGATGGTGCCGGGCATCGATCTGGCGGGAACCGTCGAAGTCAGTGGGCATCCGGACTACAAGGTCGGTGATCAAGTCGTACTCAATGGCTGGGGCGTTGGCGAAGGGCATTGGGGCGGACTGGCGCAGAAGGCACGCCTGAACGGCGACTGGCTGATTCCATTGCCCCGGGAATTCACCGCCGCCCAGGCGATGGCCATCGGCACTGCCGGCTACACCGCGATGCTGAGCATTCTGGCGCTCGAGCATAACGGCGTCACGCCAGAGCAAGGCGATGTCCTGGTGACGGGCGCCAACGGCGGCGTAGGCAGTTTTGCCATCGCGTTGCTGAGCAAACTCGGCTACCGGGTGGTTGCATCCACGGGCCGTACCTCCGAGCACGACTACTTGAAACAGTTGGGCGCGAGCGAAATCATTGATCGCGCCCCATTGTCGTTGCCCGGCAAGCCGCTTGCCAAGGAACGCTGGGCAGCCGTGATCGACTCGGTCGGCAGTCACACATTGGCCAACGCCTGTGCGGCTACAAAAGCCAACGGCACGGTCGCCGCCTGTGGCCTGGCGCAAGGGATGGATTTTCCGGCCTCCGTGGCGCCGTTCATTTTGCGTGGCGTGACCCTGGCAGGGATCAACAGCGTCACTCAACCCAAAGCCAGGCGTGTACTGGCCTGGAATCGTCTGGCCCAAGATCTGGACTTTGCCTTGTTGCCGCTGATCAGCCACGAGATCGGTTTGAGTGAAGTGATCGAAGCGGCACCGCGATTGCTCGCTGGTCAGTTGCGAGGGAGGGTTGTCGTCGACGTCAATCGCTAAAGGCTGCGATCTTTTGATCTATTGGATTTCGCGCTCCAGCAACTGCCGTTTGCGCTCTACCCCCCAGCGGTAGCCCGAAAGGTTGCCGTCGCTGCGCACGACGCGGTGGCAAGGGATTGCTACCGCGATGCTGTTCGCGCCGCAAGCCTGAGCCACGGCGCGCACCGCTTTAGGGGAACCGATGCGCTGGGCGATATCGGCGTAGCTGGCCGTGCTGCCGACTGGAATCTCCCGCAGCGCTTGCCAGACCCGCTCCTGAAAAGCCGTGCCCTGGACGTCAAGCGGTAAATCCAGACCGATGGCCGGGGCTTCGATAAAGCCGACCACCTTGGCGATCAGTTGCTCGAATTCATGATCGGCGCCAATCAGGTGGGCGCGGCGAAATTTATCCTGCAGATCGCAGACCAATTGATGCGGATCATCGCCCAGCAAAATGGCGCAAACACCGCGTTCGCTTTGCGCCACCAGAATGGCGCCCAACGAACACTGGCCAACGGCGAACCGAATGTCGTTGTTCTGACCGGCCGCACGGTAATCTGCAGGTTTCATGCCCAACAGGAAATCCGCCGACTCATAGAAACGACTGTTGGAGTTGAAACCGGCGTCATATAGCGCATTCGTCACCGAGCCTCCATCGGTCAAACGTTGACGAACTTTACGGGAACGATGGGCGGTGGCGTAGCCCTTGGGTGTCAGCCCGGTCACAGCCTTGAACACCCGATGAAAGTGGAAACTGCTAAGGCCTGCCGTGTCGGCCAATTCACCCAATGCCGGCATGTCTTCAGCGGTTTCGATCTGGCGGCAAGCGGCGGCCACGATGGCGGCGTGTCGTTCGGCAATATCACTGCGATCTTTCGCGGAGCGTTTACTTGGGCGGTAACCGGCGGCCAGTGCCTGTTCGGCGGTATCGAAGAACTCGACATTCTGCGGTTTTGGCAGGCGCGCCAGACTGCTGGGGCTGCAAAAAATGCCGGTGGTTTTCACCGCGTAGACAAATTGCCCGTCAGCATTGGGGTCGCGAGCGACGACAGCGGCCCAGCGGGGATCTTTCTCGGTGGCGATTATCGAGGGTGTCATGGCGGCGTGTCCTTTGACCTGTTTGATTCAGATTAATCAGCAGGAGGCGTCGTCGCACTCCGGGTCTTGCGGTCAAATTCCAAGGTTCATTCAGCCGTGCGAAAAGTGAAGTTGATCCGTTGTTCACCAAGTTGCGGGTGCTGACCATCCTTGATGGGCAAGACCCCATGAAAACGTAAACGGTCAACGCCGCCCCACACTACGATATCGCCATGCAACAGCGGCACTCGCTGACTTTTGTCGCTGCGTTCAAAACCACCAAACAGGAATATCGCCGGCAACCCCAGGGACACAGAAACAATCGGTGCGCTGTAGGACGCTTCGTCCTTGTCCTGATGCAAAGACATCTTCGCACCGGGCACATAGCGGTTGATCAGGCAGGAATCGGGTACGAAGTCAGCAAAACCGGCTTCGCGCGCCGCCTCTTGTGCAAGCGAGAAAAACACGTCAGGCATCCTCGGCCAAGGGGCGTCGGTCCGGGGGTCGTTGCGGGTATAGCGATAACCGCTGCGGTCGGTAGTCCAACCCCAGGTGCCGCAACAACTCATGGCCGCTGACATGGTGAAGCCGCCAGGCGTGACCATCTGCCGAAACGGCGCGGCGGCCAGTACTTCCTCCAGTGCGGGCAGCAACTGATCCAGCCAGGGCAGGGCAAAGCCTCTCAACACCCAGGACTGTTCGCCGATCTGATCACGTCGGGGTTGTTGCTCAGGCTCGGCGTCGGTGAACAAATCGAAAGTGGTCGGTTTCATGGCGTCATCGCGCGTGGTGAAAGATGATGCCAAAGGGAGCGGCTTCCCTGCGGTCGCTCCGAATCCTGTTACAGCGCTTTACTGACACTGATGTCGCTGATGACGTCTTCACCCTGGCCATGAATGGCGTCCAGCGCCGCTTTGGCTTCTGCTTCGGTGCCGTTTTCAAGCTGAGCGAATTCGAAGCGGCGTTCGCCATTAAGCTTGTATTTGATAACGTATTTGGTCGTTTGGGCCACGGTCATACCTGCTTGTGTTCGAGTCGGAGGTCGCTTAGCTCAGTTTAGTGGTGGAGCGACGGATGATCTTGATCGAGTGAGTCAGGGTCGGTTTGCGGGTCACGCTGATTGCCCGGCTGTTGACGGTGTCGATGGTGATGTTCCAGAAACCGGTGCTCGGTGCAGTAATACGCGCCGGGAAGGTGTCGAAAGCACCGCCGTGGTAAGTGTGACGGCCGCCATTCTTGAAACTGCGGAAATTGGCGTCGTTCATCAAGCGGATGTTGCACGTTTGGGAGCATTGGATGACGACAATGTCGTCTTCATTGAGGTGCTCGCGCTGGTGGATAAATTTCATGAGGCGCCTCCAGAAGGGCTTTTTCTACAAAATCAAAACGATAGCATGGGCGATTGGCGCAGTTTATCAGCCCGAACAGGTTATTATCCGATCGTTGAGGCGCGCTTTGACAATTTAAAACAGTTATTCGCCGTTCCATGAGCGAGAAAAGCAGTGAGCCTCGGAGAAAACCAGCGTTTGTGCTGTCCGAGGGTCTTTATCGGAGGTTTTGTATGAAGTGGGGTCTGTGGGTCTTGCCATTTGCGTTGGCGATCAGTGGATGTGCGGGTGTTTCGGAAATCAACGAGACGCTGCCCACCATGAACGTGATTTCAGGCAAAAAGCCCCATGAGTACGCACAATGCCTGGCGGAGAAGCTGGCCAGCAGTCGCGGGGCCTTGCAAATCGAGCCGCAGGAAAAGGAAGGCGTGCGTGTCATCGTTCCTGGGAAATTCGCCTCGGGTCCTGCCGCCGTGTTTGATATTGAACAACGCTCCGGTGGCAGCGGCATCAAGCTGCATGAGCGCATGTCCAACGTGCCAATGCGCCCGACCGATGTACGCAATGCCGCCACTGCGTGCATTTCCGGCTGATAAGCTGGTGACAATCAGCGCCGTCAAAGCAACGCATTGGCGGCTTTGTCATTTCTGGAGTCGGGCATGAAGCGAGAGCAAGTACGGGAGCGCCAGGCAGAAGGACATATCTCTGCCACCCATGTGATTCAGAACCCGGCGAACCTGGGGGAATGGATCGTGTTTTTCAAGAAGAGCGCCGGGCGCAGTTACTTCCTGGTGGATGACAACGATGAAGTCGAATCCTTCAGTCGCCTCGACGATTTGATCGAGACCGTGCGCGGTCTCGGGATCAAATTCGCCGAAATTCAACTGTAGGGCAGGGCGCCTTACTTGCAGACGACCACAACGCTGCGGTTCTTGTAGTTGCCGACATCGACGCCTAGGGTCTTGTCGCTTTCCTTGGTCGAGGGTGTGCCGTCGGTGCCGACGATTCGATAGCCGGTGCCGGCGCAGGAGGCATCGGCTTTTTCATAGCAGGCGGCCCAGGAATTGGCTTCGCCGGAACAGTCGATGGCCAGGCCCTGCTCGCCGTTGTTGAGGTACGTTGTTTCTGTGGTGGCGCAGCCACTCAGGACCAGCAATGCAATCAGCGGTAAGAATTTTTTCATGGAGTGGTCGTCGTCAGGATGATGGGGCTAAGCCTGTGACAGCGCCAAAATCAAAAGGTTATAGCGAAAGGCCACTTCATCGGCCTCCATCGCGAAAAAAAGCCCTGCGCGAGGCAGGGCTTGTTAAGGCAAGTCGACATCCGATCAGGACTTGTCCTTGCCGCGGCGTTTTGGCGCCGGGTGCTCAAGCTCGAGAACGGAGGCGACTTCAATCGCCGACGCTTCGGTCGGGAATGGCCCGGCGATATTTTCGCCGCTAACACCGTCTACCCACCATTGGCCGTCTTTCGCCTGATTGATCAGGAACCCGTTGACACTCTTTGCTTCCGACATCTATTTGCCTCGTTGGCTGGTTCAATTGCGCAATGATAGCGCCAAATGCACCCAGCCGGGGCTGATGGGTGTAGGGTGGTGCGCCTGCATGGGAGCGATTTGACGGCGGACTGTCGAATCTCTGCTATCTATAAAGAGCGCCAGGACGATCTGCGGAACTATCCGCGAGAATATTTCTCTATGATGGCATCGGTTAGCCAGCGCGGGGCATTGAAAGGTGCACGCCGCCTGATTAGACTGCGCCGAAACTCGTACACACAGCCCTTTCAAGGACTCATATGATCAAGAAATGCTTGTTCCCAGCAGCCGGTTACGGCACTCGCTTCCTTCCAGCGACTAAAGCCATGCCCAAAGAAATGCTGCCGGTGGTAAACAAGCCACTGATCCAGTACGGCGTCGAAGAAGCATTGGATGCCGGGTTGACCGAAATCTCCATCGTCACGGGTCGCGGCAAGCGCGCCCTGGAAGACCATTTCGACATCAGCTACGAGTTGGAAAACCAGATCAAGGGCACCGATAAGGAAAAGTACCTGGTCGGCATCCGCAAGCTGCTCGACGAGTGCTCGTTTTCTTACACTCGCCAAACTGAAATGAAAGGCTTGGGCCACGCTATCCTCACCGGTCGCCCGCTGATCGGCGACGAACCGTTTGCCGTGGTGTTGGCGGATGACTTGTGCGTCAACCTCGAAGGCGACGGCGTGCTGACCCAGATGGTCAAACTGTACGAACAGTACCGTTGCACCATCGTTGCGATCCAGGAAGTGGATCCGCAGGAAACCAACAAGTACGGCGTGATCGCTGGCGAGTTGATTGCTGATGACCTGTACCGCGTGCGTAACATGGTCGAAAAACCGGCTCCTGAAGATGCTCCGTCAAACCTGGCCATCATCGGCCGTTACATCCTGACTCCGGACATTTTCGACCTGATCAAGCAAACCGAGCCAGGTAAAGGCGGCGAGATCCAGATCACCGACGCGCTGATGAAGCAGGCGAAAAACGGTTGCGTAATTGCCTACAAATTCAAGGGCCAGCGCTTCGACTGCGGTGGTGCTGAAGGCTACATCGAAGCGACCAACTTCTGCTTCGAGAACTTCTACAAGACTGGCAAGGCTTACTGATAGCGCTTGATTTGCTTGTATTGAAAAGCCACCTTCGGGTGGCTTTTTCATTTGCCGCCCCTTAAAAGCCTTCAGCGCTTGCCCAACAAACGGCGGCGGGTATGCTGGTGCCCTGCCGAGGAGATTGAAAATGGCCTACGATTTTGACCTTTATGTGATTGGCGCCGGTTCCGGCGGTGTTCGGGCTGCGCGTTTCGCAGCCGGTTATGGCGCGAAAGTCGCTGTGGCGGAGAGCCGCTACTTGGGCGGTACCTGCGTGAACGTTGGCTGCGTGCCGAAAAAGCTGCTGGTCTACGGCGCGCATTTCGCTGAAGACTTCGAGCAGTCCTCGGGTTTCGGCTGGACGCTTACTGGCGAAGCGAAGTTCGACTGGGCGACGCTGATCGCCAACAAGGATCGCGAGATCAATCGCCTCAACGGCATCTATCGGACCTTGCTGGTTAACAGCGGTGTGACGTTGCATGAAGGCCACGCCAAGATCGTTGACCCCAATACGGTCGAGATCAATGGCGAGCGTTTTACCGCGAAGAATATTTTGATCGCGACTGGCGGCTGGCCGCAGATTCCGGACATTCCGGGGCACGAGCATGCCATCAGCTCCAATCAGGCGTTTTTCCTCAAAGAACTGCCAAAGCGCGTACTGGTGGTGGGTGGTGGTTATATTGCCGTCGAGTTTGCCGGGATTTTCCATGGCTTGGGCGCCAAAACCACGTTGCTGTATCGCGGTGACCTATTCCTGCGTGGTTTTGACGGCGCGGTGCGCAAACACTTGCAGGAAGAGCTGACCAAGCGTGGCATGGACCTGCAATTCAACGCCGACATCGAGCGCATCGAAAAGCGTGCCGATGGCAGTCTGAGAGCAACACTCAAGGACGGTCGTGAGCTGGCGGCGGATTGTGTGTTTTACGCCACCGGCCGGCGTCCGATGCTGGATAACCTGGGGCTGGAAAACACTGGCGTCAAACTCGACAAGAAAGGCTTTGTCGAAGTGGACGAACAGTATCAAACCGCCGAGCCATCGATCCTGGCCCTGGGCGATGTGATTGGTCGCGTTCAGCTGACGCCGGTCGCACTGGCCGAAGGCATGGCGGTAGCGCGGCGCTTGTTCAAGCCTGAGCAGTATCGTCCGGTGGATTACAAGCTGATCCCGACCGCGGTGTTCAGCTTGCCGAACATCGGCACTGTCGGCCTTTCGGAGGAAGAAGCTCGCGAGGCTGGTCTCGACGTAGTGATTTATGAAAGCCGTTTCCGCCCGATGAAGCTGACACTGACCGACTGTCAGGAGCGCACATTGATGAAACTTGTAGTGGACGGTAAGACCGACAAGGTGCTGGGTTGCCACATGGTCGGGCCGGATGCCGGTGAGATTGTGCAAGGTCTGGCGATTGCCTTGAAGGCAGGCGCCACCAAGCGCGACTTCGACGACACCATCGGCGTGCACCCGACGGCTGCCGAGGAGTTTGTCACCATGCGTACGCCGGTCGCGGGCTAATTGGGTATGTCTGTGCCTGGCGGTTCATCCTTATAGGAGCGAGCCTGCTCGCGAGAAACTCAAGGACGCCGCTGGGCATTTGACATTAAGCGTTATCGTTAACGTCCATCGCGAGCGAGCTCGCTCCTGCCATGTTCGCCTCAAGCTCTGCATGGGCCTCGGCCAGTTTTGACCTTACAACGACTTCGCAGCCGAACGTCACCTTTGGTAGCTGCTACACGGAAGCGTTAGATTCCTTTTCATTCTATTAATACTACTGGCTAATAGCGAAAACCCATCAGCAGCATCAACTTTGCCAATGAGTCATCCGTCCGTCGAGTGGGTAGAGTTCACTCCATCAACTTCTTAACCCCTGACGGAGAGTCAACGATGCCTATCATCAACAGCCAAGTTAAACCATTCAAAGCTGACGCATTCAGAAACGGCGACTTCGTAAAAGTCTCGGACGCTGACCTGAAAGGCAAGTGGTCTGTCGTGTTCTTCTACCCGGCCGACTTCACCTTCGTTTGCCCGACCGAGCTGGAAGACCTGGCTGACAACTACAGCGCCTTCGAGAAATTGGGCGTCGAAATCTACAGTGTTTCTACTGACACCCACTTTGCCCACGCTGCCTGGCACAACACTTCGCCAGCCATCGGCAAAATTCAGTACACCATGATTGGCGACCCGACCCACGCCATCTCCCGCAACTTCGACGTGCTGATCGAAGAAGCCGGTCTGGCTGACCGTGGCACTTTCGTGATCAATCCTGAAGGCCTGATCAAAATCGTCGAACTGAACGACGGTGGTGTTGGCCGTGACGCTTCCGAGTTGCTGCGCAAGATCAAAGCCGCTCAATACGTGGCTGCTCACCCAGGCGAAGTTTGCCCAGCCAAGTGGAAGGAAGGCGAGGCCACCTTGGCACCGTCCCTGGACCTGGTCGGCAAGATCTAAGTCTGTGACACGCTTCATCAGGGCGCAATCCCGCACCTACTCGTAAGCTGCACCGCCCTGTAAAACGCCCGGGCGATATTCGCTCGGGCGTTTTTTTTACAGAATTCAAAAGGAAATCGCCCGTATGTTGGACGCCAATCTTAAAACCCAGTTGAAGTCGTACCTGGAACGGGTCACTCAGCCGATCGAGATCGTTGCATCCCTCGACGACGGTGCGAAATCCCGGGAAATGCTTGAACTGTTGAAAGAAGTCGCCAGTCTTTCCGCGCAAATTACCTTGGTCGACAAGGGTGACGATGCACGCAAGCCGTCGTTCTCGATCAACCGCCCCGGTGCCGATATCAACCTGCGTTTCGCCGGCATCCCGATGGGCCATGAATTCACTTCGCTGGTGCTGGCGCTGCTGCAAGTCGGTGGCCATCCTTCGAAAGCCAGCGTGGAAGTGATCGAACAGATCCGCTCGCTCAAAGGTCAGTTCAGCTTCGAGACCTACTTCTCGCTGTCCTGCCAGAATTGCCCGGACGTGGTCCAGGCGCTGAACCTGATGGCGGTCCTGAACCCGAACATTCGCCACGTTGCGATCGACGGCGCGTTGTTCCAGGCCGAAGTCGATGATCGCAAGATCATGGCCGTGCCAAGCATCTACCTGAACGGCGAGCTCTTCGGCCAGGGTCGCATGGGCCTGGAAGAAATTCTCGCCAAGATCGACACCAGCGGTGCCGAGCGCCAGGCCGAGAAAATCAGCGCCAAGGAAGCCTTTGACGTGCTGGTGGTCGGCGGTGGTCCGGCCGGTGCTGCGGCAGCGATCTACGCTGCCCGTAAAGGCATTCGCACCGGTGTCGCGGCGGAGCGTTTTGGTGGGCAGGTGCTCGACACCATGGCGATCGAGAACTTCATTTCCGTGCAAGAAACCGAAGGGCCGAAACTGGCCAGCGCCCTCGAAGAACACGTCAAGCAATACGACGTAGACATCATGAACCTGCAACGAGCCACTGCGCTGATTCCGGCGAAAAACCCTGGCGAGTTGCACGAAGTGCGCTTCGAAAGCGGTGCCAGCCTGAAAACCCGAGCGCTGATTCTCGCCACCGGTGCACGCTGGCGTGAAATGGGCGTGCCGGGCGAGCAGGAATACAAAGCCAAAGGCGTGTGTTTCTGCCCGCACTGCGACGGTCCGCTGTTCAAGGGCAAGCGCGTCGCGGTGATCGGCGGCGGTAACTCCGGGGTTGAAGCGGCGATTGATCTGGCCGGCATTGTCAGCCACGTCACGCTGCTGGAATTCGACAGCAAACTGCGCGCCGATGCGGTGTTGCAGCGCAAGTTGTTCAGCCTGCCCAACGTCGACGTG
Organism: Pseudomonas sp. GB2N2; assembly: GCF_054897705.1. Classification (NCBI taxonomy): domain Bacteria; kingdom Pseudomonadati; phylum Pseudomonadota; class Gammaproteobacteria; order Pseudomonadales; family Pseudomonadaceae; genus Pseudomonas; species Pseudomonas sp. GB2N2. Next base: position 1,138,879 of record NZ_CM142701.1, read on the forward strand.
ATCACCAGCGCACTGACCAGTGAAGTAAAGGGTGACGGCCAAAAAGTCAGCGGTCTGGTCTACAAGGATCGCGATTCGGGAGAGTTCAACACGGTCAACCTCGAAGGCATCTTCGTGCAGATCGGCCTGCTGCCGAACACTGACTGGCTCAAAGGCACCGTCGAGCTGTCGCCCCGTGGCGAGATCATCGTCGATGCGCGCGGCGAGACATCGCTGCCGGGTGTGTTCGCTGCCGGTGACGTGACTACGGTGCCGTACAAACAGATCGTGATTGCGGTGGGCGAGGGTGCCAAGGCTTCCCTGAGCGCATTCGATCACCTTATCCGGACGTCGGCTCCGGCGTAAAACCCGAAGCGGAAAACACAAAAACCCCATGAGCGATCATGGGGTTTTTTGTGCTCAACGCTGATCGTCCCCTCGCCCAGCGTAGGAACGATCAATCGGGACAGTGGGTTACAGCGGTGCAGGCTGGATGATTTCAACCCAGTAGGCATCCGGGTCCTTGATGAACGCCAGGCTCTTCATGCGCCCGTCGTTCAAGCGTTTCTGGAAGTCGCAGCCCAGCGCTTCGAAGCGCTCGCACGCGGCAACGATGTCCGGGACCGAGATGCAGATGTGGCCAAAACCACGCGGGTCGGTGTTGCCGTTGTGATAGGCGAAATCCGCATCGTTTTCGGTGCCGTGGTTGTGGGTCAGCTCAAGGATGCCGGGGATCGATTTCATCCATTCGGTACGGGCTGCGGCATCGGCCGGGATCTGGGATTTATCGACCAGCGCGAGGAAATACAGACTGAATTCGGCTTCGGGAAAATCGCGTTTTTCCACCAGCGAAAAACCGAGGATGCGCGTGTAGAAATCCAGGGACTTGGTGATGTCCTTGACCCGCAGCATGGTGTGGTTGAAGACAAATTTCTGGGTGGCGCTTTCAGGCTGGGCGGTAACGCCTGGGAAGGTGTTCAATTCGTGCAGGCTCATGGGCCCTCCGGACATAAGTGGGGCTAACGATGGCGCCAATGATACGCAAGGGCGCGGGCATCGCCAAACGCAAACCGTCGGCTATTGCCTCACAGGCGGGCGAGGCTCAGACTTTGCGGCTCAATCCCTGAGTGTTGTTCGCAATGATCCGATCCTGTAAATCGCTATTCGTTCTGGTTGGCCTGCTCTCAAGCATTGCTGGTGCTCACGCAGACGTGCCGGTTGTGTCCTGGCCAGACGGCTGGGAAGTTGAAGCGATTCCACAAGATGACGCCAAGCCCGAGGTGTCGCGGCAGCGCGCGGTGAAAAACGATCAGGGCGGTACGCCGGTGATGGTCATGGAGCTGACCATGACCCCGGTGGACAGCGGGCATCAGGTGAATGTGCAGGGCGTGTTGCTGGAAATGCGCAAGTCGGTGCAGAAGGATTTCTTTCAGGGCGGCTATCAAAGTGTCTGCAATAAAATTCATCCCACGACTTTGAGCCGACTGGCGGCGCTGGAAACTACCTGCACGATTACCCAAAACGGCCGGCATGTGCTGTCGCAAACATTGGTCGCGGCGGTGGGTGCGGATAAAGCTTATGTTTTTTCGTACGCGGGGCAGGCCGACGCTTATAAGGCGAGTCAGGAGGAAATAGCGGCGGCCCGTAACAGCCTGAAACTTTAGTGGGGCGAGTTGCACGGTCGTGCATTTCGCAATCTTTAGATACCCGAACGGATTAAGCACAAAGTTGAACGGCAAGTAGCGAGTTGATCGATTGCGATCGTTGCATTTAACAGGTATCCATGAAAAAGCCCCACTTGATGCAGGGCTTCTTTTGTCGCCGCGAGTAGTTATCCGCGTAGCCAGGAATCAACGGTGCCAGCACCGTATTGCTCCTTCCAGGCTTTCAGCCCGCGGTGGTTGCCACCCTTGGTTTCAATCAGTTCACCCGTGTGTGGATTCTGATAAACCTTGACCACGCGAGCGCGGCGGGTTTTAGGCGCGGAGGCCTGTTGCAGGCCGGATTTTCCCGGGTTCGGATCGAGGATGGCGACGATGTCGCGCAGGCTCTTGCCGTAGGTTTTCATCAGCCCCTGGAGCTTTTCTTCGAATTCGATTTCTTTCTTGAGCCCGGCATCGTTCTTCAGGGATTCCAGCTGCTTGAGCTGCTCTTGAAGGGCCTTTTCAGCTGCACGAAATTCAGCGAGTCTGGACAATATCTTTACTCCAATAGTGTGTTTGGCTGATACCAACCGCAAACAAAGCTATAAGCCAAGTGCCTTGAAGCGACTCGGTGATAATGGCTCACCTGCCAATCTAGCGCAGGCATGAAAAATTGTAGTAGTTAATTGGCAAAGAGTAAATCCTGTCTTTTTCTTCATGTAACAACAGTAGTCTTTTGATTCAAATCGGTGCGCGATTTCGTTGTCTCGTCGCATAAAGGCGTTAGTTAATGCTGAATTAATGCATTAACAAAATCGGCGCCGGGCATCGGCCGACCAAACAGATAACCTTGCAAGAAGTTCACGCCGTGGGTGGTGAGATAGTCACTTTGTTCCTCGGTTTCGACACCTTCGGCAACGATGCCCAGGTCGAGCTTGGCCGAAAGCTCAATGATGCTGTCGAGGATGTGCCGGGACAGCGCATCGGCGCCGATCATCGCGACGAAACTCTGGTCGATTTTCAGAAAGTCCACATTGAACTGGCGCAAGTAACCCAGGCTTGAGTGACCGGTGCCAAAGTCGTCGATGGCAATCTTCACGCCCAACGCGTGCAGTTGCTCGAACAACTGCAGCGTAATGGCCGTGGGCTCAATCAGTTCACGCTCGGTCAACTCCAGCACCAGACTGATGGAGCCCGGCGCAAAAGCATTGAGAAACGCCCGGCAATCGTTGACCAGTTCCAGGTCCTTGCAGTGGCTGGCGGTGATGTTGATACCGATGTGAAACGGCTCGTCAAACGAGGGGGAGACAGGCGCCAGCACTTGCGCGGTTTGCTGCATCAACGAGCGAGTCATTGGCACGATCAAGCCCGAGTGCTCGGCAACCGGGATGAACATATCCGGGCGAACCAGGCCTTCCTTCGGATGATTCCAGCGCATCAGAACTTCGGCGCCGGCCCACTTTTTGCTCGCGCCATGTACCACCGGTTGAAAGTACGGGACGAACTCCGCCGCGTCCAATGCGCGCTGGATTTCACGACTGGGAGAAGACGAGCGTTTCTGCAAGACATGTCCGATCAGTCCGGACACGACACCAAAGAAGATCAACAAACTGAACAGCGGCGGATACTCGCTGCGCATGTAACGCCAGGTCTCACCCTCGGGAGAACCCGCCGTGACGGTGAAGGCATAGCGCGAGGAGGAGCGTTTGCTTTCGGCGACGGGCAGGGTGGGCAGGGCATCCTGGTGAACCTTGCCGTCCGCCGACAGCCAGCTCGGGCCGACCTGTACCAACAATAAGGTCTGGCGTCCAATCAGGCGCAGCACGTTGCTCAAGTGATAACCGTCGACGGTGGTCAGCGCGCCCTGTTGCCCTTCGCTGAGCCGATACACCAGCAGCGCGGTATTGGGCGTCACCGGGTTGCCATTCCTCAGCCACAACTTGCCCTGGGTGTAGTCGCCGGCGTTGACTTTCTCCTGAACGTCACCAAACAACGAACTGCAATAGACGTTGTTGTCCCACACCAGATTGGTCGAGCGTACGAAAGGGCGACGGGTGACCTGCTCGCGCAAGGCCAGTTTGACGTCGTCGCAGCGTTGGCCGGCCAGCGGCAGCAGCTCGTGTGCGGCTTGGGCGGTGTTGTCGAGCATCAGGTCGAACTGGCGGACGGCTTCTTCGGCGGTCACTCGGGTGCTGTGTTCGAGCGCGCGTCCGGCCTGCACATAAAGAATGGCAAATCCCAACAGTATCGGCAGGGCGCAGCTCAGGACGGTCACAACGATTCGGGTGCCACGGGTGCGGCGGGTTTTGGCAGTCAGGGGCATTTGCGAAACCTGTCACGATGAAAACACAATGAAGAGGGGCTCTCAAATGCTGGCAGGGCAACGGCTCGCCTCCCAAAAAGAGTTCGGTTGTCGCCATGATAGATGGCCATGGCCGCTCATGTCGCTCAAACCCCTTGCGCGAGCAGGGAAAAAGGGGATTTGATACTGAAGGCGGACAAACCTGTTTACGCTGTGTAGAATCGAATTACGCATACAAGAATAATCGTTTCTGGAATCAGAAGCATCGCCCGCAATAGCTTTGGGTCGACAATGAAGAGTTTTGGGTTTCAATTGATCTACGGTGACTTCCTCGCCCGCAGCGTGCGGGGCATCTCCTGCGCGCCACCCGCCGGTCTCAGCATTGCCAGCAACTAACGATCCGTTAATTGACCCGATAATGATGAGGCGCCAACCATGGCAGATTTATACGAAAACCCAATGGGCCTGATGGGCTTTGAATTCATCGAATTCGCATCGCCGAGCCCCAATACCCTGGAGCCGATCTTCGAGATCATGGGCTTCAGCAAAGTCGCGACCCACCGCTCCAAAGACGTGCACCTGTATCGCCAGGGCCAGATTAATCTGATCCTCAACAATGAACCCAACAGCGTCGCCTCGTACTTCGCGGCGGAGCACGGACCGTCGGTGTGCGGCATGGCGTTCCGGGTCAAGAATGCGCAGCAGGCGTTCGCCCGGGCCCTGGAACTTGGCGCCCAGCCAATCCATATCGAAACCGGCCCGATGGAACTGAATTTGCCTGCGATCAAAGGCATTGGCGGCGCGCCGCTGTACCTGATCGACCGTTTTGGCGAAGGCAGCTCGATCTATGACATCGACTTCGTGTTCATTGAAGGTGTTGACCGCAATCCGGTTGGCGCCGGCCTGAAAATCATCGATCACCTGACCCACAACGTGTATCGCGGGCGCATGGCGTACTGGGCGAACTTTTACGAGAAGCTGTTCAACTTCCGTGAAATCCGCTACTTCGACATCAAGGGTGAATACACCGGCCTGACCTCCAAAGCGATGACGGCACCGGACGGCATGATCCGCATCCCGTTGAACGAAGAGTCCTCCAGGGGCGCCGGGCAGATCGAAGAGTTCCTGATGCAGTTCAACGGCGAGGGCATCCAGCACGTTGCTTTTCTCAGCGATAACCTGATCGACACGTGGGATCGTCTGAAGACGATCGGCATGCGCTTCATGACCGCGCCGCCGGAAACCTACTACGAAATGCTCGAAGGCCGTTTGCCGAACCACGGCGAGCCGGTCGACCAACTGCAATCGCGCGGGATTTTGCTGGACGGTTCGTCCGAGTCGGGCGACAGGCGCCTGCTGTTGCAGATCTTCTCGGAAACCCTGATGGGCCCGGTGTTCTTCGAATTCATCCAGCGTAAAGGCGACGATGGGTTCGGCGAAGGCAACTTCAAGGCATTGTTCGAGTCGATCGAACGCGATCAGGTTCGTCGTGGAGTTTTGTCCACTGACTAAACCATTAGCGCTGTAAAAAACTGTGGGAGCGAGCCTGCTCTCACATTGTTTTGTGTGATCTTAGGGTTTGCGCTGCCGGACCAGATGTTTGAACCCCTCAAACATCAACACCAGCACCGCCATCCAGATCGGAATATACGTCAGCCATTCCCCGGCCTTGATGCTCTCCCCGAGCAGTAACGCAACGCCCAGCAACAACACCGGCTCTACATAACTCAGCAGTCCGAACAGGCTGAAAGGCAACAGCCGGCTGGCGATGATGTAGATCACCAGCGCCGAGGCACTGATCACGCCGAGAATCGGGATCAGCAACGACAGCCATGGATGCTGATCAAACACCCCGAAACCTTGATCGCCCGTTTGCACGAACCAGAAGGCCACGGGCAGCATCAATGCCATGTCCAGCCACAAACCACCCAGATTGTCTGCCGACAGGCGTTTGCGCACGATGAAATACGTCGGATAGCCCACGCAAACCAGCAAGGTCGCCCAGGAAAATCCACCGACCTGGTAGATCTCGTTGACCACGCCGAGGCAGGCAAAAAACACCGCGACTTTCTGTAGATAGGACAGGCGTTCACCGTAGGCGAGCCGACCGGTCAGGACCATGGTCAGCGGCAACAGGAAATAGCCGAGCGACACATCGAGGCTGTAGCCATTGAGCGGCGCCCACATGAACAACCAGAGCTGCACCCCAAGCAGGGCCGATGAAGCGATCAGGCCGGCCATCAATTTCGGCTGGGCGATGACTCGCCGGGCGATCTCGAGCGCGCGCTTCCATTCCCCGGACACCACCATGAACACGGTCATGCACGGTACGGTGAGGAGCATTCGCCAACCGAAAATTTCCACACCGCTCAACGGGGCGAGCAATGAAGTGTAGTAATACATGACGGCAAATAGCACCGAGGCTGACACCGAGAGAGCGATACCTTTAGACAAACTTTCCTCGCGAAACTGAGCGTGAAACGGTGGGCGGAGGATACGTGGTTTTCGCGACGACCAACCGATTAACACCGATCGTGTGAGAGCGTGGCTTGCCCGCGATGCAGGCGCTGCGGTGCGTCATTGAAACCGCATTGATGCCATCGCGGGCAAGCCACGCGCCCACAGGATTGTGTTTGTTCAGCCGTGACGGGGTTTACGCCCCGACACGAAATGGCCCACATCATTGAACCCCGGCGTCGACGAATGCCCCGGTATCACCAGCGAATCGATGAACGCCTCATCCTGCGCCGTGATCTTCACCGCTTGCGCCTTAGTGTAGGCGTCCCATTGTTCTTCGGTACGCGGTCCGACAATGGCCGAGGTGACGGCACCGTTGTTCAGCACCCAGGCGATCGCAAATTCGACGATGCCCACGCCACGACCCTGGGTGTATTCCTGGATCTGTTGAGCGATGCGCAAGGATTCCACGCGCCATTCGGTTTCCAGAATGCGTTTGTCGGCGCGTCCGGCACGGCTGTTGGCGTCCGGTTTCACGTCCGGCGCATATTTGCCGCTGAGTACGCCGCGCGCCAGCGGGCTGTAAGGCACCACGCCAAGACCGTAGTTGTACGCGGCGGTGATCTGCTCGGATTCGGCCTGACGGTTGACGATGTTGTACAGCGGCTGGCTGATGACGGGACGATCGACACCCAGTGCGTCCGCCACGCGAATGACCTCGGCGATGCGCCAGCCGCGATAATTCGACAGACCCCAATAGCGAATTTTGCCTTGGCGAATCAGGTCGCCGATGGCGGACACCGTAACCTCCAGCGGCGTGTTGTGGTCTTCGCGGTGCAGGTAATAGATGTCGACATAGTCGGTGCCCAGACGCGTCAGGCTGGCATCGATGCCATTGAAAACATGCTTGCGGCTTAAACCGCTGCGGTTCGGCACGCCGTCCACCGGGCCAAACCCGACCTTGGTGGCGAGCACCCATTCATGGCGGTTACCGGCAATCGCTTCACCGACAATTTCTTCAGAACGGCCCGCGGTGTAGACGTCGGCGGTGTCGATGAAATTGATGCCCTGATCCCAGGCCTTGTCGATGATCCGCAGGGAATCTTCGGTACTGGTCTGTTCGCCGAACATCATCGTGCCCAGGGTCAGAGTGGACACCTGTAGACCCGAATGACCCAGCGTGCGGTAGCTCATGAGGAAATCCTTTTACTGGAGGGAAAGAGTTAATCAAATACCAGAAACGTCCGGCGTATCAAAATGAAATATCGGCGCGCTTGCCAGCCAGTCGGGCGGTGCCGGGTGTGCGGCGTAGAACTCGCGCATCTTGCCCATGTCGCGTGCAAACCAGCTGTTGAGCCACATTCGGTACTGATGTTTAAAGCCGTCCTGGTGGATGGGATGAGCCAGGCTTTTCACCACGGCATGAGCCGCCATCATCCCCGACATGATCGCCTTGAGCACGCCATGGGAGGTGCCGGGATCGAGTATGGACGCGGCGTCACCCACCATGAAATAGCCGGGGCCGGCGCATTGCCGACAGGCGCGCCAGGTCACATCGGCACCACGCACTCTGGAGAAATCCTGCAAGTGCCCGAATTCCGCTGGCGGTTGCAGGTTCGATGGATGACCGTCGAAGTGCAAACGGGTCCAAGCATACGAGTCGGCTCCGATTCTTGCGATCCAGTACCAGCCATGCCTGTGCGCAACGATAGCGGGGGCGTCGTCGCAAACCGCAGAGTTTCCGTTGGCGTAACCGTAGGTCGCCAGCAATGGAGGTGAATACGCATGACGCTCCAATCCCAGTTGTCGCGCCAGCCATCCCCGCGCACCAGTGGCGTCGATCAACTGAGTGCAGTGGAAAACGCCCTTGTCAGTGTCCACGCCGACCACCGCAGTGTTGTTGCAAATAACCTTCAAGGCGCGGCACGGTCGGACAACGGCAACGCCTGATGCCTGAGCCCGGTTGAGTAACAAGCCGTCGAGCAGGCGTCGGGGAATCTGAAACCCGCGCCATGGGCCATCCGCATCACCGCCAAAGGCATTGAAGCGACGCGGCGACCCCCATTGCACCCAATTGCCGGAATGCCGAATGAAATTGCCCGGCAAAACCGGGTCGGCTATGCCTAGCTGCTGCAATAAAGGTTCGATGGCTGGCGGCAGCGTTTCGCCGGGGCGATCACGGCAAACCCTCGAGTGGTCAAGCAGCGCCACGCTCAATCCATGCTGCGCGCAAAAGATCGCCGCAGCGCTGCCGGCCGGGCCGGCGCCGATGATGACCACGTCATGGCTGGACAATGTAGCGCCCCTGCCAAGGGCCTTGCTCATGCTTGATCAACAATGATGCAGGACTGACAAACAGGAAATACAAGTCGATGACTTCGGCCCTGCGCTTGGTGAAATCAGCGGGAATCTGGCTCTGCATGGTGTAGCTGTAAATCTGATACGCATGCACGGGGGCGTCCAGTGTCATTCCTGTGGCTGACTCTGCCTTCTCCAACTCTTGATCCGGACGGGTGACTTTCTGGAAAGCCAGGACGGACCACGCTGCTTTTTCTGTTCGAGTCACGGCGCCTAGCGCTCCGAAGGCATTGTGCATCGACAAGATTCGCGCCTGATAATCCTCTGCTGTCGTGTGGGCCAGAAGACTGACCGATATCAGGTTGGCGAGGGCGTTTTTCGTGAGGTCGACGTGGTCGAAACTGGCGTACTCCACGAGCCGCTCACCGTTTACTTGGATCAGGCGCGGAGTGTTGACGCCATCGCATGCAAGTTGTTCGTTGTTCTGCAACGGTATGATCGAAATCCCTTTTTTCTCGGGCGCGTAGTTTCTTGACGAGTCCGGAGAAAGTACGGGCCAGTAGGCGCCAGTCGCATCACAAATCTTCATGTCATCCGTCAACGGGCTTCCCAACACGGAAGCGTCGAGCGATCGCGGGTTGAATCCGCCGCCCCATACGGGGGCCGCGCACCAGCCAGGGCTGAATGTGCCGGCTCCCGCGTCGGGTAAGCAGGTTTGCCTTTGTTGATGCGCAACTTCTGCGGTAGTGGCAGGCTCCGTTGCGTCAAGCGCGTGCGAAATGATCGCGGTAATGCCGTTGTCCTCCAGCGGGAAATGACCTCCGGGCAAACGGGTATTGCCCGCCATCCTGCGGTCGGCAAGCACCCTGAGGCTTTGTCCGAAAAAGGGCTCGGGAAGTTGCTGTTCAAGGCTCCACTCGAGCAGGCGTCGCGGCGTATACAGCGGGTAAAAACAAGGCGCCGAGACCAGTGAATACGCAGGCCAATGGCTCAGTCTGGCAGTGTCGAGGGCGGGGCAAGTCGCGCTGACCTGACCGTCGGCGGTATGGTCGATGAAATGCAAGGCGTTGTAGCCCCCGGCGTCGACAATGGCCTTCACATCACGCTCGTTATTCAGATCATGGAGGGACCCATCATGATTCTGTTTGAAGCGTCGATTAATGATGTAGCCCTGGTAATTGGGGGTTTGCGGGATCGAAAAAAATAGCCGCCCCCCCTTGTAGCGAGCTTCTTCCACCAGATGCGTCTTGGTGACCGGGGTTAACAGGCCGCTGCCGTAAATTTTCGGGTCGGCCCATTTGGCAAGATTCTTGGTGATGACAAACGGTTCGTTGGAGATGTCCGGTTCCCCCCACCCAGACCCGGGAAAGTTGCGATGGAACTGGCGGAGTTTTTCATTGATTTGAAAAAACTCCAGCTTCAGTTTCAGATCGACGCCGGCGATGCATTCTGGGCCGTCGAACAGTTTGTGCAGGGGCACCCAGAACTTGCGTGCATCGTCGCCGGATTGCACAGGCCAGGGTCCGAACTCGACAGCGTCACCGGCTTTCTGCATGGCGATGTAGGCGCTATACCGTGCCGGTATCACCCGGATCGCTTTGGGATTGCTGGTCACCCAGGGTAGAAACCCCCGACGCGCCGGGTCATAGCGCGGCGCGGCCGTCCCGACACGTGCGATGCCGGTGCGGGAAAAACACAGGTCGGCATGTTTCTTGTGGCCCGTATCCGGCCGAGGCCGGTATTCGACAGCAAAGACAACAATCGCCAGCGGTGTCCCGGGTCCGGCTTGTTGTTGCAAGCCGGGTATTGATGGCAGTCGTGAGCTGTAAACGTAATTCAGGACCGTTTCTATTTCGGCTGCGGTCGCAAACAGCGAAAACGCTTTGCCTCCCGGATCAGTCAATACATTGGGCGAGGCGAGGGCATGGAACAAAAGGCTGCGAGCCGGATTACCGGGTTCGATGCCCCGTAGTCCGGTCAGCGAGAAATCCTCAAACCCCTTGAGGGTTCGATCCACCGCTAACGTCTTGCCCAATTCTGCTGCTAATGGACGAGCCCTGATATCGAGCCCGTGGTGTAAGAAAAGCGTGTGCCAACCGTTATCAGTTGCCAGGCGCGCGCAAACGGCTTCTACGGCATTAATCAGACTCATTGAGTTTTCCTGCTCAAACTGAATTTGTTGACACAAACTCGGGCAGGCTCACATGCATGCAAAAGCGCCGATCCGAACATCGTTGTGACGTCGCTTGTCAGCCTAGTGCAGGAGAAGGGGGAGGCAAGATCGACTAGCAGTTCTGATAGGCGCCGGAGTTTCCGGCGCCAGGGGCATCACTGGTTACGTAAAGTTCGCGTCATGCGCAACGCCAGCAAGCTCCCGCAGACAATCACGCCCGCCAACAAGTACAACGCGGCATCGGTCGAACCGGTGCTGTCCTTGACCCAGCCGACGAGGTACGGGCTGAGGAATCCGGCCATCTGGCCCATGGAGTTGATCAGCGCCAGGCCACCGGCCGCGGCGCCGGCGCTCAGCAGCGCGGTTGGCACCGGCCAGAACATCGGCAGGCCGGTGAGGGCGCCCATGGTGGCGATGGTCAGGCCGAGAATGGCGATGGCGGGCGTGGTGGCGAAGTTCACTGCTATCAACAGGCCGACAGCGCCCATCAACATCGGCACCACGAGATGCCAGCGGCGTTCTTTGCGCAAGTCCGCCGAACGGCCCACCAGCAACATGAACACCGCCGCCAGCAGGTACGGAATCGCACTCAACCAGCCGATCACCAGGTTATCGCTAAAGCCCAGGTTCTTGATGATCGACGGCAGCCAGAAGTTGATCGCGTAGACGCCGCTCTGGATGCAGAAGTAGATCAGGCCGAAGGCCCAAATCACGGGATTCTTGAACACCGCCAGCAGTGAGTCAGTGGAGGTTTTCGGTTTGTTGGCCAGGTCTTCGGCGTGGTCGGCTTCCAGCACCGAACGCTCGAACGGCGTCAGCCATTTCGCGTTGGCGTAGCTGTCGCTGAGCAGGAAGTAGGCGAGGGCGCCGAGGATCACGGTCGGGATACCTTGCAACAGGAACATCCACTGCCAGCCGGCCAGACCGCCTTGGGCCGCGCCGAAGTGGTTGAGAATCCAGCCGGAAAACGGGCTGCCGAGCAAGCCTGACACCGGAATCGCCGACATGAACAGCGCCATGATGCGGCCACGGCGGAAGGTCGGGAACCACTGCGAAAGGTACAGCACCACGCCCGGGAAGAACCCGGCTTCGGCCGCGCCAGTGAACAGGCGCAAGGTGTAGAACCCGGTTGGCGTGGTGACGAACAACAGGCAGGTCGACAGCGTGCCCCAGACGATCATCATCAGCGCGATCCAGCGCCGTGGGCCGAATTTGGTCAGCGCCAGGTTGCTCGGCACGCCGCAGAGCACGTAGCCGATAAAGAAAATCCCGGCGCCGAGGCCGTACACGGTTTCGCTGAATTTCAGTGCGTCGAGCATCTGCAGCTTGGCAAATCCAACGTTCACCCGGTCGAGGTAGTTGAACAGGTAGCAGATGAAAATGAAGGGGATCAAACGCAGGGTGACGCGTTTGTAGACGGCGTTTATGTCGTCGACGACGGCCTGGGGTACGGCGGCGCTCTGGGACATGGCGGGCTCTCTCTTTATTATGATTTTTTGCGATGCAACGGGTAACGTTGACCGCCCAAAGAGTCTCGGCCACGCTCATGGCTGCTGTCTTTGTGCTTGAGCACAGGGTTTGCAATCAAGGCCTGTGCGGCTGAACAGTCACCCCTTCTAGGATCACCGTTATGTTCGAACTCGATCACGACCTGGCGCAGGACATCGTCGACCGGGCGATGGCCATCCTGCCGTACAACGTCAACGTCATGGACAGTCAGGGATTGATTCTCGGCAGCGGTGAACCGGAGCGGGTCAACACCCGGCACGAGGGCGCGCAACTGGTGCTGGCCAATGGGCGCGTGGTGGAAATCGATGCGCAAACGGCGCTCCACCTCAAGGGCGTACAACCGGGGATCAACCTGCCGCTGTTGCTTGATCAGCGTCTGATCGGCGTGCTCGGCATCACGGGTGAACCCGAGCAATTGCGCACCTATGCCGAACTGGTACGGATGACCGCCGAGATGCTGGTGGGCCAGCGCAATCAGCAGGCCGAGCAGCAATGGCGGCGGCAGCGTTGCGATGACTTGCTGGCGTTGCTGGTGAGCGAGGCCGGCGATTCGCCAAGGTTGATCGATGAAGCGCAACAGCTTGGGCTCAAACCGCAATTGACCCGTGTGCCTTACTTGTTCGAACTGGGCACGGAACACGGCCCGGGGCAGACGGTCGAGGCACTGGGTGCCTGGCTGACCTCACGTTACCCGGACAGTTGGTGCGTGAGTTCGGCCACGTCTTCGTTGCTGTGGTGTCGACCGGCGAACCAGGCAATCGAGAATGATCGCTTGCTGGAAAAGCTCGACGGCCTCGGCTGGAATATCTTGCGCATCGCCGTGGGTGGGCAGGCGGATGGACTGGCAGGGCTGCGTCGGTGTTATCGGCGCGTCGGCGACTTGCTGGCCTACGGGCGCGATGTGCTGCCGCATTCAAGGCTGCTGACGCTCACCCGTTATCGACTGCCGGTGATGCTCTGGCGGCACCGCAATGACGACGCGCTGGATGAGCTGCTTAAACCCCTGCGCAAAGTCATCGCCAAGGACGGCAACGGGCAGTTGCTGGCGACGTTGCGCAGTTGGTGCGATCACGACGGCCAGAGCCAGGCCTGCGCCGATGCGCTGGGGATTCATCGCAACAGCTTGCGTTATCGCATGGAGCGCATTGCCGAACTGAGCGGCGTCGATCCGTTGCGCCTGGACGGCATGCTGGCTCTCTACCTCGGCGTCCAGCTCCTCCCCGCTGACCGATCCGATCCCGTAAACAACACATTCCCCTCTAGGAGCCGGCTTGCTGGCGATTGAATCAACGCGGTACTCCGGAGGAAGCGCGTCGTCCCTATCGCCAGCAAGCCGGTTCCTACAAGGATGTGGGCAAATCTTCAGGTTTTGTCAAAATGAACAATAATCCTTTGTGTCACTTGTGCACGGGACCGGCGTTATTGTTCACCCCTGCTGGCAGCATGAGGGCATTGCAACTGGAGAATTCCCATGAAAATCGTCATCGCCCCCGATTCGTTCAAGGACAGCCTCTGCGCCCAGGGCGTGGCCGATGCCATTGCCCTCGGCCTGGCCGAAGTCTGGCCCGACGCACAGTTGGTGAAATGCCCGATGGCCGATGGTGGGGAAGGGACGGTCGAGTCGATTCTGGCGGCGTGCGAAGGGCAATTGCGACGAATCAATGTGCGCGGGCCGCTGGGTACACGCGTCGATGCTGCGTGGGGCTGGTTGCCCCACAGTCACACCGCGATTATCGAAATGGCCGAGGCCAGCGGTTTGCAGTTAGTGCCGGTCGATCAGCGCGATGCCTGCAACAGCAGCACCTTCGGCACCGGAGAATTGATCCGCGCCGCTCTCGACGAAGGCGCGCAGCGAATCATTCTGGCGATTGGCGGCAGTGCCACCAACGACGGCGGTGCCGGCGCGATGCAAGCCTTGGGCGTGAAACTGCTGGATGCTCAGGGTCAGACCCTGGCGCCGGGAGGTCTCGCACTCCAACAGCTGTTTCGCATTGACCTGAACGAACTCGATCCGCGACTGGCGAGGGTGCGCTTCGACATTGCCGCCGACGTCGACAACCCACTCTGCGGCCCTCACGGTGCGTCGGCGATTTTCGGCCCGCAGAAGGGCGCTTCGCCTGAACAAGTGCAGCAACTCGATCACGCCCTCGGGCACTTCGCCGAGCACTGCGCGCACGTGCTCGACAACGATGTACGCGACGAACCGGGCAGTGGCGCGGCGGGTGGTCTGGGCTTTGCCGCCAAGGCGTTTCTCGGCGCGCAGTTCAAGGCCGGGGTAGACGTGGTTGCCGAACTGGTCGGGCTGGCTGACGCGGTCAAGGACGCCGATCTGGTGATCACCGGCGAAGGCCGTTTCGATGCGCAGACCCTGCGTGGCAAGACACCGTTTGGCGTAGCGCGGATCGCCCGGCAACACGGCGTGCCGGTGATCGTCATCGCCGGCACCTTGGGCGAGGGTTATCAAGCGCTGTACGCGCACGGCATCGATGCCGCGTTCGCCCTGGCGAGCGGACCAATGTCACTGGAGCAAGCCTGCACCGAGGCGCCGCGGCTGTTGCGCGAACGCGCAAGCGACATCGCCCGGGTCTGGCGAATGGCAACACGCAAATCCTGAATCCAACATCACCCTGTAGGAGCCGGCTTGCTGGCGATCAATTCAACGCCGTGAATCTGGCACATCGCCAGCAGCCGCTCCTACAACTGTTTGAATATAGTTGAAAAAATTCTCGCAGAAATGTTCAAGCCCCGCCGATATAGCCAATAGGCGCGCACCAGATTCAACAGCGGTGGCGCCAAGCTGACGGCCGCGCTACAACGCTCGTCCGCCAGCGACCATGGCAAGGATGCTCGCCGCCTCAATCACCGAGTATTCTTCTATGTCCCTGCGTAATTTGAACATCGCGCCCCGAGCTTTCCTGGGTTTCGCCTTTATCGCCTTGCTGGTCATCGTGCTCGGCGTGTTTGCCGTGAATCGCATGACGATCATTCGCCAGGCGTCGGTGGACATGGGTTCGACGCAACTGCCCAGCGTCGGCTTCCTCGGCAATGTCACCGAAAATATCCTGCGCATGCGCATTCTGTCGTTCCGTATTCTGGTCAACCGCGAGCCGGCGAGTCTGCAAGAGGCCGAAACCCGCATCGGTGTGCTGACCGACAAAGTGCGCAAGGCTCAGGCCAGCTACGCCGCGTTGCCGATGGGCCCGGAGGAAGCCGCGGTGTACAAAACATTCACCACGACGCTGGACAATTACATGCAGGCGCAGCGGGAAATGATGGACCTGTCGCGGCAGAACAAAGTCGATGAGATGCGCACCTTGATCAACACCCGGATCAAGGACGGCACCGATCAGATGGGCGAGCAACTCAACCGGTTGGTGACGTTCAACATCGACGGCTCCAAAGCCGCGGGTCTGGTCGCCGAAGACAACTACAACACCGCCGTGAATGGAATCATCGCGGTGTCAGTCGTGGCGTCCCTCTTGACCGTGCTGCTCGCCTGGCTGCTGACCCGCAGCATCGTCACACCTTTGAACCGTGCGGTGCAGGCTGCGGAAACCATCGCCAGCGGCAACCTGAGCAAAGCCATCGAGGTCGACGGCAAGGATGAACCGGCTCGCTTGCTCGGCGCCTTGTCCACCATGCAGAGCAACTTGCGCCAAACCATCGAGCAGATCGCCGGTTCCGCCACGCAACTGGGCGCCGCCGCCGAAGAACTCAGCACTGTTACGCAAGAAGCGTCCCGTGGACTGCAACAGCAAAACAACGAAATCGAACAGGCCGCCACCGCGGTCAACGAAATGACCGCTGCCGTGGAAGAAGTGGCCCGCAATGCGGTGTCGACCTCCGAAGCCTCGAACCAGTCAACCCAGGCGGCGCGTGAAGGGCGCGACCGTGTGGTGGAAACCGTCGATGCAATCCAGACGATGACCCAGGACGTGCAAAACACCTCGGTGATGATCGAAGGCCTGGCGACTCAGGGCCGCGATATCGGCAAGGTGCTGGACGTGATCCGCGCCATCGCCGAACAGACCAATCTGCTGGCCCTCAACGCGGCAATCGAGGCGGCTCGCGCCGGTGAAGCCGGGCGTGGTTTTGCGGTGGTGGCCGACGAGGTTCGGGCGCTGGCCCATCGCACCGCGCAATCGACGCAGGAAATCGAGAAGATGGTCGCCGGCATTCAAAACGGCACCGGCAACGCGGTCTCGTCGATGCAGCAAAGCAATCAGCGCACCCAAAGCACACTGGAGATGGCCCGTGCGGCGGGCGTGGCGCTGGAGCAGATCACCCAGTCGATCCACCTGATCAACGAACGCAACCTGGTGATTGCCAGCGCGTCCGAGGAACAGGCGCAAGTGTCACGCGAAGTGGATCGTAACCTGGTGAACATCCGCGACCTGGCCATTCAGTCCGCCGCCGGTGCCAACCAGACCAGCGCCGCCACCCACGAACTGTCACGCCTGGCAGTGGATTTGAATGCGCTGGTGGCGCGGTTTGTGATCTGATGCCGCTTCCTGTAGATGCCGCTTCCTGTAGAAGCGAGCTTGCTCGCGAAGGACGTGAACGATAACGCCTGCTATTTGAAAACATGGCCCGTGGGTTTTTCGCGAGCAGGCTCGCTCCCACAGAGACTCGGGCCAAGGCGCAATTTTCAGGGTGTACCTGTCAACTATGACAGTTACGGATTTGGAAATAGTGGTGCTTAATCCGTCCCAGGCCCCGGGGTATAGATCGTAGGGATGGATACCATGTTTCCCTCGCAGTGTTCGGACCGCCGCACAGCCTCCATAGCCATGCCTGCACGCATGGCAATTTCCGAATCTGTGGAGAGCAACGAACATGACCATCATGCAGAACAATCAAAGCTCAAAAACCGTCCGGGATGCGTATCGCAAAGTACGCATCCAGCGCAATCTGGCGCGTGCGGCGAAGGCAGCCGATGACTTGCCGGTGGGAACCCTTGCGGACATCGTCGATGCGAGCGACAACCTGTTGAATGGCCCGATCATCAAAAACGCGGGTATGGCAAAGTTGAGCATCCCGATTTGGGGGGATACGGGCACCATTGCGGGGGACGACCAGGTCATCAGACTGTACATCGCGCGCGGGCACATCGTTGATCCCGACGATGCGGCATTCGGCGCACCCATCATCACGAAGAATTTGACGTTCCCTTTTGCAGCCACCTGGGATCCGAATTTTGAATTGCCATTGAATACGATCCAGCCCAACGGACCGTATACCCTCAAACACGAGGTGCTCCTTCACAACAACACGCTCGCCAAGAGCCCGCTGCTCCAGTTCACCACTGATATTACCGCCCCGTATGAGCTGGCCACGCCGCCTGAGCCCAAGGCCATGACGTTTGCCATCACGGAAATTGACGACACCAACAGCTCTGCCGTGTCGGGTGTGATTCCGGTTTACGCTGACAATGCGCCCGAAGATAAATACGTCTACTGGTTCGCCAAAGACCCGCTGCCTGATGACCCCTCGACCCTTCCCCCTGTCACGGTTCCTGTCGATGTTCCGGCCAACCGGACTGTCATCATTCCGAAAGCCTATATCGATGCCCAAGGCGATGGCATTTATTACTCGCTCCACGCGCTGATCGACAGGGCGCACAATCGAAGCGCTCTCTCGGGTTTTACCCGCTTTATCGTCACCTTGGGCGGGCTGCCGAGCGCGCTGCAAAAACCAGTGATCCCGGCGGCGACCGGGGGAGTCGTGGTCAATCTCGAAACCGCCACGGATGGGGTCATCGTTGAATATCGCTACACAGGCTGGAAGTCAGGCGACAAGATTGTCGCGAAGCTGGGCGGGATTTCCTTGCTGGAATTTTTTGCACAGGAGGGTGGCTATGCCGAAGCGCTGATTCCGCCTGCCACGTTGTTGGCCGCCTACAAGGCTGCCACCGGCACGTCCGAAAAAACGCTGAAAGTTGAGTATTCGGTCGACCGACTCGGACGGAAGTTTGGCCTGGAAGAAGAAGATTTCAAGGCGAACTTCACACTCATCGGTACGCCGCTGGATCCGTGGCCTGACTTTCCGAATCCGACCAACCCCAATCTGCTGGCCGGGGTGGCGAAGGGCTCGACTGTTGACAACGTGCTGGTCGAGGCCGATGCCGACAAACCGTTCAAATTTGAATTCAAGGTGTATGACCCGGTCGCCGCCGGTCAAAAAGTGAAAATCTACTGGATGGGCAAGCATGTCCCGGAAGCGGATCACACGATGACCACGGAGGCCGCGGGCGACACCGTGACAAAAGATATCCCTTGGAGCTACGTCGTTGAAACCGATAACGGGTCCGGCAGGGCGATGCATTACAGCATTGGTGATCCCACGGTCACGCCGAACTGGCAGAACTCGGTCAAAAACCTGGTGAATGTAAACGATGCCATTGTGCTGAAACCCGATGCGCCGACGCTCCCGCATCTCGCTGGGCGATGGCTCAACTGCGACTCACTTCAAGGGGCGGACCACCACATCCAGGTGGACGTTCCCGACCTGTCGAAATGGCTGGCGGTAGGGGGCAAGGTAGAGATGTCCTGGGAACTGTTCGAAGGGCGAGTCGACCTTGGCAAGGAGATTGTCGACACGCTGTTCGAGGAAGAGATAACGCTGACTGACGCGACGGGGGCGTTTCCGGTGAGCGGTTTCGCGTGGAAGGTGACGCCATACGCCGATTACATTGCGCCCTCCTATAACCCTCCCGCCCATTCCGATGCCACTGCGGTGGTCACCTACTCGTTCACGTTCAACAGCAAGACCGTGACATCCAAACAGGCATTGCCGTGGCTTGGGATGTTCAATGGCAGCGGGTCATGCCCGATCCCTTGATCCGACAGATCAATCCGGCGACATCCCTCGGCGCATCAGCGGCGGGCGGTGTCGCAGGCTGGTTTCATGAGCCGCACCACACGCCTTGTGCGGTCGGCATTTAAGGGAAATCAGCGCGCACTTCGGATTAGTCCTACATAAACCTCGGAGGGCTCTCTGTAGTCTCGCCGCCTTTGTAAGTGCCGACGACTTTGTTTGTAGGAAGTTGGCCTACCGATAGTTGATCAATCGAGGGTGTACCTGGACATGTGGGCAATCAATGCATTCAATCTGAATCCATTAACGCGAGCCGTGAAATTCGTCAGCCTGGCGCCGCTGTTGCTGCTGGCTCAACAAGCCGCGGCAGTGCCGATCGATGGCGTCGTCAAAGACATCGATCAAAACACCCGGCCGGACAGTTATACGCTGACCAACGGTGCCACCCTGAACGCCAGTTCCGCCAACACCCAGCAGATTGCGGCCAGAACCGGGTCCGCGGTCAATCTCAACGGCGGAACCGTCAATGCGACCGGATCGGCGATCGGGCTGCAGCTGATTGATAGCAGCGCGCAGATCAATGGCACGCGGATCACCAGTAATTCCACGGGCCTGCAGCTGGCCGAGACCACCACCGGCGCGGGTTCGACAGCGACGGTTAACAACGCGGATATCAGTGGCGCAGACAGGGGCGTGGCGCTCAGCGCGAAGAGTACGCTGACCCTGCTCAACAGCACGGTAAACGGCACGGGGGCGAACGGGGTTGGTCTGCAGATGTTCGACGGGACGGTATCGGCGGTAGGCAGTACCATCATCGGCACCGCAAACGGTATTCAAATTCGCGAAGATGCGGGGCATGCTGGCGGTAGCGTTTTGAATCTGGACAGCACCCGGGTTGAGGGGGTGAACGGTTCGGCCATCCTGGTCAATGGCGGCAACGCCGACATTTCAGCCCGTAATGGAACGACGCTGACCGGTAGCAATGGTGCGCTGCTGGACGTCAGAAACGGTGGCTCGGCGAATCTCTCCGTGAGTGACGGCAACACCCACCTGGTGGGTGATGTCATCGTCGAGTCTGGCAGCACGGCCAACGTCAAACTGGACAATGCCGCCACGTTGACCGGGCGCCTGGAGAATGTGCAAAGCCTTGCCATTAACAATGACGCACGTTGGGTGATGGTCGGCGATGGCAGTGTCGAACACCTGGCACTGAACGGCGGCGGTGTGCAGTTCGGCAATCCCGGCGAGTTTTTCAAGCTGCAGGTGGGCGAGTTGTCGGGCACCGGCGGCACCTTCTATATGCACAACAATTTCACCACCGGCCAGATCGATACGTTGACCGTCACCGGGAACGCCACTGGCAATCATTCGGTAGCGCTCGACAGCAGCGGTTCGGAGCCGACGGCGGCGGGTTCACGGCCCGTGGTCGAAATTGGCAGCGGCGATGCAACATTTGCGCTGAAGGGCGGTGCCGTGAGCCTGGGCGCTTACGATTACGACCTCATCAAGCAAGGTAACAACCAATGGGTGCTGAACACGGCCACGCGTTCCATCAGCCCCGGGACGCAGTCGGTCATGGCGCTGTTCAGTGCGGCGCCGACAGTCTGGTACGGCGAACTCAGCACCTTGCGCAGTCGCATGGGTGAAGTGCGCATGGACCATGGCAAGGCGGGTGGCTGGGTGCGTGCCTACGGTAATAAATACGATGTGAGCGACAGGGCAGGCACCGCGTATCAGCAAACCCAGCAAGGCGTGTCGTTCGGTGCCGATGCGCCATTGCCGATGGGCGATGGGCGATGGTTGGTCGGCCTGTTGGGCGGCTACAGCAAGTCCGATCTGGACATGAGCCGTGGCACCAGCGGTGAAGTCGATAGTTACTACCTCGGTGCCTACACCACTTGGTTGAACGAAAAAGGCTACTACGCAGACGCGGTCATCAAACTCAACCGTTTCCAGAACTCGTCCGACGTACGCCTCAGCGACGGCAGGAAGACCAAGGGCGAATACGATAACAACGGAGTCGGTGCGTCCGTGGAGTTCGGTCGCCACATCAAGCTGGATCGCGGGTATTTCGTCGAGCCGTACACTCAATTGTCCGCAGTGGTCATCGAGGGCGCCGATTACACGCTGGATAACGGAATGACTGCCGAAGGCGATCGTGCGCGCTCACTGCTCGGTAAAATCGGCGCCACGGCCGGCCGCAACTTTACCCTGGGCAAGGATTATGAGGTACAGCCGTATGTGCGTGCGGCCTATGTGCATGAGTTTGCCACCAACAGTGATGTCGAGGTGAACCGCAACGTGTTCAATACGGACCTGTCAGGTTCTCGTGGTGAACTGGGAGCAGGCTTTGCCGTCAAGACCAGCGAAAACACTTCGATGCATGTGGATCTCGAATACAGCAATGGCGACAAAATCGAGCAGCCCTGGGGCGCCAACATAGGCATGCGCTACAGCTGGTAACCCGCAGCGACCAGGATTGGTGGGTACGAAAAAATGCAGTCACATTCGATGTGACTGCATTTTTTTTTGTTGCAAATTCGACCCGAAAAAACGGCCTGACCTGTCAGGTTTGACAGTATACGGGCACCTGGTTTTGGAGGTTAATAAGCACTGTTCACACTAGGGCGAGAACGTTTAACGCGTCTTTTTCGCTCCTCATTTTTCAGGAGATTACGATGACCACACCCATTCGCTCCCGCGCCCCGGACACCCACCGGATACGCCCAAAGCCATTCACCTTGGTGATGCTTCCCGATGTGGAAGGCGGGCAGCCAGGATTGCTGCCGAAGAGTACTCAAGGCAATCCGCTAAAGATCGAATTCGACCCTTGGGGTGACTCGGATCCTACACCCGAGGACCCGGAAAATGTGGTCCTGTGGTGGAACGGTGTGCCTGAATTCATCAAGGAGTGGACGGCGCCGATTGCGACGGGTGATTACTTCATTGACGTCGATCCGGAGTACTTGACTCCCGGCACTCACAAAGTGAGCTATGTCCTGACCCTGCGCAACCAGCAGAAAGAGCCGTCGGAAGACCTCGAGCTAACGGTTGACGTCGAGCCGCCACAGTTGAACGCCGACAGTGCGCTCAAGTTCGATACCGATCTCATCGACTTCGACTACTTGAACGCCCACGGTGATGTTGTCGAAGGCAAGGTTCCTTTATCCCCAAAACAGGCACCGGGCGACGTAGCGATCGGCTACTGGGAGAATCCCGATGATGGCTCCTACATGGAAGCACGCAGCGAGCCGCTGACACACCTCAACTACACGGCCCCGATCACATTGACGTTCACCGGCGACGATATCCGCCTCGTGGGCGACGGGCAGCGCCAGGTGACCTACCAGATTCAGGATCGTGCCTTGAACCTGAGTGCCTTCTCCGATCCCGCCCTGCTGCAGGTCGCTGCGATCAGGGCGCCGCATTACGCGCCATTCCCCTGGCTCGAAGAACTGCCGGGTGATCCGTCAAACTGGGGCCAGCTTGATCCGACGAAAACCCTGAGAGGGGCCACCGGGCTGATACCCGACGAAGCGGTGTACTACGACGAAGACCGGCTTACCCTGTTGTTCGGCGAACCCGGCACCCCCGGCGCAGTTCGGTTGCCCGTCGTTCCGGGTTCACGCAATGTTCAGATAGCCAAGGAAACTATCGCGAGCTTCCTCGGCAAAACCTTGTCGGTGTCCTACGACATCACGTTGCCGGATGATTCTACCCACCCATCCGACCCGTTGACCCTGGTCGTGCAGCCGATTCCACAGGGGAATTTTCGCGCCCCGCAACTCTCGCCGCCGCACAGCGACCCGACGTACAAGAGTGCGATAACCGCCGCAGGTCTTCCCGTTTTGCAAGCGATCTGGCCCTACATCAGCACTCAATGCCTGATTACGATCACGGTGACGGGGACGGGCACGGACAACCAGGCGAAAACTGAAACAATCCTTGCGCCTCGGGCTGTAACCCTCCCGGAAACCACTGCCGGGGTGGCGGCGGCGGTGTCGCAAGCGTTTATGCGAAACCTGAAAAGCGGCACACGCTATATCGTTTTGACCAAGGTCAGCTTTGACAACGGTGGCAAATGGTTCGAGTTCAACGAGCTGAGGCCGATGATTCTGGATTGATCCGGCAAGCCCCTTGTGATCGGGGCTTGTTGATATTCACTGATAGGTGAGGGTGAAGCTGAGGGCGCCTTCGGCCGAGCCGGCGCTGATGTCGATGGGGTTCTTGATCTGATAGAACCGCGCGTTGAAATCCAGCGTTGTGTCGATGCCATCCTGGATCACACCAAAGGCTACATCGCTGCCCAGGGGCACTGGCGTCAGACCGTCGCCACGCAGGATCTGGATACCCACGCCGGAGGCCGTCGACGTCGGGCTCAAGCTGAATACCCCCAAGCTGCCATCGCCTTCCGGCACCGAGCCTTTGGAGCCATCCAGTCGAATATGGGCAGTGGCCTGGTTGCCTCCGATCGGGTCCGACACACAGCTGGTCAACGTGATCGAGAAGCTTGTCGGCGGGGTGGTGAAGCCGGGATGCGTGAAGTCCTGTTTGTCCCAGTCCCCCAGCGGCACCGGGTCGACACTGACAGGATTGGCACCCACCGCGCATTGCGACTGGATAACCGTGCCTTGCACTTCATAACTGAAGCCCTTGCCAATACCCGTGAAGTAACCGTCGAAAATGAGCCGACTTAATATTTGAGGCCCCGGTGGAATCACCCCCGTTTTCACCAGTGTCACTTTGTTTCTCAAACCCGTGAGCCTGAACGGGGTGAGCGTCGCGCCGGGCATTTGTGCTGCGAAAGGTACGATCGGCACGCCGCCTATCGGCGCAAACTCGTTGTCATAGGTACCTGTAAAAGGAACGTCGAGGACGATGCGCACGCCCACACCGGGAATGTTGGTCATGAAAATCCTGCCGCTGGAATCGTCACCTCCGATGGGCTCGTGGACCCGGCGATCAGTGGGGGCGACGGGTTGCGTACGGAAGTCCAGTGGGACGACGCCGTCGTTACTGCAGGTGACGACGCTTCCGTTGGTGTTGGATGTAAACAAAAACTGGTCGATGACGCCGATGATGCTACCGACGCGTGCATCACGCGGCACATAAACGCTGCCGACGTTGGCCTGGTAATTGATCGGCCCGGCGGCGCCTTCCCATGCGCAAGTAGTCGCCATGGCGGGCGACGCCAGATGCGCTCCGGCGACGATTCCCGCCAGGCTCAGCCCTTGTCGAAGTGATAACTTCATGAACGCTTTCCTTCAATGAGCGAGGCGCCGTTACCCTGCGGACGACGCCATTTGAATGATTTCTCAGCGACAGGTCGCGGTCTGCAGGCGATAACCTTGAGCCAGTTCCATGCGTTGCGGATCAATGTCCAGGTGGCACTGCTGTCCGGCTTTCTCGCCCCAGTGGACCTGGAGGATTTGCGGTTGATCATCAGTGCTGAGCATCACTTGCCCGGCCTGACCGACAATGCCGAGCACGGCATCCTGCGCATCTCGTACCTGCGCGCCGAAGGGCAGCGGCTGGCCGTTGTACACCGCGTTGATGACCAGTCGGTTGACCGAGCGTGCGGCGAAGGTGCTCTTGACCACCGCGCCGCGCCGGGGCACGACCTGGGCGGTGCCATTGTCAATTTCGACGTCCGGGCCCAACTGGTCGGTTTCCAGTTCGATCTGGTTGACCCGATAGGGGCGCAGATAGGGCACCAGGGCATAGCCGCGTTCATTGGTGCGAACGCCCGGAGCGTTGGCGATGCCGACGTCGTGGATACCCGGAACCTCGACCAGGCCTGCGGTTTCCCCCAGATACGGGCCCAGAGCGAAACCGTCGCCATGCACCAGCATGGCCCCCGTCGCATTGACGGAGACGTTGTGGTAATCGTTGCCCTGGCTGATGCCCGCGCCGACATTGCCAAAGGGCGTTTGATACCCCATCGACAGTTCCGCCGATTGCTGGCGATTGTCTTCGTTCGCCAGCGCCGCGCGATAATTGAAACGGTTGTCATCCAGCGTACCGTTGAGGCTGGCGCGCTGACTGAGCGTGTTGCCGTTCTTTTGCATGTCGAACGACGCCGTGTTGGTGTGCCCGAAATCCAACGGCATGGACACACCCAAGCCGACCTGGCGATCACTGCGCTCATAGCGGTCGCTCAATGACTGGCTGGCAAACAGGGTGTAGCCGACGCCCCGGTGTTGAGTGTTGAAATTGAACTGAAACTGGCGACGCTGATAATCGGTGCGCCAGAAGTCTTCCTGCGACAGCGTCAGGGTGACGGAGCTTTGTGGGGACAGACTCTGATAGACCGCGGCTTCCAGGCGACTGCGGCGGCTGCCGCGGAAACTGCTGTCCTGGCTGCGCTGGCGCACGGCTTCGTCGAAGTCACGATAGCCTTCGGTGGAGTAGCGATAACCGGCGAAGCGCAGGCTGGTGCGAGTGGCGAAGGTCTTGCCGTATTTGATCGCGTAACTCACGCCCTGGACCGAGTCCAGATTCCGCAGATCGAGATCGGTATCGGAACGCGTAAGGTCCATTGCCAAAGCGCCGATCTGGCCCAGGTCCTTTGCAATGCCAAGGTTGATTGCCCGGTAATATTCGCCGGCCATCAAGCCACCGTAGGGGGTCGCGCCCCAAGGGGTGCCCATGGCGAGCGTGCCTTGCCAAAACAGCGGATCGTCGATGTTGCTGGAAGAATTGTAACGACCGACGGCGGCACTGTAGCGCCAGGCACCTTCACGCAGCAGGTTGCCCAGAGAGGCATAAGGTTGGGTGAAACGGCGCACTTGCCCATCGGCTTCGGTCAGGACGATTTCCAGTTCGCCACTGCCGCCACCGGTGTTCAAATCATCGATTTCGTAAGGGCCGGCGCTGACGTAAGTGGCGTAGATCGGGTAGCCGTTCTGCCTGACTTCCAGACGTGCCCGGCTCAGCGCAACGCCGCGGATCACCGGCGCGTAACCTTGCATCGCATCCGGCAGCATGCCCGCGTCGGAGGCGATCTGCGCGCCTTTGAACGGCAGGCTCTTGAACACATCGCCACCGGTGAAAGCTTCACCCAGTGTCAGGTTGGCGTTCATGCCCGGCAAGTCTCGCTGCGCGTACGTGTAGGCGCGACTCCATGCACGTTCGCCGCGGCTGTCCTGGCGCCCACTCTGGTTGGTGCGCAGCCGCCACGGCCCCAGATTGAGCCCGGCGTTCAGGTAGAGGTCCTGGCTATTGTTCGAGCCGTAGCGAGTGGAGCCCTGTTGCGCAGAAACCTGATAGTTGAGGAACGCCGCGTTGATGCCTTCGTCCCAGCGCTCGGGGTCTACGTAGCCGGTGACGTTGCGGCGCATGGCGATTTGCGGAACGGAGATGGCCAATTGCAGGCCGCCACCGTCGAACTCGGTCTTTGCGCCGTCGATCAGCGTTGACAGGTTGACGCAGCTTGCCTTCAGTTGCTCGGGGTGGGCGATGGCGTCCAGCTTGACGCCGAATTGCTCAAGCAGGTCGGCGGTCAGGCACGGCGTCAGCCCGTCGGCACCCTGGACAAAGTCCATTTCCTGCTGGCCCATGTAGGCCTGGTTCACGCGGACTTCCACCCGATACCGACCCGGCCCCAGGTCCTGGACATTGGCCAGCTCCTGCAACGTCAGCCGTCCGGCGTCAGCAGGCTGGTCGCTGCCCTGGTGCATGAAACCGCTCTGGAAGGACAGGGCCGGACTCGCCAGTGCGGGTCCTGCCTCGACCAGGGAGGCAGTGCTACTTCCGATCAGTAAAAACTGGGCTAAGCGCTGGCGAGCAGGCACGCGCCAACGACCCGAGAAAACCATCATCGTTATCTTCCTGGCTATGGATGCTATTGGCTGTCAGCGTTCGGTCTGAAGGGGCTGGCTCATCAGCGGCGTGAGTCCGCCGTAGTCATTGATGGTGGTAAACGACACCCGCATGTCGGGGCCTGGCTGGAGTTTGTCCAGCGCGTAAACCTGGCGGTCGAGAGGGGCGACCATCGGCGGCGTTGCCAGGGTCTGGGAGTGCCCGTTGGCACTCACTTCCACACGGTGAAAGGTGTAATGAAAAGGGGTTGGATTGGTCACCACCAGGCTGGGCTTGCCGTCAATTTGCCGGACCGACCATTGCAGGTCCTTGAGGCGTACATGCGGTTTGTCTTTCAACTGGCTGGGGCGGTAGAACAGTTTGATGCGCGTGCGGATGGCGATGTTCAAGACGTTGCTTTGTTCGCTTTCTACTTGCGGAATTTCCTGGGCGTTGAAGTAGAACAGCGACTCGCGGTCGGTCGGCAGGCTGTTGGGCAAGCCATTGATTTGCACCTGCTGCTCTTTGCCGGGATTGACCCGGAACAGCGGAGGTGAGGCCATGAATGGCACGGCCGTGGTGGTATCGTCCGCGCTGGTGTTGACCCAGGTCTGCACGGCGTAGGTTTTTTCGCTGGGGTTGGCAACCACCAGCGAGACGCTGCGTTTATCACTCTCGAATAGCACGCGGGTGCCGTTGAGTGTCAATGCTCCATGGCTTGCCGGTGCATGCAATGTCAGCAACAACGTGGCCACTGCGCAGGGGAGCGCCGCTGTGTCACGGCAAAATACTTTGATCGATCCGAACATAAAAAAACCTTAGGGCGATGCGATGTTTGCGCGGTGCGGCGTGCACCCTTGAGCGCAGACGGTTACTGCGCTCAAGGGCCTGGATTACGGCAGCGTTACGAGGAAGTTGATGTTGGCGATCACCGGGCCAGCGGTGACGAGCGGAGTGCTGGAACGGTACTTGGCGTTGAAGATCAGGCGGGTTTCGCCGGTGACATTGACCGGGTAAGGCTTGGAGTCAGTGCCGCTGTCGACATGCGTACCGTCGTTGTCCTTGATCGCCAGGGCAACACCGGTGGCCCCACCGGTCTGGATGCCGTAGTACTTGCCGCCGGTACCGGCGTTGCCGTGGGTACTGTCGAATCGAACGGTGACGGTATCGTCCGCCTCAAAACCACAGACCTCCCCATCCTTGATGCGCAGTGCAAACTCGCGTCCGCCCACTTCCGTGTCGGCAGCACCGTTAAAGTCGGGAACTGCAACACTGCCCAGGTTGATCGGGCCGGGAGCGCCGGTGCCTGGATCGATGGGTTCGATCGGGCAAGTGTTGGCGTTTATGTTACCGGTGAAGTTGATTTGGCCAACGCTGTTGGCAAACGCGGCAGTGCCCACCAGAGAAGTGGCCAGGCCCAGGGTCAGCGCCAATAGTGTTTTAGTCATGTTTACAGATCCTTTGAAGTCCGACCGTGCGTTGAGCCGAAACAGCATCGGTGCGGCACGCTGCTATAAGCGTGTGAAAGTTGATTGGGGGGAAACTGAGTTTCGGCGCGGGGATTTTAGAAGGGGGAGGGGTAGGGGGATATGAGATAACTCTCAATAGCGGAAGGGGTGGCGTAATCAATTCATGAAAATTAGTTAAAAAAAAGCCAGGCAATTACAGGGTAATAACCTGGCGTGATGTCTAAACCAAAGTATCGAAGTGAGCAAAACTTAATATGGGTTTGTGTGCCGCTTGTCTAGTCATCCCGCCGATCCATTCCTGGACCCTTGGGGGCGCAATTGCATCTATTTTGAAAGGCTCCGCTGTAGCTGATATCGTTGATCTTGTTGAATGTGCCGGGTTGGTCATGCCGGTCTCGATTGCTCTTCCGGTAATTGAAGAGTGGTTTTGTATAGCCACATCTTCGAGTGCTTCCAATATTCTGGCTTGCCGGAAAACAGAAGGTGCATAATTTGCAATATTGGCGAAGGGCCTTTCTCTGAATGTAACGTTAGGGCCAATGGCTGCGCTATACATGAGGTCGTAGACGGAATTTGAGGCGATAGAGCTACCGCTAGCATTGGAAATATCAGAAGCATTGGAAATAGTAGACACAGTGGAAAAATTAGATGCGGTGGAAGCTTTTCGTAAATTAGTGGTGGAGTTCGAAAGCGCCGGCAATTTCGGTTTAAAAGCTTGCAAGCCGGGCATCATCAGCCAGTTCAAACCAAATCCGACCCAGCTCAGGTTGACTTGCGCCTCGCCTTTGACCCCCATTGACGCCGCCTGGACACCAAGCCCCGCGGCGAATGACCCCCAGGTCACTGCAGGCGCGATAGCGTTCATTGCCGCCGCACCCGCGGTCACACTCGCGGAAAGAAGGACGCTGGTGACCGCCGATGCGCCCGCCTGTACGGCAAGCACCTTGACGGCAGCTGCCAATGGCGCCGGGTTCAACGTCACGATACTCACCACGATTCCCAGAAAGATGGTGGTTGCCATCGAGCCATAGATGACGCCAGGCTGTTGCACGAGCGAGGTGCCCGGCGCATGCCCGCTCGGGTCGCTGAAGGCGATCGGGTTGCCCAAGGCGAATTTGTAGCAATTGATACCACCGGCGCCGAACGGACTCAGGGAGTCCGGGCTGTGGAAGCGCATCAGGTGCGGGTTATACGCGCGATAACCCTGCCCAAGCATGTACCAGCCACAGACCTTGTCCCTGACTTCGCCATTGAAGGCCACCAGGCTTTCGAGCTGTGCATCCTCACTGAGCTCACCGTAGGCGGTATACACCGCAGTGCGTAGCTCGTCTGCCTGACTTTCAGCGATTACCGAGTGCTTGGCGTCAGCCAGTAACAACAGGGTTTGGCTATCATCCCCCGGCTCCTGTTGCCCTAAAGGCTGCCCTCCACAATTAAGCAGCTGGGTATGTTTGCCGTTTTGCATCACGTCACTTAAACGTGTTCCTTCATAAAAACGCAGACTCTGCATCTCGCCCTGCGGTTGGGTTGCCACCAGCAGATCATGCGCATCGTAGTCATAGCCCGTCACCGGTTGACCAGCCGCCGTGCTGACTTCCATCAAACGGCCCTGGCTGTCATAACGCAGCAGTTGTCCCTTTTCGTCGCGTGTCTGGTTGCCGTCCGGATCATAGAGGTAGTCGGTGAGCAGCCCTTGGTAATCGGCATGGCTGTGGACGGCTTTCACCAGTTGGCAGGGGTCGGCCACGGCGAAGTCGAATTGGGCAATGTCGCGAGTGCCATCGTCAAAATCGGTACGCTGATAGATGACATTGTCCAAAGAATCGAATTCGTAGTACTGCGTCACGATGGCATTGCCAAAGCGGTCTTTGGGTAAATCGATCCCTGAGCACTTATGCAGTTCCAGGCGCCCGCGCAGATCGTAATGGAAGGTCTCGTGCAACGCGGTAACGCCACCCACTTGCAGGTGGCGGGTTTCAATATTGCCGTCAGCGAGGTACGTCAGCTCAATGCTGCGCACCGGATGCAAGGGCTTATCCTGTGCATCCAGCAACGCCACGGTCCGGTTTTTTTCCCTGCCAATATCATCAAAGGTCAAGGTCGTGGTCAGCGTATTGCCGCTGCCAACGTCTGTACTGATAGTGCGGAACAGGCGACCGCATGTGTCGTACTCGAAACCGGCCTGCAATTGGCACTGCTTGAGGCCGATCAAGCGGCCATTGGTTGCATGGTATTCAGCTACGGTGACCTGTCCGCCAACATCGGTGCGTGTCAGCTGTCGTCCTTTCAACGAACTGCTGTAGCGCGTGACCCATGGCGTCGGGTTGGTGGGCTCTTTCCAGCTCTCGACGCTCAGATGTCCGACGTTGGTGTACGTGAAGTCGTACGTGCCTCGTGCATTGCTCGACGTTTCCAGATTCGCATTCAGCAGGTCGTAATCGAACGTGGCGTCATCTTCCTTTGTTTTGATGGCGGAGGGGCGCGTGGTCAACCCTGGTTTGTACTCGTAGAGGATCTGGTTGCCGGCCGGCGTGACCCGATGACTCGGTTGCAGCCGTTCGTCTTCATAGTGCAACTGTTCGACACGTCCACCCACGGTGACCTCTGTCACCCGCTCCAGACCATCGAATATTCTCGAGCCCACGGTTTTGCGTGGCAACAGGCTATTGCCGGGTTGGACCGTCAGTTCCGACACCAGTGGCGTGGCGCTATGCGCGGCGTAGGAACGGCTGATCACGGTGCGGTCGGGCAAGGTATTGGTGATCAGGCGAGCATGAGCGTCGTAACTGAATTTAGTCACCCGCCCGAGTGCGTCGATCTCTTCAACGCAATTGCCCAGGCCGTTGTATTTGTAGCGGTGGAGGCTGATACGTTTGCCACTGAGATCGAATTGTTCCGACTTGACCGTCTTGTCGAAACGATTGGACGTGGTCACGGATTTACCTACGCCCGGTATCCATTGTTCCACCGTGAAGTTCAGTGGGTTTGCACGGGTATGGGAAGTGATCCCGTTCGCTCCCGTGGCGCTGTCTTGCTGGCCCCAGAAGTCGTAGGTGTAGGTTTTACCGAGCCGCAGGTTTGTTTTTGCGAGCCAGTCGATCTCGATTTCTGAGATCAACTGGCCGTAGGCGTCATAGCTGGCCTCGTAAGTGCTGCGGAAAAGCGGAGGGTTGCCGCCGGCATTGTCGAGGTCCTGTCGTTCCTCCTTGATAGCTCGGCTGAGCCCGTCAAACCAGGTACGGATTTTTACTTTCTTGACGTCTACCATTTCCTGGCCAGCCAGGGTGGTCACCGGCGCACCGCCCTGGTCTGCCGGTCGTATCAGCGTGTAGCTGAAAGTACGGCTGGCGGGATACGGCGAGTTGGGCGCGTCCTCTTCCTTCACGACGCGCAGCAATGAATCGTAGGTGTACCGAACTTGTTGATCTTTATCGGTAACCAGCAGCGGCTCACCATGGAGCAACGAACGTTCCTGGGTGATGCTCTTGTTGACACTATCGAAATCGGTACTCAGGGTTTCGACCGTGCGCAGTACGGTTTCACCGGCGAAGGTGGCGTAGGTGGCGAGGTGTTTGCTGTAGGCAAATGCAGTGCTCGTGGTGTAACCCGGCGCAGTGCCTACCGTAACTGCATGTTGTTGGCGACGGCCATGGGTAAGCGGATTGGCTGGATTGTTGAAGTAGGTGTAGACAGCACGCTGCATCAGCTTTTCGGTGGATTGGCTGACTTCCAGCATCTGCTCGTCAACCAGCGCGACCCAGGAACGGGTCATACCGCCGGCAATGGGCGGCATTGCCTGGTAGCGATAACGAGAGCGCAGCGTTGCGGCGCCACTTTGCACGTCCGGCACCAGGGTCGGGTCGGTGGCAGGTATCACGGTTTTCTCGCGCACATGGCGGACGAAACCGTATGGGTCCGGTGGGCATTCCCCCGTCACCCCGGCGGCGGGGTAATAGGCAATCTCTTCAGTAATGCCATTGGCCTGGACGGTCTTGGTCAGGTTGCCATGAAAGTCGTACTCGGTGAGCTTCTTGTCTTGTCGCCAGCTCCGGGGGTCGTCTGTCAAATGCCAGAGTTCGGTGGTGCGCTGTGGCAACTGGCAGCGCGTATCCTGGCGGTCGAATGTATCGGTGTCATTGGCGTAGTGGGTGGTCAGTATGGTTTTTTGACAGTTGCCTTCGACCGTAATTTCGGAGGTCATCAAGTGGAAGCGATTGTAAGTGCGGGTCACGGTACGCGGTGGGGCGCCTGCGACGACCAGGCTTTCGGTGGTTTCATAGAGGTATTCACCGGTGATTTTATAGAGGTTGTCTTCGCCGCCTTTATCCCAGCCGACCACCGAGTTGTAACCCAGAAAATTATTGCCGTTGTTGCTGTAACTGTATTTTTTAACGATCGGCGGCTGGCTGGCGCCGGGTGTGCTGACATGGTCTGTCACCCTCGCCAGATTGGGGAACCCTGCCTGGGGGGGGAAGCCATGGCCTGCGTCGTTGTACTGAACCTTCTGGTGACCGCCCAACGGATCCCAGATCTCGGAAATGCACAGCTGAGTGCGTACATCTTCATAGAGAACACGCCACCCGGCATTGTTCGGAGTGGGCAGGGTGACGCGGGTCATCCGCTCACCCTCCAGTTGCAGAGTAAATACAGCCGAGGGTACGCCTTGTATCGGTTTCAGACGAAATTCAACCGTGCTGGCAGTGAGGTTGCGGACGACCTGAAGGAGCGTTCCCTGGCTGTCTGTGACGGTACTCAACATCCGACCCTGACCTGCACTTTGATAGGTTAGAGTCACTTCGTGCCCTTGCTCGGAATAAACCTTGACCGGCATCGCAATCTGCGGGGTGGTGCCCATGAGCTTGAGGATTTCCACCAGCCCGGAGGCGTGCACCACCTGGAAATCACCACGCGGGTCCCCGGTCAGTTTGAAAAGTTTAAATCGCTGGATTTTCTGCTCTTTCATCTTCAAACGGTCAGGTTCGCCCACGTCGGCATAGTCGCCGGTGACCTTGAAACTTTCACTGGAATGCACGGAGATGATTTGCGTGCTGGGCTGGTACTCGGTCAGTGGCAGGCTCCAGCCACGCCCATAACCGTCATCCAGGGTTTTCAGTGGACTGAAATTCAGATGCAGCGGAACAATCGTGCCGCTCAGGTCATTGGATTTGATTTCGGGCAACGAAAACGAAGCGGTAAACAAACCGGTGCGCTGGTCTACGCCGGATTGAACGTAACTGGCAAAATTAGTTGCATTGGAATGCAGGGTGGTTGGCGCGGACATAAGCAAAACCTCAAAGACATGAACAATTACTTACGTTCGACGCGAACACATGACAGTGCACCTACGATACCCGTGCCCGAGCGATAGCGCTTTTTCTGCACTCCAGGCGCGATAAGTTGGCCGTCCGGCACGCCCGCCATGGCAGAAATACTTATCCTGCTGATTGGATCGGTCGTCGTAGGCTGTTTTACAGTCAGCACTTCAATTTCCCAATTTTTATTGTCCTGGCAACTTTTGTCATTGAACAGGGTGATGGTCAATGCCGAATCGACCCCTAAAAAGTTTATCGTATAGGCTTGGTCGTTAGTACAGCCATTTTCCTTGACTAGGTAATTCCTTGCCGAACCATCGGCATTCGGCTCAGTCGGGATGCTGCAGTTGTGACTATTGTCACCTTCCCAGATATACAGCGCTCCCGCCGCCTGTGAATAGCCAGCTTGAATAACTGCGAGGCTGGCCAGCAAGCCGCTGATCCACAATTTGTGAAGATTCATCTGTAATAACTCCTGTAGCGTCGTTGACTCGAACAGCTATTGAACGAGCGTTTCGATCAACACTATCAGCAAATCAGTTTTGGTAAAC
The DNA here is from genome assembly GCF_054897705.1 of Pseudomonas sp. GB2N2. Classification (NCBI taxonomy): domain Bacteria; kingdom Pseudomonadati; phylum Pseudomonadota; class Gammaproteobacteria; order Pseudomonadales; family Pseudomonadaceae; genus Pseudomonas; species Pseudomonas sp. GB2N2. Next base: position 1,173,188 of record NZ_CM142701.1, read on the forward strand.
CTAGCAGTTCTGCTAGTACTCAAGTGCGGTATTCAGGCGTAAAAACTCTATTCAATAACGGCGGCCCCGTGCTCCGCCGACCATTGCCTGAATGTTAAGGAAACTTAATCATGATTGTTCCGAACCCTGCTCCCACGTCGCCTGCCATCGAGGCCGACAATGCCGTCGACGTGGATAAGTTAGGCAGTGAAAAACTGAAGACCTATATCAAGTATCCCGGCATAGAAAACCACGACGGCGCTTTGCTCATCTTGAATTTTCGTGGTTGTGCTGCCGACGGCACCGTGGTCGATGAGCTCAACAATCAGGTCACCGTGGTAGTCAGCGAGTTGACACCCGACGGCATGCTGGCCGAAATCGACAACGCTACGATCGTCGCGCTCAGATCGGGTTATGCGTTCTACTCCTACCAGGTGCGCCTACTCGCCGATCCAGCGCCCGGCGAAGAATCCCTTCGAATTTTTTTCTACGTGGGCAAACGCCCTCGGGCGCGGCCGGCGTTGGCCGTCCTGCAGATCCCGTCTTCCCATGATCTGCATCTGGATCTGAGCGTGGCTCCGGCTGATCTGCTGCCCACTCTCGTGCCCTATCAAGCGATGGCGCAGGGGGATGTCGTCACGCTTCACTGCCGTCGCTTTGAGTCGGATGGAGCGGAACTGCCAGCGCTGGCCTACCCCACGACGGTGACGGCAGCCGATGTCGACAAACCGCTTGCGCTCTATCTCGACAAAAGCGACTTGCGTCGGGTGGACGGCGGCCGCATCGAGGTGAGGTATGGCATTCAGTACGCCGGTACCCCCACGGAAACAACCCTGTCGGCGATGCAAACCTTTCAGCTAGTGGCACCGGCAACGACCCCGCTGGCTGCGTTGACCATCGCAGGGCATACCCCTGGAACGCCCATCAATCCGTCGCTGTTTTCTCAGGGTCTGCCGTTGCGCATCGCCGCCTATCCAGGAATGAGCGTGGCAGACGACGTGGTGTGTCAAGCCGAATCGGATGCCGGCATCGAACCGTTGACCCTGCAAGCCCGGGTTGATGACTCAACGCTCGACAAGGGATACATCGAGTTTGTTCTGCCGCCGGATTGGGTGAACAGCAGCAATGGATACTCGCTCAATCTGAACTATCAATACGCATGGTTTGGAGCGGGGCTGTCGGCCGCACCTTACCCTGCGCCGGTGCGCAAACCGCTGTTCTTACCCGCGTTGATTGTCAAAGATGCCACGCCTGGCAGCGATCCGATACCCGGTGAAGCGGAGCTCGAGGCCGCGAAGCTTGTAAGTGCTGGCGTTACCTTGACTATCGATGCCGAGGCAAGTTTCGGCCCCAGGGACAAGGTAGAGGTGTATTGGGCGGGTTTCGGCACAACCGGACATTACATTGCAACTGCACCCACTGTAGCGGGTGGCCGTACTTACAATATCCCGCCCGAGTATGTCCCTGCCAACATGGGTAAATCCGTTCCTGTTTATTACTGCGTCACCCCCGATGGCGAAACTGCTCCGGAAAAATCGGATGTCTTTATCGTGCGTTTGTTAGCGGTGCCGAACAGTCAATATCGGGCCATTCAGTCTCTGCAGGCGCAAAGTACTCCCGGCAGGATTTCCTTGTCGAAAGTGCCGGTGGCAGGAGAGAAATTCTTTTATCCGCAAGGCTGGGTTTACATTCGCGAAGGCCAAACCCTGAATGCACTACTGGTGGGTAAAGACAGTGCCGGTGGACGACTGACCTATCCCTTGTTCGACAAACGCGTGATCACCAAACCGGAAGCCGACAGCAAGTCGGTTGAAACCCACATCAGCAAGACAGAGCTGGCCAGGTTCCAGCTGGGCAGTGTCACCGTCGAGGCCATCATTATCTATGAGCCGGGTGCTGAAACGAAGTTGGACCTCACTAACTTCACACTGGAAGCTTGATTGAGCATAGTCACATTCGCCAAGTGGGCGATTGTTTTTACCATTATCTAATGAATAAGGTGGATCTCATGGCCAGAAAAGTTACCCGTAAAGAATATTTGGAGTGGGCGGCGCTTGAGCCTCGCACTAACAAATGGGATGCGTATGCTAGTTATAACAAAGTCAAGTGCAACCAGTTGTTGTTGCAAGAATATATTTGGGGTTTTGATACTGATAAATATATGCTTCCTTTCAGCGGCGCTTACATGACCGGTGAAACAACCTACACGGCGGTTGTGGACCTGCAGACTGATGTTCCTCGGTTGAGTTTTGAAAACTATCCCGATGAAAACGGGGCGGTGGTGGCGGAAGCTAATATGACGATGGCTACGCTCGGCGGCCTTGAGGTGGATCTTGCCATCGATACGACCGGCCAAGCGAGCGTTACATCGATCAGGTCCAACGATCCGCTTGATTATCCAGATCTCAAGGCAGAGAAGGTGTTATTGAAAGATATACAGGGAGTGGTAGGAAAGAACAGCCAAGTGATCCTGGATTTGGGTGATTTCCAATCACAGCGAAATAATTGGGAATATTCGAATTCGCGAATTCAACATGTGCGCCGCATGGGGGGGAATTTTTTCAAACGCAAATTCCGGGAAGCCGCGCCGGAGCGCAGGACTTATGTGCTGGGTGAACTAGCCCCATCAGAACAGTTGAAGCCCGGTAAATTCAAGTTGCGCACTGTCATGGAGGACGGTGCGAACGTGCGAAGTGCGCCGAACTATAGCGAAGGTGCACTGGAAGTGCGTATAGCGATGGAAGGCAGTCTGGAAGGTGGCACTCCTGGTGAAGATTGGTTATATCCTTTAAATACTGATTTCCCACAAGATGACGCGTTGTTGATGTTCAGCAATTTGCTGGTATTGCGTCACATTATTGGGAAGACAATTTCACAGCAATTCAGTCAAGGGCAGGGGTCATTTGAAGCAATATTGACGGCCAATGGATTTTCCAAATTTGCCGCGAACGCCGATTTTGATAATGGCCATGTTCTTATACCGAGCATCAGAGTCGACTTGTCAGACTGGGATGGTGGTGGCACTCCGGTAGGTAGCGTCGAAGTGTTGCCGTTTGAAATCAATGTTTATAATAATGCAATCGAGAGATTAGTTGTCGAGATGTCCGATGACTCTATTCTGCTTCGTTGGGCTTTTAAGAAAGATAAATTGCCGGCGGAGACGACTACTGCGGCAGGGCAGCCGATACTTGACTTGACGCTTGAGTTGGAATTTACCTCTCGCCATACGGTTAGTGTCCATCCGGATACGCGTAAACTGGTTGTCAGTGATGGTCAGGTTGATATTGTGAGGCGTAGTCTGACGTTCGTCGGCGATCATCCGTATGCCGATGATGCTATCAAGTTTTTGGAACATAAAGACAGGATGTATAAAAAATTTGAAGCGATAGTGAAAGATAAAGTAAGCACGCTGTTCAAGTTTGATGATATCGATGCCTTCGTCATCAATAGCATTCTGTTCAACAGCGGCGACGCTGTGCAATTGCGCAACGCTTTCGTCCCCGGAGATATCGTCGCTTGGGGGGCGATCAGCCCGCGCATGACCACCTTCTCGATAGACCCACTGGAGCTGCTTCTGGCCCCAGGTGCTGTTCATCAATTCAACACATTGCCCCCAACTCAAGTCAAATGGAGCGTCAGCACGCTCGACGGTACCCCTGGCGACGCTGGGCAAATCGACGAGAACACCGGGCGCTACACCGCTCCAAGCCTTGGTCCTTCGGATGGCGCATTCAAACGGGTGAAAATTGCGGCTACCGGCGGTGGCAGTGACGGGAAAGCTCATGTCAGCAAAGCACTTGTCACCGTTCCCCGGCGGGCAGTGTCGCTTAATCCCCGGGTAACGACCTGCCCGGCATCGGGTGATCAACCGCAAACCCGAGAGTTCTCGGCCGGTGCCATAAATGGCTCGTTGAAATGGTCAGTCACAGGCAACGGCAGTATTCCTGAAACCGCGAATCCGGATCGGACTAATCTTTACAAGGCGCCGCCGAGGGATCCGCAATTAGTCGAGAAATCATTCACTATTGAACTGGTCAACGTCGTTAATCCCACCACCCAGCAAAAAGACGTGGCTACCGTTGTTGTGACTCATGGCAGTCAGACCGTGAAAGTGAGTGCAAATTTTGATGGCTTACCAGAAGGGCAGGCGCAATATTCCGCCACTTTCAACAACAAACCTGCTCCGGAAGCGGTATGGAAATGCATTCCTGAATCTGCGGGAAACATCGATCAGAGTGGTTTTTTTATTGCGGGCGCGGATAAGAGCCACGAGTTTGCGATCATCACTGTAACGTCAAGCATTTCCGACTTTGATCTCTGGCTCGGCGATGCCTTCTACATTCAACCCTTGCCGCTTGGGCCGTTACCTTCGATACCAGATCCCGTCCTTCCACTGGGAGCAGACGGAATGCCGCAAGTTTAATCGATTCTGTTTTAACAAATAACGCTTCGGGGTAAGACCTGCCGGTAAGTTCGGAAGGCACTCGAGGCTCGTCCATTACATTGCTGTAGAGGGTAACTATCATGGCCGGGAATTCACTCGCGCAGATTCTAAATAAAATGAAAGTGGCTGACATCACAGAAAAGTGGGGCGGCGTGCTCGCCTTCGGTCAAGCACAAGTTAACAACTTACTGCGACAACAATGGCTTGAGAAGTACGACGGCCGTAATTTTGTGCCGGTATTTAGCGGTCAAATTGACTTGAACGAGGCAGAAACCGAAACGGGTATCTTGAGTGATGTGCTATTGGGCAACCCGCTCTTGTCGTTTGAACCGGCCGCCCTCGACAACTCCAGGGCGGTATTAACGTTTAGTCTCCTGGGTGGATCGTTCACTGCGTCGGAACAAACGACTGGCGTGATGTACAGCTACGAGATTAAAGAGGCACAGGGTTTCACCCTGAAAATCATCCTGAACCTGGAACTGGCCGTCGGCGCCATCGACAGGATGGGGCGTGTCACTTTGGACTTGTCCAACGGGGTTGAATTTGCCTGCAATCTGACGGCACAGACAGCCAGCCAGAAAAAGATCGGCGAATACTTCAAGGCGCGTTTCAATGAATTGCCCATTGAGCGCAGGGTGTATGAACTCGGCTGGCTGGATTTGCGGGGCGGCGGAGATCTTACTCCTACAAATTTCATCATCCTTACTCAACGCGCACCGGGCGCGGATCAACCTGGCGCGCCCAATGCGGGCGATGGTGCGGTAGTGGTCCTGCTCAAGCTGCGCGGAAGCTCATCGGGTGGCGGTACTCCCTCAAAGGATTACTTCCCCTATTTGATCCCTGACGACCTGGAAAACGGGTTGCCGAAATACTCCGCGACCATGGTTTTGGCGCAGGAATACATTTCACGTTCCGATGACGAAAAACTCGAATTGATTCAAAGCGTTTTGTTTCCGGGAGAAAGGAACGTCTTTGTCGAATATTCGCGGCACACGCCCCGGGACATGGTGATATTCGGTGCCTTGGCGCCGTCGAAAACGGCGCTGGTTATCGAACCCGCCGTCCACAGTGCCAAAGCAGGCGGCAGTCCGGTGCCGTACAAGGCCTATCGAAACGGCGTTCCGGTCAACGACGTCAAATGGTCCGTCAAAAGTCTCAACACCGTTCATTCATCGGGCGCTATCAACGAACTTACGGGAGTTTACACGCCGGTCTCCGCAGCACTGATCGGCAAGAACGTGGTGCGCAACATCGTCTCCGCAACCTGGGTCGAGCCCGCCAACGGAGAGAAGCCGGCCACGACCCATCGAGTCTCGGCATTGCTGTTGGTAACCCCAGAGATCATCGCCGTTTCACCCGGGTGTGTTCCGCGCCAGGTGGGTGGCCCGAGCGTGACCTTTGTAGCAACCGGGATCAGCGGCAGCAATTTCACCTGGAGTCAGCCAGCATTCGGCACCTTGGTGCCTCAGGGTAATACGGCTGTTTACACGCCTCCCAAACAGGAACTGCCAGAACATCTGCAAGTCGAGGAAATCCAGGTATCCGATGGCGCGGGCGGGATCGCGCGAGCCAGTGTGGTGCTGTCGAATTTCCCCACCACCATGCGAATCGAGCCGGCGTTTGTCAGCTCACTCGCGCGTTCTGCCACCGTAGAGTTGAAAGAGTTTCCCGGTCAGCCGCTGCCGGGGCTGGAGCGCAAATGGGAAGTGATTGGCGAGGGTTCCGTGGATCGAAACGGGGTGTTCAAAGCGCCCGCGCACAGCACTCGCGCTTACAGCGTGGTTAAGTGCGACATCTATTATGACGAAGATATATTGGTCCGCACCGGTTACAGCATCATCAACCTTTACCGCGTTGACGAAGAGCCGGGCTGGTCGTCGCTCACTAAATTCTCTTTGACGGCGCTCCGTTCGGAAAAGGTTTATAGCAACGGCTTTCAGCAAGTGCCGATTGAAATCAGAATGGAAACCGACGGCGAACGGATGACGCCAGAGCAAGAACTCTCCGTCAGGTTTTACTACCTGGGCTCAAGGCAACAAGTCGCGGAAGTTCCGGTGGGCCAGGTGGGCATCCCGTTCGATCGCGACAATCCACTGCTGTGGGCTCAATCGTCGGAGCCCAATACGTTTACGCCTTGGGGGGGCACTCTCGACGAGCCAGTGAAAAATCCTGCTACAGCCCCGGTGCCTAACGTCTTCACCATGTATCTGGTCACACGGGCTGGCCAAGTCACTGAATTTTTTGCGTCGGTGTTGAATCCTGATGGGCTGTCGCTGGACTCGGATACGCACCCGGGGAATCCGGACGGCCGTATCAAAGTAACCCCGGTGGAATCCCCCAAGACCTCCGTCGACTTCTTCACGTTCAAGCGTCGCCGTATTGAGGGTGGCGGGATTGGCGACCCGGCAAATGGAGAGAACGAAGAGGACTTCGATAACTTCCTGAAGACACTTGATTATTACGACCTGGAGTACAAACAGGACGGTCAGCGGGCAATGACATTTGTCGAGTTGGAGTTGGCCGAAGGTTCACGTCAGTCGAGCGTCCTTTGGGAAAGTACCCATGCCAACGAGCAGATGTTCTCCCATCTCGGTTACGCCTATAACCATCCTAGGAAAACCGGTGATCGCGACGTCATGCACCATGACTCACTCATCAAAGCCAATCCGATTCTCAAAGTGAACCTGGATACAACGGTCAAAGGAGGCGTCGCGGAAGGGCGCTTGTTGTTCAGTTTGTTTCGCAGAACGGATGTTCGCCAGGACGAATGGAGAGGTCAGCCGGGCAACAAGGACTTGCACCCGCTGCGTGGAGGCAGCATCGACCTGATTCTTACCGATAACCAAGGGCATCGACAGCCGATAAAGATCGGGTTCCGAGACGGGAATCGCAACAGGCTACGGGTCATTGATCTTCCTGAATGATCCCGGATCGCGGCGCGTGCAGCGCCGCTTTTCATGTCCTTTGTCCAGTTTTCGGAGTTCAGCATCGTGAACATTGCTATTGCAGAAAAAACCAACGTGCATTCCAACGCTTTCAATTTCGCAAGTTTTGTCGAGTCGGGTATCGATTCAAGGACTGGCCTCTACACAGTGGGGTTGTCGTTACACGATGTCGAAGTCAATGAGCTGCGCGGGCCGACAGTGCTTTGTCATCTTCGCTACAACCCGGCCAGCGCCTTCAATTACGGTTACGGCGCGGGCTGGAGGCTGGCATTGACGCAATACTCCCCCGCTACGCAGATCATTGCCACGAGTGAAGGCGAAAGCTTCAAGGTCACCGGCACCTTTGCCAGCGACGGCGAGCCTGACCGCCTGAAAATGAAAGAGCAAAAAATCCAGAGTTTCAAACTGTATAAATTGACCGGCGACCCACGCGGCGATTTCAAGGTGGTGTACCGCTCCGGGCTGGTTGAAATTCTCAAGCTCACCGGGGCCTCGCCGCAAGAGGCGGTGCCGGTCAAGATGTATTCTGCCCAGGGACATGAAGTGACCCTGGCTTACCAGAGCGCCGGTCAGGGGCGGATGTTGAGCACGATCAGCGACAGCCAGGGGCTGTTGGTGCAAGTGGTCCGCAACCTCACCGCCAGCACCCTCGAAATTAACCTCAAACCGGTGCAAGGGGTGGCATTGGCCACGTTCACCCTCCACCTGGAGGGTGAATGGATGACGCGAATCTCGCTGCCCACCGCGAATGGCGCGGGTTGGCGTTTTCTCTATGGCCTGGAACGCGACCAGCTGTGCATCAAAGAAGTCTGGACGCCCTTCGGCGCTCACGAAACGATTCAATACAACGATGGCGGCCATGGTATTCCCGGCACTGGCAACTACCTTAACTTGCCGCGAGTAACCGACCATCGCACCGATCCGGGCGGTGGTCGCGAGGCGATCGTGCGCAAGTTCACGTACAGCGACAACGGCAATAATTTCCTCGGACGCAATGCGTCAATCAGCTGGGACGAGGACGGTCTGGACAATCTCTATAAAGTCACCGGCCTCTACCAATACGAAACCACTGAAAGCCTGATCGTGGCGAGCGTCCCGGTGCAAACCGTGACCCGCACCTTCAACCGTTTTCACTTGCTGACCCGACAGGTGACAACGCAGGGCACCCATCAGCAGAGCGTCACTACAACCTATTACGCCAACGATACCGACCCCTTCGACAGGCAGGAGCTGCGGTTTCAGTTACCCCGCAAAGTCGATACGCGCTGGGAGCTGACCGACGACCCACGGCAGTACCGTGAGGACACGGAACTCACCGAATACGACCACCACGGCAACCTGACCTTGAGCCGGAAAGCGAACGGGGTCACCGAAACAACGGCGTGGTACCCGGCCGACGGCGTGTCGGGCGACTGCCCCGCAGACCCTTACGGTTTCGTGCGGCACATGCAGGAGAAAACCGTCACACCGGCCGCGGACCTGACGCTGGTGCCCGATCTGCAACCCGGTGCCCCCGTCTTGCGCACCCGCTACCGGTACGTGGAGCAGCGCGCCATCACCGGCAGCCCGGCCACTACGCCATGGGTGGCAGTGGCCGAAGAGCGGCTGCTGGAAGTTGCCGGTCAAACGGAAACCTTGCTGGAGAAGCTGGTAAACACCTACATCGACAACCCAGGCAATGCGCTGACCCATGGGTTGATCGAGCAGACGGCAGTGACCTTGGGGGCCGCGCCCGGCTATACCACTTTCACCGATTATGCCTACAGTAAACCCGCCGCCACTTACGCCACGTTCGCTGGCGAAACGGTACTGCGGACGGTGCAGACGCTGAGCACGGATTTCGACTCGGTCAGCAAGGTCATTACCGAAGAACGTTCTCTGTTCAGCGGCTTGCCGGTGCTTGCCACCGACAAAGACGTAAAAATTCGCACCACCTATGACGTGCTGGGCCGCGCCTTGACCGAAACGGTGGCCCCGGACAGTACCGCGCATGCGGCGACGCGCACTTACAGCTATCGCCTGATCCGCCCGGCAGGCCAGGGTCAGACACCGGAAACCCAACCCGCCAGCCAGGTGGTGGAGGACGTCAAAGGCGTGAAAACCCGCACAGTGTTCGACGGGATTGCCCGACCCATCCTGGAAGAACGCGAGGACGTCGACAACGCGGGCAGTAATCCGCCGGCTTATCGTACGACCTATGCGGCAGCATTCAACGCCCTGGGCCAACTGACCCGTGAAACCGAAATTGACTGGCTGGAAAAGAAGGATCTGCCGCTCGCCACCACGTTTACCTATGACGACTGGGGTCAGGAAAACAGCGTCACCGGCCCTGATGCAGTGAAAACCCACACCACCTATAACCCGATCACCTTCCAGCTCGAGGAATGGATTGAAGGTAGGGGTAAAACAGTCACGCTGAACAACCGCTTCGACAAGCCTGTGAGCGTCGAGCGCAAGGACTTGAGCAACGCCCGTATCAGCCTGCACAGTTACAAATATGACGGTCTGGCACGCACTGCCTCCGAAAAGAATGCCGGCGGTTTCGAGACCCTGTACGCCTACGACGCATTCGATCGCATGGTTGAAACCACGTTGCCTGATCGCGCCAAGGTGGTACGCGAGTACGCGCCCCATAGCCGCGACGACTTGCCAACCAGAATCAGTGTCAATAACAAGCTATTGGGCACGCAAGCCTTTGATGGTGCCGGGAGGATGATCGAGTCGGTCACAGGGGGGCGCATCACCACCTATGCGTTCAATTCCAGTGACAGCCAGCCAAGCAGGGTCACCCGCCCCAGCGGCGATATCGCTGAATACACGTATAAGCTCGAGTTGACCGACGAACCCGTCACGCGGACCTCGACCCCCAAAGTGGCGACGTTGGCGCCCATTCAAGCCACGTATGCCTACGATCCGCGCAATGCCCGATTGCTGGAATCGTCGGAGCAAGGCCTGACACTTCACCGCACCTATAACAGCAATGGCGAAGTCGCCACCGAGAAGCGTGACAGCTACGAGATGACCTACGTACACAGCCGCATGGGGCGACTGGTACGTTACACCGATGTGCTGGGGCAAATTCAGGGCTATGAGTACGACGATAAAGGTCGCCTGACATCGACCGAACTGGGCTCTTTGGGCACACCGGGCCATATCAAGTCGTCGTTCACTTACGACAGCCAGGGATTGACCGAAAGTATCAGCACAGAAGACACCACGGCGAAGCAAAGTCTGACCATTGACCTTGCATACGATTCGCACGGGCGCGAAATATTGCGGGTGTTTGATTTCGGCGCAGCAGCGCAACGCCTGAGCCAGACCTGGAACGGGCTCGATCAGGTAGAGAGCCGTCTGTTGAGCGATGGTTCGGCTGCGGGCGGTGCGGTCTTGCGGCACGAAAAGTATGAGTATGAGCGTCGCGGACGGCTTGAGTTTTACAGCACGGAGGGGCCGCAGTCGCCTGTTGATCCAGCAGGTAAAGTCATCAAGGAACAACTGTTTTTCTTTGATGCCATCGACAATATCGAAGAAGTCAGCACCACGTTTGCTACAGGCAACAACATTGCGAAATACGTATTCGACCGGGAAGATCCGGCGCAACTGGGCAGCGTCAGCAATTCCCATGCTGACTACAAGCTGTTCGATACCGTGTTCAGTTACGACGACAATGGCAACCTGCTGCAGGATGCGCAATGGACGATGGGTTACGACTCGCTTGGACGGCTGGCGACGGTCAGCGGCGCGAGCGGTGGTTCTTCGAAAAGTTACGGTTATGACGGTGAAGACACCTTGTCTCGCGTCAGTGGTGATGGCAGCGATGAGCATATTTTCTACCGTGGCGACGAACCGGCCAACCGGATTGACGGCGACCAGCAGAACACGTTCGTGTTCGGTAACGGAGTCGCGCTCGCCGAGCGCCAGGCAGGTGCTGACCCAAAGTCCTGAGGCTGGCCACTGACGGCAATGGCAGTGTGTTGGTGGAGGTCAGCGTGGCGGGACGCAAAGAGAACGCTTATTCTGCGTACGGTTTCGATGGCGGGGGAGATAGCAGCCTGGGTTACAACGGCGAATTGCGTAACAACCCGACGGGTCATTACTTTTTGGGCCGTGGCTATCGGATGTTCAATACGCAGTTGATGCGGTTTCAGAGCCCGGATGGGGCGGAGTGGAGCCCGTTTGGGATAGCGGGATTCAATAGCTATGATTATGTCGATGCCGATCCCATTAACAACGGGGATCCTTCGGGGCATATTAATTTTAAATTCTGGACGTGGTTTAAAACCAAGCCTTCATCTGCCTCAGGCGCCAAAGTTTCAGCGAATGCCAGTAACGTGAAGCCGGAACCGCTTGTAAGAATTACGAGAGAGCATGTCGATACCTTGAAGTCGCTCCAAGAATATGCAGGTCAGAAGCGTATTAAGCATGAGCTGGAAAGTTTTGAGGTGGCTAATAAACTAGGTTTTGACGGCTTCAGGCAGGGAGAAAATTTCTTGCAGTCAAGCAAGCATCCGGCCGCTGTTAGTTATCGAGAGAGCGTGCTTGCAGTACAGAAATTAGAACATGAAATTTCTGGGTTATCCAAGAATCTAGGCCAGAAGGGGATTACGCAATCCCGCGCGCTGGAGTTGAGGAAGATAGGCAATAACGTTTACGGTCAAAAACAGGCAGCATTTTCGGACTGGAAACGGATGAACTTAAAGGAAGAGGCACCGTGGATGCTCCGCAACCAACCGCTTCGGGATAAATGGAGCTGAAAGCGGCCCGTGGCGCGCGTCAGTATTGAATAGACGTGCGCTTTCTAACTGAATTTCAATTTGAATTTTATCAGTGATTTAACCCGCTCACCCGAGCAAACTCCACCAACCCACCGTCATGTTCAAGTCCCAACTTGTCCATGGCGGTGCGTTTTTGTCGGCTGATGGTTTTCTCGCTGCGGTTCAATTGCGCGGCGATCTGCCGACCGGAAAAACCCTGAACAAACAACCGCACCACCTCCAGTTCTCGTTCGGAAAGGCTGACCGTTGGCGCCTGTGTGTCGGAGGAGGGCAGGCTTTGGGTTTCCAGAATTCCCGCAAATGCAGGGCTGAGGTATCGACGACCTTTGACCACGCTCTGCACCGCTTGTATGAGCTCACTCAAGGGGCTGCGCTTGTCGAACAACCCCTTGACGCCCACGTTCAGCAAGGCTTTCAGCAGAGAAGGGTTGCGCAACATGGTCATCACGATCAGAGGGATGTGACCGAAGTGTCGTTGCAGATACCCCATCAGGGGCAGGCCATCGGGGAGATGTCCGTAGGGCATTGAGTAGTCGCTGATCAGCAGGTCACACGGTGTGTGTTGCAGATGTTGGATCAGTTCATCGGCATTGCCCGCCAATGCGACGACGCAGAAGGCTGAGCCGGAATAGGCGCGCAAGGCCATTTCCACGCCCTTCAGCACCACGGGATGGTCATCGGCGAGAATAATGCGCAGCGCAGTTTTCGCGCCATGCCTGTGAGAGACGTTTGTCTCTTCACAGGACGCTTCGAGGACGCGGTCGGACGGGATGGATTCAAGCGTTTGGCGCCGATACATGGATGGCCTCAACAAGGGTCAATGACGCGCTGACCACAGGAGGCACGCCGGTTCAAGGTGACTGAATCAAACCCTGTTCCAGCGCCATTACCATGGCGGTCCAGCGTGATCTCACGCCGAACTTTCGACGGATATTGCAAAAGTGGTAATTCACACCGGCTTCGGTGCAGTTGACGATCCTGGCGATTTCCCAGGATGACTTTCCGGCCACACCCCATTTCAAGACTTCTGCTTCCCTGGCTGTCAGCGTGATCGCTTGCGGTTGCGGGTTCTCCTGAGGCTGGAAATTGACCGGGGCAGGTGATGATCGAACTGATGCATTAGTGGAACGGTACATAGCAAATCTCCCATTCATCATCATTGACGGCGTGGGCGCGGCAGAATCTTCCTACTTCTTGATGGCATGGTTCGCGCGGCCGTCCTACAGGCACCTGTGTCAGGGCTGAGGCACGGTTTCCTTATACCGCGATTTTCCCGGCTTGGAACCTGTCACAAATTACAGGTGCGAGACTTTAATTGGGCATCGTGGAAAAGGCTGTAGGCAACGGATACCACGTTCGTAGGATTAATCGCTGAGTACTATTTGCCTACAATTCAAGCGCTAATACCCTGACAGAGCGGACGTTTTTGTTCCTTGTGCACGCGCAGGAGTCACCAGAGCCGCCGTCCTGAAAACGCCACGAGCGCAGTCGGCATGCCACTATCGCAACCGTGTACGTTCGTCGGTAATGAATGCCCTGCTGGCGCGTTGCGGGATTTGAGGTAGGGTTGACGCTGGAACCCGCGCGAATGGAGAACTGTATGCGCTATTCAGCCTTGACCCAACGCATTGCCGGCGACGGCGCAGCGGCCTGGCAGATTCACGATCGAGCGCTGGAAATGCGCGAACAAGGCGTCGATGTGTTGCTGTTGTCGATTGGCGATCCCGACTTCGATACACCACAGCCCATCGTTCAAGCCGCCATCACCAGCCTGCTGGCCGGCGACACCCATTACCCGGAAGTGCGTGGCAGTCGTGGCTTGCGTGACAGCATCGCGCGGCGCCATCGGCAGCGCAGTGGTCAGCCGGTAGAGGCCGAGCACGTCATCGTGATGCCCGGCGCGCAATGCGCAGTGTATTCGGTGGTGCAATGCCTGCTCGACCCTGGCGATGAAGTGATCGTCGCCGAACCGATGTACGTCACCTACGAAGGCGTGATCGGCGCCTGCGGGGCAAAAGTGGTCGCGGTACCTGTCCGGCCGGAGAACGGCTTTCGCGTCGATCCGGCCGATGTCGCGGCTCGCATCAACGCGAAAACCCGGGCCATCTTGCTTAACAGTCCGAACAACCCGTCCGGTGCCAGTCTGCCGCTGCTGGTCTGGCAGGAGCTGGCTTCACTGTGTATTCGTCACGACCTGTGGCTGATCAGCGACGAGGTCTACAGCGATCTGCTGTATGAAGGCGAGCACATCAGCCCGGCCAGCCTGCCGGGCATGGCCGAGCGCACGGCGACCATCAACAGTCTGTCGAAATCCCACGCCATGAGCGGCTGGCGTGTGGGTTGGGTCATCGGACCAGAGCCCTTGACCGAACATCTGGTGCACCTGTCGCTGTGCATGCTGTTCGGCATTCCGGACTTCATCCAGAACGCCGCGCAACTGGCACTGGATGAGGAATTGCCGGAAGTGGCGCTGATGCGCGAGGAGTATCGCCAGCGGCGCGATCTGGTGTGTACGAGTTTGAATCAGTGCCCGGGCCTGCGGGCGATCCGCCCGGATGGCGGGATGTTCGTGATGGTCGATGTGCGCCAGACAGGGCTGACCGCCCAGCACTTTGCCGAGCGGCTGCTGGAAGGGTATGGCGTGTCGGTGCTGGCCGGGGAAGCGTTCGGCCCGAGTGCGGCAGGGCATATTCGCCTGGGGCTGGTGGTCGATCAGGCGCAATTGGCCGATGCCTGTCGGCGCATTGCGTTGTGTGCGGGAGAGCTGTTGGAGGCTCGGCGGGCCTGAAAATGATACGTTGCCAATGCCGGCCCCTTCTCCGGCACAGACGCCGAAAATTCCTCAGGCCCTCCACGCCCCAACATTCACCAGATCTTTCGGCCGCTCACCCGCCAGTGAAGCGAGCAGGTTGTTCACCGCACACACGGCCATTGCTTCGCGAGTCTCATGGGTCGCCGAGCCGATGTGCGGGGTGGCCACCACGTTATTCAACTGCAACAGCGGCGATCCAGGATCGAGTGGCTCACGCTCAAACACATCCAGCCCCGCCGCGCGAATCTGCCCGGCACGCAACGCTTCGATCAGCGCGGCTTCGTCGACCACTTTGCCCCGTGAAATATTGATGAAAATGGTCTTTGGGCCCATCAACGCAAACTGCTCGGCGCCGATCAGGCCTTCGGTTTCGGCGGTCAATGGCAACGTCAGGCAAACGAAATCTGCCTCCCGCAATAGTTCCGGCAAGCTCCGATACTGGGCGTTGAATCGCGCTTCCACCGCCGGTTTCGGCGAGTGGCTGTGATAGATCACCGGCATGCCGAAACCGAAATGTCCGCGCTGGGCCAAGGCTTCGCCAATGCGCCCCATGCCGATGATGCCGAGGGTTTTACCGTGGACATCGGTGCCAAAGTGCGCGGGGCCGATGTTGCGTGTCCACTGGCCGGCGCGAACCCTGTTGGCCAGTTCCACCACGCGCCGGGCCGTCGCCAGAATCAGCGCAAAACCGGTATCGGCAGTGGTCTCGGTCAGCACGTCAGGCGTGTTGCTGAGCAGGATTCGCCGCTCGGTGAGGTAGTCGATGTCGTAGTTGTCGACGCCCACCGAGACGCTGGCGATGGCTTCAAGATTCGGTGCCAGATCGAGCAGTGTGGCATCCAGTTTCAGACTGGCGCCGAGCAATCCATGGGCGCGGGGCAGGGCTACGCGCAATTGCGCCAGGCCGTCGGCGTCGAGGTTGTCGATCAGCGTCACTTCGGTCTGCTCATGCAGGCGGGCCATCAGCAGCGGCGACAGTTTTTTGTACAGCACAACCTGCTTTTTCATCGTCAGTTTCTCTATTCAATTCAGGAATGGGCGTGGCGATTCAGGGCCAGCGACGGACGCTCCCGGTCACTGGCGCCGGGCTTGAGTAGAAGCGTCAGCACCACCGAGAGCATCAACGCGCCACTCATCAGCAAGTACGAAGCGCCGGGCGAACCGGTGGAGCTGTTGAGGTAACCGACCAGGTATGAACCGCCAAACGAGCCGAGCGCGCCCATGCTGTTGATCAACGCCATGGCACCTCCGGCGACGTTGGCCGGGAGGATTTCCGGAATGATCGCGAAGAAGGGACCGTAAGGCGCGTACATGCAGGCGCCGGCAATCACCAGCAACGTGTAGGACCACCAGAAATGTTCGGCACCCAGCGCGTAGGAACCGTAGAACGCAATCGAGGCGATCAGCAGCGGCGGCCAGACGAAGCGTTTGCGCTTTTGCAATTTGTCCGAGCCCCAGGACACCAGCAACATGCCGATCACCGCCGCCAGGTATGGCAGCGCCGATAGCCAGCCGGCTTCGACCATGTCCATTTTTGCGCCAGCCTTGAGGATCGACGGCAGCCACAGCACAAAGCCGTAGACACCGATGCTCCAGCAAAAAAACTGCAACGCGAGGAGGATGACTTTCGGCGAGCGGAAGGCTTCGGCGTAGTTCTTCACCGCTTTGATCCCGACCTGCTCGGCGGCGAGGACGCTTTCCAGGTCGTGCTTTTCGGCGTCGCTGAGCCACTTGGCCTGGGCCGGACGCTCGTCCGCCAGGCGCCACCAGATAAACGCCCAGAGCACCGCCGGCAAGCCTTCGACGATGAACATCCAGCGCCAGCTGAAATGCTGCACCAGATACCCCGAGACCACCGACATCCACAGCATTGTCACCGGGTTGCCGAGGATCAGGAAAGTGTTGGCCCGCGAGCGTTCGGCACGGGTGAACCAGTGGCACAGGTAGATCAACATGGCCGGCATCACCGCCGCTTCGACCACGCCGAGCATGAAGCGAATGACGATCAGCCAGTAGGCGTTGGAGACGATCCCGGTCAGCGTGGCCAGGCCGCCCCAGAGGATCAGGCTGACGAAAATCAACTTCTTCACGCTGTGTTTTTGCGCGTAGATCGCGCCGGGCACCTGGAAGAAAAAGTAGCCGAGGAAGAACAGCGCGCCGAGCATTGAAGACAGGCCCGGCGTGATCATCAAGTCGGCGGCCATCCCGGAGGCGGCGGCGAAGCCATAGTTGGCGCGGTCCAGATACGCCAGGCTGTAGGTGATGAACACGATGGGCATGATGTACCACCAGCGGCGGGCGGCGAGTGTTGCGGTTTTCATGTGTGGTGCTCCTGAGCTTGTTGTTTTTGTCGCAGCAGGTAACGTTCTAAATCTCGAGTGACTGGTCTGGCCTCATCGCGGGCAAGCCCGCTCCCACAGGTCTGTGTGGTGAGCAACATTTTGATGTTCACCACCAATCCCTGTGGGAGCGGGCTTGCCCGCGATGGCGGCCTCGAATTCAGTGATCAATTCGGATCGGGTCGGCAACCCCTCCATGTCACCGCGATTTTGCACCGCGCGGCTGCCAATCCAGTTGGCGCGTTTCACCGCGTCGGCAAAGCTGTGGTTTTCCAGCAACGCACTGATTATGCCGACGGCAAAACCGTCGCCGGCGCCCACGGTGTCGACCACCGTTTCCACCGGTACGCCTGCCACAAATCCCTCATCCAGTTGCGTGCGGTAATACGCGCCATGCGGCCCGAGTTTGATCGCCACGGCTTCGACGCCCTGGTCGAGGTAGAACGCGGCGATGTCGGCGGGGTCGTCGAAACCGGTCAGCAAACGCCCTTCACTCAGCCCCGGCAACACCCAGTGGGCGAGGGCGGCGAGGCGATTGATCTCGCTGATCATCTGCCGCTCGCTGGCCCACAGGCTCGGGCGCAGGTTCGGGTCGAAGGACACACTGCGCCCGGCCTCGCGCATGCGCGTCATCAACTCGAACGACAGCTGCCGCGCCGATTCCGACAGCGCCGCAGGGATGCCGGTGGCGTGCAAGTGCCGCGCCTTGAGCAGTTCGGGGACGATCGACTGCGGCGACAAATGACTCGCCGCCGAGCCGCGCCGGAAGTACTCGACCAGCGGATCGTCACCCCCATCGGTGCGCGACTTGACCTGAAAGCCTGTCGGGTGCGCGCTGTCGATGGCGACGTTGCTGCAATCCAGGCCTTCCTTTTCCAGCGTATCGATGACAAACCGCCCGAAAGAATCGGCGCCGACCCGACTCAACCACGCCACCCTGAACCCAAGTCGCGACAAGCCGATGGCGACGTTGCTGTCGGCCCCGGCAATGCGCTTGTGAAAGTGGTCGACGTGGGCCAGGTCGCCGTTGTGATCGGCAACGAACATCGCCATGGTTTCGCCAAACGACAGAATATCGATCTCAGACATGAGCGGTCTCCAGGCGCGCCTGGCCGAGGCGGGCGAGGGCGCTGACATGCTCGGTGGTGAGCTGGAGCAGGTCATCGCCGTGCAGGGGATATTCGGCAGCACGCATGACGCCTTGGGCCATGTGCCGCAGCAGTTGTTCCCACAGATGCAAGTCGCTGGCGGCCGGAGGCATCGCAATCAATTTGCCGTCGGCGCGCCGCGAGACGGCTTTGCAGTGCACATAACCGACGTGACGCCCGAGCAAGCGCGCGGCGCTGCTGGCGGACTGGTCTTGCCACTGCCAGTTGCCGATATCGAAGGTCATTTTGACCGGCACGTTGTACTGCTCGACCGCGGTGAAAAAACGCTGGAACGGTTCGATACGTCCACCGTGCAGGGTCTGATCGTTTTCCACCAGCAGTTGCACGGCGCTTTTGCTGAGAATCTCCGCGAGCGTCTGCAAATCACAGGTGTCGGTAAAGTAACCGAGGGACACCTTTAGCCATTTCGCGCCGAAGGCCTGGGCCGATTGCACGGCGGTGATCAGTTCAGGATTGGGTTTCGACTGGCCGGCCAGCCACAGTTCCATCGGCGCGGAATACACGCTTTCGAGGCCTTGCGCCTGGGTGGCATCGGCCAGTTGAGCGGGGTCTTCGACCGTCAGCAACTCTTCGCGCCATTCGATGCGCGTGGCGCCGGCGGCGGCGAGTAACTCGATGAAACTGCCTTGGCCGCGTTGGCGTACGAGGTCGGCGCCGTAGCTGGAGAGGCTGATGGAGACGGGTGGTTTATTCATTGTTCTGGACCTCTGAAACCGGTTTCATTTCTGTTCAAAAAAAAGGGTCGCGTTTTGTGGTGTTCGTTTGGGCCTCATCGCGAGCAGGCTCACTCCGAAAGGGGAACGCGGTGAAAATGTGGGAGCGAGCCTGCTCGCGATGGGGTCGGAACACTCACCGGAGATTTCCAAGCGTCGATCCTCTAACAATCAATCGCGCCGAAAAATCCAGCGTCAGCACCGGCCCGACATCCCCGCGCAAACGCTTGAGCAGACACTCAAACGCACTCGCGCCAATCTCCGCCGTCGGTTGCGCCAAGGCGGTGATGCCGCTGCCCACCAATGGATACCAATCCAGATCATCGAGGGCGATCAAGCCAACGTCCTCGAACAAGTTGCAGTTCAACTCGCGCAATGCATGAGTGCCGGCCAGCGCAGCGATCCCGTTCGCGCAAAACAGTGCCTTCGGACCGGGGCCGGGTGTATCGAGGAACGTTTTCAGATCCGCCGTCAGCTCACTGCCGGTCTCGATCAGCGTCCCGCGCAGTGCCGGACGCTGGGCAATCTGCGTCTTGAAACTGCTGACCCGCTCGATCCGCGAGCTGGTGCCGTCAAACGGTTCGGTGACCAGCAACACATCGCGATAGCCGCGTTTTTCAAGGTGGGCGAGGGCCATCTCGACCGCCGCCGGGTTATCGAGGCCGACCAGATCACTGTCGAGATGCTCGACCTTGCGATCCACCAGCACCAGCGGCATTTCCCGATGCAATTCCTGCAAGGCGTCGCGGTGGTGGCCGAGGGTGTTCACAATCAGCCCTTCGATGTTGTAGGAACGCAGCAGCGCCAGATGTTGGGCTTCCTGCTCGTCATCGCGGTCGGTGTTGCACACCACCAGGCTGTAGCCGTGCTGACGGCAGGCGGTTTCCACCCCGTGCATCACGGCAATCGAATAAGGGTTTCGGATGTCGGCCACCAGCATGCCGATCAGGCGGGTGCGCCCGCGTTTCAGGCCGCGGGCCATCTGGTTCGGGCGATAGCCGAGTTCGGCAATCGCCTGTTCAATGCGCAAGGCCGTCGCATCGGACAGCAGGGCGCGATCATCGCCGATAAACCGCGACACGCTGGCCTTGGAGACTTTGGCGTGTTTGGCAACATCAAGCATGGTCACGCGACGGCGTTGGGCGGCGGAAAAATCATTCACGGTCTGAAAACCTTGTTATTGGATTTATAAGGTTGGTGCGATCTGGACAGCACTGAAACCGGTTTCAGAAGACACCAAAAGCAAATGGGCCGTCAAGCCCCGCATCGCTGATTGTCCGACAATGGCCGACGAATGGGACTCACACCAAAACGCTCAACCAAGCCGACCCGAGCAATAGCAGCGCCATGCAACGATTGAAGCGTTGCATCGAACGGGGTGAGCGCAACCAGCGTGTCGAGCCCGCGCCGAGCAGTGCCCAGACACCGAGGCACGGCAGGGAAATCAGGAAAAAAACCAGCGACAAAACCGTCACATGAGTCAGACGCTGTTCACCATCCCCGGCAAACACACTGACCACGGCGAGCGCCATCATCCAGGTTTTCGGGTTGATCAATTGCAGGCTGGCGGCGCCCAGCAGGCCCAATCGTGCCTCGGTGTTTTGCGTGGCGACGGCTTCGGCGGGTGCCTTGAAGATCTGCCAGGCCAGGTAGCTGAGCCAGGCCACGCCGATCCATTGCATCGCGGTTTGCACGACGGGCAACGCGGTCAACGCCGAACCCGCGCCACTGCCGACCAGCAACACAATCATCGCCGCACTGGCGCAGGCGCCGAAGATGATCGGCACGGCGGCCGCCAACCCGTAGCGGGCACTGTTGCTCAGCACCAGAATATTGGTCGGACCGGGCGTGATCGATGCCACGAAAGCAAACAGCAGAAAGGGCAGTAACGTCGGGAAGGTGGACAGCATCGCGGGCAAACTCCGGTGAAGATCACAGAAGCCGATCTTCGCCACCCGCCGCTCAACTGTCTGGAAGATTTGAGCAGCGCTTGCGATACAGCGCCGGCGTCAGGCCGTAGGCGCGCACGAACCAGCGCCCGAGATGGCTCTGGTCAGCAAAACCCAACGCCGTAGCGACCGCTGCGGGTTGCTCCCCGTCGGCAAGCATCCGACGCGCCTTGGCCAGGCGCAATTGCACCAGGTACGCGTGGGGCGCCATGCCGTAAGCGACTTTGAACGCGCGGGTCAAGCGAAAGCGGTCGACGCCCGTCACGGCGGCCACCTGATCGAGGCCAATGTCTTCGTGCGCATGGGCGTGCAGATACTCCCGCGCCTTCTGCGCCACCAGCGGCAAACGCGGGTCTTCGCCGTAGCGAGCGCGCCAGTGCAGGTGCGTGGTGAGGCGTTCGAGCAAGCCGTCGAGGGCGGTCTGGCGGACGATCTTCAGTTCACTGTGATGCAGCGCTTGAAACGCCATACGGGTCACATGGGCCAGACGCAAGTCACTGGCCAGGGTGTTGGCGAAGCTCAATTGACAGTTGTCGGGCGCACTGTCGAATACGGCGCCAAGTTCGCGCTGCAGCCACTGCGGATCGAGGTACAGCATGCGGTAGGTGAACCCGTCGACCGTCGGTGCCTCACCGTCGTGTATGTCCCCCGGCTCCAGCAAAAACACCTTGCCCGGGGTGCTCTGGTGTTTCGTGCGGCGACAGTTGAACTGCTGAACGCCTTGCTCGGTGACGCCCACCAGATAGCTGTCGTGCCAGTGCGGATCGTAGGCGTGGCCTTCGAAATGCGCGCGCAGGGTCTCGATGCCGGTGTCGGCGTCCTGGGCCAGGTCGATCCAGTTGTGCGATTTCATGCGCGGCCTTCGGGACAAATCACCCGCCTATTAGACCCCCACAGCACAGGGATGACTAGAACGTTTGTGCATCAGATGCGCCTCTGCACATACCTGGACGGGATCGCTGTAGCACATTCAGACGGGCGCGCCACTATCAGTTCTGCCAGTGGTGTTGCGGCGGGGGAAGATGTTTGATGACGCCATTGTTGATACGGAGAAGATCCATGAGTCAGTTGACCGATGGACCTACAGTTTCGCTTGCCGGCGCGACGGGGCATGAGTCCCACCAGAATGTACAGATTTGTACCCCGGGCAACGTTCGCGCTTGGCGAACCTCTGCGACCACTGCCGTGTGTTTGTGGGATGAACCCTATTCAACGTGCGATATTTGCCCGGATGCAGTGGGTTATGAAGTGTCCGGGGTGGATGGGCCAGCGATTAACGTCGTCCGGCCACCGTGTGAGATCAGCGGGCTGAAACCCGATGTCGACTATTTTTTGGAGATCTACGCAAAGGCTGCGGGGGACAACCGCTCACAGGCCGCACCGTGGCACCTCGGCACAAGCCCCGGGGCGCCGCGTAATCCGCGAGTGCGCATGACAACTGCGAACTCGGCGACGTTGACCTGGGACACACCGACTGGCGGTGCTCCGGTTTCCGATTATGTGATTCTTTCGGCTGGAACGGTCATCACTTCGACTCGCGAACGGGAATGTGTGCTGACTGAATTACCGAGCGCCGACGCGCCGACCTTTCAGATCAAGGCCAGAACCAACAGCCTGAATTTTTCCGACGCAGTCGATGCAACGCCTCCCGCACCCCCGATCAATCTGGACGTTGTCGGAACAACAGTGTCGAGCGTTACCTTCATCTGGGCTGCCGCAGCGCCCGGAGTGGTCGACTTTGAAATTTCGATCGATGGCAAAGTTATCGATATCGTCACAACACCCCGCTATGTGGCGCGTGATCTTGTCGGGGAGTACTTCAGCTTTGCGGTGGCTTCTCGGGATGCAAATGGAAACGTCTCGGTCAGGACCGGACGCAGCACGCCTAACCCGGATGCCGAACCACCCGCGAGACCGCCGGGGTTTAGATTGCTGTGTAGCACCTACACTTCTGTCACGTTGGGCTGGGACGCATCCACCGACAATCATGCGGTGGCCGGATATCGTTTTTACAGCCCGGACGGCATTCGCACCGATCTTCGAGAAACCTGTTTTACGATCCACGGCTTGAAAGCCGGGGTTGTCTACCACTGCGAAGTTCGGGCTTTCGATGCTGCGAGAAATCTGTCTGAAGCCAGCACCATCGACGTGTCGCCTGCTGACAAGGTCGCACCGACCATGCCGACCAACCTCAAAGTCATCGACGATACCATCACGTACTTCAGGCTGGGCTGGGAAGCGTCACAGGACAATATCGGGGTAAGAGGCTACACCGTCAGGCTGAAGACCCTGAAGGGGGAGGTTGTGTTGACCGACACTACGACTCAACTCAGTTACTGGGTGGATTATAAAAAGCTGACACGTGACACTCCTTATATTTTTGAAGTGCAGGCTTTTGACGCGGCCGGCAATGTCTCTGCCTATGCCGGCATGCCGGTCAGCACGCCGTACTTCGCGACGATCGTCCTGCTGGATCATCCTGTATTGATTCCAGGAGCAAGCAAAGCGTTTTACCTGCGGCTGGTCGATGGCTTTGGACTACCCGTCGAGGGCAAGGAGATTACCTGGATGCCGAGTGCGAAACTGCAATTGGAGACGTCGAGCGGAAAAACCGATCAGTCAGGCATTTTAATCAACACATTGACCGCCGCTGCCGACGTTGGGACTTACAACGATCGACTCTCTGTCACCGCAACCACACAAACGCCACTAAAGGCACTTGCCACTTTGTATTGCGAAACCCGGGGTTTGCGAGTCAGCGATACTCGGCCACCCTACTTTTCCACGATAACCGTAGATCTGCTGGCGGTGGACGAGCACGGTCATCCGCTGGCGGGAGCAGATGTAGAGTGGAACACACTTCTGTCCGTGCGACTGTCCCAGACCCGCACCACTACGGACCAAGAGGGCAAGTCACAGATTACGGCCACTCAGTCCAATACGCGCGGGCAAACCAGGAACTCATATCCGGTTCGGGCGACGGTCAACGGCATCGAGTACACGTCGGCAGGCGTCTGGTTTGGCACTCCCGACAAACCTTGATGCATGTATTTATCCAAACAGCCCCGCCGCGATGTTGATCGAAAACCCGAGAATCGCCGTGTTGAACAGAAAACCGATCAGCGACTGTGCCAGCACAATCTTGCGCAAATCCCGGGTCGCCACGCCGACATCGGAGGTTTGCACCGCCGCGCTGATGGTGAACGAGAAGTACAGGAAGTCCCAGTAATTGGGGGTGGTCAGGCCTTCGGCGAAGCGCAGCGCCGGGTCTTTACCGGTCCAGGTGTAGAACAGGCGGGCGTAGTGCACGCTGAAAATTACGCCGATCAGCAGCCATGAGCCGATCACGGTCAACGCCGTGAACCCGTAATGCATCAGCTTGGCGGTGCTCTGCAGATCCTTGCTGCCGGCGAGTTCGAAGGTAATGGTCGCCAGGCTGGCAATCGCTGCGATGCATACGACGAACAGCACCAGGCCGGCGTTTTCGTCTTCGACCAAGGCAATGCGCTTCACGTCCGGCGCCTTGGTCCGGGCGGTGAGCCACAGCATCAACACCAGATACGTCCAGACCCCGGTGTTCCAGCCGATGAGGATTTTGCTGATGATCGAATCGGCCGGAGCCAGAATGCCCACCGCGACACCGAGGGCGGCAGCGGCGGACAGGCGCGGGTGGGTGCGGGCGAGGAAGGGCATGGAGGCTCGATGGGTTGGGGTGGTGCAAACACCTTAGCCCAGCGGGGTCAGTCTGGCCCACACAAATCCCTGTAGGAGCCGGCTTGCCGGCGATGAGGCTTTCAAATACTGCATCGTTAATGAGGCCGCCATTGCCGGCAAGCCGGCTCCTACTGGGGAATGGGGAGGTCAGGTTTTTCTGTGGCGTTTGCGGACGAGTTTCATCACCACCACAAAAAACACCGGCACAAACACCACCGCCAACGTCGCGGTGATCATCCCGCCAATTACCCCGGTGCCGATCGCCTGCTGGCTCGCTGAGCTGGCGCCGGTGGCAATCGCCAGCGGCACCACGCCGAGGATGAACGCGAGTGACGTCATCACGATCGGCCGCAGGCGCAGGCGGGCGGCTTGCAGGGTCGCGTCGATCAGGTCGTGGCCCTCGTCGACCAGGCTCTTGGCGAACTCGATGATCAGGATCGCGTTCTTCGCCGACAGGCCGATGATGGTGATCAACCCGACCTTGAAGAACACGTCGTTGGGCATGCCGCGCAAGGTCACGGCCAGCACCGCGCCGAGCACGCCGAGCGGCACCACCAGCAGCACCGACGTCGGAATCGACCAGCTTTCATACAACGCCGCTAGGCACAGGAACACAATCAATAGCGACAACCCGAGTAGAATCGGCGCCTGACTGCCGGACAAGCGCTCCTGCAACGACAACCCGGTCCATTCCTGACCCAACCCGGCCGGACCTTGCGCGACCAGGCGTTCGATTTCCGCCATCGCTTCACCGGTGCTGTGCCCCGGTTTCGGTTCGCCGGAAATACTGATTGCCGGGTAGCCGTTGTAACGGGTCAGTTGCGCCGGGCCCTGGGTCCACTTGGCCTCGACGAAGGCTGACAGCGGCACCATTTTTCCGTGGCTGTTGCGCACATGAATCTTCAGCAAATCGGCGACCTGGCTGCGTTGATCGCCTTCAGCCTGGACCACCACCCGCTGCATCCGCCCCTGATTGGGGAAGTCGTTGATGTAGGCCGAACCGACGGCGGTGGACAATACGCTGCCGATGTCGGCAAACGAGACCCCCAGCGCATTCGCCTGTTTACGGTCAACGATCAGTTGCACCTGCGGCGCTTCGGCCAGCGCGCTTTCTCGTACGTTCATCAGGATCGGACTTTTCTCGGCGGCCGTCAGCAACGCGGTGCGCGCCTGCATCAGCGTGGCATGGCCAAGGCCGCCACGGTCCTGCAAACGGAACTCGAAACCGCTGGAGGTACCGAGTCCGTCCACCGGCGGTGGCAAAATCGAGAACGCCACGGCGTCCTTGATCTGGCTCAGCGCGATATTGGCGCGGTCGGCAATCGAACTGGCCGAGTCGTCGCTGCCACGATCCGCCCAGTCTTTCAACGTGGTAAAGGCCAACGCCGCGTTTTGTCCGCTGCCGGAAAAACTGAAGCCGAGGATCACCGTGCTGTCACCCACGCCGGGCTCCGTGGCGTTGTGCGCTTCGATCTGCTCGACCACCTGCACCGTGCGACTCCTGCTTGCACCGGGTGGCAACTGCACGTCAGTGATGGTGTAACCCTGATCCTCCACCGGCAGGAACGAGGAGGGCAGGCGGCTGAAACACAGGCCCAGGCCGATCAACAGCACGCCGTAGATCAACAGGTAGCGACCGCTGCGTTTCAGTGCATAGGCGACCCAGCCCTGATAGCGCTCGGTCAGTTGCTCGAAGCGTTGGTTGAACCAGCCGAAGAAGCCGCGCTTGGCGTGATGCTCACCCTTGGCAATCGGCTTGAGCAACGTCGCACACAGCGCCGGGGTCAAGGTCAGGGCGAGGAATGCCGAGAACAGAATCGAGGTGGCCATCGACAGCGAGAACTGCCGGTAAATCACCCCGACCGACCCCTGCATGAACGCCATCGGAATAAACACCGCCACCAGCACCAGGGTGATGCCGATGATCGCCCCGGTGATTTGCTTCATCGCCTTGCGCGTCGCCTCTTTCGGCGACAGGCCCTCGGTGACCATGATCCGCTCGACGTTCTCCACCACGACAATGGCATCGTCCACCAGAATGCCGATGGCCAGCACCATGCCGAACATGGTCAGCACGTTGATCGAGAACCCCAGCGCGAGCATGGTCGCGAACGTACCCATCAGCGCCACCGGCACCACCAGCGTCGGTATCAGTGTGTAGCGAATGTTTTGCAGGAACAGGAACATCACTGCGAACACCAGCACCATGGCCTCGATCAGGGTGTAAACCACTTTGGTGATCGAGACTTTGACGAATGGCGAGGTGTCGTACGGGATTTTGTATTCGACGTTGGCCGGGAAGTAGCGCGCCAGTTCATCCATCTTCGCCCGCACCAGCGTTGCCGTGCTCAGGGCGTTGGCGCCGGGGGACAATTGCACGCCGACGGCGGTGGACGGCTTGCCGTTCAGGCGCGTGCCGAACTGGTATTCCTGACTGCCGATCTCGACCCGCGCAACATCGGCGATGCGCACGGTAGAGCCGTCAGGGTTGGCCTTGAGCACGATGTCGGCAAACTCTTCCGGAGTAGAGAGCTGGCCTTTCACCAGAATGGTTGCGGTGATTTCCTGAGTGGTGCGGCTCGGCAGGTCACCGATGCTGCCGGCGGAGACCTGAGCGTTCTGTGCAACGATGGCGGCGTTGACGTCGGCCGGCGTCAGGTTAAAACCGATCAGCTTCTGCGGGTCGATCCAGATCCGCATCGCCCGCTCGGCGCCATACAGCTGAGCCTTGCCGACACCGTCCAGACGCTTGATTTCGTTCATCACGTTGCGCGCCAGGTAATCGCTGAGCGCCACGTCATCAAGCTTGCCGTCCGTGGAGGTCAGGGTGATCAGCAGCAAAAAACCGGCGGAGACTTTCTCGACCTGCAACCCTTGCTGATTGACCGCTTGCGGCAGGCGCGACTCGACGACTTTCAGGCGGTTCTGCACATCCACCTGGGCCATCTCCGGGTTAGTGCCGGGCTGGAAAGTCGCCTTGATCGTCGCGCTGCCGAGGCTGCTTTGCGACTCGAAATACAGCAGGTGATCGGCGCCGTTAAGCTCTTCCTCGATCAGGCTGACCACGCTTTCGTCCACGGTCTGCGCGGAAGCACCCGGGTACACGGCATAGATTTCGATCTGCGGCGGCGCGACGTCAGGGTACTGCGCCACCGGCAATTGCGGGATGGCCAATGCGCCGGCCAGCAGGATGAACAGGGCGACCACCCAGGCAAACACCGGGCGATCGATAAAGAACTGCGGCATAAAAAAGCGTCCTGCTTACTGACCAGTGGCCTGGGCAAGTGGAAGAGGGGTGTCGTCGATCTGCACGGTCTCGCCGGGCTTGGCGTGTTGCAGGCCTTCGATGACGATGCGGTCGCCAGGTTTGAGGCCGGCGGTGACGATCCAGCGGTCATTCTGCACGGCGCCCAGTTCGACCGGTTGCTGGCCGACCCGCTGCTGCGCATCGAGCAACAGCACTTGCGCGATACCTGCGCTGTCACGCTGGATCGCCCGTTGCGGCACGCTGATGCCTTGCTGGTTCACTGCTTGCTCCAGACGCACTCGGACGAAGCTGCCCGGCAGCAAGTCGAGGTCCGGGTTGGGGAATTCGCTGCGCACAATAATCTGGCCGGTGCCGGGGTCGACGGTGATGTCGGTGAACAGCAGTTTGCCCGGCAGCGGGTAAAGGCTGCCGTCATCCTGGATCAGCGTGGCTTTGGCCTGGCCCTGGCCGACTTCCTTCAATTGCCCGGAACGGAAGGCGCGGCGCAGGTCGTTGAGTTCGCGAGTCGATTGCGTGAGGTCGGCATGAATCGGGTTCAACTGCTGGATCAGTGCCAGCGGCGTGGTTTCGTTCTGTCCGACCAGCGCACCTTCGGTCACCAGCGCGCGGCCGATACGCCCGGAAATCGGCGCGGTGACGGTGGCGTAACCGAGGTTGAGTCTTGCCCGCTCCACGGCGGCTTTATTCGCGGCGACGTCGGCGGATGTTTGCCGCACGGCGGCGCGGGCGTTGTCGTAATCCTGGCCGCTGATGGCGTTGCCTTCGACCAGCTGGGCGTAACGCTGTTCTTGCAGGCGCGCCTGAAAAGCATTGGCGTCGGCTTTGCGCAGGTCGGCTTCGGCGCTGTCCAGGTCAGCCTTGAACGGGGCCGGGTCGATGCGAAACAGCAGGTCGCCTTTCTTCACATCACTGCCTTCGTGGAACACCCGTTGCAATACGACGCCGGCGACACGGGCGCGCACTTCGGCAATCCGCGGCGCGGCAATCCGCCCGCTCAATTCGCTGGTGATCGACAGCGGCCGGGCTTCGAGGGTCTCGATCCGCACGGTGGCCGGCGGCGCCGGTTCTTCGCCCTTCGAGGACTTGTCACAAGCGCCCAGCGTCAACGCCAGGGCAAGCAGACTGAGCTTGGCAAGCAGGTTCTTCGACATGTAACTACCCCAATAATGAACGCCTGCATCCTACGGCCAGCGGGCGAGGGTAGCGGTGAAGCTTTGTTGGTGCTGTGTGAAATTGTGTAAGGGTTTTGCTCGGGGACGGGTGAGGGCGTATATCCTTCAGCCCTTGAAATTTATTGCGCCGGCCAGGCCCCATCGCTGGCAAGCCAGCTCCCACAGTGATTGATGGTGTCCACATGATTTGTGTACACCTGGGACCCTGTGGAAGCTGGCTTGCCAGCGATGGGGCCCTGACCGGCGCCACAGCACTCTCTGGAAACACCCATGCCCAACATCCTCCTGGTCGAAGACGACACCGCGCTCTCCGAACTGATTGCCAGCTACCTGGAACGCAACGGCTACAGCGTCAGCGTGATCAGCCGCGGCGACCACGTGCGCGAGCGGGCGCGGGTCAGTCCGCCGGACCTGGTGATCCTCGACCTGATGCTGCCGGGGCTCGACGGCCTGCAAGTCTGCCGCTTTCTGCGAGCCGATTCGGCGACGCTGCCGATCCTGATGCTCACCGCCCGCGACGACAGCCACGACCAGGTGCTGGGTCTGGAGATGGGCGCCGACGACTACGTCACCAAACCCTGCGAGCCCCGCGTGTTGCTCGCTCGCGTGCGCACACTGTTGCGCCGCAGCAGCCTCAGCGAACCGCAAACCGCCAACGACCGCATTCTCATGGGCAACCTGTGCATCGACCTGTCCGAACGCACTGTGACCTGGCGCGAACAACCGGTGGAACTGTCCAGCGGCGAATACAACCTGCTGGTGGTGCTGGCCCGGCACGCCGGTGAAGTGCTGAGCCGCGACCAGATCCTGCAACGCCTGCGCGGCATCGAATTCAACGGCACCGACCGCTCGGTGGACGTGGCGATCTCCAAGTTGCGGCGCAAGTTCGACGACCACGCCGGCGAGGCGCGCAAGATCAAGACCGTGTGGGGCAAGGGTTACCTGTTCAGCCGTTCCGAGTGGGAATGCTGAGGCGATGTTCAGAATCCTGTTTCGCCTGTACCTGGTGACGATCGTGTCTTACAGCGCGGCGATTTACCTGGTGCCGGACGTGGTGATCAAGGCCTTCCACGAACGATTCATCACCTACAACCTCGATTATTCCCGCGGCCTGCAAACGCTGATCGTCAAGCAGTTCCACGGTGTGCCCGAAGCAGAGTGGCCAGCGCTGGCGGCCGAGATGGACCAGCAATTCAATCCGCTGCACATCGTCCTCAGTCGCAATGACGATGGCGGCCTGACCCTGGCCGAACAGCAGCGTTTGCAGCGTGGCGAGAACGTGGTGCGCATCGGCGACTGGGGCTGGCGCACGCTGGCGGTGGCGCCGCTGAACTCGCAAACCGTGGTGCAAATGGTCGTTCCACCGGACCCGCTGGACGTCAATTTGCTGTATTGGAGCATCAACGTGCTGATCGGCGCGACCATGCTCGCGTGCCTGTTGCTGTGGCTGCGTCCGCACTGGCGTGATCTCGAACGCCTCAAAGGCACGGCAGAACGCTTTGGCAAAGGCCAGTTGAGCGAACGCACGAAGATTTCCCCCAGCTCCAACATCGGCAGCCTGGCCAATGTTTTCGACACCATGGCCGGCGACATCGAGAACCTGCTGAATCAGCAACGGGATTTACTCAACGCCGTTTCCCATGAACTGCGCACGCCGTTGACGCGCCTGGATTTCGGTCTGGCTTTGGCGCTGTCCGACGACCTGCCGACCGACAGTCGCGAGCGTTTGCAAGGCTTGGTCGCGCACATCCGTGAACTCGACGGACTGGTGCTGGAGCTGTTGTCCTACAGCCGCTTGCAAAACCCGGCGCGGGTGCCGGAGCGGGTTGAAGTGTCGCTGGATGAATTCATCGACAGTATTCTCGGGAGCGTCGACGAGGAACTGGAATCGCCCGAAATCGTGATCGACGTACTGCTGCATGGCCAACTCGAACGCTTCAGCCTCGACCCTCGCCTGACCGCCCGAGCGATCCAGAACCTGTTGCGCAATGCGATGCGTTACTGCGAAAAGCGCATTCAAATCGGCGTTCAGGTGTGTGCCAACGGCTGTGAAATCTGGGTCGATGACGACGGGATCGGCATTCCGGACGACGAACGTGAGCGGATTTTCGAGCCGTTTTATCGACTGGATCGCAGCCGGGATCGAGCGACGGGCGGGTTTGGGCTGGGGCTGGCGATCAGCCGCCGGGCCCTGGAAGCGCAGGGCGGCACACTCACCGTCGAACCTTCGCCACTGGGCGGCGCACGATTCCGCCTCTGGCTGCCCACTTTGGCCCGATGAGCGTTGGATCTGCGAGGACTTCGTCCTCGAACGCAACCTCGCAGGCTCGGACCGCAGATGCAGGTTTTTATGCGCTCAGCCGGGCTTTCAGCAGTTTTGCCATGACTTCCAGTTCCGGCGCCGGGTTGTGGCCGATCAGCATCCACGCGTGTTCCATGTCCGCCCAATACACCACGTTCATCTCGTGCCGGCGCTCGTGCGCGAAGTGACGGCTGCCGCTGTTGGAGCGGGTGATGCACAGCGCCAGGGCGCCATGTGCCGGGTCCAGATAGGTAATCTGGGCGATGGCCACGCCGTCATATTCGAGGATCTGCGCGCGTTTGAATTCGGGCCGCGGCAGTACCAGCTGCGCAGGTGAAAGGCTCAACCCCAGACGCGCGTCGATGGTGCGCAGTTGCGCGCGCTGTGCGGCTTCGTCATTGGGCAGGTGTTCCAGGGTTTGCGGCACGTACAGCGACATATAGTCGGCGACGAGCCCGCGCCAGTTGTGCTTGGGCTCCATCGCCTGCCAGCCGAGGAACAACCGGTCCGCCAGCACCCCGCTCACCACCAGGCCAGCGGCCGCCGCGAGGAACCAGCGGCGATTCAGCGCTGGCCGCGCCGGTGAAGGCAAGGTATCGAGCATGGCTTGCAAGCGGTCCACGGGCGCTCGTTGCGCCACTTCGTCGTAGGCCTCGCGAAAGGGCAGGCTGCTGCGGGCCAGCCATTGCAGGCGCAAGTGCAGCGTCGAATCTTCGGCGATGGCCGCGTCAATGCGGCTGCGCTGGTCAGTGTCGAGTTGGTCATCGAGGTACGCCACCAGTTGCTCGTCCGATGGTTTTGCGTGATCGTTCATCGACGTTCTCCGGTGGAAGGGTTGGGCACGGTGTGCAGGGGCGGGTATTCCGCCAGTTTTGCCCGCGCGGCCGCGAGGCGGCTCATGACGGTGCCAATGGGCACCTCCAGTACTTCAGCGACCTCGCGATAAGACAAACCCTCGACGTAGGCGAGGAACACCGTCTCGCGCTGGGCTTCGGGCAGCGCATCGACGCGCCGGATCACCTGCGTCGCCAGGACGTGGGTTTGCGCGACGTATTCACCGTCCACCGACAGCGCCTGGTCGGCATCCACCAGACCCTGACCTTGGCGCACCCGGCGCGAGCGCACTTCGTTAATCCAGATCGAATGCAGAATGCTCAGCAGCCAACGGTCCATCCGCGTGCCGGGAATGAACTGGCCCGCCCGTTCCAGCGCGCGCACGCAAGTCGCCTGCACCAAGTCTTCGGCAACATGCCGTTGCCGGGACAGCAGCAGACCGTAGCGCCACAAACGCGCCAGATGCTGGCCCAACTCTGCTCGTATTGCCTGATCGCTGGCGATGGCGACCTCCGTCCTGTCAGGTTTTCGATGAAGCTTCGATGGCTTCGGCCAGGTCCTGGTATTCCTCGCAGTGACTGCCACAGATGGATTTGATCTGCTGCAACTGTTCCTGCGCGAGATCCAGTCGACCCTTGATCACGTAAGCCTCGCCAAGGTATTCGCGGACTTGCGCGTACTGCGGATCGAGTTTGACCGACTGCAGGTAATAACCGATGCCCTCGTCGGTGCGCCCCAGTTTACGCGTGGCATAGCCACGATAGTTGAGTGCCTTCGCAGTATTGGGATTTTTCAGCGTATCAAGCAGCGCCAGGGCTTCTTCATATTGCCCGTCCTTGGCCAGGCGATAGGCGTAATCGGCGCGGTCGGCGTCGGGCACCAGGCTGCTGGTGCGCAAGACGCACTTCTGCGACTTGGTGTCGAAGACCTGGCCTTTCGGGCAGTTGGGTCTGGCGGGCGCATCATCCTCACCATTGGCCATCGCCAAGGTGGTGGTCAATACGGCGGCGAGCACTAGCTGGGTAGTAAAAACAGCAAGACGGATATTCATGAAAAGGCTCCAGGTTGACTCGTTTCAGTTTGAACCGTGCGGCAACATCCGGCGCAAGATGTTATCTCGCAGACCGTAATGATGCACCAGCGCCATCACCGCATGCCGTCCGGCGAGAATCACGATGACCATGCCACCTGTTCGTGCAGGCCTCCAAACACCGACTTCATGCTCACGGGCAATCCTCTTGGGCGATGGCAAATGAACACTTCGGCGTAAACATTTATTCATTTCTTTCTCAGGCTGTTTTCGAGGAAAGCGCAATTCGAGGCGCGATGCTCGACAGCGTCCCAAGACGGGTTGCCTCAACGGAGGAAAACGACCAACGGGCGGTTTTATTCTGTGATTCGTAGTTATACCTGTCAGACCTGACAGTAGCCATTTCGACCATTGTCGCGATTCAATGGCTTTGCGCAGTCATGCCGTAACGGCAGGATCCTGCGGCAAGGAGTGCGGCCAATGAGAGAACCCGTTTCCATAACAACCGACAAGGGTACGATTTGCGCATTTACTCAGGTCGAGGTCTGCAGCCTTGCCACGACCTTTGCCATGGTTACACGTGATGGCTGGGCTTGCCGACGAGCCATCCGGATCGGTAGCAACATCGACGCCGAAGGCGAGGCGTTTTTTTGTGTGGGCGACAAGGTGGCCTACACCGTGATTGAACAGGCGAGTGGAGAGCCGCCCGTTGTCGAGGGTCTGATAAAGATCGAAACGGAGTAGGGAAGGTCCTTGCCAATCGTTGTAAGAGCGAGCTTGCTCGCGATGAACGTGAAAGCGCCGCGCTGATTCAGGAATCACGCGTGATCGTTAACGTCCATCGCGAGCAAGCTCGTTCCTGCAAGAAGGTGTCTTAGTTGAGTAACCGGATGGGCGTTCCGGCAGACCAGGCCTGAATAGCTTCGATCATCTGCGCAAAGAACAGATGATAATTCTGATGGCTGACATAGCCGACATGCGGCGTTGCCAGCACATTTTCCAGTGTCCTGAACGGGTGATTCGCTGGCAATGGTTCTTCGGCAAACACATCCAGAGCCGCACCGCCCAGCCGTTGCTTCTGGAGTGCCTTGATCAGCGCCGCTTCATCAACAATCGGCCCGCGCGCGGTGTTGACCAGCAGCGCAGTCGGCTTCATCCAGTCCAGCGCCTGAGCGTCGACCAGTCCACGGCTTCGGTCGCTGAGCACCAGATGCACCGACAGCACGTCAGCCTGTTCGAACAGTTGCTGCTTGCTGACGTAAGTCACCCCGACCTCGGCGGCGCGCTCGGCGGTCAGGTTCTCGCTCCAGGCGATCACCCGCATGCCGAACACCTGCCCGAACTGGGCGACCCGTTGACCAATACTGCCCAGGCCGAGGATCGCCAGGGTCTTGCCATGCAGATCGCCACCCAGACCGTGCTGCCATTTCCCGGTGCGCAGGGCGTTGGCTTCCATGACAAGGTTGCGCGTGGCGGCCATGATCAGTGCCCAGGTCAGCTCCGGCGCGGCGTGCTTGTAGCTGTCGGTGCCAGTGACCTGAATGCCCAGCGCAGCCGCCGCTTTCAAGTCCAGCGCGGCGTTGCGCATGCCGCCGGTGACCAGCAGTTTGAGTTTCGGCAGCCGCCGCAGCAGGTCTTCGTCGAAACGGGTGCGCTCGCGCATCACGCAGATCACTTCAAAATCAGCCAGACGTTCTGCCAGCGTGTCATTGCCGGCCGGATAGTCGTGGATGAAACTCACCTGGCCAATGGCGTCCAGCGCCGACCAGTCCACCACATTCCGCGCGACATCCTGCCAGTCATCGATCACCGCAATCTGCACAGCCATCAGCCTTACCTCATCAACGAACAGGGTTGGTTTTGCTCAGCCAGGCGAGCAGGGCCTGGTGAAATTGTTCCGGTTCTTCCATTTGCGGCGCGTGCCCCATGCCGGCGAATTCGACCAGCGTCGACTGCGGAATCAATTTTGCCACCTGTTTGCCGAGTACGTCGTAGTGACCGATTTTCGCCTTGACCTCGGGCGGTGCAATGTCGCTGCCGATGGCGGTGGTGTCGGACGTACCGATCAGCAAGAGGGTCGGCATCTTCAGGTCCTTGAACTCGTAATACACCGGTTGAGTGAAAATCATGTCGTAGATCAGCGCCGAATTCCACGCGACTTGTGTATGCCCCGGGCCTTTGTTAAGGCCGGCGAGCATGTCCACCCAACGATCGAACTCTGGCTTCCAACGCCCGGCGTAGTAAGTGTTGCGTTCGTAGTTACGGATGCCATCGGCGGTGGTTTTCAGTTCGCGTTCGTACCATTGATCCACGGTGCGATAGGGCACGCCGAGGGCTTTCCAGTCTTCGAGGCCAATCGGGTTGACCAGCGCCAGGTGTTCGACCTGCTCGGGGTATTGCAGGGCGTAGCGTGTCGCGAGCATGCCACCGGTGGAGTGCCCGAGCACGCTGGCCTTCTGGATCCCGAGGGCTTTGAGCAGTTGCTGGGTGTTGGTCGCCAGTTGCTGGAAGCTGTACTGATAATTGTCCGGTTTGCTGGAGGTACAGAAGCCGATCTGGTCCGGGGCAATGACCCGGTAACCGGCGTCGCTCAACGCTTTGATCGAGGTGTCCCAGGTGGCGCCGCAGAAATTCTTGCCGTGCATCAGCACGATGCTGCGCCCGTTGGCCTTGCCGTGGGCGGCGACGTCCATGTAGCCCATTTGCAGGGATTTGCCCTGGGACTGAAAGGCGAAATGTTTGACCGTGTAGGGATAGTTGAAACCTTGCAGCTGCGGCCCGTATTCCGGGCCTTCGGCAGCGACGACGGGCAGTGCGGCGGTCAGCAGCAGGCAGGGCAGCCAGCGAGAGCGGGCGAGGGACATGGGTTAACTCCACGGGAAATCGGCCGATGCTGGATCGGCATGATTAGGACGACATTAAGCACAGGCAGTCGCGGGGGACGATCGTTCAACCCATCCATCCGGTCGTCGCCAAGGCAACTACGCCGTAACGCATGCCTTTGGCCAGGGTCACGATCAACAGGAAACGCCCGAGCGGCTCGCGCATGACCCCGGCCACCAATGTCAGCGGATCACCAATGATCGGCACCCAACTCAGCAACAGCGACCAATGGCCGTAGCGCTGATAATGCCGGCGGGCTTTTTCGAGGTGGGCGGCGCTGACTGGAAACCAGCGCCGCGCGCGGAACCGTTCAACGCCACGGCCCAGCCACCAGTTCAGCAGCGATCCGAGGACATTGCCCACGGTCGCGACTGCCAGCAGCGACCAGAGCCAATACTGCTCGCTGAGCAACAACCCCACCAGCACTGCTTCAGATTGCAGCGGCAGCAGGGTCGCGGCCCCAAATGCGGCGAAAAACAGGCCGATGTATGCACCGAACATCACTGGGTAGCAGGGTAGTCCGCTACCACCACATCAGTGCCGTCCTTTTTCAGGCCGATCACTTGATAAGCATCGCCCATGCCATCCATCTCCATGCCCGGTGAACCCATAGGCATGCCGGGTGCGGCGACGCCCATAAGGTCACTGCGCTTGCTCAAAGCAACTACTTGATCGGCCGGGACGTGACCTTCGACGAATTTGCCGTTGATCAAGCCGGTGTGGCAGGACGCCAGGCGTGGCGGGACGCCGTGCTGTTGTTTGAAGGCGCTCATGTCGGTTTCGACGTGATCTTCGACCTTGAAGCCGTTGGCTTCCAGGTGGCTGATCCATTTTTTGCAGCAGCCGCAGTTGGCATCGCGGTGGACTTCGATCGGGATCAGGTCGGCGGCCTGGGCCAGGGAGGAGATGAACAGGGCGCTCAGGGCGATCAGGCGCAGGTGGGTTGGCATGGCAGGATCTCGGCTGGGGTGGAGGTCGCAAGGACAGGCATTTTGACTGCTTTATTCGGTCAAGAGCGGGGAGATTGTTTCCAATTGATGCTGAGTTTGGGGATGCCTGCGTTCGGCCGGCGTGGTTAATGGGGCGCCTCCAATCAAAAACAAAACCTCGGCAGCCTCTGGGCCGACCGGGGCTTCAAGCGGGCGCGCTGCGCTTGTTTGACCGTGCACATCCTCCGGGCTGACGCTCCCCCGTAGGAGGCTGGTTGCTGGCGATGGCGAAGTGTCAGTCGACATGTTTATCGCTTGAACGGACGCCATCGCCAGCAAGCTGAACGGGTCAAGTAATCCCGGCTCACCGGACTTTAAACCGCCCCATGATCGCGCTGACGCGTGCGTTGGCTTCCAGCAATTGCCGGGTATTGAGTTCACTCGCCTGGCCGCTTTTCACCAGTTCATCCACCATGTGGCGGATTTGCACCATGCTGCGATT
This sequence comes from Pseudomonas sp. GB2N2, assembly GCF_054897705.1. NCBI lineage: Bacteria > Pseudomonadati > Pseudomonadota > Gammaproteobacteria > Pseudomonadales > Pseudomonadaceae > Pseudomonas > Pseudomonas sp. GB2N2. Next base: position 1,210,947 of record NZ_CM142701.1, read on the forward strand.
GATCTCTTCCGTCACCGCACTTTGCTGTTCGGCGGCGGTGGCGATCTGGGTGCTGAGGCTGTTGATGTGGCTGACGGAGCCGGCCATTTCGTCCAGTCCCGTATTGACCCGCGCCGTGGCGTCGGCTGCCGACTGGCAGCTGGCTTGGGTGTTTTCCATGGCGCTTACCGAGGAGCTCACGCCTTGGGTGAGGCGGGTGAGCATTTCGTTGATTTCCGAGGTGCTAGCCTGAGTACGGGCGGCGAGGGCGCGGACTTCGTCGGCCACCACCGCAAAACCTCGACCTTGCTCGCCGGCCCGGGCGGCTTCGATGGCGGCGTTGAGCGCCAGCAAGTTGGTTTGCCCGGCAATGGCGCCGATCACCCCGAGGATCTCGGTAATGCGCTGGGCGTCCTGTTGCATGCTTTCGACTTTGTGGGTGGCGCTGGCCACTTCTTCGATCAGCGCGATGACGCTGTTGGACGCTTCGCCCACAACCACCCGTGAGCGGTCAGCATTTTCATTGGCGCGTTTGGTGAAAGCCGCGGTTTCGGCGGCGTTCTGCGCCACGCTTTCGGCGGTCGAACTCATTTCTGTGATTGCGGTAACGGTCTGATCGGTTTCCGAAGCGTGGCGCACCAGAATCTGGCTGGTGTGCGCTGACGTGCGTTGCAGGTTGTCGAGGCTGGACGCCATGGCCCCTGTGGCCTGGGTGACTTCGCCGATCATGCTTTGCAGGTAAGCGATGAAGGCGTTGACCGAGTGGCCGATGGCGCCCAGTTCATCTTCGGCGCGGATGGTGATGCGTTTTGTCAGGTCGGCGTCGCCGGCGGACAGCGCGTCAATGTTGGCTTTGAGGGTTTTCAAACGCTGGACCAGCTGGCGGATCGCGTAAATTTGCAGCAGCACCAGCAGGATCACCAACGGAATCTGCAGCAGGCTCAGGGTACTGAGTACGTCGTCACGCTGGGCGGTGATCAGTTTGGTCGGCAGGGCGGTCGCGAGGAACCAAGGGCTGCCCTGGATCGGACGCATGAAGAAGGTGCTGGCTTCGCCGTTGTTGTCGAACTCGACCCGCTGCGCGTGATCACGGTTTTGCAGGCCGGCTTTTACCTGACTGGCGAAGGGCGAGTTGCCCGCCAGATCGCTGATGTTTTTCAGCACGATCGGCCCGCTGATGCGCGAGCTGTTGCTGATGATCTTGCCGTCGGCCTCGACGATCAGCATTTCGGCGCCGAGGTCTTTTTCCTTGCGCGCCACCAGGTCGTTGAAAAAACCGAGGGTCACGTCGATGGTCGACACGCCGTACGCCGCGCCGTTTTTCTGGATGGCCATGGCGCAGTTGGTGCGCGGCTCGGCGCTCGCGTCATCTTTATAGGCCGCTGCCCAGGCGCATTGCCCGCGTGGCGTTTGCATGCCGCCCTTGTACCAGGTCTGGTCGTAATAGTTGGGGGCGGCGTCGCTGTTCCAGAAGGTGTTCACTGCCAGTTTGCCCGAGGCATCGCGGTGCCAGAAGGTACTGAATTTGTTGCGTCCGGCTTCACGCTGGCCGGGCAGGGGCCAGATGCCGCCGCCGAAAACTTTCAGCTCGCCGTACTGATCGACCAGGCCCGGCAACACGCTGTCGATAGCGGCGCTGTCGAGCAGGGGAATGGTTTGCGTAATGCTGCGTTGTTGCGCCTGAACCTTGTTCAGTTCGCCCTGGATTTGTTCGGCAACTTCGGCGATGCGGTTGAGCGCCACTTGTTCTTCGGTGTGGCGCAGCTTCGGTGCAACCAGCTGGCTGATGCCGACCACCGTGAGGATCGACAGCAACAGAATGAACAGGACCAGAAACAGCGTGTAGCGAGCCTGAATGGTACGGAATGCGGGCATGGAGCCGGGTCCTTTTTAGCAGCGTTCTTATTGTGGTGATCGGTGTGGAATTCGGCGCTTCAAAAGGACTATCGGCCCGCATGAGTCGAGCTTTAGGTACGTTTGTGCAAGAACTAGGATAGGTGGGAAAGATGGGAGAGGTGAAGCTTATCGGCCGAGCAACTTCATGACTTTTTCAGTGATCAGTCAGGTCGCTGAAAAAACCTTAACGATGCTGGTAGTAGCCGGGTCCGCCTCGGCCATCGTAATGGCGGTCGCCGTGCCAGCCACCGTGGGGGAAAATAATGCAGCCGCTCAGGGACAGAATGGCAAGCAGGGGAATCAGCAGTGTGATTCGACGGAACATTTCAAAATCCTCATGGTTATCGCCGCTATGAAGCCAAATTTCTTCATCGGCTGTAACATGAGACCCCGTTTGCAGCGTCTCATCCCCGGAGAACGGTAGGGGCTTGGCATGCATCCGGATACACAGCGGATACATCTTGCAGTTTCAGGCTTACATGTAAGTTTTTGATTAAGCTTTTTGTTAAAAGGAAGGGCAATGACCCAGTCACAACGTTTGAAATATTCGATTCTGATCTCCCTGGTGGTTCTGGGGATCATGTTTGGCCTGTCGTATTTGCAAAATACCGGGGTCATCAGCGAGAAGCTGTTCCAGTACATCGCTATTGGCGTGGCGGTGATCGTGGTGGTAGTCAACGGCGTGATGCGCCGCAAGGTCAAGCCCTGAGCGACGCCGGCGGGCAGGCTTATTCGCCGTGCAAAATAGCGACAGCTTGCGAGTGCAGGCTGTAGCTCTTGTCCGGGTTCAAAGTAATCACGCCTTCGCTGCACAGGCGTTTCAACACTTCACGCACACTGAGGAAGGACAGGGGAATATCCAGGTCCAGCAGGTGGGTGTGCACGCCGCGCACGCCCAGGCTGCGGTCGTTGTCGGCGGCATTCAGCAGCGCATCAATGACTTTCAGGCGAATCAGGCTGGTGCGCAGGCCAAAGCTCTTGAGCAGCACCCTGATCCTTTCGTTGCCATGACATTCGGTCCGTTCATTGAACAGGCCCGAGCCCATGGAAGTGCCCAGTGGTGCGGTGCTGCCGTCCGTTGGCAGTTGCGAGTTGTGCATGCAAAAACTCCTTATTCAGAGCCTGAACCGGGAAAATGTGTTGGTTGCTCTTAGTTTGTAAGACGTACGAGCCCGGCAAATCATGAAGCCCCGGATGTAGAAATTTTGTCGCCACCGCGTCACAAACCCGTAAATCCTCCTTAAATTTTTCTCCCGTATCTCGTTCCCTGTAGGAGCGAGCTTGCTCGCGATGGTCGTTAACGATAACGCTCAAAGCCTGACACCCCGCGGCGTCCTTCCTACCGTCCATCGCGAGCAAGCTCGTTTCTACAGGTTTATTCGATTTCGGAGCGAGCGTGATTATTAACAGGCAGTTAACCCGATTGAGCCTTGCCGCCGTGTTGGCGGGATTGAGCCTTGCGGCAAACGCGCGCAGCCAGCCCGAACAGGCGATGGTCGATATTCGCCGGACCAGCTTCGGCGTGCCGCACATTCGCGCCGACAACGAACGCGGCCTTGGCTACGGCATTGGTTACGCCTACGCGCAGGACAATCTGTGCCTGCTGGCAAACGAGATCACCACGGTGAATGGTGAACGTTCACGGTATTTCGGCCCTGAGCAGTTCACGGTCGAAGAGCGCAAAAATCAGGTCAGCGACGTGTTTTTCAACTGGCTCAATACACCGCAGACAGTCGCCGCGTTCTGGCAGGCACAAACCCCGGAAGTGCGCGACCTCATCGAGGGTTATGTGGCGGGCTTCAACCGTTCGCTGGCAGAACGCCGCGTGCAAGGTTTGCCCCAGCAATGCCAAGGCGAATGGGTGCGGGACATCACGGCGCACGACCTGGTCAAGCTGACCCGCCGCCTGCTGGTCGAAGGTGGCGTCGGCCAGTTTGCCGAAGCGTTGGCCGTCGCGACACCGCCTAAGGCCGTCACTCAAAACACCGGCGCGGCAGCAGCGTTCCAGGTGGCAGAAGGGCGCATCCAGCGCTTCGCCCTTGATCGTGGCAGCAATGCCGTCGCAGTGGGCGGCGAACGTTCGTTCAATGGCCGTGGCATGTTGCTGGCCAATCCGCATTTCCCGTGGGTCGGCGGGATGCGTTTCTATCAAATGCACCTGACCATTCCCGGCAAACTCGACGTGATGGGCGCCGCATTGCCCGGTCTGCCAATGATCAACATCGGTTTCAATCAGCACCTGGCCTGGACCCACACCGTGGATTCGTCCAAGCATTTCACTCTCTATAGGTTGCAGCTCGATCCCAAGGATCCGACGCGCTACCTGCTTGACGGGCAGTCGTTACCGATGAAACAGCAGACCGTCACCGTCAACCTGAAACAGTCAGACGGGCGCATCCGAAAGGTGTCCCATGTGGTCTACAGCTCGCTGTTCGGCCCGATCGTGCAGTGGCCCGGAAAGCTGGATTGGGACAATCAGTTCGCCTACAGCCTGCGCGACGCCAACCTCGATAACGACCGCGTTTTGCAGCAGTGGTACGCGATGAACCGCGCGGTCAGTCTTGAAGAATTGCAAGCGTCGGTGCACAAGATCCAGGGCATCCCGTGGGTCAACACGTTGGCGGCGGATGATCAGGGCAATACGCTGTACATGAACCTGTCGGTGGTGCCAAACGTCGATGCGCAAAAACTGGCCAAATGCAGCGATCCACGGGCCGGCTTGCAGATGATCGTGCTCGACGGTTCCAATAGCGCCTGTGCCTGGGATATAGATCCAGCGGCGGCGCAACAAGGCATTTATGCGTCGGATAAGCTGCCGCAATTGTTGCGCAAGGATTTTGTGCAGCACTCCAACGATTCGGCGTGGATGGCCAACCCGGCACAACCGCTGACCGGCTTCTCGCCGCTGATCAGCCAGGACGGCCAGCCACTGGGCCTGCGTTCTCGCTTTGCGCTGGACCGACTCGACGTCTTGAGCAAGGCCGGGCCGATTGCGGCGGCGGATCTGCAACGCATGGTGATGGACGATCTGGTGTACCAAGCGTCGCAGGTGATGCCTGACCTTGTGCAATTCTGCGCAACGGATCTGGGCGCCGATGTGCCGACGCTGGCACCGTTGTGTGCCAGCCTGAAGGCTTGGGATCGTAACGCGAATCTGGACAGCGGTCTGGGCTTCGTGCATTTCCAGAACATCATGGAATCGCTGCAGGAGACGCCGGATGTCTGGCGTATCGCGTTCGATCAGAACGATCCGCAACACACGCCAAACGGTCTGGCCATTGATCGACCGGACGTTGCCAAGGCGCTGCGCGAGGCGATGCTGGCTTCGGTGCAGAAGGTCAGCCAGTCGGGGCTCAATAAGGACAGCCGCTGGGGCGATATCCAGGTGGTCAGCAGCGGTGGCCAACAGACGCCGATTCACGGTGGACCGGGCACACTGGGCGTTTACAACGCCATTCAGAGCGTGCCCAGGACTGATGGCAAACGTGAAGTGGTCAGTGGCACCAGCTACCTGCAAATAGTGACGTTCGATGACCAGGGGCCGCAGGCCAAAGGGCTGCTGGCGTTCTCGCTGTCCAGCGACCCGGCATCACAATATGCCAATGACCAGACCCGGGCGTTTTCGAAGAAACAGCTGAGTGTGATGCCGTTTACCGAACAGCAGATCACTGCCGATCCGCACTATCAGGTGCAGACGATCCGCGAGCAGGATGAAAAAGCCGGGAACGTGGCCAAACAGTAAACCAAGCGTGTTGACGCGATAAAACAAGGCCGCACCCCGCGCGGGTTGCGGCCTTCAGCTTTTTGGCGGTTGGCGCGGAATCGAGTTGAGGACCGGGTTGCCGTCCTTGTTGCGGGTCAGATAAACCGGCAGCACTCGCGGCAACGTCGCCACCAGGTTGTTCAATTCCTTGATGTTGTAGATGCCGCCGAGGCGGATCGCACCGGTGCTGTTGTCGGCAACCATCACCGGGTTGGTCAGGTAACGATTGATCAGGGGCAGGGCTTCGGACAACGCCAAATCATCCAGCACAAGCTTGCCGTGGCGCCAGGCGAGCGACGTGTCGTTGGCATAAGTCTGGCTGATCTGTGGGGTGAAATCGCCGTGTTTATAGCGCGCCTGCATCGACGGTTCGAGACGCAAGCCATCACCCGGCAAATCATTATTGCTGCTGACCAGCACCGACCCTTCAATCAGGTTTACGCGAACCTGATCCTCATATATCCAGACGTTGAACTGGGTCCCGGTGACCCGAATCCGTCCATCCCCCGCCTTGACGACAAATGGGTGGGTGGCGTCGTGACTGACGCTGAAAAAGGCTTCACCTTTTGCAAACGTGACCCGACGCTGATCCTTGTAATTGCTGAAGGTCAGCTCGGTTCCCAGGTTCAGCTCGACCTGGCTGCCATCGCTGAGGGTGACCTGGCGGATCGCATTGCCGGCTTCGAAATGCTGGTACGAATTGGGCAGCCAACCGAGGCTCCAGCCGCTGTAGGCCGCCAGTGGCAATGCCAGAGCGCACACGGCGGCGGCAAGGCCAAAGGTGCGCCAAGGCGTTGTGGGTTTGGCACGAACCAGCGGGGCGACCGTTTCAAGGCGCGGCAAATCTTCCGCCACATCCCAGATCTCCTGCATCGCCTCGTACTCGAACGCGTGCAGCGGATCAGCGTTGAACCACTGCTCGAAGGCTTGCCGCTCCTGCACCGTGCAGTCGGTGGCGTGCAAACGCATGCACCAGTGCGCAGCGGCATCGGTGATGGCGTCGTAATCGGCTTGCGAGAGCGGGTTGTCGGTCATTGACTCATCCTGATTTTCCGCATTCTAACCTTCAGAGGAAGTCGCGAGAACAGACGTCATGGCAATTACCCATCAAACGGCTGTTTATTTTTATCTGTGGGCCGTAGGTTCTGCGACCGGATCCAGCACTCGCCCCAATTCACAGATCAGAAAGGCAACCGAATCGGCATTGCGCAAGATGACCTTGATGCGGGCGCTGGCGTTCATTGGATCCAGAAAAGCGATCCTCGCGTCAGCTATTGTCCGGGTTCCCGTCAAGTCGAGGATGGCCTGGCTGACGTGTTCCATACCATAAAACTGGTCCACGTCGACCCAATCGTCCTCGCCAGCGTCCCAGCGCGCGAACAGCTCCGCTGCTGGGGTTAACAGCGATAAGGCCTGACGTTGCAGTTCCAACTGTTCGAATCGGACCGTCGCCCCGAATGGCGTGAGGGTGGTGACGAGATCAATGAACGGCCGCCTTGATTCGAGCGATTCGATATCCAGGCTATCTGAGAAACTGTGCGAGAACTCGTGAATGAGGGTCGCGGCCCGGCTGTGACCGCCAATATTAAAAGGGGTAGTGAGAATCGGTAGGTAGTGATCAAGTTGGTGGTTGAAAAAATCTTCGGTGAAATGCACGTTTCTACGGTTGTCTTCGTCCAGTACAAACGCAATGATTCCGGACGCGGGATCGCGATTTGAGCCCACGATAAAGCGATTTGAATCGAGCAACTCATCGGCTGGATCCGCCAAGGCGTTGCAGACCGGAAGAATGACCCTCCTGAGTTCTGCCCGAAGGGTTGCGTCGACACTCCCGACACCAAAAAAACGCCTCAGGAAGGTATCGGCTCGCGTGCCGGGAGCCCCTTGGCCGAGTTGCACCAGATTGTGCAGGCAGTTGACCGCATACTCGCGCGCCTGAGTAATGGACTCCTCGATCATCAAGGCCCGGAACGGGAAAAAATTGCGGATTTGCTGCATGCCCCTGGCCTGGACGTTGATCACCCAGCGGGATCGGGAGTGGTACAGATACCGATTGCGCAGGGTCGACATCGTTCTGGCGAAATGCACGGTGTGCACGTCGGGGTCGAGGATCAACTGTCGGGAGGGTGTGCTCAGCAACGAAGGGCCATGTTTCTTGCCGTCCAGGATGTGCCACACCGCACCGGGTTTCGCGACGGGGAAAACTTTTCCAGTGATCGGTGCGTAACGCGTATTGCTCACCGAGTCGAGGTAAGTCCCCGTGAGGGCGCTCTTATTCAGGTCCTGCAACGCCATGGTTGTCGTTTCCAGGCGCTGGAGCGACGTGCGCGTCGGCTCGGTCGTGCGCACGTCTGACCATTTCGGGTTGACCACAGGCGTCACGACAGGCTCGGCCGTGGGAGCTGCCTGCTCGGACAGCGGCGAAGCTTCCAGCGACAGTCTGCCCAGCGTGACCATTTGCGCACCGCCGGCAATGAAGGACCGCAAGGCGCGCTTCCAATGGTGATCCTGCAGTGCTTCGGCGGAGCCTTCGAAGTCCTTGAGGGCTTGCCACAGAAACCGGCCGTAGGCGAGCTTGCCCGGAAGGAGTCCGGAAATCACTTTGATGCCGGCGCTGAACAGCCACTTGATGGCGTCCCAGTCCGGTTGATGCGAGGCCTTATTCTGACTGCCGAGCATTCGCGATATCTGGCTGGCGTTGTCGCTGAACAGTCGTGTAAGTAAATGGCCGCCAATCGCGCTGTTCGTCAGGGTTATTTCGCTGCGCTGACCCGTGCTCGACTTGAGCAAACTACTGAAAGTCGCTTGTTCACTGTCTGGCAATCGGCGAATGATCAGGTCTTGCAGAGCGCCGGGTGAATTGATGGCCGCGACAAGGCTGGCCTCATCGGCGAACTCGGTGAAAATTTCGCCGCTGTGATAGGGCGCATAAAGAACGTGCGGCCCCTGTTTTCCGGGCCCCGGACTGATCAGGTACAGGCCTGAAGCCTGAACGTCGGTGGCTCCGGTGGTCTTGATCAACTCAAGCGGCCTGACGATGGCGTAGGCGCCTGCCACCGTAGCGCGGGCGAGGGCGTCCGGCATGTCCAGTACCTGTGTGATCAAGTCGAAGGCGCCATCGGACAGGTGTTGCTGCAATTTCAGGCCATGCGCGTGTTGCAGCAGTTGCCAGGGCAGCTGTTGAGCGAAGCGCAACTTTCGTGCTGCGGCGCCGGTGCCGGACAGAGCCTCGGTCACCTTCTTGCCAAAGTCCTGCTGAATGTTCAGCGACAGTAAAAGCTGTCTGATGGCGGTCTGGTCCAGACCTTCAGGCAGCTTTTGTCGAGTAGCCGCGGCGATCTTGAAGCCCGTGCCCTGGGCGATGTTGACGTGGTTCAACGCGAATCGGGTCAGGCTTTGCGCCGGCCCTGCCAGTGTCAGGTTGGGTGTGATGTCGATCAGGTCAGGGTCTACGGACGTACCCGGGAATCTGGCAGTCAGCAGCGACTTGAGTTTTTCCCGAACGTAATCCTCAAGTGTCTGTATGCCGTGCAAGTAGTCTTTATCGTCGGTGACACTGTTGTGGTACTGCTCCAGCAATTCGATGTGCAATTGCTGCTCGTCGACGCGCGCCATGCCCAGCCAGGCGGGCAGGGATTGGCGGTGGCTGGTGGCCTTGGCGATCCAGCTGGCTCTGCGCAAGTTGGGATCGATGACGGTTTGCCTCAGCGCTTCAAGGGCCTTGTGTTGTTGGCCAGCTTTCAACTGCCGCGAGCGTACGTGCTCGCAGCGAGCCAGGAACAGGTCAATGGCCGATTGCGCCAGATGCTGCAACACATTGCCTTCAATCAACTGCAGCCTGCTGAGCGAGTGGCGTCCATGAAGTTTGCGCTGAGCCGGGGTCAGGTTCTCCAGCAGCACCAGGCGTTGGTGAGGATCGGCCAGGCGCAGGTTCAACTGTTGCCGCGCAACCGCGACCGTTGCAAAGACCTCCAGCCCGGCTACGGGCGTCCATAGAATCGCACGCCCGGAATGCTGGACGTCGACGCCGCCGCGTTCGGTCAACAACACGCAGTTGGCCAACGGCAAGACGGCAGCTTCGCCGGAGCGTTCGAGGACCAGCGAGTAGGCGTCCGGGTGGAACCCCCGGACGGCCACCCGACTTTTGCGATCCGCTTTGTCCGGGTTGAACACCGTATCGACTATTTGCCAATCAATGTTTTTCAAAGAGCCGCCAAGCTCTCGAAGACTGGCTTCGCCACGCAGACCTACAGAAAAGGCGTGGGCCAGATTCGCTTTCATACCTTCCAGATAAACTCGCTGTAACGCTTGAGTAGTCAGCGGTTGCGCTAAAAATTCACTGTGCAAGGGTAGTTCAACCGCGCTGAACGTTTTTACGTAACCCGCGGCGGTATCGGCCAGCATCCTGGAAGGATGCTTTCCCGATAATACGGGGCGGGTACTCCAGCGACCTTGTACGTCCAGCTCCAGCAGCGTTTCGCCAATCAGCGAGCGAATGTCCAGTGCCTTGTCGAAAAACGCATGGATATCCACCGCGCCATCGCTGAAACGGAACACCTGCAAGGCGTATTCGAGGTTTTGCAGTTGTTTGCTGATGATTGCTTCAAAGAGCGTTTTAAACACCGATCCGCTGATCACGGCGCCAGACACTTGCGGCTCATGGAAACCGATAAAGCGGTCACGTTCCTCCAGGCTCATCAGGTCATAGAGCTCGTCGTCATGCCCCGCCTCAGTGGATTTTTGTTCCAGCGTGGCTTTCAGGTCCTCGTAGTCATTCAGGACCTGCAACCCTTTGGCCGGTGTGTAGAGAAAGGCATTGGCGCTGGCCTGGCTGATCATCAAAGAGCCGGCGAGCTCCACGTAGTCGGGTTGATACTCCCACAGGCGCACGCTTTCGACCGTCAGTGCCGGGGCGCTCGCCGTCGATGGCGCTAGGAGCGCGTGCAAGGCACTGCTCTGTTCCGGGGTGATGATCTCGGCCTCGCGCTTGAGCAGCAGCTCGGCGCGCACTTTTTCGCGGATCGCTCCGGTGAACAATGACCGGCGCGTGGCACCGTCGATGCTCGCCGCGTTCCAGAACTTTTGCAGCTGCTCGCCGACTTGGCGGCCCAGGCTGTCGGCCGCCGTCTTGATCGCAGTTTCCCAGGTTGTCTGGTCGGTGGACTGCGACGTTCGTTGTGGGTGGGAGAATTCCGGTCGCTGTCCGGCAGGCCAGCCTTTATGCCGGTAATACGAGAGCAGCGCCTGGTTCAACGACAGGGAGTCGAGCCAGTGGCGGGCGCCGGGATTTTTCGGGTCCGCCGCGCTGGCCTGTGTGTCGGCGTAAAAAACCACACGTGTTTTGCGCTGATCCAGCGCTGGAAAGGCCGTTTTCAGCAAGCCTTCAAGCACCGAGTCGAGCAGCGCCGTCAGGGTCGGCAGTTCTTGCAGTTCATCAACCATGGCCTGGTCGTTGACCTGCTGGTTGATGTGGATGATGGCGCGCTGGTCGTCAAACACGTCGCCTTCGATCGTTTCGAAGGTCACCTTGATGTCGGAGGCGGCCGCCAGGGTTTTGCGCGCGGACAGGGAGAGGAGGGCCACCAAGTCGTCATCTTCGGCAGCACCGTCGAGTTGGCCTTCGATCAGCTCGGACACGGCCGTGCGACTGTGGAATTTTTTGATCCCTGCGTACGGCGTGTAGAGAATCACGCCTTGGTCATCCGGCGTGGCGCTTAACAAGAAGCAGCCGGCCAGGGGAAAGGACAAGGCGCCCGCGCCGATCATGATTATTTCGGCGAGCATCGGCGGGTTCTGTTGATTGCGCGCGATATGAGTGGCCAGTTTCAGTTCCTTGAACCATTCGAAATCCTTGCGCGTCAGCCCGTGGGTTTTGCCAAGCTCAGACCATTGGCCGGGAGCGTTCAGGGCTTGGGGGAATAACAGCGGAGCGGTGGGTCTCGACATTGTTGAATCTCGTGCTGGGCGCCAGCAACCGCGCCGGGAAGTTGAGATTCGAGACTAAAAGCCGCGGGAACGTCGAAGGTGGTAGATAGTTAACGCACGGTCTGCCGGTACCCGTGCGCGCGGGTTCATCCGAAAGGTTGACAGGCTGCCGGTCGCGCGCGATTAATCAGCGGTCTTCGTACGCTGTTGCCCCCTCCAATAATTAGTCTGGAGCTTCAGATGTCTGCGCCACACGATCCAGTGTCTCCTGTTGTCTCGCAAAACCTGTCCCTCGAAGAGTTGACGGCGTTGCTTGAGAAGATTTTCCTGCGCCATGGCACCTCGTCCGATGTCGCCCGGGTGCTGGCTGAAAACTGCGCCGGCGCCGAGCGCGATGGCGCTCACAGTCATGGGGTGTTCCGCATTCCCGGTTACGTGTCGACGCTCAAGAGCGGTTGGGTCAACGGTAAGGCCGTGCCAGTAGTCGAGGACGTTGCGTCGGGGTTTGTCCGGGTCGATGCCGGGAATGGTTTCGCCCAACCCGCCCTGGCGGCCGCGCGCGCCTTGCTGGTGGAAAAGGCCCGCAGTGCCGGGATTGCAGTGCTGGCGATTCGTAATTCCCACCATTTCGCGGCGCTGTGGCCGGACGTCGAGCCGTTTGCCTACGAAGGGCTGGTGGCGCTCAGTGTGGTTAACAGCATGACCTGTGTGGTGCCGCACGGTGCGGATCGTCCGCTGTTCGGCACCAACCCGATTGCTTTCGCCGCGCCACGGGCCGACGGTGATCCGATTGTCTTCGACCTGGCCACCAGCGCCATTGCCCATGGCGATGTGCAGATCGCCGCGCGCAAGGGCGAGCGCTTGCCCGCCGGCATGGGCGTGGACAGCCTCGGCCAGCCGACCCAGGACCCGAAAGCCATCCTCGAAGGGGGCGCGCTGCTGCCGTTTGGCGGGCACAAAGGCTCGGCGCTGTCGATGATGGTCGAGCTGTTGGCGGCGGCGTTGACCGGCGGCAATTTCTCGTTCGAGTTCGACTGGAAAAACCATCCGGGCGCGAGGACCCCGTGGACGGGGCAATTGCTGATCGTGATCGATCCGAGCAAAGCAGCGGGGCAGAGCTTTGCCGAGCGCAGCCAGGAACTGGTGCGGCAGATGCATGGCGTGGGGTTGAAGCGGTTGCCGGGGGATCGGCGTCATTCTCAGCGGGCTAAATCAAAGGCGGGTGGTATTGATCTGGATGCGGATACGCTGGCGAATTTGCGAGAGTTGGCAGAAATCTAGGGTTTGAAATTCGGGCCCTGTGGGAGCGGGCAAACCCGCTCCCACGGGAATCGCATTTCATATCGGGTATTGGGGGACTTAGCGACGACCCAACAGCAACCCCACCACTAGGCCAAACCCGGCGGAAATCGCCACGGTTTGCCACGGGTGGCCACCAATATAGGTTTCAGTGGCTTCGACGGCGGGCAGGGTGCGGTCACGGACGCTGGTCACCGACTCGCGCGCCTGATTGAGTTTCTGGGCGATTTGCCCGCGCAGCGTGTCGGCTTCCTCACCCACCAGTGAGGCACTGCTCTTGAGCAGCTTTTCCGACTCTTCGATCAGCGCTTGAAGCTCGCTGAATGCCTGATCCTTGATTTGTTCTTCGGCGACTTGGGCGGCGGTTTTCCGGGCCATTGGGTGACTCCTTGCAGGTGAATGGACAGTGATCAATGGAGTCTGCGGTGACGGAAAAAGTTGCAGCGATTTTTCCCGCAAACGTCATCCTGTAGAAAAATCCAGCGCAGGACATTTCTTCCTTCAGTGTAAGATGTCGCCAATTTACGCAGCAGGGAATTCCCCATGAGCTTCAATCTGGCCGACAAACCCCTAGCCGAGCGCGCGGCGCTGGAAGACGAGAAATCCCGCCTGTTCGAGCTCTGGCAAAACAACCTGGGCAAATCCAAGGGCGAAGCTGCACGCTTGTTCGCCGAGCGCGCCAAGCGCAAGGGCAAATGGGCCGAATGGGTCCGTTCCGAACTCGACGGCATGTCGCCGCCGGAATTCGCGAACATGGTGCGCAGTGAAGTCAATCGGTTGATGGCGGCCAAGTAAGCCCGGCTTCACGCAAAAATCGCAACAATCGCTCGCGGACTTTCAACACCACCGGATCAAGCTGGGTGCTGGTGCGCCCGCCCGCCCACACTAAACCTTCAGCGTCCTTGGGCATTACCACGTGCCAGCGGTTGAACCCGGCAAACTGAGTTTGCCGCTGTCGGTGAAACGCATCGTGCCGAACAGGCCCCCCGCCAGTTTGCCGCGCAGCACATAAGGCAGGTTGTTCAGGGTTTGGGTCTGGCTCAGGCCCAGTGTCTGGCGCAACACCGAGAACGCTGAAACGCTCACTGGCACCGTCAACACCGTTTCGGAAAAGCGCGCAATCGAGCCCGACTGGTCGCTGACGCCCGAGGCGAGGGGCTGGCCGTTGACTTCCAGGTCCAGGGCCACACCGTTGTAGTCGATGGGCGTTTCGTTGGGATTCTGCACGCGGATCTTCACCGCGAAACGCACTTCCATGTCCTGGCTTTGCAGCGGCTCGAAGCCGACCACGTTGATGTTCAGCGGGTCGCGATTGGGAAACAGGGCGCAGGCGTTCAGCGACAGCAAAAGCAAGGACAGGACAGCGGCGTGGACTCTGCGCATCGACATACTCTCTTAAAAAACCGTTGGCGAGGCGGGTTCGCCTTTAACCGGGACATCCGGGTTTTCCGTGACCTGGAAAATCGACGCTTCCGGATCGAAATCGTCTTGCTGCAGTTCGATGAACTCTTCGGGCAGGAAGATGTTCAGCACGATAGCGCACAACGCGCCCACGGTAATCGCGAACGTCACCATCGGCATGCTGTTGAACACCGCCGCCATAGCCAAGTTCAGGCCGTCGGCGAGCAAGCCGGATTACGATCAGAGAGGGGTGAACGCTGCGAGCAAGTCTTCTTCAAAGGCTTTTTGCGCATCCCCCGGCACCTGCGCCCGGTGGCGGGCCAGATGGAACGCCACGTCGAAACTCATGTCGCTGCGCCGCACCGCCCGGAGCAGCCCTTTGTCCTCCCAGCTTCGCGCGAAGTGGCTGGGCAAATAGCCGACATGCTTGCCAGAGAGAATGAAGGTCAGGGTGCCTTCGACCTGTTCAGAACGCGCTGAGCACAACTTGCCCTGAAACGGCTCATCGCTGCGCAGAAAGCGATAGGGATGATCCACCCGGTCGCAGGCCTGCAACGCTTGATCGTCCGGCGCCTCGTCGTTAAACAGCGGATGGCCGGGGGCGCAGTACAAATGCTGGGTTTCGCTGAACAGTTCGCAGTAGTCGAACGCGCTCTGCACCTGTGAGAAATAGCCGATCGCCAGGTCCAGCCGTTGCTGTAGCAGCAAGCGCTCCATGTCGCCGGGCATGGCACTCATTAACTCGATACGCACCGACTGATCGCGTTCGCGAAAACGGCGGATCGCCTCGGCGACCTTTTGCAGCACTGATTGGTCCAGGGCTTCGGACAGCCCCAGGCGCACCTCGCCGATCAGGCGACCGGCAACGCCATTGGATTGATGACGGAACGCTTCAATGGATTCAAACAGTCCTCGGGTTGCGGTCAGCAGTTGCTCGCCTTTGGCGGTGACCTTGAATCCGCCCTTGCCGCGACTGCACAGCCGATAGCCGAGCCGGGTTTCGAGCCGGGCCATTTGCTGGCTGATGCTCGACTGGCTCAAGCCCAGTTCGCCCTGCGCGGCGCTGAAACCGCCGCATTCCACCACGCTGACGAACAGACGCAGCAATTGCAGATCCACATCGTGAAGCTGGCCGAGCATCAAACATTACTCCTGGATAAAGTCAGGGTAACTGACTTGGTATTTTTCCAATGTATCCGACGACGCATGCTGGGGCCACTTCCTCTGGTCAGGTGTTCGTCATGGTTCCCCTCTGCAAGCTGTGTTTACCCGCGCTGTTCCTGGCCGCCTCCGTGTCGGCCCATGCCGAGGACAAAGTGGTCAATCTCTACAGTTGGGCCGATTACGTGGCACCGGAAACCCTGCAGAGATTTGAGCAGGAAACCGGCATCCACGTGCGCTACGACACGTTCGACTCCTCGGAGGTCCTGGAAACCAAGCTGCTCACTGGCGGCAGCGGTTATGACGTGGTGGTGCCGTCGTCCAGCGTTCTGGCGCGCGGGCTGGCGGCGGGGGCGTTGAAGGCGATCCCCCACGAAGGCCTCAAGGGTTACGCCAACCTCGACCCGGACCTGCTGGAAAAACTCGCTGCGGCAGACCCCGGTAATCGCTATGGCGTGCCTTATACCTGGGGCACCTTGGGCCTGGGTATGAACGTCGAGGCAGTCAAACAACGCCTGCCGGATGTGCCGCTCAACAGTCTGGATTTGCTGTTCAAGCCTGAATACGCCAGCAAGCTGAAGGACTGCGGCATTGCCATTCTCGATTCGCCGCAAGAAGTGATCGGCCTGGCACTTCACTATCTCGGTAAAGATCCCTACAGCACCGACAAGTCGGACCTGACAGCCGCCGAGGCGCTGTTGCATCAGCTACAGCCGAATGTGCTGTACGTCGCGACCGGCCGGCAGATCAGCGATCTGGCGAATGGCGGCGTTTGCCTGGCATTGACCTACAACGGTGACGCGAGCATGGCGGCGGATCAGGCACGCAAGGCCAGCAAGCCATACGAAGTGGCGTACCGGATTCCCAAGGAAGGCACGCTGGTGTGGCAGGACAACCTGGCCATTCCCAAGGATGCGCCGCACCCTGAGGCCGCCCGCGCGTTTATTGAATTCATGTTGCGCCCCGAGTCCGTTGCGGCGCTGACCAACACCCTGTTCTTCGCCACAGCCAACCAGGCCGCCACGCCATTGGTGGATGAGGCCGTGCGCACCGACCCGGATATCTACCCCCTCGCCGATGTGCGCGAGCGCTTGTATGCCGACCGCAGCATGAGCCTCAAGGACATGCGCCAGCGCACCCGCCTGTGGACCACTTTCCGTAGCCGCCAGTAAACAATGCCCATAAATAATAAAAAGGAGCACCCGATGGACGTCTCAGTGCAAAACGATCAGGCCATGACCCGCGACAGCCTCTACGGAACTGCCGCCGAAAGTACCTACGCCGGCATCACCAGTTTCATGCGTCGTCGTTACAGTCGCGACCTGCGCGGTGTCGACGTGGCCGTCAGCGGCGTGCCGTTCGACACCGCCACCAGCAACCGTCCGGGCGCGCGTTTCGGCCCCCGCGGTATTCGTGCCGCGTCCACCGGGATTGCCTGGGAACGCCACTGGCCATGGACATTCGACCCGTTCGACCATCTGGCGGTGATCGACTACGGCGATTGCGACTTTGACTACGGCTCCCCGCAGTCGGTGCCGGAAAGCATTGAAGCCCACGCCGAGCACATCCTGAACGCCGGTTGCGCGATGCTCACGTTCGGCGGCGATCACTTCGTCAGCTACCCGCTACTCAAGGCCCACGCGCGCAAACATGGCGCGCTGTCGCTGATCCACTTCGATGCGCACAGCGACACCTGGCCGGACGAGGAGGGCAAGCGCGTCGATCACGGCACGATGTTCTGGCACGCGGCCAAGGAAGGGCTGGTGGACCCGTCGCGCTCGGTGCAGATCGGCTTGCGCACGACCAATGACGATCATCAGGGCTTTCAGGTGCTGGATGCGCGGCAAGTGCATCGCCGTGGGGTGGATTCGATCGTCGAGGCAATTCGCGAGCGCGTTGGCGATAACCCGGTTTATCTGACGTTCGACATCGATTGCCTCGACCCCGCCTTCGCTCCCGGCACTGGAACGCCGGTGTGCGGTGGCCTGAGCACGGTGCAGGCGCTGGAAATCCTCGGGGGGTTACGCGGGATCAATCTGGTGGGAATGGATGTGGTGGAAGTGGCGCCGGCCTACGACAGTGCGGACATTACCTCACTGGCGGCGGCGACATTGGCGATGGAAATGCTGTGTCTGTATGCGGCGAAGCATAAGGTCGATCAGTAACACGAATTGCACTGATGCCACCGACGCAATCACGGGCAAGCCCGCTCCCACAGGATTTGCACAGAACCTGTGGGAGCGGGCTTGCCCGCGATGCTTTTTCAGGCGACGGGAATAATCGGCTGATCCAGGGTCACGCCCCCGCTAAACCGCGCAGCAGAACCGGCAATCGATTCATGCGGCACACCCTTCGCCACGTCACTGACTCCCTCCAGTCGCGCCAAATGCTCCACACTCAACTGCACATTCAACGCACCCAGCGTTGCATCCAGCTGCTCACGGGTACGTGAACCCAGAATCGGAATCAGCGCCGTCGTTGAACGTTTGGCTTTTTCGCGCAACCAGGCAATGGCCACATGGGTCGGACTGGCATTTACCTCAGCCGCGACCGCGAGCAAGGTGTCGAGGAGGGCGGTTTCACGGGCAGTTTTTTCGGCGTGAATCAGCATGCCGAGTTTGGCTGCGCGATTGTCGCCATCGGTGTTGCGGTATTTGCCCGTGAGGAACCCGCCACCCAGCGGCGACCACAAGGTTGCAGCCAGGCCCAACGCTTCAGCCATCGGCAGTTGTTCACGCTCAGCCGTGCGCTCTGCGAGGCTGTATTCGACCTGAATCGCGGCAATCGGCGCAAAACCGCGAACCTCCGCCAGCAGGTCAGCCCGGGCGATGCGCCAGGCCGGGAAGTTCGACAGCCCGGCGTAATGAATCTTGCCGGCACGCACCAGATCATCAAAACCCCGCAGGATCTCTTCCATCGGCGTGACGCCGTCGCTCATGTGCGCCCAGAACAGGTCGATGTGATCGGTCTTGAGCCGGGTCAGGCTTTCTTCCACGGCGCGAACCATGTTCTTGCGGTTGTTGCCGGTGTGGGAAATGCCCGCAGCCGGCGTAGTCCCCAAGGTGTATTTGGTGGCGATAACCAGGCGATCGCGCTCGGTGGCAATGAACTCGCTGAGCATGCCTTCCGACTGGCCACCCTGATAACCGTTGGCGGTGTCGATGAAATTGCCACCGGCCTCCAGGTAACCGTCGAAGATGCGCTTGGCCTCGTCGCGTTCGGCGCCATGGCCCCAACCCGTGCCAAAGTTACCGGCGCCCAGCGCCAGTTCAGAGACACGCAAGCCGGTTTTTCGGCCGAACACTTTGTAATGCATGGGATGACTCCTGAAGAAACGGTGTTGTAGTTTTAAATTTCGATAAACATGTATTAAAAATGATCCAAAACATGTATTTCGTCAAGATGCTTTTTTATGGGGGACGAAAGCGCTGACAACCGGGCGATGGCATACTGCCACGCATGAATGCAGACTCGCCATTAAGCGCCTGGCAACGCGCCATCGAACAGAAAGGCTTCGTCCAGGACGAGGCTCAGGAACACGCTGTCTGGGCGCTGCAAAAATGCTTCGAGGCGCTTCATGAAGGGCGCACGCCAGTCACAGGCGTTTATCTGTGGGGACCGGTCGGGCGGGGCAAGACCTGGTTGATGGACCAGTTCTACCAAGGCTTGCAGGTCCCGGCCCGGCGCCAGCACTTTCATCACTTCATGGGCTGGGTGCACCAGCGGTCGTTTCAGTTGACCGGTACTGCCGACCCGCTGAAAGCACTGGCGTGGGAGTTGAGCGAAGAAGTCCGCGTACTCTGTTTCGACGAACTGTTCGTCAACGATATCGGCGACGCGATTATTCTCGGGCGCTTGTTTCAGGTGATGTTCGACGAGGGCGTGGTGGTGGTCTGCACCTCCAATCAGCCGCCCGACATGCTCTACGCCGATGGCTTCAACCGTAATCGTTTCGTCCCGGCCATCGAGGCGATCAAGCGGCACATGCAGGTGATTGCGGTGGACGGCGGCGAAGATCATCGCCTGCATCCGGGTGTGGGCTTGCAACGCTATTGGATCGCCGAGTCCGGGCAGCCCGGGGCGCTGGACGCCGTGTTCAAGGCATTGGCCGCAGGACAGTCGGTCTCCAGCGAACCGGTCAAGGTCGGTTACCGTTCTCTGAATGTCGTGCAGGCGAGTGAAACCGTGCTCTGGTGCCGTTACGCCGACCTCTGCGAACAGCCTTTCGCCGCCATGGACTTCATGACCCTGTGCGACACCTACAAGGCTATTCTGTTGAGTGACGTTCCCAACCTCAGCGCGCAAACCCGCACAGGGCGCATCGCTCGTGGCACCGAAGATGGTGTCGAACGGGTGGTTGCGGGCGATCGCGAGTTGCCACAACTGTCGGTGCATGACGACGGCGTGCGGCGTTTCATCGCGCTGGTGGACGAGTGCTATGACCGCAAAGTGCCGTTGTACCTTGAGGCGCAGGTGCCGATGGAGTCGCTGTACACCGAGGGCTATCTGGAGTTCCCGTTCCGCCGCACCCTCAGCCGGTTACAGGAAATGCAGCTGCAACGCTTCGCCGAGATTTGACTGACGGTTTGATCTTGCGTTGCGCCATTCCCTCCGTTCGCGATAGGGTCGCGGTGCTTTTTTCCCGTGTGATCGAGGATGGAAATGGAATCCGCAGAAATACTGGTACTTCAGGCCAGCTACACCAACCTGGTGCATGCCGAGGCATTGCGTGTGGTGTTGAGTCATTACGCCGAGGACCCGATGGGTGGCGGTCATACTCTGCCGGCAGAGGTGCTGCAGCACCTGCCAGGAGAACTCGCCAAGCGTCCCCATGCGTTCAGCGTGCTGGCGTTTGTCGGCGGCGAGCCAGCCGGGCTGGTCAATTGTTTCGAAGGCTTTTCAACGTTTGCCTGTCGGCCGTTGGTCAATGTGCATGACGTCGTGGTGATGAAGGCGTTTCGCGGGTTGGGCCTGAGCCAGAAGATGCTGCAAAAGGTCGAGGAAATCGCCCGTCAGCGGGGTTGCTGCAAAATCACCCTGGAAGTGCTGGAAGGGAATGACGTGGCCCAGTCGTCCTATACCAAATTCGGTTTCGCTGCTGGCATGTTCGATCCGGCGCATGGGCGGATGCTGTTCTGGACCAAAGCGCTGTAGGCGTCGCAGGAAAAACGGTAGGAGCGAGCCTGCTCGCGATGGACTTCAAGCCTCTGCGTTTAAACAGGAAACACGCGTTTTCGTTGACGTCCATCGCGAGCAGGCTCGTTCCTACAATGGATAGGCATCAGCCCATCAGCGTTTGTACTGCTCCGTCAACTGCGCCGTCTGATCGTCCGGAACCCGGACCTCGGCGGTGTGCTGGCGGTGATTCTCCTGTTGGCTGAGCCGCAGGCTTTCGTAGTAATAGCGCATGCGTTCTGCGCCACCTTCGGCAAATGCGCTGGCCGAAACGAATGTCATCAGGCCCGCAATGATCAACGGTGTAGGTTTCATGGTTCGCCTCCCATAACGGTTATCGGGTGCCTTCCATCCATCAAGCAATGTCGCGAGGGCATTATCTGCCGATTCCGTTAAATGGGGTTACCGCGCCTCGGGTTCCATTCCCAATCTGTGAGCAAGAAAAGGGGCCTGAAAAGGCCCCTGGAAGGATTACTGCTGTACCACGTCCGGCTTCACTTTGGGTTTGATCAGACTGAAGTCGATCAGCGCCTTTTGCTCGCGTTCATAAGGGTTGCCGATCAGCAGCGGACGTGGCTTGAAGCTGTCGCTGACCAGGCTCTTGCTGCGATCCAGTTCATCGAAACTCAATCCCGCCAGATCGGCCCAGGTATGGATCAACTGCGAGCTGCTGTACGGCCGCCCCAGGTCCCCGGCAAAGCTCCAGTTATGGCTGTCGCGCCATTTCGGCGAAGCCCATGCCATGAACGGAATGGTGTACATCGGCGCGGTCGGCTTGGCTTCGTTGCGGCCCAGGGTGTTGTGGCCGGCAGAGTCGAAGACGTCTTCGCCGTGGTCGGAAAGATACAACAGAAAGCCGTTCGGATCGGACTTGGCGTAATCCTTGATCAGGCTCGAGACCACGAAGTCGTTGTACAGCACCGCGTTGTCGTAGCTGTTGTATGTAGGCAGTTGAGCGTCACTCACACCGTCCGGAACGCCCTTGCGGTCCTGGAACTTGTCGAAGGTCGACGGGTAGCGGTACTGGTAGCTCATGTGCGTGCCGAGCAAATGCACGACGATCAACTTGCGCGGCGCAGCGTCGGTCAGGGCCTTGTTGAACGGTTCGATCACATCGCCGTCGTATTGCGCTGCGTTCTGGTTGCGGTTGTTGTTCAGGTACACCTGCTCGTCGGCCTGCTCGGAAAATGTGGTGAGCATGGTGTTGCGCTTGGTCATGGTCTGCTGGTTGGTAATCCAGAAGGTTTTATAACCGGCCTGTTTCATCATGCTGACCAGCGATGGCGTCGACAGGTACAGGTCCGGGTTTTCTTCGTCGGCAAACGTCAGTACTTGCTGCAACGCCTCGATGGTGTAGGGGCGCGGAGTAATGACGTTATCGAAAACCGCCATCTGATCCTTGAGCTTGTCCAGTTCCGGCGTGGTTTCACGCGGGTAGCCGTAGAGGCTCATGCGCTGACGGTTGGTGGACTCACCGATCACCAGCACCAAGGTGGCCGGCTGGTTGGCCATCGTGTCCTTGAGGTTGTGCAGCGGTGGAATCTTGCTCGCGCTGTCGAGCATGTCCTGCATGCCAGCCAGGGTGTCGAGGTAACGGTGATAGGCCACGGCCATCTGCCATGGCACTGCTGGCTCGATGCGGGTCTCGAATTTTTCGAAACCGTCGGCCAGACTGCCCATGCGAGCGGTCTGTTTGATCAACGGATAGCCGACCACGGCCACCACAATCGCCGTTGCCGCCACCAGTGCACGACCACGAGGCATGTACACCGGACGCAAGCGTGTCCACAGGAAATACGCGAACAGGGTGTGGGCGAGGAACGCCGCGACCATCCACCAGGCGAAATACTGGGTCATGTACTCGCCGGCTTCAGAGATGTTCGACTCGAACATGATGAAGATGACGCTTTGCGAAAATTCCTGCTGGTAGATGAAGAAGTAGCCCAGGCTGGCCATGGAGCAGGCCCACAGCACAACGCCGATGACGGCGGCCATGACACGGGTTCGCCGGGGAAACAGCAGCATCGGCGCCAGCCAGATGGCGCTCATGATAAAGGCCTGGCGGAACCCGGAGAATCCGGAGGTGCCGGTCAACTGGATCAGTAGTTGGGTGATGCCGGAGAAGTACCAGAAGAACAGGAACAGCCAGAGTAATCCTGGCCAATCAAAACCTTTCGCAGTCGAATTGCCGCTGCGTTTAAACAAAGCCATTTTGCGCTCCAGCCTGAATCACTTTCACCGCCCGCAACTGAATGTCGCCGACGAACGGGTGCCGCGCGGATATCGTGCGGCCATTAATGAACCGGATTATCAACAAGGAAGTGTGAAAGTTTTGTGAGTTGCGGGTGCTGACGAATCAGCAGAGCGTATCGGAAACAGCGCAGGGCTGCTTCCGAATCAGGCGAGGGGATCAGGCGTGGGGAGCGCGCAGTGTAACGGGCATTGGCGGAGCCTGGATTCCTTGCGTCAACAGGCGCAACTGCTCGACCTCCTGCTTCAGCTGGTCGCGCTCGTCTTTCAACTGGCGCAATTCATCACGACGGATCGTGACGTAAAGGGTTTGTGCTGGCCGTGCTGCTTGGACTGTGCCCATTGCTCACCTCGCAAATGGCGGTATCAACTGTAAATCAGCCCCGACATCGGTGCTGATTTACTATCGGCGCCAATTTTGATTTCTTTTGCCCCGGAAGGGAACTTTTTTATTTTTCATGGTCGCTGTGTCTTCGGCGCGATTGCCGACGTTATCCATCAGGATCGGGCACAATGCCCGGAAACTTCAAGCCAGCGCTCTGGACTAACCCCCATCTAACCCACATTTATCCGCAACTAACCCAAATTAGTCGCGTTGGGCTATAACCATTGACACACTTTATTTGTAGTAGGGAGCATCAGCACATGCAACTCGGGATTATTGGACTGGGCCGCATGGGCGGCAATATTGCGCGGCGTCTGATGCTCAACGGGCATTCCACCGTTGTCTACGACCGCAATACCGCCTTCGTCGACACCCTGGCCGCTGAAGGCGCCAAGGGCGTTATCGACCTGCCGGCCCTCGTGGCTGGCCTGGCCAAACCACGCGCGATCTGGGTCATGCTGCCAGCCGGCGGCCCGACCGAAGACACCATTGCCACCCTGAGCACCTTGCTTGAATCCGGCGATACCATTATTGATGGCGGCAACACCTTCTATAAGGATGACATCCGCCGGGCCAAGACCTTGTCGGAAAAAGGCCTGCACTACATCGACGTCGGCACCTCCGGCGGCGTGTGGGGCCTGGAGCGCGGTTACTGCATGATGATCGGCGGCGAAGCCGAGGTGGTCAAACGCCTGGACCCGCTGTTCCAAAGCCTGGCGCCTGGCCTGGGCAACATCCCCCGCACCAAGGATCGCACGTCCGACGACGACCGCGCGGAGCACGGCTACATCCACGCCGGTCCGGCAGGTGCGGGGCATTTCGTGAAGATGATCCACAACGGCATTGAATACGGAATGATGCAGGCGTTCGCGGAAGGCTTCGACATCCTCAAGACCAAGGGCAGCGAAAACTTGCCGGAAGACCAGCGCTTCGACCTGAACGTCGCTGACATTGCCGAAGTCTGGCGTCGTGGCAGCGTGGTCTCTTCTTGGCTGCTGGACCTGACGGCTGACGCCCTCGCCAGCGATCCGAAACTCGACGGTTACTCCGGCTCGGTGGCTGACAGCGGTGAAGGTCGCTGGACCATCGAAGCCGCCATGGAGCAATCGGTGCCGGTTCCGGTGCTGTCGAACTCGCTGTTCTCGCGCTACCGTTCGCGCGGGCAGGGCACCTTTGGCGACAAGGTCTTATCGGCCCAGCGTTTCGGCTTCGGCGGCCACGTGGAGACTTCAAAAAAATGACCCAATTGATGCGCAATAAATCCAAGGCAGAACCCGCACCACCGACCACGCTGTTCCTGTTCGGTGCCCATGGTGACCTGGTCAAGCGTTTGCTGATGCCGGCGTTGTACAACCTGAGTCGCGACGGTCTGCTGGGGGATGGATTGCGGATCGTCGGCGTTGACCACAACGCGATCACCGATGAAGCCTTTGCGCAGAAGCTCGAAGATTTCATTCGGGCCGAAGTGGCGAGCAAGGTGGGTAACGGTGATCAGGCCCTTGACCCGGAACTGTGGGCCAAACTGGCCAAAGGCATCAGCTATGTCCAGGGCGACTTCCTGGACGACAGCACCTATCAGGCGCTGGCGGCAAAAATTGCCGCCAGCGGCACCGGTAACGCGGTGTTCTATCTGGCCACCGCGCCGCGTTTCTTCAGCGAAGTGGTGCGCCGTCTCGGCGCCGCCGGTTTGCTGCAAGAGAATCCGGAAGCCTTCAGAAGGGTGGTGATCGAAAAGCCGTTCGGCTCCGATCTGCACACCGCTGAAGCCTTGAACGCCTGCCTGCTGAAGGTGATGTCGGAAAACCAGATTTACCGGATCGACCACTATCTGGGCAAGGAAACCGTGCAGAACATTCTGATCAGCCGGTTCTCCAACAGCCTGTTCGAAGCGTTCTGGAACAACCATTACATCGACCACGTGCAGATCACCGCCGCCGAAACCGTTGGCGTGGAAACCCGTGGCAGTTTTTATGAACACACTGGCGCCCTGCGGGATATGGTGCCCAATCACCTGTTCCAGTTACTGGCGATGGTGGCCATGGAACCGCCGGCCGCTTTTGGCGCGGATGCGGTGCGTGGCGAGAAAGCCAAAGTGGTGGGGGCGATTCGTCCCTGGACCACCGAGGAGGCGCGGGCCAATTCGGTGCGCGGCCAATACGTCGCCGGCGAATTCGACGGCAAGCTATTGACTGGCTATCGCGAGGAAAACAACGTTTCGCCCGACAGCACCACTGAAACCTACGTGGCCCTCAAAGTCATGATCGACAACTGGCGCTGGGTCGGCGTGCCGTTTTACCTGCGAACCGGCAAGCGCATGAGCGTGCGCGACACTGAGATTGTCATCTGCTTCAAACCGGCGCCTTACGCACAGTTTCGCGATACCGAGGTCGACGAGCTGCAACCGACCTATCTGCGGATCCAGATTCAGCCCAACGAAGGCATGTGGTTCGACCTGTTGGCCAAACGGCCTGGCCCGGCGTTGAAGATGGCCAATATCGAATTGGGTTTTGCCTACAAGGATTTCTTTGAAATGCAGCCGTCCACCGGCTACGAAACCCTGATCTACGATTGCCTGACCGGCGATCAAACGCTGTTCCAGCGCGCGGACAACATCGAGAACGGCTGGCGCGCCGTGCAACCGTTCCTTGATGCCTGGCAGCAGGATGCGAGCGTGCAGAGCTACCCGGCGGGTGAAGACGGGCCGAAGGCTGGCGAAGAGCTGCTGACTCGCGATGGTCGCGTCTGGCACGGTCTCGGATGAGTGACGCCACGCAACAACCTATCCGTTTTCTGCTGAGTGACATGGACGGCACGTTGCTGCTGCCCGATCACAGCCTGAGTCAGCGCACCCTCGACGCCGTACGCTCTTTGCGCGAGGCGGGCGTGTTGTTCAGCCTCGCCACCGGTCGGCCGCCGAAAGCCATGCTGCAGCAAATCGAAGCCTTGGGCGTCGATCTGCCGACGGCGGCGTTTAATGGCGGTACGATCGTCAATCCCGATGGCAGTTTGCTGGTTGCGCATTATTTGCCGGCCACGGCCGCGTTGACCGCGCTCGCCCTGTTTGCCGACCGCGCCGACATCGAGGTGTGGGTGTTTAGCGGTGGCGACTGGCTGCTGAAGGACTCGAACGGGCCGATGGTTCCCCGTGAGCAGCATGGCTTGGGTTATCCGCCGGTGGTGGTGGAGAGTTTTGAGCCGTACCTGCAATACATCGACAAGATTGTCGCGACCAGCAACAACACGCAATTGCTGATCGAGCTGGAGGCGCAATTGCTGCCCAAGGTCGAAGGCCAGGCGCAAGTCTCGCGCTCGCAGCCAATTTATCTGGACGTGACCGCGATGCAAGCCAACAAGGGCGCGGCGCTGGCGACACTCGCCGAGTTCCTAGGGGTGCCACTGGAGCAGACGGCGGCAATGGGTGATGGCGGCAATGACCCGGCGATGTTCCATCGCGCCGGGTTGTCGATTGCCATGGGGCAGGCGGAGGAGGCGGTGAAGCGCCAGGCCGACGTCGTGACCGGCGCCAACACCGAAGACGGCGCGGCGCAGGCGATCGAGCGGTATATCCTCCCTCGCTAGTTCACTCCCACATTTTTATCCGGCGTTTATAGCCAGAAACTCACGGCATACCAGCCCAGCACCCCCATCACCACCGTATACGGCAACGCCATCCACACCATCCGCCCATACGACAGGCGAATCAGTGGCGCAATCGCCGACGTCAGCAGAAACAGAAATGCCGCCTGGCCATTGGGCGTCGCCACGCTCGGCAGGTTGGTCCCGGTGTTGATCGCAATCGCCAGGGTCTCGAAGTGTTCACGGCTCATATGGCCAGCAATGAAAGCCTGTTTCACCTCGGTGATATAAATGGTCGCGACAAACACGTTGTCGCTGATGGCCGACAACACGCCGTTGGCAATAAACAGCATGCCCGGTTGTTGCTCCGCCGGCAGCGCCAGCACCCACTGGATCAGCGGCGTGAACAGCTGTTGATCGTGAATCACCGCCACCACCGCAAAAAACACCACCAGCAGCGCCGTGAATGGCATGGCATCCTTGAACGCGTTGCCGATCCGGTGCTCGTCAGTGATGCCGGTGAAGGCGGTGATCAACACGATCACCATCAGGCCGATCAGGCCGACCTCGGCGATGTGGAAGGCCAGCCCGGCGATCAGAATCAGCGCTGCCAGCCCCTGAACAATCAATGCCGCGCGTTGGCGTGAGGTGCGCTCGGCGGTGTCCTCGGCAGCATAGCTGGCCAGCACGGCGCGCACCTTGTCCGGCAGCCGTGTGCCATAACCGAACCAGCGCAATTTTTCCAGCAGTACACACGTCATCAGGCCAGCCACCATTACCGGCAATGACACCGGCGCGATCTTCAAAAAGAATTCAGCGAAGTGCCAACCCATCTCGTGGCCGATCAGCAAATTCTGCGGCTCGCCGACCAAGGTGCAGACGCCGCCCAGTGCAGTGCCCACCGCGCCGTGCATCAGCAGGCTGCGCAGGAAAGCGCGAAATTGCTCAAGGTCGGTATGGTGGAGCGTGGGCAGGTGCCGGTCATCGTTGAACTCGCTGTCCTGGCGTGGATCGTTGCCGGAAGCGACCCGGTGATACACCGAATAAAATCCTACGGCCGCGCTGATGATCACGGCCGTTACGGTCAAGGCATCGAGGAACGCCGAGAGAAACGCCGAGAGAAAGCAGAACATCAGCGCCAGCATCGCCTTCGAGCGAACCCCGAGCAGCAGGCGCGAGAACAGAAACAGCAGCAGGTCTTTCATGAAGTAGATGCCGGCCACCATGAACATCAGCAGCAGGATCACCGGGAAGTTGTGCAGCAGTTCGTCGTAGAGCGCCTGGGGCGTGGTCATCTTCAACAACAGCGCTTCGATCAGCAACAAGCCGCCGGGAGCCAGTGGATAGCAGTTAAGCGCCATGGCCAGGGTGAAAATGAACTCCAGAACCAGCAACCAACCCGCCGCTACCGGGCCCAAGGTCCACAGCACCAGCGCGTTGAGAATCAGGAAGCCGACGATGCTGGCCTTGTACCAGCGGGGCGAGTGGCCTAGAAAATTACTCGCGAACGCCTGAGCCATGGAACCGGACATCGGCTACTCCTTGTATTAAGAAGCGCGCAAGTTGCCGTAAGACGAAGGCAAGATCAAGCGTAGGAAATATGGACGCGCTTAGCCCAGATAACGCGCGACGATTGCCCGATAGTTACCCTCCAGCGAATGGCCTGCGACGACGATGTTGCCATCGGCCTGCACGGCCACCGATGTTGCAGCGTTTGGGCTGCGACTAAGGCGGGTGCGGACCCAGCCGATGCCGTTGGCAAAACTGCGGTCGAGCTGCCCGCCGGGCAGATGCCGAGCCACAATGAAATCAGCTTCGACACCTCCAGCCGTGGTGCCCACGGTCAGCACGCGCCCGTCCGCGAGGCTTTGGGCGGCGGTCCACTGGCAACCGCTGTGGCCGATGTCCAGTAACTGCGGGTGGCCGCCGTTGCAATGATTGTGCGGGCGCCCGTTGCCATGGACCTTAAGTGACATGCAGTGCATCGGGTCGCGGCTGCTGCCAAAACTCTGCAAATCGCCGTTATCTTGCTGAACGATCCGGCTGACTTGAGCAGGCCGTCCCTGCGCCATGAAACTCATGAAGCCGTCCACGGCGAAACTTTTGTCGAGGCTGCCATCGCCGTGATAACGCGCGAGCAGGCCTTCTTCCGGGAAATTGATCGAACCACCCACCAGAATCCGCCCGTCACCTTGGACCAGCAGGTTGCTCAGCCAGGTGTTCATCAGCAAATGCCTGACCAGCACAAAGCCACGTCCGTTGAAGGTGTCGTCCAGGGAGCCGTCCGGGTTGAGCCGCATGATGACGCCGACGTGATCCGCCAGCTCAAAATGATGATTGGCCAGCACCAGGATCTTGCCATCGTCCTGCACATAAACGTCACAGGCTTCGGCACCCGGTACGCCGGGCGGCAACCACGTGTCGCGTACGCCTTGGGAAAGATTGCCCGGCAGGCGCACGACACAGCGCCCGTGTTCGCCGAATGAGGGGACCGGTTTGCCAAGCTGATCGAACAGTGCGAGGGCGGGGAGTGTGCGGTGGGCATTTTCATACTGCAGGCCGGCCACCAGAATGTGGCCGTCGGCAAGCAGCTGGACTTTGCCCGCCATGGCCTCGAAGCCGCGTTCGAACTGGGTGATGACGCTGCCTTGCTGGCCGAATTCAAGATCCGCCGAGCCGTCTTCGCGCAGGCGGGCAAGGCCAAGCCGACTGCCACCCTGGGTGCCGACTTTTGCCGCGATCAACAACCGGCCTGCCGGATCAATCGCGACGTCATTGGCCATGCTGGAGGTGCTGCCGGCGAAATACACTTGGGTTTTGCCGGTGCCGGCAAAGGACTCGTCGAGTTCGCCAGCGCCAGCAAGCGCTACCGGTGAGGCAAGAATTGTCTGGATTGACATGCACGCATCTCCTTGCGAGTCGTCGTGATCCAGGATAAGCAGGGGTGGCGACTGGGGAGTCATTCAACGCCTGAATGACTGTGCGCACAACTGTCAAAGCTATCAGGTGGAGGGTCGTTATGTGCCAGAACAATGACTTTTCGAACCACTGGAAAGCCAGCCAATTAATCGGCGGGGTGGAAGTTCGAATAAGTGAATATCGAAAGTGTCGCTGGCTGTCAACGCCAGCGAACTAACGATAAAGGGAAGTTGCGGATTACCTTGAGGTAATCCGCAAACGCTTAGTGCGGCATGGACCACGATTGCAGTGTGTAGCCTTCCTGGCTCAGCTCTTTGCGGGCTTCTTCCAGAACATGCTCAAGTTGCGCGGGGTCGGTATAAGCGCTGCTCGGAATTTGCGTGCGGCCAATACGGTTATTGGTACGGTCGATGACGCTCAGGCAGAGTTCGCCATTGCCGTCCTGTGGGGCCCAGGCCACGCATTGAAATGGCTTGAACGCGCGGTCGGCAATCAAAAGAGCTTCGTTGATACGGAGCGGGGCGGTCATGGGGTCTTCTCTCTGTATGCCCAATCAAGTGATGTGCCGTCGGTTGGGCTTACCGTTCGGCTGGTTACTTGTACTGATGCCCGCAACCCCGGGGTGGGTCACATACAATTAAAAGAAATTTCAATATTCTTTTGCTCGTTCAGGGTTCTGACGGTTTCTGAAAGCTGAATGAAAGATTCGGATCGATAGTTAACTATCAAACTGGCGTCTTATAACTGCTTGAGTGCAACGGCTATAGTCAAACGGTACAAGCACGCGTCAAATTATTGCTAACGTTACAGCCAGGTCTGCCAAATTACTGTTTTTGATAATATTTCTTAAAATTTGGCGCCAAGGAACAGTCATGAGCGAAGCGCCTGCATTACGCCGTCTATTAGTGGTTGACCCCTGCGACGACTGCTATCGCCTGTTGCCGGGACTGCGCTCGGTAGGTTGGGACGTTGATAGCTGTTCATTGGAGAACGCCGCAGACCGCAACTGTGATGTGGGTTTGCTGCGTTTACAGCCCTGGCATCTCGAGCACCCGGATGCCGTCAAAGAGGTGATCAGCCGTAGCGGGACCGAGTGGATCGCCGTTCTGAACCAGGAAGTCCTGCGACTACAGAACGCCGGGGACTTTGTCTGCGAGTGGTTTTTCGATTTTCACACCTTGCCGTTCGATGTCTCCAGGGTTCAGGTCACACTGGGTCGGGCCTTCGGCATGGCGCGCCTGCGCGGGCAGGGCACGCTGCACATCGATCAGCCCGAACATGAACTGCTGGGCGACAGCAAGCCGATCCGCGAACTGCGCAAGCTGTTGAGCAAACTGGCGCCCACCGAGTCGCCAGTGTTGATTCGCGGCGAAAGCGGCACCGGCAAAGAACTGGTGGCTCGAACGCTGCATCGGCAATCCTTGCGCCACAGCAAACCTTTCGTTGCGATCAATTGCGGCGCGATCCCCGAGCACCTGATCCAGTCCGAGCTGTTCGGCCACGAGAAGGGTGCCTTTACTGGCGCCCATCAACGCAAGGTCGGACGGATCGAGGCGGCTCACGGCGGCACACTGTTTCTCGACGAGATCGGTGATCTACCCTTGGAACTGCAGGCGAACCTGCTGCGTTTTCTTCAGGAGAAGCACATCGAGCGGGTGGGCGGCAGCCAGCCGATTCCCGTGGATGTGCGGGTGCTGGCCGCGACCCACGTCGATCTCGAGGCTGCGATCGAGAAAAAACGCTTTCGCGAAGATTTGTATTACCGCCTGAACGTCTTGCAGGTTTCGACCGCGCCCCTGCGTGAACGCAATGGGGATCTGTCGATGCTGGCCAACCACTTTTCCCATTTCTACAGCCACGAAACCGGCCGCCGTCCGCGCAGCTTCAGTGAAGACGCCTTGATTGCCATGGGCAAGCATGACTGGCCGGGCAATGTTCGCGAGCTGGCGAACCGGGTACGGCGCGGCCTGGTCCTGGCCGAGGGCCGGCAGATCGAAGCGCGGGACCTGGGGCTGATCAGCCATCAGGCCGTCGCCGCGCCAATGGGCACGCTCGAAGACTACAAGCATCGGGCAGAGCGCCAGGCGTTGTGCGATGTGCTGAACCGTCACAGCGATAACTTGAGCAACGCCGCCAAAGTGCTGGGCATTTCCCGGCCAACCTTCTACCGGTTGTTGCACAAACATCAGATCCGTTGATCTTCAAGCAATGAAAAGCCCCGCTTCGATCAAATCGCAGCGGGGCTTTTGTGCGTGGATCAGAAGTAGTAAGGGAATTTCAGGCTGAAGGAAAAATCTGGCGCGTCGTCGGTGAGGCCGATGGCCAGGTTGGGAACAATCGTCAGGTTGTCGGAGGCTGCCAGGGTCATACCGATGTTGAAGTTGGCCGCGTTGTAATCGCTGTTGGAGATTGACTGCCAATCGCCGCCGTCAGGCCTGATCTTGCTCTTGCGGGCGAACTGATCGGTGAACGAGAACGACATACTCATCTTCTCGTTCAAGGCGAATGCAATGCCGGCGCCGACCTGCCATGAATCGCCCAGTTTCACGTCGCCTTTGACCTTGGTGCCTACCCGAGGGTCGATGTCGCTGAAAGAATCCTGCACGTTGTAGGTGTAGGCCAGGGTGCCAAACAGCACGGCGGGGTCGAAGGTCTTGACCAGCGAGAGGCCCGGAGTGATCGACCAGATACCGTTACCGGTAGGCAAGTCCTCGGGGACCGCGAGGCTGCTGTTGTTCGGGTCTTCGACCAGCTTGATACCGTAAGGGTCTTTGCCGGTGGGTGCCTTGACGCGCAGGGTGACGACGGCGTCGGGCAGGTTGGCCGATTCATCCAGAAACTTGTAAGCAACGCCAACGTTGACATCGCCGATGGTGGGATCACGGGTCACGGTTGCATCAGACGTTACCGAAGCGCCGCCACCGGCGCCACCGGAGGAATACGTCGATTCGCGGTAAACAATCGGCACGTTGATGTCGAACTGCCAGCGCTGTGCCACGTTGTAGCGCGCGGTCAGGTCCAGGGTCCAGTTGTCGGCCTTGATGCGGTCGAGGTTGATATTGCCGAGAAAAATCGAGTCCAGTGCCAGAAAGCCATTGAGCGTTAATGCCCGGGTATCGTAGTGCGTGTAAGTCAGGCCGGTTTCGACACTGAACTTGCCACCACCGAAGAATCCGCTGGCTTCGTCATACAGATTGGAAACGCTTTGCGCCGGCTCGGAATCATCTTTGAGCGATTGGCCATAAGAACTGCCGCTGGCTCCCGCCGCAGCCCCGGCCACCGTCTGACCACCCTTGGGGGCTTCGGCAGGGGATTTGGTCAGGCGCTTGGGCGCGGGGCTCGCAGGTGCTTCTTCGACTTGGCGAACGCGCTGCTCAAGTACCATCAGCGCGTTCTGTTGTGCTTCGTAACGCGTTTTTAGCTCCATGAGTTCTTGTTTTAGTGCTTCGACCTGGGGGTCCGGTGCCGCGTAAAGCAAAGAGGCCGGAGCCAGACTACTCAAACAAACGATTACTTTGAACGTTGTAGATCGGTGCATGGGTTAGCCGTCCCTTCTGACAACATCTGATGAGACTGAGCGTAGATCAGAATCCGAGAGCGCGAATGCCTTTAAGTTGGTCCAGGTTGCCACTCAGCGCCCCGGCTGTCGGCACGTTGTCACGCAGCACCACATTGAGTGATGTGAGGTTGCGCACCTGATTGCCGGCACCCAGCAATGTCGTGTTCTGCATCAGTCCGCCCTGGGCCAGGCGCTGTACCGAGCTGCCCTGGTTATTATTGGCGAGGACGTTGAGTTGCACGCCAGCTCCGGTCGAGGAAACGCTCATCGAGCCCGCGCCATTGGCGCCGACAACCGTTGAGCCGTCGACCAGTGCCTGGCCCTGTGGCTGAACTGTCGGAGCCTCATTGCCCTTGGCGACATTGATATCGACGTTGTTATAGGCAGTGTTGTTGTCGCCAGCCGCACGCACGACTTGAGTGACGCCTTCGGTGCTGTTCAGACCGTTGCCGCCGGAGACGACGCCGGTACCTTGCTGGGCGACTTGCTGAGTTGCTTGCTGGGAGCTGGCACCTTGCTTGATGGTTGAGCTTGCGCCCGATTGGTCGATCAACGACACATAGAACTGTGGCTTGATGGTCGACTGCTGAACCTGCATCGAGGACGTGGCCCCGATCACATCACCCTTGGCGTTTTGCCAGGTGCTGGTCATGACAATGCCGAAACTGACGATCCTCCCCGGCATGACATAGCGTCCGCGCAGGGTCGCCAACTCCGAATCCCTCAGTTCAATGGGTTTGAATATCTCTGCCTGGGTCGGCAGGCTGGCGGTCAGGCAAACCAGGGCCAGCCAGGTTGAAGTCTTCATTGAATGCTCCCGGAGCGTCGTGCTCCTTTTGTTATTAGAAGAAGTCGCTTCGAATGAATCCGAAATCCATCAGCTCTGCGTCCTGCACAGGTGTGAAGTTGTTGATGCGGCTCTTGGCGGTCAGTGGCAGAGGCGGGTCGATCAACGCATTGGTTTTGTCGTAGCCCTGGCCGATGATGGCAAAGATGATGCCGTTCCAGCCTTTGACGAAGTCTTCGACTTTGTAGCGTTTGTGACCGAGTACCGGATCTCCGATATAGACCCAGCCCTTATCGACTTTCTGCATGACCACAAAATGCTTGTAGCCGCGGATATCCATGAGCACAACAACCGGAATCTTGATGTCATTCAGCGTTTCCGGCGCGACCCGATAGCCACGGGCTCGCATGCCGATACTTTCCACATAACGCTTCATGTCGAGCATGGAAAAGCCCTGGGTCCGGACGAGGTTTTGGTCCGAGTGAGCCAGCATGCCCTCGATGATCTGTTCTTCATTCACGTCCAGCCAATAGGCCTGACGCAAAATAGTTGCCAGCGCCGCTGCGCCGCAACTGAAGTCGGTTTTCTGCTGCACCAGGTCGGCGAATTTACGCTCACGTAGGCTCTGGATCGGCTTGTAAACCACTGCACCGCCCGGCAGGACGGAAAGCGGCATTTGTGCAGCCTCGCTCACGCTGGCTACGCAAAGCAGAAATGCCAAAGCGATCATGCGCATGGTGGGATGCCTTCTGGTGGTGTGGAAAAAGGCCCCCGTAAGGGGGCCTCCAGAGCCAGCAATCAGAACGATTGGTTGGAAATGGCCAACGAGTTGCTTTGTTGGTTGCCCACACCGGCGGCTACGTTGACGCCGAGGTTGCCACTGCCGCCATTCACCGAACCGCTCAGGGTTGCAGTGTTGGTCACAGGGTTGGCCCAGCCAGTTGGAGTCAGCACTTGATAAGAGTAGGTGTTGCTCAGATCAAATGAACTGCTTTCGCTGAAGCTTTTCGTTACGTCCTTCGACGACGAGGACGATTTTTCGCCAGATTTATCGTAGGACGAGTCAAACGATTTCGCGAATTCAGACGCATGCGCTTTTTCGTACGAAGAATCGGTTGAACTCTGGTTTGACGTGTTGACAGAGGCATCGAGCGATGCGTTCAACGACGCGTTACCACTCGCACTGCGAGTGCGATCACCATTGCCGTTATTGCGAGTAAAGCTGACGGCAGCATCCGCCGATGCGGCCAGAGTAGCGTTTATAGACGCACTGCTGCTGGCGCTCGAATCCGTGCTTGCGGAACCGCTCGCACTGGAAGATTTCGAACCACTGGCATCCCAGCTGTTAGAACCGCTCGCAGCCCAGTTGCTCGACTTGCTCTTATCAACGCTCAAATTGGAATCTTTGTTGAAAGAGGCGCTGCCGGTGTGAGTTGTGGTGAACGACAGCGTGTCGAGGCTGTAAGTCCTGTCGGCGCCGTTAACCACGGTCAGGCCAGGGCCGCTTTGATCGGCAGAGGCGGTGGCAGAAGCATTACCGAGTGGCGCACTGGAGTTGGCAATTGCCATGGTATTTTTCTGTTGGTTAAGGTCGCCACCAGCAATGTTGATGCCCATGTTGCCGCTGGCACCACCACCCGAACCGCTCATCACAGCAGAGTTAGTGGTGGAGTAGTTTTCGACCCGGTTGTTGTTGCTGACTTGCGTAACTTTGGATGTTGCGCTGGCAGTGCCAAACACGAAGCTGTTATCGATGGAAGCGTTGTCGGAAGCAGCGTTTGCGATGGCGGCGGCGTTGTCCTGCTGGTTGCCGGAGCCGGCCGCCACGTTGACGCCGACGTTGCCGCTGGCACCTGCTGCAGAACTGCTCATCTCGGCTGAGTTCTCAGTTCCCTGGTTGTAGATACGGTTGCCGGTACTGCTTTGCTTGTCGTTCGCGTTGGCAGTTGCGCTGATAGGTATCATTTTTGGAGGAGGCGTTTGATTGCCTCCGTTATGGTGATGACCATTGTGGTGGTCATCGTTATCGTTTCCGTTAGCTTGTACAGCTACAGCCATGAGCGCAGCAATTGCGAAAACCAGAGGCTTTAGTGCCATCGAAGGTTTCATGGTGATTCTCCGTACTTATTTTAGGTTAAGTGTTGTTATTACCCGTTTGTACTTCCTGTTTGGGTCAATCCGCGACCCGTATGCTCAGGGTGTTGCCCATTCGGTTTCCCACCCCTGCACTCTGATTCAACTGAATTACCCCACGGCTCCCGGTGAAGGCCTGGTCGCTGGTAGTGACCTGGCGAAAGCCCGGCGCAGAATCAGTCGGATCGGAGTTGTTGAGCAGCGCCACGTTCTGTTGCATGAGGACGCTGTCGTCGATACTTTGCGGCTGTGTGCTGATGCTTATCCGCAGCGCATTGGCTTGCTGGGTATTGGCACCCGCGCTCTGATTCACGCCCAGGGCGCCGTTGCCGTTACTGAAGGAGTTGCCCTGGATGCTGGCTTTGGCATCCATCCTGGGGTCGGCCACCGTATTCAACCGTTGGCGAATCTGCGTGGTCGCGCTGGCGCCAGGGCCATTGGCGATCGCCCGGGCGTTGGCCTGTTGCTGTTGATCGCCGGCCGCCTGGTTGACGCTGACGTTGCCGTCGTACTGCGCACCTGAATTGTCGATATCGGCGTTGTTAATCACGGGAACGAGAGATTGAGCCAAGGTCGATGCACTGAAAAACATGGCGATAATCAGCAGTGAACGATTCATCTTAACGGTCTCCCGTTATGATTTTCAGAGCGCCCAAGCCTTGCTGGACGTTTGAATTGACCATGTTGGCAATGCCGCCGCCTGAATTTCCCGAGCGTCCGGCGGATTGGTTGGACAGCTGATTCTGCGTGCTGATATTTCCGCCCAGATTGTTGTTCTGAACGACCAGGCGCGAGATGCCCGCGCCACTGGCGACGTTGGCAAAATCGCCATCGCTCAGTTCGCTGGTTTGACTGAGAATTTGTCTGGATGGGTTGGCGTTGACGGTGGTGGGATTAGGATCGGGGGTCAACGGCGGTTGCACGGCGTTTCGTACCTGGACATCACGTTTGATAATGATGATGCCGTTGTCAGCCTGTACGGGCAGGCACACGAGTGATCCGAGTGCACATCCGCTGAGCACGAGGCTATAGATTTTGTTGTTGAATGTCCCCACGGCAGCAATTCCTTCTGTAAGTGGAACGCTGGCCCTGATCAGCGTTGCGAGTGAAGAGAGCAGAAGGTGTGCCGGTTTTGGTTTTTGTCGAAAAAACAACGGGTTGGAATTTATTGTCGAAA
Organism: Pseudomonas sp. GB2N2; assembly: GCF_054897705.1. NCBI lineage: Bacteria > Pseudomonadati > Pseudomonadota > Gammaproteobacteria > Pseudomonadales > Pseudomonadaceae > Pseudomonas > Pseudomonas sp. GB2N2. Next base: position 1,248,332 of record NZ_CM142701.1, read on the forward strand.
TAGTCAAAAAATTTTGTAACGCCGCTGAGACACGGCTGCGCTGAATCGCCGTCCACGCGGGCGTACTAGCGGGCTAGAGGTCCCGAAGGAAGTTTGTATCAGTGGTTTAACAAATTCTTGTTAGAGGACCCGGGCCGCTTTAGTCCGGGGGTTTTGCCAAGGGGGAGTGTTTCAGGAATGGACATTTCGCCAGGCCGGTGGGCGCCTGTCAGGCAATTAGCAAGCGAGCGACAGCCTCGAACGCCGCCTGCTTGCGTTGTTTCCAGTCACCTTGCACCACCTGATAGGGCTGGCGGTGGAGGTCAAGCCACTGGTGGCTGGCCTGGAAAAACGCCTGGCGTTCTGCCAGTTGCGGTTGGCAACGCTGTCCGTCGTCATGCCAGCCCACGGCGTCAGGGCTCAGCAATAAATGCAGGTCGTAGTGCCTGGCGAGCAAGGCCTGCTCAATCCAGTCCGGGCAATCACCGAACAACGTGCGACTCCACAGGATATTGCTTAGCAGGTGCGTGTCGAGAATTAGCAGTGAGGACTGTTCGTTCCGTGCCGTGTCTTCCCACCCGAGCTGGCCATCGGCTATGGGCGTGATGTCTTCATAGCAAGTTACACGCGCCTCAGTGTCGATGAAATGCCGAACATATTCGCCGACCACTATGCCGCCGAAGTTGGCGTGAATCTCACTCGCGAGCCAGCTCTTGCCGCTGGATTCGGGACCGGTCAGCACCAGGACTTTCATGTGCGCAGCGCCGGATCAGCACGCCATTCTCGCCAGCCTTCCACGGCAATCACGGTAAACAATGCGTAGAGTCCTGCCGTCAGGTACATGCCCTTATAGATGAAGAGCCCGACGAAGATCACATCCAGGGTGATCCACAGTGGCCAGCACTGAACGCGCTTTTGCGCCATCCAGACCTGCGCCACCAGGCTGAAGCCGGTCAACGCGGCATCGAGCCAGGGTTGGGCGGCATCGGTCCAGAGCGCCATCGCCGCGCCGAGCAACAAACTGCCGAGGGCGCCGATGGCCAGGCCTGCCGCGATCGATTGCCCCGTGAGTTGACTGACCTGCCGCCCTTGCCGTGCCTTCCCCGCGCGCGTCCACTGCCACCAACCATAAACCTGCAACGCGGCATAGACCACTTGCAACAGCATGTCCGAATACAGCTTCACCTCAAAAAACACCCCGCTGTAAACCAGCACCATCACCAGACCGATCGGCCAGCACCAAGGATTCTGTTTGACCGTCAACCAGACGGCAATGACACCGAGGGCGGCGGCAAACAGTTCAAGCCCGGACATGGAGGTTCCTTGGGGAGTTGCGGAAAAGGGGGGCAGATTGTACCGGGTAGGCAAGCCGCCATGCGCGGTATTTGTAGCAGCTGTCGGGCCTGCGAGGCTGCGGAGCAGTCGTCAATCAGGCGCCGCGGAATGTCTGGCAAACCGGGGTGCAGGATTTTACGACTGCTGCGCAGCCTCGCGCTGCTCGACAGCTGCTACGAGGCCGTGAAGGTGCCTACACCCGGAACTGCTTCAGCAACCCATTCAACTGCTCGCTCAATGCTTTCAACCGCACGCTCGCCACGCTCGACTGCTCCGCCGCCAGCGCCGTGTGGTGGGACAACCCCGCTGCCTGGGTGACGTTCTGGTTGATGTCCTCGACCACATGGGCCTGTTGCAGCGTCGCACTGGCGATGGAGGCGTTCAGCCCGTTGAGGTTGCGCAGGGCTTGGGCGATGGCGTTCAGGCTGGCACCGGCGAGGCCGGCCTGTTCGATGGTCAGCTGGGAGGCGCGGCTGCTGTCGCTGATGACCTTGACCGCAGCCTCGGAGTGGGATTGCAGGCGCTCGATCATCGACTGAATTTCGGCGGTGGACTTCTGTGTACGCTGGGCCAGCAAGCGAACTTCATCGGCCACCACGGCAAATCCACGACCCTGCTCGCCGGCACGGGCGGCCTCGATGGCGGCATTGAGTGCCAGCAGATTGGTCTGCTCGGCGATGGAGCGGATCACTTCCAGCACACTGCCAATCTGCGTGCTTTCGGTCGCCAGGGTGCGGATGACTTCCACGGCCTGATCAATCGTCGAAGACAATTTGTCTATCTGCTGCAGGCTGCTGTCAATGTTGACCTGACCTTGTTGCGCCTGGGATTCGGCATTGCGCATTTCGCTGGCCGCGTGCTCGGCGTTCTTCGCCACATCCTGCACGCCGTAGGTCACCTCATTAATAGCCGTGGCCACCAGTTCCATCTGCTGGGATTGCTGCTGGCTGCGTTGCTGGGCCTGGGCGGCGTCGTTGCCCAACTCGCTGGACGACTGGCCAAGGGCGCTGGCGGACACCTGCAACTCACCGATCACCCCCCGCAACTTGGCGGTAAACGCATTGAAGTGGCGCGCCAGTTGCGTGACTTCATCCTGGCCATGGGTGTCGAGGCTGCGGGTCAGGTCGCTTTCGCCGCTGGCAATGTTGGCCATGGCGTTCACGGTGTCCTGGAGCGGACGCACGATGCTGCGGGCAATCAGAATCACCAGCAGCGCCATGATCGCCGCAATCACCAGGCCGACGCCGGTGGCTTTCCAGACCTGGCCCGTGAACTCGGCCTGCACGTCATCGATGTACACACCTGAACCGATCACCCAGCCCCAGGGTTCGAACAGTTTGACGTAGGAGGTTTTCCCCACCGGATCGCTGGCACCCGGTTTCGGCCAGCGGTAATTGATCGCCCCGGCGCCCTTGGATTTGGCGATGGCCACCATTTCATTGAACACCGCAAAGCCGTCCGGATCGCGAATCGCCGAGAGGTTCTGGCCATCGAGTTTCGGGTTGGCCGGGTGCATGATCATCACCGGCGTCAGGTCATTGATCCAGAAGTAGTCGTTCTGGTCATAGCGCAGACCGCGAACAGCAGTCAGTGCCTGCTTCTGCGCCGCGTCGCGCGTCAGCGTGCCGGCCGTTTCCAGGTCGTGGAAATAGGCGAGGATGCCGCTGGCAGTCTGCACCACATGCTGGGTTTTCTGCGCCTTGGCGCGATACAGGTCTTCGTTAATCTGCTTGAGCATCAACGCGCCCAAGGTCAAAAGCATCATGACGGCCACGATCAGAATGAGCCACAAACGGCGGCTGATTGACATATTGCGCAAGCTGTTCATAACGCGGTCACTCCGGTGTCTTATTCTTGTAATAAATGATCGCCAGCATCCGATCACATTTTGCTGATCGGGCCTACCCGACCCAAGTCCAACAACGTGGCAGCGTAAATCGGGCTTGTCTGATAGGATTTCGGCCCCGCACGGAAAAACCTGAATCCATGTCGACGTTTCACGGAATTTTTACCGTTCCGTCCGGATTCTGTGCGCGGGACTTTTAGCTACGCTGGTTGCAGCGAACGACTTGAAAAAATATTAACGGGGCATGCCGTCGCGCATCGCTTCCTGGGGGATTGATGGATCTTTGGACCGCTGTGCAGGCATTGATACTTGGGGTTGTAGAAGGGCTGACGGAGTTTTTACCGATTTCCAGTACCGGACACCAGATTATTGTGGCCGACTTGCTCGATTTCGGCGGTGAGCGCGCTATCGCGTTCAACATCATTATCCAGTTGGGCGCGATTCTGGCCGTGGTGTGGGAGTTTCGCCGCAAGATCCTCGATGTAGTGACTGGCTTGCCGACACAACCCAGTGCCCGGCGCTTTACCGCCAACCTGCTGATTGCCTTCATTCCAGCCGTGGTATTGGGGGTGATTTTTTCCGATCTGATCCACCATTACCTGTTCAACCCGATAACGGTGGCAGCGGCATTGGTCGTGGGCGGGATCATCATGTTGTGGGCGGAAAAACGTCAGCATGAGGTGCACGCCGAAACCGTTGACGAGATCACCTGGCAAGACGCACTGAAAGTCGGTTTCGCCCAATGCCTGGCGATGATTCCCGGCACCTCGCGTTCGGGCTCGACCATCATTGGTGGCCTGCTGTTCGGCCTGTCGCGCAAGACGGCCACCGAGTTCTCGTTCTTCCTGGCGATGCCGACCATGGTCGCGGCGGCGGTGTACTCGGGCTTCAAATATCGGCACCTGTTCGTGGCGGCTGATTTCCCGGTGTTTGCGGTCGGTTTTGTCACCGCGTTCATCTTCGCGATGATTGCAGTCAAAGCGTTGCTGAAGTTTATTGCCAGCCACAGCTATGCGGCTTTCGCCTGGTATCGCATTGCTTTCGGCCTGGTCATTCTGGCGACCTGGCAGTTTGGCTGGATCGACTGGAGCGCGGCCAAGGCATGAATGAGGCCAGCGCGCGCAACATTCCCGGACGCAACTCCGGTGGGCAGATTCAGAATCCAAGGCTGAAATTGCTGGTGTTCGCCATCGTGTGCGCGCTGCCGCTGATTGGGTCGGTGTCGTTCTGGCTGCGAGGGATTTCGCTGATTCCGCTGGCGGCCTACGGCATCGTCAGCGTGTTGGCGTTCTTCCTGTATTGGAGCGACAAGCGCAAGGCCCGCACCGATCGCTGGCGCACGCCCGAAAACGTATTGCATGCGGTCGAACTCGCGGGCGGCTGGCCCGGCGCCCTGGTGGCGCAACAAGTGTTCCGGCACAAGACGCGCAAGGTGTCCTTTCAACTGTTGTTCTGGATGATCGTGCTGCTGCACCAGGTGTTCTGGATCGATCAACTGTTCATCGGGTCGAACCTGCTGGCGTTATTTTAAAAACGCTTTAAAGCAGCAATCCGACCTGAGTGCGCTTGGGCAACTTGCTTACCACCAATTGATGCGAGCGTTGCAGCAGGTTGTGCAGTTCTTCGGCGCCGAGTGGGTAGGGCGTCTGCATGATGATCCACTGGGCTCGCGCCAGATACGGCGCCGGGTGAATGCCCGGGCGGTCGCAATGGCCCAGGAACAGATCCTTGTCGACCTTGAAGGCAAGGGAGTCGCCCCTAAGGTTTTGCAGGGCGAACATCTTGTTGCCGGCGATCGAAAACACCCGCACGCCGCCCCACTTGTAGTCTTCCCGCGCACCCGGTAGTGCAAGGCAGAATTGCGCGACGTCCTCTTCGCTCATGCGTCCAGCCTTCATATCAAACGGTCCCCACAGGCATTGAATGATTCGATCAAATGGTCGAGCCAGGCGCGCACGGCCGGCATTACGCCGCGCCGGTGAGGGTAGACCGCTTGCAGCCAGCCGCCCGGCAACGACCAGTCGGGCAGCAACTGCACCAGCGCGCCACTTTCGAGCTCCTGCTCGCAATACATCATTGGCAACATGGTAAAGCCAAGGCCTGAGAGGGTGCAGGCCCTGCGCACGATGAAATCGTCGATGCCCAGTCGCGCTTCGAGTGCGAACTCATGGCTCTTGCCTTGCTGATCGAGCATGCGGATGTGCACCATGCGGTCTGCCTCAAGTGCGCCGAGCACCGGCAAACCCTTCAGGTCCTCGGGATGATTGATCGGCCGGCCATGGAGAAAGTCCGGACTGGCGACCAACAGCATCTGCGCCTGACGCAGGCGTCGAGTGACCAGCAACGGGTCTTCGTCACCCGGCTCGCGAACCCGCAGCGCCACGTCTACGCCCTCGGTCACCAGATCGACCCGGCGGTTGACCAGCATGACTTCCAGCTGAACATGCGGGTATTTCTCGAGAAACCGGCTGATCACTGTGGGCAGCATTTCATGGGCCAGCCCGACAGGAGCAGATACGCGCAAGCGTCCGCGAGGCTCGCTGGACATGCTGGCCACGGCTTCATCGGCCATCTCGGCTTCCAGCAGCATGGCCTGGCAATGCCGCAAATAGCGTTCACCCACCGCCGTCAACTTGAGCTGCCGCGTGGTGCGTTGCAGCAGGCGCGCGCCCAGTCGTTCCTCAAGTTCGGCGATCCGCCGTGACAGCCGCGACTTGGGAATACCCAACAAACGCCCGGCGGCGGCGAAACCGCCGGCTTCGACCACTTTGGCGAAGTAATAAAGGTCATTCAGGTCTTGCATGGCTTTGTGTGCTCGACTGTTCTATCAGTGAGACGAACTATCGCATTGTTGCAGTCTAATCACCTATTCGTTTCGTCTGTAGGATTGTTTCCATCAGATCGCCCCGTGGCGGTCCTCACCTGGAGATCCCACATGAAACTTCTGCACATCGATTCGAGCATTCTTGGTGACAACTCGGCTTCCCGTCAGTTGAGCGGCGAAGTCGTCAAAGCCTGGCAAACCGCCGAGCCGGCTGCCGTCGTCACTTACCGCGACCTGGCCAGCGATGCCATCAGCCACTTCTCCGCCACCACCCTGGTCGCCGCCGGCACCACGGCTGAACTGCGCAACGCCGCACAGCAGCACGAAGCTGAACTGAGCGCCTCGACGCTGGCCGAATTCCTCGCCGCCGATGCCATTGTCATCGCCGCGCCAATGTACAACTTCACCATCCCGACCCAACTCAAGGCTTGGATCGACCGCATCGCCGTTGCCGGCAAGACCTTCCATTACACCGAAGCCGGTCCTGAAGGCCTGTGCGGTGGCAAGAAACTCGTGATCGTCTCGACTTCCGGCGGTTTGCATGCCGGTCAGGCGTCTGGCGTTGCCCACGAAGAGTACTTGAAGTTGCTGTTCGGTTTCCTCGGCATCACCGACATCGAATTCGTCCGTGCTGAAGGCCTGGCGTACGGTGACGAAGTGCGCACCAAAGCCATGAGTGACGCTCGCACCAAAATCAGCGAGCAACTGTTCGCCGCTGCGTAAGGCTTGCGTAAAGATGTAAATGAGCTCGGGCAACACCCCAAAAAACTCTGTATTCTGATCACGCAAGTGTCAGATGCGGAGTTTTTTATTTCTGATCATTGCAAGTTTTTTGATGCGCAGTTCATGTTGTGGCCCAGGTTATGCAGTCGAGGGTTAACGTCCCCGTTCTGTATCGACCTTGGTGGCCGCATTTGCTGGTACAAGGCCGCTTCCTCGATGTGTCGCAGGAGAACGGGCTTCCCGGTCCAGTAACAAAGGTGGGGCATCCCATGGTGCGTCTTTGTGCAACGTTACTGATTTGCCTGCTCGGCAGCCTGAATTCAGTGCACGCAGCCCCTGCGCCACATCCGCACTGGAGCGTCGGCTACCACGAGCTGAGCTTTCTTGATCCGCTGGATTTGCAGCCGATGCGCGCCATCGCGTTCTATCCCTCCAGCGACCGGGAACACACGAGCAAACTCGAGGGCTACGCCGTCGAGGCGGGCGAAGATACCCGCGTCGCCATCGGCCGTTTCCCGATGTTGATGCTATCCCACGGCAACACCGGAACCCCGCTGGCCCTGCACGACCTTGCCACCTCGCTGGCGCGTAAAGGTTTTGTGGTGGTGGCGGTGATTCATCCCGGCGACAACTCCAAAGACCACAGCCGCCTTGGCACCTTGAGCAACCTGTACGGTCGGCCGATCCAGATTTCCGAAGCCATTACCGCGACCCTGGGCGACCCCATGCTCTCGCCGTTCGTCAATGCCGATCAGGTGGGCGTGATCGGGTATTCAGCCGGCGGCGAGACCGCGTTGATCCTGTCCGGCGCCACGCCTGACCTGGATCGCCTGCGCCGCTATTGCGAAGAGCGTCCGGACGACCGCGATGCCTGCAATACCCACGGCGAGCTGATCGTCGACCGTGATGACCTGCAACCGGTGGCTGATCCTCGGGTTCACGCGTTGTTGCTGATGGCGCCGTTGAGCCTGAAGTTCGGCCGTCATACCCTGGCCGATGTGCATGTGCCGGTGCTGCTCTACAGCGGCGACGGCGACAAACTGGTGGCCTTCGATAAAAACGCCGCGGCACTGGCGCGCAAACTGCCGACCGCGCCGGACTTCAAATTGCTGGCCGGGGCAGGGCACTTCGTCTTCATGGCGCCGTGCAACGAAGAGCAAATCGCGGCCATGCCGGCGTTGTGCACTGACGCAGATGGCGTCGACCGCGAGGACATTCACCGCAACATGATTTCCGAAGCGGGGCGCTTCTTCTCCCATGCCCTGGGCAAGCCAACCCGCGCGGGCATGCAAACTGCCGATCAATAAACACCACTCCTACAAAGGTAGTGTTGTCAGGTGATTGAGCGGCGTTTCAGCAGCAGGGTCAGCCCCAGCCCGGTGATCGACAGCATCGCGGCGAAGAAGAAAATCCACGAGTACCCCAAATTCAGCGCCACCGCGCCCATCAACGGCCCGGCAATTGCCAGCGCCAGATCGAAAAACACCGCATAAGCACTCAGTCCCGCACCGCGACTGGAATTGGGTACCTGTTTGATCGCCTCCACGCCCAGCGCCGGGTACACCAGCGACAATCCGAACCCGGCGAGGCCCGCGCCGATCAGGGCGTAACCGGTCGAAGGCGCGAGCCACAGCAATACCAGGCCCGCCGTTTCGATGCTCATGCAAGCAATCGCCGAGGTGAATCCGCCAAAACGGCTGATGCTTGAAATGAACAACAAACGCGCCAGAATGAAGCACACCCCAAACACCGTCAGGCAGTACGCGGCGCCGGTCCAGCCACGGTTGACGTAATACAGGGTGATAAAAGTAGTCAGCGTGCCGTAACCGATTGAGGCCAGGCTCAAACTCGCGCCGAATGGCGCAATGCGCCCGAACACCGCCCAGAAGGGCAGACGCTCACCGCGCACCACCGGCACCGAGGGTTTGTTGCGGATCAGCACCAGCGCCAGCGCAGCCAGCGCCGACAGCGCGATCCCGAGGCTGGCAAAACCGTATTCGGCCACCATCACTACGCCCAGTGGTGCACCAATGGCAATGGCGCCATAGGACGCGATGCCGTTCCACGAGATCGAACGCGCGGTGTGTTCGGCGCCGACCTGGCCCATGCACCAACTGATGGTGCCGACGCCGATCAAGCCTTGGGCGATCCCCAGCAACAAACGGCCGGCGATCAGAATCAATAAACTGGTCAGTGGAAAGCTTTGCAGCAGCGTCGACAGCAACGTCAGCGCGCCGCTGAGGACGATCCCCGACAACCCGTAAACAATCGCACGCTTGGTGCCGATGTTATCCGACATGCGCCCGGCCATCGGACGGCTGAGCAGCGTGGCAAGGTACTGCGAGCCAATGGTCAGCCCCGCCACGACCGCACTGAAACCCAGCTGCTCATGCACGTAACCCGGCAGCACCGCAATCGGCAAGCCGATGCAGAGGAAGGCGATAAAGGTATAGAAAACGATGGAGACGATCTGCAAGGTGATCGCCGTGGAGCTTGGCAGAGGCAGTTGCTGCGCAGACATGGGAGCTCGTTCGCGGGCGGCGGTGGGAGACCTGCATCATGGCGCGGTCGCTTGATAAAAGAAAGCAGGCTAACGATCAAATGCCCGGCGTTCCGGCCTTGGAATACGGCCTAGTTTAGAAGCCGGGTTGCCGGCGATGGCGATCTCGCGGACGCTATCGTCGGCAAGCCGGCGCCTACAGAATCCGGGTACCGCAGGCTTATGTTTATTGATGCTGAAATGCAAAAAGCCCCGTCACCAGGACAGGGCTTTCAGTTGCAGCAAGGCTTACTTAAAACACAACACCCTGACTACGCAGGTAGTCGTCATACGTACCGCTGAAGTCGATCACGCCGCTCGGGCTCAGCTCGATGATACGGGTCGCCAGCGACGAGACGAACTCACGGTCGTGGCTGACGAAGATCAGCGTGCCCGGGTAGTTTTCCAGTGCCAGGTTCAGCGCCTCGATGGATTCCATGTCCAAGTGGTTGGTCGGTTCGTCCATGATCAGCACGTTTGGTTTTTGCAGGATCAGTTTGCCGAACAGCATGCGACCTTGCTCACCACCGGAAATCACCTTGACCGACTTCAGAATTTCGTCGTTGGAGAACAGCATGCGGCCGAGGGTACCGCGAACGATTTGCTCGCCGCCCTGGGTCCACTGGCCCATCCAGTCGAACAGGTTGCAGTCGTCTTCGAAATCGTGCGCGTGGTCCTGGGCGTAGTAGCCCAGTTCCGCGGCGTCGGTCCACTTCACGGTGCCGGCGTCCGGGGTCAGTTCATTGACCAGGGTGCGCAGCAGGGTGGTTTTACCGATACCGTTCGGGCCGATGATCGCCACGCGCTCGCCGGCTTCAACCTGGAAGCTGAAGTCCTTGAACAGCGGCTTGCCGTCGAAGCCTTTGGCCATGCGCTCGACGATGACCGCCTGACGGTGCAGCTTCTTGGTTTGCTCGAAACGGATGAATGGGCTGACACGGCTCGACGGCTTGACCTCGGCCAGCTGGATCTTGTCGATCGCCTTGGCGCGGGAAGTGGCCTGCTTGGCTTTCGAGGCGTTGGCCGAGAAGCGGCTGACGAACGATTGCAGTTCCGAGATCTGCGCTTTCTTCTTGGCGTTGTCCGACAGCAATTGCTCGCGGGACTGGGTCGCCACGGTCATGTACTCGTCGTAGTTGCCCGGGAACAGGCGCAGCTCGCCGTAATCCAGGTCAGCCATGTGGGTGCACACGCTGTTCAGGAAGTGACGGTCGTGAGAGATGATGATCATCAGACTGGAGCGCTGGGTCAGGATGTTTTCCAGCCAGCGAATGGTGTTGATGTCCAGGTGGTTGGTCGGTTCGTCGAGCAACAGCACTTCAGGATCGGAGAACAGCGCCTGCGCCAGCAATACGCGCAGTTTCCAGCCAGGGGAAACTTCGCTCATCGGGCCAAAGTGCTGCTCGATGCCGATACCCAGGCCCAGCAACAGTTCGCCAGCGCGGGATTCGGCGGTGTAGCCGTCCATTTCGGCGAACTCGGTTTCCAGCTCGGCCACGGCCATGCCGTCTTCTTCGGTCATTTCCGGCAGCGAGTAGATGCGGTCGCGCTCGGCCTTGACCTTCCACAGCTCTTCGTGACCCATGATCACGGTGTCGATCACGGTGAATTCTTCGTAGGCGAACTGGTCCTGGCGCAATTTACCCAGGCGCACGTTCGGCTCGAGCATGACCTGGCCACCGGACGGCTCAAGGTCGTCACCGAGGATTTTCATGAAGGTCGACTTGCCGCAGCCGTTGGCGCCGATCAGGCCGTAACGGTTGCCCGCGGCGAATTTGACCGAAACGTTTTCGAATAGCGGCTTGGCGCCGAACTGCATCGTGATGTTAGCTGTAGAGATCAAAGGTTTTTCCTGCGAAGCATTCAGAGTAGCTAGGGTTGCGGCAGTACCGATTCAGTACCCGTTTCCGTATTTGAACCACGGGAAATGCATCCCGGTCAGAAGCGGAAGGTCCATCTGGCAATAAGTGGACAGCAGCATATGGAGCGCTTGGCCCGAGTCGAAGTGCGCTGAGGCGGGGGTCATTCCCGTCATCAACCAAGGGGGGCGCGTAATGTTTGGCGGCGATTGTACTGGTCTGGCACCTTAAACGATAGGGCGTTGAGGCCACGCGGGCGCTTTGGCAGTATCAGCGGACAGATTTTCACATTTGCAGGTGAACTATTGGTTACAAATCGTGGCTAAACTGCCATCTTCCGATGTGATGCCGACAGGCATGGACGTAGTCTGTTCAATTCTGACGTGTGACGATTTCCGTGAAACTCATCTTTGCCGCTGTTTATGTTGTATGCATTGCGTACGTTCACCTGCGGGGTCGTGTGCGCCACAAACTGGGCCGTCAACTGAGTGATCACTCGTCGTTTCTGGCACCGGTCAATTGCTTCCTTTACCTGTTCTCGAAAATCCCCAGCAGGCCTTATCTCGATCCTGCCGATTTCCCGGACCTGAATCCGTTGCAGGCGCATTGGCAGGAAATTCGCGAAGAAGGCCGGAATTTGCTGCTGGCAGGTGAGATCAAGCGTTCGAACCAGTACGACGATGTGGGCTTCAACTCGTTTTTCAAAACCGGCTGGAAGCGCTTCTACCTGAAGTGGTACGGCGACAGCCATCCGTCGGCGATGAGACTCTGCCCGCGCACCACCGAACTGGTGCAGAGCATCGGCTCGATCAAAGCCGCAATGTTCGCCGAGTTGCCACCGGGTTCCAGACTGGTGCGCCATCGTGATCCGTACGCCGGCTCTTATCGTTATCACCTTGGGCTGGAGACACCTAACGACGCCGGTTGCTACATCAACGTCGATGGCGAGCACTATCACTGGTGCGACGGAGAGGCGGTGATGTTCGACGAGACGTTCATTCATTACGCGGAAAATACCACCGATCAGAATCGCATCATTCTGTTCTGCGACATTGAGCGGCCGATGAAGTATCGCTGGGCGGCGGCGTTCAACGGCTGGTTCAGCCGTAACGTGATGTCGGCGGCGGGCGCGCCGAATGATGTGGGCGACAAGACCGGAGCCATCAATCGGCTGTTTGCCAGGATCTACAAGATTCGTTTGCGCGGGAAGGCGCTGAAGAAGCGCAATCGTAATCTCTACTATCTGGAGAAGTGGGCGATTTTTGTCGGGTTGCTGGCAGTGATTGTCTGGATTTGAATGGTCTGTTGAGGCTTGAATTGCCTTCGCGAGCAGGCTCACTCCTACATGGAAATACATTCCAACCTGTAGGAGTGAGGCTGCTCGCGATGGGGGCTCCGAATTCACCGAAAAACTTCATCAACCACTCGACCGTTTGGTCGCTTTTTTTGCGGCCGGTTTCTCCGCTGCCTTCGGTTTAGCCGGCGACTTCCCACCCGCTTTACCCCCCAGACTGCGCTTCAGCAGCTCGGTCAAATCGATCACATCCGCTGTCTTGCGCTCTTCCTCACCCGTCGCCGACTCGACATCCTCAATCTTGCCTTCATTGGCCTTCTTCTCGACCAACGCCATGATCTTGTCTTCAAAACTGTCGCGATAATCATCGGGGTTCCAGTCGCCGCTCATGTCCTGCACCAGACGCTTGGCCATGTCCAGTTCGCCCTTGGCCAATTCCGGTTTGGTCACCTCGGCGCCTAATTCCAGCGTCTCCAGACTCCGCACTTCGGCCGGCCAGCGCAGCATCACCAAGACCATCGCCGAATCCAGCGGCATCAGCGCCGCCAGATGCTGGCGGGTATGCAAAACCACGTGGGCGAGGGCGACCTTGTTGGTTTTGCTCAGCGTTTCGCGCAGCAGTGCATACACTTTGCCGCCGCGTTTGTCCGGCGCCAGGTAGTAGGGCGTGTCGATGTTTTGCAGAGGGATTTGATCGCTGTCGACAAAGGAGAAAATGTCGATGGTCTGCGTCGACAGCGGGTGCGCCGATTTGATTTCCTCCTCGCTGAGTACCACATAGCGACCCTTTTCGTACTGCACACCTTTGACGATGTTTTCCTTGGTCACCTCTTTACCGGTGACTTTGTTGACGCGTTTGTAGCCCACCGGGTCCATGCTCCGACTGTCCAGCCAGTCGAAATCCACGCCTTGGGAAGACGTCGCCGAGACCAGCGCCACAGGTATATGCACCAGCCCGAAACTGATTGCGCCTTTCCAGATTGCCCGTGCCATGGTCGTCTCCTCGCGAGTGATGAATAGGTGACCTGTGCCCTGAAGCAAAAGTTTCAGCGATGTGCAGCCCAGTCCGGGCGGGGGTTCAACTTCGTGTTACATGTTGCCGGGGAGGTTTTGGTTAACAAATCCGAACCCTGGGCGTAGCGTGCTATCGAAGGCTGTATCACGTTATCTAGAGAGGCTGCCAATGAACCGATTTGTGCTGGGCGTCACGGCGTTGGCTTTGAGTGGCGTGCTGAGCAACCTGGCTCACGCCGACTTGCCATCCACTCCGTTGCTGCTGGCCCAGAGTCCGACGGGCAGCACCAGCAACCCATACAACAGCCCGATTCGCCGGGCCAACCCCAACAGCATGCAAGGCACGCAGCCCAGCGCGCCGGCCATTCGCGGGCCGAACACCGTGCCCGTTCCACGTCCGCCGACACTGGATAACGGCGGCATCGGCAATCGCTATCCTCAGGACCGGACGGCACCCGCCAGCCCACCGAAATTCATCCCCAATCCGCCCCGTCGCGATGCGGATACCAACAACCGTTGAGCGGCATTACACCCGTTCTGTCCGCCAGTCAAACGACAAAAGGAATCGTGCATGTTGCGTAAAACCCTCCTGGTCACCTTGTGTGCGAGCGCGCTGATCACCACTTCCTCCGGAGTTTTTGCGGCGCCGGTTCAGGAGCTGAGAAGCGAGCAGGGCATTCTTGAGGTCACGCCCATTGTCGAGGGGCTGGATCATCCCTGGGCCCTGGCCTTTCTGCCCGATCGGCAAGGCATGCTGGTGACTGAGCGCTCCGGCAACCTGCGCATGGTAGCCGTCGATGGCAAGCTCTCGGCGCCGATCACTGGCGTGCCGACAGTCTGGGCCAAGGGCCAGGGCGGTTTGCTCGATGTGGTGCTGTCGCCGGACTTCGAGCAGGATCGCACGGTGTATCTGTCGTATGCCGAAGGCGGTGGCGAAGGAGAAAGGGCGGGTACGGCAGTCGGTCGCGGCCAGCTGTCGACAGACCTGACGGCGATCAACAACTTCAAGGTGATCTTCCGTCAGGAGCCCAAGCTGTCGGTCGGTAATCACTTCGGTTCGCGGCTGGTCTTTGACCGAGACGGTTACCTGTTCATCACCCTCGGCGAGAATAACGACCGGTCCACTGCCCAGGACCTGGACAAGTTGCAAGGCAAAGTCGTGCGAATCTACCCCGATGGCAGGGTGCCCGACGACAACCCCTTTGTCGGTCAGTCCGGCGTGCGCCCGGAAATCTGGTCCTATGGCCAGCGCAATCCGCAAGGCGCGGCGCTTAATCCTTGGACCGGCGTGCTTTGGGAAAACGAACACGGACCCAAAGGCGGGGACGAAATCAACATCATCGAACGCGGCAAGAATTACGGCTGGCCGCTGGCGACCCATGGGATCAATTACTCGGGCCAGCCGATTCCGGAATCCAACGGCAAGATTGCCGAAGGCACTGTCGCGCCGCATCACGTCTGGGAAAAATCTCCCGGCTTGAGCGGCATGGCGTTCTACGACGCGGATCGCTTCAAGCCCTGGCAGCACAACGTGTTTATCGGCGCGCTGGTGAGTCAGGAGCTGATTCGCCTGCAGTTCGACGGCGACCGGGTGGTTCACGAAGAGCGCCTGATGGGCGAACTCAACAAACGCATTCGCGATGTGCGGCAGGGACCGGATGGGTATTTGTATGTGCTGACCGATGAGGATGACGGCGTGCTGTACAAAGTCGGCCTCAAATAATCCAATCACGGCTAAAAAGGTTGATCAAGCCACGACCCGGCGGTAGAGAATCACCGCCGCCCGCAACTTGCCGCGCCCGAAGCTGCACATCTTCTCGAACTCCCCGTGGCTGACCGGCAAATGCTGGCAATCCATCGGCTGACGATGCTGACTGTGATCGACATCCGGATCGTGCAGGTACACAAATTCTTCATCGCAATCAGTGACGATCACCCAATGCGGCGATTTGGAACGGGTCAGCCGATAACTGCTGATTAACACCAGCGGCTGCCCGCCCTCGGCCAGTAATCGTGGAAGGTCCAGCGATCCGCCGATCACTTGCTCCACGTCAGTGGCCTTCAGCTGTGCGGCGAAGTCATCGTGCACCAGGCGCATGACGTCTTTTTTATGCTCATCGCGCACGCCATCGAGAAACAACGGCCCGGTTCTACTCACTTGCAGGCGTACGCGAAACCCGCGTCGTGCTGCCGCCAGCGCCAGGCCCTGAGGGCTGCAGCCGCCATGGCCGGAGGTCATGAACACGGTGGTCGCCTCGCGCCAGATCTGCAATTCTTCGCGGCGCTCCAGCATACGGTCCGGGTGCAAGGCGCCCATGGCCATCAACAGGCACGCCGGGCCGCAGGTGAACTCCGTTGTCTGCGCATACCAAGGGACTTTGAAGTTGCGGGAATCACGGTGCTGCACTATGCGTTTTTCAAGACGCAGCGCATCAGCGTGGTCCTCGTAGTAATCGTGGATCAGGGCGAAACGTCGATAGCCATTGCGCTCATACAGGGCAATCGCTGCAGGGTTATCGATGCGCACTTCCAGTCTCAAGTACGCGCAGTCGTGTTCAAGGGCGCAGGCCTCCATGCGTTCGAGCAATTGCTTGCCCAGCCCACTGCCGCGTGCCGGTTCGGCAATGGCAATCGAGTACAGCCGCGCCAGAGAGGTGCCGCGGTGAAAAAGCACCACGGCGTAGCCCGACAATTGTCCATCGCGTTCTGCCACCAGCAACTGTCCATGGGCTCTATTGATCATCCATTGAAAGCTGCGACTGGTGAGCCGGTCCGTGGTGAAACACTGCTGTTCGAGTGCCAGCAACGCGGGTAAATCTTCAACTACCGCCAAGCGGAATAAAGGATGCATATGACCGCCGTAAAAGTTGCGTAACGAAACGAGACTTTCGAAAAAGTTCGTGCTTAATAGGAAAGGTCTTGTTCTCCAACGGATCGATCACTATGTCAGCGGTACAGGGTCATTGGCGCGAAGTATCCGAGCAAACTTTGCCGGCGGCAACTTATTTAAATGACACGATTAGAACTTCCAGCCAGATGATTATCATCGTCGAGCGCAAGGAAGACTGGGCGTCCTACTTCCCCAGCGAAGACGTCGTCACGGCTCAGGAATACCTTGAGCAGACCCGTGACAACGAGCAGGGTAAACGCGTCCAGGTGATCAACCTGTGCCGTAGCTACAAGTACCTGGGGCACGGCTATTATTGTTCGCTGCTAGCAGAGGCTCGGGGGCACAAGGTCATTCCATCGGTGCGAACCATCAGCGAGTTAACCAAAAAATCCCTGTATGGCCTGGCGCTTGACGATCTGGAGAAACCGCTGGAGAAAGCCCTGAGTAATCATCTTTACAGCGATACCGAAGGTTTCACCCTGACACTCTACTTTGGCAAGACTAATATCGAACCCTTGCAGGATCTGGCGCGACAGCTATTTGAAGTATTCCCGTGTCCAATACTGTTAGTTGAGTTTCGTCGAACTAATGGCTGGCACATTGAAGGCGTTAAATCAGGTGCGCTGCATAAGTTGCGCGAAGATCAGGAAGATCAATTCGCCAACGCTCTGGACAGTTTCAGTCGAAAGATCTGGCGCCTACCCCGTTCGCGGCGCCTGGCCCGTTACGACCTGGCAATCCTGCACGATCCACAGGAAGCCCTGCCACCGTCCAACCCCAAGGCGCTGGACAATTTCGTACGTGTCGGCAAGACATTGGGCATAGACGTGGAGTTGATCGAGCGCAAGGACTATGCGCGCCTCGCCGAATACGACGGCCTGCTGATCCGCGAGACCACCAGTGTCGACAACCACACTTACCGTTTTGCCAAGAAAGCCGAGAGCGAAGGGCTGGTGGTGATGGACGACCCGGCATCAATCCTGCGCTGCACCAACAAGGTTTACCTGACGGACCTGCTGAAAAGCCATCAACTCGGGATGCCCGCCACCGAAATACTCTATAAGGAGCGACCGGAAGACTTTGAACGGGTGGGCGAGCGCCTGGGTTTTCCACTGGTACTGAAAATCCCCGACGGTTGCTTTTCCCGTGGTGTGATCAAAGTCGAAAGCCAGCAAGCCTTGCTCGAAGCGACCGCTGAATTGTTCGAACACTCAGTGCTGTTGCTGGCGCAGGAATTCTTCTACACCGAATACGACTGGCGGATCGGCGTGCTCAACCGCAAACCGATCTTTGCCTGCCAATACTTCATGTCCAAGGGCCACTGGCAGATCTACAACCACAAAGCCATGGGACAGGACGTCAACGGTGAATGCCGCACTCTGGCGGTTCACGAAGCCCCGCGTGCCGTGGTCGAACTGGCAGTGAAAACCGCCAATCTGATCGGCGACGGGCTGTACGGCGTCGACCTCAAGCAGTCCGGCGACAAAGTCGTGGTGATCGAAGTCAACGACAACCCGAACATGGACGCGGGCATCGAAGACGCCTATTTGCAGGACGATTTGTACTCGCTGGTGCTAGAAGAGTTTGTGCGCCGCCTGGAACTCAAGCGCCGCGGCCAGGCCTGGTGAACGGCCGATGATCAAAAGCTTTCAACTGACCCACGGCGCGTTGCACGCGGTCGAGCGGCTGGACGCCGAGGTGATGCTGTTCAGCAACCCCGACGCGGCCGAAAGGGAACTGCTGCACAGCCATTTCAAGCTCGATGAACATGCGCTGGCCTCGGCGCTCGACCCGGACGAGGTGTCGCGCATCGAGTTCCATCCCGACAACCTGTTCCTGATCTGGAAACGTCCGGAAAACTATTCCGGCGCCGGCAGCCTGGCCTTTGAAGTGTCATCCTGCGGTTTGCTGTTCTGTGCCCAGCGGTTGCTGGTGATCGCCACCGATGATTCGCCGCTGCACGGGCTCGGCACACGGCAGAAGTTGAACACGCCGCTGGATGTACTGCTCGACCTGCTGTTCAACAACATCCATCACTACCTCGGCCACCTCAAGGTGATCAAGCTGGTCGCGCGGGAGTTGCAGCAGAAATTCAACGCGTCGATGCAGAACCAGCACCTGATCCAGATGTTCAACCTTAGCGAAAGCCTGATCTATTACATCAACGCCATCCACAGCAACGGCGCAGTCCTGACCCGCCTGCGCAACCACGCGGAAAAGCAGCATTTCAGCGCCGAGGCCATTGGTCTGATTGACGACCTGATCATTGAAAACAACCAGTGCTACAAACAGGCGGAAATCTATTCCACGGTGTTCTCCGGGCTGATCGACGCCCGGGGCAACCTGATGAACAACAGCATGAACAACCTGCTGCGCAAGCTGACGTTGATCAACGTGGTGTTTCTGCCGCTAAACCTGATTGCGAGCATTGGCGGCATGTCCGAGTTCAGCATGATGACGGCGGGCACGCCCTGGTGGGTGTCGTATCCGTTGTTTTTGAGCGCGATGATGGCAGGGGCGGGGGTGATGGTGGTGGGGCTGCGGCGGTTGGCCAGATAGATGGGTTGGATGGCACGCCGCCTTCGCGAGCAGGCTCACTCCTACATTTGACCGAGTTGTTCAGGAAAACTCGGTCAAATGTAGGAGTGAGCCTGCTCGCGATAGCTATCTCAAGCGCGCAACTTCCAATCCTGCAAACCCCGAACCACCAGATACAACTGCGTCCTGATTGATTGCCCATTGACTTGCCCACGGAGCCCGGCTAATTTCCAGCCATGACTTCCACCGTATTGCGCTGCCAGCCAAGCATTATTACCGCCGTTCCTTTTCTGGCGGGCTAGCTCACGACTGCAGCACCCAACCCGCCCTAGAGGCGGGTTTTTACTTTCTGTCTCCTGGGCTCTGATCAACGTCAGGAGACCCCATGAACAGCACGCCCACCCAGCAGGCCCTGCTTGAGCACTACGTAAAGAAGATCCTCGCCGCGCCGGTCTACGAGCTGGCGGTGCGTACGCCGTTGCAAGCCGCGCCGGCCTTGTCCGAAGCCTTGGGCAATCAGATTTTGCTCAAGCGCGAAGATCTGCAACCGACCTTTTCCTTCAAGATCCGCGGGGCCTACAACAAGCTCGTGCAATTGAGCGATGAGCAAAAGGCCCGCGGCGTGATCACCGCTTCGGCCGGCAATCATGCGCAAGGCGTGGCGTTGGCGGCGCGGGAGTTGGGGATTGCCGCGACCATCGTCATGCCCGCCACCACGCCAGAATTGAAGGTGATGGGGGTGCGCAGCCGGGGTGCCGAGGGGTTGCTGCACGGGGAAAGCTTTCCGTTTGCCTTGGCGCATGCCCTGGACCTGGCGGGCCAAACCGGTCGTACCTTCGTTTCGCCTTTCGATGATCCTGACGTGATCGCGGGGCAGGGCACCGTTGCCATGGAAATCCTGCGCCAGCATCAAGGCTCGCTCGACGCGATCTTTGTCCCGGTGGGCGGTGGCGGGCTGATCGCGGGCATCGCGGCGTACGTCAAATACCTGCGGCCTGAAGTTCGCATCATCGGCGTCGAGTCAGAACATTCCGCCTGTCTGGGCGCCGCCTTACATGCCGATGAGCGTGTAGTCCTGCCCAACGTCGGCACGTTCGCCGATGGCGTCGCCGTCGCCCAGATCGGCGCCTATGGTTTTGAAGTTTGCCGGTTTTGCGTCGATGAAGTGATCACCGTCAGCAACGATGAACTCTGTGCGGCAATCAAGAATATTTACGACGATACCCGCTCGATCACCGAACCTTCCGGCGCATTGGCCGTAGCGGGAATCAAGAAATACGTAAAACAAAACGGCGTTCGTGGTCAAACCTTTGTGGCCATCGACTCCGGAGCCAACATCAACTTCGATAGTCTGCGGCATGTCGCCGAACGCGCCGCGTTGAGCGGTAACCCGGCGTAAATGAAGGTCGATAGCCGGCGCCACATTCGGCCCGGCGGTAGTTCTATACCGTCGGTGTCGGCGGATACTGATTTGGCGAGTTCGCTTCACACTTTTACAGAAACGGGCAAATTGCAGGGCTTGAAAGCACCTTTCTTGCATATTGCATGAGGCCATTTACTTGAAGAAACACTAAACCCTTGATTCGCCGATGAACTGCACGGCGAAATTCAAGGCATGTTTTATGCTCTAGTTTCTTGAGCTGACCATGGATCTCATTTGAGTCAGCGTTGATCGTTGATTGGCAATCTCACAGTAAGGAGAGGGTCGCCATGTTTTTATCTGCCTTGGAACTCCGCAATATTATTGAAAGCAGTTTTTTGCCGAAACGTTGTGAATGCGCGCTGTCGCCAGACCTGTCGATGACTGTAAAGGTATATGCAGACGGACGAACCGACCACCTTGATCTGTTGGTGACCGGTATCGATGCGAAAAAGCTCAATGGCTGTCGTGAAATCAATGACCTGATCGCCGGATTGCGCTCAGACATGGATCAACGAGCCAGCTTCCAGCTTCTGCATATGGACAGGAAAGCGCTGTAACCCGACTCCCGCCTCCAGCAACGTTGTCCGGGTCTGAAAAAATTTCAGACCCGGCACCCGTTTCACTCAATTAATTCTGATAACTGCACGCGTCCGACAACTTGCGGTACGTGATCTCTGAGGGTTGGCCGGACGTATCGATATATTTCATGGCTGCGGTAATGACTTTGCAGTCCATGGTCGAAGGCTCGGTCAATGCGACCACCTTGCCCACATGCAGCGGCATTCCGTACTGATACGGCACGGCTTTCGATGAATCGGTATCATTGGCCTGGGCGAGCCCGGCAATAGCGCTGAAGGCGAGGGCGGCGGTCACCAGCAAGGTGCGGGTTTTCATGAGCGATCTCCAATGCGGACAGTCAGTGAGCTCGACGAAAGCGTCGTCGAACCTGCCGCACTGGGCGTCAGAGGAATCTGAGGGCGTGCGGTCCAGTAAAGTCTTGGACCGCAAAGTTAAGCGATGGTTAATCCGGCTGAATGCCGCCTGTCGCGGAAGGCTACGTCAGCCTCAGCGCAAACCCAGCTGATGCCGATACGGCAAATCCGGCCCGCTCTTGCTGCACGTCAACGCTGCGGCCTGCACTGCAAACTTCAACATGCCGTCGATCTGCTCGCGCGCAAGTGATTGCACACCTTGCACCGAATCCAGCTGCTGCTCGGTCAGCCAGGTGATCAACGCCGCTTGAAACGTATCGCCAGCCCCCACGGTGTCGGCAATCTTCACCGAACACGCCGGCACTGACCACGAACCATGAATGCGGCTGAACACTGTCGCACCCTCGCCACCCCGGGTCAAAAACACCAACTGACAGCGATGCCGCAACCAGCCTTCAATCACCCGCTGCGGGTCCTGCTCGGGGTACAACAAGCCCAAATCCTCATCGCTGACCTTTATCAAATCAGCGTGGGTCACCAACTCGGCCACCCGCGAACGCCATAGCTCGATGTTCGGTTCAGGATTGAGCCGCACGTTCGGATCAAGGCTGATCAGACGCTTGCCGCTTTCGCGCTGCACCAACGCGAGCAACGTGTCGGCAATCGGCTGCACCACCAGCGAAAACGAGCCGATGTGCAAGCCGCGCACTTCAGCGCCCAATTCCGGCACATGCTCCGGTTTCAACTGCCGATCCGCGCAGCCTTCGCCACGAAAGCTGTAATGCGGCGAACCGTTGGCGCCGACCGCGACCATCGCCAGTGTGGTCGGTGCGGCGAAATCCACCAGGTAATCCTGGCTAACGCCCTCGTGCTGCAGGACCTGCTGCAAACGCCGGCCGAGGTAGTCGGTCGACAGTCCGGCAAACAATGCCGCGTCCACGCCCAGGCGGCGCAAACCGACGGCGACGTTGAACGGCGACCCGCCGGCAATCGCCTTGAAATTCACTTTTGACGCCAGGCCGCTAGCGTCGTCTTCACTGAAGAAATCGAACAGCGCTTCGCCACACACCAGATACATAGTTGTTCGCTCTTTAAAGGGTTGCGACATGCTGTCGATAGCGTTCATAGGCCTGCTGACAGGCCGCCACATTCTCTGCGATCGGCAGGGTTTCGCTGGCCAGGTCGAGTTTCACGCAACGCTCGCACAGGTCCGCCAGGCTGTCTTCCTGCCCGTTTGCCCAGGACTTGCACCACGCGGCCTGAATCGCCGCGCCAAGGGCGGCGGCTTCACCCTGCTCGGTGCAGATCACCGGGGTGTTCATGATGTCGGCGACGATCTGCCGCCACACCGGACTTTTCGAGCCGCCGCCGATCAGGCAGATGCGCAGGCTTTGTAAGCCATTCTGGCGCAACAGGTCCAGCCCGTAGCGCAAACCGAAGGTGGTGCCTTCGACCACGGCGCGGCACAGATTGGCTTGCGTCAGGTTGGTCATGCTCAAGCCGAGCAGGCTGCCGGTGGCATGGGGCAGGGCGGGGACGCGCTCGCCGTTGAGAAACGGCAACATGCTCACACCTTCGGCGCCGATCGGGGCTTGCGCGACGAGGTCATTGAACTGCGCGATGTCCAGCGCGAACAGATCGCGAATGGCCCCGGTGGCGTTGGTCAGGTTCATGGTGCAGACCAGCGGCATCCAGCCGCCGCTGGAGGAACAGAACGTGGCGACCGAGGCGTCCGGGCTGACGTTGGGTTGATCGGAATAGGCGTAAACCGTGCCCGAGGAACCGAGGCTCATGGTGATCGCGCCGGGCTGGATATTACCGGTGCCAAGGGCGCCCATCATGTTGTCGCCACCACCGCTGGAGACCAGCGCTTGCGGATTGACGCCCAGCTGTTCGGCGATGCCTGGCAGGATCGTGCCGACCGCTTGATGGGCGTCGATCAGCTCCGGCAGTGCCGCTTGCAGGCGTCCGCTGGGGTCGATGTCGCGCAGCAGTTGCAAGTCCCACTGGCGCGTGCGCACGTTGAAATAACCGGTGCCCGAGGCGTCGCCGTACTCGCTGCAACTGCGGCCGGTGAGCCAGAAGTTGAGGTAGTCGTGGGGCAGCAGGATGCGCGCGATCCGCGAAAAAATCTCGGGGTGCTGTTCTTTGGTCCAGAGCAGTTTGGACACGGTGTAGCCCGGCGCGATGACCACGCCGAGGCGCTCGAGCGAACCTGTTTCGCCGCCCAGATGGGCGAGCAGCCGGTCGTTTTCCGGGGTGGATTCAGTGTCGCACCAGAGCTTGGCGGGGCGCAGTACGCGGTTCTGCTCGTCGAGCAGAACCAGGCCGTGTTGCTGGCCGGAAACGCCGACGCCGAGGATGTCCTGGCCATTAACGTTGGCGGCGATTAGTGCCCGGCGGGCGGCGGTCACGAACGCTTCTAGCCACTGACAGGTGTCTTGCTCGCGGCGGCCGTTGGCGGCGCTGATCAGCGTGTGCGCGGCGGCGCCCTGGCCGAGGACCTGACCGCTGGCGGCATCGAGGATGATGGCTTTGGTGCCTTGGGTACCGCAATCGATGCCGAGGAAGAGTTGTGGGTTTGCCATGGTAAATCCTTAAAGCGTCAGATCGATATCGGTGCAGATTCAACTCCGAATTCAGGCCAACACGCGCTCCAACGTCCGCGTCACACCCACCTCGCGCAAGCTGTTACAGCACCACTCGAACGCCGCGACAAATTCCGGCGAGCGTGGAATCGCTGTACCAAAAATCTCTTCCACCGCCAACAACCTCTGGGTAATCAGCGCGTCATCGGCGACCAGCGCCTGGCAAAACGCCGCGCGCGGATCGGGAATCGAGTAGGTGTCGCCATTCTCGTCCACGCCTTTCAGATACAACGCCCACGCCGCCACCACCAGCGCCGCGCGTTTGGTTTCCTGGCCATCGGCGATCAAACGGTTGATCGTCGGCACAGTGAACTTTGGAAACTTCGATGAACCGTCGGAACACACCCGTTCCAGCTGATCGGCAATCGCCTGATTGGAGAAACGTTCGACCAGTGTGTTCTTGTAATCGCTCAGGTCGATCCCCGGCACGGCGGACAGTTGCGGCGTGACGTCGAGGTCCATGTAGGTGCGCATGTAACGCACAAACAGCGGGTCGTTCATGGTGTCGTGAACGAAGCGGTAGCCCTTCAGAAACCCCAGGTAGGTCAGCGCCAGGTGACTGCCGTTGAGCAGCTTGATTTTCATCTCTTCATAAGGCGTGACGTCGTCGGTGAACTGCACGCCGACCTTCTCCCACGCCGGGCGACCGTTGACGAACTTGTCCTCCAGCACCCACTGCACGAACGGTTCGCAGACCACCGGCCAGGCATCGTCGACGGCATGTTTGTCAGCCAGTTGCAGGCGATGCGCAGTGCTGGTCATCGGTGTGATGCGATCGACCATGGCGTTCGGAAAACTGACGTTTTCGGCGATCCAGTCGTGCAGGTCTACGTCGCGTAACGCGGCGAAGGCGAGCAGCGCTTTGCGCGTTACGGCGCCGTTATGCGGCAGGTTATCGCAGGACATCAGAGTGAACGCTGGGGTGCCGGCGGCGCGGCGCTTGCCCAATGCAGCGCAGAGGAAACCGAACACGGTTTTTGGCGAATCAGGATGCGCGAGGTCGTGCTGGATCTGCGGCAGGTGGGCCATGAATTCGCCGTTGCTGTCGTCGATGCAGTAACCGCCCTCGGTGATGGTCAGCGAGACGATGCGGATCTCGGGGTTCGCCAGTTTGTCGATCAGCGTTGGTGCGCCGTCCTCGGCCAGCAGCATGTCGCGGATCGCGCCGATAACCCGGACTTCAATCTCATCGGTATCGCCGAGTTCGAACAAGGTGAACAGGTAGTCTTGTTCCTTCAGGTCGTCGCGGGCACGGCGGTCTTCGGCGCGCAGGCCGACGCCACAAATTGCCCACTCGAGGCCTTCGCCGGTGTTCATCAAGGCGTCGGTGTAATACGCCTGGTGGGCGCGGTGGAAGCCGCCGACGCCAATGTGCGCGATGCCTTGGCGGGTCTCGCTCAGGGCGTAGGCGGGCAGGACCACTTCGGACGCGAGGCGGTGCAGGTTCTGGTTATTGAGTTTCATCACAGGCTCTCTGAAATCAGGCCGCAACGCGCAGTGGGCGGATCAGCGCCACGCCGTCGGCATCGAATAAATGGCAGTGCTCGGCGTTCAAGTGCAGGCTCAGGGTTTCGCCGTAACGGCTGGCCAGGTCGCCGCGAACGCGCATGGTCAACGCTTCACCGGAAGAGGTCAGCATGTGGCAGAAGGTGTCGCTGCCCAGGCGTTCGCTGACGTCGGCGGTGACTTGCAAGGTGCAGTCACCGGCTTGCGCCAGCTCCAGGTGTTCCGGGCGGATGCCCAGCGTCACCGCGCCGCCGACACTCAAATTGGCACCGGTCAGCGGCAAGGTGATGCGCGCGCCGGCATCGAGTGCGACTTCGCAGCTTTGGCCGTCGACGCGGGTGACCTTGCCCTTGAGGAAACCCATTTTCGGCGTGCCGAGAAAACCGGCGACGAACAGGTTGGCCGGCTGGTGATACAGGTCCAGCGGCGAACCGACCTGTTCGATTTTGCCGCCATTGAGCACGACCACTTTGTCGGCCATGGTCATGGCTTCCACTTGGTCGTGGGTCACGTAAATCATCGTGGCTTGCAGCTCTTTGTGCAGGCGCAACAGTTCCAGGCGCATCTGTACCCGCAGCGCGGCGTCGAGGTTGGACAGCGGTTCGTCGAACAGGAAAATTTTCGGGTTACGCACGATCGCGCGACCGATCGCTACACGTTGACGCTGGCCGCCGGACAGTTGCTTGGGCTTGCGGTCCAGCATCGGCCCGAGTTCGAGGATGCGCGCCGCTTCGCCGACTTTTTTCTCGACTTCGGCTTTCGGAACGCCGGCGAGGTCGAGGGCGAACGACATGTTCTTTTTCACGGTCATGTGCGGGTACAGGGCGTAGGTCTGGAACACCATCGCCAGGTCGCGCTTGGCCGGGCTGACTTCGGTAATGTCGCGGCCATCCAGTTCGATGGTGCCGCCGCTGACTTCTTCCAGCCCGGCGATCAGGCGCAGGAGTGTGGATTTGCCGCAGCCCGACGGGCCGACGAAGACCACGAACTCCTTGTCGTTCACTTCCAGGTCGATGCCCTTGATGATGGAAAAGCCTTCGAAGCCTTTTTGCAGATTCTTGATTTTCAGGTTGGCCATGGTGGTGGGCCTCCGTATTGCGTTATTCGAGATAGGCTGCGCGTTACTTGACGGCACCAAACGACAAACCGCGGACCAGTTGTTTCTGGCTGATCCAGCCGAAGATCAGGATCGGTGCGCAAGCCAGCGTGGATACGGCCGACAACTTGGCCCAGAACAGTCCCTCAGGGCTTGAGTACGAAGCGATCAGTGCAGTCAGTGGCGCAGCTTTCGACGAGGTCAGGTTCAGCGACCAGAACGCCTCGTTCCAGCACAGGATCAGCGACAGCAACACCGTCGACGCCAAACCGCCCTTGGCAATCGGCAGCAGCACCCGGACCATTTCCTGCCACAGCGTGGCGCCGTCCAGACGCGCGGCTTCGAGGATGTCCTTGGGGATGTCTTTGAAGTAGGTGTAAATCATCCAGACCACGATCGGCAGGTTGATCAGCGTGTAGATCACGATCAGCGCAATCCGTGTATCGAGCAGGCCAAAGCTCTTGGCCAGCAGGTAGATCGGCATCAGCACGCCCACTGGCGGCAGCATTTTGGTGGAGAGCATCCACAGCAGCGTGCCTTTGGTGCGCTTGGTTTCGTAGAACGCCATCGAGTAGGCGGCCGGCACCGCGATCAGCAGGCACAGGGCCGTGGCGCTGAAGGACACCACCACCGAGTTCCAGGCAAAACTGAAGTAGTCGCTGCGCTCGTTGATGTGCAGGTAGTTTTCCAGTGTCGGCGTGAAGATGAACTGCGGCGGCGTGGCGAACGCGTCGATTTCGGTTTTGAAACTGGTCAGCACCATCCAGAAGATCGGGAAGAAGATCAGGATCGCGATCGCCCAGGCCAGGGTGCCTAGCAGCAGGCTTTGCAGGCGGCGGGATTGTTGAAGAGTCATGGCGCGGGCCTCAGGCTTTGTCTGTCAGGTTTTTGCCGATCATCCGCACCAGCACGATGGCCGCGATGTTGGCTATCACCACCGCAATCAAGCCGCCAGCGGACGCCATGCCGACGTCGAACTGCACCAGCGCCTGGTTGTAGATCAGGTACGCGAGGTTGGTCGAGGCGTAGCCGGGACCGCCGTTGGTGGTGGTGAAGATTTCGGCGAAGACCGAGAGCAGGAAGATGGTTTCGATCATCACCACCACGGCAATCGGCCGGGCCAGGTGCGGCAGCGTCAGGTGCCAGAAAATCGCGACTGGCCCGGCACCGTCGAGGCGTGCGGCTTCTTTCTGTTCTTGGTCGAGGGACTGCATGGCGGTCATCAGGATCAGGATCGCGAAGGGCAGCCATTGCCACGAGACAATGATGATGATCGACAGCAGCGGGTAATGCGCCAGCCAGTCCACCGGTTGCGCGCCGAACAGCTTCCAGACGTAGGCGAGAATCCCCGAGACCGGATGAAAAATCAGGTTCTTCCAGATCAGCGCACCGACCGTGGGCATGATGAAGAACGGCGAAATCAGCATCACCCGCACGATGCCGCGACCGAGAAAATCACTGGCCTCCAGCAGCGCACTGATCAACACCCCGAGTACCACGCTGATCAGCAGCACGCTGCCCACCAGCAACAGCGTGTTGGTGGCGCCGGGCATGAACCCGGAATCGGTCAGGAAGTAGGTAAAGTTCTCCAGGCCGATGAACTCGTTTTCTCCGGGGTTGAGCAGGTTGTAGCGAATCATCGAGAAGTAAACAGTCATGCCCAGCGGCACGATCATCCACAGCAGCAACAATGCCACCGAGGGACTGACCAGAAACCAGCCGGGGTTGGCCAGCCGGCTTTTACGCACAGGCTGGGGGATGTCCAATTGAGCTTTGGCAGTTGAGATATTCATGGTGATCAGAACCGGTTGAATGCAATTACATGTTCAGGACGACTATCCCTGACATTTATACGGACCCTGTGGGAGCGGGCTTGCCCGCGAGGGCGATTGAGACGCCGACATCACTGGTGAATGTGATGGCCTCATCGCGGGCAAGCCCGCTCCCACAGGGGGAAGTGGCGGTTATTTCGGATAACCCGCGCGCTTCATTTCACGTTCGGTGGTTTGCTGGGCCGCGGCGAGGGCCTGGTCGACCGTGGTCTGGCCGATCAGGGCCGCCGAGAACGATTTGCCCACCTGGGTGCCAATGCCCTGGAATTCAGGAATGGTCACCAACTGAATGCCGATGTACGGCACAGGCTTGAGGGTCGGCTTGCTCGGGTCCGCGGTTTTCAGCGATTCCAGTGTCACCTTGGCGAATGGCGCGGCGCTCATGTAGGCCTCGCTGTAGGTCGACGCCCGAGTGCCTGGCGGTACGTTGGCGATACCGTCTTTTTCCGCGACCAGCGCACCGTATTCCTTGGAGGTGGCCCAGGCACTGAAGGTTTTCGCGGCGTCCTTCGCCTTGGAACTGGTTGGAATCGCCAGTGCCCAGGAATAGAGCCACGCCGAACCTTTGTCGGTGACCTGGTGCGGCGCATAGGTAAAGCCGACGTGTTCGCTGACCTTGCTCTGGGATTTGTCGGTGACGAACGAACCGGCGACGCTGGCATCGACCCAGATCGCACACTTGCCGCTGTTGAACAACGCCAGGTTTTCGTTGAAGCCGTTGCTCGATGCACCGGGCGGGCCGGATTTCTTCATGGTGTCGACGTAGAAGTTCAGCGCGTTTTTCCACTCAGGACCGGTGAATTCAGGCTGCCACTTCTCATCGAACCAGCGTGCGCCATAGGCGTTGGCGACTGTGGTGATCAGCGCCATGTTCTCGCCCCAGCCGGCTTTGCCCCGCAGGCAGATACCGTACTGTTCTTTATCCTTGTTGGTGAGTTTGCTGGCGAATTCGCCGATCTGTTCCCAGGTCGGGCGCTCGGGCATGGTCAGCCCGGCTTCCTTGAACAGGTCGGTGCGGTAATAAGTGATGGAGCTTTCGGCGTAGAACGGCAGGGCGTACAGCGAGCCCTTGACCGACAGCCCTTCACGCACCGAAGGGAAAACGTCGTCGAGTGCATACGAGGCGGGCAAATCCTTCATCGGTTCCAGCCAGCCCTTGGCACCCCAGAGTGCAGCTTCGTACATGCCGATGGTCAGCACATCGAACTGACCGCCCTGAGTGGCGATGTCGGTGGTCAGGCGTTGACGCAGGACGTTTTCTTCCAGCACCACCCAATTGAGCTTGATGTCCGGATGCTTGGTCTCGAAGGTTTTCGAGAGCTTCTGCATGCGGATCATGTCGCTGTTGTTGACGGTGGCGATGGTCAGGGTCTGGTCGGCGAAGCTGACGCTGCTGAGGGTCATGCAGGTGAGGGCTAGCAGAGCTTTTACAGAAGGTTGCATCGAGCACTCCTTTTCTGCGCCCGGTGGGGGCAGAAGGACGGTTATTGTTTTTGTGTCTTCCGGCGAAGGAAGAATGTGCACTGATTACAGCCTTCAATTGACGAAGAGACAAATCATTCGTCGCACTTGAATTGATACTATTTTGCACTGGGGATGCGGCGCAGAGATGCGGGGAAGGGGATTGTAGCGGTGAACGGGCTTCGGTTTTGTACAGGTTTCGCGCTGTAAACACAGTCAATGTGGGAGTGAGCCTGCTCGCGATAGTGGTGTGTCAGCCAAGGAAGTTTTACTGACACACCGCTATCGCGAGCAGGCTCACTCCTACAGGGTTCTGTGTTTACCCGAGGTTTTGTTCGGTCAACCGCTGCACCGCCAGCCGCCGATAGTGCGACGGTGTCATGCCTTTCAATTGCTGAAACCGCCGGTTGAAATTGGAAATATTGTTGAAGCCCGACTCGAAACACACATCCGTCACCGGTTTGTCGCCATCCGCCAGCAGTTCACAGGATTTGCTGATGCGCAGCCGGTTGACGAATTCGATGAAGCAGCGCCCGGTGGCTTGCTTGAACACGCGGCTGAAATACGTCGGTTTCATGCCCAGATGCTCGGCGACTTCTTCCAGCGGCAGTTCACGTGCGTAGTGGGTAAAAATGTAATCCACCGCGCGGTTGGTGCGGTCGATGTTGTGTTCGTCCGCCAGTTGCGGAGTGGTCGCGCCGGACAGCAACTGAAAGTCGTCGGAGGCGGCCAGCAGCTCCAGCAAAATGAAAAAGTGCCCGAGGCGGGTCACGCCCTTGGAGTCGGCGATGCGTTGCATCAAGGTCATGGCCTGGCGGATCGTGCGTTTGCAGCGAAACTCAATGCCGTACTGCGCGCGTTCCAGCAACGGGGCCAGCGTCTTCAGCTCGGCAAACACCAGGTGGCCGCTCTCGAACAACTCGTCGGTGAAATTGACCAGCATGTCGCGCTTGGGCACCACTTCGTCTTCGGCCACCTGGCTGATCCAGTTATGGGGCAGGTTGGGACCGGTGAGGAACAGGGTTTCCGGGTAGAAATTACCAATGTAGTCGCCGATGAACACCTTGCCGGAACTGGCGACGATCAGGTGCAGTTCGTATTCCTTGTGGAAATGCCAGCGCACCAGCGGGCACGGGAAACCGTGCTGACGATAAATGATGGACAACCCGTTGTGGTCATCCATCAGTTCATAGGAGGGGTCGGTTACTCGGGCGGATCGGGTCATGGCTGGGCGCTTTTGTTGTTATCGCTCGCAGATCATGCCTCCTTCCGGGCGATGGATGCCAGCGGTCTGACTTGCCGGTTACGGAGCGGCCGTTGGATTGCGGTTCTTCGCTTCAATCCATTGCGCCATGTACTGGGTACTTTTGTGCTGGTGATGGCGCAGCATGCTGCCAGTGAAGTTGTCCCGTCTGATCGCGGGCAGATACTGGCGGCAATGCTCGATTCGGGCAATCAACGCCGGACCATGAACCTGTTGCCGGTAACGATTGGCGAGCAGTTGCTGCCCCTGTGCCTGGGCCTCAAGCCATAGGCGCTTGTCTTGATGAAGACGCACGGCGTGGTCGGCGAACGCCCGTGCGGTGCAGGTCACCGCACCCGGCCACGGCGCCTCGCCGTGCATCGCTTCGGCACCGATCGGCGTCGTGACACTCGGGGTGCCGCAGAGCATCGCATCGACGATCTTGCCTTTGATCCCGGCACCGAAACGCAGCGGCGCCATGCACACCCGTGCGGCGGACATGACTTGCAGCGCGTCCTCGGCCCAGTTCATCACATGAAAACCCTGGGCCGCGTTATGCAGGGCAGTGGCCTTGGGTGGTGTGTAGGCGCCATAGATGTGCAATTGAGCGCTGGGCAGTTGGTCACGAATCAGCGGCCAAATGGCGGTTTTCAGCCAGAGCACCGCGTCCCAGTTAGGCGCATGGCGGAAGTTGCCGATGTGCAGAAAGTGCGCACGATCTTCGAACGGTAAGGGTGCCTGACTCGGTAAATCGACCATCAGCGGGCACCAGTGCAACAAATCCCGAGGCAGTTTGAACTGCTCGACCAGCAACTCGATTTCCACTTCGGAGATCATCAGGTTCAAGTCGCAGCGATAAATCGCCGCGATTTCCCGCTTGGCCAGATCGGTGTCGGCCATCAACTCGAATTCTTCCCGCAGCGCGGGGGCGAACAGTGCGCTGAAGTCATTGGCGTCATCGCTGTCCTTCAAACGCTGCTTGAGCCGCTGATGCCGGGCATCGCGCAGGCTTTGCAGGTCCGAGGTCTCAAGCACGCGCAGCGCATCGGGACACTGCTGCTCGACGCGCCAGCCAAACTGCTCTTCCATCATGAAGCGATCAAACAACACAACATCCGGGGCCAATTCGCTGATGAAGGTGTCGAAAGTGCTGTTGTTCAGCTCGATCGGTACTTCGGCAATCCCCAGCGTCGCCAAGTCTGCGCGATGTTCGCCGCTACGCGCCGGGCTGCTGAAGGTGATGTCCCAACCCTGCAGCAAAAAAGTCTCGAGGATCTGCATCATGTGCCCGCCGGCCGCCGACGAAGCTGGCTCGGGCCAGACATAACCAATGACCAGGACTTTGGTTGCGCGGGATTGGCTCATGCGGGGACATTCCTTGAAGCGAAGGCGGGGACGGCGGCGGGGCGCAATTAAACCATAGCGGTGGGCAATTCCCGAACCCGCTCAACCAACGCTCACCTAAACCCTAGCCTTTAGCGAGAATGCCCCGGACTTTGTCCCGCAACTGGTCAATCGAGAAGGGCTTGCCGATCACGTGCATGCCTGGCGGCACATCAATGCTCTCGGCATAACCGCTGGCGAACAGGATCGGCAGTTCAGGGCGAACCATGCGTCCCTGCGTCGCCAGTTCACGGCCATCCATCACCGGCAGCCCGACGTCGGTCATCATCAGGTCGATGTATTGATCTTCGTCGTTGAGAAACGCCAGCGCCTGCTCGCAGCCGTCAGCCTCAAGCACCTTGAATTCCAGCTCCTCGAGGACATCGACAATCAGCATGCGCACGATGTCGTCGTCTTCGACGACCAGGATGATGGATTGTTCGGCGGACATAATAGGGTTCCCAAAAGATGAATTCGCAGGGGCCGGTCGATCAAAAACGCCGGGTTGTAGCATGAGTAAGTGACGGAACCCGACAAGTTCCCGGTCACTTGGAAAAAGAATAGCTGCTTAACCGCGGGCAAGGATAACCGGTCCCTTGTGCTGGAGCAGCTGAATGTAGGATTTTGCATGAAAACACGTCAGAAAATTGGATCAATACGGCCCATTTGGGGCAAACTCCGTGGTTTTCAACAGTTCGACAAGGCTTCCCCATGACCACTGCGTCTTCGGTTGATGAGCAACGATTCCGCAAACTCCTGAGCCGCAACGTCAGCCTGCCGTTGGGTGTTGGCGTGCTCAGTGCGGTGTTCTTTGTCTCGCTGATCACTTATCTGCTGTCGGTGATCCAGTGGGTCGAGCACACCGACCGGGTGATCAATAACGCCAATGAAGCGGTGAAGCTGACCGTTGATCTGGAAACCGGCATGCGCGGCTTTCTGCTCAGTGGCGACGAGAAATTTCTCGAACCCTACGAGACCGCCCGGCCAAGAATTGCCGTAGCCCTCAAAACCCTGCTCGAACTGACCGCGGACAATCCGGTGCAAACCGATCGTTTGAACCGCCTTCAGGCCTTGCAGACCGAATGGGCCACCTACGCGCAAAGCATGATTGACCTGCAACGGGCGAGCGGCGATTACCGCGCCGCGGTCAAGACCGGGCGCGGCAAGCGCCTGACTGACGAAATCCGCAAGCAATTCGAAGACGTGATCGACATGGAGCAGCAGTTGCGCACCACGCGCAATGAAGACGTGCGCCGTACCACGATCTGGAGCATCAGCCTGTATCTGCTGTTTATCGCCAGCATCAGTGCAATGCTGGCCTACATCGGCCGCCGTGATCTGGTCAACCTCTCGCAAAGCTACAGCGCCACGCTTGCCGCGCAACACGCCAGCGCCCTGCGCCTGGAGCAGCAAGCCTGGCTGCGTAACGGTCAGACCGAACTGGCCGAGCAGGTGCTGGGGCAGTTGTCACTGAATATGCTCGGTCGCAATATTTTGCAGTTTTGCGCGCAATACCTGGGCACGGCCGTTGCGGCTGTTTATGTGCGCGAAGAGCACGGCGGTCTCAAGCGCGTGGCGTCTTACGGTTTTTCCCGCGAACAGGAGGAGCGCGGCCAACAGATCTACAGCGATGAAGGCATTGTCGGGCAAGTCGCACAACAGGCACGCCTGATCCGCCTCGACAAGGTCCCGAATGACTACTTCAAGGTCACTTCCGGGCTGGGCCAAGGTTTGCCGCACAGCGTTCTGGTGGTGCCGACCAGCGACGACGAACGGGTCAACGGCGTAATCGAGTTGGGCTTTCTGCGCCCGCTGGACGATCGCGACATCGAATTGCTGGAACTGATTGGCGGCAACATCGGCACGTCCATCGAAGCCGCGCGCTATCGCCAGCGCTTGCAGGAAGTGCTCGCCGAAACCCAGCAACTCAACGAAGAACTGCAAGTTCAGCAAGAAGAACTCAAGACCGCCAATGAAGAGCTCGAAGAGCAATCGCGGATTCTCAAGGAATCCCAGGCCAATCTGGAAACCCAGCAGGTCGAGCTGGAACAGACCAACGAGCAGCTTGCCGAGCAGGCGCAGATTCTTGAGGATCAGCGCGACGCGATGGACCTGAAGAACACCGAACTGAATCAGGCCCAGACTCAACTTGAAGAGCGCGCCGAAGAGTTGCAGCGCTCAAGCAAGTACAAGTCGGAATTCCTCGCCAACATGTCCCACGAACTGCGCACGCCGCTGAACAGTTCGCTGATCCTGGCCAAGCTGCTGGCGGAAAATCCGCAGGAAAACCTCAGCGCCGAGCAGGTCAAGTTCGCCGAGTCGATCTATTCGGCCGGCAACGATCTGCTGAACCTGATCAACGATATCCTCGATATTTCCAAGGTCGAGGCCGGCAAGCTCGAAATGCGCCCTGAGAACACCAGCGTTGCGCGTCTGGTGGACGGCCTGCGCGGCATGTTCCAACCGATGGCCTTGGACAAGAAGCTCGACTTCCAGGTCGACCTGCAACCCGGCGCGCCGATGATGATCTACACCGACCGCCAGCGTCTGGAGCAGGTGATCAAGAACCTGCTGTCCAACGCGGTGAAGTTCACCGAGCGTGGTTCGGTGAGCCTGACGGTGGTCAGCCAGCCCAACGACGGCATTGCGTTCATCGTTCGCGATTCCGGGATTGGCATTGCCGCCAATCAGCAGGAAAGTATTTTCGAAGCGTTCCGCCAGGCCGATGGCACCACCAATCGGCGCTACGGCGGCACCGGCCTGGGCCTCTCGATCTCCCGCGACCTGGCGGCGTTGCTTGGCGGTTCCATCAGCGTCACCAGCGAACCGGGGCAAGGCAGTGCGTTTACCCTGGTCATGCCGCAGCAATACGTTGAGCCCGGCGAAGTGCCGGCCGAGCCGATGCAGGTCACCCCGGTGGCAATCGTGCCGCGAGCGGCCAGCGCTGCGCTGGTGCCATTGATTGCCGAAGTGGACATCCCGCGTTTCGCCGACGACCGCGCCAAGGCTCCGTTCACCACGCGCTGCATTCTGGTAGTGGAGGATGAGCCGAACTTTGCGCACATCCTCTACGATCTCGCACATGAACTGGGTTATCAGTGCCTGGTGGCCCACGGCGCCGACGAAGGTTACGACCTGGCCAGGCAATACATTCCCGACGCGATCCTGCTGGACATGCGCCTGCCGGATCACTCGGGCCTGACCGTGCTGCAACGCCTCAAGGAGCACGCGGAAACCCGGCACATCCCGGTGCATGTGATTTCGGTCGAAGACCGCGTCGAAGCCGCAATGCACATGGGCGCGATCGGATACGCAGTCAAACCGACCACCCGCGAGGAACTCAAGGACGTGTTTGCTCGCCTCGAAGCCAAGCTGACCCAGAAGGTCAAGCGCGTGCTGCTGGTCGAGGACGACGATTTGCAGCGCGACAGCATTGCCCGGTTGATCGGCGATGAAGACATCGAAATCACCGCGGTCGGTTTCGCCCAGGAAGCCCTGGACCTGCTGCGCACGACGATTTTCGACTGCATGATCATCGATCTGAAGTTGCCGGACATGCTCGGCAACGACCTGCTCAAGCGCATGTCCACCGAGGACATCTGTTCGTTCCCGCCGGTAATCGTCTACACCGGGCGCAACCTGACCCGCGACGAAGAGGCCGAGCTGCGCAAGTATTCGCGCTCGATCATCATCAAGGGCGCACGCTCGCCGGAACGTTTGCTGGATGAGGTCACACTCTTTCTGCACAAAGTCGAATCGCGGTTGTCCCATGAACGGCAGACGATGCTCAAGACCGCGCGCAGCCGCGACAAAGTCTTCGAGGGTCGTAAAGTGCTGCTGGTGGATGACGATGTACGCAATATTTTCGCCCTCACTAGCGCGCTTGAGCAAAAAGGCGCAGTCGTGGTCATTGGCCGGAACGGTCGTGAAGCGATTGAAAGACTCAATGAAGTCGAGGACATCGATTTGGTGTTGATGGACGTGATGATGCCGGAGATGGACGGTTTTGAAGCCACCATCGAGATCCGAAAAGACCCGCGCTGGCGCAAGCTGCCGATCATTGCGGTGACGGCCAAGGCCATGAAGGATGATCAGGAGCGCTGCCTGCAGGCCGGTTCCAACGATTACCTGGCCAAGCCCATTGACCTGGACCGACTGTTCTCGCTGATTCGCGTGTGGTTACCGAAGATGGAACGCATTTAGTGGAACGCAATTACCCGGCAGAGCGAAACAGTGAAATTGAACTGCGGCTGTTGATCGAGGCGATCTACCTCAAATACAGCTACGACTTTCGCGATTACTCCGGTGCGTCGATCAAGCGTCGGGTCAATCATGCGTTGAGTCAGTTCGAGTGCGCGACTATTTCCGCCCTGCAAGAAAAGGTGCTGCACGACCCGACGGCGTTCATGCAGCTCTTGCAATTGCTGACGATCCCGGTCAGCGAGATGTTCCGTGACCCGTCGCATTTCCTGGCCATCCGTCAGGAAGTGGTGCCACTGCTCAAGACCTATCCCTCGATCAAGATCTGGATCGCCGGTTGCAGCACCGGTGAAGAGGTCTACTCGATGGCGATTTTGCTGCGCGAGGAGGGGCTGCTCGATCGCACCATCATCTACGCCACTGACATCAATCCGCGCTCGCTGGAAAAGGCCAAGCAGGGGATTTTTTCCATGGAAAATGTCCGTGCCTACACTCATAACTACCAGCAGGCCGGTGGCCAGCGCTCGTTCGCCGACTACTATACGGCGGGCTACGGTTACGCGATTTTCGACAAAAGCTTGTGCGAGAACGTTACCTTCGCCGACCACAGCCTGGCGACCGACAGTGTCTTTTCAGAAACTCAATTAATTTCGTGCCGCAACGTATTGATTTATTTCAATAAAAAACTCCAAGACAGGGCCTTTGGCTTGTTCCACGAATCCCTGTGTCACCGTGGTTTCCTGGTGCTGGGCAGCAAGGAAACCCCGGATTTCTCGGCCTTCGGTAATCAGTTCGAGCCGTTGGTCAAACAAGAACGGATCTACCGTAAATCATGACTGAATCATGGCTAATTCATGAATAGTGCAGTGGATTTGCCGTCTGTGGAGGCGATCGTGATCGGTGCTTCAGCCGGTGGCGTGGAAGCGTTGCTGAGTATTCTCAGCCCGCTGCGCGAAGGCTTTGTGCTGCCGATCATCGTCGTGTTGCACTTGCCGGACGAACGTCGCAGTCACCTCGCTGAAGTGTTTGCGCGAAGAGTGGCGATGCGCGTTGTCGAGGCGCATGACAAAACGCTGATCGAAGCCGGAACGCTGTATTTCGCGACACCGGGCTATCACTTGTCGGTGGAGCAGGACCGCAGCTTGTCCCTAAGCCTGGAAGAACGCGTGCATTATTCGCGGCCGGCGATCGATTTCCTGTTCGAGTCGGCGGCCGACGTTTACGGTGCTTCGCTGGCCGCCGTGCTGCTGACCGGCGCCAACCGCGATGGCGCGAGCGGCATCGCCCAAGTGAAGCATCGTGGCGGCCTGACCATCGTGCAGGACCCTGAAGAAGCCCAGGTTGCAACCATGCCCCTGGCGGCGCTGGCTAGCCACCAGCCGGACCATATTCTCTCCATACGCGGCATCGGCCGTCTGCTTGTCGAGCTGGAACAAATAGCATGCTAAGTAACATCCAAGCCAAACTGCTGATCGTCGACGATCTGCCGGAGAACCTGTTGGCGCTTGAAGCGTTGATCAAGCGTGAAGACCGCGCGGTCTATAAAGCCTTGTCCGCCGACGAAGCCCTGTCGTTGCTGCTGCAACACGAATTCGCCATGGCCATTCTCGACGTGCAGATGCCCGGCATGAACGGCTTCGAGCTCGCCGAATTGATGCGTGGCACCGAGAAAACCAAGAACATCCCGATTGTGTTTGTCAGTGCCGCCGGCCGTGAACTGAACTACGCGTTCAAGGGCTACGAAAGCGGCGCCGTGGACTTTTTGCACAAGCCGCTGGACATTCACGCGGTCAAGAGCAAGGTCAACGTGTTCGTCGATCTGTACCGCCAGAGCAAGGCCATGAAGCAGCAGGTCGAAGCGCTGGAACAGAGCCGTCGGGAGCAGGAAGCGCTGCTGCAACAATTGCAGAGCACCCAGCGAGAACTGGAGCAGGCGGTGCGCATGCGCGATGACTTCATGTCGATCGTCGCCCACGAGGTGCGCACGCCGCTCAACGGCCTGATCCTCGAAACCCAATTGCGCAAAATGCACCTGGCCCGGGATAACGCTGCAGCGTTCACCCTGGACAAGATGCAGGCGATGGTTGACCGCGATGAGCGGCAGATCAAAAGCCTGATTCGTCTGATTGAGGACATGCTGGATGTATCGCGGATTCGCACCGGCAAGTTGTCGATCCGCCCGTCACACTTTGATCTGGCGGCGCTGGTGCGCAGTTTGTTGCAGAATTTCGCATCGCAGATTGATGCCGCCGAATCCTCGGTCAGCCTCGATGCAGAACAACCGGTGCCGGGTAGCTGGGATGAATTTCGCATTGAACAGGTGATTTCCAACCTGTTGACCAATGCTTTGCGTTACGGCGCCAAGAGCCCGATCAGCGTGAAGGTGTACAGTGAGGGCAACCAGGCGCGGGTAGAAGTGCGCGATCAGGGGATCGGCATTGATCAGGAAAACCAGAAGCGTATTTTCCAGCAGTTCGAGCGCGTGACGGCCAAGTACGCCGTGGCCGGGCTGGGCCTGGGGTTGTTTATTTCAGAACAGATTGTGACCGCCCATGGCGGTTCCATTACCGTCGAGAGCCGGATTGGCGAAGGCGCCTTGTTTCGCGTTTGTCTGCCGCTGTAGGAAAACAGCCAGATAAACGCAACCTCTGATCGACCCCGGGGTCGTATCAGCAGCTAATGACCGAACAAAGGCTTCCCATGAGTGAAGATGCACAAGACGTCGTTTTGATCGTCGAAGATGACCCCTCGATTCTGATGGTGCTGTCGGCCTATCTGTCGGGTGAGGGCTACCGGGTGTTGCAGGCCGAAAACGGCGAGCAGGCCTTCGAGATTCTGGCGAGCAAACCGCACCTGGACATGATGATCACCGACTTCCGTCTGCCGGGCGGTATCTCAGGCGTGCAAATCGCCGAACCCGCGGTGAAACTGCGACCGGAACTCAAGGTGATTTTCATCAGCGGTTACCCGCAGGAGATCCGCGAGACCGACAGCCCGATCACGCGCAAGGCGCCGATTCTGGGCAAGCCGTTCGATCTGGATGTGTTGCAGGAACTGATGCAGGACATGCTCTCGTAGTTTGCCGCGTTCCCTGTAGCAGCTGTCGAATGCACAAGTCTCTGGCGAGGACTTCGTCGCCGGACGCAGCCTTCGGCAGCTCCTACACGGATTGTGTCATCCCGCAGATTGAGAGTTGGTGTCAAATCCGGATCATCTCCCGCACCTTCGCGGTCAGCAGATCGAAGGTGAACGGCTTGGTGATCATCTGCATGCCCGGGTCGAGGAAGCCGCCACGCACCGCCGCGTGTTCCGCATAGCCGGTGATGAACAGCACTTTGAGTTCAGGCCGGTATTGTCGGCCTATCTCTGCCAGTTGCCGGCCGTTCATACCAGGTAACCCGACGTCGCTGATCATCAGGTCAATGCGCTGCGCGGAATCCAGAATCGGCACCGCACCGTCGGCATCGCCAGCCTCGACGAAGGCATAGCCCAACTCACTCAGCACCGTACTGACCAGCACGCGCACCGCCGGATCGTCCTCGACGATCAGCACGGTTTCGCCTTTTTGCGCGAACAGGGGATGTTGAATGTCTGCGGGGTTTTCTTCTGGTAGATCACCACCGAAGCGTGGCAGGTACAGGCTCACCGTCGTGCCTTCTCCCACCTGGCTTTGAATGGCGACATGGCCGCGCGATTGTTTGCTGAAACCATAGATCATCGACAATCCGAGGCCGGTGCCCTGACCGATCGGTTTGGTGGTAAAGAACGGGTCGAAGGCACGATTGATCGTGCTTTGCGGCATTCCACACCCGTTATCCGTGACACTGAGCACCACGTAATCGCCGGGGGCGAGATTGCCATGTGCCTCGATGACGCTGGCATCCAGGTGCTGATTGCGGGTGTTCACCATCAGTTTTCCGCCATCGGGCATCGCATCCCGGGCATTGATAACGAGGTTGAGCAGGGCGCTTTCCAGTTGATTGGGGTCAGCTTCCGCTACCCACAGCGGCTCGTGCAGCTGCATGTCCAGGCGAATGCTTTCGTTGATGCTGCGCTGCAGCAATTCCCCCATCGACGTCACCAGTGTGTTCATCTCCACGGGTTTGGAATCCAGCGACTGGCGTCGTGAAAAGGCCAGCAGGCGATGGGTCAGGCCCGCCGCGCGATTGGCCGAAGTCACGCCCAGATCGATCAGGCTGTCGAGATCATCCGTGCGACCCCGCGCCAGGCGCCGACGCAACAACTCGAGGCTGCCAATGATCCCGGTCAGCATGTTGTTGAAGTCGTGGGCAATCCCGCCGGTAAGTTGCCCGACCGCCTCCATTTTCTGCGATTGGCGCAAGGCTTCTTCGTTGTGGCGTAACTGCGCGGTGCGTTCCTCGACCTGTTGCTCCAGGGTTTCGAGGGTGGTTTGCAGGCGCTGTTCGCTTTGGCTGAGATCGATCAGTCGGTCTCTGGCTTCGTACTGTCGTCGGCGCCCGCGCAAGGCGGTAGTCACCAGGCTGATCAGCGTTACCGGATGAAACGGCCGCTCAAGAAAAGTGATGTTGCCCAATTGCGGACCGAAGCGTGAAGCCGGGTTTTGTTCCGGGCCGCCGTGATACGTCATCAATACGATGGGTAAATCCGACCACGCCGGTTGCTGCTCGATCAGCCCGAACAGCGGGGCGAGATCCGTGCCGAGCAATGCCTCGGAGGAGATCAACAACAGGCCGGCGCCTTGTTCCAGTTCCAGACACAGACCGCTCAGATCCCGAGTGATTACACCGTCGTAACCGGCTTCATTGAGCATTTTCAGGGCAATCTGGCTGTCGCGTCCCAGCGGCGCAAGAATGATCGCGCGCTCGGACGTCGCCTGCTGCACCGTCATGTGTTTTTGTCCGAGAGCAACGGTTTGTTTCCGCCTACGTAATTTGGCACGCCGCTCAACACACCTTGGAATGCGTCCAGTGGTACGCCGATGGTCATGCCCGTCGGAGTGATAAGGTATTCGCGGATCGTCGTTTCATGGCTGCCGGTGCGTTTCTTGATCACCGAGATCGCCCGGCGAACTTGACCCAACGCTTCGAAGTAACGCAACAAAATCACCGTGTCCGCCAGGTAAGTAATGTCGACCGGGGCTTTCATGTCGCCGACCAGCCCGTGTTGGGCGACCGTCATGAAGGTCGCGGCGCCTTGGCGGTTGAGGTAGAGCAGCAGTTCGTGCATGTGCAGCACCAGGGCGTTTTCTTCCGGCATGGCTGCCTGATAGCCGTTGATGCTGTCGATGACCACGGTCTTGATATCGCTCTTGTCGACGCACCGCCGTACCCGGTGGGAAAACTCGCCAGGCGACAGTTCCGCGGCATCCACTTGTTCGATCTGCAAATTGCCCGTGTCTTGTAGCGCCTGCAGATCGATGCCCATGTTGTTCATGCGCTCGAACAGCAAGCCAAGTTCTTCATCGAAGATGAACAGCGCGGCTTTTTCGCCGCGAGCCACCGCCGCAGCGGCGAAAATCATCGAGATCAGTGATTTGCCGGTACCGGCCGGGCCAAGAATCAAAGTGCTGGACCCCGTCTCGATGCCACCACCGAGCAGCGCGTCCATTTCCCGTATGCCGCTGGTAAGTTGTGTGCGGACATATTTGCCGCGATGTTCGGCGGCCACCAGGCGCGGGAAAACGTGCACGCCGTCGCCCATGATGGTGAAGTCGTGAAAGCCGCCGCGGTACTTTTGTCCGCGGTATTTCACCACGCGGACACGTCGACGCTCGGCGCCATAGTTCGGCGTCAATTCCTCAAGACGAATCACCCCATGCGCGACGCTGTGCACGGTTTTGTCGAGGGCTTCGGTGGTCAGGTCATCCAGCAGCACGACCGTGGCGTCGTAGCGCACGAAGTAATGTTTGATCGCGAGGATCTGGCGGCGATAACGCAGGGAGCTTTGCGCGAGCAGACGGATCTCCGACAGGCTGTCGAGCACCACGCGCGTCGGCTTGATTCGCTCGACCACTTCGAAAATCTGTCGAGTGGCTTCACCCAATTCGAGGTCCGAAGAGTACAGGAGACTCTGTTGTTGCTCGGCATTGAGAATGCTTTCCGGCGGCGTCAGCTCGAAGATGTGAATGTTCTCATCCAGCTCCCAACCGTGGGACCTTGCCCCTTGCCGGAGTTCGTGCTCGGTTTCGGACAGAGTGATGTACAACGAGCGCTCGCCGGCTCTGGCACCGGCCAACAGGAACTGCAGCGCAACAGTGGTTTTGCCAGTGCCCGGCTCGCCTTCCAGCAAAAACACATGACCGCGGGACAACCCGCCGGCCAGGATGTCATCCAGACCTTCGATGCCGGTAGCGGCTTTAGCACTGAACAACTCGTTAGATGTAGACAAAAAATACCCTCTCATGACTAGGGGAAGCGAGGCAGCAGGCCTGAAGTGCCCAGTGGACTGCCTGATCACTTGACCATTGGCCGCGACGGGGGTTCCAACGTTTTGCACAGATCGCGCGGGTCTCAGCGCCGCGGTGCGACGAATCGACAAGCCGGGCTCCTACGGATCCGTGGTGTGTTCAGAGTTGGGGGTTCGCGCAAAACGTGTAGGCGCTTGGCTTGCCAGCGATAGCAGTTTCATGTGCGCCTTCGCCTTCGCCTTCGCCTATAGCCCTTGCTGCAGCGCCGGGTCGTCGGGGTTGAGCTGTTCGAGTTGGGCCAGCAGAATCTGTACGTTCTGCAATTGGCCGCTTTCCGTCCAGTAGTTGATCAGCAGTACGCGGGCCTTGCGGTCGGAAGGGTGGCGCTGGACGATTTCCTGCAACTGTTTCTGTGCCGCTTCCAGCTCTTGCTCGCCGTGCAACGTGGTCGCCAGGTCGTAGCGGTAATCCTTGTTGTCCGGTTCCAGCTCCACGGCTTTGGACAGGCCGAGTAGGGCGAATTCACTTTGATCGTGATGCAGCAACCACAACCCCAACGCATGTTGCAGGTAGGCGGAATCAGGTTGGGCCTTCAATCGTTTGGCCAGCAGCAGCCGGGCGGCTTCGCTCTGACCCTGTCTGTCCAGCACGTCGATCTGCATCACCAGTGCCGGCAGATTGTCCGGGGTCAGCCGCAAGGTGTTTTCCAGCGCCTGTTGCGCAGCTTTGTACTCGCCGTTGTGCAGATGCAGTCGGGCCAATTGGTACTGGATGTCAGCG
Source organism: Pseudomonas sp. GB2N2 (assembly GCF_054897705.1). Classification (NCBI taxonomy): domain Bacteria; kingdom Pseudomonadati; phylum Pseudomonadota; class Gammaproteobacteria; order Pseudomonadales; family Pseudomonadaceae; genus Pseudomonas; species Pseudomonas sp. GB2N2. The sequence goes on from NZ_CM142701.1 coordinate 1,292,065, forward strand.
CTTTCCGGCGCCTGTGTCAGCACCTGTTCCCAGGTATCGATGGCTTGCTGTAACGGTCCGAAGTACAAACCCAGGTCGTCCGGCGACAACCCCAGTAGCGCGTTGACCGCCGCCAGCCGGACACTTTCTTCGCTGTCATCGAGCAGCGGACCCAGCAACAGGCTGCGCTGGCCGCTGGGGACCAGTCCGCTGACGCTCCTGATGGCGGCGATGCGCACGTCGGCCGAAGGGTGTTGCAGGTCGGCGCTCGCCAGTTTCAACGCTTGGGGGCTGGGGTAGTTGGGCAGTTCGGCGTGCAACCAGATGCGTCGCTTGGGAGAAATGTCGGGGCGGCCGAGCTGCTGATAAAGCACCCGTGCCGCACCCGGTTGACCGGCCCGCGCCGCCGTCAATGCTTCGCTGTAACCGCGCCGGATCGCTTCAGGCACCACCGGCGTGGTGCCGCGCAGGAACAGCCAGGCAGCCCCGATCGCACACAGGATGCAGAGGCTGATAATCAGGTAGCGGCGGGACTGGGGCATGCAGGAATCCGGGAGCTGGCAGGCTTTTGCAAGGCTGCCAGCTTCGGTCAGGCGAAGCCGTGAGTCAAACCGGCCTTCTCCAAAAGGCGTTAGATCACGGTCAAACAGCCAGTTCCGGTCGGTTGCGGAATTGCTCCAGGGCCTGCGGATTGGCCAGCGCATCGGTGTTTTTGACTTTTTCTCCATGCACCACGTGCCTGACCGCCAGCTCGACCACCTTGCCGCTGATGGTTCGCGGAATGTCCGTCACCGCGACAATTTTCGCCGGCACATGCCGAGGCGTGGTGTTGGCGCGGATCACTTGGCGGATCTGCTGTTGCAGCGCTTCGTCGAGTTCGACGCCCTCGCTCAAACGCACAAACAACACCACCCGAACGTCATCCTGCCACTGCTGCCCTATGGCCACGCTGTCGATCACTTGCGGGACTTTCTCCACCTGACGGTAGATCTCTGCAGTGCCGATGCGCACACCGCCGGGGTTGAGCACCGCGTCCGAACGACCGTGGATCATCATCCCGCCATGCACCAATTGCTCGGCATAATCGCCTTGGGCCCAGACGCCGGGGAACTGGCTGAAATAGGACGCGCGCAGTTTTTCGCCGGTCGGGTCGTTCCAAAGTCCGATGGGCATCGCCGGGAAGTGCCGGGCGCAGACCAGTTCGCCTTTTTCGCCGATCACCGGCGTGCCCGCGTCATTCCAGACCTCGACGGCCATGCCCAGGCTCTTGCCCTGGATTTCCCCGCGACGCACCGGCAGCCACGGATTGCCGTTGACGAAGCAGGACACGATGTCAGTACCGCCGGACATTGAGGCCAGGCACACGTCAGTCTTGAGGTCGCGGTAAACGTAGTCGTAACTTTGCGGCGACAGGGCAGAACCGGTGCACAGCAAGGTTTTCAGGCTGCCGAGATCGTGAGTGTGTCTGGGCTTCACGCCAGCGTCTTCGAGTGTCGCAAGGTATTTGGGGCTGATACCGAACACGCTGACGCGCTCGTCGTCGATCAGGTCGATCAGGCGTTCGGGGCCAGGATGAAACGGCGAGCCGTCGTACAGCACCACGGCGCTGTTCACCGCCAGGGCCGACACCAGCCAGTTCCACATCATCCAACCGCACGTTGTGTAGTAGAACATGCGGTCGCCGGGGCCCAGGTCGCTATGCAGGCCGTGTTCCTTGACGTGTTGCAGCAGCACGCCGCCGGTGCTGTGAATGATGCATTTGGGCACGCCGGTGGTGCCGCTGGAATAGAGGATGTACAGCGGATGCGCGAAGGGCACGGCGACAAAATCCGGCTCGCCTCCCGGTTCGTAGAACGTCTCCCACATCGCCACTTCTGCGTGGGTGCGGAAGTCGGCGATGTGCGCCTCTGGACGTGCGTACGGCACGACGATCAGTTGTTGCAGCGACGGCAGGCGTTCGAGGATTTCGTTGATCTTGGCGCGTTGGTCGATGTCCTTGCCGGCGTAGCGGTAACCGGCGCAGGTGATCAGCACTTTCGGTTCGATCTGGCCGAAACGGTCGATCACCCCTTGGGTGCCGAAGTCTGGCGACGAACACGACCAGATCGCCCCGAGGCTGGTGGTGGCGAGCATGGCGACCAGGGTTTGCCAGGTGTTGGGCATGCACGCGGCGACGCGGTCGCCGAGGCGGACACCGGCGACTTTCAAGCTGTTCTGGAAACCGGCGACATGCTCGGCCAGTTCGCCCCAGGTGAATTGTTCGCGCTGGCCGTTTTCGCCGATCGCGATGACGGCGACGGCATCGTCACGACGGCGCAGTAAATGTTCGGCGAAGTTCAGGGTCGCGCCAGGGAACCACTGGGCGCTGGGCATGTGATCGCCTTCGATCAGCACTTCGTCCGGTTGTGTGTGGAAGCGAATGTCGAAGAAGTCGACGATGGCTTGCCAGAAGTCTGGCCGTTGATCAATGGACCATTGGTGCAGGTCGGCGAAGTCGGCGATAGCGAGGTGGTGCCGCTGATTGATGGCGCGCCGGAAGGCTTCCATGCGCGTCTCGGCGATGCGCTTGGCGTCGGGTTGCCAGAGGATTTGGGACATGGCTTGGCCTCTTTTTTCGATCTTCAGATCCAATCGCGAGCAGGCTCACTCCTACAGAGGTTGCGCGCCGAGCCAAAATTCGGCATCCACAACAAACACCTGTGGGAGTGAGCTTGCCCGCGATGAACGATAACGCGGTCTACCGGCCAATCACTGCGCCAACCACCCACCATCAATATTCCACGCCGCGCCCCGCACCTGGCTACCGGCCTCGCTGCACAAAAACAGCACCAACTCACCCAATTGCGGCGGCGTAACGAACTCCAGCGAAGGCTGCTTCTCGGCCAGCAAATCATGTTGCGCCTGCTGCGGATCGGTCCCGGCGGCGATGCGGTCATCGATCTGCTTCTGCACCAGCGGCGTCAACACCCAGCCCGGGCAAATGGCGTTGCAGGTGACGTTGGTGGTGGCGGTTTCGAGGCCGACGACTTTAGTCAGGCCGATCACCCCGTGCTTCGCTGCCACGTAGGCTGCCTTGCCCACCGAGCCGACCTGGCCGTGTACCGAGGCAATATTGATGATTCGCCCCCAGCCTTTCTCGCGCATACCCGGCAGGCTCAAACGGGTACTGTGGAACACCGACGACAGGTTGATCGCAATGATCGAATCCCAGCGCTCCACCGGAAAGTCTTCCACCGACGCGACGTGTTGAATCCCGGCATTGTTGACCAGAATGTCGACGCCGCCGAATTCGCGTTCGGCGTAGGCGATCATCTCGGCAATCTGCGCTGGGTCGCTGACATCAGCCGGGTGATGGCCGACCTTGCCGCCGCTTTCTTTATTGAGCAGCTCAACCTCGGCAATCACCTTGGAGGCATCGCCGAAACCGTTAAGAATCAGGTTCGCGCCGGCCTTGGCCAGGCTGAGGGCGATGCCCAGGCCGATGCCGCTGGTGGAACCGGTAACCAGTGCAGTCTTGCCGGAAAGAGTCGTCATGAATACCTCACACAATGCCAGTGGCGTAGAAAGTACCGATCACCACAAAAACCGCCAGGGTCTTGATCAGCGTAATACAGAAAATGTCTTTATAGGCTTCGCGGTGGGTCAGGCCGGTCACCGCGAGCAAAGTGATCACTGCGCCGTTGTGCGGCAGGGTGTCCATGCCGCCGCTGGCCATCGCGGCCACCCGGTGCAGCACTTCCAGCGGGATGTTGGCGGCATGGGCCGCGGCGATGAAGTCATTCGCCATGGCGGCCAGCGCAATGCTCATGCCGCCTGATGCCGAACCGGTGATGCCGGCCAGCAGGGTCACGGTGATCGCTTCGTTGACCAGCGGATTGGGGATGCTCTTGAGCCAGTCGGCCAGCACCAGAAAGCCCGGTAATGACGCAATCACCGCACCAAAACCGTATTCCGAGGCGGTATTCATCGCCGCGAGCAACGCGCCGCTGACCGCACTTTTACTGCCTTCCGCGAGTTTGCTGCGAATCGCCTGAAAACCGAATGCCAGCACCATGATGATGCCGACCAGCAACGCTGCCTGAACCGCCCAGATGGCGGTCAGCTTGGCAATTTCGGTAGTCACCGGTGTGGTCATGCCCGGCAGCGCGAGGCTGTGGGTCTTGCCGTACCACTGGGGAATCCACTGGGTGAACAGCAGGTTCATGATGCCTACCGCCAGCAGCGGCGACAGGGCAATCCAAGGATTGGGCAGCTTGATGTCAGCCGAGGTTTCCGGTTCGTTGCGCAGTTCGGTGCCATACCCTTCACCGGCGCGCTGCGCCTTGTTGCGCTGGCGTTGAAGAAACAGCATGCCGGTGCAGAAGACGAAAATCGTCCCGATCACACCCAGCCACGGCGCCGCCCAGGCGGTGGTGTTGAAGAAGGTGCTGGGGATGATGTTCTGGATTTGCGGGGTGCCGGGCAGGGCGTCCATGGTGAACGAAAACGCGCCGAGGGCGATGGTCGCCGGGATCAGTCGCTTGGGAATGTCGCTCTGGCGGAACATTTCCGCGGCGAACGGGTAGACCGCAAACACCACCACAAACAGCGAGACGCCGCCGTACGTCAGCAGGGCGCAGACCAGCACGATGACCAGCATCGCCTGGCGAGTGCCGAGCAGCCGAATCGCCGCGGCGACGATGGAGCGCGAGAAACCCGATAGCTCGATCAGCTTGCCGAACACGGCGCCGAGCAGGAATACCGGGAAATACAGTTTGATAAAGCCGACCATTTTTTCCATGAACACCCCAGTGAAAGCGGGGGCGACAGCGGAAGGGTCGGTGAGCAGCACGGCGCCGAGGGCGGCAATCGGTGCGAAGAGGATAACGCTATAGCCACGGTAAGCCGCGAGCATCAGCAGCGCGAGGGCTGCCAAGGCAATGATCACACTCATGGTGTGTCTCCAGAATTGTTATTTTTGTGGGGTGGAACGTTGTGGAGGAGGGCTTTAGCGAGATTTGTGCCAAAGCGGCAACATGTTGATATATATAGGGATATTCAGTATGGGTGTGCGGGTTTTAGGTTGGGTATCTCAATTTTGAGATGTGCATTGCCGGTTTTATAGCTTTCGCGAGCAGGCTCACTCCTACAGTAGATCGAGTTTTCACGCCCAACCGCATCCCTGTAAGAGTGAGCCTGCTCGCGATGGTCTATCTACCAATAGAGATGCATGTCTCTTTAAAGAGATTCTGCAATCCCCAACGCCACCATCTTCTTGTACAACGTCGATCGCCCCAGCCCCAAACGCGCCGCCGCGTCAATGACCTTGCCCCCGCATTGCGCGAGGGCGGACTGAATGAACTGCCGGTCAAACCGTTCCCGCGCCTCGCTGAATGTCTCCTGCGCAGTCGCTTCGAACGCAACCGGTCCAACGCGCTCCACGGGCGTAACCGTACCAATCGCCGCGCGGATATCCTCTGCGTTCAACCGCAAATCATCACTGAGCAACGCCGCCCGCTCCAGCACGTTGCGCAGTTCCCGAATATTCCCCGGCCAGGCATGTTGGCCCAGCAGTGCCAGTGCTTCACGGTTCAGTTCATGCTGGCTGCGCAGTTCTTCAAGAATGGCTTCACTGAGCGCCGGCAGATCATCGAGGCGATCCCGCAGTGGCGGCACCTGGATCGGCAGCACGTTGAGGCGGTAATACAGATCCGCACGAAACTCGCCGCGCTTGATTGCCGCTTCGAGGTCAGTGGAGGTGGCGGCGATGACTCGCACATCGCTCTGGATCACTTCGTTGGAGCCCACCGGTTCAAACTCCTTTTCCTGCAACACCCGCAGCAGTTTGCTCTGCAAGGGCAGGGGCATGTCACCGATCTCATCGAGAAACAGCGTGCCACCCTGGGCGATCTGCAATTTGCCGACGCGGCCCTTGCGATCCGCGCCGGTGAACGCGCCGGGGGCGGTGCCGAAGAATTCGGCTTCCAGCAGCGCTTCGGGAATCGCCGCGCTGTTGATGCTGACGAAAGCTTTGTGGGCGCGCGGCGATGCGCCATGAATTGCCTGCGCCAACAGCTCTTTGCCGGTGCCGGTTTCGCCCAGCAATAACACAGGGGAATCCGCGCTGGCACTGCGTCGGGCACGGCGTTTGACTTCCAGGCTGGCGGCGCTGGTGCCAATGAAGTGGGCGAAGTTGTATTTGGTCTGCCGCGCCCGCAGCAGCGAGCGGGTGGAAGCGAGTTCTTCCTGCATGCTCATGTAGCGCTTGAGCATCGGCGACAGGCTGCGCAACTCGTCGAACAGGGCAAAACCGATGGCGCCGATGACCACGCCGGCATCGTCGTGAATTGGCAGGCGCATGACCACCAGCGGTTCCTTCGGGGTGTCCTGCATGTCCAGCAGAATCGGGCGGCCGGTGCGCACCACTTCGCGCAGCAGGCTGCCGGGGATCACGCTTTCGCAGGCCTTGCCGATCGCCACTTCAGCCGATTCCAGGCCGAAACGCCGGGCATAGCGCTCGTTCATCCAGACGATATTGGCATCGCGATCGACAATCACCGTGCCTTCGCTCGACTGCTCGATGATTTCGAACAGCGAGCGGATCGCCAACAGACGAACGCGCTGGTAATCCTTGAGGCTTTCGGTGGTGTTCATGTGGGCTGATCCTGATTGTGTGTTGCTTGCGCGCGAAGGCGGCGACGCGGTGTCACGCCTACCGCTGATGCGCCGCTGCCAACAACTCTTTGGTGTACGGATGCTGCGGCGATTCGAACACGTCGTGGCTGGCACCGCTTTCCACCACTTTGCCATCCTTGATCACGATCATGTCGTGAGCGAGGGCGCGTACTACCGCCAGGTCGTGGCTGATGAACAGGTACGTCAGGCCATGTTTTTCCTGAAGCTGACGCAGCAGGGCGACGACTTGTTTTTGCACCGTGCGGTCCAGCGCCGAGGTCGGTTCGTCCAGCAGAATCAGTGCCGGTTTCAGCACCAGCGCCCGGGCAATCGCGATGCGCTGGCGCTGGCCGCCGGAAAATTCGTGGGGGTAGCGATCGCGGCTTTGCGGGTCGAGGCCGACTTCCTGCAAGGCGCGAATCACTTCAGCCTTGCACTCGTCCGCCGTCAACTGGCTGTGCACTTCCAGGCCTTCACTGATGATCTGCGCCACGGACATCCGCGGGCTGAGGCTGCCGAACGGGTCCTGGAACACCACCTGCATTTTCTTGCGCCACGGCCGCAGTTGTTTTTGCGTCAGGCCGTCCAGCGCCGCGCCCTGGAAGCGAATGCCGCCTTCGGATTCGAGCAGGCGCAGGATCGCCTGACCCAGCGTCGACTTGCCCGAGCCGGATTCACCGACGATGCCCAAGGTCTTGCCGCGCTGCACATTCAGGCTGATGCCGTCCACGGCGTGCAGATACGTCTTGCGCTGAAAAAGCCCGCCGCTGAGGGGGAAGCGCACGCTTAGATTGTCCACTTCCAGCACGTTCTCGCGCTCGTCCCGGGCCAGTGCTTCGCCTTCCGGTTCGGCGTTGAGCAGCACGCAGCTGTAAGGGTGTTTCGGCTCGGTGAACAACGTCTCGCATGGCGCCTGCTCGACGATTTCCCCGCCCTTCATTACGCACACGCGCTGGGCGATGCTGCGCACCAGATTAAGGTCGTGGCTGATCAGCAGCAGTGACATGCCGAGCCGCTGTTGCAGAGACTTGAGCAGCAGCAGGATCTTGCGCTGCACCGTCACATCGAGCGCTGTGGTCGGTTCGTCAGCGATCAGCAATTCCGGCTCGCAGGCCAGGGCCATGGCGATCATCACCCGTTGCCGCTGGCCGCCGGACAGTTGATGGGGATAGGCCTTGAGCCGCTCTTTGGGCTTCTGGATGCCCACCAGGTGCAGCAGTTCCAGAATTCGTGCCCGCGCGGGTTTGCCGGTCAGGCCTTTGTGAAGCAGCAGGGTTTCGCCGATCTGTTTTTCAATGCTGTGCAGCGGGTTGAGCGAGGTCATCGGCTCCTGGAAGATCATCGCGATGCGGTTGCCGCGCAACTCCCGCAGCACCTTCGACGAAGCGCCGAGCAGTTCCTTGCCGCGATAGCGAATGCTGCCGGTAGATTCAGTGCCGGTCTCGGGCAGCAGTTGCAGGATCGAGTGTGCTGTCACGGATTTTCCGGAACCCGACTCGCCGACCAGCGCCAGGCATTCACCGGGGCGGATGTCCAGGCACAGGTTGCGCACCACGGTCTGGCCGTTGAAGGCCACGCAGAGGTCACGGATTTCGATCAGGTTACTCATATCAATGTCCGCATATTCATGAACGTGGGTCAAGACCGTGGGTCGAAAGCGTCTCGCAACGCCTCACCGATAAAGACCAGTAAAGAAAGAATCAGCGCCAGGGTAAAAAACGCCGTCAACCCCAGCCACGGCGCTTGCAGATTCTGCTTGCCCTGACCGATCAACTCGCCCAGCGAAGCGCTGCCGGCGGGCATGCCGAAACCGAGGAAATCCAGCGCTGTCAGCGTCGAGATCGCCCCGGTCAGAATGAACGGCAGGTAACTCAGGGTCGCGTTCATCGCGTTGGGCAGGATGTGCCGGACGATGACTTTGCTGTCCGTCAGACCCAGCGCCCGTGCGGCTTTGACGTATTCGAGGTTGCGCCCGCGCAGGAACTCGGCGCGCACCACGTCCACCAGGGCGAGCCAGGAAAACAGCGCCATGATCCCCAGCAGCCACCAGAAATTCGGCTCGACAAAACCCGACAGGATGATCAGCAGGTACAGCACCGGCAAGCCCGACCAGACCTCCAGCAAACGCTGGCCGATCAGATCGACCCAGCCGCCGTAATAGCCTTGCAGCGCGCCGGCGGCAATACCGATCAGCGCGCTGACAAAGGTCAGCATCAACGCAAACAGAATCGACACCCGCGCACCGAAAATCACCCGCGCCATCACATCGCGCGCCTGGTCGTCGGTGCCCAGCCAATTGACGCTCGAAGGTGGGCTCGGCGCCGGTTTGTTCAGGTCGTAATTGGGCGTGTCGTCGCTGAACGGGATCGGCGGAAACAGCAGCCAGCCGCCATCCTTCTTGATCAGCTGCTGCACATAGTCGCTGCGGTAGTCGGCCTGGAACGGCAATTGCCCACCGAATGCCTGCTCGGTGTAGCGCTTCAAGACCGGGAAGTACAACGAGCCTTGGTAACTGACCACCAGCGGTTTGTCATTGGCGATCAGCTCGCCGCCGAGGGTCAGCAAAAACAGGCCGATGAACAACCACAGCGACCACCAGCCACGGCGGTTTTTCTTGAACCGATCGAAGCGACGCCGCGCCAGCGGTGAAAGCTTGAACATCAGGCGTTCCTCGCGGCGAAGTCGATACGCGGGTCGACGAGCGTGTAACAGAGATCGCCCACCAGTTTTATCAGCAGGCCGAACAGCGTGAAGATGAACAGCGAGCCGAACACCACCGGGTAATCCCGCGACACCGCCGCTTCGTAACTCATGCGGCCGAGGCCATCGAGGGAAAAGATCACCTCGATCAGCAACGAGCCAGCGAAAAACACGCTGATGAATGCCTGGGGAATGCCCGACACCACCAACAGCATGGCGTTGCGGAACACGTGTCCGTACAGCACGCGGCGTTCGCTCATGCCCTTGGCCCGGGCGGTGACCACGTACTGGCGGGTGATTTCATTGAGAAAAGAATTTTTGGTCAGGATCGTCAGCGTGGCGAACCCGCCGATAACGAGTGCCGTCACCGGCAACACCAGGTGCCAGAAGTAATCGGCGATCTTGCCGATAGTGGACAGCGATCCAAAGTTGTCCGAGACCAGCCCGCGTACCGGGAACCAGTTCAACGAGGTGCCGCCGGCGAACACCACGATCAGGAACATCGCGAACAGGAACGCCGGCATCGCGTAGCCGATGATGATCGCAGTGCTGGTCCAGATATCGAAGTGGCTGCCGTGATGCACCGCCTTGCGGATGCCCAGCGGGATCGACACCAGATAGGTGATCAGCGTCGCCCAGAGCCCGAGGGAGATGGTCACCGGCATTTTTTCCAGGATCAGGTCGGTGACCGTCGCGCCGCGGAAAAAGCTCTTGCCGAAATCCAGGCGCGCGTAGCTGGTGAGCATCAGCCACAGACGCTCGTGGGCCGGTTTGTCGAAGCCGTATTGTTTTTCGATTTCCTTGATCAATTGCGGATCGAGGCCACGGCTGGCCCGCGAACTGCCGCTCATGACTTCGCTGGAGCCGCCGCCCAGACTGGCGCCGACACTGGCGCCGCCGATGCCTTGCAGGTGCGCAATCGCTTGTTCCACCGGACCGCCGGGCGCTGCCTGGACGATGACGAAGTTGACCAGAAGAATGATCACCAGCGTCGGAATGATCAGCAGCAGGCGCCGCAGAATATAAGCCCACATCAGCGCGGTCCTCCGGGTCTGCCGCGCTTGATCAGTTCGTCGGTCATCTGTTGGTTGGTCAGGGGCGTGGAGCTCACTTCCCACCAACTCTCGATGGCTTCGTCATTCGCGGCTTGCACAGTGGGAATGCCGAAGCGGTTCCACCACACGGTCGAACTGCCAGGCGGGTAATAGTTGGGAATCCAGTAGTAGTTCCACTGCAGCACCCGGTCCAGGGCATGTGCGTAGCGCAACATGTCGGCCTTGGTGGTGGCGCGCACCAAGCCGTTGACCAGCGTATCGACCGCCGGGTTTTTCAACACCATGTAGTTGTTGGAGCCCGGGTCGTTGGCCGCTGCCGAACCGAAGTAGTTGTTCAGTTCATTGCCCGGCGACGTGGTGACCGGATAGCCGGTGACGATCATGTCGTAATCCCGGGACATCAGCCGGTTGACGTATTGGGACGAGTCGATGCGGCGAATGTTCAGGTCGATGCCGATCTGCTTCAGCGTGCGCTTGTATGGCAGCAGCAAACGGTCCATGCCGTTCTGGCTGACCAGAAAGGTAAAGCTCAGCGGCGTGCCTTCGGCATTCACCAGTTGGTCGCCATCGGGCTTCCACCCGGCTTGTTCGAGCAGCTCCAGCGCTTGCAGCTGTTTGTCGCGGATCACGCCGCTTCCATCGGTTTTCGGTGCTTCGAAGACCTTGGTGAACACCTCGTCGGGAATCTGCCCGCGCAAAGGTTCAAGAATTGCCAACTCGGCAGCATCCGGCAAGCTGCGGGCGGCGAGGTCGGTGTTGGAAAAGAAACTCTGCTGGCGAATATAGAGATTGCGCATCATCTGCCGGTTGCTCCATTCGAAATCCCAGAGCATCACCAAGGCCTGGCGGACGCGGCGATCCTGGAACATCGGATTTTGCAGGTTGAACACGAAACCTTGTGCCGATTGTGGTGCGTCTTGCGCCAGATGCGCTTTCTGCAAGCGACCGTCACTCAGGGCCGGGCTGTCATAACCGATGGAATAGCCGGTGGCGGAGAATTCGCGGTTGTAGTCGTAGGCGCCGCCACGCAGAACCTGGCGCGCCACGTCGGTATCGCCGAAATACTCGATGCTGAAATGGTCGAAATTGTACAAGCCACGGCTGACGGGCAAATCCTTGCCCCACCAATCGGCGTTGCGCTCGAACGTGATGCTCCGCCCGGAGTCGACCTTGCTCACCTTGTACGGGCCGCTGCCCAGTGGCGGCTCGTAACCGCCGCCGCCGGCGAAGTCACGGGATGTCCACCAGTGTTCGGGAAACACCGGCAACGTCGCGATGTCGAGGGGCAGGGTGCGGTTTTCGTTGCTCTTGAAGTCGAAACGCACCGTTTGTGGCGATTCCACTTCTACGCCTTTGACGTCAGCAAATTGCGTGCGGTAGCGCAGGCTCCCCTGAGTCATCAGCAGGTTGAAGGTGTAACGCACGTCGTCGGCGGTGATTGGCTTGCCATCGGCGAAACGGGCTTTGGGATTGAGGTAGAACCGCAGCGACAAACCGTCGTCCGAGCGTTCCATCTTCTGCGCCACCAGGCCGTACACGGTGTAAGGTTCATCCAGCGAACGCTGGGCAAGGGGCGAGTAGATCAGACCGTCGATCTGCGTCACGCCGATGCCTTTGTCTATATAAGGCAGGATATGGTCGAAGTGGCCGATTTCGATCGCCGAACGCCGCATCGTCCCGCCCTTGGGTGCTTGAGAATTGGTGTAGGCAAAATGACTGAAGCCGGCAGGGTATTTCGCCGGTTCACCGTAGACAGTGAGCGCCTGTTGGGGTGCTGCATTCACACCAGCGGCGCCCAACAGCAGGGCCACGAACAACAAAGTAGGGAAAGCCAGTCGCATTGTCAGCCTTAGAGCCGTATGGTCGATAACCGCTGTTTGTACGCTAGCGGTGCGTCCCTTGCCACCGAAACACGACGGCCCACCAAAAGGCGGGCCGTTGTGCGGGAAGCGTCGCGAACTGATCAGTCCTGACGACTGGTCACTTCCAGCAGGTGGAAGCCGAACTGGGTCTTGACCGGGCCTTGCACGACGTTGATCGGTGCGCTGAAGACCACGGTGTCAAATTCCTTGACCATCTGGCCAGGACCGAACGAACCCAGGTCGCCGCCTTGACGGCTGGACGGGCAGGTGGAGTTGGCCTTGGCAACTTCGGCGAAATCGGCACCGCCTTCAATCTGGGTCTTGAGTTCGTTGCACTTGTCTTCGCTGGCAACCAGGATGTGACGGGCAGTGGCTTTAGGCATGGGTAAATGCTCCTTTTGATGTTCGGTCAATGTTCGGTCAATGTTCAATCAATGTGCAGGCAATGTTCTGTAAAGTGCTGAGCCTACCGGATTCAGTGCTCCATTTCCTCTCTAAGTTCCTGCGAATGCTTACAGGCCGGCCTTGCGCAGGCGTTCGGCGTGCTGCACATAGAGATCAACCGGGTCGACGCCTTTGCGAACCCGACCGGCGGTTTGATTGATGCTGTCCAGATGATCCAGCGGATAATCGGATCGGATCACTTTGCCCAGATGGGAGCTGAAGCGCCCGACCATACCGTCGTTCTGCTCGGCTTCAGTGGTGAAATAGCGGGAAAACGCGCGGGAGAATCCGTGCAGGGGATCGAGCGCATTCCCGCCTTCACCGAGGATCGTCCCCTGCAACGTGCCGCTCCAGGAATAGTAACGAACGCCGTTGACCTGATCGGAACCCTTGCCTCCCCAGTTTTTTGGCAATCCTTGGGGGTATTTTTCATTGAAGGCGTGAACGCCTTTGGTGGTCAACGCATCCAGTGCGGCAACGGCGTTTTGTGGCAGTTCGGGATGGCCGCTCAGCAACGACAGGAAATCGGCAAACAACGTGGCCACCGCTTCTGCCGCCCGCTCCGGAAGTCGTCCGGCCGTCAGCGCCTTACGCAGGAAATCGGCCAGTTCCGAACCATGGTTCGGCCCGCTGACCGACGTCACCGACGCCACGACTTGCGGCGCAATCGCCGCGGCGTACCGGGCGGCCAATGCCCCTTGGCTGTGTCCGATCAGGTTGACCTTGTCTGCGCCGGTGCCCTCCAGCACTCGTTCGATCTGCGCCAAAAGCTGTTCACCGCGTGCTTCGTTGGTATGGGTAGCGGACAGCTGAGGTATGAACACCCTGGCGCCGTTGCTGCGCAGTGCATGCTTGATGTCATCGAAGAGTCCGAAGGGGCCGATCCGGTCGAAACCGAACAGGCCGTGAACCAGCAGGATAGGATGGAGAGTGCTTGCATTCCGTTGCATGTTCATACCTTTTCGAGGGAGTTTGTGAGTGAGCTGGCTTCACTCTAAAGCACTCCGACGTGCGGGCGATGTATGAAACAGCCGCTGTGATTGGGTGAAAACGGAATAGATAAAGTACGAATTTTCGATTTTGCACCAGGGCCTTTTCGGAATGTCCCGACATCCTTTATTCGGAGGTAGCGCAGAGTCCTGCAATGGCCTACCTCCGGAAGGTCATTTACCTCTCAACCGTGTGCCGCCCGCAACCGCTGCGCCGCTTGCCGCAACAACGCCTGCGTTGCGTCCCACCCAAGGCAACCATCGGTGACCGAGACGCCATATCGCAACGTCGGACTCAACGGTTGGCAGCCTTCGAATATATGACTTTCGATCATCATTCCGATCAACGACCGATCACCCTGTAAGCGCTGCTCCAGCACATCGTTGAACACCGCCGGTTGACGCAGTGGGTCTTTGCCACTGTTGGCGTGGCTGCAATCGACCATGATCCGCGTAGGGATCTTCAGTTTGGCCAGATCGTTGTTCACCTGGGCAACGCTGTCGCGGTCGTAGTTCGGACCGCGATGGCCGCCCCGCAGTACCAGATGAGTGTCAGGATTACCCGGGGTCTGAATGATTGCTGGATGCCCTTGGCTGTCGACACCGAAATGCCGATGCGGGTGGGCGGCCGAGCGCATGGCGTCGCTGGCCACGCCGACGCCGCCATCGGTGCCGTTCTTGAAGCCAACGGGCATGTTCAGACCGCTGGCCATTTCCCGGTGGATCTGCGATTCAGTGGTACGGGCGCCAATCGCCACCCAGCTCAGCAAGTCGTCGAAGTAACCGGCAGCCATCGGTTGCAGCAGTTCGGTGGCAACCGGCAGGCCCAGTTGCAGCATCTCGCGCATCAGCTCGCGGGACAGGATCAGGCCAGCGGCCATGTTATCGCTGCCATCCAGTTGCGGATCGTAGGCCAGGCCTTTCCAGCCGACGGTAGTGCGGGGTTTTTCGACGTAGGCGCGCATCACCAGGAGCATTTCATCGCTGACTTCGGCGGCGAGGCGGGCGAGGTTGCTGGCGTATTCGAGGGCGGAGCGGGGGTCGTGGATCGAGCAAGGCCCGACGATCACCAGCAAACGGGCGTCTTCACCGTTGAGGATCGCGCGAACCGCGTCGCGATGTTCGGCGACTTGCCGGTTCAGGGCGTTGCTGAGGGGCAGTTGCTGTTTGAGTTGCAACGAGCTGGGCAAACGCCGGGTCAGCGCCTCATTGGCAGGGCTCAGGGTGGACAGTGGCAGAGCAGAGACGGACGAGTTCATGGTCAGGCTTCCTGGGCGGGCGGCGGGTTCGTTCCCGCGTGCTCGGCCCTACTGGGGTGTTCGACAATTGGCCGGATTGGCTGCGTGTGTGTGCTTGCCACCTGTGGGTGACCGATCGGAGGCGGCAGGCTGTCCCGAGCGGAGGCTGCTAAATCGCCAGGCGGTAAAACTGTCGTAACGGTAATAAGTGGCGTAGTTCATGGGGCGAATCCTCAGTTGTAGGGTGTGTTGCAAAAATGTGGTGGCGCTGAAAAACAAAACCCCCGGTCGGGAAGCCGACCGGGGGTTGATAAATCTCTGGTGGCGACCCGTTTAAAGTGGGCGCCGTGTGGGTATCAGGCGCGCCAGTGGCTAAACCAATACCCAAAATAAAAGCTGACAGGAGCACAAGCACTGTTCGCCCGGGCAGCCGCCACCGAGCGCGGGGCGCTGTCGGTACGAAGCTGCGAGATGGCGTTGAACATGGTCGGTCTCCGATGGATGCGCCGAGCTTACTAGAGGCGGGTACGCGGTTTCAATCAGAAAATGCTATCGATGACCGTCGGCGTTTTCTATCGCTAGAATGCTCGCTGTAGACAGCAGAGAACGTGTATGAACTTTGAACTATGCCTGGCGACTCCGCCCGACTTGCCGTTCGCGCGCGAGCTGACCTGCACAACCATGCTCCGCTATTACCTTCAGCACGATTTGCTGTGGCAGGATGAAGCGTTTGATGTTGCCTGGGCGGGTCGAGAAAACTGGCTGATGGTTCGTGATGGAGTGCCAATCGGTTATGTGAGCCTGAGTCGCGATGCCAAGGCTTTGTATATACGCGAATTGCATGTGCTGGAGACGTTCCAGGGGCAGGGCGCCGGTTCCTGGGCGATCGATCAGGTTTTCGCAATGGCGGCCAGGGAGCGACGCCCGGCTTTACGCTTGACGGTTTTTGCAAACAATCCGGCGAAAGCGTTGTATGAGCGCAAGGGCCTGAAGGTGGTCGGCGCCGACGAGTGTTTCCTGAGAATGCAGCGCGATGTCGATGCCTCGTATCGCTGAAACACGCTTGAGACAAGCCTTTCAAGATGTATTGAAACTTTTTATATGACGCTTGCCGCTAGGTCTGCCAGTCGCTTTTTGCTAAGGTGGCGCCAACCCACTAAGACCATATCGCGAGGTGTCTGCTTGATTAGGGTGCTAGTAGTCGATGACCATGATCTCGTTCGTACAGGCATTACACGAATGCTGGCTGACATCGATGGCCTGCAAGTGGTCGGCCAGGCTGAGTCAGGTGAGGAATCCCTGCTCAAGGCGCGTGAGTTGAAACCCGATGTGGTGTTGATGGATGTCAAGATGCCCGGCATCGGCGGCCTTGAGGCCACCCGCAAACTGTTGCGCAGTCATCCGGATATCAAGGTTGTCGCGGTCACCGTGTGCGAAGAAGATCCGTTCCCTACCCGGTTGCTGCAAGCGGGCGCTGCGGGTTATCTGACCAAGGGCGCCGGGTTGCCGGAAATGGTCCAGGCCATCCGCCTGGTGTTTGCCGGGCAACGCTACATCAGCCCGCAGATCGCCCAGCAACTGGCGATCAAATCCTTCCAGCCGACCAACGATTCGCCGTTCGACGCACTGTCGGAACGGGAAATCCAGATCGCGCTGATGATTGTCGGCTGCCAGAAGGTCCAGATCATTTCCGACAAGTTGTGCCTGTCACCCAAAACCGTGAACACCTACCGTTACCGAATTTTCGAAAAGCTTTCGATCAGCAGCGATGTCGAGTTGACGCTGTTGGCAGTTCGTCACGGCATGGTTGATGCCAGCCTCTGATAATGACAGACACCTTCGATCCCAGCGCTTTCCTGTCGACGGTCAGTGGACGCCCCGGCGTCTACCGCATGTTCGACAGCGAGGCGCGCCTCCTCTACGTCGGCAAGGCCAAGAACCTCAAGAATCGGTTGTCGAGCTATTTCCGCAAGTCCGGCCACGCGCCGAAGACCGCTGCGCTGGTGGCGCGGATTGCCCAGGTCGAAACGACGATCACGGCCAATGAAACTGAAGCCCTGTTGCTTGAGCAGACGCTGATCAAGGAATGGCGTCCGCCCTACAACATTCTGCTGCGCGACGACAAATCCTACCCCTACGTGTTTCTCTCGGACGGCCAGTTCCCGCGTTTGAGCATTCATCGCGGGGCGAAGAAGGCCAAGGGCAAATATTTCGGCCCTTATCCCAGCGCCGGTGCGATTCGCGAGAGTCTGAGCCTGCTGCAAAAGACCTTTTTCGTTCGCCAGTGTGAAGAGAGTTACTACAAGAACCGCACGCGGCCGTGCCTGCAATACCAGATCAAACGCTGCAAGGCGCCTTGTGTCGGCCTGGTTGAGCCCGAGGTGTACGCCGAAGATGTGCGGCACTCCGTGATGTTCCTCGAGGGGCGCAGCAATGCGCTGACTGACGAGTTGTCCGCCGGCATGGAAGACGCCGCGGTCAACCTCGAATTCGAGCGTGCCGCCGAATATCGCGACCAGATCTCGTTGCTGCGCCGGGTTCAGGATCAGCAAAGCATGGAAGGCGGGACCGGCGATGTCGACGTAATCGCGGCGTTCGTCAACCCGGGCGGTGCCTGCGTTCACTTGATCAGCGTGCGCGGTGGCCGGGTGTTGGGGAGCAAGAACTTCTTCCCGCAGGTGGGTATTGAAGAAGACGTTTCGGAAGTCATGGCGGCGTTTCTCGGTCAGTACTACGTCAGCAGCCCCGAACGCGACTTGCCGAGTGAATTCATCGTCAACGTGGTCCACGAAGATTTTCCAACGTTGATCGCGGCCATCGACGAATTGCGCGGTCGCGAACTGTCCATCAGCCATCGGGTTCGTGGCACGCGGGCCCGCTGGCAGCAATTGGCGGTGACCAATGCCGAGCAGGCCCTGAGCGCGCGCCTGGCCAATCGCCAACACGTCGCCGCGCGTTTCGAAGCGCTGGCTGACGTGCTGAAACTGGATGAGCCACCGCAGCGCCTGGAGTGTTACGACATCAGCCACTCCAGCGGCGAAGCGACCGTTGCTTCCTGTGTGGTGTTTGGTCCGGAAGGCCCGATCAAGTCTGATTACCGCCGCTACAACATCGAAGGCGTTACGCCGGGCGATGACTACGCCGCGATGCACCAGGCCCTGACCCGACGCTTCAGCAAGCTCAAGGACGGGGAGGGCAAGCTGCCGGACATTTTGCTGGTGGACGGCGGCAAGGGGCAGCTGTCTATGGCGCGCGACGTGCTCAATGAACTGGCGGTGCCCGACCTGATTTTGCTGGGCGTGGCCAAGGGTGCGACGCGCAAGGCCGGTTTTGAAACCTTGTACCTTAATGACGCTGCGCACGAATTCACCTTGCGCGGCGATTCCCCGGCGCTGCATTTGATCCAGCAGATCCGCGACGAAGCTCACCGTTTTGCAATCACCGGGCACCGCGCCCGGCGTGGCAAAACACGACGCACGTCTACACTGGAGGGCGTTGCCGGCGTTGGGCCGACACGCCGGCGTGATTTGTTGAAACATTTTGGTGGATTGCAGGAGCTGTCTCGTGCCAGCATCGAAGAGATCGCCAAAGCACCCGGAATCAGTAAAAAGCTCGCAGAGTTGATTTATGCAAATCTGCACAGCGAGTAGAATGCCACCTCACCTCGTAGCCAGTTGTGCCGATGAATATCCCTAATCTGATTACCGTTCTACGCGTCCTGCTCATCCCGATCTTCATTTTGCTGTTTTACCTGCCGTATCAGTGGAGCTACCTGGCGTCAGCTTCGGTCTTCGCGTTTGCCGCTGCCACCGACTGGCTGGACGGTTATCTCGCTCGTCGTCTGGAGCAAAGCACGCCATTCGGCGCGTTTCTCGACCCGGTGGCGGACAAGTTGATGGTCGCCGTGGCGCTGGTCTTGCTGGTGCAGGAACATGGCAACCTGTGGCTGACGCTGCCGGCCGCCGTGATCATCGGTCGCGAAATTGTTGTATCGGCACTGCGCGAGTGGATGGCCGAGCTCGGTGCGCGTGCTCACGTCGCCGTGTCGAACCTGGGCAAATGGAAAACCGCCGCGCAAATGCTCGCGCTGGTCATCCTGCTGGCCAATCCGTCATCCTTCACCTTCTGGGTTTTGTTGGGTTATGCGCTGTTGCTGATCTCGGCAGGGCTGACGTTGTGGTCGATGGTCCAATACCTGCGGGCTGCCTGGCCGCATCTGAAGACCGATGTGGAAAAGAAATAAAACATTTTTGAATCAAAGGGTTGACGAGGCATCTGGATTCTATAGAATGCGCCTCACCAAGACGCGGGAATAGCTCAGTTGGTAGAGCACGACCTTGCCAAGGTCGGGGTCGCGAGTTCGAGTCTCGTTTCCCGCTCCAAACATAGCGCTTCAGAATTCATCAGAATTTTGTAAGCGATTGAAATAAGGACCTTCGGGTCCTTTTTTCGTTGCGGCGGAAAAACTGAAATCCAGCGGGTCGGGGTTAGCCAACCCCCGACCTCCATGCGCCGGATTTCCCCCGCCCGAGATTTACTCCTTCGACGTCTGCAACATCTCGATCCACAACGCACCTTTCCCCGAAGCCGCTTCACCCGCCTTTCGCAGGGTCAACCGCGAAGGCCGACACCGAACTGCTGGTGCGCTCGGTCATCAACAGCAACTTGGCATCGGGCGAGATTCGCAGGTCCGCTGCCCAGATGCGTGGAGTCGGGTCGTCCTTCAGGTCGTTGTTGCGTGCGTCACGGACTTCGCCGTGCGCCAGTTTCAAACGCTTGGGAATGCCATTGGCTAGCGCAATCTGCGTCGATTCACCCGTGCTGTCTTTGATTGAGAACGCGGTGCCCCGTGCCGCTCATATCACCGACCACGTACAGGAATTTTCCATTCGGGGAGAAGGCCGGGTGTGGGGGCCCGGTATCGACCGGGACGCTGACGTGGCCGCTGCCGATAGAGGAGAGGGAAACATTTCAACATACTCTCGCTCGATAATGGTTGTACGACGTCTTATCTATTGTGTTCGACTGCGTCCGTTCTCACAAAAAAAATAAACGGAGATACCCTCTATGACGAGCATTCCTTCGGTCGAAGGCAACGCTGCGGCGCCCGCACAAAATCGATTTTCACGAGCGCTCAAGCTGCTGGGCCCCGGCATCATCGCGGTACTGTCCTGGCTGGGCGCGGGTGACCTGATTACCTCATCCGTGGCCGGTGCCAATTACGGTTACGCGATGATGTGGGTGTTGGCGGTCTCTCTGCTCTTGAGATACCTGATCGTCAACATCATCGCTCGCTTCCAGCTGTGCAATAACCAGGGCATGACCATCCTGCAGGGCTATGCCCAGCTCAATCCGTTTTTCGCCTGGTTCATGCTCGTCTACGCCCTGCTGATGGGGCACTTGATGAACGCCTACATGATCAAGGGGGCGGGTGAGTCGTTGGCAATGCTGTTGAAAATCGACCAGCCCCTGCTGTGCTCACTGGCGGTGGTACTCGCGGTGTGGATGCTGGTGGGTCGTAATATTTATTCGATGATCGAAGGCGTGATGAAGGTGCTGCTGGCGATCATGACCCTGGCATTCATTGCCCTGGCCGTGATGTCCGGACCGGATGTCGTCGGCATCGTCAAAGGCACTATCGGTTTCAGCATCCCGCCGGATGAAGGCGTGCATGGCGCGCTGCTGGTGGCGGTCTCGGTGATCGGCGCCGTGGCCGGTTCGATTGCCAACTTCGTCCATCCTTACGTTATGCGCCAAAAAGGCTGGGTAGGGCCGCAACACAAGCGTGTGCAACGTAACGATTTGCTGTTCGCAGTGTTTGTCGGGATCGTCATCAACCTGGCCATCTGGATCGTCGGCGCGGAAATCCTGCGGCCCAACGGTATCGAGGTGAAGACCCTGGGCGACCTGGGCAAGGCGCTGGAAATTTTCTTCGGCCCGATCGGTTGGTACGTGTTCTTCATCGGCGTATTCGCGACACTGTTTGCCAGTATTTCAGGCAAGACCACCGCGTTCCCGATGCTGATTACCGATGCCTTCCAGCACGTTCGTCCTGAACGTCGCGAGAAGTACGGCAAAGAGTTTCATCATGATCCGATGCACAAGTGGTTCATGCTGTTCATCCTCGTGACGCCGTTGGTTTGGTCATTGCCAGGCATGCCGGATTTCGTGACGCTAACCATCGGTGTCAGCGCGCTGAACATCATTGGCTTGCCGGTCATTTCTCTGGGGCTGCTCATCATGTCCAACCAGAAATCGTTGCTGGACAAGAAATACCGTAACAACCTGTTTGAAAACGTCGCGCTGCTGTTTGCCACTGGCCTTGCGCTGTGGGTCGCCTTCCAGTTGGGCGTCGATCTGTTTACCTGACATCGAGCCACTGAGGGGATGCAATGTCCCCTCGGTAGCCTATGTTCAGTCAGTCACTGAACCCTGCGGTATTCTTCCGGCAAAACTGTCCACCAGGCTTGCCACCACCATCTCGCCCATTCGCGTGCGGGTCTGCAACGTCGCACTGGCGCGATGGGGTTGCAGCACCACGTTCTCGTTGTCGAACAGTACCTGCGGCACGTTCGGTTCATCGACAAACACATCCAGCGCCGCGCCCGCGATCTCACCGGCTGCAAGTGCTGCCACCAGATCAGCTTCATTGACCAGCTTGCCCCGAGCGACGTTGACCAGATACCCGTCCTTGCCCAGCGCGTGCAGTACTTCGGCATTGATGATGGCTTCACCTTTGTCGGCGGCAGCCGCGAGAATCAGCGCATCACTGGTGGCCGCCAGTTGCTTCAGATCGGCAATGAAGGTGTGGTTCACATCGCTGATCGGTTGCAGATCGGTGTAACTGATCGGGCAGCCGAACGCTGCGGCTCGAATCGCCACGGCACGGCCGACCCGGCCCATGCCGACGATACCGATGCGCATGCCGGACACTTGACGCGCCAACGGCAAAGGCGCCAACGGCGTCGGGCTATTGGGCCAGTGCCCTGAACGCACGTAACGATCACTGGTGCACAGGCCCCGGCACACGGCAATCAACAAGCCGATCGCGAGGTCCGCGACATCTTCGGTCAGCGCGCCGATGGTCGCGGTGACGCGAATTCCGCGATCCCGGGCGTACGCCAGGTCCACCGCATCGGTGCCCACGCCGTTGACTGCCACTACTTCCAGTCTGGGTAATTGCGCCATCACCGCCTGGGTGATGCCGGTGTGCCCGCCGGTGATCACCCCGCGAATGTTCGCGCCGTGTTCCTGCAAATAAGCCGGCTTGTCGGCCTGCTGGAAGTAACGCCTGACGGTAAACAACTCATCGAGTCGCGCGTTGATTTCAGGAATCAGGATCGGGCTGAGCTGCAGGACTTCTGGCTTCATGTGAACCTCATAACGGAATAAAAAGGCCGGTCAACCGCGACCGGCAAAGGGCATGGCGCTGGCCATGACGGTCATGTTCAGGACGTTCGCCTCCAGCGGCAGGCCGGCGATGTAGCGCACGGCATCGGCGACATGCCTGACGTCGACCATTGGCTCCACGGCGATGCTGCCGTTGGCCTGGCGCACGCCTTTGGTCATGCGCACCGACATCTCGGTCAGGGCGTTGCCGATGTCGATCTGGCTGCAAGCGATGTTGAATTCGCGCCCGTCGAGGGCAAGGGATTTGGTCAGTCCCAGCACTGCATGTTTGCTGGCGGTGTAGGCGCTGCTGAATGGGCGTGGGGTGTGGGCCGAGATCGAGCCGTTGTTGATGATGCGCCCGCCCTGTGGCTGTTGTCGGCGCATCAGGCCGAAGGCGCCGCGGGCACAGAGGAAAACGCCGTGGAGGTTGGTGTCGATCACGTTGCGCCACTGCTCGAACGTCAGTTCATCCAGCGGCACCGCAGGGGCGTTGACCCCGGCGTTGTTGAACACCACATCGAGGCGTCCGTAGACCTCGGTGATGGTTGCAAACAGTGCATCGACACTGGCCGGGTCGCGCACATCCGTGGGCACCGCCAAGGCTTCGCGGCCCTCGCCGAGTGCCAGGTCGACCAATGCCTGCAACGGTTCCGGCCGGCGTCCCGCCAGTATCAGGGTGAAGCCGTCGGCCATCAGCGCCAGAGCCACGGCGCGACCGATTCCGCTGCCAGCGCCGGTCACCAGGGCCACTTTCAAAGGACTGTTCATGGGGTTATCGCCTTGTTCAATTCGAGAGGGGCGTTTGCCGGGCTCAAGGCCGCTGACTGACGCGCATTTCCAGTTGGCCGATGCCGTCGATCCCGGCGTTGATGATGTCGCCGGGTTGCAGCACGTCGACGCCTGCCGGGCTGCCGGTCATGATCAGGTCACCGGCCCGCAGCGCGACCGATTGCGAGATGCGGCTGATGATTTCACTGACCGACCAGATCTGGCTGTCGAGGCTGTCGCGCTGGCGCTCATCGCCGTTGACGTTCAGCCACAAGTCGCCGTCCGGGTGTCCGGCGCGAGTGACCGGTACGATAGCGGTCATCGGCGCGGCACCGTCGAACACCTTGGCGCCTTCCCACGGTAAGCCATTGCTTTTGGCTGCGCGCTGGACATCACGACGAGTCAGGTCAAGCCCGGCGGCGTAGCCCCAGACATAGGCCAGCGCCTGACTCTCCGGAATATTGGCGCCACCTTCGCCAATCGCCACGACTAATTCGATTTCGTGGGCAAACTCTTCGGTCAACGGCGGGAACGCCACTTCACCCAGTGCATCCACCACGTTGCTCGCCGGTTTCATGAAAAACACTGGCGGCTGGCGGGACTGGCCCTGGGTGTCTGGCCACGGATAGTTGCGGCCGACGCAAAATACCCGGCCAACGGGGAAACGTTGCTGGCTGCCGGCAACGGGCAAGGTAACGGGTAAATCCGGAGTGAAAACGTATTCGGTCATGGTCATTTTTATCGTGGTCCTGTTGGAAGCATCAGCCTACGGCGGCTTCGTTTTGCGAAGTTGGACGAAAGCCGCCTCGTGTTGGAGAAAAACGCTTTTCTGCGCGCCTGTTCAGCGGGCTCAGCGCGCCTTGAGCTCGATGCGATACAAGCGACCGAGCAGCAACGAATAGGACAGGGTGCCGATCAGCGCCACGCCACCAATGAACCAGAAGGCGTAGGCAAACGAGCCCGTCGCGTGGACGATGGCGCCGATCACGATCGGGGTCACGATCCCGCCGATGTTGGCGGCGAGGCTGGTGATCCCGCCGGTCAGACCGATCAGTTCCTTGGGCGCGACTTCCGATACCGCTGCCCACGATGATGAGGCAATCCCTTGGGCGAAGAAGGCAATGGTCAGCACGGCAATGCAGATCACGTTCGAGTCGGTGAAATTCACCAGGACAATCGACATGCCCAGCATCGATCCGACCACTAATGGCAACTTGCGAGCGAAGGACATTGAATAGCCGCGGCGGATCAGCAGGTCAGAGACGATGCCGGCCAGCAGAATGCCGATGGTCGCGCCCACAAACGGCATCACAGCGAAGATTCCGGCCTTGATCATGGTCAGCTTGCGTTCTTCGATCAGGTACGTCGGGAACCAGGTCAGGAAAAAGTACAGCGCCGAGGTGCTGGCAAACTTGCCGATGCAAATCGCCCAGATTTGCCGATAGCTGAACAGCTCGGCGATCTGCCGCCAGTTGAATCTGGTCCGTTCCTGACTGCTCTTGACCAGGCCGCCACCGGATTCGATGTATTTCAGTTCTTCCTGGCTGACCTTCTTGCAGCTCAGCGGATCGCGGTACAGGCAGAGCCAGATCACGCCGAATACGATGCCGAGTATCCCGGTGCTGTAGAACACGTGGCGCCAGTCATAGGTCGTCGCCAGCCATAACAGCACACCGGTAAACAGCGCCGTGCCCAGGTATTGGCCGCACACGTAAATGCTGCTCGCCATGCCGCGCTCCCGAGCCGGGAACCAAACGGTCACCGCCCGGCTATTGGCCGGAAAGGCCGGTGCTTCCATGGCGCCGACGGCCAGTCGCAGTCCGAACAAAGAGGCGAAACCGGTGGCGAAGCCCTGGCACACGGTGACGGTCGACCAACTGATCAGCGACACCCCGTAAGTGAATCGAGAACCGAAGCGATCGGCGATGAATCCGGCGGGCACCAAAGCAAGGGCATAGGTCCAGGCGAACGCGGAAAAAATCAGGCCCATTTCGATCTTGTCCAGGCCCAGATCCTTGGCCATGAACGGCGCAGCAATCGAGATGTTCACGCGGTCGATGTAGTTGATGATGGTCGCAATCAGCAGCAATGACAGCATGAACCACCGCCGACGGGTGGGCAGGCGCTGGGGCAGAACGGCGTCCCGGGCGCCGACGCTCACCGACGACGCGGTGGACGGGGAGGTTTGCGAGTTCGACATGAGTAGACCTTTTTATTATTGGAAGCATCGAGAGAGTTGCGCGCAGCCGGAACCGTTGCCGCCAGTGCCGGGGCAGTGCAATTGCTACGTGAACGAAAGGCGCGGACAGCCGCTGTCAGGCGCTCAGA
Organism: Pseudomonas sp. GB2N2; assembly: GCF_054897705.1. NCBI lineage: Bacteria > Pseudomonadati > Pseudomonadota > Gammaproteobacteria > Pseudomonadales > Pseudomonadaceae > Pseudomonas > Pseudomonas sp. GB2N2. The sequence goes on from NZ_CM142701.1 coordinate 1,317,474, forward strand.
TACGCCTTCGGGCAAGGGCGGCTGGGGGAGGAGTGGCGAGGGGGAATAGCGGGTTCATGAGTGCGCACCTTTTGATTGTTTTTGGAAGGTCGGGCTGCATTGGTTGTCAATGTGGTCGTACAACCTCTTGAAATCAACGGAGGCGTTAGATCGTTTTTTCTCCTGAAAACAGCCGTTAATGCAGGTGTCCAAGAAAAATCGCTTGGCCAAATTTCCATTTTTCTATTCGATATTATTAATAACTATATGTTTTATATAAGTTAATTAATTTTTCTTGAGCATCGCTTTTTTGGACAGTTAACGAAGCACACACGGATACAATTAATTTCAGAATTATCAGCGTCATCCTATGACGTGTTGATATGAACCGTGTCCGCCTACACAATCACCACGTCGTCGCCGGGCTTCACGGCGTGATGAAAACCTGTCCATGTACCTGCCGAGGATTCTCAGGTGATGTCGTCAGCCAGTCGAGTGCCCACCTACGTCATGCAGCAACGCAGCGAGTTAACGGATTTCTATATCCGCGACAAAAAGGGTCGGCGCGCCGAAACCAGTCCGCATCGCCACGAGTACTTTCAGATCCAGATCAACCTCGGTGGCGATACCGTGCAGCACATCGGCAACGTGGAACGACCGTTCCCGCGCAACACGCTGGCCTTCATCCTGCCGCATCGCGTGCACGTGATTCCGCACCCGGACGACAGCAATTTCATGGTGATCAATTTTTCCCAGACCTTTCTGCTGCCGCACTTGCAGTGCGACCCCATGGATCTGGAGGAAGTCTCGATTCTGCTGGCGCCGGAGTTGTCACCGTTCCGCTTCCAGGAACATCTGGATTTCATTCTGGCCGACGAGGATTTCAACAAAGTCTGTGGCTTGATCGAACAGATGCGCGTGCTCGATGAAAACCGCCAGTTCGGCACCCGCGAGATGCTCAAGGGCCTGTTGCTGCAATTGGTGGGGAGTGTCTGTGCCTTGTATGCCGAGCCGCTGAAACGGTTGGCCGAAGAGAACGCCGCTGAAGTCAGTCGGCGCGACGCTTTGAGCCGGATGTCGGAATATTTGCGCAAAAACATTGCCGACCCCGACCTCAACCTGATCAAGGTGGCCGCCGCGACTTACCTGTCTCCGACATACCTGACGCACTGGTTGCGCAAGGAAATTGGCAAGACCTTCACTGAGCTGGTACTCGAGCGCCGGATGCACGCGGCGCGCAATTATCTGCTCAATGGCACGCGGCCGGTGGGGGAGGTGGCGAGGTTGTGCGGCTTCGCCGACGAAGCCTATTTTTCGCGACGCTTTCGCCAGATACATGGCCAGCCACCCGGGCAATTCAGACGTCAGCAACTTAATCCCGATACGCCGCAATCACCGTCCAACGCGTGATCGAAAGCTGTAGTTGACTGCTGGTTCTATTGTCGACAAGTGTTACCCGGCTACCGTTTTGCACCTTTATGGGCCTCGCAATGAGCCAATAGGTAGCAATTTTTTCCTGCCGATGTCGGGAATCCACAGCGCTGCACACCGCCCACCTCTGATTTAAACCATCCAATTCAAGTGCTTGAATCGTTCAAGCGCGATTTGGCACGGGCTGTGCTCTCTTTGGATAATTGGATACAAAAATACAGAGGCCTTGCCATGCAGTTCGCTCCCGACTACGCCGACCGCCAGCCAGTCACCGCCGAGGAAGAGGCCTACAACTTTCTTCTGGAAGGCATTTGTGGCGGTCGTTTTCGCAAAGGCGACCGCCTGATTGCCGAGGACATCGCCAGTGAAATCGGCATGAGTCGAATGCCCGTGCGCGAAGCCTTTCGCCGTCTCGATGCTCAGGGCCTGGTGACGCTGCGGCCTAATCGGGGGGCGATTGTCAGCGGTCTGGATATCGAAGAAATGCACGAAGTCTTCGAGATGCGTAGCGCCCTGGAAGGCCTGGCGATTCGCATCGCCGTGCCGAAGATCGGCGACCGCCAATTGGCGGCCCTGGAGCGATTGCTCGATGAAATGGACGACTACCGCGACGAAAGTGCGGCGTGGGTCAGTCGGCACCGCAAGTTCCATGAATACCTGTGCAGCCTCAGCGGCCGCCCGCGGTTGGTGAAGCAGATCAGCGCCCTCTACTCGCTGATCGAAGCCCCGATGCGCCTCTGGTTGCAACATGTGGAAAAGCCCTTGAGTGCACGCCAGGAACACGCGGTGATCCTTGATGCGATTCGCGCCGGCGATGCCGACCACGCCGAGACGGTCGTGCGCGAACACATCGAAGGCACTGTCCCTGAGTTGATCAAGTTTCTGACATCAGAAAAATAACGATAGAGCGGGTCTCTAGCCCGCCGGTGTTTTGACTTTGAGTACTGCCGCGTTACTAATCGAACTGGAGTGTCTGGTCATGCATAAGTCTCGCATTTTAATCGCTGCAATCTCCTTGGGACTCTGTACACCGTGGGCGATTGCCGCGCCCACGGTGCCGGAGCGTTTGCTTGAAGTCGACAAGCTCACCTACTGCTCCGGGATGGATTCACCGCCCCTGGTGTCCTTCGATGAAGCACAAAAACCCAAGGGCCTGACCGTCGACCTGGGCCTGGAAATCGCCAAGCGCCTGGGCGACAAGAAAGTCGAGTGGCGGGTGATTCCTTTCTCCGGCTTGCTGCCGGCCCTGTTGGCCAGACAGTGCGACATGATCGTCGACCAGCTGTTCGACAAGCCCGAGCGCCGCGAAGTGATCGACATCGTCAACTACATGTATTCCAGCCAGGCGGTCGTGGTGCCCAAGGGCAATCCAAAGGCCCTCAAGACACTGCCGGACCTGTCCGGGCACAAGATCGCGGTGCTCAACGGTTCGACCATCAAAACCCTGCTCGACGCCGAAAATGACACCCTGGGCAAAGCCGGCAAGCCCCCCATGAAACTGGTGGTCTACAACACCGACACCGATGCATTCCAGGCCCTGCGCATCAGCCAGGTTGACGCTTACGGCACCACCGTGGAAACCGCCGGTTATTACGCCGCCATGGCTCCGGACCTGTTCGAGGAAGGTGTTCCCGCCTTCAGCCGGATCCTCACCGGGCTGGGCATCCGCAAGGATGATCCGCAACTGGGTGCCGCGGTGCAGCAGGTGATGACCGACATGCGCAGCGATGGCAGCTACAGCCAGCTTCTGGGTAAATGGCACGTCGACAGCGACACTCTCGATTGAGGTAAGGCGTTGATGAATTTCAATTGGGATGTGTTCTGGCAGTACCTGTTGCAGCCCAGTGGGGTGTATCTCACAGGGTTGTGGCTGACCTGTCTGATCAGTGTGCTGGCGATGGTGTTGGGTTGTGCTTTGGGGCTGGCCGCGGCGTTGCTGCGGTTGTCGAAGAACCCCTTGCTGCATCTGCCGGTGCGTTTTTATGTGTGGCTGATGCGCGGCACGCCGTTACTGGTACAGATCGTCTTTCTCTACACCGCACTGGCGGCGGGCGGGATTTTCCGCTTCGAAGACATCGACCTGTTCGGGCTGGTGATCCCCGGCAATATCCAGGCTGCGATCATTGCCCTGGGCCTCAACGAAGGCGCGTACATGGCCGAGATCATTCGCGCCGGCATCGGCGCCGTGGACAAGGGCCAGTACGAGGCGGGACGTTCTCTTGGCATGACCTTCGCCAAGCTGATGCGCCGTATCGTTCTGCCGCAGGCGTTTAGGGTCATTGTTCCGCCGCTCGGCAACGAGTTCAACGTGATGCTCAAGAACACCACCCTGGTCAGCGTGATCGGTGTGCAGGAACTGCTGCTCAGCACTCAGATGGTCACCTCGGCGACCTTCCGGGTGTTCGAGTTGTACCTCGTGGTGGCGATCTATTTCCTGTTGCTCACAACGCTGTGGGGCTTCTTCCAGCGCTGGCTGGAGACGCGTTTCGGCCAATCGGATCGACCTTCGTCGCCGCCGCCGGCCGCCAGCCGGATGTTCGGTCGCAGCACATTGAAACTGCTGAGGGGACGTTAACCATGGCGCACAAAAGTGACGAGCTGATCATCGAGGCGCTGGACATTCACAAGTCCTTCGGCGATCTGCAGATTCTCAAGGGGATTTCCCTGCAAGTACGACGAGGCGAAGTGGTGGTGCTGATCGGAGCCTCGGGCTCGGGCAAGACCACTTTTATCCGCTGTATCAATTTGCTGGAAGAGATTCAGTCCGGTCAGATCCGTGTCAGCGGTCAGCCCATGGGTTATCGCACGCGCACTGACGGCAGCCTGGTGCGCGATTCGGAGCGCAACATCGCCCGTCAGCGTCGGGATATCGGCATGGTGTTCCAGCGCTTCAATCTGTTCCCGCACATGACCGCGCTGGAAAACATCATAGAAGCGCCGATGCAGGTGTTGGGTGTGCCGCGAAAGGCTGCCGTGGAACAAGCGCAGGCGCTGCTCAAACGTGTCGGACTGGCGGAGAAGGCCAACCATTTTCCATCCATGTTATCCGGCGGCCAGCAGCAGCGGGTGGCCATCGCCCGAGCCCTGGCCATGAAACCCCAGGCGATGCTGTTCGACGAACCCACCAGCGCCCTCGACCCGGAAACCGTCGGCGAGGTCTTGCAGGTAATGAAGGAACTTGCCGAGGACGGCATGACGATGGTGGTGGTCACCCATGAAATGGGGTTCGCCCGCGAAGTGGCCGACCGCGTGGTGGTCCTCGATCAGGGCGAACTTATCGAACAGGGACCGCCGGAACAGATTTTCAGTCGCCCCAGTCATCCCCGTACTCAAGCCTTTCTCAGCCGCGTGCTGTGAGACTCACAAGGATATTCACGATGCGTATATCGAGCTTGTTCACGGCCCTGTGCTGTGCCGCGATAGTGTCCGCGAGCCACGCCGCCGACCCGGTGGTGAAGGTTTACAACTGGTCCGACTATATCGGCCCCGACACGCTTAAGAACTTCGAAAAAAGCAGCGCCATCAAGGTTCAGTACGACATCTTTGACACCAACGAAATGCTCGAAGCCAAGTTGCTCTCGGGGCACTCGGGCTATGACGTGGTGGTGCCTTCCAGCCAGTTTCTTTCCAAGCAGATTCGCGCGGGCGCCTATCAGCCGCTGCAACGGGAGTTGCTGGATAACTGGAAGCATCTGGACCCGCGCCTGATGCAGCGCCTGGAAGCCGCCGACCCTGGCAACCACTACGCCGTGCCTTACATGTGGGGCACCGTGGGCATCGGCTATAACGAGGAAAAAGTCCGGGCTGTGTTGGGTAAAGAGATGCCGCTGGATTCATGGTCCTTGGTCTTCGATCCAGACAACCTGGCCAAGCTGAAAAGCTGCGGCGTGGCGTTTCTTGATGCACCGGTGAAGATCATTCCACAAGCCATGCTCTACCTCGGTCTGGACCCCAACAGCGTCAAGCCCGACGACTACAAGCAGGCCTCGAAACTGCTGATGACCTTGCGGCCCTCGGTGACCTACTTTAACTCATCGAAATACACCGCCGACCTGGCCAACGGGGATATCTGCGTGGCCATCGGTTATTCCGGCGATGTGATGCAGGCCCAGAGCCGGGCGCGGGAAGCGGGGAAAAACATCGACATCCGCTACCTGATTCCCAAAGAGGGGGTGAACCTCTGGTTCGACATGCTGGCGATTCCCAAGGACGCCGGTAACGTTGCCAACGCGCATGCCCTGATCAACTACTTGCTGCGCCCCGAAGTGATTGCGCCGGTCAGCGACTATGTGGGCTACGCCAACCCCAACAAAGACGCCACCGCCCTGATGGACCCCAAGGTCAGCGGCAATCCGGGAATCTACCCCGGTGACGAAGTGATCAGTCATACCTTCGTCTCCGCCGGCCTGCCGGAAAACATCCAGCGCCTGATGACCCGCGAGTGGAACCGCGTCAAATCCGGCCAATGAATCCCCGTTTTGAAGAGCCTTTGCCATGCTGAAATTCTCTGCTCATGAGTACCCTTATCCGTCGCAACGCCAAAGCGTCTTCGCCCGTCGGGGCATGATCGCCGCGTCCCAGCCCCTGGCCGCTCAGGCTGGTATCGAAATCATGCAAAAGGGCGGCAATGCGATAGACGCCGCCATCGCCACAGCAGCGGCACTCACAGTGGTTGAGCCCACTGGCTGCGGCCTGGGTGGCGATGCCTTTGCCTTGGTCTGGTGCAAGGGCCAGTTGCATGGTCTCAACGCCAACGGCCATGCTCCGGCCGGCCTGAGCATCGAAGCGGTCAAGGCTGCCGGCCATGAGCAGATGCCGCTCTATGGCTGGACCCCGGTGACCGTGCCCGGTTGTCCTTCAGCCTGGGCGGAACTGTCGGAACGCTTCGGTGCACTGCCGTTCGCCGATTTACTGCAACCGGCCATCAGCCTGGCGAGGGACGGTTTTCCGCTGTCGCCGGTGGTCGCCCATCAATGGCAGATCGCTCTGGATGAGTTCACACCCCATCGCAATCCAGTGTTGGACGCCTGGTTCGAGACCTTCCTGATTGACGGTCGCGCACCAGAGGCGGGGGAGATTTTCCGCAACCCGGCTCAGGCGCGGACGCTCGAAGAACTCGCCGCCAGCCGCTGCGAGAGCTTATATCGCGGAGCCTTGGCCCAACGCCTGGATGCCCATTCCCGGGCCACTGGCGGCTATTTGCGAGCCACGGACCTGGCGCATTTCCGGGCCCAATGGGTGGACCCGATCCACGTCAACTACCGTGGGGTCGATGTCTGGGAAATCCCGCCGAGCGGGCAGGGCCTGGTCGCGCTGATGGCATTGAAGATTCTCGAAGGCTTCGATTTCGATCACCGCGACAGTCAACAGACGTGGCATCGCCAGTTGGAAGCCATGAAGCTGGCCTACAGCGACGGTCTGCACTACATCACTGACCCGTTGCACATGCGGGTGGCAGTGGCCGAATTATTGAGTGATGACTACAGCGCTCGGCGCCGCAGGCAGATTGAGGACCAGGCCCGGCCACCGAAGCCCGGCGACCCCCACGCCAGCGGCACCGTGTACCTGGCGACGGCCGACGCGCAAGGCAATATGGTTTCGTTCATCCAGAGCAATTACCACGGCTTCGGCTCCGGCGTGGTGCTGCCCGACAGCGGCATCGCCCTGCAGAACCGCGGGCAGGAATTCAGCCTCGATCCGGCGCACGCCAACTGCCTGGCTCCGGGCAAGAAGACCTTCCACACCATCATCCCTGGCTTCCTCACCAAGGACGGCCAGGCGCTCGGCCCCTTCGGTGTCATGGGCGGCTACATGCAGCCTCAAGGCCATGTACAGATGGTCATGAACCTGGTGGATTTTGGCCTCAACCCGCAAGCGGCTCTGGATGCTCCCCGCTGGCAATGGCTCGGAGGGATGAAGGTCGGTATCGAACAGGGCGCTTCCCGGGATTTGGCCAATGCCTTGGCGCGGCGAGGGCATGAGGTGCAGATTGCCAGCGACCTGACCGATTACGGACGAGGGCAGATCATCCTGCGCGACCCGGTGAGTGGCGTGCTCTGTGGTGGCACCGAACCCAGGGCGGATTCTCATATCGCGGCTTGGTAAACACGGTGGGGGTGTGGACTTCGGCGTTCTTTTTGGCGCGTGCCGTCTTTCAGGACCCAGTTCTCTGGTGTCACCGGCACAGGGGATCTGTGTCCGCGTTCCAGTCTTTTGCGTGCACTTTTATGACGCCATGATGCGTGCCTTTGCACTATGCGAAGGCAAAACGTCGGGTCGAGGCTCGCGGTTTCGGCCTGTGCACGCAGCAACCACAGCACTTCCCCAATCTGGCACAAACACTGCAACACACCCATCAGGCCCACCCCGATTACAGTCGAGTGGGCAGCCCCTCGGTCAACGACGATCGATTCGTGGGCAACATCGGTGGCTCAGGCATAGACGTCTGGTGCTGACACCGTAAAAGAACAGGCAAAGACGCCTGGAGCCGCAAGGTTTCAGGCGTTTTTTTTTGCTTTTTGAATCGTATTGGCCGGGTGCTTTTTATGAACTCCACTGTTGCCGCGTTGAACAAATTGCAAACGCTGATCGTGATCGGCAATGGCATGGTCGGACATCATTGTGTCGAGCAGTTGATCGAGCGCGGTGCGCTTGACCACTACCGTTTGCACGTGTTCAGCGAAGAGCCGATGCGTGCCTACGACCGTGTGCATTTGTCCGAATACTTCACCGGGCGTGATGCCGAATCTTTGGCACTGGGTGATGCGTCGCTGTACCAGACGCCGGGCGTCACCCTGCATTTGGGCGTGCCGGTGCTGGAGATCGACCGCGCCCGACGCGAGGTCATTACCGCGCAAGGCTGCGTGCCTTACGACACATTGATCCTGGCCACCGGGTCGTACCCGTTTGTGCCACCGGTCGAAGGCGCGCAGGGCGATTCGCGCCTGGTGTACCGAACCCTCGAAGACCTCGACGCCATCCGCGCCGCCGCTGCTAACGCCCGACGTGGCGTGGTGGTTGGCGGTGGCCTCTTGGGCCTTGAAGCGGCGAATGCGTTGAAGAGCCTGGGCCTGGAAGCGCACGTGGTGGAATTCGCTCCACGGCTGATGCCGGTGCAGCTGGATGAAAGGGGTGGGCTGGCGCTCAAGTCGCAGATCGAAAGGCTGGGCGTCGGTGTGCACCTGTCCCGCGCGACTCAATCGATCAGTGCGGGCGAGGACTATCGCTATCGGATGAATTTCGCCAATGACGAATTTCTCGAAGCCGACCTGATCGTGTTTTCCGCCGGAATCCGCGCGCAAGATGCGCTGGCCCGTCAATGCGCGCTGGACATTGGGCCGCGCGGTGGCGTGGTGATCAACGACGAATGCCTGAGCAGCGATCCGCACATTTACGCGATCGGCGAGTGCGCTTCGTGGAATGGCAGCCTGTTCGGCCTGGTCGCACCGGGCTACCAGATGGCGCGCGGTGTGGCGGCACGTTTGAGCAAAGGTGACTCCGAGCCTTTTATGGGCGCCGACATGTCGACCAAACTCAAACTGCTCGGCGTCGACGTCGGTTCCATCGGCGACGCCCATGGCCACACGCCGGGCTCGCGCAGTTACCAGTTCATCGACGAGACCACGGCCAGCTACCGTCGCCTGGTGGTGGATGCCTCGGGCAAACACGTCATCGGCGCGGTGCTGGTCGGCGACAACAGCTATTACGACACGCTGCTGCAATACATGCAGAACGCGATTGCGCTGCCGTCTGAGCCGGCCTCCCTGATCCTGCCCTCGTCCGAAGGCGCGCCGACGCTTGGCCCGGGCGCGTTGCCTCAAACAGCCACCGTTTGCTCCTGCCACAACGTCAACAAGGGGTCCATCTGCTCGGCCATCGACGGCGGCTGCACCGATCTCGGTGTGCTCAAGTCGCAGACCAAGGCCGGTACAGGCTGCGGCGGTTGCGCCGGTTTGCTCAAGCAAGTGTTCGAACATGAGTTGATTGCCCGTGGCGTCAGTGTCGACAAAAGTCTGTGCGAACACTTCGCCTACACCCGTCAGGAGTTGTATGCGCTGGTGCGAGTAGAAGGGCTGATCACCTTCGAAGAACTGCTGGCCAAACATGGCCGTGGCCACACCGGTTGCGACGTCTGCAAGCCGGCCGTGGGTTCGATCCTCGCGTCGTGCTGGAACCAGCCAATCATGGACGCGTCGCTGGTGCCGTTGCAGGACACCAACGACACCTTCATGGCTAACATGCAGAAAAACGGTACCTACTCGGTGGTGCCGCGTATCCCCGGTGGTGAGATCACCGCTGACAAGCTCATTGCGATCGGCGTGGTCGCAAAAAAATACGACCTCTACACCAAAATCACCGGCGGCCAGCGCATCGACCTGTTTGGTGCGCAGTTGCATGAACTGCCGGACATCTGGGCCGAGTTGATCGCAGCCGGTTTCGAAACCGGGCACGCCTACGGCAAATCCACCCGCACAGTGAAGTCGTGCGTCGGCAGCACCTGGTGCCGTTACGGCGTGCAGGACAGCGTGCAAATGGCCCTGACTATCGAGGATCGTTACAAGGGATTGCGCTCGCCGCACAAGCTCAAATTCGCCGTGTCCGGTTGCACCCGCGAATGCGCCGAGGCTCAAAGCAAGGACGTCGGCGTGATCGCCACGGAAAAAGGCTGGAACCTCTACATCGCCGGCAACGGCGGCATGCGCCCGCGTCATGCCGAACTGTTCGCCACTGACCTCGACGATGACACCCTGATCCGCTACATCGACCGCTTCCTGATGTTCTACATCCGCACGGCTGACAAGTTGCAGCGCACCTCGGTGTGGCGCGAGACGCTGGAGGGCGGCCTCGACTTCCTCAAGGACGTGATCATCCACGACAGCCTTGGACTTGGCGCGGAACTTGAATCGCAAATGCAACTGGTCGTCGACCGCTACGAATGCGAATGGGCGAATGCGCTCAAAGACCCGGAAAAACTCAAACGCTTCCGCACCTTCGTCAACGACAAGCGCCCGGACCCGGACATCCATTTTATCCAGGAGCGCGGTCAGCGGCGCCCGATCATGGCCGCAGCACTCAACCTGATTTCGGTTACCGAGGAGATTGCCTGATGAGCCCGTCTAATACCCAACGCAACATCAATGCCCTGACCCAGACTGAAGTGTGGCAATCGGTGTGCGGGCAGCAGGATCTGGTCTGCGATTCGGGTGTCGTCGTGTGGCTCGACGGCGCGCAAGTGGCGCTGTTTTACCTGCCGGGCGCCGAGGGCCGAACCCTCTACGCCATCGATAACCACGACCCGCAATCCGGGGCGAACGTGATTGGCCGCGGTTTGATCGGCAGCATCAAGGGTGATCTGGTGGTGGCTTCGCCGATCTACAAGCAGCACTTCCGGCTGGCGGACGGCAGTTGCCTGGAATTCCCGCACCAGCGCTTGCGGGTGTGGCCGGTGCGCTTGAACGGTGATGTGGTGGAAATCGGAATGAATTGAGGCGGATTATCTGGAAATGATCCCGTGATCGATCGCGTATTTGACCAGCGCCGCCGGTTTGTCAATGTTGAGCTTGCGGCGGATGCTCAGGCGATGGGTTTCTACGGTGCGCACGCTGATGTCGAGGTCGCGGGCCATTTCCTTGTTGTTCATGCCTTGGGCCATTTTGTATAGCACTTGGCTTTCGCGCGGCGTCAGCTCACTGTCGGTGCTTTTATCGGCGATCAGCCGCTGGGCGATTTCGGCGCTGTAGAACGTGCCGCCGCTGGCAATCGCTTCGATGGCGGCAATGATTTCCCGTGACGGCGCATTCTTCAGCACATAGCCGCTGGCGCCCGAGCGGACGGATTCGCTGACGTATTCGTAATTGTCGTACATGCTCAACACCAGCACTTTCAGCGCCGGGTACTGGCTGCGCAGCAACCGGGTCAGCTCCAGGCCGTTGATGTCCTTGAGGCTGATATCGACCAGCAACAGGTCCGGCTGACAGCGGCCGACCATCTCGATGGCGTCCGCGCCATTCTCGGCTTCACCGACCACTTCCAGTGGCGCCATTACGGACAGCAGCGCCCTGATCCCGTCGCGGACCAGAGAGTGATCGTCGACCAGGGCGACGCGGATCGGGGAGGGCAGGTTCATCACGGGCATTCACTCTTATTGTCGGGTCAGCGTTTTGCGCCGGGGGTTTTCATCGGCAGCAGCACGTCCAGTTCACTTCTTCCGGGGACTGAAATGAGCTCGAACCGGCCACCGAAATGCTCGACGCGTTCGCGGATATTACGCAAGCCGATGCCGGCCTGACGGCGTTCGACCTGGGCGACGTTGAAGCCTACACCGTCATCGATCACCGTCAGTCGAATGGATTCTTCAGAGCCGTGCAGGTTGATGGAAACGTTTTTTGCTTCTGCATGGCGCTCAATGTTGGTCAAGCCTTCTTGCACGATGCGAAACAGCGAGACCGCTGCGCCATCGACCAGATGGCAGTCGAATTCGTTGTCGTTGTAAGTCACCGTCAGGCCGCTGCGTTGCTCGAACTCCTCGGCCAGTTGGCCGATGGCCGCGGACAAGCCGAGCGTGTCGAGCAGGGATGAGCGCAAGTCGTGAGAGAGGCTGCGGACTTCGCCGATCGCGTCGCCGAGGCGTGTCGTGGCTTCTCTTAAAATGCTCAGGCCTTTGTCCTGTCCGTTCTCCAGCACATGGCTGGCGAGTTCGAACTGGAACTTGATCGAGACCAGGACCTGACTGATGCCGTCGTGCAACTCTCGGGAAACCCGCGAGCGTTCTTCCTCTTGCAGACTGACGATGCGTTGGGTCAGCCGTTGCAGTTTCTTGTCGGCCAGACGGTGCTCGCTAACGTTCAGAGTCATGCCGCTTGCGAACACAAACAGCACCGCCACGAGCGCCACGGCGGCAATCGCCAGCATGGTTTTGCGGATGCCGTGGGCCACCTCGTCACGCGCTTGCTGGGTGGCGCGTTCAACGTCCTCCAGGTAAATCCCGGTGCCGAGCATCCAGCCCCAGCGATCAAGCATCACCACGTAGGCGAGTTTGTCGGTCACCTGGCCAGTGGAGGGTTTGTTCCAGGCGTAACGCTGAAAGCCTTCGCCGGATTGCGCGCTTTTGAGCAAGGCCTGGATGACCGGCAGACCGTGCGGGTCTTTCATGTCCCACAGGTATTGGCCCACCAGGTCCGATTGCCGCGCGTGCATCAGGCTGCGGCCTTCGCGGTCGTAGACGAAGAAATACCCATTGATGCCAAAACTGAGCTTGCGCAGTTCCTCCAACACTTGCTGCTGGGCGTGCGCGTCACCGTGGCCGTCGTCATACAGCGGCGCGATCAGGCTCTTGGCCATTTCCACGTAGTTTTTCAACTCGGCGCGCTTGCTGGCCAGGATGCTGTCTTCGATCAGTTGCGCCTGCTGGTCACCCAGCTGCCGGTTCAGGGAAATCACCAGCGCACAAATGACGGCGATCGCCAACACCAGCGGCAGTATCCCGAGTGCGACGATTTTGTGTTTGAGCTGCATCTGGGCTCCAGTCCGGACCGGGGTAAGGCGAAGGCCGGCATCATATGCCAAAGATACGCGCGTCCAGTAGCGGTGCTGGACGGAATGACTGGCGGCGCTGATGAAATGCAAACTTGTAGGAGCCTGCTTGCTGGCGATCCAGGCAGCGCGGGGTAGCAGTCACACCGCCACAGCCAGCAAGCAGGCTCCTTGGTTTGTTTTGTCTACGTAGAACTACGTAGAGCCGGCGTACGTAGTAACGCGGATTTATTTGTAGACGGCATGCGGGGATATTGGGCCAGCTCCGCACAGCGGACACAATTATAAAAATTACCGCCGCAGTCACACGCTGTCGGCAGGAGACACGCTATGCCCCGTCTGGCTAAACACCTTGCCTGGTTTGCCGTGGCTGTTCTGGGAGCGTTTGCGCTGAGTGTCGTGGCCCTGCGCCGCGGCGAAGCGATCAACGCCCTCTGGATTGTCGTCGCAGCCGTCGCTATCTACCTTGTCGCATACCGCTACTACAGCCTGTTCATCGCCAACAAAGTGATGCAACTCGATCCCAATCGAGCCACACCTGCTGTGCTCAACAACGATGGTCTGGACTACGTACCGACCAACAAACACGTGCTGTTCGGTCACCACTTCGCCGCCATCGCCGGCGCAGGTCCGCTGGTCGGCCCGGTTTTGGCGGCGCAGATGGGCTATTTGCCCGGCACGCTGTGGCTGATTGCCGGCGTAGTGCTGGCCGGTGCGGTTCAGGACTTCATGGTCCTGTTCATGTCCACTCGCCGCAACGGTCGTTCACTGGGCGATATGGTCCGTGAAGAAATGGGTCGCATCCCCGGCACCATCGCGCTGTTCGGCTGCTTCCTGATCATGATCATCATCCTCGCGGTGCTGGCGCTGATCGTGGTGAAAGCCCTGGCCGAGAGTCCGTGGGGCATTTTCACGGTGATGGCGACCATTCCGATCGCGATGTTCATGGGCATCTACATGCGCTACATCCGCCCGGGTCGCATTGGCGAAATCTCGGTGATCGGCGTGTTGCTGCTGCTCGGTTCGATCTGGCTCGGCGGGCAGATTGCCGCGGACCCGGTCTGGGCCAAGGCGTTCACCTTCACCGGTATCCAGATCACCTGGATGCTGATCGGCTACGGTTTTGTTGCCGCAGTCTTGCCGGTGTGGCTGATCCTGGCACCGCGTGATTACCTTTCCACATTCCTGAAAATCGGCACCATCATTGCCTTGGCAATCGGCATTCTGGTCACCATGCCCGACCTGAAAATGCCGGCGCTGACCCAGTTCATCGACGGCACCGGCCCAGTGTGGAAGGGCGGTCTGTTCCCGTTCCTGTTCATCACTATTGCCTGTGGCGCGGTCTCGGGTTTCCACGCACTGATCGCTTCCGGCACCACGCCGAAGTTGCTCGCCAGCGAAGGTCATGCCCGCTACATCGGTTACGGCGGCATGTTGATGGAGTCCTTCGTCGCGATCATGGCGATGGTTGCGGCGTCGGTGATCGAGCCGGGCGTGTACTTTGCCATGAACAGCCCGGCGGCGATTGTCGGCGCCGACGCTGTGTCGGTTGCGCAGACCGTCAGCAGCTGGGGTTTCCTGATTACCCCGGAAGCCCTGCAAGCGGTGGCCAAGGACATCGGTGAAACCACCATTCTGGCTCGCGCCGGTGGTGCGCCAACCTTGGCGGTGGGTATTGCGCAGATCCTGCACAACATCCTGCCGGGTGAAAACACCATGGCGTTCTGGTACCACTTCGCGATCCTGTTTGAAGCGCTGTTCATCCTGACCGCTGTCGACGCGGGCACCCGTGCCGGTCGCTTCATGCTCCAGGATTTGCTTGGCTCGTTCGTGCCGTCGCTGAAACGCACTGAATCCTGGACCGCCAACCTGATCGCAACAGCGGGTTGCGTGGCGATGTGGGGTTACTTGCTGTACCAAGGCGTGATCGACCCGTTGGGTGGCATCAACACCCTGTGGCCGCTGTTCGGTATCTCCAACCAGATGCTGGCCGGGATTGCGCTGATGCTGGCGACCGTTGTGCTGATCAAAATGAAACGCCAGCGCTACGTCTGGGTGACCATGCTGCCTGCGGTATGGCTGCTGATCTGCACTACGACTGCCGGTTTCATCAAGCTGTTCGACGCCAACCCGGCCATCGGTTTCCTCGCCCTGGCGAAGAAATACAGTGACGCTCTGGCCAACGGCCAAGTGCTGGCGCCGGCCAAGAGCATCGATCAGATGCAGCATGTGATCTACAACGCCTACACCAACGCAACGCTGACCGCGCTGTTCCTGCTGGTGGTCTTCAGCATTCTGTTCTTTGCCCTCAAGGTCGGCATCGCCGCTTGGGGTACCAAGGAACGTACGGATAAAGAAGCGCCATTCCAGGCCATTCCGCAAGCTTGATCGAGGATTTTCAGCATGTTCAATGACCTGAGTCGCCTCGGTAAATACCTCGGTCAGGCCGCGCGCCTGATGGTCGGCATGCCCGACTACGACACTTACGTCGAGCACATGCAGACCAAGCACCCGGACAAACCTGTGATGAGTTATGAGGTGTTCTTTCGGGAGCGCCAGGAAGCTCGATATGGGAGCAAGGCCGGTCCGAAGTGCTGTTGATTCGCTGAGCGGGTCATGATCTAAAGCAAAAACCTGTGGGAGCGAGCCTGCTCACGAAAGCGCTGTCTCAGTTGAGCTTAATCTTGACTGAGACGACGCCTTCGCGAGCAGGCTCGCTCGCACATTTGGTTTGGCGAAGCAACGTTCAGGGTCTACGCTCGATAATGGTTCGGCCGGGTTCACTGTGGCAAACCAGCGTGTCCTGGTAATAGCCGCACAGTGATTTCAATACATCGCTGGCACAGGCCCCGCTGACCCGTCTCTCCACAGCAAAACCCGCCACATCCCCCTTCAGTTGAACATCCACACCCGATACCGTTTCCAGTCGCTGCTTGATCTCGCCAAGTGTCCAGGCCTTGGAACTGAACACAATGCTGTCGGCCGGGTAGTTTGTGTTCAGCCACCAATAAATGCCTCCCAACACAGCGAAACAGGCCAGCAGGCAAAGCAGGGGAGGCGGCAGCTTCAACTTGATCTTGTCATAGTTGACCTCCGTGAGTGCCTGCCAGAGCTTCAGGCGAATCGACAAAAAAAGCCCAACGATCAGTAGAATCGCGGCGATGACCAGGGCCGCCAGCAAACCCATTCGATCAAGGTCCGACAATTCTTCAAGGCAAGTGAAGTTCATGCGCCTTTACCTCTGTGTTGGCGAGAAGTAAAGGACACGCAATTGAATGTCTTTTCTGTAGTTGATCTGCACATAACCGCGCCCGAGTTCAACGTCACTCTCGGCATCCCATTGGAGGGTGTGCGGCGGTTGTTTGCCGAGGAAAATCGCTTCCAGTTCGTCGCTGTATTTTTGTGCCACCTCTTGAATCACCGCATCCAATCGCTTGATCGGCGCCTCCGCCGTGTGCGGGGCTTCACGAAACAGGCTGGCGCGGGCCATGACCGGAAGACTGCGCGCGATGAAATCATGTTCGCTAAGCTGCGCCACTTCGCCGGTTTTCACGAACTCGAGATAACGGCTGAAAATATCCGGCGCGATTTCTAACTGGGCCTGCAGAGTGTGGGCGCCGAGCATCGGATCAAGCACATTGGAACTGGCGCCGATGCCCACGAAAGAGATTTCACAGATGCTGGCTTTTGCATACATGAACACACCGCAGGCACCACTCGTACCGTAGGCACGATAGTCGCGGCTGCTGAATTCACATTCACAGGTTTTGACATTGGGTTGAGCGCTGCTTGCGGGCAATGCAACAGCAAGGAGCACGCTCAGGGCCAGCGCGGTTAATTTCGGGTGTAGAGGCATGGGCAGGTCCACCTCTTTGTTGTAGAGGAAGATTCTTTTCGTTGTGTTGAGCGTAGCGGGAGGTTGAACCTTTTGCCTGAGGCGGGAAGGGCATTCAACAGGGAAGTCAGGGCAACTCTTCCCAGGCAACCTGGGTCACACCGGACTGTTCAGCATACTCGCGCAGCTGCGCCTCGTTTTGCCGGGCGTCATCGACTCCATACAGCAGGCCTACGCCCGCATGCAGGCACGCGTAGTACCACGCGTCTTCATCCGTCATGTGCGAGTCCGGCTGGACGAACATTCGACGCGAGTCTTTAAAGCTGTAGGTAATTTCAAAATGCCGAGCGTGCATCAGCCAATTCTCCAGGTGATGCCGCTCCGACATTAGTGGCTTAGTGCCAGTTCCTTTTGTTTTTCGGGTTTTTTCTCTGCGGCAGTGGAGTGCACAGGTTTTACAGAATAAAAAACCCGCCATCGGCGGGTTTTTGTATAAAAGAAAAGTCAGGCGCAGGCGTTATTCCTGGCTTCTTTGATGCTCTTCGCCTCTTCAAGCACTTTGCGCTGGCTATCGATCGCTTTAGAAGACGCCGAACTGTAAGCCGCCCGCTTGTCAGCTTCAGAGTTATCCCTGAAAAAGCTCGAGAGAGGACTGGCGGCGGCCGTTGAGTTGTTTTTCATGACCTATGCCTCGGTTAAAATTTGATCAAGCTGATTTGAAGAGTATCCAATGGTGACGAGAGCGTCAATTGCGGCAACGTCTGCGTTCAATTCGACGTGTTCATTGGTCCCATCAGTGTTTTTGATAATGACGTCGACACGGATTTGTAGCCGAAACTTTCTTTTCAGTTCCAGAACGACCTCTCTCGCAGCGAACAATTGTCGGATGAACTCTGCTTTCGGAATGCTCCGGCCTTCGGTCAACTCCCTGGCTTTCACAAACTCCCAGGCGAGCAACGGTTGCTGATAAACGTAAACGATACCTACGAGGCGATTGTGCCTCAATGAACGCTCCACGTTGCGTATCGCAACCGCCGGATTGGAGAGCGTCCCATCAAGCAAGAACGATTGGCACTGAGAAAGCACCAGGTCATGCAGTCGCTCCACAATGGTGTTCACTGCTCGCTGGAACAGGCGGGAGTTATTCCCACAGTATTCGGCGAAATATCCCCTCAGATCATCTGGATCAATGCGGAGTGCTTTGGCCCCCATATTGTCCAGTCCGGCGATCAGGGCTTTTGAAACCTCAGTCTTTCCTGCACCAGGAGAACCGGCCATAAAAATCGAAACCGGGTGCGCCTCACCCGGAAAAATCTGCACGCATGCCAACTCCCTGGCTACACGAGTCCTGTTCGCCTTGGCGTAGGTTATCGCACGCGCCTCGATTGCCAATTCCTCTTCGGTCATTCACACCTCCAGTAAAGGCGCGAGTTTAGAGCAGGGGCGGGGCTCAAGAATAATTTTTGGGCAGGCGGGTGCTTATCTGCAAGGCGCAGGAGAATGAAGGTCGTTGCGCAAAGGGCCAAACATCGGCGGTAGCGATTGAACAAATCATCGTTGCCGGTGTAAAGGCTTAGAAACGACAAAGCCCTGAATAATCAGGGCTTTGTCGTATAAAGATGGCGGAGGCGATGGGATTCGAACTCATGGACCTGTTACAGTCGACGGTTTTCAAGACCGTTGCCTTAAACCACTCGGCCACACCTCCGTTTGCGTTGCGGGCGCCATAATACCTGAATGAAACACACTGTCAAACTCTCTGCATAGCTTGTTACAGAGCGTCTGTTATGATCTTTGCGACTGAACGTTTCAAACCAACAGGAGTGTCGCCATGCGCGAACAGGATTACGCAGTTAATAACGGCGTGCAGGTTGAGCAGCTAGAGGTTAGCCGCGTCCTGCGCAACACATACGGCTTGCTCGCTCTCACCCTCGCATTCAGCGGCGTGATGGCGTTCGTTGCTCAGCAGATGCGTGTCGGCTACCCGAACATTTTCGTCGTGCTGATCGGCTTCTACGGCCTTTTCTTCCTTACCAACAAGCTCCGTGATTCCGCGTGGGGCCTGGTGTCGGCGTTTGCCCTGACCGGTTTCATGGGTTTCCTGCTCGGCCCGATCCTCAACCGTTACCTGGGCATGCAGGGCGGCGCTGAAGTCGTGAGCTCGGCCTTCGCCATGACGGCGCTGGTATTCGGCGGTCTGTCGGCCTACGTGCTGATCACTCGCAAGGACATGAGTTTCCTTGGCGGCTTCATCACCGCAGGTTTCTTCGTGTTGCTGGGTGCGACACTGGCGGGCATGTTCTTCCAGATCAGCGGTCTGCAACTGGCGATCAGCGCAGGTTTCGTGCTGTTCTCTTCGGTCTGCATTTTGTTCCAGACCAGCGCCATCATTCAGGGCGGCGAGCGTAACTACATCATGGCGACCATCAGCCTGTATGTATCGATCTACAACCTGTTCATCAGCTTGTTGCAGATCTTCGGCATCATGAGCCGCGACGATTGATCGTCGGCACTGAGTAAAAAACCCGCTTCGGCGGGTTTTTTCTTGCCTGCGATTTGAGTGAGGCGTTACGCCATCGGTGGCAAGCGCCGTTTGACCGGGCTTTTCTTGACGATGGCGGTGTTGGTTTCGGCATGGGTATTGAGGCGGTCGAGCAGGGTGTCCAGCTGCTCCATCGAGCGCACATGCAGGCGGGCGATGAAGCAGTCATCGCCGGTGACCTTGTCGCATTCGGTGAATTCGGGAATGGCCTGGATCTGCCGCTCCACCTCCTGTAACTGCCCCGGCAGCGGGCGGATGCGCACGATGGCCTGGAGTTGATAGCCGAAGCATTTCGGGTCGATCTCGACGGTGTAGCCCTTGAGAACACCGCGTTCTTCGAGGCGGCGCAAACGTTCGGCGACGCTGGGCGAGGACAGCCCGCTGAGGCTCGCCAGGGCCTTGAGTGAACGCCGTGAGTCTTCCATCAATGCCGTAATCAGCACTTGATCAATGTCGTCAGTCATGGCTAAACCCCGATTAGGCAATTATTCAAAAAAGCCTTGATAAGAAAGGCATAAACCGAGTTTAGCCTGCTTTTTGCGCTGGAGAAGCCTCCGGTTGGATAGACATACTTTGCGCTCAAACACAGGAGTCGGATGATGGACAAAACAATTCGTCGCGGGTCATTTGAAATGACCGCCGCCATGCTGATTTCAGGGACCATCGGCTGGTTCGTCCTGGGCTCCGGGCAACCGGTGCTGGACGTAGTGTTCTGGCGTTGCGCGTTTGGCGCCGGCACCTTGTTGCTGATCTGCGCGGCATTTGGCTTGCTGCGCCCGGGCATCCTGACTCGCACCACGTTTCTGCTGGCGGTCCTTAGCGGCGTGGCGATTGTCGGTAACTGGGTGCTGCTATTTGGCTCTTATTCCCGTGCCTCGATTGCCATCGGCACCGCGGTGTACAACGTTCAGCCGTTCATGCTGGTGGGCCTGGCCGCGTTGTTCCTCAACGAAAAAATCACCCTGCAGAAGCTATTTTGGTTGGGCGTTTCCTTTCTCGGGATGCTGGCGATTGTCAGTGCGCACGGTGAACAGGGCGCAGGTGGCAACGATTATCTGGTAGGGATCGCGCTGGCACTGGGCGCTGCGTTTCTGTATGCAATTGCCGCGTTGATCATCAAGCGCCTCACCGGCACACCGCCGCATCTGATCGCATTGGTTCAGGTCAGCACGGGCATATTGTTGCTCGCGCCTTTCGCGCACTTTTCGGCACTGCCGCAGGCACCGAGCGCGTGGGCCAGCCTGGTGACGCTTGGGATGGTTCACACCGGCGTGATGTACGTGTTGCTTTACGGCGCGATTCAAAAGCTGCCGACCGCGCTGACCGGCGCGCTGTCGTTCATCTACCCGATTGCGGCGATTTTCGTCGACTGGTTTGCCTTCGGTCATCGTCTGGAAACGCTGCAATGGGTTGGTGTCGCGGCGATTTTGCTGGCCGCCGCCGGCATGCAGCAAGGCTGGAGCCTGAAGTTTCGGCGCACAATTGCACAATAATCAGATGTTCCAGCGCGGCGCCGTCTTGGCCAGTCTTTGGCGCATCTCCCCGATATTGCTGACCATCTGCCGGATCAATAATCGATAGCCATCTGGAGGCGTGTAAACCGGCGCGTCCAGGTTCGATTCGGCGGGCAATTCGACAGGCCGGCTCAGCCGTTGGGTCGCGCCGGATTTCAGCGCTCGCGCCATCCCCACCAATTGCACGCGAATCAGCCGATGTTCTGCTTTCAGCGCTGTTTGCAGGTGCGCCATGGCGTCGGGCGCATTGGCATCCGGTCGAGTGTTCCCAAGAATTTCCAGGGTGCTGACGCACATGCGCAAATGGCGCTGGATGGCATCGAGTTCGGTCATGGAGATTTTCACTTCCTTGGACACGGACGGCATCAGCGAACGCAGTTGCACCATCACCGTGTTCAAACGATTCATCACCTTGATGTGTTCGTCATCGGTCACCGGTTGGCCATTGATGATGCGCCCGTAAATCGTTGCGCAATCGCGCAAGGCATCGGCCAGGTTGTAGCGCCAGGAGTAGACCGCGTAGGACGGCAGGGCGAAGGAAAATGCCAGGGCCAGGGCAATCCCGATCAAGATGTCCACGCCGCGCCACAGCCCGTCGCTGATCGGGTTGTCGCCATGTCCCGCGACGATGGACACGGTAATTCCCGCCAACAGCGCGGTGTAACCGCCCTTGCCGATGGCGTGATATGAGAAGTACCCGCACACCACCGACATTACAAAATAGGTCAGCCACGGCATTCCGAGCCACGCCTGTTGCGCGATCAGCAGCAAACCGATGCTGGCGCCGAGCAGCGTACCAATGGCCCGTTCCGTGGCTTTTTTGCCGATGTTGCCGTGGTGCTGCAAACCGCCGATCACCACCAGCATCGTCACCGACGCCCACTCACCGTGGGGCAGGTTGATGCCGGTGGTCAGCAGTATGGTCGCCAGCAACCCCACCGATACGCGCACCGCGTGGATCAGTTTGGCGTGGCGATAGCGCCGGTATGGGTCCAGCAATGGACGCAGTACCCGGCGCAGCAGGGGTGGCAATCGTTGGGCTCTGAAGGTGCTCAGGCTCGGTGTCCTCAGAAGATGTAATCGGTGGTCAGGAAGCTCGAATCCCGACCGCGAATAATCTCGCTGATGAGGGCCTTGTTGCTTTCCTGAAATTTGGTCGCGACCAGTGTCCTGATTGAAAACACCCGCAGCGCATCATGTACCGACAACGTCCCTTCGGCCGAGTTCTTGCGGCCATTGAACGGGTAAGTGTCCGGACCGCGCTGGCACTGGGCGTTGAGGTTGATCCGCCCAACCTGGTTGGCGAAGGTGTCCACCAGCCGGCCGACCGCCACCGGGTTGGTGCCGAAGATGCTCAGTTGCTGGCCGAAGTCCGATTCGAGGACGTAATCGATCACCGTATCCAGATGCCGATAAGGCACGATCGGCACCACCGGGCCAAACTGCTCCTCTTGATAAACACGCATCTGCGGCGTCACCGGGTACAGCACGGCAGGATAGAAGAACGACGCGCGGGATTCGCCACCGTTGCGGTTGACCACGCGGGCGCCTTTGCTCACGGCATCCTCTACCAGCCCGTGCAGATAATCGACCTTGGTCGACTCCGGCAACGGGGTCAGGGCTACGCCATTTTCCCAGGGCATGCCTGGTTTGAGGCTGGCGAGTTTGGCGTTGAATTTCTCGATGAACGCCTCAACCACGTCTTCGTGGACGAAGAGGATTTTCAGCGCAGTACAGCGTTGGCCATTGAAGGACAACGATCCGGTGACCGCTTCATTCACGGCGTTGTCGAGATCGACTTCGGGCAAGACGATGCCGGGATTCTTTGCATCCAGCCCCAGCGCGGCGCGCAAACGGTGCGGTTTCGGGTGAAGTTTTTTCAGGTCGCTGGCGGCCTTGTTGGTGCCGATGAACGCGAAGATATCGATTTTACCGCTGGCCATCAGCGCGCTGACCGTCTCGCGACCGCTGCCGTAGATCACGTTAATCACCCCGGCCGGGAAGCTGACGCGGAACGCTTCCAGCAGCGGACGGATCAGCAGCACACCGAGTTTGGCCGGCTTGAACACCACGGTGTTGCCCATGATCAATGCCGGAATCAGCGTGGTGAAGGTTTCGTTCAACGGATAGTTATAAGGCCCCATGCACAACGCCACGCCCAGCGGGACGCGACGAATCTGGCCGAGGGTGTCCTGTTCCAGCTCGAAACGGCTGGAGCGGCGGTCGAGTTCCTTGAGGGCATTGATGGTGTCGACGATGTAGTCGCAGGTGCGGTCGAACTCTTTTTCCGAGTCCTTGAGGTTTTTGCCAATCTCCCACATCAGCAACTTGACCACCGCTTCACGCTGTTCGCGCATGTGCCGCAGGAAGGTTTCGACGTGCTGGATGCGTTCGGCCACGCGCATGGTCGGCCACAACCCCTGGCCGCGGTCATAGGCGCGCACGGCGGCGTCGAGGGCGGTGAGGGCGGTGTCGGCATCGAGCAGCGGCGTGCTGCCGAGGATCACTTGTTCGTCGCCGTTCTCGCCGGTCAGGTACACCGGGCTGCGGACCTGGGCGAGAGGGCCTGGCCAGGTTTTCAGCTCGCCATCGACCAGGTATTCACGCTGCTCGGTGGGGCCGTCGAGGCGGTATTTTTCCGGGATGTCGCTGGAGTCGGGAAACAGGTTGCCAAGGATATGTGCGGTGGTCATGTCGCTACTCCATGTGATGTAAGCCATGCGCTGGCGGCTTGCCGTTCAGATTCACTTCACAGGTTATACGCCTTATTGCCCCGACTTTTTAAGTGCCGCCGCGCAGGAAAATACGATCTTTTGAGCTGAGAACACACAACGGCCAACGCTGCGGGTAAACTTCGCGCACTTTTTCAAGGAGTTCATATGAGTGACTACCAGCCGGGCATTCTCGCCACCCCCGTTCCTCCTCAAGCCCGTCATATGTTCTTCGCGCTGGAATCTGTCGATGCATTGCCGGCCGCGCTCGACAAGTTGATGTCGCTGGTGGATGGCAAGTCGGTGGTGGTTGGTTTTGGTGAATCTTTGGTCAAGGCGCTCCACGGGGAAATCGACGGCCTGCGAGCGTTTCCGGCGCTGACCGGCGTCGGCGTCGACAACCCGTCGACCCAGCACGCGCTGTGGTGCTGGTTGCACGGCGTCGACCGTGGCGAGTTGCTCAATCGCAGCAACGCCATCGAAGCCGCTCTGGCCCCGGCCCTGCGTCTGGTGCAGATGAACGAAACCTTTCGCCACCTGACCGGCCACGACCTGACCGGGTACGAAGACGGCACTGAAAACCCCCACGACGAAGCCGCCGTGGCCGCCGCTTTGCTGAGCGAAGGCGCAGAAGGCCTGGTGGGCGGCAGCTTCGCCGCGATCCAGCAGTGGCAGCATGATCTGAAAAGTTTCCACGCCATGCCGTCCCATGAAAAGGACAACATCATGGGCCGTCGCTTGATCGATAACGAAGAAATCGACGACGCGCCGATCTCCGCCCACGTCAAACGCACGGCCCAGGAAAGCTTCGCACCCGAGGCGTTTGTGGTGCGCCGTTCGATGCCGTGGATCGAAGGTGATCGCGCCGGTCTGATGTTCCTCGCGTTCGGTTTTTCCCTCGACGCGTTCGAAGCCCAACTGCGGCGCATGAGCGGCCTCGAAGACGGCATCACCGACGGTTTGTACCGTATGAGCCGGCCTATCACCGGCGGTTACTACTGGTGCCCACCCTTGAAGGACGGTCATTTGGACTTGCGCGCGCTGCGCATCGGCTGATCTGTAGGAGCCCGGCTTGCCGGCGATCAATGCCACGCGGTGCGTCGGGATCGCCGCCATCCTTCGAATCTAACCTTATTCTCAAATAGTATTTCTCAACCTTGTCATTAGAACTCTAAGATCACGTCATAACTCGTTATAACAAGTGATCTGTGATGACCGATAACGTTCTCTCCCTCAGCAGCATTCCACTGCACACCCAACTGCGTGACGTGCTGCGCGCTCGCATTCTCGACGGCGAATACCCGCAAGACAGCCAGATGCCGTCCGAAAGCGAACTCGGTGCGCTGTTCAAAGTCAGCCGCATCACCGTGCGCCAGGCCTTGGGTGATCTGCAAAAAGAAGGGCTGATCTTCAAGATTCACGGCAAGGGCACCTTCGTCGCCAAGCCGAAAACCTTCCAGAACGTCAGCACTCTGCAAGGTCTGGCCGAGTCCATGACCGGTCGCGGCTACGAGGTGATCAACCGCCTGCGCAGCTTCAAATTCATTGCCGCCGACACACTGGTCGCCGAGCGTTTACAGGTGGCGGAAGGCGAGACCGTGGCGCAGATTAAACGGGTGCGTCTGATCAATCGTGAGCCGATTTCACTGGAAATCACCTACCTGCCCAAAGCCATTGGCGAGCGGCTGGAGAAGGCCGATCTGGTCACTCGCGACATTTTCCTGATCCTCGAAAACGACTGCGGCCTGGCCCTCGGGCACGCCGACCTGGCCATTGATGCGGTGCTCGCCGACAGCGACCTGACCCAGGCGCTGAACGTTGAAACCGGTTCGCCCATCATGCGCATCGAGCGCCTGACCCACGACGCCAGTGGGCAACCCGTAGACTTCGAACACCTTTACTACCGCGGCGATGCGTTCCAGTACCGCTTGCGGATCGACCGGCAAAAAGGGGCGCAGGCATGACCCACAGTTGCGCGAATAGAAAAACCCTCGAACAGGAATACGACATCGTCGTGATCGGCGGCGGCACGGCCGGGCCGATGGCGGCGATCAAGGCCAAGGAACGCAACCGCGATCTGCGCGTGCTGCTGATCGACAAGGCCAACGTCAAGCGCAGCGGCGCGATCAGCATGGGCATGGACGGCCTGAACAACGCGATCATTCCCGGGCACTCGACACCGGAGCAGTACACCAAGGAAATCACCATTGCCAACGACGGCATCGTCAATCAGGCAGCGGTCTACGCCTACGCGACACACAGCTTCGAAACCCTTTCGCAACTGGATCGTTGGGGCGTGAAGTTCGAGAAGGACGAAACCGGCGACTACGCGGTGAAAAAAGTCCACCACATGGGCGCTTACGTGTTGCCGATGCCGGAAGGACACGACATCAAAAAGGTCCTGTACCGCCAACTGAAAAGGGCGCGGGTCAGCATCACCAATCGCGTGGTGTGCACACGCTTGCTGACGGACGAAGAGGGCACGGTCAACGGCCTGATGGGCTTCGATTGCCGCACCGCCGACTTCCACGTGATCAAGGCCAAAGCAGTGATTCTCGCGTGCGGTGCCGCCGGGCGCCTCGGTTTGCCGTCCTCGGGTTACCTGATGGGCACCTACGAAAACCCGACCAACGCCGGCGACGGTTACGCCATGGCCTACCACGCCGGGGCCGAACTGGCGAACCTCGAATGCTTCCAGATCAACCCGCTGATCAAGGATTACAACGGCCCGGCCTGCGCCTACGTCACCGGTCCGCTGGGCGGCTACACCGCCAACAACAAGGGCGAGCGCTTCATCGAGTGCGATTACTGGAGCGGCCAGATGATGTGGGAGTTCCACCAGGAACTCGAAAGCGGCAACGGTCCGGTGTTCCTCAAGCTCGATCACCTGGCCGAGGAAACCATCCAGAACATCGAAGAGATCCTGCACAGCAATGAACGCCCGAGTCGCGGCCAGTTCCACGCCAATCGAGGCACCGACTACCGCACACAGATGGTCGAGATGCACATCTCGGAGATCGGTTTTTGCAGCGGGCATTCGGCGTCCGGCGTGTGGGTCAACGAGAAGGCCGAGACCTCGGTCAAGGGTTTGTACTCGGCGGGTGACATGGCCGCCGTGCCGCACAACTATATGCTCGGCGCATTTACCTACGGCTGGTTTGCCGGCACCAACGCGGCGGATTTTGTCGCCGGTCGTGAGTTTTCAGCGATCGATGCCCGGCAGATTGAAATAGAAAAGGCTCGGGTTTATGCGCCGCTGGACCGCGAACACGGTCTGCCACCGGCTCAGGTCGAGTACAAGTTGCGGCGATTTGTGAACGACTATCTGCAACCGCCGAAAGTGACCAAGAAGATGCAAATCGGTCTGCAACGCTTCAGCGATATCCAGCGCGATCTCGATCAGATCAAAGCGCACAACGCTCACGAACTGATGCGTGCGATGGAAGTCAGCATGATCCGCGACTGCGCCGAAATGGCCGCCCGCGCGTCGTTGTTCCGCGCCGAAAGTCGCTGGGGGCTTTACCACTATCGGGTCGACCATCCGCAGCGCAACGACAGCGACTGGTTCTGCCACTGCCACCTGAAGAAGGATGAAAACGGCCAGATGAGCAGTTTCAAAAAAGCCGTCGAGCCTTACATCATCCCGCTGGATGCCGAAGAAATGCAGGCCTACGACCGCCTGCGTGTCGGTGCCTTTGCCGCCTGAGCCTGACTATAAGAGAGACCACGAAATGGCCTATCAACCCCAGGAAATCTTCTTCCGCTCCAACGCACCGGTCACCGTGGATGAGGACCTCTGCATCGCTCATAAAGGCTGCACCGTGTGCGTCGACGTCTGTCCGATGGACCTGCTGGCGATCAACCCGGCCACGCAAAAGGCCTACATGGCGTTCGACGAATGCTGGTACTGCATGCCCTGTGAAAAAGACTGCCCGACCGGGGCCGTGAAAGTCGAAATCCCTTACCTCCTGCGTTGAAACACCTTCTCTGTAGGAGTGAGCCTGCTCGCGATAGCAGTGGGTCAGGCAATGAGATGTTGGATGTGCCATCGCCATCGCGAGCAGGCTCACTCCTACATTGGTTTTGTGACAACCCAAAAAAGGCCATCCGGCACCTCCGGACGCATGCTTCAAACACCCCTCGTTTCCCACCGCGCCCTGATCGTGGCGGAGACGAACATCCTATAAATGATTCGAGGGGACACCATTATGTTTTTGCGTGCAGCATTCGCCGGTCTGGTACTGGCGTCATTCACCCTGTCGGCCTCCGCCGAAACCATCCGCATTGCCATCGGCACCCAGGACACCACGATCAATTGCGCCGCCGGCGGCTTGTTGATTCGCGAGTTGGGTCTGCTGGACAAATACCTGCCTCATGACGGTCAGTACAAGGACGCGCAATACGAGGTGGAATGGAAGAACTTCACCAGCGGCGCGCCCCTGACCAACGAGATGGTCGCCGGCAAACTCGACTTTGGCGCCATGGCCGATTTTCCCGGTTCGTTCAACGGCGTCGCGTTCGAAACTGCGGGCAAGCACAGCCTGTTCATCAGCGTGCTGTCGGGCAGTATCAAGGGCAGCGGCAACGGCATCGTGGTGCCGAGCGCCTCGGGCGTGCAGTCGCTGGCCGAACTCAAGGGCAAGACCATCTCCGTGCCGTTCGCCTCCACCGCGCATGGCATGTTGCTGCGTGCCGTGGCCGCGCAAGGTTGGGACCCGCTCAAGGACGTGAACATCATCGCCCAGCCACCGGAAGTCGCCGGTTCGGCGTTGCAGGCCGGGAAGATCGACGCCCACGCCGACTTTGTGCCGTTCGCCGAACTGTTCCCGAGCCGCGGTTTCGCCCGCAAGATTTATGACGGTTCCCAGGCGAACGCGCCGACGTTCCATGGCGCGCTGGTCGATCAGGCCTACGCGAAAAAGTACCCGGAAATCGTCGTCGCCTACCTGCGCGCCAGTCTCGAAGCCAACCAGTTGCTGACCGCCGAACCGGAGAAATACAGCGAGCTGATCGCCAAGGTCACCGGCGTCGACGCCGAGGTCAATTACCTGTTCTACGGCCCGCTCGGCGTGCAAACCCGCGACCTCAGCTGGAAACCGGAATACCGCCAGGCTGTCGGCACTGCCATCGACACCCTCAAGTTGCTGAAGAAAGCTGATCGCGGCCTCGACCTCAACACGTTCATCGACGACCAATACATCCGAGCCGCATTCAAGGCGTCGAACCTCGATTACACCGCGCAACTGGCCAACTACGCACCGACTCCGCTCAAAGGCGTGGATGCAGTGAGCGGCAAAGCCATCACCGACGTCAGCCATGTGGCCGAAATCTGGGTGCGCGGCGAGCCGAAAGTTCGTCAGTACGCTTCGGCGGAGTCGGCGTTCACGGCATTGGCCAGCTTGAAAGCCGAAGGCAAAAACATCCGCGCGGTGTATGCCCAGGCGAGTGACAGCGGGATCAAGCTGCTGGCGGATCAGGCGTGGTTTGCCAGTGATGCGAAAGGGCGCTTGAGCGCGTTCCTGCTCAAGGGCCAGGCCCAGCAATTCGCCACGGCCCAGGGCGGCAAAGTCCTCGACTTCACCGACGCCACGACTCAGGCAATTGCCGCCCGATAAACCCCAGGGTTGAGAGGAAGCATTGTGTACCGATCCTACTTACGCTGGATTCCGCGAGCCGCTTCAATTCTGCTCTGCCTGCTGTTCTGGCAACTCGCCGCCAGCCACCACTGGAACCTCGGTCTGGTCACCTTCGCCAACGTCCCGACGCCGGTAGCGGTGATCGAAGCCGCGATGGGCCTTGGCGACTCCGGCAAACTCGCCCGGCACCTGAGCAGCAGTCTCAGCCGCATATTTGCCGGTTACCTCGCGGCGCTGATCATCGGCATCGCGCTCGGCCTGGCGATCGGCCGGTCGAAATGGGCCGAAGACCTGTTGCTGCCGCCGCTGGAAGTGCTGCGCCCAATCCCTGCAGTCGCGTGGATTCCCCTGGCGATCCTGATGTTCCCGTCGTCCGAGTTGTCGATGGTCTTCATCACCTTCACCGGCGCGCTGTTCCCGATCCTGCTCAACACCGTGCACGGCGTCGAAGGCGTCGACCCACGCCTGATCGCGTCGGCGAAAAGCCTTGGCGCCGAACGTCGGGCGATTCTGCTCGAGGTGATTCTGCCAGGCGCGGCGCCGAGCATCATCACCGGTCTGGCCATCGGCATGGGCACCTCATGGTTCTGCCTGGTGACCGCGGAAATGATCTCCGGCCAGTACGGCATCGGCTATTACACCTGGGAGTCCTACACCATCCAGAACTACGCCGACATCGTCGTCGGCATGTTGCTGATCGGCGTATTGGGGATGGGCAGCAGCCTGCTGATCAAACGCCTCGGCGGGTTGTTCACGCCGTGGCACCGACCACGAGGAAAAACCTGATGAGCGTGTTTCAACACCCTGAAGGGCGAATAGACATTCGCGGCTTGTCGATCAGCCTGGGGGAGGGCAGTGCTGCGTTCGAAGCCGTGCAAGGCCTCGATTGCCAGATCGAACCGGGGCAGTTCGTGTGCATTCTCGGCCCTTCGGGGTGTGGCAAATCCACTTTGCTGGGCGCGCTGGCCGGACACCTGCAGGCCACCGCCGGAACCCTGAACGTCGACGGTGCCGCCGTCTCAGGCCCCTCGCCGCAACGCGGCATGGTGTTCCAGCATCACACGCTGTTCCCTTGGCGCACGGTGCGCGACAACGTTGCGTTCGGCCTGAAAATGCGTGGCATCGGCAAGGCCGAACGGCACAAGGCCGCCGACGAAATCCTCGCGCTGGTCGGCCTCGAAGGATTCGCCGAGCGCTGGCCGGACCAGCTCTCCGGCGGCATGCAGCAGCGGGTGGAGATCGCGCGGGTGCTGGTCAATCGCCCGCGCCTGTTGCTGATGGACGAACCGTTCGGCGCTCTCGATGCGCTGACTCGCCTGAACATGCAAGAACTGTTGCTGGACATCTGGACGCGGATTCGCACCACCGTAGTCTTCGTTACCCATGACATCGACGAAGCGCTGTTTCTCGCCGACCGGTTGCTGGTGATGAGTACGCGCCCCGGCCGGATCATCGAAGACCTGCGCCTGGACTTCCCCCGGCCGCGCACCACCGAACTGGTCACCCGCCACGAGTTCACCCGGCTGAAGCGCCATTGCCTCGACTTGCTGCGCCACGAAGACGGTCGGCAGCTACCGCGCCTGAACCCTCTCGGACTGCCTCCTGAAAACAAACTGCCGCGATTTGCCCTATGACCTCTCTATTCGATGTAACCGACAACGACGACATCCTCGCCCTGCAACCGCGTCTGACCGATGAAGACGCTGGCGTGCGCAGGATTGCCCTGATCGAACTGGCCGACCTTGAGGAACCGGACGGCTTGCTCTGGCTGGTCAATCGGCTGGTCGAAGACCCGACCGAAGAAGTCCGCGCTGAAGCCGCGCGGTTGCTGGAGGCCTGGGAGGATGAACCGGTGGTCGAGGCGCTGTGCCAGGCCCTGACCGATCCGTCGCTGACGGTGCAAGCGGCCGCTGCGCAGAGCTTGAGCCTGCTCAAGACTGAAGCGGCCGGACGGGTGATTCTGCCGTGGACGGGGCATGCCGACATCAGCGTACGCATCGCCGCGTTCCGGGCCTTGCGCGAGTTGCGCTTTCCCGGTGCCGCCGCACCGGCCGGCGTCGCGTTGAACGATGCCGACGCGAGTGTTCGCCGCGAGGCGGTTGGCGTGCTTGGCTGGCTCAAGCAGCTCGACGCGCTGCCCGCGTTGGCGCGTTTGGCCAGCGACGACCCGGACACCGAAGTCCGCCGCGCTGCTACCGGGGCGCTTGGGCTGGCGTCCGACGCTCAAGTGTTGCCGGCGCTGCGTCAGGCCTTGCAAGACCAGGCCTGGCAAGTGCGCGAAGAAGCCGCCACCACGCTGGGCAAAGTCGGGCACAGCGACGCCGGCCCCGCGTTGGTCGAAGCTCTGGGCGACGACTACTGGCAAGTGCGCCTGCGTGCGACTCGCAGCCTCGGGCGTTTGCGCTTTGCCCCGGCGCTGGACGCGCTGATCGAAACCCTCGGTCATCGCATCAGCAATCTGCGCAAGGAAGCGGCGCTGGCCCTTGGCGAGTTGAACGATAAAGGCGCCATCGCACCCTTGCTGGCGGCGCAGGACGATGGCGATCCGGAGGTGCGCAAAGCGGTACGCATTGCCTTGAGTCAGTTGCAATGAACCCGGTGGCGGTGGGCAATTCCCAAGGCAAACGGCAGCTGCGCTTGAACTGGCCGGACGGGCGCGAGCAGTTGCTCGATCATGCCGAATTGCGCCGCCAGTGCCCGTGTTCGCAATGCCGGGCTTTTCGTCTGCAAGGCATGACGTCAAGGGTCGATGACCGGGTCCGTATCATCGAACTGAACGCCCAGGGCTACGGCCTGCAACTGGTCTTCAGCGACGGTCACGAACGCGGAATCTACCCGTGGGCCTACCTGGCAGGATTGACCTCACCCCCGTAGGCGCCCGGCTTGCCGGCGATGGCGGCTTCGGAATCGCCATCGCCAACAAGCGGACTCTTACAAGTCCTTGCCAGAAAAACATCAGAAGAGTACAAATGTACTCCATGACGACTTTAACTCCCCGCCGTACCGCCATCCTGACCTTTATCCGCGATCGAATCGCGGAGCACGGCCAGTCCCCGAGCCTCGCTGAAATCAGCGAGGCCTTTGGTTTCGCCTCCCGCAGCGTGGCGCGCAAGCATGTGCTGGCGCTGACCGACGCCGGTTTTATCGAGGTCAATGCGCATCAGGCCCGGGGCATTCGCCTGCTCGGGCAACCCGTGCGGCCCGAGTTGCTGGACATTCCGGTGCTCGGCCGGGTCGCGGCAGGTGCGCCGATCGGGGCCGATGCCGAAATACACAGCCGTTTGCTGCTCGATCCGTCAATTTTCTCCCGTGTGCCGGATTACATGCTGCGGGTAAAAGGCGATTCGATGATCGAGGACGGCATTCTCGACGGCGACCTTGTGGGCGTGCACCGCAACCCCGAAGCGCTCAACGGCCAGATCGTCGTGGCGCGGCTTGACGGTGAAGTTACGATCAAACGCTTCGAACGGGTCGGCGATGCGGTGCGCCTGTTGCCGCGTAACCCGGCGTACCAGCCGATCATCGTTCAAGCCGATCAGGACCTCGCCATCGAAGGGGTGTTCTGCGGTCTGGTGAGGCAAGGGTGATGGGCGCCGTCGTTGCGCTGGATACGCTGTTCAATGGCGGCCAGGTCTGGAAGGGCCGGCCTGCGCCACCGACCGCCAGCCCGCAACCCACCGGGCACACCGCGCTGGATGCGGCGTTGCCCAGCGGTGGCTGGCCGGAAGCGGCGCTGAGCGAAATTCTTCTGGCCGGGCAGGGCGTCGGCGAGTTGCAACTGGTGTGGCCGACACTGGCGCGGTTGTCGGCAGCGGGCGAGCGCATTGTGCTGGTGGCGCCGCCGTACGTGCCCTATCCGCATGCGTGGCAGAACGCCGGGGTCGATCTGCGCCAGTTGTCGATCATCCAGGCCAGCGAACGCGATGCGCTGTGGGCGGCGGAGCAATGCCTGCGCTCGGGCAGTTGCGGCGCGGTGCTGTGCTGGCCGCACAAGGCCGATGACCGCGCGTTGCGGCGCTTGCAGGTGGCGGCGGAAACCGGTTCGACTCTGGCGTTTGCCTACCGCTCGCTCAATGAGGCGATTAACCCGTCACCGGCCGCGCTGCGCATCGCCATCGATGCCAGGCCTGCGCAGTTGCGCGTGCTCAAGTGCCGCGGCGGCCTGGCCCGTTCGGCGCCGATTCCCTTCCCGATGGGGCATTGAGGTTGCCATGCGCTGGGTCTGTATTCTCTTTCCGCAATTGGCGCTGGACGCAGTACTGCGTCAGCGCGCCGACCCCGAGGAGCCGCTGGCGCTACTGACCGGCCCGGCGCAGCGTCGGGTATTGCAGGCGGTCAACGCCTCGGCGCGGGCGCTGGGCTTGCGCCCCGGCCAGTCGATGACCGCCGCCCAGGCCTTGAGCAAAGGTTTTGTCACCGCCGAATACGACGCGGCCGAGATCGAACACTGGCAGCAGTTTCTCGCCGCGTGGGCCTACCGCTTCAGCTCCCAGGTCAGCGTGCATTACCCGCGTGCGGTGGTATTCGAAATCGAGTCCAGCCTGGGCCTGTTCGGCGACTGGCCGCAACTCGAAGCGCGACTGCGCGCCGAACTCGGCGAGCTGGGGTTTCGTCACCGTATCGTTGCCGCACCCAACCCGGTGGCGGCGCGGATTCTGGCCAATGCCTATGACGGCTTGGTAGTGCCCGACGAGCAAGCCTTGCAGCATCATCTGGGGCAATTGCCCGTCGACCGGATCGGGCTGGAGGCCAGCGTCGCCACGGCCTTGTCGCGCATGGGGCTGCGCACCTTGAACCAAGTGCAGGCGTTGCCCCGGAACAGCCTGGCCCGGCGTTTCGAGTCGCAGGTGCTCAAGCACCTGGATGCTTTGCTGGGCGTACGTCGGCTGGCACTGGCGTTCTACCTGCCGCCGGACCGCTTCGATGTGCGCATCGAGCTCAATTTCGACGTGCAATCCCATCAGGCGCTGCTGTTTCCGTTACGCCGCCTGACCGGCGACCTGTCGGCGTTTCTGTGCGGTCGCGACAGTGGCGTGCAGCGTTTCGACCTGCACCTCGAACACGCCGGGTTGCCCGACAGCGTGATCAAGGTCGGCCTGCTCAGCGCCGAGCGTGAGCCGGCGATGCTCTTCGAATTGGCCCGCGGGCGCCTGGAACACGTCCAGGTCGAGGCGCCGGTGCGCGGTTTCCGTTTGCGCGCCGAAGACTTGCCGGCCTTCGTTCCGCAGTATCAGGAGCTGTTCGACGATCGTCCGCAGCAATCCCTGCCGTGGGAGCAACTGCGCGAACGCCTGCGCGCGCGGCTGGGGGATGAAGCGGTGCAGGGCTTGCGGTTCCAGGCCGATCACCGGCCGGAGTGCGCGTGGCAGGCCAGTGCTGACAGCCAGCGCTTTGGGGGCATGCCGGGCGTGCAGCGTCCGGGCTGGTTGCTGATGGAACCGCAGTCGGTTCACGAAGGTTCGACGCGCATTCTCATGGGGCCGGAGCGCATCGAGTCCGGCTGGTGGGACGGCGATGACGTGCGCCGAGATTACTACCTGGTCGAAACCCGCTCCGGTCAACAGGGCTGGGCCTATCGTGCGGTCGGTGAGGGTGGCCCGTTGTGGTTGCAGGGCTGGTTCGCATGAGCATCGACTATGCCGAGTTGCATTGCCTGTCGAACTTCAGTTTCCAGCGCGGTGCCTCCAGCGCTCTTGAACTGTTTCAGCGGGCAAAAAAACACGGCTATCAGGCGCTGGCGATCACCGATGAATGCACCTTGTCGGGCATCGTCCGTGCCTGGCAAGCGGCCAAGTCGGTGGAGCTGCCGCTGATTATCGGCAGCGAAATGCGCATTGAAAACGGTCCGAAACTGGTGCTGCTGGTGGAAAACCTTGAGGGCTACCAAAACCTCTGCCGGCTGATTACCCTCGCGCGGCGGCGCACGCAGAAAGGCCAGTACCAAGTACTGCGCGAGGACTTCAGTGAACCGTTGCCGGGGTTGCTGGCGTTGTGGGTGCCGGACTCCGTGGATGATTTTGCCAGTGGCCACTGGCTGCAACAGACGTTCGCCGAACGCCTGTGGCTGGCGGTCCAGTTGCATCGCGGCCAGGACGACAGCGGGCGATTGAGCGCCTTGCTGACGCTGGCGACGGAGCTGGGGATTGCGCCAGTGGCCAGTGGGGATGTGCACATGCACATCCGTGGACGCCGTGCCCTGCAGGACACCATGACCGCAATCCGTCATCACCTGCCGGTGGCCGAGGCCGGGTTGCGCCTGCACCCCAATGGCGAGCGGCACCTGCGCAGCCTTGATGCCCTGGAATCGATCTACCCGCCAGCGTTGCTTGATGAAACGCTGGTCATCGCCCGGCGCTGCACCTTTGACCTGGGCCAGTTGCGTTATCAGTATCCCCGCGAGTTGGTGCCGGAAGGTCACAGCGCCGCGTCCTGGCTCAGCGAGCTGACCGAACGTGGTATCCGCGAGCGCTGGCCCGCCGGGGCGAGCGACAAGGTACGCGGGCTGATCGACAAGGAGCTGGGGCTGATCGCCGAGCTGGGTTATGAAAGCTACTTCCTGACGGTTCAGGACATTGTCGCCTTCGCCCGGCGCGAGAAAATCCTTTGTCAGGGCCGGGGCTCGGCGGCCAACTCGGCGGTGTGTTTTGCCTTGGGCATCACCGAGATCGATCCGGACCGGATGAACATGCTGTTCGAACGTTTTCTCTCCAGGGAGCGCAACGAGCCGCCGGACATTGACGTGGACTTCGAGCATGAGCGCCGCGAAGAAGTCCTGCAGTACGTGTTCCAGCGCTATGGCCGCAGCCGCGCAGCGTTGACCGCAGTGGTCAGCACTTATCACGCAGCCGGGGCGGTGCGCGATGTGGCCAAGGCCCTCGGTCTGCCACCGGATCAGATCAATGCGCTGGCCGATTGTTGCGGGCACTGGAGTGACAACACGCCGCCGGTCGAGCGCCTGCTGGAAAGCGGCTTTGATCCCGAGAGCCCGGTGCTGCGCCGGGTGTTGAGCTTGACGCAGCAGTTGATCGGCTTCCCCCGGCACCTGTCCCAGCACCCCGGCGGCTTTGTCATTTCCGAGCAACCTTTGGACAGCCTCGTGCCGGTAGAAAACGCGGCGATGGCCGAACGCACCATCATTCAGTGGGACAAGGATGATCTGGATGCGGTCGGGCTGCTCAAAGTGGATATTCTGGCCTTGGGCATGCTCAGCGCGATTCGGCGTTGCTTCGATTTGCTGCGCCGCCATCGCGACCTGGACCTGAGCCTGGCCTCGGTGCCCCCGGAAGACCCGCAAACCTACGACATGATCAGCCGGGCCGACACCGTCGGCGTGTTCCAGATCGAATCCCGCGCCCAAATGTCGATGCTGCCCAGGCTCAAGCCCCGCACGTTCTATGACTTGGTGATCGAAGTGGCCATCGTTCGCCCCGGACCGATTCAGGGCGGGATGGTGCACCCGTACCTGCGGCGACGAAACAAGGAAGAACTGGAAAGCTATCCCTCCGAAGAGTTGCGGGACGTGTTGAAACGGACCCTCGGCGTGCCGCTGTTTCAGGAACAGGTCATGCAAATCGCCATCGTCGCCGCCGATTACAGCCCCGGCGAAGCGGATCAATTACGCCGCTCGATGGCCGCGTGGAAACGTCACGGCGGACTGGAACCGCACAAGGATCGCCTCGCCGCCGGAATGAAAAAAAAAGGCTACACGCCCGAGTTCGCCGCGCAGATTTTCGAGCAGATCAAAGGTTTCGGCAGCTACGGTTTCCCCGAGTCCCACGCCGCCAGTTTTGCCTTGCTGACCTACGCCAGTTGCTGGTTGAAATGCCACGAGCCGGCGGCCTTCGCCTGCGCACTGATCAACAGCTGGCCGATGGGTTTCTACAGCCCGGACCAGATTCTCCAGGACGCCCGCCGGCATCATTTGCAGATTCGCCCGGTGGACGTTCGCGCCAGCGACTGGGATTGCAGCCTCGAACCGATCATCGGCGCGCAGCCGGCGATTCGCATGGGGCTGCGGATGATCAAAGGTTTTCGCGAGGACGATGCGCGGCGTATCGAAGCCGCCAGGTCGAGCGGCGGGTTTATCGACATCGCCGACCTCGGTGAACGGGCGCGACTGGATGCCCGTGCGCAGGAGCAACTGGCCGATGCCGGCGCCTTGCGTGGACTGGCCGGTGATCGGCATCGAGCGCGCTGGGAGGTGGCGGGGGTGCAGAAGCAACTGGGTTTGTTCGCCGGTTTGCCGAGCCAGGAAGAAGACGTGGTGGCGTTGCCAAAACCCACAGTCGGCGAAGACCTGCTGGCCGATTACAACAGCGTGGGCACGACCCTTGGCCCGCATCCACTGGCCCTGCTGCGGGGTGAATTGAAAGCCCGGCGCTGCCGCAGTTCGAAGGAGTTGCTCGACGTCGAGCACGGCCGGCCCGTCAGCATCGCCGGGCTGGTGACCGGTCGCCAACGTCCGGGAACCGCTAGCGGCGTGACGTTCGTCACCCTCGAAGACGAGTTCGGCAACGTCAACGTGGTGGTCTGGCGCGACCTGGCCGAGCGGCAACGTCAGGTGTTGGTGGGCTCACAGTTGCTCAAGGTCGATGGGCGCTGGGAAAAGCAGGGCGAGGTACGGCATTTGATTGCCGGACGGTTGAGCGACCTGAGCGAATTGCTCGACGGCATCAGCGTGCGTAGCCGGGACTTCCACTGATCCCTTGTCGACCCGCGCGCATACCCGTGCCCCACAAGACTCAGCTATACCTCTATGAAACCATTGGCGCGCACCGTGCTCGAAACCATCGGGCGCCAATCACAGGACACCGAGTCAGTCGATCCAGCTCTAGACAATAGCCGCGGGTGTGCCGGGTGGAACGGCGAAATGGCCGGACGTATCCGGGCGTTCGACTGGAGCAGCACCGAGTTGGGGAACCTACTCAGCGCCGAGACCTTTTTACTGAGCAAACCCTACAGCCCCGACGCACTGTCAACGGCTAGCTCAATCCTTGGGAGCTGGCAAGCCAGCTCCCAGGGATTTACGCAAATTCCCGATAATGCGTTCATCCTTCGAACTTTCTGATCAAGGCCACCTGATGACTTCAAAACGCACCTTCAATCCTCCTTCCGGCATGGTCAGGGTGCGCGGTGCCCGTGAACACAATCTCAAGAATGTCGACGTCGATATCCCGCGCGATGCCCTGGTGGTGTTCACTGGCGTCTCCGGTTCGGGCAAGTCGTCCCTGGCGTTTTCGACCCTGTACGCCGAAGCGCAACGGCGCTATTTCGAATCCGTCGCGCCGTATGCGCGGCGTCTGATCGATCAGGTCGGGGTGCCGGACGTCGATTCCATCGAAGGCCTGCCGCCCGCCGTCGCCTTGCAGCAGCAGCGGGGCACGCCGAGCACGCGTTCTTCGGTGGGCAGCGTGACCACGTTGTCGAGCCTGATCCGCATGCTGTATTCCCGTGCCGGCAGCTATCCGTCGGGGCAGCCGATGCTGTACGCCGAAGATTTTTCGCCGAACACGCCGCAAGGCGCCTGCCCGGAATGTCATGGCCTGGGCCGGGTTTACGAAGTCACCGAAGCGCTGATGGTCCCGGACCCGAGCCTGACCATTCGCCAGCGCGCCGTCGCCTCCTGGCCCACGGCGTGGCAGGGCCAGAACCTGCGGGACATTCTCGTGACCCTGGGTTACGACGTCGATAAACCGTGGCGCGATCTGCCGAAAAAGCTGCGGGAATGGATTCTCTTTACCGAAGAAACCCCAACCGTTCCGGTGTATGCCGGGCTCACGCCGGAAGAAACCCGCGTCGCGCTCAAACGTAAAATGGAGCCGAGTTACCAGGGCACCTTCACCGGCGCGCGGCGCTACATCCTGCACACCTTCAGCCATTCGCAAAGTGCGCTGATGAAGAGGCGTGTCTCGCAATTCATGCTTGGCAGTCCGTGCCCGTTGTGCGATGGCAAACGCCTGAAGCGCGAGGCGCTCTCTGTAACGTTCGCCGGTTACGACATCGGCGAATTGTCGCAAATGCCGTTGCTGCAAGTGGCCGAAGTGCTGAAGCCAGTGGCTGCGCGGAGTTACCTCGAACAGGCTGATGAGGCAGGCGAAACCCTCACCCACGACCAGACCCGTGAAGCCCGTGAGCAACGCGTGGCCCACGGCGCCAGCGGTCACGCCAACGCCCCGGACGTGCGTCACACACCCAACCTGTCGGTGGAAAAACGCCTGGCCGCGCAACGGATAGCCGAGGATTTGCTGGAGCGGGTCAGCACCTTGACCGACCTCGGCCTCGGTTACCTGGCACTGGAGCGCAGCACGCCGACGCTGTCGTCCGGCGAGTTGCAGCGCCTGCGTCTGGCCACGCAATTGGGTTCGCAGTTGTTCGGGGTGATTTACGTGCTGGATGAGCCCTCGGCCGGTCTGCACCCGGCGGATGGCGAAGCGCTGTTCGAAGCCTTGCAACGTTTGAAAGCCGCAGGCAACACGTTGTTCGTGGTCGAGCACGACCTGGAAACCATGCGCCGCGCCGACTGGCTGATCGACGTCGGGCCGGCAGCGGGCGAGCACGGCGGGCAGATTCTCTACAGTGGACCGCCTCAAGGCCTGTCCGAAGTGAAGGACTCACAGACTCGCGCTTACCTGTTCGCCGATCAGGTGACTGCGCCGCGAGATAGCCGCAAGCCGAGCAATTGGTTGCGCCTGGAAGGCATCACCCGCAACAACCTGAATAACCTCAATGTCGAGTTTCCGCTGGGTTGTTTCACTGCGGTCACCGGCGTCTCGGGTTCGGGTAAATCCAGTCTGGTCAGCCAGGCGTTGCTGGAACTGGTGGGCGCACATCTCGGGCGCTCGGCCAGCGACAACGAAACGCAGGAATTGAGCCTTGAGGACGATGCGCCGCAGGTCAGTGGCGGTCAGGTCAGTTCAGGCTTGGCGTCGATCAAGCGTCTGGTGCAAGTGGACCAGAAACCCATCGGCCGCACACCGCGCTCAAACCTGGCGACCTACACCGGGCTGTTCGACAACGTGCGCAAGCTCTACGCCGCGACAGCCGAGGCGCAAGCCGCGGGCTACGATGCCGGCCAGTTCTCGTTCAACGTCGCGAAGGGGCGTTGTCCGACCTGCGAAGGCGAAGGCTTTGTCAGCGTCGAATTGCTGTTTATGCCCAGCGTCTACGCACCATGCCCGACCTGCCACGGCGCGCGCTACAACCCCGACACGCTGGCGATTACCTGGCAGGGTTTGAACATTGCTCAGGTGTTGCAGTTGACGGTGGACGAAGCGGTCGAGGTGTTCGTCGAGCAACCGGGGATTCGCCGTTCCCTGGAAGTGCTGCGCGATATTGGCCTCGGTTATCTTCGACTCGGTCAACCGGCGACCGAATTGTCCGGCGGCGAAGCGCAGCGGATCAAACTGGCCACCGAGTTGCAACGCAATCAGCGTGGGGCGACCTTGTACGTACTCGATGAGCCCACCACCGGGCTGCACCCGCGGGATGTCGATCGCCTGCTTGAGCAATTGAACACGCTGGTGATAGCGGGGCATACGGTGATCGTCGTCGAACACGAAATGCGCGTGGTCGCGCAGAGTGACTGGGTGATCGACATCGGCCCGGGCGCCGGGGATCAGGGCGGCAGGATTGTGGTGGCGGGCACGCCGCAGAAAGTCGCCAAGAGCAAACAGAGCCGGACCGCGCCGTTCCTCGCCAAAACCCTCAATCTGTAGGAGCCTGCTTGCTTGCTTGCTGGCGATGGCGATCAGGCGTAATCGAGGGTGCGGCGGACCTTGTCCAGCAGCTCGCTGATCTGGAATGGTTTGATCAGCATGTCCATGCCATCACCAAGGAACACTTGCCGGTTCAGCGCGTTCTCCGCATAGCCCGTCATGAACAGGATCGGCAAACCCTCGCGCCACCCGCGGGCGACGTCCGCCAGTTCGCGGCCGTTCATGCGTGGCAGACCGACGTCAGTCAGCATCAGATTGATGGACGGATCATTCTGCAGGCGGTCCAGCGCCCCTTCGATATCACCCACCTGCGTGCACCGATAACCGGCGTCTGCCAGCACTTCGGCGACGAACATGCGCACCGACGGCATGTCTTCGACAATCAACACATGTTCGCCTGAGCCTTGCGGGTCCACGGTGTCAGGTTCCACGACCACACTGGTTGGATCGCCGCTGGCGGGCAGCATGATGGTCACTTCGGTGCCGCGTCGGGCCACGCTGCGGATGTGCGCATCGCCCCCCGATTGCCGGGCGAACCCGTATATGCTCGACAACCCAAGCCCGGTGCCCTGGCCGAGTGGCTTGGTGGTGAAAAACGGGTCGAACACCTTGTCGATCACGTTGTGTTCGATGCCGGTACCGTCATCGCGTACCGACAGAGCGACGTAGGCGCCGTCCGCCAGTTTCAGGTCGCCGTGTGAATACGCCGCATAGGTGCTGACCCAGATATTGCCGCCTTGGGGCAGCGCATCGCGGGCGTTGATCACCAGGTTCAGCACGGCGCTTTCCAGCTGAATCGGATCAACCAGCGCGATGGCCGCTTTCGACGTCAGTTCGAGTTTCAGCGCGATATGTTCGCCGATGGTGCGTGCGAGCAATTCTTCCAGCGAACGGATGTGTTCGTTGATGTCCACGGGCCGTGTGTCGAGCGGCTGCTGGCGGGCGAATGCGAGCAGGCGATGGGTCAGCGAGGCGGCGCTCAACGCTGAGTTCTGTGCCGCTTCGGCGTAAAACCCGACCTTGTCGGTGCGCCCGTCGGCGATGCGTTTCTGGATCAGTTCCAGGCTGGTAATGATGCCGGTCAGCAGGTTGTTGAAGTCATGGGCGATGCCACCGGTGAGTTTGCCCAGCGCGTCCATTTTTTGCGCTTGCAGCAACTGAGCCTCGGTGCGCACCCGTTCGGCGATCTCATGTTCCAGCTGCGAGGTCGCATCGTCGAGCCTGGCCAGGTGCGAGCGTTCGCGGTGGCGGTGTTCGGTAACGTCCTCGACGAACACCAGGCTCAACTCCGGGGTGCGGTAGGGCGAGATCTGCCATTCGGTTTCCCGCTGCTCACCCTCGACGCGCATGTTCAGCGTGCCCTTCCAGCGCTCGCCGGCGCTCAGGCGCAAGCGCAGTTCATCGAGGATCGCTTCCTGCTGTTCGCCGAAACACTCACGCAGCGCGTTCAGGTCGCGATTGTCCTGGATCAGCCGGGCGAATGCATGGTTGCATTCGTGCACCTTGAGCTGCGCATCCAGCACAGCGATGGGCGCCGAGACGTTGACGAAAATCTCGCGAAAGCGCGCCTCGCTTTCACGCAGGGCATTTTCGGTATCGCGCACCCGCAGCAACGTGCGCAGGGTCGCGAGTAATACATCCGGGTCCACGGGGTGAATCAGGTAGGCATCGGCCCCGGCATCGAGGCCGGTGATGATGTCGCCGGTCTGGATCGACGCGGCGGAGACATGGATCACCGGGAGCAGGGCGGTAGCGGCTTCGGAGCGCAGTTTGCGCACGATGTCGAAGCCGCTCATGTCCGGCAGGTTGACGTCGAGGATCAGCGCGTCGATCGATTCGCTGTCGATAAGCGCAAGACCGTCGCCGCCGGTACCGGCTTCAAGCACGACATAGCCATGCGGTTCCAGGCGTCTACGCAGGGCATAGCGCGTGGCGACGTTGTCATCAACGATCAGCAGGCGGATATCACGTTTCATCAACGGGCTCCATGGCGATGGCCAGCGGGATGATCACGAAAAAGGTCGAACCGACCCCCGGTGTGCTCTCGACCCCGACTTCACCGCCCAGCAGTTCGGCGAAGCGTTTGCACAAGGACAACCCCAGACCGGTTCCGCGCAGACGCTTCTGCAGGGGCGAATCGACTTGGGAAAAGTCCTCGAACAATGCGCCATGTAGTTCCGCAGCGATACCTATTCCGGTATCGGTCACGGCGAAGCGCACCCGGTCACCACCCTCCAGCCGCGTGGAAACGCGTACTTCACCGCGGGTAGTGAACTTCAGCGAGTTGGAAATGAAGTTGCGCAGGATCTGCGCGAGTTTTTTATCATCGGTAAACAACTTCGGCAAACCGACCGGTTCCTCGAAGATCAGGTCCACGGCGCTGGCGTCGACAATCGGACGGAACATGCCACGCAGGGCGGCGAACAGATCGAACATGTCGAACCAGGCCGGCGAGATGGTGATGCGCCCGGCTTCGATTTTCGCCAGGTCGAGCAAGTCGTCGACCATGTCGCTCAGTTCACGCGCCGCGGTGCTGACAAACGCCACCTGTTTGTGCTGTTCCGGGCTTAGAGGGCCGTCGAGTTCATCGCTCAACAGGCTGGCGATGCTGAGGATCGAGCCCAGAGGCGTGCGGAACTCGTGGCTCATGTACGACAGGAAACGGCTTTTGAGGTCCGACGCCTGGCGCAACTCTTCGGCCTGATTATCGAGCTCGGCGTACAGCGCAAGGACGCCCTGGTTGGTTTCGTCCAACTCTTCGCGCAGCGCATTCGCTTCGCTTTGCAACCGCACTATCAGCGCTGCCTGTTCGTCATTCTGACTCATGGTCGTCTCAGCCATGGGCTGTCTCCAGAGCAATGACCAACACCGTGACGTCGTCGCGTCCACGGCAGAAATCGCGGTGCAGAAGTGCGGCGATCACGGCGGGATGGCGGTGCACCAGGCCGGGGTAATCGTGCAGGTTCCAACGGGACTGCAAGCCGTCGCTGTACATGATCAACAGGTGTCCATTCACTTGAGCATAATCAAAGGGTTGCGCTTTGCGGTATTGCCCGCCGACGATGCCCGGATGGGAGGCCAGACCGCGGGATTTGCCTGGGGCGATAATGCACGCACCGATGTTGCCGATGCCAACGAATTTTAACGCATCGGCGCTGCCGTCGAACTGCGCAATGGCCAAGGCGCCGCCACGTGATCCGATCATCGACCGATGGATGTCTTCCAGCAACAGCACCGGCGTATCGAACGGTGCCAGGGAGAAGGTTTTTTCGCCGGCGCGGGCGCCACGTTCGGCCTCTTCGCCATGTCCCAGCCCGTCAATCACCAGTGCACTGATGCATTGCCCGTCGAACGCCAGATGCCAGACATCGCCGCAGGCCGGGTCGTCGCCCAACGAATGCTGACTGACGCCGAACCGTCGATCCGCAGCCTTGTCGCTGCGTTGATAAAACCGCGTCAACAGCACGGCGCCGCGTGCGTCGGTATAGGCGTCGAACACGTCGGCCTGGCGGGACATCGCCCCCAGGCCAATGCCTTGAGTGCCGCGAGTGGAAAAACCGTCGGCCAGGCACGCGTGCAGATCGAAACCCTTGCCGCGATCAATGGCAATCATTTCGATGCCGGCACCCG
The DNA here is from genome assembly GCF_054897705.1 of Pseudomonas sp. GB2N2. Lineage (NCBI taxonomy): Bacteria > Pseudomonadati > Pseudomonadota > Gammaproteobacteria > Pseudomonadales > Pseudomonadaceae > Pseudomonas > Pseudomonas sp. GB2N2. Next base: position 1,361,998 of record NZ_CM142701.1, read on the forward strand.
ATTGGCGTGGCAATAGCCTCAAGTGCAGTTCGCCACGGGTGGCGTGCTTGAGGATGTTGCTCGCCAGCTCGGTGGCCACCAGCGCCACACGCCCGGCGTCCGTGGCGTCGAAGCCGTTTCGTTCCGCCAGTTGCTGCGCAGTGCGGCGTGCGTGACCGACCTGACTGCTGTCTTCGATGGTTAACACTTGCGTCATCGAACCGCCAATGTTCATGTCCATCGGGTGATCGTTATGCGAGTGCCTTTACCGGGCTCGGTCTCGAGCTCGAATTCTTCCACCAGCCGCTTGGCGCCGGTGAGGCCCAACCCCAGGCCGCCGCCGGAGGTCCAGCCATCGGTCATGGCCAGTTTGAGGTCGGGAATGCCCGGGCCTTCATCGCGGAACACCAGGCGCAAACCGGTGCGCGCGTTTTCGTCGAGGATCTCCCAGTCCATGTCGCCGCCACCGCCATACACCATGGTGTTGCGGGCCAGTTCGCTGACGGCGGTGACCATTTTGGTCAGGTCGATCAGGCGCATGCCGCATTCGGTGGCCAGTTTGCGTGCGGTCTGGCGCGCCAGCACGACGTCCTGTTCGATACGAATGGGTTGGCTGCCGCTGCTGATTACGGTCATTGGTCGCGCACCCGGTCCTGCAGCAGTTTCATCCCCCGTTCAACGTTCAGTGCGGTACTGACGCCAGGCAAGGTCAGGCCGAGTTCCACCAGAGTGATGGCAACGGCGGGTTGCATGCCCACCAGCACGGTCTCTGCGTCCATGATTTTTGACAGACCGGAAATCGTCCCGATCATCCGGCCGATGAATGAATCGACCATGTCCAGTGCGGAAATGTCGATCAACACGCCGCGTGCCGACGTGTTACTGATGCGTTCGGACAGGTCGTCCTGCAGCGTCAGGGCCAACTGATCGTGCATGTCGACCTGAATGGTCACCAGCAGGAAGTCGCCCATTTTCAGAATTGGAATGCGTTCCATCGGCTTATACCGACTTGCTGACGGTAACGCCCAAACGCGTCAGGGCCAGCTTCAATGCATCGGCGAGGTTGGCTTTAGTGACGACGCCTTGCAGGTCCAGGCCAAGGTGCACGATGGTCTGGGCGATTTGCGGACGCACGCCGCTGATGATGCAATCGGCACCCATCAGGCGAATCGCGGTCACGGTTTTCAGCAGGTGCTGCGCCACCAGGGTGTCGACCGTCGGTACGCCAGTGATATCGATGATGGCGATTTCCGAACCGGTATCGACGATGCGCTGCAACAGCGATTCCATCACCACCTGGGTGCGTTGCGAATCCAGTGTGCCGATCATCGGCAGCGCCAGGACACCATCCCAGAGCTTGACCACCGGGGTCGACAGCTCCAGCAACTCTTCCTGCTGACGCTTGATCACAGCCTCGCGGGATTTTTGGAAGGTACGGATGGTGTGCATGCCCAACGCATCGAGCAACTCGGAGACTTCCCAGATTTGCTCGGCCAACAACGCAGGGTTGTCCTGGTAATTGTTCTGCAGCAGTTTGAACAGCGGGCCTTTCAGGGAGAAGATGAAGCTGGCGGTCTGGTGCGAATCCTGGCCGAGCAGCGCACGGCTATGGGAGAGTTTTTCAAGGAACAGGCGGATTTCGTCCCAACCTGGCGCCGCCACATTCTGGCCGTTGCCTTGCTCGATACCCGAGACAATCAACTGGATAAATTCGGCCGTTTGCTGCTTCAGCTCCTGCTCTTTGATATTGCGCGTGGCGCCGCTGGCTTCGAGGCTGCTGGTCCAGTGGGCGAGCAGCTGCGGCTGGTTTTTCTTGATCGCGTCGAGCGTGGTGGTTTGCAGTGCTGCCATGTTCCTAGACTCCCTGAAAAGTGCGCGCCGATTCCCCAAGAAACGATCGGCGCAAGTCAGTGACATTTCTCGTATGAAATAGTTGTTCGTTGCGCGCAGGATATTTTCATCCTGCACTCATGCACTTTAGTAGGCGCTGCCAAAGGCTGCGGTTTTATGAGCTTGATCAGAAAATCCCAGGCATAAAAAAGCCGCATCACAGGATGCGGCTTCTTGAGTTCGGCGGGTTATTTGCTGGGGTGCGCAGCCTGGAGTTTTTTCGCCATATCCAGATGTTTTTCCAATCCCGGCAACATTTTTTGTGCAAAGCCTTTCAGCTCCGTGGCGCCGGCGACCTTGTCGTCAGTCACCGTGTTGGCTTCTTTCTTGAACAGCGCGATGGTTTCCTCATGCGCCTTCACCTGGTTGTTGGCGTAGGCCGCATCGAACGATTCGTCGCGCAGGTCGAGGATCTTTTCTTTCGCCTGCTTGACCAGCGTTGTGCTGTCCGGCACTTCGATATCGTGTTTCCTGGCGATGGCCGCCAGTTCATCGTTAGCCTTGGTGTGATCGGTGATCATCATGTTGGCAAACGTCTTGATATCCGCCGAGGCGCTTTTTTCAACGGCCAGCTTGCTGGTTTCGACTTCGGCAATGCCGCCAGCCGCCGCGTTATCGACAAAATCATTGGAAGTGGCAGCGAATGCCGCGCCCATGCTGGTGCTCAAGGCTACGGCCAACGTGAGGTGGCGCAGGGTGAATCCGTCCATTGGTCATTCTCCACACAGGTGTTCATGGGCGATCAGGTGATCGTTATGCAGTGGAGGCCGACGGACGGATAAAGGTTTGATCAGGTTTGTCTCTCGGCGACGAACGGACACCGCTGGTCTGATAGGCGGTCGACAGAACCCGTCAACCGAGGCCATTCTGCTAGTTGGCGAACGCAATTGATCGCGTTTGCTGCCGATCAACAAACGGAGGTGTTCCATGCCGGTGACCCACGATCTGTACCAGGACCTGAAACTTTCAAAGGAAGAGATCCAGCAAAAACGCACCAAGGATCCGTTACTGGATTCGCTGATCAACAAGTATTCCCAGGCCGATGCCGAAGTGGTGAAGGCAGAGCAAGCCAAATCCAGCGATGACGCAGTGAGAAAGCTCAAGGAGACGCGCTTGCAGGTCAAAGACAAGATTGTCAAACAACTCCAGGCACCGTCCTGACCTGTCGCTGCAGCCACCGACCACTGGTGACTGAGTAATTGGAACGGCGATAAATATCGGCACCTAGAATGATCAGAGTCCGACACCGACAATGCGGTAAGTGATGGTGAAGCCGATCCCCGATAACGTCTGAACGACACCAAATCTGCAGGAGCCCGGCTTGCCGGCGATGGCGTTCGTGAGATCGCCGTCGCCGGCAAGCCGGGCTCCTACAGGTTAATTTGGCGTCTGTGATAAAGCGGTGCCGAGCGGCAACCGCACCATGTGCCTGGCCTTCAACGACCCGAAATACAGCCACTCCCCATATTCACGCACCGTGGTGATCGGCGAATAGTTGTCGCTACTGCCGTCCTGCAGATTGGCAATCACCTTGCCCTCGACATCCAGTCCCAAGGCAATCGCGCGTTTCTCCACCTGTTTAGGCAACACGGTCATCGCCCGCACAATCATCCTGCGCACGAACGGATGCCCGGCCGTGGCGTCGAGCAATGCGTTGCGCGGCGCATACAGTGCCACCCAGAAACGGTCCCGGCCATTAAAGGAAAGGTTGTCCGGCAATCCCGGCAAGTTGTCGATGAACAGGTCGTGAGTGCCTGCTTTGGGCCCGCTCAGCCAATAGCGACTGATCCGATAAGCGCCGGTTTCATTGACTAGCACAAAGGCCTCGTCCGGCCCCAGGGTCACGCCATTGGCGAACTCCAGCTTATCCAGCAGCACGTCGGTTTTGCCGCTCTGGAAGTCATAACGCAACAGACGACCATCGCCGCCGTGCTCGATGATCGCCTCGCCGTCATGTCCGTAGCCGAAGCGGCTGGAAGCATCACTGAAATAGGCGTAGTGCCCGGCCTTGTCGATGGCCACGTCGTCGGTGAATCCGAAGTCCACGCCATTCGCAGTCGTGGTCAGCGCAATCAACCGCCCTTGGGCGTCGAGCGAGAGCAAACCCTTGACCCCGTCGGCGATCACCAGCAAACCATTGGGGTGCCGTGCGAGGCCCAACGGTCTGCCGCCGGTATCGGCCAGCACCTTGGTGACCTTGCCGTCGAGGCTGGTGCGAATCAGTCGACCGTCATGCAAGCCGGTGATAAGAACGTTGTCCTCCAGCAGCAACGCTTCCGGGCCGTCGATATCGGCAGCACCGACACGCTGAACGCCTTTGAGGCGCTGATTGTCGGCGTAGGGGCCGTTGGCCAGCGACGGCGCTGGAGCAGGTGCCCAGGCGACCGGTCGGACCTTGGTCGGCAGCAACAACAGGAAAGCGGCAATGGCCACGATCACCAGCAACACGACATGGCGCAACCTGACGGCTCGACTCACACGGTGACTCCTGCCGGTGACAGGTGTTTCTGCGCCATGTCGCGCAAGGCGAGCATCGACGCGGCTGATTCATGGTCGATACGTCGTTTCAGCAACAGTTTGTTGGCAATGCGCATTCCCAGGCCACTGAATTGGTACTCCAGGGTGCGGACAAAACGCGTTCCATCGCCGTCGGCCTCGCATTCGTAAGTCACCTCCAGTGACAGGCCATGGTCGCCTTGAGCCCGAGCGCTCCAGCGCCGGCCGGGCAGGTATTCGTTGACCCCCCAGCTCAAATGCCCATCGCGTCCGCCAGCCCGAATGTCCTCTTCGAAACGTGAGCCGGCATGCAGCGGACCGGCCGGGCCGTCGACCTTGAGCGACGACGGGTGCCACTCCGGCCAGCGGGTCACGGTGCTGGCGTAGGCGAGTACGTCAATCGGGTTGCCGGCAATGTTGATTCGATGCTGCATGCGGGTCATGGGCATTCTCGTCGGGTTCAGGTAGGTCGGCTCGGGCTCCCAATACAGGGTGCCGAACAGAAAGTCCGTCAGCGGAAAAACGATGTTGAAGTTGCGCTCCTGCATCAACTCGCGCCGGTGATGCAATTCATGCAGACGGCGCATCTGGCGGATCCACGGCCAGCGTGTCACCGGGTTCGAGGGCGGCAGGTGCTCACAGGCATGGAACACTTCATAAGTCAGGTAACCAAGGACCAGGCAACCACCAACCAGACCGGCGACGTTGGCATCGAATTGATGCAACAGCCACCAAACGGGGACGGTAATGACCAGCGTGTGGACCACAATCAGCCAGGCCGGAAACAGGATCACCCGCCAATCGCGGGCGCTGTCACAGGACATGCTGCCGGGGGCGAAAAAGCTGTGATGGTCACCGGCGTGGCGTGCGTAGAACATCCTCGCGACGCTTTTTTTGTGATGCCCCAAATGGCGATGCACCAGGTAGACGCCGACGTTGAAGGACAACAATGTCAGTGGCACCGCCAGCCATTCCGTGGGCCGAACCGAATGCACGCTGCTCCAGAACGCTGAGATGGCGAGCACGCCAAACAGCAGGACGAAGGCGCCATGCAGCCAGGGATTGTAGTAAGGGTGGATGTCAGCGCGATAGCGGCTGCGAAATGCTTCGGTGGTCTGCCTCACTGCATTCACCTGTGTTCGTTGTCGTCCCAGCAGATTAGACGATTACGCCATTTTCGGCGGAACGAACCCACAGGGCACAACTGCCAGTGTCCGGTGTGAGTCGCCCTCAGGTCAGCGGGTTCCAGCGCTGTGACCAGTCCTCGTCGGACTGGATGACTTCGCGCAGCAGGTCGAACGCCCGTTGCAGGGTCGCGGAGTCGCGGTCACGGGAGTAAACCAGATAGGTCGGGTAACTGAATTCCGGGGCTTTCGGTACGTGTTCCAGCACGCCGTTTTCCAGGTAACTCTGCACCACCCGGGTGCGGAAATAGCCGCTGCCGCCGTTTTCAAGGATGTACTGCAAGCCCAGCGGACCGAGGTTGAAGCTCAATGCGGCTTTGGCTTTTTCTGGCAGGGCGGCATCGTGCTGGCGGCGAAAATCCGGGCCCCAGTCGATGTAGACATAGGGGTCGGGTTTTCCGGGCAGCCGAACCAGGACCAGTTTTTCTTCCAGCACCTGCTCGACTTGCAGGCGCGGCCAATATTCCGGCTGATAGACCAGCGCTGCATCCAGCACGCCCAGTTCCAGTTGGCGCAGCAGGTTTTCGCCGTCACGGATCTCCATGCGCAGGGCGTGGCTGGGGATTTTTTCACGCAGTTCGCCGGCCCAACTGAGCATCAACGGGTTGCACAGACTGACCTCGCCGCCGATGTGCAGTACGTCATGGTAACCCTCGGGCAATGGCAGGTCGCGGCGCGCGGCTTCCCAGGTTTCGACCAGTTGATTGGCGTACACCACGAAGGCTTCACCGTTGGGCGTCAGACGGGCGCCGGCGCGGTTGCGCACGAACAGTGTGCTGCCCAATTGGCTTTCGAGTTTCTGCACCCGCGCGGTGATTGCGGTTTGGGTGACATGGAGTTTTTCTGCCGCGGCGGCGAGGCTGCCGTGGCGGACGATTTCCAGAAAGGTGCGGGCGAGATCGATGTCCATGGGGTGGCCGGTGTTTGGAGTGCTGGCATTGTAAACAGATATGGCTGCAACCGTTCCCGGGTCGGGTACAGATCCATTCCAGGGGTAACGGCTTCTATGGGTTTCGCCCTGAGCGCTTTCTAACGGTCGCACTGGCAAGAGCCGGAATGCAGCGGACGTTCAGCCTTCCGACAGGCCGACGCACTACACTGCAAACCGACTCTTGCCCATCGGACTCATCCATGACGGCCAAACGCGCGACGAACATCCTCGATACCCCGGAAGGCCAGCGCCTCACCGGCAGCGACGCCGAGGCCTGGCGCGAATGGGGGCCGTACGTCAGCGAACGCCAATGGGGCACGGTGCGCGAGGACTACAGCGCCGATGGCGACCCCTGGCGCTACTTTCCCCACGATCACGCGCGCAGTCGGGCCTATCGCTGGGGAGAAGACGGGCTCGCCGGATTCTCCGACCGGGCTCAGCGCTGGTGCCTGGGATTGGCGTTGTGGAATGGGCGCGACCCGATTCTCAAGGAACGCCTGTTTGGCCTGAACAACGCCGAGGGAAATCACGGCGAGGACGTCAAAGAGCTGTATTTCTATGTCGATGGCGTGCCCAGTCATGCCTACATGCGCATGCTCTACAAATACCCGCAGGCCGAATTTCCCTATGCCGACCTGGTGGCCGAGAATGCCCGTCGCGGCCTGGCCGATGCCGAATACGAAATTCTCGACAGCGGCGTGTTCGAGGATGACCGCTACTTCGACGTGACAGTGGAGTACGCCAAGTACACCGCCGACGATCTGTTTATGCGCATCACCGTGCACAACCGCGCCGATCAACCGGCGCGCCTGCACGTGTTGCCGCACCTGTGGGCACGTAATTTCTGGAGCTGGGCGGAGGACGAGCACAAGCCAAGCCTGACGCTGAACGGTGATCAGGTCCTCGCGATGCACCCGCAACTGAGTGATCGACAGGTCAGTGCCTGGGGTGAAGGGCCCGGCCAATGGCTGTTCTGCAACAACGAAAGCAACTTTCCCAAACTGGATGGCGTGGCGGCGAGCGGCCCGTTCAAGGACGGGATCAACGACTTCGTTGTCGATGGGCACGACGGTGCGATTCGCCGTGACGCGGGCACGCGAGTGGCAGCGCATTTTGATTTGTCGTTCGACGCGGGCCAAAGCCGCAGCGTCTATTTGCGATTCGCCCCGGCCGGTGCGCCGCAGGTCAGCGCCAAAACCGTTTTCGAGCAACGTCGCGCAGAAGCCGACGAGTTTTATGCGCAGCTGCAATACGGAATTGCCGATGCCGATGCGCGTAATGTCCAGCGCCAGGCACTGGCCGGGTTGCTCTGGTCGAAACAGCTGTATTACTTCGACGTCAATCAATGGCTCGATGGCGATCCGGCGCAACCCTCACCGCCGCCCGAGCGGCGCCACATGCGCAATACCCATTGGCGGCATCTGTCGAATGCCGACATCGTCTCGATGCCCGACACCTGGGAATACCCGTGGTACGCCTCGTGGGACCTGGGTTTCCAGGCCGTGGCCTTCGCGCTGATCGATCCGGGTTTCGCCAAACACCAATTGTTGCTGCTGGTGAAAGATCGTTTCATGCACCCGAACGGTCAGCTGCCGGCCTATGAATGGCGCTTCGACGACGCCAATCCGCCGGTTCACGCCTGGGCCAGTTGGCGCGTGTATCAGCAGGACAAGGCGCTGACCGGTATCGGCGACATGGACTTCCTCGAACGGATTTTCCATAAATTGCTGTTGAATTTTTCCTGGTGGGTCAACCGTAAGGACGCCGAGGGCCGCAACCTGTTTCAAGGTGGTTTCCTCGGGCTCGACAACATTGCGTTGTTCGACCGCTCGGCGCTGCTGCCCACCGGCTATCAACTCGATCAGGCCGACGGTACGGCGTGGGTGGCCGCGTATGCGCTGGACCTGATGCGCATCGCACTGGAACTGGCCAAGCGCAATAGCGTGTACGTCGACATCGCGGTGAAGTTCTTCGAGCATTTTCTCTACATTGCCGGGGCGATCAACCGGGTCGACTCCGAGGCTGAGGGCCTGTGGGACGAAAAAGACCATTTTTTCTACGACGTGCTGCACCGTCCCGACGGCGTCAACGAACCGCTGCGGTTGCGCTCGATTGTCGGCCTGATGCCGCTGTTCGCCGTGCAAGTGCTGGAGCAGCACGAACATGAAGGGTTGCCGGGTTTGCGTGAACGCTTGCTCGGTTTCATGCGCCATCGGCCCGACCTGGCGAGCCTGGTTTCACGCTGGACCGAACCGGGTGAGGGCAACCGGATGCTGCTGGCGTTATTGCGCGGTGAGCGCACCAAGGACTTGCTCCGGCGCATGCTGGACGAGGCCGAGTTTCTATCCGAGTTCGGGATTCGATCACTCTCCAAAGGTTTCGCCGTCCAACCCTTCGGCCTGCTAATCAACGGTAATCAATTGTGTGCCCGGTATGAGCCGGGGGAGTCGGAGTCGCGGCTATACGGTGGTAACTCCAACTGGCGCGGGCCGGTGTGGATGCCGATCAATTACATGCTGATCGAGTCCTTGCGCGAGTTTCACCTGTATTACGATAAAAACTTTTCGGTGGAATACCCGACCGGATCAGGTTTCCGGGCGTCGCTGGAAGAGGTGGCGGACAGTTTAAGCACGCGTCTGACGCGGCTTTTTCTCAAGGACGAGGAGGGCAAAAGACCGTCGATGGCGGCCTATGCGCAACTGCAAGCCGACCCCGAGAGCCGCGACCTGGTGTTGTTTCATGAGTATTTTCATGGAGAGACCGGACGCGGTCTGGGGGCCAGTCACCAGACGGGGTGGACCGCGCTGGTGGCGTTGCTGCTACAACCCTGATTCATGAATCAACACAGAACCCCTGTAGGAGTGAGCCTGCTCGCGATAGCGTCTTGTCAGTCGATATCAATGTTGAATGTTACGACGCTATCGCGAGCAGGCTCACTCCTACGGGGGATTTGCGGTGTTTGGGGAGCACGTGTTCAGAACGCAAAACACGAGCAGCCAAACGCACCCCAGAATCCCTGAAAATCACTGACCGGCGCCGACGACAACCGCGCGCGCTCATGGCTATGAGCATGCACCGCGCACGCCCCGACACACTGATGAACCTGAGCCGTCATCGGCGCCAGCGGTTTCCAATGGCCGGGCACTTTCACCACGGGTGACCATTCCGGCACCACCGGCAAGGGCGGCGGGCCGAGTTTTTCGAACTCGGCGGTGCCGTAGACGATCTTGCCATCGACGATGGTCAGCACCGACTCGATCCATTTGACCGCTTCATCCTCGATGTGGAAATAGTCCGCCGACAGGGCAATCAGGTCAGCCAATTGCCCGACCTTGATCTGGCCTTTCTTGCCTTGCTCTGAGGAAAACCAGGCGCTGCCGTGGGTGAACAGTTCCAGTGCGGTGTCGCGGCTCAAGCCTTGCGGGTACAACTCCAGACCACCGACCGTGCGCCCGCTGACCAGCCAGTACATTGAGGTCCAGGGGTTGTAACTGGAGACCCGCGTGGCGTCTGTGCCGGCGCCGACGGGAATGGCTTCGGCGAGCATGCGCGCGATCGGCGGGGTGTGCTCGGCCGCCTTGGCGCCGTAACGATCGACGAAATACTCGCCCTGAAAAGCCATGCGGTCCTGGATCGCGATACCGCCACCCAGGGCTTTGACCCGTTCAATGTTCTGCGGGGTGATGGTTTCGGCGTGATCGAAAAACCAGGGCAAGCCGTCGAACGGGATGTCGCGATTGACCTTTTCGAACACATCGAGCATGCGGCTGATGGATTCGTTGTAGGTGGCGTGCAGACGGAATGGCCAGCGCTGTTCCACCAGATGCCGGACCACCGGCTCCAGCTCCTGCTCCATGGTTTGCGGCAGATCCGGGCGAGGCTCGAGGAAGTCTTCAAAATCCGCCGCCGAGAACACCAGCATTTCCCCGGCACCGTTGTGGCGCAGGAAGTCACCGCCCTGACCGTAATGCGAGGTGCTGGTCCAATTCTTGAAGTCGCTCAGTTCTTCCTTGGGTTTCTGGGTGAACAGGTTGTAGGCAATGCGCACCGTCAGCTGTTGGTCCTTGGCCAGTTGCTGGATGACCTGGTAGTCGTCCGGATAATTCTGATAGCCACCACCGGCATCAATGGCGCTGGTGACACCGAGGCGATTGAGTTCGCGCATGAACTGCCGCGTCGAGTTGACCTGATACTCCAGCGGCAGTTTCGGGCCCTTGGCCAGAGTGGAATAAAGAATCATCGCGTTGGGGCGGGCGATCAGCATGCCGGTCGGATCGCCGTTGGCGTCACGCTGGATTTCACCGCCGGGTGGATTAGGCGTGTCGCGGGTGTAGCCGACCACTTTCAAAGCGGCGCGGTTGAGCAGGGCGCGGTCGTAGAGGTGCAACACGAACACCGGGGTGTCCGGCGCGGCTTTGTTCAGCTCATCAATCGTTGGCAGACGTTTTTCGGCGAACTGGAATTCGTTCCAGCCGCCGACCACGCGCACCCATTGTGGCGTCGGTGTGCGGTCCGCCTGGTCCTTAAGCAAGCGCAAGGCATCCACCAGCGACGGCACACCTTCCCAGCGCAGTTCCAGGTTGTAATTCAAGCCGCCACGGATCAGGTGCAAGTGTGAGTCGTTGAGACCGGGGATCACCGTGCGACCGTGCAGGTCGATGATTTGTGTGCCGGGGCCTTGCAGCGCCATGGCCTGGGCATCGCTGCCGACCACCACGAAGCGGCCGTCCTTGATGGCGACGGCGCTGGCCTGGGGTTTCTTGCGATCGACCGTGTGCAGGCGTCCGTTGTAGAGAATGAGGTCGGCCGGAGTATCGGGCATGGTTTTACTCCCTGCGAATAGCGGGCTGATCCAGGCACCGACGGCACCGGCCGTCAGGCCATGCAGTACGCGTCGGCGATTGATGCCGTCGTGCTCGTCAGGTGGACTCATGGCAGTGTTCTCCGCTCGGTTTTCATGGAAGAAAAGGCGCTGGAACAGCCGATGTCTGACGCATGCGGCCAGAAGGAATATAGACCGCAAATCCCGAGTGGGCGCTTTTGCGCAGGTGGAAAACGACGAATCCCGCCACAAGGGGCGGGATTCGTGTGCAGCCAGAGCGGTTCCCGAGTGCGGAAACCTTTGTCTTAGCTTGGGAACAGCTCGGACAGTTTCATTGCCAGCATCATGTCGCCTTCAGCGCGCAGTTTGCCGCCCATGAACGCCTGCATGCCGTCGGTCGAACCGTCAACGATGCCTTCCAGGGTTTCGCCGTCCATCACCAGAGTCACCTGAGCGTCCGGGTTTTCGCCCTCCTGCAGTTCGCAGGTGCTGTTTTTGACGATCAGCGAGAAGTTCTTGGTGTCGTCGATGCGGAAACCGAAGACCAGGTCCAGGCCGGCGGCAGCGGCTGGGTTGAACTTGGCTTTCATTGCTTGTACGGCATCAGCTACGGAGGTCATGGTTCGATCCTTTCTTGGGTAATAAGAGCTGGGTGATTACAGCCAGGGTCACAATAGTCCGGACTCAGCGAAACGTGATGAGTTCCGGGGCTTTCAACAGTTGTAGGTGCGCATGAGTGTTGAAAGAAGCCAGTGCCACCTCGCGACCACGAAACTTCAATTGGTTGAGCGAGGTGTTGACGATTTGCCAGTTCAGCTCAAATGCCTGCCGGGCAGGCATTTGGGTAATAAGATGGAGCAGGGCCGTGATGGTGCCGCCGGAGGTGAACACGGCGATTTTCTGCTGGTTGTCAGCGCTGTCGAGGATGCGGTTCAGGCCACCCTGAACCCGCTCGACAAAGCCTGGCCAGCTTTCCAGCCCCGGGGTGTCATAGGTGCCGGCCAGCCAGCGCTCGATGATCAGGGCGAAAATACGCTGGAACTCGGCACGGTTTTGCGCAGCGTTGCGCAGGATGTCCAGCGCTTCGGGTTCGTCGTCCAGCATGGTCGGTAGCAACGCGCGAATCACTGCATCGGCATCGAACTCGTTGAAGGCGGGATCGGTTTCCACCACCGGCACCGGTAAGCCTGCGGCGACGAACTGTTGCAGCGCGCTGCTGGCGGTATGCTGCTGACGGCGCAGGTCGCCCGAGAGGCAGCGATCAAAGCTGACGCCCAATCCGGCGAGGTGCTGGCCGAGGATTTCTGCCTGGCGAATACCGGTCGGCGACAGGACGTCATAGTCGTCTGCACCAAAGGAGGCCTGGCCATGTCGAATCAAGTAGATACTGCCCACGTCCGCGTCATCCCGGTACGTTGAAGGTTCGGCGAGGTTATGAGGATGGCGGTGAGCTGTCAATGAAAAAACATACGCTTGTTTGAAAAGCGCATGACAGGCCTGTTGCCAGAGGTTTCACGGCTGGTCGCGGGGCCGACGCATGAGTATGCTGGTGGCATCCGCGCAGATTAGGCCGCGCATTGAACTGAAGGAGTCACTGTGGAGTTTTTGTCCGAATACGCCAGCTTCCTGGCTAAAACCGTGACACTGGTGATCGCCATTCTGGTGGTCCTCGCCAGTTTCGCGGCGCTGCGCAGCAAAGGTCGGCGCAAGTCGGCCGGTCAGTTGCAAGTCAGCAAGCTCAATGATTTCTACAAAGGGCTGCGTGAACGCCTGGAGCAGACCTTGCTCGACAAGGACCAGCTCAAGGCCTTGCGCAAGGTCGAAGCCAAAACCGACAAGAAGCAAAAGAAAAAACCCGAGGTGAAATCCCGGGTGTTCGTGCTGGATTTCGACGGCGATATCAAGGCCTCGGCCACTGAAAGCCTGCGCCACGAAATCACCGCGCTGCTGACCCTGGCTACACCCAAGGATGAAGTGGTGCTGCGCCTGGAAAGCGGCGGCGGCATGGTCCACAGCTACGGCCTGGCGTCCTCGCAACTGGCGCGCATCCGTGACGCCGGCGTGCCGCTGACGGTGTGCATCGACAAGGTCGCGGCCAGCGGTGGTTACATGATGGCGTGCATCGGCCAGAAGATCATCAGCGCACCGTTCGCCATTCTCGGCTCGATTGGCGTGGTGGCGCAGTTGCCCAACGTCAACCGGTTGCTGAGAAAGCACGATATCGACTTTGAAGTCCTTACCGCCGGCGAGTACAAACGCACCTTAACCGTGTTTGGCGAAAACACTGAAAAGGGCCGCGAGAAATTTCAGGAAGACCTCGACGTCACCCATCAGCTGTTCAAGAACTTCGTTGCCCGCTATCGCCCGCAACTGGCCATCGACGACGTCGCCACTGGCGAAATCTGGCTCGGCGTTGCCGCACTGGACCTGCAACTGGTGGACGAACTCAAGACCAGCGATGAATACCTCTCCGAGCGCGCGAAGAAGTCGGAGCTTTACCACCTGCACTATGCCGAACGCAAAAGCCTGCAGGAGCGCATCGGCATGGCGGCCAGTGGTTCGGTCGACCGTATGTTGCTGACCTGGTGGAGCCGTCTGACGCAGCAACGCTTCTGGTAACCCTCCAAGCCTGAACGGCCTTACCTATAAAAACCGTGGACCCTCCCACGGTTTTTTTTCGTCTGCAAAACGTCCGTCCACCCGCAGCGAACTTTCCCTACGTTGCTGTCGATCGCTCCGACGGTGTACCGAGGCGGGATTGGGTAGGGTGGTGTGCCTGAATTGACTGCAATGGAATGCACCATGAATACGGCACCCCCCCTTCGAATGCGCGATGAACTGAAAGCGGCGGTCGACACCGCACTGCCGAAAACCCCAAGCCAGTTTGGCGAACAACTGATCAAGGACAAGTGGGGCGCAAACCTCGATCCGCAGACAGCTTTGCTGGTAACCCTCGATTACGACTACAGAGGTCACCCGGAACAGAACGGCATTCATCAAGGGCAAATCGGCAGTTCGCGCACGCTGGTGCAAACACTGCTTTCCAACGACCAGACTGTCGGCGACGGCCGCTTCGGTGAGACCGCCTTTGGTTTATACACGCCGCTGGATGTCGGGCCAGCTGTTCGCCTTGTTGAAAAGGTCGATGAGTTCGCTGACCACGGCAGTGGCAATCACCGAACCTACGAAGGCATCTATCGCCAGACCACCCCGCAAGTCTACGGACCCGAAACACAGCTAACGCTGCGCCCAGCCGATTTCAAGAAATGGGTCTGGGAACTGGATCTGAAATATCGGTATGAAAACTATCTCGACAATGCCTGGCCGTCGGACGAGGTACTGGTTGCGCCCAGACCTTACCCATTGAGAACCTCAGTCAAAGCCGCTTTCGTCATGACGGCATGGCTGCAGCACCATGAAAACAGCGTGTCCCAAAAGGGCCTGGAGCTGGCCATGGGTGCGGCGGGGCTGCCGTCCGATCAAGCCTGGGACGGTCTGACGATTGGACAGCTGCAAGGGTCGACGCGGCTGTCCGCGAACATCGAGGCGGGGCGGTTAAAGCTCTATCGGTACACAGCGAGGGATATCTGGTGCTACAGGGACCGATCCAGCGGTCGAGTGCTGCTGTATATCCCCGGCAACTCTTCACCGCTGCATGAGTTCGCCGATAGAGGACGGTTGCGCCACTGGATAGTCGAACAGGGCAAGTCTGCCGAAAAGAAACAGGCACTGGCTGCGCACTTCGCCGAAGACGATCGCGAAGACGGGACCTTTCACGCTGGGGTGCTTACGACGCTGGAGGGCATGGCGATTTTCCCGCGACAGTATCACCTGACCAAAGAATCGGGCTTCTTCAACAACGACGGTTATTGGGACCCGGCCGACTACATCGACGCCGACTTTGTGTCCTCGAACACTGATCCGTTTGCGCAGTTGGTGCTGACCATGAAGCAGGCGGCTACCGCCAGCACCCAGACCATTCGCGACGATGCTGATGTCAATCGCGCCAATCTCAGTGCTTTCGTCGAGCCCATTGTCCAGTGGGTCAATCAGTTCGGTCCGTTGGCGCTGTTTGTGCCCGGGGGTGAAGGGTTGTTGGTGCTTGCCGGCCTGATTGACGCTGGGTATGGCGTCGACCAGGCTCTTGACGGCAAGACTGCCAGCCAACGCTCGGAGGGCGTGACTCGAATCGTGTTCGGTTTGCTCAATGCGCTGCCGTTGGCGAACGGCGTGGGTTCGCTCAGCCGAGACGGGGATGCGTTGGCCGCATTGACCGATGCGCCGCGCGACAAAGGCACAGTCGAACCCATCGAGGAAACAGCCCTGACCCAAAGGCCTCCGCACGCGGTATTGCCGATGCCAACGCGTGTGGATCTCCTGCGGGGCGTGGGCGCCCCGGCGGGTACTTTCACTGACGAGGTCCTGGCGCAGATCGGCAAGGTCAGCGCTGTCGATGACGACATGCTGCGGCTGATGCAGGCCGGCCGCGCGCCGACGCCGTTGCTGAAAGACACCATCGTTCGCTTCAGGATCGATCAGGAAGTCGCGGCGCTCGGTGATCCGTTGACCGCGCAAGCCGAGTTCAACCGTCGATACCAGGTCGTGCAGCAATCGGATCACCCATGGGTCCGGCTGTTTCAAAAGACGTATCCCGACCTGCCCAAAACTGCGGTGGAGCAGATGCTCGATCGCTACGGTGTTGATTTCAAGGCGACACCAGCCCCTGAACAGGCCAGGGAGTTGTTCAAACAACTGGACGGCAAGGCCCGCCAATATCAGCAGCATGTGCGCCTGAATCGCGCCTATGAAGGCCTGTATCTTCGCTCGGTCAGCCGTGCTGAATCGGACACACTGGCCTTGCACTCCCTGCGCAACCTGCCGGGATGGCCCAAGGGGCTGCGAATCGAAGTGCTGGAAGGTTCGCTTGGCGGTCGAGTGCTTGATCGTGTCGGTCCCATCGACTCACCCGATTGCCTGCGCCTGATCAAGGTTCAGGAGCGGTATCAGTCCATTCCGGCTGCCGCTGCGACAAACGTGTACGAGGCAATCGCCACTGTCCTGTCCAGTGACGAGCGTTCAGCCTTGCAGTTGCTGTCTGCGAATCCCGGCGCCGAGCTGAAGCTGAAAATCAGCGATCACGCTCTGTCTCGCTCCGAGTTCGTGAGCGGGCTGGGCAGAATGGATTCGCGACTGGCCTTTGAACCACAAGGACTCAAAGGTGGTGGCTTCCCGGCTACACCTCAGGACGAAGCGCTGACACAGGCGATAAAAAGGATACAACTCAGGGAGGTCTATCCCGAACTCACTGATGCCGATGCCGATGGGGTACTGGCACGAGTGGGCAGCCATTACATTGCCCATATCGATCGGTTGAAAGTCCAGCTTCGACAGTTGACGGTTGATATGAACGACTGGGTAGGGCGGGTGGCGGTGGACATCAACGATATGGGTGTGCCGCTCCTTGATATTGGCGATCAGGAAGCCGCGGGCATGAGTCCGGCGCAATTGGCGGCGCACAACGCAGCGCTGATACAAGACGCGATGACCACCGAAGTGAACACCCGGATGGAACTGGCTGACGAACTTGTCTCCGTGTGGCGAAAGCGTCCACCGCAGGCACACAGCCGTTACTCGGGAAACCATACAGTCGGCTTTACGATGAACCTGGACCATGAAAATTTTCACCGATTGCCCGCGCTCAGCGTCCGCCTGAACGATGTGGTCGGTTTGAATATGCACAACTTCCAAATGAACGTGGTTTCCAGCCTGGATGAATTTCTTGAGGCCTTTCCCAATGTGCAGACGTTGAATCTTGAGGGCGTCGACTTGCGGTTTGACATTGCAAACGTGCCACAGGCAGGTGAATTGCCCGTCACGATTCCCGACCTGCGCAGCCTCACTTCGTTGATCTTGCGTGACACTCACCTGACCTTGAGCGAGCTCACTGCCGGAAAGCTGAGTGAACTGACCCGACTTCAAGTACTGGACATGAGCGATAACCCATTGGGCGTTCCACCGGTGGTGTTGGGAATGAACCGGTTGCACTCGTTGAATTTGAACAATACAGGGATCACGACATGCCCGGTCGGCATCGCTGACCAGCCGTATTTGACCCTGCTGGATTTGCGTGACAACCAGATCAGTCGAGTGCCGCAGGCGATATTGAACCAGGCGATCAGCAGGGATCGAGTGCTGCTGTGGCACAACCCGATTACCGACGAGGACACCTTGCGCCGGTTGGTCCAGCACCGGGAGAAGACGGGCGTTAACCTGTGGGTGAACTCACCCGGTAATGACCGTTCAGATCCAGCGGTCTGGTTGAGCGGCATTCAACCAGGGCCGGCGGACGCTCATTTACAGGCCTGGCAAAGACTCGCCCTCAAGCACCGTGGCCCACGGTTTTTAGGGACCATGAGTGCTCTGACACTGACCCCGGATTTTCAGGTCAATTATCTGGATCTTCAGACTCGGATGTGGCGCTTACTGACTGAAGCAGACGCTTCGGATGAGCTGTGGGGGCGATTGTCCCAGGATGTGCGGTTGCCAGCAGGCGCTTTCGACAACCCGTTTGCGGCCTTCACGGCGCTGGAAGACCGGGCGCGGCTTTACAACGACTGGGTGGCATTGGGGCGGCCGTTTCCGGCAGGAGGGGAGGCGTCGTAACATCCCATGAGCCTTGAACCCCGCAAGGAGTTCAAGGCCTCACGATCAACGGCGACGGAACAGCGGCAGCGGTTCGTCGGTGGCGGCCTGATAGGTCACCGAGAAGTCCTTGAGGCTTTCCAGGGCTTCATACGGGTCTTTATCGGCGCGCAAGGCAAACGCATCGAACCCGCAGCGATGCAGGTAAAACAACTGGTCGCGCAGCACATCGCCAATCGCCCGCAGTTCGCCTTTGAAACCGTAACGGTCACGCAGCAGACGGGCGTTGGAGTAATTGCGGCCATCGGTGAAGGCCGGGAAATTCAAGGCAATCACCTGGAAACTCGCCACGTCTTCACCGATCTCCTCGGCTTCTTCGTCAGCGTCGAGCCAGACGCCCAGGCCACCGTCGCGAGCCTTGAGCATACGGCCGTGTTCACGCCACAGCGTCAGCGGCACAATCAGGTCGTCGCAGTTGCTGATCTCGTCGATGTTGAAATCCTTGGGCAGCAAGTGCCAGGTTTCGTCGACGACTTCGTTGTTCTTAATGATTCGCTGCATAGACGCGTTCCTTGAAGAGGTCGATGCCAATACGCTGGTAGGTGTCGATGAAACGCTCGTCTTCGGTACGTTGTTCGATGTACACGTCGATCAGCTTCTCGATCACGTCAGGCATGACTTCCTGGGCAAAGGACGGGCCGAGGATCTTGCCCAGGCTTGCATCACGGCTGGCGCTGCCACCCAACGATACCTGGTAGAACTCTTCGCCTTTCTTGTCCACCCCGAGGATGCCGATGTGGCCGACGTGGTGGTGACCACAGGCGTTCATGCAACCGGAGATGTTCAGGTCCAGTTCACCGATGTCGAACAGGTAGTCCAGGTCGTCGAAACGGCGCTGGATCGATTCGGCGATCGGGATCGACTTGGCGTTGGCCAGCGAACAGAAATCACCACCAGGGCAGCAGATGATGTCGGTCAGCAAGCCCACGTTCGGCGTGGCGAAACCTTGCTCGCGCAACTCGCCCCACATCGCGAACAGTTGAGACTGCTCGACGTCCGCCAGGATGATGTTCTGCTCGTGGGAGGTGCGCAGTTGCCCATAGCTGTAGCGGTCGGCGAGGTCGGCGACGGCGTCCAGCTGCTTGTCGGTGATGTCGCCCGGCGCAACGCCGGTTGGCTTCAGGGACAGGGTGACGGCTACATATCCCGGCTTCTTGTGCGCCAGGGTATTGCGCGTACGCCAGCGGGCGAAGCCCGGGTGTTGCTGGTCGAGCGCGGCCAGTTCGGCGGTCTGGTTATCCAGCAACTTGTAGTCCGGGTCAACGAAGTGTTTGGCGACGCGATGCACTTCGGCTTCGGTCAACGTGGTCTGGCCACCGCGAAGGTGTTCCATTTCCGCATCGACTTTTTGCGCGAACACTTCAGGTGTCAGGGCCTTGACCAGAATCTTGATCCGCGCCTTGTACTTGTTGTCGCGACGGCCATAGCGGTTATAAACACGCAGGATGGCGTCGAGGTAGCTCAACAGGTCTTGCCACGGAAGGAATTCATTGATGAATGCGCCCACCACCGGGGTGCGGCCCAGGCCACCGCCGACCAGCACGCGGAAACCCAGTTCGCCGGCCGCGTTGTGCACCGGCTCGAGGCCGATGTCATGGACTTCGATGGCGGCACGGTCGGAAGTCGAGCCGTTGATCGCGATCTTGAATTTACGCGGCAGGTAGGCAAATTCCGGGTGGAACGTCGTCCACTGACGCACGATCTCGCACCATGGGCGCGGGTCGACCAATTCGTCGGCAGCGACACCAGCGAACTGGTCGGTGGTGACGTTGCGCAAGCAGTTGCCGCTGGTCTGGATCGCGTGCATCTGCACGGTGGCCAGTTCAGCGAGGATGTCCGGGATGTCTTCCAGCGCCGGCCAGTTGAACTGCACGTTCTGGCGGGTACTGATATGGGCATAGCCCTTGTCGTAGTCGCGTGCAACCTTGGCCATCATTCGCGTCTGGCGCGAGGTCAGTTGGCCGTAAGGCACAGCGACTCGCAACATGGGGGCGAAGCGCTGGACATACAGCCCGTTTTGCAGACGCAGGGGGCGGAATTCTTCTTCGCTCAGCTCGCCTGCCAGATAGCGTCGGGTCTGATCACGGAACTGCTTGACGCGGTCCTCGATGATCCGCTGATCGTAATCGTCGTATACGTACATATAAGTCCTGTTCTCAGGCTTGGGCCGGTCGGATCCAGCTGCGATTTTGGCTTGCTGAAGTCTCGATACTGCCTCGGCAATTCTGCGCGCACGGCCGCGCACTCCCTACGGAGCCGGGGCAAGATACCAGTTTGGAGTTATGCGCAAAAGTGATGTTTGAATATATGCAAAGAACCAAATCGACTATCGAGAATTGTTATTACAAAACCCGTATTTGTGGTGTGGGCAATCGTCGTCTTTACTGTGGTCGAGTCTTTATGCAATCACCGATAAAACCGACAAGAGGCGATGCAATGAGCAACCCTATCAAAGTTTCAAAGCCTGACAGTACGGTCGATGCTTGGGCCATTCTGTTTCTGATCATTCTGGTCGTGGGGACGGCAGTTTTCTGGGTTAGCCATCAATAACCGACCCCGTCCGGGCCTGGAGCCGACGATTGTCGGACAAGATCTGTAATAAACGCCGTTTCACGAGTGTTCGCTGGTTATAATGCGCGGCGAATTTCCGGGCTCGGACAATCTATGTTGAAGTTTTTCTGCGCGGTGCTGCTGACGCTCGTGACGGTCATGGGAACCTGCGCGCACGCGGCGTCGGTGGTGTTTCTGAATCCGGGCACCCCCAGGGAAGGGTTCTGGGTCAGCTATTCACAATTCATGCAGGCTGCGGCCACCAACCTTGGCATGGATTTGCGCGTCGTGTATTCCGACCGCAACTCTGAACTCACCGTCAAGCAGGCGCGCGAAGCCTTGCAAGGGCCGCATCGGCCTGACTACCTGGTCTTCGTCAACGAACAGTATGTGGCCCCTGAAATCCTGCGCCTGGCGAAGGGCAGCGGCGTGAAGCTGTTTATGGTCAATAACGCGTTGACCGCGGATCAGATGCACTTGCTCGCTTCGCAACCTGACAAGTACCCCGATTGGTTGGGTAGCCTGGTGCCCAACGATGAGGAGGGCGGCTACCTGATGCTCAAGGAGCTGATTCGTTTGCATCCTCCGGTCGCCCCCGGCCAGTTCATTGATCTGCTGGCATTCTCCGGCCTGAAAATCACACCGTCGGCGCAGCTTCGCGAGAAGGGCATGCGCCGGGCCCTGGCCGAGCACCCTGAAGTGCGTTTGCGTCAATTGGTGTACGGCGGCTGGACACGGGAACGGGCTTATGATCAAGCCCGGCTGCTGTTCAAGCGCTACCCGCAGACGTCTCTGGTCTGGACGGCCAATGATGAAATGGGCTTTGGCGTGATGCAGGCCTATGAAGAATCGGGAGGCAAACCCGGCAAGGACGCGTTGTTTGGCACCATCAACAATTCACCCACCGCGTTACGCGCACTGCTCGACAAGCGCCTGAGCGTATTGCTGGGCGGGCATTTCAGCCTGGGTGGCTGGGCCATGGTGCAGTTGCATGACGACGACGGCGGTGTCGATATCAGCCAGTACGGCGGTCGTGACAGACAGATTCCACTGCTGCAGTTGATTGACCGGGCGCAAGCCAAGCGCTTGCTGGCAATGGGCGCTGTACAGGATTTCGGCGTGGATTTTCACACGCTATCGGCCAAGGGCAAGCCCACGACGTATCGTTACCCGTTCAGCCTGCAAACCTTGATGCACTAGACGCCTGCCAGTAACAGCACCAGTTTCACGACACCGAACAGTGTCAGGGCGAACACCGCCGTGAACAGAATCCCCAACATCACAAAATGGCTGGGCTTGCCGTGAGTGAAATCCCGCGCCCGGTTTTTTCCGCTTTGCACCCCGAACGCCGCCGCCATGACGCTGTGCAGCATCTGCCAAAAGTTCGGCGGCTTGTTGTCGACTGGATCGTCCATAAACCCCTCGTCACTTGGTTGTGAGCCGTAAGCATAGACAATCCCTCTGTAGGAGCGAGCTCGCTCGCGATGGACGACAACGCTAACGCGTACTGCCTGAATGAACGCGTTGCCTCGGCGTTTTTCGCGAGCACGCTCGCTCCTACAAGGAATGTGTGTTGGCCACAGCGTTGTAGCCAACAGGAAGGTTAGTTGTCGTAACCCAGGTTAGGCGCCAGCCAGCGTTCGGTCACACTCAAATCCTGACCTTTGCGCGACGTGTAGCTCTGCACCTGATCCTTGTCGACCTTGCCCACGGCAAAGTATTGCGCCTGCGGATGAGCGAAGTACCAGCCGCTGACCGCCGCCGCCGGAAACATCGCGTAGTGTTCGGTGAGGAACACGCCACTGCGGCCGGCTTTCATTTCGCGGGCTTCAGGGTCGAGCAAGGCGAACAGCTGCGATTTCTCGGTGTGATCCGGGCACGCTGGATAGCCCGGGGCAGGGCGGATGCCGGTGTATTGCTCTTTGATCAGCGCGTCATTGTCCAGCGTCTCGTCCTTGGCGTAACCCCAGTGCTCTTTCCGCACCTGCTGGTGCAGCCACTCGGCACAGGCCTCGGCGAGACGGTCGGCGAGGGCCTTGACCATGATTGAGTTGTAATCGTCGCCCGCGTCCTGATACGCCTTCGCCACTGCTTCGGCACCGATGCCGGCGGTGGTGATAAAACCACCGACGTAGTCCGTCACTTCACTGTCCTTCGGCGCCACGAAGTCGGCGAGGGAGAAGTTCGGTTTGCCGTCGGTCTTGATGATCTGCTGACGCAGGTGATGCAGCTTGGCCAGTGGCTTGCCGTCATCGCCGTAGACTTCAATGTCATCGTCACGCACCTGATTCGCCGGCCAGAAACCGAACACCGCCCGGGCGCTGATCAGTTTTTCGTTGATCAGCTTGTCGAGCATTTCCCGGGCGTCGGCGTACAGCGAGGTGGCGGCTTCACCGACCACTTCATCGGTGAGGATGCGCGGGAATTTGCCGGCCAGGTCCCAGGAGATAAAGAACGGGGTCCAGTCGATGTATTCGGCCAGGACTTTGAGGTCGATATTGTCCAGCACTCGTGAGCCGGTGAAGGTCGGTTTGACCGGCGCGTAGTTGCTCCAGTCGAACTGCGGCTTCTTGGCGATGGCCGCCGGGTAGCTCAGGCGTTCGGTGCGGGCACTGCGGTTGGCGGTGCGTTCGCGAACGTCGATGTAGTCCAGGCGGGTTTTCTCGACAAACGCCGGTTTCAGTTCCTTCGACAGCAACTGCGTCGCCACGCCCACGGCGCGAGAGGCGTCGGTGACGTAGATCACCGCATCGTTGCTGTACTTCGGCTCGATCTTCACCGCCGTGTGCGCTTTCGAAGTCGTCGCCCCGCCGATCATCAACGGCAGGTAAAAGTTCTGACGCTGCATTTCGCGGGCAACGTGGACCATTTCATCCAGCGACGGCGTGATCAGGCCGGACAGGCCGATGATGTCGCACTTCTGCTCCTTGGCCACTTGCAGGATCTTCTCGGCCGGCACCATCACGCCGAGGTCGACGATGTCGTAGCCGTTACAGCCGAGTACCACGCCGACGATGTTCTTGCCGATGTCGTGCACGTCGCCCTTCACCGTGGCCATCAGGATCTTGCCCTTGGCTTCCGGCTTGTCGCCTTTTTCCAGTTCGATGAACGGGATCAAGTGGGCCACGGCCTGTTTCATCACGCGGGCGGATTTCACTACTTGAGGCAGGAACATTTTGCCGGCGCCGAACAGGTCGCCGACGATGTTCATGCCCGACATCAGCGGGCCTTCGATGACTTCGATCGGCCGGGTGAACGACTGACGGGATTCTTCGGTGTCTTCGACAATATGGGTGGTGATGCCCTTGACCAGCGCGTGTTCCAGGCGCTTGTTGACCTCCCAGCTACGCCATTCTTCGGTCTCGGCTTCCTTGACGCTGCCGTCGCCCTTGTACTTGTCGGCGATGGCGAGGAGGGCGTCGGTGCCGTGCGGGGTGCGGTTGAGCACCACGTCTTCCACGGCGTCACGCAGTTCGGCCGGGATCTGGTCGTAGATCTCCAGCTGACCGGCGTTGACGATACCCATGGTCAGACCGTTGCGGATCGCGTACAGCAGGAACACCGAGTGAATCGCCTCGCGCACCGGGTTGTTGCCACGGAACGAGAACGACACGTTGGACACGCCACCGGAGGTCAGCGCATACGGCAGCTCGTCGCGGATGTAGGCGCAGGCATTGATGAAGTCAACGGCATAGTTGTTGTGTTCTTCGATGCCGGTGGCGACGGCGAAGATGTTCGGGTCAAAAATGATGTCTTCCGGTGGGAAGCCGACTTCGTTCACCAGAATGTCGTAGGAGCGTTTGCAGATTTCCTTTTTGCGCGCTTCGGTGTCGGCCTGGCCGGCTTCGTCGAACGCCATCACCACCACGGCGGCGCCGTAGCGCTTGCACAGTTTGGCGTGATGGATGAACTGCTCGACGCCTTCTTTCATGCTGATCGAGTTGACGATGCCCTTGCCCTGAATGCACTTCAGGCCGGCTTCGATCACTTCCCACTTCGAGGAGTCGATCATGATCGGCACGCGGGAGATGTCCGGTTCGCCGGCAATCAGATTGAGGAAGGTCACCATGGCCTTCTTCGAATCGAGCATCCCTTCGTCCATGTTGATGTCGATCACCTGCGCGCCGGCTTCGACCTGCTGCAGGGCGACTTCGAGGGCTTCGGTGTAGTTGTCTTCACGGATCAGGCGGGCGAATTTGGCCGAGCCGGTGATGTTGGTGCGCTCGCCGACGTTGACGAACAGCGAGCTGCGATCAATGGTGAACGGCTCCAGGCCCGACAGGCGGCACGCCTTTGCAATCTCCGGAATTACCCGCGGTGCGTAACCGGCCACGGCTTTGGCGATGGCTTCGATGTGGCCCGGCGTGGTGCCGCAGCAACCGCCGACGATGTTGAGGAAACCGCTTTGGGCGAACTCTTCGATGACCTTGGCGGTTTCCGACGGCAGTTCGTCGTACTCGCCGAATTCGTTCGGCAGGCCGGCGTTCGGGTGCGCTGAAACGTGGGTGCCGGCCTTGTTCGACAGTTCTTCCAGGTACGGACGCAATTCGCTGGCGCCGAGGGCGCAGTTCAAGCCAACCGAGATCGGCTTGGCGTGGGCCACGGAGTTCCAGAACGCTTCGGTGGTCTGGCCGGACAGCGTGCGGCCGGAGGCGTCGGTGATGGTCCCGGAAATCATGATCGGCAGTTCGATGCCCAACGCTTCGAACACCCCTTGCACGGCGAAGATCGCAGCCTTGGCGTTCAAGGTGTCGAAAATGGTTTCGATCAGGATCAGGTCGGCGCCGCCCTCGATCAGGCCTTTGGTGGCCTCGGTGTAGTTTTCCACCAGTTCATCGAAGGTCACGTTGCGGTAGCCGGGGTTGTTCACGTCCGGTGACAGCGAACAGGTGCGGCTGGTCGGGCCGATCACGCCGGCAACGAAACGCGGTTTGTCCGGGGTTTCCAGGGTCTTGGCGTCGGCGACCTTGCGCGCGAGGCGTGCACCTTCTACGTTCAACTCGTACGCCAGCGCCTGCATGCCGTAGTCCGCCAGGGACACCTGGGTGGCGTTGAAGGTGTTGGTTTCAAGAATGTCGGCGCCGGCATCCAGGTAAGCCTTCTCGATCGAGCCAATCACGTCGGGCCGGGTCAGCACCAACAGGTCGTTGTTGCCTTTGACATCGCTCGGCCAGTCGGCGAAGCGTTTGCCTCGGTAATCCTGTTCTTCGAGCTTGTAACTCTGGATCATCGTGCCCATGCCGCCATCGAGTATCAGGATGCGCTCTTTGAGGGCGTGCTTGAGGGCTTGAAGGCGAACACTGCGATCGGACATTGGGACTACTCGGAAAGACCATGACGAAGGGGCGGGATCATAGCAAACCTGTGCGCTTTTAGAGCATGTCGGGCATTTGCATGAATATCGCTCATGTTGGTCCAAGGGCCTTACCGGTAGAATCGCGACGTTTTTTCACGATCAGGGCCAGCGACATGTCTTTTCGCCTCATCAGCAGTGTGTTGCTGTTTATAAGCTGGGGGGCCGTCGCGCAGGAGGCGGCCATCTCCTACAGCCGCGACATCCAGCCGATCTTCACCGAAAAGTGCGTGGCGTGCCATGCCTGCAACGATGCCGCCTGTCAGCTCAACCTGGGCAGCGGAGAAGGGGCGGCGCGGGGCGCGTCGAAAGTCCCGGTCTACGACGGTGAACGCAGTCAGGCAGCCGTGCCGACCCGGTTGTTTTTCGACGCCTTCGGCCAGCACGCCTGGCAGCAGAAAGGCTTCTATCCAGTGCTCGACGCCCAAGGCAGTCAGGCCGCGTTAATGGCGCGAATGCTGGAGCTGGGTCACCGAATGCCGGTGACGCCCAACGCCAAATTGCCGGAAGATATTGTCCTGGGCCTCAACCGTGAAAACATGTGCGCGATGCCGGCCGAGTTTGACGGCTACGCCAACACTCATCCGAAGGAAGGCATGCCGCTGGCCGTCACCGGCCTGACCGATCAGCAATACAAGACCCTGCAGCGTTGGCTGGCCTCCGGCGCGCCGATCGATGAGCAGGGGCGGGTGCCTTCGGCGCAAGAAGCCCTGCAAGTGGTGCAGTGGGAAAACCTGCTCAACGCGCCGGGTGCCCGCCAGAGTCTGGTAGGGCGCTGGTTGTTCGAGCACTGGTTTCTCGCGCATATCTACTTCAAGGACAGCGAGCCGGGGCATTTCTTCCAGTGGGTGCGTTCGCGCACGCCGACCGGGCAGCCGATCGACCTGATCAGCACCCGTCGACCAAATGACGACCCGGGCACGCGGGTGTATTACCGCTTGTGGCCGGTGCAGGGCGTGATCGTGCAGAAGACGCACATCACTTATCCGCTGAGCGCGGCGAAGATGGCGCGGATCAAAAGCCTGTTCTACAGCGGCAACTGGCAGGTGAATGCCTTGCCAGGCTATGGGCCGGTGCGCCGGGCCAATCCGTTTGCCACCTTCGAAGCGATCCCGGCGCAGGCGCGTTATCAGTTCATGCTCGATAACGCTGAATACTTCGTCCGCACCTTTATTCGCGGCCCGGTGTGCCGTGGCCAGATTGCCACGGACGTGATTCGCGACAACTTCTGGGCCCTGTTCCAGGCGCCGGAATACGACCTCTATATTACCGACCCCAACTATCGCGGCCAGGCCACGCCGTTGCTGGCCATGCCGGGGCAGGACGATGAAGTTGGCAGCGTGCTCAGCCTGTGGCATGACTACCGCGACAAACGTAACGAGTACGAGGCGTTGCGCCGCGACAACTATGCGGGCGCGCCGGCGCCGAGTTGGTCGACCTTGTGGGCTGGCAACGACAACGCGTTGCTGAGCATTTTCCGCCATTTCGACAGCGCCTCGGTGAACAAGGGCCTGATCGGCGACGTGCCGCAGACGATGTGGCTGTTCGACTTTCCGCTGCTGGAGCGGACCTATTATCAGTTGGCGGTCAACTTTGACGTGTTCGGCAACGTCTCCCATCAAGCGCAGACGCGCCTGTATTTCGACCTGATCCGCAATGGCGCCGAGCAGAACTTCCTGCGCCTGATGCCCGCCGATTCACGGGACGGCTTTCTCGATGACTGGTACCAGAGCAGCGGCCAATTCAAGATGTGGCTGGATTACGAGTCCATCAACGACGACAAGCCGACAGCGCTGAAACTCGACGAGAAAGAGCCCAAGCGCGACTTCGCCCTGCAATTGCTGGCGCGTTACGGTGAACTGGATGCCAGGCCCGATCCGATCAACCGCTGCGACGGCGCTTACTGCTCGCGGCCGAACATCGATCCGGCCCTGCAGAATGCCGAGCAGGCGCTGAGCCGTCTTACTTCGCGTCCTGCTGCCGGGCTGAGGGTGATCGATCAATTGCCGGAAGCGACGATGCTGCGGGTTGCAACCGCCAGTGGCAAACGCGAGGTTTATAGCCTGTTGCGCAACCGTGCCCACAGCAATGTGGCGTTCATTCTTGGCGAGTCGCTGCGTTATCAGCCGGGGCTCGACACCTTGACGATTTTCCCCGGCGTGCTTAGCAGCTACCCGAATTTCATCTTCAACGTACCGGCGGAACAAGTGCCGGCGTTCGTCGATGCGATGGAAAACGCCAAGGACGCCAACCGTTTCGGGAAAATCGTCGAGCGCTGGGGCATTCGCCGCAGTCATCCGCAGTTCTGGTTTTACTTCCATGACCTGAGCACCTACGTCCACGAAACCGATCCGGTGGAAGAGGGCGTGCTGGACATGAACCGCTACGAGAATCTTTGATCTTTTAACGGCGGGCCGGTGTCGGATTTGTTAGACGCCGCAGATCCCCTGTAGGAGCTGGCCAGCTTCTACAGGGAATTGTGATGGTTTGGAGAGTGGAGCGGGAGGGCGATTGATGTTGATTTCAGTGCAGGCACTGCGCGCGCTCGCCGCCTGGGCGGTGGTTTGCCACCATTTCATGCAGATTTT
This sequence comes from Pseudomonas sp. GB2N2, assembly GCF_054897705.1. Lineage (NCBI taxonomy): Bacteria > Pseudomonadati > Pseudomonadota > Gammaproteobacteria > Pseudomonadales > Pseudomonadaceae > Pseudomonas > Pseudomonas sp. GB2N2. The sequence goes on from NZ_CM142701.1 coordinate 1,390,493, forward strand.
CTTCGACTTCAAGGCCCGCGGCCCGATTGGGCAGATGTTCATCGACAAGGGCGCGGTCGGCGTCGATATCTTCTTCGTCATCAGTGGCCTGGTAATTTTCCTGTCCACCGAGGGCAAATCGCTGCCGCCGACACGTTTTCTGCTGTATCGGCTGTTTCGCATCGTTCCGGCGTATTGGCTGTACACGGTGCTGATGGCGTTGGTCGTGGTTTTCGCCCGGCCAGTGTTGCCGGATCAGACGGTCAGTTGGTCAAACTTCCTTATGTCACTGCTATTTATTCCTGCGCAAAACCCCGGCGGTTACGGGATTTATCCGACGCTGAATGTCGGTTGGACTTTGAATTACGAAATGCTCTTCTACGTGCTGTTTGCCTGGGCGCTGCTGTTCCGCTTACAGGTTCGCCTGCTGATCGTTGCGGCATTGTTGTTTGCGGTGTGCCAAGCGTGGACCGGTTATGGCTGGATCAGTGAGTTCTACCGTTCGGACATCGTCTACGAGTTTTTGCTGGGGATCGCCATTGGCATGATCTACCGCCGCGGCTGGGTCAAGCCCGGCTTATGGCTGCCACTGCTGGGCATTGGCGGTGCACTGCTGGCGATTTATCACCTGCCGCCGCAGCCGCGCGTCCTCGCCTGGGGCTTGCCGAGTGCGGTGCTGGTGATGGCCTGCATGGCGCTGGAGCGTTTTTTCGAGAACAAACGGGTGTTCAAGCTGCTCGGCGATTGTTCCTACTCGGTATACCTGATGCATGTGCTGGTGCTGTCTGCCGGTGGATTTATCGCACAACGTTATGGCGTAAATCCCTACGTGATGTTCGCCGTTTGCGTCGCCACCATCGCCGTGGCTTCGTGGGCAAGTTATGAATGGGTGGAAAAATGCAGCTATCGGTGGCTTAAAGACTGGATTGACGGCGAACCGTCGGCTGCTGGGGAGTTGGCGCTTTCCCGACAAAAATACTAGGACTTTGTACGGCGCGATGATTGGCGTAAACTGCGCCCAAGCCTGCGAGGAGTTTCCATGACCGCTATTACCATCACCGACGCCGCCCACGATTACCTGGCTGATCTGCTCTCGAAGCAGAACACCCCGAACATCGGGATCCGCGTCTTTATTACCCAGCCTGGCACCCAGTACGCCGAAACCTGCATTGCGTATTGCAAGCCGGGCGAAGAAAAACCCGAAGACACGGCACTGGGGCTGAAAAGCTTCACCGCTTACATCGACGCGTTCAGCGAAGCTTTTCTGGACGATGCGGTAGTCGATTACGCCACCGACCGCATGGGCGGACAACTGACCATCAAGGCGCCAAACGCCAAAGTGCCGATGGTCAACGCCGACAGCCCGGTTAACGAGCGCATCAACTATTACCTGCAAACCGAAATCAACCCGGGGCTCGCCAGCCACGGCGGTCAGGTCAGCCTGATCGATGTGGTCGACGACGGCATCGCCGTGCTGAAGTTTGGTGGCGGTTGCCAGGGCTGCGGCCAGGCCGACGTCACCTTGCGTGAAGGCATCGAGCGCACCTTGCTCGAGCGTGTTCCCGAGCTCAAGGGTGTGCGCGATGTGACTGACCACACGCAGAAAGAAAATGCCTACTACTGATTAAGGTGTTCGCTGCGACATGAAAAACGGCGCCCCGTGAGCGCCGTTTTTTTATGCGGAAAATTCAATGACGCCATCGCGAGCAGGCTCGCTCCTACATTGAATCGGTGTCGCACACAACTCCCTGTGGGGTGAGCCTGCTCGCGATGAGGCCCTAAGGTCTGTACAAATGCGCATGTCCGGCGCGATACAGCGATGACTCGCTGAATTGATCACTGCCCAACACCCGACCCACCAGAATCAATGCGGTGCGGCGAAACCCCTTCGCCTCGACCTTCCCGGCAATGTCCGCAATCGTCCCGACCACCCAATCCTGATCCGGCCAGGTCGCCCGGTGAATCACTGCAATCGGGCAGTCCACGCCGTAGTGCGGCAGCAACTCCACAAGAATTTTCTCCAGGTGATTCACCCCCAGATGAATCGCCATGGTCGCCCCATGCTGCGCCAGGCTCGCCAACTCTTCGCCGGCCGGCATCGCCGTCTTGTCGGCGTAGCGGGTCAGAATCACGCTCTGTGACACGTCCGGCAGCGTCAACTCCGCACCCAGCAGTGCCGCGCAGGCCGCCGTGGCCGTCACACCCGGGATAATTTCAAACGCAATATCGAGTTCGCGCAGGTAGCGGATCTGCTCGCCGATAGCGCCATATAGACTCGGATCGCCGGAATGCACCCGCGCCACATCCTGGCCATTAACGTGAGCGGTCTTGATCAGGTCGATGATCTGTTCCAGGTGCAGTTCGGCGCTGTTGACCACAACTTCTGCGCAATGGCCTTCAAGCACTGCGGCGGGTACCAAGGAGCCGGCGTAGATGATCACTGGGCAGCTGCGGATCAACCGCTGGCCCTTGACGGTGATCAGCTCCGGGTCACCGGGACCCGCGCCAATGAAGTAGACGGTCATCGTCGTTTCCTGTCAGAAAAGGGGGGCTTGGCAAGGCTTCAGATGAAGATTGCTCATGATCGGGGGTGCAGATTATCGGGGGTTTTGTGTGGCCTGCGCCACTGCCAGGGTCGCCTGGGCGTATTTTTGCCGCGAAATCAGCAGGGTTGCCGGGGCCTGAGCCAACTGTTCTGCGAGGGCGAGGGCGGTACTTTCTGCCACGCCGTAGCATCCGGTGCGTTCGAAGGCGATGTCCGAAAGATGGCTGAGTCGCGATTTGTAACCTTGCAACTGCTCGCTGCTGAAATATAGCAACGGCAGTTCAAGTTGTGCGGCGAGTTCGATCAGGCCCGGCTCGTCGCGCTTCAGGTCGATGCTGGCCAGGGCCGTGACCTGCTGAAGTCCGATGTTATGCATCTGTAATGCCTGATCGAATAGCGCCCGCAGCGTGCTGACGGGGCAGCCGCGCTGGCAGCCCAGGCCGACGACTAGCGTCAGCGCCGCACTGTTTTCCGTCATGCGTGGTATTGGCCGTCGCTTTTGCGGCGGAACAACCAAGCGCTGATCAGGCCCAAAGCAAGCCAGAATCCCATGTTGGTCAGCTGCGAAGCGATTTTGAACTGAACGTCCAGAGCTTCCGGAGCGAGCATCGAGTGCACTTCCGGTTGTGGCGCGCCGATCACATGGGGAACCGCGAGGATTGCCACGCCGAGAATCTTCATCAACCAGTGACGGCTGAATACGATGAGGGCAATGCCCACCGCGGTAGACGCGGCGGTGCCGATCCACCAGATTTGCCGTTGCGCCAGATCAGCTGCGGCAGTGCCCGGCAGTTCCGGCGGCAGGCCGAGGGTCGGCGCCAGGACGAACGTCGCGTAACCGGCCAGGCCCCACAGCAGGCCTTGGGACGTTTTGGTCGGCGCACGCAAGGTGTAGAGACCGGCCAGCATCAGGGCGAAACCGACTGCCACGACCAGGTTGCCGCCGGTTGTCGACAGCACGCGCTGCCAGCCGTCTTGCGGCTCCCAGGCGTCGGCATCGTGGGTGTGAGCGGCGGCACCGGTGGCGTGTTCGTGCATTTCAACCACAGCCGGCTCGGATTTTTCATAGGTTTCCGCCTGCAGAATCAGCGGAGCAACCCAGAAGCTCTGCAGCAGGGTCAGCAGCAGGGCGGCCAGTAGCCCGGTGAAACCTGCGGTTTGCGCAATACGCTTGATCATATCGGCAGGTCTCAATGGCACGGAAACGCGGAGCTGTGACGGGTGTCGTGGGCAGCGTTGTGCACCGCTTCGATGTGCGAGAAACCGGCGAAGTAGACCAGGCACGCGCCGAGGATCGACGCGCAGACGGCGGCGGTCAGGCGTTGTGCCAAAGTGGTCGTGGTGGTGCCGGCTGATGCGTGGCCGGTGCTGCTGATGATCGACATGGCGCTTCCCTCTGGTCTGTCAGCGGGTGGATAGAGCGCATGAAAGACCCCTGCGAACCGGGCTCGCAGAAATTCAAACAGCGCCCGCCCACCGCGGGTTTGTTGTTCAGTGAACGTCAAAGTCACTTTGTGTTGCGGGCCGGTCTCCGGGCTCGCGAGGGGCTTGGGCGCCAGCCGAAACCTGCAAGAATCACCTTCCCATGCCGAACTGCTGGCACAGTGGATCTGATCCTTCGCTCGCTTACCGTTGCGGGGGCAGCACCGGACTGACATGGCTTTGAGTAAAGCACATGATTCACCGGTTTCCCGTTTCACCCTGTGAAGGGCACCCGTAACAAGGCGTGTAGGAGAGCATGGGCGGGGGTTGGGCGTCAATTGGCAAGGGTTCTCGTTTAGCTGATCAACCGGTGAACATTGACCCGCCCCAAGACGATGCGTAGCCTTGCGCATTCGAGGTTCTTCGGCGTTTGCCGAAGCTAAGAAGGGAACGCGGTCGATGCCGCGGCTGCCCCCGCAACTGTGAACGGTGATGTTCGCTGCCACGCCACTGCACGCTCCAGCCATGGAGCCCGCGGGAAGGCGCAGTGAACGCCGGTCTTTCGACCGGCACACCGTCAGCCAGGAGACCTGCCTCGACACGAATTCTCACTACAACCGGGCGGGGTGATCCGGTGGCGAAATCTTCCGCGCGTCTGTCGCTGCGGTCGTCGTCCCGTTTGCCCGCCACCTTGCCAAAGGGCATCCGATGAAAACACTGGCCAAACTCCCCGTCACCATCGTTACCGGCTTTCTCGGCTCGGGCAAAACCACGTTGCTGCGTCATATGCTCGACAATGCCCAGGGCCGGCGCATCGCGGTGATCGTCAATGAATTCGGCGAGCTGGGCATCGACGGCGACATCCTCAAGCAGTGTTCCATCGGCTGCACTGAGGAAGAAGCCAACGGCCGGGTCTACGAACTGGCCAACGGCTGCCTGTGTTGCACCGTCCAGGAAGAATTTTTCCCGGTGATGCGCGAACTGGTTGCCCGTCGCGGTGACCTCGATCACATCCTCATCGAAACGTCGGGCCTGGCCTTGCCAAAACCTCTGGTCCAAGCCTTCCAATGGCCGGAAATCCGCAGCGCCTGCACGGTTGACGCGGTGATCACCGTGGTCGACAGCCCGGCCGTGGCCGCCGGTACCTTCGCCGCTTTCCCGGATCAGGTCGACGCCCAGCGCAAACTTGACCCGAACCTGGACCACGAATCGCCGCTGCACGAACTGTTCGCCGATCAACTGGCCAGTGCCGACCTGGTGATCCTCAACAAGGCCGACCTGATCAGCCCTGAAGACCTGGCCCGTGTGCGCCTGGAAGTCGCCGAAGAACTGCCGCCGGCGGTGAAAGTCATCGAAGCCTGCAGCGGTCGCGTGCCACTGGACGTATTGATCGGCCTCGGCGCTGGTTCCGAAGAGCACATCGACAGCCGTCACAGCCATCACGATCATCACCACGACGGCGCTGACCCTGACGACCACGATCACGACGCGTTCGATTCGATTTCCATCGAATTGCCGCAGGCCGACGAAAGCCTGCTGATGGACGCGCTGACCCAACTGGTGGTCAAGCACGGCATCCTCCGCGTCAAGGGCTTCGCCGCGATCCCGAACAAACCGATGCGCCTGCTGATTCAGGGCGTGGGCACGCGTTTCGACAAGCATTTCGACCGTCAGTGGGGTGCCGATGAAGCGCGTACCACGCGTCTGGTGTTGATCGGTCAGGCGCTGGACGCCGCACAACTCGAAGCGCAATTGCGCGCCGCGCTCAGCGTTTAACCCATGCACTTGCTCAGGACCCAGCCCGGCGGTTTCGTCTCGGATGACAATATTGCCGACCTTGGGCAAACCCCCGCCGAACTGGTGATCCTGTGCAGCGGCGATTCCAGCCTGGCGTTGCTCGCCGAGGCCGCGCAGCAGTTGCCGGACGATTACCCGAGCGTTCGCCTGGCCAATCCGATGCAGGTGCAAAATCACGCGTCGGTCGATTTGTATGTCGACGAAGTGCTGCGTCACGCCAAGGTGATCCTGATTTCGCTGCATGGCGGCATTGCTTATTGGCGTTACGGGGTCGAACGTCTGGTCGAGTTGTCGCAGCGCGGCGTGCAACTGATTCTGGTGCCCGGTGACGACCGTCCGGACCCGGAGCTCAGCGACCTCAGCAGCGTGGTTGCCGAAGATCGCGACCGGCTCTGGCATTACCTGCGCCAGGGCGGCATGGCCAACGCCCTCGATTTTTTTCGCTGCCTGGCCAATCGCTGGCTGGATCGCGACTACGCCTGGGCCGAACCGCAAACCCTGCCGCGCACCGCGCTCTACCACCCACAAAAAAGTCCTGCGGAACTGAAGGATTGGCAAGCCGACTGGCAAGGCGGTCAGCCGGTCGCAGCGGTGCTGTTTTACCGCTCGCATTTGCAGGCGGCGAACACCGCGTTCATTGATGTGTTCTGCCGGCGCTTGCAAGCGGCGGGCTTGAACCCGTTGCCGATTGCCGTGGCCAGTCTGAAAGAACCCGGCTGCCTGACGGTGGTCGAGGACTGGCTGGATGAAGTCGAAGCCGGGGTGATTCTCAACACCACCGGCTTCGCCCAGTCCAGCCCGGAAGCCCCGCATTTGCGGCCGTTCCGCCGCAATATTCCGGTGATCCAGGCCATCTGCGCCCAAGACAACGAACCCGGCTGGCGCGCCAGCGAGCAAGGCCTCGGGCCGCGCGATCTGGCGATGCACATCGCGCTTCCGGAACTCGACGGTCGAATTATCAGTCGGCCGATCAGCTTCAAGGACCTGGCGTGGCGCAGCGAGCGCAGTCAATCGGATGTGGTGTGTTACCGGCCACAACCGGAACGCATGGATTTTGTCGCAGAACTGGCGCGGCGCTGGATCGATCTGGCGCGGGTGCCGAACAGCGAAAAGCGCATCGCGCTGATCCTCGCCAACTACCCGACCCGCGACGGGCGCATTGGCAATGGCGTCGGCCTCGATACCCCGGCTGCGGCGCTGAACATCCTGCGTGCGTTGCATCAGGAAGGTTATCCGTTGCCGGCAGAGCTGCCTGAAAGCGGCACCGCGTTGATCCAGCAATTGCTCGGCGGCGTCAGCAACGACCTCGACACCCTCGACCAGCGTCCGTGCCATCAAAGCTTGGCGCTGGATGACTACCAGCGGATGTTCAACGCGTTGCCCGAAGCCAATCGCCACGCCGTGCTGGAACGCTGGGGCGCGCCGGACAGCGACCCGATGTGCCGTGGCGGGCGGATGATGATCGCCGGGTTGCGTTTTGGTCTGACCTTCGTCGGCATTCAACCGGCGCGGGGTTATCAGGTCGATCCGAGCGCGGTGTATCACGACCCGGACCTGGTGCCACCCCACGGTTATCTGGCGTTCTATTTCTGGTTGCGCAACACCTACGGCGCCCACGGCGTGATCCATGTCGGCAAGCACGGCAACCTCGAATGGCTGCCGGGCAAGGGCGTCGGGCTGTCGGAAAACTGCTGGCCGGACGCGTTGCTCGGGCCGCTGCCGAATATCTATCCGTTCATCGTCAACGATCCGGGCGAGGGCGCCCAGGCCAAGCGTCGCACGCAAGCGGTGATCATTGATCACCTGATGCCACCGCTGACTCGCGCCGAGACCTACGGGCCGCTGCGTAACCTTGAATTGCTCGCCGACGAATATTATGAAGCGCAATTGCTCGATCCACGTCGCGCCCGGGAATTGCAGCGCGACATCCTGCAACTGGTGCGCGACACGCACATCGACCGCGAGCTGCAACTGGACGCGAAGCTCGACAGCGATGCAGACGCCGCGATCTGGCTGCCGCGCCTCGACACTTACCTGTGCGATTTGAAGGAGTCGCAAATCCGCGATGGCCTGCACATCTTCGGCGAATCGCCGACCGGGCGTTTGCGCATTGATACATTGCTGGCGTTGCTGCGCATTCCCCGGGGCGATGGTCGCGGGGCGCAGTCGAGTTTGTTGCGGGCGTTGGCCAAGGCGTTCGAGTTGGGGTTTGATCCGCTGGATTGTGCGTTGGCCGAGCCGTGGATCGGGCCGCGTCCGGATGCCTTGCAATCTGTCAGTGAAGAAGCCTGGCGAACAGCCGGCGATACCCGCGAACGCCTGGAACTGTTTGCCGCGCAACTGATCTCCCAGACACTCGATACCTGTAGGAGTGAGCCTGCTCGCGATGGTGTGTCAGCCACATCGGTGTCGACTGACACACCATCGCGAGCAGGCTCACTCCTACAAGGGGCGGGGTGGGTTGAAGTGAACGCCATCCTCGACAACCTGCTTGAGGTGGTCGCGCCACGGTTGGACGCCTGCGGACCCGCAGAAATGCGCGGCCTGCTCGACGCCCTCAGCGGTCGCTTTGTCCCCGCCGGCCCGAGCGGCGCGCCGAGTCGCGGGCGGCTGGACGTGCTGCCTACCGGCCGCAACTTCTACTCGGTCGACGTGCGGAACCTGCCAACCACCACCGCGTGGCGCATTGGCTTTCAGTCGGCGAACCTGATTCTCGAACGGCACTTGCAGGACCACGGCGATCATTTGCGTCAGCTCGGCCTGTCGGTTTGGGGCACCGCGACCATGCGCACCGGTGGCGATGACATCGCGCAAGCCATGGCGCTGATGGGCGTGCGTCCGGTCTGGGCCACGGGCAGCCAGCGGGTCGACGATTTCGAGATTCTGCCCTTGAGCCTGCTCGACCGTCCGCGCGTCGACGTGACGTTGCGCGTCTCGGGGTTCTTCCGTGATGCCTTTGCCAATCTGATCCGCCTGTTCGACGCCGCCGTGCAAGCGGTCGCCGCGCTGGACGAGCCGGACGACCTCAACCCCTTGGCGGCCAAGGTCCGCGCCGAACGTGAAACCCTGGTGCAATCGGGCCTTGATCAGGATGCGGCGCAACGTCAGGCCGGTTGGCGCATCTTCGGGGCCAAGCCCGGCGCTTACGGCGCAGGCGTGCAGGGCGCCATCGACGGGCGCTTGTGGCAGAGCCGCGAGGATTTAGCCGAGGTGTATCTGAACTGGGGCGGCTACGCTTACGGCGGTTCCGACGAAGGCACGGCAGCGCGCGAACAGTTTGCCCAACGCCTGAGCCAAGTGCAGGCGGTGCTGCAAAATCAGGACAACCGCGAGCATGACGTGCTCGATTCCAACGACTATTACCAGTTTCAGGGCGGCATGCTCGCCGCCGTCGAAAGCCTCAGCGGCGAAGCGGCGGCCAGCTACCATGGCGATCACAGTCAGCCGGACTTGCCGAAGATCCGCACCTTGAAGGAAGAGCTGAACCGGGTGATTCGTTCCCGGGCAGCGAATCCGAAATGGATCGATGGCGTGAAACGCCACGGCTACAAAGGCGCGTTCGAACTGGCGGCCACGGTCGATAACCTGTTCGCCTTCGACGCGACGACGCAGTTGATCGACGATCACCAATACGCGTTGCTGGCGGACGCGTACCTGCTGGACCCGGCGACCCGCGAATTTGTTCGCGAACATAATCCGCAGGCGCTGCGGGACATGACCGAACGGATGCTGGAAGCGCAGCAGCGCGGGATGTGGCAGGAGCCGGGCGCTTATAAAAAAGCGCTGGAAAACCTGCTGCTGGACATAGAAGAAGACAGCTGACACCCCGCAACCCTTGTAGGAGTGAGCCTGCTCGCGATGGCGGTGTGTCAGTCGACATTTATTCACCTGACCCAGCGCCATCGCGAGCAGGCTCACTCCTACAGGGTTGAGGTGTTTTTGGAATGACCGACCATGACCGAGAGTTAATAATGACCGACACCCCGCATTTTCCCCTATCCGCCGTGGTCGGCGCCGACGATTTGAAACTCGCCCTGTGCCTGACTGCCATTGACCCGAAAATCGGCGGCGTGCTGATCGAAGGCCCGCGCGGCATGGCCAAGTCGACCTTGGCCCGAGGCCTCGCGGACCTGCTCGCCAGCGGTCAATTCGTCACCTTGCCGCTCGGTGCCACCGAGGAACGCCTGGTCGGCACCCTCGACCTCGACGCTGCCCTGAGCGAGGGGCGTGCGCAGTTTTCCCCCGGCGTGCTGGCGAAGGCAGACGGCGGCGTGCTCTACGTCGACGAGGTCAATCTGCTGCCCGATCACCTCGTCGACCTGCTGCTCGACGTTGCCGCCAGTGGCACCAACCTGATCGAGCGCGACGGCATTTCCCATCGGCATTCTGCGAAGTTCGTGCTGATCGGCACGATGAACCCGGAAGAGGGCGAACTGCGCCCGCAATTGCTCGATCGTTTTGGCCTGAACGTCGCCCTTGGTGGTCACACAGCGCCCGCCGAGCGCGGCCAGATCATCCGTCGCCGGCTGGATTTCGACAGCGACCCGCAACGCTTCTGCGCCGAGTGGGAAAATCAGCAGCAGTCCCTGCGCGAACGTTGCGAGCGCGCGCGCAGCACGCTGGCGAGCATCCCCCTCGACGATCAGGCGCTGACGCAGATTACCGAGCGTTGTTTCGCGGCCGGCGTCGACGGCTTGCGCGCCGACCTGGTCTGGCTGCGCGCCGCCCGTGCCCACGCGGCATGGCGCGGGGCGAGCGCGATTGCCGAAGAAGATATCGAAGCCGTCGCCGAATTCGCCCTGCGTCATCGTCGTCGGGAATCCTCTTCGCCCGCGCCGCAACAGGTTCAGCAACAGGGGCAGCAACCTTCACCCCAGCCATCCACCCCGAGCGAAGGCCAGGGCCAGTGGGGTGAAATGCCCGCGCAGTCGCTGCCGGTCGGGGCCCGACGTGAAGTGCCGAGCTGGCCAAAAAAGCCCTAGGCATTCGCCCTCGATCTGATGCGGGGGCGAATGCCAGACCCCGCGCCGGACAACTCGACCACGGCAAACAGGGCCAGCGTCACGCTTCTCGCAGTGGCTCGATCAACTGGCCCGGCACCTTGCTCAATGGCCGGCCGCGTCAACGTCAGGATGTGTTGTTTCAATTGCGCACCCGTTCGCCCCATGAACTGTGGATGGTGATCGTCGATGCCTCGGCCTCGACCCGTCGTCATCAGGCGTTGAGCGATGCCAAGGGATTGCTGGCGCAACTGTTCGACGACGCTTACCGCCAGCGTGCGCGACTGGCGTTAATGACCGCGAGCGGGCATGCGCCAACGTGGCAAGTGCAAGGCCTGAAAGCGTCCAGCGGATTGGGCCATTGGCTCGAGGGGCTTGGCGCGGGCGGTGGCACGCCGTTGCTGGCAGCATTGGGCGAGGCGGGACGCTGGCTTGCGGTGCGGCAAAAACGCTTCCCGGCGGAGCAGCAGCGGTTATTGCTGGTGACGGATGGGCGGCTGAAGGAGTGGTCGATGTTGCCGGCGCTGGAGTGCCCGGGGCTGCTGATTGACATTGAGCGTGGGCCAATTCGATTGGGGCGGGCGCGGCAATTGGCGGCGGAGTTGCAAGCGGATTATCGGCACATTGATGAGCTGATTCCAGATTGAACCGTGTGTTGCCTGCGCTGGAGTCTTCGCGAGCAGGCTCGCTCCTACATTGGAATGCATTTCCCTTGTAGGAGTGAGCCTGCTCGCGATGGAGGCGACTCATTTTTCAGCGAAACCAGTTGGTCCGCGCCAACTCGATCACCTCATCCCCACGCCCGCTCATCACCGCTTTGAGCATGTACAAACTGAACCCCTTGGCCTGTTCCAGCTTGATGGTCGGCGGCATTGCCAGTTCCTGGGTCGCGGTCACCACATCCACCAGCACCGGGCCGTCGTGCGCCAGCGCGCGACGCAAGGACGGTTCCAGCGCTTCGGATTCTTCAACCCGAATCCCCAGAATGCCCATGGCATTGGCCATCGCCGCGAAATCCGGATTGTGCAGGTCCGTGCCGGTGTCCAGCAGCCCGCTGGATTTCATCTCCATGGCGACAAACCCCAGCGACGCGTTGTCGTAGACGATAATTTTTACCGGCAACTTCAACTGCGCCAGCGAAATGAAATCGCCCATCAACATACTGAACCCACCGTCGCCCGAGAGCGAAATCACCTGGCGGTCGGGAAATGCGGCTTGCGCGCCAATCGCCTGAGGCATGGCGTTGGCCATCGAACCGTGGTTGAACGAGCCGAGTAGCCGACGCTTGCCGTTCATTTTCAGGTAGCGCGCCGCCCACACCGTGGGTGTGCCCACATCGGCGGTGAAGATCGCATCGTCATCGGCCAGCTCGCTCAGCAAGCGAGTGAGGTATTGCGGATGAATCGGCCGGCCGGCAGGCGAAGGTTGGGCCAGGTCATCCAGGCCCTGACGGGCTTTCTGGTAATGCTTGAGCGACGATTCCAGAAAGCTACGGTCAGCGCGGTAGGGCAGGCGCGGCAAGAGCGCGGCAAGTGTTTCTCTGACGTCCGCGGCGATGCCCAGGTCCAGCGTGGTACGGCGGCCAAGGGCTTGCGGATCATGATCGATCTGAATGACGGTCGCGTCGGTGGGGTAGAACTGGCGATAGGGAAAGTCAGTGCCCAGCAGCACCAGCGTGTCGCAGTTGAGCATGGCGTGGTAACCCGAGCTGAAGCCGATCAAGCCGGTCATGCCGACGTCGAACGGGTTGTCCCATTCCACGTGTTCCTTGCCGCGTAGCGCATGCACCACCGGTGCGCCGAGGGCATCGGCCAACGCCACCACCTGATCATGAGCGCCGGCGCAACCGGCGCCGCACATCAGCGTCACGGCTTTACTGTCGCTCAACAGGTCGACCAGACGCTGCAGATCGTCGGGCGAGGGCAGGGTGCGCGGCTTTGACAGCAGCGGCCACGGCTTGAGGTTGTCTTCGACCTCCTGTAACGCCACGTCACCCGGAATCACCACCACCGCCACGCCCCGGTTGAGGATTGCACTGCGCATCGCGCGATGCAGCACCTGCGGCATTTGCGCGGGGTTGCTCACCAGTTCGATGAAGTGACTGCACTCCTTGAACAATTCTTGAGGATGGGTTTCCTGAAAGTAATTCAGGCCCACTTCCGAGGACGGAATCTGCGCGGCGATGGCCAGCACCGGCACATGATTTCGGTGGCAATCGAACAGCCCGTTGATCAAATGCAGATTGCCCGGCCCGCAACTGCCGGCACATACCGCCAGTTCACCGGTCATCGCGGCGTCGGCCCCGGCGGCAAACGCCGCGACCTCCTCGTGGCGCACGTGCATCCATTCGATGCTGTCCATCGTGCGCAACGCTTCGGTCAGACCGTTAAGGCTGTCGCCGGTCAGGCCCCAGATACGTTTGACGCCGGCCTGTTCAAGGGTGGTTGCCAGTTGCTGGGCAAGGGTGATTTTCGCCATGGGGTGCTCCAGTGATCAATGAGTTGTCCTTGGGGTTAAAAGAGGACAACGCCGTGACGACCATGACTCCCGCCGGTTCGTGATTACTTGGCCATTGCCTGACGATACTGCCGCGTACGGCGGCTCAGGAACAACTGGTCAAGAATCAGTGCCCAGACCGCCGACACTTGCGGCCGGGTTTTACGCCCGCGGCTCAGGCGCCGCAGCTGGAATTTCACCACCGCCTGGTTCGCCAGCGACGCCAGCGGCTTGCGCCTCCAATCGATCGGCGGCAATTGCGGATGGCTGTCCTTGCCTTCTCGCCAGTGTTTGACCAAGTGCGGTTCGATCGCCAGCGCCGTGCCGATGCCGGCCATGGCGATGCCGCTGGCGAGGACTTGCTCAACGACCGCCAGGCGCCGGATCCCGCCCGTCACCATCACTGGCATGCGCGCCACGCTGGCCAGTTCGCCCGCCATTTCCAGAAAGTACGCCTCCCGCGCAAGAGTGCGGCCATCGCGGGCTTCGCCTTGCATGGCCGGGGCTTCGTAGCTGCCGCCGGAGAGTTCCAGCAGGTCGATCTGCTGATCGTTGAGCCACTGAATCACCTGCCGGGCGTCGTCGGCATCAAAGCCGCCGCGCTGGAAGTCGGCCGAGTTGAGCTTCACCGACACACAAAACTGCGGCGAAACGGCCTGGCGCACTGCGCCGAGGACTTCCATCAGCAGGCGCGCGCGGTTTTCCAGTGTTCCGCCCCAGCGGTCGTCACGTCGGTTAGTCAACGGCGAGAGGAATTGGCTGATCAGATAACCGTGCGCGGCATGAATCTGCACGCCGCTGAAGCCGGCCTTTTCGGCGAGCGCCGCACTGGTCGCGAAGCGGGTGATCACCTCGCTGATATCGCCCTCGGACATCGGTTTGGGTTGGGCAAACAGCTTGGAAAATCCACCCAGATCCAGTGCCACCGACGAGGGCGCCAACGCCTGCTGGCCGAGATTGGCCATGGTCTGACGCCCAGGGTGATTGAGCTGCATCCAGAATTGCGCACCGCCGGAGCGGCCAATCGTCGCCCACTGTTGGAAGCCTTGCATATCTCGCTCATCTTCAAGCACCACGCCGCCGGGGCCGGTCATGGCGCGGCGGTCGATCATCACGTTGCCGGTCAACAACAGGCCGGCTTCGCCCTCGGACCAGGCTTGATACAAGCGCAGGAGTGCATCGGAAGGCGCCTGCCCGATATCGGCGAGGTTTTCTTCCATCGCCGCTTTGGCGATGCGGTTACCGATGATCTGGCCGTTGGGCAAATTCAACGTTTGAAAGGGCGACATGCTTGACTCCTCATCAGTGAAGCGTGGAGGCTAAGCTTAAAGTCAACTTTAATGTCAAGCAGGCAAACGAGGTCGAGATGAAGATTGGTGAATTGGCGCAGTTAAGCGGGTTCAACGCCTCGCGTATCCGTTTTTACGAGGCCCAGGGCCTCATCCAGAAGGTCGAACGCCGGGCGAACGGTTACCGGCATTATCCCGAGCAGGTGGTGCAAACGCTGTACCTCATCCATTGCGCGCAGCAGGCCGGCTTCAGTCTTGAAGAGTTGAAGCAATTGTTACCCCACACCGCGATCGGTGAGTTCAAGCACGACGAACTGGTGGCAGGTCTGCGGCGCAAAATAGACCAGATCGAGGAAATGCAGCAGCACCTGGCGCAGAGCAAGGCGAAGCTGCTGGCAGTGATCGCGGATATTCAGGCAAAACCCGACGGCATGAGCTGCGATGCCAATGCCGAGCGGGTGTTGGCGTCATTCAAGCATTCGCAGTAAGCGTGGCAGCCGATGGCGCGGGGATCGGACTGCGCATCAACGTGCCCACCACCAGCGCGCCCAACAAGGCGAGCAGACCGGCGACCCACAGCAACAGACTGAAACCACCGACAAACGCCTGGCGGGCCAGCGGTTCAACCAGCGTGCGTGCGCTGTCCGGCAGCAGGCTCATCGCCGCCGTCATGTCTCCGGCCACCGCCCGCGAGGCGATGCCCTGAGCCTGGCCCAGCCATTGCGTGCCCTGTATCGACAGACTGGCGCGCAGCAGTTGCTCGGTATGGCTGGACAGCAAGGCGCCGTACACGCCAATCGCCAGCACGATGGCACTGAAACGCATGGTGGTGCTCATGCCCGACGCCATGCCGGTGCGCTCCCGAGGCACGCAAGCCATGATGTTTTTCTGCGTATCGCCATTGAGCAGCCCGGCACCGGCGCCGGTCACGGAAATCGCCAGGGCGAAGGCCAGGTAACCGCCGCTGTTGACCGCCCAGGCACTGAGCAGATTGCCGCTGCCGACTAGGGTCAAACCGGCGGCCATCAACGTCGCCGGAGCAAATCGGCGGGACAGGCGCACGCCGATGCGCGGGCAAATCAGCATGGTCAGGGCAAACGGCAACATGCCCAGGCCCGAAGCAATGGCCGAGAAACCCAGGCCGTTTTGCAGGTAAAACGGCAGCAGCGTCATCATCACCTGAGCGCATCCGGCGTAGGCAAACATGCCGAGCAGGGCGCCGATGAAACGCGGGTGCCGAAACAGTTTCAGGTCGACCATCGGCCGTTGCTGCATCCGCTCGATCACCACGAACGCGCCCAGTAACAGCGCGCCGCCGATCAGTCGGGCGTAGGTGGCCGAGTTGTTCCAGCCGATCCGGTTGACTTCGATCAATCCCCACATCAGGCACAGCAGGCTGGCGCTGAAGGCCAGGCTGCCCCAAGGATCGAGACGGGCGGATTGCGGATCGCGGGATTCCGGCACCGTACGCCAGACCATGGCCATGAGGAACAGGCCCACCGGCAAGTTGAGGTAGAAAATCCAACGCCAACCGATGTATTCGGTGATCAGCCCGCCGACGGTGGGCGCAGCGGTCATCGCCACGCCCATGCACGCCCCCCAGAACGCCCAGGCTTTGGCCCGTTCGACTTCATCGTGAAAGGTGTGGCCGATGGAGGCCAGGGCCGAGGTCAGCAGCAATGCGGCGCCGACACCTTTGATCGCCCGGGCAATGTCGAGGAACAACGCATTGGGCGCGGCGCCGCAACCGATGGACGCGAGGATGAAAATGCCCAGGCCACACAGCAGGGTTTTCTGCCGGCCAAAGCGGTCGGCGATGCTGCCAGCGGGCAATAGCAGGGCGGCGAAGGCCAGCATGTAGGCGCTGACCACCCATTCGATGTCGGCGAAGTTGGCACCGAGGTCACGGGCTATCGTCGGCAGGGTGACGGCGACGATGTTGGTGTCGAGGACGATCAGCGAGCAGACGCCGGACGCGGTCAGCAGGGTCAAGCGCGGATCGACGCGGCTCATGGATTGATTGCCTTTTGCGCAAGGACTGTCGTCGCAAGTGTGTACAGAGGTTTGACGTACATGGCTGGGGCTCTCTACTGTGAATGCCGGACCAGTTTACTTTGGCCGTTTGCGGAATTTGTTAGCCGGCAACCGGCACTTCATTACCTTTGAGCTAATGCCCATGGACATCCGTCATTTTCGCTACTTCCTTGCCGTTGCCCGTCATGGCCACTTCACCCGCGCTGCCGAGCAGCTAGGTATCGCACCGCCGACCCTGACCCGGCAGATTCAGGACATGGAAAGTGAACTCGGCACGCGACTGTTCGTGCGCGAAACCCGCGAAGTTCGCCTGACCGAGGCCGGCGCAGCGTTGGTCGTCGAAGCCGAAGCCACCGTTCGCCAGTTCGAATCCGCCCAGCGCAGTGCCCAGCGCGCCGGGCGTGGGGATATCGGGCACATCGAGCTCGGTTACGTGGCCTCGGCGGTGTATTCGGGGTTACTGCAAAAACAGGTTCAGGCGTTCAGTCGCGAGTGCCCGGACGTCAGCCTGAACGTGCGGGAAAGCCCGATGGCGACATTGCCGGCGATGGTCCTTGAAGGTCGGTTCGACATTGGGTATGTCCGTTCTCCGATGACGTTGCCGGAAGGCCTGGACGCGATTCGCCTGGACGCGGAAGGCTTTGTGCTGGCGCTGTCGACCGAATCCTGGCTGTGCCGCGCGGGCGAGATCGGCCCGGAGCACCTGCGGGGTGAGACGTTCATTCTGCCGGAGCAAATCAGCGGCACCTTGCAAGTCGCTGCCGAAGGCGGATTTGCACCGACACTCGGCGCGCAACCCGGAGGACTGGTGGCGGTACTGGCGCTGGTGTCGCTGGGGCAGGGCGTGGCGGTGGTGCCGGAATCGGTGGTTGGGCATGTCGGGTTGCCGGGGGTGGTTTACCGGACGATCAGGGGGTGTGAGGCGAGTTCGTGGTTGTCGCTGGTGTATCGGCGGTTCGAGAAATCGGCGGCGGTTGTCAGGTATATCGAACGGGTCCGAAACAGCTAAAAGCTTCGACTTGCTCGCGAAGGCGGCTGCCCAGACAGAAGAAATCCAGGGGATTACAGATTTTGTAATGATTTCCATCTGTAGGAAAAGTCGCTCCAACCTGTACTCTCCAAGGCCTTTTTCCGCTCAGGACTTGCATGAACACCCTCTTGGAGCCTCCCGGTTATCCTTCCTCTCTGCGCCCCAGCGCTCGCTTGACGCACGCGAAACACCCGGTCTTTCGACTTCCGAACTCCTTTTTCATTGCAACTCCACGGCCTATGCGCCGCGCTTTGCCGTGTTCGGCAGTCTGAATTCACTAAAGAGATCGAGACAATTTTATGGAATGGATAGCTGATCCCACCGCATGGCTGGGCCTGTTGACGTTGATCGTGCTGGAACTGGTGCTCGGTATCGACAACCTGGTGTTCATCGCGATCCTGGCGGACAAACTGCCGCCCGAGCAACGCGACCGCGCGCGACTTATCGGTTTGTCCCTGGCCTTGCTGATGCGCCTGGGCCTGCTGGCGAGTATTTCCTGGTTGGTGACGCTGACGCAGCCGCTGTTAGAAGTGTTCGACAAGAGTTTCTCCGGACGCGACCTGATCATGCTGTTCGGTGGTGTGTTCCTGCTGTTCAAGGCGACCATGGAGTTGCACGAGCGACTCGAAGGCCATGTCGGCGAGCGCTCGTCGAATACGACGTACGCGCTGTTCTGGCCGATCGTCGCGCAGATCGTCGTGCTCGACGCGGTGTTCTCCCTGGACGCGGTGATTACCGCTGTCGGCATGGTCGATGAATTGGCGGTGATGATGATCGCCGTGATCATTTCCATCGGCCTGATGATCATCGCCAGCAAACCGCTGACCCGGTTCGTCAACGCGCACCCGACGGTGATCATGCTGTGTCTGGGCTTCCTGATGATGATCGGCTTTGCGCTGACCGCCGAAGGCCTGGGTTTCCACATTCCGAAAGGTTATCTGTACGCGGCGATCGGTTTCTCGATCCTGATCGAAGTGTTCAACCAGATCGCCCGGGCGCGCCGCAAGAAATCCGCGCAGGGACTCAAACCTATGCGCGAACGCACCGCCCATGCGGTGCTGCGTCTTCTGGGTGGGCGCACGTTGGCGGTGGAAGAAGTCGGCGAGGAGATTGCCGACCTGCTGGACAACGGCGAGGCTGTGGGTGAAGTGCTGTTCGATCGACGCGAACGGGTGATGATCAGCGGCGTATTGCAACTGGCCGAGCGACCGATCCGCACCCTCATGACCGTGCGCGCTGATGTCGATCACATCGACCTGTCCGACGATGCCGAGACCATTCGTACACGACTGATGCAATCGTCCTACTCGCGCTTGCCGCTGATCCGCGACGGTGCAGTCGATGAGCCGTTGGGCTTCATCCACAAGAAGGAACTGCTCAAGGAATACCTGGCCGGTAACGAGCCCAATCTCGAACACCTGGCGCGCAAGACCCTCAACCTGGTCGACAGCTATTCCATCCTCAACGCACTGGAACAGATGCGCAAAGCCTCGACGCACATTGCGTTTGTGGTCAACGAATTCGGCGACTTCGTCGGTGTGTTGACCATGACCGACATTCTCGAATCGATTGCCGGCGAGTTGCCGGACGCCAGCGAAATCGAAGGCCCGGAAGTGGTCGAGGAGAATGGCGGGTTCCTGGTCAGCGGCGCGTTGAACCTGATGCGGGTTCGCCAGCGAACGGAGTTTTCGGCAGAGCCGACCGACGACTATCAAACGCTGGGCGGATTGGTGATGAGTTTGATGGACCGGTTGCCGATGATTGGCGATAGCCATGAATGCGAAGGCTGGCGCATGACCGTGGTCGCGGTCGAAGAGCGGCGGGTGACGCGGGTGTTGCTGACGCGGCTCGGCGAATGCAATCTCCGTGACGACACAGGCTCCGATTAGAGTTTCCCTGTGCTGAGGAGCGGTAAGGGTTTTCCTACGCAAGTACGGATAAAACTCACTTTTGTACAGGAACCGACCGATAGAAAACGCGGAAATCGAGAAGCAAGTGAAGTGCTAACTTGATTACCTCACTTTCAGCTCATGGTCACGGCTCTCATGTCAAAAGCTATAAGGTCAAATGTGCTTCAGAGTGCTATTTTTAGCACTTCTAAAAGCACTCTCAGGAATACCTTCATGCCACATATCGTGCTTTCGCATGTTGTAGCGAGTATCTCGGAACTGAAAAAAAACCCCATGGGCACGGTAGCCGCTGGTGGTGGCATGTCCGTTGCCATTCTCAATCGAAATGAGCCCGCTTTTTACTGCGTTCCTGCCAGGCAGTATGAAGCGATGATGGACCGCCTTGAAGATATGGAACTGATTGCTCTCTGCCGCGAGCGTGAAAATGACCCAACGGTCAAGGTCTCGGTCGATGACCTATGAGCTGGAATTTTCCGACAAAGCGTGGAAGGAGTGGCAAAAGCTTGGCGCAACGTTGAAGGATCAGTTTAAGAAAAAGCTTCAGGAGCGCCTCGTTCGTCCACATGTGAGCGCTGATCGTTTGAGTGGATTGGACAATGCCTACAAGATCAAGCTGCGCAGTGCCGGATACAGGCTGGTGTACCGCGTGTACAACGAAGTGCTGATCGTAACGGTGCTTGCAGTGGGGAAGAGGGAGCGTGGCGACGTCTATAAAGAAGCTAGTGAGCGTTAATCGCTTTTTCGCCACCACTTTGACCAGGACTGGTATTCATAAGGAAATGTAATGGCCGTGACCAATGTAGAACCCATTTTGCCCCATTTGGCATCGATCCTTGAGGTCCTTAAATATTGCCTGCCTCTTCTGTTGGTTTTGGCACTTACTGCGTACGGCTACGTACGTGCAGCTTCTGGTTTTTTTCTTATTGAGCGAATCTGGAGATTGATCGGCGGGAGCAAGGAGTTTTCAAGCGAATTCCTGAATGAGCAATGGTCGGCTGTAAAAGATCTCGAAAGTTTCCGTTTCAAGACAGGCATTCGACTGGATAGCTATAGGCAAATGCTTGAGTTGCTTGCAAGGATCAATCGACATGACGTCAATGTTGCCCAATTGATTCACGGTAGAAAATACTTTGATGCCGAACGCTTGGTTATGCGAGATCCCGACGGAAAACTGTGGAAATCTCGCCACGGAATTGGCCTCTTGTTGACATTGATTTTTATGATCGTGTGCACGGTGCCCATGATGCCCGACTATGCGGTTTTGACCATGAAAACCAGTGGAATTACCTTCATGGTCCGAGAGGACGTAGCGAGATCATTCCTTTCAAATGAGTGGGTACTCAAACCTGAGAGCTGCCTCAAACCAGCGGACAAGCCAGAAGAGGAGATAAGACAAATTGTTTGCGAAGTGTTCTCCAGCGAAGCGGATGGGCGGTATGTCAGGAATATCATCGCGGAGCAACGCGCGTTATCCCTGGTTTTTTTAGTTTTAGGCTTTTGGGGCTTCATCTCAGCGCTCGTTGCTGGCAGTAAAGCGCACGCCGCTCGGCGAGTGTTCGAGCAAATGAACCCAAGAGTAATTGAATCGTCCGCGCGCCTGAATCCATGGATGCGCAATCAATAGATCGGTAGCACCCTCTTAGCTCCCAAGACGCACCAATTGTGAACTCGCTACCCGTTGACGTAGACAACGGTAGCGGTTGCACATGGCTGCTTCCGTAACACCAATTCTTCACTTTCGCGCATCCCACTGATTCAAAACACTTTTCAATTTCCCCTCCATTCCCCTCACAACCTGTGGCACACTTTCTGCTGTCTATTCCGCTGTTACATACTATGTTCCGGTATAGCGGAATGAACGTCCTCCTGGAGTGATTGCCATGCATCGCCGACCTTCCTTTTTTAAAGCGTGTGTTTTTCTCTTTGCAGCTTCGGCTGCTGCCGTGGGCGTGGCCCAGGCGGCGGACAGCAAGCTCGATAGCGTGCTGGCCCGCGGGAAACTGATTGTGGGTACGGGCAGCACCAATGCGCCGTGGCACTTTCAGGGCGCGGACGGCAAGTTGCAGGGTTTTGATATCGATATCGGGCACATGATCGCCAAGGGTTTGTTCAACGACCCGGCCAAGGTCGAGTACGTAGTGCAGTCCTCCGATGCGCGGATTCCTAACCTGCTGACGGACAAGGTCGACATCAGTTGCCAATTCATCACCGTGACCGCCAGCCGCGCGCAGCAAGTAGCGTTCACGCTGCCGTACTACCGCGAAGGCGTTGGCCTGCTGCTGCCGGCGAATAGCAAGTACAAGGAAATCGAAGACCTGAAAGCGGCGGGCGACAAGGTGACTGTGGCGGTATTGCAGAACGTGTACGCCGAAGAACTGGTGCATCAGGCGTTGCCCAGCGCCAAAGTCGATCAGTACGACAGCGTGGACTTGATGTATCAGGCCGTGAACTCCAGTCGTGCCGACGCTGCGGCCACTGACCAATCTTCGGTCAAGTACCTGATGGTGCAGAACCCTGGCCGGTATCGCAGCCCGACCTACGCCTGGAGCCCGCAAACCTATGCGTGCGCGGTCAAGCGTGGCGATCAGGACTGGCTGAACTTCGTCAACACCGCTTTGCATGAAGCCATGACTGGCGTTGAGTTCCCGGCTTACGCGGCGTCCTTCAAGCAATGGTTCGGCGTAGACCTGCCTACCCCAGCCATCGGTTTTCCCGTCGAATTCAAATGACCCTGTGAGAGTGGGGCGCCCAACGCGCCCCGTTCAAGGTACTGCTGACCATGAACTATCAGTTGAACTTTGCCGCCGTGTGGCGCGATTTCGACACCTTGCTGGCGGGGCTCGGCCTGGGCCTTGAATTGGCGCTGGTGTCGATCGCCATCGGTTGCGTGATCGGCCTGATGATGGCGTTTGCTTTGCTCTCCAAGCATCGCGCGTTGCGGGTGCTGGCGTCGGTGTATGTGACGGTGGTGCGTAACACGCCGATTCTGGTGTTGATTCTGTTGATTTACTTCGCCTTGCCGAGCCTCGGGATTCGTCTGGACAAGATTCCGTCGTTCATCATCACGCTGTCGCTGTACGCCGGGGCGTATCTGACCGAAGTGTTCCGTGGCGGATTGTTGAGCATTCCGAAGGGCCAGCGTGAAGCCGGCCTGGCCATTGGCCTCGGCGAATGGCAGGTCAAGGCGTACGTCACCGTGCCGGTAATGCTGCGCAATGTGCTGCCGGCGCTGTCGAACAACTTCATTTCGCTGTTCAAGGACACCTCGCTGGCGGCGGCGATTGCCGTGCCGGAGCTGACCTATTACGCGCGCAAGATCAATGTGGAGAGCTACCGGGTGATTGAAACCTGGATGGTGACCACAGCGCTCTATGTTGCGGCCTGTTACCTCATTGCCATGCTGCTGCGTCACCTCGAGCAGCGTCTGGCGATCCGCCGATAGGAGGCCCCATGTACGAATCACCCAGTTGGTTGCATGAGTTGTGGGTTGCCCGCGACGTGTTGTGCCAAGGCTTTCTGACCAGTGTGCAAGTGTCGGCACTGGCGATTTTGCTCGGTACGCTGGTCGGTATTGTCACCGGTCTGGTACTGACCTACGGCAATTTCTGGATGCGCGCGCCGTTCCGTTTCTACGTCGACATCATTCGCGGGACGCCGGTGTTTGTATTGGTGCTCGCCTGCTTTTATATGGCGCCGGCACTGGGCTGGCAGATCAGTGCGTTCCAGGCCGGTGCGTTGGGTCTGACGCTGTTTTGCGGCTCCCACGTCGCCGAGATTGTGCGCGGTGCGTTGCAAGCCTTGCCCAGCGGGCAGATGGAAGCGAGCAAGGCGATTGGCCTGACGTTTTACCAATCCCTTGCCTACGTGCTATTGCCCCAGGCGCTGCGGCAGATCCTGCCGACCTGGGTCAACTCGTCCACCGAGATCGTCAAGGCCTCGACGCTGTTGTCGGTGATCGGCGTGGCGGAGTTGCTGCTCAGCACCCAGCAGATCATTGCCCGGACGTTCATGACGCTCGAGTTTTACCTGTTCGCCGGATTTCTGTTTTTCGTCATCAACTACGCCATCGAATTACTCGGCCGGCACATAGAAAAGCGGGTGGCCTTGCCATGACTCAACCTCAGCTCTCAAATTCAAAAGACGCGAACGCGCAAAACGCCCAGGCCCTGCTGGACATTCGCGGCCTGCACAAGCAGTACGGCAAGCTCGAAGTGCTCAAAGGCGTCGACCTGAGCATGCAGCGCGGCAACGTCGTGACGCTGATCGGTTCCAGCGGTTCGGGCAAGACCACGCTGCTGCGTTGCGTGAACATGCTCGAAGAATTCCAGGGCGGGCAGATCGTGCTCGATGGCGAATCCATCGGCTATGACGACGTCAACGGCAAACGCGTACGGCATGCTGAGAAAGTCATTGCCCGGCATCGTGCGATGACCGGCATGGCGTTCCAGCAGTTCAATCTGTTTCCGCACCTCACAGCGCTGCAGAACGTCACGCTGGGGCTGCTGAAGGTCAAGAAGCTGCACAAGGACGAAGCCGTGGTCCTGGCCGAAAAATGGCTGGATCGCGTCGGCCTGCTGGAGCGCCGTGATCACTATCCGGGTCAGTTGTCCGGCGGCCAGCAACAGCGCGTAGCCATTGCCCGGGCGATTGCGATGAACCCGAGCCTGATGCTGTTCGACGAAGTCACCTCGGCCCTCGACCCCGAACTGGTTGGCGAAGTGCTGAACGTGATCAAGGGCCTGGCGGACGAAGGCATGACCATGTTGCTGGTGACCCACGAAATGCGTTTCGCTTTCGAGGTTTCAGACAAGATCGTTTTCATGAATCAGGGGCGTATCGAAGAGCAGGGGCCACCCAAGGAGCTGTTCGAACGCCCGCAATCACCGCGTTTGGCTGAGTTTCTCAAGAACACGCGGTTCTGATTTTTTCAAAAGCAGTTTTCACTTTAAAACAGGAGAAACACCCATGAGCATTACTCGTTTCGGCACCGGCAGTAACGCCGCTGGCGGTACGCCTCGTCCTTTCGCCCGCGCCGTTGAAGCCGATGGCTGGCTACACGTGTCCGGCCAGGTGCCGGCGTTGGATGGCGAGATCATTGCTGGCGGAATCGTCGAGCAGACCCACCAGACCATGAAGAACCTGATCGCGATTCTCGAAGAGGCTGGTTATGGCCTCGAAGACGTGGTGCGTGCCGGGGTGTGGCTGGAAGATCCACGGGATTTCACCAGTTTCAACAAGGTCTTCTCCGAGTACTTCAAACCCGAGCACGCCCCGGCCCGCGCGTGCGTGCAGGCGAACATGATGGTGGATTGCAAGGTCGAGATCGACTGCATCGCGTACAAGAAAAAGGCCTGAACCGAGTCGGCCCCATCGCGCGGGCAAGCCACGCTTCCACAGGATGGGTGTCGTATGCGCAATGGGCGGCAACTACAAAACCTGTGGGCGCCGGCTTGCCGGCGATGGCGGCCTAACGGTCACCGCTGCACTCTGGTTAAACTCCCCGGCGAATTTGATTGGGAAACACTGACATGACCGAAGACACCATCAAGCGCCGGGCACGCGGTCTGGACCGGGCGTTCGATATCCTCGATTTTCTCAAGGAAATCGGGCAACCCCTGCGTCCGAACGATATTGCCAGCGGCATCGGCAGCCCGAAATCCACGGTCTACGAATTGGTGGCCTCGCTGCTGGAACGGCGCATCCTCGAACCCGTGGGCAAGGAAGGTCACGTTTACCTCGGCCGTCAGTTGTACTTCCTCGGGCAGGCGCACTTGCGTCACTTCGACCTGACCCGCGAAGCCGATCATGCCTTGCAGGAAATCGTCAGCCAGACCCGTGAAACCGCGCAGATGTGCCTGCTCAACGGGCGCAAATACACAGTGGCTTTAATGAAAGAGGGTGAGCGGCATTTTCGTATTTCCTCGGACATCGGCGAAAACGCCCCGATCCCGTGGACCGCGTCCGGACGCCTGCTCCTGTCGCACCTGAGCGACCAGGCCATCATCGACCTGATCGACCACGATGACTTCATTCTGCCCAACGGCGAACGCCTGCCGCTTGAGCAGTTCCTGGGTGAAATCCGTCAGGCCGGTACCGACGGTTTTTTCTCCTTCGATAGCGTCGCCGACACCTTTACCCACTGCTTCGCCGCGCCGGTCAAAGACCCGAACGGCATTGCCATTGCGACCCTGTGCATCGTCGCGCCACGTGCCGATGCGAAGAACAATTACAACGACTATCGCCGGGTGCTGATCGACAGCGCCAACAGCCTTGCCCGGCGTATCAACGAGTAACCGCGGCTGCCTGCGGCCGCGAATGTGAGGAGTTCGACCATGTCTACCGCCCAAAATACTGCCGCCGTGGAAAAGGGTTTTGCCCAGACCGGCGCCCATCTGGTCCGCGACGTCAGCCTGCCGGCCCTGGTGCTGCACCGCGAAGCCCTGGAGCACAACATTCGCTGGATGCAGGCGTTCGTCAGCAACAGCGGCGCCGAACTCGCGCCCCACGGCAAGACCAGCATGACCCCGGCACTGTTTCGCCGCCAACTCGATGCCGGCGCCTGGGGCATCACGCTGGCCAGCGCCACGCAAACCCGCGCGGCGTATGCCCATGGCGTGCGTCGGGTGCTGATGGCCAACCAATTGGTCGGCACGCCGAACATGGCACTGATCGCCGATCTGCTGGCGGACCCGACGTTCGATTTTCATTGCATGGTCGATCACCCGGACAACGTTGCTGACCTCGGTGCGTACTTCGCCTCGCGTGGGGTGCGCCTGAACGTGATGATCGAGTACGGTGTGGTCGGCGGTCGTTGCGGTTGCCGCAGCGAGGCCGAGGTGGTGGCCTTGGCCAAGGCCATCAATGCGCAACCGGCACTCGCGCTGACCGGGATCGAAGGCTACGAGGGCGTGATTCACGGCGATCATGCCGTCAGCGGTATCCGTGAATTTGCTGCCTCGCTGGTGCGTCTGGCCGTGCAGTTGCAGGACAGTGGCGCGTTCGCCATCGCCAAGCCGATCGTTACCGCGTCGGGTTCAGCCTGGTACGACCTGATCGCCGAATCGTTCGAAGCGCAGAACGCCGCTGGACGCTTCCTCAGCGTATTGCGCCCCGGCAGCTACGTGGCGCACGACCATGGCATCTATAAAGAGGCGCAATGCTGCGTACTGGATCGTCGCAGTGATTTGCACGAAGGTCTGCGCCCGGCGCTGGAAGTCTGGGCGCATGTGCAATCGCTTCCGGAGCCGGGCTTCGCGGTGATCGCACTGGGCAAACGCGACGTCGCTTATGACGCCGGCATGCCGGTGCCATTGCTGCGTTACAAGGCCGGCGTGGTGCCAGCGACCGGCGATGATGTCGGCGCGTGCAAGGTGACGGCGGTGATGGACCAGCATGCGTTCATGACCGTGGCGCCGGGGATTGAATTGCGGGTGGGCGATATTATTTCGTTCGGCACTTCGCACCCGTGCCTGACGTTCGACAAGTGGCGCACCGGGTGCCTGGTGGATGAGCAGTTGAATGTCATCGAAACCATGGAAACCTGTTTCTAAGGTTTAGACCTAGGTGCGGCCATCGCCCAGACACCACCGAACGCCCAGAGACACCACACTCATGAACACCATCAGCACCATCAGCACCCTCGGCCCCAACACCCCGCGCATCGCCCTGATCGGCGAATGCATGATCGAGCTGCAGCAGCGCGCCGACGGCAGCCTGCAACAAAGCTTCGGCGGCGACACCTTGAATACCGCGGTCTATCTGTCCCGTGAACTCGGCGGAGGCGGTTCGGTGGATTACGTCACCGCCCTGGGCGATGACAGTTTCAGCGACGCCATGTGCCAGAGCTGGGCCAACGAAAATATCGGCCTGGACAGGGTCCAGCGTTTGCCTGGGCGTTTGCCCGGTTTGTACTGCATCCAGACCGACGCCGCTGGCGAACGGCGCTTTCTCTACTGGCGCAACGAAGCGGCGGTCCGCGATTGCTTCACCACCCCGGCGGCAGCGCCGATTCTGAAGGCGCTGCCGGATTACGACGTGCTCTATTTCAGTGGCATCACCCTCGCGGTGCTGGGCGTACAGGGGCGGGAAAAGCTGCTGGAAACCTTGATCGAGGCACGGCAGCGAGATGCGCGGATTGTTTTCGACAACAATTACCGGCCACGCTTGTGGGCATCGATCGAAGAAGCGCGGGCGGCGTACCGCAGTGTGCTCCCGTATGTCGATCTGGCGTTGCTGACGGTGGATGACGAGCAGGCGCTGTTCCATTTTTCCGATTGCGAGGCGGTGTTTGCCGCTTATGAACAGATCGGGACGCCGGAAGTGGTGCTCAAGCGGGGGGCCGAGGCATGCCTGATTCGTTGTGCCGGGGAGGCGTTCGAGGTGCCGGCGCAGAAGGTCGAGCATGTTATCGACACGACGGCGGCGGGGGATTCGTTCAGTGCGGCGTATTTGGCCAGTCGACTGAAGGGCGGGAGCCCGGTGGAAGCCGCAGAGGCGGGGCATCGGTTGGCGAGTCAGGTGATTCAGGTGCCGGGGGCGTTGATTCCCCGATAGGTGTTGGATGGCCGCCTGCTGCTCGCGATGGGGCCATTAAGCCAACCAATTAATCCCGGTAAAACACCTGCACCAGGTGATAGCCAAATTTGCTCTTGATCGGCCCATGCACCACCCGCAACGGTTTCTTGAAGATCACCGCGTCAATGACACCGACCATCTGCCCCGGCCGCACTTCACCCAAGTCACCGCCGCGTTTTCCGGAGGGGCAGGTGGAGTATTTCTTGGCCAGCACATCGAAGGCTTCACCCTTGGCGATGCGTTGTTTGAGCTGCTCGGCTTCTTCCGAGGTTTTCACCAGAATATGGCGGGCTTGAGCTTTCATTGCGGCAAGTACCTTGTAACGGTGGTGACGTCAGGGCGCGCGATTATGCCTCAACTCACTCGGGTTGGCCGATCATCGCGCGAATCTTGTTGGCCAGCAGGTCAATGGAAAACGGTTTGGCCACCATGTCCATGCCTTCCTCGAGGAATACCTGACGCTCCGTCGCATTCTCCGCGTAACCGGTCATGAACAGTACTTTGAGATGCGGCCGGTGCTGGCGGGCAATTTCTGCCAGTTGCCGACCGTTCATACCCGGCAGCCCGACATCAGTCACCAGCAGATCAACCCGCAAATCGGACTCGAGCAAGGGCAGGGCGGTCTTCGCGTCTTCGGCTTCGTGGGCGTGATACCCCAGCTCGTTGAGCAGGTCGAGCACCAGCATGCGCACCGCCGGATCATCTTCCACCAGCACCACGGTTTCACCGGCAATCGCTGCGGGCGCCGCACCGCTGAAGGGCATCAGGGTGTTTTCCGGTTCCACGTCATGCAGCCGCGGCAGGTACAGGCGAACGCAGGTGCCTTGGCCCGGCACGCTGTCGAGGCTGACGTGGCCGCCCGATTGCTGGGCGAAGCCATAAATCATCGACAAACCAAGCCCGGTGCCCTGGCCGATGGGTTTGGTGGTGAAAAACGGATCGAAAGCCTTCGCCAGCACCGAAGGCGTCATGCCCGTGCCGTTGTCGCTGACGGCAATCATCATGTAATCCCCGGACTTGACCGATTCCAGGGGCACGAGGTTTTCGCTGTCGAGGTAGACGTTGGCGGTTTCGATCAACAGTTCGCCGCCGTCGGGCATGGCGTCACGGGCGTTGATCACCAGGTTGAGTAGCGCGTTTTCCAGTTGGCTGAGATCGGTGCTGACCGGCCAGACGTCATCGATCAGTTGCAGTTTCAACTGGATGTGGTCGCCCTTGGTGCGGCTGAGCAGGTCTTCGAGTGAATGAATCAGCTCGTTGGCGTTCAGCGGTTTGCGATCCAGCGACTGGCGCCGGGAAAACGCCAGCAGTCGATGGGTCAGGGCGGCCGCGCGGTTGGCGGACGACACCGCTGCGTCGGTGAACCGACCGATCTCGGCGGCGCGCCCCTCGGCGATATAGCGCTGCATCAGGTCGAGGCTGCCGATGATCCCGGTGAGCATGTTGTTGAAGTCATGGGCGATGCCGCCGGTGAGCTGGCCGACCGCTTCCATTTTTTGCGCGTGGCGTAGCGCGTCTTCGGCACGTTCACGCTCGAACATCTCGTTTTGCAGGCGCTGGTTGGCTTCGGCCAATTGCTGGGTGCGCGCGCCAACGCGCTCTTCGAGGGTGTCGTTGAGGTTGCGCAGCGCTTCCTCGGTCTGCTTGCGCTCGGTCTCGTCGATGACAAAGATGTAGAAGCCGTTGACCGCGCCATCCGGGCCGAAACGCGGCAGATAATTCATTAAAGCCTGGCGGATGGTGCCGTCCCGGTGCTGCGCACGGACGCTGAAACAACAGGTTTTACCCGCCAGCGCCTCGACGATGTATTCAGCACGCAAGGCGTAGGCCTCTTCACCCAGCACATCGAGAATGGTCCGACCGTAGAGCTCCTGCGGCGTCAAGCCGTACCAGTCGAGATACGCCGCATTGTTCAGGCGAAAGCGTTCCTCGCGGTCGACGTAACTGATCAGGATCGGCATGGCGTTGATGATCAGTTGCAGCTCGGTCTGGCTCTGGCGCAACGCCTGTTCAGTGTGTTTGCGCTCGGTGAGGTCGAGGGCAGCACCGAGAAAGCGGATCGGCCGGCCATGGTGATCCTTATAGCAGCGGCCCCGGGCAAACACCCAGCGCAACTGGCCGTCGGCTTGCAGCAGGCGATATTCCTCGGCGTATTCGGTGCCGTGGGTGATGCAATGCTTGATGCTGCGGGTGACCATCGAGCGGTCTTCCGGGTGCACCGCCTCGAGGTAAGCACTGATCGGTAACTGGCTGGCGAGTTGCGGGTCGATGCCGTGCAGTTGGGCGAAATGCGCGTCGGCGATGAAACGGTCCTCGCTGATGTCCCAGTCCCAGGTGCCGACGGCGTCGGTGGCGGCCAGCGCCAGTTGCAGGCGTTCCTCGGTTTCGCGCTGGGCCTTCAGGCTCGCGGCAGAACGTTGCTCGAGTTCGAGGGCGATGCGGCGTCGCTCGTTGGTTTCGATGGCGGTGACCAGGATTCCAGCGACCTCGGCGCTTTCATCGCGGATCGGGCTGTAGGTCAAATCCAGCCAGAAGTCGGAATCTTCATCTTCGCGTTGCAGGGTGAAGCGCTGTTCGCTGTAAGTCCGCACCTGGCCCTGTAGGACGGCGCTGTAAATCGGGTCGGTAAAGTCTCTGAGTTCTGGCCAAATCTGGTGTGTCGGTTGTCCGAAAGCGTGCGGATGCTTGCTGCCCGCGAGCAGGGCGAAGCCGTCGTTGTAGATCTGTGTGAGTTCCGGCCCCCACAACAACAGCATCGGCATCGGTGAATGAATCACGATGTCGACCGCCGTACGCAGGCTCTGCGGCCAGGCACTGGCGGCGCCGAGCGGGGTGCGCGTCCAGTCCAGTCGGGCAATCAAGGCCTGGGCATCGCTGCCGGAGGGTGTGGCGTTCATCAAGGTGTCCTGCATCTCAGTCAGTGTGGCGGCGTCTACTATGCTGGAGCGGTAAACGCTGTATAACCGGTTTTCGGTCGTTCATTGAATGCTTCGCGGGTACTTTTTGCCATGGAAATCGATGCACTGTTGAAGGTTCTGGCCAGCCAGAATGGCTCCGATCTGTACCTGTCCACCGGTGCGCCACCCAGCGCGCGGTTCGACGGCGTGCTCAAAGCCTTGAGCGACCAACCGTTCAAGCCGGGTGCAATCGCCGCGATAGCCTCGTCCATCATGGACGCCGAGCAGCGGCTGGAGTTCGATCGGGAACTGGAGATGAACCTGGCGATCTCGTTGGCGGGTATCGGACGCTTTCGGGTCAATATTTTCAAGCAGCGCAACGACGTGTCGATCGTGGCGCGCAACATTAAACTCGACATCCCGCGTTTCGAAGACCTCAAGCTGCCGGCAGTACTGCAGGAAATGGTCATGCTCAAACAAGGACTGATGCTTTTTGTCGGTGCCACCGATTCGGGCAAGTCTACCTCACTGGCGGCGCTGATCGATTACCGGAACCAGCACAGCAGCGGTCACATCATCACCATCGAAGACCCGGTCGAGTACATCCACCGCCACAAAAAATCGATCATCAATCAGCGCGAGGTCGGCGTGGACACCCGCAGTTTCCATGCGGCGTTGAAGAACACCCTGCGCCAGGCGCCGGACGTGGTGCTGATCGGCGAGATTCGCGATCGCGAAACCATGGAACATGCGCTGGCCTTTGCCGACACCGGGCACCTGGTGATTTCCACGTTGCATGCGCACAACGCCCATCAGGCGCTGGACCGCATCATCAACTTTTTCCCGGAGGAACGGCGCGCGCAGCTGCTGCATGATTTGGCCAACAACCTGAAAGCGTTCGTGTCCCAACGCCTGGTGCGCACCCGTGACGGGCAAAGAAGGGCGGCGGTGGAAGTGATGCTGGGAACGCCGACCATCGCTGACCTGATTCGGCGCAATGAGCTGGATGAACTCAAGGGGATCATGGACAAGTCCACTGAACAGGGTATGCAGACGTTCGATAACGCGCTGTATGGGTTGGTGGTGGAAGGGGCGATTGATGAGGAGGAAGCGCTGAAATATGCGGACTCGGTGAACAATTTGCGCTTGCGGCTGAAGTTGCATGCTGAAGCATCGCCCGTCCCTCTCGCGCACCCGGGTGAGTGGGGTTTGATGGATTAATCGAACACCTCAATGTCTCGGATATGTTGAACCGCGACCGGGGATTTGTACGCGCCCCTGTAGAAGCGAGCTTGCTCGGCAAAAACGCCGCGGCAATGCGTTCATTCGGCAGCACGCGTAATCGCTCACGTCCATCGTGAGCAAGCTCGCTTCTACAAGGGCAATGCGTGGCGTCAATCCTGTGGCTACGCTTGCTGAAGACACGTCGACGAGCATTCCCATGCAAGCGTTGCTGCAATACTTCAAGGCAATCCTCCATCCCGGTCCCGGGGTGTTGTTGTTTGCCTTGCGGACCATCACCGCCGGCCTGCTGACGCTGTACCTGGCGTTCCTGTTCGACCTCGACCAGCCCAAATGGTCGATCATGGCGGTGGTCATCATCAGCCAGCCGTTGGGCGGCATGGTGCTGGCACGCAGCTTCGGTCAGGTCATCGGCACGACGGTGGGGGCGATTGTGGCGGTGCTGACCATGGCGATTTTCCCCCAGGCGCCGCTGCCGTTCATAACCACCCTGGCCCTGTGGCTGGCGTTGTGTACCGCCGGCGGCACCTTGCTGCGTTACACCAGTTCCCAGGCCTTTGTCTTGAGCGGCTATACGGCGGTGGTCGTGGCGTTGCTGGCGGTGCCCGATCAGGACGGAACGTTTCTGCTGGCCGTGACCCGCGTAACCGAAACCCTGCTGGCGGTGGCGTGCGTCTGCGTCGTCAGTCTGCTGACCGCCCGCCCGGAAACCGTGGCGCGGGACTATTTCCGCAAAATCGACCAGGTCATCAAGCTCCTGGCGACCCATGCCGCTGCGGTCATTCGCACCGAAGAAAGCGAGGCGGATTTCCAGCGCCGGCAGATGCAATTGTTGGGAGCGATCAGTGCCCTGGAAGGCGTGCGCCGGCATTTGTATTACGACGCGCCACGTCTGCGTCGCTCCAATGGTCTGGTGCAGTTATTGGGTAATCAGCTCGTGCTGTTGACCTCGCGGCTAACGGCCCTGCGTCACCAGCGAGAACTTTTGAAGGAACGCTGGAAGGGTGCTCTTCCCGAGGACATCCAGCTGCTGCGCGCCGAAGAATTGGCTTTTCTCGATCAACTGGCCGTGCAAGGCCGTTCGCTGTCGAGCGAGGCACGCCAGGATTTTTCCGCGCTGCAACAACGTTTCGATGACCAGGCCTACAAGGCTGAACAACTGACCGAAACCATGCCGGCCACATTACGCTCGCTGGCCTGGGCGCTGCGTTGGGAGCAGGCGCGGATGCTCGAACAACTGGGGCAGATGCTCGAGTTGAGTGACGCGATCCAGCAAGAACGTCCAGCCAGTAGCATGTTCCGTGGCCAGGAAAATCCGTTGCATCTGGATTACACGCTGGCGGCGATGAACGCCTTCCGCGCCTTCACGGCGTTGATGGTGGCGGGGCTTATCTGGATCGAAACCGCTTGGGACGGCGCCCGGGGCGGGATGATCGTGCTGGGAATCCTCTGTTCTCTGATGGCGACATTTCCGCGCCCCTTACTGGCGGCGCAAAGCTTCGCCAGAGGATTAGGGTTGGCGCTGGTGGCGTCGGCGCTTTACCTGTTCCTGCTGGTGCCGATGATCAGTGACTTCGAACTGCTGGCCTTGCTGCTCGTGCCGCTGCTGTATGCGGTCGCGGTGGGGCTGTCCAGTCCGCCCACCACGGGCACGGGCATTGGCCTCGGGCTAACGACGATGTTGCTGCTAGGACCACAAAACGTCGGCGTCGGTCAAAACTCGGCGGGTGCGTGGTTCGAGTTTGCCGGTGCATACATCTGCGCCGCCGTATTGGCACTCAGTGTTTACTCGCTGATCTTCCCGTTCCGCCCCGATTTGAGGATGCGCCGGTTGTTCAATGAGAATCGCGAGCAGGTCAACGCGTTGCTGAAAAATCCCCCCAACGATCAACAACAGTTCGCCTTCGAAAGTCGCATGGTCGATCGACTGACCATGATGTTGGGCTTGTTGCCGGCCACTCAGGACAAGCAGTCCAAGGAACTGTATGAAGTCAGCCTCGGCTGCATGGCCCTTGGCGTGGCGTTGAATCAATTGCGTCAACAGGGCCAGTCCAACGCGTTATTGAGTTCGGAGCAAACGAATCGTTTACTGGCCGCGGTGCGTGAAACCGGACGATGGGTAGCCGGGCGGCCTGGCGTTGAGCTTGAACCGCTGCTCGACAACCTGCGTGCCTTGGGCGATGAAATGGACGACTTGCATCTGGATGTTCACGAACACCTGTGGTCGGTCTTCAGGATGCGCGTGGCGCTGTTGATCGTGGTGTCGTTCCTCGAGCGCTACCGCGCCTGCTTTCAACCCGCTCAACTGGAAGGAGAGCCCGCCCTTGCCCATTGATCTGGAAATTGGCGGTGTGTACTTGCCCCCCATCGCTCAGGCGCTGCTGCTGGGCTTGCCGGTTTTTCTCGCGCTCGACTGGATTCTGCGACGCGTCGGCGTGCTGCAATTGGTGTGGCATGAAGCCTTGTTCGAGGGCGCGTTGTACATCTGTGTATGCGCGACCTTGATTCTGCTGATGGGAGCCTGATGCATTGAAGAAGATCCTTGCCCGACTCACGACGCTGGCGATAGTCCTGCTGGCCTTTGTCCTCGGCTGGTTTGCCTGGGAACACTACACCCGCGCGCCGTGGACCCGCGACGCCCGGGTGCGGGCGGATGTGGTGACCTTGTCCGCCGATGTCGGGGGGCGCATCGTCAGCCTCGGCGTGCAGGATAACCAGCATGTGGAGAAGGGCCAGTTGCTACTGGAAATCGACCCCGCGCGCTACGCCCTGGCGGTGGAACATGCCAAGCGTTCCGTCGAAGTGGCGAAAGCATCACTCGGCCAATCGCAAGCGACCATCGTCGCCAGCCAGGCGTTGCTCAAGCAGCGTCAGAGCGAGGAGCGTCGGCGCCGCACGCTCAAGGACCGCGCGGCGATTTCCGGCGAAGAGTGGGAAAAATCCAACACCGATGTCGCGGTGGCCGAGGCCGATTTGCTACGTAACCAGGCCAATCTGATTCTGGCGCAGGCCAATGTGCAGTTGGCCACAGCCGCGTTGACTCAATCTGAACTCGACTTGCAACGCACCCGCGTCGAATCGCCCGTCACCGGTTTTGTCACCAATCTGCTGACCCGCCAGGGCGACTACGCGACTGCGGGTGGTCCGCTATTGGCGCTGGTGGATAGCGATTCGTTTTATATCAGCGGCTACTTCGAAGAAACCAAGTTGCCGCGGATCGGTGAGGGCGACCGGGTCGATATCGAATTGATGAGTGGCGAACGCTTTGGCGGCACCGTACAAAGCATCGCTTTCGCCATCGCCGACCGGGAAAACCTCCCTGGCGGCCGCCTGCTTGCCAACATCAACCCGAGCTACACCTGGGTGAAACTGGCACAACGGGTGCCGGTGCGGATCAAGATTGATGACGACTATGCCGGCAAAAACAAATTGCGGGCGGGAACGACGGCCACCGTGACCGTCGAGGAAACTCACAAAAATCAAAACCAACACTAAACCCCTGTAGGAGCGAGCCTGCTCGCGATGGAAGTCAACGATAACGCTAGTAGCCTGACACTCCACGGCGCTCTCAGGTACATCGCGAGCAGGCTCGCTCCTACAGGGGATTGGCGGTGGATTCGACAGCAAAAAAAACCCCACGACCGAATGAGGCGCGGGGCTAAAAATTTGGTCGGTTGGAGCCAACCAAAAGAGCTCGATAAAGCGTTACTTGCTAGCGACCGTCTCCGGTTGCCAGCCGCCACCAAGGGCTTTGTAGATCGCGACGATGCCGCGGTACAGATCGGTTTCAGCCAAGGCCTGTGAGTCTTCGGCCGCCAGACGCTCGCGTTGCGCGTCGAGCAGAACGAGGAAGTCCGACGAGCCTTCGCGGTAGCGAATTTCCGCCAGGTTGGCAGCCGCGCGGCTCGATTCACTCTGACGAATCAGCGAAATCAGGCGTTGCTGGCGTTTGCCGTAATCGCTGAAAGCGTTCTCGGATTCTTCGAGGGCCAGCAACACTTGCTGCTCGTAGGTCGCCAAGGCGCCTTCGGCATCGGCATCAGCGCCGCGCAAGCGGGCACGGACACTGCCCAGATCGAAGGCGGCCCAGGTAATGCTCGGGCCCAGCGCCCAGGCGTTGGCCGCCGAGGAACCGATCTGCGAACCACGCCCGGCGGTAAAGCCGAGGAAGCCACTGAGGCTGACCCGTGGAAACAGATCCGCCTTGGCCACGCCGATCCGCGCCGTGGCCGACGCCAGTTTGCGCTCAGCGCTGAGAATGTCCGGACGACGTTGCAGCAATTCGCCCGGATCACCGATCGGCAGTGCCTTGGCAATCGCCGGCAAGTCTTTCGGACTGAGGTCCACGGTCAGTTTGTCCGGCCGTTCACCCAGCAGGGTGGCGATGCGGTTTTTCTGACGAACCTGCTCGGCCTGCAATTGCGGGACGCTGGCTTCGACAGCGGCCAGGCGCGCATCGGCGCGGACCACATCGAGCTGATCGCCGACGCCGGCATCGCGCAGGCTTTCGGTAATCTTGCGCGATTCCTGCTGGTTGTTCAGGTTGGCCAGGGCAATCTTTTCCCGCAGTTGCGCACCGCGCAGTTGACCGTAGGCGTCCACCAGTTCGGCAATCATGCTGACTTGCAGTTGGTACAGATCGGCTTCTGCCGCTTGCTGCTCGGCGTCACTGGATTCCAGATTGCGCTGAATCCGGCCGAACAAGTCCAGTTCCCACGCCATGTCCAGACCCAGGTCATAACGTTCGCTATTCACCCGTTTGGTGGTCTGGCCCGGAATCTGACCTTTGCCCAGGTCGCTGCTGGCGCGGCTGGTGATGGTCGGCATGGCGTCATTGCTGGCGTCATCGCGAATCGCCCGGGCTGCTTTCCAGCGGGCGAAAGCGACGCGCAAGTCACGGTTGCCTTGCAGCGATTGAGTGACCAACTGGTTAAGGGGCGGGTCTTCAAACTGCTGCCACCAGATGCCTTCGAAACGCGAGCGGTCGAAGTTTTTCTGGCCGGCTGCGCCATCGGTAGCGGCGGTGATATCGGCCGGTTCAGTGGCCGGGGTCTTGTAGTCGGGGCCGACGGCGCAGGCACTCAGGGCCAGTACCAGCAGGCTCGGCAGGAAGGCTTTCAGGCTCATTGCTGCGCCTCCAATGGCTTGTCCAGTTTAAGAGCCTTGGCCGCTTTGCGTTTCTCACCGCGCTCTACAAAGTTACGAATCAACACGTAGAACACCGGCGTCAGCAACAGACCGAAGAAGGTCACCCCGAGCATCCCGGAGAACACCGCCACACCCATGGCGTGACGCATTTCGGCACCGGCACCGCTGGAGAACACCAGAGGCACCACACCCATGATGAACGCGAAAGAGGTCATCAGGATCGGACGCAGACGCAGACGGCAGGCTTCCAGTACCGCGGCGAGCGGGCTGAGACCTTCGTCCTGCTGTTTGTCCTTGGCAAACTCGACGATCAGAATCGCGTTCTTACACGCAAGCCCCACCAGTACGATCAAACCGATCTGGGTGAAGATGTTGTTGTCGCCTCCCGAAGCAATAACGCCGACGATGGCCGACAGCAGGGTCATCGGAACAATCAGGATCACCGCCAGTGGCAGGCTCCAGCTTTCGTACTGTGCCGCGAGTACCAGGAACGCCAGCAATACGCAGAGCGGGAATACGAACAGCGCGGTGTTGCCGGACAGAATCTGCTGGTAGGTCAGGTCGGTCCATTCGTAGGTCATGCCGTTTGGAAGTTCTTCCTTGAGCAGTTTCTCGATGGCTTTTTCGGCCTGGCCGGAGCTGTAGCCGGGGGCTGCCGCACCGTTGATTTCTGCGGTGATGAAGCCGTTGTAGTGCATCACGCGGTCCGGGCCCGAGGTGTCGCTGACCTTGATGAAGGTCGCCAGCGGGATCATCTCGCCTTTGTTGTTACGCACTTTCAGCTGACCGATCTGATCCGGTTCGAGGCGGAACTGTTGCTCGGCCTGAACGTTGACCTGATAGGTGCGACCGAAGCGGTTGAAGTCGTTGGCATACAGCGAACCCAGGTAGATCTGCAGGGTGTCGAAGATGTCGCTGACGGCGACGCCGTGGGTCTTGGCTTTTTCGCGGTCAATGGCGGCATCGACCTGCGGCACGTTCACTGTGTAGCTGGTGAACAGTGCGGCCAGTTCCGGTACGTTGTGGCTCTTAGTGATGATGTTCATGGTTTCTTTGTACAGCTCGTCGTAACCGAGGTTGCCCCGGTCTTCGATCTGCAGGCGGAAACCACCGATGGTGCCCAGGCCTTGTACCGGCGGCGGCGGGAAGATCGCCATGTAGGCTTCTTGAATCCCGGCGAACTGGCCGTTCAATGCCCCGGCAATCGCGCCGGCGGACATGCTCGGGTCTTTGCGCTCGTCGAACGGTTTGAGGGTCACAAACACGATGCCGGAGTTAGGACTGTTGGTGAAACCGTTGATCGACAGGCCCGGGAACGCCACCGCACTGTCCACGCCGGGCTGTTTCAGCGCGAGGTCGGACATGCGTTTGATCACGTCTTCGGTACGGTCCAGGCTCGAAGCGTCCGGCAGTTGGGCGAAGGCCACCAGGTATTGCTTGTCCTGGCCCGGTACGAAACCGCTCGGGGTGCTGGAGAAACCGAAGAACGTCAGGACCATCAAGCCTGCGTACAACACCAAGGCAATGCCGCTGCTGCGGATAACCCGGGCGACTGTGCCGACATAACCGTGGCTGGCCTTGTCAAAGAAGCGGTTGAACGGACGGAACAACCAGCCGCCGAAAATCTTGTCGAGCACCTTGGAGAAACGGTCTTTCGGCGCGTCATGGCTTTTCAGCAGTACCGCCGCCAGTGCCGGCGACAGGGTCAGCGAATTGAAGGCAGAAATCACCGTCGAGATCGCAATGGTCAGGGCGAACTGTTTGTAGAACTGCCCGGTCAGTCCGGAAATGAACGCCGCCGGGATAAACACAGCACACAGCACGAGGGCCGTGGCGATGATCGGCCCCGTCACTTCACGCATGGCGCGCTTGGTGGCTTCGACGGGCGTTAGTCCGAGTCCAATGTTTCGCTCGACGTTCTCCACCACCACGATGGCGTCATCCACCACGATACCGATGGCCAGCACCAAGCCGAACAGTGACAAGGCGTTCAGCGAGAAGCCGAACAGGTGCATCACCGCGAACGTACCGATCAGCGAAACCGGGACTGCCACCAATGGAATGATCGAGGCACGCCAGGTTTGCAGGAACAGAATCACCACCAGAACCACCAGGATCAGTGCTTCGAACAGGGTGTGAACCACGGCTTCGATGGAACCGCGCACGAAGATCGTCGGGTCATAGACAATGCTGAAGTCCATGCCTTCGGGGAAGCTCTTTTTCAGCTCCGCCATCTTGTCGCGCACTTCGTTGGAGATCTGGATCGCGTTGGAACCCGGGCGCTGGAAGATTGGAATCGCCACAGCCGGTTGGTTGTTGAGCAAGGAGCGCAGGGCGTATTGGCTGGAGCCCAGTTCGATGCGGGCAATGTCTTTCAGGCGAGTGATTTCACCGTTGTCGCCGGAGCGAACAATGATGTTCTCGAACTCTTCCTCGGAAACCAGTCGACCTTGGGTGTTGACCGACAGCTGGAATGCGGTGGCATTCGGCGCAGGCGGGGCGCCCAGTGCACCGGCCGCGACTTGACGATTCTGCTCACGAATGGCGGTCACGACATCGGTGGCCGTCAGGTTGCGCGAAGCGGTCTTGTTCGGATCGAGCCACACCCGCAGGGAGTAGTCGCCCATGCCGAACAGCTGCACATCGCCGACACCGCCCAGACGCGCCAACTCATCCTTGATGTTGAGCAAGGCGTAGTTGGACAGGTACAGCATGTCGTAGCGTTTGTCCGGCGAGGTCAAGTGCACAACCATGGTCAGGTCGGGCGAGGCCTTGTCCACGGTGATACCGATGCGCGTCACTTCTTCTGGAAGTTTCGGCTCGGTCCGGGTTACGCGGTTCTGCACCTGCACCTGCGCGTTGTCCAGGTCCGTGCCCAGCGCGAAGGTGATGGTCAGGGTGATCTTGCCGTCAGCGGTGGATTGCGAGGACATGTACAGCATGTTCTCGACGCCGGTGATGGCTTGCTCCAGAGGAGCGGCCACGGTTTCACCGATGACTTTCGGGTTGGCGCCCGGGAAGTTGGCACGGACCACAACGGTCGGCGGCACGACTTCCGGGTACTCGCTGATCGGCAACTGGAACAGCGAGATGGCCCCGGCGATCAGGATCAGCAGCGACAGCACCGCCGCAAAGATCGGTCGTGAAATGAAGAATTGGGAAAAATTCATCGGAGTATGTCGTCCCTTAACCGCGTGGAGTCGCGGCAGCCAGTTTCACAACCGAACCCGGCGCGACCTTGGCAGGTGCGACTTGGGGCAGGTTGCTGGCTTCCAGCGCTTGGCGTTGTTGTGCGAGTGCCGCGAGGGTTTGTGCACTGGCCATCGGGATCACTTCAGGCGTGACCGGCGAACCAGGGCGAACCCGTTGCAGACCTTTGACGATGACGGTGTCATCTTTGGTCAGGCCGCTGCGCACGATGCGCAAGCCTTCGATTTTCGGACCCAGCTCAACTGAGCGGTAGACCGTCTTGTTGTCGGCATCCATCACCAGCACGAACTTTTTACCCAGATCGGTACCGACCGCTTCATCGTTGATCAGCACGGCGGAGTAAGTGCCGCTGCCGACCAGTTTCAGACGCGCATACAGGCCTGGGGTGTAGGTGCCATCGGCGTTGTCGAACACGGCGCGACCACGGATGGTGCCGGTTTTCGGGTTCACCTGGTTGTCCACGAAGTTCATCACGCCCTGGTGCGGGTTGCCGTCTTCGTTGGACAAGCCGAGGTAAACCGGGGTGGTAGCGCCGCGTTTGCCCTGGCGGGCGAGTTGGGTGTACTTGAGGAACACACGCTCGTCAGCGTCGAAGTACGCGTAAACCTTGTCGGTGGAGACCACGCTGGTCAGCGCGGTGGTGTCGGCGGTCACCAAGTTGCCGGCGGTGATTTCCGCACGGCTGACACGGCCGCTGATCGGCGACGTGACGCGGGTAAAGCTCAGGTTCAGTTTTGCCAGGTCGAGTTGCGCCTGCAGGGCGCCGACAGCGGCGCGGGCTTCTTGCGAAGCGCTGGTGCGCGAATCGGCCAGTTCCGCGGAAATCGCGTTGCTGGTACGCAGGCGTTCACCGCGTTGTGCTTCATTTTCGCTGCGGGTGGCGTTGGCGCGGGACTGGGCAACCAGTGCTTCG
Organism: Pseudomonas sp. GB2N2; assembly: GCF_054897705.1. Classification (NCBI taxonomy): domain Bacteria; kingdom Pseudomonadati; phylum Pseudomonadota; class Gammaproteobacteria; order Pseudomonadales; family Pseudomonadaceae; genus Pseudomonas; species Pseudomonas sp. GB2N2. Next base: position 1,431,979 of record NZ_CM142701.1, read on the forward strand.
AGGCGGCGGACTTCAGCCTGGAACGGGCGCGGATCGATCTGGAACAGCAAGTCGCCTTTCTTGACCAGCGCGCCTTCGGTGAAAGCCACTTCATCGATTTGGCCAGAGACCCGAGGACGAATTTCTACCGTTTCCGGCGCTTCAAGGCGCCCGGTGAATTCGTCCCACTCGTTGACCGGTTGTTCCAGCACCTTGGCGACACTGACTTTCGCCGCAGGCATGGTCGCGGCAGACTCTGGCGCCTTGCCGCAAGCGCTCATCACCAGCACTGCCAGCAAGGCCAGGGGGAAGCGCAAATGTTTGAGTGATTGTTCCATGGATGCATCCGCCAATGTATTGAGAATGGACGGATGATGCTCGGCGGGGTGGTCACGCACGAATCGAATGAACCGAAGGTAACTATCATTCGGAATGATATAAGTTCGAAGCAAGCCCTCTAGCATGCGCCTCGGGTCAGAAAGCGATCAACGTGGTTGGTGGCAATTCTGTATTGCACTGCGTGCAAAGGACCGGAAGGAGACTGATTGCAACCAACCCTCTGTTGATGTTCACCGATATAATTCCAATAAATTGTGTATTAAACGTAATATAAGCGAATAAGCCACAAAATTATGGAATTAAGTTGATTGAGCTTATTCAGCCGTCATCCTATAATTTTGGACATTACGCAGCTCATCGGGGCGGAAAACACATTATGTTGGATTTAAGCTTCAGCAAACCGACCGAAATCCTCCAACGGCTTTGCGAGCGGCTTCGCACGGAGCGGCTGGCCCAACAAATGACGCAAGCGGAAGTGGCCGGCCGCGCCGGTATCGGTACCAACACTGTGTCCAATCTGGAAGCCGGGCGCAACGTCGGGTTCGAGAATGTGATCCGCGTGGCCATGGTCCTGGGACGCAGTAAGGAGCTTGAAGCACTGTTCTTGCCTCGACTGGACAGCCTGGACGACATTCGTCGCTACGAGAACAGTGCCAAGCGCCAGCGCATCAAGGGGAAGCCGGACCATGCTTGAACAGGTCAACGTCTATTACGATGGCTGGGGTGAGCGCTGGCTGTGGGGCACACTGGTTTCCACGACGGCCATCACCGGTCGTCCGCAGATTGTGTTTGAGTACAGCGATGAGGCTAAGCGCAAAGGGCTGGAACTGTCGTCGTACGCACTTCCTTTGGCCGGCGAGAAGTTACGCAGAAGCTTCCCGCCGCACCAGTTAGGCTTGCCGGGGCCTGTGTATGATTCGCTGCCTGATGGCTGGGGCATGCTGCTGATGGACCGCCTGTTCAGGCGCCGCCGCCTGAACCCTGCACGCATAGGACCCCTGGAACGGCTGACCTACATTGGTGACAACGCCATGGGCGCATTGTCATTCGAGCCGGTAGCGCCCGAGAGGCTGGAGTCGCAACAACCGATTTCCATTGAGCTGCTGGCGGCAGAGGTGCAGGACGTTCTCAGGGGAGAGGGTGGGGAGTTCCTGCAACAATTGCTGTTGGTGGGCGGCTCGCCTCAAGGCGCCAGACCCAAGGCCTTGCTCTATCTCGATCCCCGAACCGGCGTCCTTTCCACCGTCTTCACTCCGGGTTGTGAAGCCTGGCTGGTCAAGTTTCCGGCCAAAGACGAACACCCTGAAGTGTGTGCGATCGAAATGGTCTACGCCGCGTGCTTGCGCAAGTGCGGCATCCAGACCCCGGACACTCGGTATTTCAGTCTGCCCAACGGACTCGCCGCTTTCGCCACCAAGCGCTTTGATCGACAAGACGGACTGCGCGTACCGATGCAGAGTCTCGCGGCCTTTACCAGCGCCGATTTCAAGACGCCAGGGGGGTTGGACTACGTCACCTTCTTGCGTGCAACGCAGCTGTGTACCAACGATGTGCGACAGAAAGCACTGGCGTTCGAGCGCGCCGTCTTCAATATCGCCTTCAACAACCGAGACGACCATCCCAAGAATTTCGCCTATGTCATGCTGCCGTCCGGTGCATGGAAACTGGCACCGGCCTACGACGTGACGTTCTGCGAGGGGCCGGGCGGGTACCACCAGATGGACGTGATGGGCGAGGCCTTGGCGATCGATCGAGCAGCGATAATCAGCCTCGCCAATGAGGCAGAGGTTTCGATGGAGGCCGCAATAGGCACTATCGACAGTATTTGCGAGGCCGCCAGCCAGTTTGCCTCCCTCGCTGAGCGGCTGTATCCACAGCTGATCACCCCGGAAACCCGACGCAGCATCCAAGACCGAATCGACGAGAACGTTGCCTTGCTTCGCTAGGAGTACTTTCGGAGAAGTCGATTCGACGGGTGACCGGGCTTTTTAGAGGCTGTCCGGATCGCCAAAAAACATCTGAATCCGCGACCTCAACCAGCGCTCCCCCGGGTCGTTGTCCTGCGACCCGCGCCATGCCATGTGCAACTCAAAGCTGGGCACCGGCAACGGAGGGTCTTCAGCCCGCACACCGCCGGCCGCCGTCAGCGTTTCAGCCGTGTAATCAGGCACCGTCGCGACGATATCAGTGCCGCTGATGAGTGTGCTGAGCCCATTGAACTGCGGCACCGCGAGCACCACGTGCCGTTTGCGCCCGAGCTTTTCCAGTTCTTCATCGATAAAACCGCTCAGGTCGCCGGCGAACGACACCAGTGCATGGGGCCGCGCGCAGAAGTCGTCCAGGCTCAGCGGTCCCGGCACGCTGTCGGCGCGCAACAACTTCGGCGAGCTGCGCCGCAGCACCTTGCGTTTGGCGTTTGCGGGCAAGTCAGCGGTGTAGCTGACGCCGATCGAAATCTCGCCTGAGGCCAGCAGGCTCGGCATCAGGATGTAGTTGGCGCGGCGGACCACCAGCACAATCCCCGGTGATTCGGCGCGCAGGCGCTTGAGCAGCATTGGCAACAGCGCGAACTCGACATCGTCCGACAGCCCGATGCGGAACACCGCGGTGCTGGTCGCTGGATCAAATTCCGCCGCACGGCTGACGGCCGTGGAAATTGAGTCCAGGGCCGGGGAGAGCAGGGCGAAGATTTCCACCGCCCGGGCGGACGGCTCCATGCTGCGCCCCGTGCGCACGAACAGTGGATCATCGAACAGCCCGCGAAGGCGTGAAAGTGCCGCGCTGATGGCTGGCTGGCCAAGGAACAATTTCTCTGCAGCACGGGTCACACTGCGTTCGTGCATCAATGTTTCGAAAACAATCAACAGGTTCAGGTCCACACGACGCAGGTCATTACGATTCATCTGGAGTCCTGGCAGAGTCATCAAGCTTGACGGGAGCAGCCATATGGGAACAATGGCCAGCAGGAATATTACGGGGAAAGGCTGCTACTCTGCACCGAGTAATTCAGATTTCCTACAAAGGCTGCATCGGTTTCTTACGACATTTGAAGATGTCGCCGGCGCCGTGGAATCAATGACAGGCATGTCGACTATTAATAGCCACTGATAGTCTTGGGTAGAAAGCCCAGATAGAGTTCAGGGCATTAGAGGTTTCTTTGGCGAGGTTTGCGATGTCCCGCACGATCCGTTTTCACAAGTTTGGTCCAGCCGAGGTGCTCAAATGCGAAGAGCATGTGGCCGCTCTCCCTGCACCGGGTGAAGTGCAGGTGCGCGTCGAAGCCATTGGCATCAGCTGGTACGACATTCTCTGGCGTCAGAACCTGGCGTCTTCCCATGCTCGTCTGCCTTCAGGCCTTGGTCATGAAATGTCGGGCGTGGTGACGGCGGTCGGCGATGGCGTCGAAGACCTGGCCGTCGGTGACAAGGTCGCCAGCTTCCCGGCACAAAGCCCTAACGACTATCCGGTGTACGGCGAGCAGATCGTTCTGCCACGTTCGGCACTGACCCGTTATCCGGACGTGCTGAGCCCAATCGAAGCGGCGGTGCATTACACGCCACTGTTGATTGCCTACTTTGCCTATGCCGATCTGGCGCGGGTCAAACCCGGGCAATTTGCCTTGGTCACCGATGCCAGTCACTGTGCCGGCCCGTCGTTCGTCCAATTGGGCAAAGCTTTGGGCGTTCGAGTGATTGCCGCTACCAGGAATGCGCAAGAACGCGAGAATCTGCTGGCGCTGGGTGCTGAAAAAGTCATCGTCACCGAAGAAGAAGATCTGCTGTTGCGGATCAACAAAATCACCGACAACCGCGGTGTGGACGTAGTCTTCGACGGTTTGGGTGGTCCGCAGATGTCGTTGCTCGGTGATGTGCTGGCACCGCGCGGCAGCCTGGTGTTGTATGGCCTGCAAGGCGGGAACCAGACTCCATTCCCGGCGTGCGCAGCGTTCCAGAAGAACATTCAGTTCTTCGTGCACTGCATCGGCAACTTCACAGGCAAGCCGGAATTGGGCATCGTCCAGGACCAGGTTGCACTGCAACGAGCGTTGCGCGACATCAACCAGCTGACTGCTGACCGCGTTCTGCTACCGCTCAAGACTCGGGTCTACCCGTTTTCCGAGTTTGTCGAAGCACACCGCTACATGGACGAATGCCCATGCGGCGAGCGAGTCGCCCTGCAGGTTGAGCCTGCGTAACACCCACCCCTGAAAAAGTCCGTGCCTGCACGGACTTTTTTATGGCCCGATGAAAACAGAACGCTCCTGCCGAAAGAACCCATTCAGCAACTGAACTGGTTTTTGTTCTTGATCTGTATCTTCTAATCGCCATTTAAGCCCTGATAATTGAATGATTACTTTCATCTCAAGGAAAGAGTCATGGCTGGGTATCGGTTTGATACTTTTAAATGCATATCGTTAATGTTTTTCCGACAAAGCGCCGATCGTTGCGCAGCTGCCCAACTATCCTGTGCGTCTTCTTTCTCTATTTCTTGTGCTAAATGTCTGTGGGACGCTGTCGGACATTTCCTAGGAACTCCCTCGAAGCCCGTAAGTTCCCGTATTACCTGGCTTTTCGGCGTCCTTTCTTTAGCACGCACGGTACCGCGGCCCCCGCCTCACAAATAACGACTCAAAGCTTAAGTGCTAGCATTTGGCAATAACATCCAGCACTTGATTTGTGGCAGGCAATCCGTTTGCGCACTGCACCGCGTTGTTTGCGCACTATTGAACTTACGAGCACCAGGTAACTAAAAATGACCCTTATCCATGACCAGGCGATGAATTATGTCTACCAGCAAATGTTACAACGTTTGCTGAGTTTCTTTTCCAGAGCGGAACGCACGGCATTGCAATTACTGATTCAGCGGCTAGTGGTCACCGCAGGCGGCATGGAACGCATTGGCGAATACAAGGTGCTGGCGATTCAGTCCGGGTCCCGGGACAGTTGTTACACCTTGGCAATGCTGCGCGCCGCGCAGTTGAGTATTGCCGGCAGGGCGCCTTCCACGTTCCGGCTGCGTGTGGCGTCGTTGCGCATGAACGGCGTCAGCTCGGCGGCCCAGGACAACATTCATCGCAGCTACAGTGCGTTGTTCCTTTACGACGACCCCCGGGTCGAAGTCGTGATGGTCGATAACCGGGAGGTTTTGCCGTTCAAGCATCTGGCACCGATCTCGGACGAGGGGCACGAAGCCGGTCGACTCAATCAGTTGATGGTGGGACATCGTCGACCCCTGGACGGGCCGATCGACCTGTGGGACGCCGGTTATCTGGCCACCGGCGAGTTCTATGGGCAAATTGCCCGTTGGAACGGCGGCGTCGATGCGTTGGTCAGCAGCGACACACCGCGTCAGCAGAAACAGTTTCTGGAGGGGCTGAAGCGCGCGGCGTGGAAGGCCGGACTCGAGTCGTCGACTTTTCCAGGAACCAGCTTTGATCAACTGTATGCACTGCTCGACGAGCTCGGCAGCGATTGTTATCGCCATTTTCATGCCGGGGAGGGCCCGGCACAATGGCGTCCCGCCGAAAATTTCGAAGCCTGTCGTCGCACCACGTTCATCGATATTCACGACATGCTGGTCAGCAATCGGGAAGAGCGATGGCCGCTGCTCACCGAGTTTCTGGGTTTCCAGCCGGACGAACTGGCTGCCCAGCTCAGCGATAACGAATTTGTCAGCCCCTTGATCTCAGCCCATGTCCGGGGTTTGCAAGCGTGCTTCCTTCACGGTCACAGCTATGAGTCGGGCGTCGCCGAATACTTGCAGCGAGCCTTGGTGATGATGCGCCGCAAGCAATTGCCGGAACGCCTGTGCGAACAGGCGGTGGAGGCTTTTGGCAACCCGGCAAGAATGTCGGACCAACGTGCACGGGGCGCGGCTGAGGCACAGCAATACCTCGGATTGAACGAGGCGCAACTGGTGTGTTTGATCTACGCGCCTTTTGTTGAAAACGCAGCCGGTCTCGAGCGCTTCCTGCGTCAGTGCCACCCGGGCATGCTGGTCGCGATACCTGACTTACACCGGGCAATGAAGGGCCATCCGGTGTCGGAACAGGTTGCGCACTGGATGGTCGACGTCAGCGGGTTGCCGGTCAGCCTCATCGGCAAGCTGTACCACATGGGGCCGGTGCCCGGCGTCGAGGGCCCTCTGGCTGACGCGGAATCCGCTATCGCTACATATGACGCTGAGCATGACGAAGATGCGGCGATGGCGGGTGAATGGTCAGCGGGACATTGAAAGCACCGCGCGAGACTGACTTTGCCTATCAGGCGGTTTACCGATACTTGACTCAGCTAATCAACGAGCCGGTCAGCGACACGAATGTGCGCTTGCCATCGTTACGCCAGTTGGCGATCCGTCTGAACGTATCGATTTCGACGATTCAGTATGCGTATTCGTTGCTGGAGAAGGAAGGGCGTGTCTATTCGGTGGCAAAGTCCGGTTATTACGCGTTACCCGTGTCTTCAATCAGCCTGCCCGGCAACAGCAACGACCTGTTAGAAACGGTCTATGTCAACGCAAGGCGCCCGGGCATGTTGGTCTTCAGCGCCGATGAACCGGCGCTGCTGCTGCCTCTGGACAGTCCGTTGCTGTTGCTGGAGCGAGAATTGCTGCGCCAATACCCGCGCCTGCCACAACCGCCTGCACAACCTTGCGGCGAACTCGAACTGCGTACCGCCATTGCGGCACGCTATACCACCTCGCCAGTGCGTTGCTGGCATGCCGATGACGTCTATATCGGCGCTGACTTGCGCGGTGTCCTGGAAATACTGATTGCCGTATTGGGCCTGAAGGACGCTGCGGTGGTCGTCGAGTCGCCGTGCGACTGGACGATTTTGCGCTTGCTGCAAGCCGCGGACGTTCAAGTGATCGAGTGGCCGGTGCGAGACAACGGCAGCCTGGATTTGGACCTGCTCAAGACGCTGCTGGAAACCCGGTCGGTGCAGTTGGTGATGCTGTCGTCGGGATTGAGCGTGCCGCGGGGCAGTCTGCCGCCCGACAACAATCGGCAGGCCATCGCACAGTTGCTGGAGCAGCATGGCAGCTGGGTGCTGGAAAACGACTGTTACGGCGAGCTCGAATTCGAGCCCGGAGCCCTGCGGTTTCGCGACCTGCTCGATCCTGAGCGACTGATCGTATTCTCTACGTTTGAGAAAATCATCGGTCCGGAAGCTCCTTACGGCTATCTGCTGTCGCGGCATTTCAGCGAGCAATTGCAGCGACATTTTCTGCTACGCGCATTTCGCCTGTCGCCGATTCGCCAGAAAGCCATCGCCCGTTTGTACGGCAACGGCCGGATTGATCAGCATCTCCAAGTGCTACGCAGGTTGCTCAAGGATCGCAAAGTGCAGATGACGCTACTGTTGCAGGAACGCCTGGGCGACGCCTTGCAGGTCGTCGAGCCACAAGGTGGGGCGACCACCTGGGCACGCTCGCTACGCCAGGTAGATATGCGACGCGTGTTCCAGCGTTTGCTCAAGCATCACGTCGTGATTGCGCCCGGAGAACTGTTCAGTCTGCAGGGGCTACACTCGCAGCACCTGCGCTTGAGCCATGCCTTTGACGGGGAACATGACCTCGCTGCCGTATTGAGTTTGCTGGGGGATGCCTTGCGGCTGGAGTCGACCGACTGAACTAGGGCAAACACAGCCTTTGCGTCCATGGATCGATCCCATCGCGTTGCGGTCGAACTGCCAGTAAACTGCGACCCTATTCCTGACCACTCGATTCCAGAGGTTTTGCATGACACTCAGTCCTTTTGCGGGCAAACCGGCACCGGCAGAATTGTTGGTCGATATCCCGCGACTGGTCACGGCCTATTACACCGGCCAGCCCGATGCTGCCGTCTCCACCCAGTGCGTGGCGTTCGGCACGTCCGGGCACCGGGGCAGCTCGTTCGACCTGAGTTTCAACGAATGGCACGTCCTGGCGATCAGTCAGGCGATCTGTCTGTACCGCGAAGCCCAGGGCATCGACGGTCCGCTGTTCGTCGGCATCGATACCCACGCGCTGTCCACCCCGGCCGGTGCCAGCGCCCTTGAAGTGCTCGCCGCCAATGGCGTCACGGTGATGATTGCCGAGAATGACGAGTACACCCCGACACCGGCGATTTCCCACGCGATCCTTTGCTACAACCGCGGCCGCACCTCCGGGTTGGCGGATGGCATCGTCATCACGCCGTCGCACAATCCGCCGCAAAGCGGAGGCTACAAATACAATCCTACCAACGGTGGCCCGGCCGATACCCACATCACCAAGTGGATCGAAGCCAAAGCCAATGAGCTGTTGGGCAACAAACTGGCCGGCGTCAAGCGCATCAGCTACGAACAGGCGCTGAAGGCCAGCACGACCCATCGCCACGACTACCTCAACACCTATGTCGCCGACCTGATCAACGTCATCGATTTTGACGCCATTCGTGATGCGAAGCTGCATCTGGGTGTCGATCCGCTGGGCGGCGCCGGGGTGCGTTACTGGTCGGCAATTGCCGAGCATTACAAGCTGGATCTCGAGGTGGTGAACAAGCACGTCGATCCGACCTTTCGCTTCATGACGGTCGATTGGGACGGTCAGATCCGCATGGACCCATCGTCAAGCCACGCCATGCAGGGCCTGATCGGCCTGAAAAATCGCTTCGACGTGGCGTTTGCCTGCGATCCTGATCACGACCGCCACGGCATCGTGACCCCGTCCGGTGGTTTGCTTGCGCCGAACAGCTACCTGGCGGTGTCGATTGACTACCTGTTCCAGAACCGCCCGCAATGGCGTGCCGATGCGGGCGTGGGCAAAACCGTGGTCAGCAGTGGCTTGATCGATCGCGTGGCCAAGCGTCTGGGTCGTCGCCTGTATGAAGTACCGGTCGGTTTCAAATGGTTCGCGGACGGTCTGTTCGACGGTTCGCTGGGTTTTGGTGGCGAAGAAAGCGCCGGCGCATCGTTCCTGCGCAAGGACGGCGGTGTCTGGAGTACCGACAAGGACGGTTTGATCCCTGCGTTGCTGGCGGCAGAAATGACCGCTCGTACTGGCCGCGATCCAAGCCAGGCTTACCGCGCGTTGACCGATGAACTGGGCGAACCGTTCTCGGTGCGCGTAGACGCCAAGGCGAATCCGCAGCAGAAAGCGCTGCTGAGCAAGTTGGCGCCGGATCAGGTGACCTCGACTCAATTGGCAGGCGAAGCCATCCAGAGCATCCTCAGCCACGCGCCGGGCAATGACCAGGCCATCGGCGGCCTGAAAGTCATGACCGAAAACGGCTGGTTCGCGGCACGCCCGTCGGGGACTGAAGACATCTACAAGATCTATGCCGAGAGTTTTGTCGGGGACGAGCATCTGAAACAGCTGGTTGCTGAAGCGCAGGCATTGGTGGATGGCGCGATTTCTGCAAAAAAATAGTTGAGGGCCTCATCGCTGGCAAGCCAGCTTCCACAGGGTTGGGCATTTCCCCTGTAGGACCCTGGATTGCCAGCGAAAGCGTCAGCACACCGACCGCAAATCAAAAAAAGGGCGACCCTCACGGTTCGCCCCTTTTTTTGCCCTGCATTTAATCAATCAAGCCAAATCGACCAACACGATCTCACTGTCCTCAACCGCAGTCACGCGCAACACCTGCTCATCCGCCACCGCGATACCGTCTCGAGCTTGTGCACGCAAGCCATTGACTTCAATCACACCCGTGGCCGGAACCAGATAGGCACGACGACCGCTGTCCAAGTGATATTCAGCCGATTCGCCTGCCTTCAGGTTTGCCGCCACCAGACGCGCATCCGCTCGAATCCGCAGGCTTTGATCGTCGCCGGCCTTGCCGCTGGCCAGGGTCACGAACCCTTCACGTTGACCTTTAGGGAACGGTTTGGCGCCCCACGACGGTGCCAGGCCGCTTTCGTTGGGGATGATCCAGATCTGGAAGATTTTGGTTTCAGTGGCTTCCAGGTTGTACTCGCTGTGGGCGATCCCGGTGCCGGCGCTCATGACCTGAACGTCGCCCGCTTCGGTGCGGCCCTTGTTGCCCAGGTTGTCTTCGTGGGTAATCGCGCCTTCACGGACGTACGTGATGATTTCCATGTCCCGGTGCGGGTGTTTCGGGAAGCCGGTTCCGGAGGCAATCACGTCATCGTTCCACACCCGCAGGTTGCCCCAGTTCATGCGTTTGGAGTCGTGATACTCGGCGAACGAAAAGTGGTGATGAGCATCCAACCAGCCATGATGGGCGCCGCCCAGGGAGTTGAAGGGTCTGAGTTCGAGCATGATCGTCTCCTGAATGGGGTAGTAATGGCGAGCATCATCTTTCAGGCAGTGATCGAAAAAAAGCGTAAAAAGTGCCTCAATACCATCGAATAAATTGATATAAAACCACCTCGAAACGTTCTCACCCAACTTTCAATTCATCGTATAAGCCAATGACCTGTAAGCATTTGACTAGAACTGAACGGCAAATGCAGACACCATAGCCCGCAACAGCCTCACACCCTGGAGTCAGCCCGCGTGTCGCACAAATTTCCCAACCTTCCCCCCGACCTCCCGCCTGAACTTCGTCCCCTGGCCGAGATGCCGATGCTCAAGCGTCTGGCAGCGCGGTTCTTCGGCCACGGCCTGACCCGATTGCGCGCACAGCACCGGGCGTCCTGGCTGCATGGCCAGGCGGACGGTTTTCGCAGTGGCCACAGCGCCGGAGTGGATTACGGCTATAAGGAAGGCAAGCTCGAAGGGTTGGAGGAAGGTCGACAGGTGTTGCTGATTCGTGACTCGCGTTCGACCGAGCACCGTCCGCCCAACGTTGACGACAACCTGTTCGATGACTGGCGCCTGCCCTTGAGCGCCGAACTGAAGAAGCGTATGAAGGCCGATGTCGCCCGGTTGCTGCCAGCCCATGGCCAGCCGAGCACTGCACAGTGGAAGATGATTTTCAGCGACACGCCATCCACATCAGTGATCGCCGGCGCGGGCGCGGGCAAGTCGACCACCCTGGTGCTGCGTCTGGTACTGCTCACCCAGTACCTGGGCTTCGAACTCGATTCGATGACTGTGGTGACCTTCACCCGGGAATCGCGCAAGGATTTCATCAAGAAGCTGATCGACCTGTTTGCACTGTGGGGACGGGCACTGAGCTTTAAAGAAGCGCGCGCTCTGGTGCGCACCTTTCACTCGCGAATCCTGCCAATGGTGCGCAGCCTTCCAGGTTTCGAGCGGCTGCAGGCTTTCGAAAACCTGAGCAATCGTCCGCAAAACAGCGACGACGAGGGCGACAGCAATCCTTTTGACCTGCGTATCAACGACGCCCAGCGCCAGCAACTCAACGCCTGTTATCACCGTCTGCATACACGGGACGAACGCTTTCGCGAACTGATCAAGCCATTGTCGCGTCATGCCTTGCAGCTCAAGGAGCTGGAGCGTGATCACCCGGACGTGCAAAAGCGCATGGCCGTGACCGAATTGGCGGCCAAACGTGACGAAGAACTGTGCGATTTCATCGAGGATTTGTGGTTTCGCGCGGGTGCATGGCCGATCAAGGGGATCGAGCCTAAACGTCAGACGTTTGATATCAATGGCGCGACGTTTCACTGCCATGGCTACATTCCCAGTCTGGACGCCTGGGTCGTGCTGGGTTTCGATCCGCGGGAAAACCCCCAGATAAGCCGACCGAATGCCAAGCTCGGTGTCCGCGCTGAGTGGGCAGTGAAGCGCACCCTGTTTCAAGCTTTCTGTCGTAAGCCTTTGATATGGATCGATAGTTACGATTCATCAAAGCGCGTTTTGGCATCACTGGCAGGGGATGCCAGTGCCGGGCCAGGATTTGATTACAAGGTCAAGGGTGAGTTGAGTTCTGCGCCGTTGCTCGACTGTTTTGTCGCGGCGGCCGGGTTTATCGAAAACCTGGGCCTGGATGTGCCGAATGCCGTCGGCCAGATGAGTCTCGCCAAGGACGACCCGGACCGGTATTTCTTTGAGGCACTGAGCCTTTACTGGCGCGCATTGGAGGATCATCTGCTGGACCAGAAGCCGCCGGTCATGACCTACAACCGCATGTTTGCCCTGTTCAGCGAACACTCTCCGGAAAACCAGAAACTGCTCAGCGATGATTTGCTGCGACCGCTGTCGCACCTGATGATCGACGAATTTCAGGATGTATCGCCGCAGATCGTTTCCTGGATACGCGCCAGCCTGACGGAAATTCGCAGTCGTGGCCCGGCCATGCACGTGGGGCGTGCGGCACAGCGCTCTTCGTTGTTGTGCGTGGGTGATGACTGGCAATCCATTTACGGCTGGCGTGGCAGTTCTCCGACTTATTTCATGGAGTTCAACAAAGAATTCCCGTCGCCGAGTACCATCAAAGTCATGCTCAGCGACAACTACCGCAGCCACCAGCACATCATCGATGCTGCCGAGCACATTGTTCGCGCGGCACCGGCTATCGCGGGCAAAAAAGCCAAGGCCAGCGGCGAGCCCAAGCCACTGCAAGCGGTCAATGTCCTGGATCGAGACGACCAAGGCATGGCCAAGCGCTTGATGGAGCATTACCGCCAGGGCGATTCAATCTTGATGCTCTATCGAAAAAGCAGCGATAAGCTATTGATAGAAAAGCATATTCAGCCAGTTGTTAATGTTGATTCTAGTTTGCCGTATGAAGCGCGCCGGTTGAAGCAGCTGACGTACCACAGCGCCAAAGGCCTTCAGGCCGATGCCGTTTTCTTGCTGGGGGATTGTCAGCACCTGACCAGCTCACCTTACAAGAACCAGGTTTACCGTATGGCCGGTCTGGGCAAGGCTGGCGACAACGAGGCGTATGACACGGCACAGAAAGACGAGATTCTGCGCCTGGCCTATGTCGGGATCACCCGAGCCGTGAGCCATTGCTATTGGTACGTCGACGGTCTGGACACCCAGGCGGCGAACATGCCGAAGGCTTCTGACCGGATCGGCAGGGGCAAGGCGTATTTTGCCGATCATCGCGCGGGAAAGACCGGTTAAAACCAGGCAATAAAAAGCCCACATAACGTGGGCTTTTTATTGCTGTTGGGCCGTCAGGCATAACTCCTGAGGGCCACCGGTGGAATGAACGACTCAAGCTCATCCTCCACCGCTTCAATGATTCGTTCTACATCCGCGGCATTCATGACAGTTGCACACGGAATACCGGCGATCGCGATCATGGTCTCGCCACTGGCCCGGTCAAACAGACGGGCAATCATGCTGCCCGGTGCGTCCATGCTCGCCTCGAAGCCCATGGGATGAAAATGCCAGCGCATCAGCTGGCAGGCGTTTGGAAAGGTGACCTTACTGAAACCTTTATTCATATGTTGCCCGCCTTCTTCATCGAGCGCTTCCTTTAGCTCATGTTAGGAGGGAAGAGCCTTCGTTGGCTCAACCGGTGACTGCTCTTAAAAGTAGCATCCGCGTGTGAACATAAGGTGGAGTTTTCAGGCCGTTTAGCGATTGATTGCGTTTTTTTTGATTCAGGTCAAAGCGCCATCGTGGCAAGCTCGCAGTTTTCCCGTCGAGACCGCTATGCCTTCCGATGATGATGGTCCGCTGCAAACCCAGGCCACGAGCGAAACGGTCATGCGTTATCACCTGCGCTGGAAGCACCGGGATCTGGATGGGGTCATGGCGCTGTATCACCCGGACGTGAAGTACCACGACTTTTTCCAGAACCGCGCGATGGGCTTGGATGAGTTGCGCGAGTACGTGCGCAGCAGTATGCCGCGCGCCCCCGACGAAGCACTGGAGCATTCCGATCGAATCCGCCTCGACGGCGACACGGCGTTCATTCAATACCGCATCACCCTGCGCGGCGGCGAAGGCCTGGTGTCGTTTCGCGCCAGTGAGGCGATTACCGTCCGCGACGGGCTGATCTGGCGCGTCAACGAATACGCCTCGCTGGTGCATGAGCAACCTGTCAGCAAAACCTCGAGCCATCCGCAGCGCCCGGCGGCCAGTCGGCTCGGGTTGTCGCCGCGTCAGTTGAGCTTCATGGCGCAGGACCTGCAACAGTATTTCGAGCGTCAGCAACCCTATCTCGATCCCGAACTCGATCTGCAGCGGGTGGCGAGGGAATGCGGGTACAGCCGCAATCAGATTTCCTACCTGTTGAACCAGGTGCTGGGCCAGACTTTTTATCGCTACGTGAACCAGGCCCGCTTGCAGCACTTGCTCGCGGCACTGGACAGTGCCACACCGCCGCTGCGGATCGACGATCTGGCGTTTGCCGCCGGCTTCAATTCGCTGTCGGCGTTCTACAGCTGTTTTCGCCAGCACACCGGCCAGTCACCGAAGGCCTATGCCAAACAAATTTCTTTGCGTGCACGCGCGCAAGACAGCCCCTGAGGCCACACACTAGGATCAACGCCATCGAAGTTTGAGTGGCGGAGTCTTGCATGCCGGCGTGGCGCAGTATCAGTTTGTGGATGGATCAGCTCGACGAGCCGTTGCTGGCGCGTCCGGCACTGGAACATGACTTGGAGGTCGACGTCGCCATCATTGGCGCGGGGTACACCGGACTTTGGACCGCGTACTACCTCAAGCGTCTGGCGCCGGGCCTTAACATCGCCATCGTTGAAGCGCAGACCGCCGGTTTTGGTGCGTCGGGCCGCAACGGCGGCTGGCTGATGGGCAACATTCTGGGCGAAGACCGCTTGCTGGCCGATCTGCCTTTTGAACAGCGTCGCGCCTCCTACGATCTCCTGCACAGCATTCCGGATGAAGTCGAGATTGTCCTCGAACGTGAGGGCATTGACTGCGATTACCGCAAGGGTGGGGCACTGTATTGCGCCGCGCGCTATCCCGAACAGGAAGCTAGCCTCCGGCATTACCTGGACAAGCTCTATAAACAGGGCCTGAACGAACGCCATTACCGCTGGCTCAGCCCGGAACAGTTGGCGCAGCAGATCCGGATCGCCAAGCCTTACGGCGGCATCTATGCGCCGCACGTCGCGACCCTGCACCCGGCCAAACTGGTTCGAGCCCTGGCCCGGACGGTGGAGCGCATGGGCGTGCGAATCTACGAGAACAGTGCGGTCAGCCACTGGCAGTCGGGCAGCCTGCGCACGGCGAAAGCCTCGGTGCGCAGCCGCTGGATCGTGCCGGCAGTGGAAGGTTACGCGACCACACTGCCGCCGCTGGGGCGCTATCAGTTGCCGGTGCAAAGCCTGATCGTCGCCACTGAGCCACTGTCGACCGCGACGTGGGACGAAATCGGCCTGAGTCGCGGCCAGGCATTTGGCGAAAGCAGCCGCCAAGTCACCTACGGTCAACGAACGGCGGATAACCGCTTGGTGTTCGGCGCTCGGGGCGGCTATCAGTTCGCCGGCAAGCTGCGTCACGACTTCGACCTGACGACCAACGAAGTGGAATTGCGCCGCTACCTCTTCGGCGAGCTGTTCCCGCAACTCAAGAACGTGCGCATCACTCACGGCTGGGGCGGCAACCTGGGCATGTCCCGGCGCTTCAAGCCCCACATGTTGTGCGATCAGGCCAGCGGTATCGCCTTCTCCGGCGGTTATGGCGGGGAGGGCGTTGGCGCCAGCAACCTCGGCGGGCGGACCTTGGCCGATCTGATTCTGCAGCGCGATACCGAACTGGTTCATCAGCCCTGGGTCATTCGGGGCGGTCTCGGGGCGCTTAAAGCCTGGGAACCAGAACCCTGCCGCTGGCTCGGTTACAACGCGATCATCCGCAGCTTCGTCCACGAAGACCAGACCCTGGCCAACCCGGCGACCGCGCCCTGGCGGCGCAAGGTGGCCAGCGGGGTCGCCGGGTTCATGGAAAGTTTCATGCAGTAAAACATCGACAGGTACGCCCATGAGCATCACGCAATTCAAGAACACCGCAACCCTGAAACTGGACGAGTCGAACCCGGTCGCCGTGCCGTTGGGCACCCCGGTGGCCGTGGCATCCACCACCAGCGTCGAGCGCGACGATGGCGTCGAGACCGGCGTCTGGGAATGCACGCCCGGTCGCTGGCGGCGGCAGATCGTCGCCCAGGAGTTTTGTCATTTCATCCAGGGCCGCTGCACGTTCACCCCGGACGACGGCGAAACACTCCACATAGAAGCTGGCGATGCACTGATGTTGCCAGCGAACAGCCTCGGTATCTGGGACATTCAGGAAACCGTGCGCAAGACCTACGTTTTGATTTTTTGATCCTCTGATTGCCTGCCAACAAAAATAACCCCTACAGGAATCCACTCATGATCCGAAAGACCCTGGCACTGGCCCCGTTGGCGCTCGTCGTGAGCCTCAGCCACGCCGCTGACACTGTGAAAATCTACAACTGGTCGGACTACATCGCACCGGACACCACGAAAAACTTTAAGGCAGAAACCGGCATCGGCTTCAGCTACGACGTCTACGACAGCAACGAAACCCTTGATGGCAAGTTGATGACCGGCAAATCCGGTTACGACGTGGTGTTTCCGTCCAACCACTTCATGGCCCGGCAGATTCAGGGCGGGGCGCTGAAGAAGCTCGACAAGAGCCAATTACCGAACTGGAAGAATCTCAATCCGGTGTTGCTCAAAGCCCTGCAGACCAACGACCCGGGCAACGAGCACGGTTTCCCGTACCTGTGGGGCAGTACCGGGATTGGCTACAACATCGCCAAGGTCAAAGCCGTTTTGGGCGATAACGCGCCCGTGGATTCCTGGGACCTGATCTTCAAACCCGAGAACATGGCCAAACTGCAAAAGTGCGGTGTGGCGATCCTCGACAACGGCCCGGAGCTGCTTCCGGCCGCCCTGAACTACTTGGGCCTGCCGCACCACAGCAAGAACCCGGAAGACTATAAAAAGGCCGAAGTGTTGCTGATGAAGGTCCGACCTTACGTCAGCTATTTCCACTCATCGAAGTACACCAGCGACCTTGCCAACGGTGATATCTGCGTGGCGGTCGGTTTCTCCGGCGACATCCTTCAAGCGGAAAACCGCGCCAAGGAAGCCAAGAACGGCGTGGACATCGGTTATGCAATTCCCAAGGAAGGCGCCGCGATCTGGTTCGACATGGTCGCCATGCCCGCCGATGCCCCGGATGTAAAAGCCGGTTACGCCTTCATGAACTACCTGCTGCGCCCGGACGTCATGGCCAGCATCAGCAACTACGTGCATTACGCTAACGGCAACGAGCAGGCTGACAGCCTGATCGATCCGACGATCAGGAACGACACCAAGGTCTATCCAAGCCCGGAAATGATGGGGAAATTGTTTGCCCTCGAAGCGATGCCGCTGAACATCGACCGGATTCGTACGCGGGTGTGGAACAAGATTCGTACCGGCAGTTGAGGGTTCATAATTTGTAGCCATAGTTGAAAGATGGGCTGGCGGTTAACGCTGTAGATTCCAGGGTTCCTTTTGAGGGATAAGGGGCAAGGGAATGCCCAACCTATACACATGCGGGTCAACTGCGAGTTGGTCGGTTTTATGAGACTGGACTCTCTACTAACGGCTGTCGTTGACCAACGGCAGCCGTTTTTTGCTGATTAGCGATAGGGCAGGTTGGTTGTTCATCAGTTACGTCAAGCCCAGGAAGAGGGCTGGGGCGAGTTCTTGATGGGGGTGGTGATGCCGGATCACATGCATTGCCCGGTGCAGTTGCGCGAGAAAACCTTGGGCGAGCTGATGTGCCGGATAAAATCGCGAAGTAGCCAGGCGGTTAATCAGGCATTAGGACGGCGAGGGCGGCTGTGGCAGAAGGGCTGTCACGATCGAACGGTTCGGCGGGAGGAGGACGTGAAAGATCTTGCACGTTATGTAGTGGCCAATCCGATCAGGGGAGGGTTGGTGACGCGTGTACACGATTATCCGCGTTGGGATGCGTGTTGGTTATAACGTTTTTCACGACTGCTGCGCAGCCGGACGCAGCCTTCGGCAACTGCTACAGGTACATCGTACGCCGCATATTGTTGTAGCAGCTGACGCAGCCTGCGTTCGGCTGCGCAGCAGTCGTCGGCTCAATCTTCCTTGCGCACTGTCGCCACGTCATCGAACTTGACCTTCACCTTCGCCCCGGAAATATCTCTGAATTCGTAAAAGCCATCCTTCGAACTGGCTTTCGGCATGTCCTGGGTCAAATATTGGGTGCCGTTCTGCAGCGTCACGACCGTTGGCGTGGAGCATCCGGCCAGGGCTAACAGGGTCGCCACTGCCAGCGGCAAACCCAGCGTCTTGATATTCATAACCACCTCTCATCCACAAAAAAGCAGTGCGACGGCTTCAATCGCCACTGCACCTCTAACGCGGTTGGTGCGACGGATCGGCAGAAAGTTCGACGGGCCGCGAAAATTTCATGGAATGCGTCGCCGCTGATCCTTTTCCGTTTGCACCGGACAGGGCGTTACTGGTATCTGTACGCATAACCAGTACTCCCTCGCCATGGCCCTGTTTTCCTGTGACTCAAAAACCGCTCGACGATCCGTTCTATTACTTGAACAACTTCATGCAAGTGCTTGATTGGCTTGAACATCGCTATGCCGATGTACTGATTGCCGAGGAGCAGGCGTTCATCCGTGACTTCAATCAGGTCCCCCTAGAATCCAGGGCTTTGCTGGTGCGGATGGTCATGCGCAAGGGCATACATTTTCGCTCGAGTAAATTGCACTACCTCGAAATTGGCGACATCGCCAACGCTGCCGTGCCGTTGCTGGAACTGGGCTGGATTGATGAGCAGGCGCCGCTGCCGCTCGAAACGCTGTTCGAGGTATTGCTCAAGGCAGAAATCCTCCAGTGCTTCAGTACCGCCATCGATCAGCCCAAAGGTAAAAAGGTCGATTGGCTGCCGATCCTGAGCGAGCAGTTTCCCCAACCCCAGCGTTTTTCCCAGTGGTGTGCGCCACTGGAAGACCGACTGTTCAGCCTGACCATCATGAGCCTGTGTGACCGTCTGCGCCTGATGTTTTTCGGCAATCTGTATCAGGACTGGTCGGAGTTCGTGCTGGCGGACCTCGGCATCTTCACCTACGAAAAAGTCGAGTTCTGTGCGGAGTCCCGAGGGCTGCGCAGTCGCGCGGACGTGGATGCCTGCCTGTTTCTTCACACGTGCCAGCAGCGTTTCGAGGGTGGTGAAGTGGTGGCCGAGGTCGTGGAGCAGATCAACGGCCTGACGCTGGACAATCCCTGGTTGCAGAAACGGCGCGGCAAGCTGCTGTTCCAAATGGGTCAGCACTGCGAGCGCATGGCGGATTTCGCCAATGCGCTGAGCATTTACCGCGCTTGTGCCTGGCCCGGTGCGCGGCAGCGGATGATTCGAGTATTGGAGCGCTGCGGCGAGTATCGACTGGCCATGGACCTGGCCACCGTTGCCGGGCAAATGCCGGAAAGCGCGGCGGAACAACAGCATTTGCTGCGGGTTATGCCGAGGCTGCGACGCAAACTCGGTGGGCCGCCGGTGAAACGATCTTCGGCCAAGGGCCTGTATCGCCTCGACCTGCACTTGCCCAGAACCGATCCCGCGCTGTCGGTGGAGTTTTACGTCCAGGCACATCTGGCGGAGGATTGCGCCCCGGTGCATTACGTCGAAAACAGCCTGATCAACTCGTTGTTCGGCTTGCTGTGCTGGCCGGCGATTTTCGCGCCTTTGCCGGGGGCGTTTTTCCACCCGTTCCAGCGTGGGCCGGTGGACCTGCACAATGAAGACTTCCATGCGCGCCGGGCGGAGTTGTTCCAAACCTGCCTCGCCGAACTCGAAGACGGGCGTTACCGGCACACGATCCGGGAACGCTATGTCGCCAAGTGGGGCGTGCAATCACCCTTCGTGTTCTGGGGCGCGCTGAACGAGGAACTGCTCGAACAGGCACTCGATTGCCTTCCGGCCGAGCATCTCAAGCACTGGTTCAACCGCCTGCTGCTGGACATCAAGGCCAACCGCGCCGGCATGCCGGACCTGATCCAGTTTTGGCCGCAGGATAAAACCTATCGCATGATTGAAGTCAAAGGCCCTGGCGATCGCCTGCAGGACAACCAGTTGCGCTGGCTCGAGTTCTGCCATGAACACCAGATGCCCGTTGCGGTCTGCTACGTGCAATGGGCGGAGCAGAGCGCTTGAGCTATAGCATTGCGGTGCGGGCGTTGTGTGAGTTTACCGCCAAGGTCGGCGATCTCGACCTGCGTTTCACACCGTCGCCGACAGCGCTGGAAGGCATTGTCGGTCACCGCACGGTGGCGTCCCGGCGCAGCGAGGGTTACCAGAGTGAAGTTGCACTCGAAGGTCTGTATCAAACGTTAAAGGTCAGGGGCAGGGCGGACGGCTACGACCCGGCGCAAAACTGCCTGGAAGAAGTCAAAACCTATCGCGGGGACTTGACCAGGCAGCCGGCCAACCATCGTCAACTGCACTGGGCGCAGGCCAAGGTCTACGGATGGTTGATGTGCCAGAAACTGGACCTGGCGCAGATCAACGTTGCGCTGGTGTACTTCGACATCGTCAGCGAAAAGGAAACCTGTCTGGTCGAAGCGTTCAATGCTGAAGAACTGCAGGTGTTCTTCGAGCACCATTGCCGGCTGTTTCTGCATTGGGCGGAACAGGAAATGGCCCATCGCGAGGCGCGCAATCAGGGGGCGCAGGCGTTAGCGTTTCCACATGCTGACTTTCGTCCCGGCCAGCGTCACCTGGCTGAGTCGGCGTTCAAAGCCGCCAGTACCGGCCGCTGCCTGATGGCGCAAGCGCCGACAGGGATCGGCAAGACCGTCGGCACGCTGTTCCCGATGCTCAAGGCCCTGGCGCCGCAGCAGCTGGACAAGGTGTTCTTCCTCACGGCGAAAACTCCGGGGCGCAAACTGGCGCTCGATGCGATGCAGGTCATTCTCGACAGCAGCGCCGCGCCACCGTTGCGCGTGCTGGAGATGATTGCCCGGGACAAGGCTTGCGAATACCCGGACAAAGCCTGCCACGGCGAATCCTGCCCGTTGGCCCAGGGTTTCTACGACCGCTTGCCGGCGGCGCGTCAGGCCGCCAGCGAGTTGACGCTGTTGAGCCAGAGCGCCTTGCGCGAGGTGGCACTTGAACACGAGGTCTGTCCGTACTACCTGAGCCAGGAAATGGCCCGCTGGGCCGATGTGGTGGTCGCCGACTACAACTACTATTTCGACTTCAGTGCGCTGCTGTTCGGGCTGGCCCAGGCCAATAGCTGGAACGTCGCGGTGCTGGTGGATGAAGCGCACAATCTGGTGGAGCGCGGGCGTCAAATGTATAGCGCCAGCCTTGACCAGGCGGCCCTCAACGGCGTGCGCAAAACCGCTCCCGAGCCGTTGAAGAAAGCCCTGCAGCGGGTCAATCGTGAATGGAACGCCCTGCACAACCTGCAACTTGCGCCGTATCAGGCCTACGACAGGCCCCCGGAAAAACTGCTCCAGGCCGTGTCGTCATGCACCGCCAGTATCGGCGACTACCTCAACGATCACCCGCAAGGCCTGGACAGCGCTTTGCAGAACTTCTATTTCGAGATGCTGCAATTTTGCCGGGTTGCGGAACTCTTCGATGAGCAGTTCCTGTTTGATATCAGCAAGCGCGACCTCGACCGCCAGCGCAACCTCTCACAACTGTGCCTGCGCAACGTGGTGCCCGCCGGGTTCATCCGCCCACGGCTGACGGCAGCACGCAGCACCGTACTGTTTTCCGCGACCTTGAGCCCGCGTCATTACTACGCGGACCTGCTCGGGACGCCGGCGAATACTGTCTGGATCGATGTTGAATCACCGTTTCATGCAGACCAGTTGCAGGTGCAGATCGTCAGCCAGATTTCGACGCGGTTTGTGCATCGACAGTCGTCCCTCGCGCCCATCGTCGAGCTGATTGCCCGTCAGTTCAATGAGCGTCCCGGCAACTACCTGGCGTTTTTCAGCAGCTTCGATTACTTGCAGCAAGTGGCGCAGTTACTGGCCAAGACGCATCCACACATCCCGCTGTGGTCGCAATCGCGGGGCATGGGTGAAGGGCAGCGTCAGGACTTTCTCGATCAATTTACCGCGTACAGTCAGGGCGTCGGCTTCGCGGTCCTTGGCGGGGCGTTTGGCGAGGGCATCGATTTACCCGGAGCCCGCCTGATCGGCGCCTTTATCGCCACCCTCGGCCTGGCGCAACTCAACCCGGTCAATGAACAGTTGAAACACCGTATGGCGGCGATTTTCGGCGCCGGCTACGACTACACCTACCTTTATCCCGGCGTGCAGAAAGTGGTTCAGGCGGCGGGGCGGGTGATTCGTACCCAACAGGATCAAGGCGTTGTGATGCTCATCGATGACCGGTTTGGCGACAGCAAGGTCAAGCAACTGCTGCCACGCTGGTGGGCAATCGGAACTCACGCCGGTGCAACGACCCTGGAGGCAACCTGACCCACGCGCGCGAGGGAGCGTTTTCGTGCTGTCGAATTTTTCGCTTTGTCCCATACTTCATGAAAACAGTCTTGCCGTGAGGGCTCAATGAGCGGAGATCGAACCAAAGCCAACGCCATGGACGACGGGCGCTTTCGCCTGTTGATCGATGCGGTGATTGACTATGCGATCTACATGATTGATCCGGACGGCATCGTTTCCAGCTGGAACGCGGGTGCCAAGCGTTTCAAAGGCTATGAGGAAGCCGAGATTATCGGCCAGCACTTTTCGCGTTTTTATACCCCGGAAGATCGCGAGGCCGGCGAACCACAACGCACACTGAGCATTGCCGTGCGCGACGGGCGCTTCGAAAACAAGGGCTGGCGGCTGCGCAAGGACGGCACACGATTCATGGCGCATGTCGTGGTCGATCCGATCTGGAGCGACACCGGCACGTTGCTCGGTTTCGCCAAGATCACCCGGGATATCACCGACGCGACGATCGCCCAGCAGACCCTTGAACAAACCCGCGAAGCGCTGTTCCAGGCGCAAAAAATGCAGGCCATCGGGCAACTTAGCGGCGGGATTGCCCACGATTTCAACAACCTTCTGACGGTGATTCTTGGCAATCTGGAGATCGTGCGCAAGCGCGTGGGCGAGGACCCGAAAATCACCCGGTTGCTGGATAACGCTACCCAGGGCGCCATGCGCGGGGTCTCGCTGACCCAGCGTATGCTGGCGTTTGCCCGGCGCCAGGAACTGAAGACCGAATCCGTCGAGCTACCGACGCTGGTGGAAGGCATTACCGGGCTGCTGCGCAGTTCCCTCGGGCCGTCGGTGGTATTGGAAACCGTGTTCACGGAAGCGGTCGAACCGGTTATTGCCGACATTAACCAGCTCGAACTGGCAGTCCTGAACCTGGTGACCAACGCCCGCGACGCGATGCCCCATGGCGGAAAGATCCTCATCAGTGCGAGGTCCGAAGACGCCCGCGATCATGCTTCGCTCACGCCAATGTCCGGCCGCTACGTTTGCCTGAGCATTGAAGATTTTGGGGAAGGCATGGACGACGCCACCCTTGCCGTGGCGATGGACCCGTTCTTCACCACCAAAGGGGTCGGTAAAGGCACGGGGCTGGGACTGTCGATGGTGCACGGCTTCATCGAGCAACTGGGTGGGCGGTTCATTCTCAAAAGCCAGAAAGGCGAGGGCACCACGGCGCAATTGTGGATTCCTGTCGCGACGCATGGGGCGGTGGCCAAGCCTGTTGAGGAGGACGCAGCGCCGCCGGTGCCGCGCTTGTGTGTGCTGGTGGTCGATGACGATAGCCTGGTGCTGACCAGTACCTGCCTGCTGCTCGAAGACCTGGGGCATCGAGTGATCAGTGCGGTGTCCGGTGACCAAGCGCTGGCCGTGTTCGACAGTGACAAGGTGATCGATCTGGTCATTACCGACATGGCGATGCCACAGATGGACGGCGCGCAACTGGCGCAGGCCATCAGGACGCTCAAGCCGAACCTGCCGATTATCCTTGCCACGGGTTACGCCGAACGGCTGGAAGGCTTTGCGACGAGGCTGCCACGCCTGTCCAAACCGTTCACCCAACTCAACCTGGTGGACATCATTGCGTCGACGATGAAGTGAATCGCACGAGCTTCTAGCGGGGTTAATCCGGCTGAACTTGTCGGCGAGCGTTTCTTCTAAACGCTTTAGACCACTGTGTGATGCCCGTGCCAAGAATACTGACTGAAGCCCCTGCCGAGGAGACCCTGACCGAACACAACGCCAAGATGTTCGGTTCGCCCAAGGAACGCCTGGATTTCTACCGCCGGGAAATCCAGTACGAAACCAGCATTCTGGCCAACCGCACGGACGCCTACCTGGCGGCGCAATCGTTTCTGGTGATTGCCTTTGCGTCGTGCATGTCCAATCTCAATCCCGAGTGGGGCAAGCTCTTCACGCTGGTGGTGCCGCCGTTTCTGGCGTTGTTGGGACTGCTCAGCTCGCTTAACGCCTGGCCGGGTATCCGCGCGGCGTACGACATTATTGATCACTGGCATTTCAAGCAGAGTGAGTTGCTGCGCAGCGAACCGTTCATGGGACTGGCTTACGACGAGTCGCCGTTGTTTAGCGAAATGGAATCGTCCCATAAGGGTTACCGCAAATCGCTGCTGTTCTCAGTGCGCACGCCGTGGATCTTTGCGACCTTTTGGGTGTTGCTGGGTATGTATGCGGTTTACATTCAGGTCACGAACCCGGGTGGGTGACTGACCCCACGAATTCCCCCTCATTTGTAGGAACCTGCTTGCTGGCGATGGCGTCTATGCAGCCAATGCAGCTATTGGCTGAACCACCGCCATTGCCAGCAAGCAGGCTCCAACGTGGGTTCCGGGATCAGGCGTCTTGCAAAAAAAGGGCCCAGTAAATACCGGGCCTTTTTTGTGTCCGCTAAATTGATCAAGCCGCCATATTGGCGCTCATCTCTTTTTTATACTGAGCCTTCATGGCCTCCATCTGCGCGCCCATCTCGTCCAGCGTCGCTTTGCCCAACAGCTTCCTGGCCTGAGGAAACATCTCCGTTTCTTCTTCTTCGATGTGATGCTCCAGCAGTTCTTTGACCACTTTCACCCGACCAGAGAATTCCGGGGTGGATGGATCGGTCAGTTTCAAATCTGGCAGCACCAGCGAATCCACGGTGCGATGCTCTTCCTTTGCCTCGTAATACATGACGTCCTGTTCCTTGCCACCGGCTTCCTTGAACGCCGGATAGAGGATTTCCTCTTCAAGGCGGGTATGGATGGCAATCTCCATTTCCAGCTTCGCCAGCAGTTCGGTGCGTTTCTTGATGCCGCGATCGGTGGATTCGCTGAGTTGGGTCAGGATGCTTTTTACGCGGACATGGTCAGCTTCTAACAGTTCGATGGCGTTCATGGTCGAGTCTCTCAAGTAGTCACGGGGGTGTGCGCAAACGGTCTCAAGGCCGAAGGTCGCTCCTGGTCATGGAGCATTTGTCGTGCCTGATGAGTTACAACGTTAACCGCCTTGAAAATCAACAACTTGAAAAGTCTGATGGCCAAATGCACTCATGCAGGCTGCATGAGTCTTAAATTTGACTCATGCAGTTCGCGGTCTCGCCGGTTGCCTGAGTCGGTGAAGGCACCGACAGCGGAATCGGCGGGAAATCTTCGTTCAGTACCTGCAAGTGCTCGATTGCTTCCTGGAACTTCAGATCAGCTTTCCTGCGTATCGCCTGATAGCGGTCAAACAACTCGCCATCAAGATCACGGTCTTCCAGCATTTCAAAGGCACTGCGGCTCAATGCCTGGGCATCTTCGAACATCTGACGGTTACGCTCCAGAGCGAAGGCCCGGCAGGCTTTGATTTCATTGCGAGTGGAATACTGAATCATGACCAGCACCTTGAATGTCCAGGTTCTATGGATGGGGATCGACGCCACGGAGGATAAAACCGGGCGGGAGTAAGCGTGTGACCTGCTGGTTCGCAAAAGGATTTCAAAATTATGAAGGTGAAAAACTGATGGTTTCTGGCGCAAATACTTGGCCATCAAATCAAGTTGTTAGCTGCTTGTGCCGTTCATACCAAGCGAGCACCGGTTGCGTACTGATGCCATGCACCAGGATGCTCAGGGCCACCACCGACAACGTCAGGTCGGTACACAGCGTTGCAATTGACGGGGCTAGCCCATGGTTCAGCGCATAGAAAAGGTAGTACAGGCTGCCAATGCCGCGGATGCCAAACCAGCCGATCAACATCCGCTGATGACCGTTCAACACCCCGCGCCAAGGCAGGGCGACCACGCTCAGCGGGCGGATCAGGCAAAACAGCACCGCACTGATCAACAGTGCTCGCCAGTCCCAGTGTGCAATCAGCACCACACCGAGCAACGTCACCAGAAAAACCTCCATGGCCCGTTCCACCAGGCTGCCGAAAGCGAGCATGTCACCCATCATGATGCCGGCGGCGACCTGAGTGTCTTCGAGGCTTTCGGTATCGCCATGCACGGCATGTTGGGGCTCGAGGTTCTGGTGACCGACCACCGGTTGTACCAGATGCTCGGCGGGCACTTCGTCATCACCGGTGGATTTGACCTCTTCGTGGCGCAGGCCGAGGCCTGCGGCAAAGACTGCCAGGAAGCCGTAGCCATGAATCGATTCGGCGCCGACGTAGGCCAGGGCGATCAACGCGAGTGCCAGGTAGTCATTGGGAGAAACGGTGCTGTCGTTATTTTTGATCCGCAGCACCAGCGTCAGGCGGCCGATGCCGCGCCCCATGCCGTAACCGATCAGCAGACCGGCGGGCACGGCCCATAACAAGTTGTGCAACGCCCAGTCGCCCAGCCAGCCGGGATTGCCGTCGTGTTGTAACAGCAGCAGACCGAGGATGACGAATGGAAAGGCAATCCCGTCGTTGAGACCCGCTTCACCCGAGAGGCCGAACCGCACACTGTCGTCATCCCGCGCATCGTTGACTTGCACCAGCGCGGCGAGTACTGGATCGGTGGGCGCCAGTATCGAGCCGATCAGCACGGCGGCCCCCCAGGACAGTTCGAGACCGTAATGCAGCAGCAGACAAACACCGGCAATGGTCAGCACCATCACCGGGCCGGCGAGGCCGACGGCCACACGCCAGTTTTTGTCCTTGAAGGGAGAGCGCAACTTCAAACCGCAGACAAACAGCGAAAAAAGCACCGCGACTTCCGTCAGGTGCTCCATCCAGAGGGTGGCATCCTTCAGGTCCAGTTTCAGCAACCCCAACGCTTGCGGTCCGATGACGATGCCCAGTAACAGGCACACCGCGGAGGTCGTCACCGGCATCCAGCGCAGGTACGAGGACGTCAGCGCTAACGTCAGCAGCACTGCGCCCAACACAGCCACCCAAACAACAAAGGTCATGGTCTGTACTCGCCGAATGGGTGTGGGTTGAATTAGAGCATCGGTTTATCGCCTGTGATTCCGTAGCCCTGGCCGGAAGGTCATCGGGATTTTTTTTGTGTTCAAGGCGCAAGCATCAAAGGGGTGGACCCTGCGCGTCTGGGTCGAGTTCGGTTGGATTTGCGTCAGTTAGAGTTGCGGTTACGCAGGCTGCGCTCCATCCGCGCAATCCCTTCCTCCAGCAATGCACG
Organism: Pseudomonas sp. GB2N2; assembly: GCF_054897705.1. Lineage (NCBI taxonomy): Bacteria > Pseudomonadati > Pseudomonadota > Gammaproteobacteria > Pseudomonadales > Pseudomonadaceae > Pseudomonas > Pseudomonas sp. GB2N2. Next base: position 1,459,729 of record NZ_CM142701.1, read on the forward strand.
CGGGCAGCCGAAGTTCAGGCGCACGAACTGTTGGCAATCATCGCCAAAATCCAGGCCTGGGCTCAGCCCGACCTTTGCCTGCTCAAGGAAAAACTGCTGTGGATTTTCCAGGCCCAGCGCCGAGCAATCGAGCCAGGCGAGGTAGGTGCTTTGCGGCACGTTCATAGTGATGCCTGGCAATCGGGTGCGAACCGCATCGGCCAGGTAATCGCGGTTACCTTGCAGGTAGCCCACGAGTTCGGTCAGCCACGGCCCGGCTTCGGTGTAGGCAACCCGCGTCGCTTCCATGCCCAACGGGTTGACGCTGTCGACCATCCCGCAACGGGCGTGATTGACCCGCTCGCGCAGCGCCGGGTCCTGAATGATCATGAACGACGTTTTCAGGCCGGCGATGTTGTAAGCCTTGCTCGCTGACATCAGCGTGATGGTGCGTTTGGCGATTTCCGCGCTCAATGATGCGGTGGGAATGTGCCGGTGCCCGTCGAAGCACAGCTCGGCGTGGATTTCGTCGGAGATGATCCAGGCGTCCTGTTCCACGCAGATGTCGGCAACCGCTTGCAATTCTTCCCGTAGGAATGCCTTGCCCAACGGATTGTGCGGGTTGCTCAGCAGCAATGCACCGCCACCTGCCAGGGACTGGCGCAAGGTATCGAGTGGCGTGGCGTAGGTGCCGTCGGCCAGCGAATCGAAACTCAGCTCAACCTTGTTCAAACCCCAATGCACGGGGGCATGCCGCAGCGGCGGGTAGTTGGGCACCTGAACGACAACATTCTGCTGTGGCTGCACCAGGGCGTGCAACGCCATGTTGAAACCCGATTCTACGCCGGGCAGGAAAATCAACGCTTGCGGCTCGACACGCCAGGCGAACTTGTTCCACAGATCGGCGACGATGGCGTCGCGCAAGTCATCCTGGGCCACGCTGTAACCGAGCAACGGGTGTTCCAGACGTTTTTGCAGGGCCTGGATGATCACCGTCGGCGCCGCGAAATCCATGTCGGCAACCCACATCGGCAATACGTCGGCCGGGTAACGGCTCCATTTGGTACTGCCGGTATCGTGGCGGTCGAACACCTGATCAAAATCGAAGGTCATGCTCAGTCTCGTAACAGCGGGGTGGGTAATGCCCGCCATGATAATCGCCAACCCCTGCAGGAGCGAGCAAGCTCGCTCCTGCAGGGTCAGAAAGGACCGAATGTCAGCGGGTACTCGACGACCACATACACCCGGTCAATATCATCTCCGCCCTGAGCGCTGTTGGCCCGGTGCGAGACATGGGACAGTTGCAGCGACAGGCCCTTGGCCGATCCGGACTGGACGATGTAACGCAGATCGATATCACGCTCCCAGTGCCGGCCACCATCACCTTGCTGAGGCACGTTATCGCCGACGGATTCATCGAACGGGTTGTAGGCTCCGCCCTTGGGCGCATGGGTGCCGTCAATCTGGCTGCCCATGACATAACGGGTCATGAATTTGAGGCCCGGAATGCCATAGGCGCTTAAATCGAGGTCGTAGCGGGCTTGCCAGGATTGTTCGTGAGCGCCGTTGAAGTCGGCGTATTTGATCGAGTTGGCGAGGTAGATCGAGTCGCCACCGACGAAATCGAACGGCGTGTCGCCGTTGACCTTTTGATAGGCCAGCGTCAACGCATGGGCATCGAGCGTGTATCTGCCCGACAAGCTGAACGCGGTGTTATCGATCGCGCCTGCCAGTGCCTGGCCTGTGTCCTTGGTGTGATAGAGGTTGGCGTCGAGAAACCAGCCGGACTGTTTCAGGTGCAAATTGCCGTAATACTGATGCCAGGTATCGGTCAGTTCCGAGGCATAGAGCGCTGCGCCGAAGGGACTTTGCGTAAACAGGTCCGCGCCCAGTAATGAAATGCCGCCGGCTGCGGTGTTCGCGCCGTAGCCGTAGAAGTCGTCCTTGCCCGACGCGCCGTCCTGGTTCTTGAAGGCGGTGAAGTGGCCGGCGACCAGATTGACGCCCTCTATTTCACGACTGTTCAACAAGAAACCGGTGGCGTACTCGGGTTGCAGGCGTTTGTCGGCGGTGTCGAAGACCGGTGTTTCAACCATCATTTCGCCGAAGGCCAGCGTGGTTTTCGAAGCCTTGATTTTCAGTGCGCCGCCCGCGCTGGAATAGCTGTCCTCGCTGCGGCCGTCACTGTCCACGGGCAACAATCCCGTTCCGGAATGGCCCTTGCCGCCATCAAGTTTCAACCCCACAAAGCCGTGGGCGTCAACACCCAATCCGAAGGTGCCGGCGGTGAATCCCGATTCGAACGAGCTGATAAATCCCTGGGCCCATTCGGCCTTGTAACTCTTGCCGGAAGGCGAGGGCGTGCGGTAGTCGCTGTTGAGGTAGAAATTGCGACTCAGTACTTCAACGGTTGAACCGTCCAGAAAGCCTTGCGCCGGCTCATCTGCCTGAGCGGTCAGGCCCGACAGCAAAACTGACAAGCACAACGGCAGCCTGACCTTGAGGTCTTTCATTGATCAATTACCACAAAGAGGAGGCGACGCAGGTCTCTTGTAGGCGTGAGCCTGCTCGCGAAAGCGTCGGGTCAGGCAACACAGGTGTCGACTGAAACACCGCTTCGCGAGCAGGTTCACTCCTACCGAGGGGAGGCGGTGTTGAATTAATGGCCTTCGGAGCCGCCGAACATGGTCTTGGCGTAGATCAGGCCCAAGCCGTAGGAACCACCGTTGGCAATCGAAGTTTTCACGGTTTCGTCGTAAGTCTCGCCGCGTGCCCAGTCGCGTTGCAGCTCAAGCAGGTATTGCAGCGACGTCATCGGACGAGCACCGAGCTGGACCATGCGCTGGATCGCCATTTCATGGGCTTCAATGGACACGTCGCCGCATGCATCGGCGATGAAATACACCTCAAAACCCTGATCAATGGCCGACAGCGCCGGGCCAACGATGCACACGGAGGTCCACAGGCCGGCAAGGACGATCTTCTGTTTGCCGAACTTGTTGACTTCGACGGCAATGCGCTCGTCTTCCCAGGTGTTCATGCTGGTGCGGTCGATGATGGTGTGTTCCGGGAACACCGACTTTATTTCGTCGAAGATCGGGCCGGAAAAGCTTTTCTCGGCGACGGTGGTAAGGATGGTCGACACTTTGAAGCCACGTGCAGCCTTGGCCACCAGCGCGGCGTTGTTGCGCAGGGTCACGGCATCGATCGACTTGGTCGCGAAGGACATCTGCGACTGGTGGTCGATCATGATCAGCGTGTGGTCGGTCGGGGTCAGCAGGGTTTTACCGGGAACTGCTTTGGCGATAGCCATGACGATGTCCTTACGGGGGGTGAGTGAGGAGGTCATGGTGGAGTGGATTCGCGTGTAAATATTGAGCGGGTGTGCTGAGTTGAGGTTTGGCTCGGGTTCTCAATCGAGCGTCTATGCTGGGCTGACCGATTGCGGTGATTAGGTAGACATCCATGGAACCCACGTCTTTCTCCGAAAAAACGCTCACGCGCACGCTGCTCGATGTCTTTATCCGTGCCGGACTGATCCTCGTGCTGGTGCTGTTCTGCTTCGAGATCTTCAGCCCGTTCCGTGACCTGATGCTGTGGGCGTTGATCCTGGCGATCACGCTTTACCCGTTGCAAGCGCGGCTCAAAGGTCCTCTGGGGCAAAAAGACGGGCGGATTGCGACGCTGATCATCCTCGTTGCCATTGTCATTCTGGTACTGCCGATTTACTTTCTCGGCACCTCAATTGCCGACTCGGTCGAACGGGCGATGGAACTGGTCAAGGGTGGCAACTTTCACATTCCACCGCCTGCCGACAGCATCGCCAGCCTGCCGCTGGTGGGGCGGCCGCTGTCGGATGTATGGCTGCAAGCGTCAACCAATCTTCCCGACCTGACCGCCAAGTACATTCCGCAGATCAAACACGTCAGTCTGGCTTTGCTGGGGAAACTGGCGGGCGTCGGCATGGGTTTCCTGACCTTTATTTTTGCCTTGATCATTGCCGGTATTTTCATGGCCCACGGCGAAGGCGGCAGTCGCGCTGCCGTGCAGATCGCGTCGCGAATCAGTGATCCGGCCAAGGGTCCGAAAATGGCCCAACTCTGCACCGCCACCATCCGTGCCGTGGCGCTTGGCGTGGTCGGTATCGCGTTCATCCAGATGCTGTTGGTGGGGCTGGGTTTTGTCTTCAAGGGCATTCCCGGTGCCGGTTTGCTGGCCCTCGCGGTACTCCTGCTCGGCATCATGCAGTTGCCGGTGACGCTGATCACGATTCCGGTGATTGCCTTTGTGTTCGCTACCGAAGGCGCCAACACCGCGACGATTGTGTTTGCTGTTTATGTCTTCGTCGCCGGGCTGGTGGACAACGTGCTCAAACCGTTGCTTTTGGGGCGCGGAGTCGATGTGCCAATGCCGGTGATCCTGATCGGCGCGCTGGGCGGCATGGTCACCAGCGGCATTATCGGGCTGTTCATCGGCCCGGTGGTGCTGGCGGTGGGGTATCAATTGTTTTGGCAGTGGGTGCAGGATCGGCCGCAGGACGGAGGTGGGATTTAGCCTTGAATGGCCGCGCATTGCACGGTTCGCGGGCAAGCCACGCTCCCACAGGTTGTAGGTGGTCCCTGTAGGCGCGAGGCTTGCCCGCGAAGCTATCGGTGCGACTCAACACCGCTAATGTGGCCAGGTTTTCCCCTGTGCACTCAAGCGCTTTCCCGCCCGATCACCTGACACTCCAGCAGATTCAAGCGTTGTACTTCATCCTCCACCACCAGTACCCCCAAGCTTTCCAGCACCCGTGTCGCTGCCAGCACACCGATCTCCAGCGCCGGCGGTTTGATGGTGCTCAAACTCGGCAGCAGCATTTCGGCAAACGGGTAATCGCCAAACCCGATGACAGCGCAGTCCTCCGGGATTTTCAGCCCGGCACGCTGCCCGGCCAGCAAGCCGCCGGCGGCGAGGTTGTCGTTGGCGAAAATGATCGCGTCCGGGGGCGGGTTGGCGTTCATCAGGGCTTGCATGGCCTGCTTTCCAGCTTCAAACGGCGGCCGATCGGCGTCTGGTGCAAACACCCACGGCTCCAGCCCCAATTCACGCACACCGGCGGCGTAGCCATCGCGGCGCTCCAGCGCGCTGAAGTCACCGGCGGCGCTGTTCTGAACGAAGGCAATGCGCCGGTAACCTTTGTCATGCAGATAGTGCGCAGCGGTCACGCCGACTTCGAAGTGCGAAAAACCGATCTGCATCGGCTCGCGCTCGGTCTGATAGTCCCAAGTCTCGATCACCGGGATATCCGCTTCAGCGATCATTTTCTCGGTACCCACGCTGTGGAAATGACTGGTCAGTACCAACGCCGCCGGCGACCACCCCAGAAACGCCCGCACCGCGCTTTCTTCCTGATCGACACTGAAGTAACTCGACGCCAGCAGCAGTTGGTAGCCGTGGCGACTGAGCGTGTCGCTGAAGCCCTGGATGGTATTGGCGAAGATTGGTCCGGAAATGTTCGGGATCACCATGCCGACGATTTTGCCGCGGGCCGAGGCCAGCCCGCCTGCCACCAGGTTGGGCACATAGCCCAACTGCGCAACCACCGCCGCAATGCGTTCGCGTCGTTCAGGCGACACCTGGTCCGGCTGATTGAAGTAACGCGACACGGTAATCGCCGAAACGCCAGCCTCTCGCGCCACGGTATTAAGCGTTACGCGTCCGGCGCCCCGGCGCTTGCGAGGTTTGTCCTGGTTCAAAAGGCGATCCTTACTTAAAACCAAAATGCATATAAGAGTAATTTTTCAGTATTTGACGATCTATGCAGCAGTTGCTGATACTAGCGATGTTAGCGCTAACAACGCGTTCTGTCTGCTACTCGCTCGAGCGAATGCCCACGACACATCCAAGACACATCCAAGGCGCTGTCGTCGTAGAACGGCAGCGGTTCAGGGCACACCTTCGAGCGGTCAGACCATGCACAATTTTCCTGGGGCAACACAAAAACTGGCGCAATCGATTCGCGCCGCGAGCTGGTTGTTTGCGGGCATGACCGCGTTGCCAATGGCCAACGCATTCGCCGCCGACGCCAGCGAACAGCAGCCGACGCTGCAATCTGTCACGGTCACCGCCACGCGCCGCGAAGAGTCGCTGCAAAAAGTCCCGGTTGCGGTGTCGGTGATCGACGGCGAGCAACTGGAACGCGATAACCGCAATGGCGTGGCGAGCATTGTCCAGCAAGTGCCGTCACTGAATTTCCGCACCGGCGCCTCGAACAAAGACACTTCGCTGTTCGTGCGTGGCGTCGGCACCATTTCCACTTCACCCGGGGTCGAGCCGACCGTGGCCACGGTGATCGACGGCGTCGTCTACGCACGTCCCGGCCAAGCCACTTTGGACCTGCTGGACCTGGACCGCGTCGAAGTGCTGCGCGGCCCGCAAGGCACGCTATTCGGCAAGAATGCTTCGGCCGGCGTGCTCAATATCACCAGCAAGGCGCCAACCGCCGAGACCCACGGCTACATCGATCAGTCGTACTACAGCGGCAACGAAAGCCGCACCCGTTTCGGCCTCGGCGGCAGCCTGATTCCCGACACGCTCAAAGGTTCGATCACCACACTGTTCGGCAGTTACGACGGCAACGTCGATAACGAGCGCAACGGCCAGGAAGTCAACGGCTACAACCACAAAGGCGCGCGGGGCAAGCTGGAGTTCACCCCCAACGATGACTTCAAGTTCACCTTCATCGCCGACTACATGCAGTCTCACGACGATGCCCCCAATGGCGTAGTCAGCCAGTCGCTGACACCGGCCTTTGCCAATGCGCTGAACCCGGTTCGCGGTTCCAGCGACAATCGCAAGATCAACACCGACACGCGCACCCATGTCGATGACATCAACAAAGGCCTGTCCGGCCAGCTCGATTGGTACCTGGGCGATTACACCCTGACTTCGATCACCGCTTGGCGTGGTTGGGACAACACCCAATATCAAGACGGCGACCGACTCGGCAACATTACCGCCGCGTTCCCCGGCACAGCGGACAAGGGCGACCTGGCGTTCGACCAGTACTCGCAAGAGCTGCGCCTGGCCTCGCCAAAAGGCCAGTTTCTGGAGTATGTCGGCGGCCTGTTCTACATGCACGGCAAGGACGAAGAGACCTATCAGCGCACGCTGACTACTCCAACCAGTGTCAACCGTGGCATTGCCGATTACGGCACCACTAACGACAGCTACGCGGTGTTCGGTGAAAGTACGCTGAATTTCACCTCGGACTTTCGCGGCATCGCCGGTCTGCGCTGGACCCACGATGATCTGGAATACGATCACCGCCGGGTGTCGACTTCGGCCACTACCGTCAGTGGCATTCAGCCGAACACCAGCAGCTCCGGTTCGGTGGACGAGGACGGCTGGTCCGGGCGCCTCGGGGTGCAGTACGACCTGAGCGATACGGTCACCAGCTACCTGACCTATTCGCGTGGCTATAAAGGCCCGGCCTACAACGTGTTCTTCAATATGCAGCCGCGGGACACCGACGCGCTAAAACCGGAAACCTCCAACACCTGGGAATTGGGGATCAAGGCCTCTTCCTGGAATAATCGCCTGACCACCAACCTTGCGGTGTTCCACAGCGAGTACGACAACTACCAGGCCAACTTCTTCGACACCGTCGCCGGGCAAGTGGTGACGCGCCTGATCAACGCCGGCAGCGTCAGCACCGAAGGGGTCGAACTCGATTACGCCTTGCAGGCCACCCAGCAACTGAAGTTCTCCGGCGCCCTGGCCTACACCCGCGCGCGCATCGACGAATTCGCTTGCCCACCAGGCGCGGCGACGTCGTGCAACGTTGACGGCAAGCCGCTGCCGTTTACCCCGGACTGGAAAAGTTACGTGCGCGCCGACTACAGTATCCCGCTGAACAATGGGCTGGATATCGAACTGGGCACCGACTACAGCTGGCAGAGCGAAGTGCAATACGACATCGCGCAAAACCCCAATACCAAACAGGGCGCCTACGGCCTGTGGAACGTCAGCGTCGCACTGGCCGATTACAGCAATGGCTGGCGCGTCGCGCTGCTCGGCAAGAACCTTACGGACAAGTCGTATTCGCCATTGCTGGCGAGTGGCGGCAACTACATCTACCGCGCCGTACCTCGCGATGACGAGCGTTACTTCGGCGTGCAACTGCGCAAGGACTTCTGAACATGGCCCGACAGCTGAAACTCGGCGCGTTCCTCATGGCCACCGGGCACCATGTCGCTGCGTGGCGACATCCCGATGTGCCGGCCAACGCCGGGCTGGATTTCAGTGCCTACAAACGGCTGGCGCAGATTGCCGAAGCGGCGAAGTTCGACGCCCTGTTTCTCGCGGATAGCGTCGCCGCGCCCAGTGATGAAATCGCCAGTCACATGGCGCGCTCGGATTACTTCGAGCCGTTGACGCTGCTCTCGGCGCTGAGCGTGGTGACCGAGCACATCGGCCTGATCGCCACGGCCACCACCAGCTACAACGAGCCGTACCACGTCGCACGTAAATTCGCCTCGCTGGATCACCTGTCTGGCGGGCGAGCGGGGTGGAACCTGGTGACGTCGGACAACGCCGCCGAGGCGCTGAATTTCGGCCGTGATCAACACATCGGCCACGCCGATCGCTACAGTCGCGCACGCGAGTTTTATCAGGTGGTCACCGGGCTCTGGGACAGTTGGGAGGACGATGCGTTTGTCCGCGACAAGGCCCACGGCGCCTATTACGACCCGGCCAGGTTGCATGTGCTGAATCATGTCGGCGAACATTTTCGGGTCAGGGGGCCGCTGAACGTGACGCGCTCGCCGCAAGGCCAGCCGGTGATCGTCCAGGCGGGATCGTCCGAGGTGGGTCGCAACCTGGCGGCGCAAACCGCCGAGGTGGTGTTCACCGCGCAGACGTCGCTGGCCAATGCGCAGGCGTTTTATACCGATCTCAAGGGGCGCCTTGCGCAGTACGGACGTAGCGCCGATTCGCTGAAAATCATGCCCGGCGTTTTCGTGGTGGTCGGGTCGACCGAAGAGGCAGCGCAGGAAAAATTGGAATCCTTTCAGCGTCTGGTCGAACCCGAAGTGGGCATCGCTTTGCTGGGCCGCATGTTGGGCAATTTCGACCTCTCAAAGTACCCGTTGGACGGGCCGCTGCCGGACTTGCCGCTCACCGACAGCGGTCAGCAGAGTCGGCAGAAATTGCTCACGGAATTGGCCGGCCGGGAAAACCTGAGCCTCGCCGAACTGGGCCGGAAAATTGCCGGTGGGCGAGGGCATTACAGTCTGGTGGGCACCGCGGTGCAGATTGCCGATCGCTTGCAGGAATGGTTCGAACAAGGCGCGGCGGATGGCTTCAATGTGCTGGTGCCGCACCTTCCCGGCGGCCTTGAAGACTTTGCCAACGAGGTCGTGCCAGAGCTGCAGCGCCGCGGCTTGTTCAGGACCGAGTACGAAGGGCAGACGTTGCGGCAGAACCTTGGGCTGGCAACACCCGCCAATAAATTTTTTTGAAAACCTCTATTTACACCTGATCGTTCCCACGCAGAGCGTAGGAACGATCGGAGCAGAGAGAAACCAATGACATTGCAAAAGATTTTTTTAACAGCCCTGACCCTGCTCGGTCTTACCAGCCCAGTGTTGGCCGCCGACCCCGCCACCCTGAGAATCGGCTTCCAGAAAGGCTCGATCAGTCTATTGCTCGCCAAAGAACACGGTCTGCTGGAGAAACGCTTTCCCCAAACGGCTGTGCAGTGGATTGAATTCCCTGCCGGGCCGCAGATGCTGGAAGCGATGAACGTCAATGCCCTGGACGTCGGTTCCACCGGTGACATCCCGCCACTGTTCGCGCAGGCAGCGGGCGCCGATCTGGTCTACATCGGCAGCGAGCCGCCAAAGCCACAAGCGGAAACCATCCTGGTCCACGCAGACAGTCCGCTGAACGACATTGCCGACCTCAAAGGCAAAAAGGTCGCCTTCCAGCGAGGCTCCAGTTCGCACAACCTGATCCTGAGGGCGTTGAACAAGGCCGGATTGAGCTATCAGGACATCCAGCCCATGAATCTGTCCCCGGCTGACGCGCGCGCCGCTTTCGAACAAGGCAGCGTCGATGCCTGGGCCATTTGGGAACCTTACTCCTCACTCGCCCTGAGTCAGGGCAAGGTTCGGGTGCTGGCCAACGGCGAGGGCTTGAACCTGTCTGGCCCGGTGTACACCGCACGTCGCGCTTACGCTCACACCAACGGCGCCTTTTTACACGCGCTGCTCGCCGAGCTCACTGTCGCCGAAGAACTGACTCGCAGCCAGCGGGCCGACAGCCTGAGCGTGGTGAAAAAATACATGGGCCTGCCCGACGCTGTGATCGCCAGCTACCTCGATAACCGGCCTCCGTCACCGATACTGCCGATTGATGAAAATATCATCCAGGCGCAGCAATACACCGCGGATCTGTTTTATCAAAACAAGCTGCTACCCAAGAGGGTAGATGTGCGTGAAGCCGTCTGGAAAGAGTCTGATTGAACGCAATGCGCAAGGGCGAAGCGCTCAGGCGCTCGTCACTGACGGCTCCCGAGGCGCTGCCGGTTTAGGCGCGCGCATCAGCAGCGGGCCGAATGTCGCCGGAAAGAACATCAGTGCACCCAGGCCGAAATGACTCACGATCACGGTGATGACGGCGGAGATCATCAGGGGGGCGATGCACGACAAGCCGAGTCCAAAAAGCGCGAAACCGATGATGCCGTGGCTGCCTGGTGGGCGAAGAGATCATGTCCCAGGCCGCGTTCAAACCTTTCCTCGCGAGGCGTCACGTGCCCGACACAGCAGTCAGATCCCGGGAAGCCATGAAAAAGTTCTGCCACGAAGAAGCCCACGCAGCGTTGCATCCATCCGGCACCTGCCGCATGGGTGTGGATGAGAACGCCGTGGTCGCTCCGGATCTCAAGGTACATGGCATCGAAGGGCTGCGAGTGGCCGACGCGTCGATCATGCCGACACTGATTTCAGGCAACCCTAACTCGGTGTGCATCATGATTGGGGAGCGGGCTGCCGACATGATCAAACGTGAAGGTCTCTCCGCAACCGGGCGTTAGACGTTGGCTCACCAGGGCCGGCGGGAAGGGGCCCGCTCGATTACGGGTGAGCCACTTTCAATGGGTTACCGTACCTTTGCAGATAGGTCTCGCCAAATTGGAACGACGCGTAATCAGTCATGTGGCCTATATCGCGATAGAGCGGAATTCCGTTCACGGTGGTCTCGCAAGAAGTGCCGTCGCACTGGATGTCCTTCGGGTCGATCAGAACGAGGGTTGGATAGTCAACTTTAAGCTGGGTAAAGACCGAAGCAAGCCATGGGTTCTCTACGTCAACTAGGGGCATCTGCTGACAGGACTCACTCCGCTCAAGGCTGCCCATCTGTCCTCGCAGGACATAGCGTTGCAACAAACACTCGTTCACCCCTGGAGGCATTGAATGCATTGCTTTCAGGAATATCGGGACGGCACCTGACTCTTTGATGATATCCAGTGCTTGCCGAATCGCGGATTCAAATCGTTGATGAGACAGTTCAAGGCTGCGCGGATCATCCAGCTTGGTCACGAGCTCCGCATTTGCGTAACTGTCCCAGATTTGACCGATAAGCACGTAGTTGTAGTGGTTCTTTTTAATCAGCTCATAGTAATTCGCGACATTGTCGTGGCATTTCTTGTTGATGGTCCCTTTGAACTTTCCAAAGTCATACAAGTAAATGCCTGGCAGTGCCAGACAGGCCGAATAACTCTGGGCCAGGACCGAAATATTCGCGTCCTTGGCCAAGGTGTCGACAAAGCCCCAATAGTGGTTGGAGAACGAATCTCCCATGAGGATGGCCTGAGCTTCCGAACGGGGAGCCCCGATCATGCAACGGGGATCGGAACCATCACTGACTCCCCCTAGACAACCCTCACGTGCCGGAGGTGTACTCGCCTCGAGCTTGTCGAACACGTCCGACATATCCGATCCAAACCGCTGCGGCCATCCGCCTTTGGAAACACTCAGGGAATAAAGTGTGGAGAGCGCGATCGCCGGCAGCACCATCAGCACACCGATGGTCATCGCCAGTCCGAACTTCGGCTTGCGAAATTTGCGCTCGATAGTGATGTAGGAAAGCGCTGCCAACGCAAAGGTCAAACCGAAATAGGCGGCGGTCAGTTCCGTGCCGTGTTTAAAGCCCAGATAGCTGGTCGTCGCAAGAACAGGCCAGTGCCAGAGGTAGAGCGAATACGACAGGGTGCCGATGTACACCAGTGGCGGGAAAGAAAGCACCTTTGCAGTGATGCTTCCTTCAGCGCCTGCGCGCCAGAGCAACAGCGCGACTGCCAGGCAAATAATAACCGCGTGGTAATTCGGGAAGCCCGGAAGGATATTGTCACGGGTGGCGCAGTAAAACAGTGCAACGACAGCAACAGCGCCAAGGATGTTGATCCATACTAGATTCAGCTTGAGCTTGTCAGCGCTGAAAACGACGGCACACGAGCCGATCAGCAGTTCGAAAATCCGCGCCGTGAAGAAGTAGTAACTTTTGTCCGGGAACTTGCTCGAGAGGTACAGCGACAGCGCGGCCGCGGCCAGGGTCAGGCACAGCACGGCGGCCTTGAATACATTTCCCTTACAGTAACGGTGCAACAGCCACATGCCCACGGGCAGCAGCAGGTACCACTGCCATTCAATGGCCAACGACCATGTGTGTAACAACAGTAGATTCGCCGTATCGCCAGCGGCATAGGCAGTGGTAGTGCGCTCGAAATACTGGTTAGAAATGAGCAGCGAAGTGTATCGCGCACTTTTCAGGTATTGAGTGAAGTCATCAGGCAGATAGAAAAGGGCAGCCAGGGTCAATGTCGCCAACATCAGGGCAATCATTGCTGGCTGCAGGCGCCAGATGCGACGAGCGTAAAAACCCGCCAAACTGAATGAATTGCTTTCGATTGATTTCAGGATGATTGAAGTGGTGAGGTAACCGGAGATCACGAAAAAGATGTCTACGCCGATGAATCCGGACGGAAACAGTGACAACCCGCCGTGGAACATCAACACCAACAACACGGCTATAGCTCTCAAGCCATCGATGTCGGGCCGGTACGCAATGGAAAGTTTTCCTGCGGAGGACACCTGAATGCCGTGCTCACTTGCGAGTGTCGTCAGCGAGTCATTGTTCAATTCGACTCTGCCAACAACGGTTGAAACACCCCTGTTTTCTGACACTGGAAAATGCCCTGAACCGCTTCATCGTCGGCTGGTTAATTGAAAATCCACACATCTTGGCATCCCCCAAATGCAGTGCGCACTGCAAGTGGAGATCAAGCCGAAGACTAAATTGTTGTTCGGGAGGGATTCCTCCGGGCGCCAGATTCGGGCATTCGTGAGTTTTCGTCAATCCGTAGCGCTGATCGCGTTGTCCGGTAACTCAGCCCCGGCGCTCATGACAGTCGAATAAATTCAATAGGCCCGTTAGCCAGAAACCCGGTTAGAGTGTTTATCAGTACATCAAGTGATATGTGAAGAATGAATCGTCCGCTGTTTGTTTCTCTGGATGGCCCCAAGGGTGCCGGCAAAACCACACTGTTGGAGGCCGTTACGAAAGTACTGAGGGCAGACAACAAAAAGGTAATCCGGCTGTGCGAGAAAAAAAGCGATCCCTACAGGGGTGAAACAATGACCCTCGTTAACACACTCGTCAGACATCCCGCCCGGGATTTGGAGTTGCGGGTTTGTGAGCGATTTGCGGATAGCCGCGCCTGGATTTCCGGGCACGTGCTGACTAAACAGCCACCAGACAGCATTATCCTGATCGATCGCTGGTATCCGTCTGAGGCCGCGTTTCGCCGAATAATCCCGTTTGCAGAGATTCTACAGTTGAACATTGATCGAAACGTGCGAGTGCCAGACCTGCATGTCGGGGTTGTCACCGACCCTGAAATTTCATGGGCGAGGGCAGCGGCACGGCAGCGTGGCCTGAGCAGTACTGTGATGCACAAACTGGAAGAACATGTCGCTTGTACCCGGGCGTTCGAGCGAGCGATTGCAGATCAGGGCTGGGTTTTATGCCGTAATGAAGGAACGATCGAAGACGCGACGATGCAGGTGGTTTCTGAGATCTATGGGGTCCTTCGCTGCCCTTAGGTGAAGGAAAAAGTTACACCCGCACACATCTTTAAATGACTGGCGATCATTCCTCGCGTCGCCCCGAGGCTCAAACGTTCTTTGACGAATCGTCAGCCGCGGGTGGATGGCTTGTCGAAAATCTGCGCGCCGCAATAAGAACAGGGAGGAGCTGGCGCCCCATTTCTGCCAATCGGTACTGCCGCGGTAAATCTCGCGGGTCCTATCGACATCGTGGTCAATAATGCCGGCGGCTCAGGTGGGACGAAAGACAGTTGGAGTCTCACACAACCTGAGACCTGGGCGGCTGCCTATGATCGAAATGTGCTGGCGGCCCTGCGTGTTACTACGCGCCTACTGCCCAAGATGCAGGCAGCGCGATGGGGACGCGTCATCAACATCTCCAGTCTGGCTGCATTGATGCCGCCACCCACTGCGCCTGACTATTCCGCGGCTAAAGCCGCTATGAACGCAATGACCGCTTCCATGGCGAAAGCTGTCGCCGCGGAGGGGATAACGGTCAACGCGATCTCGCCCGGCACGATACACAGCGCCACCCTCGACGCTCAGTTTCGGGAGGTGGCCGGGGAACGTGGCCTGGCGAGTAAAGACGCGCCATGGGAAGAAATCGAACGCGCAGTCCTGCCGATCTTTGCTCAGGTTCCTCTCGGCAGAGTCGGTCGTCTGGATGAGATCGCGGCGGCCGTCGCGTTTTTGGCAAGTCCGGTTGCCGGGTACATAACCGGCGTCAATTTACGTATTGATGGTGGCCTTTCTCCGGTGATCTGAGAAGTGGCCCTGAGTATCCACTACGGTTCAGGCTGCGCCGGAGCTTAGGGAGCCCGTGCACAAGGTCATTGAAAAAAGATAAACACCGTATCAGTCCGCATGAAGTCGCTGCATCCACTCGATCATGTGCTTGAGTCACTGCATTTCGGATTTCGCGGGGTGACCATCCAGGCCGATCAGTTTTTGGCGGGCGCGACCTGCCTCGCGTGCATCACACGGTGCTCTACATCATCGCCCGGGCAGATGAAATCTCATCGGGCGAGACCACGGGGGGCTTACCGTCGGAGGGCACCATAGGCAGCGTGGCGCGGCACTGTAGTGCATGCGGCGGCACGCCCGGCCAGGCACTCAGGGCAGGTGCCGGCCAGCACTTTGAACATTCAATGCTGGTCCTGTTCTGCCTGTTCGTCGGGGGATTCGCTGCGCAATGCCGGCTTGTGTATGTGCAGAATCGTGTAATGCTCCGGACCTGAAAAACGTCATTTCAGCTAACAGGCGATCTCAGAGTGTCGGCCACGTCGTCCGCGCGACTCGCAAGAAGTTTTCACCGTAGATCCCGCGAATATCGAGGTCGCTGTAGCCCATTCGCGTTAACTCACGGGCCACCTGGTCGAGGGCTTCCGGCTGCAACTGGCGATGGCCGTTCATGTGTCCATAGAATTGCTCAGGCCACCAGTCGTTCTCGTCGACGCCGTCGGGCAGGTCACTGTGTTCCGGGTGCAGTTCGGTGTCGAGCCCCAAGCCGATATGGCTGGCGCCGATACGCTCGGCCAGGTAATCGATTTGCCGGACAAAGGCAGCGACCGAAGCGTCCGGGTCCCCTAGAAAAATCCCCAGACCTGTAAGGCCAATGACGCCGCCCTGCGAGGCGCACGCCATGATCTGTTCGTCGTCGATCGTTCGCGGATGGTCGAAGATGGCCTTGACGTTGGTGTGGGAAAAGATGACCGGCCTCTGCGAGATATCCATTGTCTCAAGGCTCGAACGCTTGCTGGCATGGGAACAGTCCATGACGATGCCGGACTTGTTTATTTCGCTCACCACCTCGCGGCCCAGCGGGGTCAACCCAGTGCCCGCGCCGTGACAACCACCGGCACAGCTGTTGTCGCGGTTATAGGCGAGCAACATCTGGCGAACCCCAAGTCTGGCGAACAACCCGACCAACGCGGGGTCCTTTAGCAGCATGTTCGAACCCTCGAGATCGAAGGAAACCGCCAGCTTGCGCGCTTGTCGGGCGCGCTGGATATCGTCGATCGTTCCCACCAGTACGTAGTCGTCTGCGTTTTGTGCCAGCCAGTGTCTGAACCCGGCTAGCACCCGGACCACATCGGAAAACGGCGTCATGTCCATGCCCACATTGACCGATACATGATGAAAACCGGCGTCGCGGTAGCGCCTCAAGCCAGACATGTCCTGCCCGGGAAGCAACGGCAGGCAAGCGTGGGCTTCCCATTGAATTGGCTCGAAGCTATTGGTTTGCGGGTGCGTGGATGTCATATCAGTCCCTCAGGTTGACCGCTGTCGCCCGCCAGATGCCGCTCAATGGAAAGAACGCTTCGTTCCATTTTCTCGGCCAGACCCAGAACTCTTTCACCTCTGTCCGTCAATACAAGGCCTTGCCCGTTGCGGCCGGAAAAAAACCTGCCCGCTGTGCTCAAAAACGTCAAGCCGCCGCCCTATGGTGGCCGGCTGACGCCAAGTTGCCTCGCGGCGGCGCCAAGGGAGCGGGTGCGGACTATCGCCCCGCCAGCCGGCAAACGTTTCGTCGCTCAAGCTGTAGGAAAAAATAGCGTAAAACGAATGGTCCCGGGCCTGGGCTGTCCAACACTCACATCACCGCCATGCAATTGCATGATCGCCACGACGATGGCGAGGCCCAGTCCGTATGAGTCGGAGCTCTGGTGACGGGAAGCATCGCCGCGATAAAACCGGTCGAACAGCTTGCGCAAAGTTTCGTCACTCAGCACGGGCCCCTGATTATCCACTTCAATTCGGCATCCGCCGTCCACCGCAACGGCGCGAATGAGAATTTCGCTGCCTTCGTCGGCATACCGGACGGCGTTCGCCACTAGATTGCTCAATGCGCGGCGCAGCAGCAACGGGTCCGCGTGCACAGTGCCATCGCCGGCGGCCTGGAGGGTCATCTGCCGTTCTTCAGCCAGTCCTTCAAAATAACCGACGATGCGCTGTGATTCGTCGCGCAGCGACAGCGGCTGGCGGTCGACCACTGATTGCGCTTCGTCGGCGCGGGCGAGGAACAGAATACTTTCGACAATCCGCGAAATACGCTCCAGCTCCTCAAGGTTAGAGGCGATCAGGGCCTGATAGTCGTCCTCGCTGCGGGGCTGGCGCAGGGCGACCTGGCAGTGACCCATCAACGAACCCACAGGCGTGCGTATTTCGTGAGCCAGGTCGGCGGAGAACTGCGTCAGTCGTTGATAACCCTTGGCCAGGCGATCGAGCATGGCGTTGTAGGCGTCACTCAATTGTTGCAGTTCAACCGGTGTATCAGCGTTGTCCATCCGGCTGTCGAGCCGCTCAGGCGTTATGTTTGCCGCATGCGCGGCCATTTTGCGCAACGGGAGCAGACCGCGACGAAGCAGTAGGTAACCGAGCAACGCCGTGAGCAAAAAGGCCAGGGTTACGGCCAGGTAAATACGTTCGCGAAACGCCGCGAGCATGGCCATTTCCTTGCCCATGATGTGCGCGGCAGTCAGGCGAACTTCGCGCCCGCCCGAAGTCGTTACTACGGAAGCGGCGCGCAGCGGTGCTCCAGAGTCGGTCACGCCGCTGCGCAGGTCGTTGACGGTCAGCGTTGCCTCTTGGCCGATCACGGGTAAATCTGGCAGCGTGACGTTCAGCGGATTGACGAGGATCACTGGATGCTGGCCGGGCTCCGCGATGATAAAAATGTCGTCTTCGCTGTCGAGCATGTTCTTGAAAATCTGCGGGCTGTCGCGCAGCTTTTCGATGGCCAGTTCGTAATGCAGCAGTTTGCGAAAGTGATCCAGACGCCCCATGACCGCGTGATCGCTGTAGATCAGTACCGAGGCTTTCATCGACTGGTACAAATAAAACCCGGCACCGGCGACGGCGAGCATGGCTACCAGCGAGAACGCCAGGGTCGAGCGCAGGGTCAGGGATGGTTGACGTCGGGTCCGCATGGCCGCACCTCGCATACATAGCCGATACCGCGAATGGTATGGATCAGCTTGATGGGGTAGGGCTGATCGATCTTGTTGCGCAGGCGTTTGACGGCCACGTCCACGACATTGGTGTCGCTGTCGAAATTCATGTCCCAGACTTCCGAGGCAATCTGCGCCCGGGACAGGACATCGCCTTCACGACGCAGAAACAGATGCAGCAGCGCGAACTCCTTGTTGGTCAACACGATCACTTGCTGCTGGCGCGTCACACGGCGACGCACCAGGTCCAGCTCCAGGTCAGCGATGTGAAAATGATCGGCTTCGCGGACCACGCCACGACGCAGGATGGTGCGAATGCGCAACAGCAGCTCGGTGAAGGAAAACGGCTTTATCAGATAATCGTCGGCGCCCAGTTCCAAGCCGCGAATACGGTCATGCAATTGATCGCGGGCGGTGAGGAACAGTACGGGTACGTCTTGCTTCGCACGTAAGAGCTCAATGATCTGAAAGCCATCAATGCCAGGCAGCATCACATCCAGCACGATCAAGTCGTATGGAGTTTGCAGTGCCATGTGCAGGCCATCGGCGCCGTGTTGGGTCCAGTCGACGTTGTAACCGGACTCGCCAAGCCCCTTTTTCAGGTACTCGCCGGTTCTGGAGTCGTCTTCGATCAGCAAAATATGCATCGTCAGGGGGGCGCTCGGGTCTCTTTATGCCGGGATTCAACCCGCGGCGCGGGTATCACAGCCTTGCAGTGTAACCAGCTGAATCGGATGAGTCGGTTACATTTCTGTCATTCGCACAAGCGTCGTTGCGAATGACAAAAATGTCATCCAGCGGTCATCGTGAAGTCCCGGTCGAAGGCCGAAGATGGCAGCACTTAAACCAGTGAGGAATCGTCGCAATGAAGCTGAAGACTGCTCTGTCCACCACGTTCGGTTTGTTGATGCTCAGTGCCGCTGTCATGGCCAGTGCGGCCGATATGCCGGTGATCAAGCCGCTGCGCGGTACCGTCGAAAGTATCAGCAACAATACGCTGACGTTCACCACTCGCTCCGGCGCACAGCAGACCATCAGTCTGACTGACAAGACCGGTATCAACCGGGTATCAAAGACAACCATCGATTCGATCAAAGCCGACAGCTTCGTTGGCTCTGCAGCCACACCGCAGGCCGACGGTTCATTGAAGGCGCTGGAAGTCACCGTGTTCGAATCCAGCCTTAAGGGCAGCGGAGAAGGTCATTACGGTTGGCAGAATGCGGATGGCAGCACTGGCACCATGACCAACGGTACTGTGGGCAAATTGTCCAAAGCGAACGGCCGCACGCTAACCGTCAACTACAAGGGTGGCGAGAAGCAGCTCGTCGTGCCGGATGATGTACCCATTGCCTACGTCGAGCCAGGCAAAGCCGATGAGTTGGTCAAAGGCGCCAAAATTGTCGTGTTCCCGGCTCAGGACGGCACAACGGCGCGTGGTATTGCCATCGGTAAGGATGGCTTCCAGCCACCGATGTAATCACCTGAAAAAGCTGGAGCGACACCGTCCGGTATCGCTCCAGCGCACGGATGGTTTCTGAGGGGCAAAAACATGAGTAAAACATCAATCCATCCCTGGCCCATTCGCGTCACCCATTGGCTCAACGCCGTCTGCATGATCTGCATGTTCATGAGCGGTTGGGCGATTTACAACGCTTCGCCACTGTTCGCCTTCAGGTTTCCAATTGGGTTGACGGTAGGAGGGTGGCTCGGTGGCTCGCTGGCCTGGCACTTCGCATTTATGTGGCTGCTGTTCATAAACGGCCTTATCTATGTGCTGTATGGGTTGATCAGCCGTCACTTCAAACGTGATTTTTTACCGGTCGGCCTTCCAGCGCTGAAGAGTGACTTGACGGATGCGCTGCGTTTTCGACTGGTGCACGAAAAGGGCGTTTACAACGCTGTACAGCGCCTGATGTATTGGGTGGTGCTGGCGGCAGGTGTAATGGTCGTGATTTCGGGGCTGGCGATCTGGAAACCCATTCAACTGCAAGAACTGGTGGCACTCCTGGGCGGCTACGACATTGCGCGGTACGTGCATTTCGCGGCGATGGCTGTCATTGGTGCCTTCATCGTTGTGCATCTGGCCTTGGTGCTGCTGGTGCCGAAAACCTTGTTGCCTATGATCACGGGTGGCGTGCGGCCCGTTGAAAGCGGAAAAAACCGAACATGATTGAGACCAAAAAGCGCGCGATTCAACGCATCAAGCTTGAGCCTGCGCAGCAACTTCAGCTGGAAAATCTCCAACGCCGGAATTTTCTTCGGGGTGGCTTGACCGTCGGCGCGATGGCAATGCTGACCGGCTGTAACTTGCAGGACGGCGACCAAGTCGACAAGGTGTTGTGGACCATGTCGCGGTGGAACGACCGGATTCAGGCCTGGCTTTTCAGCGGGCAGAAACTGGCACCGACCTTCACCAAAGCGCACATAACCACGCCATTCCCCTTCAACGCGTTCTATGGCCAGGACGATATCCCTGAAGTGGACCTGCCCAATTACTCACTTGCTGTTTCCGGACTGGTACGGGACAAAGCGCCGTGGACACTCGAAGGCTTGCGCAAACTACCGCAGCGCACTGACATTACGCGTCTGATTTGTGTTGAAGGCTGGAGCGCCATTGGGCAATGGGGCGGCGTGCCGCTGAAAAACTTTCTGGAACACATTGGGGCGGACACCACGGCTAAATTTGTCGGCTTCAAGTGTGCTGACCGCTACTACTCAAGCCTCGACATGCCAACTGCATTGCATCCGCAAACACTGCTGGCACTGGATTTCGGCGAAGTCGCTTTGCCAGCGGAATATGGCTATCCACTGCGGGTTCGAGTGCCGACCAAATTGGGCTTCAAAAATCCAAAGCATATCGTTGAGATCTTCGTTGGCAATGATAATCCGGGCGGATACTGGGAAGATCAGGGCTATAACTGGTTTAGCGGGATTTGATGAAGCGAATACATCGATAGTCATCATCGATGATCACTGTGCCGCGATGGGGACGATTGAGCTAATACGCCAACGTACCGGTTGAATCATAGGCGCAGTATCCATGGTATGACCTGTCGTTTAACATAATATACATTATGCGTATCTACAATACAAAGCCTGAGCGCGCCACTCGACATGCGTGGCGCGCCCCTGCAACCCCGCGACGCCGGCGCCGAGAATCAGCACGCGCGCCGCTTTCACGGTGCCCGCCGCCGTCATCAGCATCGGCATGAAACGCGGATAGTGGTGAGCGGCCAGCAACACGGCCTTGTAACCGGCGATGTTGGCTTGGGAGGACAGCACATCCAGGCTCTGGGCGCGGGAGGTGCGTGGCGCAGCTTCCAGTGCGAACGCGGTGATGCCGCACTCAGCCAGCTTGGCAATGGTTTCATTGCTGAACGGGTTGAGCATGCCGACCACAACAGTGCCGCTCTTGATCAGAGCGAGTTCGCTGTCGCTGGGGGCGACCACCTTCAGAATCAGCTCGGCGCCAAACGCATCGTTGGCGCTGCCGATGGTTGCGCCCGCCGCTTCGTAAGCACTGTCGACAACACTGGCTTTTATACCGGCGCCGCTTTGAACAGTGACCTTATGACCCTGGCCGATCAGCTTCTTGATGGTTTCCGGGGTTGCAGCAACCCGCGTTTCACCCGTCTGGGTTTCGAGAGGAACACCAATGTGCACGCTTGAATCTCCAATGAATACCGTTGCGCCGGAACCCGGCGCATCTTTTTCCTGATGAGCTTTCGATGAATGCATTCAGGTGACTTCGAAATCTCGTGGCTGAGATTGAAGGTGGCGTGCGTAACGGCTGAGGTGATGGTCCTGGTTGCCAAACAATGCATCGGTCAACACCATGCGACGGTAATGGTGCCCCACCCTATACTCCTCGGTGATGCCATATCCCCCATGTAGTTGGATGCCTTGGGCGGTTACGAATCTGGCACTGCGGGTCACCTGTGCTTTGCAGCCGGAAATTACCACGCTGCGATCCTTGAGTGACTCATCGGCCAAGGCTGCCAACGCACGATGCAAGGTGGCCCGAGCCTGTGATGCCTCAATCGCCATATCGGCCATGCGATGTTGCAAGGCCTGGAAGCTGCCAATCGCAACGCCAAACTGTTTGCGCACTTTCAGATAATCAGCACAGAGTGCGATAACATCGTCCATCCCTCCAACGGTCTCAGCGCACAACGCGACAATCGCCTCGTCTATAGCCGCCTGCAGACCGGAGTAGCCCGCGCCCTCCTCCCCCAGCAAGGCATTGGTTTGAAGGATTACGTCGTTGAGAATCACATCCGCAGCGGGCGTGCCATCCAGCAGTTTGTAGGCCTGCAAGGTGACGCCTGGCGTTACTACATCAACCAGAAACACTGAAATACCAGACTCAGCGTTCGTTTCACCCGAACTGCGTGCTACCACGATTATCTGATCCGCTACGGGGGCCCCAACCACCAATGTCTTGCGTCCGTTGAGCAGGTAGCTGCCATCTGACTGGCGGACCGCGGACGCTGAGACCTGGGCTACATTCCCGCGAGACTGCGCTTCACTGTGGGCCACGGCAATCAGTTTTTCTGCGCTTGCGATGGTCGCCAGAATGAGTTCTTTTTGCGGCTCAGATGCGCAATGACTCACCACCGCCGCAGGTAGCACTGCACATTGAGTGTAGGGCTCCAGCACCAGACCACGACCCAGTTGTTCAGCGATCAGGGCTGTTTCTACCGCCGAAAAGCCCAAGCCCGAATAGGCCTCGGCAATCGGCGCGGCCAGCCAGCCCATCTCTGCAAAGGCATTCCATGTATCACGAGAGAAGCCCCCTCCCACCTTGACCAACTGGCTACGGGTTTCGAAGGTGTAGCTTTTGTCGACGTAGCGCTGAGCACTGTCGAGCAACATCCGTTGTTCGTCATTCAACTGAAAGTTCATGCTGTGCTCCGCTTATAGACCGAACAGGGCCTTGGCAATAATGTTGCGCTGGATTTCCGCAGTGCCCCCGTAGATGCTGCACGCCCGGCGATAAAACAGCTCGGCAGCCAACCCCGGCGCGAAGTCCGGACCGACAAACGCCTGGTCTCGCAGTGCATGGTCCTCGTTGGGATCGGCATAGAACACTGGGCCATAATCGCCCAGCACCTCAACCAGCATTTCAGTCAGTTTCTGATGCATTTCAGAGCCGCGAACCTTAAGCATCGACCCAATGGCCATGCCCTGCCCTTGTTCATCGAGTCCGTCATGCAGGACCTTTTTGACCGTCATATCAATCGCCAACACTTCCAGCTCGTATTGAGCCAGGCGCATGGCAAAGGCTGGGTCGTTGAGCAAAGGCTGAGAGCCTGCGCGCTCGCGGGATGCATAACGCCGAATCTTCGCCAGGTAGCGCTTGAGTGCCGGCGCTTCCGCACCTAGGAATGCGCGCTCATCAAAAAGCAACGCCTTGGTGTACCCCCACCCCTGGTTCTCTTCCCCGACCAGGTTTTCCGCGGGCACCCGAACGTTGTCGTAGAAAACCTCGGCCAGATGATGACAACCGTCCAGGCTTGGAATCGGCCGCACGGTCACGCCCGGTGATTGCATATCCACCAGCAGAAAAGAGATGCCACGTTGCGGTTTGGCGGTCAGGTCGGTGCGCACCAGGACGAAATTCCAGTTGCCGTAGATGCCCCAACTGGTCCAGATTTTCTGGCCGTTGACCACATAATGGTCACCATCACGAATCGCCGTAGTGCGCAATGACGCCAGATCTGAGCCAGAACCCGGCTCAGAAAAACCTTGTACCCAGAAAGTTTCACCCCCTTGGATCGGCGGCAAGAAGCGCCTTTTCTGCTCTTCGCTGCCAAATTTGTAGATCACGGGACCGACCAGACCAACGCCCGCCTGATTTTGCAGCGGCGCACCGGCCAGATAGCACTCTTCCTCGAAAATATAGCGTTGCTCAGCAGTCCAGCCGGTACCGCCATGCGCCACTGGCCAGAAAGGCACGGACCAGCCGGCGGCCTCATGCAGGATGCGAGTCCAACGCAAGGAATCGCCATCGTCCGGCAGATAGCCTTGTTGCCCACGCCAAGCGAGATCCGGCGGCAGGTGGGTTTTAAGAAACTGTCGCACTTCTTCGCGAAAGCTTTCGCTGGAAGGATCGGGAGTGAAATCCATCAGGTCGTCCTCTTGGAGGTCTTAGCGAAAGGAGATGGTGTGCCCGCCGTCCACCGCGATGGTCTGGCCGTTGATATAGCCACCCGATGGCGAGGCAAGAAGCACGGCAAGTCCGGCAATTTCGTCAGCCTCACCAAAGCGCTTGGAGGGATTGCGCCCGCCGTACCACTCGACCATGGCTGGGTCTTCCCACTGCGAACGGGCCATCTCGGTCTTGAACGTGCCCGGCGCAATGCAATTGGCCGTGACGCCGCGACTGGCAAATTCATTGGCCATATTGCGTACCAACTGCATGTCTGCAGCCTTGGTCAACCCGTACGTTCCACTGACCGGGTCGCCCAACAAACCGACGATTGAGGCAACAACGATAAAACGTCCGTAACCGCGCTCAAGCATGGCCGGCAGGGTCATTTGCGTCAGCCAGATGCTGCTCTGCACATTGACCTGCATGAACTTGTTAAAGGTTTCCTCCTGAAGATCCAGTACCGACCCTCCCCAGGGATGAATGGCGGCATTAGCCATCACAATGTCAATCCGGCCCCAGGTTTCAAGGGTGATATCGACCAAATTTTGCAGATCGTCCTTGCGGCCAATATTGCAAGGCACGGCGATTGCGTCGCCTCCGGCGTCGCGAATCTGTTGAGCCGCCGTTTCGCAGGCATCCGCTTTTCGGCCAGAAATCACCACCTTGGCACCGTGCTCCGCCATGCCTTGGGCACTGGCGAATCCAAGACCGCGGCTCGAGCCGGTAATAATGGCAACCTTGCCATGGAGATTAAAAAGACTGGAGGTCATCTTATTTTTATCCTCTGAATTTATTCGCACAGCGAATGTTGAATCCGTCACGCGAATTAATGTAGATTAATCGAATGCCGTTTACAATGCCGAACGATGTTCAGGATGATAGCAGGATGGATAAAACCGATAAAGACCGCCAGTACGTCACCGCCCTAGCGCGCGGCCTGCAAATTCTGAGGTGTTTTACTCACGACCGACCTGAACTGACCGCACGCGAACTACTGAGCATGACAGGGCTGCCGCAACCTACGGTCTGGCGTCTGTGTTACACGCTTGAGCGCGAAGGGTTTTTGGTGTGCGCTGGCGAGACCAACAAAATGGCTTTGGGCTTACCGGCGCTCGCGCTCGGTTATGCGGCATTGGTGCGAGCAGAATTGCCCAAAATCGCCCTGCCCTACATGCAGTCGTTGACTGAACGTTATCGGATGGGCGCCTCGTTGTCGGTCCGAGATGGCCTGGACATGCTTTACCTGCAACGCACTCACGGTGACTTCGTTTTCTTCAACGACCCCGTCGGCGCACGCCGCCCTTTAGCAGCCGCACCGACTGGCTGGGCGTGTCTTGTGGCTTATGACACCGATGAGCGCGAGCGCGTCATGGAGGGCCTGAAAGCAGCCCATAGTGATGATTGGTCCACGATTCAGGCTCGCATCAATCAGGCGATGGAGGACTACCAGGCGCATGGGGTCATCCTCAGTATTGGTGTCATGCACAGTCAATTCAATGCCGTCGCCGTCCCCATTCGCACCCGAGAAGCCGGAAAAATATACGGTTTGTCTGCCTCAGGCCTGGCCTGCGATTGGCCCCGTGAAAAGCTGCTGGCCATCGGCAGCGAACTTGTTGAGCTGGCGAAAAAACTCTCTCTCGTTTCCAACTGATCCCGTAAACATCTACCAGGAGTATTGAAATGAACAAGAATAATTCACCGATCCTCGTCACTGGCGGTACAGGTGCCCAAGGTGGTGCGACGGCTCGTGCGCTGTTGGCGGCCGGGTATCCAGTGCGGGCTCTGGCTCGCTCGCCTGAATCCCCTGCTGCGCAGGCGCTGCTCAAACTTGGGGCAAGTGTTGTTGCAGGTGACATGGATGATCCGGCGTCTCTGGTCGGTGCACTGCAAGGTATTTACGGCGTGTTTTCGGTTCAGGTTCCAGATAGTTCTGGCACAGACAGCGAACGCAAACAGGGCTTCGCATTGGTGGATGCTGCCCTCCAGGCCGGCGTGCAGCACTTCGTGCACACCTCCGTGTGCGAGGCCGGCAAACACACAAACTTTGCACGCTGGGACAGCGGCTATTGGTGGCAGAAGTACTGGACCGATAAGTGGGACATCGAAGAGCGCGTGCGTCACGCAGGCTTTCCGATCTGGACCGTGCTCAAGCCGGCTTTCATGCTGGACAACTTCACACTGCCCAAATCCCAGTACATGTTTCCACATTTGGGTGAGGGCAAAATCATCACCGCGTTTCATCCTCAGACCCGTATGCAATTGACCACGGCGGATGACGTTGGCGCCTTTGCGCGGGCTGCATTTGAACACCCTGACCTGTACAAAGGAAAGAACATCGATCTGGCTAACGAGGCGCTGTCGATGGATGAAGTTGCCGCACTGCTGAGCCGAGTGCTTCATAGAACCGTCATCAGTGAATCGGTGTCTCCTGAACAAGCTGTCGCGGCAGGGCTCTTTCCAGGCTGGGTTCGTTCGCAAGAATGGACCAACGAAGTTGGTTATCGCGCCGACATACAGGCGCTCGCCGCCTACGACGTGCCACTGACACCACTAGAGCAGTGGGTAGAGACCCATGCCAGTGGGTTTCCAGGTTGATTGCAAAAACACCTGTCGGTGCGCGTCGACACACTCAAGGAGCCATGCCATGTCCAATCTTTATGACTTGCCCCCGGAAATTCAGGTAACCGCCGAAGGCGGCCTACGCTTGATCACGCTCAATCGGCCTGACGACCTTAACGCGTCAACCACCGATATGTTATTCGCCTATCCGAAACTGTTTCGCGCGTTGGCCGAAGACAGTGAAGCCCGTGTTGCCATCCTGACGGGCGCCGGCCGTGCCTTCAGTGCGGGCGGCGACTTTCAGCACTTCGTCAAAACGCTGGAAAACTCGGATTTTGCGCGGGCGGTGCAGGAGAATGCCCGTCGCACGATCCTCAGTTTCATCGATTTGCCCATTCCGATTATTGCCGCGGTGAACGGCCCGGCCGTGGGTTGGGGCGCGACCATGGCCACCCTGTGCGACATCGTATTGATGTCGGAAAAATCGTTCATGGCCGAGCCGCACATCAATATCGGCTTGGTGGTGGGCGACGGCATCTCGGTGGCCTGGCCGCTGTACACCAGCCTGTTAAGAGCCAAGGAATTAATCTTTACCGGCGATCGCATTACCCCACAGCAGGCCGTGGATTACGGCTTGGCTAATCGCGTAGTAGCGCCGGATAAGTTGATGGAAGAAGCGCGCGCGCTGGCTGAAAAACTGCTCAAGCAACCGAGCCAAGCCCTACGTGAAACCAAAAAAATCATGAACAGCTATCTGCATCGCAGCGCTGCACAGGTACTCGACACCACCTTGGGCCGACAACTCGCGGCCACCCTGAGTGAAGAGCATCACAGCATCGCGACTGAGTTTATTGCACAGCAAAAGCGTCAACAGCATAAACCCTGATTGAAAACGTCCATTGGGCTCCCAGCTGCAGGCGTGTTTGATCTGCAGCTTGGCCGGCTTTCAGCAGGAAAGGCGTTCCGGCTGATAGTTCCAACCGCGCAGAAACAGCTTTAACACCCGCTCCAGCCACGTATCCAGCACTTCTCCCGCCATAGGCTTTTCCAGCACCAGACGAAATCCACCGTGGGCGCACGTTGCCAACATCATCGCTGATTCCTGCGCGTCTTCGAGTGTCAGGACACCTTGCTCATTCAACTGGCCCAAGTAATTGGCCAAGGCAGCAAGGTTCTGTTGCGAGTCCTGGAGCGCTGCTTCGGTGAGGTCAGGAAAGCGCGATGCTTCTGTGATCGATAACCGGATGATCGCCAAAGAGATGGGCGTCATCAGCGATCGATAAAGTTGATGCAGGCAGTGGCGCAGAATCACCTCCGGGCTACCCCCTATGCTCAACGCCACCCTGATATCTTCTCGATGCTGGTCCATTCCCGCCAGCAGCGTTTCGCGGTAGAGCTGTTCCTTGGAGGAAAACTGACGATAGATAGTGTCGCGATGAGTATTAGCTGCACGGGCTATCCCGTCGATGGTCGCCCCTTCGAATCCTTTCTCTATAAACCCCTGCAACGCCGCCTCCAGAATTCGGCGACGTAAGTCGGCTGCCGCTGCACGCGTGGGCCGACCCGCATTACGAGCAGGCGTTGCTATAGGGAATACCATTTTTTCAGTCGTCATGGATTGCAGTCCGAACCTGCCAGTTTTAAGTCTCTTCTTGTCGAAGCGACAGTATTTTAAATACCTTTTGAGTGTTTGGCACTTGACCATGCACCACTGCAAACTTATATTAATACGACGCTAGTGACGTATTAATCTCCTGTCACTGTTGCCGTTCCGATAAAACCACAAAAAAGGAATAGCGGTGGACTTACAACTCAACGGCAAACGCGCTCTGGTTACCGGCAGCAGCTCAGGCATTGGAGCCGGTATTGCCCGGGTCCTTGCCGCAGAAGGCGCGACGGTGATAATCCACGGTCGTGATGTCCAACGCACCCAAGCCGTGGCGAAAGAAATCAACGACAGTGGTGGCACCGCACACGTTGCACTAGGCGACTTGTTGACTGTTGCCGGATGCAACGCAGTGGTCGAACAGACTCTGGCCGAGGTGGGAGTCATCGATATCCTTGTGAACAACGCCGGAGGCAAAACCACTCTGGGTAATCCGGACTGGTTCGATGTCCCTTGGACTGACTGGATAGGCACCTACGAACAAAACGTCGGGGCCGCCGTACGTTTGATTCAGCAATTGGCTCCCCTCATGAAAGCCCGAAAGTGGGGGCGCATTATTCAGATTGCCAGCGCCTCAGGGGTGCAACCAGAAGCCGGACTTGGCGAATATCAATCAGCTAAAGCCGCGATGATTAACTTATCGGTCGGGCTTGCACGCTCCCTTGGTCACACCGGGATTACGGTCAATACAGTGACGCCAGGCACAATCCACACGCCAGCGGTGAGCCAATGGCTTGCGCATGTCGCGCAGCAAAACGGCTGGGCCGGTGACGGTGCGGAAATTGAACGACGCTTTACCAGTGAATACATCCCTCTTTGCGTCGATCACCTTGGCGAGCCTGAAGACATTGGCCGTGTGGTTGCGCTATTGGCCAGCCCTCTTTCCGGCTATATCAGTGGCGCCAACTATAGAGTTGACGGCGGTCAGTGCCGGTCAGTGAATTAGGGGGGACGGTGAAACACATCATTTTTATTTCAGCTCATCCCGAACAGGATACACCCCAGTTTGAACGCATATTGCTGCGTGAAACGGGCCCCGCATTGGCTGAACGATGTTCGGGGTGCATCGTTAACTTGGTCGATGCGCTGCCCGTTACTCGCTGGAACGCCATCGTTGAAATTTGGCTGGACGACAAAATGTCACTGGCGTCTTTGAACCTTGCGCAATCTTTAGGCGTGATCAGCGAATTGGCGTGTTACTCCGTCAGTGAGCACCTTGAGAAAACCAAACTGGTGCCTGGCAGCCTACTGACTCCCGCCGTCAAGCAGATTGCAGCGTGGGAGCGCCGATTGGATATTAATGCCGCCGAAGCCAGGCGGCACTGGGATGAGCACGTTCCGTTGGCCAATCGGGTCCACATTGGTTGCATGCGTTATGTGCGCCACTGGGTCCGATCCATGACAGCGTCGCGCCCTTCCCCGCCCTACCAGGGTATCGCCTTCCAATACTTCCTTACAGTCGACGATCTGCAGAATCGCATGTTCGACAGTCCTGAGAGCGTTCAACAGATCGTAGATGACACCTCTGAGTTCATCGAACGTTTTGACGTCTTTGTATGCCGAGAACACGTACTTAATCCGCCGAGGGCCGTTTCATGAGCATTTGGGAAGAGCGTGCACGTTTATGCGGCAAGGTTGCTGTGGTGGTCGGCGGTGCAGATGGAATGGGCCGTGGCATCAGCCTTGCTCTCGCTGAAGCCGGGGTCAAACTGGCAATTTGCGATATAGATGAGCAAGCATTGGACGAGACCCGGCGCCTGCTCAAGCCTTTCCAGCCTGACGTGCTTACTCAACAGGTCGACGTCCAGCAACGTGGTGCGCTGGTTACGTTCTGGCAAAACGTGGACCTCCACTTCCAGCACATCGATATCCTGGTGAACGTGGTGGGTGGTGTTCGTCATAAAGCATTCCTCGACAGCCAACCGGATGATTGGGACGAGGTATACAACCTGAACTTCGGTTATGTGGTGAACAGCTGCCAAGAGGCAGCCAGACGTATGTCCGCGGCACAGCGCCCGGGCAGCATTATCAATCTCACGACTATTGAAGGTTCTAGAGCAGCGCCGGGGTTCAGTGTGTATGCCGGACTCAAAGCTGGAGTGTCCAATTTCTCAAGGTCACTGGCCGTCGAACTTGCGCCTCACGGCATCCGTATCAATTGCGTTGCTCCAGACCAGACCCCCACGCCTGGACTGATCCGCTGCGTGGACCCTACGAGCTATGACCCGCCACCGGCGGATTTGAACCTGGCCCAAATAATGGCGCTGGTTGAGGAGCAAGCCCGTAACGCCATCCCGATGGGCCGCATGGGGCGTGTCGAAGATATCGAGAACGCCGTGCTGTACCTCGCCTCGGACCTTTCCAGCTATTTGACGGGCCAGACTCTACACGTTGATGGCGGGGCAATGGCGTCAGCGGGATGGCTCAAGTTCCCAGCGTTGGGCTTTCGCAATCGGGTCCCCCTCAAAATCTTGGCCGGTGATGATTACTCCGCAGACCAGGTGTAATTGGTAGCAACACTGATGCGCTTGGGATTAAGCAACCGAACCTGACCAGAGGGATAATGTATGAACGGCAAAACCTACAAGATAGGCATTATCGGCGCCAACTGGAGCCTTAAAGTACACGGCACGGCATGGCGCATGTTGCCCAATGTCGAAGTCGCAGCCATCTGCACTGCGCATCGCGAAACTGCAGAAGCCGCAGCCCAGCAGTTCGGCATCGGCAAGGCCTATTGGAATGTCAATGAAATGGCCGCCGATCCTGATATCGACATTATCGATGTTGGCAGTCAGCCATCGTTCCGCTACGACATGGTCCTGGCAGCACTAAAAAATGGTAAACACGTTTACAACGCCCTGCCTTTTGCGGTCAACGCACAGAAAGCCAAGAAGATGCATGAGGCACAAGCCGCAAGCGGACGCGTGGGCGTGGTGGATGCTCAGTTCCGCTGGGTACCGGCGGCGATGTACATGAAGCAACTGCTCGACGACGGTTTTTTGGGAAAACCACTGGGTTTCAACGCTCAACTCATGCTGCCGTTGCGCAATCACGACGGGTTCCTATATCCGCATTCAGTCTGGCCCGGCAATGGTATCAGTCCATATCGCTGGTTGGCCGACAAGAACAGCGGTGCGGGTGGCTGGCGTAATTTTGCGACCCACAGTGTTTTATTTCTGACTCACCTGCTCGGCGAAGTAGAAGAAGTCGTCGGGATGCAAAGCACGGGAATCAAACAGTGGACGCTGCCCGACGAAAGCACTCTAACTGCTGACAATGAAGATCTCGGTTGCGCCACGTTGCGCCTGAAAAACGGCGTTATTGGCAATCTGCAAACTGGCTGGGCCGTACCGGACACAGCGGGTTTACGCGTTGAAATCTGGGGTGAAAAAGGCCGCCTACTACTTGCTGATCCAAGCTTCGGCGATGGCGTTTCTGCACGGCTTTATGCCGGAGGTGCAGACCAAATGCCATTCGTCTATGGCTCTGAGGCCGGCCAGTGGCTGGATATACCTGGGCATTATTTCCAGGTCCCGGGTACCTCGTTTAGTAAAGAAAATGCTCCGCCCTATATGGTCTCAATGGGCTGGATGTTCCACGACATGCTCAAGTCAATCGAAGAAGGCCGCAAAGGTTCGCCTGATTTTACCGAGGCCTATCACGCCCAAAGAGTCGTCGAAGCCGCCCTCCTTTCGCAAGAAGAGCGCCGCTGGGTACGTGTCGAAGAAATCCACTAACCCTGGGAGTAATATGCTGCGTGATTTGCCACTGGCTTCCTGAACGATGTTCACATAAGCGCATCAACTGCTATAAGCTGAAGGCGCAGAGCTGATGCGATTGCGGCTTTTCGCCCTGGCACAGCAGACAATTGATCGTTCAAGGAGTGCCCCATGCTTGAAAACCGGATTACACAACTGTTTGGCATCAAGTACCCCATCGTTCAGGGCGGCATGCGTTGGGTCGCACGGCCTGAACTTGTGGCCGCTGTCGGCAATGCGGGCGGTATTGGTTTTCTGTCCGCGCACAGCTCCCCGACAGGTGACGCCCTGCGACAGCAGATCGACAGGGTACGTATCCTTACGGACAAGCCCTTTGGCATAAACCTCACGCTTTTACCCCATGCTCATGACCTCGACTATGACGGTTATGTGCGTGCAATCGTTGGCAGCCAGGTCAAGTTCGTCGAGACCTCCGGCAGTAATCCCGCCCGGTATATCGATCAATTGAAGTCGGCTGGTATTGCAGTCATCCATAAATGCGTCACTGTTCGGCATGCGCTCAAGGCGCAAAGTCTTGGTGCGGACGCGGTCTGTATCGACGGATTTGAATGTGCAGGCCACCCTGGCGAAGAAGACGTGCCAGGGCTGGTGCTGATACCTTCCTCGGTTGCTCGCTTGCGGATACCGGTACTCGCTGCGGGTGGCTTCCACGATGGACGCGGGCTTGTCACCGCGTTAGCTCTGGGCGCCGAAGGAATCAAGATGGGTACACGGTTCCTCATGACTCATGAGTCACCTGTGCCGACTGCGATCAAACAGAGCTTTCTTCAGGCCAGTGAACGCGACACCCTGTTGGTTGGGCGCAGCCAGGGCGACAGTATTCGTGTTTGGCGTAACAGCATCAGTGAGCAAGCCGTAGCATTGGAGAAGAATGGTTCCCCGACTTTCGCAGAGCTGCAACTCCTGATCGGCGCCAAGCGCTGGATGACGGCCATGGAGAACGACGACATCAACGGCGGAGCGCTGCCAATCGGCATGGTCATCGGGTTGATTGATGACCTGCCCACGTGTGCGCAGTTGATAGAACGTATCGTCCAGCAGGCTCGCGAGATCATCAACAACCGATTGCCGTCGTTGCTGGCGATGGGTTGAGGCCGCCAGCAGTCATAGCGCGCCCGACCACTGGGAAGATGCGCGCCTATCGTAGGTGAACTGCTCGAGATCGTGGGTGAGTCCAAACTCCTGAAACCGTTCCAGAAGAAAGTCGACAAAGACCCGAACCTTCTGCGCTACCGCGTCTCGGTGAGGGTATTGCAGCATGATATGGCCAGCGCTCTGTAACCGGTAGTCAGGAAGTACGACGTTCAGCCGACCTTCGAGCAAATGCGGCATGACCACAGGAACGGCCGAAGGAGCGATGCCACAGCTGGATAAGCACGCAACCAAGCTGGCGTCGATCTGCTGGGCAACGGTCAGCGAACTCTTTGGCGAGAACAGAAATGGGGGCGGTGACACACGCTTGTTGTGCGCGACGCCAATCGCCGCCGCACGTTCCAGACTCCACTGCCCCAGCGTGCCATTGGGCAGGCGTACACCAATGCAATCAAAATGCTTGAGATCCTCCGGGGACTTAGGCACCCCCTTAATTGCCAGGTATTCAGGGCTGGCTACCAAAATAATCGGGTACAGGCATAACGACCTGGAGATAGGGCTCATTGCATCACCCTGGCCATGCCTAATACATAGATCAAAGCCCTGCCCCACGAGGCTCGTGGGACCATCGTCGAAATAGAGTTCAACATGGATGTCTGGGTATTGTTTGAAAAAATCGGCCATCACCGGTAGCAAACAGTGCCGCCCGAAGGTGGATGCCACCGATACGCGCACGGTCCCTTTGGGCAACACACTGGTCCTGCTGATTGCGTCCACAGCGTCACCGATCCCCTCCAGCAAGCCATCGATTCGCTCGAAAAAGGCCTGCCCCTCCGGCGTCAAATGCACCTTGCGAGTGGTGCGATTGAATAGACGCGCGCCTAGCTCACTTTCCAGTTTGGCAATGCTTTTGCTGATCGCGGGCGGAGTAACCCCCATGTGCGTGGCGGCAGACGCAAAGCTGCCATATTTGACAATTTGTACAAAGGCCGAAAGGTTGTTGAGGTTGTCCACGCGCCACCCTACTCGTTACTTTTATTCATCAAACCATTTCGTTTCGGTCGGTTGATCCTAGCATTGCGTCACCTTAAAGTTGTTCAACAGAATGTCCACCATTCATAAAAAAAACAAAAGGAATGCGATATGACCGACCTTTCCAGCTCCAGCTTGCTAGACCTGACAGGAAAAGTGGCCTTGGTCACCGGGGCTGCGCGCGGTATCGGCAGAGCCATTGCCCTGCGTCTGGCCGAAGCCGGTGCCGCGGTGGTAGTCGCCGACAGGCTCGCCGAAGATAGCGCCCAGACCGTTGGCCTGATCCACGCGGCAGGCGGCAAGGCGGTCGCTGCTGTGGGTGACCTGTCCCATGCCCAAGGCATTGAAGACGCTGTTCGGTCCTGCCTGGACAACTTCGCCAGCATCGACATCCTGGTCAACAACGCCGCGCTGCGGGGCTGGTCCACTTGGGATACCTTGACCGAGCAGGAGTGGGACCGGTTCATGGCGGTCAACAGTAAATCAGTATTTTTCCTCTCCCAAGCCGTTGGCAGGCAGATGGTGCAGCAAGCCACAGGAGGATCAATTATCAATATTGCTTCCACAGCGGCTGCCCAACCGGTGGCCTGGAAAGTTGACTACAACATGGCGAAGGCCGGTGTGGCGATGATGACCCGCTCGCTGGCGCGTGAGCTTGGCAGCCACATGATCCGGGTCAACGCTGTTGGCCCAGGGGGCACCCAAAGCCCAGGGGGGGCGGAGTCGATCACCCTGCCCGGCAAAATCTCGGTCCAGGATCTGCAAAAAATGGGACAGGACTGGCAAGCCCGCATGGCGATGCCTATAGGTTTATTGGATCCCGATGAAATCGCTCGTGGGGTGTTGTTCTTTGCCAGCGACATGGCGCGCTCGATCACCGGCCAAGTGCTGTTTATCGATGGCGGTTATCTGGTGGGCTGATGTAGTTCACACACAGAGGACGCTCCAATGAATATCGACGCATTGGCCGCTCGTTTTGGGCTCCCCGGCAAGCTCGCCCTGATCACCGACAGCGGTGGCCTTGCCAGTCTCGAAGTCAGTGCAGCACTTGCGCAAGCAGGTGCCCATGTTCTGATCGCGGATCGCGACCCTGAAGCACTTGAAGCGTTGGTACACAGCATTCGTGGCGCGGGAGGCATTGCCGACGCCCTGCCCTGCGACATTGAATCGGAAAGCTCGGTCGTCGCGCTCTTTGGTCAGATTGAGCAGCGGTTTGGTCGCCTGGACATCTTGGTCAATTGTGCCGGCCTGAATGCCAACCAACCCTTCACCGCAGCGACACTCGAACAATTTGATGCCGTCAACTCTCTGAACCTGCGAGCGACTTTTCTATTGCTGCGTGAGGGGGTGCGGCTGATGCGCAAAGCCGGTCAGGGTGGTCGAATTGTCAACATCACTACCATGGGGGCGATGCACCCGGTCCTGCACGGAAACCAGGCGTACTCGGCAACCCGGGCTGCCGTCGGCATGCTGACGCGCTGCACCGCCCTGGACAATGTATGCGAAGGTATTCTTGCCAACGTTGTGCTGCCCGGCGCGTTTGTTGGCAAAACCAGATTTCATGAAAGCACCCTGCAAACCTTGCAAAGCGGCGGCACCTTGGCGGGTCCCGGCACCGACCCTGGACGTTTGCCAATGGGTTACGGCGACCCACAAGACATCGCCAGCGCCGTGCTTTATCTGGTCGGTCCTGCAGGAGGCTACATCACCGGCCAGTCACTCGTTCTTGATGGCGGGTTTCTGTTGAGCTAGGCAAACAATTAAAATTATTCAGCCAAAGCATAAGCGACGGTGAACGAAAAATTGACAACCATCCGGCCCAGTGCAGGCAGTGCGAGCATTTCCCCGGGTGATCAGGCTCGCACCCTGAACGGAAGAGTGAACGGGCAGGTCAAACTCGGCCGTTTACCGCAATCGACGCCCCGGTAATTGCCGAAGCCCCTTCAGAAGCGAGAAACAGAATGACCTCGGCGAGCTGCACCGGCTGCACCCAGCGCGTGAAGTCAGCCTCGGCCATGTCTGTTCTGTTCTGCGGTGTATCGATGATCGAAGGCAAGATCGCGTTCACGGTGACTCCGTGATCCTTAAGCTCTTCGGCCAGCGCTTCGGTCAATCGCACAACCCCCGACTTGGACGCTGCATAGGCCCCCATGCCCAATGCAGCCTTGCTCGCGGCACCGGCGGCGATGTTGACGATGCGCCCTGCCCCACTCGCCTTCAGATGCGCGAGCGAGGCTTTGCAGGCCGTCGCGGCCGTACGCAGGTTCATCTGGTACAGCAGATCCCAAGTTGCCAAATCGCCGTCCTCCAGAGTCTCCCAGCGAAACCCGCCGGCGACATTGATCAGCGCATCCACTCTGCCCAAGCGGTCCTTCACCTTGGCCAGGGCGCTCTGGGCCGCGGTCAGGTCAGTCAGGTCTACATCGCCCAGTAACAGATGCGTGCTGAATTCGGCGCTGACCGCCGGCTGGGCCTGCGCGGCCCTGTCCACCAGTGCCACCTGCCAGCCAGCCTGTGCAAATGATCGGCCTACGGCAACACCCAAGCTTCCGAAGCCGCCGGTAATTACTACGGTCTTGCTCATGTCAATGCTCCAGCCAATACGTTGAATGTCAGCGGCCTTTAAACACAGGTTTACGTTTTTCCCGGAAAGCATTGACCGCTTCCTGGTGGTCTTCGGTTTGGTTGGACAAGGCCTCATAAGCGAACGAGGCATCGATCACCGAATTGACGATCTGCTTAAGGCTGATGTTGACTGCAAGCTTGGTCCACTGGATGGCTTTCGAGGCACCTTGGGATAGCTTGAGCGCCATCGCCTGGACGGTTGCGTCCAGCTCTTCGGCCGCGACCGCATGGTTGATCAGGCCTATACGTGCAGCCTGTTCGCCGGTCAATGGCTCACCAGTCAGCAAATACTCCTTGGCCCTGGCGTAACCGATCAACTGCGGCCAGATAGCCGCGCCGCCATCGCCCGCGACAAAGCCGACGCTGACATGAGGGTCACCGATCTTGGCCGTTAACGTGGCGTAGGTCAGGTCACAGAAGAGCGCCACGGTGGCGCCCAGGCCAATGGCCGGGCCGTTGATTTTGGCAATGATCGGTTTAGGGCAATCGAGCATCGAAAAAAGCAGTTGTTTGCCACGACGAATGCCATCGATGAATAGCTGGGGCTTGTCGATGACTTGCTGCATGACTTCGAGGTCGCCGCCTGCGCTGAAAGCGCGTCCCGCACCCGTCAGGATCACGACACGGGTCTCATCATCGTAACCGGCTTCGGTGAACACTCTGCCGAGTTCCTCATCCATGACCTCATCGACTGCATTGAGTGAGTCGGGACGGTTGAAGGTGATGGTCAAAATACCGTTCTCATCGCGCTCCAGCTTCAGCGCTTTATAACTTGAATAATCCATTCAGGCATCCTTTTGGCAGTAGGTTGAGGTCCGGACGTCTATCACTTCAAGGTGCGGGGCAATCACACTTCGACCATGGTGAAATCGACTTTGGCGGCGCCACATTCAGGGCACATCCAGTCTTCGGGAATATCTTCCCAGCGCGTCCCTGGTGCAATGCCTTCCTCTGGCAGCCCCAAGGCTTCGTCATAAAAAAAACCACAAAAAATGCATTGCCACTGTTTCATATCGACTCCTTAATTTACGTCCCAGACCAGCGGCAGATGGAGCACGCCATTCACCGACCCTGAAGCGGTACGTGGCTGATCGCCTGGCTTGATGCGGAAGTCCGGGATGCGCTTGAGCCACTCCTGCAGGAACACCTTGATTTCGGTACGGGCCAGAAACGAGCCTGGGCAACGATGCGGACCATTGCCGAAGGCCGCGTGGATCACTGGTTTACGAGTCAAGTCAACGTCCATCGGATCGCTGAATCGACGCTCGTCCATTCCAAACAGTGCGTTAGGCACCTGAATCTGGTCACCGTCCTTGAGTGGCACGCCCTTGAACTCAAAATCGCCGGTCACGACCCGGCCGGTATTGGTCACCCCGTGTCGGCGAATCAATTCGTCGACCGCGGTATTGATCAATTGCGGATCGTCTACCAGTTGTTGGCGCTTGGCAGGATGCTCAGCCAGGAAGCGGCAAATAAAGCCCATCATCGAAGCGACGGTATCCAATCCACCAAACAGCACCACAATCAACATGCCAAACATGCGCTCGGGCCGGATCGGCGCTCCATCGATCTGAGCATTGACGATCAAACTGATCACGTCATTGCCGGGGTTGAGCGTACGTTCCTGAATCCACTTCCCAAGGTATCGCTGCAGCAAGACCTGCGACTCAATGCGTTCTTCCAACGTGCCGCGCACGGCCATCTCGGCCATCGTCAGCAATTCAATACGATCACTGCTGGGCAAATCCACCAGGCGGAGAAAAATCAGAATCGGCAACATCTTGGCGAAGTCGTTGACGAACTCACACTCGCCGTCGGCCTGAAAACCTTCGATCAACTCGATCGTCAGCGCCCTGACATCGTCTTCCATCGAGGCAATGGCCTGCGGCAGGAAAGACGGAGTGATCAATGCTCGATAAGCCGTATGTTCCGGCACGTCCAGTTCCAGCGGAACCAGGGTTATTTGCGGCGTGGGCGGGATGTTGATGATGCGATGGGAGAAACGAGCCCCATCCTTCTGGATGACTTCGATGTCCTCCGCGCGGGTAGCGATCCAGTGTCCGCCGTTGTAAGGCGACCAGACGATGTCCGGGCCGTCATGCAGTACCTTCCAAGCGAGGTGTACGTCGGTCTCGGCCCCTGCAGGGTGAAGGTAATCGAAATCAATGACCAGATGGGGTGGGACATGTGCAGGCACTGTCCAGTGATCAGGGTAAGTCACGTTACTTCCCTCCTTTGCCGTCTTGGGTTCGCAAAGCGGCTGTTATTGTTGTTTTTTATAACGTCATTAGCGAAGACGTCGATTTCAGTTACCGCTACTGCCAGCTTTAAACAGGATCCCAGGTAAAGACATCGCCGGAGCGATCCATCGGGATGAATGAGCCCTTCAACGCGGGCATACCATGCTCGGCCAGTGTTTCAGGCGTCCAGCCTTCCGAGCGCTGCACCGAGCGGATCGGTCGCGGCTGGCTCATCAGGAAGATCTCGTTATTGCGCACCGCGAAGACCTGGGCATTGACGTCGGCGGCCTGATCACTGGCCAGATAGACGCAAATAGGGGCAATTTTCGCAGGCGTCATCTGTTTGATTTTTTCGACGCGGGCCTGTTGCTCGGGCGTATCGGTCGGTATGGCGCCAATCATGCGACTGAACGCGAAAGGCGCGACGCAGTTCGAACGAACATTGAATTTCTGCATGTCCAGGGCGATGGACTTGGACAGTGCCATGATGCCCAGCTTCGCGGCGTTGTAATTGGCTTGACCCAGGTTGCCGATCAGGCCGGAGGTCGAAGTCATGTGCACGAAGCACCCCGACTCCTGTTCCTTGAAATAATTGGCAGCAGCGCGGCTGACATAGAAGGTGCCGTAGAGATGGACCTTGAGTACCGCGTCAAACTCTTCAGCGGTCATTTTGTGGAAGAAGCGGTCTCGCAAGATGCCGGCGTTGTTGACCACCACGTCAATACGCCCATAAGCCTGCACCGCCTGCTCGATCAGCCTAGCCGCCGCGGCCGGGTCAGAAACGCTGTCGGTATTGGCCACAGCATCGCCACCCGCCGCCCTGATCTCGTCTACTACCTTCTGCGCGGGGCCGACGTCTTGGCCCTCACCGCTGACAGAGGCCCCCACATCGTTAACCACCACTTTGGCACCGTATTTCGCCATGAGCAGTGCAATGTCTCGCCCAATGCCGCCACCGGAGCCCGTGACTACGACCACCTTACCCTTAACCATATCCGTCATGCCTGATCCCTCGATCGTGAATGCGCATCACCCATTATCCCGGACAGGCCCCTGCTGCGAGCAGCTAACGGTCAATCTGCGGTGACGTTGCCCCCAAGAATACTGAACGATGTTCACATATGCAAACAAATCAATCGTTCAGAAAACTCAAAAAAAAGCTGCGATCGGAGCAAACTTCTTCTATAAATAGGCCTGGGTATGGTTGAACTCTGAGCGAAGGCTCAATGTTTGCGAGGAATTCAAGATCAAAATGAATTATTAAACGGTATTTGATATGATGCACGTCAACTACAAGCAATACCGTTTTATGCGATGCGTAGACATCATCAAGACGGTTTAGATTAATCTTTTAAAAGGTAATACACGTGGATAGTGCTGAATCTCAAGTATCGATGGGTCCACGCTCTGTAACGCGGATCCTGGGCCTGTTCGAAACCTTGGCCAAGGCCGTCGACGGTCTTTCTCTTGCCGAATTGAGCGTAACTCTGGACTCTCCGAAAAGCAGTCTGTTGACGCTGCTGCGTCCGCTGGTGGCTGAAGGTTATCTCAGTCACGGCAGCAATCGTTACCGCCTGGGCCCGTTTATTTACCGGCTGGCCGGAGATATCTTGGCCACCCGAAACTTTCCCAAGCTGATGCGGCCGTATCTTGAAGAGTTGGCCATCAAGTCCGGAGAAAGCGTGTACCTGTCTGTGATCGACATGGAGTCACAAATGGTGACCCATATTGACGGTATCGACTCGCAGAACCCGGTTCGTTACGTATCACCGCTTGGTGCTCCCCGTCCCCTGCACTGCACTGCACCTGGCCGCTTGCTGCTTGCCTATCAGGATGAGCGCAGCCAGGATGTCTACCTCAAGTCGGCCAAACTTAAGGCCATGACCTGGCGCACAGTCACTGATCGCAGTACGCTGAAAAAGCAATTGAAAGAGATCCGTGAAAGCGGCGTTTCCATCAGCATCAGCGAGCTAAGCGAAGGCGCAGCCGGTATTGCGGTGCCGGTGCATAATACGGACGGTACCGTGGCGGCAGCGTTGGTGATCGCCGCACCGGCCGAACGCATGCAGCACAAACTCAATGAATTGCGTGAGCTTTTGATTTCTGTAGGGACTGCTGCGTCCGGGCTGCTCGGTCACGCCTGACCGACGACTAAAACACCCGATTCGTTCAGGGCGAATCGGATGTTGTCCTGCACCCTAAGCGGGCTCACGCTGGGCGATAATTTTTCGCGCCCTGAGCAACACAGGCAGATCGATCATCTCCCCCCTCACCTGCACCGCCCCCTCGTTCGAGCGTTCGAAGGCCTGAATGACTTCATTGGCCCAGGCGATCTCGCGCTCGGACGGGCTGAACACCTGATTGACGACAGGCACCTGCCGTGGATGGATGCACATCTTTCCAACGAAACCGAGTGCTTTGCCGTGTACCGCCTCGCGGTTGATCGCGTCTTGGTCATTGATCACCACGCTGACACCATCAATCGGCCCTTCAATACAGGCTACCCGTGACGCAACAACAATCCGGGAACGCGCGTAAAGCAAGGCCTCATCACTGCCATTGCAACCGACGTCCAGTTGATAGTCCACTGAGCCGAACGCGATACGCTGCACGCCGGGAGCCTGGGCCACCGCCGAGACTTGGTGAACGCCCAGCGCGGTTTCCACCAACGCAATAATCGGCGCCTGAGTGACCTCCTGCAGGGCAAGGAATGGCGCCAGAGTCTCTGCCTTAGGCAACATCACGCTGTCGACAGTGATCGATGCCAACAGCGCCAGGTCGTCAGTGAACCAAGGCGTTCCGTAAGCATTAATACGCAGGCAGACGCGAGCGCCGCCGTCCACGGCTGTCTGCACATGCTCACGCGCTTGAGCCTTCTCGGCATCGGCAACGGCATCCTCCAAGTCGATAATCACTACGTCGGCGCCTGCTGCCTGCGCTTTGGCAAAACGCTCAGGTCGATTTCCCGGAACAAACAAATAGGAGCGCATGGGGTTTCCTTCAAATCCAGTAGCTGCTTTAAGCGAGGGTGGCGGTCGCTTCCATGGCAACACTGCCGTCCGGCCCTTGGGCCCACAGCAGCACCGTTGCACATTCATCATCGGGTAATCCACAGAGGGTGAACGACGCGGTATCGAACAGCGGCCGCAACGCACGGAAACTGAAGTGTTTGAGCCTGACGTTCGGCATCTGCCGATGGAGTAAATCGACCAATAAGGTGGCAATCAGCGGGCCGTGTACCACCAGCCCCGGATAACCCTCTACCGCTTGCGCGTAAGGTCGATCGTAATGAATACGGTGTCCGTTGAACGTCAGTGCCGAGTAACGAAACAGCAGCACGGGGTCCGGCGTGAACTCGCGGATCCACAAGGGTTTACGCTCTGCTGGGATAGGCGCCAGTGATGGCATCCCTGGTTGCGGATGATCCCGAAAGACCAAATCTTGCTCTTCACGAATTAGAACTCCTTCCGAGTCTGCGATTTGGTGCTCCAGGGTGACGAAAACCAGTTCACCGCTGCGACCGCTCTTGTGACTGACGTCAAGAATCGTCGAGGTACGTTCAACCGAACTACCCACCAAGGGACTGCGATGAAACTCCAGTCGCCCACCGGCCCACATTCTGCGTGGCAGCTCGATGGGCGGCAGGAAGTCACCCCGTCGCGGATGACCGTCATCGCCTATGGCGGACTGCTGCGCCAGCGGTAAAAAATACAGCCAGTGCCACAACTCAGGCAGTGCATCACCCAGACTCGCGGAAACCGACTCACGGTCAAGAGTCGCCGCCAACGCTGTCATGGGCACCCGCGTGAGTGAGTCAATTTGGTGCTCTCGCCGACCGATCCAGGTCCCAAGATGCTCGATGTCAATGCCCATTTAAATCCCCAATGCCTCACGCACTGCTTGCGCGATAGGCAGTAAAGGGTCCTCTTCCGGGCTGGTCGGGTTGAACAGTTTGTTATGACAAATCGCAACCGCCAGGTTGATGTCTGGGTCAGCCCAGCCAATCGAATTGCCCTGGCCAGGATGGCAGATCGCGCGCGGGTTCTGTACGCAGGTCACGGGTGGATAGTTGCCGCCAAACCAGAAACCACCGATGGTGATAGGAATCGGAAAGCCGAACATTACGGGGTCAGGTTCTTCACTGTTAGCTCTTGGCGTGTTAAGGGTGGCGACCAGCTGCCTGGACAACAGCCGTACGCCATCGAGTTCGCCACCATTTGCGAGAAACGCCCAGAACCGCGCCTCGGAGCGCGCATTGAAGATCCCCCCTACCCCGGCCACTTCAGCGCGCCGAACATCGGCCCGTTCGAATACTTCGGGAACCAGTGCTACGGGTTCAGGCATGGAGGCGGTGAACAACGGCGGCAGGTACTCGGCAGGCACCGGCACCATGGCATTGGTTTGCTTTGCGACTCGCGGCTCAACCTCGTCAGTGATACCGATCCACAGGTCGGTAATGCCCAGCGGCTCAGCGATCTCCTCTCGTACAAAGCGGCTGAAGGAGCGGTGTTTGATATCCGCGCGACGGACCAGTTCGCCAATGATCCAGCCAAAGGTCATCGACAGGTACAGGGTTTTAGTGCCAGGCGTTGCCAACGGCTCAAGATCAGCGATGGCCTCAGTCATCCAGTTCCAGTCGCACATCCGCTCCGGGGTAACACCGGCCGGCATCTGCGGCACACAGGCGCGATGCGTCAGCACATCGCGAACGGTGGTCAGTTCCTTGCCATTGGCGGCGTACTCGGGCCAGTAATGGCTGACGGGGGCGTCGTAATCAATTTGTCCCCGGTCGGCGAGAATATGCAAGGCGGTGGCAGCAACGGCCTTGGTCACCGAGTAGACGTTGAAAAGCGTATCGCCATCGACCGCCTGTGTCCGCGTCTCGTCTGTAAAACCACTCCAGGCGTCGATTACTAGCTTGCCATTCAGGTAAGCAGCGACCTGGACGCCGATTTCGCCGCCTTGGGTGGTGGCCAGATCCAGTGCTTTTTGCACGATAGCCTGTGCTTGCGAATCTAGAGCGTGAGTCATTGAAAAATCCTTCCTGTGGCCGTTAGTGGGTCATCGCGATCGTGGCAAGACCTTCCATGGCCAGACCGTAGCCCAACTCATCCAGAAGTCGGCGCTTGATCGGCTGGGTAAAGGCAACGCGGGTATAGCGCAGGGTCTGCAGGGGTTTGCTTGCCAGTTGCGCGGCCAACTCCCAGGCCCGTGCCAATAGCTGGTCTGAGGGCAGGATTTCAGCAACAACGCCCAACGCCAGCGCCTGAGCTGCACTCAGGCGTTGACCGGTCAGGAGAAAGTAGCGTCCTCGATTGGCACCCAAGAGCATTGGCCACACCACTTGCACGCCATCACCGGGTACGACGCCGTACACGAAGTGCGCCAGATCGGCCAGCTCCGTGGTGTCGCTGGCCAATACAATGTCCGAAAGCACCGGGATTTCGGCGTGGATGTATGCGGGGCCATTGATGGCGCCAATGACCGGGACTTCGATGTCCAGCAGGTTCATCAGCAAATCCTTGCCTTCACGCTGCAAGCGGTGCCAGCCCTGAGACATGGGTTCACTGGGCATTTCGGCCATGTTCATCGCCGCGCAAAACGCATTACCGGTGCCGGTAATGATCAGCACGCGGACTTCGGGATCTCGGCCAATCTCGCGAAAGCAA
This sequence comes from Pseudomonas sp. GB2N2, assembly GCF_054897705.1. Lineage (NCBI taxonomy): Bacteria > Pseudomonadati > Pseudomonadota > Gammaproteobacteria > Pseudomonadales > Pseudomonadaceae > Pseudomonas > Pseudomonas sp. GB2N2. The sequence continues at coordinate 1,504,621 of NZ_CM142701.1, forward strand.
TCACCCAACTGGGTGTGGATGCTGCCATCCAGCGCGCCCCAGGTTAGCGAGTCGCCATCGCTGTGAACCGACAACTGCACGATGCCGTCGCTGCGCTCCAGACGAATGTTGCTGAAGCGCTGTGCATAGTCCTCGAATCGACTCATAACGCATCCTCCAGAATCAGGTCGGCGGCGTGCCAGGCCATGGCCATTATTGGTCCGTTGGTGTTGCCTGAAACCATCGTCGGAATGACCGACAAGTCCATGACGCGCAATCCCTGAACGCCTCTTACCCGAAGTTTTGGGTCCAGAACAGAACCGTCATCCGAACCCATAGCGCAGGTTGAACAAGCGTGAAATCCCGACTGTCCGCGACGACGAAACTCAGCGAGAATTTCCTCGTCTGTCTGCACTGTCGGACCTGGGTGCGTTTCTTCCAGAACCATGTGATTCATCGAAGCGCTGTTAACGACTTTGCGCATGAAACGGAACGCGGCCACCGAGACCTCGCGGTCGTAAGGATCGGCCAGGTAATTGGTGATGATTTGTGCCGGTTGAGCCGGGTCCGATGAAGTAATTTGCACGCTTCCCAGGCTGCGCGGACGCAACGGATAGGCAAATAACTGCATGCCTGGGAAGGTTTCAAAGCCATAGTTTGGCGACGAAAAATCCAGCGAATACGGCGCCATCATCAATTGCGCGTCGGGCCGGTCCAAGCCAGGCCGGCTTTTAAAAAAACCGCCGATCTGATAAGAACCCAAAGCCATGAGTCCGGTTTTGGTCAGGAAATAGCGCAACGCGTTTTTGATCAGACGTACGCCGCCAAACTCTCGATTCTGGCTGTCGCGCCAATGGCGCAGTCGCACCTGCAGAAAATAAAGGAGGTGTTCACGCATGTTGCGACCGACGTTCGGATTGTGTGCAATCACAGGGATTCCCAGGCGGGTCAGGTGTTCACTGTCCCCGATTCCAGAAAGTTGCAACAAGCGTGGCGTCTCTAGTGCCCCGGCGCTGAGAATGACCTCGCGTCGCGCGGTGTAAGACACCAGGGTCCCGCCCTGAGTGCACTCGACACCCGATGCTCGCGTGCCTTCGAACAGCACTCGTCGCACTTGGGTATCAGTGACGATGGTCAGGTTCTTGCGCTGACGCACCGGGCTGAGAAAGGCTTTCGCGGCACTCTGCCGGACACCGCCACTGATGGTGTACGTCAAGTACGCCACACCTTCGTGATCAAGACCGTTGATATCGTCCTTGAGCTTGAGCCCGAGCGCCTTGCAAGCATTGATCACCGCATCACCCAACGCATTGCGATCGCTGTAGTTGGAAACTTTCAACGGGCCTTTGCCGCCGCGCAGTTCACTCTCACCCAGCGCATGGTTTTCGATACTGCGGAATGCCTTGGCCATGGTCTTCCAACCCCAGCCGGTTGCGCCGTTGGCTTCCCAGTCATCGTAATCCTGTGGGTGGCCGCGCATGTAGACCATGCCGTTGATGGCGCTGGAGCCGCCCAACATTTTGCCACGAGCCCACATCTCGGTGCTGCGCCCGGTGCTTTGGTCGGTCGTCACCGGCAGAAACCAGGCGTGTTTAGGGTCCGACAGCAATTTGCCGAAGCCTTTTGGCATATGGATGAGTGGGTTACGGTCCTCAGGTCCCGCTTCGATCAGCAAGACGTTGTTCTGTGCACTTTCAGAGAGGCGGTTGGCCAATACGCAGCCAGCCGATCCCGCACCGACGATGATGTAATCGAAATCTTTCATAGGGCTTAACTCTTCAAAAGCCCGTCTTGGCCGCATTGACCATGACGGGGCTGGAGCCAGTGCGCGGAAGCTATCAGCCAAATTTCACATGAATCGAATGCGGAACCCGCATCATCGTTCCACGCACTTGGGGAGCTGGCTTATCCGGATCAAGACGCAGGTTTGGCAGGCCATCAAGGACCGCTGTCAAGGCGCGGGTCATTTCGACCCGCGCCAGGTGTTGACCGATGCACACGTGCGGACCAAAGGAGAACGCAAAATGCCGATGCTGTGGCTTGCGAAAGATATTGAACACGTCCGGGTCGGGGAATTTGCTCTCATCACGGTTGGCCGATCCGGCTACCACATCAATGAAGGTCCCGGCAGGAATATTCACGCCTCCCAGAACCGCGTCAGAGCGGGCATAGCGGCTTTGTACCACCACCGGTCCGTCCCAACGCAAGGCTTCCTCAATGGCCTGCGGGATCAGCGAGCGATCATTGCGAATCGCCTCCAACTGATCTGGATTGCTCAAGAGTCCGGTCAGCAAAACGCTGGTGCCGCGATACGTGGTATCGCCTGCTGCATTGACCAGTTGCCGCAAAAAGGAAATCAGGACATTTTCCGGCAGGTATTCGCCCTCGACTTCTGCCAAGGCAAGGGAACTGACCAGATCATCCCCCGGATTGGCGCGGCGCTCGGCCACCAGCTTGGTGAAATATTCGCCCAACTTGCGGGACGCTTCCGTTCCGTGTTCGATGTCCACCGACACCAGGGTCTGGGCAATCGCCAGCTTATGGAAAATTCTGGCGTCTTCTGGAGGCAACGCCAGTTGGCGATAAATGATGTGGAAGGGATAGTGCAAGGTGAACTCCTGCACCAAGTCCGCTTCGCCCCTGCCCTCGAACTTGCTCATCAAGTCCTTTAAAACTGGGTCGACCAGCGACTCACCCCAGGCGGCTACGGTCTGCGGCAAAAACGCCTTCTGGAAAATCCGGCGAAAACGAGGATGCTCCGGAGCATCCATGGTCGAAATGCTCTGGCCGAAGCTGATGCCAATGTTGTAGTCGTACGCGTGGTTGCCGTAGGTGGCTGGATCGCCCAACACCTGAGCCACTTCGTCGTAGCCGAAGACGCTGTAGTACTGCGCATCCGCTGGCTTGGTAATGTCTGCATACAAGCCCATCAACGTCCGGTATTCGCCTTTGTGCAACGAGCCTTGGCGGCGCATTTCGGCAATTTTGGCGTAGGGATCAAGGTGATCGCCAAACATCAACGCGTCTTCCAGGAACGGGTCAAAGGAAGGATCGTCGAAGTCTTCAATATTCAGTTTTGCACCCATTATTATTATCTCCGGATCGCGTCACGTATTGGTGTGCGCTGGCCACAACGTCGCCGAAGAAGATAGGAAGCCGCTTCAGAGGTCGCGTCTCGCCAACATACTTGAACATCATTCATATATGCGAACTTCATTCACTATAATCACACTGCCCCGCGGCGGCAAGCGGCTCCTCGAAGAAAATTTGGCCGCGCCAAGCGGGGCAGTCCATCGCCAGGACACCCACACAATATAACGATAGCCACTGCTCCCTCCATCCAATATATGCACGCTTAACTAATGGATGAACCCGCATAAACTGAATTAATCTTTCAGTTATCTTGACGAATCGGCGGGTGCCCCTTGGACAAGTTGCGCTGCATGGAAGTATTTCTTGCCGTCGTTGATCGCGGGACCCTGAGCGCAGCGGCTGCGAGCTTGGGACTGTCCCCATCGATGGTGTCTACTCACCTGACCAACCTGGAGACAGAGCTTGGCGTCCGGCTGTTGAACCGCACCACCCGACGACTGAGCCTGACCGACGAAGGCGCGATTTATCATGTGCACTGTCAACAGATCCTCGATGAAATCAGCAGCGTCGAATCCGATCTTGCCGGCAAGGGCGCCACGCCGCGTGGGCGCTTGCGCGTGGACATTCCCAGCACCATCGCCCAACACCTGATCATGCCCCTGCTCCCAGAGTTTCGCCGGCGCTACGCGGACATTCACCTGGATTTTTCCGACTCTGAGCAAATCCTCGAAACCGTGGAAAACCAGTACGACGTCATGATCCGCCTGGGCTTGCTCCAGGACTCGGGAATGATCGCCAGAGCGCTTGGCCACTCGGCTTTGCTGAGCGTTGCATCACCCCGGTACCTGGCGCAACGAGGTATTCCGCGGACGCCAGATGACCTGCACGGCCATGAGTGCATCAACTACCTGATTGAGCGCACCGGCCGTTTGCTCCCTTGGTCCTTCCAGCACGCCGGGCAGGCGATCGAAATGCAGATTCCGGGGGGATTGTCGATCAGTCAGGGCAACACGCGCATCGAAGCTGCCTTGAATGGCTTGGGTATTGTTCAGGGTATGGCTTTCCATTTAAAAAGCCTGCTGGCTTCGGGGCAGTTGCAACAGGTGCTGGGAGATTGGGTTTCATTGGCTCCTACGCTGGAAGTGCTTTACCCTCGCGGACGCAGGGAATCGCGCAAGGTCCATGCGTTTGTTGATTTTCTACTCGAACATTACCCCTCAGGGCAGGAGATTATTGCGCCGGTTCGCAGCCACTGAAAAAATGTGGCTTAAGCCCTGATACTCCGGCAGCCAGTGCATGAAGTGGTTTGACAGTCGCCACATATGGCGTTCAGTATACGTAACGACGTTCATAATAACTCCAACAATGACAGCCACGCTGCCCTTCTCGGCGCAGACGTAAACAGGTCAGGTGAACAATGACTGAAGAAATCCATCGCACTGCTGTAATCATTGGTGCCGGGCATGCTGCCGGGGAGTTGGCGACTAGCCTGCGAGACAACGGTTGGAGTGGACGAATAATCCTGATCGGTGATGAACCGCATTTGCCCTATCACCGCCCTCCGCTGTCCAAGACCTACTTGTCCGGTGCGGCAACGGCAGAAAGCCTCCTGATCAAATCCCCTGCCACCTATGTAAAAGCCAACGTCGATATCATCAATAACATGCGGGTTTCGCGCATTGATCGACAAGCCAAAACCGTGGAGTTAGCGAACGGCGAATTTATTAGCTACGACAAACTGGTGTTGACCACCGGTGGTCGCCCTCGCCCGCTGTCGGTTCCGCAGTCGCCGCTTGCTGAGCAGTCGGGTAATTTTCATTACTTGCGAACCATGGCTGATGTCGATGCCATGCGGCGTCAATTCGAACCCAACATGCGCCTGGTCATTGTTGGCGGTGGTTACATCGGCCTGGAAGTCGCGGCCGTGGCGGTCAAAGTGGGACTCAAGGTCACCGTGCTGGAAGCCTTTCCCAGGGTGCTGGCACGGGTCACTGCGCCGGAACTGTCAGCCTTCTACGAACGCAAACACCGTGAAGCCGGGGTCGAGATTCGTACGGGCGTGCAAGTCAGCGACCTGGAGATGGACCGTTCCGGCGACGCGGTATCGGCGGTGCTGTGTGCTGACGGCACTCGAGTCCCAGCGGACCTGGTGGTGGTCGGTATCGGCTTGATCCCCAACACAGAGTTGGCCGAGGATGCAGGCCTCGACGTCGACAACGGCATTCTGGTCGATGAGCATGCGCAGACCAGTGACCCGGATATCTACGCTGCCGGCGACTGCACTAATCATCCGAATGCCTCGTTGGGCCGGCGTTTGCGCCTGGAGTCGGTGCCTAACGCGCTGGAGCAGGCCCGTACTGCGGCGGCAGCTATCTGCGGCAAGCACAAGCCCTACAACGTCGTGCCTTGGTTCTGGTCCGATCAATATGACCTGAAGCTGAAGATGGTCGGTCTGTCGCAGGGTTACGATCAGCTGGTTGTGCGAGGCTCCCTGGACAGCGATTCGTTCAGTGCCTTTTACCTCAAGAACGGCCTGGTGCTGGCAGCCGACACCGTCAATCGTCCCCCTGAATTCATGCTTGCCAAACGCATCATTGCCGAACACATTCTGTTGGACCCTGCACTGCTGGCAGACGACAGCATCCCGCTGAAAAGCCTGTTACCGACCCCTTGATTTCCTTGGCCAGAGAATAACAACGATGCCGAAGCTCACGTTTATCCAAAACGATGGCACTGAACAAACCGTGCAGGCCGAAGTTGGCCAATCAGTGATGCAAATCGCTGTGGACAACCAGATATCAGGGATTCTAGGGGACTGTGGCGGAAGTTGCAGTTGCGCAACCTGTCACGGCTATGTCGAGCCTGAGTGGGCTGAGCACATGCCTGCTGCTGCCTCCTATGAGGTCGACATGCTCAGTTGCGCCATGGACGTCGATGACCGAAGCCGACTGACCTGCCAGATCAATATGACCCCGGAACTGGATGGCTTGATCATTCGCCTGCCCGCTTCGCAGACCTGAGTATCCGTACCCTGCCATCAGCCCGCCGCACATCAAGGCGCGACGAGCCGACGCTTCACTTACAACAGGCCGCTTTCGTCGGCCTTTTTCACGCCACCGTCCAGGCCGCGCTCACGCAACACTTCAATCGTTACCGTCAGCGCACTGGAAATTGCAGGGAAACCCACATACGGCAACGTCTGGATGATGATTTCCTGTAGCTCCAACACTGTCAGGCCATTGTTCAGCCCGAAGCGCAGATGGTTCTTCAATTCTGCGGGTTGGTGTTGAGCGATCAACGCGCCGATGACCACAGCGCTTCGGTACTTGAGTTCCAATCCAGGCCGTGACCAGACGCTGCCAAACGCATGCTCGATAGCCATGCGCGCGACATCGGCGGCAAATCTACCGGACGTTGCCCCAGCTTCGATCGCCTTGGCGAAATCAGGGCCCATCATCTGCACCATCAACTCATGGCCGGCTTGCCAGTTATCGTTCATTGTTATTGTTCTCGTCGTGAAATTGAATGTCAGACTTCAGATTGAACCTGACCGTACGCGGTCAGTGGCGCAACCTGCGTCACGCCGCCATCGACTGGCAGGCAGACTCCGGTAATGAATCGCGCTTCGTCGCTGGCCAGAAACAGGCAAGCAGCTGCAACATCCCAGGCGTCACCTTCAATATTCAATGGCGCAATGCCGCGGCGAAGCGTACGCATGCTTTCGTCGAGCAGACCATCTACCAGCGGCGTAAAAATATGCCCAGGCGCGACGGTGTTGGCGCGTAGGCCTTGACGGCCATACATTACTGCCAGCTCACGGGTCATTTGCACCATCGCAGCTTTTGATGGCCCGTAGGCTACAGAGCCGTGCCCTTGCAAACCGGCAGTCGATGCAATGTTCAGCACCGCCGAACCTGGCTTCACCAGTAGGTGAGGCAAGGCATGCCGACTCATCAAAAAAGCGCTTTTCAGGTTTACATCCAGCACGCGCTGCCACAATTCGATGGGGTGCACTTCAAAGCGCTGCGGCCCCGTGGCAATGCCCACGTTGTTGACCAGAATATGCAGAGCGCCGTAACGCTCGACGGTCTCAGTGACGAAACGCTGACAATCCTCATCGGACGTGACATCGCCAGCGCAAACAAACGCGTCGCCGCCCGCCCCGGTTATCATTGCCAAGGTCTCTTCGGCGCGCTCGGGGTGCTGGTCTATCAGGCAGACCTTTGCACCTTCACGTGCGAATCGGTAGGCAATGGCCTTTCCGGTGCCTACGCCTTTGCCCTGCGAACCCGCGCCGGTGACGATGGCCACCTTGCCGGCCAGCCGTGCACTAAAAACACTCGGTAATGGCATTGAAGTCTCCTCAGTGCGGCGGACGAATAAGGGTGGCGCGGCTATCACTGAAGGCAACAATGGCGGAATCACCGGTTTTCATGTGCTGGGGAATTTCAGCCAGAGGGACTTTCTTACCATCGATACCCCGGCAATAGGTTTGCTCATCGACCACGAAAGTCCCCGTGCGTCCATCGTCGCCAACCACACTGACCGAGCTGCTGGATAACGCCGTCAACTTGCCAATGATCGGTGTATGTCCCGAGGCGCCCATGATGCGAATGTCCATGGACAAACGAAAACGGTCCGAGTAGTTGGCCAACCCGCTGTGTGGGGTATTGATGTGCATCAGGAGCACATCGCCGGGCCGGTAAGTGGTTCGACGCCAGGCGTGATCAGGGACCGAGCCATTGGGGATGGGAAACAACGGAGGCGTGTTCACATCGTGCAGATAAGGGCCTTTGTGCATGCCCTCAGCCAGGATCAGACCACCCACCTCATCGGTGATCACAGACAACGGAATCCAGCAAATCAGGAACGGGATACCGACGTTGTAAAAACCATCCTGGTGCAGGTAATCCAGACGGCTGGGTCTGCGCTCTGCGGTCGGCGGCGTGGCACGGTACTCCACGGTTGGAATCCAAAACGGTTGGTCATCGAGCAAACGCTGAAAGAAGGCGTGAATCGGCGCCTCCTGAACAAAGGGGCGCCAGATTTCACGTTCGACCAACGGCTCCATTCGAAACGGGAAGCCGTCGAGACTTTTACCACTGTAGCGCGCCTCGGCGTCGTCCTTTTGGGTAACCCCCAGCTGATCAAGCAACTCCATGTAAACCCCGCGCAGCCTGGTCACTGAAGCCTGGTCGAGGACGTCACGGAAGAACCAGTAACCGTCTCGTTCCCAAGCTGCGTTCAGAGCCTCGCGGTCATCGAGCAGGCTGTTGGAAATATTGAGTTCACGCATCTGCGGTTGGTTTGATACAGGCGAAGAAATACTCATCGATTGCAGCCCCTTTCTTGTTGTAGTGGGAACGCACGGTTACACGCATCGGTAAACCAGCACTGGACTGATATTACTGAGATGGCAGCCCCGGATAATCCGCCTTACGGTCAAAACACCTTTCAGTTTTTTTGAGCAATCGTTTGGGATACCGCAGCTATATCAACACAATCAAAGATGGGCTGAACGCCCGCCATCCACCGCCAGGATCTGGCCGCTGATATAAGGTGCGTCCGCCAGCAGAAACAATACGGTGCGAGCAATGTCATGTGGTTCGCCCGTGCGTTTGAGCAACGTCGAGTCAATAACCCTCTGCCGCGTTTGCGCGTCGAATAAACCATCAGCAGGCCACTCGATGGCGCCGGGCGAGACACCATTGACCCGCACGTGCGGTCCCATTTCGATGGCCAACGCCTTGGTCAGGCCCAGCAGCGCGGCTTTTGCCGCGCAATAGGTCGAGAAGCCCGCAATAGGTCGCTCAGCGTTGATGTCGATGATATTGACTATGGCGCCACCCGTTTCCTTCAGGTGTGGCCAAGCCGCCTGGGAGAGGAATAATGGAGCTTTGAAGTTGCTGCCGACCAGGTCTGTCCAGATTTCCTCGTCAATACTTCCCAGTGGGGTCGGATAGAAACTGGATGCGTTGTTGATAAGCCCGTCAAGACGGCCAAAGCATTGCGCAGCCGATTGGACCAGTGCCGCTAGGGTGTGAGTGTCCAGCAGGTCGGCTTGCAATAAGGCGACAGAATCTGGACGCTCCCAGTTCAACCGGTCCGCCAATTCGCTGGCTTCCCCATCGCTGTGGCGATAATGCAAAATGATCGACGCTCCGGCATCATGCAGGGCCCTGACAATGGCCGCACCGATGCGCTTTGCACCACCGGTGACCAGAATCGCCTTGCCCTGAAGGGATGAATGGGACATTGCTCATCTCCTGCTCAGCTGTTGGCAAACCGTGGGTGAGCGGTCAGGCCGATGATCGAAAGTAGTTCACGGCGAGTCTCGCCATGATCGCGGAACGCGCCGACCATCCGGCTGGTAACCATCGAAACGCCTGCCTTGTGCACGCCTCGGGTGGTCATGCACTGGTGAGAGGCCTCGATGACCACGGCCACGCCCAGCGGTTGCAGAACATCACTGAGCGTGTCGGCAATCTGCACGGTCATTTTTTCCTGGATCTGCAGACGTTTGGCGTACACCTCGACCAAACGCGCTAGTTTGGAAATCCCCACCACACGCTTGTCCGGCAAATAGGCCACGTGCACCTTCCCAATGATCGGCACCATGTGGTGCTCGCAGTGACTTTCAAAACGAATATCGGTCAGCACGATCATTTCGTCGTAACCTTCGACTTCCTCGAAAGTACGCGAAAGAATTTCACGTGGATCTTCCAAGTATCCGGCATAAAACTCGTCATAAGACTTGACGACCCTGCGCGGTGTATCTAGCAGCCCCTCACGATCCGGATCATCACCCGCCCAGCGAATTAATGTCCGTACCGCCGCTTCGGCTTCGTCACGGGTTGGGCGTACCTGGGTTTTAAACTCTTCTTTGACCGTCATCACACCACTCTTCTTCATGCGTTACCGATCGATCCAGGCGAATTGAATCGCGGGAACGATCAGGTCAACACGCTCAAGGATTCATTGTTAAAAGGTTCGAAAACTTTTCCTTGTCGGGCCTTGCTTGCCCAATTGGGGTCCTGCAACAGGGACCGTCCAACACCGACCAGGTCGAACTCACCCCGTTCATAGCGCGCCATGAGCAATTGCAGGTTGTTGCTGGAGTGCGCACCGCCTTGCTTGTTGCTGTCGTACATACCGTTATCCAGCCCCACGCCACCGACAGTCATGCTCATGCATCCGGTGACTTTTTTGGCCCAGCCCGCCAGATTCAATTCACCATCGCTGCCGCTAATATCTGGAAATTCAGCGCGATTGAAGTAACGCACGCTGGCATCGAAGACATCGGCTCCGGCCTCGGCAATCGGCAGCAGAACGTCCTGCAGTTCTTGCGGTGTGGTTGCCAGTCTGGATTTGAAGTCTTGTTGTTTCCATTGTGAAAAACGGAACAGAATTGGCAACTCTGGACCGACCGCCTTGCGGATCGCCTTGACCACCTCGACAGCAAAACGACTGCGTGCCTTACGGTCACCGCCCCAGGTATCGGTGCGCTGGTTGGTCACGCTCCACAGGAAGGTATCGATCAAATAACCGTGGGCGCCGTGGATGGCGATCCCATCAAAACCCAGCGCCTTGGCATGAGCGGCACTGCGCGCATAGCCAGCAATGACATCGGCAATTTCCTCCTCGCTCATTGGCGTGGTCGGCACCAACTGTGCCGCCACGTAGTCCGCGGGCGACGAGGTCAACCCGACAGGCGGCCCCCATATTCCGGAGGGACGCGACGACGGTATGTGTGGGTTAGGCCCGGTGCCTTGCAAGCGCATTACGCCTTGGTGCCACAGTTGCGGAAAAATGCGCCCACCCTCGGCATGCACCTGTTCGACCACCCGACGCCAACCGGCCAACGCGGCGTCGCCATACAGATGTGGGAGGTCACTTTCGCCTATGCCCGCTTCGCCCAAGGCAGAGGGATGATCGACACCAACACCTTCGGTGATGATCAGACCGGTTTCGCCTTGCGCCCGACGGCTGTAATAACCCGCAACGTCTTCACCCGGGACACCGCCTGGGGAGAAATTCCTGGTCATAGGTGCCATCACGATACGATTGTTCAAGCGCAGCGACCCTAACTGCAAGGGTTCGAATAAAGGTGCAACAAGGTTTGACATGGAACGCTCCTCGGAGGAAGTCATGGCTGCTTCGTCAGACGTTGACGAAGCTCGCTGGAGCTGCGCGACCAGAAGCAGTCCCAATGCGGGAAGCTGCTCGGCAACCGTGGCTGAAATCGCGGCTCGGTGTATTTGCCCGGCCAGTGCTGCCATTGCGGTACGCCGGGCCGTTGCTGCCAGTCGGTGGAGTACCAATGGCGCTCGTCGCGGCGTTCGAAGAACCATTCCCCGTCACGTCGTGCATAGCTGTCGAAGTAACAGAGGGCCATGACCACCCAATGATCGCCGTCTTCATGCTCCGCGCGGCAGTACACAGTACCCGTCGCGTGGTCGGCATCCTGAAAATCGATGGTATGACCGCAGATCTGGTGCACGCTGCGATAGAACGCCTGGAGGATAGACTCAGAACCGTAAAAGTCCTTGAGCGCCGCCCGCCCTTTGCCCCGCCGGCCACAGTCCACGTCGTCAGTAAACAGCGCGACCAGCGCATCCAGGTCACGACCGTCGACATTCAGGGCATAACGCGATGGGAGTTGCTGAATGGCCAGTTGCGCCTCGACCCGTTCAAGGCGCTGTTCAAGGGTTTGAAGTTGACTCATAGAATGGTTACTCCTGAGCAGTGGTCATGCTTCGGCGCTCGTCGGCGTAATAAGGCTGGTGCGCCAGAAGCCCTCCGTCCACGTTGATCACCTGGCCAGTCACGAATGCCGCTTCATCTGAGGCCAGATACAGGGCTGCGCTGGCGATGTCCTCCACCGAACCCAGGCGTGGCGTCAGGTGATGTTCAAGCATCATTTGGCCAGCAGGGCCGGCGTAGTCCTGCTCGGTTGCGGGCGTCACGATCAAGCCGGGGGAGATGGCATTACAACGAATGCCTTCATTGCCGTGCTGGGTCGCGATGTACCGAGTCAGGGCTTCGATCCCGGCCTTGGAGACTGCGTAGGCGCTATAACCGAGGGCGCCTGCCTGGGCGGAGTCGGAACTGGTGTTAATGATCGAACCACCGCCACCCTGACGCATCGCAGCGATCGCCATCCGGCTGGCGAGCATGCACCCACGCAGGTTAATACGCAGGGTGTCATCCCAGACCTGAGTGTCCATCTGCTCGACGGGGGAGTCCTTAAACTGGGACAAATGGGTCGCAGCCGCGTTGTTGAACAGCACGTCCAGACCGCCAAAGGTACTGAGGGCAAAATCGATCATGGCGCGGATTGATGTTTCATCGCCCAAGTCCACTGTGACAGCAGCCGCCCGCGCCCCGGCCTCACACAGGCGTTCAGCTTCTCGGCGTGCACCTTTGCCATTAAGGTCGGCCAACACCACCAGCGCGCCCTCTTCTGCAAAACGCCTGGCAGCGCCCAGGCCGATGCCTGACGCCGCACCCGTAACGATGGCAACTTTGCCTTGTAGTCGGTTCATTGATAGCACCCCTGAAGGTTAAACCGCGGTATAGAGGCCGCCGTCGACTTGGATGATTTGCCCTGTCACATAACTCAGGTTGGGGTTGCACAAGGCTGTAATGGCTCGACCCACATCCTCCCGTTCGCTGCCCATGTATCCCAGCGGGAAGTTGGCGATGTACTGATCGCGCAGAACCGGATTCATGGCGAAAAAAGCCTCAGACGCCGCGGTCAGTGCCGCTGGAGAAACCGCATTGACAGTAATGCCGAACGGCCCCCATTCCCGCGCCAGGGCTTTGGTCAGGCCGCGAATGGCCCCCTTGCTGGCCGCATAACCCGGATTGAGTGCCGCGCCGTGCAAACCGAACGCCGAACACAGCAGAATCAGTCGGCCACACCCCGTTGCATGCAAAGCGTCGAACGCGGCGACGGCGCAGTTGTGGGCACCAACCAGATCCACCGCCAGTTGGTTATCCCAATCGTCATCTGCAAAGTCTTCCAGGTTTTTCGGGTGGCCGGAGGCGCCATGCGTGGCGTTGTGCACCAGAATATCCAGGCCACCAAATTGGCTGACAGCAGCGGCTACCACCTGGCGCATGTCGTCGAGTGAAGTGACGTCGGTCTCGATTGCCAGCGCCTCGCCACCCTCCTCGCGGATCAACTGTGCCGTTTCTTCACCCGTACTGCCTCGGCGTGCGGCGATCACCACCCGGGCGCCGACTTCATCCATCGCCAGAGCGATGCCACGGCCAAGCCCGCCGCCTGCGCCGGTTACCAACACGGTCTTACCGTCAAGAATGTGAGTCATTTGATTGTTCATGGGACCATCCACAAGCCGCCGTCCACAGGAAGTGAAACACCCGTCAATGCACTTGCACTGACCAGCATCGCAATCGATTCAGCCACACCGTTGTCCAGTGTCGGGACGTAGCCCATGGCTGGTGGCGGTGGGCCCATCTCAGGACTCAAAGGGATGGGCGCGTCCTGCAGCGGCGGCGCGAGGGTAACCGAGTCGACCCCTACCCAGTTCACGCGGATGCCCTTACTGCCCCACTGCCGGGCTGCTGACTTCATCAGCCCGCGCTGCCCTTCGCTGAAGGCCGAAAATGCGGTCAGGCCTGCGCTGCCGGTCAATGACAAATTGGCCCCGAGCACAACCACACTGCCTGGCCGCCCGGCGAACAGCCCAAACGCCTCCTGCAAACCATGGCGCACCAAGCGTAAAGGCTTAAGACAAGCGCTTTGCCAGTCGTCCGAAGACATGGAGGTGATCGGTCGGGCAGTTAGCGAGGCGGCGGGGGTCACGGCCAATACCACTGCATCAATGTCACCCAACTGCTGCATCGCCTGTTGGAGCACCAACGCCAAGCCGGCTCGTGAGCTGAAATCGCTGTGGCAGAGCGCATTTGCGGTGGCTGCATGCGCAGCGTCGGTGGCCAGGCTAACGCGGGCCCCCTGCGCGATCAGTCCTTGGACCAGACTGTCGGCCGCGCTGAAACCCACAGCGATAACGACGATTTTTCTATCCTTGGCATATTGCAGTGCCCTGGACGCTGCGTTGATGGTCATGCACACACTCCCGTTTATTGTTTGTTTTACGGAGTCGCGGTGTTAAGGGTTGCTAGTGTTGCGGGCAACTTGTGTTCATCTATGTAAACAGTGTTCATATTTACAGTCAAGCCAGCCCGCGCCAATATCTGCATGGTGTGCTGATTTTCACGCTACTGGCGTCTGACCTGTCACCGCCAGTTACCAACACCGTGAGCTTACCCAGCGATCTGGCGAATATGCGGGTGTTTGGCTATGCCCTGTTGATGACGTTTGATGACGTTGTTGGAGCCAGTGGTAGCGTTTACGTTACCCAAGCGGTGGACTGTGTCGCGTGCCCACGTATTTTCCTTCGCCGTTCAGTCTCAGAGCGAGTCTGCGTTGGGTAATCAGTCGATGCGAACCACCACCTTTCCAACGTGTTTTCGTGATTGCAGATGGGTAAACGCTTCAGGTACTTGTTCAAAGTCGAACACCCGGTCGATCACTGGCTTGAGTTGATGCAAGGCAATGGCGCGATTCATCTGCTCGAACTGCTCGCGACTTCCGACGCGAATGGTATTGACGCTCAATCCTCGGTAGAAAAATCCCTCACTGAGTCCTGGGCTACCGGACAACAGCCCGACGACACTGATACGCCCGCCAATACAGGTCGATTGCACCGAGCGCTCTATGGTCTCGCCACCGCCGACTTCAACGGTAACGTCGACGCCCTGCCCTTCGGTACTGGCCAGTACCTGCTGATGCCAATCACCATGGATTCGATAATCGATCAGGTGATTCGCGCCCAATAACCGCAGGTGTTCAAGCTTCTCGGCGCTGGATGACAAGGCGATGACCTCAGCACCAAACAGCTTGGCCAGTTGCAGCGCAAACACCGACACCCCGCCACTGCCTTGCACCAGGACGCGCTGCCCGGGTAGCAAAACACTTTGCGCGCACAGCGCCGACCAGGCGGTGAGCGCCGCACACGGCAAGGTGGCGGCTTCCTCGAATGATAGATGCCGAGGCACCTTCACCAGTTCGTCCTGCGACACGCAGGCGTATTCACACAGTGTTCCGTTTACCGAACCGCCGCGGCCGAGAATCGCCAACCCCTGTGGCTGCTCTCCGGCGATCCAGTAAGGGTGAAAGGTCAACGCAACGCGATCGCCCGGACCGACCCGATGTACGCCCTCGCCTACTGCTACCACCTCACCGGCGCCGTCTGAACACGGCACGAGATCCGGCTTACACATTTGTTGATAGTGGCCAGCGAGGATTGCCAGATCGCGAAAATTCAAGGACGCGGCGCGTAACTTGACCAGCACCTGACCCGGCGCTGGTGCGCCCGGAGGCTCGCTTTCACGCAGGCGCAAGCCATCGACTCCGCCGTAATGGGAGATGACATAGGAACGCATGATGCCTCCAGAGGTTTTAACGGACGAACAAACTCAGCCAGGCTGGCGTGCTGAAAGCGGCCGCATCCAGGACACGTCGTCGCTCGAACGAGTGCTGGTGGCATTGCCCATCTGCAGCTGTCGAAAAGCCTGCGGTAGCTCCGCGGGTTTCAGCTCATTGATGCTTTCAGTGACGCACACCCGAGAAGCAATGGCCCAAAGACCGTCACGCTTTTCGAAACGATCAACGTAGCGTCCCACCGCGACCGTGTCGGGCTTGGTGCGATTTTCACCGAAGAACAGCCAGTAGGTTTCGGCGTGAGCGGTATCACCCTCGATCTCGGCCGTGTGGTTGGTGATGATGTGATGGTGTGATATCTGGTATTCATTGTGGTAGGCGAACGCCCAATCGATGAAGGCTTCGCGGCCACCGCAGAACGCGCCATGATCATCCGTGGCGTCTTCGTGGTAAACCGTGCGCAACAGGTCGCGGTCGAATCGGTCTACAGCCCGGCAATAACGGGTAACGCAATCTGAAATGGCCTGGCGATCGAGCAACAGCCGCACATTTGCCAGTAGTTCTTCGGTGACATTCATGAGCAAGGCTTCCATTTTTATTATCAAGACACGCGAATCTGCGGACAGACTCGCGTGAAGGTCATCAGCTCGCGGCAAAGCGCGCCAAGTGATAGTCGATATCGCCAAACTGCTTTTCCAGCAATGTCATCAAGCGGAAGTAATGACCCACCTGATACTCCTCGGTCAGACCGATACCGCCGTGCAACTGCACCCCCTGAGCACAAACGAATCGACCGGATTTACTCGCGGCGGCTTTAGCGGCTGAAATCGCCTTGCGGCGCTCTTGCGGTGTTTTTTCCAGGTACGCCATGCCCCGGAACAGAATCGATCGTGTATGGATGGCCTCGACGAACATCTCGGACATCCGATGTTGCAGGGCCTGAAATTTGCCGATGGGCTGACCGAATTGAGAGCGGGTCTTGATGTATTCGGCCGTCAGGTCCATGACCCCGTGCATCACACCGAGGATCTGCGCGACCACCGCCAAGGCAGCGCGATCATGAGCCTCATCCAACACCTTCCGACTGCCCGATGGCTCCAGCAGCAAGGCAGACACTGGCAACTGAACAGCGTTGAAACGCACGTCGGCGGCTCGGGTACCGTCGATCAAGGTGTAGCTCTCAAGGCTGACACCAGGCGCAGCGCGGTCGACGATAAACACCGCTGGATCGCTGAAGTCGTCCAGGCTGGCGGTCACCAACAGTTTGTCCGCTGAAGCCGCAGCGACAACCAGGGTTTTCAGTCCGCTGAGGGTATAGCCCTGGGCCGTTTTCACCGCAAAGGTCTCGGCGCAACATCCAACGGCGAAACGCGAGCCGTTTTCACTGTCGGCCAACGCCAGCAACAAACGCCCTTCGATCAGCGCCGGGAGCAGGTCTTGTCGATGGTAATCATTGCCAGAGCGGTCGATGATGCGGGCGCATAACACTGCGCTGCTGACGAAGGGTTCAAGCACCATGCCGCGCCCAAAGGATTCAAGCACGATGGTGGTTTCGGCAAATGAACAGTCCAGGCCGCCCACGTCTTCCGGCAGGTTCAGGCCCAACCAACCAAGGTCTGCAAACTGCCGCCAGTGCTCGCGGCTGAAACCTTCATCACTGGCGGCCTGATGCCGGCGTTCCTCAAACCCGTAAGCATCCTTGATATAGCGCTCTACGCCATCGCGCAGCATCGCCTGCTCTTCCGATAGATTGAAATCCATGGTGCGTCCTCAGAGCCCGAAGGCAAGCTTGGCAATAATATTTTTCTGTACTTCACGGGCCCCGCCATAAATGGTCGAGGCGCGCTGGAAGAAGTACATATTGCTGCGCCCCGGCACATAGGCTGGCCAGAGGTCATCCAGCTCACCGGCGACGGCAGGCTCGTGGACCTTGCGGTTTGGCCCGTGGTCATAGAAGCGCAGTGCCCGTGGGCCGAGCGCATCAACCTGCAGTTCAGTGACCTGCTGCTGCAATTCCGAGCCGCGAATCTTCAGGGTCGAGACCACCGCATCGAGGTTGTCGCGCAGGGTCTCCTTGCTGAGGATGCGCAATACCGACCATTCCAGGCCAAGAACGTCAACCTCAACCGAAGCCAGCCTGCGACTGAAGGCCGGAGTATCGATCAATGGCACGCCATCGATCTTCTCGTACCGGGCAATGGCCTTGGCCTTTTCCAGTTCCCGCTTGTTGAAGTAGATGAAAGCACTGGATGTACGTTCTTTTTCCAACAGGTATTTGGCGTAAGTCCAGCCCATGCCAGGCTCCCCCACCAGATGCTCCTTCGGAACACGAACGTTCTCCAAAAACACTTCAGCCAGACCGTCGCCACCATCTATGGAGATGATCGGCCGCACGGTAATGCCAGGGCTTTTCATGTCGATCAACAGGAACGAGATACCGCGCTGGGGCTTGACGGTCGCATCGGTGCGGACCAGGAAAAAGCCCCAATCCGCCATCTTGGCGTCACTGGTCCAGATCTTCTGGCCGTTGACGACGTAATGGGTGCCCGCCTCGTCCAGCTCAGCACGCGTGCGCAGACTCGCCAGGTCGGAGCCGGCATTGGGTTCAGAAAAGCCCTGACACCAAAATGTGTCACCCGCCAACAATGGCGGCAGAAATTTTTCCTGCTGCCATGCATTGCCAAAGGCGATAACCACTGGCGCCATCATGTGCGTTCCTTGCCAGCCATAATCCAGGCCGTCGGCATTCACTAGTTCTTCCAGAAAGATATGTTTGCGCAGAGGCGACCAATCCGTACCACCAAATGCTTCAGGCCAGTGCGGAGCACCCCAACCGCGAGCGTGAAGGGTTTTCTGCCACTGACGCAACACCTCACGAGGTGGTGGGTGGCTACCTTCGAACCCGTAGTGCGCGACCTCGGGGCTCACGTTGTCCTTAAAGAACTGCCGGACTTCCTGGCGAAAAGCTTCATCTTCAGGGCTGAATTCGAACTGCATGGTCTGACCTCTGTCAGGTGAAACGTCTAGGACATCGGGCCTACTGCCCTTTGAATTCGGGTTTGCGCTTGTCGCGAAAGGCTTGACGACCTTCTGATGCGTCAGCCGAGTTGACGGCCAACGCAACAGCGTTCAGTTCTAGCGCCAGGTATGCTTCAAAATTACCCGAGGTGGCGCGAAACAGTTGCTTGGCTAAACCGATGGAAAAAGTCGGGGCCTCAGCCAGTTCTTGGGCAAGTGCTTTTGCGGTAATCATCAATTGATCATCCTTCACGACCTTGCTCGCCAATCCCACCTCAAAAGCTTCCCGACCGCTCAGTGTACGGTTCAGGTACATAATTTCTTTGGCGCGAAACTCACCGCAATGGCGCGCCAACAGGTGCAGCATGCCGCCCTCGGGAACGGTGGCCCTAGCGAGAAACGCCGGGATGAACTTTGTGGTCTCAGACGCAATCAGTTGATCGGCGCACATCGCAAACGACCAGGCAATGCCCACCGTTGCGCCGCGCACCGCCGAGACCACGGGTTTATTCAGGTTGTAGAGCTTTAACGCGACCTGCTGATAAGGCACCAACGACCGTCGAGCATGGCTGACGCTCATCCGTGCGGGCGCCGAGCCTGAGCCCTTGACGTCGGCACCGGCGCAGAAGGCGCGGCCGGCCCCGGTCAAAATCAAGGCACGGATCTCCGGGTCACTCTCCACGCGGTCCAGATGCTCGATGATCAACTCCAGCATCTGCGGTGTCAGCGCGTTCAAGCTGTCCGGGCGATTCAGAGTCAAGGTCGCCACAGCACCATCAATCGTCAATTCAACATCCATAGCAACCATAGCAACGCTCTCCAATTCACTCTTGGCCACGGGCATAGAGCTTGATCATTCCATCACCGAACGGTTCGTCGCGGCGTTTGAGGGCATCCTTCAAGCCCAAGTTTTGCATGTCTTCTTTGAACTGCGTACGGCGCGGTCCTTGACATTGATGGGCACGGGAATCGTTCTCAACCGCTAGCCGCTGCAGGGTTTTTGAGCCAGACAACTCAAGGGCGAGGTTGACGATGCGCTTGTTGGCGGACAGCAGATCGGCGTCGACGAAGGACAAGCGTCGGGCCAGTTCATCGACAGCCTCGTCAAGCTGGTCAGACGGCACCGCATCCAGCACCAGACCCAGCTTGGCCGCGTCGCGCCCCCACAGTGAATCGCCGGTCAGCAGCATGCGTTTGGCCCACTGCGGGCCCAAGTGGTAGAACCACATGTGCGCCGGTGGCGACCCATTGGCCCGTGTGGCTGGAAAGCCTATCTTGGCGTTGTCGGCAGCCAGCACCATGTCGCAGGCCAGCGCCAGATCAGTACCCCCCGCCAGGCAATTGCCATGGACCCGGGCGATGATCGGCTTGTGGATTTCGGCGAACAAATTGATGGTTTCGTTCTGCCGCTCCATTGACCAGCAGTCGTCATCAAAATTTTTCTGCGTACCGCGATAGTCCGTCGGGTTCGCTTCAGAGATGTCGCCATAGGTACTGACCAGGTCATAGCCTGCGCAGAAGTCTTTGCCAGCGCCTTGAAGCACAATCACGTTGACTGACTTCAGGTCGTCTGCCTCAAGCAGCGCCTGTTTCAATTCGCGAAGCAGGACATTATTGATTGCGTTGCGCTTTTCAGGACGGTTGAGGGTGATCCGGGCCACGCGATCAGCCACCTCGAATGTTACGCACTCATTGGACTGCAGCCACTTAGCCATGTTTTTCTCCGCTCAATGCGTTTTAGACGCTGCGTTGACGTTCGCGCAGAACGACTTTGTTGATCTTGCCGGTGGCCATGCGTGGCAGTTCGTCGATGAACTCGACGGTTTTCGGGCACTTGTAGCTGGCGAGCACCGCTTTGCAATGGGCAATCAGGTCTTGCTCGGAAAGGGCTGCACCGGGTGTCAGCACAACGATGGCTTTGACCGACTCACCCCAGCGTGGATCCGCTACGCCAATCACTGCCGATTCGACTACCATCGGGTGCAGTTCCAGGGCAACTTCAACCTCCCGGCTATAAATGTTTTCACCACCGGAGATGATCATGTCTTTCTTGCGATCAACCAGAAACACATAGCCCTGGGCATCCTGATAGCCCATGTCTCCGGTGTGGTACCAACCGTTGCGCAAGGCCTCGACGGACGCTACCGAGTTGTTCCAGTAGTTGCTCAGTTGTGTGCTGGAACGCAGCACGACTTCGCCCGGCGCACCGACCTGACAATCCTGACCCTGCTCATCGACGATTCTAAGTTCGATACCTGGGCAGGGATATCCGACGGACTCCAGCCGATGAAGCTGCACTGGCGTCCCTTCTGCGACCACTTCATGGCGCGGCAGGAAACAGGCGTTGCTTTCGGTCATTCCGTACTGAATGGAAAAAATCGGACCCAACAGGTCCATGGCGCGTTTGAGCAATGGCACAGGAATCGGTGCCGCTGCGGTGACCACATGTTCAAGCGAGCGCAAATTGAAATCAGCCACGCCTGGTACATCCAGCAACGCTTGCAGCATTGCCGCGACCATGAAGGTAAAGGTCACGCCCTCCTCCTGGACGGCCTGCACTACGGCCCTTGGATCAAAGCCTTGATGGATAATCGTGGTACCGCCTAGCCAGGCGGCCGCATTGACGAAACCGACACCGCCGATGTGGAACGCCGGTGTCGTCTGCAATACCCGTGTGGAGCCTTTGAACTCCGATACCAGCGCACAGCTTTCCGCAGTGCCGCACATTGCATGATGGGTACGCACTACGCCTTTGGGGCGACCAGTAGTGCCACTGGTGTACATCAGATAGGCGTAGTCTTCTGCGCAAGAGCGGATTGGCGGCCCGTCAATATGGCCTCGGTCCATTGCACTCTCAAACGACTCGGCCCATTCAGGTCCTTCTCCGATGCAGATGAAATGTTCAATGCTCGGCAGGTCTTCACGCAGTTGCCCCACCACTTGAGCAAATTGGGCTTCAAATACCAGCGCTTTGGGCGAGGCGTCTTGCAGGATGTAGAGCATTTCGCGAGGCGCCAGACGAAAGTTGACCGTCGCGGCAATCAAACCAGCCCATTCGCAAGCGCGATAGGTCTCGAAGTACTCAATGTTGTTCATCGACAGGATGGCCACCCGATCCTGTCGACGCAGCCCCTGCATATATAAATGGCTGGACAGGCGTTTGGCACGTTCCGCGAGCTGGTGGTTAGTGATCCTGCGTGAAGCCGAAACGAGGGCTTCTTTATCAGGAAAATACCGAGCATTTCGCTCGATCATCTCACCCAGTGTATTCATCGAAATTCCGTCTTTATTATGTTGTTGAACGGTTCGAAAAAGCCCTAACGAAGAGCGGGTTCGTTAAGCGAGCGGTTGTTTGTCGGTAACAGGCAACCACAGTGCCGCGGTTATTTTTGCAACATCCAGGACTCCAGTGCCGTGACGTCGGCGAGCAGTTGAGCCAGCTTTGCGGTAAAGCGAGCAGCATCGGCACCATTGATGACTCGATGGTCATAGCTCAACGAAAGCGGCAATGTAAGACGCCAATCAATCGCGTCATCGGAACCTCGCCGTGGCTTTTCGTCAGCGCGAGTCACACCCAAAATGGCGACTTCCGGCGCGTTAATAATGGGGGTGAACGAAGTGCCGCCAAAACTGCCAAGCGAGCTGATGGTGAAACAGCCACCTGACATCTCGGCCATGCTCAAGCCTTTATCCCGAGCTTTGCTGGAAATGCTTTGCAGCTCGGCGGCAAGTTCTGCCAGGCTTTTCTTGTCGCAGTCACGCAATACGGGCACCAACAGTCCGAAGCGCGTGTCGACCGCCACTCCGATGTGAAAATACTTTTTCAACACCAGATGTTTACCGCTGCCGTCGAGCGACGCGTTGAATTGCGGAAACGCTTTAAGCGCAGCGACGACGGCTTTGATCAGGTATGGCAGCAACGTGAGTTTGGTCGCTTCGCCGGCCGCATTGCGCGCCTTGCGTTGCAACTCAAGGATCGTGATGTCCGCCTCGTCGTTGTGGGTCACATGAGGAATCATCACCCAATTGCGCGACATGTATTGCGCGGTCAGCTTCTGTACTCGCGACAGCGGTTTGCTATCGACTTCTCCGAACTCGCTGAAATCCACCTGTGGCCATTGCGGCAAGTCACTGCCGAAGGCCGTCGGCTTCGGGACATCTATCACTGTTTCACCGCTCATCAGACTTCCCCTTGCGTGCCAAAAGGCTTAAACGATCTCGGCCAGCACGGCGCCGACTTCGTAGACTTCGCCCTCCTGGGCGAAGATCTTCAATGTACCGCTGACCGGTGCTTCGATTTCCTGGACCGACTTGTCGCTTTCAAGCGAGTAAAGCGCTTGTCCTTCCGTGACTGTCGCCCCGTCGTCAATCAGCCACTCACTGATGGTTCCTTCATTCATCGAAAAGCCGAGCTTGGGCATGAGTACTTGTGTTGTCATCGCGGTGTATTCCTTCGGTTGATCACTTCAACGTGGCGCGGATCGCCGCCTCGATTTGCTCCAGACCCGGGACATAGGCGTCTTCGAGCGGTTTGGAGAAAGGCACGGGCGAGAAATGCGAACCCACCCGTTGCACAGGCGCCTTGAGTTGCGTGAACAGTGATTCGTAGATACGCGAGGCAATCTCGGCACCCACGCCGAAGGGTTTCACCGCCTCGTGCACGATCACGGCACGGCCGGTCTTCGCCACCGAGGCCAAAATGGTGTCGGTGTCCATGGGCGCGATGGTGCGCAGATCGATTAGCTCCACAGAGATCCCTTCTTCGGCCAATTTGTGAGCCACTGCGCTGGCTTCCAGCACCCGACGGCTATAGGTAATCAGCGTCACGTCCTTGCCTTCTCGCAAGATGTTGGCCTTGCCCAACGGTATTTTTTTGCCGCGTTCCGGCGCCGCACCGGGCGTCCAATACGTCGGCATGTTTTCAATGAACAGCACGGGATCATCGTCCTCAATTGCCGAGAGCATCAGTCCATACGCATCCGCGGGGCTGGAAGGAGCGACTACCTTGATCCCGGCGACGTGAGCAAACCAGGCCTCCAGGTAATCGGCGTGCTGGCCGCCGGTCCCAAAACCGGCACCGGTCATGGTCCGAATGACGATAGGCACGTGGGTTTGGCCGCCCGACATGAAGCGCAGCTTGGCAGCGTGGTTGACGATCATGTCCATGGCCACGGTGGTGAAGTTCATCAGCATGATCTCGGCCACGGGACGCATGCCGACAATCGCGGCACCAATCGCTGCGCCGATGATTGCCTGCTCCGAAATTGGCGTGGAGCGCACTCGTGAGTCGCCGTATTTAGTCGACAGACCGCGGGTGACGCCTACGATGCCGCCCTCCTCCTTATCGCCGACGTCTTCGCCGAGTACGATCACATTCTCATCAGCGGCCATGGCGTCATCCAGGGCCAAGTTAACGGCCTGGATCGTGTTGAGCTTGGTCTCTACTTTCTGGTTCATACGCTCACCTCATCCTTGTAGATATCGCGGTTCAGTTCGGCGAGATCCGGATACGGGCTGGAAAGTGTGAATTGGACGGCTTCGTCAATATCGCGTTCGACGGCAGCTTCAAAACTAGCAAGTTGGTCTTCGCTGGCATTACCCGTCGAGATCAACCAGGCGCGGAACAGTGGTACCGGATCCTTCGCGATCCAGGCGTCCTTTTCACCCTTGTCCATGTAGGCATCGACATCGCCAAACACATGACCATGGAAGCGGAAAGTTTTGGCTTCGATAAGCGTCGGGCCACCCCCATTGCGGGCGCGCTCAATGGCGTCTTTAGCGGTGTTGTACATCGCAATCGGATCATTGCCGTCGACCGTGATACCGGGCATGCCATAACCCGCAGCGCGCATGGAAATATTCGCTACCGCGGTGCTATAGGCGTATTTGGTGTGCTCGCCGTATCCGTTGTTCTGGCAAACGAATACCACCGAGAGTTTCCACACCGAGGCCAGGTTCAATGACTCATGGAATGCACCAATGTTGCTGGCGCCATCACCGAAGTAGGCAATTGCCACACGCTTTTCGCCGCGAATCTGTGCTGCCAGAGCCAGGCCATTGGCGATCGGCATCGAGCTGCCGACGATGCCAGTGGTGACCATCACGCCCGTCGCCGGGTGCGTCACGTGCATCGGCCCGCCCTTGCCTTTGCAGGTCCCGGTAGCACGGCCACCGAACTCAGCCCACAGGTCTTTGAGCGGGATGCCTTTGGCAATCATGTCGTGCACGCCACGGTAAATTGTGCAGATATAATCGTCATCAGTCAGGTTGGCCGACACTGCCGAAGGGATGACTTCCTGGCCGCGAGGCGAGTAGTACGGCATGACTAATTTGCCGGACTTGATGACGGCACGGAACCGCTCATCGTTCTGTTTTATACGGGTCATGCGCTGGTAGATATCAACCAGCGTGCCACTGTCTGGAAGTGTGCCTGCCATGATATGAATCTCCGTTGAAGCGGTGGCGAATGGGTTCGAGGGTTACCAGATCTTTTCTACGCCCGCCGAGTGCTGCGCGGCGATGTAGGCGAAAATGAACGAGGCCGCAATGCTGGTTCCCGCCCCCGGATAACAACGCCCGGTGACACCTGCCGTCGAGTTGCCAGTGGCATAGAGGCCTTGGATGGTACTGCCGTCCTCTTTTAGGACCCGAGCATACTCATCGGTGATCAAGCCACCCGCGGTCCCCACGTCGCCCGGGTACATGCGCACGGCGTAAAACGGCCCTTCTTCAATGCTGCCCATATTTGGATTAGGCTTGACCGTCGGGTCGCCGTGGCAGCGGTCAAAGGCGCGGGAACCGCGTCCGAAGTCTTCATCGACACCGCTTTGGCAGAAGCCATTGAATCGTGCCACCGTCGCCGCTAAACCGGCGCGATCAATGCTGCATTTGCGGGCCAATTCGTCGAGGGTGTCGGCTTTGATCATGTAGCCGCTGTCCAGCCACTGCTGTGGGATCTGCCCAGGCATTGCAGTGCCCCAGGGGTAGAATTTGCGTTGACGACTGTCCATGACCACCCACGCCGGAACTGCCTTGCCGGTCTCGGCCTGGCGTTTGTACATGCGCTGCCCGATTTCCATGTAGGCGCCGGCTTCGTCGCAAAACCGCTGGCCATCCTGGTCGACCATGATCGAATACGGCAGCGACAAATCCAGGTGGTGCATGAACGGCAATGGTTTGCCATCCGGCGTCAGCGCTCCTTCTGGAAAACTTTCGTTTGGCCCCAGGGAGGTCACTACCCACCAGGACTCGTCCATGCAATCCACTGCAGCACCCTGCTTCATCGCTGCCTGAATGATCTCACCGGTATCACCCAGGTTGGCATTGGTCCAACCGGCCGAGGACGGCTGCGGCTGGTATTGCTTGCGCATGGCTTCATTGCGCGAAAAGCCACCGACATTGATCAGAACACCCTCGCGCGCTTGAATGCGCACGGATTTGCCGTCGCGTTGCGCCAACACCCCAACCACCCGACCGTCTTCGACCACCAGATCGGTGACCGGGGTATCGGTCCAGATCGGCAGGTTATTCTGCAGGGTCATTTGCAACATCCGCCCCTGAATCGCCGCGCCGCCGCCCAGCACCACTTGTTTGAGCAGCTTCTGTTTGAGTATGCGCAGGCCCAGTTTCATCGCCATGCGTTTGCCGGCCCAGGTGCGCTTCATCAGGAACAATGTCGGGTATTCATTTGTGGTGGCTGGAATGCCGGCACCGCGATAGCGCGAAAGCTTTTCGGTCCACGGCCCCAGTTCATTGATGTTGAACAGCTTGGCGATCAACGAACGACCGCGAGGTTCACCCCCCGGAAGCTCATCGTAATAGTCGGACCAACCATCGGCGTACTCGAACGCCATGCCTTTGCGCTCGAGAAAATCGACCATGATCGGACCGGTCTTGAGGAACGCCTCACGGCGGATCGGCGATGTTGACGGCCCGTCATAAGTAACGGTGCTGTCCATGTACTGCCGAGCGCGCTCATAGGAATCCTGCACACCGTGGCGCTTCATTACGGCATTGTTAGGTACCCACCACACGCCGCCCGAATATCCGGTCGAACCGCCGACCTGGGATTGCTTCTCAATGATCAAGGCTTTCTTGCCCAGTTGCTGCGCCATCAGTGCAGCGCACATCGAGCCACCACCGCTGCCAATGATCAACAGATCATAGCTATCATGCCAATCACTCATCGGGTGGTCTCCTTACCATTGATGTACTCGGCCAGCTCGCGATGGAAATTGGAGATGGAGGTTTCCTGCAGCGGATTGGTCCGGGAACCACTAAAGCCACGTGACTTCATGCCTTGCTGCACTTGCCCCATGTTCATGAAGTCCTGACTGAGGATCACGCCAAAGTTTTCTACCGTGTTGACTTTCCAGTCATCCACGCCGTGATACAACTCACGGTTAAGCTTTGGCTCCGTGCCCGGCGCGTAGCGTTTGAGCGACCAGATATCAAAGATGCACGAGTCCGGGTTATCGCCGTCCGGGCGGGCGCGGTAGAACAATGCGCCATCCGGATACAGCAGGAACACCAGGTTTGGAAATACATGCCAATCCGTGCCCGCGCGACCCATTTGCTCAAAGGAAATATCCGGCCAACCGGCGCCATCAGCAATAGCCGCTTCCCGCTGAAATTCCATGGCTTTGGACAGGACCAGGAATTGGTCCTGAGTGGGCTCCAGTTCGGTCATGAGGCGCTTGGTGGCTTCGTTGTCGCGGTCGGTGAAGATAGCTTTCAACTGGTCTTCCATCAGCTGATAGAACTTCACCAATCCGGGACGGATGTCGTCCGGGATTGGCTTGCCAGTACGCGAAGAAGGCGTACCTGGCATACGCGTAGCGGTGGAATAGCCGAACATGCCGTGCTTGCCAAAAGCAAAGCTGCGGGTCACGTCGTCACCTTGGGTATCGAGAATCTGCGGGTGCGTGGCGGCCACGTGGTAGCCCTCGGTAAAGGCTTCCTGCGCCACTTTCCAGTTGCAAGGCAGCTTCACCGACTTGTACCAGCGGTAGCGCATTTTTTCGAATTCGTAGCAATCGGTAATCTCTGGGACCGGCGCCAAGTACTGGGCCAAAGGCTCGGCCAGCGGGTCCATGTTAATAAACACGAAGCCGCCCCAGGTATCGACCAGCACTTCTTTGAGCGCCAGGTCTTCCTTGTTCATGCTCGGGCACCCCGCCCAATCACTCTCATCAAGAATTCGCAGCACACTGCCATCCAGGTTCCACTGCCAGCCGTGGTAATTGCAATGGAACTTGGTGGCATGCCCACAGCCCGCTGTCAGCCGCCGGCCACGGTGCTGGCAAACGTTGTAGTAGGCCTTGATTTTATCGCCGGTCAGGCGGGTGATGATGATTGAGTCACCGATGACATCAAAGGTCACGTAATCGCCAACATTCGGGATCTCCTCAAGCCGGCAGGCGACCTGCCAGACTTTCGGCCACATACGCTCGTTTTCGAGCTGCAGGAACTTGGGAGAGATGTACCCGTCACGTGGGACAAAATCTTCTCGAATCGGCTGAGGGGCCGTTTCATGAACAGTCATCAGAAATCCTCCGGTATCTGGCAGCTCACTGCCTTTTATTGTTTTCGGTACAGGACTATCGATCTAAATCATCATCGGAACGGTGCAATTGGCTGTTTTATGAACGGTGTTCATAACTATAAACAGCGCACAAATGAGTGTCAACGTACTTCGCAAGCTAAGCATTGGCTGAAAAACCCTGAATTAGAGCGCTTTACCAGGCGCCCCACGATAAAGTTCACGCAGCAGCATTTTGTTCACCTTTCCGCTAGGCAGCCTAGGCAGCTCTTCTACCCAGTCGACACTTGCCGGCTTCTTATAGCGGGCAATGCGGGTGGTGCAGAACTCGATCAGTTCGGCTTGGGTGATAGTCATGCCCGGTTTGCGCACGACCACGGCTTTTACCGCCTCCCCCCACTTTTCATGCGCTACGCCGATGACCGCGACGTCAGCCACTGCAGGGTGATGCATCAGCGCCTGCTCGACCTCCTGGCAGTAGATGTTCTCGCCACCGGAAATAATCATGTCCTTCTTGCGGTCTACCAGGAACAGAAAACCGGCTTCATCCATCCAGGCCATATCTCCCGTGCGCAACCAGCCGTCGCGAAGCGTTTCGATAGTCGCTGCGCTGTTATTCCAGTAGTACGCCATGTTGGCGGGCGAACGCACCAAAATCTCGCCCGGCGTACCGCAGGGGCAATCCTGATCATGCTCGTCCACCACGCGGATGTCGCAATAGGGCATCGCCTGGCCAATCGAGCCCAGGCGTCGTACCTCTTCCTCGTTACCTTCGAGTTTATGCAAATGCCTGTGCAGGACCGTACCGCTGGTCTCGGTCATGCCCCATGAATTGACAAATATCGGGCCAAGCAACTCGACGCCGCGCTTGAGGACGGCCACTGGCATAGGCGCTGCCGCGTAGAGAATAGTTTTCAGACTCGACAGATCGAAATCCCGGATCGTCGGCAGGTCCATTACTTGCTGGACAATGGTCGGAGCCATATGGACGGTCTCGATGCGCTCACGCTCGATGGTCCGCAAGACTTCCTCGGGCTCAAACTTGCGATGCAAAACCACACAGCCGGCGTGCCAGAACTCAGATAGCATCATCGAGATCCCACCGGCGTGGAACATCGGCATCATCACCAGCATTCGGCCGTTAGTGCGGATATCCATAGTGGCAGACTGGTTCTGAGCCAAGGCTAAATCACCCTGTTGCGAGCGCGCCGCACCTTTGGGCCGACCTGTGGTGCCGCTCGTATAGACGAGATGAACGATGTCCTCCGGTAGTGCGCGCAACCCAGGCCCGGCAGGGTCCCCATTTATTAGACATTGTTCGTAAGGTTGCGCCCACGCGGGGCATTGGCCGATGCACACGTAATGCTCGATGTCAGGCAAGCCGGGACGCAACGAATCGATCAATTCGGCGTATTGGTCTTCAAAGATCAGCACCGACGGCGAACTGTCACTGAGGATGTACTGCAATTCCGGTGCAGCCAGCCGAAAATTGACGGTGGCGCAAACAAACCCGGTCAGTTGGCATGCAGCAAATACATCAAAGTACTCATTGCAGTTCATTGCCAGAATTGCCACGCGATCCTGATGACGCATGCCCAAGCGATGCAGGCTCGACGCCAGACGCTGGCTGCGCTCCAGTAACTGGGCGTAGGTGATGCGGCGTTCTTGATAAACCACTGCTTCCTGCGTTGGAAACAGACGAGCGTTGCGTTCCAGCAGCTCTGCGAGCGTTTTCAAAGTGACTCTCCCAAAAAAACGACCTGTTTAACCTGCCCTCAGGTCACGGACATTGGCAAACAAAGCACCTCGGATACGCCGCCATCTACCATCAGGGCATGCCCATTGATATAAGAGCTGGCTTCACTGGCAAGGAAAATCGCAGCGCCCTGAAGTTCTTTCGGATCACCCCAGCGCCCCAGCGAGATATGACTGCGCACCGTCTCCATCAACGCAGGGTTGGCGACCACCGGCTCAGCCATGTCAGTCAGGAAGTAGCCGGGGCAGATGGCATTGCAGCGGACACCGCTGGCGCCCAACTCACCGGCCAGGGACTTGGTCAGGCCAATAACGCCGTGCTTGCTGGCCACATAGGCCTGCAATTTCTCTCGACCGATGCGCGATACGTATGAACCGATATTGATGATTGAACCGCTGCCCTGGCGAAGCATGGGGCGGGCGGCTTCGCGAGCCAGCAGATAGGGAGCGGTCAGGTTGGTGCCCAGCGTCCTCTTCCAGTCGTCCAGCGAGGAGTCGAGCAGCGGTTGCCAAATACAGATGCCGGCATTGTTGATCAAAATATCCAGGCGGCCGTGTCGAGCGATGATCGATGGGATGGCGGCCATAACGGCCACTTCGTCACTGAGGTCAAATGCCTGGGCATCCGCCTGGCCGCCTATATGGCGAATGTCATCGACAACCGCCAATAGCGCAGCGTGATCGCGGGCGGCCAGCACCACATGAGCACCTGCTTCCGCCAGCCCATAGGCCATGGCTTTGCCCAAGCCACGTGAAGCTCCGGTGACCAGCGCCACTTTGCCTTCCAGCGAAAAGAGCTGCATAGAACGCCCACCTTCTTATCGTTATAAGCCCGCTAAACCGCCGGTCTCTGGCAGCAAACCTCACCCGTTTTATTTACCGTCGCAGCCGTAGAAAAACTTACCCTAAAGCACCTGTCAGCTCAGGCACCGCTTCAAACAGGTCAGCGACCAACCCGTAATCCGCCACTTGAAAAATCGGCGCATCAGGGTCCTTGTTGATCGCAACGATGACTTTGGAGTCTTTCATACCGGCCAGATGCTGGATGGCTCCGGAGATTCCGACGGCAACATAGAGATCAGGTGCGACGATCTTTCCGGTCTGCCCAACCTGATAATCGTTGGGCATAAAACCCGCATCGACGGCAGCCCGAGAGGCACCGACAGCGCCGCCCAAGTTGTCCGCGAGTCTTTCCAGCAGTTTGAAGCTGTCCGCACTGCCCATGCCGCGACCACCTGAGACCACAATGGCCGCGGCCGTCAGTTCCGGGCGATCCGAACGCGTCAGCTGCTGATTGATAAACCGCGAGGAGGAACAACTCGCGGCCACCGGAATTTGCTGGATGGAGGCTTGTCCGCCACGCGGGGCAGCATCAAATCCCGTGGAGCGAATGGTCACGACGATAACAGGATCGAGGGTCTGAACAGTGGCCAACGCATTGCCGGCGTAAATTGGCTGGACGAAGGTGTCGCTCGCCAACACTTCGATGACATCGGAAATCTGTGAGCTATCAAGCAAGGCCGCTACGCGCGGCATAAAGCTTTTGCCCACCGCACTGGCTGCGGTGACGATGTGCCTGTAATTCCGGGCCAGATCAAGCACCTGAGCCGCGAGATTTTCCGCTTGCGCATAGCCATGGCCTGGGTCATCGGCCTGCAATACCTTGGTGACGCCAATAATGCTCGCCGCCTCTTTGGCTACGGCCGAGCATTGGTGCCCAGCCACCAGCACATGCACCTCATTGCCCATCTGCAAGGCCGCGGTCACGGTATTGAACGTAGCACTCTTGAGCGCGGTATTGTCGTGTTCGGCAATTACCAGAACGGCCATATCAAATCACCTTGGCTTCAAAACGGAGTTTATCGATCAACGCTTTTACATCGGGTACCCGTACACCGCCTTTGCGCGCCGCTGGTTCGCGAACGTTCAAGGTCTTGAGACGCGGAGCAAGATCGACTGAAAGCTCGGCAGCACAGAGCGTTTCGAGTGGCTTTTTCTTTGCTTTCATGATGTTGGGCAACGAGGCATAACGGGGCGTGTTGAGGCGCAGGTCGGTGGTGATCACGGCGGGCAGGGACAACTCCCGGGTTTCAAAGCCGCCATCGACTTCTCGTGTGACAACTACGGTGTCACCCGACAGCTCAACCTTGGAGGCGAACGTCGCTTGAGGCCACCCCAAAATCGCGGCGACCATTTGCCCAGTCTGGCAGGCATCGTCGTCAATGGCCTGTTTGCCAAGAATCAATAACTTCGGCTGCTCCCGTTCGCAAATAGCCTTGAGCGCCTTAGCCACACCCAGCGGCTGCACCTGGATGTCGGTATCCATCAGGATGGCCCTGTCCGCACCTAAGGCCAACCCTGTGCGCAGCACGTCCTGACACGCTTGGGTGCCGATCGACACCAGAACTATTTCCGTTGCGATGCCAGCCTCTTTCAGCTTGACCGCTTCTTCAATGGCGATTTCGTCGAAAGGGTTCATCGACATTTTCAAATTGCTGAGGTCGATCCCCGAACCATCCGGTTTGACCCGGGGTTTGGCGTTGTAATCGAGAACCCTTTTAACGGCGACCAGCACTTTCATAACGGACTCACCAAATACTTGAATGTCGTTCACCATACTGAACTGCGTTCAGGATATCTGTCAATCCTGAAAAGCCTATGTCCGAATCAAGCAGCCACTATCTTCGCGCCCAATACCGAAGCCATGCCCACAGAACGGCGCGATTTGAAGCAAATTGAAGCTTGTGAGCCATGCGCGCGAGACCGTAGAACTGACATCGATGTGCAGATCCAGGCACTTGGAGATCGGTTAAGCACTGAGGGATGGACCTCGTCCTTTTACTGATGTCAACCAAGCACCTGTGCCACTTTCAGCCGTATGTCGGGCCAACCTTGCGTGAAATCTGCGGCATGCTATTTATATTTGTAAACGATGTTCACAATATACAAACAAGATGGCAGAATGAACACGTTTAAGATTCCATCCAGACTGGCGCCGGTTGCAATTCGAACAGGCGCTGGACTCCCTGATAACACTGCTTACAGGCAGGTAAAGACATGAAAATAATAATAAGTGCGTGTTTTTTATTTCTCTCGATCATGGTGTTTGCGGTCGCCCTTAATGAAATGCGGATCGCGGACCTTCGGGCGGCAATGACCGATTGCCGGGTCAACCTCTACCAGTGTGCAAACCCGTCTATGAGTTTTGCGTCGCTTCACTGAGGGATGCCCTGAACCCATTCTGCAGCACAGGGCCCCTGTCCAGTGGTCAGAACATACATAAGTAATGACTTATTCACAAACGATAAGTGCGCTTCCCGATCCTGGTGGCGTATCTATGCATGAGCGCCTGTGTTGGGCGCTTATGCATGCGACGGCGCCAGTAGCGGAATGGCTCTGCCCAGTGGAGCATTTCCGGACACCTACAGATCCACCCATAGATCCTGAAAATGGCGGGTTTGTTCAGAAGCCCGCGATGGGCAGAGACATTCACCGCGTTACACCTGACTCTTTCTGCGGACTACAGAGCTTTGCTGGCGGGTTAGCTAAGTGATAGGCGATGCGCATCAGGCCAGCACCTTGCTTGGTTCACTGGCGAACATTATTTTCATTCGTGTGCTATGTTGCTGCGTGCACGGTACCTGCGCAGGTGACCCGTACTCGCAGGAGTTCAGCTCTACACAAACGCGGACAGCCAATCGCATCGCTCACAACTACGCGAACAACGGATTGTTGGATTTCTGAAGGAGAGTCGATGCAAGCCGGACCACCAAGACTTCGCTTGGTGGTCACGACAAAAGAGCGCGCAGGGTACTGATCAATGCCAGCGGTTGATCCAGCATCAAGTGGTGATATCCATCCGGCATGATTACCGGCCCTCTGGCATTGGGCAGCGTCGCCAAGACTTCGCCAATTCTTTTTGCCCGAACGCCGTTCACAACTTCACTGTGCTCGCCACAGACGAAATCCAGCGGCACAGTAATGCCTTTCAACACGGATTCACCGTCGCGCTCGAATATCGCAAACGGCAGGCTGGGGTCGAACTTCCAGGTCCAGCCCTGATCAGTCTCGCGTAGCGAGTGACCGGCAATGTATTCGCGGGCCCAATCATGCGCGGGCTGTTCAGGTAGCAGACGGAAGCGTTGAATCGCCGTTGCGGCATCCGGATAGACATTGCCGCCGTACTGACGCGGCATAGGCGGCGTGTCTGTATTGATAAAGGCTACGAAACTGTCGACCACGATGGCGTGATCAATCAGCTCGGGAAACACCGAACACGCCCGAAGTACGCGGGTGCCGCCATAGCTGTGACCGATCAGGGTAGCCGCGCCCATTTCGGCGTGCTCGATCACCGCCCGCAGATCATCGACAAAAATTTCTGCACTGTAGTCTTGCCGCCAGGCACTGTCGCCCATGCCGCTGAAGTCCAAGGCGTACACACGATAGTGTTCGCAAAAGAACGGCGCGATAAAATCCCACCAATGTGCGTGGCCACGGTAACCATGGGCAAACAGCAGCGCCGGCTTGTGCCGATCCTCCTCATTCCAGGCCAGATAGTGCACCGCGACCCCGTCACTCGACGCGTAATGGGATTGCGCGGTGCAGCCGGTAGCCTGGTCGAACCAGACCGGTGCTTGTTCAGTGAAGGCCGTCATATCAAAGCCATTCGCTGTAGCGTTCGACATGGTGATCGGAATCACCCCAGGTCATGTCAATGCAGGTCAAGCGTTTGAAATACCAGCCTGCCGCCAGTTCATCGGTCATGCCCATCCCACCGTGCAGTTGCACCGCGTGCTGTCCGATGAAGCGCCCTGCCCGACCGATCAAGGCTTTGGCCGCGGACACCGCCTTGCGTCGTTCCACGGCCGGCCCGTCGAGACAGGATGCCGCGTACAGGGTGATTGACCGTGACTGTTCGACATAGCTCAGCATGTCGACGAGGCGGTGCTGAAGCGCCTGAAAGCTGCCAATCGGTTTGCCAAATTGCTTGCGGGTCTGCAAGTAGTCGACTGTCAGTTCAATCAGCCGGGCCATGCAGCCCACTGCCTCGGCACACAGCGCAAACAGCGCACGATCGACTGCCCACTCCAGGTCGTCGAAACCGAGATCAACTTGGCCAAGCAAGGCCTCAGCATTTACTTGCACATTGCTCAATTTGATCTCGGCGACACGTTGGCCGTCGAGCCCGGAAAAGCCCCTGATCTCAACACCGGTGGCCGCCGTCGGTACTAGAAACAGACTGATACCCTGCCGTTCGCGCTGCTGGCCAGAGGTACGCGCAGAAACGATGAGCCAGTCAGCCGAGTCACCATGCGCCACCACCGCTTTCTGGCCGTTGAGGATAAAACAATCACCTGAGCGCTTGGCCTCGGTCAAAATATCGCTCAGGTCGAAGCGTGCTTGTGGCTCAAGTGCCGCCAGTGCTACTCGCAACGAGCCAGATGCCAATTCGCCGAGTAAATCGCTTTTAAGCGCGTCGGTTGCCGATCTACCAATCAGTCCTGCCCCGACCACGGCGGTGGGCAGGTAAGGTTCGAGCAACAAACCCCGACCAAAGGCTTCCATGACCATCATTATTTCTGCGGGCCCGGCGCCCAAGCCACCGCAGGTTTCGGCAACGTTCAGAGCCAACAAACCAGTGTCGGCCAGCGCGGTCCAGTTTTCCGTGGACCAACCCTGTGCGGTCTCCGCCAGTTTGCGGCGGCTTTCAAAGGCGTACTCGCGCTCTATGAAGCGATTGACCAGGTCGGTCAGCATTCTCTGTTCTTCGTTCAGCGAAAAATCCATGGCAGTACCCTCATGGCCAACCCGCCCCTTGCAGGCTCTGCGCCCGCACGGGTCAAGCGAATCGGCTGATCCGTCGACATTCAGAGGCCAAGGGTCAACTTGGCGATGATGTTCTTCTGTACCTCGTTGGAACCGCCATAGATCGAGATCTTGCGCCAGTCGAGGTAATGTGGAGCCAAGGCGTTGAGCAACTCGCCATTGGCCGTGTCGACCTGCGAATCGGCGTCCATCGCCTCGCTGGAGAACGGCACCGCGTAAGGACCGGCACATTCCATGATCAGTTCGGTCAGGGTTTGCTGGATTTCAGAGCCACGCACCTTCAACAGTGAAGCTTCAATGCCCTTGCCCTGCTGTTTTTGCTCCTGGTCGATTAAACGCAGCAAGGACCATTCATGGGCCAGTAGCTCCATTTCGATACGCACGACTTTGTCGCGAAAGCGCATGTCTTCAATCAGTGGCTTACCGTGTTTGCTGACGCTGGCGGCAATTTCCTTCAAGCGCCGCATGAAGCGCTTGCAGTTACCCAGTCCGGCAATGTTGGTGCGTTCATGGCCCAGCAAATATTTGGCGATGCTCCAGCCACGGTGTTCTTCGCCCACCAGATTTTCGACCGGGACCTTGACGTTATCGAAGAACACTTCATTGACGTCATGCCCTCCGTCGAGGGTCTTGATCGGGCGTACCTGGATGCCCGGCGTACTCATTTCGATTAACAGGAACGAGATACCTTCCTGCTGGCGCCCCGACGCATCGGTTCGCACCAGACAGAAGATCCAGTTCGCCCATTGGGCAAACGACGTCCAGATTTTCTGCCCGGTGACGCGATAGAAATCGCCGTCGCGTTCGGCCCGGCAACTCAGCGATGACAGGTCGGAACCTGCGCCCGGCTCCGAATAACCCTGACACCACCAATCCTCCATGCTGAGAATGCGGGGCAGAAAGCGATCTTGCTGAGCTGCAGTGCCAAATTTTTGCAGCACCGGCGCGACCATCGACAGACCGAACGGCATTTGTCTGGGCGCGCCGGCACAGAAGCATTCTTCGTCGAAGATATTGCGTTGCGCCGAGTTCCAGCCGGCACCACCAAAGGGCTGCGGCCATGCCGGGGCGCCCCAGCCCTGGGCCGCGAGGATACGCTGCCAGCGGACGTAATCCTCGCGCACCAGATGCTGGAAATTAAGCACACGGTCGCGGATATCGGTCGGTAGTTTGGCGGCAACGAACTCACGCACTTGCTGACGAAAGGCTTTGTCTTCCGAGCTTTCATTAAGATTCATGGGGTTATCTCAATTCAGTTCAATCAGGCCGTTATTGAGCACCACGACATCGCGTGCATCGATCCGAGCGCGTAAGTGCCACTGGCCGTTGTCACCTTTCCAAAACTGAAAACGCAAGGTTTCGCCGGGGTAGACCGGTGCTGTAAATCGCGAGGCAATACGCGTGAGGCGGCTGGCA
Organism: Pseudomonas sp. GB2N2; assembly: GCF_054897705.1. Classification (NCBI taxonomy): domain Bacteria; kingdom Pseudomonadati; phylum Pseudomonadota; class Gammaproteobacteria; order Pseudomonadales; family Pseudomonadaceae; genus Pseudomonas; species Pseudomonas sp. GB2N2. Next base: position 1,541,721 of record NZ_CM142701.1, read on the forward strand.
TCGCCAGCGGCCAGGCAACTGATCGCCGCGAACGCGGCCATGCCGTAAGTGGCTAGGCCGTGCAAAATAGGCTTGCTGAAGCCGGCTTTAGCCGCTATCTCGGGGTCGGCATGCAGCGGATTGGAGTCCCCCGACAATCGATAGATCAGCGCCGCCTGGACAGGAGAGGTCAACTCGAACTCTGCATCTGGGGCCCGTTCCGGTGCCGCTGGCAACCCCGCCGGAGGCTCGTCGCTGACGCCCGAGGCCTCACTAAAGCCGCCGTCGCCCCGTAGAAACGAGATCTGTCGGGTTTCGGCAATCCGTTCACCGCTGGCGGTATCGATGATGTCGCGCAGCAGTTCGACAATAGCGCCTTTGCCGGCGCCTTTGTCGCAGATCCGGCTGACACGGGTTCGACTGGTCACCGTGCCACTGGCAGGCATCGGTTTGAACAACCGGGTGTCTTGCTCGCCGTGAACCAGTTTGAGGTAGTCGATACCGGTCTCAGGGATGCGCATCCAGGACTTTGGCCAGGCAATCGCCGCGGCAAGGGTCGGCACCGACTGCAGGTCTTTTTCGTAGGTGAAGCGCAACTGAGTGGCGTCCATCGGATCGCCGCCCACGCCCAAGCCGAGGGCATAGATGATGCTGTCGCGCTCGGTCCAGGTCTGGGTGACTTCTTCAATGGGCCAGTGTTTGACTTTGTCGTAGTTCAGCATGTTCCGATCCTCAGAGTGTCCAGACGCAGTGATGGAATAACCGACGGCTTAGATCGGGTCCCAGCTGTAGACCTCATGGGTCTGCTGCAGCGGCAGAAAACTCGCGCGCAAAGCTGGAATGGCGTGTTCGGCGACCGATTGCGCGGTCCAGCCGGCATCGCGGTGCACCGAACGAACCACCCGTGGCTGGCTGACCAACATGATTTCGTTGGAGCGCACGTAGAAAATCTGCCCTGATACGTCTTTGGCCGCGTCGCTGGCCAGAAACACCGCCAAGGGCGCCTGCTTGGACGGGTGCATCATTTTTTCCATGCGTTCGGCTTGCAGCTTCTTCTCCGGCGTGTCGGTCGGAACGGCTCCAATCATGCGGCTCCAGGCGGCCGGCGAGATGCAGTTGGACCGCACGCCAAAGGCTGCCATGTCCAGCGCAATGGCCTTGGACATGCCAACGATACCCAGCTTGGCCGCGGCATAGTTGACCTGTCCGACGTTACCCACCAGACCGGTGTTGGAGGTCATGTGGATGTATGAGCCGCCGTTTTGTTGGCGAAAGTGCGGAGCAGCGGCACGCGCCAGGAAGAACGAACCGTTGAGGTGAACGTTGAGCACCGCCAACCACTCTTGTTCGTCCATCTTGTGGAACATGCGGTCACGCAGGATGCCCGCATTGTTGACCACGACATCAATGCGGCCAAAGGTGTCCATGGCGGTCTGCACGATGCGGTGTGCTGAATCCCAGCCCGCCACGCTGTCGATACTGGCTACGGCTTCACCGCCAAGCGCCTTGATCTCATTAACCACGCGCTGCGCAGGACCGGCATCCTCACCCTCGCCGTGCACCGAAGAGCCGAGGTCGTTGACCACCACGCGGGCGCCCTCAGCGGCCATTTCCAGAGCGATGGCACGACCGATACCGTTACCGGCACCACTGACCACTACGACCTTCCCTTCCAGCATTGCACTCATGTCTGCGTCCTCTTGTCATTATTCGAGCGCCGGGAGCAGTTCCCGCAACGCTATCGCTGTCACACGTATCACCTGAACCCCAAGGAGTCGCTTACAGGTCGTCCGGAAATTGGGGTTGGCGTTTCTCCATGAAACTGGCGATGCCTTCTTTGTAGTCGGGGCCCTGATTGGCAATCGGCATGTCCAGCCCGGCACTCATCACCGCTTCATGACAGGTCTGGAATGGCACTTCCCACAGTTGCAGCTTCATCACCCGCATTGAACGAGGGGAACAATTCTCTGCCAGGTCCCGGGCATAGGCGTACGTCTCTTCGACCAACCGATCGGCCGGGATAGCCCGGTTGACCATCCCCATGCGCTCGGCTTCCCGGCCTTTGATCTTGCGCCCCGACAACAGCAGGTCGAGGGCATGGGCATGGCCGACGTGGCGTTGAAGGATCCACGCCATGCCGTACTCCGCCGTCAACCCGCGACGGGAGAACGCGGTGGTGATGGTGGCGTCTTCGGCCACGAAACGAATGTCGCAAAACAGCGCGTGGATCAAGCCGATCCCGACGGTGGCGCCATTGAGCATGGCAATCACCGGTTTCGGAATCGCCGGATAGTAGGAACAGCGCGTTTGCCAATCCGGCCGCTGACGCATGTCGAACGGGCGCGGCAACTTGGTCATCAGCTTATTGGGGTCGCCGCCAAAACTGTTGATGTCGCCCCCGGCACAGAAGGCTTTTCCCGCACCGGTGAATACGATGACCCGCACGCCTTTGTCGGCCCCAGCCCTCTGCATCGCGTCGTAAACTTCGGTAGCAACTGCGTCGTTCCAGGTATTGAGCTGATCGGGACGGTTAAGGGTGATGGTCGCGATCCGATCCTTGACGTCATACAGAATCGTTTCGTAGCGCGGGGTTTCAATGCTCATGCGCGACTCCTGTCAAAAAGAACGTGGCAGGCCGAGGATGTGCTCGGCCACATACGAAAGAATCAAGTTGGTGGAGATCGGCGCAACTTGATACAGACGCGTCTCCCGGAACTTTCGCTCGACGTCATATTCGCAGGCGAAACCAAAGCCGCCGTGGGTCTGCAGGCAGGCATTGGCGGCTTTCCAGGACGAGGTCGCCGCCAGGTGCTTGGCCATGTTTGCTTCGGCGCCGCAAGGTTGATGGCTGTCAAACAGCGAGCAGGCCTGGTAGCGCATCAGGTCAGCGGCGCGGATGTCCATGTAGGCTTCGGCAATAGGGAACTGGATGCCCTGGTTCTTGCCGATTGGCCGGTCAAACACGATGCGGTCATTGGCATACTGGGTTGCACGGTCGACGAACCAGTAACCATCACCGATGCACTCGGCAGCAATCAGCGCCCGCTCGGCGTTCAGGCCATCAAGGATATACTTGAAGCCCATGCCCTCCTCGCCAATCAGGTTTTCCTCGGGGATTTCCAAATTGTCGAAGAACAACTCATTGGTTTCGTGGTTAACCATGTTCGGAATGGGCTGCACGGTCAGGCCATTGCCGATGGCGCTATGCAGGTCGACCAGAAAGCACGACAAGCCCTCTGACTTCTTCTTCACATCGGCCAGCGGCGTGGTCCTGGCCAAAAGAATCATCAGGTCTGAATGCTGTACCCGGGAGATCCAGACTTTTTGCCCGTTAACCACGTAACGACCGTCCTTCTTGACGGCCATGGTTTTCATCTTGGTCGTGTCGGTACCGGTCGAAGGCTCGGTCACCGCCATCGACTGCAAGCGCAATTCACCGCTGGCGATCTTCGGTAGGTACCGCTGCTTTTGAGCTTCAGAGCCGTTACGCAGCAAGGTGTTCATGTTGTACATCTGGCCGTGACAGAAGCCGGAGTTGCCGCCATTACGGTTGATCTCTTCCATGATCACCGACGCTTCGGTCAGTCCAAGACCTGAGCCACCGTATTGCTCCGGAATCAGCGCCGCCATCCAGCCCGCATGGGTCAGGGCATCAACAAACGCTTCCGGATAGGTGCGCTCGTGGTCGATCTTGCGCCAGTAGTCGTTCGGGTACTCAGCACACAAGTCGCGCAGTGAGTCGCGCAGATCGCGGTACGGATCGTTGTTTGCGTGTTTCATCTTGTTATTCTCCGGAAAGATCAGGCGTTCTCTGCGATCAGGCCGCCATCGCGGGCCAACTGAGCCAGGTGGTGATCGGTATCACCGAACATGAATTCGAGCATCGACAACCGACGCATGTAGTGGCCGACCTGGCACTCTTCTGTGACACCGATGCCGCCATGCAACTGCACCGCTGTTTGCGAAACGAAACGTGCCGAACGGCCGATTTGCACCTTCGCTGCGGAGATCGCCCGACGGCGCTCCAGCGGGTCCGGATCATTGCTCATCATGCTGGCATAAAGCGCCATGCTGCGTGCCTGTTCGGTCATCACCAGCATATCCACCGCCTTGTGCTGCAGGCTCTGGAATGAACCGATGGCCACCCCAAACTGTTTGCGCACTTTGAGGTATTCCACGGTCAGGGTCTGCGCTTGCTCCATGGCACCCACCGCTTCGGCGCACAGGGCCGCAATCGCGGCATCGACCGTCTGCTCAATCGACACCAGTGCCTGCCCGGCTTCACCCACCAGCGCTGCCGAGCTGACCCGAACCTGGCTAAAGGTGATGTCGGCCGCGCGCAACTGGTCCTGCATCTTGTAGCCGCGACGTGCAACGCCCTCAGCTTCGGCGTCGATCAGGAACAAGGCGATTCCCTCACGCTCACAGCGGCCACCGCTGACACGGGCTGATACCAGCAGCTTGTCGGCGCAGTCACCGTGCAGCACGAAACGCTTGGCGCCGTCGAGTATCCAGTCATCGCCGTCACGCTGAGCCGTGGTCGCTACATCAGCCAGGTCATAACGGGACTGGGTCTCACTGTGGGCGAAGGCCAGCAGCAACTCGCCGCCGATCAGCGCTGGCAGCAAGTCCGCACGTTGTGCAGGGCTGGCCGCTGCGCGTAACAGACCGCCCGCCAGCACCACCGTTGCCAAGTAGGGTTCGAGCAACAATGCGTGCCCCATGGACTCCATGACAATCATGGTCTCCACCGAGCCACCGTCGAAGCCGCCGTCCGCCTCGGAAAACGGCAACCCGAGCAGCCCCAGCTCGGCAAACTGCGCCCACAACCGCCGGCTCCAGCCAACCGGTTGGACCTGGTAGCGCGCACGCTGCTCGAAGCTGTATTGATCGGCCACCAGACGCTCGACCGCGTCCTTGAGCATGCGTTGTTCTTCGTTGAGATCGAAATTCATGCTTAAAGCCCCAGCAACGTCTTGGCGAGGATATTGTGCTGAACCTCATTGGAACCGCCGACAATCGACACATGGCGGGCCCAGTAGTAATTCGGCGCGATGGTCAGGGCCCAGTCATGGTCACTGGGCGAATCACTTTCTCCGGTGACGAACGACAGATCGAACTCCAGAGCGTTGTAGCCGGCGACCTCCATCAACAATTCAGTAGCCGCCTGTTGCAGTTCGGAGCCTTTCATCTTCAGTATCGAGCTGCGTGGATCCGGGACGTGCCCATACTTGTCACTGTCGGCAATGACGCGCATCTGGGTCATCTCCAGCGCTTTGAGTTCCACCTCGATGGACGCTACCCGTTCGCGAAAGCGCGGTTCATCCGCCAGGCAGCCATCGCCGATGACCACGCCGCGCGCCAGTTGCTTGGCCCGCCTTACGCGAAACTTCGACAGGCCCACACGGGCAATTCCACCGCGCTCGCTGCCCAACAGGAACTTGGCGACATCCCAGCCTTTGTCCACTTCGCCAATGACGTTGGCCACTGGCACCCGGACGTTGTCAAGGAACATCTCGTTGGTTTCGTGATGCCCGTCCAGAGTAATGATCGGCCGTACCGTGATACCCGGCGTGCGCATGTCCATCAGCAGAAAGGTGATGCCCTGTTGTTTCTTTGCCGTGGCATCGGTACGAACCAGCATGAAACACCAATCGGCATGGTGCGCGGTCGAGGTCCACATTTTCTGGCCGTTGATCACGTATTCGTCACCGTCACGGATAGCGCTGGTGCGCAACGACGCAAGGTCTGAACCCGCGCCCGGCTCCGAGAAGCCCTGGCAGAACCAGTAATCCATATTGGCCACACGGGGCAGGAACTCGCGCTTCTGCTGCTCGCTGCCGAAGGCAATCAACACCGGACCGATCATGTTCATGTTGAACGAGATCGGTTCTGGCGCCGGGGCCATGTGCAGTTCTTCCTTGAAGATGTATTGCTGGATCGCGGTCCAGCCCTGACCACCCCATTGCGCTGACCAGGCCGGGGCCGCCCAGCCTTTGGCGTTGAGAATACGAACCCAGCCGACCATTTCTTCTTTGGAAATGCGTTGGCCTAGTTCAACCTTGCGCCGCAACGACGCCGGGAGCGCACTTTTGAGAAATGCCCGCACTTCATCGCGAAAGGCAACTTCCTCAGCCGTAAAGCGTAGATCCATGGAAACATTCCTTCTCAGTCGATGATGCCGTCGCCACGCAACGCGGCAATTTCGCTGGCACTGAACCACGCGGCGAGCGCGGCATTGGTGTTCTCAGGGGTAATCGGTTTTGGCGCAGTCGGGGTCGATGGCACGCTGCGGGAAAAACGCGGTGCAGGAGACGGCTGCACCACGCCATCGACCTTGACGAACGTGCCTCGCGCCTTGAGATGCGGGTGCTCTGCAGCTTCAGTGAAACTCAGGACGCCAGCCGCACATGCGTCACTGGCTTCCAGCAGATTGACCCACTCTTCACGGCTGCGGCTGAGGAACCGCTCGGTGATGATCTGCTTGGCTTTTGGCCAGGCGCTACGGTCCATCTGTGCGCCAAGGCTGACGGGGTCAATGTCCATCAGCCTCAAGAGTTGATCGTAGAACTTGCTTTCGATCGGCCCGATGCTGATGAACTTGCCATCTTTGCAGGGATAGCAGTCATAGAAGGGTGAACCGCTGTCAGTGATGTTGGTGCCCCGCCCCTCTTTCCATATGCCCGCAGCGAGCATGCCGAAAAAGGTGGTTGCCAGGTGCGCGGCGCCATCGACGATGGCCGCGTCCACCACCTGGCCTTTGCCAGATTGTCGTGCTTCAAGCACACCGGCCAAAATACCCAGTGCCAGGTACAACGACCCGCCGGCATAGTCACCCAACAGGTTGAGCGGAATCGTCGGAGGCTGACCTTCGCGACCAATCGCATCGAGCACCCCCGTCAATGCCAGGTAGTTGAGGTCATGGCCGGCGTACTGCGCCATCGGACCGGTCTGGCCCCAGCCAGTCATGCGCCCATAGATCAACTGAGGATTTCGCGCCAGGCATTCATCGGGACCCAATCCCAGCCGCTCGGTGACGCCGGGGCGGAATCCTTCAATCAGTGCATCGGCCTGCTCGACCAACTTGAGCACGGTCTCCACGCCCATCGGGTCCTTCAAGTCCACGGCAATGGCGTAGCGGTTACGCAAAAGTGTGTTGTATTGCAGCGGGCGCTCGATACCCAGCTTGACCGGCTCCTTGCGGTCGACCCGAATCACGGTGGCGCCCAGATCTGCCAATAACATCGCGCACATCGGCCCTGGCCCGATGCCGGCAAGTTCGACCACCTTGAATCCTGTCAGCGGACCGGCCATGGTTATTTCCGTCCCTTGTTGCGCATGGAGTTCCACTGCTCGTCCGACCAGTCCTGCATGGCTCGGGCAGTCGGTCCGCCCACTCCCTGCATCCAGCGGCCGCCGTCGATCACAATCATTTCACCAGTGATATAACCGGAGCCGTCACAGGCCAGGTAGCTGTACAAATCCGCCAGTTCTTGATGTTCGCCAAAGCGCCGCAGCGGTACACCCTTATCCTGCGGCTCAACCTGAGAGCCGGCAGGATAGAGCTGCTCCCAAGCGCCCGGCGTCGGGAACAAGCCCGGGGCCACACAATTCAAGCGAATGCCTTTCGGGCCCCACTCCACCGCCAGACTGCGCGTCATCGCCAGCACACCGGCCTTGGCGGCTGCGCTCGGGGCGGTGAAAGCCGAACCGGTCATGGTCGGCGTCGAGACCGTACTGATCACGTTGCCGCGGCGGCCCTCAGCGATCCAGCGTTTGCCTGCGGCGATAGCGCAATAGAAGCTGCCATGCAGGACGATATCGAGGACGGCATCCACTGCGCGCGACGACAGTGTTTCGGTGCGCGCAATGAAATTGGCCGCAGCGTTGCACAACAACACGTCGAGAGGGCCGTCTTGCCAAATGGTTTCCATCATCGCTTCTACCGACTCAGCGTCGCGCACATCGACCTGCACCGTACTGATACGCGCCTCTGGCAACGCCTCGCGAAACTCTATAGCCGTCGCGTTCAACACCTCCAGGCGACGCCCGGCAATCACCAATTCGGCGCCCAGTTCCAGGTACCGTTTACCAATGCTTTTACCCAGCCCGGTGCCGCCGCCGGTAATCAGGATTTTCTTTCCAGCCAACAAATCACTTGCATACATGGCATCAGTTCCCGTTAAACGTCGGTAGGCGTTTTTCCATAAAAGCTGCGACAGCTTCCAGGTGATCCTGGGTCTGGCGCGTCAAGGGATTGAGGTCCACCTCCCGACGCCAGGCACCGCTAATAGTGTTGCTGCCGTTGACCAGGCTGGCTTTGAGCAGCGCCAGGGTCACGGGCGGGAGTTGCGCCAGCTGAGTGGCCCGCGCCAGCGCGTGCTCTAATACGGTGCCGGGCTCAACAACGTGGTTGAACAGGCCGATGCGCCCCGCTTCAACGCCGTCGAATGGAGCGCCGCTGAGCATCAACTCCCGCGCTTTACCGCCGCCTACTTTTTGCGGCAAGGTCCACAGCACACCGGTATCGGGGAGCAAGCCAACCTTGACGAAGGCACAAGACAGCTTCGAAACGGAGCTGCCGACCGCCAGATCGCACGCCGCCGCCAGCGAGACCCCGGCGCCCATGCAGTTGCCTTCGACGGCAGCAACCACGGGTTTGCTTCCCGTGAAGATCAAACGAAACAGGCGCGTGCCGATTGCGATGCGCTCGCGCATGGCCAGCAGTGACGGGTCCACCGACGTCATCTCGGACAGGTCGCCGCCCGCGCAGAAATGACCGCCAGCACCGGTCAATACAATCGCCCGGCACTCGCTGTCCTCGTTGAACAGGGTGTGGAAAGTATCCAGCAGCGCCAGACGCATCTTCATTGAGAACGCATTGCGGCGTTCGGGGTAGTTCATCGTCACCACGGCCACTGCGCCTTGGCGGTGCACCTGGACAATATCGTTTTGTTCGCTCATCGGTGTCTCCCTACTGCCCGGTGAAAACAGGCGCACGTTTCTCGAGAAAGGCGTTGGCGGCTTCCAGATGGTCTTTGGATTGGCGCAACAACGGCTGAAAGTCGATTTCGGCACGCAACGAGGCGTCCATGTCATGCGCGCCGAAGGTCAGTGCGGCTTTGAGCAGAGCCATGCCCAGTGGAGGTTGCATGGCCAGTTCCTTGGCATAGGCAATGGCGGCCGCCAAGGCCTGGCCCGGCTCAACCAACTGATTGACCAAGCCTATGCGCGCCGCTTCAACGCCGTCGATTTCTCGCGCCAGCGATAGCAATTCCCGGGCCTTGCTCACGCCAATTTTTTTCGGCAGCGTCCACAGAATGCCGGTATCGGGGATTAGACCGATGCGCAGGAACGCTGCGCAGAAACGTGCCGTAGACGACGCCACGATGTAGTCGGTTGCCACGGCCAGCGACAGGCCAGCGCCGAACGCAATGCCTTCGACCGCACAAATCACCGGTTTCGGACCGCCCAACATGTCGCGCACGACCTCACAGGATTCGTTAAGAATCTCCCGGCTCTGCAGCACGGTTCGCTGGACCATCTCGGAAATATCAGCGCCGGCGCTGAATTGACCGTCGGCCCCTGTCAGTACGATGGCTCGCGACTCAGGATCGGCCACCAGTAAGTGGTGAATCGTGTCACGCAGGGTCAGGCGCATCTCCCGTCCCAGCGCGTTGCGTCGTTGCGGGTTAGCGATGGTGACGATCGCGATGTCACCCTCGCGACTGACCTGGATACGCTCGTCCGCATGTTTCAGGTTGAAGGCATTCATGTCTGCTGTTCCTTAGTTGCCAACGAAAACCGCGGGGCGTTTTTCCATAAAGGCTTTGGTCGCCTCGACGTGGTCCTGGCTGCGACGCAAGATCGGTTGCAGATTGACTTCGGTTTCGATCGCTTCATCCAGCGAATCGATACCGCTGGCCAAGGCAGTTTTCAGGTGTGCAATGGCCAGCGGCGGCATCAGCGCATACTCCTGTGCTACCTTCAGTGCGGCCGTTAACGCCATGCCCGGCTCGACCCGTTGATTGGCAAAGCCTATGCGGGCCGCCTCTTCGCCATTGAACTCTTGGGTGGTGAGCATCAACTCACGGGCTTTGCCCGCACCCACCCGCTGGCTCAACGACCAGAACAAGCCGGTGTCAGGCATTAATCCGACTTTGAGGAACGCACAGGCAAAACGGGCATTCGAGGCGCAGACCACGTAGTCGCTGGCCGCAGCCAACGAAACGCCTGCGCCCATCGCCACCCCTTCGATGGCAGCGACTATGGCTTTCGGGCCCTCGACCATCAGCTTGAAGATGTCCAGCGGCAGCTGGTTGCGTTCGCGATATTCCAGCACGGTGCGCGCTTGCATCTCTGAAATGTCGCCCCCCGCGCAGAAGGTACCGGCGGCGCCTGTCAGAACAATGGCCCGGCAAGGGTCGTGGTGCATCAGTTGATTCAGACGCTCAAGCAGGGTCTGGCGCATCTTGAATGAGAAGGCGTTGCGCCGCTTGGGGTAGTTGAGCGTAACGATAGCCACCGCACCCTCGCGATCGACTTGAACGATATCATCGTTGGCCATTTGATCTGATGTGCTCATAGCGTCTCCGCCGTACCGAGAATAAGGGTTGCCTGACTGGACAACACGCCGCCGTTGCCATGGGCAATCGCCAGTTTGGCGTTCGCCACTTGTCGGGCATCGCATAGCCCCATCAGTTGCTGTGTGGCTTCGACCATGGTGAACAGGCCGTACATGCCGGGATGCACGCAAGAAAGGCCGCCCCCATTAGTGTTGACTGCCAGATGACCACCCGGTGCAATGCCACCGTTGGCGACGAAGTTGCCGCCCTCACCTTTCGGGCAAAACCCCAGGTCTTCCAGGAACAGAATCGGGTTGATGGTAAATGCGTCGTACAGCATCACCACGTCGACATCTGCCGGACGGACGCCGGCCATGGTGTAAGCGCGCTGACCAGATTCACGCGCCGCGGTCACGGTCAGATCAGCCATCGAGGCGATTTCGCGGTGACTGGTCGCCGAACCTGCACCCAACAAGTAGGCCGGTTTATCAGCCAGATCCCGTGCACGATCGGCACGGACCATCACTACCGCGGCGGCACCGTCGGTCACCAGGCAGCAGTCGCGCACGCTCAGTGGGTCGGACACCATCCGGGCACTGAGCACATCGTCAATGCTGAGGTCATCACGCATATACGCGTCGGGGTTGAGCTGCGCCCATTTGCGTGCCGCCACCGCCACTTCGGCCATGTGCTCACGAGTCGTGCCGTATTGATGCATGTGCCGGGCTGCTGCCATGGCGTAGGACGACACGGGATTCATCGGACGGTACGGCGTTTCCCACGGCGAGGGACGCGAGGACTGGATAAGTTTCCCGGAGGCGCTTTTCTGGTTGCTGCCATAGGCGATCAGCGCAACGTCGATTTGTCCGGTGGCCAAGGCCATGGCCGCGGTATGAGCATAAATCTGGAACGCCGAACCGCCCGTACGGTTGTTGTCAGTAAAGGTGGGGTGAATACCCAGGTATTCGGCAAAGGTCAGGCCCGAGAGCATGTCATCCGGTACACACACGAACAATCCATCGACATCCGCCGGTGTCAATCCGACCTGGGCCAGCGCCTTGACGCTTGCGCTGGCGGCAAGGTCCATGGAGGAGAGGCCGGGCGCTTCACCGATACCGTAAGTGGCGGCGGCAACAATCGCCGTACGCCCACGCAAGTTGTAATCCATAGGTTCCTGCCTTGTTGTTATGGCTGCAGGTAAATAGAAGGACACTCACTCTTTGCAGCGATGCCCGTTAAACCGGCTCGAAAATCAGCACAGCTACATCGCTGGCGTCACGCACGATACGGGCTTGAACACTCTGCCCTATCTGCACCGCCTCAGGCTCGATCCCTTCGACGCGACTCATCATGCGCACGCCTTCGGCGAGGTCGATCAGCGCCACGTTGTAATGCGGGGTAGGTGGGCGTTGACGAACAACAGTTGTGGAATACACAACACCACGGCCACTGGCCGGGACCCACTCAAGATCAGTGCACCCCGTACCCGGTTCGGCGACACGCGGATAGAACACGAAAGCACCGCTCTGACTGCTGCGTTGCAGCATGAATCGGCCCTCGGAAAGATGGCGCTGGTAATCAGACTCAGGGAGCAAGGCATCCATGGGTTTTACCTTAGTATGTCCGAAGAAATATGCTGTTTTTTTGAACGTCATTCCGAATAGTAAACGCGACAAATCCTTAACGTCAAGCATGCTGCATCTATTGCGCACTCACAAGGCATACATAATACCGAACGATATTTGCATATTATCCAGCCAATACCCGGCTAATCCTCTGCTTCACATCTTTTCCAATACCGTCTCAAAAACGCCATAAATCCCGTCAACTCCCTTATTTCAGGGTGCTTTGCTATGGCACACGAATCGACTCCTTACATTCGGCTCAAATGCGCTTGACACAAAACCTGAACGGCGTTTACTTTTACGAACAGCGTTCAGAAATACTGATGCCTGCCAATCGCGGCATCCAGTCCGTCATCGCTGTGGCGAGCCGCAGCTGTAAGAAGTGTCTTTGGGGAGTGAGCATAACCGTGACGTACGAATTGACCGATGATCAGCGTGAGATCCAGGATCTGGTCCGCCGGGTAGCGAGGGACAAGGTCGCCCCGCGTGCCAACGATATCGACCGCACCGGTGAATACCCGCACGACATGTTCGCCCTTCTCAAAGAGCTTGGATTGTTTGCGCTGCCATTCCCAGAGGAATACGGCGGCACTAATAGTTTGCTGTCCGCGTGTATCGCGGTCGAAGAGTTGGGACGGGTTTGCTACAACACCGGGTATCTGTTGGTGGTTCAGTGGACGCCATTTGGCGCAATCCTGGGCGGCGGAACCGAAGAACAAAAGCAGCGCCTGTTACCTGGATTGGCTTCGGGTGATTTACGCGGAGCGCTTTCGTTGACAGAGCCGCAGAGTGGTTCTGACGTTTCTGGAATAAAGACCACGGCGCGCAGAACCGAAGGCGGTTATGTGCTCAACGGTGCAAAAATCTGGTGCACCAACTCGCACATCGCCGACTTCATCTTGGTGGCCGCCAAAACGGTGGCCGAAGACGGCACCGCGCTGGGTATCAACCTGTTTATTGTTGACCGGACGACACCCGGCCTGACCATCGGTGCCCCTGAACACAAGATGGGCGCGCGCGGTATCCCCGCGTGCCCGCTGTTCTTCGACGATGCCTTTATTGCCGACAACAATCGACTCGGCCCCGAAGGTGGCGAGGGCTTCAAGGTGGCGATGGAAGCGCTGAACACCAGTCGCCCGTTGATCGCGGCACGCGCGGTAGGTTTGGCACAAGGCGCCACCGATCACGCTGTCGACTACATCCAGAATAGGGTGGCGTTCAAACAGAAAATCAGCGATTTCCAGGGCATTCGCTGGATGGTTGCCGACATGGTGACTCAGACCGAAGCCGCTCGCCAACTGGTGTACCGCACCGCCTCGATGGTGGATGCCGGTATCAGCGGACGAACTCTGGCGCCTATGGCGGCAATGGCAAAAATGTTTGCCTCGGACGTCGCCATGAAAGTTGCGACCGATGCCGTGCAGCTGTTCGGTGCCGCCGGTATTTCCAATGAGTACCCGATCAACCGCTATTTCCGGGATGCCAAGGTGATTCAAATCATCGAAGGCACCAACCAGATCCAGCGAAACATTATCGCTGACAGCGTATTAGGCCGAGTGGCCCGGCGCGATGTGTCATGACTCCAGCGCGCGGTGACACATCGCTCGCATTTACCAACAAGAACGAAAAAAGGAAATAACCATGGAGCAGATTGAGACCGTAGGCCTGGGCATCCATTGGGAAGATCTGCCTGTCGGGCGGAAATTCCAAACCGTCGGGCGCACCGTGACCGAAACCGATGTCGTCAACTTCGTTTCCGTGACCGGCATGCTCGAAGTGCTGTTCACCAACATTGAATTTCTCAAGGAACAATCCGCAATCAAGGGCCGTGTCGCTCCTGGCGCATTGGTCTTTACCTTCGCTGAAGGGCTTCTGACCCAAGCCACCATGCAAGGTGTTGGTTTCGCGTTTTTGAACATGGAGCTGGACATCAAGGCACCGGTGTTCGTCGGCGATACCATCCATGTGGAATGTGAAGTGATCGAGTGCCGCGAAAGCACCAACCGGCCGGGGCTTGGCTTGGTGCGTACGCGCAATCGGATCATTAAGCAGGACGGTACGCTGGTGCAGGTTTATACCCCGCTGCGCCTGGTCAAAGGCAAAGACTATAAGGGCAATTGACCATGGCCCAGAAGGAATTGGAGAAACCGACCGGCCCACTCGCTGGTCTACGGGTCATCGATCTTTCGATCAATGTACTCGGCCCGGTGGCGACCCAGATCCTCGGCGATATGGGCGCCGATATCATCAAGATCGAACCGCCTTCCGGGGACCAGAATCGTCAGAATGGTCCTGGCAAGAACCCGAACATGGCGGTGTTCTACCTGATCATGAACCGTAACAAACGCAGCGTGGTACTCGACCTCAAGCAGGCCGAATGCATGGAAGCGCTGCTCAAGCTGGTGGAAACCGCCGATGTGGTGGTGCACAGCATGCGTCCCAGTGCCGCCAAACGCCTGGGGATTTGCTACGAGAAGATTCGCGAACGCAATCCGAAAATCATTTACGCGTTCGCTCCGGGTTATCGCGGCGACGGTCCTTACAAGGACATGCCGGCGTTTGACGATGTGATTCAAGGTGAAAGCGGTTTGGCGGCAATCAACCGAGGTCTGGACGGCCAGCCTCGCTATTTCCCGACCGTCATTGTCGACAAGTTCTGCGGTTACGTCCTTGCGTCCTCGATCAGCATGGCATTGTTGCACCGTGAGCGCACCGGCGAAGGTCAGCAGGTGCTGGTACCCATGCTCGAAACGATGCTGCAGTTCAATCTGTTCGAACACCTGTGGGAAGGTGCATTAGGCTCATCCAATGGCGAAGGTCTGGGGTACACGAGAATGTTCTCAACCCATCGCAAGCCCTACGCCACCCTGGACGGGCACATCTGCCTGCTCGCGGTCAACGATGAGCAATGGCGACGTGTGCTTAAGGGCATAGGCCGCCCCGAGCTACTGGAAGACCCGCGTTTCTGCCGCATGAGCGAACGCATGCTCAACATCAATGAGCTGTACGGGATTCTCGGTGAGGCCATTGCCACCAAAACCTCGGCCGACTGGGAAAAGATCTTCGCAGAGGCGGATGTGCCCCACGGCCAGGTGCGCGAGCTGAACGATTTGATGAAGGACGAGTACCTCAAGGAGACCGGGTTCTTCCAGCATGTGGAGCATCCTACCGAAGGCGAGCTGGTGATGACCTCAATCCCTGTTCAGTTCTCGGCCTCCCCCGGCAACGTTCGTTATCTGCCCCCGAATCTCGGCGAGCACAGCCTGGAAATTCTCGCAGAGGTTGGCTACAGCGCTGACACAGCGGCCCGGCTGTCCCAAAGCCATGCAAAGAAAGCTACTACGGCGAGCAGCCCAGTCGCTCAGCCCATGCCTTTGGCAGCCAGTGCCGAGTTTCCTAAACAATGAACTTCTGTGCGGCCCGTCCGCGAATCGACTGCTAGAAGAAGGTATTGAGCATGAAAGGATTGAAAAACAAGGTCGTACTGGTCACGGGTGGCGCCGGCGGTATTGGCAGTGCTATCTGCCGTCGCTTCGCCGAAGCCGGCTCCACCGTAGCGGTATTCGACCTCAACAGCGAAGCCACACAAACATTGGCCAATGACCTCGAAGCCCTGGGGGGCCGTGCGCGCGGCTACAAGGTCGATATTACTGATCATGACGCCGTGAACGCCGCCGTCGCTCAAGTCGAAGACGAACTCGGCCCTATCGACGTACTGGTTAATAACGCTGGTTGGGATATTGGCGCATTTTTCCTGCAAACCGAAAAACCGTTTTGGGACAAAGTTGTCGCGATCAACCTATACGGCCCGCTGAACATGCACCACGCGGTGCTCAAGCGCATGAGTGCGCGCGGCACGGGCCGGGTCGTGAATATTTCATCGGACGCTGGCCGGGTTGGCTCGTCGATGGAAGCGGTCTACTCGTTTTGCAAAGGTGGCTTGATTGCATTCAGCAAAACTATGGCCCGTGAAATGTCCCGCCAGCAGATTCCGATCAATGTTGTGTGCCCAGGCCCGACCGAAACGGCCTTGCTGGACAACCTCGCGCAAGGCGAAAAAGGCGAAAAAATCAAAGCGGGCCTGGTCAGGGCCGTTCCATTCGGTCGCATGGGCCAGCCTGAGGACGTGGCAGGCATGGTGCTGTTTCTGTCCAGCGACGACGCAGCATTCATCACCGGCCAGGTTGTCAGCGTGTCTGGTGGCTTGACGATGGTCGGTTAAGCACACTCACTTCATTCAGGATCTACCCATGGAATTCAAAGACATTCTCTACACCGAAGACAACGGCATCGCGACCATTACGATCAACCGTCCTCAGGTGTACAACGCCTTTACCGCCAACACCTGCGAAGAGTTGATCCAGGCCTTCAGCAAGGCCGGCTACAGCAAAGACATTGGCGTGGTGGTGCTGACGGGCGCGGGCGAAAAGGCGTTCTGCACCGGCAGCGATCAATCCGGCGGGCGCCATTCGGGTCGCGGCGTGGTCGGCCTGCCGATCGAAGAGCTGCAAAGCATCATCCGTGACATCCCCAAACCGGTCATTGCCCGCGTCAACGGTTATGCCATCGGTGGCGGCAACGTACTGGTCACTCTCTGCGACCTGGCCATCGCGGCTGAAAGTGCTCAGCTCGGTCAAGTCGGGCCTAAAGTTGGCTCGGTCGATCCAGGCTTTGGCACTGCCCTGCTCGCCCGACTGGCCGGTGACAAGCGCGCTCGCGAGATTTGGTACCTGTGCCGTCGCTACTCCGCAAAACAGGCGCTGGACTGGGGCCTGGTCAATGCCGTCGTGCCGCTCGACCAACTCGACGCGGAAGTAAAGAAATGGTGCGACGAAATCTTGATGATGAGCCCGACCGCTATTGCCTTGGCCAAGCGCTCGTTCAACATGGACAACGAAAACATCCGTGGCATTGGCGCGTTCGCCATGCAGGCGCTGGCTATGTACTACGAAACAGAAGAATCCAAAGAAGGCGCAAACGCATTTCGCGAGAAACGTAAACCTGAGTTTCGCAAGTATGTGAAGTGACTGGGAGCACGCGTTGCCCTGATCCCTGCCCCATGGACATGCCAAGTTGGCTGGGCCACTCGCAGCCATAACAAGAGCATAAAACCTCATCCCTTCCTGGATGATTAACAGCCGCATGTTCCACGACTTGCGGCTTTTTTGTTTTTGTATCGCTATAAACGCTAAGTTACTGAATATTAATACGTTATTTTATTTCTATTCAAATCACGCCAAACGGAAGATCGAGCTCCGACCAACCTCTACATTTGTCATATCTAATCAAGGAAACAACAATAAGGAGCGCTTTATGATCTTACGTCCCGTCACTCGTTGGTTGATAACCGGTGTCTCAAGTGGCTTCGGCCGGATACTCGCTCAAGCGGCCTTGGCGCGTGGCGACTCAGTGGTCGGCACATTGCGGCGCACTTCGCAAATCAGCGAATTCGAAGCCCTGGCGCCCGGCCGCGCGCATGGCGTCCAATTGGATGTCACTGACTTCGGGCGCATCGGTCCAGCGGTTGCCGAATCCATCGCGGCACTGGGGCATATCGACATCTTGGTCAACAACGCCGGCTATGGATTGATCGGCGCCATCGAAGAAGCAACGGCCCAAGAACTGCAACAGGTGATGGACACCAACTTCACCGGTCCGCTGCGCCTGATCCAAGCCGTACTGCCATATATGCGCGCACGCAAGCACGGTCATATCATCAACTTTTCCTCTATGGCAGGGGTGATCGGAATGCCGGGCGTCGGCCTATATTGCTCGGCGAAATTTGCTCTCGAAGGCATGAGCGAATCGCTGGCAGCAGAGCTGGCGCCGCTCGGCATCAAGGTGACGTTGATCGAGCCTGGTGGCTTTCGTACAAACTTTGCCAGCAGCTCATTGGCTATCGTGGCCAACCCTATCGCCGCGTACGACTCGACGCCGGCCGGGCAGATACGAAAACACATTAGCGGCTACGCCGGGCATGAGCCTGGGGACCCCATCAAAGGTATGCAGGCGATCCTGGACATGCTTGACGCACCCAAGACTCCGCTACGCCTCGTGCTTGGCGCCGATGCCGTCGCAGCGATTCGCGACAAGTTGGCGATGGTGGCCGCGGGCATCGATTCCTGGGAAAGCGTGTCCGTCGCTACTGCGCTTGTCTAATGGTTGCCGCGAAGGGCCGAGGTCGCACGATTTCACGCCGATCACAATGCAGCGCCTCTTCAAAACTCGGCGCATCCACCCCTTCCTCAGCCAGACACACTCAGTAATGCCGCAGCAACGGGCGCTCTCATTCGCGGCGATTGACGATGTCCAGCGCGCAGGTCAAGGGGTAAGTCACATCGGCAAACCACGGCGCACGGTTGATCTGCATCTCGAGGAAATACGGCGTACCCAGCGGTACTTCATACAAAACCCCCTGAAACAGAAACACCGGTGCAGGTAGGCCCTACGCCGGTGTCATGACATTTGAAGGTATGGAAAAATCCCTGGCAGCAGAACTGGCACCATCCGGCATCCAGCCATGCCGAAAGGTTGCGAGACAGTCGGCGCAATGCCGACAATCAATCCGTTATCCGCCGTAATTGAGACGCATACCGCCGTCAAGTCGGACGACCTCCCCATTAAGGTAGGCACACTCTGCGAATGACACGACCAAGCGCGCATATTCGTCGGGTAAACCGACACGCTTCGGGAAGACCGCTAGCTTTGCGATCGAATCCCGATATTCGGCCGGCAGGGCCATCACTACCGGAG
This sequence comes from Pseudomonas sp. GB2N2, assembly GCF_054897705.1. Lineage (NCBI taxonomy): Bacteria > Pseudomonadati > Pseudomonadota > Gammaproteobacteria > Pseudomonadales > Pseudomonadaceae > Pseudomonas > Pseudomonas sp. GB2N2. Next base: position 1,560,643 of record NZ_CM142701.1, read on the forward strand.
TTCCAAACATGCCAGGTGCAATTGTCATGACGCGGATAGCGTGCGGCGCCAAATCCCTGGAGGCAGAGAGCGTCATGGCGGCGACTCCGCCTTTGGAGGCATTGTAGGCGATCTGTGGTGCTGGCCCATCCAGCCCCGCGATCGAGCTAGTCTGAATGATCAGGCCCCGTTCGCCGTCTGCGAGCGGCGCCAGCTTTGCTATCTCTTGAGCCGCGAGTCGCAAGACGTTGAACGAGCCGATGAGGTTTATGTCGACCACTCTGCGGAAGTCCGCGATATCGCTTGCCACGCCTTCGCGCGAAATGACGGGTGACATGCTGCCGACAAACGCGCAGATCACGGCCAGACGCATCGGGCGGTCCCCCCCTGCCCGCAGCGCCTTCAATACGTCCTCGTCATTCATGATGTCACCCACCACCGGAATGGCGTTTTCCCCCAGTTCCGCAGCGAGCATCTGCAGCGCATGTTCGTCACGGTCTAGAACGACGCAGCGCGCTCCCAGCGCGACCAGGCGGCGGGCTGTAGCCGCGCCCAAACCGGATGCACCACCGGCGACCACTGCTGCGATTTCACTTATGTTCATAACATCTCTCCAAAAGGATAGTCACTTGTAGAATGAGTACCCAACCACTTCGATCACAGAGGAAGGTTTGCAAGAACAAACCCTTCTGGCGTATGACATCGCATCCTGCCCAGGTCGTAGGCTGGGAAAACTGCCGTCGCCGTTGCGTGTGACGGTTGCCTCTAATTCGGCCAATGTCTTGCCGATTAACTGATTTACTCGGGTGTTGCGGCTGCAAACCTTGAGTCACCATCGCGTAACCCAGTGCAATGGAGAGCCGGTATTTCATTTGCGTCTTTTGAAACTTCTGGACGTCGCGTCATAACGGGCCGCGCAGCCCCATGCTCGACTGGGGCTGCAACTTACCGAACGGTAGAGGTGGACAACTTCGAATCACGCTTTGATTCGGCCACCGCGAGACTGGCCAACTTGTCCGCATCAGGTGAGGAGGCATCGACGGAGGGAAAGTCCGCGGGACCTCTCAGCAGGAAATAGGACAGCGCGGGTATCAGAATCAGCGCGCCGACCATGTTCCCAACGAACATGAAAGTCAGCAGGATCCCCATGTCAGCCTGGAATTTAATCGGCGACCAGACCCAGGTGACTACGCCCGCTGCCAGCGTTAAGCCCACCAGCGCCACGACACGCCCGGTGAATTGCAACGCATGGCGGTAGGCTTCAAGCAGGGTTTGGCCTGAGCGCTGTTGTTGCAACTGCACACTGAGCAAATACAACGCGTAGTCGACGCCAATACCCACGCCTAAGGTAATTGCCGGCAAGGTCGCGACTTTCATCCCGATCCCCAGCGCCACCATCAACGCCTCGCACAGTACGGTGCTAATGATTAGCGGCACCACCGCAATGACCGTGGCTTTCCAGTTACGAAAGGCGATGAGGCACAACAAGGTCACCGCCGCGTAAAGTGCCAGTAACATCTTGACGTTGGCGCTTTCCACCACAATGTTGGTCACTGCTTCAATGCCTGCACTTCCGGCAGCCAATTGGAACTGACGATCCGCAGTATCGTGTTGTTTGGCGAAGGCTTCCGAAGCCTTGACCACACGCTCCAGAGTGTCGGCCTTGTGGTCCTGAAGATAGGCAACGATCGGCGTAACTGAACAACGGCGATCCGCCAGCTCCGGCTTATCAACTTGAACTTGCTCGATAGCGCCATTCAGATTGCTGGGATTACGTGGAATGCTCAGCCATTTGGGGCTGCCTTCGTTTTGCCCAGAGAACACCATTCGCACCGAGTCAGCAGCCGACATCGTCATCTGAACGCCTGGCACCTGACGCAACATGTTGCTCATGCGATCCGCTTCCACGAGTGACGGGTATTGCTGGCAACCGCCCTCAGGCGTTTTCATCATGATTACGAAGATGTCACTGGACAGTGCGTAGTGCTGAGTCAGGTACCCGACGTCCTTGTTGTAACGGGATTCGGGACGTAATTCTGGAGCGCCGGCATCCAGGTCGCCGATCTTGACATGCGTGCCTACAATGAAGCCGCCAACGGCCAGCAACGCCGCGACCCACACCGCTTTGATCGCGCGGTCGCGTTGAGTAAAACTGGCGAAAAATTCCCAAAAGGTACTGCGACTCTCGCCACGCTCCTGACGAATGCTGCGCTCAGCTGCACTTTTGCTCACCCCCACATAGGAGAGCGAAACCGGCACCAGTACCAAGATGGTAAAGATCAGAATGCCGACGCCAATCGACATACTGATCGCCATTTCCTTGATCACCGGAATGTCGATGATGATCAACACCGCAAAGCCCACGACGTTTGCCAGCAACGCGGTCAAACCGGCTCGAAACAAACGGCGAAAGGTATAACGTGCTGCAACGTATTTGTGAGTGCCACGCCCGATGTCCTGCATGATGCCGTTCATTTTCTGCGCACCATGGGACAGGCCAATAGCGAAGATAAGGAACGGCACCAGAATCAAGTAAGGGTCAAGTACATAGCCAATGACACTGAGAATGCCCAGCAGCCAACACACTCCCAACGCAGCGTAAAACACCAACAATAAGGTGCTGCGAATGCATCGGGTGTACAGGAATACGAACAGCGCTGCGATGGCAGCGGCAAAAGCAAAGAATTCACTGACCTGCCAAAGACCATCGATGAGGTCGCCCACCAGCTTGGCAAAACCAACGATGTGAATCTTCACCTTGTCGGTTTGCAGCGCCCGAACCTTGCTCTCCAGTTGATGGGAGAACTCTCTGTAGTCCAGAGGCTGATTGGTGTCCTGGTTTTTTTCCATCAATGGAACGATGATCAGGCTCGATCGGAAATCCGAGGCGACATAGTTACCGACAATACCTGCCTGGAGAATGTTGGCGCGTAATTTCTCCATGGCCACTGCGGACCAGTCGAAAGGATCCGGCATGACCGGGCCACCGCGGTAGCCCTCTTCCGTCACTTCGGTCCAACGCAGGCTGGATGTCCAGAGACTGCGAAGCGCTGATCTGTCCACGCCCGGCATCAGAAACAAGGTGTCGCTGGCTTTTTGCACGACCTCCAGGAAGTCTTTATCGAAGATACTGCCTTGAGTGTTTTCAACGACCACCCGGACGGAGTTGCCCATGCCGCGCAGCGCATCCTTGTTCTGGAAGTAGTTCTGAATGTAAGGGTGAGACTGTGGAATCATTTTCTCGAAACTGGCGTTTACGGGCAGCTTCGCGGCCTGCCAGACCCAAAAGACAGTGGCCAGCAGGCAAATCAGGAGGATCGGCAAGCGGTGGTTGAAGATAAATCGCTCGAGCCAGACACCGCTGTTTCGATCGAAGTCCTTGAGATCGCGGATGACTTGCATGTCATCTTGATTGCCGGCAGGAATAGCCATAAATGTCTTCTCAATTGTTATTGTTCAGTAAGACTGGCCATAGCAGGATAGCCGCCTGATCAATCGCCGGTCATCACCGGTTACGAACCACTTGCACACCTGACAAACCAACAATCGCCACCTGCCCTTTAATGAGGGTCAGTCCGGCAAACAAAGCGGGGTGGACATCCGGCAACACGCTGAAACTTTTACCCTGATCACCGCTGACAATGACCGCGCCGGCTTCGCTGGCCAGCAAAATGCGTCCTTTGTCATCAACAGCGCCGTCGACAAGTCCTGCGCTGTTACTGGTCACCAGGCGCTCCCAAGTTTTGCCCTGGTCGCTGGACTTATAAGCGTTGCCGCGCAATCCATAGGCCAGCAGATAATGCTCATTACCCAGCACGCCGAAAAAACTACCTGTGTAACCTGTGGTTAATTTGATGAAGTGTTGCTGGCCTTCGGCCAGCTTAAATACCGAGCCCTGTTCACTGGCAATATACGGACGCCCGTTGACGCCAGTAATCGAGTTGTAATGGAACATCTCGGGGTTATCCACCTTCTCCATCCAGGACTCCCAAGTCTTGCCACCGTCATGGGTCGCAACGATGGTACCGAACGCGCCGACGGCGAATCCGTTTAAAGGATCACGGAACCAGACACCTAGCATCGGTTGCTCTGGCCCATTGGCGAAATTGAGTTTGATTAAGTCGAGGTACTGCGCTGCCTTGTCGTCCCCCTGATTCGCCAGGGTTTGGAAATGGTCGACCAGCAACTTCTCCAGGCTGTTGCCGTCGAGCTGTTTTTCCCAGCTGCTGCCAGCATCAGCGCTATGCAGCACCACCCCGTCATGGCCAACCGCCCAACCTTGCTGGTCGGTGACAAACTGTACCGCCACCAAGTCTGAACTCACGGGTACTTTGGCTTGCTGCCAGTCTTTGCCCTGATCGTCCGATAACAACACCATGCCTCTGGCACCGACAGCGACCAAGCGCTGACCTGCTGTTGTAACCGAGGTCAACTGTGAGGTGGTTGCCAGGCGGTTCAGTTCCACGGGAGCATCCAGTGGATCTTGATAAGGTTGTGCGTACAGCGCCGCATACGGCAGCAACCCTATCGACAATATTCCTAAGAACAGCTTGCGGTAACCCTTCAAGAGCACCTCCAAAACGGTCGAGACAGGGGTGTCAGTAACCCACCCCGCCCTGTGCCAGTTGCCGGATCTGTGCGCAATGGATTGTCACTGCGCACCCTGAATGTGCTCAGCGAATACCGGCGCCGGCCATTGCAGCAGGCGACAGCAAGTTCGGTGAGAACGGTTCCGATGCAAACCAACCCGTGCGAGTCTCGAAAGGCATAGAGGACAAGCCATAGGTACCTTTGGAATGGTCATACATCAGTACCCCTTCGCTGCGCATTGCCGGTACAGCGTCATAGCCGACAAACAACTGGAAGTTCTGCGAACGGTACAATTTGCCTGCGGCATCGTAGGAGTTGTACATCGTTATGTGCCAACTATCTTCATCAAGATAAAACATCTTCTTGGGGTTGGCATGCCGCTGACCAGGCTTCAACGCAGCCTCTACGACCCAGACCCGATGCAATTCCCAGCGGATCTTGTCAGGGTTGGCAAAGCCTTTCTTGACCAGCTCGTCCAGCGTCGCTGAAGCGGTTCGGTACGTGTTGTAGGGAACGTACATCTCCTTCTTGCCCAACAGCTTGAAGTCGAAGCGGTCCATCTTGCCATCGAAACCACTGATCTCGTCGAAGGTAATCAGGCCACCGTACTGCGCCGAGACAGTGTCGTATTTGAACTCCGGCGCGAGGCGTACCCGGCGCTGGCCTGGGGAATAGGACCAGGCACTGTCAGCCTTGGTATCAAGGCGCAACGGGGTATATCGCATGTCCTTGGAGCCGGATTTTGACGCCGGCGCGTTGTTGGTGTTGAGCACGCGGTTACTGTACTCAGGGTTAGGCTTGGTGCTGTCCCAGTACTCGTGTTCGAAACGCACGGTAGAGTCAGTCACCAGCGTTCTTTCACCGGCGCTGTCGATCAGGTAAGTCGCAAAATTGCCCACTTCGTAGGGCCTGAAAAAGCGCGTGGAAAAGTTCCACATGGCTTCATAGCCGGATTTCGGGATTGGAAATGGGACCTGCGCATGAGCATCGGCCAGGCCGGTGTTATCCCCTTCAGTGTGAGGCTTTGCGATATCGTTAACCGTGTTATCGCGGCCAAACTTGGGCAACGGCGGCGCACTTCGATGCGTTGGGTAAACGTCGATCCGATAGTCCGGAAAGCGAGTCAGCAGCGCTTTGTTGCCGTCATCAATTTTATCCGCATACTGCGCCATGTTTTTGCCGGTGATGGAAAACAACGGCTTTTCATTAGCGTAGGGATCGATATAAGGGAAGCCTCCGGCAGCATTGATGGGCTTGTACCCTGCTGGCGGCTTGGTCAATGCTTTGGCAGGATCGTAGGCCGGAATACTGCCATCGCTGTTGCCGGCGATAGTTGCGCCGAACTCGGTCAAGGTTGTACCGATTTGTTTGACCTCGTCGGCGCTCGGGGCACCAAACCCTTGGGCAGCCATGGCATACGCAACTGCGATGGAAAGAAGGTATTTCTTATAATTCATTTTTTTCACCCGTCCGTTCCGATACTGTTGAAAAAACTTAAAAAGAAGTCTTTAAGCTCAACGACAACCAACCATGATCGTTTTGCCACCAAGTACCCGAGCCGGTCATACCCTCTCCACCGCCGGCAGGACTGGTGGTGTGGTTACGTGACCAACTGTCGTTCCATGCCAATTTGATGGTGTGAGTCTGGTAAATATCAGCCTGTACACCGAGGGAGTATGTGACCTGCCCCTCGGCACCGGTCAAACCACCGGTTGCCGCGTTACCTTGGACACCATAGCTGACAAAGACCGGCGAGCTGATGTCCACGCCCGGGAACACTTGCAACCAGCGCGGCGTGAAGTTGGTGGATAAGACCGTCGAGTTGCGGGTCGGGCAACCGTAGCTTTCACTGCCCGAACCCGGGACACCGCTACGATCAGCGCACAGCGGTGAATCAGAACCTTTAAGCGGGAAATTGTTACCTCCCAACGGAGTAAACACACCGCCTGCTGTGATGCCAAACGCTGGGTTGTAGGTCACTTTGTCCAGATGCTGGAATTCAAGTTCAGCGGCAACTTCACCTGCATCCCAGAGCACTGTTTCAGGCAGCAGTTTTACGGCGTTGAGCACCAGGCCATAAACGTTACCGCGCGGGGCATTTTCAGAGTCGAAACCGGCGACCACCCCAGGAGCAACTTGAGCAAGGCTCCCGGTAATCGTAGTGTACAGCTGTGCATTACGGCGGTAGGTCGCCTCAAGACCGAAGTTAATGGTGGCGATGTTTTTCTCCATCGCAAAACCGATCAGCTGGTTCTTTTTCGGGTTGTAGACGCTGTCCAGAACGCCACTCGCATTGCCTGCGAACGGGTTCGGCGTCTTTTCATAGAACTCGCGATAGACGAGGCTCATGTTGCCGCCGTCCATGAAATCAGGCTGCCACTTGGCCATGACGCCCCAGTCGTGGTCACCACTGCCTGGTTTGTTTTTTGTTTCTCCAATCGCAGGACCGTCAGCACCATAGAACGCCGGCGCCGCATATTCAAAATAGGTCCCGCCTTCGGGATAACGATCGTGGCGCCATTCCATCGAGTACTGCCACGCAACAGAAAACTCGGGGTTTAGCTGCGTGGTGCCGGTGAACTGGTTCTGCGGCAGAAACAGCTCCTTGGCTTCCAGGCCAGGACTGAACGCGGCTTTCTGCAAGTCGAGGGCTGCTTGACCGTAAGCGATCGACGCCTGTTTCGATTGCGGGAACAGCGAGTTACCCCAATAAATGTTGTGCCGACCCAACTTCACCGAGGTCGTGGTTTTACCCAAGTCAAAGGTATTGAAGATAAAGCCGTCTAGAATCTCGGCGTACGGGCCGGTGGTGTAGTTGCGGGTGTAGTCAGAATACTTGCCGTTTTTGAAGAACCGCTTGGACAAAAACTCATCGGTGGTAGCGTCATCTACGCCGCCCCCGTAAGTGGGATCGTACCAGGCCGCGGCGCTAATGCGCAGGCCGTAACTATCCTTGATAACCACATCGAATTCGGAGAGTACGTCGATGCGATCCAAGATCACATCACCTCTCTTGAAGCGGTTGTTACCCAGGGCAACCGCATTGTTGTTGGGGTCGGCCGTACCATTAGGGCCTAGCTTCAATCGCGAATCCGTGCCTTCCCCTCGAATCCCCAAGTTGTAGCGAACGGTGGTGTCCAGCCGGCTTTGGATGTCCGGATTGCCAAAATCAAGACTGACTGCGTTGGCGTCGCTGATGACACCGGCCACCGCCAATGCCAACAATGACACCTGCAGAAGATAAGGCCGGTGAAGCCTATACCGAGGTTGTGCGAAGCGAAGATTCATTATTATTTTTCTCCATTTCTAATGCGAGACCCGCTGGGTGTCAACGAGGGGCACTGGAGACCAGCAGCCATACCCGTTTTTACTCCTGTCTACTCGCTCGTCGAACTCACCGAGCGAGCGTCTTTCGTTCGTATTTAATGAACGACGTTCCGATAATTGTACACGCCAATTGAGTTGTCAATCCCGTACCCGCAGGGATTCGCTAGCATTCGCTCGATAGAATCAATAAATACCGAACCATGAACCGCTTGAGCACGCGGCTTTCATGGGCGATCGCTACCCTATGAAGGTGTAGCGACAATGCTGAGCCCGAAAAAAAATTTTTCTACCCTTCGGGCTTCCTAAGCGGAAAATACCGTACACCGTTCACATTTTTAGGGGCGATTAGCCCTGCAATATTATCCGGGCATTACCCATCCAACGCTGGCATCACTTTCCCTCATGGAAGCGCGAGACCGGTGAGCATTTACGAATATTAGTGCTTGCTTATATTTCCCCTCCCTCCCATTCTTCTCTAACCGAGGCGCACGGAAAATATTAGGTTCTCGGCCCGATCTAAAGCCCTCAACAAAACGACATGCCTTCAGCAATAGACATAGAAAGTTCACTGATGAATAAAGCTTATAAAAACTAACCCCAAGCCAGTACAAAGGCAATATCCCGATCAGGGAATAATATTGGATGGCGAGGCTCTAATTCGGGCCCTCGTCAAGGAACCCTCAATGACCTATCAATCTGCCCTTTCGGCCCTGAACGACCCCACCAGACGCTCTTTGTATGAGCGCTTGCTTAATGCCCCTTCGCCTGCCGGCGAATTGACACTGGAGACCGGAGTGAGTCAATCCGCCGTGTCTCAGCATTTGAAGGTGTTGCGTGAAGCAGGTCTGGTGCAAGAAGAACGCGAGGGACAGCGGCGCATTTATTGTGCAGTTCCGCAAGCGCTCGAAGGGCTGCATCGCTATATCCAGGGATTGTGCAGCGCTCAGGCAGACCCATTGCCCTTCAACCACGAAGAAGTGGTCAGGCCCGCCAACGATATTGATTTGGCGGCACAGGAATGGGGGAACCAATGGCCTGGAGAGGATGCCGACGCCTATTCAATCAATCACCGGCTGTTGCAATTGGGGCGTTACATAGAAAGCAGCCTGAAGGATATTGCTAGCAATAGAGGACTGCAGGGTAACGAGCTGCTGCTCTTGGATGTCCTCTCGATATCACCTCAGCAAACCTCTACACCGTCGAAGCTGCAACGCCGTTTGAGCATCAGTAAAGGCGGGATTACCAAGTTGCTGGACCGCCTGGAATCAATCTGCATGCTGACGCGCGTAGATTCAGAGAACGACCGTCGAGTCAGCTTTGTTACCTTGAGCCAGACGGCGCATGACCTTCTGCAGGAAATATTCGTCCGTCGTGACTACGGACCTGAGTTTTCAGCGACTCAGCGCCTCAACCAGAGTGATAAACAGCAACTTGCGCTGTTATTGCAACGGCTCCATCACCTTATTGACGAGGAGCGCCACCTGCGTGCCGGTCAGCGTTGATACGCTGATAGCAGGTGCCTTGACAATAGAGCGTTGAAGGTGGCGGTGCCTGCGTCCCAAATCACCCTAGACATATATGTGAACATCGTTCAATAATCAGCCCACAATATGAATATCAACCAGAGGGTCGGTTTATGAGCAAGGTCGATTTCAGCGGACGTGTCGCCATTGTCACAGGTTCAGGGGGCGGCCTCGGCCGGACCTATGCCCTGGAACTGGCCGCACGCGGCGCGTCGGTGGTGATCAATGATCTAGGCGGCAGTTTTGACGGCAAAGGCGGCTCCCATCGGATGGCTGATCAGGTGGTTGACGAAATTCGCGCGGCTGGCGGCAAGGCCGTGGCCAACTATGACTCGGTCGCCACACGCGTCGGGGGCGAGGCCATCGTTCAGAACGCGCTGGACGCGTTTGGCAAAGTCGATATTGTCATCAATAACGCCGGCCATCTGCGCAATGCCCTATTTGAAGACCTGAATGACGAAGACCTGGACTCACTGCTTGATGTGCATCTCAAAGGTGCGATCTACGTCACCCAACCTGCGTATAAAATCATGAAAAAACAGGGTTATGGCAGGGTCGTCTTCGCCTCCTCGGCCGCTGGCGTTTTCGGCAACGCGCAACAGACTGCTTACGGAACTGCCAAAGCAGGCCTAATCGGCCTGATGAATATCCTTTCGCTTGAAGGCAAGGAACACGGCGTCCTGTGCAACGCATTGCTACCGACAGCCAACACGCGCATGGGCGCAGCCATGGACCCTAAACAGCTCGAAGCCTTCGGTGCTCAATATGCTGCCTTCGGCGAATATCTGGGTAATACCCATGAGCAGGTGTTTGTCACCCCTCTTGTGGTGTACCTTGCCAGCGAGGCGTGCCAGAGCACTCACGCCATGTATTCCGCCTCAGTTGGTCGCTATGCCCGCGCCTTCATCGGGGTTGGCGATGGCTGGAATGGCCCTCGTCTTGAACCTGCCACTGTCGAAGAAGTTGCGGCCAACTTCGAGCAAATTTCCGATACCGGCAGCTATAGCATTCCGGGCTCGCTGTCCGACGAGTTCGACATCATCAATCGCAATTTCCACAAATAAAACGTTGCCGCCAGCGGCCGCCTCATGAGGCGGCCGCATCGCTGCGTAGCCCGCCTCGAACAATAATAAAGGCACTCTTGCATGGGCAACTTCTCGATCAAATCGAAACTGGCCTTCATGGCCGGGTTTGCATCATTGATGCTGGTATTAGTCGGTATAAGCGGCTGGAATGGCGTGCACCAGTTGAGCGTCGCACTGGACCACATCAGCAACGAAAAAGACCCAGCGGTGAGTGCTTTGCTGACGTTGCGACTGGGTCAACTGGGCACCGTTAGTTCGACCCGAGAAATGATCGGCTGGAATCTGGACCAGTTCGAGACCGCTGACGACAAAACCTCGATCATTGAAGAGGCCCACGGCTTCTATGGCACCGTGGCACAAGACAAGCAATCGGCAGAACTCATGGCCGCAAAGGCCTACGATGCCTACGCCACATTGCCTAAAAGCCCAGAAGAAATTGACGCTTGGAAGGCCCTTCAGAGCGAATGGGCTAACTTCAAAGACAGCAACGACTCAATCAATAGGCTGCTTGAACAGTTGCGCAAAGCCCCCTCCTGGAGCGATTTGCGACAGAGCATGAGTGAAGTGACCGGTCTGGACCAGGTGTCCCAAGGTTCGGTGAACAACCTCGCCACGGCGCTGGACAAATTGATCGAGTTGAATAAGGTCTACGCCTCGCAAGCAAAGCTCGACGGCGAGCAGGCTCACCAGCGGGCGATGCAATGGATACTGATCATGTCGGGGGCAGCCATGCTCGGTCTGGTGTTGATCACCTTTCTGGTCGCCCGCGATATTGTCGGTGCCCTCACCAATATGCGCAGTACCATCGTCGAAGTCTCCCAAAGCAATGATTTCACCTTGCGCGCCCGGGTTCACGGACGCGATGAGGCCAGCCAGACTGCCTCAGCTTTTAACCAATTGCTGGATAAACTACAGCTATCGCTACGCGAAGTGCTAAACAATGCCGACCAGCTCTCTCTGGTGGCTGACAGCGCCTACAATGCGTCGCGCCATGTATCGGCATCATCCAACAACCAGAGCGAGGCCGCGACTCTGATCGCCGCAGCGGTCGAGCAGATTTCGGTAAGCATTGGGCAGGTCAGTGAAAGTACGCAGGATGCTTTGCTGCGTGCTCAGCAAGCGGGCGAAACGGCAAGCCAGGGCAGCGCCATCATCACCCGCAACACCCTGGAAATGGAGCTGATCGCCTCGACGGTCAGTGACACCGGCGTGACCATCACTGATTTGGGCCAGCAGTCGGACAAAATATCAATGGTCATGCAGGTCATTCGGGACGTCGCCGAGCAGACCAATCTGCTGGCACTCAACGCTGCGATTGAGGCAGCACGCGCGGGTGAGCAAGGACGCGGATTTGCCGTGGTAGCCGACGAGGTCCGCAAGCTCGCTGCACGGACCTCGGTGTCGTCAGATGAAATTGCGCAGGTAGTCACGACTATTCAGGCGTCTGCTCGCCAAGCCATGAGCCGGATGCTCAGCGTCACTGATCGGGTGGTTGCCGGGAAGCAGTTGTCAGACCAAGCGGCTGACCGCATGAAAACGACTCAAGTGAGCGCGAGTCAAGTGGGTGAAGCCATTGAATCAATCGCCGGCGCCATCGAACAGCAGAACACGGCGACACAAGACATTGCGCGAAGGGTCGAATTGGTGGCGCGCATGAGCGAAGAAAACAGCAAATCTGCTAGTCAGACTTTGGACATTTCCAGCCAACTGAATACCTTGGCGCGATCACTGCAGGCTACAGCCGGACAGTTTCGGGTTTGACCGTTGGTACGACAGGAGGCTTTATGCACAATGATTTGATGCCGCTCAACGCGCTGTACGGAAAGGGTTGTTATCGACGAAGGATATTGCTTCAACGCGGTGACCGCTCAGTCGTCGCGCAACTGGAAGACGACTATCACGCCTTTCGCCTGACGCTTGACCACGACGGGGAATGCATGACCCGGATTGAAGCCCGGAGCCTGCGTATCCCGACCACCGCATGCCTTGAGGCACCAGCGCTGTTACAGGCGTTGGTTGGCCGTCCTCTGACCCCGGATCGTCTGCAGTTTCGCAAGGACACCGCGCCACGCCTGCATTGCACGCATTTGCATGACTTGCTGTGGCTGGCGATAGCGCACGCGGGTCGAAGCAGCGAGCTACGGCTGTATGACATTGAAGTACCGGACTTACAGGACGGTGTTACTCGGGTGAGTGTTCAGCTCAATGGTCAGGAAGTCCTGGCCTGGGAGACGGATCTCGACGCCCTGCTGGGCCCTGCAGAACATGCGGGAAAACCATTACGCAACGGCTTTTCCCACTGGGTCTCTCAGGAGTACAGCGGCGACCAGCTGGAAGCGGCCTATGTTCTGCAGATTGCAATCATGGTAGCGGGTGCGCGCCAACTGGACGTGGAGGCGATGCGTGCGGCTCGGGTTCAGCCTGTCAAAGCACTGTTGGGTGCTTGCCATGCATTTCAAGCCGATATCATTGGCCGCGCGATTCCCGTATTGGGTACAGTCCGCGATTTCAGTGAGCGCCCACAGGAGCTACTGCTATTTAAGTGAAGGCGCCTGTTAGCGCCCTCCTCTTATGCTCATCATCAGACGATGCGATTTTGTCTCAAATCCTGGACCGCCCGGTCATCCAGCCCCAATAAGTCTTTAAGAATTTCGTCAGTGTGTTCTCCCTGGGTCGGAGGCGCCGTGTACTCGGTAATTGGCGTCCCGGAGAACTTCACCGGGTTGGCCACGAGCTTTACCTTGCCACTCGCTGCCAAGGGGTGCTCGGCTTCAATACACATGTTGCGCGACTGAACGTGAGGGTCGGCGAACACCTTGTCCAAGGTGTTAATAGGCCCCGCCGGCACACCAGCCTCATCCAGCGCGATCAGCAAATCGTCCAACTGCCACGTTGCCATCAGCGGTTCAAACACTTCTCCCAACGCGCGACGATTGATTACGCGCAGCGCGATTTCCGAGAAACGCTCGTCAGTGGTCAGCTCCGGATGACCGAGCACGTCGCACAGGCGCGCGTACTGCTCGTTGTTTCCGGCCACCACCATTATGTCGCCGTCGGCACAATGGAACATCCGCGACGGCATACCGCCATTACCTTCGGTCCCCCGTCGCACCGGCACCTCACCGGAGACCAGGTACTGACTGGCGTAATGGGAGGTCGCTGCAATCAGAGAGTCGAGCAAGGCGACGTCTATGTGTTGGCCAGGCTCGCCATCCAGATCGCGCGCATAGAGCGCGGCCTGGATTGCATAGGCGGCGTATTGGCCCGCCAGGATGTCAGCCAGGCTAGGCCCGGTTTTCATCGGACCACCACCCGGGACATCGTCCGGCAGACCGGTGATGCTCATCAACCCGCCCATAGCTTGGAAAATTGAGTCATAACCCGGCCGAGGAGCGTACGGGCCAGTCTGGCCAAAGCCGGTCAACGAGCAATAAATCAGATTCGGATTGACCTGCTTCAGGCTTTCATAATCAAGCCCGTAGCGCTTCAAATCACCGACCTTATAGTTTTCTAGCAGCACATCGCACTTGGCGACTAGCGCACGGATCAGCGCTTGCCCATCGGGTTTCGAGATGTCGCAGTTGAGGGATTTCTTGTTGCGGTTGGTGCTGATGTAAAACGACGATTCACGCGTGTTGTTTCCTTCGGCATCCTTAAGGAACGGGGGGCCGAACTGTCGTGAATCATCGCCCTTGCCGGGGCGCTCGATCTTGATAACTTCGGCACCGAGGTCAGCAAGCATTTGCGCCGCCCAGGGGCCAGCGAGAATTCTACTCATATCCAGCACGCGAATACGAGAAAGTGGGCCTTTAGCCATTTTGTTATGTCCTTTCCTTAACGTCCGATAAAACGCGCAGTGCGCTTTTCGACAAACGACTGTACGCCCTCTTTGGCGTCCTCAGTGTTGTAGAGAAACTTCTGCGTCGATTGAATCTTCGAGTACGCTGTAAGCCAGCCTTGCCCGAGGGAAATTCGCGCATTTTCACGCGTTGCCTGAACCGCCAGCGGCGCTTGAGCCGCGATCTTTTCAGCGTATTCGAGGGCCTTCGCAAACTCCTCGCCCGGCTCAACCACATCCTGCACAAAGTTCATGCGATAGGCATCCTGGGCACTAAATTCGTCACCCGTCAGAAGCACCCTCATCGCATTGCCCCAGCCCGTGCGCTCTACCATTCTGATCGTGGCACCGCAGCCGGCCATGATCCCGCGCTTGACCTCCAGTTGAGAGAACCGGCAATTGCTCGCGGCGACTGCAATGTCGCTGGCCAGCATCAGTTCGACCGCAACGGTGAAGCAAATGCCTTTGAGGGCAATCACCACGGGTTTTTTACGTAGCGGCTCACGTAGATTGAAAGGGTCTGCCTCACTGGCCGGAAACAGCGCTTTACCCTCCTTGCGCAGCGGCGCGATCTTGGGCATGTCCAGGCCGGCAGTGAAGTGATCGCCTTCGGCATATAACAATCCGCAAAACAATTCCGGCGACTCTTCCAGCCGGGTAAACGCTTTCGCCAGCTCTTCGAACATCTTCGGTGTGAAGCCATTGCGCTTTTCGGGCCGGTCGATGCCGATCAACAATAAATTGCCCTGTTGCCGAGCTATCACCTGCCCATCTGGATCGCGTTCATCAGTCATATGGCGGCCCCCTTTCTCACTGGCTTGCGGCTTTGCTTCGTGACGTCGGTGCTTTGTCCCGCCACCTGAAACCCACGGAAGCGCATTGACAGCCACTAACGCTGTATTCAGAATGCTAAACACTGTTCACAATATTGGCAATAGCTCGATCCCGTTCAACGCTTGCTCTGACCTTGGATGGACACATGCCGCAGCGTGACTCTGCCACCACTAGCGTTTCCTTGTCGCCACTGCACTATCCGCTGTATCGCGCAGTGTGGATTGCCACGCTCACGGCAAATGTCGGCGTCTGGATGCAGAACGTTGCGGCGGCCTGGCTGATGACCTCCATCAGTGAATCACCGCTGATGGTCGCGCTGATACAGACGGCGATTACGTTGCCTGCCTTTATGTTTGGATTGCCTGCGGGTGTAATGGCCGACTTGGTGGAGAAACGCAAGTTACTGTTGCTGACCCATACCTGGATGTTGATTGCCACCGGATTGCTGTGCCTGCTATTGCAACTCGATGCCATTACGCCATGGAGCCTCTTGCTTCTCACTTTTTTGCTGGGCAGTGGCAGTGCCGCAAGCATCCCAGCCTGGCAGGCCTCCACCTCGGACGCTGTACCTCGCGCAGCCTTGCAGGCGGCCATCAACCTGAACGGTATTGCCTATAATGCTGCCCGCGCCATCGGCCCGGCCTTCGCCGGGCTGGTAATCGCTGCGTCAGGCGCCAAGGCGGTGTTCACAATCAACATCGTATTGTTCCTGATCGTACTGTCGCTCTTCATCTTTGCGTATCGCCCCAACGTTGGCCCTGTGCTAACGAAGGAGCGACTATTTTCCGCAATGCGCGGGGGACTGCGCTACGTCCGGCATGCCAAACCCTTGCATAGCCACATAATTCGCACCTGCGCTTTTGTCGGCTGTGCTAGCAGTTTGTGGGCGCTCCTCCCCCTGGTAGCCAAAAATATCGACACCGGCGGTGCCAGTGTTTATGGACTGTTGCTAGGCAGCCTGGGCGCTGGTGCGGTGGCGGGTGGTTTGTTGTTACAGCGGTTTCGCAGTCACTTCAACAACCTGCACCGGTTAGTGATGGTGTCGAACCTTGCGTTTGCCGTCGCCATATTAATTGCCGCTTGGGCGCCTTCGCTATGGGTGATCTGCCCTGCACTGATCATCGGTGGCGCAAGCTGGATCAGTTTCAACTCGACCATCAGTGCGGCCTATCAGACCAGCCTTCCAGCCTGGGTCAGAGCGCGGGCACTGGCCATTTTCATGCTTACTTTTCAGGGTTCGATGGCACTGGGCGGAGTGTTTTGGGGCAGCATTGCCAATCATTTGAGCGTCGCCCGCACCTTGACCCTGGCTGCCGGCCTGATTGGTCTGAGCCTGTTACTTACCCGTCGTTTTCCGGTTCGCATGGGCCATGATGACGAAGTCACGTTGTCGCAACACTGGGCAGAACCAACCATCGTAGGGCACCTAGGACCCGACGATGGCCCAGTGGCGGTGCAGGTTGACTATTACATTCCGAACGAAAACCGTCTCGCGTTCACGCAAAGCATTTATCAGTTGGGCAAAGTTCGCCGTCGTGACGGGGCCAGCCATTGGTTGCTGTACCGCGATGTCTCCGACCCGGAACATTTCAGCGAGCGCTTCATCATTGCCTCCTGGGGCGAACATCAGCGCCAGAGGGGACGCGCCACCCTGGCTGACAGAGAGCAGGAGCAAGCATTGCATCAGTTCTTCAAGCCCGGCTCAAGCACGGTGATGTCGCTGTATATCGTCGCGCCCTATCCCGACTCCTCTGAAGATACCGCGACCCGAAAAACAACCGACGCCATCGTAGCGGCCGGTACTACGCCCCCAAGAGGAAAGAATTTTGTCTGATCGTGAATACATGGAATTCGACGTGGTGATCGTCGGTGCCGGCCCCGCGGGTCTTTCCGCCGCCTGCCGCCTGAAGCAGAAAGCTGCAGACGCGGGCCAGGAAATCAGCGTCTGCGTGGTGGAAAAAGGCTCCGAAGTCGGTGCTCACATTCTGTCGGGTGCCGTGTTCGAACCGCGCGCCCTGAACGAGCTGTTCCCTGATTGGAAAGAACTCGGGGCGCCACTGAACACCCCCGTCAAGCGCGATGACATCTATGTGCTCAGAAGTGCGGACGGCGCCAGCAAAGTGCCGGGCGTATTCGTGCCCAAGACCATGCACAATGAAGGCAACTATATTATCTCTTTGGGCAACCTGTGCCGCTGGTTGGCGCAGCAGGCGGAGAATCTGGGCGTCGAGATATACCCCGGCTTCACCGCACAGGAAGCGCTGTTTGACGAGAGCGGCGTAGTCCGCGGGATCATCACCGGTGATCTGGGCGTCGACCGCGAAGGCCATCCGAAAGAAGGCCTTTACACCCCCGGCATGGAACTGCGCGGCAAATACACGCTGTTCGCCGAAGGCTGCCGTGGTCATGTCGGCAAGCAATTGCTCAAGCGTTTCAACCTCGACACCGAAGCCGACGCTCAGCATTACGGAATCGGTTTGAAAGAAATCTGGGAAGTTGATCCGGCCAAACACGAGCAAGGGCTGGTGGTGCACACTGCTGGCTGGCCGCTTAACGTAGTGGGCACCGAGAATACTGGCGGCTCCTTCCTGTATCACCTGGAAAACAATCAGGTAGTGGTGGGTCTGATCGTCGATCTGTCGTACGCCAACGCCTACCTATCGCCGTTCGACGAATTCCAACGCCTCAAGCATCATCCGGTGCTCAAGCAGTACCTGGAAGGCGGCAAGCGCATCAGCTACGGAGCCCGCGCGATCTGCAAAGGCGGCTTGAATTCGTTGCCGAAAATGGTCTTCCCGGGCGGAGCGCTGATCGGTTGCGACCTCGGCACCCTGAACTTCGCCAAGATCAAGGGCAGCCACACCGCGATGAAGTCCGGCATGCTCGCAGCTGATGCCGTGGCTGACGCGCTGTTCGAGGGCCAGGACGGCGGCGATGTGCTGAACAAATACGTCGACGCCTTCAAGTCGAGCTGGCTGTATGAAGAGCTGTTCGCTAGCCGCAACTTTGGGCCTGCCCTGCACAAGTTCGGCCCGCTCCTTGGTGGCGCATTCAACTTCATCGATCAGAACCTGTTCGGCGGCAAGATCCCGTTCACCCTGCACGACACCAAGCCGGACTACACCTGCATGAAGCTGGCAGCGGACTCGACGCCGATTGCCTACCCGAAACCGGACGGCAAGCTCAGCTTCGACAAACTCAGCTCGGTGTTTATCTCTGGGACCAACCACGAAGAAGAGCAGCCGTGCCACCTGAAGCTGACCGACCCGAGCATCCCGATCAGCAAGAACCTGCCGCTGTACGATGAACCTGCCCAGCGCTATTGCCCGGCCGGCGTGTACGAAGTGGTGACCAAGGAAGACGGCGAGAGGCGCTTCCAGATCAACGCGCAGAACTGCGTGCACTGCAAAACCTGCGACATCAAAGACCCCTCGCAGAACATCACCTGGTGGGTGCCTGAAGGGGCCGGCGGTCCTAACTATCCGAACATGTGAACACCATCGACGGCCGCCCCTGTGGCCTCTGTAGAAACCTGGAGCGCGACATGAGTTATCAAGACATGACCCCGCACACCCTGATCCTTGATGTGCACGACCGGGTAGGCCTGATCCGCTTGAACAGACCTGAAGCCTACAATGCCCTCAACGATCAGTTGATGGACGAGTTGACGCTGGTGCTTGATGCCTTCGAAGCAGACGACGCTATCGGCGCGATTGTCATCACCGGCAGTAACAAGGCATTCGCCGCCGGGGCGGACATCAAGATGATGCGTGAGTGGGACATGATGGACGTGTTCAAACGCCAGTTCATCTCCGCCAATTGGGAGCGCGCGACGCGCTGTCGCAAGCCGATCGTGGCGGCGGTGGCTGGCCTGGCATTGGGGGGCGGCTGCGAGCTGGCAATGATGTGCGACATCATCCTGGCTGCGGACAACGCACGCTTCGCACTGCCGGAAATCACCCTCGCGACCATCCCCGGCGCCGGCGGTACTCAGCGCCTGACGCGCGCAATTGGCAAATCCAAGGCCATGGAAATGATTCTAAGTGGCCGTCCGATGCTCGCCGATGAAGCCGAACATTGCGGATTGGTCAGCCGAGTGCTGCCGGTTGATGAACTGTTGGACGAAGCGCTGGTGCTGGCGAAGAAAATCGCCAGCTTCTCGCTGCCGGTCTCGATGATTGCCAAGGAGTGCATCAACCGTGCATTCGAAAGCTCTCTGACAGAAGGTGTGATGTACGAGCGCCGCATGGCCTATGTCACCTTCGGCACCGAAGATCAGAAAGAAGGCATGGCCGCATTCAGCGAGAAGCGCCCTGCTGTGTTCACCCATCGCTGAGGACGGGACCATGACGATAAAACAAGAAGCGGTTCAATTGGTCCCCTATTCCGAATACCGCATGGAAGTGCCGTTCCTTGATCACTTGAGGGTCATGGTCGAGCGCCGAGATGAAGGCGCGGCCATGGTGGTTAACCTCGAGCGCGAACATATGAATGGCGGCATGCAGGCCCATGGCGGGCTAATCATGACCCTGCTGGACATGGCCATGGCCAGCGCCGCCCGCCATGGCGATGAACAGGATCGCTCCAGTGTCACGGTGGAGATGAAATGCAACTTCATCCGCCCCGGCGGTGCGGTCGGCGCAACCCTGCGAGCCAGCGGACGCTTGCGCCACTCGACTCGGTCTCTGGCCTTTTGCGAAGGTGACTTACATGACCTTGAGGGCCAATTGATTGCCACCGCCAGCGGCACGTTCAAGTACATGCACAAGCCGCTCAACACCGATATCTGAGCCTGGCACCGGGGATGTAAACGATGTCTGACACGAGCGATTTCCATATGACGGTTGCGGAATTACAGGCCGTAAGCAACCGCAACCCCTTCAACGCCTGGCTCGGTGTTCAGGTGCTGAGTGTCGACGCCGGGTCGGTCGTGCTGCGGGTCGGTGGGCGCGCTGAATTCATCGGCACTGCGATTTTGCAGCGAGTGCACGGCGGCATTCTCGGCAGCCTGATAGATGTCGCATGCGGTTATACGGTCATGGCCCGCACCGGCTTCGGCGTTTCTACAGTGTCACTCCACACTGACTTCCACCATGCCGCGAGCCTGGGTGAATTGCAGGTTGTAGGGAGGATTGTGCATCGCGGTAATCGTCTCAATTGTGCCGAAGCACACATCAGCGATGCCATGGGTCAATTGCTCGCCAGCGGGCGCGGTCACTTTTATAACACCCACACTGTCCTGCCCGAAGTGGCTGACAGGCTGGTAAACCCAACCAAAGGCTTTGAGCCTCGATAACTCGGTGACTCTCAATGCGTGAAGCTCTTTTCAAGACTCGGATAACCGAAATGCTAGGTATTCGCCATCCGATTCTGTGCGGTGGCATGGGGCCCAAGGTGTCCGACGCCCGCTACGTGGCGGCTGTCGTCAGGGCTGGCGGCATGGGTTTTATCGTCGCAGCCGGCTTTCCCGACCCAGACGAATTTCGCGATCAACTGCGGGCCTGCAAGTCATTGACCGGCGGAATGCCTTTTGGCGTCAACCTCTACATTTCCCGCCAGACGGGGGGTGCCGAGCGGTTGGATCGCCAGTTACAGATCCTTATTGAAGAAGAAGTGATGTGCGTGGAAACCGCTGGGGCCAGCCCGGAATCCATCGTTGCGCGACTTAAAGAAGCCGGCATCAAGGTGCTGCATAAGGTACCCGCAGTGAAGTATGCGCATACCGCTGCCCGGTTTGGCGTCGATGCCGTGATTATTGTCGGCAATGACTGCGGCGGCCATCCCGGGATATTCGGCATCAGTAGCATGGTCCAGGGCGCGCATGGCCCCTCCGTCATCGATCTGCCGGTGATCATCGGCGGCGGTATTGGCACCGGCAAGCAACTGGCGGCAACCCTTGCCATGGGGGCCGACGCAGTGATCATGGGCTCGCGCATGCTGGTGGCCGAAGAATTGAACATTCATGAGAACTACAAACAGTTGGTAGTACGCGGTGATGGCAGCGAAAGCGTGGTGGTAAAGAAAGCCATTCGAGACCACCACCGGGTATTGCACAACGACAGCGCCCGTGCGGTGATTGAGCTGGATGAGGCAAACGTCATTGACTTCGAGCAGTACCGTCCGCACGTGGTGGGCTCCCTCGCCACCCAGGCCTACGCCTCCGGCGACAGCAGCACTGGCATGCTGGATTACGGACCCGCAGTAGTTTTTGCCGACGCCATCAAACCGGTCGAACTCATTTTCGACGAAATGATCGACGACGCAACCCAAGCCATGCGCCGCCTGAACAAACTGGCATTGGTAGGCAGGCAGTCTGTATGACGACTGGCGTGCTGCTCCAATCCAGAAGTAAGGGCGTGCTGGCACTGACCCTAAATCGCCCGGCCGCGCGTAACGCACTCAATTTGGAACTGGCCAGGGCCCTGACTCTGGCACTGACAGCTTTCGAGAATGATCCTGAGTTGCACGTGGCAACCTTGACCGGGAGTGAACCGGCATTTTGCGCCGGGCTGGATCTCAAGGACTTTTCAGCACCCGATGCACCTCGCAGCGAAGTGGCGGCTCTGCTCGACCTGGTGCCTAACATGAGCAAGCCGATTATCGCCGCCGTGAACGGGCCGGCCATGACCGGGGGCTTGGAACTGGCGCTGGGGTGCGATTTCATCATTGCCTCGACCCTTGCCTGCTTCGCCGACACCCATACCAAAATCGGTGCACTGTCGGGAAGTGGCGCGACGTCTCGCCTGCCCTTCACTGTGGGCGTGCGCTGGGGCAAACAACTGAGCCTTACCGGCCAGCCAATCGACGCCGAAACGGCCTTGCGCATCGGGCTCGTCAACGAACTGCAAGCGCCTGAGACCTTACTCGAATACGTCCAGAGCCTTGCGGAGTGCATTGCCGCCCATGACTCGCAGCTGGTGGGTACGGTCAAACGCGTCCTCGACGATGGTGCACGCAGCTCTTTGGCCAATGCCCAAATTTTGGAGAAGAAAGCCTTGGCGGCCAGCAAGCTGAAGGGTGGCACGACCTGGAAAGCGCGATGAAGAAGCCCTCTCCCAGTAGGAGTTCCGATGAAACTTAACGGCGTAAAAGTCTTGGACCTGACACAGTTCATGCCCGGATCAGTCTTGACCGCGATGATGGCGGATCATGGCGCCGAGGTGATCAAGATCGAATCTCCCAGTGGCGATCCGACCCGACAACATGAGCACCGCGACAACCCTGACATGGCAGCCGCGACCCTGGGATTTTTCGCCGGCTGTAACCGGGGCAAATCCAGCTTGTCTCTGAACCTTAAGCGCTCTGCCGCCAAGGAAATCCTCTACAGCCTGGTTGAACAGGCCGACGTGTTGGTTGAATCTTTTCGCCCTGGCGTGGCCGATCGTCTTGGCTTGAGTTACGAGGTACTGCACGAGCGAAACCCGCGACTGATCTACTGCTCATTGAGCGCTTTTGGCCAGACCGGCCCTTTGTGCGACACCCCTGCCCATGACAGCGTGGTTCAGGCTTATGGCGGCTCCCTGCCCCTCGCCGAGGATGGAACGCCGGTCGCCGACTGCCTGCCAACTGCAGCCCTGGCGGGGGCGTTGAACGGTTTGGCTGCGATACTCATGGCATTGCTCGGTGTTCGCAGCAACGGCCGCGGCGAACGCATCGACATTGCGATGCGTGACTGCCTGTTGCCGGCGCAGCCCTTTCGCCCTCGCACACAAACCAATAACGCTGAGCACGCCCTGGCGATGTGTAGTGCTTATCGTACCGCCGATAACTTATGGCTTTGCCTGGGCGGTCGGGAACGACTGTTCTGCGAAAACCTGCTGACGCCACTGGGGCGTGCGGATCTGATTGAAGTCGCCACGGGACCTGCGGGTAGTGATCAGGGTCCCGTCCATGCATTTCTTGCCGAGACTTTCAGCAAACACACTCAGGCCTATTGGCTCTCCTGGCTGGAAACGCGCGGCGTCAGTGCTGCGCCCGTACTCTCTTTAGGAGATGCGCTCAGGCACCCCCAGACAGAAGCACGACAGATGCTGCTGGTGGATGATCAAGGGCGTGAGCACGTCGGTACACCACTCAAATTCCAAGAAGAACCCGGGACGCCTGATCTGCGCGTGCCTCGATTGGGTGAGGACAACGTGAAGATATTGAAGGCCTTGGGCTACCGCGAACAAGAAATTGCTGCGTTGCGCAGGGGCGGCATCATACACTCACACTGAGTTATCGCCTGCCCCTTTGCTCTGTGCATCGCCCTCTCGAGCAGCAATTCGTTCGATGAGACTGATCATGCCACGCAACGCCGGTGTCAATGCCCGTGGAACCCATGCAACAGCGGCTTCGCCATGCATCGAATCAGGCAGATCTCGCACCGTAAGAAATCGCACACCCTCGATCGGCAGATGCCGCGCAGTGTCCTGCACGAAACCGACCCCCAGCTCGTTAGCCACCAGATTAAACATGCTGTAGGGCTGCGCGACTTGTTGAATGCGTTTGGGCGAAAACCCGACTTTTCGACAAGCGGACTCGAGTGCCGAATGAAAGTGGGGCGTCAGGTGCTGCGGCGATAGGACAAACGAATGGCCAGCGAGATCCGCAAGTCGCAGGGTTCCATTTTCGTCACCCAGTTTCCACATGGCCGGCACCGCCACAATGACCCGAGAGTACTCAATCACTCTGACATCCAGACCGTCGGTATTGACCATGTTGCGGTTGAGGATACCGATGTCCAGGCTACCGTTACGCAGCCCGTCGACCTGCTGGAAACTGAGTTGTTCATCGAGCTGAACTTCAATATTGGGCCAACGCTCGTTGAATACCTTGACCGCTGCCGGCAAAATTCGCATCGCACTCATCGGAGAGAAAGCGATTCGCATCCGGCTCAACTCCCCCCGCGCCTGGCGGCGCACGGCCTGTTCGGCAAAATCAACTTGAGCAATGATGGTAGCGGCCTCGCGCTGCAATACCTTGCCTGCAGGCGTCAGGCTGACTTGTCGGCTGGTGCGGTCTAGCAAGCGCGCATCAAGTGACTCTTCCAGCCGTTGAATGGATTGACTAAGTGGCGGTTGGGCCATTCCAAGCCGGGTGGCTGCTCGCCCAAAATGCAACTCTTCGGCTACTACGATGAAGTGTCTGAGCTGTCGCAATTCCATCATCCACACCTGCCAGTAAGGGTTCGGAAAATATCAGACATGGCGCCAGCGCTGGTCCGAGAAGTGCACGACCAGACCGGCGTGAACGTCCGGGTGCAAGCCGGCAACCCCTGGCTGCAATAGGTTGTAGGCAAACTGTGTGTCTCCATACCAAACCGCTCCATCGCTGAGATCGGCCCGCCAACTGGCCGCAATGGCGCCATTGTGAAAGTGGTTTTTCAGCAGGCGAATCAAGAACAGTTCAGCAGATTTTACCGTGGCGGGTTGAAGATCAACCTCCATTCTGAAATCGATTTCCAATTGCCGACGCTTGCCGATCGGCGCACTCGTATCGGTGATTCGCGCTCTTACACTATGACTTTGTGACCGGGTATCGCCGCTCTGCCAAGCATCTTCATGACGTTGAGCCTCGTCACCCGCACCCGCCAACGAGCCAGGTTTGGCAAGCAAGGTGTCGAAATGCAGCGCCACCGTCACAGCCTCGCCAGAGTGAATTGCCGGCGAAGGTACGCACAAAACCAGAAAATCGTCGATGAACTCGGCGGGTCCTTCGATGAAGAGCGTCACCATGACTTTCGCAACAGTCGGGAAATCGGGCAATTTTGCCATGTACACCTCAAGGAATGCGTTAAAACCCAGCTTGGTTACAGATAATAAAATGAACGCCGTACACAAATATAAACATAAGCGCGGTTGCCAGCGCTACACGTCAGCGCAAGGCGTGGCGGCCTTAAAGACAAGAACGCAGCCTACTTTAGGCGCTCACCTCTCCGAGGGGGACAGGCTTGCGCACCGAACCTCCTCCAAAAGATTCATATCAAGTTGATATTAATCAATTGAAATACGATATGACATTTGCGTATACCGAACCTTTTGACAAGAATGGGCCAACGCACATTAGCGTGAACAGCGTTCATAATAATAGTAACCGGAGATCAGTGATGAGCACGTACAACGGCGCGATTTTCGACGGCGATACGCATATTTACGAGCAACCCGACTCTTGGAGCCGTTATCTGCCCAAGGAATTGGAAAAGGATTGGAGCTTTCAGTGGCGCGTCGGTGCCGATGGCGAATACGCCCTTTACGTGGGGCAGAAGAAAGTGGAGGTCAGCGCCGGTTATTTCACCGCAGACGGCAAAGTACCTCCGCCAGGCAAACTGCATGAATGGTTACGAGCCATGAAAGATGGCCATGGTGAAGTGGAAATGCGCGTCGACATGACGCCGGACATGTACAACGCTGAAGACCGGCTGAAAAAGATGGACGAGTTTGGCGTGGAAGGCTGCTTCATGTACTGCGGCAACATGGTAGCCGCGGTCAGCTACTTGAACGATCCGAAGCCTGCTGCCGAGGTGTTGCATGCCTACAACCGCTGGATGCTCGACGAATGGAAATTCAATCACTCCGACCGAATCTATTCCGCGCCGCTGATCTCCCTGGCCGATATCGATTCGGCGATTAAAGAAGCCGAGTTCGTGGTGAAGAACGGTGCTCGCCTGGTGCTGATGCCAATGGGGCCGAACGAAATCGGGCGCTCTCCTGCCGACCCTTACTACGACCGCTTCTGGTCAATTCTCAATGAAGCCCACGTTCGTGTGGTCTATCACGTCTCTGAAGCCATCTACCTCAAGCACCACATGGCAGTTTGGGGCGAGCTGATGCAGCAATCGCGGATGCGCCAGTCGGCCTTCGTCTGGATGCATGGCTACAGCGAGCGCCCAGTGATCGAGACCATCTCGAACTTCATTTTCTGGAATTTTTTCGAACGTTTCCCGAACATCAAATTGCTTTCGGCCGAAAACGGCGCCGAGTGGGTTCCAAACATGCTGGTGAAGATGGACAAGGTCCGCGGCATGGCAAAGATGGGGCTATGGCCAGCGGGGCAATTGAAAGAGCGCCCAAGCGTGATCTTCAAGCGCCACGTAGGTGTCGTCGCCTACCCGGAAGACAATATTCGCAGTTTGATCGATCAGACAGGCAGCGCCGATTGGATCATCACTGGTTCAGACTACCCGCACGCCGAGGGTGTACCGACCCCCGCCGACTTCATCGGTGAGGCACTGACCAACTGCAGCGTCGATGAACAACGCAAGATCATGTACGAGAACGGTAAGAAATTTATTGCCATAAGCTGACGTACGCTGCCCCACAATGAAGCCCTCGCCGTGCGAGGGCTTTTTTATTTAAGCCAAAAAAGCGCTTGCTGCGTGTCCTTGGCATCATGTTATTCTGAACGCAGTTCATAATAACGAATAAAGCCATGACTCTGCACACATCGCTTGAGCGTCTAGATCTTTCCCGCTGGATCCAGCCCGGCGATACCGTTCTTTGGGGCCAGGCAAATGCCGAGCCGCTACCCTTGACTCAAGTATTGATGAGACAGCGGGCTAAGATGGGGCAGATACGGGTCATGCTCGGCCTTACCAACAGCGACACGTGCCGCCCCGAGCATGCAGACCACATCAGTTTTGTTTCCTACTGCGGCGGCGGAGCGAACCGCGCCCTCGCCAAGGCTGGTGTTCTGGATATCCTGCCCTGCCATTACTCGCAGTTCCCGGAAATGATTCGGGAGGGTTCGCTAAAAATCGATGTGCTGATGCTGCAACTCGCACCGCCTGACGAGCACGGCCGTTATAGTCTGAGCCTTGCCCATGAATATCTGTTGCCAGCGCTTGAGCAGGCTCGTCTGGTCATCGCCGAGGTTAATCAGCAGGCACCCTGGACTTACGGCGAACGCTATCTGTACAAAGAAGACATTGATTGCATTGTTGAAACCTCGCGACCACCGCAGGAAAACGTTGCTGCCAGTCCTGGCAGAATCGAGCAAGCGATTGCCAGCCATGTCGCGGCTCTGATTGAAGATGGATCCACCTTGCAATTCGGCCTCGGCGCTATTCCAGAAGCTATTCTCAGCGCCCTGGGAAGCCATCGAGACCTCGGTGTGCATTCTGGCGCTATAGGCGACGGTGTGGTCGAGCTCATGGAAAAAGGCGTTATCAATAACGCTCGCAAGACCATTGACCAGGGTGTGACCATTGCCGGTGTACTAATGGGCAGTCACCGCCTTCACCGTTTTGCTCACTGCAATAGCTTGATCCAGATGCGCTCGACGGCCTACACGCATGACCCGCAGGTGTTAGGCAGCCTGGAGCGTTTCGTGGCACTGAATTCAGCCATCGAAGTGGATCTCAGTGGCCAGATAAACGCGGAAACGGCTGGCGGCGTCTATGTCGGTGCGGTGGGTGGGGCACTGGACTTCTTACGGGGAGCACGACGCTCTCGAGGGGGTTTACCTATTATCGCCCTGCCCTCAACTGCTGGCGTCAACACGCGCATCGTCTCGCGTATCAACGGACCGGTCAGTACGCCGCGCAGTGATGCGGGGCTGATTGTCACCGAATACGGTGTTGCCGATCTCCGAGGCCTAAGTCTCAGACAGCGTCGCTTGAAAATGCTTGACATCGCGCACCCCGATTTCCGCGAACAACTTGAACGAGATGCCGGTTTTTGAAAACCCAGCCACACCTGGAGAAATAGCTTATGAGACGTGCAGCGATTGTTGCTCCATTACGCACCCCGGTCGGAACCTTTGGCGGCAGCCTGCGGCAGGTTTCCGTTGAAGCGCTAGGCGCTCATGTGGTCAAGGCGATCCTAGAACGCACAGGGTTGGACCCGGCTCGCATCGAAGACATCGTGTTCGCGCAATCCTATGCCAACAGCGAAACGCCCTGCGTAGGTCGCTGGATCGGGCTGCAGGCCGGGTTACCGATCGAGGTCCCCGGCATGCAACTGGATCGCCGTTGTGGCGGCGGCCTGCAAGCGGTGATTACCGCGGCGATGATGGTCCAGACTGGGGCTGCGGATGTGGTCCTGGCGGGGGGCGTCGAGAGCATGAGCAACATCGAGTACTACTCGACGGACATGCGTTGGGGCTCGCGGTCGGGCAGCGTAAAAATGCATGACCGACTCGAACGAGGTCGTGAACGTTCGCAACCCAAAGAGCGTTTCGGCCCCATTTCCGGGATGATCGAAACCGCTGAAAATCTGGCTCGGGAATACCACATCAGCCGTGAAGAGGCCGACGCCTTCTCAGTACGTAGCCATCAACGAGCAGCCAGGGCCTGGGCGGACGGAAAATTTACCGATGAGGTGGTACCTATCAGCGTGCCCCAACGTAAAGGCGATCCGATTCTGTTCTGCCAGGATGAAGGATTTCGCGCCGACTCCAGCCTGGAATCGCTGGGAAAACTACGCCCATTGATAAAAGAAGGCACCGTGACCGCCGGCAACTCCAGCCAGCAGAACGATGCTGCCGCTGCCTGCCTGATTGTCGCCGAAGACAAACTTGAAGAACTGGGCCTCAAACCCATGGGTTTTCTCAGCGGATGGGCTGCCAGTGGCTGTCACCCGGCAATGATGGGCATCGGTCCGGTCCATGCCGTGAATAAGCTGCTGCTCAAGACGGGTTTGAAGCTGGACCAGATGGACCTGATCGAACTCAATGAAGCCTTTGCGTGTCAGGCACTGGCCGTCCTCAAAGGGTGGGGCTGGAACGATCCCGAGCGGCTGAACGTCAATGGTTCGGGCATTTCCCTCGGCCACCCCATTGGCGCCACAGGGGTGCGAATGCTCAGCACCCTGCTGCATGAACTGGAGCGACGCAAGGGCCGTTACGCTCTGGAGACCATGTGTATTGGCGGCGGCCAAGGACTAGCGGCTATCTTTGAACGCACCTGACAATGCTGGCAAGGCAGATCCGCTCATGGGCGGCTGGTTTTCAAAATGTGAACAATATGTTTGCGATGTAAATCGATGCAAGCCGGACCGCATCATCGTAACAGCGCCGGATGAGATCGATTTTTTGTGGTTATTTTGTCATTCGTATAGATAGCAAGCTTATTACCAGCAGGCCTATCGTTAGAAAACTATTACAGGTGCTGACTTTCCCATGACTGACATCCTGACGCTCGGTTTCGCCCTACATGACAGTGCCCGTCTGATGCGCAAGCGTTTTGAGCAGCGTGCCCGCCACGTGAGCCTGACCCGCTCTCAATGGCAAGTGCTAGCGATGCTGTCGACTCGGGAAGGAATTCATCAAAAGGGCCTAGCGGACTTATTGAAACTGGAGTCGGTCACCCTTGGGCACTTGCTCAACAAGATGGCTGAGCGCGGTTTGATCGACCGGCGCCGGCATCCTTCTGATCGGCGTCAGTCGCTGCTGTTCCTCACCGAGCAGGCCCATCCGTTGCTTGAGCTCATGCGGGACATGGGCCAGTTAACGCGCCAGGAAGCTATCGCCGGGTTCTCCCAGGAAGAGAGCGAACTGCTGTTGCATATGATGGAACGCGTGAGGTCGAACCTGATTGACGCATGTTGTGTGCCTATCGAAAAGGAGACGCGTGCTGAGCCGCGTCTGAAGTCATCCCCTGACCAAGAGTCCGATATTACCCAAGGTCTCACGAAAGGAAGGCACATCGTCTACAGAACCTCGTAAATCTAGCCACCATCAGCCCGACGACACTCAGGTTGGCCCATCTGTTGGCACTGTTTGAAAACTAATCACGCGCTCAGTTTTCAAGCAGTGCCAACATCATGTCGCATCTCCGGCTATATTAAGTCTGATAAAGGAATGTTATCCGCCGTTGTTTCCGAAGACGGACATTTCAGTCCTATGAGCGAACTCAATATTACCGATCAGCTACCTTTGGTCGACGCAACGCCGTTGGACCCATATGCCCTGGTGCTCAACGCCCAAGAAGTCGCAGCGCCCTTTATCGGGGCGGATACTGCAGTTATTACAGCGCGCAGCTCCCACTACCGTGGCTGCGCAGTTCGTTTTGGATAATCTGGCCCGGCCGTTAGCTGATGGCAGATGGGCGCCGCTGATTTATGTCCGTAGATGCTCACCCGCACACTAAAACGTATTAGCTATTGGGAATTAATCGGCAGTCACATTTCATAACCAGTAGCAGCAATAGGCGAATATGGTCTTTCAATAACTAATGCGAACACATCAGCGTTGAAGTTGCACTAAATCGCTGTATACATCATCAGAAGATGCGGCTAAGCCCCTTGAGTGAACCTATTTTTCATAATGTTTTCATAAGAAAAATTTGTTACATGACCAGAAATGCCTGCTAAAAACAACCGCCTATGCTTAAGAAATACTTCCGAACTATCGCACAACTGATGATGTGCCAACGCTCGAAAATTCATAAGCTGCAGCGCATGGAAGAAGGTGGCTGTTCGCCTCAGATCTGCATTTTGTGGAGTAAATGGAATTACGAAGGAATCAGTAAAAATCCAGTAGAGAGTGAGACGGAGAACCCCCCAAGATCAGACCAATTAAAAGAATCGCGAATACTCTGGCGAACACATCGCAATCTTCAAAGCCGGCACGCAAAGCAGAATCCTGATCAGGGAATCTTGACAGGGATATTTCGTACTCCCTGTATCTCCCAATACCGTAACAAACACCAGGCCTGCGAGGCCATAAAACGTTATTACCCCACGGTTATCTCAATCACTTCTTCTAATTGTTCACTGGCGAGCACCTTTCTTCTTCCACGATTATGAATTAATACAGAATACACACCTACATCTTCGTCATACTGCTTCATCACTTTCAATAGGCAAACCGTTGGAACCAGCGCTTTTTGTAAACTCTATATTTTCCAAAAATACTGTTTCAACTGCATCAGAACACCTATATCGAATCTATAAATGTATAGAATCGACAGCCTCACAGACAATTGCCCATTGGCGATTACCTGCAGGCCTTTTTTAATCGTCACTGCTGAATTGGCTGCACTAATTCAGCGCGATATCGGTATATCTTAGCCTGGTTTAAAATGATAAATTTTCCTTTTATTCGCGTTTTATTATCATTTTCTGCTCTAACACCACGCGCAAACTGCCCATGAGTGCGTGTGTAATGACGCACCACTGTTCATGATCCGACCACGGGCAAAGCGGACCTCAACGAGTTCAGGTGGCTGCGAATAAAGCCAGCGCTGCGCCGCGTTGACAACGGGAGTCATTGCATAACCACCGTCACTTGATAACTGCCCTTGGACGGCGTAGTGCGAGCAACCGTGATCGCGCCAGCGCCGACCTGAAACTTCGCGGATTGTCCCTTCATGATGGTTTCTTCGATCGAATGCGGGATCGACAGGCCTAACGCTCTCACGGACAACCGCTTGGTGGCCTTGACCAGTTCGCGCTTGGCGCTGTCGTCATCGGCGGGTGAAGACACCTTCAACACCAGGCTCAGCCGCTCAGGCGTACTGCTTGCCCCTTCAGCAGAAAAAGCCAGGGTGTTACCGTCCTTGGCGGTCGGCGCTATCAATCTTGCCGGACTCCAACAGCCCTCCTTGCCATCCGGATTCCGTGTCCACTCGCTGGCGCGCAGTCGCGTATCAGAAAGAATTGAGCAGACTTCGCCAGCTGATTTAACCCGCAGCTCGGCAGCGCCGTTCAACGAAAAGGCCAGCGCGGAAGCGGCTAGAACAAAACGCATCATAAAAATAGCCTGTGGGATTGGGTCAATGTGGGGGTAATAATCACACCGCGCTGGTGTTCACCACCCGCGCCGTACGAATGAATAAGGCCCGCACTTTCTCCCAAAAATTCCCGCCCAACACAAAAAAACTGCCGATCAGCATCAAGTCGCCCAACGCCTGCACCTGCCAGAGATTCGGCCGAAGTCCCGGCCAGAGGCTGTCGACATAAGGCTCCAGAAACGCGGAAACCAGTGGCACTAGAAACATCGCCACGCCGATTCGATGACGTATCGGCCCGACTTCCGCATCCATGGTCGGCGCCATTGACGAAACGTAACCAAACACACTGCGTTTCAACTGTTGAAAGCCAGCCTTGCCCATAACCGCGATGACCAGGATCAACAAGACCTTGTTGCTGATAAACAGCACCCCGGTCAGGGCCGCAATCCTCGAACCCGGTACGCCCGCCACGGCCAGGATCGGCACTAGCAGCCAGGAGCCGAGCATCAGGCAAATGATCGCAATGCCCAGTTTGAAGCGCCATCCAGCGGTATGGGGTGCATTCATGATGTTTTACCTTTTTGGACCGGTCGGGGGCGAATTTGAAGTCGCCTGAAAAGCGTAGCAGTCCGTTGTTCATCAGGGCGTCTATGCTCCTGTGATCTTGCTGAGTGGGAACACAACCCATGCATTTGACGCGATCGGGCCGACTGCTTCTGCTGAGTGTGCTGAGCCTGAGTGGCTGCGTACGCCTGGGGCCGGATTTCCAGTCGCCGAAGCCGGCGTGGATCGATCACTGGGACTCCCCTGCCCTTGAGCAAGCCAGCCAACGCAGTCTCAGTCCGGATATTCGTCAGTGGTGGCGAGTCTTCGGCGATCCGGTGCTCGACCACCTGATGGCCGAGGCAGATGCGCACAACTCGGACCTGAAGATCGCCGGTTTGCGGGTGATGGAAGCCAGGGCCCAACTGGGTATCGCCGAAAGCGGCCGTTACCCGCAATTGCAGCAGGCCAGCGCCGACAGCCTGTACTTCAAGCGGCGGCAATCCGGCGGGATCAATCCGCAGGACAGCCACTTCTGGCAATACAGTGCCGGGTTTGACGTGGGCTGGGAACTGGACTTCTGGGGCCGTTTCAGTCGCGCCATCGAGTCCGCCGACGCCGGCTACTTTGCCGCGCAGGCCAACTATGAAGACGTGCTCGTCCTGCTGCGCGCGCAAGTGGCGGACACCTATTTTTCGTTGCGCACCACCGAAGCCCGGTTGCGGGTGGCGAAGGAAAACGCCAAACAACAAAAGCGCAACTTCGAGATCACCGAAAAGCTGTTCAACAGTGGCCAGCAAGCTGAACTCGACCTACAGCAAGCCAAAACCCAATATCTGGGTACCCTGAGCACCATTCCCACCTTCGAAGACCAGGTGTTGCGTACGCGTAATGCCCTGGCTGTCCTGATTGGCCAGCCGCCCGGTGCGCAGCCTTCAATGATTGAAAATGAAGGATTGATCCCGCTGGTGGACCGCGCCGTGTTGCAGGATGTACCGGCCAACCTGCTGTTGCGCCGCCCCGACGTGCGCGCCGCTGAACTGAATATCGCCGCCCAGTCGGCGCTGGTCGGCGTCGCCGTCACTGATTTCTACCCGTCGCTGACCTTGCTCGGCAGCATCGTCTGGTCGGCCGACACGCTCAACGGCACCTCAAGAAGTCTCGACCTGATCGGCGGGCCGAGCCTGCGCTGGAACCTGTTCGACCATGGCCAGATCAGCAACAACGTGCGGATCCAGGATGCACGGTTGCAGCAGTTGATCGAGGCCTACCGCGACAAGGTGCGCCAGGCGGCACGCGAGGCCGATGACGCGGCCAGCGGATTGATCAAATCCCTTGAGCGCGAACGGATTCTACGCGAGGCCGAAGTCGCCGCGAAACGCTCGCTGGTGCTGGCCAGCGCGCAGTACCGCGAAGGCTATTCCGATTTCCAGCGTGTGCTGGACGCCCAACGCGCACTGCTGGAGCAACAGGACAATTACCTGGTCAGCCGCAGTAACGCCGTGAGCAATGTGATCGCCCTGTATAAAGCCTTGGGCGGTGGCTGGTACAGCGCCGGGCCTAAAGTTGACGCCGCCACCCGCGAGCACATGGAGCAACGCACGGACTGGGGAAATCTGCTGGAAGAACCCTCGGCTGCGCCAACCCGACAAGGTAAAAAACCATGAATGAAACCGCGCAGCCCTCCCCCGAAGCACCGGCCTCCCCGCCTGCGAAAGTGCCTGCCGATCCGGCAAGAAAAGGCATCAAATGGGTGTTGCTGGTGATCGTCCTGAGCCTGGCCTGGTACCTGTCGGCTGACCGCTTCACGCCGTATACGCAACAGGCGCGGGTGGGTGCTTTTGTCATTCCGGTGGCAGCGGAAGTTGCCGGTCGGGTGATCCGCGTCAATGTGCGCAACAACCAAGACGTCAAGGCCGGCGATGTGCTGTTCGAAGTGGACCCGCAGCCTTATCAGATTGCCGTCGACCGCGCGCGCGCCGACCTGGAATCGACCCGCCGGCAGATCGGCGCCAGCACCGCCGGCATTGCTTCGGCACAAGCCAACGTGCGCGCGGCCCAGGCCAATGAGCTCAAGGCCCGCCAGGACAATCAGCGCTTAGAGAGCTTGTACCGCGAAGATCGCGGCACGATCTCCGTACGTTTGCTTGAAGTGTCTCGGGCCAACCGCGAACAAGCCGTCAGCCAGGTCGCGGCGGCTCAGGCTGAAGTCCAGCGCGCGCGTGAAACGGAAGGCGGCAGCGCCGAAGACAATGCCCAGTTGCGCAGCGCCGCCACGGCCTTGTCGAAAGCTCAACTGGACCAGGCCAATACGCAGGTGCGCGCTCGCTCCGCGGGCTTGATCACCGACTTGCGCACCGATGCCGGGCAGTTCGCCGCCGTTGGCAGCCCGGTGATGACCCTGATCGCCATCCACGATGTCTGGATCAGCGCCGACATGACCGAAAACAACCTGGGTCTGGTGCGGGTCGATACGCCAGTGGCGATCGTGCTGGATGCGCTGCCGGGCGAAGTGTTCGAGGGGCGCGTGCGCAGTGTCGGTTATGGCGTCAGTGTTGGTCAGACATCGACGCCCGGGACTTTGCCCAGCGTGCAAAACAGCCGTGACTGGCTGCGCCCGGCGCAGCGTTTTCCGGTGATCATCGAGTTTTCCGAGGACGCCAGGGCGCGGTTGCGCGACAGCCAATCGATCCGCGCCGGCGGCCAGGCAGAAGTCATGGCGTTTCCAAGTCAAGGCAACCCGCTAAACCTGCTCGGGCGCTTTTTTGTGGGCCTGATGAGTTGGCTGTCGTATGCCTACTGAGCGATCGCCCCGGGCACAGCGCGCCCTGCGTCTGGCCACCGGCACCGCGTTGTGTCTCGCGGTCAGCTTTGGTCTGGCGATGCCGATTCCGTTTATCGCACCGGTGCTGGCGTTGTTGCTGCTCGCCAGCGTCAATCGGCCGCTGCCCTTGAAGGCCTGTGTGGTGCTGACGCTGGCGGCGATGTTGACCACCGGCGTCGGCTTGTTGTTGATCCCGGTCCTGCGTTATTACCCGGTCGGCGGTGTGCTGCTGATCGGTTTAGCGCTGTTTTTGGTGTTCCGTTTTGGCTTGCGCGGCGGCAACAACCTGATCGTCACGTTGCTGGTGATCGGCCTGACCATGATTTCCTCGGCGGGTGTTGCCGAGTTTGATCTCGCGGCGATGGTCATCGGGGCATTGGTCAAAGGGTTGCTGCTCGCGATGCTGATAGTGGCGGTGAGTCACTGGCTGTTTCCCGAACCGGCCGATGCGCCAGCGCCGCCCCCGGCTGCGCTATTGCCGGCGGAGGACGTCGGCCGGGTTGCGCTGCGTGCAACCTTGATTGTGCTGCCGGCGTTTTTACTGGCATTGATCGATCCGGCGACTTTTCTGCCGATTATTCTGAAGGCTGTGACGCTGGGTCAGCAGAGTTCCAGCACCACCCGCCACGCCGGCCGCGAGTTGGTCGGCTCGACCCTGCTAGCCGGCGCGCTGGCGGTGCTGTTCTGGTGTGCCCTCAGCCTGTTTGTACACCTGTGGATGTTCTTTCTGTGGATGCTGCTGTTCGGCCTGATCCTGGGCCGCAAGTTGTACGCACTGAGCCCGACCCGGTTAAGCCCGGGTTTCTGGCTCAATAGCCTGATCACGATGATTATCCTGCTGGGCCAGTCGGTGCAGGACAGCCTCGCGGGCAAGGACGTCTACACCGCGTTTGCCGTGCGCATGGCGCTGTTTACCCTAGTGACCCTGTATGCGTTTCTGATGGTGGTTCTGCTGGATCGGCGACCGCAAAAACATGCTCAGGGATTGACCTGATAACCCTTGCAATACCCCTGGCGCATTGACGCCTCGGCTTGGGCAAGTCCATCCAATTACAAGGGCCGATGGAGGTTCGCCGCACGCTTGAGCGTTTCACTCGGCAGCTCTTTGAACAACGCGTGATAGCTGCTGGAAAACCGCCCCAAATGCCAGAACGACCACTGCATCGCGACTTCCGCCACGGTGGTTTCCATGGGCGAACGGCTGAGCAATTCGCGGTGGGTGCTGTTGAGGCGGCGCAGGCGTAGCCAATGGGTGGGCGTCATACCGGTATAGGCCTTGAACGCATGTTGCAACTGGCGCAGTGAAACCCCGGCAACCTGAGAAAGCTCCAGCAGATTGAGGGTTTCTTCCGGCGAATCCGCAGCCCATTCGCCGATGCGCTTCATCACCCCACGCTCTTCCGTGCGCCGCTGCAAACCGCCGCGATCAAGGCAGACACAGGCGTTGTCGAGGATGTAAAGGCAGTCTTCGAGCAACTGTTGGGTCAGCGCTTCCTTGCTCGGCGGATCGAGGGTTTGCGCCAACCGAGTCAAGGTGCTGCTGAGCCAACGGCAGAACAGCGCGTTCTGCCCCGAATTCAGTGGCGCCATGAACAGCCCTTCCAGCCTGGCGACATTCAAACCGTGACGCTGGACGAACTCCGGTCCGAACACCACGGCGATTTCCTGGTAGTTCTCCGGCGTGATCCAGATGTTGCGGCTGTCTTCGTTCAACACGTACAGGGCGTTGTCGCTGCGATCGAAACAGAACGCCAGCGAGCCTTCGGGCGCACTGAAATTCTGCTCGACCCGAGTGTTCATGTGTTCTTCGTAAATCTCGACGCCTTGCAGGTCGAGGTAGCGAACCCGCCCGGCGAAATGCCCCGGCGACATCTGCTGGTAATGCTGGACCCACCCGGGTGTGGCGCGGATTTGTTCGGCCACATCGGCGGTGTTGAAGGCTTGGACTTGTAACGGATTGCACGCTGTCATGGGTGACCTTACGCACTCGTTTGGTGCGTTTTGGTGCTGCTGAAAGTGGATAGATGGAACGTCAAGGCTCGACCAAGATAGTCGTCAACGCGTTCCAGGGGAAGTGTGTGGCGGATGAAACCACCCTCCCCGGCGTTAATAAAACCAATAACGAGGTCTTTATGAATGTCCCTTTCGATCAGTTACTCACGTGGCTGAAAGATCACAAGATTACCGAAGTCGAGTGTGTTGTCAGCGACCTGACCGGCATTGCACGCGGCAAAATTGCACCCACCAACAAGTTCCTGCATGAGCGAGGCATGCGCCTGCCGGAAAGTGTGCTGTTGCAAACGGTAACCGGGGACTTTGTCGACGACGACATCTACTACGACCTGCTCGACCCGGCTGACATCGACATGGTGTGCAAACCGGTTTCCGACGCGGTCTACGTGATCCCGTGGGCCATCGAACCCACCGCCATCGTGATCCACGACACCTTCGACAAGTTCGGCAACCCGATCGAACTGTCGCCGCGCAACGTGTTGAAGAAAGTCTTGCAGTTGTACACGGACAAGGGCTGGCGGCCGATTGTCGCGCCGGAAATGGAGTTTTACCTGACCCAGCGCTGCGAAGACCCGGATTTGCCGCTCAAGGCGCCGATGGGCCGTTCAGGCCGCGCGGAAAGTGGTCGTCAGTCGTTCTCCATCGACGCCGCCAACGAATTCGATCCGCTGTTTGAAGACGTCTACGATTGGTGTGAATTGCAGGGTCTGGACCTCGACACGCTGATCCACGAAGACGGGCCAGCGCAGATGGAGATCAACTTCCGTCACGGCGACGCACTGGACCTCGCTGACCAGATCACCGTGTTCAAACGCACCCTGCGTGAGGCGGCACTCAAGCACAATGTGGCGGCGACGTTCATGGCCAAGCCGATTGGCGACGAGCCGGGCAGCGCCATGCACATCCACCAGAGCGTGGTCGACATCGCCACCGGTCAGCCCATCTTCGCCACGGCCGAGGGGCAGATGAGTGAGCTGTTCCTGCATTACATCGGCGGTTTGCAGAAATACATTCCGAAAGTGCTGCCGATGTTCGCCCCCAACGTGAACTCGTTCCGCCGCTTCCTGCCGGACACCTCGGCACCGGTTAACGTCGAATGGGGCGAAGAGAACCGCACCGTCGGCCTGCGAGTGCCGACCTCCAGCCCTGAGGCGATGCGCGTGGAAAACCGCTTGCCGGGCGCGGATGCCAACCCGTACCTGGCGATTGCCGCCAGCCTGTTGTGCGGTTACCTCGGCATGATCGAACGCATCGAGCCGAGCGCTGCGGTACAGGGTCGTGCCTACGAACGCCGCAACCTGCGTTTGCCGATTACCATCGAAGACGCGCTGACGCAGATGGAAGAGTGCGAAACCATCGGGCGCTACCTGGGCAGCAAATTCGTTCGCGGTTATGTCGCAGTCAAGCGCGCCGAGCATGAAAACTTCAAGCGGGTGATCAGTTCGTGGGAGCGCGAGTTTTTGCTGCTTAGCGTCTAACTCCCTGCATTAAGTACACATCCCCTGTGGGAGCGGGCTTGCTCGCAAAAAAGCCGGTGCATCCAACATCACTGTTGACTGATCAACCGCATTCGCGAGCAAGCCCGCTCCCACAGGGAAAATGTCTACGGCTGCCCATTCAAACAACTCCAAGAGGTGTCGATATGCGTCTATTGAAATCCATGGTTCCCGTCGCGCTGGCCGTGCTGTTCAGCGCCGTTGCCCAGGCTCAAGCACAGGTCAGTGTCTATAACTGGACCGATTACATCGGCGAAACCACCCTCGCCGACTTTCAGGCGAAAACCGGGGTCAAGGTGATCTACGACGTCTTTGATTCCAATGAAACCCTGGAGGGCAAACTGCTGGCCGGTCGCACCGGGTATGACGTTGTTGTGCCGTCCAACCACTTCCTCGCCCGCCAGGTTAAGGCCGGCGCGTTCCTCAAGCTGGATCGCGCGCAGCTGCCGAATTTCAAGAACCTCGACCCCAAACTG
Organism: Pseudomonas sp. GB2N2; assembly: GCF_054897705.1. Taxonomy (NCBI): domain Bacteria; kingdom Pseudomonadati; phylum Pseudomonadota; class Gammaproteobacteria; order Pseudomonadales; family Pseudomonadaceae; genus Pseudomonas; species Pseudomonas sp. GB2N2. The sequence goes on from NZ_CM142701.1 coordinate 1,599,822, forward strand.
CTGGCGCTGCTGGAAAAGAACGATCCGAATAACGAACACTCCGTGCCGTACCTGTGGGGCACTAACGGCATCGGTTACAACGTCGACAAGGTCAAGCAAGTGCTGGGCATCGATCACATCGATTCCTGGGCCGTGTTGTTCGAACCGGAAAACATCAAGAAGCTGAGCCAGTGCGGCGTGTCGATGATGGACTCGGCAGACGAAGTGTTTCCCGCCATCCTCAATTACATGGGCATGGACCCCCGCAGCGAAAACCCTGAGGATTTCAAAAAAGCCGAAGCCAAGCTGTTGAGCATCCGGCCTTACATCACCTACTTCCACTCGTCCAAGTACGTGTCGGACCTGGCCAACGGCGATATCTGCGTGGCCTTCGGTTATTCGGGTGATGTGTTCCAGGCCGCCAACCGCGCCAAGGAAGCCAAGAACGGTGTGAACATCGCTTACGCCATTCCGAAGGAAGGCAGTAACCTGTGGTTCGACTTGCTGGCAATCCCGGCTGACGCGAGCAACCCGAAAGAGGCCCACGCTTTCATTAACTACCTGCTCGATCCGCCAGTGATCGCCAAGGTCAGCGCCTCGGTCGGCTACGCCAACCCGAACCCGGCCGCCAAGCAATATATGGACGCTGCACTGGTGAACAATCCAGAGGTTTACCCGCCTCAGGAAGTGCTCGACAAACTCTATATCTCGACCACCCCGCCCCAGGCGATCATGCGTCTGATGACCCGTTCCTGGAGCAAAGTGAAGTCCAACAAATGAATCAGTACAGCAACGAACATGCGCGGTCCTATTACGCCGCGTCAGCCCATAAGGTGCCGCCTTTTCCGACGCTGGCCGAGGACTTGGTGGCCGATGTCTGCGTGCTCGGCGGCGGGTTCACCGGGGTCAACACCGCCGTCGAACTGGCGCAGCGTGGGCTTTCGGTGGTCTTGCTGGAGGCCCGGCGCATTGGCTGGGGCGCCAGCGGGCGCAACGGCGGTCAGTTGATCCGTGGCATCGCGCATGACGTCAGCGGTTTCGCCAAGCACGTCGGCAACGAAGGCGTGCGCTACCTCGAACGTGCCGGAATCGAATCGGTGGAACTGGTGGCCAAGCGCATCCGTGAGCACGGCATCGATTGCGACCTGCGCTGGGGTTTCTGCGAACTGGCCAATACCAAAGCGCAGTTTGCGGGGTTCAAAGCTGAGCAGGACGACCTGGCTGAAGCTGGCTATGCGCATGAAACCCGACTGGTCGGGCCAGAGCAGATCCGTGAACAAGTCGTCAACTCCGGTGTTTACGCTGGAGGCCTGGTCGACATGGGTTCAGGGCATTTGCACCCTTTGAATCTGGTGTTGGGTGAAGCGCAACTGGCGCGATCCCTCGGGGTGCAAATTTACGAGCAGAGCCCGGTGCTGGAAATGATCCATGGCAGTACCGCGCTGGTTCGTTGCGCCGGCGGTACGGTGCGTGCCGGCAGTCTTGTGTTGGCGTGCAATGCGCATCTGGACGAGCTCGAACCCAAGCTCAGCGGCAAGGTGCTGCCGGCGGGCAGCTACATCATCGCCACCGAGCCTTTGGCACCAGAGGTCGCCGCACAATTGATCCCGCAGAACCTGGCGCTGTGCGACCAGAAAGTCGGACTGGATTATTACCGGTTGTCAGCGGACCGGCGTTTGCTGTTTGGCGGTGCCTGTCACTATTCCGGGCGTGACCCGGCAGACATCAGCGCCTACATGCGTCCGCAGATGCTCAAGGTATTCCCGCAACTGGCTGACGTGCGCATTGACTATCAATGGGGCGGCAAGATCGGCATCACCGCCAACCGCTTCCCCCAGGTCGGCCGCTTGCGCCAGCACCCGAACGTGTTTTATGCCCAGGGTTATTCCGGCCATGGGCTGAACGTGACGCATTGGTGCGCAAAGCTCCTGGGCGAAGCGATTCACGCCGGGCACAGCCAAGGGTTCGACGTCTTCAGCGCCGTGCCGCACATGACTTTCCCCGGCGGGCCGATGCTGCGCTCGCCGCTGCTGGCGCTCGGGATGTTCTGGTATCGGCTGCGTGAAGTCCTGGGCTGATACACCGCCATCGGTCGGCGAACACAAAACCTTGCAGGAGCTGGCTTGCCGGCGATGGCGACGCATCTGAAACACCGCGCCGTCTCGATCGCCGGCCAGCCGGCTCCTACAATTGAGGGTCGCGCGCCTTTTAATTTGCTCAATCGCAAGGCACTTCTATATTGAGGGGGTGCTCTGACTTTCCTGTCTCCTGGCGATGCGGCCTATGGCTACGACTGACCAACTGATCATCTGCGAGCACTGCGACTGCGTGTTTCAAAAAGTCGCGCTCGCCAAACATCAGAAAACCCTGTGTACGCGCTGCGGCGGTGTGCTTCAGCGCTATAACGGCCTGACGGTAGAACAGCGGTTGGCGCTGACGTTTACGGCGCTGGTGGTGTGGATCTTTGCCAATTTCTATCCGGTGATGAGCATCAGCCTGCAGGGCTTGAAAAACAGTGCGACGTTGTGGGATTCGGTGCTGGCCTTGAGTCTGGGCCCGATTACGTTTATCGCCATGGTCGCGGCGATTGCCATGATCATCGCGCCGATCTTCCAGTTGTTGCTGCTCATCTGGGTCCTGAGCTTCGCCCTCGCCTCCCGGCGCTCACCGGGCTTCAGGTTCTGCATGCGCTGGCTGGAAACCCTCAGGCCCTGGAGCATGCTGGAAGTCTGTCTGTTGGGGGCAATGGTCGCGGTGATCAAACTCGCCGGGCTTCTCGACGTGTTGCCCGGCATCGGACTGTTCGCCCTGGCAATTCTCAGCCTGATGATGATCCGCATTGCCGGCCGCGATATCCGCGAACTGTGGGACATCTTATGACCACGCCTCCCGTTGCCAGCGAACTCAACCTGTGCCTCTGCCACAGTTGCGGCCTGGCCTGTGACATGACTGGCGCCCCCCACGAATGCGAGCGCTGCGGTGCGCCGCTGCATCGGCGCAAAACCAATTCACTGACGCGAACCTGGGCCTTCCTCATCACCTCGCTGGTGTTTTATATCCCGGCCAACCTGTTGCCGGTGATGAACACCAAAATGGTCGGCAACGGCGCCGACAGCACGATCATGAGCGGTGTGCTGGAATTCTGGGAGGCTGGCGCCTGGGACATCGCCCTGATCATTTTTATAGCCAGCATAGCGGTGCCGGGGATCAAGTTCGTCGCCATTACCTTGCTCCTGGTCACCGTGCACCGTGACAGCCTGTGGGCGCGCAAGGAGCGCTCGAAGCTGTTCCGTTTCGTCGAGGTCATCGGCTACTGGTCAATGCTCGACGTGATCGTGGTCGCGTTGGTCGCCTCGCTGGTGAAGTTTCAAGCCCTGGCCGATATCGAACCGCGCCCGGGCATTCTGTTTTTTGGTCTGGTGGTGGTGTTCACCATGTTGGCGGCCATGAGTTTCGACCCGCGCCAGATCTGGGACTCGGAGCCGAAAAATCAAAATCACGAGGAGGTCACGGATGAAGTCGCAAGCCACTGACGGGCCGCAAGTCCCTGGACAGGCGCCGATCAAGACCCGTCGTTTCGGGGTTTCGCTGGTGTGGATCGTGCCGATTGTCGCGGTGCTGGTGGGGATCTCGCTGGTGGTGCACAGCATTTTGCAGGAAGGCCCGACCATCACCGTGACCTTCAAGACTGGCAGCGGCCTGACGGCCAACAAGACCGAAGTGAAATACCGCAACGTGGTGATCGGACATGTCTCCGACGTTGAATTGAGCGACGACCAGAAAAGCGTCAACGCCACGATTAAACTGGCCAAGCAGGCGGAGACCTTCACCCGAGAAGACTCTCAATTCTGGGTAGTACGGCCACGCATCGGCGCTGGCGGCGTCTCGGGTATCGATACCCTGCTGTCCGGAGACTATATCGGCGCCGACATTGGCCAAGCCAATGGCCGTGCGAAGAACTTCACCGGCCTGGAAAACCCGCCGCCCATCACCTATGGCGAGCCGGGCAAGCGCTTCACGCTGCACACCCAGGACCTCGGTTCGCTGGACATCGGCTCTCCGGTGTATTTCCGCAAGATTCCTGTCGGGCAGGTGGTCGCCTATGCCTTGGACAGCGATGGCAAGGGCGTGAACATTGAAGTGTTCATTCATTCGCCGAACGATGCCTTCGTGACTGAAAACACCCGGTTCTGGAACGCCAGCGGTGTCGACGTGAGTGTAGGCGCCAACGGTTTTTCGGTGAAGACCGAGTCGCTGTCCTCCATCCTGGTCGGCGGTATTGCCTTCCGCGCCCCGGAGTACAGTCCCAACGACGCGTTGGCCGCTGAGGAAAAAGCTTTCGATCTGTTCGAAGACCAGCAAACCGCCCTCGCCCCGCCCAACGGCAAGGCGCAATACCTGAGTTTGCGTTTCGACCAGGCGTTGCGCGGGCTCAAGGTCGACGCGCCAGTGGAATTCCTCGGCGTGGAAATCGGCAGAGTGGTCTCGGTCAACCTCGACTTCGATGCGGTAAAACGCAGCTTTCCCGTCAACGTCGGCATCGTGATCTACCCGCAACGATTGGGGCAGGCCCACACCAAAATGCTCAAGGCGTTGAATCATGACCCCAGCGATGAAGCCGCGGGCGTGCGGCTGTTCGGCACCTTCATCGAAAACGGACTACGTGCCCAGGCCCGCAGCGGCAATCTGTTGACCGGCCAGCTCTACATCTCGCTGGACTTCTACCCCAAAGCCGAGAAAGTCGCGTTCGACCCGACCGCCCGTCCTATCAACGTTCCGACCATTCCCGGCAGCCTCGAACAGTTACAGGAAAAACTCGAAGGCATGGTCGACAAGATCAACAAACTGCCGATCGAACGGATTGCCGGCAACCTCGACAGCAACCTCGTCGAGCTGCGCAAAGGCCTCAGCCAATTCAACGCCAAGACCCTGCCCGGCGTGCAAACCACCCTGGCAGACGTCAGCAAGACCCTGCAATCGGCCAGCTCGACCCTTGCCGAAGACTCGCCGCAACGCGAGCAGTTGACCCAGACCCTGGACGAACTCGGGCGCATGTCGCGTTCCTTGCGTGAACTCTCGGATTACCTGGGCCGGCATCCGGAATCGCTGATTCGCGGTCGCCCCAATAATGCTGCACCGTCGGATCTACAGGGCCCGCCGCGCAACTGACCACAGGAGCAACACCCATGGCTTTTCCGCTGAAGATGACTTTGGTCACCGCGTGTCTACTGCTCGTCGCATGCCGCAGCGACCCGATTCAGTTCCACACCCTGACACCGACGCAGTTGAGCGGGAACGCACGGGGCAACGGTGGGGAAATCCTCATTGAAGGCCTCAGCGTGCCGCCCCAGGTTGACCGCCCACAGATCGTGATTCGTCAGGGAAACAGCGGGCTGGCGATCCTTGAAACCCAATGGTGGGCCGCGAGCCTGGTGGACGAACTGCGCAGCGCGTTGGTGGACCAACTGGCCAACAGCAATCCTCAAGGCAAGGTGTCGGTGCGACTCGATGTGCAACGCTTCGACTCAATCCCCGGCCAGTACGCTTTGATCGACGTCAAATGGCGCCTGCGCCGTGCCGGTGAACGCGACAGTGCGCTGGTCACCTGCCGCAGTACCTTGCAAACGCCGTCAGGGCCATCGGTCGATGACTTGGTGATTGCTCAACAGAACAACGTTAAACGCCTGGCCGCGTTAATCAGCAACACGGCGGCCAAGACCCAACCAGGTTGCCCCTCGGCCTGATCAACCATGGCTCAGTCCGACGGTGGCCTGGCCACCGTTGAAACCAGCCCGCTCCAGGAGGCGCGTTAAAGAGCAGAATTATCATTAACTCACTAAATAACGCCGATCAACTTCACTTGCACTTTTTTCACATTCGTTTCACCCCGCCGCAACCCGGTTGGACTTAGTTTTCCTGGACGACTAATCCTTTCAGAAATCAATCAATCATGAACTCCCGCTTAACAAAACTCGCTTTTGTCGGCGCACTCCTGACGACTGTAGTGTTGGTGACCGGCGTTGTCCGGTGGCCGAGATCGCCGGCCAATCTGGGTAATTCCGCACACACGGCAAACGCCGAATTTTTGCAACGCTGGCACGCCGGTGAAATCGTTGCTCTCGTCCGTCATACCGAACGCTGCGACCGCTCGGGCAATCCGTGCTCAGGTCCTGCCGATGGCATCACTGACGTCGGCACCCAGGCAGCCACGGTGCTGGGGAAGCATTTTGAGCAGCTCGGGATGGAACAGGTTGATGTGTTAAGCAGCCCGATCACCCGCACTGCACAAACTTCGCACTTCATGTTCGGTCGAGACGCCGTTGCTCAGGATTGGCTCGCCACATGTGGCGCCAGCTTGCGCAACGATGTGGTTGCACACAAACGAGCCCGCCACAATCTGGTACTGGTTACTCACAGCGGCTGCATCAGCGATTTTGAAGCCCAGACCGGTTTCCGACATGCGCCGACGAGTGAATACGGAAGTTCCTTGTTCGTTGCCATCGATGCCAATGGCGCCCTCCAGGTACTGGGTATTTTGAACGCCGAAGACTGGCCGTCTTTTCTGAATAAATAACGCAACGACAAGTAATCAATCGCAACTTTCCCTGCGCCTAGGCCTAACCATGACGTCGCATAAACCTTTGCCTTCTGTGGATGATGTATTCCGTCCTGCTGCTTTAACGCAGCGAGCTGCAGACCGTCTTCTGGTGCCACTACTGCTGCTGGCTTTTATCGTGTTTTACTTGCTGCCGCTCATGACCCATGGGTTGTGGATCCCTGACGAAACCCGATACGGTCAGATCAGTCAGGAAATGCTGCTGAGTGGCAACTGGATCTCTCCGCACTTCATGGGTGTCCGTTATTTCGAGAAGCCGATCGCGGGTTACTGGTTGATCGCCATCGGTCAGGCCGTATTCGGCGATAACCTGTTCGGCGTGCGGATCGCCTCGGCACTGAGCACAGGGTTGAGTGTCTGGCTGGCCTACCTGATTGCCCGCCGTCTCTGGAATAACCCGCGCCAAAGCTTCGCCTGCGCGCTGCTGTACATGAGTTTCGGGCTGATCGCCGGACAGGCCGGTTACGCCAACCTTGATCCGCAATTCACGTTCTGGGTGAATTTGAGTCTGGTGGCGCTGTGGTTTGCCGTCGACAGACCGGCGGGCAATGCCCGGCTCGGCGCCTGGGCTCTAGTGGGTGGTGCCTGTGCCATGGGGTTCATGACCAAGGGTTTTTTGGCCGGATTGCTGCCGGTATTGATCGCCCTGCCCTATATGCTCTGGCAACGACGCGTGGGGGAGTTGTTACGATACGGGTCGCTGGCGATCATGGTCGCCATGGTTGTCAGCCTGCCATGGGTACTCGCCATCCATCACCAGGAACCGGATTTCTGGCGATTTTTCTTCTGGCACGAACACATTCACCGTTTTGCTGCCGATGATGCGCAACATGCTCGCCCCTGGTGGTTCTACCTGCCGCTGCTGATCGCTTCGAGTCTGCCGTGGGCAGCCTTGTTGCCAATGACATTTTTCCGAGCCTGGCAGCAAAAACGTCAACCGAAAACAGGCTTTCTGTCGCTCTGGTTCATGTTGCCGCTGGTTTTTTTCAGTCTGAGCAGCGGCAAACTTCCGACCTACATCATGCCGTGTCTGTTGCCACTGGCATTGCTGATGGGGCATGCGCTGACAGCGCAGGTAAACGAAGCTCGAGGCCAGGCGATTCGTATCAACGGATTGATCAACGTCGTCATGGCCGTCACGGCGCTGATCGCTTTGCTTTACCTGCAAGCCACCAAGGAAGTGTACGAAAACACTGAGATGTTCAGTCTTTCGCTGGTCTTCATCGTGCTGATCGGCTGGATCATCGCCAACGCATTGTCCATCCTGCGTCCGTTGACGTACTGGGCCATGCCGGCCCTGGGCATCTGGTTGCTGGTCGCATTAGTGCCCGCGGCGCTGCCCGCCCGGATCGTCGATAGCAAAATGCCTGACCTGTTCATTGCCGAACACCTGGACTCGCTGAGTCAGACCCGCTCATTGCTCAGTAACGACTTGGGGGCAGCCTCTGCCTTGGCTTGGCGCCTGAAGCGGCCGCAGATCGAACTCTACAACACTGTCGGAGAGTTGAAATACGGCCTCGACGATCCCGCCATGGAATCAAGAAAGGTCACCCTGGACAATGTCGGGCAATGGATGACCGAGGCCCGTAAAAAGGGCGCGGTCGGTGTGGTGATGCGAGTTAACAGTGTCCAGGAAATTCAGGAGGTCGAATTGTTGCCTGTCGATGGCAAGCGCTTTCAGCGTGGCGAACTGGAAATCCTGATTTTTCCGCAACGCCAACCCTGACAATGTTTGCGCAACAACAGAGGTTCAATGACGGGAGTCCAGATTGAAGACAACGGCATCGGGATGTCCAAGGAGGAAGTTCGACAGCTGGGGCAAGTCTTCTTTCGCGCCGATGCCGCGCGGTCGCAACCGGCATCGTTCGGTCTCGGTTTTGCACAGTGCAAACGGCTTGTCGAAAGGCTGGGTGGGCAACTGACGGTTCGAAGCGCGTTGCAGATCGGTAGATGCGTGACACTCACCCTGTTGCGCCGAGAACCGGCAAAGCGGGCTGCGCCAGACGCTGGCGTTTAACCCCAATGTGTCGATTGCCCTACAAGACTTGATTCAGGCGCTACGCTTTGCCCATCAACCTGCGAATGTGGCCCGAATTCACCGGGCAAGCGTTCGAGTGGCTGCTAATCTGAATGGAAATGACATGTATTAACGGTTTTTTTAACGTTTTTTTCTCATTGTGCTGCCTACATTGCCTGCCACTTGAAATATGCAAATGATTCGCATTGATTGACTCGCGAATGACCATTTGGCATGACTAAAAAACCAGGAGTTTCCCACAACATGAATCGCCCTCTCGCCGCTGTCCTGAAACAGGCACTGCTGGTCACCGCCCTGCTGAGCGCCGGACACGTATACGCCGCCGATACCGTCGGCATCGTGGTCTACAACGCCCAGCATGAGAGCCTGACCAAGGCCTGGGCCGAGGGCTTTACCCAGGAAACCGGTATTCCGGTCACGTTACGCAACGGCGACGACACGGAGATGGGTAACCAGATCGTGCAGGAAGGCTCTGCTTCACCCGCTGATGTGTTCCTGACCGAAAATTCCCCGGCCATGGTGCTGGTGGACAACGCCGGGCTGTTTGCACCGGTCGCGCCGGCCACCCTTGAACACGTCGAGTCAGCCTACCGTCCGGCCCACGGCAAATGGGTGGGCATTGCAGCGCGCTCTACGGTGTTCGTCTACAACCCGGCCAAGCTGGCGGAAGCCGACTTGCCGAAATCACTGACGGACCTCGCCGAGCCGAAATGGAAAGGTCGCTGGGCGGCCTCACCCGCCGGCGCCGACTTCCAGGCGATCGTTGCTGCCGTGCTGGAGCTCAAAGGCGAAGCCGCTACCCTTGAGTGGCTGAAAGGAATGAAATCCAACTTCACCGCGTACCGGGGCAACAGCGCCGTGCTCAAGGCGGTCAATGCCGGGCAGGTGGACAGCGGTGTGATTTATCATTATTACCGGTTTGGCGATCAGGCCAAGACCGGCGAAAACAGCAAGAACACTGCCCTGTACTACTTCAAACACAAGGACCCGGGCGCGTTTGTCAGTATTTCCGGTGGCGGTGTCCTGGCGTCCAGTCAGCACAAGGAACAGGCTCAGGCTTTCCTGAAATGGATCACCGGCAAAGACGGCCAGGCCGTCCTCAAGACCGGCAGCTCCTACGAATACGCGGTCGGCAAAAATGCAGAATCCAATCCTAAACTGGTGCCTCTGCAGCAGCTCGACGCGCCGAAAGTCGATGCGTCAAAACTCGACAGTAAGAAAGCCGTGGAGCTAATGACCCAGGCCGGACTGCTCTGAATTGATGCCTGAAACGCTACCGGCGGACGTCGCTGCGGCGACCCCCACACACTTGCGCCACCGCTCCCGTGGTCTGTTCGCCCGCCGCGGCGGCGCGTGGGTCACCGGTTTGTCCGTGCTGGTGTCATTGCTGGCACTGTTGCCGATTGCCTTCGTCATCGGCGTCTCGTTGCAAACCGGCTGGGCCACAGTGGCGGTGCTGGTGTTCCGGCCAAGAGTGGGCGAGCTGCTGATCAACACCGTGTTGCTGGTGGTGATCACCATTCCCCTGTGCACTGCCCTCGGCGTGACGCTGGCCTGGCTGACCGAGCGCAGCAACTTGCCGGGGCGACGCTGGTGGTCGTTGCTGGCCACCGCACCGTTGGCGGTGCCGGCCTTCGTGCACAGCTATGCGTGGGTCAGTCTGATCCCTTCGATCAACGGGTTGTTCGCCGGAGTGCTGGTCTCGGTGATCGCCTACTTTCCCTTTCTGTATTTACCGGTGGCGGCGACCCTGCGCCGGCTCGATCCCGCCATTGAGGACGTTGCCGAGTCAATGGGGCTCAAGCCCTGGGCAGTGTTTTTCCGCGTGGTGTTGCCGCAGTTGCGCCTGGCAATCTGCGGCGGCGCGTTGCTCGTCGGCCTGCATTTGCTGGCTGAATATGGCCTGTACGCGATGATCCGTTTCGACACCTTCACCACGGCGATCTTCGATCAGTTCAAATCCACTTTCAACGGCCCCGCCGCCAACATGCTGGCCGGCGTGTTGGCCCTGTGTTGCCTGGCGATGTTGACTGCGGAGTCGGCGGCGCGGGGTCATGCGCGGTATGCCCGGGTCGGTTCGGGCAGTGCCCGCGAACAGCGAATCGTCCGGTTGAAAACCACGCCAACCGCATTCGCGCTGATTTTGCTGAGCGTCACCTGCGCCCTGGCACTCGGTGTGCCGCTGATCACGTTGGGCAAGTGGCTGATCGCGGGTGGCGCGCACGTCTGGCAGGTCGCCGAACTGCTGCCGGCGCTGCAACAGACCTTGCTGCTCGGGGTCATGGGCGCAGCGCTCACCACCTGCGCCGCGATCCCGATTGCCTGGCTGTCGATTCGCTATCCGGGGCGCCTGCAACGCATCCTTGAAAGCTGCAATTACATCACCAGTTCCTTGCCGGGCATTGTCGTCGCCCTAGCCCTGGTGACGGTCACGGTGCATTACGCCCGGCCGATTTATCAGACCACCATCACCGTGCTACTGGCGTACCTGCTGATGTTTTTGCCCCGGGCGCTGGTGAGTTTGCGTGCCGGTATCGCCCAGGCGCCGGTGGAACTGGAGAACATTGCGCGCAGCCTCGGGCGCTCCCCCGGCCGGGCGCTGTGGCTGATCACTATGCGCCTGGCCGCGCCCGGTGCTGCCGCGGGTGCCGCGCTGGTGTTCCTGGCGATCACCAATGAGTTGACCGCCACCCTGCTGCTCGCCCCCAACGGCACCCGCACGCTGGCGACCGGGTTCTGGGCATTGACCAGCGAAATCGATTACGCCGCTGCGGCACCCTACGCGCTGCTGATGATTGTGTTGTCACTCCCGTTGACCGGACTTCTCTATCACCAATCCAAAAAAACGGCTGGCCGATGAACGCCCTTGAACTGCATTCGATCTGCAAATCCTACGGCGCCCACCGGGCCCTGGAAAACATCAGCCTGTCGGTGCCTACGGGCAGTCGCACGGTGATCGTCGGCCCGTCGGGGTCGGGCAAAACCACCTTGCTGCGAATGATCGCCGGGTTTGAATTTCCGGACTGGGGCCGCTTGACACTCAACGGCCAGACGTTGGTCGACGACACCCATGAAGTGCCGGCACACGAACGCCAGATCGGCTATGTGCCCCAGGACGGCGCCCTGTTCCCGCACATGACCGTGGCCGCCAATATCGGTTTCGGACTCTCGGGCAAAGGCATCAATAAACAGGAACGTATCGCTGAACTGATGGACAGCGTGGCGCTCGACGCCAGCATGGCCACTCGTTGGCCCCACGAGCTATCCGGCGGTCAGCAACAACGGGTGGCACTGGCCAGGGCCCTTGCTCAACAACCACGCCTGATGCTGCTGGATGAACCGTTTTCGGCGCTCGACACCGGTTTGCGCGCGTCCATGCGCAAGCTGGTTGCGCGGCTGCTGGCCGACGCCGGCGTGACCACCATCCTGGTCACCCATGACCAGAGTGAAGCGCTGTCGTTTGCCGATCAACTGGCGGTCATGCGCGACGGCCAACTGGTGCAGTCGGGCCATCCGCTGGATCTCTACCGTTATCCCGCCGACGAACAAACCGCGCTGTTCCTCGGCGATGCCGTGGTCATGCCCGCCAGGATCGAGGCCGGCTGGGCCCATTGCGACCTGGGGCGGGTTCCGGTCAACAACCACCGCAACAACCGCTGCGCGCAGATCATGTTGCGGCCCGAGCAGCTGCAACTGGTCAGCATTGTCCCCAACACCGTCGAAGCCGCGGGCTGCCGCGCCGTGGTTACCGAGCGCGATTTCAGCGGCAACACTTGCACATTGACCGTGGAACTGGAGGCTTTAGCCAACGCAGACCAGCCTGGCCGATCATTGATGGTGCGCAGTTCCGGACTCTATGCGCCACCCACCGGCAGCGCGGTTCATGTTTCCACTATCGGCCACGCCCATGTGTTGAGCGAGCCTTGAGGCGGCCCGCGCCGCCGTTCGTTTTTATACCGCACATCCGGGCACACGCCCGGCGATCCGCAAGACCTGTTTCATTGAATGCAAACACATCAATGAAACAACTAATAACTGAAACATTTTTCATATAAGCCGAACACTTCCGTAAGACGCTTCTTACACAAAAGCGTGAGCGAAGGCAGAAGTCTGAACACAGGCTTAATAGCCTTCAGATAAACGCTATCACGACCGGTTTTTCATATTCCTTTCACAAAATCGAGCCTACTCTCTTAACAATCGGGTGGGCCTGCCAGCGCTCCCTCAATTTGCCGAGCCCATTGGAAACCCCAATGAATGCGCTTTGTCAGCATGATGAATTAACTCATTGATGCAGCATTCAATTCTTCGTCTACGATGAAATGGGATTCAGACGTGTTTCAACTCAAAACTGCTGATCAAATAATCCGAGGTGCCCATGACTGAGGCTTTTCTCCCCTTCTCCCGCCCGAGTATTGGCGAAGAAGAAATCGCCGCCGTAGAGCAAGTATTGCGCTCAGGCTGGATCACTACCGGGCCGAAAAACCAGCAACTCGAAGAGCACTTCGCCAACTACGTCGGTTGCAAACATGCCGTGGCTCTGTCCTCGGCCACCGGTGCAATGCACATCACGTTATTGGCATTGGGCATCGGTCCTGGCGATGAAGTCATCACGCCGTCGCAGACCTGGGTTTCGACCGCCAACATGATTTGCCTGCTGGGCGCGACACCGGTATTCGTCGACGTTGAACGCGACACGCTGATGAGTGATCTGGCGAGTATCGAAGCCGCCATCACCCCACGCACAAAAGCGATTATTCCGGTGCATTACGCCGGCGCGGCGTTCGACCTTGACCCGCTTTACGCGCTGGCCGACAAACACGGCATCGCGGTCATCGAAGACGCTGCCCACGCAGCCGGGACCTTCTACAAAAACCGCCATGTCGGCGCGAACGGCACGGCGATCTTCTCGTTTCACGCGATCAAGAACATGACCTGCGCCGAGGGCGCGATGTTCGTCAGTGACGATGAAGCGCTGGCCAATCGGGTGCGCATGCTCAAGTTTCACGGGCTCGGCGTCGATGCCTACGACCGCCTGACTCACGGTCGCAAGCCTCAGGCGGAAGTGATCGAACCCGGCTTCAAATACAACCTGGCCGACATCAATGCCGCCATCGCGCTGGTGCAACTGGAACGCCTGGACGAGATCAATGCAAAGCGCACCGAACTGGCCCGAACGTATTTGCAAAGGCTGGAAGGCTCGGCCGTGCAACCCCTGGCGATTCCCCAGTACCCGCAACAGCACGCCTGGCACCTGTTCATCCTGCGCATCGACGCCGAGCGCTGCGGGCTCGACCGCGAAGCGTTCATGAAAGCCTTGCAGGCGCAGAACATCGGCACTGGGATTCATTTCATTGCCACACACCTGCACAGCTATTACCGCCAGCGCTTCCCGAACATCTACCTGCCCAACACCGAGTGGAACTCCGCGCGCCTGTGCTCGATCCCGCTGTTCCCGGACATGACCGGCGATGACGTGAATCGCGTGGTCGATGCCATTGAAACCGTACTGGACACACGCCTGTGAAACCTTATCCGATCCGTTGCGTTTCGATTGTCATCCCGGTCTACAACGAAGAAGACAGCCTGCCAGAGTTGCTGAGGCGCACCGAAGCGGCGTGCCGGCAATTGCACCACGACTATGAAATCGTGCTGGTCGATGACGGGAGTCGTGACAACTCTGCGCAAATTCTCGAAGAGGCTGCCAGTGTTGAGTGCAGCCCGGTGGTGGCGGTCATTCTCAACCGCAACTACGGCCAGCACGCGGCAATCATGGCCGGTTTCGAGCAGTGCAAAGGCGATGTGATCATCACCCTTGATGCCGATCTGCAAAACCCGCCAGAAGAGATTCCGCGCCTGGTGGCCCAGGCTGAACTCGGCTATGACGTGGTCGCCACGGTGCGCAGTAATCGCCAGGATTCGGCGCTGCGGCGCTGGCCTTCAAAAGTAATCAACCTGGCCGTGCAGCGCTCCACCGGCGTGGCCATGAGCGATTACGGCTGCATGCTCCGCGCTTATCGTCGGTCCATCGTCGACGCCATGCTCGCCTGCCGCGAACGCAGCACCTTCATCCCTATCCTCGCCAACAGTTTTGCCCGGCACACCACGGAAATCCTCGTGACCCATGCCGAACGCGAACACGGCGAATCGAAGTACAGCCCGATGCGCCTGATCAACCTGATGTTCGACCTGATCACCTGCATGACCACCACGCCGCTGCGCTTGCTGAGCATTGTCGGCTTCGCCATGGCCGGCCTGGGCGTGGCGTTCGCCCTGGCGCTGATCGTGTTGCGCCTGGTGTTCGGCGCCAGTTGGGCCGGTCACGGCACCTTCGTATTGTTCGCCGTGCTGTTCGTGTTCACCGGTGGCCAGTTCATCGGCATGGGCCTGTTGGGCGAATACCTCGGGCGCATGTACAGCGACGTGCGCGCCCGCCCGCGTTTCTTTATCGAAAAAGTTTTGCGTAGCCAACCGGCGTCCCCTGCTCCGGTTGTCACCGTTGACGGTCTCACTTCCACTTCTTCAGATCAGGTTCTCTCATGAGTGCAAAAGCTGTTGTTTTCGCCTATCACGATATTGGCTGTGCCGGCATCGAAACCCTGCTCGCCTCGGGCTTCGAGATCGCCGCGGTGTTTACCCACGCCGATGATCCGAAGGAAAACGCTTTCTACAGCTCTGTTGCGCAACTGTGCGCCCGCAAGGGTATCCCGGTGCACGCCCCGGAAGACGTCAATCACCCCCTGTGGATCGAACGCATCGGCCAGCTCGACGCGGATTACCTGTTCTCGTTCTACTACCGCAACCTGCTCAGCGAACCGTTGCTGGCCACCGCGCGCAAAGGCGCGTTTAACCTGCACGGTTCCTTGCTGCCGCGCTATCGCGGGCGGGCGCCGGCCAATTGGGTGCTGGTCAACGGCGAAAGCGAAACCGGCGTGACCTTGCATCGCATGGTCAAGCGCGCCGACGCCGGCGCGATTCTCGCCCAGCAGCGTGTCGCGATTGAACGCAGCGACACGGCGCTGAGCCTGCACGGCAAACTGCGCGTGGCCGCTGCCGACCTGCTGCGCGACACGCTGCCAGCCTTGCTCGCCGGCACCGTCAGCGAAACCCCGCAGGATGAATCCAAAGCCACAGTATTCGGCCGACGCACAGCGGCCGACGGCAAACTGGACTGGAAGCGCCCGGCCGAACAGCTGTTCAATCTGGTGCGCGCAGTCACCCAGCCTTACCCCGGCGCGTTCTGTGCCGTCAGCGAACACAAACTGATCATCTGGAACGCCGAAGTGGTCAAGGGCAACGACGGCCAGGCACCCGGCCGGGTCATCAGCGTCGATCCGCTGCGCATTGCCTGCGGCGAAGATTCGCTGGTGATCAGCGCCGGTCAACGCAACGACAATGGCCTGTACCTGAGCGGCCCGCAACTGGCCAGCGAGCTTGGTCTGGTCGAGGGTTCCGTGCTGCGCGGTTCCGAATCCGGGCGCGCACCACGTCGTACCCGCGTACTGATCCTCGGCGTCAACGGTTTCATCGGCAATCACTTGTCCGAGCGTTTGCTGCGCGATGACCAATACGAGGTCTACGGCCTCGACATCGGCTCCGATGCCATCGACCGTTTGCGCAGCCACCCGAACTTCCATTTCGTCGAAGGCGATATCAGCATCCACTCCGAGTGGATCGAGTACCACATCAAGAAATGCGACGTGATCCTGCCGCTGGTGGCGATCGCCACGCCGATCGAATACACCCGCAACCCGCTGCGCGTGTTCGAACTGGATTTCGAAGAAAACCTGAAACTGGTGCGCTACTGCGTCAAGTACAACAAACGCGTGATCTTCCCGTCGACCTCGGAAGTCTATGGCATGTGCCAGGACGACAAATTCGACGAGGACACCTCCAACCTGGTGGTCGGGCCGATCAATAAACAACGCTGGATCTACTCGACCTCCAAGCAACTGCTGGACCGGGTGATCTGGGCCTACGGCCAGAAAGGCCTGAACTTCACCCTGTTCCGTCCCTTCAACTGGATGGGCCCGCGCCTCGACCGTCTGGATTCGGCACGCATCGGCAGTTCCCGGGCGATCACGCAGCTGATCCTCAATCTGGTGGAGGGCACACCGATTCGCCTGTTCGACGGTGGCGAGCAAAAACGCTGCTTCACCGACATTGCCGACGGCGTGGAAGCCCTGGCGCGGATCATCGACAACCGCAACGACGCCTGCAACGGCCAGATCATCAACATCGGCAACCCGGACAACGAAGCCAGCATCCGGCAGTTGGGCGAAGAGCTGTTGCGCCAGTTCGAAGCGCATCCGTTGCGCCACAACTTCCCGCCGTTCGCCGGGTTCCGCGATGTCGAAAGCAAGGCGTTCTACGGCACCGGCTATCAAGACGTGTCCCATCGCAAACCAAGCATTGCCAACGCCAAGCGCCTGCTCGACTGGGCGCCGACGGTGGAGATGAGCGAGACCATCGGCAATACCCTGGATTTCTTCCTCCGTGAAGCCATGCTCGAAATCGCGGAGCTTTCTAAAGAAGAAGCATGTTAATGCAGGCAGGCCTTCGAATCGATGTCGACACTTACCGCGGCACCCGTGAGGGGGTGCCGCGGCTCCTGGAAATGCTCGATGAGGCCGGGGTCAAGGCGACGTTTTTTTTCAGTGTCGGACCGGACAACATGGGCCGGCATTTGTGGCGCCTGATTCGCCCGCAGTTTCTGTGGAAGATGCTCCGTTCGAATGCCGCCGGCCTCTACGGCTGGGACATCTTGCTGGCGGGCACCGCGTGGCCGGGCAAGCCGATTGGCCATGACCTCGGCCACTTGATGCGCCAGACCCAGGCGGCCGGGCATGAAGTCGGCCTGCACGCCTGGGATCACCACGGCTGGCAGGCGAATGCCGGACACTGGAACGACGCTCAGTTGATCGAGCAGATTCGCCTGGGCGTGGACACGCTGAGCGACATCCTCGGGCAGAAAATCGACTGCTCGGCGGCGGCCGGATGGCGTGCGGATGAGCGAGTGATCGAAGCCAAGCAGGCTTTCGGTTTTCGCTACAACAGCGATTGCCGGGGTAACAGCCTGTTCCGGCCGAGACTGCCCAGTGGTGGTTTGGGTGCGCCGCAAATTCCGGTGGATCTGCCGACCTTCGATGAGGTGGTCGGCCCCGCTGTCGCCGCCGAAGACTTCAACAGCTTCATCCTTGACCGGTTCAGTGCCGAAAAACTCAACGTCTACACGATCCATGCCGAAGTAGAAGGGATTCTGATGGCCGACGATTTCCGTCAACTGCTGGCCGCTGCGAGCCAGCGTGATATCCGTTTCCAGCCGTTGGGCGATCTGCTGCCCGAACGGTCAGACGCTGTGCCGGCCGGGCGCGTGGTACGCGGCGCGCTTGAAGGGCGTGAAGGCTGGCTGGGAGTGCAAGGCGTATGAGCAATCGCTGGGCATTGCCGTTTCTGCTGGGCGCTTTCCTGCTGCTGTACCTCCTGCCGCTGGGCACCCATGGCTTATGGATTCCCGACGAAACCCGCTACGCGCAGATCAGCCAGGACATGCTGCTGAGCGGCAACTGGGTGTCGCCGCACTTCATGGGCTTGCGCTACTTCGAAAAACCGGCCGCCGGTTACTGGATGATCGCCGCCAGTCAGGCGTTGTTCGGCCAGAACTTGTTCGGCGTGCGGTTTGCTTCCGCCCTGAGCATCGGGCTCAGCGTGATGCTGTGTTACCTGATCGCCCGTCGGCTCTGGAACGAACCGCGCAAGAGTTTCGCCTGCGCGCTGCTGTACATGAGTTTCACCGTTGTGGCCGGTGCAGCCGGTTACGCCAACCTCGATCCGCAATTCACCCTGTGGGTCAACCTTAGTCTGGTGGCCTTGTGGTTCGCGCTGGACAGCGCGAGTCGCGGGCGGCGCCTGGTCGGCTGGGCCGTGCTTGGTCTGGCCTGTGGCATGGGGTTTCTGACCAAGGGTTTTCTGGCGTTGCTGTTGCCGGTGCTGATCGCCCTGCCCTGGATGCTTTGGCAAAAACGTTGGCGCGAGCTGTTGCTTTACGGCCCGGTGGCCATTGTCGCGGCCATCGTCGTGAGCTTGCCGTGGGCGCTGGCAGTGCATGCGCAGGAGCCCGATTACTGGCGGTTTTTCTTCTGGCACGAACACATTCGCCGCTTCGCCGGTGACGACGCCCAGCACGACGCGCCTTGGTGGTTCTACTTTCCTTGGCTGGTGGGATTCAGTCTGCCGTGGGCCGGGCTGTTGCCGTCGGCATTCAAGCAAGCGTGGCAAACACGCGGGCAGTCGCACATCGCGTTCCTGCTGTTGTGGCTGCTGATGCCGTTGCTGTTTTTCAGTCTCAGCAACGGCAAATTGCCCAGTTACATCCTGCCGTGCCTGTTGCCGTTGGCTTTGTTACTGGGGCACGCACTGGCGGATCGTCTGCGCGTGGAACAGGGCCGGGCGTTGGGGATCAATGGCCTGCTGAATCTGATACTGGGCTTGGTCACCCTGCTCGCGCTGGTTTACCTGCAACTGAAAAAGCCGCTGTACGACCACGAGTTGCACAGCCTGGTGCTGGTGTTTATCGGGCTGATCGGCTGGATCATGGCCAATCTGCTGCAAGCGTTCCGGCCGTTGCAATGCTGGGCAGCGCCAGCCATTGGCAGTTTGCTGCTGATCGGCGTTGTGCCGGCGGCGCTGCCCGAGGCGGTGGTGGCGAACAAGATGCCGGACCAGTTCGTCCTTGAGCATCAAGAGGAACTCAGCCGGGTCGACAGTCTGTTGGCCAACGACCTCGGCGCCGCCTCTGCCCTGGCCTGGCGCCTGAAACGTGCGGACGTGGCGTTGTACAACACGATAGGCGAACTGAAATATGGCCTCGCCTATCCTGACGGCATGCAGCAACGCGTCGACCCCGAGCGCGTCCAGCAGTGGATGCGCGACGCCCGCCAGCACGGTTCGGTGGGGGTGATAATGCGGGTCAAAGGCGAGAGCGAACTGCGTGAAATCGAACGCTTGCCCAAAGACGGCAAACGCTATGAACAAGGCAACCTTGTGATTCTGATTTTTCCTCAGGGTGCGTCATGAGCCTGTTACTGGTGCTGGCAGCCTGCCTGCTCACGTGCCTGGGTCAGATCGCCCAGAAATACGCAGTCGAGCGCTGGCGTGGCAAGCCGTCAAGCTGGGGCGAAAAACTTCGCACACCGTGGCTGTGGCTGGCGCTCGGCGCGTTGGGCGCGGGTTTGCTGGTGTGGCTGCTGGTGTTGCAGCGCCTAGAGGTCGGCCTCGCGTACCCGATGCTCAGCCTGAATTTCGTGCTGATTACCTTGATCGCTCGCTTCGTTTTCCATGAAGTCATCGACCGCCGCCACTGGGTCGGCGTGGTGCTGGTGATCGGCGGAGTGATTCTGCTGGGGTCGCACACATGAGCCTGCGCCGCGGAATCACTTTCGCCCTCGGCAGCGTCTTGCTCGGCAGCGCTGCACAGTTGGGCATGCGCTGGAGCATGACGCGCCTGCCCTCACCCGAACACTGGCTCGACGAAGCCATTGACCCGACCGCGGTGGTCGTGGTGCTGGGCGCCATCCTCGCCTACGCCCTGTCGATGTTCAGTTGGCTCGCCGCGTTGCGCGATGTGCCGCTCGGCCGGGCCTATTCGCTGCTGAGCATCAGCTATGCGCTGGTGTACCTGCTCGCCGCCACGCTACCGATGTTCAACGAAGCGTTCAGCCTTTCCAAAAGCCTCGGGGTGGCACTGGTCATCCTCGGCGTCATCACCATCAATTCTCGACCCGCTCACGCGTCCGGACTCAGGAGTGACCTATGAAAATCAGTGTATTTGGTAGCGGTTACGTTGGTCTGGTGCAAGCCGCCGTGCTGGCGGAAGTCGGCCACGACGTCGTGTGCATGGACATCGACGAGAAGAAAGTCGAATTGCTGCAACAAGGCCACGTAAGCATTTTCGAGCCGGGGCTGGCCAGCCTGGTGCGCGAGAGCCTGGAAGCCAAGCGCCTGCAATTCACCACCGATGAAAAACTCGCGGTGCAACACGGTCAGGTGCTGTTCATCGCAGTTGGCACGCCGTCCCGGGACGATGGCTCGGCGGACCTGCGTTACGTATTGTCGGTGGGCGATGCGGTGGCTCGTCATCGCGAGCAGCCGGTGATTCTGGTGGAAAAATCCACCGTACCCGTGGGCACTGGCGACACGTTGCGCGCGCACATCGACAAGGCCTTGATCAAAGTCGGTCGGTTGTTACAGTTCGAGATCGTCTCCAACCCTGAGTTCTTGAAAGAAGGCTCGGCCGTGGCCGATTGCCGGCGCCCGGACCGCATCGTCATCGGTTGCGAAAACGATGACGTGCGCGACGTCATGCGCGACCTCTACGCACCCTTCAACCGCAACCATGACCGCATCATGTTCATGGACCTGCGCAGCGCCGAGCTGACCAAATACGCGGCCAACTGCATGCTGGCGACCAAGATCAGTTTCATCAACCAGATCGCCGAACTGGCCGAACACCTCGGCGCCGACATCGAGTCGGTGCGCCTGGGCATCGGCGCCGATTCGCGCATTGGCTACCACTTCATCTACCCCGGCTGCGGCTATGGCGGTTCGTGTTTTCCCAAGGACATGCGCGCGCTGATCCACAGCGCTGAAGAAGCGCATTGTTCCAGCGATTTGCTGCAAGCGGTGGAAGCGATCAACCAGCGGCAGAAACACAAGCTGTTCGAACGCATCAACGCGTTCTACAAGGGCGATTTACGCGGCAAGACGTTTGCCGTGTGGGGCCTGGCCTTCAAGCCCAACACCGACGACATGCGCGACGCCCCGAGCCGCGTGCTCCTGGAATCGCTGTGGGCCGCCGGCGCCAGCGTGCGCGCATTCGATCCGGAAGCGATGCAGGAAACCCAGCATTTGTATCCCGACGAAGCGAAGCTGATGCTCATGGGCACCCCGGAGTCAGTGCTGTCGGGGGCCGACGCGTTGATCATCTGCACCGAGTGGCAGCAGTTCAAGGCCCCGGATTTCAACCTGATCCAGCAGCGGCTCAACGCACCGGTGATCTTTGACGGGCGCAACCTGTACGACGCTGATCGCCTGGCGCGCAACGGGTTCACGTACTTCCCGATGGGCCGCGGTGAATCGCGCAAATTGCCGATTCCATATCAGCAGTGGCCGGCCGCTTCGGTCGTCGCCGGGTTGTGATGTCAGGGCACGTGCGCCACCAGTCCTGGTTAATCGGTCTGCTGGCGTTGGTACTGTTCAGCGCCGGGGTTTATCAGCAGGCAGCCATTGGTTTCGATTCGCGGTTCGTGCTGTTCGCCCAGGAGATGTTGCGTCATGGGCCGTCGGTGTTTCCGACCACCTATGGCCAGCCTTACGCTGATTATTCGGCGGTTTCGACGCTGTTTATCTGGCTGCTGTCACTGCCATTCGGCGAGGTCAGCAGCCTCAGTGCCTGGCTGCCCAGCGCGATTGCCGGTGCGGTGATCGTGACGTTGATGTACCGCATGCTGGCGCCCCACTCCCCGCGCTGGGCGGTGTTGAGCATCGCGCTGATGCTCATGACCAGCACCTTCATCACCGAAACCCGCGCCGTGTCCCTGGACCTGATGCTCGCTGCGGTGGCATTTGCGGTGTTCTACCTGGGCTACGCCGCCGATCACGGTGCGGCAAAGCGTCGCTGGTGGCTGATCTTCGCCCTGTTGCTGCTCGGATTCGGCATCCGCGGGCCAATTGGATTGGTGATTCCCACCGGCATCCTGTGCAGCTATCTGCTGATCAATCGCCAATGGCAACGCCTGTTCGGTTTTGGCCTTGGCGCGGCGCTGCTGCTGGCGGTGTGCGTCGGCGCGTTGTTGTGGCTGGCTGAACGCAGCGGCGGCCAGGCCTTCATGCAAGACGTGATACGCATGCAGTTCATGGGCCGCATGGACGGCAGCGAAGGCATGAGCGGTTCGCTGTATTACTTCACCAGCTCGCTGGGTAACTATGCGCTGGCCTATCCCCTGGCCTTGCTGGCGTTGGCGGCGGTCTGGCTGACGGATTCGCGCCAGGCGAGTCCGGCCTTGCGCCTGGTGCACTGCTGCACGGCGGCGGCGCTGATCGTGATGATCGGGTTATCGATTCCGCAGGCGAAGAAAGCCCGTTATGTGCTGCCCATATTGCCAATGGTGGCGATCATCGCGGCGTATCCGTTTCAAGTGGCGCACGGCCGGGTGTTCGCCTGGTTGCGGGTCGGGATGCAGGGGGTGTGGCTGATATTACCCTCGGTACTGATCGCTGGATTGCTGATTGCTCAACGACGCGTGCCCGAGCCACTGACTTCGATTTTGACCATCCTTGGTGGGTTGCAGGCCATCGCCATCGTCATGCTGTTCAAGTCTTCGCGATGGCGGCCTCAGGCATTGGCATTGTGCGCGGTGTTGGCGCTGTGGCTGGTTTACTTGCTGGTGTTCGAGCCAGTGGAACGCCGGCTCTACGATACCCGAACGTTTAGTCGCGCGGCCTTTGCGCTCGTACAGGAAAACCCGGCGCCGCTGGTGTTACACGGCATGGGCAAAGACGCCAAGGCGATCAAGTTCATGGTCAATATCGGGCAGGATCTGCAACCGGTGTTTACTGAGTCGATACAGGAGTTGGAAAGCGTTGCGCGACCGGCGTGGGTGATGATGGACCAGAGTGATTACAATGCATTGCACGGCACTGCTCCGGGTACGCAGTTTTCGGTATTGAACGGACGCTTCGATAACAATGATTACGTACTGATTCACCTGCCGAAACCCTAAACTTGCCCCCCACCACCACCCCTTGTAGGAGCGTGGACCTGTGGCGAGGCTTGCTCGCGAAAGGCGCGAATCGGCCTCCCGCCGAACATCAAAAATCAGAAGCGCTTTCTCAAGCGTGAACAGCTGCGCTACTGGTTTGCCGGTGGTACCAGCCTGTTCTTCGTCGGATGGATCGGCTTCAGCCTGGCCGACAGCCTGATGTCGTGATGGGTGGCGATGTTTATTTTCACCCTCGGCGAGATGATCATTTATCCCGCCGAATTCCTCTTCGTCGACACCCTCGCCCCGGAGGAACTGCGCGGCAGCTATTACGGTGCGCAGAACCTGGCCGCCCTCGGCGGTGCCCTGAGTCCGGTGATGTGCGGCTATCTATTGATGCACACAGCGGCACCGACAATGTTTTATGCCCTGAGCGCGCTCACCGCCATGGCGGTTTTCTATGCTTCATGAGCGGTCGGCGCGTGGCTTTACAGCAAAGATAATGCACTCAAACAGCATTAATATGAATTTGTCAGCATCAGAAATCAGCGGCACACTGTCCTCGTTCCTCCCCCAATAGTTGGAACACCTTCAAGGGCTTTCTGGATATCCCAGCTAAGCCTTTTTTTTTGCATCGATTTTATCTATGGGTCTGTTACCGATGCTCGCTCGCTGGTTACCCGCCGCCATCAACACCCGTCCCTCGGAATGGAGCCGCGCCGCGATTGGCATGGCGTTGGGCACGATGTTCAGCGTCTGGCTGTGTTCGCAGGTGTTTGGCATCGAAGTGGCGCAGCATTTGATCGGCCCCCTGGGGGCTTCGGCGGTGTTGCTGTTTGCCGTGTCATCCGGTGCGCTGGCGCAACCCTGGTCGATCCTCGGCGGTTACCTGAGCGCCAGCGTTGTCGCGTTGCTGGTGGCACATGTGCTGGGGCGCACCCTCGGCAGTGCATGCCTGGCCGCCGGCATGGCGCTGCTCCTGATGTGCTGGCTGCGTTGCCTGCACCCGCCGGCCGGTGCCCTGGCCCTGACGCTGGTATTGGCTGACCCGGCGACCATCGCCCTCGATTGGAAAGCCCTGGCCCCGGTGATGTTTGGCGCCACGACGATGTTGTTCAGCGCGCTGGCGTATAACAACCTGACGCGCATTCGTTACCCGAAACACCCCGCCGAACCGGCGCCGGTCATGCCTTCGGCCGACAGCCAGGCCATTACCGCCCAAGACTTGAAACTGGCCCTGACGGACATGGAAGCTTTCTTCGACGTCACCCCTGAAGACCTTGAGCGGTTGATTCACGCCAGTGAACTGCACGCCAAACGCCGCAGCATCAGCGAAGTCCTCTGCAAAAATGCAGACTGAGCCTGCACATATCCCGGTTGTACACGATAAATTTGCACTGGTACGATCCTGCATCGCTCGCGCGCGAGCTTGTCTATAAAGAACAATAAAAGCAGGGAGTTAGTGATGACTGCTCAGGTTTCTTCTCCAGGGACTTCGCTCCTGGATGCCACGCAAAATGAAGTGCTGGCCGAGGTTCGCAACCACATCGGTCACCTGACCCTGAATCGCCCCGCCGGTCTCAACGCAATTACCCTCAACATGGTCCGCCTCCTGCACTGCCAGCTCGACGCCTGGGCGCAGGATTCGCAGGTTCACGCCGTGGTCTTGCGGGGTGCCGGCGAGAAAGCCTTTTGTGCCGGCGGCGATATCCGTTCGCTGTACGACAGCTTCAAAAATGGCGACACCCTGCACGAAGATTTCTTCGTCGAGGAATACGCCCTCGACCTCGCTATCCACCATTACCGCAAACCGGTGCTCGCCCTGATGGACGGTT
Source organism: Pseudomonas sp. GB2N2 (assembly GCF_054897705.1). Lineage (NCBI taxonomy): Bacteria > Pseudomonadati > Pseudomonadota > Gammaproteobacteria > Pseudomonadales > Pseudomonadaceae > Pseudomonas > Pseudomonas sp. GB2N2. The sequence goes on from NZ_CM142701.1 coordinate 1,625,049, forward strand.
TTGTCCTCGGCGGCGGCATGGGCCTGGTGCAAGGCGCCGACTTGCGGGTAGTCACCGAGAAAAGCCGCCTGGCGATGCCGGAAGTGGCCATCGGTTATTTCCCGGACGTCGGCGGCAGCTACTTTTTGCCGCGCATCCCCGGCGAATTGGGGATTTACCTGGGCGTCAGCGGCGTGCAGATCCGCGCCGCCGATGCGCTGTTTTGCGGATTGGCTGACTGGTATCTGGACAGCAGCAAACTCGCAACACTCGACGAAAAGCTCGATCGGCTGGAATGGCGCGAGACGCCGCTGAAGGACCTGCACAGTCTGCTGGCCAAATTCGCGGTACAGCAACTGCCCGATGCACCACTTAAAGCACTGCGCCCGGCCATCGATCACTTCTTCGCCCTGCCCGACGTGCCGAGTATGGTTGAGCAATTGCGCGAGGTGACCGTCGCTGACAGCCGTGAATGGGCAAATGCTACGGCTGATTTGCTGGAAACCCGTTCGCCGCTGGCCATGGGCGTGACCCTGGAAATGCTGCGACGCGGCCGGCACTTGAGCCTGGAAGACTGCTTCGCCCTTGAGCTGCACCTGGACCGTCAGTGGTTCGAGCGCGGCGACCTGATCGAAGGCGTGCGCGCCTTGCTGATCGACAAAGACAAGACACCGCGCTGGAACCCACCGACCTTGCACGCGCTGGACACCGGGCACGTCGCGAGTTTCTTCAGCGGGTTTGACCGGAGCGGGAGCTGAGCCATGCACGATATCGAATTGAGTGAAGAGCAAGTCATGATCCGCGACATGGCCCGGGACTTTGCCCGTGGCGAAATCGCGCCCCACGCGCAAGCCTGGGAGAAGGCCGGCTGGATCGACGACGGTCTGGTGGCGAAGATGGGCGAACTCGGCCTGTTGGGCATGGTGGTGCCGGAAGAATGGGGCGGCACCTACGTCGATTACGTCGCCTATGCCCTCGCTGTGGAAGAAATCTCCGCTGGCGACGGCGCCACCGGCGCGCTGATGAGCATCCACAATTCCGTGGGTTGCGGGCCGGTGTTGAACTACGGCACTGACGAACAGAAACAGACCTGGTTGCCGGATCTGGCGAGCGGCCAGGCCATCGGCTGCTTCTGCCTGACCGAACCGCAAGCGGGTTCCGAGGCACATAACCTGCGCACCCGCGCCGAATTGCGCGACGGCCAATGGGTGATCAACGGCGCCAAGCAATTTGTCAGCAACGGCAAACGGGCGAAACTGGCGATTGTGTTTGCGGTGACTGATCCGGATTTGGGCAAGCGCGGCATTTCGGCGTTCCTGGTGCCCACCGACACCGCCGGTTTCATCGTCGACCGTACCGAACACAAAATGGGCATCCGCGCCTCTGATACCTGCGCGGTGACCCTGAGCAACTGCACCCTTCCTGAAGCCAATCTGCTTGGCGAACGCGGCAAGGGCCTGGCGATTGCCCTGTCCAACCTCGAAGGCGGACGCATCGGCATTGCGGCGCAGGCGCTGGGCATCGCCCGTGCGGCGTTTGAAGCGGCGCTGGCTTACGCCCGCGATCGCGTGCAGTTCGGCAAGCCGATCATCGAGCACCAGAGCATTGCCAACATGCTGGCGGACATGCACATGCAACTCAACGCCGCACGGCTGATGATCCTGCATGCCGCACGGCTGCGCAGCGCGGGCAAGCCGTGTCTGTCAGAGGCCTCGCAGGCCAAGCTGTTTGCATCGGAAATGGCTGAGAAGGTCTGCTCGTCAGCGTTGCAGATTCACGGCGGGTACGGGTACCTGGAGGATTACCCGGTGGAGCGTTACTACCGGGATGCGCGGATTACGCAGATATATGAAGGGTCGAGCGAGATTCAGCGGATGGTCATCGCCCGCGAACTGAAAAATTATCTGGTTTAAACCTTGTAGGAGCGAGCTTGCTCGCGATGGTGGTCCACGATGACGCGGGAAACCTGAAACACCGCGGTGCTCTCAGGTTTTTCGCGAGCAGGCTCGCTCCTACACTTGGAATGCGTTCCAGTGTGGGAGCGAGCCTGCTCGCGAAGGCGCCATTGAAAACGCTACATCACTTACCGACGAACTCGGCGTCACGCTTGGCAATAAACGCCGCCATCCCTTCCTTCTGATCCTGCGTCGCAAACGCCGCATGGAACACCCGGCGTTCAAAACGCACGCCTTCCTGCAGGCTTACCTCGAACGCGCGGTTCACGCTTTCCTTGACCATCATCGCAATCGGCAACGACTTCCTGGCGATCAGCGCTGCGACTTTCAGCGCTTCTTCCAGCAATTCATCCGCCGGCACGATCCGCGCGACGATCCCGCAACGCTCCGCTTCCACCGCATCGATCAAACGACCGCTCAAGCACATTTCCATGGCTTTGGCTTTGCCGACGGCGCGGGTCAGGCGCTGGGTGCCACCCATGCCCGGCAATACGCCGAGGTTGATTTCCGGCTGGCCGAACCGGGCATTGTCGCCGGCCAGGATAAAATCGCACATCAGCGCCAGTTCGCAACCACCGCCCAGGGCAAAACCGTTGACCGCGGCAATGATCGGCTTGCGGCGGTTGGCCACGCGATCACTGTCGCTGAACAGATCGTCCAGGTAGATCTGCGGGTAGGTCAGCTCGGCCATTTCCTTGATGTCGGCACCGGCGGCGAAGGCTTTTTTCGAGCCGGTCAGCACGATGCAACCGATGTTCGAATCGGCTTCCAGGCCATCAAGCGCGTGATTCAGTTCGCTGACGAGCTGCGCGTTCAACGCGTTCAGCGCCTGCGGACGGTTCAAGGTGATCAGGCCGACACGGCCATGGGTTTCCAGCAAAATCGTTTCGTAACTCACAATGGACTCCTTCTTAAAGACTGCGCGAAATGACCATGCGCTGAATATCACTGGTGCCTTCGTAGATCTGGCAGACCCGCACGTCGCGGTAGATACGCTCCAGGGGGAAGTCGTTCAGGTAACCGTAACCGCCGAGGGTTTGCAAGGCGGCGGAGCAGACCTTTTCAGCCATTTCCGAGGCGAACAACTTGGCCATCGAGGCTTCGACCAAGGCCGGTTTGCCGCTGTCACGCAATGCCGCTGCGTAATGCACCATCTGCCGTGCGACGGCGATCTGGGTCGCCATGTCCGCGAGGCGGAATGCGACGGCCTGGTGTTCGATGATCGGCTTGCCGAAACTCTCGCGTTCACGGGCGTAATCCCGCGCCGCTTCGAATGCGGCACGGGCCATGCCGACGGCCTGCGAGGCAATGCCCACGCGTCCGCCTTCGAGGTTGGCCAGGGCAATTCGGTAGCCTTCACCCTCCTCGCCCAATCGGTTGGCGACCGGCACTTTGACGTCTTCGAACAGAATCTGACAGGTGTCGGACGCGTGCTGGCCGAGCTTGTCTTCGACGCGGGCGACTTTGTAGCCCGGCGAATCAGTGGGCACGATCAGTGCGGTGATCCCGCGTTTGCCGGCGCTCGGGTCGGTCACCGCAAACACGATGACCACCCCGGCGTTCTGCCCGGACGTGATGAACTGCTTGCAACCGTTCAGCACGTAGTGATCGCCTTCCAGACGTGCACGGGTTTTCAGGCCGCTGGCGTCCGAACCGGCCTGGGGTTCGGTCAACGCGAATGCGCCGAGCATCGCACCGCTGGCCAAGGGTTTGAGGAAGCGTTCTTTCTGATCGTCGTTGCCGTAGTTGAGGATCGGTACGCAACCGACCGAGTTGTGCACGCTCATGATCGTCGAGCAGGCGCCGTCGCCGGCGGCGATCTCTTCCAGGGCCATGGCGTAGGCCAGGTAACCGGTCTCGCAACCGCCCCACTGTTCCGGCACCAACATGCCGAAGAAGCCCAGCTCGGCCATTTCACCGATGGCTTCCTTGGGGAAACGATGTTCGCGGTCCCACTCGGCGGCAAACGGCTTCAGCCGTTCCTGAGCAAACTGCCGGGCGGCTTCGCTGATCTGCAGTTGTTCGTCATTGGGAATCATGGCAAATCCTTAATTTGTTCAATCCGCTCCCACAGGTATCGGTGGCGTTTTCAATATAGGCATTCAACGGCCATTGCCGTGGCTTCGCCGCCGCCGATGCAGATCGCTGCGACGCCGCGTTTCAGGCCTTTCTGGCGCAGGGCCGAGAGCAGGGTCACGAGGATTCGCGCGCCGGACGCACCGATCGGGTGACCGAGGGCACAGGCGCCGCCATGGACGTTGATCTTCTCGTGGGGGATTTCCAGTTGGGTCATGGTCACCAGGCTGACGACGGCGAAGGCTTCGTTGACTTCCACCAGATCGACCTGCTCCAGCGACCAGCCGGTTTTCTTCAGCAACTTCTTGATTGCGCCCACCGGTGCCACCGGGAACAGGGCCGGAGTGTCGGCGAACGCCGCATGGCCATGAATCACCGCCAGCGCTTTCAAACCACGCTTTTCTGCTTCGGAACGGCGCATCAGCACCAGGGCCGCCGCGCCATCGGAAATCGAACTGGAGTTCGCTGCCGTCACCGTGCCGCCTTCGCGGAACGCCGGTTTCAACGAAGCGATCTTGTCCAGTCTGGCTTTCGGTGGCTGTTCGTCGGTGCTGATCAGCACCTGATCTTTGCCGACAGTCACGGTCAGCGGCACGATCTCGTCGCGGAAACTGCCGTCCTTGATCGCCTGCTGCGCGCGGGTGGTCGAGGCAATGGCAAATGCGTCCTGGGCTTCACGGGTAAAACCGTTGGTCTCGGCGCAATCCTCGGCGAAGGTGCCCATCAGCCGGCCTTTGTCGTAGGCATCTTCGAGGCCGTCGAGGAACATCGAATCGAGCACTCGCCCGTGGCCCATGCGGTAACCGCTACGGGCGCGGTCCAGCAGGTACGGCGCGTTGGACATGCTTTCCATGCCGCCGGCCACCACCACCTCGGCGCTGCCGGCGACAAGCATGTCGTGGGCCAAAATGGCCGCTTCCATGCCCGAACCGCACATTTTGTTCAGCGTGGTGCAGCGGGTCGATTTATCCAGCCCGGCACCCAGTGCCGCCTGACGTGCCGGGGCCTGGCCGAGACCGGCGGGCAGCACGCAACCGAACAACACTTCGTCAACCGAGTCGGGCGCCACACCGGCACGTTCGACGGCGGCGCGGATCGCGGCGGCGCCCAGTTGCGGCGCGGTCAGGCTTTTCAGTTCGCCCTGGAAACCACCCATCGGGGTGCGGACGGCGCTGACGATAACAATGGGATCGTTGGAAAGGCTCATGACAAATCCTCCTTACTTGGCGGCCATGCGCAAGGCGCCGTCGAGACGGATCACCTCGCCATTGAGCATGCTGTTTTCAATGATGTGTCGGACCAGTTGCGCGTACTCGGCCGGTTTGCCCAGGCGCGGCGGGAATGGCACGCCGGCGGCCAGGGATGCGCGGACTTCCGGGGTCATGCCGGCCATCATCGGCGTTTCGAAAATGCCCGGGGCGATGGTCATCACGCGGATGCCAAAGCGCGCCAGTTCGCGGGCGGCGGGCAAGGTCAGGCTGACAATCGCACCTTTCGACGCCGCGTAGGCGGCCTGACCGATCTGGCCGTCGTAGGCCGCAGCCGATGCGGTGTTGATGATCACCCCGCGTTCACCATCGGCATCCGCCTCGGTTTCGGCGATGGCCGCCGAGGCCAGTCGCAGCATGTTGAAGCTGCCGGTCAGGTTGACGTTGATCACCTGGCTGAAACTGGCCAGAGCGTGGGGACCGTTCTTGCCGAGGATTTTCTCGCCGCGCACGATGCCGGCGCAATTGACCAGACCGTTGAGGCCGCCGAACGCTATGACGGTCGCCTGCACCGCCGCTTCAGCCGCCGCTTCGTTGCTGATGTCGGCCACCACACTTTGCGTACCGAGGCGTGCAGCCTGGGCCGCGAGCGCCTCGGCGTTCAGGTCCACCAACATCACTTTGGCGCCGGCCGCGACCAGCATTTCAGCGGTGGCCGCACCGAGCCCGGACGCACCGCCGGTGACGAGAAAAACCTTGTTTTCGATCTGCATCATTGTTTCCTTGAATTCAAGCTGAAACGTTCTTCGCTGCGGCCTCTTGAGCCTTGGCGATTTCCTGGTTGCGCAAGATAAAGCGCTGCAATTTGCCGCTTGGGGTTTTAGGCAACTCGCTGACAAATTCGATTTCACGCGGGTACGAGTGCGCCGCCAATCGCTTGCGCACGTGTTGGCGCAGCTCTTCGGCCAATTCGGGCGCGGCGCGGTATTGCGCGCTGAGCACCACGAAGGCTTTGACCAGTTCGGTGCGCTCCGGGTCAGGTTTGCCGACCACCGCCACTTCAACCACCGCCGGGTGCTCGATCAACGCGCTTTCGACGTCGAACGGGCCGACGCGATAACCGGAGGTGGTGATCACGTCGTCACTGCGGCCGACGAAACTGATGCTGCCGTCCGGGTTCCACTCGACCGTGTCGCCACTTAAATAATAGTTGCCGACGAAGGCTTTGGTCGGCGCGCCTTCGTAGCCGCCAAACCAGCACATCGGCGACTGGGTGCGGTCGATGGCCAGGATGCCCGGCTGGCCGACGCCGAGTTCCTGATAGTCATCGTCGAGCACCACGATGCGATGGCCCGGCGAGGCGAAACCGGCGGCACCCATGTGGATCGGGTGTTCGAGGCCGTGGTGGTTGCACAGGACCATGCCCAGCTCGGTCTGGCCGTAATGGTCGTGAATCACCACGCCGAGGTTGTCGGCGAACCAGCGGATCACTTCCGGGTTCAGCGGCTCGCCGGCGCTACTGACGATGCGCAGCTTGCCTTTGATCGACTTGGCGAATTCATTGCCACCGGCGATCAACAGGCGATACGCGGTCGGCGAACCCGTGAGGTTAGTGATGTTGTATTTGTTGATCACCCGGCAGGTGCTTTCGAGGGTGAACGGGCCATCGTAAAAGGTGATCGGGTGCCCCAATGACATCGGCCCGGTCACTCCGAAATAAATGCCATAGGCCCAGCCCGGATCGGCGACGTTCCAGAAGGCGTCTTCCGGGCGCAGGTCCACGGCGTCGCGGGTGTAGCTCTGGAACGCGACGATGGCTTTCAGCGGAACGGACAAGGCTTTCGACGGGCCGGTGGTGCCGGACGTGAACATCAGCAGGAACGGGTCTTCGCCGGTCAGCAGCACGGGTTCGCAGTCAGCGGAATAATTGGCCAGTTCGGCCCAGAAACTGAAATCGCCACGAACAATGCCTTGGCCCTTGGCGCCGCCGACGGTGACGATGGTCGGGCAATCGGCGACTTCGGCCAATTTGGCGCGGTTGACCGCGTCGGTGACCACTACTTTGGCGCCGGAGCAGCTCAAGCGGTGTTCGATGGCTTTCGGGCCGAACGCTGTGAACAGCGGCTGATACACCGCGCCGATGCGCCAGGTGGCGAATACGGTGATCAATAATTCGATATTGCGCGGCAACAGGCCGGCGACCTTGTCGCCCTTCTGCACGCCCTGGGCCAGGAGGAAATTGGCGAAGCGCGCGGCTTTGTCCTGCACGTCGCTGAAGGTGTACGTCGCACTAGCGCCGTCGCGGCCTTCCCAAAACAGCGCGATGCGACCTGGCAATGCATGCCGGTCGCAACACTCGACACACGCATTGAGCGCCGTCAGATCGCCCGCCAGCGCGGCGTCGACGGTGTGCTGATAATCGAACTGTGAAGTGGCAGACAAGTAATCGCGCATTGCCAGAATCCCTCTGTATTTTTATTAGGTTGGGGGAACCGTAAAAACCAGGGAAATACTCGCTCTGCGTGGGGTGTGAGGCAATGGTCAAAGCTATCAAGTTATCTGACTGGTTTGGCCAAAACTCAAGAGGTGCGGCGCCTGAGCGGTCGTCATCGCTGGCAAGCCAGGTCCCACAGAATGGGCGTGTTTTCAAATTTGATACATGACCTGTGGGAGCTGGCTTGCCAGCGATAGCGTCGGTGCAATCAACACGGGGTCTGGATCACGTCGCTTCGTTAAGAATCAGACTGCGATAATGCCCCGGATTCGACCCTGACCACTTGCGAAACGCCTTGTAGAACGAACTCGCATCGGCGAAACCCAGCCGCGTGGCGATCTCGGCAAAACTGATGGCGGGCTCGGCGAGCCAGACAATGGCCAATTCCTTGCGCACGCTGTCCTTGAGGCCTTGATAGGTCTGCCCCTCTTCCGCCAGGCGCCGGCGCAAGGTCGAGGCCGACATGCACAGCTTCTGAGCCAGAGGCTCGGTTTCCGGCCAGTGTTCGGCCGGCAAGTGCCGCAAATCCTGCTTGATCCGGCTGGCAAGGCTTTCCGGATCGCGGTACTTCACCAAAATGTTCGCCGGCGCATGGGCCAGGAACCGCGTGAGTTCTTCGGCGCTGCGCTTGATCGGCCAATCGAGGCAATCGGCGGAAAAAATCATCCGCGTGCGTGGCCGGTCGAAGCGCAGGTTTTCGGAAAACATTACCTGATAGTCATCACAAAAATCCGGTGCCGGGCAACGCAGTTCGATGGCGAGGATCGGAATCCGTCGTCCCGCCAGCCAACAAGCCACGCCGTGGACGATCATCCAGTAGGTGAAATAAGTGAAGGCACGGCGCGGGTCCTGATCGTCTTCGAGCAAAACGATTTCCGCCAGGCTTTGCTGACGAACCAACTGCGCCGGCAAGTGTTCGAGCATCAGCGACAGAAAACCCAGCCCCGAGGCCAGGCCGGCGGCCAAGCTCGGCTGCACCATTGAACTGCGGCACAGGAACGCCAGGCTGCCGGACTTGAGCTTGCGCGGGTCCATGCCAAAAAACTCATCGTCACCACGCCGGGCCAGCAGACGCCACAGGCGCGCGTAAGCGGTGGCCGGGACACGGGCGTCGGAGGTTTGCAGCAGCGCTGGGTCGATGCCGACCTTGTTCAATACTTCGTCGGTGGCGGCACCGGGGGCGCAACTTTGCAACAGCGCTTCACGCACCAGTTGAATGGAGATGGTGTCTTTTTCCGACATTGGCGCGGCGGGAGCCCTGTTGTTTGCGTGCCGGCATCTTACCGCACAGGAGCTGGCTCCTACAGGGCACTGAGGTGATGTTGAGGTCGTTCAGCTTAGGTTCAGGTTAATGTCAATGATTGCTATTTGGGAATGAGTGTCATTATGTTACAAATTAGCACCCTATCTGATTCTGACGCGGTGCCGAATGCTCGTTCCCTTTCTGATCATGCTGCGCGAAGGCATTGAAGCAGCGTTGATCGTTGGCATCATCGCCAGTTACCTCAAGCAAACCGGTCGCGGCCAGTGGATGCCCGCCGTGTGGATCGGCGTGTTTCTCGCCGCTGCCCTGGCCCTGTTGGTCGGTGGTGGCCTGGAACTGGTCAGCGCTGAATTCCCGCAGAAACAACAGGAACTGTTTGAAGGCGTGGTCGGCCTGGTGGCGGTTGGCATCCTCAGTTCCATGGTGTTCTGGATGCGCAAGGTCGCACGCTCGATCAAGCATTCGCTGCACGTCTCCCTTGATCACGCGCTGACCGGCTCCAAACATCAGGTCACCGCGCTGATTGCGATGGTGTTTTTCGCCGTCGCCCGGGAAGGCCTGGAAACCGTGTTCTTCCTGCTCGCCGTGTTCCAGCAAAGCGAAGGTCCGGGCGCGCCGATCGGCGCCCTGCTCGGCCTGATCCTCGCAATTATCGTCGGCTTCCTGATCTACAGCGGCAGCATGCGCCTGAACCTTGGCGCGTTCTTCCGCTGGACCGGGCTGTTCATCCTGGTGGTCGCCGCCGGCATTCTTGCCAACTCGGTTCAGGCGCTGCATGAGGCCGGGGTCTGGAATCAACTGCAAACCGTGCTCTTTGACTTCAGCGCCACGCTGCCGATGGACGGCCCGCTGGGCTCGGTGCTGGCGGGCATGTTCGGCTATCAGGACACGCCGACCGTCAGCACCTTGGGTGTGTATCTGATTTACCTGGGGGTGGCGCTGGTGATGTTTTTCCTCCCCGCGCCGGCATCCGCGCCCCCTACCTCCTATAGGAGCGAGCCTGCTCGCGATGGTCGTTAACGATAACGCGTAAAACCTGATGCCCCGTGGCGCCTGTAAGTCTTTCGCGAGCAGGCTCGCTCCTACAAGGGGGTGCGCCGATGCATTTTTTCCAGACAGTAAGGGCCCTCATGCCAAATCAAGCTTCTCCTCAGGCCTCCCCTCCCCTCCCCGCGCCTTGCGCTGGGCGGTGGCCGGTTCGGTGATCGTGATGATTGCCGCCGGCGGCCTGTTCTATTACGCCTCGAAAATGGCGGCCGCCAAGCGCCTGACCCACCATGACGAGGTGCTGGTGACCATTCACCCGCACAGTTGCGAGCCTAATGCGCTGACGGTGCCGGCCGGTCGCGCCAGTTTCCGTATCGTCAACCGCTCGGATCGCGCCGTTGAATGGGAAATCCTCGACGGCGTGCTGGTGATCGAAGAACGGGAAAACATCGCGCCCGGCCTCAGTCAGGTGATCAACGCCAACCTGCTGCCCGGCGATTACGCGATCACCTGCGGCCTGCTGAGCAACCCGCGCGGCACATTGCACGTGACGCCGAACGCCGCGTCCGATGCCGCCGCCAAGGCCAAGCCGTCGATGGTCGCTTTTGTCGGTCCGTTGTCGGAATTCCGCGTCTACCTGAGCAGCCAAAGCAGCGCGCTGATCAAAAGCGTCACCGCCCTGGAGCAAGCCATCGAAGCCGGTGACTTGAGCCAAGCGCAGGCGTTGTACGTTCCGACGCGTAGCGCCTATCAACGCATTGCCCCGGCGGCGCAGCGCCTGGCCGAGCTGGACAACACGATCAACGTCCGCGCCGATTACTTTGAAAAACGCGAACAGGACCCAGACTTCAGCGGTTTTCATCGCCTCGAATACGGCTTGTTCCAGCAACGCAGCCTCGATGGCCTGACACCGGTGGCGCAACGACTGCTGACCGATGTCAGCGCATTGAAACAGGAGCTGCTCGCGCAATCGCTGCCGCCGGAACAACTGGTCAGCATCGTAGTGCGCAACCTCAATAACCTCGGCGACGTGCGCGCCAGCAGCGGTGAAGAGGAGCGCTACAGCCACACCGACCTGAACGGTTTCGCCGGCAACCTCGAAGCCGCGCGCAAAGTGGTCGAGCTGTTGCGTCCGCTGTTGACCAAATCCGCTGCCGATTTGCTGCCGGGCATCGACAGCGCCTTCGCCAGCCTTGATTCCGAGCTCAACGGTTTCAAGGTCAACGATGGCTACGCCAGTTACGACACGGTCAGCGCCGAACAGCGCAAACAGATCGCCGACAAGGCCAAGGCACTGGCCGACGCACTCGACGCAATCGATCCCGCCCTTGGCCTTTCCGGCCTGTAAGCAGAAGACGACTTTCAGATGAACGATTCAGAGCAATTCAACCTTCAGCGCCGTCGTGTATTGATGGGCATGGGCGCCGCCGGCGTGGCCCTCGCCGGTTCGGCCTTGAGCTGCCCGGCCATGGCCGCCAGCCCCGCGCAAGTCACCGAAGCACCGAGCAGCGACAAGACCGAAGATCGTCATGATTTCCACGGCCAGCACCAGAGCGGCATCGTCACCCCGCGTCCGGCGTCCGGCATGCTGGTGTCGTTTGATGTGCTGGCCAGCGACCGCGAAGACCTGGAGCGGCTGTTCCGCACGCTCAACGAGCGCATCGCGTTCCTGATGACCGGTGGCCCCGTGACCCAGATCGATCCGAAATTGCCGCCGGTGGATTCGGGAATCCTCGGCCCGGTGGTCACGCCGGACAACCTGACCATCACCGTGTCGGTGGGCGAATCGCTGTTCGACGAGCGCTTCGGCCTCGCCGCTGCCAAGCCGAAACGCCTGATGCGCATGATCGGTTTCCCCAACGATGCGCTGGAGGCCGATTGCTGCCATGGCGACCTGAGCCTGCAGTTCTGCGCCAACACCATCGACACCAACATCCACGCCCTGCGCGACATCGTGAAAAACCTGCCGGACTTGCTGCTGGTGCGCTGGAAACAGGAAGGCAGCGTGCCGGCCCAGGCTCCGTTAAAACCCGGGGTCCCGCCGCAGAGCGCACGCAATTTCCTGGGTTTTCGCGACGGCTCGGCCAACCCCGATTCCAACAATGCCAAGACCATGGGCAGCATCGTCTGGGTGCAGCCCGGCAGTGATGAACCGGCGTGGGCGGCGAATGGTAGCTATCAGGCGGTGCGGATCATCCGCAACTTCGTCGAGCGCTGGGACCGCACGCCGTTGCAGGAACAGGAAAGCATTCTCGGCCGAGTCAAAAGTACCGGCGCGCCGATGGGCGGCGCCCATGAAACCGAAGTGCCGGATTACGCGAAAGACCCGGAAGGCAAACTGACCAAACTCGATGCGCACATCCGCCTGGCCAACCCGCGCACGGTCGCGAGCCAGGCCAATCTGATCCTGCGCCGGCCGTTCAACTACTCCAACGGCGTGAACAAGAACGGCCAGCTGGACATGGGATTGCTGTTCATCTGCTACCAGGCCGACCTGGAAAAAGGCTTTATCACCGTACAAACCCGACTCAACGGCGAACCGCTCGAGGAGTACCTCAAGCCGGTTGGCGGCGGGTACTTTTTCACGCTGCCGGGTGTCACGGGCGATCAGGATTTCATCGGACGCTCGCTGCTCAACGCCACACCGCCAAAAACAACGACCTGAATAACCCCCACACGGAACCGTCCCATGAAAAAGCCGCCACTCGCGTTACTGCTGACCCTTGGTTTGCTCAACACCCCGTTTTCGGCTTTCGCGGCGACGGCGCCGCTGGAACTGGTTGGGCCGATCTCGGACTACAAAATCTACGTCACCGAGCAACTGGACGAGCTGGCCAGCCACACGCAGAAATTCACCGCCGCCGTGAAGAAAGGTGACGTGGCCACCGCGCAAAAGCTCTACGCGCCGACCCGGGTTTACTACGAGTCGATCGAACCGATTGCCGAGCTGTTCAGTGACCTCGACGCGTCCATCGACTCCCGTGTCGACGACCATGAAAAAGGCGTGAAAGCGCAAGACTTCACCGGTTTCCACCGCATCGAATACACGCTGTTTACTGAGAAAACCACCCAGGGCCTCGGCGAGTTGGCCGACGGTCTGGACAAAGATGTCAAGGACCTGCAAACCCGCGTGGCCGGCCTGACCTTCCCGCCTGAGAAAGTGGTAGGCGGTGCGGCTGCGTTGCTGGAAGAAGTGGCAGCGACCAAGATCTCCGGCGAAGAAGATCGCTACAGCCACACCGACCTGTATGACTTCCAGGGCAACATTGACGGCGCGAAGAAAATCGTCGATCTGTTCCGTCCGCAAATCGAGAAACAGGACCCAGCGTTCATTGCCAAGGTCGACAAAAATTTCGCCACGGTGGACAAGACTTTGGCCAAGTACAAAACCAGGGATGGCGGTTTTGAGACCTATGACAAGGTGAAAGACAGCGACCGTAAAGCGTTGGTCGGACCGGTGAATACCTTGGCTGAGGATCTGTCGACTTTGCGTGGAAAGCTCGGTCTTAACTGAAGTCTTTGTAGCGTTTAGGCGGGCCCCTTCGCGAGCAGGCTCGCTCCCACAGGTTGGAATGCATTCCAATGTAGGAGCGAGCCTGCTCGCGATGGCATTTTCAGGCGCGACTTTGCCTCCCGGCCTTACAAAATACGGTAAAGCAACCGCTCAATCCGCACTCGGCTCACACGCTTGAGGAACTTGGCCACACCGGCCGGGTAATCCGGCAAGGTTTGCAGATCCTGATAGCGCTCAATGCGCGTGGTGTGCTGGAAAATCTCTGCCAGTTCACTGCGACGCGGTTCCAGTAATTCCCCTTTCGGATCATCGATCAGCAGCGCGTTTTCCAGATCGAGGCGGAACGCGCGTGGGTTGAGGTTGTTGCCGGTCAGCAAGGTGTAGCGCTGATCGATCCACATGCCTTTAAGGTGATAGGTGTTGTCGCCGTCCTTCCACAGGTGCAGGTTCAACTGCCCGCTTTCGACGTTGCGCTGATGCCGTTTGGCAAAGCGCCGCAGGCTGATCTCATAGAGATACGGCAGCGCCGCGATCACTTTGAACGGCTCGCTCGGCGGGATGTAGAAATCGTTGGCGGTTTTGTCCCCTACCACAATGTCGATCTTCACCCCACGGGCCAGCGCCCGGTTGATTTCCCGTGTCACGGCCAGCGGCAGGTTGAAGTAAGGCGTGCAGATCGTCAGTTGATGCTGGGCGCTGGCGATCAGCTCGCAGATCACCCGGCTCAGCGAGTTGTTCTTGCCGACACCGAGCAATGGACTGACCGACAAACCGCTTTTATCGGTGGTGCCGGTGGTGGTGTCGTAGGCCGCGTGTTTCAAGCGGCTGCGCAGGTCGCCGATGTCGTTGCGCAGGCTGCGGGTGGTTGGCAGGTTCGGCAGATCGAGGCGATGCACCGCTTTCGAGGCGACCAGACCGTGCTGCACCAAGTGTTGCATCGAATCGGCCAGGGCACGGTTGTGCAGAAGGTGATAACGGTCGTAGCGGTATTTGTCGAATTTGTGCAGGTAGACGTTGTTGAGGCTCGCGCCGCTGTAGATCACGCAGTCATCGATCACGAAACCTTTCAAATGCAGCACACCGAATAACTCGCGGGTCTGCACTGGCACGCCGTACACCGGGACCTCGCTTGCGTGGGTGCGGGTGGTTTCCTGATACCACGCCGAGTTGCCCGGCTGCTTGCCGGCACCGATCAAGCCACGCTGGGCGCGCAGCCAGTCGACGACCACCACCACGTCCAGTTGCGGACGGGCCAGTTTGGCGGCATGCAAGGCATCGAGGATTTCCTGCCCGGCTTCATCCTGTTGCAGGTACAGCGCGACGATGTAGATGCGCTGGGTCGCCGTGGCAATTTTTTCCAGCAGGCAACGACGGAACTCGGCAGCGCCGGAAAGGAGGGTGACGGCATCGGCGGTCAGCGGGAAACTGCGCAATTTGGGCAGCAGGGAGCGTTTGAAAAGCGACGGCATAGGGCTCGCAAATGGGTCGAATCCGAAGAACCCGAGAGCTTACACCATCGCTTGGTTCGGGTCTTGTGGGTGTCAGTCCTGACGCCATCGCTGGCACGCCAGCGCCGAGAGGGGAACGCGGTCAAACTGTAGGAACTGGCTGGCCAGCGATGGCGACTTCATGGGCATCACAAAATATCATTTGACCAAGAAGAACGATCGTTCTACTGTTCGCGACATGAACGAAATCATGCGCTACGACACCCGCGACATCATCCTGGATGTCACCGAAAAATTAATCTACAAAAGTGGCATCGCCGCCACCGGCATGGAGCTCCTGGTGAAAACCGCCGGCGTCTCCAGGAAAAGTATCTACCGCTACTTCGCCAACAAGGAGGAGCTGACTGTCGCCGCCCTGCAACGACGCGACGAGCGCTGGATGCACTGGTACAGAAGCGCCGTCGATCAGGCCGAAACCCCGGCTGACCGGCTGCTCAACCTGTTCACCGTACTCAGGGCCTGGTTCGACTCCGAAGGCTTCCGTGGTTGCGCCTTCATCAACACCAGCGGGGAAACCGGCGCCCCCCTAGACCCGGTACGCCTGGTCGCTAAAGAACATAAGCAGAAGCTGCTCGACTACGTGCAAGAGCTCTGCACCGAACATGGCGCCAACGATCCGCAGACGCTGGCCAGACAGCTGCTGATCCTGATCGACGGGGCCATTACCGTGGCGTTTGTCATGGGTGATCACAGTGCCGCCGATAATGCGCAATGCATGGCGCGTAAGTTATTGGACCTGTAGCACTTTAACCAAGCCCGATTATTTGCTTGAACGTGAAATCGAGAGGGAGACTGAATATGTCTAACGCTGAAGTTCGTCCGCCATTGCCACCCTTTACCCGTGAATCCGCCATCGAAAAAATTCGCCTGGCCGAAGACGGCTGGAACTCGCGGGATCCGGCGCGGGTTTCACTGGCCTACACGCTGGACACCCAATGGCGTAACCGCGCCGAATTTGCCAACAACCGTGAGGAAGCCAAAGGTTTTCTCACGCGCAAGTGGGCCAAGGAACTGGACTATCGCCTGATCAAGGAGCTCTGGGCCTTCACCGATAACCGCATCGCCGTGCGGTACGCCTATGAATGGCACGACGATTCGGGCAACTGGTTCCGTTCCTACGGCAACGAAAACTGGGAGTTCGACGAGAACGGCTTGATGGCCAACCGGTTCGCCTGCATCAACGACCTGCCGATCAAGGAAAGCGAGCGCAAGTTCCACTGGCCGCTGGGGCGTCGCCCGGATGATCATCCGGGGTTGTCGGATCTCGGTCTGTAAGCCAACCCGCTAACCGAAAACCGAAAACCGATCCCCCGTAGGAGCCGGCTTGCCGGCGATGGCTACCTCACAGGCGACATCGTCGTTGAATGTCAGGACGCCATCGCGGGCAAGTCAGCTCCCACAGTAATCTGTGGCGTGCCTGGACAATTTGCTGCTGTGCTGTTGGCCACGCGACAGTTCAACCCCCAAGTTAGGTAAGATGTCGGCCCTCCTTGTGCTCCCTGCAGAATAAGCCGATTCCATGCCTTTCGAACTCAGCGTTGACCTCACCACCCTGGCCATCCTGGCCGTTGTCGCCTTCATTGCCGGTTTCATCGACGCCATTGCCGGCGGCGGTGGCCTGTTGACCACTCCGGCGCTGCTGACCGCCGGCCTGCCACCGCATCTGGTGCTGGGCACCAACAAGCTCAGTTCGACTTTCGGCTCGGCCACCGCGAGTTTCACCTTCTACCGCCGCAAGCTGTTCCATCCGCGGCAATGGGTGCACGCCATCGTCGGCACGCTGGTCGGGGCGTTGACCGGTGCCGTGGTTGCGCATTACCTGCCCGCCGAATGGCTGAACAAAATGCTCCCGGTGATCGTATTTGCCTGCGGTGTCTATCTATTGTTCGGCGGCACGCCAAAAGCGCCGCTGGACAGCAACGCCCCGATCAAGAAAAAGTGGCAATCGACCCAAGGCTTCAGCCTCGGTTTCTATGACGGCGTGGCCGGTCCCGGCACGGGCGCGTTCTGGACTGTCAGCAGCCTGCTGATGTACCCCATCGACCTGGTGAAGGCCAGCGGCGTGGCGCGCAGCATGAACTTTGTCAGCAACATTGCGGCGCTGTCGGTGTTTGTATTTTCCGGGCAAGTGGACTGGATCATCGGCCTGAGCATGGGCCTGTCGGTGATGGTCGGGGCGTTCTTCGGTGCACGCTCCGCCATCAGCGGCGGAGCCAAATTCATTCGCCCGGTGTTCATCACCGTGGTGCTGGGCTTGACCGTGCGGTTAGCCTGGCAACACTGGTTCAGCGCGGCCTAGGCGCTGCGCCACATAAACGTCGATCAGGTAACGGGCAATCGAGCGGGACGCCGGCAACGGCGGCAGCTCGTGCACGTTGAACCACTGGGCGTCCTCGATTTCGTCTTCCTGGCAGACAATCTCGCCCCCGGCGTACTCGGCGTGAAATCCCAGCATCATTGAGTGCGGGAACGGCCAGCATTGGCTGCCCAGGTACTGGATGTTCTTCACCTCGATCTGCACCTCTTCACGAACCTCGCGAATCAGGCACTCTTCAGCGGACTCGCCCGGCTCGGCGAACCCCGCCAGCGTGCTGTAGACCCCGCTGACAAACCGCGGTGAGCGCGCCAGCAGGATCTCATCGCCCCGGGTGATCAGCACGATCATGCTCGGCGAAATGCGCGGATAAAAGCGCAAGTTGCACGGTTCGCAGTACATCCCCCGCTCGCCCGGCACCTGATGGGTCGCCTGCCCGCAGTTGCCGCAGAAGCGATGCTCGCGAGCCCAGGTGCCGATCTGCGCGGCATAGCCAAGCACTCTGTAGATAACCGGGTCGCCCTCGAGCATAAAGGCCCGTAGTCCCTTCCAGTTGCAGCCAGCGACTTCGCTGTGACCGTGCAGCTCCATCAGATACACCGGTTCACCGTCGAGATGGCCGATGCCATGTTCGGCGAGCACCGACAGGTCCTGACGCTTGAGCCATTCGCGCGGGAACAGCGCGCCATTGTCATCGAACAGAAAACCTTCGGGGCTGCGCGCAACGGCCCAGCCGCCCGGTTGATCGGTGTCCAGTACTGCGGTGGTCCAGCGTGAAGTCATTTTCAATCAATCCAGAAATTCGGGTTTCTGTTTGCTCATATGGGCAGCCATGGCCACGCGCAAATCGGTGGATTGCAGCATGGCGGCGTTCCAGGTGGCGACGTATTCGAGGCCGTCGTCGATGCGATGGTCGCGCATGTAGCTGATCATCTCCTTGGTGCCGGTGATCGCGATCGGTGACTTGCTGGCGATATCCAGGGCGATGCCCATGACGCCGTCGAGCAGGCTGGCGGCGTCGCTGTAGACGCGATTGACCAGGCCGATGCTGCGCGCTTCGTCGGCGCCAAACGCGCGACCAGTGTAAGCCAGTTCGCGCAGCATGCCGTCACCGATGATCCGCGGCAAGCGTTGCAAGGTGCCCACATCGGCGGCCATGCCGATGTCGATTTCCTTGATCGAGAATTGCGCGTCTTCTGCGGCGTAGCGCATGTCGCACGCGGCAATCAAGTCAATTGCGCCGCCCAGGCAATAACCCTGGATCGCGGCAAGTACCGGTTTGCGGCAGTTATCGACGGCATTGAACGATGCTTGCAGCGCGAGAATCTTGCGTCGCAACAGGCGCGCGTTGCGGCCCACGTCCTTGCCCAGTTCGTTCGCTACGCCCGCCAGCATCATGAGATCGATGCCGGAAGAGAAATGTTTGCCGGCGCCACTCAGCACCACCACGCGCACTTCGTCGGTGTCGTCGATCCACTGGAAAATCTCGATGATCTCGCTCCAGAACGCGGCGTTCATCGAATTTATTTTCTCCGGACGATTGATTTGCACATGGGCGATCTTATCGGCCAGTTCGACGGTGAACGCAGTGTATTGAGACATGGCAGTGATCCTTGACCGGGCAAAAATGAGGTTTGAACTATAACAAGGCAGGCCGTCGCGCAGTAAGGCAGCGGTTCGGCCAAATGCGGGACTCATGAGCGCACCAACACGGTGCGACACAGCCGGAGCACACGCATAAACACGTGACGGGTCAGTGACATTTTGGGGCTCAATCATAAAAAAACCCGCACTTCGTCGGGGCGTTTCATGACCAATCAGGCACGTCCGTACCGCTTTGGACCGATTGTCGAACAATTTTGCTATCTGCCCTTCACCGCTCTAAGTTCTGGCCTAGACTCATTTTCGCGGGGCAAAACCGGTCGGTCAGAATGTGCAAAGAAAATCGAAACTTTTGCCGTTTGGGGTCGGTCCTCTGAAAGGTAAGTGCGTTGCGACTGGTTCAATCCTTGCAGCGAACACTCCAGCCAATTTGCTTAAACGCATGGGCAGCCATTGCTTGTCGATGCGTCGCGCGTTTGCGCCCGGCCACAGGATTTGGCCTCGAAACACCGTTTACAGACCGAGAACTAGATCAACAACACGGGAGATACACATGATCAGTACGGCTTTAGATATTCAGGGAGAACGTGCTCATCAGCAGGTAGGCGAAACGAGCGCCGTGAGCGCGCCAAGTGCCCAATCGATCAGCGTTCCGGGTACCAAGACGCTGACGCCGGTGGCCCATCGGAATCCGAATCGCAAGAAAGTTCTGTTCGTGACCTCGGAAATGGCTGACCTGGTGAAGACCGGCGGCCTGGGCGACGTTTCTGCGGCGCTGCCACGGGCCATGGCGCACTTGCACGATGTGCGGGTGTTGATCCCTGGTTACCCGCAGGTGTTGCACAGCGAAAACCCGATTCACATTATTGGCGAACTGGGTGGGCACGCTGCTTTGCCGCCCTGCAAGATCGGGCGCATGGACATGCCCGACGGTCTGGTTATTTACGTGTTGATCTGCCCTGAACTCTACGAGCGCGAAGGTTCGCCCTACGGCGCGAATAATGGCCGCGACTGGCCGGACAACCATATTCGCTTCGCCCGCCTGGGCCTGGCCGCTGCCGATATTGCCGCCAATCTCGCACAAATCCACTGGTGCCCGGACCTGGTACACGCTCACGACTGGCCTGCCGGCCTGGCGCCAGCCTATATGCATTGGCGTGGTCAGCGCACCCCGACGCTGTTCACCATTCACAACCTCGCTTATCAAGGCGTGACCAGCCTGGGCTCGTGCCCGGAGCTGGGCATTCCCAACCATGCCCTGCAACAGGAAGGCATGGAGTTTTACGGCAAGATGTCGTTTCTCAAGGCTGGCATGGCCTATTCGAGCCACATCACCACCGTCAGCGCCACCTATGCGCAGGAAATCACCACGCCGGACTTCGGCTGCGGTCTCGACGGCTTTCTCGCCGCCAAGACCCAGCAAGGCCTGCTCAGTGGCATTCCCAATGGTATCGATGAGAGCTGGGACGCGGCCACCGACCCGCACCTGTTCTGCCCGTTCGCAATCGGCGACTGGGACGGCAAGGCCGTCAACGCCTCTCACGTAAGAGACCTGTTTGGCCTGGAGGATTCCGAGGGCCCGCTGTTTGCCGTGGTCTCGCGACTGGTCTACCAGAAAGGCCTGGACCTGACCGAAGCGGTGTCCGAGTACATCGTGCAGTCCGGTGGCCAGATCGCAATCATTGGTCGCGGCGAACCGGAAGAAGAACAAGCCATGCGCGAGCTGGCCCTGCGTTTCCCGGGGCAGATCGGTGTGCGCATCGGCTTCAACGAAACCGACGCGCGCCGCATGTTTGCCGGCAGTGATTTCCTGTTGATGCCGTCGCGTTACGAGCCTTGCGGCCTGAGCCAGATGTATGCCCAGCGCTTCGGTTCGTTGCCGGTGGCGCGCAATACCGGCGGTCTGGCCGACACCATCGAAAATGGCGTGACCGGTTTTCTGTTCGACGAATCCACCGTGGAGAGTTATCAGGAAGCGCTGAGCCGCGCGTTTAAAGTCTTTGCCTATCCCGAATTGCTCAATGCCATGCGTTGCCGGGCCATGGCCGCACCGTTCAACTGGTGCAAGGCCGTCGAACCCTACGCCGAACTTTACGAACAGCTTGTCGCCAAGGCGCTGGGGAAATCCAAACATCAGTAAGGAGTTTTTTTGAAGATGCCGTTACGGACCCTCGAGACCTGGCCCCACGGCGCAATCATGCTGGACGCAGAACACACGCGTTTTGCCTTGTGGGCGCCAGATGCGTTTTTTGTCAGTGTCGAACTGGAAAATGGACAATCCTTGCCACTACTGCCTCAGGCTGATGGCTGGTTCGTGCTCAAGACGCGCTGCCCCGCCGGCACGCGATACCGCTTCAATATCGATGGCGAAATCGACGTCCCCGACCCGGCCTCCCGCGCCCAGGCCGGGGACATTCACCACCACAGCATCGTCGTCGATCCCCTCGCCTACACTTGGCGACACAGCGCCTGGCTCGGGCGGCCATGGAATGAAGCGGTCATCTACGAGCTTCACGTCGGTGCGCTGGGCGGCTTCAGCGAGGTGGAACAGCACCTGGCACGACTCGCTGAACTGGGCATTACGGCGATTGAACTGATGCCCATCGGGCAGTTTCCCGGTGATCGAAACTGGGGCTACGACGGCGTTCTGCTCTATGCGCCCCAAGCTTCTTACGGCACTCCGGAACAACTCAAACACCTGATCGACAGCGCCCATGGCCATGGCCTGGCAGTGATTCTCGACGTGGTCTACAACCACTTCGGCCCCGACGGGAATTACCTGCATCGCTACGCCAAGGGCTTCTTCAATGAAGACAAGCACACGCCTTGGGGCGCCGCCATCGACTTCCGGCGGCGCGAAGTGCGTGACTTCTTCATCAACAATGCGTTGATGTGGTTGCTGGAATACCGCTTCGACGGTTTGCGTTTCGACGCAGTGCACGCAATCAAAAGCCCGGACTTCCTGCAGGTATTGGCAGAACGCATCCGCGAGCAGATCGATCCCTCGCGGCATGTCTGGCTGACAGTGGAGAATGAACACAACCAGGCCAGCCTGCTTCAGGAAGGTTACGACGCGCAGTGGAACGATGACGGCCATAACGCCCTGCACGTGCTGCTGACCGGCGAAACCGACGCTTATTATGCGGACTACGCGGACGACCCTACCGGACAATTGGCTCGCTGCCTGAGCCAGGGCTTCGTGTTCCAGGGCCATACCAATCAAAACGGTGAAGCACGCGGTGAACCCAGCGGTCACTTGCCGCCCAGTGCGTTCGTGCTGTTTCTGCAAAACCATGACCAGATCGGCAACCGCGCCTTTGGCGAACGGCTGCACCAACTGGCGCATCCCGACGCGTTGATTGCCGCAACGGCATTGTTGCTGTTATCGCCAATGATTCCGCTGATGTTCATGGGCGACGAATTTGCCACGCCAGAGCCCTTTCTGTTTTTCACCAGCCACCACGGAGAGCTGGCGGAACTGGTTCGTGAAGGCCGTCGCAGCGAGTTTTCCGCGTTCGACGCCTTTGCCGATCCCGTCAAGCGAGACCTGATCCCTGACCCGAACGCGCAACAGACATTCGAAGATTCCCGCCCGGACTTGAAGGCCAATCAACAGTCCTCGATGTACGAGCGATACCGTCAACTGTTGAACATCCGCCATCAGCAGATCGTGCCACGTGTCCCCGGCGCGCACCCGGTGGGGGCGGATGTGCTGGCGAATGGCGCGGTATCCGCACGCTGGCAATTGGGCGATGGCAGTCTGCTGCGCATTGACCTGAACCTCAGCAACGCGCCGGTGGTCCATTCCCCACACGCCGGCGCTTCGTTGCTGTTCGAACACCCTTCGAAGTCCGCCGAGCTGTTGAACCGGGGCACACTTGCCCCGTATTGCGCGCTAGTCAGCCTCACGGCCGCAGCCCCTTTGCCAACCCCGGATGGAGAGCGCCAATGAGCGATGCGCAACTGGAAATACTGGCCAGCCGAGCTGGCCTGGCCGTCGACTGGATCGACGCCAACGGCCGCCCGCAGAAAGTCGCCTCTGCGGTATTACGCAACGTCCTCATCGGACTCGGCCACCCGGCGAGCAGCGCCCAGGAAATCGACGCCAGCCTCCTCGAATTGCTGCAGGTTCAGCAAACCCGGCACCTGCCGCCGCTGCTGACCGCAGACTTCGGTGTCGGCCTGAACCTGGCCCACCACTTCGACCCGCTGACGTCTTGCGAGATCCACCTCGAAGACGGCTCGCGACTCAGCCTGAAACTCGACGCCGAGGCGGTATTGCCCGGCCTGATTCCGGTCGGCTATCAGCACGTCAGCATTGACGGCCAGTCATTTACCCTGGCCGTGGCGCCAACACGTTGCTACAGCGTTGGCGATGCCGTTGACAGTCCGATCCCCCGCGCCTGGGGGCTGAGCGTGCAGTTGTATTCGCTGCGCCGTCCCGGCGATGGCGGTTTTGGCGACACCCAAGCCCTGGAAGAACTCGCTCGCGTGGCCGGTGAACGCGGTGCCGAAGCGCTGGCAATCAGTCCGCTGCACGCGATGTTCAGCAGCGACACCCACCGCTACAGCCCATATTCCCCCTCCAGCCGTTTGTTTTTGAACAGCCTGTATGCCGCGCCCGGCGCGATCCTTGGCGATCGCGCGATGCGCACGGCCATCGATGCCGCCGGGCTCGCTGCTCAACTCAAGCATCTGGAAGAATTACCACTGATTGACTGGCCGGTTGCCGCCGAAGCCAAGCACCGCTTGTTGCAGGCGTTGTACGAAGGTTTTGTGCTGGGCGAGCATCCGCTGCATGCGGACTTCAGCAGTTTTCGCCACGCCGCCGGCGAAGCATTGGAAAACCACTGCCGTTTCGAAGCCATTCAGGAAGCCCGTGCTGCCAAAGGTGAAAACCTCGACTGGCGCGAATGGCCTGAGCAATGGCGCGATCCGCGCAGTGCTGAACTGGCTGAATTTGCCGAGGAAAATGCCGGGCGCATTGGCTTCTTTGCGTTCTGCCAATGGTTGATCACCCGTTGCCTGGAGCGCGCGCAAACGGCGGCTCGCAGCAGCGGCATGAGCATCGGCCTGATTGCAGATCTGGCGGTCGGTGCCGACGGCGGTGGCAGCCAGGCCTGGAGCCGCCAGGACGAATTGCTCGCCTCCCTGACCGTCGGCGCACCGCCGGACATTCTCAATCGCACCGGTCAGGGCTGGGGGATTTCCGCGTTTTCCCCGGAAGGCCTGGTGCGTAATGGCTTCCGCGCGTTCATCGAAATGCTGCGGGCCAACTTCGCCCACGCCGGCGGGTTGCGCATCGATCACGTCATGGGACTGCAACGGCTGTGGGTGATCCCCAACGGTGCGTCGCCGGCTGACGGTGCCTATCTCTACTATCCAATCGACGACATGCTGCGTTTGCTCTCGCTGGAATCCCATCGTCATCAGGCCATCGTCCTCGGCGAAGACCTTGGCACCGTGCCGGACGGCTTGCGCGAAAAGCTCATTGCCCGCTCGATCCTCGGCATGCGCGTGATGCTCTTCGAACAGGACAACGCGCATTTCAAACCGATTCTCGACTGGCCGGACAATGCCTTGGCGACCACCAGTACCCACGACTTGCCAACGCTCAACGGCTGGTGGCGTGGCCGTGATATCGACTGGAATGCCCGTCTCGGCATGGTCGATGCCACCGGGGAAATCGAGTGGCGTCATCATCGCGAGCGTGAGCGCGAAGGACTGCGTCGGGTGCTGAGCGAAGACCCGCAGAATTTCCTTGAAGAGTCTCACGAGACCGATCAGGTGCTCGACGCGGCGGTGCGTTTTCTCGGCCATACCCGCGCGCCGCTGGTGCTGCTGCCGCTGGAGGATGCCCTGGGCATGGAACAGCAGGCCAACCTGCCCGGCACCACCGACACGCATCCGAATTGGTCGCGACGGTTGCCCGGCGACAGCGAAGCACTGCTCGATGGCCCGGACGCCGCCCGACGCCTGGAATTGCTCGCCTGCGCGCGGCTTCAGGCTGCCGAGCGTGACCGATGAATCAGCAACGCAATCAACCGCTGCGTGCGACGCTGCGCCTGCAATTTCATAAAGGTTTCACCCTCGATCAAGCGGTGCCGCTGGTGCCGTATTTCGCCAGCCTTGGCATCAGCCATGTCTACGCCTCGCCAATTTTGAGCGCTCGCGCCGGTTCCATGCACGGTTACGACGTGGTCGACCCAACCACGGTCAACCCGGAGCTGGGCGGCGAAGCGGCGTTGCGCCGTTTGGTCAGCGCCTTGCGCGAACAGAACATGGGGCTGATCCTCGACATCGTCTCCAACCACATGGCCGTCGGCGGCAGCGACAATCCCTGGTGGCTGGACTTGCTGGAATGGGGACGCCTGAGCCCCTATGGCGAGTTTTTCGACATTCAGTGGCACTCGCCCGATCCGCTGATGGAGGGCCAGTTACTGCTGCCGTTCCTCGGCAGCGACTATGGCGTTGCGTTGCAGGAAGGCACCCTGCCCCTGCGCTTCGATCGGCAGCACGGCGGGTTTTACGTCGAGCACTACGAGCACCGCTTCCCGATTTGCCCGTTGAGTTACGGTGAATTGCTCAAGGGTGAAGTCGACGCATTGAATTCGCTGGCCGAGCGCTTCAGCACGTTGAGTGATCAGGCAGACGCCCACCGTTCGGCCAAACCGTTGAAAGCCGAACTGCGCGAGTTGGCCAGTAATCCCGCCGTTCTGGACAGCATTGAAAACAACCTCAAAGCCTACGACTCCCTGACACCGGAAGGCTTCCAGCGCTTGCACCCGTTGCTGGAGCGCCAAAGTTATCGCCTCGCCAGCTGGCGCACGGCGGCGGACGATATCAACTGGCGGCGCTTTTTTGATGTCAACGAACTCGGCGGTTTGCGCGTAGAGCGTCCGGCGGTGTTCGAGGAGACCCATGCAAAAATTTTCGAGCTGGTCGCTGAAGGTCTGATCGACGGGCTGCGCATCGACCACATCGACGGGCTTGCCGACCCGCGGGGTTATTGCCGCAAACTGCGGCGTCGGGTCGACAGCCTGGCGCCGGGGCGGCACTTGCCGATCTACGTCGAGAAGATCCTTGGCGAGGGTGAAACCTTGCACCGTGACTGGTCGGTTGATGGCACCACCGGTTATGAATTCATGAATCAGCTGTCGTTGCTGCAACACGATCCCGCCGGCGCGCAGACGCTCGGCGAACTGTGGAATCGCGACAGCGGACGGCCTGCGGATTTCCGTCAGGAAGCACAACTGGCACGACAGCAGATTCTTAACGGTTCCCTCGCCGGCGATTTCGAAAGTGTCGCCCAGGCCTTGTTGCAAGTGGCCCGGGATGACTTGATGACTCGCGACCTGACCCTCGGCGCAATTCGCCGGGCGTTGCAGGAACTGATCGTGCATTTCCCGGTGTACCGCACGTACATCAGCCCCCGTGGGCGCTCAGCCGAAGACGATGTGTTTTTTCAGCAGGCCATGGACGGTGCACGGCAAACCCTCGGCGAAGCGGACTGGCCGGTGCTCGACTGCGTAGCGCGTTGGCTTGGCGGTGAGCCGTGGCGTAACCGTCCGGTGGGGCGTCAGCGCAAAATTCTCAAACACGCCTGCGTACGCTTTCAGCAACTGACCTCGCCGGCGGCGGCGAAGGCCGTGGAAGACACTGCGTTTTATCGCTCGGCAGTGCTGCTGTCGCGCAATGACGTGGGCTTCAGCACCGAGCAGTTCAGCGCGCCGGTGACCGACTTTCATGCCGCGTGCCTGAATCGCTTCGATGAATTCCCGGACAACCTGTTGGCCACCGCGACCCACGACCACAAACGCGGCGAAGACACCCGCGCACGATTGGCAGTGTTGAGCGAGCGCAGCGCCTGGTTCGCCGAGCAGGTGCCGCTCTGGCAGACACTTGCCCGGGCGCTGCGCGACACCGACCAGATGCCCTCCGCTGGCGATGAGCTGATCCTGTATCAAGCGCTCCTCGGCAGTTGGCCGCTCGACTTGCAGCGGGACGATAAGGCCGGCTTCGAGCACTACAATCAACGCGTGTGGCAGTGGCAACAGAAAGCCTTGCGTGAAGCCAAGTTGCAAAGCAGCTGGAGCGCGCCCAACGAAGCCTACGAGCAAGCCGCCCAGCAGTTTCTCGAGCGTCTGTTGCTCAACCCCGAAGGTCAACTGTTGCGCGCCGCCCTTGGCAAAGCCGCGATGTCCATCGCCGCACCCGGTGCACTCAACGGATTGGCGCAAACCTTGCTGCGCATGACCGTGCCGGGCATTCCGGACCTTTATCAGGGCAACGAGTACTGGGACTTCTCGTTGGTCGATCCGGACAACCGCCGCCCGGTGGATTACCCGGGTCGCGAACATGCCCTGAAACGTGCGACGGAGACGCCAGAGCTGCTGGCCAACTGGCGCGACGGGCGCATCAAACAAACCCTGATCGCACGCACCTTGAACCTGCGTGCCGAACATGCCGAGCTGTTTCAGCGCGGGTCGTATCAAGCGCTGGAAGTGGTCGGCAGCGAGGCTCACCGAGTCTTGGCATTTGCGCGTTCGCACCACCCAAAGCGGGCTATCGTGATCGTACCGATACGCTGTGCCGACCTGCTGATTAAGAGTGCCGAACCCCACGTCGGCGCGCCGCAGTGGGGCGATACCCGGGTCAAATTACCGTTCACCACCCCTGCCGAAAATCTGAAGGGACTTTTTTCCAGCGTCGCAGTCACAGAAAACATGGAGCTGATGATAAGTGCGGCACTGGGGGACTTCCCGGTCAATCTCTTTATCCAAACTACCGACACTTGAGTTCAGTTCAGGAGCATTGCGATGAGTACCGAAGATAAACGCATCCGTGAATTTGCCTATCAGATCTGGGAATCGGAGGGTAAACCCGAGGGCCACGACTCAAGGCATTGGGAGATGGCGCGCAAATTGGCAGAGGCCGAAGCCCTGGCCCCGAGCAAATCGTCGAAGGCGGCCGGCAGCAAATCCGCAGGCACCAAGTCTGATGTCAGCAAAGACTTGAATGGCAAGGCCGGCGAGCCGAAAACCAAAGCCAAGGCAAAACCTGCCGCTGCGGCGGCGAAGGTAATCCCGCCTGGCGAAAAAGCCGTCGAGAAGAAACCTCGCGCACCGCGTAAACCGCCTGCGTCCTGACGCTCTCCGGCATTGAAGTGAATGAACTCGTGGCGAGTGTGCTCGCCACAGAGGGTTCGTTCGCCCACCAAAACGTCAACACTGAACACTGAACTCTGTAGGAGCGAGCCTGCTGGCGATGGACTCAAGGGCAACGCGTTTATCCAAAACAGGCGCGTAATCGTAAACGTCCATCGCGAGCAGGCTCGCTCCTACAGTGAGCCGGTGAGATTCCCCCTTATTTGCAGGAGCATCTATGACCAGTCCAAAAAAATCCGCGCCAGAACCTCAAGCCGAGGCATCGCGAATCCGTGAAGGCCTGCCCTTCCCGTTGGGCGCCACCTGGGATGGCCTGGGGGTTAACTTTGCCTTGTTTTCCGCCAACGCGACCAAGGTTGAACTGTGCATCTTCGACGATGCCGGCGAAGTCGAACTGGAGCGCATCGAACTTCCGGAATACACCGACGAGATCTACCACGGCTACCTGCCCGATGCCCATCCAGGTTTGATCTACGGCTACCGCGTATACGGCGCCTATGACCCGGCCAACGGTCATCGCTTCAACCACAACAAACTGCTGATCGACCCCTACGCCAAGCAATTGGTCGGCGAACTGAAGTGGTCTGAAGCGCTGTTCGGCTACACCATCGGCCACCCCGACGCTGACCTCAGTTTTGACGAACGCGACAGCGCGCCGTTCGTGCCCAAATGCAAAGTGATCGACCCCGCCCACACGTGGGGCCATGACCATCGCGTCAGCGTGCCGTGGGACAAGACGATCATCTATGAGACCCATGTTCGCGGTATTAGCATGCGTCACCCCTCCGTCCCCGAAAATGTGCGTGGCACCTTCGCCGGGTTGATGGTCGATGACGTACTGGAACACATCCGCAAGTTGGGGGTGTCGACCGTCGAATTGCTGCCGATTCACGCCTTCGTCAATGACCAGCACTTGCTGCACAAAGGCATGACCAATTACTGGGGCTACAACAGCATCGCTTTTTTCGCCCCGGACCCGCGCTACCTCGCCAGCGGCAAGATCGCCGAGTTCAAGGAGATGGTTGCGCACCTGCACGAAGCCAATCTCGAAGTGATTCTCGACGTGGTCTACAACCACACCGCCGAGGGCAACGAGCAAGGCCCGACGCTGTCAATGCGTGGCATCGATAACGCCTCGTACTACCGCTTGATGCCCGACGACAAGCGCTTCTACATCAACGACTCCGGCACCGGTAACACCCTCGACCTGAGTCACCCGTGCGTGCTGCAAATGGTCACCGACTCCCTGCGCTACTGGGCCACAGAAATGCACGTCGATGGATTCCGCTTCGACCTGGCGACCATTCTCGGGCGCTACCACGACGGCTTCGACGAGCGTCACAGCTTCCTCGTCGCCTGCCGTCAGGACCCGGTGCTGCGCCAGGTGAAAATGATTGCAGAACCGTGGGATTGCGGCCCCGGCGGTTATCAGGTGGGGAATTTCCCGCCGGGCTGGGTCGAGTGGAACGACAAATTCCGCGACACCGTGCGCGCCTTCTGGAAAGGTGACGAAGGGCAATTGGCTGACTTCGCCAGCCGCATGACAGCGTCCGGCGAGATGTTTAATCAGCGCGGTCGTCGACCCTACGCATCGGTGAATTTCATCACCGCCCACGACGGTTTCACGCTCAACGACCTGGTCTCGTATAACGACAAGCACAACGAAGCCAACGACGAGAACAACCAGGACGGCAGCAACAACAACTTGTCGTGGAACCACGGCGTCGAAGGTCCGACCGACGATCCTGAGATCAACGAACTGCGCCATCGGCAGATGCGCAACTTCTTCGCCACGCTGCTGCTGTCCCAGGGCACGCCAATGCTGGTGGCCGGCGATGAGTTCGCCCGCACCCAGGACGGCAACAACAACGCTTACTGTCAGGACAGCGAAATCGGCTGGGTCAACTGGGACTTGAGCGAAGACGGCAAGTCGCTGCTGAAGTTCGTCAAACGCCTGATCAAGCTGCGCCTGGCCTACCCGATCCTGCGTCGTGGACGGTTCCTGGTGGGCAGTTACAACGAGGACATCGGGGTCAAGGACGTGACCTGGCTGGCGCCGGATGGCACCGAAATGTCCATCGAACAGTGGGAGGACGCCCACGGCAAATGCCTCGGCATGCTGCTCGATGGCCGCGCCCAGGAGACCGGAATTCGTCGCAAGGGCGGCGATGCAACGTTGTTGCTGGTGGTCAACGCCCACCACGACATCGTCAACTTCACCCTGCCGGAAGTGCCGGATGGCGGTTTCTGGACCTGCATGATCGACACCAATCAGCCGTCGATTCGCGGTCAGGAACGCTTCGAGTTCGGGCATGAGTATTCGGTCACCGGCCGTTCGTTGTTGCTGTTCGAATTGCAGCATGAGGAAGAAGAGTGAAATGGACCTCCAGGCTTTTCTGCTACGACAGTCAACTGATTACGCCGATACCTCGGCGCTAGGCAGGTGCTTGGGGGAGCTGGTCGGGGCGGGTCTCGATCAGCTTCCGCTGCCGGGCAGCGGCCGTACGCTGGAACGTTTCCAGCGTCTGGCGGAGGTCGGCGGGCATGATCTGGGGCTGTGCAAATTGTATGAGGGGCACACCGACGTGTTGGCGATCATCCAGCAACTCGGTGGTTCGCCCACGCCCTCCAGCACGTGGGGGATGTGGGCCGCCGAGCCGCCGGATGCGCGGGTGCGCGTCAGCCCTCACGGCCAACGGGTTATGCTGACCGGGCGTAAAGCCTGGTGTTCGGGGGCGTCGGTGTTGAGCCACGCATTGATCACTGCGTGGGATGATCGGGACCGCCAGCAATTGGTGGCGGTGGCGCTCGATCAGCCTGGCGTGACCGTCACCGATCAGGGCTGGCAAGCGCTGGGGATGGCTGCGACCGGCAGCGTCGAAGTGTTGTTCGACGGCGCCGAAGCACAGGCCATCGGCTACCCCGGCGACTACCAGCAACGTCCGGGCTTCTGGCAAGGCGGGATCGGCATTGCGGCATGCTGGTATGGCGCGGCGCAAAGCCTCGCCGAACGCTTGCGCAGTCACTGCGCCCATCGCCAGGAACCCCATGCCCTCGCCCACCTCGGCGCGGCCGACAGCGCGTTGCAGGCAGCAGCGACGGTGTTGCGCTTCAGTGCATCAAGCATTGATGCAGCGCCACAGGATGACGCCGAATTGCTCGCTCGCCGTGCCCGCTCAATTGTTGAACACAGCGCGGAACAGGTGATCCTGCATGTCGGCCACGCCCTCGGTGCAGGCCCTTATTGCAAGGACCGGCAGTTCGCCCGCCTGAGCGCCGACCTGCCGGTGTTCCTGCGCCAAAGCCACGCCGAACGCGACCTTGCGGCCCTCGGCAAACATGTCATTTACGGAACATGGACGTTATGAAAGCCAATCCTATTGTTGGTCAAGGCACGCCGTTGCATCGGTGGCAAACCTCCAGCCATCTGGCGCAATTGCCGATAATCGACATCCTCGACCTGGTGCCCGAAGGCTCACGGGCCGTGATCGTTGCCCCGCATCCGGATGACGAAGTGCTCGGTTGCGGCGGTTTCCTGCAATTGCTGGCCGCCGTTGGCCGACCGTTACAACTGATCTCGGTCACCGATGGCAGCGCCAGTCATCCCGGCTCGCGACGCTGGCCGGTGGAGCGTTTGAGCGCGGTGCGTCCGCAAGAGTCCGCCGAAGCTCTGCGTCGGCTCGGCCTGCCGTTGCACAGCCTGAAATGGTTGCGTGGCGGCTTCGCGGACAGTCAAGTGGCGGCGCGGGAAACAGAATTGGCGGCATTCATCGAACGCCACCTGCGCCCCAACGATGTGGTGTTCACCACGTGGCGCGAAGACGGTCATTGCGACCATGAAGCCGTCGGCCGTGCCAGTGCCACGGCGGCGCAGCGCGTCGGCGCCACCCTCCACGAACTGCCCGTCTGGACGTGGCACTGGGCAACGCCCGAAGACAGTCTCGTTCCCTGGCAGCGGGCGCGAAAAATCCTGTTGACCCCGCCGCTGGTGGCGCGCAAGCGGCATGCGATCCACGCGTTTGCCAGTCAGCTCGAAGGCGACCCGCACATCGGCCTGCCGCCGGTACTCGCGCCGTATGTGCTGGATCGTTTGCTGCAACCGTTTGAAGTGGTGTTTCTATGAGCGTCGAGGATCGCTATTTCGATGGATTGTTTGCCGGCAACGACGATCCCTGGGCGTTTCGCCAGCGCTGGTACGAACAACGCAAACGCGCGATCACCCTCGCCGCGCTGCCCCGGCCCCGCTACCGTTCGATCCTGGAACCGGGTTGCGCCAACGGTGAGCTGAGCGCCGGCTTGGCCGAACGTTGCGACCGGCTGCTGTGTTGCGACACCGCAGCCGCCGCCGTCACGCTGGCCCGCACGCGTCTGAGCCCGTTCGACCACGCTGAAGTCCGTCAAGGGCGATTGCCCGGTGACTGGCCGAGCGAACACTTCGACCTGATCGTGCTCAGCGAAGTCGGCTATTACCTGGATGCCGACGACCTGAAACAATTGATCGAACACGCCGCGCAGTCCTTGACTGCTGACGGCCAGCTACTGGCCTGCCACTGGCGCCCAACAATCGAGGGCTGTCCCCTCAATGCCCGGCAGGTGCACGATTTGCTGCACGAACACCTGCAACTGCCACGCCTGGTGTTGCATCAGGAGTCCGACTTCCTGCTGGAGTTGTGGAGCCGCGAACCGCGCTCCGTGGCCGCACTTGAGGGCCTGCGATGATCGGCATCCTGATCCCGGCGCATAACGAAGAAGACTTGCTCGAAGACTGCCTGCGGGCCGCTCTGCGCGCGGCGCAGCATGAACTGCTGAACGGTGAAGCCGTGGAAGTGTTGGTGGTGCTCGACAGTTGCACCGATCGCTCGTCAGACATCGTCGGCAGTTTCCCGGTGCACTGCCTGGAAATCGACGCGCGAAATGTCGGTCAGGCGCGGGCGGCCGGGGCGCTGTTTCTGCTGGATCGCGGGGTGCGCTGGATTTCCTGCTCCGACGCCGACAGCCGCGTCGCCCACGACTGGCTGGTGGCGCAGCTGTCGCTTGAGGCCGATGCGGTGTGCGGCACGGTGACCGTGGACGCGTGGGATGAGTCGTTCGATCAATCGGCGCAGATTCGCTATCACCAGCACTACAAACAGCGAGAGGGCCATCGGCATATCCACGGCGCCAATCTGGGCATCAGTGCCGAGGCCTACCGTCGGTCCGGTGGTTTCGAACCCCTGGCGTGCGATGAGGATGTGCAGCTGGTGCGGCAACTCGAACGCTGCGGCGCGACCATCGCCTGGAGCCAGCGGCCGCAGGTGCTGACCAGCGCGCGACTCGACAGTCGGGCCCGGGGTGGCTTCGGTGATTACCTGCGCAACCTCGTCCAGGCTGGATAAAAACAGCCTGACTGAACAGGGGGCGACGAATAGCGATACTTGAGCAATACTCTGCTCGCTGCAATCCAGGGTACGGAGCGCGGCACACTGCTATTCATTAGAACAAGGACGTAGCCCGATGAAATCTGTTTCCATCAGCGACAGCAGCCTGTCAGCCCAGATCTGGAACAACGCGCTGCAACTCGACAATGTTCCTGTCATCAACACGCAGACCTTGGTCCCCGCCGGCGCTCGCGCCGTGGTCATCGCCCCCCATCCCGGCGACGAAGTGGTGACTTGCGGCGGTCTGTTGCAATTGCTCAGTACGCTGGGCCATCCCCTGCAACTGATCTCGATCACCGATGGCAGCGCCAGCCACCCGGGGTCTCAGCAATGGTCGGAGAAACGCCTCAGTGTGTTTCGAGCCCAGGAAAGCGTCGAAGCCTTGCGCCGTCTCGGATTGCCGATGCACAGCCTGAAGTGGATTCGTGGTGGTTTCACCGACAGGGCCCTGACCGAACGTGAACTTCAGTTGACCGAGTTTATTGCCCGCTACCTGCGGCCGGGCGACGTGGTGTTCAGCACTTGGCGCGAGGACGGCAATGAGGATCACGATGCAGTGGGACGTGCCAGCGCCAATGCTGCCGCGATGGTCGGGGCGGCGTTTCACGAAGTGCCGGTCTGGGCCTGGCACTGGCCGACGCGTGACAGTGGGTTGATTCCCTGGCACCGCGCCCGCAAGTTGCGGCTCGATACCTGGACTGTTGCGCGCAAAAGCCACGCTACCCATGCTTATGCCAGCCAGCTTGACGGTGAGCCGGCGATCGGGATTGCGCCTTTGCTGCCGCGCGTGCTGTTGGAGCGGATGCGCTTGCCCTATGAGATTGTGTTTGTCTGAGCTTGCCTTTGCGTACATATCCATTTTGGGGGGTGACGGCTGAAATTGGTTTCGCCCCTACGGCGAGTCACTTTTGAAAGCGTGCTGACGCCATTCCCTGTAGAAGCCTGCTTGCTGGCGATGACAGGGGAATGCGTACGACGAGAGCGTCAGGTCGCTATCAGGCCGCCTCGCGCGTTTTTGATGTTGATCTGCTTGCCCCATGGGCATGCCGAGTCACAGGTGCATTCGAACTGAACTGCCCACCACCGCACTAGTCGCATGCATACGCAGCCCCGATTCGAAGGAGCCAATGTGACCAGTGATACCAAGCGCAAACCCCTGACCTCGGTCCCGTTGAACACGCCCCCGGCGATTCATCGCATTCGGGTGCTGACGGTCAACACCCACAAGGGTTTTACTGCATTCAATCGGCGCTTCATTCTTCCGGAACTGCGCGAAGCGGTGCGCAGTACCTCGGCGGACCTGGTGTTCCTGCAGGAAGTCGTCGGTGAACACGAGCGTCACTCTTCCCGTTTCAACGAATGGCCACAGACGTCGCAATACGAGTTCCTGGCCGACAGCATGTGGAGCGATTTCGCCTACGGACGCAACGCTGTCTACCCCGACGGCCACCACGGCAACGCCCTGTTGTCGAAATACCCGATTCGCGAGTATCGCAACCTCGACGTGTCGATCACCGGCCCGGAACGCCGCGGTCTCCTGCACTGTGTGCTGGACGTCCCTGGCCACGCCGAAGTCCATGCGATCTGCGTGCACCTGAGCCTGCTGGAAAGCCATCGTCAGTTGCAGCTCGAATTGCTCTGCCAGCTCTTGGAATCCCTGCCGCATGACGCGCCGGTGATTATCGCTGGCGATTTCAACGATTGGCAGCTGCAAGGCAACGCCACACTCGCCCGTCGAGACTATCTGCATGAAGCCTTCGAACGCCACCATGGCCGCCCGGCGAAAACCTATCCGGCGCGGTTCCCGCTGTTGCGCCTGGACCGGATCTATCTGCGCAACGCCAGTAGTCACGATCCGCGAATCTTGGGCAGCAAGCCGTGGACACATCTGTCAGACCATCTACCCTTAGCGGTTGAGGTGCATCTTTGAAGCGCCCGGCAATGTTGCTTATCAGGCACAAAATAAACAAAAAAAGCGGTGAAACCTGTCAACTCTTACAGTAGTCGCACTCGATATCTGTTGTTACGGTGCAGCTGTCCCTGTCAGTTGCGTTGACGAATGGGACCGAATCGATTCGAGGGAACGAGCATGCCGTTTTCGACAGAACTGCCCACGTACCGTTATTCAGCCTGCGCTGTTTCCCTCTGGCTATGTGTGGGCTGGTCCCAGCCGGCCCACGCGGCCTGTGTCCTGACACCGACCGCGGGCAACGACAGTTTTACCTGCGACAGCGCCAGCAGTGGACCGCTGACTGACTTGTCGGGCAACAACACCCTGAGCTTCCCCGCCAATGGCAGCGGGACGATCAACGGCAACGTCACGTTTGGCCCCGGTACTGACACGGTGAATATGAATTCCGGCACGATCGCCGGCGCTGTCACTCAGGGGGATGGCGCCGATAATTTCAGCATCAGTGCCGGCCAGGTTACCGGGGCGGTCGCACAGGGCAACGGGGTCGATAATTTCACCATGAGCGGCGGCACCATTCAGTCGCTGGCCCAAGGTGACAGCCGCGACTTTTTCCTGATGACCGGCGGTACGATTACCGGTGCATTCGAGGACGGCGACACCGCCAGAATGACCGGCGGCACCATTGGTCGAGTCGACATGAAGCTCGACAACAATCTGTTCAACCTGTCTGGTGGTCAAATTCTGGGCAACCTGGTGACGGGATTCGGCACCGACACCATTATCGTGTCCGGCGGCAGGATTGGCGGCAACATCAGCGTCAGCGGTGGCAACGACAGCATCACCGTGACCGGCGGCGAAATCGTCGGCGAGATCCGCGCGAGTACCGGTAACGACACACTGGTCTGGAACGGCGGCGGCATTATCCGCTCGGCGATCCTCATGGGCGACGGCAACGACACGGCCACCCTGGGCAATCTCACTGAAAGCACCCTCGCGCTCACGCCGAGCATCAACGGCGAAGGCGGCACCGACCTGTTGACCTTCAACGGTACAACCTCGGCGGGTGCTGGCCGCTATGTGAATTGGGAGACGGTCAACCTCAATAACGGATCGCGCTTCGACCTGGATGGCATTTTCCGCGTGGGCGACAGCACCACCGGCACTGGCGTGTTCAACATCGATGGCAGCAGCACGCTGACCTCGGTCCAGGGCAGCATTGCGTCATTCACTTCCGGCCAACTGGCGACCCTCAACAACAGCGGCGTGATCGACCTCACCAGTGGTAACACCCGCACCAACGACACCCTGACCGTTGAAGGCAATTACGCAGGCAGCGGCGGTCAGTTGCTGCTGCAATCTGCTGTGGGCGATGACAGCTCACCCAGCGACAAACTCGTGGTGAACAACGGAACGTTGACCGGCAGCACCCTGATCACCGTCAGCAATGTCGGCGGCGCTGGCGCGCTGACCCAGCAGAACGGTATTCAATTGGTCCAGGCTTCGGGCACGGCGGTCAGCGATAACAGCGCCTTCGCCCTGAAGACGCCGGTCTCGGTCGGGGCCTACGATTACCAACTGTTCAAGGGTGGCGTCACGGCTGGAAGCGAAAACAGTTGGTATCTGCGCTCATCCGTCGTGGCCCCGCCGTTGGTTCTGGTGGCCAATCCCGACCCTGCCCTGCCGCCCATTCTGGTTCCGCTGGTGGCAACGCCAGTCGCTGCGATCGGATCGCCCGCGCTACCCGCCGCCGAACCCGGTGCCGCGCCCATTGCCCTGTACCGGGCCGAAGTGCCCACGTGGTCGGCAGTTCCGCCTGCCGCCGCGCGATTGGCCCTTGATGCGCTCGGCACGTTCCATGATCGCCAGGGTGACCAGCGCCTGCTGACTGAAACCGGTGCGTTGAGTGCTGGCTGGGGTCGGGTGTACGGCAAGCGCTTCGATCAGACGTGGGGCGGCACCGTTTCACCGAAACTCGATGGATCGCTGAAGGGCTTTCAGGTTGGCAACGATTTATTCAGTTCCGAATGGGCGACGGGGCAAACCCAACGCAGCGGTTTCTTCGTCGGCCACAGCGATTTGAAAGGCGACGTCGATGGTTTCAACCAGGGTTTTCAAGGCAAACGCGCCGGGAAAGTTGACCTTAACGGTGACAGCGCTGGCGTTTATTGGACACTCACCGACAAAAAGGGCGCCTACCTCGACACCGTGGCGATGTATACCTGGCTCGACGGCGAAAGTCGCTCGGAACGAGGCCTGAAAATCGATAACAAGGGTCACGTCCTGAGTCTCTCGACAGAGGTCGGCTACCCGATCAAGGTCGCCGACAACTGGACAGTCGAACCCC
This sequence comes from Pseudomonas sp. GB2N2, assembly GCF_054897705.1. NCBI lineage: Bacteria > Pseudomonadati > Pseudomonadota > Gammaproteobacteria > Pseudomonadales > Pseudomonadaceae > Pseudomonas > Pseudomonas sp. GB2N2. The sequence goes on from NZ_CM142701.1 coordinate 1,662,790, forward strand.
AGGCACAGGCGATTTATCAGAACGTGAAACTCGACAGGCAGGATGACGGTATTTCGAGTGTTTCATTTGATTCCGACGGTGCCTGGACAGGTCGCCTCGGCGCGCGCCTCAAGGGTCGCTATACAGTCGGTGGTCGCCCGGTCGAGCCCTATGTGCGCGCCAATCTTTGGCACACGTTTTCGGGAACTGACACCGTGAAGTTCGGCACTGATCCGATTGAAACCCGACAACAATACTCATCGGCCGATCTGGGCCTTGGAGTAGTGGTGAGCCTTGCGCAATCCGTGAGCATTTACGCCAGCACTGACTACAGCCGCAATATCGACAGTAATGAGCTGCATGGGTTGGCCGGCAATATTGGCCTGCGAATTGGCTGGTGAACCGATAGCCAGCTACTGAAGGCCTCTAGAACAACGTTTTGGCACGATTTTCCAAACAAACAATCACTTAGATGCCCTCATAAAATCAGGCACTTGACTTCGTTAAAATTACAAGACCATTTATCGGCCATTTTCTTGACGCGACGCCATCAGTCTTCTTAGCTACACCTTACTACCCCCGAAGTACCACTAGAGGCAGCTCCCGGACCCCGTTAAAACGGGCGGCCCGAGGCGTGCCTTACTCCATTCGGTCGCCCCTCATTCGGGGTAGGAGAGACGCCACAGCGAGATAACGCATGCGACTGCAAGGTAGACCTCCATGAAAACCTCATTCACCCAACAAGAGATCAAAGTCACTTTTTGCACTGTTTCAAGTTCGCTCCTGTTGTGTTCTTCCATTGAGGTGCAGGCCGCACCTGCCGAAGAAGAGACAACGCCCTGGTATAGCCAGGAAGTCCCGGTGCTCAGCTTGCCCGCTCTCGCCACAACGTATCCCGGCCGATTCAGCGCCGCGCCTGATTTGCGAAGTTCACGCCTGACAGTCGAAGACGCCGAGCCCTCGGCGTGGGATCAACTCTACGGACAGGCAGCGCGACAAGCGCAAACCGATTATCAGTCCCAAGGATCGACCCTGCCCGGCGCCAATCAATTCAAAGGCCCGGCAATCCTCATGCTGCAAAGCAGCAGTGGCCATACCCAGCAGGTCGGTCTGATCGGCGGTACGACCCAATTCGAAGCTAATGGTAACGGCCTGTTGACCAGTCGCGCCGTCGCTGATCCCGAGACTGACACGCTGAATCTGCAGGGCCAAAGCCTCGGCGCTTATTGGAGCCTGACCGGCCCGCAGGGCTGGCACGTGGATTTGACGGCCAGCGGCGGTCGGGTCAGCGGCTTCAGTCGCAACGAGCAAGGCGCGCGGCAAGCCACCGAGGGCAGCGCGCTCACTCTTTCGGTTGAAGGGGGATTCCCGATTGGCCTGAGCGACAACTGGATCGTCGAACCGCAGGCGCAGTTGATCAATCAGCGCATCACGCTCGACACGCCGTACGCCGGCTCTGGAAACGCATCGTCCAGCGACCTGACGGCCTGGAGCGGTCGGGTCGGTGCACGATTGAAAGGGAGTTACGACATCAATGGTCTCGGAGTCGAACCGTACGTGCGGACCAACTTGTGGCACACGGTGTACACCGGCAATACCGTGACGCTGGACCAGGTCGACAAGATCAGCAGCAGCCGCAACTCATCCACCGTTGAAGTCGGGCTGGGGCTGGTGGCGAGGGTGACGCCGGTCGTGAGTCTGTATGTCAGCGCTGATTACAGCAGTGACGTGGATGAAAATGACTTGAATGGGTTAATAGGTAGTTTGGGTGTGCGGATGCGGTGGTGAAGGCCTGAATTCGCGACCCATATTGTCTGGTCTGGCGCCATCGTCGGAACGCCGCCCGGAGCAGACTCACTCCTACAGTATTTACGCTACACCTGTAGGAGTGAGCCTGCTCGCGATGAATGCGACGCGGTTCTGGATCAACCCTCCGGCCGCAACATCAACACCGCCAACGGCGGCAAATTCAACACCAGCGATTCCGCTTGCCCATGGCTCGGTTCGGCCTCGGTAAACGCCCCGCCGCCATTCCCGTAATTCGAACCCGCGTACTTCTCCGAATCACTGTTCACCACTTCCAACCAACGCCCGGCAAACGGCACGCCGATGCGATAAGCCTCTCGCGGCACCGGGGTGAAGTTAGCCACCACCAACACCGGCCGGCCATCCTTGCTCCAGCGCAGGAATGCGTAAACGCTGTTGATCGCATCATCGCCAATCAACCACTGGAAGCCCTGAGGCGCAGCATCCTGGTCATGCAATGCCGGCTCTTCGCGGTAAAACCGATTGAGGTCGCCAACCAGTTTCTGCACGCCTTTGTGTTCCGAGTACTGCAGCAGATACCAATCCAGCTGCTGATCGTGATTCCATTCGCGCCATTGGCCAAACTCGCAGCCCATGAAGAGCAGCTTCTTGCCCGGATGCGCCCACATGAACGTTAGATACGCCCGCAGGTTGGCGAATTTTTGCCAGCGGTCGCCCGGCATCTTGTCGATCAGCGAGTGTTTGCCGTGCACCACTTCGTCATGGGAAATCGGCAGGATGAAGCGCTCGGACCAGGCATACACCAGACCAAAACTCAGCTCGTTGTGGTGATGCCCGCGGTACACCGGGTCTTGCTGGATGTAATGCAGCGAATCGTGCATCCAGCCCATGTTCCATTTGTAGTCGAAACCCAGACCGCCTTGCTGCGTGCTCTGGCTGACGCCGGGCCATGCCGTGGACTCTTCGGCGATCACCATCGCACCGGGCGCTTCGAGGTTGACCACGTCGTTGAGGTGGCGCAGGAAGTCGATGGCTTCGAGATTTTCCCGACCGCCGTGACGGTTCGGCACCCACTCGCCGGCCTTGCGCGAGTAATCGCGATACAGCATCGAAGCCACCGCATCGACGCGCAGGCCATCAACGTGGAAGTGCTTGAGCCAGTGCAGCCCCGAAGCCAGCATGTAGCCGTGCACTTCGGTGCGGCCGAGGTTGTAGATCAGTGTGTCCCAATCCTGGTGAAAACCTTCCTGCGGGTTGCCATATTCGTACAGCGCAGTGCCGTCGAATTGAGCAAGACCGTGGGTATCCGTCGGGAAATGCGCCGGCACCCAATCGAGAATCACGCCAATGTCCGCCAGGTGGCAGGCGTTGACGAAGGCGGCGAAATCATCCGGCGAACCGTAGCGGGCGCTCGGGGCGAATTGCGAGAGCAGTTGATAGCCCCACGAACCACCGAACGGGTGTTCCATGATCGGCATCAATTCGATGTGGGTGAAGCCCAATTCCTTCACGTACGGAATCAGGCGTTCGCCCAGCTCATGCCAGGTGTACTGGCGAGCGACTTCGCCGAGATCGTTCAGTTCGCACTGCCAGGAACCGGCGTGTAATTCGTAGATCGACAAAGGCGCACTTGGGGTTGAACGCTCAGCCCGGGCCTGCATCCATTCGTGGTCCTGCCACTCGATACTCAGCGGTGAGGCGACTTTCGAGGCCGTATCCGGTGGCAGCGTGGTTGCGAGGGCCATCGGATCGGCCTTGAGCGGCAGAATGCCGTGTTCGCCGAGGATTTCGTATTTATAGGCTTCGCCCGCCTGCAGGCGCGGGAGGAACAACTCCCAGACGCCCGTCGGATGGCGCAAGCGCATCGGATGCCGACGACCGTCCCAGTTGTTGAAATCACCGACCACCGACACCCGCCTGGCGTTCGGCGCCCACACGGCAAAACGCACGCCATCGACGCCATCGACATTTTGCAGCTGCGCACCGAGGCAACTGCTGAGGTCCCGGTGATTGCCCTCCGCGAACAGGTACAAATCCATCTCGCCGAGCAACGGCCCGAAGCTGTAAGGGTCTTCCGAGGTTTGCTCCCCGCCGGCCCAGCGGGTGCGCAGTACATACGGCTGCGCCCGATTGAAATGGCCGACGAACAGCCCTGGCGTATCAGAAGCCTCCAATGTCCCGACTTCTTCGCCGGAGTCTTTGGCCAGCACTTGCACGCTCAGCGCGTCTGGCAGATACGCTCGAATGAATTGGCCGCCGGCGTCGTCGCCATGGGGGCCGAGAATTGCAAAAGGGTCTTGATGTTCGGCGCGTACCAGCGCGTCGATGTCCCGCGGTCCGGGCAGTAACGCCTCTTTAGCGTGACCCTGTTCCTTGTTCGAGAAACTCATGACTACTCTCCACCAAGATCGGAAAAGGGTTTAAGCCCACTCAATAATCCATATAAACCGTGCAATGGCACGGGTAGCCAGGTCGGCCGGTTCTCTGCCTCATAGGCCACCTCATACGCCGCCTTCTCCAGACCGAACAACGCCAGCGCGGCGTCCTCGCCTTCCGGATCTTGCCACGCATGAGCAAGACTAGCTGCCGCCAGCCGATAAGCGTCGACAAATGCCTGTTTCGCCTCAATTAAGTAGCGATCGGCGACTCGCTGGCGCGCGGTTTGGGCATCGGCGGTGTTATCAACGTTGTTCACATTGATTGCCATGGCCGCCGCGTAATCGAACGAACGCAACACACCGCTGACATCTTTGTACGGGCTGTGCTTGCCGCGCCGCTCGGGCAATGGCCTAGCCGGCTCGCCTTCGAAGTCGATCAGGTAAGCATCGCCCTTGATCACCAACACTTGCCCGAGGTGCAAATCGCCATGGACGCGAATCCGCAAGCCACCAGTGGCCTTCCTGCCCAATTCCTGGACATGGCTGAAGATGGCTTTTTTGTTGTCGAGCAAACGAGTGACCAGGGTTTTGTCCGCCGGGTTCAGTTCGTGTTGATGCTGTTTGAGCAACTTCAGCGCATGTTCCAGTTGCGCCGCGACATCCTTGGCCGAGGCCAAGGCGTCTTTTTGCGAGGTGACGCGCGGCGCGAAGTCTGGGTCATCGGTCGGCGCGGCCAGCACCTGGTGCATTTCCCCCAGACGCTGACCGAGCATGCCGGCAAAATCGCGCAGCTCGCCGAGGGCGTTGTAATGCTGGTCCTGCTCGGACATGGCGTCGGCCAGTTCGTCGCGCAACGCCCGTTCGAGGTTGTTCTGTGTCCATTCCCACGCATCGCCCTGATTGCTCAAATAGCCTTGGGCGATCATCAGCAGATTGTCTTCGCCCTTGGCGTCGCGGCGAACCACCGAACCCAGCAGCGGCGAGATGTTGGCGAAACCGGCATTGGTCAGGTACGCGCTCATTTCCAGCTCCGGGTGCACGCCCGAAGCGATCTTGCGGATCAGTTTGAGCACCAGGCTCTTGCCGATCACCACAGAACTGTTGGACTGTTCCGCAGAGAGGTAGCGCACTTCCGAGTCAGCGCCCAAGCCCAATTTGGCCAGCTCGGCAGTCGGCTCGAAACGGATCTCGCCGCCATCCGAAGGCAACACGATGTTTTCCTGCATACCTCGCAACACCGCGAGGATGAAATTTTCGAGGCTGAATGCATCAGTGATCAAACCCACCTGCGGCCCACGTCGTACCCGCGACAGTGCCAGTTGCTGCGGCAGCGCCGGGCCAACCTGATCCTCGGCAATAAAGCCGAACGGCAATTGGTAGCGACTGGTCTGTCCGCCGCTGGTGACTTCGATTTCGCTCAGCAGCACCGAGTGCTGTGCGTCGCCGAAGCGCACACCGTAGGCCAGGTTGACCTTTTCGATGGCGGCATCCTTGCCCGCGAACCAGCGCCGGTTCTGCAACCAGCTTGGCAGGATGCCCTGCTCCAGCGTGCCGCGAGACGGCGCTTCGAGCAGTTCTTCCATGCGTTTCTTCAGCACCAGGGTGGTGAAGTCCGGCAGGCTCTGCGCCGGTTCCACATGCCAGCTCGGCATTTGATTCTCCGCAGCCAGTACAAACCAATAGAAACCGTACGGCGCCAGGGTCAGGAGGAAATTCAACTGGCCAATCGGCGGGAAGGCGTTACCACCGAGCATTTCCACCGGCACCATGCCGACGAAGGCCGACAAGTCCAGTTCTGCCGCTTGCGCACTGCGCGACACGTTGGCCACGCAGAGGATGATTTCATGCTTGCCGTCCGGCCCCGTGTATTCGCGGGTGTAGGCCAGAATCCGGCGGTTGCTCGGTGAAAGCATTTTCAGCGTGCCGCGCCCGAACGCCTTGGACTGCTTGCGCACAGCAAGCATGCGTCGGGTCCAGTTGAGCAGCGAATGCGGGTCGCCAGCCTGGGTTTCGACGTTGACCGACAGGTAACCGTATTGCGGGTCCATGATCGGTGGCAGCACCAGGCTCGCCGGGTCGGCGCGGGAGAAGCCGCCGTTGCGATCGATCGACCACTGCATCGGCGTGCGCACACCATCGCGGTCGCCGAGGTAGATGTTGTCGCCCATGCCGATTTCATCGCCGTAATACATCGTCGGCGTGCCGGGCATCGACAGCAGCAGGCTGTTGAGCAATTCCACACGGCGACGGTCGCGCTCCATCAACGGTGCGAGGCGACGGCGAATCCCCAGGTTGATCCGCGCACGACGGTCGGCCGCGTAGTAATTCCACAGGTAGTCGCGCTCTTTGTCGGTGACCATCTCGAGGGTCAACTCATCGTGGTTGCGCAGGAAAATCGCCCACTGGCAGTTGGCCGGGATTTCCGGGGTCTGGCGCATGATATCGGTAATCGGAAAACGGTCCTCCTGAGCCAGCGCCATGTACATGCGCGGCATCAACGGGAAGTGAAACGCCATGTGACACTCATCGCCATTGAGCCCCTTGGCGTCGGTCTCGCCGAAGTACAGTTGCGTGTCTTCCGGCCATTGGTTGGCCTCGGCCAGCAGCATGCGGTCGGGGTAATTGGCATCGATTTCCGCACGAATCTGCTTGAGGACGTCGTGGGTCTCGGGCAGGTTTTCGTTGTGGGTGCCGTCCCGTTCGATGAGATACGGAATCGCATCCAGCCGCAGGCCGTCGATGCCCATGTCGAGCCAGTAGCGCATGACTGACAGCACCGCTTTCATGACTTGAGGGTTGTCGAAATTCAGGTCCGGCTGGTGGGAATAGAAACGGTGCCAGAAGTACTGGCCGGCGACCGGGTCCCAAGTCCAGTTGGACTTCTCGGTGTCGAGAAAGATGATGCGGGTGCCGTCGTATTTTTGATCGTCATCGGACCAGACATAGAAGTCCCGCGCCGCCGAGCCGGGTTTGGCTTTGCGCGCGCGCTGGAACCAGGCGTGCTGGTCTGAAGTGTGGTTGATGACCAGTTCGGTGATCACCCGCAGACCGCGTTTGTGCGCTTCGGCAATGAATCGCTTGGCATCGGCCATGGTGCCGTAGTCGGGATGCACGCCACGGTATTCGGCAATGTCGTAGCCGTCATCACGTCGTGGTGACGGGTAGAACGGCAGGAGCCAGATGGTGTTGACGCCGAGGTCGGCAATGTAATCGAGTTTGGCGATAAGACCGGGAAAATCGCCGATCCCGTCGTTGTTAGAGTCGAAAAAAGACTTGACGTGAACTTGATAGATCACCGCGTCCTTGTACCAGAGCGGGTCTTTGATAAAGGTGGCAGCCGTGGGTTTCTTCGCCATTTGAAACTCCTGTAGAAATCGAAAAGCCGCTGCGATTGCGATGCATCACCTGTAGGAGCGAGCCTGCTCGCGATAGCGGTGTATCAGCCGACATCCATGTTTAATGACACACCGCCATCGCGAGCAGGCTCGCTCGCACACGGATCGTGCTAAAGGGTAATCCGCCAAATCCCGAACGGCTGATGCGCCGGGTCGATTCGCATGAACTGGTACTTGCCATGCCACGTCCAGCGATGGCCGCTCATCAAGTCTTCGCCCTGAACGCTGGCGTCGTCAGGCAAGCCCATTTCCCACAGCGGCAATTCGAAATTCGCCTCCTGCACGTTATGCGGATCAAGGCTGACCGCCACCAGAATGAAGTTACTGCCATCCGCACTGCGTTTGCCGAAATACAGAATGTTGTCGTTCCAGGCGTTATAGACCGTCAGGCCCAAGTGCGTGTGCAAGGCCGGGTTCTGTCGGCGAATGCGGTTGAGCTGGGCAATCTCGGCGATGATGTTGCCCGGCGCGGTGTAATCCCGTGGGCGGATTTCATACTTCTCGGAGTTGAGGTACTCCTCCTTCCCCGGTACTGGCGCCGCTTCGCACAATTCGAAGCCCGAATACATGCCCCACAACCCGGAACCCATGGTGGCCAGTGCCGCACGGATCAGAAAACCGCCGCGTCCGGACTCGTGCAAGAACCCCGGATTAATGTCCGGTGTATTGACGAAAAAGTTCGGGCGATAGCATTCGCGCCACGGCGATTCATTGAGTTCGCTGAAGTAGGTCGACAGCTCGTACTTGGTATTGCGCCAGGTGAAATAGGTGTAGCTCTGCGAATAACCGACCTTGCCCAGACGCGCCATCATCGCTGGCGTGGTAAACGCCTCGGCGAGGAAAATCACCTCCGGGTAGAGCGCCCGCACATCGGCAATCAGCCACTGCCAGAACGGCAATGGTTTAGTGTGCGGATTGTCGACACGAAAGATCTTCACGCCCTCCTCGACCCAACCCACCACGATGTCGCGCAATTCCACCCAAAGACTCGGAATCGCCTCCGCGGCATAAAAATCGACGTTGACGATGTCCTGGTATTTCTTCGGCGGGTTCTCGGCGTATTTGATCGTGCCGTCCGGCCGCCAATTGAACCAGCCCGGGTGCTGCTTCAGCCACGGGTGATCCTGCGAACACTGGATGGCGAAATCGAGGGCGATTTCCAGGCCATGATCAGCCGCTGCGGCTACCAACCGCCGGAAGTCCTCGCGAGTGCCCAGTTCGGAGTGAATCGCCTCGTGCCCGCCTTCCTCGCTGCCGATCGCGTACGGACTGCCAGGATCGTCAGGGCCCGCCGTGAGGGAATTGTTCGGGCCTTTACGGTAGCTGCGACCAATCGGGTGGATCGGCGGGAAGTACAGCACGTCGAAGCCCATGTCCTGAATCATCGCCAGCCGCGAATGCACGTCATGGAAGGTGCCATGGCGAGCAGGATCGTCGGTGACCGAGCGCGGAAACAATTCATACCAACTGGCGAACTGCGCGAGTTCACGCTCGACGTCCAGCGGATACTCGGGACTGAAGCTCAAGTAAGCGCGGTGATCAGCCTGGGCCATCGAGTCAGCGCTACGCGGGTGCAGAAACAGCGCGACTTGCTCGATTTCGAGCAGTCCCGACAATTCATGGTGCAGCGCTGCCAGCTCTTCGCTTAGAGGCCCTTCGCTGCGTTCGGCGGCCTGATGAACCAGAGTCCGGCCTTCCTGCAACTCGAGGCTCACCGGCACGCGGGCCGTGTGCTTTTTCTCCAACTCGTAGCAAAAACTGGCGAACTGATCGATCCAGGCCTCTACGCAAAACACATGCCGGCCCTGGCGCTCGACGCGGAACTGGCCTTGATAGCCGTTATTGCCCAGCTCGCCCATGACTGCGGTATGCCAGATTTCCTCGCCGTCGGCACGCCAGCGCACCCGGACCGCCAGCTTATCGTGACCATCGGCAAAGACTTTGCTGGTGACCACCACGTCGCCCCCCACAACAGCTTTGACGGCAAATTGCCCGCCATCGAGGGTCGGCATGGTGTCTTCAATCGCGATGCGCGGCAGCAGTAAGGCCTGCGACAGCGGCATGTGAGGGTTGTAGTTCAGCTCTGTCGGTTTTTCGGCAGTCATCGAGCATCTCTCCTGTACGCCCCATGGACGCTCATGTGCGTGGTCATCATTCGCGCAAAGCCGTCGGCCCGGAATGAACTCACCTAGGTTCCGAGCGACAGGCCTTGGTAAAGTTCACGTGGATGTGCCGGTGTGTCCGGCGGAATCAATTCCTGTGCGCCGTGGTCAACCAACTGTCAGTCAACTTAAGCACGACTTACGCCATGTGCCACTGGAGGCTTCACGATGACTATTCCCATCCCGGCTGAAACGCCCGATCCGAACATCGATAACCCGACCATTCCGCCGACCGAGCCGGTGCCGGTGCCGGAACAGGAGCCGCCAGGCACAACACCGCCCGCGCAAGAGGACCCACCGGCGACCATGCCGCCGGTGATCGTCAGCCCCTGATTAGCCTCGCCTGACTTTGTAGGAGCGAGCTTGCGCTCGAAGAACCTGAGATCGCCTCGTTGAACCAGGCATCCAGCGTTTTCGTTGACGATCATCGCGAGCAGGCTCGCTCCTACAATGGATCTTTGTCCTTATCCAGCCTCTTCACGATCCTCGGCATCACGCTGAAAATCGCCAGCGCCAGCAACGTACTGAACACCGCCGTCGATTCACGTCCCAACCCGGCCGATACCCCAATCGCCGCCGTCATCCATAACCCGGCGGCGGTGGTCAGGCCTTTTACATGGCCTCCCTCACCTTCCTGGTTTTTCAGGATGGTGCCGGCGCCGAGGAAACCAATCCCCGCGATAACGCCTTGCACCACGCGACTCATGGCATCCGCCTGGGAGCCGGACATTTGTGGCACCAGCACGAAAAGTGCAGCGCCCAGTGCGACCAGCATGTGCGTGCGCACCCCGGCGGCTTTGCCCTTGTGCTCGCGTTCGAAACCGAGGATGGCACCCAAAATGGCGGCTATCAGCAGTCTTACGGTAATGCGTGTCAGTTGTGCGGCGTCGCCGATGTCGGCGAATTCCGCTTGCAGCGTCGTCCAAACCTCATGCCACCAAGCGTCCATGTTTCAGTCCTTGTTATTGGTGATGAGAGGATTGACCTCGCCGACCATTAATCGGTTGCACAGAACGATGGCTGCGCACTGTGTCCTAAACCACTAGACCCCACAGAAGAAAAGGACACTCCCATGACTGTGCGTACTCAAGATCAAACCTGCTTTTTTACCACCGAAAGCAGCGAAGAAATTCGTCTGGGCCCGGACGTCACCATAAGTACCGATGGCGAAAAAGCCATGTCATTCGTAGACATTAATGGTGAGCGGTTTTACATCACCGAAGCAGAAGCCGATGCATTGACCGTAGCAGGCGCCGTGGACGGTCGTCGGCATTTGAAGGCTACGGACAGTGATTCGGTGATTTGACTGATCCGGATCAACTCCCCCCACGGGCGTCTGATATAGGAGCCCGCACCGTGTTGCGACAGGTACTTCACGTTGTCGCAATTAGCGGCTCAGCGCCCATCTGATCCGCTTTTTATTGCGATACCTGAGTCTGTTATGCAAACAGATCGACACTCATAGTGCTCCGGCCTGATGGAGGCTGATGAGCGAAAGACCATGAGCGAAAGAATTCCCGTCCGAACCGTAGAGACATTTGAGCCTTCGCGTCCGAAGGTCAAGTCCAGCGATCACCTGATCCACACCCGCAGCTTCACCGGGCTGTTCCGTACGCTACGCATGAGCGGCGCCGGTTTTCTCTTTCTGCTGTTCTTCGGTACGGTCTGGTTGAACTGGGGAGACCGCCAGGCGGTGCTCTGGGACCTTGCCGAAAGCAAATTTCACATCTTCGGCGCAACCTTCTGGCCACAGGATTTCATCCTGCTCTCGGCATTGCTGATCATTGCTGCATTCGGTTTGTTTGCGATCACCGTGTTTGCCGGTCGCGTCTGGTGTGGCTACACCTGCCCGCAGAGCTCGTGGACCTGGATTTTCATGTGGTGCGAGAAGCTCACCGAAGGCGAGCGCAATCAGCGAATCAAACTGCAAGCCGCGCCCTGGGGCTTGAACAAACTGATGCGTCGCGCGGCCAAGCACACGCTGTGGCTGGCGATCAGCCTGCTCACCGGCCTGACCTTCGTCGGCTACTTCACGCCGATCCGGCCGCTGGCCGAAGAGCTGCTGACCTTGCAGATGGGCGGCGTCAGCCTGTTCTGGGTGCTGTTTTTTTCCGGCGCCACGTACATCAACGCCGGTTGGCTGCGCGAAGCGGTGTGCATGCACATGTGCCCGTATGCGCGGTTTCAGAGTGTGATGTTCGACAAGGACACCCTGACCATTTCCTACGACGTCGCCCGCGGCGAAAACCGTGGCCCGCGTAAACGCAATGTGAAACCTGCCGAGGTGGGCCTGGGTGATTGCGTCGATTGCCAACTCTGCGTGCAGGTGTGCCCGACCGGCATCGACATTCGTGATGGCCTGCAAATGGAGTGCATCGGTTGTGCTGCGTGTATCGACGCCTGTGATTCGATCATGGACAAAATGGGCTACGCCCGTGGGCTGATCAGCTACACCTCGGAGCGCGAGTTGCAGGGCGGCAAGACCCATTTGCTGCGACCGCGGTTGATCGGTTACACCGCGGTGTTGCTGCTGATGATTGGCGCCCTCGCGCTGGCGCTCATCGAGCGGCCGATGGTGTCGCTGGATGTCAGCAAGGACCGTGGCCTGTTCCGCGAGAACAGCCAAGGGCAGATCGAAAACATCTACAGCCTGAAAATCATCAACAAGACCCAGCAACGTCAGGACTACCGGTTGACCCTGCTGGATGGCGACGGCTTCCAGCTGCAAGGCAAGACCAAACTGAGCCTGGCGCCCGGCGAGATCGTCGACGTGCCGGTGTCGGTGGCGATGACTACTGAACGGCCGAACAGCAGTTCGCAAAGCATCAGCTTCAAGGTGGTCGACGGCGATGAGCCTGAGATTTACAGCGTTGCGAAAAGTCGCTTTGTTGCGCCGATGAATCGCTAAGGCTTTAGACTGCGGTGCGCCATTCGCGAGCAACCCCGCTCCCACAAGAGCACCGCAATCCCTGTGGGAGCGGGCTTGCCCGCGAAGAAATCAACTCGATTCCACTGAATGACACGAACCGGGCTTTGAATGAAACGCTACGAAAAATTCGCCGATGACATCGCCGAACTCATCCGCTCCGGCGTCCTCGGCCCCGGCCAGCGCGTGCCTTCCGTGCGCTACGCCAGCCAGACCTATGGCGTCAGCCCGTCCACGGTGTTCCAGGCCTACTATTTACTGGAGCGTCGCGGCCTGATCCGCGCCCGTCCGCGCTCTGGCTACTTCGTTAACACCCACGCGCCGAGCCCGTTTTCCGAGCCGGTGATCAGCAGCCTCGTCAACGAGTCCACCGAAGTCGACGTCAGCGAACTGGTGTTCTCGGTCCTCGACTCAATCAAAGACCCCAACACCGTCCCGTTCGGTTCGGCCTTTCCCAGCCCAACCCTGTTTCCGCTGCAGCGGTTGTCCCGCTCCCTGGCCAGCGCCGCGCGAGACATGGACCCACGCATGGTCGTCACCGACATGTCGCCGGGCAACCCGCAACTGCGCCGGCAAATCGCCTTGCGTTACATGGTTGGCGGCCTGATGCTGCCCATGGAAGAACTGCTGATCACCAACGGCGCGCTGGAAGCCCTGAACCTGTGCCTGCAAGCCGTCACTGAACCCGGCGACCTGGTGGCCATCGAGGCCCCGGCATTCTATGCGTGCCTGCAAATCCTCGAACGGCTGAAACTCAAAGCCGTGGAAATCCCCGTGCACCCCCGCGACGGCATCGACCTTAATGTGCTCGCGCAAACCCTGGAACGCCATCCGATCAAGGTCTGCTGGTGCATGACCAGTTTCCAGAACCCCATGGGCGCGAGCATGCCCGAGGCAAAGAAGCAGGAATTGGTTGAGCTGTTGCGCAGGCATCAAGTCCCGCTGATCGAGGACGATGTCTACGCCGAACTCTATTACGGCCAACAGGCACCGAAACCGGCGAAGGCGTTCGATACCGAAGGCTTGGTCATGCATTGCGGCTCGTTCGCCAAAAGCCTGGCCCCCGGTTACCGGATTGGCTGGGTCGCGGCGGGACGGTATGCGCAGAAGATCGAACGGTTGAAACTCATGACCTCACTGTGCGCATCAATGCCAGCGCAGGCGGCGATTGCCGACTATCTGCAACACGGTGGTTATGACCGGCATTTACGCAAATTGCGCTATGCGCTGGAGGAGCAGCAGAACGCGATGCTGGCGGCCATTGCGCGCTATTTCCCTGCGCAGACGCGGGTCAGTCAACCGGCGGGCGGGTACTTTCTGTGGCTGGAACTGCCGCCGCAGATGGACTCGTTGAAGTTGTTTCAGATGGCGTTGGCACAGGGGATCAGCATCGCGCCAGGGCCGATTTTTTCACCAGCGCAGCGGTTCAGGAATTGTATTCGGTTGAATTACGGCAGTCCGTGGGATGAGGCCTCGGAACACGCTATGGAGACGTTGGGGCGGATTGTGCGGTCTTTTTAATAAAATGTGTGCCTGATCTATCGCCATCGCGAGCAGGCTCACTCCTACAGGAGGTACGCGATCAACTGTAGGAGTGAGCCTGCTCGCGATGGCGATAGATCAGGCGAAAAAGATCTCAGGCCTAACGCCCACCACCCAGATCAACAAACGTCCCCGTCGCATACGACGCCTTATCCGACAACAACCACACAATCGCTTCCGCCACCTCATCCGGCCGGCCGCCACGGGCCATCGGAATGGCCGATTCCAGCTTGCTGACGCGGTCCGGATCGCCGCTCAACGCGTGAAAATCGGTGTAGATATAGCCAGGGCGCACGGCGTTGACCCGAATGCCTTCGCCCGCGACTTCCTTGGACAAACCAATGGTAAAAGTGTCGAGTGCGCCCTTGGACGCGGCATAGTCCACATACTCATTCGGCGCACCCAGGCGCGAGGCGACCGAAGAGACATTGACGATGCTGCCGCCCTGCCCGCCATGCCTGGGCGACATGCGCAGGATCGCGTGCTTGGCGCAAAGAATGGGCGCCAGGACGTTGGTCTTGAAAGTTTTGAGAATGCGGAACTCGGACATTTCGTCGACCCGGGATTTGTGTCCCACGGTGCCGGCGTTGTTGACCAGCGCGGTGACCCGGCCCAGTTCGGTGTCGACCCGGTGAAACAGCGCAATCACTTCGTCTTCGATGCTGACATCGGCACGGACCGCGATGGCCTGGACACCCAAGGCGCGGACTTGCTCCAGCACACGGTGCGCAGCCTCTTCGTCAGAGTGATAGTTGATACAGATTCGATAGCCCTGCCCGGCGGCCAACAAAGCGGTGGCGGCGCCGATGCCCCGGCTGCCGCCGGTGATGACGATGACTTTGTCCATGCGAGCTTTTCCCCGTTCAGCGTAAGCAGTCGGGGTCAAGAATAACCGTCATCGGCGGCTTTTGCATGACCTGTAGCAGCTGCCGAGCTTGCGAGGTTGCGTTCGGCGACGAAGTCGTCGCGAATCCAACCGCCGCCATTTCCCCGAAATACCAATTCGTTCGGTGTTACGACGGCTCCGCCGCCGGACGCCGCCTCGCGAGCTCGGCCGCGGCTACAGAAGATTGTTCAGCGCGAACGATGTCGAGCATGAATTGCTTGGCCGGCAGCGGATGCCCCAGCAGATAACCCTGCAACGAGTCGCAGCCGAGCTGGGTCAGGAAATCCTGCTGTACGTCGGTTTCCACCCCTTCAGCGACGATCCGCAAGCCCAGCGCCTGACCAAGGGCGACGATGGCGGAAACGATGGCCGCGTCGTCACTGTCACGTTCCAGGTCGCGAACAAATCCACGGTCGATCTTCAGTTCATTCGCCGGCAAGCGCTTGAGGTACATCAGGCTCGAATAGCCGGTCCCGAAGTCGTCAATGGACAGGTCGACGCCCATCTCCGACAGCTCCTTGAGCACCGTCATGCTCGCATCGGCGTCACTCATGGCCGTGGTTTCGGTGATTTCCAGGGTCAGGCTGTTGGCCGGCAAATGGTGCGTGGCCAGGGCTTTGGCGACGCTTTGCACCAGGCCGGCGTGGCAGAATTGCAAGGCCGAGAGGTTCACCGCGATGCGCCAGTCGGTGTAGCCGAGCACGTACCACTCGCGCATCTGCCGGCACGCTTCGTTGAGCACCCAGTCGCCGATGGGAATGATCAGACCGGTCTTTTCCGCCAGATCAATGAATTTATCCGGCAGCAGCATGCCTTGCGTTGGATGCACCCACCGCAGCAATGCCTCGGCGCCGACGGGTCGGCCGTTGCTGGCGTCGAATTTTGGCTGGTAATACAGGCTGAATTGTTGCTGGTCCAGCGCATTGCGCAGGTCTTGCAGCAGTTGCAGCTGTTTGCGCGCATTGCTGTTCATCGAGGCATCGAAGAAGCTGTAACCGTTTTTGCCCGCGCCCTTGGCGTGATACATCGCCGCGTCGGCGTTCATCAGCAGTTCTTCGGCGGTCTGGCCGTTGCCTGGGTACAGGGCGATGCCGACACTGGCGGAGATCTGCAGGTCATGCTCGGCAACCCGGAACGGGCGGGCGATCAATGCGACCTGACGCGCAGCCAGATTCAGGGCGTCGTTCTCGTCAGCCAGTTGCACCAGCAGCACGAATTCGTCGCCGCCGATTCGCGCCAGAGTGTCGTGGCCGCGTAAATCCTCGCGCAGGCGTTGCGCAACTTCGCGCAGCAACAGGTCGCCCATGTGATGACCGAACGCATCGTTGACCGGCTTGAAACCGTCCAGATCTATAAACATTAGAGCAAAACACCCGCCCTGCTCCTGCACCCGCGACATGCCTTGACCGATGCGATCGGCTAGCAGCACCCGATTCGGCAAGCCGGTCAGGGTGTCGTGCAACGCCAGTTGGGTGAGTTCACGATTGGCTTCGGTCAGAGACTGAGCCAGTTCGGCTGTGCGAGCTTCCAGTCGCGCATCAAGAATCGACGTGAGCAACGCAATGCTCAGCACCGCGAGCGTGGTAATCAGCACCAGACTGTCGAGGCCTTTGCCGTTCAGACCACTGACCGCTGCGCCACAGAAACTACCTTCGGGGAACTGCGCGGCCGCCATGCCGGTGTAGTGCATGCCGACAATGGCGATGCCCATGATCACCGCCGCGCCGCCGCGAACCAGGCTGACATAAGGCGTATGCCGGCGCAGGTGGAAGGCAATCCATAACGCGGCGCCGGACGCGCCGACGGCGATCAGCAGCGACGCGCCGAACAGCGTCGGGTCATAATCGATGCCCGGTTGCATGCGCATCGCCGCCATGCCGGTGTAATGCATGGCACTGATGCCTGCGCCCATGACCAGCGCGCCGGATGCCAGTTGCCAGGCCGGCAGTCGCGGTTGGCTGACAAGCCACAGGGCGAAACCGCAGGAGAGGAACGCGATCAGCAGCGACAGTAACGTCAGCGTAAGGTCATAACCGAGCTCGATCGGCAAATCGAACGCGAGCATGCCGATGAAATGCATCGACCACACGCCAATCCCCATCGCAAACGCGCCGCCCGCGGTCCAGAAATGCACGGCACGGCCTTTGGCAGTGGCGATGCGTCCGGTCATGTCGAGCGCGGTGTACGAGGCGAGAATCGCCACCAGGAGCGAGACGAACACCAGCGTCGGGGAATAGCTTCCAATGAGCATGAGACTTCTCGAGACTACCCGCCGTACTGCTTCCGTTCTCGGTGGGCAAATCGGACGATTGTACTGATTGCGTAAAAGAACGCACTGACAATATTTGTAACGCTGTCACCGCCCGAGGAAACGCTGATCGTCCCATCCAGAGCGTGGGAACGATCAACAGGTGCGTCAGTGCTGAGCGCTAACCTGCCCGTCCCATCCGCCACCCAGCGCCGCGATCAATTGCACGCTGGCGATCAGGCGACTTTGCAACAAATCCAGCATGTTGCGCTCATTGCTCAACGCGGTGGCTTGCACCACCACGACATCCAGGTACGCAATCAACCCGGCCTTGTATTGATTCTGGGTCAGGCGCAACGATTCACGCGCGGCATCCAGCGCCTGCTGGCGCACCGCGGATTCATTTTCCAGGACCTTGAGCTGGACCAGATAATTTTCCACTTCGCGGAAACCGTCGAGCACGGTCTGGCGGTACTTGGCCACGGTTTCATCGTAGGCCGCTTCGCTGCGGTCGACTTCGGCCGAACGCTGACCGCCGTCAAACAGGGTCATCGCCAATTGCGGGCCGACCGACCAGAAGCGGTTCGGCACACTGAACCAGTTGGAAGACGTGCTGCTGCTGTAACCGCCATTCAGGCTCAGCGTCAGGTCGGGGTAATAAGCCGCTTTGGCCACGCCGATATTCGCGTTGGCCGCCATCACTGAGCGTTCGGCGGACGCAATGTCCGGCCGACGTTCCAGCAGTTGTGAAGGCAGGGTCAGCGGCACCTCGGGCAGCACCGGAATGTCTCGGGTTTCCGCAAGGTTGAACTCGGCGGGCGGCACGCCGGTCAGCACGGCGATGGCGTTCTCGAACTGGGCGCGCTGCCAGATCAGGTCGACCATATCCGCCTCGGTACTCTTGAGCTGGGTCTGCGCCTGGGCCACTGCGTCCTTTCCGGAAACACCGGCGCGGTATTGGTTTTCGGTCATTTTCAGGGATCGCTGATACGCCTCGACCGTCGCTTGCAGCAAACGTTTTTGCTCATCGATCACCCGCAACTGCAGGTAGTTCTGCACCAGCTCCGACTGCTGGCTCAAGCGCATCGCCGCCAGATCGGCAAAACTCGCCTCGGCGTTGGCGGTGTCGGCCTCAAGGCCTCGGCGCAACTTGCCCCAGACATCCGCCTCCCAACTGACCCCGGCCTGCGCCGTGTAGGTGTCGCGAATACCACTGGAGGAACTGCTCAGGCTCGAACTGCTGCTGCCGGTGCCCTGGCTGGAACGGTTTTTACCAACGGTCAGGTCCACCGTCGGAAAGAACGCACCGCGGGCACTGCGGACCAAGGCCTGGGCCTGACGGTATTGAGCCTCGGACTGCGCGACCGTCTGGTTGGCGCTGTTGAGCTTCTCGATCAAGCCGTTGAGTTGAGGGTCGCCGTACAACTCCCACCAGGCGCCACGAGCCAGGGAATCACTCGGATTGGCCTGACGCCAGCCGGCCGCTTCCTTGTATTGCGCGGGCGCGGCGGCTTGCGGGCGCTGATAATCCGGGCCGATGGCGCAGGCACTGAGCAGCGCCACACACAGCGACAGGCTCAGCAAACGCGAGCCTCGGGCCGTGATCAACGGGGCAGACAGGTTGATAAGCGAACGGTCAGTCATAGCGGAGTTTCCAGAGCAGCATCAGTACGCACCCCACGCCAATGGTTGAAGCGATGGCGCAGTTTGTCGAGATAGAGGTAAACCACCGGGGTGGTGTAAAGCGTCAGCACCTGACTGAAGATCAACCCGCCAATGATGGTCAGGCCCAGCGGCTGACGCATTTCCGCACCTTCGGCACTGCTCAGCAGTAATGGCACGGCGCCGAGGATCGCGGCCAGGGTGGTCATCAGAATCGGACGCAGACGTTGCAGGCAGGCGCTGCGAATCGATTCCAGCGGTGCCATGCCTTGATGCCGTTCAAGTTGCAACGCGAGGTCGATCATCAGAATGGCGTTTTTCTTCACCACCCCGATCAGCAGGAACAGCCCCAGCAACGAGATCAGGCTGAATTCGCCGCCCAGCGCGTAGATCGACAACAACGCGCCCACCCCGGCCGACGGCAAGGTCGACAGAATGGTCAGCGGATGGATATAGCTTTCATACAGCACACCCAGCACCAGATACACCGCCACCAGCGCGCCGAGAATCATCCACGGCTGGCTCTTCTGAGTCGCGGCGAAAGCATCCGCAGTGCCGGCCATTTTCACGATCACGTCTTCCGGCATGCCGAGTCGGGCAATCGCCCGTTCGATGGCCGCCGTGCCCTGCTCCACTGTCACCCCTTCGGCCATGTCGAAGGCAATGCTTTCGGACGCGAACTGGCCTTCGTGGCTGACCCGGTCGTCTTCCAGGCTGTTTTCATAATGGGCGATGGTCGACAGCGGAATACGCGCGCCATCGGCCGTAATCACTTGCACTTGCTTGAGGGTAATCGGGTCCTGGGCGTATTTCGGATTGACCTCCATCACCACCTGATACTGGTTGAGGCTGTCGTAGATCGTCGAAATCTGCCGCTGGCTGTAGGCGTTGTTCAACACGGCAGTCACCATGTCCATGTCGACCCCGAGGCGCTTGGCCTGATCGCGGTCGACAATCAAGGTCACCTGCTGCGCACCGCGTCCTTCACGGGCGTCAATCGCGGTCAGCTCCGGTAACGCCTTCAGCGCGGTCACGACTTTTGGATACCACTGGCGCAGCTCGCCAAGGTCGGCGCTTTGCAGGATGTAGGAATATTGCGAGGTGGTCTGTTCACGGCCACCGCCAAATTGCAGGTCCTGATCGGCCATCAGCATCAATTGCGCGCCGGCAACCTTGGGCATTTCCTTGCGCAGGCGTTCGATGACTTTTTGCGCGGGAACGCCCCGCTGCTTGATTGGCTTCAGGCGCACCAGCATGAACGCGTTGTTGGTGCCGTTGGTGCCACCGATGAATCCGGCGACGCTCTCCACAGCTTCATCTTTCAATACGGCGCGGCGGAAGGTTTCCATTTTCGGCTGCATCACACTGAACGACAGACCGTCATCGCCACGCACGAAACCGATCAGCTGACCCGTATCTTGCTGTGGCAGAAATGTTTTTGGAACAACGACATACAGCGCAACGTTCACGCCAACTGTCAAAAATAAGCTGAGCAATGTCAGGCGACGGTGACGCAGTACCCAGTCAAGGCTGGTGGCGTATTTGCCCACCATCCACTCGTTGGCCCGTTGGCTCCAGCGTTGCAGGCGGTTTTCTTCGCCCGGCGTATGGGGCTTGAGCCAGCGGGCGCAGAGCATTGGCGTCAGGGTCAGCGAGACCACCAGCGACACCACGATCGACGCCGCCAAGGTAATCGAAAACTCACGGAACAGGCTTTCGATAATCCCGCCCATGAACAGGATCGACAGGAACACTGCAACCAGCGAGACGTTCATCGACAGCAGGGTAAAGCCGACTTCCTGGGCCCCGAGGTAGGCGGCTTTCATCGGTGGCACGCCTTTGTCGATATGCCGGGAAATGTTCTCCAGCACGACGATGGCATCGTCCACCACCAGACCGGTCGCCAGAATCAGCGCCATCAGGGACAGG
Source organism: Pseudomonas sp. GB2N2 (assembly GCF_054897705.1). Classification (NCBI taxonomy): domain Bacteria; kingdom Pseudomonadati; phylum Pseudomonadota; class Gammaproteobacteria; order Pseudomonadales; family Pseudomonadaceae; genus Pseudomonas; species Pseudomonas sp. GB2N2. Next base: position 1,683,664 of record NZ_CM142701.1, read on the forward strand.
TTGTTCAGCGAAAAGCCGTAGAGGTACATCACCGCAAACGTGCCCACCAGCGACACCGGCACCGCGAGGGTCGGGATCAACGAGGCGCGGAAGTTGCCGAGAAACAGGAACACCACCAGGATCACCAGGGCCACGGCGATCAGCAGGGTCATTTCCGCTTCGTGCAGGGTTGCCTTGATCACAGGCGAGCGGTCCATGGCCAGGTTCAGCTTGACGCTGGCCGGCAGCACGGCTTGCAGTGCGGGCAACTGGGCCTTGATCTCGTTGACCGTCTCGATGATGTTGGCGCCGGCCTGCCGGTTGATCACCAACAGCACCGCCGCATCATTGTTGAAGAAACCGCTGTTGTAGCGATCCTCGACGCCGTCGCTGACTTTCGCCACATCCTTGAGGCGCAGGGCCGCGCCGTCGGCGTAGTGAATGATCAGCGACTCGTAATCCTTGGCTTTTTCCAGTTGATCGTTGGCCTGGACCTGCCACAACCGCTGGCCGTCTTCGACCGAGCCCTTGGGCCGGCGCACGTTGGCGTTGGCGATGGTGTTACGCACGTCATCAAGCGCCACGCCGTACTGGTTCAATGCTTGCGGCTCGAGTTCGATGCGCACGGCCGGCAACGAGCTTCCGCCGATCTGCACTTCGCCGACGCCCTGCACCTGGGACAGGCTTTGGGACAGAATGGTCGAGGCCAAATCGTAGAGTTGACCCTTTTCCAGCACGTCCGAAGTCAACGAGAGCACCATGATCGGCGCTTGGGACGGGTTGACCTTCTTGTAGGTCGGCATGCTGCGCATCCCGCTGGGCAACAGGTTACGAGAGGCGTTGATCGCCGCTTGCACTTCCCGCGCCGCGCCATTGATGTCGCGGTCGAGGTCGAATTGCAGAATCACCCGGGTAGAGCCCTGGCTGGAACGGCTGCTCATGGTGTTGACCCCGGCGATGGCACCGAAGGAACGCTCTAGCGGCGTGGCGACGGTCGAGGCCATGACCTCCGGGCTCGCGCCGGGCAGGCTGGCCTGGACCACGATCACTGGAAAGTCCATTTGCGGCAGCGGTGACACCGGCAGCAGGCCGAAGCTCACGCCGCCCAGCAGCATGATGGCAAATGAGAGCAGCATGGTTGCCACGGGGCGTTTTATGAACGGGCCAGAAAGGTTCATGGGTGGCAACCACTAGCGGCAAGCTTCAAGCGGCAGGACGAAAGCAGAATGTGCGCGGGCTTTGGCTTGCGGCTTGAAGCTAGCACCTTGATGCTCGCCGTCATACCACCACCTCTTCCGAGTCAGACTTGCCAAAGCGGCGTCCCAAACGATCGAAGTACAGGTAAATCACCGGCGTGGTAAACAGCGTCAACACCTGGCTGACCAGCAAACCACCGACCATCACCAAACCCAACGGCTGACGCAACTCGGCGCCGGAACCGGTGGCCAGCATCAACGGCACGGCACCGAACAACGCCGCCAGTGTGGTCATCAGGATCGGCCGGAAACGCAGGAGCGCCGCTTGATAGATCGCCGTCTCCGGATCCATGCCCTGATTGCGCTCGGCGTCGAGGGCGAAGTCGATCATCATGATCGCGTTCTTTTTCACGATACCGATCAGCAGGATGATGCCGATGATCGCGATCATCCCCAGGTCATTGCCACTGAGAAGCAACGCCAGCAAGGCGCCGACCGCCGCTGAGGGCAAGGTCGAGAGAATGGTGATCGGGTGGATGTAGCTCTCGTACAGCACGCCAAGCACGATGTACATGGTGACCACCGCGGCGAGGATCAGCAGCAAGGTGCTCGACAACGACGCCTGGAACGCTTCGGCCGCGCCCTGGAACTGGGTCTGCACGCCAATCGGCATGCCGATGTCCTTCTGCACCTGTTCGATGATTTCCACCGCGTGCCCTAACGCCACACCGGGCGCCAGGTTGAACGACATCATCACTGCCGGGAACTGGCCGATGTGGGTGATCGCCAGTTGCGCCTGACGCTCTTCGATGTGCGCCAGGCTGGACAGACGCACTTGCCCGCCATCGGTGGTCTTGACGTGAATCTGGTTCAACGCATCCGGGCCGATTTTCTCGCCGGACTGCGCTTGAAGCACCACACGGTACTGGCTGGCCTGGGTGTAGATGGTGGAAATCTGCCGTTGACCGAAGGCGTCATACAACGCGTCGGTGATGTTCGACACCGACACTCCGACCCGCGAGGCGGCGTCGCGGTCGATCACCAGGTAGACCTGCAAGCCTTTGTCCTGCAAGTCGCTGGCAACATCGGTCAACTCCGGCTGCTGCGCCAGCGCTTCGACCAGTCGGCCGCTCCACAGGTTGAGCAATTCGGAATCCGGCGATGACATGCTGAATTGATATTGCGTGCGGCTGACGCGATCCTCGATGGTCAGGTCCTGCACCGGTTGCATGAACAGGCGAATGCCCACCAATTTGTTCAGTTCCGGTTGCAGACGGGCAATCACCTCGATTGCGCTCAAATCGCGGTTGCCGTGGGATTTGAGGTTGATCAGCAGGCGACCGCTGTTCAATGTCGAGTTGTCACCGTCGACACCGATGTAGGATGACAGGCTCTCGACCGCCGGGTCCGCGAGAATCACCTTGGCCAGTTCCTGCTGCCGTTCGCTCATCGCCGCAAAGGAAATCGACTGTGGCGCCTCGGAAATGCCCTGAATCACCCCGGTGTCCTGCACCGGAAAGAACCCTTTGGGCACCACCATGTAAAGGAAAACAGTCAATGCCAGGGTGCCGATGGCCACCATCAACGTCAGCGGCTGATGCTTGAGAACCCACGTTAACTTTCGACCGTAAGCCGCTATCATCCAATCAATTGCTGCGCCACTGGCCTTGTAAAAACGGCCCTGCTCTTCTTTCTTGGGTTCACGCTTGAGCAACCGTGCGCACATCATCGGCGTCAGGGTCAGGGACACCACCAGCGATATCAGGATCGCTACCGCCAGGGTGATCGCGAACTCGCGGAAGAGCCGGCCGACCACGTCGGCCATGAACAGCAGCGGAATCAGCACCGCGATCAGCGACAGCGTCAGGGAAATCAGGGTGAAGCCGATTTGTTTGGCGCCCTTGAGCGCCGCATTCAACGGGCTGTCGCCCTCCTCAATGAACCGGGAAATGTTCTCGAGCATGACGATTGCATCGTCGACCACAAAACCAGTGGCGATGGTCAGTGCCATCAGCGTCAGGTTATTCACCGAGAAACCGGCGAGGTACATCACGCCGAAGGTGCCGATCAGCGACAGCGGCACGGCCACCGACGGAATGATCGTGGCACTGAAACGCCGCAGGAACAGGAACGTGACCATCACCACCAGTGCAATGGCGATCAGCAATTCGTGCTGCACGTCGGTCACCGACGCGCGAATGGTCTGGGTGCGGTCGGTCAGCACCGTGACGTCCAGACCGGCCGGCAGGTTGTCGGTGATGCTCGGCAGCAGCGCCTTGATCCGGTCAACCACTTCGATAACGTTGGCACCAGGTTGACGCTGGATATTGAGCAACACCGCCTGGTTTTCATTGGCCCACGCTGCAAGGCGTTCGTTCTCGGCACCGTCGACGATTTCCGCCACATCCTTAAGCCGCAACGGCGCACCGTTGGCGTAGGCCAGGATCAGGTTGGCGTAATCTTTCGGTGACGTAAGCTGATCGTTGGCATCGAGCATCGACACCCGGGTCGGACCATCAAAGTTACCCTTGGGTTGGTTGACGTTGGACGCGCCGATCAATGTACGCACGTCTGACAGGTTCAAACCGTTGGCCGCGAGGGCTTCGGGATTGACCTTGATCCGCACCGCCTGACGCTGGCCGCCCGCGATACTGACCATGCCGACGCCACTGATCTGGGCGATTTTCTGCGCCATGCGCGTGTCGACGAGGTCGTTGAGTTTGGGCAGCAGCATGGTTTTGGAGGTAATCGCCAAGGTCAGCACCGGGGTATCCGCCGGGTTGACCTTGTTGTACACCGGTGGCGCCGGCAAATCCTTGGGCAGCAAGTTGGTCGCGGCATTGATCGCCGCTTGCACTTGCTGCTCGGCGACGTCCATGTTGATGTCGAGGCTGAAACGCAGGGTCAGCACCGAGGCACCGCCGGAACTGGTGGAGGCCATCTGGGTCAGCCCGGGCATTTGCCCGAACTGACGCTCCAGCGGCGCCGTCACGGCGCTGGTCATGACGTCCGGGCTGGCGCCGGGATACAGCGTCATCACCCGAATGGTCGGGTAGTCGACTTGAGGCAACGCCGACACCGGCAGCAGCCGATAGGCAATCATGCCGGCCAGGACGATGGCCAGCATGCTGAGGGTCGTGGCGACCGGGCGAAGGATGAACAGCCGCGAGATGTTCATGCGCCGCCCTTTTTCGCCTTGTCGGTAGCGGCCGCGTCAGGCGCCGAGGCGGCCGACTTGCCTTGCAGGTGTTCGGTCGGGGTGGTCGGTACGTCCTTGGTGTCGTTGACCACTTCCACTTCGCTGCCTTCCTTCAGGCGGTCGGTGCCTTCGAGGACGACACGATCACCCGCCGCCAAGCCTGCAGTGATCACGGTGTTTTCGCCGTCGCTGGCGCCGACTTTCAACTGACGGATGGCGACTTTCTTGTCGCCATCCATGGCATAGACAAACGTGCCGCTGTTGCCGAATTGGATGGCTGCCGACGGTGCGAGGACCACGTCTTTGAGCGTGTCGGCCAGCAGGTGGACGTTGACGAACTGATTGGGAAACAATGACTGATCGCGGTTTTCGTAGCGCGCCTTGAATTTCAGGGTGCCGGTGGTGATGTCGATCTGGTTGTCGAGGCTCTGCAGCAAGCCGGTGGCCTGGATTTTCGTGTCGCCACGGTCCCAGGCTTCGGCGGGCAGTTTCGCCCCGGTACGATAACGGGCCAGGACCACCTCGAGGCTGTTTTCCGGCAAGGTGAAGGCAACGCTGATCGGCTGGGTCTGAGTGATGATTGCCAGCGCGGTGGTGTCGTTGGCGGCAACCAGGTTGCCGACGTCGAGCTGGCGCAGGCCGACACGGCCGGCAATCGGCGCGCGGATGCGGGTGAATTCGAGGTTGAGCTTGGCGTCGTTGACCGCCGCCTGATTGGTCTTGACCGTGCCCTGATACTGGCCCACCAATGCTTCGGCCGTGTCCAGGGTCTGCTTGGCGATGCTGTCTTCGCGGAACAGACCGCGATAACGCTCGACGTCGACCTGAGCATTTTTCAACTGCGCCTGATTCTGCAGCAAGGTGCCTTCGGCTTGCAGCAAGGCGTTCTGGTAGGGACGCGGATCGATTTCAGCCAGCAAATCGCCGGCCTTGACCATCTGCCCCTCTTCAAACGACACCTTGATCAGTTCGCCGCCGACCCGGCTGCGCACATTGATGGTGTTCAGCGCCGTCACGGTGCCCAGCGCCTTGTAGTACAGCGGGAAGTCACCCTTGACCGCCGGCGCCACCCGCACTGGAATCGGCCCGGTCGCGCCGCCGAAACCTGGACGCATTCCCCCTGACTTGCCGGTGTGCCCGGCCACGGCTTTTTGCCCCGCGCCTTGTTTCGGCGCAGCATTGCCGGGCCAGAATTTCCAGCACAGGCCAGCGATGACCAGCAGGACAAGCAGGCCGAACAGCCAGCGACGTGGACTACGGGAAGCGGAGGATTGCATTGAATGATCAACCATTGGGCGCGTGGGCTTCTTCGACGGGAGGCTGAACGATAAGCACTGGCGGGCAATTAGCAAAGCGCCTTTACCGGCAATTTACCTTCGGCTTACGTAACAGGAGATTTCTCTAAGACACTGAACCAGAAATGAAAACGGCCTGGACAGGGCCAGGCCGTTAACAATTGTAAAGACGACTTACTTCAAAACGGCGAGTGCAGCTTCGTAGTTCGGCTCTTGACCGATTTCGCTGACCAATTCGCTGTGCAAAACGTTGTCGTTTTCGTCCAGAACAACGACGGCACGAGCAGTCAGGCCCTTGAGCGGACCGTCGGCAATGGCCACGCCGTAATTTTCGATGAACTCGGCACCGCGCAGGGTCGACAGGTTCTGTACGTTTTCCAGGCCTTCGGCGCCGCAGAAGCGGGCTTGTGCGAACGGCAGGTCGGCAGAGATGCACAGCACGACGGTGTTGGCGACATCATTGGCCTGGGCGTTGAACTTGCGCACCGAGGTGGCGCAGGTCGGGGTGTCGACGCTTGGGAAGATGTTCAGCACTTTGCGTTTGCCGGCGAAGTTCGCCAGGGTCACGTCGGACAGATTGCCGGCAACCAGGGAAAAGGCTGGCGCCTTGGAACCGGCTTGTGGCAGTTGGCCGTTGACTTGAACCGGGTTGCCTTTAAGAGTGACTTGAGCCATGAACGGAGTCCTTCTGAACGTTGGTGTGGAGAATTCTGGAGAGGCCGAAGTTAACCACGAAACGGGCCGGTGACCTACCCCCGATACAAATCGTGATAACTCGCCGCCGACCTGGATTCCCGCAGCACCTTGTGGGAGCGAGCCCGCTCGCGAAAGCGCTGTGTCAGCCGACATTGAAGTTGAATGACACACCGCTTCGCGAGCAGGCTCGCTCCCACAGGTCTGCGTACAGCTACTATTTATCCAATGTCCTGTCGATTCGGGCCGCCACCATTCGACCATGCTGTGAGTCACTCACAACCCTTGGAGACAACCCCATGCGTTTCATGATCATTATCAAAGCCAGCGCGGATTCCGAGGCCGGCGTAATGCCCAGCGAAGAACTGCTGACCGCGATGGGCAATTACAACGAGGAACTGGCCAAGGCCGGCATTTTGCTCGCCGGCGAAGGCCTGCACCCGAGCAGCAAAGGCGCCCGCGTGCGCTTCTCGGGCGACCAACGCACGGTGATCGACGGCCCGTTCGCCGAAACCAAGGAACTGATTGCCGGGTTCTGGCTCTGGCAAGTGAAGTCTAAAGAAGAGGCCATCGAGTGGGTCAAACGTTGTCCCAAGCCGATGCCTGGCGTTGAAGCCGAGATTGAAATACGCCAGGTGTTCGAGTTGGACGATTTCGGTGATGAGTTCACGCCGGAGTTGCGCGAGCAGGAAGAGCGGGCGTTTGGGCAGGGGAAGAAGGGCTGAGTAGTGACAACCTGAAATAACACGAAGCGCCCCGATCACGTCCTGAATAGCCTCGTTCCTAGAACGGACGTGATCGAGCGCGCAGTGCTCAGCCGCTGATTCGATTACTCATCCCGGCTTCCGAAGACGACGTACAACGGATCAATACCAGCCTCGCTAGGGAATACCACGATGTAGTCGTCAATGGGCATGTCCTCGACGTCACCGGTTATCAGATCAAGAGTGGGCACTGGCGAAGAATAAACAACACCAATCCGCCGCGTTGGTGCCGGAGTTACTGCAATATGCGTCTCGTGAGCGACCGGTGCAGACCATCGGACACTGATCGGTGCGCTGCCGTCAGCAGTGAAACTGAATGAATTCGGTTCCTCAGTTCTTTGAGCCCCTCTAACCCGCACCCCTGCTCCGGAAACATTGCGCCGCGACGCTGCAATGTGGACCTGCTCTAACGACGTGACCTCGCGTAAACCCCTGAAAATTTTTCCGGACTGAAGGGGCGCTACTGACGAGCCCATCCTGAAAGGAATGTCGACCTCGGAGCGGTCAGCGGCCAATGACAGCCAGTTTTGCCCCTCAATTGGCAGAAGTTCAGACAAAGGGACACTGAGACCGAAAACTTTAGCATCTGCGCGACTGGTAAATTCAAACTGCACGATGGCTGCCTGATGGTTTTCAACCGCAGGCTGGACCGAAGTGTTCCGCCAGGTAAATTCGGCAATTGTCGATCGAATAGCGCTTTGCAAACTGACCTGGTGTGAAAACTGCAGTGCGGGTAGCTCATCCTCGAGCAGTAGATCCGGTCGTTTGTTAGCGGTAACCAGCGATGCATGGACTTGGCGAGCAGTCCGGGCCGGACTGACGCCTGCCAAAGTACGTGAACCAATGAGAATCTTCTGCGCGGCCACTAACAATGTCTCGGCCTCATCGTGCAGGGCTCGATGGTGCAGATTAATCGCGGTCAGTCGGGCGATATAGCGATCGTAGGTTGCATTGATCTGCTGCGCGATGCTCTGCCACTGCCCTTGCTCGGGCCCTGCATATTTCAGTTCGCGCTGAACGCTGTCTCTGGCGAACTCAATGCGCATCTTCAAGAATGCGAACTTTCTGGTATTTGTGTACGAATCCTGCTGAGTTGCTTCCAATCCACGAATGTTCTTTTCCTGTTCGGAAATATCAAGCGCGACACTCTCCAGTGATCGCAGGTGGCGTAAATTCTGCTCGAAAGCACTGAGTGCCTGATCCACGAACTGATCCAAAATGGCCACGTCCGCCGCTATCTTCTGTACCTCGGCCAAGCTGCGCTGGACAGGAGTTATCCGCACGTAGGGTGACGGTATGAAACCAGTCTCGTCCTTGAATGCGATACGGCCTTGCATGCGATGCCAGTCCCTGACACGGAACACAACAGTTTCCGCTTCATCTGCCATGCCGGCCTCGTCTGCGGTGAACAGCAGGTCCGCACCCTTTGGGTGACCGACAATCTGATCGAAATGATTGATCAATTGATTATGATCCTGCCTCGGTAGATCAACGGCCCAAATCCTGTTGACCAGTTCTTCGAATTCCGAAGCGGTGTAATCCATGAGTGTTGGTTTAAGTTCCATCTTTGGTTTCTCCTTTAGGTCCGCCAATAGTCGATTCTCATGGCACCTGCTCAATAGTGAGCAAATGCCGTTAAACCTTCAAAGGAACGGGTTATTCCTGTTTGAAGCCGGGCTTGTTATTGGCCATACGCCACTCTTTGACAACTCTTAGCACATCTTCCGGGGTACTCTCGCAGCCTTCCCTGGGAAAAAAAATTACGTCAGAACGGTCAGGATGCTCTGTCACCCACTCAAAATGCGTCACTCCTCTATCGATGAAGTCTTCAAACTCGTCCGGAGCCAGGTCATCTCTCTCTTCGTATAAACTTTTCAAAAACTGCAAAAACTCTTCTTCTGTATAGTCTTCATATCTATTTTTCATAATCATGATTATTCCCCTTTCCTATGTAGATCAATATGGCGTCTCGCTGTCAAGACGACCAAATTATCCATGTCGTATACCGCTCCTCCTTGAGCGACTTCTTCGAGATGATGAATCTCATACTTTTTACGACCACCGTTCCTGTCATCCGCGGGAGCATAAGGAGCCTTGCCTGTCTTCATCAAATGCAAATCGATAGGAGTAAATCGGGATCTGAGCTCCGGATCAGCCTCAATTGCCTTCCAGAACTCACGCCTGAATTCATGAAAATTTCTAAACTCTCGCGCTCCTAATCGATTAGCAATTTGCGCTGGAACAAGCGCCCCCACCCCTCTCCCAGCTTCTCCTGGCCACCGCCCCGAAACCACCTGCCCCAACCCCGTTGCGACACCGGGATCATCCCGTCGATCACGAAACAACGCTTCCGTCTAGGGCAGTTCCATATCCCCTGGAAACCCAGGAATACTCGCGCCAACCTCCCCTTCGTCAACAGCCGGAAACGTCTCGTTCGGCGGCAGGACAGGGATGGCCGGGGTGCCGGGATAAACCAAGGGATTCGTAGACGTGGTTGGCGATGTCGTCGACCCGAGGTGTTCACTGCCCGGTGGTACCAATGGTTTCCAGCTACTGGCGGGCGGAATCGGCCACGGTACAACAGCAGGTACAACCCCCAGCCATCCTCCGGCACTGTTCGGCGTTTTTATGCTGATCTTATCGAGATTGAAAACGTCAGCCCAGAACTCCGGTCGCTCCTGATAGCGCAGTTCAAATTCGCGGCTTCCACCGATCCAAGAGTCTTTGGGCGCATAAGGCGCGAAGCCTTGTTCGATGCGTTTTTTATTCAACTCATTAAATGAGGTCGCAAGCCCCGGATCTTCTCCGAGCGTTTGCCACAGAGAGGTATCGAAGCTGTCGAACGATGTGAATTGACGACCTCGAAACTGATCACCGATCTGTGTCCGGATCGCGGCTCCCACAGATTGAGTGGCCGGTTTCCACCAGTCTGCCGTTGCGGGTTGCCCCTTCCCGGTGACAATACCTGTGCCCATCGGTTCGACGTGAAAGGATAAATAGATCGGCTCCATGCCTGGCACACAAACGATGCAATCCTGAATGCGCCAATCAACGCCAACCGGGATGTCTTTAAACCTGACGATCCATCGTTCAATGTGTTTTGTGCCATACAGTTTCTCCTTGTCTGTAGGGCAAGCATGTCGATGGGGGAATGGCACAGTGCGGCACATATGTACCGCACGGGACCTATATCAGCACTGTAAGACGCGGCTGCGATAGGCGCTATGGCTATAAACGAACGAATTAATCCCTTCGACTGGCGAACCCGGCGCCATCTGCTACCGTCCTCAGACGGGTCCTACAGGCTTGATAGGAAAGAGATTACGCAGTAACGGCCGCCAAGTGCCGAGTTGACCAATGAGCCACCAAGGAACCGGGGAATCATGTTGAAACTTTCAGGAGCGAACGCCCTTTTGTTGGCGGCGTCAGTGACGTCCGCTTTTTGCGTGTACGCCGACAACAGCGACACAGCCAACAAAAGCAACAACCCGCTGAATCTTGCGCCTGGAATGAACCTGCAGGATTACTACACCCCGAAATACGACCACTCCAACATCCATTCCAACGATGTGCTGCTGCGCGGCACGCTGCCGGTCGCGCCTAACGACTTCATCGGCGTTCCCCAATTGCTGCGCGTCACCGCACCGATCAGTACGCGGCCCGACCCGCACGGCGGTTACAGCACGGGTGTCGGGGATTTGAACCTGTTCGATATTTTCTTGCTCAAGACTGATGGCGTGCAGTTGGGCATTGGTCCGCAAATTACCGCGCCTACCGCCGCCATAGACGAGCTCGGTACCGGCAAATGGCAAGCGGGGCTGGCCGCCATCGCGATTGATTCATCGCCCCGTGGATTGCTAGGTGCACTGGTGCAATACCAGAGCTCCTTCGCCGGCGACAGCGACCGGCAGCATGTCGAATCCGCCACCCTGCAGCCTTTCGTCATTCACAACCTGGACGCCGGCTGGTACCTGCGCTCCACCGCGACCTGGACCTTCGACTTGAAGAACGACACCCATTACATCCCGCTCGGTTTGGGTGGCGGCAAGGTCTGGAAATCCGGGTCCAATATCCTCAATGCCTTTATCGAGCCGCAGTGGACGGTCGAGCACAAGGGTGATGGCTCGCCACAATTCACGCTGTTCGCCGGTATCAACGTCACTTTCGGTAAATAAGGATTCCCCTATGCACGGTGCACTTCGCGCAGCCGGTTTCAGTTTGATGAGCATGTTTGTCAGTTGTGGGGTGGGCGCTGCCCAGGACGTTATCGCGACCAGCAAGACCAGTTTCACTGCAAGCTCGGAAGAAGCCCGGGCCATCGCCAAGGAAGCCTATTTGTATGGCTTCCCGGTGGTAGAGATGTACAAAACCCTCTACACCCAGGCCATCGATAAAAAGAGCCCGAATTTCAAGGCACCGTTGAACCAGATCGGCAACACCGCCAGGGCGTTTACCGCCAAGGACACCGCGTTCGTCACACCCAACGCCGACACGCCCTACTCCTTCGTCTGGATGGATTTGCGCGCCGAACCGGTGGTGCTGACCTTGCCGCCCATCGACGAGCACCGCTACTACTCGGTGCAACTGATCGACGCCTACACGCAGAACTTCGCCTACCTGGGCACCCGCAGCACCGGTAACAACGGCGGGCATTTCATGATTGCCGGGCCAGACTGGCAAGGTCAGCAACCGGTGGAGATCGACCGACTGCTGCGCAGTGAAACCAATATCGCCTACGCGCTGTATCGCACGCAGCTGTTCGATGAAAAGGACCTGAGCAAGGTCAAGGAGATTCAGAAAGGTTACAAGGTCGAGCCGCTCAGCCAGTACGTCAAACAAAAAGCCCCGCCGGCCGCGCCGAAAATCGACTGGCCGAAACCGACGCCGACCATGAGCGAAACCCCGGACCTGTTCCGCTACCTGAACTTCATGCTGTCGTTCGCCCCGCCCCAGGACGCGGAGAAAGCCCTGCTCGGGCGCTTTGCGAAAATCGGCATCGTCGCCGGCAAGCCGTTCAAACCCAACGAACTGACGGCCAGCCAGCGCAAAGCCCTGGAGGACGGGATTGCCGATGCCAAAGCCGAATTCGCCGAGTTCAAGAAAACCAAAGTCGACACCCATCAGGTCACCAGCGGTGATTTTTTCGGCACCCGTGATCACATCAATGGCAATTACCTGTACCGCTACGCCGGCGCCAACATGGGCATCTTCGGCAACTCGGCGGAAGAGGCGAATTACATCGGCTACTTCGTCGACAAGGACGGTCAGCCGGTCGATGCCTCTAAGCGCAATTACACCCTGCATTTCGACAAGGGCGCCCTGCCCCCGGCCGACGCGTTCTGGTCGCTGACGATGTACGACGGCAAGAGCAAATTGCTGGTGGCCAACTCGCTGAATCGCTACCTGATCAACTCGCGGATGCTGCCCGATCTCAAGCGGGATGCCGACGGTGGCCTGACCCTCTATCTGCAGAACAAGGCGCCGGCCAAATCGTTGCAAAGCAATTGGCTACCCGCGCCGAACGGGCCATTTTACGGGATATTACGGTTGTACCTGCCGAAACCGGAAGTTACCAACGGCGAATGGAAAATGCCGTCGTTGACGCCAGTCGATCAACCAAAATCGTAAACGGAGTCAGCCATGGTCAAGTCTTTTGTCGTACGTCCTTTATTGGCCCTGTGCATGGTCGGCAGCAGTCCGCTGGTGTTGGCGTCCGAAGGCGGTGGTGGCCGGCCGATGACCGGCCTGCAGGTATTTTCCAATGCCGGGATCGTGCCGCCGGAACCCGGCTGGGTAATGTCGCTGACCAGCTTCTGGTACGACGGCGAGCTCAAAGGCAGCGCACAGGTGCCCATCGTTGGCGCCTTGAGTACCGGCCTGGACTTGAAAGTTTCCTACACCATGGCCAACTTCACTCATGTCTGGGATACCGGCAAGGGCCGCTGGAACTACGCGTCGGCCATCGGGGTGCCAGTGCAATACACCGACGTTACGGCAAGCATCACCGGCCCGCGTGGCAGGACGCTGGGCACTGAAGACACCGGCACCCAGTTCGCCGACATACTGGTGACGCCGATCGCCGCCGGTTACCACTTCGACGAGGTCAACCACATCTCGTTCTCGCTGCCGATCTACCTGCCGACCGGCGCCTACAACGACGATCGCCTGGCTAACGCCGGGCAGAACAATTACACCTTCATGCCCACGGTGGCCTTCACCCATCTCGACGGCAAGGGTGGCGAGTTCACGGTGTCCGGTGGTGTGGAGTTCTACACCGAAAACAACGCCACGGATTACAAGAACGGCGACCTCTTCACCCTCGACGCACTGTGGACCCACGGCTTCGGCGGCGGCTGGAACGCCGGCGTGGCGGCGGGTTACATCCAGCAGCTCACCGACGATACCGGGTCAGGCGCCAACACTGGTTTTCGCGGGCGTTCGGTGGGTGCCGGGCCGACAGTGGGCTGGCAAGGCAAGTTCGCCGACGCCCAGGCCAACATCAATGCCCGCTGGATACCGGAGTTCGACACCAAAAACCGTCCTGAAGGCAATGGTTTCAGCATCAACCTGACGTTGGCGTTTTTCTAGGAGTGACCAGGGATGGCCATGAATTCCAGACTGGCGGTATGCAGCATTTTGTTCAGCGGCTTCGCCTGTGCCGCTGACCTGCCGACCCTCGGCACCGCGCCGGCGCCACCCGCCGCCAAGGGTGACCCCGAGACCTGTCGTCGGCTGCAACAGGACTTTGACATTGACCTGAAAAAGGTCGTCGCTGCCGGCTGCGAGCCATCCACGGAACAGATCGCCAAATTGATGGACAACCCAGTGGGTAATCTGGTGCTGCTGTTCAACCAGTTCGACTACACCGCGCTCAAAGGTCCGCGCAGCAACGGTACGCGCATGCTTGGCAAGTACAGCTTCATGCCGACTTTTCCGATTTCCATTGGCGAAGACTGGAACCTGATCAACCGGCTGCCCATCAGCTACGTCAGTGCACCGGTCAACCACAAGGCCGGCAACCTGATCGGCATGGGCCCCAATGAATTGCTCCACGACCGCGGCGACTTTGCGTCGGTGGTGCAGGACCCGTTCGACCGCACCAGCGGTTTCGGCGACCTGGCTTACGTCGGCGTGTTCTCGCCCAAGGAGCCGATCCGCTTCGCCGGGGGCGGCAAGATGGTCTGGGGCTTCGGCCCGACGGCGATGTTTCCCACCGCCGAAGAAGACGTGCTCGGCACCGGCAAGTATTCCCTCGGGCCGGCGTTCGTGGCCGCTTACCTGGGCGAAGACTGGACCCTCGGCGTGTTCCCGCAACACTGGTGGTCAGTGGGCGGCGACAGCAAGCGCAAGGATGTCAGCCTGACCAACGTGCAGTACTTCATCCAGCGCAACATTCCCGGCCCCGAACAGTGGCGGGTCGGCATGACGCCCAACGTCACGGTCAACTGGAAGGCAGAAGGCGGCAACAAGGTGACCTTCCCCATCGGCCTCGGTGCCGGGCGGATCTTCAATTTCGGCAAGCTGCCGGTGCGCATTTCCGGTGAGATCCAGTATTCGGCGATCCACCCCGAAGATCTCATCAGCAGTCGCTGGAATTTCCGCTTGTCGTTCATTCCCGTCATTCCGACGTTCATGTTCTGAGTCAGGAGCGTTTATGACCGCACTCAATGATCTCAACGCCCTGCAAGCCAGCATCGCCGAAGCGGTGCTCGGCCAGGATCAAGTTATTCGGCAGATTCTGCTCGGCCTGTTGGCCAACGGTCATTTGCTGTTGGAAAGCCTTCCGGGACTGGCGAAGACTCGCACGGTGAAGGCGCTGGCCAAGCACCTGGACGCCAAGATGAGCCGCATCCAGTTCACCCCCGACTTGCTGCCGTCGGACATCACCGGCGCTGAAGTGCTGCACCAGATTGATGGCAGGAACGAGATCCAGTTCCAGCCCGGCCCGCTGTTCGGCAACCTGATTCTGGCGGATGAAATCAACCGCGCCCCGGCCAAGGTCCAGGCCGCGCTGCTTGAAGCAATGGAAGAACGGCAGATCACCGTGGCCGGCAACAGCCATGTGTTGCCGGAGCTGTTCATTGTGGTGGCGACGCAGAACCCGATCGAACAGGAAGGCACTTATCCGCTGCCGGAAGCGCAGATGGACCGGTTCCTGATGAAGGTGCTGCTCGATTATCCGAGCGCAGAAAACGAAAGCCAGGTGCTGCGTCTGTTGCGCCAGGAAGAGGTTGCGGCGGGCGCCAAGACTGCGACGGTGCAAGGTTTTGCGCTGTCGCAGGAAGTCATCTTCGCCGCACGCCGGGAAGTCAGCGCGATCCACGTCTCCCCCGCTATCGACCGTTATCTGATCGACCTGATCAACGCCACCCGCCATCCGGTTGATTACGACGCCGACCTGGGCCGCTGGATCGCCATCGGCGCCAGCCCCCGTGGCGGCATCGGCCTGGACCGCTGCGCTCGGGCGGATGCCTGGTTGCAAGGGCAGGATTTTGTCTCGCCGGACAACGTGCGCGCGGTGGTGCATCCGGTGCTGCGCCATCGTTTGCAGTTGAGTTATGACGCGGTGGCGGACGGTGTGACGGCGGATCAGGTGCTGGATCGCCTGCTCGATAAAGTCGCTATTCCGGCCTGAGGTTGAAAATGGAAAGTGGCGACGGGCTGGTCTATGTCTCTCTCGCGCAGTTGATGGCGCTGGAGTTCAAGGCCCGCGACCTGAGTTTTCTCGCGCGCCAGCCGCAGGGCAGCATTCTCGCCGGCAACCACGCATCGCGTCTGCGCGGCCGTGGGCTGAATTTCGATGAACTGCGCCGCTATCAACCGGGTGATGATTTGCGTCACCTCGACTGGCGCGCCTCGCTGCGCACCGGCAAACCGGTGGTTCGGACCTTTACCGAAGAGCGCGACCGCCCGGCCTTGATCCTGGTGGATCAGCGCATGTCGATGTTCTTCGGCTCGCAACGCAGTTTCAAATCCGCCTTCGCCGCCGAACTCGGCGCATTGGCGGCGTGGATGGTGTTCAACGCGGGTGACCGGGTCGGTGGCCTGGTGTTCAACGATTCACGCATCGATGCAATTGCCCCGCTGCGTAGCCGCAAACGGATCGAAGCGCTGTGCAATGGCATCGTCCAGCAGAATCAGGCATTGAACGCGGCCAACCCGGACGTCGAGGGCGAAGACCAGCTCGACAAAGTTCTGCAGCATTGCTTCGCGGTGGCCGGTCACGATCACCTGATCTGCATCGTCAGCGACTTTGCCGGCGCCGGTGAACGCACCCTGCAACTGATGCGGCAATTGGCGGCGCACAACGATGTGATCGCCATGCAGGTGTATGACCCATTGGCGCTGAACCTGCCGAAAAACGGCCGCTTGCTGATCACCCAGGGCCAGTTGCAAGTGGAACTGGCGGTGGAACAACGCAGCGTTCACCAGCCGCTGGGGGATTTTCTCGGCGGGCGGCTCAAGGACGTCGCCACGCTGCTGCGCCGCAGTCAGGTGCCGCTGATGATGTTCAGCACCGCGACTCAAGCCCATGAACAACTGCGAAGCGAACTGGGTCGGGGCGCGCGATGAACGCGCACATCCCGAGCATTGAACAACTCAAGGAAATCGCCCTGCCCGCACCGGTGAGTTATGCGCCGCAGACCTGGGGTTGGTGGGTGCTGTTGGCGGTGTTGATTGGCGCGGTGGTGCTGGTCGCGGCGCGGCGGGCTTGGCAATGGCGTCGGGATCGTTATCGGCGGGAGGCGTTGGTGCGGTTGGGTGAGTTGCAAAGCAGTGATGATCAGCTCAGCGCCCTTCGCGAACTCCCGGAGTTGCTGAAACGCGTAGCCCTGTCGATGCCTTCGAATTGGAACGCCCCCCCTGTGGGAGCTGGCTTGCCCGCGATGGGTCCCCTGAGATTTGCACTGCCCTTGAGGAAGCCATCGCTGGCAAGCCAGCTCCCACAGGATCCCGGTGCGCTCGGGGGTGGGGACTGGCAGGTCTTTTTGCAACAACACAGCAAGCAACCGTTGCCGGCGGATTTCAGCCAGCAACTCGCGCAACTGGCCTACGCCCCCGACGCCACTTTGCTGGCGTTGCCGACTGATCAGCGCCAGCAGCTGTTCGACACCTGCAAACACTGGGTGGAGCATCATCATGTGGCAGCTTGATTACCCCTGGCTGTTATTGCTGCTGCCGTTGCCTTGGTTGGGTTATCGCTACCTGCCGGATTATCGCGAAGCCCGCAGCGCCGTACGAGTGCCGTTTTTTGCCGCCATGAGCCGCGCCGTCGGGCAGGCCCCCAGCGCGGCGGGCACGCGCAACAACCGCTGGCAACTGGCGCTCAACCTGCTGGTCTGGGCGCTGGTGCTACTGGCGGCGGCGCGCCCGGTCTACGTGGAAAAACCCATCGAACGCCAGCAACCAGTGCGCGACCTGATGCTGGCCATCGACATTTCCCAATCGATGGAAACCCCTGACTTCACCGATGCCAATGGGCAGGAAATCAACCGTCTGGCCGCTGTCAAAGCCGTGGTCCACGGCTTTATCGACAAGCGCAAGGATGATCGTCTGGGCCTGATCGTGTTCGGCAGCGGCGCCTACCCGCAGGCGCCGCTGACCCTTGATCACGCCAGTCTGTCGCTGCTGCTGGACGACACCGGCATCGGCATGGCCGGGCCGAACACCGCGATTGGCGATGCCATCGGTCTGAGCCTGAAGATGCTGGATCAGGCCCACGAGCCGGAAAAAGTCCTGATCCTGCTCACCGATGGCAACGACACCAGCAGCGCCATCACCCCGGCTCACGCCGCATCGATGGCCGCCGCCAAAGGCGTGGTGATTCATACCATCGGCATTGGTGACCCGACCGCCGCGGGAGAAGCAAAAGTCAATCTGCAAGGCTTGCAGCAGATCGCTGACGCTACGGGTGGCAAGTTCTTCCGCGCCGAGGACCGCAACGCGCTGGATCAGGTCTACAGCACCCTCGACAAGCTGACCCCGCACCAGGTGAAAACCCTCAGCCACCGGCCGAAAAAGGACCTGTTCGGGTGGCCGCTGGGCGCAGCGATCGCCTTGCTGGCGCTGTACCATTTGGGCTCCCTGCTCCGTCCGCACCTGACACTTGCGCGTCAACGGCAGGAGGCTTGAGATGGAGATCAACCTCAGCGATGTCCACTTCCTGCGTCCACTCTGGTTATTGCTGCTGCCGTTCGCCGCGTCGCTCCCGCTACTGTGGCGCCGCAATCGCGATGTGCAGCGACGCTGGCGCAGCAACATTGCCGAACACCTGCTGCCGCACTTGCTGATCACCCCGCAGGATCAGCAACGCCTGCGGCCGGTGCACCTGATTTGCGCCTTGTTGATCCTGGGTGGTGTTGCCGCCGCCGGGCCAACCTGGGAACAGGACCGGCCGGACTTTCTGGAGAACCGCGCGCCGCTGATCATTGCCATTGATCTGTCGCCGTCGATGGACGCCAGCGACGTCGCGCCGAGTCGCCTGGAAGCCGCCAAACACAAGTTGCACGACCTGATCCAGCGTCGCGCCGGCGCCCGCAACGCGCTGATCGCCTATGCCGGCAGCGCGCATCTGGTGTTACCGGCAACCGACGATCCGGCGCTGCTCGACACTTTTATTGAAGCGTTGAGTACCGACCTGATCGGCAAACCGGGGAAGAATGTCGGCGCGGTGATCGACGAGGCCAAACGGCTGTTGGCGGCCGAAAAAACCCCGGGCACCTTGTTGCTGATCACCGATGGCGCAGACACCTCGCAGCTCACCGGTCTGGACAATCAACTCGACGGCAGCGGCCTGCAGGTGCTGATCCTCGCCGTGGGTAACGAGGACGGCGGGATCATCCACGATGCCAATGGCCAGCCGCGCACCGACAGCAACGGTCGGCCGACCCTCGGCAGTTTTGATCAGGCCGCGCTCAAGCAACTGGCTTCCGCGGTGGATGCGCCGCTGGGCAGCCTGACGCTCAATGACGACGATCTGGATTGGGTCGAACTGCACGCCGAGCAGCATTTTCAGGCCGCCAGTGATGAACAGCGTGAGTTGCACTGGAAAGACGCCGGTTACTGGTTGTGCTGGCCGCTGTTGCTGATCGCGTTTTTCAGCGTGCGCAAGGGCTGGAGCCTGAACTGGATGGCCGGGTTCCTGCTGGCACTGGGGTTGGGTTTGCAGCCGAGCAGCGCTGAAGCCAACACCTTGACCGATGCGTTTTTCACCCCGGACCAGCAAGGTCGCTGGGCCTTTGAACATCAGCACTTCCCGCAGGCCGCCGCACAATTTGTCGACCCATACTGGAAGGGCATCGCCGCTTATAACGCGGCGGATTTCGACTTGGCGCTGGCGAGTTTTGCGCGCTTGGAAACGCCCCAGGCGTATTTTTATCTGGGCAATATTTACGTGCGCCGCTTCAAGTTTGATCAGGCCATTTCGGCGTATACCCAGGCATTGAAGTTGCAGCCGCAGTTTCCGGAAGCCACGGCCAACCTGGCCTTGGCCATCGCCCTGCAGAAAGACACCGAAAGCGCCGAGCAGAACGCGCCCGAGGTCAAGCCCGACGAAATCAAAATGGACAAGGCGCCGGGCAAGGGCCAGAGCAAAAAGGTGCAGACCGAACAAGCGAGTTCGGATGCGCTGTGGTTGCAAAACCTGACGACGTCGCCGGCGAAATTCCTCAAGCAGAAATTCAGTTTGCAGGATCAGGCCGGGGGCAAACCATGAACCGAGTCACGGCCATCGCGAGCAGGCTCACTCCCACATTGAGCACACGGAACCCCTGTGGGAGTGAGCCTGCTCGCGATGGCGTCGGCTCATTCATCACAAAATTCGGCGCCATACTCCTCTGCCTGCTCAGCCTCAACACCTTCGCCGCCGAACCCGACCTGCGCATTCAAACCCGCCTGCATCCCGCCGATTCCGTGATGGTCGGCGGCCTGCTCGAACTGCAACTCGACGTCCTCACAGACACCTGGTTCACCGACGCCCCCACCCTGCCCGACCTGAAACTCCCCGGCGCACTGGTCTTGCCACCCGACGGCCACGCCGAACATATCAATCAGACGCTGGACGGCAAATCGTTCAATGGCATGCGCTACAGCTATCGCATCTCGCCGAACCTGGCCCGCAGTTTCGACATTCCACCGCTGACCGTGCGAGTGTCTCCCGGCCAGGCCAGCGCGCCGCTGAACGCACAATCCCAGCCGTTGCACTTCACCGCCACGCAACCGCCGGGGTTCAACCCTGATGAGCCGGTGCTGGTCGCGCAAGCCCTGCGTTTCACGCAAAAAGTCACCCAGTCGGCGACACCCCTGAAAGTCGGCGACAGCCTCACCCGCGAGCTCACCTTGCAGGCCGACGGCGCACTCGCCATGTCTTTGCCGGTGCCGACGCTGGTCGATGTCAGCGGTCTGAGTCGCTACCCGAAGGCTCCGCAAATCAAAACCCTGGACGACGGTCGTGGCAACTTCACTGGCGGCCAGCGCATCGACACCGCGAGCTATCGGATCGATACCGAGGGTAGCCACACGCTGCCGGCCATCGAGGTGAAATGGTGGGACGCCAGCAGCCAGCAAACCCGCACGGCCCAAGTGCCCGCCTTGATCTTCGACGCGGTGGTCAACGACGCTTACAAGCCGATGTTCTCGATCACAGAAGACCTGCAAAGACTCGGTCAGCCAAATCGCCTACGGTTCTCTGGCCGTTGGCTGGTTGTCCTGGCGCTGCTGTCCGCGGTGGCGCTATTGGGCTGGCTTGCGCGTCCTTTCGTGCATCGCGGATACGTTGCCCTGCAAGCCCGACGCCGCGACCGGCATGCCGCCTGGCTGCAATCCGCCGATTACGCCTGGCGGCAGATTCCGGCGCAAATCGACGCAAAACCGGCCCAACTGAGCGCGCTATATCTGTGGCTCAAACGTAGCCAAGGCGGCTGGAAATTGAGCGCCCTCGGTCCCCGTCTGCAGGACCTGTTACGCGCCTGTTACAGCAAGAAATCATCCGAGGAGCAGGCGCTGCGTCAACTCAAACAAACCTTGTCTGAGCTGCATGCGCAGACTCAGCGCAGCAATGCCCGGACCGCTCCCGCATTACGTCCACTCAACCCCGTCCACGAGAAGGAATTCCCATGACGAACCCGATTTCAACTCGCCACCGTTTCGGGCTGACGTTGTTCTTCGCCCTCGCGCTGCCGCTGCTGGCTCAGGCTACCGAACCCTTGCCCTCGTGGACCGACGGCCCGGCGAAGAAAAACATCATCGAGTTCGTGCAGACCGTCACCGACCAGTCCAGCAAGGATTTCGTCAAACCGGCGGACCGCATCGCCGTGTTCGACAACGACGGCACCTTGTGGAGCGAGCAGCCGATGTATTTCGAGTTGCTGTTCGCCCTGGACGAGGTCAAGCGCACCGCGCCGCAGCATCCGGAATGGAAAACCACCCAGCCGTTTCAAGCCGTACTGGAAAACGATCACAAGGCCCTCGCAGCAGCGGGCATGGACGGCATTCTCAAGATTTTCGGCGCCACCCACACCGGCATGACCGCCGAAGCCTTCGACGACTACGCCAAGACCTGGCTGAGTCAGGCCAAACACCCGAAGACAGGCAGGCCCTACACCGAAATGATCTTCCAGCCGATGCTGGAAATGCTCGATTACCTGCGCAGCCAGGACTTCAAGACCTACATCGTTTCGGGCGGCGACACCGCGTTCATGCGTGCGTTTGCCGAGAAGGTCTACGGCATTGCGCCGGAGCAAGTGATCGGCACCACATTTGTCACGGCGTTCCAGTACAAGGACGGCAAAGCCTCGATCCTGCGCACACCGAAACTGGCGCACAACGACGACGGCCCGGGCAAACCCGAAAGCATTGATGCCGTTATCGGCAAACGTCCGATCCTCGCCTTCGGCAATTCCGACGGCGACCTGCAAATGCTGCAGTGGACCGCCGCCGGACCGGGCAAGCGCTTCATGGGCCTGGTGCATCACACCGATGCCAAGCGCGAATGGGCCTACGACCGAAATTCCGATATCGGGCGCCTGGACAAGGCGCTCGACGAAGCAAAAAACCGTGGCTGGACTATCGTGGACATGGCGGCCGAATGGCGCCGGATCTATCCATACGAGGCCGCCACACCGGGGCAAGTGCAATAAAGAGCGTGACGCAGGACTGCAATAAACGTTTGTCGCACCACGCGACGCCAGTGCAAAAGGAGCAAGTCAGATGACTCGCATACGCAAGTGGCTACCGAAACTCGCCCTGGTGGCGGCCTCGGTCATGGCGATTTCGGCAACTGCCGGGGCCGCCGAAAAACCAAACATTCTCGTTATTTTTGGCGATGACATCGGCCAGACCAATATCAGCGCCTATTCCATGGGCGTGGTCGGGTACAAGACTCCCAACATCGACCGGATTGCCAAGGAAGGCATGATGTTCACCGATTACTACGCGGAGAACAGCTGCACCGCCGGGCGCTCGTCGTTCATCACCGGGCAGACGCCGTTGCGTACCGGTCTGTCGAAGGTCGGCGCGCCTGGGGCACCGGTCGGATTGCAAAAACGCGACATCACCATCGCCCAAGCGCTGAAATCCCAAGGCTACGCCACGGGCCAGTTCGGCAAGAATCATTTGGGTGACAAGGACGAATACTTGCCGACCAATCATGGCTTCGACGAGTTCTTCGGCAACCTGTACCACCTCAATGCCGAGGAAGAACCTGAACGCCCGTACTGGCCGAAGGACGACGCCGAGTTCCTCAAGTCCTATGCCCCACGGGGTGTGATTCACAGTTTCGCGGACGGCAAAATCGAAGACACCGGCGCGTTGACCACCAAGCGCATGGAAACCATCGACGACGAAACCACCGCGGCGGCACAGGCGTTCATCGAGAAACAGGCGAAGGCGGACAAACCGTTTTTCGTCTGGATGAACACCACCCGCATGCACGTGTTCACTCACGTGCGTCAGTCGATGCTGGGCCAAAGCGGTATGCCCGGCAACGAGTATGCGGACGGTATGCTCGAGCACGACGGTGACGTCGGTAAATTGCTGAAAACCCTGGATGACCTGAAAATCACCGACAACACCATTGTCGTCTACACCACCGATAACGGACCGAACCAGTTTTCCTGGCCGGACGCGGCGACCACGCCGTTCCGCAACGAGAAGAACTCCAACTGGGAAGGCGCTTATCGCGTTCCGGCGATCATTCGCTGGCCGGGCAAGATCAAGGGCGGTGAAGTATCCAACGAGATGTTCTCCGGTCTGGACTGGTTCCCGACGCTGCTGGCTGCTGCTGGCGAAACCGATGTCAGCAACAAGCTGCTCAAAGGCTGGGCACCGACTTCCGGTGGCACCAACTTCAAGGTGCACCTGGACGGTTATAACCAGCTGCCTTACCTGACCGGGCAACAACCCAAAGGCGAGCGCAAGGAGTTCTACTACTTCAACGATGACGGCGTGCTGGTGTCGATGCGTTTTGACAACTGGAAGGCGGTGTTCTGTGAGCAACGTGAACCCGGCGGCTTCAAGGTATGGAGCGAGCCCTTTGTGTGCCTGCGGGTGCCGAAAATCCTCAACTTGCGAATGGACCCTTACGAACGCGCCGACATCGTTTCCGACCAGTATTACGATTGGTCGACCAAGAACGTTTATCTGGCGGCCGTGGCCACCGGTAAGGCGGCGGTGTTCCTGCAGACATTCATCGAATATCCGCCAAGCCAGAAACCGGCCAGCTTCAGCGTTGACCAGATTCGCGCGGCAGTGGACGCAAAAATCGCTGAAAAAATGAAGAATCAACCGGCTCAGTAACACCGCTTGAACGCCGCTCGCCCTCACCGGCGAGCGGCCCTTTTACCAGATTGCGAACACGTCCCCTGTAGGAACTGGCTTGCCAGCGATAGCGGTCTTCCAGCCAATAAATCAGTGCCTGGACCATTGCCATCGCTGCGGTGCGACGGTTCGACAAGCCAGCTCCTACAAGGGTTTGTGTTTAATTTGAATTTTGTACAAGGCAACAGCCCTATGTCCTCACGTGTCGCCAGTAAGTCGTCGGCCATACCTGTTACTCACACCGCCTCCCCCGCGTTGCTGATCCCCGCCCTGCTGCTGTTCATTTCTGGTGCCGCGGCGCTGGTGTACCAGGTGCTGTGGATCAAGCAGCTGTCATTGGTGGTCGGCGTCGAGGTGTATGCAATCACCGCCGGTATCAGTGCGTTTTTCGCCGGGCTGGCGTTGGGTGGATTGCTGTTCGGGCGCTGGGCGGATCGCATGCAGCAGCCGGTGTTGCTGTATGCCGGGCTGGAAGTCGCGGTGGCCGTGCTGGGCGTCGGCGCGACGTTTGCCATGAGCCTCGCGGCCAGCCCGTTCGCCTGGCTGGAGCAGCACATTGGTGTCGCGGCATGGCTGTTGCCGTTCGCGCTGGTCGGCATTCCGGCACTGTTGATGGGCGGCACGCTGCCGGTGCTGATGCGTTCGCTCGCTGCCGACCCGCTGCATCTGGGCAAGGCCGGTGGCCAACTCTATGCGGCGAACACCGCTGGCGCCATTGCCGGCACCCTGCTTGCCGCGTTTGTAATGATCGCCACCCTCGGCGTGCGCGGCAGTGCGTTGGCCGCCGCGATGCTGAACCTGCTGGCTGCCGCCGGAGCGCTGTGGTTTCAGCGCCATCGGCTGACGCCGGTCGAAGCCACGGCCAAACATCCCCACGCCAAGAAAGCGCCTGAGCGCCTGGCGCTGTGGCTCTACTCCATCGCCGGCGGCGTGGCGCTGGGTTACGAAGTCGTCTGGTCGCAATCCATCGTGCAGTTCATGAGCACCCGCACTTACGCGTTTGCCGTGGTACTGGCGACGTACCTCACCGGGTTGTTTCTCGGCAGCATTTTGCTGGCCCGTCGGGTCGATCGTATTCGCGATCCGTGGGGCGTGTTCGGCTTGCTGATTGCCGGCGCCGGTCTGATCGCCTTGCTGGAAGTGGCCTTCCTCGGACGTTGGCTGGTGCTGCTGCAATCCCAGGCTGAAACCCTCGCGCTGGCCATGGGCGGTAGCGAGTTGCTGGGCATGAGCGCACGTTTTGCGGTGGCGGCGTTGAGCATCGTGTTCGTGCCGACCCTGTTGCTGGGTGCTGCATTTCCGCTGGCGCTGCGCCTGAGCGTGGGGCCTGCCCACGTGGGCAAGGACGTTGGTGCCGTGATCGCTTTCAATACCCTGGGCGGGATCATCGGCGTCATGCTCTGCGGGTTCCTGCTGATTCCGTCGCTGGGTTTGGTCCGCACCTTGGGGCTGCTGGCGATCATCGCGGCCGGCATCGGTTATTTCGCGGTGCGCAAAGGGCATCACGTCAAGAAAGGCCGGCGCCACGCCGTGGTTGCCATCGGCCTGCTGTCGCTGATCGTCGTGGCATTCACCCCGGTCGACAAACTCGCCAGTCTGCTGCCCGGCGCCCGCAACGGCACGCTCGCATTCTATGAAGAAGGACGCGGCGGCACAGTGGCCGTGGTCACTCAGGGCAAGGGGCAGAAAGCCTTTCAACGGCTATATATCCAGGGCGTGTCGAACACCGGGGATGCCATGCCTTCGTTGCGCTACATGCGCATTCAGGCGCTGTTGCCACTGCTGATCCACAAGGGAGAGCCGCGTTCGGCGCTGGTGATCGGCTTCGGCACCGGCATCACCGCGGGCGCCCTCACCCGCTACCCGGGACTTGAGCATCGCGTGGTCGCCGAATTGCTGCCCTCGGTGGTGAAAGCCGCGCCACTGTTCAAAGGCAACTTCAATGCGGCCGCTGATCCGGCGGTGGATGTTCGACTACGCGACGGGCGTCAGGAACTGCTGCGCTCCCCGCAAACCTACGACCTGATCACCCTCGAACCGCCGCCGCCCTCCGCTGCCGGCGTGGTGAATCTGTATTCGCGCGACTTCTACCAACTCGCCGCCAGTCGCCTTGAGAAAAACGGCCTGGTCGCCCAATGGTTACCGTTACCGACACAGAACATCGACGATTCGCGCTCGCTGGTGCGCAGCTTCCTTGATGTCTTCCCCTACCCGACGCTGTGGACCAGCGAGTTTCACGAAATGCTGCTGGTAGGTTCGCTGGAGCCGATTGAGCTGGACGCGGCGAAAATCAGCCAGCGCTTTCAGCAGGACTCCGTTCGTAGCACTTTGCAGGACGTGGGCATTGGCTCGGCGGCGGCGTTGCTGGCGACGTGGGTGACGGATCGCGCCGGTCTCGAACGTTTCGCTGCCGATGCGCTGCCGGTAACCGACGACCAACCCCGAATCGAATACGCGCCATGGGTGCGCGCCAAGGAGATCAGCCGCGTGCTGCCGACCCTGCTCGATTTACGTGTGGAGCCACCGCTGGTGAATGCCGATGCGGGCTTTGTCGAGCGCATGAATGCACATCAGCAACGGTTGATGCAGTTCTATCGGGCGAGCCTGCATGCGTATGACGGCGACCGTGATGCGTGGGCCAGGGATATCCGCGAGGTGATGCGCGGGGATGGCGGGAATCCGTATTACAAGTGGTTTGTCGGAGAATGACAGACCGCCTTCGCGAGCAGGCTCGCTCCCACTGTGGAAACGCATTTGTGGGAGCGAGCCCGCTCACGAAGAGGCCATCAGCCGCTACGCATTACTTGGATTTAAGTTTCAGATACGACTGATGCAAATCCGACGCCCAGCCATCGATCACACCTTTCACGTCAGCGGCCTTCATCACCTGAGCATCGTTTTCCAGCGGCTTGCCGGTACCTTTGCGCACCACCTGAGCCACGACTTTATTGTTGCCGCCATCGAGGAATACCGCTTCGGTGGCGAGGTCGGTGTCCTGATCACGAATCCCGCTGGCCGTACTTACCGCCGCGGCCACCAGGGCAATCGGGATCACTTCATAAGGCTTCAGGCTTTGGGTCTTGCTGGTGACCGCAGTGATCGCCGCGCGCACTACGATCACACCCGGGCCAGGGCCGGACGCCAACGGCAGCGATTTGCCCAATTCACGCTTGAGCGCCTGGTCGTAATAGCCAGTGATACCGTTCAGGGTGGCCTGAGGGATTTTTACCGTGGGTTCAGGCTTCGGATACAGCTGGGTCGGTTCGATGTACACGCTTTTGAATTTATCGATATCGAGCTTCGGATCAATCCAGCGCATCACCACCGCCCCCGAAGGTGACTTGGCTTCCTTGAGCTGGCTGTAGTCCTTGAGGAACCCCGAATACTGGTCCGGCTCGACCTTGTCGCTGGCACAACCCACCAGGCCGATCGAGGCGATGCACAGAGTGCTCATCGTTAATGCAAACTTCATGCGGTAACTCCTGTAAGACGGGCAACAACGGTTGGGATACGGTGTTACAGGTATAGCCAATCCAACGCACTCTGCTGCAAAAAATCAGAATATTCATCTATCGCCGCGCGGTAGATCGCAGGCGCCAATTGACAGACACCGGTCATCCGGCAAAGCTGCATCGAGCTAGACCGCGCGCCTCACGGCAAACGCCCCTGGACTATGGAAGTCGCAATGCCGAAACATAAAAACAACGCGCAGAACCCAAACCCTGATTCGCCCCCGAACTCGATTGCTCGTTACCTGTTCCCCCTCCTCATCGGCGTGTTGCTGCTCGCTATCGCGGGCATCGGCTGGTTTCTGTTCAGCAGCAAACCGACCCCGGTGGCGTATGCGCCGGCCAGTGCCCCCATCACGGCGCCGATCAAGCCGCAACCCGTGGCTGTGGCACCGGCGAAGATGGTCGATGAGCAGCAATGCCAGGGTTGCCACAGCGGGCAAGTGAAGGATTGGCAAGGCTCGCATCACCAGTTGGCGATGCAGGAAGCCACCGCCGAAACAATGCTCGGCGATTTCAATAACGTCACCTTCAAAGCGGAAAACGAAACCACCCGTTTCTCGCGCCAGAACGATGAATTCTGGGTCAATACGCCGGGCATTGACGGCAAGAACGCAGGCTTCAAAGTGGCCTACACCTTTGGCATCGCGCCGTTGCAGCAATACCTGATCGAAGTCGGCGAAGGTCGCTTGCAAGCGTTGGGCGTTGCCTGGGATACCGAGAAGCACCGCTGGTTTCACCTGTATCAGGGCCAGGGTGTAACTTTCAAAAACCCGCTGCACTGGAGCAAACCGAGCCAGAACGCCAATTTCATGTGCGTCGAATGCCACACCACGGGCTACAAACGAAATTTCGACGCGGATAAAAACACCTTCGACAGTCACTGGAACAGCCTCGGCGTCGGCTGTCAGGCGTGCCACGGTCCGGCGTCGAATCACCTGGAATGGACCGCGAAGAAAGGTGACCTGATCCACGCCGGTTTCGCCGTCGACCTCAAGGACAAGGACGCCACCGTCGAGATCGAAACCTGCGCGCGCTGCCACGCTCGACGTGCACCGCTGGGGGATGGCTTCACCGTCGGCAAGCGCTTGATGGATGACTATTTGCCGAGCACGCTGACCCGAGAGTTGTACGCGCTGGATGGCAAAATCAAGGATGAAGTATTCGAACACGGCTCATTCGCCCAGAGCAAAATGTTCGACAAGGGTGTGCGCTGCAGCAATTGCCACAATCCCCACAGCACCGAACTGAAAGCGCCGGGCAACGGCGTCTGCCTGCAATGTCACAACACTGCCGGCAAGACCCCGGTGGCCGGCGTCGATGGCAAGGGCTTGCAAGCGAAGAATTACGACTCCATCGAACACACCCGTCACGCCATGGGCCAGCCGGGTTCGCAATGCGTGGATTGCCACATGCCCGGCAAATTCTATATGGGCAATGACTTGCGGCATGACCACAGCTTCAGCATCCCCAACCCTGAACGAGCGAAAAAACTTGGCACGCCGGACGCCTGCCTGACCTGCCATCAGGGCAAGGCCGGCGACAAGATTACCGAGCAGTTCAAGCTCTGGAGCATTGCCAGTTCCAGTGCCAGTGCCAGTGCCACCGCCGTGCCGGCGCCACGTTACGACGAAAGCCTTTGGCTGATTCGCAACGGTCAACCGGGTGCGGCGCTGGCGTTGTATGAGCAGTTGCAACGCAGCAACCTGCCGGCGATCCAGCGCTCGACGCTGCTGGCCGAGTTACCGCTGTACCCCAGCGAGCAGGCGTTGAAACTCGCCACCGAGGACCTGCGCAACCCGGCGCCGCAGGTGCGTGAAAGCGCAGTGCGGGCGATCAGCGCGTTCCTGCCGCCACCGGAGCGTGCGCCGCTGCTGACGCCGTTGCTGGCCGATCCAGTCAAGGCTGTGCGCATCGCTGCGGCACGCGAACTGCTCAGTGTGGCCCGCAATGGTCTGGGCACGGCTCAGGCCAACTGGGAGGTGGCCATCGGCGAGTATGAACAGGTGCAGAAGAGTCTGGCAGAACGCGCCGAAGCCAACCTCAATCTCGCGATGTTGTACCAGGCCAGCGGTCGCAGCGGTGAGGTCGAAGCACTGCTGCGCACCGCGCTCAAACGTGACCCGGATTTCTATCCGGCACTGGTGACACTGGTGCAGTGGCTGGAAGCCAGCGGGCGTGGCCAGGAGGCGCAGGCGCTATTGGCGCAGAGCCTGAAAGAGCATCCGGATGCGGGCCTGTTGCAACATACCCAGGGCTTGTCGTTGATTCGTGCGGGGAAAATAGATCAGGCCATGCCGGCGCTGCGCAAGGCCGCGCAACTGGAGCCGGACAACGCGCAATTCGGTTACGTACTGGCGGTGGCCTTGCACGACAGCGGCAAGGTCGATCAGGCTTGCGAAGAGCTTGAGCGCCTGCTCAAAGTACAACCGGCGAATCGCAATGCGCGCTTGTCGTTGATCCAGTATTACCTGGAAAACGGCCAGGAACCCAAGGCTCAGGTGCTGTTGCAGGGCTGGAAGAAGATGAACATGGGGGATCCAGCGTTGAAATGATCGGGGGCTGATCCGAGGGACCCTTCGCGGGCAAGCCCGCGATATAGGGTGTCAGATTCAGAACATTCAGCCGCGCTCGCGGGGGATCAGGCTCTGCAACTGCTGCGCCAGGAAGT
Source organism: Pseudomonas sp. GB2N2 (assembly GCF_054897705.1). Lineage (NCBI taxonomy): Bacteria > Pseudomonadati > Pseudomonadota > Gammaproteobacteria > Pseudomonadales > Pseudomonadaceae > Pseudomonas > Pseudomonas sp. GB2N2. Next base: position 1,713,785 of record NZ_CM142701.1, read on the forward strand.
TCGCATCGAAGCCAAAGGTGTCGGGGTCTTTCAAACCATTGGTCCTGCGCCATTGCCAATTGTTGGATGGCGGCAGGCACACCAGCGAAATACTGCCATGACGTGCAGCGGTCAGGCCCATCACCGCCAGGGAAATCTGCCCGCCTGAGCCCATGACATCCGGCACGATCTCCACGGGTTTGCCGGCGATCACGATGCTCAGCTTTTCAGTCTTGAACGTCGACGACTCGACTGGAACGCTCGGCCCGGAGGCGACATACACGTCACGGCGGACTTCCAGCAGGTTTGGCGCCTGGACCGGTTCCAGCCATTGCTGGATCTGATCGAAGAGCTCACCAATACGCGTCGTCCACACGGCCGATTGCGACTCGAACAGTTGTTTTTTGTGCGCTTCGCTGTCTGCGTAGTGGCGAAGCATCTCACCCAATTGCTGTACGTCGTCCATTGCGGTGTTCCTTTGGTTGAAGCGGTGCTGCGGACTTTGAGCATGGCAGATGTGCGCGGCGGGCGTACGACTAAAAGCGTGAGCGGTATTGGCCAGCGACAGGTCGCCGTGTTCAAATTTCCTGATAGATCCCAGCGAAGACCCACGGGATACTCTCGAACACAGGATTGCCATCAACAGGAGCACGCCATGCGCACCATCGGCCTTATCGGCGGCATGAGCTGGGAGTCCAGCGCCGAGTATTACCGCCTCATCAACCAACAGGTCCGCGACCGGCTCGGGCCATTGCGTTCGGCAAAATTGCTTATGTACAGCGTCGACTTCGGGCCCGTCGAACAGGCCCAGCATGCCGGACGCTGGGACGATGCGGCGCAGATTCTGATGGACGCCGCGCGACGCCTGGAGGCTGGCGGTGCTGATTGCGTGGTGCTGTGTACCAATACCATGCACAAGGTAGCCGGGCAGATTCAGTCTGCGATCGGCATTCCATTCCTGCACATTGCCGACCCGGCCGGTCAGGCGGCTGTCGACACGGGCGCGCTGAAGGTCGGATTGCTCGGCACGGCGTTCACCATGGAACAGGACTTCCTCAAAGAACGCCTGACCGCGATGGGCTTGACCGTGTTGGTGCCGGAGGCCGAGGAGCGTCAGGCCTTGCACCGGATCATCTATGACGAGTTATGCGTCGGGGTCATCAGTGAAGCATCGCGCCAGGTGTATCAGCAGGCCATCGAAACCCTGGCGCGGCGCGGCGCACACGCGATCATCCTCGGCTGCACCGAAATCGGCCTGCTGATCAAACCCGAGCACAGCGCCCTGCCCCTGCTCGACACCACCGAACTGCATGCGCGGGCGGCGGTGGCGTTTGCACTGGGCGACTGAGTCAACCGGCCTTGGGCGTGCGCCGCAGCCGCGCCATGCCCAGGGTGTCGACGAACCGGCCATCACGCACGGCGTAGTCACGAAACAGGCCTTCGGTTTCAAAGCCGAACTTGCGGTACAAGCTGATGGCCGGTTCGTTATCGGCGTACACCGAAAGCTCGATCCGTTGCAGGTTCATCCAGTTGTCGGCGATGTCCAGCGCGGTGGCCAGCAGCTTCGAGCCAACGCCCTTGCCTTGCCACGCCGTAGAGACGCCCATGCCGAAGCTGCCGGCATGACTGCGCCGGACCCGAGTGAACTGCTCCAGGCCAATGCTGCCAATGACCGTTCCCTCATGCAGCGCCACCAGTTTGACTGCGCGCTCGTCATCGACGACCAGGCGTTTGCGCCAGACTTCGATGGACTGGAAAGGCATTTGCAGGACTTGCCGGGTAACGGCGGGCTCGTTGTACAGCGCGGTGATGCCTTCGAGGTGGGACTCGTTGAAGCGTTCGAGGGTAATGGCGGATTCGCTGGCGGGCATGGGTGATTCGTCCTTGATACAGACATGGCCGCTTACTCTACAACGCGGTCTACCCGCCTGGCGATAACCCAATGTAGGAGTGAGCCTGCTCGCGATAGCGGTGTGCCGGTCACTATCAATGTCGGCAGACATACCGCGATCGCGAGCAGGCTCACTCCCACATTGGACGCTGGTTAATCCTTGAACCACTCACTGCGCTCATTAAAGGTGTTGTCGATCAGCTCGACGATCATCTCTACTTGGGCCTCTCCCTGAGACTGCGCATTGACCGCCATCCACACCTGCCGCTGCATCGGCTGGGGAAACAACCCTGGCAACGCAATCAGGCCGCGATCAAACCGGCTCATGTAGCCCGGCAGCAAACCGATGCAAGCGCTGCAACGAATCATCTCCAGCAGCAGCTCATAGGAATGCAACTGCACAACGCCCGCCAAACGCTGGTCCACCAGGGCATTCCACGCTGCGAAATTCTCGACCTGTCGATGCGGCTGCCATTGCACCAGCATAAAATCGGCGAGGTCATCGAGGCTGTCCGGACGCGAGGCCGCCCTTGAATAGCGCTTGGCGATGTGTGGCAGGTAGTCGAGCCGGGCCAGGCGCCGGGGTTCATTGACAGCGAAACTCGGGCCTGACAGATGCGAATCGGTGCCCGCCAGCCACACCACCACATCGGCACTGACCGCTTGCAGGGCCAGTTCGCTGTCGAGGCTGATGATCTCCAGACGCACACTGGCGTTGCGGCGTAACAACGCCACCAGATCGCGGCCGAGAATGTCATGCAGGATCGATTCGGCGACCGCCAGGCGCACCAACGGCTGTTCGATCACTGGCAGGTCGCGCTCATGGGCCAGCGCAATCAACTGCCCCTGAAGCTGCAAGCCTTCACGACTGAGGGCGATGCCGTTGTCGCTGTGACTGAACAGTGAACACTGCAATTGCCGTTCGAGCTGTGCCAATTGTTTGCGCAGCAGGGTCGACTTGATGTTGAGGCTGCGGGCCGCCTGCATGAAACAGCCGCAACGGGCACTGACGGTGAACGCCTGAAGTAGCTGCGGATCAAGCGCCGCGGCCTGTGTCCGGCAGGATGCCGTGGGTGCCGTGGGTGCCAGTGGCGAACAGTATTCGGCTGCACGCTGGTGGTCTGTGGTTTGTATGAATGACATCGATGACTCCCTGTCAATCCGTCCTCCGAAATCTCATCCTGCGCATTGATGATGAATCTGGTGTGACAACCGCTTCAGCCGCTGGGTGTCTGCCGAAAACTCACAGCCAAGCGGTTCCAGCTGTTGATCGTGGTGACGGCGATGGTCAGGTCGACCATCTCGTTTTCACTGAACTGCTCACGGGCCTGGTCGTAGACGTCGTCCGGCACGTGGTTTTGCGCAAGCAAGGTGACGGCCTCGGTCCAGGCCAGCGCCGCCCGCTCTCGGGGGTTGAAGAAACCACTGTCGCGCCAGACCACGATCGAATACAAACGCCGGTCGGTCTCGCCAAGGCGCCGCGCATCCACCGAGTGCATGTCGGTACAAAAGGCGCAGCCATTGATCTGTGAGGCGCGGATCTTGATCAGGTGCAACAGCGCCGGTTCGATGCTCAAGTTGCTGGTCAGCGCCTCCATGGCAATCATCGCCTTCATCGCTTTGGGCGACGCGCTGTAATAATCCAGACGGGAAGTCATGGCCTGCCTCGCAGATTAACGGATGCTGTTTACGGTAGGCGCTGATGCGCCGGCGTTACAGATCCAATTCAGCGAAATACCGATGGACCACCCGACAGCAGGCCAATTCACGGTTTTTCGCCTGCGCAACTTCTGCACGGCGATGCTTGCGGGTAATCTGGCGCGACGCCCACGCGACTCAATCGCCCCAGGAGCCCCGCTGGTATGGAACTTCATGTTGTCATCAACGGCCGCAAGGACCTGGCAGGCCAGTTGTACAACCAATTGCGCAGCGCCATCGAATCCGGTCGACTGGCGTCCGGAACGCAACTGCCCCCCAGCCGTTTACTGGCCGAGCAGTTGGGCATCTCACGCAAGACCATTTCCGACACCTACGCTCAACTGACGTATGAAAACTTCCTGACGGGTGTCATCGGTAAAGGCACTTACGTTAATGCCAGGGCCGCCAAAACGCTGCCCAAGCAAAGTCATACACAATTGGCCAGCGCCGAAGTCATTGAATCGTGGCGCAACTTGCCGGTGTTTCTGCGTCACCCGACGCTTGAGGGTTCGCTGCGGTATGACTTCATCGGTGGCGCCACCAGCAAAGGGCAGTTTCCGCAGGATGACTGGCGCCGCTGCACCTCCCACGCGCTGCGCCAGATGGCCGGCTCCAAAGGCTTCTACAGTCTGCCCGAAGGCCTGCCGGCACTGCGCAATGCGATCGCCCGGCACATCGCGTTTTCTCGCGGGGTGAATTGCCAGGACGAAGACGTGGTGGTGTGCAACGGCGCGCAACAGGCGCTGGACCTGATCTCCCGCGTGATGACCCGCCCCGGCAGCATTGTCGCCATGGAAGATCCTGGTTATCCGCCCGCGCGCCTGTTGTTCGGCAGCCACGGCGCCACGGTGATCGGTGTACCTGTCGACGCCGAAGGCATCCAGGTCGACAAAATCCCCCTCGGCACCCGACTGATCTACGTCACGCCTTCGCACCAGTTTCCCCTCGGCTTACCCATGAGCCAGGCGCGTCGGGTAGCCTTGCTGGAGCGCGCCTACGCGTTGGGCGCGATTATCATCGAGGACGATTACGACAGCGAATTCCGCTACGAGGGCCGGCCCACAGATTCTCTGCAAAGCATGGATGAACGCGGCATCGTCGCCTACGTCGGCACCTTTTCGAAAACCCTGTTGCCCGAGTTGCGCCTCGGCTACGCGATTTTGCCGCCGGCGATTCTCGAAGCGGTGATCCGCGCCAAGCAACTCACCGATTTGCATACCTCCACCATGCCCCAATGGGCACTGGCCAAATTCATCGCCGAAGGCTGTCTGCTCAAGCATATCCGCCGCTGCCATACGATCTATGCCGGGCGGCGAGAACGCATCCTGTCGCGGGTTGCCGGCGATCTGTCACCCTGGCTCGAAGCAATTCCAAGCACGGCCGGATTCCACATGGTGCTTATGTTCAAAGTGCCTATCGATATGCCATTGCTGATCGAACTGGCAAAAAAAGTCGAAGTAGGGCTGTATTCGATCGACACGTTCTTTTACCAGCAAGCACCACGGGATGGGCTTCTCATGGGCTTTGGCGCCATCGAGACCCTGGACATCGACACTGCTCTGGACCGATTGCGCGACATTTTGCAGCAAGTTGCCTGACGATTGGACTGGGCCTTTATCCGGCGATTGGCTATTGGCGGTCCGGGGGGGCAGGCCTATCCTGCATAAGCGTTATCCCTCAGTGAGCAGGATTCGTCCGGCCTGATTCAGGAGTGTGAGCAATGTCCAACGAAGTGATCAACACCGTACAGGTACAGGCCGCTGCCGGCCGCTCGGAGGAACTGGGCAAGCAACTGCAAAAAATTGTCGAAACCCTGCGCCAGCAACCGGGTTGTGATTCCTATATGGTCGACCGCTGCCCCGAGGACAGCAACCGCTGGAACGTCAGCGCCCGCTGGCAATCGGAAGCAGCGATGCAGATGCATTTCAACTGCCCTGAAGTGCAAGGCTTCATCGGTCTGATTGACAATCAACTGGCGAATGCCGTGGATTTCAACAGTTTTCCGATTCGTTAAACGCCCTCCTTGCGTGGCGATCCATGCGGCGCGGTCTGTCCGATCTACCGTGGCGATGCGATCGCCGGCAAGCCGGCTGCTACAAATGTTGCATTGCCACGCGAAAATTTTGCCTCTAATTGGTCACCTGTCCTTCTCGCCAATTGGCTGTTTGATTGCCGTCACCGGCGGACTAACGTTGTGTCTGACAACTTACCCACGCAATCCCCCGCAGGTGATAATTCATGAAAGCATTGCGTTTACTGGCTGCCCCACTTGCTGTTCTTGCCCTGACCGTTTCTGCCTCGGCCTTCGCCCACGATCCTTCTGAAAAAGTCACGGTCTTGCAGGACGAGGCGTTGAAAAATGTGCCCGGCAAGAAAGCGATGATGATTGAGGTGGATTACAAGCCGGGGCAATCCTCCATTGCCCATAAGCACGAAGGTACGGCAATGGCGTATGTGATTTCGGGTTCGGTGATTTCTCAAGTCAAAGGCGAAAAGGCGAAAACCTATAAGGCCGGCGAGTATTGGTATGAACCGGCGGGATCGGAACATCTGGTGTCGAAAAATGGCAGTGCGACCAAGCCTGCCAAACTGTTGGTATTCATGGTGTTGTCCCCTGACGAGAAAGTGCTGATCCCGTTGGAGAACTGATAGCTGAATGTACAGCCATTAATAAACAAGCCCGAATCGTCGATTTGGGCTTTTTTTATGGCAGAGGCGTAAGTCTGACGACCCCATCGCAGGCAAGCCGGCACCTACAAGTGTTGCGTCGTCCACATCGTCTTCGAACGACCTATATTTGTAGGCACTGGCTTGCCCGCGATGAGGCCCGCCCGGACACCACGAGACAACCAGGCAAAAAAAACCCCGCATCTCTCAATGCGGGGCTTTTTTCATTCAGCGACTGCTCAGGCCGCAGGCTCCAGTACTGCACTGGCCTTGACGCTGGTAGCAGGCACAACCGCCTGACCACTCAACGCCAGGTCCAGCAACTCACGGTTGGCTACTGCGTACATGGCGTAGTCCGTGCCGCTGGCGGCTCGGATTTCCACCAGCATGGCACGCCAGCGTCCGATCATGCTGGCATGCTCTTCCATCCACAGCGCCAGGCGTGTTTCCACGTCCTGAGTGCCGTCGCCCTGTTGCAGGACCGAGATGGTGATCGCACGTTGCTGCCAGTCGACGTCATCGCGGAACGCTTCACGGGCCAGGGCTTGCCAGTTGTTTTCAACCGGCAGCGCACTGATCTGTTGCAGGTACCAAGTGATGTCCAGCGCGCTGCCCACGGCGAAGTAAGCCTTGGCCACGTCCGCAGGATTCTGCCCGGTCACGTCGGAGGCCTCGATGATCGGCAACAGCGTGTACAGGTGCGAAGTACCCGCCACCATGCGCGCCAGCAACTCTGGCACACCGGCTTCGACGTACGCCTCATAACGGGCCTGCCAATTCTCGTGGATCTCGCCACTCAGCAGTTCGTCGAGCTTGAGACCCAGATCCTTCAGGTGCGGACCGAAGTGTGCGACGTCACGGGCAGCGTTCTGCTCGTTGCGACGGGCACGCAGGAACCAGCGCGTAGCGCGACGGCCCAGGCGCATCAGCTCGTCCATCAGTTCCAGTTGCACGTCAGCGGAAACCTGGTAATCCAGGGCTTCGATCTGACGGAACCAGTGTGGGAGATGGAAAATGTCCCGCACGATCACGTAGGCACCGGCCACGTTCGCCGGGCTCATGCCGGTCGACTCTTTGAGTCGTTGAACGAAAGTGATACCCATGTGGTTCACCAGATCGTTGGCGATCTGGGTGCTGACGATCTCGCGCTTCAGACGGTGACGGCGCATGGCTTCGGAGAACTTGCTCACCAGGCTCGGTGGGAAAGCGGTTTCCATGTCGCGTGTCAGGTAGTCGTCGTCCGGCACCAGGGAGTTGAGCAGCGCTTCCTTGAGGTCGATCTTGCTGTAGGAGATCAACACCGAGAGTTCGGCGCGGGTCAGGCCATGGCCTTCCGCGAGACGCTCGTTGATCGCCTCTTCGGCCGGCAGGAACTCGATGGCGCGATCCAGCTTGCCGCGGCCTTCCAGATCGTTCATCAGACGCTTGTATTCAGCGATTCGCACGAAAGCGCGACGAGCCGCCAGGGACAATGCCTGAGTCTGCTTGTAGTTGTTGCCCAGCACCAGGTTGCCGACTTCGTCGGTCATGCTCGCCAGCAACAGGTTACGTTGCTTGTCGGTCATGTCCCCGGCCTGAACCACTTCGTTCAGCAGGATCTTGATGTTTACTTCGTGGTCGGAGCAGTCCACGCCACCGGCGTTGTCGATGAAGTCGGTGTTGGAACCGCCGCCATTCAGACCGAACTCGACTCGACCCAGCTGGGTCATGCCGAGGTTACCGCCCTCGCCCACGACTTTGCAGCGCAGTTCGTTGCCGTTCACGCGCAGTGCATCGTTAGCCTTGTCACCGACATCGGCGTGGCTTTCGCTGCTGGCTTTGACGTAGGTGCCGATGCCGCCGTTCCACAACAGGTCTACCGGCGCCTTGAGCAAGGCGTTCAGCAGTTCGGTCGGGGTCAGCTTGTCAGCCTGAATGTCGAAACGCTCTTTCATCTGCGGGGAAATCGCAATGCTCTTCGCGCTGCGCGAGAAGATCCCGCCGCCCTCGGACATGATGCTGGTGTCGTAATCCGACCACGCCGAGCGCGGCAGGTCGAACAGGCGCTGACGCTCGGCGAAGCTGTTCGCCGTTTCAGGGTTCGGGTCGATGAAGATGTGCAGGTGGTTGAAGGCGGCGACCAGTTGCAGGGTCTCCGACATCAACAAGCCGTTACCGAATACGTCACCGGCCATGTCGCCGACACCGACCACAGTGATGCTGTCTTTCTGGACATTGATGCCGCGCTCGCGGAAGTGACGTTGTACGCCCACCCACGCGCCTTTCGCGGTAATGCCCATTTTCTTGTGGTCGTAACCGGCGGAACCGCCGGAGGCGAATGCGTCGCCCAGCCAGAAGCCGTAGTCGATGGCGATCCCGTTGGCGATGTCGGAGAAGGTTGCAGTGCCCTTGTCCGCCGCGACCACCAGGTACGGATCGTCATCGTCGTGGCGAACCACATTCAATGGCGGAACCAGCGCGCCGTCCTTCAGGTTGTCGGTGATGTCCAACAGGCCCGAAATGAAGATGCGGTAGCAGGCGATGCCCTCGGCCGCGACTTCGTCACGGTTGCCGCCCAGTGGCAAGCGACGCGGCAGGAAGCCGCCTTTCGCACCAACGGGAACGATGACCGAGTTCTTCACTTGCTGGGCTTTCACCAGGCCCAGCACTTCGGTGCGGTAGTCTTCTTCACGGTCAGACCAGCGCAGACCACCGCGAGCGACGTTGCCGAAGCGCAGGTGCACGCCTTCGACGCGTGGCGAGTAAACGAAGATTTCGAACTTCGGTACTGGCTTCGGCAGCTCTGGAATCTGGTGCGGGTTGAACTTGAAGCTGAAGTAGGACTTGTTCTGACCGTTGGCATCAGTCTGGTAGAAGTTGGTGCGCAGGGTCGCCTTGATCAGGTCGAGGTAGCGACGCAGGATGCGGTCTTCGTTCAACACCTGGACGTCGTCCAGGGCGCTGACGATGGCTTGCTCCAAACGTTGCTGCTTGTCTTCCAGGTCATCGCTGGTCAGTTTGCGCGCCAGGTAGAAACGGGTCTTGAACAACCGGGTCAGTTCGCGAGCGATGTCGGTGTGGTTGTTCAGGGTGCTGGCGATGTAACCGAGGTCGAAGCCCAGACGAATCTGCTTCATGTAGCGAGCGTAGGCACGCAGTAGCGCCACGTCGCGCCACGGCAATCCGGCGGTCAATACCAGACGGTTGAACGCATCGTTCTCGGCATCGCCACGCACGATGTGGACGAACGCGTCCTGCAAGGTGTCGTTGAGTTGCTGAATGTCGAGTTCCAGGCCTTCGGCAGCCGTGAACGCGAAATCGTGAATCCAGAACTCGCGGCCATTGGTGTGGCGCAGACGATAAGGGAATTCACCCAGCACGCGCAGACCGAGGTTTTCCAGGATCGGCAACACGTCCGACAGGGCCAGCGGCGTATCGGCGTGATACAGCTTGCAGTGCAGTTCGCGCTGACCGGAGGCCTGACCCATTGGCTGATAAAAACTCATCACCAGCGGGTTGGCTTCTTTCAGGCTCAGCAGGTGCTGCATGTCGACCACAGCAGAATGCGCGGCGAAACGTTCGCGATAACCTGCCGGGAAGCCTTTCGGAAAATCAGCCAGCACGTTGGTGCCGTGGGCTTCGCCGAAGCTTTCCACGACCAGGCTCGCGTAGTCGTCCTGCCAGCTGCGGCAGGCCTGGATCACTTCGTTTTCCAGTTGCAGCGGATCGATGTCCAGACGGTTTTTCGGATCGACACGCAGGATCAGTTGCACGCGGGCCAGCACGGACTCGGAGAAGAAGGTCCAGAACTCGCAGTCCGAGGCTTTCAGGCGATCCATCAGCACTTGCTGGATCTTCTGGCGCACTTCGGTGGAGTAGATGTCACGCGGCACGTAGGCCAGGCAGTAGCAGAAGCGACCGTACGGGTCTTTGCGCAGGAACACGCGGATCTTGTTGCGTTCCTGGATCTGCACGATCGACATCACGGTGCTGAACAGCTCGTCCACCGGCGTCTGGAACAGATCGTCACGCGGCAGCACTTCGACCACCTGCGCCAGTTCCTTGCCCAAGTGAGCCTTGGCCTGGAACCCGGAACGGCGTTCGATTTCCTCGACCTTGCGGCGGATATACGGAATGACCCGCACGCTCTCGCCATACACCGACGAGGTGTACAGGCCCATGAAACGGCATTCCTTGATGACCTTGCCGTCGGCGTCGATTTCGCGGATCGACACATAATCCGGGTAAGCCGGACGGTGCACACGGCTTGGGTGCGCAGCCTTGGCGAACGACAACAGGGTCGGTTCGCGCAGGTAGTTCACGGCGTAATCTTCGATGCGCAGTTCATCGTAGCTCAGGCCGGTGCGCAGCAGTTTGGTCAGGCCGAGGAAGGAATCCTGATCGTAGACGATGTGGCCGCCGTCGACTTCGTCCTGAACGACAAATTCTTCATAGCCGAGGAAGGTGAAGTGGTTGCCCACCAGCCATTCCAGGAAGCTTTTGATTTCAGCTTTTTCTTCGCCGTCGACAGCGAACTGGCTGTTGTCGAGGCCGGTCAGAATTTCCTGGACCTTGGCTTTCATCGGTTCGAAATCGGCGACCGCAACACGGACTTCACCGAGAACCTGCTCCAGCTCTTTGCTCAGCACGTTCAGTTCGGCCGCGTTGGCGCAGCGGTCGATTTCCAGGTACATCAGGGATTCTTGCAGGATCCCTTCGCCCTGGGTGCCTTTCGGCAGGATTTCCAGCAATTCGCCCTTGCTGCCGCGACGCACGCTCAGCACGGTGGTTTGCAGGGTATGAATGCTGTAGCCGCGACGGTTCAGCTCGGTACGCACCGAATCCACCAGGAATGGCAGATCGTGGTGCAGCACTTCGACCGCGGTGTGGGTCGACTGCCAGCCGTGGCGTTCGTAATCAGGGTTGTAGACGCGAACCTGTGGTTGCGCGTGATCGAAGCGCTCAAGCAGGCGCCACGCAGAAAGGGTGCAGCCGGCGAGGTCGGACAGCCGACGCTGGGTCAGCTCGTCAAGGGAAATGATGCCGAAGAATTGTTCAGCGAACAGCGCCACTTGTGGCAGTGCCTGTTCACTGATGTGCTGGGCCAGTGCCGCTTGCAGTTGGTGCTGGAAGTCGGCTTTGCTGGCTGCGGTGAAGAACGCCATCTGTGGTACTCCGCTTGGGCTTGTTATTGATGGAAGCGTCGCGTGCAAAACCCCTTTCGGGGCGATCCGTCATCCTGTTCCTGATTCTCGGGCAGAGGAAACAGGGTGACAGGTGGGTGAAGCTGGACGAGACACTCAGGTCACATTCACCTTCCATGAATGGGCATCTGCAAAAACGACTGGGCGATGAGCTCTACGATCAACTGCACAATGTCTTTACAGGTATCCATTCGATGCGCAGCTTAACCAGTGCGGCAACGCCCGTGCTTGCGGTGCTGCGACATATTCGGTCAACGGTACGCAGCTTGCGCCTTGTGCATCGGACAACACTAGCAGCCGTGTAGGAAATTGGGCATTTTATGCCCGGATTTGCTGCACTTTCGTGTCAGAAATGACCAGGAACATCCCCATTGTTCACGACACATTCTCTGACACTCAGCCGAGCAGAAATTCCCGAGGGCTGGCAGAATTGCCTTTTGTCGTGTTCACAACGCTCGTCGAGCCAGGAATTCCCCATGCAAATGACCACCGCCCTCTTGATCGTCAACCCGTGTGATGAGGAAGAAGACAACATGGCCATGCTCGCCTGCCACAGCGATCAGGGCGAAATGTTCCTGATGAGCCGCTACCCCGACGAGGACGAGCTGGAGATCACCCTCGACGGTGAGCCTTCGACCCTGGACGGCGTGAAAGTGACGCTCAGCCCAACCCGTTTGCTGATCGAGATTGCGGCGGGGGATGCGGATGCGTTGAACGGGGATGATTCGCTGGAGATCATTCACAGCACGGATGCGCGTGATCTGGCGGAGGTTGAAGAAACATTGCAAAACATTCTCAAGGGGACTGGCACCTTCATTAGCCAGATTTGAGGTTGCCTGAACCGGCCCTATCGCTGGCAAGCCAGCTCCCACAGTGACCGATGTGTTGCACAGATCGCATGCACACCGCCAATACCTGTGGGAGCTGGCTTGCCAGCGATGAGGCCCCTGACAGTCACCTGAAGACTGTCGCCCTGCAAAATCCAACAAATTCCTCAATCATTTCCCCGCACTTTGCACAAAATGCCGTTAGTCGCCGCCCCCCACCGCGATGCATGAATCTGCGCCCTCAGCCTTGGGATTATTCGCACATCTTCCGTAGGTCACCCTAAAAACAGGTATCGAAAGTTGTAAAGCTGCGAACGTCATGTTCTTGCAAAAGTTGGCTGGGCTAACCCGCACCCTCCTGTATAAAAAAACTTAAACGCCTAAAACCATTGAAACAGACAATCTAAAAAGCGCGCTTAAACAAAAACGACTATTCCTACGTATTTGCCTTACCGAGCAATGAGAACAGAGCCACGTCAACACCGGAAATCACCCTCTATCCTGCCCCTAAGCCAGCTGCTATTAATTAATCACTTGCGACAAACCACGCAAGTTTGGTGATCGCTTTGCGGCTCCAATCAACTGTTAGCAAGGAGTTAATTGACATGGGTAAAAAACGCTCTGAAATAAACACGTTCGACGACCTGCCGCAGGTATTGGGCTTTTCCAAAGGACTATTGGTATCTGAGGCTGGCTTTTTCGCGTCTCTGACCAACTGAAATCAGAGAGCAATTAAGCTCTGGTAAAAAATGCCGAAAGGCTTCCCCTTTCGGCATTCAATTAATCAGGAGACCTGCCATGTCCGAGCGCGAATTAACGCCTACCGACGCACTATTCAATATTATGTCCACGATCCATACACTGGGGTTTGCGGCAGTGGCACGATATGCAGGCCCTTCCAAACTGGTGGCGACTGCCGAATTATTCGACAAAAATAATAATCTAGTTGAGTCTGGCGCTGGAAAAGGGCCAAACTCGTTGATAGGCGCGCTAGCAGAAAGTATTGAGCACTATAGTATTTTTAACTCCAGTGCAAACGACGCATCATTGCATCGAGGCGATGCCATTACTGCGCAGAAAGCCGTCGAGAGGGACGGAATCATCAACTGCCTGCCGGGCGCTGAAGAACTACTGGAATGTTTCGAACTTACTACTCTGTGCAAAGAAGAAAGCCTCCTGATCCCATGCATACTCCTCTGCCCTGCTACTGAAAAAAACAGGCACGGCGATCAAAGCATTTCCATACAATTTTTGGCTCGATATTCATCCAACTCCGGCACGGCCTACGGTTGTACCGAAGCCGAAGCTTTACTGCACGGAACCCACGAGATCATCGAAAGGCACATTTTGTCTTTGTTTTATATGTCGGTCTGCGGAATCGGACCGAAAATCAAGCTGTACGCGCCATCGAGTGCTCTGCTGAACAAGGCCCTTCAAAATGATGCCTATGCACTTGCAAACGCAGCCAAATTGCAAATTGTGGTCATAAAAGATGTGCTGTCCGTGTACTTCTCTGTTGCATTTCCGAAAAACGGACCGGGAGGTAGTCATTTGTCACAGATAGGTTCGGGCAGCTCCCTGGATATCTGCACAGCCATTCAGCGTGCTGTGACCGAACAACTTCAGTCGAGTGAGCTATATGACGCGACCGAAGAGTTAATGGACAAAAAAACATTAGTACTATTATCTTGCTCGGACAAGCTCAAAAATCTTATTGATTTTAGACCTATCAGAACAGAAATTTTCCCCACGCTTGAAGCCCCGGCGCAGATCCCCACTGAAACCGTTCCGGAACAACTGAAAACGCTACAAAAAAATTTGACACAATCCGGCTTCAAATTATTCCATCGGACCATACAGCACCATTCAGAAAACAGCATTGTCACGCAATCCTATATCCCAGGGCTTGAACGGTTCAATATAATCAGAAATGGAAGACTCGTAGCGCCGCAACATATACTGCGCGCCGAGTCATGATTCCGCAGCATAACGTTCTAACAAATAGCGGGCGGACAAATGAATGCGATTCTCACACTGATAAAGACTGCTTTTCAAAAACACGCAATACTCCTACTGTCGACCATCGCAACGATCATAATCATAAAAGCCCTGCTGCTGGCCCCGCCACTATTACTGGGCAAGATAGTAGACTCCTTAAATAGTGACATCCCTGCCGCGCAAAACATGTTGTTCGCTTTGATTGCAGCGCTAATGCTTGCGGGTTGCATTCATGCGGTTATCACCCCGTTACAGACGTTCTTCCTGTCAAAGCTTGTGCAAAACATTGTAATGACCGCGTCTATCGACTGGCTTTCAACTCTGATGGGTAAAGAGTTCTCCCAATTCAGCTCATGGCGAATCGGTCACTTCATAAAATCAGTCGAGCGTGGAATTACAGCTCATGAACAGCTACTGACATTCTTCGTCACAGTCGGTTTTTCAATGGGTCTGGAATTCTTGATCGTTGGCGGCGCCTTCCTGTATTTGGGAGGGGGCGACGTGTTCCTCGGAATAACCGGATTGGGCATCATTTACCTCGTTGCCAGTCACAAAGTAATCAAGTGGCGCAGGAAACACATCGACGCAGTCAACGAACAGGAAGATGACCTGAGCGCCCTTCTGTTCAACACCCTCAATGCGGGCAAAGCCATAAAACTGGAAAATGCCACACCTAGCGCAGTCCAACCGTTAAATCTGGCGTTCAGGAACTACGCATTTGCCGCTGTGACGGCGGCCAGCTCCGGCGGCCTCCTGAGCGGTGCCAAAATTCTGTTTATGAGCCTCTCCACAGGCGGACTACTGGCATGGGGAGTTGTTGATCAACTTTCGACTCAGCCCAGCATCAGCGTTGGCCAATTGGTTGCCATTTTTTCCATTGCAGGCAGTTATCTGCTTAACATTGCCGCGTTGACGGAGGGCTACCGTGTTCTGGATCAGTTTCTTGCAGACCAGGATCGATTTCAGAGGCTATTGACGTTACCGAACTTCGACCACTGCGGTCGGCAGGCACAAGTCATTTTCCGGGGTGCGACGACACTGGCACTTGCCCCCTGCGTACTGACAGACAGTGGAGAAGTTCGGTTGTCGATCACCAAGCGCCTGACATTCACTCAAAGTCAATCAGTGGCGATTATCGGCCCGAGTGGCGCAGGTAAATCCAGCCTGCTTGAAGCTCTCGCAGGCCTCGATCAGGCGACGCGAAACCATTTGAGCATCGACGAAACACCCGTTTCCCTACTCAATTCTCACACCCACTTGAGCGCCTTGAGGTATTGCCCTCAGCAGCCCCGGTTTCTGGAAGGGGCGTTTGAACAATCGGTCCTGTTTGGAAGTGAAGCATCGCCATTTTTGAATGAGGCGATACGACAGTTACAACTTGAGGAAATTGTCTCCCAGCGAGATATCAGTGAACACGCATCCAATATTTCCGGTGGCGAAGCCAAACGCCTGTCACTGCTGCGCCTGATCAACAAGCCGGGGCAGTTCAATTTGTTCGACGAGCCAAGCGCGTCGATCGAACCGAAGCTGGCCGGACCGGTTTGGGATTTGCTATTCGACTCGTTCGGCAAGAGTGGACTGATATGTGTCACCCATGACGTTCGCCATTTACACCGTTTTGATCGCGTCGTCGTCATGCAGGACGGTGGAATTATCGAAGATGGACCATGGTCTCAATTGATCGACAAACCTGCCATCAAACACCTATTGAGCGACCTTCAGGAAACGGGGCAATAGCCTCAGGGTGCTGGCATTTCCCTGTGCAAAGGAGATGCAGGATTCAAATCACCACACTTTGCACAAAATGCCGTTAGTCGCCGCCCCCCGCGATGCATTAAAGTAACGCCCCCAGCCCTGGCGTTATTCGAACGTCTTCGGTCACCCTTTCCAGGAACAGTCATCGATGGAACATCGTGAAGCGCTGCTCGCGCTGCGAACCTTTCTTTCAACGCAGATTCTCGGCCAGGAAAAACTCATCGAGCGCTTGCTCATCGCCCTGCTTGCCGACGGCCACATGCTGGTCGAGGGTGCCCCTGGGCTGGCCAAGACCAAGGCCATCAAAGAACTCGCCGAAGGCATCGAAGCCCAGTTCCACCGCATCCAGTTCACCCCCGACCTGTTGCCCGCCGACATTACTGGCACGGAGATCTATCGCCCGGAAACGGGCAGCTTCGTGTTCCAGCAAGGTCCAATCTTTCATAACCTGGTGCTGGCAGACGAAATCAACCGCGCCCCGGCCAAGGTGCAATCGGCCCTGCTCGAAGCCATGGCCGAGCGCCAGGTCAGTGTCGGGCGCAGCACGTATGAGTTGTCGCCGCTGTTTTTGGTGATGGCCACGCAGAACCCGATCGAGCAGGAAGGCACTTATCCGCTGCCCGAAGCCCAGCTCGACCGTTTCCTGATGCACGTGAAAATCGGTTTCCCGGACGCTGCCGTCGAACGCCGCATCCTGCAACAGGCCCGTGGCGAAGCCTTGAACGGCGAAACCAAACCGGACCGCCGGGTCAGCCAGCAGGCGATCTTTGCCGCGCGCAAGGAAATTCTCGGTTTGTACATGGCCGACGCCGTAGAGGAATACCTGGTGCAACTGGTCATGGCCACGCGCACCCCAGGCAAATTCGATCCGGAAATGGCCGAATGGATCGCCTATGGCGCCAGCCCGCGTGGTTCGATTGCCCTCGACCGTTGCGCCCGGGCCCATGCCTGGCTTGCCGGCCGCGACTTCGTCAGCCCGGAAGACATCCAGGCCGTGCTGTTCGACGTGTTGCGCCACCGCATCATTCTGTCCTTTGAAGCCGAAGCCGCGGGCATCGATCAGGACCGGGTGGTCCAGCGGATTCTCGACGTCGTAGCCGTCGCTTGACCCCGATGAACGCCATTCTGCCGCCCGAACCGGGCATCCGCGTCAGCCTCGCCGAGCTGATCGAGATGCGCCATCGCGTGCGCGAAGTGCAGCTGTTCTCCACGCCGAGCCAGCGCAGCCCGCTGATTGGCCTGCACCACTCCAAGCTGCGCGGCCGTGGCGTGGATTTCGATCAGGTGCGGGTTTACCAGGCCGGCGACGACGTGCGCACCATTGACTGGCGCGTCACCGCTCGCACTCAGGAGCCACACACCAAGCTGTTCCATGAAGAGCGCGAGCGACCGATTTTCATCATGGTCGAGCAAAGTCGCCGGCTGTTCTTCGGTTCCGGTTTGATGTTCAAGTCGGTGCTTGCCGCCCAGGCCGCGAGCCTGATTGGTTGGGCAGCACTGGGCCATAACGACCGGGTTGGCGGACTGGTGTTCGGCGATAACGAGCACTACGAAATCAAGCCGCGTCGCAGTAAACAAAGCTTGCTGCAGTTGCTCAACCGGTTGGTGCGGGTCAATCAATCCCTGCACACCGAAAACGAACAGAACCGCGACGCCCTCAACCTCGCCCTGCGCCGTGCACGTGAAGTGTTGCGCCCCGGCAGCCTGGTGATCGTGATCTGCGACGAACGCGCGCTGACCGAAGGTTCCGAGCAACAATTGAGCCTGCTGTCGCGGCATTGCGACCTGTTATTGCTGCCGCTGTCCGATCCACTGGATCACGCCCTGCCTGCCGCGGGCCTTCTGCGTTTCGCCGAACGCGGTGCGCAACTGGAACTCGACACGCTGAATTTCGACCTGCGCCAGACCTATCGCGCCCAGGCCGAAGCGCGCATCGCCCGCTGGGAATTGCTCGCGCAGAAGCTGCGCGTATTGCTGATGCCTCTGAGTACCCAGAGCGAAATGGTCGAGCAACTGCGCGAGTACCTGAACCCGCAAAAACCGGGGAAAGGTCGATGAGCAGCCTTGATCAACTGCAACCGCTGATTTCCCCGCCACCCATCGCTTTCTGGCCGCCGGCGCCGGGCTGGTGGCTGCTGCTATTGTTGCTTGCGCTGATCGGCTTCGGCTTGTGGAAGGCGCGGCGTTTCCTGCCGAACAAACGCCCCGTCGTTCGCGCCGAACAGCCGCTGGACCCGGTGCGCGTCGCCGCATTGGCGGAACTGGCCCGGATGCCCAAACCCTACGACGGCGCGCCGGCCGGTGCCTGGCTGCAGCAACTCAACGGCTTGCTCAAACGCCTGTGCCGCAACCATTACCCTTACAGCCAGAGCCACACCCTCAACGGGCGCAAATGGCTGGCGTTCCTCGATAACCGCTGCCCCGCCGCCGGCCTGACGCGCTGGATGGTCCTGGTGGAAGGCGCCTACAAACCCGAATGCAAACTCGACGACAAGGCCATCGCCGGCCTGACACAAGCCGTCGACACGTGGATTCGCAAACATGTTTGAGTTCGCCTGGCCGTGGATCTTCGCCCTGTTGCCGCTGCCTTGGCTGATGCGCATCGTGTTGCCAGTAGCCGACAGCGGCGAACCGGCGCTCAAAGTCAGCTTCCTCAGCGACCTCGAAGGCCTGGCCCGACGGCGTGCCCGAGCCAATCTGCCGGCGTGGCGCCAGCAAGCGCCGTTCATGCTGCTGTGGCTGTTTTTACTGATCGCCGCGGCGCGCCCGCAGTGGTTGGGTGAACCGTTGCCAATTGCCGCGAGCGGTCGTGATCTGCTGGTGGCGGTGGACGTTTCCGGTTCGATGGATTTTCCCGACATGCAGTGGCAGGACGATGAAGTCAGCCGCCTGTCGCTGGTGCAGCATTTGCTCGGTGATTTTCTCGAGCATCGCGAAGGCGACCGCGTCGGCCTTATCCTGTTTGGCAGCCGGGCTTATCTGCAAGCCCCCCTGACATTTGACCGGCACACCGTGCGGGTCTGGCTCGACGAAGCGCGCATCGGCATCGCTGGCAAAAATACCGCCATCGGCGACGCCATCGGTCTCGCGCTCAAACGCCTGCGCCTGCGTCCGGCGCAGAGCCGGGTGCTGATTCTGGTGACCGACGGCGCCAACAACGGCGGCGAAATCGATCCGTTGACCGCGGCGCGCCTGGCGTCCCGTGAAGGCGTGAAAATCTACCCGATCGGCATCGGCGCCGACCCGGAGCAAAGCGGCACCGCAGGATTTCTCGGCATCAACCCGAGCCTCGATCTCGACGAGCCTGCGCTGAAGGCTATCGCCGCGGCCACCGGAGGCCAGTATTTCCGTGCCCGCGACGGCAAGGAACTGCAAACCATCAAGGAGACCCTCGACCAACTGGAGCCGGTGACGCAACAACCGACTCAGGCCCGCCCGGCACAGGCGTTGTATCACTGGCCGCTGGCGATGGCGCTGCTGTTGAGCCTGCTGTTGGTGGTCAGAGAGCGCTGGCCGGACAATCCGTTGCAACGCCTGTTTACCAAGGATCTGTTCTTGCAAACGCCACTGCCTGACTGGCGCCAGCGGCTCAAACGCCTGCGCCTGCGGAGGCGTCGATGAGTGCGCTTTGGCCGTACTGGTTCCGCCCTTGGTGGCTGCTGCTGTTGCCGCTGCTGGGCTGGTTGCTCTGGCAGCTCTGGCACCGACAGAAGCGCGCCGGGCGCTGGCAGATGATTCTGCCGCCGGCCTTCCATGCTGCGCTGCTCAGCGGCGGCAACGGGCGTGACAGCAAATTGCCGTGGGTCGCCCTCGGTGTCGCGTGGGTGCTGACCATTTTTGCGCTGCTCGGGCCGAGTTGGGAGCGAGTCGAACAAAACGGCCAGAAGCCGGCCGACCCGCTGGTGGTGATTCTGGAACTGACCCCGGAAATGCTCGCCACCGACGTCACACCCAACCGACTGGAACAGACGCGGCGCAAGGTGTTTGACCTGCTGCAGATTCGCAGCGACGCGCAAACTGCCATCGTCGTCTACTCGGGCAGTGCCCACACGCTGGTGCCTTTGTCGGATGACCTCGCCACCAGTCGCAATCTGCTCGATGCGCTTAAGCCGTCGATCATGCCCCAGGCCGGCCATCGCGCCGATCTCGCGGTGACCAAGGCCCTCGCGCTGTTGAATCAGGGCGCCTTGGGTGACGGCCGCATCCTGCTGATCGGTTCGTCCCTGACCGATCTGGAGCGCGAAGGGATTCAGCAGGCGCTGGACGGCAAATCGACGCAACTGCTGATGCTTGGTGTCGGCACCGCTGAAGGTGCGCCGATCACCCAGGAAGACGGCAGTTTTCTCAAGGACGACCAGGGCGCGATTCTGGTGTCGCGTCTGGACGACCCCGGCCTGAAAGCCTTCGTCAACAGTCTCGACGGCCGTTACCGCCATGCGCGCCTGGACGACGCCGACTTGCGTGGCCTCGGGCTGCTCGACGGCCCACGGCATTTGCGCAATGACGGCCAGACCCTGCGCCTCGATACCTGGGCCGATCAGGGTTATTGGCTGTTGTTGCCGCTGTTATTGCTGGCAGCCTGTGCCGGCCGGCGTGGTTGGTTATTTTGCCTGCCGTTGTTGTTTTTGCTGCCACAACCGAGCTATGCCTTCGACTTCAACGACTTGTGGTTGCGTCCTGATCAGCAAGGTTTGCACCTGCTTAAACAGAAGCGTCCTGCTGAAGCCGCGCAACATTTTGAGGATCGGCAATGGCAAGGTGTCGCGCGCTATGAAGCTGGCGACTACAGTGGCGCCGCCCAGCGGTTTGCTGAAGGCGACGACGCCCACGCCCACTACAATCGAGGCAACGCTCTCGCCAAGAGTGGCGAGTTGGAGGCGGCGCTGGATGCTTACGAGCAAGCACTGGAACGTCAACCTGACCTGCGCCCGGCGCTGACCAACAAGGCCTTGGTGGAAAGTCTGCTCAAGCAGAAAAACGCGCCAAAGCCCGCGGAACCGGAAAAGTCTGCAAACGACGAGACAGAGGCACCGCCAGAAACGCCGGCCGGTGCGACCAGCCAGCCGTCAAATGAGGGCGACCCCAAGACCGACGCCCAGGCGAATTCACCCGACGAGGAACCGTCGGACACAACGCCGCCGCGCCCCGGCACCAATGAGGTGCCCGGCAGCGAATTGGGCGACGAACAAAGCACCACCCCGCCCCTGCGCCCGGCCAGCGATGCCATCGATGGCGAGCAGCGCCAGGCGTTGGAGCAGTGGTTGCGCAAAATTCCGGATGACCCGAGCGAACTGCTCAGACGTAAATTCTGGTACGAACAGCAACAACATCAGGATCAGGAAAAAACCCGATGACCCGCTTCACCGCTTTCTTGTTTGCAACGATGCTATGGACTGTGCAGGCCCAGGCCGGGGAGCTGGTCGCCAGTGTCGATCGCAGCCGCCTGAACTCTGGCGAAACGGTCGAACTGACCCTCGAATCCAACGATGTGACGCAGTTCGGCAAACCCGACCTGACGGCACTGGAACCGCTGTTCGAGGTGCGCGGTACCCGCCAGGTCAACCAGTTGACGACGATTAACGGCGACAACCGTGCCACCACCCGCTGGATCATCACCCTGCTGCCCCGCCAGAATGGCAGCGTGGTGATTCCCGCATTGCAACTGGGCGACGTGCAAACCCAGCCGATCACCTTGCAAGTGGTCGAAAGCGAGAACCAGGACAGCAAGAACAAACGGGCGCCGGTGTTCATCGAAGCCAGCCTCGATCAGACCTCCGTGTACGTGCAGGCGCAGGCACTCTTGACCCTGCGCATCTACCATTCCGTTTCGCTGTATGACGACAGCAGCCTGACGCCGTTGCAAATTCCCGATGCGCGCATTGAGCAATTGGGCGATTCGCGGACTTACGAAAAAGACATCAACGGCCTGCGCCACGGCGTTATTGAACTGCGCTATGCGATTTACCCGCAGCACAGCGGCCAGTTGATCATTCCGGCACAGATTTTCAGCGCAACGCTGGTGGACGCGCAGCCGGCGCAGGATGTCGATCCCCAAGCGCCGAAAACCGGCAAACTGATGCGTGTCAGCTCGGTCGAACTGCCGCTGACCGTCAAGGCTAAACCCGTCACGTACCCGGCCGATGCGCCTTGGCTGCCGGCCCGGAGCCTGAGCCTGAGCGAAAGCTGGAATCCGGAGCCAGACCATGCACAGGTGGGCGATTCGCTAACCCGAAGCCTGACGTTGAAGGCCGAAGGCCTGGCCAGTTCCCAGCTGCCGCCGCTGCCGGCAACCGACGTCAACGGCTTGCGGCGATATCCGGATCAACCGGTGCTGGTCAACCAGAACAGCGAGCGCGGCCTGATTGGCAGTCGCGAGGACCGTGAAGCGCTGGTACCCGTACGCAACGGTGAAGTCGAGTTACCGGCGGTGGACGTAGTCTGGTGGAACACCTTCGAGGATCATCTGGAGCACACCAGCCTGCCGGCCCAGACGCTGCAAGTGGCGAACAATCCGGGATGGGTGGTGGATGCTCCCGCCGCCACGCCGACGGTCATTTCCGTCGCCGACAATGAAGCGCTCTGGTGGTGGAAACTCAGCACTGCGATCCTCGCCTGCACCACCCTGCTGGGCTTCGGCCTCTGGTGGCGCGCCCGCTGGCAACCGGCAATCCTGCGCGCAGCGCAAACCGGCCCGAGCCCACGGACCGTGCTTGACGACCTCAAGCGCGCCTGCCAGGCCAACGACCCCCACGCCACCCGCCAGGCCCTCGATGCCTGGGCCCGGCAGCAACCGGAAACCCTGGCAGACATGGCGGCGCGCTTCGTGCCGCTGTCCGATGCGCTGGACGGTTTGAACGGCGCGCTGTACAGCGAAACCGGCCAGCATTGGCAGGGTGAAGATCTGTGGCGGGCCACCCGTGCGATCCCGATTGCCGAACGGGTTCATGACCCGGTGGGCGACAGTGGATTGCCGCCGTTGTATCCGAAGTAGCGACTTCCGGTCATCGAGGTCCTTGCACCGACTTCCCGCCTTTGAGATTTAACTCACCGTCCAAATGGATGGCCTGTAAAAAAGCGCTGTCATGCGACACGACGATCAATGCCCCTTGGTACTGATTAAGCATCTGCTCCAACGCGATTCTGCTGGGCAGATCCAGATGGTTATCCGGCTCATCCAGCAACAGCAATTGCGGGGGACGTTGCGCATACAGCTGCGCGGCCAAGGCTATTTTCAGGCGCTCGCCGCCGCTCAACTGACAAGTCTTGAGCAGCGCACGATCCGCATCAATCCCCATCTGAGCCAAGCGGGTTCGAGCCTCGGCTTTCGGCAACTCCGGATTACTCTCGTAGAGCCATTGCACCGCCGTGCGTTCGGGGTACTGCAATCCAGCGTGTTGATCCAGCCAGCCGACATGGCAACTGCGGATGAGTTCGCCTTCGCGCACCGGCACTTGGCCGGCGATCACTCGCAACAGCGTCGACTTGCCGCTGCCGTTGGCGCCCAGGATCGCCATGCGCATAGGCCCGGTCAGCGCCAGATTGATCGGTGCCGCGTCAACGAATGGGAGAATAACGTCGTTGAGTTGCACAATCAGCTTGCCATTGGGCACTACGCTTTCCGGAGATAACATCATGCGTTGAATGTCCGGCGCACACCGCGCACGGGCCTCGGCGATCCGTTGTTGCTGCTGCTCCCGGGCCAACTGTTGATTGAGGCGCAATTTTCCCTGACTGTTTTCACTGCGCTCTTTTTGGGCGTTGGTGATCAGCTTGGTCTGATTGCCGTCACGGGCCTGACGGTCGCCGCGCGCGTTACGCCGCTGCTGACGCTCCATCTGCACGGCCATCTCACGTTGCTCACGCTTGGCCTGTGCCCTCTCCCCTTGCAATGCCGACTGGAATGACTGCTGTTCCTGCTCGCGGGCCGCCGCATACTGACTGTAGCTGCCGCCATAGACCCCCAGCCCCAAGGGTGAAAGCTCGACGATTTCGTTCACGTGCTCCAAAAGACTCCGGTCGTGGCTGATCAACACCAGGCCGTTAGGCCAGCGATCGATTTGCTGCGCGAGCTTGTGTTGCTGTTCAATATCCAGGTGGTTGCTGGGCTCATCCAAAATGAGCCAGTCAGCCTTGGATAACCACGCCCCCAGAAGCGCCACCCGCTGGCGTTCGCCACCACTGAGTGCGTCGGTGCGCGCGTTGGCGTTCAAATGACCCAAGCCGACCCGTTCCAGTTCTACCTCAAGGCGAGTGGCACAATCCCATTGGTCAACTGCCAGCGAATGGTCGTTATCGTCGACGCTGCCCAAGGCAATGCGATCCAGCGCTGACAGAATATGGTCGACGCCGGCCAGAGCGGCAACGCTGGGATAACGCTCGGGCTTTAGTAACTGCGACACGGCGTAAACTCGCCCCTCGCGACGAATGATGCCGCTGGTGGGCAGTAGCTCCCCCGTCAGGAGCCGGCCAAGCAATGACTTGCCACAGCCATTGGCACCCACGATGCCGGTGACCCTGGTACTGACGGTGTGGTTCAAGTGATCGAACAGAACGCGCCCATCGGGCAGGTTGAGTGACACTTGATCAAGTTGGAGTAACCGTTGAGTCATGACGAATCCTTAACAATCGGCCCGATAGGCACTGAACCACTCCCTGATGGTGCGCAACAGCACCCGGCGGATGGGCAATGACCGTGAACACGGCGCCTGCCCATATCTGAAAATGACCTTCGAAAAGCATGCCGGCCCTGATCGATGTCGAGAGGTCTTGTGTAACCCTCAGCATCAGGCGTCCCGAGGGCCTATGTACCTCGACCAGCCGCGCCGCATCGAAATCGAAATAACGGCCAACCTGCGGATAAACGGCCTTGAACAGACTTTCCTTGGCTGAAAACGCCAGGGTCAACATATGCTCAAAAGGTCCCAGCACTCCAAGGTAGTGGGCTTCTTGGCGGTCGACGATAGTGGTGCTGATCCTGGCAGCGACCTCTGGTGCCAGCCAATTCTCCAGATCCAGGCCCAGCAGTCCGACCTCACAAGATCTGGCCAGACAACTGACGGCGATAGCAGATGTGTGGCTGATGGAGCCGACCCAACCGCTTGGCCATACCGGCTGACGATGCGCCCCTGAATGCACCTGTACCGGCGAGAGATTGCACTTGGCCCAGAGATGCCGGCTCAACCAGCGCCCCGCCAGGTATTCGGCCTGGCGGCGTGGCACAGCCTGGACAATGGCTGGCGGACAGTCCACACCCGCACGGGTGTACAAAGCAGGATCGAAGCGGTCCAGGTTAAAGTGTCCCGACACCGTCGCGACAGCCGCCAAGCCTGTGTCTAGCGACTCAATACCGGTGAGGAACCCGTCCAGTGCGCATTGGCCCAAGTCCCGCTGGGACCAAGTTGGGTTGTTCAAGGTTGTCGAGCCTATACAAAGTCGAGCAGCAATTCATTGAAGCGCCGCGCAGCGGTCAACGGTATGAAATGCCCCTGATCGGAAAACACTTCAAGTCGCGCGTTGGGCAGGTGCTGCAAC
This sequence comes from Pseudomonas sp. GB2N2, assembly GCF_054897705.1. NCBI lineage: Bacteria > Pseudomonadati > Pseudomonadota > Gammaproteobacteria > Pseudomonadales > Pseudomonadaceae > Pseudomonas > Pseudomonas sp. GB2N2. The sequence goes on from NZ_CM142701.1 coordinate 1,739,314, forward strand.
AGCTTCACATCGCCCCCCGCGATGGCCACATCCTGCTGACCATGAACAATCAACGTTCGCACACCAATGCTCGGTAATTGCGCACTTAAATCCAGTTGTCCGAGCATCTGGTAGTAATAACTCAGCGTACTCATCGACGCCCCGGCGCCGACTTGTTCGGCGATGCTCTGCCGAGGCTCAAGCAAGATATCCAGATAATCGGCATGGGCTTGCAGTTCAGCATTCAACTCAATGGTTTTACCGAAGATATCATCGCCAAAACGTGCGGCGGTGCTGATCAGGATCATCGACTCGACCATTGCCGGGGCTCGGCGGCAAAGCGCTAATGCGAGACAGCCCCCCAACGACCAACCCACCACTGGGGCGGGCCGGCCTTTGAGCTGTTCATTGATATAGCCCTCGATCTCCAACACCAGCCCTTCCAGACTAAAGCGCCCCTCATCAAGCGGGGTACCCTGATGACCTGGATACGAAGGGATATGAAGGGCGAAACCCTGGCGCGTCAGGACATTGACTTGTTGCATCCACGCCTGCGCACTCATGTTCAACGGAGGCAGCAGCACGATGGCGCGCCCTTGCCCTGTTTGCGTCCATGTCATTGGCAACCGACCGACCGGCACGACAGCATCAGCCCAGGAGGCGACTATCGAATCGGGTTGTAGCCCCTCCAATGCCTCAGACAGTGCGGCAATGGAAGCAAAGTCGAATACGTCATGAGGCTGCATCCGGCTGGCGCCAGCACCCAACCGGCTCAACAGTTCAATCAACGAAATCGAATCGACACCGTAATCGCGCAGCGAACGGCTGGTATCAATGTCGGCCTGATCGAAGCCGAGCAATAGCGCCAGATCACTTTTCAGCGTGTCCAGAACATTGCCTTGCCGCGGACTCGATGTAGATACGGGTACTTGAGCAGCGATCAGTTCGGTCCCCACCCAGTAAGACTTACGATCAAACGGGTAACCCGGCAGTTCGATACGCCGGTATCGAGCCGCGTGCTCGGTGCCATACAACGGCAAATCGGTACCCGCCAACCATCGTTGCAAGCGTTCGGCGAGCATGGGATCGGCCAGCCCCTCGACCTTTGAGCAACCAACGCCGAGCTGCTCTGGCGGTGTCCCCAGCCATTGCTTCAACTGCGTCACCAAGGAGTCACTTGTCGAAGCCGTGACAGCCAGACGCAGTCGGTACGACTGGCTTCCTTTACCAAGTGCCACGCTGAGCGCCTCCAGTTGATCGTCCGGAAGCCCCTCGATAATTCCCAGCACCTGCCGGACACGCGCATGAAGGCTGGCGGCGGTTTGAGCGCTGATCAAAAAAGCCCAGGGGCCCGGGCTGTTCTGCGGGTCAATCTGACGCGGCTCGGGCTTACCTAGCACGAGGTGAGCGTTGCTACCGGTAAAGCCGAATGCACTGACACAGGCAAACGTCTTGTCGGACGGCCAAGGGACTGCCTGCTCGCTGATCTTGAACTGATCCAGGTCTAGAGCGCTATTGAGGGACCCCGCCAGAAGCTGACCAGGAATGGTCCCGTGACGAAAGATCAGCAGGGTCTTGATCAAACTGGCCAACCCGGAGCACACCAGCGTGTGGCCGATGACGCTTTTCGAGGCGCCCAAATAGGCGTCGTAAGGTTGCGCCTGAGCACGAAAGCCGTTGACCAGCCCCGCCACCTCAATCGCATCACCCAGACGCGTGCCGGTACCGTGAGCCTCGACGTAGCCGACACGCCCCACGTCAATACCGTAACGCTCGTAGGATCCGGCGATCAGCGCCGCCTGAGCCCGGCTGTTGGGCGCCATCATGCCATTGCTAATACCGTCGTGATTCAGACTAATCGCCTCGACACTCGCCAGGACTTCCAGTCCGAGGGTCCGGGCCTTGCTGGCGGTCATCAACATGATTGCCGCGACGCCTTCAGCCGGGACGAAACCGTCGGCTTCGTCACTAAAGGCGTCGCAGTGCCCCCGCGCCGACAACATGTTCGAGCGCTGGGCAAACTCGAACACCTCTGGGGTGGCAAAAACCGAGACCCCAGCCACCAACGCTGCCTCGCATTCACCGGCACGCAGTTGTGAGACGGCAATCTGCAAGGCTGTTAATGATGATGAGCAAGCGGTATCAAGGCTCACTGAGGGGCCATGGAAATCGTAGAAATAAGACACCCTTCCCGCCAACGACGAAGCGGCGTTGCCAAGAAAGCTATGGCTGCTGAAAGCCGATGCAGGCTCTTGGGCCAGCAAAAACTTGTAGTCCCCGGGAAGGCCGGTGCAAAACACCCCGCAGTGCAAGTCGCGCAAGGTCTGGACCGGCACACCGCAGTCATCAATCAGGTGTTGCACGGTTTCCATCAGCAACCGTTGTTGCGGATCCATACAGCGCGCTTCGTTGGGCGAGATACGGAAAAACCCGGCATCGAACTCGTCCACATGCTCCAGCAGGCCGCCATGCATCGCAGTCCCGCGCAGAGACTCCCACCGTGTAACCGGGGCAACGCAACGCTGACCCGCCATCAGGTTCTGCCAATAGGCCGACAGCGACTTGCTGCCAGGCAGACGGCAGGCAGCCCCCACAATCACCACGTTGTCAGCCGATGGCGGTTTTAGGTGCGCTGTCATGTTTTGTGTCTCGTCCATGTGCATGTTCTGCTCCTGTTATTCAGCGATTGCCCGGTTGAACCTGTGATTCATCGTCAAACCAATACCGGCGCGTATCGAAGGCATAACCGGGTAGATGGAGCCGGCCACCCTGGGGGTACAAGGTCGGCCATTGCACCTGCCTCCCGTGCAGATACTGCTTGCGAGGGTCCAGCCATTGCTCATCGATCTCGGGCGCTTCGTCGCCTCGTCCGACGTGACAAACATCCGGTGTCTGTTCAGAACTCAAGGCATGCAACAACGCATCGACCGTTCGAACGCTCCAAGCCAGGCGATATTCAAAATGCTCGCGTCCGGACCCAAGGGTAAATGCGATATCAGCCAAAGCCTGTGACCGACCTAGTGGAGAATCGAGGTGACGGTACAGAGCCTCCTTCATTACCAGCAGCGAGTCACGACTACGGGCAGATAACACGATTAGATGTTCCCCCTGTGGCGACGACCTCTGTTCGGCGAAGGCCGGTGGTTCGGACAGGACCACGTGAGCATTGGTCCCGCCGAAACCGAACGAGCTGATTCCGGCGACGCGATCGCTCCCATCCCAAGGTGTATTGCGATCCAGCACTTGGAACGGCGAATGCTCAAAGTCGATGTAAGGGTTGAGCGTGCGAAAATGGAGGTTGGCCGGCAACACCCGGTGCTTGAAGGCAAGTATCACCTTGAACAGTGACGCAATCGCAGCGGCCGGCTCCAGATGACCGACATTGGTTTTGACCGACCCCAGCAAAACCTGCTGCTTCTGACTCGGCACCAGCGTGTACCAGGCGCCCTTCAAAGCATCGATTTCCACTGGATCGCCCAAACGGGTTCCCGTGCCGTGGGTTTCTATGTAGCTGACCCGTGCGGCCAGCTCTGGTGTATAGGCAGCGAGCAACAGACGTTTCTGCGCGTTGGGATTGGGTGCCGTCAGCGAGTTGGCACGCCCGCCGTGGTTCTCCTCCGCAGCTTCGATCACCGCATGAATGCTGTCACCGTCGCGACGAGCATCGATCAGACGCTTGAGCAACAGGCTGCCAACCCCCTCCGCACGAACGTAGCCATCGGCTTCGCTATCGAACGTGGCGCAACGAAAGTTCGGCGATAGCACGCCCATGCTCTGCGCCGCTTCGGTCATGTCGCTGTCGATCAACAAGCTGACCGCACCGGCCAGCGCGTAGTCGCACTCCCCCCGTTGCAGCGATATGACAGCACGGTTCACTGCCACCAATGCACTCGAACAGGCGGTATCGATGGACTGGCTCGGGCCTTCGAAATCGAATAGGTAAGACACTCGATTAGCCAGCATCGCATGGGCATTCCCGGTGGCGGCAAAGGGATGAAAACTCTGTCCGGAACGCTGCAGCAGGGTCTGGTAATCGCTGAACTGAACGCCGGCGAAAACCCCCACGCGCTTGAGCGAGGACGGTGCGTAACCGGCATTGAGCAACGTGTTGTAGCACGCTTGCAAAAACAGTCGGTGTTGCGGGTCCATCAGCATCGCCTCGCGCGCCGATATCCCGAAAAAACGTGCATCGAAGTGCCCGATCTCAGGAATGATCCCGGCATGGCAGGCCTTGTCGGGCCAGCGTTCCACCGCTTTGATCGCACTGCGATTGGCCATCAGCCCTTCCCAGAATCCGGCCAGGTCTTGGCCACCGGGCAAGCGGCCGTCCATGCCGATGATCGCGATCCGTTGGTCATCAGCGTTTGCAGCGCTGGCTGACAGCGCCGTTGGTGCCGACGATAGGTGTGCTTGCAGCTCTGGCACCGAGACCGGAGCCGCCTCCTGCGCCCCTCGCTCTTGCAGGTATTCGATCAACTGCGCGACTGAGTTGTAGGTGAACAGCGTGCTGGGGGCCATGGGCACTTTGAACTGTTCCTCAATGTCTTGCGCCAGTTGCTGCAACATGACCGAGTTCAAACCCAGATCACCAAAGCTGCATCGATCATCGATGTTCTGGGGGAGCAAACCGGTCAACGCACTCACCAGTGCCTTGAGCCGAAGCTTGAGTTGCTCCAGCGTCGTCGATTCACTGATTGTTTTTGCGGCGTTCACTGCACCGGGCTTCAGCGCTGAGTGGCTGCGCAGTCCGCCGGGAGTGACACTGCGACGGATTTTCTCGCTGTCGCCTACAAACGGGGCAATCTGCGTCATGCTCCCGTCCACACCATCAATCAGCCTCACCAACAGGTCGACACCTAAGGCGGGGGTCAACGACTGAATGCCGTAATTATCGTGAAAATAGCGCCCAAGGGCGACCAAGACCGGTTCGCCGGCGCCTTGCCACAAAGGCCAATTCACCGACAAGCTCAAACCATGCCGATGACCTCGGGTGACTTGCCGCTGACGACCGTAGGCGAACAGGTCCAGATAATGATTCGCCACGGCGTAATCGGCCTGGCCGACATTGCCGAACAATCCGGACATTGAAGAAAACAACACGAAGAAATCCAGCGCCACATCGGCGGTTGCGTTATCGAGATGACGCGCGCCGCTGAGCTTCACGGCTATCACTTTCTGGAAGTCTTCCAGCTGTTTGTTGCGCAACAGCCCGTCGCAGATGATGCCGGCAGCATGCAGCACTCCGTGCAATGCACCATGCCGGTCAATGACCGACTTGATCAGGTCATTCACTGCAACGCTGTCGCCGATGTCAGCGCTGATGTAGTCGACGTTCGCCGGTGCAGCCAGTCCGGCAAGTTTGTCTCGGGTTGCTTCCCCTGCGGTGCTGCGACCAACCAGCACGACTGTGGCGTCGAACTGCCGGATCAAGCGCGCGGCGACCGCCAACCCAATCAGGCCCAGGCCCCCGGTGATCAGGTAGACACCCTTGTTACGAAAACGACTGCCGGCTGCCGCAGGCCAAGGCACTTCACGTACGCGAGCCTGCCAGCGCTCACCGGCCACGTGCCGAGTGGCATTGAAGCCGTCAGCGGCATTGGCGAGCTCATCCAGCGCCGACTTCAACAGCTGCGACACATGCTCGAAGTCCTGCGATGCAACGGTCATCGACAGCAGTTCGAATTCGGGCTGCTCCATTTGCAGCACCCGAAACAACCGGCTTACGGCCCCGGCTGCGGGCATCGGCCAGACATCCAGCCCTTCTTCGTGGACAAAGGCCATCCGGTAACGGGCCCCGACAGCACTGATCGCCTTGGCCAGTGTGAACTGCCAACTGGCCCATGAAGCCTGCATGTCCTCACCCGAACATTGCACCAGATTGATCAGCCACGGTCGTTGCGCCGCATCACCAGAGACGTAGCGCTGCAAGACTTGCTGGCAATCGTCGATCGAATCACTGCGCACTTGGGCGAACTGTTCGCCCAGACGTAGGCTGTCACCGAGCGTGACCACCACGATGTGCGGTTGGCCGATCAACGCCGGTGCCTGTGACGGATTGCAAAAGACAATGGTGCCCTGCCCTCGCACACCACCCGATGCGTGAACGGGCTGAGGCTCCCAGACGGTTTGAAAACACACCGGCACCGAGGCCTTCACCAACGCCGAAGCGTCCTCGCCCACAGGCTTGAGCGGGTCAGCGCCCAGCGCCCCAGAGGTGACGAGCTGGTCGTCCCAATACGATTGTTCTTCAAACGGATAATGAGGCAACGACACTAGCCTGCGGCTGTCATGCAGCGCAGCGAAATTCAGTGTTTCCCCCGCCAGGTAAGACGCTTGAAGGGGCTGCAGGCTGGACCGCGAGTGATCCACGACAGGCACACCATCAGCGGCATCCAGCAGTTGCTGCTTGAATTGAGCCAGGCTGTCGCCAACGAAACAGGCACGGTGGCCAAAGTGTTCACGTGCGACGCCCAGGGTATAGGCAATCGCTGCAAGGCTGGCCTGCGGATGCTTGTCGATCCAGGCAACCAAATCGTTGATCCGGACCTTCAACGCCAAAGGTGTGCGCGCCGAAACAGGCAACAAATATTCCGCCTGTGGCGCCGGTGCGAGCGGCGCATCGATGTACTGCTGAACGATGACATGTGCATTGGAGCCCCCGGCGCCGAACGAACTGAGCCCGGCCAGCAGCGGCGTGTCAGCAGTCCAGGGTTCGGTGATGCGCGGCAAGCGAAAATCAGTGTCACCCAGGTTCAACCAGGGATTTACGATTTCACAGTTGAGCGTCGGCACCCGCGACTGATGCTGGAACTGCAGCAGGATTTTGACCAGGCCGGCCAGGCCGGCAGCCGATTCAAGGTGCCCGATATTGCTCTTGATCGACCCGATGCAGCGCCGCTCGCCCTGACGCGTGCCATAGGCCGCGCTCAGTGCGTTGATCTCGATCGGATCGCCCAGTCGAGTGCCGGTGCCATGGGCTTCCACATAATCGATCTGGCTGGCGTCCACACCGGCCTTGCTTAATGCCTGGCGAATGACCTTTTCCTGAGCTCTTGCCGAGGGCACGGTAAAACCGCTGGAGCGCCCGCCACTATTGAGCGCAACAGCACGAATGACCCCGTGTATCCAGTCACCATTGGCTTGCGCCTGGGCCAGCGGCTTGAGCATCAGAGCGATAGCCCCCTCACCCGGCACATAACCGTCGGCTTCGATCCCAAAGCTGTGGCACCGTCCGCTGGGACTCAGGAAACGTCCCGCCGACAGCAGTTTGAACTTGCCCGGGTGGGGCATGATGTTGACCGCACCGACCAGCGCTTGGGTGCATTCGCCACTGCGCAGACTGTTGATCGCCAGATGCAGGGCGGTCAGCGATCCCGAGCACATGGTGTCGACACACAGGCTCGGGCCCTGGAGGTTAAAGGTGTACGAAATGCGGTTGGCGATCGAGGCAAATGAACTGCTGGTCACCGCGCTGGCGGCATTCAGGTTTTGATAATGGCCGAACATCGCCGCGGTGAAGACTCCGGTGTCCTCCAGCGGATCGGCAAAATGCCCGGCGTCTTCCAGGGCATGGTAGGCCATTTCCAGCAACCGCCGTTCCTGAGGATCAAGACGCGCCGCCTCGATCGGGGTGATGGAAAAAAACGCCGGATCGAACTGTTTCGCCCGCCACAGAAAACCGCCATGACGGCCGTAGCTGGCGCCCGGTTGTTTCGGATCGGCTGAGTAATCGAGTTGCCAGTCCCAACGTTGCGCGGGGATGACGCTGATCGCCTCGGACCCGGACTCAAGCAATGCCCACAACTGGGCGAGGTTGTCCGCCCCCGGAAACTCGCCCGCCACGCCAACAATAGCGATGTCATCAGGCCGATAGTGAGCACTGACACCCGAGGCGACATCGGCCACGGGTCTGACCACCACCGTCGCCGTCACGGCGGCAGAAGTAACGCCCGGCACCGCCCGGGCCACCGCAGTGTCCAGCACGGCAGCAATCTGCGACGGGTAGCGACCTATCAGGAAACGCACCATCTGACTGATGCTCGAGTATTCAAACAACAGTGTCTTGCTGATGCTGACCGGGGCCTGGGTCGACAAACGTCGAGCCAGCTCGGTCGCAATGTTGATGCTGGCGACCGAATCCAGGCCACGCTCAAGCAGGTTATCGTCCACAGACGGATCGGTTATCCCGCTAAAGCGCCGAACTACCTCTTGCACCCACTGTGTCAAGCGGTCCTCAAGGTTGATCTGCGCGCCAGGCGTGGGCGCAATCGTCTCGATGGCCGGCAAAGGCCGGGGCGGCCCTGCCCTTTCACTGGCAAATGCCGCGGCGAGCGCCTGGGGCTGGGTGCCGAGCAAATACTCACTCAACGCGCTCACCGATGAATAATCGAAAATCAGCGCCTTGCTCAGGGAGACCGCGACACCGCTACCGTTCAATCGATGCTCCAGGGCCGAGACAATGCTGATCAGCGCCGAAGACGTCACGCCCAGCGCCACCAGCGATGCGTCATGCGCCACATCGCGTAAGCCGCTGAAGGTATAAACCAGTGAATCAATCCACTCACTGACCTGGCTCAGGGATGGCAAGCTCACGGCCACCGGTGAATCTGCCACGCCTTGCCCGCCACCGGACGGGTTCAGCGCACCGAGGACTGTGCGGCTGCCAGCGAAGGCGACCAGACGCGGCGCGGCCTGGTCGAGGATGGTGCGCAATGCCGCCAAATCCTGCTCATCCGACAGGGCCAGTAATTCACTGCTCCCTTCGGCCATTTGCATGCCCTCGGAAGCCCACAACCCCCAGTTGACCGACTGCCAGCGAGCGCGACCGGCTGGCACCTGGCGACCGACAAAATCGGTCAACTCATCGATAAAACCATTCGCAGCGGCGTAGTCGGCCTGCCCGACATTACCCACCAGCCCACTGAGGGAGCTGAAGTGGCAGACAAAGCCTGGCTGTATCAATGAGTCCAGGGCCCAAAGATTCAAGCTGCCGGCAATCTTGGGCAGCAGCACCCGCTCGACATCTGCAGTGTTTTTGTTGATCAACAAGCGATCAGCCGTCGTACCGGCCAGGTGAAAAACCCCGTCGATGGCGCCATAACGATCCTTGAAATGATTCAGCGCCCCCGCCAGTAACTGTCGGTCCGCCACATCGGCCTGCACATAAGAGGTCACGCCGTGCGCAAGGAGCATTGCCCGTCGTTCGTCATCCACCGAGGAACGTCCGACCACACAGACCTTGGCCTGGTACTCACGGGCCAGCCACCGGCAAAGTAGCCGCCCGACACCACCGCCGCCGCCCGTGACCACATAGCAACCGTTGTGGCGCAAGGTGGATCCCGGACTCGACTCGACACGCGGACCCACGGGCTCAAGTCGCTCACGCGCCAGGGTCTGCCCGTCAAAGCGATGCCGCACGCCGGGCTGCTCCAACGCCGTGGCAATCGCCTGGGTCACCGTCGACGTCAACGCGCCTTCAACAATCAGCGAGGCATAACGCAGGCGGGTCGTTTCCTGGCACGCAGACAACCCCAGGCCATCGAGCACACTGGCTGCCAGGGCGTCGTGACGGCGCAGCCCTACCAGCGCGATGGCTCTGGATTGGCTAATCAACCCCTTGATCAGTCCCAGGAAAGCCTGCGCACATTGACTGACCACGGGGTATGGCTCAACCGCTGGCGGGCATTCGCCAGACACGGCACAAAGGACGGTGCGCGCACGGCTAGCGTCGAGGCGCGACAGGAGCTTTTTCAGTTCATCCGGCGCGGCCAGACGTTCAATGTCCGTCTGAATGACCACCAGCCCAGCGGTGCTGCCCCAGCGTGCAAACTCATCACTGTCAGTCAGAAGGACGCTGCTGCTCAACGCCGGATCCGAACCACAAGCCATCGGTATCGGGACGAAATGACGCTTGAAAATATCCATATCAAAAAATCTCTCGGGTAAGCATCGAAGCAGCCGTGCAGGCAGGCCCTTTGTTCGCTTAGCGGATGTACCGCCCGTCCAGGTATTTCATCGCCAGATCGATGTAATCGGGGCGCGTGGAGTGGCGTATGCATTCGAAGAAAAACATTTCCCGAGTCAGCACGCGTATGCCTGCGTACGCGAAGTTGGTCAGCGCGTGCTGGTGATCGAAAAGATTACGGGCGCTGCAGGCATCCGCCATCACGCTGACCTCATAGCCCAATTCACGCAACCCCAGTGCTGATTGCAACAGGCACACATGTGACTCCGCTCCCGCCAGCACCACTTGCCGCCGACCGGTGGCCTCAAGCGGATGGGCGATCGAGTCATGGGAGGTGCAGTCGAACCAGGTCTTTTCTAGGTAAGAGGCGACACCCGCCACCTCTTTCAGTGCCTGGGACGATGCGCCGAGTTTGCTGTGTTCGATAATCAGCGTCGGCACGTCGAGGGTCTGTGCCACATCGGCGAGCCAGCAGCAGTTGTTGAGCACTTGCGTTCCTTCATGCAGCAACGGAATTATTTCCAGCTGCATATTGAAAATAACCACGCATACGTTGTCGGCCTTGATCAACATAATGAAACTCCCTGTCAGATGATGGGTTCGCCAAACCCGTGGGTCGGCTTAAACGATGACGTCCTTGATAAATTTATGAGACTGGCTCTTGTGCAGTGAGGTGCCTTTGGCGGCAGCGAACAGCAGGTTGCCCAATGTCGCCTTGAAGCGCTCGGAGGGACGGTGTACCCCCATCAGGTCCTTGATGACATTGAACTGAATGGCGGCCAAATTGTTGTCGGCATAGGGATGGTCGGCACCCAAACGGTGGGCAATGACCATACCCGACACCACTGCCCCTTCGTGGCCGGTCAGCGAGGTGTCGGTGCCGCAATACCAGAGTTTTTCAAGCCCTTGAATGCGTCGATAGCGCGACTTCTGGTAGAAGTCGATCGGACGCAGTTTCGGCAACTTCCAGTGCTGTTCATGAACCTGCCGCTCAGGGGCGATCGCCTGTTTAGGGTCGAATGTCACCAGCACCGGTTCACGTACATGGGTATAAGTCGCCAGGGCATTATTGATTCGTGTCAATTGCCCGTAGTCCGTGCCCTCGAGGCCCGAAGGTCGGGAAAACTCGCAGTACTCACCGCCCCCGCCTTCGACCAGCACCTGTTCGTCGGTGTGCAGCACACTCCGGGTCTGGACATAGTCGAAACGCGAAAGAATGTCCCGTTGCTCGGCGGTCGGTGCTTCAAGCAACTTCAAGGTGACATCGGCGTGCGTGGCAAATACCACACTGTCGAACGGCTCAATGTCGCCTTGCTCAGTCTCGACCAGCCAGCCGCGACCGGTGTCCTTGCGCACTTGCCGTATCGGGCAGGCAAGGCGCGCCCGCGCGCCGAGTAATTCACCAAGCTGCAGCAAATAGCCATCGATACCGCCCTTGGCTTTACGCCAGACACCCGGCGTGAAAAACGACAACAGACTCATGTTGAACGAGATGGCCACGTACATGAGCGTGTATTCCAGCGAAGGCGCATTGCACCCGGAAAACGTCGTCAACAAGGGCAACAACGCCTGCTGGCGGAAGGCTTCGGAGTAGTTGCGCTCGGTCAGGAACTCGCCAATGTTGAGTTTCTTGTAACGCGGATCACCACCACTGAGCACCTGGGTCATATCCAGATGAAAACGGTCGATCTCATCGGCCAGTTCAGCCCGCAGTCGCCCCCTTCCGTGGAGATTGCTCCAGGCATTGCCAACCCCGGGAAAGGTCGCGCGAAACGACATGGGCGCGATGTAGGTATCGATCCCCAATTGCTGCAACATCGCGAACAGGTTAGGGGCCAGGCGCTCGTTGAAGTACTCCACCCCCATGTCCACGTGAAGCGTGTCCTCACCCATATTGAAATGGTGGGTATAGGCATGGCCGCCCAAGCGTGGCCCGGCTTCGAATAGGGTGACATCGTGCAGTGTGCGCAGTTGCCAGGCGGCTGTCGTACCTGCCGCGCCACCACCAATAATTGCAATCCTTTCGCGTTTCATATCGACCTCGTCCGTGTCTGTAAGCGCAGTTCAGTTGTGCGCAAGCAATTGAGCGTTAAGGCGGGTCAAGACCTGGCCCGGTCCGATTTCCTCGAAAGCAATCTCGTCAAAGCGTGAACACAAAGCCCGAATGCTTTGGCTCCAGCGCACCGGGCGAATAAGCTGCAAGCCCATTTCTTCGAGCAAATGCGCCTCCCCGAGACGTTCGCCACTGGTGCTGGAAATAACCTGTGTGCCGGGAGAACCCAGGGTCTGTTGTTGCAGGAACGCGACATAGCTCAGCCGGGCCGGTTCCATATAGCGGGAATGGAAAGCCCCGCTGACGGGAAGCCGCACACAACGCAGGCTGTGCTGCTCCAACGCTTTGCACGCCGCGTCGATATCCTCGGACTTACCACTGATCACTGCCTGCACCGGACTGTTGTAGTTGGCGATATCAATTTGATGAAACTGATGTTCAAGCAGTAACTCGGGCAACCGTTCGACGTTCTCGCCAATGATCGCCGCCATCGCCCCACCCTGCATTGCCGCCATCAACTCTGCCCTTTTGGCCACCAGCCGCAGGCCGGTTGCCAGGTCGAAAGCCCCGGCGCCGAACAGTGCGGCATACAAGCCCAGACTGTGGCCGATCAGCAGTTGCGGCAGGTCACCGTCTTGCTGTTGACGTTCAAGCCAGGCCAGACAACTGACGAAAAAAATCGCCGGTTGGGTGTAAGCCGTTGAGTTCATGCGCGGGGAATCTTCACCCTTGCACAAGGCGGTTATCGAGTAACCGAGAATGTCGTCGGCGATTTCGCATTGCAGCGCATAGCCGGCGAACAACTCCCGCCCCATGCCCGGGAACTGTGATCCCTGGCCGGGAAACATACCTATCAACATGAGCGTTCCTCTCTTAGTCCAGGTCGAAGGCCACAATCCGAGACGGCCTGTGAACCGCCGAAAAGTCGCGATAGATGCCCGTGGGCCGCTCGGTTTTCAATGCACTTTTATGCACCACCACCGACGTCAGCTCACGCATGACAATCAGCGGTCGGCCTTGGCCATCACTGAAGAGCAAATCAAAGGTCACCGATCGATCACCGGGCTGCGCCGGGCGCATGACGCAGTGGCAGAACACCGCTTCATGCTCCGGAATGCGCAACACTCGGCACTCTCCCAAGTGGTAAGGCACCAGCAGTTCGTCCACGCCAAGACTTTGCAATTGCGGAATCAAAATGGCGGTTTGCAGGCCGCCGTCGAGCAGTGCCGGTGATATCCGGTAACCCCAGTCGCGTCCTGCATCGAGCAATGTCCTGACACTGGTCTGCCCCACCTTTGCCCAACGCAGAGGTCGCAAATCCTCGCCGTACTGGTAACCCAGAAGAGTGAACTGCCGGTAAATCTCCTGATGCCCCAGAAAGGTCGACGAGGGTTCGGGAGCTGGCCAGTTCATCACCGTATTTTCGACAGCGGGTTGCAACAACCCTTCGCAGTAGATCTGTGAGTGATCCAGGGAGCGCAATTCGAATCGCTCGCCGTTGATGTCCAGCAGCACGTCATCCAGATCACGAATGACACTGCGCCATATCACGGCCTTCAAAGCCACATCGCGGCGGTTCTCCAGGCAGTGCGCGAGCGCCCACGCGGCCGGTGCGATTTCAGTGCCAAGAATCGAGTGTTGACGTACGAGATCATTGGCGTGATGGAAGGCACTTTGTGACGACTTAACCCACGACCGGGTTTTCTCGAACGGATAACCGGGCAGTGAGATGACCTCGCGCAGGGGAAAGAATGCGGACCATGCAATGTCCTGCCCCGCCCTGAACGCCAAGACCAGTTCGGCGGCCTGAGCCACCTGCAGCCGACCGCTGCTGGCCACCGCTTGAGCAATCGATGGTGCATTTGCTGGATCGGCAACCGCAGGCGCACGCTGCTGCAAATCTTCGCGCAGCAGGCTCAACAACTGCGCCTTGCTTGAGAACACGTACCCCTGGCGATGGGCGAAGTGTTCCCGCGCACAACACAGGGTGTAGCTGACGGCGGTGAATGACGGATCCTGCTGCTCCAGCCAGTCGTGCAGCGCGTCGATTTGACGTTGTAGACCCGCCTCGGTACGCGCCGACAAAAGCGCGATGTTCACTTCAGTCGTCGGCTGTGCCACCGGCGCCGGCACTGACTGCAACACCGCATGAGCATTAGCCCCGCCCGCGCCAAAAGAACTGACAGAGCCGTACAAGATTCCGTTGGCCGGCAAGGTCTGGGGTTGCTGAACCAGATAAAACGGCGTGTCGGCAAGATTCAGCAATGGGTTGATCTGCTGTGCATTGATCGAGGAGGCCAACGTACGAGACTGCAACTGTTTGAGGGCCTTGATGACGCCGGTCATCCCCGCCGCCGACTCCAGGTGCCCGACGTTACCTTTAACCGAGCCTATGGCAACTGACCCTGGCGCGACCCCTTTGAACACGGTGCTCAGGCCACGGATCTCGATCGGATCGCCCAATTCGGTGCCGGTGCCGTGAGCTTCGACAAAATGGATATCGGCTGGCGTCAAACCTGCACGTTCAAGGGCTCTGCCGACAACCCGCGATTGCGCTTCCGGGTTGGGGGCCGAGTAACCGTTGGACTGGCCACCGGCATTAATGGCCGTCCCGCGAATCACACCGTAAATACGGTCATTTGCGCGGGTCGCATCGGCATAGGGCTTGATCAGGATCGAGCAGATTCCTTCACCGTCAACAAAACCGTCCGCCGCCGAGCCAAACGGGCTGCAGGTGCCTGAACGCGACAGCATGTGCAGGCTGCAGAGCTGCTCGTAATGACGCGGGTTGACGATCAAGTTGACTCCACCAACCAGCGCCTGGGTGCAGTCACCGCTACGCACCGCCTGACACGCCAGGTGCAGCGCGGTCAGTGAAGCCGAACAGGCAGTGTCGATGGCCATGCTCGGTCCCTTGAGATCGAACAGATAGGAGACACGATTGGCAATCGACCAGAACAGCGACGTCGGCGTCGGATCTGACGGGTCTTCGGGGCGATGCCAGGCATACCCGCCATTCATCACCCCGACGAAGACACCGGTTTCACTACCCTTCAGATCACCGCGCCGATAACCGGCATCGGCGAACGTCTGATAAGCGTTCTGCAAGAACAGACGCTCCTGTGGGTCCATCCGCTGCGCTTCAAGCGGCGTGATATTGAAAAACTGGTGATCGAACGCGTCGACATCCCGCACAAAACCACCGATAGAGGTGTAGCTTCCGGCCTCAAGCGGACTGCGCGGGTTCTCAAAGCCTTCCAACGGCCAGCGCTGGCCAGGAATAGAAGCGGTGCACTGGCGCCCAGTCTGCAAGCTGGCCCAGAACCCCTGCACATCATCTGCGTCGGGAAACTGCCCCGCTACACCGACGACCGCCAGATCATCGGCACGCGCCGGCGACGCAGCGTCCATACCGGCGCCGGCGGAGGACAGTTGCGCGGGCTCAATCAGCGTTTCGTTGGCCACCGGCGCAAGCTCTGAAGCCTGTGGCCCGAAGAAGTCGAGATAATGCTGTTCCAGGTAAGTCGCCAACCGGTCGACTGTGGGGTATTCGAACAGCAACGTCGCCGGCAAGTAGCCAAAACGCTCACGCAACGGTTTGAGCAACTCCAGAGAAATGATCGAATCGATGCCGTATTCCTTGAATGACACCGTGTCCTCCAGCTCATCAGGCTCCATCAACATGGTCTCGGCTATCACCTGACGCAGGAGCGCGTTCGCCCGCCGCTGCGAGGTTGGCGCTGCTGCGATGGCAATGACGGCTGGCGCGAGCGAAGGCTGCGCTGTCGGTGTTACTGCGGTTGGCGGTTGTTGTGTGCCATCGGCGAGCGGCGCCATCGCGCCGGCTGCACGCTGCACCACCTCGCCGAACTCTGTCAGGAAGTGCCGTGCCAGACGCGCGATGGTAGGATGTTCGAACAACACGGTGGCCGGCAGATACCCAAGGCTCTCCTTGAAGGGTTTGAGCAACTCCATCGCAATCAACGAATCGACGCCGTACTCGTTGAAGGGCTGGTCAACATCGATTTCGTCTTCATAGGCGTGCAGCACATCAGCAATCACCCGACGTACCCAATGCTCGACCGACCTCTGGGAATCACCCGCGACGCCTACGTTCGGGGCGGCGCCGGCCACTGCCGCAGACGCAATGGCGACTGGCTCAAGCCGGGCAACGATCACCTGCTGATCCTCGGAACCGTGACCGATCGTCGCGCTGAACCCGGCATCGCTGAGCAACAATCGCCAGGTCGCGGCAGCTACCAGCGGGCTGTTGGGGATCCGGTAAGGATCAACACTCAACCACCACCCTTCAGTCAGGCCAAAGGTCAGCGTGGCGTAGTCCTGGCACGAGGTTATTTCATTGAGGATGAAAATGCCTCCGGGCGCCAACCGATCACGCACATTGGCCAAGGTTGCCGGCAGATCGGCGGTCGCATGGATGACGTTGGTCGCGATGATCACGTCGTAACGCTGATCGCTGGTGGTCGGCTGTGCGATATCGCAGAGCTCGTAATGCACGAATCCGAACTCGGAAAAGCGGCTGCGCGCTTTGTTCAAAAAAGCATGGGACAGGTCAGTGAAGGTGTAAGTAGCCTCCTTCCCCTGCAATACCGGGAGCACGAATTGACAGGTACTACCGGTGCCGGCGCCCACTTCAAGCAACTGCAACGGTCGTGCTTGTTGACGGGCGAACCTGTCGACGACCTGTGCCACGATGTTGTTGAAATAATCCGCCAGCGGATTGTCCCGGTATACTGGCTCGACCAGCGCGAAACTTCCTTCGGGAAACAACACAGTCAGCGGGTCAATTTCACCGCTGAGTATTTGAGGATAGCGCGCCAGGCAAGCGTCCAGCAGCGCGACATGTCCAGCGCTTTCCGGAAACTCGCTCAACAGTTGCTCACGACTGGGGCCGTGGCTTTGTGCAATGGCCTTGATGGCGACCACCAGTTTGGCGTGTCGGGGCAACGTAACAGCTGGAATCGTGATTTGCGCCAAGCGGGCACGTGCGTAATTTTGCAGTCCCTGTGACAAGCCAATATTACGGCGAACACTCTCACTGTCGGGATCAAAAGCCGGAACAACTGCAGCCAACAGCGATTGCGCGGCGCTCACCGGGGCCTCTATCCCGGACTCGGAATGAGGGACGATGCGTAACCGCTCCAACGCTTGCGGCGACGCCTTGACCACACTGATCTGAGGGACAGCGCTGCTCAGCAACGCTTCGATGATCGCCAGCCCCTCCGGCGCCTCGATCGAACCGATCTGCAGCTTTTGCATCCGTTCACGGTAGAGGGGCGAAGCCACAATGCCGATAGATCCCCAATACCCCCAGTTGATGACTTTGGTGTTGACCATCAGTACGTCTCGCAGCAATCCACCCAGCGCATCCTTGCTGACACAGGCGGCCGTGTAGTTGGCCTGACCAGCGTTGGCAATGTAGGACTGGATCGAGGAAAACAGCAGAACGAAATCAAAGTCCCGCCCACGGACTGCATTCAACAGATTGACCATGCCGTGCAACTTCGGCTCCAGCACACGCATCAACGCCTGCTCGGTCATGTTGCTCAGTACCGCATCATCGAGCACCAGCGCAGAATGAATGATCCCGTCTATCTCGGGATAACGCGCCAACAGTGCCAGGACCGCGGCCGCGTCAGCCAGGTCGGCCTGTTCGTACACCACACTGGCGGCCAAGGGGCGCAGATCGGCTAGCAATTCATCGGCGGTTGCGCGACGACCGACGAGAATCAGACAGGCCTGATAACGACTGGCCAGGTAATGAGCCAGCATGCTCCCCAGACCACCGGTCGCGCCGAATATCAGATAAGTGCCGCCTTGTTTAAAGCCTTTGGTTGAATCGACCGGCGCCAGCGATTGCGCCGCCAGAGTCTGTGTCCACCACTGATGGTCATCAAGGGTGATCGGTTGGCCGCTCCCGACCGAGAATTGTCCCTGCAAGGCCGCCCGGAAATGGCCCTGGGCGAACGCAGCCAACGAGAAACAGCGCACATCCCAGCCACCGAATTCCTTTGCCGCCGTCTGCCCCAGACCGATGTAGACACTGTCGACCGGATGGGTCGGCGCTTCGGTAGCCGGTGAGACGATCGACTTGACCGTCATGATATCCAACCGCAGATGTGCCAGTTTGGCGAGCCGTTTGCTCATCTGTAAAAAGTCTTTTATCGCCTGATCATCAATGCCGTCGCGCCAAGGCGTGACCGACATGAAAACAATGCGCGAAACCGCACCGCTCTCGACCAGGTACCCGATCCGCTCGACGTTTTCGGCATTGAGCACCAGCGATTGCGCATCGGGCGACCACTGCTTGAGCGCTTCGAACGTAGCGACCTGCCTGGCTGGAACGACGAGTAGAATGTGACGCTCGATGCAGGAGCGAGAGTCGGGCTGAAGCTTCGAACACTGCCACCGAGGTGCGTATACCAATGATGCAACCTGGGAGAACGGGAGAACGGGCTGGCTCATGTTTCACCTCCATATGAATATGATCTGCGCTTTACAGAAGAGACGGTTTGACGCCCAGGTCGCGTACGGAAATCAGCGGTCTGCCGTCATGGCTG
Organism: Pseudomonas sp. GB2N2; assembly: GCF_054897705.1. Lineage (NCBI taxonomy): Bacteria > Pseudomonadati > Pseudomonadota > Gammaproteobacteria > Pseudomonadales > Pseudomonadaceae > Pseudomonas > Pseudomonas sp. GB2N2. The sequence continues at coordinate 1,757,891 of NZ_CM142701.1, forward strand.
AGCACGCAAATATCGGTTCGAAACTCGGTGTTTTTCTGGGTGGCGACCCAGTATTCATTCGTGTGACTGAAGTCGATGGGCGCATGCAGCACCAGCGTGCCCAGCGAGAACGGCATAAGGCTGCCGCGCTCGGTGCCAATGGATATGGCCATGCCTGATTGAAACGCGCAGTCCAGTAGATTGCTGAAGCAAAATCCGGCGCCGGCCTGCCTTGAAAGTAACGCTAGGGACTGTTGCTCGTGGATGCGCACATCGCTGATCTTTTTGAAGAACGGCCCGTAGTCGATCCCCATGCCCCTGAATTCGGCGTACACCTGCTGATGGCTGAAATACCGGCTGAAGTGCAGACCCAGTTGCTGGCGAATACCCTGCCCCTGCACAGGAACGTCCGTTTTTGCTGACTCGGAGCAGAGGCAGCCCAGTGCATAGGTATGTTCCTGGTCACTGACCGTAAACGCCAGACGCTCATCGCTGACCGGCTTGAACTCGATGTTCAGTCGAGGGGCTGGGACGTTGCCAAGAAACGGCCTGAGCCACAGGCAATCTTCCAGAGTGCTTGTCGTGAAGTGCGGAAAGAGCAACTTCGCGGCATTCAAAACCAGCTCCAGGTGACTCACACCGGGCATGACCGGCATCGACCGCACCTGATGATCGGAAAAGCAACGATGATGGGGCGGCACACAGAGTGTCGCGGCGTGGCCCTGAGCCAGAATGAAAGGGGCAAAAATGCCCTCCCCGATCATCTTGCCGATTCCTGCGCGGCACGGTTTGGCCGTACCTGGTCAAACCAGTATTCGCGCTCGTCGAAGCGATAAGTCGGCAGATGCACTCGCTGTCCGCTTTCGCCCAGATGCACACTCGCCCAATCCAGTGTCTCGCCCTGCAAGAAGCATTCTCTGAGGGCTGACAACGCTTCGTGCCGGGGCAGGTCTGTGCGCAGCGATGCAGCAGCGTCGCCATTGGCTTGAACGGCTGCACGCCATGAGGCCGACGGCAGTGCCAGTTGCTGTACCAGATCTGCGAGACTGCTGGCCACCCAGGCCAATCTGAATTCCGCTTGAGCACGACCACTATTGCACGTGTAAGCAACCTGCTCCAGGTCAAGGCGCGACGGATCGGTTTGCAAAGAGCGGATCAAAAAGTCTTTGAGCTGTTCACGCATGGCCTGCATGGCCTTGTCGCTAGCAGCAGACAACGTGACCAGATAGCAGGCGTGAAGATTGGCAAATCGCTCACGACGCGGCGCATTGCCAACGACCAGATGAGCATTGGCGCCACCGAAACCGAAGGAACTGATACCCGCCACGTGTGGCTCAGGCCACGGCCGTGTTTGGGTGAGGATCGAGAACGGGGACTGCTCAAGGTTGATCAGTGGATTTAATCGACTGAAGTGATGGTTCGCCGTCAAGGTGCTGTGCTGCATGGCCAGGAGCACTTTGGCCAGCGAAGCGGCTCCGGCAGCCGGCTCCAGATGACCAATATTGGACTTTACGGCCCCTAGCCAGACTGACTGCTCAGGCTGGTTCGGACAAAGTTCGCGCCAGGCGGCCTTAAGCGCATCAATTTCGATTGGATCGCCCAACAACGTGCCGGTGCCGTGGGTCTCGATGTAACTGACTTGCGCGGCGAGCCCGGGACTGTAGACACGGGTTAATAGCGCTGCCTGAGCCGCCGGGTTAGGCGCGGTCAGAGAGTTGGCCCGCCCGCCATGATTCTCACCATGCGCAAGTATCACACCATGAATTGCGTCCCCATCCTGCCGGGCTTGGCACAAGGGCTTAAGCAAGAAGCAGCCCACGCCTTCTGCACGAACATAACCGTCGGCAGACTCATCGAAACTGGCGCAACGAAAACGCGGCGACATGAAGTTCCCGGCCTGTAACCCCAGAGAAATCTGATCATCGGCAATCAGGTTGATGCCGCCCGCCAGCGCGACTTCACAAACACCCGAAGCCAGATCATGGCAAGCCTTGACCACTGCACTCAACGAACCTGAGCAGGCGGTATCCAAGGTAAAGGAAGGGCCGCTCCAGTCGAAAAAACTCGACAGACGATTGGCCAGAATACTCAACGAGTTGCCGGGCAAGGTGTACGGGGTGGATGGCGTGGAGAACTTGGCCTGCAGAGTGGCGTAGTCGGCGCCTGTCCCTGCGATATAGCAGCCGGTTCGACTGCCGGCCAGAGCTTGCGGCGCATAGCCGGCGTCTTCGAGTGCGCGCCAGGTCGTCTGCAAGAGCAAGCGCTGACGCGGATCCATGTAGTTGGCTTCCAGCGGGGAAATGGAAAACAGCCGGGCATCGAACGCCTTGATATTTTTCAAAAACCCGGCCTGAAGCGGAGCGGAAAAACCGGGACGCGAGGTGTTGGAGATCAGGTTTCGATTGTCCAGCAAAGCCTGCCAGAACCCTTGAGCCTCAAGGTCTTCAGGCATCAATACGGAATAACCGATGATCGCGATCTGATCGTCCTTTTCAGATCGGGTCGCCGGCTGCGGTGTCTCGCGCGCCTGTTGGCTGTTGGCGTCACCGTTTCGCGACTGGCGAGCCGACAGCTCTTCGGCGATGGCAGCCAGCGTGTTGAGGGCATAGAAACGATGGGGGGCGATACTCACTCCCAGTTCATCGGACAGTGCCTGAGACAACAGGTTGTAGGAAATCGAGTTCAGCCCCAGCCATCCCAGGGGCAGTTGTCGATCTTGGACATCCACCCCCAGACAGGAAAGGATGATGGCCCGGACTTTGACCTCGCTGCTCTCAGAATCGTAGGTTGATGGCGCCAGTACTGAAACAGGCGTGACTGCGCCAGAGGATTGGACGCCCAACAGCGCCAGCGGCTCGCTGGCCAGGCGTCGCAAATCGACCTTGCCACTCGGGGTAAGCGGGATCACCTCCAGCCGCAGGAGAGTGGCCGGGACCATGTAAAGCGGCAATGCATTTTTCAGTTCAGCCAGAACGCGCGACTCATCCACCGCATCGCCCTGCCCAGACCAGTAAAAGCTGCACAAGTGAGGTTCGGTGCCGGAACGCACGACCGTGAACACCTCCGCCGGTCCCAGCAGCGCTGCGAGACGCACGTTGATTTCGTCAAGTTCGATCCGATGGCCATTGAGTTTGAGCTGATTGTCAGAGCGCCCCAGATACGCCAACTGCCCCTCGCCGAAATGCCTGACCCGATCGCCCGTACGGTAGACCTTGCCCTGTATGCCGGGTACATCGATAAACGCGTTGCGGCTGTCTACATTCAAGTAACCCGGAGCAACGCTGGCGCCACTGATCAGCAGCTCTCCCGCCTGGCCGTTGGCGACAGTGCGAAGGTGTTCGTCAACGACATAGAAGCGATTGTTGAGTACCGGGCGGCCGAGGTAAATGACATCGGGATCTTCAATGCACGCGCAGGAAGCCCAAATCGTTGCCTCCGTAGGACCATACACGTTGTACAGCAGGTGCCGATCCCGCAGCAGGAACTGCGCGATATCAGCCGTCAACGCCTCCCCACCGCAAACAATCGTCAGCCTGCGGGGACATGACCATCGGGCATTCTTGAGCAATCGCCAGGACGCGGGAGTGGCCTGAACAACCGTGGCCGCGGAATGATTGATGTGCCGAGCGAGTGCCACCGCTGAACGCCGGGTTTCATCATCGACAATTTCCAGCGTGCCGCCAATGACCAATGGCAGAAGCAGTTCGAGAATCGAGATATCGAAGCAGATGGGCGTCAACGCAAGGAAATGGTCTTCCTCACAGAACCCCGGCTCAAACGTCATGGCCATCAGAAAATTCGAAAGGTTGTCCCGGGTCGGTGCGACTCCCTTGGGCACACCGGTGGAGCCCGAGGTGAACAGGATGTAGGCCTGATCACAGCGTTGCTTCCGAATCGGTTCTTCGCTGACACTAGGTAGTAGCGCGCCAGAGTTAGGCAACTCGATCACTAGCACACCGGGATGGCGAGTCTGTAAGCCCGCGACATCCGTCTGGTCATCGCTGAGCACAATCCCCAACTGCGTCGTGGCAAGGATCGCGTCCAACCGTCGTTCCGGCAGCGCGTTATCCAGGGGGATAAACGGGACCTGAAGCTCCAATGCAGCGAGCATCGACACGGGTAACCAGGATGAGCGTCCCAGCATCAGACCGATACCGTGCTGCAGCGCATCCCCATCGACAACGGCTTGAATCTGCCGGGCCAGACGCAGTGCCTGGTCCGACAATTGAGCATATGTCAGCACCTGTTGCGGCGACTGCACGGCAACTTTTTCAGGGCGTAATTGCACCTGCTCACAGACGCGTGCAACCACACTGTCGGCCTCGGTCAACACCATTGCATCGCCGTAAGCCGCCGGGCTCAAGGGTTCGGAAAACTCGATGGAGTCGATGGCGGTGTCGCCGTCATTCACGAAACGATTCAACACCAGCATGAAGTTATCGGCCCACTGGTTGACCAGGGCATCAGTAGCAAGACTGCGGGGGATGTCGACACGTAGGGACAGCCCCTTGGCATCGTAATGAAAATTCACCCCCAAATCATATGGCCCCCCGGTCGATGGCGTTTCGATCAATTCGACCTTGAGCCCTTCCAGCTCAGGACAGACACTTGGCAACAGGCCCTCGGATTGATTGACCACTACGTTCAGGACTGGACGATTGCGATTCAGGCGCTCATCCGCCAGCTCCAGCAACATCTGAGGTGCCAGCTGCTGATGCGGTCTGAGGGTTCTACGCTCCTGATCCACGTAGCTCAGGTACTGACGAGGCGACCAGTCCGAATGATGTGGAATCCACAAGGGCACCAGGCTGGTGAAACATCCCAGCGCGCCGGCCTGCTGGCGAGCATCGAACGTATGCGCGATGCTGACCCCTGCAAGTTCCTCATCATTGCTGTAGCGGGCGATTGTTATGGCCGTCGCGGCCACGATCAACCTGAACAACGTACTGTTTGACTCCGCGACAAAGGCCTGGAGGGCTGCAAAGTCCGATCCGCTCAGCGAGCGTCTGACCGTCACGAAGGGGGATGCACCTCGATGATTCGCCTTGAGAAACGACAACGTCTGGCCGAGCGGATATCGATTCAGTCGCTCTTTCCAGAAAGCAACTGTGTCGGTCGAAGGAATGGCGGGGGCGCCGGATGGAAGACGCCGAGTACGTTGAGACTCGCTGGATGGGTCGAGTCGGACACGCTCTTGCCCATAAAGCCGGCTCAGCAAATTACAAAAAACCCGATAGCACTGCCCGTCGAAAATTAGATGACTGAATGTTAACCGAAGATGGTAAACGTGCTCCGTGAGCTTCGTCAGAGCAAAGCAAAAAAGACGGTCTTCAGGGAGTGACTCTGTCGCACCATCTAAAATGCGCGAGTGGAGGCGCTGTGGATTTTCATAATAATCGAGAATGTTCTCCGGTATTCCAGTGGAGTAAACATACAGTCCAGCCTCCTTTCTCACGAACCTACTCAAGGCGACTTGATAGTGATTAAAAATCAGGGTGCGCAAAGTATCTGCCAGCTCATCCACCATCAACTCGCCAGAAATCAGAAAAGCATATGAGAGCCTGCAACCGGGATCACCTATATTTCTCTCGATTCGCTCAAACACAAGTTCTTCATGGCAATTGGCACGCCTATACATTGCATTTACCTTCCTGGCAGCTTTAGTTCCCGAATCAGCATAAAATTCAATCAACCATATAGCACTGTGTTATCACTAATAAAATTTCAGCCCGCAATGCTAAAATCAGAAAACACAACCTAACTTGCAAATAAAAAACAAACAACTATTCTGGCCATGCAATCACGCCAATCGATCAACTTTCCGAAAGATCCGTCATACATATCCTACAAAACCACAACTACACACTAAACAATCGCTCAATAACCCCACAAATCAAACGAAGGAGCTGCTCCTTCAATAAAATAACTTTCTAAACGGATATTTTTTATGGGTGGTTTAAACCAAAACTCGAATAATCTGCTTTTAGATCGAGGCGTTTACCGTGAAAAACGCTGGCAAGCATTGATAATTGTCTGCCTAGCAACATTGGTGATCGTGCTGGACACAACGATCGTGAACGTCGCGTTACCTTCGATAAAAATAGCGCTGGGCTTCAGCGATGCCTCGCTGGCCTGGATTATTAATGCGTATTTACTGACGTTTGGTGGCTTCTTGTTGCTAGGCGGTCGTTTGGGCGATTTGTACGGGCAGCGTAATCTTTTTATTTGCGGGCTCAGCCTCTTTACGTTGGCGTCACTGGCCTGCGGTCTGGCATCGACTCAATGGACCCTCGTCGCAGCACGAGGATTTCAAGGCCTCGGCGGCGCACTAGTCACCGCCACAGCGCTGTCGCTGATCATTCACTTGTTCACTGACCCGATCGAGCGCGCGAAAGCCATCAGCGCCTACAGCTTCGTGTGCGCTGGGGGCGGCAGCATCGGTGTACTGTTGGGCGGCGTTCTGACCACCAACTATGACTGGCATTCGATTTTTCTTGTCAACCTTCCCCTGGGGATCATCGTTCTCTGCTTGGCATGCCGATTACTTCCACCAGCCGACAAAACCAAAAGAGGCATGCTGGATGTGGCCGGTGCCATCACGATCACGGCGGCACTGATGCTGGCTGTGTACGCAATCATGAATGGCAATCACGTCGGCCGGGGATCCACGCAGACGATTAGCTTACTGGCACTGGCGACCTTGTTGTTCGCGCTGTTTTTAGCCATAGAGGTTCGCGTGAAAGAGCCTTTGGTACCGTTACGTCTGTTCCGCTTGCGAAACCTGAGTACGGCCAACCTGATCGGTATCCTCTGGGCAACGTCGATGTTCGCCTGGTTTTTTCTGTGCGCTCTCTACCTGCAACAGGTTCTGGGCTATAGCCCGCTTGATGTAGGACTGGCCTTTTTGCCTGCCAACCTGGTAATGGCCGTGTGTTCATTGAGCCTGTCCTCGAGGCTCATCATTCGTTACGGCATCAAGCTGCCGCTGGTCCTGGGCCTCGCGTTGGCCGCCGCAGGTCTGCTACTGCTGTCCAGGGCACCCGCAAACGGCGGCTTTCTGTTTGACGTCTTACCGGGCATGCTTCTGCTGGGATTGGGTGCAGGGATGGCATTCAATCCAGTGCTAGTAGCCGCCATGAACGATGTGGATCCCAGTGAATCCGGCCTCGCCTCAGGTATCGTCAATACCTCCTTCATGATGGGAGGCGCGTTGGGACTGGCTATCATCAGCAGTCTGGCTTCGCATCATCGTGACTACCTCGTAGATACCGGCCTCGCACCTCTTGCCGCTTTGAGCGGCGGTTATGGCATGGCGTTTTTAGCGGGTGCTCTGCTTGCCCTCACTGCCTCGCTGATTGGCGCAGTGTTACTGCACAAATGACTCCCAAGATAAATCGACGAAGGGGAAGTAGTCTTAGAGACTGATCATGATGGTCCAAGAGGGGCGACACAATGAGAACGGTGAGCACGAATCGACCAGCAGTCATGGAGAACGTGAAGCCCTGTTCGGACCAAACCCTGCAAGTGGCGAACAATCCGGGATGGGTGGTGGATGCTCCCGCCGCCACGCCGACGGTCATTTCCGTCGCCGACAATGAAGCGCTCTGGTGGTGGAAACTCAGCACTGCGATCCTCGCCTGCACCACCCTGCTGGGCTTCGGCCTCTGGTGGCGCGCCCGCTGGCAACCGGCAATCCTGCGCGCAGCGCAAACCGGCCCGAGCCCACGGACCGTGCTTGACGACCTCAAGCGCGCCTGCCAGGCCAACGACCCCCACGCCACCCGCCAGGCCCTCGACGCCTGGGCCCGGCAACAACCGGAAACCCTGGCCGACATGGCCGCACGCTTCGTGCCATTGTCCGATGCGCTGGACGGCTTGAACGGCGCGCTGTACAGCGAAACCGGCCAGCATTGGCAGGGTGAAGATCTGTGGCGGGCCACCCGTGCGATCCCGATTGCCGAACGGGTTCATGACCCGGTGGGCGACAGCGGGTTGCCGCCGCTCTACCCGAAGTAACCCCAACGCCTGGGCGAAGCTGATTCCTTGTAGGAGCGAGCCTGCTCGCGAAAATCGTCTGGACATCGTGTTCATTCAGGCAGCACGCGTTATCGTTGACGTCCTTCGCGAGCAAGCTCGCTCCTACAGTTATCCGTGGTGGAGCCCGGGTTTGCAGTCTGAGCTGTAGGTGTTATTACTTCTTTGCCAGTAAACTCTCTGCCCTTTCGCCGCCTCCATTTCCTTCGCGGCCATCACCTTTTTCCTACGGAGCTTGCCTTGCGTCTGTTTCACACCTCCGACTGGCACCTTGGGCAGAACCTGCACGGCCAGGAACGCGATTTCGAACACGGTTGTTTCCTCGAATGGCTGTTGCGCCAGCTGAAGCTGGACCAGCCAGACGTGCTGCTGATTGCCGGCGATATCTTCGACACGGTCAATCCGCCGGTCAAAGCCCAGGAACGCCTTTACGACTTCATCGTCAGTGCCCACGAGCAACAACCGAAGCTGACCATCGTGATGATCGCCGGCAACCACGATTCAGGCTCGCGGATCGAGTTGCCCGCACCGTTGATGCGCCGTTTGCGCACCCACGCGCTGGGGCGGGTGTTGTGGCTGGATGACGGGCAGCTCGACGCCGAGCGTCTGCTGCTGCCGCTGCCGGATGCCAAGGGCAAAACGGTCGCCTGGTGCCTGGCGCTGCCGTTCCTGCGTCCTGCAGAAGTGACCGGCGCGCACCTCGGCGACAACTATTTGCGCGGCATTGGACAGGTTCACGAATGGCTGATCGAAGCCGCCAATGCCAAGCGCAAAAAAGGCCAGGCGCTGATTGCCATCAGTCATGCGCACATGGCCGGTGGCTCGGTGTCGGAAGATTCCGAGCGCAGCCTGATCATCGGCAACGCCGAAGCCCTGCCCGCCAGCCTGTTCGGCCCGAGCATCAGCTACGTGGCCCTCGGTCACTTGCACAAGCCGCAGAAGGTCAATGGTGAAGAACGCATTCGCTACAGCGGCTCGCCGATTCCCTTGTCGTTCTCCGAGATCGGTTATCAGCATCAGATTCTCGACGTCCAGTTGGACGGTGAAGCTCTGGTCAGCGTCGAACCGAAACTGATTCCGCGCGCGGTCAACCTGCAACGCATCGGCCCGGCGCCGTTAGCAGACATCCTCCTGCAACTGGCAGACCTGCCGAACATCGATCTATTGGCCGACATTCAACGGCAACCGTGGCTGGAAGTCCGGGTGCGCCTCGACGAGCCGCAGCCCGACTTGCGCCATCAGGTCGAAAGCGCCCTGCAAGGCAAAGCTGTGCGACTGGTACGCATCGCTGCCGAATACGCCGGCAGCGGCAGCCGCGATGGCGTCGATGACGGCACCGCGCTGATCGAACTGGACCAGCTCACGCCCCAGGAATTGTTCAGTCGCGCCTGGCAAGACAACTACGGCAGCGAGGTCGATGAGCAAACGCTGAAGGACTTTGCCGAGCTGCTGCAGGACGTACAGATGGAGAGCGAACAGCCATGAAAATTCTCGCGATCCGCCTGAAAAACCTCGCGTCCCTGGCCGGGCCGTTTGAAATCGATTTCACCGCTGAACCGCTGGCCAGCGCCGGCCTGTTCGCGATCACCGGGCCGACCGGCGCCGGCAAAAGCACCTTGCTCGATGCCTTGTGCCTGGCGCTGTTCGGCGCCGTGCCGCGGCTGAGCAATGCCCAGGTGTCGGCCAAGGCACCGGACGCCGACGGCGAGATCAGCACCGGCGATCCGCGCACGCTGTTGCGTCGCGGCACCGGCGAAGGTTATGCCGAAGTTGATTTTGTCGGCATCGATGGCCGTCGTTACCGCGCGCGCTGGGAAGCCAATCGCGCCCGGGAAAAGGCCGGCGGTAAACTGCAACACAGCCGTCAGAGCTTGCGCGACATCGATCTGGATCAACTGCTGGCCAGTCAGAAAGTCGAGTTCAAGGTCCAGCTTGAAGCAGTCCTGGGCTTGAACTTCGAACAGTTCACCCGCGCCGTGTTGCTGGCCCAGAGTGAATTCAGCGCCTTCCTCAAGGCCAACGACAACGAACGTAGCGAACTGCTGGAAAAACTCACGGACACCGCGCTCTACACGCGCCTCGGCCGACGCGCCTTCGACAAGACCAAAGACGCCCGTGAAGTGCACAAGCAGCTGCAGGATCAGGCCACCGGCGTCACACCGCTGGCGCCCGAGGCTCGCGCCGAACTCGATGAGCGCTTCAACGCAGCGGCGCAGCAACTCAAGACTCAGCAGGCGCAACTCAAGCAACTTGAATCTCAGAGCACCTGGCTGAAAGAGCTGCGCCAGGTGCAGGAAGATCAACAGGGCGCCACCGAACAACTGACCGCCGCTCAGCAGGATTGGCAGAGCCTGACCGGCGAGCGCTTGAAGTTGACTCGCCTGGAGCAACTCGCCCCGCAACGCCATCAGTTCGCTCGGCAGATCGAACTCGCCCACCAGCTCACGCCGCTGGCCGCGCAGATTCAGCAGCACACCCAACAGCAGCAAGACCTGCAAGCACGCCAGATTGAACTCGAACAGAACCTGATCGCAGCGCACACCGCGCTGGTCGAGGCGCAACGCCAACACACCTCCAACGCGCCATTGCTGCGTCAGGCCTTTGAAGCGCAAAGCACCCTCGCCCGCCTGATCAAGGACACCGGCGTCAGCGCCGGGCTCAAGCAGCAGGCAGAGCTGGCGTGTAATGAAGGGAAAAATACGATTCAAGCGTTGCTCGATCAGCAGAAACGCGTCGCCGAACGTTTGCAAACGATCGCCGCCGAGCTTGAACAAAGCACGCATCTCGCGCCGCTCAGCGATGCCTGGAACGCCTACCGTGACCGATTGCAGCAATTGATGCTGATCGGCAATCGTCTGAATAAAGGCCAGGCAGAACTTGTGTCTCTGGAGCAAAATGCCAGTCGTGCCGCCGCTGAACTGGCCGAACAAAAGCAGAGCCTCGAAGTGCTCTACAAAGAGGCCGGCGCCGAGCCTGATGCCGTGGCGGAGCAGGTCCGGTTGTTAAGCAATCTGTTGCAGGACAACCGCAAGCAACTGCGCGCCATTGAAGAGCTCACGCGGCTGTGGAGCAGCCAGCAAGAACTGGAAAAACGCCTTGCCGAACTGCAACAACGCCAAGCGGCAGCCCAACAGGAACGCGACCGACTGACCCAGGACGGGGTGAAAACCAAAAACGAATTGACCGTCGCCGAGCAGACCCTGACGGTAACCCGCGAGCTGCTGGAACGTCAGCGCCTGGCCCGCAGCGCCAGCGTCGAAGAATTGCGCGAGCAGTTGCAGGACGATCAGCCATGCCCGGTCTGCGGTAGCCCGGACCATCCGTATCATCAGCCGGAAGCGCTGTTGCAAAGCCTCGGTCGGCACGATGAAAGCGAACAGGCGAACGCACAGAAAGCGGTGGATGTGCTCAAGGAAACACTCACCGACCTGCGCACCGAAGTCGGCGGCGTGATTGCCCAGCAAAAGGAACTGCTGCAACAACACGAACACCTCGTCGCTCAACAGCAAAGCCTGGCGCCGAGCCTCGAAGCCCACCCGATATCAGCGCAGCTGTTTGCGCAGGACGCTGCCAAGCGCAACGCCTGGCTCGGGCAACAAAACAGTCAGTTGAACCAAAGCATCAATCAGGACGAGCAACGCCAGACCGCCCTGCTCACCCTGCAACAGGACGCCACGCGCCTGCAGCAGCAACTGCGCAATGCCGAGACCGCAAGTCAGCAAGCGTCTCAGCATCTGGGTAATCAGCAACGTGAACTGGGCAACGATCGCCAGCGTCTGGATGAAGAGCTGACGGCGTTCAGCAGCCTGCTTCCGGCCGACACGCTGGACGCGTTGCGCAACGAGCCCGCCGCGACCTTCATGCAGCTCGACCGGCTGATCGCCCAGCGCCTGGAACAACTCGACCAGCAACGCGACGAACTCAGCGAACAGCAACAACGCCAGCGAACCCTGGACAAGGAACAGGACCGCCAACTGACGCGTGCCCAGCAACTGGAATCGGCTCAGCAGCAGTTCGCCGCCCTCGCCGAGCAGCAACACAATTGCCAGCAACAACTGATGCAACTGCTCGGTACACACGAATCAGCCGAACACTGGCAACAGCAACTGGATCAAGCCGTCGAGCAAGCACGCAAGGCCGAAGCTACGGCCAGTCAGGAACTGCAAACCGTGCGCACGCGCCTGGTGCAACTGGCCGCCGAACTCAAGGCACAGCAAGAACGCCTGCAAGCCCTCGAAACCGAGGACCGCGAACTGCGCGCGAAGATTGCCGACTGGCGCGCGTCGCACCCGGAACTGGATGACGTCGGTCTTGAGCAGTTGCTGAGCGTCGACGACCAACAGGTCAGCGAATTGCGCCAGCGCTTGCAACTCAACGAAAAAGCCATCGAGCAAGCCAAGGTACTGTTGCAGGAACGCGACAAGCGTCTGGCGACTCATCAAGCGCAACACAATGGCAAGCTCGACGCCGGTGAGCTGGCGACGGCACTGACCGAGCTCCAAAACCAGTTTTCCACCAGCGAACAGCATTGCGCCGAACTGCGCGCCGAGCAGGCCGAGGATCAGCGCCGACAAAACGCCAATCAGGCATTGGGCCAGCAGATCGCCGACGCCTACACCGAGTACCAGCGCTGGGCGCGATTGAACGCGTTGATTGGTTCCGCCACCGGCGACACCTTCCGCAAGATCGCCCAGGCGTACAACCTCGACTTGCTGGTGCATCACGCCAACGTACAACTGCGCCAACTGGTGCGGCGCTACCGCTTGAAACGCGGCGGCAGCATGCTCGGCTTGCTGGTGATGGACACCGAGATGGGCGACGAACTGCGTTCCGTGCACTCGTTGTCCGGCGGCGAAACCTTCCTGGTGTCGTTGGCATTGGCGCTGGGGTTGGCGTCGATGGCGTCGAGCACGTTGAAGATCGAATCGCTGTTCATCGACGAAGGCTTCGGCAGCCTCGATCCGGAATCGCTGCAACTGGCCATGGATGCCCTCGACGGCTTGCAGGCTCAGGGCCGCAAGGTCGCAGTGATTTCCCACGTGCAGGAAATGCATGAACGGATTCCGGTGCAGATTCAGGTTCACCGCCAGGGCAACGGCCTGAGCACGCTGGAGGTGAAGTGAATACGCTGTATTCCTTTCGCCGCTGCCCGTATGCGATGCGGGCGCGCATGGCCCTGCGTTACTCGGGGGTGGCGGTCAACATTGTCGAAGTCAGCCTCAAGGCCAAGCCTGCCGAGATGCTCGCGCTGTCGAGCAAAGGCACGGTGCCGGTGCTGAGCGTCGACGGCCTGGTGATCGATGAAAGTCTGTCGATCATGCGTTGGGCACTGGCGCAGAACGACCCGCAGGATTGGCTGCTCAAGGATGATGTGATCGGTCAAGCGCACAGTGCGGCGCTGATCGAAGAAAACGATCAGGTGTTCAAGGTGCACCTCAATCGATACAAATATGCCGAACGTTATCCCGAGCAGCCGATGGCGTTTTATCGCAGCGAAGGTGAGGTGTTTTTGAGCAGGCTTGAGGCATTGCTGGAGGGGCGCGATTATTTGCTGGCGGTCCATCCGAGTCTGGCCGACATGGCGCTGATGCCATTCGTTCGGCAGTTTGCGCATGTGGATCGTGAGTGGTTTGCGCAGACTCGTCATGTGCGATTGCAGACCTGGTTACAGCGCTTCCTCGACGCGGACCTGTTTACGTCCATCATGCAGAAATAACCGCAACCCGTGCTGGAGCCAGCTTGCCGGCGCCTACAGGGTTTGCTTCGTGCCGGGAATCAGGCGAACACTTCGCACATCTGCAACACCGAGCAATCAACCTTGAACGGGCCAAAGAAATCGGCTTGTCGTTTCACCGGTGGATTGCCGGCCAGCAAGCCCATGGCCTTGTCGGTTTCGATGTTGCGAGCGAGGTTGTGATTGGCTTCAATGGAGCGCGCTACCGACCCGGCCGAGGCTTGTCCAATGCCCAACAACGAACCGCCATTGATCATCAATGCCAGGAAGGCGATGACCCAGAGTTTTACGCCTTTCATGCCCCTGTCACTCCCGCCACGTCTACGTGATCGACCACGGCGTTCTGCACGCGGTGCTCGAACTGAATGGCGGGATAAGCGACCTGAATCGGTGCTTCGAATTCGTGTTGCGACTGGGCGGTGATACTGACAACCGAGACCAGCGCTACGTAAAGACCGATGGCCAGGTAGGCGCCGTATTTGGCGGAAGTGAGAATTGCGCTGGCCATGGTGTTCTCCGTGGGCATGTTTCAGAGCCCACAGAATCGATCAAAAAAGCCGCGATAACCACTCAGGGTTATCCATAGTCACCATCGACTTCGTTGATCATTAAGCCAGTCTATTTCAGCGTTCAATAAAACTTATCATGCCCTCATGCGCAGGGTCAGGCTTGCCGAAAACGATATTTAGCAGCGCGATGATTGCAATGTGATGCTGTCGGAAACGCGTTATGCAGGAGCGACATCACTCAGGGCTTTTCAAAGCTTCTCAGCTTGATCTGCGCAAGTGACTTCGCTCCTGCATAAAGGGTGCAGGGCTTGACGTTCAGGCTTGGGTTTTGTGGTCCAGTGCCGCGTAGAAGTTGGCGCTCTGTTGCAGGTATTTCTGGGTGTAGCTCTGGGTGTGGGTTTTTTTATCGCTGATTTCAACGTTGGCGCTCGCTGGCAGAGCAACGGTGGCGGAAATGGCGGAAGCGGCGATAACGGAGAAGAGATTGAAGTTCATGGCGGTATTCCTCGGATTCAGTTGGCTTGCTTGCCCGGTGGGGCCGTGAAGCAAACTTAACCGTCGAGGCTGGCTGCTTGAAATCTTTTGTAGCAGTAGCAGATATCATCAGCATTAATACAGGGACGCAGGCCCCATCAACCGGGGCCTGCGGCCTATTGACGCACCAGGAATTTCAGGTCGCTTGGGGCATCCATCGGCAGTTTCTGCACGGTCTTACCCAGCATGCCACTTTGGGGATCGCGTTCGACGACGACTATCTGGTTGCTTTTCTGATTGGCGATCAGCAAGAACTTGCCACTTGGGTCTAGGCTGAACTCGCGCGGGTGATCACCTTCCACCGAGCGCCGCTGCAGTTCCTTGAGGTGGCCGGTCGCCGGATCGATGGCAAACACCAGCAACTGATTGGCGGTGCCACGGTTGCTGACATAGAGGAACTTGCCGTCGTTTGATACATGCAACGCCGCGCCGGCCTTGTCCGACGTCGGTTGCCCGGCGGCGAGATCGACTATCTGCGTCTGTTCAAGCTTGCCGTCCTGGTAATCGAACACCGCGACCTGCGCACTCATCTCCATGGTCAGCCAGGCATGTTTGCCATCGGCGCTGAACAGCAAATGCCGGGGACCGCTGCCTGCGGGCAACTGCACCGACGGCGGCGTGGCGGCCACCAGCGGCAAATCCGGATTGGCCCTCGGGTCGAAGCGGTAGACAAAGACCTTGTCCGCGCCCAGGTCATTGGAGAATACAAACTTGCCGTCCGGCGAAGAGATCGTCGAATGCACGTGCGCCGACATCTGCCGCTCGGGATTGACCCGGCTCGATGGATGGCTGCTCAGTTGCACCACGGACTTGAGCTTGCCGTCGGCGCCCACCGGCAGCACGGCCAGGGAGCCGCCCGGGTCTTCAGACACCGAGTAATTGCTGACGAACAAGTGACTTGCATCGCCGCTGAGGCTCGAATGGGTTGGCTCGTTGCCCAGGCTCTGCACTTGACTGAGCAGGCTCAGCGCATGGGTCTTCGGATCGATCGCGTAACTGCTGACGCGACCGACCGGGTCTTTCTGTCCGGGGCCGTTCTCGTTAACCACGAACAGATGCCGCTGATCTTTGGACAGGGTCAGCCAGGACGGGTTTTCACGCTTGACCACTTGCAGTGGCTTGGCGTCGATCTGCCCGCTGGCACTGTCGAAATTCAAGCGATAGATGCCCTGACTCTGGCCCGCCGTGTACGACCCCACCAACAGCTGATACTGATCGGCCGGTGCCGCCTGCACGCCCATGGCGCCGACGCTGCCGGCCATCAGCAGCGGCCAGAAATTACGCATCCTCATGCTCGTCATCCTCGTCGTCGCCACCGCCTGTCGCGGACAGGCATTCCAGCCGATGCTCGCCGGAGTCACCGGTGATCAGCCAGCTTTGCAGGGTTGGATCAAACGTCGCGTTTTCGATTTGCGCCTTGCTGAATTCCCACTGCTTCAGCGCCCGGCCGTCCATGCACTCGATGTTCAGACTGTCATCGTCTTCAGCGAGGTAGAAATCGGAAGCGTGCAATCCGTCGATTATCAACATGTCGCAGAGTTCGAGGGTGTTGAGCAAGGTATCGGTTACGGCAGTCATGGCAGTCAATCTTTGGAAGGGAAAGACGCAATGATAGCTCAATGCGCCGATCACAAACCCCAAGAACACCACAGCCCCCTTCCTGTAGGAGTGAGCCTGCTCGCGATGCGGTGTGTCAGGCAACATCACTGTTGAATGACACACCGCATCGCGAGCAGGCTCACTCCTACAGGGGTTTGTGGCTGGCTTTAGAGGGCGTCGCGCGAAGGCTGGCCATCCACCAGTCGCTGGATACGCAGGGGATTGCCATTCTTCAACGCATCTGGCAGCAAGCTGTCGGGGTAGTTCTGGAAGCACACCGGCCGCAGGAATCGGTCAATTGCCAATGTGCCAACCGACGTGCCGCGCGCATCGGAGGTCGCCGGGTATGGCCCGCCATGCACCATCGAATCGCAGACCTCCACCCCGGTCGGATAGCCATTGAGCAGGATGCGGCCGACCTTCTGTTCCAGCAACGCCGTCAACTCGCCGAACTGTTCGAAGTCCGCCGGCTCACCGATGATCGTTGCCGTCAGTTGCCCGTGCAGCCCGTTCAACGCCGCGCTGAGTTGCGCTTGATCCGCGACTTCGACAAACACCGTGGTCGGGCCGAAGACTTCTTCCTGCAGGACCTCATCGTCATCGATCAACAGACTGACATCGGCCTTGAACAACTGCGGCTGCGCCTGATTGCCTTGCTGCGGATGCCCGGCCAGGTGTGTCACGCCGGAGTGAGCGAAAAGCTTTTGCAGGCCTTTCCCATAGCTGCCCAGCGTCCCGGCGTTGAGCATCGTTTGCGCCGGTTGATCATTGATAAGCCCGGCCACTTGCTGCACGAACGCACTGAACTGCGGCGAGCGAATGCCGATCACCAAGCCAGGATTAGTGCAGAACTGGCCACAGCCCTGAACCACCGAAGCCGTCAACTCGCGGGCGACGGTTTCAGCGCGGGCCTGCAGCGCCTGCGGCAAGACGATCACCGGGTTGATGCTCGACATCTCGGCGAACACCGGGATCGGTTGCGGACGCGCAGCCGCCATGTCGCACAACGCGCGGCCGCCCTTGAGCGAGCCGGTAAAACCCACCGCCTGAATCGCCGGATGCTTGACCAGCGCTTCGCCGACCCCGCCGCCGTAGATCATGTTGAAAACGCCGGCCGGCATCGCGGTTTTTTCCGCAGCACGCACGATTGCATCGGCGACGAGTTCCGCGGTGGCCATGTGGCCGCTGTGAGCCTTGAACACTACCGGGCAACCGGCGGCCAGGGCGGACGCGGTGTCGCCGCCGGCGGTGGAAAATGCCAGCGGAAAGTTACTCGCGCCGAATACGGCCACCGGTCCGAGACCGATACGGTACTGACGCAAGTCGGGACGCGGTAACGGCTGGCGATTCGGCAACGCGAGGTCGATCCGCGCGCCATAGAAGTCGCCCCGACGCAGGACCTTGGCGAACAAGCGCATCTGACCGCTGGTGCGTGCGCGCTCGCCTTGAATGCGTCCCGCAGGCAGCGCTGTTTCGCGGCAAACCACGGCGACGAAGTCATCGCCCAACGTGTCCAGCTCATCGGCAATCGCTTCGAGAAACTGCGCGCGACGTTCGGCGCTCAGGCTGCGGTACGTGGGGTAAGCGGCAGCGGCGGCCTTGGCGGCGGCATCGACTTCTTCCGGCGTGGCCTGGATAAAGTCGTGAGGCAACGCTGCGCCGGTGCTGGCGTCGACACTTTGCAATTTGACGGTGCCCGCAGCGCTGCGTTGGCCGCCGATGTAGTTGTGACCCAGAATCTGGCTCATGCAAGTCTCCTTAAAGAGTACCGATGGTGCCGGGCTCGAACGCCGCTGCAACCGGTGCAATACCGTTGATCAACGGTGCGCCGAACTCGGCCTGACTGATCTCGAACACGTCACCCGGTCGGGTGCGAATGCCGTCGGCAAAGGACAGGGTCGCGGTGCCGAAGAAGTGAATGTGCACGTCCCCAGGACGCAGGAACTGGCTGTATTTGAAATGGTGGTATTCGAGGTTCTCCAGGCTGTGGCACATGTTGGCCTCACCACTGAGGAACTCGTTCTGCCACAACACTTCGCCGTCGCGCAATATGCGGCTGGTGCCTGCCAGATGGTGAGGTAATTTACCGACCCGAAGTTCCGGACCATAACTGCAACTACGCAATTTCGAGTGTGCCAGGTACAGGTAATTCTTGCGTTCCATGACGTGGTCGGAGAACTCGTTGCCCACCGCAAACCCGAGACGATAGGGCTTGCCGTCGTGCCCGATAATGTACAGTCCGCTGAGTTCGGGCTCTTCGCCAGCGTCTTCGGCGAACGGGGGAAGCGGGAACGGCTGACCCGGTCGCACGACGATGCTGCCGTCTCCTTTATAAAACCATTCCGGCTGTACACCGACCTGCCCCGCTACGGGTTTACCGCCCTCCACGCCCCATTTGAAGATTCGCATAGTGTCGGTCATTGTCGCTTCGTCGCCCGCCTGCTGATGCATCTTGTCTCGCGCCGAAGCGCTGCCCAGATGGGTCAGGCCAGTGCCGCTGACAAGCATGTGCGCCGGGTCCGGATGATCCAGCGGCGGCAGGATACGCAGTGTTGCCAGCAGTTCCGCGTAGTCATGGCTGATGCCCAGTCCGAAGGTGGTCACCTGTTGCTCAAGGTTGACTCCCGCCTCGATCGCCGCCAACGCCAGATCACGCACGGTGCGTGCTTCTTGTACTTCACGGACCAGACCGTTTTCGACCACACCAACCCGGCGCTCGCCGTTAACCAATTCGAATTGAACCAAACGCATGAATTCTCTCCTTAAACAATCTTCAAGTCGGCATTGATCCCTGTAGGAGCGAGCCTGCTCGCGATGAGGCCATCAAATCCAACCTCTTTGGTGACTGACATACCGCTTTCGCGAGCAGGCTCGCTCCTACAGTGATCGGTGTGAATCCTCAGGTGCGGGTTGCCCCTCGGGCACTCGCCGCAAACTGATCAACCGGCAGCACATGTTTGCGCTCCAGCACGCGATAAACCACGCCCGTCAAAATCAGCCCGAAGACCATCACGCCCGAGAGGAAATACAGCCCGGACGCAAGGTTCCCGGTGTATTCCTTCAGCGCACCAATCACAAACGGACCGATGTAACCACCGAGGTTGCCCACCGAGTTGATCAGCGCAATCCCCGCTGCTGCGCTGGCGCCGGCAAAGAAGCGGCCCGGCAAAGTCCAGAACACCGCGGTGCAAGAGAACAATGAAAAAGCCACCAGGCACAGTGCCGCCAATTGCAGCACCGGCACGGTCAGCCAGGCGCTGAGAAACAGTCCGATCGCACCCAACACGTAAAGCACCGCCAGATGCCCGTAGCGATCATTCAACCGGTCGGAACTGCGCGGAATGATCAGCAACCCGATGATCCCGAAAATGTACGGCACCGACGACACGAAACCGGTCATCAGGTCGGTGCCACCGAACTGTTTGATCAGCGTCGGTAACCACAGGCCAAGGCCATAAATGCTCAGGGTCACCGGTAGATAAAACAGCGCCAGCAGCAATACCCGTTTGTCCTTCAGCGCATGCAACGGATTGCCGTGACGGGTCTGGCCGTAAGCCTCAAGATCCTTTTTCAACTCACCGGCCAGCCAGTCTTTCTCAGGCTGATCCATCCATTTCACCTGTTGCGGACCATCCGGCAACCAGCGCAGCACCGGCCAGGTCAACAGGATCGCCGGGGTGCCGATGACGATGAACAGCCACTGCCAGCCATGCAAACCGAGAACCCCGTCCATGCCTAGCAAGCCACCGGACACCGGACCGGTGATCAGCATCGCAATCGGTTGAGAGAGGATAAACAGCCCAAGGATCTTGCCGCGATGGCGCACCGGGAACC
This sequence comes from Pseudomonas sp. GB2N2, assembly GCF_054897705.1. Classification (NCBI taxonomy): domain Bacteria; kingdom Pseudomonadati; phylum Pseudomonadota; class Gammaproteobacteria; order Pseudomonadales; family Pseudomonadaceae; genus Pseudomonas; species Pseudomonas sp. GB2N2. The sequence continues at coordinate 1,778,114 of NZ_CM142701.1, forward strand.
ATTGCGTGATGTAGTACAGAACGCCCGGGAAGAACCCGGCTTCGGCGGCGCCGAGCAGGAAGCGCATCACATAGAAGCTGTGCGGGCCTTGAACGAAGGCCATGCCGATGGTGATGGCGCCCCAGGTCAGCATGATCCGCGCGAACCAGCGCCGCGCGCCGAAGCGTTCGAGCATCAGGTTGCTGGGGATTTCCAGCAGGAAGTAACCAATGAAGAACAGCCCGGCACCGAGGCCGTAAGCCGCATCGCCGATACCGATGTCCGCGCCCATGTGCAGCTTGGCGAAACCGACGGCGGAGCGATCCACATAGGCGATCAGGTACAGCAGGATCAGAAAGGGAATCAGTTTCAGCGTGATGCGACGAATAAGCCGCAGTTCCTGGCTCATGGGATCGGTCTCCGATTGTTGTTGTTATAGAACCTCGGGGGACGCCTCTCGCGGAATATCTGCCAGGGCCATCCCTCCACTCGCACCGACTATATAGTAATACTATTTAATCGGGCAACACTTCCAAAGCGGCGATTTTGCGCTTATGTTAAGCGTCAGCTCGAACAATATAGTCATACAATAAGAGAATCGATCATGTCTGATAAGAAACCCACCCTGCGCTCCGCCCAATGGTTTGGCACGGCCGACAAGAACGGCTTCATGTACCGCAGCTGGATGAAGAATCAGGGCATCGCCGACCACCAGTTCCACGGCAAACCGATCATCGGTATCTGCAACACCTGGTCGGAACTGACCCCGTGCAACGCGCATTTCCGCCAGATTGCGGATCACGTCAAGCGCGGTGTGATCGAAGCCGGTGGTTTCCCGGTTGAATTCCCGGTGTTCTCCAACGGCGAATCGAACCTGCGCCCCACCGCCATGTTCACCCGCAACCTGACGAGCATGGACGTCGAAGAAGCCATTCGGGGCAACCCAATCGACGGCGTGGTGCTGCTGACCGGCTGCGACAAAACCACTCCGGCCTTGCTGATGGGTGCCGCCAGTTGCGACGTGCCGGCGATCGTGGTGACCGGCGGCCCGATGCTCAATGGCAAACACAAGGGCCAGGACATCGGCTCGGGCACGGTGGTCTGGCAGCTCAGCGAACAGGTCAAAGCCGGCACGATCACTATCGATGACTTCCTCGCGGCCGAGGGCGGCATGTCCCGCTCGGCCGGCACCTGCAACACCATGGGCACCGCGTCGACCATGGCCTGCATGGCTGAAGCGCTCGGCACGTCCCTGCCCCACAACGCGGCGATTCCGGCAGTGGACGCACGGCGTTATGTGCTGGCGCACATGTCTGGCATGCGTGCGGTGGAAATGGTTCGCGAAGACCTGCGCCTGTCGAAGATCCTCACCAAAGAAGCCTTTGAAAATGCGATTCGGGTGAACGCGGCCATTGGCGGTTCGACCAACGCGGTGATTCATTTGAAAGCCATCGCCGGGCGTATCGGCGTCGAGCTCGACCTGGACGACTGGACCCGCATCGGTCGTGGCATGCCGACCATCGTCGACCTGCAACCGTCCGGGCGCTTCCTGATGGAAGAGTTCTACTACGCCGGCGGCCTGCCGGCAGTATTGCGTCGCCTCGGCGAAGCCAACCTGATCCCTAACCCGAACGCCTTGACCGTCAACGGCAAGACGCTCGGCGAGAACACCAAAGACGCGCCGATCTACGGCCAGGACGAAGTCATCCGCACCCTCGATAACCCGATCCGCGCCGACGGCGGGATCTGTGTGTTGCGCGGCAACCTGGCGCCGCTCGGTGCGGTGCTCAAACCGTCCGCCGCCACCGCCGAACTGATGCAGCATCGCGGGCGTGCGGTGGTGTTCGAGAACTTCGACATGTACAAGGCGCGGATCAACGATCCCGAGCTGGACGTGGATGCGAATTCGATTCTGGTGATGAAAAACTGCGGGCCGAAGGGTTATCCGGGCATGGCCGAGGTTGGCAACATGGGCTTGCCGGCGAAACTGTTGGCGCAAGGCGTGACCGACATGGTGCGGATTTCCGATGCGCGCATGAGCGGCACGGCGTACGGCACGGTGGTTTTGCATGTTGCCCCGGAAGCGGCCGCCGGCGGGCCTTTGGCGACGGTGAAAGAAGGCGACTGGATCGAGCTGGATTGCGCGAATGGGCGTTTGCACCTGGACATCCCGGATGCCGAACTGGCCGCGCGCATGGCCGACTTGAAACCGCCGCAGAACCTGATCGTTGGCGGCTATCGCCAGCTGTACATCGATCACGTGCTGCAAGCGGATCAGGGCTGCGATTTCGACTTTCTGGTCGGCTGCCGAGGCTCCGAAGTGCCGCGCCACTCTCACTAACCCCATCAATCTAATGTGGGAGCGGGCTTGCTCGCGAAGGCGATACGTCAGTCACTTTCTTTGTTGACTGACACACCGCCTTCGCGAGCAAGCCCGCTCCCACATTTGCTTTGCATGTACCTCAAGGTTGCGCCGCGCCTGCTATGATGCGCGGCATCTCCATCGCTCAGGATCGCGCCGTTCCCCATGGATTACCGCAAACCCTCCGACCGCAAAAGCATGCATTCGCGCATCGTCCAGGAACTCGGGATGCAGATCGTTTCGGGACGCTTCAAGCCGGACGACAAGCTGCCCGCCGAGGCCCTGTTGTGCGAAGAATACGCGGTCAGTCGGCCGGTGCTGCGTGAAGCCACGCGTGTGTTGGTTGCCAAAGGCCTGGTGTATTCCCGCCCGCGCGTCGGCACGGTGGTCAAGCAGCGCAAGGAATGGCACATGCTCGACCCGGATGTGCTGCACTGGCTGATGCAAAGCAGCCCGCAAAATCAATTCTTCGACCTGCTGACCAGCGTGCGCAGCATCATCGAGCCGGCAGCGGCGGCCCTGGCGGCGCAGTTCGCCACAGACGCCGACATTGCCTCCATTGGTGAAGCCTACCAACGCATGGAAACCGCGCCGACCCCGGAAGCCCTCCTGCAACCGGACCTGGATTTCCACAGCCGCATCGCCGACGCCACCCACAACGATCTGTTGGCGAACCTGTGCAACATGCTGTCAGTTGCGATTGCCGAAGCGTTGAAGCACTCCAACCAGCGGCCGAACCTGCATGAACTGGCATTGCCGCGACACAAAGCAATCCTCACCGCCATCGAGAATCGCGATGCGCTGGGCGCAAGGCATGCGACGCTGGTGCAGCTGGATGATGCGCGCAGTGCGCTGAATGTGGTGCTCGGAACCGATCCCCTCTGACCGACAAAGATCAAATGTGGGAGCAAGCCCGCTCCCACATAGGTTCAGTGTCAATCCAGAGATAAAAAAAAGCCGCAACCTGGGTTGCGGCTTTTTAGTTTCTGCCTGGATCAGTGAGCAAACAGCGAATTGCCCTTCTGTCCCGCGAGTTTCTCCGGTTTGATCAGGAACCGTGCCAGCGCCGGTAACAGCCACAGCGCGCCGAACATGTTCCAGAGCAGCATGAAGGTCAGCATCAGGCCCATGTCGGCCTGGAACTTGATGGCCGAGAAAATCCAGGTGCACACGCCGATCGCCAGGCACAGGCCGGTGAACAGCACCGCTTTACCGGTGGATCTCAGCGTCTGGTAATAAGCTTCCTGCAACGGCAGCCCTGCGCGCAGGAAACTTTCCAGACGGCTGTAGATGTAGATGCCGTAGTCCACGCCAATCCCCACACCCAGCGCCACCACCGGCAAGGTTGCGACTTTCACACCGATCCCCATGAACGCCATCAGGGCGTTACCGAGTACCGAGGTCAGCACCAGCGGGAGCACGATGCACAAGGTCGCCGCCCAGGAACGGAAGGTGATCATGCACATGGTCGCGACGCAGATGTAGACGAGGATCAGGATCGTCAGCTCGGATTCCTTGATCACCTCGTTGGTGGCCGCCTCGATACCGGCGTTACCGGCGGCGAGGATGAATTCCAGACCGTCCTTGTTGTTCTCCTTGGCGAAGTCCTGCACCGCATGCACGGCGCGATCCAGCGTTGCGGCCTTGTGATCATTGAGGAACACCAGCACCGGCGCCAGGGAGCAACTGTTGTTGTAGAGGCCGTCAGCCCGAGCGATGGAGTTGTTCAGCACGTCCGGGTTGCGCGACAGGGTTTCCCATTTCAGGTTGCCCTCGTTCATGCCCTTGATCATCTGCTTGGACACGGTCACCAACGAGATCGCCGACTGCACGCCCTCGGTGTTCTGCATCTTCCACATCAGTTCGTCGATCGGCGCCATGGCTTCGTAGCGTGAACAGCCTTCAGCCTTGGTTTTGACCATCACCACCAACACGTCGGAACTGGTGGAGTAATTGCTGATGATGAAGTTGTTGTCCTTGTTGTAACGCGAATCCGGACGCAGCTCTGGCGCACCCTGGTCAAGGTCGCCGATTTTCAGGTTCTGGCTGTACCAGAGACCGCCACCGAAGGCCAACAGGGCCAACACGATCGACACCGGTGCAACTTTCGGGCTGGCAAAGTTCGACAGCAGGCGCCAGAACGGGTGTTCGCGGTGCGCATCTTTCTTGCTGCGTTCGACGGCGCGCTTGCTGATACCGACGTAGGAAATCGCCACCGGCAACAGGATCAGGTTGGTGAACACGATCACCGCCACACCGATGGACGCGCCGATGGCCAGTTCGCGAATGACGCCGATGTCGATGATCAGCAGCGTGATGAAGCCCACGGCATCCGCCAGGATCGCGATCATCCCCGGCAGGAACAACTGGCGGAAGGTGCGTCGCGCAGCGGTCAACGCGTTGTCGGCCTCACTCGATTGCAACGCGATGCCGTTTATCTTTTGGACACCGTGGGAAATACCGATGGCGAAGATCAGGAACGGCACCAGCATCGAATACGGATCCAGCCCGAAGCCAAAGAAGTGCATCAGCCCAAGTTGCCAGACCACCGCCACCAGCGTTGTGCTCAAGACCGCCACGGTGCTGCGCATGCAGTTGGTAAACCAGTACAGCAGGATCAAGGTGATGACGAAGGCGATACCGAAGAACATCACCACCATCACCAGGCCATCGATCAGGTCGCCGACTTTCTTGGCGAAACCGACAATGTGGATCTGCACGTTGGGGTTCTGTTTTTCAAACTTGTCGCGGATTTTATCTTCCAGTTCGTGGGAGAACTTGCGGTAGTCCAGGGCCAGCAACTTGCCTTGGTCCTGCGGGTCCGGGTAGGACTCCAGCAACGGAATATCGACGATGCTCGACTTGAAATCGTTGGCCACCAGGCGCCCGACCTGCCCGGACTTGAGCACGTTGTTGCGCAGCAGATCCAGGCTTTGCTGGGAGCCGTTGTAGCTCTGCGGAATCACTTCGCCGCCGGCGAAGCCCTCTTCCGTCACCTCGGTCCAGCGTACGCTCGGACTCCACAGGGACTTGAGCCCGGAACGGTCGACGCCGGAGATGTAGAACACCTCGTCGTTGATCTGGCGCAGGGTCTCCATGTATTCCTTGGAGAAGATGTCGCCGTCGGTAGCTTCCACCGAGATCCGCACGGTGTTGCCCAGGTTTGCCAGATCGTTGCGATGCTCCATCATTTTTTGAATGAATGGATGCTCGAGCGGGATCATTTTTTCGAAACTGGTGGACGGCCGGATCAGCGTCGCCTGCCAGAACAGGAAAATGCTGACCAGCAGGCAGATCACGATCACTGCCGGGCGGTTGTTGAAAATCAGGCGTTCAAGAAACGTCGCCTTGTCCTGGTGATGACTTGTCATGGATGTCATAGCTCCGCCCTTCTTATTATTTGCCCAGCTCTGAGCCGGTTGGCGAAGTAGCGCGAACGCCGCCCTGTCCTGCCAGAATCAGATTGCCGTTGCCCGCTGCTGTCACTGCCGACACGGAAATGCGATCCGGACGGTTGAACACACTGAAGGTTTCGCCGTTGTCGTTGCTGCGGATCACGCTGCCACCATTACCGACGATCACGATGGAACCGTCATCGAGCAGCGTAGCGCCGGACAGGCCGAACTCCAGTGCGCCACGAGTCGCTTGCAGCTCGACCGGCTCCCAGGTGCTGCCGAAATCGGTGGAGCGGAACAGATTGCCACGCAAACCGTAAGCCAGCAGCGTGTTGGCTTGAGCGGTGCCGATCACGCCAAACAATGAGCCCTGGTAAGGGCCTTCAAGCTTTTCCCAGGTCTGGCCCCAGTCTGCAGAACGAAACATGCTGCCCTGCTCGCCGACGATAAACAGGCCGGCGTCCTTGACCGCTGCAATGCCATTGAGGTGGTACTGGTCTTCGTTGTCCAGGCGATCGCTGGCATCGTCCCAGGTCTTGCCACCGTCGGTGGTGACCAGCAATGCGCCGTAAGCGCCCACGGCAAAACCGCTGTTGACGTCCTTGAACCAGACGTCGAGCAGCGGCGCTTCTCGTTTGAGGTCTTCGAATTGTTTGGTCCAGGTGACCCCGCCGTCCTCGCTGGCGAGAATTTGTGCGTCATGGCCGACCGCCCAGCCGTGTTTGTCATCGACAAAAGAGACGGATGTCAGCAATTGCCGGGTCGGCACCTTGGCCTGAGTCCAGGTCACGCCCTGGTCATCGGAATACAGAATGTGCCCGCGATCACCGACCGCCACCAGGCGCTTGCCGGCGTGCACGACGTCGAGCATCAGGCTTTTGCTGGCCTTGGCGGATTCAACCGCATAAACAACGTCGGATGCCGGCGCCGCAGCGGCCAGCACAGGTGCCGACAACACGGCACAGCCCAACAGCGAGAGCGCTGTGGCCAGCAACGCGAATTTGCGCAATGCCGGCGGGCGGCAGGTACCCACACCCATGACAGGCTCACTCATAGACCTTCCCCCATTATTATTGTTAGGTCGTTCAACCTTTCAGGGCGCCGTAAGGGGTGCTCGCTGGGATTGAGTGGTTTGGAGCATAGTCCTCAAACCCGCAATCCAGAGCCCCTTCGGAAGCTGGCTTATCCTATCGGGGTTTGGAAAGGTCTGACAATCGACGCCACGTTATGTTTTGTTAACCTGAGGGGGATGGGGTTTGTCTGAATGATGGGGTATCAGGTGGGGTGATTTGGCTCTTTGATCGTACGCTGTCACTTGTAGGAGCGAGCGTGCTCGCGATGGACGTCAACGATAACGGGGGCTGCCTGAATGAATGTTTGCCTGGGCGTTTTTCGCGAGCGAGCTCGCTCCTACAGGGTTCGGGGTGAACCTTGCAGGAGCGAAGCCAGCCTCACGCCAGGCTTTTGCTGACCACTTCAAACACGTCGCTGGACAGTTGACCCGAAGCACGAATCCGCTCCAGCTCGCCTTTCATCAACGCCTGACGCGCGTCGTCATACTTGCGCCAGCGCGTCAGCGGCGCCAATTGGCGCGATGCGATTTGCGGATTGAAGCCGTTCAGCTCGATCACCAGATCCGCCAGGAAGCGATACCCCGAGCCATCGGCCGCGTGGAAGTTGATCAGGTTCTGCCCGGCAAACGCACCGACCAGCGCCCGCACCTTGTTCGGGTTTTTGATGTTGAACGCCGGGTGCTGCATCAACTGGTGCACACGCGCCAGACCACCCGGCAGCGTGCTGCCCGCCTGAACGCTGAACCACTGATCCATGACCAGCGGATTGTCCTTGAAGTGTTCGGCGAAACTCGCCAGCGCACGGGCCTTATCTTCGTCGTACGGCGAATTGACCAGCACGGCCAACGCCGTCAGGCGTTCGGTCATGTTGTCGCTGGTCTCGAACTGTTCGAGCGTTGCCGCCAGGACTTCAGGTTTGCCGCTCAACATCAAGTACGACAGCGCAATATTCTGCAACGCACGACGGGCGAAGTGTTCGGCCTCGGCCGCGTATGGGGTTTTCTTCGACAGATCGCGGTTGGCCTGGTAACGCAGCCACAACGCCTCGAACAACCCGTCCGCCAATTGCTTGCGGGCAAATTCGCGGGCGATGTGGATGGCATCGACGTCAGCCACTTCGCTGATTTCCGTCAGATACGCTTCGCCCGGCAGCGAAAGCATTTCAGCGACCATCGCCTGATCCAGCGTCTCGTCTGACAGCACAGTACGCAGGGCAGACACCAAACGCTGATCAAGTACCAGTGGCAAGCCTTTCTGCTGCTGGGCGATCAGTTCCTGCAGCACTTGAACCGACAATTGCTGGCCGGCATCCCAACGATTGAAACCGTCGCTGTCGTGCTGCATCAGGAACATCAGTTGGTCGCGGTTGTACGGGAAGCTCAGTTTCACTGGCGACGAGAAGCCGCGCAGCAACGACGGCAGCGGGTGTTCGGCAATGTCGACGAAGGTGAAGGTCTGCTCCGCTTCAGTGACCGAAATCACCCGCGAAGTGCCTTGATTGCTGGCTTCGCCGGACAGGCGCAAGGCAATTGCCGCGCCTTTGGAATCCAGCAGGCCCAATTCAACCGGAATCACGAACGGCAGTTTTTCAACCTTGTCCGGCGTGGCCGGGCAGCTCTGGCGGAACGTCAGGCTGTAGGTTTTTGCGCCGGCGTCGTAGGACTCGCTCACTGCCAGACGCGGCGTGCCGGCCTGGCTGTACCAGCGTTTGAACTGGGTCAGGTCGACGCCGTTGGCATCTTCCATGGCTTTGATAAAGTCATCGCAGGTCACGGCCTGGCCGTCATGACGGTCGAAGTACAGGTCGCTGCCTTTGCGGAAGCCTTCGGCGCCCAGCAGGGTGTGGATCATGCCGACCACTTCCGAGCCCTTTTCGTACACGGTCAGGGTGTAGAAGTTGGAAATTTCGATGAAGCTGTCCGGGCGCACGGCGTGGGCCATCGGGCCGGCGTCTTCGGCGAACTGGTGGGTGCGCAAGTACGCAACGTCCTGAATGCGCTTCACGGTGGCCGAGTTCATGTCGGCAGAGAAGCCCGAATCACGGTACACGGTAAAGCCTTCCTTCAGCGACAATTGGAACCAGTCGCGGCAGGTCACGCGGTTGCCCGACCAGTTGTGAAAATATTCGTGGGCAACGATCGCTTCGACACGCTGGTGCGCGGCGTCGGTCGCGGTTTCGGCGCGGGCCAGCACGGCGCTGGAGTTAAAGATGTTGAGGCCCTTGTTTTCCATCGCGCCCATGTTGAAGTCGTTGACCGCGACGATCATGAAGATGTCCAGGTCGTACTCGCGACCGTAGACTTCTTCATCCCAGCGCATCGACTTCTTCAGGCTGTTCATGGCGTGCTGGCACTTGTCGATGTTCTCCGGCTCGACATAAATGCGCAGCGCCACGGAGCGCTCGGTCAGGGTGGTGAAGGTGTCTTCGACACACCACAGGTCCCCGGCCACCAGCGCAAACAGGTACGCCGGTTTCATGAACGGATCTTCCCACGTCGCCCAATGACGGCCGTCTTCGCCCGGACCGCTGGCAATCGGGTTGCCGTTGGAGAGCAGCACCGGGTAGCTGTGCTGCTCGGCCATCACGGTGGTGGTGAACTTGCTCATCACGTCCGGGCGATCGAGGTAATAGGTGATCTTGCGGAAGCCTTCGGCCTCGCACTGGGTGCAGAACATACCGCTGGATTTGTACAGGCCTTCCAGCGCAGTGTTGGTTTCCGGGTGGATCCTGACGCTGGTATCGACCGTAAAAGTAGTGCTGGTCGGGTGCAAAGTCAGATGGTTTTCGGTCAGTTGGTAGTCAGCATCGCTCAACTCACTGTCGGCCAGCGTGACCGACAACAACTCCAGTTGCTGCCCATCGAGCACCAGCGGCGGCAGGCCCGGCCCGCGTTCAGGATTGCGGCGCATCACCAGTTGCGTATGGACCAGGCTGTGGTCCTCGAACAACTCGAAGGTCAGGTGCGTCTCGTCGATCAGGTACTCGGGCGCCTGATAGTCTTTCAAATAGATCATCTTCGGTTGTTCGGTGCGCATGCTGGAATCCTTACTGATGCACGGCGAGTTGATAAGCCGTGTACTTACGAATATTGATCACGCCGGTGTCGAAAATCAGGTACTGGCCTTTGATTCCCAGCAGCGTGCCTTCGGCAATCGGGTTCTTGTCGAGGTTGAAGCTGACGATCTTGGCCGGGTATTGCACGACCGGATAACGGATTTCCAGCGGTTCCACGTCGGCAATAGTCTGGATGGCCTGAATGCCAAATCGTTCCTGCAAGGTTTGCAGGCCTTCGGCGCAGCTTTCAAACAGCTGGTCGCGAACCGCTGCCAAGTCCACCGAAACCGCTTCGCCCTTGAGTAAAGCACGCCAGTTGGTTTTGTCGGCAACCTGACTGCGGAACAGGTCTTCGACGAACCCCGACTGCTGGCGGGTCGACACACGCATGATCGGCAACGCCTGACGCGCGCCCTGGTCAATCCAGCGGGTCGGCAGCTGGGTGGCGCGGGTAATCCCGACTTTCACCCCGGACGAGTTCGACAGATACACAATGTGATCGGTCATGCAGAACGTCTGGCCCCACTCCGGTTCACGGCAGGTGCCAGCGTCGAAATGGCAACGCTCCGGGCTCATGATGCACAGGTCGCACTGCGCCAGTTTGGTCATGCACGGGTAGCAATAACCCTGGCTGAAACTGGTTTTGGTCTTGCGCCCGCAATGGGAGCAGTGGATCGCCCCAAGGTATTCCAGACGCACCGTGTTGCCGATCAACGGGTTGACCGGCACCTCGGCATCACCCAGACGAAACGCGTACTGCACGTCAGGGCCTTCAAGGCGTGCCGACATTTTGCTGATTGCACCGCGGCCAATCTCGATCAATGGATGGCATCCGATTTGAACAGGATGTTTGGCACGCTGATCGACTTCGAGCTGCATTCCTGCGGGCCCATGTAGCCCGTACGCTCTTCTTCCGGCAGGTTCTGGACTTCCCAGGCGATCATCGCCTGCAGCGACAGTTCGCGTTGTTCGGCGGTGAGCTTGCCGCCATCGGACCATTTGCCGATTTCCACCGCCAGTTTCAGGCTCTGATAGATATCGGGGGTGATGTTTTTGATCATTTCGTTAAAAGAGGACATCAAGGTCTCCGAACTTGCATAACTTCTTTAGGCGGCCAGTTTACGGCGGTTGTACAAACCACCCAACAAACCGGTCAAGCATCCGACGAGCAACCCGCCGACATGGGCGGCGTTGGCAATTTCCCCGAAACCGATCATAGAGACCAGCCCGGACAGGCACAGCAGCAGCCACACCAGCATCATCACCAGCACACCGCGCGGCAGGCGATAGGCCCGGTTCGGCGAAATGAGCTGGAAGATCCAGCAATGCCCGAGCAGGCCGTACAGCACACCCGACAGCCCGCCAAACAGGGTCGGGCCGCTGAAATAATACTGGGCGTAATTGGACACCAGGGCGAACAGCAGCGTCAGACCAATCAGGTTGATGCTGCCTTGGCGCGACTCGATGCGTCGCCCCAGTTCCCAGTACCACATGCCGTTCATGGCCAGGTGCAGGAAACCAAAGTGGATCAGCATCGGCGTCACCAGACGCCACCACTGCCCCGCCGCCAGGCTGTCGGCCAGTGGCGTGAAATGGATGTACTCGCCGACGACGCGGAAATCGAGGAAGGTGAACCAGTGCATCGTGTCGAGGTTTTCGCCCAGCAGCGTCACCGCGCCGACGATCAGACTCAGCAGCAACACCAGCGCAGTCGCCTTGGCGTGGCGCAATTGCTCGACGAAACCGGGACGGTTGACGGTCTGCGCCACCGGGATGTCCAGTTGCTCGTCCGGATCACCGGCCGGGAAACGCTCGTACAACACACGCACGTCTTCGCTGATGTTGGCGGGCACCCACAGCACCTGCTCGCCCAGCTCTTCGCTGACCCGATGCGGCACCTGCATGCGATGCAGCAGTTTGACGAACCCGCTCAAGTCAACCGCCAGCGGCAGGCGCAACACAGCCACAGTGCTCATCGCAGCACCTCCGGCCGTTCAACATCGACCCAGACAAATTTGTGCGGATCGAGCCGGGTTTCCTGGTCCAGGCGGTAGGCAACCAGTTTGCCGTAGAGCACCGCACTGTAATCCAGACAGGCCAGGTTCGGGCGGATCGGTGCCGGTTTGCCGCTGCGCCAGTAGTGGCCAACGAACAGCAGGGGTTCGTCGGCGCCATAGCGCAGCAAGGTGTTTTTCTCGATGGACGATAGCGGCGTTCGGGCCACGGGCTCCGGTAGCGCGTCAGGCTGAAACACAATGTCTCCATAGGTTTGCGGATCGTCTTCCCAGAATTTAGTGCGGAAGAACGAACGCGTCAGGCCATCGCCGCTGGTCATGGTCAACCCGTCGGGAAGACGCATGTCGGTGCCACGCAGCAAGCGGTCGAACACGGTGCTGGCAAAACTGCCCGGCACGGCGGAGGCCTGGAGAAAATGTTCATCGACGCAGCCGTCGGGAAACAGCGCGCGCAGCGGCTCGATCAGCCCCGAATCCCAGCAGGCGTGGACTACGCGGAAACGTCCGGCATCGGCAAACAGCGGCAGTTCGTAGAACCACTGCTGGAAGTCATGCCAGTCGCCAGGATGATCCTCGAACTGGGTCAGGGTTTCACCCAACAGGCGCGCGTGACGCGGCGTGTGCTCACGCACGAACTGTTTGCCGCTGCCGGGAGACGCCGGGGTGCTCCAGCCGAGTGCGTTGAATTCATGGTTGCCCATGATGCACAACGCCTGGCCGGCCTCGACCATGTCATGGACGATGTGCAGCGCCTCGCGAATCCGCGGGCCGCGGTCGATGATGTCACCGACGAACACCGCCATGCGCGACGCATGCCGCCAGACGCCACCTTGTTTGTGATAACCGAGCTGGTCGAGCAAGTGCTCAAGGGTCATGGCGCAACCGTGCACGTCACCGATCAGGTCGTAACTTCGCGCGGGATCGAGCATCAGTCGCCTCCACCCCCCAACCTGCTGCCCCAGCCGAGCTTGGTTCGGCAGACTTCATAATAGTTATGGTCAAGCGGGTGAATCAGCCGCAGCTTCTGGGCTTTCTTGCTGATGGTAATGGTGTCACCCGGCGCGCAGGTGAAGTGGTTCTGCCCGTCACAGGAGACTTGCGGGTAAATCTGCATATCCTTGGACACGACGATTTTTAGCTCACTGTTGCCATCGACCACAATTGGCCTGCCTGACAAGGTATGGGGGTACATCGGCACAATCACAATAGCGTCGAGCTTGGGATGCATGATCGGGCCGCCAGCGGACAGCGCATAGGCGGTCGAACCGGTCGGCGTGGCGACGATCAGGCCGTCGGCCTTCTGGCTGCAGACGAACTGGCCGTCGATGTACAGCTCAAACTCGATCATCCGCGTCGATTTGCCGGGGTGCAGCACCACATCGTTCAGGGCATCGCCCTGGCCGATGGCCTCGGCATGGCGCCGAACTTCGGCTTGCAGCAGGAAGCGGTTTTCCACCAGGTAATGGCCGTCGAGCACTTCGGCGACTTTGACTTCAAGCTCGTCGGGACGGATATCGGTGAGGAACCCCAGGCTGCCACGGTTGATCCCGAGCACTGGAATATTGTGCCGGGCCAGCGCGCGTGCTGCGCCAAGCAGGCTGCCGTCGCCCCCGACCACAATCACCATGTCACACACTTCGCCAAGCATCTTGCGCGACGAGGTTTGCAGGCCATGACCCGGCAGCACTTCGGCGATGGTGTCTTCGAGGATCACGTGCAGGTGACGATCGAGCAGAAACCGTTTCAGTCGGCGGACGGTATCCAGCACCTGCGAACTGCCCAGGCGACCGATGATGCCGATATTACGAAATTGCTCCATGGTGCCTCTACGGTTGCGACGGCGAAAACCACGATTATGGGCGAAACCGCGGGATAGACAAAATCCTTTCAGCCACAACGGCGTGCTGATGATTAGGGCTATGCTGGCAACATGATCCTATTTCCCGATTTGCTGCAGTTACCCCACCAGTTGCGCCACCCCGAGGTGCGTGACCTGGCGTGGGTCATCCTCGCGCCGCCGATGCTCGAGGTCACGCCGTGGCCGCAGCGTCATCCGCTGGCCGGCAGCGACTGGGTACAGGCGCCGGAACGGCTGGAATCCTGGTTGCGGCAACTGGATCGCGACAGTTATGACTTGCTGCACTGGCTGGCCCAGGCCCGGACCCGGCGCCTGGGTCTGTATTACGAACGGCTGTGGCAATACGCCGTGCGTCACGCGCCGGGCATCGAGCTGATTGCCGCGAACCTGCCGATCCGCCGCGAGGGTCACACCTTGGGCGAGCTGGATATGCTGCTGCGTGATCGTGACGGCGTGCATCATCTGGAGCTGGCGATCAAGCTTTACCTCGGCCCGCAAATTGGCGACGGGCAGGATACCGCGCAGTGGCTGGGACCTGGGTGCCATGATCGACTCGACCGAAAGCTGGCGCACCTGAGCCAGCATCAACTGCCGATTTCCGCACGACCGGAGAGCCGCGAGGTGCTGGCCGCGCTGGACATCCAGCAGTTCAACGCGCATTTGTGGCTGGGCGGTTATCTGCTGTATCCGTGGCCGGGGCGTGCCCGCGCACCGGAGGGTGCGCACCCGCTGCATTTGCGTGGCAGCTGGTTGCATCAAAAGGACTGGAAAGACTTTGTCGCACAGCGGCCATTCGGGCTTTGGCAACCCCTGCCCCGGCATGCCTGGCTGGCGCCGGCGCATTATCCGGTGGAGCAGACCTGGAATACGGAGCAGTTGGAGACGTGGCTGACTGACCTGGAACCGCTGGCGCCGGCGCAGCTGCTGGTGCGGTTGACCGAGAATGCCGAGGGTGACTGGGAGGAAGCGGAGCGGTTGTTCCTGGTGGCGGATCTTTGGCCGAATGTGCCGGGTAGTGGTTAGTTATTTAGTGCCTGAACCGGCCTCATCGCGGGCAAGCCGGATTTAGATGGATAACCGCAACGCCAATGCCGCCAACGTCACCAACAACACCGGCACCGTCAACACAATCCCCACCTTGAAATAGTACCCCCAGCCAATGCGGATGTTCTTGCGCTCCAGCACATGCAACCACAACAGCGTCGCCAGACTGCCGATCGGGGTGATTTTCGGCCCCAGGTCACTGCCGATGACGTTCGCGTAAATCATCGCCTCCTTCACCACCCCGGTCGCCTGGCTGGCATCGATCGACAGCAGGCCGATCAATACCGTGGGCAGGTTGTTCATCAGCGACGACAGCAGCGCGGTCAACACCCCGGTGCCCATCGCCGCGCCCCAGATGCCGTAACCGGCAAAGCCGTCGAGCCATCCCGCCAGATAACCGGTAAGTCCGGCATTACGCAGGCCGTAGACCACCAGATACATGCCCAACGAGAAAATCACGATGTGCCAAGGCGCCTCTTTAATCACCTTGCGCGTGGAAATCTTGTGGCCTCGGGCGGCAATGGCCAGCAATAGCGCCGCGCACACCGCAGAAATCGCACTGATCGGAATGCCCAACGGCTCAAGCGCGAAGCAGCCTAGCAAGAGGATCAGCAAAACCGCCCAACCGGCGTAGAAAGTCGCCTTGTCGTGGATGGCACCGGCTGGATCTTCCAATTGTTCGCGGTCGTAATCCTTGGGAATGTCGCGCCGGAAGTACCCCATCAACACCGTCAGCGTTGCCCCGACACTCACCAGATTGACCGGGATCATCACCGCCGCGTAGCGGTTGAAGCTGATGTGGAAGAAGTCAGCAGAAACGATGTTCACCAGGTTCGACACCACCAGAGGCAGGCTCGCGGTGTCGGCGATGAAGCCGGCGCCCATCACGAACGCCAGGGTCGCGGCAGGAGAAAAACGCAATGCCAGGAGCATGGAAATCACAATCGGCGTGAGAATCAGCGCCGCGCCGTCATTGGCAAACAGCGCCGAGACCAACGCGCCAAGCAGCACCATGTAGGCGAACAACTTGCGCCCACTGCCCCTGCCCCAACGCGCGACATGCAGCGCCGCCCAGGCAAAGAACCCGGCCTCGTCGAGCAATAGACTGATGATGATCAGCGCGACAAAGGTGCCGGTAGCGTTCCAGATGATCTGCCACACCAGCGGGATGTCGCTGAGATGCACCACCCCGAAAATCAGCGCCAGCACCGCGCCGAACATCGCGCTCCAGCCAACGCCGAGGCCTTTGGGTTGCCAGATCACCAGGGTGATGGTCAGGAGGAAAATCAACGAGGCGGTGAGCATGCAACAGCAACCTGTGAACAACGGGTCGCCAAAATAACTCAGTTCCCCGCCCCGATGTAAGCGGCCTTCCAACCGGGGTACGTGGGGTTCCTTGTAGGAGCCTGCTTGCCGGCGATGGCGGCAGTGAGGCCCATGCAAATCCCAAGGGCCTCATCGCCGGCAAGCCGGCTCCTGCAAATGGTGGGTAGGTCAGGCTTTTTTGTGCTGCTCGACCCACTGGCCGTAGGCATTGATGAAGCTTTGCAGGAACGGCTTCACCGACTCGGACAATTTGCCCGCCTCGTCGAACGCCGTGCCGGCCCCGCCGAGATAGGCTTCAGGCTGCTGCATGCAGGGCACATTGAGAAAAACCAGGGATTGGCGCAGGTGGTGGTTGGCGCCGAATCCACCGACCGCTCCCGGTGAAACGCTGATCACCGCGCCGGGCTTGCCGCTCCAGGCGCTCTTGCCATAAGGCCGCGAACCCACGTCGATCGCATTTTTCAACGGTGCCGGTACTGAACGGTTGTATTCCGGCGTGACAAACAGCACTGCGTCGGATGAGCTCACTTGTTGCCGGAAAGTGCTGTAGGCTGCCGGCGGTGTAGCACCATCGATGTCTTCGTTGTAGAGCGGGAGGTCGCCGATTTCGACGATGTTCAGCGTGAGGTTTGCAGGTGCCAGATCGGCCAGGGCCAACGCGACCTTGCGATTGATCGAATCCTTTCTCAAGCTGCCAACCAGCACGGCGATCGTGTAGACGTTGCTCATAGAAGATTCTCGACTGTCTGATAGTAGGAACGCCTAGTTATAGTTGACGTTTCATGGCGTTTGCTACCTATACCCACGTTCACTTGACTATTTTTTTCCTGTAGGAAAACTTACTTCGCCCAACCACGGTCTACAGAACCGCAAATTGAGTGATTTATCTCCAGAGGTTCTAAGCAGATGGCAGCAGTACTCGTCGGTCAGTTCCATGCAAGAGACGCAGAAGGTCGTGTCTATTCCGTGCATGAGTTCCAGGAATCTACCCCGTCGGCAGACGGCCTCGCCGGCTCCGTGCCTGTCACCACTTACAAACTGGCCATTGGCGATCGCGTAAAGAAACTCGACGACAACCAGTTTTTGCTGGTGCAATCGGACGTCACCATCGTTCGCGAGCCTGACACCTACGTCGCTGGCGTGGCGGAAACCAACGTCGCCTCATAACCTTGCGTTATGAGCAGAAGTCATATGCGCGGACTTGGGTTAGGATTCAGCCACTGACTCCCCACCTGCTGAACATGGACTTCACGCATGCGTTTACGCCATATCGAAGTGATTCAGGCGCTCCTGCAGACCGGTCACCTGGGTACCGCGGCCGAATGGCTGCAGTTGCCGGTGGCAGAGGTCGAAAGCATTCTGCGGGACGCCGAGAGTCAGTTGGGCTTCATGCTGTTTTCCAGCGTGCGTGGACGCTTGCAGGCAACGCGTGAGGCGCGGGAGCTACAGGCCGGAATCGCCCGCGTTTACGACGCGCTTGAGCCGGTCCAGCGTCTGGCCAACAGTCTCAAGCAATATCATGCCCCGCCCCTCCGTGTCATGTGCACCCCGCCGCTGGCGCAACAATTGTTGCCCCAAAGCATCGCAGCGTTGCGCCGGCGCCTCCCCGACGTCCCGTGCAGCCTGCTGAGCCAACCGACTCGCGATATCGTCAGGAGCTTGCTGCTGCGCGAAAGCGAACTGGGCCTGAGCCTGCACGATCCCGATCACGCCGATATTCATTGTCAGGTCATTGCCCACGGCAAACTGCAGCTGCTTGCGCCTCATGGCTGGTTGCAACCGAAGCAGAAGTACATTTCGCTGCAGGACCTGGCAGGCCAGTCGATGGTCGGCCTCGAAGGCCACGATCCGCTGAGCCCGGCGCTCGACAACAAACTGCACGCCTTGCGCCCTGCCCCCGTGGTGCACACCCGGGTGCAGACGCACCAGATGATGCGCAGCATGGTCGAGGCCGGTGAAGGCCTGGCGATTGTCGATCCGTTCACGGCGCTCGGCGCCAAGTCCGCGGGCCTGGACGCCTGCCCACTGGCACCTGCCGTGCCAATCAGTGTCTACGCCCTGACTTTGAAAAACGGCGAGCCTGCTTCGGCCGTACAGACTCTGCTGGATATCGTCACGGAACAAGCCGCGGCGATGCTGGCGAGCTGATCGAGCCTTCCAGCGGGTTATCGAACAGCCGATACCAGAACAACGCAATCTCGGCGGTGTTCGGATCGATGCCGCGATAGCGCAGATGATCGACACCCCCAATCACATAACCGCAACGCTCATACAGCCGACACGCCCCCAGATTGTTGTTCTGGGTTTCGAGCATGATGCCCGGCAGTTTTTTCTTGCGACTCCAGAACTGCGCCACGTCCAGCAGCGCCTTCGCCACACCATGGCGTCGAGCCGGCGCATGCACCGCCAACTCGTCGATATGGGCAAAGCCGTTCCAGTTGGTGCTGATCACCAGGTGACCCACCGGCTCATCATCGAGATACGCCATGAAAATCGCACTGTCGGCGGCATCGCGGAAACTGCTGAATTCTTCGGGATCAATGCCATAGCACTTGCGGTAAGGGGTGATGGGCGTCACCGGCCATTGCTCCACCGATGTGCCGATTTCGGCAGCGCCATAAGCCGCGACTTCAAAACTGAAATCACTGCCCCAGATATAAGCGGCGAAACCATCGTCGGCAACGCGCACCGACAGCCCTGGGTATTTTGGATTCATGACCGGTTGCATGCTGGGAAAGGTCCTCATTCCTTGATGCAATCGACGGTGTAATGCCGCCCATTGCCCTCGTCTTCGTGTTGCAAGCCATGCACATCGGCGACAAATCCAGGGAAGCTGCTGTCGAACGTGCGAGCAAACGCCAGGTAATCAATGATCGAGCGGGTCGACTCGGTAAAGCGTTCACCGGGCATGATCAACGGGATTCCCGGCGGATACGGCACCAGCATCACCGCGGCAATACGCCCCTCCAGTGCATCGATCGACACCGCCTCCACTTCGCCACGCACCAACTGATCATAGGCGTCGGCCGGTTTCATCGCGATTTCCGGCAGCACGGTGTACATGCGCTTGAGGTGCTTGGCAGTGGCGTTGCTGCGATAGCACGCGTGCAGTTGGTCGCACAAATCTCGCAACCCCATGTTCCTGTAACGCGCACTGTCCTGCTGTGACACGCACGGCAGACAGGTCGAGAGGCTGACATTGGCGTCGTAACTGCGCTTGAATTCCAGTAGCTCGGTCAACAACGTGCTCCATTTACCCTTGGTGATGCCCATGGAGAACAACACCAGGAATGAATACAAACCGGTCTTCTCGACGACCAGCCCACGCTCCCACAGGAACTTGCTGACCACCGCCGCCGGAATCCCGCGTTCGCTCAATGCACCGCCCGCCGTCAAACCTGGCATCACCAGGGTGACTTTGATCGGATCAAGCAGTACATAGTCGTCGGTCACACCGCCAAAGCCGTGCCAGTCGGCATCGGGCTGTAGCAGCCAGTCTTCCGTCACCACACGCTCAATGCCCGCCACCGACGGCGGCTGCCAGATGGTGAACCACCAGTCATCGGAAGCAATGTGTTGGCGCAGGTTGGCCAGCGCCCGGCGAAAACTCAAGGCTTCGTCGAACATTTCCTGTAACAAAGAACGACCGGCCGGCCCTTCCATCATCGCCGAGGCGACGTCCAGCGAAGCAATGATGCTGTACTGCGGCGACGTCGAGATGTGCATCATGAACGCTTCGTTGAAACGATCGCGATCCAGTTGTCGCGCGCCGCCGTCCTGGACATGAATCATCGAAGCCTGACTGAATGCCGCCAGCAATTTGTGGGTGGAATGGGTGGTGAACACCAGCGGGCTGTCTTCGCTGCGGGAAGTGCCCATGCCGTAACGTCCGGCGAAGAACTCGTGAAACGCCGCGTAGGCGTACCAGGCTTCGTCGAAATGCAGCACTTCAACGCTGTTGCCCAGACTCTGCTTGATCAGCTCCGCGTTGTAGCACAGGCCGTCGTAGGTCGAATTGGTCACCACCGCGAGTTTAACCTTGGGCTCGCGTCCCTTGGTCAACGGGCTGGCGTCGATCTTGGCCTGGATTGATCCACGGCTGAATTCGCTCAGCGGAATCGGGCCGATGATCCCCAGTTCGTTACGTTCCGGACACAGGTACAGCGGGATCGCGCCGGTCATGATGATCGAGTGCAGCACCGACTTGTGGCAGTTGCGGTCCACCAGCACCAGATCGTCGCGAGCCACCATGGAATGCCAGACAATCTTGTTGGCGGTCGAGGTGCCATTGATCACGAAGAATGTGTGATCGGCGCCAAAGTTACGTGCCGCTCGCGCCTCAGCCTCGGCCAGTGGCCCGGTGTGATCGAGCAACGAACCCAGTTCCGGCACAGACACCGACAAGTCCGAACGCAGGGTGTTTTCCCCGAAGAACTGATGGAACGCCTGCCCCACCGGGCTTTTGTGATAGGCAACTCCACCGCCGTGGCCGGGGGTGTGCCAGGAATAATTGGAGTCGGCAGTGTGCTGCACCAGCGCTTTGAAAAACGGTGGCAGCAACCCATCGAGATATTTTCGCGCGGCTCGCGCAACCTGCCGGGCCAGAAACGGCACGGTGTCTTCGAACAGATAAAGAATCCCGCGCAACTGATTAAGCTCGTCCATAGCATCGGCCGGAGCGTTCTCCAGCGTCACTTGTTCGCCGAGGGCGAAGATCGGCAGATCCGGGGCACGCACCCGCGCCAGGCCAATCAGCTCGGCCATGTTTTGCAGCAGGTGGGAGTTGGCGCTGGGATCTTCAGCGGCGATCAACATGCACGAGAGGCCGTGGTGGGTCGACGCGACCAGTCGCCCTTCGGTGTAATCCACCGCCGACACAATGCTGAAGCCTTCCTGCTCCAGCTCCCGGGCGATGCCACGCACGCGATCACCGGCGACGGTGTCGGCCTTGATGTCGCGATGGACGATCAACACCGGGAATTTCAAATCTTTATACATGGGGCTCAGTGTCCTGAGGCGGCAGACCTTGGCCTGCCAATAAGCTCAGGGTAGAGGGTTGAGGCGGATGTGGCGAGTGACGATGCCCGCAAGCGAGCGAGGGACGCACCCTTATGTCGCAGCGCGCACACCTGCAGCAGCTGCCGAAGGGTGCGTTCGAGTGAGCAGCAATTGCATGAGAATTGCCAGATTGCGAGCGCAGGCACGCTCTGACGTAGCCTTCGGCAGCTTCTACAGGGGTCAGGCTTCGGCTTCGACCAGTTGCTGCCACAGCGCAGGCGCACCAGCGGATTTAGCGATGACTTCAAGACGGGCCAGGTGCTGCGCCAAGTCATCTTCACTGGCGCGGATGATCCGCGTCAGCTGGCGATCGGCCGGCAAGCGGCGGATTTCCGTGGCGGAGTTGTCCGCACCTTCGCCGGAGCCATTGCCGTCGGACGCATTGCCGGCCAGCGACAGGCTGGTCTGGCCGCCGGTCATGGTCAGGTAAACGTCGGCGAGAATCTCGGAGTCGAGCAAGGCGCCGTGCAGTTCACGGCCGGAGTTGTCGACACCATAACGTTTGCACAAGGCGTCGAGGCTGTTGCGCTGCCCGGGGTGACGTTCCCGGGCCATCATCAGGGTGTCGAGGATCGAGCAGTGTTGCGTGATGTCAGCCCGATCGCGCTGGCCCATCAGGGCGAATTCGTTGTTGATAAAACCAACGTCGAACGCCGCGTTATGGATGATCAGCTGCGCACCCTTGATGAATTCGAAAAACTCATCGGCCACTTCAGCGAAACGCGGCTTGCCCACCAGGAATTCGGTGGTGATACCGTGGACGCCGACGGCGCCTTCGTCACTTTCCCGGTCCGGCTGCAGGTAAACGTGGAAATGCCGGCCCGTCAGGCGCCGACCAATCAACTCGACACAACCGATTTCAATAATCCGGTGGCCGTCGGTCACCGGCATGCCGGTGGTTTCGGTATCGAGTACAACGGATCTGGTGGCCATCAGTGCTCAGCTCTCAACGGGTCAATCGTGCAAAAGGGGCGATGTTAACGCCATTTTGAGGCCGTGAACACGCCCTCGTAGGCGCTGCCGCGATCAGGCCTGTTTGTACCCGCGCACTTCATCCACGCCTCGGTTGGCCAACTGGTCGGCCCGTTCATTGCCGTGGTGCCCAATGTGCCCGCGCACCCATTTCCACGTGACGTTGTGACGATTCACCTGCTCATCGAGCAGTTTCCACAGGTCGGCGTTTTTCACCGGTTCTTTCGCCGCTGTTTTCCAGCCACGCTTCTTCCAATTGTCCATCCACTCGTTGATGCCTTTCATCACGTACTGCGAGTCGGTCACCAGCAGCACGTCGCAGGAACGCTTGAGCTCTTCCAATCCGCGAATCGCGCCCATCAGTTCCATGCGGTTGTTGGTGGTATTGGCTTCGCCGCCCCAGAGTTCTTTTTCAACACCTTTGCACACCAGCAGAGCGCCCCAGCCGCCAGGGCCAGGATTGCCTTTGCAGGCGCCGTCAGTAAAGAGTTCTACGCTATCGCTCATGCCAATCTATCCAGAAAAATGCGGAGGCTCGCCGATCCGCGATCAACGCTGCCCGAGGCCGGGGCAAACCCGGCCGGGATTGAAAAAGGTATTACGGTTCGATATTGCGCCGGTTGACCTTGGCCATTGGCAAGGGAATCAGCTTGCCCATGGGTTCGCGACGTTCCTGGCGAAGCGGGCGCAGGCCCACCACGATCTTGCGCGCGACCAGTAAATAGAAGCCGCCGCCCGAGAGTTGCCAATCACCGGCCTTGCGCTCCCAGCCAGCCAGACGGGCTTGCCACGCCGGGGACGCAAGCGGCGGACGATAGCATCCGAAGCGACGTTTCTCCAGCGCGAAGCCCAGCAGGTTAAGCCAGTCGCCGACCCTCGAAGGCGAAATGCAGCGGGCCTTGCGCAAGGCATCATGGGCGAACACGTGACGCAGCCCCCAGGTGCTCCAGGGGTTGATCCCGATAATCAGCAAGTGCCCGCCAGGCCGTACGCTGCTCGCCGCTTCACGCAGTAAACCGTGGGGCGACAGGCAGAAATCCAGGCCGTGCTGCAACACCACCACATCGGCGGCATGCTCGCTCAACGGCCAGGCCTGTTCTTCACACACGATTTCGACACCCGGCAACGGCGCGCCGAGCCGCACATTGCGCTGGACTTGCGGTGCCGCCGGCGGTGTCTCGGCCGAAGGACCGTAATGCACCAGGTAGCCGCCGAAGAACCGGCCCAGCTCGTCTTCGAGCATGCGTCGCTCTTCGTCCAGCAGAAATTGCCCGAGGGGGCCGGACAGCCATTCACGGGCCGCGCTGATCAGGGCCAGCCAGTCAGGATCAGCCTGAGCGAACGCTTTATCGGTCATTGCATTCTCCAACGCGCCAGGAAGTTCTAAGATGCGCCAATGTTTTCCGCTTGGCGAATCCGACGATGATACAGATCACAGCCCTGCCCGCCTTCACCGACAACTACATCTGGTTGTTACAAAATCCCGAAACCCGGCGCTGCGCCGTGGTCGATCCCGGCGATGCCGCCCCCGTGCAAGCGTGGCTGGCGGCGAATCCGGGGTGGGTGCTGAGTGACATTCTGATCACTCACCACCATCACGACCACGTCGGCGGCGTCGAACAGCTGAAAAAAGCGACGGACGCGAAGGTCTACGGGCCGGCCAGCGAAAACATTCCGGCGCGGGACGTTGCCCTCAAGGACAACGATCGCATCAGCGTGCTGGGTTGGGACTTCGAGGTACTCGCCGTGCCTGGCCATACCTTGGGGCACATTGCTTTCTATCACGGGGGCGTGCTGTTTTGCGGTGACACCCTGTTCGCCGCCGGTTGCGGACGCCTCTTCGAAGGCACGCCCGAGCAAATGCACACCTCGCTGACGCGCCTTGCGTCCTTTCCCGAGGACACGCGGGTCTACTGCACCCACGAATACACCTTGAGCAACCTGCGCTTCGCCGTAGCGGTCGAGCCCGGCAACCCGCACACCCTCGAACGCTTGGCCAAGGTCACTGAAATGCGCGCGGCCGGCATCATCACATTGCCCTCCACGCTCGCACTGGAAAGGCTGACAAACCCGTTTTTGCGTACCGATGAAACATCTGTTAAAGAAAAAGTGGACGAACGGACCGGCACCCATAACCGGGCTCCGAGTGCGGTTTTTACTGCCTTGAGGGCGTGGAAAGATACGTTCTGACAGGCCTGCGCGCGGGTACGAAAAATCTGAATGGTTGACCGCGAGGGGTGCGCTTTCTAGAATCGCCCGACATTTTTGTCCGGAACTAACTTCCAGCCAATGTCGTCACCTATACGCAAAGCCATCAATTCAGACGCATTGACCCGCTTGGCTCAAGCCATAGCGGTGGCCGTGTCCGCCACTCTGGCGGGCTGTTCCAGCCATGTGCCGCAGACCGAAGCCACACACACCCCGAACATTGCCGCGCGAGCCAAGCAGAAGCCCATCTGGCTCAGCGAGAAGCCCACTCCGCAAATTCCACAGGACGTCTGGGAGCGCATGCGCCAGGGCTTCCAGTTGCAGGACGGCCTGGGCGTCAACCCGCGCATCGAGCAACAGCGCCTGTGGTTCGCCAGCAACCCGTCCTTCCTCGAAAGCGCCGGCGAACGTGGCAGCCTCTACATTCACTACATCGTCGAACGCCTTGAAGAGCGCAACATGCCACTGGAACTGGCGCTGCTGCCAGTGATTGAAAGTGCCTACAACCCGATGGCCTACTCTCGGGCCAATGCGGTGGGTCTTTGGCAGTTCATTCCTTCCACCGGTCGTTACTTCAACCTGCGCCAGACCAATCTCTATGATGGTCGTCGTGATATCACGGCCTCGACCACCGCCGCGATGGATTACCTGACGCGCCTGCACGACATGTTCAACGGCGACTGGCTGTTAGCCCTCGCGGCATACAACGCAGGTGAAGGCACGGTCAGCCGGGCCATCGAGCGCAACGAAAAGCTCGGCCTGCCGACTGATTACTGGAACCTGCCGCTGCCCGCCGAAACCCAGGCCTACGTGCCGAAGTTGCTGGCCTTGTCGCAAGTAGTCCTGTCGCCGGAAGCCTACGGCGTGAATCTGAACCCGATCGCTAACGAACCGTACTTCCAGGTCGTCGAAATCAATCAGCGCATGGACCTGTCCAAGGTTGCAGCGGTGGCCAACATCGACGAAGACGAGCTGTTCCAGCTCAATCCAGCCTTCAAGCAACGCACCACCACGCTAGACGGTCCGCAGCATTTGCTGGTGCCAACGTCCAAGGCGCAGTTGCTGACCGCCAGCCTGCAGACCATGCGTCCTGAAGAGCTGATCAGCAAAAAGCCGCTCAAACCGGTTTTCGAAGGCGCCGACGACGCCCAGCTCGCCACCCTGAAACGCGCCTACCGGGTCAAGCGTGGTGACAACCTTGGGACCATCGCCAAGGCCAACAAGGTCGACGTCAAGGACCTGCAACGCTGGAACAAGCTGACCGGCAAGGACCTCAAGGTTGGCCAGACGCTGGTGATGCAGGACAAGACAAAGCGCAGCGCCGGACGGGTGAACACCGTCGTCGCGGTCAACACTAAAACGAAAGCAAAGACCGAGAAACCGCAGACCCAGTACAAGGTTCAGCAGGGTGATTCGCTGTACATGGTGGCCAAGCGTTTCAACGTTGAAATGCAGCACCTCAAGCGCTGGAATCCGCGTGTGGGTCAGGCGTTGAAGCCTGGGCAGATGCTGACGGTCGCTTCGCCGCATTAAAAACGAGCCCCTGACTTCAGGGGCTTTTTTTGCCTGCAGGAGCGAGCTTGCTCGCGATGGATGTGAGACCGCCGCAGGGTGTCAGGCTCCCCGCGTTATCGTTGACGACCATCGCGAGCAAGCTCGCGCCTACAATAGCGGCATTGCTCAGCATTAATCCCTGTCTTTTTCCTGTCCATACAAGCTGTTACTGTACCGCCCACAAAGCCCAAGCCGCCTGGATCGGATCTCTGACTTGAAGTGTCCCCTCCTCCTTCTCCTGATCAGCCTGGCCTTGAGCACCTGCGCAAGCGCGACGATCAGCGAAAGCCATGGTTATGCGCAGTTCGGCACGCTCAAGTACCCGGCCAGATTTACCCACTTCGACTGGGTCAACCCGCAAGCGCCCAAGGGTGGAACGTTGCGGGTGATGGCGTTTGGCACCTTCGATACGCTCAATCCCTATACCTTCAAGGGCTCGAGCCCGGTTTCTACCGGGAATTTCCTGCAGTACGGCATTAACGAGCTGAACGAACCGCTGATGGTCGGCACTGGCCAGTACGCGCCTTCAGGCGACGAGCCGACATCCAGTTACGGCCTGATCGCCCAATCGGTGGAGTACAGCGAAGATCGCAGCTGGGTGGTCTTCAACCTGCGCCCCGAAGCGCGATTTCACGATGGCACGCCGATCACCGCGTATGACGTCGCGTTCTCCTACCGCCTGCTGCTCAAGGACGGCCATCCGCAATACCGGACCAATCTTCAGGAAGTCTTGCGGGTCGACGTGCTCAACCCGCAGCGCATCCGTTTCGTCTTCAAGCGCGCCGGCAATCCTCTGCTGATCCTGCGTCTGGGCGAGCTGCCGGTGCTGCCGCAGCATTACTGGAAAGGTCGCGACTTCAAGGCCACCACCTTCGAGCCACCGCTGGGAAGCGGACCGTATCGCATCACCTCGGTCACTCCCGGTCGCCAGATCGTCTTCGAACGGGTCAAGGATTACTGGGGCAAGGACCTGGCGGTCAATCGCGGCAAATATAATTTCGACCGCATGGAGGTCGAGTTCTACCGTGACAGCGACGTGGCGTTCGAGGCGTTCAAGGCCGGAGAGTTCGACATCTACATCGAGCATCAGGCCAAGAACTGGGACAACGGCTACCGCTTCCCGGCGGTCAATCGCGGCGACGTGATCAAGGCACAGATTCCGCATCAGATTCCGACCCAGAGCCAGGGCCTGTTCATGAATACCCGGCGCCCGTCGTTTGCCGACGTCCGGGTCCGTGAAGCGCTGGGGCTGATGTTCGACTTCGAGTGGACCAACCGCACGCTGTTCAGCGGCGCTTACAAACGTGCGATGAGTTATTACCCCAACAGTGAATTTTCCGCCACCGGCCTGCCGGTCGGGCACGAATGGCTGATGCTCAAGCCGTATCGCGAGCAACTGCCGGCCAAGCTGTTCACTGAGCCGTTCAGCCTGCCGCAAACCCAGGGGCGCGGCGTTCCACGGGAAACTCTGCGCAAGGCCTTGGGCCTGCTGGCCGAGGCTGGCTGGAAGCTGGATGGCCAGCATGTGCAGAATGCCGCCGGGCAGCCGTTGAGTCTGGAAATCCTGCTGGTCAATCCGAACCTGGAACGCATCCTCCAGCCTTACGTCGAGAACCTCGCCAGCATCGGCATCGAGGCCCAGCTGCGCACGGTGGATCGTGCCCAGTACAAGCAGCGCCTTGATCAATTCGATTTCGACATGATCCTGATGACCCTGAACCAGACCCTCAGCCCCGGCCTGGAGCAATGGCAGTACTTCCATTCCAGCCAGGTCGGGGTCAAGGGCAGTAAAAACTACGCGGGCATCGCCAACCCGGTGGTCGACCATTTACTCGAACAACTGCTGGCCGCCCAGACACGCGACGAGCAAGTTGCTGCCGGCAAAGCCCTTGACCGGGTGCTGTTGTGGCAGCACTACATCATTCCCAACTGGTACCTCAATTATCACCGTCTGGCCTACCGCAACCGGTTCGCCTTCGTCACCACGCCGCCCTACACTCTGGGCCTGAGCGCGTGGTGGCTGAAATCTTCGGAGAAAGATCAATGAAACCCATCCGCACCCTGCTCTTGCAGGCCAGCGGCCTGTTGTTCGCCGGACTGGCCAGCGCCGCTCCGCAACATGCCGTGACCCTGTACAACGAGCCGCCGAAATATCCGGCCGATTTCAACCACTTCGATTACGTGAATCCCGATGCGCCAAAGGGCGGAATTTTTCGTCAGGCCGGGTTCGGCGGCTTCGACAGCCTCAACCCGTTCATCAGCAAAGGCGTGCCGGCCGACGACATCGGCATCATCTACGACACCCTGGCCAAGCAAGGCCTGGATGAGCCGTTCACCGAATACGGCTTGATCGCCGGCAAAATCGAAAAAGCCCCGGACAACAGTTGGGTGCGTTTCTACCTGCGCCCCGAAGCACGTTTCCACGATGGCCATCCGATCCGCGCCGAAGACGTGGTGTTCAGCTTCGAAACGCTGACCAAGGACGGTGCGCCGCTCTATCGCGGCTACTACAGCGACGTTTCCGAAGCGGTCGCCGAAGACCCGCTGACCGTGTTGTTCAAGTTCAAGCACACCAATAACCGCGAACTGCCATTGATCCTCGGGCAGCTGCCGGTACTGCCGAAACACTGGTGGGCAACGCGGAACTTCAACAAGGGCAACCTGGAAATTCCGCTGGGGAGCGGCCCGTACAAGGTCAGCGAAGTGAAGGCCGGGCGCTCGGTGCGGTATGAGCGGGTCAAGGATTACTGGGGCAAGGACCTGCCGGCCAACCGTGGCTTCTACAACTTCGACGTGATGACCACCGATTACTACCGCGACAACACTGTCGCCCTGGAAGCGCTGAAGGCCGGGCAGTTCGATTACTGGCTGGAAATGACTGCAAAAAACTGGGCCAACGCCTACAACATTCCGGCGGTGACCGAAGGCCGGTTGATCAAGGAAATGATTCCCAACGGCAACCCGACCGGCATGCAGGGTTTTGTCTTCAACCTGCGCCGTCCGGTGTTCCAGGACGTTCGTGTGCGCCAGGCCCTGGCGCTGTTGCTGGACTTTGAGTGGACCAACAAACAACTATTCAATGGTGCGTACGTGCGCACCCGCAGTTTCTTCGAGAACTCGGAAATGGCCGCCACCGGCCTGCCGGACGCCGATCAACTGGCTGTTCTCGATCCGTTGCGCAGCAAACTCCCGGCCGAAGTGTTCAGCGAGGCGTTCCAGAACCCGGCGACCGATGCCAGCGGCATGATCCGCACCCAGCAGCGCAAGGCTTACCAATTGCTGCAAGAGGCCGGCTGGCGGATCGTCGACGACAAGATGGTCGACGCCACCGGCAAACCGGTGACCCTCGAATTTCTCCTCGCGCAGACCGAATTCGAGCGCGTGCTGCTGCCGTTCAAGCGCAACCTGAGCGATCTGGGCATCGACCTGGTGATCCGCCGGGTCGACGTGTCGCAGTACATCAACCGCGTGCGTTCCCGGGACTTCGACATGATCGTCGGCAGCTTCCCGCAGTCCAACTCACCGGGGAACGAACAGCGCGAATTCTGGATGTCCGCCGCCGCCGACAAACCCGGCAGCCGCAACTCCATGGGCCTGAAAGACCCGGTGGTGGATCAACTGGTCGAACAACTGATCAACGCCGATTCGCGCAAAAGCCTGGTGGCCCACGCCCGCGCACTGGACCGCGTGCTGCAATGGGGTTATTACGTCATCCCCAACTGGCACATCAAGAGCTGGCGCGTGGCGTATTGGAACCACATCGGTCATCCGAAAATCTCACCCAAGTACGACATCGGTACCGCCACCTGGTGGATCAAGCCGAACGTGACACCGGCGATAGAAGTCGAAACCAAACTGCAAGCCGACCCTGCGGGCACGGAGTAATAGATGCTGGCGTATATTTTTCGGCGACTGCTGCTGATCATCCCGACGTTGCTCGGCATCTTGCTGATTAACTTCGTGATCATCCAGGCCGCCCCCGGCGGGCCGGTAGAACAGATGATCGCCAAGCTCGAAGGCTTCGAAGGCGCCACCAGCCGCATTGCCGGCGGCGGTGCGGAAGTCTCGGTGGCGGGTTCCGCCTATCGCGGTGCCCAGGGCCTCGACCCCGCTTTGGTGAAAGAAATCGAGCACATGTACGGCTTCGACAAATCGGCGCCGGAGCGTCTGTGGATCATGGTCAAGAACTACGCCACCCTGGATTTCGGCGACAGTTTCTTCCGCGACGCCAAGGTCATCGACCTGATCAAGGAAAAGATGCCGGTTTCCATCTCGCTCGGGTTGTGGAGCACGCTGATCATGTACCTGGTGTCGATCCCGCTCGGGATTGCCAAGGCCACGCGACACGGCAGCCATTTCGACGTCTGGACCAGCTCGTTGATCATCGTCGGCTACGCCATTCCGTCATTCCTGTTCGCCATCCTGCTAATCGTGGTGTTCGCCGGCGGCAGTTATTTCGACTGGTTTCCGCTAAGGGGTCTGACGTCGAACAACTTCGCTGAGCTGAGCATGGGCGGCAAGCTCCTCGATTACTTCTGGCACTTGGCGCTGCCGGTGACGGCGCTGGTGATCGGCAACTTCGCGACCATGACCCTGCTGACCAAAAACAGCTTCCTCGATGAAATCAACAAACAGTACGTGGTCACGGCCAAAGCCAAGGGCTTGACCAATCACCGTGTGCTTTACGGCCATGTATTTCGCAACGCCATGTTGCTGGTGATCGCCGGTTTCCCCTCGGCGTTCATCGGCATTTTCTTCACCGGCTCGTTGCTGGTGGAAGTGATTTTCTCCCTCGACGGCTTGGGCCTGATGAGTTTCGAAGCGGCGATCAACCGCGATTACCCGGTAGTCTTCGGCACGCTGTTTATCTTCACCCTGCTGGGGCTGGTGGTGAAACTGATCGGCGACCTGACGTACACCTTTGTCGATCCGCGCATCGACTTCGAAAGCCGGGAGCATTGAGATGAACCTGTCCCCTCTCAATCGCCGACGTTTCGTACTGTTCAAGGCCAACAAGCGTGGCTGGTGGTCGTTGTGGCTGTTCCTGGTGCTGTTCGGCCTGAGTCTCGGCGCCGAGTTGATCGCCAACGACAAACCGCTGGTGGTGCACTACGACAACAGCTGGTATTTCCCGGCGATCAAGCGTTACCCGGAAACCGCGTTCGGCGGCGAATTCCCGCTGGAAGCCAACTACAAGAGCCCGTACATCCGCGAACTGCTCAAGGCCAAGGACGCCTGGGTGCTGTGGGCGCCGATCCCCTTCAGTTACCAGAGCATCAATTACGACCTGAAAGTCCCGGCCCCCGCGCCGCCCTCCGCCGACAACCTGCTGGGCACTGACGATCAGGGCCGCGACGTGCTGGCACGAGTCATCTACGGCTTCCGTATTTCCGTGCTGTTTGCCTTGAGCCTGACCATTCTCAGCTCGATCATCGGGGTGATTGCCGGCGCGCTGCAGGGTTTCTATGGCGGCTGGGTCGATCTGGCCGGGCAGCGATTCCTGGAGATATGGTCCGGGTTGCCGGTGCTGTATTTGTTGATCATCCTCGCCAGTTTTGTCCAGCCGAACTTCTGGTGGTTGTTGGGGATCATGCTGCTGTTTTCGTGGATGAGCCTGGTAGACGTGGTCCGCGCCGAGTTTTTGCGCGGACGTAACCTCGAATACGTGCGCGCGGCGCGGGCACTGGGGATGCAGAATGGTGCGATCATGTTCCGCCATATCTTGCCCAACGCGATGGTCTCGACCATGACCTTCATGCCGTTCATCCTGACCGGCGCCATCGGCACGCTGACCGCGCTGGATTTCCTCGGTTTCGGTTTGCCGCCGGGCGCACCGTCGCTGGGTGAACTGGTGGCCCAGGGCAAATCCAACCTGCAAGCGCCGTGGCTGGGCATGAGCGCGTTTGCGGTGCTGGCGTTGATGTTGAGTCTGCTGGTGTTCATCGGTGAGTCCGCTCGCGATGCCTTCGACCCGAGGAAGTGAAATGAATCAGGACAATCTGATCGAAGTGCGCGACCTGTCCGTCGAATTCGTCGTCGGTGATCACTGCCAGCGCGTGGTCGAAAACGTCAGTTTCGACATCAAGCGCGGCGAAACCCTGGCCCTGGTCGGTGAAAGCGGTTCCGGAAAATCGGTGACTGCCCACTCGATCCTGCGCCTGCTGCCCTACCCGCTCGCCCGGCATCCGTCCGGCACCATCGAGTATTCCGGGCAAGATCTGTTGAGCCTGAAAGAGAAAACCATCCGCCACATCCGTGGCAACCGGATCGCGATGATCTTCCAGGAGCCGATGACCTCGCTCAACCCGCTGCATTCGATCGAGAAGCAGATCAACGAGGTGCTGGGCATCCACAAAGGCTTGATCGGCAAAATCGCGACCAAGCGCACCCTGGAGTTGCTCGAACTGGTGGGCATTCCTGAACCCCACAAACGACTCAAGGCCTTGCCCCACGAATTGTCCGGTGGCCAGCGCCAGCGCGTGATGATCGCCATGGCCCTGGCCAACGAGCCGGAACTGCTGATCGCGGACGAGCCGACCACTGCGCTGGACGTGACCGTTCAGCTGAAAATCCTCGAATTGCTCAAGGAATTGCAGGCCCGTCTGGGCATGGCGTTGTTGCTGATCAGTCACGATTTGAACCTGGTGCGAAGAATTGCGCATCGCGTATGTGTCATGCAGCGCGGTTGCATCGTCGAACAGGCATCGTGCGAAGAGCTGTTCCGTGCGCCGCAGCATCCGTACACTCGGGAACTGCTGGCAGCGGAGCCCAGCGGCAAGCCGGCGACCAATGTAATTGGCCCGCCATTGCTGCAGGTCGAGGACTTGAAAGTCTGGTTTCCGATCAAGAAAGGCTTGCTGAAAAAGACTGTCGATCACATCAAAGCGGTCGACGGAATCAATTTCAGCCTGCCCCAGGGGCAGACGTTGGGGATTGTGGGTGAAAGCGGTTCCGGCAAATCAACGCTGGGATTGGCGATTTTAAGATTGATCGCCAGTCAAGGCGCGATCCGTTTTGAAGGCAAGCAGCTAGACTGCCTCACGCAACAACAGGTTCGGCCACTGCGCCGGGAGATGCAGGTGGTGTTCCAGGACCCGTTCGGCAGCCTGAGCCCGCGGATGTGCGTGAGCCAGATCGTCGGCGAAGGCCTGCGAATCCACAAGATGGGCACCGAGGCGGAACAGGAACAAGCGATTATTGCGGCATTGAAGGAGGTAGGTCTGGACCCGGAAACCCGGCACCGCTACCCCCACGAATTTTCCGGTGGGCAGCGGCAGAGAATCGCCATTGCCCGGGCACTGGTGTTGAAACCGGCGCTGATTCTGCTGGACGAGCCGACCTCGGCCCTCGACCGGACAGTGCAGCGCCAGGTAGTGGAGCTGCTGCGTTCACTGCAAAGCAAGTACAACCTGACGTATCTGTTTATCAGCCATGACCTGGCTGTCGTCAAAGCGCTGAGCCACCAGCTGATGGTGGTCAAGCATGGCCAAGTGGTCGAACAGGGAGACGCGCAACGTATTTTTGCCGCCCCCCAACATCCGTATACACAGCAGTTGCTGGAAGCCGCTTTCCTGGCGCCGGCCACTGCGCAATAACCTGAAAAAGAGGAGCAACACATGGGTTTTCTCGCCGGTAAGCGCGTACTGATCGTCGGTGTCGCCAGCAAGCTGTCCATCGCATCCGGCATCGCTGCCGCCATGCATCGCGAGGGCGCTGAGCTTGCCTTCACTTATCAGAACGACAAACTCAAGGGTCGTGTCGAAGAGTTCGCGCAGAGCTGGGGTTCCAACCCGGACCTGTGCTTCCCGTGCGACGTGGCCAGCGATGAAGAAATCGCCAAGGTTTTCGTTGAACTGGGCAAGAAGTGGGACGGCCTGGATTGCATCGTGCACTCCGTCGGCTTCGCCCCGGGCGACCAACTGGACGGCGACTTCACCGAAGCCACTACCCGTGAAGGTTTCCGCATCGCTCACGACATCAGCGCCTACAGCTTCGTGGCCCTGGCCAAAGCCGGTCGCGAGATGATGAAAGGCCGCAATGGCAGCCTGTTGACCCTGTCGTACCTGGGTGCCGAGCGCACCATGCCGAACTACAACGTCATGGGCATGGCCAAGGCTTCGCTGGAAGCTGGCGTACGTTACCTGGCCGGCTCCCTGGGCCCGGATGGCACCCGCGTCAACTGCGTATCGGCTGGCCCGATCCGCACCCTCGCCGCTTCCGGCATCAAGAACTTCCGCAAGATGCTGGCTGCTAACGAAGCGCAAACTCCGCTGCGTCGCAACGTCACCATTGACGAAGTCGGCAACGCCGGCGCATTCCTGTGTTCGGACCTGGCGTCGGGTATCAGCGGTGAAATCATGTACGTGGACGGTGGTTTCAACACCACGGCCATGGGCAGCCTCGAAGAGTAAGCTTCGGCTCGGCCATTAAAAAACCCGCCTCTTCAGGCGGGTTTTTTTGTGCCCGAATGTCAGACCGAACGCAGGCATTGCGCAGCGGGCAAACCGAGCCCTAGCGAGGTGCCACGTGGTGGGGCAAGAGCCTTTGGTGACTTGGGGCTTTTCAAGGGACTCGCCGTAAGGGCGAAACCAATGCAAGCCCTAACCACAGAAATGGATATGTACACGATCGAAACCTCCGCCAACCTTAAGGCCGTCTTCGCGAGCAAGCCCGCTCCCACAGGGGATGTGTTTAGTTGGCGATCAAAGCCAAGCACTTGGCAAACAACTGCTGGATCGGCTGCATACGCTGGCTATACCGCTGCAACAGGACGATTTCACGGTAGAACGTCAACTCGCCCAACCGGATGATCCGCACCTTCGCGCCATAATCGAGCCACAACCCCGCCTCGGGCAGCAGCGAAACACCCAACCCACATTCAACCATCTTCACAATCGCCTCCAGCTCATCCAGCTCCAGCGCCACCTGCACCTCGATGTGCTGCTCGCGCAAAAACCGCGTCACCAGTCGCCCGCCAAACGAATTGCGGTCGTAGCGCACCTGCGGGTGATCTGCCAGCAACTGCAACGGATCATCGCCTTCGAGGTCCGCCGGCACGATCAGCACAAACGGCTCACGGCGAATCACCTGCGACGACAGTTCCTTGGGCAGCTCGAAGGGTGGCTTGATCAGAATCGCCAGATCCACCTCGCCCGTGTCCACCTGGCTTAGCAGATTCAGCGAAACGCCCGGCACCAGTTTCGGCTCGAGCAGCGGTGCTTGCTGGCGCAAACGCAGCAGCGCCTGAGGCAGCAACCCGGTCTGGGCCGTGGCTACGGCACCGATTTTCAACTCGCCGCGGTACTCGCTGACATCATCGCTGACCGCCATGCGGCTGAAGGTTTCGAGCATTTCCCTGGCCATCGGCAACGCCCGCTGGCCGGCCGCATTGAGAATCGCCTGACGCCCGGTGCGATCAAACAGACGAATGCCAAGCGCCTGCTCCAGATTACGCATCTGCGCACTGACCGCCGACTGGGTCAGGCCGATGTGCATACCGGCGGCAGCGAAGGTACCGTAGCGTGTCACGGCGACGAAGGTTTTCAATTCCCGCAGCATGCCGCCCTCGATTGATCGAATTATTTTGAGCTCGGCGCAAAAACTATCGTCTTTCAATCAAAAAGCATAGCGATAAACTTGGCCTAAACGACTAACAGCCTGTGAGGTTCAACGATGCAACTTTCTCCATTTCACTTGGCGATCCCGGTGTACGACCTAGCGGCGGCCCGGGCATTTTACGGTGAAGTCTTCGGCCTGGAAGAAGGTCGCTCCAGCGACCATTGGGTCGACTTCAACTTTTTCGGCCATCAACTGGTGATTCACCTGGCGCCGAAAAACGCCTCTCAGGAAGCTGCGCACACCAACGCTGTGGACGGGCATGACGTGCCGGTGCCGCATTTTGGTGTGGTGTTGGGGATGGAGGAATGGAAGAACCTGGCGGAGCGGCTGAAAGCCCGCGACACCCGATTCGTGATCGAGCCGGGGATTCGGTTTCAGGGTCTGGTGGGTGAACAAGCGACAATGTTTTTGTTCGATCCTTGCGCCAATGCGCTGGAATTCAAGGCATTCAAGGATATCGGACAGTTGTTTGCCAAGTGACCGAGGCTGCGACCTTTTGATCTGTTTTTACAGGCCTGCCCGCTCCAGCAAAATCTCCACCGAACGGTGTTGCGCGGGGTCGAACTCAATCTGCTCGATACTGAAACGAATCCCATAACCGCGTCGCATCGTCACGTTGCGCTCATCGAGGATTTCTTCAAGCCGCGCCCTGATGGCCCCCCGTTCAACAACGCTTGAGCCGGACAACAGGGCGACAAACTCATTGTCACCGAGCCGCCCGACGACATCGCTTTCGCGAAAGGCGATTCGCAGCACATCAGCAAAGGTTTTAAGCGCGTGATCACCGGCAGAACGGCCGAACAAATAGTTGATGTGCTTGAAGTTATCCAGGTCAAAAAAAAGCAATGTGGCCGGTATTTCCAAGCGCTGACAGACGTCCAGCCCCAGTTGGGCCAACGTGGTGAAACCGTGTCGATTGGACAGCAGCGTCAACTCATCCATGCTCGCCATGGTCACGCCCATGACGGCCTGCTCGGCTTGGCGGGCCATGTCGCGCAGAACCTCGCGAGCCTGTTGCGGCGACATCGAGGGGCTTGGGCCAACGTGTTTTACCGGTTTGCCTGGGGTCAGCATTGTTCACTCCAGTGGCGGATATGAACTTTAGAGTGGCGCAGACCCGCATTGACTCCCCGCTAACGGACCGCCGGTCATATCCCCGCCACTGGACACGGCCCTCCCGCCTCGGCCCAGCGCTTGAACTGCGTGACGAAAATGTCGTGGGGAACGGGCACCGGCGCCCTGCCCTCGCCCGGATTCCAGCCCCATAACACCAACTTGTCGTCACTGACATGCTTGATCAGCGCCGCGAAATCACGATCACCGTTACTGGAGCGGTCCTTGATCAGCGCGCACAGCTTGTCGGCGGGCAGGCCGATCCAGGCCATTTTGTGTGACGCGGGCGGCAGACTCCAGTGCGGCGCACCTGGTGGGGCGTGAGGGCCATAACTGGCCGGCGGATTGCTGTCGGCGTGGCAAGTAGCGCAGGGCAAGCCAGCCGCGCCCTTGCCATCCATGCCCCGGACCACGTTCATCGCATGGGGCGTCCCGGCGTCGAACTGCAACGGCGAATCGCCGGGGATATGGCAGTTCTGGCAACGCGGGCTTTGGAACACCTTCTGCACCGTGTCGAAAGCCTTCAACGCGGCCTGGTCTTCTGCGAATAAATCCGAGGCATAGATCGCCAGTCCCACCATCACCACGGCGCCGAGCACTAGATGTCGTTTCATCTCACACCCCCGACAGTTGCAAGGGTAATTCGCGCAGACGCTGCCCGGTCAGGGCGAACACTGCGTTGGCCACCGCTGGAGCAGTGGGCGGCACACCGGCCTCGCCGATGCCGCCAGGTTTCTCGGTGCTGGGCACGATGTGCACTTCGACCACCGGCATTTCGTTGAGTCGAAGCACTTGATAATCATGGTAATTGGACTGCACCACCTGCCCGTTTTTGAAGGTCAGCTTGCTGTGCAAGGTAAACCCGAGGCCGAAGGTGATGGCCGACTCCATCTGCGCCGCAATGCTCATCGGGTTGACCGCAATCCCGCAGTCCACCGCGCACACCACCCGATGCACGCGGATTTTCAGGTTGTCCTGGGACACCTCGGCGACCTGCGCGACATAACTGCCGAACGACTCATGCACCGCGACACCCAGCGCATGACCGTCCGGTAATGGCGCGGTCCAGTTGGCTTTTTCGACGGCCAGATTCAACACGCCGAGATGGCGCGGATGCGTTTTGAGCAACGTCCGTCGGTAGTCCACGGGATCCTTGCCGGCCGCCGCCGCCAATTCGTCGATCAACGATTCCATCACGAACCCGGTGTGGCTGTGCCCGACCGACCGCAGCCACAGCACGGCTATGCCGGTTTTCGGTGAATGCAATTCCACCTGGTGATTGGCCATGCCTTCGAGATACGGACTATCGGCGACACCTTCGACCGAAGTTTTGTCGACGCCGTCCTTGACCATGGTGGCCGCGAACGCGGTGCCGTCCATGATCGACTGTCCGACCATCGAGTGCTTCCAGGCCATCGGCAGGCCGTCGGCATCCAGGCCGATACTCGCCTGATGCAGGAACATCGAACGGTAATAGCCGCCGCGAATGTCGTCCTCGCGCGCCCACACGGTTTTCACAGGCGCGCCGGCCGCCTTGGCCACCTGCACGGCTTCAGCGACGAAATCCGACGTCGGATTGGCCCGACGACCGAAGCCGCCGCCAAGAAACTCGGTATGAATCTCGACTTGCTCGGGTTTGAGCCCGGTGATTTTCCCGGCAATCATTTGATCCAGGGTCTGGAACTGCGTACCGGTCCAGATCTCGCATTTGTCCTTGCTGATTTTCACCGTGCAGTTCAGCGGTTCCATTGGCGCGTGCGCCAGATACGGCACGCTGTACTCGACGTCGATGCTCTTCGCCGCCTTGGCCAAGGCGCCCGCCGCATCACCCGCCTTGCTCGCCGTGGCGCCCGGTGTGCCCGCGAGTTTGCGGAAATCCTCCAGCAGTTTCTGGCTGTCGAGCCCGGTATTCGGCCCCAGGTCCCAATCGACCTTCAGCGCATCGCGGCCCAACTTAGCGGCCCAGTAATGATCGGCGATCACCGCCACGCCCGTGGGCACTTGCACCACGTTGCGCACGCCAGGTATCGCCAGCGCTGCGGCGCCTTCGAAGGATTTGACGCTGCCACCGAACACCGGCGGGCGCGCAACCAACGCGGTCATCAGCCCGTCGAATTGCACGTCCATGCCAAACTTGGCCCGTCCGGTGATTTTTTCCGGTGTGTCCAGGCGTTTGGTGGGTTTGCCAATGACTTTCCAGTCCTTGGCTTGCTTGAAGATGATCAAGGACGGATCCGGCACCGGCAACTGGCCCGCGTCGTCGGCCAGTTCGCCGTAGGTGGCGCGATCGGCACCGGCAATCACTACACCCGACTCGGTGCGGATGATCGACGGCGCAACGTTGAAGCGTTTGGCGGCGGCATCGACCAACATCAGACGCGCGGCGGCGCCGGCCTGACGGTAGCGGTCGAACTCCATCCAGGTTGAGGTAGATCCGCCGGTGATCTGCATCCCGCCAAACCCCGCCAGTCCGTAGTCGGCGGCCGATGCCGGTGAGTGCTCGACACGGATTTTCGACCAGTCGGCGTCCAGTTCCTCGGCGATCAGCATGGTCAGGCCGGTCCAGATGCCCTGACCCATTTCAGAATGGCCGAGCAGCACGGTGACGCTGTTGTCATTACCAATGCGCAAGAACGCGTTGGGCGCAAAGACGTTGCCCTGATTCTCGGCGCCCAGG
Organism: Pseudomonas sp. GB2N2; assembly: GCF_054897705.1. NCBI lineage: Bacteria > Pseudomonadati > Pseudomonadota > Gammaproteobacteria > Pseudomonadales > Pseudomonadaceae > Pseudomonas > Pseudomonas sp. GB2N2. Next base: position 1,817,421 of record NZ_CM142701.1, read on the forward strand.
GCAAAACGGTGTGCACTGGGGATGACAAACGCAACCACCAACCCACCACCAAGCAGCGCACTGCCCTTGAGGAAGCCCCGACGCGAAACCGGATTGAGGCTGTTCATGAGCTGATCTGCGCAGCGCGTTTGACCGCGGCACGAATCCTTGGGTAAGTGCCGCAGCGGCAGATGTTGCCGGACAGCGCCTGGTCGATATCGCTGTCGGTCGGCGCGGGAATTTTCGCCAGCAACGCCGCCGCCGACATGATCTGCCCGGACTGGCAGTAACCGCACTGGACCACGTCGAGCTCGGCCCAGGCTTGTTGCACCGGGTGAGAGCCGTCGGTGGACAGGCCTTCGATGGTGAGGATTTTTTGCCCGTGGGCCACGGCCGTGGCGGGCGTGATGCACGAGCGTAACGGTGCGCCGTCAACGTGCACGGTGCAGGCGCCGCACTGGGCCATGCCGCAACCGAACTTGGTGCCGGTCAGGTGCGCGACATCGCGCAAGACCCAGAGCAGCGGCATGTCAGCGGGGACATCGAGCTCCTGGTCCTTGCCATTGATGTTCAAGGTCAGCATGGCGCGTTTTCCTCAGACTCACGGTGACGCCGTTATTTTTACGACGCGGCGGTATCCTTTCAGCTAAGCGCAAATTACTGGGGGAGACTGGTTCATCGACCACCGGTACTCCGACGACCCCCGCAAAACTGCAGGAGCTTGCTTGCTGGCGATCGCGGAACCGGGTTCAAGGATGGCGACCCACGCGCTGGACCGCCAGCCATGGCAACCTCAAACCCGTGGCTTGAGCAAGACGCCGGTGTAGCACACGAGGAACAGCACAAAGGCGCCACACCAGAACACTGCGGACAGCGCCACTCCAGTACCGGAAAACGGCACCAGCAACACGCGGCAGACGCCGGCAGCCAACAACAGGGCAAACCCAACGACGATGGCTTTCGAGGGCTGCAATAGCCGTCCGGTATGCCCGAGGCTGACCCGGGCAATCATCGCCAGGATCAAGCCGCCGATCCCGCCGACGGCCAGTGAATGCGTGGCCAGACTCTGTTGCGGCATCACACCGGCGTGCCACAGCGCCATGGCCAGTGCGGCCATCGCCAGCCACGCATACGAAAGATACAGCGACCACAGCAGCGGCACTCGCCAGATTCCCCGGTCATGCCAGCGCCACAGCTTGAGCACATGCAAACCGCCGATCAGCAGGAACAGCGCTGCGAGCCAACCTCGGGGGACGTCGTGCAAACCGCCGGCAAACGTAAGCGCGGCCAGCAAACTGCTCACCAACAATACCCGGCCGGGGATTGGATGCGCCGGACTGGCAACAGGCCGATTCAACCCGCGCTGAATAAAGAACGGAATCACCCGCCCGCCAATCACGCTCATCAACGCGCCGATCAGCCACACGGCCGTCAACACCCCGCGCCGTTGCAGGCCGGCGTCCTCGGTCGCAAGGCCCCACAGCGTCATGGCCTGAGTCGCGGCCAACAGCGCGACAACCAGCAGAATCGGGTAGTTGTCGCGTTTACCGGCGGCGACCAAATCGCGTCCTAACACCCAGGCCAGCAAGGGCAGAAAAGGGATTTGCAACGCAATCAGCGCGACCGCCGGGATCGGCATCAGCCACGCCAGCCGCGCGATCAGCCACACCAGCAGCAGGCCGATCAACGGCCAGCCGTTAAGGCCCGCGTGCCCCGTCCAGTTTGGCACCGCCGTCAGCAGGAAACCGGCGATGATCGCGGAGGCGAAACCAAACGGCATTTCGTGCCGATGCCAACTCAGCATGCCGCCTACGGCTTGCGCGCCGGGCAAACGCCCGTACAACCACAAGGCCCAGACTGCCACGGCGATGGCCGCAAAACCGGCACCCACCAGAAAGAACGGGCGAAAGCCTAGGCTGAACACCGGTGCAGTGGCGAGTCGGCGCATCAGGCAACCGCCACGGCAAAGGGTTTGCTCAAGCGATGCTGGGCCAGCAGGCGCATGACGTAGCCGATCTTGATCAGCGTCGGGCCAATGATGGTACCGGCATGCAGGGTGACCAACACCACGATCGGCAAGTGCCCGGCGTACAGGTAAGCGCCGTAGATACCCGCCAGTAGCAGCGCCAGGCCGACGCCCAGGACTTTGCTCGACAGGTGCAGGACATTCTGAGGATTGCTGAAGTAGGCGAACATTTTTTCGTACTCCTGAATCAGACCAGTTGTACGCTTGTTATTTCAGTTTCCGTGCCAGATTTGGTATGCAATTAAATCAATGGGTTAGGTAGAACTAAGTCAATTTGACTCCATCCGAAAATAGTCACTAAGACTCCTAAAATGGTCATATTGACTCTAGTGTGGTTGCGTATTTTTGATCGGCAAGCGGCGCAAGAGCTAATACACTCCAGCGCTGACCTGCCGAGGACATCGACGATGAAGCCCACCGCTGCCAAGGATGCCGACAAGGCGCCGCGCTTCTGGCGCGACGATGCCCTGCCCTTCATCGAAGCCCGCGCCATCGCCGACGGTCGCGAGGTCTGCTACACGCGCCATGCTCACGAGCACTTTTCCATCGGTGCGATCACCGCCGGGCGCAGCACCTATATCCATGAGCACGCCACGTCCGAGGTCAGTACCGGCACCGTGGTGTTGATGAATCCCGGCGATGTCCACGCCTGCAATCCCATCGACGATCAACCGTGGTCGTACCTGATGTTGTACCTCGAAACACGATGGCTCACCGATTTGCAGCATCAGCTCGGGTTCAGCGACGACTTGGCGTTTCGGCGATTTGATGTCACCCACAATGACGACGCCGAGCTGTTTATCGGTCTCAAGGATTTGTACGCCGTACTCATCGACGGTGAGCACGACGTGCTGCGCAAACACAGCGCGGCAGTGGAGTTTTTTACCGACGTGCAGCAGCGCCTCAACCCCGGCGATCAGCCGCTGCGCGAGCCCAATTTCAAATTGGAGCGCGCTGCGGATTTCATCCGTGACAACTGCACGCAACTGCTCAAGCTCGAAGACATTTGTGCCGCCGCTCAGCTGTCGCCGTCTTACCTGATCCGCGCCTTCAAGCAGCATTACGGCATGACGCCCCACGCGTTTCTGGTGAACCGGCGCATCCAGTTTGCCCAAGAGCGGCTGCGCAGCGGCAGCCTGATTGCCGATGTGGCGCTGGAAGCCGGTTTTGCCGATCAGGCGCATTTCCAGCGGGTATTCAAACTGCATCTGGCGGCAACGCCTGGGCAGTATCGCGGCTAGGGCAGCAGCAGATAGATCGCGCTCAGGGCCAGCAGCAACGCCATGATCCGATTGAAAAGACGCATGCCCGTCGGGTTGTTCAGATAACCGCGCAAAAACGTTCCGGCGTACGCCCAGCAACCGACCGAAAGGTAACAGATCACCAGATACACCGCCGCGAACTGCCAGACCAGCCGCGCCTCGCCATCCGCAACGAACGCGCCCATGCCAGCGACGCAGGCCAGCCAGGCTTTCGGGTTCAGCCACTGCATGATCGCGCCGTACAGCATCGACGGCGCCTGCGCAGAATCCCCGGCATTGAGCTGACCGTTGTCCGCCGCCAGTTTCCACGCCATGAACAACAGAAACGCCACCCCGGCCAATTGCACCACTCGCGTCAGCGCAGGCCACAATTGCAACACTTCATGCAGCCCGAGTCCCATCAGCACCAGCAACAACACAAAACCCAAGGTCGCCCCAGCGACGTGGCGCTGACTGGCGCGAAAACCGAACTGCGCGCCGGAACTCAACGCAACAATGTTCACCGGCCCCGGCGTGATCGACGCCACCAACGCAAATGCCGCCATCGAAATAATCAGACTCATTGCAAACCTTCTTCAATTCAGTTGAACCAGGCGTCAAGGTAAAGAGCGGCCGGGTCGACGTATTGAAGAAAACTGCCCAGCCGCGTCAGGAATACGCGCCCACCACCCGTTTAACTTTGATCAGCGCTTCGCGCAGTGAATCCATATCCACCGACCCCAGCGCCAAGCGGATCGCATGCGGCACATGCACAGAGGTGGCAAACGGCTCGGCGGTGGAGACGGCGACGTGCTCGTGCATCAACTCGACCGCGATCTGATCTGCCCGGGCGTCTTCCGCCAACGGTAGCCAGAGAAAGTAGGAATTGGGATGCGTCATGCAGCGCAGCCCTTTCAATAGCTCGGCGGCCATGGCTTGGCGCGCCTGTGCATCGGCGCGCTTTTGCGCTTCGAGTTGGCTGACGGTGCCATCGTCGAGCCAGGCGCAAGCAATCGCCGTCATCACGCCGGGGGTATTCCAGGTGGTGGCCCTGATTGCACGTTCCAATGCCGGCACTTTTTCCAGTGGCGCGGCAACGAATCCCACGCGTAATCCGGTGGCAACGTTCTTGGAGAATCCGGACACGTAGACTGTCCGCTCCGGTGCCAATTCGGCTAACGGAGCCGGGGCGTCTTCGACCAAAAAAGCGTAGGCGGCGTCTTCGATGATCAGCAGGTCATGCTGACGGGCGATCGATACAAAGCGGTTACGCCACTTCAGGTCCATGACCCAGCCCAGCGGGTTATGTAAGGTCGGCATGCTGTAGACGGCCCGTACCGATCGGCGCCGGCAAAGCTGTTCGAACGCACCGAGATCAGGCCCGGCCTGCGTGGCCGGAATCGGCACGATCTCCAGGTGCAGCGATTCGGCGAGCACCTTGAAGCCAGTGTAGGTCAACGCATCCGCCGCGATCACATCGCCCGGTTTGAGCAACGCCATCATGGTCACGGCCAATCCATGTTGAGCGCCGCTGACAATCAACACATGCTCGGCCTCAACGCTCAATCCCCGAGAGCCCAGATGCCTGGCAATTGAAGCCCGCTCATGCAGGCGCCCGCCGTGGGGCTGGTAGCGCAGATGGGATTCGAGGTCGCCGGACAACGCGAGCTGCCGCAAGGCGGTGCGCAACAGATCGGCCTGACCGGGCAACGACGGGTAGTTGAAATTCAGATCCGCCATACCCACCGCCACCACGTGCTGGCTGACGCCCTGAGCGGCAGGAAGCGAAGTCTCCCTGACAAAGGTACCGCGCCCGGTCTCGCCACTGACCAGGCCCATCGCCTCCAGCTCCGCGTACACCCGGCTGGCAGTGACCAGCGCCAGGCCATGTTCAGCGGCGAGCTGGCGATGGGTGGGCAGACGCATACCGGGCGGCAAATGGCCCGAGCGGATGTCTGCGGCGAAGCGATCGACAAGTGATTTGTAGCGCAAGCGCGGCATAGTGGATGTATCCATGACAATTTTTTGATTGTGCTGATAGTCGGTCATACGATGCGCGGGAGGCAACCCGCCGCTAACACCACACGTCGAGAGTGACCACAATGGAACGCACATCGAACCTGAACGCCCACACATCGGAGAAGACCACAAGCGGCTGGATCAACGGGCTGATCGGCGTGGTGATTTTCAGTGGCTCGCTGCCGGCCACGCGGGTAGCGGTGCTGGAATTCGATCCGGTTTTCCTGACCGTCGCCCGCGCCACCATCGCCGGCGTACTCGCACTGTGCCTGTTGTGGCTGTTCAAGGAAAAACGCCCGGCGCGCAATCAGCTGTTGCCGCTGGTCATCGTAGCCATGGGCGTAGTGGTCGGCTTTCCATTGCTGACCGCACTGGCGCTGCAATATGTGACCTCGGCGCACTCGATTGTCTTCGTCGGCCTGCTGCCCCTCGCGACTGCCGTATTTGGCGTGCTGCGTGGTGGCGAGCGTCCACGTCCGGTGTTCTGGTTTTTCTCGATTCTGGGCAGTTCGCTTGTGGTGGGATTTGCCGTTTCCCAAGGCCTGACCGCCTCGCCTGAAGGCGACATGCTGATGCTGGCGGCGATCCTCGCCTGCGGCCTCGGTTATGCCGAAGGCGCGAAGCTGTCGCGGACACTCGGCGGCTGGCAGGTGATTTGCTGGGCGCTGGTACTGGCGCTGCCGGTGATGGCGTTGTTGACCGGGTGGCGCACACCCGTCTCGTTCGCCGGAATCAGTCCACCCGCGTGGTTCAGCCTGGGTTACGTGTCGCTGTTCAGCATGCTGATCGGCTTTGTGTTCTGGTATCGCGGGCTGGCGCAGGGCGGGATTGCCGCTGTAGGGCAGTTACAATTGCTGCAACCGTTTTTCGGCCTGGCGCTGGCGGCAACGTTGCTGCATGAGCAGGTGAGTGTCGGGATGCTCGCGGTGACGTTGGCGGTGATTTTGTGTGTGGCGGGGGCGAAGAAATTCGCAAAAAAATGACTGATGCACACAACCTTGTAGGAGCCGGATTGCCGGCTCCTACAAGATCGGTGTTGATCAGCCAACATTAATCTCGACTGATGCGACGTCATCGCGAGCAGGCTCACTCCTACACAGGAGTGTTTCCTCCCTGAAGTTCTCTGCCCATTTGTCGGTGGAAGCCAGAGGTGACGCGCCCTATGCTCAACCCATGAACCTACAACACACGCTGCTTCCGCCCCACGCCGAGATGGTTCGCGCCATGCTCGAACGAGACACCACCTACGAGGGGGTGTTTTTTACTGCGGTCAAAACCACCGGGATCTTCTGCCGCCCCAGTTGCACCGCGCGCAAGCCGAAACCGGAGAACGTCGAATTCTTCGCCCATGCCGACGAGTGCCTGTCCGCCGGTTATCGCGCCTGCCTGCGCTGCAAACCGCTGGACGCGGCCGCCATCGCGCCGGACTGGGTGCAAGCGCTGCTCAAGTCGGTGGACGTTGATCCAGAGTTGCGCTGGACCGACGCCCAGTTGCTAGCCGAAGGCATCGAGCCGCTGAAACTGCGGCGCTGGTTCAAACAACATTTCGGCATGACCTTCCATGCATGGTTACGCACCCGCCGCCTCGGTAAGGCCTTGGGAGGCATCAAACAGGGCGATTCCATCGACGGCGCAGCGTTCGATTCCGGGTACGAATCCCTGAGCGGGTTTCGCGACGCCTTTCAAAAATCCTTCCACATCACCCCCGGTCGCGCGGCCAACAGCGAACCTTTGCTGTTCACCCGCCTGACCACGCCGCTGGGACCGATGATCGCCATGGCCGAACGGCGCGGCCTGGTGCTGCTGGAGTTTCTCGACCGGCCGGCGCTGACCGGGGAAGTCGAAGCCCTGCAGCGCCAACATGGCTATGCGGTAGCGCCCGGGCACAACGCACACTTGCAGCAAATCGAAGCAGAGCTGGCGCAGTACTTCGCCGGCAAACTCACCGAATTCAGGGTGCCGTTGCACTTGCCCGGCAGCGAGTTCTCCCGGCAAGTCTGGGCCGAACTGGCGAAAATCCCCTATGGCCACACCAGCACCTACGGCAGCATCGCCGCGCGGCTGGGCAAGCCCGGCGCCAGCCGCGCCGTGGGCCTGGCCAACGGGCATAACCGGATTTCGATTGTCTTGCCCTGCCACCGGGTGATCGGTGCGGACGGTTCGCTGACGGGCTATGGTGGAGGACAACCGCGCAAGGCATTTTTGCTCAGGCTGGAAAAAGCGGCGGTGCAACTAACGGAGCCACTGTCCTTTTGATCAACGTCCCCAACACCTATCTGACTGCCAGTACGTATTTATCGTCCATCGATGAAGATTGGCAGCGCCATATCGCAGCCATCGGCCCTTGCCTGCACGAGCCCCATGCAGCGCGTGATCCGTATGAGTCGCTGGTGCGCTCGATTGCCTATCAGCAACTGCACACCAAGGCCGGGGATGCGATTGTCGGTCGGCTTCTGGCGTTGTTTCCTTCCTCAGCATTTCCCCGACCCGAACAGATACTGGCGACCGGGTTTGATCAGATGCGCGGGTGTGGTTTTTCCACGAGCAAGGTTGCGACCATTCAAGGCATCGCCCAGGCGACGCTGGACGGTGTGGTACCGAATTACGCGACGGCGTTGGCCATGGCGGATGAAGCGCTGATCGAGCGCCTGGTTACCCTGCGTGGGGTGGGTCGCTGGACGGTGGAGATGCTGCTGATCTACAGCCTGGAGCGGCCGGATATTCTGCCGGCGGATGATTTCGGGGTGCGCGAGGGTTACCGCCGGTTGAAAAGGTTGGAGGTGCAGCCGACGCGCAAGCAGATGGTTGAGATCGGATTGGCGTGGAGCCCTTTTCGCACGGTGGCTTCGTGGTATCTGTGGCGGGTGCCCAGCCGTTAGACCGCGTCATCGTTCATCGCGGGCAAGTCGATTCAACACATCACCCAGAACCTGTCACAACCCGGATTTCAACCGACTGAACGCCCGAATCAGCGCCCGGTTAAACACCTTGCCGTTGTCATTCTTGCTATACAACGAAGCCCGCACCTGCGCCGTCGGATACGTCCCCGGATCATTGCGGATCGCCGGGTCAATCAAGTCATCCGCTGCCGTGATCGCATTGGCGTAGTGAATGGTGTCGGTGATCGGCGCTATGACCTCCGGCGTCATCAAATAGTCCATCAACGCCAGACCCGCCTCGGGATGCGGTGCATCCTTGGGAATGACCATGGCGTCAAACCAGATCAGCGTGCCCTCCCTCGGAATCCGATAGTTCAGCGTGTAGGGTTTTTTCGCCGCCTCTGCCTGACCCGCGGCGATGGCCACGTTACCGTTCCACGACATCGCCACACAGGTGTTGCCATTCGCCAGGTCGCTGATGTTCAGGTCATTGTCGAAGTAGCGGATGTACGGCCGGATCTTCGCCAACTGTTGCTCGGCGAGTTTCAGGTCATCAAGGTTCTGTCGGTTGATGTCCAGCCCCATGTATTTCATCACCGCAGCGAACACCTCGTTGGGATCGTTGAGCAGACTCACGCCGCAATCGGCAAAATTCGCCACCACCGCCGGGTCGAACAACATCGCCCAACTGTCGGTGGGCGCCTCCGGCAAGCGCTTGCTGACTGCCTCCTGCTGAAAGCCCACGCCCGTCGTCCCCCAGGCATAAATCCCGGCGTAACGATTGCCCGGATCGAATACGGCCATGTGCTGGCGGAATTCATCACCGACCCCGGCGAAGTGCGGCAGCCGCTGCGGGTTCAAAGTCTGGATCGCGCCGCTCTGGATCGCCCGCGACAGGTGCTGCCCCGCCGTCAGCACCAGGTCGTAGCCACTGCGACCGGTGAGCAGTTTGGTCTCGACAGTTTCCAGGGAGTCGAAGTGATCGGCGACCACATGAATGCCGGTTTTTTTCTCGAAATTGGTCAGGGTATCCGGGGCCAGGTACTCACCCCAGATGTACAGGTTTACCACCGGTTTGGCGCTGTCGGCGGCCTGCACACACCAGGGTGCAAGCACCAGCAATACCGCTTGGGTCAGTTTGTGCAGGCGCATGTTCACACTCCTTTGCCAGCGTATTGCGGCATGGTGATGCAGGCGACGTTGCCGCCGCCGAGAAGGATTTCCCGGGAGTTTTCGATGCCGACGATTGTGTGCTGCGGGAACAGTTCGGCGAGTGTCGCCAGCGCCACCTGATCATTGCGGTCGCCGAAAAGCGGCACGACGATCGAGGTATTGCCGGCGTAGTAATTGATGTACGAGGCGCAAATTTTCGTTCCAGCCTGACGGGTGTGCGTGCTGTCCTGCTGGTCGAGGCCTTCGGCTTCTTCAGCGGTCCATTCTAAAACGTCGGGTTGCGGCAATTTGTGCACAATCAGCGCGCGGCCACGGCTGTCGCGGGTGCTGCGCAGAATGTCGTAGGCTTCCTGGTAGATTTCCCATTGCGGGTCATCACGGTTGTCGGTCCATTGCAGCACTACTTCACCGGGGCGCACGAAGCACGCGAGGTCGTCGACATGGCCGTCGGTTTCATCGAACTTGCAACCGCGCGGCAGCCAGATGATCTGCTCGGCACCGAGGTAATCGGTCAGTCGGCGGGCGACTTCGTCCTTGCCAAGGTGCTGGTTGCGATTGCGGTTGAGCAGGCATTGTTCGGTGGTGAGAATGCTGCCCTGGCCGTCGCTCTGGATACCGCCAAGCTCGGCGATCAGCGGCGCGCGGTAACGGTCGAAGCGTTCGATTTCGAGGATTTTGCTGGCAATCTGGTCGTCCTTGTCCCACGGGTAGTACAAGCCACCGTCGAGGCCGCCGTAGGCGTTGAACTCGAAATCGACGCCGCGCACTTCGTTGCTGGCATCGTTGACCACAAAGCACGGGCCACTGTCGCGGAACCAGGTGTCGTTGCAGGTCATTTCCACTACGCGCACTTGCGGCGGCAACTGCCGGCGGGCCGTGGCGAACTGCGCCGCGGAGGCGCACACGGTGACCGGTTCGCTGTGGGAAATGGCGGTGACGATCTGCACCCAGACTTTCTGCGCAGGCTTGGCGCCGTTACGCCAGACGTCGGTGCGCTCTGGCCAGCCGAGCCAGCAACCGGACTTGTTCTCGAATTCGCCGGGCAGGCGGAAGCCGTCTTGCTTTGGAGTGGAATCGAGCAAACGTGCCATGGTCAAACCTCATCAACGGGGATTGGAATGACCACAGGCTAAGGGCGTCGACGCCCTCCTCGCCAACGATGAAAATTGCGGAATACTTGAATTACACTCATCAATCGAGCCACTGATCGTTGAACCATTCGAGCATTTGCGCCACGGCCGGACGTTCCAGACGTACCCGTTCGCACACCAGCGCGTATTGGCCCAACGCAGTCATGCTTGAGGTAAACGGCCGGACCAGTCGACCACTGAGTAAATCTTCCTGCGCCGTCAAGTTATCGCCCATCGCTACACCCTGCCCTTGCGCCGCAGCTTCCAGCGCCAGACCGGCGTGGGCGAAATACAGTTGCCGTTGCGGACGCTGATCACCGGCATGACTGGTGAGCCATGCGGTCCAGGTCTTGCCGTCCTGATCGTCGTGCAGCAGGCAGTGGCGCGCCAAATCCTTGGGGGTTTTCAGCGTGCCCTGATTGAACAGGCCGGGGCTGCATACCGGGAAGAATTGCAACGCCGGCAATGGCCGGACGAAATACGCACTGCTGTCCACCGGGCCAGTGCCGTAGGTGATCGAGAGGTCGATGTCTTCCCCCGGCGCGGTGGCGTCGATGGGCTGTTCGTACAGGTGCAAGGTGACGTGCGGGTAGCGCGCGTAAAAATCAGCGAGGCGGCTCATCAACCACTTTTGCGCGAGTTCGGCAGTCACCGCCAGGCGCAACACCGCCAGCGATGCGGGATCGCGCAGTTCATCGCACGCCTCACCGATCAGCTCGAAGGCTTGTTGCAGGCTTTGCATCAGGCGTCCGGCGGCGATTGTCGGGCGGATTTGCCGGCCTTCGCGGATGAACAGCGACACACCCAACTGTTCTTCGAGCTGACGGATCTGGTGACTGACTGCGCTGTCGGTGACGCACAACTCCGCGGCTGCCCGGCCGAAATGAGCGTGGCGGGCGGCGCATTCGAAGGTTTTGAGTGCGGCGAGGGACGGTAGGCGGCGCATGGGTTTTATCCTGAGTGCGAGGTGGGCATGCTGACCCGGACTTTGGTGGGCGTCCAGTAGGCCCGCGTCATCGTTCTTCGCGGGCAAGCCTGTGGATTCACCACAAAGTCTCAGGCCCATCACCGCCCTTTATCCACCATGACATCCCCCCAAACCCGGCGCATGTTGGTCCTTCAATTCGGAGGATTCGCCATGCTCGAAGCACTCAAACTGATCAACTCTACATCCGCCTTCAATCGCTGGGCCGGGTTCGAAATCACTCGAGCCGAAAGCGGCGAAGTCGAGTTATCCATGGATTTTCGCGAAGCCGACATGGCGCAATACGCCGGTTTCCTGCACGCCGGCCTGATTGGCGCGCTGCTCGACACCGCCTGTGGATTTGCCGCCGGAACCGTCGCAGGCAATGTGTTGGCATCACACTTTTCGGTGAATTGCCTGGCACCCGCCGTCGGTGAAGTGTTCATCGTCCGAGGACGAGTGATAAAGGCCGGCAAGAAGCAGGTGTTCGCCCGCGCCGAACTGTTCGCGCAGAACGGCGATCAATTGAAGCGGGTCGCCACCGGCGATGCGATTCTGGTACCGATCCAGGCGTGACGGGCATGCAACCTGTAGGGATTCGCGCCGCCATCAAGTTGAAGTGTTCGGACAAATCGCAAATGTTCGAGCGCTTGGATTTTGAAGTTTTTACAGGATTGCACCGTTGTGTTCATAAACGTGCCGCAATAGACCGAAACCATTAAGCCCGATACTCGCTATTTAATAACTTGCTGATATCAGGCGAAGATTCTAATGTCGGATCACGCCGGGCGCACCTTACTTAATGACTCCGAAACGCCCGAACTCAACCAAGGAATGGTTATGAAAAATACACGACTGGCAACTTCATCTTTACTAATCGGAACATTATTATTATCAACGTCTGCATTGAGCTTTGGAACGCTCGCCATTGACGGGGCGGGGTCAACGCTGTTGAATAATAAAAATAAAGAAAACCAGCAGTGGAATGGAATCGGACAAATTTTCTGGGGAGACAATGCAAATTGCACCGCCAGCCTGCTGGACACACGGGACCAGAATAATAACGCAGTAGGCCCTGCGTATGTGCTCACTGCAGGAAACTGCGTATCAGGTATTCCCCATCTGCTTCAGCCACAGCCCATATCTAGAACCGTAACATTCAACTATTTCAGTGACACCAATCTCGACTTCAAGAGCTACACAATTCGCACGACGACCTGGGAAAACCGCGACAATACTGACCTCGCGATTATAGAGTTACAGGTTCCTCTTTCGACATTGCTGGAAGACGGAATAACGCCACTCAAGTTGGTACCACAATCTACAGATGCACTAAACAACGTGCTTGTTTTCGGTACGAGAACAAGCACGCAGAACACAGGACTACGCGTGCAGGCGTGTACTCAGGAGTCTACAGGGGGGGCAGTCCTTGCGGGGGTAGACGAGCTTTACCTCAACACACTGAAAAATAGCTGTGGGGCTGCAGACTATTCCTCGTCAGGTGCCCCCGTGGTTGATCGCGACAGCGGCACGCTTCTTAGCGTGCTGTCGATGGACACCTACAATTCGACGAGTGAACGACAATGTTTTGATTTCGCTCCGTGTGAAGTCAAAGATGGCCAGCCCGTATGGACACCGCAAACACGCTATGGCCACTCTGTCAGCTTTTTATCGAGCTGTTTCAGTGACGGTGTTTTCACGAACACCTCAAATGCATGCACGCTTGGACGTTCTTTCGAAGTTACTGACCTGGATAATTATTCCCGATACACTGCAATGCCGTTCGAAGACAAGCCACTCACTGCAAGGGCCACGTTTTCTTTAAACACACCTTACTACAGGTTTAAAGCCACCCGAGATCCTGCACATTGCGGCCTGCCTGTTGGTTACAGCAACATCGAAGACGCAACCGATGCAACTATCAAATCACCAATACCTCGAGAGACAGGGCTCTATTTTCTGTGCGTTACAGGTGTCGATACTGCGGAACAGGCACTGACTACCGAGCACTTGAAAGGCACTTTAATCCTCCCAACCCAACTGATAGAAAGAACGCTTGTCGCGTTACCACTGAACCCTAATTACCGCATTTACAACGACGGAAGTCTTGCCCTGCAATTCAGTCAGAATCTTCCTGCAAATCTTGCCATTCGTTATTACAAGGGCCCGTTCAAAGAGACAGACTGTAGCAACGTGGACAAAAAAGACTATGTACACACGTCGTATGAAGCGCCAATCAACACCAAAGACTTTCCGTTCACGATGTGCGTTAAAAACGTCGATTTAAGTCACCGCGTTTCGAAAAACGCGCTTACTTTCCATTTCAACAAAGAAGGCAGAATGAGCCGTTGAAGAGTTGATCGTATACCCCGCTAATCTGACGGAGATTGGCGGGGGTGTTTTCGCTCAGTCAGGCCTTCGACGTCAGCATCGGCACACCGCTGTGAAAGCGAAACTCCACGTCCGGTGATTCAATCAATTCCTGCTCGGCTTCGCGCACCCGGTCGATCACCACGGCAATGTCCTTGGCGTCACCGTATTGGTAAGCCAGTTTCAGGTAGCCCTGGAAATGCCGCGCCTCGCTTTTCAGCAAACCGAAGTAGAACTTGCCGAGTTCTTCTTCCAGATGCGGCACGAGTGCCTCGAAACGCTCGCAGCTGCGGGCCTCGATGAACGCGCCGACCACCAGCGTATCCACCAGTTTGACCGGCTCGTGACTGCGCACCACTTTGCGCAGGCCCGAGGCGTAACGGCCGGCGGACAGCTGACGCAGCTCGATCTTGCGCTTTTTCATCAGGCGCATGACCTGTTCGTGGTGCACCAGTTCTTCCCGGGCCAGACGCGACATCAGGTTGATCAAATCGACATGGGAGTGGTACTTGGCGATCAGGCTTAACGCCGTGCTGGCAGCCTTGAATTCGCAGTTCTTGTGGTCGATCAGCAACGTTTCCTGATCGGCCAGTGCGGCCCGGACCCAGCCGTCAGGGGTACGGCAACCGAGAAACTGGTGAATTTCGGGAAGGATCATGGGGCTCACGGACATAGGAGGTTCAAAACGAAGGGCGCCGATTATACCGGCCCGGCGCCAGACCACCAGTCGCGAACGTTGATATGTATCAAGTCACGGATGCGCGACCAGCAACTACTATAGTTATCCGTTGTCCCGCGCAGCGTTTTTTACTTTCTGGAGATCCCGATCATGCAAGCCATTCGCAGCATTCTGGTGGTCATCGAACCCGAACACTCGGAAAGCCTGGCGCTCAAACGGGCCAAGCTGATCGCCGGCGTGACGCAGGCGCACCTGCATCTGCTGGTGTGCGACCGCAAGCATGACCACAGCGGCATGCTTGGCGTGCTCAAGGCTGCGCTGCTTGAGGATGGCTATAGCGTCACCACCGAGCAGGCGTGGAACGAAAGCCTGCACGAAACCATCGTTGACGTGCAGCAAGCGGAAGGTTGCGGGCTGGTGATCAAACAGCACTTCCCCGACAGTCCGTTGAAAAAGGCCCTGCTGACCCCGGCGGACTGGAAGCTGTTGCGCTTTTGCCCGACGCCGGTGCTGCTGGTGAAAACCTCGAAACCGTGGACCGGCGGGGTCATTCTGGCGGCAATTGACGTCGGTAATACCGACGGTGAGCACCGCACCTTGCATGCCACCATTGTCGATCACGGCTACGACATCGCCAGCCTGGCCAAGGCTCAGTTGCACGTGATCAGCGCTCATCCGTCGCCGATGCTGTCATCCTCTGATCCGACCCTGCAGCTCAGTGCAACCATCGAGGCGCGCTATCGCGAACAGTGCAAGGCGTTTCAGGCGGAATTCGATATCGATGACGAGCACCTGCATATCGAGGAAGGCCCGGCGGATGTGTTGATTCCGTTTCTGGTGCACAAGCTGGGGGTGGCAGTGACAGTGATCGGCACGGTGGCGCGGTCCGGGTTGTCGGGCGCGCTGATCGGGAATACGGCGGAGGTGGTGCTGGATGCGGTGGAGAGCGATGTGCTGGTGCTGAAGCCGGATACGATCATGGATCATCTGGAGGAGATCGTTACGCAGCATTGAAATTTTGCAGTGGCGGGTAGATCGCCATCGCCGGCTCGCCGGCAATCCTTTGAAGATTCAGCCGACGAACGCATCCTTGAGGAACCCCGGTGCGATGTACCGCTGGTAATGCGCCTCAGACAACAAAAAGAACTCCCGATCAATCGCATCCCGCAGCTCTGGCAGGGTCCAGTCGCGAAACTCCGGCATCAGCACCATCCCGTACGCCTCGAGGTTGTTGATCACCCGCGCACCCCGGGCGATCAACTGGTACGCCCAGCAATATTCCGACTGATGCGGCACGAAGCGAATCTTGCGTTGTTCCAGCTGCAGACGCAGGCGCTGGGGATCAAAAACCTCCAGTTTACTGGCCATCACCTGAGACAGCAGTTGCTCAAGGCGCAGCCACACCGCGCGCTTCTCCTCCTCGTTGTAGCCGTTCCAGTTGATCACTTCATGGTGAAAACGCTTGCAGCCACGGCAGACCAGGTCACCGTAAACGGTGGAGCAAAGGCCGACGCAGGGGGTTTTGATGGTCTGATTGGGCATAGGTAGGCAAAACACGGAAAAACAGAACAGGCCGGCATGTTAGCCCTTTGTCTAACATTCATCACCCCTCAAAATTGAGGGGCTAACTTACCTTTAATTTTTTTTTGCCGTAGAATCAGCCAGCCTTTTAAGGCGCCAATGTCCGTTAGAAGCTGTTTTCAAAGCGTCACGAGCACAGTCGTTCCTACAGAGCGGTGTTGGCGAAGGGTTTTTCCAGCGGGGAAAAGCCCAACGCCAACCCTCATCAGCTCCCCCGTTCTGCAGGCGTAAAACTTTGAAAGCAGCTTCTGTAAGGAATTGTCGGTAATTCTGGCTAAGTGGCCCACAACGCCACGCAGCGCATGAGTACGGCAATTTCGGGATGAGCGTCCCGGACACCCATTTGGGACCACTGATGAGGGTAATAACTGTGCTTGAAGCCTACCGCAAACATATCGAAGAGCGTGCAGCACTGGGTATCGTTCCCCAGCCGCTTAACGCCGAACAAACTGCAGGCCTGGTCGAGCTGCTGAAGAATCCCCCGGCTGGCGAAGAAGCGTTCCTCGTTGACCTGATCACCAATCGCATTCCGCCTGGCGTGGACGAAGCAGCCTATGTAAAGGCCGGCTTCCTGTCAGCCTTGGCCAAAGGCGAAGCGACTTCCCCTCTGATCGACAAAAAGCGCGCGGTTGAACTGCTCGGCACCATGCAGGGTGGCTATAACATCGTGACGCTGGTTGACCTGCTCGACAGCGCCGAACTGGCCCCTGTCGCTGCCGCTCAACTGAAGCACACCCTGCTGATGTTCGATGCGTTCCACGACGTCGCTGAAAAAGCCAAAAACGGCAACGAACATGCCAAAGGCGTGATCCAGTCCTGGGCTGACGGCGAGTGGTTCCGCAACCGTCCGACCTTGGCCGACAAGATCAGCCTGCGCGTGTTCAAGGTCACAGGCGAAACCAACACCGACGACCTGTCCCCTGCCCCAGACGCCTGGTCCCGTCCGGACATCCCGCTGCACGCCCTCGCTATGCTGAAAATGGCCCGCGAAGGCATCGTGCCCGATGTTCAGGGCGTTACCGGCCCGATGAAGCAGATCGAAGAAATGCGCGGCCAAGGCTTCCCTATTGCCTACGTTGGTGACGTGGTCGGTACCGGTTCGTCGCGTAAATCGGCCACCAACTCGGTGCTGTGGTTCTTCGGCGACGACGTGCCCAACGTGCCGAACAAGCGTGCTGGCGGTTTCTGCTTCGGCAGCAAGATCGCGCCGATCTTCTACAACACCATGGAAGATGCCGGCGCACTGCCGATCGAATTCGACGTTTCCAACATGCACATGGGCGACGTGATCGACCTGTACCCGCATGCTGGCAAAGTCTGCAAACACGGCACTGACGAAGTCTTGACCACCTTCGAAATGAAGACCCCGGTGCTGTTGGACGAAGTCCGTGCTGGCGGCCGTATCCCGCTGATCATCGGCCGTGGCCTGACCGACAAGGCGCGTGCCGAACTGGGCCTGGGTCCTACCGATCTGTTCAAACTGCCGGAAGCACCTGTCGACACCGGCAAGGGCTACACCCTGGCACAGAAAATGGTCGGCAAGGCTTGCGGTCTGCCGGAAGGCAAAGGTGTGCGTCCTGGCACCTACTGCGAACCGAAAATGACCACCGTCGGTTCCCAGGACACCACCGGTCCGATGACCCGTGATGAACTGAAAGACCTGGCGTGCCTGGGCTTCTCGACCGATCTGGTAATGCAGTCCTTCTGCCACACCGCGGCTTATCCAAAGCCGATCGACGTGACCACCCACCACACCCTGCCAGACTTCATCATGACCCGCGGCGGCGTTTCCCTGCGTCCGGGCGACGGCATCATCCACAGCTGGCTGAACCGCATGCTGCTGCCGGACACCGTCGGTACTGGTGGTGACTCGCACACCCGCTTTCCGATGGGCATTTCGTTCCCGGCCGGTTCCGGTCTGGTTGCGTTTGCTGCAGCCACCGGCGTTATGCCGCTGGACATGCCGGAATCGATCCTGGTGCGCTTCAAAGGCAAAATGCAGCCGGGCGTTACCCTGCGTGACTTGGTTCACGCCATTCCTTACTTCGCGATTCAGGCTGGTCTGCTGACCGTCGAGAAGAAAGGCAAGAAGAACGCCTTCTCCGGCCGCATCCTGGAAATCGAAGGCCTGGACAACCTGAGCATCGAACAGGCTTTCGAGCTGTCCGACGCCTCGGCCGAACGTTCGGCTGCCGGTTGCACCATCAAGCTGTCGAAGGACTCGATCACCGAGTACTTGAACTCCAACATCACCCTGCTGCGCTGGATGATCGGCGAAGGCTACGGCGATGCACGTACTCTGGAACGTCGTGCTCAAGCGATGGAAGCCTGGGTTGCCAACCCTGAGTTGATGGTTGCCGATGCTGACGCCGAATACGCTGAAGTCATCGAAATCGACCTGGCTGACATCAAGGAGCCTGTGCTCTGCGCGCCGAACGATCCGGACGATGCCCGTCTGCTGTCCAGCGTTGCTGGCGAGAAGATCGACGAAGTGTTCATCGGTTCGTGCATGACCAACATCGGTCACTTCCGCGCTGCCGGTAAACTGCTGGATCAGGTCAAAGGTCAGCTTCCAACCCGTCTGTGGCTGTCGCCGCCGACCAAAATGGACGCTCACCAGTTGACCGAAGAAGGCTACTACGGCATCTACGGCAAGGCTGGCGCACGCATGGAAATGCCGGGCTGCTCGCTGTGCATGGGTAACCAGGCACGCGTAGAACCGAACTCCACCGTGGTGTCGACATCGACCCGTAACTTCCCGAACCGTCTGGGTGACGGCGCGAACGTTTACCTGGCCTCGGCTGAATTGGCGTCCGTTGCGTCCATCCTGGGTCGCCTGCCGACCGTCGAGGAGTACATGGAATACGCTGGAAAGATCGACAGCATGGCGGCCGATGTTTACCGCTACCTGTCCTTCGACCAGATCGCCGAGTTCCGTGAAGCTGCTGCGAACGCCAACATTCCGGTCGTTCAAGCCTAACGTTACAACGCTGTAAAAAACGCCGCCCATCGCGAGATGAGCGGCGTTTTTTATGCCCGAAAGGTTTGCATCATCCCCTGTAGGAGTGAGCCTGCTCGCGATGGCGGTGTGTCATTCCGCAAAATGTTGACTGACACACCGCCATCGCGAGCAGGCTCACTCCTACCGGGGTCATGTGTACGGCTTGAGGGCCTGTTGGACCGCACCATCGACACTCAACCCACTGAGCACCACCTGCTCCAGCTCCTGCGTCGGCAATATCGACAGTACCGCTTTCGCCTCATGCTTGAGCCGCGCCAGAATCAGCAACTTATCCTCGGCCCGCACCTGCAAAAAGAACGCTTCCAGCGCTTCGATGCTGGTGCCGTCCAGATCCGGCGATTCTTCGAGGCTGAGAATAATCGTGTGCACCGGCGGTTCCGCGTGTCGGGCCAGACGCAGTGCACCGCCCAGAATGCGTTCGACATTGGCGAAAAACAGCGCCTCGCTGGGCCGCACAATCAACACCCCGGGAATTGCCTGAGCGTCGGGATGACGGTGCACGTCGACAAAATCATGGCTGCCGCTCAGTTGCCCCAATACCTGGATATCCGCCGATGACATCTGCTTGAGCATCAGCACCACGCTGATCGCCACCGCCAGCAGCAAACCGTCCAGCACACCCAGCACCAGCACTGCCACCACCGCGCAGATCACCAGCAGGCGGTCGCGGCGCCAAATGAAATACCGGCCCAACGGTTGCAAGCTCAGGCCCCGGGCCAAGGCATGAATGACGATGGCGGCCAGCACCGGTTCGGGCGTCAGGGCGATCCACGGCAACAGCGTCAGCACAATGAGCAGCACGACGCCCGCCGCTACCGCTCCGGAAAGACGCGAACCCGCGCCCGCCGCTTCATTGGCCGAGGTCGCCGAATAACCGGCGCCTGCCGGCATGCCATGGAACAGGCCAGATAAAAGATTGGAAGCACCGAGGGCCAGCAAGTCGCGGTTGGAAGACACGCGGTCGCCGTGTTTTAGCGCGAACGAACTGATCGAGCCGTAGGACTCGGCGTACAGAATCATCACCATGGCGAACGCCAGTTCACCCAGGCGCAACCAATCGGCGAATGGCAATACCGGCAGATGCGGCACTTCGAGGCTCAGGTCGATAACGCCGATCAGCTTGACCCCGTAGGCCGGCAGGTGCAGCCATTGGCCCGCCGCGATGCCCAGCGCTACGACCAGTAAACCGCCGGGCAAACGCCTGACCCGCGAACATAGCCACAACACCAGCAGCGCCACTGCCGCGACCAATGCCCCGACCTTATTCCACTGCGGCCATTGCTCCAGCAGTTGCGGGAGGAAACGGATAAGGTTGCCGGTACTAAGGTGCACGTCGACGATGCTCGCCACTTGCTTGAGGATGATGGTCAGGGCCAGCCCCAACGCAAAGCCGCGCAGCACCGGTTTGGCGATAAATGAAGTGACGCTGCCAAGTTTGAACAACCCCGCCAACAGGAAGAAACCACCGGTGACCAGCACCAGGCCGATCGCCAGGGTCATGCGCAAGGCCGAATCGCCATTGGCCAGCGTGGCGGTGGCGGCGGCGAGCACGGCGGCTGACGAAGAGGTCGCGGAAACGATGGCGAAACGGCTGGTGCCGAACAATCCGTAGCACAGCAGCCCGGCAAATAACGCAATCACCCCGGCCTGTGGCGGCAACGCGGCAATGCTGGAATAGGCGACCGCCTCGGGCAGCAACAAACCTGCAATCGAAAGGCCCGCCAGCACATCGAGCCAGCGGTTTGGCACATCGGCACGGGTTTGCGCCGATGCGCCAGGGGCACGAGCC
The DNA here is from genome assembly GCF_054897705.1 of Pseudomonas sp. GB2N2. Taxonomy (NCBI): domain Bacteria; kingdom Pseudomonadati; phylum Pseudomonadota; class Gammaproteobacteria; order Pseudomonadales; family Pseudomonadaceae; genus Pseudomonas; species Pseudomonas sp. GB2N2. The sequence continues at coordinate 1,838,273 of NZ_CM142701.1, forward strand.
ATAAAGCCTCTCCAGATAAAGCGCTCTGCGTCGCGCCGATGCGGCGGCAGCATAGCCGTTTATCCTGCGGAGTGCGTGGGAACGATCACCAGCAGGAATCAGGCACTCAACGAATAGATCAACGCCGAGATCGCCACCAGGCCCACCGCCGTCACAAAGACGTTGGACGCCTGGCCACGGAAACGCGCCATCGCCGGAACTTTGCGAATCGCATACATCGGCATCAAAAACAGAATGGCCGCGATGATCGGGCCGCCGAGGGTTTCGATCATGCCGAGGATGCTCGGGTTCAGCGTCGCCACAATCCAGCACACCACCAGCATGAACGCTGCGGTCAGACGATCCAGCGTCTTCGGTGCAGGACGCTTGCCGCTCTTCATCACCAGGCCTTTCAACCCTTCGCTGGCACCAATGTAGTGACCCAGAAACGACTTGGAAATGGCCACGAACGCAATCAATGGCGCCGCAAACGCAATGGTCGGATTACTGAAGTGGTTGGCCAGGTACGACAGGATCGACAGGTTCTGCGCCTTTGCTTCCGCCAGTTGCGCTGGCGAAAGGGTCAGCACGCAGCTGAACACGAAGAACAGCACCATCACCACCATCAGTACGTGAGCGCGGGACAGGATCTGCGAGCTGCGCTCTTCGGCGTGATCACCGTAGCGGCGCTTCTGGTCCACGGCGAACGCCGAGATGATCGGCGAGTGGTTGAACGAGAACACCATCACCGGAATCGCCAGCCACAACGTGTGCAGCAGCGCCGACGGTTCCGGCAGCGTTGACGCGGTGCTGAGGATGCCACCGTTCCAGTGCGGAATGAGGAACACGGCGAGAAACAGCAACGCGACGATAAACGGATAAACCATCAGGCTCATGGCCTTGATGATCGCCTGCTCGCCGCAACGTACGACGGCCAGCAGACCGAGGATCAGCACCAACGACAGCACGGCGCGCGGTGGCGGCATGATGTGCATTTGATGTTCGAGGAAACTGCCCACAGTATTGGTCAGGGCCACGCTGTAGATCAGCAGGATCGGGAAGATCGCGAAGAAGTACAGCAAGGTGATCAGCGCGCCGGCCTTGATGCCGAAGTGTTCTTCCACCACTTCAGTAATGTCCGCGCCTTCACGGCCGGACAACACGAAGCGGGTCAGGCCACGGTGCGCGTAAAACGTCATGGGAAATGCCAGCAGCGCCAGAATGAGCAACGGCCAGAAACCGCCTAGGCCTGCGTTGATCGGCAAAAACAGGGTGCCGGCGCCGATGGCCGTGCCAAACAGTCCCAGCATCCAGGTGGTGTCATGACGATTCCAGCTTTCAAGGCTGACAGGTTTCGCCGCTACGTAGCGTTCGTTGACGCTATTGGCCTGATCATTCATCCGGTGGGATCTCCGCATTCCGGTCAGTTGCTACCCGGTCAGGGCGAGTCGGAAATATCCGACAGGCAGCGCCCTGCCCGAAACAGGGGCGCGATTGTCCGGGATTAATGAACAGAAGCAAAGGCTTGGCTGAGGAATGGTGGTGCGGATCGGTCATTAATGGACAACACCACCCCCTGTAGGAGCGAGCCTGCTCGCGATGATCCAACCGGCATAACTGCGTCAGCTGACACGCCATCGCAAGCAAGCTCGCCCCTACAGAGAAACACATTTGACTTGATAAAGGTTTGTCATCATGTATTTTAGGATGACCGACATCTATAATCTGGTCGAAGTGAAAAAAGAGAACTGGTCGTTCGGCAACGGTATCGCTTAGTACGCCCTCTGATCTCCACCTGTTCATTTTTGTGAGCCGCCAAAATGCCCCGTGTTTCCCGCAAGCAAGCCGACCTCAACCGCGAAATCATCGTCGACGCCGCCACGCGGCTGTTTCGTGAACGGGGGTTGCACGGCATTAGCGTCATCGACGTCATGGCGGCAGCAGGCCTGACTCATGGCGGTTTTTATGGCCATTTCGAGTCCAAGGAAGCCTTGGCGCAAGAAGCCAGTGCGCGAGCATTTCAGCAATCGTCAGAGCGCTGGAAAGGCTGGATCGCCGCCAACGAAGACAAGCGCGCCGCGCGCCAGGCCTTGATCACTCCTTATCTGTCGGCTGCCAGCCGCGACAACCCGGGCGACAGCTGCCCGGTCGCGGCGTTTGCCGGAGACATGTGCCACGAAGCCGCCGACAGTGGCATCCGCCAGACCTTCGTGAATGGTCTCGACGCCTTGCTTGGCACGCTCGGCACGTTGATGGACACCGGCGATGAAACCCGCGATCGACAGCAGGCGTTGGTGCAATATTCGCTGATGGTCGGCGCGCTGACGTTGGCCCGCGCCACCCGGGGTGACGCCCTGTCCGATGAAATTCTGGAGGCCGCGCGCACCTTTCTCACAGTGTCATAACCTCTCGCTCCTGTTCCGCTATGATCATCTGGCGGTGCTGCGAATTTTGGTCGTTGCCAATGCATGCCGAAGTCAGCAATTTCTAGGGATATTCGAGTCACAGGAGCCCAGCATGCCCGCAACCGTTTTGGTATTGGTTGAAACCATTAATGATTACCTGCCGATTCTGGAACATCAGGGTTTTCACCTGATCCTGGCGCCGACCCCCGCCGAGCGCGCCGCGGCCATTGCCAACCATGGCGCGCGGATTGACGCGGTCCTGACGCGCGGGCCACTGGGTTTGTACGAAAACGAAATAGCCGCGTTGCCTTCGCTTAAGATTATTTGCGTGATTGGCGCCGGTTACGAACACGTCGACCTGCAAGCCGCCGCCGACCGCGGCATCACCGTCACCAACGGCGCGGGCGTCAATGCTTCTTCTGTGGCGGACCACGCGATGGCGATGCTGCTTTCACTGGTCCGGGACATTTCGCGCTGCGACGCCGCCGTCCGCCGGGGCGAGTGGCCGAAGATCATGCGCCCTTCCCTCGCCGGCAAACGCCTGGGCATCCTCGGCCTCGGGGCCGTTGGCATGGCCATCGCCAAACGCGCGGCCAACGGTTTCGACATGACGGTCAGTTACCACAACCGCCAGCATCGCAGCGACGTGCCGTACACCTTCTGCTCGACGCCCACCGAACTGGCCCGCGCATCGGACTTCCTGGTGGTGGCCACTCCCGGCGGACTCGGCACCCGCAGCCTGATCAACAAATCAGTGCTGGATGCGCTGGGCCCCCACGGCTTTCTCATCAACATCGCCCGCGCCAGCGTGGTGGTGACGGCCGACTTGATCTCCGCCCTGGAGCAACGACGCATTGCCGGCGCGGGACTGGACGTCTTCGATCATGAACCTCAGGTGCCAGACGCACTGAAATCCCTGGGCAACGTGATTCTCACGCCGCACGTCGCGGGCCTGTCCCCTGAGGCGACTCGCGGCACCGTCGAGCTGGTCGGGCGCAACCTGATGGCGTTCTTTTCCGGGGAACCGGTGCTGACTCCTATCACCCTGCCGACAGCCCTGGACAAAGCCGCGCTGTAGGACAATTCAAACAGCTGTATCAAATGCAATGATTGCCCGGCAACACGCTCACCTATAAGGGCCTATCGTGGTTGTCGGTGCCCGGTGCGCGCATTAGATTAGCCAATAGTTTCAGGTCTCCAGAATAAGCAGAAGGGATAAGCATGGCGCTTACTGATCAGTCCACCCGTATCCGCACCGGCGAAGAACTCGATGCCAGCCTGATCGATCCGTACCTCAAGGCGCACATTCCGGGCATCAGTGGCTCGCCGCACATCAGCCAGTTTCCCGGTGGTGCGTCGAACCTCACTTACTTGCTGGAATACCCCGAACAGGAATTCGTCCTGCGTCGACCTCCCTTCGGCCACAAGGCCAAGTCCGCCCATGACATGGGTCGCGAATTTCGCATCCTCAATCAGCTGCGCGACGGTTTTCCGTATTGCCCGAGGGCCTACGTGCACTGCACCGACGAGTCAGTGATCGGCGCCGAATTCTATGTGATGGAACGGGTCAACGGGATCATCCTGCGCTCGGAACTGCCGCCGGAATTGGGCCTGGATTCAGCAAAAACCGAAGCCTTGTGCAAAAGCTTCATCGACAAATTCGTTGAGCTACACCGGGTCGACTACAACGCCTATGGCCTTGGCGATCTCGGCAAGCCTGAAGGTTACGTCGCGCGGCAGATCAAAGGCTGGAGCGACCGTTACGAAAAAGCCCTGACCCCGGACGCCCCGCAGTGGGACGTGGTGAAAGCCTGGCTCAACGACAAGATGCCCACGGATCACCCGACCTCAAGCATCGTCCACAACGACTATCGCTTCGACAACGTGATCCTGGACCCGAATAACCCGATGCAGATCATCGGTGTGCTCGACTGGGAACTCACCACGCTCGGCGACCCGCTGATGGACCTGGGCAATACCCTCGCCTACTGGATCGAAGCCGACGACCCGGCGCCGGTGCAACTGATGCGCCGCCAGCCGAGCCACGCGCCGGGCATGCTGACGCGTCGTGAATTCGTCGACTACTACGCCGAGCGCTCGGGCATCCGGATCGACAATTTCGACTTCTACTACACCTACGGCCTGTTCCGCCTCGCCGGCATTGTGCAGCAGATCTACTACCGCTTCTTCCATGGCCAGACCCAGGACAAACGCTTCGCACAGTTCATTCACATGAACAAATTGCTGGAGCAGATGAGCCTGCAGGTCATCCAGAAATCCAGCCTCTGATCCAGGCCATCCAATAAGACCTCTCATAAGGGAATCCCATGTCCAAGACCCAGTTGTTCGACCTCGACGGCAAGATCGCTTTCGTCTCCGGCGCCAGCCGTGGCATCGGTGAAGCCATCGCCAAACTCTTGGCCCAGCAAGGCGCCCACGTCATCGTCTCGAGCCGCAAACTCGAAGGCTGCCAACACGTCGCCGACGCCATCATCGCCGCCGGCGGTAAAGCCACCGCGGTCGCTTGTCACATCGGTGAGATGGAACAGATCAGCCAAGTCTTCGCCGGCATCCGCGAACAGTTCGGCCGCCTCGACATCCTGGTCAACAACGCGGCAACCAACCCGCAGTTCTGCAACGTATTGGACACCGACCTCAGCGCCTTCCAGAAAACCGTCGATGTGAACATCCGCGGTTACTTCTTCATGTCGGTCGAAGCGGGTAAGTTGATGCGCGACAACGGTGGCGGCAGCATCATCAACGTGGCGTCGATCAACGGCATCTCGCCGGGGATCTTCCAGGGCATCTACTCGGTGACCAAGGCCGCCGTGATCAATATGACCAAGGTGTTCGCCAAGGAATGCGCGCAGTTCGGGATTCGTTGCAATGCACTGTTGCCTGGGTTGACCGATACCAAGTTTGCTTCGGCGCTGGTGAAGAACGAAGCGATCTTGAAGACGGCACTGGCGCAGATTCCGCTCAAACGCGTGGCGGATCCAAGTGAAATGGCGGGGGCGGTGTTGTATCTGGCAAGTGATGCTTCGAGCTACACGACAGGCGTGTCGTTGAATGTGGATGGGGGCTTCCTGTCCTGACCGACACTTTCGGTTCACTGACTCACTGTAGGAGCGAGATTGCTCCTACAAAAGCACGTCCGCAATGTAATGCAGATTATTGCGTAATGCACCGAGTCAACGTCGCCTCTCTCGTCACCTGCCCTTCCGCCCTGGCTTCACCGGTGACATCAGTCTGTTCGGTCGTTTCACAGGTGCGCTGGGGCATAGGCGGCGGAGCCAAGGGTGGCGGCGGTGGAGGACTGGCGCAGCCGCCGAGAATGGCTGCGCATAAGGCGAACGACACTGGCAATAAAACGCGTTTCCCAAGACTGTTCATAGGCTGACCCGTGGCAGGTGATCGACAGGTTTCAGCGACAACAACGTTGCCGCCATTTATTAGCGACCCGCCACGGATAGATTAGTTTCGTATTTGTTACGGCTCAGTCGGCCGTCCGCGCCTACACGATCGCGCCAGGACGGCTCAATGTATTGCTCTCGAGTTCGTAGCGGAGTTCTTCGACCAGCGCTTGCAAGGCCTCCGGGTTGCCAAGTGTTGTGACACTCAGGCCGCTGACCACCAAGTCCACCTGACCGGACACGGGGTGGTAGAGCTTGACCGTCAACGAGTGGTCACCCGAGAGCGTGCATTCACACGCCAGCGGTGGAAAACTGCGCTCCAGTTGCAGGCGCAAGTGCGCCAAGGAAATCATTGCGACTTACCTGGGTGTTGCGTGAACCAGTGCGGTGTGCACGTGATCATGGACATGTTCCTTTGGTTGTTTCGAGGTGACACTAAGACTCGTGTCGCACCTTTACAGCCTAAGAACCAAACCACCCGACCAAAACATGAATTTGCACCGCCTCAACTAGTGCATTTGCACCTTAACGCTGAGTTGTCGTTCGGCGTTCGCTGGAAAACAATCCTCGTTCGCGCGCCCAGACGATTGCCTCGCTGCGGCTGTGCACATCGAGTTTGGAGTACACCGTTGCAACGTGATTGCGCACGGTATTGGGCGCCAGCTTCAAGCGTGCAGCGATTTCCTTGTCGGCCAGGCCTTCGCAAATCAAACCCAGCACATCGCGTTCCCGGGCAGTGAGGTCGGTGAACGACACACTGGGCAACTTCGGCGAATTGACGCTTTTAACATTAGCGAGTTTTTCGATCAGCGTGCGGCTGAACCATGAAGCATCTTTCATCACTTCTTCAATGGCCGAGACCAACTCCAGCTCGGTCCGTTTGCGCTCGGTGATGTCCATCAACACCAGCAGGTAACAGGGATTTTCCTGGATGTTCACGGTGTCGGCGGAAATCGCGCAGTCGATCAACTCGCTGTCTTTTTTGCGCAGGCGCACATCAATGCGATCCAGGCTGCCGGCCTTCTCCAACGCGGCAAGCAGCCGGGTGCGCGCGTTTTTATCCTGGATGAAATCGATTTCGGCCAAGGTCTTGCCCAGCACTTCCTCGCTGGGGTACGCCAGGGTATCGAGGAAGGCTTCGTTGACGTCGATCACGATCTGATCGCTCGCGCCACACACCAGGGTGGGCACCGGGGTCAGGCGAAAAGCCTTGGCGAACCGTTCTTCGCTTTGACGCAGGGCCACTTCAGCCTTGTGCCGTGGTTCCATGTCGACGAACGAAAACAGCATGCAGTCTTCATCGTTGAGTTCAAGGGGTTGGCCGGCGACGATCACTTGCTTGCTGCCGCCTTCTGCCAATTTCAGCTCAGCCTGCATTTGCGGAATGGTGGCGTGTTCGCGCAAACGCTCAATCGCCAGGTCTTTCTTTTCAGCGCCTTCGAGAATGTCCAGTTCATAGGTGGAAACGCCGATAACCTGATCGCGGGTATAGCCGGACATTTCCAGAAAACCGGCGTTAACCTTGATGTAACGCAAATCGCTGAGACGGCAGATGACCGCAGGCGCGGGGTTGGCGTTAAAGGTCCTTTCGAAACGCTGCTCGGCACTGGCCCACTCGGTGACATCGTCCATGATCACCACCAGCGACTCGGCTACACCGGCGCCATTAGTCAGGACCATGCTGCGTACGTTGTGGACCCAGGTACGCTCTTCGTCGTCCGCAGGCGTCACTTCCACCAACACATCGCTGAATGCCTCGCCGCGGGCCACGCGATTGATCGGGTAATTGTCGACCGGGACCGGATGATTGTTGCGATAGCGCAACGTAAACCGCTGCGCATATTCCTTGGCATTGGCGCCCAGATCGCCGAGCTGGCTGACACCGTGCATGGCCAGCGCGGCTTCGTTGGCCCAGAGAATGGTTTGATCGAGTTCCAACAGGATCACCCCGTCGGAGAGGCCCGCGATGATCTGCTGCAACTGGTGACGGTTGGTCTCGGTGGTCAGGACGTCCTGGCTCATTGGCTCTCCACGATTTCGGTCGCGCCCTTGCGTGGCGCTTTGTGAAGATTACGACCGCGGGCCGTCGGGATAGTGCGGCACAAAGAGACTCACGGTAGGAGCAAGCTCGCTCCTCCAGATTTTCAGGCAGCCAATTGCCCGCTGGCAATCGTCGCCGACGCCGCCAGCATCGCCCTTAACAACACCGCACACCCGGCCGCCAAATCATCCGGCGCGGCGTTTTCGATTTCGTTGTGACTGATGCCGCCTTCGCACGGAACAAAGATCATGCCGGCCGGGCCGAGTTCGGCGAGGAAGATTGCGTCGTGCCCTGCCCCGCTGACGATGTCCATGTGTGACAAACCGAGGCCTTGTGCTGCGCTGCGGACGGCGTCTACGCAGCCCTTTTCAAAATACAGCGGCGGGAAGTCGGCGGTGGGTGTCAGTTCGAAGGTCAGGCGGTGTTCTTCGCAGGTGGATTCAATGACGGCGCGGACTTCGGCGATCATCGAATCCAGGCGTGCGGGTTCCAGGTGACGGAAGTCGAGGGTCATGCGCACTTCGCCGGGGATGACGTTGCGTGAGCCGGGATAGGCTTGCAGGCAACCGACGGTGCCGCAGGCGTGAGGTTGATGGCCGTGGGCGGCGCGGTTGACGGCGCCGACGATCACGGCAGCGCCGACCAGCGCGTCCTTGCGCAGGTGCATCGGGGTCGGGCCGGCGTGAGCTTCGACGCCGCGCAGTTTCAGGTCGAACCATTTCTGGCCGAGGGCGCCCATGACCACGCCTATGGTTTTGCGTTCGTCTTCGAGGATCGGGCCTTGTTCGATGTGCGCCTCGAAATAGGCGCCGACGGCGTGGCCGCTGACTTTACGCGGGCCGGCGTAGCCGATGGCGTTCAGCGCTTCACCGACGCTAATGCCTTCGGCGTCGACCTTGGCGAGGGTGTCTTCGAGGGTGAATTTTTCCGCGAACACGCCGGAACCCATCATGCACGGCGGGAAACGCGAGCCTTCTTCGTTGGTCCAGACCACCACTTCCAGCGGCGCTTCGGTTTCCACGCCAAGGTCGTTGAGGGTGCGCAGCACTTCGACGCCGGCGAGCACGCCGAAGCAGCCGTCGAATTTTCCTCCGGTGGGTTGGGTGTCGATGTGACTGCCCGTCATGACCGGTGGCAGGCTCGGGTTGCGCCCGGGACGGCGGGCGAAGATGTTGCCCACAGCATCGATGCTGACGGTACAACCGGCCTCCTCGCACCATTTGACGAAGAGGTCCCGGGCCTGACGATCGAGGTCAGTCAGGGCCAGGCGACAGACGCCGCCCTTGACCGTGGCACCGAGCCTGGCGAGTTCCATGAGCGACTGCCAGAGGCGGTCGCGGTTGATGTGCTGATGGGTGGATTGCAGAACGTCTGTAGCCGCGTTCATGGTGATCTCCTCAGGCAATTGTTATAGGTTTCTTCAGGCAGTTCCTTGGTGCATTTATGGCCGCCATCGCGAGCAGGCTCGCTCCCACAGGGGAACGCATTTCAAAATGTGGGAGCGAGCCTGCTCGCGATGGGGCCATCCGTCACACCGGAGACTTCGCTACAGACGGGCTGGGCCGCATCGAGCACAACCCGTAATAAATCAGCCCGCCCAGCGCCGACCCGGTAAACCATCCATAACTGTAGAACCAGCTGAACGCATCGCTGCCCAGCGACAGCAGCGTCAACACCACCGGAACGCCAAACGCGATAAACCCGAACCAGTTCCACGCCGGGTACACGTCATCACGGTACAGGCCGGCCAAATCCAGCTGCTGTTTTTTGATCAGGAAATAGTCCACCACCATGATCCCGGCTATCGGCCCGAGCAGGCTGGAATAGCCCAGCAACCAGTTCGAATACACCGTTTCCAGGCTCACATCCGAAACAATAAGCCCGAGCTTTTTCAGCAGTTCATGGCCCATCAGTAATAACCCCACCAGACCGGTGAGCAACACGGCTTTGGTGCGGTTGATCACCTTCGGCGCGATGTTCTGAAAGTCGTTGGTCGGGGACACGATGTTAGCGGCAGTGTTGGTGGAGAGCGTGGCGATGATGATCAGCGCCATGGCCAGCGCGACCCAGACCGGGCTCTGGATATGCCCGATCAGCGTCACCGGATCGGAGACCGTGACGCCCACCAGTTTGACCGACGCCGCGGTCATGACCACGCCCAGCGAGGCGAACAGGAACATGGTCAGCGGCAGGCCGATGATCTGCCCGACAATCTGATCCTTCTGGCTTTTGGCATAACGGCTGAAGTCGGGGATGTTCAGCGACAACGTGGCCCAGAATCCGACCATCGCGGTCAAGCCGGCGGCGAAATAACTGACCACACTCGCGCCTTCGGGCCGCTTGGCCGGGATCGCCAGCAGTTCGGTCATCGACACGTTCGGCATCGCCCACACCAACAATCCCACACCCACCAAAACCAGCAGCGGCGCGGACAGCGTTTCAAGCCATTTGATCGACTCGGCGCCGCGTATCACCACCCACAAATTCAGTGCCCAGAAGATCATGAAACCAATGACTTCACCGGCGCCGCCCAAGGATTTCCAGCCCTCGAACACCGAGCCGAGAAACAGGTGAATCGCCAGGCCGCCAAACATCGTCTGGATGCCGAACCAGCCACAGGCAACCAGCGCGCGGATCAGGCAGGGAATGTTCGAGCCGAGTATGCCAAACGATGAACGCAGCAAGACCGGAAATGGAATGCCGTATTTGGTGCCGGGGAAGGCGTTCAGTGTCAGGGGGATTAGTACGATGATGTTGGCGAACAGAATTGCCAGCAGCGCTTCACCGACGCTCAGGCCAAAATACGCGGTGAGCACCCCGCCGAGGGTATAGGTCGGCACGCAGATCGACATGCCGATCCACAGCGCAGTGATGTGCCATTTGTTCCAGGTTCGCTCGCGCACCTTGGTCGGTGCCATGTCGTGGTTGTAACGGGGACTGTCGAGGACGTCGCTGCCGGCTTCTAGCTCGAACAAGCCGTCGCGTTCGGTCACTTGCGATCTGATCTGTTGCATGGCCGCTCCACTGTTCTTTGAATTATTTTTGCTCATCAGGGACTTATGGCTTCAATAAACGTGCCGATCACCCCGTTTGCGCATCGGGCAGTTCCATAAAAACTTTGCAACCAACTGATGTTTATCAGTTTTATATCGACTTGAGATGAATCCTCGGAGCGTTGCCCACTCATTCAGTCTGAAGACCAGGCAAGTTGTCCGAACCGTCAGGACTCAAACTGGTGCATCACCATTTTTTTCAAGGTTGCGCATCAACCATAGACCCTCCTCAAGCGTCTGATTTCACATAGGAAATTTTGACTATTTTTATTACCTGTCAAGTGCGTCAAATTGGTGAGAGGCCTCCCTATTTTGGTGATTAATTTTTTTTTCGTTTTAAATCAACAACTTAAAACACCTATTTGCATATAAAAAATATTCTTGCTCAATCCATCAACTCAGACTAGCTTCAATTCCTGACAACGTTGGCAGGAATACTCCTGTTTACGTCAGCTTCATATAAAACATTTAGAACCGGCACCAGTCGGTCATTGCCTGCGAGGAACTCGGAATGTCTCTGTTGATCCGTGGCGCCACCGTTATTACCCATGATGAAAGTTATCGCGCCGACGTCTATTGCGCCGACGGCGTGATCAAAGCCATCGGCGACAACCTCGATGTTCCGGCGGGCGCCGAAGTGCTCGATGGCAGTGGCCAATACCTGATGCCGGGCGGCATCGACCCGCACACGCACATGCAACTTCCCTTTATGGGCACAGTGGCCAGCGAAGATTTTTTCAGCGGCACGGCAGCGGGTCTGGCCGGCGGCACGACCTCGATCATCGACTTCGTGATTCCCAATCCGCAGCAGTCGCTGATGGAAGCGTTTCATCAGTGGCGCGGTTGGGCCGAGAAGTCTGCGTCGGACTACGGCTTTCATGTCGCGATCACCTGGTGGAGCGAACAGGTGCGCGAGGACATGGCCGAGCTGGTCAGCCATCACGGGGTCAACAGCTTCAAGCATTTCATGGCCTACAAGAACGCGATCATGGCGGCGGATGACACGCTGGTGGCGAGTTTCGAGCGCTGCCTGGAACTGGGTGCCGTGCCGACCGTGCATGCGGAAAACGGCGAACTGGTTTATCACCTGCAACGCAAGCTGATGGCTCAAGGGATCACCGGGCCGGAAGCGCATCCCCTGTCGCGACCGTCGCAAGTGGAAGGTGAAGCCGCGAGCCGGGCGATCCGAATCGCCGAAACCCTGGGCACGCCGCTGTATCTGGTGCACGTCTCGACCAAGGAAGCGCTGGACGAAATCACCTACGCCCGCAGCAAGGGTCAACAGGTTTACGGTGAAGTGCTGGCCGGGCATTTGCTGTTGGATGACAGCGTCTACCGCCACCCGGACTGGCAGACCGCCGCCGGCTACGTGATGAGTCCGCCCTTCCGTCCTCGCGGGCATCAGGAAGCGCTTTGGCACGGTTTGCAATCCGGCAACCTGCACACCACCGCCACCGACCACTGCTGTTTCTGCGCCGAGCAAAAAGCTGCGGGGCGCGATGATTTCAGCAAGATCCCGAACGGCACTGCCGGCATCGAAGACCGCATGGCGGTGTTGTGGGATGAAGGGGTCAACACCGGGCGTTTCTCGATGCAGCAGTTCGTCGCGCTGACCTCTACTAACACCGCGAAAATCTTCAACCTCTACCCGCGCAAGGGTGCGATTCGCGTGGGCGCCGATGCCGATCTGGTGCTGTGGGACCCTGAGGGATCGCGGACGATTTCGGCGAAGACCCATCACCAGCAAGTCGACTTCAACATCTTCGAAGGCAAGACCGTGCGCGGTGTGCCGAGCCATACGATCAGCCAGGGCCGGGTGGTCTGGGCCGATGGCGATTTGCGCGCCGAGCGTGGCGCCGGGCGGTATGTCGAACGGCCGGCGTATCCGGCGGTGTTTGATTTGCTGAGCAAGCGGGCGGAGTTGAATCAGCCTGTGGCCGTGAAACGCTGAAAACGGTCTTCGGCCTATCGCTGGCAAGCCAGCTCCCCCAGGTTTTGTAGACACCTGAGATCCCTGTGAGAGCGGGCTTGCCAGCGATGGGGCCAGTACTGACTGCACAAAACCACTGCCCACCAGAGGCAGCACCTCAAATAATCGTGAGGCCAACACCGTGATCAAGACCCTGACCCACCTCCCGCACCCCTATAAAAACGCGGCCACCCTCGCCGCTCAGTTCACCGACCTCGCGCCGCCGCTCAACGACCGCCAGGCGCATCTGGAAGCTTCGCGCTGCCTGTATTGCTACGACGCGCCGTGCGTGAATGCCTGTCCGAGCGACATTGACATCCCCTCGTTCATCCGAAATATCCAGCAGGACAACGTGCAAGGCGCGGCACAGAAAATCCTCTCGGCGAACATTCTCGGCGGCAGTTGCGCCCGAGTCTGCCCGACGGAAATCCTCTGTCAGCAAGCCTGCGTGCGCAACAACGCTCATGAATGCGCGCCAGTGCTGATCGGCCTGCTGCAGCGTTACGCCGTGGACAACGCGAACTTCAGTGAACACCCCTTCTCGCGCGCCGCTGCCACGGGCAAACGCATCGCCGTGGTCGGTGCCGGCCCGGCGGGTTTGTCCTGCGCGCACCGCAGTGCCATGCACGGGCATGACGTGGTGATTTTCGAAGCGCGGGAGAAGGCTGGCGGCCTGAACGAATACGGGATCGCCAAGTACAAACTGGTGGACGATTACGCGCAGAGAGAACTGGATTTCCTCCTGCAAATCGGCGGCATCGAAATTCGCCACGGCCATAAACTCGGCGACAACCTGACCCTGAGCGAACTGCATCAGCAATTCGACGCCGTTTTTCTAGGGCTCGGTCTCAATGCCAGCAAACAGCTCGGGTTGCCCCATGAAGAGGCGCCCGGCTTAATTGCCGCCACCGACTACATCCGTGAACTGCGCCAATCCGATGACCTGACCCAACTGCCGCTCGCCGACCACTGCATCGTCCTCGGCGCCGGCAACACCGCCATCGACATGGCCGTGCAGATGGCGCGTCTCGGCGCTCGGGACGTGAATCTGGTGTACCGCCGCGGTGTCGAGGACATGGGCGCCACCCACCACGAACAGGAAATTGCCAAGGCCAACCAAGTGCGTTTGCTGACGTGGGCGCAACCCGAGGAAGTATTGCTCGATGATCACGGCAACGTGCGCGGCATGCGTTTCGCGCGCACGCACCGGGTAGACGGCCGGCTTCAAACCACCGGCGAAACCTTCGAGTTGGTGGCTGATGCGGTTTTCAAAGCCATCGGCCAAGCATTCGACTCAAGCGCCCTCAGCGACCCGCTGGCCCGTGAACTCAAGCGCCAAGGCGAGCGTATTGAAGTCGATGAACAACTGCGCACCAGTATTCCCGGCGTGTATGCGGGCGGTGACTGCACCAGCCTCGATCAGGACCTCACCGTGCAGGCCGTGCAGCACGGCAAACTGGCCGCCGAGGCGATCAACGCTCACCTGATGCTCAATGTGGAGGCTGCGTAAATGGCCGATCTTTCGATGGTCTTCGCTGGCATCAAATCGCCGAACCCGTTCTGGCTTGCCTCCGCGCCGCCGACCGACAAGGCTTATAACGTGGTCCGCGCGTTCGAGGCCGGCTGGGGCGGCGTAGTCTGGAAAACTCTGGGTGAAGACCCGGCGGCGGTCAACGTGTCGTCGCGTTACTCCGCGCACTTTGGCGTCAACCGCGAGGTGCTGGGATTCAACAACATTGAGCTGATTACCGACCGTTCGCTGGAGATCAACCTGCGGGAAATCACTCAGGTCAAAAAGGACTGGCCGGACCGCGCGATCATCGTGTCGCTGATGGTGCCCTGCGTCGAGGAATCCTGGAAACACATACTGCCGCTGGTAGAAGCCACCGGCGCCGATGGCATCGAACTGAATTTCGGCTGCCCCCACGGCATGCCGGAACGGGGCATGGGCGCGGCGGTCGGGCAAGTGCCGGAATACGTCGAGCAGGTCACGCGCTGGTGCAAGACTTACTGCTCGTTGCCCGTTATCGTCAAGCTCACGCCGAACATCACCGACATCCGCGTCGCTGCCCGCGCGGCCCATCGCGGCGGCGCCGATGCGGTGTCGCTGATCAACACCATCAACTCAATCACCAGCGTCAACCTGGAGCGCATGGTCGCCAACCCTACGGTCGGCAGCCAAAGCACCCACGGCGGTTATTGCGGTTCGGCGGTGAAGCCGATTGCGTTGAACATGGTCGCTGAAATCGCCCGCGATCCGCAGACCCACGGCCTGCCGATCTCCGGTATCGGTGGGATCGGCAACTGGCGCGACGCGGCGGAATTCATCGCGCTGGGCTGCGGCTCGGTACAGGTGTGCACGGCGGCTATGCTGCACGGTTTTCGGATTGTCGAGGAGATGAAGGACGGCTTGTCACGCTGGATGGACAGTCAGGGTTACGCCAGCATTTCGCAGTTTTCGGGACGCGCCGTGGGCAATACCACGGACTGGAAGTACCTGGACATCAACTATCAGGTGATTGCGAAGATCGACCAGGACGCGTGCATTGGCTGTGGACGTTGCCATATCGCTTGTGAAGACACTTCGCACCAGGCGGTGGCCAGCGTCAAACAGGCTGACGGCACGCGCAAGTATGAAGTGATCGATGAAGAGTGCGTGGGGTGCAATTTGTGCCAGATCACCTGTCCGGTGCAGGATTGCATCGAGATGGTCCCGTTCGAGAACGGCAAGCCGTTTCTGGACTGGAATCATGATCCGAGGAATCCCTATCATGTAGCCCTTTGAGTGATGCTTTGTCCGGTCTGACCCCATCGCGAGCAGGCTCACTCCTACATTTGGAATGCCCTTCAAATGTAGGAGTGAGCCTGCTCGCGATGGGGTCAGCGGCCATACCAAACATCTCAGGGTTCTAATCCGATCCCGCGCAAAATCACACTCGTCACCGTCTGCACCGCCCGCTCGAACTGCATGTCCGACAGCGGTTGATGATCGTTCAGGATATTCACCTGGTGATCAAAGTCAGCGTAATGTTGCGTCGACGCCCAGATCATGTAGAGCAGGCTCGAAGGCTCCACCGGCAAAATGCGTTTGTCGTCCACCCACTGGCGGATTTTCGCTTCTTTCATCTTGGCCCAGTCGTACAGGCTCGCGTCCAGTGCCACACCCAGCGTCGGGGCGCCGTGGATGATTTCGTTGGCCCAGACTTTGGAACCGTAAGGCCGGCTGCGGGAGTGGTTCATCTTGGCGCGGATGTAGCTGCTGAGGACCACGCGTGGGTCGTCGAACATCTCGAAGCACAGCGCGTCCTGCTTCCACACCTCCAGCAGATCGAACAGCACGGCGCTGTACAACTCGGTCTTGGTGCTGAAGTAGTAATGCAGGTTGGAGCGCGGCAGTTGCACTTCGGAGGCGATGTCGGCCATGGCGGTGCCGCCGAAACCTTTTTCGGCGAAGACCTTTTCGGCCCCGAGCAGAATTTTTTCAACGTTACTGCGGCGAATCCCGATCTTGTGATTGCCCATGAGGGCTCCCTGACAACAGCGTTGGCCAAGACTAGCATCCGCTCTACCTTGCGGCGACAGGGGAAAACCAAACTTCGTGCACCCGCCCGCCCGCACTCGCAGTTAAACTGTGGCTACTTCGAACCTGTGCTGAGGTAACCACGATGCTGTTCAAGAAAACCATGACCGCTGCGGCCCTGCTTGGCTCACTGCTCGCCGCCACTTCGGTGTTGGCCCACGCCCATTTGAAAAGCGAAACGCCGGCTGCCGACAGCACCGTGAGTGCGCCGTCGGAATTGCGCCTGGTGTTTTCCGAAGGCGTCGAAGCGACGTTCACCAACGTCACCCTCAGCAAGGACGGCAACGCTGTGCCGGTCAAAAGCCAGGCCACCGAAGGCAGCGATAAAAAGACCCTGGTGGTGACGCCGGCAGTGCCGTTGGCGGCGGGTGCCTACAAAGTCGAATGGCACGCGGTGTCGGTCGACACCCACAAAAGCGAAGGCGCCTACAGCTTCAAGGTCGGCCAGTAATTCATGACGAGTGCGATGGTGTTGTGCCGTTTCCTGCATTTCACCGTGGTGCTGATGCTGTTCGGGGTCTGGGTGTTCAAGCCTCTGCTGTTGGGCCGCGAGATGCTGCTCGACCCCCTCCTCGCGCGAGTCAGCCGCTGGCTCGCGGCGGTGGCACTGTTCAGCGGCGTCAGCTGGTTGCTGCTGATCACTGCCAGCATGGCCGGGAATCCGGCGGCGGCATTCGATCCGTCGACGCTGCGTCTGGTGCTGGGCAATACATTTTTTGGTCAGGTCTGGACCTGGCATTTGCTGATCAATGGCGTGCTGCTGATTGTGCTGTTGACGCGGCTTCGTAATGACCCGCCCTTGCGCCTGACTCTCGGCGGCCTGCTGCTGGCGACGCTGGCGCCGGTTGGTCACGGCGCTATGCTCGATGGTCTCAGCGGCCAGTTGCTGATCCTCAATCAAATCATTCACCTGATCTGCGTTGGCGCGTGGCTTGGCGGATTGCTGCTGTTGGTGATGATCCTGCACCGCCCCGCCGAGCATAATGCGCGCAGCGTACTGCAACGGTTCAGCAGCGTCGGTTACGCGTTGGTGGCGGGACTGCTGATCACCGGGCTGATCAATGTCCGGGTGCTGACCGGACAGTTCTGGCCGACGCCGATGTTGTCTGGATTCGCGTTGATTCTGCTAATCAAGGTATTGCTGGTGAGTACGATGCTCGGGTTGGCGCTGTTCAACCGGTTGCGGATCAACGATTGCCAGGAGCGCAGGGTGGCGCTGAAAACCAGCGTGATTGTGGAATGGCTGCTGGGCATTGGCGCGGTAGCCGCGGTTTCCCTCCTGGGCACCATGCCCCCGATGATTTCGAGCTGAAAACCCATCTTGTAGGAGCCCGGCTTGCCGGCGATGGCGATGGCGATGTCAATTACGCCATCGCCGCGGTCCGACGATTCGGCAAGCCGGGCTCCTACAAGGTTTGCGTTAATTCAATCCAGTCATCGTATAACTTCTGATTGACATACCTTGAAACACTCGCAAATAATCTCCCCATGTTGTACGACGACGTATGACAAAAATAAAAACAACAAGAAACAAGGGAGCGTCACAGTGAGCAAACTCGTCCGCAATTTCTCCGTCTGTACCCTTCGCCCAACCTTCGCCCGCCGTCAAACCCTGAGCCTGATCGGTTGCAGCAGCCTGGCCGTCCTCGCCATGCCCATGACCAGTCACGCCGAAGGTTTCGTCGATGACGCCAAGGCCACGCTGAACCTGCGCAACGCCTACTTCAATCGCAACTACACCAACCCGGCCTACCCTCAGGGCAAGGCTGAAGAGTGGACGCAGAACTTCATCCTCGATGCCAAATCCGGTTTCACCCCGGGGCCAGTCGGTTTCGGCGTGGATGTGCTGGGCCTGTTCTCGCAGAAACTCGATGGCGGCAAAGGCACCGGCGGTACACAATTGCTGCCGATCCACGGCGACGGCCGCCCGGCGGACAATTTCGGCCGCTTGGGCGTAGCGCTCAAAGGCAAGGTCTCGAAGACCGAATTGAAGGTCGGAGAATGGATGCCGGTGCTGCCGATCCTGCGCTCCGACGACGGCCGTTCGCTGCCGCAGACCTTTCGCGGCGGCCAGGTCACGTCCACCGAGATCAGCGGCCTGACCCTGTATGGCGGCCAGTTCCGCCAGAACAGCCCGCGTAACGATGCGAGCATGGAAGACATGTTCATGAACGGCAAATCGGCGAAATTTACCTCCGACCGTTTCAACTTCGGCGGCGGTGAATATGCGTTCAACGACAAGCACACCCAGATTGGCGTCTGGTATGCAGAGCTCAGCGACATCTATCAGCAACAGTTTTTCAACCTGACCCACAGCCAGCCAATCGGCGACTGGACCCTTGGCGCCAACCTCGGCTACTTCACCGGCAAGGAAGACGGCAGCGCCCTGGCCGGCGACCTCGACAACAAGACCGGATACGCCTTGCTCTCCGCCAAATACGGCGGCAACACTTTCTATGTCGGTCTGCAAAAACTCACCGGCGATGATGTCTGGATGCGCGTGAACGGCACCAGCGGCGGGACCCTGGCCAACGACAGCTACAACTCCAGCTACGACAACGCACGAGAGAAATCCTGGCAACTGCGCCATGACTACAACTTTGTCGCGCTCGGTATTCCTGGCCTGACCCTGATGAACCGCTACATCAGCGGTGATAACGTGCACACCGGCGCCATCACCGACGGCAAGGAATGGGGCCGCGAATCGGAACTGGCCTACACCGTACAGAGCGGGCCGCTGAAGAACCTCAACGTGAAATGGCGTAATGCGAGCATTCGCAAGAACTTCAGCACCAACGAATTCGACGAAAACCGCATTTTCGTCAGCTATCCGATTTCGTTGCTGTAAAACCCGCCCCTGACTTTGTAGGAGTGAGCCTGCTCGCGATGGACGTTAACCACTGCGCGCATTGTCTGGATGAACGTGTCGCTCTTGAGTTCATCGCGAGCAAGCTCGCTCCGAAATGAGGTTTTCGTTATGGCAGGTAACCCTCCGTCATTTTCAGCCAATGTCGCGTTGACAACACCCGGACACCCTAACGATACTTCAGCCCAGTCATACGACAACCTACAACGATTCAAACAACAATAATTTAACAATTTCGCGTCCAGGAATTTCCATGACTACCACTTCCCAAGCCCCTTTCAATCGCCTGCTGCTGACCGGTGCCGCCGGTGGCCTCGGTAAAGTCCTGCGCGAAAGCCTGCGGCCTTATGCCAACGTGATTCGCCTGTCGGACATCGCCGACATCGCCCCGGCCATTGATGATCGCGAAGAAGTCGTGACCTGTGACCTCGCGGACAAACACGCCGTGCATCAATTGGTTGAAGGCGTGGACGCGATTTTGCATTTTGGCGGCGTCTCGACCGAGCATTCGTTCGAAGACATCCTTGGCGCCAACATCTGCGGCGTGTTCCACATCTACGAAGCCGCGCGCCGCCATGGCGTGAAGCGGGTCATTTTCGCCAGCTCCAACCACGTCATCGGTTTCTACAAACAGGATGAAGTGATCGACGGCCGCTCCCCTCGCCGCCCGGACAGCTACTACGGTTTGTCCAAGTCCTACGGCGAAGACGTAGCCAGTTTCTACTTTGATCGCTACGGCATCGAGACCGTCAGCATCCGCATCGGCTCCTCGTTCCCTGAACCGCAAAACCGCCGAATGATGAGCACCTGGCTGAGCTTCGGCGACCTGACCCAACTGATCGAACGTTCGTTGTATGCGCCGAACGTCGGCTACACCGTGGTCTATGGTGTCTCCGACAACAAGAACGTCTGGTGGGACAACCGCTACGCCACCGCGCTGGGTTATGTGCCACAGGACTCTTCCGAATTGTTCCGCGCAAAAATCGAAGCCCAACCGATGCCGGCAGCGGATGACCCGGCCATGGTTTACCAGGGCGGCGCCTTTGTCGCGTCCGGCCCTTTTGGCGACTGAACCATCCCGCCCCCACCACAAAAACCCAAGGGAATGAGTCGTCATGCCAGCCCAATTGATTGTCGATGCGCGTAACACAGTCGGTGAAAGCCCGGTCTGGGTCGCCGAGGAAAACGCCCTCTACTGGGTCGATATTCCTGCCGGACGCCTGCAACGCTGGAGCGCCGACACCGGCCAGGTCGAGGCCTGGACCACGCCCGAAATGCTTGCCTGCATCGTGCGTCAGCGGGATGGCAGCTGGGTCGCCGGAATGGAAAGTGGATTCTTCCACCTTCAGCCACACAACGACGGCAGCCTCGACAGTCAATTGCTGGCCCATGCAGAACACTCCCGCGCCGACATGCGCCTCAACGATGGTCGCTGCGATCGTCAGGGGCGTTTCTGGGCCAGCAGCATGGTTTTGAACATGGCCGCCAACGCGGCTGACGGCGGTTTATATCGCTACAGCGCCGGGCAACGCGGGCCGCTCGCTGCGCAATTGGGTGGATTTATCGTGCCCAACGGCCTGTGCTTCAGCCCGGACGGGCGGACGATGTACCTGTCGGATTCGCATCCAGCGATCCAGCAAATCTGGGCCTTCGATTACGACACCGACAGCGGCACGCCGTCCAACCAGCGAGTGTTTGTCGACATGCAGCAGTTTCCCGGGCGCCCCGATGGCGCCGCCATCGATGCCGACGGCTGCTACTGGATCTGCGCCAACGACGCCGGATTGATTCACCGTTTCACCCCGGATGGCCGTCTCGATCGGTCCCTCGACGTGCCGGTGAAAAAGCCGACCATGTGCGCCTTCGGTGGCAGTGGAATGGACACGCTGTTCGTAACCTCGATTCGCCCTGGTGATGATCAGGACCCACAGTCGCTGGCGGGCGGTGTGTTCGCCCTCGATCCCGGTGTCAAAGGTCTGCCGGAACCCCGCTTCAACGACAACCTGTAGAGCCGGCTTGCCGGCGATGGCGATTTCAAGAACGCCATCGCCGACAAGCCAGGCCCTTACAGGCATTCCCGGCATTCCAGTCATTCAATGATTTCGCGGGTCAACATGACGCCAACCCTGATCGAACTCGAAGACGAATTCACCCGACTCACCCTCGCCCCCGAAATCGGTGGCAGCATTGTCAACTGGACGGTGCTCAATTCGGGTCAACCGCTATTGCGCCAAAGTGACGCTCATGCACTGGACACCAGCCTGCCCGGCAAGCTCGGATGTTTTCCCCTGGTGCCTTGGTCCAACCGTATTTCCGACGGCGGTTTCGATCGGCCGGACGGCTGGCTCGCGCTTGAGCCCAACAGCCTCACCGATCCGTTGCCGATTCACGGCAGCGCCTGGCAGCAGCCGTGGCAGGTGGTTTCGCAGGCGCGTGGTGAGATCATCCTGCAACTCGACAGCACCACGCCGTTTGCGTATCGCGCCCGCCAGCGCTTTCACCTGAGCGCGGGCAAACTGAGCATCGAGTTGCAGGTCACGCACCTGTCCGAATGCGCGGCGTGGCATGGTCTGGGGCTGCATCCGTATTTGCCGCGCACCGCTTTCACCCGGTTACAGGCAAAGGCTGAGCAGGTCTGGTTGTGCGATGCATCGAAACTGCCGATACGCGTCGAATCGTTGCCCGCCGAATGGGATTTCCGGCAACTCAGGGCACTGCCCGACACCTTGGTCGACAACGGCTTTTGCCAATGGGATGGTCATTGCCTGATCCAGCAACCCGACCTCGGTTATGAGCTGGAATGCCAAACCAGCGGCAGCGATTACTACCTGCTCTATTGCCCGGTGGGCCTGCCGTTCTTTTGCATCGAGCCGGTCAGCCACCCGGTCAACGCCCACCACCTGCCCGGCCGCCCGGGGCTGGTGTTGCTCGGACAAGGGCAGTCCACGGAACTGAGTTTCAGTTTGAAGTACCGTTCGTTGTAGACCTCAAGCCCGAACCAGCATGTACAGCGCGACGATGACGCAGACGCTGGCGAAGCCTATTTGCAGGGCGCGCGCCGGGATTCTCGTGCAGAGCTGTCGGCCAATGATCATCCCGACGACGCTGGCGACGATGAACGCCATGCCGACACTATCGATGCTCACCCCGACCTGAAAAGCGCCGATCACGCCGATGGCGGAAATCAGGCTGATCACCATGAGGGACGTCGCAACAATGCCACGCATTTGCACGTCGGTCAGTTGCTTGAACGCCGGAACGATCAGAAATCCGCCCCCGACGCCGAGCAATCCGGAGACAACGCCAGTTACCGCACCCAGCGCCGCCAGGGTCGCGGTGCATTTGGCGGTCCAGGAAAAGCGCCCGGTCTGTTGATCGAGCATGCAGTTTTTCTGGCCCCAGTTGGCGTGACCGTGGTCGCTCGGGCCCTCTCCCTCACGTTCGCGGCGCAGCATCCGCCAAGCCACCATGACCATCAGCAGGCTGAACAGAATCATCAGGATTTTTTCCGGCAACTGATGGGCAAGGAAGATACCGACCGGGGAAAAAATCGCCCCCAGCAGCGCAATCAACAATGCCGCGCGATAACGCACCAGACCGTGGCGCAAACCGTCGATGGCGCCGATCGCCGCCGCACTGCCCACGGCAAACAAGGCGACGGGAGCCGCCTGAGTCATGGACAAGCCCAGTCCCAGCACCAGGGCCGGAACCGCAAGAATGCCGCCGCCCGCGCCGGTCAATCCAAGGACCAGGCCCATCACCACACCCAAAAAACTTGCCAGTAACATAGAACGCTCAAGATCCGTGAGAACAAGCCGGGAACGCCCGGTATCGATGACTGACAGGATAGATCCCGTGCAGATTTTTTCATTAACTGAATGAGTCTGGGGCTGGTCAGCGCAGTGAAAATGACCCAACCTCAACGCTTGTCCCAAAAGAAACGGCCACCATGCCTGCCTTGATTGAAGCCTTCCTCGACCCCGCCTCGTCGACCTACAGTTACGTGATCTACGAAGCCGACGGCGGCCAGTGTGCGATCGTCGACCCGGTGCTGGATTACGACCCGGCCGCCGGGCACACCGCTACGCTCCAGGCCGGCAAGATCGTTGCCTTCGTCCGCGAGCACCGCTTGAAGGTGCAATGGCTGCTGGAAACCCACGCCCATGCCGATCACCTCTCCGCCGCGCCCTATCTGCGACGTGAATTGGGCGGGCGAATTGCGATTGGGCAATCGATCAGCAAGGTGCAGGGCGTGTTCAAGGGCTTGTTCAACCTTGAGCCGGAATTTGCCGTGGACGGTTCGCAGTTCGATCATCTGTTCGCCCCGGACGAATCATTCCTGATCGGCAACCTTAAGGCCACGGCGCTGCACGTGCCCGGCCATACGCCAGCGGACATGGCTTACCTGATCGACAGTGATGTGATGCTGGTGGGCGACACGCTGTTCATGCCGGATGTGGGGACGGCGCGCTGCGACTTTCCCGGCGGCGATGCCAACCAGTTGTTTGCCTCGATCCAGAAAATATTGGCGTTTCCGGCAAGCGTTCAGCTTTACGTGTGCCACGACTATCCGCCGGAGGGCCGTGAGTCACACTGCCAGACTACGGTGGGCGAGCAACGCAAAAACAACATTCATGTTCGTGACGGCATCGATGAAATCGCGTTCGTCGCCATGCGCACCGAGCGCGATGCCGGACTGGGGATGCCCACGCTGTTGTTGCCGGCGATTCAAGTGAACGTGCGGGCGGGGAATTTGCCGCCGGCAGAAGATAACGGGATCGTTTACCTGAAAATTCCCCTGAACAAACTCTGACCGCTAGAGCGGGAAGCGGAGCGTCCCCGGCGGCGTTCCCACGCGGAGCGTGGGAACGATCATTGGCTAAACCGCTAGCGTCATCCCATTCGCCGGCAAGGGCAGCGCGGTTTTGTACCGCACTTGCTTGAGCGCAAAACTTGAGCGGATATTGGCCACGCCAGGCACTTTGGTGAGGAAGTCCATCATAAAGCGTTCCAGCGACTGTATGGTCGGCACCAGCACCCGGATCAGATAATCCGGATCACCCGCCATCAAATAACATTCCATCACTTCCGGGCGATCCGCGATCGCTTCCTCGAAATGCGCCAATGCTTCTTCGACCTGTTTCTCCAGGCTGACGTGAATGAACACGTTCACGTGCAGCCCCAGCAAATCCGCGTCCAGCAACGTCACTTGCTCGCGAATCAACCCCAATTCCTCCATCGCCTTGACCCGGTTGAAACACGGCGTCGGCGACAGGTTTACCGAGCGCGCGAGGTCGGCGTTGGTGATGCGCGCGTTCTCCTGAAGGCTGTTGAGAATGCCAATATCAGTACGGTCCAGTTTGCGCATGAGACAAAACCACCTGTTTTTTATGTTTATGAAGATTATTTATCCTCAAATGATCGCCAGCGCAACGAAACAGAGAGAAATATTCTCCTGCGCCCGGCCTATGATGTTTGTAGGACAAGATTTCCATTACACGTGGGATGACGGTCAGCTCACTACAAGAAATTCACAAGATCGAGCGTAGAAGCCATGAATCAAGCGTACGAACCGCTGCGCCTGCACGTTCCCGAACCTTCGGGTCGACCAGGCTGCAAAACCGACTTCTCCTACCTGCGTCTGACCGACGCCGGCACGGTGCGCAAACCCGCGATTGACGTAGAGCCCGCCGACACCGCCGACCTGGCCAAGGGCCTGATTCGCGTGCTCGACGATGAGGGCAATGCTCTTGGTCCCTGGGCCGAAGGCGTACCGGTCGAGATCCTGCGTAAAGGCATGCGCGCCATGCTCAAAACGCGCATCTTCGACAACCGCATGGTGGTCGCCCAGCGTCAGAAAAAAATGTCGTTCTACATGCAAAGCCTTGGCGAAGAAGCCATCGGCAGCGCGCAGGCCCTGGCCCTGAACATGGACGATATGTGTTTTCCGACCTATCGCCAGCAAAGCATCCTGATGGCGCGTGAAGTGCCGCTGGTGGGCCTGATCTGCCAGTTGCTGTCCAACGAGCGCGATCCGCTCAAGGGCCGTCAGCTGCCGATCATGTATTCCGTCAAGGATTCCGGCTTCTTCACCATTTCCGGCAACCTCGCGACCCAATTCGTACAAGGTGTGGGCTGGGGCATGGCTTCGGCGATCAAGGGCGACACCAAAATCGCCTCGGCCTGGATCGGTGACGGCGCCACCGCTGAATCCGACTTCCACACCGCCCTGACCTTCGCCCACGTTTATCGCGCACCCGTGATCCTCAACGTGGTCAACAACCAGTGGGCGATCTCCACGTTCCAGGCGATTGCCGGGGGTGAAGCCACTACATTCGCCGGACGCGGCGTCGGTTGCGGCATTGCCTCCCTGCGGGTCGATGGCAACGATTTCGTCGCGGTCTACGCCGCCTCTGCCTGGGCCGCCGAACGTGCCCGCCGCAACCTCGGCCCGACCATGCTCGAATGGGTCACCTACCGTGCTGGCCCGCACTCGACCTCCGATGATCCTTCGAAATACCGCCCTGCCGACGATTGGAGCTACTTCCCGCTGGGCGATCCGATTGCCCGCCTGAAGCAGCACCTGGTGAAAATCGGTCAATGGTCCGAAGAGGAACACGTCGCCGTCAGCGCCGAACTGGAAGCCGAAGTGATCGCCGCGCAGAAGGAAGCCGAGCAATACGGCACCCTCGCCGGCGGCCAGATTCCAAGCGCCGCGACCATGTTCGAAGACGTTTATAAAGAGATGCCGGAGCACTTGAAGCGCCAGCGTCAAGAGTTGGGGATCTGACATGAACGATCACAACAACAATATTCAGCCGGAAACCGCCATGACCACGACCACCATGACCATGATCCAGGCCCTGCGCTCGGCCATGGATGTGATGCTTGAACGTGATGACAACGTGGTGGTGTTTGGTCAGGACGTCGGCTATTTCGGCGGCGTGTTCCGCTGCACCGAAGGCCTGCAGAGCAAATACGGCACTTCCCGCGTGTTTGACGCGCCAATCTCCGAAAGCGGGATCGTCGGTGTGGCGGTGGGCATGGGCGCCTACGGTTTGCGTCCGGTCGCCGAGATTCAGTTCGCCGATTATGTTTACCCGGCGTCGGACCAGATCATTTCCGAAGCCGCCCGTCTGCGCTATCGCTCGGCCGGCGAGTTCACCGCCCCGATGACCCTGCGTATGCCTTGCGGCGGAGGCATCTATGGCGGCCAGACTCACAGCCAGAGCATCGAGGCGATGTTCACCCAGGTCTGCGGTTTGCGCACGGTGATGCCGTCCAACCCATACGACGCCAAGGGTTTGCTGATCGCATCCATCGAAAACGATGACCCGGTGATCTTCCTCGAGCCCAAACGCCTGTACAACGGCCCGTTCGATGGCCATCACGATCGCCCGGTCACCCCGTGGTCGAAACACCCCGCCGCACAAGTGCCGGACGGTTATTACACCGTACCGCTGGACGTTGCCGCCATTGCGCGCCCGGGCAAGGACGTGACCATCCTCACCTACGGCACCACCGTTTATGTGTCGCAAGTCGCTGCGGAAGAAACCGGGATCGACGCTGAAGTCATCGACCTGCGGAGCCTTTGGCCGCTGGACCTGGAAACCATCGTCAAGTCAGTGAAGAAAACCGGCCGCTGCGTGATCGTTCACGAAGCGACCCGGACCTGCGGTTTCGGCGCCGAACTGGCTGCCTTGGTGCAAGAGCACTGCTTCCACTACCTGGAAGCGCCAATCGAACGCGTCACCGGTTGGGACACTCCCTACCCGCACGCGCAAGAGTGGGCGTATTTCCCTGGCCCGACCCGAGTGGGCGCGGCTTTGCATCGGGTTATGGAGGTCTGAATGGGCACGCACGTTATTAAAATGCCGGACATTGGTGAAGGCATTGCAGAAGTTGAATTGTCGGTGTGGCACGTCAAGGTCGGCGACATGGTCGTCGAGGATCAGGTACTGGCCGATGTGATGACCGACAAGGCCATGGTCGACATCCCTTCGCCGGTACATGGCAAGGTGATCGCGCTGGGCGGTGTACCGGGCGAAGTCATGGCCGTTGGCAGCATCCTCATCAGCATTGAAGTTGAAGGCGCGGGTAACGTTAAAGCGTCGGCTCAGCCTGTGGTTGCCGCTGCGCAAGCAGCGCCGGCGCCGAAAGCCGAAGCCGTGGTTGCCAGCAAACCAGTCGCGGCGCCGCGTGCGGCCGTTTGCCAAGGCCCAATGGTCGCTCGCGAAGCTGATGAACGCCCGCTGGCTTCCCCGGCCGTGCGCAAGCATGCGCTTGATCTGGGTATCCAGTTGCGTCTGGTGCGCGGCACCGGCCCGGCCGGTCGCGTCCTGCACGACGACCTCGACGCCTATCTCGCGCAAGGTCAGTCGAACGCTTCGACCGTCGCCAGCGCTTACACCCAGCGCCACGACGAAGAGCAAATCCCGGTGATCGGCATGCGCCGCAAGATCGCCCAACGCATGCAGGACGCCACGCAGCGCGCCGCTCACTTCAGTTATGTCGAAGAAATCGACGTCACCGCCGTGGAAGAACTGCGCGCGCACCTCAACGAAAAACACGGTGCCACGCGCGGCAAGTTGACGTTGCTGCCTTTCCTGGTGCGTGCGCTGGTCGTCGCGTTGCGCGATTTCCCGCAGATCAACGCCCGTTACGATGACGAAGCCCAGGTCATCACCCGCCTTGGCGCGGTGCATGTCGGCATCGCCACTCAGGCCGACATCGGTTTGATGGTGCCGGTGGTGCGTCACGCCGAAGCCCGCAGCCTGTGGGACAACGCTGGCGAAATTTCCCGTCTGGCCACTGCCGCCCGCGCTGGCAAGGCCAGCCGCGATGAGTTGTCAGGCTCCAGCATCACCCTGACCAGCCTCGGCGCGTTAGGCGGCATCGTCAGCACCCCGGTGTTGAACCTGCCGGAAGTGGCGATCGTCGGCGTCAACAAAATCGTCGAACGCCCGATGGTGGTCAAAGGCCAGATCGTGATACGCAAGATGATGAACCTCTCCAGTTCCTTCGATCACCGCGTGGTCGATGGCATGGACGCGGCGCAATTCATCCAGGCTATTCGTGGTCTGATCGAACAACCCGCCACCCTGTTTGTGGACTCTTTTTAACTGGAGCAGGCATGCAAACCTTGAACACAACGCTACTTATCATCGGCGGCGGCCCTGGCGGTTATGTCACGGCAATTCGTGCCGGTCAGTTGGGCATCTCGACCATTCTGGTCGAAGGCGAATCGCTGGGCGGTACGTGCCTGAACATCGGCTGCATTCCTTCGAAAGCCTTGATTCACGTTGCCGAGCAGTTTCACCAGACGCAGCACCACAGCCAACACTCGGCATTGGGCATCAGCGTCTCGGCGCCGAGCCTCGACATCAGCAAAAGCGTCGAATGGAAGGATGGCATCGTCGATCGCCTGACCACCGGTGTCGCGACGCTGCTGAAGAAAAACAAGGTTCAGGTCATTCAAGGCTGGGCCAAGGTGATCGACGGAAAGACCGTTGACGTCGGCGACACGCGAATCCAGTGCGAACATCTGGTGCTGGCCACCGGCTCGAAAAGTGTGAACTTGCCCATGCTGCCGATTGGCGGGCCAATCATCTCCTCCACCGAAGCCCTGGCGCCTGCTGCTGTACCTAAACGGCTGGTGGTGGTCGGTGGCGGATATATCGGTCTGGAGCTGGGCATCGCCTATCGCAAGCTCGGTGCCGAGGTCAGCGTGGTCGAGACTCAGGATCGCGTCCTGCCGGCCTATGATGCTGAACTGACCCAGCCTGTTCACGATGAATTGAAAAAACTCGGGGTGAAACTTTACTTGAAGCATAGCGTTCAAGGCTTTGATTCTAGTGAAAATACCTTGCAGGTTCTGCAACCAAACGGCGACACCCTGACCTTGGAAACCGATCAGGTGCTGGTCGCCGTTGGCCGCAAACCCAACACCCAAGGCTGGAACCTCGAAGCGCTGAATCTGGACATGAACGGTTCGGCAATCAAGATCGATAATCGCTGCCAGACCAGCATGCGCAACGTCTACGCCATCGGCGACCTGAGTGGCGAACCGATGCTCGCGCACCGGGCCATGGCCCAAGGCGAGATGGTGGCCGAGCTGATCAGCGGTAAATCCCGCGAATTCAACCCTACCGCGATTGCCGCCGTGTGCTTTACCGACCCGGAACTGGTGGTCGTCGGCAAGACTCCGGATGACGCCAGGGCGGCGGGTTTGGATTGCATCGTTTCGAGCTTCCCGTTCGCGGCTAACGGTCGGGCAATGACGCTGGAGTCGAAAAGCGGCTTCGTGCGGCTCGTCGCTCGTCGGGACAATCACGTGATTGTTGGCTGGCAGGCCGTTGGTGTGGGTGTTTCGGAGTTGTCGACGGCGTTTGGCCAGAGCCTGGAAATGGGCGCTCGCCTGGAAGACATCGCCGGCACCATTCATGCGCATCCAACGTTGGGTGAAGCGGTGCAGGAAGCGGCGTTGCGGGCTCTTGGCCACGCGTTGCACCTTTAGAACCAAAGCTATGCCGAACTGTGGGAGTCGGTTTGCCGGCGATGGCGGTATGTCTGGCACATCGCATCGTCTCAATCGCCGGCAAGCCGGCTCCCACAAGGATTGCATTCCAGGCTGCGAAACAGGCCCGGAATGAAGTATTGTTGTCCCCATCCAAAAAACGTCAGAAGCCTTGAACCGTTTCGGCGGTTGTTCAGTGATAGAGGGTGTCATGGGTAACGAAAGCATCAATTGGGACAAGCTGGGTTTTGATTACATCAAGACAGACAAGCGCTATCTCTCGCACTATCGCAATGGTGAGTGGGACGCAGGCACCCTGACCGAAGACAATGTGCTGCACATCAGCGAGGGCTCGACTGCCCTTCACTATGGCCAGCAATGCTTCGAAGGCATGAAGGCCTATCGTTGCAAGGACGGCTCGATCAACCTGTTCCGCCCGGACCAGAATGCCCTGCGCATGCAGCGCAGCTGCGCACGCCTGCTGATGCCGTTCGTCGAAACCGAGCAGTTCATCGAAGCCTGCAAGGACGTCGTCCGCGCCAACGAACGTTTCATCCCGCCTTACGGCACCGGCGGCGCGCTGTATCTGCGCCCGTTCGTGATCGGCGTCGGTGACAACATCGGCGTGCGCACTGCACCCGAGTTCATCTTCTCGATCTTCTGCATCCCGGTCGGCGCCTACTTCAAGGGCGGCCTGACCCCGCACAACTTCCTGATATCCAGTTTCGACCGTGCCGCCCCACAGGGCACCGGCGCAGCCAAGGTCGGTGGTAACTACGCCGCCAGTTTGATGCCTGGCTCCCAGGCCAAGAAGGCGCACTTCGCTGACTGCATCTACCTGGACCCAATGACCCACACGAAAATCGAGGAAGTCGGTTCGGCCAACTTCTTCGGGATCACTCACGACAACAAGTTCGTGACCCCGAACTCGCCGTCGGTACTGCCAGGCATCACCCGTCTGTCGCTGATCGAATTGGCCAAATCGCGTCTGGGTCTGGAAGTGATCGAAGGTGACGTGCTGATCGACAAGCTGTCCGACTTCAAGGAAGCCGGCGCCTGCGGTACGGCCGCCGTGATTACCCCGATCGGTGGCATCAGCTACAACGATCACCTGCATGTGTTCCACAGCGAAACCGAAGTCGGCCCGGTCACCCAGAAGCTCTACAAAGAGCTGACTGGCGTACAGACTGGCGACATCGAAGCGCCAGCGGGCTGGATCGTCAAGGTTTGACCTGACATCCGCGACACAGGAGCCCTCCATCGCATTGGCGTTGGGGGGCTTTTTTTACGCGCCATGGCCACGTTCCGCATCGCCCTGTTTAATACGTTTGCCACCCCTGCCCTTGATACCGATTGCCTGCCCATCCTGTTGTTTGCCGGTTCGAGCCTGGGTAATCAATCCCGGAATCAGCGCGCCTTCCGGCAGGTTTTTCCAGAATCGCGCAGGAAGATGCCCCTGCATGACTTTCGGGTTCAGCCGCGCCGGATTGAAGATGTGGCTGTAATATGTCAGCCACATGTCGCCGTGTGGGTCATCGACGCTTTGCGCCATCTGCTGCCATCCAACCGGGCACTGGCGCTGGTGGATCAAGTGTTCGCCGTCGTAATAAACCCCATCCCGAGGCGTAGCGATCAACCAGCGATGTTTTCCCATCCGACCGATAAAGTGTTCGCTGGCACTTTGCAGGATGTCATGGGCCGGTTCATGCCAGGCAACGTAGTGCGGGCCCCTATTATCTGGCAATTCGACAAATCGAACGAACGCATGTAAGTGATGAGCTTCACGCTGTATCTGTTTGATTCTTCTCTGTAATTCACTACCTAACTTGTCCCCCGCCATCATCGCTGTACGGTCGCCATGGCTGACACGCCATAACACTTCATACAGCAAACTCCAACGTTGATCGCCACGGTAGCGGCCCGCACGTTCAAGGGTATCGAGCAACACTCGCGGGATTCGCGCCAAAAACGGCCCCTGGGTTTCAGGCAAAGATTCATCGCTGGCGAAAAGGTCCGCCACACCTTCGCTGGCCCAACTCACCCGGCTTGGATCGATTTCATGACTCAGCAGCCAGCGGGCCTGGTGTCGCCAAGTGTCGAACAGGTCGTCGCAATCCAGAGTGATCATCCCCACAGCCCCATTTGCAGAGGTTGCGGCCGGTCGCGCAACTGTTGATACAGCATATGACTGGTCACCTCGGCCTGCTGCGGGTGGTAGTCACTGGTGATGAAAAACGGTTTGGCTTTAGCCAGCACACAACGCATCCGAGCCAGGTCTTCGTAGCGAATACGCCGTTGTTGACGCAGTTCCACCAACCTCTCGGTGGTGCGCAGGCCGATACCAGGGATTCGAGAGATCAACGACGCTTCGGCGCGATTGAGATCCAGCGGAAATATCTCCCGATTTTCCAGTGCCCAAGCCAGCTTGGGATCGATGTCCAGCGCCAGATGCCCCGGGCCCTTGAACAGTTCGCCAGCGGTGAAGCCGTAACTGCGCAACAGGAAATCGGCCTGATACAAGCGGTGCTCGCGCATCAGCGGCGGAGCGGCCAGGGGCACGCTCTTCGGGCTGTTGGGGATCGGACTGAACGCCGAGTAATAGACCCGACGCAATTTGTAGTTGCCATACAGGGCCTGGGCACTGTGGAGAATGGTGCTGTCGTCGGTGTCATCCGCGCCGACAATCATCTGCGTGCTCTGCCCGGCCGGAGCGAATTTCGGTGCACGCGGCTCGTTGAGGACGGTTTGTTCGCCGGTGTAAATCGTCTGCATTGCTTGCTTGATTGAGCCGAGCTGTTTTTCAGGGGCCAGGGTTTGCAGGCTGGCGTCGGTGGGCAATTCGATGTTGACGCTCAAGCGGTCGGCGTAGCGCCCTGCTTCCTCAATCAGCGCCGGGTCGGCCTCGGGAATGGTCTTGAGGTGGATGTAGCCGCGAAACTCATGGTCTTCGCGCAGCAGTTTCGCAACGCGGATCAACTGCTCCATGGTGTAGTCCGCCGAGCGAATGATCCCGGAACTGAGAAACAGCCCGCTGACGCAGTTGCGCCGGTAGAAATCCAGGGTCAGCGTCACCACTTCTTCCGGCGTGAATCGCGCCCGGGGCACGTCGCTGGAGCGGCGATTAACGCAGTATTGGCAGTCGTAAAGACAGAAGTTGGTCAGCAGGACTTTCAGCAACGACACGCATCGCCCGTCTGGCGTATAGCTGTGGCAAATGCCCATGCCATTGGTGGCGCCCAGCCCGCTCTTGCCCTCGGAGCTGCGCTTCGGCGCACCGCTGCTGGCGCAGGACGCGTCGTACTTGGCGGCGTCGGCGAGAATGCTGAGCTTGTCGATGAGTTCCATGGGGGGCACGCCTTATACTGGGTAGATATACAGTATAGATTCCGCCATACACGTACAAGCCATCAAACGACCCTTGGTCGATAAGCCAGAATCAAAAGATCGCAAGCTTCGCCAGCACCTGCACCCATTCCGTAGGTGCTGCCGAAGGCGGCGATCTTTTCACCTTCTTAATTACAAAACCCGGATTGTGGGTTGACGCATAAACCGTAGGAGTTCGGATTGCCGGCGATGGCGCCTGGGAAAATAACAAAGCGTTTTCGTCTTTGATCGTACGGGAGGTGATGTTTACCACGGCCCTGTCAGACCTTGGGATAAACGCCCTCAAGATATGAAAAACACATTGTTCAAGGCGAAAAAGGTCGACTAATAGTCACTGCGCTGGTTTCTATTGGCTTGAATGAGCAAGACAGAACCTGGGCTCAGACCATTTGCTTGAAACATCTCGACCCCGACAATGAGCGCATCGTGGCATCGACTGTCACCGCTCTCAGTCATATAGCCAGAAAACAGGGTGAGCTCGATATGAACTCCGTGATTCCCGCCCTCAATACCGTAAAGGCAAAATACCCGGCACTTGAAGCGCTCGTTGCTGACACACTTGATGATGTTGAAATGTTCATCTGACCCGCTGAACCGGAATTTGAAAACCCTTACGCCAAGACATGACCGCCATTTTTTAGAATTTGGCGGTTGCGTCATTTCAGATCACACCCAGCCATTCAATCATCCCGAGTCAGCACTTCCAGCAATTCAATCTCGAACACCAGATTCGAATTCGGCGGAATCGAACTCATCGTGCGCTCGCCATACCCCAGATGCGCCGG
The DNA here is from genome assembly GCF_054897705.1 of Pseudomonas sp. GB2N2. Lineage (NCBI taxonomy): Bacteria > Pseudomonadati > Pseudomonadota > Gammaproteobacteria > Pseudomonadales > Pseudomonadaceae > Pseudomonas > Pseudomonas sp. GB2N2. Next base: position 1,872,264 of record NZ_CM142701.1, read on the forward strand.
CACCAGCAACTTGCGCTTGCCGCCCACCTGCATCCCGATGATTCCCTGATCCCAGCCTTTGATCACACGCCCGGTGCCGATCACGCACTGAAAAGGTTTGCCGCGGCTGTAGGAAGAATCGAATTCGCTGCCGTCCTCCAGCCAGCCGCGATACTGGGTAGTGATCAGCGCTCCTTTGACCGCTGCTTTGCCGTCGCCCGCTTCAAGATCGATTACCTGCAGTTCATCATTCATAACGTTCACTCTATTGTTCACTCGCCCAACCGCGCGTCATGGGCGTCGTTTTCCCAGAAACACGGGCGATTGGCAACCCGTATGACCTGTTTCCGGGATCAGCCGTGAACTAAGATAAGCACCACCTTCACCCGGGATCAAAACGCCACGATGGCAACCTTTGAATGATTGACGTCTGGACCGGCGCAGCCATTGGCTCGTTGCTGCTTGCCTTGATCATCGCGCTGATCGTTCGCGAGCGCTCGTTGCGCGAGCAGATAGGCGACTGTCGCGCGCTGATTACCCAGCTGTCTGAAGGGCAGAACGTCCACCAGGACGGCGACGCCGAACGCTTCAAACGCAGCCAATACTTCGCGCGCATCGGCACGTGGGACTGGGATGTCGACACCGATCGCCTCTATTGGTCAGACGCGATCTACGGCATGTTCGGCTTCAAGATCGGCGAAGTGACGCCCTCTTACGCCTTGTTTTGCGCCTGTGTTCACCCGGATGACCGGGTCAAGGTGCGGGCTGGCGAGCTGCGGTGCCTGGAAACCGGCGACAATCATGACGAGGAATACCGGGTGATCTGGCCCGACGGCACCATTCGCTGGCTGCGCGAGACCGGCAATGTGGTGAAGAACGACCACGATGAAACCACCAAGATGATGGGTGTGGTGCGCGACATCACCGAGGAAAAAGCCTCCGCCAGCTACTTGCAGCACTTGGCGCATTTCGACCCGCTGACCGGCCTGCCCAACCGCCTGGTGCTTGAAGAACGCCTGTCCGAAGCGCTGGAACAGGCGCGTGTGAGTGGTACGCGAGTGGCGCTGGTGTTTGTCGACCTTAATGGTTTCAAGGCGATCAACGACCTTTATGGCCATGCGGCCGGCGACCGAGTCCTCGTCACCACCGCCACCCGACTGAAACGCATCCTGCGCGCCACCGACACCGTCGCCCGCATCGGTGGCGACGAATTCGTGGTCATCCTCCAGGGCCTGGCGCAAGGCACCAGCCTGCAAGACGAAGCCCGGCGCATCTGCCAGAAGATCTTCGTCGAACTCTCACCGCCCGTGACCATCGGCAACGACCAGCGCCACATCGGCACCAGCCTCGGCGTCGCGGTGTTCCCGGACCATGCGCCGAGCATGGACCGGTTGATTCATATCGCGGATCTGGCGATGTACGAGGCCAAGCGCAGTGGGAATAATCAGTATCGATTGGGCGAGCAGACGTTGAGTCATAGTAGGGTCGAGCAACCCTGATCAGACGTTGCGTCTGCCGAAATGCTCCTGACATCCAGTCAACAAAATCGCCGCGAGCTTTGCCGGAACACCGTACGATTCCAACCGGCCTTCCATGGCCAATTGTTACTGACGGCCTACCGCTCCACCGGCGTGACGTCCAGAATCGTTCCGTTAGTAATCATCACCATCATGTACTTGCCGTTGATCTGCACCCACTGAGCATTATCTTTCGGCGCCTTCAGGCCCTTCGCTTTCCAGTTGCCGATAGCCTTCTCACTGCGTTGATAAACATCCGGCGCGCGGTCGCCGACCACCAGTTGGCGGGAATTATTGACGCCGGGCTGGACAGTTTTCTGCGGCTCTGCGGCTTGAACGATCGGGCTGATAGCGGCGATGCCTGCCACGAGGGCGAGGCTGGCGATAAAGGTCTTGCTGTTCATCGGGTGATTCTCCAGTAATGACGTGATACCTCATCTCCGACTGCGGCCGCGATAAATCATTCCTTACTGTTGCGATCATTCTGCGCAGGACTGTACGGGAGTGTCGGAGATGCCTGGAGCAGCAAAGGCAGTAAATGCATCGATCCGCTTCACACATCAATGCATGCCAATTATGCAATTAACATTTCAATGGCAATAGATCAGTCAACGCCTCATGTTCAGGCTGACGCATCAAGCCTCACCCTTTATCCTTGTGCCCCCCGCCGTACCGAGTTCTGGAGTTTCGCCATGCCCCATGAAGGCAACCTGTTGCAAGCCGCTGTCGTGTTTCTGTTCGCGGCGGTGCTCACCGTTCCTTTGGCCAAGCGCCTGCAATTGGGGGCGGTGCTGGGCTATCTGTTTGCCGGCGTGATCATCGGCCCTTCGGTGCTCGGCCTGATCGGCAACCCGCAAAGCGTCAGCCATTTCTCCGAGCTTGGCGTGGTGTTGCTGCTGTTCATCATCGGCCTGGAGCTGTCACCCCGGCGCTTGTGGGTGATGCGCAAATCGGTGTTTGGCGTCGGCCTGGCGCAGGTATTGCTGACCGGCACGGTGATTGGCGTGCTGGCGTTGTTCGTGTTTGGCCAACCATTGAACAGTGCGATCGTGCTCGGCCTCGGCCTGGCCTTGTCCTCCACCGCGTTTGGCCTGCAAAGCCTGGCCGAGCGCAAGGAACTGACCAGCCCGCACGGGCGGCTGGCGTTTGCGATTCTGTTGTTCCAGGACATCGCCGCGATCCCGCTGATCGCCATGGTGCCGTTGCTGGCGGGCGGCGATCACACCAGCACTGCCGCCGATGATTTGAACCACGGTTTGCGGGTTCTGGGCAGCATCGCCGTGGTGGTGATTGGCGGACGCTACCTGTTGCGACCGGTGTTCCGCGTGGTGGCAAAGTCCGGGCTGCCGGAAGTCTCCACGGCGACGGCGTTGCTGGTGGTGATCGGCACCGCGTGGCTGATGGACCTGGTCGGCGTGTCCATGGCGCTCGGCGCGTTCCTCGCCGGGTTGCTGCTGGCCGACTCGGAGTACCGCCACGAACTGGAAGCGCAGATCGAACCGTTCAAGGGTTTGCTGCTGGGGTTGTTTTTCATCAGCGTCGGCATGGGCGCGAACCTGAGTTTGCTGGTCAGCGCGCCGATCACGGTGCTGGGGCTGACCCTGCTGCTGATCGGCATCAAGCTGCCGCTGCTGTTTGTCGTCGGTCGACTGGCCGGGGGATTGGGCAAGGTCAGTGCGATTCGACTCGGGATCGTCCTGGCGGCGGGGGGTGAGTTCGCGTTTGTGGTGTTCAAGATCGGCCGTGATCAAGGCCTGTTTGAGCCGCGCCTGTACGATCTGCTGGTGCTGACAATTACCCTGTCGATGGCCGTGACGCCGCTGTTGCTGCTGATCTGCGCCCGCCTGGTCACCCCGAAGGTGCAACCGGTGGTGGTGCCGGAGAAATTCCGCGAGATCGACACCGACGAGCCGCGCGTGGTGATCGCCGGTATGGGCCGGATGGGTCAGATCGTCGCGCGGATCCTGCGGGCGCAGAACATCAAGTTCGTTGCCCTTGACACCTCGGTGGAAACCATCGAGCTGTCACGCAGTTTTGGCGGCGTGCCGGTGTTCTACGGCGACCCGATGCGCCCGGAAATCCTCAGCGCGGCCAAGGTCGAGCAGGCTGAATATTTCATCATCGCCACCGATGACCCGGACACCAACATCAAGACCGCCGAGGTGGTGCACCGGCTGTACCCGCACATCAAGATCATCGCCCGCGCCCGCAACCGCCAGCATGTGCACCGCTTGGTGGACCTGGGCGCTGAGGCGATTCGCGAAACCTACTATTCGAGCCTGGAAATGAGCCGGCGGACCCTGGTGGGATTGGGTCTGACCCAGGCCCAGGCGGATGCGCGGATCAAGCGCTTCAAACACCATGATGAGCAGGTGCTGGAGGCGCAGCACGCGGTGTATGACGATGCGGCGAAAGTGCTGCAAACCGCGCAGGAAGCCCGGGCGGAATTGGCGAAACTGTTTGAGTCTGATCAGCTGGAAGAAGAATCCCGCAAGAATTGAGGTGAATGTGAGGGCCCCTTCGGGCAAGTCGGATCAATATTAATGTTAAAGGAATCCACAATGGCTGCCGATCCACCCGCCCCCGCCCTCAAGGAAATATTCAACCCCGAGCGCCTCAAGCATATCGCTACCGAGATGACCGCGGTCTATCCGGACTTCAACGCCAAAGCCTTCCTGAAAATGGCCAACGAAGGGCTGGCCGAGCTGTCGATCATGCAGCGCATGGCCCGGGTCAGCGAGTGCCTGCACGCGGTGCTGCCGCTGGACTATGAAGCGTCGCTCAAGGTGCTGCGCGCCCTCGCCCCGCGCCTGAACAGCGGTTTCGTCTGCATTTCCCTGCCGCATCACGTCGCCACCTACGGCGGCCATGCGTTCGAACCGTCCATGGACGCGCTCAAATACTTCACCACCTTTGGCTCCGCTGAATTCGCGATCCGCTATTTCCTGCGCAGTGATCTTGAGCGCACATTGGCGGTGATGCGCGCCTGGTCGCAGGATGACAACGAACATGTCCGGCGCCTCGCCAGCGAAGGCTGCCGCCCGCGCCTGCCGTGGTCATTCCGACTGGAACAGATCCAGGCCGATCCGACCCTCGCCGCCGCGATCCTCGACAACCTCAAGGCGGACAACAGCCTGTATGTACGCAAGTCGGTGGCCAACCACCTCAATGACATCACCAAGGACCATCCCGACTGGGTGCTGGAGCTGATCGAGGGCTGGTCGCTGGAAAACATACACACCGCATGGATCGCCAGGCATGCCCTGCGCAGCTTGATCAAACAGGGCAATCAGCGCGCGTTAGCGATTATCGGTGCGGGTGGCAAACCCGAAGTCGAAATCACGAACGTGAAGGTTGAACCGGCGGTAATTGGTCTGGGGGAGAAAATCACCTTGTCCTTCAAGGTGAAATCCACGGTCGAGGACAGTCAGCGGCTGGTGATCGATTACGCCATCGATTACGTCAAGGCCAACGGCCGCACCTCGGCGAAGGTGTTCAAGCTCAAGGCGCTGACGTTGCCGGGCAAAGCGACCGAGTCTGTTGCCCGTGGCCAGCACATCAAGGAACTGACTACCCGCAGGCACTACGCTGGCCGGCACGCCGTACACATTCTGGTGAACGGCGAACGCCTCGCGAGTACAGCCTTCGAAATCCTCCCTTGAAACACCCCCCCCTGTAGAAGCTCGGCGTGCCGGCGATGGGTCCCTTGAGTCTTGCACCAATTTCAAGGCCGCCATCGTCGGCAAGCCGGCGCCTACAAAGTGTTGGGGCCGAGCAGTAAATTTTGCTCGCGCTCACACAACTCCACCACGTAATCCCACAGCACCCGCAGCCGCACTGCCTTGTGCAGTTCGCGGCGGGTGCTGATCCAGTAGCTGCGCTGGATGCTTTCATCTGGTAATAGCGGCACCAGTTCCGGATCGGCGCTGGCCATGTAGCACGGCAGCACCGCGATCCCCAACCCAGAGCGCGCCGCCTGTTGCTGGGCGATGACGCTGGTGGTGTGGAAGACCACCTGCGGGTTGCGGCAGAAGCCATTGAGGAACATCAGTTCCTGGCTGAACAGCAAATCGTCGACGTAGCCGATCCAGGCATGACGCCCCAAGTCCTCGCGGCTGCGCAGCGGTGGCGAACGGTCGAGATAGGCTTGGCTGGCATAGAGCGCCAGCCGGTAGTCGGTGAGTTTGCGCGTGACCAGCATGTCGGCGGCCGGGCGTTCGAGGTGGATGCTGATCTCGGCTTCGCGATTGAGAATACTGACGAAGCGCGGCACCGCGACCAGTTCCACTTCGAGCCCCGGATAACGGTCGAACAGTCCTTTCATGCGGCTGGCAAGGAACATGATGCCCAGCCCTTCCGTCACCCCGACGCGAATCTTGCCCAGTGGCGCGGTCGATTGGGTGATCTCCTCCTGCGCCAGTAACGCCACGTTTTCCATCGCTTCGGCGTGTTTAAGCAGCGCATCGCCGGCTGGCGTCAGCTCGTAACCTTGGGCGTGCTGGACGAACAGCGCCGTGCCGAGACTCTTTTCGATAGCCTCGATGTGCCGCGCCACGGTGGCGTGGGTGGTGTTCAGGCGGCGCGCAGCGGTGAGCAAACGCCCGCTGCGCTGCAACTCGAGAAAAAACCGCAGGTCATTCCAGTCGAACATGAACCGTCCTTAGGGCTACGCTGTTTAAAAACGCACAGCGGCTGCGCAAAAACTAACATTCTTTTGACGAAAGCTAACAACTAGGATGACCGACGACAAGAACGACAAGAACGACAAGAACGACAAGAAGAGGTTAGGGATGCAGACTTCCCTTGATGAATTCGATTACATCGTGGTCGGGGCCGGGCCGGCTGGCTGTTTGCTCGCCAATCGGCTGTCGGCCGATCCGCAACACCGGGTGCTGCTGCTCGAAGCCGGCGGCCGCGATAACTATCCGTGGATTCATATCCCCGTCGGTTACCTGTTCTGCATCGGCAACCCGCGCACCGACTGGTGCTTCAAGACCGAAGCGCAAGCCGGCCTTCAGGGTCGTGCCCTGAGTTACCCGCGGGGCAAGGTGCTCGGCGGCTGTTCCTCGATCAACGGCATGATCTACATGCGCGGCCAGGCCGGCGACTATGACGGCTGGGCGGCGGACGGCAATCCCGGCTGGAGCTGGAACGACGTCCTGCCGCTGTTCAAGAAAAGCGAAAACCACTTCGCCGGCGACTCGGCGTTTCACGGTGCCGCCGGGGAATGGCGGATCGAGCGTCAACGGCTGTCGTGGCCAATTCTTGATGCGTTCCGCAGCGCGGCCGAACAGAGCGGCATCGCCAGCATCGACGACTTCAACCAGGGCAATAACGAAGGCTGCGGCTACTTTCAGGTCAATCAGAAGGCCGGGATTCGCTGGAATGCGGCCAAGGCGTTTCTCAAACCGATTCGCAACCGGTCTAATCTCACGGTGCTGACGAACGTTGAAGTCGACCGCGTGCACCTGGAAAACGGCCGCGCCTCAGCGGTCAGCGCACGCTGGCAAGGCCAGGCAACAACCTTCAAGGCGCGCATGGAAATCGTGCTCTGCGCCGGCGCCGTCGGCTCACCGACCATCCTCCAGCGCTCCGGCATCGGCCCTCGCCCGCTGCTGCAGAAACTGGGGATCGGTGTGGTTCACGCGTTGCCCGGCGTGGGCGGCAACCTGCAGGATCACCTGCAGCTGCGGCTGATCTACAAATTGGAAAACGCGCGCACCCTGAACCAGATCGCCGGCAGTGTGTGGGGCAAGATGGGTATGGGCTTGCGTTATCTGTATGACCGCAGCGGCCCGCTGTCGATGGCGCCGAGTCAGCTCGGCGCGTTTGCCCGCTCGGGGCCGGAGCAGACCTCGGCGAATCTTGAATACCACGTGCAACCACTGTCGCTGGAGCGTTTCGGCGAGCCGCTGCACGCCTTTCCGGCGTTTACCGCGTCGGTCTGCGATCTGCGTCCGCAGAGCCGTGGACGCATCGAAATACGTTCGGCCGATCCGCAGGAAGCACCGCTGATTCAACCGAATTACTTGAGCCATCCACAAGACCTGCGTATTGCGGCCGACGCAATTCGCCTGACCCGGCGCATCGTGTCCGCGTCCGCGCTGCAAGCGTTCAAACCGGTGGAGTACCTGCCGGGCGACAGCTTGCAGAGCGAGGAGCAATTGCACGAAGCCGCCGCGCGTATTGGCACGACGATTTTCCATCCGGTCGGAACCTGTCGCATGGGCCACGACGTAGATGCGGTGGTCGATGCACAACTCAAGGTCCACGGCATTCCGGGCCTGCGCATCGCCGATGCGTCAATCATGCCGCGCATCACCTCGGGCAACACCTGTTCGCCTACGCTGATGATTGCCGAGAAGGCTGCGCAACTCATTCTCGATCCAGCCACAAGGAGTATCACCCCGCCAATGGAACTGGAAACGCATGCCTGAAACACCGCCATCGCCGGCAACACAAAGATTGCAACCGATGCATGGCAACAGCGGCGCCACTCACAAGGACGGCGCCGACAGTGGAACAACAAAAACAATCACTGTGAGGGATACCGATATGTCAGAACATGTTCAGCCACTGGACATCACGCGCAGCGCCGACGCTGGCCGTGACACCCGCAAAGTCATTTTCGCGTCGTCACTCGGGACGGTGTTCGAGTGGTACGACTTTTTCCTTTACGGCGCCCTCGCGGCCGTCATCAGCAAACAGTTTTTCGCCGGGGTCAACGACACCACCGCGTTCATTTTTGCGTTGATGGCGTTTGCTGCCGGCTTCATCGTGCGGCCTTTCGGCGCGCTGGTGTTTGGCCGGTTGGGGGACATGATCGGGCGCAAATACACCTTTCTCGCGACCATCATCCTCATGGGCCTCGCGACGTTCTGCGTCGGTTTGCTGCCGACTTACGCGAGCATCGGCATCGCTGCACCGATCATTCTGGTGGTATTGCGCATGCTCCAGGGCTTAGCACTGGGCGGCGAATATGGCGGCGCCGCGACCTACGTCGCGGAACACGCGCCCATGGGCAAACGCGGTTTCCACACCAGCTGGATTCAGTCCACCGCCACCCTCGGCCTGTTGCTGTCGTTGCTCGTGGTGCTCGGTTGCCGCTACTTCACCGGCGACCAGTTCGAAGTCTGGGGCTGGCGGATTCCGTTTCTGTTTTCGATCGTGCTGCTGGGTATTTCCACCTGGATTCGCCTGAGCCTGCACGAATCGCCCGCCTTCGTGAAAATGAAAGAAGAAGGCAAACTCTGCAAGTCGCCACTGCGTGATTCCTTCGGCAAATGGGAAAACCTGAAAGTGGTGCTGATAGCGTTGTTCAGCATCAACGCCGGGCAAGCGGTGACGTTTTATGCCGCGCAGTTTTACGTGCTGTTCTTCCTCACCCAGTTCCTGAGAATGGACCCGGCACTGGCCAACAGTTTGCTGATCGTCAGCGTCATCATCGGCGCGCCGTTCTTCATTTTCTTTGGCTGGCTGTCGGACAAGGTCGGGCGCAAACCGATATTGATGCTTGGCCTGCTGCTGGCCACCGCACTGTACTTCCCGATCTTCAAGACCCTGGCCCACTACGCCAATCCGGCCATCGACCAGGCCAGCCGTCAGGCGCCGATTACTGTATTGGCCGATCCGGCCACCTGCACCTTCCAGTTCGACCCGGTAGGCAAGGCGAAATTTGACAGCCCGTGCGACAAGGTCAAAACCTTTCTGGTCAAACAGGGACTGCCCTACCGCAGCGAAGCGGCCCCGGCCGGCAGCGAGGTGCAGGTCAGCGTCGGTGACGTGAAGCTTGATAACTTTGACGACGCGGCGCTGCGTGGCGCTGTGACCCTGGCCGGGTATCCGTCACAGGCTGACACTCAGCAGATCAACAAGACGATGATCGTCGCACTGATCGTGGCGCTGATCATCATCTCCGCCATGTGCTACGGCCCGCTGGCGGCGTTGATGGTGGAACTGTTCCCGACGCGAATCCGCTACACCTCGATGTCCTTGCCCTACCACATTGGCAACGGCTGGTTCGGTGGGTTCCTGCCGACGGTGTCGTTTGCATTGGTGGTGTACACCGGGGACATTTTCTACGGGCTTTGGTACCCGGTGGTGATTACGGCGGTGAGCCTGGTGGTGGGGATGATCTGTTTGCGTGAAACCAAGAATGTGGATCTGGATACCAACTGAGGTCCTGTTTTTTTTGCATTCGACCTGATTTCAGGTCTACGCGGCCCCTGTGGGAGCTGGCTTGCCGGCGATAGACGTCAACAATAACGCGTGCTGCCTGGATGAACGCGTTGCCTGGGCGTTTTTCGAGAACAGGCTCGCTCCTGCAAGGGTGCGGTGACAGTCACAAAACGTGATCGTCATCCATTTCCCGACGTGAACTGAATGACCGCAAACGAGTTACTCTGAAGCCACACATCCCTCGCCCCGCCACTCACCCGACCGAGGCACCATGATCATTTCATCCGCATCCGACTACCGCGAGGCCGCACGCCGCAAACTTCCGCGTTTCCTGTTTGATTACATCGACGGGGGCGCCTACGCCGAACACACGCTGCGGGCCAACAGCGCCGACCTGACCGGCATCAGTCTGCGCCAGCGCATCCTGAAAAACGTCGAAACCCTGAGCCTTGAAACCACCCTCTTCAACCAGCCCCTGTCGATGCCGATCATCCTCGCGCCAGTCGGTCTGACAGGCATGTTCGCCCGCCGTGGTGAAGTGCAGGCGGTCAAAGCCGCGCAGAAAAAAGGCATTCCGCTGTGCCTGTCGACGGTCTCGGTGTGCTCGATCGAAGAAGTCGCGAGCCAGACCCAACAATCGATCTGGTTTCAGCTCTATGTGTTGAAAGACCGCGGCTTCATGAAAAACGCCCTGGAGCGGGCCAAGGCCGCCGGGGTGAAAAACCTCGTGTTTACCGTCGACATGCCCACGCCCGGCGCGCGCTACCGGGATGCGCACTCGGGCATGTCCGGCCCGTTCGCCTCTTCGCGCCGAATGCTGCAAGCCATGACCCGCCCTGACTGGGCCTTCAACGTCGGTCTCATGGGACGCCCGCACGACCTCGGCAACATCTCCAGATACCTCGGCAAAGCCGTCACCCTCGAAGACTACATGGGCTGGCTGGCCAACAACTTCGACCCTTCGATCAGTTGGAGCGACCTGGAGTGGATCCGTGAATTCTGGCAAGGCCCGATGATCATCAAGGGCATCCTCGATCCTCAGGATGCGCGGGACGCAGTGAGCTTCGGCGCGGACGGCATTGTGGTGTCGAACCACGGCGGACGGCAGCTCGACGGCGTGCTGTCCACCACCAAGGCCTTGCCGCCGATCATGCAGGCAGTGGGCAATGACCTGACAGTGCTGGTCGATTCCGGCATTCGCTCCGGACTGGATGTCGTGCGCATGCTCGCACTGGGCGCCAAGGGAGTATTGCTCGGGCGGTCCATGGCGTATGCGCTGGCCGCCGATGGCCAACGCGGGGTGGAGAACATGCTGGACATTTTCGCCAAGGAAATGCGCGTGGCGATGACGTTGACCGGGGTGACCTCAATTGACCAGATCGATGAATCGACGTTGGTGCGGGCAGTCCATGAACTGAACGCTTGATCGAATAAACGCCCTGTCAATGCAGGTCGTTTCTTATTACTCAACGTCCTTCAGAACTTCGAACGTCACCTGATCGGGATAGAACGCCACGTAACCCCGAATCTGATCGACTGACACTTTCGGGTCCTCATAGCTCCACACCGCATTGGCGCCCTCATGCCCTGGTATTTGTAGGCTGAAATAACTCGCGTCGCCCTTATAAGGGCAATAACTGGTGTGGTCGGTGCGGGCGAAATACGCCTCGGCGATGTCCTCCCGAGGGACGTAATACACCGGAGGATAATTGGCTTCCAGCAACACCAGCGCACGCGTGGACGCGGCCACCTGAATACCGTGGAATTTTACCAACAGGCAGCCGGGCTGCTCGGCAATGGTGATGACAGGACTGGGACCGGAGCTTTTCATGGATGCGTTCCTCGGGACGATGATGAACCTGTGGGAGCGCCTGCCCGCGACAGGTCGCGCAGCGGCCCCAAAACTTGAGAACACAGCTGACAGGTATAACCCAGATTCTGTCATCGCGACGGGTTCACAGCCGAACGGGACGCTCGCGCCGAAGCAGCAGAGCTCCCGCCTGAACACTCGGACGCCACGACCGGACCAACGGCTCAAAACATCGTCTACGATCAATAGCACCGTTGACACCCCTGCTTCGCAATCAGGTCGTCGTGGCGTGGGGGTTCGAGTCTCAGCAGCATGGGGATCGCCAACATGCCGGCCAGCCGATTTACCCTCGATAAAACCATCATCACCCTCGACGCACGACCCGATCGCCTCGATTTGCGGGACCGCCTGTTCACGCCAAGCATAAAGTCGTTGCCGCCATCCTGGCCCGCCGACAAGGACATCGCCGCCGAACTCTCGGGGTATCTGGCCAGAGACATGGTGCTGTTTCAGGGCAACGAAGGGGCATGCACCGGGTTCGGCCTGGCGGCGGTGGTCAACTTTCTATTGTGGCGAAGGGACAATTCGTCGACCAAAACCAGCCCGCGCCAGCTCTATCATCTGGCCAAGCTATATGACGAATGGCCGGGCGAGGATTACTCCGGTTCGAGCTGTCGCGGCGCGTTGAAGGGTTGGCACAAACATGGCGTCTGCGCTCAGGAATTGTGGCCTTACACGGTCAAGCCCGATGGTTCGGTTCCAGCGTTCGAGGCGCCTGCCGAAAACTGGGCGGCGGATGCCGTGACCCGGCCACTGGGGATTTACTACCGCGTCGAAAAGGACGATGTCACCGCGATGATGGCGGCGCTGTATGAAGCCGGCGCGCTGTATGTGTCGGCCAATGTGCATAAGGGTTGGGCGCTGATGCGGCCCAAAGGGCAAAAAAGGCCGGTTGCGGCGTTCGAGAGCATGACGCAATTGCCCGTGATCAAATGGTCGGCCAGCGCTCAGGGCGGTCACGCGTTTGCCTTGATCGGCTACACCCATCAAGGCTTCATCGTGCAGAACTCATGGTCGACCGATTGGGGATTTTCCGGCTTCGCGATCCTGACGTTCGAGGACTGGCTGGCCAATGGCACCGACGCCTGGACCGTGGCGCTTGGCGTATCGATCGAGCACGGCGGACTCTCACCCAATACGCGCCCGTCGCGCTCCCGGGCCGATGTTCAATCACCGTTTCGCAATGCCCTGTCGAGCGCCAACGCCAAGCGTGAAGGCTTCTCGCTCTTCAGCCCCGGCACCGGCCATTCAGAACGCAAGGGGCCCGCGCTGCTGACCAGCGATCAGGCCTATGGCTTGACCATCGTCATGGAAAACAACGGCAGCATCGGCCCCCGGCTGACCGACGTGGAGAACGTCCGGGCGGGGGTCAAACGGATCGTCTGCGAAGCACCTGCCGCGTGGTACGCCAAGCTGCCTGCGGCCAACAAACCCGCCGTGCTGCGCATCGCCATCGTCGCCCATGGCGGGCTCAATTCCGAACAGGACTCCATCAACCGAATCTGCGCCATGGCGCCCTACTTTCTCGACAACGGCATCTATCCGCTGTTTGTCACCTGGCGCACCGGTGCACTGGAAACCTTCGCGGACATTATCGAGGACGCCCTGCCCGGACTGTTCCCGGAGGCCCGTGGCCTCAGCGATGTATTGAAGGCCGCCAAGGCCAAAGCGCTGGAAGGCCTGGATCGCACGGTGGAGCTGGCGACCAAGAAACTCGGAGGCGATCAGTGGAGCCAAATGAAGCAGAACGCGGAAGCGGCTTCCGTGGCGGGCTTCACGCCGCACGGACTGGTAGAAATGGCGGATAACTTGAAGAAACTGGTCACCGATCTCGGCCAGAAAAATGTCGAACTTCACTTGATCGGTCACTCCGCGGGCTCCTTGATCAATGGCCACTTGATTCAATTGCTGTGGGCGCGGAGTTTGTCCATCGAGACCTCGACGCTGATGGCGCCGGCCTGCACGCTCGACTTTGCCAACCAGACGTATCGCAAGGTCATCGAGGGTGGCGGGCTCAAGCGCAGGGATTTTCATATCCACATGATGTCCGACAGTCGCGAGCAGGATGACAACGTCATCGGCGTGTACCACAAGTCGCTGCTGTACCTGGTGTCCCGCGCGTATGAAGAGCTGCAACGCATGCCGCTGCTCGGCATGGCCAAGGCCTTGGATAAAGACTTTCAGGACTTCAGCGACCCCGACCTCGCGGAATGGAACATCGCCGCGAAAAACATGACTGAACAATGGAACCAATTTTACTGGGGCACCAGCATTCCAGCCGGTTTTGCCGCGACGGGGCGTGGGCTGCCTGATGCGTTCGCTGCGACATTGCACATCTTCAACGATCCGAAGATGAACTACGGCGCGGGCGTAAAAGCCGACACTTCCCATGGCGGGTTTGATAATGATGTCAATGTCATTACCGCTGTGCTGCTGACGATTCTGCGCCTGGCGCCCGACGCGAAGCTCGCGCAGCCTGTGGTGAACCTAAGCTATTAACACCGCTCCTGCAGGGAATTTTGCAATCAATCGAAACCCTCTAACTGTACATCCATACAGATAAAGATTGCCCCGTCGCTCTTCACCAGCCATTCTGTGCACCTCCCGGCAGTTGATGGACGATGGTGGACATGCGGCTGTACCTCTGCGAAAAACCTTCCCAGGCCAAAGACATTGCGGCCGTGCTCGGCGCCCGGCGTCGCGGTGACGGCTGCTGGCTGGGAACGGACGTCACGGTCACCTGGTGCATCGGCCATCTGCTGGAAACCGCGCCACCGGATGCCTATGACGTACGCTACAAACGCTGGGTGTTGACCGATCTGCCGATCATTCCGGACAAATGGAAAATGACCGTCAAGCCGCGCACAGCCAGTCAATACAAGGCGGTCAAGCGACTGCTTGGCGAGGCCAGTGAACTGATCATCGCCACCGACGCCGACCGGGAAGGCGAAATGATCGCCCGGGAACTGGTGGAACATTGCCGTTATCGCGGACCGATCCAGCGGTTGTGGCTGTCGGCGCTGGACGATGCATCGATCCGCAAGGCCCTGGCCGCGCTGAAGCCCGGGGCGGAGACGTTCAGCCTCTATCACTCGGCACTGGGCCGTTCACGTGCCGACTGGCTGATCGGGATGAACATGAGCCGCTTGTTCACGTTGCTGGGCCGCCAGTCCGGTTATCAGGGCGTATTGCCGGTCGGCCGTGTGCAAACGCCGACCCTGCGGCTGGTGGTGGACCGCGACCGCAGCATCGCCGACTTTGTCCCGGTGGCCTACTGGGCCATCGACGTGCAACTGCTGCACGACGGCACCGCGTTCACCGCACAGTGGCGTGCGGCCTCCGACGTCTGTGACGATCAGGACCGCTGCCTCAATCAGGCACTGGCACAACATGCGGCTGCGGCGATCGGCAATGCGGCCACTGCGAAGGTGATCAAGCTACGCACCGAACGTATGCGTGAAGTGGCGCCACTGCCGTTCGATCTCGGCACCTTGCAGGAAGTCTGCTCGAAGAAACTCGGCCTCGGAGCCCAGGAAACCCTCGACATCGCCCAGGCGCTGTACGAAACCCACAAGCTCATTACCTATCCGCGCAGCGATTGCGGCTATCTGCCCGTCAGCCAGCACAGTGAAGCGCCGGATATTCTCGCGGCGTTGAGACAGGCCGATCCTGCGCTCAACGTCTTGCAGGATTATCTGGAACCGCAACGACGTTCACGGGCGTGGAACGATGGGAAAGTCAGCGCTCACCACGGCATCATCCCGACGGCTGCGGCAAAGAACCTCGATCGTCTGGCGGGCAAGCAGCGGGCGGTCTACACCCTGATTCGTGCGCGCTACCTGGCGCAGTTTCTGCCCAATCATGAATACGACCGGACCCAGGCCGACTTTGACTGCGGCGGCGAAGCCTTGCGCGCCGTCGGCAAGCAGATCGTCGAGCCGGGCTGGAAACGCGCCCTGCCTGAGGCGCTCGCACCGGCCAAGGGTCGTGAAGCCCCGGCGCCGCAAACACTGCCGACACTGGCTGAGGGCCTTGAATGCGCGGTGGCCGACGTGAAGCTCAAGGACCTCTGGACCCAACCGCCGAAACCGTTCACCGAAGGCGACCTGATCAAGGCGATGAAGAACGTCGCCAAATTGGTGGAAGATCCGCTGCTCAAACAGAAGTTGAAGGACACCACCGGGATCGGCACCGAAGCCACTCGCGCCTCGATCATCCAGGGTCTGCTCGACCGCGGTTACCTGATCAAGAACGGCAAGGCCCTGGCCGCGACGCCGGCGGCTTTCAGCCTGATCGACGCGGTGCCGCGGGCGATCGCCGATCCGGGGACCACGGCGATTTGGGAGCAGGCGCTGGACATGGTGCAAAGCGGTGAAATGAGCCTGGAAGAATTCGTCACCAAGCAAGCCGCGTGGATGAGCAAGCAGGTGGCTCGCTGCGCCGGCCTCAGCCTGACCATTAGCGGCCCGGCCAGCCCTGCCGGACGCGGTGCCACACCGTGGAAAAACAAACGCAAACCCGCTAAACGCAAGCCCGCTACCGGCGCCAAACGTGTTGCGAAACCGACGAGATCAGCTTGACGGCACTTCGAAAGGACAGCGATGGTCTAGTGTTCTTCAAGCCCGGCAACGGCTCTTTATTCTGAACAGGCATCGACCATGATCATCGTCCACCACCTGAACAACTCCCGCTCCCAGCGTATTCTCTGGCTGCTGGAAGAACTGGCTATCCCCTACGAGCTGAAGTTGTACCAGCGCGACCCGAAAACCAACCTGGCGCCACCGGAACTGAAAGCGGTCAATGCCCTGGGTAAATCGCCAATCATTGAGGACGGCGCGCAGAAGTTGATCGAGTCAGGCGCGATCATCGACTACCTGATTCGCCGCCACGGCGAGGGTCGCTTGCAACCCGATCCGTCCACCGGCGCCTACGATGACTACGTGCAGTGGCTGCATTTCGCCGAAGGCTCGGCCATGCTGCCGCTGATGTTGAACCTGTACGTCGGGCGTCTTGGCGAGGCCGGCGCGCCGTTGCATCCGCGGATCAACTCGGAAGTAGCCAATTACCTCGGCTACCTGGACTCGGCGCTGAGCCAGTCCGATTATCTGTTGGGCAGCGAATTCACTGCGGCCGACATCCAGATGAGTTTCATCGGCGAAATCGCCCGCGCACAGGGCAAACTCGGCGACTACCCTCATGTAGCGGCCTGGATTCAGCGCTTCCAGGCGCGCCCGGCCTATCAAGCCGCGCTCAGGAAAGGCGGCAAATACGACTTCGCGCCTCACTGATCGATCCCGCTTTGAACAGGAGCCACCCCGCATGCCTGCGATAGCACTGCACGCCGCTCAGCGCGACGAACTGGAAACGCTGGAAAACCTGATGCAGTTCTATATGTACGACTTCAGCGAATGGTTGCCGCTGAAACTCGGCGGGCATGGCTTCTTCGATGTCCAGCCGCAACAGGGCTATTGGCGCAACCCCGCGACCCGCCCGTACCTGATCACTGTTGACGGGGAGCTGGCCGGCTTCGCAACCGTGGATGGCAACACCCATCTGCCGGGCGCCGAGTACAACCTCGGCTACCTGTTTGTCAGTCGACGCTTTCGGGGCCAAGGTGTCGCGCGCTTTGTCGTTTCCACCCTATTGAACCAGCTGCTCGGTCAATGGCAGATTTTCCATATCGACGCCAACCGGCCTGCGCAGCGGTTCTGGGCCCGTGTAATCGCTGATCTCACCGATGGCGCGTTCTACCAGCATCAGCAGTCGGTGGGCGGTTATCCAAGTACTTTTTACCGCTTCCAAAGCGTGCAGCCATCGTCCTGAATGGCTCGCTTCTCTGCCGCTGGCTAATTCCAATCAGCTTTGTCCGACAATATGTAGTGCCTAAAAATATTCACTACAAAACCGTTGACGCCTCCGATTTGCCCTTGCATGATGCAGACACCTCCCCGATCGGGAGTACGGCAACATGTTTGAGCAAGCTCGTCTGACCGCCGAGCTGTTTTCCCGGATACACGCTGCCCACAAGGCAGATTGAAGAAGCTGACCTGGCCCAAACGTCCAGTACAAGGACGAGAAACGCTGGCGATCAATCCTCATGAAGCTTGTGGCCGACCTTGAAAAGTCGGTAGTGGCCTGAAGGTTATCGCTGCTTCTCTTCGTTGTGACGCTATTGCGTAGCAGTTATTCAACACGACTACATGCAACAGACGCAGGACCCCGCCACTTCCGGCGGCCGACCGCTGACGTCCTGGTTTCGGTGCCAGGGATCAACTAACCGATGGGCTACCTGTATTAGCGAACCAACTTTGAAAGATCACCAAATGGTCAAGGGGCATATTATGAATCTGAACAATCAACCAACCATCGATGAACTGGCTCGTATGTTCGCTGCGCAAAAAGACAGCCACGACAGCCACATCCTGTGGATCAGCAAATCGGGCCAGGTTCATATGGATTGCCTGGCACCGCACGCCCATGAAGCCGAGTTCGACCAGAACCACCATAACTTGCTGGCCCGCCTGAAGATGTACCGTCGCGGCCAGGGTTATGTCGGCAAGAAAGCCGCGGCCGACAAGGACTTCATCGGGAATGTTCTGCAAACACTGAAACAGGCTTGGGCCTCGATGCAGAACCAGAATGAAGTTCGGGTGATTGACCGGTTCTACTAATTATTTATCCTGTCTAGTCCGAAATAGGTTTACACCTGCTTCACCCCAGCGCCCGATGCACCGCATCGGGCGTTTTGTATTTCAAAGCCAGGTGCGGCCGTTCCTGGTTGTAGATCAAGATCGCCTCCCGCACCAGTTGCTCCGCTTGCGCCAAGTCGGCCAGCCCACGTATGCCTTCATGACCAAATATACAAGCGAGCCCGCTCGCGATGGTCGTGAACGATAAGGCGTGAAACCTGATGCCCCGATGCGACCTCGAATTTTTCGCGAGCAAGCTCGCTCCTGCAGTAGTTATCTCCAATTTGCCAAACAAAGCTATTGTTAGCGTACGCGCTGCTGGCCTATGGAGATTTGCGATGAAAACCAACCTGACATTCCTGCTGTTGCTGGTCATGACCAACGCTGCTCAGGCGAACAGCGTCGACGGCCTTCCGTCATTCGCGGTGGAGTGCCCCGGCAAAGTCCAGGTCCAGGCCGATCAGGACGGGCCGGTGCTGATCAATAGCAAGGAAGCCGAGACCAAAATTATCAGCGAACGCCGCTTCGAAGCCAAAGGCTCCGGCATCACCCTGTCGATTGTCCTCGCCGAGGATGACACCGTGGCCGTGACCGCCAGCGGCAAGGGTTCCAATGGCATGTGCCAGTCAGTGGACGACTGAGTTTCCTTCAGCCACTCACTGGTGTGCGTAACGTCACGAACTCTTCCGCCGACGTCGGATGCACTCCGATGGTGTCATCGAACAGGCGCTTTGTAGCCCCAGACTTAAGGGCAATAGCCAAACCTTGGATGATGTCTCCCGCATCGGGCCCGACCATATGCGCACCCAGTACCCGGTCAGATTCGGCGTCGACCACAAGCTTCATCAGCGTCTGTTCCGAAGATTCGGTGAGGGTCAACTTCATGGGACGGAACCTGCTTTCGAACACCACCACTTTGTGGCCATGCTCCACTGCCTGCTCCTCGGTCAATCCCACCGTTCCAATGTTCGGCTGGCTGAACACGGCGGTGGGAATGTGGCGATAGTCTACAGGTCGATACTGTTCGGGGTTGAACAGGCGACGGGCAACAGCCATACCCTCTGCGGTTGCAACCGGCGTCAGCTGGACCCCACCGATCACATCACCCAAGGCCAGAATCGAAGGCTCACTGGTTTCGAAATGCTCATTGACGGCGATAAAGCCGGCCTCGTTGAGTTCAACTCGAGTGTTTTCAAGACCCAGGTTATCGAGCATTGGCCGGCGCCCTGTGGCGTAAAAGATGCTGTCGGTTGCCAGTTGACGACCATCCTTCAGGGTCGCCAGGAGGCTTCCATCTAACTGCTTGTCGATTTGCACAATGTCAGAATTGAAGTCCAATTGCAGGCCGCGCTTGGTCAACTCTTGCGCCAGATGAGTGCGCACCGATTGATCAAAACCGCGCAAGAACAGGTCGCCGCGATACAGCAGGCGCGTGTCTGCACCCAGCCCATTGAAGATCCCGGCGAATTCGACGGCGATGTAACCACCGCCCACCACCAGAACACGCTTGGGAAGTTGCTCCAGAAAAAATGCCTCATTCGAGGTGATCGCATGCTCGCTCCCCGGAAAGTCCGGAATCTGCGGCCATCCGCCCGTCGCAATCAAAATGCGCTCAGCGCTGAAACTCTGGCCGTTGATTTCTACGTGATGAGCATCAGTCAGCCGTGCGTGCCCCTCGAGCAAGGTGACGCCACTGTTGATCAGCAGTTTGCGATAGATGCCGTTGAGCCGTTCGATCTCGCGATTTTTGTTGGCAATCAATTTAGTCCAGTCGAACTGTGCTTTGCCGGCGGTCCAGCCAAAGCCCTCGGCCTGTTCGAAGTCGTCGGCGAAATGGGCGCCGTAGACCAGTAGTTTCTTCGGCACGCAACCGACGTTGACGCACGTTCCACCGAGGTAACGGCTTTCCGCAACCGCCACTTTCGCTCCAAATCCCGCAGCGAATCGTGCTGCACGGACACCACCGGAACCTGCACCGATAACAAATAGATCGAAGTCGTAGTTCATTTCAATTCTCTGTAAGGATTGCACAGCACTTGGCTGCCCAACATCATTTAAGGGAGACATACCTGAGATTCAATGCCTGCATCAGCGAGGCCCAAAGTTTCAAGAACAAAGCCTTGTTTGATCGCAGCGGGCACGCGCCCCTCATCTCCAAACCGCCGGACTCGGTTGCCAAAGCACCCATTAATTGGGGCAGCAGAAATCCACTTTCGTACTCGCTATGAGGTACGAAAGAACTGTCCGGCCAAGAGCTATCAGCGCAGGAGTGAGTGATGTCGGACATTGGAGAATCTCCCGGTCATGGAGAAAGCTGCGATGACCGAACTGGTCAATCGCTTCTGGGATCAGTCTCGCCATCAAACGGGTTCTAGAGAACGGGCAGAGATGTCATGGCTTAATTGTGCTGCGTGAAACAATCCGGAAAACAGACATTGAGCAAACGACAAACCGGCCTCGCTTCAAACTGAACACGGCAGCCATTTCATGA
Organism: Pseudomonas sp. GB2N2; assembly: GCF_054897705.1. NCBI lineage: Bacteria > Pseudomonadati > Pseudomonadota > Gammaproteobacteria > Pseudomonadales > Pseudomonadaceae > Pseudomonas > Pseudomonas sp. GB2N2. The sequence continues at coordinate 1,892,988 of NZ_CM142701.1, forward strand.
AGTGAAACAGTCGATTGTTTTTTTTGGTCGTTCTCACGGTTTGAGTAAACGCAGACCATGACCCCGCAGTTGATCAATTCAATCCTCTCTACACACAGGAACATTCAATGAACAAGTTATTCGCCGGTCTGGTCATCGCGGCAGCAATGGTCAGTGCCTCCGCAGCAATGTCTGCTCCGGTCAAACCGACCGTGGTGTTGGTGCATGGCGCCTTCGCCGACTCCAGCAGCTGGAACGGAGTGGTCAAGATTCTGGAAAAGGATGGTTACCCCGTCATTGCGGCCTCCAATCCGCTGCGGTCCCTGAAAGGCGACGCACAGTCTGTGGCTGATGTGTTGGCCAGTATCAAGACCCCTGTCGTCCTGGTCGGACACTCTTATGGTGGGCCGGTCATCAGCGAAGCTGCCTTCGGAAATGCCAATGTCAAAGCGCTGGTTTACGTCGCAGCGATCGCACCCGAGGCAGGTGAATCCACTGCAGAGTTATCGGGTCGTTTCCCGGGCGGGACGCTGGGTCCAACCCTCGCTCCACCCGTGGAACTGGCCGATGGCGGCAAGGATCTCTACATCCAGCAGGACAAGTTTCACGCCCAGTTCGCCGCCGATGTGTCGAACGCCGACGCCAAGTTGATGGCTGCGACCCAACGTCCCGTCACCGTAGCGGCGCTCAATGAAGCCTCTAGCGAACCGGCGTGGAAAACCATTCCTTCGTGGTTCGTTTACGGCGACAAGGACAAAAATATCCCGGCACAAGCCCAGGTGTTCATGGCTGAACGGGCGCATGCCAAGAAGACCGTAGCGGTCAAAGGCGCTTCCCATGTCGTGATGGTGTCCAATCCGAAGGTCGTTGCCAGCCTGATTGAACAGGCCGCCACTGCCAGATGACGACTGGCTGCGACCTTCTATGGTCGCGGCATTCGTTGCAACAGCATCCGGCCTGACGGCCGGCCGTTGGCGCAAAGCTGGCCCATAGACTGTCACCCAGTATCCTGAAATTGCTGTTCGCCTTGATGCTGGTGGCAGTGGGGGTCGATTTTCTGACATAAAGGGGCCTCGTCACCCGCCAGTATGATGCGTGATCCGGGCGTGTGCGTTGCCAAGGTTCACCGCTGCTCTTGCTCAGCGGCCTGGGTGGTTTGATTGAAGCCCACCGACATCCTGGATTTTTTTCGCATGAGCAAGAGCGCCAAACTGCGCAAGCAAGACGGCTCGCGCAATTCAATACAGGCGCTGCGATTTGGAGTGGTGAGCGGCTCTCGGTCAGCCCGCAAACCTATTACCACCAACTCACCGCCTGGTGCGGCTGCACAACGCACACATCCGGCGCCGCACCATTCGCCATGCCGAACTGCACGTCCTGCTGGGCGAGGGGCATTTTTTCGTGGTGACCCGCGCGAGGCTAACCGCCGAAGCCATACAAGGGCCATAGATAATCCCGACCCTTGCATAGGTATAGGGGGTATGCCTATCATGCCGCCCACATAGGTAAGGGGGGTATCCCATGGGTCATATCGCAGCAAACAAAAACGATCTTCTCAAACGCGTAAAACGCATCGCCGGACAGATTCAAGCCGTTGAACGGGCATTGGAGTCGGATCTTGACTGCGCCAAGACACTGCACCTTGTCGCCGCCACTCGCGGAGCCATCAGCGGCTTGATGGAGGAAATCATTGAGGAACACGCGCGGGAGCATGTCGCGAACCCTGCTCTGAGCGAAGAAGAGCGTAACAAGGGCGTCGAAGAGCTTCTTGAAGCCATTCGTCGTTACTCCAAGTGACGCATCCAGGGACACTCATGATTAGCACCCACATCAACCACACACATGACCACGTATTCCTCGGCTCAGCGCACGACGAAAATGCCAAGCGTACGCTTTGGGTTGTGGCACTGACCGTTGTCATGATGATTGGCGAGATCACTGCCGGCTATATCACTGGCTCGATGGCGTTATTGGCCGATGGATTTCATATGGCAACCCATGCCGGCGCATTGGGCATCGCGGCGGCCGCTTACGGATACGCGAAACGCCACGCTTCCAGTCAGCGATACAGTTTCGGGACTGGAAAGGTCGGAGACTTGGGCGGATTCGCTTCGGCGCTGATTCTCGGTATGGTTTCCCTGGGAATTGGCGTTGAGTCTGTCATGCGCCTTTTGCAGCCAACGGATGTTCAGTTCGGCACCGCTACGCTCATCGCGATTGCCGGTTTGATCGTGAACATTGTCAGTGCCCTGCTGCTGGGCCACGGGCACAGTCATGGGCACGAACATGATGATCATGGCCATACGCATGCCCATCACGGGGACGACAACAACATGAAATCGGCCTACGTCCACGTCCTCGCCGACGCGCTGACTTCGGTTCTGGCCATCGCTGCACTGCTCGCCGGCCGGTATCTGGGCTGGGTGTGGCTGGACCCGGCCATGGGCATCGTCGGCGCCATCGTTATCGCGCGTTGGGCATGGACCTTGATGGGAGCCACCGCAGGTGTATTGCTGGATCAAACAGATGCGCACGTTGCCGAGGAAATCCGCGAACTGGTTGAGAAACCGGGGGATGTCACCATCACGGACCTGCACGTCTGGCGCGTTGGACCGCAAGCCCACGCGGCAATCGTCAGCGTCGTTGGTCAGGCGAGTGTCAACGCCGACAGCATTCGTGAACGACTCAAGCCGGTTCACGAAGTCAGCCATCTGACGGTCGAGTTTCGACCGGCCTGATTCAGCGCTTCCCCACCCTTATCTCCAAAGGAACCCGCAATGCCTCCAGGGAAACGTGAAGTGGCCCGAATCGAACGCCGGTTGATTACCGCGCTCACCGAAGCGTGCGAAAAAGCAAAAGGTGAAATCAAAGGCTTTGCCTGGCTCACCCACACCGCTGACCTGAACGCGCTGGCTGAAACCCTGAAGATAACCTGGGTTTTCGACTCCCTCGCTGACAGAAGGCTCGCCATGGTTGACGCTAAGGCGCGCATCTTTGAGCTGACGGCCATCGCGTTGAATGAGGCCGACATCGACCTGATACCTTCAGACCATAATGTCCGCTACGACTCTGAGGAGGAGTGCCTGCGAACTCACCAAGGCGACTGGAAAATCCGCTTGGCTCAATCACGTGTGGCGAAGGTGACTGACCATGGCTAAAGAAATCGAGAATCCCTGCACCTCCGTTTGCCAGCTCAGTGGTGATCTGTGTATGAGTTGCGGGAGAAGCAAGGAAGACATCAGAAAGTGGAAACGCATGAAGCGGCCTGAAAAAATGGCCGCTGTGCAAAGGGCGAATGTGCGCTTGAAAGGGCTGCAGAAAACACAGCGATAGAACCGTCAGTGTTGTCGTTTGCGACAGGATGAATCTGCAGTCGATAGCTGCCTGTCACGAAGGGCAGTTATCGACTCAAAGCGGATTTCGCTTTCGCCTATATAAGGGTCTAGCCTTTGCTATTGGAGGGATCTTCAGATCGAGGATAGGTCCGCTCTTCCTGGATCGTACCGTCCTCTTTGTGGATTTTGAGGGAGGCGGTTTTGCCTTCGAAGAACGCCCGGGATTTCTCGACCAGCTCCGCCTTCGTTTCGGCCATTTTCAGTGCCTTGGCGTCGCCCTCCTTCGTTAGCTTCCAACCCTTATCGCCTATCGTGATGTGATAGTTATCCATGAAACTCTCCAAATTTTGAGACCGTGGGGTTCACCCTTTTCAGGAGTGGACTGCGTCTATCAATCAAAGCCGATTCATGGAGCTCACAGAGGCTCACCGCATCCGTCGACGCCAATACCGATTTCTTCAAAGGATAGTGTTGAGAACGCGCAGTATCCTGCGGAGTTCCAAGATTTATCGGCGATGAGAATGAGCAATGCCCTCCCCCAAATTCTTACGTCCGGCAGTCCCTCCGGGGGCCAATCACGGTCGGTTTTGGCCTGGACCTGGCGTCGCTGGTTGCCGTGCACCTGGACCGAGGAAAATGCCACCACCCTGACGCAAATACTTTCCCCACCCGTGACGGCTCTGCATTGGCGGATACGGATCAGACCCGATTGATCTCCCACTACAGCTACACATTCCTATACTTCCCGGCCTGCCATAGGCTTCAAACGGCACGGAAACGTTGGCTGAGCGATTCTTGAAAATGCTCCAATAGAAAATCGACAAACACCCGTGTTTTCGCCGGCAACGATTTTTTCGACGAGTAGTAAACCGAGACAACGCCTAAATCCACATACCAGTCTGGCAACAATCGAATCAGCTCACCGCGCTGCAACCAGGGCCACGCTCGCTCCATGGGTAACAGCGCGACACCCAGTCCCATCACAGCACAACTGCACAACGCTTCCGGGTCGTTCATGATCGCCGTGGGTTTCAGGTTGACGTCGAAACGGCCCTCCCCTGAATCACGCAGCGTCCAGTTCAACAAACGCCCGGTGCTGGTCGAACGCATTACGATGCCATCCAGCCCCTGCAACTCGCTGGGCGCAGTGGGTCGCGGCTTGCCTTCCAGCCATGACGGCGCCGCGACAGCGACAAGATGAAGTTTGGCCAGCTCTCGGGCGACGACGCCAGGTGACAACTCAATACCGCCACCGATAGCGATGTCAAAACCCTCGCCAATCAAATCGACACGACGGATTTCCAAGTGCCAATCCGGCACCACAGCGGGGTAACGCTGGTTGAAGGTCTTGAGCAGTGGCAAAACGTAATCGTAGGCAAAAGACGGCGCCATATTGACCCGCAATCGCCCTGCGGGAACTTCCCGGGCATCACCTATTTGGGCGATGGCGCCCTGAATCGTCTCAAGGCCGTCCGCGACCTGTTGGTAGAACAACTCCCCGGCTTCAGTCAGGGTGAGTTTTCGGGTGCTGCGCTGGAACAATCGAGTGCCCAGGTTGGCTTCAAGCCGCGCCACGTTTTTACTGACGGCAGCCGATGAAACCCCCATGCGCCGTGCGGCTTCGGAAAAGCTGCTGGCTTCGGCGGCACGGACGAAGGATTCAAGATTACCGAGGGTTTCCACGCCTATCTCCAACTTTTGGTTGCAGCTGATTCTACCGATCGAAGACTAATTTATCCTTGAAGCTTTGGTCATGATGGCTGCCTCCCCGATTATCAACATTGGAAAGCAAAGCATCATGGCAAAAATTCTCGTGACGGGCGCGACAGGCAGATTGGGCAATGCTGTGTTGCGTTCACTGGTACAAAAAATCCCGGCGTCAGATGTTGTGGCAATGGCGCGTGATATTGAAAAGGCTGAGCCGTTGGCGGCATTAGGCATAAAAGTACGCCAAGGGGATTACACCGATTACGATTCGCTGGTGGCGGCATTCGAAGGCGTAGAAAAAATCTACCTGGTGTCAGCGGTCGCGTTCAGTGATCGTTTTGCCCAGCATAAAAATGTGATTGTTGCTGCCAGCCGGGCGGGTGTTCGCCATGTGGTTTACACCAGTATTCAACGCATCAACGGTGAGCTGGCACCTATTGAAGGCGTGACGGAGAGCGATATAGCGACCGAGCGATTGCTTGAGAAGTCGGGCCTCACGTACACGATTATTCAACATCCGCTCTACGCTGACGACTTGCCCTTCCTCATCGGTGCCGATGCGGCAAAAGACGGTTTCAGCGCCCCGACAGGCCAGGGTCGAGCCAGCTTCGCCACTTATGCCGAGCTGGCAGAGGCCGGTGCCGCACTGTTAACCCAAACAGGCTATGAAAACCGCACTTGCCTGCTGAATGCAGGACAGACGTGGTCGTTCCAGGACATCGCTGACGAGTTGGCCCGACTGACGGGGAAGCCGGTTGACTACCAACCCATTTCCGCTCAAGCATTCATCGCCGCTCGGGAGGCTGACGGCTGGCCAGCCGCTGTCGCGAAATTCATCAGCGGCTGGGGTAATGCCATCGATAAAGGCGCTTTCGACCAAAGCAGTCCTGCGCTTGAAAAACTGTTGGGGCGCCAGCCGAAAGATCTGCCGGAGATCCTGCGGACGGCTTTCTCGCTGTAAGACTCCCCGCGTTCACAGCGCCAGCACTAAAGGTTCGGATGTTTGAGCCGGCACCGAACAGCAGATGAGTACCTGACCTTCAGGTAACGGTTCAGGTGGCACATTCAAATAATGCACTTGACCGCTGATCAACCTTGTCTTGCAGGTGCCACATGAACCGCCTCTGCAACTGTACTCGGGTGACAAGCCCGCACGCTCTGCCAGGTCTAACAAAGTACCCACGCTCGGCTCCCAGCTTGCGCCCTTATTGGCCGTTGCGAATGTGACGGCTACCGGCACGGTTGCCGCTGGAATTTGCTCAACTCCAGGGACAGTGGTTTCAAGATCGCGAACGAGTGTCGAGGGCCCGAAAGTCTCAGCATGAATACGGTCGTCATGGACACGCAATGCCCGCAAACTGTCATAGATGTTTTGGGTGAAACTGCTCGGACCGCACAGATAAAAGTCGTAGTCGTTGAATGGCAACAACCTCTTCAACAGCTGTACATCAATGCGCCCTGCCAGCTCAAAGCCCTCTCCCTCGCGGGCATGTATTTCCGGTTGACTCAGTAACCGAAGCACCCGTACGCCCTCTCCACCGCGCTGAGCCAACTCAAGAAGCTCGTCGCGAAATGCCAGGTCAGCCAAGGTACGCGCACTTTGCACAAACCATGTCTCACGCGTGCTTCGAGTGCGCTTGCCTTCATAAACGACTTCCCGAAACATCGACAACAGTGGCGTAACGCCTACGCCAGCCGCCAATAAGACTAATGGACGCGCCTCATCCGCGCGTACGGTGAATTGACCTTGCGGCGCACGCGCCTCAATCAAATCTCCGGCGTTGATGTTGTCATGCAAGTGCGAAGAGACGGTCCCATCTCGTTTGACACTGATACGAAAAAAACCGTCGGATGGCGCGCTCGACAGTGTGTACGTTCGAATGGAATGAGCGGTCTGCCCGGCCAAAAGAAAGCGCACGGGTAAATGTTGTCCAGCTTCAAAGCGGGGAAATCCGGCGCCGTCGGCAGGTTCCAGATAGAAAGAGCGTATATTTTGGCTCTCTTCTACAACACTGATCACTTTGAACCGGCGCCAAGTGTCCCGTAACGATTCAGCTTCCAGGCGCGCGGCCGTCTGTTCCCAGCTACCGGTCATCTCACAGTTGGGTGAAGTCTCCAGGAATTTCCAGCGTGATGTTAACGCTGCCGGGCGTCGAACAACCTTCTCCACATGCATACGCCATAAGTGCTCAGCCCCTTGAAATGCTTTCACCTCAGGATGCTCCAGCAGTAACTCTGCCCTACCACTGATTTGCAGGACGTCTCCGGTCTGAAAATCGACGAAAAGCAGCCCGGCGAGTGGATTGAGAAGAAAATTACCCAAGGTGTTGAAATGCAGGTTCCCGGCGAATTCTGGCACCGTCAGGCAGTTGCCCTCTACCCGTATAAAACCTCTTTTCCCTCCACGATGGGTGACATCCACGCTTCGTTTTCCCGTATCGCCTTCAATTTCGGCATAGCTGGCAACGAAACACGTGTCGCACCCCTGAATCATGTTTCTTGCGGCTGTATCGAGCTCCGCCATGTGTTCAACTTCAGGGAATACCATCGACTCCGTTGCAGAAGTCGACTCAATCTGGCGCAGCTGTATGTAACGCGGGCATATCCCTATGGCCTGCTCGACCGACAGGGTGAATCCTTCTTCTGAAACACCCAGTACCGAACCGTTGACTCGGTTGCGTCGACGCGTCATCAAATCGATACCCAGCACACTGACCCTTGAACCCTCAATCAAGCCTGCGAAGGCGGGATCACCCGTGTCACGCACGACATCCAGTTGCAATTGCTTCGTATCGAGTGCATGTGCAAATCCAGGGGGGCCTTCGAGGATGGTTGCCCAAGGGCGCCCCTGCTGATCGGCGGAGCCCATAAACACATAGGGAAGCAGGCGAAAGAAATCGCGGTGTTGATCGGTCATGTAACCGCGTATGACCTTGCGCCCGAATACGGCCATCCGATCAGCGACACCGGCCAGGTTCTGGAAATAGATCTCCCCTCTATGAAAGGGGGATGAGGTAGGGTCTTGATGCTCGCCCATGATGGTTCACCAGGAAGAACGTTGAATTTATTATTGGCGTGATTCGTCAAAAGCCTCATCGGGCGCTGCCGCACCCATTGCGCAATGGAGCTGAGCGTACCGGGCCGCTCCTTGAGGAGCGCGCGCATTGGAACAACAACTGCTTTTAGTACCAACAGGCTAATCACGGTGGGCCATGCTCTCGCGTAACGACCAACGAGAGAACAACCAAAAAATACAATCCTCCGTTTCATCCAACAGAATAAACCCATCAGAAATGTGTAGGCGCAGGTTTGGCCTGCCGACAAAGCAGGCAGGCCACCAGGCACCCAGCGTGTACTGCTTATTTCTGCAGGTTAACCAGAGGTTCGCCTTTCTTGACGATGTAGGTTGCCAACTCTGATCCAGTGGTGGTGCCGATGTTCGTCGCGATATGTGAGGTGCCTTCCGGTATGTACAAGGAGTCACCGGCATTGAGGGTCACCGTTGGTTGCCCTTCCAGCTGATATTGGAAGGTGCCGCTGATGACGTAAGCCACTTCCACACCGGGGTGAGAATGCTTGGGTGCAGCCACGCCAGGTTCGAAGTCGACGCGGACCTGGATAACTTCACGGTCGGAGACACCGAGATCGCGTTTCACGAGATCCGTGCGATGCAGCCCTGTCTGCCAGCTTTTCGCCGCTGGCGTTTCTTGAGCCTGTGCCATCCCTGTGAATGTAGACAGGAAAGCGGTGGCGGCCAGGGCAGCACCGAGCATGCCGATAGTGTTGCGGGTACTAAAACGAGCCATTGAAATTCTCCGGTCAGTGCACGGCAGAGGCCGTGTGTGGGGTGAGCCATTTCAAGACAATGGTGTATCTCGCACGTGTCCGGTGAGCCGGGGTTTTGTATGCGACCTTGGCTGGCGAGACCTGAGATACGTTCTGATACAAGCCCGCTGGACAGGCTCGCCCCGATTTCGCGGTGATGAGCCTGCAACGGTAATCCGAAGCGATGGCCGTCCCCTCCCCTCCGATGATTGCTTCAGCCACATCAATCCAGACCGGATTTCCTGAACACTCGAATCTGCATCTATAGGCAGGACTTATGCGAAGGATTGCATATCGGTCTTGGACGCTATCGAGCAAACGGCAGAAGATTGCTTCACACCAAGCAACACCAACCTGGCAACACCCACCCAGTCAATCTGATAGGAGAAACACCATGCAACAGTCCCACGCTTACAACGACAGCAGCCTGGAGTTGACCGCCAAAATCCTCGACGCCAAGGCTCGCAAAAACCTGTCTTTCGCAGACGTTACCGAAGGCACCGGCCTGGGCTTGGCTTACGTCACCGCCGCCCTGCTTGGCCAGCATCCACTGCCAGAAAAAGCGGCCAAAGTCATCGCCGAGAAACTGGACCTGGACGCCGACACGGTAGCCCGCCTGCAAATCATCCCGCTGCGCGGCAGCCTGGCCGGTGTTCCAACCGATCCGACCATCTACCGCTTCCACGAAATGATCCAGATCTACGGCACCACCCTCAAAGCCCTGGTTCACGAACAGTTCGGCGACGGCATCATCAGCGCGATCAACTTCAAGCTGGACATGAAAAAAGTTGAAGACCCGGAAGGCGGCCACCGTGCAGTGATTACCCTTGACGGCAAGTTCCTGCCACTGCGCCCTTTCTAAGGATGCAACTGGCTCTGTAATACGGCCCGCAGCCACTGCGGGCCTGCTTCAAAAAATTTCTCAACCCATTCGACTCGATCACCAAATATGCATGGAGGATTTCTCATGAAAAAAATTCTGTTTCTCGCCGTGTCCCTAATGGCTTCGTTGTCCGCCTACGCACAGGAATCGGTGGTCGCGCCAGACGCCGTTCCCTATGCGTACGGCATGCACCCGGATATCGCCAAGGTCATCAACATCACCCCGGCAGCCGATGTGTGCGCTCCAACGCCGGTGCAAATGACCTACCGCGATTCGCACGGTGGAACCCATGTTCTGGAATACAGCGTGATAGGCAGCGGCTGCACCAACTGATCGTCACCCGACCTCTTTATTTATTAATCAATCAATCAATCATTAAAAGGCACACACCATGAAAGCGCTCATCGAAGGTTTTTTGAAGTTCCAGAAGGAAGCGTTCCCACAAAGGACTGACCTGTTCAAGCACCTGGCCACCACGCAGCACCCCGGCACGCTGTTCATTACCTGTTCCGACAGCCGCGTCGTGCCGGAACTGCTGACCCAACAAGAGCCCGGCGAACTGTTCGTGATCCGCAACGCGGGCAACATCGTGCCGTCCTACAGCCCGCATTCCGGCGGTGTGTCGGCCACTGTCGAATACGCTGTCGCTGTGCTGGGCGTCACCGATATCGTGATTTGTGGCCATTCGGATTGCGGCGCCATGACTGCTGTCGCCAAGTGCACATGCATGGATCACCTGCCTGCCGTTGCCGGCTGGTTGCAACATGCCGAGTCCGCGAAAGTCATCAACGAATCGCGTCCTCACGCCAATGAAACCGCCAAAGTAAGTTCGATGGTTCGGGAAAACGTGATCGCCCAACTGGCCAACCTTCAAACCCACCCGAGCGTGCGCCTGGCACAGGAAAAAGGCCTGGTGAATCTTCATGGCTGGGTCTACGAAATTGGCACCGGTTCGATCGATGCGCTGGATGCCGACAACAAAACGTTCAAGTCGCTGGTCAAGCATCCGACCACCGTCGCCGTGCAAGCCCGTCCTGCAAAAGCCGTCGCCTGAAGCGTTGATTCGAGGAGTACCCGAACGGCTAGAAGGAGCGGCCCATGGCACCCGACTCACAAATCCAGCACCAGGGGGGCATCGCCCTCCTTGGTGTGTGCCGGCACTGCGCAGCAAATCAGCACTTCCCCTTCCGCCGGCATTTCAGCTGGCATATTCAGATAATGGACTTGCCCGCTGATCAGTCGGGTGCGGCATGTACCGCAAGATCCGCCCCGACAACTGAAGTCCGGGTTCAGTCCTCGACTTTCCGCCAGCTCCAACAAACTGCCATTGCCCGGCTCCCAACGCGCCTCTTTGGCCGACGCTGTAAACAGCACTTTGACCGGGCTACTGGACGCCGGCACCTGTTCAACCGCTGGAGTCAGTTGGTCTCGTTGCCGAACCAGCGTCGAAGGGCCAAAGGTCTCCGCGTGAATACGATCATCGCCGATGCGCAACTGACGAAGGCCGTCGTACAGGGCCTGAGTAAATGCACCGGGGCCACACAGGTAAAAGTCATAATCGTCCAGGGGCAGCAACGCCTTGAGCAATTCAATATCGACGCGCCCCGCCAATTCGAAATCCTCCCCTTCGCGAGCATGGGTCTCCGGCTGACTGAGCAGACGCAACGCGCGGATTTTATCCTTGGCACGGCTCGCCAACTCATACAACTCGTCACGGAAACCCATTTCGGCCAGGCTCCGCGCGCTCTGAATAAACCAGGTGGGTCGGGTTCGACGAATCCGCTCTCCTTGATAAATCACCTCGCGCAGCATTGAGAGCATCGGTGTCACGCCCACCCCGGCGGCTATGAGGACGAGCGGTCGATACTCCTCGGCTTGCACGGTGAATCGGCCCTGGGGAGCCCGTGCCTCAATCAAGTCTCCGACCTGGATGCGCTGGTGCAAGTGCGACGAAACGCGTCCATCGCGCTTGACGCTGATGCGAAAAAAACTGTCGGAGGGTGCGCTCGACACGCTGTAGGTTCTCACCACCGGTGTCTCGCCGTCGGCTACGCAAATTCGCACCGGCAAATGCTGGCCTGCCTCGAATCGAGGCAATCCAGCACCGTCGTCAGGCTCAAGGTAAAACGAGCGAATCGTGCTGCTTTCATCAACAATGCGCGTCACCCGCAGCTGCCGCCATTGATCGCGCAGGGCATCGGCCTGTAGACGCCCCGCGGCTTGTTCCCAGCTGCCCGTCATCAGGCTGTTGGGAGAAAACCCTTCGAAGCGCCAGTGCACGGCCAACACTGCCGCACGCCGAACGACGTGCTCCACCGTCAACGTCCAGAGCCGTTCGGCGCCCTGGAACGCAGCGATTTGCGGGTCATCAAGAATGATCTCGGTACGCCCGGCAACCTGCAGCAGATCGCCCGTTTCAAAATCGATGAATAGCAAACCGGCTTGTGGGTTGAGCAACAAGTTACCCAAAGTATTGAAGTGCAAATTCCCCGCGAAGTCGGGAATGGTCAGCACATTACCTTCGATCCGGACAAAACCTGGATTGCCACCCCGGTGCGAAACATCCACCGAGCGTCTGCGAGCATCGCCCTCCAGGTCCAGGTAACTGGCGACAAAAAAAGTATCGGCGTTAGTGATGGTTGTCCTGGCGGCTTCATCGAGTTCATTGAGACGTTCGGCCACTGCGTTCGACGAGAAGTGTCCGAGGTTGACCGGGTCAACCTGACGCAGCTGGATGTATTGCGGGCAGTTGCCAAAACTGTGCACCACAGAAACGGAACAACCGCCAGAAGAGGCGGTGCTGATAGTGCCGTTCATGCGATTGCGCCTTCGAGTCTTCAGGTCAATGCCCAGCAAACCTACGGCGGCGCCCTTTCGCAAGGCGGGTTTCACCGGGTCACCGTCGGCGGGCAGGCGGTCAAGTTGCAAGATTTTCGGATCGGGGGAATGAGCAAAGCCTGGAGGCCCCTCGATCAAGGTTGCCCATGGAATGCCTTGGTCATCGACGGCCCCCAGCACCAGATAAGGCAACTGACTGTAAAACAATCGGTGCTGGTCCGGCATGAAATCGCGTATGACTCTGCGTCCGTTTGCCTCCATGACCTCTGCGACGCCAACGCTTTTCTGTAATTCCAATTCACCCGCATGCCAGGGCGATGCCCCAGGCTCGTCCATCTGATTCATGCTCACCTCTACACGTCACGCATGGGTAAACAGGTGCCTTCACTCACCGGCCGGTGAGTGAAGGGTTGAACTACGGAAGATCGTAGAGTTTTTTCCTGTCTTCATCGGTCTGGCCTGACGGACGAATCTGCTCCCCTTTGGCGTAGGCCCGAATCACCGCCGGGCGCTCGCCGATTTTCGCCAGCCAGGCGGCCACCCAGGGGTAATTGTCGAGTGTCATGCCTTGCTTTTCGTATTGAAGCACCCAAGGGTAAATCGCCATGTCCGCAATCGAATACTCGCCTGCGATGTACGGGCGCTCGCTCAACTGCTGTTCCATCACCCGGTAAAGACGTTCAGTCTCTTTACTGAATCGAGCCACGGCGAGGGGTACATGCTCGGAGGCATAGTTCAGGAAGAACACTGTCTGACCCAATATCGGACCCAGGCTGGCCGCCTGCCAGAACAACCACTGGAGGACGTCCGCGGCTGCTTTCGTATCGCTGGGGAAAAATTGTCCACGGCGCTGCGCCAGATACAACAGGATAGCGCCAGATTCGAAAACCGAGACATCGACCTCGCTATCAACAAGCGCGGGGATGCGTTGATTGGGCGAAATTGAAGTGTATTCAGCTGAGAATTGCTCACCCTTGCTGATATTCACAGGATGCGCCGTGTACGGTCGTCCTGACTCTTCGAGAAAAATGGCGACCTTCTGCCCATTGGGCGTTGGCCAGTAGTAAAAATCCACCGCAGGGGAATCGCTGCTCATTGTTTCAATCTCTGGACAGAACGACGAAAAAACTAAGCCACTTGTGGCGTCTCGTACCAATCACGACCTGGGGTCGCGAAGCGCATTTTTTCGCGGATGTGAGCCGCGTTTTCGGGACTGGTCAATTGCTCCAGTAACCGAAAAGCCACTTCTGTCGCGGTGCCCGGTCCGCTTGACGTGATGATCTGACCGTCGACCACGATCGGCCGATCGACAAAGACAGCGCCGGATTCAACCAACTGGTTTTTACGTTTACCGCCCACCTGGTGGTAAGTCGTTGCGTTCCGGCCACGCAGCACGCCGGCCGCGCCAAGGCACACTGACGACACACAGACACTCGCCACCGGTTTCCCGGCTTCGACAAAGTGACGGATAGTGGCCAGAAAGTGTTCGCTCAATGCTTCTTCGTAGAAGCCCGCCGGTTCAAAACCGCCTGGCAACGCCAGGGCATCAAAGGTGCTCACGTCCAGTTCATCCAATAAAAAGCTGGGATTGAGCGTGAGTCCGAACGTTGTCACGATGGTTCTGCGAAGCCCGGCGTTGACCAGTTCCAGCGGGTAGTCACCGAGTAAATCGGCCCAGCCGAGCACGTCGGTAAAGGCCGCCATTTCCAGAGGCTCAACACCATTGGCAAGTAACATGAGCACGCGTTTCATCAGGCATTGGCCTCGGCTGTGTGGGGTTGAAATCAACGAGAGCGGGTAAACGCATGCTCCGCCTTAACCGCAATCGAGAGAATGACCAAAAAATACAATCCACTGTTTCGCTTACTGAAACGTTCAATGGCGCAATCGTCGAGTGTTTTCAAAGCGCATCCGGGCGCATGGCCGGATGCTCACGCAAGCCCTCGACCATGTAGTCGACAAAACTGCGTACCCGCATCGAGACTTTGAGCCGTTCCCGGTAAACCACATGCACGGGCAGCGCCGGCAGCTCATAAGATTGCAAAACCCGGCGCAATTGCCCGCTGCTCAGATGGTCGTAAACGGGATAGCTTGGACAGCGAGTCAGACCGGCCCCGTGAGACGCGGCGTCGATAGCCGCCTGGACCGTGGCGCAACTGACCCGTGAACGCGCCTTGATGTTATTGGGCTCCCCCTGGTGCTGGAAATCCCACTGGACCTTGTCCCGATAACCCTGGATCGCTACCAATCGATGCTGCTTGAGGTCCTCGGGCACGACAGGTTCACCGTGAGCGGCCAGGTAAGCGGGACTGGCGCAGACGATCGAGCGAACGTGGCCCACCGGTCGGGCGATCAATGATGAATTGGGCAAATGGCCCACCAACACGGCCACATCCAGTCCCTCTTCATTCATGTTCGGAAAACGGTCGTGGTAATCGGCGAAGACTTTGACTTCGGGATACTCCTCCATGTAACTCCCCAACATCGGCGTCATGACATAGCGACTAAACAGAAGTGGCATCAGCACTGTCAGGTTGCCCTGCGCTTGAACATGCAAGCCTTTGGCCGAAGCTTCGGCCAAATCGATTTCCTTGAGAATCCGCGAACAGTCCGCCATGAATGCAGCGCCGGCCTCTGTCAGCAACACCCCTCGGGTGCTTCGCTGTAACAACGGGACACCGAGGCGTGCTTCCAGTCGAGCGATGGCCCGTACAACCGTCGGCCCCGAGACATCGAGACGACGAGCGGCCGCCGCGAGGCTCGGACGCTCGGAGAGCGCTTCAAACATGAGCATTTCGTGGTAGCGATCCATCAAGTCGCGCCCTTGATCACGGGTTTCAGCGCTGCGTCACTGACCAGCCGTTCGGCCAGGAAGTCCACGAAGGTTCGAACCTTTGCCGGCACCCGGTTACTCTTCAGGTACACCACCTGAATCGGCAACGCGGGTGGCTCAAAGTCCTGTAGAACGACCTCCAGTTCGCCAGCCGCCACTTGGCTGGCGACCTGGTAAGACAGCACCCGCGTGATGCCCCATCCCAGGCAGGCAATGTTGATAGCGGCCTGATTCGCCGTGACGACTAAACGCGGGTTAAAGCGAAAGCTCAATGCGTTGCCGTCATGGACGAACTGCCAATCGCTCAACAGATGACTGGCCGAAGACATGACGATGTTGGCCGAGCTTAACTCGCCGGGATGCCGTGGCCTGCCGTAACGCTCGAAATACCCGGGGGAGCCGCAGATCACCTGCCTCACCTCACCCACCTTGATGGCTTGCTGATTGCTTTCGTGCAGATGGCCGATGCGTATAGCCACATCGATACCTTCGTCAACCATGCTGACAACACGGTCAACCAACAACGCGTTGAGATGCACGGAAGGAAACAGATCCAGGTACTCGGCCAGAAGGGGCGCAATGAACAACTCGCCAAACAGTACAGACGCCGTCACCGTCAGATGGCCGCAGGGTATGGAGTAGCTACCGGCGGCAGCCTCCTCCGCCTCATCTACCTCACTTAATATCCGGCGACAATCCTCCAGATAGCGTTGGCCCGCTTCGGTCAGATGCAGGCTACGCGTGGTTCGCGACAACAGTTGCGTGCCGATTCGTTCCTCCATCGCGGCGATGGCACGTGTGACGCTGGGGGGTGAAATATTCAGACGACGGGCGGCGGCGGCAAACCCCTCCTCCTCGGATACCGCCATAAAAATCTGCATTTCTTGAAAGCGATCCATTGGCGACCCTATCTTGATGAAAGGACAGCGATATATCTGAGCGCAAATGCGTACAAAGACAATTTTTCAGTATTGTCGGCTGCGACGACTTTCGCCTTAATTTCTCGAGAAGATTGCTGCAGCATGTGAAAGGAAAAACGCGCGAACAACAAAAGGGGAGCTTGGCGGAAGGTATCCCGACAAGCTCCCGCCAGTTGAAATCAAGCTTGTTGCAAGCCCTTCGCAGTACGTTGCATGCCCACAAAGTTTGGCAAGGCTTCGATGCTGCTCAGCCAGGCACGGACATGCGGGTAGTCAGTCAAGGCGACATTGCCTTCCGGAGCATGGGAAACATAGGTGTAGGCGGCAACATCCGCGACGGTCGGTTGATCGCCGGCCAGGAACTTGCTGCTACCCAGTTCTTGCTCCATGACCTTGAGCAAATTGTGAGACTTGCTGATGGCCTCTTCAGCGTCATATCCGGCACCGAACACGGTGATCAGTCGAGCGGTCGCGGGCCCGGAATTGATTTGACCAGCGGCTACCGACAGCCAGCGTTGCACGTTTGCCTGAGCGACAGGATCACTCGGCAGCCACTGGCCGTTGCCGTATTTGGCGGCGAGATATACCAGAATCGAATTCGAATCAGCCAGAACAGTACCGTTATCGTCGATTACCGGCACTTGGCCGAAGCTATTGAGGGCCAGAAACTCAGGGGTTTTATGTGCGCCTTTCATCAAATCGACGAACACCAGTTCGGTCGGCAGGCCAAGCAGGGACAGCATCAATTCGACCCGATGGGCGTGGCCGGACAGAGGGTGGCGATAAAGTTTGATCGCTTGCTGGGACATGACGTACTCCGAATATTATTTGGGTTCGACCCGGTGATCGCGTCGATGGAGCTATCTTCGCCTCCCCTCACAAACAGCGGAATGACCAGTAATTACAATCCAGCATTTCACCGAGCGTAATGATCTATGTCCCGGGATTAACCTCAACCGTGCCTAGCATTAATTTCATGAAGGCGACTGACGCAGCGCTGTGGTAGTTGTTTTTGCGCCGCAGTACCGAAGCGCCCCGTTGAGGACCATTGCCAGTTAGCGCAAGTTTGCGCAACGCGCGGTCCTGGGTCGCTATGGGTTCCGGAAGGATGGTGGCGACCGCTGTGTGTCGAATCACCTCCAGCAAGGTGTTTACCGAGTTGACCTCAATAACCACTTTTGGAGTGATCTTCGCCTTGGCGAAGTAATCATCAATGCAGATTCGAGTGACAAAGTCTTGGGTCAAGAACGCAAACTCCAGCTGAGCCACCTGTTCCGCACCCAACGGCGCTCGGCATTCGTATAACGGGTGTTCGCGCCCAACCATCAGCCCTAGCGTTTCGACGAAGGCAGGGATTGATTCAATGTCGGCATTTTTCACCTGATCAAACGCAATGGCGATATCCAGCGCGTCGTCCGCCAGGCCTGTCTCAATCTCATCCATCGACAGTTCAAAGATTTCCAGGTGGATATTCGGGTAGTGCGCGGTGTAATCGCGTATCAGCGGCCCGACCAGATACGCCATGAATGTAGGTGTCATCGCCAGGCGCAGGGTGCCGCGAGACAAGTCCTTCACATCGTGCAATGCCCGCTTACCCGCTGCCAATTCCACCAGCACCCTGCGTGCGCACTCGATGTAGGCCACCCCCGCATCGGTCGGCTTCACCGTCCGCGAGGTTCGGTCGAATAGCGTGACGCCCAGCGTTTCTTCCAGTTGCCGGATCTGTTGCGACAGGGTCGGCTGGGAAACATGCAGCGCCTCAGCGGCGCGGGTAAAACCGCCGTGATCCGCAACGGCCAGCAAATACCGCAAATGTCGTAGCAGCATGAGAACTTCCTCTATAGGCATTGCTGATGCGATGCATTGTAGATCGATCCTGGAGGCTATCGGTCAATCCGCAGGCTGGCGCCTTCCAACCCGATTTATTCACGTGGTGCAGGATTCTTTCATCCGGTGAAATACCGCATTGTCACGGTTAGCCGTTCCGATCAATCGTCGATGTGTCGAGTATTCGCAGAAGCGCGTGATCGCGCGCTGACTTGAACCTCTTCGCAGAGCGGCTCTGCATGACGCTGGAGTATTGGCAATGTCCTTTTTCAAATACCTTTCGATGTTGGCATTGCCATTGATGTTGGGCTTCGGCCACGCTCAAGCGCAAACGCCAAAAATGATGTATCGCCAAGTCATGGTCGATGGCGTGAACGTCGCCTATCGGGAAATGGGCGACGTCAACGCACCGGCAGTGTTGTTACTGCATGGTGTGCCCAGCTCTTCACGCATGTACGACGGACTGATGCGGCAATTAGGTGATCGCTTTCACTTGATCGCACCGGACTATCCCGGTTTCGGCAATAGCGACGCGCCCTCGCCGGATCATTTCGTCTACACGTTTGATCATCTCGCAACGTTAATCGAACACTTCACCGATACCGTCGGGCTCAAGAAGTACAGCCTGTTCATGCAGGATTACGGCGCACCTGTCGGTATGCGATTGGCGATGGCCAGACCGCAGGCAGTGACTTCCATGGTGTTCCAGAATGGCAACGTCTACGCCGACGGTCTGGGCAAGATGTGGGAAAGCCGCAAAGCCTATTGGGCCGACAGGAACGCGTACGAGGCCAAGTTCCAGGCTGCCCATCTTTCTCTGGATGTGACACGCCAGCGGCATATTGGCAGCGACCCGGACGTCACCGCTTACAACCCCGATCTGTGGCAAGACGAAGTGGCGTTTCTCAATCGTCCGGGTGAAGGCGAGATTCAGATGGCCTTGATTTTCGACTATCGTACGAACCTGGAGGCCTATCCGACCTGGCAGACATGGTTGCGCGAGCATCACCTGCCGACACTGGTGATCTGGGGCAAGCATGACCTGGCGTTTACGGTTGCTGGGGCCGAAGCGTTCAGGCGGGACCTGCCCGACGCACAGATCGCTATCCTCGAAGGCGGACATTTTGTGATGGACACAAGGCTCGATGTTGTGGCCGCCCTCACCCGTCAATTTCTGATCAAGCAATAACGAAAACGCACGCCCCGGCAATGCCGGCGCGTGCGTTCGGTAGTGCTCAGGACTTAGCGTTTGACCGACAAATCAACCTGGGTCATGCGGCTGCGGATGGTGAAAACGCCGTCGCCCGAGAGAATCGCGCTGCGGGCAAACAGGCGGCCGCTCTCCCAGTTCGAAAGCCCCAGTTCCGGCTTGTTCAGCGCGTACTGGCCGTCGACCCAGCGGGTGATTCCATTGCCGACAAAAGGCGCGTTGACCGCGTTGTAGAAACGCTCATGCGCCTCGGCATCTTCGCTGATCAGCGATACGGTAAATTGCGGGCTGTAGCGATTGAACAGGTCGATGGCGCTGTCCAGGTCGTCGACGATTTTCAGGCTGACTTCCGGGGTTTCTTCCCATTCCCACTCACGGCCCAACTGGTCTTCCGGCAACGGTTCGGCCTGCGCTTCGGCCACGTAGCCTTCAGCCCGGCAAACATCGACGGTGCCGTGGCGCCAGTCGTAAGGCAGGTACGTCTCGCTGCCCTCGACGATGTGCAACTTGCAGCCCTCGTCCCGCGCAGCACCCGCCTGTTTCAAGGCCTGCAGAAACAGCGGAACCAATTCGGCGGCGCGGTCGCGGTGGATCAGGCAGACGTTCAGCGTGTTGCAGACTTTGCGGTCGAGGGAATTGCGCACGACGGCGGCAAAGCGCGTGGCGTCGGCGTCCTTGTCGGCGATCAGCCAGGCGCCGCCGGTGCCGTGCAGGCTGACGGCGGTGCCCGCCTGTTGGGCGATGCTGCCCAGTTGGCTGACTGCACGCCCCGAACCACGGGCCACCGCCAGCGACAGGCGCCGGTCGGCGAACATTGCCCAGCCGGCGGCGTGATTGACACTTTCCACCAGCGACACCGCGCCCACCGGCAATCCGGCGTCGTTCAATGCCGGGTTCAATGCGTGGGTGACGATGGCTTGTGCGGTGCCCAAGGCATCGCTGCCAATGCGCAGCACGGCGGTGTTGCCGGTACGCAACACGCCTGCGGCGTCGGCGAAGACATTCGGCCGGCCTTCGAAGACGAAGGCGACAATGCCCAGGGGCGACACCACCTGCTCGACTTTCCAGCCGTCATGCTCGACACAGCTGATCACTTTGCCACGGGTAGCTGCCGCATCACGCCAGGCCCTGAGGCCGGCGACCATGTCGCGGCGCATGCGTTCGTCGGCGAGCAATCGGGTAGTCGAGCGTCCTCGCGACTTGGCCCACTCGATATCGGCCAGGTTGGCCGTCTCGATCAGGTCCCAGCAGTCCTGGTCTTCCAGGCGTTGGGCAAAGAGGTCGAAAAACTCGCTGATCGCCTGATCGGATACGGCGGACATCGCCGCAAACGCCGCTTCCGCGCGCTCGATCGCGACCGCCGCGGCTTTCTGGTCAGCGACCGGAATCAGCAATAGCTCGCCACTGACCTGCTCCACCAGCAGGTGGTCCCCGGGCTGAAAGCGCAAGGCCAGTTCGGGGCTGACCACAGTGACGCGGTTACCAGCGAAAGGGATTTGCGTGCCAGCGACTAGACGTTCGAGCGCAGAGGACATGAAGCGGTTTCACCATGCAATGGACGGCCGGAAAATGTATCGCAAATTTCCAGTAGGAGCGAGCTTGCTCGCGAAGGACGTCAACGATAACGCGTGCTGCCTGAATAAACGCGTTGCCGGGGCGTTTTTCGTCGCAACGCCGCCGGGAGCAAGCTAGCTGCTACAGGATTGCAGTGTGTTCAAAAACATTCAGACATTAGGTATCAGAGTGTGTACAGCGCCACCCTTGACACACCCCACCCATAAATCCCCGCACCCGCGACACATCGCAGATACACCCGATTGATGAAATGTGCCTGTCGATTGGCTCAGCCGATCAAAGCGCTCAACTCACTCAATGCAACGGAGTACCACCATGTTCAAGCTCTCGACTTCCTCCCTGACCCTCGGCCTGATCATCGCTGGCGGCCTGGCCCTGTCCAGCGTCGCATCGGCCTCCGAGTCCGAAGCGTTCAGCATGAAGCAACTGGCCCACGGCTACAGCCAGGTTCAAGCCGACACCGCAGAAAAACCGGCCGAAGGCAAATGTGGCGAAGGCAAGTGCGGCGCCAGCGAGTAAACCCTGCGAGGGGCCGCCAGGCCCCGCATTCCTGACTGAACGGAGAGCACTTTCATGAACAATACGATCTCGTCGGCCGTGAAGGGCCTGCACCTGAACATCGACCGCGCCGGCAACTGGCTCGCCCCCCTGACCTTGCGTCTGTTCATCGCCTGGGAGTTTTTCGAGTCAGGTCTGGAAAAATGGAACGGCGAAAACTGGTTCGCCGACATCCAGGACCGCTTTCCGTTTCCCTTCGACCAAGTGCCAGCCACGCTGAACTGGGAACTGTCGATGTGGGCCGAACTGATTTGCGCCCTGGCGATACTGGTCGGTCTGGGCACGCGGATTTCGGCAATCGTGTTGATCGTGGTGACCATCGTGGCGACTGCTGCCGTTCACTGGCCGACCGATTGGTCTACAGTGAGTGAGCTTGCACAAGGTTATTCCATCAGCAACAAGGGCCACGGCAACTTCAAGCTGCCGTTGATCTACCTCGCCGCCCTGATGCCGCTGCTGCTCGCGGGTGCCGGCAAGCTCAGTCTCGATACGTTGCTGGCCCGATTCTTCTGGCGTCGTAATAAACGTTGAAACGTAAGCGTTCGGCAGCGCACTGGCCTCGGTGTTCGGCTACCATCTGTTTCCCGACTCATTTCACTTGCGAAGACAGGAGCCACCATGAGCGTGACCACCCAATGGATCGAGATCGACAGTGCCGAAGGCAAATTCGGCGCTTACCTGGCGATCCCGCACACCCAGAAAGGCCCGGGGATCGTGTTGATCCAGGAAATCTTCGGTGTAAATGAACACATCCGCTCCGTCGCCGAGCAATACGCTGCCGACGGTTACCTGGTAATCGCACCCGATTTGTTCTGGCGCAGCGGCCACCGCATCGAACTGACCTACGACGAAGCCGGCTGGAAACGCGCGGTCGAGCTGATGAACGCCACCGACGTCGGCAAGGCGCAGAAGGACATCGAACTGGCCATCGACGCCCTGAAAGCTCAACCGGGTCTGAATGGCGGCGTTGCATCCATCGGCTACTGCTTCGGCGGCCTGCTCTCGTACCACACCGCCGCCAACGGGCTGGTGGATGTGGCCATCGCCTACTACGGCGGCGGCATCCAGAATCAACTCGACCGGGCCGATGAGATTGAAGTGCCGTTGCTGATGCACTTCGGTGAAGCGGACAGCCACATCCCCCTGGAAGCCGTAGAGCAAATCGCCGAGCGGTTCGACACCAACGATAACGTTGAAATAGTCGTGTACCCGGAAGCCGAACATGGTTTCAACTGCTCGCATCGTGAAAGCTACAACCAGCGCGCAGCGGCTGAGGCCCATGGCAATACGTTGATCTTCCTGGGTATGGAACTCTAAAACCCAAGCGTTTTCTGCAGGAACGCAGCGTGCCGGCGATGGCTATCCCACGGACGCCATCGCCAGCAGCGTGTCAAACGGGCGAGTGTCGGACGCCGTCCTCTGCACGCCGAAACCGGCAATCTGATAACAGCCCTTAGTGTCTGGACATCAATCCATGCATCACGCCGAAGCGCAAACCCGGCTCCGAAGGAGTCATGTGCGAAACGCCGAAGACCTTGAACGCGGCCAGCATCAACACCAGGCCGCCGGGCAGGATGCTCTGGCGATGGCTTTGCAAACCCGCCAGCCTCAGCTGTTGGACGTGGCCCACTTCCAGCAGGCGCAGCGACAGGCGTAGCAAACCGCTGTAAGTAATGCCGCTGTGGCCTACGTCGTTCAAACCGTTGGCCTTGAGCACTTTGGCCAGCATCCGCGCGGTGCCGGAAGAGCCGATGACTTGCTGCCAGCCCAACGCGCGATAGCGCCGCGCCACGCCTTCAAACTGCAGGATGGCCACACGCTCGCCTTCCAGCAGCGCCGACGCCGTGATGCGGCCATCCTGAAAGTAACGCGCACCGAAATTGCCGCTGCCGATGGCAATGCTCTCGGTCAACAGCGGTTGCGCGCCCTGCCCCAGGATCAATTCCGTGGAGCCGCCACCGATGTCGATGACCAGCCGTTTGCGCTGGGTGCCGGGCACCGTATGAGCTACGCCGGCGTAGACCAGCCGCGCTTCTTCATGCCCGGAGATCACATCAATGCGAAACCCCAGATGACGTTCGGCGCTGGCCAGGAACAACTGGGCGTTGTCGGCCTCGCGAACTGCGCTGGTGGCCACCGCCCGCACGCGACCGGGCTCGAAGCCACGGAGTTTTTTGCCGAAGCGCGCGAGCGCCTGCCATCCCCGGTCCAGCGCCATTTCGTCCAGCGCGCCGCCCTGAAAACCCTCCGCCAACCGCACCGGTTCACGCAGGGTTTTCACTTCCTGAATCACCAGTTGCTGGTTGCGCTTGACCGACTGGCCGATCATCAAGCGAAACGCGTTGGAGCCCAGGTCGATGGCCGCAAACAGGGAGGCGTCGCCTTTCATTGTGGTTTTCCTTGCACATTCATCCGTCAGCTGACGCCGGCCTGCTGAACGCTCAAGACGGTTTGCAAGGATCTTGGCACGAGCTCGATGACAGGCCGATGACAGGCCGATCACATCCCGATAACACCCGCTATTTGGCGTCCCCACCCTTGGGTTTATAAAAGAGGAACATCTCGGTCTCGGTGGTCTTGATGTATTTTTTCGCCCAGTCGGGTTTCACCCCGCGGTCATGGAAATACATCGCGCCGTTGGTGCGGTCGTTGAGTTGTTTGTTAAGTGCCTTGCGCGCGATCTCCTTGGCGATCGCGTATTGCGTTTCTTCCTGGACCTGATCGGAACGGCCGTCACACCACCAGGAAAACTGGCAGTTCTTGCTTTCCGAGCCCTGCTTGACCACGCCGCACACCGTGTCCGGAAAACCTTCATGACCCAGGCGATTCATCACCACACTGGCGACGGCTTCCATGTCAGCGGACGATTTGCCTTTGGCTTCCCAGTAGATCGAGCGCGCCAGGCAGGTGATCGCATCGTCCAGCGGCGCCACGCCGGCCGGATCGACCGCCTGCACTTCAGAGGTGGTGATCGCTTCGGCTTTGGGCACCGGCACATCGGCACCCTTCTCTGCCGCTTTCTGTTCCAGCACCTGAGCCTTGTTTTCGGCCGTTTCCTTTTTCTGATCCTGTTCAGTCGCCGATACCTGGCCGCTGAGTAACGTGATTGCACAGCAGAATGCTAGACAAATAAATCGCATGATCGACCCTTCTGAGTGGACTGGATTCAGGCAACAAAATATCGACGCCTAGTACATCTGGCGGGCGACATGGCTTGATTGTAGTAGCCCATTTTCATTCCGACAGACGGCCAAACACCTGTATTTCGGCGCGAAAAGGCATTGCGCGCAGAGGGGGGAAATCGCGCATCATGGGCGCAGTCCGAACAAGGGAGATTTCCATGCGTGTCCTGTCATCCGTTTTGCGTTTTGCCACGTTGTCATTGGGCGTTTTGTTCGCCGCCAAAGCGCTGGCAGTCGATGAGAAACAACTGATCGACTCGATCAACGACTACCGCAGCCAGGTCCAGCGTTGCGCGGGCGAAGTCTCGTCGGAGCTGCCGCCACTGGCGGGTGATCCACGCCTGGCGCTGTCCGCCACCAGCATCGGCAACCTGCAACAGGCCATGGTCGCGGCGAATTACCCAATGAAGAATGTGCAGGCGATCAGCCTGTCCGGACCGCGTGATGCGGCGTCGGCGATGAAAGCGATTCAGGAAAGTTTTTGCCAGATCGTGCTCGACCCGCAATTCGTCGATATCGGCGTGAGCCGCGACGAGCGTGCCTGGCGCATCGTGTTGGCGCGCCCGCTGTTGAGCGCACGCTTGGGCGACTGGCAGGCAGAAGGCCAGAAGTTGCTGGCCGAGCTCAACACCGCCCGCGGCCGGGCGCGTCAGTGCGGCACACAAACCTTCGCCGCCGCCGCACCGCTGACCTGGAACGCGATACTGGGGACAGCGGCCGAGGAACACTCGCGGTCAATGGCCAACAACAATTACTTCGACCACAAGGACCGTGACGGCCGCACGCCGGGTGACCGGGCGGAACTCGCGGGTTACAGCGCCCAGTTGATCGGCGAAAACATCGCCGCCGGCCAAGACACCGTGCGCAAAGTGGTCGACGGCTGGGTCGCCAGCCCCGGTCACTGCGCCAACCTGATGAACCCGCAGTTCCAGGAGTTGGGCGCGGCGTACGCGGTGGACCCGAAAAGCGACTCAGGTATTTACTGGACGGTGATGTTCGGTACCCCCTGAACCACCCTCCCTTTGTAGCCGCTGGCGAAGCCTGCGTTCGAACGCGGCCCGAGCCAAACGCAGGCTTCGCCAGCTGCTCCATATAAGAGATCAGTTGCTGGCGACCTGCGCCACACTGCCCGACGTCACCAGTACTTTCAGCGAGGCATCGAACTGTTTCAGCGCGCTCACTTGCAGCGCGGTTTGCTCGTCGATCTGCGCGGCAATCTCCGGCGCAGCCTTGCCATGCACCCACACCGACGGCATTTGCTGTGCGCGTGAGCCTTCGGCCTGACCAATGTATTGCAGGTTCGCGTCGTAGAATTTCGCCATGAACCGCGCTTCCACCTGATTATTGCGCTTGGACACCAGACGGCTGTAAGTGTCGAGCATCACCACCACGTCGGGATGCGCCTGCACCAGCGCGTCGAGGTTGTCGTAGACGGTCACCGAGGCAAATTCTTTCTGCAACGAGCCCATTAGCCAGTTGATCGCCAGTTTCGGGTCGGAGCTGTTGACGAAGGCGCTGCTGATGCGTGAATCCATCGCCGGGTTCTTCGCGCCGTTCAGCGCTACGGTGTGGTACTGCTCAAGGTATTCGAGGGTGTTGACGGTGTTTTCGCTGTAGAGCACACCCACCGATTGGGCATGCTGCAGGTTGGCGGCGCTGTCGGCGACTGGCGCAAAGTGGCAGGACTGTTCAGCGGCGTAGGCTGGCGCAGTGACGGCAACGCTGGCGGTCAGCACGGCGACCAGGGCGAGCAAGGCAGGGATTCTCATCGCGCAGGTTCCTTCGGAAGCGAATTCGGTATGTAGCCATCCTCCTCCGATGCCGGAAAAACAGAACTTGCGTTTATTGATGGTGGTTATTGATTAAACCGATGGTTGGGGTTTCATCCGGGTTTTCTTCCCTTTATTCCAACGCATCAAGACCACTCGAACGACCTTATTCCAGGCATAAGCCACCCCGACACCCCCGGCTAGCGCAACAACGACCGCGACCGCTGGCTGATCCACGATATGACGGGCCACCGACTGGAACTGGAAATGGGTCAAATAGATGTACAGCGTGGACGAGGCTATCAACGCAAGCCCTCGCGATAGCACTCCGGGCACGGGAATGGATTTGAACCAGACCACCGCGAGCACCGCCGGCACGGCGATGTCGATATAGCTTCTCGCCACCTCAGCCTCCGGTCCGCCGCCGAAAAGGAGCAGCAGATCCTGCCCTCCGAGCACAATGACGGTCACCGCGCTGATCACCCACTTTTGCGTGCTCGAATTCGCATAATGAATGGCCATCCCGAGCACCATGATCGCCAGATAGTGCTGCGGCACCCGGTTATAGAGTGCGGTTGCATCAAACACATAGGCACTGATCAGAATGTCAGCCACTGCCAGCGCACAGGCTGCAATGACAAGGTTTTGAAACGGGTTGGCCCTGATCAGTTTCCGGACGCGCTCGAACGACAAGGCGAACCCGATGAGCAGGATCATTTGCAGCAGCACTTCGATGTACCAATAGGTAAATAGCCCGACAGTTCGCTCTGGAAACCAATTGGAAATCAGCAACAGGGTTTGCCAATGAACCTTGTCAAACACGGCCTGTACCAGAGCGGCGTAGAGTATGGTCGGTGCCGCAATACTGACGACGGACTTCAGAAGCGTGCGTGCGTCACCGCGCTCATTGATGGCTTGAAGTTGAAACCTCGCCAGGCTGATTCCCGAGACGATAAACAATACCTTGGTCTCGCCCGCGATCATCCAGTTGGAAAACAGATGCAGATGGCCAGCCACGATCAGCAGGATGGAAATGACGCGTAACAGCACGGGAACTTCCATGGCCCGAAGTGCAAACCTGGACGACCTGCCTGCATGAGTCAGCTCACCCAGTTCCCGCACGGGGATCATTTCCCATTGATGCGGAAGTTGGCCAATCAGCCCTTCCAGCACCATGGACGCCTGGACAAACGACAGGGAATCCCCGCCCAGTTCGACAAACGTCAGGTTTGCATCAATGCGCGGGACTTCAAGTATTTCCGACCAGGCAGCCACCAGCTTTTGCGTCAGCGGCGAGAGGCTCGAGTCCAGCGACGTCGCGTCACGGTCGATCGAGGGCAGCGCGCGTTTATCAATCTTGCCGTTAGGCGTGAGTGGAATAGCGTCCAGGAAAACAAACAACGCCGGGACCATATAGTCCGGCAATTCGTTGCTGAGATGGTCACGCAGTTCAGCGGTTGAAACCGGCGTGGCAGCGACGCAATAGGCAACCAGCCTCGCGAGCGACGTCTCCTGGTTCGCGATCACGACGCACTGCTTGATGCGTGGATGCCGCGACAGTGCGCCTTCGATTTCCGCCAACTCGATTCGGTGACCGCGAATTTTCACCTGACTGTCACCGCGTCCCAGAAACGTGACACTGCCATCAGGCAGATAAGTACCCAGGTCGCCGGTTTTATAACAAATGTCGTCGACAATATCGGTGAAGGGATTCACCACAAATTTGTCCCGGGTTTGCGTGGTGTCATTCCAGTAACCCAGCGACAAGTAAGGACTGCGGATAATAATTTCTCCGACTTCCCCTTCACTGACCAACTGATTGGCCTCATTCACCACCAGCAGTTGTGCGCCTTCAATGCCTTTGCCGAGAGGGATTTTGCCGCTGCCGGCCTGCGGCTCAATGCAGTGGTAACCCATGGCCTGGGGTGTTTCGGTGGTGCCATAAAAATTCACATTGACGGCATTCGGTGCAATAACGCGAATTTGTTCATACAACGTCTGGCTGAGCGCATCGCCGCCCCAGAACAGGAATCGCAGGGCGTTAAAAGTCAGCCCGCCGAGTTTCGCCCCGGTCTCAATCAGTTTCCCCAATGGCGGCGTCAGGTGAATGATGGAAATCCCGTGCGCCTGTATCCATGTCGCCAACGCCACCGGATCAATGAGGGTCGCCTGGGCAGGACAAATGACCTTCGCGCCAATCGACAGCGGCGTAAATACATCCCGGTAAACAGGGTCATGGCCCAGGCCGGACAGCAAGGAGAAACAGTCTTCTTTCGTCAGCGAATGCTGCCGTGTGTGCCACTCGATGAAGTGCACCAGCGGTGCGTGATGGGTCACGATCCCTTTCGGTTCGCCCGTGCTGCCCGAGGTGAAAGTGATATAGGCGGGTCGGGCCGGATCGACTTCCGGCAAACGCTGCGGCTCACCGCCGAACGCATGCAATGCCGCTTCGGGACTTTCCGCTATGCGAACGATGTGCGGATGAACCGCACGCTCCGCCGTTGATTCAGCGACGGTCGCGTCGCCGCACAGCAACACAAAGGATGGCTCAAGCGCCTGAACGATTTGCTCGACGCGTGCCGCCGGGTAGGCGGAGTCGGCCACGGTGAAGATCAATCCGGCACGCAACGCGCCGAGCATGGCATAGACCAGCCCCGCACTGCGGCTCGCGACAATCACCACCCGGTCTGCGTCCGTGGCGCCCTTGGCGATCAGGCTGGAAGCGATGCCCCGGCTGATCTCTTCAAGCTGACGATAGCTGCACGTTGCGCCCGGGGAAAGCACCGCAATGGCATCCGGTGTTCTACTCGCTTGCTGCAGGAAATCCCAAAAGATCGGACGCTCAGCACGGTATTCCAGGCTGAGCACAGGGTTTGGGCGAAGGTCGGCCATAGTGTTTTCATGCTCTGCGTGATCTATGCGAGGTTGACGTCTTACCCCGAAAACCCTGGCGGAGAGGATTCGGTATTTATCAGTTGCCGAACAAAAGACAAATAGCCTAGTTCAGTTTAGGTCGACTGCATACTGCAGGAACGATCTGCTCGCGATGGACATTAACGGTAACGCGTGCAACCTGAATGAACGCGTTGCCTGGGCGTTTTTCGCGGGCAGGCACCTCGACTGGCCGGCCATGCTCGGCACCCTGCGCGCCAAGGGTCGCCTGCATTTTGTCGGCATCGTGCCCGATGCAATTCCGGTGCACGTGTTCAACCTGATCCCGCAACAGAAGAGCCTGTCCGCCTCCCCTGTCGGATCGCCCGGCACCACGGCGACCATGCTCGAATTCTGCGCCCGGCATCAGATCCTGCCGCAGGTCGAGCACTTCCCCATGAGTCGAGTCAACGAAGCCATCGATCACTTGCGCAGCGGCAAGGCGCGCTACCGCGTGGTGCTGGACGCGAGCAAATGACCGTTCGAAACTGATCGATCACTCAGCGCCCGGTGGCGTGTCAGGCCGACCACTGACCGGCGCATGCTGCGCCATCAACTCGGCAATCCATTCGATGAACACGCGCAGCTTGAGGCTGATATGCCGGTTGGGCGCGTAGGCCACATAAAGCGGCATCGTCTCGAGGGTCCAGTCGGGAAACAGCGGCACCAACTCGCCCCGCGCCTCATACGCCGTGGACATGTACTGGGGCAACCACAGCACACCCAGCCCGGCGAGACCCGCCGCGAGGTAGGCATTGCCGTCGTCGACGGCCAACACGTAGCGACCTTTGATCTGCAGGTTTTCGCTGTGGTTGCGCATCGTATAAGGCAGCGGTTTGCCGGTGCGCGCCCAGAGGAAACCGACGATACGATGCTCCGAGTCTTCCAGCTCCCGCGGATGCGTGGGTGTGCCGAGCCGGTCGAGATAACTCGGTGCGGCAAAAACCCCGAGCGGCAGGTCAGCGACCCGTCGCGCCATCAACGACTGATCCATGAGTTCGCCGCCGCGTACCACGCAATCGACGTTTTCATCGATGATGTCGACGATGCGATCGCTGACGCCCATGTCGATCTGAATATCCGGGTAGCGCGCATAAAACCCGGGCAACGCGGGCATCAGAATCAGGCTGGCCAGCGGGCTCGGCACGTCCACTCGCAACCGGCCACGCGGCACTGCCGAGGCACCGGACAGGCTGGTTTCGGCATCGTCCATGTCCGCCAGCAACCGCAGCACCCGCTCGTAATACACCGCGCCATCGGCCGTAACGTTGACCTTGCGTGTGGTGCGGTTGAGCAACTTGACGCGCAAGCGCGCCTCCAGTTGCTGCACCAGTTGGGTCACGGTGGTCTTGCTCATGTGCAGCGTTTCGGCAGCCTTGGTGAAGCTGCCCGCCTCCACCACGCGCGCAAAGGCCTGCATTGCATCAAAACGGTCCATGGCTGCCCCGGATGTCGATCGAATTGTTTGGATATCCCAAACAGTGAGCACCAAGGTTGCTCGTTTATCGCCCCGGCGCAAGTCCCTAAAGTTGCCCCATCATCAGTTTCGGGACGATCCAGACCCCTCGAAGGAAGTACTTTATGACACAGCGCGACGTTGTTTTTCCGCCCGGACGCCAGGCGCTTTATGAGCGCAATCGTTATTCGCCGGCCATTCGTTCCAATGGCTTTCTATTCGTGTCGGGACAAGTCGGCAGCACCGAGGATGGCTCGCCCGAAGAAGATCTGGAGGCTCAGGTCCGACTGGCCTTCAACAACCTCAATGCAATCCTCGGCGCCGCCGGTTGCACCTTCGACGATGTGGTCGACGTGACCGTGTTCATCGTCGATCCCGAGTCGACAT
Source organism: Pseudomonas sp. GB2N2 (assembly GCF_054897705.1). Classification (NCBI taxonomy): domain Bacteria; kingdom Pseudomonadati; phylum Pseudomonadota; class Gammaproteobacteria; order Pseudomonadales; family Pseudomonadaceae; genus Pseudomonas; species Pseudomonas sp. GB2N2. The sequence goes on from NZ_CM142701.1 coordinate 1,924,203, forward strand.
TCGAAACCATCTGGAACATCGTGCCGGAGTTCTGGGGGAACGCGCCGCACCCGACGCTGACGGGGGTCGGCGTGACCTGGCTGTATGGGTTCCGGTTCGAGATCAAGGTGATTGCCCGGCTTCCGGAAACCAGCCCTGAGTAATTCGGAACGTGCTCGAGGAGGCAGACTTGCCGTCACGTAGACTCTGGCATGCTTCCCGCAAAATACAAAAAAGCCGCTTCTACCAGAGGCAGAAGCGGCAGAGGCATGAGCCTCAGAGGATCAATGCATAAACAGAGCGATCAGGATAATGATCGGGATAGGTACACCGAGAAAGAGCAACAGTAATGAGCGCATGAAAATTCTCCAGGGTTAACGAACAGGTGCAGTAGTCACGTAAGCGTCGGTTTCCAGATACACCACGGCATCCCGACGACGACCACCGAAGGTAGCGGCGAGGCTGGCAAAAAACGCACCGATCAGCAGCGAGATGAACATCCACAACGATGTCAACGCAGCGACTTTGGCAGCCGTGTCAGCAGCCTGCTGCGCGGCCAGTTTGGCGTCGGCTACGGCTTTCTGGGTGCGGGCATAGACTTCGTCAACGCGACGTTCGGCATCGGCCTGGGTCAGGTTGGTCCGTTGCGCCACCAGTTGCGCCAGATAGGTACGGTCTTCTGCAGCCAGTTGCCCGCCATTGCCCAGGGAGCGTACGAAGATTCGGGTCACAGTGCCGCGGGCCGCATCATCACTGACGGCGGCAGGGCGATCGTCGCGGAACAGGCTGTCGACGAAGTAACCGTACTGATCACTGTTGGTATTTCCGGCTGCAGTCCCGGCCGCTTGAGTCGCGGCACTGGCAGCGCCACCGACTACACTCGCCCCGGCTTGCACACCACCGCTGATAACGCTGCTGACCGAGCCGACGATCAGGATCGCCGCCACCAGTGTCGACACGCACCACGACAGGAAGCCATGGGCCGTGTCACGAAAGTAAACTTCATCGCCATGCATGTTCGCCCACTTCACCCGCAGACGACCGGCAATGTAACCACCCAGACCGGAAGCGACGATTTGCGTCACGGCCAGCCAAATGATCGCTGAAATGCCCAAGCCCTTGGCGCTGACGCCTTCGTGGGCCCATGGGGAAACGGCGGAAAAACCCAGCCCGAAACCGAGCAGTACCAGGATCAGCGACAACGCGGCGGCCGCAGCGGCCCCCGCGAAAATCGCGCCCCAGGAAACGCCCGACAGCGAGCTTGATTCTTCAGCGGCAGGATAGAAACCATCAGAGGATCTATTCATTATTGTGTCGCTCCAGGCAGGAAAGATGTTGTTACAACTCGTCATCTGATGAATTGCAGTCAACGTGCCAGTCGCAAGTTTTTAATAAACAGATATTTTTCAACGACTTATAAAGTTTGAACTTCCCAGCACCATGCAAAATGCAACAACCCGCCAATATCAGCGGGTTTTATGCATTGGCCGTCTTTAATCAGCTGCCGGCGCCGTCGTGGGCCTCTTCAAAGAAGTAATCCTTCCAGCTCCCTGCCTTGTTTTTCAGCACACCCAACTCCTGCAGTTTTTCGGCGTAGATCGCCGTGCGCTGCGGAACAATCGTGAAGTTGATTTCCGGATCGTTGACGATGGTCTCGACCAGCGACAATGGCAGTTTCGATTGCTCGACGCGGATATAGGTCTGGGCAGCGGCGGACTTGTCGGCTTTGATGATCTTCTCCGCTTCGGCCAGTGCGTCGTAAAACGCCTTATAGGTTTTCGGGTTTTCGTCGTGGAATTTTTCGGTGGTGTACAGCACGTTGAACGTCGCCTGACCGCCCAGCACATCGTACGAACTCAGCACTTTATGCACGTTGGGATTCTGTAATTCCTGATACTGGAACGGCGGGCTGGAAAAGTGCGAGTTGATTTCAGAACCGCCGGCGACCAGCGCCGCCGTCGCGTCCGGGTGCGCCAGGCTGATCGAGATGTCGTCGAATTTCTTGTACTGGTCATTGCCAAATTGTTTGGCCGTTTCAATCTGCAAAGTGCGCGACTGGAACCCTACCCCAGCGGCTGGCACTGCGATGCGATCCTTCTCGGAAAAGTCTTTCAGTGCCTTCACGTTCGGATTGTTGGTCAGCAGGTAATTCGGCATCGAGCCCAGCGAGGCGATGGCCTTGACGTTCTGCTTGCCCTTGGTGCGATCCCAGATGGTCAGCATCGGCGGCACGCCCGCCGACACCACGTCCAGCGCGCCGGCCAACAACGCTTCGTTCATCGCAGTGGCGCCAGAAATGCTGTTCCAGTCGACCTTGATGTCCAGGCCTTCAGCCTTGCCGTGTTTCTCGATGAGTTGCTGATCGCGCACCACATCCAGAATCAGGTAACCGATACCGAATTGCTGGGCGATGCTGATCGTGCCTTCGGCGTGAGCGCCGGGGCTGAGTAACGCACTGACCGCTGCCAGAGAGGCTGCCAGATGTGTCAGCGTTGAAGGTTTGTAGGGAGTTGCCATGAAGTACTCGCTGTGAGTGGACGGGTCAGAAAAAAGCGACGGTGAACGAATGGCTACTCTTGCACCGTCAGTGTCTTGTTCAATTCGCCGATTTTTTCCAGCCGCGCGCGGACGATGTTGCGGCTGATATTCAGCAGGCGTCCGGTCTGCAACTGGTTGCCGTGGCAGAATCGGTAAGCGGCGCGGAAGATGGTTTCTTCGATGTGTTCGTAAAGGTCCGGGATGTTCCGTTCGAACAGCGCGTTGAGGGCTGACTCCAGATCCACCGGGCCGGCAGCCGCGTGACTGACCTGCGCGGCCTGCTCCTGGCGCATGCCCGAGGAGCGCATGTCCACCAGGTGCAAATCGGCCGGGGCAACCCGCTGGTTGCGGCACACCAGCAACGCGTGATGGATGGAGTTTTCCAGCTCGCGAATGTTGCCGGGCCAACTGTGTTCCAGCAGCTTGCGTTCGGCTTCGATACTCAAGGTGGCACGGTTGTAACCAAGACGCTGGCAGTGTTCTTCGAGGAAAAATTCGGCCAGTGGCAGGATGTCGCCCGGCCGTTCGCGCAAGGGCGGCAGGCGAATGGTGGCGACATGCAGACGGTAAAACAGGTCTTCGCGAAAATGCCCGGCGACCACCGCATCCGCGAGGTTGACGTTGGTCGCTGCCACCAGACGGACATTGATCGGAATCGGCGTGCGCGAGCCCAGCCGCACCACTTCACGCTCCTGCAAAACCCGCAGCAATTTGACCTGCATGTTCAGCGGCAGATCACCAATCTCATCAAGAAAAAGCGTGCCGCCATTGGCCGCTTCGAACCACCCGGCCTTATTGGTCGTGGCACCGGTGAATGCACCTTTCTCGTGGCCAAACAACTCGCTTTCCACCAGGGTCTCGGCAAACGCCCCGCAGTTCACCGCCACGAAAGGTTCGCGGCCGCGGCGGCTCAAGTGATGGATATGCCGGGCGACCAACTCCTTGCCAGTGCCGGTCTCGCCAATGATCAACGTGTTGGCTTCGCTGGGCGCCAGACGCTCGATGCGACTGAGCAATTCCTGAGAGCGCGGGTCCTTGAATACCAGAACGGTGGCCCGCACCGACTTGGTCAATTCGCGAGCGTTTGGGTGAGTGATCAGCGACATGGTGCATTCCTGGCAGTAAAAGCGCGTGATCAATAGTGCATGAGTTTGTTTAGACTAAAAAATTCTTAATTAGTATTTGTATATTCCTATAAGCCATATGCGGCGCGATTGCTTCCAGCCTGCTGCTGGAGCAGCAATGGGCAAGCATCGGTCTGCTTACCTATCAACACCGGGCTGTTCTCGCCCCCCGCCTGCATCGTCCTGAAACCCATACAGCGCAGGGCCTGCAGGCCATTTTTAATCCACTGGCATGCAATCTGCTCTCTCCTCTCCAGGACAGAACAAGACAGAACCACTTTTTGGGGAGATTTCAATGAAACGTTTCTGGCGCAACAGCCTGGTCGCCTTGACCGGGTTACTGCTCAGTGCCACGGCACTGGCGGAACAGGCACCGGCGTCGGTGAAGATCGCCATCGTCGCTTACACGCAGGGCGGTAAACCGGTGTTCGGCGGCATCGCCGGGCGGGTGATCGAGGACGGCTGGCTTGAGCAGCAACTGGCACAGCGTGGTGTCAAGCTCGACTGGATCGCCCTGCCCCACGCCGGCGCCGGGCCACAGATCAACGAAGGCTTCAGCAACAACAGCATCGACTTCGCCGTGCGCGGTGACCTGCCGTCGGTGATCGCCGGCGCGGGTGGCGTGCCGGGCAAACTGATCGTGCCCGGCGGCAGCGGCAACAACATCTATCTGGTGGTACCCGCCGGCTCAAGCGCCAACAGCATCGAAGACCTCAAGGGCAAACGCCTGGCCCTGCATCGCGGCCGTCCGTGGGAATTCGCTTTCAGCAACTTCCTCGCCAGCAAGGGCCTGCAGCTCGACGATTTCAAGATCGCCAACCTCAATCCGCAAGTCGGTGCGGCCGCCGTGTCTGCCGGCAAAGTCGATGCCGCCGTGCTGCTCAGCGAAGCGTATGCGCTGGAAGACAAAGGCGTCGGCAAGATCATCTGGTCGACCAAGCAAGGCGCCAACGACTGGCGTCTGGTCTCGGACCTTTGGGGCACCGACAGCTTTGTCGCACAGCACCCGGACATCACTCAACTGCTGGCGACCGCCTGGATCAAAGCCGCGTGGTGGATCTCCCAGGAAAAAAATCAAGACGCCTATTACCAGCTCTCGTCCCGCGCCGGTACTGCTGAAAGCGTGCTACGGCGCGATGACCAGAACGACCCGGTGGCCTGGAAAGACCGTTGGGCCCCAAAAAGCGACCAGCAACTCAAGGCCCATTACCAAGCGCTGACCGCCTATGCGCTGGCCAACCACCTGATTCGCGACACCTATGACATCACTCCTTCGCTGGCCACCGGTTTCACCAACCAGGCGCTGATCGATCTGCAACTCGCCGACTACTGGCCGGCCCTGCGTGGCCAGGTCAGTACTAACCCATGAACAGGGACATCCAGATGAAACTGCCGCAAAAATTCGTGTTCGGCCTGAGCGTTTTGGCGCTGTCGATGAGTGCCCTGGCCGCCGGTGCGCACGCGCCAAAACCCGATCCGCAACAAGGCGATGGCCGCGTCTCGGCGTTCTACACCTGGAAAGAGGTGATTCCCGCCACGCCGGGCAAACTGCTGCGTAGCGAGCCGCTGGAAAAAACCCTGAGCCTGCCCAACGCCGCCAGCGCCCAACGCATTCTCTACACCTCCACCGACGGCATCGATAACAAGACCCCGATCGTGGTGTCGGGCACGCTGTTCCTGCCCAAAGGCAAGGCGCCCGCCGGTGGCTGGCCGGTGGCGAGTTGGGGCCATGGCACCGTTGGTGTGGCGGATGTGTGTGCGCCGTCCTGGCAAGGTCGCTCGTACCGCGATGTGCAATACCTCAGCCGCTGGCTGGATGAAGGTTACGCCATCGTCGCCACCGACTATCAGGGCCTCGGCGTCCCCGGCGGGCATCCGCTGCTGAACAATCGCATGGCCGCCTACGGCATTCTCGATGCGGCAAAAGCGGTGGTCGGGGGTGTTCCGGGGCTGGCCAATAAAGTGCTGATCGTCGGTCAATCCCAGGGCGGCGCCGGCGCCTTCGCTTCAGCGGCCTATGCACCGACCTATGCCCCGGACCTCGGCGTCAAAGGCAGCATCGGCACCGGTGTGATTTACACCGTCGGCGCAAAAAACGTCGGTGAACAGGACGAGAACAAAGTCGACGCCTCGCTCGCCTATGGCTTCTACACCCTGCTCGCCGCCCAGCAATACGACCCAAGCATCAACCCGAAAGACTTCTACACCGACAAGGCCCTGCCGCTGTTCGAACAGGCGCGCACCAGTTGCCTCTCGGCACTGGTCAGCGACGTGATCGGCGTCGGCCTGACCCCGACGAATGCGAAAAAAGACTACAAGGGCGACCAACTCGCCGCATGGCAAAAACAGGTTTCCTACCCGACCCTGAAACTGGCCCAGCCGATTTTCATCGGCACCGGCGCCGAAGACAAAACCCCGGCCGCCTCTACCCAGGTCGCGCTGATGCAGGACGCCTGCAAAACCGGTTCGGTGGTCGAAGGCCATCTCTACAAAGGCCTGGGCCACAGCGAAACGGTCAACGCGTCACTCAAGGATTCGGTGCCGTTCGCCCACAAAGTCATCAATGACCAGCCCATCACCCCGATCTGCAGCCCAAGCGTGCAGTAAGACGGAGCGCCCCTCATGAGCATTGAATTTTTCACCCGCCTGCCCCTGCATGGCGAAACCCAATTCCTCCCCGGCGACCCGCGCAATCGCGGCGACTGGCACGCGGGCGGCACGAGCACCGGCGCGGTCTCGGGGTTCAGCGTCGGCGATCACTTCACTTACATCGACTACCTCGGCCAAATCGCCAAGGCTGCGGAAATCAACGGTTTCGGCGGCGCGCTGATGGTCAACGCGCCGTCCGGCGAGGAGCCGTGGACGGTCTGCTCGCTGCTGGCGCGAGAAACCCGCACGCTGAAATTCATCACCGCGTTCCAGCCCTACCACTACACGCCGTGGGTGGCGGTGCAGCAGGCGGCGACCTATCAACGCGCCACCGGCAACCGCCTGGTGTGGAACATCATCAATGGCGGTTCGGATGCGATTCAGCGTCAGGTCGGCGACTTCAGTGCTCACGACGAGCGTTACGAACGCGCCATTGAGTTCATGGACGTGGTCAAGGGTTACTGGCACAACGAAAACTTTCACTACGAAGGCAAATTCTACCGGGCCGAGGGCGGTGGCCTGCGCGGGCCACTGAAGAAGGCCCAACTGCCGCTGATCTGCACCGCCGGCTCGTCGATTCCGGCCCGTGAGTTCGCGGCCAAACATGCTGACTTTTATCTGATGCGCGCCGAGCACCCGGACGAGATTGCCGCACTGATCGCCGACATTCGCGAGCGCGCGCTGAAGTACGGGCGCACCGATATTCGCTTTGGTCTGTCGATTGACGTCATCACCCGCGAAACCGAAGAACTGGCGCGCACCGAAGCCAAGCGTTTCTTCGACGAAGGCATTGCCCGAGGCGCCGTCAAAGCCGTGGCCGCACACGCCGGCCTGCGCACCGCGCGCAAACTCAGCTACGAAAACGAGTTCGCGCAGAAGACCGAAACCCAAAGCTTCGATGACTTCTTCATCCACCCGAACGTGTGGACCGGTTTCGGCTACATCGGCATCCCGCCGGGCTGCGCGCTGGTGGGCAGTTATGAAAACGTGGTGGCGCGGATTCGCGAGTACAACGCCCTCGGCATCGACCTGTTCTTCCTGGCTGGCTACCCGCACCTGGAAGAAGCCTACCGCCTGGGCGAGCACATCCTTCCGCACTTTCGCAGTGAGCGCGCCGAGTTGAGTCGTGCGCTGCCGGCGCCGCTGGAACTGCGCTCGGCCAACGGCCCGGCCGGCGTCTGAGGCGATGAAAAACCTAAAAGGAGCGTTCCATGTCCATTGAATTTGTCGGCATGATCTTCCCCCGCCAGTGGTCCGAGACCCGCGGTATCCGCAGCCCGGATTTCGATCTGGATTTCATCCGCCACCACGCCCGCGCCCATGAACACGCCGGCTTCGATCGCGTGCTGATCGCCAGCGGCCCCGGCAGCGCCGACAGTTTGCAGATTGCCGCGTACGCAGCGACGCACACTGAGCGCCTGGGTTTCATGATTGCCCATCGCCCCGGCCTCACCGCGCCCACCGTCGCCGCTCGGGCCTTCGCCACGCTGGACCACACCACCGGCGGCGGCCGCATTCGCTTGCACGCGATTACCGGCATTACCGCTGAACCGCAGGAAGGCGATTTCCTGCTGGACAAGACCGAGCGCTATAAGCGCACCGATGAGTACCTGGAGATCGTGCGGCGCACCTGGACGGCTGAAGAACCGTTCGACTTCGAAGGACAGTATTTCAACATCAAGGGTGCTTTCTCGCCGGTCAAACCGTTGCAGCAGCCGCACATTCCGATTTCCTTTGGCGGGTCGTCGGACATCGCCTACCAGATCGCGGTGAAGCACGCGGACCTCTACGCGTTGTGGGGCGAGCCGTTGAGCGGTGTCGCCGAACAGATCGGCAAACTGCGCGCGGCGGCGAGTGCAGCCGGAGTCGAGGCGCCACGAGTGAGCCTGTCGGTGCGCCTGATCCTCGGCGCGACCGAGGAATTGGCGTGGCAGCGCGCGGAGCAGATCCTTCAGCAGATCAAGGCCAACCCGCAGTTTGCCGCCGGCAGCCCCTGGCAAAAACGCATCAAGGGCACCGGCTCAGAACGCTTGCTCGCCGCCGCCGCACTGGGCGACCGCCACGACCGCGCCCTGTGGATGCCCACCGCCACCGCCGTCGGCGCCTACGGCGACACCACCGCGCTGGTCGGCACCCCGGAAACCGTGGCCCAGGCCTTGCTCGATTATGTCGACCTGGGCGTGACCACCTTCCTCAACCGCGGCTACGACCCGCTGTATGACACGGTCGATTATGGACGCTGGATTATTCCGGCGGTGCGTGAGGAAGTACGGCGGCGCAAGGCGCGGGTGGCTTCGCCTACAGAATCGGAGGCAGTTCGTATCGTCGGCTGACGCAAAAACTGTGGGAGCCCGGCTTGTCGAATCGTCGCACCGCGGCGATGGTGATTGCTCAGGGACGTGATGTTCTGAAAATCGTGTAGGAAAGCGTCCTCAATGCTGGGGTCATTCGCCCTGCCGGATCTCAAACCTTTAAACAACACCCAACCCCTGTAGCAGCCGGCGAAGCCTGCGTTCGGTTGCGAAGCAGCCGTAAATCCGGCGTGCAGGCTTCAACTGACCTATCGAGCCTCAAAGGTTTTATGGCTTCAATCGGCCCGGTGCGACCATTTCGGAAGGTATTCGCTGGAACTGGTGGCGGCAGGGCATGATGGGGAGCATCAAGGCTCAATACGACGGTGTGAGGGTACTTTCCGAGACCGAGTTTTTCGACAATCTCGCGGTCATCGACATTCCCGTACTGGTGATGCACGGCGAGGACGATCAGATCTGTCCTTTCCCGGCGACCGGGGCCAAGTCGGTGAAGTTGTTAAAGCAAGGCACGCTGAAGTCTTACCCGGGATTCCCGCACGGCATGCCCACCACGCATGCCGAGATGATCAACGCTGACCTGTTGGCGTTTATCAAAGGGTAAATGGGTGGAATTGCACCACTTTGTTAACGATACAAAGTGGTGCAATCGCAAGAAATGAATTCGGCTAACTGGCCGATTTCACCATCAGAAGTTAGCCGGCGTATTCGCGCTGATAATTTCCGCCTCATCCTGCCCAATGTTGCGAAACCGGTGCGGCAACGTCGTCGGAAAGTAGTAGCCGTCACCGGCATTGAGCACGCTGATCTGCCCGTCCACCGTCAACTCAACCGTACCCCGCGTTACCAGCCCGCACTCCTCGCCTTCCGCGTGCACGATCGGTTCTTCCCCCGAACTGGCGCCCGGCGCGTATTGCTCGCGCAGCAAGCGCATTTGCCGGCTCGGTACTGAGGCACCGATCAGCAGCAGGCGCAGACCATGACGGCCGAGATCCGGTTGTTCATTGGCGCGGAAAACGTATTGGTGTTCGCGGGGGGGTTGGTCGAAGGTGAAGAAGTCCGCCAGGGACATGGGGATGCCTTCGAGCAGTTTTTTCAGTGAGCTGACGGAGGGACTGACGCGATTCTGTTCGATCAGGGAGATGGTGGCATTGGTGACGCCGCTACGCCGGGCCAGCTCGCGCTGGGAGAGTTTGTAGCTTTCGCGTACTAATTTGAGTCGTGAGCCCGTGTCCATGACAGCCTTATGCGAGAAATACTTAAGGGGTATGGGGGTGGATGGCGGGCGACTTTTGGCCGCGAAAGTACCGCTTCCCTGTCCCGGATATTTGAAAGGCGGGTATTAAATCACGTTTGGGGGTGTTGCTGTAGAAGCATGGTTTTTGGTGATGGGGGTGGGTCGAGTGATATGGATGTCGGCTATTCCGGCCTCTTCGCGAGCAGGCTCGCGCCTAAAGTTTGATGCGTGCTGATTCCACATTTCGTGTTCGCTGGAGATCCAATGTAGGAGTGAGCCTGCTCGCGAAGGCGGTGTGTCAGGCGACATCAATATTAAATGTGCCACCGTCATCGCGAGCAGGCTCGCTCCCACAACGTCAGATACCGAAGCGATCTCGCAGTGCGTAGTACGCGGCGCCCATGGCGGTGAGCGGGGCCTGGAAGGTGCGGCCGCCGAGCATTGGCATGTGCGGGAGCGAGGCGAAGGCGTCGAAGCGTTCGGCGTCGCCGCGGATCATTTCCGAGATCAGCTTGCCGGCCAGGTGCGAGCAGGTGACGCCGTGGCCGCTGTAGCCTTGCATGTAGTAGGCGTTTTTCTCGATGCGACCGAATTGCGGCATGCGCGACATGGTCAGCAGGAAATTGCCGGTCCAGCGGTAATCAATCTTCACGTCCTTCAATTGCGGGAAGGTCTTGATGATTTTCGGCTTGATCAGCTGTTCGATGTCGTCCGGTTCGCGCGCACCGTAAACCACGCCACCGCCGTACAGCAGGCGGTTGTCGGCCGTGAGGCGGTAGTAGTCGAGCAGGTAGTTGCAGTCTTCGACGCAGTAGTTGTTTTTGATCAGGCTGCGCGCAACCTTTTCCGACAACGGTTCGGTGACGACGATTTGCGAGCCACACGGCATGCTTTTGCTGGTCACACGATTGTCGAGACCCTGCGGCAAGTAGGCGTTGCCGGCGATCAGCAGGTACTTGGCGCGGACCACGCCTTTGGCGGTGCGCACGGTGATCGGTTCGCCGTAGGTGATCTCCACCGCTGCCGACTGCTCGTAGATTTTGCCACCCAGGCCGATGATGGCCGAGGCTTCGCCGAGCGCCAGGTTCAGCGGGTGAATGTGGCCGCCCTGCATGTCGAGCAGGCCGCCGACGTAGTTGTCGCTACCGACTTCGCGCTTGATGTCCGCCGCGTCGAGCATCTTCAGGTTTTTGTTGCCGTAGCGCTCCCAGCTGCTTTTCTGCTCGGCCAGGCCCTTGAGCTGCTTTTTGTTCAGCGCAGCGAAGATGCCACCCGGCTTGTAGTCGCACTGAATGTCGTAGTGCTGTATGCGCTGACGGATGATGTCGGCGCCTTCGAAAATCATGCTGCCGAGCACTTCAGCGGTCTTGTCGCCGTAGCGTTCTTCGATGACATCGACGTCGCGGCTGTAGGAGTTGACCAGTTGGCCACCGTTGCGGCCGCTGGCGCCGAAACCGACTTTGGCGGCTTCGAGCACGGTGACGCTGTAGCCGGCTTCGGCCAGGAACAGGGCCGAGGACAAACCGGTGTAGCCGGCGCCGATGACGCAGACGTCGCAGTCCACCGCTTGTTCCAGCACCGGGAAGTCGCCGGTGAAGTTGCGGGTGGCAGCGTAGTAGCTGTCGACGTGTGTTTGTTCTGTAGAGGCTTGTTTCATAGGTTTCTCCGATGGCCGCCAGCACGCGCCAGCGACCGCCGTTGTAGAAGTATTAGAGCTTGATCCAGGTCGCTTTGAGTTCGGTGTATTTATCGAACGCGTGCAGCGATTTGTCCCGACCGTTACCCGACTGCTTGTACCCGCCGAACGGCGCGGTCATGTCGCCGCCGTCGTACTGGTTGACCCAGACGCTGCCGGCACGCAAACCGCGAGCGAAGGTGTGCGCCTTGCTCAGGTTGCTGGTCCAGACACCGGCGGCAAGGCCGAAGATGCTGTCGTTGGCGATGGCCAGCGCTTCTTCTTCCGTGTCGAAGGTGATCAGCGACAGCACAGGGCCGAAAATTTCTTCGCGGGCGATGGTCATGGCGTTGGTCACGCCGTCGAAGATCGCCGGTTCTACATACAGGCCACCGGTGGCTTCGAGGGTACGACTACCACCCGCAATCAACTGCGCGCCCTGGTCTTTGCCGATCTGGATGTAGCGCAACACGTTGTCCAGTTGACGCTGATCGACGACCGCACCGACGGTGGTTTGCGGGTCCAGTGCATGTCCGGGCTTCCAGGCTTGCAGCGCTTCCACCAGCAGCGGAATGAACTGCTCGCGGATCGAACGCTCGACCAGCAAGCGCGAACCGGCGGTACAGACTTCGCCCTGGTTAAAGGCGATGCCGCTGGCCGCTGCTTGTGCTGCCGCGCGCAAATCCGGCGCGTCGGCAAACACCACGTTCGGGCTCTTTCCCCCTGCTTCGAGCCAGACGCGTTTCATGTTGCTTTGGCCAGCGTAGATCAGCAGCTGCTTGGCAATCGCGGTTGAGCCGGTGAAGGCCAGCACGTCGACGTCCATGTGCAACGCCAGTGCCTTGCCGACGGTATGACCGTAGCCTGGCAGCACGTTGAACACGCCTTTCGGGATACCGGCATCCAAGGCCAACTGAGCGATGCGGATCGCGGTCAGTGGCGATTTTTCCGACGGCTTGAGGATGAACGAGTTACCCGCCGCGAGGGCCGGGGCGAACTTCCAGCTGGCCATGATCAACGGGAAGTTCCACGGCACGATGGCGGCGACCACACCGGCAGGTTCGCGGGTGATCAGGCCGAGCTGGTCGTGCGGCGTGGCGGCGACTTCGTCGTAGATCTTGTCGATGGCTTCGGCGCTCCAGCGAATCGCGTTAGCGGTCGCCGGAATGTCGATGTTCAGCGAATCGGTGATCGGTTTGCCCATGTCGAGGGTTTCGAGCAGGGCCAGTTCTTCCTGGTTGGCCAGGATCAGATCGGCAAAGCGAATCAGAATGCGCTTGCGTTCTGCGGGCGCCAAATGCGCCCAGATGCCGGAATCGAACGTGCGGCGCGCGACCGTGACGGCTTCGTTGGCGTCGGCTTCGTCCGTGCTGGCGACGTTGGCCAGAAACCGGCCATCGACCGGGCTGATGCATTCGAAGGAGTCGCCGCTGAGTGCGTCGCGGTAGCGACCGTCGATGAAGGCGCGACCTTCAATGGATAAGGACTGGAAGCGTTGTTCCCAGTCGCTGCGAGTGTTTGTCATTGTTGTGACTCGACGCAGAGGAATAAGGAGTGGGACTGAATGCCGCTCAGCCCCCTGCAGGAGTGAGCCTGCTCGCGATAGCGGCGCATCAGTCAGCATTGATGCCGCCTGATTCACCGCAATCGCGAGCAGGCTCACTCCTACAGTGGATCGGGTTTCAGCCTGGAACCGGGCTCAAGCCATTAAACGGTATGCAGGTACCAGTTGTACTCAAGGTCCGAGATAGAGTTCTCGAACTCGGCCAGCTCGCTTTCCTTGCACGCCACGAACACGTCGATGTACAGCGGGTCGATGTATTTGGCCATGACATCGCTGTCGTCCAGCTCACGCAGGGCGTCGCGCAGGTTGTTCGGCAGGCTTTGCTCGTTTTGCTCGTAGCTGTTGCCTTCCACCGGGGCGCCCGGCTCAATCTTATTGGTCAGGCCGTGGTGAATACCCGCCAGCACCGAGGCCATCAGCAAGTACGGGTTGGCGTCAGCGCCGGCAACACGATGCTCGATGCGCACGGAGTCCGCCGAACCGGTCGGCACACGGACCGCGACGGTGCGGTTGTCGATGCCCCAGCTCGGCGAGTTCGGCACGTAGAACGCTGCGCCGAAACGACGGTAGGAGTTGACGTTCGGGCAAAGGAACGCCATCTGCGCCGGCAGGGTCTCGAGCACACCGCCGATCGCGTGACGCAGCGCGGCGTTCTGCTCGGGATCCTCGCTGGCAAAGATGTTGTTGCCTTCTTTGTCGAGAATCGAAATGTGCACGTGCAAACCGTTGCCGGCCTGGCCAGGATACGGCTTGGCCATAAACGTGGTGTCCATCTCGTGGTCGTAGGCGATGTTCTTCACCAGACGCTTGAGCAACACCGCGTAGTCGCAGGCCTTGATCGGGTCGTTGACGTGATGCAGGTTGACTTCAAACTGCGCCGGGGCGCTTTCCTTGACGATGGCGTCGGCAGGAATGCCCTGCTCTTTCGCGCCTTCGAGGATGTCTTGCAGGCAATCGACGTATTCATCGAGGTCGTCGATCAGGTAGACCTGGGTCGACACCGGACGCTTGCCCGACACCGGCGAACGCGGCGACTGCGGACGGCCGTTCACGTTGTCCTGGTCAATCAGGTAGAACTCGAGTTCGAACGCGGCGCAGATGGTCAAGCCCAGATCGTCGAACTTGCGCACCACATTGGCCAACACTTCACGGGGGTCAGCGAAGAATGCCTGGCCTTCCAGTTCGTGCATGGTCATCAGCAATTGAGCGGTCGGGCGTTTTTGCCACGGCTCGATGCTCAGGGTGCCCGGGATGGGGAAACAGATCCGGTCAGAGTCGCCGATGTCCAGACCCAGGCCGGTGCTTTCCACCGTGGAGCCGTTGATGTCCAGAGCAAAGAGAGAAGCTGGCAGGTTGATGCCTTTTTCGTAAACCTTATGAAGACTGGTGCGCTCGATGCGCTTGCCGCGCACCACACCGTTCATATCCGCAATCAGAAGGTCGACGTACAAAACCTCAGGATATTTCTTAAGGAATGCGTTTGCTTCGTTGAGTTGAACGGTACGCAGAGGGACCGACATTTTGCACCTATTAGCTGTTAATTATTATGTTCACTTCACTTTCTGGAGCCCAGTCAACCCGAACGGCAAAGTGAAGTCAATAGCGAACACCGCGCCTCTCATCCTTTATTTTCGGGGGTTTTTTGGGCGCGAGAGTGCCATATAGGTCGCCGACACCGCGTAAAGACTAACGATCGGACGTGTGGCGTTTAGAATTTTTTACATGAGAGTTGTTAATTAAAATCAACAAGGCTAAGCTCCGGAAAAGCTCGTTCAAGTGTGAAACTTCGAGGTGATAAAAATGGCATTCAAGCCATTGATCGGCGTTACAGCGTGCGTCAAACAGATTGGCCTGCACCCCTACCACATCAGCGGCGACAAGTACTTGCGTGCTGTCAGCGTCGCGGCTTTGGGGCTGCCTGTGGTTATTCCTTCTTTAGGCGAACTGACCGACATCGAGGATGTGCTCGCGCATCTCGACGGTCTGTTGCTGACCGGCTCGCCATCGAATGTGGAACCTTTCCACTATCAAGGCCCGGCCAGCGCTCCCGGCACGGATCACGATCCGGCGCGGGACGCCACGACCCTTCCTTTATTACGTGCAGCCATCGCGGCGGGCGTTCCGGTGCTGGGCATCTGCCGTGGCTTCCAGGAAATGAACGTGGCGTTCGGCGGCAGCCTGCACCAGAAGGTGCATGAACTGCCGGGCATGCTCGATCACCGGGAAGCGGACAGTCCCGAGCTGGCGGTGCAGTACGCCCCGGCGCATGCGGTGACGGTGCAACCGGGCGGTGTGTTCGAAGCACTGGCGTTGCCGTTGGAGTTCAGGGTCAATTCGATTCACAGCCAGGGCATCGACCGCCTCGCCCCGGGCCTGCGCGCTGAAGCGATTGCCCCGGACGGTTTGATCGAGGCGATTTCCGTGGACCACAGTCCGACCTTCGCGGTCGGCGTGCAATGGCACCCGGAATGGCAGGTGCTTTCGAACCCGCCTTATTTGAGTATTTTCCAGGCGTTCGGCGATGCATGCCGGCGACGGGCCGCGCTACGTAAAACCCGCTGACCCACACCCATGAATGATTGCCCCCGCGAGTCAGGCGGGCGTGCCTTTGCGCGTCCGTCCTTCGCGATAACACCACACTGCAATAACAACAAGTACGACCCAGGCAGCCAGGACGGCGGCGCCGAATAAGCCCGAACGCACACCACCCGGGCTTGCAATCCACTCTTAAGTCAGGCCGCGTTGGCCCGACGACTGAAACCTGTTGGGAGTTTCACATGGCAAACGCCTCCAGCATTTACAGGAAGGCTCTTGAAGGTCACCAGGCACCGAAAAAGGTTCTGGTGAAAATCGACCGCGTCACCAAGAAGTTCGACGAAACCTGCGCAGTAGACGATGTTTCGCTCGAGATTCATCAAGGCGAAATCTTTGCCCTGCTCGGCGGTTCGGGTTCCGGCAAGTCGACGCTGCTGCGCATGCTCGCCGGCTTCGAGCGTCCGACCGAAGGACGGATTTTGCTCGATGGCGTGGACATCACCGACATGCCGCCGTATGAACGGCCGATCAACATGATGTTCCAGTCGTACGCCCTGTTCCCGCACATGACTGTGGCGCAGAACATCGCCTTCGGCCTCAAGCAGGATCGTTTGTCCGCCAGCGAAATCGACGCCCGCGTTGAAGAAATGCTGCGCCTGGTGCACATGACCCAATACGCCAAGCGCAAACCGCATCAACTGTCCGGCGGTCAGCGTCAGCGCGTGGCCCTCGCCCGCTCCCTGGCCAAACGTCCAAAGCTGTTGCTGCTCGACGAGCCGATGGGCGCGCTGGATAAAAAGCTGCGTTCGCAGATGCAACTCGAACTGGTGGAAATCATCGAGCGGGTCGGCGTGACCTGCGTGATGGTGACCCACGACCAGGAAGAGGCCATGACCATGGCCCAGCGCATCGCGATCATGCACCTCGGCTGGATCGCGCAGATCGGCAGTCCGGTCGACATCTATGAAGCCCCGGTCAGCCGCATGGTCTGCGAATTCATCGGCAACGTGAACGCCTTTGACGGCACCGTCGTGGAAGACCTTGAAGGTCACGCGATCATTCACAGCCCGGACCTGGAGCAAAAGATTTACGTCGGTCACGGCGTCAGCACCTCGGTGCAGGACAAGTCGATCACCTACGCCATTCGCCCGGAAAAAATGCTGGTCAGCACGACCAAGCCTGAGGCCCGCTACAACTGGTCCAGCGGCAAGGTGCACGACATCGCTTACCTTGGCGGTCACTCGGTGTTCTACGTCGAATTGCCTGGCGGCAAAATCGTCCAGTCGTTCATGGCCAACGCCGAACGCCGTGGCGCGCGTCCGACCTGGGACGACAAGGTCTACGTGTGGTGGGAAGACGACAGCGGCGTGGTACTGCGCTCATGAAAACACTCAATCAGCAGTTCATGCGGCTGATGCCGAGTGGTCGCAAGCTCGTCATCGGGATTCCATTCCTGTGGCTGTGCCTGTTTTTCCTGTTGCCGTTCTTCCTGGTGATGAAGATCAGCTTCTCGGAAGCGGCGCTGGCCATTCCTCCATATTCCGAGATCTACACCTTCGCCGAGCAGAAATTCCAGCTGTTCCTTAACGTCGGCAACTACCTGTTGCTGACCGAGGATGAGCTGTACATCTCGGCTTACTTCGGCTCGTTGAAGGTCGCGTTTTTCAGCACGCTGATGTGCCTGGTGATCGGTTTTCCGATGGCCTATGCGATCACCAAGGCGAAAAAAGAAACGCAGAACGTCCTGATGCTGTTGATCATGATGCCTACCTGGACTGCGATCCTGATCCGCGTTTACGCGTGGATGGGCATCCTCAGCAACAACGGTTTGCTCAACGCCTTCTTGATGTGGACCGGCCTGACCAATCACCCGATCGAGATCCTCAACACCAACACCGCCGTCTACATCGGCGTGGTTTACGCGTACTTGCCGTTCATGGTGTTGCCGCTGTACGCCAACCTGGTCAAGCACGACGAGACGTTGCTGGAAGCCGCGTCGGACTTGGGTTCGAGCAATTTCAACAACTTCTGGAAAATCACGGTGCCGCTGGCCAAGAACGGGATTATTGCCGGCTGCATGCTGGTGTTTATACCGGTGGTTGGTGAGTTCGTGATTCCGGAACTGTTGGGCGGCCCGGAAACCCTGATGATCGGCCGTGTGTTGTGGCAAGAGTTCTTTAACAACCGCGACTGGCCGGTGGCGTCTGCGCTGGCGGTGGTGATGCTGTTGATTCTGATTGTGCCGATTCTGCTGTTCAACCGCAGCCAGGCCAAAGAGATGGAGGCACGGGGATGAAACGTTTCGGTTTTTCAAAAATGATGCTGGTGTTCGGCCTGTCGTTTATCTACCTGCCGATGCTGATTCTGGTGATCTACTCGTTCAACGCCTCGAAACTGGTGACGGTGTGGGGTGGCTGGTCGCTCAAGTGGTATGCCGGCCTGCTCGACAACACGCAGCTGATGGGCTCAGTGGTGCGCTCGCTGGAAATCGCCTGCTACACCGCGATTGCCGCCGTGGCGCTGGGAACTTTGGCCGCGTTTGTCCTGACCCGCGTCACGCGTTTCAAGGGTCGCACGCTGTTTGGTGGCCTGGTCACCGCGCCATTGGTGATGCCGGAAGTGATCACCGGTCTGTCGCTGTTGCTGCTGTTCGTGGCGATGGCGCAGTTGATCGGCTGGCCGATGGAGCGTGGCATTGTCACGATCTGGATCGCCCACACCACGTTCTGCGCGGCTTATGTGGCGGTGGTAGTCTCCGCCCGCCTGCGAGAGCTGGACCTGTCCATCGAGGAAGCGGCCATGGACCTCGGGGCGAAACCCTTCAAGGTGTTTTTCCTGATCACCATCCCGATGATTGCGCCCTCGCTGGCGGCCGGCGGCATGATGTCGTTTGCCCTGTCGCTGGATGATCTGGTGTTGGCGAGCTTCGTCTCCGGCCCGGGTTCCACGACCCTGCCGATGGAAGTGTTCTCGGCGGTACGTCTGGGGGTCAAGCCCGAGATCAACGCCGTGGCCAGCCTGATCCTGCTCGCCGTTTCGATCGTGACCTTCATGGTCTGGTACTTCAGCCGCCGCGCCGAAGCCACCCGCAAACGGGCGATCCAGGAAGCGATGGACCAGACCGCCAGCGAGTCTTGGCAGCAACCTGAAAAGCAAAGGGTAGAAGCGACGGCCTAGTGCCGTCACGTTTCACGGTTTTGCGTTTGATTTGATAAGAAGAATTGGAGTTGTACCGATGAAAATGTTTGGCAGGACTCTGCTGACACTGTCCTTATTGGGCGCGATCGCCACCGGCGCCCAGGCCAATGACAAGGTTCTGCGCGTCTACAACTGGTCGGATTACATTGCCCCGGACACCGTCAAGAAGTTTGAAGACGAGACCGGCATTCGCGTGACCTACGATGTGTTCGACAGCAACGAAACCCTTGAGGCACGCCTGCTCGCGGGTAAATCCGGCTATGACATCGTCGTGCCGTCCAACAGTTTCCTGGCCAAGCAGATCAAGGCCGGCGTCTATCAGGAACTGGACAAATCGAAGCTGAGCAACTGGAAAAACCTAAATCCCGTGCTGCTGAAAAACGCCTCGGCCAGCGACCCGGATAACGCCCACGCCTTCCCGTACATGTGGGGCTCGATCGGTATCGGTTTCAACCCGGCCAAGGTCAAGGAAGTGCTGGGGACCAACGCGCCGACCCATTCCTGGGACTTGCTGTTCAAACCGGAAAACGCCGAGAAGCTGAAAGCCTGCGGCATCAGTTTCCTCGATTCGCCGACAGAGATGCTGCCGGCCGCCCTGCACTACCTGGGTTACCCGGTGAACTCGCAAGACAAAGGACAGATCGCTGAAGCTGAAGCGCTGTTCATGAAGATTCGGCCGTCGGTGGCTTATTTCCATTCATCGAAGTACATCTCCGACCTGGCCAATGGCAACATTTGCGTGGCCGTTGGTTACTCCGGTGACGTGTTGCAGGCCAAGGCCCGCGCGCAGGAAGCGGGCAACGACGTGACCATCGCCTACAGCATTCCGAAAGAAGGGGCTGGCAGTTTCTACGACATGGTCGCGATCCCGCGGGATGCTGCGAACGTCGAGAACGCTTACCTGTTCATGAACTTCCTGATGCGCCCGGACATCATTGCCGAGATCACCAACAACATCGGCTACAGCAACGCCAACGCCGCGGCGACGCCGTTGGTGGATGAAGCGATTCGCGATGACCCGGGCTCGTATCCACCGCTGGCGGTGATGGCGACGCTGTACGCGATTCCGGACATGCCGATTGGCGTGCAACGGGTGATGACGCGCGGCTGGACCCGGGTGAAGCTCGGGAAATAATCGCCGGGCCTGGGATTGCTATCGCCGGAAAGCCGGCTCCTGCAAGTTAAATGTTGCACCGCAGATCATTGTAGGAGCTGGCTTGCCAGCGATGAGGCCATCACTGGCAACATCAAACTTGACTGTTTCCGTTCACGCAGCGCCTTACCACCGCTGCACCTCTCTCCAGAACGGCCTCACCTGGCTTCCTCGGTTCAGGTGAATTCGGCGCCCTCCTCGGGCGCCTTTTTTTAGGCGGGCACCAGCGGCCACTCGGCCAGCGCCCGATAGTGCCCCTTGTGCGATTCAAACAAGACAAACCGATCAGCCCGCAGAAAAAACTCCGGTGGCGTCGCCGACTCAGGCACTGGCGCTCCATAGTCGCGCATCAACGTCAGGTGCGGCCGAAACTCCTTTGGCGCGTCCTCGAACCCGAATGGCAACATTGCCTGCTCCAGCGCATACACCAGCCGCAGCAACTCCGGCGGCGCCTGCTCCGCCGCGAGCACCAACGCGCCGGCCCTACGCCAGACGTCCAGCCGATCCAGCGCGATCCTCAACGGCACACCCGGCACGCGAACCTTCGCCGCCGCCGCGCAAATCTCGGCGATCTGCGCCACGCCCACCGCCCCCAAAAATAATAAAGTCAGGTGAAAATTTTCCGCCGGCACCGGGCGCCCGTTGCGCAACTGCAGCGCGGCGCGCCATTGTGCGATGGCCTTGCGCTGCTCGGGCGGGCAGTTCAAAGCGAAAAACAGCCGTTTGACCGGCTTCGGGGTTTCGTCGCTCACGCCTGGCACCTCCTGACTTGCACGTTATAGTTGAACCAGTTGAACCAGTTGAACCAGTTGAACCAGTTGAACCAGTTGAACCAGTTGAACCAGTTGAACCAGTTGAACCAGTTGAACCAATCGATTGAACGGGACGGGGCCATGCGACAGATCATCAGCAAAGAGCCATGGTGGGCCATGCCACCGCAACCGGGTCAGGATGAGTCAGAGCTGGAATGGGGCTGGCTGGTTCACTATAGCGAAGGTGAGCCGCGTTTCGAATTCGTCAGGCAGCGACCGACGGAAAACGAAATCCGCAATCGCAAGAGCTGCAGGATCACTCCGGCCGCCGAGTGATCCTGTCGGGCATTCAGGACTGAATGAGGATATTGAAGCCGCCAAAGATCATCCGCTGACCGTCGAACGGCATCGGGTTGACGTCCTGCTGCATGCGCGGGTCGCCCATCATTTTCTGCATGCCGGCATCGCGGGTGGTTTTGTCCGGCCAGATGATCCAAGAAAACACCACCGTTTCGTCGTCCTTGAGTTTTACCGCCAACGGGAACGAGGTCAGTTTGCCGTCGGGCACGTCGTCACCCCAGCATTCGACAATGCTCTGGGCGCCATTCTCTTTGAAAATCAGCGCGGCGGTTTCCGCGTGCTTCTTGAATTTTTCGCGATTGGCGGTGGGCACCGCCGCGACAAAGCCATCAACGTAAGACATGGTCATTCTCCTGCCGGGGGTAGAGGGTCGAACCGCTGGTTAGTCGGTTGCGGCGCACGCCAATCGACAGCGCCGCCGCCCGAACTGACCGACGGTCCGTCGGCACTCTTCGCCAGATTGCCTTCGATCTGCCCGGCCATGTATAACGTGCCGGCCATCACGCCGCTGGTCGGATTCTGCACCAGTTTGGTCCAGGCCTTGTCGAACGTGTTGCCCAGACTGCTGCGGATAAGCGCTTCGCTGTCCGGCCGGTCGCTGGCCTGAAGCAACGCGCGAATCCCCGCAACGCCCACGGTGATCAATCCCCCGGCCAGTTTGCCCGCCACTGCCGCCACCGCACTGGCGGCACCGCGCGGGGCCATTTCGGCCTCCATCCGCTGGCTGGCGCGCTTGGCCACCGGGGCCATGGCGGTGTCGGTGGAATCAACCCCCTTGCTGCCGCCGGCCTTGTGGATCTTGTCGATCAGCGCGGCGTAGGCCGGCAGCGTATTCAGCGGCTGGGTGTGCACCACTTGATACAGCGACGCATCCCGGGCCGGCGGCGGGCCGAGGGCGATGGCGGGGATTTTCTGCAGGCGGCCATTCAGCTGGGCCATGGGCACGCCGTGGCGCTGGGAGATTTTCTGCAGCTCTTCCTGAAGGATGTCGATGTAGAACGCCGTGGCGAGGCCGAGGATCTGCTCCGGGTCAATTTCGACCGCGACCGGGGCCAGCACGCGCTTCTGGTATTGCTCCAGCAGATACTCCGCCAGGCGTTTCGCCGAGGCTTCCTGCTCGCCTTGGGCGCTGAGGGAATACCAGCTGACTTTCATCGACAACCATTCCTGAGTCCAATAGCTGCTGAACCAGGGTATGAAATTCTCTTCGGTCAGTTGATAGACCCGGGTTCGCCAGTAATCCATGGCGCCGCGCGAATAGATTTTTGCCTGCTCGGTAGCGGATTGGGAGGCGGCGACAATGTCCCGGTCGACTTGCTGCCAGGTCATTTGGGAAATGATCACCGGCGGCGCTGGCGCCGGCGCACGCGCGGGCATGGCGCATCCTGCCAGCACCAGCAGCACGGCGATGATCGGCGCACGCAGGTTCAAGGTCGCGGTGTCCTAAACATTGGGGTTGAAGGCGATCTGGTTTGAGTATAGGCGGCGAGATTAAAGGCGTTGCCGAGGGCCTCATCGCGAGCAGGCTCACTCTCACATTGGAATGCGGTCACCTGTGGGAGTGAGCCTGCTCGCGATGAGGCCCTGAAGAACACCGAAAAACCCGACCATCATTCACATCGATATTCACCATCGCCGCGAATGCCTTCCGCTAAAAAACCGTCAGCGTAGGATCAACCTCAATCCACCACGAAACCTCGCATCGGAGGGAACAATCATGTTGATTCATCTGCTGACCTGCTTGGCCCTGACAGCCCTCACGCTGAGCTTTTTTTCGTGGTACGTCCTGACCGAGGAGCGCACATCATGATTCACCACGTCACCCTGTCCGTGAGCTTTCCGGTATTCGGCACCAACTACTACGCGCAGCAGGTTGTTTCGCGCAAAGTGCTGGCGCTGGTGTTCGACAAGAACTTCGAATCCCTGCTGATGCCCGCCGCCGCCAACCATTTCAGCAACGAAGTGGTCGGTCTCAACGATCAGTTCCGCTTTTTGAATGATGTGCTGGCCGAGCACCTGCTGGATGCCGAAATGGCCCAACATAGTTCCCGATCCCGTTCATTTACCTTCTAAAACCCGTCGTACCGCAAAAGTTGCGAGCAGCGCGTTCGCGGCCTATGGTCCTAGCGATGCATTGCTGGCGACTGGCGTGCGAAAACGCGTGGCCGGTTGCTGTCCTTCCCGTGCGAATGATCGCAAAGAGGTGACAACATGCCGAACGACTCCCGCCCTGCCGTGCTTGAACTGATCGGCAATACGCCGTTGGTCCGCGTCAGCCGTTTTGATACGGGCCCGTGCACCCTGTTTCTCAAGCTCGAATCTCAGAACCCCGGAGGCTCGATCAAGGACCGCATCGGCCTGGCGATGATCGACGCCGCCGAGCGCGACGGCCGACTCAAGCCCGGCGGTACCATCGTCGAAGCCACCGCGGGCAACACCGGGCTTGGCCTGGCGCTGGTCGGTCGCGCCAAGGGTTATCGGGTGGTGCTGGTGGTGCCCGACAAGATGTCCACCGAGAAAGTCTTGCACCTCAAGGCCATGGGCGCCGAGGTGCACATCACCCGCTCCGACGTCGGCAAGGGCCATCCCGATTATTACCAGGACGTGGCGGCACGGTTGGCGCAGGAGATTCCCGAGGCGTTTTTCGCCGACCAGTTCAATAACCCCGCCAACCCGCTCGCCCATGAATGCAGCACCGCGCCGGAGATCTGGGCGCAGACTCAGCACGACCTCGACGCGATTGTCGTTGGCGTCGGTTCCGCCGGCACGCTGACCGGGTTGACCCGGTTCTTCAAACGCGTGCAGCCCAACCTGACCATGGTGCTGGCCGATCCGGTCGGCTCGGTGATGGCCGAGTACAGCCGCAGCGGCACCATGACCACCCCCGGCTCCTGGGCGGTGGAAGGCATTGGCGAAGACTTCATTCCGTCGATTGCCGACCTCTCCAGCGTCGGCCACGCCTATTCGATCAGCGACGAGGAAAGCTTCGATCACGCCCGCCAGCTGTTGCGCGCCGAAGGCATTCTCGGCGGTTCTTCGACCGGCACCTTGCTGGCCGCCGCGTTGCGCTACTGCCGCGAGCAAACCGAACCGAAGCGCGTGGTCAGCTTTGTCTGCGACACCGGCACCCGCTATTTGTCGAAGGTGTATAACGACCAGTGGATGAACGATCAGGGCCTGCTCGCGCGCAAACCTTATGGCGATCTGCGCGACGTGATCGCACGGCGCTTCGAGGATGGCCGGGTGATCAGCGTCGCCCCGGATGACACGTTATTAACTGCGTTCCAGCGCATGCGCCTGGCCGACGTCTCGCAGTTGCCGGTGCTGGAAAACGGCCAGCACCTGGTCGGCGTGATCGACGAATCCGACATTCTGCTGGGCATGGCCGAAGACGCTACACACTTCCGCTTGACCGTGGCCAGCGCAATGACCGACAAAGTGGAAACCCTGCCGGCCAGCGCCAGTCTGGCGACGTTGCAGGCAGAGCTCGATCGCGGGCTGGTGGCGATCATCGCCGACGCGTCGGGCTTTCACGGCCTGATTACCCGCGTCGACCTGCTCAACCATTTACGGAGAACCCTCGCATGAGTCAACACGATGAACACGCTGCCCCTCGCGCCTTCGCCACGCGGGTGATCCACGCCGGGCAGTCGCCGGACCCGACCACCGGGGCGCTGATGCCGCCGATTTATGCCAACTCCACCTACTTGCAGCAAAGCCCCGGCGTGCACAAAGGCTTCGATTACGGGCGTTCGCACAACCCGACGCGCTTTGCCCTGGAACGTTGCGTCGCCGACCTTGAAAGCGGCACCCAGGCCTTCGCGTTCGCCTCCGGGCTGGCGGCGATTTCCACCGTGCTGGAGCTGCTCGACGCCGGCTCGCACATCGTCTCTGGCAACGACCTGTACGGTGGCACGTTTCGCCTGTTCGACAAGGTGCGCAAACGCAGCGCCGGGCATCGTTTCAGCTTCGTCGACCTGACCGACCTCGCGGGTTTCGAAGCGTCGCTGCAGCCCGACACCAAGATGGTCTGGGTCGAGACGCCGAGCAATCCGCTGCTGAGCCTGACCGACCTCGCCGCCGTCGCGCGCCTGTGCCGTGACCGGGGCATCATCTGCGTGGCCGACAACACCTTCGCCAGCCCATGGATCCAGCGCCCGCTGGAGCTGGGTTTCGACATCGTCCTGCACTCGACCACCAAATACCTCAACGGCCATTCCGACGTGATCGGCGGCATCGCCGTGGTCGGGCAGAATCCGGAACTGGCTGAACGTCTGGGTTTCCTGCAGAACTCGGTAGGCGCCATCGCCGGGCCGTTCGACGCCTTCCTGACGCTGCGCGGCGTAAAAACCCTGGCGCTGCGCATGGAACGCCACTGCAGCAACGCGCTGGACCTGGCGCAATGGCTGGAGCGCCAGCCGCAAGTGGCACGCGTTTACTACCCGGGCCTGCCGTCACACCCGCAGCATGAACTGGCGCAACGGCAGATGCGCGGTTTCGGCGGGATGATCTCAATCGATCTGAAGACCGACCTGGCGGGCGCCACGCGCTTCCTCGAAAACGTCAGCATCTTCGCCCTCGCTGAAAGTCTGGGCGGCGTGGAAAGCCTGATCGAGCATCCGGCGATCATGACCCACGCGACCATCCCCGCAGACACCCGGGCACAGCTTGGGATTGGCGATGGTTTGGTACGGTTGTCCGTGGGGGTTGAAGATGTCGAGGATCTGCGCGCAGACCTCGCGCAGGCGCTGGCGCGGATATGAGCAAGCAGCCACGACACCAAACCTGTGGGAGCCGGCTTGCCGGCGATAGCGGTGGGTCAGCCAACATCAATGCTGATTGATCCGCCGCCATCGCTGGCAAGCCAGCTCCCACAGGGTACGCGGTCGGTAGGTTGAACGCGTTTCGTACTGGGATTTACTCGCCGGACTTGATGCTGGTCCAGACGCGCGTACGCACCCGCTCAAGTTTTTGCGGAAGCGGCTGTACCACATACAGCGTTTTCAACGCTTCGCTGGTTGGCGTCAGGTTCGGGTTACCGGTGATGTCTTTGTTGATCAGCGCCAGCGAGTCCTTGTTGGCGTTCGGATAACCGAGGAAATCGCTGATCGGGGCAATGACTTTCGGGTCCAGCAAGGTGTTGAGAAATTCGTGGGCTTCCTCGACGTTCTTCGCGCTTTTCGGGATGGCGAAGGTATCAAACCAGATCGGTGCGCCTTCCTTCGGCAGACGCCAGTCAACCACCACGCCGTTGCCCGCCTCTTTGGCACGATTGCCGAACTGATAGAAGCTGCCGGAGTAGCCGATAGCGACGCAGATATCGCCGTTGGCGATGTCGGTCATGTACTTGGCGGAGTTGAAATAGGTGACGTAAGGACGAATCTTCAACATCAACGCCTTGGCTTTGTCGTAGTCTTCCGGCTTCTGGCTGTTCGGGTCCAGGCCCAGATAGTGCAGCGCCAGCGGAAGGATTTCCGAAGGTGAGTCGAGCATGGCGACGCCACAGGATTTGAGCTTTGCCATGTTCTCCGGTTTGAACACCAGGTCCCAACTGTCCACCGGCGCATTCTCGCCCAGCGCAGCCTTGACCTTGGCCGGGTTGAAGCCGATCAGCACGGTGCCATACATGTAAGGCACGCCGTACTGGTTACCCGGATCGTTCTTGTCCAGCAACGCGAGCAGCGCCGGGTCCTGATGCTTCCAGTTGGGCAGCTTGGATTTGTCCAGTTTCTGGAACACGCCGGCCTTGATCTGGGTTTCGATGAACTGGTTCGACGGCACTACCAGGTCGTAGCCCGAGTTGCCGGTCAGCAACTTGGCTTCCAGGGATTCGTTAG
This sequence comes from Pseudomonas sp. GB2N2, assembly GCF_054897705.1. NCBI lineage: Bacteria > Pseudomonadati > Pseudomonadota > Gammaproteobacteria > Pseudomonadales > Pseudomonadaceae > Pseudomonas > Pseudomonas sp. GB2N2. Next base: position 1,951,113 of record NZ_CM142701.1, read on the forward strand.
TGTCGAAGGTGTCCCAGGTCACTTTGATTTTGGTCTTGTCGGCGAAGTCCTTGGGCACGGCTGGCAGGATATAGTCCGCCCAGTTGTACACGCGCAGTTCGCGCTGTTCGGCGTGTACCGCGCTGGCCAGCAGCGTCAGCCCACAAACGGTGACGCCCAGTATGCGTTTCATCGTGACCATGAATGAATTCCCCAAGTGTGTCGCGTTGGTTTTTATGTGCTGTACACGGCAGGTCTTGAAATTTGCCAAGGGCAAGGAAAGCTTGATTCTAGTTGTGGAGTTCCTTCGATTCTTGCTGAGGGGCTGATGGGTTCATAGTGCGAGGTCGGCCAAAAGGGGATTGAAATGGCCAATATCAGTGTCCCGGTTGATCCGGTTGCATCCCGCCATAAAAACATCCGCAATAAAAAGCCCGCACTGGGCGGGCTTGTGGGAGTTGAGTAGGTGGCCGGTGCTGGTCTCCGGCTTACAAGGTTTATCAGGACTCTCACAGAACAGTTTTGTGCTCTTCTGCTTCACACGGCATAAGGGCTGGATCTCAGCGCGGAGATCTTTCTAACCGTGTACCCTTCGGAACGCGCCCCACGTGTCCTTGCCATCCGCTTGCGCATCAGTCTGCGTCTTCACCTACACATTCAAGCGTAGTCCACCGTCCTCGACACGGCTGGGGGTTTTTAGATCGATTTCGTCCTCCGCCACGCCCGGCAAAAAGCAAACAACCTAACCGCTGCGCCGCATACCTGCGCAATCTGGCAACAGTGTATGTCCGGCACCCGGCTATTTGCGCAAGTCACAAACCCCTAGCATTGATTTCACCCAGCGAGCAAACCCAGTAAGCAGCAACTAACTCGCGAGGTACCCCCAAAACTCAATGCAAAGGTGAACCTCATGAAAACATTAAAAATCGCCCTGTTTTTTGCGCTTGCCGGTGCAGCCGCCCAGGTATTTTCGGCTGAAAGTTCGACCAACACCTCGGCCACTCAGATCCCGGTTGAAACGCCAGGGCAATCGCTTCTGGCGCACGCTGCACCTCGCCGGTTTTACTCCGGAGCAGGTTCGCCCGGAAAACGACCGGACGCTTTTGCACTATCAATGTGGTTTGACCGCCGTGGTGGATCGGCCCACGGCGCGAGCGGATCAGCTCTCGGCCGATGAATTCGCGGCCGCCGCTACAACGTTTGAACAGAAAATCGCCCGCCATATGCCGCGTTTTGTGGCGTTTCTAGGCAAAGCGGCGTATTGCGCGTTTTCCGGGCAGCGAGATGTCGCGTGGGGGCTTCAGCCGAAGACGTTCGGCCATGCAACCGTCTGGGTCCTGCCCAATCCCAGCGGACGAAATCTCGCGTTCTCGCCGGATCAACTGGTCGTCGCCTATCGCGAACTGAGGCTGGCCGCCATCGATCACCTGAATGCACCGGCATAAGCAGCCCGTCGGACCCATTGCGATACAGTCGTTGGCTACGCTTTCAGAACAACAAAAACAGGAGTTGTACATGTCGGAACTGAAACTGCACCCCAACGCCGCAGCGTCCCTGAGCCAATGGCACGACATGATCCGCCAGGGCGACCTGCAAGCCCTGCCCGCCTTGCTGGACCCCCAAGCGGTGTTCCGCTCGCCGATGGCGCACACGCCGTACCCCGGTGCGAAAGTGGTCACGATGATTCTGAGCACGGTGTTCAACGTATTTGAAGACTTTACCTATCACCGGGAGTTGGCGACGGCGGACGGGCTGAATGTCGTCCTCGAATTCAGCGCCAAGGTGAAGGGGAAAGAGCTCAAGGGCATCGACATGATCCGGTTTGACGAGCAGGGCAAGATCGTCGAGTTCGAGGTGATGGTGCGGCCGTTGAGTGGCTTGCAGGCGCTGGGCGAGGAAATGGGGCACAGGTTGGGTGCTTATCTGGCGGCAAGCAAGGCGTGCTAACCGCAGGAGCCTGCTTGCTGGCGATGGCGTCCGCAAGATGGCCATCGCCGGCAAGCCGGGCTCCCACAGGTTTTGTGCGAACCCAAAACCCCGAGATCCCCGCGAACCGCAGGAGCCAGGCTTGCCGGCGATGGTGTCAACTCGATTTCAAGGCCTACAACGTCCGCTGCCCATTACCGATCGCCTTGGCTTGCTCGACCCCCCACTCCATGGCCGCCTCCATGTCGAGAAAATGCAGCGCCGGGTGGTCGTTCTCCTCAATGGCCGTGTCATCAGGTCGATAGACCCCGATAAACATGCCCAATGAACCGTCCCGCAGGATCTCGGCTTTCACCCTGATGCTGCATCCGTTTGAAAGTGTTTCCGTATGAACCAAATGGCGCTCGGTCATTATTGCGTTCCTCCGGGTGTTGAAGTCGGTCAACGCGCGTCCCTGTTTTCAACTCAAAAAATACGCTGAAACCCGCGATTCACAGCGTACAAGACAGCGGCGCAATGCCACCTATACTACAAGCCACCGCCCCCCTTGGGGTCTGCACTTTCAACAATAAAAAGCAGAGGTGGAATATGGTCTGGCAGCAAATCTACGATCCGTTCGGCAACCCGGTCATTTCAACCATCATGGCCGCAGTGCCGGTCGTGGTCATGCTGGCCGCCCTGGCGTTTTTCCACATTAAAGCCCACCTGGCGGCATTACTCGCCCTCGCCTCGGCGCTGGTCATCGCGATTTTCGCCTTCGGCATGCCGGCGAACATGGCGGGCTCGGCCGCGCTATACGGCGCTGCCAACGGTTTGCTGCCGATTGGCTGGATTGTGCTCAACATCATTTTCCTGCACCGACTGACCACCGAGAACGGCTCGTTCAAAGTGCTGCAAGACTCACTGGCACGGATCACCGACGACCGTCGCCTGCAATTGTTGTTGATCGCCTTCTGCTTCGGCGCCTTTTTCGAAGGGGCGGCCGGGTTCGGCACACCGGTGGCGGTGACCGGGGCGATTCTGATCGGGCTGGGCTTCTCGCCGCTGGCCGCGTCGGGTCTGGCGTTGATCGCCAACACCGCGCCTGTGGCGTTTGGCGCCCTGGGTACGCCGATCATTACCTTGGCCAAGGTCACTGGCCTGGATGAAATGGAATTGTCGATGATGGTCGGCCGGCAATTGCCGTTCTTTTCCGTGTTGGTGCCGTTCTGGCTGATCTGGGCGTTCGCCGGCTGGCGCAAGATGCTGGAAATCTGGCCGGCCATTTTGGTCGCCGGCGTCAGCTTCGCCGTGCCGCAGTTCATCGTTTCCAACTATCACGGGCCAATGCTGGTGGACGTGATCGCCGCGTTGATCTCCATGGCGTGCCTGACCCTGTTCCTCAAGGTGTGGAAACCGGCGACCGTGCACACTTCCGCAGCGCTGTCCGGGCGTGTCGACAACTCCAAAATCGACGCCGAACACGAAGAAAAATCCGAGCCCAGCGCGTCCTTTGCCAGTGATGCGAAGCCTGCGGTGATGCGCGCGTGGATGCCATGGATCATCCTCACCGTGTTCGTGTTCGCCTGGGGCACCCAAGGCTTCAAGAACATGTTCGATACTCGCCCGGCGATTGATCCGGTCACCCACTCCGCCAAACTCGACCCGCAAGGCAAACCGCTGCGCGAAGCCAATCCGATTTTCTCGCCGGCCCTGACCTTCACCACCCTGCACCAGCAGGTCGAGAAGGTGCCGCCCGTAGTGCCGGCGCCGAAAACCGAGGATGCGATCTACAAGTTCACCTGGTTCACCGCCACCGGCAGCGGAATTCTGTTGTCAGCCATTCTCGGCGGCCTGCTGATGGGCTACTCGATCCCGCAACTGGCGCGCCAGTACCTGCGAACGCTGTGGGTGGTGCGCTACTCGCTGATCACCATCGCGGCGATGCTTGCCTTGGGCTACCTCACGCGCTACTCGGGTCTGGATGCGACCATGGGCCTGGCCTTCGCCGCGACGGGGATTTTCTACCCGATGTTCGGCACCTTGCTCGGCTGGCTTGGCGTGGCACTGACCGGCTCGGACACGGCGTCCAACGTGCTGTTCGGCGGCCTGCAACGCGTGACCGCCGAGCAACTGGGCCTGAGCCCGGTGTTGATGGCCGCGGCCAACAGTTCCGGTGGGGTCATGGGCAAGATGGTCGATGCGCAGTCGATCGTCGTGGCCTCGACCGCGACGCGCTGGTATGGGCATGAAGGGGAAATCCTGCGTTACGTGTTCTTTCACTCGATCATTCTGGCGATTCTGGTCGGCGGGTTGGTGACGCTGCAGGCGTATGTGGCGCCGTTTAGTCATATGGTGGTTGGAGGTCATTAAGTCGCCGTCAATCTTCTGGGGGACGCGCTGTCTGGGCATACACTTACGGAGTATCGTAAACCGACCATGAACATCCTCTACGATGAACGCGTCGACGGTGTGCTGCCCGACGTCGACAAGGCCGCTCTGTTGCAAGCCCTGCAAACCCGTCTGCCGGCGCTGCAAGTGCTGCATCAACAGGAAGAACTCAAGCCCTACGAATGCGACGGCCTTTCGGCCTATCGCACCACCCCCCTGCTGGTGGTGCTGCCGCGTCATCTCGACGAAGTTCAGGGCGTGCTCAAGCTCTGTCATGAAATGCGCGTTCCAGTGGTCGCCCGGGGGGCTGGGACCGGTTTGTCGGGCGGTGCATTGCCACTGGAAAAAGGCGTGTTGCTGGTCATGGCGCGCTTCAACAACATCCTGCACATCGACCCCGCCGCCCGTACCGCTCGGGTCCAGCCCGGCGTGCGTAATCTGGCAATTTCCCAGGCAGCGGCGCCTTTTGGCTTGTACTACGCGCCTGACCCTTCTTCGCAAATCGCCTGCTCCATCGGCGGTAATGTCGCCGAAAATGCCGGCGGCGTGCATTGCCTGAAATACGGCCTGACCGTGCACAATCTGCTCAGGATCGACATCCTGACCGTCGACGGCGAACACCTGACCCTCGGCTCCGACGCCCTCGACTCGCCCGGTTTCGACTTGCTGGCGCTGTTCACCGGTTCCGAAGGCATGCTCGGGGTGATCACCGAGGTCACGGTCAAACTCCTGCCCAAACCGCAAACCGCCAAAGTGCTGCTGGCGGCGTTCGACTCCGTTGAAAAGGCCGGTCGCGCCGTCGGCGACATCATCGCCGCCGGCATTATTCCTGGCGGTCTGGAAATGATGGACAACCTGGCAATTCGCGCCGCCGAAGATTTCATCCACGCCGGTTATCCGGTGGACGCCGACGCCATCCTGCTGTGTGAGCTCGACGGCGTCGAAGCCGATGTCCACGACGACTGCGACCGCGTGCGCCAGGTGCTGCAACAGGCCGGTGCCACCGAAGTGCGCCAGGCCCGGGACGAAGCGGAACGCGTGCGTTTCTGGGCCGGGCGCAAGAATGCCTTCCCGGCGGTGGGGCGCCTGTCGCCGGATTATTACTGCATGGACGGCACCATCCCGCGTCGCGAATTGCCCGGGGTGTTGCGCGCCATCGCCGCACTGTCCGCCGAATACGACCTGCGCGTGGCCAATGTTTTTCACGCCGGCGACGGCAATATGCACCCTCTGATTCTGTTCGACGCCAATCAACCGGGCGAGCTCGACCGCGCCGAAGCCCTGGGCGGCAGGATCCTCGAATTGTGCGTGAAAGTCGGCGGCAGCATCACCGGTGAGCACGGCGTGGGTCGCGAGAAAATCAATCAGATGTGCGCGCAGTTCAATAGCGATGAGCTGACGCTGTTTCATGCGGTGAAAGCCGCCTTCGATCCGAGCGGCCTGCTCAACCCCGGCAAGAACATTCCGACCCTCCACCGCTGCGCCGAGTTTGGTGCGTTGCACGTACACATGGGCCAGTTGCCCTTCCCTGACCTGGAGCGTTTCTGATGCGCAGTGAACGGGATGTCGATGACAGCGGCGCGCTGCTGGCGCAGGTCAACCAGGCGCTGGAGAGCACCACGCCGCTGCGCATTCAGGGCGCCAACAGCAAGGCCTTCCTGGGGCGCATTGTTGCCGGGGAAGTGCTCGACACCCGCAGCCACCGTGGCATCGTCAGCTATGACCCGACCGAACTGGTGATCACCGTCCGATGCGGCACGCCACTGGCCGAGCTGGCGCAAATTCTGGACGAAGCTCAGCAGATGCTGCCCTGTGAACCGCCCTCCTTCGCTGACGACGCCACGGTCGGCGGAATGATCGCCTCCGGGCTCTCGGGGCCACGGCGCCCCTGGTCCGGCTCGGTGCGCGACTTCGTCCTCGGCACGCGGGTTATTACCGGTCACGGCAAGCATTTGCGCTTCGGTGGCGAGGTGATGAAAAACGTTGCCGGCTATGACCTTTCGCGACTGATGGCCGGCAGCTTCGGTTGCCTTGGCGTGATCACCGAAGTCTCGCTCAAGGTCCTGCCCAAACCCCGACAAGCCTTGAGCATCAGCCTGGAAATGGACAGCGACCGCGCCTTGCTGCGCCTCGCGGAATGGGGCCAGCAACCGCTGCCGATCAGCGCCGCATGCCACGACGGCCAACGGTTGCATCTGCGCCTTGAAGGTGGCGAAGGCTCGGTGGCGGCGGCCCACGACCGTTTGGGTGGCGAACACCTGGACCCGGCTTACTGGGCGGACCTCAACGAACATCATCTGAGTTTCTTTGACGAGGACCAACCGCTTTGGCGCGTGTCGGTGCCGAACAACACGCCCCGGCTGTCCCTGCCCGGTCGGCAACTGCTCGACTGGGGCGGCGCCCAGCGCTGGCTCAAGTCTGACGCCGAAGCGGCGTTCATTCGCAAAGTCGTCGCAGAGGTCGGCGGCCACGTGACCTGCTACAGCCATGGCCTGATCGACAGCCCGTTCCAGCCGTTGCCGGCCGCGTTGATGCGCTACCACCGCAATCTCAAGCAACAACTCGACCCACGGGGCATTTTCAACCCCGCACGCCTCTACGCGGAGCTGTGAATTCATGCAGACGACCCTGAGCGAAACCGCGCGCCAGCTGCCGCGCGCCGAAGAAGCCGAAAGCATCCTGCGATCCTGTGTGCACTGCGGTTTCTGCAACGCCACCTGCCCGACGTATCAACTGCTCGGCGATGAACTGGACGGGCCACGGGGCCGCATCTACCTGATCAAACAGGTGCTTGAAGGCAATCTGGTCACGCAGAAAACCCAAGAGCATCTGGACCGCTGCCTGTCCTGCCGCAACTGCGAAACCACTTGCCCCTCGGGCGTCGACTATCACAACTTGCTCGACATCGGCCGCGCGGTGGTCGATGCCGCCGTACCGCGCTCCCTGGGCCAGCGCTTGTTACGCGAGGGCTTGCGCAACGTCGTGCCCAATCCGCGTCTGTTCAAAGGTCTGGTCAGCAGCGGCCAGGTGTTCCGTGCCTGGCTGCCCGACACCCTGCAGGCGAAATTGCCCCGCAGCGCTCCAGCGGCCAAACCCGGCCCCAGCGCCCGCCATGACCGTAAGGTACTGATGCTCGAAGGCTGCGTGCAACCGAGCCTGTCGCCGAACACCAATGTGGCGGCGGCGCGGGTGCTGGATCGCCTCGGCATCAGCGTCACGCCATCCGCTCACGCCGGCTGCTGCGGTGCCGTGGACTATCATCTAGACGCGCAAGCCGCCGGGCTCGACCGCGCCCGACGCAACATCGATGCGTGGTGGCCGAGTATCGAGAATGGCGCCGAAGCCATCGTGCAAACCGCCAGCGGCTGCGGCGCGTTCGTCAAGGACTACGGCCATTTACTCGAACGCGACCCGGCGTATGCGAACAAGGCGCGGAAGGTCAGTGCGCTGGCCAAAGACCTGGTGGAAGTGTTGCGCGACGAACCGCTGGAAACCCTCGGCGTCCATAGCGACCAGCGACTGGCCTTTCATTGCCCCTGCACCTTGCAGCACGCGCAAAAGCTTGGCGGCGCGGTGGAGGCAATGCTGATTCGCCTCGGTTTCAACCTCACGGCCGTGCCCGACGGCCATTTATGCTGCGGTTCGGCAGGCACTTACTCGATCACCCAGCCGATACTGTCGCGGCAATTGCGCGACAACAAACTGAACGCGCTGGAAAGCGGACATCCTGAAGTCATTGTCACGGCCAATATCGGCTGTCAGTCCCACCTCGACGGTGCGAATCGAACTCCGGTCCGACACTGGATCGAACTGGTTGACGCCGCACTGCCCCCACCGATTACCGGAGAATCCCGATGAAAAGCAAAGCCGTCCTGAGCCAGACCGAAGTCAGCCAGATCCTCGCCGCCGCACGCAGCGAAGCCCAGAACAACAGCTGGGCGGTGACCATCGTGGTCGTCGACGACGGCGGCCATCCCCTCGCCCTCGAACGCCTCGACGGCTGCGCGCCCAGCAGCGCCTACATCGCCACCGAAAAGGCCCGCACCTCAGCGTTGGGCCGGCGTGAATCGAAAAGTTATGAAGAAATGGTCAATGGTGGACGTTTTGCGTTTTTGTCCGCACCCTTGCTCACGTCGCTGGAAGGCGGCGTGCCAATTATCGTCGACGGCCAGGTGATCGGCGCGGTCGGGGTGTCTGGGGTCAAAGCCGAGCATGATGCGCAAGTGGCGAGGGCCGGGGCGCAGTGCTTGGGCTGAGCATCCGCTACACTCTGTAATGGTATGAAACACAAAGCTGGCACCGGCCTCTTTTTTTGCGCGAGGTTAAAACTGATAGTGGGTGCCCTTGGGTCTGGCTGACAAAAGCCGACCGCTTTCAAAGAACGCGCAACCATGAGTCGGTGTCATTTCCCATGAGCACTCTTCAGTTTCAGCCAGAGAAAAAACCACTCTACAGCCTGGTTTTGGTCAATTACAAAACCCTTGATATCACCCGTATCTGCCTCGACCTGTTGCGTCAACACCTGGGGGACAGCGGCATTCCGGTCTGGGTGGTCGACAACTACTCCAACGATGAAAGTCTCGACTATCTGCGCACACTTGACTGGATCAATCTGATCGAGCGCACCTCTGCGGAACCGGAGTCAGGCCATATCGCGCACGGGAAAGCGTTGGATATGGCGCTTGAACGCGTTGAAACCGATTACCTGTTCCTGCTGCACACCGATACGTTCATTTTCGATAAGAACGTATTTTCGATAATGTTGAAAAAGTGCCAGATAAATCCCAAGGTCGTCGCCGTAGGTTGCGTCGAACAACTGAACCGTGGCACGACCAGAACCCTTTGGCGCTTCAGCTCGCGATGGGTAAAACACCACGCCAGGCGCCTGAAGCTGTCTCTTGGTCTACCCTCCAAAGAGCCAAGACCGTACAAGGAAGCCCATCTGAAAAGCTTTTGTACGCTATGGAACTCCAAGCTGATCAAACAGCACAACCTGCATTTTCAGATGGACGAACAAGTGCCGGGGTATGCCCTTCAAGACCGAATGACCGAAATGGGCTATGAAGTTGAGCTGTTGTCGCCGCGCAAGATTTTCAGCTACCTCGACCATATTCAGTCTGGTACGGTCTCAGCGGCTGGCGGCTATGGAACCACCCATAGAAGAACAAAGATGTACAACACCATCCTTGATCGCATGAACAGCAACTTGGATCAGGCTTCGTCGCCGCGTAACAAGTAACCGACGCTATTTAGAGCAATCGTTATAAACAGTTTTTTGGAGCGGTAATGACACCCGTCAAGCAAACACTGCCAATCGACATTACCCAGGAACTCGATTTCGACCAGCACGCCGCTGGTGCGCTGGGGCAACTGCTAGCCAGCAACTACAGGCAGGCCACACCCTTCCCCCATATCGTCATCGACGATTTTCTGCCGCAAGATTTGATCGAGACAATCTGTGCGCGATTTCCCGTGGAGCCCATCCACAACGAAATGCACTACGAACGCGGTTACAAAGGGCAGCACAAACGGCAGATCAGCCCCAACGAGTGCGATGCGTATTTGAGGGCTGTGTTCAACGCTCTCAACTCGGCGCCCATGCTGCAATACCTCGAAAAGCTGACCGGTATCGAAGGTTTGATTCCCGACCCCTACTTTACCGGCGGCGGACTGCACGAAACCAAAAGAGGAGGTTTTCTGGGGGTGCATTCGGATTTCAGGCTCAACAAAAAGCTGAATATCGAACGCAGGCTCAACGCCATTATCTATTTGAATCCAGACTGGCAAGAAGCCTATGGCGGCAACCTCGAACTGTGGGACGTCGAGATGAAAACCTGCCTGAAAAAAGTCCTGCCGATTTATAACCGCTGCGTCATTTTCAACACCGACAAAGACAGTAACCATGGCCACCCGGAACCTCTGACCACGCCGGAACACATCACCCGGCGGTCCATCGCGCTTTACTACTACACTGCAGCCACCGTGGCGGCCGATCCGACGCAAAGAAACAAAACCCATTACAAGCCACGGCCAAAAGATCGCCTGAGCTTCAAGTATTACCTCAACAAATTGATCAAGAAGAAGAACTGATCGCGGCGCTACGGCCCCCGACTAGCGATCATCTGCTGGCGACGGAGCGGAGGTCTCACGGACGCCTTCGCCGGCAAGCCTGGCTCCTACAGATCTCGGGGGTGGTCGGGATTGTGGGTCCACGCAAAATCTGCAGGAGCCCGGCTTGCCGGCGATAGCGATTTCACGGGCAAGCTAGAAGCAGGAAGCGCACCTGGGCTAGGAGAAACGCCACCTACCCCACCACGTCAATCAACTGCTCGCGCTGGGCCCCGGTCAGCATCGGACCAAAACCGGCGCCAGCATTGTCCGTCATGTAGCGCGGGTTGCCGGTGCCGGGGATGACGCAAGTCACCGCCGAATGCGCCAGCAAATACTTCAGCGCCAGTTGCGGCCAACTGGTAACGCCCACCTGCGCGGCCCAGCCCGGCAGCGGTTTGCCCTTCAATCGAGCGAGCAAGTCACCGCCGCCAAACGGCCGGTTGCAGATCACCGCCACGCCGCGTTCACGGCACAAGGGCAGGATGCGTTTTTCGACGCCGCGATCATCCAGCGCATAGTTGATCTGCAAAAAATCCAGCGGTTCGGCTTTCAGCACCGCTTCTACTTCGTCATACGCCGACGCGGTGTAATGGGTGATGCCAATGTAGCGGATACGCCCTTCTTCCTTCCATTGACGCAGGGTCGGCAAGTGGGTTTGCCAGTCCAGCAGGTTGTGAATCTGCATCAGGTCGATGCGGTCGGTTTGCAGCAGCTTGAAGGACTGCTCCATCTGCGCGATGCCTTCCTCGCGGCCGCGGGTCCAGACCTTGGTGGCGAGGAACGCAGGCGAACGCGGCTGGTGGATCGACAGCAATTCGCCGGTGCTTTGTTCGGCGCGGCCGTACATGGGTGAACTGTCGATCACCGTGCCGCCTTTTTCGAACAACGCATTGAGGACGGCGGGCAAATTCTTGTAGGCCGGATCGGCAGGCGCGACATCAAAACCGCGATAGGTGCCCAGGCCGACCATCGGCAATGGCTCGTTGCTGGAAGGAATGGCGCGGGTCAGCATGTTCTTGCCTCCTGTTTCCTGCGACGGCGCGGTGGCTGCCAAGGCCGGATCAAAAGTGAGCAGCGCCGACGCACCGGCAGCCAGCTTGAGTAGGTGTCGACGGGTGTAGCCATCGCTTTGGCCCATGGGTTTGTCCTTGCACGTTCAGGATCTGCGCGCGTCGCCGCCGGTCAACTACACTGCGACAGTGATCGAACCGTCGCGGTCTCCAGCCCCAGAGCGTTCAATGCCACGCAGTAACGTTAGTCGAATATCACGCACCCTGACGTACCTCGTCCTCATCGTCGCTACGTTGTATCTGTTGCTCTGCATCGCGCTGTTCGCGTTTCAACGCGCCTTGATCTACTTCCCGCAACCCGCCGCGCTCGAATCACCGGACACCATGCTCACGCTAGCGGTGGCCGACGCACAGGTGCAGGTGACGGTCAGACCCCACGACGGCCCAAACGCATTGATCTATTTCGGTGGCAATGCTGAAGACGTATCACGCAATCTGCCCGAGTTTTCCCGAGCATTCCCCGACCACGCGCTGTACCTGCTGCACTACCGCGATTTCGGCGGTAGCAGCGGTTCACCGTCCGAAGAAGCGATCGCAAGCGATGCCATGACCCTGTTTGACAAGGTCTACGACACGCATTCCCACATCGCGGTGATGGGCCGTAGCCTCGGCTCGGGGGTCGCCGTGCGCCTCGCCAGCCAGCGACCGGCGGCGCGACTGATCCTGATCACACCGTACAACAGCCTTGAAGACATTGCCGTGCGCCAATACCCGATTGTTCCGGTGAAGTGGTTACTGCAAGACAAGTTCGAATCGTGGAAATACGCCGAACACATCTCGATCCCGACGCTGCTCCTGGCCGCCGGGCAGGACGAGATCATCCCGCGTTCGAGCACGGAAAAACTCTACAGACATTTCGCCAAAGGTGTGGCGACTCTGAAGGTGGTTCCGGACGTGGGCCACAACTCGATCTCCGACAGTCCCCTATACCTGAAACTGCTGGAGGACGGGATCTAGGCGTTATTTGCGCGCCAACTTGAACCGCACGCAATCTTCGTAAAAACTATGGCGCAACGCCGCCGGTTTGATCCGCGACGGGCTGTCGTAGGTTTGCTCGGTAATGCCCATCGCCGTCATGCGCATCCAAGGTTTGGTGAACTTGTAAGTTTGCAGTTTCTGCCGGGCGGCATACAGCGAAACGCCCGCCAGTTTGAGTTCCTGTGCCTTGGCGGCAGTGCCTGCGCCCCAACTGCACATGTAGCGGTCATTGCTTTGAAGTTCTTTGGCCTGAGCCGAGGCGGCGATGCCGACCAGGCCCAATGAAATCAGGGTAATCCATACATTACGCATTTAAAGCCAGCCCTAACCACCTGAAATTGAAGTGATTCTGTCTGTAACTTACGGGCTTCGGGGCCAGTAAAATGCCTTATTTCGAACCGGCTCAGTTGCCCGAGACCAGTTGGAGTCCGATAACGCCACAGTCATGACCCAATCCAACGGCCAACTCATGGACCTGTCTACCTCGTCTCCACATCGCTGATGGGGGTGATGGCCGATACCGTGAAAACCGAACACAATGAGATGCAGATTTTTCAACACTGACCCGGCGGCACTGATTGATGCGCTTGAGCAGTGGCAAGCCCCCGGCGTCAACAAATGGATCGGGCCGGCGGTTTGAAATCCAGCGGCAGTGCTTTAACTTTAGATGAAGTTTTATTTAGAAAGCCTGCGGTCATTTGTTGGCAAACTGCCGCACACCGTTGTGAACTTTCTATCAGGCCAGCCTATGACCCGCATCTTGACCATCGAAGACGACGCCGTGACCGCCCGGGAAATCGTTGCCGAACTGAGCAGCCACGGACTCGACGTCGATTGGGTCGACAACGGCCGTGAAGGCCTGGAGCGCGCGGTCAGTGGCAACTATGACTTGATCACCCTCGACCGCATGCTGCCGGAGCTCGATGGCTTGGCGATCGTCACCACGCTGCGGACCATGGGCGTGGCGACGCCGATCCTGATGATCAGCGCCCTTTCCGATGTCGACGAACGCGTGCGCGGTTTGCGCGCCGGCGGTGACGACTACCTGACCAAACCCTTTGCCACTGATGAAATGGCTGCCCGGGTCGAAGTGCTGTTGCGCCGACAGAACACCGTGACCGCCCAGGCCACCACGTTACGGGTGGCGGACCTGGAACTGAACCTGATCAGCCACGAAGCCAGCCGCGACGGCCAGTTGCTGACGCTGTTGCCCACCGAGTACAAATTGCTCGAATTCCTGATGCGCAACACCGGGCAGATTCTGTCGCGGATGATGATTTTCGAGGAGGTCTGGGGCTATCACTTCGACCCCGGCACCAACCTGATCGACGTGCACATCGGCCGCCTGCGCAAGAAAATCGACCCACCTGGCAATGTCCCACTGATTCGGACCGTGCGAGGCTCGGGTTATGTCATTGCCGAACCCGTCTAAAGGCTGGCGTTCCTCCAGCAGCCGCTTGCTGGCGCTCTACAGTTCGCTGTTCGTACTCTGGAGCGCGATTCTCATGGGGGTCATGTATTACGAGGTCTCGGCGTATCTCGATAACCTGGCCAAACACTCGCTGATGCAACGTCAGCACCTGTTCTCGCGGTTTTCCGGCGAGCAACTGGTGGACGCCCTCGCCGTCAGCATGACTTTCGACATTCGCGGCATCGATGCCTACGGTTTGTTCGATGCCCGGCATCGCTACCTCAGCGGCGCCCTGCGCCACATCCCCGAAGGCTTGCCGCTGGACGGCAAGATCCACATGCTCAGCGACTGCACCGACTCCGACGACCCGACCCTGCCCAGCGACAGTTGCGATGCGGTTGCCACCCAGACCCGCGACGGCGGCTGGCTGGTGTTAGTGCGAGACAACGGCTCGCTGTTCGCCGTGACCCGGATCATCTTGCACGCGCTGTTCTGGGGCGTGACCCTGACCATTTTGCCAGGCATCGCCGGTTGGCATTTGCTGCGCCGCCGACCGCTGCGACGGATTCGCGGGATTCAGGCCAGTGCCGAGGCCATCGTCGCTGGCGACCTGACCAAACGACTGCCGTTGTCCAATCGCCGCGATGAACTGGACATGCTCGCCGCCATCGTCAACGCCATGCTCGAACGCATCGAGCGCTTGATGAACGAGGTCAAGGGCGTCTGCGACAACATCGCCCATGATCTGCGCACGCCGCTGACCCGCTTGCGGGCGCAGTTGTATCGCATGCAGCAGCAAGCGGACGAAGGCTCCCCGGTAGCGACGCAACTGGAATCCGTATTGGGTGAAGCCGACACGCTGATGGCGCGCTTTCGCGGGCTGTTGCGGATCTCAGAACTGGAAGACCGACAGCGCCGTTCCGGTTTTGTCCAGCTCGACCCGGTGCCGTTGCTGCAGGAACTGCATGACTTTTACCTGCCGCTGGCCGAGGAAGGCGAGCTGACGTTCACGCTGCAATTGCCTGAATCTTTACCGCCGCTGACCGGCGACCGGGCGTTGCTGTTCGAGGCGGTGGCGAACCTGCTGAGTAACTCGATCAAATTCACTCCGCCGGGTGGCGAAGTGATTCTGCGTGGCAGCAATGAAGGGCGGCATACGCGCATCGAAGTGCTCGATTCTGGCCCCGGCATTCCTATGGCGGAACGCAAAGCGGTGTTCCAGCGTTTCTATCGCGCCGAGGGTGACAATCAGCAAAGCGGGTTCGGGTTGGGGCTGTCGATCGTCGCGGCGATTGTCAGCCTGCATGGATTTGCATTGGAAGTGGGAGACAGCGAATTGGGTGGCGCGCGGTTGGTACTGGATTGTCAGCAGAATCCGATTGCTCGGAACTGACACAAATCTCTCGGTCCGGCACAAACCCTGCAGCAGCCGGCTTGCCGGCTCCTACAAGGATCGGATTTACACGGGGTAATTGGCCCGCAGGGATTCGAGGCCACCTTGGTAAATTCCGGCGAACAGCGCCGTGACTTCTTCATCGGTCACGCCGACTGGCTCAAACCGCCCCGACCACGTCACTCGAGTTCCCTCGCCTTGCGCTTCAACACGGACGTTCGCCACGTATTCGGTCGCCGGAAACGGTGACTGCAAAATCGAGTAGCTGTAGGTCTTGCCGGCGTTATCAAACACCTCAAGCCGTTCCACCACGACGGCGCCGTCCACCGTTTGCAACTTGCGCACACGCCCGCCTTCGCTAGCTTCGCTGCTGATGATGAAGGGCAGCCAGTCCGGCAGCGACTGGAAGCCGCCGATCAATTGCCAAACCTGCTCGGCCGAGGCCGGGATGTCGATCGATGCTGATGCCGTTGCCATGTCTTCTTCTCTCTCAATCAAAAAATTCAGATCGACATACTGTCGACAACACCGCCGTCAACCCGCAATGCCGCGCCGGTGGTGGCCGACGACAGGGGCGACGCGATGTAAGCCACCAGGTTGGCGACTTCATCGACATGCGCCACGCGCTGGATGATTGACGTCGGCCGGGCCTTGAGCACGAAGGCGTCAGCTTCTTCCTGCACGCTGCGCCCGGATTGGGCTGTAGCGTCCTTGAGCATCTGCTCCAGGCCATCGGTCAAGGTCGGGCCCGGCAGGACCGCATTGACCGTCACGCCGGTGCCCGCCAATCGTTTGGCCAAACCGTGGGACACCGCGAGGTTAGCGCTTTTGGTCACGCCATAGTTAAGCATGTCGGCCGGAATCGCGATCCCGGACTCCGAGGACAGGAAGATCACCCGGCCCCAACCCTGCTTGACCATGTCTTGCACGTAATGCCGTGACAGGCGCACGCCGGAGATCACGTTGACCTCGTAGAACCGCGTCCATTCACTGTCCGGCGTGTCGAAAAAATCCACATCGTTGAAGATCCCGAGGTTGTTCACCAGGATGTCCGCCCGTGGTTCGGCGACGAACAACTGCTCGGCGCCTTCGGCAGTGCCCAGGTCCGCGGTCAAACCACGCAGCTGTGCGCCCGGCACGCTCTGGCGAATGCTCGCCAGCGCTTGCTCGACCTTCGCCGACTCGCGGCCGATCACCACCACCGTCGCCCCGGACTCGGCCAACGCCTTGCTGATGCCCAGGCCAATGCCGGCGGTGCTGCCGGTGACGATGGCGAGTTTTCCAGTCAAATCGATCTTCATCTTCAAACTCCTGTGTGGGGTAATGGAGCGCGGTCGGACACCAGTCTGGCTTCGCACATCGCTTGCCAGAAAGCGGCCGGGATAACAGCTGACAACGCCGCCACGTCTTCGGCAATTCGCTCCGGACGGCTGGAACCTGGAATCACCGCGGCCACTGCCGGGTTGGCCAGGGAGAACTGCAACGCCGCAGCCTTGATGTCGACGCCGTGAGCGGCAGCGATGCGTTTGATCTGCTCGACCTTTTCGATGATCGCCGGGCTCGCCTTCTGGTACTCGAAGTGCGCGCCGCCCGCGAGGATGCCCGAGCTGTAAGGCCCGCCGACCACGATCTCGACGTTCTGCGCCAGCGCGGCATCCATCAAACGTTGCAAGGCGCGGTCATGGTCGAGCAGCGTGTAACGCCCCGCCAGCAGGAAGCCGTCCGGCTGCGCTTCAGTCAGATCGAGCGTCAACTCGCACGGCTCGACCTTGTTCACGCCCAGGCCCCAGCCCTTGATCACGCCCTCTTCGCGCAAACGGGTCAGCACTTTGAACGCACCGGTACGGGCCTGATTGAAATACTCCAGCCATTGATCACCGTAGAAATCCTGAGCGATGTCGTGCACCCAGACGATGTCCAGGCGATCGGTTTGCAGGCGTTTGAGGCTGTCTTCAATCGAACGAAGCGTCGCGTCGGCGCTGTAGTCATTGACGATCTTGTTCGGGCGGCCGTGTTCGAATACCCCACTCTTCTCGCCGAGATCACGGGCGGCGGCGTCTTCGACTTCGTCGAGAATCACCCGGCCGACCTTGCTGCTCAACACGTAGTCGTCGCGCTTGTATTGCGCCAGTGCAGCGCCCAACCGGATTTCCGCCAGACCCGAGCCGTAAAACGGTGCGGTGTCGAAGTAACGCACGCCGGCATCCCACGCTGCGCGCACGGTGGCCAGCGCCTGTTCTTCCGGAATGGCGCGGAACATGTTGCCCAAGGGGGCCGTACCGAAGCCCAGCGCGCCAGGCAGTTTGTCTTTCAAGCTCATGAATAGATCCTCTTGAATGCTCAGAAATTTGTAGGAGCCGGCTTGCCTGCGATGGCGCGGTATCAGGCGACGCTGACTGATACACCGCCATCGCCAGCAAGCAGGCTCCTGCAAAGAGCGGTATTTGTTTACCGATGAGCCCATCCTAGATTGCAGCGTTCGGACCGTCCAAGACATAATGTGCAGCACTTGAGTCCCTATAGGTCTTACATGATCGATATCCGTCAATTGCGCTACTTCGTCGCCGTCGCCGAAGAAGAACACGTCGGTCGCGCCGCCGAACGCCTGCACATTTCCCAATCCCCCCTCAGCCGGCAGATTTCCCAGCTCGAAGAACGCCTGGGCCTGACCCTGTTCGAGCGCAGCCAGCAACGCATCCGCCTGACCCGCGACGGCCAGACCTTTCTCGCCGAAACCCGCGCCCTGCTGACCCACGCCAGTCGCCTGGAATCCCTCGGCAAACGCCTGGGTCGCGGTGAAGAAGGCGGCTTGTGCATCGGCTACATCGAAAACGCCATGCACGCCGGCGTATTGCCCAATGCCCTGCGCGTGTTGCGGGTCGAACGGCCGAGCGTGCACGTCGCGCTGTACAACCTCCGTTCCGCCGAACAACTCGAAGGCCTGCGTCAGCGTAGTCTGGATATTGCCCTTGTCAGTGAACCGCCGACCGATGACGACCCGGACCTTCTGGGTTTCCAGGTACTGGACGACCCGATGCTGCTGGCAGTGCCCGAGCATCATCCACTGGCAAACCAGAAAATATTGACCCCGGCCGACCTCGCCCATCAGGAGTGGATCGGCGTGCAACACCACCAGAACGTCAACAGCCGTCAGGACTTCGTCAGCGCCTGCATCCGCGCCGGCTTCACCCCGGACATCCGCATGGAAGCGACCGGGCCATTCACGGCAATGGCCCTGGTGGCGTCTGAGCTGGGCATCGCCATGATCCAGAAAGGCCTGAGCCGCAATGCACCGCCAGGCGTGGTGCTGCGGGAAGTGCCGTTCATTTCCTTCACCAGACCTTTGTGGGCGGCGTGGCACCGAGTGAATCTGCGGCCATTGGTGGAGACGTTCAGGAAAGTGCTGACGGAGCCCTCCACATGATCGATCCACGCAGCGCGTGGGAACGATCATGGCGTCAACGATAACGATTCGGCAGCACGTTGGTTGCGCTCGCGAACAACCCGACACAGGTCGGCGCCGCTGCCGGTGCTCTATGGGCATCAAAGGCAGGAGCGGTTTCGCGCAGGTAGATCGGCAGGTCCGTCATCGGCGGCATGGCCGGGATGTCGAAATACATCTGGATGACCCAGCCACGGTGATAGCTGGCGTGGTTGACGACGTGCATCAGCATCGCCCCGGCGCTCATCGAGCCGCTTTCGCCCGAGACAAACCTGAACTTGACGGGTCTATCCAGCGACGCCTCGGTCTGCCGCTCACTCCACTTGCAGTACCAGCGATCGATGTCCTTTTGCGCCAGCCAAAGGTCGGCGAGGTCGGGATGCAGCAGATCGTGCGAAGTCTTGAAGCCATGCCCCCGGCCTTCGAGGTGGGCCTGCCAGATGCAGTCCACCACGTACATATGGTTCAGGGTACCGATCATGCTCTTGAACACCGAAACCCGCGCTTTGTTGACCTCGCCGGGGGGCAAATCAGCCAGGCTCTCGAAGAGGCGCTGATCGGCCCAGCGTTTGTAATCGGCCAGCAGGCGGGCAGTGCGTACGTTGATCATTGGAGGTCTCCCATTGTGATGGGCGCACTGGAAAGCATAGTACTGATGGCCCCCGGGAGCGCGGGGGCTGATCATCGGTTGGTCACCGACATCCGTAGGAGCTGGCAAAGCCTGCGATCTTTTGATGTTGAAGTGATTGTCAGCGAGTCAAGGAACTCCTGACCACCGCCGTGCATCCTAAGCTATGTGGTACTTCCCTTACGCTTCACGCTTTCGGAGGACACCGTCATGCGCCGTCTGATCATTCTCTCTTCCCTTGTGTTGTGTTTACCCTTTGGCTCGGCTTTCGCGAAAGTGGATGCGGGCGATGTCGCCACCTCGGCCGGGGTTTCCGCTTCGCTGTATTCGACGTTCAAGGACCATAAACTCATGATTCCCGCCCGGGATGACGCCTCCAGCTTCGTGGCCAGTGGCGGTGCGATTCGTGGGGTGTATCTGGAGTCGGTCATGCAGCGGATTCGCCAGGACAATCCCGGGCTCAACGCCAGCGATGAAGACCTGGCCAGAGCCATCCTGATTCAGGACGGCGCTGCTGCCGGGCAATGAAAGCTGTAACAGTCGCGGTGGGGCTTGCGACACCTGGACAGGTGTTTGCGGCCCTACTTCGCTGCTGTCCCGGCGGCTTTTGTCCCTAGGAGATGCGCGCCCATCCGGCGACTAATTGCGCGCTGATGCTGACGCCCCCGCACACTACGATCACCACGTCATGGGCACCGGCAATGGCCGGATGATCCAGGTATCCGATCGCCAGTGAAACACCGCACGCCGGTTCGACCAGCTGACGAAAATCGTTGGCGTAACGCACCACGCCCATGATCGCCGCGTCATCACTGAGCACCACGCATTCGTATGGGAAATCGACGATGTGTTGCACCGGCCACGCCGCCACTTGAGCGGCGCCGAGCGACGTCGCCACGCTGTCGATGCGCGACAGCCTGACGGGATGCCCGGCCTTCATCGCAGCCGAAAAAGACGCTGCGCCCGAGGTTTCACAGGCAACAATACGGCAATCCATGCGCCCATGCCGAATCAGCCCTGTGAGTAACCCCGCCAGCAATCCCCCACCGCCGACCGATGTCACGAGTGCATCAACCTGAGGGCAGTCCTCGAGGATTTCATCGATCATCGTGCTGTGCCCTTCCCACAACACCGGATGATCGAAAGCCGGTACGTATTCAGTATCTGCATCTTGTGAAAGCGCTTGCGCTCGCTGATTGGCCTCGTCCCAGACCTGGCCATGAACAATCACTTCGGCGCCGGCTTTGCGGATTCTCGCGCGAGTAGTCTCAGGCGTGGTGTGCGGCACCACGATACAGGCTTGCAATCCCAGACTGGCCGCCGCGACCGCCGTGGCGAAACCGGCGTTACCACCCGAAGGACACACCACTTTGCGGATGCCCCGAGCCTTTGCCTGGCTGCACAACAGCCCCATGCCGCGCAGTTTGAACGAGCCGCTGGGTTGCAGGTTTTCCAGTTTGAGCCAGATGCGTCGGGTCGGTGTCGACAGGCCTGAATGCAATATCAACGGGGTGCGAATGTGCAGCATGGCGGACTCCCTTGAAGCGCGACCCGGCGCGTCAAGAAGTCGACAGGCCGGCGCTGAGCGCTCCCTATCCAAGCTTAGTTCACCCGGCGCTGCGTCTGTTTTTCAGAGCGGTCGGGCAGGCGCCACAGGTGATTCGGCGCAATGCCCGCTCTTTCGCCGCGTCTACACTGAAAGAACTTGGGGCGTTGCTGTTTATCGTCGGCGGCGCGCTACGCCTGTGGCCGGTGTTTGTGCTGGGCAAGCGTTTTAGCGGACTGGTGGCGATTCAACCGGGACATACCCTGGTGACTGAAGGGATTTACCGTTCGCTGCGCAATCCCAGTTATCTGGGGATCTTGGTGATTGCCCTGGGATGGGCGCTGGCGTTTCGTTCGGGGGTGGGATTGGTGCTGGCAGCGTTGACGGTGATTCCGCTGATTGCCCGGATTCACTCGGCATTTACTAGACACCGCCGTCTCTTGTAGGAGCCAGCCTGCTGGCTCCTACAGGGAACTGCGGTGTTATGAGGTAAGCAGGCGGACCTGGTTGTCGGCGTCGACCTGGACAGCGACAGACTCATAAGTAGCCATCGTCGCATGCGCCGTTTCGAGGGGATGCTCATGGGTCAACGTGATGATCAACAGATCCGCCCCCGCCGCTTGCGCTGCAAGAATACCCACCTTCGCATCTTCGAAAATCAGGCATTCCGTCACCTCGACGCCTAACCGCTTGGCCGCGAGCAGATAACCCGCGGGGTCCGGTTTGCCAGCGCTCACCTCTTCTGCCGTGACCATCACCGCAGGCTCGGGAATGCCCGCCGCCGCCATCCTTCGCAGCGCCAACGCCCTGGGCGCGGACGTGACGATGGCCCACTGATTGGCCGGCAAGGATTTCAGGAATTTCGCCGCACCGGCAACCTCGACAATCCCCTCGACGTCCTCGATTTCCGCCTGGGTCACCCACTTCGCCTCCGCCTCGGCATCGACACCCGGCAAGCCCTGGCGATTGACGGTGTCGATGGCCCGGGCACCGTGGATGGTCGGCAGGAACGCCTCAACGTCCACGCCGTGGCGCAAGGCCCATCGGGTCCAGATACGTTCGGCGGCGGCAATCGAATTGAGCACGGTGCCGTCCATATCGAACAGAAAGGCGCGATAGGGTTTATTGAAAACCAAGGGTTTGGCAGACAAGGATGAGCGTCCTTTTTTTCAAGAGCCGAGAGTGTTGCCGAGCAATGTACACCAGCACCTACGCGACGCGATGTGATTTCAACGCTGCTTCCACACAATCCAGCAACTGCCCCAGCGCCCATGGTTTCTTGATGAACGACACCTCATGCCTCACCCCGGAAGATTCCGGCGTCTCGAAGCCGGACATGATCATGATCGGCTTGTCGGGCCAGCGGTCACCGAACCGATTGGCCAAGTCAGCACCGTTGAGTGCGCCTGGCATGGTGATGTCTGTCAGCAACATCGCCACTTTGTCAGCATGCGATTCTAGATAACCCGCGGCCGCATCGGCGCTGGATTTAGGCTCGACTGTAAAACCTTCCTCCTGAAGAATTTCGCACAGAAATTCCAGAATCAGCGGGTCATCTTCAACCACAAGAATCAACCCGCCAGGAAGATGCTCGCTCGCCGTCGATACTGGACACATGACTTTGCCACTCCCTGATTGCCTAATGATTTCGCGGGCTCAACTCCGCTGCTTACAGGTATGAGCAGCGGACTTCGCGGAAATTCATTTTTGATACAGGCAAGTGCAAAAATCAGGCGTCCTGCAAAATCAGATCGGCGCCCTTCTCCGCCACCATCAACACCGCGGCGTGAGTATTGCCCGAGGTGACGTTAGGGAAAATCGACGCATCGACGATCCGCAAGCCATCCAGACCGTGCACTTTCAAACGCTTGTCCACGACGGAACGCTGCTCGTCTGCGCCCATCGCGCAAGAGCCGCACAGGTGATAGATCGAACCGCTGTTCTCACGGAAATACTCCAGCATCTGTTCGTCGGTATCGACCACCGGGCCCGGCAACACTTCTTCGACCGTGATGCCTTTGAGTGCCGGCGCCTGCATGATCTTGCGCATCAGGCGGCTGCCCTGGATCACCTCGTCGATGTCCTTTTGCGTGCTCAGGTAATTGGGGTCGATCAGTGCCGCGTCACGGGGATTCTTCGAAGCGATTTCGATGTGCCCGCGACTGGTGGGTCGGCACGGGTTGAAGCACAGCAGGAAACCGGAATACGGCTCAGGCTTGAGACTGGCCTTGTTGTTCTTCGGAATCTGGTACGACAGCGGGTTGAAGTACAGCTGCAAATTCGGGTTGGCCTGGTGTTCGTTGCCGCGGAAGAAACCACCGGCCTGATTGACGCTCATCGCCAGCGCACCCTTGCGGGTGAACACGTATTTGAGGCCGAGTTTGAACTGACCGAACAACGAACTCAGTTGATCGTTGAGGGTCGGGATATTGGCTTTGTAGTAATAGCTGGCGCACAGGTGGTCCTGGAGATTCTGCCCCACCGCCGGCAGGTGTTTGACCAGCGGGATATTGTGCCGGGCCAGCAGCGCCTGATCGGCGACACCGGATAATTGCAAAATCTTCGGCGTGTCCACGGCACCGGCACACAGGATCACTTCCTTGTTCGCGCTGAAGGTCCGGACCACTCCGTGCTGAGTGATGCAGAGACCGGTCGCACGCCCGTTATCGAACAACACCCGATCCACCAGGGCGTAATGCTCGACCGTCAGGTTCGGGCGGCTCAATGCCGGGTGCAGATGCGCGAAGCTGCTGGAGCAGCGCTGGCCGTTTTTGGTGTTGACGTCGTAGATGCCCGAACCTTCGAATTTCGGACCGTTGAAATCGTCACTGTGCGGGTAGCCGAGTTCATCGCAGCCCTTGAGGAACACATCGCAGATCGGATGGGTGTGGCCCTTCATCGGCGTGATGCTGATCGGCCCGCTGCCGCCGTGGTACTCGCTGTCGCCCAGCGGATGGTTTTCCAGCTTGCGGAAGTACGGCAACACGTCCTTGAACCCCCAGCCTTCATTGCCGTTGGCCGCCCAGTCGTCAAAGTCATGGGCCTGGCCACGCACGTAGACCATCGCGTTGATCGAACCCGAACCGCCCTGAACCTTGCCGCGCGGGGCATAGATTTCGCGGTTGTTCAGTTGCTTTTGCGGCTGGCTGTAGTACATCCAGTTGAAGGTCGGGTTGTAATACATTTTGGCGAAGCCGACCGGAATCTTGAACCACAAAGAACTGTCCTTGCCGCCCGCCTCCAGCAGCAGCACCGAATGCTTGCCCGAAGCCGAGAGTCGATTGGCGAGGATGCAACCTGCGGCGCCAGCGCCAGCGATGATGTAGTCGTAAGTCATGCACGATTACCGCGTAAGTCGTTGTACAAAAAAACCACCGTCAGCCTCGGGCTGGCGATACGTCTTTGACGTCAGCCGGGGCCGGCGCCATTTGCAGGTGCAGGCGCTCACCGGTGTACGGCGAATGCTTGCGCACCACGTCCATGTTCAGCTCCACGCCCAGGCCCGGCTCGGTGGACGGAATGATGTAGCCGTCCTCCCATTGCAGTGGCTTGGTGAGGACTTCGGCATGGAACCCGCCCCAGGTCATGATGCTTTCCTGGATCAGGAAATTCGGCGTGCAGGTGGCCAACTGGAAACTTGCCGCCGCGCCAATCGGCCCGTTGTACAGGTGCGGAGCGATCTGCGCGTAATACGCCTCGGCCATGCTGGCGATTTTTTTCGCTTCGAGCAGGCCACCGCAACGCGCGACGTTCATCTGCAGAATCGACGCACCGCCGGCCTGCAGCAGCTTGAAAAACTCGTACTTGGTGGTCAGCCGCTCGCCAGTGGCAATCGGGATGCTGGTCTTGGCCGCGACTTGCGCCATGGCTTCTTCCTGACCCGGCGGCACAGGCTCTTCGAACCACAACGGATCGTATTTTTCCAGACGCTTGGCCAGGCGGATCGCCGAGGACGGCACCATTTGCCCGTGGGTGCCAAACAGCAAATCGCACTTGTCACCCACCGCTTCGCGGATCTTGCGGCAGAAGGTTTCGCAGCGTTCCAGCACTTCCAGGGAAATCTGGTGACCCGAGTACGCGGTGTACGGCCCGGCCGGGTCGAATTTCACGGCGGTGAAGCCTTTGTTCATGTTTTCGATGGCGCATTCCGCGGCCAGGTCCGGGTCGTCGTAGTCGTACTCGCCCTTGCTGTTGACCGGGTACAGATAGGTGTAGGAGCGCAGGCGCTCGTTGACCTTGCCGCCCAACAATTCGTAAACCGGCTTGTTCGCCGCTTTGCCGATGATGTCCCAGCAGGCCATCTCCAGGCCGCTGACCACGCCCATCATGGTCAGGTCCGGGCGCTGGGTGAAACCGCTCGAATAGGCCTGGCGGAAGAAGCGTTCGATGTGGTGCGGGTCGTGGTTGAGCAGGTAGCGTTCGAACACGTCTTCGATGATCGGCAGCATGGCCTTGGGGCCGAACGTCGCGGCGTAGATTTCGCCCACGCCTTCGATGCCGCAATCGGTCTTGAGCTTGACGAACAGCCAATACATGCCGCCGATGTGCGGCGGCGGTACGGCGACGATATGGGTTTCAAGGGCGACGATTTTCATCTCAGGCACCTGTCTTAATTAAAGATTTACGATTGATCCGAGCGCGCAGCGTCAGGGCCGCCAAGGTCCCGAGCAGTCCGACGAAGGCGATGTAGCCGAAATACAGCTTGTAACCAGGGGCACCGGGGAAGTGCTCGGTCAGGTAGCCGTTGATCAAGGGAATAAAAGCATCGGGCAGATAACCGACCACCGAGACAATGCCAATCGCCAGGCCGGTGATGCGCAATGGAATGGCGCAGGTGTCGAGGATCGCCCAGTACAAGCCGCGAATGGCGTAGGTCATCAGGCCGATGAAGATCACCGTGCCGATCAGCAAACCCATGCTGTTGAGTGCCGGGAACACGATCAGACCGACCATCGCCAGGGTTGCCAGAAAAAATGCGACGATCAACACCGAGATATTCGAGAACTTGTCACCCAGCCAGCCACCGCCGATCCCGCCGATAGGGCGCATCCACAACTTGATGGTGGTGATGGTGCCAGCCATGACCGCCGTCATGCCGCCGCCCTGCAAATAATCGGAGAAGCTGTAGGTGGCCCAGAAGATGTGATACCCGCAGAACACGATGGCCGTCACCAGCCACAGCTCGGGGATTTTGACCAGGGTGGTCAGGTCGCTGAGCAGGTTGTATTTGCCCTTCTCCACCGACGCCGTGTCTTGCATCGACTTCGGGTCCTTGATCAACACCAGCACGCAGCCGATGGCGATACAGGTGAAGGCGTACAGGTAAACCACGTGCTTGAAACCTTCGGCCGCCGACTCGCCACGATTTTCGGTGGCATAGGCAAACAACCCCAGCGCAACGGTCGCCAGCAAGGCTTCGACCAGGCCTCGACCGCCATCGAGGATGCCGAAGAAGCGGCCCTGTTCAGTGTGATGGGCGATCATCTTCACGCGTTTGAGCACCGAGGCCCAGAACGTCAGGCCGGTGGTCAGGCCCCAGCAACCGAAGATGATCATCAGCCCGGTCAGCGACGGCGCGGTGGAATACCAGAGGCCCAGCGCACCGGTGGCGACCAGCGAAAAGAAAATCAGGAAACGCGGGGCGATGCGATCAGCCAGCCAGCCGCTGGGCAAATAACTCAGGAGGAAAATCGTGCCGAGCATCGAGTACAGATAACCCAGCTCGCTGTGGTTGATCTGGAACACGTCGAGCATGGTGGTCTGGTAGACCTGGCGCAGGTACAGGATCGGGTAGATCGCACCGGCCGCCAGTACCAGAAGCATCAGTTGGACGTAGCGACTTCCCTTGTCACTGTGGCTTTTTGAATCCGCGTTCAAACCCTGAACAGCGGTAGCAATGGACGGAGTGGATGCAGGCTTGGACATCTGTGAGACCTCGGGCTGCCCGGTGGTCCGGGCGCCCCTGACAATTGTTTTTATTGGAGAGGGGCAGTGGCAAGCGGCAAGCGGCAAGCTACAAGCTACAAGCTACAAGCTACAAGCCCGAGCCAGCCACTGTTCGCTTTTAACTTGTAGCTTGAAGCTTGAAGCTTGAAGCTTGAAGCTTGAAGCTTGAAGCTTGAAGCTTGAAGCTTGAAGCTTGAAGCTTGAAGCTTGAAGCTAATAGCTGCCGTCTTAAAACTTCATAACCACAAGCCGAGTCTGGGTGAATTCGAGCATGCCGTGCTTGCCGTCATCACCGCCCAGGCCTGAGCGTTTCCAGCCGGCATGGAAACCCTGATACGGGTCGGCCGGGGTGCGATTGATGTACAACTCGCCGGCCTCGATGGCATTGGCGACTTTCATCGTGGTGCGGTAGTTCTCGGTGTACAGCACCGACGACAGGCCGAACTGATGGTCGTTGGCCATGGCCAGTGCTTCGTCGATGTCGCGGTACTTGAGGACCGGCAGCACCGGGCCGAAGATTTCTTCCTGGATAATTTCCATGTCCTGGCGGCAGCCGCTGAGCAGGGTCGGCGGGTAAAAGTGACCGCTGCCTTGCGGGATGAAACCGCCGGTTTCCAGTACAGCACCGTCAGCGACGGCGCGCTCGACCATGGCGTGAATATTCTGCTGCGAGCTGGCGTTGACCAACGGGCCCATCAGGCTGGCGTCAGTGGTACGGTCGCCGAATTTCACCGCGCTGATCTTGCTTTTAAGAAGGGCGAGGAATTCGTCGTAGACGCTTTCCTGCACGTAGACCCGCTCCACCGCCGTGCACAACTGGCCGCAGTGAGTAGTCTTCGATGCAACGATGTCGCTCGCGGCTTTTTCAAGATCCGCGTCAGCCTCGATAATCGCCGGCGTCTTGCCGCCCAGTTCCAGCGACGGTTTGGCGATGTTGGCCTTGCAGTAATCGAGCACGATACGCCCGGCGTTGACGCTGCCGGTCAGAGTGATCAAGCCGACAGCCTTGTGCGTGCAAACAGCAGCAGCGGTCGCGTGATCCATGGTCAGTATATTGACCACGCCGGCCGGTAAACCGGATTGCTGCACAGCCTTGGCAATCTCGAACGCCGACGTCGGGGTGTTGTTGCTCGGACGCACCACCACGGTGTTGCCGGCAATCAGCGCCGGAGCGATTTTGCGCAGCAAAGTGTAGACCGGGTAATTGAACGGAATCAGGCACGCGACCACGCCGATCGGCTCGCGGTGCAGAAACAGGTTTTCGTCAGGGGTATCGCTGGGAATGATCTCGCCTTCGATGCGGCGCGCCCATTCAGCGTGATAACGGGTGATCTGCGCGGCGTAACGGGCTTCGTTGCTGGCGTCGGCGACACTTTTGCCGGATTCGGCGGCGAGGGCGGCGCCGATGTTTTCGGCGCAGGCATCGAGGGCATCGGCAAAGGCACGCAGATGTTCGGCGCGTTCGATGCTGGTGAGTTTGCCCCAAACTTTTTGGGCGGCGGCGGCCGCATCGACGGCGGCGGTGGCTTCATCGGCCGTGGCGGCCGATACGTGGCCCACCAGGGTTTCGGTCGCGGGGTTGAACACCGCGATCAGCGCTTCGCTGGCAGGTTCAATGAAGTGACCGTTTACAAAATTTCGCTCAACTCGCATGTGCATCGCCCATCGTTGTTTTTATCCAGTGATTGCAGTCTTGGCATCTGGATCGAGTTGAACAAACGATTTATTGAGCGAGGTAACATTCTAAAAAAGCACATTACCCCTGCAAACGATGCAATTCCCTGTGGGAGCGGGCTTGCCCGCGATGGCGTAGGGTCAGTCGCTAAAATGTTGCCAGACCCACCGCCATCGCGGGCAAGCCCGCTCCCACAGGGAATTCCTGCGTTTAGATGACTGCGGTAGAGGGCTCGAGCTGGCGTTGCGCCAGCCAGATTTCCTCTTGCAGCCACTGACTGAACACCTGCAATTGCGGCATCAGCGTCTGCTCCGGCCGGGTGACCAGCCAGTAGGATTGATGCCCTTCCACGTGCACGTTCAGCACCTGGGTCAACTGCCCGCTGGCCAGTTCCGGGGCGACCATGTGCCAGTCGGCAATGGTGATCCCCAGGCCATCGGTGGCTGCGCGGATCGCCAGGTCCAGCAGGTCGAATTCATAACCGCCCTGGGTATCGACGCCGCTGATTTTCGCCGCGTCCAGCCAATGTTTCCAGGTCAGGTAGCGCTGGTCTTCCCGGGCCAGCACATGCAACAGCGTCAGGCGGTTGAGGTCTATGCCCTGCTCGCTCCACTCCCGCGCATACAACGTGGGCGCGCACACCGCGATGTGCCGTTCCTGGATCAGTAGCGAGCTGTCGAGCCCATCCCATTCGCCGTCGCCAAAGCGGATCGCGCAGTCCAGTGTGCTGGTTTCCGCCAGGCTGTCCTGCAGGCGTGTGGTGATGCTTAACTCCAGCTCCGGATGTTTCTCGCGCAGCCGCCCCAAGCGCGGCATCAGCCAGCGATTGGTGAAGGTAGGCGGCGCATTGATGTGCAGGCGATTGGCGTGGGATTTCTGCTGGATGCTGCGCACCGTCAGCTCGATTTTGTCGAAGGATTGATGCAGTGCCCGCAGCAATACCCGGCCGGCGCTGGTCAGTTCGAGGTGATGATGCCGGCGTTCCAGCAGGTGTTCACCGAGCTGTTCTTCGAGCTGGCGCACCTGGCGACTGACTGCACTCTGGGTGACATTGAGCAACTCCGCCGCCCGGGTGAAGCTGCCGGTGCTGCCGGCTACTTCAAAGGCTTTGAGCGCATTGAGCGCGGGCATTTTGCGTTTCATGAAGAGTACTCGCGCAAGGGCTGACGAACGCCAAGCATCCCACGGCTTGTAGGAAATTTCCCGAGTAACATGCATTTTTGTGTTGTCCCGGGTGAGTTGGGTGGCCCGATACTATTTGGTTTGGGGGGCATATCCGTTATTCGGGGGATGGCTTCTATTGGTTTCGCCCTTACGGCGAGTCACTTTGAAAAGCCCAAAGTAACCAAAGGCTCTTGCCCCGCCACTTGGCACCTCGCTAAGGCTCGGTGTGCCCTCACTCCGGCATTGCTCCGCGGGTCGCCGCGATGGGCCATCCATGGCCCAGCGCGGCTAAACCGGCATCCTTGCCGGTTTACCCGCTACGCAATACCTGCGTTCGGCCGGCGTGGTTAACGGGGCGCCTCAGATCAAAATCAAAATCAAAATCAAAATCAAAACCGCGGCGGCCTCTGGGCCGACCGGGGCATCAAGCGGGCGCGCTGCGCTTGTTTGATCGTGCACAACCTCCGGGCTGACGCCTGTTCCCTGTGGGAGCTGGCTTGCCAGCGATGGACGTCAACGATAACGCCGGCAGTCTTAATAAACGCGTTGTCTGGACGTTTTTCGTCGGAACGCCGCCCGGAGCAGGCTCGCTCCCACAGGGGGAATGCGTACGACCGGAGAGCCAGGTCGGCTATCAGGCCGCCTCGGCGTAGATTTTGATCGCAGGCGCCCCATTAACCACGCTGGCCGAACGCAGGCATTGTGTAGCGGGGAAACCGGCAAGGATGCCGGTTTAGCCGCGCTGGGCCATGGATGGCCCATCGCGGCGACCCGCGGAGCAATGCCGGAGTGAGGGCACACCGAGCCCTGGCGAGGTGCCGAGTGGTGGGGCAAGAGCCCTTGGTTACTTGGGGCTTTTCCAAGTGACTCGCCGTAAGGGCGAAAACCAACAGCCGCCGTAACCGCAGGAATGGATATGTGCACAACCGTGAAACATAGAATCCCCAAACTTGATCCGAGCATGATCAAAGACCGTCGTTTTCAACCCGAAGCCTGTCGCTGACGAATAAATGGCAAGACTATTTCGCAGCACACTCATGACTATTAAGCACTGGCCGGGCTCTTTATATAAACGCTAGTCTGACTTTAATTAAACA
This sequence comes from Pseudomonas sp. GB2N2, assembly GCF_054897705.1. NCBI lineage: Bacteria > Pseudomonadati > Pseudomonadota > Gammaproteobacteria > Pseudomonadales > Pseudomonadaceae > Pseudomonas > Pseudomonas sp. GB2N2. The sequence goes on from NZ_CM142701.1 coordinate 1,981,849, forward strand.
CTTCATTAAAGCAACGCACTTCCATAGGGCGACACAACCAACTTCGCCCCATCCTGTTGCAAATCATCCAGCCGGGCCAAACTATGCCAAGCACTACAAGTTCACCCACCAGACGTATCGGCGTATTGGCTCTTATCTTCACCGCCTGCAATGCCAGCACCCACGGTTTCAGTATTTTCCTCTACTCCGCGTTACTACCCGAGATTCGCCAAGTGTTCGAACTGAGCTATAGCCAGGCCGCGTTCATTGCGGCGCTGCTGCAACTGTTCTACATGGGCGCATCGATTGCCAGCGGCATCGCGGCGGCGTGGATCAGCCCGCGCAACATGGTGCGCCTGACAATGGCCCTGAGTCCGGCGCTGTTGGCGCTGGCGGTCGCCACGCCGTGGGTGCTGCCGTTTGTGCTGTGCCTGGCGATGGTGTCGGCCTGTGCAGTGTCGAACTGGAACGCCATCGCCGCGCTGGCCGCTGAAGTGATCCCCGCCTCTCATCGCAGTCGCGTCCTGGGGCTGGCGTCTTCGGGGGCGGCGTTCGCGATCTGCCTCAACGGCGTGCTGATCGCCTTGTTGCACGGCATCTCCCTGACCCGTTTCTGGCTGATCTGCGCCGGCCTGACGCTGATCGTCACCCTGCTGACGTTCTGGGCGCTGGCCCCTCTCAAAGCCGATCCGCGCACCAAACCCACCGGTTCACCGTCGCTGCGCCGGGTACTGCGGCAGTGGCTGCACCTGTGCCTGGAGCATCCGGTGGCGATGCACATTTTGCTGCTCAGTGGTTTTATCGGCGGGATCAGCGGACCGTTCTTCAACTTTCTTTCAGCGTTTGCCAGCGAACGGCTGGGCGCCAGCGCGCAGATCACCGGGCTGCTGTGGACGCTGATCGGCATCGGCGGAGTCGCCGGCGGTTTGCTGTTGGGTTCGCTGGCGGATCGCTGGGGCGCACTCAGGGTCATGGCGTGGAGCATCAGCGCATTCGGCATGACGATGCTGGCGCTCTTGTGGCAACCGAGCCTGGGCCTGACCTGGCTGGCGGCCGGGCTGTTCGCGTTGTTCTATTTCCCGGTCTGGGGCTTGATGGCCGCGTACCTTAGCGCACGCCTGAACCCGGTGCAAAGCCTGCAAGTGGTGAGCCTGAGCATGGTCGGTTATGGGCTGGGCAGCGCCACCGCGAATTGGCTGTGTGGCTGGCTGCTGCAAGCCACCGGTCAGTTTGCGCTGGTGCACGGCTGGATCGTCTGCTGGGTGGCGGCCAGCCTGTTATTGCTGGGATTAATGGCCCGCAGTCAACGTCGTGAGGCCGCGCTGGGTCAGCCTTTCTGAACCGCTCAACCGGCGCGAGAGAATATCCACCAACACTTCCACCGGCGGCGCCTGACATTCAGTAGAGCGCCAGAACATCAAGCGCGCCGGTTCTATTGACGGAAAACCCTGCGCCTCATCGAGCACCTGCCAACCCGCCGGCACCAGGCGCCGCGCGGTGACGCCCACCGATTGCCCCTGCTCGACGGCAATCCCGATGCCTCGCGGGCTCTGGCTGGTGTAGACCACGTGCCACGGCCGCCCGGCTTCTGCCAGCGCGCGCACGGCGTTGGCGCGAAAGGCACAGCCCTCGGCGTACACCGACAGCGGCACCGACGCGTCTTCGCTGGCGCGCCAACCTTCAGCCGCCACCCACACCAGCGGCTCGTCACACAGGTATTCGCCCGTCGGCAGATTGTCGTGTTGCACGCCCAGCACCAGATCCAGTTCGCCACGCTGTAAACGGCTGACCAGCGCCGTGGACATCTCGCAACAAATGTCCGGCCGCACGTGGGGAAACTGCGCTTGAAAATCGCGCAGCACCCCGGCCAGGCAGAACTGCGCATAGTCCTCGGGCATGCCGACGTGAATGCACACCTCCTCGTCGGGCAACTGCATGGCGTTGATCGCATCCGCGTGCAGCTTGAGGATCTGCCGCGCGTAAATCAGAAAGGTTTTACCCCCGGGCGTCAGGCTCACCGAGCGACTGTTGCGCTGCACCAGCGGCGTGCCGACGATCTCTTCCAGCCGTTGCAGACTCTGACTGATCGTCGATTGGGTTTTGTGCAGGCGCTCGGCGGCTGCGGAAAACCCGTGGCACTCGATAATCGCGACAAAGACTTTAAGCAATGTCCCATCCAGTTCGCCTGACATCTCTATCGCCTCTGCCGATGGATTCGATCACAACTTGTAATTTCCACTTCGCACCTCTTTAAGCAACTATCGATTCAACGCCAAACACTGTTAATTGATAGTTTCAGGAGACTTGCATGAGCCTTCAACTTGCCGACGCCGAAGTGGGCGATATCAGCGACATCATTAATACCGAGTTGTACCCCATACATGATTCGGGCCATGTCCAGTTGCAGGCACTGATCGAACACGCCCGCGCCGAACTCGCCGAGGACGGTTGCTGCCTGCTGAAGAATTTCCTGCGGCCTGAAGCGCTGGAACAGGCTCGTGCCGAAGGTGAAGCACTGTCGGGCAAGACGTTTTACTCGGTGCGCAAGGTCAACGCCTATTTCACCGAAGACGACCCCACCCTGCCCCAGGATGATCCGCGCCGCACATTCATGGAGCGCACCAGCGGCTTCGTCACCCGCGACATGATTGCCCCGGACGCGATCATTCATCGCCTGTACGTCTCGCCGATGATGAAGCGCTTTATCGGTGCCTGCCTCAACGAACCGGAGATTTTCGAATATGCCGACCCGTTCGCCGGCCTGGTGATCAACGTCATGCCCGAAGGTACCGAGCAGCCTTGGCATTTCGACACCAACGAATTTATCGTCAGCATGATGACCCGCAAGCCTGAGGCCGGCGGTCTGTTCGAGTACGCGCCCATGATCCGCTCCCGCACCCAGGAAAACCTCGGCGCCGTCGGCCAAGTAGTGCGTGGCGAAGATCGTAGCCGCGTGCAGGAACTGGAACTCAACCCCGGCGACTTGCAGATCTTCAAGGGTCGCTTCTCGGTGCACCGTGTGACCCGCGTCGAAGGTGCGACCGAACGCAACACGGCGATCTTCGCCTACTCGGAAAAGCCCGGAATCATCGGCCGTGCCCAGCGCACCAAACAGCTTTACGGACGCCTGTCCGAAGCCCATCTGCAAGCCGAACGCAACCTGGTGCGCAGCGACCAGTTGCTCGACTGATTCACCTAAAAAAATTCTGAAAAAACCAACCGTATTTGCCCTGCGAGGAACACCCCATGAGTCTGTCCGGCCCTAACCGCAACCCCGCCGACTGCGAACCGACCTACGACGAGATCCAGCAAATCCAGCTCGACCGTTTGCAACGGGTGCGCAACGAACTGAAAAAACGCGACTACGCCGCCTGCGTGCTGTTCGACCCGACCCACATGCGCTACGCCACTGGCTCACGCAATATGCAGGTGTACTCGGCGCGCAACCCGGCGCGTTATGCGTTTATTCCGGCGGAAGGCCCGGTGGTGATCTTTGAATTCGGCGGTTGCCTGCACTTGGCGGAGAAGCTCAACACCGTCGACGAAGTACGCCCGGCCAAAGCCATCTCCTATTATTTCTGCGACAGCTTCCTGAACAACGTTACCGCCGAATGGGCCGCCGAAATCGATGAATTGGTGCGCAAGCACGGTGGCGGCAATAAGCGCATCGCCATCGAGAGTGCAACCTCGGCAGCCGCCTTTGAACTGCAGAAGCTCGGCTATCAGATTTTCGACGCCCAGGAACCGCTGGAACGGGCGCGCTGCATCAAGGTGCCGAACGAGCTGAAGATGATCCGCGCCAGCCTGCGCGCCACCGAGGCCGGCGTGCACTTGATGGAAAGCAAACTGGTGCCGGGCATCACTGAAAACGAACTCTGGTCGCACCTTCACCAACACGTTATTGCCACCGATGGCGACTACGTCGAAACCCGCCTGCTGTCCTCAGGCCCGCGCACCAATCCCTGGTTCCAGGAGTGCAGCACCCGGCCTATCGAGGCCGGTGACCTGGTGGCGCTGGACACCGACGTGGTCGGGCGTTTCGGCTATTACGCGGATTTCTCGCGCACCTTCCTCTGCGGCGACCAAGCCGCGACCGCCAAGCAACAGGAGCTGTACAAACTGGCCTACGAGCAAGTGCAGACCAACATGGAAATGCTCAAGGCCGGCCGCAGCTTCAAGGAATACGCCGAATTGGCGTGGAAGATCCCCGACAACTACAAGGCCAACCGCTACTTCGCCCTTGCGCATGGCGTCGGCATGACCGGTGAATACCCGTACGTGGTGCACCGCGAAGACATCGATGCACTGGGGTACGACGGCGTGTTCGAAGCGGGCATGACCATCTGCGTGGAAAGCTACATCGGCCACGACGAAGGCGGCGAAGGGGTCAAGCTCGAAGAGCAGATCTACATCCACGAAAACGGTATCGAATTGCTCTCCGACTACCCGTTCGATCCGCGCCTGATGCCGCGTTGAGTTGTCCCTGGACAGCGCCGTCACCTCCTTCGACGCTGTCCGTTTTGACCCTTGTTCCGCCATGGAACGAGGGGCGTTTGCGGCCACCGCGCACTGTTTCGTGCCCGCGTTTTCTTCCGTCCGGCCTGTCTAGCGCAAGCGGCAGCCTTCCTCACGGTCAGTAACATGCATTTATCGAACGTTTCAGCGTTGAATTTATCGTTTGTCGATCTTTGCCCAGATGACAAAACTGCGGGCATCTCAAATAAAAACAACATGAGAGCTGCCCTATGTCCTGTCCCGCCTCCGTCCTCCTGATCTCGTTGCGCCCTGTTCTGCTGCCGGCTTCACGCCTGTCTTGCCTGCGCCTTCGCGGTGCCTGCCACTGACAGTTTCGGTTCATCGAAAACCGACCGCGTCTGCCGCACGCTCTCATCTCGCGGCCAGTCGAAAAACGCATTTTTTGCACGTTATCGGAGAGGCATATGAAAGAGTTAATGACACTGGACGGCGCCCTGCCGCATCCAGCGGTAAACGACCTGTGCACCCACGTCAAAAGTGGCGAGATCAATCGCCGGCAATTCCTGCGCACTGCGGCGTTGCTGGGCATTACTGCGGCCAGCGCCAGCACCTTCCTCGGCTCCGCGCTGCTGGGTAATGCCGCTCGGGCTGCCGATGCTGTCACGCCACGTCAGGGCGGCAGCCTGCGCTTTGCCTGCGCCATCCAGGAAATCCAGGACCCGATGCTGATCACCTGGATCGAAGCCTCGAACCTGCTGCGCAACTCCCTGGAGTTTCTGACCTGGGTCGACGCCGACAACATCACTCACCCGTACCTGGCCGAAAGCTGGAGCCCGTCGGACGACCTGAAGATCTGGACCTTCAACCTGCGCCAGGACGTGAAGTGGAGCAACGGCGACACCTTCAACGTCGAGGACGTGCAGCACAACATCGAGCGCTGGATCGCAGCTGATTCGAAGTCGGTCAACCGCACCGCGTTCCAGGACATCACGGCCTTCGAAAAAGTCGGTGACTTTCAGTTCCGCCTGGTGCTCAAGCGGCCGATACTGGCGATTCCGGAAATGCTCAACGCCTTCACCTGCGCCATCGTCCACCGCAGCTTCAAGGCCGGTGACGACTGGGCGAAAAACCCGCTCGGCACCGGGCCGTTCAAGCTGGTGTCGTTCGCGGTCAACAAACAGGCGACTTTCGCCAAGCGCGCCGATTACTGGCGCAAACCGGCCAACCTCGACGAGTTGCGCTACGTCGACATGGGCACCGACATCTCCACCCACCTCGCCGCGTTGCAGGCCGGGCAGGTAGACGTGTTGTACCGCGTGACGGTCGCCGAACTCGACCTGGCCAAACGCTTGCCGGGCGCGCAGTTGCTGACCTGCAAATCGGCGCAGACCATCGTCATGCGCATGGCCTGCGACCAGAAACCGTTCGATGACCTGCGGATTCGTAAAGCCGTGGTGCTCTGCGCCGACAACGCGCAAATGCTCAAAATCGCCTACCGCGGCATGGGCACTTTAGGCGAAGACCACCACGTCGCCCCGTCCCACCCGGAATACTTCCCGCTACCCAAGCGTGCCCGAGACGTCGCCGGGGCGAAAAAACTCCTCGCCGACGCCGGGCATCCGAACGGCATCGACATTGACCTGATTGTCGGCAACACCCAGGGCCGCTACGAACAGGACTGCGCGCAGATCCTGCAGCAGAACTGCGCCGAGGCCGGCATTCGCATCAACCTCAAAGTCATCCCGGCGACTCAGTACTGGCCGATCTGGGACAAAGCCGCGTTCAGCCTTACTTACTGGGCGCATCGCCCGTTGGGCGTGATGTCGCTGGAACTGGCCTACCGCAGCGGCGCGGCGTGGAACGAAAGCCACTACAGCGACCCGGCCTTCGACGCTGCGCTGGACACGGCCATGGGCATCATCGACCCGAAACAACGGGCGCTGGCCATGCAAAGCGTCGAGCAAATCCTGCAAGACGCCTGCGTCATGGTGCAGCCGTTCTGGGGCGACAAATTCACCGCCGCCAGCAAGAAGGTCCAGGGCTTCAAGGTTCACCCCTCGGACTTCTACCCAATGGATGAAGTCTGGTTGAGCGCCTGATTCAAGCGCCTCGAATGCGCTCGCCCACTTCGGTGCGGCGGGCCGCCATCCCTTGATTAGCCGGAGCGTGCGAGCATGGCTGAATTTCTATTGCGCAAGTTACTGGCGCTGGCGGCAACCCTGCTGTCAGTGTCGGTAATCGTGTTCCTGGCCCTGGAACTGAACATCGAAGACGTTGCCATCAACGTCCTCGGCCCCTACTCCGCCGCCGACCAACGCGCCGCGTGGCTGGTGGAACATGGCTACAACCAACCCTTCGTCTGGCGCTACCTGGTGTGGCTGAAGGATTTTGTCCAGGGCGACTGGGGCACCTCGGTGCATTTTCGTGAACCGGTGATCGACCTGCTGCTGCCCAACCTCGGGCAAACCCTGATTCTCGCGGGCCTGGCCTTGGCGGTGATGGTGCCGGTGGCACTGACGCTGGGCATTCTGGCGGGCATTCGCCAAGGCTCGGCGGTGGATCGGCTGGTGTCGTTTCTGTCGATCGTCACCACTTCGATTCCGGACTTCGCCAGTGCGGTGTTCGTCTCGGCGATCTTCGTGTTCTGGCTCAACTGGTTGCCGGGCGTGAGTAGCATGAGCGACGGCTTCAATCCCGTGGAGCTGGCGCTGCCGCTGATGGTGTTGTGCCTGTTCGGCATCGGTTATCTGGCACGGATCACCCGCGCCTCAATGGTCGAGGTGATGCAGGCGCCGTATATCCGCACCGCCCGCCTCAAAGGCGCGTCGACCTCAAGGATCGTGCTGCGCCACGCGCTGCGCAACGTGCTGATCGCACCGATCACCGTGATCATGTTGTACATCCCGTGGCTGCTGTCGAACGTGATCGTGGTCGAGGTGTTCTTCGCCTACAAAGGCTTCGGGTCGCTGCTCTACACCGCGTCGCTGAACCATGACGTTTACCTGATCGAAGCCTGCGCGATGATCAGCGGCATCGTGGTCGGTGCGACCAAAATCTTCTCGGACCTGGCCTACACCTGGCTCAACCCGCGCATTACCCTGCGCAGTCTTGGCGGAGGCGGCCAATGAACTTCCTCAATTCGTTCAAACATCCCTTGGCGTTGCTCGGTTTGCTGCTGGTCGGCGGCTGGGTGGTCATGGCGCTGTTCGCGCCGTGGCTGGCGCCCCACGATCCACTGGAAAGCTTTACGCCGCTCCTGACCCCGATGACCGCGGATGACAGCGGGATGAGCTTCCTGCTGGGCACGGACATGATCGGCCGAGACATTCTATCGCGGCTGATCTGGGGCACGCGCACCGTGTTGTTCTGGTCAATCCTGGCGACGCTGACAGCGTTCGCCGTCGGCATCGCCATGGGCCTGTGCGCCGGTTACTTCAATGGCTGGGTCGATGCATTGCTGTCCTATGTCGCGGACACCGTGCTGTCGTTCCCGGTGCTGGTGCTGTACATCGTGATCATCATCGCCCTCGGCGCTTCTGCGCTGAATATCCTGATTGCGGTGACCTTCACCAGCGCCCCGGCGATCTTCCGGATCATGCGCGCGCTGACCATCGACATTCGCTCGCGGGACTACGTGCTCAGCGCCATCACTCAAGGCGAAGGTTCGCTGCGGATCATGCTGGTGGAAATCCTGCCGAACTGCGGCGGCCCACTGATCGTCGATTTCTGCCTGCGCATCGGCTACACCGCGATCATGATCGGCGCCCTCGGTTTCCTCGGCCTCGGCCTGCCACCGCCGACCCCGGACTGGGGCGGCATGATCAACGAAGGCCGGAGCATGGCCATTGCCTTCCCGCACCTGGTGATTTTCCCGTGCATTGCCATCTCCACCCTGATGCTCGGCCTCAGCCTGTTGGCGGACGGCCTGGACGAACACGCCCAGCAAGGCGCAAGGAGTTGAGCATGAACCCACAACAAGTGCTTCGAGTCGAAAACCTCTCCATCGAACTGCCCGCCGGCGCGGACCGTAGCCACGCCGTCAAAGGCATCAGCCTCGATGTACGCAAGGGTGAAATCCTTTGCGTGATCGGCGAATCCGGCTCCGGCAAATCGGTGCTGTCGGCGGCAATCATGGGCGACTACGCCAAAGGCCTGCGGCACAGCGAAGGGGTGATCGACTTCCTCGGCGACGACATCTGCCGCATGGACGAACAGGCATTACGCCGGTTGCGCGGCAACCGTATCGCGATGATTTTCCAGGAGCCAATGGCGGCGCTGAACCCGGCGATTCGCATTGGTCAGCAGGTCGAAGAAATCTTCGACATTCACGCACCCAACATGCCCGCCACCGAACGCCGCGAACGCATGCTCGCCCTGCTCGATTCCACCCAGCTGCCCGACCCGCCACGCATCGCCAACAGCTTTCCCCATCAGCTCTCCGGCGGCCAATGCCAACGGGTGGTGATTGCCATGGCGCTGGCGATGAACCCGGACTTGCTGATCGCCGACGAACCGACCACGGCGCTGGACGTGACCACGCAAGCCCAGGTGCTGAAACTGGTGCGAGACCTGCGCGGTCGTGGCCAACACGGCATTCTGTTCATCACCCACGACTTCGGCGTGGTCGCGGAAATCGCCGACCGCATCGCCGTCATGGAGGGTGGCGTGTTGGTGGAAATCGGTGAGCGCGATCAAGTGCTCAACGCGCCGAACCACCCGTACACCCGCAAATTGATCGCCGCCGTGCCGGCGCTGCACCCCGAATTGCACGCCCCCTGCGCCGACGGCGAATTGGCCTTGCGCATTGAGCACCTGACCAAAACCTACAACGTCGGTGGCCGTCGGGTGCCGGCGCTCAAGGATGTCTCGCTGCAACTGCCACGGGGCAAGACGCTGGCGATTGTCGGCGAGTCCGGCTCCGGCAAAAGCACGCTGGTGAAAGCCGCGATCCGGCTGGTGGACAGCGACAGCGGCCATGTCTGGGTCGGCGATACGGATTTCCTCGCCTTGCGCGGTTCGGCATTGGCGGCCAATCGGCGGCGGATCCAGATGATTTTCCAGGACCCTTACGGCTCGCTGAATCCGCGCCATCGCGTCGGCGACATCATCGCTCGCGCCGCGCAACTGCGGGGTTTGTCGGCCAAGGATGCGTGGACCGAGGCCGGTGATTTGCTCGAACAGGTCGGGCTCAAGCGCGACGCCCTCAAACGCAAGCCTCGGCAATTCTCCGGCGGCCAGCGCCAGCGCATCGGCATCGCCCGCGCCCTGGCGATGCGCCCGGAAGTATTGATCGCCGATGAGAGCGTCTCGGCGCTGGATGTCTCGGTGCAAAAGCAAGTGCTAGAGCTGCTCGCCGAACTGCAGCAGCGCCTCAACCTGAGCATTTTGTTCATCACCCATGACCTGCGCGTGGCGGCGCAGATCAGCGATTACATCGCGGTGATGCGCCAGGGCGAAGTGGTGGAATACGGCACGGCCGAACAGGTGCTGTTGCGGCCGCAAAACACCTACACCCAGACCTTGCTCGCGGCGGCCCCCGGTGCTTCGGCGATACCGGTATTGCCTGTCATTGCACCCACGCTGAGGCTGATTCGACCTCAAGCCAGCTAACCCTTTCAACCCTTTCCCCAGGTCGCAGCGTTCGCTGCGGCATGGGTTGCTGTTGCCAACCATAACTAAAAAAGTCAGGAGTATTACTGTGCGCACAACCACCCCTCTCGCGGTCCGTTCCATCGCCCTGATTCCGCTGCTCGGCGCCTTCGCGGCCCCGGCCATGGCGGTGCAGGTGACCGACAACCTCGACCTCGGCGGCGCCGTTCGCGCACGCTGGGATTACGACCCGGACCGCGACATTCAGAAGTTCGGCCTGGACACGGTGTTCCTCAGCGCCAAGTACCATTCCGACACCTGGATCGGCGAGGCTCAGTACCGTTTCTACGGTCGCTCGTACCCTTACCAGTACACCAAAAACTACGGTGACATACAGTTCGCCAAGTTCGCGTGGGCCGGCTACAAGTTCAACCCCGATCAGCAGGTGCAGGTGGGTTTGAACACCGTGCCGTTCGGTTTGCAGCCGTACTTCGGCAGCACCTTCTACGAAACCCTGGGCAACGTCATCGGCCTTGAAGACGTGCAACAGGTCGGCGCCAAGTACATCCAGCAAAGCGGCGACTGGAACGTCCAGGCCGGTTACTACCTGCGCCCTGCGTGGCAAGGCAAAGGCACCAGCAAAGGCGTGACCTACTCCAGCGTGGTCTCCGGGGCCGACAGTTACGTGGGCGATGGCAGCGACAACCAGGAACGCAACACCGTGGTCCTGCGGGTAGCGAAGGCCATGGACCTGGGACCGTGGAAATCCGAAGTGGGGCTCTCCGGCCTGACCTCGACCCTGGAAAACAAAGACACCGACAACGACGGCCGCCGCAACGCCGTGGCCGTGCATTACCTGGGCAAGAACGGTCCGTGGGGCGTGCAACTGCAAGCGGCGCGGCAACAAATGTCACCGCGCAACGCCGGCACCGATGAAGTGGTGACGCTGGGCGGTTACGACGGCACCTACAACGTCGCCAGTCGCGGCAATTTGTACGTCGCGGACCTGAGTTATGACGTCAGCGGCAAATACCTGTTCGACCAGATCAGCGGCGTGAAGCTGTACGCCAACTACAGCGCCTTCGATAAATCCGCCAGCGAGTTCAAGACCTCGGAGCGGTTGATCCTCGGTACGTCGTTTTCCTTCAGTAAATTGTGGATCGCGACCGAATGGTTGTATGGCAAGAATGATCCGTATATCGGCGGCAGCAGCTACACCCAGAGCTTGGGGGCCGGCGGGACCGATCATTGGGAGAGTCAGTTGTACATGAACATTGGGTATTACTTCTGACCCAGGCTTTTTGGCGTCCATGAGGACGCCTTCGCTGGCAAGCCAGCGATGACGTCCGCCCAAACAACACTTGCATCAGCCCATCACGGAGGAGTCAGATACGCCCTACAGAATATTCATCAAAAACAATAAACCTGCCCCACCTCGGCGTCAGGTCCGGAGCCACCTTTTCATGCGTCAACTGCCCTCGCTCAACATGCTGCGTGTCTTCGAAGAGGTCGCGCGGCATCGCAGTTTCAGTCAGGCGGCCCTGGGGCTAAATGTCACCCAGGGCGCGGTCAGCCGCCAGATCAAGCACCTCGAAGACTACCTCGGTGTCGCCCTGTTCATCCGCACGCCGCAAGGCCTGTCGCTGACTGAAACCGGGATTGCCCTCTCCCCGCAACTGAGTGACGCCTTCGACCACGTCGAACGCGCCTTGCAAGCGGTGCGCGTACCCAACTTGCGCCAGCGTCTGCGCATCGTCGCGCCACCGACCTGGGCCACGCGCTGGTTGTCGGCGCACCTGCGCGCGTTTTGCCAGCGCTACCCGGACATCAGCCTCAGCGTGACCCACCACAGCGGCCACGACAGTCTTGCGGAAATCGACTGCCACATCCGCTTCGGCCTCGACGCCGCGCCCCATTGCAACAGCCAGTTGCTGGTGATGGAACGGCACATGGCAGTGGCCAGCCCGGAATTGTTCGTCAACGGCCAGCCGCCGGACCTGCGGCAATTTCCGTTGCTGCACATCCTGCACGACGGCAAGCGCTTGAAGGTCTGGGAGAACTGGCTGGAGGCAATGGGTCGCACCGATGTCGATGCGGGGCAAGGGCTGGAATTCAGCACCCTGGATCAAGTGATCCACACCGCGCTGGCGGGCGGCGGCCTGGCCGTGATTGACCGGCAGATGATCGAAAAGGAACTGGAGAATGGCAGCCTGTTGCCGATCACACCCGTGGAAGTGATCGGGCCGTATGGCTATTGGCTGGATGTGGCGAACGACAAGCAGGGTTTGTCGAAAGTGCGGTTGTTCACCGATTGGCTCGGGCTGGTCAGCAATCCCTGAATCAACGATGCCCCTTGTAGGAGTGAGCCTGCTCGCGATGGTGTGTCAGCCACCTTGATGTCGACTGACACACCATTGCGAGCAGGTTCGCTCCTACAGTTGATTGATGTAGTTACTTAGATCGGGGCTACGACTTTTGCGGCCACCGGCGCACTGCCTTCCACTGGACTCTGCGCCTTGCACGCCTGGCTCAGTGTCAGCGATTTGGTCTCCGGCGCCCAGGCCCAGGACAACAACGCGCCCAACGCCAGAATCGCCGCCAGTATGCCCATGGTCGGACTCAAGCCGATCCCCGCCACACTCACCGGCATCAGGAACGTACTCACTGCCGAGCCCAAACGACTCACCGCCGTCGCCAGGCCAATCCCGCTGGCGCGCACTTCGGTCGGGAAGCTCTCGGCCGGGAATACGCCGACCAGGTTGCTCAACGCCGAGAATCAGCAGCATGTTCAGCATCAACTCAGTGCCAAACCCCTCGGCCAGGCCCATCTTCTGCAAAATCGACGGCAGGAAGGTGTAGATCGCGAAGTACGGCATCACGATGCAGACGAAGAACAGGCAATTGAACGCGGTGCGTGTGCGGTATTCGCGGCTGAACAAGACCGCGTAGCCGGAGCGGGTTTCGGTGGATTGGGTTTCGTCGAGTTCGACGTTGTCACCCAAGTGTTTCTTGACGATCGCACGTGCCTCGGCGATGCGGCCCTGATTGACCAACCAGCGTGGCGATTCCGGGGTGCCGATGCGGGCAATCAGGATGATTGCCGCCGGAATGGCCGACGACGCCAGCATCCAGCGCCAGGCATCGTCACCGAGGCTGAGCATGGCGGTGCCGGCGAAGGTGGCGGCGACGTAGCCGAAGGTCCAAATCACGCTGAACGAACCGAGCAGCACACCACGATGTTTCTTGCCCGCGATAGCAAAGTGTCAGCCAACATCATTGCTGAATGTATGGCCCTTATCGCGGGCAAGCCCGCTCCCACAGGGGTTGGCTGATGCTTTTAGAGGCCGCCCATCAACAGGTATTTGATTTCCAGGTAGTCATCCAGCCCGTACTTCGAGCCTTCGCGGCCCAGGCCCGATTCCTTGATGCCGCCGAACGGCGCCACTTCCGTGGAAATGATCCCTTCGTTGATTCCGACCATGCCCGCTTCCAGGCCTTCGGCCATGCGCCAGACGCGGCCGATGTCGCGGCTGTAGAAATAAGCGGACAAACCGTACGGTGTGTCGTTGGCTTTTTGCAGCACTTCGGCCTCGTCCTTGAAACGGAAGCACGCGGCGACCGGGCCGAAGGTCTCGTCCTGGGCAATCAGCATCTCGCTGTTGGCTTCGGCGAGGATGGTCGGCTCGTAGAATGTACCGCCGAGCGCATGGCGCCGGCCTCCGCACATCAGTTTGGCGCCCTTCTCCAGCGCATCGCCGACGTGCAGTTCAACCTTGGCCAGCGCCGCCGCGTTGATCAGCGGACCCTGTTCGGTTTCGCCGTCCAGTGCACTGCCCACGCGCATTGCCGCCACGGCTTCGGCGAGCTTGCCGGTAAAGGCCTCGTAAACGCCGTCCTGAATGAAGAAGCGGTTCACGCAGACGCAGGTTTGCCCGGTGTTGCGGAATTTCGAGGCCATCGCGCCTTTCACCGCAGCGTCCAGATCGGCATCGTCGAAGACAATGAACGGCGCGTTGCCGCCCAGTTCCAGCGAGACTTTTTTCAGGGTCTCGGCGGCCTGGCGCATCAGCAATTTGCCCGTGCGGGTGGAACCGGTGAATGACAGTTTGCGCACGACGCTGGAGGCTTGCAGCGCGCCGCCAATCGCCACGGCATCGCCGGAAACGATGTTGAACACACCGGCCGGAATGCCGGCCTGTTCAGCCAGCACCGCCAGTGCGAACGCCGACAACGGCGTCTCTTCCGAGGGTTTGAGAATCATCGTGCAACCGGCCGCCAGTGCCGGGCCGACCTTGCGGGTGACCATCGCCAGCGGGAAATTCCACGGTGTGATCGCGGCGACCACGCCGATGGCTTCCTTGACCACGATGATCCGCGCATCCGCCTTGTGGCTCGGAATCACGTCGCCGTAAGCGCGCTTGGCCTCTTCGGCGAACCACTCCAGAAAGCTTGCGGCGTACACCACTTCGCCCATGGCTTCGGCCAGCGGTTTGCCTTGTTCGCGGCTGAGCAGCGTCGCCAGATCCTTCTGGTTGCTCAGCATCAGCTCGCTCCAGCGCTTGAGCTTCTGGCTGCGTTCCTTGGCGGTCAATTTGCGCCAGGCCGGCAACGCGCGGTTGGCGGCGTCGATGGCCCGGTTGGTGTGTTCGGCGCCGGCCTTTTGCACATCGGCGATCAGCTCACCGTTGGCCGGGTTGAATACCGGATAAGTCGAGCCACCGCTGGACCATTGGCCGTCGATGAAATTGCCGTTACGGATCAGCGCGCTCATGCCACAGCCTCGGTCAGATTAAAGCGCTCAAGCCCCGGACGGGCCGAACGCAAGATACGTTTGCCAGCGGTATAATCGTTAATCACGTCGCACGGGGTGTAATTGCGTTCCAGCTCATGCAGTTCATCGGCATCGAGTCTGGTTTCCAGTGCCGCCAGGGCACTGTCGAATTGCTGGGTAGTGTCAGCACCGACGAGCATGCAGTCCACGCCTGGATGGTTGGCGACCCACGCCTGGGCGATCTGCGCATTGGACACGCCGCGCGCCCGGGCCACACGTTGTACCGAATGGGCGATCTCGAACGAGGCTTCGTCGCTGTACATCTGCTGGGTGAAGAAGTCAGTCTGGTTGCGGGTCGACTGCACGTCACCGGTCAGCAAGCCACGGGCCAGCGGGCTGAACACCGACACGCCGAGACCCTGGTCGCGGCAGAACGGAATCATCTCGCGTTCTTCTTCGCGGTAGGCGCAGTTCAGTTGCAGTTGCATGTTGATCGGTTTTACCCAGCCGTTGCGCTCGCAAACCATGAGGATTTTCGCCAGTTGCCCGGTGAGCATGGTCGACACGCCGATGTACCGCGCCTTGCCGGAACGCACGATGTCGTTCATCGCGCTCATGGTTTCTTCGACCGGGGTGTTCACGTCGAAGTAATGCAGCATGAACACATCGACGTAATCCATGTTCAGACGCTTCAGCGAGGCGTCGATGCTGTCCATGATGTGCTTGCGCGAATGGCCGCTGGCGTTGATCCCTGTGCGGGTGCCGTAGCCGACTTTTGTGGTGATCACCAGGTCTTCGCGACGGGCCAGGCGCTTGACGATGCGCCCCACCACTTCCTCGCCGACACCGGCGGAATAGAAGTCCGCGAGGTCGATGAAGTTGACGCCGTTGTCGAGCGCGTGCGCGACGATCGGTTCGCTTTTCTTCTCATCGAAAATCCACGGTTTCCAGTCCGGGGTGCCCATGTTCATGGTGCCGAGGCACAGGCGCGACACTTCAAGGCCGGAGTTGCCCAAACGAATGTATTGCATGGCGCGGACCTCAGGCTTTCGGCGTGTAGAAAGGGTTGCTGATGTGGTTGACCACATCCGCCAGTTGCGCAGTTTCCGGCTTGCCGGTCAGCGCGGCACGGATCGCCGTGCGGCAGGCGTTGTAGTTGTTCAGGTACACCGCGTCGAGGTCGTCGCACGCCGGGTTGACCCAGTTGGCGGTGACGATCGCCCACTCGTCTTCGGCTTCTGGCGGCAGGGTGCCGTCGAGCAAGGCTTCGAGCACCGCTTTTGCAATGCCGGCCTGGGATGCGCCCCAGGTGGCGTTGCCGTGCAGGTCGCTGCTGATCGCGGCTTTGTTGACGTAGAGGGTCATCGGTTTGACCGGGATGTTCGGCTGGGCGATCACCATGAACGGGCAATGGCCCTGGCTCGGCGATGCCAGGCTGTTGGCAAACGCCTGCCCGGCCGGGCCGTTGCGTGGGCCGATCAAAATGTTGATGTGCGCGGCGTTCACGCCTGGGCCTTCGAAGCCTTCACCGATGTACAGGTCGAGTTCTTTCATGAGTCGTTACTCTTCAGGGATTTTGGGTGATCAGATGTGCACGCGGACCGTGGAGATCGCGTGGCAAATGTCGGGGGTTGAAGAGCGCGGGATGTGGCGGACAGGATTAGTCATGGGTGCAAACGCTCTTTTTTGTTGTTGATGAGCTGTGTTTGCGATTTTTTAACACTGGGGGTTGGCGGGGCTGTAACCATTAAAAGTCATGAGGGTATGACCTGAAGTCATACCCTCAATCCCCCTGCGTCAACTGGATTATTGCGACATGTCGTCCTTCTTCATGGTGTCCTTGGACATGGTGTCTTTTTTCATTTCATCTTTCTTCATCGAATCCTTGGACATCGTGTCTTTTTTCATTGTGTCCTTGCTCATGCCATCTTTTTTCATCGTGTCTTTTTTCATGGCGTCCTTGGACATCGAGTCCTTGCTCATGCTGTCCTGGCTCATGCCGTTGGTGGTGGTCGCCTCAGCGGCAAACACACTGGCGGCGCCTACAGCGAGGCACATGGACAATACGACGGTGGTTAATGTTTTCATGATGAAACTCCTTGAAGCGCAGGTTGCGAATGAACGCAGCGTGAGCTGCGCGGTGAAGGTGTCGGGCGCCGTCAGCTGCCACCGAACCAGTTGTAGCCCTGGTCTTCCCAGTAGCCGCCGGTGTAGGTGTTGCTGACGAAAATCGCCTGGATGTGTTTGGGATTCTTGTAGCCGAGCTTGGTCGGCATGCGCAGCTTCATCGGGAAGCCGTATTCACGTGGTAGCACCGCACCGTCGTAAGTCAGCGCCAGCAGGGTTTGCGAGTGCAGCGCGGTGGCCATATCGATGCTGGTGAAGTAATCGTCGGCGCATTTGAAACCGACGTATTTGGCATTGGTGTCGGCGCCGACCCGTTTCAAAAAGTCGCTGAAACGTACGCCGCCCCAACGCCCGATCGCGCTCCAGCCTTCGACGCAAATGTGTCGGGTGATCTGCTCGTTCTGCGCCATGGCGCGCAACTCTTCGAGGCGCCAGCTGCGCTTGTCGGCGACCAGACCGGTGACTTCCAGCCGATAGCTTTCTTCCTCGACGGTCGGCGCGTCATCGATGCCGTAAAAGGCATTGAACGGAAATGGCCGGGTGATCATCGACGCCGGGTACGTCGGTGCGAGTGCATTGGGATTGAACAGCCAACCCTGCACCCGATCGTTGAACCGCGACATCGAGGACAACGCGGTGTCGACGCTGTCGTTGTCGGTGATGTTGCAGCCGGACAACATGGCCACGCCGCCGAGGGTCAGGCTGCGCATCAGGAACGAGCGGCGCGAGCGGTCTTCGATCTGCGGGGCAATGATCTTGCGGGCGTCGCTCAGTATCGAGGACTCGTCCAGGCCTTCGATGCGCTTTTTCATACGGGCTCCTTGCGACCAGCAATCATGGCCAATAGCGTTTTAGGCACCAGCGCAACCATCACCAGGTGCACTGCGACGAAGGCCATCAACAGCGCCATCGCAATGAAATGCACATGCCGCGCGGTGTCGTAACCGCCGAGCAATTCACGCAGCAGCGGGAACTGCACGGACTTCCAGATCACCAGGCCGGAGATCACCAGCAGCGTGATGTCGACCATCACGAACAGGTACGCGACCCGTTGCACTTGGTTGTAATGACTCAAATCGGCATGTCCCAGCCGACCGCGCAACGCGGCCCACAGATCGTGGAGCACGCCTTTCGGGGAGACCGGGAAAAAGCGGCGATAGAGACGGCCGCTGGCGAGGTTGATGATCAGGTAGATGAGGCCGTTGACGGCGAGGAACCACATCGCCGCGAAGTGCCATTGCAACGCGCCACCGAGCCAGCCGCCGAGGGTGATGCCTTTGGGGAAACTGAAATCGTAGAGCGGCGAGGCGTTGTAGATGCGCCAACCGCTGGTGACCATGACCAGCACCGCGAGGGCATTGAGCCAATGGGTCAGCCGTAGCCAGCGTGGGTGGGTGCTGACCGTGGGCGAAGCAGGTAACTGCGACATGATGGGCTCCCGGCGATTGTTGTTATTCGTTGGAGCCGAGTATGGAAGCCGACAGGTCGCCAAATCCTCACGTAAAGTTAAATTAAATGTGATAACTCGCGACGGCCCCAGGTTGTGGGTTTTGGGTTGAGTACATATCCGTTTCTGGGGTAACGACTGATATTGGTTTCGCCTTTACGGCGAGTCACTTGCAAAAGCGGCAAGTAACCAAGCGCTCTTTGCCCCACCACTTGGCACCTCGCTTAGGCTCGGTGTGCCCTCACTCCGGCATTGCTCCGCGGGTCGCCGCGATGGGCCATCCGTGGCCCAGCGCGGCTAAACCGGCATCCTTGCCGGTTTACCCGCTACGCAATGCCTGCGTTCGGCCAGCGTGGTTAATGGGGCGCCTGCAATCAAAATCTACGCCGAGGCGGCCTGATAGCCGACCTGGCTCTTTGTCGTGCGCATTCCCCCAGTGGGAGCGAGCCTGCTCGCGAAAAATGCCCAGACGACACGTTCATTCAGGCAGTACGCGTTATCGTTGACGTCCATCGCGAGCAGGCTCACTCCCACAGGGGATCGGCGTCAGCCCGGAGGTTGTGCACGACCAAACAAGCGCAGCGCGCCCGCTTGACGCCCCGGTCGGCCCAGAGGCCGCCGCGTTTTTGATTTTGATTTTGATCGCAGGCGCCCCGTTAACCACGCCGGCCGAACGCAGGCATTGCGTAGCGGGTAAACCGGCAAGGATGCCGGTTTAGCCGCGCTGGGCCATGGATGGCCCATCGCGGCGACCCGCGGAGCAATGCCGGAGTGAGGGCACACCGAGCCTTAGCGAGGTGCCAAGTGGTGGGGCAAGAGCGTTTGGGTTACTTTTGCGCTCTATCAAAAGTGACTCGCCGTAAGGGCGAAACCAATCCCCGCCATCACACATAAAACGGATATGCCCCTCGCAAGCAGGCTCACTCCCACAGTGGTCGGAGTTGTCAGCCCAATACACGCAAATAGGGTTAAAATGCCGCCCCCTCAAATGGCCCGACCCGACCCGATGAATTCCGAAGCGCTCACCACCCTCCACGCCCACCTGCTGACCGCGCTGGCAACGGCCCCCGCCGAAACCCGCCGGCTGTTTCACGGTCGCGGGCGCTGCTGGCCGGGGCTGGAGCAATTGACCGTCGACTGGCTGCAGGGTGTAGTGCTCGTGTCACTGTTCAAGGAACCCGAAGCGGCGCAGCTCGACGAGCTGAAACAGCGGCTGATGGAAATCACCCAATCAGCCGAGTGGACGCAATCCGGCTCGCACACCCTGGCGCTGCAACATCGGTACCTGCTCCAAAGCACCACCGAATGGCTGGTCGGGGAAGTGATCGAGGACATGACCATTACCGAAGCCGGCCTGCGCTACCGCGTGGACCTCGGTCGCAAACAGAACACCGGGCTGTTCCTCGACATGCGTTACGGCCGCGACTGGGTCCGCGCCAGCGCCGAGGGCAAACGCGTGTTGAACCTGTTCGCCTACACCTGCGGTTTTTCCGTGGCGGCCATCGAGGGCGGCGCCGAACACGTGGTCAACCTGGACATGTCCAGCGCGGCCTTGAACCGGGGCCGCGATAACCACCGGCTCAACGGCCACGACATGAGCAAGGTGACCTTCCTCGGCCACGACCTGTTCAAATCCTGGGGCAAGGTGATTGGCAAAGGACCGTACGATCTGGTGATCATCGACCCGCCGTCGTTTCAGAAAGGCAGTTTCCTGCTGACCAAGGACTACCAGCGCGTGCTGCGCCGCTTGCCGGAATTGCTGACCCCGCAAGGCACGGTATTGGCCTGCATGAACGATCCGGCGCTGGGTGCGGACTTCTTGATCGAAGGCGTCATGCGTGAGGCGCCGGGCCTGCGGTTTGAGCAGCGGCTAGAGAACCCGCCGGAGTTTCCGGATGCGGATGCCGAGTGTGGGTTGAAGGCGTTGGTGTTTCGTCGGTAACACCGCGATGAAACATTCAACGCAACTATCGCGGCTGCAACACCAGCGCAAACAACTCCCCATGCCCGTTCACATTGAGCTTGTGATAGACGTTGCGCCGATGCACTTTCACCGTTTCCGGTGAAATCCCCAATTGCTGGGCAATCGCCTTGCTCGAAAACCCCTGAAGAATCAGCCGCGCCGTTTCGATCTCTCGCACTGTCAGGCGTGCGTCGAAACGATCCAGCAGCGTCGCGAGATCCCCGGCCACGGCTTCGGCGACCGGGCCTTCGGGCAGGGTCAGTTGCAGGTGGTGACGCATCGCGGCCAGCACCCAGTCACGCACGCAGAGCAGCCGGCCCTGCTCTTCGAGGGTAAAGCGCGTCGAACGGCCGAGTGACAAACCGAGTACAGCACCGTCGAGGTTGATCATGAACTGCAACTCGTCAGCACCCACCACCGAGCGAAAGTAGCTCAGGTAGTACTCGCTCTGCTGGAACTGGTCGGGCGCCAGCGAATCGAGGCTGTGCAGACCGTCGGCGATGCCGGCGCAGGCTGCCTGATAAAACGGATCGAGCAGGTACATGCCAGCGCTGTAGTCGGCCAGTTCCTCAGGCTCGTCGCCACTGCCCTTGCCGTCGAAATCGATCAGCAGGCGCGGCACCCGCCCTGGGCGCATCACCGCAACCAGCGCGTTGTCCAGCGGCACCAGCAACCGCAGCGTATCGACCAGCGCGCGCCAGAAAACGTCGCGGCCCAGCGCGCCAAACACCCGCGCCAGCCCCTGATGCACCGGCAGTTCTTTCAGCAACGCGTCCACGCACTACCCCTTTCGAGTAACCCATGATGGGAATGGGTGAGTTACCGGCCTGCCGATACGCTGCAAGCACCTGTTCATCAACGGCCTGCAGCAGGCCAGGAGTGCCGCATCATGAGTCGTCGTCGCCAACAGATCAATCTCGGGCTCAGCGCGTGTTTGTGCGTTTCGCTGTCGGCGATGGCCGCCGAGGGGCCGACCGTGCACGTCTACAACTGGTACGACTATATCGGTCCCACTACCCTGCACGACTTCAAGCGCGACACCGGGATCGAGCCGGTTTACGACACCTTCGACAGCGCCGAAGTGCTGGAAGGCAAACTGCTGACCAGCCGCAGCGGCTATGACGTGGTGGTGGCGAGCAACTTCAGCCTGCCGACCCTGATCAAGGCTGGTGCACTGGCGCCGCTGCCCCACGCGAAGATGCCCGATTTCAAAAACATGGACGCGGATCTGCTGGCGAAACTGGCCAATAACGATCCGGGCAACCAGTACGCCGTGCCTTACCTGTGGGGCACCAACGGCATCGGTTACAACGTCGACAAGGTGCGTGCCGCGCTGGGTGACAAGGCGCCGGTGGGTTCCTGGGAGCTGGTGTTCAACGAAGCCAACCTGGCCAAACTCGGCCAGTGCGGGGTGGCAATGCTCGACTCGCCGTCCGAGATGCTGCCGGTCGCCCTGCACTACCTCGGTCTGCCGCCCAACAGCACCGATCCCGAGGATTACAAGAAGGCCGAAGCGCTGTTGCTCAAACTGCGTCCGCACATCGCCTACTTCAACTCGTCGAAATTCATCAGCGACCTGGCCAACGGCAATATTTGCGTTGCAGTGGGCTGGTCCGGGGCGATGCTGGAAGCCAAGACCAATGCCGAGCAAGCCAACAACGGCGTGAAAATCGCCTACAGCCTGCCGAAAGAAGGCGCGCCGGTGTGGTTCGACACCCTCGTGTTGCTCAGGAACGCGCCGCATCCGGAGCAAGGGCTGGCGTTCATCGATTACCTGATGCGACCCGAAGTCATCGCCCCGGTCAGCGATCACCTGTCGTATCCCAACGGCAATCGCAGCGCCACGCCGCTGGTGGCGGAAGCGACCCGCAACAACCCGGCGGTATATCCGTCGGCCGAGGCCCTGGCGACGCTGTTCACCCTCCAGCCACTGCCGCCGGCTACCGAACGTGTACGGACGCGGATCTGGAGCAAGGTCAAGAACGGGCAGTAAACCTACGCAAAACCCTGTGGGAGCGAGCCTGCTCGCGATGAGGCCGTTACATCCAACTTTTGATGTGACTGACACTCGGTCATCGCGAGCAGGCTCACTCCCACATGGATTTGTGTTCAGCCTGCCCACTTTTTTCTGCCACGAATTGAAGACGAGATAAACGATGAAACCACGTGCCCGCGACTTGAACCTGCAGTTCGGCCAACTGCAACCCGGCCCGCTCAATGCCATCACCGACGTGCCCGGCGTCCGGGTCGGCCACAGCAATGTGCGAGGCCGCTCCGCAACCGGTCGCGACATCCTGACCGGCGTCACCGTGATCGAACCGCGCCTCGGTTCCACCAGTCAGCACCCGTGCTTCGCCGGTGTGCATGTGCTCAACGGTAACGGCGATGCCACCGGCCTCGAATGGGTCCGCGAGGCCGGCCTGTTAACCAGCCCGATCGCCTTCACCAACACCCACAGCCTGGGCGTGGTGCGCGATGCCTTGATTGTGCTTGACCGCGAACAGCAACCCGACGACGGCCGACTTTACTGGAACATGCCGGTGGTGCTGGAAACCTTCGACGGCCTGCTAAACGACATCAACGGCTTCCACGTCAATGTCGAGCACGTGGCCGATGCATTGCGCACGGCATCCGGTGGGCCGGTGACCGAAGGGGCGGTCGGTGGCGGCAGCGGGATGATCTGTCATGAATTCAAGGGCGGCATCGGCACCGCGTCGCGACGTTTGAACGCCGCTCAGGGTGGCTGGACAGTAGGCGCCATCGTCCAGGCTAACCATGGCATCCGCAACGAACTACGCGTCGATGGCTACCCGGTCGGGCGCTACATGGAAAAGGCCGACTCGCCGTTTCTCAAGGCGTCGTTGCCGTATCCGGGCATGGGTTCGATTGTGGTTTGCCTGGCCACCGATGCGCCGCTGCTGCCGCATCAATGCACCCGCCTCGCCCAGCGCGCCAGCCTCGGCCTAGCGCGCACTGGCGGCGGCAACGAAGATCACAGCGGCGACATTTTCATTGCATTCGCAACCGGCAACGAGGTGCCTCCGGCCGCTTACGAAAGCAAGAAAGCGCCGACCACCGACAACCTGAGCATGGTCAACAACGATCACATCAGCGAGTTGTTCCTCGCTGCCACCGAAGCGGTGGAAGAAGCGATCATCAACGCCTTGCTGGCCTCCGACAGCGCCGAGGGTAATGGTCATGCGGTGCCTGGGCTGGACGCTGAAACGCTGCTCAAAGCGTTGCGTCGGGCGGGTTGGCCGGGGGAACAGGTTTACTGAGTTGACGCTCCCACAATTGATCGGGTTGCAGACCTTAGCCCAAGCGCTCGCGGACGAATTCATTGACCTTGTACGTCAGCTGATCCAGGTGCCGGTCCCGCTGTTTCTCCGCATCGAGCATCGCGCGCTTGCCGTGTTTTTGCAGCAGGTACGTATGAATCTGTCGCACCTCCAGCGAGCTGTAGATCGCGGACACGTCCAGGAGCCCCATCAAGCCTTCGGAGCGGTGATCGCGGGTGTTCATCAACACTTGCGTACCGCGCGCGCCCACTACCTGAAAGCCCATCGACTCGAACCATGAGACCTTGCCAACGCCGCAGGTCAGCTCGGCGTGGGGGTAGCGTGCGGTCATTTCCCGCAGCATTTTGCGCGCCACGCCCTGACGCCGATGACCGGCCTGCACCGCCATGTACGCGACGCCGCACGCTTGGGGGTCGTCCTTGATCGGCAGGTACAGCAAGAAGCCGATGACGGTCTGCGGATCATCCACGTCCGTGGCGACGATCAACTCCACCGCAACGCCTTTTTCCCCGCTCAGCGCCTGCAGATAGAGGTGCACTTCATAGCCAATCGCGTACTGGTACACGTTGTACAACAGGTTGCTCGGCGGGATGGCGACCATGCTGATATCGGTCAGGTTGTCGACGACCATCTGCAGAATCTGGCTGGTGAGGTGCTCGGGGCACGGGGTTTTGAAGTGGGTGATCTGGGGCATTGAGGCTCGGGCTCTGGGGGCGGGGCGTGCTTATCATAACCGGGCTTAAGTCGATTACGGAGTCCGGCGTCCAGAGAGTACGGATCGTTGGCCCGTTTTTCTCGCCAGCGGACCGGCCTAAAGTCGCCTCCAGACATTTACTGGAATTACTGGAGGTCACCATGAATCACCCTACCCTGCTTTCCCCGATCAAGATTGGCCCGAACCCGCTCTCCCACCGCGTGGTCATGGCACCGTTGACCCGCATGCGTTCCGAGCCCGGTGACTTGCCCGGGGCGTTGATGGCCGAGTACTACTCGCAGCGGGCCACCGACGGCGGCCTGATCATTTCCGAAGCGACCGTGGTTTCCACCACTGGCAACGGCTACCTCGGTTCGCCGGGCCTTTACAACGATGCACAAATCCCCGGCTGGAAGGTCATCACCGAGGCGGTCCATGCCAAGGGAGGCAAGATTTTCCTGCAACTGTTTCACGCCGGTCGCCAGTCCCACAGCGACATGCAGCCTGGCGGCGCACAGCCGGTAGCCCCTTCGGCCGTGGACTATGACGGCGTGGCCTACACCGCCAGCGGCTGGGTGCCGAGCACACCGCACCGCGCACTCAGCGAAGCGGACGTCGTGGCGCTGATCGAAGATTTTCGCAGTGCTGCGCAACGGGGTCTGGAAGCCGGTTTTGACGGCGTGGAAATCCACGGCGCCAACGGCTATTTGATCGACCAGTTCCTGCAGGACGGCAGCAACCTTCGCACCGACGCCTACGGTGGCACCATCGCCAAGCGCGCACGCTTTCTGCTGGACATCACCCGCGAAGTGATTTCGGTCTGGGGCAGTGATCGGGTGGCGGTGCGTCTGGGGCCAAGCGGGAATTTCGGCGACATGAAGGACAGTAACCCAGAGGCGCTGTTTGTCTACGTCGCCGAGCAACTGGCAACGATGAAACTGGCGTACCTGCACTTGATCGAGCCGCGTGTTCTGGGCAACTCGATTGATGAAAGCAAAGATCAGAATCCGGTAGCAGCGCAATTGATTCGTCGTCACTACGACGGTGTGATCATCGCGGCCGGCGGTTTTACAGCAGCCTCGGCAGAGCAAATTCTGCTGGCGGGCGATGCGGACCTGGTGGCGTTTGGGCGGGATTTCATTGCCAACCCGGATCTGCCGGAGCGCATTCGGCATGACCGGCCGTTGAATGCTTATGACCGTGACACGTTCTATGGCGGTGATGAGGTGGGGTTTACTGATTATCCGTTTTATCAAGCGACTGCCTGACATTTACGCTGACTGTTAAGCCGCCTTCGCGAGCAAGCCCGCTTCCACATTCGACTGCGTTCTAATGTGGGAGCGGGCTTGCTCGCGAATGGGGCAACTCGATTCTCCTGAAAAAACCCATCTCACTCCCGCTTTGCAAATCCCCCGCCCCGCTCTACTCTGCAGCAACCCTCCCCGCATCGAGCACACCTTCCCATGATGGACAGCCTCAGCGGCATCACCGCCTTCATTCAGGTGGCTGAAACCCGCAGCTTCACCGAAGCCGGTCGTCAGTTGGAGATCTCCGCGTCGGCGGTGGGCAAAAGCGTGGCGCGGATGGAGGAACGTCTGGGCGTGCGGCTGTTCCATCGCAGCACCCGCAGCGTCACCCTGACCACCGAGGGCGAGCTGTTCCTCGACCGCTGCAAACGCATCCTCAGTGAAGTGGAAGCGGCGGAAATGGAGCTGCTGGAACTGTCTGCCAATCCCCGGGGCAAAGTGCGCATCAGCGTGCCGATCCAGAACGTGCTGATCATGCCGGTGCTGGCGGGATTCATCCGCGCCTACCCGGACATCGAGCTGGACGTGGACATGTCCGACCGTATGGTCGACGTGATCGAAGAAGGTTTCGACGCGGTGATCCGCACCGGCGCGCCGCAAGATTCGCGGTTGATGGCACGCAAACTGGGGGGTTATCAGTTGCAACTGGTCGCGTCGCCTGCGTACCTGGAACGACACGGCGAGCCGGTGCATCCGAATGATCTGATCCACCACGTGTGCCTGCTGCACAAGTTTCCGGCGACGGGGATGGTCGAGCGTTGGCCGCTGCGTATTGGCGAGACGCACATCGAGCCGAACCTGGCGAAGTCGATGACCTGCACCACGATGGACCCGCTGACGTACTTGGCGATTGATGGGGTGGGGATTGCCTGCCTGCCGGATTTTTCAATCCGCCAGCCGTTGGCCGACGGCAGGCTGAAGGTGGTGCTGGAGGACTTTACGGATCACAGCGGCAACCTGTGGATGCTCTGGCCTGCGTCCAAACAAACCGCACCCCGGTTGCGTGTATTGATCGACTACTTCAAAGACAACATTCTCAAGGGCTGAACTCAGCGTTGCAGGGTTTCGGCAATCGGGGTTTTGCCGACGCCGAAACTGAGCATCAGCGCCAGGCCCAACAAGCCGATGCCGGCGCCTAGCCACAGCGCTGAAGGCACACCCTGATGATCAACCATCAAGCCACCGAACAGCGAACCTGAAGCGATGGCCACCTGAAACATGGTGACCAGCATCGCCGAGCTGGCTTCCGGCAATTGCGGCGAGGTCAGTTGCATCCAGGTGCTGACGCCCAATGGAATCGCGCCGTAAGCAATACCCCACAGCAACACCGCCAGCACCACACCCATACCCTGCAATTGTGGCAAGGCCAGTTGCGCAATGATCATCAGCACCACCACCGCGCCCAATGAGGCGCGCAGATGCCGGGCCACACCGCTGGCCATGGCGAAATTGGCCAACATCCCGACCAGGCCGAAACCGAGCAGCACCGAAGTGATCGCGCTCGCCGAAAAGCCCGCTTCGCGGCTCAGGAACGGCGCGATGTAGGTGTAGGCCGAAAAGTGCGCCGCCACCACCAGCGCCAACAGCAACATGCTGCGTCGAGCGTTTTTGCGTGCGAGGAAATCCAGCAGCGCACG
Source organism: Pseudomonas sp. GB2N2 (assembly GCF_054897705.1). Lineage (NCBI taxonomy): Bacteria > Pseudomonadati > Pseudomonadota > Gammaproteobacteria > Pseudomonadales > Pseudomonadaceae > Pseudomonas > Pseudomonas sp. GB2N2. The sequence continues at coordinate 2,009,138 of NZ_CM142701.1, forward strand.
CACGCGCAACCCTTCACTCGAAGGCAGCGTGGGCAAGGTCAGCCCTTGCGCGAGCAACGCCACCAGCGCCAGCCCGGCCGTAACGATGAACGAAATGCGCCAGGACAACAGCGTGCTGAGAAACGTCCCGAGCGGCACGCCAAACACCGTCGCTAATGTGATCCCGGCGAAGATCAACGCGGTGGCCTTGGCCGCTTTGGATTCACTGACCAAGCGCGCAGCCACGGCAATCGCCACCGCCCAGAACCCGCCCAGCGCTACACCCAACAACGCCCGGCCCAACAACATGATCGGCAGCGAGGGCGCGATGGCCGACACCAGGTTCGAGACCACCAGTAACAGCGTCAACAGCAGCAACAAATGACGACGGTTCATCCGCCCTGCCCCCAGCATGATCGCCGGCGCGGAAATCGCCGCGACAATCCCCGGCACGGTAACCATCAACCCCGCCACGCCATCGGTGATGCTCAGGCTGTTGGCGATCTGCGGCAGGATACCCACCGGCAAATATTCGCTGGTCACAAACGCGAAAGCACCAAGGGCCACGGAAAACACCGAAAGCCAGTCGCGCCAGGAGGATGACTGCGGTTGCGCAAGCGCAGCGCCGACCGGTAAGGCCTGCAAATCGTTCATGGGAAAGCTCCACTGTAATGAGTGGAGCCATGCTAGGTATCTCGCCCCTGCGGAAAAACAGGCCGGCGCTCCGATCACTCTGGATCAATTGTTCCGTAATGCGCGATAAGGCACCCTGACACAACACCAAACCCGTCGGAGCCGGCTTGCTGGCGATCCTTGCGACGCGGTGCGTCAGGCATACCGCCTTCTCACTACTGCTGCGGCGCAACCATGCGAAAGCGGATGTTGATGTCGTCCGAAACCACCGTGTCCGCGAACTCGCCCGCACCGATCTTGAAGTCGCTGCGCTTGAGCGTCAGCTGCCCATCGAAGATGCCGATGGCGCTCTCGACTTTCAGCAGCACCGGCACATCGACCTTGTGGGTGATGCCCTTGAGGGTGAGGTTGCCCGTGATCGTGTAGCGGTCGGCACCCAACCCTTTCACTGAGGTAGATTCAAAGGTCGCCACGGGCGCATTGGCCGTGTCGAACCAGGCAGGCTTTTTCAATTCTTCGTTGGCGTCACTGCTGCCGGCATCGATGCTATTGAGCTGGATTGTCAGCCCGGCGTGCGCCGCCGACGGGTTCGCCGTGTCGAAATCCAGCGTGCCTTCGAATTGGCTGAACGTACCGTAGACCCGCGAACTGAACTGGTCATACGTGAAGGACAGGGTGCTGGCGGTCGCATTGACCTGCCGGTATTGCGCGGCATCGGCGCCAGCCAAAACGCCGAAAAACAGCGCGGTCACCCAAACGGCGGAATGCGTAAATCGAGGGCTCATGGGACACTCCGGGCGGGGTTCCCGTTTGCATTGAGGCTGTGTACGCAGGCCCGCCACAGGTGGACTAAAGCAAAGATTACTCATTTGCGCCACTGGCCAGGCACGCGCCTGACTCAGCGGCTATCGAATGTGAAGGCCTCGGCTACGCGCCCACGGCCAGAAGCGGCTCGCTGTGCGTGTCCGCCTGCGCATCGCGAGCGGCACTGTGGCGATTGACCGGCACCGGCAAACCGAGATGACCGCGCAACGTGCTGTGGCTGTATTCGCTGCGGAACAGGCCGCGCTCACGCAGCAGCGGCAGGACTTCGTTGGTGAACCGGGCGAATTCGCCGGGTGCGCCGACGCGGATGTTGAAGCCATCGACAGCGCCTTCGACAAACCAGCGTTCGATCTCATCCGCAACGGTTTTCGGCGAGCCGACAAAATTCGAAAATGGTGCCGCAAAACGCAGCGCAGCCTGGCGCAGGGTCAGTCTCTGATCGCGCGCCACTTGCTTGATGTGTTCGGCGTGGCCGCGATAACCGTTGCTGCCCAGATCACCGAGGTCCGGGAAAGGTTCGTCGAGAGGATATTGCGAGAAGTCGTGGTAGTTGAACGGACGGCCCAGTTGCACCAATGCCTTGTGCAGGTCGAGCTCGCCGTTGCGTTCTCGGTCGATGGCCTGGGCCTGCTCGTCGGTGTCGGCAATGATCGGCGCGATCCCCGGCAAAATGGTCACGTGATCGGGGTTGCGCCCGGCCGCCGCGGTGCGTTGCTTGATGTCCTGATAGTAGGCGCGGGCGTCCTCGAAATTGTCGACGCCAGCGAAAATACCTTCGGCAAAGTTCGCCGCCAGGTTACGCCCGGATTCGGATATCCCGGCCTGGAAAATCACCGGCTGGCCTTGCGCCGAACGGGCGATATTCAGCGGCCCGGTGACCGAAAAGAACTCGCCTTGGTGATCGAGGCGATGCAGGCGCTGCGGGTCGAGGAACACCTTGCTCTGCTTGTCGCGCACAAAAGCATCGTCTTCGTAGGAATCCCACAATCCCTGCACCACTTGCAGGTGTTCGCCGGCCCGGCGATAGCGCTCGGTGTGGTCGATGTGCTGTTCACGCCCGAAATTCCCGGCGGCGCCTTCAAGACCGGTGGTGACCACGTTCCAGCCCGCCCGGCCACCACTGATCAGGTCCAGCGAAGCGAATTGGCGAGCGACGTTGAACGGTTCGGTGTAGGACGTCGTCAGCGTGGCGACCAGGCCGATCTTCGACGTCGCGCCGGCCACGGCCGACAGCAGCGTCAGGGGCTCCAGGCGATTGAGGAAATGCGGTGCTGAATCCGGTGTGATGTAGGGGCTGTCGACAATGAAGACCAAGTCAAACTTTGCCGCTTCGGCTTGCTGCGCCTGCTGGCGATACCAGTCGATATCGACACTGGCGTCGCCGGGTATTTCCGGGTGCAGCCATTCATTCTGAGCAGTGCCGACGCCGGTGAGGATCGCGCCGAACCTGAGTTGTCGTGGTGCAGTGGACATCTGGATATTCCCCCGAAGATGACAGCTTTTCTGTCCTGTGGAAGCTGACTTTATGCGCTGCAAATTGCCTTGTGAAATGCTTTGTTGATCTAACCTAATTATAAATTTAAATAATGATATTTATTGTTTATATTCTCTATTTGCATAGCACATCCACCCTTCACGAACATTCCGTCGCACGTGCCAGCTTACGTCAACTGCCGACTCGCACCCTGCCGATGGCACCGGTCTGACGAGTTACAAGCGTTATTAACTGACCAGCAACCGCTACGCCAAGGCACGTCCTGAGATGAGCAGTTGTAGCCGCTGGCGAAGCCTGCGTTCGGCTGCGCAGCCGTCGTAAAACCGACAATTGCGGTCATTCAGCGAGACCCCGGCGGCTGATTTCACGACTGCTGCGCAGCCGAACGCAGGCTGCGCCAGCGGCTACAGGCGGTTGGGTGAATCAGAGGACTACGCACGGCGATTGAACGGCGCGTGTGTCACTTGCACCGAAGTCGGTATCAACCATGGGCGAAGCGTCGGACGGCGCTGTGTGACGCTTGCTGCACCGGTGCAGTGCTCTCCACCTCTACCCCCAACAAGCTCAGCAGGCGTGCGCGAATCTCCTGAAAACCCGCTTGCCCGGTATTCCGGGAACGGGGCAAGTCGATGGTCAATTGCTCGGCGATCTTGCCGTCGGCCAGCACGATCACGCGATCGGCCAACAGGATTGCTTCGTCCACGTCATGAGTCACCAGCAGCACCGCGGGCGTATGTTTGCGCCACAACTCGATGATAAGCCGATGCATGCGAATCCGCGTCAACGCATCGAGCGCGGCGAAGGGTTCATCCAGCAGCAACAACTTGGGCTCGCGCACCAGGCCGCGGGCCAGGGCGACGCGCTGCGCCTCGCCACCGGACAGCGTTGCCGGGTAGGCATCCAGTCGATGGGCCAGGCCCACTTCCGTCAAGGCCTGGATCGCTCGCGCCTTGGCGTCGGGAGTGCGCAAACCGAGCACCACGTTTTTCCAGGCGCGCTTCCAGGGCATCAAGCGCGGTTCCTGGAACACCGCGGCCCGCGCCTTGGGCACTAACAGCTGGCCGCTGTCGATGCTGTCGAGCCCGGCCAGGCTGCGCAGCAAGGTGGTCTTGCCCGAGCCGCTGGCCCCGAGCAACGCGACAAACTCGCCGGGGGCGATGTCGAGGTCGAGGCCGTCGATCACCCGCTGCTGACCGAACTGGCGCACGACATTGCGCAGTTGTACTGGCGCGGTTGACTGCGCGACTTTGGACGCGTCCAGAAAATCGGTGCTCGACATATCAATTCCTCACAAAAGATGGGCGCCAGGCCAGGGCAAAACGCTCCAGCGTGCGGATCAGTCCGTCGATCAATAAGCCGAGGACGCTGTAAATAAGCAGGCAGATCACGATCACATCGGTGCGCATGAAATCCCGCGCGTCACTGGCCAGGTAGCCAATGCCGGCGGTGGTGTTGATCTGCTCGACGAACACCAGTGCCAGCCAGGAAATCCCCAGCGAATAACGCAGGCCGACAAAGAACGAAGGCAAGGAGCCCGGCAGGATCACGTGCCAGATCAACTCCCGGCGATTGAGGCCGAGGGTGTTGGCCGCCTCAATCAGTTTGGGATCGATGTTGCGAATCCCGGCGAACAGATTGAGGTACACCGGAAAGGTCGTGCCGGTCACGATCAGGGCAATCTTGGTGAACTCGCCGATGCCGAACCAGAGGATGAACAGCGGCACCAGCGCCAGCGACGGAATGGTCCGCAGCATCTGCATCGGCGAATCGAGGATCACCTCACCGCGCTTCGACAGCCCGGTGATCAACGCGGCGACAACACCGATGCTGACGCCGATGCTCAAGCCCAGCAGCGCTCGTTGCAGCGAGACCAGCAAATGTTTCCCCAGCTCGCCGGAAACGATCATCGTCCACAGCGTGCCGCCGATTTGGGAAGGCGCGGCAATGACGCGCTGTGGGATCAACCCGAGCTGCGAGGCCAGTTCCCACAACAGCAGCAACGCGATGGGGCTGAGCAAGCGCAGCAGCACTTCAGGTGTGCGCCAGTTGCGCAGCCCGTTCGGGATCAGCCTTGATGCCCCGTCGAGATCACTCGGCTGGCGAGCGGCCTTATTGACGGAAAAAGAGCTGCCAGCGCTCTGTGTATCAAACGACTTTTCGGTCATCAGGCGTCCTTCCTCATAAAGAACACGGCTAAAGGCGCCGTGTATCAGCTTGGGTTTCATGCTAATCGCATAAAAAACCTCAGTGAAAGTCTTTTTGGGAATAACCTAATATGATTAAAAATCAGATCGAACCCACGCTAGATAAATTATTTGCATAATAATTAGACGTTCTCTTCTGCACGTCCGAGCGAGATTGCAGGCAGCTTAAAATGCTTAATTGTGATATTGACTAGCAATCATGATTCTTTATTTTAATAATTAACTTAGATCAAAACGGCATTTCACAGCTGGCCCGCGTGCGCCTACTTTCAGCACCACTGTCCGACCCCACGCAAGGAGGAGGCATCCATGGCACCCGGACAACGACAAGGAACTGAGCATGAGCATTGAATTCATCGGCTACATTGGCGGCCACCATTCTTCGGAAATCCACCCACGCAGCGGTCCGACGCTGCAACCGGAACACGTCGAGAAAGTCGCCCGCGCCCACGAAGAGGCCGGGTTTGACCGGGCGCTGGTGGCGTTCCATTCCAACAGCCCGGACAGCACGTTGATTGCCTCGCATGCGGCCAGCGTGACGAAAAAACTGAAGTTCTTGATTGCCCATCGGCCAGGGTTTGCGGCGCCGACACTGGCTGCGCGGCAGTTCAATACCCTCGATGTATTCAATGGTGGGCGTACCGCCGTGCACATCATCACCGGCGGCGATGACCGTGAGTTGCGGGCCGACGGCAGCTACATCGGCAAGGACGAGCGTTATGCTCGCACCGACGAGTACCTGGAGGTGCTTCGCCGGGAATGGACCCGTGACAAACCCTTCGACTTTGAGGGCAAGTATTACCAGTTCGAGGGCGCACACTCGTCCGTGAAGTCGCCACAGCTGCCGCACATTCCGCTGTATTTCGGCGGTTCGTCGGCAGCGGCCATCGAGGTGGCGGGCAAGCATGCCGATGTTTATGCGCTGTGGGGTGAGACCTACGAACAGGTGCGTGAAGTGGTAAACCAGGTGCGCGTCGAGGCGGCCAAGCATGGGCGCAGCATTCGCTTCAGCCTGTCGCTGCGCCCTATTCTGGCGGACACCGAAGCGCTGGCCTGGGAACGGGCCGAGCGCATTCTGCAACAAGCCACTGCACTGGCCGAGCAAAACGGTTTTGTCCGTCGCGAACCGCCGAACGAAGGCTCTCGACGCCTGCTGGCCGCTGCGGCTCAAGGTTCGCGCCTGGACAAGCGCCTGTGGACCGGAATCGCCGGCCTGCTGGGTGCTCAAGGCAACTCGACTTCACTGGTCGGCACCCCGGAACAAGTGGCCGAAGCCCTGCTCGACTACTACGACCTGGGCATCACCACCTTCCTGATCCGCGGCTTCGACCCACTCAACGACGCCATCGACTACGGAAAACGCCTGATCCCGTTGACCCGCCAACTGGTGGCCGAGCGCGAACGGCAGGCAGCAGAAAAAGTCGCCTGAATGCAATAAGTCTCAAATTTGGGAGCGAGCCTGCTCGCGAAGAGGCCTGCACATTCAACTTCATTGTTGGCTGACAGACCGCCATCGCGAGCAGGCTCACTCCCACGAGAGTCCTGCGTTCACTCGGGTCAGTTTTTGTATTCGGTATCGCTACGCTCCAGCTGCCGAACCAGCGCATTCCAGTGCCGTGCAACACCCGGCCCTTCGCCGCTGGCGAACACTTTAGCCTGCGCCTCGACCTTGGCCACGACCTCGGCCGGCGGGAAGATCAGCTCGGCGTTACCGCCAGCCTGGGCGGCGATTTGTATGTTGCAGGCGCGCTCCAGTTGCTGCAGTTGCTGGAACGCATGTTCAACACTGACGCCCGCCGTGAGCAGGCCGTGATTGCGCAGGATCAGCACGCTTTTATCCCCCAGATCCGCCACGAGGCGCTCGCGCTCGTCGAGGTCGAGGGCGATGCCTTCGTAGCCGTGATAGGCCACGCGCCCGGAAAAACCGATGGAATGCTGGGAGATCGGCAACAGCCCGTCGCGCTGGGCGGACACGGCGATGCCATCGCGAGTGTGAGTGTGCAGGACGGCTTGCAGGTCCGGACGTGCACCATGAATGGCGCTGTGAATCACATAACCGGCGTAGTTGATGCCCAATCCGCTGGGGTCATCGACGAGGGTGCCGTCGATGTCGACCTTGACCAGGTTGGAGGCGGTGATTTCGTCGAACAACAGGCCAAAGGCATTGATCAGGAAATGTTCCTCGGGCCCCGGCACCCGTGCAGAGAAGTGGGTGTAGATGTGATCGGTCCACTTGAACAAGGCCGCCAGCCGGTAGGCGGCGGCCAGTTTCACGCGCACTTCCCATTCTTCCGGGCTGACGCGTTGACGAACATTTTTTGAAGCGCTGGACAAGGGACTGACGCTGCTCATGGCAAAACTTCCTGGATGGCCTTAAGAATCTCCACCCAGCCTATGACAAGCCAAAAAATAATAAAAAGCACATTTTAATCTAAGCTAATTATCATTTTTTTTTATTATGTTATGCCGCTCATGCGGCCAGCTTGATCTTCTGCAGCGAGGCCGCGACCAGTTTGCCAAAGGCGTCGACCGGCCCTTGCAGGTTGCCGAGAAAATGCGGGTAGATCAGCCACAGGTCCATCACCGGTTTGAAATCCTTCAGCGGCATGGCGGCCAGTTGTTCGAAATGCGCACTGCGCTCCAGCAACGGGCGCGGGACCAGGCCAAGGCCCAGACCGTCCGCCACCAGCCCCAACTGCAACTCGGTGCCGAACGTTTCCAGGTTCACCCGCAGCGCCAGGCCCTGGTCCGACAGGGTGCGTTGCAAACCGGCGCGGAAGCCGCAACCATCAGGGTTGAGAATCCAGCCACTCTGGTAAACGTCGGCCAGCTTGCAGGGGCGCTTGGGCAATTGCGCCTTGGCACAGACCACCACCAGCTCCATCTTGCCGATCGACTCACCGACAATGTTGTCCGGGAAAATCTTCCCGGCCGGGAACAGTGCGGCGGCAGCATCCAGTTCGCCGCGCTCGATCTTGCCGACCAATTGACTGCCCCACCCCGTGGCCACTTGGGCGCGCAACTCCGGGTATTCGGTACGCAGATGCTTCAGCGCATCGAGCAACACGACGTCGCCGATGGTTTGCGGAACCCCCAGGCGCAACAGCCCGGTGGGTGGTGCGTCGGTCGCAACCAGCTCGCGCAACGCATCCATTTCGCGCAGGATCAGACGGCATTGTTCGTACACCCGCGTGCCGATCAGGGTCGGCCGCAACGGCTTGGTATTGCGATCGAACAATTCAACGCCCAGCGCCTGCTCGAAGTTCTGCACGCGCCGCGTGATCGCCGGCTGAGTCAGCTGCAACGACTCGGCGGCATGGCTGATGGACTGGCAACGAATCACCTCTACAAAGGCATCGATATCATCAATTTTCATTTGGCCCGCACATAGAGAACAGTCAATAAGATGTCTGAAAAGCATAGTTCTATTGTTTGAATCTGGATAGCCCGAAGCGAGCACGCCAGGCTTTGATAACGCGAAGCCTCATATAGAACGGATTGAAATTCCATTCAGCTATAACCTAATCATTAAAAAATAGCATATTAACTAAAATCATTATGCTTAAATCATGACATCGACGTTTCATCCCGAACAATGGAATCGCCATGACCCAGGTCCGACACCCGGAAAGACTCAGAGCATTCATCGGCGCCTTGGCAGAATTGATCGACAGCAACCCTCGTGAGGGTGATCTGTTGCATCGCGGGGGCAAGCTGTTGTCGCAGTTGGTCAGTCACGACGACTGGCTGCCTGAAGAATTTGCCCAGCCAGATCCCGAACGCTATCAACAATTCCTGCTGCACGCCGACTCCCGGCAGCGGTTCAGCGTCGTCAGTTTTGTCTGGGGGCCCGGACAACGCACACCGATCCATGATCACCGGGTGTGGGGTTTGATCGGCATGTTGCGCGGCGCGGAATTCTCGCAAGGTTTTGCCCGTCACACCGACGGCTCGTTGATCGCCGAAGGCAAGCCGGTGCACTTGCGGCCCGGCCAGGTTGAAGCGGTGTCGCCCAAGGTCGGTGATATTCATCAAGTCAGTAACGCCTTCGACGATCAGGCCTCCATCAGCATCCACGTCTACGGCGCCAACATCGGTGCCGTACGCCGCGCGGTGTATCAGCCGGACGGCAGCGAAAAATTGTTCATCTCCGGTTATTCCAACGCCTATCTGCCCAATATCTGGGATTTGTCCAAAGAGAGCCAAGCCCTATGAGCACCGCACCCATTCGCTCCTACGCTGAAATTCGCAAGGCCCTGCTGAACCATGAAGAACTGGCGCTGGTGGATGTGCGTGAAGAGGCGCCCTTCGCCGAATCGCACCCGCTGTTCGCAGCCAATATTCCCCTGTCAAAACTGGAGCTTGAGGTGTATTCGCGGATTCCGCGGCTCGACACGCCGGTGACGGTGTACGACAACGGCGAAGGCCTGGCGAAGATCGCCGCCCAGCGCTTGCAAGGCCTGGGCTACGTCAGTGTCAGCTTGCTGAAAAACGGTCTGGAGGGTTGGCGCATCGACGGTGGCGAACTGTTCATCGACGTCAACGTACCGAGCAAAGCGTTCGGCGAACTGGTCGAAAGCCAGCGGCACACACCGTCCCTGGCCGCAGAAGAAGTCCAGGCGCTGCTCGACAGTGAAGCCGATGTGGTAGTGCTCGACGCCCGGCGCTTCGATGAATACCAGACCATGAGCATTCCCACCGGCATCAGCGTACCGGGCGCCGAGTTGGTGTTGCGCGCCCGCGAACTGGCGCCGGACCCGGCCACACGGATCATCGTCAACTGCGCCGGTCGCACCCGCAGCATCATCGGCACGCAATCGCTGATCAACTCGGGCATCGCCAACCCGGTGTCGGCCCTGCGCAACGGCACCATCGGCTGGACCCTGGCCGGGCAAACGCTACAGCACGGTCAATCGCGCCGGTTTGCCCCGACCAGCGAAGAACATCGACACGTCGCCGCCCAGGACGCACGACGGGTCGCCGACACGGCACTGGTCGGGCGTGCCAGCCTCGCTGACCTGCAACGCTGGCAACAGGAAACCACTCGCAGCACGTACCTGTTCGACGTCCGCACCCCGGAAGAATTCGAAGCCGGTCACCTGCCCGCCTCCCGCTCGACACCCGGCGGGCAACTGGTCCAGGAAACCGATCACTTCGCCAGTGTGCGCGGCGCGCGTCTGGTGCTGGTGGATGACGACGGCGTGCGCGCCAACATGTCGGCCTCCTGGCTGTCGCAATTGGGCTGGGAGGTGCATGTATTGGATGACGTGCAACCGGCGCACTTCAGCGAAGAAGGCAGTTGGAAAGCGCCGGTGCCGCCCTCGCAACAAGCCGAGGAAATCAGCCCCGCGACTCTGGCTGAATGGCTGACCCATGGCGACAGCGCGGTCATCGATTTCACCAGCAGCGCCAACTACGTCAAACGCCATATCCCCGGTGCGTGGTGGGCCTTGCGCAGCCAGTTGTCCGAAGCGCTGGCGAACATCCCGGCGGCACAACGTTATGTGCTGACGTGTGGCAGCAGTCAGCTGGCGCGATTCGCCGTTGCCGAAGTCGCGGCCCTGACCGGCAAACCGGTATTTTTGCTCAAGGACGGCACCGCCAGCTGGCTCGCTGCACAACTGCCACTGGAAGAATGCGAAAGTCACCTGGCCTCGCCGCGCATCGACCGTTATCGCCGACCTTACGAGGGCACCGATAACCCTCGCGAAGCCATGCAAGCCTACCTGGACTGGGAGTTCGGGCTGGTGGACCAACTGGCCCGCGACGGCACCCACGGCTTTTTCGTGATCTGAATCACCCACGCCCCTGCGTCTTGAAGGACGCAGGGGCCGCTCACCAAACATCCGACCCCTCTCCAGGCGGAGGCTGAACCGACAACCGAGAGGAAAAATTCATGTCCGCAGTCCTGCAACATACCCACGCCTCCACCCTGCACGTCACCCGTCTGGAACCGACCCTCGGCGCGGAAATTGCCGGCATTGATTTGCGCCAGCCGCTGGCGCCCGCACTGCGCGATGAACTACGCAGCCTGTTGCTCGAACATAAAGTGATTTTCTTTCGCGACCAGCACATCAGCACCGAGCAGCAGATCGCATTCGCCCGTGAATTTGGCGAGCTCTACGTGCACCCGACCACCCAGCAAAACGACACGGCGCAGCCGCAAGCGCACCTGATCGAAGCGCAGGACGAACGCAAACTCTACGGCCCGAGAATCAGCGGTCGCTGGCACACCGATACCAGCTGGCTGTTGCGTCCGACCCTCGGCGCCGTGTTGCGCGCGGTGGACTTGCCGCCAGTGGGCGGCGACACCGTGTGGGCTGACACAGGCGCGGTCTATCGCGCGTTGCCGGATGACCTGCGGGATGAAATCGATAACCTGCACGTAGTCCACGACTTCAAGAAGGCTTTGGACAAGGTCGGCTACGACTACCCGATCCTGGCCCACCCGCTGGTGCGCACCCACCCGGAAACCGGTGAAGACGGGCTGTTTATCAACTTCTCGCAGAACCCCTCGGTGATTGGCTGGACCCCGCAAAGAAGCAAGCAACTCATCGAGCGCCTGCTGCTGGAGTTCAACAAACCCGAACACCAGGTGCGCTTCAAATGGCGTGAACATTCCGTAGCGTTCTGGGACAACCGCTCGACACTGCACTACCCGGTCTACAACTACGGCGATTATCCGCGCCGCATGGAACGGGTGCTGATCGCTTATGACGACATTCCGCATCGGGTAAAACGCGCCAACGCGGCCTGATCTTTCCTTTAAATAGTCCCCGGCAATCCGAGCCCAGTTGGCACGAGCACGCTCGCGCCTACTGGGGTGGGTTTCCCTGCGCGTGCAAGCTCCCAGGAATTCGCGTCATGTGCTCATCAAGCCCCCGAGTGAAATACGATTACTACGCAGTCGCTGCCTTCAGCCTGCTGGCCGCCAGCCTCCAGGCCCACGCCGAAACCGCCGAACCGGACAAGACCCTGAGTACCGTGGTGGTGACCGGCAATCGCGGTGGCCAGCCGCGAACCGTCACCGACAGCCCGTCGCCAATCGACGTGATCAGCGCCGAGCAATTGCAGGCCAGCGGCAAGGTCGGTCTGAAGGAATTGCTCGCACGCCTGCTGCCCTCCTTCAATCTGCCGGCGATCAACGGCGGCGGCACGTCCTGGTCGGTCCGTGGCATAACCATGCGCGGGCTGTCCGGCGATCAGGTGCTGGTGCTGGTCAACGGCAAACGGCGGCACAACACCGCGCTGATCAACAACCTCGCGCGCATCGGCACGGCAGCGGTACCGGTGAACCTCGACCTGATTCCGGTCTCGGCGATCGATCATATCGAAGTGCTGCGTGACGGCGCTTCGGCGCAATACGGCTCGGACGCGATCGCCGGGGTGATCAACATCATCCTCAAGGAAAACGACAGCGGCGGCAGCGCCGAAACCTCGTTCGGCCGCTACGGCGCCGGTGACGGCGACACCGTACACCAGACCGCTAACTACGGTTTGTCACTGCCCAACGACGGCTTCGCCAACCTGGCGCTGGACAGCAAGGAGCAGGAACCTTTCGACCGCACCGACAGCGCCAAGGGCAATCTGTATTCCTCGCCCGGCTTTCCCGACAGCCGCGACCAGACCGTCAACCGCCATGGCTGGAACCCCAGCTACGGGCTCGGCCGGGAAAAGGTCACCAACGCCAGCTACAACCTCGAACTGCCGATCCAGGACGACCTGACCTTCTATTCCTTCTCCACCGCCAGCTACATGGAAACCACCAAGGTCACCGGCAACTATCGCCCCAACGAAATTACCTCATTGGCGGGCGACCCGAACACGCCCTACCCCGATGGCATCCACGCCCAGCGACGCAACCGCACCAAGGACTTTCAGGTGGCGGGCGGCTTCAAGGGCGAGGTCGGCGGCTGGAACTACGACGCCAGTTCGACCTGGGGCGAGGACGATTCGACGCTCAATGCCAACAACACTTTGAACCCGTCCCTGGGGCCGACCAGTCCTACATCGTTCAACCTCGCCTCGCAGATTTTTGATCAGTGGACCAACAACCTCGACTTCAATCGCGGCTTTGACATCGGCCTGAAAAACCCGCTGCAAGCCGCCTTCGGTTTCGAGTACCGCTGGGAGAAATATCAGATCGAGGCCGGCGACTTTGCGTCCTATACCCCCGGCACCTACGTCATTCCCAGTGGTCCCTTTGCGGGCCGAACGCCCCTGCCCGGCCTCGCCTCCTACAACGGAACCAGCACCTCGGATGCCGGGGAGATCAGTCGCAGCAACGTCGCCAGTTATGTCGACCTGGGCCTGGACGTCACCGACAAATGGTACGTCGGCACGGCCGCTCGCTATGAGCGCTACACCCAGGACATCGGCAGCACGTGGAGCGGCAAGTTCTCGACGCGCTACAAAATCACCGACGCTTTCGCCCTGCGCGGCACCGTCAACAACGGCTTCCGCGCACCGTCCCTGGCGCAGACCATTTACGCCTCGTCGACCTTCACCTCCGGCGGCGTGGTCAACGGTCAGCAGATTTCGGTGCCGGTCAAGGTGTTGCCGGTGGACACCCCCGAGGCCCAGGCCTTGGGCGCCGAGAAACTCAAACCGGAAAAATCCCTGAACTACAGCTTCGGTTTCACCTATGAACCCACGGCGAACTATCGGCTGACCACCGACCTTTATCAAATCGGTATTCGCGACCGCATCGTGTCCACCAGCCTGCTGGGCGGGCCGGCGGTCTCGCAGGTGCTGGTCGCCAATGGTTTGTCCCCGGGTCTTTTCGCCCAGTACTACACCAACGCTGTTGACACCCGCACCCGCGGCGTCGACATCGTCAACGAGTACCGTCAGCAACTGGACGAATACGGTCAGGTGCGCTGGAGCGCGGCCTATAACTGGAACCAGACGAAGATCGAAAAACTCCAGGACAACCCGGCACAACTCGCCGGCTCGGGCCTGCAATTGTTCGATCGACGCCTGCAGAAGGACCTGACGGTCGCCACGCCGCAATCGAAGCTGATCCTCGGCGCCAACTGGAAAGTCACCGACTACAACCTGAACCTGGCGCTGACCCGCTTCGGCAGTTACACCGAAGGCGACAACAACCCGGTGAACGACCGTAAATTCAGCGCCAAGTGGATTACTGACCTGGATGCGGCGTACGACCTGACCAAGCACCTGACGGTGGCGTTGGGGGCCAATAATCTGTTCAACGTGTACCCGGACAAGAACGGCATTCAGGATTGGGCTGGGGGCTACAAGTACGGGCAGTTCTCGCCGTTTGGGTTTGGCGGGGCGTATTACTACACGCGGGTGGCGTACAACTTTTGACGGGATTTCCCGGCAGACCATTGGAAAGTTCTGAGGGGGCATATCCGTTTTTTCGGTGATGACGGGAATTGGTTCCGCTCTTACAGCGGGCTGACGCCTATCCCCTGTAGGAGCGAGCCTGCTCGCGATGGACGTCAACGATTACGCATGTTGTCTGAATTAACGCGTTGCCTGGGCGTTTTTCGCGAGCAGGCTCGCTGCTACAGGAAAATGCGTACGACCAGAGAGCCAAGTCGGCTATCTGGCTGCCTCGCGCGCTGTCGATCTGGCTTTTGATTTTGATCTGCTTGCCCGATGGGGAGGCCGAGTGGAGGTTTGCGCAGCGGGTAACCCGGCAAGGAATAATCGGCCAACCTTTAAATGCATTTTATTGATATCTACGATTTTTATAATGATATTATTTAATAATTAGCATATAACCAAATAGAACTTCACAGCGGCTTTTTATAGGAATAACTTTGATTCCAGGCCGACCCCTTTCTCCAGGCGGAGGTGAACCAACGTATCAAGACCTGCCTGGAGCCTGCCTTTCATGACCATCACCCCGGCACACGCCGCCCTTCAAACGACGCTCGACATGGTCACCGATGTGCTGGTGATCGGTGGCGGGCTCGCCGGTACGTGGGCTGCTGTTGCTGCTGCCCGTGAAGGCGCCCGCGTGACACTCGTCGACAAAGGTTTTTGCGGCACCAGCGGCGTCACGGCCACCGCCGGCCCGGGTCATTGGTGGGTTCCGCCAGTGCCGGGCGCCCGCAAAGCCGCCATCGACAAACGTCTGGCCACGGCCCATGGCCTGGCCGACGCACGCTGGATGGCGCGGATCATCGACACCACCTGGACCAGCCTGCCAACACTCGCCGGCTACTACGACTTCCCGCAAAACGAACACGGCGTGACCCAATATCGCGGACTGCGCGGACCCGAATACCTGCGCGGCATGCGGCGTCTGGTGCTGGACAGCGGCGTGACCATCCTCGATCACAGCCCGGCGCTGGAATTGTTGCGCAACGATCAAGGCGAAGTGGCCGGCGCCCGTGGCTGGCGTCGCCAGGCGGGTGGCAATTGGCAGGTTCGCGCCGGCGCCGTGGTGCTCGCCAGTGGTGGCTGTGCTTTCCTCTCGCGACTACTAGGTTGCCACACCAACACCGGTGACGGTCACTTGATGGCTGCCGAAGCGGGTGCCGAATTGTCCGGCATGGAGTTTTCCAGCTATTACTGCATTGCGGCGGCAGGCAGCAGCATGACCCGCTCGATGGTCTACAGCTTCGGCGAATTTTTCGACGCCGCCGACCGCCCCCTGCACCTGTCAACCGGTCCGGACTTCACCGAAGCACTGGCCAAAGCCCTGCTCAACGGGCCGGTGTACTGCCGGCTGAATCGGGTGCCGGCGCACATTCGGGCGCAGTTGCCGAGCATTCAACCGAACCTGATGTTGCCGTTCGACCGACGCGGCATCGATCCCTATCGCGAAAAATTCGCCGTTACCCTGCACCCCGAAGGCACCATCCGTGGCGTCGGCGGCCTGCGGGTGATCGACGACGATTGCCAGACCACCGTGTCCGGCGTGTTCGCGGCCGGCGATGCCGCCAGCCGTGAATTGATTGCCGGCGCCACTTCTGGCGGCGGCGCGCAAAACGCTGCGTGGGCCTTGTCCTCCGGCCAGTTCGCGGGCCGTGGTGCCGCGCGTCTGGCACGGCAAAAAAACTCAAACAGTTCGGCGCTGCAAGGTTTTGCCGATGCTGGCTTTAAGGTGCGTCCGATCACGACCAGGTCGCAGCCAAACCAGCTGATCCAGCGCATTCAGGCCGAAGTGCACCCGCTGGATAAAAACCTGTTCCGCTCCGGCAGCCAGATCGAGCGCTCGTTGCAGGTACTGGACACCGTCTGGGACGAGGTCCGTGAAGGCTTGCCGGTTGACCCGAACAACCCGCTGCGCGCCCGGGAAATCACCGCCATGGCCGCCACCGCCCGCTGGTGCTACCGCGCTGCCGAACAACGCAAGGAAAGCCGCGGCATGCACCAGCGCAGCGACACTCCGGAACAGAATCCTGTGTTCGACGCCCATATCCGCATCGCCGGCGTCGACCAACTCTGGACCCGCCACGATCCGCTAACGACCGCCGCCCGCTCGCAACCACAAGGCCGCGCCCAATGATCGAGCTGATTTACCAGGACCTGTGCAGCGGTTGCGGGAAGTGCGTCGAGGTCTGCCCGGTCAACGCGCTGGGACTGGATGCCGAAGCCAAACCGCAGATCATCGATCAGCAGGCCTGCCAGACCTGTTTCATGTGCGAATTGTATTGCGCGAGCGATGCGCTGTACGTCGACCCGGACTGCGAACAGGTGCGCCGTCTCGATCCGGACGCCGTTCGCGACGCCGGCCTGCTGGGTCAGTACCGCCGCGACTCCGGTTGGGATGAGTGGGCGGCGGACGGGAAATTCACCAATCAACACTGGCGCATGGACGGCATTTTTGCCTTGGCTCGCGGTGCTGCCGTAACCCCCATAACTGCCGAGACCGCTGAACCCACCCCCCCATCACGCTAAAAGGACGTCACCATGTCAACGCAACGACTGCCCTTCAAACGCCTGCTCTTGGGCACGATTCTCTCGCTGGGGCTCGGCGCGACCGCCTTGGCTGCCGACCTGCAACCGCTGCTGGTGGCCAACCAGAAGTCCTCGATCAAGGTCCTGCTGGAAGTCTCCGGCGAGCTGAAAGACGTGCCGTACGAGATTCAGTTTTCCGAATTTCCCGCCGCTGCACCGCTCGGCGAAGCGCTGAATGCCGGCGCCGTCGATATCGGTGCCCTGGGCGACGCACCTTACGTGTTTGCCCTCGGCGCCGGTGCACCGATCAAAGTGGTCAGCATCATCCACGCCGAGGGCCGCTACACCACCGCGATCCTCGCGCCGAAGGACTCGGCGTTGAACAACGCCAGCGACCTCAAGGGCAAACGCATCGTCACCACGCGCGGCTCCATCGGCCACTTCCTCGCCATCAAAGCCTTGCGCAACGCGGGCCTGACCACTCAGGACGTGCAGTTCATTTTCCTGATGCCAAGCGAGTCACGCATTCTACTGGACAACGGCAGCGCCGATGCCTGGTCGACGTGGGACCCCTACACCACCATTTCCACCACACAGAATCAGGCCAAGGTCCTGGCCAGCGGCGAAACCCTGTTGACCAACCATTTGTACCTGGCCGCCACCAGCCAGGCGATCACCGGCAAACGTCAGCAACTCGACGACTTCGTCGCCCGGGTCGATCGCGCCTACCGCTGGACCAACACCCATCCCGAGGAATACGCCGCCGCACAGGCCAAGGTCACCGGCCTGCCGCTGGACGTGCATGTCGCCGTGGCCAAAGGCACGCACATGGACCCTGTGCAGATTGACGACAAGGTCATCGCCGGCCTGCAAACCACCGCGGACATCTATCAGGAAGAAGGAATTCTGACCAAACACATCGACGTCTCCCAAGGCTTCGACAAGAGCTTCAACGCCAAACGCATCCCCCTTAACCAGGCATCCCGTTAACGATGCGACTGAATCAGGAGTAGAACCATGAGCAAGCAACGCCAACTGAAACTCGGTGCAATGGTCCATGGCGTCGGCCACGGCTGGGGCGAATGGCGCCACCCGGATGCGGTGACCAACGCCAGTGTGAATTTCGACTTCTACAAGCAACAGGCGCAACTGGCCGAAGCCGCGAAGTTCGATTTCGTGTTCATCGCCGACAGCCTGCACATCCACGAAAAATCCAGCCCGCACTACCTCAATCGCTTCGAGCCGCTAACCATTCTGTCGGCCCTGGCCGCCACCACCCAGCACATCGGCCTCGTGGCCACGGTCACGGTCAGCTACACCGAACCGTTCCAGGTCGCCCGCCAGTTTGCCTCGCTGGACCACATCAGCGGCGGTCGCGCCGGATGGAACGTGGTGACCTCCTGGCTCAGTGGCACCGCCGATAACTTCGGCAAGGCCGATAACTTCGGCAAGGCCGAGCATCCACCGCATGCCGTGCGCTACCGCATTGCCAAGGAACACGTCGAGGTGGTCAAGGGCCTGTGGGATTCCTGGGAAGACGATGCCTTCGCTTACGACAAACAGAACGGCGAGTTCTTCACCCCCGGAAAATTGCACGCACTGGAACACAAAGGTGAGTTTTTCTCGGTCAAAGGCCCGCTGAACATCGCCCGTTCGGTACAGGGTCAGCCGGTGATTTTCCAGGCGGGCACCTCCGAGGCCGGACGCAATTTCGCCGCCGAAAACGCCGACGCGATTTTCGTCAGCCCCGAGACCTTCGACGACGCCCACGCTTACTACAAGGACCTGAAACGACGCGCCAGCGGCTTTGGCCGGGACGCGCACACGCTGTCGATCCTGCCCGGCATCCGCCCGATCGTCGGACGCGATGAAGCCGAAGTGGAAGCCCGCTATGAGCAGGCCGTGGCGCTGGTGACCATCGAGGATGCAATCGGCGCCCTCGGCCGACCATTCAATGACCATGATTTCAGCCAGTACCCACTGGACGCGCCGTTCCCCGAGCTGGGTGATCTGGGCTCCAACAGTCAGAAAGGCGGATCGGACCGGATCAAGCAACTGGCCAAGGATGAAGGCCTGACCTTGCGTGAAGTCGCGTTGCGCTTCTCCCGGCCGCGCCGCGATTTTGTCGGCACTCCGGAACAGGTGGCCGACGACCTGCAGACGTGGTTCGAGGGCGGCGCTGCGGACGGCTTCATCATCAATTCATTGTTGCCGGACGGCCTGCAATATTTCACCGAACTGGTGGTGCCGGTGTTGCAACAACGCGGCCTGTTTCGCGACGAGTACAGCGGCAACACGTTGCGCGACAACCTCGGCCTGCAAGTCCCGGTCAACCGCAACGCACACACGACCGCCCAGGTTCAGGAAAAAAGCGAGGCACTGGCATGAGCGAATCCCTCAACCAGCAACTGGCGGCGTTGCACGCAGAACGCTTGGCCACCTGGGACCCGGCGGCCCTGCAAGTCAATATCGATCAGCGCCAGCGCTTGGTGGATGAAGCCCGGGTCGACGATTTCGTCAGCGCCGGTGACAGCGTCCAGCCGTTCACTTTACTGAAGGTCGAAGGCGGCAGCCTGACCCGCGACGAGTTGCTCGCCAACGGCCCGGCGGTGTTAATTTTCTTCCGTTTCGCCGGCTGCCCGGCCTGCAACATCGCCCTGCCCTATTACCAGCGCCAGCTCTATCCGCAACTGCACGCGCTGGGCGTTCCGCTGGTGGCGGTCAGCCCGCAAGTGCCGGAACGGCTGTTAGAGATCAAGACGCGCCACCATCTTGAGCTGCAAGTGGCCAGCGACCCGGACAACCAATTGGGCCGACGCCTGGGCATCCTCTACAGCTTCGATGACGCGTCACGCAAGGCTGCATTGGCCAGGGGCAACGGCATCGGCAAAACCACGGGCACCGGCACTTGGGAATTGCCGCAGCCGACCGTTGTGGTCATAGCCCGGGACGGCACGGTGGCCTTCGCCGAAGTCAGCCCGGACTGGCTGGTACGCACCGAAGCCGACCCGGTGCTGCGCGCCGTTGAACAACTGCTCGGGCAAACGCCCGTGCAACTCGCCATCTGACAAGAGCTCGACCATGACGACACACATTAAACAGGGACCGTTCAATCGTCGCGGCTTCCTGACGGCCAGTTCAATCGCCCTCGGGGCACTGGGGCTGTCCTCCCTCGGATTGACCTCGCGGGCGTTCGCCCAGGACAACAAATTCTCGGACCTGAGCCTGGGTGTCGCGACCTACAAAGGCCAGGACTCGTATTTCACCGAGGATGCCGGCACCGCCGACACGCCTTACAAGGTCAATTACTCCGAATTCGCCGGCGGCAACCTGATCGTCGAAGCCTTGGCCTCCGGCAGTCTGGACGTGGGCGGGATGAGCGAGATCCCGCCGATCTTCTCGATCCAGAGTCATCGCCAACCGCGGCTGATCGCGGTGCTGCAAGGCGACGTGAACGATCAGGTGTTCCTGATTCCCAAGGACTCGCCACTGGAGTCGGTCGAGCAGTTGCGCGGCAAACGCGTGGGTTATGTGCGCTCGACCACTTCGCACTATTTTCTGATCAAGGCCCTCAAGGAACAGGGCCTGACGATGAAGGACATCACCCCGGTCGCGCTCACGCCGCAGGACGGTTTCAGCGCGTTCCAGAGTGGCCAGCTCGATGCCTGGGTGATCTACGGCGTATTTATCCAGTTGGCGAAATTCCGCAGCGGCGCCCGGGTGTTGAAAACCGCGCTGGGTTATCTGTCCGGCAACTATCTGATCGCCGCACGACCCGCGGCGCTGGAAGACCCGCTGCGCGCGCAAGCGATCCAGGATTACTTGCAGCGCCAGGCTCGCACGCTGGACTGGATCAACAACAATCCCGAGCCGTGGGCGGCGAAATCGGCCCAGTTGCTGGGCATCGACAAAGCGGTGTTTCTCGACAAGTACAAGAGCCGCAGCCAGCCCTACAAAGTCCTCGAAGTCAACGACCAGGCCATCGCCTCGCAACAGGAAGTCGCCGACCTGTTCTTCGACGCCGGGGTCTTGAGCGAGCGTCTCGACGTCAGCCCGCTGTGGGACAAAAGTTTTCGGTTGTTGCCGATATGAGCCGCCTTCGAACCTTTTTTGATCGAGTGATTTCACCATGAGTCTTTTTTCCCAACACGCTCCGCCGCTGCGCTCGGTTGAAGTGGCCGACTTCGCCGGGTTGCTGGAAAGCATCGGCCAACAGCTCGCCGCCACCGCGCACGTATATGACGAGAGCGGCGCCTTCCCCCACGACAATTTCAAGCTGCTGCATGAGCAGGGTCTGGTCTCGTTGACGGTGCCAAAAGCGTTGGGCGGCGGTGGCGCGACGCTTGCTCAGGCGCGCCAGGCCATCAGCGCGATTGCCAAGGGTGAGCCTTCGACGGCGTTGATTCTGGTGATGCAGTACATCCAGCACGCGCGCCTGCAAGACAGCAAGAGCTGGCCTGAAGCGCTGCGCCTGCAAGTGGCTCAAGACGCGGTGCAGCACGGCGCATTGATCAATGCGTTGCGCGTTGAACCCGATCTCGGCACTCCGGCCCGTGGCGGTCTGCCGGCCACCATTGCCCGGCGCACTTCGGAGGGTTGGCGGATCAGCGGGCGGAAGATCTACTCCACCGGCAGCCATGGCCTGACCTGGTTCAGCGTCTGGGCGCGCAGCAATGACGAGGACCCGCTGGTGGGTGCCTGGCTGGTGCACAAGGACACGCCCGGCATCAGCATCATCGAGGACTGGGATCACCTGGGCATGCGCGCGACCTGCAGCCATGAAGTGGTGTTCGACAACGTGCTGGTGCCGCTGGATCACGCGGTCGGCACCAGCCGCTGGAGCGCGCCGCAACCGGAGCTGGATGGCGACGGTTTTCTGTGGATGTCGGTGTTGCTGTCGTCGGTCTACGACGGCGTTGCGCACGCGGCGCGCGACTGGTTTGTCGGCTGGCTGGAACAACGCAAGCCGTCCAACCTTGGCGCTGCGCTGTCAACCCTGCCGCGCTTTCAGGAAACCGTCGGCCACATCGACACCTTGCTGTTTGCCAACCGCAGCCTGCTGGATGCCGCCGCTGAAGGTCACACCTCGGCGAGCCACGCCGCGCAACTGAAATACCTGGTGACCGGCAACGCAATTCGCGCGGTCGAGTTGGCCATTGAGGCCTCGGGTAACCCGGGACTTTCCCGGCAGAATCCGTTGCAGCGGCATTATCGCGATGTGCTGTGCAGCCGTGTTCACACCCCTCAGAACGACGCCGTTTTACAAGGTGTCGGCAAAGCCGTCTTCGCCCAGCGCCAGCCAAAGGAACGCCCATGAGCCAACTCGTTATCGCCAGCCAGCTGGATAAAGATTTCAACGACGTGATCCGCGAGCGCCTCGCGCAAACGCATCCTGGCGCCGAGGTGCTGGATGTACCGGCCGGCGTTCCCAGCGACCTGCCGGCTGAAGTGAGCATCCTGCTCGCCCGGCCGATCAATGTGCGCGGCTACGTGGCGCCGGATACGCCGCCACCGGGCTGGCCCTATGGTTTGAAGTGGGTTCAGGTGGTGTCGTCGGGCATCGATTTCTACCCGAAATGGCTGTTCGACGGACCGCCGGTGACCACCTCGCGCGGCAGTGCCGCCGAGAACATCGCCGAGTTCGCCCTGGCGGCGATATTCGCGGCTGCCAAGCATTTGCCGGACATCTGGGTGCATGACGCGCAATGGAATTTCACTGCGCTGACGCCGCTCAAGGGCAGCATGCTGGGCATACTTGGTTTCGGTGCGATTGGCCGAAGCCTGGCCGCGAAAGCCCGTGCGCTGGGGATCAATGTTGTGGCGTTGCGGCAGAGTTCGACGCCGTTTGGGGTTGAGGGGGTGGAGGCGGCGCGGGATATCCATGATTTGTTTGCCCGTGCTGATCATCTGGTGCTGGCGGCGCCGCTGACGGAGGCGACTCGGCATATCGTCAATAGCACGGTGCTGGCTAGCGCCAAACCCGGGTTGCATCTGATCAATGTTGCTCGCGGGGGTTTGCTGGATCACGGCGCGTTGCTTGAGGCGCTGGACAGTGGCTTGTTGGGTCTGGCTTCGCTGGATGTGACTGAGCCGGAACCGTTGCCTGATGGGCATGCGCTGTACTCCCATCCGAGGGTGCGGCTGTCGCCGCATACTTCGGCGATTTCCAGTAATAGCCGGCATGAGTTGGCGGACAGTTTCCTGGGGAATCTTGAGCGGTATTTGAATGGGCTGGCGTTGGATAATCCGGCGAATTTTGGGCGGGGGTACTGAGCTTTTTTGCTTGTCCGATGTGTTGGATAAAAAAATAAAAACCAGTCGGCCTGCCAGCCGACCTGGTGCTTTGTCGTGTGCATACCCCTGTGGGAGCGAGCCTGCTCGCGATAGACGTCAACGATAACGCGTGCTGCCTGGATGAACGCGTTGCATGGACGTTTTTCGCGAGCAGGCTCGCTCCTACAGGGATCACATACGACGAGCCGGAAAAGAAACAACATCAGCTTTACGCATTTACATCACAAACTTAATAACCATTTTTTATAATTACCTTATAACTAATCGGACTTTTACAGCTCCGCATTATACAAATATTGTTACAACCATTACCGACCCCTGACCAGGTGGAGGCTTACGGAACCGCACGTTTTTCCGGCCGACACCACACCACGGTCAATCGCCATATCCAAACAGAAACCGGCACAAGCCAACGCTGCCATGGCTTTCACACCATGGCCCCGGCAACGCTTTGCCGAAAAAAAACCAACGACGACAACGCAGCACTTGCACACCTTGGGGTCCACCATGCACAACACTTTCCGTTCAAACCGCCTGACGCTGGCCGTGTCGCTGGCCGTATTCGGGTTGTCGGCCCACGCCGAAGAAAACACCAAGGAGGGTGCCCTGCCGATTGTGACTGTCACCGCCGAACACCACAGCGAAGACTTGCAGAAAACCCCGCTGGCGATTTCCGCGTTTGACGAAAAGGCCCTTGAAGACAAGCAGATCAAAAGCATTCGCGACCTCTCCGGGCAAGTGCCGAACCTGACCCTCAGCCGTCAGTCGATTTCCTACAGCGCACAGACCTACGGCATTCGTGGGATCGGCGAGACCGACCCGATCCAGGAATCTGCCGTCGCGGTGTACGCTGATGATTTGTACATCCCGCGGGCGATTTCCTCGATGCTCGACTTCAACGACGTCGAGCGCGTCGAAGTCCTGCGCGGCCCACAGGGCACGCTGTACGGACGCAACAGCAGCGCCGGTGCGATCCGTGTGATCACCCGCGATCCGACCCAGGAAACCCGTGGTTTCTTCGAACTCGGTGCCGGCAATTACAACGCGCAGAACGGCCGCTTGCTGATCAGCGGCCCGCTGGTGGACAACGCCTTGTTCGGCAGTTTTTCGGCGATTCGCCTGACCCGTGACGGCACCGTTTCCAACCCTACTCGTGACCAAGACGTGAACAACGTCGACATCCAGTCCTACCGCGGCAAGTTGCGCTTCAAGCCCGAGGATTCGCCATGGGATGTGCAACTGACCCTGGCCGGCACCTTCGACCGTGGCGACACCACCAGCTACACGCCTTTCGACGCCAACGGCCACTTCGATAAATTCAAGAGCTACAGCAGCCTCAACCCGAAGAACCGCCTGGATCAGGGCAGCTCGGTACTGCGGGCAATCTACGCCATCGATGACCACCTGAACTTCAAATCGGTGACCGCTTATTCTGCGTTCAACCAGCCGGTGGACTACGACAACTCGGGTCAGGCGGCACTGATCCAGAACAACCTGATCACCTACAAGCAGGACTACGCCACCCAGGAATTCCAGCTGAACGGCGACTACGAAAAATTCAGCTTCAGCACCGGCCTGTACCTGTACCGCGAAAAGTTCGAAGCCGACCGCGACAACCTCACCTATTCCGTCGCACGCAATCGGGTCATCGGTCAGGGCCAGTACAGCACCACCAACACCGAAAGCTACGCGTTGTATGGCCAGGGCAGTTACAAGATCACCCCGCAACTGTCGCTGATTGCCGGGTTGCGCTTCACCCGCGAGCACAAGAATTTCGACTACGACAATTACGCGATCAACACCAATCGGCAGATTACCGGGACCAACTTCACGGCGGATTCGAGCAAGTCGTGGCAGTCCACCAGCCCGAAAATCGGTTTCGAATATGCCTGGACGCCGCACCTGAACCAGTACGCCTACGTCGCCAAAGGCTTCAAGGCCGGCGGCTACGACAACCGCGCGCCGACCCGCGCCGCCGCCGAACAAGCGTTCTCGCCGGAAGACGTGACCACCTGGGAAACCGGCTTCAAGGGTGACTTCTTCGACCGCCGCCTGCGGGCCAACGTCGCGCTGTTCTACAACGATTACAAAGACCTGCAAACCAACGCCTACGACCCGGCGCTCGGCGTGAGCCTGCGGACCAACGTCGGCCAGGCGCACACCTACGGCGTCGAGCTGGAAACCCTGACGGCACTGACCAGCGACCTGCAACTGACCGCCAACGTCGGCTACCTGCAAAGCCAGTACGACGACTTCGAAAACGCCAGCGGCCCGGGTGTCGATGCCAACGGCAAGCAGCTGGTGTTCTCGCCGCGCTGGAACGCCAGCGTCGGCCTTAACTACACGGTCCCGGCCGGTCTGCCCGGCACCTGGCTGGCGGGCACCGATGCGCAATTCCAGACCAAGTCCTACGCCAACGCGCTGAACGATGACGTGCAGGAAGTCCCGAAACAGACCTTCTGGAATGCCAACACTCGCTACATCTCCAGCGACGGCCACTGGACCACCACGCTGGCGGTGAAAAACCTGCTGGACCGCGCCTACCCGCAATCGGTCGGCTTCGTCCCGTCCAGCGGCGCGCGCTACTACTCGGTCAACGATCCGCGAACCCTGCTGTTGTCGCTGCGCTACGACCTCTAACCCATAGGCAAACACGCCAAGGAGCTTTTTTATGGCTTTCACTCGCAGGGAACTGATTTCCCGCATTGCCGCCGTCGGTGGCTATTCCGCCGCTGTCGGCGCGCTCAACGCACTGGGGCTGACGCCTCAGGCAGTGGCCTCAACGTTCAGCCCGTTGCAATTGGGCAGCAGCGGCACAGGCAAACACGTGGTCGTGGTCGGCGCTGGTATTTCAGGCCTGGTCAGCGCCTACGAGCTACGCAAGGCAGGCTTCACGGTGACCATTCTGGAGGCCCGCGAACGGGTTGGAGGACGCAACTGGACTTTGCGCCGTGGCAGCAAAGTCGATTTCGACGACGGCGTCAGCCAGACCGTCGACTTCGATGACGGGCACTTTTTCAACGCCGGACCGGCGCGGATTCCCAGCCATCACCAGACCCTCCTCGGTTACTGCCGCGAGTTGGGTGTGGAGCTGCAAGTGCTGGTCAACAGCAGCCGAAACGCCCTGGCGCTGCCGGACACGAACAAACCGGCCTTCCAGTTGCGCCAGGCGGTCAATGACACCCGGGGTCAACTGTCCGAGTTGCTGGCACGAACCGTCAGCCGCAAAGCCCTGGATCAGGATCTGAGCGTCGACGACCGTCAGGCGTTGCTGAATTTCCTCAAGGTCTATGGCGACCTCAATGCCGACTTCAAATACAAGGGCTCGGTGCGCTCGGGCTACAACCGCGTGCCCGGTGCCGGCGATCAAACCGGCGTCACACGCGCCCCGTTGGAACTGCAAACCCTGCTCAATCCGAAACTGTGGGGAGCGCTGGTGTTCGATGAAATTCCCGAGTTTTCCTCGACCATGTTCCAGCCGGTGGGTGGCATGGACCGGATTCCCTACGCGTTCTACGAAAAGCTCAAGGACGCCGTGCGGTTCAACACCGAAGTCAGCGACATCCAGACCTCGGAACAAGGCAGCCGAATCACCTACCGCGATCGCAAGACCGGTGCGACCCAGACCCTGAACGCCGATTACGCCATCGTCACCGTACCGCTGCCGCTGTTGGCCAAGTTGCCGAACAACTTCAGCCCGCCGTTCAAGCAAGCGATCCTCACTGCGCAAAGCGATCAGGCGAACAAAGTGGCCTGGCAGGCGCCGCGTTTCTGGGAAACCGACTTCAACATCTACGGCGGTTTGTCTTACCTGGATCACGAAGTCAAAGGCTTGTGGTACCCCAGCGACCGCCTCAACAGTGCCCAGGGCATTTTGGTTGCCGCGTACAACACCAGTGAATCGGCCCAGGCGTTCAGCAAAAAATCCATCGCCGAACAGTTCGCCTCGTCCCGGCAAGCCGTCGAACTCTTGCACCCCGGCCACAGCGCCAAGCTGCAAAAACCGGTGGCGATCAACTGGTCGAAAGTGCAATTCAGCAAGGGGCCGTGGATCGTCAATGACGAGGTTGGCGAGAGCGCGTACCGCTTGCTCAACGAGCCTCAGGGCCGCACGTATCTGGCCAGCGACGCCCTCGCCCATGGCGGTGTCGGCATCTGGCAGAACAGCGCCGCCGACTCGGCGCGGCGCATTGTTTCGCTGATCGGTCGACATGCCGAACGCCGTCAATCCGGCGTCGCCGCCTGAGCCCAAACACACACAAATCCCTGTAGGCGTGAGCCTGCTCGCGATGGAGGTGTGTCAGGCGACATTAATAGCGCCTGACACTCCGCCATCGCGAGCAGGCTCGCTCCTACAGTTCCATAGAAGGAATTAACGATGAAAGCCACTCACTTACTGACAGGAATCTTCATGTCCGCCACCGCCCTCGGCGCCCAGGCCGACGAGATAAAGCGCATCGCCCTCCCCAACTCGAATTTTCCGATTTCGCTGGCGGTGTCGGTGCCTGCGCAAACCGAGCTGCTGTTTGTCAGCGGTCTGCTTGCGGACCTGCACGATCCGAAAGCGCCGAAGGATTCCTTTGCGGCCTACGGCGATACCGCGACGCAGACCACCTCGATCATCAACAAGCTCAAAGGCGTGTTGCAAAGCCAGGGCCTCGACCTCGGCGACATAGTGCAGCTGCGGGTGTTTCTGGTGGGTGATCCAGCCAAGGGCGGCAAACTCGATTTCACCGGGTTGCAGGAAGGCTACACGCCGTTCTTCGGCAGCGCCGAGCAACCGAACAAACCGGCGCGCACCGCCATTCAAGTCGTGGCCCTGCCGTTGCCCGGCGGCCTGGTTGAAATCGAAGCCGTTGCCGCGCGCAAGAAGTGACATGGAATTCATCTGACCTTAAGGAGCTTCACCTTCATGTACAACCACCAAGAGCGCCGCACGGCGCCAACGTTTCGCCCCCTTTTACTTCCACTGTCGATTGCCTGCGGGTTTGCCTCATTCAGCATTGAGGCCGCCGAAACCACTTCACCCACGCTCAATACCGTCGTGGTCACGGGTAACCGTGGCACCGAGCAACGCACCGTGACCACCAGCCCGACCCCTATAGACGTGGTCACCGGCGAACAACTGCGCTCGGTGGGCAAACCCAGCCTGCTCGAAGCGCTGAGTAAATTCATTCCGTCGTTCAACCTGCCCGATCGCGCGGGTTGGGATGCCAGCGGCGTGGTGCGCTCGGCGACCCTGCGCGGGCTGACCGCGTCGCATGTGCTGGTGCTGGTCAACGGCAAGCGTCGGCACACCAGTGCCACGCTGAACATCAACGGGATCAACAGCGGCGCGGCGCCGAGCGATCTCGACCTGATTCCGGTGGCGTCCATCGATCATATCGAGGTGCTGCGCGACGGCGCGGCGGCCCAATATGGTTCGGATGCGATCTCCGGAGTGATCAACATCATCCTCAAGCAGACCACCGGCGGCAGCTCCGACACCACCCTCGGCCAGGGGTATGACGGCAAGCGCGGCACCGGGCAAGAAGCCGTCAACTACGGTTTCGAGGTCGGTGAATCGGGGGTGCTCAACCTTTCCCTCGACACCCGCTACCAGGAACGGGACAACAAGGCCGGCAGCAACGGCTACACCGGCCAATACTATCCACAGCCCGACGGTTCGCCCGACCCGCGCGAGGCCGGCGCCAGCCATCACACCTACAAGGGATATGGCCTGCCACGCAGCCAATTGGCCGATGCCGGCTACAACCTCGACCTGCCGCTGAACGATGCGGTGACGCTGTATTCCTTTTCGACGGTGGCGACACGGGAGAACAACGACGGCCAGAACTACCGCCTGCCCAACGGCCGCAATACGATCACCAGCGGCCCAAACGGTTTCCCGGACGGTTACAGTCCGTACTGGCTGGTCAACGAAACCGACTTCCAGTCCGCCTTCGGTGCCAAGGGCGACAACATCGGGATTGGCGGTTGGGCCTGGGACCTGAGCAGCACCTACGGCCGCAACTACGCCAAGCAGCGCACGTATGACAACCAGAACCCGTCGCTGGGTGAGAGCACGCCGAACAAGTTCACCTCCGGCATCTACATCGCCGATCAGTTGACCAGCAACCTCGACGTGAAAAACAGCTACGACATTGGCCTCGGCAAACCGCTGGATGTGGCGTTCGGTTTTGAGCATCGACGCGAAAGCTACGAGACCCGCGCCGGCTCCGAGGCCTCGTACATCGACGGCGGCTACGTGTTCCCGGCCGGCCATCCGCGCGCCGGACAACGGCCCGACCTGGGCGCGCAGGTCACCAACGGCATCTCCCCGGAAGATGCGCAGAAAGTCAGTCGCAACAGCGTCGCCAGCTACATCGATGTGGGTTTCTATCCGGTCGAGCAGTGGTACGTCGGTGTCGCCGGGCGCTACGAGCATTACAACGAAGGCGTCGGCAGTACGCGCAGCGGCAAGTTCAGTACCCGCTACGAGTTCAACCCGGTGTTCTCGGTGCGCGGCACCATCAGCAACGGGTTCCGCGCACCGTCCCTGGCCAACGAAATTTTCACCGCACGCTCGACCGGTTTCGACACCATCAATGGCGTCTACCAGTCCTACAATTACGTGATTCTGCCGGTGGATTCCACGGGCGCCCAGGCACTCGGCGCCAGTGCGTTGAAACCAGAACGCTCGACCAACTTCAGCCTCGGCTTTGCATTAACACCCAGCGAAGACCTGAGCCTGACGGTGGACGGCTACGTGATCAACCTGCGCGATCGCCTGGTGCTCAGCGAACGCTTCCAGGGCCCCGGCGTCGCCGCCCTGCTCGACGGCATCGGCGTACCCGCCACCGCCGGCGCGCAGTACTTCACCAACGGCGCCAACACCCGCACTTCCGGGGTCGACGTGGTCGGCAACTACCGACAAGACCTGAGCCGCTACGGCTCGGTGCGATGGACCGCGGCGCTGAACTACAACCACACGCAAATCCTCAGCGTCAACGACACCCCGGAACAACTCACGGCCCTGGGCGGCAACTTCCAGCTGATGGGCCGCCAGTCCCGCGCGCTGATCACCAAAACCTCCCCGAGCAGCAAGATGATCTTCTCCGGCGACTGGGCCATCGACGCCTTCAACGTCAACCTGCGCCTGACCCGCTACGGCACCTACACCGAGGTCAACAGCTCAAGCGACCCGAGCCTGGACCGCGAGTACTCGGCCAAATGGATCACCGACCTCGACGTCGCCTACGCCATCAATAAGCAACTGACGGTGGCGGTGGGTGCGCAGAACCTGTTCGATAAATATCCCGACCATATCGGCGTCAGCAACTCGTCGTTTGGCGATAACTGGGGGAGTTACTCACCGTTTGGATTTACCGGCGGTTATTACTACACGCGGTTGCAGTATGCGTTTTGATGGCTTGGAGAGATCGGCATTCGGCATACACCGATAAAACTGTAGGAGCGAGCTTGCTCGCGAAAATCCTGAGGGCGCCGGGGTGATTCTGGTACCCCGCTTCTTCGTTGGCCACCATCGTCGGAACGCCGCCCGGAGCAGGCTCGCTCCTACACAGGATTTCGGCTGGCCGCGGAAAAGGAGTTCACTGAAAATTGGCGATGGCTCTACCAATACCGGCCTTAATGGACCTTTCCTTCGTCCGCCGTCGCCCTAGACTGGCTGCATGCCCAATGGCCTCCAATGGAAATGCCCCGATGCCCGCTTTCGACTGTCAACCCGTCTTACACGGCAACACCCTGACCCTCCGCCCCCAGACGGAAGATGATCTCGATCCCATGTTCGAGGCGGCCGGTGATTCGGCTATCTGGGCCCTGCACCCCGCCTCGGATCGCTATAAACGCGAGGTGTTCGAGCCCTATTTCGCCTCGCTGCTGGAGACGAAAAAAGCCCTCGTTGTCATCGATAATCAGACGGGAAAGATTGTCGGCGGCTCAAGCTACTACACGCCGCCGGATCAGCCAGACAGCATCGCCATCGGCTTCACCTTTCTGGTGCGGGAGAAATGGGGCGGTGCCACCAATCGCGAGCTGAAGCAATTGATGGTGGAGCACGCCTTCAGCGCGTACCCCATCGTGTATTTTCACATCGCCGCCACCAACCTCCGCTCGCAAAAAGCCACGCTGAAACTGGGCGCGGTGCATCTTTACGACGCGGTCATGAACCTGTCCACGG
The DNA here is from genome assembly GCF_054897705.1 of Pseudomonas sp. GB2N2. Lineage (NCBI taxonomy): Bacteria > Pseudomonadati > Pseudomonadota > Gammaproteobacteria > Pseudomonadales > Pseudomonadaceae > Pseudomonas > Pseudomonas sp. GB2N2. Next base: position 2,040,630 of record NZ_CM142701.1, read on the forward strand.
CACCCAAGGAATGGAAGTGTTACGGGCTGACGAAAGAGCAATGGGATGCGTCGCAACGTCCCGAACCTCGTTCATGACCGTTCGTGCGCAGAAGGCAAGTCACACCAACCGCTCAATCTTCTGGTGCTTCCACACCAGTTTGTAGTACAGCGTCTGCAACACCAGCATCCCCAGGTACGCCACCGGAAACGCCATCCACACGCCCTGCAACCCGAACTGCCCGTCCAGCGCATACGCCACGGGCAACTGCACGCCGAGGACGCAAAAAATGGTAATCAGCATCGGCACCAACACTGTGCCGCTGGCGCGCATGATCCCGCCGATGATCGCCTGGAAGCCGAACACCAACAGGCTCCAGAGCATGATGTGCAGCAAGTGCTCGGCCATCGCCTGCGTTGATTCCTCGGTGAGGAACAACACCAGCAGCCAGTTCGACAGCACATACCCCAGCAACACCAGGCTGCCGGTCAAACACACATTGATCATCAGCCCCGTGCGCAGAATCGGCGCGATGCGCTCGACCCGCCCGGCGCCAATCGCCTGTGCGCCAAGAATCGACGCGGTGATCGCAATCGACAACGCCGGAAACTGCACGTAATTGACGATCTGCGTCACCGCGCCATACGCCGCCGTCGCCTGCGAACCGTGCTGATTCACCAGCGCCAGAATCACCAACTCCGACAGCGATAACACCACCATCTGCAACCCCGTGGGCAAACCGATGCGCAACACCTTGCCGAGAATCGCCCGGTCCAGGCGCATCGCCGCAAACATCTCGCGATCCGGCGCCAACGGATGCCCGCGCCGAATCAACCGCCACGCCAACCACCCCATCGCCGCCAGGTTGCCCGCCAACCCGGCATACGCCGCGCTCTGAATCCCCATCATCGGCAAGCCAAACCACCCACGAATCAACGCCGGCGTCAGCGCCAAACCGATACACGTCGACACCACCAACGCCACCAGCGGCGACACCGTATCGCTCACCCCGCGCAGCAACTGCGTGAACAGCACATACACCAGCAACGACGGCATGATCCACATCATCACGTGCGCATACGCCACCGCGTCATCCAACACATCCGCCGGCGTGCCCAACCCCTGCAACGCCGGGCGCGCAAACACACTGCCTAACACCGCCGCCACCAACCCGATAATCGCGCCCAACAGCAACGTAGTCGCCGCAATGGTCTTCACCAGATGCACTGCCTTGGCGCCCCACGCCTGACCAATCAACACCCCCGCCCCCGCGCCGAGACCGATCACCAGCGCAATGAAGAAAAACACGATGGGGAACATGCCCGACACCGCCGCCAGCGCTTGAGTGCCGAGCATTTGGCCAATGTAGATGCTGTTGACAGTGCCCGACATGGATTGAAGGAAATTGGACAGGACCATCGGGGCGAGGAAAAGCAGGTAGGTTTTCCAGAGGGGATTTGGGGTGGTCGGGGTTTGCATTGGGTGGCGGTCCGGCTCGGGTGCGGGGGATGTGATTCTAGAGGATAGCGGTAGTGGGGATGAGGAAAGTTGAAGGAATGTTGGGGGCGTTTAAAAGCGCTGGTTGTTAGGCCTAGGACGGGATAAAAAATCCTACGTAAAGCTCGGAATGCGTCACCTTCCCGGCTGGGGTGGGGAGGCTTATAGTCGGTCCCGTCGCCCGTGAAGGTGGCTCGGGTTTGGCGACCTGACGATCGAGATTCCAAAGCGCTTTCACTTTTGCCTTGATCGGAGATTTACCTATGGAAAGATACATGCCGCTTACTGGAATCGACATGATTCCGGCTTCTTTGTTGATTGATACCCAAGCGCCGCTCGACGTGTTGCAGGCAGCGGCTGATTACCGGATTCGGACGGTTACGCAGGTGTTGGAGAATATTGCCTTTCGTGCGGAGCTTGGTTGCGACACAGTGGTGTTGAAGGATTTTTCGTTGTTGCTGGCCATTCCGTTGCGGGATGGGTGTGATTTGATGGATGTGATTGGGCGGCGGTTGCGGGAGCAGGTTAAGGGGTGAATGAAAACGGGCGCTGAAGGCGCCCGTGTTCCGTAAGACAGAAACCGTAATTTCTGCGGCATAAATCTTGTCCGCTTTCAAAAAAGGGGACCAAAAAAGGGACAAAAAAGGGGACGGATTTATTTTGCGGTCGATTTATTTTCGGCCCGTTCTAAACTATAAATCCGTCTCCTTTGTTGTAAGTGAAATCAGTTTTTTGCACGAATCGATAACGCAAAAAAGCTGAAGAATCATATTTAGCGCAGTGCGAGCATGCCTACTCCGAGATCAATTGAACATCAATGCGCTGAAGCAGTTTCAGCAACTGGTCATCTATTGATTCAAGATCGTCGCGCCTACGATCAAATTGATAAAGCACTTCAACATCATTTCCAAAAATACGATTACCCTCAAAAGTCGTGAGTCCTCTACCAACATAAACAGGCTGATCGTCCACGCCCCGATACTCGTATCCGGTAAAGCCTCGTGAGTTATACACGTTGCGTCCGGCCACCACTGCAGTTGGCTGAAGCCCATCGATCATTACAAAGCCTCGAGCAGCCCGAGATACCACGGGCCTCAGGCGCACGATCATGTGGGAGTCTCGAACTATGTCCTGTTCGACAATGCGCATATCCGTTAATTGCACGCCAAACGTCACAACGTTGGAACCATGAGATTCTAATAAAGCGCACTCTGATGGCGTCGCCGTAAATCTAAAATCTGCAACCTCGCATCGTTCACTGGGCGGATCTGACGCAACAGCCAACGACCCAGCGCCTGGGGGAAGCGAGAAAATGCCGATGACCCATAAAAACCAAACATTTTTAGTTAGTTGCGACTTCATTATTCTTCTGATCAACTACTTTACTCACTGGACATTTCAAGAACGAAGTCCGCAGCTGACGAACCGACGATCACCCTGTGCCCATTAGGCAAATCATTCCCCTGAACTTTCACCTGAATCTTCCTACTGGACGCCCTTCCCCCTGCCACCGACCCATCTAAAAAGAGGAAGAAGTTATTTCCTGTGAAAATCAAAATAGATCCGACTTCTTGCTTTACTCGTTCAGTTAATTCCAATCACCCATCGATAGTGCGCCGCAGTACATAGCGGTGGTGCACACGATAACTTGGGCAATCATGAAACCGAAGCCGGCTCCCAAAAACGCAAAGCCCGCGACAAACCACGGCAAGCTCGTATTTAAACGGTACCTCAACAACCAAGCCGAAACACTTGTGCCGACGACCATCCCCGGGACAGAAAATAAATGACCCAACCCAACGAGACCGCCATCACGACCCGAGCTGGATACGATCGCCATGTAGACCAGAAGAGTGACAACCGCTGCGGCTGTAGTTCCAGTTAGAAACAGGGCCCGAGAACGTAGAATCAAGCCTGGAAGCAGCATTACCACTGGCACTCCAATGAGATACCAGAAGCCTAAGTAAAGCGTGTTGCCACCACTAGATGCGTAAACGAGAACGATAGTGATCAAAACCATTGAACAGATTAGATCATCCCTAAATCCCATTTTCATTCCCTTGCCTCGCTTTCATCGTCGTTATTGTTGAAATAGATCAGCTGACGGCGAGGCCTTTGTTCCATTGTCCGCTATGGGTCAATGACGCCTGTCGCCACCGGCGGCAATGGGTTGTTGCCCGTCCCAGTAGACAACAATCGGCCAAAAGCGGCGTTCGATCCACTACCTTCCAGCCGAAGAGTGAAAACCTCTCGATCTGTGAAAGCTAGTCTCTAAGGGTACGCATTATTTCCTCGACTACCGGCTTCGTGTATTTCTCACTGGGGTCAGTTTTCGGTGGGTCGTTACTGCGGAACCATTCACCTTGATCGAATGCCTGGTAAAGAGAGAAAGCGGGCTGAGGCATGTCGTTAGTCATGCCTACTTCAACCACAGCATTTATGATCCCGTTCATAACACCGTCGCAAAAATCATAGAGCAGAGATCCTTGTAGATAGCCTTCCGCAACCGCGACTGACAGCTCGTTCAGCACATCATGCGGTGCAACGCCGAACCTTTCGCAAATGGGGACAAGATCACTCAGCGTTAAACCGTCTGCTTCAGCTTTCACCGACAGTTCCTTGAGTTCGATCTTCGGTAACACCATGATCATGAGCTTCTTCCGGTTAGGTGCGAAGGTAGCGCTTACAGAGTGGCCGCACAGCGCTGCCACACGTGAAATCCATGCTGCAATACGGATTCATGGTCGGTCAACTTCAGCTACAGGCAATGTCCGCTTTGGGTCGTTTTCAGCCGGTCAAAACGACATGAACAAGACCAGAGGCCGCCATTCCATACCGAGATTCAGGCATCGGATGCACCAGCATGCCTACACAACAAATACCGCAAAACATACACAAAGTCGGACGTCGGCCTTGATAGCACCAACTAATTTCACAACCCCCCTAGCCCTGCAATAGCCTCAAAAAAACGCACCATCGCTGGTTTTTGAGCTGGTTTTTCCCCGATGCAACACACTTCTGGGTCGCTTAGAGAGCACCAAACCGACACCGGGTCGCCTACCTTCAGTCCGTATGTGGCTTTGCGAAGAGTTGCCGTTGACCAAGCGTCAAGGGTGTCGCCAAGGGACTTGTGAAACCGCTGTCCATTGGCGCTATAGCTGAAGCTCATGAACTGCGCTCCGATCCAGGGTTCATCACTCCCTACAAACGTTATGTAGCCTCGTACCACTTGCCCCATGGGTATGTCGGCAGCGCTCATAAATCATCTCCTGGGAATGTGCCCACAATGCAGGGACGACGTGGTCACTGGTGTTCCGCTGCCCACGAGATACCAGCGCAGACAGACTATTCGAACGTGAACTGGCCCAGCAAGAGCATAGTCGCCATAACTAGCACTACCAGCCCCGCCGCACACGTCCATTCGGCTTCGGGGGTGTGAGTCAGCCATGCGCCTGTTGATGGGTATTTACCAAGTGTCACGAGCTTCATGACTGGCCAACCAATGGGAAAACAGACACCGCGGAATGCAACTTCAATGAAGATGTCGATCATTGGTTTGGTCCTTGATAGGCAGTCGCTGAAAGAGACGGCTTGCCGACGATGGCGATTTCGTGAATGTCAACGCTGGCAAGCCAGGCTCCTCCGAATTGGGGGATGTTCGGGATTTAGGGTTCACGCAGAACCTGTAGGAGCCTGGCTTGCCGGCGATGGTCGTGAACGAAAACGGGGGTTTCCTGGATAGGTGCGGTGTTCTTTAGTCCATCGCGAGCAAGCTCGCTCCTACAGGGAGGCGGTTGGGCCAGAAGTGTGTGAGCGGCCACCATCGGATATTTCAATCACGAAATCCGCAGCCACCGAACCGGCGATCACCGTGCGCCCATTAGGCAAATCATTCTCTTCAACTTTGGCCTCAATCTCACCGTCAGACAGCCCTGCCCCCCGCCACCGTTCCACCAACCGCCGACGTAATTCCTCCTCCGAAACCCGGATCGAAACAGTCAGATCGAAGTACCGCGCCAGCCCCGACCAGGGTGCCGAATCCAGCAGCAGATAATTACCCTCCACAATCAGCACTTTCACTTCACGGGAGATTAGGCGAGCACCGGCACGGGCGATCTCCAGCGTGCGGTCAAACACCGGGACGGCGATCTCGTCTTCCTGATTCGAGCGCAGACGTTCAAGCATGTGGCGCAGGCCCGCGACGTCGAATGTTTCCGGCGACCCTTTGCGTGAACGCAGGCCCCGGGCGTCGAGGACGATGTCGTCGAAATGGTAGCCGTCCATGGGGAACACGGCGGCTATCTCGCTGGCGGAACCGTTGAGTAGCACCGAGAGTTGCTCGGCACTGGTGGATTTTCCCGAGCCGGGCGCGCCAGCGATGGCAATCAGGAGGCGGCCGTCGCCGGCACGCTCCGTCAGGTGTTTTGCCAATTCAGGCAAGGTGATGGGGCATTGTTTTTTCAAGAGGGTTGTTCCTTTCAGGCGGGTGCGACGCCGGCGGCTTCAACAGGATGCTCCTAAACGCTTACATCCATATGCGCATAAACCCAAATCGCCATCGCAACCACCGCACAGAAAACCAGGATGCCTTCGCGCTGTAGCAGGTGCCAAGGCAACTGCGCGAGCTTCAGTTTGATTGCTCTGGCAGCCCGAACCACCATCGAAACCTTGCCGCCGCTCAGCGCTATGTTGGTGAAATACAGCGTGCCAACGAACACGAGCACTGGGCTAACCCAGCGTAGCCACGGCACATTGCTGGACCAAGCGAATGCCAGGGCTGCGGGCAATGCGCTGGGGAGTATATGGCGTAGCAGCAAGAGCCCGGCGCCTTGACGGTACCAACGGCGCGGGACTGTCCATTGGCTCAGCAGCACATCCAGCGACCCCACATACACGACGACGGTGGACCAGATCTGGTAGGCCTTCATGCCCAACCAAATTACCACTGGCATGAACAGCGGCATGATCAGCAAGGAAGGCAACCCATCCCTTTTTATGGGCCCAGCCAGCAACGAAGGCACGACTAAAGCGGACAACGCGAACCACAGGAAAAGGTAAACCCCTCGAAAATTCGTGGCCGGTAACCAATCCCGCCAGTTGTCGAGGGGTTGTAGCCCAAGACGCTCGGGCAGCTCGGGGTATTGGCTTTCGATGGTTTGCGCCAGCTGCGTGAAGCGCTGCCAGTCGAGGCCGGTAAAGTAGTCGGCCAATCCACGACGACGGCGGTCGCTCATGGGTTTCAACAGCAAGGCGGCGGCCTGCCCATGGATTTTATCGGCGTCGAATCTGGCGAGTTCACCGCGCACGGTCTCCTCCAGGGCTTGTATTTCGCAGCGCCGGATCAGACGGTCCCAACGCCAGTAGTCGCACGGTAAATCGCCTTGGGTTTCGTCCCACCCCATGACTTTGCACACGCCATCGAAAAAGGCCGGCGACCATTGCGGGGCGGATTCGAGCCAATCCAATACGTTTTGCTCGAATTGCTGGCGGCGCTCGAAAGGCACTAGCCAGTCGCTGGCGAGCCAAAGGCGCAGCGCGTCCATGACCTGTCGGTCTTTACCCTCGGCCAACCATTGCTGCATCTGCTCAAGCGAAGGCTCTGGAGGGCTGATGGCGGTTGAGGTGTCGACGCTTTCCACCGGGATGACCAGCGGAGGACATTCCGGGGTTGGCACGCTGACGACTAACGGTGCGACGTCCTCATCAGCCTGCGCACGCCAGCGAGCTTCGGCCAGCGAGGCTTCATAGGCTTCACGCAGACGCTGGAACTCATCGGGATTTTCGTCCGGGCGGTGGGTTTTGAGCAGCCGCGCATAGGCGCGTTTGATGCTGCGTTCGTCCGCGTCCGGGGTCAGGCTGAGCAATTGCCAGTGGTTCATCATGGCTTAAACCTCTCGCTCGAAATGAGCAAGGCGCTGGGTGATGTCACTGCGGGCCTCGCGTATCTGGCGCTCATCCTGAGTGTCGAGCATTTGCTGGAAATGGTTCGCCAGCCCGGCAATATGAAGTCGGCCATCGCCGAGACTTTCCTGATACAAGCGGTCCAGTCGGGCCAGCAGCAGGGTATTAACCTGCTGATCGCGGGGGTGCACTTTCAGTGCTTCGAGGGCGACCAGCCGCTGGGCGATTTCTTCAGGCGCCAGGACACCGGGATTGTTCTCGATGACCAGCCGGCGGGTTTCGCCGTTGATGGGCAAGTACACCTGGGCTTCGAGCAACCCGTTGTTGTCGTAGGTGAAACGTACATCCAGGGTCACTTCACCGGCCTTCCGCGGCGGCACGGGGATTTCCAGTTCACCCAGAAAAATATTGTGGCTCACCAGCCGACTTTCGCCCTGATAGATCGCCAGACTGACCACTTTCTGGTTATCGCTGAGCGTGGAAACCGTACGCGAGCGGCTCACTGGCACCACGGTGTTGCGCTCGATGATCGGCAGGTAGTGGCCGCTTTGGAAACCGGTACCTTGCTGAACCGAGGTCTCGATGCCCAAGGTGTAGGGGCAGACATCGGTCAGCACCACTTCTTCAAGGGTGGCGTGGCGGGAATGAAGTGCAGCCTGAATGGCCGCACCCTGCGCGACCACTTCGTCCGGGTTGAGCTGCATGGCCGGGATTCGTCCGAACAGGGACGCGACCAGTTTGCGCACCAGCGGCATGCGCGTGGTGCCGCCCACCAGCAGTATTTCGTTGAGGTCCGCGACCTTGATCCGCGCGTCACGCATGGCGCGCTCGATGGGCGCACGCAAGCGGTCGAGCAAGGGACGAACGATGTCCGCAAGGTCGCCTTGGGTCAGCTCGATGCTCCATTCCTGCGTTGGTTCGCGCAGGGTAAAGCGTGCGGCCTGCATCTGCCCGAGAGCATGGCGAACCCGTTGCGCTTCCCGCCGTAACCGCTGCGCGATGGCAGGCTGGCTGGTGTCTGGCAGATCCGCGGCGCCGATTTTGGCGATGAAATGTTCCACGAGCAGGTCATCGAAATCTTCACCGCCGAGGAAGTTGTCTCCCGCACTGGCGCGAACTTCCATGACGCCTTCGAACAACTCCAGAATCGACACATCGAAGGTGCCGCCGCCGAGGTCGAACACCAGGAAGGTCGCTTCGTTTCGCTGTTCAAGACCGTAGGCCAACGCGGCGGCAGTCGGTTCGTTGACCAGCTTTTCAACTTTCAGCCCGGCCAGTTCACCAGCGATCCGCGTAGCCTTGCGCTGAGCATCGCTGAAATAGGCAGGCACGCTGATCACCGCTTCGTGAACCGGCTCGCCCAAGGCGCGCTCGGCGTCGGCCTTGAGGCTGCGCAGCAGCATTGCCGAGAGTTCTTCCGCGCGGCAGGCACGCCCGCCGAGCAACGTTTCACGGGCGCTGCCCATGTAGCGCTTGAACAGGGACGCCGTCAGATGCGGGTGGGTGTGCAACCGCTCGCGGGCGATTTCCCCGACGACCAGTTGACCCAGGTCGTCGAAGCCAACAACGCTGGGCGTGAGGAGATTGCCCAACGCATTGGGGAGTATCCGGGCGCGTTCGCCATCCCAGACCGCCACGAGGCTGTTGGTGGTGCCCAGGTCGATACCAATGATCACTATCACTTTTCCTTAAATGACGCGGCCGGGCCTTAAAGCACTGGGGTCGCTTGGTCAGTCATTGCAGCGGTACCGGCGGTACGCAAATCCATGGCTGATTTTATCGGCAGTGCGGGCGGTAGCTTTAGCCAATTGTCTCGTCCTGAATAAGGAAAAAAACCTGCAGGAATACAGCGGGACTACGTTGCGGGAACATATGGGGCTGGCGCGGCCGGCGAATTGGTTTACGCGCTAGGTTATGGCGTGGGTATGATGGCTCCTCACGACATTCTGGTGCGGTGCTATTCATGAATCCGAGCATTGTGTATGCGCTGGCCGCCGCCGCGTTATTCGGTGCCAGTACGCCGCTGGCCAAACTGCTGGGTCTCGACGTCTCCCCGGTATTGCTCGCAGGCCTCCTCTACTTGGGCAGTGGTCTGGGGCTGACAGTTGTTCGCCTTATCCGTGACCGTGGCTGGAAAAAGGTTGGCCTCGCGTCATCTGAGTGGCCCTGGCTCCTTGGCGCAATCGCGTTCGGGGGCGTGCTTGGGCCCGTTGCGCTGATGTTTGGATTAACCAGGACGTCTGGCGCAACGGCTTCCCTGATGCTTAACCTCGAAGCTGTGCTGACAGCGTTATTGGCCTGGATCGTGTTCAAGGAGAACGCTGATCGACGCATCGTGTTGGGCATGATTGCGATCATTGCTGGCGGATTGGTTTTGGCCTGGCCTTCGGGAACGATACAGGCTCATGACTGGACGGGGCCATTGGCGGTTTCGCTGGCCTGTTTGTGCTGGGCGATCGATAACAACCTGACACGCAAGGTGTCTGCTTCAGACGCGCTGTTTGTGGCAGGTTTCAAAGGTCTGGTCGCTGGGTGGGTCAATTGTTCGCTAGCACTGCTTCTGGGATCCAGGCTGCCTGAGCTTTCGGTGCTTGCGCCTACGTTAGTGCTTGGTTTTCTGGGCTATGGCGTCAGTTTGGTGTTCTTTGTCCTTGCTCTGCGGGGTCTCGGTTCCGCGCGTACAGGCGCGTACTTTTCAACCGCGCCATTCCTTGGGGCGGCCATCGCAATCCTGGTGATGGGCGAGCCGGTGTCACTGTCATTTTGGTCAGCTGCTGTCCTGATGGGAATCGGGGTGTGGCTTCACCTTACTGAAAGCCACGCGCACGAGCACCAACACCTGCCCCTGATCCATGGGCATCGTCATGTTCACGATGAGCATCACCAACACGAACATTCGTTCGAGTGGAATGGAACAGGCGCACACAGCCATGTTCATGAGCATGCGCAGATCCGGCACAGCCATCCACACTTCCCGGATATCCATCACCGGCATACCCATTAGGCCCATGGAGTGTATGGACCGGACCAGGCAGGTTTGCTCACATCGCTGTGTGTTCCATCCTATGCATCTGCAGTAAAAGCTGGCCCCTCAATATGGTAGACCGTGGGCTCTTCCGAAAAGTATTCCTCCAGCCCCATCATGAACAGCCGTTGGTCATCACTCGCTTCGAAGCCCGGCGTGTGGTCCTCGAGTGATTGCCAGCGCACGATCAAATTGAATTGATGCGGGGTTTCGATCCCTTGGGCCAGCATGTGCCCGCAGTAACCTTTTGCGCGGGTGAGCAAAGGAGCGACTTCGGCAAATGCACTTCTGAACAGGTCGATGCGTTCTTTGTGAACGGGAAGTAGAGCGATCTCGTAGATCATGGCGTACCTCTGAAATGACTGAATCGATTAAAAGTACGCACTTACACGATGAGCGACGGCTCGACTGCAATCGCGATTTTTCCCTGGATACCGTTGTTGGGACTCTCCAGCCGCGCATGCGCGAGCGCAATGTCGGCCAGTGAATAGACGGCGCCAATGTGCGGGCGCAACTGACCGCGTGCTATCAACGTGCTCAACTCATCCAGCTTGCCGCGGTTTTGTCGGGTGAAGACGAAGTGATAACTCGCGTTCTTGCCCCAGGCCTGAACGAGGTTTTGCGGTTGGGCAATGTCCACGATGGTGACAACGCGACCGAGTTGGCCGAGGACGTCGGGGCTGCGGGATAAGGTGTTCCCGCCGATGGTGTCAAACACCACATCGACTCCGCTGCCATCCGTTTCCCGATTGATCGCGTCGACGTAATCTTCCTTTTCGTAGTCGATAATCACATCGGCACCCAAGCTTCGTACGAATTCGGCATTTACTTCGCGCACAGTCGTGAAGACCTTTGCTCCCATGGCTTTTGCCAACTGGATCGCGACATGACCGACGCCTCCCGCGCCGCCGTGTATAAGAACGCTTTCCCCCACTCTCAGCGCCGCACGCACGACCAGTGCTTCCCAAGCCGTCCCGCCCACCAGGGTCAGACTTGCCGCCTCAAGATGGCTCAGCGAGGGAGGTTTCTTGCCGATGATGCTTTCGGCAGCAACGTGGTACTCGGCATAACTGCCTGGCCCGTCAAAAATTTGCGGGGTGTACCAGACTTCGTCTCCTGGAGCGAAGGCCGTCACGCCCGGCCCGACTGCTTCGACAACGCCAGATACGTCATGACCGGTAATCGCCGGAAGTGGCACCAGGTCGGGGTAATCGCCACGTCGGACCTGGAAATCCAATGGATTGATGGACGTTGCGAATACACGGACCAGGACTTGTCCCGCGTGCGGCACTGGCTTGGGCACGTCGCAGAGTTCGAACGAATCCGGGCCGCCAAATGCTTTAAGAATCATCGCTTTCATTGTAAATCCTCGTATCGACAATAAGGGATATCGAGATATCTAGATATCCAGCAGTAAAAGATTACAGCTCTTTCCCAATGATCTCGGCAAGAACACTGATGGTGGCTTCATTGCGCTTGTAGTAGGTCCACTGACCAATGCGCCGGACTTCGACCAGGCCCACTCGATGCAGGGTTGCAAGATAACCAGACACCGTCGACTGCGACAGCCCGATACCTTCCTGAATACTACTGACGCAGACTCCGACCGTGAGAACGTCACCTTCATCCTGCGGAGGGAAGTTCTTTGCGGGGTCCTTCAAACCTTTCAGGATTTCAAGGCGTGTGGGATTTGAGAGGGCTTTGAATATTTCGAGTAATTCCATAGCCGCGATAATATCGAGATTTACCGATATGTCAATACGGAAGTTAACTGCGGTGAGAAGACAGCCACCAGCGAAAAACGGACGCTTGGTGCGTGCGCATCAGGCTCTATGTCACTACGCTCAAGAACACCACGAATAAGGACTTTCTCGTTCCCGACCAGCGCACGTGCTACCGACCGGCAGTGCCGGTGGAGGCGTTTTGAAACCATTCCCGCTCAGACCTGGCGCCTCTCTGGACCTGTTTCTACAAGCGTGTCTGCCACGCCGGGACGCTGTGCCGCCGACTTTGACGGAAAAAGCCGTCATTCCGGGCATCCCGGATGCGCGCTACCGGCTGGATCAAGACCTGACGCCGTTCATTGAAGATGCGGTGCTGTCGAACAAACGCGAGAGCCAAATCCTCGCGGAGGCCGGGATGCCGACCGATACCCTTCCGCTGGCCCACATGTTGGCAGTGTCCGGCGGTGGCGATGCAGGCGCATTCGCAGCGGGGCTGATCGCTGGATGGACCACACAGGGAACCCGTCCGGTGTTTAAGGTTGTCACGGGTATCAGCGCGGGGGCTCTGGTGGCCCCATTTGCTTACTTGGGCGCTGAGTACGACGGCGTGATTCGTTATGTCTCCAACGCCATAGGCCCCAAAGACATTTTTCATTCGCGCAACGTGTTAACCCGTTTTGCCAGCGACGGTATAGCGGACAGCAAGCCACTGTCGCGGCTCATCGCAACTTACGTCACGGCGGAAATTCTTGCGGCGATTGCGGCGGAATACGCCAAAGGCCGAATACTGATGATCGGCACCACCGACCTTGATTCCGGGCGGCCAGTCACCTGGAACATGGGCGCGATTGCCGCCAGCAACTCACCAGGAGCGCTCGAGCTCTTTCGCAACATCATGCTCGCGTCGATGAGTATTCCCGGTGCCGTTTCACCCGTCATGATCGATGTGGAGGTTGACGGCCAGCAGTTTCAGGAAATGCACGTAGATGGTGGGGTCATTACTCAGGTGTTTCTCTACCCTCCCAGCACCATGATCGCGCTGAGCAAATCGGCCGGAGCCCCTTTGCGCCTCGACCGACGTTTTTATGTCATTCGCAATGGCACGCTTGAACCGCAGTGGTCCGGCACGAAGCGCCGTACCTTGAACATCGGCGGTAGAGCTATCAGTGCATTGCTGCAAACTCAGGGAATCAGCGACCTGGAGCGCATTTACCGCATGGCGCAGCAGGATGGAGCGGATTTCAATCTTGCGTACATTGGCGCCGACTTTGACGTAACGCATGATCGGAAATTCGATGGCGAGTACATGAAGCGTTTGTTTGATTACGCTTTTCAACTCAGCGCGAAGGGTTATCCGTGGCGTAAATCGCCGTACTCGGACAATCCCGGGCTTTAATCGATTGTGCGCACAGTCTTAGTTTGGCATCGTGACAGGCAGCAGTCGGCCAGAAGCGGACATCTTGCTGGTGTTTCTCCGGCTATAGTGTCAACGCTAATTCATTACCTGCCTTCGAGCAGGTCACCCGGCGGACGGAAAGGAATCATATGATGCGCAAAACTGTTTTCACCCTTCTGGGGTGCACCACCTTAACGTGGATGACCGTGGCTCAAGCCAATGAGGTGCCACCCAAGCCGGACGCGATGCCAGTGACAGTCGATAACTTTGTACGTGCCGAGTCAGACTTGTACATGGGCTCACTGGCAAAACAGGGTGGCCTCGGCAAGCTGCTTCATCGTCGCGAAGCCGCCGACATCGATCACCAGACCGTCATACGACTCAACCGGGATACGCTTTACAGCTCGGGAATTTTCGACCTCGATGCGGGGCCGGTGACCCTCACACTGCCCGATCCCGGCAAGCGCTTCATGGCGTTGCAAATCATCAATGAAGACCACTACACCCCCGACGTATTCTACGGGGCTGGCTCTCACACACTGACCCGTGAAAACGTTGGCACGCGTTATGTGCTAACCGCTATCCGTACACTGGTCGACCCCAACAACCCGGACGATGTCAAACAAGTCCACACGTTGCAGGACGCCATCAGCGTAAGCCAGAAGAGTCCCGGCAAGCTGGAGCTGCCACAGTGGGAAGCCACCAGCCAGAAGAAAATTCGAGATGCACTGCTGGTGCTTTCTTCGACCCTCCCCGATTTCAAAAAAGCCTTTGGCACCAAGGCCGACGTTGACCCTGTGCGCCACCTGTTGGGTTCGGCTGCCGCTTGGGGCGGAAACCCAGACAAGGACGCGATTTACCTTAACGTGACGCCGGTTAACAATGATGGGAAGACCGTGTATCGCCTCACCGTCAAAGACGTTCCCGTCGATGGTTTCTGGTCAGTCAGCCTCTATAACGCTGAAGGTTATTTCGAGAAGAACGCGGCCAATGCCTACACGCTGAACAATCTGACGGCAAAAAAATCTGATGATGGCTCGATTACCATCCAGTTTGGTGGCTGCGAGACGAAGATTGCTAACTGCCTGCCGACAGTGAAAGGCTGGAATTACACCGTGAGGTTGTATAGACCTAAAGCCGAAATTCTCAATGGCTCGTGGAAGTTTCCCGACGCCAAAGCGATCAATTAATATTTGTCGGATTCGACCCGTGGCGAGCGGCAGCTATGGGTCGTTTACAGCCCTTCGCGACAGGCTGAAATCGGCCAGAATCGGTCAGTACTAAAGGAGGAAATGAAGCTAACCGTACCCACTAAATCATTCAGTGGCTAGCATCATCTCCGCCCGAGGGCATCCAACCGTAGATATCCTGATAAACAACTTATTTGACTACCGTCCAGCCTCTGCCGAGTTCAGCATTCGCTCCCATACCGGTCATACAGTTCAACACCTGCATACGTTTCATGCTTTGCAGCGTTTGAGGTGTAATGCTTTGCCCGTAGATATTCGCAAGTTTCGCACTGTTCGCGAGCGCTTCTTCATAGTGCTTTTGAGCTAATATTTCGCACCCATCGATATCCGTTTTAAAGCTGATGGTTTGCACCAGTAGTGAAATTCCCGGTTTATCGAAGCGAGTGTCTTCGTAACGCCGCTGCGAATAATCGATGTTGGTAGATACGGAAGTGGGCGGAGTCGTCGGGGTGGAGCAGCCTGCAAGGGGCGTAATCAGAACAGCTGCCACACAGGTGAGTGATAGATAGCGTGGCACAGAGCCTCCTTGAAATTTTTCCATCACTAAGAACGGTGATAGTTGAATCATTACGTCGGCAACTCTGGTGCGTTCTTGAGCGTGACCATGGTGATAGGTAGCAACTCACGCGACCGCCTCGGCGACGAGACCTGCCGACCCGATGGCGGGTGATCTGTTTTGGCGACGCCCTGCACTGTTCAGCAATCCGCCGATTAGCCGATAATTGAAGGACCACTTAGCTATCGGCACGCCCAATGGATCAGATTCTTTCTCTTCTCTCCGATACCCTTCCAAAAGCCCAAACCCTGGAGCAGCTTACGCGCCCCTTGCTGACGCTTCTCAGCCAGGTAACCGGTATGGAGTCGACCTACCTGACGACCATTGATACCGACGAGGGCGTCCAGCGTGTCGAGTTCGCACGCAACGTCGGTGACATGGTGATTCCTGAAGGGCTGGTGGTGCCTTGGGCAGATACGCTGTGCAAGCGGGCGCTGGACGAGAATCGAATGTATTCGGATAACGTTGCCGAATGCTGGAGTGACTCGCAGGCTGCGGCGGCCTTGGGCATCCGGACTTACGTGAGCGCGCCTATCAGATCCCAGGATGGGCAAGTGCTGGGGACGGTGTGCGCCGCCAGCTCGGCTCAGGTCGCCCGCGCTCCTGAAGTGGAACCTCTGCTGAGGCTGCTGTCCGGGTTGCTGGGATATTCCCTTGAACGCGGGCTGCTCGTTGAGCGACTCCAGGCTGCCAACGCCGAGTTGACCAAGCTGGCCCTGACAGACCCACTCACCGGTCTGTCCAACCGGCGTGCCATCCTGAACGATGCCGTGCGCCTGTTCGCCCTGGCTCAGCGGGAGAGCAAATACATACTCATGGGCGTCATAGATCTGGATGGGTTCAAGTTCATCAACGATACCCGCGGCCACCTGGCAGGAGACCAGCTTCTGCGTGGCGTCGCCGCTCAACTGCAACATGGCCTTAGAACCAGCGACATCATCGGGCGAACGGGAGGTGATGAGTTCATCGTGATCGCCTTGGGCACACCATCGGGACACTCGGACCCGGCAAAAGACAGGCGGCATGCCGCCGAACGACTCCAGGATCGACTGACCAAAGCGACGATTGGGCGGTATGAGCTGGGTCACGGTCTTGGTGATATTCAATACACCGGCGCAAGTGTCGGGGTAGTGGCAGTGATACCCGGCAGCATGACTGTGGACGAGGCTACAAAGCTGGCAGACCGCGAGATGTATAAGGTGAAACAGCAGCGAAACGGTCAACGGTTGTAGGGAAGTCCAAGGTCAGCTTTGGGTCTGAACCTGCCCGGAGGCACAGGATGCCGGCCCCACCGTGAGCGGGCAATCTTGTCATTTGCCGAGGCTTAGGGCAGGGTCGATACCACTGATATCTCTGCCAAAGGAGTCAATCCATGTCAAAGCTATATCCCAGTGTCGATCCCGAAGGGCTGGTCGAGTACTCGGTGGTCTACACGGACCGCTCGCTCAACCACATGTCACAGTCCTTTCAAGCCGTGATGAAGAACATTTCCAGGACCCTGAAACAGGTCTACAACGCCCAGGCGGTTGCGGTGGTTCCGGGCAGCGGCACCTTCGGTATGGAAGCGGTGGCGCGACAGTTTGCCACCGACCAGCCATGCCTGGTGATACGCAACGGCTGGTTCAGTTATCGCTGGAGCCAGATCCTTGAGATGGGCAACATCCCGACGGCCACTACGGTGCTGAAAGCCCGACCGGTCGACACGGGTCGCCAGGCGGCCTACGCCCCACCCCCTCTGGACGAAGTGCTGGCAGCCATTCAGGCGCAGAAGCCGCAGATTGTCTTCGCCCCCCACGTTGAAACCTCATCAGGGATTATCCTGCCCGATGAGTACCTGCGGGCCGTCGGCGACGCCGTGCATGCGGTGGGTGGCCTGTTCGTGCTTGACTGCATCGCCTCAGGCACGCTTTGGGTGGATATGCACAAATGCGCAGTCGACCTGCTGATCAGCGCACCGCAAAAAGGCTGGAGCGCCTCCCCCTGCTGCGCCCTGGTGATGTTCAGTTCGTTGGCCCTCGAGCGCATCGAGCAGACGCATAGCAGCAGCTTCGCGTGCGACCTGAAAAAGTGGCTTCAGATCATGCAGGCCTACGAACAGGGCGGACATGCCTACCATGCGACCATGCCCAGCGATTCACTCGCGCGGTTTAACGAAGTGATGAAAGAGACGCAAGCCTACGGTTTTGACAAGGTCCGCGGCGAACAACAGGCTCTGGGTGATCGGGTGCGCGCAATGTTGACCGGCAAAGGCATCAAAAGCGTGGCCGCAGCCGGTTTTCAGGCCCCTGGCGTAGTGGTGAGCTACACCGATGATGCCGACATCAAGAACGGTAAGAAATTTGCCAACCACGGCCTGCAGATCGCCGCCGGAGTGCCGTTGCAATGCGACGAACCGGCCGACTTCCAAACCTTTCGCATCGGTCTGTTCGGACTCGAAAAGCTGCACAATATCGAGCGTACGGTCAGCACCCTTGAGCAGGCACTGGACGAGGTGTTGGTTAACTAAGCGCTCATCCTGCGGCTGCGCCCCGTGCAGGGCGCCCCGCTTCAGCTTCACTCAATAGCGCTGAGGCACGATAAGTTCCGGTGGCGTCGGGCTGCGGGAATAGTCTTCCTGTCTCACGCGTTGCGGCAGTTCGATCACCGGTAACTCCACTTCTTCATAGGGCATCTGCCCGAGCAGGTGGTGGATGCAGTTGAGTCGCGCTTTTTTCTTGTCATCGGCTTGCACTACCCACCATGGCGCTTCGGCGATGTGAGTGCGCTCCAGCATAATTTCCTTGGCCTTGGTATAGGCTTCCCAGCGGCGACGCGACTCCAGATCCATGGGGCTGAGTTTCCACTGTTTGAGCGGGTCGTGAATGCGACTGAGAAAGCGCAGATGCTGTTCCTGGTCGGAAATGGAAAACCAGTATTTGATGAGCTGAATGCCGGAGCGTGCGAGCATTCTTTCGAACTCTGGGACGGTACGAAAAAACTCCTCGTACTGATCGGCGTTACAGAAACCCATCACTTGTTCGACCCCGGCGCGGTTGTACCAACTGCGGTCGAAGAGCACGATCTCACCCGCTGCCGGCAGGTGCGAGACGTAGCGCTGGAAGTACCACTGGGTACGTTCGCGGTCATTGGGTGCAGGCAACGCGGCAACCCGACAGACGCGAGGGTTGAGCCGTTGGGTAATGCGCTTGATGACACCCCCTTTGCCGGCGGCATCACGACCTTCGAACAGAATGACGACTTTGTGGCCGGTCTTGACCACCCAGCTTTGCAGCTTCACCAGTTCGCCTTGCAAACGGAAGAGTTCGCTGAAATAAACCCTTCGCGCTTCCTTCTCACTGCCCTCCGCTAAGTGCTCATCGAACAGCGCATTCAAGTCAGTGCCGTCTTCGGATAATTCCAGTTCCAGCTCTTCATCGCTGTGATCAAGCAGTTCACGGTGGATGCGCTGTATCAAGGTGTCTTCGGTTGAGAGCATGGGAGAAACTCGCGTGAGGAAGGGCCTGACTCAGTCATAGTCGCAACTTGTTACGAAGTAATTACATGGCCGGCCATCCAGCGCCATTCGATTTTCATAAAAGCGTAACAAAATTGTTGCAGAGTTCCGGGAGCCCGTTATCACAAGGAGTTCCTTCGATGAAAAGTTTGATGAAGTCTGCTGCGCTCGCCATTACGGTTTCTCTTTGTGCCACCTCAGTGTCTTTCGCTGCAGAAAGCGTTCGCCTGACCGGTTCCGGCGCCAGTTTTCCAGCGCCTATCTACCTCACATGGTTCAAGGATTTCAGCAAAAAATCCGAAGGCGTCACCGTGGACTACCAGTCCAAAGGCAGCGGCGCGGGTGTGCAGGACTTTTTGAACAAAACCGTTGATTTCGCCGCCAGCGACTCGGCGATGAAAGATGAGGACATCGCCAAGGTGGCCGAAGGCGCGCAATTGCTGCCGATGACGGCGGGTGAAATCGTGCTGGCGTATAACCTGCCGGGCAGTCCTAAAGGGCTGAAATTGCCACGCGACGTTTACTCCAACATCTTCCTGGGCAAGATCACCCAGTGGAACGATCCCCAGATCGTTGCGGCCAACCCGGAGCTGAAACTGCCCGCTACGCCGATCACCGTTGTCGTGCGTGCCGACTCCAGCGGTACTACCGCAGTATTCACCAAGCACTTGGCGGCCATCAACCCGGCGTTCAAACAGGACTTGGGTGAAGGCAACACGGTCAACTGGCCAGCCAGCGACAAATTCATCAAATCGCCCAAGAACGATGGTGTTACCGCCACGGTACGCCAGACCCCGGGCGCCATTGGCTACATTGAGTACGGCTTCGCCAAGCTGGCCAAGGTCGACTTTGCCCAATTGCAGAACAAGGCCGGTCAGTACGTAGTGCCGAACGCAGAGAGCGGTGCCGAGGCTCTGGCGGCGGTGAAGATGCCTGAAAGTCTGGTGGCCTGGCTGCCTGATCCGGACGGTGCCAAGTCCTACCCGATCACTTCCTACACCTGGATGATCTTCCGCAAACAAAACGAGAACCCGGCCAAGGCCAAAGCCATGCGTGAAATGGTCGAGTACAGTCTGACCGAGGGTCAGAAAATTGCCGATTCGATGGGTTACATTCCCCTGCCGCAATCGGTCGTCGATCAGGTTCGCAAAGCTTCCGCCAACATCCAGTGACGCTCGCGAGGCCTCTCTCGGCGTGTGCTTTCAGCCTCGCCGAGGAGTTCTCCTCTACGCCGGAATAGCCCATGAACAAACCATTTGTCGTACCGGTTAATCCGGACTCTGCCTGCCGCCCCCCCTCTGCAAAGGATTTCCTGGTTGATCGCACCTTCCGCGCCCTTGCGCGCGTAGGTGTGGTTCTCGTTCTGGCGCTGGTCTTTGCCTTGGTATTCGAGGTAGGACGCAAGGCCATTCCAGGCATGGAAAAACACGGTTTTGACGTACTTCTGGGGACCGTTTGGGACGTGAACCAGGGCAAGTACGGCATTCTGCCGGCCATTTGGGGCACGCTCTACAGCGCCTTCATCGCCTTGGCGATCGCAGGCTTTTTCGGCGTCAGCATGGCGATTTTCCTGACCCAGGATTTCCTGCCGGCGAAACTGGCGGCCGTTTTTCGCACCATTGTCGAATTGCTCGCGGCCATTCCCAGCGTCGTTTATGGATTGTGGGGAATCTACGTGGTGATCCCGGCCATTCGACCCCTCACGGATTGGCTGAACAGCGAACTTGGCTGGATACCTTTTTTCGGTACGACCTTGAGTGGACCGGGATTGCTACCGGCCGCGCTGGTACTTGCCATCATGATTCTGCCGACCATTGCCGCCGTTTCGCAGGATGCCCTCACCGGCGTTCCGATGAAAACCAAACAGGCGGCCTACGGCATGGGTACCACTCATTGGGAAGCGATTCTCAAGGTCATGGTGCCCTCCGCTGCCACCGGTATTTTCGGCTCGCTGGTGCTGGGGCTGGGCCGGGCGCTGGGTGAAACGATGGCCCTGGCCATGTTGGTCGGCAACTCGAACAATATTTCGCTCTCTCTGTTTGCACCGGCCAACACGCTGGCGGCCTTGTTAGCGCTGAATTTCCCCGAAGCGGGACCGACCGAGATCGAGGTGTTGATGTATGCCGCACTGGTCCTGATGATGATCACCCTGATCGTGAACGTCATCGGATCCATGATCATGGTCTATGCCCAGCGGGGTACCAAATGATGACTGACCTCACGTCCTCTATCGCTGCGCTGCCTAGTCTGCAGCGCAAGTTTGAAGGCCGCGCCCTGCGCAGCCTGGTGTTGACCACTCTGGTCTGGGCTGGCGCCCTGCTGGCCAGCGTGCCTCTGATCTCCGTGCTCTACATGCTGATCACGCGTGGCGGTGCCCGCCTCAGCCTGGAGGTATTCACCGAACTGCCGCCGACCGGTTTCGAGACGGGCGGCGGCTTCGGCAACGCGATGGCAGGCACCTTCGTCATGGTCGGTATCGCGGCCGCCATCGCGGTTCCGATCGGCATCATGGCGGCCATCTTTCTGGCTGAACTGGGGCCGGAGAGCAAACTGGCCAATGCCGCGCGCTTTGCCGCCAAGATGCTCACAGGGCTGCCTTCGATTCTGGCCGGGGTTTTTGCCTACGCCCTGGTGGTGATGACCACGGGTACTTACTCGGCACCGGCAGGTGGCGTGGCGCTGGCAGTCCTGATGCTGCCCATCGTTGTGCTGACCGCTGAAGAATCGATGAGGATGGTGCCCAAGATCATGAAGGACGCCGCCTACGGGATGGGCTGCACTCGATCCCAGGTGATCTGGAAAATCGTACTGCCTACCGGCCTGCCAGCGATCCTGACCGGTGTGATGCTGGCGGTGGCCCGTGCGGCCGGCGAAACCGCGCCGTTGTTGTTTACGGCCCTGTTCAGCAACTACTGGATCTATCACGACGGCAGCCTGGCGGTGATGAATCCGACCGCATCGCTTGCCGTGTTGATTTACAACTTCTCCGGCATGCCGTTCGACAATCAGCTCGAGCTCGCATGGGCGGCCTCGCTGGTGTTGGTGATGATCGTGCTGATCGTGAATATCGTCAGCCGTATCTTCGGCAAGCCAAAGTTTTAAGAATGGGAGCACATAGTGTGAATGTATTATCTGCGCAAAAAGTCGCCCCGCTCGAGACCCCGGTACCTGTGGTCATGGACTGCAAGCTGGACAAGATTTTCTACGGCAATTTCATGGCGGTACGTGACAGCCATGTGCCGATCGAAAAAAACAAGATTACCGGATTTATCGGCCCTTCCGGCTGCGGCAAGAGTACCGTGCTGCGCAGCCTCAATCGGATGAATGATCTGGTAAAAGGCTTCCGTTTCGAAGGGCATGTGCATTTCCTTGGGCAAGACGTCTACGGCAAGGGTGTTGATCCAGTGGTGGTCCGCCGCTACATCGGGATGGTGTTTCAACAGCCAAACCCGTTCTCAATGAGCATTTTCGATAACGTCGCTTTTGGCCTGCGCCTCAATCGATACCAAGGCGATCTGGGTGATCGCGTCAAGCACGCCCTGCAAGGTGCGGCGTTATGGGATGAAGTCAAGGACAAGCTCAAGGTCAGCGGCCTGTCACTTTCCGGCGGCCAGCAGCAACGGCTCTGTATCGCCCGCGCCATCGCCACCGAGCCAGAAGTGCTGTTGCTGGATGAGCCGTGCTCCGCACTCGACCCGATCGCCACCCGCCGGGTGGAGGAACTGATGGTCGAGTTGAAGAAGGATTACACCATCGCTCTGGTCACCCACAATATGCAGCAGGCGATCCGTGTCGCTGACACGACGGCATTTTTCTCGGTGGATATTTCCCAGGGCACGCGCACCGGCTATCTGGTTGAGATGGGCCCGACTGCCCAGATATTCGACAATCCCCGGGAACAAATGACGAGCGATTACATCAGCGGCAAATTCAGCTGATCGACAAACGCCCGGTCAAGACCGAAAGCAGCCAATGGCCAAAACGCATTGGCATGCATTCGGTCTTTTTAACCCTCACACCTCTCATCAGGATTGCCAATGTCCGCAAAGCGTCGTCTTGACTTGCCAGCGATTGAGCGTGCACTGCGTAAGGTGCAGGGTCGCTTCGCCGAGCTCAGCAGGCACTTTACCGAGCCCCGTGATCCCTTGACTGACGAAGTGCTGCGCAATGTGCTTGATGGCTATGCACTGATTGACGACTACGTCGCACGTGGCGTCGACCTTTTCGATCTTCAGCAACTGAATCTGATGCTGGAGATCAACGCCACCGTTCTCTGCGGGCGAGACCCGGCACGCCGCCTGGAATACGCCCAGCACCTTGCGGCTACCGAGGAACACTTTTTCAACAACGTTGAAGGTGGGATAAAGGACTTGTATAACTGGTACTGCGCGTACCGCAGCGAATCCGTCTGGAAGCGTGCGGCCGGTGTCTATGTACGAATCCTCAGCAAGCCGCAATTGTTCATTGAGGGCAATAACCGCACGGGATCGCTCATCGTCAGTTATTTGCTCATGCGCGCAGGGTTGCCTCCGTTCGTGCTGACGCTGGACAACGCCGAGGGTTACTTCAACCCGTCATCCGTCATACGTAACTCAGCCAAGCATGGTGTCAAGGCATTGTACGAATTGCCCAAGATCAAGAAAAAATATGCAGCCTTCCTGGAAGAGCAAGCCCCGGACCCTATGGAATTCTTTGTGAGCGACAAACCAATGCCCGTCTATCAGGGGGGCCATTGATGAGAAGGTATCCAATGCTCGACAAATGCCGTATTTCCAGCAGCCGGGGGTGGCAAGCCATCAAGCGTTCTATCCCGATGGACATGTTCAGGCGTCAACGCGTACGCATTTCGTTTGATATAGATGACACGTTGGCCTGTCAGGCCCATCACTGCGCCGTCGAGCACAGCAGGTTGCCCGCTTTTGTTCATCGTTGGCTGGGTGAGCCATTGCGCAGGGGAACACGCGACCTAACCCGAGAGTTGCGCCGGCAGGGATGCAGCATCTGGGTCTACACGTCATCCGGTCGGACACCGTCTTACATCAGGCGCTGGCTGTTACTGCACGGTATCCACGTTGACGGCGTGGTCAACAGCGTTCGGCATCACCATGCCCTGACGGCGCATGGGCTTTCGAACGCCCCTTCGAAATTTCCACCGGCATTCGATATCGACTTGCATGTCGATGATTCCGAGGGTGTGCAGATTGAAGGCTATGACCACGGTTTTCGCGTCGTGGTCGTGCGTCCGGATGACGCGAGCTGGGCGCAGAGAGTTTTACAGGCAGCCGCTGAAGTTCAGGCACAGCTGGCTCGACAGCAACCGCTCAGGCATAAAAAGCCAGCGCAACAACGCTCAGAAGTTTTTTCCTCCTGAAAGTCGATGCATCAGTGTGTTGCCTCCAACACACTCAAAAGATCAACGAACTGGTTGGTCAGCTTGTGATGCCTGTCGAGGTAAATCAGCGGTTGGCAGCGCTCATGGGATTCACGCATTTTCACTGAACTGCCGAGGTATACCGGAAGTATCGGCAGTCCTTCGCCGATGAGTTCCTCGACCAGATTGCGGTGAAAGCCCGTAGTGCTGACGTAGTGATTGATTACAATCCCTTCAACGATCAGTGAATCATTATGGTCAGCCTGAAGTTCAGCCACGTGTGCCAGGACCTGGTACAACGCCTGGCGAGCGAACGTATCGCAATCAAATGGAATCAACACCGCATCCGCTGCAATGAGTGCGCTGAACGTATAGAAGTTCATCGCCGGCGGCGTATCGATGTAAATCCGGTCGTAGTCTTGGGAAATATCATCCAGCAACCGGCGTAGCTTGTTTATCTTGAACTTCGCCTCAAGCTTGGGTTGCAGATCCGACAGCTCGCCACTGGCAGTGATGAGGTGGAGGTTGTCGTAGGGCGTCTCAACAATATGAGCATGAGCGCGGTTTTTTTTGGCTGCGGACCCTGAAAACAACGTTTGCTTGAAAAAATCCGCAATACCCACCGGGATGTCATTTCCGGTCAGGCCTGTGAGGTAATAAGTGGAGTTGGCCTGGGCATCCAGATCAACAACGAGTGTCCGGTAGCCTTCCATTGCGCTTGCAGCAGCCAGGTTGCACACGATACTCGACTTGCCTACCCCACCCTTTTGATTGAACACAACGCGACGCATCAACACGATTCCTGCGACAAAAAGAATCCAGTGTATCGATGTCCTGTGAATCCACAGCAGCAGCTTGATGAATTTTATATTTCAGTTCCCGTGCGCAATGGCAGCAACGAGTAGTTGTTCTGCTACGCTCTGCGAACCCCCTGACAAGCGAGGACGAAGATGTCTTTTGTCGACAATTTTGTGGCTCAGATCATTTCCCTGGAGGTCTCCCTCTATCACTCGCACGCTCGGCTGCAAGCCAACAGTGACAGCGAAGCGCTGCATGATCTGAGGATTGCAGTGCGCAAAATACGAAGCCTTTTGCGACCACTGCGCAACCTGCCGGAGGTTATCGAATTGAATCAAGCGGCCGCTGAGGTCGGCAGAGCGACCACTCCCACGAGGGATCTGGAAGTCATCGTTGGTGAACTTCGGAAAATGGGGTACCCGCGCCAAGCAGCAAACCGAAGCGCAACCCTGACAGGTCAGTATTGGAAAATCGCTGCGAGCCCGGTGCTCGACACACTATTCGCCGAACTGGATCGATGGCCCGAGATGTTCAGGGCCGCCGAGAGAGCCGGCGAGCTGGTTGATGTAAAAAAACAGATCGAGAAAGCTCTGAAGAAAAGAATCGCCCAACTGATTGCCGGACTTCGGGACACACATTTTGATCGGCATGAGCTGAGGATCATCGTGAAAAACGCGAGATACCTCTCCGAAGCGTTTCCAGCACTGTCACCGCTCAAGGCAAACTCCAGCGCGCAATTGAAGTCGGTGCAAGCGTCGCTTGGCTCATGGCACGATCATCATCAATGGTGCCTGCGGGCCGAGGCGGAACCTGACCTGCTGGAAATTGCACCCTATTGGGAAGTCGCGTCAGAACAGGCGCTGGCGGATGCCGAGTTGAAATTGGCATCGCTGCTGGATCATCTGGAGAAAGACTTGGCGAAATCTACAAACTGATATCAAATCAATTAGAAAGCTTTGATATAGGGCCCATGATGCATTTTTAATGCATCTGCAAAGTGCGCTCCGCAACCTCAACAGCAAAGGGTTTGCAGATCACTCCGCCGTCACAGACCTGTCACTCCCGCCTGCTAGCTTCTCTTCTCTCCCGCACTTCACCCCGAAATAAAGCCTCTACGACAAGGTGCCAGCCAAGGTGTCCTCAACTCCGTCCCGCCAGCAAATCATCCTGCGGTCCAACGACATGTGCAGCGATGACTTCGGCGTGCTGTTCGCGAAAATGTTCGGCAATCGCTATTCCGACACCCCGCCCCTACCCTCGAACATCATCATCGGCGGCGTCTATGGTCGGCACGAGGGGGTTAGTTTTCGCCGCATGCATTATCGTGGCGACTTCTCGGTGGTCGTCCCCGATCCCCAAGACGAAATCACCTTCGTCATTCCTACCGCCGGCAAGATCATCGTCGATCACCTCTGCGAGTCGGTCGGTGTTTCGCAGGTGGGGCTGGCCATCGATAAGGCCGATATTCGTTCGATGCACTTTATAGACAATCATGCGCAGCACGGGATATCGATCAAGCGTGCATTGCTCACTGAACGACTGTCGACGCTGCTGGGAAAGCCAATCATTGAAAGGTTGGTATTCGAGCCGGTGGTTGATTTGAAGGTCTCGATTTTTCAGGGCATCAGGGCACTGATCGATCTGGCCACGGGCGCCGAGTTCGATGTGCTGCTCAACACCGGCACACTGATGCCATCGCGGCTGCGTGAGATGTTGCTGGACGCGGTTCTGGAAGCCTGGCCGCACAATTTCACCCAAGCCCTGCAACGCCCCGCTCCGTTGATTGCGCCACGGCATGTGAAGCGGGCAATTGAGCACATTCAGGCGCACCCCGAGCAGTTGCTCAGCGGCACGGAGCTGGCCCGATTGACCCATGTCAGCCAGCGCGCGCTACAGGACGGTTTTCGGCGATTCGTCGGGAGTTCGATTGTGGCGTACCAGCGCCAGGTGCGGCTGCAGCGCGCCTACGACGCGCTTGGCCAACGCGATTCGCCTTCCGTGACTGACGTGGCATTGCGATTGGGCTTCAGCAATCTCGGCAGGTTTTGCCAGTATTTCCAGAGCGCCTACGGCATCAGCCCAGCGGACCTGAAATCAGGATTGCATACGCGAACCCGACATTAAAGCGCCGGCCGCCGTACGTCGGCGGCCAGAACCCGAAGGGTGTTCTCAAAACAGATAACTGGCCTTCAGCCCGCCGCTGAAGCCGTGGCTGTCCCCGCCACCGCTCGCACCGACTTCGGCACCCACGCTCAGCGCACCAAGATTGGCCATGAGATTGACCCCACCGGTGAACTGATCGCGATTATCGAACGCCGCGCGTTGTTCAATATCCAACCCCAGCAAATGCCCTTCGCTGTCGACTTGATGATCGCCCAGCGTATGTTCGTAGCCCACTTCAATTCCCGGCACCAGCTGCCAGCTCCCCACGCCGACAGGGGCAAATGACACATTGAGGCTGGCCACCGCACTGCGCCGGTTTTCCTGAATGCCGTCGACGTCGAGGGCCAGTTCGCTGCCCTTCTCTTTGAAGCCCGACAAGTCGAGATGGCTGACCCGCGCGCCAAGACTCGGCTCGAGGATCGCCCCGCTGACCGGCACCCGGTAGCCCAACGCCAGCGTCGCGCCGGTGAGGTTGCCATGGCTATTGCCTTTGGCCGTGCCCAAGCCGCCGCCGAGGTCGCGCTTGCTATCGTAATCAAGCCAGCCGGCGCTGGCGTTGGCATCTACGAACAGTCCGTGCTCCAAACCATCCGGGGCGAAACGTGCGCCAATATTGAAGAAGGTCAGGTCGGTGTCGGCCTCGCCGCCCGCACCGCCCACATTGCCGCGACTGTAGCCAATGCCGGCATGGGCGCTGAGCTGTTCGGAGAAGCGCTGGGTCAGACCGACCATCATTCCTTGGCTGTGCTCGTTGCTGCTGGCTGTGCGAGACGAGCCGTCAGTGCCCAGATAGCCCGCGAGCGCGATGCTCCACAAACGGTACTGGCCGACCTTGAGGTCAGTGCCGCTGGCGTAGGGTGAAGCGGCCTGCTCGATCATCGCTTCCTGGCGCAGCAAGTAGCTCGCGGCATCCGCGTGCACCTGGCCACCGACCGTAGACTCACCACCACCGAGGCTGCCGGCGTCGATCGCCGATTGCAGATAATAATTGTAGGCACTGTAGGTGCCGGAAAGACGAGTGTTTTGCAGCTGCTGCAACAGCTGTGCACCGGCGCCAGCGTTACCGATCAGGCCGGCCTGCCCCGGCAGACTGTTGTAGTCGACCATCTTGGCGCGCAGAACATAAAGGGTCTCCTGCGACAGTCCCAAACCTTGCTTGAGGTAATTGTCCATGCTGCCGTATTGCGCGGTGACCTGATCCAGGCCGGCTTGCAGATAGCTGGCCTCGACACCGAGCAAAGGCGCATAGATCGCCGCCATACTCGCCGGCATCGCCGCCAGCGTCGCCTTCATGCGCGCAGCGGTGTAGTCGTTGGTGGCCAGGTAATTACTCATGATGGTGGCGCTGTCGACCCCGGCAATGCTCAGCAACACGGCGGCGGTCCAACCGGTTCGGTCCTTGCCGGCGGTGCAATGGAATAACTGCGCATCGTCGACACTGGCCAGTTCATTGAACAGCCGGGTGAACTGACCGCGCATCCCTGCGTCACTGACAAACGCCCGGTTGGTCTGCTGCATCATCGCGATGGCATCGGCTGCACTTTTGAACGAGACCGTGGTGATGTTCGAACCGGACGTGGTGCTGCCGATGATGTCGATGTTTTCGTAGGTCGCCCCGGTGAGCATCGTGTCGGGCGTGCCAGCAATCTCGCTGGGTGTGCGAAGGTCGTAGACTGCCTTGATGCCCAGGCCATTGAGCGTAGCCAGATCCGCGGCCGACGGGGTCAGCGCGTTGGAACGATAGAACACGCCGCTACGCATCGTGCCATCGTGGGCCGTGGAATACGCAGTGGTCGTACCTGCCAGATCACGGAAATTGTCGATGCTGCGCAGGTGGGGAGTGTCGAGGACGTTAGTCTCGGCGGCTTGAGCGGCGGTGATGGACAACGTCAAAACGGACAACGAACACAGAAGACGTGGGAACACAGTACAGCCTCATTGAACAAGCAGTGGGCTGGCTACTATCTGTGCAGAAGTAATACCGAATATGACAGTTTGCACCCGGCGAAAAATCACGGCGTGATTGGTCCGCTGAGTTCGTTTTTTGTCCGTAGATATAGGTTAGAAAACGGGGACCGTCTGCGCATTAAGTACTACATCAAAGAACGATGTGATCAGCCGACTGGATCGACGCTCGGCCAGGCAGTAGAGAAAGGTTTCGGTGTAGAGCGGATCCCCTTCGATGCGAATCGTGCGAATACGCGGATCAGGGATGAACTCCGCTTCGGACACCACCCCCAGACCGATACCACGCACGACGGCTTCACGCAGTGCTTCGCGGCTGCCGATTTCCATGGCGATGCGTGGCACAACTTGCGCCGCCATCAACGCCTGTTCCAGGACCAATCGAGTGGTGGAGCCGGGCTCTCGTTGCAGCAACCGCTGCCCCTCCAGCTCCTCAAGTCGTACAGAATCGCGCTCTGCGAAAGGATGATCATGATGGGCAAACAGGATGATGGCGTGCCGCGCGTAGTGCACGGCACAGAGTCCAGGATCATCGTGACGTCCGGCAAGTACCGCGATGTCCGTTACATAACTTTCAAGATCGGCCAGGACCTGCGCCGAGTTGCCAACCCGTATCGAAACGTCGATGCGCGGATGCTGCTGAAGGTAGTTGTCGACCATCTCGATCACATGAAAGGGCCCCACCGCCCCTAGCTTGAGCTGGCCACTGTCAAGCCGGCCGGAGTCGCGCAACAGGTTGTGCGCATCCAGATCCAGGGCAGCCATCGCTTGGGCAATGGGTAGCAATTGACGACCGACATCGGATAACTCAATGCGCCGCCCGCGCCGGTGAAACAGCTCGAGGTTGTACTGCCGCTCCAGGCCCTGAACCTGGGTCGTCAGCGTGGGCTGGCTGAGCCCCAAGGCGCGCGCACCGGCACTGAAACTCCCGTGGCGTGCCACTGCGAGAAACGCACGCATCTTGGCGGTCGACATCCATAGACTCCATCAATAGTTATCTGCTTAAACCCATATTGAATTGATCGTATGACTGTCACGTGACATTTCTAGCCTTGAGGCAACTCCAACCACCTCCTGGAATGCCATGAACAACTTCTCCAGATTCCTGCGTGTCGCCGCCTTTGCCTGCCTCTCGATCAGCGCTGCCAGCGAAGCGGCGGCGAACGAAAAACTGAGAATTGGCCTGATTCCGTCAGAAGACTCTCAGGCAATGATCGAGTCCAGCAAGCAGGTGCTCAGCAAGCTCGAAAGCACACTGGGCATGCCTGTCGAACCTTTTGTCGCGACCGACTACAACGGCATTATCGAAGCCCTGCGGGCAGGCAAGCTGGACGTGGCCTATCTCGGCCCCTTCTCCTATGTGCTGGCGACGTCGGTAGCGGATGTCGAAGCCTTCGCGGTAGCCGTCACCAAAAAAACCGGTCAAAGCGCCTACAAGAGTGTGATCCTCGCTCGCAAGGACAGCGGCATTCGTCAATTGTCCGATCTCAAGGGTCACACCTTCGCCTTCGTCGACCCCAGCTCAGCCTCTGGACATCTGTTCCCCAAGGCCGGGCTGGAACAGGCCGGCTTCGATCCGGGAACGCTATTTTCGCGAGTGATCTTCTCCGGTTCGCATGACGCCAGCATCCTCGCGGTAGCCAACCAGAAGGTGGATGCCGCCGCAGTCGCCGACCGTATTCTGGCCAACGCCGTGGCCAGGGGCCTGGTGAAGCAGGATGACTTCGAGGTGGTGTGGAGTTCTCGCCCGATTCCGGAGTCACCGATGGTCTGGCGTAAAAACCTCGACCCGGCACTCAAGCAAAAAGTCGCTGCCGCCCTGGCTTCGATCAAGGATGTGCCTTGGGGAGATCAGGGCCAGCTGGATGGCTTCCAATCCACTACCGATGCCGCTTATGACGTCGTACGCGATACCGCCAAGGTGCTCGATCTCGATTTGCGGAGGCTGAAATGATCAGCATCCGGCAACTAACCAAGCACTACGGCGCCAACCCGGTGTTGCGCGGGATTGACCTGGAGGTTTCGGCGGGAGAATTCGTGGTGGTGCTCGGCCAGTCCGGCGCGGGCAAATCCACGTTGTTGCGCTGTGTCAACCGACTGGTCCGGGCCGATGCAGGAACGCTTACCGTGGCGGGCATTGATGCACTTGCCTGCCACGACACCAGCGTCCTGCGACGTCAGGCGGCGATGATTTTCCAGCACCACAACGTCGTGCCGCGGCTCAGCGTCCTCAAAAATGTACTCACCGGATGCCTGGGCAATGTTTCAACCTTCACCTCAATCTTGCAGTTGTTTCGTCGCGAGGACGTGGCGTTGGCGATGCAGTGCCTGGAGCGCGTAGAGCTTGCCCATAAAGCCGGGGAACGGACCGATGCGCTTTCCGGTGGACAAATGCAACGCGTGGGCATTGCTCGCGCCTTGGCGCAACGGCCGAAGGTGATCCTGGCGGACGAACCGGTGGCCAGTCTCGACCCCAAGACTGCACGCCTGGTGCTGCAATACCTGCGCGACGCCACGCGTGAGTTGGGCATTACGGTGTTGTGCAACCTGCATCAGGTTGATTACGCCCGTGAGTTCGGCGATCGAATTGTCGGCCTGGCCCACGGAAGGCTGGTGTACGACGGTGACGCGGCAAGCATGACCGAGGCCGATTTGCAGCGCATTTATCCCGGCCAGGCGACGGAAGCGCAGATCGCGCCACCGACAGCGTTCGAGCCTATGGCCCACGCCACGCAATTGAGGGTTTGAGCATGAAACAACAAAGCTATCTGTGGACCGTGAACTTGCCCCGCGGAACGCGTGGCTGGCTGTCCACCAGCGCGATGGTGCTGGCTGTCATTCTGACGCTGCACTGGAGCGCTTCGGGCGCACAGCTAAGCGTGGGAGAACTGGCCGCGGGCCTGCCGCAAATCGGCGATTTCCTGGCACGCACCGTGCCACCGGATCTCAGCATTCTCCCCCGGTTGCTGGCTCCCGCCGTCGAAACCTTGCAAATCGCCATCTGGGGAACATTGCTTGGCGTAGTGTTGGCTGTCCCGCTGTCATTTCTGGCGGCACGTAACCTGAGCAAAAACCGCTGGGTTTTCCACGCAACCCGGCAGTTCCTCAATTTCACCCGCAGCATCAATGAACTGATCCTGGCGCTGATATTTGTCTCGGCGGTTGGTCTGGGCCCCTTCCCCGGGGTGCTGGCGTTGGCACTGCATGGCTTGGGCATGCTTGGAAAATTTTTTGCAGAGAGCATCGAGGAGATCGACCAAGGCCCGATCGATGCGCTCCGGGCTACCGGCGCACGGCCCTTGCAAGTCATCGTATTTGGAGTCTTGCCGCAGGTCATCACGGCCTGGATTGCGGTGGTGCTCTACCGCTTCGAAGTCAATCTGCGCTCGGCCACCGTACTCGGCATGGTGGGCGCCGGCGGACTTGGTTTTGAGCTGGTGAGTAGCCTCAAGCTTTTCAAGTATCAGGAGACTGCCACTTGCATCATCGTCATTACCTTCATGGTGATCGTCGCCGACGCGGTGTCGGGCAGACTGCGCAACGCGATCCAGCGTGGCGCTCATGACTGAATACCGCACAAGCTATCACTCACGCTGCATCAGGTATCGGTTCAGCCGATTGAAGCCTGCGAATTATCGATTTGAGCTGTTGTTGAAGGCGCCCGAGTATGGGGTCACTTCCAACAACAAAAACAAAGGACCCGCCATGACTGCCCGATTCCACAATCCTGTTGATACACGTTTCGGCTGGGGCAGCCTTCACGAGCTTGCCGACATCACTGAAAACCAGAAAGTCGCCCTTGTGACCTTTCCCGAAGCGCGTGGACTGGGATTGGTCGATCGCATTCAAGACCTGCTGGGCGACCGCCTGGTGTATGTGATCGAGGATGTCCAGCCCAATCCTGATGTGGCCCAGCTACGTGATACCTATGAACGTTTCTGGCAGCAAGCCGGCGAATGCCACGCGGTCATTGCAGTGGGTGGCGGCAGTGTCATCGATACCGCCAAGGCGTTGATCGTCGGTACTGAATCGGGGCACTTCGATGAATTGCTCGCGTTGCTGGCAACGGGTAAACCTTTCGTCCCGGCGCGCAGAAAAATACTGATCGCGGCGCCCACTACGGCCGGCACCGGGAGCGAGGTGACGCCTTGGGCGACGATCTGGGACTCGGCCAGCCTCAAAAAATATTCGCTGCACCTTGAATGCACCTGGCCCAAGGTCGCCATCGTCGACCCGGAGTTGATGCTGACCGTTCCCGGAGGCGTCACCGTCTCCACAGGGCTGGATGCCTTGTCGCATGCATTGGAGTCGGTCTGGAACATCAATGCCAATCCGGTTTCGGACACCTTCGCCATCTCCGCCATTGCGGACATTCTGGAATGCCTGCCGCTACTGCATCGGGACCTGTCCAACACGGAATTGCGTTCACGCATGGCATTGGCCGCGCTCAAGGCCGGGTTGGCATTTTCCAATACCAAAACTGCCCTCGCCCACTCCATCTCCTATGAAATGACCCTGCACTACGGCCTGCCGCATGGTATCGCCTGCTCCTTCACCTTGCCGCTGGTGCTGGGCCTGGCTTGGGGTCATGACGCCGCAAGGGACCGTACCCTGCAACGAATTTTCGGCAACGATCTGGACAAAGCCCAAGCTCAGCTGCGTGAATTCCTGCACAGCCTGGACGTGAAAACGGAATTTTCCGACTACGGCGTAACGACCTCCCAAGCCGAGCAAATGATTAATTTCGCCATGCAGGGCGCCAGGGGCAAAAACTTCATCGGATCTCTGGCTGCGTAGAGCCTGCCAATACCAAACAAGCACTGTCGGCGGCATGACGAGCCGCGACGATTTCCTGCTGCACCCTCAAAAGAGTGCACCCGCCGTCGCCAATCGGTGGGACCGAACAATAATAAGGAAAAGATCATGAATCGTGCCCAAACCATGCCTGCTCTGGCCGAACACACCGCCTCATTCCGAGTCGCTCAATGGCGCATGTTGCTGGCGGCGATGTTCTGTTATTTGTTTTTCTACACGGGCCGACAAACCTTCGGTTTCG
The DNA here is from genome assembly GCF_054897705.1 of Pseudomonas sp. GB2N2. NCBI lineage: Bacteria > Pseudomonadati > Pseudomonadota > Gammaproteobacteria > Pseudomonadales > Pseudomonadaceae > Pseudomonas > Pseudomonas sp. GB2N2. The sequence continues at coordinate 2,074,804 of NZ_CM142701.1, forward strand.
CCATTCCTGGGATCCAGGCCGAGTTCGGTTTTACTAAGGAACACCTTGGGTGGGCATCGGCCGCCATGCTCTGGGCCTATGCCATCGGTCAGGCAATCAACGGTAACTTTGCCGATAAGTTCGGTGGCCGCCGCATCATGACCGCCGGTGCGGTGTTGTCCTGCGCCGCCAACTGGGTGACCAGCTTCGCCGGCAGTTTTGCCGCGCTGATCCTGCCTTGGGGCATCAACGGTTATTTCCAGGCTTTGGGTTGGGCGCCGGGCAGTCGGCTGATCTCCAACTGGTGGAGCGCCGGCGAGCGCGGCAAGGTGTACGGCTTATACGTGTTCGCCGCCGGTTGCGCCTCGGTCCTGTCTTACGTGACATCGATTGTGGTGCTTGAGGTGATGCATCTGGAGTGGCGCTGGATCTTCCGTTTGCCGGTGCTGCTGATGCTGGCGGGCGGGATCATCTTCTATTTGGTGGCACGCGAACGCCCGCAGGACCTTGGTTTTGAATCGCTCGCCGATACCGGCGTTGCCAACGCCAACGACAAAAATCATGAAGTTGCACACGGCGAGGTCGAAACTTCTGCGCAACGCTATAAAGCGGTCCTGAAAAACTTCCGCTTGATCATTGCCGCCGTGTCCCTGGGCTTTCAGAACGCGGCTCGCTATGGCTTGATCGTCTGGGTGCCCGTGCACTTTCTGGGTGCCAACTGGAAAAGCGGCGACAGCCTGGTCGATCCGAAGTGGATCACCGTTGCCCTGCCCGTAGGCATGGCCATCGGCGCGCTCAGTAATGGCTGGATTTCCGACAAACTGTTCGGTTCCAAACGCTACTTGGCGATCATGCTCTACATGGTCCTGGGTGCAGCCACCAGCCTGTGGATGTGGACCCTTGCGCCGCACAGTGCCACGGGGCTCATCGCGTTATTTCTTTGCGGATTCTTTGTTTACGGCCCGGCGTCGAGTTTCTGGGCGCTCTGCCCCGACCTGGTCGGAGCCAAGCGCGCCGGCACCGCAACCGGCGTCATGAACTTCTCGTCTTATCTGTTTGCGGGCCTGGCGGAACCGCTGATCGGCAGTATGCTCGACAGCACCGGCAATACCTCGTTGATCTTCATCGTGGTAACGACCGCGTGCCTTTGCAGCGCGGTGGTGGCGTTGTTCATCAGGCGTTGAACGCACGATGCACAGGCTTGAAGTGAAGATGACGTCTCAGGAACAGGATTTTGTATGTACCAATACCACAAGTGGCTACGTTCCTTTCATGCGGTAGCGAAGACCGGCAGCTTCACACTCGCCGCCGAGTACCTGAGCGTCGGTCAGCCGACCGTGAGCGAACAAGTCAACGCCCTGGAAAAGAAGTTTTCTGTGGAACTGTTCCACCGTCGCGGTCGTTTTATCGAGATGAGTTCTGCGGGACACAAGCTCTATGCGATCACTCAGGGCCTGTTCGGCCAAGAGGATGAAGCCGTGCAACTTCTGCACAGTTTCAAGCAACGCAAGACGGGTATGTTGCGCTTGGGCGCGGTGTCCCCGCCTATCGCGATGAACCTGACGTACGAATTGATGCAGCGGCACCCGGACATCGAACTGGAGACTTCGTTTTCTCCTGAAAAGGAGACGCTGGACCGGCTGTTCAACTTCGACATTGATGTAGCAATTTTGGCGCTGTCCGAATTCGACCAGCGTTTTGATACGCAGCTCTACCGACGCTATCCGATTATTGCCGTGGTCCGCGACGACCATCCCTGGGCCAGTCAGAAAGAAGTCCACGTTGAACAAATCAGCCGTGAGAGGTGGGTGCTTCGAGAAAAAAGCTCACGCACCCGCCAGCTGGTGGAAGAAAGCTGCAAGCGTCTCGACGTGTCGCTTAACTGTGTCATGCAGTTGAACAGCCGCGAAGCCATCGTCCACGCCATCGCCAAGGGCATCGGGATTGGTTTTGTCTCTGCGGTCGAGTACGCCGAAACCCCAGGCACGAGACCGATCACGTTTGTAAGTCACCCGTTTTCCATCGACTACCACTTGTGCTGCCTCGGTATTCGGCGAAACCGGCCGATGATCGCGGAGTTGTTCGACTCAAGCCCGACGCCCGCTATTTGATTCTGTAACGCATTTTAACAATCGATAGACCTACTTCTCTTGAATGAGAGGGACGGTCTCCCCCTACCCAAAAGTGGAGATTCACCATGCACTATCAACAACCTGCTCAACTGCAAGCCGTGGTCCTGGACTGGGCCGGCACCGTCGTTGATTTCGGCTCCTTCGCCCCTACGCAAATTTTCGTCGAGGCCTTCGCCGAGTTCGGCGTGGCGGTTTCGCTGGAGGAAGCGCGCGGTCCCATGGGCATGGGTAAGTGGGACCACATTCGCACACTATGCAACCAGCCGCAGATAGCCGAACGTTATCGTGCGGTGTTTGATCGCTTACCGACCGATGAGGACGTCACAGCGCTTTATGAGCGTTTCATGCCGCTGCAAATCGAGAAAATTGCGCTGCACTCAGCGCTGATTCCTGGCGCCCTGGACGCCATCGAGGCGCTGCGCGACCAAGGTTTGAAAATCGGTTCGTGTTCGGGTTATCCAGCCGTCGTCATGGCAAAAGTAGTGGAACTCGCGCGCCACAATGGCTACGTCGCCGACCAGGTGGTAGCGACCGACGAAGTGCCCAATGGCCGCCCGCATCCGGCGCAGGCCTTGGCCAATGTGATCGCGCTGGGGATCAGCGATGTCGCCGCGTGCGTCAAGGTCGATGACACCTGGCCCGGTATCCTCGAAGGGCGTAGCGCCGGCATGTGGACCGTTGCGCTGACGTGTTCCGGCAACGCCCTTGGCTTGACCTACGATCAATACAAGGCGCTGCCCTCCGACAAACTGGCAGAAGAACGCGCCCGCATCATCAAGATGTTTGAAGGCTCTCGCCCGCACTACCTGATCGACACCATCGTCGACTTGCCTGCCATCGTCGAGGAGATCAATGCACGCTTGGCGCGCGGTGAAACGCCGCAAGGCTGCTGACTCCGCCAACCTGCTGATGACCCGCCGCCTCAGTCGATAAAATCGAGCAGGCCCGACACCGAGAAACGCAGGCCAAAACCGACGCGCACTGCGGTGTCGATATCTTCCGCGCTGGCCACGCCGTCCTCGACCACCCGCGCGGCTTCGTTCTTCAGCTTTATGTCGGTGTGCAAACCTGGCGCGGTGGCGTTGATCGAAGAATCGTCCCCAGGCGATGGCATGATTTGCCGGGATGGCGAAGGCGCTCGACCACGTGAGGTGATCCAGCAGCAGGTTGTATCGCTGATCGACGAGTTTCTGGTGCAGTCAGTTCGATCATTCAGCTCAGATGGGGATAATCCGCGATAGATACTTTCCTGCGGGCAAAACAAAACCCCAACTGCTTTCGCAATTGGGGTTTCGGAATTTAATCTTGACGATGACCTACTCTCACATGGGGAAACCCCACACTACCATCGGCGATGCATCGTTTCACTGCTGAGTTCGGGATGGGATCAGGTGGTTCCAATGCTCTATGGTCGTCAAGAAATTCGGGTACTGAGTCGTGACCAGTTGGCCTCGCTTCAGCAAATTGGGTATGTGATAGCTTTCGGTGTTTTTGCGAGATCGAACTTTCGGTTCGTTTCGTCTTCACACACCGCAATCTGGTGCTCGTTAGAGCAAGCAAATTGCTTGGGTGTTATATGGTCAAGCCTCACGGGCAATTAGTATTGGTTAGCTCAACGCCTCACAGCGCTTACACACCCAACCTATCAACGTCGTAGTCTTCGACGGCCCTTCAGGGGACTCAAGGTCCCAGTGAGATCTCATCTTGAGGCTAGTTTCCCGCTTAGATGCTTTCAGCGGTTATCTATTCCGAACATAGCTACCCGGCAATGCCACTGGCGTGACAACCGGAACACCAGAGGTTCGTCCACTCCGGTCCTCTCGTACTAGGAGCAGCCCCTCTCAAATCTCAAACGTCCACGGCAGATAGGGACCGAACTGTCTCACGACGTTCTAAACCCAGCTCGCGTACCACTTTAAATGGCGAACAGCCATACCCTTGGGACCGGCTTCAGCCCCAGGATGTGATGAGCCGACATCGAGGTGCCAAACACCGCCGTCGATATGAACTCTTGGGCGGTATCAGCCTGTTATCCCCGGAGTACCTTTTATCCGTTGAGCGATGGCCCTTCCATACAGAACCACCGGATCACTAAGACCTACTTTCGTACCTGCTCGACGTGTCTGTCTCGCAGTCAAGCGCGCTTTTGCCTTTATACTCTACGACCGATTTCCGACCGGTCTGAGCGCACCTTCGTACTCCTCCGTTACTCTTTAGGAGGAGACCGCCCCAGTCAAACTACCCACCATACACTGTCCTCGATCCGGATAACGGACCTGAGTTAGAACCTCAAAGTTGCCAGGGTGGTATTTCAAGGTTGGCTCCACGCGAACTGGCGTCCACGCTTCAAAGCCTCCCACCTATCCTACACAAGCAAATTCAAAGTCCAGTGCAAAGCTATAGTAAAGGTTCACGGGGTCTTTCCGTCTAGCCGCGGATACACTGCATCTTCACAGCGATTTCAATTTCACTGAGTCTCGGGTGGAGACAGCGCCGCCATCGTTACGCCATTCGTGCAGGTCGGAACTTACCCGACAAGGAATTTCGCTACCTTAGGACCGTTATAGTTACGGCCGCCGTTTACCGGGGCTTCGATCAAGAGCTTCGCGTTAGCTAACCCCATCAATTAACCTTCCGGCACCGGGCAGGCGTCACACCCTATACGTCCACTTTCGTGTTTGCAGAGTGCTGTGTTTTTAATAAACAGTCGCAGCGGCCTGGTATCTTCGACCGGCATGAGCTTACGGAGCAAGTCCTTCACCCTCACCGGCGCACCTTCTCCCGAAGTTACGGTGCCATTTTGCCTAGTTCCTTCACCCGAGTTCTCTCAAGCGCCTTGGTATTCTCTACCCAACCACCTGTGTCGGTTTGGGGTACGGTTCCTGGTTACCTGAAGCTTAGAAGCTTTTCTTGGAAGCATGGCATCAACCACTTCGTCACCCAAAGGGTAACTCGTCATCAGCTCTCGGCCTTAGACTCCCGGATTTACCTAAGAGTCCAGCCTACCACCTTAAACTTGGACAACCAACGCCAAGCTGGCCTAGCCTTCTCCGTCCCTCCATCGCAATAACCAGAAGTACAGGAAT
>NZ_CM142701.1:2082500-5140000 GCF_054897705.1 Pseudomonas sp. GB2N2
TATCAGTCCAGGTGGTCGCCTTCGCCACTGGTGTTCCTTCCTATATCTACGCATTTCACCGCTACACAGGAAATTCCACCACCCTCTACCATACTCTAGCTCGTCAGTTTTGAATGCAGTTCCCAGGTTGAGCCCGGGGATTTCACATCCAACTTAACGAACCACCTACGCGCGCTTTACGCCCAGTAATTCCGATTAACGCTTGCACCCTCTGTATTACCGCGGCTGCTGGCACAGAGTTAGCCGGTGCTTATTCTGTCGGTAACGTCAAAACAGCAAAGTATTAATTTACTGCCCTTCCTCCCAACTTAAAGTGCTTTACAATCCGAAGACCTTCTTCACACACGCGGCATGGCTGGATCAGGCTTTCGCCCATTGTCCAATATTCCCCACTGCTGCCTCCCGTAGGAGTCTGGACCGTGTCTCAGTTCCAGTGTGACTGATCATCCTCTCAGACCAGTTACGGATAGTCGCCTTGGTGAGCCATTACCTCACCAACTAGCTAATCCGACCTAGGCTCATCTGATAGCGCAAGGCCCGAAGGTCCCCTGCTTTCTCCCGTAGGACGTATGCGGTATTAGCGTCCGTTTCCGAGCGTTATCCCCCACTACCAGGCAGATTCCTAGGCATTACTCACCCGTCCGCCGCTCTCAAGAGAAGCAAGCTTCTCTCTACCGCTCGACTTGCATGTGTTAGGCCTGCCGCCAGCGTTCAATCTGAGCCATGATCAAACTCTTCAGTTCAAACATCTTTGGGTTTTTAAGAAACCCTAAACTTGGCTCAGCAATCGTTGGTTACATCTTTGATTTCTCGCGGAGTAACTTGTGATGCTGATAATCTTGTTGACTATCAGTCTGACTCCACAAGCACCCACACGAATTGCTTGATTCAGTTGTTAAAGAGCGGGTGGTTAAGAACTTTCGTCTTAACCGAGGCGCGCATCTTACAGCGCATCTCATCATCTTGCAACCCTAAAAGTTAATGATTTTATCAACAAAATCATCTACTTACGCTAGCGCCACTTTCAAAGTGCTCGTTAGCGGGAGGAGAATAGTACAGTAATGAAATGCAGGGTCAACCCCCTTCAAGAAATTCTTTTGACTGATCAAAGAACAACGGCTGCCACAACGAACACTACCAAGGCCAGTGCAAGACACCGGTTACGTGCTCGGCTTGCTGAAAGGCGGTCGTTCCAAGAAAGAACGCAGTCTGCCTGGGGAATTGCGTGCCGACACTTTATATAGCAGCCGTGTCACGGTCACGCAGGCAAAGCCAGGCGGGATTTTTTATGCTTGGGCGCTCAGTGATTCGGGATGGCTTCTGAGCAAAACCGGCGAAGATCAAACCGGCCCATACCGTGATGTCGGCCATCGAGAATTGATCGCCCGCCACGTACGGCTGAGTTTCCAGAACCTTGTTGAAGTACTTAATGCCGTTGATGGCTTTCTCACGGTGCATCTAGCCCCATACGACCCGGTCAGCCCATTCGTGACTTTTGTAAGGTTTCAGTTGCGAACCAAGGCCGTCGGTGGCGTGGTGAAAATAGATACCGATGGCATCAATAAGCTGGTCGTCGGCGAAATGGCAGTGCATTCAGACAGGTAGGTGCCGTCATCAAGCTACATGCGCCTGCCAGATTCTTCATTGCCGTCGGCGGTGCTGGAATTGGCCGAGCTGTATCACGTCCATGCAAAAGATGTAACCGGAGGCACGCACGCGGCGGCGACGTTCGAGGAGGCGCTGCGCTTGCATCGATTGCTGGATGCGGCCAAGGGCGGCATTCAGTCGCCGCTTGGCTGAAGCGTCTAGCGGCATTCGCCATGCAAAAGTCGCTGGCGTTTTCCGTCAAAACCGCTATAAGAATCTTGTACAAGAAATTATTCTTGTACAAGTCTTCCTGACAATTCGAGCACCGCTTCGCCGATAGAACAATGCGGATCGAGGCCACGGAGACTTCCGACACGCGCCTTTTTTCAACGGATTCTGCCTGATGACTACCAACCGCCGACTGTGCCTGGTCCTGGGCGACCAGTTATCGTTCGACCTCGCCTCCCTGCGGGACATGAAGTCCGAGCGCGATACGGTGTTGCTGGTCGAGGTGATGGAAGAGGCCACCCATGTGCCCCACCACCCGCAAAAAATCGCGCTGATCTTCAGTGCCATGCGCCACTTTGCCGAAGCGTTGCAGCAGCGCGGCGTCCGCGTGGAATACGTGAAGCTCGATGATCCGCACAATAGCGGCTCGGTGCCGGGCGAGTTGCAGCGATGGCATGCGCTGCTGCAGCCGGATGAGCTGCACCTGACCGAGTGCGGCGACTGGCGTCTGGAGCAGTCGATCAACCAATGTGGATTGCCGTTGCAGTGGCATACCGATACGCGATTCCTGTGCAGCCGCGCCGAATTCTCCGCCTGGGCCGAAGGCAAGAAGCAGCTGCGCATGGAGTTCTTCTATCGAGAAATGCGCCGCAAAAATGGCCTGTTACTCAATGGCGACGGCAGCCCGGTCGGCGGCGCCTGGAACTTTGATGCCGACAACCGCAAGGCCTTGCCCAAAGGTGTGAAAGCGCCCTACCCCGCGCGTTTTTCCGCGGACGCAATCACCCGGGAAGTGCTAGCGCTGGTGAGGGAACGTTTCGCCAACCACTACGGCTCACTGGAGACGTTCGACTACCCCGTGACCCACGCCGATGCCCAGGCGCTGTGGGAATACTTTCTGGATTTTGGCCTCGCCGGGTTCGGTGATTACCAGGATGCGATGGCCAGCGATGAACCCTTTCTGTTTCATGCCCGCATCAGCGCGGCGCTCAATATTGGCCTGCTGGATGTTCGCAAACTGTGCAGCGATGTGGAGTCGGCCTACTGGTCGGGCAGTATTCCTCTGAATGCCGCGGAGGGTTTTATCCGGCAGCTGATCGGCTGGCGCGAATACGTCCGCGGCGTCTACTGGTTGAAGATGCCCGACTACGCCGACGGCAATGCTTTCGGGAATACCAGGCCACTGCCGGAATTCTACTGGACCGGCAAAACGCAAATGAACTGCATGCAACACGCGATCGGCCAAAGCCTGGAACATGCCTACGCCCATCACATTCAGCGGCTAATGGTCACTGGCAATTTTGCCCTGCTGGCCGGCATCGCCCCGACCCAGATTTGCGAGTGGTACCTGGCGATCTACATGGACGCTTTCGACTGGGTCGAGTTGCCCAATACGCTGGGCATGGTCATGCACGCCGATGGAGGTTACCTGGGTTCCAAGCCGTATTGCGCCAGCGGCCAGTATATCAAGCGCATGTCGGATTACTGCCGTGGTTGTGCCTACAAGGTGACTGAAACCACCACCGACAACGCCTGCCCGTTCAATGCGCTGTACTGGCATTTTCTGATGCGCCATGGCGATCTCCTGCGTGGCAATCACCGCATGGGCATGCTCTACAAAAACCTCGACCGTATGCCTGAATCCAAGCAGCAAGCACTCTGGCAGCGTGGCCAGGTATTGCTTGCGAAACTGGATGAGGGCGAGTCGCTTTGACCAAAGCCTGTCTCGACGCATCAAAAAAATTTGAACCGCTTCTGGACGCGCTCGCCTAATGATCAGCTTGTGGACAATTGCACAAGCGATGTGCCAATACCGGCATACTCCGAGAGGTGGTCAACGTGGCTAAAGACGAGAAAAAAAGCAAAGGTGATGCTTCGAAAGCCAGCAAGGAATTGAAAGACAAAAAATCATCACCGGAAAAGAAATCAGCTGCGGCGTCGGCTCTTTCGAAATCTTCCGAAAAGAAAGACAAGAAAGCTGAGCCAAAGAAATCTGCCAAAAAAGCTGACAGCAAGCCAGAAAAGGCCAACAAATCAGAGAAGGCAGACAAGCCGGCGAAGAAGAAAAAGTGACCATTGCTATCTGCTAGGGCATTACGCCCTAGCATCCTCAGGCCGTTGCACCCTACTTCGAGTGGCCTGCTTCAAACGAGGACGTCAGGCATCGATGCCAGCGGAATCAATGCTCCAGAATGCTGAATGACCGTAGCTGCCAATCGATGCCCCCATGCTGCAGCCTCGCCCGGAGATCCTCCCTGAAGGCGGCAAGCCAGATAGCCAGCACTGAACGCATCACCGGCGGCGGTCGTGTCGACAACGGTTTCGACCTGCCGGGCAGGCACGTCCAGGCGCCCTGCGGCGCACTGAATCAAGCAAGACTGAGCGCCGCGCTTAATCACTACCTCGCCGATACCAATGTCCGAATAGGCACGGAATAAAGCCTCGGCGTCCGCATACCCGAACAATGCGACATCATCTTCCCAGGTGACTATCGCCAGGTCGGTTAATTTGAGCATCGCCAGATGAGCGCTTCGTGCCATTTCCGGATGAGCCCACAGGAGAGGTCGGTAGTTGTTGTCGAAGACGACGCGCAAGCCGTTTGCACGAGCCTGCTCCAGTCGAAGCAACAACCGCTGGCGGCCATTGTTGGAAAGAATCGCCAGGGTCACACCGCTGACGTACACCGTGTCGTAGCTATCCAGCGCCGATAGCAATGGTTCGGCCTGCGGGCCATCGAACATCCGGCGTGCAGCCGATTGCCCGCGCCAATACAGAAAACGCCGCTCGCCGCGATCATCGGTTTCAATGAAATACAGCCCGGGAAGTGCATCCGCAATCACCTGAACGTGTCGATCCCCCAGTTGTTCGTCACGCCATAACTGACGCATGGCGCTGCTGAAAGGGTCGGCGCCGATCGCCGTCATGTAATCCACTGTCACTCGGTCTCGCGCAGTCGTACGCGCGAGGTACACCGCCGTATTGAGCGTGTCGCCACCGAAGGTCTGCGTGATGGTTTCGCGCCCACTCATTTCAATCATGCATTCGCCGATCAACGCGATGGTGCGCGGTCGGGACATTGCCGGATACAACTCATCGCCAACTGTTTTTGTCATTTTGTGCAAACTGCTCCAGTAAAAACTTTAACGATTAAGCCACTGCTCATTGAAAAACCCCGAGAGCCAAGGTCCTCTCTCCAATGAGCAGTGAGCTTCACGGGTTACAAAACGCCATATTTTTCGTAAACATCGCGCAGCAACTTACCCTCGCGCAGTTCATCACGGGTGTTGTTTTCACTGTTGACTTTGATCCGCGCCAGCTCGATGACCTCGGCCGCACGCTCCTGCGGAATGATCACCACACCGTCGATGTCACCGAAAACGATATCGCCCGAACGCACCTTGACGCCGCCACACTCGACCGGCGTATCCATTTCAGTCATGCGGGCGCGACCACGGCTATCCAGTGGGCCGATGCCACCATGGAACACCGGAAATTGCAGTGCCTTGATGTGGCGTACATCGCGCACAAGACCATCGGTGACGCAACCCACGGCACCACGGGCTTTCGACGCGGTGGTGAGCAATTCGCCCCAGGGCGCGATGCGGTTAGTGGGGCCGTTGCACGCCAGCACAGGCACTTCACCCGGTTTCAGATCGTCCAGCAGCGCGATTTCGACGGCGTAAGGGTTTTCGCCCTCGCGCACCGAATAGGTGTCAACGAATAGCCCGGTGCGCACGCGCCCCATCATCACCAACTGATCGTCCACCGGTCGCAGGAACGGGCGCATGGCCTGGCTGGTCAGGCCGAGGTCGTCCATGACATCGGAAAGCACGGCCGAATACAGTTCTTTGGAGAGTTGCTTGAAGTCGAACATAGTGAATTCCTGACTGATTTTTTGTTGAGGTGTGGTTCAGTGCTGCTCAGATCCAGCCGCCGTCGACGACGAAGGTCTGTTTGGAACACATCCGGCTGTCGTCTGCCGCTAGCCACAGCGCCATGCGCGCGATGTCCGGCGAATACAACAGGCTCTTGAGTGCCTGCCGGTCGTGAATCTGCTCGCGGCCCTTGTCGTCCAGCCACAGCGATACCTGCCGCTCGGTCATGACCCAGCCTGGCGCGATGGCGTTGACGCGAATGTTGTCCACGCCCAGCTCAGTGGCCAGGGCGCGAGTCAGGCCGACCACCGCGGATTTGGCGGTGACGTAGCACACGCAGTCGCCATCGGCGACGGTCCAGGTGATCGAACTGAAGTTGATGATCGTGCCACCACCGGCCGCCTTCATTTGCGGTGCCACCGCTTTGGCTGCGAACAACTGGTGCTTGAGGTTGACCGAGATACGATCATCGAAATACTCCGACGTCACGTCCTGCAGCGGATGACGGTCATCGTTGCCGGCGTTGTTGACCAGCGCGGTAATCGGGCCGAGCGTCTGGCCGACCTTGGCGATGATCGCCTCCAACTGTTTCACGTCGCGCAGATCGCACGCTTCGAAATGCGGTTTGAAGCCTCCCTTCCCGCCCAGTTCCTCAGCCAGGTCACGGCCGGCAGCTTCGCTGATGTCGACGAATGCCACTTTGCAACCCTGGTCGTGGAAGTGCTCCACCAGGCTGCGACCGATGCCCGAGGCACCACCGGTAATGAATACGACTTTGTCCTGCAAGCTCGGGAAACGAGCGCCGTTTTTCATGATTTCACGTTCCACTACTACACCCTCCACAATCGATATCGATACAGCGTTATGTGTGCGAAAGACTTAGCGTTTGGCCTTGGAAAATTGACGCGTCAGCATCCGAAGACCTTTTGATTTTGCAATCTGAAAACCAAGCTTCTGCCCGAGCCCGGTTTCCATCAGGCTGTCGGCGAAGGTTTTACCGCCGGCCCGGTTACGAACCTGGCGCACGTCGTGCTCACCGCGCAGGTCGGCCATGATGCGCATCGCGGCGTTGTGCCCTGGGGCACCTGTGACGCCACCGCCCGGATGAGTGCCGGCACCGCACAGGTAGTAATTCTCTACTGGCGTGCGGTAGTGCCCCGCGTCAAACATCGGTCGGGCGTCCATCAGTTGATCCAGCCCGACCATGGACGCCTGGAAGATGTTGCCGCCGGTGAGGTTGTATTCCCGCTCAAGGTCCAGCGGTGTGATCACGTAGCGACCGACGATGTGCTCGGCAAGATTCGGTGCGTACTTGAGCAACGTCTTGACCACACCGTCGGCCCACGCTTCCTTGTGGTCGTCCCAAGTGCCGTTGGCCAAGTGGTAAGGCAACTGCTGCACGCCAAGGGTCAAGGTGTGTTGTCCGGGGCGGGCCACGCTGGCATCGGTGACTGAATGGATCAGCAGTTCGATGACGTACTCATCGGCAAACTCGCCTTTGCGCTGGGCTTCGAAGGCTTTTTCGTAGCGTTCTTCGGTAGCCCCGAGAATGGTATGCGCCATGTGCTCGGGACCCGGCTGCGCACTGTTAAATCCTACGTACTTAGGCAGTTCGTCGATCAGCAGATGGATGCGCCCCATAGAGCCCCGCTGATCGATATTTTCCGCGGCCTTGAAGTGTTTTTCCGGCAGCACTTTACGCTCGAGAAAACGGGTCAGGGAGCGCTTCGGATCGGCATTGGACACCACTGTGTCGGCTTCAAAGACTTCACCATTTTCGAGCGCCACGCCCACGGCTTGACCGCCACGCACGATGACGTTCTCCACTGCTACGCCCGTGCGGATCACCGCGCCATGGGCACGCGCCCCGGCCGCCAATGCCTGGGTAATCGCGCCCATGCCGCCGACCGGAATGCCCCAGCGGCCGATGATGCCGTCGAACTCGCCTTGTGCGTGGTATCCATACACATACGCGGTGCCTGGCGTCGAAGGACCACCCCAGGTCGAGACCATGCCGAGGAACATCAGGTACGCCTGCAGGCGTTCTGACTTGACGTATTTGCGCGTCAGGTCACCGGCCGAGGAGAAAACGAAATCCTTGAGCAACTCCTGCTCGTTCTCGTCTTCAAACAGCTTGAGGAACTCGGAGCGGCTGGGTGGCTCGGACAGCAGGACGTCGCGGGTGACATCGCCGAAGCGTTTCATCCGTGAAGCAAATCGCAGGAAGTTCTCACCATCGCCCTTGCTGTGTTTTTCGATCGAGGCGATGGACTTGTCGAGGTCCTTGGAGAGAAAAAAATGATCGCCGTCTTCCCACAACGCGAAGCCCTGCACATCAGGTGACCTGGACACCAAGCCATACTTGGCGAGTTCAAGGTCTTCGATGATCTCCGGGCGCAACATGCCCTGGATGAACGCGCAGGAAGACCACTGCGCGCCCTCGATCAGCTCTTCACTGACGCAGGCACCGCCGACGACGTCCCGGGCCTCGAGCACCACCACCTTGAGCCCGGCGCGGGCCAGGTAATTGGCGCACACCAGACCGTTATGGCCGGCCCCAATGATCGCTACATCAAATTTTTCTGTTTGAGCCATGACTCAGGTCTCCCGAGCAAAAAACTGGATTTCCATTTCGTGGCAGTAGGTTTCGCCCGGCTCCAGACGTGTCGTCGGGAAGTGCGCGAAGTTCGGCGAATCCGGAAATTTCTGCGTTTCGAACGTCAGGCCGGCGTAGGTGCAGTAAGGCTTGTTGCCCTTGCCGATGACCGCCGCGCTCAGGTAACCGCCGGTGTAAATCTGCACACCCGGCTCCGTGGACTTCAAGTGAATACCGCGACCGGACACCGGGTCCCATAAGGTGGCCACCGGGTGCATCGCCGGGCTTGCGCCGCGCAATACCCAGTTGTGGTCGTAACCTCCGCCCAGTTCGCTGACCGTCAAGTGACCAACCCCTGCGTTAGCGACATTGCCGATGTCCTGGCCGATCAACTTGGCACTGCGGAAATCGAACGGCGTTCCAGCCACCGTCAGCACTTCACCCGTGGCCAGCAACTGATCACCGACCGGGGTATAGAAATCGCTTTCGACGGTGAGCATCTGCTCGACCACGGTCCCCGTGTCATGCCCGGCGACGTTCCAGTAGGAGTGATGCACCATATTGAGAATGGTGGTTTCGTCGGTGATGCCAGACATGGTGATCAGCAAGCGGTTGTCTTCGGTCAGCGTGTATTTGGCCTTGAGCAGCAGCTCGCCAGGAAAACCGGCATCGCCTTTTTTCGACACATGACTGAAGGTAACCGAGTTTTCCGTCTCGTCCACCGACGCGTCCCACACGTACTTGTCCAGGCCCTTTTCACCGCCGTGCAGGTGATTCGGCGCCTCGTTGCAAGCCACCTGGATGGCCTGGCCGTCAAGCTGGAACTGGCCCTTCTTGATGCGGTTGCCATAGCGGCCACAGGTCGCACCAAAGTACGTGTCGGTGGTGAGATAAGGCTCGAGGGCATCGAACCCCAGGACAATATCGGCCACCTTGCCGTTTTTGTCCGGCGCATGCATTTCCACCAGACGGGCACCGAAGCTGATCAATCGCGCCCGGCAACCGTTGCCATTGGTAAGGGTGTAGGCCGTCACTTGCTGTTCGTGATGAAGGCCAAAAGGTGCTTGTGTAATTGCCATGTTCGACAGTCCTGATTAAGAGTGGCTGGGGCTTCGGGCATGTGAAGCGTTAATGAGTTTTTGTGCGGTGATCACCGCCGCCAGCGAAATCACGCCGATGCAGGTGAAGATGGCGTTCACCGAAGGGGTAAAGCCGAATCGGGTCTGGTTCCAGACGTACACCGGCAGGGTCGGCTCGGTACCGCTGAGGAATAGCGACACCACGACCTCATCCACCGACAAGGTGAAACCGAGCAATGCGCCACCGATAATGGCGCCACGGATCATCGGCAACTGGATCTTCCAGAACGTCACCAAGCGCCCTGCCCCCAAGTCCCGCGAAGCCAGGGCGAAGCTCGGATCGACGCGACGCAGTCGGGCCGTCACCACCAACAGGATCACCGGCATGACAAACACCAGGTGGCCGATGATCAGGCGCCCCAAGCCCGGTGCGATCCCGACGGAAGAAGCGGTCATCACCATAGAGATCCCCAGTACCACGCCGGGCACCGCCAGCGGGAAGGCGATGAGGTTCTCAAGCAGTGCCGAACCGCGGCCTTGCCAGTTGGCGAAGATAAACGCGAAACCAGTGCCCACGACCACGCCGACCAGGGTGGTGATCAAGGCCAGCTCAACGCTGCGCCACAGTGACGACAGCAGCGCCGTGTTGGCCAGCAGCTCGCTGTACCAGCGCATCGTGAAACCCTTGAGTGGCAAGCTTTGCACCGGCGAGTCGTTGACCGAGAACATCATGATCACCAGCAACGGTGCGTAGAGCAGAAGATAGGGCAGCACAAAGAGCACTTTCTTCACGGCGCGCGACGCTTTCTGCCCGCCGCTCAATCGCGACCATTCGCTGATGTGAGGTGCGGCACCGGCGTCGACTTCAGTCAATACGCCCCGGGTGCGGGTGAGCATGAACAGCCCGCCCAGCAACAACGTAACCAGCAGCATCAGGTACACGGCCATCGCCGCACCCAGCGGCCAGTTGCCCGCCATGCCGAATTGCGAGGAGATGGCCATCCCGATCATGGTGCCGTTGATGCCTCCGACCATGGAGGGCGTCACGTAGTCGCCGATGCACATCAGGAACGCCAGTGCAATGCCAATGCCGGTTCCCTGACGCGTCAGCGGCCAGATCAACGAGGTGAAAGTGCGAAACTTCGATGCGCCGTTATCCCGCGCTGCTTCCACCAGGCTGAACGGCACGCGTTCGATGGCGGCATAGGCCGCGACGAATACCAACGGGATCGCCATGGTGGTGAAGGTCAGCACCACTGAAAACGGCGTGTACAGGAACAGCGAACTGGGCTTGGCAATGATGCCCAGATCCAGCAACACCGTATTAAGAATGCCTTTTTCCCCGAGAATGACCCGCCAGGCGAACACCCGCATTAGCAGGCTGATCCACAGCGGAATGATGACCATCAAGGCCGCCACTGTTTTTCCGCGCGTCAGGTTTCGGCTGATATAAAACGCCAGCGGGTAGGCAATCAATGTCGCCAGCAGCGTAGAAATAATTGCCACGACAATCGTCTTGAAGATCAGCGTTTGCACCGTCATCGATCCTACGATCGACTGGTAGTTCGCCAGTGTCGGGGAATACACGATCGCGCCGCCCGACGATGACATGAAACTGGTGATCAACAGCAACGCGTTGGGAACGATCACCAGCGCCACCAGCCATGCATAGATGGGCAAGCGCAGGCGTTGAGGGCCCTTCAGAAGACCGGATAGCCACACAGATCCGCCGCCTGCGGGTTTGAAGCCCGAGTTTGCAGTTATCTCATTCATAGAGCACCACCAGATCCGCCGGGTCGAAACAGCAGTAGACAGCGTCATCGGTTGCCAGCGGCCGTACCCGTTGCGCTGGAATGCTGGCAGTCAATTCGACACCCTCGCCTTTGAGGCACACCTCAAGACAGTTACCCAGGAACAGCACGTTGCTGACCCGCGCCGCCAGGCACACCCGACCATCATTGACCGGTGTGCGCGAGACCGTGACGCTCTCGCAACGGATGGCCAGCGTGACATTGCCAGGTGTCGCCGGTTGCTGCAGCTCGACGGTCTGACCGGCAAACTTGGCCAGCGACAGCGCACCGCTGGTAATGATTTGCGCGTCCAGCAAATTGGACTTGCCGACAAAGCCTGCGACGAATTTGTTCTTCGGCGTGTAGTACAAGTCCTCGGGGGTGCCGATCTGTTCAATGCGCCCGTTGTTCATGATTGCCACGCGATCAGACATCGACAGGGCCTCACTCTGATCATGGGTGACGTAAACGAAGGTGATGCCCAGGCGCTCTTGAATGGTGGTCAACACGTGCTGCATCTGTTGACGCAAGCGCAGGTCCAGCGCACCCAACGGTTCGTCCAGCAACAGCACTTTCGGATTGCCGACCAGAGCCCGGGCCAGTGCGATCCGCTGGCGCTGACCTCCGGATAATTGATGCGGCAGGCGGCTCTCGAAACCGACCATTTCCACCAGTTCCAGTGCCTGTCTGACTCGAACCTTGATCTCGGCGTCCTTGACCTTTTTCATGTGCAGCGGATACGCAACGTTCTGCTCAATGGTCAGGTGCGGGAACAGTGCATAGTTCTGGAACACCGTATTGACGTCACGGCTCTCTGGCGGCAACTGAGTCACATCCTTGCTACCAAGCATCACCGTCCCGGAGTCCGGGGTTTCAAAACCGGCGATCAGTCGCAACGTGGTGGTCTTGCCCGAACCGCTAGGGCCGAGGATTGAAAAAAACTCACCGGGTTGAACCGACAGCGTCATTGGATGAAGCGCCGGCGCAGTAGCCCCGGGATAGGATTTGGTGACCGCGCCAAGCTCGATAATGGGCTCAACACTGGTTTGCGCGACCGCTGACGGTTTCGAATCAATGCTGTGCACGGCCATCGCTGAAACAGAGGTAGATTTCATCGTCTTGAACCCTTCTTTTAAAGTGTGCCAGCCTTGAACGCGTTCCAGATTTCGAGGCGACGATCAATGTTTTCGGGGTTCTGCGAGAACGACATCTTGTTCCAGAAGCCGGGTTCCTCTTCAGAGAGAATGTTGGTCTTGGCCAACACCTCTTTGGTCATGCCCGCCTTGAGCGCCAGGCTCGAGTCGATCACACCGTTGTTCAACGAACGGCCGATAAAGCGTGATTGCCATTGCGGGGTCAGGTTGTCATTGATGAAGTCGTACACCACTTTTCGACCGGTGCCGCGCGGGGTCAAAATTGCGCAATCGATCCACGCGGGGGTGCCCTCGTCGGGGAAGGAAAAATCAAATTTCTTGCCCTGCCCCTGGAGCTGGAACACCGAAGAAATATTCTGGCAATAGCCAAGGTCTGCATCGCCACTGGCATAAATCGTGGTGGCGTCGTCAATGCCGCGGGCAATGGTGCGCAACTGCGGACGCAAATCACGAAGGGCCTGCGCGCACTGCTCGAACTCGGCATCCGTCAGGTTGAACGGGTCCTTGGGCTTGATGCTCAAGGCAATCATCTGAAAGGTGATATAGGCATCGTCCGGCAGGTTGACGCGGCCTTCATATTGCTTGTCCCACAGCACTTTCCAGCTGGCCGGCTTTGGCTTGACCACATCGGCGTTATACATCAGCGGCTGAGTGCCCCAGTTGTAAGGAACACCCCAGACCTTGCCCTGGATGGTGCAGCGTTCCTGCCATTTGAGTCCGCTGGCGATGTTCGACGCCCCAGAGACTTTCGACGGGTCGATCGGCGCGATCACATTGCCAGCGATCAAGCGCGGCATCGAGCCCACGTCCAGATAAATGAGATCCGCCTCAACGGCACCCGAGCGCAGCTTGGCGTACATTTCGTCCACCGAGCCGGTGCGAATCACGTTCACCTTGACGCCAGTGCGGGCGGTCCATTGCGCGATCCAGTCGTCGTCGTGATAGGTCTCCCAGGTGAAAATGGTGATTTGCTCGCCAGCGCCATAAGCCATAGGCACCAAGTCGCCCATCAGTGCCACGGCGCCTACCGTTGCACCCGCCTTGAGCAAATTACGGCGTGAAATAGGTAAGGAATTTTTGAAGTCTTTCATTGTTATACCTCATACGTTCGCTGGGCTCTTAGAGCTCGCAGGCAAGACACTAAGCCATGACAGCCATCAACTTTAACGACCGGGCGGCAAGGCCCGATCGGGGTCTGGTGTTGTTATTTTTGTATCTGTTCTGGAACTTCGCGATCTGACGTCGGGTGTGTCTTTTTTGTTTTTTAAAGTGTGTTTCACCTACTGATGACGGCGCTATGGCCCGTCAATGATTGTTCCTGGGAATACCTTTTGTGCGATGGATCTGCTGAAATTTCAGCGCCGGTATCAGCACCATTCCTTCGTCCAGTTGAGAAACCATGGTGCGCTGGATTTCCTGCCACGGCGTCTGGCTTTCAGGAAACGCATAGCCTCCGGCTGTGGCCAGATCAGTGGCGCGCCGGTGCAATTCATCTTCCTTGAGCACTACGTCGGCCGTGCCGAGGTTGAGGTCGATACGGATCCGGTCGCCGGACCGTACCAGCGCCAAACCGCCCCCCGCCGCTGCTTCAGGCGAAGCGTTAAGGATCGACGGTGAACCCGAGGTGCCGGACTGTCGACCGTCGCCCAGGCACGGCAACGTGTGCACGCCGCGCTTCAACAGATAGGCCGGTGGCTGCATGTTCACCACCTCGGCCGCGCCGGGGTAGCCGATCGGTCCGGCGCCCCGCATGATCAAAATGGTCGATTCGTTTAGGCCCAGCGCCGGATTGTCGATGCGTGCGTGATAATCCTCGGGGCCGTCGAACACTTCAGCGACGCCTTCGAAGGCATTCGGGTCCAGCGGGTTGGACAGGTAACGCTCCTGGAACTCGCGGGAAATGCCACTGGTTTTCATGATCGCGCTGTTGAACAGATTGCCGCGCAGATTGATGAAACCGGAGTGGCTCTTGAGCGGGTTGTCGAACGAACGGATCACGTCCGGGCTGAAGTTCTCCGCTGTCCTGCAGTTATCGCCAATGCTCAGGCCGTTGGCCGTCAATGCATCGGGGTGCGGCAGACGGCCAGCCCGCAGCAACTCGGCGACCACCGCCGGCACACCACCGGCGCGGAAATAATCCTCGCCGAGGTACTCACCCACCGGTTGCAGGTTGACCAGCAGCGGAACGTCGTAACCAATCCGCTGCCAATCGTCGTTGGTCAGGCTGACACCCACGTGACGGGCGATGGCGTTCAGGTGAATCGGTGCGTTGGTCGAGCCACCGATGGCCGAGTTGACCACGATCGCGTTTTCGAACGCTTCGCGGGTCATGATTTGCGACGGCTTGAGGTCTTCCTTGACCATGTCGACGATGCGTCTGCCGGTTTCGTAGGCATTCTGGCCGCGCTCTCTATAGGCCGCCGGGATCGCTGCGCCACCGGGCAATTCCATGCCGAGCACTTCGGCCAGGGAGTTCATCGTGGTGGCGGTGCCCATGGTGTTGCAGACACCTGGCGACGTGGCGGAAGACTCCACGGCCTGCATGAACTGTTCATAGTTGATCTCCCCCGCTGCCAGTTGCTCGCGAGACTTCCAGACAATCGTGCCGGAGCCGGTGCGTTCGCCGCGATGCCAGCCATTGAGCATAGGCCCGACCGACAAGGCGATGGCAGGAATGTCGACCGTCGCCGCGCCCATCAACATGGCGGGCGTGGTTTTGTCGCAACCGATGGTCAACACAACACCATCAATCGGGTAGCCGTAAAGCAGCTCCACCAACCCCAGATACGCAAGGTTGCGATCCAGCGCAGCGCCGGGACGTTTGCCGGTTTCCTGAATCGGATGGACCGGAAACTCGAACGGAATGCCCCCGGCCGAGATGATGCCGTCGCGTACCCGTTTGGCCAGCTCGATGTGATGGCGGTTGCACGGCGAGAGATCGGAACCCGATTGCGCGATGCCGATAATTGGCTTGCCAGACTGCAGCTCGGATCGCGTCAGGCCGAAGTTCAGGTAGCGCTCCAGATAGATGGCGGTCATCCCCGGATCATCCGGGTTATCGAACCATTCCTGGGATCGGAGCCTTTTGGGTGAGCTGTTCGAATTATTGTTCATGGTCACTCGACTTTAACGTTTAAGTGAAACTATGTAAAAAATCGCTGAATCTGCCCTATAACGCCGGTTAACGCCGCATCCCATCCCCATTTGCAAACCTCTGAATGGACGGCTTGGCCCTTCACTCACAGATCTGGCACAGGTTGCGAGCCGTTTGCCTTTAACGTATAAGTTCATCTACGAAAAAAAACAGCGGGTCGCTGATGGCCCTAGTTTTACGCTCAAGGTTTTGCAGCGTCAAGGGGAAAAAATGAAGAACACACGAACGATGATTGCGTCGAAAAGACCTTCACTGCGTGACGTCGCCAAGCTGGCTGGCGTGTCCGCGGCAGCGGTTTCGTACGTGGTCAACGGGCGCAAGGGTGAAGTCGGTACGCAGGCCACCGAGCGTATCGAGGCCGCCATCAAGCAGCTCAAATACATGCCGCAACGGCGTGGCCTCAGCCTCAAGCTCAATCGAGAATTCGCTATCGGGCTGGTCATTGTCGATCCGGATCCGAACTTTCTTGCCGACCCGTTCACCACTCAAGTCGCTACGGGCCTGAGCACCGCGCTGGTCGAACCCGGTTACGGCTTGACCGTCACCGGCTGCCGCGAACTGCGCGACCTGGAAAAACTGCTCAAGCGCCCGATCGGCGTCGATGCCTTTGTGGTCATCGCCTCGGGGCCCAGGGAAATGCGCGAGCAGGTGTATTCCATGCTCAGCGACAGCAACCTGCCAGTGATCGTGATTCAGGAGTCGCTTACCGACTCGGACGAAGATATCTGTTCGGTGTTTCAGGACGACTTCGATGGCGGCCGTTGCCTGGCCACACACCTGATCGATGGCGGAGCGCGCACTTTCCTGTTCGTCTCCCCTTCCCGTGACTGGCCGGCCATCGAGCGTCGCGAAAAAGGCATCCATTCGGCGCTGACCGAAGCGTGCACCTTGACCAAGGTGTTGTGTGACGAACAGGATCTGTTCGGCACCATGGCCGTCGTCACGCGTTACCTCGCCAACTCGCCATTGCCTGACGCGATCATCGGCGCCAACGACCAGATTGCGGTCGCCGTGTTGCGAGCGCTGGATGACCTGGGCGTGAGTGTGCCCAACCAGATCCAGGTCACGGGCTACAACGATTTTTCGTTCCGGAATTACGTGACGCCGCTGCTCACCACTGTGACCTCCAACGCCAACGCCATCGGTCGCAGTGCGGCGCTGGCGATCCTCAGCAGGCTGGAATCAGGCCTGTTCGAAAATCAGACAATCCAGTTACCGGTCGTGCTCAACCCGGGAAAGACCACGCGGTACAACACTGCATGACCTCGTGATTCGAGGCCGTTGTACCGTCGGCGTCCAATGCATGCGAACCCATGCCCCCCCTCACACTCCCTAGTCGGGAAGGAATTTGATATGAAGCTTTCAACACCCTTATGCCTGGCAGCCGTGGGCGATCGATGCGGAGAGGGTGCGGTCTGGTCAGCGGCGGAAAATGCGATTTATTGGGTCGATATCAACCGCTTCCTGATTCACCGAATGGATTATCCGGCGCTGAACTTGAAGACCTGGATGTTCGCCGAACCCGTCACGGCACTGGCGCTGACCACAGACAAAAACCGCTTGATGGTCTCGCTCGCCTCGCGGCTGATGTGGTGGTGGCCGGAGACCGACGAACGCGTCGAGCATGGGTTTCATCTGCCGGAATCACCGCTGGCGCGATTGAACGACGGCCGTGCCGATCTGCACGGTAACTTCTGGGTGGGTTCGATGTTCAACAACGTCGATGCCGAGGGTGGAAGCCAGCCAGGAGGCGGTTCCCCAGGCGTGCTCTACCGCATCGATCCCCACGGTGTGGCGCAGGCGAAGCTGCGCAACATCGAGATTTCCAACACCCTGTGCTGGAGTTCCGACGGTGGCCTGTTCTACTTTGCCGACACCCTGAAAAACGAGATCCGTGCCTACGACTACGATCCGGCGAGCGGTGATATTACCGGCACCAGCCGCATTTTCTTTGCCGGATTCGAGCGCGGCCTGCCCGATGGTTCTGCCATTGACCGCGACGGTTACCTCTGGAACTGCCGCTATGGCGGTCATGGCATCGCTCGTATTGCGCCGGACGGGCAACTGGATCGATTCATTGAACTGCCAACCGCCAACCCCACCACCTGTGCGTTTGGTGGCCCGGACTTGAGTACCTTGTTCATCACTTCGGCCGGCTATGACACCGTGCCCGGAGATCGACTCGCCGGCTCGTTGTGGGCCATCGAAACGGACACCTGTGGCCTGCCGGAAAACAGAGTCAAGGTGTAGCCCCATCGAGGGATTCGATAGGGCTCTTCGCAAGACAGGAGTGCCGCTAAACAGTTAGCGGCCCTCGCGCCAGGCAGGTGCCCAACGCAATAAATGTCTTCACGCCTTTGAATCCCTCCAGGCGAGGCAACTTACCCAGCAGGCGTTCCAGTGCGGCGAAGTTTTCGGTTCGCACCTTCAGGATCATCGCGGTGTCCCCTGCCACGGTATGGATCGCCTCTACCTCCGGGAACGCGGACATCTCCAGTGCGCGCCGGGTGGTTGTTCCGGCCGTTGCCGGCATGGTGTCGGCGCATTTGTGCGCCACGTTGATCGTCGCCGCTGGCGTGGACGGTCTGGTAACAAGCACTCCGCGCGCACTGCCGTGTGCTTGGCAGTCGGGTTCAGCGCCCATGCTGTCCTCGGAGGCAGAACTGACGCAGCGAAGCGTTTCAGCCAGTTTTCCGGTGTCGTGATGATCTTGTCAGCGGTGTCGCTGACCCTGGAACGCTTGTCTACCTGGTACGGCCATTCGCGATGATTTCAACGGTGACGCCTGGCGCCAGTGCCACCCAGAGCTGATAGTCGCTGCCGTCGTCGGGCGCATTGACCTGGTAGTCGAGGCCGTGGGCTTTCAAGCGCTCGAGCACGGCGTTCCACTCGTCGAGATCGGCGACGCGTAATGCAATGTGGTCGATGCGAGACGACACTTTTACTGCCGGTAATCCACCGGTTGCTTGTGTCAGATGAATAAGCGGTCGGCGCTGGCTGTAAAGCCAGGCGCCCGGCACCCGAAAATCGGGGCGGTGCCCTGTAGTGAATCCCAGCACGTCTGTGAAAAAAACAACGGTTTTGCCGAGATCCGCGACGACGATGTTTGCGTGATCCAGATGCATGAGGATGCCCTGTGATGCCAATGAAGTGAATCCATTGTGCAAAGAGGGCATGAACAAACTCTCACCCCAGATCAGACCGTGGCGGCGGTTGCTGCGCGCAAACAATGCAACACAGATGGTCGCTCATTAACGCCTCATGGGGGTACGAAGGATTGCGCCGGCGCTGCGGCACAATCACACAATCACTCCGCCGATAATCGAGCGCTTCGTTCACCACATCGCCATCGCGCGGTACGGGCAAGTCTCGCAGGCTCAAGCGCACACCAGGGGCGACACGCGCCAATTCGAGGCTGACCGCCGGCAACAGCACCCCGGCCACGTAGTCTGAGGCCACCAGGGTGAAGTGCCGAGTACAACTGGCTGGCTCGAAATTCACCGGTGAATCAACAATTTCTCGGGCCAATGCCAGCGTTTCATGCACCTTGGGTAACAGCTCCAACCCCAGTGCAGTGGGCTCCAGGCGCCTCCCGACCTGAACCAGCAACGGGTCATTGAAATGCTCACGCAAACGCCCGAGGGCAGAACTGGTGGCTGACTGGCCCAGGCAAAGACGCTCAGCGGCCCTGCTGACGCTGCATTCGCTCAGCAAGGCCTCCAAAGCCACCAAAGCCACCAACAGATTCAGGTCAAGACGTCGATACCGCATGCTGTTTCCATGACACGTTAATGGCGAGGTAGTTAATTTTCTCGTAGCCGACCCTCATTGCAACGCAGAGTCTCAGTACTGCACCTGGCTCATTCCTTTTCTGGAGTTCCGGATGAATGATTAAACGCCAATTGGCGACCTTACCGGCGCGAGTCATGCGAAGCCAATCGTGTTTTCCGTTGCGAGGTAGCGAAAACATAAATACTTGACGGCAAACGGCCAAAAGCAGTCATTGGTTGCTGCCATCAGCCGACGTCAGCCTCGCTGACCCGAGCCTCCAGCAACAGACTAACCTTGGTAAGAGCTTGCCGACTTTTGATCCCGACCAAGTTGATTGCCATCCCTGCGGTGGCAAGTTGAGGAACCCCTTATAGTCAAGAACGCACAGGTCGAGATCGAATGTCAGCAAGCCGGTTTGGCTCTTTCGTAAAACTGCTGCAGTACCCATTGGCGGTTGATCTTCAAGTAACAGCACACGAGTACAATCGCCTTACCTCCGTATGCCCTTAGTCTGATATCGCTTAGCGTGCCGAAGAGGCAGCGTGTGGTTGACTACTCGCGCTTCAAATTCATGCTTGGTGTTCGCCAAAACCTGCTGTGCACCCTTGGAAGGAACCTTGTATGAAAATGAATAAATTAGTGACCTGTCTGGCCTTTTCTGCAGCGATGGCTGGCGCAACGTCAGCCCTGGCCGACACAACCAAACCCACCATTGTGCTAGTTCACGGTGCTTTCGCCGGCTCCAGCAGCTGGAATGGCGTCATCAAGATCCTTGAGAAAGACGGCTATACCGTTATTGCTGCCGCAAACCCGTTGCGCAGTGTTAAAAGCGACGCCCAATCCATTACCAATCTGCTCAAAGGCATCAAAAGCCCAGTCGTGCTAGTCGGTCATTCCTACGGGGGCCCGGTCATCAGCGAAGCGGCCTACGGACAAGCCAATGTGAAAGCACTGGTGTATGTCTCCGCTTTTGCACCTGAAGCCGGTGAAAGCGCCGTCGCGCTCACCGGCAAATTCCCGGGGGCGACCCTTGGCCCAACGTTAGGCACGCCAATAGCGCTGGAGGGTGGCGGTAAGGATCTCTACATCCAGCAGGATAAGTTTCCCGCTCAATTCGCAGCCGACGTCCCCGTTGCCGATGCCCGCTTGATGGCCGCTACTCAGCGCCCCGTCACTGAGGAAGCACTGAATGAAGCGGCAACGGACGCCGCATGGAAAACCATTCCTTCGTGGTGGATCTATGGCGACAAGGACAAGAACATTCCTCCACAAGCCATGAAGTTCATGGCTGAGCGGGCGAAGTCCAAACAGACGGTTGTGGTCAAAGGTGCGTCTCACGTAGTCATGGTTTCCAATCCAAAACCCGTCGCGCAAATCATCGAGGCCGCTGCAAAGGCTCAGTAAGAAACCTGAACCCATCGCATCACCCGACAAGCATCAAGTAACGCTCACTTGTTGAGCCACGATCTTAAGTCTGACTCTCGTGCATCGCCGAGAGCGGGAGGTACTGTGTCCGATCAATACAACGCCCCATCGAGTTCCCGCCGCCAGGTACTCAAAGTTGGCGCCGCTGCGCTGGCTGCCGGTTCGATTTCGGGAATGGTGATGGGTAGCAACGTTGCCCAGGCAGCGACTTCGTCCCCCACTAAAGAAGGACACAACGAAATGACCAGTTTTACCACCCGCGACGGCACCGAAATCTTCTACAAAGACTGGGGCACCGGTCAGCCCATCGTTTTCCACCACGGCTGGCCTCTCAGTTCCGACGACTGGGACGCACAGATGCTTTTCTTTGTTTCCAAGGGCTATCGAGTGATCGCTCATGATCGCCGGGGTCATGGTCGCTCAACGCAGACTTCCACCGGGAACGACATGGACACCTACGCTGCGGACGTTGCAGCCTTGGTCGCTCATCTAAAGCTGAAGAATGCAGTGCACATCGGCCACTCCACCGGTGGGGGTGAGGTGGCTCGCTACGTCGCTCAACACGGCGCCGGCCATGTAGCCAAAGCCGTATTGATCGGCGCAGTGCCGCCGATCATGGTCAAGTCCGCCAGCAATCCTGGCGGTCTGCCGCTGGACGTGTTCGACGGCTTCCGCTCAGCGCTCGCGGCCAATCGCGCACAGTTCTATAAAGAAGTGCCTATTCCGTTCTACGGTTACAACCGCGAAGGCGCAGTAGTCTCCGAAGGTGTGAAGGAGAACTGGTGGCGCCAGGGCATGATGGGCGGCGCTAAAGCACACTACGACTGTATCAAGGCGTTCTCGGAAACCGACTTCACCGAAGACTTGAAAAAAATCACAGTGCCAGTGCTGATCCTGCACGGCGACGATGACCAGATCGTACCGATTGCCGACTCAGCCGAGCTGTCCATCAAACTGCTCAAGAACGGCACCCTTAAAGTCTACAAGGGCTATCCGCACGGCATGTGCACGACGCACCCAGAGGTTATCAACGCAGATTTGCTGGCGTTCATCCAGGGGTGATGCGCAGTGGGTCTTCCATAAAATAGATGGGAGGCCCCATTGCACCCATGACCGATGCACTTACCCGCGCGCGCTTCGCTCGTAGAAGGGCGATGCCTTCAGCCAATACCACGAGTGAAACGCCTGAAAGAGCGATGTCCTTGATCAGACGCGATGAGCAGTGCAGCGGTGATCAGCTCTACAGTACCTAGCAGGTGGAACGTTCCGGCGTACCCAAAAACGAGATAAAGCCAGGCGAGCCAGGGTGTGCCGTTTATCAGGGTTTTGAGGGCTTCCACTCAATCCTGGGGGCCAGCAGGAAGCCACCCACGGCGGGCGAGTGCCAGATGATGTGGCCATTCTGGCCGCTCAAAAATCTGACACTCTCCAAACCGCCGCCCGCCAGTGGCTCAAGGATCATCCGCAAAATCTGCAACGCTGGACCGCGGGCGTGAAAACCTTTGACGCTAAGCTTGCACAACAATATCCACCTACAACCACCTAGAGCGTGAAGCTCGTCAGGGTGGCTCAAATGAAAGACTGCCGTTCCCGCAATAATGTCTCCAGCGCCGTTATCGGTAGTGGCCGGCTGAACAGATAGCCTTGAACCTGATCGCAACCGTTTTCCGTCAGGAATGCCAACTGTTCATGAGTCTCGACACCTTCGGCGATGACTTGCAGATTGAGACTGTGCGCCAACTCGATAATAGTCTTGGCAATGGCAGCGTCCTGAGGGTTACTGGTCACTTCTCGGATAAAAGCGATGTCGATCTTGAGTTTGTCGAACGGGAATCGTCTCAGATACGCGAGGCTTGAATACCCCGTACCAAAATCATCGATGGAGACCTTGACCCCCAGTTCTTGCAGGGTTTGCAAAGTGGCGATGGTGTGTGCAGTGTTCACCATCAACGAACTTTCCGTCAGTTCGATTTCGAGCCAGTGCGGATCGATCTGATGGTCGATCAGCGCCTCCCGAATACTGGCGATCAGGTCACCTTCGATGATCTGCTGGCCGGAGACGTTGATCGCAACCTGGAAAGGGCCTTTCCCTGCGCGTTGCCATTCGGCGATTTGCTTGCACACACGGGTGATGACCCAATTGCCGACCAGGGTAATCAACCCGAGGTTTTCCAGCATCGGTACGAACACCGCCGGCGAAACATTGACTTCCCCCGGTCGCGGCCAGCGCAACAGTGCTTCCAGCCCGCACACCCGGCCGTCGGCCAAGTCAATCTTGGGTTGGTAAAACAATTCAAAACTCTGCTGTTGCACGGCCTTGCGCAAGGCGGTTTCCATCAATTGTCGCGACGAAGCCTCCTCGTTCATTTGCGCGGTGTAGAAACGATACGTGTCTCTGCCAATTTTCTTCGCACGGTGCATGGCGATGTTCGCATGCTTGAGCAACCCCTGTGCGTCGTCCCCATCATTTGGATACACGGCAATGCCAATGCTGGCGGTCATTGCAATCGACTGACCACCGAGCTGAAAAGGCTCACGCAGCGTTTCACGTATGCGCTCGACAGTTTGCAAGGGATCCGCCTGGCCCTCGCGAATCATCAGGATCAGCGCAAATTCGTCACCGTCCATGCGCCCCAACGTGTCACTCGCATTTAGGCAAGGGGTCAGTCGCTGCCCCAGCTCCGCCAACATTTGATCCCCTAGCAGGTGCCCCCAGATTTCGTTGACGCTACTGAAATCGTCCAGGTCGACGATCACCACTGCCAGCTGCCAATGACTGAGCTCCGCCTGGGTGAGCCCCATTTGCAGGGTGGTGAAAAAAAGGTTGCGATTGGGCAGCCCGGTCAACGTGTCGTAATGCGCCATTTTTAGCATGCGCTGATCGTTTTCTTTGCGCTGTGTGATGTCACGCGCAATGCCGACAATGATCCAGTCGCCGCCCGCCTTGAAAGCCTGGCGATGGATTTCTACCGGAATAAAGCTGCCATCCCTGCAGAGGATGCGCGCTTCCGTCGGTTCGCTCGGGCCTTTGCCCGCGATGATCTGGTCATACAAAACCTCCAATTGTTCGTTGGAGTCATCGCTGAGGTCGGCAGGTGTTTTGCTTAAAAGTTCTTCGGGGGCGTAGCCAAGCACCTGGCAGGCACGTCGGTTGAACTCGATCAGACGCATTGTGCTGCGATTGATCAGGAAAATAGCGTCACCCGAGGCGTCCATGGCCGAGCGAAAACGCTCAAGATCGATGGTGCGCTGTTGCAGTTGCTCTTCCAGCATCAGACTGTGGCTTTTCAGATAATCGCCAAAGGCCTTGAGCCGTAGCAGGTTACGCACCCGCAGCCACAGCTCTGCACTTTCTACCGGTTTGTTGAGAAAGTCTTCGGCACCGGCCTCCAGACCCGAAATACGGGCACTGTGTTCGCCGAGGGCCGAGAGCATGATGATGGGGATGTTCGCCGTTGCCTTGTCGGTCTTGAGCTGTCGGGCAACTTCATATCCGTCCATCCCCGGCATCATGATATCGAGCAGGATCAAATCCGGCGGTTGTTGCGCAATCATCAAGAGCGCCTCTTCGCCCGAATTGGCGGTTAAAGTCTGATACCCCTTGTTCTGCAACAGGATCTGCAGCAGTTTTCGTACATGGGGTTCATCATCGACGATCAGCAAAGTGGCGGCGGGGTCGGACATCATGGAACGCTCAATTAGAGGGCTGTTGAGGCAGAGTGTTTTGCAGCAACGTGTCGATGACCCGATAAAGTTCCTTGTAGCGTAAAGGTTTGATGATGTAGGCATTACAGCCCGCGAGACGGGTTTTTTCCTCATCTTCTTTCATCGCCATGGCGGTCAGGGCAATCACCGGAATCGCGGCGGTCAGCGCATCTTTCTTGAGCAATGAGGTGGCCTTCAACCCATCCATTCCAGGTAGCTGGATGTCCATCAGAATCAATGCGGGCTGAAGCTCGCGCGCCAGCTTCAACCCGGTTTCAGCATCGGCGGCACAAATCACGCTGTGGCCGGCACTGGTCAGCAGCAGCCGGGCCAGGCGCATGTTGGCGGCGTTGTCTTCTACAATCAGGATTTCGGCCATGGCGCCTCCGCAGTTTTTGAACGACGAATGGGTAACCACGCCACGAATCGCGCTCCCGCCCCTTCAAGACTGGCGACCGCGACACTGCCGCCATGCAGCTCGGTCAATTGCTTGACCATCGCCAAGCCCAGGCCTGTGCCCTCGAATTTACGCGCCAGGCTGCTGTCGATCTGACTAAATGCCTTGAACAGTTTGTCCATGTTGCCTTGGGCGATACCGATGCCCGTGTCACTGACGCTGAGCTCTAAAAACTGTGTGTAGTCGCTATCTGGTAACTGAAAACCGTACATTGGCCAGTCACCTTCCAGCGTCCCGACTTGATCACGTCCGACCTGACGCACCGCTAACGTCACCAGGCCGCCTTGCGCACTGAATTTGACGGCGTTGGACAGCAAGTTGTAGACGATCTGCTTGGTTTTGCGCAGATCAAGTTCAAAGGCCCCTACGTCGGTGTCCGATTCCAGTTTCAGCTGGATGCTGTGCAGCGCGGCCTTCTCGCGCACGATCAGCAGGCTGTTACTCAACAGGCTTTGCAGCTCGACCGGTTCAAGCTCCAGGTCCATCATCCCCGCCTCGACTTTGGACAGGTCGAGGATGTCATTGATAAGTGATAGCAAGTGTTGGCCACTGTTGAAAATATCGCTGATGTACTCGCGCTGGGTGTCGGTAATATCGCCCACCATGCCGTCCTTGAGCGCTTCGGAAAATCCGATAACGGCGTTCAGCGGCGTGCGCAGTTCATGAGACATAGTAGCCAGAAACTCGGACTTCATATGGCTGGCATGTTCGAGCTCGATATTCTTCTCTTCAAGTGTGCGCTCGAAGCGCTTGCGCTCGGTGACATCCCGAGCGGCGGCGAACACGCCTTGTAACTTGCGATCGCGGTCATAAAAGGTTGCTGCATTATAGGAAACAACTGTTTCGGTACCATTGTAGGCGCGCACCGTAAGTTCGTAATCGCTGACTTTGTTTTCACTGAGCACTCGTTTAATGGCCGCATCGGCGCTCGCGGGGTCGGTGAAAAAGTTCTTGCAGGGCGCACCAATCAACTCGTCCCGAGTGCGCCCCGTCAGCGCCATCATCTGTTTGTTGACGTCCGAAATAATGCCCTGGGGGTCAGTCATCATCAGTGCATCGATGTTCGACTCGATCAACGAACGTGTATAGAACTGTTGATCTCGCAAGCGTTGGTCAAGCAAGGCCTGTGTTGCCTCTTCCTGCTTGCGCGCCGTGTTGTCGGTGCCAATCAGCAAATAACCAATGATGGTTTCAGCGCTGTCGCGCAACGAGGTGACAGACACCATGGCTGAGAGGCGGCTGCCGTCCTTTCGAATGTAGGTCAGCTCATAAATATCTTCGATACCCCGGGAGGCTTTGAACACCAGCGCTTCGAATCCCGGAGTGATGGGCGTATTGAGTTCCAGGCTCAGGGCGGCGGCGCGAGTAATCAGCTCATTGGGGTCTGAGATGTCCGCCGGCGTGATCTTGTTGACGACGTCCTCGGATTGATAACCGAGCATACGTTCAGCGCCAACATTGAAAATCTGGATAACGCCTTTTTCGTCGGTCGCGATACTGGAGAAGTAGGCACTGTTGAAGATAGCGTCCTGCAGGGCGCCGGTTTTGAGCAAGGTTTTCTGCCGTCGAAATTCGACGATCTTTTCGGCCCGGGATTGAACCTCGGTGGGCGGACGGTCTAATGGCGGGGTTGGCATCATTCGTTTTCCATGGACTCGCTGTTTAGACGATAGCAGAGCCGTAGCTCCCCACGGATGTACCTGCCGTTCTCGACTCCATCGATTTTGTACTGGGTCAGGTAGTCACTGAGATGATCGGAAAAGCGATGGACGCGGGTTTCCTGCTTGCCCTCCTCAGTCAGGCCGGGAATCAACAGTGTCAAAGCGCCAATGCCGGCTGCTGCGATACCCAGGGTGCCAGCGATCAGCGGCAAGGCGCGGACAACGCTGCCCGCGAGATTGAACACCGCCGCGGCACCTTCAGTGGCTGACGCCGGGCCGGCAAGGGCGCTTTTATTATTGTGTGATCGCCAAACAGTGCCCTACCCTGAGCATCTCATCGCGCAAGGAATCGTCATGTCCATCCGCCCTTTCAAGCTAGCCATTACCCACGAGCAGCTGGACGACCTTCAGCGACGCCTGCGCGCTTCACGCTTACCCGACACCCTGGCCCCCGGCCGTTGGGAGGACGGTACCGATACGCTCTTTCTCCAGCGCCTTCTGGAGTATTGGAGCGATCAATTCGATTGGCGAAGCCAAGAACGGCGAATCAATCAGTTGCCGCAATTCCTGACCGAAATCGACGGCCAGACGATCCACTTCCTGCACCAGCGCGGGATTGGGCCCAAGCCCATGCCGCTGATCATCACCCACGGCTGGCCCGGCTCGTTCCTGGAGATGGAACGGTTGCTGCCCCTGCTCACGGACCCGGCGAACTATGGCGGTGACGCCGCCGATGCCTTTGACGTAGTCGTGCCCTCCCTACCCGGCTACGGCTGTTCGCCCGCCCCGACCAAGGCCGGCATCAGTTCGAGGCAGATTGCCGACCTGTGGGCAGCGCTGATGGGGCAATTGGGCTACGACCGGTTTGGCGCCCAAGGCGGCGATATCGGTGCCGGCGTGTCAATGTGGCTTGCGCGTCACCACAGCGCCCATCTCACCGGCGTGCATCTCAACTACATCCCAGGCAGCTTCAAACCAACTTGTGCGGGAGACCAAAGCGCATTGAGCGAGGAAGAGCAGGATTTTCTGAATCGAGGCACTCAATTTGCGGCAACCGAAGGTGCCTATGCGGCGTTGCACAGTACGAAACCGCAAACCCTGGCGTTCGCACTGACGGATTCGCCGGCGGGTCTCGCTGCATGGATCGTCGAGAAATTTCACGCGTGGGTCGATCATCCTGACGATCTTGAGCACGTGGTGCCGTTTGACACCCTGCTCAGCGACATCGCGCTGTACTGGTTCAGCGCAAGCATTCAAGCGACCTTGAGGCTGTACAAGGAAAACCGACAGAATCCGCTGATTTTCGACGTCAACGAGCGAGTGAAAACGCCGTTGGGCGTGGCGTTATTTCCAAAAGAGCTGCCGATGCCACCCCGCAGCTGGGTTGAACGTGTGTTCGATGTCCACCGTTGGGAACACATGCCACGAGGAGGCCATTTCGCAGCGCTGGAGCAGCCAGAAATTCTGGCTGAAGAGATCCGTGAATTCTTCAGGCCTTTGAGGCGCTAGATCTCTGGATAACGGTGAGGCGCTTTGAAGTTGAAAACACCGCGCTGGATCTCTTCGCGCCTGCCATAGGTCCATTGCTCAAGCGCCCATCGTGGCTTTTCAAAACCGGACAGCTGATCTCAGCAAGGACTCCTGATGACCTTCCTTATTTTCCTCATCGCCTGCGGTGCGGCGGCGACGACCGGCATCCTGTTCAAACCGGGCCAATGGTACGAAGCACTGGTCAAGCCCGGCTTCACTCCGCCCAACTGGCTGTTTCCCGTTGCCTGGACGACGATCTACCTGCTGATTGCCTGGGCCGGCTACCGTCTGACCCTGATACCGGGGAGCCAGACAGTGTTGGCCTTGTGGGCGGCGCAGATTGCCCTGAACACGCTGTGGACACCGGTGTTTTTTGGCGCCCACCGCGTGCTCGCTGCAATGGTGATCCTCTCGCTGCTCTGGGTGGTGGTCGCTGTGATGGTGGTGATGGCGCTGCAGTTGGACACCGTAACCGGCTTGATCCTGTTGCCTTACCTGCTGTGGCTTTGCGTCGCCGCCGCGCTGAATTTTTCTATTCTGCGGAATAATCGATGAGCTCGACGTAGCTCGACTCTCCGCCTCCAGTCGCGCCGGACAACCAACCCCATACAAAGGCCAGGGTGGTTCGTCCGGCGTGATCGACGCCCACCGTGCCACGGGACCAACCGGCCAGAATCTCGCCATCCAGCGTCAAACAGTGAAAGAGCAGCTCGATGGTTTCGGGGCCTGTTGCGCGCCCGACTTGATGACCTGTGCGAATCCGCCCGCCTTGGTAAGTGCTCGAAATGCCATTTCCATCGACATGGTAATGAAACACCGTGCCTGCACCGGACAGTCCTTGGCTGTTGTTCGCCACGGTAAATCGGCGATTGTTCAAACGTTCGCTGATTTGAGAAAAGTGGGTTTCCATGCGTGTTGATTCCTTGAGTAGAGAGAGCGGATTCTAAAACCCCCTCACACGGCCGACAAATGCTCGTAAAGAATTGTCGACCCGACCAGCATCAGCACTACGCCGCCGATGATTTCAGCACGCTTGCCCACGGCGGTTCCCAGTACGCGTCCGAGCATGACCCCGACGGTCACCATCACGGTGGTGGCCAGGCCGATAGCGGCGGCTGCGACCAGAATGTTCACGTTGACAAAGGCCAGGCCCACACCCACCGCCAACGCATCGATGCTGGTAGCGAAAGCGGTGACGGCGAGTATGAAGAACGAGTGCTGGTCAGGCTTTTCTTCCTCGGCCTCGTGCTTGATCCCGTTGTGAATCATGTGCAGGCCCAGCACGAGCAGCAGCGTAAAGGCGATCCAGTGATCCCAGCGCTCAACGTATTGCGTGGCCACCTGGCCGATGCCCCAGCCGATCAACGGGGTGATGGCTTCAATGACACCGAAGATCAGGCCCGTGCGCAGAGCTTCGACAAAGCGCGGTTTATGCAGGCTGGCGCCCTTGCCGATGGCCGCTGCAAAAGCGTCCGTGGACATGGCCAAGGCGAGAAAAATGAGGGGAATGGGATTCACGGTTAAACGTCCAGCCGGGCTATGAGTCAACGACGCAACCACACGCCCGACTATAGGCATGGATGCATCGTTGGTCTCGCCAACCCGAAGGTGTTCGCACCACGGCATGCAGCCGAGAATGTTGACGCGAACGCTCTGTGACCGGGATCAAAGAGCAGGCTACTCCCCAACAAGGGCCGCCACTGTAGCCTGACGCGTGTGAAAAAAACATCAAATTGACAGGGCTGCCTGAAGCCGCACGCGGGGAATCGGCTTCCCCGTCTCCGGGGTTTTACATGTCGTAGCGCAGAACCACACCCACCGTGCGCGGGGCGCCGACATCGATGATGTTCTTTTCGTCCAAGGTCAGCGGCAATGGCATGGGCTCCGCCGCCAATGACACCCCACGCATGGCCGGGTTTGTCGGCAATTTCCTCAAGGTGCCGGCCGGTCGCGAGTTTCTCGTGCGCGTGCCGGGCATGTCGCAACCGGCGTTGAACAACGCGCAACTGGCGGACCTGCCCAACTGGCTGATGCGCAAGGACGGCATGGCGGGCGAAAACCATGCTCAACCTGCCCGGCACACGCGCCGAGCTGATCAAAGCGATGCGCGCCCAGGGCGTCGTGATGGAAGACGGGATGATCAACTGACGCCTACTTCGGCTGCGCCACTGTGCGCAGGTAAGGTTTCACCGTTTTGAAGCCGTCCGGGTATTTCTTTTTCGCATCTTCGTCGGAGACCGACGTCGGAATGATCACGTCCTGCCCCGGACGCCAGTTCACCGGAGTGGCGACGGTGTGCTTGGCGTTTAGTTGAATCGCATCGAGCAAGCGCAGCACCTCATCGAAGTTGCGCCCGGCGCTCATCGGGTAGATCAGCATGGCCTTGATCTTTTTGTCCGGGCCGATGATGAACACCGAACGCACCGTGGCGTTATCCACGGCAGTGCGCGCGCCGCCGCTGGCGTTGGGGTGAATCATGTCGTAGAGCTTCGCCACTACCAGGTTTTCGTCACCGATCATTGGGTAGTTGACCGCATGGCCCTGGGTTTCTTCGATGTCTTTGGCCCAGCTTGCATGGTTGGACACAGGATCGACGCTGAGCCCGACGATCTTGGTGTTGCGTTTGTCGAATTCGGGCTTGAGCCCTGCCATGTAACCGAGCTCAGTGGTGCACACCGGGGTGAAATCTTTCGGGTGCGAAAACAGGATGGCCCACTGGTCGCCAATCCATTCGTGGAAATGCAGCGTGCCTTCGGTGCTTTCGACGGTGAAATCCGGTGCTTCGTCGCCAATACGAACGGTCATGTTGGTTCTCCTCGCTGTGCAGGGTCGGGAAACTTTCAGAGCGCAAGTATAGGAGAGGCTGGATACTTCGCCTGATGCTCCCGGGATCCCTTGTAGGAGCGAGCCTGCTCGCGAAAAATGCCAAGACAACTCGTTCATCCGGACAGCACGCGTTATCGTTGTCGTCCATCGCGCGCGGGCTCGCGCCTACAGATGACCATTCGGCGTCGACTATCGAACCTTCCCCCCCTGCCCCCACTCCCGCGGACTGACGCCGGTCTTGCGACGAAACGCCCGGGCCAGTGCCGAGGGGCTTTCGTAGCCGACTTCATCGGCAATCAGCGCAATCGACTTGCCTTCGCGCAAGCGTTTCTGCGCCAGGCTGATGCGCCAGCTCACCAGATAATCTACCGGCGTCTGCCCCACCACCTGGCGAAAATGTTCAGCAAAACTGGCCCGGGACATGTTGGCCGCCGCCGACAATTCGGCCACGGTCCAGGCCCGGGCGGGCGTGTCATGCATCAGGCTCAGGGCGCGCGCCAACCGTGGATCGGCGAGGCCGGCCATCATGCCGGTGCTCTGTTCACGGCTGGTCAAAAGATGCCGCAGCAACTGGATCACCAGCATTTCGAACAAGCGGTCCATCATCGCTTCACGCCCGCAAATGCCGTCGAAGGCTTCGTTGAATAGCCAGTCGAGCGTGCCCGCCAGGGTCGGCACGTCTTCCAGATCCAGCACCAAGTAGTCGGGCAAGGCCGCCGCCAGGGCATTGCCGGCACCGCCATCGAAATCAAGAGAGGCGCACACCAGTTGAGTCTCGGATGCGTCCGCGGCGAACAAACGATGACGGTAAGGCCTGGGGAAGAAAATCAGTGTGGGTTTGTTGAGCTGGAGGTCGCGCTCATCCGCCAGTTTGAGGGTCAACTCGCCGGCGCGAAGCAGATGCAGGTGGCCGCAGGCGTGCTCGCCGTCGAACGCCGTGGTGCCGCAGAAGGTGCCGCTGTGGAAGGTGCCGGCACTGACGCCGAAATGACTGAGCAAGGTGGACAAACGATCCATGGACGGTCTCCCGAGAGCAAATCTGGACGATCTGTCGCATATCCTCGACGATTTGCAGCCAATAGACCAGCCCTCGTCATTAGCATGGACCTCGTACCCAGCGCATACCGCGCCGTCCTTTACGGAGAATCACCATGAGCCGCATCAATACCCTGAGCCTTGAACAAGCCAGCGACGCCACCCGCCCACTGCTGGAAGGCGTGCAGAAAAAAATCGGTTTCCTGCCGAACGTATTCAAAACGCTGACCCACGCACCTGCAGTGCTGACGTCCTACCTGCAACAATCGGCGACCCTCGGCAAAACCTCGCTGAGCGCCACTGAAAAAGAAGCGATCTTCCTCGCTACGTCCCAGGTCAACGGCTGTGACTACTGCCTGGCAGCGCACACGCTGTTCGCCGGCAAGGCCGGATTGTCGGCGCAAGACATCCTCGACGCCCGTCGAGGCGAACTGAATGCCTTCGCCACCCTCGCCCGGCAAATCACCGAAAGCCGCGGCCACCTGAGCAATGAGCAGATCGAAGCGGCGCGGGCAGCAGGTATCGACGACGCCAAAATCGTTGAAGTGATCGCCCACGTGGCCTCGCAAACACTGACCAACTACCTCAACAACGTGGCCCTGACCGAGATCGATTTCCCTGCGATCGATGCTTGAACCGGACTTTGAATCGGACTTTGAATCGGACTTTGAATCAGGAGTACCGCTGATGAACACAGTGACGATCTACACCACCCAGACCTGTCCTTATTGCCGTAACGCCAAGGCGCTGCTCGCCAGCCGTGGCATTGCTGCCCATGAAATAAGCGTTCAGGGCGAACCGGGGAAATTTCAGGAGATGCTCAGCCGCAGCGGTCGTCGCAGCGTGCCGCAGATCTTTATCGGTGACACGCATGTCGGAGGGTTCGACGACCTGGCTAAACTGGACCGTCGAGGTGGCTTGCTGCCAATGCTGTCCTGAGTGTTGTTTTAACTCGTCGCACCGCGTGACGGGCTTCATTTTTTGACAAGGATGTTGTATGAAACGGCAGCAATACAGTGAATGATTAGCCAGTGCTGCTAAAGTGACAGCATGCGTTTCCATCTACCCTGATCCCGAGATTTTGGTGATGGATGACGTATGGCAAGTATGAGTGGCTTGTTGTGACGGCTGGGCTCTCGCGGGAGGGCTGATTGACCTGTATTTCGTCATTATCGAGCGCGAAGGAAAGCAAATGAGGTCCAAGCATGATTTTTGAGCCTAACAGTACCCGTTCCGTTCTCCAGCGAAGAAGCAGTAGCAGTGTTGTCGTCCAGGCCGGTCTGGATTGTGTTGCGGTTACCGGCGTCGCCTGGTTTCTGATCAACTATCACATCGGTTTCATCTCGCAAGACTACGTCATCATGCTGCTGTTACTCCTCGGGGCATTGGCCGTTGTCTACGACCATTATGCGATTTACCGCAGTAACGTCGGGTTTACCGTCAAGGCCTTCAAGCTTCTGAAAGCATGGACCGCCACTTTCGGTTTTCTGGTGGCGATGGCGTTTCTGACCAAACAAAGCGAGGTGTATTCACGGCTATTGATGGGTGAATTGTTTGTGCTCGGTTACTTCGCCCAATTGCTGTTGCACCTGGCGACGCGGGAAATGCAGAAGAAGTTTCTGGCCCATCCGACGCAGCTGGAAAATGCGCTGATCATTGGTTCGGGCGAACTGGCCAGCTATCTTTACAAGAAAATCAGCAATAACCCCTGGCTGGGCGAACGCATCGTCGGCTGTGTGTTAATTGGTGCTGACGATGTTCGCGGAAAAGACAGTCCGGACGGCAAGCATCGTCTGGCAATCCTGGGCGATATTTCCCACCTTGATGAACTGGTCGTCAAACATGCCATCCGGACCGTTTATTTTGTGACGCCTCTGGGGGGGTCAGAGGTCATTCAGGACGTTTATTTAAGGTTGTTTGACAAACACATTTCGGTTAACTGGGTGCCTGATATTTTTTCGCTGCGCCTGATCAACCACAGTGTTCGCGAAATTGCCGGCATTCCCGTGCTGACTTTGTCGGAAACGCCGCTGATGGGGATGCGCCTGTTTCTGAAGAACCTTGAAGACAAGGTGCTGGCCTTCCTCATCGTGCTGTTTGCGGCGCCAGTGCTGGCGATGGTCGCGCTTGCGATCAAACTCGATAGCCCTGGGCCGGTGTTCTTTCGCCAAGAGCGCATGGGCTGGAGTGGAGAATCCTTCCGGATCTGGAAATTCCGCAGCATGGTGACCGATCAACCGGCGGACGGTGTGGTCAAGCAGGCGCAGAAGAATGATCCGCGGGTGACTCGGGTGGGCGCTTTTATCCGGCGGACCAGCCTGGATGAGCTTCCGCAGTTGTTTAATGTGTTGATGGGAGAAATGTCGCTCGTGGGGCCTCGGCCGCACGCGATTCAGCATGATGTGCAGTATTCGCCCGATGTCTCTGGATATTTTGCGCGCCACAACATTAAACCGGGTATTACGGGTCTGGCTCAGGTGCGGGGTTTGCGGGGTGAAACGCGAGAGATTGATCAAATGATTCGGCGGGTGGATTCGGACATTGAGTACATTAACAACTGGTCGCTGTGGCTCGACTTTGTGATTCTTGTGCGGACGGTTTTTGCGTTCTCCGGGAAGAATGCTTTTTAGAGGGGCCGACCTGGTTTTTTGTCGTGCGCGTTCCCCTGTAGGAGCGAGCCTGCTCGCGATGGACGTCAACGCGTGCTGTCTGGAAGGTTGCGTTGCCCAGGCGTTTTCGCGAGCAAGCTCGCTCCTACAGTTTTCTGTTTATTGCGACGGGAACAGATCCAGCGTGCGCTCGACCTCATCAGGATCGATTCTGAATCCATCACCCTCGGGTATACCGACCACGAAACCGAAGTTCTGCCGATCACGATCCGTCAGGTATTTGAAAAAGCACAGGAAGCGCGTCGGCGGCTGCAACACCAGCAGCGAACCGCCCGGCGGGAGTACGTTCACCCCATGGATAAGGTGACTGCCCTCGATGCCCACCACGGTTTTCGCCCCGGCGCAGGCGGCGACGATGGTCGGGACGTCGGATTTTGCCGGATCGAGAATGCGAAAACCCCGGCGGTCACGCAGGCGTTCTGCGACTTCCATTTCATTGCGTAACTTGCGCAATGAACCCGTGCCGCCCCGCAGAATGAATACACCGGGATGAGCGCTGGCATTGACGTGCGAGAGCAATTTTTCACCCATCGCCCGGAAACGCAGGTGTTTATGCTGGTTTTGGCTGAGGTCGTCAAAGATCACCAGCTCACGAAAAAACGCGTTACGTACGCGCACCGGTCGCATGTCCAGCCAGTTCTCATAACCGGGGGCGTGCAGGATGCCATTGCGGGTGACGGAGGCATTGTCGGCGAAGGGGGCCGTGGTCACCGGA
Organism: Pseudomonas sp. GB2N2; assembly: GCF_054897705.1. Classification (NCBI taxonomy): domain Bacteria; kingdom Pseudomonadati; phylum Pseudomonadota; class Gammaproteobacteria; order Pseudomonadales; family Pseudomonadaceae; genus Pseudomonas; species Pseudomonas sp. GB2N2. The sequence goes on from NZ_CM142701.1 coordinate 2,117,758, forward strand.
ACGCCTTCGTCACAGGCCAATCGATAGGTCAGGCAATCATCCATTAACCACGAGCCAAACCATTTGTTACCGCCCACCGTGCAATACAACGCCCCACGGTCTATTTCATGTGCGACGCGTATCCCCGGTAACCGACCTGCACCGGGCGTCAGCCATGATTTGGCATTGCCCTTGTAAAGAGCGCCGTCGATCATCCAGACATCTTTCAGCAGATAACCCCGAGTCGGACCATGTTCAACGGGCCCGGTGCCTTGCATCGTGCGACGGGGATGCTCGAAAGGAAAAAACAGCGTTTCTTCCCATCCGGTTACACGTTCAAGCTGGTTGGGCAGGTAAAAAGCCGGCGGCGCAATGGCGCTCGTGCCTGGCGCAATCTCCCAGGTTTTGATCGCCAGACTCTCGAGGGGGATGGACGGCTTGCGTGTTACCCGAGTGTTGAACAGGTGTTTATACGCAGCAAAACTCCACTTCAATGGGCTGCCACCGGCCAATGCGTTAAATTCCGACATGTGCACCCCCATTAAAGTGCGGTTATACCAACTTGCTCTTTTGAATCTGCAACTTGTTCAAGTGCTTACAACAACTTCCAAAACAGGGGGTACCTTTAAGTGACTGTATCGGCTATGCAAAGTGCTGAGGAGCGCTTCTCCTGGTGTTCGTGCGCAATGCAGAACTATTTTAAACAGCCCACCGAAACCCATTTCGCGATAGCGGTTGGCAACTTCTTCATCACTCTGCCCGTCCGGTATACCAAGATGCAGCGTCAAATGTTTGCCTTCAACAGCAAACAGGGGTGTTTCCCACAGAAACTGCGCTACACCCACTTTCGGCAGTTGGACAAACAAATAGCCATGATTACCCAGCGTATCAACATCACCACCGCGCCTTCTCTTCCATTCGAGAAGTCCGTCATCGGGGCGGGCGAGGCAGGTGCCGATGTCGTAGTAATCGAATCCATTCTCGATCGCCCACTCCAGGGCCATGAAGGTGGTAATCGAGTTGATTTCTCGTAACTTCTTGTGATCTGAAAACACGGTATCCGGGTAGCCGAACCGCACGGTACTCCAGTAACGCTTGCCTGCACGGGTCACCACGCAACCCAGATGGCAGGCAACGACCTCATCTTCCAGCAACACCAGATCAAGACGCCCGGCACTTTTTGCTACCCGTTGCACTTCATTCGTTTCAATCTGGGAGGCCGCCGAACCGTGCCTGGCGCTGGCGTACGGCTGAAGCATTTCGCGGTCTGCACTTTCAATCTCGTCATCATTCAACGCTTGCAGCATCCGGTAACGCGTCCGGTTCTTGCGCAGGTTTCGTCGTAATTCGGTGTTGTATCTCGCCGTGATCTCGTCGATCGATCGGCTGAGCGGCACCACCGCACTCAGGTATTGAGGCACGTACAACGCTCCCGGTGTCGGCATTTCGCTGACCAGCACCGTCCGTTCTGACTTTTCCAGTTTCAACCGGGTATCTGCCCCTTGGGAGGGAGCGCCCAGCAAAACCTTGGCAAATTCCCGCTGGGTTTTCCGGCCGACGTAAATAATGTCGAATGCGCTGTCTTCGCGCAGTTTGAATCTGACGATCTCCCAGCGCCAAAAACACGCCCGTGCAGCGATATCCCGCAGCCAGGCGAGCGCTTTCCTGAGCTCGAATCGCAGGGATGGCGATAGTAGCTTGCGCAATAGAGCTGCTATTTTCTCTTTCATTTGTTTATTAACACACGCCAAGTAAAGTTCATCTGAATTTGATAATTAATAAACTAAATACCGGACATGAACGTTCGACGACCCAACACATTTTTTCTTGCGAAAAACTCGCAACTCCCTCCCGGGAATCCAGACTTTCTGACGTCATTTAGTCGCCATTAATCTTCATCAAGAGAAAAGTCTTTACGACAGCCGTCAAGTCGATGACCTAGGCTGAGTAAAGATGCTGGACGAGAGTTTTGCAAGATATTTCAGTGGCCTTTTGAGATTACCTGCAACGTCAAGATTTTTTGCAGAGTATCGTGCGCAACAGGAACATCGGATTGCCGACCACGTAACGCGTAAACAAACGCTTAGGCTCGCTCAGCAGCCGGAACACCCACTCGCAACCGAGACGACGCACCCATTGCGGAGCGCGAGTGACCTTGCCGCCAAGGAAGTCGAGGATGGCCCCTCCGCACACAATAAGGCACGGCACGCCGCTGGCCGCCAACTGCGCCGCGACGGTTTCTTGCTTGGGCATGCCCATGCCCAGCACCACCAGTTCCGGCCGAAATTCCCGGGCCAGATCGAGGTAGGTTTCCATCGGTGCAAAACCATGGTGAGCCGACACGACATTGACCGCAAAACTCGCTTCGCTGTGCCGGACCGCGTTGACCAGCCAGGGTTCTTCAGTGCCCCAGAACGCCACGCGCTGCCCGTTGAATGCAGCCAGCAATTTGGGGATCAGATCGGTGCCATTCATGTTCAGACCCGGCTCCCGTTCGAGTCGGCGAAAAAGAATGGCCATGCCGGAACCATCGCGCAGCAGCACGTCAGCGGCCGCCAGCGAATGGTAATAATCGGTGTTGTGCGACACCAGATTCATGGCGTGGGCGTTGACGAAGCCCAGGACAGTCGGCCGCTCGGACCTGGACAATGTCTCAATCATTGCCTGTTCAGCAGCAGGATCGTTCACGACACTGAGCTTCTGAACAATCGTTTGCCAACTGCGCTGCCAGCCCAAAGCGCTCATCATTGATCATCCCGCTTTGATCGTACCCACTCGACCTGTCGCTTGAGCAGAAAGCCGATGTACAGCGGGATTTTTTTCAGTGCGTAGAACGGCGCATACATCAGGGCGGAGAACGCGATAATCCCGCGACCAAACTGACTCCAGGCGAGCAAGATGGTCGCGCCCAACAATGCCATCCCGGCCGTGGCGATGACGGCGGGCGCCGACGTTGCGCCGAGCAGCAACACCAGCCATGCCAGAACGAAACCCGCCGCCAGCACCAGGGTCAACAAGGCCAATGGTGGCACCCACAAGTCCAGGGTCATGGCCAGCAGGTTGCCGTTACGCCGGCTCAGCGAGGTCGCGAACAACTTCGGCGCGTCCTTGAGGATCACCCCCAGATGGCCGTGTTCCCAGCGGGTTCGCTGGCTGGCCAAGCCTTCATCGCTGCGCGGAAAATAGCTGGTCACCAGTGCCTCGGGACAAAACAGCGGTGGCTTGCCGCTGAGGCAGAAATCCAGGCCCATCTTCAAGTCTTCAACGATATGGCCACTGGCTAACTCGATCAGTACCAGGTCCTTCCAGACAAACGCCATACCCGATCCCATCAACGGACAGGGCAAACCCAGCTGCGCCCAGCCGCGCGGGCGCACGCGGTTTTTCACGCACCAGGCAAATTCCGCCAGCTTGACTTTCAGTCCTGAACCTTCGGGGGCGTGCATCAAATAAAGGGCCTGGGTTGGCCGCCCGGATTCGATGCAGCGGATGGCCAAATGCGCCAGCGTGCCCTCGCCCAACTGGCAATCAGCATCGATCACGATCATCACGTCCGGCGCATCGCTCGCCAAGTGGCGCGCACCGAATTCCAGCGCATATCCCTTACCCCGCTGTTGCTCATTGCTGCGCTCTACCACTTCGGCACCCGCGGTGCGGGCCAGCACGGCGGTGTCGTCAGAACAGTTGTCCGCCACCACCAACAGGCGATCAACCGCCTCCAACTGCTGGCGAATGCTGTTGATCGTGGCGACGATGACCGAGGATTCGTTGTGCGCCGGCACCAGCACCGCCACCCGTGGCCGCGATCCTTGCGGGGACGCCAGCGAACGCGCAGGCAGGCAGGCCAACAGCACTTGAACAAACAGCACCAACACCGGCAGTACGATGAGTATCAGCAGTGCGCTGAACAGCCACCCCAGTAATGTGATCATGCTCGCACCTTGAATAGATCAGCCAATTTGGCTGCTTCGGTATCGATATCGTGCCGCTCCAATACGCGCTGATGCGCCGCCTCGCCCATCCGCTGCAACACCTCGACCGGTTGCGCGAGACAGTCTTGCAGCGCCGCCGCCAATTCATCCACGGCACCCGCAGGAAACAGCCAGCCGTTCTCACCCTGGTGCACCAACTCGGGAATGCCCGCCACATACGTCGTCAGGACCGGACGGCGCAACGCCATGGCTTCCATGATGACCACCGGCAAGCCTTCGGCAAAGCTCGGCAACACCAGGGCACGCGCGGCCAGGATTTCTGCGCGCACTTGCTCGCTGCTGATCCAGCCGGTAATTCGAACCTGAGCCTGCAAGCCATGCTGGGCGATCAGGGCTTCGATTTGCCCGCGCATTTCACCATCGCCGGCCAGCACGATCTCGAATGCCACGCCTTTCGCGGCCAGCAGGCGAGCCGCCTCCAGCAAAAACAGCTGGCCCTTCTGTTCACACAAGCGCCCCACGCACACCAGTCGCGGCGCGGACGGCACCGGCACTGCCGGCACCTCATGAAACGCCCGCTCCAGCCCGCAATGCACGACTTTTACCTTGGACCAGTGCGCATGATCCACCCAGCGAAACAACTGACTGCGCCCATAAGAACTGATCGCCGCGACGAACGCCGCGCGCCGGGCTTTTTCACTCAGGTGAATGAATTGCGGTTTGTCGAACTCTTCCGGGCCATGCACGGTGAAACTGTACGCCGGCCCGCCGAGTGCGTTGGCCAGCATCACGACCTCGGTGGAGTTGGTGCCGAAATGCGCATGCACATGCTCGGCGCCGAATGCCTGTAACCACGGCAGCAAACGGCAAGCTTCGGCTAGATAGATCAAATGATAGGGCCACGCGCGATCAGCCCGCCGGCCCATGCGCAGCGCCAGCCACAGCGTCGAAAAGAAGCGCCCCGGCGACGCCCGCAGCACTCGCAATACCGGCGACACTAGCTCAGTTACGCCGCCCTGCAGCACGTAGCGGGTTTTATCGCGTTCGGCGACGTCCTCGGCATCCACCAGCTCGTCATCCCAGCCCCGCAAGGCAATGCGCTGCACCTCGAAGCCCTGACGTTCCAGCGCCAGAATCTCGCGACGAATGAAACTATGGCTGACCTTGGGGTATTGATTGATGAAGTAAGCAATGCGCATAGGGACCGGACTTAGTGATCGTTAGAGGTGATTTCTGCTGCAGGCGTTGCCACAGCAGCACGATGATCAGGCGCATCGACGGGCACGGCGGGGATCGCGATGTAGCTGCCCGGCAACACGCTGTCGATCTTCTTGAACGTACTGTTCAGTAGCTCATAACGTCTGCGGTACATCGCGCGTTTTTTCGCCGCGATGGTCTCCAGCGGCTTGGCGGACGGGGCCAGCGGGATCTCGAAAAAGTCTTCGCGGGCGGGAGAGAGCGTCGCCCCATGTTCCAGCCAGATCACGTCATAGTTGGCCGCGAGTTCCTGGGTTTTTTCCGCGCCAAAATACGCATGGCGATGATGCCGATATTCATCCCCCACCGCGTATAGCTTTCCAACACCGATATTGACCGCGATGTATTTGAGCACTTCAATCAGAAAGCTTCGCGGACGAAGCCCTTCGAATGCTTTGGTCAGGTCCCGATAAATAGTCAGCGACCGGTCGCTGTCTATGCCTTTGTGGATCCCCTGCACCGCACCGATGAACAGGCACAGCTCACCTTCCGTACGGCATAAGGTGAACGCCAACGATGCGATGCGCAGATCACCCTGAAACAGGTTTAGCACCACCTCTCCTTCGCGCATGAACCACACAGGGCGGTCCAGCACCAGAGTGCAACCTTCGGCCCATTCGGACACGTCAGCCAGAACCAAGTGTTCATTGCGGCCCGACAACAAAAGTGTCGGGCTACTTTTCGTAACCACTTCGTAATGCGAGGCGATGGCAGCGAGTCGTTCCTCGGCGCCCCAGCTTTTACTGATGTAGGGCCATTGAACTACGCCGAGGCAATCGTCGCCCAACTTCTGGAAGCCGCTCTTACCCAGCGCATTCGACATGCGCGACAAAAACGATTTCAGCGCCACCCGGTTTTTCAATACCAAAACCAAGAGCTTGAGCTTGTTTTTCAACGCCCTCAACGAATACCCGGCATGCAAGTTCCACACGCTTTTGAAGGTCAGCCAATAATCCATGAACGACTCACTTGTATTCGATCAACGCCGTCTTGCCGGCGCCGTATCTGTTCAAAAGAAACCTGGCTTGCCCGAGCATCTCGGGAAATTTGCCCAGCACAAGAAAGAACGCCAGCAACCAGTTCTCGCGCGTCGATCTAGTGCCCCGACGGGCCAGACGCGCCACCTGTAATGGATACACCAGCAGTAACAGGAGCCCTGCCGCCCCCACCAGCAAACAGGCGACCAGCGTTGCCAGCGGCACACCCAGGCCCCAGAACCAGGCACGGCGCGACTCACGACGCCAATGCTGCTCTGCCGTGTTCCCATGCAAAAAAGCCCCCTCGGCGAAGGCATGGCCACCGCGCAACGTGCGCCGCCACCACTGGCCGAAGCGGGTCATGGCGGCATCGTGCAGGGTCATTTCCTCCCCCAGGCGCCAGACCTTCCAGCCTTTCTCGCGCAGGCGCACACACAACTCGGGCTCTTCGCCGGCAATCAGGTCCGCGCGAAACCCGGACACGGCGACGAAGGCATCTGCGCGCATCAACGCATCGCCGCCACAGGCCTTGGCCTCGCCGACCGGCGTGTTCCATTCAATGTCACACATTAAGTTGTAGATCGAATGTTCGGGAAAGCGCTCACGGCGCCGCCCGCAGACCACCGCTACCTGGGGCTGCGCATCGAGAAAGGCCTGCGCCCGGGTCAGCCAGTCAGCGGCCACCTCGCAGTCGCCATCGACGAACTGCACATACCGCACCCCCGGTAACAAGCCCTGCACGCGGGCAAACCCTTCGTTGCGCGCGCGCGCCGCCGTGAACGCAAGGGTCATGTCCAGCTCGACCACTTCGACCGACAGTGAACGTGCCATCTGCACCGAGCCGTCGGTTGACCCGGAATCGACATACACCACTTGGTCCGCCGCACCGGCCAATGAAGCCAGGCAACGCTCAAGCCGCTGGCCTTCATTGCGCCCAATGACAACGACTCCAATGCCGGTCGCCAGGGCGCTCACTTCGCGTTGTGTCCGGAGTATTTCATGAGCCTTCCTTTGCCTCTGCGGGCTTTCTTCTCTTGATGATCGCAGGCACGCCGACAGCCACGCAGTCGTCCGGAACATCGATCAACACCACGGCATTGGCACCGATCACCACATTGTTGCCAATGCGGATATTGCCCAGCACCTTGGCGCCGGTGCCGATATCGACATTGTTGCCGAACACCGGAGCGATCGGCTCCTGCACATTCTTCAGGCCCACGACGACGCCATTTCGGATGCGGCAATCATCGCCGAACTGCGCGTATCCACTGATGATGATTCCGCCGAAATGATCGATGACAAAGTTGCGCCCCACCACCACTTCGCACGGTAATTCGATACCCGTGATGATCTGCACCAGCTTGAACAGGAATTTGTAGATAAACGACAACAACTTCCTCACCAATGCCGGGCGCACTCCGTAACGCCAGCGCCCAAAGCGGTAAACCAGCATCACCCAGAATCCCTGGGCAGCCCAATCACCTTCATAGGCACGCAAGTCCGCGCGTATGTGTTCAAACATAAATGGCTCTACCGTGTCGGTTGACTAGCGAATTGGGTGTCACGCAACAGCGCCCAGGTTACCCGGGCATGCTCCCAGCACGCGCGAATGGCGACGCGGCCGCGGCCTTTCAACAAGGCCTTGAGCGCCAGAATCAGATCACCCAGGCACACCAGGAACATGTGCCAGGCCAAACCCGCGGCACCGTGATGCTTGCGGAAATACAACAGCTCGCTTTCGATTTGCAGCCGGGGTATCTGCCGACTGGCCGCGTTGAGTTCGTCGACGGACTTGGCACTTTCACCGCCGATGTGGACCACGGTGGTGTGTGGGTAGAAAACCACTTTCCAACCCGCATGCTTGACCCGTTTGCAGTGGTCAACTTCCTCGTAGTAAAGGAAGTAGCGCGGGTCGAACAAGCCCACCTGGTCGATGACTTCACGACGGATCAGGTAATAGCAGCCGGGCACCCAGTCGCATTCCCGGACCGAGGCATGGTCCCACTCCATGTCATCGACCCTCTTCACCCTTGGAAAAAAACGTTCAAGCCCGGTACGAGAGAGAAAGACGTTCAATGGCGTCGGAAAAAAGCGACAGGACGGTTGCAGATCGCCGTCTCGCCCCACGAGCCTGACACCGAGGACGCCGCAATCAGGATGCGCTTCCATGTAGTCCAGGGTCTTTTGCAAGGTGTCAGGAGCGACGAAGGCATCGGTGTTGAGCAGCAACGCGTACTTGCCTTGCAGATGCTCAACCAGTTGATTGTTGGCTCGACCGAAGCCGACATTATCTTTATTGGCCAGCAACAACGCTTCCGGACAAACAGTGGCCAGGCACTCCAGGGAATTATCGGCGGAGGCATTGTCCACGACCAGATAGCGCGCTGGCTGCGCACTGCTCGGCTGACGCAATGCGTTGAACATAGGCTGCAACAGACCCGCGGTATTGTAATTAACGACCAGTACATCAAGTGGAGCACTAACCATTGGGTTGTTCGCCAAAAAAATACTCCGTTCTCATGGCCTGGAGTTTCGGTTCAAGTTCCGGGTCATACACGCCTTCACGATTGCGGATAAGGTCAATCCACGGATAAGCATTGCAGCGTTCTTCAATATTCTTGACCAGCGTTTCCATGGTGCAGATGACGCGGGCAGGATTACCGCCGACCACCACTCCAGGCGGAACGTCTCTGAGTACAACCGCGCCGGCGGCCACGATTGAATCCGGGCCGATGGTGACGCGCGGCATAACGATAGAGCCATGACCGATAAAGCAATTGGCACGGATATCGACGGGGCCAACTGAATCGAGGCTTGTTCCGTTACGGGCATTCAATACATGGACGATGCCATCGTGGCCGAATATTGTGCAATCAGACAAGCCGACGTTGTCGCCGAGTCGAAGCATGGAAGGGTCAGTGATGTTGCAGCCGACGTTGATCCATACGCCTTTGCCGATGGAGTGCAGCCCCCCCCAACGCGCCAGATGTTTAGCCCACTCGTACCCGTCCGGCTTACACACTTTTTTATAGAGCGAGGTCCCACGGCCGGTAGTTTTGGCGTAATGAGCAATAGCGCGCTTTAGTAGACCAATCATCCTGTCAGCCTCAATAATTCAAAAAAACATCCGTATAGGGGTCAGATCCGCCCCGACTCTTGAATACCCGTGTCCGTAGCGTAGCCCCCCTCCCTGAAATCCGACACACCAATAATCCACAAATGCTGGCACTGCGGATTACCGGCTCACCAAAGGGCCCAGCTCATGATTCAGATAATCCGCCAGCCTGAGCGCAAGCTGCAATAGCGGCATCGTCGGGTTACTGGCGCCGCCGGTGGAAAAAACACTGCTGCCTGCCACATGCAGATTTTCGACGCCAAATACCTTGCAATTCTCGTCGACCACCCCGAAAGCCGCGGCCGTCGCCATCCGCGTGGTGCCCATGTGGTGCGCATGAGGATTGACCTTCAACGGCAGCGAGACGTCATACACGCAGTCTGCCAGCCTGACGTAGCCCAACCCTGCCTCGGCAAAACACTTGGCCATTTCCAGCCCGATGACCTTGACGGTATTGCGGTCGGCCGGGGTCAGTTCCCAGTGCACCGTGGTTTTGCGCATCCCCAGCGCATCACGCTCGTCGAGCAACGATACGCGGCTGTTGAGGTTGGGAAACTGCTCGATCAGTGTGCCGATGACGCCATCCCCCGGGCAATCGAACTTGGCAATGAATTCGATTTTTCGCTCCCCGCCCATTTCGCAAATGAGGTTCTCGAAAAAGCCCTTGATGGCTGCCATTCGCCCATAGGTTTTCACTTGAGCAACCAGTGAGGCACTCACATTGCCTTTGCCCGCCCCGTGTTCCTTGATGAAAGCATCGGTGGTGAAGTACTCGCGGGAATCGGTTGCCGCTCCGTCTTTGAGGATAAAGGTGCCGAGTTCGACGTTCAGGTGCTCCATGAAGCATTTGCCAACCATGCCATCCTTGCTGACGATGCCGCCCGCCGCCAGCGACTCACTGTTGAGCAACTGCCGGGCATTCTCGATTGCCCCCGTCGCCAGAATGAAGTGCCTGGCCCTGATGCGTTCTTGGTGCTGCTCGTAGTCGCAGACGACGATAGTCGCGATGCGCCCGGTTTTGCTGTCGAATTCAAGGTCGACGCAATTGCAATTGATGAAGACTTCAAGGCCCTCGGTCTCGTTGAGTTCCCTGGCATATTTCTGCGCGAATCGCGTCGGCGTGCTGAGCAGAAAACGATCCGCCTCGAAGTCGCTCGTGTCCAAGGCTGCATTGATCGTCTTGAATCCGGCATTCGGCGGCAGATCCACAATCGCCATAGCGTCGCCCAGATGCTGGTCGATCTCGGAAAACGCGATGGGCCAACCGGGCAAATTCACCGGCGGGCCGATACTGAAGTCGGACGGCTCAAACGGGCGGCAGCGTCCGGCCCAGTGATTGGAGGTGCCTCCAAGAAAACGCAGGCGGGTTTCCTCGGCGTAGACTTCGAGGCCGGTCGAAGGGCATTCGTAGAGGCTCTGCGAGTTTTTCGAATACTCGCGTCCCCCGCCTTCGAGCAGCAGCACACGCCGCCCGTTGCCCGCCAGACGCAAGGCCAGGGTAATCCCGGCCGGCCCGGCGCCGATGATGCAGACGTCATACACGTCACGCAGTTCTTTCTGCGTTTGATAGTCTTTGATCATGCTTGTGTTTGCCGAAAGTGCTGTGCCGGGAGCACCCATCCATTGATGACCACGAACTCGGACTTGGTGACAGACTTGATCACAGAAGGCCGGACCACAGCTTCTGAAAAACCGAAAACGAGCCCCCCGAGACTCAGCAGGGTAAACGTCTGGAGCAAGCCTCGGCGGCTCATTACAGAGGTATTCAAATCAAGTTCATTCATGATTCAAAGCTCCCCGACTTAAAAGTCCAAGTCAAAACCAGTTAGCCAGCCCCAACACAACGTCCCCGCACACTGCCCCTACCAGCACCATCGGCAAAACGATAAGTTCACGCTTGAGATCGAACAAACCCACCTTGGCATTGACGTACACAATCAAAATCAACGTCGGCAACGCATGCAACGCGACGCCCCACATTGCGTAAGTGACGCCGCCCATCTCCAGCAACACCGGCAGCAGCACCCATAAAGAGATGGCGCGAATGATGTTGTCCATCGCCTGGTACTTGGTCAGGCCCAAGGCCAGCCAGGCCTGATGCGCCACGGTAAAACGCCAGGTGAAAAAGGACAGTGAAAGAATCGACAGCATGCTGCCCGCCTCGGCGTAACGCTGATCGTACAAAAGACTGATCAGCCACGGGCTGATGGTCCAGAACAGTCCGCAGAGAAACAGCGACGTCAGGTCGAACACCAGCTTGAAGCGACAATACAACCTCTGCAGCCGGACGGTGTCCTGCGTTCGCGCGGCCTCACTGAACGCTGGCAACGTCACGGCGCCGACCAGCCTTTGCATGCCCAGTTGCAGGGCACCCAAGATCAGCACGGCGATGGAATACACACCCAACTCGCCCGCCGACATGCTGCCGCCGAACCAAATGCGGTCGCCGTTCATGGCCAGCACACCGACGGCCGACGACAACAGCATCCAGCGGCCGAAAACCACCAGTTCCTGCAGCGCAGGGCGATCCCAGTGCAGACGGTTCGACGACCCCGAGAACCAGAAATGCCCCAGCAGCGTCATGACCAGCGCACTGAACAACCCCGCCCCCACCAGCGCCCAGATCGACCGGGTGAAATAACCGATGACCAGCATCAGCAACAGGCCAGCCAGTTGCGAGGCAAACTCGGCGAGCACGACTTTTTTCTGCTGGAAGTCGCGAACGGCGACGTCGACCTTGGTCGACTGAAAACCATAGATGATCGCGGACACCCCCGTTACAGCCAGCACCAGCGGCAACTGCGGTGCGGCATAGGTCGAATGGGCCGACCACAAATCGGTAACCTGGGCGAACCAGGCGAGGCCGGCGATCACCAGGGTCGAGAAAAAAAGCACAAAGCCGCGGATGATTTGCACGGTCCACAGCGTATTCAGGAACGCCGGATCGTTGCCACGCGGACTCTGGATGATGTTCTGGCGCAAGCCAACGTCGGAAAGCAGGTGCAGCACCATCGAAACGGTGGTGGCGATAACCATGATGCCGAACATTTCCGGCATCAGCAGTCGGGCAATTATGAGGTTGCCGCCCAGGCGAATGGCCTGAGAGGTAATCATGGCCCCCAGATTCCATACCCCGGCAGATATCGCTCGCCTGCGCAGGCTCAACGATGGCGATAAATCAGCTGGTGGCATGGCGACCCCGGAATCAATGAGACGAAAGGTACTATAGTCGCATTTGGCCATTCCACTAGTACCTGTCGTTCACCTGGCGATCAGCTTGGGGGTCTACCCCTGAGCCTCTGGACTTCAGGCTGGCGACTCACTACGCAGGTGTCGTTTCTCACACACATTGCCAAGGGTTGTTTCGAACAATTTTGCTGACTTCTGCCACGAACTCGACGCCACGGTTTGATAGGCGTTTTCTGAAACCGCCCGCCATCGCGACTCGTCCAGGCTCAAAATATAATCAACACCGGCAGTCAGGGCGGCAATGTCGTCAATCTCGGTCATCACACCGTTCTCATAACTGATAACGGCCTCGGCTGGCCAGGCCGTACGCGTCGACACCAATGGCACCCGGCAGGCCATCGCCTCCATCGCCGTCAGGTTGAAACCTTCTTCACTGCGGCTGGGCGCCAGCCAGACATCACATTGCGCGTATAGATCACGAATACGGTGCTGATCGGGAGCCAGGTGAAACTCACAGTTTTCTGGCAGATTGTATGCGCCACTGCGAGGAAAACTGCCAAAGGTGATCACTCGAAGCGTCGGGAATTTTTCCGCGAGTGAAGCAATGACTTCGAGCACGAGATCAACACCCTTGAATGGCGCTTCGTGGTACAGGAAACCGATGGTCGGGCGTTGCTGCTTGCCCCTCGGCGCAGCAAAAAACTGCTGATGATCGACGCTGTTCAATACCAGGGAAACATCTGAGTCGCCGTACTCCGCACGCAACAAATCAACCAGCCACTTCGAGATGGTTATCTTGTGCAGGGGCATTTTGTACGTCGCCACGACTCGATCCACCGGGCAATAAGGAAAGGTTTCATGCGCCTGTACGAAATACACTTTCTCACCCTTGTTCGGACTCAGTGAGTTAACCCACTCCGCTGTTTCCCACCAGGTGGCAATGACCACATCTGCGTCTGGAACATCCGAATCCACAATGGGCCGGTAGGTGTCCATCATTCGGTGATCGAGGCCGAGGCCGTCCAGATGGGAGGGGATTTTCGGAGTTTTCAGCCAGCCTTTGCCTTTAATGAAACCCTTGATCTTCTGGCGCAGCGAAAAAGGCGGATAAGGCACGGAAACGAGTGTCACCTCATGCCCGGCCTCGGCCAATGCCTTGGCGTAGATTGCAACGACACGAACCCCACCGGACATGCTCGCCACGTGCAGTACAAAAGTCACTTTCATCAAACCATCTCCAATCCCCCTGAAAAACCAGAGGCTGTAAAAAACCAATCCACCAAGAAATCACGACAACGCCGCGAAAGCACTAACTTTTATTATCAAGATGCTCAGCCAGCCTCAGCGCAAGTTGCAACAGCGGCATCGTCGGGTTACTGGCGCCGCCCGTGGAAAAAACACTGCTGCCCGCCACATACAGATTCTCGATTCCGAACACTTTGCAGTTTTCGTCGACTACCCCGAAGTCCGGCGAACTGGCCATCCGCGTGGTGCCCATGTGGTGCGCATGAGGATTGACCTTCAGCGGCACGGACACGTCATACACGCACTCTTCGAGCCTGACGAAACCCAGGCCTGTGTCGGCAAAGCACTTGGCCATTTCCAGCCCGATGACCTTGACGGTATCGCGGTCGGCCGTCTTCAGTTCCCAGTGCACGGTGGTCTTGCGCATTCCCAGCGCATCGCGCTCATCGAGCAGCGAAACACGGCTATCGGCGTTGGGAAACTGCTCGATCATCGTGCCGATGACGCCATCTCCGGGACAATCGAACTGGGTGATGAATTCGATCTTTTTCTCCACGCCCATGTCGCAGACGAGCGTCTCTACAAAACTCTTGATGGCAGCCATTCGCCCGTAAGATCTCACTTGTACGACCAGTGAGGCACTCACATTGCCCTTGCCCGACCCGTGTTCCGTAATGAAGGCATCGGTGGTGAAGTACTCGCGCGAATCCTTGTCCTGTCCGTCTTTGAGGATGAAGGTGCCGAGCTCGACGTTCAGGTGTTCCATGAAACAGCGCCCAACGTAACCATCCCGGGTCACGACGCCGCTCGCGGCCAGTGACTCACTGTTGAGCAGTTGGCGGGCATTCTCGATCGCGCCGGTCGCCAGGATGAATTGCTTTGCGGTGACACGTTCTTGATGCAGGTCGTAGTCCGAGACGACGATGGTCGCGATGCGCCCGGTGCTGCTGTCGAATTCAAGGTCGACGCAATTGCAGTTGATGAAGACGTCCAGACCCTCGGTTTCATTGAGTGCCTTCGCATACTTCGGCGCAAATCGAGTCGGCGTGCTCAGCAGGAAACGGTCCGCTTCAAAGTCGGCACCGTCCAGCGAGGCGTTGATCGTCTTGAATTCGGCGTGCGGCGGCAGATCCAGGATGGCCATGGCCTCCGGTAGATGACGCTCAATCTCGGAAAACGCAATGGGCCAGCCGGGTAAATGTACGGGCGGCCCGACATTGAAATCGGACGGCTCGAACGGACGGCAGCGCCCGGCCCAGTGATTGGAGGTGCCGCCGAGGTAGCGCAGGCGGGTTTCCTCGGCGTAGACCTCAAGGCCGGTCGAAGGGCATTTATAGAGGTTTTGCGAGTCCTGCGAATACTCACGCCCCCCGCCTTCGATCAGCAGCACATGCCGGCCATTGCGCGCCAGACGCAAAGCCAGGGTAATCCCGGCCGGACCGGCACCGATGATGCAGACGTCATACAGGTCGCGGAGTTCTTTCTGAGATTGGTAGTCTTTGATCATGCGTGTGTTTGCCGCTGCAGGAAGCCTCGGCGCCCCATCACAGAGGTATTCAAATCAGTTTCCTTCATGATTCAAAAACTCCCCGACATTAAAGTCCAATCAAATCCAGTCAGCCAACCTCAACACTACTTCCCCGCACACCGCCCCCACCAGCACCATCGGCAGAACGATAAGTTCACGCTTGAGATTGAACAAACCCACCTTGGCATTGACGTACACAATCAAAATCAACGTCGGCAACGCATGCAACGCGACGCCCCACATTGCGTAGGTGACGCCGCCCATGGCCAGCAACACCGGCAACAGCACCCATAACGAGATGGCACGAATGATGTTGTCCATCGCCTGGTACTTGGTCAGCCCCAAGGCCAGCCAGGCTTGATGCGCCACGGTAAAACGCCAGGTGAAAAAAGACAGTGAAAGAATCGACAGCATGCTGCCTGCCTCGGCATAACGCTGATCGTACAAAAGGTTAATCAGCAGCGGGCTGATGGTCCAGAACAGTCCGCAGAGAAACAGCGACGTCAGGTCGAACACCAGCTTGAAGCGCAAATACAATTTTTGAAGGCGGGGCGTGTCCTGGGTTCGCGCGGCCTCACTGAACGCCGGCAGGGTCACGGCCCCGACCAACCTTTGCATGCCCGTTTGCAGGGCACCCAAAATCAGCACGGCGATGGAATACACGCCCAGTTCGCTCGCCGACATACTGCCGCCGAACCAGATGCGGTCACCGTTCATGGCCAGCACACCGACGGCCGACGACAACAGCATCCAGCGGCCGAACTTCACCAGTTCCTGCAACGCAGGGCGATCCCAGTGCAAACGGTTCGGCGAGCCCGAGAACCAGAGATGGCCCAGCAGCGTCATGACCAGTGCGCTAAACAGCCCGGCCCCCACCAGCGCCCAGATCGACCGGGTGAAATAACCGATGACCAGCATCAGTAACAGACCGGCCAGCTGCGAGGCAAACTCGGCAAGCACGACTTTTTTCTGCTGGAAGTCGCGAACGGCCACGTCGACTTTGGTCGACTGGAACCCATAGATGATCGCGGACACCCCCGTCACGGCCAGCACCAGCGGCAACTGCGGTGCGGCATAGGTCGAATGGGCCGACCACACATCGATGACCTGGGCGAACCAGGCGAAGCCGGCGATCAGCAAGGTCGAAGCAAAAAGCACGAAGCCGCGGATGATCTGCACGGTCCACAGCGTATTCAGGAACGCCGGATCGTCGCCACGCGGACTCTGGATGATGTTCTGGCGCAAGCCAACGTCGGAAAGCAGGTGCAGGACCATCGAAACGGTGGTGGCGATCACCATGATGCCGAACATTTCCGGCATCAATAACCGGGCTATGATCAGGTTGCCGCCCAGGCGCATGGCCTGAGAGGTGACCATCGCCCCCAGATTCCATACCCCGGCAGATATCGCTCGCCGGCGAAGGCTTAACGATGGCGATAAATCAGCTGGTGGCATGACAACAATCCCGGACTCGATGATACGAAAGGTACTATAGTCGCATTTGGCCATTCCACTAATACCTGTCGTTCACCCCTGTTCACCTATGTTCACCTATGTTCACCTACTTAATAAGCCCCAAAATCCATGCCTGAGCACATTCGCGCGTTAGTCGTCATCCTGGTTCTTGCCGGCGTTGTTTTTGCCATGGCACGCAAACCTGCATTAGACATGATCGCTAACAACGACTTTACCCGTCGACGTAATCTGTGGTTCGTGCTGACGATTGTGGCTTTTGTCTCGAACAGTTTCTGGGTGTATGCGGCCGTGGCCGCCGTGGTGTTGACCATCGTAAGGAAACGCGAGCGCAATACTCTGGCGCTGTTTTTTATGCTGCTGTTTCTGATTCCGCCGGTCTCGGCACAGATTCCCGGCTTCGGCGTGATGAATTATTTTTTCGACTTCAACCATGTTCGATTGCTGTCCCTGTTCCTTCTGCTGCCAGCATTTTTCGCCTTGCGCCGGCGCGCCGACACCGTTTCGTTCGGGCGCACCTGGCCGGACAAACTGATCGCCGCCAATCTGATCCTGACGAGCCTGCTTTTACTGCGTCAAACCACCGTCTCCGACACGTTGCGCCAGACGCTTTATCTGTTCACCGACATTTTCCTGCCTTATTACGTCGCCAGCCGGGCACTGAAAAACCTCGACGATTTCAAGGACGCCATGCTGGCCTTTGTGCTCGCGGCCATGGTGCTGTCGCTGATCGGAATCTTCGAGTTTGTCCGCAGTTGGCTGCTCTACAGTGCGCTGATCTCCGCCCTTGGCATGCACTGGGAAATGTCCAGCTACTTGAGCCGTGGCGGCTCACTGCGCGCCAGCGTCACGACTGGGCAAGCCATCGCACTGGGGCTGGTGATCAGCGTAGCCATCGGTTTTTACCTGTTTTTGCAGGAGGCCGTACGCAGCAAATTCCAGCGACGCCTCGGCGCACTGCTGCTTGCCGGCGGGCTGTTTGCACCGCTGTCGCGGGGTCCGTGGATCGGTGCGGCGAGCATGCTCATGGTCTATGTCGCGTCGGGGCGTAACGCGGTCAAACGCCTGATGCTGTTGGGGCTCGCCGCCGTCCTTGCCCTGCCCTTGCTGGCCGTCGTGCCGGGCGGTCAAAAAGTGCTCGACCTGCTGCCTTTCATCGGTACGGTCGAAGTGGAGAACATCACCTACCGCCAGCGCTTGATTGACAATTCCTGGATCGTTATCCAGCGCAACCCCTTGCTGGGTAGCTTCGATTACCGCAATACGCCAGAAATGCAGTCGATGATTCAGGGCGAAGGCATCATCGATATCGTCAACACCTACATCGGCATTGCGCTGTCGTTCGGATTGATTGGATTGGCGTTCTTCGTGGCTTTTTTCATCACAGTCCTGGTCGGCATCCGTAAGGCGATGCGTGCGTTCCCTGATAAAGATGACGAGGGACGGCGACTTGGACGTGCGCTCTTCGCGACACTGGCTGGCATATTGGTGACCATCTTTACCGTCAGCAGCATCACGGTGATTCCCGTGGTGTATTGGTCGGTCGCCGGATTGGCCGTTGCCTATGCTCAAATGGCGCGCAGACTCAAGCAAACCTCACCTGCAGTGACTGCGAGCGCCCACCTTCAACTTCGGTAACCCCATGGCCACATTTTTTCGCCGCACCCGTTTGCTGCTTCCGGTTCTTTTGTCTGTTGTTCTCTGGCCGTTCAACGCCTGGGCGTCCGACTGGGTCGCCCGAGTCGATGATCAAAGCGGCCTGCCAGTGCTGGTGCGGGGGGGCAGCCCGGTGTTTATTTCTTCGTTCGTGTTCTTTGAAGGCAACTGGGGTTGGACGTCTTTCGCGACCCAATTCAAGATCAACAGCCCTTACGACTACTCCCTCGTGGGCCAGAACAAAACCCTCGATTTCGACCTGACCGCCAAAATCCAGAAGGAAGGCGAGCAGAAGTTGAGCTGGGATTTTGCCCTCGATGCGCACAGCACGAAGTCCGGGGTGATGGGTGGGGGTCTGGTGTTCCAATTCGACTCCGCCCTGTTCAAGGACATGGGTGTACCGGAGTTGCTGGCGGGCAATGCTGGCTGGTCCTGGGGGAATGCCCAAGGACGGCGCATTGAAATGCGATTCGAGCCGGCGCTGACGCGGGTCTATTTCGAACCGGGTGATAAATCCGAGATACGTGCGTTCTTCTACAAAGACACGATCAAGCCGGGACACCAGACTGTCAAAGCGACCTTGAGCCTGTCCGGCGACGTAGCCCTCGGCCCCACCACGACCGAGCGCTTCGGCATGGCGGACCCAAAGAGCTGGCCGACTGACAAGGTCGACCTGAAAACCTCACCGGTCGATCTGTCTTTTCTGAACGCAAACGAAAAACCGGCGGGCAAGCGCGGCTTCGTCAAGGCGGTCGGCGAACAATTGCAGTTCGCTGACAACACCCCGGCGCGGTTCTGGGGCACCAACGTAACGGCCTATGCGTTGTACCGCACGCCGGACGAAGACATCAAACTGCAGGCCAAACGCCTGTCGGCACTGGGTTTCAACCTCGTCCGTCTGCACCACCACGATTCGCCATGGGTCAGCCCGAACATTTTTGGCGACCCGGCCGTGCCGCATGACACCCAGCTGCCCAACCCGGAGTCGCTGAAAAAAATCGATCTGTGGGTCAAGGCCCTGAAAGACGAGGGCATCTATGTCTGGCTCGATATGCACGTCGAGCGCGCCTTGACGGACAAAGACAATATTTACGGTTTCGAAGAAATGCCAAGAAACAGCGCCAACAGCGCCGATCTCAAGGGCTATGCCTATGTGAACATCACCATTCAACAGGCGATGAAGCGCTTTGCTGCGGCCTATGTGACCCACGTCAATCCCTATACCGGTCTTGCCTATAAAGACGATCCGACCATCGCCGCGGTACTGATCACCAACGAAAACGACGTCACCAATCACTTTGGCAACGCCCTGTTGCCGGACAAGGGCGTGCCGAAGCACAGCAAGCTCTACATGGCCGAGGCCGAAGCGTTTGCCAAGCAGCATAATCTCTCCGCCAACCAGACCTGGCGCTCCTGGGAGCATGGTCCGTCCAAGTTATTCCTCAATGATCTGGAGCGACGCTTCGACGTCGACATGATTGAGCACCTGCGCGGTTTAGGCGTGAAAGTGCCCATTGCCACCACCAGCACGTGGGGGCTCGATGGCCTGAGCTCGCTGCCGGCCCTGACGTCCGGCGACGTCATCGACGTCCACAGTTACGGCGGCGGCGGTCAGCTGGAGAAAAACCCGCTGACCACCGCCGGCATCGTCGATTGGATTGCCGCCGGCCAGGTCACGGGCAAACCCCTGACCGTCACCGAGTGGAACAACGAACCTTTCCCGACACCTGATCGCCATTCGCTGCCGCTCTACGTCGCAGCCGCCGCCAGTCATCAGGGCTGGGACGCGCTGATGCAATATGCCTACAGCCAGGAGCCGCTGTCCGGCGCCTGGGTTACGGCCGGCAACTGGCATTCCTATAACGATCCCGCGCTGCTGGCCACCCTGCCCGCCGCCGCCCTGCTCTATCGCCGCGCCGACGTCCGCGAAGCCACCACCACGTATGTCTTCGCGCCGACGCCAGCCACCCTGTTCAACCAATCCATCACCCCGGCCAACTCCGCCCTGCTACGCACCGCCATGGGGAAAGGCAAGCTTCAAATCGCCATGCCGCAGACACCGCAATTGCCGTGGTTGCAGACAGGCGCCATCGCCAGCGATGCGCAGGTGTTCCACGACCCTGACCAGTCGCTGCTGGACGCCAATGCCAGCGAGGCCACCACCGACACTGGTGAGCTGAAACGCAACTGGAAACAAGGGATCTACACCATCAATACGCCGCGCACCCAGGCCGCAACGGGCTGGATCGGCGGCGAGACGATCAGCCTCGGTAATGTCCAGGTCCAAGTGACAACCCCCAATGCGAGCGTGGTGGTGCAAAGTCTGAATGACAAACCGATTGGCCAATCGCCGGACCTGATGATTTCCCTGGGCACCCGCGCCATCCCTCAGGACGACGAAAAGATACCGTTTAACGTTGAGCCCATTGCAGGCACGCTGACTGTCCAGGCGCCACCGGGCTTGACCCTGTTCACCCAAGGCACCCTTGCACAATTGAAGAAACTGCCCGCGACGTACCTTGATGGCCGCTACGTCATCAAGTTCGACGATCTACAGGCATCCAACTGGTTGTTTTTAAGAAAGAATGTCACTCGCTGACGGTACAATCCGCGTGTGCACAGCAACGGTTTCCAGGAGGACAGGATGAATTTTTTGGTGGTGGGCGGCGCGGGCTATATCGGCTCGCACATGGTTAAACAGTTGCTGCGCGCCGGTCACGACCTGGTCGTCGCCGACAACTTTTCTACGGGTTACCGCAGCGCCTTGACCGGCGGCAAACTGGTCGAGCTGGACATCGCCGACGCGCAAGCTCTGGATGCGGTGTTCGCCACGCAGCGATTTGATGCAGTGTTCCACTTCGCTTCATTTATACAAGTCGGCGAATCCGTCACCGAACCGGCCAAGTATTATCAAAACAACTTCGCCGCCACCCTGACGCTGCTGCAAGCCATGGTTCGTGCGAACGTCAAACACTTCATCTTCTCCTCGACCGCTGCCGTCTACGGCGACCCGGTGTACGTGCCGATCGACGAAGAGCATCCGAAGGCAGCGATCAACCCTTATGGTCGCAGCAAATGGATGGTCGAGCAGATGCTGGAGGACTTCGATCGCGCCTACGGGCTCAAGTCGGTGTGCCTGCGCTACTTCAACGCCGCCGGAGCAGACCCCGAAGGACAACTGGGCGAACGTCACGAGCCGGAAACCCATCTGCTGCCATTGATCCTGCAGGCAGCCTCCGGTCGACGCGCTTCCATCACCGTCTACGGCCGGGATTACGACACGCCCGACGGCACCTGCGTTCGCGACTACGTCCACGTCGCCGACCTCGTCGCCGCCCATGCACTGGCGTTGGATTATCTGCTGGCAGGAGGCGCGAGCACGGCGTTCAACCTCGGCAACGGCCAGGGGTTTTCGGTGCAGCAAGTGATAGACACCGCACGCCGGGTGACGGGCCAGGAAATCCGCGTCAGCGAAGCGCCGCGCCGCGCCGGCGACCCGCCGCGTCTGGTGGCCGATCCTCAGCGGGCGTATAGACTGCTTGGATGGGCGCCGCAGTATGCGTCACTGGAACAGATCGTGACGCACGCCTGGGCTTGGGAAAAGAAGTATCCGTGGAGTTGAGTTGAGTTGATCTTGATACTGGCACCCAGTTTTTGGTGGTGTACATATCCGTTGCTGCGGTAACGGCGGGTATTGGTTTCGCCCTTACGGCGAGTCACTTTCGTAAAGCCTGCGCGGCCCGGCGAAAAGTAACCCAAACGCTGTTGCCCCACCACTTGGCACCTCGCCTAGGCTCGGTGTGCCCTCCGGGCTGACGCTGCCCCGTAGGAGCCCGCTTGCTGCCAATGGCGGTGGGTCAGTCGACATGTTTATCGCCTGAACGGACGCTATCGCCAGCAAGCAGGCTCCTATAGGGGAACACGTTCGACCAGAAAGTCAGGTCGGCTATCAAGCTGCCTCGTGCGCTTTTGATCGTCTTGCCCAACGGGGAGGCCGAGCGCAGGTTCTGCGCAGTGGGAAAGAGCCGATGGTTTTTTGCCGCCGGGCGGCGTTCCGTGTTGCTCGCCGTTAGGGCGAAACCAATACCCGCCGCAACCACAGCAACGGATATTCACACCACCAAAAACCACTCTAGTAGTAAGAGCGATTCTGCGGCTCAGCCTTATTCAATACCGTGCCCACCAAATTGGCGGTCCCAAGGTGATGAAGGCTCTCCTCGATCTCTTTCTTACTGTTCATGCCATTAGCAACCACCAGCAAGACACAATCGAATTTCGGCAACACGGTAAGCACATCGTCCGAACTCAAGATCGGCGGCAAGTCGAAAATCACGATACGCGAGCTGTAGCGCTCACGCAGATCAGTGATCAAATGACTCACCTCAGGCGATGACAACACCTCGGTGGAAAGCGGAATCGGCTCACGAGTCGGCAGGACCACAAACCGCGGAATCGCCGGGTTGACGAGCGCATCCTGCAATTCGACCTTCCCGCTCAGCAGCTCATTCAGCGAATTCTCCATCGGCAGCCCCAGGCAGGCACCCACCGTGGGACGACGCAAGTCGAAGTCAACCAGCAAGGCAGTCTTGGTGGTGTGGTGCGCGATACTCATCGCCAGGTTGATGGCCAGAACCGTCTTGCCTGCCTCCGGCGTCGGCGAGGTGATGGCCAGCGTACGCCAGCCATTTTCTTCCATGACTTTCAGCACTTGCGTACGCAGCAGATCGAAAGCCCCCCCCATGCTCGAATTCTTGTTGTAGGCCACAATGCGGTGGCGCTCGAGGTGCTCGGGCCGCAAAGGGACCACTTTGGTTTGCACATAACTGAGCGCATTCAGCCCCGGCGACTGTCCGGTCGGCGTCATGGCCTTCGACGAAGTCGGTTGCTCGGCCTTATCGGCATCGGGCTTGATAATGTCCATCACTATATTTCCTTATGCAAACCGGCCCAGAGCTTTATACAACAACAGATCCAGGGGCATATAGAGGAAGTGCACGAGCACCAGGAAAATCGTGAGGATCACGAGCCCACTGATGATCAACCGCATCCGCCATTGCTTGCGTCGTGCGAGCTCCGCTCTGGTGTGAATGTAGGGAATAGACACCAACACGCGTTTGCCCAGCACACTGGCCAGTGCTTCGGCCCCGCGTACACGCGGGCTGATCATCTCAAGAAGCATCACCAGCGCACCCGCGCCTACCGGGGCGAGTACGAAGCCCATGGCGACCACCTTCTTGCGATTCGGCCGGATCGGCTTTTCGGGCATCAGCGGCGATTCCAGCAGAACAAAACGCTCGGCTTTGTTTTCCTGCTCGAGGCTTTCGGAAATCTTTGCACTCATCTCCTTCGCGCGCATCTCTTCATATTTCTTTTTCGCGTTTTCATGATCGCGCATCAGCGTGATCAGGCCACGCTCGACTTGCGGCGTTTCAATGATCTGCGCTTCGATTTCGGAGATTTTCTTCAGCGTCTGCTGCTTTTGATCGGCCAGCGAGTTAATACGTGCCTGTGTCCCAGCGACCTGGGCCTGAGCCCTCGCGATATCCATATTGGCAGCTACCGGCGCACTTCCCGCCAGCGCCTTGTTGGCCTCGAATGCGGCAATCTTGCGTTTCGCGGCACGCACATCGGGGTGGGCTTCGGTGTACAGCGTCAGCAAGCGAGCGTATTCCGCCTTCAGGCTGGCCAGATCCTGCGGCTTGTCAGCGCCCGCACTGTTCGATCCATTTTTGCTTGCGAGCCCGGCACTGGCGGCGGTCACTTCCAACTCGTTGAAGCGCAATTCCTCGCGAGCTGCTTTGTAGTCGCGGTCGACCTCTTTCAGATCGGTTTCGGCGCGCGTCAGCATGTTCATGCGCAATTCCTGATGCTCGGGCAGCGCGTCACTGTGCTTCTGCTTGAAATCCGCCACGAGATTATCCTGGGCATTCAGGGCAACTTCGAGCTTGTCCGCTTCCTGTTTCACAAACTCTGTGTTTTCAGTGGCGCGCTCGGTGCGCTGGCGAATGTTTTCATTCAGGAACAGCGTCACCAGTTCATTGGCCACTTTGTTGGCAATTTCCGGATCGCGGTGCTCGAAGGACAGACGAAAGGCAATCGTCACTTCCCCACGGCCCTTTACCGCCGCGCTGACCAACGTGACGGCAATCGCGTTGCGCATTTCATCGACTTTCTCGGAAACGCTCAACTGCCGGCCTTGCGAAGAGAACAAGTTGTATTTGTCGATGATCGACGACAGATTCTCACGCGTCATCACCCGCTGACGAATGACTTCGATGCGCTCGTCGGCAAAGGTATTATTGTTGGCCGCGACCAGTTCAGGCGAGATTTGCTGCGACTCGATCAAAATCGTGCCGGAAGACTCATAGGTGGGCGGGAGTGAGAATGCGACGGCCAGGCATGCACCGAGAATGACCACGCCACTGATGATCAACAGCAGCGCGTGATGCTTGATGATAGCTAGGTAGTCGTTGACCGACATTTCGTATTCAGAGGCCATATTTCTCACACAACAAGATTTCAGAGACCGGGATAACTAAAGACCAGGATAACTATAAGTCACCGTCAACCCGACGACGTTTGCAGTAGCGTCCGGCAAGCCATCTTGCTGACGTTCTTTGTACATGTAGGATAGGCGCGCGATCCAAAAAGGCGAGAGCTCCTGGCTGATCCAGGCTCGGTAATTGATCAGGGTGTTGGGCGTCTGGCCTTTGGAATCTTGCCAGGAGGCGTCGAAACCGACGCGCCGGACCTCGTCGAGGGCATAACTCCAAGTCCCGCTCAGGCTATCAACCTCGACAAAACCCCCGTCGCCGCTGGCGAGCGTGGAGCGACTGGCGTCGATGCCGGTCTCCACCCGATCGCCGGTGTAGTTCAGATTCACACCGCCCTGGCCAGTCGGACCACTGTCCGTGCCGGAGACTTCATTGACGCCGACGTACGCCGACCCTCTCAGTCGCTCGGAAAACTGGTAGTTCATGCCAATATCAGGGGTATAGCTGTTCGACGAAGCGATCGAAGATCCCGAGTCGGGCTCATAACGCTTGGCCAGAAAACGCGTGAACAGCTCCAGGCGCTCGCTCCAGGCGTAGGTATAGCTCAACCGGTTCGACAGCTCGTCATAGTTGGTCAGCGTATTGATGTCATACGTGACGTGGCTGTATTCGATCTCGTTGAGCAGGGTGCTGCGTTCCGTCAGCGCCGTCCGCCAGTTGCCGGCCAGCGACGTCAGGCTCTGGGTGCCATCGGCGGCGACAACGCCAGTGTCCTGAACTGCCGAGGACAGCGTGGAGCTTTCTTCGTACCTCGCCGTGAGCCCGTAAGCACCGGTTTCGGTCTGATGCTGCCACCCTATCTTCAGCCGGGGATCTTCACGGTTCGAAACGATCGACGTGTCCGACGAATGCACGACGTACACACCGAGACCGAACTGGAATTCCTCCTGGCCGGAAGTCGCCACCAGATCAACCTGGGGAGCGATGATGGTACGGGTCACACCCTTCTCGCCGCTGGTGAGCAGCGTCGGGTTGCTGTCGTACTCGACCGTCGAAGGAAGCGCATAAGACGCCTGCCAGGTGGCAGCGTAGGCCATGCCGGAGCACGGCAGGAAGAAAATTGCCGTAGCAATTCCGGTTTTTCGCAGCGCCAGCAAGGTCACTCCTAATGCTTCGCGCAAGGCTAAGGCACTACCAGCGTATCGCCGGCCTTGAGAATGTAATTGGTCGACATGTCATTACCGGACATCAAGTCACTGTAATCGACGCGCAGAATCTTCTGTTGAGTGCCATTGAGGCGCACGACCTTGATGTTGCCCGTGGAGGCAAATTTGTCGAGCCCACCCGCCATGCTCAAGACCTGCAGCACTGACGTTTGACCGGTCAAATGGACGCTGCCCGGTTTCAGCACCTTGCCTTGCACGTACACGACATTGCCTTCAGTGCCGGTAACACTGACGCTGACCTGCGGATCGGGTATGTACTTGACGAGCTTGGCGGCAATCTTCTCTTCGACGGCAGTGGTGTCGAAGCCCGCGGCTTCAACCTGTCCTGCCAGCGGCACGGTAATGCTGCCGTTAGGAAGAACGATGACGTCCGTTTTGAGCTTGTCTTCGCCCCAGACAGAAACGGTGAGTTTATCGCCAGGACTCAGCGTATACGCCCCGCTGCCGTCAGCAGCACTGGAAACGCTGGGCAGAATTGCCAGCGCACAAAACACAGGTACCAAGAAACGCGACATGGGATCCCTCCGCCTAAATAGCCTTGCCAGGAGTTTTGCATAAAAACGGGAGCAAATCACGCTCGCCTATTCTCACGTCAAGGAAAGAATTTTTACGTGTGGCGGCGGCCGCTTTTCGTGGACCCAACGTGAAACAAGCCTGTCTGGCAGGCTTGAGAGAGGGAAGTTTTTTACTTAACAATAAGTTGCAGTCAAACATGTTGCCCCCTATCTTCGCTAGCCAAATAATTAGCACCCTAATCTTTCAGAGCCTGTCATTCAGCAACTTCAGCGCCACGCACACTCGATACAGCTAGTACTACGGTGCCACTCCCGACCTATCAAATGAATCAGCCATTCTGTCTTTACTGGATACAACCGAACGTCAGCTAAACCTTGCGCCGATTGGCAACGACAACAAAACCGAATAGCGCGGAAGAAAACAACCAGGCTGCAGCAGGCAGAGAAACGGCATTCGGTTGACTGGCGAATGCTTCAGACACCCCACCCAGAATCTTGCCCGGCGCATCTAAACTCACTGCAAGCTTACTGCTGGCAAGTTCCGCCATTAATCCGTCACAGGCAGAACTATTGACGGAAGCGCCTACTTTTTTAGCAGAAGCAATGAGGTTATTGAACTGCTCTTTCGTATTATCAGCAAAGAACATATCGCTCACGGAAGTTGGCAACCCAAGGCCGCTCGCTACAGTAAACGGTACGCCACCCTGTTCTTCGACCGCCAAGCCCAATTGAGGGCCGGATTCTTCGCAAGCGTTTCCTATGCGACTAATTTCATAGGCCAAATTCCCGGCATGAGCACTGGCAATGGCCGCACCATTAAAGAGCACCGACAACAAAACGCTTTTAAGGACGAGTGACTTGCGCATAACACCGCCTCCCTGCACAGAGGGTTTTTTCTGTTGTCGGACGAAGGAATCGTTACCGGATTGAGGCCAGACTATAAGCACATCGCCATCACGTCAATAGCCCGTCACACCAATAAAATAAAATAAAAATCAGGGGCAGATGACGTCAAAATAACGACGTTAAAGGCCGTTCGAGGATGGCCGCGCTATGCCTATGAATTGCTTCAAAAGTGGATATTTTGCCCCGCTTCATGCGCGTTCAATTACGCTGAAAATCACCCCGAAAACCTGTGGGCAATACGACGAATAGCACTCTATGATTGGGCGCTATGACGACCTCGCTGCCGATCCGCCAACCCTGCCCGCCCGGTGCCTGCATCTGTGAGCGTGAACCACTGCTGGAAACGCCGGGCGCGGACCTGCGCATCCTGTTTCTGACCCGTGCTGAAGAAAAACGCTTGATCGAACGCCTGGAAAACCTCCAAAGCCTGAGCGACCTGGAACGCCTGCAGCAGCGGATGTACGAGCAACTGGGCATTCGAATAGAGATCGCCCCAGGCTTCAACGAAGTCCGCACCATGCGCGGCATCGCCATCACCGTCGGCGAACTGCCGGGCCTGTGCCGCAAAACCCGCCAGGCCATCCCGACCGCCATTCGCCGCGGACTGGAGAAACGCCCGGAAATCGCCTACGAGCTGCTGAACGCCAACGACCTGTTGCGCGATGCTTGACGGTTAACCACCCCGCCTCATTTCCTCGGATCAATGGTCATACATGCGCCGCTGCGCGCTGCTATGCCTTCTCCAGGGGAAAACGTTTTTCCCCCCAAACGCGACGCGGACGTGGCCCGGGTGCCAGCCAGACGCGCGAAGAGCAATAGGCGCCGACCCTTCGCAGGAGGTGGCAGATGCTATTTATAGTCAGTTGGTCGATCAGCCCGCAAAACCGTAACAGCGTGATCAAGCGTTTCCTCGAAACCCAGGGGGCGCCACCCGCTGGCGTCAAGATGTTGGGCCGCTGGCACGCCGTCGGCAGCTCGACGGGGTTTGGTATTGCCGAAACCGATGACGTCCTACAGATTCAGAAGTGGGTGCTGGAATGGAATGACCTCATGGACATGCACGTTCATGCGGCAATGACCGATGCCCAAGCGGGGCCTTTGCTGGCGGCGGCTGTCGGCAAACAATAGACGTCGGGCGGCGAGTGATGCTCGTCGCCCGACTGTCGAGTTTTACCGGGGTTGAGCGAATAGACGCATCCTTGACCGTGTCAGGCTTCATGGCCGGAATAATCGAGCTATCGATGATCTGGTTGATCAACGCTACGCGGCGCGGTGTATCCGGCAACGGATCGGGCAACTCTACGAACATCGGACCGCGACCGATGCAAGCAGGTTAGCCATTACGCACAATGGGCATGGTCTTGCCCACGTCCTTGCCGTCGTACGTTGCACCCGTTGCAACAACACCGTGCAATATCAGCGCCCCGCATCAAGGGTCAACTCGTATACCGCGCCTTTTTCGGGCGCGAGGTTAAGCGTGTTGCCACAGACCGAGTAACTGTCCAGCGTCTGGATCTGCAGGTAGGCGTCCTGATCGGGCTTGAGTTTGATTTCCAGATAGCCTTTGGCACTGGCGGGCGGTGCAACACTCATGCCCACCCTGCGAGAGGTATCGGGAATCGTCCTTGATGCGCCAGCCGCTCTGCCTCGCCTCAGGCCTATCATGCCGTTCGATCGGCGCTCAAGGACAACGAAGTGCCGTTCGCCTAGCGCAACCCGTTCAACGTTGATGGCGGCTGTCACTTTTTCGCCCACGCCTGGACTTACTACCTCGACGGTCTGTTCGTGAGCAGCGCCTACACCGACGCCGCCAACTCGGGCGACGAGGACAGGACGGCCGAGGCGGCTATTTCTTCATTCCCACCCGCCGGCGCATTTCGGCGGTGATTGACTGTTTGGTTTTCTTCAGATCAGCCCAAGGTTCGTCACCCACTTCACTGAGGCGTTCATGCACGTTGAGAACGTTCCACTGATTGCCGCCCTTGAGCTCGCCGACTTCCTCGCGAAAGATCGGCACTGAAACCGGCAGCCCCTCACGGGTGCGAGCGGCGTAAGCGCAAATCGTCGTGGCGCCGAGGCCGTTGCGCAGGTAATCGATGAAAATCCGCCCGACCCGGTTCTTCGGCCCCGACACCGCGGAAAACCGCTCCGGCAACAACTTGGCCATGTGGCTGACGATGGCGTGGCTGAAATCCTTGACCTCGTCCCAACCGAGTTTGCGGGTCAGCGGCACCACGAGGTGGATGCCCTTGCCGCCGCTGGTTTTCAGGAAAGCCTTGAGCCCCAGCTCATCCAGCACCGACAGCGTCAGTTGAGTGGCCTCGACCATGCTTTTCCACGGCAACGCCGGGTCCGGGTCAAGGTCGAGGACGAAGCGGTCGGGTTTGTCGAGGTTGTCCGAGATGGCGTTCCAGGTGTGCAACTCCACGGTGCTCATCTGCACCGCGCCGATCAACGCCTCGGCGCTGTTGATCAGCATGATGGGCTGGCCGGTGAGTGCCTTGTCGAGGACGGTGATCCCCGGAATGGCCAGTCGATCGGCGTTCTTCTGGAAAAACAGTTCGCCGGCAATGCCATCCGGCGCGCGGACCAGCGCCACGGGACGATCCTTGAGTTCGGGCAGGATCCATTCGGCGACACTGGCGTAATACTCCGCCAGTTGCACTTTGGTGGTGCCGCTGCTGGCGTCAATGACCCGGTCCGGATGAGTAATCCGCACCTTGCCCTCGCCCAGGCCTAGCTGTGACGGCGCCGCCGCTTTTGCCGAGGCTTTCTTTTTGGCAGCAGGTTTTTCCGCAGGGCTTTTCTTCACCACGTCGGGACGCTCCTCGGTGATGTCTTCGGCCGGTTTGTCGTCGCGCAGGCCATGAAACACCGCATGGCGCACCGAGCCGTCCTTGGTCATTTCGGCGAAGGCAATTTCCGCCAGCAATGTGGGTTTGAGCCAATGCACACCCTTGGCGTCAAAACCGGTCGGCGGGTTGATCACGGATGGCTTCTTCGCCAGCAACGGTTTGAGCTGTTCATAGATACGCTTCAGCGTCTTCTCGTTGAACCCGGTGCCGACCTTTCCGGCGTACTTCAACTTGCCGCTGGCGCTGTCATGCAGGCCCAGCAACAACGCGCCAAACGCATTACGCGAACCTTTCGGATCCGTGTAGCCAACCACCACAAATTCTTGCCGGTGTTTGCATTTGAGCTTGATCCAGTCGCTGCTGCGTCGTGACACGTAGGGCGAACCCAGGCGTTTGCCGATCAGCCCTTCCATCTGCATCTGGCAGGCGCTATTGAGCAGGGCATCAGGCTCTTCTGCGAATGCGTCGGAGAAGCGCAACAGTGGATCTTCACTCGGTTTGAGCACCGTTGCCAGCGCCACCCGACGTTCTTCGACCGCCACTTCGCGCAGGTCCACGCCGTTGAGGTAGGGCATGTCGAACAGGTAATAAACAATGTTGCCGCTGCTCCCGGCTTCGAAAGCGTTTTGCAGCGCCTGAAAGTCCGGCACGCCATGCTCGTTGGCGACCACCATTTCACCGTCGAGCCACGCGGACTCCAGTTGCAGCGAAGCCAGTGCCTGCGCCTGTTTCGGCAGTTTGTGCGTCCAGTCATGACCGTTGCGGGTGAACAACTTGACCTCGCCATGGTCGATGCGCGCCATGATCCGGTAACCGTCGAACTTGATCTCGTAGCTCCATTCGCCGTCCGGGGCCTTTTCCACCAGCGTTGCCAGTTCGGGCTTGATCAGGTCCGGGAGCTTCGCTTTATGCGCACCGGTCAGTTGCGCCGACTGTTGCTTGACCGCCACCTTGCGCGCCGGTTTCTTGATTGGCTTGGGTTTGTCCGCTGTTTTCGGTCTCTTCGCGACGATGGTACGGTCGCTGAGCACACTGTCCGGTTCAGCGGCAACCACGTCGTAATCGCTTTCGGGTTTGGCGGCGCCGTCCTGATGCTTGATCAAAAACCATTGTTCCTGCTTGCCCGGCATGTGCGTGCGCACCAGGTTCCACAGACCGCCCAGCTTCTCACCCTGCAGTTCGAATTTGAGCTTGCCCTTGGCGTAGGCCTTGGCCGGATCTTCCTGGGGAATCCACACGCCACGGTCCCAGACGATCACGTCACCGGCGCCGTAGTGACCTTCGGGAATGCTGCCCTCGAACGTGGCGTAATCAATCGGATGGTCCTCGACATGCACCGCCAGGCGCTTGACCTTGGGGTCCAGCGACGGGCCTTTGGGCACCGCCCAGCTTTTCAGCGCGCCATCGAGTTCCAGGCGAAAGTCATAATGCAGGTGCGAGGCGTCATGTTTCTGGATGCAAAACTGCAAGGCGTGGTCTTTCGCGGCTTTAGTGCCCGAACGTTTGGCGGCCGGCTCAGACGTCGCCGAAAAGTCGCGCATGCGGTTGTAGTCATCCAGATTCTTGCTCATGGCTCATTCACCTCTGGCAGATACAACGCGGCCCCCAAGACTCGTGTCGATACGCGTCACGATCAGCGCAACCACCGCAATTCGCTCCACGCGCTGATAGCCCGGCGTCAACAGTTCTTCGCTGAACACATCCGGATCGATCTCATGATAGGTCCAGCCGAATCGCGCCGTATCCAGATAAGGCTCCAGCGCATCGAGGAAAGGATCGCAGCCGTCGATCATCGCCACGCCGGTGTACAGCACCAGCGAACCGCCGGGGGTGAGCCGATTCAAGGCTTGCTCGACGATGCGCACCGACAACTGCGCGCCGAACGCCCCGCCGCCATGGCGATAGGCACGCTCGGCCGGGTCGGCCATGTACGGTGGATTGGCGACGATCAGGTCGAAACTGCCGTCGACATCCTGCAGCACATCGCTGGCTTCGATGCTGAGGTTGGTCAATCCGGCGAGCGCGGCGTTGACCGCCGTCAGGCGCAGCGCCGCCGGGTTGATGTCGACCGCCAATACTTCGGCCTCATGTCGTGCGCGAGCGATCACGATGGCGCCGACGCCAGTGCCGCAGCCGATGTCCACCGCGCGCCTGATCGGCGCGAAATTCTGTTGCAGATGGGCGTGGATCAGCCGGGCAAAACGGTAAGTGTCCGGGCCGAAGAAAACCGCGTCGGCCGCGTCGGTGGGGAATCCGGAATGCACGAACAGCAAATCGTCGAGACTGGACCAGCGCACTTGGCTTTTCAGGTGTCCGTTGCTTTCCTCAAGAACGCCCGCTTGTTGCAATTGCCGTTGTTCATCCTCGGATAACAGGCCCGGCTCGAACGGCCGCGACCAGCCGAACACCTCGCGCAAGGTCCGGGCACTTTGCCCGAACGTACGGTCGTTGACCCGCTGATGGGTCAGCGGGGTCGGCGTGATAAAGCGGTAGCCGTCAGCCTGCAAACGACGCCCCAATTGCAGCAAGGCCAGATCGCCCGAGCCCAGTTGTTCTTCCTGATTCATGCGTGGCTCCCTATCGAAGGCTGGATTTAAGCTCGATGAACCGCCGTGTCGCCATCAGGCCAGCAGGATGGGCGTGTCGATGGGCGGACAGCCATGGAATCAGCACTTGCATTTGTTCGGCTGCGCTCAGCCCTTCCAGTGCGGCTTGCAGGGTCTGGATATCCGGGTCGTTTGCTGGCAACTCGGTTTCAACCGCGCCTACGGTGTTGCGGCGGAACGCTGGCATTGCGCGTTCAGGTGTCCAGTCTCCGGCGATCCAGTCGTGCAGCAGTTGTTTTTCATACGGACTGAATACCCCGAACATCGCTGCGCCATCGCCTTCTATCAATTGCCAGAAGCGACTTTCCTGGGGGGCCTGATGACGCTTGATCCAGCCTTTGTTTTCCAGGGCAATGAGGAAATGCGGCAGTTGCTCGGGCGACGACAGCCATTCATTTACCGTCTTGCCTTCAAATCGGCAGTAATCGGAATGCATGTGCTGACCGAACGGACGCTTGCGCTCCAGCATGCTCAGCACTTCAGCGTCGAGGTCGAAGGATTCAATGATTGCGCGAGTGCCCTGCCCCAGATCATTCAGCCGATAACCCAGCGCGACACGGCGCAAGAAGTCCTCGCGGTCGCCTTCGATCGGCAACAGCTGAAGCACCGACTGCACGGCTTTCTGCGCATGCCCGGTGCTGGCGTTGTCGATGGTGACGTGGAGGGTGAAGTAATACGGATCGATGCCCAGCTCGCTCAATTCATAGGCACTGATCAGCAAGTGCAGCGGCAATTGTTCGTAGCCGAGGTTGTAGCCGATCACCTCTGGCAAAAACTCGTCAGCGCATTCGCCCAACGCCAGCTGAATGGCGCCTTGCAGGTAATGCTCGTCGGCGATCACATTATTATCCAGGCCCAGGTCGGCCAGGAGTTTGCGGTAGATCACCACGTGGTTTTGCGCCGGGTTGCCGTCGCCCAATTCCTCCAGGTACGTGCAAATCAGCCCCTCAAATCGGGGGTCGCGCCAATGTTGCAACAGTCCGAACAACCAGGCGCCGTCGACGAGTTTGGTCGGACTGACGGTCTGGAGGAAGAACAGTGCGTGCGCCTTGTTGCTGAAAAACTGCCGGGGCCCGCCGGCCTTGCGCGCGCTCAGGTAGTCAGCGTACTGACGCGCCACTTCGGTGCTGTGCTGCTCAACGAAAGATTGCAGGGCCGACAGGTCCTCGGGCATTTCCTGAGGCAGGTCTGTCGCCCGTTGTAGCTGCGTTTCGAGGAAGGACTGGCCGAGCGCAAGGCGATACTCGGTATCGTCGCCCAGCAGCAACTGTTCATAACATTGTCTCAGGCTGCCGGCAGTCGGAATGGCGTGCTCATGGGCAGGACGGGATTCGAGTCGGGTCAGGGCAGTCATGGGCGCATCTCTCGGTCTGTGGCCAATGGCAGGACGCTGCATCAGCGCGTCTCTACATCAGCAGAGCGATTTGCCCGGTGAAAAATTCAATCGAGGTTGAAATTGCCCTGACAGACGGGCTTGTCACGAGCCCGTTTTCGAAACCACATCCTCTGAAGCAGCTGGCGTAGCCTGCTGCTACAGGATTGCGGTTGCTAGGCCACGCCGCTTTTGGCCTGCTGTTCCAGATGGACCTGCAACTGCGGGTCTATCTTCAATGCCGCCGCCAGTTCATCCAGGTAGCTGCGTTCGGCGTCCTGCTGATCGTCCACCAGCATCACACTGGCCAGGTACATTTCCGCCGCGATCGCCGGGTCTGTTGCCGACTGCGCGACATCGGCGGCATCCAGCGGACGGGCGACTTCGTCATCCAGCCATTGCTGCAATTGCGGGTCGTCGGTGTGGCGGCCGATTTCGGTGCTGATCATTTGCTTCTCGGTGTCGTCGATCCGGCCATCGGCCTTCGCTGCGGCGATCAATGCACGCAGGACGGCGTGACTGTGATCCTCGACGTCGGGGCCGGATAACAGATCCACGGTGCGCGGGGCCTGTTGTGGTGCGGATGCCTGGTTGCGTTGCCAGGCCTGGTACGCCTGGAACGCCATCATGCCGAGGGACGCCAGCGCGGTGTAGTGGGTGCCGCCACCGGAACGCTGCCGGGTTGAACCCCCTACGGGTGAGCCGCCGCCGAGCAATCCTCCGAGCAAACCGCCCAATCCGCCGCCTCCGCTCGAACCGGCGCCACCGCCGAGCAGGCCGCCGAGTAATCCGCCCAGTCCGCCGCCGAGGCCACCGAGACCGCCTTGAGGTGCGCCGCCACCTGGCTGTGACGTTGAGCCTTGGCCGGCTCTTAGCAGTTGTTCGAGCAGATCGCTGGTGTTCATGACGACGTCCTCAGGGTTGGAGTTATCCAGTCAGGCAACGATAGTCCTCGTACGCTATTGCGCCATTACCGTTTGGCTGAGGGATCTATCCATTATTGGGGAGATGGCGGGTATTGGTTCCGCACCTACATTAATCCAACAATCCAACGTATTTTTTGCCGACCCAGCTAAGATTTACAGACGGTGAACCTTATTCCCGAATTTCCGGTCGATACCTGCAACCCGACCCGGTTTGCCGCCGCCCTCGAACATCGAGGGCGATGACTGGCTTGCTTCACTTTCTGGAGAACGCCCCCGTGATATCCACTCTACACATCGCCAGGCTCAAAGCATGGGGCGCCCATGGTTTTACGGCCACGGGCGTCGTCACCGCCTTCCTTGCGACCCTCGCCCTCCTGGAAAACCAGCCCACCAATTGCCTGCTGTGGCTGGGCGTCGCGCTGATCGTCGACGGGCTGGACGGCGCACTGGCGCGCAAGGTCAACGTACAGTCGGTGCTCCCGAGTTTTGACGGTTCGATCCTTGACCTGGTGATCGATTACCTGACGTATGTGTTTATCCCGGCGCTGTTCATCTACCGGTACATCCCGCTGCCGGACTACACGTTGCTGCTGACCGTGTCGCTGATCCTGGTTTCGTCGCTATTCTGTTTCTGCAACGTCAACATGAAAAGCAAGGACAACTATTTCCAGGGCTTCCCCGCCGCGTGGAACGTGGTTGCGCTGTGCCTGTACATCATCGCGCCCTCGCCGTGGATCACCCTGCTCACCGTCATTGGCCTGGCGCTGTTAACCGTGACCCGGATGAAGTTCCTGCACCCCTTCCGCGTGCGCCGCTTCATGCCGATTAACATTGCCGTGACCGCCATCTGGCTGCTGTGCAGTTTGTCGCTGGTGATCAATCACCCTGTGATCAACCCGATGGTCATGGGGCTGTGGTTGCTGATGTCAGCTTACTTCCTGGGGATCTGCATCTGGCGCACGGCACTGGAGTGGTTTGACGGGTCGCGCCAGCGATAAGTCGCTCCCCATTTGAACGCATAACTTGTAGGAGTGAGCCTGCTCGCGATAGCGCTGTATCAGTTGATGTTTATCTCGACTGAAACTTCGCTATCGCGAGCACGCTCACTCCTACCGTTTTTTTGCATTATGGTCAGCGTCGGGTGATGACTACCTCAAGGTATTCACTCGGCACCACCAGCGACTTCTCACCCGCCCGGTTCGATTGATTGATCAGCTCGGTCAAATCGCTTTCCAGTGCCTTTGCGCCCTCCGGTGGCAACGCCGCAAACGCCTTGTGGACCGGCCCGTACCAGGTGCGGAACGTGTCGATGAAATGCGCGGCCGAACGGTAGCGGAAATTGAATGTCCGCCGTGTCACCTGAAGCAGAAAATCCCGTTCATCGAAGTGCGAGCGCAGCCACGCCTCATTGCCCCAGTTCGACGGCGGTTGCGCTCCCGGCTGAGGCGGCAGGTGGCGGCCCAGGGCTTTAAACATCTGGCCGACAAAGCCTTCTGGCGTCCAGTTCGCCAGGCCGATCCGGCCGCCCGGGCGGCAAACCCGGGCCAGCTCGGCGGCGGCCTTGGGCTGGTCCGGCGCAAACATCACACCGAAGGTCGACAGCACCAGATCGAAGCTGCCAGCTTCGAACGGCAGTGCCTCGGCGTCGGCCACCTGGAAAGTTACTTCCAGACGCTCGGCCCGGGCCCGGTCTTCGCCGCGTTCAAGCAGCGCAGCCACGTAGTCGGTGGACGTGACATGCCCGCCCCGACGTGCGGCGGCCAGCGTGGCATTGCCGTTGCCAGCGGCGACGTCCAGCACGCGCTCATCGCACAGCAGGTCGCAGGCTTCGGCGAGTTGCTCGCCGACAATCTGCAGGGTGGTGCCAATCACGGCATAGTCGCCGCTGGCCCAAGAGGCCATCTGACGGTTTTTCAAGGCAGTGAGATCAATGGGTGTACTCATTAAATCCGCTCCGTTACAGGCTACATCCAAGGCTTAGTCCGCCGTGGTGGGATCGATGATGGTCGTGACCCGGGAAATGCTGTTGGCCGGGAAACCGCTCTGCCTGGCGTGTTCCCTGATCAATTCCTCGCTCGGCGAAATGTAAATGCAGTAGAGCTTGTCACCGGTGACGTAACTCTGCTGCCACTGCACCTGCGGCAAGTCGCGCAACGTCTTGCACGACTTTTGCGCAGCGGCCTTCAAGTCCCTTTCTGACAGTGTTCCAGCGCCCGGTATCTCGCGTTCTATGACGAACTTCGGCATGGCAACCTCTCATTCTTGTTATTGATGACAGGGTCGGCAGACCCTGTACGTCCACTATCGCGCCGCTGGCCGGAAGCGTCCTGCCCGATCGTCGGCCAACCTTGCCCGATCGTCCGGAGGTTTTGCGTTGTGCCGGGACAGGCTCACAATCAACGGCAACTTGCCAACCGGGGAAACCCCTCATGGATGCCCTGTCCCAGACCCTGCGCGTGGTCCGCCTCGTCGGTGCGATTTTCATCAACGCCCGGTTCACCGCGCCCTGGTGCTACCAGTCGCCGAGCGCTGACAGCGCAGCGCCGTATCTGGAGCCCGGCGCCGAGCGGGTGGTGATTTTCCACTTGATCACCGAAGGCGAGTGTTACGTCGAACTGGGCGATGGTCCGCCGCTGCTGCTGACGGCGGGTGACGCCGTGGTGTTTCCCCAGGGCGATGCCCACCGCATGACCTCGGAACCGGGCCTGAAACCGGCGACCGGCGCACGCCTGGTGGCGGTGCTTGCACGCCGACCGCGGCAATTGAGTTATGGCGGTGGTGGCGCGGTCACGCGTCTGGTGTGCGGCTATCTGGCCTGCGATACGCGGCTGGCGGGCATGTTGCTGACCGGTTTGCCGGCCGTGGTCAAGGTCAACGTGCGCGGCTCGAATGCCGGCATCTGGCTGGAATCTTCGGTGCGCTATGCGTTGGCCGAAGCGCGCTCGCCAAGACCTGGCGGCGAAGGCGTTCTGGCAAAACTGGCCGAAGTGCTGTTCATCGAAGTGCTGCGCCTGTACATGCACGAACAGGGCGAAGGCCGGACCGGCTGGCTGGCGGGTGTCAGTGATCGAATCGTCGGCGCCGCGCTCAACGCGCTGCACAAAACACCCTGTCATGCCTGGAGCCTGGAGGAACTGGCGCGCACCGCCGGCACCTCGAGATCAGTGTTGGCGGAACGCTTTCAGCAACTGGTAGGGATTTCGCCGATGCAGTACCTGACGCAATGGCGGATGCTGCTCGCGGCCAATCTGTTACGCAGCAGTAACAGTTCACTGTTGCGCATCGCTGAGGAGGTCGGCTACCAGACCGATACCGCGTTCAGTCGCGCCTTTCGGCGTGAATTCGGCGCGCCGCCCGCGGCGTGGCGGCGCAGTCAGGAAAAAAGGGCCCACGGCGCGGAGCCTGTGAGCCATTGATCCGGATTACGCGCCAGGCGCTTTTGCCTCTTGCAGCAACTGCTGAATCACCCGTTCCTGCGTGTCGTAACTGCCTTCACCAAAGTGGGTGTAGCGCACCTGACCCTTGGCGTCGATCAGGTAGTGAGCGGGCCAGTACTGATTATCGAAGTTGCGCCAGATCGCGTAGTTGTTGTCAACGGCCACCGGGTAGGTGATGCCAAGCTTTTTCACCTGGTCCTTGACGTTGTCGATGATGCGCTCGAAACCGTACTCCGGCGTATGGACGCCGATCACCACCAACCCGTCCTTCTCGTATTTCTTCGCCCAGTCCTTCACGTAGGGCAAGGTGTGCTGGCAGTTGATGCAGTCGAACGTCCAGAAGTCCACCAGCACCACTTTGCCATTGAGGGAATCATTGGTCAGCGCTGGCGAGTTGATCCATTCGACGGCGCCGGACAGCGACGGCATCGGGCCTTGAGCATTGTCGAGCATCGAGTCGGCCTTGACCTTGCTGACCAGGTAATCGACCACTTTCGGCACGGTTTCCAGCACGCCTTTTTCGAGGCTGCTGACGCCTTCGGACGAGGTGCCGGCCAGCAGGGTCTTGTCGGCGCCGGTGGAAATCACCGCGGCCGCCGCCAGCACGGCAAACCCGGCACCGCGACGCAGCCAGCCAGTGACCGGAATTGACGCTTTCAGGCGATTGACCAGGCCGCGACCGGCGAAGATCAACGTGCCCAGGGACAACGCGCTGCCCAAACCGTACGCCACCAGCAACAGACTGGTTTGCGCATTGGCGCCTTGCAGCATGGCACCGGTGAGGATCACCCCGAGGATAGGCCCCGCGCACGGCGCCCAGAGCAGGCCGGTGGCGACGCCAATCATCACCGAGCCCAGCGGCCCGGACATTTTTCGGGTATCAGGGTCGAGGCGATTGCCCAGCAAGACGAAGGGACGTGCCAGCCAGCCACCGATCCGCGCGGAAATCAGCGACAGGGCGAACAGTGCCATCACAATCAGCGCCACGTGGCGCCCGGTGTTGTTGGCTCGCACCACCCACTCGCTGCTGACCACGGCCAGACTGGAGATCAGCGCGAAGGTCAGGACCATGCCGCCGAGAGTCAGCAGAATGGATGAACGTTGGCGGTCAACGCCAGCGAACAGAAACGGCACGACCGGCAGGATGCAGGGGCTGAGGACGGTCAAAATGCCGCCGAGGAACGCGATGAGTAACATGAGAATCACCTTGGAATAATGGAGGCCGGCACACCCCACATCCCTGTGGGGGTATTCGAAAATCCGACGAAGCACTCAGCTATCCGAGTTGCACTCAGCAAATTTGCGGTAGTCCAGTAACTGGGTTTTGCCCTGGGAGTCCAGGTAGGTCAGCCGGGCATCGACAATCCCGCAGGTGTCGTTGGCATCCTGTGTCAACGACACGACTTTCTTGATATCCAGGTGAGTGCCGTAGGTGTAGGTTTTGGCACTGACGTCGGCTTCGGCACGGGCCGACAGGGTGCAGATGTTCAGGGCGGCAAACAGGCAAGCGGCGTAGATGGCTTTAGTGTTCATGGCGATTTCCTCAAGGCTTCAGTAGGTAGATCGTTAGGTAGGTCGTTCGATTGATCCGAGGCGGTTGGGTTGGCCTCGATGGAACCCATTAGAAGCCTGCGAGGTATCTGGTCTGTGTCGAAAACCAGCGCGTGTAAATCGGTACGTATCAGAGAGGCCTGGCGATACACAGCGATACAAAACCCCTGAAATCCGATGTTTTTGCCTCCCCGTGTATCCGCCGACACAGCAGATACACTGCAATACAAAGGGTGGCGGTCGAGCGGGCAAAGGCTCGATAGACTGTGCGTCATTCCCCCTCTACAGAGGCCTGTCCCCATGGAACACGTCGATCACATCCTCATCGTTGACGATGACCGCGAGATTCGAGAGCTGGTAGGCAACTACCTGAAGAAGAACGGCCTGCGCACCACCGTCGTCGCGGACGGCCGGCAGATGCGTTCGTTCCTCGAATCGACGCCGGTCGACCTGATCGTGCTCGACATCATGATGCCGGGCGACGATGGCCTGATGCTGTGCCGCGAGATTCGCTCGGGCAAACACAAGGCCACGCCGGTGTTGATGCTCACCGCGCGCAACGATGAAACCGACCGCATCATCGGGCTGGAAATGGGCGCCGACGATTACCTGGTCAAACCGTTCGCCGCCCGTGAACTGCTGGCGCGCATCAATGCGGTATTGCGCCGCACGCGGATGCTCCCGCCCAACCTGGTGGTCACCGAAAGCGGTCGCCTGCTGGCGTTCGGGCGCTGGCGGCTGGACACGTCGGCCCGTCACTTGCTGGATAGCGACGGCACCATGGTCGCCCTCAGTGGCGCCGAATACCGGTTGCTGCGAGTGTTCCTCGACCATCCGCAACGAGTGCTCAACCGCGACCAGTTGCTGAATCTGACCCAGGGCCGCGACGCCGATCTGTTCGACCGTTCCATCGATTTGCTGGTCAGCCGCTTGCGCCAGCGCTTGCTCGACGACGCGCGGGAACCGGCTTACATCAAGACCGTGCGCAGTGAGGGTTATGTGTTCTCCCTGCCGGTGGAAATCCTCGGTGCGGCGTCATGAAACGCTCGATGCACTGGCCTCGCACCCTCGCCTCGCGGCTGTCGCTGATCTTCCTGATCGGCCTGATTCTGGCGCAGGTGCTGTCCTTCGGCGCGCAGTATTACGAGCGCTATGAAACCGCGAAAACCACCATGCTCGGCAACCTGGAGACCGACGTCTCGACATCCATCGCGATCCTCGACCGCTTGCCCGCCGAAGAGCGTGCGAGCTGGTTGCAACAACTGGATCGGCGCAACTACCGCTACCTGCTGGATGAAGGTTCGCCGGGCACCGCCTTGAACGACACACCGATTGCGGTGACCTCGATCAAGGAAGCCATCGGCAAGGACTACCCGATGACCGTGACCGACATTCCCGGACCGATCAAACATTTCCAGGTTCACCTGAAACTGGCCGATGGCAGCCCAGTAACCATTGATGTGCGCCCCTCGATGGTGCCGCTGTCGCCTTGGTTGCCCATCGTGTTGCTGGGCCAATTGTTGCTGATGATCCTTTGCACCTGGCTGGCCGTGCGCATCGCCATCCGCCCCCTCACCCGCCTCGCGCAAGCAGTGGAAACCCTCGACCCGAACACCCACCCGGTGCATCTGGATGAACAAGGCCCGACCGAAGTGGCCCATGCCGCCATGGCCTTCAACGCCATGCAGGCGCGCATCGCGGCTTACCTGAAGGAACGCATGCAACTGCTGGCGGCGATTTCCCACGACCTGCAAACCCCGATCACGCGGATGAAACTGCGCGCCGAATTCATGGACGATTCCAGCGAAAAAGACAAACTGTGGAACGACCTCGGCGAGATGGAGCATCTGGTGCGCGAGGGCGTTGCCTACGCCCGCAGCGTCCACGGCGCCACCGAAGAGAGCCGCCGCACCGACCTGGATTCGTTCCTCGACAGCCTGGTGTTCGATTATCAGGACATGGGCAAGGACGTGCAGCTCAGTGGCAAAAGTGCAGCGGTCATCGACACCCGGCCCCACGCCTTGCGCCGCGTGCTGGTGAACTTGACGGACAACGCGCTGAAATTCGCCGGCGCGGCGGAATTATCAGTGGACACGAAGTCCGGCGGCAGCTTGTCGGTAAAGGTCATGGACCGCGGCCCCGGGATCGCCGAAGAAGAACTCGTCCATGTCATGGAGCCGTTCTACCGCGTGGAGAATTCCCGTAACCGCAGCACCGGCGGCACCGGCCTGGG
This sequence comes from Pseudomonas sp. GB2N2, assembly GCF_054897705.1. Classification (NCBI taxonomy): domain Bacteria; kingdom Pseudomonadati; phylum Pseudomonadota; class Gammaproteobacteria; order Pseudomonadales; family Pseudomonadaceae; genus Pseudomonas; species Pseudomonas sp. GB2N2. The sequence continues at coordinate 2,160,230 of NZ_CM142701.1, forward strand.
CCTGGCGATCGCCCAGCAACTGGCGCTGGCCCTCGGCGGGTCGTTGATCCTGAGCAACCGCGAAGGCGGCGGCCTCTGCGCCGAGCTGAAGTTACCGCCCGGCCCTCTGTAGGAGCGAGCTCGCTCGCGAAGAGCGTCAACGATAACGCGTGCTGCCTGAGTAAACGCGTTATCGTTAAAGTCCATCGCGAGCAAGCTCGCTCCTACAAAGTAATACGGACATTGCCAATGGATGAAAACAGAAGACCCATCGCGACGCGCTCTGCGGGATGGGCCAGATACATCACCGACATGCTGGTAAAAAAGGACATTTCCCCCAACCAGATCTCCGTCGCCAGCCTCTTCTTCGCCCTCGCTGGCATCATCGCGCTCAATATCGACACTGGCATCACCGGCTCGATCCTCTGCGCTATCGGCATTCAACTGCGCTTGCTGTGCAATCTCTTCGACGGCATGGTCGCGATTGAGGGTGGCAAGAAATCCGCCATCGGCAGCCTCTACAACGAATTCCCCGACCGGATTGCCGACACCCTGCTGATCGTCGGGCTCGGCTACGCCATCGGTTATTCGGACCTCGGCTGGTTCGCCGCACTGGCCGCGGCATTGACCGCCTACGTGAGGGTCTTTGGCGGCTCGATCGGTCTGCCGCAGAGCTTCATCGGCCCGATGGCCAAGCAGCACCGGATGGCGGTAATGACCGCAGCGCTTGTACTGAACACCATCGAAGCGAGCGTTTATGCCAGCCACTATGTGCTGTTGATTGCGCTGATCATCATCGCCATCGGCGCCGTCGCTACCTGCGTCACGCGCACGCTGGCCATCACCAAGCAGCTGAAAGGGGCCGTCTATGTGGATCAGTAATGCGCTGATTTCTGTCCTGCGCTTCCTCATCGGCGTCACGGCGAGATGGGAGAGCCCACCGGACCTGTCGCGCCAGCGCATCTATTTCGCCAATCACACCAGCCACATGGACACCCTCGCCATCATCGCCGCCCTGCCCCCGGAAGCCCGGGTGAATGTGAAGCCGGTGGCGGCTGCCGACTACTGGGGGAAGAACCGCTTTCTGTCGTACATCTCGCAGAAAGGCCTGAATGCCGTGCTGATCGACCGCAACCCGGCGCCGGGCGTCAACGTGCTGGAGCCGATCTTCGATGTGGTTCGCGCCGGTCATTCGATCATCATCTTTCCGGAAGGCACGCGTTCCAGCCAGGCCTTGCCCGGCGAATTCAAATCGGGGCTGTTCCGCTTGAGCGAGACCTTTCCCGACGTCGACCTGGTGCCGATCTATCTGGAAAACCTGCACCGCTCCATGCCCAAGGGCAAACACGTGCCGCTGCCGATTATCTGCACGATCCGCATCGGCAACCCACTGCCGCGGATCGCAGGCGAGGAAAAACAGGTGTTTCTGCAACGCGCGCGTGACGCCATTGTGAGGCTGTCGGAATGAATCTTGACGAAAAATTCTTGTGGTTCTTCGGCGCCATTGCCGGCCTGCTTGCGATTGCCTCGATCATCGGTCGGCTGCTGGCCAGGCGCGCGAAAACCGAGGGCTCGATCTCGACCATCGAAAACCTCAACCAGCGAGTGAATGCCTGGTGGGGCATGGTGATCATCTTCTTCGTGTCCTACCTGCTGGGCGGGAACGCGACGGTCCTGCTGTTCGGCTTCATCTCACTGTTCGCGCTCCGGGAGTTCATCACCCTGACGCCCACCCGGCTCGGCGACCATAACGCGCTGTTTTCGGCGTTTTTCATCCTGATTCCGCTGCAGTACGTGTTGATCGGCACCCATTGGTATTCGCTGTTCACGCTGTTGATTCCGGTGTACGCCTTCTTGCTGCTGCCGGCGATTGCGGTGCTGAGCCAGGACACCGACGCCTTTTTGGAGCGGGCGGCAAAAATCCAGTGGGGGGTGATGATTTGCGTCTACTGCATCAGCCACGCGCCCGCGCTGTTACTGCTGGATCTGCAAGGCTTCCACGGGCAGAACGCGCTGTTGCTGTTCTACCTCGTATTCGTGGTGCAACTGAGTGATGTGTTGCAGTACGTGTTCGGCAAACTCTTCGGCAAGCACAAGGTTGCGCCGCTGGTGAGCCCGTCGAAAACCGTGGAAGGCCTGGTCGGCGGTGGTTTGTCGGCGACCTTGATTGGCGGCTGCATGTTCTGGATGACGCCGTTCAGTTTCTGGCAGTCGCTGATGATGTCGTTTGTCATCGTGGTGATGGGCTTCCTCGGCGGTCTGGTCATGTCGGCGATCAAACGCAGCCTGAGCGCCAAGGACTGGGGGACCATGATCAAGGGGCACGGCGGCATGCTCGACCGCATGGACTCGATCTGCTTTGCGGCGCCGATCTTCTTCCACCTGACGCGGTACTTCTTTACCGCTGTGTAACCCGGCACCTGACACACCTCGCCCTGTAGGAGCCCGCTTGCTGGCGATCCAGGCGACGCGGTGTGTCAGGTACGCAGCGATCGTTAGCCAGCAGGCTCCTACAGATGGCTGTGTTATTGCGGGCCAACCACCCCTTCCCCGTGCATCTGCCGCAACAATGCCGCGCCGCTGTCGATGAAGTCCTGCGATCCCGTCGCGCCCGCCTCGACGGCCAATCCTTCCAGCTGCTCACGCCCGTTCAACTGATTAAACTCGCCGATCCGCTGCAACAACCGCCACGCCAACGGGCTCAGTTCTGAAAACTTCACACTCCAGTCTTCCACTCGCCGCACCAGCAGCAATGTCGGTTGCGCGGGTGGGGTTTCAGGTTGAACATCCGGCCCAACCCATTGCACCGGCCACGCATACGCCAACGGCCAGGCCAGCGGTGAAACCTGCAGCGGCCGATCCAGCAACAACCCGGCATCACTGACCGGCAACGACTCAGCCTCGGACTGCTGCAACGCCATCTCAACCCATTCGTAATGCGCCAGCTCCACCATGAACGGCGGCCATGGCCCGTCATTCAGTGCCGCCGGCTGTGCGGCAAGAAACCCGACAAACTCCTCGGCGATTTCACCGAATTTCGGCGTGCGCGCGCGGTAGTCCCGCAGGAAGATGCGCACCAGCGTACGCCAGTGTTCATCGCCGAGAATCTTGATCAGCACTGGAAACGTGCCACGGAGCAACATCGACAGGTTGTTGAAAATCAAGTCGCGGTAAACCTGGGCCCGCGCCACATCCATCCCCTCCGGCGGCGCGCAGTGCTCGGGGTCACGCAGGTAGAGACCGAGGGTGTTCTGCTGCTGGAACAGCGCCGACTTATCCACGGTTCACCCCCTCGGCCTGCAGACGACGGATGGTGCGCAGTTCGGCAACCAACTCAGCGAACGCAGGGAAATTGAAATCGCGCTCGAGCAAGGTCGGTTGCGCACCGAATCGGGCGTAAGCCTCGGCCAGCAACGACCAGACCACCGGTTTTACCGAGGCGCCATGGGTGTCGATTTTCAGAGTGTCAGACTCATCGAAATGCCCGGCCACGTGCATCGCCACCACCCGGCCGGCATCGATGCCCGCGAGAAAGGCCTGCGGATCAAAGCCGTGATTGATCGAGTTGACGTACACATTGTTGACGTCCAGCAGCAGGTCGCAATCGGCTTCCCGTAGCACCGCATTGGTAAAGGTCAGCTCGTCCATGTCCTGCTGCGGCGCCGCGTAATACGAGACATTTTCCACCGCCAGGCGCCGACCCAAAATGTCCTGGGACTGACGAATGCGCGCGGCGACGTGATGCACCGCTTCTTCGGTGAATGGCAGCGGCAACAGGTCGTAAAGGTGACCGTCATCGCTGCAGTAACTCAGGTGTTCGCTGTACAGCGGCACGTTGTATTGATCGAGAAAAGCCCGGATCTCTTGCAAGAAACCGACGTCCAGCGGAGCGGGCCCGCCCAGTGACAGCGACAAGCCATGACAGGACAACGGATAGCGCTCGGCCAGCGCCCGCAACGCCGCGCCATGGGCGCCGCCGATGCCGATCCAGTTTTCCGGCGCGACTTCCAGAAAGTCGAAATCGCCCAGCGGTGCTGCCTGAAGGTCTTTCATCAAACCGCGGCGCAAGCCGAGTCCTACGCTGACCTTTGTCGATGTGAATGGGCTCTGCATGATGGCGATCTCAAGTGTTCAAAACGGACTTACAGTTAACCGACGGGGTGTATCGGGATTGTGGCTGCAGTGGCCGGGTATTGCCGGGAACTGTATCGAGCAAGGAGTTAGATACAGTGCGATACACACCTCACATCCCCTGGAGGAGCGAGCCTGCTCGCGATGAGGTCCTGCCAGTTGACATCAATGTTGAAGGTTAGATCGCTTTCGCGAGCAGGCTCACTCCCACGGGGGTTCGTGGTGCCAGGGCTTTCGTCGCTCGAGCCAGCACTGCGCGGGCCCCGAACTAAACTAAATGCACCCAGGACGCAGCAATCGTCCTGTTCATTCCCACGACCACCGCCCAGAGGTGTCAGCCTCGAAAAACGCCTCTGGACCGTGATCCTGTCACAGGAGCACACGAGATGGACGAGGCCAGACTCAATGATTTCATGGGCAAACTGGTGAACGACATGGGCGGCGCGGCGATGCTTGCCAATGTCATCCTCGGTGAAGAGCTCGGGCTATACCGGGCTATGGCCGACAGCCAGTTGACCAGCCCGGAAGCGCTCGCCGATAAAACCGGCTGCAACGCCCGCCTGCTGCGCGAATGGCTCAGCGCCCACGCCGCGTCCGGTTACATGGAACACCATGACGGCCAGTTCCGTCTGCCGGAAGAGCAAGCGTTGGCGCTGGCCATTGAAGACTCCCCGGTCTACGTGGCCGGCGGTGTCGGGGTGGTCGCGTCGTTTTTTCATGACAAGGACAAGCTGGTCAAGGCCATGCGCGGCAACGGCGCGCTGCCTTGGGGCGATCACCACCCGTGCATGTTCAGTGGCACGGAACGCTTTTTCAGGCCCGGCTACAAAGCGCACCTGGTGGCCGAATGGCTGCCGGCGCTGGAAGGCGTGGTCGCCAAACTGGAGGCCGGCGCCAAGGTCGCGGACATTGGCTGCGGGCATGGGGCCTCAACGGTGATCATGGCCCAGGCGTTTCCGGACTCGCGTTTTGTCGGCTTCGACTACCACGCGCCGTCCGTCACCGTCGCCACCCAGCGCGCCGAAGCCGGTGGTGTGTCCGGTCGGGCGCGGTTCTTCCAGGGCACGGCGAAAAGTTACCCCGGCGATGACTATGACCTGATCTGCTACTTCGACTGCCTGCACGACATGGGCGACCCGGTGGGCGCGGCACGGCATGCGTATGAATCGCTGAAACCGGATGGCACGGTGTTGCTGGTGGAACCGTTTGCCAATGACAAGCTCGACGACAACGTGACCCCGGTTGGGCGGTTGTTTTATGCGGCCTCGACGTTCATTTGCACACCAAACTCGCTGTCGCAGGAAGTCGGCCTCGGGCTCGGTGCCCAGGCTGGGGAAGCGCGATTGCGCAAAGTGTTCACGGAGGCAGGATTCAAGACATTCCGTCGAGCCACCGAAACCCCGTTCAACCTTATTTTAGAAGCTCGCAAGTAAGCATTCCACCTGTAGGAGCCCGAGGTGCGGCAAGCCGGGCTTCTACAAGGGGAATCGCGATCATCATGGTCAACAAGCCGGAATCCAAGGGTTCGGTGCTACCCTGCAGACACCCCAGGTCTACCGGAGTGTTGAACATGCTCGACCGCCGCATCCGCGAACAACTCGACCGGCTCCAGCAGTTTATGGCCGACCAACCGTTTGTGGTGCTGACCGGCGCGGGCATCAGCACCCCGTCGGGCATACCGGACTACCGCGACAATCAGGGCGTACGGCGGGGCCGGCAGCCGATGATGTATCAGGAATTTCTTTCCGCCCCGGAATCCAGGCGCCGCTACTGGGCGCGGGCCATGCTCGGCTGGCCGCGAGTGCGCCTGGCCCAGCCGAACGTGGCGCACGAAGCCCTCGCCGGCCTGCAAAGTAGCCGGCAAATCAGTGCGCTGATCACCCAGAACGTCGACACCCTGCACGATCAGGCCGGCAGCCATGACGTCATTGAACTGCATGGCAGCCTGCATCGGGTGCTCTGCCTGGATTGCGGGCAGCGCAGCGAGCGGGATTCGATCCAGAAGCTGATGGAAGCGCAGAACCCCTACCTCGCCGGCGTCGACGCCGTGCAGGCGCCGGATGGCGACACCTTGCTCGACCCGGCGTTCGAGGCACGGTTCCGGGTGCCGCACTGCCCGCATTGTGCTGGTGAACGAATGAAACCGGACGTGGTGTTTTTCGGTGAGAACGTGGCGCAGGTGACGGCGGCAAAGGCGATGGCGGCAGTCGAGAAAGCCGCGGGCTTGTTGGTGGTGGGTTCGTCGCTGATGGCGTATTCGGCGTTTCGGCTGTGCCGGGCCGTGGCGGATCAAGGCAAGCCGTTGCTGGCGATCAATCTGGGCAAGACCCGGGCAGATGACCTCTTGGACATGAAAATTGAGGGCTCCTGCGAACAGCTGTTGCCGCTGCTGGCCCAACGCATGACACCCTGATCACCACTAACCCTGTAGGAGTGAGCCTGCTCGCGATAGCGGTGAGTCAGTAGACGTTTATCTCGACTGACACTCCGCTATCGCGAGCAGGCTCACTCCCACAGTTGGACCGTGATCAGTGCTTGAAAACTCGCTCACCCAGGTTCTCCTGCTTGAAAATATCGAACAACGCCTGCGCCGCCGCCGACAGCTCAACCCCCGGTTTCGTCAACACCCCGATCGCCCGTTCCACCACCGGATCGCGCAGCGTGAGACAGCGCGCGCCCAGTTCGCGCATCTGCCCGGCGCACAACGCCGGCACCGCGCTGACGCCCAACCCGCTCGCGACCATTTTCCCGACCGTCGCCAACTGATGACTCTCGAACTCCACCGGCAACTTCATCCCCCGCGCCTGCAAGTGCTCCTCCAGCATCACTCGAACCGTGGACGGTCGTTGCAAGGTGATGAACGGCTCCTTGAGCAAGGTCTGCCAGTCGATATCAGTCTGTTCGGCGAACGCAGAATCAAGGGGCACCACCGCCACGAACCGGTCCATGTACAACGGCGTGAAGTGCAGCGAGGAACTCTGCGTCGGCTCGAACGCCACGCCCAGCTCGACCTGCCGGTCCCGCACCATCTCCAGCACCTGCTCGTTGATCACGTCATTAACGGTGACGTTGACTTTCGGGTAGCGCGCGCGGAACGTCTTGAGGATCGGCGGCAGCAGGTTGCCGGCAAACGACGGCATCGCCGCCAGCGTCACCCGCCCGCGTTGCAGGGTGAAACGCTGGCGCAGTTCATCTTCGGCGTTGTCCCAGTCGGCGATCAGGCGCCGGGCCAGCGGCACCAGGGATTCACCCTCGGCGGTTAGCGCGACATTGCGCGTATTGCGGGTGAAGAGGCGTCCGCCGAGGCCTTCTTCCAAGGCCTTGATGGTCAGGCTCAACGCCGATTGGGACAGGTGCAACCGCTCGCAGGCCACGGCAAAGCTCAGGCTCTGGGCCACGGCCAGAAAGGCGCGGATCTGCTTGACGGTCATCTCGCGTCGCTCCAGTTGTAAGCTACAAGCTTCAAGCTGCAGGATTAAAGCAGCGATTTGTTGAGTTTTATGAATCAATCAACCCTAAAAATCAACTTAACAAATCAATTGCCCGGCGAGACACTTCGTCCCATTCGGCTAGCCAGCCGCCCACAAAGAATAAAAGAGGTGCATATGGCAGGTTTCGACAAGCGCGTGAGTTCCTATGAGGAAGCTCTGGCAGGTCTTGAAGACGGCATGACCGTGATCGCTGGGGGCTTCGGCCTGTGCGGGATTCCGGAAAATCTTATCGCCGAAATCAAGCGCAAGGGCACCCGCGACCTCACGGTGGTTTCCAACAACTGCGGCGTCGACGGTTTCGGCCTCGGCGTGCTGCTGACAGACCGGCAGATCAGCAAAGTCGTGGCGTCCTACGTTGGCGAGAACAAACTGTTCGAAGACCAATTGCTGAAAGGCGAAATCGAAGTCGTCCTGACCCCCCAAGGCACCCTCGCGGAAAAAATGCGCGCGGGCGGCGCCGGCATTCCGGCGTTCTTCACCGCAACTGGCGTCGGCACCCCGGTTGCCGAAGGCAAGGAAGTGCGCGAATTCAAGGGCCGCAAGTACCTGATGGAAGAATCCATCACCGGCGACTTCGCCATCGTCAAAGGCTGGAAAGCCGACCACTTCGGTAACGTCATCTACCGCCACACCGCCCAAAACTTCAACCCGCTGGCCGCCACTGCCGGCAAAATCACCGTGGTCGAAGTCGAAGAAATCGTCGAACCCGGCGAGCTGGACCCGGCGCAGATCCACACCCCTGGCATCTATGTCGACCGGGTCATTTGCGGCACGTTCGAGAAGCGCATCGAACAGCGCACCGTGCGTAAGTGATCCCCTGCCCCCGGACCGAATGAAGGAATAACAACAATGGCACTTTCCCGCGAACAAATGGCTCAACGCGTCGCCCGCGAAATGCAGGACGGCTTCTATGTGAACCTCGGCATCGGCATTCCGACCCTGGTCGCCAACTACATTCCCGAAGGCATGGAAGTCATGCTGCAGTCGGAAAACGGCCTGCTGGGCATGGGTCCTTTTCCTACTGAAGAAACCATCGATGCCGACATGATCAACGCCGGCAAACAAACGGTGACTGCACGTATCGGCGCGTCGATTTTCTCCTCGGCCGAGTCCTTCGCGATGATTCGCGGTGGTCATGTCGACCTGACCGTGCTGGGCGCGTTTGAAGTCGACGTGCAAGGCAACATCGCTTCGTGGATGATCCCCGGCAAACTGGTCAAGGGCATGGGCGGCGCCATGGACCTGGTGGCCGGCGCAGACAACATCATCGTCATCATGACCCACGCGTCCAAGGACGGTGAGTCCAAGCTGCTGTCCCAATGCAGCCTGCCGCTGACCGGCGCCGGCTGCATCAAACGCGTGCTGACCGACCTGGCGTACCTTGAAATCGACAACGGCGCCTTCATTCTCAAGGAACGCGCGCCGGGCGTCAGCGTCGAGGAAATTGTCGCCAAGACCGCCGGCAAGCTGATCGTGCCCGATCATGTTCCGCAAATGCAGTTCGCTGCCCAGTGAGGAATCATTCCATGCAAGAAGTCGTCATTGTTGCCGCCACCCGTACCGCCATTGGCAGCTTCCAGGGTGCGCTGGCCAGTGTATCCGCCGTTGACCTCGGCGCTGCGGTGATCCGTCAGTTGCTGGCGCAAACCGGCCTCGACCCGGCTGAAGTCGATGAAGTGATCATGGGCCAGGTATTGACTGCCGGCGCCGGGCAAAACCCTGCGCGCCAGGCCTCGATCAAGGCGGGCCTGCCGTTCGCCGTGCCGGCTATGACCCTGAACAAGGTCTGCGGCTCGGGTCTGAAAGCGCTGCATCTGGGTGCCCAGGCGATTCGCTGTGGCGATGCCGAGGTGATCATTGCCGGCGGCCAGGAAAACATGAGCCTGTCCAACTACGTGATGCCGGGCGCGCGCACCGGTCTGCGCATGGGTCACGCACAAATCGTCGACACCATGATCAGCGACGGCCTGTGGGATGCGTTCAACGATTACCACATGGGCATCACCGCCGAAAACCTTGCGGACACGTACAACCTGAGCCGCGAGCAGCAGGATGCATTCGCCGCCGCCTCTCAGCAAAAAGCCACGGCCGCCATCGAAGCCGGGCGTTTTGTCGATGAAATCACGCCGATCCTGATCCCGCAGCGCAAGGGCGATCCGCTGTCCTTCGCCACCGACGAACAGCCACGGGCCGGGACCACCGCCGAATCCCTGGGCAAACTGAAACCGGCCTTCAAGAAGGACGGCTCGGTGACGGCCGGCAACGCTTCGTCCCTGAATGACGGCGCCGCTGCCGTGATCCTGATGAGCGCGGAAAAAGCCAAGGCCCTCGGTTTGCCGGTGCTGGCGAAAATCGCTGCATATGCCAATGCGGGCGTTGATCCTGCGATCATGGGCATCGGCCCGGTGTCGGCCACGCGCCGTTGCCTGAGCAAAGCCGGCTGGTCAATCGACCAGCTCGACCTGATCGAAGCCAACGAAGCCTTCGCCGCGCAATCCCTGGCGGTGGCCAAGGACCTGGAATGGGACTTGAACAAGGTCAACGTCAACGGCGGCGCCATCGCCCTCGGTCACCCGATCGGTGCCTCGGGTTGCCGCGTGCTGGTGACCTTGCTGCACGAAATGATCAAGCGTGACGCCAGCAAAGGCCTCGCCACCCTGTGCATCGGTGGCGGTCAAGGCGTGGCACTGGCGCTCGAGCGGGCGTAAGCGTTCAACAGACGGCGCGGGGACCCACGAAGAACTGCGCAGTCTGGCAAAACACCCGGTGTGACTCATGTCGCACCGGGTTTATTTTTTGCGTGGCCTTCAGCCGAACTTCACCAGGTTCAGAATCGGCAACGGCCCACCCGGAAACTGCGTCAGTCGCGCGCCGACACTCAACGTCCCCAGATCAATCCCGCAGAAGCCCAAGCGCTCGATCAACGCCCCCACCTGAGCTTTCGCCTCGGCATCATCGCCCGAGATAAACAGCACCCGTCGACCGCCCTCCGCTGCCGGATCGCTCTCCAGAAAACGCGCTGCCAGGTGATTGAACGCCTTCACCACGCGCGCCCCCGGCACCCATTCGGCGAACACTTCGCTGGACATCCGCCCGCTCAAATCAACGGCTTCATACGATGGCGCCTCAATCGAATTGTTGGCATCGATCACAATCCGCCCGCCGAAGTCTGGCAACCCGGCGAGTGCCTTCGGTAACTTCGACCAGTTGACCGCCACCAACACGATCGCTTGGGCGGCGGCGGCTTCACGGGTACCCGCGCGCGCCGTCGGGCCGAGTTCCGCCACCAGCGAAGCGAGGGTTTCAGGTCCACGGCTGTTGGCGATGATCACTTCAATGCCCTGACGCGACAGGGCTCTGGCAAATGCTGCGCCGATAACGCCGGCGCCGATGATTCCGATTGTGCTCATGTTGGTTAACTCCAGGGGGTTGTCGTTGGAGTGGATACTGCGCTTGCCATTGGCCCTTGTTTAGATGGTAATACCTTGAATTATTTTCAAGCATTGCTATCAGGTGTCAGCCATGGAAACCCTCGCCAACCTTGAGTCCTTCGTTCGCAGCGCCGAAACCGGGAGCTTTTCCGGGGCGGCTCGATTGCTCGCGCTCACGCCCGCGGCGGTCAGCCGCAATGTGGCGATGCTTGAACGGAACATCGGCGTGCGCCTGTTCCAGCGTTCGACCCGCAAGCTGTCACTGACCGAGGCTGGCGAACGTTTTCTGGCCAGTATCAGCGGAAATCTGCAGGCGTTGCAGACAGCGATCAGCGCCGTCAGCAGCGACCAGGGTGAGCCGGCCGGCGTGCTCAAGGTCAGCCTGCCGCCGACGTTTGGCATCAGCCATGTGCTGCCATTGCTGCCGACATTCCTTGCACGCTATCCGTTGATTCGCCCGGAATGGCACTTCGAAAACCGTCAGGTGGATTTGATCGCGGAGGGGTATGACGCGGCGATTGGTGGAGTTTTCGAGCTGACGTTGGGCGTCGTCTCGAGGACGTTGGCCCAGGCGAATATCGTGGCCGTGGCTTCCCCCGCTTACCTGGCCGGACGCACGCTGCCCGGCAGTCCGGCGGACTTGCAGCGGTTCAACGGCATCGTCATGCGTGGCAGCCGCACCGGACGGATTCGCCAATGGGTGATGCAGGATGGTGAAGGCCATGAAGCACCGGCCAGCCTGAACGAAAACATCGTCCTGAATGACCCGGCGGCCATGCGTGAGGCGGCAATACTTGGGTTGGGGGTCACGTTGCTGGTGTTGCCGGATGTGGCGGCGAATATTCAGCGCGGGGAGCTGGTGCGCTTGCTGCCGGGCTGGCACGCCGATGCGGGGCCGATTTCGCTGTACTACCCGAGCCGGACGCTGATGCCGGCCAAGACACGGGCGTTTATTGATTTCATGGTTGATGCATTTTGATCGTTCCCACGCTCTGCGTGGGAACGATCAAGCTATGAACTGGAAGATCAACCAGCTGTTAGCCCCACTGATCACCACAAACAACCCCCATGCCAGCACCCGCGTCGGCAGCCGGTTCACAAAGGGCCCCATCAACTGGTGATCGTTGGTCATGCGGATCAACGGGTACAACGCAAACGGCAATTGCAGACTCAACACCACCTGACTCATTACCAGCATCTTGCCAATCGCGTTATCGCCCATCAGCCACACGCCGATAAATGCAGGGATCAGCGCCAGCCCGCGGGTAATCAACCGGCGTTGCCAGCAGGGAATCCGCAGGTTCAGGTAGCCCTCCATGATCACCTGCCCGGCAATGGTGCCGGTAAATGTCGAACTCTGGCCGGACGCCAGCAATGCCACGCCAAATAACACACTGGCCAACGCCCCGCCCACCAAGGGATCGAGCAAGTGATAGGCATCCTGGATGTCCACCACATCGGTGTGCCCGGTCTTGTGAAACGCCGCCGCCGCGAGGATCAGGATCGCGGCGTTGACCAGCAGCGCCAGCGCGAGGGAGCCAATGGTGTCGATGCGCGCCAGTTTCACCGCGTCCTGTTTGCTGGCCAGGTCTTTGCCGATCATCCGCGTCTGTACGATCGAGGTGTGCAAGTACAGGTTATGCGGCATCACCGTGGCGCCCAGAATGCCAATCGCCAGGTACAAAGGCGCGGCACCGCCGATGGCGGACAGCGACGGCGTGAATCCGCGGAACACGTCCGGCCAATACGGCTTGATCAGCAGCAGTTCCACAAAAAAACACACGCCGATGGTGCTCACCAGCACCAGCATGATCGCTTCCAGTCGGCGGAAGCCACGGTTTTGCAGGGCCAGCACCAGCAGCGTGTCGAATGCGGTGAGGGCAATGCCGACCGTCAGCGAGCAACCCAGCAGCAGATGGAATGCCAGCGCACAGCCGAGCACCTCGGCGAGGTCGGTGGCGATGATCGAGATTTCCGCCAGTACCCACTGGGTGCGCGCGGTCCGCGTGCTGTAGCGCTCGCGGGACAACTGCGCCAGATCACGCCCGGTGGCGATGCCCAGGCGCGAACACAAACACTGCACCACCATCCCCGCCAGACTGGCCAGCAGCACCACGAACAATAGGCTGTAGCCAAACCGCGAACCGGCTTCGATGGCGGTGGCCCAGTTGCCCGGGTCCATGTAGCCGATGGACACCAGCAAACCCGGACCGGCAAAAAGCAGGACACGTTTGAAGAAGGATGCGCGAGGGTCAACGGCAACGCTGCCCGCCACTTCCGGTGGGCAAAACGGTGCAGTGGCGACGTTGGGCAAGCTGAATTTCACATACACATCCGGAAACACGTGGGAGGGGGCAGCTTAGACGGTTCAGCGTTTGTGCCCAAGGGGCTTTCCGGCAAAGTTGTCCTGCCGGACGCACTGCAGATCCCCTGTGGGAGCTGGCTTGCCAGCGAAAGCGGTATGTCTGACACACCACACCGGCCGCATCGCCAGCAAGCAGGCTCCTACAAAGCTCCATGTCGGCGGAAAAACAACGTCACCTGGCCCAATTCAAAACCGAACTTGGTCATGGCCGAGCGATTGGCCATGGTGTTGTCATCCAGCAAATACATCCAGTCATCGAAATGCACCTGATAAATCTTGTCGTCCACCGGCAGGCTCAGCACATAGCGCCAATGCAAGGCGTTTCCTGCCACCTCACCGCTAGACTCGCCGACCACATCGCCGGCCGTACCACGCCAAAGACCGGGGCCGGCAGGACGCAACGTCCAGACCCGGGTCTGCTTGGTGCCATCGCTGTAGGTAAAGTCCTCATGCATGATCAGATTTTGGCCGTCCATGCGGCTGTTGATCAGCACATGGAAGCGCTTGATCACTTCCCCAGAACGTTTCTGGAACATCCCCCAACCGTCGACCCGGCCGACGAAGAACCCGGGCAAATCAAGTTTGGGAGTCTGCTCGCTGTAGCGCTGCACATTGACGCCACTGCAACCGGCCAGGCAGACAACCAGCACCAGCAACCATATTTTCAGCATGACGAGGCCCTCAAGGCGCGGTGGTGCCCAGCAATTGCTGGCGCAATTCGGGGTTACGCGTACGCGGGTCGAGCCAGATATCAAAAAATGCCCGGGCGAACTGCGGATCTTTCACGTCATGCTGCGGCTGCTGGCCGACAAAAAACCGAGCGCCCTGCCCCGGCAAATACACCCCGGTAATGCGCGTGCCCGCTTGGACATCGACGAACGACTGCTGCATCTGCGCCTTCCAGCGTTCGAGTTGCTCGGCGCTGACCGAAGCGCCGGACAATCGCTTGATTTCATCGACGCTGGCCTGCACCAGGTCGTCCCGGGAAATACTGCGCTGGTAGATCAACTCGAGGGCAAACGGCTGGTCCGCGGCCAGTGGCCGCGAGGCGCTCCAGAGCCGAGCGTTGTAGACATCGAAACCGAACACCCGAAACTCTCCGGTACCGATGATCTGCGCACCGGGCAATGCTTCTTGCCAACTGGCAAAAGCCTGGGTGGCAAACAATCCCGACAGCAACAACAGCAAGCGCAATCGTGGTCTGTTCATGGTTGGTCGAGCCAATGTGAGGGCCTGTTGAAAACCTATACGCAATAGACGTTTTTGTACAACTATTAGCAGATTAAATTTTTGTATACAAAACGCGCTGATTCCCGAAGCAATCTTCTGCACTCAATGCTAACGTTGCCCGCTCACTCAGGTCGGAGCCGCCTACGTGCTGCTGCTCAAACTGCTGGTCATTCCCGGATTTCTGTTGCTGATCTCTCTCGCGGGCAAACGCTGGGGCCCCAGCGTTGCCGGTTGGCTGTCGGGATTGCCGGTGGTGGTCGGGCCAATTCTGTTCTTCCTCGCCATCGAGCAAGGCGAGGTGTTTGCCGCGCAATCGGCGACGGCGGCGTTATCCGCCATGTTTGCGATGATTGCCTTCTGCGTGACCTACGCTCAGGTCGCACAACGTGCGCGATGGCCTTGGGCGCTGGTGATTTCGCTGATGGTCTGGGCGACGGTGGCCGCTGTGCTGTCGCTGATTCCGCCGTCCCTGGTGTTCTCGGTGATCGCCGCCGCAACCGCATTGCTGGCGGCGCCGTACCTGTTTCCGACAATACAGCCGATCGTTGCGGGGCCGGCACCGAAGTCCGACAAATTAATGCTGCGTATGATTGCAGGCGCCCTGCTGACCCTGGCGGTCACCTTGCTCGCCAGCACCGTCGGCGAACGCTGGAGCGGATTGCTCGCGGTGTTTCCGGTACTGGGCAGCGTGATGGCGGTGTTTTCCCAGCAAACCCGCGGCCCGGCGTTCACCGCAGCGCTGTTGCGCGCCACGGCGACGGGAATGTATTCGTTTGCAACGTTTTGCTTGGTTGTCGCGCTGACCTTGCCCGGTATGGGCCTGTCCGCGTTCGGTTTCGGCGTTGCCGTGTCGGTGGCAATGCTCGGTGTTACTAAACGCCTTTTGGCAAAACCGGTGAAGACGCCGACAACTCATTCAACTATTTCGAACGGGTAGAACAACAACCTCGCACGTCAATCGAACGGGATTTGCCCATCATCAGCCTCAGTTACCGACCAACCACTGACTGAGGCCACTACCATGAAGTTCTTTTTCCACCCTTCGCCGAACCCGATGAAAGTTGCCCTGCTGCTCGAAGAGCTGCAAACGCCGTACGAGTTGATCGGCGTCGACACCTTCAAAGGCGAACAACACCAGCCAGCCTTTTTGGCAATCAACCCGAACGCGAAAGTACCAGCGCTAGTCGATGGCGAAGCCACCGTGTTCGACTCCCAGGCCATCCTGTTGCACCTCGCACAAAAACATCAGCGCTTCCTGCCGACCTCTGTTGCAGGGCAAGGCGAGCTGCTGTCGTGGCTGATGTTCATCGCCACCGGCCTGTCGCCTTTCTCCGGCCAGGCTGTGCACTTCCTGCATCACGCACCGGAAGATATTGCCTACGCAAAAAACCGTTACCTGAAGGAAGTCGAGCGTCATTACCGCGTGCTCGACCAGCGTCTGGCCGACCACCAGTACCTGGCCGGCGACACCTACAGCATCGCCGACATGGCACTGTGGGGCTGGGCCAACTACGCGCCGTATGTCCTTGGCGAAAACGGTCTGGCGGCCTATCCGAACGTCAAGCGCCTGTTCGATGAAATCAGCGCTCGCCCGGCGGCAGTGCGTGCTCACAGCCTCAAAGAGAAGCTGGTACTGAAAGCCGAATTCGACGAAGAAACCCGTCGCAATCTGTTCCCCCAGAACCAGGCGCAGTAAGCCACTCCACGCATGCAAAGGTGATGAAAATGAGTGATCAAGTCGCGTTTGTCGTTTACCTGCCGGCCAAACCGGAACGTTTTGCCGAAACCAGAGAGCGCTTGCTGGACGTGGTACATCAGATGTCGGCCGAGCCAGACTTCGTCAACACCTGGGTCCACCAATTGCAGGACGATCCGAACACCCTGGTGCTCTACGAAACCTGGAACTGCAGCAAGGAAGACTTCATCACCCGTCACCTGGGCAAGCCGTACCGCCAAGAGTACGAAAAGCACTTGCCGGAGCTGTTGGCCAGCGAACGCCGGATCGAGTTTCTGGAGGTGATCGAGAGTTATCCGGTACGCCGGGCAGTGTAAATGCACAAATCCCGTGGTGAAGGCCAGACTTTCACCACGAGTGTCCTTATTCCTCGGCGGCGTCGAATTTATCCAGTGCCTGGTTCACCGCCAGCTCCCCAAGCGAGATGACTTGCGCAATGCCCAACAGCGAAGTGCGACGGGTCCCGTCCATATGATCTGCCACATCCAGGGCCAAGACATTGGCCCATGCCAGCGACTCGCACGCATGGCCACGCAGGGTCTGGAAACGCAGCCCTGAGAAAGGGCCGAACAAGGTGACGCTACGCGTCGATGGTGAGGGTCTCCCAAACCCGATCACTGCGTTTTTCAGCGACCGGAAAACAATGGAACCCACTAAAAAGCGCACAAGCCGGCGGATTCTTCCTTACCTGCAAGCAACGGCGCAGGGAGTTGTAGCTTTCATGAAGTAACACAGAGCGCAATTAAACAAGGCTCGTGAAACCGTGCATTTGCCGTCAACATCGTTCCCACAAGTGATGAAACAAATCAAAAAAGCGGATTTTTTCCCACAAGCTTTTCGGGTTGGCTATCGGAAAGTTTAGGACTAGCGTGGTGAAGCCAAATCCGGTGAGGGACCCATTTCAGCATTAGTTGAAGGAGAGCAAAAAATGCCACTCAATGACCCGAAAATGACAGTTGCCTTCCAGTTTGAAGAAGTCCTGAAACACGCCACCATCGTATTTGGCGATCAGCCGCTGGCTGAAGACTGGTTAAATAAACCCTGCAAATACTTGACGAATAATATCCCCCTAGAACTGGTCAACAACCCGCTCGGCGTCCAAGTCATAGAGGACTATTTGAGCCGGATTGAACATGGTGTCTATCAATGAATGCTTCGCTCCGAATGCTGAGCAACCCGACCGTCCGTTATCCCGCGCTGGAATGCGTCACAACCTCCATGGGATGATCGCCCCCACTGCGAGACCCACCCTGGAGATTCAGAATGTCGTTGTTGAAGAAAAAAACCGTTGTCCTGCTGCTGACGGCGGTTGCCAGCCTGGGGGCTTTGAACGCTTATGCCGCCAAGGCTGCCGACACAGGGCCGGCGCAGAAGGTCTCAATGCTGGACGACAAGTTTAAATTCACCCTGCCCAAAGGCTTCGTTGCCAATCCGCTGCCGGCGGACCCGACTGGCGCGAGTGGCACCATGTACACCAACGAAACCACGAAAACCGTGGTGATCGCGGCTGAAAACATCATCCCCGGTGGCGCCACCGTCAAAGACAACGACAGTGAGTTCCTCGACGGCACAGCGGCCGACTTCGCCACTCATCAAGCCAAGGCACTGCCGGATTTCACCAAGCTCAATGAGAAAAGCCTGACCCAAAAAGGCACGAATCTGGGGCTGCGCCAGATCGACAGCGTTGCCACCCAAGGCGGCGGCAAAACCCTCGACACCACCGTGCTGGCCGCCTCGGGCAAGCGCATGGCGCTGGTTCAGGTGATTTCCCGTCTCAGCGACAATGCCGGCCACGAAGCACTGGTCAAACAGATCGTCAGCGGTAAGTAAGGCTCAGGGATTGAGGCGCTGCAACCAGGCGCCCAAGTCCCGCACTTCCTCGGCACTGATGTTGTGGCCAACACCTTGGTAGGCGTGAAACTCAGGCTTGAGTGACAGGCTCTGCAACAGGCTGTTGGCCTCGGTGCCGTCGATGAAGGGAAGGCGCTTGTCCGCCGTGCCATGGCCGATGAAAATCGCCAGTGGCTGGAGAGTTTTGTCGTGTGTGAGCTCGGACTTGAGCACCGGCAGAATCCGTCCGCTCAACGCGGCAATCCCGCCCACGGCGTCGGGGTGACGCAACCCGACCTCGTAGGACATGATCGCGCCCTGGCTGAAGCCCACCAGGTAAACCTTGCTCGCTTGCGTGTGATATTTTTTCGCCGCTTGTGCGACGAAATCCAGCAATACCTGGCCGCTGGTCTTCAGATCATCGGTCTCGCCGTTGTAGGCGCCCTCGCCTTTCTTGCGAAACCATTGATAACTGCCCTCCTCCATCACGATCGGTGCGCGCACCGACAGAGAGTTGTAGTGGGCGGGCAAATCGTCCTTGATGCCGAACAGGTCCTGTTCATTACTGCCATAACCATGCAGGAAAATGATCAGGGGCTGATCGACGGATTCGGGATTGGCCTGCTCCAGGTACTTGAGCGGCAGATCGGTGTGCAGCGGGGTTTCGGCATGGACGGCGGTGGACGCCAGAAGCGTCAGCAGAGCGAGAATCTTAAACATAAACCTTCCTTCACAACGCGCAGGATTCGGGGCAGAGCCTAACATCTCTTCCCGTCGATGCACGTGCGGTGCAGCTGATGCCGCCTTCGCGGGCAAGCTCCCTCCCACAGGTTTTTGCGCCGTGCACAAGATCTGCGGCCAACAAAAATCCCTGTGGGGGCGGGCTTGCCCGCGTGAAGGGGCCCTGTTCCACAGCAAAAAATGTTGGTCAATCGTTGATAAGCTTTCCAACCCTAATAGGCTCGCGCCCCGCGACTTTCGCCTGCCACGTCCCCGGTTGCGTATAGCGCCCACGATCAATCGCAAACAGCACACCACTGGTCCCGGCGCACACGGTAGTCAACCGGTCATTCAACGGATCGACCACTTCAAACAGGGCGTCACCCTGCTCCACCCACTCACCGGCGTCGCGCAGAAAACTGACTACGCCATGATGCGGCGCGAACAGGTATTCGGTGCCTTCAAACGGCATGCCTTCACAGCACTCGCCGGGTGCCGCCGGCCAAGTGCCTTTGATGAACCCTTGCTCGGCAAGAAACCCTAGAATCGCCTCGCAGTTGGCCACGGCCTGATGAACGCGGGTATCGCCCATGCTGCCCAGTTCGAGAGTTGTCGCCAGGTTGGCCGGTGGAATCGCAGCCTCCGGGAAAGCCCTGGCCAGTCGTAACCAAGGCGAAGAGCATGATTCGTCGAAAGAACTGCCGCCCGAATCTTCACACAACAACGCGACCCCCGCCTTCAGTCGAGCCGCGAGTGGCTGCCATTGCGGCCAGTGTTGCGGCAAGGCATAGATATGAATCGCCGCATCAAAATCACAATGCAGATCGAGGGTGATGTCCGCATCGCAGGCATGGCGCAACAGCAAGCGGTGCATGGCTTCCAGTTGCGACTTCGGTGCCGGCAGATCATCGAGCACCTGGCCCATGGTCTGACGAATCAACGAGATGTTGGCTTGGGCATCAGCGCCCAACCGATCGCCGATCAGCTCGGCGACAGGCGCACTCAGTTCAACGAACGAGCGATTGAAATTCTGGCCGCTGCCCAGCTCGAAACGGCCCATGTGGCTGCCTTGCAGGTGCTGGTCCAGACCAATGGGGTTGGCCACCGGCACCAACTCGATCACACCTTGCAACTGGCCCTGGGTTTCCAGTTCGGTCAGGCGTTTTTTCAGCTCCCAGGCCGTGCGCATCCCCGGCAGTTCGTCAGCGTGCAGACTGGCCTGGATATACACCTTGCGCGGGCCGGTGCCGTAACGAAACACGCTGAGGGTGCGTTCGCTGCCGAGGTGGCTCCAAGGCAAGGGATGGTCGATGCGTTGCATGGGAACTCCGATATAGGCGGCACTGAATCTTGATTAAAGAACATAAAAAAAGTGGCAACCGCATTCACGGTTGCCACTTTTTTAAACAGCCGGATTACTCGCCGTAAACGTCAAAGTTAAAGTACTTGTCCTGCACGGCTTTGTACTTGCCGTTGGCGCGGATTTCAGTGATGGCAGTGTTGAATTTGTCCGCCAGCTCGGTATCACCTTTGCGTACAGCGATACCGGCGCCGCCGCCGAAGTACTTGGCGTCTTCGTAAGTCGGGCCGACAAAAGCGAAGCCTTTGCCTGCGTCGGTTTTCAGGAAACCGTCGTCGAGGTTGACCGAGTCCGCCAGCATCGCGTCGAGGCGGCCGGAGACCATGTCCAGGTTGGCTTCCTGCTGCGAACCGTAACGCACCAGCACAATGCCGGCCGGCTGCAGCACTTCAGTGGCGAAGCGGTCGTGGGTACTGGCGCGCAGCACACCGACTTTCTTGCCCTTGAGCTCGGTCAGCGGGTCTTTCACGTCAGAGCCGGCCTTCATCACGAAGCGCGCCGGGGTGTGGTAATACTTGATGGTGAAATCGACGTTTTTCTTGCGGTCGTCGGTGATGGTCATGGACGACAGGATCGCGTCGATTTTCTTGACCTTCAACGCCGGGATCAGACCGTCGAATTCTTGCTCGACCCAGACACATTTCATTTTTGCCTGTTCGCACAGCGCATCGCCGATATCGACGTCGAAACCGGTGAGTTTGCCGTCAGGGGTTTTCATCGAGAAGGGCGGGTAACCGGCTTCGATACCGATGCGGACCGGCTTGGCGTCATCGGCCACAGCGGTCAGGGACAACATCGACAGTGCCATGGCACCGAACATCACTAGCTTTTTCATTTTATAACTCCCGTGTGCGGAGGCTTTTATTGGCAGCGTTCGATTGGTAGCTTTCGGTCAGAGCTGTTTTATTAGAGAAGACCGAAGTGGCCGGCAGTCTAGAGCGGCTTCAAACGGGTAAATTGTGCCTAAGCGACAAATATTTATAAAAAAGGCGAACTGAATGAACGACGCGATTCGCGGGCTGAACCTGATCCAACACCACCCCGCCGAAGGTCCGGGCGCGATTGCCGCGTGGGCCGAGTCGCGGGGATTGACGTTGAATGTCTATCGCGCCGATCTGGGTGAGTTACCGCCCGTAAGCGGGGAACCGGTGATCGTGTTGGGTGGACCGTTTGAATCGAACGCCGGACCCACGTGGCTGAACACCGAACGGCAATGGCTGGGGGGCTGCCTGGATCAGGGCGCGGCGGTGTTTGCGATTTGTCTGGGCGCGCAGTTGTTGGCACTGAGCCTGGGCGGCACGGTGCGGCGAATGGACCGCAGCGAAACCGGCTGGAC
This sequence comes from Pseudomonas sp. GB2N2, assembly GCF_054897705.1. NCBI lineage: Bacteria > Pseudomonadati > Pseudomonadota > Gammaproteobacteria > Pseudomonadales > Pseudomonadaceae > Pseudomonas > Pseudomonas sp. GB2N2. The sequence continues at coordinate 2,181,838 of NZ_CM142701.1, forward strand.
CTCAGTGAGATTCGCCGATGGCCAGACGCTGAAGGTCTTGGAGTGGCACGAAGACGCAATCGACCTGCCGCCCGGCGCGCAACTGCTCGCCAGTAGCGATCACTGCGAGCAGCAGATGTATCGCGCTGGGCCCACGCGGGTGGGTTTGCAGTTTCACCCGGAGTGGAATGCCGAATCGGTGGCAGCGCTCAATGCGCACTTTGCCAATGAATCGCCACTGCCACAGGGTCAGCCCGACAGTGCCGCGCATGCGGCCGTTTCTCAATGGTTGCAGGCGACGCTGGATGAGTGGTGGGCCACCTCGGGCAATTGACCAACGATCCCATGAACAACCAAAACCCGTAGGAGCCGGCCTGCTGGTGATGGCGGCCTGGAGATTGGCACCAGCCTCAAGGTTTTTCGCCGGCAAGCCGGCTCCTACAAGGGATCTACGTCAGCATTCACAACCTATGACAATCGCGGCAGGCCGCAGCACCGGCGTGCTCAACTCGAACCCTTCGTCCAGCCACCCGGTCACCCCGCCGATCATTTCCTTGACCGGGTAACCCAGCGCCGCCAGTTTCACGGCGGCTTTGTTGGCGCCGTTGCAATGTGGCCCAGCGCAATACACCACGAACAATGTGCATTTTCCGTACTCCGCCAGCGCTTCAACGGTCAGCAGTCGCCCCGGCAGATTGACCGCGCCGGGCACGTGTCCACGCTCAAACGCCAACGGACCGCGCACGTCCACCAGGACAAAGTCCACGTCACCCGACTGCTGGCTACCGTGAACGTCAGAACAATCGGTTTCAAAGGTCAGACGATTGCTGAAATGCATCAGGGCGATGGCCGAGGGGGCGGCGGGAATCAGGCAAACCAGGCTGGTCATGAGGCGTACTCCAGAATCACGGTGGGTGTAAGACGACTTTATACGCGGCTCACTTGAGGCTAAAGTGGCGCACAAGACACTCACCGGGAACTTTCCGCCAAATGCAGCCCAACCCTGGATTGGTCGCCATCCTGGCCTACGACGGCCTCTGTACATTTGAATTCGGCATCTCCGTGGAAATCTTCGGCCTGACGCGGCCGGAGTTCGATTTTCCGTGGTACGAACACCGGATCGCCGCCGTGGACCCAGGCCCGATGCGCGCCATGGGTGGCATTCAGGTGCTGGCCGATGGCGGCCTGGAACTGCTGGCTGAGGCCCGCACCATCATCATTCCCGGCTGGCGAGATCGCGGCGCCCCGGTGCCCGAAGCGTTGATCACGGCACTGCGTCAGGCCCATGCTCGGGGCGCGCGGTTGCTGTCGATCTGTTCGGGGGTTTTTGTACTGGCGGCCACCGGCCTGCTTGACGGTCACGGCGCCACCACCCATTGGCGCTACGCCACAGAGCTGGCCGAGCGATTCCCGAAAATCCTGGTGGACCCGGACGTGCTCTACGTCGATTCAGGTCAATTGATTACCTCGGCCGGCAGCGCGGCCGGCATCGACGCCTGCCTGCACCTGGTGGCGCGGGATTTCGGCACGCAAGTGGCCAATTCCGTGGCGCGGCGGCTGGTGATGTCGCCTCAACGCACCGGCGGCCAGGCGCAATTCATTCCAACCCCGGTCAGTCCTACGCCCCGCAGCGATCTTTCCCGCGTGATGCAGTGGGCTCGGGAACGTTTGCATGAACCACTGGAAGTTCGCAATCTGGCCAGCGAGGCGGCCATGAGTGAGCGGACCTTCCTGCGCCGGTTTACCGAAGCGACGGGCATGCCACCCAAGGCGTGGTTGCAGCATGAACGCCTGGCCCGGGCTCGCGAGTTGTTGGAAAGCACTCGCCAGAACACCGACCAGATTGCTGAACGCTGCGGTTATCGTTCGGTAGAGAGTTTTCGGGTGGCGTTTCGCACTGTGGTAGGTGTGCCGCCATCGGTATATCGGGAGCGGTTTGGGCAGGAGGTCGGAGCGAAGATATGAGGAGCGTTTTAAGGCACTGAAGTACCTAGGGCTTGCGCAAAAGGTAGGTATCCATGATCCACCCATTGGCCAACCGAGCCGCCTTGCGCACTCGTTCGATCTCATCCGCCACATCCTTGAGCTGGCCGCTGATCAGGATTTCATCCGGCGTGCCCAGGTAAGCGCCCCAGTAAATCTCTGTCTCCTGATCCGCCACCTGATGGTAGGAATCTTCCGCGTCGAGCATCACCACCAGGCTGTCCGCATCACTCACCTGCCCTGCAGCCAATCGCCGGCCGGTCGTGATTTCAATCGAACGCCCGATGCGGTTCAACGGCACCTTGTGCTGCGCCGCCAACACCTGAACGCTGGTGATGCCGGGAATGACCTCGAACTCGAAGACAGATCGGCCTGACGCCAGAATCTCCTGGAGGATCCGAATCGTGCTGTCGTACAACGACGGGTCGCCCCACACCAGAAATCCGCCGCACTGGTCGTCGGATATTTCCTCATTGATCAGCGTTTCGAAGGTCTTCTGCTTGGCGAGGTTCAGATCTTCCACGCTGGCCTTGTAGTCCACATCGCCGCGCTCACGCTCCGGGCTGTGTGCTTCAACGAAACGGTAATCGTGCCCGGTGATGTAGCGTTCGCAAATCTCCCGTCGCAGGTCGATCAGCTTGTCCTTGCTGTGGCCTTTGTCCATCAGGAAAAACACATCAACCAGGTTCAGCGCCTTCACGGCCTGCATCGTGATGTAGTCGGGATTGCCCGCGCCGATGCCAATGACCATCAATTTTTTCATCAACAGTTACCCTCCACGCCAGTGCCCGACAACCGCAGCCGCCAGCGACCATTGAACCGCAACTCGATGGCTGACAACGGTTCGACGTCGATCAGATTGAATGCCGGGCTGCGCAAGACCAGGGTCAACGCGGCACGAATAACAAAGGGGTGAGTAATGGCAACGATATGCCCGGGTGTTGCTTCCAGTGTCGCCAGCCAGGCGGCGACCCGCTCACTCAGTTGCACCACCGACTCGCCACCGTGAGGCGCCGAATGAGGATCGTCGAGCCAGGCCTGCAACGCCTCAGTTTCAGATTTTTGCAGATCGTCGATTCGCGCGCCTTTCCAGCGCCCGAAATCGCAATCCCTCAGTGCTTCAACAGTCTCCACGTCGCTGCCGAACAGCCCGGCGGTTTGTCGGGCCCGCAGTTCCGGGCCGCTGACAAGACGTAGCGTTCCGGTGAACCGGGAACGCAGCGAACCCTGGGCCGATTGCCAATCCATCTCCACAGGCTCGCCCGTAGGAAAACGCGCCAATTTCTGTGCGACGGTTCGAGCGTGGCACATCAGAGTTAAACGGGTCGCCTGCACGAAAGATCACTCGGTTGAAGGAAGAACAAACGCTATCAGAGGGTAATTGTGCCGTAAGAAATGTGATAGGGGATTTTGATTACGCCTGCCGTCCTGGGAAAAAACGGCTATCTCCGACAGCACATCAGGCGACGACCTACAAGGCTGATCGGCATTCGTGTAGCCCCGCGACTACGGGCATTTCGCCTCATTTTGGCGCCGAAATAACGGCGCAAAAATTCACTAGACATGTGGCGCGCGTTAAATAAATACTGCCGAAACGGATTAAAAAATGTAAACACTGCCCATCATCCAGCAGGAGCCCGGATGTTCTCTTCCAGCAGCGCTAATCACCACCTCTTACGCCCAGTGGAATTAAACGACCTGCCCGAGTTGCAGCGCCTGGCGCGCGAAAGCCTGGTCGGCGTCACGTCGTTGCCGGACGATACCGAACGCTTGCGCGAGCGGATACTCGACTCCTGTGCCTCATTCGATAAAGACGTCCGGGCTCACGGTCCGGAGAACTACTTCTTTGTGCTGGAGGACCTGGCGAACCGGCGTCTGTCAGGCTGCTCGGAAATCCTCGCCACGGCAGGTTTCAACGAACCGTTCTACAGCCTGCGCAACCGTCATTTCACCAGCGCCTCGCGTGAGCTGAACATCGAGCATGGCGTGCCGGCGCTGTCGTTGTGTCATGACCTCAGTGGCCATACCTTGCTGCGGGGGTTTCACATTGATGCAGCGCTGGTGGGCACGTCGTCCTCCGAGTTGCTGTCACGGGCCCGGCTGATGTTCATTGCCGCGCATGCGCAGCGGTTCGCTGAAGCGGTGATCACCGAGATCGTCGGCTACAGCGACGAAGAAGGCCGGTCGCCGTTCTGGGATGCGCTGGGCAAACACTTCTTTGACCTGCCCTACCCCGAGGCGGAGCGACTGTGCGGACTGCAGAGCCGGAAGTTCCTAGCCGAACTGATGCCGCAATACCCGATCTACGTGCCAATGCTGCCCCAGGCGGCGCAGGATTGCATCGGCCGCATCCACCCCGATGGCCGGGAAGCGTTCGATATCCTTGAACGCGAGGGGTTCGAGACCAACAGCTACGTTGACCTGTTCGACGCAGGCCCAACCTTGTATGCGCGCCTCGCTGGCATCCGCTCCATCGCGCAGAGCGAGATCGCCAGAGTCACAACAGGCGACGTCATGGATGCTCGCGGTCGCTATCTGGTGAGTAATGATTCTTTGAAAGACTATCGCGCTATCGTCGCGGACCTTGACTACACAGTCGCAAGTCCCGTGGCCCTGAGCGCCGAGATGTGCGCCGCGCTGAACGTGACCGAAGGCAGTCCTCTGCGAGTAATCGCCCTTTGAGCTTCGTCCGCCCCCGTGTCCTGCGAGCGTTTGTAGAAGGAACAGCACCATGATTGTCCGCCCGGCGCAGGTCACCGACCTGCACGCCCTGCTGGCTCTAACGCGCCAGGCAGGCACGGATTTTTCCACCCTGCCCTCCAGCGAGGAGCGCCTCGCCCACCGGTTACGCTGGACACAGCGGACGTTCGCCGAACAGGTCGAACGGGCAGACGCCGACTACCTGTTCGTGCTCGAAGACGACGACCAGCAATTGGTGGGGCTCAGTGCATTGACGGGGGCCGTCGGCCAGCGCGAACCCTGGTACAACTATCGGGTCGGACTGACCGTGAGTTCTTCATCCGACCTTGGCATCCGGCGGCAGATCCCGACGCTGTTCCTCAACAACGAAATGACCGGGCAATCGGAACTCTGCTCATTGTTTCTGCGACCCGATCAACGCCAGGGCAGCAATGGCCGTCTGCTGTCGCTGGGCCGCTTGTTGTTTGTCGCTGAATTTGCCCGCCTGTTCGGCGAAAAACTCATCGCCGAGCTGCGCGGCAGTGCCGACGAACAAGGCTGCTCGCCTTTCTGGGACAGCCTGGGCCGGCACTTTTTCAAAATGGACTTCAGCCACGCTGACCACCTGTCGGGCCTGGGTAGCAAAGCGTTCATAGCCGAGTTGATGCCACGCCAGCCACTTTATACCTGCCTGCTCACCGAACAGGCCCAGGCCGCAATCGGCAAGGCGCATCCCGACACTGCGCCGGCGCTGAAAATCCTCACCGCAGAAGGTTTCACTCACGAGGGCTACATCGACATCTTCGACGCCGGCCCGGTCATCGAGGCGCCGCTGTCGACAATTCGCACTGTACGCGACAGTCAGGCGCTGGTGCTGGCCATCGGCACGCCGGACGAGCAAGCGCCGATCTGGCTGATCCACAATCGCCGATTGGAAAACTGCCGCATCACCGCCGCTCCGGCCCGGCTGGCAGGTAACAGCCTGATCGTCGACCGGCTCACCGCCAAACGTCTGCAATTGCAGCCTGGCAACTCGGTCCGCGCGGTGCCGCTGCAGAACCAACAGCAACGAGTTGTCGCCGCATGACCAGGGTGAGCCCATCCCACACGATCGTTTCGATTGGGGCCCGTCTGTAAATTCGTCATCATTCTCCCCACTGTTGCGTGATAGCCTTTTGTATCTTCGGCGTTGACACTCTTGCTCAAGCCCTTCCATTTCTTTGTATTGGTGGAACTTATATGTCCAGGCTTTCACATCAGGATTTGCGCCGTAACTTCCGCGAGCTATTCGCTTCAAACACTTGCTATCACACTGCATCGGTGTTCGATCCGATGTCGGCACGCATCGCCGCGGACCTGGGTTTTGAAGTGGGAATCCTCGGCGGCTCGGTCGCCTCGCTGCAGGTGCTGGGCGCCCCCGACTTCGCCTTGATCACCCTCAGCGAATTCGCAGAACAAGCCACCCGCATCGGCCGCGTGGCCCAATTGCCGTTCATCGCTGACGCCGATCATGGCTACGGCAACGCGCTCAACGTGATGCGCACCATCGTCGAGCTCGAACGCGCCGGCGTCGCGGCCTTGACCATCGAAGACACGCTGTTGCCTGCGCAGTTCGGCCGCAAGTCCACTGACCTGATCGGCGTCGCCGAAGGTGTCGGCAAGATTCGCGCAGCCCTGGAAGCAAGGGTCGATACCGAGATGGCTATCGTTGCTCGCACCAATGCCGGGATTCTGCCAGTGCAGGAAGTCATCAGCCGTACACAGCAATACCAGAAAGCCGGTGCGGACGGGATTTGCATGGTCGGCGTGCGGGACTTCGATCATCTGGAACAGATTGCCGAACACCTGAGCGTACCGCTGATGCTGGTGACCTACGGTAACCCGCTGCTACGTGACGACAAACGCCTGGCCGAACTGGGCGTGCGCGTCACCATCGACGGGCACGGCGCGTACTTCGCCGCGATCAAGGCGACTTACGACAGCTTGCGCGAACAACGGCAGATCTTCACCCAGGCCTCGGACCTCAGCGCGACGGAACTGACGCATACCTACACCCAGCCTGAAGAATACATTCGTTGGGCGCAAGAGTTCATGAGCGTCAAGGAATGAGACTTCCCTGACGTTGGCGCCTTGAACGACTTGTGATTCGGCCGGTAGATGCAATGTCACCGGCAGAGTTGCAAGGGATGCGCGGACAACAGGCATCATCCGGGCTTGCAAAAAAAACACACTCTAAAACAATCACCAATATTTAATAACAACTCAACAGTTGATATTAAGTGCTGCCCTCCCTTACCTTAAAACCGTTAAATATTAAAAATATTTAACCCATACTTACATTCCGAACCACCCAATCTGAATAACTACAACAACAAGGAATTACTTATGAAAAACGTCACCCAAAATTGGCAAACCGCTCCACTGCTGCACACCGAAGCAAAAGTTATTTCAACCCCTACCCAATCAGACAACGAGATTAATTGTAATAGCGGCATGACGACGCGCTACAACGTAGCAAACATTCACGAAATCAAGCAATTCTGGAATGTAAACACCGCACATTAATCCTTTATAACGCGCATCGATTTAATCAGACAGGATGAAACAACGATGCAACACACAACCACACACTGGTCGGAAATACCGCTTTTTCACGCTGAGAAAATTGTAATTACCACGTCGACCAGAAGTCGTCAGGCGATGAACTGCTGGTTAAACACGCCTCGACTAAATGTCGGCAATCTCCAGGCAATCAGGCAGTATTTGCAGCTTACCGACGTCGCGAAATAACATCGGCAATACAGTCTTCCACCCATAACAGCAGACGTCAGTGGCCACAACTGCCGTTGACGTCTGCTTGCAACCACTTCCGCTGCGCCTAATCAGAACCCTAAAAAACCGAGGCGAACCTGCATGATAAAAACCCTGCTCAACCCAGGCCTGAAGCCAACACACATCATTACCAGCATCAAAACACTGAATATGAAAGCAGAAATAAAAAGCCTGGCAGACCAATTACCCAAACAAACAACCACTGCTTCAGAAACAGCTTATCGCGCCGAACTCATGAAACTTGTAAACATCCATACTGGAACACTGACATTACACTGCAACCAAAATGGAAATATCAGCCTCAAGGTGCCGGACAATGCGGCGGCGCCTGAACAGCTGTATTCCGTACCTGGGAACAGTATCTTATTTTCTGTCAACGACGAATCGTTCGCCCTTCAACTTTACGAGCTCGAAGATGAACATCTGGCTCGTGGAAAGCGGGTTATCGTGGATGCCAAAAACCCGTTGTTCATCGATGGCACAAAGACCCTGTTTGATAGCAATGTGGACGGTACTGGACACTCTGCATTCATCGGCAGTCTGAACTTCCCCGACCAGCATGCCGACATTAACGTGTTCGATCGCGTGTCATTGCAGAAAACCGGCTGGTTCCCCCATGACGATAGCGCCGCCCGCTACCTGGTCAGTCTGGAACTGTTGGAAGCAGCCGGAGATCCCGGCGCCGGACAGGTGGCCGAGGAACTGATTTATCACTACCACCCCGCCGTCGCCTGGAAGGCGTTCCAGCTCATTCATCTGGTCAATCCCGCCACAGCACTGGGTTATGCGCCGCTTTTGAGAAAACAGCAGAACACCCGACTCAATAACTTGCTGGATCAATACATGGGTGAGAGGGCATGAAACTGACCACCTTTGTCGAACGCATGAACACTTACGACCTCCATCAAGACTCATCACGCATCATCGCGGACCTGCGCGAACTCGCCACCCACAGAGCATTGCTGAGCGAGCATCTTTACAACACCCTCCAACGTGACGGCTACAGCACCAAAAACAGTTTGTATAACGCCTATGCCTTCGTTCTACATTCCTCGGATGCCTACACCGTGCGCCTGGGTTTCTGGGCCCCGGTATCGAGCGATGACGAAAGCGAAACCTTTATCTACCACCTGAACCACACCCACGATTTCGAGATTTACGCGGTAGGTTACAGCGGCGACGGCTACACCACCGTCAAGTGCGACATCCTTGATCCAAGGCCCTTACAGGCAGGGATCCGCCCTCCGTTGGGCGAAGAAACAACATTCAAACTCACTCAAGGCGAAGTGCTGCACATGCCGCCTTATTATCAGATTCATCGGCAACTGCCTCCCCGGGAAATGTCTTCTTCACTCAGCCTGATCATTCATGCGCCGCCAATACCTACAGCCCAAGCCTGGTGTTTTGACGGGGATTACTTGCCGACGTATCCCGGCATTGCAACGGAGGAAACAGCGCTCTACGAACACACGTTGTCATTGCTGGAGGCGGAGTAGCTGAACACGTTGCGGGCAATGTGATGTCTTGATAGCAAGCCCCCCCTGCCTGCCCCGAATCAACAGCCTTTGGTCCGAAGCCATCCAGCGTCGGTGTCCCCACGCCTGCCGACAGGCTCGCCATCAGGAGAATTTTTGCCTTGCCGGTGCCCTTCAGGGTCGCGATCACATGGTTGCTTTTGTCTGGCGTGTTCGGCACGAGCTCGATGGCGCTGACTTGGGTCAGGCCCGGGAGTCGATGATCACCAGCCGTTCCAGCAATTTCAGGGCGTCACCCTGGTACTGTTCAGCGTCGGCGCGACACTCTTGCCCCACCACTTGGCACCTCGCTTAGACTCGGTGTGCCCTCAGTCCGGCATTGCTCCGCAGGTCGCCGCGATGGGCCATCCCTGGCCTGGCTTTCCAATCGGCTCGCCGTAAGGGCGAAACCAATAGCCGCCGCTACCGCACAAACGGATATGCACACAACCCACAACCTGAACATCTTAGATCGCGGTGCAACATAAGGACTCTTACAAGCGATCGGAGATTGCCTTCAGACCGAGTCGATCAGCTCATGATGTGGCGCACCAATGCCGCTGCAGATCACGCGATTGCGCCCCGTTGACTTGGCTTCGTAGAGCGCCTGATCGGCGTCATTGAGCCACAGCGTCGCGTCGGTGTGCGCGGGGTTGAAAGCGGCAAGACCGATGCTCAGGCTGACGCTCAGCGCCGGGTTCTGCTCGTAGCCGAGGGTGGCGAAGCGATCTCGCAGGGCATCCATGGCGACCGCAGCGTGGTCGAGCGCAACGTCCGGGAGGATCACGCAAAACTCGTCGCCGCCGTAGCGCCCTGCGACATCCGTCACCCGCAGGTTCTGCTTGAGCATTTTGCTCAACTGTCGCAACACGATGTCGCCGGCGACATGGCCGTAGGTGTCATTGATGCTTTTGAAATGGTCGATGTCGATCAGCGCGATCGCCCCGCCCTGATGCTGACGTTTGCAGCGCTGGAATTCGACCTCCAGCTGGTCCTTCCAGGCGCCGTGATTGAGCAGACCCGTCAAGCTGTCGGTACGGCTCAGGGCCAGTAACTCGCGCTTATGCCGGCCCAGCGTGGTGGCCTGGCGAAAGCAGATCCAGCCGAGGGCCATGGGATACAGGCACAGCAACGGCAGACACGCATACAGCTGCAACTGGCTGGTTTCCGGAATAAAGGTCGGTGCAAACACCACAAATCCGATGCCGATTCCGAGGATTTGCGCGACCGTCCCGGCCAGCATGAAGCGCAGACCGCCAATCGCTACGTTGTTCATGGCCATCAAGGCCAGCGTTGCCACACTCGGCAGCGGGTTGAACTGCATCGCGGCGACCCAGACGCCGCCGAGAAAGGCATCGACCATCAGGTTACGGTGTTCGGCGTGATAAGGAACCGGTGCCCGACGCGCCCATTGGTAAGCGACATGCGGCCATAAAACGCCGTTGAAGAGCATAAGCCCCCATACCCACAGCGCAGGATCGAGCGGGTACATCGCAGCACCTACACACAGCAACCCAAGCGTCAGCCCCAGCGTTCGCGATGCGTAGAGCCTCCTGGTCAGTGAAGTTCCTTTTCCCCCCGTTTTTCCCATTGGAGCCTCTGTGCCACTCAATGAATCCTGCAGATACCCAGTATCAGGTGTGCTGGGAGTCTAACAGGGCGACGTCAAATAGCCATTACCGGTTGACTCCCTGAATACCCCCCTATTGCCGCGAGGCGTGCGTCGAATGTTTGGCTATACATGAAGGGTGGTTTCAACAGATAACGATAAAAAAAGGCGGCCCATGCAAACTTTTCAGGTACTGATCATCGGCAGCGGTTTTGGCGGGCAGTGTGCGGCGATCAATTTGCTCAAGGCCGGTATTGATGATTTTCGACTGCTGGAACGGCGGGATTTTTTCGGCGGCACCTGGTGCCAGAACACCTACCCCGGCGCGGCCGTCGACGTGCCCTCGCCGCTTTATTCGCTGTCCTTCGCCCCGTACCCCTGGACGCAGATGTTCGCCGGACAGGCCGAGCTGCACCAGTACACCCAGCACGTAGTGGATCAATTCGGTCTGCGCGACAGAGTCGAACTGGCGGCGAACGTCGAGCGCATCGAATGGGACGACACGGAAAAACGCTGGGCCGTGCACACCGCTAACAAAGGCACGTTCCATGCGCAGTTCCTGATCAATGCCACGGGGCCGCTGAGCCAACCTGTCATCCCACACTTCGAGGGCCAGGAGCGCTTTCAAGGCAAGACGTTTCACACCAACAACTGGGATCATTCATACGACTATCGGAAAAAACGCGTGGCCATTGTTGGCAGTGGCGCCAGCGCGGCCCAGGTGATTCCAGCGATTGCACCGGACGTCGAGCATTTGCACGTGTTCCAGCGCACACCGCATTGGGTGCTGCCACGGGGTGACCGCTTTTTTGGGCCGCTCCAGCGCTGGCTGCTGGGTCTCAAACCGGCTTACAAGCTGCTGCGCTGGATGATTTACTGGCAATTCGAAACCCGGGTGATTGCCTTCAAATACTCGAAACCGGCGATCCGGATGGTCCAGCAACATGCCCTGCGCTTCATCAAACGGCAGGTCACCGATCCCGAACTCAGACGCAAGCTGACGCCGGATTACGCCATCGGCTGCAAACGGGTGATCGTTTCCAGCACGCTCTACCCCGCACTCGGCCGCTCCAATGTCACGTTGCACAGCCGCGACCAGGGCATTGCGTCCATCGACGAAACCGGCATCGTCACCAAAGACGGGCAGCACATCGACGTGGACCTGATCGTCTGGTCCACCGGTTACGACGCCACCGACGGGGTGATTTCCTACCCGGTGAGCGGAAAAAACGGCAAGCAACTGAGGGATTTCTGGGCGACTTACCCTCGTGCTTACCTGGGCACCAGCCTCCCGGACTTCCCCAACCTGTTTATCGTTACCGGGCCGAATACCGGCATCGGCCACACATCGGCGCTGTTTATCATCGAATCCCAGATGAATTACATCCTCGATTGCATTTGCACACTCAAGAAACAGGGTTTGCGCAGCATCGAAGTTCGCCCCGAGGCGGAACGTACCTACACTGAAATGATCCACCGGGAAATGGAACGCACTGTGTGGAAGTCCGGAGGCTGCCACAGTTGGTATCAAAGCAAGAGTGGCCACGTAGTCGCGATGTTTCCCGGGTTCAGTTTCAGCTACCACCGACTGACCCGAACGCTGAAACCTGCGGATCACATCCTGTCCTGATCAGAGAAGAGGGAGACGTCTGATGCTTTTGTTGGTTGTCGCAATCGCGGTGTTCGCGGCCTGGAGCTGGTTGAGCTATCCGGCCATCGGTTACTGGCTCTACGACTTGAACATGGCGGCCGAAGCCAAGCTGTATCGGCTGCACAAGATCGTTGTGCCAATCGCTGAAATGACCGTTTCAACCTGGCAAGGCGGACCTTACGAAGCGTCCAGCAGCGTGCTGATGCTGCATGGCTATAGCGGCGACAAGAACCTCTGGCTGCGCTTCGCCCGGCATTTTGTCGGCACCTATCGAGTGATCATCCCAGACATTGCCGGGCATGGAGAAACCGGGTTCAAGGCGGGCGGCGGATATGACATCCCTTTGCAAGCGAAGCGGATGATCCAGTTACTCGACGTCTGCGGGGTCGAGAAGGTGCATGTAATCGGCAACTCGATGGGCGGCTACATGGCGGCCTGGCTGGCGGCGACTTATCCGGACCGTATCGCGTCGGTCGCCCTGATCGACCCGGCGGGCGTTACCGCCCCCGAGGTCAGCGACCTGGAACGCCAGCTGGCCAAGGGGCACAACCCGTTCCTGATCAACTCGCGTGAAGAGTTCCGGCGTTTCTACGCCATGACCATGGCCGAGCCCCCCTGGGTCCCGGGCGTGGTGCTGGACGCCATCGCCCAGCGTTATGAACAGTACCGGGATGAGCTGGAAGAAATCTTCAGGGATTTCCGTGCCAGCCCGCCGATGGAGCCGAAACTGGCCGACATCAAGTGCCCGGCCCTGTTGCTCTGGGGGCGCAAGGATCGTTTGATCGACGTCAGCAGCGTGGCGGTCTGGAGCAAAGGCATCGAAGATCTGCGTGTAGAGATCTGGGAAGGCGTCGGCCATATGCCGATGGTCGAGGCACCCGCGGGTTCTGCGCGCCTGTATCGGGAGTTTTTGGCATCACAGCGCCTTGAGAGTCCTCAGGACCAGCGAATGCACTGAGCATGCAGTCCTTTGCAGAATGAGGTCCGTAAGATTCTTCGTTTGTCGGCGTCGTGGAAGGCTGCGATCTTTTCTCCCATCCTTCACGTCACCGCGCCTGGAATCCTTTCATGAGCCACCCACGTTTTGACAGCCCCGACCTGATCCGCCAACGCTTTTCCAAAGCGATGTCCGACATGTACCGCGAAGAAGTGCCGCTGTACGGCGCGCTGATGGAACTGGTGGAGAGGACCAACCGGCATGTGCTGGACAGCGATCCGCACATCGCCAGGCAATTGAACAGCACCGGCGAAATCCAGCGTCTGGACCTGGAACGCCACGGTGCTATTCGCGTGGGGACGGCCAATGAACTCGCGACCCTTGCCCGTTTGTTCGCGGTGATGGGCATGCAGCCCGTCGGCTATTACGACCTCACTCCAGCCGGCGTGCCGGTGCATTCCACAGCGTTCCGCGCGGTGCATGAAGACGCGTTGCAGGTCAGCCCCTTCAGGGTATTTACCTCGTTGCTGCGCCTGGAGCTGATCGAAGACCCGGAACTGCGTGCCTTTGCCCAATCGGTGCTGGATAAACGCGCGATCTTCACGCCAACTGCGCTGACCCTCATCGAACGGGCTGAATCCGAGGGCGGCCTCACCGAACAGGAAGCACAGGACTTCGTCCTGCAGGCACTGGAAACTTTCCGCTGGCATCACAGCGCGACCGTTACCGCCGAGCAATACCAGAAACTCAGCGCCCAGCACCGCCTGATCGCCGACGTGGTGGCGTTCAAGGGCCCACATATCAACCACCTGACGCCACGGACTCTGGACATCGACCTCGTGCAGGCACAGATGCCGGCCCATGGCATCACGCCCAAAGCAGTCATCGAAGGCCCGCCGCGCCGTCAGTGCCCGATCCTGCTGCGTCAGACCAGTTTCAAGGCATTGGACGAGCCCGTTGCTTTCACCGACCAGACCGGGAGTCACGGTAGCCACAGTGCACGTTTCGGTGAGATCGAGCAGCGCGGCGCCGCCCTCACACCGAAAGGCCGGGCGCTTTATGATCGTTTGCTCAACGCCGCCCGGGACGAACTCAATGAATTCCCTAACGAAGGTAATGCCGCACGCTACAACGCACTGATGACGCAGCACTTTGGCGAATTCCCTGACACGGTAGAGGGAATGCGCCTTCAAGGACTCGCGTACTTTCGCTATTTCGTGACGGAAAAAGGCCTGGCGACGAGTGAGCTTCGGCAGGCGTCGCTGGAGGACTTGCTCATCAATGGCCATCTGCGCGTGGAGCCACTGGTGTACGAAGACTTCCTGCCGGTCAGCGCGGCCGGGATTTTTCAGTCGAACCTGGGGGATGCGGCGCAAACTTACTACGGCGAGCATTCGAACCGACAGGCGTTCGAGAACGCGCTGGGGCGATCAACCATTGATGAACTGGGGTTGTATGCAGAGACGCAGCGGCGTTCCATTGAGGAATGCTTTTCAACACTAAATTCCAGATGACCCACCATTTTTCGATGTACACCAACCCGCAGGAGCCCGGACGATGCGACAAGCCAGGCTCCTACAAGGTTCGTGGTTACTTCAGTTTCGCCAGGAGCGCTTCAGCGGTGGCCTCGGACGACGCCGGATTCTGCCCGGTCAGCAACAAACCATCGGTCACCACATAACTCGCCCAATCATCGCCCTTGGAGTAAATCCCGCCCTTCTCCTTGAGCATGTCCTCCACCAGAAACGGCACGATGTTGGTCAATTGCACCGCTTCCTCCTCGGAATTGGTGAAACCGGTCACCCGCTTGCCTTTGACCAATGGCTCGCCATCTGTACCCTTCACATGCCGCAACACACCTGGCGCATGACAGACCGCTGCCACCGGTTTACCCGCCTTGTACAGCGCCTCGATCAACGCGATCGACGTCTTGTCTTCGGCCAGATCCCACAACGGACCATGACCACCCGGATAGAAAACCGCGTCGTAATCTCCGGCTCGCACGCTGCTCAGCAGCGCTGTGGAGGCCAGCGCAGACTGCGCAGCTGAGTCTTTACGAAAGCGATCAGTGGCCGCGGTCTGCGCGTCCGGCTCGTCGCTTTTGGGGTCCAGCGGCGGCTGGCCACCCTTGGGTGAGACCAGCGTCAGTTGGGCGCCGGCGTCTTTGAAGGCGTAATACGGTGCGGCGAACTCTTCCAGCCAGAAGCCGGTTTTCTTGCCTGTGTCGCCCAATTGATCATGGGACGTCAGAACCATCAGGATTTTCATGTCGCGCTCCTTGAATTCGGAAAATGTTCGGTCATCTCGACGCGATTTTTTTGACCACAGGGTTGCGCAGTTCGTTGCACCTGTCATGCGGGCGATTGCGTCGACAACGCGCCAGGAATAAAAAAACGCTCGCTCAAAACGAAACTCTAGAGAAACTCAAGAAGGGTGTGCATTTCGAGTGAGAAACCAAGCAACAATAAAAAACGGACGATTAAACAACTACCGGTTTTTTTGCTTTAGGAACTTACGGACCTATGCACCTGGAGAAGGTGTTCGCCCAGTGTAATGGCCTCGGCAATCCTTGCACTGGTAAAGAGCCCTGCCACTGGGCGAACGGTGGGTATATTAATAGAACTTCTTGCCATTGTCCGCGCACAGAACATGAAATTTATCGGGTTATGATTGAATGTCACCCGACTTACATACACCACTCAAACGCTCCAGTCCGACCCTAAAACTGATTGTCCTTGTACAGAATATCTGTACAAGAACAATCGGCGTATAGATTTAATACTTAACTTCAGTGCTGAGTGGCCACTTTCAATATATCGGTGTAAGTCACGACCACACTCTGCCCTGTTTTCAAATCCTTCAGTTTTTTCTGGATTTCAGGCTTTTCCACCGTCACGACTTTCGACTTACCTGCGGGGTTCTCGAAGGTCAGTTGATTTTTCTTCAGATCGATAGCAGTGATTTTCAACTGGACTTGCACCTGACGGTAGGCTTCACCGCCTGGGTTGGGATTGTCTTTTGTCGCGCGGATAACGCCGGTGCGTTCGGTGGAGCCTGGCAGGCCTTTGTCGACGTCGGTGTCGAGGTACGCCGCCACTGAATGGATAACGTCGACTTGTACTTTGTCACCGACTTTCAGGTTGCCCAGATCCTTCGCCTTATCACTCAGTTGCACATGAACCTCACGACCTTCCGGCCCTTTGAGGACAACTTGATGATTGGCGGCATCGACCGATACGACCTCAGTGACGACCTGATCGTCTTCCACGGTGGCTGACAACGGGATATCCGCGGCGATGGCGCTGAAACTGGCGGCGGACAGCACGGTGGCGAGGGTGATGGCTTTGGTCAGTGCGTTGAGTTTCATAAGCAGTACATTCCCTGTGATGGATGGCAGCGCGGGGCTCTGAATCAAGGATCAGCGCCGTCCGTGCCCCTCAGCATAGACGCAGTTTTCGCATACGGTGGAGGATCGCAGGCTTCGCCCGCTACTGAAGGGTAATGCGATCTGTTGATGTTAATACCCGGTCATTTCCAGATAGCCCTGCCCCGCGTGACTGCCGCTCAGGCGCACCGGACCTTCCCAATAGGGAATGCGCAAATCCATCCAGGCATTCGGGTTCAGCGCAGAAATGACGATATCGAGCTGCTTGCCGGGGATTTTGATCGACCAGCGCACGGGCATCGAACGCCCGGCGATCTTCGCGGTGTCTTGCGGCGTAAGGCTGATATCGGCCGCGTGTAGCAGTTGGGGCTGACCCTGCGCGTCGATCCACGTACCGGTGAGATACGGCTCGCCATTCTTCTGCCGCATGCGGTAGAGCATCACCTGTTCGCCGCTGTCCAGGTGCAGGGAAAACCAATCCCAACCGCTCTGGTTGGCGGTGAGCGGCTGGCTGCTCCACTCACGGTCGAGCCATGCCGGGCCGCTGACCTGATAGGTCGTGCCGTCGATGTCCAGCGTACCGCTGGCCTGAAAAAAAGGCTGGCTGTAATAGTACGACGCCTGGCCCTGCTCGGATTTCTGGCTGAAACCCTTGTCGCCTTGAAGCACCAACGGTCGCGTGGACGTCAGCCGTAACGCGTAGCCAAATCCCTTGTCGCGCGCGCTAAGTTGCAGATCAGCCAAAACAGCATTCCCCTGACTGCTGAACCGCCAATCGTCGATCCACGCATCGAACGGCTGAGCATTCACCCCCGCCTGACCGATGCCGCCACGGGCATAGCGTTCAGCCGCGTGGTGCGCCGTCGCCGACGTCACCGCCGCGTGGCCCAGCCAGATTGCCGGGTTCTCCCACCCCGTCACCTCGGGCCTGGCGTTCAACGCGCTGCGGAACAACGTCCATTGCACGCCAAACTCGCGCCCCTGAGCGTCCTTGAGGTTGGCGGTGACGTACCACCATTCGATGCGAAAACCGTCGTGAGCACCGTGATCCGCCGGAAAACTGAACACGCGCCCCGGCACCACCGGGGTAAACGCGGCGGCTTCGCCACCAAGACCGGCGAAGCCTTTTTCACCCGGTGCCGGGTCATCGCAGCCGCTCAAAAGCAGCATCAGCAGCATCAGCAGCATCAGTAGCAACCCGCCGAGCTTAATCCTCATGGGCAAACGTCCTCAGCAAGTCTGCGGGTTGCGTGCGATACAACGAATACAGCGGCCACGCCGACGCGAGTAATGTCGCCAGCAACGCCAGCCCCATCAACTGCAACAGCTGCCACGGAAACAGGCGCAACGGCAGGCGCCAGCCGAAGGCCTGAACGTTGATCACGGTGTCCAGGCACCACGCCAGCGCGATGCCCAAGGGCAATGCCAGCACCAGCGTCAGCACCGCCAGCAACCAGGTTTGCCCGAGGTTGAGCAGCATCAATTGCCGGCGCGTCACGCCCAGCGCCCACAATGGCGCCAGTTGTCCGAGACGGCTTTGGCTCTGGGTCAACAGACTGATGAACAACGCCACGCCTGCGACGCCGAGGGTCAGGCTGTTCAACGCGGCGGTGGCGGCGAAGGTGCGCTCGAACACTTGAGTGGACCAGCCCTTGAGCCGGGCCTGATCGACGATACGGCTATCGTCCAGCACGAAACGTGTTTGCAGGGTTTTCAGGAACGCCGGGATCAACGGCGGCTCGATGCGCAGGTTGAATCGATTGGGCGTCAGTTGTGGCCAGCCGCGCAGCAGGTGGTCGGCGTTGACCAGGATGTGGCCCTTGGGGTTGCCGTAGTCGGCGTAGATGCCGACGATCCGCGGCGACCAACTGCCGGTGGGCGTGGGCAGCGTGAGGTGATCGCCAAGACGGACCTTCAGGCGCCGCGCCAGTTGTTCACTGAGCATCAGCGCGTCGTCCTTGGCCAGTCGATCCCATGGGTTGTCACCCACGGCTTCCAGCAGTGGCCAGTGCTGGCGATACGTCGGGTGATCGATCACGCCAAACACATCCGCCGGCCAGCCCTGCAACTGGATCGACACCTGCCAGTTGGGCAGCACCGCGCTGAGGCTTGGTTGCTGCTTGAGCCAGCTCTGCAGCTCTCGGGCCTGGGCCGGGTTTTGCGGGTTCACGTACAGCTCGGCGGTCAGGCGTTGTTCGAGCCAGTCGCTGAAGGTCTGGCGAAAACCGGCGGTCATGCTGCCGGCGCCGATGTTCGCCGCCAGTGCCAATAGCAGTGCCATTAACGCCAGGCTGAGGGCCGGCAATTGTTGGCGGCAATCGGCGAGAAACCATTGACCGAGCACTGAACGGCTGCGATGCAGCAACAGGTTCAGCAGCGTGTTGAGCAGCACCGGCAACGCCAGCGCGGCGCCGATCAGCAGCGCGGCCATGAGCACAAAGCCACTGGCGAGGCTGTCGCCCCAAATCAACGCCAACAGGGCGATCACGGCGGCCGTCGCCGCGACCCACCCCTGGCGTCGCAACCAGCGCGCGTGGGCCTGATGCCAGGCTTGCGGATCGGCCAGGGCCAGCAACGGCAAACGCGCCGCGCGCAGCAGGCTGTTGGCCCCGGCCAGCAACGCGCCGAGCAGGCTCAGGCCGACACCGCTCAGCCACCACCAAGGACTGAGGCTCAATTGCCCCGCCACTTCGGCGCCGTACAAACCGCGCAGACTGGCAGCGACGTCCGGCAGCAGCACGCTCGCCAGCCAGTAGCCGCTGGCGACGCCGAAAAGTCCGCCGATCAGCGCCAGCGCGCCGAGTTCAATCGACAGGCAAGCCATCAGCGTGCGAGCGCTGACACCGCAAGCGCGCAAAGTTCTGAGCAAGCCGCGACGTTGCTCCAGCGCGAGCCCGATGGCCGCGTGAACAATGAACAGGCCAACGACAAAGGAGAGAAACCCCAAGGCGTTGAGGTTCAAGTGGAAGCTTTCGGTCAGGCGCGAGAGATTGTTTTCCTCGCCGCTGCTCCTGAATTGTAGTTGACCCTTGAACGGCTCAGGCAGCTTCCCGGCGTAATCCCTGGGCAGCAGCAGCCGCGACAGTTGATCCGGCAACCCCAGAATCTGCTGGGCAACGCCGATGTCCACCAGCAATACGCCGGGGGCCATGTCTGTTTGCAGGTGCAGTGGCGGCAGCGCCACGCCGTTCTGGCTTGAAGGACGTTCGCCCTCGCGCAATCCCAATGCCTGCAACGTTTGCGGTGAAATCCAGGTACTGCCCGGCGGGCTGAAGAAGCCGACAATCTGCTCGATGGACAACGCCCTCCCGGCCACGGCGGAATTCGCCGGCAGTGACACGGGCTCGATGCCCATCAATTGCAGGCGCTGATCTTCGTGGCCCTTGAGCGTCACCCGGCCTTGCAGCACCGGCGACACTGGCCAACCGGCGCGGCGCAGTTCGACAAACAATGACTGGGCAAACGTCCCGCCGCCGGGCGCACTCAGGCTCGCCTGAGGTTCGCCGCCGATCAACTGACTGGCCCGCGCGTAACTTTCCCGCGCCTGGCTGTTCAGCGCCTGGACCCCGGTCAGCAGGCTGGTGGCGAGCCAGAGCCCGGTCAGCACGCTGAAAAACTGCACCGGATGCTGCCGCCAGTGGCTGAGCAGCGCGCGCAATGTTTCACGAAAAACCCGCACCTCAGCGCGCGTCCACGCCAGCCAGGCGACCACGATGCAAGACGACTTTTTCCGCGAGCCGCGCCGCCACTCTTGGACTGTGGGTAACCATCAACAAGGTTGTCGTCGGACTGTCATCGAGCAGTTCCAGCAATAACTTCAACACTTCATCACTGGTGGCTTCATCAAGGCTGCCGGTGGGTTCGTCGGCTAGCAACAGCTTGGGTTGCGACGCCAGCGCCCGACCCAGCGCGACCCGCTGCTGTTGCCCACCGGACAACTGCTCCGGATAACGGCGCAACACATCACCCAATCCCAGGCGTTTGACCAGATGCGCCTGCCAACGCGCATCATGCCGCCCCGCCAGCCGCGCCTGGAACGCCAGATTGTCTTCCACACGCAAACTGCCGATCAGGTTGAACTGCTGGAACACCAAGCCGATTTCGGTCCGTCGCCAGTTCGCCAGTTGCCCTTCGCTCATCTGTTCGAGCTGATGCTCGCCACTGCGAATGCTGCCGCTGTCGACCTTGTCCAGCCCGGCAATCAGGTGCAGCAACGTGCTTTTGCCGCTGCCCGACTCGCCCATCAGCGCCAGGCTGCTGCCGGGTTTCAGCGTCAGGTCGACACCTTGCAGCACCGGCAACGGGCCTTGCGGAGTGGCGAAGCTTTTGAAAACGCCTTGGACCGAAAGCATGGGAAAACCTGTTTGAAGGGCGTGGGGGCAAGGATAGCGGGCATGCATGGTTTTTGTCCTTTGGCGATTGCGGCCGCGCCCGTACGCGGCCCTAACCTCGAGGCTGGTCTAACCATAACGATAAAAAACGGAGACGCCATGCCTCGTTTCACTTTGAGCCCTCGTGGCCTGCTGGCCTGCCTGATCACGGCATGCCTGACGCAACCGGTTTACGCCGCCGATGAACCGGCCAACGCCAGCTCCGTCACTGCCACGAACAATGCTGCGGTCCTGCAACACCTGCCTTTCAGCGACCGCACGGATTTCGAGTCGGTCACCCGTGGCCTGATCGCGCCGTTCAAAAGTCAGGTGAAGGACATGGCCGGCAAGGTCATCTGGGACTTGCCGGCTTACGAGTTCCTTGCCAAGGATCAGGCGCCGGCCTCGGTCAACCCGAGCCTGTGGCGCCTGGCCCAACTCAGCGCCCACGCCGGATTGTTTGAAGTCAGCCCGAAGATCTACCAGGTGCGCGGCCTCGACGTGGCGAACATGACCATCATTGAAGGCGACGACGGGTTGATCATCATCGACCCGCTGACCATGGCCGAAACCGCCAAGGCTGCCCTGGCGCTGTACTACCAGAATCGTCCGCAAAAACCGGTGGTGGCGGTGATCTACAGCCACACCCACGTCGACCACTTTGGTGGCGTACGCGGGGTGATCGATGAGGCTGACGTCAAGGCCGGCAAGGTTAAAGTGTTTGCGCCATCCGGGTTCATGGAACACGTGATGAGCGAGAACGTTTACGCCGGCAACGCCATGAGCCGCCGCGCGCAGTACCAGTTCGGCAGCCTGCTGCCCCGTGGCGAGAAAGGCCAGGTGGATTCGGGTATGGGCAAGAGCCTGCCCACCGGCGGCACCATCACGCTGATCGAGCCGACGGACTTGATCAGCAAGGAATTGGAGACCCGCACCATTGCCGGTATCGAGGTGGAATTCCAGCTCACGCCGGGCACGGAAGCGCCGTCGGAAATGAACCTCTACCTGCCACAGTTTCACGCGTTGTGCATGGCCGAGAACGCCACGCAGATGATGCACAACATCCTCACTCCGCGCGGCGCGCAAGTGCGTGACGCCAAGGCCTGGGCGCAATACCTCGACAGCAGCCTGGCGCGCTACGGCGACAAGAGCGACGTGCTGTTTGCCCAGCACAACTGGCCGACCTGGGGCGGCGAGCGGATTCGCACCTTCCTTGCCGATCAGCGCGACATGTACGCGTTTCTCAACGACCGCACGCTGCACCTGCTGAACCAGGGCCTGACGCCGATGGAAATCGCCGAGAACATGCAGAAGCTGCCCGGCGACCTCGATCAAAAGTGGTACACCCGTGGTTATTACGGTTCGCTGAGTTTCAATTCCCGGGCGGTGTACCAGCGCTACATGGGTTTTTACGACGGCAACCCGGCCAACCTCAATCCGCTGCCGCCGGTGGACACCGCCAAACGCACCGTCGAGGCCATGGGTGGCGGCGCGGCGGTGATCGAAAAAATGCGTGCAGCGATGGCCAGGGGTGAATACCGCTGGGCGGCGCAGTTGGGTAATCAATTGCTGTTTGCCGAGCCAGATAACGCGCCGGGTCGCAGCGCCCAGGCTGAAGCGCTGGAGCAATTGGGTTATCAAAGCGAGAACGCGACCTGGCGCAACATGTACCTGACCGGGGCGATGGAACTGCGCAACGGCGTGCCGCAGCATGCGGGCAGTTCGGTGTCGGTGGACATGGTGCGCGCGATGACGCCGGACATGTTCTTCGATTACCTGGCGATCCGCCTCGACAGCGACAAGGCCGTGGGTCATGACCTCACGTTAAACTGGACGTTCGAAGACCAGAACAAGGACTACAACCTGACCCTGCGCAACGGCGTGCTGACCCACCGCAGCGGACTCAATCCAGTGGCGGATGCCAGTGTGAGTTTGAGCAAGGCGACACTGGATCAGATCAGTTTGAAGCAATTGGATTTCCCGACGGCGATGCAGAAGGGGTTGATCAAGTTGCAGGGGAACGGCAAGAAGTTTGGGGAGTTGCTGGGGAATCTGGACAGTTTCAGTCCGCAGTTCAATATCGTTACGCCCTGAGACCGTAGTGCACCCTTCGAGAGCAAGCAGGCTTGCTCGCGAAGGTGTCAGTTGGAGCTATGCAGAAATTATTTCAACCACAGGCATCTGCCACTTCTGCTCAATCACCTCCCGCCCTGGACCATACAGGCGCAACACCAGCGTAAACGCCCCACTCGTCGGCGTCGGCAGCCAGTTGCTCTGCTCTCGCGGCGCCGCAGGCTGCATCACCAGCGTCACCCCTCCCTGCGCATCCAGCTGCAAATGATCGCGACTGCTCAGGCAGTAACGGTCAATCGGATTGGCCACCAGTTGCCGGTCCGGCAAATCGTAAAGCGTCAACGACCAGAACGCCTTCGCCGGCGGTAATTGCCCCGGCGCAAAGCGCAGTTGATACCGACGCCCGCCCTGCAACGGCTGGCCCTGGTTGTCCAGACGGCTGCCCGTGTAAAACGCTTCTTCGACACTGTTGCCATAGATGCCGACCGCCGCCGCAACCGCGCGATTGAGGTAGTTGCCATTCAGCACCTCGCGCGTGCCGAACAGGCCCAGCGTATTGCGCACTTTCAGGCAGCTGGCTTGCAGTTGCGCCTGGGCATCCTGGATTCCGGCGATTAATGCCTGGCGCGTGTCCGTCGGCAAGGTGGCAGAGTCGAAGCCCTGGCCAGGCACGATGCCGATTTGCGCATATCGTGCACGCAACGCCACTTCGGACGGATGAGTCGGACACAAGGTGAGGATCTGGTTCAGCATCGCAATGAAATCCAGTCCCAGACCGGTCTTGCTGTCCCACGCCGACCACCCCAATGCAGGCGCCGCAACAGGCGCGGAATCACCCGTGTATTCATGCAGGCCGCGCAAACGGTATTGCTGCTGCAAGGCACTTACGGCCGGCAAGTCGTCGGCGTTTTTCAGTCCGGTGCGCCCGAGCACCATGACGATCGCCGTTTCACTGCGCAGCACCGCTTTGATCCCGGCCGGCGTCGGTCCTTGCCAGTCGGGACCGGCAATCAGGTAATCCCCCGCTTCGCGACCGGTGCTGAGCACGCCGACGTACGCGAAATTGTGCGTGTACTGGTCGACCAACTGGTGCACGTAGTAACGGTCATCGCCCACCGCCGGCACGCTCAATATTTGCGGTTCGCTGCGCAGGTCGAGCCAGGCCCAGGAATACGGTGTGTCGTTGTTTGGCGTGACGATTTCGCGATTTTTCGGGGTGTAGAGTTCGCTGTAGTGACGGAAGCGATTGAAGCCGCCGACGTACTCAGGCGCGTCGGGTTTGAGCACCTGTTTTTCCAGGGTCTGGTAATGCATGAGCATCGGGTAGGCGTAGATCCATGCCTCTCGAGCAACCGCTCGTACGTCGTCGGATTCCGCCGATAATAACCAACGTGGCAGCATCAGACTGCCTCCCAATACACCCAAACTGCCCAATACCCGTCGACGACTGAAAATCAGCTTCATCGTTCTACCCTCGCGATCACGGGCAACTGATAAGCGCCCTTCAGCGCCTCGGTTTTGGGCAGGTACAAACGCAGCAGCAAATTGAATGGACCTTGCGGCGTCGGCAGCCAATTGCTTTGCTGTGCGGTGGCCGGCGCGTCGGTTTGCAGGATCAGGGTCAAACCGCCGTCAGCGTCATAATTCAGACCCGGGCTGCGATCCCCCAGTGCGTAACGCTGGATCGGATTGGCGGCGAGCAATTGGGTCTTGCCGTCATACAGGGTCAACGACCAGAAAGCGTTCACCGGCGGCAGGTGCCCGGCGGGAAAATGCAGGCGATAGGCGTGGGTGCCGTCCAGCGTTTGCCCTTCAGCGTCATGCAAGGCCATCGGGTACAAGGCTTCCACCGGATCGTTGGCGTAGATGTAACGCCAGGCTACCGCCGCGCGGGTCAGGTCATCGTCGCCGAATTTGCCGACATTGCCCGGTGAGCGGAACCAGCCCTGCTGTTCTACCGAGAGCTGGCTTGATGCCGTGCGCACCTGATCGCGACCGGCTTCGGCGCCTTGGGCGATGGTCTCGATCAATGCTGCCGGCGGCTCGAACGCCTTGCCGGGTGTAACGCCAATAGCGGCGTAGCGCTCCAGTTTCAAGCGCTCGTGCGGCGTCCATTCATGCAACGGCGCCAAAGCATTGAAGCAGCTGAACAGCGCCTGCGCCGGCCCTTGCTTGGTGTCCTGATACGCCGGTAATTGCAGCGGTGACAACGCCTCGGGCGCGGGGCCACCGATCACTTTGGACAGCGGTTGCAAAACGTAGCCGGTCAGCACGTTTGCGGCGTCTTTTTGATCGGCTTCACCCTTGACCTCGGTACGTCCGAGCAGAAAGACCAGGCGACTTGGCGAGCGAATCAGCGCGCTGAACCCCTTGGGCAATTCGCCCTGCCAGTCCGGTCCGGCAATCAGGTAACGTCCCGCCTGATTACCCGTGGCGCGAGTGCCGATGTAATCGAGGTTATCGGTGCGCATGTCCACCAGCTGAAAGCTGTAGTAGCGCCCCTGGACTGCCGGCACATCCAGCACCACGGGCTCGCTGCGCAAATCGAGCAGGGCCCGCGAATAGAAAGTGTCGTTATTTGGCGACACCACTTTGTTGTCCTGCGGGCCGAGCAAGCGCGGATCGCTGTAGAGCCGGTTGAACGGCAACTTCGCGGCGATGGCGGTGAGCACTTTGTCATGCTCGACGGTCGCGTAGGCGAAGACATAAGCCTCTTGAGCCAAAGCCTTTGCCTGGGATTGATCGAGGGTTGCAGCGTCAACAGTGCCCAGGCTTGCGCCCAGGGCCAGTGCGGAAATCCAGTAGCGCATGGCAGGTCTCCTGGCAGAAAAAACATCAGCCCACACGGGTCTCCTTGTGGGAGCGGGCTTGCTCGCGAAAGCGGTGCGTCGGTCAACGATAATGTTGAATATGACTACCTCTTCACGAGCAAGCCCGCTCCCACATGGACGTGTGGTGATGATGCGTTCGGTTACTTGGCCCAGCGGCGCAGGTCCGATGGCGTGTAGTCGTCCGTCTTGGCCGCGAAGCCGACCCGCATCGGTTGCGTCTCTTCGTTGGTCAGGCCACCGGCGTAGTAGCGGCCGGAAATCAGGTCATAGGACGTTTCCAGCACGTTGTAAGTGAAGCCGTGGTCGTACTGCTGAATCGCATGCAGTTCACCACTGCGCCACAGTTCACCGCGACTGTCGTACTGGTCCGCCTGAGCAATCTGCCAACTGTCCTCGTCCACGTAAAAGCGGCGTTTGGCGTAAATGTGCCGGGCGTTGGGCTTGAGGGTCGCTTCCACCACCCACACCCGATGTTTCTCGTAACGCGCCAGGTCCTGATTGATGTGATTGGGTTTGATCACTTCGTCGTACTTCAGCCCGTGACTGCCGATCTTGTAGCTGTTGTAGGGAATGAACAGCTCCTGTTTTCCGATCAGCTTCCAGTCGAAACGGTCCGGCGCGCCGTTATAGCCGTCGATGTTGTCGGCGGTAATCAGGCCGTTGCTGTAACGGGCACTGTTGTCGTACGCGATCATCGGCGCGCGGCGAACCCGACGCTGGCCCGGCAGGTATTGCCACGCCGAACGCGGCTCGGAGACCTGGTCAATCGGCTCATGCACCAGCACCGCTTCACCGGACAGACGCGCCGGTTCCAGCACCCGGCTCTTGAACATGAACAGGATGTTGGAGCCCGGTTCCAGCCCGCCCACGGTGTCGGCAAAGTTGATCAGCGACTGGTTGCGCACATAACTGGTCGCACCGTTTTCACGGACCAGCGCCGAGCTGCTGATGCGTTCGTAACTGCCGCCGCGATAACGGGTCATGTGGTTCCACATCACCTCCAGACCTTCGGTGGGCAGTGGAAACGGAATGCCCCGCGCGTAGTCATGCAAGCCGTTGCCGCCATCGGCCATGCTGGTTTTGGCGACGTTGTCACGGCTTTGCGCCAACACGTCCTTGGGCAGACTGGCGCTACGATGCGTTGGGTAAATGTTCATCTTGTAGCTGTCGGGAAACCGTTTGAACAACGCGACCTGACCGGGGCTGAGAAACTTCTGATACTGCGCCACGTTCTTCGAATCGATGGTGAACAGCGGTTTATCCGCCGCATACGGGTCGCTGTAACTGCCCTTGCTGTCGACGGTGCCGGCATTGCTCGCCAGGCCACCGGACCAGGCCGGAATACTGCCATCGGCATTGGCGGCCATTTCCGAACCCATCGGCGTCAGGGTTTTGCCGAGGGCGGCCGAATCGGTGCCTTTGGCCTGGGCCAGGCCGACGGTGCAGGCCAGCGCCAGCACGCACAATTGCATACGCATAGAGGTTCTCCTTAGAAATCTGCCTTGAAGCTGACGGAGGCGAAATCGCGGTCGTCGAGGGTGCTGTAGTCGTTGGAACCGAAGAACGCGTTGTAGGCCAGTTCCACGCTGTAATCGTTGAAGTAGGTGCCGGTCAGGCTTACGCCGAGTGCTTGCTGGCCTTCCTGGAACGGACCTTGCGGATCGTAGGAATAACCGGAGACGTCATGCCGCCAGTTGACCGCCGGGATCAGGTTGATACCGGGCAGCACGTCGCTGTACTCCAGGCTCGCGCGCAAGCGATAGCCCCACGACCAGTCGGTGGCGAAGCCCTTGTCGGTGCAGTACTGATTGGTGACGCCGGACGCCACGGTGTTGCAGGCAGTGCCATTGCGCGGCGCGCTACGCCCAAACGCGGCATTGCGACCCAGGCGCTCGTCGCCGATGTCTTCGATGTGCACGGCACCGGCCTCGCCGAACAGGCTCAGGCGAGTGGCGCCCAGCACGTTATCGATCGCCTGTGTCGCCGAGCCGGTCATTTGCCAGACGCCCTTGCGCTCCCAACCGTCAAAACGGTTACCGCGATTGATGTTGAACCCTGCTGGCAACTGCACCCAGGAACTGCCAGGCGCCCCGGTAATCACCGCAACGTTGATGTCCGGCGCGTTGATCGCCACTGGCATGTTCGGCCGATAGCTCAACTCACCCGCCAGGGAAATCCCGCTGTTCGGTTCGACGCCATTGAGGCTGATGCCGTACAGACGAATATTTTCCGGGAACGCCGCCGCGTAACTCGGCGCCTGCACTCGTCCGGGGAACGTGCCACGCACGCTGGTGTTTTTAGCGTCGAGGGTGAAATACGGCAGCCGCGAGTGATAGTTGATGAAGTAGACCGCCGCTTCGGCATCGTTCAGCGCCGGGATCAGCTGGCGCAAAGCAAAGCCGAACTGGCCGTTGTCAGACGGCGATTCGTTACCCCGGGACGTGGCGTACAACCCGGCGGCCTGCATCTGTTGATCGGTCTGCACCTGGCCGAGATACAACGGCCCGCAACCTTTCTGAATTGCATCGCTGCTGGCGAAGAAAGTGCCGCAACCGTCGAGCACGCTGGGGCGCCAGTTGTATTGGTAGAAGCCTTCGAGGTTGGTGGTGTCCGACAGCCCGAAGCTGAAGGAAACCATCTCCACCGGCAACTGGCCTTCCTTGATTTCCACGCCGGGGCGGTTGAACGCCGAGACGTCCAGCGGGTTGATCACGTTGATGCCATTCTGGATCAACAGTGACTCGCCCCAGGACAACACTTGGTTGCCCACCTTCACCGTCAACGGGTGCTCCGCCACCTGGAAATCTTTCCAGACATAGGCGTCGAGCATCTGGAAGCCCTTGAACTTCGACAGGTCGTCCCAGCCTGAATCGTCGAAATCCTTGAAGCGGCCATCGCGGGTTTCGTAGGCGTGGTCGTACCAGTATTTGAAGCGGATGAACGCGCCCTGGCCCTGGCCATCGAGACTGAAATCGGTGAGGCCCTTGAAGTTCTGCGAGATGGGGTCGCCCTTTTCGAAGTTCAGCCGATTGTCGTCGGCGCTGACGCTGGTGCCGTTGGCCCTCACGCCTTGCGCTTGCAGGGCGTTGGCCCGGGTCATCAGGCTTTTGTCAGGGTTTTGCGTCGACCAGCTGCTGCCCAGCGTCAGGGTGGTTTTGGTCGACAGGCTCCAGTCTTCGTTGATGTCGATACTGGTGGCGTAACTGGGTGTGGTCAGGACAGCAAGAATCGCCAGCGCAAGGGGTTGCGGGCGGGAATGGCCAAGCCGGTGAAGTCGCGGACGGACTTCGGCTGTGGCCGAGCTATTTCTTATCATTATTAGGCTCCGGTCAGGATTACTCAGCGCCGACACGGTGACTTATGTTCGGAAGGGACACGCAAGCGATGGGTGACAAAAAATGATCATCTGACCCTACGACCCCAACCCCAACCCCAACCCCAACCCCAACCGAAACTGCTTCGGCGTAATCCCGAATTGCTTTCGAAACGCCCGGATAAAATTGCTCGGCTGCCGATACCCGAGCCGCTGCGCAATCCGTTCAATCGGCTGATCCCCTGCCGTCAACCAATGCCGCGCCATGTCCAGACTGTCGCTGCGCACGTGTTGCCCCACCTCGATCTGCCAATGCCGAAGCATGCTCTGGTGCAAATACGCATTGGCCCCCAGCAACGGTTCATCAAGACTTGCCAGCGGCAATGTCAGGCGAGGATGCGCGCCCTCTTCGACCGTGATACCAACATCGCGCAACCAGTGGCCGGCGGCTTGTTGCGACGTCAGGGTCACGCTGACAAACACCTCCCTCGGTGCTCGCCCGACCCGTCGCGCGATATTGCGGACCAGGCTTAACGTCGCCGCGTCCAGCCCGAAAAAGTGCGGCGGTTGGTGGGCCGCTTTCAGGTGGAGTCGAGCCTGTCCGTCGCCCTCGTCCAACTCCGCCACGACGTAATTGGTCACCCGCGGCAGGTACTCGATGAAGCACGCCAGGCTCGCGCGCAATGTAGCAGCGGAATCCAGCAGGATGTTCAAACCTTGCAGGCACGTGGTCGCCATGCCGTTGACCAGTTCACAACCAAAGGTGGCCCCGGCACCGGCACTTTCGCATTCGCTCCACAGTTGTTCGACCAAGTGCGCAGGAACATGCTGCCCCTGGCCATCCAGCCACGACAGGCTGATGCCTGCGCGCTGTAATAGCTGGTCCTGACACAGGCCCGACTGTTGCGCATGGCTGAGAATGGTGCGGGTGAAAGCGCTGGAAGCGAACGGTTGAATGGACATGGCAGGCTACGGCGAAGAGTCAGGGTTGTACTTATGCCAGTCCATGTGATATCGATCAAATGCATTAAAAGTATCAACGGAATGCAGGAGACGCATGATGGATTTACGCCAGCTTCGCCACTTGGTGGCTTTGGCCGATTACCGCAGCTTCGGCCGTGCCGCCGAGGCGATCAATCTCAGCCAACCGGCGTTCAGTCGCAGCATCCAGACCCTCGAACGGGATCTCGATTGCGCGCTGGTGGAACGCAGCAGCCGCGAATTCCGCCTCACGGGACAAGGTGAACTGGTGCTGCAGCATGCCAGGCGCTTGCTCGCCGGCAGTCAGGCGCTGCACAACGAACTGACCCAGTACAACGGCCTTACCGGCGGCGAGTTGCATTTCGGCAGCGGCCCTTACCCCGCGCAACTCTTGGTGCCGCAAGCGTTGGCGGAATTTATCCAGGCACACCCGGCGATTCGCACCCGTTTTCATTTGGGTGACTGGGAACAACTGGCGCTGTGGTTGCGGGAACAACAAATCGAATTCCTGGTGGCGGACGCACGTTACTTCACCGGCGATCCGCAGTATCAGGTGCAACTGCTGCGGTCGCGACGTGGGCGGTTCTTCTGCCGCATCGACCATCCGTTGGCGACGCGGGAAAAACTGCCCTTGCGCGCCCTGCTCGACTACGCCGTGGTCGGCACACGAATTCCGCCCATGATCCGCAAGATCCTCGCCGACGTGCAAGGTGAGCCGGACTTCAACCCGAGTGTCGAATGCGCGCAATTTGACGCGATCCGCCGCGTGGTGATGCGTTCCGATGCGGTCGGTATTGCGACCATGGAAGCCCTCGCTGAAATGGCCGAACAAGGAATGATCCAACTGTTGGACTTCGTCGACGTGCCTCGCGACGATCCCGGTTTGCAACTGCATTACGGCATCGTCAGCCGCGCCGGTTACTCGCTGACACCGGCAGCGCTGGCGATGGTCGATGCGATTCTGGCGGTGGATCAGCGATTGCTCGCGACCACCTAGGCCCACACGAATTACGCGCGGCGGGCGAAGGTTTGCAGCGCACGCGGCTCACCCAAGGCACGCAACAGGCAATGCATCGCTTCCTCGCGACTGCGTTCGAAGCGGTAACGGGACTCGATGTAAAGCGCCAGTTTCAACTCCACCGGTTCGTCCAGCGGGATCGGCACTTGCTGCAAACCCAGCACGACGGCGACCCGGCTCGGCAGGCTCATGCCGAACGGCTGTCGATCGGCAATCAGCTTCGCTGCGAGCGTGCTTTGCGTATTGACCGCCAGTGTCCGGCGCAGGCCTTTCAGACCGAGGTGCAAATCCACCGGGCTGAGCCCGTCGCGACGGCTTGAAATCTGAATCTGCGGTTGCTCCAGATACGCTTGCAGGGTTCGCGGCGGTTCCTTGAGCGCTGCGCCATAAGCGAACACGTAATGATCGGCGGGCAACACCTGTTTGTGCAGACCGGCGAGACCAGCCAAAGGCTGGTCAAGGTCGACCAGGATGTCCAGTTTTCCGCTCGCCAGTTCCTGCAAGGCGTCTCGACGACGCGGCTGGAAGTAGCGCACTTGCCAGTCGGCGTGCGGCGCTTCGAGCAGGGCATCCAGCAGCACCGGTTGCAGGCAGTCCAGGCAACTGATGCGCAGCAACGGATTGTTCTGGCGGGCAGCCGGAATCATCCGCAAGCCGTCGCGCAACGACTCCAGCGCCACGCGCACATAATCTGCCAGACGATGCGCCACCAGCGTCGGCGTCACGCCCAGACGGCTTTTGATGAACAATGGATCACCGCACAAATCGCGCAGGCGGCGCAGTGCGTTGCTCATCGCCGGTTGGGACAGGCACATTACTTCAGCGGCACGGGTAACGCTGCGCTGCTGGTAAATGGCATCGAAGGCGAGCAGCAGGTTCAGATCGAGCTGGCGTAAATCAAGCATGGTCTTGCTCCGGCAAATCGCTTAACGTCGCGCAGCCTAACCAGTGTCCAGAGACAAGC
Source organism: Pseudomonas sp. GB2N2 (assembly GCF_054897705.1). Lineage (NCBI taxonomy): Bacteria > Pseudomonadati > Pseudomonadota > Gammaproteobacteria > Pseudomonadales > Pseudomonadaceae > Pseudomonas > Pseudomonas sp. GB2N2. Next base: position 2,213,957 of record NZ_CM142701.1, read on the forward strand.
TGTGAGCCCTACATGACAAAAAGCGATCAGCCATCCCCCAACGCGTTTTATGCGCCGACTCTGCTGCCGGCCATCGAAGAGTTACTGGCCCGAGGCGTTGCCAGGGAAACCCTCGAAGCGCTATTCCGGCGCAGCCTGTTCGAGTTGCGCGCGCCGTTCATGCGGATTCCGCTGTTTCTGTCGCGACGCTTCTGGGTGTTTGCGCTGGAGCAGACCGGTGACCCTTTGATCGGGCTGGCAGCCGGTCGGCGCTTCGTCTCGACCGCCACCAACGGCCTGACTTACCTGTTCGACGTGGCGGCCTCGCTGGAAAGTGCCTGCGCCTATTTCGAGCGCTTCTTCCCGTTCTTCAACGGGCATTTCCAGGCCCTCATCGTGCACGACGGCCAAGGCGTCGAATTGCGCCTGCTCGACCATGGCAGCCTGAAAGCCAGCGCACCGATTGCCGATTACATCCTTATCAGCCTGTGCAGCATGCTGCGTCGCAAGTTTCTCGCCAGCGGGCTGGAGCGTGATCCGATCCTCGGGGTCAGCCTGTCCCGGGCGTGCACGCCCGATCCCGAGACACATGCACAAGCGTTCCGTGCGCCGGTGCAATGGGCGCAGCCGCACCACGCGATTCGCCTCGACCCGCAGCTTTTTGTGGCGGCGCTGACTCCCGGCAACCATGAGCTTGAGCAAACGTTGGTCGAACTGCTGGAACAGACCCGGCGCAACAGCGAACCGACGTTGCTGGAACAAGTCAGCGATCATCTGATCGCCGATCTCGCCAATGCCCACTGGCAGCAGTTCTGCGCCAGCCAGCACTTGCTCGAACGCACCGCAGCCCGGCGCTTGAAGGCGCTGGGCTGGAGTTTTTCCGAATTGCTGGACGAGTATCGCCGCAGCAAGGCCGAGGATCTGTTGCAGGCCGCAGAACTGGAGTTGGTGCAGATTTCGGATCAATTGGGCTACAGCGACGTACAGAGCTTCAACCGCGCCTGCCTGCGCTGGTTCGGATGCGCACCGGGGGTGTATCGGATGCGGTGGGGGTTGGGCTGACTGATCTTTGGAGAATTGATAAAGGAATTTTAACCATGACCACATTCGACATGGCTGCATTGCTGGACAGTGACGAAGCGATCAGCGAATACCTTTCGCAAGTGCTGGCAGACGGCGATAACGACGAATTTCTTCGGGCCATCGGTCATGTCGTTAAAGCGCGTGGCATGGCACAGATCAATGATCGATCCCATGCTCCGCGTGGGAATGCAGCCAGGTACGCTCCGCGTCCCAAGATCGGAAGCTGAGCGTCCAGTGAGGCGTTACCACGCAGAGCGTGGGAACGATCATCTGCGTGTCGGCCGGCAACCCCAACCTGCGGCAGCTATAGTTAATGGCCTTGGGGAATTCCGGAAAACCGATTCGCGGGTGCTGCCATGAAAAACATCGATCTGACGCTGTCATTCCTTCTCTGCCTGACCGCCGCTACTGCCGCTACTGCCGCTCACGCGAACGACACCCTGACGCCGCCGTCCGAGTACAGCAGCGAGTTCAACTATTACGGCGACAACCAGCCGTTTGCCCACCCGGTTCCGCCTACCCTGAGCACCGTGCCGCCGGGTTCGTACATCCCCACGGCGCCGCAGGATTTCATCCCGATTTCCAGCGAGCACGTGTTTTCCGATTCACGCTTGCCCACGGTCGCGGACGCCACCGTGCGCGTGTTCATCCGTTCTTACGATGAAGCGCGCGGTGTCTACGTCAATGAAGAAGTCGTCGACCCAAGCTGCCTGCTGGCCTGCCTCACTCGCCAGGGCCAGGCCACGCCCGTCTACCACTGACGTTTGTCCGGGCGCGCGAGGCCGAGTTTTTCGATGCGATAACGCAGCATGTCGCGGCTCAAACCCAGCAGACGCGCGGACTTGGTGACGTTCCAGTCAGTCTTGTCGAGCATCTTGCGCACCATGTCGCGCTCCACTTCCGGGAGGTTCATCGACTCGCTGCCGTTGTACATCGGGCGCGGCTCACTGTGATGATTATGATGATGGTGGGGCATCTCGGGCATCACCATCGGTTCATCTACCAGGCTCTGGCAGACGTTCAACTGATAAGCGGCGATGGTGTCGGTCTGGGCCAGCAGCACGGTTTGTTCGAGCATGTTGCGTAATTCGCGGACATTGCCCGGCCATGTATAGCTGAGCATCAACTCTTCGGCCTGATCACTGAAATGCAGGTTCGGTTTGCCGTAGCGTTTGCCGTGGATGGCGAGGAAGTGCCGGGCCAGCAACAGAATGTCTTCGCCACGGGCATACAGGCGCGGCACCTTGATCGAGATGATGCGCAAACGAAAGAACAGGTCGCGGCGGAATTTGCCCTGCTGAACCATTTGTTCGAGGTTGCAGTTGGTCGCGCTGATCACCCGCAGATCGACCTTGCGCTCCTTCACCGAACCGACCCGGCGAATCGTCCGGTCTTCCAGCAGCTTCAGCAGTTTGGCTTGCAGAAGCAGGTCCATTTCCCCGACTTCATCGAGAAACAATGTACCGCCATCCGCTGCTTCCACCAGACCGACGCGGCGGTCCTTGGCATCGGTGAACGCGCCCTTCTCGTGGCCGAACAGTTCCGACTCGACTAGATTTGAAGGAATCGATGCGCAGTTGAATTCAATGAACGGGCCCTTGCTGCGCGGGCCGTCAAAATGCAGCGCGCGGGCCACCAGTTCCTTGCCGGTGCCGGTTTCGCCTTCCACCAGCACTGGCGGCAGATCGGTATTGGCCATGCGGCGCTCGGCATCAAGCAATTGCGCAATGGTGCCCTTGAGATAAAGCATCGGTGCCGATGAGCCGATCAATGCCTGAACCCCCGACTTCTGCGCCTCGCGCTCCTGATAAAACGACAGTGTGCGTTCCATTCGGTCAGTGGCCAGCGCCTTGTCCAGCAACAGCTTGAGCTCTGGCAGCGCCACCGGTTTGGTGACGTAATGGAATGCGCCTTCCTTCATCGCTACCACGGCGTCTTCGACATTGCCGTAGCCGGTCATCATGATCACTTTCAGATCCGGCGCGCTGATGCGCAGCTTCTGGATCAGGTCGTGACCGCTCATGCCCGGCAGCGAGTTGTCGGTCAGCACCACGTCAGGCGCGAACGTGCTCAATTGTTCAAGCGCCTCTTCCGCCGAATGGCAGACAGTCACCTCGAAGCCTTTGCGCTCAAGGTAGGTCTGGATGTTCTCGGCGAGCAGTTCGTCATCCTCGACCAGCAGAATGCTGTGCTCCATATTCCCCTCCCGTTGCCACTTTAAAATTAAGACTGACGCGGGTTCCTTCCTGCTCTCGACTGGTCAGTTCGACCGAGCCCTCAAAGCGTTCCATTATTCGTTTGACCAGGGCCAGGCCAACGCCCAACCCGCCTTGTTTGGTGGTGAAAAACGGCTTGAAGACCATTTGCTGCTGCTGTGGGGTCATGCCCTTGCCGGTGTCGCTCAAGGTCATGCGCACCTGTCCGGGTTGCGGCGCCTCGATGTCGATGCTCAGCACGCCACCCTTGGGCATGGCCTCCAGCGCGTTGGCGAACAGGCTATTGAGAATTTGCGTCAGCAGCACCTGTTGGGTGAGCACCGGTGGCCAGGTTTGCGGGGTGAAGCGCACTTCAACGCCGCAACGCTTGATCAACGCGTCGAAGGCACTCAGGGTGTCGTCGATGGCCAGCACCAGGTCCACGGTTTCATAGTCGTCATTCATCGGCCGCAACGACACCAGCAACTCGCGAACCCAGCGCGACATGCGATCAACCTGATTGATGATGTCGCCGATGTTCTTCTGCGCGCCGTGGCTGGCGATGTCCTGGGCCAGCTCGGCGCTGGAACGAATGTTCGCCAGCGGGTTGCGCAAGCTGTGGGCCACCGCCGAGGACATTTCTCCGAGGGCGACGAACGTTTCGTTGGCAACCAGCTGCTTCTGCTGACTTTCCAGCAGCTTGGCCGCACGCCGCACAATCCAGAACAACCCCAGGTAAATGACCGCACCGCCAAGCACGGTCGCCAGCCAGATAGCCTTGAAGCCGCGCTGGATACGTTCCACCAAATCCGCCGGCTCCTTGTAGATCTCGACCATGGCAATGACTTTGCTTTTGTCGGCGTTGAACATCGGGATGTAATTCTCGATGAACAGGTATTCAGGCTCGCGGAGCAGGCGCTGTTCGGGACGTTCCTCATCGATCTCGTGATAGCTGGTGGACACCAGCTCTTTCATTTCGAAGGATTCGTCCAGCTCATCATCGTCCTCGATACGCACGCCGATCAGTTCCGGGTTGGTCGACCAGACCACGGTGCGGTCCTGGGCATACACCGTGGCCAGCAGCAGATCCGGCAGATGCTCCACATGATCGAGAAACTCGATCCGCGAAGCAGCACGTGCGCCGGGATTCACGTCGGGATAGGCGTTGTCCTGACGCGGATCGAGCATTTCGCCCATGGTTCTGTTCGGAGAAATCGTCGCGTGGCGTATTTCGGCGGCGCCGATGGCCTGAATGAATTGCGCGGTCAGCATGGAGTCGCGCTCGATGCTCTCCTCGACCACGAAACGCGTGGAAATGTAACCCAGTACCATCGCGACGCCGGCGATGATCAGAAAACTGCCGAGGGAAAACCAGCGCAGCAGATTGAATTGGCACCGCCAGCACGTACCTTCTCCCGCCGGCGTGTTCGACGGCGCAGGTACTTTATGTTGTTCGAGTATCTGCATGGGTGTGTCCCGGGTACTGGCATGGAGCTTTTTCAGTAGGGGTTTCGGATCAGTGTAGGTGGCATTGGTCGAGCACGGTGGCTCAATGACTGTCATCAGCCGCTAAGGCGCCTGCGCCGCTTGCAACGGTTGCTGACGATCGGTTTCTTCCTGCAAAAAATCGATGATGGACTGCGCGGATTTTTCGTCCAGACGCAGGTTGGGCATCGGCACTTTGTCAAAGCGTTGAAACAGTTCCACGGCAATCGGGTCCTTCTCGGCCAGCAGGCGATCCGGTTCGCGGATCCAGCGATTAAGCCACGCCGGGGCGCGCTGTCGAGTGACGCCGATCAAGTCCGGGCCGATGCTGCGCATGCCGATGCCCTGTCCGTCCAGCGGTCCAAGGCTGTGGCACGAAGCACAACGGGTGCGGAACAATTCTTCGCCGTTGCTCGGCGGGCGGATCTCGGGTGCATTGGCATAATTTTCTTCAACACTGGGCTGCTTCCAGTTCTGCAAGGTGTTGGCCAGTTGATCGGCGAGTATCCACGGGTTTTCGAACGGAGAGGCTTTCATCCAGCGCCCCGTACTCTGATTGCCGACGATCAGGCTCAGGTTGTGGTCCTTGCTGCGCCCGTTATCGACGCCCTCGATGAACAACCCGAGCTTTTTGCGCAGGTCGGTGACGGCCTCGAATGTCCCGGTGAGGAATTTCCAGCCCGGGCCGACCTTGAACCGTTGCGAATAGGCCTTGAGCACTTCGGGTGTATCACTCAAGGGATCAATGCTGATCGAGTAGAAAAAGATGTCCTGGCCGACCCTGTCGCCGAGCAGTTTTTGCACCTGACGCAGGCGCGCGGTTTCCAGCGGACAAGAGTCGCTGCACGAGGTGAAAATGAAGTTGATCACCACCACTTTGTCTTTGATCAGGTCATCGAAAAAATGCACCTGCCGACCGTCCTGATCGGTCAGCAGGGTATTGGGGAAATAATCGCTGCCCCAGGGTGTCGCCGACTCCGTCGGCGCCACTGCATTTTCAAGAACGCCTTCATGGGCGAGCAGCACCTGACTGGCCAGCAGGAACGTCACCAGTACCAGAATCAGGTGCATACCCAGGGCGCGGGAGCGCGGCGTATGCACTGGCGTGTCGGCTCCCCGGCGGATCATTTTTTCACCGTCACTTGCGGGCCGTAGCCATCGCCATTGCGGAAGGTTGGCAGCGCGGCGGAGTTGACGTAACGCACGCCATCCCAACTTGGCAGCGGTGTCGGCATCAACTGGAATTGCCCGGGTTTCTCAATGTCCCAGCGCAGCAGCATGGAGTTGTCCTCATGCTGAGTGTTATGACAGTGTTCCATATAGGTCCCGGCAAATTCGCGGAAGTTGATCGCCATCTCGACGCTGTCCAGGCCGTCGTTTTCAGAGCCGATGCGGTACACGTCCTTGCGTGCCCATTTTTCCCATTCCGGTGGTGCCTTGCCGCCACGGCTGAGGATGATGCCCTCCTCGAAGTGCACATGCACCGGGTGGCTCCAGCCCTTGCCGCCCAGCTTGATGTTCCACACTTCCAGGGTGCCGAAGCCATTGGTGCCGGCATCGGTCGGGCCGCTCTTCAACTGGGTGGCCGCGTTCAGCCGCCGAGGGTCCATGTGGAAGCCGAAGCCGCCATCGGTCTTGACGGTCCACGGTGCTTCATCGGTGCCGTCGGAACGACCGAAGATGAAGCTGCGGTGCCGGGCCTGAGACAGCAGGACTTTGTCGGCCGCATTGTCGCGGTGAATCTTCAGCGGGATCATCACCAGGCCTTCAGCCTTGCCCGGTTTGGCCGGCTCGTACAGCGCCGGGTCCATGGCCAAGTCCTGACCGGTGTAGGCCTTGACGTTGAGTTGCAACACTTTGCCCACCGCCGGATCACCTTTGTCCCACTGCGGTCCCTTGCTCGATTGCTTGATCACCGCCAGGTATTTCTCGGAGAGCACGTCGGCGAGGGCGATCGGTTCTTTCGGACCTTTGCCGTCATCATGGGCCAGCAGGTTGACCAAGAAAATCTTGTCCCCTGGCTTGATGCCGTTCCTGGCGAAGTTGACGATGATGTCGAAGCGTTCGGCAATGCCCTGTGTCGGCAAGATAGCGTTGTGGTTCTGTTTATCGCCGTCGGCGTCGAGGTCCATGGTGCCGTCGAAGGGCACGCTGTGTTCCATGATGTTGCCGTCGTTGGCAATCATGTGGAACGGCACGCGGGCATACGACAGACCCGAGCCTTTGGGGCCCTGGAACTCGCCACTGGTGCCCTTGATTTCACGCACCAGCGCCCATTTGTAGTAACGCGACACCGAACCGTTGAGCATGCGGAACCGATAGCTGCGGGCCCGGACGTCCAGCGTCGGTTTCCACTGCCAGTTGACCATTACCTGGTCACCGAGGAAGCCGTCGGTGTTGAAGGGGTTGAACCACAGCTGACCATTCGCATCCCAGGCTTTGTCCGCGAACACCAGGTTGACGTCGTAGTCGCGGTTGCCCCACGGCAAGCCGCTGCCGCTGGGGAAACGCAGGTTGACGCCGTCGTTTACCGACTCGTTGCCGCGGTCCAGGGCGCTGTAGTAATTCATCATCGCCGCGTTGCCCTTGTAGACGTTCTGCGCGGTGAAATCGAGCATGTGGTCGTGGAACCAGTGGGTGCTCATGGTTTCGCGCCAGTCGCCACGGATCTTGATCGTGCCGTTTTCGCAGGTCTTGCGACTCGGGCTCAGGTCGTTGGTCCACAGGGATTCGCCCGGCGCGCAAGGGAACGCCGCGCGCGGATCATGGGCGTCGGTGTTGATGCTGTCGTAGCCGGCCAGCTGGATCGGCCAGCGATAGTCGTAATACTGCCCCGGGAAGAAAAACGCGTTGGCATAGCCATCGCTTTCCGCCGGCGCGTGACCGTTGTGCTCATGGGTGGTGATGGTGTGCAGGCCGAAGCCCATGTTGGCCGCCGGGTCGATCGGCAAGCCGTTGTAATGGCGCATCAGCACTGGCTGACCGTAGCGCACCATCAACAATTTGGGCGGCAGGGTGCCGTCGAAGGTCCACACCGAGTTGTGGTTCTGCACCGGCATGTTCGGGTGGAACCGCGGATCGACGCCTTTGGAGGTGCCATCCGTTACCGGTACACCGGCGACGTTGTGATAGAGACCTCCGGGGCCGAATTCCCCCACGGCGTAATGGTGCATTTGCACACTGTCGCGCACCCCGCCGTTGATCCGCGCACCGGTCTGCACGGTCTTGTAGGCGTTTTGCGGGTAGAACTCGTTCCAGCGCTGATGCGACCAGCCCTTTCCTGGCGGACGACCTTCGGCAGACGAACCGATATGGCGGTTGAGGAAGTACTCGATCTGCGCCTGCCACGGATTGCGATCCACCACGTTGGAAAACTGACTGGGGAACGGGGTCAGCCCCGGTTGGCGCAAAAAAGTATCGAGCGCTACGCCCGGTGGCGCACTGCGGGCCGCGTTATTGGGGTCTTGCGCCGGCAGCGGGCCAATGGCGGCCGGTGGAAACGGCAACAGCGCGGCCGGGGTGGTGGGGTCGAGTTTTTCCGGGCCGAACTCTTCAAACAACGTCAGTTGCTGAGTGAACGGCAGCGCGCCAAACAGCGGGCTGGGTTTGCCGTTGGTGGGGTAATTGAAACTGGTCTGTGCCGCCGGCGGCAGGATGTTTTCCTTGCGCGTGGTGTCGCGACTGCCTTTGACGCCATCCGGCAAATCGAAGGAGTCCTGGTTGGCCTCGGGCAGGGTCAAAATGGCGTTCAAAGCGGTCGCTTCGTCAGCCGGTTCGTCGTAATAGGCCGAAGGGTCGGACGGTTCGGGCTGTCGTTCGTCATCGATCGGGCTGGCACGCAGGCTCGCGGTGCTCAGCATCATTGTCAGAAGGACGCTCAGCGGTGTCAGCAGGCCAAGCCATTTGAAGGGGTACCGCGATTTTCTGTCCATCACCAGCCGCCTCGAAGTCGTGAAGGGGGTGATGGAGGTTTTGCAAGGAGCTCGCCAGATTTGTAACAGCTTTATACGAAAGTATTAATCACCCATAAAACAATGGCTTATCAACATCAATGTGCCATGACCCAAAAAACGAATGGGGAATGACACCCACCACCGGGGAAAGTTCATCCCCGCTTCCAGGGAACCCGCTTGAACGACAGACGAACACGAGTGCCCTCACCTTCGCGGCTTTCCAGGCTCACGGCACCGCCGCACCGCTCCATGATCCGCTTGACCAGCACCAGCCCGACGCCGAGCCCGCCTTGCTTGGTGGTGAAAAACGGGCGGAAGGCCATGCTGCGTTGTTCGTCGTTCATGCCCTTGCCGGTGTCGCTGATCAGCGCACTGACGCCCCGGGAATCGGTCGCCTCCAGGGTGATGGTCAGCGTGCCGCCCTTGTCCATGGCTTCGAGCGCATTCGCCAGCAGACTGTTGAGTATCTGCGACAGCTGCATCTGCTGGCTCAGGACCATCGGTGTTTCCTTCGGCGCAAACACCACGTCGACCCCGGCCTTGGCGATCTGCTGCTCGAACGCCATGACGCTGTCGTGCAGCGCCGCCACCAGATTCACCGGTTCCGGTTCGTCATGCAGCGGGCGCAGGGATTGCAGCAACTCCCTGACCCACTTCGACATGCGATCAACCTGGCCAATGATGTCGTTGATGTTTTTGTGTGCCGGGCCGGGATCGAATTCCAGCGCCAGTTCCGCGCTGGAACGGATGGTCGCCAACGGATTACGCAAGCTGTGGGCCACCGCCGACGACATCTCGCCCAGGGCGACAAAGGTTTCGTTGGTGATCAGTTGTTGTTGTTGTGCCGCCAGCAGAATCGCCGCCCGCCGTACAATCCAGTACAACCCCAGGTAGATCAGGCCGCCACCCAGTGCGGTGGCCATCCAGATCAGCACCAGGCCGCGCTCCATGCGGTCGATCAGGTCCCTGGGTTCTTTGTAGATCTCGACCATCGCCGTGACGTTCTGGCCATCGGCATCGAACAGCGGAATGTAGTTTTCAATGAAGATGTATTCCGGCGGCGTGACGAATTTCTGTTCCATGCGGGTTTTATCGACGTCGTGATAACTGGCCGAAACCGGCGTCCTGGAGGAAAACGCCTGATCCAGGTCTTCGTCGGCATGGATTGTCGTGCCCATCAACGCCGGGTTGGTCGACCAGATCACCATGCGGTCGGGGGCGTAGATGTTGGCCAGGATCACGTCCGGCAAATGTTCGATATGGTCGAGAAACTCGCCTCGGGCATTGGCCCGGGCCAGCGGGTCGACGTCGGGGAAATGGCGGTCCTGGCGCGGATCGAGCAGTTCGCCCATGGTCCGCACATTGGGGATCGATACGTGGCGCACCTCGGCCGAGGCAATCGCCTGAATGAACTGCGAGGTCAGCAGCGCATCGCGCTGCACGCTCTCGGTAATCACGAATCGCGTGGACACCGCGCCCAGCGCTACTGCCACTGTGCCAATCACCGCCATGCTGATGAGCGAAAACCAGCGCAGCAGATTGAACGGCTGCTTACGCGCGCTCAAATGGATATCGCGCTCCCCGGCCTGGAGTGTTTGCGTTGGCATGTTCATGGGCTACTTCTCGGCGATTCCCCCATTGGTTATAGCCCACTCACGGCGGTTTGCCCGCCCTTGGGTCCCTCCACTTGTTTCACCAGCACCGTCACTTTTTAGCAGCAGGCTTCGCCAGCGGCTACAGGTTTGCAGTTATCCCCACCTACCCCCAATGCTGGGGACAGTGGCCCGTATGTCCGTCGCGCATGCAACCGTCGCGCAAGTTTGAAAAGCCTTGACTACGCGCCTCTCGCGCCGTTTTCAAACGATTGGTATGGAAGTTGCCGATGCCTCTTCAACTGACCCATCCCCCCGGGGCAGGTCTCTGATAGAGGGAATACTCATGCACCCTTTACTGTCCAAAACCGCGATCGCCCTGATCGTGTCCGCTTTGGCCCAAGGCGTTTCACACGCAGCGCTGTATGCCGTGGATTCCGGCCCCTATGTGCCAGCCAACGGGAATTTCGCTTCCTGGTACCAGGACACCCACGGTCGGACCGTCGACCTGTGCCTGTCAAAGGCTGTCAGCTCCAGGGTCGCCGGTGTACCCGGCGCGCCGGCCTACATGTGCCTGCTGAATCCGTCGCCCGGCATTTTTGACGACACCAAGCCTGTGGCTTTCCCGGACAACTTTCCCGATGAAGCGTTCTGGTTCACCGGCGACGGCGCCATCGTCGACGTGGCACGGGGCATCGACCTGACCTACGTCAGCGCCCTTGAAGCCGCCTTCAGCGGAGGTGATCCCAAGGAAGGCGACCAGATCAGTTTCGCCCGTATCCGTATTCGCGTGGACGTACCCACCGCGGGCACCTATGTCATCACCCACCCCTACGGCGTCGATGTATTCAACATCGACACCCCCGGGCGCAAGGCGATCAACATGACCCGTGACATCGGTATCGGCTCGCCGAAAACCTACGATGGCGCGCTCAAAGGTGATGTCGGCCCCTTCTTGCGCAGCGTCAACGGCCCTTACACCGAGACCAACCCGGCCACCGGTTCCGCCGACAAATTCGTCGGCGATCCGAACCTGGATGAGGCCTTCACCGGCAGCCCTTTCAACACCAACTACATCCGCATTGAAGGCCCGAACGGGCTGGACTTGCGCACCACCGTGATGGCCATTTCCGGCAAGTTGTCGACGCTGGCGCGCCCCACTCCGATCATTGCCGAGCGCAGCACCTATTCGCGTAAGGCCGGCAGCAGCGCCCCGGTGGCCCAGCAGGACGTATTCGTCATGGCCCCGCCGCCACCGGCCACCGTTAGCCTGGACAGCAACAGCCCGGTGCTGAAACTGACCGAGGCTGACACCACCGGCCACTGGTACGCCCAGTCACCCACCAACCCGACGTTGCCGAGCAACCTGCTGGTGACGGCCGACAACCATTTGGCCATCCCAAGCAGCACGCCGACCACCGTGTCCATGCCGTTGACCGACCTGGTGGTGATTTCACGGGCCGAGTACAGCCTCAGTAGCGGGCAAATCACGGTCGTGGCATCGACCAGCGATGAAACTTCGCCACCGGTACTCACCGTCACCTCCGGCACGGGTGTCGCCATCGGCGCCCTCAGCGGCAACGGTGCAGAGAAAACTCTGTCGACCGGCATCTCGCCGATTCCACCGGCCAAGGTTCGGGTGACGTCCTCCAATGGCGGCACCGATACCGAAGAAGTGGTCATCGTGCAATGAACGCTCTCATGCCCAGATCCGCATCAGGAGGCATCATGAACAAGTGGCCACGCTTCGCGCTCAACGCGCTCGGGCTGACTCTCTCGCTGTCCGGCAGTGCGTTCGCGCAACTCGCTGCTGTCGATACCGGCCCCTACACCTTCGCCACGGGGAAATTCCCCACGTGGTATCAGGACAGCGGTTTGCTGTCGCTGGAGCTGTGCCAGTCGCGGGCTACCAGCTCGCGGTCACCTGGTGCTCCTGGCGCGCCCGCCTACATGTGCATCCTCAATCCGGAGCCTGGCGTGTTCGACGACACCCAGCCGATGGTGTTCCCGGATAACTGGCCGCCGGAAGCGTTCTGGTTCCTCGCCGATACCAGCATCACCGATGTCGGCGGCTATGGCGTGGATGCCTACGTGGCCGGGGTCGAAGCGGCGTTCACTGGGGGAAACCCTGTCGACGGCGATCAGGCCAGCTTCGCGCGGATTCGCCTGCGGGTGAACATTCCTGTCGCGGGGACCTACACCATCACCCACCCGTTTGGCGTAGAAACGGTCAACGTCACCACGCCGGGCCGTCGGGCGATCAACATCACCCGCGACATCGGCATCGGCGCACCGGGCAACTTCGCCGGTGCACTCAACGGGGACGTCGGGCCATTCCTGCGCAGCGTGAACGGGCCGTACACCGAAGTGAATCCGGACACCGGCTCCATCGAGACATTCGTGGGCGATCCCAACCTTACGGAAGCGGTCACCGGCAGCCCATTCAATAACAACTTCCTGCGTGTCCAGGGTCCGGCCGGGACCATCCAGACCACCCTCTTCACCCTGTCCGGCAAAGTCCTCGACAACCGCGCACAAACACCCGTGGAAATCGGTCGCGCTACTTACCGCCGCACCTCCTCAGGCACGGGTACCAGCAGCACCCGCGTTGAGGTCTTTGGCAAATCGACCAACGGTTCAAGTGTGTGCTTTCGCGAGACCGTGCCCCTGGTTCCCGGACCACCGCAGTCGCCCTGCCTGGTCAACATGCTCGGCGACAACACCGGCCAATTTTTCGGCCATCGTCTGACCGGTGCCACCGTGCCTTCGGTGATCGTGGTGACCGCAACTGACCCAAGCGGTACTAAACGGCCAACAGCGGTGTCGAGCAAAGTGACCGACATCGTGAAAATCCAGACCGCACGCTACAACTGGAGCAATCACAGCCTGCTGATAGAAGCCACTTCGTCTGACGAAGTAGTGGTACCGGACATGGTCGCCCAAGGCTACGGGCGCCTGACGAAAACCGGTACATTGCAGCGCCTGACCGTTGCCGATCTGACGCAGCCACCGGCGAGTGTCACGATCAAATCCGCCGCTGGCGGCAACGACACCGAACTGGTGGTGGTAGCCGGGACGGCACCGGACACCGGTGAAAACCAGGCGCCCATCGCCCGGGCCGACACCGGCAGCACCAGCTTCGGCGTGCCGATCACCCTCAGCCTGCTGACCAACGACAGCGACCCGGATGGCAACACGCCGCTGAGCATCACGGCGCTGATCCAACCGGCCACCGGCCAGGGCACTGTGGCGTTGAGCGGCACGACTGCGGTCACCTACACACCGCCCGCCGTGGTCAATGCACCGCTGACCACCACCTTCACGTACAAGGCGCAAGACATCAAAGGCCTGGCCTCGGCCACTCCGGCCACCGTGACGATTACCGTGGCGCCTAACCAGCCACCGGTGGCGGTCGCCGACAGCGTCGCGACCCTGGGCGTGGCGATACCGATCAGTGTGCTGACCAACGACACCGATCCGGAAGGCAACGTACCGCTCGCGGTCGCCAGCTTCACTCAACCGCCGGCCACTCGCGGCACCGTCAGCAGCAACGGCACGGTGATCACCTACACCCCACCGGCCACGGTGACCACGGCGTTCACCACGACCTTCACCTACTTCGTCAAGGACAGCTTCGGCGCCGTGTCGGTGTCACCGGCGACGGTCACCGTGCAGGTCTCGCCCAAGCCAGCGGCTGAAGTCTTCACGGTGACCACGGCCACGGTCTCGGCGCGCTCGAACAACCGTTTCACCTGGGACTTCGCGGGCACCTCATCGGTGACCACCGGCAACACCATCACCATCCAGGTGTCGACCCCGACCGGGTTGCAACTCCTGGGCACCACCACGGTGCCGGTGACCGGTCGCTGGCGGCTGACGGTGAACAACATCACCACGGTGATTCCGTCGGCGAACCCGACCGCCACCATCACCTCGTCCCAAGGCACCACGCGTTCGGTGTCGGTGATCTCCAACTGAGCCCTCGCCCCATCAATCTCCGGGTTGATGGGGCGGGTCTCTACCAAAAGGACCACAGCATGAAAACGTCGACCGCCGCCCTGCTCTGCCTGCTCCTGCTCTGCGGCAGTGCGGGGGTGCGCGCCGATGATTTGATGGACAACGACGACCTGGCCCCCGGCGCCGACCTCGGCGAGTTGCCACCGCCGATTGGCCAGCACGCGCTGATCAACCAGAACGGCCAGGCCAACGTGGCGCTGCTGCAACAGAACGGTCAGTCGTTGCTCGGCACCATCGTCCAGTCGGGCAGCAATCAGGAAGCCTACATCCTGCAGCAAGGCAGCGACCTGATGGCGTTGATCAATCAGCAAGGTTCCGGCAACTCCGCCTCGATAACGCAGGCCGGCAGCCAGAACCGCGCGCAGATTTCCCAGAACGGCAATAACAACGACGCCAGCATCGACCAGGCGGGTACGGGGCTGTCCAGCGCCGTGTCGCAGTCGGGGAACGGCATGAGCGTTTCGGTCAAACAATATCGCTAAAGCACTGCACCACTTGGAGGTTTCATCATGTTTAAACTGACGCCCCTCACTGCCGCCATCCTGGTCATTGTCAGTGCCCAGGCGATGGCCGACGACAGCATTTCCAGCCAGGACCAGACCGGTACCGCCAACGTCGCCGACGTGAAGCAGACCCAGGCGCCGTTCAGCTCGGCCTTCCAGCAGCAACTGGGCCAGGGCAACGACGCGGCCGCCGTGCAGGATTCGGCCACGAGCACCCTCGAGCAGACCCAGATCGGCGACTTCAACGCCAGTTACGGCGAACAGTTGTTCGAAGACAACAGCAAAATCACCCAGCAACAGACCGGCAGTCTGAACACTGCCCACGCCAGCCAGTCCATCGGCGTCGGCGGCGGTGAAGTGCTGCAACAACAGCAAGGCACCGGCAACTTCTCGTTCGTTTATCAGGACAGCCAGGAGGGCACAACCGGGCACACCTTGCAGTTCGGTGACGGCAACGAAGCCAATATCGAACAGATCCAGCTCGGCACCGCCAACAACGCGTTGATCATCCAGTACGGCAGCACCAACTACGCCACCGCCGAACAGATCTTCCACATGGGCGGCCAGATCGACATCAACCAGGCCGGCACCAATAACTATGCCTACGGCGACCAGCGCAACGGCGTCGGCGGCAACCTGAGCATCAACCAGCTCGGCGACGGCAACGGCAGCGAAGTCTGGCAAGACGGCCAGACCGCCAGCAACGCCACTGTCCAGCAGATCGGCATGACTAACGAAACCGTAATTGACCAAAGCTTCGGCGACAGCAACACCGCACAGGTCTTCCAGGTCGGCGACCTCAACGCGATCTATGCCGACCAGTTCGAGTCCACCGCCTCGACCCTGGCGCTGTACCAGACGGGCACAGGCAACGTGCACTTCACCTACCAGACCGGCGAGGGCCATACGCTCACCGCCACTTCCGTGGGTAGCGACAACAAGGTCTACGCCAGCAACTGGAAAGGTCCGCAAAAAGGCGGCCAGTTCGGCAGCAACCAGACCGCCACCATCACCCAGACCGGCAACGCCAACATTGCCAATTTCACCCAGGACGGCGTCGGCCACGTAATGACGACAAGCCAGACCGGCACCGGCAACAAAACCACGGTCAAACAGGCTGAGAATTACAACGAGCTGTACTTCGACCAGAACGGCAGCGACAACATCCTCATCTCTGACCAGCGCGGCACCAACAACCTGGCGTCGGGCAGCAGCAGCGGCAGCGGCAACAGCACTGACTTCAACCAGGAAGGCACCGGCAACCAGGCGCTCACCAGCCAGTGGGGCAGCGACAACCAGATCACTGTGAAACAGGCTGACACCATGAACGTGGCCTACGTGACCCAGGGCGGCACCGGGAACGTTGCCAATGTCGATCAGAGTGGCGCGACCCAGATGGCGACCATTCAACAGATGGGTTCGGATAACCGGGCGGCGGTGATGCAGAAGTAATTGAGGTTGTTCAGATCCTTCCCCCGCAGAGCGTGGGAAGGATCGTGCGTCTGCGCTATACCTTCGGATCAATGTTATCCAGTGCCCTATTCACCGCCAGGTCGGCCAGCATGATGAGCCGCTGGATACCCAACAGCATTTTTTGCTGCGGGCCGCTGACAAACACCGCGAAATCACAGGCCATGACACTGGCTGAAGCCAACGATTCGCAGGCGCTTGCCAGCAGGGTTTCGGTGTCGATGTCTGGGGCGATGACGTACAGGCTGCTGGGTATGAGGGGTGATGATTCGGGGGGATTGGGGGTTGGTTTTGGCATGGGGAAAGCTCCTTGATCAATGGAGCCGCCACACATTGCTGCTAAACAAAGGGGTGGCGGCTGTGCGCGGGTTAGCAGACCAGGGATCAAGGAACCCGGCGCACCGAAGTGCCCCACGCACAGCCACCATAAAACGCAGTCCTACCCACGCAACATTCGCGCAGAAAGGTCGGGAGGTGATACTGGCGTGCCTTGAAATTGTCCGAGCTGCTAAACCCGTTCGCTGAAATTTCAGCGACAAGCAAACAACAGAGACCCGTACCAAAGCACACAAGCCGGCGGATTCTGGCGTAGGTGTAGGCAACGACGCAAGAAACTGTAGCTTTCAGGAAGTAAACCTAAACACCGTTAAACAACCCCCCCAGGCCAACCCATTCCCTGTGGGAACTGGCTTGCCAGCGATGAGGCCGCCAGCCTTTCGATGATCACGAGGCCGCCATCGCTGGCAAGCCAGCTCCCACAGGTTTGCGCATAGTTACAAATCGATGCCACGCATCGGACCAACCCGAAAAAATCGGATCTCCCCCTACATTACAGAGTGACTCCTCCGGCATCCGTCCACCAGAGCACGTTACCTTCTCGACCACTGAGTTTCAGAATAACTCAACAAAGTAACTTACCACTGGGCGCTCGCGACCCAGTGGTACATGTCGAGATAGATGGTTAAGGCCAAACGTTAGTTCAAGCCCAAATTAGCCAAAGCTTCCTTCACGATTCCATTTACAATGATTGCATTTCCCGCACCGCTAGCACCCACCGCACCGGCAATAACATTACCTTTTTTAATAATATCCCCACCACTTAAAAAGAGTACTTTGTCGTGATGAACCAGATGTTTGATTAAAAATGCATCTAGCAGAACACCACCATCACTGCCCAGCTTTTCAGCAAACGCCAGCGTGTTTTCTTGGGCCAGATGAGCTGTGAATGCTTTTTTATAGCAAACTTCATAAAGCTCGGAGCGCGATCCGTCGTCCGCAACATAAATCAGTTCCTTACCGGTGTGATCCAGAACTGCCACGCCTACTTGACGATTTTGCACTCTCGCAATTCGAATTACTTCTTCTGCAAGTACCAAAGCTTCGCTGCTTGTGAATAAGTTTGTCATTGTATTTCCTTTGTTGGATTTTCGAAAAGCAAGCGTTCCATGAGGGACCGTTGCAACCAGATCCAACTTAGGGGTTTGACATTTTTCTGTCTACTATCAGAAGTAATAGTTAAGTGCCAACTTTAAACTTGAAATTGATTACCGCAGGATTGGATATGTATTCGACCAGCAAGAAATAGATCGGCTGAGGCCACCTTCGCGGGCAAGCCTCGCGCCTGCCAGGATATTGAGGGCATAAGCCAGGTCGGCCCGCAGGCCGCCTCGGTTCACTCTTCTTCAGGCACCTTGTTCTGGGTCAGATAACGGTCAAGCGTCTCACTGCTCTGCGGCGAATTATCCCCCGCCACCTGCCACAAATGCCGCTCGATCCCCTGCGCCAGCAGATGCCCCACCGCCGCCTCGATCGCCGACAACACACACAACTGCGCAGGCTCGTTGGTGGTGTAGCCAACCTCGGCCTCAAGCAACTTCTTGAACTCGATAAACTTGAACACCCCGGCACTGCGACCCACCGAGTAAATGGTCTTGCTGGTCATCACATTCGCCAGCACCTGCCCACTGCGCACGTCCACCGCCCGCAGGTTCACTGTGACTTGATCGACGCGATACTCCCGGGAAATGTCGATACCCAGATACCGCGCCCCTTCCCCGCCGCTTTTCACATTGGTGTCGTAGGCAATGATCCCGCCTTCGAGCATCATGTTCGCCGCTTGCAGCGGCGGCAGTTCAGCCTGGATGTTCACCGGCGTATTGGGTTTCTTCTGCGACGCGCGGATGATCTTGCGCTCGGTCAGCAGGTTCTGCAGGCCTTCGCGTTCGAGCACCACGAACCAGCCGCTGACCTGCAACGCGTCCATCAACATACTCGCCGCGCCCTGGGTCACGCTGGTGGAAAACGAGCTGGCCGGGGTCGGTTTGTACTGCCCGGTCTGGTCGCGAAAACCATACACCACCGCCATCAACCGGCCCTTGGGTCGCGGCATGTTGATCAGGTCGTAGTAGGTCGACGCCCTCGGCGTCAGGGTCGGCGTTTCCGTGTCCTGCTCAGCCCCGATGGGCTCGCGCAGACTGCACCCTTGCAATGTCGCCAGCATCAGCCCTAGCAGAATTATTTTTTTCATGTCCTTTACTCCCCATCCGCCCGAGTCCCGTCAAGGGGACACGCCACTCACCTGGATTTCCGAAACCTCACCGGTTGCCCGGTCGGTCACGACGATGCTCAATTGCCCGGAGTCATCGACGACGTTGACGATGAACGCGTCGGTGGTCAGGCTCCCCGTGTTGCCCGAGGAAATGTTGTCGAGCAACTGCCCGAGCAACCGCGATTGCAACTGACTGGTGAACCGCTCCAGCGCCGACGTCCCTGTCGCGGTCGTGCGTTTTTTCAAGTCGGGATCGTCGTAATCGTTCTGGGCCTGGGCGTTATTGAGCAGCCAGGTTCCGTTCAACGGGTTGCCGCCAAACGACGGATTGATGGGCTGGTAGACCAGCTCCGTGGCCTGAACCAGGCCACCACTGCCGAGCCCGAGCAGGCACAAGCCCACCCATGCCAGCCCGGAGCGCTGCGAGCACATTTTTGTTTTCATAATTCGTCCCTCTCAAGGTCCGTTGTGTCCTGCAACAAGGCTTCCAGCTTGCGCTGGACGATCTGCCCGCGAACCCAGTCGGCGGCGTCATAGGCGTCGTCCTTGAGGTCCACGGTGTTCGGCGGCAGAAACCGCCGGTAAACCAGGCGCTGCTGATATTCCACGGTAACCAGGGCGCCCCAGCGCGCCGAAGGTCGTTCGCGCACCACCAGGTTGAAATCCATCGGGCTGGTGGCGCGCAGGCGTTCACTGAACGAGTAATAAAAGTCATGGCCGATGTGCGAGATCGTGTCATCGACGATGAAACCCATCATTTCGTCCTCTTCGCCGGCCGGGGCGACAGACGCCGTGAGCATCAGGATCACCGCCACACAGAAGCGGTTCATGGCTGCAACGCCTGAGGCGCTGTCGACTGGCCTTTCGCAGGTCCCGACGGGCCGTCGAGGAAGGCTTTTTCGGCCACGAACTGCCAGTCCCGGTAACTGGCCATGCCGGTGAAGTCCGACCACTGGCTGGGGAAATCCACCTGCTTGAGTGGCTTGTCCGTTGAGGCGCTGTTGAGGCCGGTGATGCGCCCGTCGAAACCGCGCATCAAGTTCCATTCGCCGCCACCGATCGGGTCCGGATACAGCTGACGCAAGTGATGTTTGGGGCTGGGAAAACGTTCGTCCTGCAGCAGGTCCTCCAGGGCTTTCGGGTACTGCGCCAGCCCCGGCGAACTGCGGTAATAGCTGCGTAATGCCTGGGCGTACTGGGTGCCGACCCAGAGCAACTGGCGCTCGCGGTCACGCCGCGAGGCGGTGGCCCACAACTCGCCGGCACTCGCCAGGCCCATGCCCATCACCATGATCAGCAACAGCACACCCAAATAGGTGAAACCGTCCTCGCCGGCCGGCTTACCACTCGGAATACAGACTGCCATCACGCGCCCTCCCGGTGGCACCGCTCTTGATATCGGCGACTCCGCCCGCTACACCGTCCGGTGGCGCGACCAGGACCCAGAGGTCCTTGCGTTCGGCAATCGGGTCCATCGGCGGATTGCGCAGGTAACGTTGCTCCACCAATTGGTCGAGCGAATCGGGATAGCGCCCGGTGTCGCCGTAATAATGATCCAGCGCTTCACGCATCGCCGACAGGCTCTGGCGCAGCGTGGTCTCTTTCGACGTTTCGAGGCTGTTGAAATAGCGTGGCAAGGCGATGGTCATCAAGGTCGCGATGATTGCCATGACCACCATCAATTCCAGCAGGGTAAAACCCTTTTCCCGACGCATATGCTCACCACTCCCGGTAGGCGATGCCGTTGAGCCCCTTGCCGCGCACCTGGGAGTAAACGTCGAAGACGTCCTCGCCATCACGCGGGTTTTGAGCCGTGCTGTCATAGGAGCGCAAACCCCAGCCTCCTTCGTCGTCACGCTTCACCGCCTTCAGCGGGTCATGGGGCAAACGGCGCAGAAAATAGAACTTGGCACCCTTGGCGCTGCGCACATCGCGCACGCCGTCCACCAGCACCTTCAGGTTCGGTGGATAGCCGCTGCTGTTCAGCGACTTCTCGATGTAACCGGCATCGAACGCACGTTTGTAGGCGTCGATGGCATCGCGGATCTGATACAGCGCCGTACGCAGTTCCTGCTCTTTGCCCCGGCGCACCACGGTCTCGGTCAGTGGCGCGGCCATGCCGGCCAGCAGGCCGACCAGGGCCAACGTCACCACAACTTCGATCAGGGTAAAACCGCGCTGCGAGGCGTTCATGATCAAGGCTTCCCGATTTCGATTGAAGTCGTGGTACCGGCCACCGAGCGCTCCATCGACGGGGTCGCCGGATTCGAAATGGACGATTCCATCCGTCGGTCCGGGGCCTGGATATGCATGCTGGTTTCGGTGCCGGTCGGAAATTCCATGTCCGACGGGCTCTGGTACGGCAGGTTGCGCACGATCCGAGGGGTGATCGACAGCACCAGTTCGGATTTGCTGACGTTGTCCTTGTTGCTGCCGAACAACCGGCCCAGCCCAGGGATGTCGCCCAAGCCTGGAATCTTGTTGCCGGTGGCGCCATGGTCGTTGCGCATCAGGCCGGCGAGAATCTGCGTTTCGCCGTCATGCAGGCGCAAGGTGGTCTGGGCGTTGCGGGTGTCGACCTGCACCGGGATCGTGCCTTGACGGGTCGGCTCCAGCGGCGTGGCGTTACTCACTTCGAGGGCAATCTTGATCGCCACTTCGTTGTTCAGGTGCACGGTTGGCTGCACTTCCAGCTTCAGACCGACGTCGAGGTAGGTGACGCTTTCAGTGATCACCGGCCCCTGGGTCGACGGCACCGAGGTGGCGCTGATGATTGGCACGCGCTGACCAATGTGGATGCGCGCCTGCTCGCGGTTGCTGACGCGAATGGTCGGGCTGGCCAAGGTGTTGATGTCGTTGTCCTGGGCGTTGATCTTGGCCTGCGGCGACGGCGAGATACTGATGCGACTGGAGTTGATGCCCTTCAGTTGATCGAGAATGGTCACCGCCGAACCGTCACCGTTGACCACGCCAAAGGTGTTCGGCCATTGCAGGCCCAGGTCGAGAATGCGCTGGGTGGCGACTTCCATCACTTCCACTTCCAGCACCACTTCGGGGTTGGACTGGTCTTGGGATTGCAGGAGTTTTTCCGCCATGCGCACGGCGTCTTCGGTGTCGCGCATGGTCAGGGTGTTGAGGCGCTCATCGACGAACACGTCGCGGGTCTTGAGCATGGTTTTGACCATGTTCAGCGCGGTGTTGGCGTCGATGCTGGTCAGGTAGAACGTGCGCATCACCAGCTCTTGATAGTCCTTGAGCTTCTGCGGCGAGTCCGGGTAGATCAGCAAGGTGTTTTCGTTCACCACTTTCTGGTGCAACTGGTTTTGTTGCAGCAGCAGTTCCACGGCATCTTCGATACGCACGTCACGCACGAAGATCGTGGCTTTCATGTCCGGGCGCAGGTCTTTGTCGAAGATAAAATTCAACCCGGCGACCTGGGACAGCACTTCGAAAATGGTTTTCAGGTTGGCGTCACGAAATTCCAGGGTGACTGGCCGATCTAGGCGCGTGCGCAGCTGTGGATACGCCACCACGTTGCGGCTCTGGACCAGGCGGATGTTGCCTTGCAGTTCCAGGGCGCCGCCATTTTGCGGGTCCAGTTCGAGGATCTGTTTGACCTGGCGATCGGCACCGTAGATGTCGCCGCGACGCAGGTCGCCACGGGCCAGTTCAAGTTTTTCGTCCATGCTGCGCAGGTATTCGAGTTGACGTATTGCATCCTGGGCACGGCGGTTGTTCGGCTCGATGGTCAGCACCCGGCTGTAGCTCACCCGGGCGGCGGAAAAGTCCCGGCGCGCGCGGTCAGTGTCGGCATCGGTCAGCAGCGCATTGATCGCTTTGACGCGGGCGGTATTCAGGGCCAGGTGCAGATCGGTATCCCGAGGGTTTTCGCGCAACCCTTCCTGGATCCGCGCCAGCGCGGCTTCGTATTGCCCCTGCTCGACCAGCTCGGATGCCTCCTTGTTGGCCACCTGCGCGGAACTGCAAGCGGCGAGACCTGCACACAGGCACAGGCTCATCAGCAAACGGTTTCTGTTCATTGCGTACTCCCCACAGACAAGGTCTGCGACACATGCAAAGGCAGGTAGACAAAGCTCAGTTCCACGTCGGAAATGCCCTCGATCCGCCACGTTTCGTCGATCACATCCCCTTTGCGTACGACGTATATTTTTTCGCCGCTCTGCAAAAACACCTGCAGATCGGAATGGTCAGACAGGCGGCCAACGAACTGGAAAGGCATCGGCGGTGCGCTGGGGATTTGCACCACCGGGGTCAGGTTGACGGGTTGTTCGGTGACGCTGGCCAGGCTTGGTGCGGCTTTCCAGCTGCCGGCGGCGAACAGGTCACCCGCGGGGCTCAGGTCTTTCACCAGCGCCGGTTTACCAGAGACTGTCGCGCCAGCCACGGCAGCGCCGGTTTTCCTACTGGCCGCAGGAGCGACGACCGCCCCAGCCGCATCGCCGTCATCCGCCGGCATCCAGTATTCGGGCAACCAGGCCAGCGCCGCCGCGATGCTGAAGAAGCCCACCCACCCCGCTACGCGTTTGGTATTCATCATGACCTCGACAGGTAAAGGGTCATGCGGATCCGCCCGGTCAGATCGGTGTCGGCGATTTTCTTGCGCTGAAACTCCACGTCCTCCACCACCACCGCCGGCAACTGGCCGAGCAAGGCGTGCAGGAAGCGCCGCAGTTGCGGGTAGCTGCCGCGTACCGGCAGCAAAATCTGATAGCGCGCCAGATGGGTTTTGGGATCGATGCCCAATGAGTATTCACCGCGCGCCAGGGTGATGTGTTCCTGGGCGGCCAGCGCGTAAATCTTGTCGATGGCGACGGTGGCCTGGGGCTGCGACGGCAACTTGCTGCGGAAGTCGTCGAGCTGGCGTTGCGGCACTACGGGGGCGGCAATGCTGCCGTCTTCGACCTTGGCCAGGTACTCGCTGGCATCGCGGGTCTGCTGGCTGAGGTGTTGCAACGACTGCCATTCCGGCATCAGCCCCGCCAAGCCGTAGACTAACGCCAGCAGCAGCATCGCCAGCCCGGCCAGACCGGGAATGCCCAGGCCTTGCAGGTATTCGTGGACGATCAATCTAGGGATTCGCATCGCCAATCTCCCAGCTAGCCGACAGGTTGAATTGCACCGGATGCTCCGGCACGTTGGCCACGATTTCATGGCTGAGCAGCGACACGTCGGACAGCTCGTCGCTGGCTTCGAGGTTGCGGTGGAAATCGAGCATGGCGTCGAGGTCTTTCGCCTCGGCGCTGATCCGCACCTGGCCTTTGCGGGCATCGGGGGTCAGGGTCAGCAGGGCAATGTTGTCGCGCGGCATGGCTTCGAGCATGGCGAACAGGTTTTCCCAGGGCCGGCGCAATTGCTGCGAGACCTTGCGCATCTCGGCGAGGTTCTGCGCCTGCTCGCGGGTTTCCGCCGGGGTCAGGCTGACCTTGCTGCCGGTGTCGCCGGTGAGCACACGTTGGGTGGTTTGCAAATGCCCTTGCTGTTGCGCGAATTCTTCGCCGAGGTGTTGCTGGACCAACAAGCAACCTAGCGCCAGTACCACACCGCCGGCGAGCAGGCTCCAGCCCAACGGGCCCGAGCGACGGCGCGGCTGAAAATCGAGGTTGAGGGCGCGCATCTCAGGCCACCGCCCGGGACATCACGTACAGGCAATCCCGTACGGGTGTCCGGCCTTCTTCGAGGGTGCGCAACTGCACATCGGGGACGTCGGGCTGTGCGTCGATACGCGCGGGAGCATGCAGATAAACGTTCAATGGCCGTTCGCTGGCGGAGGCCTGCAATTGGCTTTCGCGACCGATCAGTGCGCTCAACGCGGCATCGCTGTCGCTGCTGCCCACCGAGCGCACCGAGCTCCAGCGACCTTCCCGGGCCACTAGCAACACACTGCGCACCGGTTCAGCGACGACGAACAGGAAGTCGCCGGCATCGAAGCTTCTGTCGAAGTGATTGAACGCTGCCATCAGGTACGGCTGCACCGATTGCAGGCGCACGCCACGGGCGCTGACCAGTGTGCGCAGACGCATCAGCAACTCCTCGGGCAGCGCGCTGGCGATCCGGTCGTAGCCTGCAGGTTCCGCCGAGAGCACCAGGCGCCACGGTTGCGCCGGCGCGCCGTAGAGGTCCTCGAAGCACAGCCGGGCGAAGCCGAGCAGTTCGTCGGGGCTGCTGATCTGTTCACTCCAGGGCACCAGGCAAAAACGGCTGAAGTGCCCGGAAATCACCACACTCAACTCGGCGCCGGCGCGGGTGTGATCGGCGAGCAAATGGTCGAGGGTGTCCAGCGCCACGGCCCAGGCATGGAAGCCTTCGTCGATGAAGCCGACGCTGCCCAGCCACAGGGTTTCGCTGCCCCGGCGCTGGCCGAGGCCGACACCGCTGGCGCCGATGACGGCGACAAAACGATCACGAGACAAAAGTGACACGATTGATCTCCTCGAGCGTGGTCCGCCCTTCCTGAACCAGTTCCAGGGCCGACTCGCGCAGCAGGCGCAAGCCGCGTTTGCACGCATGGGCCTTGATTTTCGCAATCGGTTGGCGCTCGACGATCATCTGCCGCAGCTCGTCATCCAGGTGCAGCAGCTCGGCAATCGCCGTGCGCCCGCGATAACCGGTGCCCCGGCAATGGCCGCAACCCTTGCCGTGCACAAAGTGGTAGTGATCGACCTTTTGCGGATCGAGCCCCGAGGCGCACAGTTCGTCGTCGCTCGGCTGGCTCGGTGCGCTGCAACTGGTGCAGACGAGGCGGATCAAGCGCTGCGCCAGCACGGCATTCAGCGCCGAGACCAGGCTGTAGGGGTCAATTTCCATCTGGGTGAAACGGCCGATCACGTCGAACACGTTGTTGGCGTGGATGGTGGTGAACACCAGGTGCCCGGTGAGCGCCGACTGCACAGCAATTTGCGCGGTATCAGGGTCGCGGATTTCACCGACCATGATCTTGTCCGGGTCATGGCGCAGGATCGAGCGCAGGCCGCGGGCAAACGTCAGGCCTTTCTTTTCATTCACAGGGATTTGCAGCACGCCCGGCAATTGATATTCCACCGGGTCTTCAATGGTGATGATCTTGTCCACGCCGTGGTTGATCTCGGTGATCATCGCGTACAGCGTGGTGGTCTTGCCGCTGCCGGTCGGGCCGGTCACCAGGACCATGCCGTAGGGTTCGGCGGCGAGGCGGCGCAGTTGGCGCAGGGTTTCGTCTTCAAAGCCCAGCGCCTGCAATTGCACGCCGCAGACCTTGTCCGCCAGGTCCTGTTTGTCGAGCACCCGCAGCACCGCGTCTTCGCCAAAAATGCTCGGCATGATCGACACCCGGAAATCGATCTGGCGGCCGCTGATGCCGATCTTGAAGCGACCGTCCTGGGGCACGCGCTTCTCGCCGATGTCGAGTTCGGCCATGACCTTGACCCGGGAAATCACCTGCTCGGCAAACTCGCTGCCCTGGATCTTGCTGATGTTGTTGAGCACGCCGTCGATGCGGTACTTGATCACCAGGCCGCTGCCGGTGGTACCGAGGTGGATGTCGCTGGCGTGCATTTTCAAGGCGTCGTAGAGCGTCGAGTTGACCAGTTTGACGACGACGCTGGCGTCCTCGCTGATGCTGGTCAGGGACAGGCTTTGCAGGGTATCGATTTCGATGTTGGCGTCAGCCTGGGCGTTGAGCGATTCCACCGCGTGGAAGCTCTCTTCGTGGCGCGCCAGATAGGCTTTCAGGTCGTCGGCATGCACCAGGTACAACGGCGCGCCGTGCAGGCAGTCATCGATCCAGGCCAGACGCGAGGTGTCGAAGGGATCGGCAAAGACACCGATGACGGCATCGTCGTGACGCAGCAGGATGAATTCGCGCTTGAGGCATTGGGCCAGGGTGACCCGGTCGAAAACAGGCGTGGAGTTGAACAGGCTGTCGGTGTCAAGCACCGGGTAATGCAGGGTGGCGCCGAGGCACTGGATGAAGGGCATGGGGGCCAGTTCGCACAACAGCCCAAGGGCTTCAAGCATCCGCTCGCCGGAGCTGGGTGCCCTGGCGCGGGCCTGGGCCAGTTGCTCACTGGAAAAACGCGAAGGTACGGGTTGCGACTGCGCCGGTTCGACGACAAGGGATAGACGGTCCATGGCTTGCTCTCCAACGCCGGGGGCTTTGAGCCCTGTCGACGCGGCAAGCAATTACGGTGGTAACCGGAACGGCTGGTCGCGCCACTACTCCCCGGTGAGCAATTGTTCGTCGTCTGGTGCCATGGCGGTCGAACTTCGTCGACGATCCGCCAGCACCCAACTGCCGTCGTACAACTGCAGCGGGAAACTCTCGGTCCTGCTCTGGCGTCGTTCGACATAACCTTCGGATGTGCTCACGCCTGCTTTGGGTTCGCGCTCCATCCCCAGAAGGTCGCAGACTGCTCGGGCCAACTCCGCCAACGGAAAGGGTTTGAACAGGATATGGCTGACTCCCAGTTGCCGGGCCCGCTCACAGACTTCAGCGGTCGGGTGCCCGGTAATCAGCACAAAATGGCACTTCCTGTTCTGGCGGATGGCATTGAGCACCTCAAAACCTTCCATATCGGGCAAGCGGTAATCAAACACCATCACATCGGGCGCAAACCGTTCGGCTTCGCCGATACCCGTCGCTCCGTCGTGTGCAATCCGTACGTCCAGCGCTTGCGCCTGAAGGTAATCCTTGAGGTTTTCCGCAAGAAGCTGTTCGTCTTCGACAACCAGCACTTTATTTCGCAAAGTGTTTCGCAAAGTGTTTAACAAGGTGGACTCCTTGAAACCGCAGGTCCGATTTCCGAACCTGGCCGAGTGCGCCTTACTGAGGCTAACGCACACTTCATGCCAGGCTGAGCGCCGGTTGTTTCACCACTGCATGTGGTTGATATTCATGGAAAAGCCTTTTCGTCCAGGTACCCCCTCCCCCAAAGACGGGGAAGCACACGGATTGCCACTGAAGCTTTTCCCCCACTATTGGGGAGAACCCTTCATTCGTCGTCAATCCGTTCGATACGATTGTTCGACCGCAACTGCGCCAGAACCTGTCGACGAACCTGAACCTGTTGCTGTCGGGCAAGGTAAACCCGGACGCTTTCAAGCCCCTGTAATTCTGTGACATCGGTGGCCTCCCGGTGGTTCTGTAGATAAATCAAATGCCAGCCCAGGGGTGTGCGCACCGGTCCAGTGAGGGCTCCGTGGCTGATTTTCACCCGCATCTCTACTAAGCGTAGTCGCGCCGCTTCAACTGTGGCGGCGTCGGCGTCCCGAGGCAGTTTGATCAGGATGTGCCGCACCTGCACGTCCTCCGGACGGCTCCTCTCGGCGCGGTGTTCTTCGTAGAATGCGCGGACCTGTTTTTCGTCCGGGCCGTCGACTTTAGTCAGCTCGGCAAACACCTCTTGGGCTGCGAGTTCACGCCGGGTGTATTCGATAAATCCGGCCTCGTCGAACCCGGCGTCGTTCAAGCGACGCGCGAATGGCTCAGCGCCGCCGATGGCTTGCCGGGTCTGGTCAACCTGGCTTTGCACCGTCGCATCACTGATCACCACCCCGCGCTTGACCGCCTCCTGCCACAGCAGTTCGCGGTCGATCAATGCGTCCAGCGCCTGTTGCCGAAGCTGTTTGTACGCCTTGGGATTGCGAATGCTGCCCAGCGCCCGGCCCTGATCGTCGAGGTACTCGGCAAAGTAACGTTCGAGGCGAAATTCGGAAATCTCCTGGCCATTGACCCGCGCGGCGGCCGGACCGTTGCTGGCGAACGCCACGGGCAACCACAGGATCACGAGCATTAGCAGCATCAGCAGCGTTTTGAAGGTCATGATCGAATCCTCCGGTCAGGGCGTCGCAACAGTCGATTTATAAGGGGCAACCAAAAAGAAGCGCTGGCCGGGCAGGTCCACGGTCACGATGTGCGCGCCGCTCAAGCCCTGGCGCCGGCCCGGTCCGAAGCTGATCAGCGGGGTCAGCCCGGTATCGAAGTCATGCAGGCCTTCCAGCGCGTTAATCAACTTTTCGCGGCTGGCGTCACGCCCGGCCTGTTTCATGCCTTCGCTGAGCAGCAGCATCGAACTGAACGCGCCGACTTGCAGCACCGCGTGTTTGCCGTCGAGCCCCTGCTGCTTGCGCAATTGGGTCAGGGCCTGACGGCCGGCCGGCGTCCAGTCACTGGGCACGAACGGATAGGACAGAAACACCCGCCGGGAAAAACCGCTGGGCACCTCCAGAAGGTCACCCGCCACCTGATTCGACATGGCGAACAGGTAAGGCACCTGTCCCGCCGTCTGCAACCGTTCGGCGAGCAGGCTGAAACCGCCACCGCAGCCCAAATAAAACAATGAGCGCGAGCCCAGCGGCAGCTCGTCCTGTGCCGAGTCGTAGGCCTTGAGGCTGACATTTTGCCAGGCGTGATCTTGCAGATACTGGCTGAGGGTCTGCGCCGCCAATTGTTGCCCGGGATGGTCGGAATAGGTAATCAGCGTCGGGCCCTGGAGCACGCGCAAACTCGCAGAGGCGTAGTCGGCCAGGGCGATCAGTTGCTCGCGTATCCCCGGCATCGGTTCAAAAATCTGCCGGCTGCTCTGTGCCGCGCCTTGCAACGAGATCGGGCCGATCAGCGGGATACCCGCTTGCTCCAGACGCGTGACCAGTTGCGTGTCGAGTGCCGGGACCAGCGGCGCGATCAGGGCAAACACCTGGTCCCGATCGATCAACTGATCCAGCGCCCGTTCGGCACTGGCACGGTCCGGCCCCGGATCAAGGATCGTCAGGCGCAACTGGCGACCATGAATCCCGCCCGCCTGGTTGATCCGCGCCACGCTGCCATTGAGCACCGCCGCCACCGTTGCGCCCTCCTCGGCCAGCGGCCCGCGACTGGGCAACAGCGTGCCCAGGTGCAAGCTGTTGGGGGTGAGGCCAGGATCGCGTTCATCGGCCAGGCGTTTGAGGTAGGCCGAGAGGTTGCGTTGGTCGTTCATCGACAACATGAACCTCGGCATGGCCGGGTCGAGGCGATTGTTGCCTGGATCGCGTCCTTCCTGAATCGCCCGCGTCAACGCACCTTCGGTGTACGCCGGGTAGGTGCGGCCGTTGATTTGCTGTTGGCCGTAGGTGCTGGTCAGCCGCGACCAGCTCAGGTCCGGCGGGCGCACCCCGCCCTCGGGCCGGCCCAGACCATCGGCGCCGTGGCAATTGGCGCACGGCAGGCTGGTGGCCGGCAGTAACATGCCCGCGGCCCCGACCCGCGCCATGATCGGTTCACCGCTGCCCGACAGACCCTCGCGATAAAGCCGTTTGCCGGCACTTTCGTCGGGGCTCAGGGACAACGTTTCAGCCGCGCAATACGCACTGTGGATCAGAGGCAGCCCGATCAGGAGCAGGCCGAGGATCAGGGATACTTTCATGGCGCGGGCTCAGCGGTCGGCCACGGGCATTGTCAGCAACTGCAAGCGCTGGGCAATGGCGGCCGCCGGGGCATCGGGACGAATTTTGCTCCAGCGCTTGTTGGCCACGTCACCGACGATCAGTTGCGTCGAATGCTGTTCAGGCGTGGGCACGATCTGGCCGATGCGGCCCAGCACCAGGTCCATTTGCGCCTTGTCGCCGGTAAGAAAAAGCCAGTGGGGCCCATTGACGCCCTGTTTCAAGGTGTAAGCCTTGAGCACCGCCGGGGTGTCCCGCAGCGGATCACTGGTAAGGGAGATAAACGTGATGCCGTCTGCCTTGTCGCCCAGTAACTCGCGCACCTCCTTGAGTTTGCGGGTGATCAACGGGCAGGCGTCGGTGCAACTGGTGAAAATCACGTTCAGCAGCACCACACGGTTGTGCAACGCATCGCTGTAGAACCGCAGGGTCTCACCGTTCTGGTCCTGCAACGGCGTGTCGGTGAACCAGGTTTTTGCATCACGGGTTCCGCTCGCCGGTCGCTCGTCGGCCACGACGGGGGCCACCATGGAAGCAAGTTCCTGGTGCCCTTCGTGGGCGAACGCCGAGGCGCTGAAAATCCAGAAGCACAGGCTCAGGGCAATCCAGTCGATGAGTCTCATGGCTGCTGCTCCATGGCAATGGCGGTGTGCTTGGCGTGGGCGTTGCGCTGGCCGCTGAGTTTTTCCACTTCACGGGTCAGCACGGCGGGGTCGGTGAAACCGTAATAGCGTGTCCAGTGGCGGCTGTTGCCATCGCCGACGAGGATCAGTGGCTGATGGTTCTTGAAGTCGCCGCTGAAAGTACCGAGGCCTTTGAGGGTGGCGTTGATCGATTGCGCACTGCCGGTCAGCCAGCTCCAGCCCGGACCGTTCTGGAAGTTGCGGGCGTAGTCGTTCAGGCGTCGGGCGTCATCGCGCTGCGGGTCGATGCTGATCGACACCAGTTGCACCTCGGTGCCGACCCGCGCACCGAGTTTTTTCTGCACTTTGCCCATGATCGACGACACCACCGGGCATACCGTGGTGCAGCTGGTGTAGATGAAGCTCATGACCACGATTTTGTTGGTCACCAGGTCTTTTTCCAGGCGCACCGGTTTACCGTTCTGGTCCACCAGCGCGACGTCGACGAACTTGACCTGGGCGCTCTCCGACGTGGCTTTTTTGGCCGGCATGTCGTGCCCGGCGTGTTCATCCGCCGAGTGCGCCAAGGCCTGGCCGATACCGGCGGTCAACAGGCAGAACGTCAGCAGTCCACGGTGTGCGAATCGGGTCATGTCGATTTCCTCTTCAGTGGGCATCGCCGGGCAGGACCCGGACGCTGGCAAAAGTCTTGTCGTCGAAACTGGCGCCGAGGGACGCGGCGCGCACGTGCAGGTACCAGGCGCCGTCACGGTCCAGGGTCACCGGCGCTTCATAGATGCCGTTGCCGACTTCAAGGGCCGTGACCGCCAGCGCGCGGGAACTCGGGGCGCGGAAGTAACGCACCTGAACATCCTTGACCCCGCTGCGCTGAGCCTTGTGCTGACCTTCAACAATGCGAAAGCGCACGGTGTAGGGGCTGTTGATTTCGGCGGTGGCCCGGTCGAGCATGAACTCGACTTTCGGCACCCCGGGCTTGCGGACGAGGGTTGTATCCGGCTCAACCAACGCGGTGAAGCAATGGATGATGTTCGGTTGATTGAGCAGGAACGCCACGTCGAAACGCCCGGCGTTCGGCAGTTTGATCCGCGCGCTGTACAGCCCCGGCTCGACTTCGCGCAGGCTGCGATCGATGACCATCGCCGCTCGCGCCACTTGCCCGCGATTGGGGTAACCGGACATCGGTGCGTTCATGCCTTCGGCGTAGAAGTAGGTGGTGTTGTCCACCGGGTTGACCACGAACACCGCATTATCGTCCCGCGACACCGCGAAACTCGACGCCAGCGGCAAATCACCGGCCAGGCGAGGCGCCTGCGGCCCGGCTTCGAAGCCCTGGCTGATCGGCTTGCGACCTTCACCGAGTGACGCCAGGTTGATCATGGTGACCTTCGGCGAGGCGAGCCCGCGCACGTAGGCATAAGCGTTGGTGAACACTACTTGGTAGGGTTCGGCGGACACGTCCACGTCATGGATCAGCGAATCAGTGGCCGCGTCGATCACGCCCGCCTGGTTTTCCAGGGTGTTGAGGACGATGCCGAAACGTCCGTCAGCGCTGAAACCCATCGGGCCCAGGCCCTGTTTCAGCTTGATCACCCGCCGCACCGACTGGCTAGCGGCGTCGACCACGGTGACCGTGCCGTCCTTGCCATCCGCCACATACGCGGCGTCGGACAGTGGCGAGTACGCCACCGACAACGGGTTCGAACCGGTCTTGAGTTGCTTGATCAGGGTCAGGCTGGCGATGTCGATGATGCTCAGGGTGCCGTCGTCGCGGTTGCTGACGAAGGCGAAACGGCTGTCCTTGCTGAAGGCGATTTCGTGATGCCCGCGGCCGGTGGCCAGGTGTTTCAGGGTTTTGAGGCTGCGGGTGTCGATCACCGTGACGCCGGACTTTTGCGCTTTCGCGGCGTTGTTGCCGACCCACAGCAGGCGTTCGTCCGGTTGCAGGGCCACGCGCACCGGGTGGCTGCCGGCCGCCACCGAATCGAGGACTGTGAATTGCTCGCTGTCGATGACGGCGACTTCATTGGCGGTGGGCATCGACACGAACACGCGTTTGTTGTCCCTGGGGGTAACCCAATCCATCGGCGGTTGCTTGATGTCGATCCGGGTCATGGTGCTGGTGATGCCGCCCACCGAGACGGACGGGTCGACCACCGAGACGCTGGCGTCGCGGTTCATCACCAGCAGGAAATAGCTGTTGAGGTCGAGCAGCGGCCGCGCGCCAATACTCGATTTGAGGAACACCCCGACCCGGGATTTGCAGCTCTGTTCACGGCCCTGGGCCTGGTCGGCGGCGACGGTTTCCGGGTCCAGCCAGGCACCGGGATTGACGCCGGAAAGGGCTTGGCCGGAAGCGCTGTCAGTGACCCGGAAGCGCACATCGGCAAACTCGCCTTCGCGCAACACACCGTCCGCGGCCAGTGGTTTGACCTCCAGCGCAACCGACACACCGTCGCGCTGCAGCGTCTGGCCGCTCCAGGTGTCGGGCAGCGCCACTTCGCCGCGCATGGCCGTCGGCGTGGTGCGCCAGACGCCGAGCCACAGCAGCGCCACTGCGACCAGCGAACACCCGGTGATTTTTATTGTTCTATTCATGTGTCCTGTCCTCGTCCAGATCCGCGCCGGCCTTGCGCCCGCCACCATTGACCTGTGTAAACCCAATCCCCTGCAGGAGCCGGCTTGCCGGCGATGAGGCCTTCAAAACCTGCATCGCCCTCCGGGCCGCCATCGCTGGCAAGCCAGCTCCTACAGTGAAACCGCGTTGCCCGCGCGGCCTAAGGGGCCGGCGCTGGTTCGGGTTCGTTGGTCACCCGCAGCAATCCCCACAATCCGGCGGTGTTGCCGTACGCGGCGTAGTCGCGGAACAGGTAATCGCCCGGTATCGCATTGCTGCCCCCGGCGCTCGGGTGCATGAAGCTGAAGTGCGCTGCCGGCAGAATGCTTTCGTGGGCCCCGATGTACATCGACATCGGGTTGTAGCCGAACCGTACCGAGCCCACGCCCGGCGTCCACATCGGGTAACCGCCGGTGTCGCTCTTCTCCGACTGGAACGGATTGACCGACCAGACGTGACCATCGAGCTGGAAGGTCGAACCGCGACTGCCGCCAGTGGGCATCAGGATGTGCGTGCGGAACGGTTGCCCCGGTTTCACATACAGCACCGGTGTCTGTGGATCGCCGCCCACCAGCGCGTTGCTGTAGGCCATGTGCGCGTTGGGCACGTCGGCGTAACCCGCGCCGTCGGCATGCCCGAACGGAGCATCCGGCGCCAGGCCAAAGCGATACCACAGCGGCTCCGCCTTGTAGTTGATGGCCATGCTCGAGTTGTCCTGCGGATCGGTCGGCACACCAAAGCCTTCCGCCGCAATGCCTTCCACCGGCCGACCATTGGCCCATCGAATGTTCAACGCTTTTTGCCAGACCATCGCAAAGTCGCGGTACACCGCCTGCCCAGGCGCGGTGACGGTCGCGTTGGTCTTGCGCGCATCTTCAACCCAAGTGGCGCCGATCGGCAGGATGCTCATCGCCCCGCCCAAGCCTTTCTGCGGTTGCTTGATCACGTCCGCCGGGGTGAAATTCAGCCCGCCGAATTCCACCGCCGTGGCGTTGATGTTGTCGACACTGCGGCCCAGCTGGGTGATCGGTTTGCCCTCACGCTCCAGGTGTCCGGCGTAGTACTGATAGGTGCGGGTCGGGTACGCGCCGCTGTTGCCGACGCGCGGTGGCACCGTCTGGATCGGGTTGGCCCCGACGTTGGTGCCGTCGGATTTGGTGATGTCATACGCCAGCAACTGCGCGTGCAAACCGACGTGGCTGGACGGCCGCATCAGGTTGTTGCTGAACGTGGTCGAGCCTTGGCCGCTGTTGCGATCGCGCTTGACCATGCCCTGCATCACCGCCGTCTGGACCAGGTCCGGCATGACCATCGGCAGACGGTTTTCCAGGGTGATGTTGATGCAATCCCCCGCTGCCGCGCGCAGCACCAGCGGTTCGACCGGCACCCCGGTTTTGAGCTTGCCGGTGGTGGGATCGAGGTCGGTCTTGCGCACATACAGAATCGCGGTCGGATCATGCAATGGCCCGCTTTGCCCGCCGATGGTGATGGTTTCGCCATCCTGCGGATCGGTCACGGTGACCTGTGGGATGTTGACCATCCGCGAGTTGTACACCAGGGTGCCGCCCGCCGGATTCAGCGGCCCGCCGACATGTTGGCCGAGGCCGGCCGGGTCGCCGAGGGTCAGGCTCAACGGATTGCGCAGAATGTCGTTGGCCAGCGCCGCGACCACTTCGTAGTTGCGCTGCACGGTCGGCCGGGTGCCGATGCCATTCGGGTTGGCGCTGATCCGTGGGCAGGTCCCGTCGAACGCCACGGTGTTGCGCATGCCGGCCGGTTTCGGGTTGTTCGGCAGCGCGAACAGATCGCTGCGCTGCGCCGTGTAATTGCGCATCACGCCCCAGATCCCGCTCCAATAACCTTCAATGGATGCGTCCATCGAATACAGGTAATCACCCGTGGTTGCCGCCGAACTGGAAATCATCGAGACCGGCGCATTGAAGCCCATCTGTTCGGAGATCCCGATCATCTGCGACGAGCGCCAGCCTGAGTTGCTGCTGTTGCCGAAACCGGAACCGCTTTGCAGCCACTTCACCCCGTGCAGGGTCACGTTGTGCTCTTCTTCGTGACCGCCTGCATGCACCCGCAAGCGCACGTTGTCACCGGTGTAGGTGCGCAACATCGGCGTGAACGGGTCGCCCGGTTCGGCGCCGCCCCGGTTGATATGCGGCGGGAACAACGTGCTGCCACCGGTGGGGCCGGTCGCCGCGGTGACGAGGTTAGGCGCCAGGTTCATCGCCGGGATCGCCCGGTCAGTGCGGCTTTGCAGGGCGTACGCGAGGTCGCCACCGAGGCCGTCGGCCTGCATGCCGCGCTTGCCATCCGGGCCGACCCTGTTCGGATCGTACACCCGCAGGGCCAGCGGTTCGTTGCGGTAATTGACCACGAACATGCCGGGGTCATCGACCGAGATCGCCTGTGGGCATGGCCGGGTCGGACAACCAGGAACCATGCCGCCCTGCACTTCGACAATCCCGTCGAGCAGGCTGCTGGCGTTGTTGCGCACTGGCGGATTGATCGCGTAGCGGAAGCTGTCGGCAGTGGCCGGGAACGCTTGTGGGTTCGGTACGCCATTCGGGCCAGCGCCGACATACACACCGGCTTCATAGGCGTGCTGGAAGTCGCTGTATTCGAGGAAGAACTCGCGAAAGCTGTCGTTCTTGCCGTCGCCGTCCAGGTCGCCGGTGGAGACCACCGCTTGCCACGACGTCGGCCCGCCGTCCTGCCGCGCGCCGCTGTACAAAGGCTCGCCGGTTTCCGCATGGAACCAGGTCGAACCCGCAGGTTCAGCCAGCACGGTGGCGTAAAGGCCAATTTGTTGGTGAGTCGATGGGCCTAAGTGGTCGTGGGTGAAAATGGTCCCCAGACCACGGTCAACGCCTTTGGTGTTGACCACCGGATCGACAAACCAACGCTGCATCGCCGTACGCGCACCGACCCAATCGGCGCGGCCGAACTGACCGAAGTACGGATGATTCTTGGCTTTCGGACAGGCTGGTGTGCCGTCACGCGGATCGGTGGCGGTGCATTGGTTGAACGCGCGAATGGCGTGGATGCGCTCTTGCACGGCCCCCGGGGAAAGCACGCCGTCTTCGTAGTTCCAGCCGTTGGCCGAACCATCGGCAGCGGTCAGGTCCCATTTCGGCAGGTGAATGTGCTGACCGATCACGTCGGTCGGCGTGCGCACCTGATAATCGTCCATCTCGTACGTGGCCGGCACCAGGTTGGTTTGCTGGTATTGCACGCAGTCGAAGGTGTTCATGCGCATCACCAGCGGCTCTGGCGGACGCTGTTTGGTGATCACCGGCCAGGCGTCTTCCCAGAGTGCGAGGATGCGCGCTTGCGGGAAGTGGTAACCGACCTTGTTGTACACCGCGTCGAACTGGATGTTCGCGGCTTTGTACACCCGTGGACGGTCGGCGGTGAAGGTCGAGGAACCGGTGAAGGACATGCCGTCGGCCCGCTCGCCACTGGCAAACTCGCCGGTGCCGGCGCTGCTGGTCAGGCGTTTTTGCCGATCATCCATGCACGGTTCGTAGTACGGTGCGCCCGCCGTCGGCAACGCGCCATTGGTACGGAACGCGCGCGCGACGATTTGATTGCCCGGCAGCACGGCGAAGCTTGGATGGTCCTTTTTCGCGTGGAAAGCCATGGCGGCCTGTTCGACTTCGGTGCCTTCTTCCGGCATGTAGATCGGCTTGGCGCGGGTCACTTCCTTGGAAAAATCCATGGACGTGGTAATGGTGTGCGCCTCGCCGCCGGAGGAGAAACCATCCAGCGAATGCCGCCCCAGACCGCCATCCCAGCCACCGGATTGCGTCGGGTCAAGGTTGGCCCACAAGGCATTTCCGCTGGTTTTCAAGGCCTGCGCCGTGGCGGCGTCGAGCATGTCCAGCGGTGGGGTCGGTGGACGTTGGCCAACCGACGTTTCCATGCCACCGATCCAGAATGGATAGCCCGGATTTTTCAGGCTGCCATCGGCGTTGCGGTTGGCTTCACTGCGATCCACCAGCGCCAGCGAACCGATGGCTCGGGGGCCGCCGTTGCCGCCATGCTGCTCGCCGTCATCGCCGTCATCGCCGTCACCCTGAGCGGCCACCAGGGTCTGGCCGATTTTCGGCACCACCGCGACTTTGCCCGGCATTGGCGCCATGGCTTTGCCCGGCAGCGGCACGACCGCCGGAATCGGTGTACCGGCAATGATCTCGCCGTCGGGCAAGGCCCGGGCGCCAGCAGCCGGTTTGCCGCTGCGCAAGGCGTAAGGCTCGCTGTGATAACCGTCGGCACCCTGTTGCGATACTTCAAGTCGGGTGCCTTCCTCAAACACGTCATGGACGCGCCACATGGCCCACATGCCTTGGGCGAAGTGCGGGTAGAAATGGCAGTGATAAATAGCATCACCGGCCACGCGATTGCGGTTGCCCGAGCCGCCATTGGCGATTTCATAGGTGTAGCCGGCCCCGGGACCAATGCCTTGGGCATCCACGTAGTCGGAATTGTCATCATTGGGGTTGAACAACCACTGATGGCCGTGCAGGTGGAAAATGTGCTGCTCGTGGCCGTTGTGGGTGTTGCGGAATTTGACGAAGTCACCAATGTAGCTGTGGTTGACGTTGGACGGTTCGGACGGATACAGCGCCATGGTCGCCTTGACGCCGACCTGATCGGCGCGAGGTGTTTCACCGGGGCGAATGTTTTCCAGACCGGCGTTGGCCGGCACGTCCACCAGCATCGCCACGTCGCCGACGGTGTGCGAGCTGAGGAAGAATTCTTCATAGGCGCAGGACAGGCAGTCATGCATCGGCCCGACGCCCAAGCGGTTGGCGACCACCTCGGCGCCCATACCGCCGGAGCCGTAGTTGATCATGAACGAGTCACGCGTCGGTTCCAGCACGTGGGCCATGACCGGGTCTTCCCAGTACGCCGGGAACGCCTGTGTGGCGGCAGTTTCGTCCTGAAACTGCGAAGCAAAATCGCGGAACGGTTCCAGGCGGTTGGGCAACGCCGGGTTGCGTTTGCCGATGGCCTCCAACGGGTAGGTCGATGGCGGGAAGCTGCCGTCGGCGTTGCTGCCCATGACAATTGCATCGCTTTCGCTGGAGATGATTTCGTTGCCGTCGACCATGTTGATGATCGGCGTGCCGGCCTTGCCCTCACGGACCCACGGTTCACGCTGCGGGTAGCGCGCCTGGTAATCGACAATCGGGTGACCGGCCGGCGTGCGACCGGAACTCGCCAGGCGCATTTCTTCTTCGGTCACGGTGTTGCGATAGCTGCGGCCACCCTTGGGCACCACCACCACTTCGCCGAACAGGCCGTTGGCGACGTTGCCCGCATCACCTTCACCACCGAAGGTCGCGCCACGACTGCTGGCGGCG
Source organism: Pseudomonas sp. GB2N2 (assembly GCF_054897705.1). NCBI lineage: Bacteria > Pseudomonadati > Pseudomonadota > Gammaproteobacteria > Pseudomonadales > Pseudomonadaceae > Pseudomonas > Pseudomonas sp. GB2N2. The sequence continues at coordinate 2,252,836 of NZ_CM142701.1, forward strand.
AAGGCACCTTCGCGCTCGGCGTACAACGTGTAGGAACGGCTGGCGCCTGGGGCAATCAGCGTGTTGGGGTTGCGCCCGGTGTAGGAAGCGATGTCGTCGATGCTGTTGACCGCTTGCAGGCCGTTGACCTGGAAGCCGACGTGCCGATTGGTGACCTGCTCGTCGACTTTGAAATTTTCGGCCTCGCCGATTGCCACTTCACCCACTTCTGCCTCGCCGCCTCCGTGGCTGCCGGGGTTGGCCTGATAGGCGAGCAGGTTCTGCAGGTTGATGGTCAGGCAATCACCGGCGGCGACACGCAGTACCAGCGGACGCGGACGTTTGTCGGGCCGCAACGAAACCTTGCCCGGCACTGCGGCGCCGCCCTGCGCCAGCGACATGTCATGGTCATCGACCACGTCGCGGCGCAGGGCGAACATCATGCCGTTGGCGTTCTGTGCGCCAAGGCGGTTGAACATCAGCGGCTGATCCAGCGCCACGACGTTCGCCACCAGATTGCGCTCGCAGCGAACCGCCGCCTGAGCCAGCTCGATGCCGAGCAACGGCGCGATAAACAACAGCAGGTTAACCAAATGCTGAGCGTGGTGTATGCCGGTCATGATCACGGGCCTCGCTGTGGGTGCTCACCGGAATGGCTCTCGACAAAAACCCCTTGAGCAATCCGTATGCCATAAATGTTTATGTTGTTTTTCAGTTAGTTACAGATACCACTTAACAACTCGGGGCAAATCCCCCACCCACTTCCCCCACTTTCCGGGCTGCCCCGAACTAAAAACGCGGACAGAGGGAATGGGGTGTTTGTGATGAAGGGCGTTGTTCCCCACATGTGGGGCCATCACCCATCACCCATCACAGCGGCGCATCCACGGCCAGTCCCTGCAAGCGGCGGTATTGGCGCAGCACGCTCGGCACATAACGCTGGGTTTCGGCGAACGGCGGAATTACCCCGCCCCGGCTCAGCACCGCCTGCGGCCCGGCGTTGTAGGCGGCCACGGCGAGGGCAATATCGTTGTCGAACAGGGTCATCAAACGTTTGAGGTATTTGGCCCCGCCCTGGATGTTGGCCTTGGGGTCGTAGACGTTGGCCACGCCCAGCTCGCGGGCGGTGTCGGGCATCAATTGCATCAACCCTCCCGCGCCTTTGGCGGACGTCGCGTCGGCGTCGTAATGGGACTCGGCCTGGATCACCGCATGCAACAGCGCGGCGGGTAATTCATTGGCTGTAGCGGCCGCCGAAACCAACTCGGCATAAGGTCGGGCGGCGATCAGTTGCGGCTGCTGATCAAGGCTGACCAGGGCCTTTTCCGGCTCGTGGATCACCCGTTCATAAACCCGGCCGGGACGGTGGACATTGGACAGAACGTAGCTGCCCTTGCTGTCCAGGGAAATGAATACATCGGCCTGGGCTGTGCCTGCCAGCAGCACACAACCGAGCAGTCCAGCGGTGAGTGTTTTCATTGTTTTTGCCTCCCCTGACCGGCCCCGAAAAATGGGGGTAATGCCCCAATGGCCGGTAGTAAACCAGCCATACGCAAGCACTGTGCCGAAAGCGAAAAGGCCCGTATTACAAGGGTTTCAGCACGATGCGCGGGGGTGAGCATGGCAATTGCATGAGCCGCTGTGGCGACCCTTCTGCCGACTGTGTGAGGTCATCATGAATCAGCGTCTATGTCGTACCCCGCGTAACGCTTCACCGCGAGACCAGCGCGGGTTCACCCTGCTTGAACTGTTGGTGGTGTTGGTGGTGCTCGGGTTACTCGCCGGCATCGTTGCACCGAAGTATTTCGCCCAGTTGGGCCGCTCCGAAGTGAAGGTCGCCAAGGCGCAAATCGAAGGCCTGGGCAAAGCCTTGGACTTGTACCGTCTGGAGGTCGGTCACTACCCGTCGACCGAACAGGGTTTGCAGGCGCTGGTTATCGCACCTAGCGACGAAACCCGCTGGACCGGCCCGTACCTGCAGAAAAAACTGCCGCAGGACCCGTGGGGCCGCAACTACACCTACCGCTACCCCGGTGAAAACGGCGAATACGATCTGCTGTCCATGGGCAAGGACGGCCAACCCGGTGGCGAAGGCGAAAACGCCGAAGTCACCAGCTGGCAGTGACGGGAGACGAGCATGCGCTTTCATCTCAAGGCCGTGGGCAAGGCCGGCGTAGTGTCGATGATCGTCGAGGCCCAAGGCGACAGCGAAGCCCGGCGCATCGTCGAAGACCAGGGCTTGCGGGTCGTCAGCCTGCAAGCTGAACGGCACTGGCGGGCGTTGCGATTACACAAACGCGAAACGTTCAACCTGGTGCTGTTCAGCCAGGAACTGACCACCCTGCTGAACGCCGGCCTGCCGCTGATCGACGCGCTGGAAAGCCTGGCGGAAAAAGAAACCGCGCCACAGGCGCGCAAAACCTTGAGTGAACTGGTGCGCCTGCTGTACGAGGGCAAATCCTTTTCCCAGGCACTGGCACAACTGTCGGCGGTATTCCCGCCGCTGTACGTCGCACTGGTACAGTCCAGCGAAAAGACCGGCGCCGTGGGCGATGCCCTGGGCCGCTACGTCAGCTATCGCCAGCGCATGGACGAGGTGCGGCAAAAGATCATCAGCGCGTCGATCTACCCGCTGCTGTTGCTGGTAGTGGGCGGTGGCGTAGTGCTGTTCCTCATGGGCTATGTGGTGCCGCGTTTCAGCCTGGTGTTCGAAGGCCTGGGCTCCGACCTGCCGTGGCTCTCACAAATCCTGATGAGCAGCGGGATGTTCCTGCATAACCACCAGCTGGAATTCTTCGGCGGACTGGCGGCGATCATCGTCACCCTGACGTTCCTGCAACGCCAACCGGCTTTTCGCCGGGGCGTGGACCGGGTGATCGAAAAGCTGCCTGCGGTCCACCAACGCATCTTCATGTACGAACTGGCGCGCTTCTACCGCTCGCTGGGGATTCTGCTGCAAGGCGGCATCCCCCTCGTCACCGCCATGGGCATGGTCCGCGGCCTGCTCACCGTCGCCTCGCGCTCCCGCCTGGATCAGGCTTGTGCACGGGTCAACGAAGGGCAATCGCTGTCGACCGCGCTGGAACTCAACCACCTGGTCACCCCGGTGTCATTGCGCTTGCTGCGCGCGGGCGAGCAGTCCGGCAACCTCGGGCAAATGATGGAACGCAGCGCGGACTTCTACGACGAAGAAATCAGCCGCTGGATCGAATGGTTCGTGCGCCTGTTCGAGCCCTTGCTCATGACCTTCATCGGCCTGCTGATCGGGGTCATCGTGATCCTGATGTACATGCCGATCTTCGAACTGGCCTCGAGCATCCACTGACCTTCTGAATAGAGTCGAGTTGTACCTTTCATCGCCTGGCGACATGGCCACCGAATAAACCGTGAAGTTGCGGTGTTCACCCACTGAATCGATCAGCACGTTGCAGTGTTCATCTACGTTCCAACCTGAATAAGAAAGACGGAGAACGACATGCACATCAACAAGCTTTTATTGGCAGTAGCGATTGGCGCAGTTCTGTCGGCGTCTACCGTATTGATTCCGGACAGCCTGTCCGGGGTATCGAGCGCACAGGCCAAGGATGGTAGCGGTGGTGGCGGCGGCGGCTCTGGTGGTGGCGGTGGTGGGGGCGGAGGTGGCGGCGGTTCTGGTGGCGGAGGTGGTGGCGGTGGCTCTGGTGGTGGTGGAGGAGGCGGCAACGGTGGTGGCGGCGGCGGTGGAAGCGGTGGCGGCGGCAATGGCGGCAGTCATGGTGGAAACGGCAGTGGCGGCAACAGTGGCAGCGGCGGTAACAGCGGCAGCGGTCACAGTGGCGGCGACAATGGCTCGGGACACTCCGGGGACAGCGCATCGTCCGGGCGTAGCGGCACCCATTCCGAAGCGGGTGACGATCACGGCGTTCATAACGCCGGTGAAGTAGGTCATAACCAAGGCGTTCATCATGCCGGCGAAATTGGCGACGACCACGGTGTTCATAACGCCGGTGAAGTAGGTCATAACCAAGGCGTGCATCACGCCGGTGAAATCGGCGACGACCATGGCGTGCATGTCGGTGGCGAGCCGGGCGATGACAAAAGGTCCTGATCACCCCTGATCTCGGGACCACCACGAGTCCATTGTAGGAGTGAGCCTGCTCGCGATAGCGGTGTGTCAGATAACATGAATGTCGAATGACACACCGCTATCGCGAGCAGGCTCGCTCCTACAGGGACCGCGTGGGCCTTATAAAATGTCTTCAGCCTGATCCAGCCGCTCGCGTAAAAACTCGACCAACGCCTGCACCGGTCGCGAACTCTGGCGATGCTGCGGGTACACCGCCGACAACGTCAGCGGCTCGGTGCGAAACGCGTCCAGCACCGACACCAATCGCCCATCCTTCAACGCCGCCCCGACAATAAAGGTCGGCAAATACGTGATCCCCAACCCGGCTATCGCCGCATCCTTGAGCAACTCCCCGTTGTTGACCCGCATCCGCCCGGTGACATTGACCACCAGCGGCTTGCCCTGCCCCGCAAAACGCCACTGCACCTGACGGCCATGGCCGTAAGGCAGGCAGTCGTGCGTGTGCAAGTCCTCGGGTTTAAGTGGCGTTCCATGCTCCGCCAGGTACGCCGGGCTGGCGCAATACACCCGCTGGATCGAAGCGATGCGCCGGGCAATCAGCGTCGAGTCTTCCAAAACGCCGATGCGCAACGCCAGGTCGTAACCCTCGCTGAGCAAATCCACCGGGCGATCGCTCAAGTCCACTTCCACGGTGACATCGCGAAAACGCTGCAAAAAAACTGGCAACAGGCACCCCAAATGCGCCAGCGCAAACGACAGCGGCGCACTGACGCGAATGGTGCCGCGCGGCTCGGTAGTCTGCCCGGCGATGCCCTGCTCCACCTGCTCGACTTCACTGAGCAGACGCAGCGCCGACTCATAGTAACTCTGGCCCAGGGGCGTGACGTCCAGTCGCCGCGTCGAGCGGTTGAGCAAGCGCACACCCAGGCGCTCTTCGAGTTGCATCAGGCGCCGGCTGACAAACTGCTTCGACAGGCCCAGTTGATCGGCGGCCGAGGTGAAGCTGCCGGACTCCATGACCTGGCAAAAAATACGCATGTCTTCGAACGGGTTCATTGTCACGCCTTGGTTGACAGTTAAACGCTTTATAGCTGCTTTTTCCCTTCGCGGCACTCTATTAATCTGTGTCCACGGTGTTGCTGAGGCCTGAACCACAGTGCAAACAGCCACCTGACCCTCAGGTAAAAAAAACATCTAATTAATTAAAAAGGATTTGTCATGAACCTCGTCAAGAAAACCCTGACCGCTTCCCTCCTCGCCCTCGCCGTCGGCAACGTATTTGCCGCGGGCAGCCCGGGTGTCGAACACAACACCCAAGCCTTCCTCGAAGCGCTCGCCGCCGGTGGTGGCAAGCCGCTTGAACAACTGAGCCCGAAAGACGCCCGAGCGATTCTGACCGGCGCGCAGAATTCGGTGAAGGTGGATCTGTCGGGTGTGGACGTCAGCGACCGTGCAATCAAGGTCGACGGTCAAACCGTCAACCTGAAAATCGTGCGGCCGGCCAAGGTCAAGGGTGAGTTGCCGGTGTTCATGTTCTTCCATGGTGGCGGTTGGGTGTTGGGCGATTACCCGACTCACCAACGCCTGATCCACGACCTGGTGGTCAGCTCCGGCGCCGTCGCGGTGTATGTCGATTACACGCCGTCGCCGGAAGCGCACTACCCGACCGCGATCAACCAGGCCTACGCCGCAACCCGCTGGGTGGCCGAGCATGGCAAGGAGATCGGCGTCGATGGCAAGCGCCTCGCGGTGGCCGGCAACAGTGTCGGCGGCAACATGGCCGCGGTCGTGGCGTTGATGGCCAAGGAACAGAAAACCCCGGCACTGCGCTTTCAGCTGTTGATGTGGCCGGTGACCAACGCGCAGTTCGACACGGGTTCGTACCAGCAATTTGCCGAGGGTCACTTCCTCACCAAAGGCATGATGAATTGGTTCTGGGACAACTACACCACCAACCCGGCCGAGCGTGCGCAGATCCATGCTTCGCCGTTGCAAGCCAGCGCCGAACAGCTCAAAGGCTTGCCGGCCGCCTTGGTGCAGACCGCCGAGTTCGACGTGCTGCGCGACGAAGGCGAAGCCTATGCCCGCCACCTCGACGCGGCCGGTGTGCCGGTGACGGCGGTGCGCTACAACGGCATGATCCACGACTTCGGCCTGCTGAACCCGCTGAGCCAGATTCCGGAAGTGCAAGCGGCGGTGCGTCAGGCGGCCCTGGAACTCAAGACGCATCTGAAATAAGCCCCCTCGCCTCTCCACACAGCACTGTGTGGCGAGGCGCTTTTTGCTTAGGTAGCAGCTCTGTGTTCGGCTGCGCAGCAGTCGCCAAGGTCTGCGAGGACTTCGTCCTCGAACGCAGCCTCGCAAGCTCGACAGCTGCTACAAAAACCAAGCCCGGAGTTCTCCAAACATGTCTTTCGTCCTCGATCATCTGCTGTCCTGGAGTGCCCTGCTGCTGGTGATCGACGCGGTGCTCTGGCACGTCGCGCCGTTCAGGCATCGGGTGACCCGGGTCGGTGTGCGTCTGGCGCTGTTCGTGATGTTCAGCGCGATCATCATCAACGCCGGCGTCAGCCCGCTGCAGGCACCGCTGTTTGCCGATGACCGCGTGGCACAACTGGGCGCCACGGCGCTGGGGATTCTCTGGTGGCTGTACGCCGCCCGCGTGCTCACCGAAGTCATCGGCCTGGTGCTGATGCGTCGGATCGGTCACAGCGGCCGGTTGCTGCAAGATGTGATTGGCGCGCTGGTGTTCCTGATCGCCATCGTCGCCGCCGCCGGTTACGTGCTGGAGTTGCCGGTGAAAGGTTTGCTGGCGACGTCCGGGGTGGTGGCGATCGTCGTCGGTCTGGCGTTGCAAAGCACCTTGAGCGATGTGTTTTCCGGGATCGTGCTCAACACCACCAAGCCGTATCAGGTGGATGACTGGATCATGATCGACGGCGTCGAGGGCAAGGTGCTCGACATCGATTGGCGCGCCACGCACATGCTGACCAGCGCCGGCAGCACCGCCGTGGTGCCGAACTCGGTGGCGGCCAAGGCCAAGATCGTCAACCTGAGCCGACCGAACAACATGCATGGCGTGTCGATCAGCATTCAGGTGCCCAACCATATCCGCCCGCGTCGGGTGTTGGATGCCCTGGATCGCACACTTCAGGGCAGCAGCAGTTTGTTGCTTAACCCGGCGCCGAAAGTCGTGCTGAAAGAGGCTGGGGAAACCATGTCCGAGTACGTCGCCAGTGGGTTTATCGCCGAGCTGAGCAGAAAAGGCGAAGTGCGCAATCAGCTGTTCGACCTGGCTCACCGGCACCTCGAAGCAGCGGGCATTTCCCGTCAGCTCGACGGCGTGATAGAACCGACCACCCGTGCGCGGGCCTTGCTCGACGAAGTGAAGATCTTCCGTTCGCTGAGCGAAGATCAACGCGATGAGATGGCCCGGTCAATGGTCGCGCAACAGTACGCAGCCGGCCAGGTGGTGCTGGAACTGGGGGAAGTGCCGGACAGCCTGATGGTCATCGCCACCGGGGTGGTCAGCGCGACAGTGCCCGACGGTGCCGGGCAAACCGAGGCCGGTCGCATGGGGCCGAGCGAGGTGATGGGTGAACAGAGCATCCTCACCGATACACCGTCGCAGGTGACCTTCACCACGCTGACGTCGTGCATCATTTACCGGATCGACAAATCCCTGACCCGCCATTGCATGGAACAGCAGGTAGAAGTCGCTCGGGCGTTGAACAAGTTGCAGGCAGTGCGGCAGCAGAACAGCCGGTTGGCGGTGTTGGCCAAACCGGTGCCGATCAAGAAAGGAGGATTTCTAAGCTGGTTGCAAAACCGCCAGGCATAACCAGGACCTCTAGGGGCGAGCCTGCTCGCGATGGACGTTAACGATAACGCGTATTTCCAGGATAAACGCGGTGTCCTTGAGTCCATCGCGAGCAGGCTCGCTCCTTAAGGGGAAAGCACTATTTCGAGGTGAGGACCGAATAGCTGTTCATCAGGTTGCGATAGTTCGGAATGCGCGGCGACAGCAGGTTTGCCAGGCCTTCCATGTCGTTGCGCCAGTCGCCCTGCAGCTCGCAGGCCACCGAGAACCAGTTGACCAGTTGCGCACCGGCCGCCGCCATGCGCGCCCAGGCCGCTTGCTGCACGGTTTCGTTGAAGGTGCCCGAAGCGTCGGTCACCACGAACACTTCAAAGCCTTCGGCCAATGCCGACAGCGTTGGGAACGTCACGCAAACGTCCGTTACCACACCGGCGATGATCAGTTGCTTGCGGCCGGTGGCCTTGACGGCCTTGACGAAATCTTCATTGTCCCAGGCGTTGATCTGGCCTGGGCGCGGAATGTACGGCGCGTCCGGGAACAGTTCCTTGAGCTCCGGAACCATCGGGCCGTTCGGGCCGTTTTCGAAGCTGGTGGTTAGGATGGTTGGCAGTTTGAAAAACTTGGCCAGGTCGGCCAGCGCCAGCACGTTGTTCTTGAATTCGTTCGGCGAGAAATCCTGTACCAGCGATATCAGACCGGTCTGGTGATCGACCAACAGGACAACGGCATCGTCTTTGTTCAGGCGTTTGTAAGGAACGTTGCTCATGTGAAACTCCTTGATGGATGGGTATTACGTAAGGCGCCGGCACACATGCCGGCACTTTTTTGTGATCGTCAGAACGCGAAGCACGAGCAGCCGAAGGCGCCCCAGAATCCCGCAAAATCGCTGACCGGCGCATTCGACAAGCGCGCCTTTTCATGGCTGTGGGAATGCACGGCGCACGGCCCGCTGCAATGGTGAACCTGCGCCTGCATCGGCGAGGTCGGACGCCAGTGACCGGGCACCTTGACCACCGGCGACCAGTCCGGCAGCACCGGCACACTGGCCGGCCCGAGTTTTTCGAAATCCCCGGCGGCGTACACCACCTTGCCGCCGACCACGGTCAACACCGACTCGATCCATTTGATCGCCTCTTCGTCAACGCTGAAAAAGTCCGCGCTCAGGGCCGCGACGTCAGCCAATTGGCCGACCTTGATCATGCCTTTCTTGCCCTGCTCAGAAGAGAACCAGGCGCTGCCATGGGTGAACAGTTCCAGCGCGGTCTGCCGCGAAAGACCTTCAGCGTGCAACTCCAGGCCACCGACGGTACGGCCGCTGACCATCCAGTACAACGAGGTCCATGGATTGTAGCTCGACACACGCGTGGCGTCGGTACCGGCGCCGACCGGCACGCCTTCAGCGAGCATGCGTTTGATCGGCGGTGTCGCTTCGGCGGCTTTGGCGCCGTAACGCTCGACGAAATATTCGCCCTGAAACGCCATCCGATCCTGAATCGCGATGCCGCCGCCCAGCGCCCTCACCCGCTCGATGTTCTGCGGGGTGATGGTTTCGGCGTGGTCGAAAAACCACGGCAGACCGTTGAATGGAATGTCGCGGTTGACCTTCTCGAACACGTCGAGCATGCGGCTGATGGATTCGTTGTAGGTGGCGTGCAAACGGAACGGCCAGCGCTGCTCGACGAGATGCCGAACCACCGGCTCCAGCTCATCTTCCATGGTTTGCGGCAGGTCCGGGCGTGGTTCGAGGAAGTCTTCGAAATCCGCGGCCGAGAACACCAGCATTTCCCCGGCGCCGTTGTGCCGCAGGTAATCGTCGCCCTGATGCAGGGTCACGCTGCTGGTCCAGTTCTTGAAGTCGGTCAGCTCTTCTTTTGGCTTCTGGGTGAACAGGTTGTAGGCGATACGGATCGTCAGTTGCTGATCCTTGGCCAACTGCTCGATCACCTGGTAGTCGTCCGGATAATTCTGGAAACCGCCGCCGGCATCGATGGCACTGGTGAGGCCGAGGCGGTTGAGTTCACGCATGAACTGGCGGGTCGAGTTGACCTGGTATTCCAGCGGCAACTTCGGCCCCTTGGCCAGCGTCGAGTACAGAATCATCGCGTTGGGACGCGCCACCAGCATGCCGGTCGGCTCGCCATTGGAGTCGCGGACGATCTCGCCACCCGGCGGGTTCGGCGTGTTGCGGGTGTAACCGGCCACGCGCAACGCCGCGCGATTGAGCAAGGCGCGGTCGTACAAGTGCAGCACGAACACCGGCGTATCCGGCGCGGCCTGGTTGAGCTCTTCGAGGGTCGGCATACGTTTTTCGGCGAACTGGAATTCGTTCCAGCCACCGACCACGCGGACCCATTGCGGGGTGGGTGTGCGGTCGGCCTGATCCTTGAGCATGCGCAACGCATCGACCACCGACGGCACACCTTCCCAGCGCAGTTCGAGGTTGTAGTTCAAACCGCCACGAATCAGGTGCAGGTGCGAGTCGTTGAGGCCGGGGATGACGCAGCGGCCCTTGAGGTCGACAACCTGGGTGCCGGAGCCGCGCAGGGCCATGGCTTCGGCATCGGTGCCGACCGCGACGAAACGACCCTCGCTGATGGCGACAGCACTGGCGCGCGGGTTTTCACGGTCAACGGTATGAAACTGGCCATTGAACAAAATCAGATCGGCGTTCATCGCGTTTCCTTGGGCTGAGTGGAAAGGGACAGCCAAGGCGCGAACAGACGCGTCGCCATCGGCATGAACAGGTACACCACCGACACGACGATGGTCAGCGTAATCAGGAACGTGGCGACCACGTAATTGGAGAGCAACGCGTTGAGCCGCAGCAACGGGCCCCAGATCAGCGGCACCAGCAGGGTGTGCGGCAAAATCACCAGCAGCGTCACCACAGCCTGCTTCCAGCGCGGCGGCGGCGAACTGGTTTCAACCTGAGGGGCGAACCAGAATTCATTGACCGGATTGACCTCGGTCTGGTCGCCGTCGGCAAGCATCGGAGTGGCTTCGTTCACCAGTTCCAGGCGTTGCGGCGAATCGAGCCAGCGCTGCATGGCGTCGGTGGAGCAAAAGCGCAGCACGCAGGTGTACATGTCGAGGCCGGCGTTTTTCGCGCGCATCACATCCACGCCCAGGTGCCCTTCCTGCTGCCCGGCAATACCGACAATGTTGCGCAACCAGGCTTCGTACGGCACTTCATAACCGGCCTTGACCCGGTGCTTGATGACCAAAGTCACGACTTCTTCGAAAGGATGAGATTCAGGCATAACGCAAAGCTCCGGCGAATCGGACATTGAGCGCCAGCCGTCCCGGCCCGGCGATAAGAAGGCTGGTAAACAGGATCAACAGCAGCCAGCCGAACTGCCCTTCATCGACACTCCATTGCGGGTGCACGACCAACAGCGCGATCAACAGCACCGACAAAATCGGCAGGCACGCCAACCGTACAAACACCCCGAGGATGATCAGCAAAGGGCAGAGCACTTCGGCAAAAATCGCCAGCATCAGCGTGACGTTCGCGCCGAGGTGGAAAGGGTCTTCAATGACTTGCAGTTGAGCGCCGTAGTTAAGCAGCTTCGGCAAACCATGCACCCACAGCAGAAACAAACCACCGCTGACCCGCAAAAAAAACAGCCCGATATCCTGAGCCCGTTGATCCCATCGAGAAACGTTCATGGGCTACCTGCACAAATGAAAAACCACCGGCGTCAGTGCGCCGGGACGTCATTCGATAATGCAGGGAGGAAGGTGGGGGAAATTGGATGTACGTGCTCTTTTTGTTGGCGTCGGCGCGAAGGCCGCCGCGCTTAACCCGCCAAAGGCAGAGGACGGGACATGAACTCGCTGATCCGCGACCGCAACCAGCGCTCTGCCGGATCGTTGTCATGCACCCCGCTCCACGCCATCGAAAGCTGCGCCGCTTCGATGGGAAACGGCGGATCCTCAGCACGCAACGCACAACCCTCGACCAGCGCACACGCCGCATAATCCGGCACAGTGGCAATCATCTCGGTGCCCGCAAGCAATGCACGCAATCCACTGAACTGCGGCACGCCCAGGACCACTCGACGACTGCGCCCCACCTTGGCCAGGTCCAGATCAATATTGCCGCTCAAATCCCCGGAGAACGACACCATCGCATGCGGCCGCTCACAGAATTCATCCAGCGTCAGCAAGCCCGGCCGCTTGTCCCCGCGCAGCACCTTGCAGGGGATGTCGCGCAATTTCTTGCACTTGGCATTCGCCGGCAAATCCGTGGTGTAGCTCACCCCCACTGAAATTTCTCCCGACGCCAGCAACGCCGGCATCAAAAGATAGTTGGCGCGACGCACCACCACCACGATCCCCGGCGCCTCCTCTTGCAGCTGCCGCAGCAACGGCGGAAACAAGCCGAACTCGGCATCGTCCGACAAGCCAATGCGAAACACATCGCAACTGGTCGTCGGGTCGAATTCCTTCGCTCGACTCACCGCGCCGGAAATCACATCCATCGCTGGCTGCAACTCCCTGAGAATCGCCAGCGCCCGTGCCGTCGGCTCCATGCCGCGGCCATTGCGCAACAGCAACGGATCGTCGAACAAATCCCTTAACCGCCCCAGCGCCGCACTCACCGCCGGTTGGCCCATGAACAGCTTTTCAGCAACACGAGTCAGGTTTTTTTCGAACATCAATGCTTCGAAAATCACCAGCAGGTTCATGTCGACGCGGCGCAGATCGTTACGGTTCATAGGCACGATTTCCTTGTGAGTGCAGCGGACTTTACTCGATCAGCGGGACTTTGGCCGCACGTTTGTAAGGCCCGTATTCGACCGGCACCCATTGGAAGTGTTTACCTTCTGCGGCAATGTGGCCGATGCCCGGAACGGCAAGTGCGCCGCCGTCATCCAGGTCTTGCTGGCGGCAGCATCACTGAAGACGTTGGCGCGGCTTTTGATCGCCTGCTGACTGTTGACGTCAAATCCAATCGAGACTTCCGGGTGCAGGAACTGCACGGCGAGGTTATGCATCAGATCGCGCATGAACAGAGTGCTCTGGCCCTGCGAGGTGAAGCGATAGGTGGTACTGATCATGCACGCGCCCGGCCCTCTGAAAATTGCAGCAATGTGCTGAGTCAGCCACGTTGTTCGCCACTGCGCCGCTGCAGAATTAACAACGTTTAACTCGCCTGCCAGGGCACCGCGCCCAAGAATGAAGCTCACCGACACGGACATTTGTCATGGCTCCTTCTCAGCAAAACGTCGCTCGCGTCGCCGTCACTGACACGCCAAAGAAAAACACCGGGGGCCTGACCCCGTGGCGCGAAAGCCTGGCCAAGCAATTGATACTCGAACGCTTGGGCGAAACCGTCGAAGTGACCGAACTGGCACGCGCCTGCGCGCTCTCGCGCAGTCATTTCTCCCGCGCCTTCAAGTGCAGCACCGGCCTTTCACCCCAGGACTGGATCCGCCAGCAACGCATTGCCCTGGCCAAACAAATGATCCAGAGCACCGACCTCAGCCTCACGCAGATCAGCCTCGAATGTGGCTTCTGTGATCAAGCGCATTTTTGCCACATTTTCACCCGCAGCGAAGGTATCAACCCGTTTGCCTGGCGCTGCCGCACGGTGCGCTCCATCCCCACCACCCAACCTCACGCCCAATAAAACTCAACACCGGATTTGTAGCGGCTGCGTTCGGCTCTGTAGCAGCTGTCGAGCTTGCGTTCGGCTGCGCAGCAGTCGCCAGGAGCTGCGAGGACTACGTCCTCGAACGCAGCCTCGCAAGCTCGACAGCTGCTACAGAGCGCGGTTGTGTTACCCCAACGGAACCAATCGTTCCAGCGCCTCCGCCACGCCAAACCCGTACGCCGGGTCAGCTTTGGTGCAGTTGTCGATATGGCGCTGACGAATCGCCTGTGGCACGCCGTTCATGGCCCGTGCGGTGTTGTCGAACAGCAGTTGCTGACGCACCGGGTCGAGCAATCGAAACAGGTTGCCCGGTTGCTCGTAATGGTCCTCTTCCAACCGATGATCATAGTGCTGGGCAAAACCTTCCAGCGCCAATGGCGGTTCAGACAGTTCCGGCGAATCCTGCCACTCGCCCACGCTGTTGGGGAAATAACTCGCGGTGCCACCCAGATTGCCGTCGGTGCGCATGGCGCCGTCGCGGTGGTAGCTGTGGACGGGTGAGCGCGGTGCGTTAACCGGGATGTGATTGAAGTTCACCCCCAGGCGATAGCGCTGGGCATCGCCATAGGAAAACAGCCGCGCCTGGAGCATCCGGTCCGGCGAGAAGCTGACGCCCGGCACCACGTTGGCCGGCGAGAACGCCGCTTGCTCGATCTCGGCAAAATGGTTTTCGGCGTTACGATTAAGCTCCATGACGCCCACGTCGATCAGCGGAAACTCCGCGTGCGGCCAGACCTTGGTCAGGTCGAACGGGTTGTGGCGATAGTTGAGCGCCTGCTCCTCTTCCATCACCTGAATGCACAGTTTCCAGCGCGGAAAATTGCCCTGCTCGATGACTTCGTACAGGTCCCGCAGATTGCTTTCGCGGTCCTTGCCGACCACTGCTTCGGCCTCGGCGTCCGAAAGGTTTTCGATGCCCTGCTGGCAGACGAAGTGGAACTTCACCCACACCCGTTTGTTGTCACGGTCGATCAGGCTGAAGGTGTGGCTACCGAAGCCGTGCATATGGCGGAAGCTGGTGGGAATCCCGCGATCGCTCATCACGATGGTCACCTGGTGCAACGCCTCGGGCAGCAGGCTCCAGAAATCCCAGTTGCTGGTGGCGTTGCGCAGGCCGGTGCGCGGGTCGCGTTTGACCACGTGGTTGAGGTCGGAAAAACGCAGCGGGTCGCGGAAAAAGAACACCGGCGTGTTGTTGCCGACAATGTCCCAGTTGCCTTCGTCGGTGTAGAACTTCACGGCAAAGCCACGGATATCGCGCTCGGCGTCCGCCGCACCGCGCTCGCCGGCCACCGAGGAAAAACGCACGAACAGCGGCGTCTCTTTACCCACGGCGCTGAAGATATTGGCTTTGGTATAGCGCGTGATGTCATGGGTCACGATGAAGGTGCCGTAGGCGCCCGCACCCTTGGCGTGCATGCGTCGCTCGGGGATCAGTTCGCGGTCGAAGTGGGCGAGTTTTTCCAGCAGCCAGATGTCTTGCAAGAGCGCCGGTCCACGGGGCCCGGCGGTCTGGATATTGAGGTTGTCGGCCACCGGTGCACCGGTGGCGTTGGTCAGCTTTTTCATGGTGATGTTCTCGAAGGATTGCCGCTCATCAGGAGCAAAAAAAACGGCGCGGATCTACGCCCGCGCCGTGGGTGCATCAACCCTTGAGGAACGCCAGCAGGTCAGCGTTGAGCTGATCCTTGTGGGTGTCAGTCAAGCCATGGGGCGCGCCGGGGTAGACTTTCAGCGTAGAACCCTTGACCAGTTTTGCCGACGCAATGCCGGCCGCCTCGATCGGCACCACCTGATCCGCGTCGCCGTGCACCACCAGCGTCGGGATATCGAATTTTTTCAGGTCTTCAGTGAAGTCGGTTTCGGAGAACGCCTTGATGCAGTCATAAGCGTTCTTGTGGCCGGAGGTCATGCCCTGCATCCAGAACCAGTCGATAGCGCCTTGCGACGGTTTGGCGCCGGGTTTGTTGAAACCGAAGAACGGACCACTGGCGAGGTCGATGTACAGCTGCGAACGGTCGGCCAGGGAGGCCTGGCGAATGCCGTCGAACACCTCGAGCGGCAGGCCGCCCGGGTTGGCTTCGGTCTTGAGCATCAGCGGCGGCACCGAGGAAATCAGCCCGGCCTTGGCCACGCGTCCGGTGCCGTGGCGACCGATGTAGCGTGCCACTTCCCCGCCGCCGGTGGAGAAGCCGAACAGCACGGCATCCTTCAGGTCCAGCAGCTCGATCAACTGCGCCAGGTCATCGGCGTAGGTGTCCATGTCGTTGCCGGTCCAGGGCTGGCTGGAACGGCCATGGCCACGACGGTCGTGGGCGATCACCCGATAGCCTTTGGAGGCGAGGAAGATCATCTGCGATTCCCAACTGTCAGCGTTCAGCGGCCAACCGTGGCTGAAGACGATGGGCTGACCGGTGCCCCAATCCTTGTAGTAAATCTCGGTGCCGTCTCGGGTGGTGAACGTGCTCATGGGATATCTCCTTAGCGAGTGTTGGATGGATCAAACCGGTGGGTGGCTCATGCGTTCAGCCAGGCGCGCCACGCGCTCGCCCAGATGCGCGGCGGTGCAGCGGTCTTCGGCGGGCGGGGCGAATTCGGGGGACTGTTCGACGTTCGACTGCGACATGGCGCCGAGCGAGCTGCCAAGGCGGTTCAGTTGTCCGTCGAACACCCCGGTGCCGGAGCGCGCCGGCAGCAGGTCGAGGCCGACCCAGATCATCGAATGCTGCGCGGCGAACACGGCCATCTGCAGCAAGGTGTTAAGTTTGTCGCCGCACAGGCAGCCAGAGTTGGTGAAGCCGGCGGCCAATTTGTCGCGCCAGGGCTGGGCCAGGTAAAACGCGGCGGTAGCTTCCATGAAGCCCTTGAACGGCGAAGAGGCGCTGCCCATGTACGTTGGGGCGCCGAAGATGATCGCGTCGGCGTGGTGCAACCGATCCCAGTGACGATCCACGTCCTCGACCGAAATCAGCAGACAGGTGCTACCCAGGTGCCGTTCCACACCCTGAGCCACGGCCTCGGCCATGACGCGGGTGTGCCCGTAGCCACTGTGATAGACCACCACTACGTTGCTCATTCCGGCGTCCTCATGACGAATAAATCCCTTTGCAACAACACCGCCCCATTGTGGAAGCACGCGCGACTGACCGGTGGAAGTTGAAGAAGCAGAGTTTTGGGCGTAGACCAGACGCAGGACGAGTTAAACGTTGTTAATTTTCCCTGGCGCGCCAAAAGCCCCGACACCGTCTGTACAGCCGTCGCACCCAGTAAAAACGCAACCTGCACAGAAGATCGGAACCGGCAGTCCAACTGAACACCCGACAGTCAGCAGGCCAGCGCATTGCGCGAATGAGCAAACCTTACCAATATGCTCGGAAACCGCGAACCAGACGGCTGCAAGCAGGAGCGACACGTTGACCCATCCCCCCGAACAGGCCCTCCATTTCGGCCCTTACCGGATCTATCCCGGACAACGTCTGGTGATGGAGGCTGACCAGCCCCTGCGATTGGGCCGGCGGGCCTTGGACATTCTGTTGATCCTGCTGGAACACGCCGGGAATGTGGTCAGCAAACAGGAGTTGATCGCCCGGGTCTGGCCCAAAAGCGTGGTCGAGGACATCAACCTGCGGGTGCACATGGCCGCCTTGCGCAAGGCCCTCGGCGACGGCCAGGCCGGCCAGCGCTACATCGTCACCGTGGCCCAGCGCGGCTACAGTTTCGTCGCGCCGTATTCGCTTGAGCACGTCGAACAACCTGCGGCAGACCAGGCACCCGCGCCCAGCGGCCACAACCTGCCGGTGCGGCGGACCCGCATGATCGGCCGCAAGTCCATCGTCGACAGCGTGATGGTGCAGTTGTCCCGCCAGCGTTTCATCACCCTCGTCGGCCCCGGCGGGATTGGCAAGACTACCGTCGCCCTGCGTGTTGCCGAGCAACTGATCGGGCGCTACCGCGACGGCATTCGTCTGCTGGACCTGGCGCCGATCGCCGATCCGGCAATGATCAGTGCTCACCTGGCCACGCTGCTCGAACTGTCCTTGCACGACCCCGATCCCATGAGCGGGCTCGCTGCTTTTTTACGTGACCGGCAAATGCTGCTGGTGATCGACAATTGCGAACACCTGATCGACGCCATCGCCCTGCTGTGCGAAAGCATCCTGCGCGCCGCGCCCGAGGTGCACATTCTGGCCACCAGCCGCGAGAGCCTGCGGGCCGAAGGCGAATTCGTCCAGCGCCTGGAGTCACTGGACTGCCCCCCGCCCATCGCGATGCTCGACCGCACTCAAGCACTGAGTTTTTCGGCCCTGCAGTTGTTTCTCGAACGGGCGATGACCAGCCACGATAGCTTCGAACTGAGCGATGACGAATTGCCGCTCGCGATTGAAATCTGCCGGCGCCTGGACGGTATTCCGCTGGCAATCGAACTGGCCGCCGCGCAAGTCGGCAATCTGGGTGTGAGCGGATTGCTGACACAACTGCAAGGCAGTTTTCGCCTGCTTACCCAAGGCTGTCAGACCCATCCGGGCCGTCACCAGACCCTGCGCGCCACGCTGGACTGGAGCTTCGAGCTGCTCAGTGCCTGCGAGCAGACCTGCTTGCGGCGACTGGGTGTGTTCAGGGGTGGTTTCACCCTGGAATCGGCGGCTGCGGTGATTGTCGGCGAACACATCGCCCCCCGTGAAGTGTTTGGCTCGATCACGCAACTGGTGGCCAAGTCGCTGCTGAACGTGGAAGTCGGCGATGAAGAAGTGTTCTACCGCCTACTCGACACCACCCGCAGTTATGCCCTGGAAAAACTCGACCAGACAGAGGATCTGCCGGGGACCCGTGTACGCCACGCTGAACGGTGCCTGGCCTTGATGGATCAGGCCCAGCATGACTGGGAACTGATTCCGACGGGGACGTGGATCGAGCGCTATGCCCGCAGTCTGGAAGACATTCGCTCGGCGCTCGACTGGGGCTTGAATACGCAAGGTCCACAGGCCATGGCGATCCGCCTGACCGCGACGTCCACGCCGCTGTGGCAGGAATTGTCGCTGCTCAAGGAACACGGCATGTACGTGCGCAGGGCGCTGGCCCTGCTGGACGCCGCACCCGAGCCCTGCCCTCAGCTGAAAATGACCCTGAAGCTGGCCCTCGGCAGTTCCTGCTATCACTCCTTGGGCGGCGACGAGGAGACCGTCGAGGCGTTCGTCAGTGCCAGGATCCTGGCCCGACAGTGCAACGATCTGCCCGGACAATTGCGGGCGGTGTCCGGGCACATGGCGGTCAATCTCAGTTGCGCAAACTATCAGACGGCCCTGGAGCAGAGTCAGCAATTTGACCGGTTGGGGCTGCACGGCGATGCGATGCTGTCCCTCAGCACCCATCGCTTGCGGGTGCTGGCGCTGCACTTTTCCGGGGACCAGCCACAGGCGCGGCTGATGGCCGAGCAGGTGCTGCAGCGCATGGCCCAGAGCGGGCATCTCAACCGCTTCACTCACGGCTTCGGCGTGCAATACGATCAGAGCGTTGCTTCGCTGACGATTCTGGCGCGCATCCTCTGGTTGCAGGGTCAACCGGAACAGGCCTGGCGCACCGCCCGGCAGGCGCTGGACATCGCGATCCAGATCAACCACGGCACGTCCATCTGCTACACCCTGGCGCTGGCCGGCTGCCTGATCGCTCACTACAATGGCGACAGCCGAACCGCACGCGAACTCTTGCGCCTCCTCTTGGAGCAGGCGCAGAAGCATTCGGTGCTGCTGTTCTCCACGTGGGCCCGCCACTATGCGCAGGTGATCGACCGCAGCGAAACACAGCTGCCTCTTCAGCCCGCCAAGGGCTTGATCAAGGACATCATGGTCACGCTCGACAGCGCGTTCGTCGACGACGCCTTGCTGGAACGGGCAGACACCGGCACGGCGGGCTGGAGCACCGCGGAAATCCTCCGTGCCCGGGCGCAAGCACTGCTGGCGCAGGATTGCCCGTTGCAGACCGACGCTGCTGAAGCCGCGCTGATCCGCGCGTTGAATATCGCGAAACACCAAGGCGCGCTGGCGTGGGAACTGCGCAGCGCCACCGCGCTGGCGCAGATTTGGCAACGACAAGGTCGGCACCGCCAGGCCCATACGCTGCTGGCACCGATCTACAACAGGTTTACCGAAGGGTTTGCCACACCGGATTTGAGGAAAGTCCGCCAGTTACTCGACGAGTTGCAGAGCCAGATACCTGCCTGAAACCCATACCCTTGTAGGAGCGAGCTTGCTCGCGGTGGTCGTAAAGGCGACGCGTTTATCCAGAAAGAACGCGTGATCGTTAACGTCGATCGCGAGCCAGCTCGCTCCTCAAAGCGTTCAGCGTGGGCGGTTGATGTAGTGGGCGTAACGCACTTCGAAGGCCCGCAGTTCGCCGCTGTGTTCAAGTTTTTCCAGAGCGTAGCTGCGCGTGGTGTTGAGGAATCGATAGCGTCTCAGGCCACTGCCCTGCTCCAGCGACAGCAATGATTTGAGCGCCAGGCTTTCCACTACCTCGACCAGACGGCCGGGCA
This sequence comes from Pseudomonas sp. GB2N2, assembly GCF_054897705.1. Taxonomy (NCBI): domain Bacteria; kingdom Pseudomonadati; phylum Pseudomonadota; class Gammaproteobacteria; order Pseudomonadales; family Pseudomonadaceae; genus Pseudomonas; species Pseudomonas sp. GB2N2. The sequence goes on from NZ_CM142701.1 coordinate 2,272,889, forward strand.
ACAATGCCGCGCAGTCAAGTACCCCAATTGCCGCGTCCAGGGTGAAGGCTTTTTTGAACACGGCCAGACGCTGCAACACGGTTTGCTCCAACGGGCTCAGCTGTTCATAGCTCCAATCGAGCGCCGCTTCGAGGGTTTGATGGCGTGGCACAGCGGTGCGCCGGCCTTGAGTCAGCAGCTGGAAACAGTTGTCGAGTTGGGCTTGCAAGCCCACCAGCGCCAGCGCATCGATTTGTGCGGCGGCCAGTTCAATGGCAAGGGGCAAGCCATCGAGGCGGCGACAGATTTCGCGCACCGTCTTGAGGTCCTGCTCGCGCAGGGCAAAACCCTGCTGACGGGCGCGGGCGCGACTGACGAACAACTGCACCGCCGAATAGCTCATGACCTCAGCGACACTGTGCAGCGCCGACGCCGGTGGCACCGCCAACGGCGGTAAACGCTGGACCGTTTCTCCCAGCGCCTGCAACGGCTCGCGGCTGGTCACCAGGATCGACAGGCGCGGCGCGGCGACCAGCAATTCTTCAACCAGTGCGCGGCAGCGCACTTGCAGGTGCTCGCAGTTGTCCAGCACCAGCAACGCATGCCAGTGCGCCAGGGCATCCAGGGTGGTCCCGACGTCCAGTTCGAGGGACCGTGTCAGCTGATCGACCACCTGCGCGGGGTCGTCAATCGCCGCCAGGTCCACCAGCCAGACGCCCTCCCGATAATGCTGCAAGAGCAACTCGGCGACGCGTAACGCCACGGTAGTCTTGCCGATGCCGGCGGGTCCGGCCAAGGTCATGAGGCGCCGCACGGGCAACTGTCGGACCAGGCTGCCGACGATCGAGTCACGGCCCGTCACCGGTGTCAGCCGCGCGGGCAAATTGTGCTGGGATTTCTGCACGGTCTCGATCGACGCCAGCGAACAGGCGGGCACCTGCTGCACGGCGGCGATAAAGCTGTAGCCGCGCTGGGGGATGTTGACGATGTAGCGTCGTCCGTCCTGCCCGTCGCCCAAGGCGCGGCGCAGTGCGGCGATGTGCACGCGCAGGTTGATTTCCTCAACCACGGACGTTGGCCAGACGAGCGCGATCAGTTCGTCTTTGCTGACGACTGTGCCCGCGCGCTGGACCAGCACCTGCAGGATATCCAGGGCTCGCCCGCCCATGCGCAGCGGCCGATCACCGTCCAGAATCAACCGTTGCTGCAGGTGGAAGGCGTAGGGGCCAAATTGCAGCACCGCGTCGCAGCTTATGTCTCTGACGCTGTTCATGCTCATTCACGTGTGCGAACCCCAGGCGCCTCAACGAACAGCAAAAATTCGTTGCGCACCTGACTCGCTCGCCTCCATCGACAAGAGTTCACCGTATCTTGGCAGGCCTCGGTGACGGAACAACTGCCACGGTGGGAGCATTACGGCCATCCCGATGCCCGCAACGGACAACAAGGCTCTAGCTGAACTGTTCGCGGTATTGGGTCGGGGTCAATCCAATCTTTTCACTGAACAGGAAGCGCATGTGCCGGACACTGCCGAAGCCGCTTTTGAAGGCCACGGTCTTGAGCGGGAGCTCGCTGGTTTCCAGCAGATTGCGGGCGCAGTCGATGCGCGCACTTTGCAGGAACTCCATCGGGGTCATGTTCACCTGCCGGGCGAACACCCGTGCGAAATGCCGCGGGCTCATGGTAGCCAGGCTGGCCATGCGCTCAATGCTGAACGTTTCGTCGAGGTGCTCGAGCACGTAGTTCTGTACGCGCGTCACCGGTGTTTCATGGGGCGAGACGGCGGCCATCAACGGACTGAATTGCGCCTGGCCGCCCTGTCGCTTCATCACCACCAACAACACTTTGGCTACGTCCTGGGCGACTTTCTTGCCATGGTCTTCGGCGACCACGGCGAGTGCGAGGTCGATGCCAGCGGTCACGCCGCCGGAGGTGATGAGGTTGCGGTCCTGCACATAAATCTGGTCGGTCTCCACCGTCGCCTTCGGGAACCCCTTGATCAGCCGTTCGGTGTAATGCCAGTGCGTGGTCACGCGATACCCGTCGAGAAGACAGGCATGACCGAGCACGAAGGCGCCGGTGCAGATCGAACCGTAGCGGCCTGAGCGGGTGACCGCACGCTGCAGCCATTCGAGCAATGGCGGGTGTTTTTCGTTATAGGCACCGGGGCCGCCCGGGACCAGCAACAGGTCATACGCCTGGTCCGCCTGATCGATGTGCACATCGGCGTGAACGCTAACGCCGTTGGAGGCACGCAATGCGTACGGTTCGGTGCCGATGGTCGACAGTTCATATCGCTCAGCCGGGGCCAGGTAACGGTTGGCGATGGAAAACACCTCCATGGGCCCGGCCATGTCGAGCAGGAGGAAGTCGGGGAACAGCACCATTGCCACGGTTTTCATGGGGTACACATCAATGAGGTCAAAAAAGGATCGCAGATTGTGCTGTGCATTATGGCCGAGTGTTGCACGAACAGCCTGCCTATTATTGTCAACTTCAAAGGGACAGTATTTCAATATCCATCTACTTATTGCGCCAGCAGATAAACATTAACCTTCTCCTCACTCGGACGAATCACCGTCCCCACAGGAGATTTCATCATGCTGACCCTTCGCAAAGCCTCCGATCGCGGCGCGGCCAATCACGGTTGGTTGAAGTCCTTCCATACCTTTTCCTTCGCCAACTATCGCAACCCGAAAGAACAGGGTTTTTCCGATCTGCTGGTGATCAATGACGACCGCGTCGCCGCCGGTAAAGGCTTTGGCCAGCACCCGCACCGCGACATGGAGATTTTCTCCTATGTGCTCGAAGGCGCCCTGGAACACAAGGACACCCTGGGCACCGGTTCGGTGATCCGCCCCGGTGACGTGCAACTGATGAGCGCCGGCAGCGGCGTGGCGCACAGCGAGTACAACCACTCGGCGACCCGTGGCGTGCACTTCCTGCAAATCTGGATTGTGCCGGAGGTCAGCGGCGCCAAACCGCGCTACCAGCAAGAGCATTTCAGCACTCAGAAAAAACGCGGTCGTCTGCAACTGATTATTTCCCCCGAGGGGAAAAGCGGTTCGCTGAAGGTGCGCCAGGATGCACGGGTGTATGCCGGGCTGATCGATGGCAAGGAAAGCGCCACCCTCGAACTGGCCGCCAATCGCTATGCCTACGTGCATGTGGCGCGCGGCAGCGTCGAACTCAATGGCATGCAGTTGCAGGAAGGCGATGGCGTGCGGGTGCGGGATGAGCAGTTGCTGACGCTGAGCAATGGCGTCGATGCGGAAGTGCTGGTGTTTGACTTGCGTCCGCAAGAACTGCCAGAAATGCCGTAACTTGAAACCTTCCCTGAAACAGCTGGCGAAGCCTGCGCCCGGCTGTGGGGGTTAGTCGCCCGTCCCGGCGAACACCGCGACAATTTCATCAATGACTGCGCGCACCCGCGCCGTATGCCGCAAGTCGGCGTGGGTCACCAGCCACACGTCATACGGCACCGGTCGGGTGCGCTCCGGCCACAGCCTGACCAGCCCTTCCCTTTCGCCCATGTTCACCGACATTTCCCCCAGTCCGATCCCGGCGGCAATCGCTCGGCGCACCAGCAGGCTGGAACTCAGGCTCGACACAATGCGCCCGCGCCCCAGCGGTTCCGACACCAGCGTCATGTCCTTGTTGGCCTGCAAATACGGTTGGTACACCACCAGGTCATGCCCTTCGAATGCCGAACCCGGCTCGGGCACGCCGTGGGCGTCCAAGTATTGCTGCGACGCAAACAGCCCCACGGGCCAGCGCGCAATGCGCCGGGCGATCAAGTCCGGGTTGTCCGGGCGGGTGTTGCGCACGGCGATGTCGGCCTCGCGTTTCGACAGGCTGAGAATCTGCGTCGAGGCATCCAGTTGCACCCGCACATCTGGGTGCAGCGCATGCAAACGGGCAATGGCCGGAATCACGAAATCGATGGCCATGGAATCCGTGGTGCTCACCCGCACGATACCGGTCAAACGGTCGTCCAGGCCTTGAATCTGGCGCTGCAATTCCAGCGCGGAGTGCTCCATTTTTTCCACGGCCTTCAATGCCGCTTCACCCACCGCTGTCAGCGCATAGCCCTCGGAAGTGCGCAAAAAAAGCGTTGCACTCAACGACTTTTCCAGCGCGGCGATGCGTCTGCCGACGGTGGCCTGATCGACCCCCAGCACCCGCGCTGCGCCCCGCAGCGTCGATTCTCGGCACACCGCGAGAAATACCCGCGCATCATCCCAATTCATACGAGTCTCCATTGATGCATATACGCATCACCATAGCGCAAATTCGCTGCGTATTTGCATCAACGAATCTGGATAAGCTGGGCGCCAGAGAAAACCCTACTGGAGAGCGCCCATGCTCAGCACATCCACCACCCCGCGCTACGCGATCTGGCTGCCGATATTCGCCGGCCTCTTCGCAAGCCTCGTCAGTATCGGCCTGGCGCGGTTCGCCTACACGCCGCTGATTCCTTCGTTGATCCTGGCTCACTGGTTTTCCGCCAGCGACGTGGTCTACCTCGGCGCCGCCAATCTGGTGGGCTACCTGATCGGCGCCTTGATCGGTCATCCGCTGGCCCGTCAAACGTCTAACAAAAGCGCCCTGCGCCTGATGATGGTGGCCGTGACGCTGTCGTTCTTCGCGTGTGGCTTTCCGTTGTCGGTGAGCTGGTTCTTCGGTTGGCGCCTGCTGTCTGGCATCGCAGGTGGCGCAATCATGGTGCTGGTGGCCGCGACCGTGCTGCCGCATGTGCCGACCTCTCGTCGAGGATTGGCCAGCGGTGCGATCTTTCTGGGTATCGGCCTGGGCATTGCCGGCTCGGGGACCCTCGTTCCGCCGCTGCTGAGCCTCGGGCTGCAAGACACCTGGTTCGGCCTCGGCGTGTTGGCACTGGTGTTGACCGCCGCCAGTTGGTTCGGCTGGCCGTCCGCCGCACCTGCGACAACGGTGGTTTCGTCGGTTGACGACACGAAGACGCCGACCGATCCACGGGTGTACCTGCTGTTTGCCCAATACGCGTTCATGGCCGCCGGGCTGGTGCCGGCCATGGTGTTCCTGGTGGATTACGTCGCCCGCGGGCTTGGCGCCGGGTCGCACGTGGGCGCACTGATTTGGGTGATGTACGGCGTCGGCGCGATTCTCGGGCCGGTGAGCTACGGCTTTCTCGCGGACAAACTGGGCGCCCGCCTGAGCATTCGCCTGGTACTGGTGCTGCAAGCCATCGCCGTCGGCCTGCTGTCGAGCTCCAGTTCGTTCACTGCGCTGGCCATGCTGGCGGTGGTCCTCGGTTCGTTCCCGCCCGGCATCGTACCGCTGGCACTGGCCCGGGTTCACGAGTTGATCCCCCACCATCATCAGCAGCAAATTGCCTGGAGCCGCGCCACCGTGTCGTTCGCCACTTTCCAGGCGATCGCCGGTTTCGCCTATTCGGCGCTGTTCAATGCCAGCGGCGGCCATCACGGACTGTTGTTCTTGATTGCGGCGGGTGCGATTGTTGTAGCGTTGCTGCTGGAACAGGGCATGCGCCTGGTGAGCCGGGACGATCGGCTGCAACCGGCACTGAACTGAGTCACTGACACTTCGATTTGGTCCCACTTACTGAACACCTTCACTTCCCGACAGGACGCTTCCATGAATCTGCCCACCACCATGACCCTGATTGAAATCACCGAACCTGGCGGCCCCGAGGTGTTGAAGCCGCGCCAGGTTCCGTTGCCCAACGTCGGCGCGGGCGAAGTGTTGATTCGCGTGCATGCCGCCGGGGTCAATCGCCCGGACGTAATCCAGCGGTCCGGCAAGTACCCGATGAAACCCGGCATGAGCCCGATCCCCGGCCTGGAAGTGGCGGGTGAAGTGGTCGCAGTGGGTAAAGACGTCAGCGAGTTCATCGTTGGCGACAACGTCTGCGCACTGACCAACGGCGGCGGCTACGCGCAATACTGCGTCGCCCCTGCCGGCCAGACGCTGCCGATTCCTTTAGGCATGGATTGGGTGCACGCGGCGGCGGTGCCTGAGACTTTCTTCACCGTATGGGCAAATCTGTTCGACATGGGCGGCGCCAGCAAGGGCCAGCGCGCGTTGATCCACGGTGGCACCAGCGGCATCGGTACGACGGCCCTGATGTTGTGCCGCGAGTTCGGGGTCAAGGCCTTTGCTACGGCGGGTAGCGAGGATAAATGCGCGGCGATCCGCAAGCTCGGCGCCGAGGCGATCAACTATCGCGACCAGGATTTTGCCCAGGTGATTCAGGAAAAAACCGCTGGCAAAGGCGTCAATGTGATCCTCGACATCATGGGCGGCTCGTACCTGAATTCGAATATTACGGCGCTGGGTATGGAAGGTCGGTTGGTCATGTTGGGGTTTCTCGGGGGCGCCCATGCCAAAGACGTGGACCTGCTGGCGATCATGGCCAAACGCGCGATCGTGACCGGCTCTCTGTTGCGCCCACGCACCGTGGAAGAAAAAGCCTCGATTGCCGAACAACTGCGCGAATATGTCTGGCCGGTTCTCGCCGCCGGGCGTTGTTTGCCGATGATCGACAAGGTCTATCCGTTGGCCGAGGCAGCGCAGGCGCATGCGCGGATGGAAGCGGGTGATCATATTGGCAAGATTGTGTTGCGGGTGGAGTGACGACGGGATCAATGCGCGGCGGTCTAAAATGTTCCCGCCGTCCGACCGCTTCTGTTACAACCCGAACTTCAGTCTTAATGACCGGTAAAACCGACCATGCCCTTCTCACTTCTCTCACTTTTGCGCCGCCGCTGGTTGACGGCGTTGTGCATGGCCACGTTGATCGTCGGCCTGCCCGTGAGTTGCGGCGTGCTTCAGCATACGGAACGCGAACTGCTGTTTCGCATCGAACCGGGCACTGCCGGTTGGTATCGCGGTTTGCCCAACGATGTTCAAGAATTCGACATCAAGCCAGCCAGTTTCAAAGGTGGGCAAAACCTGCATGCCTGGTGGTGGCCCGCCGCGCGGCGTGACGCGCCGTCGATTCTTTATCTGCATGGCGTGCGCTGGAACCTCACCGGCCAGGCGTTTCGGATTGAGCAGTTACGGGCGATGGGCTATTCCGTGCTGGCTATCGACTACCGCGGCTTTGGCCAGAGCAAAGGTGACTTGCCGTCGGAAGCCAGTGTGTACGAAGACGCCCGAGCCGCTTGGGACCGTTTCATCACCATGCAACCGGATGCCAGCAAGCGTTTGATCTACGGCCACTCCCTCGGCGGCGCCGTGGCCATAGACCTTGCAGCAGACCTGGCTGCGCAGGCAAAAAAAAACCACGTCGGCGTCCCGGTGCGTGGTCTGGTGATCGAGTCCACGTTCACGTCGCTGGGGGATGCCGTGGCGCAAGTGGCTGAAAGCAACCTGCCGGTGAAATGGCTACCGGTGCGCTGGTTGCTGTCGCAGAAATTTGACTCCATCGACAAGATCGTCGACATCGACATGCCACTCTTGGTGGTGCATGGCCTGGCTGACCCATTCATGCCCTCGCGTTTCAGCCAGCAGTTATTCAACGCCGCCAGCGAACCCAAACGCCTGTTGCTGGTGCCGGGCGGAACACACAACAACAGCATGAGCCTGGGTGGAACTCAGTATCGCCAGGCGCTTGAAGGCTTGATGAAAACAAAGCCGCCGCAGATCGCTGGACCCGCGCTGACGCGAAGCGCGCAGGACTCCTGACGCTTAGCGATAACCTTGCGCCTGCAAGTTGAACAACTGCGCGTAACGCCCACCCGCCGCCACCAGACTGTCGTGGTCACCGCGCTCAAGGATCGCGCCCTGATCCAGCACGATAATGTGGTCGGCATTGCGCACACTGGAAAACCGGTGGGAAATCAGCAGCGTCATTCGGCCCTCGGTGTGCTCGCTGAAATGCTCGAACACCGCTGCTTCCGCTGCCGGGTCGAGGGCTGAGGTCGGCTCATCGAGAATCAGGATGTCGGCGTCCCGGCGCATGTACGCGCGGGATAGGGCAATTTTCTGCCATTGCCCGCCGGACAGCTCCTGCCCGCCGGCAAACCATCGGCCCAGCTGCGTGGCATACCCCCGGTCCAGTCGTTCGATGAAAGGGGCGGCCATGCCTTCAGCGGCAGCAGCCTGCCAGCGCTGCTCATCGTTGAACGCCAGGGTGTCACCAACGCCAATATTCTCGCCAACGGAAAACTGGTAACGAATGTAATCCTGAAAAATCACCCCGATGCGCCGCCGCAGCGCATCCTCTTCCCACGCCTGCAAATCGCTGCCGTCCAGCAGGATGCGCCCCTGATCAGGACGATACAGCCGGGTCAGCAACTTGATCAGCGTGGTCTTGCCCGATCCGTTTTCGCCCACCAGTGCCACGCTGTGCCCCGGCACCAGGTGCAGGTCGATACCTTCCAGCGCGGCGCGACTCGCGCCCGGATAACGAAACCCGACATTTTCGAAACGTAAACCGTCGCCGGGAAGCGCACCCACGGTGAGGTGTCCAGTGTCCGCGACGACAGGTTCGGCGAGGTATTCATAAAGACTCGACAGGTACAGTCCGTCCTCATAGAGACCACTGATGGCACTCAGACTGCTGCTCACCGCAGACTGGCCCTGCTTGAACAAGACCAGATACATGGTCATCTGGCCCAGGGTGATGCTGCCGTGGACGGTGTCGACCACCACCCACGCGTAGGCCAGATAGAACGCCCCGGTACCCAGCAACCCCAGAACAAAACCCCAACCGTCCCGGCGCAAAGTCAGTCGACGGTCCTCTGCGTAAAGACGCGAGAATGTATCGCGATAGCGCTGCAACAGCAGCGGCGCGAAACCGAACAGTTTGACCTCTTTGATGTACGCCTCATGGGACAGCAGCGTCTCGATGTAACTCTGCTGCCGACTCTCCGGTGCACGGCGAGTGAACAGCCTGAAGGCGTCACCGGAGAAATGCGCTTCCGCAAAGAACACCGGCAAAGCGCCAACCACCAGCAACACCAGTGCCCACGGTGAAAAATGCACCAGCAACACGCCGAAGCTGATCAGCACGATCAGGTTCTGGATCAATCCCAACGACTTCATCACCAATGCCAGCGGCCGGGTCGACGCCTCGCGTCGCACCCGAACCAGCTTGTCGTAGAACTCGGAGTTCTCGAACTGCACCAACGACAACGTCTGGGCTTTCTCCAGAATCATCGTGTTGACCTTCTGCCCCAGCTGCACCCGCAGCAGCGACTGCTGGACTGAAAGCGCGCGCTGGGCTCCGGACAACAACGCGAGCACACCCGCTTCAAACAGCACGTAACGCACAACCGGCCACAGCGGCGCACTGCCCTGCTGCGCATGCAACTGCATGGCGAACACCACCGCATCGACAATGCGCTGGCCCAGCCAGGCGGCCAGTGCCGGGAGCATGCCGGCGATCAGGGTGGCCAGCACCAGGCCGAGAAATAACGCGCGCGAGGTGGACCAGACAAGGAGCAAGGCGCGTCTGGCTTGGTCGAGCAATGAGGTGAAACGAGAAAGGGCCGCTGGCATGTTTATCGGTTGCGCCTACGCGGTTTCTCGTATTCTCTTCTTGAAGGTGGAGCGCCGATTGGAATCACCAATCCGGGAGGAGGTGGACCACCATTTTCCCATTCCTCCATCATTCGCCTCAACTCAGGCGGCATTTCTTGTGGTGCTCTGCATGTCATTTGATCACCTTGTCGTTATTGCGAATTCGACCCACTGCACCTTCGATGCGTCAATCACAACGGCATTGGCCCTGCTAGGTAACGGAGTGTCGTCGCTATCTATCCAGCGAGGGAACTCGAGAACAACTGCCCGTTTGCAGGCTCCGATGGCCATTCGCTTGGCCAGCCAGACAGATCCCTTCCATCAATCAAATGCAATATTACAAATTCCTGTCTCGATGAAAAAGCACTGTACCACTGGCAAGGGAACGATTTTTGGATGGTGATTTCCAGCGTCCTGAGTAACGCATGAAGCCTGTCGCTGTTCGCGACGTGGCACGACAGAAACCCCATTACCACCGCAATCACTGCCGACCATAAAGCCTCGGACTTCCTGTCCCACTCACCGATCGAAAAAAACCGCTCTCCGACCCATATCAACAGCCCTTCCAAACCGACCACCAGCGACTGAATCACAAACGTAAAAATCAGCGCCTGGACGATCTGTCCAAACGTATCCGGACGCTTGAACGCCGTGAGCGAGTAAAAAATCCAGGTTGCTAAAAATCCCGGAAGCAAATATTGCAGTAACGGAATCACGTCCTTGACCAAGCCATCCATGCCGTTTCAATCCATTGAAAAGTTCGACCTGAGGCAAATAAATACAGCACCTCAACGGCCTGTGTCATCCACTGCTGAAGTGCGTTCGCCACCAGAAATTTCAGGACTACAAACGGGACTACAAGCGAAAAATTTTCCTACATTCAACCAATAATAAAAGGACAAAAACTCAATCCAAATCCGACGTCAGGTGTTCCAAAAACCGCGCCCGATAGCGTCCCGGACTCTCCCCCGTCCACTTCTTGAAGGCCCGATGAAACGCACTCGGCTCCTGAAAACCCAGTTGTTCGGCAATATCGCCAATACTGGCCTGGCTCTGACGCAACTGTTCAAACGCAACCCCGCGCCGCACCTCGTCCTTGATCTCCTGGTACGAGCACCCTTCCCGCTCCAGCTTGCGCCGGAAGGTGCTGGGGCTGAGGTGTTGTTCCAGGGCGAACGCCTGCAAGGTCGGCCACTGGCTGTAATGGCTGCTGCGCAGACGCTGATGGACCTGCGACGCGAGGCCGTGCTGGTTGCGGAAGCGGATCACCAGCCATTGCGGTGCGGTACGCAGGAATACTTTCAGCGAGGCGAGGTCTTGAACCACCGGCAAGCGCAGGTAGTGGCTGGCGAATTCGATTTCAGTGCGTTCGGCACCGAAGGTCAGGTTCGGTCCCCAGAGCAAACGGTCATCGCTGAGGGACATGCGTTCATGACGAAAGTCCGCGCGGTCGATGGGGATTCGCCTCCCGCCCAGCCAGCACAGCAGGCTGATCATCAGCACCAGGAACGTCTCTTCGCCAAAACGGGCGAGATCATCGTTTTGCGCGCGGGTGTCCAGGCTGATGACGGCACGTTTGCCGCGCACCGTCAGCGTGCCGCGGTAGTCATGGAGGAACAAGGCAAAGTTGTTCAGGCACTGGCGCATGGCTTTGTGCAGGTCGGGTTCCTGTATCAAGGCGCGGCAGATCAGGGCGAAGCTGCCGGGCGGCATGCCGTGGGAGTCGAGGCGAAAGAATTCGTCGTTCAGCTCGCGGATCTGGATCAGCCATAACGCTGCGAACGCACTGGCCGGCACTCGCGCCAGTGGCTGCTCGATCAACCCGGGGTCAATACCGGCCTGGTCCAGTGCAGCCCTCAATTGCTGCGGATTATCCCCCAGCCCATGGATCATCGCCCGCACAAAGTAGGCCGCCACCGTGTCCTTTTCCCGCATCTGATCGCTTCGCTCCCCATCATCCGAGTGGCAAAAAACACCAGCACCGTTGAACAGTTCCGGCATAGGACAACTGTCCCGCCGGTTCTAGACTCGCGGCCAATAGTACGCCTTCGACCGCTACGGCGGCCAAGGTATCGCAGGGTTTGATCGCAAGGACAGGTACATGAATCTGCAACACATTGGCGTGATCGGCGCGGGCACCATGGGCAACGGTATCGCGCAGGTCTGTGCCCTGGCCGGGTTCAACGTAACCCTGATCGATATTTCCGAGAGCGCGCTGCAAAAGGCGCTGGCAACCGTCGGTAAAAATCTTGATCGGCAGATTGCCAAGGAAGCGCTCACGCCGGAGCAAAAGCTCGCCGCCCTCGACAAGATCCGCACCAGCACCGATTACAGCAGCCTGCACCACGCACAACTGGTGATCGAAGCGGCCACCGAAAATCTCGACCTGAAACTGCGCGTGCTGCAACAGATCGCCGCGCAGGTCGGCGCCGATTGTGTGATCGCCTCCAACACGTCGTCGTTGTCCATCACCCAGCTCGCCGCCAGCGTCAGCCAGCCTGAGCGCTTTATCGGTCTGCACTTCTTCAATCCGGTGCCGGTAATGGGCCTGATCGAAGTGATCCGCGGCCTGCAAACCAGCGACGCAACTCACGCTCTGGCGCTGGACATGGCGACCACCCTCGGCAAAACCGCGATCACCGCCGGCAATCGTCCGGGCTTCGTGGTCAACCGGATTCTGGTGCCGATGATCAACGAGGCGATCCTGGTGTTTCAGGAAGGCCTGGCCAGCGCCGACGACATCGATGCCGGCATGCGCCTGGGTTGCAACCAGCCCATCGGCCCGCTGGCGCTGGCTGACCTGATCGGACTGGACACCGTGCTGGCGATTCTCGAAGCCTTTTACGACGGCTTCAACGACAGCAAATATCGCCCCGCACCGCTGCTCAAGGAAATGGTCGCCGCCGGCTACCTAGGACGCAAAACGGGGCGTGGCTTCCATGCCTATGCCTGAGCGTTGCTCACGTTTTGCCGAGTACCGGGACCAGATTGCGCCTCAGCCAACCGGCGCAACTCGCCGCCGGTCACGCCATCGCCAACCTGCTCAACAGTGCGCCCGGCTCGCTGGCGCCGCACGCGCTGGATGAACGGGAGCGTGATGAACTGCTGGAAAACCTTGTCGGGGGGGCCATCGAGCGTCTGTTGCGGCCTTCGGCTGCTCGCGCAGTCGCCTGAACGCATAAGCCGAGCGGGCTCAATAGACAAAACGTCTAACTGAAACTTGCCAACTATCGGTTCTAACCGCTATGCAGGTGTGTAGGGGCGAGCTTGCTCGCTCCTACAGACAGCAGGGCAAGACGGCCCTCCTTTCTCTCTGGGAGCAAACAATGAAAATCAATCCCTACCTCATCTTCAACGGCGACTGCAAAGCCGCGTTCACGTTCTATGCCCAAGCCCTGAAAGGCCAGCTCGACCTCATGATGACCTTCGGTGAGAGCCCGGCACGCGAGCACATGCCAGCGGACCTGCACAACCTGATCATCCATACCCGTCTGTCGGTGGGCGATCAGGCGATCATGGGTTCGGACACCACCCCCGACCGCCCCACGGATGACATGGCCGGTTGTTCGGTATCGCTGAATGTCGATAGCATTGCCGAGGCCGAGCGTGTCTTCAATGCACTGGCCGAAGACGGCAGCGTGCAAATGCCCTTGGAGACGACCTTCTGGGCGGCGCGCTTCGGGATGCTGGTGGACCGGTTCGGTGTGTCGTGGATGGTCAACTGCGAAAAGGATCAGTGAACCGCCACTCCTTGTAGGAGCTGGCTTGGCAGCGAGCGCCCTTTCAGTCGCCTTTTTTATCGATTGAATGGACGCGATCGCCAGCAAGCAGGCTCCTACAAGGTCGTGAGGCGGGCTGTGGCGGCCGCCGCAAACCCGCGCTGCAAATCCTCGATCAACGCTTCGACATCTTCGAGCCCGATGTGCAGACGCAGCACCGGATTCAGCGCACGATCCGCCGCACTCTGGCGATCCTGAATGTCAGCCACGGTGATCAGACTTTCGAAACCACCCCAGGAAGCGCCAAGCCCGAACAACTGCAGCGCGTCGATGAAGCGCTCGATGTAAGCGGCGTCTGCCTCGTTCAGCTCAAACGACAACAAGCCATTGCTGCCCTTGAAGTCCCGTCGCCACAAGGCGTGACCGGGGTGATCGGGCAAGGCCGGATGGAACACCCGTTTCACTTGCGGCTGGGCATGCAGCCAATGGGCAACTTTCAGCGCCTGACGCTCGTGCACTTCCAGCCGAGCAGCCAGTGTTCGGGCGCCGCGCAGCACCAGATAAGCGTCATCGGGGCTGACGGTGGTGCCAAAGGTGTCGCTCATGGCCGCCAGTGGCTGCCAGACATCCTGCCGGGTGCAGACACTGCCCATGACTACGTCGCTGTGGCCGCACAGGTACTTGGTCAACGCGATGATCGAGATGTCCGCGCCGAGGGTCAGCGGCCGGTACAAATAACCCGAACCCCAGGTGTTGTCGACGGCCAATAGGATGCCTCGGGGTTTGCACAGGGCGGCGATGGCCGGCAGGTCGCTGAGTTCGTACAGCAGGGAGCCCGGCACTTCGGTGTAGACCATTTTCGTGTTGGCTTGCAGGTGCGCTTCCAGACCGCTGCCGTCAGGGGCGAAGTAACTGACCTGAATGCCGAACGGCTCAAGGAATTCCCGCGCCAGACGTCGCACCGGGGCGTACACCGCATCGGTGATCAACAGATGATCGCCGGGGCGCAGATACGCCAGAAACGTCTGCGCGACCGCCGCCAGCCCGGTGCCGAACAAGCGCGTGCGGTAACCGCCCTCCAGCTCGGTGACCAGGTCTTCGAGGGCGAAAGCCGTCGGATTGCCACGGGCGCCGTAACTCAACACGCGCTCGCTGTCACGGCGCTTTCGGGCGTCGCGCATTTGCGCCAGGTTATCGAACAGCACGGTACTCAGACGAGTGACCGGAACGTTGACCGAGCGCCCGCCAGCACCCGGCTCGGTGCGCGCCGAATGAACCAGACGAGTGCGCACTCGCGCGTCTTCTGTCGGCTGGGCGCGCAGCGGCGTGAGACTGGCGATTTCATCGTCGCTCATCTGCGCCAGCAAACCGATTTCCCACGCCAGGTACTGACGCGCCGCGTCCTTGTTGCCGGAATGGCGATCGTGGGTGAAGAACAGAAAATCGATGCATTGCTCGTTGGATGGCGTATCGGGATTTTCCTGCACGGCAAGCCCCGCTGCACGCCACGCCGCGAGTCCGCCGTCCAGCAGGCGCAGTGTTGCGCGTTGGGATTCAGGTAATTCCTGCGCAACCAACGCGGCCAAAAGCGGATCATCGGCCAGCAATACCAGAGGCCGGTTCTCACCCACCACATGCGTCGCCAACAACGAGCGGATCGACCAGCGCGAGCCGGCAACATGGCCCTTGCGGTACGTCATGCTCGAACGCAGATCAATCAGCGCGACGGCGTCATCTTTCAAGGCATCGGCCAAGGCCAATGCGGTGATCAATGGCAGCGCCTCGCGAACATCAACCTCGGCCGCAGACAACGCCAGACCGCTGCTTACGCCCCCCTCAAGCACATACGCCTCATGCCCCAACTGCCGCAGCCAACTCGCGACAATCGGTGCGCGCACGCCATCGCTGTCGATCAGCACCAGCCGCGCCTGCCGCACGCCGACGTACAGATCGGTGGATTGAATCAACTGCCCGCCCGGCGTGTGTTGCGCACCGCGCAGACTGCCGGCGGCAAACTCATCAGCGGTGCGCACGTCGCACAGAAACAGACTGCGTCCAGCCTCCTCAGACCATTGGGCGACCTGCGCAGCCGCAACCGTTTTCACACCGGCCCGTTCCGCCCATCGTGCGGCGGCCGCACGCTGAGCCGCCAATGGCGCAACCGACACCGCATCGGCATAACGACGACTGCTGCCGTGTTCCAGCTCAAAATCTTCCAGGTACCAGCCCTGAGTACCGTTCTCCAACGCATAGATCGGGTTCTTCAGCCCCAGGTTGATCAGCGTTTGCGCGCCGATGATGCTGCGGGTGCGACCGGCACAATTGACCACGATCGGGGTGTTTTCGTCCGGCACCAGATCATGGATGCGATACCCCAACTCACCGTTCGGGCAGCACACGGAACCGGGAATGGTCATCTTGCGGTACTCATCGAACGGCCGGCCGTCGAGCACCACCAACGGCTCGCCGCGACGTTTCCATTCGGCCAGTTGTTGCGCGGTGACATGCGGCGTGTGACTGGCTTCTTCCACCCATTCGCCAAAGGCCTTCGACGGCACATGCACCCCGGCAAACAGCTGGTAACCGGCAGCCTCCCAGCCCTCGGTACCGCCCTTGAGCACATGCACGCAGCCATAGCCCAACGCCTCAAGGCGCGCGGCGGAACGCGCAGCGACGTCCCCATCATTCTGGTCATAGATCACCAGCCGCACCTGAGGGTTGGGCGCCAGACGCCGAACCTCCAGTTCCAGTCGGCTATAGGGCAGATTGACCCCGAAAAACAGATGGGCTTCGCCATACTGGCCGTGTTCGCGCACGTCAAACAGGGCGATTTCCTGCCCGTCGAACAGCCACTGCTGCAATTGCCCTGGGGTTACGGTCTGGCTCATGGAAGTCCCGCTTGAAATGAAATTATTGAAGCGCCAGAGAGCGCTCGTTGGCTGCGACCTTCAAGCCGTTGCCGGTGGGCCAGTCGTACAAATCGATCATGCGTAAGCCTTGATCGACGGCGCCATTTGCGAGGCGTTGTAATTGAGAATGCGCCCGTCGGCCTCGACGCCGTAACGGCCGTTGAGGGATTCCAGCGGCAAGCCGTAGAGATGGAAATGCAGCGTCGCGTCTTCGCCTTCAACGCGAATGCCGTGCAGCTCTTCTCCGAGAAACGAAATCGAAGTGCCGGGTTGCACGACGACTTCTTTCTCCAGGTGCAAGGTGGTGTATCCCGGCTCGCGACCTTCATCGTCACGGCCATAGACGAAGTTGATTTCCTGACCTTCGACGGCGCTGATAATTGCCCAAGTTTCATGGTTGTGGGCGATGGTGCTTTTGCCCGGCAACAGCGAGTTCAGGTACAGCGTCGGGGTGTCGCCGTCGTCATTCAGACGGTAGCGAAACGCGGTGCTGCCCTGCCCCGGCACCGGTGCCGGGAATTCAGCGAAATTGAACAGGTCACGACGCTCGGCCAGGGTTTCGAGCAGAGCTACAATTTCCACCAGCGCGGCGCGGTCGACGCCACGTTGATTGATGACACGGATTTTCTTCAGGAAATCCTCGATGACGGCAGCACGGTTTTCGGTACTCATGGACAGGCTCCTCGGGTTCAGACGGACAGGCTGTAGCGACCCAAATGGGTCAGCAGGTAAGGATCATTGGCGATGGCGGGACGACGCCCCGGATCACCCAACGCATGGCGCAGGAATTCCCGGGTGCGTTCGCTGGTGGGGCGTTGAAAAATCTGTTCGGCGCTGCCGTGCTCGACAATCACGCCGTTTTCGGTGAAGTAGACGATGTCGCTGATCTCTTCGGCGAAACGCATCTCGTGGGTAACCAGCACGCAAGTCATGCCCTCCTCAGTCAACTCGCGAATCACCGTCAGCACTTCGCCGACGGTTTCCGGGTCAAGGGCCGAGGTCACTTCATCGAACAGGATCAGTTCCGGGCGCATCGCCAGCGCACGGGCAATCGCCACGCGCTGCTGCTGGCCGCCGGACAGCTGCCCCGGATAAGCGTCGGCCTTGTGTTCCATGCGCACTTTGGCGAGCAAGGCACGCGCGTCTTTTTCGGCATCGGCGCGGCTGCGGCCCAATACCTTGCGCGGCGCAATCACCAGGTTTTCCAGGACCGACAAATGCGGGAACAAGTTGTACTGCTGAAAGACAAACCCCACACGCTTGCGCAACTCGATGCGCTGGGCTTCCTGGGCCAGGGTGTGAACCTCGGTGGCGCCGACGCGGAGGGTCCCGCGCTGGGGCTGCAACAGGCCGGTGATACAGCGCAGGATGGTCGATTTGCCTGAGCCCGATGGGCCAATGATCGACACCGCCTGCCCCCGGTGCACATCGAGGTTGATGCCTTTGAGCACCGGATTGCTGGCAAACGACAGGTGCAGGTCGCGCAGGCTGACCAGAGGCTCGGCGACGGTTTCAGTAGAAGGCATAACGTCGCTCCAGGCGTTGGGTGAGTCGGGAAATCGGGTAGCAATAAGCGAAGAACAGCACCAGCAAACTCAGGTAAATCACCACGGTAAAGCCGGTCATGTTCACCGTGTTGCTGGCGATCTGTGCGGTGTCAATTACGTCATGCACACCGACCAACGAGGCCAGCGCCGTGCCCATGGTGATCACCGCGTACAGGTTCATCCACGGCGGCAACATGCGCTTGAAGCACTGCGGAAGGATGATCGAACGGAAAATCTGCCCGCGGGTGAAGGCCAGAGAACGGGCGGCCTCCCACTGCGTGCTGGGGATCGACGCGATGGCACCGCGGAAGATTTCCGCAACGTTGGCGCTTGCGGGCAACGCCAGGCCGATGGTGACCTTGACCCAGTCGGGGAACGAGATATAGGTGCTGCCGAGCTTGATCTCGAACGGGAATACATAGGTGGTGAAATAGATCAGCACCAGCCACGGCGCATTGCGAAAAATCTGCACCCAGATCCGTGCCGGCAGGCGCAATAGCCGCAGCGGCGACAACGCCAAGGCGCCCACCAGCAATCCCAGCAGCGAACCCAGCGCGATGGCGACCAGACTGATCAGAATGTTCTGCCCGAAACCAACGGCCAAGGCCGGCGACCATTGCAGCAGCGCCTTCAATACCGGGCTTTGCGGCGCGAACCACAGCAGCCAAAACACGGTAGCGATCAACAGCAACAGTTTGCCGACATGCCGCCGTGGCCAGGCCGCCGTGACGGTGACGGACGAATCAATGGCCATAGCCGGGCATCCTCAGGCGCGCTTCAAGGTAGCGCCCCACACAATTGACGATAAAACTCAGCAGGCCGAAAAAGCTCAGGATCAGGATCATCAGCTCCAGCACGTTGTCGCTCTGGGTCCAGATCATGATCGACGCATAGGTGATGTCGCCGACGGCAATCGCCGAGGCGACGGCGGTCATTTTCACCAGGTCGATCAGGTTGTTGATCAGCGATGGCAAGGCAAAGCGCAGGGCCAGCGGCAGCTGCACGTTCCACAACAACTGGCGACTGCTGAACGCCAGGGAACTGGCCGCCTCCATCGTCACCGCTGGCACCGCCTCGATACCGGCGCGCAAGGCCTCGGCATGAAACGCGCCTTTGTGCAGTGAGATCACGATCACCACCCAGGCAAACGGCGTCAGGGGGTTGGCCGCGCCGACGGCCTGGGTCAGCAACATGTTCAGGACGAGGAACGCGCAATACAGCTGCACCAGTGTCGGCGTGTTCCGAGTGACCTCAACGAAAACCCGCGCCGGTTTCGCCAGCCAGCGGTTGCCGGAGGTCAGCATCGCCGCCAGCCCGACGCCGGCGAGCAAACTGCCAACGATGGTGAACAGGCACAACAGCACCGTCGTCAATGCACCCTGCACCATCGTCCCGCGCTGGTAGGCGTCCAGCAGAAAGCTGTAATTGAGGCCGAATCCGGCGGTCCAGTGGACAAAAATCTCCAGCCAGTGATTCATGCCGAACCCCGCAGTTTTGCGCAGGCCCGCGCGATGCGGCGACCGGCTTCGGCGACGCTGTCGGTCGCGGTGGCGATGGACAGGCGAAACCACGGCGACAAGCCGTACGCACTGCCCGCCACACCGGCCACGCCCTCCTCCAGCAAATACGCGACGACGTCGGCGTCGCTCTCAAGGCGAGCACCGTCCGGGCGATAGCGACCGAGCAAACTGGCACAGCGCACAAACACAAAGAAGCCGCCCTGAGGTTCAAGCACTTCGAGCCCGTCGACGTTGCGCAAAGCGTTAACCAACACATCCCTTCTCGATTGATAAGCAGCGACTTGTTCCGGCAGGAAATCCAGTCCTCCCTCGAAGGCCGCGAACGCAGCGGCTTGTCCCACCGAAGAAGCGCCCGACGTGGATTGCGATTGCACCACTGCCATCGCGCTGGTCAGCACCTGCGGCCCGGCACCGAAACCGATGCGCCAGCCGGTCATCGCGTAGGTCTTCGAGACACCGCCCACCAGCAGGCAGCGCGCTTGCAGATCCGGCGCAATGTTGAGCAGGCTCTGGGGCGGCTGCCCGTCGAAACGGATGTGCTCGTAGAGCTCATCCAGCAGGATCAACACCTGCGGATGACGGCGCAGCACTTCGGCGATCGACTGCAACTCGGTCTCGCCGTACACCGCGCCGCTGGGATTGCCGGGACCGTTGAGGACCAGCCAGCGGGTACGCTCGCCGATGTGTTGCTCCAGTTGCACGGCTGTCAGCTTGCAGCCCTGCTCCAGCCCGCATTCGATAAACACCGGCTCTCCACCGTTGAACCGCACGCTGTCCGGAAATGATGGCCAGTACGGCGTGGGCACCAGCACTTCATCACCGTCGTCGAGGGTCGCGGCAAAGGCATTGAAGATGATCTGCTTGGCACCGTTGGCAATCACGATCGACGGTAGCGAATAGTCGAGACCGTTTTCGCGCTGAAGCTTGCGCTGCACAGCAACCCGCAAGGCTTTTACCCCGGGTGTCGGCGTGTACTTGGTGGCACCGCCGGCGATGGCGGCATAAGCCGCCTGCTTGATGTGTTCGGGCGTATCGAAATCCGGCTCGCCGGTGGTCAGGTCAAGAATGTCGTGACCGGCGTCGCGCAATTCGGTGGCGCGGGATTTGGCGGCGGCGTTGGCCGACATTGAAACGCGCTGCACACGCTCGGAGAGTCTGAGGGTCATGCGCGATTCACCTCCACGACCTTGCCCGGATTGAGCAGGTTTTTTGGGTCCAGCGCGTGCTTGATCCGACGCATCAGGTCCAGCTCTACCGGACTCTTATAGCGTTCCAGCAGGTCCAGTTTGCGCTGGCCGATACCTTGTTCGGCGCTGATGGAACCGCCGTGGGCGTGGGCGCTGTCGTGCACCAGCAGACTGAGCACTGCGTAATTCGCCATGTGCGCATCCACCGTCGACTCCAGCGGATGCGCGACGTTGTAGTGCAGGTTGCCGTCGCCCAAATGACCAAACGTAAAGTGGCGAACCTCGGGGAAATTCGCCTGCAACAGCGCATCGGTGTGGCTGACGAACGCCGCTACCTGGGAAATCGGCACCGAGATGTCGTGCTTCATGTTGCGACCGGCACGTTTCTGCGCCTCGCTCATGTTCTCTCGCAACAGCCACAGGGCTTCGCTTTGGCCGAGGCTTTCGGCGATCAGCGCGTTGGCCAGCAATCTGATTTCGAACGCCTCGCCGAGGACCTCTTCAAAGACCTCGCGGGCGTGGCTTTCGCTGTGGTTATCCGACAGTTCCAACAGTGCGAACCATGGCTGGCTGACACCGATAAAAGGTTGCGGACCTTCGGGGAATTGCTCGCGTAGCAGCGCCAGGCATTCGGCGCTGAGCAACTCGAAGGCCGTGAGGCTGGCGCCGAAACCGGCACGGGCGTGGGACAGGAATTCCACCGCTTGCGCCAGCGAATCAAAGGCCAGCAGCGCCGTGGCTTGCGCCTTGGGCAGCGGGAACAGTTTCAGCGTGGCGGCGGTGATGATGCCGAGAGTGCCTTCGCTGCCGATGTACAGGTCGCGCAGGTCGTAACCGGTGTTGTCCTTGCGCAAACCGCGCAAGCCATTCCAGATTTCACCCTCGGCGGTCACCACTTCCAGACCCAGCGTCAGTTCACGGGTATTGCCGTAGCGCAACACCGCAGTGCCGCCGGCGTTGGTGCCGAGATTGCCACCAATCGTGCAACTGCCCTCGGCGCCCAGGCTCAGGGGAAACAGGCGACCGGCCTGACGCGCCACGTCCTGCACGTGTTGCAGAATGCAGCCGGCTTCGACGGTCAGTGTGTCGTTGTCGGCGTCGACGGCGCGCACCCGGTTCAAGCGATCGAGAAACAGCAACACCGCACGACCGCTGGCGTCCGGCGTCGCGCCGCCCATCAATCCGGTGTTGCCGCCCTGCACCACCATCGGTGTTTCGGCGGCTACGCAGGCACGGACCACCGCCGCGACTTCTTCGGTGTTGGCCGGGTGCACGGCGGCGAGAACGTGCCCGACGTAACGGCCCTGTTTGTCAGTCAGGTACGGCGCGGCCTCTTCGCTGCCCTGCACATGGCGGGCGCCGAGCAGGTGCTGCAAGTCGGCGAACAGACTCACGGCAACACCGCCAGTGGCGCGGCGTTGCGATATTTTTCGTGCAAATCACGCAAGGCCTGCGACGGCGCCATGCCCGTGCGTTCGCCGAGCTCGATCAGCCAGCCGCTGCGGTGCCAGTCACGCACGATAGCGTCGAGTTTCGCCTGGGTATCCTGTTCACCCTTGCGCAGCCAGATCACCGAGTTCGACGGAATCAGATCACCCGGCAGCGGGATCTCGTAACCGGCCCATTCGGTATCGCTCAACAACGCGTGCATGGTTGGGCTGACATGCACCGCCGCCACGCAACCATTGCCGCGCAGTGACAACAACGATTCCGATTGGCTGCGAAACGCCTTGATCTCGGCGCCGTAGGTTTCCTGCAACGGCTTGATGAAATTGCTGCCTTGGGACACGCACACCGGCTTGCCCTTGAGGTCGGCCCACTGGGAAATGCCCGAGCCCTTACGAATCAACGCCGCGCCGCCCACTTCTTCATAGGGCGTAGGTACGTAATCGAGAATCTCGGCGCGCTCTTCGGTGAGTTGCATGTTGGCGATGAGGATGTCGACCTTGCCCTGCTGCAGGAACTGCACGCGGTTCGGCGCCAGCACCGAAACGGTGTTGGCCTCGACGCCCAGCGCCTTGGCCACACCCTTGGCCAACTCGACGTTGTAGCCCAGGTGTTCGCCGGTCTTCGGATCGATGGTGCCGAACGGCGGGCCACTGAGAATTACCCCGACATTGATGGCGTGGCGCTGCTGGATTTTGTCCAGCGTCGCGTCGGCGTGCGCCAGGCTGGCGCCCAAAGCGACCGCGCCAGCCAGGCACAGTGAGGACAAGGTTTTAACGGAGAAACGACGATTCATGCGCGACTACCTTGAGCGGCCGTCGCGCAATGCGGCGGCGAGTTGAGTTCGATGAAATGAATCAGGCGCCGTTGGCCTGAAACTGCTTTTGCAGTTCGACCAGCGCGGGTGATGCAGGCGTGATGTGATTGCGGGTCTGGGCCTCGATCAGCCAGCCGCTGCGATGCAGTTGCTTGACGATCGGATCGAGCTTGGCCTGGGTGTCGCTTTCGCCGCGACGGGTCCAGATCACCGACGGCGCCGGATTCAGCTCCGGGGTGATCGTGCGGTAGTCCTTCCATTCGGCGCTGTCGGCGATCAACGGATTGATCAGCGTGGCGTCATGCACCGCCGCCACGCAGTTGTTGCCACGCAGCGCCAGCAAGGATTCGGACGAGCTCTTGAAGGCTTTCAGTTCCGCGCCCAATTCAGTGAGCGGTTTCACGTAACTGCTACCTTGGGAGGTGCACACCGGTTGCCCTTTCAAGTCTTCCCAGCGAGTGATCTTGCTGTCCTTGAGCACGGCTGCAGTGCCGCCAACCCGGTAAAACGGCGTCGGCACAAAACCGAGAATCTCGCCGCGTTCCGCGGTCCATTCCATATTGGCGATCAGCAAATCGACCTTGCCCTGCTGCAGAAACTGCACGCGGTTGGCCGGCAATACCGGCACCAGTTCAACCTCGGCGCCCAATTGGCGACCCAGTTCCTGAGCCAGCTCGACGTTCAAACCACGTGGCTTTTGCGTATCCGGATCGATTCCACCAAACGGACCGCCCGACAGCAGCACACCGACCACCAACACATGACGCTGCTCGATCTTTTCGAGCGTTGCATCCGCCTGGGCAGCAGTGCTGGCGGCGAGCGAGATCAAGGCGCCCAACATCACAGGCATTAAACGTTTTACAGGCGAGCGCTTGAGCAACATGGATTTTCCCTCATGGATGATCGGCGTCCCCCCGACCTGATGTGAGGGATCCTAGGTACAGCGTCGGTGTAACGGAAATTCAAATATCTAATATCGTTATAACTTGCGGTCCAGACGTGGCTGTCATAACGGGTCAATAACCAGCAAATACGCGGCCTTACGCCTTTATCGATATAGCGATCATAAAAAACACATAATGTTTTGTGATGCTTATGTTTAAACTCATGATGTAAAAGCAGCCCTGGAACCGGCCATGTCGAACCTGCCCACGCTCGATCTCGAATTACTGCGCACCTTCATTGCGGTGGTGGATCACCACAGTTTTGCCGGTGCCGGTGCGCACCTCGACCGCACGCAATCGTCGGTCACCCAGCACATGCAACGTCTGGAGCAGCAGGTCGGGGTCAATCTGTTTGAAAAGCGCGGACGCCAAAAGCAGCTCACGGAAGCCGGGCTACAGTTGCTGCGGCATGCGCGGCAAATGCTCTCGCTCAACGATGAGGCCTTGAGTTCGCTGCGTGAAAACAGCTTGAGCGGCGTGCTGCGCATTGGCTCGCCCCACGACATCGCGGACACCATTCTGCCGCCGATCCTCAGCCACATCGCCCGGTCGGCGCCGCGCTTGCGCCTGGAAATCGACGTCGGTCGCAGCCCGTTTCTGATGGAAGACCTGCATCGCGGCAAAGTCGACATGGTGATCTCCACGCGCGAAGACCCAAACCTCGAAGGCTTCGCCCTGCGCACCTCGCCGGTGTGGTGGATTTGTTCGGCGCAGTACCAGCACAACCCCGGTGAACCGTTGCCGCTGATTCTGGTGGACGAGCCGAGCATCTATCGCCGCTATGCCCTGGAAGCCCTGGAACGGGCGAATATCCCGTGGCGCCAGGCTTACCTGGCGTCGAACCTGATCGGCATCAAAGCCGCAACGCGCGCTGGGCTGGGGGTCACCCCCCGCAGCATGGAAATGCTCGGCCCGGACATGCGCGTACTGGGTGAAAACGACGGACTACCGCGACTGCCGGACGTCACCTACTACCTGTGGATCCGGCCCAATACCGCCAATCTGATTGCGCGCAAGGCCTATGACCTGATTCGCGCGAGCCAGGGATTGTCCTTTTCCTGAAAGTCGCTTCAGAGTTTGGCGATTGAAACTTCGGTGGATTTGACGAACGCGATCACTTCGCTGCCGACCTTCAATTCCAGATCGCGCACTGAACGGGTGGTGATCACCGAAGTAACGATGCCGGAAGCGGTTTGCACGTCGATTTCCGAAACCACTTCACCTTCGACGATTTCCTTGATGACGCCCTTGAACTGGTTACGGACGTTGATCGCTTTGATGGTCATGTTGAAGCTTCCTGTGTGAGGTCGAGCACATCCGAACGGATGGTCAGGGGTCCAAAGTGCACCTCACGGAACAACATTAAAAGGAATAAATAATTATCTATTTATACTTTTTAGAAATATACGGCACTTCTCTGCACGTGCGGCTCACGCAAAACCCCGTAGGAGCCCGGCTTGCCGGCGATGGCGATTTCATGGACGCCATCGCTGCTGAGCGGCGTTCCTAAGGCCTGCTCCTACGGATTAAGTCGGAATCCGGGTGGGAAAACTCTGAAATGCCCCATTTCGAGAGCGCCTCACGTCAGCGCCTGTTAACCCCTGATAAGTTGCACTGACCCGGCTCAGGGACGTGTTGTCGTGTTGGCCATGGAAGGTCAAATGCAAGCGTTGCATCAACGCCCCCAAGCCTGTGCCATACCACAGGAAAAGGAACCCTGAATGCCCAACGCAAATCCCTCCGCCCGTTTCGGCCTGACGATCAACGACATTCAACATGATCTGCAGGTGCTCAGGTTTACTGGTAAGGAACTCATCAGCCAGCCGTTTGCCTTCGAGATCGAACTGGTCAGCGACAGACCGGACCTGAACCAGGACGACCTGTTAAACAAACTGGCCTTTCTGACGTTCAACGACACCGGCGACGGCATCCACGGGCAAATTCATGCTGTGTGCAAAGGCTGTCTCGGCAGTGGCCTGACCCGCTACAGCGTGACGCTGGTGCCTCGGCTGGCGTATCTGGACCACCGCGTCAATTGCCGCATATTTCAGCAAATGACCGTCCCGCACATCATTGCCCAAGTGCTGGCCGACCACGGCATCCATGGTGATTTCCACCGGTTTCAACTCGGCGGCGTTTATTCGGATCGTGAATATTGCGTTCAGTACGGCGAGTCCGATAGAGCGTTCATAGAACGCCTCTGCCAGGAGGAAGGGCTGCATTACCACTTCCAGCACAGCCGGGAAAAACATGTGCTGGTGTTTGGCGACGACCAGACCGTGTTTCCCAGGCTCGACCGTCCAACACGCTATAAACACGACAATGGCATGGTCGCCGAAACGCCGACGATCAATCACTTTGACGTCAAGGTGGAAGCCGGCACCAGCCGCACCACGCGCCGCGATTACGACTTCAAGAAAGCGCGGATTTTACTGGAGGCCGAAAGCCGGCCTGACGGTTCAAGGCGTCAGCCGGACCTGGAGGATTACCAATATCCCGGTCGTTTTACCCAGCGCGATCGCGGCAAGCTGTTGAGCCGACGCGATCAGGAGCGCCACGGCGCCGCGTGCCGTGTGGCACAGGGTAAAAGCGATCAACCAAAGCTGCTCT
The DNA here is from genome assembly GCF_054897705.1 of Pseudomonas sp. GB2N2. Classification (NCBI taxonomy): domain Bacteria; kingdom Pseudomonadati; phylum Pseudomonadota; class Gammaproteobacteria; order Pseudomonadales; family Pseudomonadaceae; genus Pseudomonas; species Pseudomonas sp. GB2N2. The sequence goes on from NZ_CM142701.1 coordinate 2,299,095, forward strand.
CCGGGCACTTCCTGCCACTGGCCGAACATCCCGATGAAGAATGGAACGACCTGTGGCTGCTGACCGAAATCGAGCATGAAGGCGAGCAGCCGCAAGTCCTGCAACAGTTCGCGGCCTACAGCGGCACCGGCGATGAAAAAGGCTTTCAGGGATATCGCAACCAGTTCCTCGCCACGCCGTGGGACGTGATCTACCGCTCGCCACTGACCCACGACAAACCGCGCATCGCCGGCGTTCAAAGCGCCGTGGTCACCGGCCCGACAGGCGAAGAAATTCACTGCGACGGCTACGGTCGGGTCAAGGTGCAGTTCTTCTGGGACCGCGAAGGTCGCAACGACGATAAAAGCAGTTGCTGGTTGCGGGTTTCCTCGCTCCTGGCCGGCCATGCCTTTGGTGGCCTGGCTTTGCCAAGAGTAGGCATGGAAGTACAAGTCAGCTTTCAGAACGGCGACCCTGATCACCCCGAAATCATCGGCTGCCTCGCCAACAGCGCCAACCCGCTGCCCTACGAGCTACCCGCGAACAAAACACGCAGCGTCTTCCGCTCCCGCAGCTCGCCAAACAGCACCGGGTTCAGCGAACTTCAGGTTGAGGACCGTGCCGGCCAGGAATTGATTTACCTGCGCGCCCAGCGGGACATGGAACAGCGGATCGAAAACGACAGCCGTCTGGAGGTCGGCAACGAGCAGCGCACCACCGTCAAAGGCGACAGCGTGACCGTGCTGCACGCCACGGAAAATCGCACCACCCGCGGGGACCGGCACACACAACTCGAGGCCAACGATTACCTGCAAGTGGCGGGCAAAAGCTACACCCATGTTGATCAGACGTTGGCGTTCAGCGCCGGCGGGGTGGTTGTCATTGAAGCCGACGTGATCGTTCTGAAGGCCAGAGCCAAGGTGTTGATCGAAGCCGGTGGTGAACATTTACAGGTTGGCGGCGGCGGAATATTCGGCAGCAGCGAGTTCCAGATCGGTGGCGCTCCGTTGCGCATGCCTGCCGCCTCTGTCGCGGCGCCCCGGTCAGTGGATGGCTTGTCCGTCCCCCCCGAATTGCCGCCGATGCTCGCCTCGTCCCAGTCCGCACTGATGGCCACCAGCAACGCGTTGGCAGCGGACTTCTGCCCGATCTGCGAAGCCTGCCGCGAGGGCGTCTGCCCAACTCAAGGAGCCGCCGCATGATCAACACACTCCCCCGCCAATGGATGAACGAACAGCGCCGCTCGGGCCATGAACTGTGCCTGGTGCTGGACTCACAGAACGAGCGCGAAACACGTCAGTTGCTGATGAAATCCAGCGAACATGACCAGTACCTGAGCGCCTACCACGGCACCAGCCTCGTGAACCTTGCCGACGCCGGTCCGTACATGTTCACGCTGGAACCGTCCCGCGACAGGCGCCTCGACGAACTGCTCGATCATCCTGAACGCAACTGGGGCTGGCTCGCGAGCGTGGAAAAAGGCGCCTTGCGCGGATTGGTCGATCACTGGCAACAGCGGCTGATTGTGGGGACGCGACCCTATCAGGCGCTATATCGCTTTCACGACAACCGTGTGTTGAGCCGCGCATTAAAACATCTGCCGCCTGAGGAATATTCAGCCTTCCTCGGGCCGGCAATCAGCGTCTGCTACTGGGATGGCACGGCCTGGCAAACCGCGCAAAACCCTGCCCCCGGAACGTACTCCGTTCCAGACAACCCACTCTGGCTACACACACCCCTGCCCCAACCCCAGGCCTCGGAAATTCGCCGGCTCAACGCCCATCGCTATTTGCTGGCCGAGCATGTCGAGGCCTACGCCAACCTCGCCGAAGTGCATGAACCTGATGCCTGGTTGCGTGGGCGCTTGGCGTTGGCGGATGAATGGGGTTGGGCAGAGCCGGAGCAGTTGGAGTTTTTGTTGATTCAGAGCTTGCAGGCACCGGGGTTTGCGCTGTCGCCGCAGTGGGGGGTGAAGGAGGATGAGAGCGCGGCGGAGCACTTTGAGCGAGTGCGATTGATGGTCGAGTTTTGGAAGGGGGATGGGGCGATATGAAGCGGATATCAGGAATCGCAGGTGTGGGTTGTTGTGTTGCGTTGGTCTCGGGTTGTTCTAGTGGGCTACGGGACACATTTACCTTCACCGCCGACTTACCGCCTAACTTTGCCTACAAAGCCATCGCCGAGTATGTGCCTGCGAAGGGCGAAACCTGCACCGTGCCGGGAGGAAGGAATACGGCAGTCGGGTACAACATGGAATGGCGTGAGAGTTACGAGCCAAACTCTGAAATTGCCATGTATCGGACCGTCAGTGGCTGTCCGCTGGTGATCAGGCGCATCAAGTTGGATATCAAGGCTTCCTATTGGACACATCGAGGGGACATCGGGGGCGACAGCGCGATGGTCATCGTCCGCGATGATCTGGAGGAACAATACAAAGGCACGTTTAGTGAATCGGGTGAAAGCATTTTTTACAGTCATTGTCAGTGGCTATTTCGCACTTCAGGTGCGCAGCGCCGCATCGTGAAAATCCTTGATTGCAAAAAATCAAACGCCCTAGGCGAGCCGGAAAATGGCCGCCCGGTTTCTGGGTATAGCCTTGATCAATTACCGGGAAAGACGGTGAAGATGAAAATTACTTTAGCCAGCGAGGAAAGGCCTTACATGGGCGATACCTGGGTAAAAGTCCCCAACGGTTGGAAACGCTGCTTGGGAGACAACTTCCAAGATCAGTACGCCTTTTGCTTCGGCAATTTCAAAGACTTCAGCAATTTCCGAATGCCTGATGGAACTCAATGCACCATTTACCCGGGCTGCACTGAATAAGGATTTCGATCACATGCCAATTTTTTCGTCCTTGGTTAAGTTACTGCGAAAACTCTCAGCATTGAGTTGCTGCATCGCATTAACCACCGGCTGCGCCAAGAGCCAGCCGGACACTTTTACCTTCACCGCTGACTTACCCGACAATTTTTTCTATCAGGCATTTGCCGAATATGTACCGGCCGATGGTGAAACCTGCACTGTGCCGGGAGGAAGAAACACCGCAATCGTTTACAACTCTAAATGGCGTGAAAGTTACACGCCGGATTCTGAGATCGACATTTACAGAACAGTCAGCGGCTGCAAGTTGGTGATCAGACGTATCAAGCTGGACATCAATTCTGCATACGGCAAGACCCGCCGAGACTTCGGCAGTGACTTCGCAACGGTAGCAATCCGCACTGAACTGGAAGACAGGTACAAAAACACCTTTAGCGAAGCAGGTGAAAGCGCCTTCTACGGTCAGTGCGAGTGGCTGTTTCGCACAATGGGACCGAAACGACGCATCGTCAAACTCCTCGATTGCAAGGCAACTGATGCTCAGGGCAGATCAGGGCCTGGGCCCCCATTTGCTGCGTACTCCCTTGACCAACTGCCACGCAAGACGGTGAGTATGAAAATCAAGTTAGCCGATACGGAGAGACCCGCTATTGGGGACACTTGGGTCAGAGTACCCAACGGTTGGAAGCGGTGCATGGGCGATAACCTCGAAGACCAGTACGCCTTTTGTTTTGGAAATCACGAGGATTTCAGCACATTTAAAATGGTAGATGGGCGCATCTGTACTATTTACCCCGGTTGCACGGAATAAGGATTTCAATCACATGCCCATTTTTTCTTCGCGGTTTAAGTTATTGCTGAAATTTTTTGCCTTGAGTTGCTGCATCGTATTAACCAATGGATGTGCCAAGAGTAAGCCGGGCACTTTTACCTTCACCGCCGAATTACCGCCCAACTTTGCCTACAAGGCCATCGCCGAGTATGTGCCTGCGAAGGGCGAAACCTGCACCGTGCCGGGGGGAAGGAATACGGCAGTCGGTTACAACATGGAGTGGCGTGAGAGTTACGAGCCAAACTCTGAAATTGCCATGTATCGGACCGTCAGTGGCTGTCCGCTGGTGATCAGGCGCATCAAGCTGGATATCAAGGCTTTCTATTGGACACATCGAGGGGACATCGGGGGCGATAGCGCGATGGTCATCGTTCGCGATGATCTGGAGGAACAATACAAAGGCACGTTTAGTGACGCCGGTGAAAGCACTTTTTATGGTCATTGTCAGTGGCTATTTCGCACCGCAGGCGCGCAGCGACGCATTGTCAAAATCCTTGATTGCAAAAAAGCGAATGCCCTAGCCGAGCCGGAAAACGGCCGCCCGGTTTCGGGGTATAGCCTCGATCAGCTACCGGGTAAAGCCGTGAAGCTGAAAGTTACGCTGGCCAAGGTGGAAAGGCCTGGCTGGGGTGATACCTGGGTGGAGGTAAACGGCGGATGGAAGCGATGTATGGGGAAAGGCTTCGAAGATCAACGGGCCTATTGCAACGGCAATTACACAGATTTCAGCACCTTTACATCACCTGATGGCCGAGTCTGTACTATTTACCCCGGTTGCACCGAATAAGGAGGTTTGAGCATGAATTCATTGGAAAAAGAACTGACTTCACCGTTAAGCAGCACGGTGCTGACGTGCCCCATGCAAGGTAAATGGACCAGCTTCCAACTGGTCGATGAACTTGGCTCCGGCGTCCCGTACGCCGGACTGGCTTATATGGCTACTGACTCGGAAGGTATTATGTATGCCGGATATCTGGATGATAGGGGGGTCGGTAAGGTCAGCAACCACTTTGCAGGCCCCGTTGCACTAATCGTTAACGAGAAATATCAAGGAACTGAGCCCCTCTACAAAGATTCATTAACAAGACCGTATTACCCGCTCGAAATCACAGAGCTCCAAGTACGCGCCGAACAAACCCGCTATTTATATCAAAACTCAACCCGCACCCGGACGAACCCGGCACAAGCGTGCGCAGATGAATTCCTCCAAGTAGAAGTCCGTCACTTGGTCAAGCATGCATCCCACCTGCCGCCCGAGGTCTATCGACACTATCCCCATAGCCCGCACCGAGCGAGAACCATAGGTGAACATGGGAAACTCGGCGTTGCGCTGATGCCCCTTAAACACACGGTTCTGGAAGTGCGCCCTCTGCGAGCGTTGCGACCCATGCTGTCGACCGACCCAGAGTTTTGTGCGCTAAATCTCTACCAGCTCGCGCTGATGGCTACGTTGAGTTATTGCCCTTTCGGGCAGCAGCCAGACAGTCATCCGGTTGAAACGACGACCGTGACCTTCCCGATACAACCCAGCGTGGGCAATTGGTTCGGCGATGCGTTGGCCAAGGCTGACGAGTTGTGGCGTGTCGACGCGACTCAAAAAAGCGCCTTCTACCCTCTTTATGAGGATGTGCCGTACTCCAAACGCCTGGAAATCGTGCCGTTCGATCCGGGCCTTTATGAGGTCAACCGACTCGATCAGGAAGTAGAACAAGAACACCCTGCCAACATTCACTTTCTCGATGACAGAACACTCGGCGCGAAGTCGACCGATACCCAAGCCTTCATCACTCACACCGACGAACTGATCCTGATCGCGGTACGCGGCACCTACGAACTCATTGCGGACGGATTGCGGGACGCCGATGCACTTCAGGTGCCGTTTGAGGGCACCGAGAGCAAAGTGCACCGTGGTTTCTACGAGGCCGCGAAGAAAGCCTACGAATTCGTTGTTAACTATCTTGAAAAATTTTACGCCGGACAAAAGTTCATCATTTGCGGCCACAGCCTCGGCGGTGCCGTTGCATTGCTGCTCTCTGAAATGCTGCGTCGTCGGCCGGGCTTCGACTACGCGATACAGCTCTACACCTACGGCGCCCCCCGCGCCGGCGATGCCAATTTCGTCGCCGGCGCAAAGGACTTGGTGCATCACCGCGTCGTCAATCACAACGACCCGGTGCCGAGCGTGCCGGGCACGTGGATGGACACCAAGCCCGGTGTGTTCATGACGGGGCTGGCGTTGACGCTGGCTAACGTACCAGTCGGGATGTCGGTGTTTTTTACGGGCATCACGAATGTGAAGGGTGAACCCTACGGTCACCATGGCAAGTTGCAGCACTTCATGCCGGTGCGATTGAGTGCTGGGGAAAAGTCCGCGTTCATCTGGGAACCCGGTTGCGACACCATCACCCAGCATGCAGCGTGCACTTTGGCGATTCAGCAGAAAAACGGGCTGCCGGACCGGCCGCCGTTGCTGGCGCAGATATTCCACGCCGGGAATCATTCTATGACCGGCGGCTATGTTCCGGCGTGTTGGGCGGTTCTGCGGCGATGGAAGCAGGCGTACGACGAGAAACGTACGCGTATCACCGAGAGCGAGTTCAACTGGGTCAAGGATTCACTGGCACGGGCCACCACCGACCTGCGGGCGGTAGAACGTGATTTAAGGGGCCGTTCCGAGGCTTACGCCAGAACCCAGGAGAACAACATCCGCGCACTCGAACTTGAGAGGAGCCAGATTGAAACCACCGTCGCACGCCTGCGAAGCATTCATCCTCAGAGAATCAGCGCCCACGCGCTTTACGGCTCGCTGTCGCAACAGCCCGATCTGATAAAAAGCGTCGAGCGCTGGCTCGCGCACCCAGAGAATCAGGTCAAGGACCCGATGGCCATGGCGCCCGAGGAGCCGGATCAGGACGCGCTAATGGGTTCGATCTACGGGCACGTCATCGGCGCGCCGTACACGCTGGATATCGATTCAATCTGTTAAGGCATTGCTCAATTCATCATGCTGGCAGAACTCGACGTGAACCGGGCACTGGATCAACTCGACGTTCCGCGATAACAGAGCATGACCGCCCAACCTGAAAAGGTTGGGCTTCAAACACCATTCGTCGCCGAAAAACTCCCGTCAGGAAATTGCCACAGGCTCTGGCTCAGGGTTTGCACACGCTGCGGTAGCGACCACGGAACGACATAATTCTGACGTGGCCGAGCTCATCTATACTCACCGACACCAGCAAAAGGCTGGTTCTGTCACACCGGAGAAGCAACGTGTCAACTCTCAGTGAAATCGCAGCGAACCACGCGAAAATGTTGCAAAAACTGGCTGGAGAGTCGACCGAAATGTGTGAACGCCTACCGTTAGTGGTGGGTAGTTTCGAAGTCACGTCCGTCGACGATCAGCCGCACATGCCTCTGCATCAGATTCCTGGTGTGCAGGACAACCCGTTGGGGCTGGTTGCCGGTTACGCGCTCTGACTGCGCCTGCAAATCGTGTGGCACTCGGTAACATCCGGCCCTGTTACGGTGCGCGTTTTCGATGACGCATCGTCGACTGTCCAGCCCTGTATGGCCCGGACGGCCATGGCGTAGTTTGTGCATTCAACTGCGTTCCACTCTTGCCTGAATCAGCCATGCGCCCCAAGGAACTCAAACTCTGGACCACCGGCGTCGCTCACCTGCTTGACCTGCCCGCAGGCCATTCACGGTTGGCGGGCCTGAGCCATTGGTTGCGTCAGGTGTGCCCGGTCGATCATTTCGTGTTGTTCGTCTACGAAGGCAATCACCGACCGTTGGCAATGTTCGACACCTTCGCCGCCGACAAGCGAGCGGTGTATGTCGATGACTATCAGTGCGGACCGTATCTGCTGGACCCGTTCTACCTCGCCTGCACCCGTGGGCAGGCGCCGGGGTTGTGGCGTTTGCGCCAGTTTGCGCCCGACCACTTCTACCTCGGCGAGTACTACCTGACCTATTACCAGCAAACCGGCCTGGCGGAAGAAGTGGCGTTTTTCGTGGAGCTGGGCGGCGGCGCCATGGCCGTGTTGTCGTTGATGCGCTCCTCGGCCAGTTGCGCGTTCAGTCGTGACGAGATGCAGTTGATCGAGTGCGCACAAGCGGTGGTCGAACAAGTCATCAACGAAGCCTGGCGTTTGCGTCAGGCCCAGCAACCGCGCCCCGCGCAGGACCTGGACTTCAAGATCCGCGAAGCGTTCGATCATTTCGGGGCGCACATCCTCACCGGACGCGAGCAGGAAATCGTGCAACTGCTGTTGCGCGGTCACTCGAGCGCGTCGGTCGCCGAACAACTGCACATCAGCCCCGGCACGGTGAAAATTCATCGCAAGAACATCTACGCCAAGCTCGGCATTGGCAGCCAGTCCGAACTGCTGGGGCTGTTCATTCGAGATCTGACAGACGATCAACTGCAAGCTTCAAGCGACAAGCTGCAAGAGGAACGCAGTCGCGCCTTCAACTTGTAGCTTGAAGCTTGAAGCTTGAAGCGGCCCCTACCCCCAAAGGGATATATACAGCGCAAAACCCCCATTGCTAGTTTGGCCTCCGACGCACTGATTCATCACTGCAAGGGAGCCGGCTCGTGAACAACAGCGTGAATGACACTTCGCCCAGCGATATCGAATTCTGTAACGTGGTCAAACGCTATGGCGAGGTGTCCGCCGTCGATGGCCTGAATTTCGCCGTGCGTCGCGGCTCGTTTCATTCGTTCCTCGGTGGTTCTGGCTGCGGAAAAACCACCACCCTGCGCATGATCGCCGGCTTCGAACAACCCACCAGCGGCGAAGTGCGCCTGGCCGGAAAATGCGTCGCCGGGGTGCCGGCGTTCGAGCGGCCGGTGAACATGGTGTTCCAGCATTACGCCCTCTTCCCGCACCTGACCGTGGCGCAGAACATCGCCTACGGCCTGCGTTATCGCACCCCGCGACCGGATAAGAAAAGCCAATTGCGCATGGCCGACGAGGCGCTGGAGATGGTGCGCCTCAGCGGCTTCGGTCAACGCAAGCCGAGCGAACTCTCCGGCGGCCAACAACAGCGCGTGGCACTGGCCCGAGCGCTGGTGAACAAGCCGACGGTGTTGCTGCTGGATGAACCGCTGGCGGCTCTGGACCGCAAGTTGCGCAAGGAAATGCAGTCGGAATTGCTGCGCCTGCAACGGGAAGTCGGCATCACCTTTGTGCTGGTCACCCACGATCAGGAAGAAGCCCTGTCGATGAGCGACAGCATCAGCGTGATGCACAACGGCTCGATCATCCAGACCGCCACCCCGGAGCAACTCTACGAAGCGCCGGCCAGCCGCTACGTCGCTGACTTCATCGGCGAATCCAATCTGTTCAACGGCACAGTGCGCAGCCTTCACGGCAATAGCGTGGTGTTGCGCACCGAGCAGGGACTGGAACTCACCAGCCCGCTGACACCCACCGGCAAAGCCTTGAGCGCCGACGCCGCTGGTTGCATCGCCGTGCGCCCGGAGCTGATCAGCATCGCTGCCGCCAACGCCGACATGGCCCGCGAAGTGAAGCTGCAAGGCTGCGTGGAAGACCGCATCTACCTCGGCAATTCCACCGAGTACCGCGTGCGCACCCAAGCCTTTGGCGTGGTTTGCGTGCGGGTGCCGCGCCAGCAGGATCATGGCGCCAACGCATTCGAACACGGCGCGGCAGTCAGCGTCGGCTGGGATCACGCCAACGGCTTGGCCATGGCGTTGTAAATCATCGATTCGATTCATCAACCGGATGTGGAGCGTGCTATGGACCAGAAGACGTTTATCAAAACCCTGCGCAGCTGGCAGAACGGCTCGATCAGCCGCCGCGAGTTTCTTGGCCGCACCGGCCTGGGGATTGCCGCCGCCGTGGTCGCGACCAACATGCCGGGGTTGCTGACCTCCACCGCGCAGGCCGCCGAGCAAACCAAGCTCGGGGATCGCCTGTCGCTGGCGACGTGGCCGAACTACCACAGTCAGGAAAACCTCGACACGTTCGCTAAATCCACCGGCGCTCGCGTGTCGATGAGCGTGTTCGGTTCCAATGAAGAAATGCTCGCCAAGTTGCAGGCCGGTGGCAGTGGCTGGGACGTCCTGGTGCCGACCAACTACACCATCAGCACTTACGTCGGCCTCGGCCTGATCGAACCGCTGGACCTGTCGCGCATCCCCAATTTCGATGCGTCGGCGTTCCAGCAAAAGTTCATGGCCCAAGGCACGGTGGACGGCAAGGTGTACGCGGTGCCGAAAAACTGGGGCACCACCGGCATGCTCTACGACAGCGGCAAACTGAAAAACGGCCCGAGCAGCTGGAAAGAATTCTGGGCCGCCGCCCAAGGCCCCGCCAGCGGCCGGACGATGGTGCATGACTATCAACTGACCGCCATTGGCAATGCCCTGAAAAGCTTCGGCTACAGCTTTAATTCGTTGGACCCGAAGGAACTGGCCGACGCCGAAAAACTGCTGATCGAGGTCAAGCCGCACCTGTTCGCGATCAACTCCGACATCCAGCCGTCGATGCGCAGCGGCGATGCCTGGCTGGCGATGTCCTGGACCGGCGACGCCTCGCAGTTGCACCGTGACAACGCAAAAATGCAGTTCGAACTGGGCAAGGAAGGTGGCGAACTCTGGAGCGACTTCTTCGCCATCCCGAAGAGCTCGGAGCACAAGGACGCGGCGTACGCCTTCATCAATTACCTGCTCGATCCGCAGCACAACAAACTCGAAGTGTTGAGCCACGGTTACCCGAGCGGCGACAAACGCGTCGATGCCTTGCTGCCCACCGCCATGCTCAGCGACCCGATCATGTACCCGGCCGCCGAAGCACTCAGCCCGCTGGAGTTCGGCGCCGCTGCAACGCTCACCAGCCCGGCGCGCGCCGAACTGATGGCGCGTTTCAAGTCCGCCTGATCGCCACCTGACCATGGCCAACGAGGAGTTACCCATGAATGCCGCCGCCCACCCGCAAACGGTGCAGCCGGGCCATGCCCTGTCAGTCGAGGTGCGCCAGCGGCGCAGCCTTGGCCGGCGGATCACCCTGCTGATGCTCTTGCCGTCGACCTTGTGGTTCCTGCTGCTGTTGTTGATGCCGCTGGTGATCATTCTGGTCTTCAGTTTCGGCGAGCGCAGCGCCGTGGGCGGTTATGCCGGTGGCTTCACGTTGGCCAATTACCTGAACCTCGGTTCCCGTGGCGCGGCGTTCAGCAACACGTTGATGCTGGCGCCGCTGGGCACGCTGGTGTGCCTGGTGGCCGCTTACCCGCTGGCGTACTTTCTGGCAGTCAAGGTCACCCGCAACCGCTCGCTGTTGCTGACGCTGGTGATCGTGCCGTTCTGGACCAGCTTCCTGATTCGTACCTACGCGTGGATTTTCATCCTCAGCGGCAAGGGCATTCCGGCACTGCTCGCCAGCCTCGGTCTGGAAGACGTGCGCCTGATCAACACGCCGTGGGCGGTGCTGATCGGCATCATCTACGGCTACTTGCCGCTGATGGTGTTTCCGATTTACGTCAGTCTGGAAAAACTCGACAAGCGCCTGCTCGAAGCCTCGGCGGACTTGGGTGCCAGCGCCTTTGAAAGCTTCCGACGGATCACCTTGCCCCTTTCCGCACCGGGGATCATCACCGGGGTGATGCTGGTGTTCATCCTGCTGATGGGCGAGTTCCTGATCCCGGCCATTCTCGGCGGCGGCAAAGTGTTTTTTGTCGGCAACGCGCTGGTGGACCTGTTCCTGCAATCGCGCAACTGGCCGTTTGGCAGTGCGTTGGCGATGACGCTGGTGGCGATGATGCTGCTGATCATCGGCGTGTATTTGAAACTGGTGGCGCGCTACGGCGGCCGGCCAGCGGATGGAGGGATTTGACATGTGGCTGCGCAGCTATTCGACTTCGCTGTACCTGTTTCTGTATGCGCCGATCGCCCTGATCGTACTGTTCAGCTTCAACGCCGGGCGCAGTGGCCTGGCGTTCGAATGCTGCTCGACGCAATGGTTTGGTCGCGCGTTCGGCAATCCGTTCATCATGGAAGCGCTGGGCAACAGCGCGTTCATTGCCTTCACCTCGGCGGTGATTGCCACCCTGTTCGGCACCCTTGCGGTGTTCGGTTTGCAACGCGCCGGCCCCAAGGTGCGCCTGCTCTTCGATGCGCTGACCTATTGCGCGATCATCGTGCCGGGCATCGTCATCGGCATCTCGACGCTGATTGCCTTCATCAGCCTGTTCGACCTGATCAACCCGCTGCTGGCGGCCTGGATTCCCGGCGTTCCGCGCTTGAACATGGGTTTTTTCACGGTGATCGCCGCGCACTCGCTGTTCACCATGGCGCTGGTCATGGTGATCGTGCGCAGCCGCGTCGACTCGCTGGACAAGGCGTTGCTGGAAGCGTCGGCGGACCTTTACGCACCACCGATGCAGACGTTCTGGCGGGTGACGCTGCCGCAGATCAGTCCGGCGATCATGGCCGGATTTCTGTTGGCGTTCACTTTCAGCTTCGACGATTTCATCATCGCGTTCTTCGTCGCCGGTTCCGAGACGACCTTGCCGATCTACATCTTTTCCTCGATCCGCCGTGGCGTGACGCCGGAGATCAACGCGGTGTCGACCGTGATCATCTGCGCCTCGCTGGCACTGCTCTTCACTTCCCGCTCTCTGCAAAACCGCCGCACCGGCGTTCAGGAGTCAAACCATGCGTGATCAGCTTTACATCAACGGCGAGTGGGTCAGCCCGGACCTGGGCGGTTATCTGGACGTCATCGACCCGGCCACCGGCCAGGTATTTCATCGGGTCGCGGCCGGCACCGAAGAAGACATTGATCATGCGGTGCGCGCCGCCCGGCGTGCGTTCGACAATGGCTGGAGCCAGACCACCGGCGCCGAACGCGGACAATGGCTGGAAACGCTGGCTGATGAATTGGAAAGCGGCCAACCGGCACTGGCCGAACTGGAAGTGCGCGACAACGGCAAACCGTTGCCCGAAGCGCAGTGGGACGTGGGCGACGCGATTGCCTGCTTCCGTTACTACGCCGGGCTGGCCCGCGAACTGGATCAACAACAGGATCAACCGCTGGCGTTGCCGGATGAGCGCTTTCGCTGCCGCATCCGCCACGAACCGATTGGCGTCGCCGGGCAAATCATCCCGTGGAATTACCCGCTGCTGATGGCCGCCTGGAAAGTCGCGCCCGCCCTGGCTGCGGGGGCAACGCTGGTATTAAAACCGTCGGAACTGACGCCACTCACGGCATTGGAACTGGCCGCCGCTGCGGACCGCATCGGTCTGCCGGCCGGGGTGTTGAACGTGGTCAGCGGCCTCGGCGCCGACGCGGGCGGCCCGCTTACCGAGCACCCCGGTGTGGACAAACTGGCCTTCACCGGCAGCGTGCCGACCGGGGCAAAAATCATGTCGGCGGCGGCTCGCGACATCAAGAACATCAGCCTGGAACTCGGCGGCAAGTCGGCGTTTGTCGTGTTTGACGATGCCGATGTCGACGCCGCCGTGGAATGGATTCTGTTCGGGATTTTCTGGAACCAGGGTCAGGTGTGCAGCGCCACGTCACGCCTGTTAGTGCAGGAAAACATTGCCTCGCGGTTGATCGAGCGACTGGTCGAGGAAACGCGCAAGATCACCATCGGGCCAGGCATGCAAAGCGGCGTGCTGCTCGGCCCGCTGGTCAGTCAAGGTCAGCACGAGAAAGTCCTGGGCTACATCGATCAAGGGCTCGCCAGCGGCGCCCGCTTGCTCACCGGTGGCCGGCGCCCGGCGCATTTGCCTGAGGGGTATTTCCTCGAGCCGGCGATCTTCGACGAACCCGCCCACAACAGCATCCTGTGGCGCGAAGAAGTGTTCGGCCCGGTGCTGTGCATCAAGCGTTTCAAGACCGAAGAGCAAGCAGTGCAAATGGCCAACGCCAGCCGCTTTGGCCTCGCGGCTGCGGTGATGAGCGCCGATCTGCAACGTACCGCCCGCGTCGCCAACCAGTTGCGGGCCGGGATTATCTGGGTCAATTGCTCGCAGCCGACCTTCGTCGAGGCGCCATGGGGCGGGATGAAACACAGCGGCATTGGCCGCGAACTCGGCGAGTGGGGGCTGCATAACTATCTGGAGGTCAAGCAGGTGACCGAGTACATCAGTGACCAGCCGTGGGGTTGGTATTTGAAGTAGCTCAAGTACCCGCGATCAAAGGTAGGAGCGAGCCTTCAGTGGGGTGCGCGAGGGATCGTCTTGAGCAGATCTTCCGGGCTGATATAACCCACCACCGGTTCCGCAACGCTGCCCGGTAACGGCAGGCCAAGAATGTGGCCCTTGATCTTGCCGATCACGTGCATTTCGCAGGGCTTGCAGTCGAACTTCAACGTCAGCACTTCGTCACCGTGTATCAATTGCATCGGCGCGACCTTGGTGCGAACGCCGGTGACGCCTTTGGCCTGTTTGGGGCAAAGGTTGAAGGAGAACCGCAGGCAATGCTTGGTGATCATCACCGGCACTTCGCCCCTTTCCTCATGAGCCTCGAACGCCGCATCGATCAGCTTGACGCCGTGACGGTGATAGAAGTCGCGAGCCTTCTGGTTGTAGACGTTGGCCAGGAACGACAGGTGCGCTTCCGGGTACACCGGCGGCGGCACGGTTTCAGCCTTGCGGCCACCCCGAGGATGAGCCAGCAGACGAGCCGCCGTAAGCGCGTCGATAGCTTCCCGGCGCAGGGCCTTGAGCTGCGAATTGGGGATGAAAAACGCCTGGGGGGCATCCAGCTTGATGGCGGTGGCGTGATAGTCGGTGGTGCCCAGTTGGCCGAGCAGATCACGCAGTTGCTCCAAGGCCTGCTCCGGCTTGTTGGCCAGACCGAACGGACCGTCCAGCGCCACGCTGGCGCTGACGCCCTCCTCGCTGGTGGCGGTCAGTTGCAACTGATGCTCGTCGAGCCGTGCCACCCACTCCAGGCCGATGCGACGCTCGGCAGAAGTCTTCTGCAAGGCGTGCTGCCAGTGGTGGTCGAGGTTGCGGTTCAGTGGATGGTTGGGCCGCAGCTTGTACATCCCGTCCGGCATTTCGTTGGGCTCGACACGGTAGCGATAGCGCTTCTCGCCTTCTTCGAGGAACTCACCCTTGGGCTCGGCAATATTGACGCGAAAACCCACCACGTCGCGCTTGATCTGCACGTTGAGACCATCGCCGTTCGACAGCGGCTCGGTGGTCACCACCTGCAGGTCACGCTTGCCCACACTCTCCACCACGCCCACCGCCAAACCGGTGAACGTCGGGGAATCGAAGGCACCGATGTCGACCTTGCGCTCACTGACGAAATAGTCGGTGCTGCCTCGATGGAACGTTTTGTCAGGGTCCGGCACGAAGAAATGCGCGGTGCGGCCACTGGACGCTCGGGCAAGGTCCGGACGGTCTTCAAGCACATCGTCCAGACGCTGGCGGTAGTAGGCCGTGATGTTCTTCACGTAGCCCATGTCCTTGTAGCGCCCTTCGATCTTGAACGAGCGAACGCCGGCTTCCACCAACGCGCGAATGTTGGCGCTCTGGTTGTTGTCCTTCATCGACAGCAAGTGTTTTTCGAAGGCGACGACGCGGCCCTGATCGTCCTTGAGGGTGTACGGCAAGCGACAGGCCTGAGAACAATCGCCACGGTTGGCGCTGCGACCGTTCTGCGCGTGGGAAATGTTGCACTGCCCGGAGAACGCCACGCACAACGCGCCATGGATAAAAAATTCGATCGCCGCATCGGTTTCGTCGGCAATGGCGCGAATCTCTTGCAGATTCAGCTCGCGAGCCAGGACCAGTTGCGAGAAGCCCGCCTGATCAAGAAACTTCGCCCGCGCCAGGGTGCGGATGTCGGTCTGGGTGCTGGCGTGCAGCTCGATCGGCGGGATATCCAGTTCCATCACCCCCAGATCCTGCACGATCAACGCATCGACGCCGGCATCGTATAACTGATGGATCAGCTTGCGGGCCGGCTCCAGCTCATTGTCATGCAGGATCGTGTTGATCGTGGTGAACACCCGGGCATGGTAGCGATGGGCGAACTCCACGAGCTGCGCAATTTCGCCCACTTCGTTGCAGGCGTTGTGCCGCGCACCGAAGCTCGGGCCACCGATATAAATGGCATCGGCACCATGCAGAATGGCCTCGCGAGCGATGCTCACGTCACGGGCAGGGCTGAGCAGTTCCAGGTGATGCTTGGGCAGAGACATATTTTATTATCTGGTTTGGCACGGTCGAGGCACGCATTGTAGCGGCCAAATCGCTGACCGGCATCCATAGGGCGCCAAGTGGGGCCCGCGCCACCCAGCGCTAACTCGGGAACATCGGGTCAGGCGACTTTCAGTGTCTCGACCCGTACCCGCCCGTCAGCCATGCTATGAAGGTATTCGCGCCACTTTTTGAAGGCCTGGTACTGCCTGCTGGCCGCTTCCTGCCATTGAGCGCTACCGAGGTGTTCGACCGGAATGGACATCATCAGAGCGGTCGCAAGATCCAGCTCATCAATGAGCTCGCGCCCATTGGGCATATCTAGAATTAGAGGTCGCATAGGCACCTGTTTTTTTTGGGCTACTACATCGACTGGCTAAGTGGTTGATCGTGCGCGGGTTCCGACGAACGGTGGGTTTTGGTTAATATGCCTTCTGCTCGCGTGTGGTTTGAAATGCATAGGCTGCAAAAAATTGAGTTACGCAAAAGCCACACACATGAAAAAGCCCAACCTTCACAGATTGGGCCAAGTCATAGACAAATATGGTCGGGACGGAGTGATTCGAACACTCGACCCCTAGCACCCCATGCTGGGGACTGTAGCGCCGCAAGCATTTGTTTTATAAGGATAACAGCCTGTTTTTAGGGTAGCAAAACATCCGTTTTTTTGTGCTTATGCAAACGGAAAACCGGGGCCTGTAGCGGAGGTTTTGCGCAGCTCTCGGATGGCAGATGAAAGCGAGCTGACTGCACCCCTCTGTTGATGTGCCACTTAATAGCCATCACAATAAAAATTGGCTCACTTTCTTATTGGCGAAATTCAATGTCTACGTTTTACCTCGCGATCGTTCTTTCTCTCATCTGGATGGCGCTCTGGTTTATCGTCCCCCCAAGCCGCCGCGCTATCACCAATATCATCTGCTCGATATTGCTTGTTGGGACAATTGCTGGCTTAACGCTCACCAGACTCTAACCCCCCTGCGCTGCTACGCTTTCCACCATCCACGGAGGAATCGCCATGCCAAATTCAGACCTGCTCCCTTCCCTGCTCTTCAAGCTCAACGAAAATCAACTCGCCCTTGAGGCTGCCATCATGGAGTTGACCAACTGGGTCGAGCAGCGCGGAGCTGCCGAGGTTGCCGACAACGTGCGAGGCGCCTTAGACACCATCGACAAGAACGAAGAATTCATCAAGCTGACGCTCGCGGTTCTGATGACGCCGGAATGACCGGGGGTTCAAATCCCCCCGGCTCCACCATTAGAGACACCAACGAAGCCCGCCCAGTGCGGGTTTCGCTGCATCTGGGGCTTGGTAAGTTGCTGAAGGTTGTTGTGGATTCATGTCGATTCATACCGGCTTCAGCGACATTTCAGCAACATCCCTTCCAGGCGTTCTGCCACACACACCATCCACACGTTACTGATCGTCGCCCGCCCCTCGCCGAATTGCCTCGCCTCGATTACTGTATATTAAAACAGTACCAATAAGGCCTCTCCGTGGACCCGTACGAAATCGAAGACACCAGCGACTGGCTGGGTTGTCCGACCAGGCTGGAGACAGTCGAGCACTACGCGAGCATGCTCGAGGACGACATTCAGGCGCTGAAGCTTGAGCTGCGCGCGGCGAAGGAAAACATCACCGGACTCGTTGCGATGAACGATCAGCTATCTGCCGAGCTTCAACGGAAGAATAAGTGGATGGCGAATTTGATGGCCGAGGCGACTGAACAGTTGACCGAGATCGGAAGCTTGAAGCTGGTAAAATCTCAAAATGAAATTCTTCGCCAGCAATTGCAGGAAGCACTCAAAAAATGACTGTCTTGAAAATTACGGCACGTCCCTGAAGAAAATGTGGTGGCCAAGCTTCAGCGTTTGCTTAGCGCCCTTCACCCACGCCGGCGGCATCGGCATGGTGGTCGCGTAGTAATGCGTAGCGCCGGCGGTGGGATCCGGCACCTTGCCGTCGATCACATGATCAGCAGCGATCCGCGCCTGCGCAAGCTCACGGGACGGAATCTGCTTGAGGCCGATGAGGAACGCGTAATTGGGGTCAGTCTTGTTCCAGCAACTGAACTGGTAGGGCTTCTGGCAAACTCCGGAGTAGCCCTCGCCCCACCATGATTTATGCTTGCCATCGTTCACTCGATTCCGGATCGTGCAGGCCACTGCGATTTGGCCGGTCAGGCTTTCGCCGCGAGCCTCGCCCCACAGCGTGCGAGCAAGGATGTCGCGGTCTTTCTCGGGAACTTGCATAACTATTCTCCAAGCAAAAAAAATCCCGCTCGATGGCGGGTTGCGTTGCTGCTGTGTGGCGTTAGATCAGATCGGCGACCTGCGCGTCGGGGTCAGCCACAATTACCGGTACCGCGGGCTCATTTGGCCACACCGGAGCTGCGTACCAGGTTGGTTGCACGGTGACTTTGCCCAAGGCGAATTTGTACGCCTTCCAAGTTTTCAGGTTCACGAGCAGCGCGGCCTGCTCAGCTTCATCCTCTTCAGTTGCCTCGCCAGCATCTATGCCGTAGCCCAACGTATCAATACGGTCCTGGATGCGGGATATCTGCGCGACGGTCCTGACGTTTCTTGCAGCAAGATCTACCTTCGCTGCAGCCAACTGCACGGCCTGAGCGGCTGCAGCCTTCATGGCTTTTGTAACAAGCTGGCTCCAGTCAATACGCCCTTCAATGGGGGTGATCGGCATCGGCGCCAACTCGGGGGATACCCCATCTTCATCGGGAAGCGGCTGCGGAAGGATAACGCGCCCGTCCGGCACCTCCGTCAAATCAGCGGGGAAGGCTTGCTCAGGGCTGTAGTTCCAAGGATTGGGCAGGAGCAACGTCAGCGAGAGTTCGCCATGAATGTTATCGACGCTACCGTCGAACCATTCTGAAGAAATCGCCGAAAGCGGCAACGTGTCGCCCTCGCCCACTGCCGAAAAATCAAATGCAGTACCGTTGACGATGAGCGTATTTCCCGCGCGAAAGACATCGAGAGTCTCGTCCATCCTCCGCGGCGAAAGCTTGATGTGCATCAGAACCACCTCCCAACGACCAACGACCGATAGATATAAGAGTTAGCGACTGTGGATCCCAGCGTCGTGAAGCTGGGGACGTATGACGCCGAACTCAACCCAGTGTTGATGAACAGTCCAGTCCTCTGGTACCCCTGCTTTGATGAATAGATAGAGCTTCCAGCTCCATCAAAAAGGGTGAAAAACAGGACGTCAGTTGCACAAAAATAATCGCCCACCGGCGTGATCGGCAGGCGCAGCGCTGGGGATACATACGCGCCCGCTCCCAAGGCTCCGTTAATGATCTGCACGTCGCGGCAAATCAAAGTCCCGCAGGCGTATTTTTCAAACGTCCCGTTTGCATTCGCACCCGCCTCCATGAGTGCGCCAGTCGGCACCCCGCCTGTCTGTGACACCGTCCCAACCATCGCGGCAGCCGAAAGCTTTGCAGCGGTGCCAGTAATATTCCCTGTCCCGCCTTGCGCAATACTGAGCGCTGTTGTCAGTCCGCTCAGGCTGGTTATGTCCGCATTCGCCCCGCCCAGGGCAAGCGGTCGCCAGCTGCCCCAAGTCTGCGATGCCGAAGTTCTCTTGCGGATATAAGCAGCCGTAGCAGTGGAACCTTCGAGAAACGCCAGTTGGGTGACTTCGAGGTTAAAGCGCTGAACCAGAAGCGTGTGCGGAGCCGCAGTAGGGGCATTCGTGAATGGCTGCGCTATCAGAAAAAAGCCGGTTGTCACGGCCAGATTCGCATCCGCCACAGGGGGCGGGCCACCAGTGTTGCCCAAGCCAAAATCACCCACACGAACCAGACGACCCTCAGTCGTGTCCGTGGCACTTGTCATCACATCTGCCGCGATGGCAGTCCCTAAAGCCGTGCGCCCGGTCCCTCCCTTTAGGACGGGCAATATGTCGTAGTTGCCGGTTGTACCTAACGCTGCGAGCTTTGTGCCGTAGGTATTAACCAGACCCCGCAGCGCATCAGCCGAATCCTTGACGTACCCTTGCATCGGCGCGAGGGCGTATGCTCCGGCAGCATTGTTGGCACCCTGATAGCTCGGTGCGATCGCCATCGCTGTATCGCTGGCGATGTTGATCACTTCGTACCAGGCGCCATCCGGCCCGCGAAAGGCATCACCAACTCGGCTGTTTGCAATAAACGCGGTGCCGGTCCCAGTCACCGCATTGGAATTCTGGGCGACAGAGACCGTTCCTGATTTGTACCAGGGCATGGATTACTTCCTATAAAGGTTAGACCGCGAGCTTTGCGAACACGGCCGGCATGAAGAAGGCGAAAGGATTGGAGAATCCGTCGGTGACGGCATACAGCGTCCCGGTGCTAAAGCTCCACAAGGTTTTCACAAGGCGCCCCGCTGACGACCCCGTCAGCATGTTCATACCGAAAGTGTTGATGAGCAGGTATTCGTTTTCGGGGAAGTTGAAGCTGACCGTGTAAAAACTGCGGGTGCTGCTGGTGGCTGTAGTTTCGGACCGAACATAGGTCCAGTTTTGAAATGACCTGGTGAACAGCGCGGTTGGGGTGCCGGAGTCAAACAGCAACTTCGAAGAGCCATCCCACAACCGCATGCCGTAAGTGGCCACCGGCTGCGCGCCGAACGTCGCCGCGAAGTACCGGCCGTTTGGCTGGTTGGTGTTCACGTCATAGGCCCGGACATAAAAGCCTGTCCAATTACCGGCTGATCCGATTATCTGCATTGCAGTCAGGCCCGCAATGCCGCCGGTGTCAGGCCGACAAAAAACCAGCGGTGGCTCCTGGCTGGTAATGACGCGAGGAAAAGAAGTGACCGATCCAAGTCCGCCCTCCTGCGTCGGAGCGTACCGCCCGCTGCAGATAACGTTGAGTCGAGCAAACTCGGAATCGATCACCACCTGATTGCTGTTGTTGATGAACGAAAGTCCGTAGCTCATTTAGGCAAACCTTATGACCATTAACCGCATGGTGCCGCTGGCGATTAGGCTGGCTGCAAACGTCCTAGTGTGGTTGTAGACACGTGCCACTCCCGCCACCATTTCCGTTTCAAACTGTTTTGCGCTGCTCTCGTCGTAAGGGCCAATAGGGATCACGATCGCGACTGAGTTCGAGGCGTCACAGCTAGGGACCGAAAAGTCCTGGTTGGTTTTCCCGGCGCCCACGGCAAAAGACACCAGCGTCGATAGAACGACCCTCATCGTGAATGAATTTTCGTCCAGCTGGAGTGCGCCGTCCGCACCCCATACCCGCATTCCGTGAGCCATGATCTACCCCAGATATCCGAGACGTACCCGAAGCACGTTGTTCGCGTCGTACACAGAGACGTTCAGCGAGTTGATCACCAGCCGGCCCTGCCCTGGGACGATGCCGTTTATTTCCAGTGTTCCATCCTTGTTGAGGATCCATCCCTGCTGGCCGGCGATGTAGTTGGTGGAGCTGATGTAGCTGCCGATCTTGGCGTTGGTGATCGTGCCGTCGAGAATGAAGGCCGATTGAAGGAACGCTTGACCGTTTTGAACCGCAAACGGCACCGACAGATTGCCGTTGATCCCGTTGACGATGGCGAAACGATCAGCGCTCACCAGGAACTGGCTTTGCAGCCCGGCGGCGGTGTTCTCAATGCCAAGCCCAATGCCCGCCGCCACGTACTGGCCTTGGGCATTCACCTGCATTTTCACCGACCACATGGTGGTCAGCTTTCCGGCGGTGTCTGCATAGGCCGTCGACGTCTGCTGTATCGCGGCAGCGTTCTCCCCCACCGATACATTCAACTGATCGATCTTCGTCGCCGTTGCTGACTGATTGGTGGCGACCACCTGTTCCAATTCGGTGATGTGCGCCTTGTTATCGCCGATCGCAACGTCAAAGGTGGTGATCCGCTGTGCCATCGCTTCGTTTTCGGAAGTGCGTACCTTCGATTCCGACGCGATGGCCGCCGTGCTGGTCCAGCCTTTCAGCGCGTCGGCCAAATCACCCTCGCCGTTGTCATCGCGGGAAGATGCCCGCAACGCCTCGAACGCGGTCGCCTGGGCGGTGACCACACCATCAAGCTCGGTGATGTCGGCGGTATTGAACGCCACCTGTTGCGCCAAGCCATTCGCCGTCTCAATCGACTGTCCGACGTCCCGCCAGTAGGCAACGTTTGGTGGAGGATTGTTGACTGGCACGGCTCCGGCAGCCTGGTATAGGCGCTGGCCCTGTCGGACGATGTCGCCCTTGGCGTACGCTTTCTCAGGGTCGTAGGCGAGGATGTCGTCCAACGCGTCGATCTGATCCTGAAGGCCGGGAATCTTGGCGATCTCATCAAGTATGTCCTGACCGAGCTCGGTCTCGCCGATCTGGCCGGCGATCATTTCCAGAATTGCCGCCGCGTCGGAACTCGACTGGCCCTGAACGCCCAGGCCGACCGGATACCACGGACCGATGTTGCCGATCCGATCCACAAGGCGAGCCCAAAAGTAAAATGTCACGCCAGCTTTCAGGCCCAGCATCGAGTGATCGCTTTGAGGGTATGACAAGTCCGTCAGTTTGGTGGCAGCCGCCAGGCTGGTCGTCGGCCCGTACCAAATCTCAGTGCGCTGAGTGTCCTCTGCGCCAGCAGGAAAGCCCCACTTGAGATAGATGCCGAACAGCAGCGGCGTGGCCGAGAGAAACGACACCGCCGGCGGCAAACCCTCTTTGCCTTTCAGATTGGTCAGGATCGAGTTGCGCCAGACCGATGAGATGTCGAAAGCGCTCACCGCTCGCACTCGCGCCACGTATGCGCCAGCGTAAATACTAACCACGTCAATACTGGTCATACCGGTGCGCTGGACCTTGATCCAATTGCCACTGTCCTTGCGCCATTCAACGTCATAACCGACCGCACCGGGCACCGCTGGCCAGGTGATAGTCATGGTAGCGACCGCCAAGCCTTGGGAGACCACCGAGTTTGCTGTCAGCGTGACGCTCGCCGGCGCCGGAACGACGGTGATAGGGATGACGCTGATCGGCCGCTCTTCCAGACGCGCGCCGGTGTCGATGTGAGCAAACTTGCTCGGGTCGTACTGGACGGCCGAGATTTCAAACACACCGGGCTCTGGCCGGGAAACGGCGGTGACCCGATACAGCGGCACGGCAAGATCGTCAGCATCCAGTGCCCAAACCAATTCCGGCTCAGGAGCGACCGAGTACGCGACAGTCACGGTCACGACTCGGCCCGCCACGGACTGCACGGTTCGTCCTTCGCACTTGCCATTGGGCAGATTCAAGATCAGACGATCGCCTGTCTTCGCCTGGGTATCGCGATCGAGAGTGACCGCACGGCCAGCCGCTGCCGAAATACGCCCGCCGATGGCACGGCCAGCCAGCAGTTCGTCGGCCACAGGAATGACGTAGCCCGGCAATGGGATGCGCCCGTCGAGCCCCACCTTGAAATTGATTCCTCGGTCCTTGGAGTTTGTCAGGAGTGCCCACTTGCCGCGGCGCTGCGCCTCCGACTCGCGGGTGCAGCCGATAGCACTGAGCTCCAGCACGTTGTCGCCGTAGCGCCGCTGGAGCTTGGGATCGGTGACTGCGGTGACGTCGGTATCGTAGTTGTTGGCCGGGTTGTCATAGCTGATCAGGGCTCGACTGTACCGGGTGCGCTCCGATGCGCTGGAGTAAGTGAACTTGCCGTCGATCACATTGGCACGGGTGTAGGCGAAGTCGAAGTCAGTCGCGCGCGGCATGTCGGAAAGAGTGAAGACTTGGCCCTGAGCCCAGTAGGTCATGCCGCGATAGATCGTCGAGATGTCGCGTAGCATCGACCAAGCGTCGGCCTTGCCCTGAAGATTGAGGTTGCAGATGAAACGCGGCTCCTGGCCGCCCTTCCCATTCGGCACCAACTGATCGCAGTGCTGAGCGATCCGATAAAGCTCCCATTTGTCGACCTGCCACGGTTTGATCCGGCGGCCGAGGCCGAAGCGGTCATTTACGGTGATGCCGTAAGTGATCCAGGCAGGGTTATCCGTCCAGGCCTCTTTGAACGTTCCATCCCAAATGCCGGTATACGAGCGGGTGTCCGAGTTGTAGTTGCTGGGCACCAGCCACTTGCGGGCGAAGCAATCGACCGTCACGGCCGGAATGCTTCGGAACTGCTCGGCGGAAAACTCGATGTACAGCAAAGCGGTGTTCGGGTAGCGCAACTTCGCGTCGATGACTTCAGTGAAGCCAGCGATCTGCATCGTGTCGGCGATTTTGTTGTTGTTCTGGTTCGGGGTGATGCGGGTGACACGGATCACCCAGCCGCTGGTGGCCGCCGGCAAATCAATCCGCCGAGTGCGCTCGTAAGTGCTGGTCGTCTTGCCGTCGACGGCCTCGCTCAGCACTTGCTGATAGGCGCCGCCGTCAGTGGCAATCTCGACTTTGTACTCGATGCGGTAGCCATTCACGTTGCCTTCGGCATCGACCGATTGTAGCGCCGGCCAGGCGAAGCGCAGGCGCGCCGCTGACAAGTCGGTATTGCTGATCGCTCGCACCCAAGGCGTGCCGCTACGCAACTCAATGCCAAGGGAGGTTTCGTTCTCTACCGATGGGATGCCCTGGATATAGCTCTGCTCAACCGAGCCGCTGCGAAACTCCCACTTCACATTCGGGAAGTTCATGTTGCCCTGAGGATCTTGCAGCGGGGTGTTGTCAAGGTAGATGTCCTGCGCTGTCGGGTTCCCGGCGAACTCACCCTCTCCCATAGCAATCAGTATCTTGGCGACGGCTACCGAGCGCAGGCTGTCCGGCGCTTCTGTCGGGGTCTTTGGCTTATCCGATCCGCCCTTGGCGCCGTAGATATCAAGTTGCTGTGCTGCGCCCATGCTTATCTCCAGGCAATAAAAAACCGCCTCACGGGCGGCCGGGGTGCTCATCGGTCAGGCTACATCTGGTCTTCGGCATAAATGGCGGCGCTGATGATCGCGCCGCCCCACCGACGTTTGCCGACACAGAGCGGTACTGGGTTGCCTGATGCGGTCGTGTTCTTGGCGCTTCCGAACGCGTAACCCGGCGTGTTCTCGGGTGCGGCGCTGGTTTTCAGCCCCTTCGCGGCCGGGCTGAGCATTTGGATGACGCCACCAATAGCCATCGAGGCGCCCATCGTGATCAATGCCGAACCGAAAGGAGCGCCAGCGCCAAATGTGCCACCGGTGATGACCAAGCCTACCACGATCAGCACAGCCCCAATAATCGTTTGGAGCCCACCAGCCTTTTTGCTACCTGTAATGATCGGCGCTATCCGGATATCCCCATCTCCACTGAAGCTCAGTTCCTGCTCACCAATATTCGTTTTGCCGCGAAACACAGCGAACTCCATCCCCCGCGATTTCGCATTGGACAGAAAGCGCTCAAAGCCTGGAATCTGCACACACAGAGCCTTGATTGCTTCAGCCGGCGATCGGACAGAAAGCCGGAACGACCTACCAAATTGCCGGAGCTGGCCATAAAGCTTGATCGTGGTCATGGGTTGGTAACTGATAGCCAGCGCGCTCATGTTTTCTCCAGACAACAAAAAACCCGCCGGAGCGGGTTTTGAAAATAAATTATTTCTCTACAGGCAACTTTGCAGCGCGGTCAGCCTTTTTGCGGAAATCCAGTTGTTCAGCACCGCGTAATATTTGGCTACAGCACCGGAGGCGCCTGGCTGGACGTCGACGAAGTATTCAGAGCCCGCCGTGAATACGGTGTACCCCCCATCCCGACCTGGTTGAAGAGTAGCCTCAGGTGTAACCCCAAACAGAGACTGGTTCTGCCATTCGTATTGGAGGCATTGAGCCACAGCCTTGTCAGATTTTTTCGAGTACAGAATTTTATCCGGTCCTTTCTGCCTGGCTTCGTTCATCGTCGGCGCCATACACCCCGCCAACAGCATTACTGCCACCGCCCCTGTGAATAATTTCATGTCGGTCACTCCTGTGGAAAGTTGCAAGATATCATCGGGATAGCAGCATAGAAAAAAACCGGCACGCGGTTCTGCACGTAAAAAGGGCAGCAGTCATCGGTTTCTTTGTTCGATGACTATGGCCGCAGCCTCACCCTTCGCAGCATCCTGTACTTCCTTCAGGCTTTGGGTCATTTGCGCCTGCAAATATGATTTCGCTTGAGACGTCACGCTCTTCGTTTTCGCGCTGGACTCGTCGATAGGGAAGCTGTCGACAGCGTTGGTCTGGTAGTAGCTCCTAAACTCTTCAAGTTGCTTCTGGCACCGAAAATTCGCGGCCTCGGCAATCTCTGTCGGGGATGCCCCTGGGCCTGCGTGAGCACGCGCGTATGTTTCCACGCATTCGCGATAAGCAAGGGCCCTACTGAGGACTTCCACTTTTAGGTCGTCGGATGCCATTACTCTCGATGCAGAAATAGACATTGCCAAGGCCATCGCTGCTATCAAAATCTGCATGTCGTTCCCTCCGTGTTTAGTGCGGAAACCTAGCATCTCTAATCTCTAATCTCTAGCTCAAACCGACATCGGGCCGCCCCTCAAATCTACTTATCAATCCGATCGCTGGTCATCAGGCAATTTGCCGCCTTGCCATAAAGATTCGGAGCATAGTGCCGAAAAGAGCTGTTCCATAAAAAGGAAATTCAGCATGCTTGCTCGTATCGTAAACACCCTTTCGCTGCTCACTATCCTAGGGGCTACTTCTGCTGCGGCCCAGCAGCCGGTCACTGAGCCGTTCCCGCATATACCAGCGATGAGCCATCAAACAATGACCTACAATGGAAAGGTCATTTATGAAGCGGACGTAGATCAGAACGACCCAAACCTCAAGCCGTTTTTTCTTCAAGTTAGGGTCGGCTCCTATTCTGGTAACTGCTCCAGCATCGTGGGCCATGTTGCAGCTGCCGCCTCAAATGATAAAAGCGCGAGGGGAAGTGCATCATCTGAATACATCAGTTGCGTAGTGACAGAGCTCTCCTCTGATGGCCAAGCGAAAGCCGATATCGTTTATGACTTCCAGAATCAGGAACGCAACGAACACAAGTCCGGCCACGTCAAAGCCAATTTGCAGGTAGGGAGAGAATACGAAACCGTAAACAACGGCTCGCGAATCACTCTTCTTATGCGTACCTACTAAGTGGAAGCGCGGCCGAGCTTAGCTAAGCCAGTATCCTCGGAATAATTTTAAGCGAACCGTAGCTGCCTCAACCGAGGCGCTTCGGAGCGTGCAAGCACGAACTTTCGGACCTGGCCAAGCATCCAGCGTGGATGGAACACCACTAACGCGCCGCACCTCACCGTAGTAGCCTCCTGCCTCCACGCAACGGATACCCCCAGTCCTTTGCCTGCAAGCCCAAGGACTGGGAATGCGCCAATTTCGGCGCTTCTAAACTAGGAGTTACTGATGGTAGATATGAAAGCCCTGGATCAGCGCTTGAGCGATCTGGAAACCGTAGTAAAAACCCTGATTCTGTTCAATTCAAATACAACAGCCGTGCTGGGCAAGCGAATTTCGGCGGGCAACCCAGCTATCGCAGATGCAATCGCTGCTGATTTGGCAGAATTGAAATCACTGTCGTACAGCGATATCGACAAAGACATCTACGATAACTTCGTAGATAGCCTTACCTTGGGAATCACTGGGAGAGCTTGAACCCTGCCGAGTAAAAGTGGCCGGTGTTTGGGTTTTTAACCATTGCCACTGACCACTTTTCGGCCAGCTTTTTCTCGTTACCCAAAGGCTGCGCATTGTCGATAATCGCTCCTCCGACAATGCGCACCTTGCCGTCAGCGGAAATTTCAAATGGCTGATTCATAATTAGCTCCAGCGGCCTCGCCGCGTTAAGTGGTTGGTTGTGCATTTTTGTGCCTTAGAATCAGGCGCGTTCGGTCGAGCCAAGGTCCACCGAAGACGATGATCTCGCTAGGACGCCCATATAGGTGGTGCAAGAGAAACGGGCCGGGCCCGAAAGTGTTTGACTCTTCACCGGGCAGCGCCGGGTCGGCGCCGACGAAAATCCCGGCATGGTTCGGATGAGCCGTCCGGCCAACCGCCATGACGATCATGTCACCACGCTGCGGCTGGTCCACACGCACGAACCCGGCAGCCTCGTAGTTCGCTTCGTACAGACTTTCAGCATCGGCGCTTTCCCACCAGCCATCAGCCCGCTTGAAGGCTTCAAACTCTAGCCCCCACTCGCGCTGGTACCAGTCTGCGCAGACCTGCCAGCAATCCCATGCGCCGTGGACGAAGGGGCGATTGAGCAGCGGCGTGTGGCCGGTCGGGGTAATGCTGCGCAAGTCGCCTTCCGGCCAGCTCAAGATGTGCCAAGGCAGCGCCGTCGCCTCGCACATAGCCAGGTCATGCGGTGAAGGTCGGCTGGTTGCGTCCGGGTGCGTGTGGAAGATGCCGATTACCTCACCCACGTCTTCCGCCGCAGCGTAGTCCTCCGGATCGATTCGAAACTCTTCAGTTGGCTCGGTAGCGATGTTGCGGCACGGGAAATACTGCTGCTTCCTGCCGATCGCCAGCAGCAGCCCGCAAGCCTCCCGTGGATACTGCGCGGCCGCGTGTGCTGCCATCGCGCTCAAGATGTGCTTGCGCATAGTCAGCTCCGTGCGATGAGCGAAACAGCGGGGAATCCGCCGTGGGGAAGTTCGTTGTTCTCGCCGAAGTGCAACTTGCAGGAGTTCAGCCCGCCTTTGCACTGGTCTTTGCTTGGGTCATCCGTCGGGTTGTCGTCGTCATCGAACATCGCGCCGCCGGTGTATCCGCAGTTCGGCCCTCGATAGCCGCCGGTCATCGCCCAGTGACAGAAGGTGGTCATCTGGCGCCCGGGCAATCCGTGGTTGTCGATCTCTCCCGGTGAGGAAAGCTCCCACTGCACGACCTCACCGTCTTCGCCGGTCTTCTGGTCGATGTACCAGATTTCCAATGCCTCTTGAGTCGGATCGGCAGTCGGGTTGCCCTCGGGGAAGTTCACGGCGTCCAGGTACTGCGCCATGGTTTCGCGCACGGTGAGCTGAAACTTGAGCAGATCGTCGAATGCCAGGCATAGCGCGGTGATGCGACCATTCACGTTGCCTGCCATGAACGTAGGGCGAGTCGCGCTGCCATTGCTGTCGGCGCCGATGCCCTCGATCTGCACCGGCCAGGCCGCATACTCGTTGCCCTGCCACCAGATCGATTTCGCGGGCAGTTCTTCGACGGAGCCCTCATAGGCCAACAGTTCAGCGGGCGTGTGCGGAATCGCGTGGGCATGGAAACGCAGAAAGTCTGCGCCGTATTCCGTGCCGTCGATTTCGAACAGACGAATCTCGCCGCCGGGCTCCAGTTTCTGGATGTCCGTGATCAATGCCATGCGGCGCTACCTCAGGGGTGGAAAGTCTGTTCGAAGGTCGCGGTCAGGACGTAGACCGCTCCGCCTTTGTGAGACGGCTGGTAGCCGTTGGGGCATTTGTACAAGCCGAGCTCACCGAGCGGCGGCGTCCATAGGAACGCTTTCGCGCCCTTGTGGCGATCAAGGAATACGATAATTTCCTTGATCCTCGCCGCGGTACCGGTGTAGCTGACCGGCCAGGACTGCACTTTGTTGTTGATTCCATCCGACACGGACTGGCTATAACCGTCGCCAAATCCCTTGGATCGGATGCGCTGCTTGATATCGCCAGTCGCACCCTTTTCCGTCGACCAGGTGAATCGCTCAATTGCCATGGATCACCCCGTGATGGCTCTTTTAATTCGCCCGCCCTGCCCCAGATCCTTGGTCACCAGCTTCTGGTAACGCTGATCAACGAAGTCGGCCAAGTCCTTGCCGAACTGTTCGTAGGCAGGATCGTCGGTCGTGGAAGTTGCTGAACCATCGCTGGCAATGGATACCTGAACGCTGATCGCAGTCCCTCCTGCACCGCCGAGCGACCGAATTCCCAGCTGGCCGCCGGTAGTCCGGGTCAACGGCATGATTGCCTCTGGCCCAGCCTCGCCCATCAGCCCGGCGCCCTTGGCGAACGGGAAAATAGTCGGCGAGCTGACCACACTGTTCGAATAGGCGCTGAGACCAGGTGTGTCGAAGACATTGCCCTTGGCGCTTGGAATCGGAGTGAAACCTGAAAGGTCTGTGCCGGTGTAATCAGCCTGGGCTGATCCCGACGAACCTGTGCCGCCACCGAAGTACGATGCACCGGCCGATGCCGCCAAGCCGAAAATAGCGCTCAGTGCCGATGAGCTGGCCTGCCTCGTCGCGATGCGCGCCATATCTGCCAAGATCGACTTCGCGAAATCAGCGAACGACAGCTTCCCGGTCATGGCGAAGTTGACGATCGCGTCTTCCATAGAGCTGAAGGCATTGGTGAACAGGCTTTTGGTTTGCCCGGCGACATCCCGTGCCGACTCCAGGTAATTCTGCCACGCTGACGATGCGCCGGCGCTCCAGTCACCTTGGGCGGCGGTCATCTCATCGTAGTTGGATTGAACGGTGTCGTGCAGATCCTGCTGCGTGGTTTTCAGCGCTGCCAGCTTCTTGGTGTACTCGTCGAGGCTCATGCCCCGTGAACCATCGCCATATTGGTTGGCGAGTTCCAACCGCTGATGGTTGAAACGATCGTCGATGCCGTTTTGCTGATCCGTCAGCCCGCGCTGCCGATCGCCCTGGCCAAGTCCGGACGCTGCACGCAACCCTTGCTGCCGAAGTGTCTCGACCTGCTGCTGCAAAGCGCTGGTGTAGGTGCTCACCGCGAGGGCCTGCTTCTTCAAACGGCCTTCTTCGTTGGTCGCGATGATCGCCAGTTCGCTGTCGCTGTCCTGCTGCGCCTTGACCATGGCGGTTCGGGCGTCGGAGATCTTCTGATCCAACTGGATGATCTGGGCACCGGTCGTGCCCTTCTTTGCTTTGGTCGCCTCCAACGCATCGATTTCAGCTTTGTAGCCTTGCTCAACTTCATCAGCCTGCTGCTTCAGCAAACTGACGCGTTGCTCGGTGTAGCTGGCCTGACTGATTACTCCGGCGCGCTGGGAAGCTTCCAGTTCTTTGTCGGCGTTTTTGTAATACGCCAGCGTTTCGGCCAAGGCGTTCTTCGCGTTGTTGAAACCGGTGGTGTCGACGCTGCCGGCCGGTGTCTTGGCGTCCTTGAACTGGTCGTTGATGTTCGCAATGTTCTTGTCGATCGCCGCCTGATTCAGCCGGGGATCAGTCGGAGCAACCTTGCGGATGTCGTCGAGTTGCTTCTTGTACTCCTTGAGAGCCTCTGCACGCTTCTGCTCGTTGGTCAGCGCGGATTTGGTCAAGGTGTCGACTTTGCCCATGGCGACGACGGCGTCATTTTGGGCCTTCGCCTGCTCGCCATCCCATTTTGCAATGTCAGCCGCTGCGGCTTTTTGATCCTCGAGCATGTTCAGCTGATTGCTGTACACCTCGACCATTTCTTTCTGATTCTGAAACAGACCTATATCGCCGGACTGCGCCCGCGTGAGATTGCGCCGGGCCTGCTCAATATCAGCATCGATATCTGGCCGGCCGATGTTCTTCAGGCCGTCCGCCGCGCGCGCGACCGCGTTGTAGCCCTTTTCCCAGAAACTCAGGTTTTCGAGGATCTTTGGCGTACGCTCGCTGATCGCGTCAGCGTATTGCTCTGTCGCCAGTTTCACAGCGCCAGCGTGGTCGCCCTGTTTCTCCAGTGCTGCGATCTGCGAGTAAACCGAGGCTGTCAGGTAATGATATTGCTCATTGAGCGCGGCGGATGCTTTAACCGGGTCGTCCGCCAACTTGGAGAATTCAGCAACTGTTTCGCTGACAGCCTTGCCGGTTGCTTCCTGCATGGACACGGCCGCCTGGGTGATTCCGGCGAAACTGTCGCCAGCGATCTTCCCGTTGCCCGCCAGCAGCGCGAGTACTTCCGCTGCTTGACCGGTCGTGCCGACGGTTGCGCTGACTTGCCGCGCCATAATGCCCAGCTGTTCGGCACTGAGCCCCGCAGAGTTACCAGTAACGATAAGGCCCTTGCTGTAGGCGTCCTGCTCTTCACTGCCTTTGTAATAGGCGTAGCCCAAGGCGCCCACAGCGGCAGTGGCCAAGGCAATCGGAGCCAGAATGGCAAGAAGTCCGGCGGCCGAAGCGCCAGCCCCTGCACCCAACTGAGCCACAGCGCGAACGCCACTACCCCAGTCGCCTGACGACAGCGCGTTACCGAGTTGAACGACGTTTTCCTGAGCCTGGCGGGTGCCGAGTTTCAGCCTATCGAAGCCTGTGGCGGTTTCCTCCAGCGCTGCATAGTTGCCATCAATCTTGCCCAGCGCAGAGTTGTACTGGTCCTGGCTGATACGGCCGGCGTCGAGGTGCTTGCCCAGTTGCTCGACCTGAGTGTCCAGCTTGGACATGGCCGCGCGGGCCGGGTCAATGGCACCGAGCAGGCTGTTCAGAGCTTTCTGTTCATCCAGCGTCGACTTGGCCAGCGCCACCTGTTGCTTGTCGAGTTGCGCGGTGATCTTGGTGAATTCGGCCTCGCCATAGGCGCCGGTCTTCGTGAGTTTCGCCAGGCTCTCCCGTTGCTTGGCCAGGTCCTGCGTGGTGGTCGCGCCTTTCGAAAGCGACTTTTCCAGCGCTTCCATTTCCTTCATCAGGCCGACGGCCGACTGCTCAGCGCGATCGCCAGCCTTGGTGAGCTTGTCGAGATCGGTCGCAGCGTTGGCGGCATCAGCCGAATCGACCTTGATGCCGAGTTCTGCAATGTTCATCGACTCACCTTGAATATGTGCCCGTCTTCACGGGCTGTTGTCACGGGCTTCAGCCATCACCGCGATGGCTTCCGATTCCATTACGCGGATGTCTTGGAACACGCCAGGGCGATCCTTTGCTGAAACACCGACGAGTTTCATTACGTTCGGCAGCACGCCGTAGTCGAGGCCGGTTGCGCCGCATGCGCCTGTGCGCCATTGAGTCCACATCGAATCCATGACGAGGAACGACTTCCAATTGTCCGGCCAGACTTCGAAGGTCTCGTCGTAGTCCTCTGGCGAGAAACCGAACATCGCCATTTGCTCGGGATCGCCGTCAGCCTCGTAGAGCGCACGGGCAGCGGCTGTCAGTTTCCCAAGCGGGCCTTGCCGAAGGCTTCGCTGTACGCCTTTACGACGGCATCCGACACGCCGATGCAGCTTTTCACTAAGGCCGTGATCGACTCATCGTTGAGCTTGTCGCCAAAGGCCCACGACACGACCAGATCCTTGATCTGATCGACGCCTTGCTTTACCTCTGCCGCAGTAAGGTCGGTGAGCGTCGGCTCGGTCCCTTTGAAGCTTTCACCGATGGCTTCTGCCTTCGCCTTCCAAGAGTCGAACAATTCAGCAAGTTCAGTGCGGTCGCGATACTTGAAGGTGAACGGCACCATGGCCGGCTTCCCGCCAACCTGGGGGATTGCCACATCTACGGTGAACGTCGGTTTGGGCGCGATGGAAAACTTGGCCATGGAAACCCCTTAGGCGTTGTAACGAGTTGGGCGGGAGGCGAACGACAGAGTGATCGTCCGGGTCATGATGTTGTTTCGGCTCAGCGTCGGAGTCGCCGTGATCGACACGTACGCGTAGTAGTAAATGGTTGCGCCGCCCGGGAGGTTTGCGCGGATCAGGCGCGGCTCTTTGTCGTCATCAGCCGCTTCAACGATCGCGACGTATGCCTGGGCCGGATCATCAGCGACAGGCAAGGTCATGCTGCTGGCCGATTTGTTGGTCGGCAGCTGACGGTCATCATCGTCCTCGAGGAAACCGTATGTGAGGAACTGCTGCTCGCCGCCATTGGCCGTGGGCTCAGTGATCTGTGCGAGCTGGGTCCAGCCAGACGCCTCACGAACCGTGCCCGCACCTGAGCCTGCCGGGTAGTTCTTCACGCTTGTGGTATCCAAGCCTTCAGCCGCGAACTCGCCAGTTTCCGAGTCAGTGACGCGAGCTGGGCGACCGTTGAGTTTCGCCCAGGCGGAGTCGATGACGATAACGTCGCCATCAGTAAGCCCGTGCGCGGCAGCGGTGAGCACCGCCGGCTTGGCGTTGCTGATGGCAGTGAATGCCTTGGGAATGCTCAGGGTGGCCGCAATCTCGAACGTGGTGCCGTTGGGAATCTTGACGCTCATGGGGTTTCCTCTTTTCAGAAAATGAAAAACCCGCTCGCAAGCGGGTTCGGTTTAGGTCATAGAGGGGATGTCTACAGGTCTTCTGCAACCCTGCGATGCTGAGGATTGAATGTGAGCCAGCATCTAATCATTTGTTTACAATGCCGCCCCCCCTTCTGAATCATGGATGAGTAATGTTCAAAATTTTTTGTACCGCCATTGCTGTCTGCGCGCTTACTGCTTGTGCGAGTGTCCCGCCCGCCACTACGCGACTCGCCTCCCAGAATCCAGACATAGTCGTGAGTACTGCCCAGAATGGATGGCCGACATTGCAGGAAATGCGGTTTCGAGATACCAACAAAGCGTCTCTTGAGCAGATCCAATTCTGCATGGTTCAGCAAATAACAAATGACTCGATAGCGCCTGTTACCGATCCGTCCAAACAACGAGTGGTCATGCCCGGCACGGGGAGCTATTACATAACAGTGATGGGAACCAGCCTGAGATCACTCACGAAATTCACCGTTGTCGCCATCAGAAAAGACAGCGGAGTCGAGTATGTATTTCGCAATATTTTGGTTAACTCCGGTTACGGGTTCAACGAGCTGAATGCCTCGGAGGAGGCAACGATGCACGTTGAGGCGCTACATAACTCCCTTAAATTAGTGGCCCAAAGAATCACCAATTGCTTGGCCGATTGAATTCAGTTTCAGCCAACATCGGCTCGGTATTGGAACGACACAGAGACAGTGAAGGTGGTGTCGTCGGAAATACCGGGGCCTGGGTCAACCGGGCTCATGGTCACCACGGTGAACGCGCCTTTCGTGACTCGCTCGTACAGAGGGAACAGCTCGGCAATCTGATCAGTCAGCGCGCCAGCCGCACCGCGGTATTTGCCCGACGGCGTCACGATACTGACCTGAAAAACGCCGGTGTACAGCTTGTGGTCGCCGCCGAGCGTATTGCTTGCTGTGTCGGCCGGCAGCGTGAAGGCCTTGAGGTAGGTGGCACCGTTGACCGGTGTATATGCCTCGTTCTCGACGACAACCTTCAGGGGGGTCGGCAACGCTTTTGCCCAAGCGATCAGTTTGGCCTCAAAGATTGAGGCAATGATGTTGTGACTCATACTTGGTTGTTCCTGATGGCCTCCTGCACGATCTGCTGGAAGCGGGCCACGGTGATGCGGACCATGCCGCCGGGTGCTTGGGTCGAATGCCCAAACTCCAGCGGGATCGCATACGGCAGGTTGTTGATGAGGTAGGCGGTCTGTCCCGCGGTGAAGTCGCTCACGGCGGAAACCAGTGCAGCAATTGTCGCCTGGCCGCCGGGATCTACCTCGTCGAAAGTGACACTTTCAACGACATCGATCGAGAGGTGCCAGTTCGCCCGGAAGCGACCGCCGACGTATCCCTCGGGAGCGACAATATCCATACCATCGTTCAGCTTTCGCCCGGGCTTGAGGCGTCCCGCCTTCGACAGGTTGGTCGGATCGCTTCGCAAGCCGCTGTTGTGATCGTCCACAGCATTGTTGTACTGGCTGGCCACCGCGTTCTGCGCCCAAATCTCGGGATTGCCCACCGGTGACATGCGTATGACGCTGCTGCCGATCTCGATGATGATCTCGCGCAGGCTGGCGTCGATGGCTTCAGTGGCTTGGGCTGCGAATTCGGCCAGGCTCAGGGCAAAGCTGCCGGACTGGCCGGAGCCAGCGCGGCTCATGACCGCACCTGCAGCTCATACAAAATCGGAGTGCCGGCCGGGTTGACCTCTTTCAGCGGCGGGACGATTGACCAGATGCGCCCCTGAACGATCACTTTGTTCAGTAGATCAGGCACCCACGCCAACCCCTGCGCGGCGACCTTCAGCTTCTTGTCGCCCTGCTTGATGAGGCTGTTGTTCTGAAATTCTTGGCCGGTGAAATCGAGCAAGATGCCTTGGGCGGTTTGCTCGGTGATTGTGTCGGGCGGTGCGGTACCGGTTTCGGGATCGTACTCGCCGACAGTGATTTCCCGAATGATCACGGGCTGGCCGAACTCTGTAATCATCTCCAGAGCCATCACGGCCATCTCGTCGTAAAATGGCACGATCAAACCTCCTCGAATGGATTTAAGAAATGTATCCCGAAGTGTTAGACGCAGTTCACAAGCTCAGGCAGGCAGTGGAAAGCGACTGCGGCACCGTAAATGCCAAAAAAGTTACCGCTGCCCATGCGGTAGCAAATGCGCTTTCCAAACAAAATCCTGTAATAGCCGGTCTCGCGGCGAAAATCTTGGACGATTGCTTCCCGAGGGACAGAAATCCCAACGTAGATCTGGAAAAACTAGACTCTATTACGGAGGCACTCTGCCACGGAGGCCGAGGGCTGTCTTGGTATACCGGCGAGAAGCTTTATGACGATTTAGGGCTTTAGGCTCTAACTGCAAAAAGGCCTCGTCTGGCGAGATAATCAGCGAACTGCGTGGCGCTCGGCCTATCCGGCGCGGCCGGCAACAGTCGACCACTAGTGTTGGAGATCGTCGCATACTCACGGGTTACCGCGCCTTCGACACGCTCCAGCGTCACAGCACCTTTGCGCTTCTCCACCGGGTCAATATCGTCCTGATGAATCTCGGCGGCCAAGGCCATCTGCCCGTACTGGATTCGCGCCGGCAGGTAGTTGTCAGGCTTGATCTGCTGATCCAACTCGACACCCCGGCGCGGCCAAGCCAGAGCCTGATCGCTGTCCGTCTTGCGGCCTTTCCACGCCATTCCATCCATCGCCAAGGCGGACCGGCGAAGCAGTGCTTCTTGCGCGGGCTCGTCCGCAGGAATGGTCACGCCGAACTTGCCGGCGTACATGACCAAGTCCGCGGCGCTCGCGTAGCTTTCGGCGTCTGGCTTGCCGGTGCCGTCCTCGATGATGAGTGTCATGGATCAACTCGCTGGATTGAATTTTGAAGGAATGGCCACCGGTTTTCCGGTAGCCAGCAGTATCACGCCTCGGGCAGATCGGCGACGAGCTTTTCCAAGGAATCTTTCGAGGCGTTTGCCCGGTAAGTCACACCAGCAGCGTCGAGCCGGGCCTTCAGCTCAGCAATGTCCTTTGCCTCTTTGGTTTCGTCCGTTTCCAGCCTGGCCTGGGCAGCTTGAGCCAACAGGTCATCCACCTGCTTTTGCAGATTGCTTGCGCGTTCAGCTTCAGCATCGCGCTGATCAACCAGGGCGGCCATCTGGAGGCGCAGGGCGTCGAGCGAATGGAAAAGGCGGATTGCAAGTTCACCAGCTTCCGGCTTTTCAATCTCGCCGGCGTCCAAGCCATCAATGACAGCGCGGACCGTATCGCTTTCGATCTGCAGTTTACCGATCAGCGCTTCCAGTTCGACGCGATTGTCACCAGCGCCAACGACCAGAATCAGATTCTGCTCGACTTCTTTCAGCCTTACTTCGGGCGTGTCTTCAGCTTCATCTTCACGACCTTCGGTCACATTCGCGTCGATGATGCGCAGGCCGGCCTTCTTGGCCAGTGCCTTCACGTCTTCCTGGTACTGGTGGAACGGCCCCGGGAGATACCAGATGTTCTTGTTGCTCATGATCATGTCCTCGCTGAGCCGGACGCAAGCCCGGCTCAGCTATCAGGGGTTACTTGGAAGCGTCACCGATCAGAGCAACACCAGCGGTGTCCTTGATGCTGGTGGCGGTTTTGTCCCAGTTGGTACCGGTGGCCAGCGCAGCGCTGGTAGGCGACTTGCCGCCGTTCGCGGTGTCCCATGTGAAGCCCTTCAGGCCCAGACCGAAGGTGTAATCGACCTGGATGGTGGTCTCGATGCGGGTTTGACCGTTGGTGGTCTGCACGTTCGAGATGATGTCCCGACCGTCATGCACCAGCGCCGCGCCGGACGCCAGGCCCAGAATGATTTCCTTGTTTGGAGTACCGGTCTGCAACAGTGCGGGGGCGTCGGTCACTACGGAAGTCTTGCCGAGGATGTCGACAACACGAACGTTGCCAGCCAAGAACAGGTTCTGGGCATTGGCCAGGTTCTGCCCGACCAGCTTGTGCCACGAACTGCCGGTCATGACCTGAGCGACCAGATTCTGGCTCGCGTCGCCGAACTTAGCGTGCGAACTGTTCAGGCCTGCCTGCGAGATGCCGGCGGTCGCCGACACGTCGTTGACCGCGGCAGCCTGGGCGGTGATCGCGGCAACCAGAGCGGCAATCGCGGTGTTCAGTTGATCCTTGAGCAGGATCTCAGCGAACGCCCGGGACGCGACCTCGATGCCTTGAGCAGTTGGACGCTGCAGCCAGGTCATCTGAGACGGCTCGTAGCGTACCGGGCCGAAACCGCCGGCAACTTTCACCGTGGTGTTCTGCAGCTCGGTCAGATCCACCGGGGTCACAGCGGCCTGCGCGGCGTAGCGGTTTACGCGACGCTGTGCTGCGCCGAGGTTCTGGAAGAAAGACTCCTGCAGAAAGTCACCGGTGAAGCCGTCAGGCGAGAGCACGATCGCGCCATTGCTTGCGGCGTTGAAAGCCGCGAGCATTTGATCAAGGGTCTCCAGCGTCGCCGGCATGACGTAATCGTTGAAGACCTGCATTTGAGACAGGGACATGAATTATTCCTTAATTGAGAGGGAGGTCCGGAAACTTGCTGGCGATTGCCGCAGTGCGTTCCGTCTTGGTGCCGCCGATGTTGCCTTTCGCGGCCCCGCCGCCTGTTCCCGCACCGCCGGCCCCGCCGCCCGATGCCTTGCTACCCGCGATCAACGGCGCGAACGCCGTGTCGTTTGCGAATTCTGCTTTCAGCTCATCCAGCGTTGCCGCAGAGAGCTTGCCCTGCTGGTCGAGTACGACCACAACAGGCTTCCCGTCGCGCTGCTCGACGCTCAATCGGCGTTCGATGTGCGGCAACAGGGCTTTGGCGCTGCCTGGGATTGCCAGTGCAGACGCGATGTCAGTAGCGGTACGGCCGACGGTCAGATCCCGGATCTGAGTGCTCAGCGTTGTGCGCTCCTGCTCCAGCGTGCCGTTCAGCTCAGCTTCGCGGCGGTTGTACTTTTCGGACCATGACTTTTCGAGCTCTTCAACGTTGCCGGACTTGCGAGCAGCTTCTTCACGTTCGGTGCGGGCCAGCTCTTCAGCCTCGCGCGCTTTCTTCTCGGCCGTTTTCTTCTCGCCGAGCAGTTCATCAACCTTGGCCTTCAGGCCGGATACGTCTTCTGGTTGCGGCAGGCCTTCAATACCGAGGACAAACTTTCCTTCCTTCTCGGTGTAGAGCGATTTAACGGAGTCATCGAGACCGTCCAGAGTGTCCAGCTGATATTTCAAACCCATTTGGTTGTCTCCCAGAGACGAGTGCAGGCCCTGCCTGCGGACATAAAAAAACCCGCCGAAGCGGGTTGGTAGTGGTTTTATCGTTGCGGGATCCGTTCCGCGTCAAGGACATCCTTGTTGATTCTCTTCAGCATGCTCATCAAGCCGCCATGGAGCCCGGTTCGCGTGGGTTTCCGGTTCACCAGTTGGTCGAAAATCAGCTGTCCGGGGCCGTTGTATATCTCTTCGAAGGATCCATCCGGTTGCAGCTTGATACCGATGTAATAGTCGGGAACGTGATGCACAGGAAAGGTGAGGTGATCGCTGAATGTGGTTTTGATCTGAACCAAGCGCCCGTCATCAGCAACCGCATCGTGATGCTTCGTCAGCCCCTCATTCAGAGTGATCTGGTAGTTGAGACTGGCGACGACCTCGCCGATATCGCCCACCAGTCGGCCGTCAGGAGTAAAGGGTTTCCCTGGGTACGCCAATTGAAGCTTCGAGACCGCATCGAATAACTGCCCAAGTGCGTCGGATATCTGCTGCTGAATCTCTTCTTTCATGTACACGCCTCCATTCACCATGTGATGGAAGAGTATCAAATGCCTGCTCGCACAAACGCCAGAGGCTCCAGAACCTTCATCTGCACAAGGGTCAGAGGTGCAAAGTTGCGATCAAGCTGCAGCTCAGAGAATCGCTCGATAGTCAGCCCGCCTTCGCGAAACAACTTAGCGCGGACCGGTCCGATAGCCCTGTCCTGAAACGCTGCCGGCTGCTGCTGAAGCCAGTCGTAATAGCTGAGGTCCGCTCTTACCTGCTGGGCGCCGCCGTCGCCAATGGATGCCCGAGTGGCGTCCTTGGCAAACAGCGCGCTGAAGCGGGTCACGGCAACGATCGTCGAGCGACAGTTGATATGAATCGGCGGCCTCGGCCCCTCGGTCAGCTTGAAACGCTGCTTGTCGAGCGTCCGGCAATGGCTGGTAGTTTTCGTGTCTAGGGTGCTGACCCATTCCACCGCCTGCACGACGTCGCTGTTTTCCTTCAACGTCTCCATGCGCGCCTGGGTGGCGACGTGCTGGACCGCAGTTCGCACCACGGCGCCGGCGTTCCGGTTGGTAGTAGCCAGAATCCCGTCGTTGTACTGAAGCGCTTTGGTCCCGCGGATGTTCTTGATGATCTGGAAGTTCGTCTGGCCTTCGAAGAAGCCCTGCCGGATCGCGCCAGTGAGGCGTTGTCGTTCGGTGGCGATGA
The DNA here is from genome assembly GCF_054897705.1 of Pseudomonas sp. GB2N2. Classification (NCBI taxonomy): domain Bacteria; kingdom Pseudomonadati; phylum Pseudomonadota; class Gammaproteobacteria; order Pseudomonadales; family Pseudomonadaceae; genus Pseudomonas; species Pseudomonas sp. GB2N2. Next base: position 2,339,493 of record NZ_CM142701.1, read on the forward strand.
AGCCATCAATGAACGACTTGAGCAGCTTGCCGCCATCAGCACCGCGCACGCTGAGCGGATTGGTGAGGATGGCCGACCGGATCGCAGCAGCACCAGGCACTGCCGCATCAAACGAGACGCCCACCGGTGCTGCTCGGGTCAGGCTGGTCGCTTCGAACTCGGCCTCATAGTTGGCGATGTCGACCAGGTCGAGGTTCAGCTTCTCGCTGTACCGGTCGAAGATGCCCAGCAACAGACTGTCAACTTCGCTCAGCAGCCGCTCCAGACGGACGATGGTGTAATCCGTCAGGTCCGCCCGGGTCAGCCGCTCACGGATCGAGCGGTCAATCTCCTTGAGAAATGGCCCGAACTTCGCGACCTCCCCCGACTTCAGTTGCTCGAGGAAGACGGCGTGCCGAATCGTGGCATCAAGGATTGCTTGGTTTGCCGCCATTTGGTTTCACCTCGGTGTCGTCGTCCAAGTCGAGCGCCGGTGCCTCAGCTTCCAGCTCGTCCCGGATCTCGTCGTCGGTCTTCTCGGGATCAATAACCCCGCGATCTCGCAGGTACTGCCAGAAGTCAGACGACGGCAGCTTGCCGCCCTGGACCGCGTTGAACAGACCAGTGAGGATCGTTGCGTCCAGGCTGATCTGGCTGAAGTCTTGATTGAGCTTGTAGAGCGTCTCGCCCGGGGCGTTCACGAACTCAGCCATCCATAACAGGCACTGGCTGTAGGCCTCGCTTACGTTACTCACCACCAGCGACAGCACGCTGTGTTCGGCGGCGCTGTCGTTGTCGGCCTGGGTAGCAGTCTTCACCGCGCTTCCCCGCTCGATCAACCGAGCGCCGAGCGACACCATGTCTTCTTTCTTGGCATCCATGGCCTCTTTGACAAGCGTGTTCGGTTCAGGCTGCGCGAAACCACACGACCCACTGACCGGCAGCGTCAATGGTGCGCGGGAGCCGACATAGATGCCGTTCGCTTCCAGGTGATCGCGCCAAGCCTCATCAAGGCCAGAGATCCAGAACTGAGGCTGGCCAGAAAACCACACCGAATCTTCGTAGTCTGCGCTGTTGCAGTAATGGCCAATATTGAGCACGGCCATGTCGTACAGCGGAGAGTCGTCGACGCTGGTGTCGTTGTTCTCGCTGCCGAGGAACTGAAACGGGATGATCTTCCATGGAAGGCCGAGGCCGTTGAGTGGCGTGAAAGGCGGGACAATCATCGATGTTTCGCTGCTGCCTTCTTCCCAGACTTCCTGCGTGTAGAAGCCCGCTTCATCGAGACGAAGCACGCGGTATCGCACAACCTTTTCGCCGCCGAATCCGTCATCAGTGTCGATGTCCGTCTCTTCGCGCAGGACAACCAGGCTCAGCAGGTACTGACCACCGACCTTGCGAGTTTTCCAGTTGCGAATTGACTCGGTCGGGTAGCTGGCAACGCTCGCCCGGGCTCGACCCGCCTGCTCGTCCGCTTTGCTCACTGAACCAGCTTTGACAGCGACGTAGTCCACCAGCAGTCCGTGGCGGCCGACTTCAAGCAGATGCCCGATGACCGATTGCGATTGCTGATAAATGCTCACGCCCTGCCCGTCGATGTCCTTGGACACGTAGTCGAGTGCGCCGGGGACAGTCAGCGTTGGCCAGGTGCGGAACACCGCACCCACCAGGCTGTTTTTGGTTCTCCCGGTTGCGTTGTAGAACACTGCCCGCTGCTTGTAACTCTTGTAGCGAGCGATGTTTTCGAGGCTTTTGTCGTGCTCGTTGGGCTTTGGCAGATAAGCATCGCCGCGGGCCTTTACGGTTTCGGAGCCCTTGCAGACGTCTCGCACCAGCCGCCAACGGGACTGTGCCGCGTCGTACTCCGGGCGGGTGTAAGTGACGTCTGCCATTAGCGTGCGAATCCCATTTTGATTGATTTGACCGGCTTCCTTGCGCTCTTGGCGACAGCGAAGTACCGGAAGGCGTCGGAGCCGTGAGACGTCCAGTCGTGCAGCGGTTTGTCTTTCCAGCAGCCGCGTTTGTCATCCCACTCTTTGCGGTAGTTCTCAAGCGCGGTGATGCCTTTTTCGCACTTCGATTCGTCGAATGCGCACTTGGCCAGAATCTCGCGAGCCTGCTCAATGCCATCGTCCACGCCGATCTTCGGAACCACCTGGAACGTCATTCGGTAGACCTGACCGTCAATTTCATAGCCTTCTCGGGCAATGTCTTTGCGCGTTTTTGCATCGCTACCGAACTCGCGATTCTCGATGTCATGCGGGCCCCAGTGCTCGGAGTAGGCGTAGCCCTTGTCCTTGAGCACCTTCATGTAATGCCGTAGGCCTTCGCCGGAGTTCTCGTAGTAATCGATGACGTGAAACTCTTCGCCAACCTGACGCACGAACCAGATGGCTGTTGAGTCGCTAACGCCGATGTCCCAAACGGTCATCACCGGCAGGTGGCTGTTGTCCGGCAGCGCACCGATACGCTGCTGGGCGTAGAGCTTGGTCAATTGCTGCGCGTAGTAGGCGCCCTCGACCGACTGCTGAAACGCCTCGACGGGAATCGACGGGTATTCCCGCTTCATGTCATCGCCGAGCGTCTTCTCCTTGGCGGCGTACCAGGCGCGCTGGCCGTCGTTCGTTGCTATGCCGTGCTTGGCGTGCAATTCACTGAAGTAGTCGGTCAGGCGCTGCGGGATGACCACGTCAGTCGGGTCAAGCCAATAGGCTTTGTTCTTCCACCAACTGAAGAAAAAGAATTTCCAGTCCAGCAAGCCCAGGGGCACGCCGGCCAGTTGCTGGCGTTCCGCGCTCTGCGAATAGTCGAAGAAGTAGCCGGCTCGGCCTTCCGCCGTCGATTCGATGGTGACGAAACAGTCGGTGGCCACGGCCTCGAAGGCGCCGGTGACGATCTCGCGAGCCTTGTGAGGAAATTTGGCGCAGATCTTCCCGAACTCGGACACATGCAGGTAGCGCAGTGTGCCGCCCCGGAATGAGGTGCTGACGTAGAGCGAACCGCCCTTGCTGAACACCAGCTCACCGGCCGCATCGTTGCTCGCCGGGTTCGCCGCGCGTATCTCGGCAGGCAGGTTGTCGTAGGCGTATTTGACCTTCTCGCGGAACAGACGCTTTGCATCGTTCAGCGTGTGGGCGATCAGTGCGCACTTGGCCGACTCGAACAGTGCGGCGTCCAGCTGGATGATGCAGCACTCAGTGGTGAAGCCGAGCTGCCGAGCCTTCAGGATGATGTTGCGCGTGTGCATCCCATCGAAGTACTCGATCTGCTCGTCCGTCATCCGGAAGCGGACCTTCTTGCCCTGCTTGTCGGTGATGAAATAGAGATTGTTCAGCCTCCAGCGCTTGTCCCTGAGCAGCTTCAAGTGCTCGGGCTTCATGTCAGGCTTCCTTCGATAGATCGTCCATCAATTTCGAGAGCTCATCGGCGTCGCTGCCGCCGGCTTTCGTGTCCAGATCGTAGGCTTGGCGCTCCAAGGCAACCAGCGTCTTCAGCGTTTCGGCCAACTCCTTCATGGTCTTGGTCCGGGATGGGAGCGCGCCGATCTTGTTGGCCAGGGCGAGCATGTCAGCCATCGCCTCGCCGTCTTCGTGATCGCCTTCCTTAAACTGCTTGACCAGCGACTTGATAGAGCCCTGCTCATCGGTGAGCGATTCCAACTCATCCAGCAGCTTGTTGGCCAGACGACGAGAGCGGCCAATGTCAGTGCGATGGGCCATCCGAATGTCAGCAATGACCTCAGCATTGGCCTCCACGATTCCACGTTCGGTTGCCAGCGTTTCCGTGGAAACCTTTGTGGAAACCTCCCGCTTGGAAACCAGCGAATCCGCTTTAGCCTTGATCTTGGCGTTCAGATCACGGTCCCAGCCGTCAGCCTTTGACCGCTTGTTGATTGCTGTGTGAGACACGCCGCATGCAGCGGCAATCTCTCGCACTGAGAGCAGACCAGCCCGGAAGAGCTGTTCAATGCGCTCCCAGTCAGGTTGCTTGGTTGTCATGAGTCTTCCAAATAAAAAACCCCGCACAAGGCGGGGTCGGGAACGTGATCGATTTAGAACACCAGAGGCCCAACAGGCGCGGCCGGCAATTTCAACGTCGCAACATCGAATACGCTTTCTTGGCGCTTTTCCTTTTCGAACCAAACACAATGCGCGCCTTCTTCAGGACCGGTCGGTCCATAGTCCCCCAAATCCTGAATGGTCATTTTAGGTCCGCCACTTTTCAGCTGAACCACATCGCCTTTCTTAAAATCAGACATCTCACAGCTCCTTTGTAGGTGAAATATCTACATGGGGACGTGTGATGCTAATTCAATGGCACGCAAGTTATTCAGGATCCAGCAGCACATCAATCAGCTTCTGCTCGCCCAGGCGCATCGCACCCAGACACTGCAAGTCGTCGCACTTAGGCCCCAACCCGAACACAGTCACTTCGCCCTTCGGCCCAATCAGGGTTAAGGCGCCAACCGTGCATTCCGGATGCTCGCCAGCATCAAGATCGTCAGCAATCTTGCGCAGGGTCTTAGCGGCGTCGCGCCAGTCCTCCCGCTTGAACTCCAGAACCTTGACGGTCATTCAGCTCACCATGATGTTGGTCTGCACCAGGGCGTGCCCGTGCAGGGTTGCGACCACAATGCCTTGAGGCAACCCGGCAGATTTGGCAGCGTCGATGGCCTTGGCGAACGCACTGTCCAAATCGGTCAGCGTCTTGTTGATGTCCTGGCTCAGCGGCAATGCGTGGTGCAGGCGGGTGACGTTGGTTGGCGCAATAGCCCCAGCTGCAGTGCAGCGGACGCAATGCCCACAGCCGGTGCCGAGCCTCATGTCACCGCGGCAAGTTGAATCTGTTCGTCCGTTACTCATGGCTTTCTCCTTTGATGTCGCGACACGATTTGAGGATTCGCGAAACGTGTCGCGGACTACTTGTTCAGGTTCGGCTGAAGGATCACGCGAGCAATCATCACCAGTAGCCCCAGCACGCCGTAGGCAATCGGAGGCAATACTGCTTGCAGCGATGGCATCAATTGCTCAGCCACGCCAAGCACGGTGATTGCGCCGCCGGTCTGCACGCTGGCCATGCTTAGGGCCTGTTTCCAGTTATCGATCAGGGTCATTAGTTGTAGCTCCAGGTAGTTTTTCGAGGCGTTCGGCGTAGCGTTTCCACTCGTCACGACTTTTCAAAGCCTGGCGCAAGTCAGCGCTCTGGCCCTCGGCGGGTACACATTGCCCGCTGGTGTATCGATAGACGGTTGTGCGTTGAACCTGCGGAGGCTCTTGGATCGTGTCTTTCTGCGTGCAACCCGTGAGCAGCATGAGGACGATCAGCAAGCGCTTCACTTGGGCCGACCCATCTGGGCGATACCTTTAAGGCTCTCGCCGAGCTGATTGATCTGGAACTCTTGGCGCTGGGTCGATGTGCGAAGGGAATCGACGAACTTGTCTGTCGACTCCCTTGAGCGCTCCAAAGAGTCGACCCTCTGGCCGATCAGCGCCTGGCTGGTTTGGTAGGCGGCCAACTGCACCTGCAGCGAGCCAAGGGACCCGACTACGTAAACAAACGCACCAATGGCACCGGCCGACAGGATCGTTTGAAGTATCGGGACAGCGACCTTAAATGTGGTGCTATCAGCAATAGTCATTGGCGGTACCGTGAATAAAAGAGGCCTGCGTTGGCCTGGGCATAGCCCAAAACAGAAAGGCCCCAGCGTTTGCTAAGGCCCTGAATAGGTGCGCGCGTCTTTCCGCGCTGTCCGCCAAAGACTTTCACTGCGTCGACGCCCTAATGCATCGATCTCGCAGATCCAATCTCGCGCAACCCCGTAAGCATGGTGAGGACGGGGTTCGCGGACTGCCGGTGTTTTTCCGTAGCACTGCACTTGCCGGCTTATCAGTGTCCAGGCCTTCCCGAAGGCTGCCCTGGCTACAGGTGAATTTGAGACGTAAAAAAGCCCGCTCTCGGCGGGCTATTGAAAATAATTAAAAGCTTGATCAGGCACCTGATTCCGGGTCGCTCGCAGGCAAGCCGCGGGTCTCATTATCATCCTGATCATTCATCTGCGGGTCTGCATCCGGATCATCGTCGCGACCCCTCGTTCCCGCTTCTGGATGCTCGCTCGACACCGAGTTTACGGCATCCACATCCAGCATCTCTTCATCGACAGGCGATTCGTCGTCAGCAGGCAGTGGAGCTTCAAGCTCATGCTTCGCAGGATCATGGCCTGTTTCGTTGTCCGTGTTGCTCGTTACGCCCTTCTGAGAAATGTTGCCAGGCGCATTTTCATTAATGTCCATGTTCGCTCTCCGGTCTGGCGCGCGGGATGTCCGTGCTTAAACTTGAGAGGCGGCGACGCGCTGCAAGTGCCGGGCGCTGGACGAACGGCGAAAACGAAACATCCGGCGAATGGCCGGACTAAAAATCGGAGGAAGAAAGGGTCGACGCTCTCATTTGGGCGGTGATCCGTACTTGAAATTATTGGCAGTGATTCGCCAAAGTTTCATTATCAAAAAAGCCACGAATGCCCCTAGCCCACCAAAGAACACGCCAACTTGCAACCGAGCTGATGGGCTAAAGAAGCACATATCTGTCGGGGAGGAAAACCGGATAACGCAGGGTTCTGGAAACAGAATTTGCCATGCATGCGGCACACAAGTGATCCCTAGAAAACCTGCAGCAAACACTGCCCAGAGCCATGCTCGAGCGGTATCAGGATACTTTCCCCGGAAAATTACCAAGAGGACGACCAAGGCAAACGACAGTAGCCCAGGCACAAGCATTGCGTCGAAGTAAAACCGGTGGAGCTCTTGAGCAGGCGTATCCATATCACCTCGTCCCCAGAAAGCAAAAAGCCCCGCAAAGTAGCGAGGCTTTAAAGTATTAATCCCTAACGCGTAATGACGACAGGATGGATAAATACTCTCTCACTTTCTCACTCATTGCAATGGCTATTTGCTACGCCGCGCAACTTTCGATCAGGCCCTCTGTATCGAGCAGTTCCTGAGCCGCTGTGAGTGCTTCGTTCACTTGATCATCTAGCGCCTTCCAGATGTTCGAGCGCCACCGGTACCGGGTCGATTCCGGTTTGCCGTCGTTGTCCCAATTGGTGATGTCGTACCAGGCTGCTGGCAGTACCGCGGCGGAACGCTTGCCCTCGGCGCCCGCTACTTGCGGAATTGCCCAGGTCAGCACTGCGCACTCCCGGAAGCGCTGCGGCGCTGGCGACTGCGCCGTCTTGATCAATTCAAGGATCGCCCCATGCTTGCGCTCGTCGTGCGTGGAGTACTTCGCCACCAGCGCCCGCCAGTGCACCGCTGACAACGACTTGTGCAGTCGACCGAATACCCAGCAGTCGGTCAGGAATGCAGCCTCCTTGCCGACGATCTCCCCCTTCTGCTTGGCGCACTGCACCTTTGGCTCAAAATCACATCCGCCGGCGGAGTTGATGGTTTCGGCGGCGAGCGCCCGGACAACTGCGGATACCACGTTGCGATAAGTCATGCCGCTCTCCCCTTCAGCTCTTTTGTTTTTGCCCGGTAGTCGGCGGTCATCGCCTTCAGCTCATCGACGGTGTACTTCTTCGCCTCATGCGGCCCCTCCAGCCACTCGACCTGGTCGGCGCCAATGCGCTTGACCAGCTCGATTCGATAACTCACGACGTTGCCGGACTTGTGCTGATTGCAGGGCACACATTGTTTTGCGCAGTTGAGCGGCTCGAAGCGGAGCGCTGGATTACTGCCAACGGTTCGGTAGTGCCCTGCGTCGTACTTGCCCTGGTGGTGGCGGCCACAACTGATGCACGGCAGATCGGCGTCACGCTCACGTACCCAGGCATTGAAGGCGCGCTGAGTGTCCTTGAGATGATCCGCCCTGCTCTTCAGCCTCTCTTTGCGGACCTGAATCTCTTTGCGATCAATCTCGGCCAAGGCTTTGCGTGCGCGCACCTGGTTCGCCGGCGCATGGGCGATGGCGCAAGCGATCTCGCCGCACACCGCCTGTAAGTCGCGCGCGGGGGCGAACATTACTTGGCAGACTTTGCAGCGCTTCTTCCGGCGCTGGCGGTCCTGAATGCCGCCGGCCTTGAGCGGCGCGGTGCGCTTCAACTCGGTTCGCTTCATGCGGCCACCTCCCGCGACTTCTGATGCTCCGAGGAAAAGTCGCTGCGCAGCGGCATGAGGTGCTGAGGTCGAAAGAATCCATAGCCGTCCTCGCCTTCACGCTCAACAATCCAACCCGCATAAGGTGCCAACCAGCGCGTGCCGTCCGGCTCAATTGCGCCCTGGCCTTCGAGGATGAAAATCACAAGTGATACGGTCGACATCGCGGTGAACTGATAATTGGGCACAAGGATCAGTGCCAGATCGCCCTGCTTGAATTGATGGCTCATGCAGCCTCCTTGCTGAGCAGGTCGGTGAACACCACGCCCTGACTGGTAAAAAATGCAGCTATGCGGTCGGTGTACTGGATGCCCTGGGCGCGATTGAACAGGCTGGTGACCGGAAAGCCGTCAGGGCCGAATAACTTGCACTCGCCCATCATGGCCAGCTTCTCTTCGTAGGGCAGATGCCGCATCACCCGATACCACGCGGCCTGAAATCCCGAGTCTTCGTTCAGCAGGATCTGCACGCCAAAGTGCAGCTTGCAGTAGCGCCGGGCATCGGCCGCGTCGCCGATCTGGGTCATCTCGGAAATGCGCCTGTACATCCCAAACCACAGGGAGTTCTGGTCGAGGGTGCGATCCTTGCCCGGGCGCAGCGAGACCACGACGAACTTCTTCTCGCGGAACATCGCGTTGAGGCAGGTAATTGCCTCAGTGAGTTTGGCCTGGCTGTTGACGCTGATCTTGTCCGTCATCCCGCAGCCCTCTGCGCGTACCGCCCGAGCAAGTAGCTCCGCGGAATGAAAGCGTCGATGACATAGCCGTGAAGCTTGACCTCGTTCTGGGCGCCTTCGGTCAGAGCGGCAACGTAGTGTTTGCTGCCAGCAAGGCCTTTGCATGGATCGTGGACTACGAACATTCCTTCGAAGCATTCACAAAGGATCTGGTGCAAGCCGCCGGGCTGGTTTACGGATGGAACGGCTACCAGGTAAACCCCATTGCCTTGGAAGACGTGCAGATCTGCGGTGTCAAAAGACTGGAAAGGTATCTCCAGCTTGTCCAGCACCTGCCTTGTGCTCACATCGCCGGCCCAATACCAGTCGTGAATTTTCGAGACCACATATCCAGCTGGATCAGCCTTGACCATCGCCATGCAGGTCGAGAAACAGGTGTTATCGGTCGGCTGGGTTTGATGCATGATCAGAAAGCTCATGAGGTCAGCACCACAGTGATGAGGACGCAGAACACGCCGATGGCAAATCCCAACAGGGTGCAGGCCAGTGTCATTGCAGATTGGGGAATTTCTGATTTAGGGTTCATCGGGCAAGCTCCGCTGGAACACTTACGATCTCGCCAACTTTGTTGGCGACAATGGCGCGGCAAATCGCAATGAGCGGCGTGGGCCCGCGAACATGAATCGTTGGCTCGTTCGGACGGGCCGGACAGGCAGTCCATATGTCGTTACTGATCCAGCTATGGCAGATGCGCCGACTGGCAATGAACGGGCCGGCAAGTCGCCAATCTGTCGAGGGATTGAATCGGTAGTCGATTGGGGCCTCGATGTCCTCGATAACCCGCAGCTCGCCATCATCAGATATCGAAGGGGCCAACCTCACCGGGACGCCCTCGACGTGTGCAACAGCCCAATCCAGCGCCGCCCCGATCAGTTTTGAAACCTTCACTTCGATCATTTCGCTCATCAGAAGCCCTCCTTGCCGCGCTGTGATTCCCACTCGAACGGGATGACGATCACCCCTCCCTCCCGCAGACGATCCACGCAGCGCTCCCCCATGGCCGATGGCAAAGATTTGCCGTCCAGGTTGGAAATAATCACCGTCGGGCGCATCTGCTCGTAACGACCATTGACGATCGAGAACAGAGTGGTCAGCTCGAAGTCACTCGGGGTTTCCTTACTCACGCCGATCTCGTCCAATACGAGCAGCGACGGAGCAATCAGGCCGGACAGGATCATCCCCTCAGTGCGCTCGGTACCGCCGCCGTACGTTGACCTGATGTCTTGCAGGATTGAGCCGACCGTGCGGTATACGGCGGTAGCAGCCGTCTTGCGCATCAGCTCATTGGCGATCGCAACGCCCAGGTGTGTTTTGCCGGTACCCGGTTTGCCCAGCATCAGTAGGCAGCGGCCCGACTCGGAGATTTCCGAAAACTTGGCAACGTACTTGCGGCAAATGCGCAGCGCTTCTTTCTGCTCGGGCGACTCAGCGCTGTAGCCGTTGAGCGTCTTGTCGATGAAGCGCTTCGGAATCAGTGCAGAACCGAGTTTGACGGAGAGCTCGTAGCGCTCGTGAATCCTGGCCCGCTCAGCCTCTTCTTCCTTCGCGATACGCATGCACTCGGGGCAGCCGGTCTTGAATTGCTTACCGAAGATCACGTTCACGGTTTGCGAAAACTGGCCGTGGTCTTTACAGGCCCCAGTGATGGTTTGGGGAGCTGACCCGCTGCTCGGCATGGTGAGTACTTTTTCAGATCGCATAGCTGCCGTCCTCACGCTGGATCAGGCCGGCCGTGTAGTCGCGATTAGCGAAGCCGGTGTGACGAGATTGAGTTTCACGTTTCGGGAACTGCCGGACATTGCTCGCGCGGTGCTTGTCGTCCTTCACCCACTTGACCAGCAGGGATACCCATTTGGATTGGGTTTGCAGGATGCCGGTCGTTTCGTGGTGAGCGGTGAAGGGGGCGACAGCTTCTCTGGTGAACACTTCAGTCGAGACCCCAAAGTGGACGCAGTATGTTTTCAGGAGGTTGTCGTCAGGCATCCACTCCAGGGTCATCTCGACAGGGGCCTTTGGGTCGACAGGTTCCGTAGCGGCTTCGAGATCCAGTTCGGGCTGAGGCTCTTCGCCCGCAGTGTGAGAGTGGTGTTGTTCTTCTCTTCTCTTCTCTTCTTTAGGTAACGCAGGAGTAACGCTGGCAGCGTTACCTTTTGTTTTGTGGTTTGACACGCGCTTTGCCGTCAAAGCCCTGTTTTTACCGGTCTTCCCGTTGTGTCGTTCGAAGTGAGGCAGGGAAATAAAGCCGTCGGCTTCGACCATCCAGCCCACCGATTTCATGTGCTCACAGAAACCAATAACGCCAACGGAACGGTCGAGTAACTTTTTGCTAACGCTCGGAGCGTTACCTTTTTCAGTTTGCTGATCGAACCAGGCCCACACACGCATCAGCTTTCCAACCACTGCGTCCTGATCGATATCGGCGAGGTCCGCAATCTGGCAAACCTCAGGTTTGTCCATCGTCACGAGTTCGAATTTAATCCAGTCTCCGGCCATTACTTGCCGCCTTTGCCGATCAGGTCGGCCAGTTCGAGGAAGCGATCGACGTACCAGTGAGGCTGCGTCTCGCGGGGGGATTGAGGGCTGGTGAGGTTTTTGCCGTAGGCCAGGCCCTTCTCGGTCACCGACCAGAAGTCGACCATTTCCTGTCTGGAGTTTTTGCGCTGGAGCTGTTTGAGGAAGCCCTTGGCGGCCAGTGCGCGGTTGAATGCCGCCGGCGCGATACGGATGCTGTTGTCTTTCAGCAAGGCCGTGGCCGACTTGGTGGGCATCGAAGAGCCGCCGGCGGCATCAGGTGCAGAGTCGACGGCGTAGCCTGGGAGAAACTTCGGATCGAGCCCGTTGTTCTGGGCGATCTTCGTGAGCATGGCCATCTGGCAAGATGGCGCGGGCTTCAGCAGGCGCGTGAAGCACTCCATGATGGCGATCTCGCCGACGACCTTGGTGCCATTGAGCAGAACCTGCTCGCGGGCGCCCTGCTGCTGCTCCAGCTCGCGCCAACGGCGAATCACCTTCATGCGCATCGGCGCGCTGTAACCGGTGAGCAGGCAGTCGGTGTGCTCGCGATCAAGCAGGTACTCGACCTGCTCCCGGTTCTGACCGTCTAAATAGATGTGCTCAAAACTGAGTACATCTAATTTCAGTTCTTTCAGCATCGCCCCGACATCGCGCTTCACGTTGGCGTGACGCTTACCGGTGACGTTGGCGATCTCGCGGGAAGACATCGTGGTACGCGACACGTTTTCGGAATTAGCAAAACGTGTCGCGACCTGTCCGGTATTGTCCTGCTGTGTCTGTGCGTGCATAATCTTCTCCACTTGCTTTACCGCTGTAGAAAAAGCCGACCTCTTACGTCGGCTTTTTTGTGTCTGAAATTCAGGCGATGGATTTCAAATTCGGGCGATGCTTCACAAGCAGGGCTTCGGCCTTCCGGCCCAACTCCCCTGCCCGCGCTTCAACTTGGCGGCACTGCGCGGCGAACGCCGGGAGGTGCGGCAAATCGACTTCGCACATCACCTGGTCGTCAAACACCTCGCTGCCTGTATCGATCACATCGCCAAGGGCGCGAATCAGCGCACCAAAGCTCTTGTTCGCGCACTGGTCGCTGGTCATCTGGCGAGCGCCGATCAGTCCATGCCGGCCGGCCAACTCGTTGATGCAGTTGTCGCGGAATTCAGGCTCAAGCGCGTTGACCCACGATTCCTCGAGCCAGGACGGCATTTCCTGATCGCCTGACAGCCAGCGCTGCACCCGCTTCAGCCAGCGCCCGGTCGCCTTGATGAATTCGCCGACATCATTCAGGCGGGCCAGCTCTTCGAAGTCCGGAACCTTGGCTTCTGTTATTTTTTTGGCAGGTACGGTCAGGTAGATTTCGCGGCTCAACGCCTGCGCGAAGTCGTCCTGGCTCAGGCTGGTGCGAGCGATCTGATTCGCCGCGTGCGCGACCAGCACCTGGTCACGGGTTTGCGCGCTGTGTCTTGGACTGGACGTTTGCATGGGGCTGTCTCGCTCGTAGTCTGGGTACATTGAAAATCTGCTCAGATCAGGGACGTATCCATGACCACTCATTCCGAATTACAAGGCGAGATAGCCGCCCTTTGTTGCTTGGTGGCCGCCTTGGCTTCCACCCTTCCCTTGTCATCTCAGATCAGGCTTTGGCCTGCGTTTGAGCAGATCGCCGACCCGCTGAGGGGGCGACTTGGCAATGAAGAGCTGCGCGGTTTTGAGCGCGCAACCGTGTCGCTAGCCTCGAAACGGAAAGTGATTAATTAGGCGGCGGATTGGTTTGCAATGTTTTCAGGGGGGAAAGCTTCATCGAGACCGCACTTGGCCCCGAGAGTGTTCAGCGCAGACACGATGAGCCGCGCCTCGCTCAATCCAGGGCAGCGCAAGCCAGACTCGTAATTTGCGAGGCGCGATTGATTCCACCCAAGCGACCGACGAAGAGCTGCCTGGGTAATCCCGGCTTTCTCTCGGATGTTTCGGACGTGGTTCATGAAATTCGCTCCTATGGCACTTAGCTCAAGGATAAACACGCATCGTGTTAAAGGCAAACACAATAAGTGAAGGCCGGTTATTTCAATACGTGATTGAATCCCGCGCATGAACGAATTAGCTGAGCGCATAAAACGCGCACGAAAGAGAGCAGGAAAATCTCAGTCCCAGCTGGCTGAAGCTTGTGGCTGGTCGCAATCCAGGGTCGGCAATTACGAAGCGGGGACTCGCGAGCCCTCCTTTGCAGATATTGAGACCATGGCTAAAGCCATGGGAGTCGACAAATCAGAACTCCTGCTGGGCGCGCCCGAGCCGTACGCAATCACGATGGCAACAGGCTCCGGAAAGACGAACACAACTTCGGACATCATCCAGGCGATGCTTGAGAAAGCTGGCAAGGGCCTCTCTGATCGGGTCAGGTCTCGGATATTGGCCGCAGCCGTAGATACAGAAGAGGACAAGGGCAACGTAATCACCGTAGATTTCTCTCGGCCAGGCCAGGTCGGTGATGAGGTGTGGATTGCCCACTACGACGTGCGCGCTGCGATGGGCGGCGGGCAGATCCCGCACGAGTACCCGGAAATGCTTCAGGACATACGGGTCAGCCCCAAGCACCTGCGTGACCTGGGCGTCACGTTCAAAGAACACTTTCATCTCAAAATGATCACTGGATGGGGGCAGTCGATGGCCCCGACGATCAAGGATCGAGACCCCCTACTGGTCGACATCACGATCAGGGAGTTCACCGGGGATGGTATCTACCTCTTCTCCCATGACGAAATGCTGTACGTGAAGCGCCTTCAGAAGAAAGGCAAGGAGCGCTTCAAGATGATTTCGGACAACAAGCACCACGACCCTGAGGACATTCGTGTGGACGACACCCACATACTGGCTCGGGTGCTTTACGTGTGGAACGGACAACCGGTTTGAAGCCATGCCCACCACCAAGAAAAATCACCCTGAACGCGCAGCAACCGCTGCAGACATTGATCGCTCAATCCTCACCCTGAACAGAATGGCTGAACGGCTTTGGGGTGACGGTCGGGAAGCGGAGGCGAAAGCCCTCCTTGACGCCCTGGATGCGCTCAACCGAGCGCTGGACCGGATAAGGATTGGAGAGAGCCGCAAAACCCTTCATTGAAGACTGACATGGCAGGCGGGCAAATTGACAGCCGATCTAATGCAGGGGCTCGACGGGCCACGCACCCCACAGCAGGAGTTGTTCTATGACCTTGAGGATGCGAGCGCAGTCATTCGCTGGGCCGTGGGCGAACTGACCAGCATGGCTGGATGCAACAAGACTCCCGACGAAGCAATGGCGCTGATGAGAATTGGGGCGCTGCTGGATGCTCAGCAGCGGAAGCTGAATGGTTATGCGGATGAGGTGAAGGCGGGAAGGATTATGTGGGGAAAGGCTGAGTAGGCGTAGACACGCAAATATCGCAAGTGAAAAGTGACCATTCTATTGGCAGCCCGTCTAAGATGTGTTGATCGAAGTCTCGTTCATCCCCAAAATGGATTTTTTGATTAACCCACGGACAAGGGGGCATATGAAAAGCATCGAAGCAACAAGCCGCCTCATTGGGGTGGGGATCTATACGCCAGCAGAGGCGGCCCTTTACACAGGCATACCTGCAAAAGATATCCGCAGATGGATGTTTGGTTACAAGTCTGAGGGTATCGATCACTCAGGGCTTTGGACACCAGAAATAGTTTCTTCTGAGGAAAAGCTACTCGGGTTCCACGATTTGCTAGAAATCAGATTTGTGCATGCCTTTCGTAAGCACGGTGTCAGCCTTCAGGCAATTCGCTCAGCATCCAGGCAAGCCAGAGAAATATTCAATCAGCGCTACCCTTTCACCTGCAAGCGTTTCCAAACCGATGGCAGGAGTATCTTTGCGACCGTCTTTGACGAAACCGGCGACGAAGCAATTCTCGACCTTGCAAAACGGCAGTATGCATTCAGGCAGGTAATCGGCCCGTCACTTTATGAGGGAATCGATTACACGGGAGAGGGAAAGGCGCAGCGCTGGTATCCAGTCAAGAAAAGCAAGGCAATCGTGCTGGACCCAAATAGAAACTTTGGTAAGCCTGTCTTATCCTCTACGGGGGTGGACACAGCGTCTATTTACCATGCGTATTTGGCAGAAGGTCAGGACGCCAAGCGTGTTTCAATGATTTTTGAAATCCCGACTGCGGCAGTGGATGCGGCAGTGACCTTTGAGCATAGGATTGCTGCTTGAATTTTCTGATTGATAACAATCTCCCACCCGCAATAGCACGAGCCCTTCATGAGCTATGCAAGCTAGAGGGGCATCAAGTGGTCGCCCTTCGGGATAAGTTCAAGCGCAACGCTAGCGATATTGACTGGATTTCAGAGTTGAAATCGGAGGGGCGCTGGACTGTCGTGTCGCAAGACAAGTTCACCAAAGGCGACGCGGAGCGGAAGGCATTTCGCGAGTGCGGATTACCAATTTTTTGCCTAGCAAAACAATGGGGGCAGGAGCCCTATTGGAGCAAGGCGCAAAACCTTGTGAAATGGTGGCCATCAATAATTCAGCAGTCAGAACTCATAAGCGGCGGTGCCGCATTTAGGGTTGCTTGGCGATTTACTGCACCCGGAAAGTTTGAGCAGTTGAAAATCTAGAGCCCAGCTCAGCGCCGGGCTTTTTGTATCTGCCCTTACCTTCTCGCCAATGGAGGCCGTACGCCACGAATGATAAAGTGCGGGCTTAATTACGGAGGGATCCAATGAAAGGTTTTGGGACTTTTGCTCTAATCGTTGGAGCGTGCTGGCTTGTGTTCGCACTGAGCATGGACGTATCCGTGGGAACTGGCGCGGGCGGGCGAGTGAACAACCTGGGGCTTATGGCAGATCGGCAAGTTCATACAATTGTCGGCGGCATAATCCTACTGGCGGGCCTGCTGATGGTTCTACTCGGTGGAAAAGCCACGCGGGCGAATGCGGCTGGCCAAATCGATATCCGCCCCTGCCCTTTTTGCGCCGAAACAATCAAGAATGCTGCGGTCAGGTGCAAACACTGCGGCGCCGAAGTTGAGGTGGGAAAGCCTGCGCAATTAAAGGTCGGCTGGGTGGCTTCAACCGAGTGCAAGAATGAGGATGACCGGGATCGCACAATTGATGCGATTGTCGCTATTGGCTTGCCCGTTGTGCCTATGACTGGCATGAACTTAGGTGCCGGCCCTTTCGCTACGAAGGAAGAAGCCAGGCAGGCGCTGGCGAATCTGCGGGACGGCCCGAGACTATATAGCGAGATCGTTTACCGGGATTCCGTGAGCGGGAAATATCCGCCAATCCTCGACTGATACCCATATCTAAAAGAGCCCGCAAACCGCGGGCTTTTTCATGTCTGTCAGAACGGCGCCGGCTCCTCGACTGGCTCGTAGATCTCAACTGGCCGATCCTCTTCTGCGCTCGCTTCCCACTTCAGCGTCACCGACTCATCGTCGTTGAACGTCATGTCTATGCCGTCCGTCTCGGATAGCAAGCCCATCACCTCTTCCCACTCCCGATCGCCGTCATCGTCTAGGCGATGGATCATCACCCAGCGCTGAATCTGCGCTACGGGGTGATTGATCATCTCCGAAACCCTCAGCCCCAGCCTTTCAATTCCGCTGACCTCATGCCGTGCCACTGGCTTATCTGTGCTATTTGCCTTCGCCATTCTCGCCTCCTAATGCTGTATATGCATCCAGTTATTTCAAGATCATAGCTCACGACCTCCCGAAACGTAAGCGCTTTGTTCCGTGATAATTCTTCAAAATAAATCACATTACGTGTTGACGTGATAAACACGATACGTGATAGTTCGCTCATCGCAGCGACAAACCGCAGCGAAGGGTCGAGAGATCCGCCGCTCTTTAACAGCTAAGGATCCTCGCCATCGACTACCCCGGGTTTCAGCCGGTAAGTGCGAGCAATAAATAGTCGATGCCACGCCAGCTCTGGAACTGGCCGTGCTCACCAGATGTGAGTGCGCGAAACCACGCAAGCCAGCCGGGAAGAACACTGAACACGAAATGTGTGACCCGGCCAGGTGGGGAAACCGAGGCGATGCGCGTGGTGGAGATGAAACACCCACAGATTTACTGATGCCGCTTCGATGAGGCGGCATTGGAAATCAACGGAGGAAACAGAAATGCCAGCACCTAAACGCCCTACCGCCGCACAACTGCAACGCCAAGTCGACAACTGGAATGCCAAGCACCCAGTCGGGACCACAGTCAGCTTTGAAAACATTGTTGGTCGCGGCGAAACGTTTCGAGCTGCGACGCGGGATGAAGCCTCGGTATTCGGCGGGCACTCCGCCGTGATCTTCCTGGAAGGCAAGAGCGGCTTCGTCGATCTCGGTCACTGCAGAGCAGTCGCGTGACGGACAGCATCACTTCTGCACCTTGGCGACAGGGTGCAGCGGGATGCAACGGACAAGTAAGGCTTGACGGTTCGAGGGTAACGAAATGGCTACGGCAGAACAGTTCATTGCAGGGTTCAAGCAGCGCCACGCAACACCGCAGAAGACGCCGATCAACTGGCGGAAGAAGTACGAAGCTGAAAGGCGGCTGGTTATTGATGAGGCAATCATCAAGCTAAAAGACGAGATGCGCTGCAAGCCGGCTGAGTGGGCTCGCGGCTACAACTCGGCGATCACCACCCTTGAGCTGATGAAGGGTGGCAAGTGAGTCGTCAACTTTCAGATGACAACTGACGAGGCAGCATCACTTCTGCCCATTCACTGAGTGGGCAACTGGATGCCCAATGCGATTAATTGTCCTCGTTTTCCAGAGCCACACGACGCTCTTCCGCGAGATCACTTTTGGCCTGATTTAGCAGAACGATGAGATCAGCTACTTCGCCTTCATCGAAAATCAGAATCATCTCTTCCCGGTCCCCTTGGTCCTGCTTGATGCAGATGTTCCCAGTATCCGAAATGTAAACCTCTGCGCCGAAGCGCGGCTCGATCTTCCCAACCATGGAATGCACCTATGCAATTTACCTACGAAGTGAAGGGTGGAATGTACATCTACAAAGGCCCCAGAGGCCATGGCGGAATTGCTTACTCGCTCGAGCAGGTCAATAAGCGCCTTACCAAGGCGTTCGGGCCGGAAGGCTACGAATTGAAGAAATCCTGACAACCAGCGCCACGTCAGCCTGACGATAACTGCCCGAGCACCTGGTACTCCCCAGCACCAGGCCGCATCGGAGTGGACGTTGTGACAATGCCAGCGCCGCGATTGCAAAGCGGAATGCTTCAGCGTCCATCCCGATGCGGACGAACACCCGGCTATGCGCCGGCCACCTGCATGCAATTGACCGGAAAAACTTTGCACCTAATTGGAAAAGTTTTTCCACATTAGACACGGAGGATTTGCACCCATGCACCAGTAAGCGATCCACCTGCGTGGCGCAGTAAGCCTGAAGGCTACGCCCAACACCCATTCAGGCAGCGGACAGTAGGTCGTCGATGTCACCGCGCATCGGCCGGGCAACCGGTAGGCCACCCCATCGCACCAGAACAACTTGATGCTGCAAACCTAGGCCGTCGCCAGTAGCGGGCCTGGGCACCCTTCCGAACAAATTCGCATGCACTCCCCTCCGCGCCCAACGGCAACCAGCGGAACGGATGAGTGCAGCCGAGTTTTGTTGGATCACAACCGCCACTCTGGAGGCAACCATGGCAACCAGCTATGCAGACAGTGCCCAGGCCCGAGAGTGGGACAGGCGCTACGACGCTTGGGGCCGCGATAAAAGACCTCAGCCTGAGGAGTTTCACGATTACGAGGCTGAAGCGCTTAAGCACACACAGGCGCTGGAGGATCGCTCGGCTCGTGAATGGGCCGAGCGTAAGGCAACCGCCAAACGGGTCGCCGCCGCTGTCGACCAGATCGCCGAATTCTGGGGTTTAAAGGAGGTTTCACGGTGACGATTGAACAGCGCGACCATGACACGGCGGTCACCTGGATCGAAGGCGAGATCAACAACATGATCCGCGACCTCGGCAAGCCAAATGCGAGTTCCGCGGCTACGTCAGTCATCACTCTTGCCTTCCTGCTGCGCGCCATCGACGACAGCGAGCATCGGCACTACCGGGCACGCGTCGACCAGATTTACGCCACCTATAACATCTCACTCAAGCAGGGAGCTCCAGCATGACAACCCCGCCAGTCAAATCACTGATCGACGACCAGCTCGACGAGATTGAATCGAAGCTGGTCATGCTCGGCTTCGGCCTTCCATTTAATGAAGTGATCGGCCAGCCGCGTGAGCGTGCGGTGGCAAGCCTGCCGAAGCGCTTGGCGGCCACCATGAAGGGCGGCCGGATCGCGGTGAGGGTTCGGCCATGAGCGAAACCCCCGAAAGCCGTGCAGTCGCGTTGGCCATCAGGTACGCCAACAACAGAAGCCAAATCGCGGACCTGACCCACTCAATCAACGAGTTTTCCGCGTTTGGGCGCGTAGGTGGCGGCGTTTATCTCGACTCCATCCGCGAGGAATATCTGGAAGACGGTGATCGCTGGCGCGGCTGGAAGCACGCCATCGAATATGTCCAAGGGAATCGCGACCCCGATGACGATGACGCAACCGCGGCCGAGCAGCGCGACTTGGCTGACCTGCTGGACCGAAAGGCGGCGCTGCGTGTTGAAGCTGGTTTGATCAAGCGCAGCATTGCGGCGCTGGGGCGATCACTCATCAGGAGTACGTCATGACCATGATTTGCAGCAAGTGTGAAAGGTTCGGCATCCATTGGGTTGGCCCGTACGGGAATCTCACCGGCACCGAGTGCCCGCACTGCGGTGGCAAGAATTGCCAGCGCGATGTTCAGCCTGAAGAGGACGAGCCAGAGCTGGCTGATTGCGGTTGCGGTGCCCGCGGCGAAGTGAACTACGACGATGGTCAGGAGCGGCGCTTCTACTGCTACGGCAGTCTGTCGATGTGCTCGCCATGACCTCCTACCAGCGCGCCAAGCGCTTCTGGTTCTGGCGCGGCTCAGCCATCGCCCTTCTCTTCTTCACAGCCTGGATGCTGGCAAGCGCATACGTCGGCCAACTCACCCAATAACCCACCTCCTCAAACGCTGCGCACCGCGCGGCAAGGAACTGTCATGCCTGCAAATAAACAAGCACTCGCACAAGACTCGCTCGAAATGGGCGAAACCGAAGTTGCGCAAAACGCTGTTGCCCCTTCGGTCGCTGTCACCGACATCGCCGAATACCGGCCGCACGAGGAGCAGATCGTTCGTTTGGAAACCACCTACGCCAAGTTGGTCGTTGACTGCTCGACCAGCGAAGGCCTGGCGAACGCGAAGGAAGTCCGTGTCGATATTCGCGACGTTCGCTATGCCTTGGCGAACACCACCAAGACCGCGCTCGTTCCCTATCAGCAGAAGGTCAAGGACGCCCAGGCTCGCGTCAACCAAGTGAAGGAATTCGGCGAGGCGCTGAAGGATCGAGTCTTGGCGATCGAAGCGCCTGTTGACGAAGCAATCAAGGCCGAAGAAAAGCGCGTAGCTGACGCCAAAGCCGAACGCGAGCGTGTCGAGGCGGAACGTGTCGAAGCCATCCGGGCAAAGATCACCCGCTTCAACTCTGTCGCCGCGGCATATGCAAGCCGCAGCGCTGCCGACGTCGCAAACATCCTGGAAGGTCTCAAGGCGTCGGTGATCCTGCCCGAAGAATATGCCGAGTTCGAAGCTGAAGGCACCATCTCTCGCGACAACGCTATCGAGCAGCTGGAAACGCTGCACAAATCTGCCATTGAGCGAGAAGAGGCCGCCGTCAAGTTGCTCGCCCAGCAGAAAGAACTCGACGAGCTGCGCGAAAAGCAGCGTATTGCCGACGCCGAGGCTGAAGAGCTGCGCAAGCAACGAGCCGAGGAAGACCGCCTGCGGCTGAAGAAGCAGCAGGACGAGCTAGACCAGCAGCGCCGCGACATGGAAGCACAGCAACGCCAACAGCGTGAGCAACAGGAAGAGCAACAGCGCCAGCAGCGCGAACGTGACGCCCAGTATCAGCGTGACCAGGAAGAACTGGCCCGTCTGCGCGCCCAAGCTGCCGCACCGGCACCGGCCCCGGTCACTGCCGCGACGCCTGCGATGGTCGAGGCGAAGGCTGAAGTCGCACCTACCAGCACACAGGCGATCGCCGCTGAGCTCGACGACGTGACCACCACTGCGCCGGTGGTCGAGGACATCATCGAGGTCGTAGCTCTGGGCTTCGACGTGGACCTCGACACTGCTCGCGCCTGGCTTCGCGCCATCCGCTTCTAATCCCCCTTTCCATCTGACGGCCGACCGACTCCAAGTCGGCCACGGAGAGCGCAATGACCGACTCAGAAACCCAAGCATCAACTGGCATCGCCACATACCACGATCCATCGCACAACGCGGCAGCGCTCATCCTTGACCCCGGCACCATGAGGTCGATGACCGAACTTGCAACCATGATGGCTGATGGAAAAACGACGGTTCCTGAGCATCTACGCGGCAACAGGGCCGACTGCATGGCAATCGTCTTGCAGGCGATGCAATGGCAGATGAACCCATTCGCGGTAGCTCAGAAAACGTTCATCGTGAAAGGTGGCGCACTGAGCTACGAAGCCCAATTGGTGAATGCCGTAATCACATCCAAGGCCCCCACGATCGACCGCCTGCACTATGAGTGGTTTGGACCGTGGGAAAAAATTGTTGGCAAGTTCATCGTCAAGAAAAACGCCGAAAACAAGGAATACCGTGTTCCCGGGTGGGGCCTGCTCGACGAAGTCGGTTTGGGCGTCAAAGTATGGGCAACCTTCCGTGGAGAGGATGAACCGCGAGTGCTTGAGACCCTCATGGCTCAAGCTCGCACTCGCAACTCCACTCTCTGGGCTGACGACCCAAAGCAGCAGATTGCTTACCTGGCCACAAAGAAGTGGGCTCGCTTGTTTTGTCCTGATGTGATCCTGGGTGTTTACACGCCTGACGAGTTCGAAAGCTCCAACGGCAACGAGATTGACATCACTCCCGCGGCGCAGGCCGCCAACACTGCTGCCGCTTCCAGCGTTTCCTTCGGCCCGAAATCCCCGTCACCGGAGATTGATGGCGTGTTCGCAGAACTGCTGGCCGTCGCGAAACAGCAGGACATCGAAGCTTATGCAGCAGCCTGGGCAGGACTCAAGCCCAAGCAGCGTGCGGCGATCGGCTTGGAGTGCCACGAAGCGCTCAAGGCCATGGCGGCAACCGTTGATGGTGACTTCACCGAGGTCACTGGCAATCTGGACGACCTGTCTCAGGCCGAGGAAGCAGCGTAGTGAGAACGGAACTTCAGGGCACTGAAAAGTGGCAAGCAGACCGATCAGGCCGTGTGACAGCCAGTCGCTTTAAAGACGTGATCGCTTGGGGAAAGCCTGACAAACATGGAAAGCGCGAGCCCATGGGCGCGCGCACCTCATACATGCGCGAACTGTGCTTCGAACGGCTGGCAAAAAAGTCGAAGCACAACGTCAGCAGCGCTTCCATGAAGTGGGGTCACACGGAAGAACAGAAGGCTCAGGACGCCTACGAAATGCTGACAGGCAACATCGTTGTGCCGTCTGAGTTCATCGTGCACCCGAAGTACGACTGGCTCGGCTGCTCGCCCGACGGCCTGATCAACGATGACGGCGGCACCGAGTCGAAGTGCCCCTTCAATGAGGCGATCCACGTCAGGACATGGCTCGAAGGCATGCCCGAAGAACACATGCCTCAGGTCCAGGGCTGCATGTTCGTTACCGGCCGGAAATGGTGGGACTTCCTATCGTTCGATTCTCGCCAAGACGAAGAGTGTCAGCTCTACATTGAGACGATTCACCGCGACGAGGACTACATCGCCAACCTTCATAAAGAGTTGGTCCAGTTCAACCTGGAACTGAATCGCATGGTTGATGAAGTCGCGGACAAGGCAAGGGCCCAGGCCCATCGTTTAGGAGCTTGATCATGATCAGCAACCTGAAGTACGACATCGAGTACCGGCGCGAGAAGGCGCGGGAGCTTTCAAGTCAGGTCGAACAGCACTTGGCCGCCGGCGGGCGCTTCTCCAGAGCCGAGCCCGCTCAAATCAATCCACCACCCGCTGAGCGATCCGAAAAGATTGATCCCGACACCGTGCTCAAGCGCCGCCGCCCCGTCATTTCGGCGGCCGAGCGCAAGGCGCTGCGGAAACTTGCGGAGGCTTTATGAGCAAGCGAAAAGCGAACAACGGCTTCGCCCGCGCCGAACGCAGCTGTCGGGCGCTGCTCAGCACCAATCACGTCGCCGTGGTGAACATCGACCCGAGCGGCGCCCAGATCATGGCGAACTGGAAAAGCTGCCGGCCGATCCGGAGCTTGGCCATCGCCAATGCCCTGTTCGACTTCGCCTACCACTGGACGATCTACCTCAGCGCCATGTGTCGGGACGAGCGCGGCGTCGAGTACGTCAAGTCGGTGGAGATATCGCCGGAGGGCATCTACAAGGTCGAACGCCTGACGGATGCCATCGAACATTACTACTTGGAGCTGCGAAACAGCTGCAACCCGAACCACCTCGTTGCATCGGGCTGGATCGCCGTTCCCGCAGAGGTGTCGCTCGAAGAAGCGCAGGCCGCGAAGCTGTTCTACGCCGCCGGCGCTTGGCATCAGGTGAAGGTCGCAGCGTGAGAAAGATCAGCAACCAGGTGCGCCAGCGCCGACGACAGACATGGCTGGATATACCGGCCCACGGAATTGAAGAGGCAGGCCATGGCCAAGAGCAACGCGGATTTGCAGAAGGACAAGCGAGCCAGGGAGAAGGCGCTGCTCGACAAGATCGGCGCCGAGAAGCGCACGCTGATTGTTTCGAAAGCGCTCGCTGATGCACTTCAAGTGCTGGGCGAGCGGCACGACTTCGAGGAATGGCAGGAGACGGTGTCAACGTTCCTGATCAACCTCGCCGGCGCAACGGCCTTCGAGTCCGGAAAATACGCAAATATGCCGCGACAGGAGATTGTGATTACTGAAGATCAGTCGCGACAGCTTGAGCGGTTCGCGAAGATCGGCGGCGAAGCCTGCCCCCACACTCACCAAAAAATCTGAAGCATGTGAAGTTGCGTCAGCTAAAACTTACTTGGACATTTGAATAGCTTAATGCTCGAGCTATCTAGGCCGGAAAATCCACCAAGTACATAGAGTGTCTGTACACCACCTTTCTGCGCTATGAACCCTTCGCAGCTGAGTGGGCAAGATGCGGTAGTTGTAAAGCAGATATTTTGCATCGAAAATTCGTAAAGATTGCTCGGCCAAGACAGGCAGTCGTATTGACCGTTTATAGGGCAACTGACCTTCTGAATATCCCCAGCTATCAGAACCTGCGAGCCTGGCAGAGCATTCATCTCCCCGTATGCAAAGGCGGATAAGCTTGCGCCACTCAACACCAACCCGCCTAAAAACCGAATAACTGCCACGTTCTCTCCCTGATCCGACCCAATGCCGGGCCGAACACAAATACCCCACTTCAACGAATCACGCCAGCCGGCGAGGATCCTCTATGTCCGCACAACAGAAGAAACACCCCTTCGATTTCAAAACCCAATACGGACTTGGCTTCAGCACTCAGGACGATGAGATCGTTGTCGACTTCTTCTGTGGCGGTGGCGGCGCCGGTACCGGGCTGGAAATGGGCCTGGGTCGCGCGGTCAACGTTGCAAAGAACCACAGCCCTCAGGCGATCAGCATGCACACCGTGAATCACCCGGGCGCAGTGCACTACACCACCGACGTGTTCGAGGGTGATCCTGACACCGAGTGCGAAGGCAAGGCCGTCGGCTGGTTCCACATGTCGCCGGATTGCACGCATCATAGCCAGGCCGCCGGCGGACAACCTCGCAAGCGCGAGATCCGGAACCTTTCGTGGATCGGGCTGAAGTGGGCCGGCAAGAAGAAGCCCCGCGTCATCAGCCTGGAGAACGTAAAGCAGATCTTGCAGTGGGGCCCGCTGATCGCCAAGCGCTGCAAGGCGACTGGTCGGGTAATGAAATTGGGCGGCGCCATTGCCGAGCCGGGCGAAGTGGTCCCGGTTCACCAGCAGTTCTTGGTCCCGGACCCCAAACGCCGCGGGCAGACCTGGGCAACCTTCGTCGCTGAGTTGCAGCACTTGGGATATGTCGTCGAGTGGCGTGTAATCAAAGCTTGCGACTTCGGAGCGCCGACCAGCCGCGAACGCTTATTCATGATTGCTCGTTGCGACGGTGAGCCGGTTGTCTGGCCGGCACCTACCCACGCAAAGCATCCTGTGAAGGGCCAGCAGAAGTGGCGCACCGCCGCCGAGTGCATCGACTGGACCATCCCGAGCAAAAGCATTTTCGACCGGCCGAAGCCACTGGCGCCGGCCACCCTGCGGCGAATCGCCAAGGGCATGAAGAAGTTCGTCATCGATGCGGCCGACCCGTTCATCGTGCCGATCGCGAACTGGTCCGGCGAAAGCGTGCAGTCAGCGCACGACCCGCTGCGCACTGTCACCTCTTGGCCGCGCGGCGGATCGTTTGCCATGGCCAGCCCGATCATCGCGCCAGCCACGCACCAGGGTAGCGACCGAATCAACGATCCACACGCCCCTCTGCCGACGGTCACCTGCGCCAACCGCGGCGAGCTGACATTGATCAGCCCGGTGCTGGTCGGTGCCGGAGGTCCGCAGTATTCAGGCAAGCCTGCGTCCATCGATCAGCCAGCCGGCACACTGATGACCCAAAACCATCGCGCGATCGCCGCGGCGCACCTGGTGAAGTTCCGGTTTGCCGATGAAGGCAAGGCACTGAACGAGCCGCTTCCGACCATCACCAGCGGAGGTAATTACCAGCGTCCGGCAGGTGCCGCCCACGCAATGGGTATCTCGACGGTGTTCATGGCGCAGATGAATGGCGGCTTCAACACCACTGACGCCAAGAGCATCGAAGACCCGATGACCACCGTGACCAACACCGGCAGCCAGCAGCAGTTGGTGACAGCGAATCTGATACACCTGCGCGGCAACTGCGATGCGCGGGACGCCGCGGATCCACTGCACACCATCAGCGCCGGCGGCACTCACCACGGACTGGTCACCGCTTTCATGGAGCGTCAGTTCGGCGCCAGCGTCGGCCAGGCGGTAGATGAGCCAGCACCCACCATCACCGCGGGCGGCGGCGGTAAAAGCTCACTGGTTGAGTTCCAGCTTTCGCCGGAGGTTGAAGCAGGTGCGCTTCGGGTCGCGGCATTCCTGATCAGCTACTACGGCACCGAGAACATGAGCGCCGCCGACGCACCAGCGCCCACGATAACTACCAAGGATCGACTAGGCCTGGTCACCGTCACCATCAAGGGCACGCCCTACGTGATCGTCGACATCTGCCTGCGGATGCTGCAACCGGCCGAGCTGTACAAGGCTCAGGGCTTCCCTGCCGACTACATCATCAGCCACGGCGCCGACGGCAAGCCGTTCACCAAAACTCAGCAGGTCCACATGTGCGGTAACAGTGTCAGCCCTCCGCCAATGGCAGCGCTCGCTCGCGCCAACGATCCTTGGCGATTAGCTGTACGGGAAGCCGTGGCCGCCTAAACCCTGAGTTCCGAAAAGATCCTCATCACGTTTTCTCTTGAGACCTTCGCATCACGGACGGCCTCGGTGACGCAGTCACCGGGATCCCTCCCGTTTTTCGCAATTTTCTCAGCTCGAATGGCCTTCGCCAAAGTCAGTATTTCGGCGGTAAAGATCAGTTCAAGCATTTGATTTTGATCTGGCATTTTCTACTCCCATAAACAGATATCAATCCTCAAGCATAGTCGGCGAGGTATCACCATGCCCCAAGCGCTCCGAAAGAATATTTACCTCAGCGGGCCAATGACCGGCCTGCCCGCCCTCAACTTCCCCGCCTTCGCCGCAATGACCGCCAACCTGCGCGCCGACGGCCACACCGTCACCAACCCCGCCGAGCTGAACCCGGACGGCGGAAGCTGGAACGACTGCATGCGCCGCGACATCACCGCCCTGATGAACTGCGACACGGTGGCCACGCTCCCTGGCTGGGAGCATTCAAAGGGTGCCCGCCTCGAAGTGCTGATCGCTGAGCGCCTCGGCATGACGGTTGTGAATGCCCATGATCTGGTATTGATGGAGATTGCATGATGGGTGACATACAGAAAACACCGGCCGCGAAGTGGCGGCAAGAAGGCCAGGTCGATCCGCATGGCGAGCATTACAACTGCCAGCGCGCCGCCCTGACACTCGGCGAGCTGACGGATGATGAACTGGCCAACGGCGTGTTCCTTCACGGCAACGAGCCGCTGAACATTAACGCCCTGCTCCGGAAAACTCCTGGCTATCACTCGGCGGTTGTCTGGCTCACCGCCGGCAAGGATCGAATCCGCTGGCTGTCGCGGGCTCTTGAAGAATCGGCGGCCCGCGAACAAGCCCTGCAGCTGCTCCTGAACGCAGCGGATGAACGGGCGGATTTGCTGGAGGTTGCCTTGCGCGCAGCGCTGGATGCAACTGCAAATCCAGCCCCTCTCGAATACAGCACTGCCGGGCGCGCTATCACTGTCGGATCGCAGGAGCGCCGCACGGACGAGCGTGAAGAGTTCATAGCGTGGGTTCGCCGTGAATGGCCGCAGGCACCACTTAGCAACGTCCGCGACCTGTTACCAAAGAACGACCCACGTTACGGCGAATATTGCGACGAGACGCTCCAGCGTGCATGGGTTGGCTGGCAAGCCCGCGCCGCACTCTAAACCCCGCAGTAACTCCCTCCCCCTTCAAAGTCAGCCGCTATAGCGGATCAAATTCGCCCAACTGCTCGCGAGCGTCCGAAATGGCGTACTCGAGCAATTCAAGTGGAACGTCCTGCTCAAACAGTGTCACCTCGAAACGCAACGTTTCATCGTTCCGAAATATCTCAAATACCGGTCCGTTGTCACCTCGCCAGCATTCCAGCGCCAGGCCATCGTGACCTTCAACAACGCTTGAAGCACGAAAGAACCGGTACTCAACTCCGTGTACGACCATATCGCACCTCCACCTATTGTTGGCGGCACGATACCTCTCCCCAATGTGAAATTGAAAGCCGCTATAGCGGTAAAGGAAAGTCATGCCTGAAGAAACAGTTTTGATCCAGCCGGTGCCGGTTGAGCGCGATGACATGGGCCTTTGGACTCACCCTCAGTGGCCCTCCACTGACGACGAATTGATTCCGTATGCATGGTTTACCGAGCGAGGCCTGGAGGTTCGCGAAACCAACTTCGAATACGACGCCCCTGAAGAACTACAAGCAACCTGGTTTCACGACGGCATTCCGAATTGCACCGCGTGGGTACCAACGCAGCCCGCTGGTGATGGCTGGTTCATATTCTCGATTCATGATGCAGATGACGGCCCGATTTGTGTCTGGGTGCGGCAGGTGACTCCATGATCGCCCTCGCCTACATGGCCTGGCTCATCTACTCGGGGCCACGGTGACAAGCAGGCTCAGATTGAAATAGTCGGGAAACCGACAGTTGAACGCATTGACCATCGAGGCCCAACCAATCAGGTAACGCCTCATGAGAAAATTTGCAGAAGCAATTGTCGCGATCGCCCCCGTGGCAACCCGCAAGTCCAGAAATCGCTTTTTCCGCGACTGCGATAGGTGGAGCAACCGCCTATACAAGCAGGGCTTTATAAATCTCTACCAGCGTCAGGAATTACGCCGGCGGATCGCTGAAGCCTACCTAGCCACTTTGATGTAGCCCTCCACTTACTCGCACTTGCCGCCATATGAACCATAAACGGAGCATCAAGCGGCAATACGCCTCATATACGGAACACAACTGCCTGCCGGCGAACGGAGGGCGTAGGACTCAGAAAAAAAATCGGATGTTGATGGCGGTAATAAATATGGCCGTGACCAGGCCTGGAGAGCCTGACAGCCCCATGAAAATGAAGATGAATAGGTTCAAGAGGCATGCCAACGCCGACAATAATACGAAAGCCCAGCCATGCCAGTCGCCCATTACCCACTGCCAGACTGGGCGAAGAAGCCAAGCAGCAATGAATACGTACATCGTCACGCCGTCTACACGGCGGAATGCGCGGCGGAGTACCGGGCCAAGATGATCGTCTTCCCTTAGCAACATACCGCTCCCTCTTCCAAAATACGGACCTTACCACAACCCTTTTACCAATCAGCCTGCCGGTGAACGGCGGGCGAGGACTGCGCGTGAATATCTACAGACACACCTTCGCAGCCGTCTGCCCGTCGGATGGCGAACTGATCATCTACCGGCTGGAAGTCCGGTCGCCGCTGATGATCCGCGTCGAGCACATCAAGACCGCGACCGCGTTGATCAAGAAAGGCTGGCACGAACAAATCGCCGATCGCCTGGCCGAAACCTTCGGCGGGGAGCAGACCATTATCGCCACGCATCAAGGCGTCGAAATCGAAACAGTGAGGCTCAGCGGATGATCCACTATCACGGCACGCCTATCGGCGGTAAGCGCGAGGACGCCGCTAAATTCCTGGCCGGCCGGCACGCTCTGGTGCCGTTCCCACGCAAGGACGACCTAGGGATCGTCGCCGATGTATGCAAATCGTTTGTTTTCGATAACGGCGCATTCACCGTGTGGCAAAAAGGCGGCCAGGTAGACGTCGACGGCTACACACGCTGGGTCGAAGATTGGCACCGACACCCTGGATTCACTTGGGCGCTCATTCCGGACGTTATCGACGGCGACGAAGAGGCCAACGACGACCTTGTTCGGCAGTGGCCAGAGGAGCTTCGCGGCGTGCCTGTCTGGCACTTGCACGAATCGCTTGAGCGGTTGCAGCGGTTGGCGAGGTGCTGGCGAACGGTCGCCTTGGGCAGTTCTGGCCAATGGGCTTCACCGGGAACTGGAGCATGGTGGAAGCGGATGGGCATCGCGATGGATGCCATCTGCGATGACCAAGGCCGCCCTGCTTGCAGGCTTCATGGTTTGCGAATGCTCGACCCTGCGATTTTCCAGAACCTGCCCTTAGCGTCCGCCGACTCCACAAACGCCGCGGTAAACGGCGGCAGCATCAGCCGCTTCGGCATGTATGCCCCGCCTACCGCCGGCCAGCGCGCCAACGTAATTGCGGATCGAATCGAATCGCACAACAGTTCGCCGATCTGGCAGAGAGAAACTCAGGCCGAGATGGCCGTCTAATCCCCCTTCTGCCGCCACGCGCGGCATGGAGCACACGATGAAACGAGAGCTGATCAAGATCAGTGAGTTCCAGCGCCGACGCTGGGGCGAGAACGGCACGCCACAGTGCCCGCAAGCAATCCGTAATCACATCCGAAACGGCCAGGTACCCGGGGAGCAGATCGGGAAACTCTGGTACGTTGATTGGACCGCATTTAGCCGATCGGACGGAAACGACCTGGTCGCGATGGTATTGAAAGGAGCTGCATGATGGTCCCTCGGCCGCGCAATACTGCGAACAAGAACCTCCCGCAGAACCTCTACTTCGATGCGCGGCGCTCGACATATCGTTACCGCCGGCCAACCGACGGCAAATGGTTTCAGTTCGGGACTGATCGCATCAAAGCAATCGATGCGGCCAAGCAACTGAATCTGGAGTTCATGCGCGGCGCTGACCTTGTCGGCGCCGTGATGAACAAACCCTCCGACTCATTTGACGGTTTCCTGGACACGTACGAGAGAGACGTCCTGCCACCGCGAGAGCTTGCCAAAGGCACGCTCGGCTTGTACGCAGTGCACTTCCGGCGCTTCCGTAAACAATTCGAGGGCAAGGCCGTCGACCAGATAACGATCCGCATGATCGCGGAGATGCTGGACGCCCTCACCCCGCGCACCGCCAACCAATGCCGGGCGCTGCTGGTGGACATTTTTAATCATGCAGCGTCCAAAGGGCTGTGCCCGGATAACCCGGCCGCCAGCACCATCAACCGGATCGAGAAGAAGCAGCGCAAGCGCCACACCGCCGAGGGCCTGAAAGCTATTCGGGAAAAGGCGCCTGAGTGGTTGAAGAACGCAATCGACCTGGCACTTATCACTGCGCAGCGCCGCACCGACATCCTCGATATGCGGTTCGACGGCGTTCGGGAGGGTTTCCTCTACGTCGTGCAGAAGAAAACGGCCAAGGCTAGCGACGCCGCGTGGATTCGCTTTCGCGTGACGCCAGAGTTGCAGGCAGTTATCAGCCGGTGTCGTGACAATGTCGCTTCGCCGTACCTGGTCCATCGAAAGCCCGAGCGCAAGAAACAAAAGCAGGCAGAGACCAAAGCGCACTGGACGAAGGTTGAAGAGAGGTATTTGACTCGAGCGTTCAAGGACGCACGAGAGGCGGCGGAATGCTACAAGGGGTGGAAGGAAGAAGAAATGCCGGGCTTCCATGAAGTCAGGGCGCTGTCGCTGCACCTGTACAAGAAAGCCGGAAAGGATGGGCAGAAGATTGCCGGCCACGCCAGCGAAGAGATGACCAAAAACTACCAGCGTGACCACGAGGAAGTCATCTGGTCCGAGGCAATTCCAGACCTGAATATCACCGAAATCACGGGATAGTTTTGCGCCAGTTTTGCGCGGGTTTTGCGCAGACACAAAAAAGCCGATCTAGCTGATCGGCTCAAGTGTCTGATTTTACTCAGGAATAATGGTCGGGACGGAGTGATTCGAACACTCGACCCCTAGCACCCCATGCTTGCAGGGGTGCTAAAAAGTTATACGGAACAGTCCTTTGGAGCGGCGCCCACTGCAATCGATGCCCAACCGTGACTAACATTGTTCTACGAATCCCCGCAAAAGTCCCTACAGGCTTTCTGCATGAAAGCTCCGGCATTCCGGCCTGACGCGAGCTGAATCATGTAGCATCCTCAATGCCGCATCGATAAATACAAACAATGGAATGTCCGCATGAAAAAGCTCGTGCTATCTCTGATGGTTCTCTCTCTAGCTGGCTGCACCGCGCCACCAAAGTCTGCACCTGCCAAACCCCTGGTCCTTTATCGATATACGATGAACGACAATATCGTCCAGCTCGCCCATACAATGGCGAGTTACGACCTAAAGGATCCTGAAAGCGCGAAGTATCGAGATACGTTTTTCCTGACGTCGGACGGCCGAGGGGAAGCCAGAGACAAATCGAAAGATTCTTGGTGTATCGAAATCAACGGGAAAAATAGCTATGGGGCTTACGTTGGTTACACCTGGGCCCTTCTTCCTGCGGGTGGCAAGTCGGTAATCATGGGGAATTCGCCCGTCGGTGCTATAGCGAGCCAACTCTGTTCATCAGCGATCTATCCGCCAGCCGGATAGTGTCATACCCACCACCATGTCAAGGTGACCCCGAAACCCATACAAGCTGTTGATCCGCATAGAGAAATAGGAGTTTTCATGCCAGTCCAGCTAAGCCACTTCGGAAAGGGCTCGGCGGCTAATGATCGATTTTTCCATATGCTCGATGCCTCTCCATGATTTGGTGGTTGGCACAAAAGCTAACTACTCGCAGACGATTACTGATGCCGACATAAAGGCTTTTGCGGGGGTCAGCGGTGACCATAATCCTGTCCACGTCGACGATGAATATGCTGCCAAATCACGGTTTGGGAAGCGCATTGCGCACGGGCTGATGTCTGCCGGATTCTTCTCTGCCATCTTCGGCACCAGAATTCCTGGGCCGGGATGCGTGTATGTTTCGCAGAGCCTGAACTTTATTAGGCCTGTTTATATTGACGACACCGTTACTGCAGAGGTCGAGGTTACCCGAATAGACCTAGCGAAACGCCGTGTATTTTTTAATACAGTCTGTAAGGTTAAAGGGAAAAACGTAATAACTGGGTCGGCGGAAATATTTGTTCCTTAGTTACATACCTGTGCCAGTTGCACTTTATGATGACGGCGATTGACTAATCGCCGTCATCAATTTGCGTCATTTATTGTACAAGACGTTAACCCCGATTAGCGCCGCCGCAGCGCTTGCACCGGCTAGATTCTGACAGGTGACAGTGAAGCCGGTCGCGGTTTGCGACACAGCGGCGATTGGGGTGGATGCAGTCACTTCAATAACTTGGCCGCTGTCGGGGTAGGTAGTGTCGAGATACGTAAAGGTATAGACACCGAGACTTGGGTTGGATATCGGACCCAGCCCGAACGGTGAGCCCAAGGCTACACCGCTCGCATAGGCCCCAGATGCGATAAGCCCAGGTCGTGCAGAATTCGCGCCGCCCGACAGATTGATTGAGTTCGTGCAAGACTCGAAATAATTCTCTCCTCTGCTTGTGCCGGTGATGTGCTTGTTGCCTACCGCGCCTACCACGATGCCGCTGAGCAACTGTTCAAAACGATTTCCTTGGATGTTGACGAAATCACAGTTTTGAAGGACGTTTATGCCGGTGCTGATGTTTCCAGGGAACTCAAAACCATTCCCTATAATGTTGATGACCGAAACCCGACCCGTGGAGGTAGCAGCGAGCAATATTCCGATGCCGCTTGCAAAGGAAGGCTGGAACCGATTCCGCGCGATGTTGTTATTATTGGCCCCATCGCTAATAGATATGCCCGTGGCAAATAGTCCAAAGTAGCAATCCTCGATCACATTGTAAGTGCATTCAGTAACAACCCAGGTAGCGGCCAAATTAATGGCAACGCACCCCACAGTGCTCTGTCCGAGAATCCATACTTTGCTGATTCTACCGAACTGCATTGACTTCCAGTCAACAATGTTATTCGCCCCTGCTGCGAGTGCGTTGATCCGCAAGTTATTGATGCCACAAAACAGACGAGTTGTCGTTGTGGCCGCCGGGTTTTTAAACGCCACCCCCGCCCCTTGGAAGTTCAGCACCGTCCCCGACATGCTCTCACCGGCAAACGTAGTTCCATCAGAATTAAACAGCAGCGTGCCGATAAGGGTATATGTGCCGTTTGGGATAAAGGGCGTTTTCACGGAGTCGGCTGCTTTCTGGAAAGCGGCCAGATCGTTGCTGGTGTTATCGGCTCTGGCGCCGAACATCAGAACATCAGGGCGAGAGTTCACCCGAACCCAGCAACCCTGCCCCGCTGGAGCGGTCTCGCCGGTACCGGAAAGGAATGCCGATAAGCCTCCCTGTGTACCATCCCAAGGAACCGTTGGGCTTATCACCGTGCCACCGTTGTGAGCGCTTTTCAGCTTTGTGGCCGCCCAGATAAACATCCCGCCGCCAATGGCGCCGTTGGTGGTTGCTGCCCACCCTGTGTGGTAGCTGGGTACATAGATACCGCAGTTCTGTTTTTTGGGGGCGGAAAGCAATGCATAGACTGAGTCTACTGTTTCAACGGCTCGGTTGAGCACGTCACCCGCAGTCTGCAACGTGCCGCTTGAGTTGTAATGGCCGATCCCTTGCGAGCCGAGCAAGGGGTCTGTGTAGTTGGAAAGGGACTGGACATTGCGTACGGCGGCGTTCGGATACACATAAGCTACGTTTGCCGCGTTGTTGATTGGCCCTTGGCCGGTTGCCAATACGCTTGCTACGTAGGCCTCGACAGAGGCTCTGGTCGCGGCGTCTTGCGGGTCAACAGGGCTTTCCAAATCGACGATCCGGCGCCCCTCTGCTTGATAGTGCTCGCTGTCACGCGGATGACGCAAGGCTCTGGAATCGCTCTCGCCTGTCTGCTGAATCAGCATCGTCAGGTAGTCGAAAACGTCTTCGTGGATCTCGGCGAAGTAATCGCCCTGGTTGCGCAAGTCCGTCAGTTGCTGGACGGTGAGCACCCGCGCAATGGTCAACAGTTCGGGAGTTGCCCCGCCCAGCAGGGGGTTGGTCGTAGTGACCGTGCCGCCCGTAACCGAGTTGGCTCCGGATACTGAATAGTCGGTGTTCAATGTCAGCAGCGTGGTGGTGCCAGACACAGAACGTTTCGTCACCACAAGGTCGGTGTTTTTGAAGAACCTGTACCCGGTTGGCCAGGCGACGGTGACGCCGTTGCCGTTGTACTGAACAACGCTGGTCGTATTGGAGACGGTCAAAGTGCTTACTCCTTAAATGCAAAAACCCCGCACTTGGCGGGGTTTCTGGTGTTTGATTTCGGATGAGTAGTAACTGGCGAGGAATAAACCAGCCAGAAGAGGGTTCGATTTGCAGTATTCTGGCGCCTCAACCAAACAGGATGGTCAGGCCCATGAATAGAATCAGGACTCTCGCTGTATCTATTTCCCAAGACGCTTGGGGGAGAATTGGCTTTGTCTACACCGCGCTATGTTCCGTTCTAGGGCTGGCCTCGGCGTGGGGAGACCGACATTTCCCGTCATCTTTCCTGTTATGGTTGCTCGCCCACTTGATATATCTGCCAGTGTTGTTCGCCCCTTTCGCTGCTGCGGCATGGATAGGGTCGAAATCCCATAAGCTAAGCGGCCATATACTTGTTGGCTGGGTTGTCGGCCTAGCAGTAGCCGCGTTGCTGGTGACTTACACCACTGATTTTGTTACTAGCCTTCCGGGCGTTGGGTGGAGATTCGCTGTCATGCTCAGTTCAAGGGATGGCGCTTACTGACCCAGGATGGCCGAGAGGCTTGGAGCGCGAGTCGGAGCCGCCTCGGTAGGCGCCCACCAGAACGTAGTACCGTTCTGTCTGGATTTAGATTGACTGCGCGCCAGCGAACCGGGCGAGAGCGCTTCCTGCAGCTGGTTGTAAATCAAGTGGTCAGTGGCGGCTTTTGTGTACCAGAGGTTTGAGCCAGGCGTAATACCCCTGATCAACCTGTTCACGGCCAATGCAACTTTGTCGGCCCCTTGCTCCGCATCACCATCCTCGAAGCCCGTGGATGCCAAGCCTAGAGCGCTGGCCGCGACGCCAGAAGCGTTTGATATGTCGTCGGCGAATGGCCCGGCCAGCGACCCCAGAACGCCGCCGAATGGCTTCTGCACTGCAGTCGTCAACAAATCCCCGTAGAGGCCAAGGCCTCCACCAGCAAGAACTGCCCTCAGGTAGAAGTCGAATGCTGGCTTTTTACTGTCCTCCGTGGGGACCATCTGGCTAGGGTCTCGCCCGCTCGCCATGCCGCGCAGGGTTATCCCTGCCGCGCCTCCGATAGTAGTCATGGCAATCATGCTGGCCAGGTATCTTGCTTTGGCACCGGATCCCTCGTAGGCGCCCGTCCGTAGAATGAGCTTGTTGAAGGCCGCGAACGCGAAGGACTTGAACATCAGGAAAGAGCGGATGCATTCGTTTATCACGGAGCCCGACGCAGCCTTTTTGTTAATGAAGGCGTTCATGGCGGCCTTCTCGCGCGAGCCTGGAGTAATGACTGCCGAGTTCATCTCGCGGCTGACAAACCCAGCGTATCTGGTCGCCGCGCCCTCCCTCGCTGCAATGATAGCGCCAGGGTCGGTGCTGCCAATGGCGGCCGCAACATCTGCATCCTTCACCGCCATCACTGCCTGGGGAGTCAGGATGCGATCGCCTCCGCCCCAGTCTTCCACCTCGGCGGCTCTCATCAGCGTCCAGTCCTGCTGAGTAATCCCGGAACGGCTGATGAATTTTCCGTCGCCTTCCTTTATGTCAGCCAGGTTCGCGTGGTCGCGGGTAAGATGGCCGATGCCGTCAAACATCGTAGCCGAGAACGCATTGCGATTTGCGTTGGTGACATAGTTTAGCCCGGTAGCGCGTATCACTGTCGAGGCGATGACCGATGTAACGCCCGGATGTCCTACCTCCCCGCCCCAGCGCACCATGTCCTCGCCGAAAGCCTGGAATGCAATGCCCGAACGGCGCGCTCCATCGCGCATTGCCTCATCGGTATGAGTGAAGGCTTTTAGCTGATTCTTGAACAGCTTGGCGGATGACAGGCCGATGCCTTGGGCCACCAGGTGCGCAGATGCCGAGTCAGTAGGGCCTGCCAAAAGCGCAGTTCCGCCCAGCGTGGCAGAGTATTTCAGGTTTCGGTATGCCCCAAAAAACTTGGACACTTTGGTGTTCGGAGTGCTGCCGCTGTTACCTGACAATTCATTGTAGAGATTCTCAATACTGCGGACCTGAATCTCGGCTTCTGTCTTTTTCTTGGTGTCTCCTACGTTTTCGACGACCTTTTCATCATGGAACTGACCAGCGAGGTGGCTGACGGTCACGTCTGGATTGGGCCCGAGGGTCTCGATTAGTGCGATGTCCCGCGCCATCTGCGTGATGTGGTTGTACACGGCGGCCTGAACCGGGGTTTCGCTGAATTGCTTCATGGCGTCCAAGTAGGCCGCCGAGTCAGACAGGTGGATTTGCCTCTCCTTTGACCCGCGGTTGGCCTTGATGCCGCCCCCCGGCTTCCCGATCACGGCCTTGGCGTCCAGCCGTTTGTTGGCGCCATCGGTCAGGATTGAGGTGGCAGCCTCAATCAAAAACTTATGCAGCTCCTGATCATTGAGCATTGCACCTTCAGGGGTGCGGTACTCGCTGCGCTTCATGCGCGGCAGCATCTGGTCGGCAAAGAATTTTACGGGGTCTTCCTTGCCAGCAGACTTGATGATGGCGTCCGTGCTCCATGCGTGCGGCATATCGTAGTTTTCCAGCGTGCCAATCATGCCGCCCGCGCGGTTCATCCGGTCCTTCATGGCGTCAAATACGGCGTGTATCTCGTCTGCACCTTTGGAAAACTCAGGCGTCACGTCTTTATCCCGCCATAGCGCCTTAACGAGCTGGACCTCGGCCTGCACGTCTCGCGCAAATCCAAAGGCCTTTCCTTTTGTCAGCTCCAGCCCGCCTGCTGCCATCCCGCCATAGACAGTCTTAATGCCCTGTATGGATTCGTCGAGCGAGCTGATGCCGGTGCGACCGTCGCCCACCGGGGCCAGCAGGCGCGAGAGCGCGTCAAGCTTGTCCTTCGAAACGCCGCTTTTGACCATGGTATCGATCTGGCTTGTCAGACGATCATTGGCTTGTATGGCCAGTTCGGCGCGCTCTTTCCTCTTGTTGGCAACCGCAATCAGCTGTTTGGCTGCAAACTGAGCGCCCTGCTTGAGCTTCTCCGCGCTGGTTAGCGCCCCCCAGGCGGCAGGGTCTTGGGCGGCCAGCTGGCGCATGCCGTTCTTGATCCGCAACTCAAGGTTGCGCGCTTCACCGTCAGTGACCTCGCGCCCCATCACCTTGGCGACTTCTTGCCTGCATGCTGGATGCATCAGTTACCCCTGCTTAGGAAACAATCAATAGCGGCGTCATACGCCCGGCCTTCTGTTGCAGCTTCTTCAACGGCCCTGTCTGCAGATGCAATAAGGTCGTCAGCCGGCTCAACCTTTCCAAACTCAGTAGGCACGGGCTTACTGTCCGGTACGGGTCGGCGGATGTTCAGGCCGACATCGAGGGCATCACTTGCCGCGGCACGCGGCACGCTAAAGCCTTTGCCGTCTTTGTTGGAAAAATGAACAGCCCCCTGCTCATCAACTGAGTTGACGTGCACTTCTTCGCCAGCTCGCAGCCCTGCCATGTCACGGGTTGTCGTCACGCGGTCACCCGGGAGAAGGTCGCGGAACGATTCGGACTGAATGCTTTTGAACGCCGTAGGCTCCACCACTTCCGGGGCATCTTCGAAGGCGAACTGGGATTGTGACCGATCGATCTGCGCAGCCCGCGCCTCGGCCTGGGTCATTTCCTCATAGACCCGGCCATAGCCCTGCTCGTCGAATGCCGATTTGACGATGTCGGCATAAGACAACTCGCCATCGGCCAGCGCCTGCCCAGCAGAGGGATCTTCGCGGGGCGCAAACTTTACCCCGCCAGACTGAGCATCGACGCTCACAGCGCGGTCGTTGATGATGTCGTCGATAGCCGCATCCATGAGCTTGCCGTGCCGTGCTATATCGCCTACCGATTCCGGGACTCCCGGCATCGCGTCCATATTGAAGCTCTTGGCGTTCTTCAAGGCGAGAGCCGCATCGTACTGGTCATGGGATACATCAATCCCAAGGCGCGATACACCGCCAAAAATGCCGCCCAAGATTGCGTCGACCGCAATATCCTGTGCAGCAAAGGCCTGGATTTCGTCGCCCTGCTTGTAGCCCTCCAGCGCCTTACTTTCTGCGGCGCGGCCTCCAATGCCTGCCGTCGTATTGATGCCTACCCCGCTGGCAACTCGCGTCAATAGCGATCCGCCAACCCCGGCAGGCAGTAGCGCCCCGGCGCCCGTGACGATGCCGCGAATCGATGCCGCGCCCAAGGCGGTCTTCGGGTCAACACCTTCGCCGATCAGCTCGTCATAGCGCTCCTTGCCCACCGACCCACCAGACAGTGCGGCCCCGCCAGCCACCCCGCCTACGGCAAACCCGGTTGCAAACCGTGCCCCGACATCGCCCACGCCGAATAACACCTGCGCCATCGTTCCTGTAGTTTGCGGGTCGGGCCTGAGCGTGTCGGATGCCCACTTGGCATTTTCCCGAATTTTCTCCGGCCCCGGATAGGCCGCCGATGGGTCGGAATCGATCAGGCCGAACAAAGCGCTGGCGCCATCCGTGGAGTCGTAACCGCCCGCTTGGGCCTCAGACGCTACTTGGGCGAACCCGTTCGCGGCCCCATTGAACAGAGCCCCTGCCGAGCCCGCCATGAAGGACGGATCAAACTCGGACTGCGCCCGCTCATCCAGCGAGCTTTGCAGGTCGTTAAATCCCTTCTCGTCGATGAAGTTCATTGATCCACCTTGAGGGTGGTGAGCTTGTTGCCCAAGGCATCGCGCACCACGTACGTGGAGTTCGGACCGGCGT
Source organism: Pseudomonas sp. GB2N2 (assembly GCF_054897705.1). Taxonomy (NCBI): domain Bacteria; kingdom Pseudomonadati; phylum Pseudomonadota; class Gammaproteobacteria; order Pseudomonadales; family Pseudomonadaceae; genus Pseudomonas; species Pseudomonas sp. GB2N2. The sequence goes on from NZ_CM142701.1 coordinate 2,379,537, forward strand.
AGATCTTGACGTCGCCCAATTCGTGCTGACTGCCGGACTCCTTGCGAAAGGCGCTGTATTGAGCGGATATCCGATCTTTGAAGGCGTTGGCGTCCATCCCGTAAGGCGGGAGGGTTTTTCCTGCCCCTATCTCGACTGGGCTCAAGCCAATGGCCGCCAGCGCTTCTCGGGCATAACCCGCCTCGAACTGTTCGCCATACTTGCCGTCCTGAATGGCGCGACCGGCGTAGTACGACTGGTAGGCGGCGTGATAAGTCCGCATCGATCCTGGATCAAGCAGGCCGTTGGCGGCATCGTAAAAGGCTTTATCCGGCCCTGATGTGATTTCACCAGCAGCGTTTGTCGATGGAGGCAGTTTGTAGGCCTTGGTCTTCAGGGCGGAATCGCCCGTCAAAAGGGTGTTCTGTATGAATTCTGGCGACCGGCTAATGCCTTGGCTGAAGACGCCAGAGCGCTGCGTCTGGATGTCCTTGTTTGCACTGCCAACCATCCCGGCAACTGTCTGCACAGGGGCATCACCGCCAAGCTGGGAGAGCACCTTGGGGTAAGCTCGACCATACGTGTCTGACAAATCAGACAGGATTTTGGCCTGACCAGAAGGGTCGGACTGCGTTAGTTTGCTCGCAATGGCAGACGCCTGCTGTGTCGGGAGGACCTTCGGATCAGCGACCCCTTGCCGCTTCTGCTCAGCAAAGGAGGCCGTTATATACGCCGCATTGGTTTCGGCAGACGGGTTCTGCTGTGCCTGCAAGTAGGTTTGCTGGACGGCAGGACTGGTCTGGATGACATACGCGGCGGGGTCCGCCTGGCGCTGCTGCTGGAATTGCACAGCAGCTTTGGCAACTATGCTGTGCACCTGAGCGTCCGTCTTAAACCCTGACGCTACGATGGGTACTCCTTCTGCAGTCAGTGGTGCGCCCTTCGTAGGGTCATGGGCCTCGACAATCGCTGCGGCCTGTTCGGGCGTTGCAGTCCGAAGTTCTTGCATGGTCGGGCCGATTTCTTGAAGCTTGCTCAGTTGCCCGTAGATCTGTGAGCCTTTTTCCTCGCCGTGGGCGCTGACTATTTCGTGTTTGCTTGGCATGTCGACAGGCTGTACACCACTCAATAGAGCGACCTGTGCATCCTGAAGCCTGCCGGAAAGCTCTTGGCGAGCGATGGCCCGAATCTGCCGAGCCTCGACCTGGCGCTGACGGGCCTCTGAGTCCAGCCGGCGCTGCTCCTGCTGGAAGTGGTCGGTCAGCCGTAATTGCGCATCGGCGCTCAGGCCGTCCTTGTTGGACTCGAACATCTGCTTGGCACTGCCAAGGTCGTTCTGCGCCACCCGTCCAATCACCCCGGAGAGCAACTTGCTGCTGGTGTTGAGCTTCTGCAGCACGGTCTCTTCCTCGGACCAGCCCAGACGGTCAGCCCGGTTCTGCACGACGTCCAACGCCTTCTGCTTGTAGAAGCCGACTTTGCTCGGGTCGCCGGGATTCAGCGCCGCCGAATCAATGGACAGTTGCACCGATGCCTGATCAACATCGTCCATGTAGCGCTGATGCTCGCCATACTCGTAGCGGTTCAAGTCATTGGATATGGACTGTTTGCGCTGCTGCACGACCTGGTTGAATCGGAGACGCTGGCGGTCATTGCCCAATGATGCCCCGATATCCTGTTGGGCCTTGTCGAAGGCGGACAGGGTTTGGCCCGTCACATCAATGGCGTGCTGACCTTTCTTGGTGAAGACGCCATTCTCCTGATTGTAGAAAGCGTTGTTCTGCCACTCGGTCAGCTTGTTGTCAGCCTCCAGCAGCGAGGTGGTGTCAGCCTCTTGCTGTTTCTTCTCCATGATCTGCGTGGCGACGTTCGACACGTCATTCAGGCCACGTTGCAGGCCGGAGGTATCGCCGCCCTCGGCGATTGCCCGCGCTTGCGGCAAGCCCTGCGTGGTGATCTGTCGGCGGTAGGTTGGAACTGATGGCATGTGATCAGCCCCCCATGGCGCTGTAAGCGCGTGCACCGTTGGCGCCTGAGCTCAGCAAGGACCCGAACATGTTACTGTTCGCAGTGCTGAGCGAGTTCTTGGCCGAGGTTTTGAACTGGGTGGCCTGCGTCCCGTAGCCCCAAGCCTCGCGCGCGGCGTTGTTCTTGATGGTCAGGGCGTCCAGCTCGCCGAGCTGCGCGGTGTCATCCTGAATGTTGGCTGCGGTACCGCTGTTGACGTCGATGCCGTTGGCCGCAAAACCAGCGCGCTGGGTGCCGATGGCGTCACGGGTCTGGATGCGCTGTTGGTCAGATTCAAAATCACCACGCTTGATGGTGTCTGCCGCCGACGCCTCGGAGAACTGAGCGTTCTGCAAGGCTGCCGAAGCTGCTGCCGCGCCTTCCTTCTTCGCCGCCTGGGCCTGCATCAGACCGCCGACCGCCATGATCGCGAACGGGATTGCCGCTACTGCGCACATAAAGTGCCCTCCATCTGGAATGGGTAGAACAGCTCGCCATTGATCCCGTAAGGGATGGGCGCTGCGAATTCGAAGCCGAGCCACCGCAACCAACGGATAGCCAGCTGGTTGTGTATGTCGACGAAATTGATCAGTTGAACGTGCCGGGCTCGGGCCTCGACCAGAGCGCCGCGGCAGACAGCAATAAAGGGGCGTGGATGGATCTCGACCCACGTCGACGTCACCATCCATGGCAGGCCGTAGGTGGCGTCGTGCTTGGTGTCGCCGAAGATGGCCAGCACCCGGCCTTCATAAAGACAGGTGCGCACGAACGTGGTGCTGGCGATGGCGTTTTTCAGTTCCTGCTCCGCCGTCCAGCCGCGAATCGCCTCCAGCTCTACACGGTCGGCCTCGCGCAGATCCGTCAGAAGCGCGGCGATATGCCAGTGCTCCAGCGCTACCAACTCAGCCCCCGGCTTGAACATTGAACATGACCCCCAAGATAGTGGTGGGTAGAGGATCGACTTGGCGCACGAACACACGCCCAGGCTTCTCCCAGCGGGCCGAGATCAGGATTTCAGCCTGCCCCGTCAGCAGAGCGATGGCGTCGTTGTAGTTTTCACTGTTGCGCTGCTTGAACTCGTACAGGTTGTCCACGTCGCTGCCGGCGAACATGCCGCGGCTTTCCTCGCAGATGATCGTCACGTCATTGATGCGCTTCTGCACGCTGAGGAAGTTCGGCTGATTAGATAGCGTCAGGTCCAGCGTCTCGAAGTCGCTGGTGTAGGGAAGTCCGATGTGCACCAGCATTGCCGGGCGCTGGATGCTCACAGATCCACCGGTGACGACCTGCTGAGGCTCAACGTTGCCGTCGGCCAGGATGCTCACGGTTTTCCCTTCGAGATGACCCAGGCCGGTGAACGTAGTTTTTGCACGCCCCCATCGAGCGGCAGGCTTGTTGCGCAACGACTCAGGGACGATCGATTGCGGGATCACCGTGGCGCTGGTGGTGGTCGGCGCCGAGGTCAGTACCACGCGGACGCTTTGCCCATCATCACCGACCAGCTTGAAGGTTGAGCCAATGTCGGGCGCGGAGAAGATGGGGGTCACCGATACCATGCTCAAGGGGTTCGGGTATTTCCAATCCGTGCCGCCGTTCAGGGTGAGGAAGGCCGATGACAGGCCGCGGCCGTCGTAGGTAAGACCGCTGTCCACGAAGAACGCACGGTCGAGCGCCGTCTCCCCGCCGGGAACGCTCAATTGCCGAGAGGCGAACCGCTCCACGTAGCGCTTGTAGGTGCCGCCGACCAGCCGGCGCACGACCACATAGAGCGCGTCTTCGTCGCCTTCGGGGATGCTGGCCACCGACTCGAAGAAGCCGTCGGTGTCGTGACGGTGCCAACTGAATACCTGTTGGGATGGCAGGTAGGTAAACCCCAGCATCACGCCGTCATTACGCACGGACCAGAGCACGCTGTTAGGAACTTGTGCCAGCGCCATGTCCTGGATCTCGAACCCGCGCACCAGGTGCGACGAGAGCACGGTCAGGTCTTGCCCTTGGAACCCGTCACTGGTGTAGGAGTACGCCAGATCAGCGAGCTTCTGCCCCCGGGCCTGCACGTACAGCGCCGTATTGCCGTAGACAGCAGGCAGGACGGAGCCCGACCCGATATAGCTCTGCACGCTCGCCTGCACGTTGGTGGGCTTCAGGCCTGTGGCGTCACCCGAGATTGTCCACTCAGCCCCCGAGGTCAGCACCAGCAGCTCTTTCAGGGCCACCATGTTGCGAATCCGGTTCACCTGGCGCGAGGCGATGGTCACGGTGATCGCGTCGTCATCCTTGGTCGGCGTGGAAAACCCGAAGTTGTGGAACGACCCTACCCGGCTCATCCAGATGGTTTGCGGGTTGAAGTTGCTGCCGGCCATGATGAGGCGTTGCTGATAGTAGGCCACTGCGCCGGGGTTGTTTCCGCCAGCGAAGGGGTTGTCATAGGAAGGCGGCGTATCGGTCTTCTCCGGCGCGATGTTCAGGTCAGTGAACGTCGTCCCACTGGCCCGGCCGATGAAGCCGAAGATGCCGCTGCCATTGTTCTCCTTGTAGACGTTGTAGGACGCCGCCCCCACAACTGCAGTCCAGCTCAGAGTCGCGCCGGCCTTGTTGTCCCAGCTCGCCACGCTTGCAGGGGCAGACGGCAGCGATTCCTCGGCCGACTCCGCACTGGATACGGCTGTCACCTCGTAACGGAATGGGGTGCTGTCGCCCGCCCCGCCAGTACGTGGTAAGGCAGAAAGCCCGGTAGGCGCCGTGATCGAGGGCGCGAAGCTGATCGGTAGCAGTGTCCAGCTGGTCGGCGCAAGGCGGCGCAGCTCATACGGCGGATAGCCCGGGTGAACGATCGTCATTACGTCGGCGGACTGGGTGTAGTTCAGCGTGAACAAGTCGGTTTCCGCGTACGGGGTCGCCAATTCGTATGGCAATCCACCGCTCAGGAGTTGCCCGCCACTGGTGAAGAACCGCAGGCTCAGGTGACCAAACTCCATGACGTACGTCTGTTCGGTGCTGAACTGGAACGGGATCAGCCGGCTTCGCAAGTTGCTGTTCTTGGTCTCGGCAATGAACTTGGTGCCAGCGCGGTTACGCACACCACCCTCTGGCATCACCATAAAGTTGCGGCAGGTACGCAGGCCGGTGTAGTAGCGCCCCAGGTCAACGCGTGCATAGGTGGCCGGCGCCAGCTCGCCACTGCTGAAGGATGGCTGAATGGCTTCGGTCATGAGCAGTTCCGCCCCGCGATGAACACCGATTCCGGCATCTGGTCAGAGGTGCCCTCGTTCATGCCCTGGGCGAACGCAGTGGCCACAAGGGACTGATACGCGCCCTCACACCGGTTGACGATGCTCTGGTCCTTCGAGAGTGGGCCCGCAATCTCTACAGCCAGCTTGTAGGCCAGCGCCGAGATGAAGATGGGGTCGAAGAAGCCAGGGTCCTCGACGCGCACGGTGTATTCCAGCGTTGCAGGGGATACCGCCGTGGCGATCAGCCGGGTGGACTCGCCCTGAATGATGCGGAACGGGATTGCCGGAACCTGTGGCAGGTCGATCCCGCAGCCGTACCCCTGATAGGGCCAGGCATTGATGGGGAATACGTCGTTCACAATGCGGCGCGCCATCAGGCAATCAGCCGGCATCGAGTAACTGTAGGGGTAGGCAGGGTCTGGATTGACGGCAATTTCCGCCAAGCTGACGAATTTGGTAGCGAACGGCCACGGCTTGTCGCGCAGCACCATGTCGCGGGTTTGCTCGTAGAACAGCGAGCATTGCTCAGCGGCAACACTGCGCTCGGTCAGGCTGTCAATGCGCTGACTGTTGCCGATACGCGACAACGCCATATTGCAGACTTCAACGACACTGGCCATGGGATTCCTCGGGACAAAAAGAAAGGGGCCGAAGGCCCCTATTGTTGCGGGTGGTGTTACTGGGCGCTGAGAGCTGCAGCTTCCTTATCCGTAATTTCACGGAGGTTGCTGCCGGCCTCGCCGTCGTACTGCACGGCTTGCCCTGGGGTGTAGAGGCGGTCGCCGATGTAGCTGACTTCCAGAACCTCGTACCACGACGTGTGGGCGGCCTCCTTGCTGCCTACTTCTTGGGTTTTAGCCATCACTCAATCCTCAGAAGTTGTAGCCCTTGGCGTAAGAGCGGAAAGCCTGGATGTCCTTCGCGAAGAACGCGGAGAACGAACCGGCAGTCAACGGGCCGGTGGCCACGGTGTAGCGCACACCGATGTAGCGCTTGTAGGCGTCGGCCGGCAACTTGAACGCCATCAGCGTCTTGTTGGCGGTCAGGGTTGCCAAGGCATAGGCCGCCGAAGAGAAATGCACGGTTGGCGCGGTTGCCAGATCCGCAGTGGTGGACGACTCCAGCGTGACAGTGACAGTCGCTGCGCCAGCGGCAGTGGCGGCGTTGTCTACCTGAACAACCAGGTAAACGTCCTCGCCCACACCGATGTCGCGCACGGCGTTGCTGTTCACCCCGTTGCCGACCGGGAACAGGTCGTAAACGTTGGTGGATACGGCCGTCGCAGTGACGGTCTGGTTGTCCGAGAACTCGGCTTGCTTATCGACGTACATGGTTGTGACTCCTAAAATTAGCGGGGGCCGTCAAACTACCCTTGCCTCAGTGTTGAGGATGGCGTCCACGCGACGGACCGGGACTTCGCCGAACATCAGCGCCGGTTTGCCGGAAACGTTGTCGTAGCTGAGGGTGCCCGCTGCCACCTTGTTCACGGTCTGGCGGCGCAGGAACGCGCGGATACGGCGGGAGACGTAGAACACCGGAGTCACACCGGTCAGGCCTTGGATCAGTTCCAGTGCCTGGGTCATCAAGTCGATGATGTCCGCGCCGGTTGCGGCGTTTTTGGTCAGGGTGGCCACGTCGATGTTCGCGATGCGGACCACATAGCGCCAGTCCTTGACCGCGATGCCGCATTTCCACTGGTACTGATCCATCAGCGCGCGGAAGCGGTTGTTGTTGACGTCGAAGGCATCACCCTCGCCCAGGTCCTTGTGCACCAGACCGGCCTTTGAACCTTTCGGATAGATGCCGTGCACAGTCTTTTCGCCCCAGCCAATCAGCCAGATCGAGGTGTTGGTGGAGCCGGTGCCGCCCGCGTCGATGACGTTGTTGGCGGTTTGGGCGTTGGCCGTCACGACGGTGCTGAAGCGTGGCGCCAAGCCGGTGAACGACTCGGGCGTCACGTCGGTGTTGCCGTACAGCACACCGCGCTGCATTTCCTGGTTCATCGACTCCATGAAGGAAGACGACTCGGACAGGCGGAAGCTGGCGGTGTTGCCGTTGAGCATTGCCAGGTCAACGTCGACCTGACCACGGCCTTCCAAGATGCCGCACGACTCATCAACCTGCGCAGTGGTCGACTTGCTTGGCGGCACACCGCTGTTCAGCTTGCGGTAGATGACCGACGGCAAACCGGTGCGGGTGGTGATGCGCGAGCCGGTCGGCAGGTTGCCTTCGTACCACGGCATGTCGAGCAGCATTTCGTTCTCTTGGGTGAGCATTTCAGCGATCGGCATGATGCCGCCGCCGTCCGGGTTCATACGCTTGGCTACATCGAGCAGCGTCGGTACGGTATTACCAATAGTGGCCATGTATGGCGCTCCTTAAGCTGGATAATTTGGGTACATGCGTTCGGCGAGCGAGCGCTCGGCCGGTTGCTCGGTGGTGGTTTTGTGAATCGAACCCTCACCCAAGCCCTTGCCAACTCGATGAAAGAAGCGGACGACTTCGGGATGACTCCCGAGGCCCGACGCATCCAGCATCTGGCGCAGTTCTGGCGTTCCGAAATCGGCCATGGCCTTCTGGGCAACCTTGACGCTGGCGTCGAAGTTGGCACCGCCGAAGTCCTTGTCCTGTTTCAGTTCGCCAATCCACGCTTCCACCTGCGCTTTCTGGTCAGCCGCAGCCGCATCCTGGGAAGAGGCGAGTCGTTTGGCGTCGAACTCCATGAGCTTTTGCGCGGCGTCTTGCGGCAGGTTCAGCTCTTTGGCAAGAGACTCGAACCCAGCAAGCAGCTGCGCGTCAGGCACATAGCCTTCGGGGGCCTTGAACTCGTACTTCTCTGGGGCGCCTGCTGGCTTTGCAGGCTCGGCAGGTGGTTCCGTCGCGGCTGGAGCGGCTGCGGCAGGCTCAGCGGGCGCTGTTGCTGCGGGTGCAACTGCTGGTGCTGCGGCGGTCTGTGACGGAGCGGTCTCGGCACCACTTACGGTTGTGGTGGTGGTTGCCTCGGTTGCGTCAGCCATCGATTTTTTCCTCTGGTTTCACTGTGTTTTCCCGGACCATCAAGGGGTACAGGTCAGGGCATAAGAGATTGATCTTTGCCATCAGGCGCAGGCCTGACTGGCGCTCGCCTTCGTTCAGGCTCATGCGCCCGCCGTGGGTGTCGAAGGTGGAGTGGAAGATTCGGGCTTGGCTCAGCAGGCGCCAGACGATGCGCCGACCCCGCAGATCGCCCATCAGCCAAAGGAAGTCGTCGACCTCGCGCCTTTCTTCCAGGCGCGCCTTGGCCTCCAGCTCAGTGCGCTGGATATCGTCGTCATCGAACATTTAGGCTCCGAGCATTTGGCCGAGGGCGTTATTCGGCGTGACTTCGGTTTCGGATAGGAGTTTGGCGCCTTGGATCCCTGCGCCGAGTACCTGCTGGGCTTGTGCTGCCTGCTGCTGTTGGGCGCGCTGCTGGCGGATCTGTGCCACCTGTTCGTCACCGCGGACAACCGTTGGCACCACGCCAATCGCGTTGGCGTATTCGTCAATGAGCTGATCGGAGTCCATCTTGTCGGCGGCCGTCGGGAACGCCCCGGAGAGGTTGCCCACGAACGCCGCGTAACGCTCAAGGCTGGCCACGCCGAGTGCGCGCTGGGCCTGAGCCAGGATCGAGACGTACTCGACCTTCAGCTCGATATCGCTGAGTTCTTCTGGCGGTGGAGGCAGCAGAGGCACGCCGTCGATAATCCCCTGCCAGATCGGCAGCGACTGGCGCAGCATGATGTTGAAGCAGCGGTCGATCAGCGGGTCCAGGCCTTCGTCGTTGATATGCTCAAGCACTGGGCCGAGCATCAGCATCTTCTCTTCCTTGCGCTCGACGATCTCCGTGGCGCTGCGCACGTCGTCCAGCTGGCTGATCATCAGAAACAGGTCAGCGAAGTAGGATTCTTTGACGCTCTGCTCCAACTCTTGGATCTTCTGCTGCAGCGGACCGAGCCAGCCCGGATTGGGCGTATAGATCGGCTGGATGGTGTTCTGCCCGCCCACCTGATCGACGTAGGTGATACCGCCAGGGATCATCGAGCTTGGCTGGCCACGCAGCGATGACGGAGCCTGAAGGGCCGGATCGGACCCTCGGTCAACCATCTGCGCCGAGCGCTTCTCGTAGAGCTGCAGGGCCTTGATGTCCGGCAGTGCGATATGCCCCGGACCAGTGGCGTACGAGTCTTCAGGCAGCGTGTCCCAGCGGATGGCGATGATCGGGAACTCGTGAAAGCCCTTCTCTTCCAGCAGGTCCTTGGGGTTCTCGGCTGCAACTTCGTAGGTGATCGAGGCGAACGGCAGGTTCTTGCTGTCGCGCTTGCCGTCTTCGCGGTACTTGTTGGGCTCTACGGCCTGCACGCAGTCAACCCAGGTGTCACGACGGCCCGCGGTCCATTCCGATTTCACCCGGGTCGAGCACTGCTCAAGCCCGAACTTCTCGACCAGCTGGCCCACGGTCATCTTGAATTCTCGGTAGAACGTGTCCACCTTGCCGTTGGCACCATTGGCGACGTAATACTGGCCGACGGTGAAGGCCTCGAAGCGAAACACCTCGTCTTCGTCTTCCTCGATCGACATGGCGCCAATACCAAACGTCCCCATCTCCGAGTACACAACCGGCAATGCGCTGTACAGGTTCGACTTGAGGAACTTGTCCCGCATGCGCTGGGTGACGTCATACAGCCAGGCCTTGATTGGGCCGAACTCCATCGCCTCTTGCGACTCGGTGCTCATCTGGAACCATGGCCGGGCCGGCGAGGTGATGCCCGAGACCATGCCCGCAGACTGTGTGCGGCTCGCCTTGGTACCCGTGCTGTTGATGATCTTCTTGCTACGACGATCACCTTGGGGCTTGCCGTCGTAGAGGAACTTCGAGCGCATCGGCAGGACGTAATCCGATAGGTCCTTCCATGTGATCTCCCACGGCTGACGCTCGTTCTTGAGCATCGCGAGACGCTTGTCGGCGCGTTGACGTGGAGTCTCGTCCATAACCTATTGCCCCAAAAGCGTTTTCGCGCCAGTAGTGGTGCCGGCCGTTCCGCCGCCGAGAATGGTCGAGGACATACCAGACGCAGCAGCCCGACGGCGTTTCTCCGATGCGCGGGCCGACTGCACTTCCTCGGCGACGTTGGTCTCTTGAGGAATAGCGGTGCTGCCCGTTTCGTTAATCTCGGGCTCGTTGCCGTTCATGATCCCGTGCTTGTCACCCAATACGCTGGGCAGGCCGAGCTTGTCGAGGATCACGTCGCCACCCCGCAGCGGGTCCCATTTCTTGATGATGTCAGTGCCTGGAAGTTTGCCGCCGCCACACATGGCTGCTCTCCTACTGGTTAAATGGGTCGTAATCGGTTTGGTGGCTGGTGCCGTTTGAGTAGGCGAGCTTCTTGACAACAGGAAATGCGAAGGTCAGCGCCAGTGCATCCGCCCGGTTGGGGCTGACACCTGTGCGCTTCTTCAACTCACCCTTGTCTTCGAGGACGATCTTGCCGTCGAGCTTGACCCTGTATTCGGGGGCTGAGAGTTCGTCTGCGGTTTGCTGGTCATTCAGCTCGCCGCCTTCCATCAGCCATTTCTTGGCCGAACTCCACATCTCGCCGCGCTTGTTGAGCATCGCCGGGTCTGAGGACGCACCGCCGAACTGCACGAGCGTCCAGTTGCGACCCATTGCCCTGGCGGCAGAGACGATGCCAGTGCCGTAGCCGAAGTCCACGAAGACCGCGTCGGCCTTGTACTGGTCTTCGAGCTGAGCGATGCGCTGAGCACTCAGCACGTCGTCGTCATTCTTCTGGAACGTTGCCAGTAGCTTGCTGTGCAGGCCCTGGCGCATGTAGATCGCGAACTCATCCTCGCCAGACCATGACGGGTCTACGCCGATGATAACTGGCGCGTGGCTGACCATTGCCTCGGTGACCGTGGTCGACATGCCGGCATCAACCAGGTTCTGGCCAATGAACTGCACGTCTGAGGAGGACGGGAACAGCCCACGGACGCGGACCTTGAAGAAGTCCGAGTCGGCGCCGTAGTCCGCCTCCCACTTGGCAATCTGGTCTTTGTTCGTGCCATCCACTGTGCGGCTGTCAATCTGCCGGGGGATCCAGCGGTGGCGGTATTTGCGAAAGCACTCACGAAAGCGCCCGGTGTTGCGTGTCGGGTTACCGAAGGCCAGCCAGATGATCTCGGTGTCTTCGTCCGTCAGCGCACCCTCGGCCACCTCCCACACCTTGTCGGCAATGTTCGAGGCTTCGTCGAAGATCAGCACGATTCGCTTGCCCTTGTTGTGCAGGCCAGCGAATGCTTCGGTGTTGTGCTCGCTCCATGGCACCGCGTCAGCCTTCCATGCGTCTCCGTGCTCAGGATCCACGGAGGCGATCTTGGTAGCCGTTGGGTTGAACCAGTGCTTGTTGATCGCCAGGCGGAACCACTTGCTGATCTCTGGCCACGTCTTGGTGCGGAGCTGGTTGTCGGTGTTGGCAGTCACCACCACCTTGCAGTCTTCGCAAGTGGACATGGCCCAATCAAGCAGCATGCCCATTTCGGCTGACTTACCGATACCGTGCCCTGACGCTACAGCGATCATCAGCGGCTGGTGCCGAGTCTCGGGATTGCTCAGGTGAGTCTTGATATCGCCCATCACGTCGCGCTGCCACTGCCGAGGCCCTTCAACGCCCTTCAGTTCGCCCTCGCCCCATGGGTACGCATACAGCGCGAATCCGAGGGGGTCATGGGTGAACGAGGCAATGTCCTCGACGAGCTGCAGCTCAGGATTGGGATTTGGTTGCGCGCTCACGGGCTCTGGCCATCCGATCTGCAAGGCCATCGTGAATATCAATGGTCAGGTCAAGCTTGTCTTTGAACATCCCGAGGTGACGAGCCACCTTGTCGAGTGCGGCGAGCTGATCGTGCATCTTCACCTCAAGCCCATCTTTACCAACCTTGACGCCGGCATAGAGTGTGCCTGCGGACTGGCTCAGCTGACGCGAATCGTGAACGTGAACGCGACCCTTGCCATTCCCTGCACACTTGGGGCACTTCGGGTGCGGCGCAATCGATGAGTCGTAGCCAAACCCGCCATCCTGGCTCACGCTATCCGGGTCTGATGCCTCGGCGATGGCGATGGCGAGCTCTTCCTCATCAATCCACTGGTACATGTGGAGTTCGCCGAAACAATGCCGGCAGCACTCACGGCGGTATTCAACCAACTCGTTAGGATCGGCAGTGGCGATCATCCAGAGGCGCTCAAGCACTTTCTCCTGGGTGATTTCTGTCTTCTGCGCCCTCTTTTGCATGCGCTCTTGCAGCGCTGCCTGGACGCTAACATTGGCTAACAGCCTGCAACCCTGCTCGTTTGCCGTGCGAGCGCTGTACCCGGCTCGTATGGCGGCCTGAGTGGCATTCAAGTCGATAAGGTACTCATCAACGAAGAGAGCCTGCTTACCGGTGAGGTCAAACACGTCTTACTCCCCAGCCAATTCGGGCGAGGATGAGGCAGCAGGCTCAGAAGACGCGACCGGATTGGCTTGGCCTGGAACGACAACGGCTTCGTCGTCTTTGACCTTCATCCATTCGAATTGCGGGAACAGCCCGCGAGTGGTTCCGGCATCCCCTACGAAGCGCAAGCCGTTGGCGTCTTGCACGTAGGTTGAAGCAGTCACAAGATGGAGCTCGCCGTCACGGGTTTTGATCAGATAGTTAGTCACTTGCTCTTACTCCGCTGGATGGATGCGTCTACCTGATCGGCGCAGGTGTCGAGCAGATTGATTGCCCGGTCTTTGAGGTTCCACACATCGCCGTTGGTGCGCAGGTCAGAGTCTTCGGCGGTCACTCGCTCACACGGAACGAGTTCGGGCGACTCAATTAGTAGTGCGTTTGTCTTTGTCACCATCGGCGGGCTTGAACAGGCCGCCAGGCAGAGGCTGGTCAGCCCAATCACGAACAGGCTTGCTGTTGCGCTTGAGTTCTTCAAAGTCCTTCTCCGCCTTTCTGGCTTTGGCTTTACTGGCCTGTAGCCGTTTGTTCAGGTCTGCCTGGAACGCTGCGTTGCGCTTGGCTTCGGCCTGTAGTGTGGTGATGGTGGCTTGACTTTCGGTGTTGGCAGTCACGGCCTTCTGCTTCTCGCCCTGTTCAAAGGTGACAGAGGCTTGCAGGGCCATGACGCGGTATTGCTGGATGCCGACGAGCAGTGCGCCGACCAACCCTATGACGGCTGCCAGCGCCAGTGCACGCAGGACGTTCACGTCAGTCCCAGCCGCACGCCTTCATCGAGGACGGCCTGCGGGTATCCAAAGCCGGCGTTCTCGTGGCGGATGATCGCCTTGACGAAGGCTCGCATCACGCCGTCGTGGCACAAGTCCACCTCAACTCCGGGCTTGATACCGATGCTCGACTCAACTGCTCGTACGTACGCGGCGGTGTCGTTCTCGTTGCTCGGTGCCCAGCGGCCGATGATGTCCTTGACCGTCTTCAGCCCGTACCGGTTCTGGTAGGTCAGCAGCAGTTTGCACAGCGCACGGATGCCGTTCTCTGGCGTGTCGAACCGGGCAAACCGTTTCTCGATGGCTGGATTCGGCGGGAGCTGGCCGCGCCACTTGTTCGACGGTGCGTAATCGATGTTGCCGGGGTTGTTGTTCCGCACGCCTCGGGTGGTAGTCATACGGTCTCCACCTTCTTGCCAATGAATTTCAGGACGAACTCCCTGATGGCAGTAACGCCGAGGAAGCCAATCATCCCGCCAGCGGCCACTGACAACCCGTCAGGCCACTCCATCCACTTGATGATGCTGCTGGCTGACAGGCTCAGCCCGCCACAGATCAGAGACTCAAGGATCACTCGCCACACCTTCGTCTCCTTGGCGTCGTACAAAACACGAAGAAGAGAAATTGTCGCGGCCATGATTGCTCCCTGCCAAAGAGGGTTGCTGATGATTCGCCAGACGTCAGCCCAAGATGTAGGGTCTTTATCTGGAGTCATCTTTGGCATCTCAGGTGTTCCCTTTCGGGATGTGGGCGATAAGAAGGCCTGCGAGGCCTGGCGGAATTCCGTGGGGAGCGGATTCGCCAAAATGGGGACATAAAAAAGCCCAGCTGGTTTAGGGCTGGGCTATGCCGGTTACCTTTATCCGGCGCCGGATGTTTCCTCCCGGCGGTGCGTTCCGGTCTGATTCGCAGCGTTATGCTGTTTCACTGCCGGGGGAGTTGGTTGCAGATGACCGGTGCTGATCTCCGGCTTTCCATGTGGCGTGCATTGGTAGCTCGGCGCATATAAGCACTGTTGCCAGCACTGCGGGATTCGAACCCGCGACCCCTGGGTCGCCACTTCCAGTGTTCTACCGCTGAACGGCACCGTTTAACTGCTCATCAGCCTAAGCATTCATCTGCATAAACAAAAAAGCCCGACTCAATGGCCGGGCTTTCGGCGAGCGTCACATCGCTGAACGCTTGCTATTCCGGAAGAACAGGTAGATCAGCCCAACGGGAGCGATGAAAATCGCGAACGCCCAACACACCATAATAGTGAGGTATTTCGCGATCACGAACGTTGTGGCGTTCCAGTAAAACTGGTTGTTTCCGACAATGTAGTTAACCACGCTCTCGTAGACGAACCTTGCGTAGGGATACAGCACTGTGTTGATCAGCACGAAGGTGATGAACCCAAAATTTGGCTGATGCTTGCCGCTGACCGACACGGTGATCAGCAGTGCGGCGATGACAGCACCGAACAAAAAGTGCCGGAGATACACCGGACCGCTCAACCCGCCAAACGTTTTTGCAAATAACGACCGCATGAGATTCCCTTCTGACCGATGATGACAATGCCATCATATAGACATCATCCCAATCTCAAAAGACTGCGCGGCAACAAAAAGCCCCAACGAGTCTTCGGAGCCTTTTGCCTGGGTGCCGCGCTGGAACAGCTGAACACCGTGCCATGGAAACAGGTTGTTATCCGGCATGAAAGAGTTTTCTAGGCAGCCTCACTCATTCCATGCAATACACCGTCAATCCAACCGACGCCGGACTTGATTAGCTCCCTTGCAGATCGCTCCGAAATGCCAGCCGACTCCCCTACCCGCACCATCGTCCACTTGGCACCGAAGTATAGCCAAAGGAACAGGCCCATCTGACCACTACGTTGCGTCAGCTTGGCTACGGCTGAATCCACTGCTAACGCCTGATCGTCAGTGATGACATAGCTGGCCGTGCTAGCCATTTGGACATTGTCCCGCATGAGTGCCAGTAGCGGAGATACGTAGCGTGGTACGCCCATCCCATCCATTCGCCACCATCCCCACTGCTCCAGCAGGTATTCCGTATCGCCCAGAGGTTTATCGACGTAGGTGCGCTTCTTCATGCGGCCTTCCTCGGATCTGGATCACTCAAACCAAACAGATCACGCAGCAAACGGTCGGCAGGTTTATTCTTGGCGTTGCCCTGAATGAGCCAACGCTGGCCGAAGTCGTGGAACCCGATCTTTCCCCGGCCCCCGTGCCAGCAAGCAACCATCTCCAGGAGACACGCCAAAGCTGCAGCGCCGCCGATCTTGATCTTGGCAAATTCTTCGGCGGCCACTTTCAAAAACTGCCGCTCCAGCTCACTCATGCTTTTGCGCGGAAGCGGTGCAGCGCTTCGATCGTTCATTGTGTTTTCCCCCTGTACTTACTGACGAAGGGGCGATTCATCTCGACCTCCTCGTCGGATGGATACGAATTGCTGCAGAAGTCGGCGAAGCGACCGTACTCCCCTTGTTGCTGGACGAGACAGCTTCCGACTTTCGCGTGTCGACACTTGGGCATGATCAGCTCGGTCACACCGTTCTGGCCCTCTTCGCTATCCATGTCGCGATGAACCAGGATAATGCAGCTGGCATCAGCCTCGATCTCGCCAGAGTCGCGCAGATCGCTCGCCTGAGGCCTCTTGCCTACACGCTTGGTGGAGTCGCGGTTCAACTGTGAGAGCTCTACGACCGGGATGTTGAGCTCCTTCGCAAGGCGAAGTAGCGCTTTGCTGATCGCGCCCACCTCCTCACTTCGTGTCCTCCCTCTTCGCTCCGACTGAACCAGGCCGAGATAGTCGACCATGATTCCGGCCAAGCCATGTTCACGCTGACATTGCCTTGCGGTTGATCGAATGGTCGCTGGGCTCTGGTGCGGTTCGTCACAGATGAACAGAGGGGCTCCATGCGCCTTGGCTACTGCTCCGACCATTCGTGACCAGTCGTCATCCTGCATTTTCTCTGGGTTGTCGAGCCTGCGGAGATCAACACCGCCAAGGGATGCGATAGCGCGCACGCCCAGTTCCTCGCCAGGCATTTCGATCGAGAACACTAACCACGGCAGCTTGGCGACACAGGCATTGTGTTGGGCGATCTGCAGTGCCAACGTCGTTTTCCCACTACCAGGCAGGCCGGCGATGATGGTCACCTTCTTCGGTCGAATCCCCTGCATCAGCTCATCAAGCTTTTGCAGCCCGGTTGAAGGCCAATCAGGCCTCAAGCCGAGGTGTTTGTCATTGACACCTTCAGCAGCCCGGCCCATGACGTGATCAAGGCGTTGATACTTCGGGTGGTCGTCATCCAGGTCGCGAAGGTCTGCAGTAGCCTGTTGTGCGAGCGCGATGATCTCTGACAACGACCGATCTTCACTCACCTGCTCTCTGATGACGTCAGCAGCCTGAACAACCTGACGCAGCACAGCACGTTCCCGAACGTGACGAGCGTAGGCCTTCCAGTTCGCAGTACTTGGGACGTTGTTGGCGATTTCGGCAGCGAATGCCAGCATGCTTTCACCGCTAGGCAACCGCGGGCGAAACAGCCCTACAGTCACCGCATCGATGGGATCCCCTATCGCATGGCAGTCGACAATTGCCTGATACAACGCGGCGTTTTCCAGATCATGAAAGTCCGAGATCTTTACCTTACTAGTGACGTCGTCGAACAGACTCGGGTCCATCATGATTGCCCCGAGAACCCCGTGCTCCGCCTCGACGCTGAACAGTTCCCGAGTCATACAGCACCTCGCGCGGATGCCCAATTGAATCCGACAGCTTGTCCACCCGCTTGCCGTAGGCGATCCAAGGCGCGATCTCCGATGTAACGCGTGAGATCCGCGGTTACAAGATTGGAAACCACCACAGTGGGTAAGACGAACTGGTAACGTCGATCGATGACCTCATGCAGAACGCTCAGCTCATATGCGCTACCGCTTTGAGCGCCGACTTCGTCAATGACCAACAAATCAAAGCTCGCAAGCTCTTCCAGAATGTCGTTGTCCGAGTACTCGGCGTTACGATCCATAGCGCCTTTGAAGACTCGGATGATCTCAGCTGCGGTGGCGATTACGGCCCGGGCACCATGCTTACGAATGACTGCCTGAACCATCGCGCAAGCTAGATGGGTTTTGCCATTACCGACGTTGCCAGAAAGAACCAGAGAGCGCCCAGCAGCGTAGTTATCGGGAAACTGATCGACGTAGTCCATACAGGCATGCAGCGCCCTGGACATGCCCTCACCTCCACCTGCGGTCCTGTAGGTGTCGAAGGTGCAGGCGCTGAACCGTGGTGTGATACCGGAGCCTACGAGTAACTGGTTCAGGTCTTCAGCCTTCTTTCTACCCTTCGCCAAGGCGTAAGCCTCAGTCGATTTCGGAGCCGTGTGCAGGGCCTCCCAGTGGCAATGCTTGCAACCCCGAGGTAATACCGAGCCATCGAACTGCTCAGTTTCGGAGCTGTTCACCGAACCATGTATGGCGCAGTCGAGGTCAAAAAAGCGGACCTGAGGCTGTTTGCAGAAATTAGAAATTCGCGCCATTTTTCACCTCCGGATACATCTCTTCGGTATGGATCGGCAGGTTGGTGAAGGCCGATGACTTGCTGGAGGTAGCCGGCGTGAGAATGTCGTGCCACCGCTCACCATTCAGCCAGGTGGCGGCATTCGGAATGTAGCGGCCACCATTCTTGGTCCAGTCCTCGGAAAGGCAGTGGTCGCCAAGAGCAGCGATCAAGGTCTGGTGTAGTTCAGCTCCGGGATTCAGCTTCGTCCAAGTCTTGAGTGCTTCCTTGCGGCTTTTCTTTTTCGGGTACAGCTTCCAGAACGCTTCAAACCCTTCCAGTGGTGCTGGAGTGCCCATAGGTTTAGGTTCCTTGACTGGTTCATAAAGGTGACTGGTTCTGGGGGCAGCTGCCGCCCCACCCCCTGGGTTTTCTGCCGCCCCAGGTGGGTTTTCTGCCGCCCCACCCCCTGGGGTATCTGACGCCCCACCAGAGAGCGTCAGATGAAAGACGTTTGACTGATTCAGCTCGCCTTTGCGACGGAATTCACGACGAAGCAATCCCGTGTTCTCCAACTCCCGAATGTGAACCTTCACCGTTGAGCGGCTTATCTCGCATTGATCAGCAATGTGCTGGTAGGACGGCCAGCACTCCCCCTGGTCGTTGGCGTTATCAGCAAGCTTGATCAGCACCAGTTTGCGCAACGGATTACCCACCTTCGTCTTCATGGCTTTGACCATCAATTCCATGCTCATAGGTCAGAGCTCCATCTCGTCAGTAACGCGCTTGATGAAAGCGTCGTAGGATTCAGCCATGACGAATCCCTGATCCTCCAGAGACTGCCGATACGCCTTGGCGCTGCCGTAGAGCACCCAGCGTTCGCGCTCAGGAAGATTTCGGAAGCTGGCATAGGTTGGCCAAGGGCCGGCGATCTTGCAGGCTGAGAAGGGCTCAGCAGGCGAGGTTTGAAGGTTGCCCGTTAAAGTGTCTGCGCCACCGGTGATGCGACCTGGAGGAATGATTGAACGGCCCATTTAGTCGTCCTCCTGATCGACAGGAAGGAAATCGGCTTCGCCATTTCGCATGGCGCGCAGGCCCAACACAGCGGCTGCAGCAACGCGCTCAGCAAAACCAATTTCAAGGCACGTACAGCGACGGCACATGTCGGTGATTGCGAACTGAATGGCTTCGAACGCTTCAGTTTCGTCAAAGGCCGCTAATGCGCTGACTTCGTGATCGAAGAACGTCTTGCCCTTTTCCCAGTCGGCGGCAACGCCCGGGTTGTTTCGCGGCCAATTGACCATGCGTCCTTGATCGTCACGAGACGTAAAACTTAGGTCGTCGCGCGTACGAATAAGCGGGAAATTAATCGACATCAACAGGCGAGCTTGTTCGCTACGGATTGCGTGTGCCATGATAAGTACCTCTGTGAGATGTGTTGTCCTGGTTGCACAGGACGATTTGATAAGCCCGGTTCCCGCCGGGCTTGTTGCTTTCTGCACCGGGCGAATTTCTTCATCCTCCCGCTTGAAATAATGCAAGCCCTACCCTGGCAGCGCATTCACGCCGCCTTCACCGACTCTTCCAACACCAGCAAGCTCTGTCGCACATGGCCGATTTCTTTCTGGATACCGGCCTTCTCGATCTGAGAGATATGTCCGTCAGCCATGGCGTCATGGACTGCGCGTGACACATCCCCAGACTCGGCAGCCAGATGTACTAGCGCTTGAATTAAGCTGACCCCTTCAGGCCTCACGAGAGGCACCAACTCGTACCCCAGCGCACTCGCCAGTAACTGCAATGGCTCAGGATTCTTGCTGTGCACCAAGATCTGTAGGAATTGCTCCAGGTTCAGCCGATGCGAATCATCATTCGGGTTGCTGCGATTGAGCAACGCGGTGTGGCTCATGCCCATCAGGTGAGCCAATTGCTTTGGCCCCGCATCAAGCACTGCCTCATGAATTGCGCGATGTACCTGTTCCATTCGGGAAACCTCTTTACGGTTGTCGTGGCAGCACGTGTTAGGGATGAGCGAAACTTCACTCGAATCAGGCCGCGGATTGCTCGGAGCTGGTGGATGAATTACGCAAGTAAGCCCAGTCGATATCAGGACGAAGCTCTTCACACGTCACCGCCCTCCCCGACTCGCGATCAAGATTGATGGCGAGCCCAGGACCAGCCATGCGATACCCGTAGGCGATCTGTTTAAGGTTGCCGACACTGGTGCCACTGCGCTCTGCCAGGGAATCCAGTTGGGACGGCTCCAGGGAGCGGATGAGGTCGAGTAGCGTCATGATGATCTCCGAAAGAATCTCAAGATTACGCTTTGCTAATTTGTTTTGCAATAGCAATAAATAATTTACTGTTTGCTAACGCAGGATCACTATTCGCCTATGGATATGAAAACTCTTCGGGTCGAAGCGCTGCGGCGCATAATCGGCCAACTCAGCCAGAAAGATTTCGCCGAACAGCACGATCTGGACGCGTCCTATTTGTCACAGATCCTCAACGGACATCGAGGCTTGGGCGAGAAAGCTGCGCTCAATCTTGAGCAGAAAATCGGCCTGGCTCCTGGCCTCCTCGTTAATCCGGGCGGTTACGGATCGAACGTCATCGAGGGTGAGTTCTCGCGACATGAAGTGCATCGCGAGCATTCGCCTGCCTACCAAGCGATGCTGGGATCGGCCTCGCCCCGGGCAATCGCAATCGTTGAGAAACTGGCCAGAGCCGCGGCGAAGGGCAAGCTGAAGGAATCAGATCTGGTTCTGCTGGAAGGCATCGCCGGGCTGCTCGAAAAAGCCAACGCCGAAAAATCCTGAACCCGAGATGGCAAAAGCCCGGCGCAAGGCCGGGCCCTTCGCTCCTACTTCAGCAAATCCTCTTCCCTGCTCTGCCACATAGCCTGAAGCTTGGCCAGCCCCTTGCCAGTGATCAGTGTTGAGCACGTCGGTACCGTGCCATCGATTGGATGCTCGAAGGTGCCGAGCTTCACATCGAGTAGGCCTGCTTCGATCTTCACCTGGTAGGGCTCGTTGTTCCTCGTCACCCATCCCTTCTGGCGCATGAACTGCAGCAGCCTAGTTCGACCAGTGCCGATGATCTTCGCGGCCTGGGCTGCGTTGTACGTCTTATGGGACACCGCGACCATGTCGTGGAAGGCCACCTTCGGCGCATCCTGCTCCACCTTCACTTCCAGTTCGTGGTTCTCTTTCGAGAGCTCGATATTGTCCGCCTCCAACGCAACGACCTTTGTCACGTTTTCGGTTAGCAGCGCCAGGAGTGTTCGGGGATCGCTAAGTGCTGCCGCGTAGTCGAAGGCTGGCTTAGCAACTTGCTGTTCCAGTTCCTGCCAGCGATCAACGAGGCGAGCCGTAAACTCAGGGCTGAGCTGGGCGACCACAACGAAGCTGTCGCGCTTGTTGACCAGGTAAACTTCTACTGGTCGCGCGCCCGCGCCTTCGTGTGAGGTTTCCACCGACGGTGTAAAGCTTACAACGCCATTCTCTTGAAGGCGTTCGATGGTGCGTTTCACGCTGTCATGACGCGAGCCAACAAGATCCGCAACCTCGCGAGAAGACATTGTGGAGCGCGACACATCCTGTTGAATCCGAAAATGTGTCCCGACGCCATTCTGCACGTGCTGACTAGAGGAAATGTTCATTGCGCGTTCTCCAGGCCGGCATGTGTCGAGTCGACAATAACCTTCGCTGTATTCGCAGCCCGAAACAGAAGCCAAGCTTGATTAGGCGTGATTCCATCGACCCCCGTCGCAGCCGCCTCAAGTGATGATTTCAACTCACTAAGAATGCAAGACGCCTCCTCAAGGGCGTCTGTTACTGGGATCCCGGGCCGAACAGCAAGCAGGTGCCCCTGGTCCGGGTTGCAAATTGCGAAGGACAACTCCACTGTGACCGGCATCCTGACAGCGGCAGCATTGAGTTTTTCGTTTACTTCGGTATGCTTGGTCATGTGAATGTCCTTAGAAAAGTTCACTGCTTCATAGGCCTCAAGCGTTGGCGCGCTTGGGGCTTTTTCATGCCCGCTCATTGCTGAGCTCTCCGTTTTACCTGCGCGATTAGTTCCACGAGTTGGGCATTCATGGATCGATTTTGATCCTTGGCTTGTTGCTTCAACCAAGCCATCAGGTCGCACGGCAGGCGAATCTGTGTTCTCGATATCGGGCCCATACAAAGCTCCTTTAGTGACTGCGTGTCACTATACTTGTGATCATGTTTAGTGTCAAGCTAGTGACATGAGCGAAGAAATTTATAGATCCCAGTTCCGTATCCCCTACCCCTTGTATGAGGCTTTAAAGGCATCAGCAGACAAGGGGAGGCGCTCGGTGAACGCCGAGCTGATTGATCGTCTTGAGGCGACGGTTGCCCTTGACCAAGAAATGGCCGAGAGAACCAGTGGAGATTTCGACCACACAGACGTCGCCAGCTGGATTTCACATCTCGAATCTGAAAACGCGCAGTTTCGTGCCGACTTAAATGATGCAATTAACAACCCCGTTGTACTGGACGGTAATGCACTCGCAAAGCAAGTCGCGGATCTCGCTATCAGCCCACAAATAAAGGCGCTGATCTCATTCATCGCACTTCAAGCGGCTTTCCCTGACGCGGTGACTGATCACCATAGAGCGCGCATAGCCATTTACGCAGCTTCACTGAACGACGTTCTGAGCAAGGATCCAGTTGATATTCTCACGCATCTTGCAGAAGACATGATCGTGGGAGCCTTGGAAAAGGATCTGGGGCTCTGATTCCTATTCATGCCTACATCTGCAGTGGCGGAGGACGGGGAAAGTTGGATCGTCTTTAAAACGCTTTTAGATTTTCGAGCACCGACGGTGATCGCTGGCTGCTCACTGAAGCGAATGAAGGCAGTGGCTGGGCCGAACTGGCGAACGGTTTCCGTGGCTGGCTGCATATGCGCAGAAGTGGTGAGCATAATTCTGTATCCCACGATTAATAGAGATTGGTGGAGCGACGAGATATAGTTTGTCAGCAGGCGTGCGGCTTGTGCTCTATTGGGGTCGAGGGAAACACCAATGGGGAAGTCGGGGTCAGCCCTTGCCGCCTCGGGCTGTGGCATCTTTGAAGAACTTCGCCACCGTTTCAGGACTAGCTGGAAGTTCTAGGCCATTGACTGCGGCAGAGGCTCTAAGAGTTTCATCGGCGGCGTAAGGTGCTGAGAGATCAAGACCAGCCATCGCTGCAAGCGCGGCTATTATCTGGGCGACGCTTTTACGCTCGCTGGGGTGAAGGGGCTTTTCCGGCTCCTCTTCGTCGGACAACAACTTTTTCTCAAGCTCTCGCAGTGCAGCAGTTCGCACAACTAAGGCATGCCCTTCGGGAAGCCCAGAAGCAGGATAGTAGACAGTCTCGTAATCCCAATTATCTTCGATTACATTCGTGGGGGCTCGCGTGGTTACAGGACCACAAATGGCGCTCAAGAGATCTAAAGCCTCTCTTTGTCCTTTAGAAATTTGGGGCTTAACCGATGGCGGCATTGGTTTAAGGGGGCGGGTGCTACTTTTGTAGTTATCGAGCAATTGGTAAATATGTCCTCGGTCTGGACTGGAAACGAGTGGCCCTCCCAGGCAAACCAATTCAACTGCGGGACCACCAGTGAGGTTCTGGTACGCGTGCTCAATATCCAATCTTTCCGCGCCCAACATGAGCAAATCCCACACACCTTCTAGTCTCACCGGCTTCTGCCCGTCGCCTTCAAGAACTAAAACCTCTATTCCGTTTGGTAAGAGGTCACCCCGGTAATTTCGAACAAAATCGCTCAACCATTTTTTTGTCTCTTCTGGCGATCCTGACAGCGTATCGGCGTGTCCTGCGAGGAAATCTTCTGCCTCTTTCAGAATGGGTGGCTGATTAGCTAATGGCTCGATTCTCGCTGGGCGACCTCTCGCGTGATTCACAAAATACACAGAGAGAGTCAAGTGATCATCTAGTGCCAAGCGCAATATGTCAGCCTCGTTAACCTCTTCTCTTAAACTGATTGACAGCTGCTTGGCAGCTTCATCAATAGTCAGCCATTCTCGGAGCTTTCGTAGCTTGCTCACACTTACGCCCTCCCAAGCGATCCCATGTCGAATAGATCGGCTGACCAGGCGGAAGGGAAGTCCACTTTTCGCCCCGCGATACTAGGCAGGCCAAATTTGATCAGATCATGTGCTGCCCACCTGCCAGCAATAGCACTCAGTCTATCGCCAGTTAGCAAAATGTAATAGCCAAACGAGCGCATCAAAGAATCCGGCTATTACGGACCTATCGGCAGCATTGAGGCCCGCGGACTGAGTTGATAGAGTCGGCTCTTGCCACCTAAATCATGGAAAGATGATGACTACTCTGCGCTGGATGTTTTCGATGATCGTTACAGGGATGAGCCATGCTGCATGGGGATACGGGGAAATCGATCGCCTGACGGGATCGGCGATTGTAGCGTCTGGTGGGTTAGAACAGGTCCACTGCCCTGTCGGTGGCAAATATGACTGTCTGACCTGGCCGCACGACCTCTTCAAATTCAGCATGCAGAACATTTGCTTCACGGCGAATGTCTCGTGCGGCCTCTCATGTGAGGGCTTCATTGCGCAAAAAAATCAGATTCAGACTCTCTACGTCCTAGGCTCCCGGCTCGATAGCTCGGCGATCAAATTCTACAAATGCCCGAGCATGTACTGATATACCTTGGCCGGAGCAGGGTATCGTTGAAGGGAACAGTCACTAACTCTGCCAAGGAGGAAAAATGGGTCTGCTCGCGAAATGGAAGCTAGCTCGATATCTTCGGATTCAGGAAAGAGAAATGTCCTCTTTACTGCTCAGCCCAGTCAGATGGACGCCGATGAAATCGGTATGGTCGTGGCGCTGGCCGCGAATGCCAGAAACCGTCTTGAGGAAGCGGGGTTCATTTTGAACGATCCAATTGGCGCGCACACCCTCAGGCCGGAAACACCTGCTGAGCTACAGGGCGTTGTTCGAAGCCTGCAGGCTGAAGGTAGACCGCAGGATGCCGCAGGGGTAATGGTTTGGCTCCATACAGCGAGAGTGGGTGCCCGGCTCGAACTGAGGCCTCTGGCGAGAGAGATGTGGCGACAGCTCGAAAGAGGTTTTCCGCATGTTCAGGAGGCGTCTAGATCAATAATGAGAGCTCTTTTTCGCTCTATTCGACTTGATGGTTACGACCAGTTCCCGAAAGGCCTTTCCCTGGATCCTCTTTGAATTCGAAAACGTTGATATTGATCCGTCACATCACTGGCTTTGGCAGATGGCGAGATTCGAGTTTATGGGCTATTGGTTGATGGCCCGGCATGAGGCCGGATCAAGGAGGAGCGATGAATATGCCCGTTGACCGGCCAAGAAACATCACTTGGACCGGTCCAAATCAAGAAGCTGGCCGCATAGAATTCAAGTGGGGCGATGGCGATAATCCGGTCCCGCGCGGCGTACGCTTTCATGTGAAAACAACCGACGGTAGGGAGCTAAGGCATGAGGAGGATGGTCAATATGCATCCCATGATGAGTGCCAACGAAAGGCAATTGATACCCTTCGGGACATGATGCGGTCGCTGGAGACCTAATCATCCTGGCCTATACGCAGCTCTTCGCGCTAGGCCATTTTCATTTTCCGCGACACGGCGAATATGACATATTCGTGTCGCGGCTTTTCAAGCAGCGAACAGTCGCCGTCCCGACCAAGGCCATGCCTAAGGTGAATGACCAGCGTAATCAACTCGCCCTGCTCCTCCCCGACGCCATGTCGATCGCTACATTTTACCCGCCAGGCTATGTGCTCCCTGTACTGGTTGCTAATGGTGGTTTAGCTGCCCAGAGTGATACGTTCGATCTCTTCTTCCTTCTGAAGAGATATGAGCATGGCCGCACTCGAAAAGCGTTATCCCCGCGAGTCGTTCACCAAGAAGCTGGAGCGGATCTGCCAGCGGCTGGACGAGGCATCCGTCCGCACCATCGCTCACAAAGACTTCTTCAAAAAAGCAGTGACATCCCAGGTCGAGATCACCTCGCTATGGGTCGTGGGCTCATACGCCCGGGGCGCGCTGCTTTGTGGTGACCTGGATCTCGTCATTGAGTATCGACTTGTCGAGGGGAATCACCCTATGCCTCGGACGATAACGAGGACGTTCTTCGGCGCAGTTCCGTACGTTAGTTATTACTTCGGCAAGCCAGAAAGCAGCACGTCGGGAGTGGTATTCGCTGACGTAATCCCGATCTGGACTGGGCCTGGCTGCAACTGGAGAGCGGCTATAGATTCAATTAAGCCAGTCACCGGCGCCGGCCGCGCAGCGCGCGAGACGGACTCGATCCCATTACGACCGGAACAGCTGTACATGGAACCGGAGGGTCTGAAGGCGTTAGCGGCCCTAGAAAAAGAAGGCCTACTTGAGTGGGAGTTCGTAGAGTTCACCCCGGCGGACCTTGAGCCGATAGCTGCAGATGAAGTCAACGAACGGGATAGGAAGCTCATTCGAGTCGCACCCTATATGGGCAAAAAGTCCCAGGTGCTGGTACCGGCAATAATTCGATTGATGGCCAGGCTCAAACCTCTTGGCATTTGGAACACATTCGAGAGCAATCGTGGGAGATTGAGATGCGGCGCTACCGCTTTACGCTTGGGCCGGCCGTCCCTGCCCTACAATATTTTCGATGACGAACCCACCATCAAGCAGTACGTCCTCATTCCACATGTAAGCGCGAAGGGCCCGAACGGCGCCTGGATAATTCGGCGCGGGCCCAACCATCCGGACACTCAAGCTCTCACAAACAGGCATGCCTTTTATCTCGGGAGTCCAGGATCCCCAGAGACGGTGGCGTATCGCGATCTCAATAGAATTTCGTCGACAGAAATGCTCGAACTCTTCGGCACGCACGAAGAGGCCAAAGACTTTGCCGATATGTTGAAAGAGGGAAATGAGTCGTGGGATACAGAGATCGGCAGAGCCGAAGGGCTAGACCTGATCTCGCTCTTTGCTTTGGTGGACGTTGTCGAGATTGGAGACCATCAGCTTGCGATAACGCACGCGGGCGCCGCTTACTTTGAGCGAGACAAGGCGACGATGGACGAGATCGCGGCCGCCCTCCTCCTGGCTACGACGATCAACTCTGAAGCTTGAGCCTGGCCAAACCCTGCCTGATATGCCCGGCGATCTCACCAATCGCCCCTAGGGCTCCGCGCACGTTGTCGCCGGCCCGGACATGGCCCTGATTCTCGACAAGCAGTGTCAGCTCCATCAGCGCAGCCTCGAGGGCGAGCTGGTTGTGGTAGAGGCATTCAAGAACATCAGGGAGAGAGTATTCAGGTGTAGGCATCGCTTCGACGTATGCGTCCGGGCATCACATCTTGCGTGATTAAACCGGCTGCCACTTATGCGGAAGCAACTGCTCGATTTCACTCGCCCGCTGCGTCGGCAGGCGCGTGAGAACATCCTTTAGATAGGCATACGGATCATGACCATTCAGCCGCGCAGACTGGATCAAGCTCATGATCGCCGCCGCCCGTTTTCCGCTGCGTAGCGACCCTGCGAAGAGCCAGTTCTTGCGTCCAAGAGCCCATGGTCGGATCTGGTTCTCCGCCCAATTATTATCAATGGGTACGGCCCCGTCATTGAGGTAGCGCGACAGCGCTGCCCAGCGTTTAAGGCTGTAATCGAGTGCTCTGCTGATGGCCGAACCTTCGGGCACAAGATCACGCTGGGCGATCATCCAGGCATGCAGGATATCCATCACCGGCACGGCTTTTTCTTGCCGTATTCGGCACCGTAAATTCGGCTCCAGGTCACGCACTTCGCTCTCGATCTCGTACAGCAACTGGATGTAACGCAGGGCCTGCTCGGCGAGCTGGCTCTTGTTTGTAGCGTGCAGTTCGAAGAACTTGCGCCGGGCATGGGCCATGCAGCCGATCTCGGTTACGCCGAGTTCGAAGCTGGCCTTGTAACCGCCAAAATCGTCGCAGACCAACTTACCTTTCCAACCTTGCAGGAAGTTGCGAGCATGCTCACCGGCGCGGCTGGGGCTGAAGTCGTAGACGACAGCGGCTGTTTCGCAGAACTGGCTGGTGGCGTAAGCCCAAACATAAGAACGGTGGGTTTTTTTCGAGCCCGGAGCGAGCATCTGCACGGGCGTTTCATCCGCGTGCACAACCTGCTGCCCGATCACTACGTCACGCAGGGCATCGACCAGTGGCTGCAACTGCACGCCCGTAACGCCAACCCATTGAGCCAAAGTTGAACGTGGAATCGCCAAGCCGGCACGACCAAAAATCAATTCCTGACGGTAAAGCGGAAGATGGTCAGCGAACTTCGCGATCATGACATGGGCCAACAACCCGGCGGTTGGGATGCCTTTGTCGATAACCTGCGCCGGCACTGGTGCCTGGATCAGCGTTTCGCAGCTATCGCAAACCCACTTGCCACGAACATGGCGTTCAACGGTAAACACGCCCGGTGTGTAGTCCAGTTTTTCGCTGATATCTTCACCGATACGCTTGAGCGCGCAGCCGCATGGGCAGTGGGTGTTGTCCGGCTCGTGATGGATCAAGGTGCGTGGAAACTCTGCCGGCAAGGCCGTGCGCTTGGGCTTTTGCTTTTTCTCGGTCGCCGCTGGGGCTATTTGCAAGGCCTGAAGCTCGGCCTCAATCGCCGCGATATCGGTATCGATCAGGTCATCAAGCAGGCTCGCCTGCTCAGGATTCATCTGCTCGCTGCGCTTGGCAAACTTCAAACGCTTAAGCTGTGCGATCTCGTGGGTCAGTTTCTCGATCACCGTTTGATCGCGGTTGATCTTCTTGCCCATTGTTTCGACCGTCTTGCCCATGGTCTCGACCTGCGACAGCAACTGCGTAGCGAATGCACGCAGTTGGTCGGGAGTCATTTGATCGAGATTGGGCGAGGAAGTCATGCCGTGGATTTTACCAAAGCAGGCCACTTGCGACAGCAAGCCAAGACGCCAATTACAGTTGTTAAAGCAGCGTGATTGCACCGCCAGCGCCAACACGCTGCCAAGGTAGGCCGAGCACCAAGGCCTGAAGTTGTTCGGTATCGAGCTGCATTTCGCTGCCTTGTCGAATGCCTGGCCAGTGAAACTTGCCTTGGTTCAAGCGACGTGCAGCCAGCCAAACGCCGATTCCATCATGTACCAGCACTTTCATCCGAGTCGCGCGGCGATTGGCAAACAGATAGGCACAGTGCGGCTTCGCCGCACCGAACGCCGCGATCACCCTGGCCAGCGCCGTTTCAGTGCCGGCACGCATGTCCATGGGTTCGGTGGCGAGCCAGATGGCGTCGATGCGGATCATCGCAACAGGTCTCGAAGGAAAGCGGCGCAGGCAGCAGCACTATCGGTTGGCCAGTTCACTTTGACGGTGCCGCGCGGGTGCAGAATCTCAACGCTGATATTCGATGAAGATACGTGCGCCGTTGTTTGCATGGGCAATTGGATGAATGCAGGTTGAAGCGCCGTGCTTTTCTGCGCTTGCACTCGAATCCATTTGTGGACGAGGTTTGCGTTGAGACTATGGCTGAGGGCGACGCTGGCAATCGAAGCGCCGGGCTGGACACACTCTTGAATGACCTGGGCCTTGAAGAATTTGGAATAGGAACGGCGTGTTGGCTGCATGACATACCCGCTTAAAAGGCTAGAACTGGTGCCCACTTAAATTTAAGTGCACACCATGTCCTGGCGTTGCGGGGTTGGGTAGATGACTTGGCCGGACGCATACGCTTCGACTCCATTCGAGGAGTCGAAAGCCTAGCGCAGGGAAGACATTGGAGCGATCAGTAAATCGCAGACAACGAAAAGCCCACGTGGGGAGCGCAGGCTAAAAGGTTTCATTAAGAGCTGAAATCACCATAGGCTGCAGCCCGTGAAAAACTCGTGAACGCGCAGAACGAAAATGCCCGGCGCTGGGCCGGGCTTTTCGTGGATTAGCCAAATGTGTTTGGCTTTATGCCTGATATATTCTAGTGAGAAACTTGGCTTTGAATATGGCTGTCAAATTTCGACTTCATTTCAAGCGCCAACTCCTCCACTTCATCCTCTAAGAAAATTTTCTTGTTGGTTGGGATTTTTCGTAAAATACTCAGTGCTTGAGTAAATGCGCCTGCCAGTTTTTGCTCTGTAGGTTTGCTGACAATTAAATACAGCTTAAACTCTTCACTGCTATTTTGAATGCTGGTCATTTGTCCCAGCCAGCGATGCGCTTTGTCCTTCATATTGTCAGCATCGGACAAATCAAATGAAACAGGTTCAACGCAGTGCCATATACCGTTTTTCCATGCGTGTTTGAATTCGAGCTCATCATCAAGGACGGATATTTTCTTGGGCGAAAATGTTTCTGTCGGTACAAAACTCTTCAAGTGTTTTTCAAAGTCTCGCCAGATGTCTTGCTCAGTCCTTCTTTCGCGAGCCTCAGGAGCATCGTGAAAGCTAACATATCGTTCAAATATCTTATCTAACTCTAAACTAGGTGCTAGCGAGAGACCCGACGACACGTTGCTCCACTGAAGGGCGCTGTCGTCTTTTTTAAGTGTTTCTGCTATGAAGCTTGAAAGAGGTGTATCACCTTCGAAATCCAAACCCTCTTTGATTCTATTATTTATTTCGTTAAATCGATTTGAAATATGCTTCAGAACGGACTTTAAATGAGTTCTATCAAGATCTGGGAATATCGCTGATATGCGCGTCGTTCTAGACTTGCATTTCAACTTAAGAAGTTTGTCTTCTTTGCAGTATATAACTGCGCCAATATTGATGAACTCCCCGGTGATACGGTCGTGTACGTATTTCAATATTGAGAAATCATAATTCTTAAATTTCATTGCAAAACCCTCTGAATTTCAGAGAAAGCACTATCTGCATTGTCTCGTAATTTCGTTATGTATTCGACTATCCGCTGAGCCGATTTGTTCCCGGCTTGCCACTCATCGGGAAGGGCCTGAACGTATTCAGACAATCGATCATCTGAGATTGCCTGCAGCCTAGCCTTCAGCTCGGCGAAATCGAAGCTGTGATTTTTCGCGAGCGTCCAGAAAATATGTTTTTCCGGTGCCGCCAACTCATCTCCACCACCAAGCTTCCAGGGCTCTTTCCAGAAAAGAGCGTCCAGAATAAAGGCGAGGTCATGATCGATAATGATTGCATTCTCCCCTTTTACCAAGCAGTTAGGGTTGCTGGGTGCACGATCGATGTTCGCAATTAGAGTGTCAAAAATGAAGATATGCACGGCACGTTGGACTATTGGACCACGTAGAGGCTGGGTCGGCGCGTAAATTGTGTAACCACCTGGTAGGGCGGTTGATCCAAACGCGAACTTGGAGCTTTTGCCTACCAGATGATTCACTTCTGGAAAGTCAGGCCCTGCAGTAAAACCTTCCGGAATCTCGACGAGGATGGGTTCCGGTATTGGCAGACCTAAATCGGCAGCCAAAAAGGCAGCTAACGACTCACGAATCAGCCCGGTAGGTCCAGTTTCACATCCTGTGAACTTCACGATAACGTCAGTCCTTTGGTCGGCCTCATCGGTGCATTCAATCATGCAAGCCTTATTACGCCCCGCGGAAGCTGGCCGATCGAATCGCACCGCATACAATCGTTTGAACATGCGCCATCCTTGCAGCCTAGCACGTCGTGATGACAAAAATTTTCGCGATTCTACAGCTTCTACAAAAATGTTAAAGGCAAAACGCCACATGCTGATTCAGGGATTTGTCTTCACGGACGATGACACCTCAAAGCTCTTTGTAAAATGCCTCTTCAGCCTCCTGGCACATCTCCCGCACATTCCTTCCCGCCTTCACCTCATCAGCGTATCCAGCCATCCATTCTGCTAAAGCTGAAGCCGTTGGAGCCAGTTTTGCCTTTCTGCTTTAGTGCAGCTTATCGAATCCATGCGCCGGCTAAGTGCTAAGGATTTCGAAGGGTCATGAGGCTTGATAGCAGAAGAGGACCCATTTAAGCCGGCAATATCCTGCAATTCAAAAAAAAGCAGGTCGCTGAGATTTTTGCATTGATTCAACCGATCAGCCTCAGTGGTGGGCATCGGCGCCGCGTCTAGCTGCTTTTCAAATTCAGTCTTTTCCTTTGGGGCACTGCTACAACCCGAGAGAAACGTCGCCAGCAATAGACTGGCAATTTGACGCGCGCACATCTTCAATTCCACTTGATGTCCCAATTTATGCTCGGCTGATGTCGGTCTAGCCTAGAAAGGCCTCTTCTGGCTTAGCTAGTTCTCACCGAAGCGAAATTTAGCACCATTAAATCGCCACTACGAGCAGCACCGCGTCGCATCTGCCGCTCTCTCAACGCATTAGCAAAATATCATTTAGCAATTTGTATTGACGAATTATTTAGCGTTTGCTAAATTCCCATCACTTCTCCTTTGCCTCACGGCAAATCCAAAGCCTTCACCAATTTTGCGAAAGCCAACAACGCGGCGGGCCTTTGCTCGCCTTGGAGAAACTGCCTTTTAGGCATCCATTGACCGAGAGGAAATGCAGTGACCGCTCAAACACCGAACCAATCAAGCGAGTTCGCGGAATTCGGCCAGCGCCTCATAGATCTAGGCATGGCAATGAAACGCGAGCAGACCACCGTTAGGGACCTCCAGGAGCTAGCTAAGGCTTGTGGCATCAAGCTCCCGTGCCTTCGCTCGGTCAGTGAACCAGAGGCACACAATGGCTAAAACAATCCTGCAGGTGCATCAGGACGGAGTCCACTTCTACCTAAACACGGAAAGCTCATCGCCCAACACTGGACACAGGAACCGTTACCGGCTGTTCAAGACTGAAAACTTCGGCCGCGACAAATCGGGCTGGATTCAGGTTGGCTCGATTGCAGGAAGAGACCTGGCAGCTATCGAGGGGGAGAAGGCGCTGTTCGAGGCTTGCGAGGCGCTCTTCGCCAGCAAGAAACCACAGTGCTATGCGGGGCACGGTGCGATACGCGGTAAGCCAGGAAAGTGGGAAGGAGAGGCATTTCCTACACGTCACGCCCCCGCGAAGTCGACACTCGAGGCCAAGTCTACTAGCCACTTCGATCGAGAGAGGTGCGAAAAATGACTGCGGATCTAGCACTTCTCCCCCGCTTCATTCGAGCAAAGCACGCGCCGGCCTACCTGGGGATGTGTCGTGCGGTATTTGACGCCGAGGTACGCCCGCACATTCATGAATTCCCTATTGGAAAACAAGGTGTTGCCTTCGACCGGCATGAGCTGGACGAGTGGGCGGACGCCTATGTCGCCCGCAAGTCGATTGAAAAGGCCGCCAATCAAGACAACAATCAGCCCCGCAGTGGGCGCCAAGGAGGTAATAAATGGCGCGAAAAACGATCTCCGGTCTCTACGAGAGAAACGGAATCTGGCACATCGACAAGGTCGTCAGAGGTCACCGACTTCAGGAAAGCACTGGAGCAAGCGAAAGGCAGGAAGCGGAGCAGTACCTGATTCACCGGCTGGAAAAGCTCAGACAGGAAAAGGTCTACGGCGTGCGCCAGGTGCGAACTTGGCGTGAGGCGGCGACGCGTTTCCTGGTTGAGTTCAAGGATCAGGCATCCATCGGCCTGTCCGCCTCGCACATTGAGCAGTTGGACCCGTACATCGGGGATCTGCCGATCACCCATATAGATGACGGAACCCTAGCTGCTTTCAAGCGAGACAGGCAGACGACGAAGAGCGAAAAGGGGAAGGTGAAACCAGGCGTCTCGAACCGGACGGTGAACATCGCCTTACAGCGAATCGTTCGGATCTTGAACCTGTGCCACAGGAAGTGGCGAGACGCTGAGAAACGGCCGTGGCTGGATAGCGTGCCGATGATCTCGATGCTGGAGGAGAAGAAGTCGAGCAGGAAGCCCTACCCGATGTCTTGGGCAGAGCAGTCGATGCTGTTTTCGGAAATCCCCGACCACCTGTTGAGAATGTCGCTCTACAAAGTGAACACGGGTTGCCGAGAACAGGAAGTCTGCAAGCTTCAGTGGGATTGGGAAATCCGGGTGCCGGAACTGGGAACGAGTGTGTTCCTGATACCTGCTGACTTTGGCGGGAGAAGTGAAAAATCAGGCGTGAAGAATGGCGACGAAAGGCTGGTTGTGCTGAACAAGGTGGCGATGTCGGTAATCGATGGACAGCGCGGGCTGCATTCGAAGTATGTCTTCCCGTATGGGCAGCCGGACGAACGTGGTCCGACCGCGATGCACCGGATGAATGACACAGCGTGGAAGAAGGCCAGGGTGAGAGCGGCGGCGAAGTGGGAAATTGAGCACAAGTCACCGGCACACTCTGGATTCAGATCAATCAGGATTCACGACCTAAAACACACCTTTGGCAGAAGGCTACGTGCAGCGGGCGTGACACTGGAGGATCGAAAGGCGCTTCTGGGGCACAAAAATGGCAGCGTTACGAGCCACTATTCTACCGCAGAGCTTGAGCAGTTGATTGAGGCGGCAAACAAAGTGTCAGCGACGGATTCACGCGGGCCGGCTCTGACCATCTTGAGGAGGAAAATTGGATGAACCCCCGCAAAACTCCCTGCGCATGAAAAAGCCCAACTCGCGAAAGCTGGGCTAAGTCATTGAAAAATATGGTCGGGACGGAGTGATTCGAACACTCGACCCCTAGCACCCCATGCTAGTGCGCTACCGGACTGCGCTACGCCCCGACTAGGCGTGGAACTCGTTTCTCATCTCGAAGAACGCTCAAGAATATATCGCAAGCTTTTGAAAACTGGAAGTATTCAAAAGCAGGAATTTATTTCTTGAGTACCACCAGCACATCTTCCAATTCGGCAATCATCTGCCGAATCATTTGTTTGTATTGTGTGGTGTCGTCTTTGGCTTCATCGCCGGACAAACGCAAGCGCGCGCCGCCGATGGTGAATCCTTGATCGTAAAGAAGCGCGCGGATCTGCCGGATCATCAGCACGTCTTGGCGCTGATAATACCGGCGGTTTCCGCGCCGTTTGACGGGATTGAGTTGAGGAAACTCCTGCTCCCAATAGCGCAGCACATGCGGTTTTACCGCACACAGCTCGCTGACTTCACCGATGGTGAAGTAGCGTTTGCCTGGGATGACGGGTAGCTCGTCGTTATGACTTGGTTCCAGCATAAGCCTCAACTCGGGCCTTCAACTTCTGCCCTGGACGAAAGGTGACCACACGGCGAGCCGTGATCGGGATTTCTTCACCCGTTTTCGGATTGCGGCCAGGCCGCTGGCGTTTGTCCCGAAGGTCGAAATTGCCGAAACCGGACAATTTGACCTGTTCGTTGTCTTCGAGAGCGTGCCTGATTTCTTCAAAAAACAGTTCGACCAATTCCTTGGCCTCCCGTTTATTCAGGCCCAGCTCCTCATACAGACGTTCCGCCATCTCAGCTTTCGTCAGAGCCCCCATACGTCACTTCCTTAACGTGGCGTTCAACCTTTGTTCGAGCGAGGTGAGGATATTTTGCGTCGTGGTATTCACCTCATCGTCATTAAGAGTGCGCGATGGATGCTGCCAGGTCAAGCCAACTGCAAGGCTTTTTCTATCAGGATCAATGCCTTTACCCTGATATACGTCAAATAGCCTGAGGTCTGTCAGCCATTCCCCTGCATTTTCACGGATTACGTCCAGTACAGCGCTGGCTGCGACGTCTTTCTCAGCGATTAGCGCCAAGTCACGGCGCACTTCAGGAAAGCGCGATAACTCCTGGAATTTAGGCATTTTGCCCAACGCCACTTCGGCCAAAACCAGCTCGAAAACGAAGACCGGACGGTCGAGACCGAGGGCCTTCGACAATTCAGGGTGGATTGCGCCAACGAAGCCCACCAGTCGACCTTCGCGTTCGATGCGCGCGGTTTGACCCGGGTGCAGCGCAGGGTGTTTGCCCGGCACAAATGTGAACGAATCCAAGGCACCGGCGAAGCCTAACACGGCCTCCACGTCGGCTTTGACGTCGAAGAAATCCACGACATCGCGACCCTGCGCCCAGCCTTCCGGTAGACGGCTGCCGCAAACAACACCTGCCAGCATCGGCTCTTGTTTCAAGCCATCCAGCTGACCTACAAAACGCAGGCCGCTTTCGAACAGACGGACGCGATCCTGTTGACGGTTCAGGTTGTGCTGAAGCGACTTGACCAGACCCGGCCACAGGGACGAGCGCATGGCAGCCATGTCGTTCGAGATTGGGTTGGCCAGCAGCAGCGGCTCTACGCCCGGATTAAACAACTCGAACTGTTTCGGATCGATGAAGCTGTAAGTAATCGCCTCCTGATAACCACGCGCCACCAGCAGGCGACGCAGTTCAGGCAGATCGCTACGCGCTTCAGCCTTGGCTTGCGGCGCCAGGCGGGCCTGCGGGTAACGAACCGGCAGACGATTGTAGCCGTACAGACGCGCCAGCTCTTCGATCAGGTCAACTTCGAGGCTGATGTCGAACCGATGGCTTGGTACTTCAACGCGCCACTGCCCTGCCCCATCGGCAGAAATCTTCAGACCCAGGCCGCTGAGCAGTCGCTCGACTTCAGCCGAATCCATTTCCATGCCGAGCATCTGGGTGATGCGTTGGGCGCGCAGAGTCACTGGCGCAATCGAAGGCAGGTGTTGTTCGCTGACGGTTTCGATGATCGGGCCGGCTTCGCCGCCAGTGATTTCCAGCAGCAGGCCAGTGGCGCGCTCCATGGCTTCACGGGCCAGTTGCCAATCCACGCCGCGCTCGTAGCGGTGCGAGGCGTCGGTGTGCAGGCCGTATGAACGGGCCTTGCCAGCGACCGCGATCTGATCGAAGAACGCGCTTTCAAGGAAGATGTCGCGAGTGGTCGCGGTATTGACGCCGCTGTGCTCGCCGCCCATGACGCCAGCGATTGCCAGGGCGCGGGTGTGGTCGGCGATTACCAGGGTATCGCTACGCAGGCTGACTTCCTGACCGTCGAGCAATACCAGCTTCTCGCCCTCTTCGGCCATGCGCACGCGGATGCCGCCGTTGATTTCAGCGAGATCGAAGGCGTGCAGCGGTTGGCCCAGCTCCAGCATCACGTAGTTGGTGATGTCGACGGCGGCGTCGATGCTGCGCACGTCGCCGCGACGCAGACGTTCGATCATCCAAAGCGGCGTCGGCTTGGTCAGGTCGACGTTACGGATCACGCGACCCAGGTAACGCGGGCAAGCGGCAGGCGCCAGCACTTCAACCGAACGCACTTCATCGTGCACGGCGGGGACGACGGCGATAACCAAGCGGGTGACGTTGGCGTCGTACAGCGCGCCGACTTCACGGGCCAGACCAGCCAGGGACAGGCAGTCGCCACGGTTCGGGGTCAGGTCGACCTCGATGCTGGCGTCATCCAAGTGCAGGTATTCACGAATGTCCAGGCCAACCGGCGCATCGGCCGGCAATTCCATCAGGCCATCGTTGCCTTCGCCCACTTGCAGCTCGGCTTGCGAGCACAGCATGCCGTTGGACTCAACGCCACGCAGCTTGGCTTTCTTGATTTTGAAGTCGCCCGGCAGTTCGGCGCCGATCATGGCGAATGGGATCTTCAAGCCCGGGCGCACATTTGGCGCACCGCACACAACCTGGAAGGTCTCCGAGCCATTGCTGACCTGGCAAACGCGAAGCTTGTCGGCGTCCGGGTGCTGCTCGGTGCTCAGCACCTCACCCACGATCACGCCACTGAATTCACCGGCGGCCGGCGTAACGCTATCGACCTCAAGACCGGCCATCGACAGACGGGCAACCAGCTCGTCGCGACTTACCTGCGGGCTTACCCAGCCACGCAGCCATTGTTCACTGAATTTCATCCTGCTCTCCTAAGAATTCATTACGACTAGCGAAATTGCGCGAGGAACCGCAAGTCGTTGTCGAAGAACAGACGCAAGTCGTTCACGCCGTAACGCAGCATGGCCAGACGTTCAACGCCCATGCCGAAGGCAAAGCCCGAAAACTCTTCCGGGTCGATCCCCGACATGCGCAGCACGTTCGGGTGAACCATGCCGCAGCCCATGACTTCCAGCCAGCCAGTCTGTTTGCAGACGCGGCAGCCTTTACCGCTGCACATCACGCATTCCATATCGACTTCAGCGGAGGGCTCGGTGAACGGAAAGTACGAAGGACGGAAACGCACGGCCAGTTCTTTCTCGAAGAACACGCGCAGGAACTCTTCGATGGTGCCTTTCAGGTCGGCGAAGTTGATATCGCGATCGACCAGCAGGCCTTCAACCTGGTGGAACATCGGCGAGTGAGTGATATCGGAGTCGCTGCGGTACACACGGCCTGGGCAGACAATGCGGATTGGCGGCTGGGTCGATTCCATGGTGCGGACCTGTACCGGCGAGGTATGGGTGCGCAGCAACATGTTGGCGTTGAAGTAGAAGGTGTCGTGCATCGACCGGGCCGGGTGA
Source organism: Pseudomonas sp. GB2N2 (assembly GCF_054897705.1). NCBI lineage: Bacteria > Pseudomonadati > Pseudomonadota > Gammaproteobacteria > Pseudomonadales > Pseudomonadaceae > Pseudomonas > Pseudomonas sp. GB2N2. Next base: position 2,417,930 of record NZ_CM142701.1, read on the forward strand.
TGGCCTGGGATGTTGAGCGCTTCAAAGTTGTGATAATCGTCTTCGACCTCAGGTCCTTCGGCAATGCCATAGCCGATGTGGGTGAAGAACTGTTCGATTCGTTCCAGCGTACGCGTAACCGGATGCAGACCACCCGAGGTCTGGCCGCGGCCAGGCAGGGTTACGTCAATGGACTCGGCAGACAGTTTGGTGGCCAGATCGGCCTCTTCAAACAGTGCCTTGCGGGCATTGAGAACCTCTGTGACACGCTCCTTGGCAACGTTGATCAGGGCGCCGACTTGCGGACGCTCTTCAGCCGGCAAATTCCCCAGGGTCTTCATCACCTGAGTCAATTCACCCTTTTTGCCAAGGTAGTGAACCCGGATTTGTTCCAGGGCATTGATATCTTCAGCGCTTTGCACAGCCTCTAGTGCTTGAGAGACGAGCGCGTCCAGGTTTTCCATGTACAGACTCCAGATACAAAATAGGGGAAGAGCTTGAAGGCTCTTCCCCTATTTATGACGTTTAACACCTGGCCCCACAGAGGTGAGGCCGGGTGACTGTCGGGGGTACTTAAGCCAAGGTGGCTTTAGCTTTCTCGACAATCGCAGCAAACGCCGCTTTTTCGTTCACTGCCAGATCAGCCAGAACCTTACGGTCGATCTCGATGGACGCTTTTTTCAGGCCGGCGATGAAACGGCTGTAGGACAGACCGTTGATTCGTGCACCAGCGTTGATACGAGCGATCCACAGAGCGCGGAACTGACGTTTTTTCTGACGACGGTCACGGTAGGCGTATTGGCCTGCCTTGATTACCGCTTGCTTGGCGACACGGAATACGCGCGAGCGAGCGCCGTAGTAGCCTTTAGCAAGTTTCAGAATTTTTTTGTGACGTTTACGGGCAATGACGCCACGCTTTACACGAGCCATGAGTTACTTCCTCTATTCTTGACTAAATTAACGAAGGCGCAGCATGCGCTCGACTTTTGCAACGTCACACGGTGCCAGCAAGCTGCTACCGCGCAGTTGACGCTTACGCTTGGTCGACATTTTAGTCAGGATGTGGCTCTTGAAAGCGTGCTTGTGCTTGATACCGTTAGCAGTTTTCAAAAACCGCTTAGCAGCACCACTTTTCGTTTTCATTTTTGGCATGTTCGGTACTCCGCATTCAGTTGATAAACATAATCAGAAGGCCTGCCGTGCCCTGATGATTACTTCTTCTTTTTCGGGGCGATGACCATGATCAGCTGGCGTCCTTCCATCTTAGGATGCTGTTCGACCGAACCGTACTCGAGCAAGTCACCTTCAACTCGCTTGAGGAGTTCCATCCCCAGCTCCTGGTGGGCCATCTCACGGCCACGGAATCGCAAAGATACCTTGGCCCTGTCCCCATCACTCAGGAAACGTACCAAGTTGCGCAGTTTTACCTGGTAATCCCCTTCCTCCGTCCCTGGACGAAACTTGATTTCTTTAACCTGAATCTGCTTCTGGTTTTTCTTGGCCGCGGCAACCTGCTTCTTCTTCTCGAAGATCGATTTGCCGTAGTCCATCAGTTTGCAAACAGGGGGTACTGCATCGGCGGAAATCTCCACCAGATCCAGTTTGGCCTCTTCAGCCTTAAGAAGCGCGTCTTCAATTGACACAATCCCAAGCTGTTCACCTTCAGCCCCAATTAACCGAACCTCGCGTGCCGAGATATTCTCGTTGATCGGGGCTTTCGGTGCAGCTCGTTTATCTTGTCTCATTTCACGCTTAATAGTAATTACTCCGAATCTGGGCGACCACGCCGGGAAACCGCTTGCGCGAGAAACTCAGCGAACTGGGCGACGGGCATCGAGCCCAGGTCAGCACCTTCACGAGTACGCACAGCGACAGTCTGCATCTCGACTTCCCGATCTCCGATAACCAAGAGATAAGGAACCTTGAGCAAAGTATGCTCGCGGATTTTAAAGCCGATCTTTTCATTTCTCAAGTCAGACTTGGCACGAAATCCGCTTTCATTGAGGGTTTTTTCAACCTCGGCGGCAAAATCGGCCTGTTTGTCAGTGATGTTCATGATCACTGCCTGGGTCGGAGCCAGCCACGCAGGGAATGCACCCTCGTAGTGCTCGATCAGGATTCCGACGAAACGTTCGAAGGACCCGAGGATCGCCCGGTGCAACATAACCGGGTGCTTGCGACTGTTGTCTTCGGAGACGTATTCGGCTCCCAGACGGACAGGCAGGTTAAAATCGAGCTGCAGAGTACCACACTGCCAGACGCGGCCGAGGCAATCTTTCAACGAGAACTCGATCTTCGGACCGTAGAACGCACCTTCGCCCGGCTGCAGATCGTACGGCAGGCCAGCGCTATCAAGGGCTGCAGCCAATGCCGCTTCGGCGCGATCCCACAATTCGTCGGAACCGACGCGTTTTTCCGGACGAGTGGACAGCTTCATCACGACGTCTTTGAAGCCGAAGTCGGCGTAAACGTCCATGGTCAGCTTGATGAAGGCGGCAGATTCGGCTTGCATCTGCTCTTCAGTACAGAAGATGTGGGCATCGTCCTGAGTGAATGCGCGGACGCGCATGATGCCGTGCAACGCACCCGATGGCTCGTTACGGTGGCACGCACCGAACTCGGCCAGACGCATTGGCAACTCGCGGTAGCTCTTCAAGCCTTGATTGAATACCTGCACGTGGCACGGGCAATTCATCGGCTTGATGGCGTAGTCGCGGTTTTCCGACTGAGTGGTGAACATGTTGTCGGCGTAGTTGGCCCAGTGCCCGGATTTCTCCCACAGGCTGCGGTCAACGACCTGCGGAGTCTTGATCTCCAGGTAGCCGTTGTCGCGCTGAACCTTGCGCATGTATTGCTCGAGTACCTGATACAGCGTCCAGCCGTTCGGGTGCCAGAACACCATGCCTGGGGATTCTTCCTGGGTGTGGAACAGCCCTAGGCGCTTGCCGATCTTACGGTGATCCCGCTTTTCAGCTTCTTCGATACGCTGGATGTAAGCCGCCAACTGCTTCTTGTCTGCCCAGGCGGTGCCGTAGACGCGCTGCAATTGCTCGTTCTTGGCATCGCCACGCCAGTAGGCGCCGGACAACTTGGTCAGCTTGAAGGATTTCAGGAAACGCGTGTTCGGCACGTGGGGACCGCGGCACATGTCGACGTATTCTTCGTGATAGTACAGGCCCATGGCCTGCTCGTTCGGCATGTCCTCGACCAGGCGCAGCTTGTAGTCTTCGCCGCGAGCCTTGAACACTTCGATCACTTCGGCGCGCGGAGTGACTTTCTTGATCACGTCGTAATCTTTTTCGATCAGCTGTTGCATGCGCTGTTCGATGGCGGCCAGGTCGTCCGGAGTAAAAGGACGTTCGAAGGCGATGTCGTAATAGAAGCCTTCGTCGATGACCGGACCGATGACCATCTTGGCGTTCGGATACAGCTGCTTGACCGCGTGGCCGACCAAATGAGCGCAAGAGTGGCGAATAATCTCCAGCCCCTCTTCGTCCTTTGGTGTAATGATTTGCAGCGTGGAATCGCTGTCGATGGTGTCGCTGGCGTCAACCAGCTTGCCATTGACCTTGCCGGCCACGGTGGCTTTGGCCAGACCTGCACCAATGGATGCGGCGACCTCGGCTACGGAAACCGGGTGATCGAATGAACGTTGACTGCCATCGGGAAGAGTAATAGTTGGCATGGCGCCTCCTCTCCTAGTGGTGACCCCTACCAAAGGTCACGTGGGTTGGGATGAGCCAGTACAAGATCCGATCCAGGCCATTCAATAACGAACGCCTGCCTTACAGCGGCAGGAGCCTTGCGGCCAACCGGAAAACCGAACCAGAGTGACTGGGATTCAAATCAGGGTTATTCGGACTGCTGCCGCCACCGGGACTGAAGGTCTCCGGAGCTTGCAAATACCCGAGCGGGGCATGCTAGCACAGATGAACGGTCGTCGCGGTGCCGGGTTTTCCAGCGGGGCAAATCACCTGATTTATGCCAGAGTGCTGAACTTGAATCCTGCTTTACCTCTCAGATACCAAGACATTGACCCACAAGGAGCATCCCAGCATGCGTCTGAATCGTTTGTTCGCCGTCGTCTCCCCCATCCTTCTGCTGCTGCCGCTGGCCGCCCATGCCGATTGGCCAAAGGGCGAGCGCGATAAATACATGGCTCAGTGCACCCAGGCAGCTACTCCGCAGATTGGTGCACCCGCGGCGAAAGCACACTGTGCTTGCGGGGCGGACGCCATCAAGTCGTACCCGGCCAGCGACATTCAGTCCTTGATGGACAACACGGCCAGTGATGCGTTGAAGCAAAAAGCACTGACCCAGATTTCGTCGTGCAAGGCGGATAATAAGGCAAAAAAATAAGCCCGAAAGGACGCTTTGAAGGCCTCAAAAGCCGATGAAAAGCCCCTGAAAAGGGCTTTTTCGTACAAATTATGCAGGTTTTACAGCTTTTTTTATCGTCTTTACTTTTGACTGGAAGCCTTGTAAATCGGGGCTTCCAGCCATATCAGACAACAAAGAAAGCGCAACGGTAGGGCAAACAGCACGTCCGGGGGGCTCCCAAAGCGAACATTTCGACTATGATACCCCGGTGTGCCCAGTTGGCCTGAGCAGCACAGTACTACTGAAAATATATGTTTCTTGGAGATACACCATGTCTAATCGCCAAACCGGCACCGTTAAATGGTTCAACGATGAAAAAGGCTTCGGCTTCATCACTCCTCAAGGTGGCGGTGACGACCTGTTCGTACACTTCAAAGCTATCGAAAGCGACGGTTTCAAAAGCCTGAAAGAAGGCCAGACCGTTTCCTTCGTGGCTGAGAAAGGCCAAAAGGGTATGCAAGCTGCTCAAGTTCGCCCAGAGTAATTTCCAGGCGCACTAAAAAAACCCCGTCCATGTGACGGGGTTTTTTATGGGTGAAGCAAAAGGCTTGACGCGGTCAGCCGCAGTTGACGCGTGTGATCACCAGATTGGCATCGGTGTTCAGGTTCAGGCGATCAGAGCGGTATTCCAGCGTGACCATATCGTCAGGCTTGAGGATTCGGGCATTCTGCGCGCCTGCGCGAGTGCGCGCCTGTTCCAGCAGTGCGGGCGTCGCTTGTTTGCCAAGGGTGAATTCGGCAGCCTTTGCTTCGCAACGGCTGTGACCCGTATCAGTCGTCGTAACAGGGTCTGTTGCCGACTCGGTGGACGTGTTGCTGCAACCTGCCAGCAGACTAGCGGCCAACAAGGCACCCAATGACGCGAACTTCCAAGGCATGAAGCCTCCTTTTCAATAGTTTAGCTGAAATCGTGCGACCGCCAATTTGGCGTTTGGTTTCGCCGGCAGCGCTTTCACCCTGCCTTCGATCCTGACGATCGGCGAGTTTGCCTGACCCTCCCCAGTCGTTCACGACTCAATCGTGACTGGATATGAACAGCACTCAGTAAATGTCGATGTAGTCGAACGACGGTGTCGGCCAATTCTCTTTCAACGCGTTGAGAATCTGCATGACCCAGACCTCGTCACTGGCTGCAACCAATCCTACGTACCCTGAGCCCTTGGCCCACGTCTCCAGGCGGAACAGCAGCCCCTCGATATCAGTACCACCTACAACCCCAGATGAAATATAAGCAATGCCGCCCTTGGTCACCCGCAACTGGGTGTGCTCATCATCGCTGGCCGAGGCTAGCAGCTGGCGCACCGCCTCCAGGGTCAAGCCGTCAGGAGAGTTCAAATCGATCTGCACAGCACGGTCCTTGAAAAACAATGAAAGACCAAGTGTCGCATAGCCCTCCCCTCATGCCTAAGTCGGAGTGCCAAACGTTCTGCAAAATGGTTAACTCACACGCAGACTTTCCCGAATTCACGAGCGCCATCATGACCACCGTAAGCATCGACGCCGACATCAAAGCCAAGTGGCCGCAAGGTCATAGCTCCTATAGCCCGGGCAGCCCGGAAGAGTTGGCACTCATTGGTATCGATCTATTGGTCAAGGAGTTGGGCACTGAAGCCGCGCAATCCTTCATCGCGCAGGTGTTCGAAAAGTACCCGGCCGACTACAGCGGTGCGGTAGACACCGAGAGGGAGTAATAGACCCGCAGGCTGGCACCTGCGGGCGTAAAGCTTACTTCAGACGCGCCAGACGCTGGACCAGCAGGTCGAAGAAACCCTGGGCGTCGCCGCTTTCAACCCAGAACGCGTTCTTCGGCGCTTTCAGGCCGTCATACCAATCGACGATGGTTTGCCCGAACGTCGGGCCATCGCGGCTATCCACCACCACGTTGACAGACCGACCGCTGAACAGCTCTGGCTTCAGCAAATAGGCAATGACCGTGGCGTCATGCACCGGACCACCCGACATTCCGTAGTGTTCCATGTCACCTTTGACGTATTCGTTGAGAATATCGCCAACCAGTTTGCTGGCATTGTTGCTCAGCGCGGCGATTTGCTTCAGGCGCGCTTCGCTGGTGAGGATCTTGTGCGTCACGTCCAGCGGCAGATAGGTCAGTCTGACGCCGCTTTTCAACACCACTTCAGCGGCCTGCGGGTCGGCGAACAAGTTGAATTCGGCCACCGGCGTGATGTTGCCGCCATTGAAGTGAGCACCCCCCATGATCACCACCTCCTTGATGCCCTGAACGATTTCCGGCTCCTGGATAAGCGCCAGTGCCAGGTTGGTCTGCGGCCCGAGCATGGCGATGGTGATGCTGTGCGGCTTGGCGGACTTCAAGGTATCGATCAGGTAATTGACCGCGTTGCCTTTGGCCAGGCCTTGCTTCGGCTCATGCACGGTGACGCCCGACAGGCCTTCCTTGCCATGAATGTTCTCGGCGTAGATCGGCGTGCGCATCATCGGCTTGGGTGCCCCCGCGTAGACCGGCACCTCTTCGCGCCCGGCCCACTCGCGGGCCAGCCGCGCATTGCGCGACGTCTTGTCCAGACGCACGTTGCCGGCGACGGTGGTCAGCGCAAGGATGTTCAGCTCTTCCGGTGAGGCCAGGGCAAACAGCAAGGCCACCACATCATCGGCGCCCGGATCGGTGTCGATAATCAAGTTGATCTTTTCCGCCGCCTGGGCGCTTGTTGCGGTCATCACGGACAAAAGCAGCAGACTCCAGAGCAGATGGTGCAGTTTCTGAGCATAGCGGTGCATGGCGCACTCCTTGTGCGTGGGAAGCAGAGAGACAACTTAGAATCAGAACGTGACCCCAGCCACCAACACGATGTTGCAGTACGGCTGACATTCGCCCGTACGAACAATCGCCCGCGCCCGTCGGGTCATGACCTTGAACTGCTCATGACTGAGCAGCTCACGCTGACCCAGCGCGCCTTCGGTATTCAGGTGGTCCAGCGTGACCATTGCGGACGGCTGCTTGACCAGAATTTCCTCGGCCAACACGTGGCTTTCAACCTGCATTTCGCTGAGCACGACGTTCAATGTGCTGATGAAATCAGGGATTCCGTGAGTCAGGGCCAGGTCGATCAGTTCGACGCCCGGCGGCACCGGCAGGCCGGCATCGCCAATCACGACCAGGTCGCCGTGCCCCAAAGAAGCGATCAGTCGCGACAACGCGACGTTGAGCAGAGGTGTTTTCTTCATGGTGTCGTAAAGGCCTGTACATCGGACAAATTCGGGATCGAGGGCTGCGCGCCGGCACGGGTCACCGACAACGCGGCGGCCACCTGGCCAAAACGGATCGCTTCGGCTTCATCTTTTCCGGCCGCCAGTGCCGCGGCGAAACCACCGACAAAGGTGTCGCCCGCCGCCGTGGTATCGACCGCCTGCACCTTCTGCGCCGGGAAGTGTTCGAAGTGTTTGCCATTGGCAAACAGCGAGCCTTGGGCGCCCAGGGTGATGATGACCTTGCCCGCTCCCATCGCAATCAGTCGGGTCGCTGCGATTTCGGCAGTTGCCAGCGAATCGACCGGCAAACCGCTGAGCGCCGCAGCTTCGCTTTCGTTGGGGATCAGGTAATCGATGGCAGCATACCAGTCTGCCGGAAGCGGACGGCTGGCCGGCGCTGGGTTGAGAATCACCACTTTGCCCAGTTCGCGGCCGCGCTTGAGCGCATGCCCGACCGTGGCATCCGGCACTTCCAGCTGACAGATGATCACGTCCGCGGCCTGCAACACCGCGTCAAAACGGTCAATCACTGGAGGCGTCAACGCGCCATTGGCACCCGCAACGATCACGATCGCGTTCTGGCTGTTGTCATCGACCACGATCAGCGCTACGCCGCTGGCACCTTCAACCGTGCTGACCGCCTGACAATCGATCCCGTCAGCCCATAAGGCACCGCGTAATTCTTCACCGTAAGCGTCGCTGCCCACGCAACCGACCATCGACACCTGCGCGCCCAAGCGCGCCGCGGCCACCGCCTGATTGGCGCCCTTGCCGCCGGGGACCGTGGTGAACGACTCACCGATCAGCGTTTCACCGCCACGGGGCAACCGCGAGGCCCGGGTCACCAGGTCCATGTTCAGGCTGCCTATCACCACTACTTTTGCTGGCATACATCACTACTCGCTATTCAACGATATTCGGCGAACACACCGGCCAGCGGCGCAGTCGATTCGCGCAAGACAATACTCGGTGTCACGATCCGCTGATCGGTGGCCAAATCCGGTGTGGCAATCCTTCTTAACAACACACTGGCCGCCATCTCGCCGAGTTGCAGGATCGACTGCCCCACGGTGGTCAGCGCCGGGTAGACATAACGACTCATCTGGATATCGTCGAAGCCGATCACCGACAGCTCGGCCGGCACCCGGATATTGCGCTCGGCGGCGGCTCGCAGCACGCCGATGCCGATCATGTCGTTGCCGGCAAAAATCGCGCTGGGCGGATTCTTTTCCAACAGAATCGCGGCGGCGCTGTAACCGCCAGTGCTGGTGAAATCGCTTTCAAGCATGCGCTCACGGGGCACTTCGATGCCCGCCTCTTTCAAGGCGCGGCAATAACCGGCCAGACGCATCTGCGCCACACTGGTTCCCGCCGGCCCGCCAATGGTGGCGATGTCGTGATGGCCCAATTCCAGAAGGTGGCGGGTCGCCAGATAAGCGCCGTACTCGTGATCGATGCGTACCAGGTCGGCATTCACGCCGTCGAGCCCACGGTCGACGATGACCATTGGCGTGCGCACGCCTGCCAGACCTTCGGCCAGCCCTGCATCGCCACCGGCGGAGGCCACGATCAACCCGTCGATGCGCTTTTCCAGCAGCACCCGCAGGTAGCTGCGCTGCTTGTCCGGGTTGTCGTCGGAGTTGCAGAGAATGACGCAGTAGCCGTTGCGCTCGCAATAATCCTCGATGCCACGCGCCAGTTCGGCGAAGTACGGGTTGAGGCTGTTGGGCACCAGCAAACCGATGGTGGCCGTGGTCTTGGCTTTCAACGAACGAGCGACGGCACTGGGCACGTAGTCGAGGCTTTTTATCGCGGCCTCGACCTTGATTCGCACTTCCTGACTGACCGGCCGCGTCTTGTTCACCACGTGGGAGACCGTGGTGTAGGAAATCCCCGCGAGCGCTGCCACATCCTTGATGGTTGCCATGTCTCAGGACCGCCGGCTTGCGCGTTGACTGCGATAGGTATCAAGCACCACCGCGACCACGATGACCGCGCCAGTGATGATGCGTTTGGTCGGCTCGGTCGCACCGATCTGCGCCAGGCCGGCTGCCAGGACGGAAATGATCAGCACGCCGAAAAAGGTGCTGATCACCGAACCGCGCCCACCCATCAGGCTGGTGCCGCCGATGACTACCGCAGCAATCACCTGCAGCTCCAGGCCGGAACCGGCATTCGGGTCCGCCGCTTCCAGGCGCGAAATCTGAAACAGTGCGGCGATGCCCGCCAGCAACCCCATCAGACTGAACACCAGGATCTTGTAAGGTTTTGGATTGATCCCCGCCAGACGCACGGCTTCTTCGTTGGTTCCGATGCCGATCAGGTAACGACCGAACACCGTGCGGGTCAACACCGCCTGGGCAATGATGATAATCAGTAAAGCGATGATGAACGATGGCGAAATGCCGAAAGCAATCGGGTTGGACAACCAGGCAAAGGCATCGCCGATGTAGGCCGTGCGCGAGCCGGTCATCTGGTACGCCACGCCACGCGCCATTTCCAGCACGCCGAGGGACACGATGAATGAAGGAATCCGCCACGCCACGGTGATCGAACCGGTGATGGTCCCGGCCAATGCGGCCGCCGCCATGCCGAGCAACGCGGCGGGCAAGACGCTCCAGCCCCAGCCGAGAATCGCCACGCTGACCGTCGACGCCGCCAGTGCCAGCACCGAGCCCACCGACAGGTCGATGCCGCCGATGATCAGCACAAACGTCATGCCGACCGCCAACACCATCAAGTCCGGAATCTGGTTGGCCAGGGTGCTGAAAGTGTCGTAAGACAGAAAATGGCTGCTCAGCACGGAGAACAGCGCGACCATCGCCAGCAAGGCACCGGCCAGCCCCAGATAGGTGCCGAGGCCGTAAAAATTGCCACTACGTTTACCGGCAGACGTTGCAGTTTTCATGGAAGATCCCTAGGCGCTGCTTCATTGAGCAACGCATCACGTTTTTGGTAGCCGGCAAAAGCAGCGGCAAGCAAGTCATCCTGGGTCCAGCTGTCGCGCTCGAACGTCTCGATCAGGCGCCCTGCCGATAGCACGCCGATCCGGTCGCAGATCAGCATCAATTCACGCAGGTCGCTGGACACCACCACCAGCGCCTTGCCCTGACGGGTCAGCTCACCGAGCAGTGCATAGATGTCGAATTTGGCGCCGACGTCGATACCGCGAGTCGGCTCGTCGAACAGCATCACGGAGCAATCACGCTCCAGCCAACGGCCGATCACGACTTTCTGCTGGTTGCCGCCGGACAGCTCCGACACCAATTGCGTCGGACTGGAACTGCGGATGCGCATGGCATCGATCTGCCGCTGGGCCAGGGACATCTCGTCACCGTTGTTGACGACACCACCGCTGGAAATCACCGGCATGTTGCCCAAGGCAATGTTCGCGCTGATCGACTGGGTCAGCAGCAAACCTTCGCCTTTGCGGTCTTCGGTGATCAAGGCAATGCCATGACCGACCGCGTGCGCCGGGGAGCGGATATTCACGACCTTGGCCGGCGAACCCAGCGCGACCGTGCCACTGTCCGCGGTGTCCGCACCGAAGATCAGCCGCAGTAACTCGGTGCGCCCTGCACCGATCAACCCGGAGATCCCATAGATTTCGCCGGCACGCACTTCAAAGGATACGTCGCGAACCTTGTCGGAGCGGGTCAAACCTTTCACCGTCAACGCCGGTGCGCCGATGTTGCGCTGGCCCATGTCGATGTGTTCGCCGAGTTCACGGCCGACCATCAACGTAACCAGTTGTTCGCTGTTGTAATTGGCCATTGGCTCAACGCAGACCAGATTGCCGTCGCGCAACACGGCAATGCGCTGGGCGACCCGCGCCAATTCTTCGAGACGGTGGGAGATATAGATGATCGATACGCCGCGCGCTTGCAGACGGGTGATCTGCTCGAAGAGCATTTCCACTTCACGTGCCGTCAGCATCGCGGTCGGCTCGTCGAGGATCAGCACATGGCAGTCGCCAATCAAGTTGCGGGCGATCTCGACCATCTGCTGATGACCGATGCCCAGCTCGCCGACCAGTGTATCGGGGTCAATCGCGTCGAGCCCGACCTGAGCCATGGCTTCGATCGCGGCCTTGCGCAGTTGCTTGCGACTGATCCAGCCCGCGTTGCTGGGCAAGTTGTCGAGAAACAGGTTTTCCGCCACCGACAGGGTCGGCAATAGATTGAGTTCTTGCATGACCATGCGGATGCCGAGGTCTTCAGCCTGGGTGCGGCTGCCGGGGCGATAATCCTGACCCTGGAATTGCATCTGGCCGGTGGTCGGCGTGACCAGCCCGCCGATGATCTTCGACAGCGTGCTCTTGCCGGCACCGTTTTCGCCGGTCAGCGCCAGCACTTCGCCGCGCATCAGCGTCAGGTCGATGCCGGTGAGGACAGGCTGCGCGTAGGTCTTACCGATACCGCTGACCGAGAGGACAGCGTTCGGAGCGGAAACTGACATAAAAAACTCTCCATGCGCTCGCCCGACAGGGCGAGCGCCGTTGTCTCAGCGCAAGGACTACTTGGTCACCAGCTCCACCGGAGTTTCGATGACGCCGTTGGTGCCGCTGTCGACCTTCTCACCCTTGATGATCTTCAGCGCAGTCTCGATGCCGAACACAGCTTGCTTGGCGGCAAACTGGTCGGCAGTAGCGAGGACGCGACCATCCTTGAGCATCGGCTTGATCGCATTGATGTTGTCATAGCCGACCACTTGCACCTTGCCGGCCTTGCCCGCGGCGCGCACCGCGGAGACTGCGCCGACGGCCATGCTGTCGTTGCCGGTCAACAGGGCTTTGACGTCCGGGTATTCACTGAGAATCGACGCAGCGACCTTGTTGCCTTTATCGATTTCCCAATCGCCGGATTGCAGCGAAACGACCTTGATCTGCGCCGCTTCCATCGCATCCTTGAACCCGGCAGTACGGGCCTGGGCGTTGGTGGTGGTGGACACGCCTTCAATGATGCCGACTTCGTCACCAGCCTTCAGTTGTTTGGCCAGGTATTCGCCCACCAGACGCGCGCCTTTGCGGTTGTCCGGGCCTACGAAGGGAACCGTGATGTTTTTGCTTTTGACCACGGCCGGGTCCAACTGGTTATCGATATTGATGACGGTGATGCCGGCATCGATGGCTTTCTTGATCACCGGGACCATGGCTTTCGAATCAGCGGGCGCGATGACCAGCGCATTGACCTTGGCCAGGATCATTTGCTCGACGATGCGAGTCTGGCCTGCGGTGTCGGTTTCGTCCTTGATGCCGTTGGAGATCAGGTCGAAATCGGCGGAATGTTCTTTCTGGTAGGCCTTGGCGCCATCTTCCATGGTCAGGAAGAATTCATTGGCCAAAGACTTCATGACCAGCGCGACTTTAGGTTTTTCCGGGGTTTCGGCGAAGGCCGAGGAGACAGGCAACGCGACGGATGCGGCAGCTAGCATAGCGACAGCGAGAAGACGTCCAGCGAATGGCAGCTTCATGGGTTCACTCCGATCTTATGATTATTCTGAGCAACATTTGCGCTGGCGTAGGCTTAACCACAATTACCAACGATACCAGCCGTCGGCAGCCGCGCAAACGTTTGCGTAGAACGAACTATGCGAACCCTGCTGCGATTTGTCAACGACTGGAAAGCACGGTTAATGCTTCGAAAGGAAATCCTGTTCAGGCCGTGGTGCTAATTAAACCACCCGAGCCGGAACCCTTGGCCAATTCCTTCACCAGATTGCCGGTCACTTCCAGAAGCGCCCCGTTTGTGTCGGCGACCTGGCCTTGAATCGCGATGACCACTGCGTCCTTGGCTTCCGGTGTCGAGTAAGACGCAGACTGCGCGGACGCCAGTTGCTGCTGTTGTTCGCGCAGTTGCTGCTGCAATTCCTGCATACGCTTGAGCAACATTTTGACCGCGATACTTTGGTCGCCGCCACCGCTCTCCGCTTTCACTGCGGCCGGCGTACCGCCCCCAGTCCGGACATGTGTTGCGTCATCTTCGTCGTCGTTACCTAACGCCAGCTTCGAAGCCTCGGACGTCGATTCGCTGAGGGCATTGATGGTTGCCGTGGATTTGCCACCGATGGTGACTGCGCCAGCATTGGGAAAACCAACCGAAAATGACATGTGTACTCCTGAAAGAAAAATCCTTTGAAGGGCATCGACCTGCGTCCGGGTTTCTTTAGAAACGATTGCCCACGCTGGAATCACCTGCTGTTTAAAACATGCCGTAGTCCCTTTCGGAGAGCCGAACGCCAACACCAACCTTATTCGGAATGCCGGACAACGAGGTGTTTAGCGCTTCTACTGAATAGAACGTAAAATCTATAAAAATCATCACGTTATAGTTGTTCATTCAATTCTGAATATGACTGGTACAGATCGTGCTCCCTCTCCTTCACCCCAAGCGTTCAGATTCGCTTTGGGGCGCATCTAGATGAACCTGCATCAGCACCGTCTCACTACTAGAAGAGAAAAATAATGACATCTGCTTTCAAGACTTTCGTTCCGGGCGCCTTAGCCCTCCTGCTGCTCCTTCCGACAGCTCTCCAGGCAAAAGAAGCCGAAACCCAACAGAAACTGGCGAACGTGGTGATCCTGGCCACCGGCGGCACCATTGCCGGCTCAGGCGCCAGCGCCGCCAACAGCGCGACTTATCAGGCGGCAAAAGTCGGCATTGAACAATTGATCGCTGGCGTTCCGGAACTGAGCCAACTGGCTAACGTTCGCGGCGAACAGGTGATGCAGATCGCCTCGGAAAGCATCACCAACGACAATCTGCTGCAACTGGGCCGCCGCGTGGCCGAACTGGCCGACAGCAAGGACGTCGATGGCATCGTCATCACTCACGGCACCGACACCTTGGAAGAAACCGCGTACTTCCTGAACCTGGTAGAAAAAACCGACAAGCCGATTATCGTCGTGGGTTCCATGCGCCCGGGCACTGCGATGTCCGCCGATGGCATGCTGAACCTTTACAATGCTGTCGCCGTGGCCAGCAGCAAAGAGGCTCGTGGCAAAGGCGTGCTGGTGACGATGAACGATGAAATCCAGTCGGGTCGCGATGTCAGCAAAATGATCAACATCAAGACCGAGGCGTTTAAAAGTGCATGGGGCCCGCTCGGCATGGTAGTGGAAGGCAAATCCTACTGGTTTCGCCTGCCAGCCAAGCGTCACACCATGGATTCGGAATTCGACATCAAGGACATCAAGAGCCTTCCCGACGTCGAAATCGCTTATTCCTACGGCAACGTGAGCGATACCGCCTACAAAGCACTGGCTCAATCCGGCGCCAAAGCGATCATCCACGCCGGCACCGGCAACGGCTCGGTTTCTTCGCGGGTGGTTCCAGCGTTGCAGGCCTTGCGCAAGGACGGCGTGCAAATCATCCGGTCTTCCCGCGTCAATGCCGGTGGTTTCGTACTGCGAAACGCCGAACAACCTGACGACAAATATGACTGGGTGGTGGCGCATGACTTGAACCCGCAGAAAGCTCGTATCCTGGCCATGGTCGCGCTGACCAAGACCAATGACAGTAAAGAGCTGCAGCGGATGTTCTGGGAATACTGATTGACACTCGCCCGACCGGTTCCAGGTCGGGCACCGCAGTCGCCACTCGCCACCCCCGGCGAGTGGTAATTTATCCGATAAAAAATTTACCTTCTTCCTACACCAAACGGAAAAAACCGCTGTCAGAGGATTTTCTTGAATTTTAAGCAGTTGCGAAAATGCTTACAGTTAAATACTGTATGCACGTACAGCTTAATAAGGATAATTCCGTGGCTACGACCCCTGCTTCTCCTGACGCCTATCAACGCATGGGCGTTCGCGTTCAGAAAATCATCAATTCCCCCACTGCCCAGAAAGCCAAGGCAGCACTGATCTTCCGTCTACCGGACGAGCCAGCGGATGAGTGGGAACAATTGCTCGAAGAAATCGATGAGAACGACAACGTCACCCTCGCTTATCGCGACGATGGCGGTGTGCAGATTTTTTGGGTTGTGCCGAAGGAAGACTGAGTCAATGAGTGTGCGTTGTTTTGCTTTACTGTTTGTGTTCTTCGCAATGGGCGCCCAGGCCGATGCCCCACGTACTTTCAACGAAGCCAAGAAAGTCGCCTGGAAACTCTATGCCCCGCAATCCACCGAGTTCTATTGCGGGTGCAAATACACCGGCAACAAGGTGAATCTTTCGGCCTGCGGTTATGTGCCGCGCAAAAATGCCAAGCGCGCCTCCCGCATCGAATGGGAGCATATCGTTCCTGCTTGGCAGATCGGCCACCTGCGTCAGTGCTGGCAGGATGGTGGACGCAAGAACTGCACGCGCTACGACCCGACCTATCAAAAAGCCGAGGCTGACTTGCATAACCTGGTGCCCAGCATCGGCGAGGTGAATGGCGATCGCAGTAACTTCAGTTATGGCTGGTTGCCGGAGCAATCCGGTCAATACGGCTCGTGCCTGACCCAGGTCGACTTCAAGGCGAAGAAGGTCATGCCCCGCCCGTCCATTCGCGGCATGATCGCCCGCACTTACTTCTACATGAGCCAACAATATGGATTGCGCCTGTCGAAGCAGGACCGGCAACTGTTCGAATCCTGGAACAAAACCTACCCGGTACAAGCCTGGGAGCGGCAACGCAACCAAAGCGTGGCGTGCGTGATGGGACGCGGCAACGAGTTCGTCGGGCCGGTTGACATGAAAACCTGCGGTTAAATGCAGACAAGCGCACAAAAAAAGGCCTCGGGTTAATCCTCGAGGCCTTTTTTGTTTTCAACACCGCTCCGGCGGATGAGCTGTTACTGAATCAACGGACGTTCGATGATGAGTAATTCGATGTTCTGTTTTTTCGCTCGGGTCAGTGCCGCGCGCACTTCATCCTGTTTAACCTCAGCTTCAGCTTTCGAACTGAATGGCCCCATTAAAATGCGAGTCCTGCCGTTTTCCTTGACCACACTGGAGACGAAACTGTGCTCGATCAGCCAGCCACTCAGATCGCTGACAGCCTGGGTGATTTCACCTCGCACCTCCAAATCCCACTGGGGAGCGGAGGCCACCGCAGGCGTCACGGTCGCCGCCGGTTGCGGTTTTTGCGCGTCAACACTCTTGCCTTCACCACATCCCGCCAATGCCAGTACTGCGATTACCAAGGCCATTTTGCGCACAACGCTTCCCTCTGAATGCTGAAAGCCGGGATTTTAACATCCATGAATACTTCCCGAGTGCCGCAAAATGGGCTTAAAACAACGAGAATGATGGAGGCGGCCTCTGTATAGTTACGCCTTGGGAATTAAAGCAGCATCTGCACGTCAGAAAGAGGCACCCAAACCGTGAGACTTCGCACTAATCTATACATACCACCGACCTCTGCACTGTCCGAATCAGGTGCCCCACAAAGCAATCAAGGAGAAGACCATGCTGATACTCACCCGCAAAGTCGGTGAAAGCATAAACATTGGTGATGACATTACGATCACCATCCTGGGCGTAAGCGGCCAGCAAGTCAGAATCGGCATCAACGCCCCGAAAGACGTTGCGGTGCACCGTGAAGAAATTTATCAGCGCATTCAGGCAGGCCTGACCGCCCCGGACAAGCCACAATCCTGAATCCTGCTGCAATCAGTAGCCAGCCCGTTCGCCCCGGAATCACGGCTGGCTAAGATTCAAGCGTCGCTATCTACGCCATCACCTACCCAGCACGTGACGCCGATACTATCGGCACTCCTCACGTCATGATTGTCGGACGTTTCGGATTTACGCTGTTAACGCCTGCTATCACTCAGCGCTAACCAAAGGTCACGCCCCGCGCCATTCCCGTGGCCGCCACGACCATCAGCAACATCAACAGCCCTTCGACGTGACTGAACCGCGCAAACAGCGTTGCACGACCTGAATCGATAGCCGCGCCCCGCGCTTGCGCAATCCGCCATTTGATCAGCGTCACCATCGGCGCGATCTCAAGTAACAGGATAAGGACAAACAGCGTCATCTTCAGATGGAACAGCGGCTGGTGAAGGTAGTAATCAGTGCCCTTTTCGTACCCGCCAAAGGCGCGCATTCCGCCTGTGACCAGCAGGATCACTGCAGAAATCCCCCAAATATTATCCGCGATCAAAACGCTGCGAGCTTCGCCGATGCCGGTAGCCATGCGCCGGAAAGCCGTACCACGGGACAGGACAGCCCAAAAACCCAGGACCAATGCCGAGAGGTGAACCGCCGCAAGAATCCAGTGGACCAGCATCGACATACTCCCCTCAGGCCACGCTCGGTTCGACCTGAAATTATTATTCCCAAAAACCAGGAATCCGTCTGTCAGACAGGATGGAAGCTAGAGCCCCCCCCCCCCGCACTAACCACGCCTAATGAAAAGTAGCCTCGCAGTTAAATGAGTATGGATGACTGACAACGGATTAATGGGAGCTAAAGGATATCGACGCCTGGCCCCGTTACGAGCCAAAAACCAGATTACACCAAAGAACTCGAAGCAGCATAAAAGGTCTCGCTTAAATAGAAGTAGCCTTGCCTGCCTCTCAAGTTTGTTTCCATCGGACTAAATCGAAATCATGGCCTAAGTGAGGCGAATGCCGCTCTCACCGCCGAGGGCCGGGAATATCTCGTCAATGAAGATTTTTCGGCATTAAGTAAGCCAATGGCCAAAAACGGTGAATCCGGATTTAACAGGTGAGTATGGCGGGGAGCTTTCCCGATTACGGGCCAGGCGCATGGAGACAGCGACTCCATTGGTGTCAAACACGATGAACAGACCAGCTAAAGAACGCCTGCGTGTCATTCACATTGCCCAGTGTGAACGAAGCCTATATTTTGTGAACGTTCTGCATGAATCCCAGACAGCAAAAAGGGCCCACCTTTCGGTGAGCCCTTCTAGACCGCCCAGCAGAGCGGATTTTGTTTGGTAGGCGCGATTGGACTCGAACCAACGACCCCCACCATGTCAAGGTGGTGCTCTAACCAACTGAGCTACGTGCCTGCTGTGAGGCGGCATTCTACGGAAATCCGGAGGGGTGTCAACACCTTTTTTCGCGCTAACCCTATGAATATGCAAAATATTTAATTTGGCTGCTGCGAAGAAGAAAATGCGCAGGCTGGCGGTCGATTTTTAACTCGGGTAGGATCGACGCACTCGTAAAATATATTAAACAGAGGCTGCAGGATGGCGAACACTCCCTACCCAGAGTCCTATTACGCTGCATCAGCCAATGCGGTTCCGCCGCGCCCGGCCTTGCAGGGTGATGTAGAGACTGATGTCTGTGTGATCGGCGCCGGTTACACAGGTTTGTCCTCTGCCCTGTTTCTGCTGGAGAACGGTTTCAAGGTCACGGTACTGGAAGCCGCCAAGGTCGGCTTTGGCGCGTCGGGCCGCAACGGTGGCCAGATTGTTAACAGCTACAGTCGCGACATTGATGTTATCGAGCGCACGGTCGGTCCCAAGCAGGCACAGCTGCTGGGGAACATGGCGTTTGAAGGCGCACGGATCATTCGTGAGCGGGTGGCCAAGTACAACATCCAGTGCGACTTGAAGGACGGCGGTGTGTTTGCCGCGATCACCGCCAAGCAGATGGGTCATCTGGAATCGCAGAAGCGTCTGTGGGAGCGTTTTGGTCATTCTCAGCTTGAGCTGATGGATCAGCAGCGCATCCGCGAAGTGGTGAACTGCGATCAATACGTCGGCGGCATGCTCGACATGAGCGGCGGGCACATTCATCCGCTGAACCTGGCACTGGGCGAAGCAGCGGCCGTGGAGTCGCTGGGTGGCACTATTTATGAGCAATCGCCGGCGGTGCGCATCGAGCGCGGCGCGAACCCGGTGGTGCACACGCCTGAGGGTAAAGTCCGGGCCAAGTTCATCATCGTGGCGGGCAACGCTTACCTTGGGAATCTGGTGCCGGAGCTGGCGGCCAAGTCGATGCCCTGCGGCACTCAGGTGATTACCACTGAACCCCTCGGCGACGAGTTGGCTAACGACCTGCTGCCTCAGGATTATTGTGTCGAAGACTGCAATTACCTGCTCGATTACTACCGACTGACCGGCGACAAGCGCCTGATTTTCGGCGGCGGCGTGGTGTATGGCGCGCGTGACCCGGCGAATATCGAGGCGATAATCCGCCCTAAAATGCTCAAGGCCTTTGCGCAGCTCAAGGACGTGAAGATCGATTACGCCTGGACCGGCAATTTCCTGCTGACCCTGTCTCGTCTTCCGCAGGTCGGTCGCCTGGGCGACAACATTTACTATTCCCAGGGCTGCAGCGGCCACGGTGTGACGTATACGCACCTGGCGGGCAAGGTCCTGGCCGAAGCGTTGCGTGGCCAGGCGGAACGCTTCGATGCATTTGCGGACTTGCCGCATTACCCGTTTCCGGGTGGGCAATTACTGCGCACGCCATTTGCGGCGCTGGGGGCGTGGTATTACGGGTTAAGGGACAAGTTCGGATATTAAGCACCACCACAAAACCAGGTCGGAACGGGCTTGTGGTCAGAGCCTATTCCGAGGGATGCCACTACGGATTCGCAGGATGTCCGCCAGCACGGCGAGGGCGATTTCCGCGGGGGTTTTACTGCCCAGGTTCAGGCCGATCGGCGCATGGATTCGAGCTAGTTCGTCGTCACCTAAACCACCTATCCTGCGCAACCGCTCAAAGCGCTTTTGCGAAGTCTGCATGGAGCCCATCACGCCGATGTAAAACGCCTCGGTGCGCACCGCTTCCATCATCGCCAGATCGTCGATGCGCGGGTCGTGGGTCAGCGCCACTACCGCCGTGTCGCTGTGGCAACCGCCATCGGCGATAAACACCGATGGCAATTGGCGACGAATCTCGACGTTGTCCAGCACCACACCTTCCAACACGTCGTCCCGGGGGTCGCAGAGAATCACCTCGAAACCCAACCCGACGGCAAACTCGGCGCAGGCCTGAGCCACGCTGGAATACCCCGCCAGCAACAAGCGCTGAGCGGCGCCAACGCGCACGCGCACCCAATCGATCTCACGCTCGATGCGCACACCCTGCTCGCGATCATCAAACAGGCTGCGGGCTCCGCTGGCGAGATCAACTTGGCGGATCAACCGGCGCTGCCCCAACAGCGCCGACTCCAGCTCCCGCAAATGCGCCTGAACCTCACACTCCGCATCCAGCGTCTCGACCAGCACATCAAGGACGCCACCGCAAGGCAGGCTCACCCGTGAACGCGGATCATCGCCCTCGCCATAACGCACGACGCTGACGGCTTGATCGAATGCGCCCTCGGCGACGCGCTCAAGAAAATCTTCCTCAACGCAGCCACCGGACAGCGAGCCGATCCACTGCCCCTCGGCATTCACCGCCAGCAGCGAGCCCGGCGCACGCGGCGCCGAGCCGTACGTGGCGAGCACCGTGCACAGCCAGACGCGCTGGCCGGCCATCGACCACGCCAGCGCCCGGCGTACCACTTGCAGATCGAGATGCTGCATGTCAGTGCGCCTTGTGCTCGAGCGGCGGCGCATCGGCGCGCAACTTCTGCACGTCGCCCACGGCGAGATCGTTCGCCTGACCACCCCAGCCCTGACGCAGGTAATTGAGCAGGTCAGTCAGTTGCTCGTGGCTGAGTTTCTCGGCAAACGCCGGCATCGGCTGCATGTGTTCGAACCCGGCAAACTTCTGCTCGCCAATACCGTCGTCGATCACCCGCACCAGGTTGCGCGGATCTTCCAGGCGCAGCGTGGTGTTGCCGCGCATGGCCACGGCGATGTGCGGCTTGCCTTCGCCACCGACCGCATGGCAACCGGCGCAGACGTTCAGGTAATTCTGATGACCGCGCTGGGCGCTGGCGCTGAGGGTGTCCAGCGGCACGTCGGTCAGCACTTTGGCCGCGGGCGGTTGATCGCCGAGCAGAAAGGTCGCCATCGCCGCCAGATCCGGATCATTGAGGCCCTGAGTGCTGTTGTGGAACACCGGGAACATTTCGTTGAACATCGTGCCCTGGGCACTCATGCCGTGCTTGAGGAACGTGCTCAAATCCTGATGATTCCAGCCGCGCGCGGCCAGGTCAGTCGCCAGCAGGCTTGGCGCCAGGTAGCCGTTGAGCAGGCCGCCGGTCAGGCGTTTGTACTGCTGCATCGCACCCGGCAACCCGCGCGGCGTGTGGCATTCGCCGCAATGGCCAAGCACGTCGACCATGTATTGGCCACGCTTGAAGGCCTCGCTTTTGCCCTCGGTGGATGACAGTTTCACGTCCTTGCCGTACAGCATGTTCCAACCCATCAAACCCAGGCGCACGTTGAACGGAAAGCTCAGGCTGGTGACCGCCGTCGTCCGTTCGATCGGCTCGACGGTTTTCAGGTACGCGTGAATCGCGTCCGAATCCGCGCGCGGCATCAAGTGGTACGAGGTGTACGGCATCGCCGGGTACAGGTTTGCGCCGTCACGACGCTTGCCTTCGGTGAGCGCGGCGAAGAATTCGTCATCGCTGTAGAGGCCGATGCCGTGCTTTTTGCTCGGGGTGATGTTAGTGCCGTAGATCGTACCGAACGGCGAAACGATCGGCAGACCGCCCGCGTAAGGCGCGCCACCCGGCGCGGTGTGGCAGGCCATGCAGTCCGCGGCGCGGGCCAGATAGGCCCCGCGAACCACCTGATCATCGGCCTGCGCGAGCAACGCGGACGATGCCAGTCCGGCTGTCAACGCCAGGCGCGAAAGTAGAGTGTTCATGCTTAACCTTCCTTGACCAGGCCGAGATCCGTCAGCACGTTGCGCGTCGCGCTGTAGTAGCGCACGTAGCCGGTGCAGCGGCAGATGTGATGACCAAGGCTGTCTTCAATGACTTGTTCGAGCTGGCTTTTGACGATTGGCTGGCGCTGCAGTTTCTCTACCAATACGGTCGCGGCATTGACGAAACCCGGCGCGCAATAGCTGCACTGGAAAGCGAATTCATCGACGAAACGTTGCTGGATCGGGTTCAGCTCGGAGACCTTGCCCTGCTCGTCGCGGGTCGCGTGGCCTTCAATGGTCCGCACTTTCTTGCCTTCGAAATAGTGCGCGCCGGTGATGCAGGTGCGCACTTCTTCGCTGGTGCCGTCGGGGTTGTCGACGATCACCACGCAGGCATGACAAATTCCTTGGCCACAGCCGAGGCGCGAGCCGGTGAGGTTTTTGTATTCGTGCAGGTAGTCGATCATCGGCAGGTCATCAGGGATGTCCACCGGGCCGACGGATTGACCGTTGAGGGTCAGTTGAAGCGGACGGTTAGCCATTGAGGGCCTCCTTGATGCGGGCAGAAGTGATAGGCAAGTCGCGGACACGTTTGCCGATGGCATGCGCCACGGCGTTACCGATGGCGCCGACCACCGGAATCATCACCACCTCGGCGATGCCCTTGGACGGATCACTCGGCGACAGCGGCGGCAGGATTTCCGCCGTCTGCTTCCACACCGCAACGTGGCGCGCCATCGGCAAGCGGTAACGGTTGAAGTTCCAGTCACCCTCCCCCGGCCCGCCTTCGTACAGCGGCATCTCTTCCATCAGCGCATGGCCAATGCCCATCGCGATCCCGCCTTCGAGCTGCCCCCTCACCAGTTCTTCCACCAGCACCCGACCGCACTCGACCCACGAGTGGTGGTTGAGCACCTGCACTTCGGCTGAACCCTTGTTGACTTTCAATTCCACCAGCGTCGCGACCGGGCTGTAATACGTCACCGCCGCGTTGTTCAACTGCGTGTCCGGGTAATGCACGTTCTGGCGGTCGAGCAAGTGGAAACCGGCGCTGTTCATCTGCGCCTTTTTTACGTTCGGCGCGCCGTCGCCGTACTTCACCGCCAAGCCGTCGAGCGGCAGGCGTTCACGCACGCCGTCGATGCTGAATTCGGACTCGGCCCAACTCCAGCGGTTGAAACCGTGCACGGTCGCGCCTGTCACCAGGCCTTTTTCGTGGGCATGCTGGGCCAGCTGTTCGAAGCTCAACGGCTGCATGCCGTTGGCGGTGAGTTTGCCGTCGACCCAATGCGCATCTTCGCGACGCACAACATACGGGTTGGCCTGGCCGCCGTAAGGGCCCTGGCCCCAGATCTGCAACGCCGCTGGCCACAAGCCGTGGTTGAACAGCACACGCGCCGCTTCACGGGTGGCGTGGCTGAAGTAGTACGCGGAGTTGGTGGCCGACGACGCTGAGGCCAACTTGCCGACCCAGCGCGGGTTACGCAGAAAGGTGTCCTGCTCGGCCTGACTCATGATGTACGGGTTGCCGCCGGTGATCAGCTGCAACTCTTTCCATTCGGTCTCGCCGGTCTTCACTTCGGTCGCCGCGACGCCGAGGAAATCCGCCACCACCAACGCTTGCGAGGTGGACATCCCGGTGCCGATTTCGATACCGATGTGACGCAGGGTGACGTGCCCTTCAGCGGTGAATTCGATGCTGGCCATCGGCGCTTCGGAACCGGTGCCGAAGTCTTTCTGGCAAATGGCGAAACCCACGCCGTACCAGTTATCCGGGTCCTGCGCTTCGCGTTGTTTCTTGATCGCGTCGCGGTTTTTCCAGACTTCGTGCACGGCGGCCTTGTCGAGGATTTCATGCAGGCGCAAGGCACCGGCCGGCACAGCGCCCTGGGTGTTTTTCATACCCGAGAGCATGGCGTTTTTCTTGCGCAGGTCGATGGCATCGATACCAAGGCGACCGGCGATTTCATCCACCATCATCTCGGTGGACGCCATGCTTTGCAGCGTGCCGTAACCGCGCATCGACCCGGCCTCAACGGCGCGGGAATGGTAGGCGGTGACCTGCAAATCGTTTTGCGGCATGTAGTAGATCGACTGCGCCGCCGTGGCGCCAACCGCCGCCACCGACGGGCTGTAGTTGATCCGACCGCCGCCGTCGACGTTCATTTCGGCACGGAAAATCTTGAAGCTGTAATCGGTTTTGTCCACCGCCAGTTGATAGCGGATGTCGAAGGGGTGACGCTTGATCCCGCTCTGGAATTGCTCGTAGCGATCGTTGGCCAGACGCACCGGCACACCGGCACCGTACAGCGCCGCGAGGGCCGCGTAGTAGACGAAAATGTTGTGGTCTTTGGAGCCATAACCGACGGTGTAACCCGGGTGCATGTTCAGGTTGGCGAGACCGAATCGCGATGGCGCGATCATCTTCGCGGTCTCGGTCGCGGTCTCCAGAGGGCACTGGGTGGCGACGACAAAATGCAGGGTCTTGGTCGCCGGGTCGTACCAGCCGTTGCCATTGTCCGGCTCCATCGCCGCCGGCTCGATCGACGGGGTTTTGTAGCGCTCGTCGAATACCAGCCAGTTATCCGGCGGCGCGTCGATCTGCTGCTTCATGCGGTCGGCGTAAAACAACCCGCGCTCGGTCAGGTTGCCGTGCAGGTTTGGCTGGGAATTCCACACCGGACGCCGGTTGCGCAGCATCGGGAACAGGATCGAATCCTTGAGACTGGCGAATTCGTCCTCGTCCGCCGAGGTCACTCCGCCGACGCGAACGTAGCGGAAACTGCCGTATGGATCGCCTTCGTAGTAAGGCGCTTTTTCGCCATAGCGGATGGCTTTGTCATTGAACTTGAGTTTGCCCTTGGCCTGACGGAATCGCTCGAAATCATTCCAGATCAGGATCGCAACCGGATGCCCGATGAACATCGGCACCTTGCCTTCCGGCAGCAACGGGTCCGGCGCGTGTTCTTCCGGAAAAACGATGCCGTCGTTGATCAGGTCAGCGGCAGTGACGATGCGATCAGGCTGCAACTCGGCACCGAGCCACGACAAGTCGTAGCCTGCGTAGATGCGGTCGGCCCTGACGGTTTTCAGCAGCATGGCGTGGCCCTGCTGCTGTGGCCAGCCCGGCATGTCCTTGGCGCGGATGTCGCGGGCAAAGACTTTGCTGCCGCAGACTTTCGACAAGGCATCGTTACGCGAGCGCACCTTGCCGTTGTTGCCGAGCCATTGCTCGGACGGCACGGTCACGCTGTTTTCCATCAAGGCGGCCAGCGCCTGGGAGCTGAGCGGCGTAAGCGTCACGCTCACACCCGCCACCAGCCCGCCCTGAAGGAACGAGCGCCGGGATATTTCACAGTTGGACATGGATCATCCTCTGGGCGGTTATGGGTCCGCCCTTCTGGTTGTGTTCTGGAAATCTCGAGTCTTGCAGAAGCCCTTATTGACGAAGCGAAGGGCTGAATTGACCGTGCAAAGCTGACCGAAAGGTTAACTTTATAGGCTTATGCACTTTTAGAAAACAACTGGTTACATAAATCTGACCAAATAATCAGAAAACCGCTGTTGTTCATGCGCGGGCGTGCTGGGTGCGTGAGCCCTGCATGGGCCGAACGGTGGCGGTGCGGCTGATATCGCCTACGCGGGCAAGCCCGTTCCCACAGTGGTCTCCGGTGGTACACAAACCGAATGAACAACAAAAATCCTGTGGGAGGGGGCTTGCCCGCGAAGGCGTCAGCCCAGGCGATGGGAAACCCTCAGAAATCGACAGTCGCCGACAGCAGATACGTGCGCGGCGTCGACAGCGTCAAGCCAGGCTCGCTGTCATCCGAAGCCCCTGCCGAGCTCCAGTAGCGCTTGTCCGCGACGTTTTCGATATTGGCACGCAGGGTGATGTTTTTGTCCTCGACCTTGAACGCGTAACGGGCGCCCACGTCAAAACGCTCCCAGGAATCGATTTCCTTCTGGTTTGACTGATCCAGATACTGCGAGCTTGAGTAAATACCGCGACTGGTCAGGGTCAAACCTTGCACGGTCGGCACGTCCCACTCGGCGCCGAGGTTGACGTTGTATTTCGGCGTGGCCGGTGCACGGTTGCCGTCGAAGGTGCCGTTGGTGGTGTTGGTCAGTTCGCTGTCGATGTACATCACGCCGCCGAGCAGGCGAAAACCGCTGAGCGGCTCACCAAACATCGTCACTTCAACACCGTCGTTCTGCCGCTTGCCGTTCGGGCCGAAGACCCGCGTCGTGGCGTTGGTCTCATAGGCCGGCTGCTTGATCCGGAACACGGCGGCGGTAATGGCAAACGCGCCCGCGTCATATTTGGCACCGACCTCGATCTGGCGGCTGATGAATGGCGGAAAAATTTCGTCTTCGTTGATCGAAGTCGACGGCGCGATCTTGCCCTGGCTTAGACCTTCCATATAGTTGGCATACAGCGACAGCGTGTCGGTGGCTTTGAACAGGATGCCACCCGATGGCGAGACCTTTTCCTCGTCGTAGGCCGTGTCGCCTTTGACGTTATCGGTCCAGTCGTCAACCTTCACCCGCTGCCAGCGGGCGCCGAGGGTCAGCAGCAGGCGGTCATCGAAAAGTCCCAGGGTGTCGGACAACGCCACGCCGCTGAAGCGGTTCTCGGTGTAGACCTTGGAATCAAGTCGCGTGGGCGTGACCGGCGTGCGGGTTTCCACTGGGTTGTAAAGGTTGCTCGGGGCCGCCGCATAACGGGCGCCGCCGTTTTCAAAGTCCATGTAGAAGTAGCTGGCGGCCAGGTTGACTTCATGGCTCACCGGGCCGGTATGGAACCAGTTGCGTACCCCGGCCGTGGCCGTACGGACATGTTCATCACGAGTGAAATCACGCGGCAGCACGCTGAAATCACCCCGGTCATTGGTGACCGAAACGGCATGCCGGAGGAAGTCATGATTGCTTTTGCGCATGCCCACACCGCCGTACAGCATGACGGAATCGCTGACATCGAATTCGCCATTAACCATGCCGAAGGTATCGTTGGTACTGGCCTTGCTCCAGGGCTGCGCATAGTTGTGGCGCACATCGTTGGCATTCGGCACCTTGGCGTTGGCGCCGACCTGCACACGCTCCTGCGGCGAATCGGTATCGCGCTCGGTGCGCCCGATGTCGGTCGACAGGCGCAGGCGTTCACCGCGAAAATCCAGACCCAACACCGCCATCTCGCGGTCGACACTCTGGTGATCCCATTCGGTATCACCGGACTGTTTCACGCCGTTGAAACGCAGGCCGAATTTGTTGTCCTCACCAAAACGCCGGCCGACATCCACGGCGCCACCGACCTGACTGTCGGAGGCGTAGTTGCCGGTGAACGAGGTAATCGGCTTGTCGGTTGCGTGCTTGGGCACCACGTTGATCCCGCCGCCGACGCTGCCCCGCGGCGAGATGCCGTTGATGAGCTGGCTCGGGCCTTTGATGATGTCGACGCGATCGGCCATTTCCATGTCGATCGTGTACGTCGGCAGGACGCCATAGAGGCCGTTGTAGGAAACATCACTGTTGAACAGGCTGAACCCGCGAATGGTGAACTGCTCGTAACGCCCACCCGCCGGGTTGGTGGCGCGTACCGAAGGATCGCTGGCGATCAGATCGCCCAAGGTCCGGGCCTGCAGGTTCTTGACCGCCTCGCGGGTGTAGGTGGTCATGCTGAACGGCGTTTCCATGAAGTCTTTCGAGCCCAGCAAGCCTTGCGAACCACGACGCGCGACCTGGCCGCCGGCATACACCTCGTCGCCCGCCGCGCCCGTGGCCCCGAAAATCGAGGTCGGTGCCAGTTGCAAGCTACCGCTGTCTGGCGACGGGGTCAGGATGTATGCCTGCTCGCCCACCGGTTGCAATTGCAGACCGGAACCCTGCAGCAGCCGGGCAAAGCCCTGCTCCACCGCATACTCGCCGGATAGACCGTTGCTGGTGCGACCGCTCACCAACGCCGGGTCCACTGAAAGATTGACCCCGGCCAGCCCGGCGAAACGGGTCAGCGCATCGCTGAGACTGCCGGCCGGCACCTGATACTGGCGCCGGACAGTGTCTTCGGCCCAGCTTGTGGTGATGAACATCGGACTGGCACTCAGGCCCAGCAACAGGCTCAGGTGCAACAACGGACGCAGGCGGGAGGAAACCGGACGCGGGTAACAAGGTGAAGGCATTGGAAGTGCTCTCTTGATCGTTCACATGCCTTGAATGACAAGCGAGCCGAAAAAAAGGGACAGGCTTCACACGCTATTTTTGCGCGGCAGTAACGTCACCCAGTAACGGGTTCGGAAATGCACCTCCACTGGCAGGCTGGCCGCGAGCAGCGCGAGGACGCGATCGGTGTCGTCGAGCAGGAAACTGCCGGTAACACGCAGGGTTTCCAGCTCCGGCTCCCAACGCAGAACGCCCGGTCGGTAGGTCCCTAGTTCACGGAGGAAATCCCCCAAGGGTTGGTTCTTCGCCATCAGCACGCCTTCGCGCCAACCCGGCGCCAGTGCATCGAATGGCGTGATCGTGCCGACACCTGCCGCTTGCAGGCTGACCTGTTGGCCGCGTTGCATTGCCAATGCCGACCCTTGCAAGGGCTGCAACCACACGGAACCGCTGAACACCGATACCTGGTAACCGCGCGCGTCCTGACGCACACAGACTTCGCTCTGGCTGACGATGACGTTGCCGAACCTTGTCCGAATCGTCAGCGGTGCGAGTCCCGGCACCTTCAACGACAGCTCGCCTTCGATCAATTTCACACGGCGCGCCAGCACATCGACATCGACGGCGCTGGCGGTGCTGAGCTGCAGAGAACTGCCATCGGCGAGCGGCACTTTTTTACGCTCGCCGGTGGCGGTGCGCAGGTCCGCGCGCCAGGCATCCAGCGGCAATTGTCGGCTGATCAACCACGCTGCCGGCACCAACGCGACGGCGCCCAGCGCACGTTTCAGCACCACGCGTCGCGCCGGATCGGGACGATCCAGACTGCTCAACGCCAGCCCCGAAGGCAGATCAGCGAAACGCTGACGCAAGGCTTGCGCCTTCTGCCAGGCCTGCTCGTGACTGGCACTCGTCTCGCGCCAGCGCTGCAGATTTGCCCGGTCCAGCTCATTGGCGCCGCCGGACTCCAGCAATGCCAGCCATTGCGCCGCAGCGCGGACGGCCTGACGAGCATCGGCCGCCTGGCTGTTCACAGGTCCACCAACAGACAATGTTCATAGGCTTGCGCCATGTAGCGTTTGATCGTGCGTTCGGACACCTGCAGGCGCTCGGCGATTTGCTGATAGGTCAGGCCTTCGAGCTGACTCCACAAAAACGCCCGGCGCACGGCCCTTGGCAATCCATCGATCAGTTCATCGAGGGCTTGCAGGGTTTCCAGCAACAGCCAGCGCTGCTCGGGTGACGGCGCACACCCTTCGGGCATCGACGCCAGCGCGGCCAGATACGCGTGTTCGAGGCTACGGCGCTGATAGAAATTGCTCAGCAGGCGTTTGCCCACGGTCAGCAGATAAGCACGCGGCTCTTGCAGGTCGGCGACTCGCTGGGAGCTGGCGAGCACGCGCAGGAACGTATCCTGACTCAGGTCCGCTGCATCACAGCGGTTGCCGAGGCGCCTTCTCAGCCAGCCTTCGAGCCAGCCACGGTGATCGCGGTACAGGTCGTGAAGGGTTTGCTCCTTCGGCATCGCAGCATCACTCATCTCAAAAAGCCCTGGGCCAAGGAGTTATCGTAAATGAGAGTGATTCTAATTAATGTCGACGCGTTGAACCAAGCCCTTTATGCACCGCATGCACAGAAAGGTCGGAACGGGTAGAAAGGGCGGGAATAAAAACCAAATTTCAGACACAAAAAACCCCGGTCTTTTCGACCAGGGTCTTTGCTATCGACTCGAATAAGCCAGCGGCTTTCTTCGTAGCTCCAAGGCGTTCAGTGGGCCTTGAGGCAGATATGGCGCAGCGGACGGGACTCGAACCCGCGACCCCCGGCGTGACAGGCCGGTATTCTAACCGACTGAACTACCGCTGCGTATCGCTTTGGACTTTCATCCAAGTAACTCGTCTGACTGGAAGCTTCGAGGCTTTCAGTCTCGAATCAGGAAAAAACCTGACCCGGAAATATGGCGCAGCGGACGGGACTCGAACCCGCGACCCCCGGCGTGACAGGCCGGTATTCTAACCGACTGAACTACCGCTGCGCGTCGGTGGAGGCTTTTCAGCTTCCATCTTGCTTTCGCAAGACTCTCAAGAAGTGGTGGGTGATGACGGGATCGAACCGCCGACATTCTGCTTGTAAGGCAGACGCTCTCCCAGCTGAGCTAATCACCCTTTGCTTCTCCGAGGCCGCGAAATTTACGCACCTCACGAAGCTAAGTCAATAGCAGGATTGGAGTTTTTTCAAAACAGCTTCAAGTCGCAAGCTTCAAGCCGCAAGCAAAAGCAGAATTGCGTACTCAGCGCCGCCGACGCCTGCCTCTACTTGAAAACTGTCCCTTGCCGCTTCTACGCGTAGACCATCTTCTTGGTCATCCCGCCATCGACCACAAACTCCTGGCCCGTGACAAAACCTGCATTCTTCGACAGCAGCCAGGCAACCATCGCCGCCACGTCTTCGACCGTCCCGACCCTGCCCGCCGGATGCTGCGCATGGTCGGCATCGGTCAGGGGTTCGGCGCGTCGCACCACAGGGTCTCGCGCATCGATCCAGCCAGGGCTGACGGCATTAACGCGGATTTCCGGGCCGAGGCTGATCGCCAGCGCGTGAGTCAGGGCCAGCAAGCCGCCCTTGCTGGCCGCGTACGCCTCAGTATCAGGTTCCGACTGCCCGGCGCGGGTCGAGGCCAGGTTGACGATCGCGCCGCTGTGAGCGCGCAGGTACGGCGCGCAGTGCTTGGCCAATAGCATTGGCCCGCTGAGGTTCACCGCCAGCACCCGGTTCCAATACGCCAGATCGAGGCTTTCCAGGGTGATGTTGTGCGGATCGGTCACCGCAGCGTTGCACACCAGTGCATCCAGGCGCCCGAACTGCCCCAGCACCTCGGCGACGCCCAGCGCCACCTGCCCCTCGTTCGAGACATCCATGGTGATGAACCAGGCATTGGCGCCCAGCACTTTCGCCACTTTCGACCCTCGCACCCGATCCAGGTCCGTCAACACCACCTGCCAGCCTTCAGCGATCAACCAGGCGGCGATTCCCAGTCCAATGCCTCGCGCCGCGCCGGTCACCAGCGCAACGCGGCCATTGGAGCCAGTCGTCGACGTGGACAACTCGATCACAAGGCCGCCAACCCACGCGCCAGATCGGCTTGCAGGTCGGCCACGTCCTCCAGACCGACCGCGATGCGAATCAGGCTGTCACGAATACCCGCCGCTTCACGTTCCTGTGGCGCCAGACGGCCGTGGGAGGTGGTGCTCGGGTGGGTGATGGTGGTCTTGCTATCGCCGAGGTTAGCGGTGATCGAAATCAGACGGGTCGCATCGATAAAGCGCCAGGCGCCCTCTTTGCCACCCTTGACCTCAAAACTCACCACGGCACCGAAACCCTTCTGCTGGCGCTGTGCCAACGCGTGCTGCGGGTGGCTTTTCAGGCCGGCGTAATGGACTTTCTCTATGCCGTCCTGCTGCTCCAGCCACTCGGCCAGTTGCTGCGCATTGGCGCAGTGCGCCTTCATGCGCAGGCTCAGCGTTTCCAGGCCTTTGAGGAAAATCCAGGCGTTGAACGGGCTCAGGGTCGGCCCGGCGGTGCGCAGGAAACCGACGATTTCTTTCATCTGTTCGCTGCGGCCAGCCACGACGCCGCCCATGCAACGACCCTGACCGTCGATGAACTTGGTCGCCGAGTGCACGACGATGTCCGCGCCCATCTTCAGCGGCTGCTGCAATGCCGGTGTGCAAAAGCAGTTATCGACCACCAGCATCGCGCCTTTGGCGTTTGCGATTTTCGACAATTCGGCAATGTCCACCAGCTCGGCCAACGGATTGGATGGCGACTCGACGAACAGCAATTTGGTGGTGGGCTTGATGGCCGCGTCCCAGCCGGACAAGTCCGCCAGAGGCACGTAATCGACTTCGATGCCGAAGCGCTTGAAGTATTTTTCGAACAGGCTGATGGTCGAACCGAACACGCTGCGCGAAACCAGCACATGGTCGCCAGCGCTGCACAGGCTCATCACCACCGCGAGGATCGCGGCCATGCCGGTCGCGGTCGCCACGGCTTGCTCGGCGCCTTCCAGCGCGGCAATGCGCTCTTCGAACGCGCGCACGGTCGGGTTGGTGTAACGCGAGTAAACGTTGCCCGGCACTTCCCCGGCAAACCGCGCGGCCGCGTCGGCGGCGGTACGGAACACGTAGCTGGAGGTGAAGAACATCGGATCACCGTGTTCGCCTTCCGGCGTGCGGTGCTGACCGGCGCGTACGGCCAGGGTATCGAACGCTACGCCTTCGAGGTCGCTGTCCAGCCGACCGGCATCCCAATCCTGACTCATGCTGTCACTCCTTGCCTTGCTCTTTCAGTAGATACAAAACCGGCCCCTCAGGGCCGGTAGTTACTCAGTTGTTGTACAGATCAATGATCGCGCTGACTGCCTGCGTCTTGACCTTGGAGGCATCGTTACGTGCCTGCTCGATCTTGTTCAGGTAAGCCTCGTCGACGTCGCCGGTGACGTACTGGCCGTCGAACACCGCGCAATCGAACTTGTCGATCTTGATCTTGCCGCCACCGACCGCTTCGATCAAGTCAGGAAGGTCCTGATAGATCAACCAGTCAGCACCGATCAGATCCGCCACGTCCTGGGTCGAACGGTTGTGGGCGATCAGTTCGTGCGCGCTCGGCATGTCGATGCCGTAGACGTTCGGGTAGCGAACGGCCGGGGCTGCGGAGCAGAAGTAGACATTTTTGGCGCCGGCTTCACGGGCCATCTGGATGATCTGCTTGCAGGTGGTGCCGCGAACGATCGAGTCGTCCACCAGCATCACGTTCTTGCCGCGGAATTCCAGTTCGATGGCGTTGAGCTTCTGGCGTACGGATTTTTTCCGCGCGGCCTGGCCCGGCATGATGAAGGTCCGGCCGATATAGCGGTTCTTCACGAAGCCTTCGCGGAACTTGACGCCCAAGTGGTTCGCCAGTTCCAGGGCCGCGGTGCGGCTGGTGTCCGGAATCGGGATGACCACGTCGATGTCATGTTCCGGGCGTTCGCGCAGGATCTTCTCGGCCAGCTTCTCGCCCATGCGCAGACGGGCCTTATAGACCGACACGCCATCGATGATCGAGTCCGGACGCGCCAGGTAGACGTGTTCGAAGATGCACGGGGTCAGGGACGGGTTGATCGCGCACTGACGGGTGTGCAGCTTGCCGTCTTCGGTGATGTAGACCGCTTCGCCTGGTGCCAGGTCGCGAATCAGGGTGAAGCCGAGCACGTCCAGGGAAACGCTTTCGGAGGCGATCATGTACTCCACGCCTTCGTCGGTGTGACGCTGGCCGAAGACGATCGGGCGAATCCCGTGCGGGTCGCGGAAACCGACGATGCCGTAACCGGTCACCATCGCCACCACGGCGTAACCACCGACGCAACGGTTGTGCACGTCAGTCACGGCGGCAAACACGTCTTCTTCGGTTGGCTGCAACTTGCCGCGCTGGGCCAATTCGTGCGCGAACACGTTGAGCAGCACTTCCGAATCGGAGTTGGTGTTGACGTGGCGCAGGTCAGATTCGTAAATTTCCTTGGCCAGCTGTTCAACGTTGGTCAGATTACCGTTGTGCGCCAACGTGATGCCGTAAGGCGAGTTGACGTAAAACGGTTGAGCTTCGGCCGAGGTCGAGCTGCCAGCGGTCGGATAACGCACATGGCCAATGCCCATGTGACCGACCAGGCGCTGCATGTGACGCTGATGGAACACGTCACGCACCAAACCATTGTCCTTGCGCAGGAATAACCGGCCGTCATGGCTGGTCACGATACCGGCAGCGTCCTGGCCGCGGTGCTGGAGGACGGTTAGCGCGTCATACAGCGCCTGATTGACGTTCGACTTACCGACGATACCGACGATGCCACACATGCGACGCAACCCCTACTTAATGGATCTGGACTGAACACAACTCACTGAGGCGTTTTGGCCATCGGCAAGAGGTGCTCCTTGAACGGTATATCAGCGGGTACGCTGATACCGCTGGCAAGCCACTGACTGCTCCACCCAAGGATCAGGTTTTTGGACCAGTCTGCGACCAATAGAAATTTGGGTACGAGTTGCGACTGCTGCCACCACCCGTCCTGCTGTACCGGCCCCAGGCTCAATAGCCCGACCGCCACGACCACCAGCAACACGCCCCGCGCGGCGCCGAAGGCCATGCCAAGAAATCGGTCGGTCCCGGACAACCCGGTGACGCGAACCAATTCGCCGATAAGATAATTGACCATTGCGCCTACGATCAGCGTGGCGACAAACATGATTGCGCAGCCCGCGATCACGCGAGCCGAAGGTGTTTCGATGTATCCGGCGAGGTACTCGGACAATGCGCCACCGAACATCCAGGCAACGACTCCTGCGATGATCCAGGTCACCAGCGATAATGCTTCTTTGACGAAGCCGCGGCTCAGACTGATCAATGCGGAGATGGCGACGATTGCAACGATCGCCCAGTCAACCCAGGTAAATGGCACAGTGCAGCCTACAGACGGATAAGGCGGCGCATTTTAGCAGAGCCCATGCTTATCGGTAAGCTGCGATTGTCAGTGCATTTCAAATCGGGTCGATAGTGTTTAACCGCGCTCAGGCTGGAAGCGCACCACAAAACCCTTGAGGTTCTGCTGGCGGTTCAGTAAGTCACGCAAGCGATCGGCTTCTGCCCGCTCGATCAGTGGCCCGACGAACACCCGATTCTTGCCGTCGGCCGTGCGAATGTAGGCGTTGTAGCCTTGGCTGCGCAGGGTTTTCTGCAGGTTTTCTGCACCGGCACGACTCGCCAGGCTGGCCAGTTGCACCGACCAGCTGACTGACAGGCCATTGGCATCGATGCGGCTTTGAGTGGTGTCCGGCTTGCCCGGTGCAGCGGTAATCGGCTGGCTCGGTGCAGTCGTCGGTTTGTTGACCGGAGGCGGTGTGACCGGTTTCGCGGCAGGCGCAGGTGCCGGCGCTACAGGTGCTACCGGCATCGATGGCTCTTCCTGCTGGGCGATGTCGTCATCACTCGGCACAGGCTCTTGCGGCAAAGCTTGCGGCTCAGGCACCACCACCGATTCGACCTGCACAGGCGGCACCGAAGGCGCCTGAGGAGCAGCGGGTGCTTCGACCGTGACCTGACGCTGCTCATCCTGACGGGAAAACAGCATCGGCAGGAAAATCACCGCCAACGCCACCAGCACCAGGGCGCCGACCATGCGCTGTTTGTAAGCTTTATCCAGCAATGCCATTTGCCGCGTCCTCCGTGGAGCGCCGGGCCAGCCATTCAAGGGCCTCGGCGACACAATAAAATGATCCGAACAACAAAATCTCGTCGTCGCTCGTCGCTTGCGCGCACTGCCCTTCCAAGGCAGCGGCGACGCTGTCATAGGACGTTACCAACGCGCCAAGGTTCTGCAACGCCCCGTGTAAATCGGCAACCGGTCTCGCCCGCGGCGAATCCAGCGGCGCAACCGCCCAGTGCTGGACACTAGCATTCAACTCGCCGACGACACCATCCAGATCCTTGTCCGCCAGCAGCCCGAACACCGCCAGACGCTTGCCGGCCGGCGGCCGACTGGCCAGACGACGGGCCAGGTATTCGGCGGCGTGAGGGTTGTGCCCCACGTCCAGCAATAGGTTCAGGCGTTTTCCCTGCCAGTCGAATTGACGGCGATCGAGTCGACCAACCACCCGAGTGACCTTCAGCGCATCCATAATTTGCGCGTCGACCCAAGGCAAACCAAGCAGCAGATAAGCCTGCAACGCCAGCGCGGCGTTTTCCATCGGCAGATCGAGCAACGGCAATCCGTGTAGCTCAACCCCCTGCCCTTGAGCGTCGAGCCCGCGCCATTGCCAATTGTGCTCGGTCACACCAAGGTCAAAATCGCGCCCCCGCAGGAAAAACGGGCACGCCAGTTCGCGCGCCTTGTCCAGCAGCGGTTGGGGCGGATTCAGATCGCCACAGAGCGCGGGCGCGCCCTGGCGGAAGATGCCGGCCTTTTCGTACGCCACGGATTCACGGGTGTCGCCCAGGTAATCCGCGTGATCAACGCCGATGCTGGTTACCAGCGCCATGTCGGCATCCACCACGTTAACCGTATCCAGACGCCCGCCCAGGCCGACTTCAAGCACCACCGCGTCAAGCGCTGACCGTTGAAACAGCCAGAACGCCGCCAGAGTGCCCATCTCGAAATACGTCAGGGAAATCTCGCCACGCCCAGCCTCGACCGCAGCGAAGGCTTCGCACAGCTCGGCGTCGGTCGCTTCGACGCCGTTGACCTGCACCCGCTCGTTGTAACGCAGCAAATGCGGAGAGTTGTAGACACCGACTTTCAAGCCCTGCGCTCGCAGCAATGAAGCCACGAATGCGCAGGTAGAACCCTTGCCGTTGGTGCCAGTGACCGTGATCACCCGAGGCGCCGGCTTGCCCAGTCCCATGCGGGACGCTACCCGTTGCGAGCGCTCAAGGCCCATGTCGATGGCCGAAGGGTGCAAATGCTCGAGGTAGGCGAGCCACTCGCCAAGGGTGCGTTGGGTCATATGTTTGCAGGCACCGGCGGAACCACGATCGGCTCGATAGGCGCGGCGACGAATTTCGGCGTCGGCTTGCCGGTCAGTTGCGCCAGCAGGTTGCCCAGACGCGGACGCAGTTCCTGACGGTGGATGATCAGGTCGATCGCACCGTGCTCCAGGAGGAACTCGCTGCGCTGGAAACCTTCCGGCAGTTTTTCACGAACGGTCTGTTCGATAACGCGTGGACCGGCGAAGCCGATCAGGGCTTTCGGCTCGCCGACAATCACGTCGCCGAGCATTGCCAAACTGGCCGAAACGCCGCCGTAGACCGGGTCTGTCAGCACCGAGATGAACGGGATGCCTTCTTCACGCAGACGCGCCAGCACCGCAGAGGTCTTGGCCATTTGCATCAGGGAAATCAGGGCTTCCTGCATCCGCGCGCCACCGGAAGCAGCGAAGCAGATCATCGGACAGTTGTTTTCCAGGGCGTAGTTGGCGGCGCGAACAAAGCGCTCACCAACGATGGCGCCCATGGAACCGCCCATGAAGGAGAATTCAAAGGCCGAAACCACCACTGGCATGCCCAGCAAGGTGCCGCTCATGGAAATCAGTGCGTCTTTTTCGCCCGTCGCCTTTTGCGCTGCGACCAGGCGATCCTTGTACTTCTTGCCGTCGCGGAATTTCAGACGGTCAACCGGCTCCAGGTCCGCGCCCAGCTCGTTGCGGCCTTCGGCGTCGAGGAAAATGTCGATACGGGCGCGCGCGCCGATACGCATGTGGTGGTTGCACTTGGGGCAAACGTCCAGGGTCTTTTCCAGCTCCGGACGGTACAGCACAGCCTCGCAAGACGGGCATTTGTGCCACAGGCCTTCAGGCACCGAGCTCTTCTTGACCTCGGAACGCATGATCGAAGGGATCAGTTTGTCTACTAACCAGTTGCTCATGCTTTCTTTCTCCAGTACCGGCGGCCCGAACGCTCTGGTTCGCAGCCCCGCGTATGCCCTTGAGCTAAATTCATGTGTGTGGCGATGATCGATGAGATGCCGGATCAGCTGAACATGACCTGCGTACACCCCAAAAATCCTCAGCCATGCCTGTGGACGGCGGCAGTGTGCCAGCCGTCACATCGATGCGCGTACCGCGTTAATGAATGCCTGAATCTTTGCGTGATCCTTGATGCCCTTGCTCGCCTCCACCCCACCGCTGACATCCACTGCATAAGGTCGAACCCGCGTAATCGCCTGGGCAACGTTGTCCGGCGTCAAACCACCCGCGAGGATGATCGGCTTGCTCAAGCCTTGCGGTATCAGAGACCAGTCGAACGCTTCGCCGGTTCCGCCGGGCACACCCTCGACGTAGGCGTCGAGCAGGATACCGCTGGCGCTCGGGAATGCATCGCAGGCGGCCGCAATGTCGTCGCCAGCCTTGACCCGCAACGCCTTGATGTACGGTCGATGCCAGCCTTCGCAGTCTGCCGCGGCTTCATCGCCATGGAACTGCAACAGGTCGAGCGGCACGGCATCGAGCAGTTCACCCAACTCGCAGCGGC
The DNA here is from genome assembly GCF_054897705.1 of Pseudomonas sp. GB2N2. Lineage (NCBI taxonomy): Bacteria > Pseudomonadati > Pseudomonadota > Gammaproteobacteria > Pseudomonadales > Pseudomonadaceae > Pseudomonas > Pseudomonas sp. GB2N2. Next base: position 2,456,399 of record NZ_CM142701.1, read on the forward strand.
TGGCGTTGACGAACAAACCCACGGTGGTCACGAAAGGTGGCAGCGCCTTGATGATGTCGCGCGCCTGCTGGAACGTCACGGCCCGCGGGCTCTTGGCGTAGAACACAAACCCGATGGCATCCGCCCCGGCCTCGACTGCCGCCAACGCATCTTCTAAGCGGGTAATCCCGCAAATCTTGCTGCGAACGGCCGACATGTCGATAAAACCTCAGGGCAAATCCGGGAAAGTCCCGGATGGTAACAAATGCGTTCGAGGGCGTCAGCCGTCAAGTTCGGTGAAACCGGTCAGGAAGTGTGGGCCAATGTAACGCTCGGGCAATTCGAACTCGTCGCGGTACTCGACCTGCACCAGATACAGGCCGAACGGATGCGCCGTCACCCCGCCTGAACGACGAATCCGGCTCTCCAGCACTTCTTTCATCCATTCCACCGGACGCTCGCCGGTACCGATGGTCATCAGCACACCGGCAATGTTGCGCACCATGTGATGCAGGAAGGCACTGGCACGGATATCCAGCACGATCATTTTGCCGTGCCGTGTGACCCGCAGGTGATGCAATTCCTTGATCGGCGACTTGGCCTGGCACTGACCGGCGCGAAAAGCACTGAAGTCATGGGTGCCGACCAAATATTGAGCGGCCTCGGCCATGCGCTCGACGTCGAGCGGACGGTGATTCCAGGTGATTTCTTCGTTGAGGTGCGCCGGGCGGATCTGATCGTTGTAGATCACGTAACGATAGCGCCGGGCGATGGCCTTGAATCGCGCGTGAAAATGCGCCGGCATGACCTTGGCCCAACTGACGCTGACGTCATGGGGCAAGTTGATGTTGGCGCCCATGACCCAGGCTTTCATCGAGCGCTCGACCTGCGTGTCGAAATGCACCACCTGACCGCACGCATGCACGCCGGCGTCCGTGCGCCCGGCGCAGAGCAGTGACACCGGGGCGTCGGCGACTTTGGACAGGGCATTTTCCAGGGTTTCCTGCACCGTGAGCACGCCGGATGCCTGACGCTGCCAGCCGCGATAGCGCGAGCCTTTATATTCAACGCCCAAGGCGATGCGGAAAAAACCGTCGGGGACCCTTTCGGCGGCCGGGTTATCTATATTTGCCAAGGAGTGAAAGCCTGCTGATGTGCGCAAAGGCGGGCATTATAAGGCCGTCGTAACCGGACGCCAGTGGCACGTGGTGTCCATGCGCGAATCCATGCGCCATTCTCATAAAAAAAGGCAGCCTCGATGGCTGCCGTTTTTGTTTATGCCCTACCAGTCATTCAAGCCAGACGCGAAAGCATTTCCTTGGCTTCAGTCTTCTGGCCGGCATCACCTTCAGTCACCACCTCATTGAGAATGTCCCGCGCGCCCGCGGCGTCTCCCATGTCGATGTAAGCCTGGGCCAGGTCGAGCTTGGTGGCCACTTCGTCGGTACCAGAGAGGAAGTCGAAATCAGGCTCGTCAGCAGCGGAGGCCATGGCGTCTTCTGCGGTGAACGTCGGCTCGCCAATGCCCTGGGACATACGATCCAGCTCGGCGTTGACGTCATCCAGTTCCGCCGAGAAGGCATCCGGCGCATCCATTTCTTCGGCCAACGACAGATCGAAATCAGCCGGAAGCTCCAGTTCATCCGGCGTTACCGTCGGTGCGGCAGCGGAAGGCAGGCCCTTGGCGTCGTCATCCAGGTTCAGCAGGAAATCGTCGTCAGCCGGCGTAGCCGTGGAAGGACCGGCGCCGAGGTCCATGTCCAGATCGAAATCCGACAGGTCATCGAGGTTCTCCTTAATCTCGGTCTGCTGCGCCAGCACCGACTCGAAGCTCAGGTCGTCATCCAGTGGAAACTCTTCCAGCTCAGACAGATCCTCTGCCACCGGCTCAGGCGCCACTACGGCGGGTGATGTCGATTCCAGGTCATCCAGGCTCAGGTCGAAGTCGCTGTCGAAGTCGTCGTCCGGTGCTGCTGCCGGCGTTTCGGGTTCGTCCAGCAACAGGTCCTTGACGTATTGCGCGTCCAGCTCGGCAGCAATGGCCGCTGCGGCGAGGCCACCGGCGGCAACCACAGCCATCGTCGGAAAGCGGCTTTTCAGCTCTTCGACGCGGGCGAAGTTTTCACCGTTGGCCACCAACTGACGCTCCTGACCGACGAATGCATCGCGGTCGCCCTGCTGGCCGTAGACTTCCATCAACTTCAGGCGCAAGTCGCTGCGCTGAGGCTCTTGCTTGATGCCGTCTTCCAGCAACGCGGCCGCCTGATTCAGGCGACCGGCGGCGATGTGCGATTGCGCCTTGCTCAGCACGTCGTCGTCGCGCTCAGCGGCCGGCGACACCAATGGCGCGGCGATCGGCGGCATGACCACCACAGGTGCAATCACTGGAGCCGGAGCGGGTGCCGGGGTCGGTGCTGGCGCAGGGGCGGTCGCGAGGTGCACGCTCGGCGGCGGAACTTCCAGCCCTTCGAAGCTGCTGTCTGGCAAGTCCTGTTCAGCGGAGAATTCCTGGTCCTCGGACAAGGCCCGAGCCATGCGCAGGTGTTTCTCGGCTTCCTGCTGGGCTTTGCGGCGACGGGCCAGTAGCAACAGCAACAGCAGAAGAACGATCACGCCGCCGCCAACCAGACCCAGCAGCAGCGGATTGGTCAGCAACTCGTTGAATTTTTGATCGTCGGACGCGGCAGGCTTCGGCTCCACAGGCGTTTCGGCCGGGGCCGGCACTGCTTCTGGAGCAGTCGCTGCCGGGGCTGGCGTTACCGGCGCAGCTTCGACAGGCACTGCTTCGACCGGCGCCGGCGCTGGGCTTGGCGTCAGTTCGGCGGAAATGACCGGAGCAGTCGCCACGGCAGCAGCCGGAGCCGCCGCCGCGCCATCGGCCTGCAACTTGGCCAGTTGATTGTTCTTCAGTTCGATCAGGCGTTGCAGCTTGTCCATCTGACTTTGCAGATCGGACATGCGGCTTTTTAATTCTTCGTTGCCACGGCGGGTGGTATCGAGGCTTTCCTGAACCAGGGCCAGCTTGTTCTTCGCATCGCCTTTGGCACCTTTGCCGGCCTTGCCGGACTCGGCGGAAACCAGGCTCAGATTATCCTTGGCAGGCTGCGCAGGAGCGACTTCAGCGCGAGGGCGCTTGGTGGCATCGAGTTGTTGCTGCCCGGTGCCGGGCTTCGCAACATAACGACGACCCTGGCGCCACGCGGTGTTCTGCGCAGCGACTTCAGCGACGGCCTTGGGTTGCGGCACGCTGGCGGTCTGGGTCTGATCCGGCAGGCGCAGGACCTGTCCGGTTTTCAGCAAGTTGATGTTGCCGTTGATGAACGCATCCGGGTTCAGCGCCTGGATCGCCAGCATGGTTTGCTGAATCGAACCGCCATTGCGCGCCTTCGCGGCAATTTCCCACAGGGTATCGCGTGGCGTGGTGGTGTATTGATTCGGCTTGGTGGCGCCGGTGACCGGTGCGGCGACGGTTTGCGTCGGCGCCGGTTGCGCAGCCGCTTCAGCGGTTTGCGGAGAGAATTTGGACGGATCGAGCAGCACGCTGTAGTCGCGCAGCAGGCGACCGTTAGGCCACATCACCTGAACCAGGAATTTCACCATCGGTTCGGACAGCGGCTTGCTGGAAGTCACACGCAAGACGCTCTTGCCACTGGCGTTGAGCACCGGGGTAAAGCTCAGGTCGTTGAGAAACGCCTGGCGGTCGACACCGGCCTTGGCGAAATCGTCGGGCGAAGCCAGGCTCGGCACCACCTCGGCAGCGGTGAGGTCCTTGACGTCGAGCAACTCGATTTCCGCCACCAGCGGCTGGTTCAGGGACGACTTCAGGGTCAATTCCCCAAGCCCGAGCGCATGCGCCATACCGGAGGACAGCGCTGAGGCGGCCGCTATTGCTAACACCAGTTTGCGAACTTGAACCATAGCCTCATCCTTTGTTTGAACATTCCTCGGCCAGCGAGAAGGTGTTGATAGTCGCTGCCGTAAGGCATTGCGCGCGGCGGCGAAGAGTCGTCGCGCGCGATCATTTCTGTCATGCCCCGGAAAGCCTCGCAGGGTGGCTCGCCTTAAGCAATCTGGCCAAGCATAGCGCTCGGCTGGAATCATTCTGCAAATTGTTGCAAGTATCTTTTACAGCAGGTCTTTTATCAACAATTCGGCCACCTGCACAGCATTGAGCGCCGCGCCCTTGCGTACGTTATCTGACGTCAGCCACAAATTAAGTTCCGACGGGTCGTCGATTCCGGCCCGCACACGACCGACGTAAACCACATCCTGCCCTACCGCATCGCCGACCGGCGTCGGGTAATCACCGGCTTCCACCCACTCGATGCCCGGAGCGTCTTCCAGCGCAGCGTTGACCTTGACCAGGTCCACGGCGCTTGCAGATTGCAGGGTCACGTTAAAGCTATCGCCAAAAAACACCGGGGCTTGAATGCAAGTGACGGAAATCTTTAACAAAGGCAACGCCATGACCTGGCGCAGTTCGCGCACCAGACGTTTTTCCAGCAGCGTATGGCCTTGATCATCTGGCTTGCCGACTTGAGCCAGCAAGTTGAACGCCATTTGCCGGTCAAAGAAAGTCGGTTCCAGTGGACGCACGTTGAGCAATTCGGCGGTCTGTCGGGCCAGTTCCTTGACGGCTTCCCGGCCCTGGGCAGAGACGGCCAGGCTGGCGGTCAGATTGATGCGCTGCAAATCGAGCAAACCGAGCAACGGCGCGAGCACCACGGCCAATGTGGTGGCCGACGGGCTGGGGCTGCTGACCTGGAACGGTTTTTTCAGACCGGCCAACACCTGGGCATTGGCTTCCGGAACCACTTGCGGGGCCTGATCGGCGGGCAAGGCACCAGACAGGTCGATCAGCGAGCAACCGGCGGCCGTGGCGCGCGAGGCGAAACTCAGGGTCACCGCCGGGCCGGCGGCAAAGAACACCAACTGCACTTTGCTGAAGTCGAATTCATCCACCTCGCGCACCCGCACGTTCTTGCCACGAAACGGCACCGAATGCCCGGCCGACTCGCTGCTGGCCAGCAAGTACAGGTTGCCGACCGGAAAATCACGCTCTTCGAGAATCTGCACCAGCGTTTCGCCGACAGTACCGGTGGCGCCGATCACAGCGATATCAAAGGACTGGCTCATGGTTCTACCTCAGGCGAAACGGGGGGAGCGGCACTTTACCGGGTGGGTGGCGTGCAGGCAATTTTCGCCGCCCGATGAAACCCATAAAAAAACCCGCGCCTCTCTCAAGGTGCGGGTTCCGTTATTACTTCAGTTAATCAACGCTCAAGCAGAATCCGCAACATGCGACGCAGCGGTTCGGCCGCGCCCCACAGCAGCTGGTCGCCGACGGTGAAGGCGCCGAGGTATTGAGTGCCCATGTTCAGCTTACGCAGACGGCCAACCGGTACGTTCAGGGTGCCGGTGACTTTCGTCGGGCTCAGTTCCTGAATGCTGATGTCGCGGTTGTTCGGCACCAGTTTGACCCAAGGGTTGTGCTGGCTGATCAGCCCTTCGATGTCGGCGATCGGCACGTCTTTGTTCAGCTTGATGGTCAGCGCCTGGCTGTGGCAACGCATGGCGCCAATGCGCACGCAGATACCGTCCACCGGGATCGGGCTCTTGAAACGACCAAGAATCTTGTTGGTCTCGGCCTGGGCCTTCCACTCTTCGCGGCTCTGGCCGTTCGGCAGTTCCTTGTCGATCCACGGGATCAAGCTGCCGGCCATTGGCACGCCGAAGTTCTCGGTCGGGTACGCATCGCTGCGCATGGCTTCGGCGACACGGCGGTCGATGTCGAGGATGGCGCTGGCCGGATCGGCCAGTTGATCGGCGACAGCGGCGTGGGTCGCGCCCATTTGCTTGATCAGTTCACGCATGTTCTGCGCGCCGGCACCGGAGGCCGCCTGATAGGTCATGGCGCTCATCCACTCGACCAGGCCGGCATCGAACAGACCGCCCAGGCCCATCAGCATCAGGCTGACGGTGCAGTTGCCGCCGATATAGTTCTTGGTGCCCGCGTCGAGCTGCTGGTCGATGACCTTGCGATTCACCGGGTCCAGCACGATCACTGCGTCATCCTGCATGCGCAGGCTGGATGCGGCGTCGATCCAGTAACCCTGCCAGCCGGCCTCGCGCAGTTTCGGGAAGACTTCGCTGGTGTAGTCGCCACCCTGGCAGGTCAGAATCACGTCGAGGGTTTTCAGCTCATCAATGCTGTAAGCGTCTTTGAGCGGAGCAATGTCCTTGCCCACAGACGGGCCTTGGCCACCGACATTGGAAGTGGTGAAAAACACCGGCTCGATAAGATCGAAATCCTGCTCTTCCAGCATCCGCTGCATGAGCACGGAACCGACCATACCGCGCCAACCGATCAGACCTACACGTTTCATCGCAACTACACCTTCTTGAAAAGTGGGCCGCTGCTTTCGAAGTTGAAAGTGGCAGCGGGCCCGAGAGATTACAGATTCCGCAGCGCGGCGACTACTGCGTCACCCATTTGCTGCGTACCGACTTTGGTGCAACCGGTCGACCAGATGTCGCCCGTGCGCAGGCCCTGATCCAGCACCAGGCTCACGGCTTTCTCGATGGCGTCCGCCGCCGCCGACTGATTGAAGGTGTAACGCAACATCATCGACACCGACAAAATGGTCGCCAAAGGATTGGCAATGCCTTTGCCTGCGATGTCCGGCGCCGAACCGTGGCACGGCTCGTACATGCCCTTGTTGTGGGTATCGAGGGATGCCGACGGCAGCATGCCGATGGAGCCGGTCAGCATCGACGCCTGATCGGAGAGGATGTCGCCAAACAGGTTGTCGGTGACGATCACGTCGAACTGCTTCGGCGCGCGCACCAGTTGCATGGCGGCGTTGTCGACGTACAGGTGGCTCAGCTCGACCTCAGGGTAATCCTTGGCCACTTCCTCGACGATTTCACGCCACAGCTGGCTGGACGCCAGAACGTTGGCCTTGTCCACCGAGCAAAGCTTCTTGCTGCGGACCATGGCCATGTCGAAACCGACGCGGGCGATACGGCGGATTTCGCTTTCGCTGTACGGCAGGGTGTCGTAGGCCTGACGCTCGCCGTTCTCCAGGACGCGGGTCCCACGCGGCGCGCCGAAGTAGATGCCGCCGGTCAGTTCGCGGACGATCAGGATGTCGAGGCCGGAAACGATGTCGGCTTTCAGGCTCGACGCCTCGGCCAGTTGCGGGTAAAGGATCGCCGGGCGCAGGTTGCCAAACAGGCCCAATTGCGCTCGGATTTTCAGCAAACCGCGCTCAGGACGGATGTCACGCTCGATGGTGTCCCATTTCGGGCCACCCACGGCGCCCAGCAGAACGGCGTCGGCGGCGCGGGCTCGCTCCAGGGTTTCGTCGGCCAGTGGCACGCCGTGTTTGTCGATGGCCGCGCCGCCGATCACGTCGTGGCTCAGTTCGAAGCCGAGGCTGTACTTGTCGTTGGCCAGTTCCAGCACCTTGACCGCTTCGGCCATGATTTCCGGACCGATACCGTCACCCGGGAGAATCAGAATCTGCTTGCTCATGCTTTCCTCATGTCATCAGTCGGTGCGTGCTCGGACGCACCCGGAAAAAGTCTATCGCTCGACGCTTATCGTTCGGCCATCACCACCAGCACATCGGTACTGAACGAACCATCGGCCTCAATCTCGAAATATTCGCGCACTTCGTTGCCCATCGATTGCTGCAACTCAAGAATCGCGGCGCGCATCACTTCTGGCGTGCGCATGCGTTCGACCCAGCTGTTGTACTCCAGACGCAGGCGTTGACGCGTGGTGCTACGGGTGTGCAACCCGGCCTCGCTGACCTGACGCAGCCACTCGCCGGCAGAATAATCACGCACGTGGCTGGTGTCGCGCAGCACTTCGACGCTTTGCAGGTACGTGTCGAACAACGGACTGCCCGGCGACAACACGTCAATGAACGCCGCCACGCCGCCCGGTTTCAGCACCCGACGCACTTCGCGCAAGGCCAGGCCGAGATCGCTCCAATGGTGCGCCGAATAACGGCTGAACACGAAGTCGAATTCGCCATCGGCGAACGGCAGGCGCTCAGCGGCACCCAAGACTGTGGATACGTTGCTCAGCCCACGATCAACGGCCGCACCGGCGACCACATCGAGCATTTGCTGGGACAGGTCGTAAGCCACCACTTCTTTGACCAGCGAGGCGACGTGAAAACTCACGTGGCCGGCGCCGCAACCGAGGTCGAGCACCCGGGCCTCGCCCTGCCCGGCCAGTTCCGCCTGTAGCAGCGCAAATTCGGTGCCTTGAGCGTGGACGGCGCTGCTCAGGTAGGCCGAAGCCTGTTCACCGAATTGCTTTTGTACGACCTGGCTGTGCTGGGCGGTGCGGGTCATGGGGACTTCCTTTTTGGGGTGAGTCTTGAAGTATCTGTTGGGGGCCTCATCGCTGGCAAGCCAGCTCCCACAGGTAGTGCGCTGTCCTTGTAGGAGCGGGCTTGCCAGCGATGGCGTCATCACAACTTGCGCAAATTTATGCGTCGCGAAACAACCAAGGCTGGCTCGCCCGGTGCTTGCTTTCAAATGCTGCAATCGCCTCGTGATCCATCAATGTCAGGCCAATATCGTCAAGGCCATTGACCAGGCAATGCTTGCGGAACTCGTCCAGCTCGAAGCGGTAGACCTTGCCGTCAGGGCGGGTCACGGTCTGGGCTTGCAGGTCTACCGTCAACTTGTAGCCAGGATTCGCCTCGACCTGCTGGAACAGCTCATCGACCTCGGCGTCGCTCAAGATGATCGGCAGCAAGCCGTTCTTGAAGCTGTTGTTGTAGAAGATGTCGGCATAGCTCGGCGCGATGATGCTGCGGAAACCGTACTCTTCCAGCGCCCACGGCGCGTGTTCACGGCTGGAGCCGCAACCGAAGTTTTCGCGGGCCAGCAACACGCTGGCGCCTTGATAACGCTCGGCGTTGAGCACGAAGTCCTTGTTCAGCGGACGCTTGGAGTTGTCCTGGTAGGCATAGCCCACGTCCAGGTAGCGCCATTCGTCAAACAGGTTCGGGCCAAAACCGGTGCGCTTGATCGACTTCAAGAACTGCTTCGGAATGATCTGGTCGGTGTCGACGTTGGCACGGTCCAAAGGCGCGACCAAACCGGTGTGTTGGGTAAAAGCTCTCATGTGCGGTTCCTCAGATCAGTTCGCGAACGTCGATGAAACGACCGTTGACGGCAGCCGCCGCGGCCATGGCCGGGCTGACCAGGTGCGTACGGCCACCGGCGCCCTGACGCCCTTCGAAGTTGCGGTTGGAGGTCGAGGCGCAATGTTCACCCGACTCCAAACGGTCCGGGTTCATTGCCAGGCACATCGAGCAGCCCGGTTCACGCCACTCGAAACCGGCCTCGAGGAAAATCTTGTCCAGGCCTTCGGCCTCGGCTTGCGCCTTCACCAGGCCCGAACCGGGCACGACGATGGCCTGCTTGATGGTCGAAGCGACTTTGCGGCCCTTGGCGATAACGGCAGCAGCGCGCAAATCTTCGATCCGCGAGTTGGTGCAGGAGCCAATGAACACACGATCGAGCTGAATATCGGTGATCGCCTGATTGGCGCTCAAGCCCATGTATTTCAAGGCACGTTCGATGGAACCGCGCTTGACCAGGTCCATCTCCTTCGCCGGGTCCGGCACGTTCTGATCAACCGCCAATACCATCTCGGGCGAAGTGCCCCAGCTGACTTGCGGTTTGATCTGGGTCGCGTCGAGTTCGACGATGGTGTCGAACCTGGCATCGTTGTCGGAAACCAGGTCCTTCCAGGCCTCGACTGCCAGGTCCCATTCCGCGCCTTTCGGAGCAAATGGACGGCCTTTCACGTACGCCACGGTTTTTTCGTCAGCGGCGACCAGCCCTACGCGAGCGCCAGCCTCGATGGACATGTTGCAGATGGTCATGCGGCCTTCGACGGACAAGTCGCGAATCGCACTGCCCGCGAACTCGATGGCGTGGCCGTTACCGCCGGCGGTGCCGATCTTGCCGATCACCGCGAGCACGATGTCCTTGGCGGTCACGCCGAACGGCAATGTGCCCTCGACCGACACCAGCATGTTCTTCATTTTCTTGGCAACCAGGCACTGCGTGGCGAACACGTGTTCGACTTCGGAAGTGCCGATGCCGTGGGCCAGGGCGCCGAATGCGCCGTGAGTCGAGGTGTGCGAGTCGCCGCAGACCACGGTCATGCCCGGCAAGGTGGCGCCCTGCTCCGGACCGATCACGTGCACGATGCCTTGACGCACGTCATTCATCTTGAATTCGGTGATGCCATATTCGTCGCAGTAGTCATCGAGGGTTTGAACCTGCAAACGCGAGACCTGGTCGGTGATCGCTTCGATGCCGCCCTTGCGATCCGGCGTGGTCGGCACGTTGTGGTCCGGGGTGGCGATGATCGAGTCGACGCGCCAAGGCTTGCGCCCGGCCAGACGCAGGCCTTCGAAAGCTTGGGGCGATGTCACTTCATGGATGATGTGGCGGTCGATATAGATCAGCGACGACCCATCGTCGCGCCGTTTCACTTCATGGGAATCCCAGAGCTTGTCGTAAAGCGTTTTGCCGGCCATCAGAAGGTCCTCATCAGCGTGTTTCTACCCGGGCTTTGAACAGTTCAATAACCCTTTGGCTTGTGAGGTCGATCCTAGGGGGTTACATTAAATAACTCAAATTCATATTTTTTATGCTTTGGATAACCAACTGGAATACTTGAATGGATCTGGCCAACCTCAATGCCTTTATTGCTATCGCCGAGACCGGAAGTTTCTCCGGTGCCGGGGAACGGCTGCACCTGACACAACCGGCCATCAGCAAACGCATCGCCGGGCTGGAGCAGCAATTGAACGTGCGATTGTTTGATCGCCTGGGCCGGGAAGTCGGCCTGACGGAAGCCGGTCGCGCCTTGCTGCCGCGGGCTTACCAGATTCTCAATGTGCTGGACGACACCCGCCGCGCGTTGACCAACCTGACCGGCGAAGTGACCGGTCGGCTGACCCTGGCCACCAGTCACCACATCGGCCTGCACCGATTGCCACCCTTATTAAGGGAGTTCACCCGCCGCTACCCACAAGTGGCGCTGGATATTCAGTTCCTCGATTCGGAAGTGGCCTACGAAGAAATTCTTCATGGCCGCGCTGAACTGGCGGTCATCACCCTGGCGCCGGAGCCCCACGCGCTGGTCAAGGCCACGCCGGTGTGGGACGACCCGCTGGATTTTGTAGTCGCCCCGGAGCATTCACTGGTCAACAACGGTGCGGTCAGCCTCGCCGACATTGCCCTGCACCCGGCCGTATTTCCTGGCGGCAACACCTTTACGCACCACATCGTCCATCGGCTGTTCGAAGCCCAGGGCTTGACGCCGAACATCGCCATGAGCACCAACTACCTGGAAACCATCAAGATGATGGTCTCGATCGGCCTGGCCTGGAGCGTGCTGCCGCGCACCATGCTCGACGGTCAAGTTGCGCGAATACCTTTGCCGGGCATACAACTCACTCGCCAGCTAGGCTATATCTTGCACACCGAACGGACGCTGTCGAACGCAGCACGGGCCTTCATGGCCTTGCTGGATGCACAACTCGATCTGCCAGGGACTCAAGGCTAACTTGTGCTACTCCTATAGAGCCGCGAATTCCTGTGCCTAACGCCCAATTCAGCCCAAGGCCTGCCAATGCCGAAATCTGTTGACCGTATTCCGCCGATGCCACGTATTCAGGCGCTTGACCCGAAACGGTCCGAGCAGAGCTGGGAAAGCGCGCCGCAGTTGCTCGCCGCCCTCAACGGCGCGCGTCTGGGCGCCTGGTATTGGGACATAGAGCGCGGGCAGATCAGTTGGTCGCGGGGGACGCAGGCGTTGTTCGGCTTTGACCCCCGCCAGCCGCTGCCCGCCGATCTGGAATACCTCGACCTGCTGCCACCCGAAGACCGGGCGAAAACCGTGCGCGCGTTTCATGCAGTGATTGCCGGCGCCCCGCTGGAACAAGCGATGCACCACCGCATTCGCTGGCCCGATGGCAGCCTGCACTGGCTGGAAATCAACGGCAGCCTGCTACCGGATAAAGACGGGCGGCCCCGGATGATCGGGGTGATCCGCGAGATCACCCACCAGCGCCAGCGCGAGCAGGCGCTGAGCAGCTCGGAAAAACGCTTCGCGACGCTGTTTCACCTGTGCCCGAACATGGTCTTGCTGACGCGCCAGGAAGACGGCTTGATCACCGAAGCCAACCAGTATTTCGAAAGCCTGTTCGGCTGGCCGGTACAAAATGCGATTGGCCGCACCACCGTCGAACTGGGCTTGTGGGTGCACCCGGAACAACGGGAAAAACTGGTCAGGGCAACCAAGGCCAAAGGCGAACTGGTGAGCATGGAAGTGCAGTTTCGCGCCAGCAATGGTCAAATTCACGACGGCATTCTCAGTGCGCAGAAAGTTGAACTCGAGGGCCAGCCTTATCTGCTCAGCACGTTTCTCGACACCACTGAACGCAAGGTCGCCGAGCATGCCTTGAAGGACAGCCAGGAGCGTCTCGACCTGGCGCTGGACTCGGCGCAACTCGGCACCTGGGACTGGCACATTCCCAGCGGCATGCTCTATGGCTCGGCCCGGGCCGCCCAGTTGCATGGACTGGAAGCCAAACCGTTCCATGAATCCTTCGAAGAATTTTTCGAAGGCGTACCCAACGAAGAGCGCGGCAGCATGCGCGATGCCTATCGCAGCCTGCGCGAAGGTCCGGCGGGCAATTATCAGCTGACCTACCGCGTGCAACTGCAGGACGGTACCTCGCGCTACCTGGAAAGCCGCGCCCGCCTCTACCGCGATGAACATGGCGTGCCGTTGCGCATGGCCGGCACCTTGCTGGACATTTCCGATCAGGTCGAGCGCGAACAAAAGCTGGTCGCCTCCGAAGAGAAATTTGCCACCCTGTTCCAAGTCAGCCCGGACCCGATCTGTGTCACTCGCCAGGACACCGGCCAGTTCATCGAAATCAACTCCAGTTTCACCCAGACCTTCGGCTGGAGCACCGCCGAAGTGATTGGCCGCAGCGCCGACGAAATCGGCCTGTGGGATGCGTCGGCGAAGAGCCTGAGCCGAATCGAACAAGTCATCCGCGAACAAGGCCTGAACAATGTGGCCATTCTGGTTCAGCACCGGGACGGTCAATCGTTGACCTGCGTGATTTCCAGTCGTCAGATCAGCGTCGGCGAGCAGCCGTGTATCGTCACCACTTTGCGCGACATCACCCAGCAGCAGCGTTCGGAAGCGGCGCTCAAGGCCAGCGAAGAGAAGTTCGCCAAAGCCTTCCACTCCAGCCCGGACGCCATCACCATCACCGAACGCGACACCGGGCGCTATGTCGAGGTCAACGATGGTTTCTGCCGCCTGACCGGCTATCGCGCCGATGAAGTGGTTGGTCGCACGGTGTACCAGGTCGGGATCTGGGCCGAAGAAAAACAACGTTCGGCGCTGCTGGCCGAGCTACAGATCAAGGGTCGGGTGCACCACCAGGAAATGCTCGGTCGCAACAAGCGCGGCGAATTGTTGACCGTCGAAGTGTCGGTGGAGCCGATCACCCTCAATGAAACCGCTTGCCTGCTGCTGACCGCGCGGGACGTCAGCCTGCTGAAAAACGCCGAAGCGCAGATCCGCCACCTGGCCTACCACGACCCGCTGACCAACCTGCCAAACCGCGCGCTGTTGATGGATCGCCTGAGCCAGCAGATCGCCCTGCTCAAACGCCACAATTTGCGCGGCGCGCTGATGTTCCTTGATCTCGACCATTTCAAGCACATCAACGATTCTCTCGGCCACCCGGTGGGCGACACGGTGCTGAAGATCATCACCGCGCGCCTTGAAGCCAGCGTGCGCATGGAGGACACCGTCGCGCGCCTGGGCGGTGACGAATTCGTGGTGCTGCTCAGCGGCCTTGAAGGCTCGCGCAATGAGGTCAGCGCCCAGGTCCGCGGGCTGGCGGACACCTTGCGCGAGTTGCTGTCGGAGCCGATGTTCCTCGACGGCCAACGCCTGCAAGTCACGCCGAGTATCGGCATCGCGCTGATTCCCGATCACGGCTCGACTCCGACCGATCTGCTCAAGCGCGCCGACATCGCGCTGTATCGGGCCAAGGACTCGGGGCGCAACACCACGCAGATGTATCACAACACCATGCAGAAGGCGGCCAGCGAACGCCTGCGCATGGAAACCGACTTGCGCCTGGCCCTTTCCCGGGGCGAGTTCCACGTGCATTACCAGCCGCAGGTCGACGCCAGGGATAACCGCATCGTCGGCGCCGAGGCACTGGTGCGCTGGAACCACCCGGAGCTCGGTGCGCAATCACCTACCGAGTTCATCAAGGTGCTGGAGGACAGCGGGTTGATTCTGGAGGTGGGCACCTGGATCGTCGACGAAGCGTGCAATGCCTTCAAACAATTGACTGCCAAGGGACTGATCGATCCGTTGAATTTCAGCCTGTGCGTGAACATCAGTCCGCGGCAATTCCGTCAGAACGACTTTGTCGAGCGCATCGAGCACAGCCTCACCAGCCATGGCCTGCCCTGCTCGATACTGAAACTGGAAATCACCGAAGGCATCGTGATCCAGAACCTGGAAGACACCATCAGCAAAATGCGTCGCCTGAAAAAACTCGGCGTGAGCTTTGCCATGGATGACTTCGGCACCGGCTATTCCTCGCTGACTTACCTCAAGCGTCTGCCGGTCGACACCCTTAAAATCGACCAGTCATTCATCCGCGACGCCACCACCGACCCGAACGACGCCGAGATCATCCGCGCCATCGTCGCCATGGCCCGCAGCCTGGAGTTGAAGGTGATTGCAGAAGGCGTGGAAACGCCGGAGCAACTGGAGTTTTTGCAGGGGCTGGGCTGCCATCTTTATCAGGGGTATTTGCACAGCAGGCCGTTGCCGGTGGAGTCGTTCCAGAAACTCCTGAAATAACCCGAACCCACGTAGCAGCTGCCGAGCCTGCGAGGTTGCGTTCGGCTGCGCAGCAGTCGTGAAATCAAACGCCGCGGTGTTTCAGCTAAAAAGCTCTTGCAGGCTCGGCAGCTGCTACGGAGCGTGCGTAACGTTGGAGATTACTGGCACAAAAAAGGGCGCCATTGGCGCCCTTTTTTTACTGCTCTGCCTGAGTGCTGCGGAGCCTGCTTTTGCACCCTATTGATCGGGATTCAAGCCGCTTCGGCGACCTGCAAACCCAGCAAGCGCGACACATGATCCAGTTCGGTTTCACGGCGCAGGACGGTGAACAGCTCGACCGCCTCGGGATAATTGCGGGTCAGCATGGCCAGCCATTGCTTCAGACGACCCGGCGATTGACGGGCCGTCATCTGCGCCTTGGCCTGCAACCAGAAGTCCTGGATCAGCGGCAGCAGCTCGGCCCAGGTCATCTCGACCACTTGTTCACCGGCACGGGCAGCTGCAATTTGCCGGGCCAGGTCCGGGCGCGACACCAGGCCGCGACCGAGCATGATGTCTTCCACGCCGCTGATTTCGCGGCAGCGGCGCCAGTCTTCGACGCTCCAGATGTCGCCATTGGCGAACACCGGCACCTTGACCACTTCCTGCACGCGGGGAATCCATTCCCAATGCGCCGGCGGCTTGTAGCCATCGGTTTTGGTTCGCGCATGCACCACGATGTGTTCCGCGCCGCCTTCGGCCAGGGCCGTGGCGCAGACCAGCGAGCCGTCCGGGCTGTCGAAGCCGAGGCGCATTTTCGCGGTGACCGGAATGTGCGCCGGCACGGCACGCCGGACATGTTCGACGATCTGGTTGAGCAGCTCGGGCTCTTTGAGCAGCACTGCGCCGCCTCGGGACTTGTTGACAGTCTTGGCCGGGCAGCCGAAGTTGAGGTCGATGACTTCGGAGCCAAGCTCGCAGGCCAGCGCCGCGTTTTCCGCCAGGCACACCGGATCGGAACCCAACAACTGCACGCGCAACGGCACGCCAGACGCGGTGCGCGCGCCCGTGAGCAATTCAGGGCCGAACTTGTGGAAATAGGCAGGGGTAAGCAGTTGGTCGTTGATCCGGATGAACTCGGTCACGCACCAATCGATACCGCCCACACGGGTCAGCACGTCCCGCAGGATGTTGTCGACCAACCCCTCCATGGGCGCCAAAGCAATTTGCATGAAAAACACACTCGACGAAAAACGTGCGGCAGTTTACTGGTTTCGGCGCCGCGAAGGGGTCAATTAAATCGTTACTTGTAACGCCGGGCCGTAACCTTCGATGAACTCCGCCGGCATGCGCTTGGGCTTGCCCGTCGACAGTTCGATGCAAACAAACGTGGTTTGCGCGCGCAACAACGTGGTGTTGTCGCTCGGGCGCTTGAGCTGGAAGTGCCGGGCCATTTTCAGGCGCTGGTCCCAATCGACGATCCAGGTCGCCAATTGCAACTCATCGCCTTCATAAGCCGCGGCCAGGTAATCGATCTCATGTCGCACCACCGCCATTGCCCGATCCAGCCGCCGGTACTCGACCAGATCCAGGCCCAGCCGCTGGGAGTGGCGCCACGCGCAGCGTTCGAGCCAGGTCACGTACACCGCGTTATTCGCGTGGCCCAGGCCGTCGATGTCCTCGGCGCCCACTTCAAGATCAATGATAAACGGCGTTGCCCGATCCCAGCCCATGCCCCACTCCCGGTCAGATTATTGCGACCGGGGCAGTGTAACGGATGCTCAGGCTGATTGGCGCGATTGCAGGCTGCGACCGGCCAGCAGTGATAACACGCCATCAATCACTCGCGGGTCGGCGAGCACTCGCTGATGACCACCCTCTTCCAGCCGCAGCAAACGACTGTCGAACCAGGCTTCATGGATCAGTTGGGATTCCTTGACCGAGACGAAGCAATCGTCCTCGGCGTGCACGATCAGGCCCGGCATGTCGAGCTGATAGTGCGCGACATCCAGCGTCGCCGCGCGCATGCCCACGTCTTTCTCGACCTGACGAATGAACGCCGAACGGGCTTTTGGCGGCAGCCGCACATAGCGTGCGAAACCTCGCAGAACCCCTAGAATCCGCGCCGGGGCAGCAATCGTCACCAGGGTCTCGGTGCGCAGGCCCAACTGCACGGCGAGCATGGCGCTGGCACCGCCCATCGAGTGACCAACCACCGCTTGCAACGGTGGTAACTCGGCAGCAGCTTCCAGCATGGCGCGGGCGAACAGCACGACGTTGGCTTCGCTACCGGGCGAGCGGCCATGGGCCGGGCCATCCAGCGCAACCACGGTGTAACCGGCATCAACCAGCGCGGTGATCAGGCTGGCGAACTGCGTCGGCCGCCCTTCCCATCCGTGCATCAGCAACACCGCCGGGCCTTGCCCCCAACGCAACACCGAAAGGCCGAAGCGCAAAGTGATCCGTTCGGATTTTGCCAACAGCGGCAACTCCCAATCACGCGGCGGCAGGTCCCGCGGCGTCATGAATGCCAGTCGCATTTTGCTTGCGACCAGTTTCGGTGCAAACCAGCCCAGGGTGCCATTAACGCCACGAACCCACTTCAACGTGCTCATCGCTCTCCCTCCCAAGGCTCTGCCTTCAGGTCATAGCACCGCCGACTTGGCGGCACGCAGCAATCGATCGGACAACTCTCCCGGCCCCAGCGCCCGCGCCAGAGCCAGACCACCCACCATCAGAGCCATGTCAGCCAAAGCTTTGTCAGTGTCTTCCGGGCTGGCCGCCAACTGCGCGACCATCATTTCCAAATGCTCGTTCAACGCCTCGCGAAACGAGTCCGGCAGACGCCCCAACTCGCCAACGGACGCCGGGATCGGGCACGCGGAATCCGAGGAATCACGGTGTTTGCGCGACAGGTAAAACGCCGCCACCAATGCGCGACGCTCTTCGCCGGTCAACTCGGCATCCATGTCGGCGATCAAGCCGCGGCGGTGACTGAGCAGTTGCTTGAACGCTTCCAGCATCATCGCGTCCTTGCTTT
The DNA here is from genome assembly GCF_054897705.1 of Pseudomonas sp. GB2N2. Classification (NCBI taxonomy): domain Bacteria; kingdom Pseudomonadati; phylum Pseudomonadota; class Gammaproteobacteria; order Pseudomonadales; family Pseudomonadaceae; genus Pseudomonas; species Pseudomonas sp. GB2N2. The sequence goes on from NZ_CM142701.1 coordinate 2,474,338, forward strand.
CGAAGTGCGCATAGAAGCCACCCACCGTCAGGCCGGCTGCGCCCATCACTTCGCCCACGCTCGGTTCGGCCGGGCCACGCTGAATCAGCGCTGCGCTGGCGGCCTTGAGGATGCGTTCGCGGGTTTGAGCTTTTTTATCGTTCATCGTTGCCTCCGAATATTACGACTAGAATATTATTCTCATAATAATTTTCTGCAAGTCGTGATTGTGACCGCTGGTCTGAAGACTGGCCTGAAGACTGGCCTGAAGAGAAGAACAGTTTGAAAGAATTGGGGGATTTGGCCAAACGCCAGACAAACAAAAGGGCCATTCAATAATTGAATGACCCTTATAAAATCCCGCAGAGCGGGTAATCGTGGCGTCCCCTAGGGGACTCGAACCCCTGTTACCGCCGTGAAAGGGCGGTGTCCTAGGCCACTAGACGAAGGGGACGCAAAACCTTCTATACAACTGATCAGTGCTGAGAGCTGATCAATTCAAGGCCGGTGTGGCCAGACCTTGAACTGTAAATTGGTGGAGCTTAGCGGGATCGAACCGCTGACCTCCTGCATGCCATGCAGGCGCTCTCCCAGCTGAGCTAAAGCCCCGGATTTTTCGCCTCGCGGCGGAGCGACATCTTGCAACATCGCTTCTGTAAAAATGGCGTCCCCTAGGGGACTCGAACCCCTGTTACCGCCGTGAAAGGGCGGTGTCCTAGGCCACTAGACGAAGGGGACGCAAACCCTTCTATACACCCGATCAACGCTGAGTGTTGATCGCTTCAAGACCGGTGTGGCCAGACCTTGAAGTGTAAATTGGTGGAGCTAAGCGGGATCGAACCGCTGACCTCCTGCATGCCATGCAGGCGCTCTCCCAGCTGAGCTATAGCCCCTCATCGCTGAGGACGGGGCGAATCTTAATGGCGCTTCGGAAACGTGTCAAATTTATTTTTAACTATTTCCGAAGTTTTTTGCCGACATAACAATCACTTACCGCCCTCCCCCCGTAAATCCGGTGCATACCTGCATCTGTAGGAGCCAGGCTTGCCGGCGAATGGGACGCCGCGGTGTAGCTGTTACACGGTGTCATCGTTCTTCGCGGGCAAGTTCCGCTCCTACAGAAGCGTGGGGATCAGGCGATGTTAGCGAGGAGTTTTTCCCACTCCTTGTTTTCCTTCTTCGACACGCCACCGAGCAAGTCGATGGCTTGGCGCAGGCGGAAACGCGTCAGGTCCGGGCCCAGGATTTCCATCGCGTCGAGCACCGACACCGAGCTGGCCTGGCCAGTGATCGCGGCAAACATCAACGGCATAGCGTCACGCAGTTTCAATTCCAGGGACTCGACCACCGCCTGAATCGTCGCGGTGATGCTCTCCTTCTCCCACTGACGCAGGCTCTCCAGCTTCCACAGGATCAACTGCATCAACTGACGAACCTGATCGTCCGAGAGCTTCTTCGATTCAAACAGCTTGGCGTCCGGGTTTACGCCCCCGGCGAAAAAGAACCCCGCCAGCGGCGCGACCTGGCTGAAGGTTTCAACGCGGCCCTGCACGTGCGGCGCGATTTTCATCATGTATTCAGGGTTCAGCGCCCACGTCTGCAAGCGGCTGGCGAACTCTTCCACCGGCAAATCACGCAACCACTGGCCGTTGAGCCAGGAGAGTTTCTCGACGTCGAAAATCGGCCCGCCTAGGGAAACGCGGCTCAGGTCGAAGTGCTCGACCATTTCCTGCAACGAGAACTTCTCACGCTCGTCCGGCATCGACCAGCCCATGCGCCCAAGGTAGTTGAGCATCGCTTCCGGCATGAAACCCATGCGCTCGTAGAACGTGACCGACGTCGGGTTCTTGCGCTTGGACAGCTTGCTCTTGTCCGGATTACGCAGCAGCGGCATGTAGCACAGCTGCGGTTGCTCCCAGCCAAAGTACTCGTACAGCAGAATCAGTTTCGGCGCCGACGGCAGCCATTCTTCGCCGCGCAGCACGTGGGTGATGCCCATCAGGTGGTCATCGACGACGTTGGCGAGGAAGTACGTCGGCAGGCCGTCGGTCTTCATCAGCACTTGCATGTCCATGCGATCCCACGGGATCTCGACATCGCCACGCAGCATGTCCGGCACCACGCAGACGCCTTCGCTCGGCACTTTCATGCGGATCACGTGCGGCTCGCCGGCAGCCAGGCGACGCGCGACTTCTCCGGCCGAAAGCAACAGCGCACGACCGTCGTACCGCGGGGTTTCGCCACGGGCCATTTGCTCGGCACGCATCTGGTCCAGCTCTTCGGCGGTGCAGAAGCACGGGAACGCGTGGCCCATTTCAACCAGCTGCTGGCAGTACTTCTGATAGATCTCGCCGCGCTCGCTTTGACGGTAAGGTCCGTGCGGGCCGCCGACGTCCGGGCCTTCGCTCCAGTCGATACCCAACCAGCGCAGGGCGTCGAAAATCTGCTGTTCGGACTCGCGGGTCGAACGCAACTGATCGGTGTCCTCGATCCGCAGGATGAACTCACCGCCGTGCTGCTTGGCAAAGCAGTAGTTGAACAAAGCGATGTAAGCGGTACCTACGTGGGGGTCCCCGGTAGGCGATGGCGCGATGCGCGTGCGGACGGTGGTCATGGCAAGTCTCGAAATGAAGATAAAACAAAGCGCGAATGGTAACAGGCGTTGCCCGCCCGGCTCCAGTGAACAGGGCATTTAAGCCAAGGTTGCGTCTACAACGGGCCTCCGTCGCGATGAATGATGGATTATCAGCCGCTGGCATTTACCCACTATCGACTGTATGCCAGATTCGCCTGCTGATAACTTCCCTTACAATTTCTCGACTACAGTTTGCCCCATGCCTGCCCAACTCAAGCGCCGCCTGTTTATTTTCCTATTGATCGTCCTGTTGATTGCCGGGGGCTTTTTTGCCCAGTGGTTCTTCAAGGGGCGGTTTTATGAAAGCACCGATAACGCCTATGTCCAGGGTGAGATCACCCGCGTGTCGAGCCAGTTGGGCGCGCGCATCAATCAGGTGTTGGCGCAGGACAACCAGCACGTCGAGAAAGGCCAGTTGCTGATCAAGCTCGAAGGCGATGACTTCCATCTCGCCGTCGACCGCGCCAATGCCGCCCTCGCCACCCGCCAGGCCGAACGTCTGCAAGCCCAGAGCAAACTGACTCAGCAAGGCAGCCTGATCGCCGCCAGCGACGCGCAAGTCGCCTCCAGCCAGGCCAGCCTGGGCCGCTCGCAAATCGACTTGTCTCGCGCGCAAACCTTGCGCAAACCCGGTTATGTTTCAGAGGAACGGGTAACCACCCTTTCCGCCGATAACCACATAGCCCGCTCGCAAGTGAGCAAGGCCCAGGCCGACGCGCAAAGTCAGCGCCAGCAGGTCAATTCCCTGAGCGCCGAAATCAAACGCCTCGACGCCATGATCGCCAACGCGAAAACCGATCTGGCCCAGGCCGAACTGAACCTCACCCGCAGCGAAATCCACGCGCCGATCAGCGGCCTGATCGGCCAGCGCGCCGCTCGCGAAGGCCAATACGTGCAGGCCGGCGCCTACCTGCTGTCGATCGTCCCGGATCAGGACATCTGGATTCAGGCCAACTTCAAGGAAACCCAGATCGGCCACATGCAGCCCGGGCAGAAAGCCGAGCTGACCTTCGACGCCTACAGCGACATGCCGATCGAAGCGCGGGTCGACAGCCTGTTCGCCGCCTCAGGCGCGCAGTTCAGCCTGTTGCCGCCGGACAATGCCACGGGCAACTTCACCAAAGTCGTACAACGGATTCCGGTAAAACTGACCTTCGCCGCGGACAATCCGCTGCACGGCAAGATTCGTCCGGGCATGTCGGTCACCGCCAAAGTGAACATCAAAGACGCCCCTGACGATGGCCGGTGATCAACTGCTGCGCCCGGTCGGCGAACCGACCCGGCGCGACTGGATCGCGGTGATGAGTGTGATGCTCGGCGCCTTCATGGCGGTGCTCGACATCCAGATCACCAACTCGTCGCTCAAGGACATTCAAGGCGCGCTGTCGGCGACTCTCGAAGAAGGCTCGTGGATTTCCACGTCGTACCTGGTGGCGGAAATCATCATGATTCCGCTGACCGCGTGGCTGGTGCAGTTGCTCTCGGCGCGGCGTTTGGCGGTGTGGGTTTCCCTCGGATTTCTCGCTGCATCGCTGCTGTGCTCGATGGCGTGGAGCCTGGAAAGCATGATCGTGTTCCGCGCGCTGCAAGGCTTCACCGGCGGCGCGCTGATCCCGCTGGCGTTCACCCTCACGCTGATCAAACTCCCTGAGCACCATCGCGCCAAAGGCATGGCGATGTTTGCCATGACCGCCACCTTCGCGCCCTCCATCGGCCCGACACTTGGCGGCTGGCTGACGGAAAACTGGGGCTGGGAATACATCTTCTACATCAACATTCCGCCGGGCCTGATCATGATCGCCGGCCTGATGTATGGCCTGGAAAAGAAAGAGGCGCACTGGGAACTGTTGAAAAGCACTGACTACCTGGGGATCGTCACGCTCGGTGTCGGCCTCGGTTGTCTGCAAGTGTTTCTGGAGGAAGGCCATCGCAAGGACTGGCTTGAATCGAACCTGATCGTCACCCTTGGCAGCATCGCACTGGTCAGCCTGATCACCTTCGTGATCGTGCAGTTTTCCAAGCCCAATCCGCTGATCAACCTAGGCATCCTCGGTAATCGCAACTTCGGTTTATCGAGCATTTCCAGTGTCGGGATGGGTGTCGGCTTGTATGGTTCGATCTATTTGTTGCCGCTGTATCTGGCGCAAATCCAGAACTACAACGCCCTGCAGATCGGCGAGGTGATCATGTGGATGGGCGTGCCGCAGCTGTTCCTGATTCCGCTGGTGCCGAAACTGATGAAGATTATCTCGCCAAAATGGCTGTGCACCCTGGGATTTGGATTGTTCGGGCTGGCAAGTTTTTCGTCGGGGGTGCTGAACCCGGATTTCGCCGGGCCACAATTCAATCAGATCCAGATCATCCGCGCGCTGGGCCAGCCGCTGATTATGGTGACCATCTCGCTCATCGCCACCGCGTACATCCTGCCGGAGGATGCGGGGTCGGCGTCGAGCCTGTTCAACATCCTGCGCAACCTCGGCGGCGCGATCGGCATCGCCCTGCTCGCCACGTTGCTGGATGCGCGGACCAAGACTTACTTTGATTACTTGCGCGAATCAATTGTGCCAACCAACCCGCAAGTGGCCGAACGCATGGCCTCACTGACGGATCGCATTGGCAGTGAAACGGCGGCGCTGGGCAAGCTCAGTGAGATTGCCCATCAGCAGGCATCGATCATGGCGTACAACGATGCGTTTCACTTTGTCGGGATTGCGCTGGGGATCAGCATGATTGCCGTGTTGCTGACCAAGAAGTTGCCGGCGGGGTTGAAGGCTGGGGAAGCCCATTAAATCAGTGGTGCCCCAATCGCGAGCAGGCTCACTCCTACAGGGTTCAGCGTAATCCCTGCTCGCGATGGGGCCCAAAAGGCGCTAGAGATCAGACGGCGATCAATCGCTCCCGCAGCTTGCTGATCTCGTCGCGCATCTGCGCCGCCGCCTCGAATTCCAGATCCCGCGCGAGCTGGTACATCTTCTCTTCCAGCCCTTTGATCCGCTTGGCGATTTCTCCCGGCGAGCGCAGTTCGGCTTCGTACTTGGCGCTCTCCTCGGCAGCCTTGGCCATGCCCTTGCGCTTCTTGCTGCGCGAACCCGGTACGGTGGCGCCTTCCATGATGTCGGCCACGTCCTTGAACACACCTTTGGGCGTGATGCCGTTGGCCAGGTTGTAGGCGATCTGCTTGTCGCGGCGACGCTCGGTTTCGCCAATCGCCCGCTCCATCGAACCGGTGATCCGGTCCGCGTACAGAATCGCCCGGCCATTGAGGTTACGCGCCGCGCGGCCGATGGTCTGGATCAGCGAGCGCTCGGACCGCAGGAAACCTTCCTTGTCCGCATCGAGAATCGCCACCAGCGAGACTTCCGGCATGTCCAGGCCTTCACGCAGCAGGTTGATCCCCACCAGCACGTCGAAAGCGCCGAGGCGCAAATCGCGGATGATTTCCACCCGCTCCACGGTATCGATGTCCGAGTGCAGATAACGCACGCGCACGCCGTGGTCAGCCAGGTAATCGGTCAAATCCTCCGACATGCGTTTGGTCAGCGTGGTGACCAGAACCCGTTCTTCCAACGCCACACGCTTGCCGATTTCCGAGAGCAGATCGTCGACCTGAGTCAGCGCCGGGCGAATTTCGATTTGCGGGTCCACCAGACCAGTCGGGCGCACCAGTTGCTCGACCACGCGACCGGCGTGTTCCGCCTCGTAATTGCCCGGCGTGGCCGAAACAAAGATCGTCTGCGGGCTGATGCTTTCGAACTCGTCGAAGCGCATCGGCCGGTTATCCAACGCTGACGGCAGGCGGAAACCGTATTCCACCAGAGTTTCCTTGCGTGAACGGTCACCTTTGTACATCGCACCGACCTGCGGCACGCTGACGTGGGATTCGTCGATCACCAGCAAGGCATCGGCCGGCAAATAGTCGAACAAGGTCGGTGGTGCCTGACCGGAATCGCGGCCCGAGAGGTAACGCGAGTAGTTTTCGATGCCGTTGCAGTAGCCAAGTTCGAGGATCATCTCGAGGTCGAAACGGGTGCGCTGCTCCAGACGCTGGGCTTCCACCAGTTTGTTGTTGGTACGCAGGTAGTCCAGGCGCTCCTGCAATTCGACCTTGATGCCCTCGATGGCGCCGAGCAGGGTTTCCCGCGGCGTTACGTAGTGGCTTTTCGGGTAGAAGGTGAAGCGCGGCAGTTTGCGGATGACCTCGCCGGTCAGCGGATCGAACGCCGACAGACTCTCGACTTCGTCATCGAACAGCTCGATGCGGATGGCTTCGAAATCGGATTCCGCTGGGTGGATGTCAATGACGTCACCGCGCACACGGAAAGTCGCGCGGGCAAAATCCATGTCGTTACGGGTGTATTGCAGGTCGGCCAGGCGACGCAGCAGGGCGCGCTGATCGAGCTTGTCACCGCGATCCACGTGCAGGACCATTTTCAGATAGGTTTCAGGGCTGCCCAGACCGTAGATGCACGACACGGTGGTGACGATGATCGCGTCCTTGCGCTCCAGCAGCGCTTTGGTCGCCGAGAGTCGCATCTGTTCGATGTGATCGTTGATCGAAGCGTCCTTCTCGATGAAGGTGTCCGAGGACGGCACGTAGGCTTCGGGCTGATAGTAGTCGTAATAGGAAACGAAATACTCAACGGCGTTGTTTGGGAAAAACGCCTTGAACTCGCCGTACAACTGCGCGGCCAGGGTTTTGTTCGGCGCCAGCACCAAGGTCGGGCGCTGCACCTGGGCAATGACGTTGGCGATACTGAAAGTCTTGCCCGAGCCGGTCACACCGAGCAATGTCTGGTGCGCCAACCCGGCTTCGATGCCCTCGACCATCAGGCGAATGGCTTCTGGCTGGTCGCCGGCGGGCTCGAAGCGAGTGACAAGCTGGAATTCAGACATTCAATACCCCTGATTCGCGCCTGGCCGATCAAACTGGCAGGAACGGGAAAGACCACAAACGACCGACGTCGCCCGAGGAAAAAACTGGATTGCACTCAATGTGGTGCCGATTGCCCTCGCTTTCAAGGCAAACGTCCTACATCCCTCGACATCTTTGACGCAGCCAATCGACTAACGGTCGAAAAATAATCGAAAAAACTTACGCTAAAAGCCGAATCGACTGTCGCCATCGATCGCAGATGGCCTCTATACTAGCTCCCCGTTTGTGCACCGCTCTAGTGCATTCGGCTGGAGCGCGACACGTCCCTCCACACTCCATTCAGAGCCGCCGCAAAAATGAGCCTGTTCTCCGCTGTCGAAATGGCACCACGCGATCCAATCCTGGGCCTCAACGAAGCATTCAACGCCGATTCCCGTACCAATAAGGTCAACCTGGGGGTCGGCGTTTACTGCAACGAGGAGGGGCGAATTCCACTCCTGCGCGCCGTTGTCGAAGCCGAGACGATTCGCGTCGCTCAACACGCTTCCCGTGGCTACCTGCCGATCGATGGCATCGCTGCCTACGACCAGGCCGTGCAAAAACTGCTGTTTGGCAATGACTCGCCGCTGATCACTGCTGGCCGAGTCATCACCACCCAAGCGGTGGGCGGCACTGGCGCACTGAAAATCGGTGCCGACTTCCTCAAGCAACTGCTGCCGAACGCCGTCGTGGCGATCAGCGACCCGAGCTGGGAAAACCACCGCGCGCTGTTCGAAACCGCCGGTTTCCCGGTACAGAACTACCGCTACTACGACGCCGCGACACACGACGTCAATCGCGCCGGCCTGCTGGAAGACTTGAACGCTTTGCCCTCCGGTTCGATCGTCGTGCTGCACGCCTGCTGCCACAACCCGACCGGCGTCGACCTGAGCCCGGCGGACTGGAACAATGTGCTGGACGTGGTGAAAGCCAAAGGTCTCGTGCCGTTCCTCGACATGGCCTACCAAGGCTTTGGCGACGGCATCCACGAGGACGCCGCTGCCGTGCGCCTGTTCGCTGAGTCGGGCCTGACCTTCTTCGTTTCCAGCTCGTTCTCCAAATCCTTCTCGCTGTACGGCGAGCGCGTTGGCGCCCTGTCGATCGTCAGCGAATCGAAAGAAGAAAGCGCGCGGGTGCTGTCGCAAGTCAAACGCGTGATCCGCACCAACTACTCCAACCCGCCGACCCACGGCGCAACCATCGTCGCCGCCGTGCTGAACAGCCCGGAACTGCGCGCCCAGTGGGAAACCGAACTGGCTGAAATGCGCCTGCGGATTCGCGGCATGCGCACGCAGATGGTTGATCTGCTGGCGCAACAGGCTCCGCAGCACGACTTCAGCTTCGTCGGCCGTCAGCGCGGCATGTTCTCCTACTCCGGCCTGACGGTTGAGCAAGTGACCCGTCTGCGCAACGAGTTTGGCATCTACGCTTTGGACACCGGGCGCATCTGCGTCGCTGCGTTGAACCAGAGCAACATTGACGCAGTGACCAAGGCCATCGTAGCGGTGATCTGAGTCGCAGGTTGATACAAAAAACGGGAAGCCCTTGGGCTTCCCGTTTTTTTTGCTCGCAGATAATTCTCAACCGGCGTGCCAAGCCCTCTAGACTGCGCACATCTACTTTGTTGGAGCCGGGTTGCCGGCTCCAACAGGGTTTGTGTACACCACCGATTCGATGTGAGCCGATATGAAAAACGATGACCTGCGCGCTGAGCGCGATGACCTGGACGAACTGGACACCTTTACCGCCCGCACACCCGCCAAACGCGGCAAGAACCTGGTCCTGCAAGTCGCGGCCGGGGTGTTTCTCGGCGGCCTGGCGTTGTGGCTGGTGCAACTGGGCGCGACGCTTCTATACGCCAAACTGATGCTCGGCACCGTGACGTTCGGCGGTTAAGCCAGTTCGGTCGCGCGCTGGCTGGCGGCGTCGTCATAGGCAACGTACAGCGATTCAGCGACCTGGCTTTTGATGGCCTTGGCACTTTCCAGACCCAGAACAAAACCCTCGGCTTTGCCGCCAGCACGGTTCAATTCGTCAGCGGTACTGGCCTGAGTGATTGCATCGAGGAGTTTTTCGGCGTGCGGGCCGACACCTTTTGGCAGGCTGATCTGTGCGATGCTCATGCGGACACCCCGCGGTTACAAGCTGTGAGGACTGGTTGATTCATGACGCGTACCTTTTCGGCGAATGGCCGGTAGCGCGTGTAACCACTTCCGGGCGGCCATGGTAGACCTCTGATGCGTTTCTGGTAACCGCCAATCGCCGATAAACCACCGCCCGTTCCCAAGAATTCATCCAACCGCCAACTGGTGCTTGACTTCTCTTTTTGAATCAGTAACATACACGCCATTCCGCGATAGCTCAGTTGGTAGAGCAAGTGACTGTTAATCACTGGGTCCCTGGTTCGAGTCCAGGTCGTGGAGCCAGACAAGCAACAACGAGAAGCCCCTGAACCGAAAGGTTCAGGGGCTTTTTTGTGCTGCTCATGAAGTCAAAAGATCGCAGTCTACGGCAGCTCCTACGTTGGGATGGCGTTCACCCTGTAGGAGCTGCCGCAGGCTGCGATCTTTTGATCTAGCTATCGCGATCAGACATGCTCACCGCTTTTCACCTGCACCGCCTTCGCCTCTCCATGCCCGTGGTCTACCTCCTCCACCGGGATTTCCTTGCCGTCGCAGTCGTGCAACCTGCCTTCGCTGAAGTAATCCCCTTCACGCAGCGCCGCCAGATCCTGATACCGCAAGACCCGCTCGGTCCCTGCCGCAAACACCGACTGTTGGTCCGAGTTGCCGGCGGTGAGGTGGTTGAAGGTCAGGTTCAACACGATGGCCATGATTGCCGAGGAGCTGATGCCCGAGTGGAAAATCGTCGCGAACCAGCTGGGGAAGTGGTCATAGAAGTTCGGCGCGGCGATCGGGATCATGCCGAAACCGATGGAGGTCGCGACGATGATCAGGTTGACGTTGTTGCGGTAGTCGACCTTGGACAAGGTGCGGATACCGCTGGCGGCCACGGTGCCGAACAGCACGATCCCGGCGCCGCCGAGCACGGAGGTCGGTACGGCGGCGATGACCCGGCCCATAAAGGGCAGCAAGCCAAGGATCACCAGGAACAAACCGCCAGTGGCGACCACGAACCGACTCTTGATCCCGGTCACCGCCACCAGCCCGACGTTTTGGGCGAATGCACTTTGGGTGAAGGAACCGAAGATCGGCGCGATCATGCTCGACAGCATATCTGCACGCAAACCGTTGCCGAGGCGTTTGGAGTCAACCTTGGTGCCGATGATTTCGCCGACAGCAAGGATGTCCGCCGAGGTTTCCACCAGTGTCACCATGACCACGATGCACATCGACAGGATCGCGGCGAAGTGGAAGGTCGGCATGCCGAAATGGAACGGCGTCGGGAAGCCAAACATCGCGCCCTGGGTGACGGATGAGAAATCCGCCATACCGAGGAACACCGCGATGATCGTACCGATGACCATAGCCAGCAGGATCGATAACCGCGAGATAGTCGCGCTGCCAATTTTGCTCAGCAACAACACCAGCACCAGCGTCACCGCCGCCAGACCGATATTCGCCATGCTGCCGAAGTCCGGAGCATGGCTGTTGCCACCCATGGCCCAGCGCGCAGCCACCGGCATCAGCGTCAGGCCGATGGTAGTGATCACAATGCCCGTCACCAGCGGCGGGAAAAACTTGGTGATGCGCGAGAACACTGGGGTGATCAGCAATCCGATCAATGAGGCGGCGATCACCGCTCCGAGAATTGACTGAAATCCGCCCTCCCCACCACTGCTGACAATCGCCACCATGGTGGCGACGCCCGAGAAGGAAACGCCCTGCACCAGCGGCAACTGACAACCGAAAAACGGTAAACCAAGGGTCTGGAGTAACGTCGCCAGCCCCCCTGCAAACAATGAAGCAGCAATCAACAAACCGATATCTGCCGGCGAGAGCCCGGCCGCTTGGCCAATGATCAACGGCACCGCGACGATGCCGCCGTACATGGTCAGAACATGTTGCAGGCCGTAAGCCATATTCGCGCCGACCCCGAGGTTTTCGTCCTCAGGCCGTGGGTGTGAAACATGGGGCGTTTTCATGTTTGAAGGGTTCCCTGGTTTTTGTTATGCGCACACTGTATGCAAGACTCAGGACAAATGTCTATAGAGTTGTATACAACTCGTCAGTCAGATTATGGACATGTGTCCATTTCAGCCAACTGCCCCATCAAGCACTCCGCCAATAAACCTTGAAATATATGCGCATCGGGCCCCGTCTTTTATCCCGCTAGTCTTTTGAGTTCCTGGCGACCACCGGTAAGGTCGCCCTCTTTTTTATACATATAAAGTATGCATAATGAAGCCATTCGAAATTCAGTATCACAAGGCAAAAAACGCAGCGAACAAACTCAAGCATCAAGGCATCAGCCTCGCCGAAACGGAAGCGGTCTTCCATGACGAGCGAGCGCTGACGATTCAGGACAATCACCATGATGAGCAGCGATGGATCATCATGGGGCTGGACGCCAAAGGTCGCTTGCTGGTCGTCGCGTACACCTATCGCGATCCGAATTTCGTTCGAATCATTTCCGCGCGCCTCGCCACGAAAAACGAGCGCCGCCACTATCTGGAGGCTTGAGTGATGAAAGATGAATACGACTTCAGCAATGCCAAGCGTGGAGCGGTCGCCTCCAGCAAAGGTAAAACCCGCATTACCATCATGCTCGATGAATCGGTCATAGAGGCTGCGCGTACGCTCGCGGAGAGCGAGGGGTATGGCTACCAGACGGTGATCAACAATACGCTCCGCCACGCCCTGCTCAATGACAAGGGAAAGCCAGCCGAGACCGCGCTCCTAAAAAAAGGCTTAACGGCCTCCGACCTGAAAAGCCTGGAAAAAAAGCTGCTGGACGCCGTCAGCGAAATCCATCGAATGATGGAGCCGGACGTGCGCCCCTAGGCGGGTTCGATCAATCGCTCAAGCGCACGCTTCAACTGCCCGTGCTCCGGCACCCGAATCCTGAACTCGCTCTCCAGCAGCCCAACCAGTTCACCCACGTCCGCAACTTGCCGACGCTCGCTTTCGCCACCGATCCGATGGATCGCATAGCTGCCATTGTTCAGCGTGCGCCGCCAGCCCTCACCGGTCCGCGCCACCATCAGCTGTTTGGCAAACGTCGATTCGGGATGGGTCGAGACGTACCAGTTGCCAACGGCGTAATCGATGTCTTCCTGGCGTTGCAGGTCGAAGATGTACATCGCTCGCCACTCACCGGCGACGTTGGCGCGCAGGGTATAGCCATCGACATGCTGTTCGATGCGATAGGGTTCGTGAGGTGTGAGTTGTTCCGCCTGGGTATCGAGCAGCAGCGGTCCGGTGGGAACCATGCCACCGAAGCCAACATCGGTGATGTAGCGCACGCCCTCGAGGGTGACCAGGCTCAAGCGGTGGGTACGCGCGGTCCACGCTCCTTCCGGCTGCCCCATGACGACGCGGCCGGAGATGCCGCGAGCATCGAAGCCCAGCGCCTGAAGCAAGGCGAGGAACAGGCTATTGAGTTCGTAACAGTAACCACCGCGGCGCTCGTGCAGAACCTTTTGCTCGATGGACGGCAGATCGATGCGGACAGGTTCACCGGACAGCGTCGTGAGATTTTCGAACGCAAAAGCCCCGGTATGCCGAAACTGCAACTGACGCAGGGTCTCCAGCGTTGGCGCAGGTGGCGTGTCGAAACCCAAGCGTTGCAGGTATAACGCAAGATTGCTCAGACGTGTTTCGTTCATTGCTAGGTCCTTATGCACGGTGCCGCGGATCACTCCGCCAATGGGCGCCATGTATAAGGGAAAAAGCGCTGCAAACGACAATTGATTTCGCCAATCGCTGTACTCGTGGACATCAACGCTGTTTGCGCGAGCTCAGTTGAATCCACGTCGGAGCATGGTCGCTGGCGTGCGGCTCGTTGCGCACCCAGGCGTCGACACCGGCCTCTTGCAGGTACGGGTTCAACGCGGGGTTGAGCAGTAGATGATCGATGCGCAGCCCGGAATTCTTCTGCCAGTGTTGTCGGAAATAATCCCAGAAGGTGTAGAGCCGATCCTCCGGGTACAAATAGCGCAGGGAGTCGATCCAGCCCTGATCCAGCAATCGCTGATAACACTCGCGGCTTTGCGGTTGCAGCAACGCATCCTTTAGCCAGGAGCGCGTGTTGTAGATATCGAGGTCGGTGGGCACCACGTTGTAATCGCCGGCCAGCACCACCGGGTGCTCGCTACTCTGCAGATCCTTCGCGTAGGCGATCAGCCGCTCGAACCACGCCAGTTTGTAGTCAAACTTCGGCCCGGGCTGCGGATTGCCATTGGGCAGGTACAAACAACCCACCAGCACTCCGTGCACCGCCGCTTCCAGATACCGGCTGTGGGTATCGCTGTCGTCGCCCGGCAGACCGCGCCGACTCTCCAGCGGCTGCGCATCCCGCGCCAGAATCGCCACCCCGTTCCACGACGACTGTCCCTGCCAGATTGCCCCGTAGCCGGCGGCTTCAAGTTCTGCGGCAGGAAAGGCGCTGTCCACCGACTTGAGCTCCTGCAAGCAGACGATGTCCGGCCTCTCGCGCTCCAGCCAGGCCAGCAGGTTGGGCAGCCGGGCGCGCATGCCATTGACGTTGAACGTTGCGATGCGCAGATTTTTCATGGGCCGGCGCTCCGGAAAAGTGTGTTCACGTGTGACCTCCACGCGTTCCGGTGGTTGCGTCGGTTGTCTCAAGTACGGCGTAATAGGCGCCCACTGCCCACCTGATCCGCCGAGAAAACCGACGTCATGAACACCACCCTGGAAGGTCACGCCATCAAACTGCGTCCGCTGCAATACAGCGATGCCGACGCACTGGTACAGGCTGCGAGTGACGGTGAGCTTTGGAACCTCACCGTGACCGTCGTGCCCTCCCCGACCACCGTCGACAGTTACCTGAAAAAAGCCCTGGATGGCCGGGATACCGGCACTGTCCTGCCGTTCGCCATCGTGCTCAAGGACACCGGCGAAGTCATCGGCTCCACGCGCTTCTGGAAAGTCGACCGGCCTAATCGCAAGCTCGAGATCGGCAGCAGCTGGATCTCGGCCCGCTGGCAAAAAACCTTCGTCAACACCGAAGCCAAATACCTGATGCTGCACCACGCCTTCGAGGTATTGAACTGTGTGCGGGTGCAATTCACCACTGATGAAAACAACCTGAAATCGCGCAACGCCATTCTCCGGCTCGGTGCGCAGCAGGAAGGCATCGTGCGTCACGAGCGAATCATGCCAGACGGGCGCAAGCGCAATTCGGTGCGGTTCAGCATCATTGACGATGAGTGGCCGCAGGTGCGCCAGCGTCTTGAACAAAGGCTTGCAGATAACGGATTCGACTCACCCTGAGACCGTTGGTCATCCTCCCGGCACCAACTGCACGGTAAATTCCACCAATATCAGGTACCGACTCTTCTTTGGAGACGCATTCTGATGAACATCAAAATCACATCACTGTTACTGGCGAGTCTTTTGGTGGTGGCATCCGCCAGCACTGTCGCAGCGACCGGTGACGGCGCAGACGCCACTGGCACAAAATCCGGATCGACGAGCGGCTCGACGATGGCGCCCAACAACAACCCGGGGCAGCCTTCGGGCAGCAACACTGGCGACGGCGGCAGCAAAGGCGATGGCGGCGCGGGCTCATCGAGCGGCAGTTCGGGCGGAGCTGGTGGCGGTAGCGGTTCAGGCGCGGGCGGTGGCACTGGGGGTGCGGGCGGCGGAACTGGCGGTGCCGGAGGCGGGACCGGCAGCTGAACGCACAAGAGTGACCCGTGACGTGAACTCACGGGGCGATGGTTGGCCGACACACCGTTCGCTCAACGATCTGAGCGCATCAGCTCGTCGAAGCCGCCTTCCTTCGACAGCACTGCCGAACGGTTTCGCCCGGAATGCTTGGCTTGATATAACGCCGCATCCGCACGCTTGATCAGCACTTCGGTGCTGTCCAGGCGAGTCGGAACAAAGGCATAACAACCCAGGCTGACGGTCACAAAACCGCTGGGTGCACCGCTGTGATTGATATTGCGTGCCATAACGCTGCGGCGGATCTGCTCGGCGATCACCAGCGCTCCATGAATATCCGTGCCCGGCAGCAACACGGCGAATTCTTCACCACCGTAGCGCACCGCCAGATCGACGCTTCGATGGCAGCAACTCTTCACCGCCCGCGCCACTTCTGCCAGGCAGTAATCACCCGCCACGTGTCCGTAAGCATCGTTGTAACGCTTGAAATAATCGATATCGAGCATGATCAGGCTCAGCGAAGTTGCCTGTCGGATGCCACGTCCGAACTCAATGTCCAGCGCCTGCTCGAACAATCGGCGGTTGGCCAGCCCCGTCAAACTGTCATGCGTTGCGATCAGCTTCAGCGCTTCCTTGGCCTTGCGCAAATCCTTCTCTACCCGCTCGCCGAGGCGCACCTGGCGCACGAATACCCATCCGAACAACCCCACGCCCAGCACCACCAGCGCCACGATGACGCTGGATTGAAACGCCGTGTCGTGCCACCCCTTGAGGATCGATTCCCGGGACGAGGCCGCGGACACCACCAACGGATACGCATCCAGTTGCCGGTAGCCATACAAACGGACGGTGCCATCGAGCACGGAACCCATCATCGCGTTGCCAGACATGGCACCGGCCAGGTGCTTGGTGAAAATATCCCCTTTGGCCAGTGACAGGCCGATCTGCGACTCCACGAACGGCCGCCGCGCCAGCAGTGTGCCGTCGGTCAGTGCGAGGAACATCGTGCCGTCGTCATCGAGGCTGAAGCTTTTGAAAAATTGATCGAAGTAGGACATTTTGATGCCGGCCATCAACACGCCGCGGAAATGACCGTCTTGATCGTTTACCCGCTTGGAAATCGGAATGATCCACTCGCCATTCGCGCGACTGCGAATAGCGGGGCCGATGTGCGCTACCGAAGACACGTTCTGCTGGTGAAACAGGAAATAGTCGCGGTCCGCCACGCTCGGGCCACGAGGCAGGTCTTCAAACGAGGTGACGACCCACTGGCCCTTCTGATCAAACAGGAAGATCCCATGCAACTGGCTCAGCGCCTGGACCCGACGGGCGAAGGTTTTCTGCAGGCGTGGCGTTTGTGCCAGGTCAAAACCGTCCGCCTGAATCCAGTCTGCCAAACTGGTCAGCACCAGATCGGCTTTCATGAACGTGTCTTCGGCCTGCTGCGCCATGGCGCGCGTCAGGTTCGAGGACGCCACTTCAGCCACCGCGAGATCGTGGCGGCGCGATTGCTCCAGTTGCAGGTACAGCAAACCGCACAGGCACAGACACACCACCGCAATAAACGCTACCGCTGCCTTGCGCAGCGGCAGCCGTTTCAAAGCGACGCCACTGGTGTGGCGCGGATCGTCATGGGAGATAGGCAAAAGCTCGTCCTGCAAGGGTAAGGCGTGGGCGAAGGCCCAAAACCCTTAATGTTTGCGAGCTTAGTCTACGGGATGGTGCGGGGCAATTGTCGTTTGGGCAGGCGTGGCATTGCATGCACAGCGCCAGTTCCAAGCGCGGGTTACTGAACGGTCCCCACCGAGGCCGTCGCCGCATGCAGATTCAACACCGGCAATTGCGAAGGTCGATTTAATGCCCGCAACACGGGTTCGTCGTAACCGTACACATCCGGTTTAAAAGAAACGCGCCCGTCACTGGCTAAATCTACGGTCCAGTAAGCCAGCAACACAGGTACTTTCACCGGCAGCCGAATGTTTTCGGTCTTGCCGTTGGCCAGCTGTTTCTGAATACCGGCGCTGTTCCATTTAACCGGATCGTTGAACAACAACTCCACCAGCTGCAGCGGGTTCTCCACCCGAATGCAGCCCGAACTGGTCGCGCGGACAGTCTTGGCAAACAACTCGCGGTGCGGCGTGTCGTGCAGGTAAATCGCGTAGTCGTTGGGGAAACGGATCACCACCTGACCCAGCGAGCTATCCGCACCCGCGTCCTGACGCAAGCTAATGCCGCGCGGGTTGGTCCAGTCGACGGTCGACGGATCCACCACATTGCCTTCGCGGTCAATCACGCGAATACGGTTGGCGGCCAGGTAGCCAGGATTGCTCTGAATTTTCGGCAGCACGTCTTCCTTGAGGATCGTCGGCGGCACGGTCCAGGTCGGGTTAAACGTGATGTAGGTAATCTGCGCCTGGAAGATTGGGGTGTTGCGTGCCGTTTTGCCGACCTGCACCCGGGAGCGCCAGATCGGCTGACCATCGCGGTACATCGCCACTTTGTAGCCGGCGATATCAACGATCACGAACGTGCCCTGGAGCTTATAAAGCAGCCAGCGAGCCCGTTCCATGTTCACCCGCACCTGATCGATGCGCGCGTCAACGGGTACATTCAATGCTGCCAGCGTGGTCGCCCCCGCCATGCCGTCCGCGCCTAGATATTGTTCGTTCTGATACTTTTTCACCGCTGCGGTGACGGCAGCGTCGTACTTCGTGCCGTGGATCAGACGCGGATCGAGGAAACCTGCGGCAACCATGCGCGAGCGCAACTGCGCGACCGCCGGTTCGTCCATGCCAGGTTTCAGCGAATGATCGACCGCCACTTTCGGCCAGCCACCCCGGTCGCGAATACCGCGCAATTGCGCCAGCGCCTGACGCAAACCGACGTACACCGCTTCCTGAGGCGGCGCGATGGCAAACGCTTTCGCCACATCGTGACTGTCGAGTGCAGCGAAGAACGCATTGACGTCGTCGCGCGGATCAACGCCATTGGCGTCAAAATTCCAGTGAATGTCGAGTCTCGAAGGGTCGACCTTGCCCCGCCGCAGTTGCAGCAGCGCAGTAATAAAGTTATGGGTGGTCGCAATATCGAAAGCAGCCCGTTGTTCGGGCGTGTCCTGGCTTTGCAACGAGGCCTGGGAGCGGACCAGCGCTTCAATATGGAAATCTGTCGGGTTCAAACCATCGGCTTCCGTCGCGTTCAAGCTCGCGATCAGTTGCGCAACGTCGCTGTCGCGGGTCCATGCCGCGCGATAGGCGCGATGGGTGTAGAAATCCATAACCAGACGGCTGACATCGATCCGACGATTACGCGGCGTCGTCAGCAACGGCGGAAATGAAGTTTTCAGCGGTTCGAGGGAGGCCTGGATCGCTTGACCGACGTTGTCGTCCGCTGCAGCTTCGATAACGGAGGTCGGCGCATTTACCGGCTCATTTGGCGAAGTTTCCGCGAGGGCCGTGCCGCTGATCAGAAAGCCCATAAAAAATACGCGGCTTATGACGAATAACCTTGTTAAAAGCACCATGAATAATCCTTAATCTCCCGCAATCAACGCCTGGCTTTCAACACGCTGCTAGACTCGAACTTAACATGATGAGACATCTATATGGCGCCACTACGTTTTGGCTTTCTACTGCCGGGCCTGCTCTTGACTGCAATGTCCGTACCGTCAGCCTACGCCGATTCGCTCGCGGCCGCCCTCATCAAAGCGGCCCCGAAAGCTAACGCCAACGTCATCAGCCTCGCCGTTCGCGCCTCGCAATGCAGCATCGCTCAAGGCGCTGCTCCTGTCCAAAGACTTGCGGTTATCGATTATTCCCTACCTTCGACCGAACAGCGGCTGTGGGTGTTCGATTTAAAAAAGCGCAAATTGCTGTTTCATGAATTGGTCGCCCATGGTCGCAACAGCGGCGAGAACATGGCCGTCAACTTCTCCAATCAAAATGAAAGCTTCGCCACCAGCCTCGGCTTGTATCGCACCCAACAGAGTTATGTCGGGCAGAACGGTTATTCCCTGCGCATGGAAGGCCTGGAGCCGGGTTTCAACGACAACGCGTTTGACCGGGCGATCGTGATTCACGGCGCGCCTTATGTCAGCCCCATGCTGGCGCGGGTCAACGGGCGGATTGGTCGAAGCCTGGGCTGCCCTGCCGTGCGACCGGCCATTGCGCACCGGCTGATTGATTCGATGAAAGACGGGCAATTGCTGTTTTCCTATTACCCCGATCAAAGCTGGCTGAAGAAGTCGTCGTACATCAACTGTGGTTCCGGGACGGTGGCGACAGCGGCGAAGTCCACGACCAGGCGTTGACGTCGCAATTCGCAATGACAACACGTGACCGGATGCCTGCGACTATCTAAACTCCCGACACGCCAGAAATACCTTCGGCTCGCTCGGGAAAACCTCATGGACCTTCAACGTCGTAACAACCTCAAAGTGATAGGCGAAGGCCGGGCAACCATGATCTTTTCCCACGGCTTCGGTTGCGATCAGACCATGTGGCGTTATCTCATCGATCATTTCACCGGTCGATTCAGAGTGGTGCTGTATGACCTGGTGGGCGCCGGTCAATCGGACCTGGGAGCCTACGAAAAAGAAAAATACAGCTCGCTGAATGGTTACGCGAAAGACCTGAGCGAAATCATCGATCAGGTCGCCAGCGGTCCGGTGGTGGTGGTCGGCCATTCCGTCAGCGCGATGATCGCGGCCCTCGCGGATCGGCTGTCGCCGGGAAGAATCACCGCCCACGTAATGATTGGTCCTTCGCCCTGCTACATCGATTCCGACAACTATGTGGGCGGTTTCAAACTCGAAGACATCCATTCGCTGCTCGACACACTCGACAGCAACTACCTCGGCTGGTCCAGCACCATGGCCCCGGTCATCATGGGCGCGCCCGGGCAACCGGCGCTGGGCGAAGAACTGACCAACAGCTTCTGCCGCACCGAACCGGAAATCGCCAAGCAATTCGCGCGCGTAACGTTCCTCTCGGATAACCGCGAAGACATCGCAGGGCTGACCACGCCGACGCTGATTCTGCAATCCACCGACGACCTCATCGCCCCGATTGCCGTGGGCGAGTACCTGCACGCCGTGCTGCCCAACAGTTCGCTGTGCCTGGTGGCCAACGTCGGGCATTGCCCGCACATGAGCGCACCGAGCGCGTGCTCTGCGGAAATGGACAGCTTTTTGTCGTCCTGGGTAAGCACTGATGTCGACTGATCTACCGCCGCTACCCGATGCGCAGACGTTGTTCGAACAAGCCCCCTGCGCATTGGTGGTGACGAAACAGGACGGCACGATCCTGCGCAGCAATCAGACGTTCAGCGATTGGATCGGCTTCGATGCCCAAGCGCTGATCGGCCGGCGCTTTCAGGACCTGCTGACCATGGGCGGGCGTATCTTCCATCAAACGCACTGGTCGCCACTGATGCAGATACAAGGCTCGGTCGCCGAGGTCAAACTTGACCTGGTTCATCAAGACAAGCGCACCGTGACCATGCTGCTCAACGGCGTCCGTCGCGAGCACGCCAGTGGTGCGTTCTATGAACTGGCGTTGTTCGGTACCACTGACCGCGACAAATATGAGCGCGAATTGCTAAGCGCTCGGAAAAACGCTGAAGGCCTGTTGCGCGAAAAAACCGCTGCCGAAACCGCCCTCAAGCAAGCCCAGGCCGACCTGAGCGACGCCTACGAAAAAGCCCAGCGTCGCGCGTCGTTTGCCGAGCAGATGGTCGCCATCGTCAGCCACGACCTTAAAAACCCGCTGACCGCGATCAAAATGGCCTCCGACATCCTGGGGCGAAACGAGCGTACCGCCAAAGAAAGCAAACTGCTGGGCCACATCAGCCAGTCGGCGGATCGCGCCGAGCGCATGATTGCCGACTTGCTGGACTTCGCGCTCGCCAGGGTGGGCAGCGGCATCGCCGTCACCCCTTCGTCGCAGGACTTGCATGCATTCGTGAGTCACAGTGTCGATGAGTTGCGGGTTGCGTTTCCGAAAGCAGCGCTGTTGCACCGCTTATTCGGATGCGGCTCTGCGTTCCTGGATGCCGATCGGGTGCAGCAAATCATCGGCAACCTGGTGGCCAACAGCGTGGCGTACGGGGATTTGCAGCAGCCCGTCACGATTACCTCCCGCGTGGACGCTGATCAGGCCATTGTGTCAGTGCAAAACCACGGGCCGGTTATTCCCCAGGCTCTAATAGATGTGCTGTTTGAGCCGATGACCCGAGGTACTGAAACGGCCAGTGATGTGCGCAGCGTCGGGCTTGGGCTGTTTATCGTTCGGGAAATTGCCAAGGCCCATGGCGGGGATGTTTCAGTCAGTTCGAGTGTGGAAGACGGTACGGTATTCAGCGTTTATTTCCCGTTGAAGGCGGCTGCGCACTAACCGATGCGCATCTGCACAGCGTCATTCAGCAAGGCCAACTGCGCGTGTGCACCACGGGCGACTATAAGCCTTACACCGTCAAAGCCGAGGACGGCGCCTACTCGGGAATCCACATCGCCATGGCCCAGTCCCTGGCCGACAGCCTCGGCGTGAAGACCGAGTGGGTGCAAATTATGCAGTAGGGGGAAAAGGCGTACTGGCTGCCGCGAGATGACATGAGGTAGAAGTTGTATGTCGATCAGTGGTTGCATCTGGCCAAGGTGACGGGCAACGACCAGAAAGTCCTCGGCCAATGGGAATCCACCCCCGCCCCCCAATAACCACCCGCCCCCTGTAGCAGCGGGCGAAGCCTGCGTCGACCGGTCCGCGCTCGGGCGCAGCAGTCGATCACCCCGCAAACACGCAACTACTGGAATACCTCAATCGTCGTGCAACAACCCAGAACTGTACTCGCCGAAGCTGCTACCGAGTGCGCTGCCGTGGAAATTCAACTGACTGTGGTTATTGGTTGGGCCTGGGCCGAAGCCGGACGATGGCCCCAGGTCTTCTGAGTCATTGCTTTGGCTGCTCACGCCCGAGCAGGCGCTCAACAGCAATGCACTGGTGATCATCACGACTTTGAAGAGGTTCGGGATCATTTTTCAATTTCCTGTGGGCGGAGGGCATGGTCATACGCATGGTCATACGGCCTGCACGTTATCGTAGGCCACATGTCCGAGATTCAGGGTGAAATATCGCGGGGCGACAGCATGTGTTCAGCTACCGCGATTTATTGATGTGGGCTCACACACCTGATACGACGGTTGCAAGACTTGCAGAGGCCCGGCAAGCCCAATCCTGATAAACTTCTCCACCTCTCAGCCTCACCGATTCAGATCCCCAATGTCTTCGATTGCCGTTACCCCTGCCCTGCTCTCCCGCCGCTTCTCCGTCGCCCCGATGATGGATTGGACCGACCGCCATTGCCGGTTCTTCCTGCGCCTGCTCTCCAAGCACGCCCTGCTCTACACCGAGATGGTCACCACCGGCGCACTCCTCAACGGTGATCACGAGCGTTTCCTGCGCCATAACGAAGCCGAACATCCGCTCGCCCTGCAACTCGGCGGTAGCGTTCCTCTGGACCTCGCCGCTTGCGCGCGCATGGCGCAGGAGCACGGCTATGACGAGGTGAATCTGAATGTTGGCTGCCCAAGTGATCGGGTGCAGAACAATATGATCGGCGCAGTGTTGATGGGGCATCCGCAGTTGGTGGCGGATTGTGTGAAGGCGATGCGTGATGCAGTGTCAATTCCGGTGACAGTGAAGCATCGGATCGGGATCAACGGGCGAGACAGTTACGAGCAGCTGTGCGAGTTCGTCGGCACGGTTCGCGACGCCGGGTGCACGAGTTTTACCGTGCATGCGCGGATTGCGATTCTGGAGGGGCTGTCGCCGAAGGAGAACCGCGACATTCCGCCTTTGCGCTATGACGTGGCTGCGCAGTTGAAGAAGGATTTTCCGGATCTGGAAATTATTCTCAACGGCGGGATCAAGACGCTGGAAGCGTGTCACGAACATTTGCAAACGTTCGACGGCGTGATGCTGGGCCGCGAGGCGTATCACAACCCTTATGTGATGGCCGAGGTGGATCAGCAACTGTTCGGCAGCACGGCGCCGGTGATCAGCCGGGCCGAGGCGCTGGCGCAGTTGCGGCCTTATGTCGCCGCGCACATCGATGCGGGTGGTTCGATGCACCATATCACCCGGCACGTGCTGGGGCTGGGCACCGGGTTTCCGGGGGCACGCAAGTTTCGGCAGTTGTTGTCGGTGGATATTCATAAGGCTAAAGAGCCTTTAGTGTTGCTGGATCAGGCGGCGGAGTTGCTTGAGGGGCGGTAACGGAAAGATCCTTGGTCCCGCGGAATGGAGCATCACTGATGACAACTGCGAAACTAACGACGAAAGGACGGGTTACCATTCCGGCGCAGGTGCGCACCGCGCTTGGACTGGTTGCCGGAGATGTAGTCGAGTTTGTGACGTTACGAGACGGGAGCGTTGAGCTTGGCGCCAAGAACCGCTCGGCTCACGCGCTCAAGGCCTCATTCGTAAAGTCGAGGATGCAGAGTCCAGAGGCGCTAACGGTCGCTTGAGTTGAACCTGCGCCCCGATTCGGCATCGTACATACGAACACCGTGCCCCAGCCTTTCAAACATTCGTTTCTCAGATGTTGTCCCCGGGGCCTTCGATACGTACATGCGCCCTTGAGTGGCTGTCAGCGCTCGGGTAATGTCATTAGACCCATAGGACAGAGCACGCCCATGACTTCCAAGCTGGAACAACTCAAACAAATGACCACCGTGGTTGCCGACACCGGCGACTTCGAAGCGATCGCTCGTGTTAAACCGGTAGACGCTACCACCAACCCTTCCCTGCTGCTGAAAGCCGCGGCCATTACGGGTTATGCCGAGTTGCTCAACGCTTGCGTCAGTGACTGCAAGGGTGATGTGGGCCTGGCCAGTGACCGTTTTGGCGTTGCGGTAGGGCAAGAGATTCTGAAAGTGATTCCTGGGCGTATTTCCACCGAAGTGGATGCACGCCTGTCGTTCGACACTGACGCCGTACTGAAGCGCGCGCACCGTCTGATCGACCTGTACGACAAGGCCGGCATTGGCCGCGACCGCGTGCTGATCAAGATCGCGTCCACCTGGGAAGGCATCCGCGCTGCGGAGATCCTGGAAAAGGAAGGCATCCAGACCAACCTGACGCTGCTGTTCTCGTTTGCTCAAGCGGCGGCGTGTGCCGATGCGGGCGTGTTCCTGATCTCGCCGTTCGTGGGCCGCATCTACGACTGGTACAAGAAGGCCAACGGCAGCGACTACAGCGGCGCAGATGATCCGGGCGTGCAGTCGGTGACGCGCATTTACAACTACTACAAGGCCAACGACTACAAGACCGTGGTCATGGGCGCAAGCTTCCGCAACCTGAATCAGATCGAGCAACTGGCCGGTTGCGACCGTTTGACCATCAGCCCGGACCTGATCGACAAGTTGGCAGCAGACACCGGCAAGCTGGAGCGCAAACTGGCGCCGGGGCATGCGGGTGAGGCGCGGTTGATCCTGAATGAAGTACAGTTCCGTTGGTTGTCCAACGAAGATGCGATGGCGACCGAGAAACTGGCTGAGGGGATTCGCCAGTTTGCCCGGGATCAGGAGAAGCTTGAGGCGCTGTTGCAGGCCAAGCTGTGATTTAGTCTTCGGCGTATCGCAAAAAGGGCGAACCTTGATGGGTTCGCCCTTTTTTGTGTGCGTGGTTTGATGTTTGTTTGGCTTCGCGCGGGCGGATGTGGAGATTGGGCGGACGCCTTCGCCGGCAAGCCTGGCGCCTACAGGTTTTGCGTGAACCGACACTCCCGACTAGTTCAAGGATCAGTGACGCTCTAAAGCATTCACCAAATCATGAAACGCTTCGCGATTTGAATCGTTCAGGCCCATGAGGATTTTGTGCGCTTCGAGCACTTTAATCCGCACCACTTCTTCGGACTGGTCCTGGTCTGGCAGATCGGTCAGGCATTCAGGGCACGGGATCGGGCGATCCACGATGTTGAACACTTGTTCGAAGCCCATGGACTGGAGCAGACGCGTGATGTCTTCGTGGGTGGTGACGACGGTCGGCAGCAAGCCGACCTTCTGCCGCGACAGGATCGACAATTTGGCCAGCAGGCCAAGGGTGGTGCTGTCGATGCTGCGGGTTTCGGTCAGGTCGATCACGATTGCGTTGAAATTCAACGCGGTGAAGATCCGCTCAATAGTCGCATCCAACGCCGAACACAGGGTCAGGCGAACTTCACCGACGAACTTGAGGACGAAGGTGCCGTCCTGCTCGGCGAACTGGATTCTACCGGTACTCATCAAAGATTCCTGCTCAACACCAACAGGGCGATATCATCCGGCATCTCCCCAAGCGTGGCCAATCCAAAAACCTGCCGCAGCCCATCCAGGGTGCCGCCCGCTGCCTTAACCCGCTGGGGCAAAGCCGCTTCTTTTTCTTTGAGTGTCGGTTCTGGCAAAAGGTCCAGAATGCCATCAGACATCAGCGTCAGGCTGAACGTCGGCGGCAATTCCAGCACGTGGTCTTCGTAGGTGGCTTCATTGAAGAGGCCCACCGGCAGACCACGCCCTTCCAGATAACGGACACTGTCTGGCGTGTACAACACTGGCAACGGCAAATGACCGCCGATGCTATAGGTCAACAAACCTGTCTCCTCGTCGATGACTCCACCGACCATTGTGACGTGTTTACCCAGCTTACAACTGATCAGGCCCCGGTTGATATGACCAAGGACTTCTGAAGGCTTGAATTCCGGCAAAGTGCCGTTGCGCTTGGATTCGAACAACAAGCGCGTGGTCATGAATTTCAGCAGCACGGTGACGAAAGCTGAAGAGGCGCCATGGCCTGAAACGTCCGCCAGGTAGAACGCAACCCGACGCTCATCGACCCGAAAATAGTCGACGAAATCACCCGACAGGTACAGCGACGGGATGATCTGGTGAGCAAACTGGAACTCGTCGATGGTCCAGGGACTGACCGGCAACATGTTCATCTGCACTTGGCGACCGGCGTTCTGGTCTTCCTGGAGCAGGTTCAGGCTGGCTGCGAGCTCGCGATTGGCCTTTTCCAGCTTCTCGCGGTAGCGCTGGTTTTCCAGCAGCAGGCGCGCACGATCCAGGGCCCGGCGCACGGAGTGCTCGAGCACGGCCAGATCTTCGAGAGGCTTGATCAGGTAATCCGCTGCGCCCAGGCGCAAGGCCTCGACCGCGTCGTTCATCACGCCGGCGCCGGAAACCACGATGACCGGGGTTTGGGGCGACCGCTCAGTGACCTGGCGGATGAGTTCGAGTCCGCCCATCTGCGGCATGCGCAGATCGCAGATGACCAAGTCGGGCTTGTCTTGCTCGAATACCTGAAGACCCTGCTGACCATTGCTGGCCTGCAAGACGCTGAAACCACTGTCTTCCAAATAGGCGGCGAGGCTCGCGCGCACTACTTCGTCATCATCGATTATCAGCAGCGTGGCACTGGTTTTTGGCATGTGGGCAAACGGCGCCAGAATTAGGTTGGCGTAGCAGGTTGGGAATTTGACCCGACTCACACTACTGGATTCGCTTTCTAGCCTCTCTACTGCACCGCTTTCGGGCACAAGCCCTACTGACAGGCACACCAGAGGTGCCCTTCTAAGGCGCAGACGGTACTCCCATCCGCGGGGCGTTTCAAGCTCACGCCGATGGTCGCTTGACGTCTTTACTTGTCAAATGACCGAGAGTTATAAGAACAGGCAAAACCGTAACCCAATTGAAGGACGAAGCCCATGAGTCAAACCGATCGGGACTACAGCGAAAAGCGTGATTTCATCCGCATGCGGGTCGATGCCGATGTCGCGCTGATTCACGCAGGAGATGAGGTTGCAGGCGTCTGCCTCGACCTTTCCAGCAGTGGCATGCAGGTCGAGGCGCCTCGTCTGTTCAAGGTGGGCGACCTTCTCAGCGTACGGATAGACTCCGATCACGCGGCACTCAAGGGTCTCGAAGCCGACACGGAAGTGGTGTGGGTGAGAGAGCAGGACGGCGGAAGCCAGAAACTCGGCCTTACAATCTTGAAAATGAAATAACCAGGATCCAAAAACAAAGAAGGCAGCCATTTGGCCGCCTTCTTTGGTTTTACTGGTCGAGATCAGAAATCGTCTTCGACCTTACCGTCTTTGACTTTGAATTCGCGATTCTGCAGATAGGCGTTGCGAATGAAGGTGTACTTGTCGCCGCTGATCAGCTTCTCAGCCGACAAAAGACTGGCGCGGGTGTCGACGATGTTCAGACCGAAGATCGAGTTACGCACAGGCACGTCGTTGATGTACGGGTACGGGCCGGTGTAGCCGTCGACGAACTTGGCCGGCGCGTCACGCAAGGTGCTTGGGCCCAGCAACGGCAGCATCACGTACGGGCCGCTTCCCACACCCCAGTAGCCCAGCGTCTGACCGAAATCTTCGTCGCTGCGATTCAGGCCCATTTTGGTGCCCACGTCGAAGAAGCCCAGCAGGCCAAAGGTGGTGTTGAAGATCAGGCGCGCAGTGTCGACGCCGGCAGCGGCCGGTTTGGCCTGCAAGAGGTTGTTGGCAAGGTTGGTGACATCACCGACGTTGCGGAACATGTTGTGGATGCCGTCTTCGAGAAATTGCGGGGTCACGAACTGATAGCCCTGCGCCAGAGGCTTCAGCGCATAAGTGTCAACCACGTCGTTGAACGTGTAGATCGGGCGGTTGATGCTTTCCCAAGGGTCGTCTTCCGTGGCTGCCTGGACAGCGAACGGAGCCAGCAACACACTGGCGCACACAAACAGCTGAGCGAGATGATTGCTCCAGCGCATAGAAAAACTCCTTGGATTGTACTGGCTCGGGCGGCTTGGCCCGGGCGTTAAGCTAGCTAGTATAAGACGGAATAGCCGCTTTAGGCAGCATCGTGCGCGATGGCCTACGGATGATTCGCCACGACGGTGAGCGATTCACATCAATGTCACGTAACTGTCACCGGCAGCGCATAGCCTTATGGCTATTTCAGGGACGTAGATATGTCGCATGCCGAAGCGTTGCCCCTTGCTGCATCCAGCCTGACCGCCGTGCTATTCGGCCTCAGCGGCTGCCTGGTGGATTTCGGCGCTCGCACGCGCGAGCACAACGCCCATGCCGCAGAGCATTCCGAGGTCACGCCCGGCGCGCTGGACAGTCTGCGGAGTCTGCAGCGCCAGCAGATTCCCTGCGCCTGGCTCGATGAGCTCTCCCCTGCCCTCAGCCATTCCCTGGCCAGCGCGCTGCCGGAATGGATCAAACCTTCGCAATACCCTGCAACAATCAATCCGTGGCCGAAGCCGGATGCGTGCTGGCAAGCCTTGATGGCGCTAAATGTGGATCGACTGGATGGCTGCGTGCTGGTCAGCGGCGAACCGCGACTGCTGCAGTCGGGCCTGACCGCGGGGCTGTGGACGATTGGCCTGGCGTCCTGTGGCTCGCTCTGCGGGCTCGCGCCCAGCGAATGGCAGGCGTTGAGCCAAAAAGAACGCGAACACCTGCGTGGCAAGGCCACGGTGCAACTGTTCAACCTCGGCGTGCATTCGGTGATCGACAACCTGGGCGAGCTCGACACCTGCCTGGCGGACATCAGCCTGCGTCGCCTCAAGGGCGAAAAGCCCTGACAGCTGCCTTATACCTATGAAGGCAGGCACGTTGCGCACGAGTGGATTAATCTATAGGTCAGCCATAGACCTTTGGCGCGCCGCTGCGGTCTATGCCAGTGCCTATCGATAAAAGGAAGAACGCCATGCCTGCCCGCGAACTGCAACAACAGCTCATTACTTTGCGCGAGCAACTGGAACAGAATCCGCCGCTGTCCGACGCCGAGCGCGAGGACCTGCACGCGCTGATGCAACAGATCGAACTTGAGATCGAGCTCGAAACCAAAACCAAAGACTCCAACCTCGCTGACGGCGTGAACCTCGCAGTAGAACGCTTTGAACTCGAACACCCCGCCATTGCCGGCACCTTGCGCAACATCGTGCAAACCCTGGGCAATATCGGAATCTGAATCCGTCGGATACAAAAAAGCCCTGCTATTGATAGCGGGGCTTTTCATTTTCAGAGAAGTCAAAAGATCCTGACTTTATTGGCGGGCCAAGCGGTGGTTCGGCAATTGTACGGTTTCCGTACTGCGATACGGGTTGATGTCCAACCCGCCACGACGCACATACCGCGCATACACCGTCAGCCTCTCCGGCTTCAGCAACCGTTGCAGATCAAGAAAGATCCGCTCCACGCACTGTTCATGGAAGTCAGAGTGCTGACGGAAGCTCACGATGTATTCCAGCAGGCTCGCGTGATCCAGCGCCGCGCCACGGTATTCCACCGCCACGCTGCCCCAGTCCGGCTGACTGGTCACCGGGCAGTTGGATTTGAGCAGATGGCTGTGCACGCTCTCCTCCACAATGCGCGAATCATCGCAACGCAGCAGCTCCGGACGCGGGTGTTCGTAGTTGCTGACGCTGATGTCCAGATCGTCAATGCACACGCCTGGCAGTGCCATGACGCCTTCGACTTCGACATCCTGCAAACTGCGAATCCGCACGCCAACCGGTTTGCCAGCCGCGGCGGACAAGTCTTTCACCAGCGTCGCTTCAAGGCTCTCGGTATCGCCGAACGATGTCTGGTTCAGCGAGTTCAGGTACAGCTTGAACGACTTGGATTCGATGATATTCGGCGAATCCGCCGGAATACTGAATTCGCCGATCGCCACCACGGGCTTGCCGGACGGCAGCAGCCACGACAGTTCAAAGCAGTTCCAGAAATCCACGCCTTTATACGGCAGGGTTTCTGCCGTCAGGCCCAACTCGGCCCATTTCGCGGTGCGCGGGATCGGGAACAGCAATGACGGCGTGTACGTGGCGATGTATTCGCTGGATTTGCCCAGCGGCGAGTGTTCGGCTGCGGGATGCATGGCGGAAACCTGACTGAAGAATCAGCGGATTCTACCAGCCTTTGCGTGCGCCTTTGAGTGCTTACTGACTGACAGTCAACTTGCCGACCATGCCGGCTTGATAATGCCCAGGGATATTGCAGGCAAATTCCAGATTGGTGGCCGTAGTGAAGGTCCAGGTCAGTTCGGCGATCTTGCCCGGCTCGATCAGCACGCTGTTCGGGTCATCATGCTTCATTACATGATCCATGCCGGGCATCGAGCTGTGGTCCATTTCCTTCATCGCTGTAGGGGTGAGCATGCCGCTCTGCTGCATCTTCATCATTTCCTGCTGATGTCTGGCATGCATCGCTGCGTCACCGAGGTTAAATTCGTGCAGCAGCTGGCCCTTATTCACCAGCACAAAACGAACCGTCTCACCGGCCTTGATGTCGATGGCTTTGGGCGTGAATGACATGTCACCCATCACCACTTCAACGCTGCGGGTCGCCTTGGCGGCGGGGGCCGGTTCACCGAAATCATAGTAATGCGCCGGCGCTGCCCACGCCGGCGAGCTTAGCGCCAGCAAACATGCGACCAGCAACAGAGGTTTGCGCAAAAACATAGTCGTACTCCAACAAGATAAGGTTCAGCCTGTGGAAAACTTTAAACTGCGGGCACTGCCCGCAACCTGACAGCCAGATTACAACTTTGTCAGGTTGACCTGTACCGGCACGCCCCACGGTATAAAGCGTTCGTTCCATTTGACCCGAGTTGACCATGAAACTGCTGATCGTCGAAGACCAAGCGAAAACCGGCCACTACCTGCGCCAAGGCCTGGCCGAGGCCGGGTTCAACACCGAACTGGTGGCCGACGGCATCAGCGGCCAGCAATTGGCATTGAGCGGCGACTACGCTTTGTTGATCCTCGATGTGATGCTGCCCGGCCGCGACGGCTGGCAAATCCTGCAAGCGGTGCGCAGCGCTGGCCTCGATACGCCGGTACTTTTTCTGACGGCACGGGACGCGGTGGAGGACAGAGTCCACGGACTCGAACTCGGCGCCGATGACTACCTGATAAAACCCTTCGCCTTCTCCGAGCTGTTGGCCCGGGTCCGCAGCCTCTTGCGCAGGGGCAGCGCCGCGTCGCAGGAAACCAGCATGCAACTGGCGGACTTGCGCCTGGACCTGATCCGCCGCCGCGTCGAGCGCAGTGGTCAGCGCATCGACCTGACCGCCAAGGAATTCGCCCTGCTGGAAATGCTTTTGCGTCGTCAGGGCGAAGTGCTGCCCAAATCGCTGATTGCTTCCCAGGTCTGGGACATGAATTTCGACAGCGACACCAATGTCATTGAAGTGGCGATCCGCCGTTTGCGCCTGAAAATCGACGACGAGTTCCCGAACAAGTTGATCCACACCGTGCGCGGCATGGGGTACGTCCTCGAAGAGCGTCCCGCCTGATGCGCCGACTGTCATTAAGTAGCCGTCTGGCGCTGCTGTTCGCCGCCTGCACCGCCGTGGTGTCGTTGTTCGCCGGAGTGCTGTTCAGTCGTGCCAGTGAGGCGCACTTTGTTGAGTTGGACCAGCAATTGCTGGACGGCAAGCTGATTGGCGTGCGCCGCGCGCTTCACGACATTCAGTCGCCTGACAGCGAAATAAAACTGGCGGATGAGTTGAGTCGTCAGGCCGATCTGTCGTTGCGAATTACCGGCAGTGACGGCCAACGCTGGTACGACAGCTCGGTGCGTCTGCCCGCCGAGTTGCCAAAAAAACCGGGGCTGTCCACGGTGAACGAAAACGGCACCGACTACCGCGTGCTGAATGCGCCGTTATTTGTCGACAAGCCCGAGTCTCCGCAATTGACCTTGCTGCTGGACATCACCCATCACCAGCATTTTCTGCAACGCATGCAGCACCTGATCTGGCTGACTGTTGGCTTGTCCGCCCTGGCCACGGCACTGCTCGGTGCCTGGGCGGCTCGCAGCGGGTTGCGGCCATTGCGACGCATGAGCGCGGTCGCCCGAGGTGTCTCGGCGCAATCGCTGAACGCTCGCCTGCCCGAAGAACACATGCCGCCCGAACTCGCGGAAATGGCCCACCACTTCAACGCCATGCTCGGACGCCTCGACGACTCTTTCCAGCGGCTCTCGGCGTTCTCTGCCGACATTGCCCATGAACTGCGCACGCCGCTGTCAAATCTGCTGACCCACACCCAAGTCACCCTCACCCGCCCACGGCCCCTCGAAGACTACCGCGAAGCGCTGCACAGCAACCTCGAAGAACTGCAATGGATGGCTCAGTTGGTCAACGACATGTTGTACCTGGCCAAGGCTGACCATGGTTTGTTGATGCCCAAACGTGAACCGCTGGAACTGGCGGAGGAAACGGATGTGTTGCTGGAGTTTTTTGCGCCACTGGCCGAGGACACGCGGGTGACGTTGAGTCGTGAAGGCACCGCGCGCATGCAGGGCGACCGCAGCATGTTACGACGGGCGCTGTCGAATTTGCTGGATAACGCGCTGCGGTTTACACCGGCCGAGGGTGAGGTTCGGGTGCGGATTGTCGATCTGGCGGAAGGTTTGAGTCTGACAATTGAGAACAGCGGCGATGGCATCGACGAAGCGTTGCTGCCGCGACTGTTTGACCGGTTTTATCGGGCGGATCCGGCACGGCAGGAAGGCAGCAGTGAACATGCGGGGTTGGGATTGGCGATTACCCAGTCGATCATTCGCGCCCATGGCGGGCAGATTCGTTGCGAATCAGGGAATGGGTGGACGCGGTTTGTGATTGAGTTGCCAAGGGGAGAATGAGGCCAGCAGGAACGGCCTCATCGCTGGCAAGCCAGCGATAGCGGTCTCAGGACTTACGAATACCTCAACGCATGAGCCGGCTCAATCTTCGCCGCCCGCCAAGCCGGGTAAACCGTCGCCAGGAAGCTCAACACAAACCCCGCCGAACAAATCAGCAACACATCACCGCCCTGCAATTCAGAAGGCAGGTTGCTGACGAAATACACATCGGAACTGAAGATGTGTTGTCCGCTGACCCGCTCCATCCAGCCCACCAGTTCACTGACGTTCAGCGCGGCGATCACGCCGAGCACACCGCCGATCAGGGTGCCGACCACCCCGATCACCGTGCCCTGGACCATGAAGATCGCCATGATCTGCCGTGGCGTGGCGCCGATGGTGCGCAGGATCGCGATGTCCGCGCCCTTGTCGTTCACCACCATGATCAGCGTGGCGATGATGTTGAACGCGGCCACCGCGACGATCATCAGCAACAGCAGGCCGATCATGGTTTTTTCCATTTTCATGGCGCTGAACAGGCTGCCCTGGGTGTGGGTCCAGTCGTCAGCCTTGTAAGCCGTGCCCAGACCGCCCGCGATTTCGCTGGACACCTGCGGCGCCGCGTACAAATCCTTCACTGCCAGACGCACGCTCTGCACCTGATTCGGCTGCCAATGCTGCATCTGCGCGGCATCGGCGACGTGAATCAGTGCCATCGAACCGTCCAGCTCCGCGCCGACCTTGAACACACCGACCACATTCAAGCGTTGCATGCGAGGGGTGATGCCCCCCGGTGCATTGCTGACTTCCGGCACGATCAGGGTGATCTTGTCGCCGACATTCAAGCGGAAACGCCGCGCCGTGATTTCGCCGATCACCACGCCGAACTCGCCCGGCTTCAGGTCATCGAGCTTGCCCTGAACGATGTGCTGGGCAACGATCGACACCTTGCCTTCCAGCGCCGGATCGACGCCGCTGACCTGAATCGGCTGCATCGTGCCTTTGTAGGACAGCATGCCTTCCATTTCAGTGAATGGCACGGCGGCGGTCACTTGCGGGTTCTTCATCGCGGCGGCCGCCACGGGCTGCCAGTCGTCAATCGGGTTAACGCCGACGATGGTCGCGTGGGGCACCATGCCGAGGATGCGCGAACTCATTTCGCGCTGGAAGCCGTTCATCACCGACAACACCACGATCATCGCCAGCACGCCCAGGGCGAGGCCGATCATCGAGGTCATCGAGATGAAGGAGACAAAGCGATTGCGGCGTTTGGCGCGGGTATAGCGCGTGCCGATAAAGATCGATAACGGTCTGAACATTCGCTGGGGCACCGTATAAAAATAAAAGACCCGACGTACTGTTGAGTACGCCGGGTTTCGGTCAATCAGATGGGCGTCAGGCAACCTTCCTGCAAGTGCAGGACGCGATCCATCTGGCGAGCCAGGTTCATATCATGAGTCACCACCAGGAACGCCGTGCGCAACGAGGTGCTGAGTTCCAGCATCAAATCCTGAATACCCTGGGCGGTGTGGGAGTCGAGGTTGCCGGTCGGCTCGTCGAGCATCACCAGACCTGGCTTGTTCACCAGGGCACGGGCGATGGCCACACGCTGGCGTTCACCACCGGACAACTCAGACGGTTTGTGTTCCAGACGATGCCCCAGCCCTACCCGCTCCAACAACGCCGTCGCCCGCTGACGCGCTTCCGGGATCGCGGTCTTGCCGATCAGCAGCGGCATACAGACGTTTTCCAGCGCGGTGAATTCCGGCAGCAAGTGGTGGAACTGGTACACGAACCCGAGGGAACGGTTACGCAGCAGGCCGCGATTTTTCTCGCTGAGTGCCGACAGCTCTTCGCCGTCGAGCCAGACGCTGCCCTTGGTCGGCGTGTCGAGACCGCCCAGCAGGTTGAGCAGAGTACTTTTGCCCGAGCCCGACGTACCGATAATCGCCACTCGCTCACCGGGGTGCAGTTCCAGTTGCAGTCCGGCCAGAACCTCTACCGACTCCGGGCCTTCCTCGTAGGATTTGCCCAGGTTGCGGCAGCTCAAGATTGCTTTTTCACTCATGCCCGACTCACTCATAACGTAGCGCCTCCGCAGGCTGGGTGCGCGCGGCACGCCAGGCTGGATACAGGGTGGCGAGGAAACTCAGGACCAACGCGGCGGCGCAGACCATCAACACATCCTGGCTCTGCACTTGCGACGGCAGGTAATCGATGAAATACACGTCGGCATTGAGGAATTTGTGCCCGATCAAGCCTTCGAGGGCCGAGATCGCGGCGCTGACGTTCAGCGCGGCGAAGATCCCGACCACGGCGCCGATCAACGTGCCGACCACCCCGATGACGGTGCCCTGGACCATGAAGATCGCCATGATCGACCGCGGCGTGGCGCCGAGGGTACGCAAAATCGCGATGTCGCTCTTCTTGTCGTTCACCACCATCACCAGGGTGGAAATGATGTTGAAGGCAGCGACGGCGACGATCAGCAGCAACAGCAGACCGATCATGGCTTTTTCCATGCGGATCGCCTGATACAGATTGCCGTGGGTGCGGGTCCAGTCGCGAGCGTAGTAATGGTCTTCGCCGAGCTGCTGGGCGATGTTCCACGCGGTGCGCGGCGCCTGGAACAGGTCGTCGAACTTCAGGCGGATGCCCTGCACCTGATCCGGTTTCCAGCGGTGCAGCCGGGCCAGGTCCTGCAGATTGGTGACGCCCAGGTAACCGTCGATCTCACCGGCGCCGACATGGAAGATGCCGACCACGGTGAA
This sequence comes from Pseudomonas sp. GB2N2, assembly GCF_054897705.1. Classification (NCBI taxonomy): domain Bacteria; kingdom Pseudomonadati; phylum Pseudomonadota; class Gammaproteobacteria; order Pseudomonadales; family Pseudomonadaceae; genus Pseudomonas; species Pseudomonas sp. GB2N2. The sequence continues at coordinate 2,510,098 of NZ_CM142701.1, forward strand.
GCGCTTCATGCGCGGAAACATCCCGGCCGGGGTCACGGTGACTTCCGGCGCGACGAACGTCAGCTTGTCGCCGATGGCTGCGCCGAGCTTGGCAGCGGCCTTGTCGCCGATGACGATGCCGAAACTGCCGGGGGCGAGGTCGTCGAGTTTGCCCTGGAGCATGAACTTGTCGATGATCGACACCTGCCGTTCCAGCGCCGGATCGATGGCGTTGAGCAGCACCTTGGAGACCTTGCCGTTGTTGGTCAGCAAACCCTGCATCTGGGTAAACGGCGCCACGGCCGTGACCTGCGGGTTCTGCTTGACCTTGGCGGCCAGGCTTTGCCAGTCGCTGATCGGTTCGCTGGACTCGATGGTCGCGTGGGGCACCATGCCCAGCACGCGGGTGCGCATCTCATGATCGAAGCCATTCATCACCGACAGCACCACGATCATCACGATCACGCCGAGGGCAAGACCGATCATCGAGGTCAGGGAAATGAACGACACAAAATGATTGCGACGCTTTGCACGGGTGTAGCGCGTGCCAATAAATACGAAGAGAGGTCTGAACATGTCGGGGCTTGTTCGGAGGGAAAAGGAACGTCCTTGTGGCGGGGGTCGAAAACCAGCTTTACACTCAGACCACCGCCGCTACCATGGGTTCGCCATGTCGACATTAGATGAAGAAGATCGCCGCGAATACTACCGTATCGAGGACACGATCGCACTGGAAATTCGGCCCCTGTCCGCTCCCGAAGCCGCAGGCCAGGAAGTGTTGCAGGATGCTTCCCCACTCTTCAACCTGCTCAGCGAATTGCACTTGAGCGAATTCGAGTCGCAACACCTGCTGCGCCAGATCAGCGAGCGCGACCGCAACCTCGCTGCGCTCCTGAAATCTCAGAACAAACGCATCGACCTGCTCAGCCAGGTGATCGCCCTCACCGTGCTCGGGCAGATTGGCGAGCCGCAGCCGGTGATCATCTCCGAGGGCGGTATCGACTTCCAGCACCCGACCGCGATCGCTGTCGGCGCGCACCTGTCGGTGAAACTGGTGCTGATGCCGCAAGCCCTTGGCCTGTTGTTACGGGCGCGCGTCACCCATTGCGATCGCAAGGGCGGCGGCTACGACGTCGGCACCGAGTTCGAACGCCCCACCGATGCCCAGCGCCAACTGCTGGCTCGCTACATTTTGCAGAAGCAGGCCCAGGAACGACGTCTGGCCCGCGAAAACGAATCAGGCATTTAATTTAAGGAAGAACCGTGACCCTCATCTACGGCCATCGCGGCGCCAAGGGCGAAGCACCGGAAAACACCCTGATCAGCTTTCAGGAATGCCTCAAGCACGGCGTGCGCCGTTGCGAACTGGACCTGCATCTGTCGAAGGACAACGAGTTGATGGTCATCCACGACCCGACGCTCAAGCGCACCACCGACCGGCGCGGCAAAGTAGTCGAGCAGTCCGCCGCCGACCTGGTGACCTACGACGCACGCAAAGGCGGCCCGGGCTGGATCAAGCCGTGCCCGATTCCGACGCTGGAAGAATTGTTCGAGAAATGTCCGTTCGAGCACTGGCAGCTGGAAGTCAAAAGCGCTTCACGCACCCGCGCCGTCACCACGGTGCTGGCGATTCGGGAAATGGCTCAGCGTTTCGGCCTGCTAGACAAGGTCACGATCACCTCGAGCTCGCGGGAAGTGTTGAAAGCGGCGTTGGATCTGGTGCCGGACGTGTCTCGCGGACTGGTGGCCGAATACGCCTGGCTCGACCCTTTGAAGGTTGCGCAAAGCTATGGCTGCGAGATTCTGGCGCTGAACTGGACCCTGTGTACGCCGGAACGCCTGCAAAAGGCGCAGCGCCAGGGGTTGCATGTGTCGGTATGGACAGTCAACGAGCCCGCGCTGATGCGCAGACTCGCCGACTTCGGCGTTGACAGCCTGATTACAGACTTTCCCGGTTTGGCCACTGCCACCCTCGAGAATTGCTGAAATCGGTCTCCCCGGCCGGCTCAGGCCACCGGCCGGAGCCGCTCAAAAAAGCCGGTTGAGGCCGTCGTACGCGGCGACACGATAGGCTTCGGCCATGGTCGGGTAGTTGAACGTCGTGTTGACGAAGTACTTCAGGGTGTTCAGTTCACCCGGCTGGTTCATGATCGCCTGACCGATGTGCACGATCTCCGACGCCTGATAACCGAAGCAGTGCACGCCCAGCACTTCCAGCGTCTCGCGGTGGAACAGGATTTTCAGCATGCCCTGAGGCTCGCCGGCAATCTGTGCACGCGCCATGCTCTTGAAGAACGCCTTGCCGACTTCGTACGGCACCTTGGCCTGCGTCAGTTCCTGCTCGTTCTTGCCGATCGAGCTGATCTCCGGAATGGTGTAGATGCCGGTCGGCACGTCGTTGACGAAACGCCAGCTGCCATTATCGACAATGCTGCCCGCCGCCGAACGACCCTGGTCGTGCGCGGCACTGGCCAGGCTCGGCCAGCCAATCACGTCGCCCGCGCCATAGATATTCTGAATGCCGGTGCGATAAGCCTCGTCGACTTCGATCTGGCCACGGCTGTTGACCTTGACGCCGATGTTTTCCAGACCCAGTTGATCGGTGTTGCCGGTCCGACCGTTGCACCAGAGCAAGGCGTCGGCCTTGATCTTCTTGCCGGACTTGAGGTGCAGGATCACACCGTTGTCCACGCCTTCGACGCGGTCGTAGTCTTCGTTATGACGAACCGTGATGTTGTTGTTGCTGAAGTGATAACTCAACGCCTGGGAAATTTCCGAGTCGAGGAAGCTCAGCAACTGACCACGGTTGTCCACCAGCTCAACCAGTACGCCCAGACCACTGAAGATCGACGCGTATTCGCAACCGATCACACCAGCGCCATAAACAATGAGTTTGCGCGGGGTGTGGCCGAGGCTGAGGATGGTGTCGCTATCGTAGATACGCGGGTGGTGGAAATCGATGTCCGCTGGGCGATAAGGACGCGAACCGGTGGCGATGATGATGTGCTTGGCCACCAGTTTCTCGACCACGCCGTTGGCGCAGACCACTTCGATGGTTTGCTCGTCGGCGAAACTGCCGGTGCCGAAGAACACGTCGACGCGGTTACGGGCGTAGTAGCCGGTGCGCGAGGCGACTTGTTTGGAAATGACTTTCTCGGCGCTTTTCAGCACGTCCGGGAACGAGAACCAGCGCGGCTCACCAATGGCCCGGAACATCGGGTTGGTGTTGAACTGCATGATCTGTCGGACCGAGTGACGCAATGCCTTGGACGGGATGGTGCCCAGGTGGGTGCAGTTGCCGCCGACCTGGCGACGGCTGTCGACCATCGCCACCTTGCGCCCTGCTTTGGCGGCGTTCATTGCCGCGCCTTCTCCGGCCGGGCCGGAACCCAGCACCACCACGTCGTAGTTGTAGACAGCCATGCGTACTCCTCAGAACAGGCCGCGGCGCCCTCGGCACCTGCGGCTAAATCACGCCGATTCTGCGGCGTGAAGGAACAATTTGGGGCCAGTGCAGAACCCGGACACAGTCTATAGAAGCGTCAACGCCGCGCACATTAACCCTTGGTCGCGTCGTAGGCTACTTTTGCCTGCACTACAACGCCAGTCTTGAATGCGCAAATCGCCGCAATCATTCGGTTTTGCCGCCCGTTTTGCCGCCGGCGAGGCGCTCAAAAGCCTGATTGGTTCGTGTGACGAAACCTGTATCGGCACGAATCACAAAGAATGCACCGATGTTATGCATTTGCGCGTAGTCCCACCCCCGTTCAGGTCCGAGAATCAGCAACAGCGTCGACAAGCCATCGGCCATCAACGCGGAAGGATGAATTACCGTGACTGACGCCAGGGTGTGTGAGACCGGTGCACCGGTACGGGCATCGAAGGTGTGGGAATAACGCCGACCGTCCTGCTGGAAATAGTTGCGGTAGTCGCCGGAAGTGGAAACGCCATAGCCGTCGACATTGATAATGCGTTCGGCGACTTGTTGATCGTCGCGCGGTTCTTCCAACGCTATGCGCCACGAAGATCCATCGAGTTTTTTGCCGCAGGCCTTGAGTTCACCAGTGGCTTCGGCCAGGTAATCGTGGATGCCCAGCGCTTCGAGGCGGGCGGCAATCGTATCGACGGCGTAACCGGCAGCGATGCTGTTGAAGTCGACCTCGACCGCCGCGTCTTTGCATAACTGGTGGCCATCGATATGCAGATGCTGGCGGCCGACCCGCTGCCGCACTTCAGTCAGCGCCGCATCACTTGGGACTTTTTCCTCACGCCCTTGTGGGCCAAATCCCCAGAGATTCATCAGCGGTTCTACGGTCAGGTCGTAGGAGCCTTCGCTTTGTTGCGACAGCTGCTCGCCGACGCGAATTAATTCAAGAATCGACGCGGGCATGGTCTGACAGCGCTCGGCGGGCAGTTCGTTAAAGCGCGAGATATCAGAATCGCTGCGGTAGGTAGACATTTGCTTGTCGACCTCGGCGAGGATCTTCTCCACCTCGCTGCGTACCTGCGCAGGCTCGGGCAGATGGGCATGGCGCACGTATTTGATTGAATAAGTGCTGCCCATTGTCCGGCCGCCGAAGCTCTCCATGGAATCGCCATTGCCGCAGCCAGCCAAAACACCGGCCAGCATCACAACCACCTTCCAACGTCCAGTGAACAAATCTTCATCTCCCAGCAAAAGCACGCCGGCCATTATGGGGCACACGCGAAACGCTTTCTTACAAGATTTAAAAGTGAGTATCCAGACATGTCCTCCACGACCGGCAAAGGCAAGGCGATCTTTCGCGTTGTCAGCGGCAACTTCCTCGAAATGTTCGACTTCATGGTCTATGGCTTTTACGCCACGGCCATCGCCAAGACCTTCTTCCCTGCCGACAGCGCTTTCGCGTCCCTGATGTTATCGCTGGCCACGTTCGGTGCCGGCTTCCTCATGCGTCCGCTGGGGGCGATTTTCCTCGGCGCCTACATCGACCGTCATGGCCGCCGCAAAGGCCTGATCATCACCCTCGCGATGATGGCCGCCGGTACCGTGTTGATTGCGTGCGTGCCGGGCTACGCTACATTGGGTGTCGCAGCGCCGTTGATCGTGCTGTTCGGGCGATTGCTGCAAGGCTTCTCCGCCGGCGTGGAACTGGGCGGCGTGTCCGTGTATCTGGCAGAAATCTCAACGCCGGGCCGCAAAGGCTTCTTCGTCAGCTGGCAGTCCGCCAGCCAACAGGCAGCGGTGGTGTTTGCCGGCCTGCTGGGCGTCGGACTGAATCACTGGCTGAGCCCGGAACAAATGGGTGACTGGGGCTGGCGCGTGCCGTTCCTGATCGGGTGCATGATCGTGCCGGTGATCTTCGTGATTCGCCGTTCGCTGGAAGAAACCCCTGAGTTCCAGGCGCGTAAACACCGCCCTACGCTGCGGGAAATTGTCCGCTCGATTGGTCAGAATTTTGGCATCGTCATCGCAGGCATGGCGCTGGTGGTGATGACCACCGTGTCGTTCTACCTGATCACCGCCTACACCCCGACCTTCGGCAAAGCCGAACTGCACCTGTCGGACCTGGATGCATTATTGGTGACGGTGTGCATCGGCCTGTCGAACTTTTTCTGGCTTCCGGTGATGGGTGCCTTGTCCGACAAGATCGGGCGTAAACCCCTGCTGTTGGCGGCGACTATTCTGGCGATCCTAACGGCCTACCCGGCGCTGTCTTGGCTGGTAGCCAACCCGAGTTTCAGCCATTTGCTGATTGTCGAGCTATGGCTGTCGTTCCTGTATGGCTCGTACAACGGCGCCATGGTAGTCGCGCTGACCGAGATCATGCCGGTGGAAGTTCGTACAACCGGTTTCTCTTTGGCCTACAGCCTGGCGACCGCGACCTTCGGCGGGTTTACCCCGGCGGCCTGTACTTACCTGATTCATGTGCTGGACAACAAGGCTGCACCGGGGATCTGGCTCAGCGGTGCGGCGGTGATGGGGTTGATTGCGACGCTGGTGTTGTTCCATGGCAACAAGCATGAACTGCGTACGGCGCAGGCAGCGGTGGTCGGCGGCGCCTGATAGATCGCCATCGCGAGCAGGCTCACTCCCACAAGATCACCGAAATCCTGTAGGAGCGAGGCTGCCCCGCGAAGAGGCCCTAAAATTCACCACAGATTCATCGGTTAGCCATCTTCAACGACCCACTCCACCCGCCGCCCAACGCCTTGTACAACGTCACCTGATTGATCTCCCGCGCCAACTCCAGCTGCACCCATTCCTGCTGTGCATCGAACAGCGAACGCTGCGCGTCCATAGTAGAAAAATAGCTGTCCAATCCCCCTTCAAACCGTAAGCGCGACTGGCGATACGCCTCCTGATAATCCCACACCAGTTTTTTCTGGAACTCCACCTGGGTGAGCATTTCCTGGCGCGCGTTCAACGCATCCGCCGCTTCGCGAAAGGCGTTCTGCACGGTGGCTTCATAAGCCGCTGCCTGACCATCAAACCGCGCATGGCTGGCATCCACCTGCGCCCGCCGAGCACCGCCGTCGATCAAGGGCAACGTCCCTGCCAAGGCCACCGACCAGAACTCTGCCGGACCCGTGAGCAACCGGGAAAAATCCCCGGTCAGGCTGCCCAGCGCACCGGTCAGGGAAAACGTCGGGAAGTACGCCGTCCGGGCCGCGCCGATATCCGCATTGGCCGCACGCAATGACGCTTCCGCCGACATGATGTCCGGACGGCGTTCGATCAGTGACGCAGGCAAACCTGCGGGCACATCCAGCGTCGCCAATTTCTGACCCAACGCCCCGGTCGGCAGTAAACTCACCGGCACCGGCTGCCCCACCAGCACTCGCAACGCGTTGCTGTTCTGCGCCACGGCCATGCGATAGGTGTTGACCTGCACCGCCGCGGTGTTGGTTTGCGCATCGGCCTGGTGCACGTCGATCCGCGCGCTGGAGCCGAGGTTGAAACTCTTGCGCAGCAGCTGTCCGTAGCGGTCCTGGGATTGGTAGGTGGTCTGTGCGAGGTCGAGCAAATGCTGATTGGCCTTTAGGCTCAGCCAGGTGCTGGCCACTTCGCCGATCAGCGCCAGCCGCGCAGTCTGATAATCCGCCTCGGACGCTTCGAAGCGCGCCCCGGCGGCATTGCGCTGACTGCGGATGCGACCGAAAAAATCCAGTTCGTAGGATGTGAACCCGCCGGTTGCCTGAAAGGTGTTGGCAATGCTGCCAGAGCTGTCGCCGCCGTTGGGCGTGCGCACCAGTGGCGGCAACTTACTGCGTCCGGCGTAGGTGTCGATGCCGATTGTAGGAAAAAGCCCTGAGCGCGCACTGTCATACCCCGCCCGCGACTCTTCGACGCTGGCCGCAAACTGGCGCAGGCTGCGGTTGTTGACCAGGGCCATCTCGATCAACTGGCGCAGTCGGTCATCCACCACAAAACCGCGCCAGTCCTTGTCGAACGCCTGCTTGCCGACGCAGCACTCGCCCGTCGTGTTGGCCGGCCATTGCTGATCGATCGGTGCGTCGGGTTTCTCGTAGGTCGGTTCCAGCGAACATCCGCCGAGCAGCAGCAATGACATCAAGCAGGTAGTCGGTAAGCAACTGTTCATGGCGCGCACCTAAAAACGTTGGCCGAGCAAAGCTCGCAAGGGGGAAAGAAGCACAGACCACAAGCCTGACCGTCCGACATTGATGTGCGGCAGCGCCTGTCTTCTACGCGAACGAACACTGACCGGCCGCCACCGGCGCTGCGGCACGTAGGACGTTGCCTTGACCGGCGCGGGCAAACTCGGATGGCGACGTTTTTCGCCGAGCAACGCGCGACGCAGCAAGGTGCCGAACGCCAGCGCCGGTTCGGCCTTGCTCACGACATTGATCGATGCGTCACTGAACAGCCGCGCAATCAGCCGCCGCCGCAGGTCTTCATCGAGCTCGGCAAAGCGCAGGCCCAAATGGTCTTTACCGTGATTGCGCATGACCTCGACACTCAGCCAGCCCAGCTTGTCGACCCACATTTCGCCGCACAGGCCCGGCTTGATCGACGATGCGAACGCGCAACTCAACGACGCGCCGCTGAGGGAAATATCCACCAGTCGACCGGGAAGCACTTTGCCGCCGAAACGAAACCCGGTGGGTTTGTCGAACGGGAAACGCTCTTCGCCATGCAAGCGTGGGCGGTCGACACACGCCACCAATGTGGCCAGGTTGTAGATCAGTGCCACCACCGTCCAGCACAGGTTGAACAGCATGTTGCCGTCGAACGCGGCGGCGGTGCTGATAGCGATGTAAGCGCCGATCTGCGAAAACAGGGTCAAGGCAAAAAAGAACCCGAACAGTTTCCAGTGCACCATTGTCTTGGTCCGGTCGAGCCCTTTGGCGGTGACTTTGAACGGGCGCCCAAAGGGGCGGATCATCGCACTGGCAATCGTCGCCGTGACCGCCAAAGAAGCAACGATCTGCGTGACTTCGGTGAAAATCGGCAAGGTGCGCCGGTCCGTGACCCAGGTGCCGTAGCCCCAGAACGCAATCAATGCGGGCATGCCGAACGCCAGGAAATCCACCGGATTGGCGTAGAAACCGGCGATGCCGAAGTACCAGTACAACACCGGCGACACCAGCATCATCAAAATGAACGGCTTGGAAAACCAGTGCATCAGCCCGTGGATGTAGTGCAAGCGGTCGTTGAGCGTATAGCCGCCACCGCGCAACGGTCCGTCCTTGAGCAACGCCACCTGGATCGTGCCCAGGCACCAACGTCCACGCTGGTTGATGTATTCGGTCAGGCCTTCGGCAGACAGGCCGATCGACAGGCGCTCGTTCAACCAACGGGTGACGTAGCCTTTTTGCAGCAACCGATACGTGGTGTAGATGTCCTCGCAGACGGAACCTGTAGGAAAGCCGCCGATTTCGTTGATCAAATCGCGCCGCACCACGAAGGACGTGCCAACGCAGAACGCCGCATCCCAACCATCCTTCGCCGGTTGAAACACGTCGAAGAACACCCGCTGCTCATCCACCCAGCAGTCGGACGTACCAAGGTTGTGCTGGATCGGATCAGGGTTGTAGTAGAACTGCGGCGTTTGTACGAGGCCGACTTTCGGATCGTCGAACAGCCCCAGCGTACGCAGCAGGATCGGTTGCTGCGGCGCGAAGTCGGCGTCGAGCACCAGAATGTACGGCGCATTGCTGCCGGCCGCTGATTGGCGTAAACCGTTGTTGAGATTGCCGGCCTTGGCGTGGGAATTGTCCGGGCGCCGGGCATATTGCACGCCCATTTCGGCGCAGTAGTCGCGCAACCAGTCACGGCGCGTATCGTCGAGCACCCAGATGGTGAAGTTGGGGTAGTCGATGGCCTGGGCAGCAATAATGGTTTTTTCGAGGATCTCCAGGCCTTCGTTGTAGGTGGCGATGAAGATATCCACCGCCGGCGCGTTGCTGCCTTCAGCACGCAAGCGGCGCTCACCCGCATCGGCGTCCTTGCTGTGATCCGAGCGGCAGAGCATCACGACGATGGAAAACAATGTGTAACCAATCGCCAGCATTTCGAAAAACAGGAAGGTATAAGCCCAGACCGTGGCGAACCCGGAATGGTCGTCGGGCAAGGTGTCGCGAATCCGCCACGCCGCGTAGTTGACCAGCAACAATGCGGTGACGGCGCCGAACCCGGCACGTGCGGCCCATTGGTCCCGATGCGTCAGGCAGGTGAACAGAATCACCGCCGCCAGCGTCCAGAAGTTGATTTGCAACAGTTGCAGCGAGTCGAGTGCCTGCATGTCAGTTAGCCTCTGGCGAGCCGGTAAAGGGGTTGACGCCGGTGGCCGCAATCGCTGCCCACGCCGTGGCGCCCAGGTGAGGCAGGTGGTAATAGAAGAAATCGTTGGTGACCGAATCCGGGCCGATGGCCAGCCCGGTGCTGATGCGCGGTGCCGGTGTCGCAAACAGCCAGCCATCGCCCGCCTCTTGTGCGAGCAGCACGCTCCACAGCGGTTGCGCCTTGTCACTCAGGCCATTCAATTGCGCCACGGCCGCCGCCTGCGCCGTGCCCTCGGTCCATAAGCCGTCGGGGTCGCGGTTGAAACCGTAGCCGTCGCCAGCGCGGTGAGCATGATCGATAAACGCGAAGACCCGCCGCCAATCCTTGGGCGGGTCCTGCAGGGCAATCAGCGGCCAGATCTGCGCGTCCAGTCCCGAGCGCACGCGGTCGGACGTCTGGCCATCCGCGCCGGTGCCGATCAGGAACCGCCCTTCCTTGGCATCCCACTGGCTGGAGACGAATTGCCGGGCAATCTGCGCCTGTTGCGCCGAACCCTGATCCGGCGCCACCGCATCAAGCGCCGACCACGCCGCCGCGAGGTCGACGTTGTGCTCGGTGGACTTCCAGTTCTGCTGGACCTGTTTGGAGAAGTAGCCGTAATAACCGCCGCTGAAGCCGGCCGGTGATTGGCCGTCGTAGGTATTTTTCTGCGACCACTGCAGGACTTTTCTTGCGGCCTCCAGGTAAGACGGCTCAGCGCTTTGGCGAAAAGCCTCCAGCAGCGCCAATGCCGCCCATGCCTGATTGCCGGTGGCGCTGCTGACCTGGTAGGCGTCCTGATTCCAGGCGTTGCGCTCGACGCTCCAGTAACCGGGCAATTTCATCGACGGCGAACCTGCCGGGCCGGCGGCGTAGGCGTTGCGCAATCGGCCGTCCTGGTACTCGGGATCGTGCTGCGTGGCGAACACCAAGGCGTCGGCGATGCGTCGTGCCGATTCGGCTTTGCCACAGGCAAACAGCGCAATGCTCGCCAAGGCGTTGTCGTACGTGAATGCCACGCCACGCAACGCGAGGATCGGTGCAGGTTGACCGTTCAACGGTGGATAACTCGCCACCAGCACCGGACCCGCCGGTTGCGAGGTGACCGCCCGATCCAGCGCCGCGCACGTCATTGCCGCCAGTTGCGGCCGCGCCTGGGCCGCGAGCGCGGACGCCCCGCTGCTGATCAGCATCACACCCACCACTCCTCGCAAGACGCTGTTCATGGTCGCGACACCTCGGCGCTGGCCCACAGCCCCGGATTGCAGGTCATGGCGCGCTGGCTCTCGGTCAGGTCTGCCGCAAAGGTGCCGACCACGTACACCGAGTTTTGCTCGGCGTACGGAAACGGCACGCTGTAGGTGTTGGCGCGAATGTCCGAGGCGCTGGACAGCAACTGCACCACACTGGCTTTGAGCGGTTGGTCGAGGCCGCGTATTTTCACGGTCAACACGCTGTCGCGATTGATCTTGCTCGCCATGCGCTCAGGGAACACCGCAATCACGTAGCTCTGCGCGCAATCGGTGGCGCGCAACAAGGTCGAGCCGGCCTGTACCAACGTGCCCTGTGGCGCCAACAATTCCTGAACGGTGCCGGGCGAATAGGCGACGACGTCGTAACCGGCCATCAACTTCATGCGGTTTTGTTCGGTTTCGATCAGTTGGTTGAGGTTGTCGAGTTCCTGCTGATAGGTCGCGCGATTGCGCGCCTGATTGTCCAGACTGAGCTTGAGCGTGGTCATCTGCGCGCTGAGGTCGAACATGCGCAGTTGATCGGGATCGAGGTAGACCTGCTGGTTGGCGGCGCTGACATCGCCGTCACTGATGCGAAGTTGCGAACGCACCGACTCCGCCGCACCTTGCAAAGACGCCAGCTGCGCTTTCGACGAGGCGACCACCGCACCACTCACCGCGCCTTGCACGAACAACTCGAGATTGCGTTCGACGGTTTCCTGAGCATCCATCAACCGCGCACTGGCGGCGCTGTTTTCGGCTTTCAGGGCTTTCTGGGTGAAGAGTTGGCGGGTATGAAATGCGGTTTGGTATTGCTGGCTGGTTTTCTCCAGCGCCTCGTAATACTGCTGATCATGCTCGGCCTGACTGGCCGAAGATGACAGTTGTTGCTCAAGTGTGAGTCGCCGGGTTTGCAGTGTCAGCAAGGTTTCCTGATTCGCTCGCGGGTTTTCAACCACGGCAATTTTCTGGCCCTGAACAAACGTCGCGCCGGGTTTGACTTCCAATGCGCTCACTACGCCATCAATTGGCGTTGTCAGCAGAATCACCGGTGCATTCAAAATCGCCCGCGTGGCCGATGCCGAGACTAACGGCATGAGTAACGTCGACAACAACAGCCAGATGATGAAACCAAGAACTCCCAGACCGACCAGACGGGGCAACAGTGATAATAGCCTTGAGCGTTCTTCCGCCATGTTCGACTCTCCCGATAAACCAACCGCGTAAAGTCAGGCAATAGCAGGCCGTGACCGCAAGACACTTTTGGCAGGGTGAGCGAGACACAATGATTTCTTCGGACGGCAACTAAGCCGACGCTGTTTATGTGGTTTTTATTGTGATGTGAGCAGGAATGAGATTCCCGTCTTTTTGGAGAGTTGCTGTACAGCGCAGTGACCGAACCCGAGGCAGAGCGGGCGTTGTCATTGGCGACACTAGATTCAGTGAGTTGGGGTGTCAAGTAGTTGAGCTGAACGATTAAATGACGCCAAATATGTAGCGCGAACCCTATTGGATCCACTCCTGGTTTTAAGCGGCGAGCAAACTACAACTGTTTATTTTTATTGGAAGTTTTTATTTTTAATGGCTGAATGAACGTTGTATACATTTTTAGATAATTATTAATGATTCACTGCACAGATTAAAAAGATATAAGTCGCACAAACAAAAACGCCCCGACCGAGGTCGGGGCGTTTTCATGTGTTGCTAATGCTTAACGCGGGAAGGCTGGCGGGTTTACCCCGGCCATGTCTTCCATCACGCGAACCACCTGGCAGCTGTAACCGAATTCGTTGTCGTACCAGACGTACAGCACAACGCGGTTATCCTGGGTGATGGTGGCTTCAGCATCCACCACCCCGGCGTGGCGCGAACCAACGAAGTCGGTGGACACCACTTCCTGCGAATTGACGAAGTCGATCTGCTTGTGCAGATCCGAGTGCAGCGCCATATAGCGCAGGTACTCGTTCATCTCTTCACGGGTAGCGGCTTTCTCAAGGTTCAGGTTGAGAATGGCCATCGACACGTTAGGCGTCGGAACGCGGATCGCGTTACCGGTCAGCTTGCCGGCCAGCTCAGGCAAGGCCTTGGCAGCAGCGGTGGCAGCACCGGTCTCGGTGATTACCATGTTCAACGCAGCGCTACGGCCACGACGATCGCCCTTGTGGAAGTTGTCGATCAGGTTCTGGTCGTTGGTGTACGAGTGAACCGTTTCAACGTGACCGTTGATGATGCCGAACTTGTCGTTGACAGCTTTCAGCACCGGCACGATGGCGTTGGTGGTGCAGGAAGCGGCCGACACGATCTTGTCGTCAGCGGTGATTTCGCCATGGTTGATACCGTGAACGATGTTCTTCAGCTTGCCTTTGCCCGGCGCAGTCAGAACAACGCGGTCGATACCCGGGCAAGCCAGGTGCTGGCCCAGGCCCTCGGCGTCACGCCATACACCAGTGTTGTCCACTAGCAGCGCGTCTTTGATGCCGTACTGGGTGTAATCCACTTCAGTCGGGCTTTTCGCGTAGATAACCTGGATCAAGTTGCCGTTGGCGGTGATGGTGTTGTTTTCTTCGTCGATGGTGATGGTGCCGTTGAACGAACCATGGACCGAATCGCGACGCAGCAGGCTGGCGCGCTTGGTCAGGTCGTTATCGGCGCCCTTGCGCACGACGATGGCGCGCAGACGCAGACCGTCGCCACCACCGGTTTTTTCGATCAGGATGCGTGCCAGCAGACGACCGATACGACCGAAGCCGTACAGTACAACGTCAGTGCCTTTGCGAGCGGAGGCGTTCTGCTGGCCAACCACGTCAGCCATTTCTTCACGGACGAACTGCTCGGCAGTGCGGCCATTGCCTTCGACGCGGAATTTGTACGCCAACTTGCCCAAATCTACCGAAGCCGCGCCGAGCTTGAGCTCGCTCATGGCTTTCAGCAGAGGGAATGTTTCGTGGACGGAGAGTTCGCTATCGTCGGAAGAACGATGGCGAGCAAAGCGGTGAGCTTTGAGAATCGCGATGACAGACTGGTTGATCAGGCTGCGGCCATAGATCGAGCTCACCACGTTGTTATTGCGGTAGAGCTGACCGATAAGCGGAATCATCGCTTCTGCGAGTGCTTCACGGTCGATCCATTCACCAAGACACTGGTCGGGCTTCTGAGTCACGGGAACCTTCCACTATGTAGGGGCAGAAAAAAGGGGCTACATTATGCCGCCGAGTGACCTCGGTAGCAATGCGCACCTGTCGTGCAATCCGTAACCAATTTCCGTTCAAAAAAATTACGCACTGCCGCAGCCCAGCAAAACCGTGGCTTTCAGCGCAGTCAATTTTTTGGAGACACCGCTGTCTTGTCCGTAACCCTCCGTAACACCCGGTCGTTTTGCCACTACATAATCGGTGATTTTCCGTAAAAAAACGGCGAATTTTGTGTTTACCACTACATTTCGCCAAACCTGCGTAATAGACGCAGTCTGCAACTGACAGGCGGCACCCGGGGCCGCTACAATTACCGACTTTGTCGCAACGCTTGGAGCTCAACCTTCCGTGCCCGTTCTGCGTCTACCGCTTCTCCCTGCCGCGGCAGGTAAACAGCACTGGGGCAATCTGCCCGGTGCCGCCCTGAGCCTGGCCATCGCCGAGGCTGCCAGCGCTGCCAAGCGCTTTACCCTGTTGCTCACCGCCGACAGCCAGACGGCTGAACGGCTGGAACAGGAGCTGAGTTTCTTCGCCCCGGATTTGCCCGTGCTGCATTTCCCGGACTGGGAAACCCTGCCCTACGACCTGTTCTCGCCGCATCAGGACATCATCTCCCAGCGTATTGCTGCTCTTTATAGATTGCCGGAGCTGAGTCATGGCGTGCTGGTGGTGCCGATTACCACGGCCCTGCATCGCCTGGCGCCGACCCGGTTCCTGCTCGGCAGCAGCCTGGTGCTGGACGTTGGCCAGAAGCTCGATGTCGAGCAGATGCGTACCCGGCTCGAGGCCAGCGGCTACCGCTACGTCGACACGGTGTACGAGCATGGCGAGTTCACCGTTCGCGGCTCGCTGATCGATCTGTTCCCGATGGGCAGCAAACTGCCCTTTCGCATCGACCTGTTCGACGACGAGATCGAGACGCTGCGCACCTTCGACCCGGAAAACCAGCGCTCCATCGACAAGGTCGACACCGTGCGCCTGTTGCCGGCCCGCGAGTTTCCACTGCAAAAAGATGCGGTCACGCGCTTCAAGGCGCGTTTCCGTGAGCGCTTCGATGTCGACTTCCGCCGCTGCCCGATCTTTCAGGACTTGAGCAGCGGGATTACACCGGCCGGTATCGAGTACTACCTGCCGCTGTTCTTCGACGAAACCTCGACGCTGTTCGATTACCTGCCCCAGGACACCCAGGTGTTTTCCTTGCCGGGCATCGAGCAGGCCGCGGAGAATTTCTGGAACGACGTGCGCAATCGTTATGAAGAGCGCCGCGTCGACCCAGCCCGTCCCTTGTTGCCACCAGCCGAATTGTTCCTGCCAGTGGAAGATTGCTTCGCGCGCCTGAAGAACTGGCCACGCGTCGTCGTCAGCCAACAGGACGTGGAAACCGGCGTCGGTCGCGAGCGTTTCCCCGCGCGTGCACTGCCTGACCTGGCGATCGAATCCAAGGCGACACAGCCGTTGGCGGCGCTGGCGGGTTTCCTCGACGAGTTTCCCGGACGCGTGCTGTTTACCGCCGAGTCCGCGGGCCGCCGCGAAGTATTGCTGGAACTGCTCGAACGACTGAAGCTGCGACCGAAAACCGTCGACAGCTGGCCGGACTTTGTCGCGAGCAAAGAACGCCTGGCGATTACCATTGCACCGCTCGACGAAGGCCTGGTCCTCGACGATCCGGCCTTGGCGCTGGTCGCGGAAAGCCCGCTGTTCGGGCAGCGCGTCATGCAGCGTCGACGCCGTGAAAAGCGCACCGACGCGAACAACGATGCAGTCATCAAGAACCTCACCGAACTGCGCGAAGGCGCTCCGGTGGTGCACATCGATCACGGCGTTGGCCGATATCTGGGTCTTGCGACGCTGGAGATCGACGACCAGGTCGCCGAGTTCCTGACCCTGCAATACGCCGAGGGCGCCAAGCTGTACGTGCCGGTGGCCAACCTGCACCTGATCGCCCGATACACCGGCAGCGACGACGCCCTGGCGCCGCTGCACCGCCTCGGTTCCGAGACCTGGCAGAAAGCCAAACGCAAAGCCGCCGAACAGGTGCGCGATGTCGCCGCCGAGCTGCTCGACATTTATGCCCGCCGCGCAGCGCGCGAGGGTCATGCTTTCGAAGATCCGAAAGCCGATTACGCGACGTTCAGCGCCGGTTTCCCGTTCGAAGAAACGCCGGACCAGCAAACCACCATCGACGCCGTGCGCGCCGACATGCTCGCCCCGAAACCGATGGATCGCCTGGTCTGCGGCGACGTTGGTTTCGGCAAGACCGAAGTGGCGATGCGCGCCGCATTCATTGCGGTTCACGGCGGTCGTCAGGTGGCGATTCTGGTGCCGACCACCCTGCTCGCCCAACAGCATTACAACAGTTTCCGCGACCGCTTCGCCGACTGGCCGGTGACGGTGGAAGTGATGAGCCGCTTCAAGTCGACCAAGGAAGTGAACGCCGCCGTCGCCCAGCTCGCCGAAGGCAAGATCGACATCGTCATCGGCACGCACAAGTTGCTGCAGGACGACGTGAAGATCAAAAACCTCGGGCTGGTGATCATCGACGAAGAGCACCGTTTCGGTGTCCGTCAGAAAGAACAGCTGAAGGCACTGCGCAGTGAAGTCGACATCCTCACGCTCACCGCCACGCCGATTCCGCGTACGCTGAACATGGCCGTGTCGGGCATGCGCGACCTGTCGATCATCGCCACGCCGCCGGCCCGTCGCTTGTCGGTGCGCACTTTCGTCATGGAACAGAACAAGAGCACGGTAAAAGAGGCCCTGCTGCGTGAGTTGCTGCGCGGCGGCCAGGTCTATTACCTGCACAACGATGTGAAGACCATCGAGAAATGCGCCGCCGACCTCGCCGAACTGGTGCCGGAAGCACGGATCGGCATCGGCCACGGGCAGATGCGCGAACGCGAACTCGAACAGGTGATGAGCGATTTCTATCACAAGCGCTTTAACGTGCTGATTGCCTCGACCATCATCGAGACCGGCATCGACGTGCCGAGCGCTAACACCATCATCATCGAACGCGCCGACAAGTTCGGCCTGGCGCAGTTGCACCAGTTGCGCGGACGCGTCGGTCGCAGCCATCACCAGGCCTACGCGTACCTGCTGACTCCGCCGCGCCAGCAAATCACCCCCGACGCGGAAAAGCGTCTGGAAGCGATCGCCAACACCCAGGACCTCGGCGCGGGTTTCGTGCTCGCCACCAATGACCTGGAAATCCGTGGCGCCGGCGAACTGCTGGGCGACGGTCAAAGCGGGCAGATTCAGGCGGTCGGTTTCACCCTTTATATGGAAATGCTCGAGCGCGCGGTGAAGTCAATTCGCAAGGGTGAACAACCGAATCTCGATCAACCATTGGGCGGTGGCCCTGAAGTCAATCTGCGCGTTCCGGCGTTGATTCCCGAAGACTACCTGCCAGATGTCCACGCGCGGCTGATTCTGTACAAGCGCATTGCCTCGGCCACCGATGAGGATGGTCTCAAGGACCTGCAAGTGGAGATGATCGATCGTTTCGGCTTGTTGCCGGAGCCGACCAAGAACCTGATGCGCATCACCGCGTTGAAGTTGCAGGCCGAACTGCTGGGCATCAAGAAAGTCGATGGTGGCCCGCAAGGTGGTCGAATCGAGTTCGCGGCCCAGACGCCGGTCGATCCGCTGACCCTGATCAAACTGATTCAGGGCCAGCCTAAACGTTATAAATTCGAAGGGGCCACGATGTTTAAATTCATGGTGCCGATGGAGCGTCCGGAAGAACGCTTTAATACAGTCGAGGCTCTGCTTCAATGCCTCATCCCGAAAACTGCTTGAAGGACGCCGCATGCGCCTGTTTCGCTCTCTGACTTTGCTGATGACCCTGGTGGCTCCCACGGCGTTTGCCGATGACCTGTATCAGATTGAAATGATTCTGGTCCGCCAAAATGCCGTGCCCGCCATTGTCAGTCGCGCCGCCCCGGAAGACTGGGCCGCCGGCGCCCAGCGCGTCAACCCGCAGAGCCTGCGCACGCCAAGCCTGAACGGCGAAGTGGAAAAACTCACCGCCAGCAACGATTACACGGTGTTACTGCACAAGGCCTGGCAACAGAACCTCGGCGAAGCAGCCAGCAAAGTAGCGATCAGCGACGGCAACGAGCAGTTCGGCCAGTTCCCGATCGAGGGCACGCTCAACCTGAAACTGGGACGCTTTACCGACGTCGATGCCGACTTCTGGGTCAACCAGATCGACGGCAACGGCATGGTCACTGCCAGTGAACGCCTCAAGCAGGAAAGCCACACCAAGAACGGCCAGTTGAACTTCCTCGACAACGGCCACCTCGGCCTGCTGATCAAGATCACCTCGCTCACAGCCCCTGCGCCCCGGCCAGTCCCCGATGAAATTCCGGACTGATTGAAGGCCTTATGCCCCCGACCCTGAGCAAACCCCTGGCACCTTCCTGGGTCAGCCGATTCAAGGAACAGAGTCTGGAGCGCGGCCGCCGCTATGCGCTGGAAAACCGCGTCAGGATCGTCGAGGTCGGTGACGCGACCATTACCGCCGCGTGTGAAGGCTCCGGCGGCAACGTTTACCGTCAGACCATTCGCCTGCGTGAGTCAGCCAAAGCCACACTGTTGATGGTCGATGCCACGTGCAGCTGTCCGGTGCGCAGCAACTGCAAACATTGCGCAGCGGTGTTGCTGAAAGTACAGGAAACCCTCGCCTACCCCGCCGCCGCACAAGACGCCGAATTGCTTGAGAAACTCCAGGCCGTCCTGGAAAACCGCAGTCCGAAAGCGCCTCCGCAAGTGCTGGTCGACAACGTGCAACCGGTGCCGCGCCTGTGGCTGGCGAGCATCGAGTTCAGCGCCTTCGAGCCGCGCAACGGCAAGATGCAGCGCTACATCCAGCATCGCGCGGCGCTGTCCTTCAGCTATCTGGATGAATATGTGTGCGGGCAGAAAAATGCCGACGTCTTGATTCGTCAGGAGGCGCAGACGCTGCGGATAAAACGTCAGCCGGAAGTCGAACAGGCCTACAGGGAACAGTTGCGAATCCTCGGTTTCAAGATCGCCACCCGGCAAAGCAAGGCGCTGCCGGAAAGTGCCGGCGATCTCCACGAGATGATCAACGACAGCGCCTGGCTGACCTTCACCCTCAACGAGCTGCCGAAGCTGCGCGCTCAAGGCTGGGAGCTGCAGATCGACGAGGAGTTCGGCTTCGACCTGACGGCCGTGGACGATTGGTACGCCACCGTAGAGCAGGCGCCTGAACGCGACTGGTTCGATCTGGAACTGGGGATCATCGTCAATGGCGAACGGCTGAGTCTACTGCCGATCCTGTTGAACCTGATGCGCTCACACACCGAGATCCTCAACCCGGAACGTCTCGCCCGCCGGCGCGACGACGAACTGATTCTGGTGAACATCCCCAATCGCCCGAACTCGGAGTACGGCCCGTTGCAAGTGGCCCTGCCCTTTGGGCGTTTAAAACCGGTACTCGCGACCCTGGGCGAGTTCTACCTGCAAGGACCCGGCGAAACCACGCTGCGCCTGAGTAAGGCCGACGCCATTCGTTTGAACCCGCTGGAAGGCATGCCGCTGCTCTGGGAAGGTGGCGAGCAGATCCGCACTTTTGCCCAGCGTCTGCGGGACATCAAGGACTACACCGCGACTGCGCCGGAAGGCTTGAATGCGACGCTGCGCCCGTATCAGCTGGAAGGCTTGAGCTGGATGCAGTCGTTGCGGCAACTGGAAGTCGGCGGGATTCTCGCGGACGACATGGGTCTGGGCAAAACCCTACAGACGCTGGCGCATGTTCTCAGCGAAAAAAACGCCGGACGCCTGGATCGCCCGTGCATGGTGGTGATGCCCACCAGCCTGATCCCCAACTGGCTCGACGAAGCGGCGCATTTCACCCCGCAGCTCAAAGTGCTGGCGCTGTATGGCGCCAGTCGCAAAAAGCACTTCGAGCATTTGGCCGAATATGACCTGATCCTGACCACCTACGCGCTATTGCCCAAGGACGTCGAACGCCTGGCTGCACAGCCGCTGCACGTATTGGTGCTGGACGAAGCGCAGTACATCAAGAACCCCAACAGCAAAGCCGCCCAGGCTGCGCGAGCGCTCAACGCGCGCCAGCGCTTGTGCCTCAGCGGCACGCCACTGGAAAACCACCTGGGTGAACTGTGGTCGTTGTTTCACTTCCTGTTGCCGGGCTGGCTCGGCGACGTGAAAAGCTTCAACCGCGATTACCGTGTGCCGATTGAAAAGCGCGCCAGCGAAGTAAGACTTCAGCACTTGAACGGTCGGATCAAACCGTTCCTGCTGCGTAGGACCAAAGAGCAAGTGGCGACGGAATTACCGCCGAAGACCGAAATCATCCATTGGGTCGAGCTCAACGAAGCTCAACGCGATGTGTACGAAACCATGCGCCTGGCCATGGACAAGAAGGTGCGCGACGAGATCATCCGCAAGGGCGTGGCGCGCAGCCAGATCATCATTCTTGAGGCGCTGCTGAAGCTGCGCCAGGTGTGCTGCGATTTACGCCTGGTCAATGATGCCGCCCTGCCGACACGCGGAAGCACCTCGGGCAAGCTCGACAGCCTGATGGAAATGCTTGAGGAGTTGTTCGAGGAAGGCCGACGGGTTCTGCTGTTTTCACAATTCACCTCGATGCTTGCGTTGATCGAGGTCGAGCTGAAGAAACGTGGCGTTGAATATGCACTACTGACCGGACAGACCCGCGACAGGCGCTCGCCGGTGAAGGATTTCCAGAGCGGCAAGCGTCAGATCTTTCTGATCAGTTTGAAGGCCGGCGGTGTGGGCTTGAACCTGACGGAAGCGGACACGGTGATTCATTACGACCCGTGGTGGAACCCGGCGACGGAAAATCAGGCAACCGACCGCGCGTATCGTATTGGCCAGGAAAAACCGGTGTTCGTTTACAAGATGATTGCCAGGGGCACGGTGGAAGAGAAGATTCAGCACCTGCAGAAGGAAAAGTCCGACCTGGCCGCGGGCGTGCTGGATGGGCGCAAGACCGGGGACTGGAAGTTGCAGAGTGATGACATTGAAGCGTTGTTTGCGCCGTTACCGGATAAGCTGGAGAAATAGCGAATTTCAGGACTTCGGATTGGCAACGGCGCAAATAACGCCTCGATATCGCTCTGCTCAAGTTTCCACCCACCCGCAGTTCCGCCCTCAAGCACCGCCCCGGCAAGTGCGGCTTTCTCCTGCTGCAGCGCCTGGATCTTCTCCTCCACGGTGCCGCGCGCAATCATCTTGTACACGAACACCGGTTTATCCTGACCAATACGATACGCGCGGTCCGTCGCCTGATTTTCAACCGCTGGGTTCCACCACGGATCGAAGTGGATCACGGTGTCGGCTGCCGTCAAGTTCAGCCCCGTGCCGCCCGCCTTCAGGCTAATCAAAAACAACGGCACTTTACCGCTTTGAAAATCCTGGACAGGCGTCCGCCGATCCGTTGTATCACCCGTCAACAATGAGAACCCGATCCCTCGTTGTTGCAACTCTTCCTCAATCAACGCGAGCATCGAGGTGAACTGTGAAAACAGCAAAATCTTGCGCCCTTCGCTGAGCAACTCTTCAAGCATCTCCATCAACCCAGTCAGCTTGCCGCTACCCGCACGGAGCGCTTTCGCCGTCAGCGTCATCTTCACCAGCCGCAGATCGCAACAGACCTGACGCAACTTGAGCAACGCGTCGAGAATGATGATCTGGCTGCGCGCGACCCCGCTGCGGGCGATTTCGTCACGCACTTTTTTATCCATCGCCACGCGCACGGTTTCATACACGTCACGCTGCCCGTCGCTGAGCTCGACCCAATGCACAATCTCCGTTTTGGGTGGCAACTCGGTGGCGACCTGTTCCTTCTTGCGGCGTAACAGGAAAGGCTTTATCCGTGCGGTCAGGTGGTGCATCCGCTCGCTATTGCCATGCTTCTCGATCGGCGTGCGGTAGTCGCGATTGAAGGTTTTGCTGTCGCCGAGCCAGCCGGGCAGCAGGAAGTGGAACAACGACCAGAGTTCGCCGAGGTGATTTTCGAGCGGGGTGCCGGACAGGCACAAACGCTGCCGGGCATTCAGGTCCCGGGCCGCCTGCGCCGCTTTGCTCAGCGGGTTTTTGATATTTTGCGCCTCATCAAGAATCAGCACACTCCAGACCTGCGGCTGTAACACCTCAAGATCCCGGGGTAACAAGGCATAGGTGGTTAACACCAGATCGTATTCGGCAAGGCGGGCAAAATCTTTTTGCCGAAAGGCACCATGGAGCGCCAGCACTTTCAGTTGCGGGGTAAAACGCGCCGCTTCGTCGAGCCAGTTGGGGATCAGGCTGGTCGGCATCACCGCCAGCGCCGGCAGGTCGAGGCGCCCCGTCTGTTTCTCCAACAGCAAATGAGCCAGGGTCTGTAGGGTCTTGCCCAGGCCCATGTCGTCGCCGAGGATACCGCCGACTTCCAGCTCGCGAAGGGTTTGCATCCAGTTCAGGCCTTCGAGCTGATAAGGGCGCAGGACCGCGTTGAGGCCTTCTGGTGCAGCCACACTGCTTTGGGTCGACTCACGTAATCGCTTGGCAAAACCCCGTAAACGTTCGTCGCCCTGCCACACCAACGGCAACCCCTCAAGCACACTCAAGCGCGCTGCATCAGGGCCATTCAAGCGCAACGAATCACCGCTGCTCACGCCTAAATACAACTCGCTGAGCGTCGCCATCAACGGCTTGATCCGCCCGAGAGTCAGCGCGACTTTGATGCCAGGCCCGGTACCGAACTGTCCGCCGTTGAGATCGAGCAATACCTGGTCGTCATCGTCGCGCAACACCAGATTAGCCGGCTCCAACAACTGCGGTTGTTTGCGAAGCAGTTGCAGGAGGATCGGCAACAGACTGTAACGCTCGCCATTGACCACGACTCCCAATTGCAGATCAAACCATTCCCGCCCCGGCGACTCCTCGACATCGGCATACCATTCATCCACGGGCTGCAAATTGAAATGAAAGCTGTCGGTGAGGCTGATCTGCCAATTCGCTTCTCTAAGCGCAGGAATACCGGATTGGACAAAGGCAAGCCACGCCGATTCGTCCGGCAAATCGAACATTTCACCGGCACTGTCGGGCAAGGCATCACTCTTGCGGGTGGCTTTTTTCAAGCCCTGTTTCTGCAAGGCTTGACGCAAGGCTTTTTCGGCAGCCGGTTTGCGCTGGATATGCTGGGTTTCGGTGCCAGACAGAATCAGCACTTCGGCGGATTTCTTGCCCGTCGCCAGGTGGCCGTTGTAAGTGAACGCCAGCGCAGCGCGGTGTTCGAGTTCGTATTGCCAGCTCCTGTAACGCTTGGTCGATGCCAGCGTCAGCACAGGTTGGGGTTCGACGTCATCAATGAAGCTGTCAGTCAATACGCACGGCGGGGGTGCGACTCGCGTCGCAGCGCCCATTCGATGGCTGAACTGCGCGGCTTGCCGAGCGGGGATGGCGGGGGCCAAGGACAAATGACACGCCAGTTTTGCGTCAAGCGAGGTTTCAAGCGGCCCGACCTGCATCCGCTCCCGGTCAAGATAATGCAACGGTTCCAGCGCCAGGATCGTTTCTTCCGGGGCTTTTGCACTACCCCATTGAGGGCGGAAACTGCCATTGGCTTGCTCGGCCCAGGCAAACTGCGCTGGCCTGGTGACACCGACGCTCAAAGGCTGCAGCTGTTCGAAGTAGAGGAACAACTTGTTGGAGCTGACGAGCCTTGCAGATTTCCAGCAGCCACTTGCCCGAAGTCGATGTCGCCTTCAGCTTGTACACCCAGCAAGTGCCGGCGCCTTTAGCGGACCCGCCATCGTCACCGGGAATATCGTTGAGCCAGCGTTCCAGTTCACGATTCAGCCGAACAGGAACGTGACTGTCAGGCGCTTCGACGGCGAGTGTTTGCAAATGGTAAATCACCGTCGCGCAGTGCTTGCAATCGACCCCTACAGGACATGAACACGTGCAAAACAGCGCCAAGTAACCCGATGGCAATTCGCGGAGTTCAATGATCTGCTGGTAGACATACCCTTCAGAACCTCGGCAGGTCGCAGTAACCAACACATCGTCAAGCTCGACGAGCTCTACTCGATGTTCATGGGCATACCTGCGCGCTTTATCCAGCGCACGATGGCTGAATTCCTGCGTCCACGGCAGATGATGAATTTGCTCGATGATCGACGGCATAAAAACAACACTTCTGAAAATGACTGAATTTTGCCAAGGTCGAGCTCAGCCCTTGAGCACCCGCGCCAACGTCGACTTCACCTTGCCCATCCCGTCATGCAGCGCTTGCTCGATCTCGGCCATGGTAATCACCGCCGTCGACTTGCCTGCGCCCGGATTGACCACCAGCGCCAGGCAGGCGTAATCCAGTTCAAGCTCACGCGCCAGCGCGGCTTCCGGCATGCCGGTCATGCCGACGATGTCGCAGCCGTCGCGCTCCAGGCGGGCGATCTCTGCCACGGTTTCCAGACGCGGGCCCTGGGTGCAGGCGTAGACGCCATGACTGCTGTAGCCAACGCCTTCAGCCGCCAGCGCCGCGATCAATTGCTGACGCAGTGGCTCGCTGTAGGGGTAGCTGAAGTCGATGTGGGTGACCTGTTCCAGATCGTCGGCAAAGTAGGTGTGTTCGCGACCGCTGGTGTAGTCAATCAGCTGATGCGGCACGCAGAAATGCCCGGTGCCCATCGCGGCATGAATCCCGCCCACCGCATTGACCGCCAGGATCGCTTCGGCTCCGGCCTGTTTCAGCGCCCAGAGATTGGCGCGGTAGTTCACCTGATGCGGCGGAAAACGGTGCGGATGACCGTGGCGCGCGAGGAACAGCACTTCCTTGCCGGCATACTCACCGATCTGCACTTCGGCAGAAGGTGCGCCGTAAGGCGTGTCCACCGCCAGTGACTGACGAATGCTCAGGCCTTCGAGTTGCGTGAGGCCGGTGCCACCGATAATCGCGTAAACCGTCATGACGTAAAGTCCTTATTCAATCAGTTGAGCGTCTTTGAGCGCGCCAATGGCTATCAGCCAGCGCGGGTCCTGACGGTATTCAGTACTCGCATTCGCCTGGCTGCGCATCCGCGCGATGCGCCCGGACGGCTTGACCTTCAGACGCTGAGCGGCGCTCAAGGCGAGCTCCGCAGCGGCGCGGTCGTTGCACACCAGGCCCATGTCACAACCGGCAGACAGCGCCGCTTCGATACGGCTGGCGGCATCACCGACCACGTGCGCACCGGCCATCGACAGATCATCACTGAAGATCACGCCATCGAACTGCAACTCGCCACGCAGGATGTCCTGCAACCAGCGGCGGGAGAAGCCAGCAGGCTGGGAATCGACTTGCGGGTAGATGACATGAGCCGGCATGACGGCCGCCAGTTGCTGGCTCAACCGGGCGAACGGCACCAGGTCATTGGCGCGAATCTCGTCGAGGCTGCGCTCGTCATTCGGGATCGCGACGTGGGAATCTGCCTCGGCCCAGCCGTGGCCGGGAAAGTGTTTACCGGTGGCAGCCATGCCCGCGCTGTTCATGCCACGGATTAAGGCACCCGCCAGCAGCGCGGCGCGCTCCGGGTCACTTTCGAATGAGCGGGTGCCGACCACGGCGCTACGTTGGTAATCCAGGTCCAGCACCGGGGCGAAACTGAGGTCGAGGCCGACAGCCAGCACTTCGGTTGCCATGATCCAGCCACACTGCTCGGCCAGGTATTCGGCGTTCGGGTTATCAGCAATCGCGCGCATCGCCGGCAATCGCACGAAGCCCTGGCGCAAGCGCTGCACGCGACCGCCCTCCTGGTCCACCGCCAGCAGCAGATCGGGACGAATGGCCCGGATCGCGGCGCTTAATTCGCGTACCTGGCGCGGATGCTCGATGTTGCGGGCAAAAATGATCAGGCCGCCCACTTCAGGCTGGCGCAACAATTGGCGATCTTCAGCCGTCAGCCAATTACCGGCGACGTCCACCATCAACGAGCCTTGCAGGCCAGCAGTCATAGAGATTCCTTGAGAACGATGGACCCTGCTCGCACGTATCCGACGCCGTGGGCGGGGCCCGGCAGGTCGGTGATGAAAATAGGGAGCGGGTTCAGAACGAGAGTCGGCATGGGCGGCTAGCTTATCGGATGTAAGCTGCCGCGCCCACCCGTGCGCGGCTTAAACCTTGGCCGCAACTTGTGTCGATTTGCTGCGCGGGCGCAACTGCGCGGTGGCCATGGCCGTGTCGGTCACGCCGGTTTCGGCACGCATGCCAGCCGCCAGGAACGGCACCATCAGGCGCATTACTTGCTCGATAGAGGTGTTGACGCCGAAATCTGTCTCGGCAATCGCCCGCAGCGCCTTGATCCCTGACATGCTGAACGCCGCGGCGCCGAGCATGAAGTGCACGCGCCAGAACAGTTCGATCGGCGGGATACGCGGTGCGGCTTCGTTGACCAGCATCATGTAGCGGCGGAACACTTTGCCGTACATGTCTTCCAGATAACGGCGCAAATGGCCTTGGCTCTGGCTGAACGCCAGACCCAGCAAACGCATGAAAATCGACAGGTCGTTGCCGCTGCGTGGCTGCACCACGAGGGCTTGCTCGACGAGGATTTCCAGCAGCTCTTCCAATGTCGGCTTGTTCTCCGGCTTGGCCTGACGCCGCTCCAGCTCTTTATCGAGGCTCAGGCAGAACGGACCAAGGAAACGCGAGAACACGGCTTGAATCAGCGCCTTCTTAGAGCCGAAGTGATAGTTCACAGCCGCCAGATTCACACCGGCCTTGCTGGTGATCAAACGCAACGAGGTTTCAGCAAAACCTTTTTCCGCGAACAACTGCTCGGCAGCATCGAGAATGCGTTCAACGGTTTCCGACTGGGCCATGGCTACTCCGCCTGACAAACACTTGTTTGAAACATACGTTTCAGCCCAGGCCTTGTCAAGCCTGCCGGTTCGTTTCGGGAATGGTCAGTCAGCTATTTAACCATACATCTGCGCGGTGTTAATCAGCGTGCTGATTGACCGTCTGGCGGGCGCTGAAAAAAGGGGCATTGCCAAGATGCTTTCACTGTATATAATCCCAGTCACTGTATAAAAAGACAGAGCGATCGATATGCTAAAGCTGACGCCACGCCAAGCCGAGATTCTGGCCTTTATCAAACGTTGCCTTGAAGACAACGGCTACCCGCCGACCCGGGCGGAAATCGCCCAGGAACTGGGTTTCAAGTCGCCCAATGCGGCTGAAGAACACCTCAAGGCGCTGGCCCGCAAGGGCGCGATCGAGATGACGCCGGGCGCTTCCCGCGGGATCCGCATTCCCGGCTTCGAAGCCAAACCTGACGAATCTACCCTGCCGATAATCGGCCGGGTCGCTGCCGGTGCGCCGATCCTTGCCCAGCAGCACATTGAAGAGTCCTGCAACATCAACCCTGCCTTTTTCCATCCTCGCGCAGATTACCTGCTCCGCGTGCATGGCATGAGCATGAAGGACGTAGGTATTTTCGACGGTGACCTGCTGGCTGTCCACACCACCCGTGAGGCCCGCAACGGCCAGATCGTAGTTGCTCGTATCGGCGACGAGGTGACCGTCAAACGCTTCAAGCGTGACGGCAGCAAAGTCTGGTTGATTGCCGAAAACCCTGAATTCGCCCCTATCGAAGTGAACCTGAAAGATCAGGAACTGGTGATCGAAGGCTTGAGCGTCGGCGTCATTCGCCGCTAAAGGAGGCTTTATGCAGTTCCCACACACATCACAGCAAGCCCAACTGCCGTTGTTCGAGGCGTTCATGGTGCAGCCGATGGCGCCGATCCTGAAAGACGTGATCGAGTCGCCCTGGAGCGCCGAACCTGACGTTTTCAGCGAGCTGTCTTTACGTGGTGCGGCTGGAAACTGCCTGAATCTTCTGGCACCGATACTCAGAGAGCTGAGCGATGATCAGGACGCACGCTGGCTGACGCTGATCGCCCCGCCCGCCAGCCTGACCCAAACCTGGCTGCGAGATGCCGGCCTGAACCGTGAACGCATTCTGTTGCTGCAACCGCGCGGCACCCAGAGCGCCCAGCAGCTGACTTGCGAAGCCTTGCGCCTCGGCCGCAGCCACACTGTCGTCAGCTGGCTCAATCCGTTGAGCGCCACGGCACGGCAACAGTTGGTCAGCGCCGCCCGGATCGGGGATGCGCAAAGTCTGAATATTCGATTGGGTTAAACGAGAGTGCGCTGAGTCACGCAGGGCTTCTCAAAGGATAGAGAAGCCGATCTATAGCAGTGTCAGATCGACGAACGGGATCAATGAAGGACCCGAGAGCTCTCATCCGTATTGAAATCACCTTCAACCAAGCGACCGGCCATCTGAACGCCGACGCTCAGCATCGCCTTGGCGACTTCCACGTGCTGGCCTTGCAGGAATGCCTTGGCATCCTCGGAGAAATTCAACGTAACCAGAGAACCCTCGTCCTCAGCCCTTCGCAGCTCGATTCGGCCGTCTGGTAACTCGACAATTTCTAGAAAGGACGTTGGCATAAAGGTCTGTTCTCCACGAAAGGCGGGGATTATATAGGCATCGGCCAGGCTTCGCTCGGGATCTTGACCAGATGCCACTACGAAGAGAAATTTCTGACAGCATTCATCCCTGAACAGACGGTCTCTTGCAACTGCCTGTCGAACACTCAGTCCTTCAGCACTCGCTCAAGCCTTCGCGAAAACGGATCGCCAACCCCTTCAGGTTTTGACGCCAGCTCTCCAGCTCTTCACGACCGAGTTCTTCCGGCGCATCTTCTGCATCCAGATTAACCGCCAGAATCAACGGCTGTGTCACGTCACCCTTGGGCTTGTGCGGCACACGCGGCGGTTGAAACAATGCCGCATGCGCCGACAGCAGCTTGGCCAACCAAGTTTCCCGGTTTTGCGCCAGCTCGACCATCTCGGCCATTTCGGGTATGGCGATGGCCTCCAGCACTTCTCGGGTCAACAGCAGTTCTGCCCGAGGCGCGTTGGCCTGGGGCAAACGATAGAAACCGGCGATTTCATGGCACAGCCCCAGCAACGCACCGTACAGATGAAACAATGCCGATTCACGCCCCGCCTGAATCAGCGCCAGGGAGTTCATGGCCCGCCCCTCTTCGGCCTTGGCGAGTGCTTCCAGCGACAGGCCGGCGAAATAGATTTTCTGATTGGTACGGGTATAGAGTTCGTGGGCCATGACGGCAGTCTCCACAACGAAATAATTGCTTCACACAGGCCGGACAGTGTCATGGATCACCCAAGCACACCGCAAGCCCAAAACAAAAAGGCCGCATGAAAACCTGAGGGTTGTCATGCGGCCTTTCAATTACAACGCTTTTTAAGCTTTGGCAGCCGGGCGCTTGTCTTCAACTTTCCACTTACCGCCGTCGTAGTACGCCTTCCAGCCAGTCGGTTTGCCGTCGACTTCAGTCTGCACGTACTGCTCTTTGGTCTTGCGGCTGTAACGGATCACCGCTGGCAGGCCATCCGGGTCCTTCTTCGGCGCTTCGCAGAGGAAGTGGTACTTCGGATCGATCTCGTCTTTGTGCGGCACGATCTCAATGACCAATGGCGCACGCGTCTCGCGGTTTTTCGGGAACTGACTGGCCGCCAGGAACAGGCCGGAAGCCCCGTCGCGCAGGATGTAGGTGTCGTTAACCTTTTCGCATTTCAGCTCAGGCATCTTCACCGGATCCATCTTCGGCGGCGCCGCGTCACCGCTTTTCAGCAATTTGCGGGTGTTCTTGCACGTCGCGTTGGTGCAGCCGAAGAACTTGCCGAAACGGCCCGTCTTGAGCTGCATCTCGCTGCCGCACTTGTCGCATTCCAGGCTCGGGCCTTCGTAGCCCTTGATGCGATAAGTGCCCTCTTCGATCTCGTAGCCAGCGCAATCCGGGTTGTTACCGCAGATGTGCAACTTGCGCTTCTCGTCAAGCAGGTACGCGTCCATCGCCGTGCTGCAGATCGGGCAACGATGTTTGCCGCGCAGCACCAGCGACTCCGACTCACCCTCGTCGTCCGCGGCGATTTCATCGCCCGGCACCAGGTTGACGGTGGCCTTGCAGCGCTCTTTCGGCGGCAGGCTGTAACCCGAGCAACCGAGGAACACGCCAGTCGATGCGGTACGAATCTGCATCGGGCGGCCGCAGGTCAAGCACGCAATATCGGTCATCACCGGCTGGTTGGCACGCATGCCGCTGTCCGGACTTTCGGCTACTTCGAGCTTTTTCTTGAAGTCGCCGTAGAACTCGTCGAGCACGTTTTTCCAGTCGCGTTCGCCTTGGGCCACGTCATCGAGGTTCTCTTCCATGCCGGCGGTAAAGCCGTAGTCCATGAGATTGGGGAAGCTCTCGGACAGACGCTCGGTAACGATGTCACCCATCTTTTCCGAATAGAAACGACGGTTGTGCAGCGCCACGTAGCCGCGGTCCTGGATGGTCGAAATGATCGCGGCGTAGGTCGAAGGACGACCGATGCCGCGTTTTTCCATTTCTTTCACCAGGCTCGCTTCCGAGTAGCGCGCCGGCGGCTTGGTGAAGTGCTGGGTCGGATCAAGCTTGATCAGCTTCATCGCGTCGCCCTGGGCCATGTCAGGCAATACGTCGTCATCGCCCGGCTTGGCGATTTGTGGCATCACGCGGGTATAACCGTCGAACTTCAGGATGCGGCCTTTGGCGCGCAACTCGAACTCGCCGGCACCGACGGTCACCGTGGTCGACAGGTATTGTGCTGGCAGCATCTGGCAAGCGAGGAACTGGCGCCAGATCAACTCGTAGAGCCGCTCTGCATCACGCTCCATGCCCGACAGCTTGCTTGGCTCGGTGTTCGCGTCGGACGGACGAATCGCTTCGTGAGCCTCTTGTGCGCCTTCTTTGCTGCTGTAGACGTTCGGGTTTTCCGGCAGGTACTTCTTGCCGAATTCCCCTTCAATATAGGTACGCGCCATCGTCACGGCATCGACCGAGAGGTTGGTGGAGTCGGTACGCATATAGGTGATGTAGCCGGCTTCGTACAAGCGCTGGGCCATCATCATGGTTTTCTTCACACCGAAGCCCAGGCGGTTACTCGCGGCCTGTTGCAGGGTGGAAGTAATGAACGGTGCCGACGGCTTGCTGCTGGTCGGCTTATCTTCGCGCTTGACGATGCTGTAGCTGGAAGCCTTGAGCTTTTCCAGCGCGGCCATGGCCTGGGCTTCGTTCAACGGCTTGAACGCTTCGCCTTTCTCGCGGGCCACGTCGAAGCGCACGGTCGCGCCCTTGGCGGAGCCGAGGTCGGCGTGGACTTCCCAGTACTCTTCCGGGTTGAACGCACGGATTTCGCGCTCACGCTCGACCACCAGCTTCACCGCAACCGATTGCACGCGACCGGCGGACAGGCCACGGGCGATCTTGGCCCACAGCAGCGGCGAAACCATGTAACCCACCACGCGGTCGAGGAAACGACGCGCTTGCTGGGCGTTTACACGGTCGATGTCCAGCTCGCCCGGCTTGGAGAAGGCTTCCTGAATCGCCTTCTTGGTAATTTCGTTGAACACCACGCGCTTGTAGCGGCTGTCGTCACCACCGATGGCTTCGCGCAGGTGCCAAGCAATGGCTTCCCCCTCGCGATCCAAGTCGGTTGCGAGATAGATGGTGTCAGCATCTTTGGCGAGCCGGCGCAGCTCTTCGATGACTTTCTCTTTGCCTGGGAGGATCTCGTACTTGGCTTTCCAGCTATGATCGGGATCGACGCCCATGCGCGAGACCAGCTGCTTGCGCGCCTTCTCTTTCGGCGTGAGCACCGGACCTTCACCCGCGGCGGCCTTGCCGCGCTTGGCGGCTGGCTCTTTGCTGGCGCTAGCCGAACCGCTGGTGGGCAGGTCTCGGATATGGCCGATACTCGACTTCACCACGTATTGGTTACCCAGATACTTGTTGATGGTCTTGGCCTTAGCCGGGGATTCCACAATGACCAGCGATTTGCCCATGGATCAGAAAATTCCTGAATTCTAGAAGTGAAAGGCGGTTGGCGCCTGACGCGGCACCGCTATATATAGTGGCTACAAGGTGAGGTCAAGCGCAGGGTTTTGCGCGTCCTCAGCTTATGGCTTGGAAAAAAGGCTCGGTTCGACCTGCACCAAAGCAAAGCGTGGCACCTGTTCGCCGTCAACCTCGACCGACTCCAGGAACATGCTCAAGGGACGCACCCAAAAGCCGTAATCGCCATACAGGGCTTGGTAGAAGACCACTTCTTCTTCCGTTTCCGAATGCCGCGCAATACTGAAAACGCGGTACTGCGGACCCTTGTAATGTTGGTAGAGCCCAGGTTGTATCGGCATGCTTTGGCCCTCACTCAAATCTTTTCAAAATAAAAACAAAAATAAATCCGGAAAAACAAAAAACCGGGGCACTTGGCCCCGGCTTCCGTCAACGGAACGGTTAGACGCGTTCGAAGACGGTGGAGATGCCTTGGCCGAGACCAATGCACATGGTAGCTACCCCGAAGGTGCCGCCATTTTGCTTCATCACGTTCAGCAGGGTGCCGGAGATACGCGCACCAGAGCAACCGAACGGATGACCCAAGGCGATTGCGCCGCCGTGCAGGTTAACCTTCTCGTTCATCTTGTCGAGCACTTTCAGATCTTTCAGCACTGGCAGCGCCTGTGCCGCGAAAGCTTCGTTGAGCTCGAAGAAGTCGATATCGTTAATCCCGAGACCCGCGCGCTTCAGGGCTTTTTGTGTCGCCGGTACTGGACCATAGCCCATGATTGCCGGATCCACACCTGCCACTGCCATCGAGCGAATCACCGCCAAAGGCTGGATGCCCAGGTCCTGTGCACGCTGCGCCGACATCACGATCATGCACGAAGCACCGTCAGTGATCTGCGACGACGTACCGGCTGTCACGGTGCCGCCCTTGGGGTTAAACGCTGGCTTCAAAGCGGCCAGGCTTTCCAGGGTGGTTTCCGGACGAATGGTTTCGTCGTAGTCGAACAGTTTTAGGAAACCGTTCTCGTCGTAGCCCTGCATCGGGATGATTTCGTCTTTGAACTTGCCTTCCACCGTCGCCTTGTGGGCGAGTTGGTGAGAGCGCACGCCAAAAGCGTCCTGCTGTTCGCGAGTGATGCCGTGCATTTTGCCAAGCATTTCCGCCGTCAGGCCCATCATGCCCGAGGCTTTTGCCGCGTACAGCGACATGTGCGGGTTCGGATCGACACCGTGCATCATGCTCACGTGGCCCATGTGCTCGACGCCGCCAACGACGAACACGTCACCGTTGCCAGTCATGATCGCTTGGGCGGCCGTGTGCAACGCGCTCATCGACGAACCACACAGCCGGCTGACGGTCTGGCCGGCAGCGGTGTGCGGGATCTGAGTCATCAGCGACGCCATGCGCGCGATGTTCCAGCCCTGTTCCAGGGTCTGGTTCACACAGCCCCAGATCACGTCTTCGACTTCGTTCGGGTCGACCTTGACGTTACGTTCCAGCAATTTGCTGATCAGGTGTGCCGACATGTCTTCGGCACGGGTGTTGCGGTGCATGCCGCCCTTGGAGCGGCCCATCGGAGTACGACCGAAGTCGACAATCACGACGTCTCTTGGATTCAAGCTCATAAAATTTCACTCTCGCTCAAAAGTTGGGACGCTTAACCGAAGAACCGTTGGCCGGTTTTGGCCATTTCACGCAGTTTTGCGGTCGGGTGGTACAGCGCGCCCAAATCAGCGTACTGGTCAGCCAGGGCAACGAACTCGGCAACACCGATCGAATCGATGTAGCGCAGCGCACCGCCACGGAATGGAGGGAAACCAATACCGTAGACCAGACCCATGTCGGCTTCGGCAGCGGTTTCGACAATGCCGTCTTCCAGGCAACGCACGGTTTCCAGGCACAGCGGGATCATCATCCAGTTGATGATGTCTTCGTCAGTGACTTCGCGCTGCTCGTAAACGATCGGCTTGAGCACTTCCAGCACCGACGGATCGGCGACTTTCTTCTGCTTGCCCTTCTTGTCGGTCTCGTAGGCGTAGAAGCCCTTGCCATTCTTCTGGCCCAGGCGCTTGGCTTCGTAGAGCACGTCGATGGCCGAGCGGCGATCGTCTTTCATGCGGTCCGGGAAACCTTCAGCCATCACGTCACGACCGTGGTGGCCAGTGTCGATGCCGACCACGTCCATCAAGTATGCCGGGCCCATTGGCCAACCGAATTTTTCCATGACCTTGTCGATACGGACGAAGTCCACGCCGGCGCTGACCAATTTGGCGAAACCGCCGAAGTACGGGAACAGCACGCGATTGACCAGGAAGCCCGGGCAGTCGTTGACGACGATCGGGTTCTTGCCCATTTTCTTGGCGTAGGCAACGGTGGTGGCCACGGCCAGTTCGCTGGACTTCTCGCCACGGATCACTTCCACCAGTGGCATCATGTGCACCGGGTTGAAGAAGTGCATGCCGACGAAGTTTTCCGGACGTTTGAGGGCCTTGGCCAGCAAGGTGATGGAAATGGTCGAGGTGTTGGACGCGAGGATGGTGTCCTCTTTGACCTTGTCTTCCACTTCAGCCAATACGGCTTGCTTGACCTTAGAATTCTCCACGACGGCTTCGACGACCAGATCCACGTGACCGAAGTCACCGTAGGACAGGGTTGGACGAATGCCGTTAAGCACTTCAGCCATTTTCGCGGCGGTCATGCGGCCTTTATCAACGCGGCTCACCAGCAGCTTGGCGGCTTCAGCCAGGCCTTGCTCGATACCGTGCTCGTTGATGTCCTTCATCAGGATCGGCGTGCCTTTCGAAGCCGACTGATAAGCGATACCGCCACCCATGATGCCGGCGCCCAGTACGGCAGCCTGCTTAACGTCACGGGCGATTTCGTCGTAGGCCTTGGCCTTTTTCTTCAGCTCCTGATCGTTCAGGAACAGACCGATCAAGCTCTGCGCAGCAGAAGTCTTGGCCAGTTTGACGAAACCGGCAGCCTCGACTTCCAGCGCTTTGTCGCGACCGAAGTTCGCAGCTTTCTGGATGGTCTTGATCGCTTCAACCGGCGCCGGGTAGTTCGGGCCCGCCTGGCCGGCGACGAAACCTTTGGCGGTTTCGAAAGCCATCATTTGTTCAATCGCGTTCAGTTTCAGCTTTTCCAGCTTCGGCTGACGCTTGGCCTTGTAGTCAAACTCGCCGGAGATGGCGCGCTTGATCAGTTCCAGAGCGGCTTCCTGGAGTTTCTCAGGTGCAACCACTGCGTCGACTGCGCCGACTTTCAGCGCGTCTTCAGCACGGTTTTCCTTGCCGGAGGCAATCCACTCGATGGCGTTGTCGGCACCGATCAGGCGCGGCAGGCGCACGGTACCGCCGAAGCCCGGGTAGATACCCAGCTTGACTTCCGGCAGACCGATCTTGGCGGTAACGGACATGACGCGGTAGTCCGCTGCCAGGCACATTTCCAGACCGCCACCCAGGGCGATGCCGTTGATCGCGGCGACAGTCGGGACATTGAGGTCTTCGAAATCGCTGAAAATCTTGTTGGCTTCGAGGTTGCCAGCGACAAGCTCTGCATCCGGCAGCTTGAAGTTCTCGACGAATTCGGTGATGTCGGCGCCGACGATGAAGACGTCCTTGCCGCTGCTGACGATCACACCCTTGATCGAAGCATCTGCCTTGATGGTGTCTACGGCCTGACGCAGTTCGTTCAGGGTTAGACGGTTGAACTTGTTGACGGACTCACCCTTGAGGTCGAATTTCAATTCGACGATGCCACTTTCAAGAGCCGTAACCGTGATGGCTTTACCTTCGTAAATCATCAACTGATCTCCACGATATGGAAGCTGAACAGTACACGTCGGACCCAGGCAAATGGCTTGGCAGGGACGTTAATCGTCAATGCTACGCCTATCCACCCGGCACACCCGCCAACGCGATAGTCGGGATTCTGTAGGAGCAGTCTGCAATGCAAACGCTCAATTCATACGCCCGTTTGATTTGGGTACGCCACCTTCACGGAATTTCCGACAATTGTCAATCGCCCAAAATACGGGTTGAAACGCGACTTTGCGGTCATTTCTGTAGGACGAAGGCCTGCAACACGCGGCTGCATGAGTAGACATTCATAGAATCAATCATTAGAAAAGTCGCCCTAATTCGCGGCAGCCTGTGTTTAACCGGCTACGCTGGCGGGGACGTTGAGAAAAATGTGAACGCTTTTGGCGAATGCCCAGCGTGAAATCAGCCCGCAGCGAATTACCGGCCTGCCTGGCCAACTCCAGCCCGATGTTGAATGTCGGGCTTTTTATTGCCCCTATTTCCGGTAAGGGGGGGGGGCAGCGGTGAGGGGCAGGGTTCAAGCGAGGGCTTTGAGGGTGGAATCGATTTGTTGCAAAACCGTCGCTGCGCCCTTTTCGCCCCAATACAATGTGATCATTTGCTTGTCCGCCTCGATCTTGTAGACGTTAGGCGGCAATTTTTCGAAATGATTGAGCAGCGCCTGATCCTCGCAGACCTCCTGCCACTGATTAACCCACACGCCCGGCGACTTCTGCCAGTAGATCCAGCACGCCGGCTGGTTACCGCGACGTGGCCGATGGTACTGCGCGCAAGGGCTTGGCGGTTCCTGGCTGAGCCAGTGCGGCCACTCCTGAGGCGCCAGTTGCATGGCCAGCCCGATGCGCCGCGCCTCCATGCGCAGGGCCATGCGCCCGCTCTGCCCACGGGACGGCCGCAACCATGCCAGCGGGCTTAGCACCACCAACAGGATTGACACCACTATCCAGACCGTCATATGTGTACTCCCGATTCTTGATGAGCGCTTTGAGTCACTTGGAAAACACCGCGCTTGAAACCAGCCATACTTACCAATATTGCAATCCTCAGGAGGAGCACCTCATGCCCT
Source organism: Pseudomonas sp. GB2N2 (assembly GCF_054897705.1). NCBI lineage: Bacteria > Pseudomonadati > Pseudomonadota > Gammaproteobacteria > Pseudomonadales > Pseudomonadaceae > Pseudomonas > Pseudomonas sp. GB2N2. The sequence goes on from NZ_CM142701.1 coordinate 2,547,097, forward strand.
ACAACCACATCCTGGTCGCTGTAGACCTGACCGAAGAGTGCGACCCTGTCATCCACCGTGCCCGCGAATTGTCGGTGAGCAACGGCGCGAAGTTGTCTCTTGTGCACATTGTCGAGCCGATGGCCATGGCCTTTGGCGGCGACGTGCCGATGGACCTGTCGCAACTGCAACAGCAACAGTTTGATCAGGCCAAGGAACGTCTGGACCGGTTGATCCTGAAGTATCCGGAACTCTCCAAGGAGTACAGCCACCTGACTTACGGCCAACCGCGCCAGGAGATTCACCATCTGGCCAAAGAACAGACCTGCGACCTGATCGTGGTCGGCAGCCATGGCCGCCACGGCCTGGCATTGCTGCTGGGCTCCACCGCCAACGACGTGCTGCACGGTGCGCCCTGCGATGTACTGGCGGTGCGCCTGGCCAACAAACACTGATCAATGTGGGTCTGCAGCGTTTTACAGATCATCCATACAAAAAGCCCGGCTAAATGCCGGGCTTTTTTGTTACTGGATCAATCACGCATCCAGCTCGGCCCAACGTTCGACCATTACGTCGTGCTCAGCCTGTAACTGCTCAAGCTGAGCAATCACCGCAGCCGTCTCCGCAGCAGGACGCTGGTAGAAACCGCCATCCGCCATCTGCGCTTCAACGGCAGCGATCTGCTGTTCCATGGCTTCGATCTGCGCCGGCAACATTTCCAGCTCGCGCTGCAACTTGTAGCTCAGCTTTTTCTTCGCCACCGGAGTTTCGACGGCCGCTGCGACTGGCGCAGGTTCCGCAGAGACCACAGCAGAGTTCAAGTCGGCCTTGCCGGACTTGCTCTCGGTCACGCCCAACAGGCGCGGCGAGCCGCCCTGACGCAGCCAGTCCTGATAACCACCGACGTATTCGCGAACCTTGCCTTCACCTTCGAAGACCAGGGTGCTGGTAACCACGTTATCGAGGAATGCCCGGTCGTGGCTGACCATCAGCACGGTACCGTTGAACGTCAGCAAGACCTCTTCCAGCAATTCGAGTGTTTCCACGTCGAGGTCGTTGGTCGGTTCGTCGAGGACCAGCAGGTTGGCCGGCTTGCTGAACAGTTTCGCCAGCAACAGGCGGGCACGCTCACCACCGGACAGCGCCTTGACCGGCGTGCGGGCACGCTGCGGGCTGAACAGGAAGTCGCCAAGGTAGCTCAGCACGTGGCGGTTCTGACCATCGATTTCGATGAAGTCGCGGCCTTCGGCCACGTTGTCGATCACGGTCTTTTCCAGATCCAGCTGGTGGCGCAACTGATCGAAGTAGGCCACGTCGATGCGCGTCCCCTCTTCCACTGTGCCACTGGTCGGTTGCAGCCCGTTGAGCATCAGCTTCAGCAGTGTGGTTTTGCCGGTACCGTTGGCGCCGAGTAGACCGATACGGTCGCCCCGCTGCAGGACCATCGAGAAATCCTTGATCAGGAACGGGCCGCCCGGGTGCGCGAAACTCACGTTCTCGAGGACCATCACCTGCTTGCCGGACTTGTCGGCAGTGTCCAGCTGAATGTTGGCTTTGCCGGTGCGTTCACGACGCTCGCTACGCTCATTGCGCAGGGCTTTCAGGGCGCGGACACGGCCTTCGTTTCGGGTGCGGCGAGCCTTGATGCCCTGGCGGATCCAGACTTCTTCCTGGGCCAGTTTTTTGTCGAACAGCGCGTTGGCAGTTTCTTCAGCCGCCAGCGACGCTTCTTTGTGCACGAGGAAACTGGCGTAGTCGCCATTCCAGTCGATCAAACCGCCGCGATCCAGTTCGAGGATGCGGGTAGCGAGGTTCTGCAGGAAGGAACGGTCGTGCGTGATGAACAGCACGGCGCCCTGGAATTCCTTCAACGCTTCCTCGAGCCAGGCGATCGCACCGATGTCCAAGTGGTTGGTCGGTTCGTCGAGCAGCAGCAGGTCCGGTTCGGAAACCAGGGCCTGGGCCAGCAGGACGCGACGACGCCAGCCGCCGGACAATTCGGCGAGGGTCTTGTCGGCCGGCAACTGCAGACGGCTCAGGGTGCTGTCGACCAGTTGCTGCAAACGCCAGCCGTCGCGGGCTTCGAGGTCGTGCTGGACGTGCATCAGCTTGTCCAGGTCGGCGTCGGTGACGATGTTCTGGCTCAGGTGGTGATACTGCGCAAGCAGTTCGCCAACACCGTCCAGGCCTTCGGCGACCACGTCGAACACCGTCCGCCCGTCGGCTACCGGCAATTCTTGCGGCAATTCGCCAATTTTGAGGCCAGGCGAGCGCCAAACGGACCCGTCATCGGGCTTCTGGTCGCCCTTGACGAGCTTCATCATGCTGGACTTGCCAGTGCCGTTGCGGCCGATGATGCACACCCGCTCACCACGGGCGATCTGCCAGGACACCTTGTCCAACAACGGCATAGCGCCGAAAGCAAGGGACACATCGCTGAATTTGAGCAGGGTCATGAGCTTCTCCAAAAACCGGGCGCGCATTCTACCTGACTTGAGGCTTCAGAAGGCCGGCAATTTCACCTTCGAGACACTCTGCATGACAAATGTTGCGAACTGATGCTGACGGGCCCGCAAAGCTTTCGCCCGTTGCTGGCAAAAGGCTAAGCTACAGATTATTCAGCGCGGGCATTGCTCGCACTTGTCACGATTTCTCTGCCCGGATGTCTCATGCGCAGTCGCCTTTTCAGTCTTTTGTCTTGTTTGCTTCTTTCCGCCACTGCCGCTCAAACCGTCCAGGCGGTTGACCTGTCCACCCAGCGCCAATATTACGATGAGGCCAAGCGTGCCCTGGCGAATGGCGACACCGGGCCTTATTTCCGTTACAGCCAGGCGCTCAGCGACTACCCGCTGGAGCCGTATCTGGCGTACGACGAACTGACCGCTCGACTGAAAACCGCGAGCAATGCCGAGATCGAGAAATTTCTCGCTGACCACGGTGACCTGCCGCAGGCCAACTGGATGAAACTACGCTGGTTGCGCTGGCTGGCCGATCGCGGCGACTGGGCGACCTTCGTCAAGTACTACGACCCCAAGCTTAATTTCACCGAACTGGACTGCCTCAATGCGCAATACCAGATCGGGCATAACCAGAAAGCTGAAGGCTACGCCAACGCCAATAAACTCTGGCTGACGGGTAAATCCCTGCCCGCCGCGTGCGATGGCCTGTTCGGCGCCTGGGCGGCTGAAGGCCAATTGACCGAAGACAAACGCTGGGAACGCACCAAACTGGCTGCTCAGGCGCGCAACTATCCGCTGGCGAACAGCCTGGTCAACGGCCTGACCACCCTCGCCCCACGCGGCCGTTTACTGGTGGACGTGGCGCAGAAACCGGAACTGCTCAACCAGCCATCACGCTTCATCCCCGCCGATGAGCCGATGTCCGATATCGTCAGCCTTGGCCTGCGCCGTCTGGCCAAACAAGACCCGGACAAAGCCATGGAGATGCTCGACGGTTACGCCAGCAGCATGCATTTCTCCCGCGATGAAAAAGTCGCGATTGCCCGGGAAATCGGCTTGACCCTCGCGCGCCGTTTCGACCCGCGCGCCCTGGACGTGATGACCAAGTACGACCCGGAATTGCGCGACAACACTGTGTCCGAATGGCGCTTGCGTTTGCTGCTGCGCCTGGCCCGTTGGGATGACGCTTATCAGCTGACCCGACGATTGCCGCAGGATTTGGCGACCACTAATCGCTGGCGTTACTGGCAGGCCCGCAGCCTGGAATTAGCGCAACCGCAAAATCCGGAAGCGCAGACGTTGTACAAAAACCTTGCCCGCGAGCGCGACTTCTACGGTTTCCTTGCAGCAGACCGCTCGCAGCAGCCGTACTCGCTGCTCAACAAACCCCTGGTGCTCAGCCAGGCGATCATCAATAAGGTGCGTAACACGCCGGGTGTGCGTCGTGCCCTGGAATTCCACGCACGGGGGCAGATCGTTGACGGTCGTCGCGAGTGGTATCACGTCAGCCGCCACTTTAACCGTGACGAAATGGTCGCTCAGGCCAAACTGGCCTACGATCTGAAATGGTATTTTCCGGCGATCCGCACCATCAGTCAGGCGCAATACTGGGATGACCTGGACATTCGCTTCCCGATGGCCCACCGCGAAACCCTGGTGCGTGAAGCCAAGGTTCGTGGGCTGCACTCGAGCTGGGTGTTCGCCATCACCCGCCAGGAAAGCGCGTTCATGGACGACGCCCGTTCCGGCGTCGGCGCCAGTGGCTTGATGCAACTGATGCCCGGCACCGCCAAGGAAACTGCGCGCAAGTTCAGCATTCCCCTGGCATCGCCACAGCAAGTGCTGGATCCGGACAAGAACATCCAGCTAGGCGCCGCGTACCTGAGCCAGGTGCACAGCCAGTTCAACGGCAACCGCGTCCTCGCCTCCGCCGCCTACAACGCCGGCCCGGGCCGCGTGCGCCAGTGGCTGCGGGGCGCCGATCACCTGAGTTTCGACGTCTGGGTAGAAAGCATTCCCTTCGACGAAACCCGCCAATACGTGCAGAACGTGCTGTCTTACTCGGTGATCTACGGCCAGAAACTCAATTCGCCACAGCCGCTGGTGGATTGGCATGAGCGGTATTTTGATGATCAGTGATCGCGTACGACTGTAGGAGCGAGCTCGCTCGCGATGATCGTCCACGATAACGCTGGGTTCCTGACATCCAGCGGCGTTCTGAGGTTCATCGCGAGCAAGCTCGCTCCTACAAGAAGTCTCGACCAGTGACTTATGCCGCCTCATGCCCATCGTTAAACTGCAACGCCGCCAGCCGCGCGTACAGCGCATTGCTCGCAATCAACTCCTGATGCGTGCCCACCGCCACCAGTTGTCCTTGATCCATCACCGCGATCCGGTCGGCGTTTTTTACCGTGGCCAGGCGGTGGGCGATGACCAGGGTGGTGCGGTTTTTCATCAGGCTGGGCAGGGCTTGCTGGATCAAGTGCTCGCTCTGGGCGTCAAGGGCGCTGGTGGCTTCGTCGAGCAGCAGGATCGGCGCGTCCACCAGCAGCGCTCGAGCAATGGCCAGGCGTTGGCGTTGGCCGCCGGATAATCCGAGGCCGCCGTCACCGAGGTGCGTCTGGTAACCGTTGGGCATCGCTTCGATGAAATCATGGGCGTAGGCGATTTTTGCCGCTGCCTGCACGTGCTCCAGTGTTGCCGCCGGATTGCCGTAGCGGATGTTCTCTTCGATGCTGCCGAAGAACAGCGCTGGGGACTGGGAAACCAGGGCGAAGCAACGGCGAAGGTCCAACGGATCGAGTTGAGTCAGCGGCACCCCGTCGAGCAGGATGCGACCTTCGGCGGGGTCGTAAAAGCGTAGCAACAAGTCATAGACCGTTGACTTGCCCGCACCGGAAGGCCCGACCAGCGCCAGCGTTTCGCCGGCCTTGACGGTCAGGTTCAAGCCATCGATGGCATAGCTTTCAGGACGCGACGGGTAGGAAAAGCGCAGGTTTTCCAATACCAGCTTCCCGCTCACCCGTTCCGGCAATGTCACCAGGCCCGTCGTCGGTGCCTGGATGATGTTCTCCGAACGCAACAATTCGGCAATGCGCTCGGCCGCCCCGGCGGCGCGCTGCAATTCGCCGATCACTTCGCTCAACGTGCCGAACGCGCTGCCGACGATCAAGCTGTAGAAGACAAACGCCGCCAGCTCACCCCCGGAAATCCGCCCGGCCATCACGTCCATGCCGCCGACCCAGAGCATCACGCCGACTGCGCCGAGCACCAGCACGATCACCAGGGTAATCAGCCAGGCTCGCTGCAGAATTCTTTTCCGGGCGGTGTTGAATGCCTCTTCCACGGTCACGGCAAATCGCTGTTCGTCCTGGACCTGATGGTTGTAGGCCTGCACGGTTTTGATCTGGCCGAGGGTTTCCGACACGTAGCTGCCGATATCGGCAATCCGGTCCTGGCTCAGTCGCGAGAGACTGCGCACCCGACGGCCAAAAATCAGGATCGGCGCAATCACCAGCGGCAACGCCACCACGACGATACTGGTGAGTTTGGGATTGGTGACAAACAGCAACACAATCCCGCCGATGACCATCAACAGGTTGCGCAGAAACAGCGACAACGAAGAGCCGATCACCGATTGCAGCAACGTGGTGTCAGCGGTCAGCCGCGACTGGATCTCGGAACTGCGATTGTCTTCGTAGAAACCCGGGTGCAGATACACCAGATGGTTGAACACCTGACGACGGATGTCGGCCACCACTCGCTCGCCGATCCACGACACCAGGTAAAACCGCGCAAACGTGCCGACTGCCAACGCCAGCACCAGCAGCATGAACAGACCAATGGTCTGGTTGAGCAAATGCGCTGACCGGGTCATGAAGCCCTGATCCACCAACAGCCGAATCCCCTGCCCCATGGACAAGGTGATGGCCGCCGTGACAATCAGCGCAAGCAACGCGCCGAGGGACTGCCAGCGGTACGGCACAAGGAATCGACTGGCCAGGCGAATCGCGCGACGGTGACGGGCAGAGAGCATTGGACGTTTCCATTCGCAAGTTAAAGGGCCAGCTATACCTGCTCAATGGGGCGGAACTCTGTAAATCACAATGAGTCAGGTTAATTATGACCGCAACGACCATACCCTAGACGCTATCGGTCTAAAGTCCGGGTGGCGGCGTCATGAAAATTCTGGTGGACTGTTATTGCCGCCCGAAAATGATCGCAGGGAGTTGTCACAGCCCGGTCACCTGGCGGTTCTACACTAGGCACACAACCTGATGAGGAGACAGGCAATGTCCTTGCAAAACAGCAGCGATGACAAGATTCAAGTGATCCGCACACAGCCAGACCAGTCTCTGGGTTGCTCAATCATTGACGAAAAAGGGCAAGAGGTACCGATCACTGAAGGCATGATCCAGGACGCCTGCCGCGAACTGGAGAAGCGATTGGTCAAGCCTGCCAAACAAGATTGATAAAGCCACCGTTTTCTTGACCCGGCCCGAATGGCCGGGTTTTTTGTGGGTGCTGATCGGGGTATCGCGAAGGAGTCGACTCGGTCTCTAGACAGCTGTTGCGCCCAACGCCGCCACAATCTTCAGCACCTCAGGCGCATCCCCCTCGACCCGCACCAGCAACCCATCGATCTCACGCCGCGCTGGATATTGCTTGCGCAGCAGATCAAACGCCGCACGCTGCTCATTCACGCTGCCTACAAGGCTGCGGCGAAAATCCGCGTCATCGCGGCGCGGGTCGTACACGCCCCGGCACAGCATCGCCAGCGCCCAGGCCGGATCGCTGTCTGCGTGCAAGGTCACCTGGGACAACCAGGGTGCCGGCAGCAGATCATTCAGGCTGACTTGCGCCGGTTGCCCGAGGAAATCGCAGTACGCCTGATAGATCTGCGCCGTCCCGCGCTGCTTGCCGTCGAGGCTGTAACCGGCAATGTGCGGTGTCGCCAGCACGCAGAGGTCGGCCAACGCCACGTCAACCTCAGGCTCGCCTTCCCAGACGTCCAGCACCGCTTGCAGGTCTTCGCGCTGCAGCAACACCTCGCACAGCGCAGCGTTATCCACCACTGGGCCACGGCTGGCGTTGATCAGCCAGGCGCCGGGGTTGAGCTGATTCAAACGGTGTTTGTCGAACAAGTGCCAGGTTGATCCGACGCCGTGTTTCGTCAACGGTGTGTGCAGGCTGATGACGTCGCACTGCTCGACGATCTGTTCGAGGCTGACGAAATCGCCTCCTTCAGCCGCCTCGCGTGGCGGATCGCAGACCAGCACGTTCCAGCCCAGCCCTTGCAGCACCTTGACCAGCCGGCCACCGACTTCGCCGGCACCGACCACGCCGTAAGTACGCCGGGTGAGATCGGCGCCTTCGATCTCGGCGAGAGTCAGCAAACTGCCCAGCACATAGTCGACCACGCCACGGGCATTGCAGCCGGGAGCGCTGGACCAGGTGATGCCGGCCTGTTGAAAGTAGTCAAGGTCCAGGTGATCGGTGCCGATGGTGCACGTGCCGACAAATCGCACCTTGCTGCCTTCAAGCAACGCGCGATTGACGTTGGTCACCGAGCGCACCAACAGCACGTCGGCCTGCTCGACGGTGGCGCGATCAATGGAGCGTCCCGGCACCCGGCGGATCTCACCGAAACCTTCGAAAAAGGCATCGAGCAGCGGGATATTTTCGTCGGCAACAATCAGCATGGCAGGCTCCTTTGGCGGATCGGCAGTGTAGGCGGAGATGGCCACGATCGGCCAGCAAGCATTGCGCGCCGTTCAAGTGTGATTACAAATAGGTAACACAGGACTTTTCCTGACCGCTGCGTCAAGGCGTAGAATGCGCGGCCGTGTCCCAAAATCCTTCGGACGTTTCGCCTTTGAATTCCGTGACTGACCGCCCTGTTGCCCTCTCCCTCAACCGCCCGGCCCGGGTTCGCCTGGAGCTGAAAAACCTGCTTAGCCTGGGGCTGCCGATCATGATCGCGCAGCTGGCCACCACGGCGATGGGCTTCGTCGATGCGGTGATGGCCGGCCGTGTCGGGCCGCGGGACCTCGCGGCGGTGGCGCTGGGCAACTCGATCTGGGTTCCGGTGTTCCTGCTGATGACCGGCACGCTGCTGGCCACCACGCCGAAAGTCGCCCAGCGTTTCGGCGCCGGCAATCACGGCGAAATCGGCCCGATCGTGCGTCAAGCGTTGTGGCTGGCCCTGGTCGTGGGCCTGATGGCGACCGGCATGTTGTTCAGTGCCGAGCCGATCCTGCACGCCATGAAAGTCGACCCCGAGCTGATCGGCCCGTGCATGCAGTATTTGCACGGCATCGCCAGCGGTTTGCCCGCGGTCGCGTTCTACCATGTGTTGCGCTGTTTCAGTGACGGCCTGGGGCGCACGCGTCCGGCCATGGTCCTGGGTTTATGCGGGCTAGCGCTGAACATCCCGCTCAACTATGTGTTCATTTATGGCCACTTCGGCGTGCCGGCGATGGGTGGTGTCGGTTGCGGCTGGGCCACGGCGATTGTGATGTGGGTGATGGCGCTGGGCATGGCCGGCTGGGAACGCTGGGCGCCGGCATACCAGTCGAGCCAGCTGTTCAGCCGTTTCGACTGGCCGCAATGGTCGGTGATCAAACGCCTGCTGGGCATTGGCCTGCCGATCGGCATCGCGGTGTTCGCCGAATCGAGCATCTTTGCCGTGATCGCCCTGCTGATCGGCAGCCTGGGCGCCACGGTGGTGGCCGGGCATCAGATTGCGCTGAATGTCAGCTCGCTGGTGTTCATGATCCCTTATTCGCTGGGAATGGCCGTGACCGTACGCGTCGGCCAGGCACTGGGCCGGGAAGAACCGCGCGAGGCTCGTTTTGCCGCAGGTGTCGGCATGGGCACTGCGCTGGCCTACGCCTGCCTGTCGGCGAGCATGATGTTGCTGCTGCGCGAGCACATCGCGGCGATCTACACCGCCGACCCGACGGTGATTCATATCGCGGCGATGCTGATTGTGTACTCGGCGCTGTTCCAGTTTTCCGACGCCATCCAGGTGACAGCAGCCGGCGCGTTGCGCGGGTATCAGGACACGCGGGTGACGATGATCCTGACGCTGTTCGCCTACTGGGGCATCGGTTTGCCCGTAGGTTACGCCCTCGGCCTGACCGACTGGCTCGGCGAACCCCGTGGCCCGAGCGGGCTGTGGCAGGGCTTGATCGTGGGCCTGAGTTGCGCGGCGTTGATGCTGGCGATCCGCCTGACGCGCAGTGCACGCAAGCGGATTCGCATCAGCCGTTCGGCGGGTTAAGCGAGTTTCTTGCGGATCCAGTAGAGGTAGGTGCCTGCCTCTTCATGCTGCGCGACCAGTTCGTGATCGAGAAACACGCAGAACTTGGGGATGTCGCGCCGGGTTGACGGGTCGGTGGCGATGACCTTGAGCAGGCCGCCGGGCGCCAGGTCGCGGATGTGCTGGTGCAGCATCATCACCGGTTCCGGGCAGTTCAAGCCGGTGGCGTCGAGGGTGCCGTCAACCGGCGTATCAAGCATTTCACTCATGATCAACTCCTGAAACTGGCCGGCATTGTCGCGCATTGCCGGGTGTCCGGTCATCTATGGCCTTACATTGTCCTTGTAGGAGCCTGCTTGCTGGCGAAACAGGCGCCGCGGTGATTCACGTCTATTGCGTAACAGCTATCGCCAGCAAGCAGGCTCCTACAAGGGTCAGCGTCATTCAACGGGTTTTGGGTTTCTTCACGTCGAGGCGGCGCAGGTGGCACGTCACTTCTTCACGGTCGTGGTACAGCTGCTTGCAGCCGATCTCGACCCGAATCCCGCGTTCCTTGAACCCTTCGGCAATCCGTTCCAGCAGGCGTTTCACCTCGGCATAACGCTGTTTCATCGGTAGCTTGAGGTTGACCACCGCTTCGCGGCAATGACCCTCGCCAACCCACTCTTCGAGCATCGCGGCGTTGCGCGCCGGTTTCTCGACGATGTCGCAGACCATCCAGTCCACCGGCTGCCGCGGCTTGTAGGTGAAACCGTCGGCCATCAAGTGCTGCACCAGCCCGGTGTCCATCAGGCTTTCGGCCATCGGGCCATTATCGATGGCGGTTACCAGCATGCCGCGATTGACCAACTGCCAGGTCCAGCCACCCGGCGCCGCGCCGAGGTCGACAGCGGTCATGTCGCTGTGCAGACGCTCGTCCCACTGGTCGCGCGGGATGAAATGGTGCCACGCCTCTTCGAGTTTCAATGTCGAACGGCTCGGCGCCTCGCGCGGGAACTTCAGGCGCGGAATGCCCATCGGCCACATCGCCGAGTTGTTCGATTCGGCCAGGCCCATGAACACTTCACGGCCGCTCTTGAAGGTCAGCAATAAGCGCGGCTTGTGCGGGTCTTCCTCCAGTTTGCCGGCGGCCATCAGCGCCTTGCGCAGGTGCCCTTCGAACTTCTTGCAGAAATTCGACAGTTCCTTGCCGTCGTTGGTATCGACCATTTCCAGCCACAGGCTGCCGCACAGTGGAAAATTCGCGAGATGCACGAGGATCACGCTGATGCGGTCGGTTTCCGGCAGGTCGATGAACATCCCCCGCGCCCACTGGCGCGGGAAGATCAGGTCTGTAAATCGCTGGCCGCGCATCAGGCGTTCGGCGCCGTCTTCTTCGGTGCAGATGAATTCGGCGCAGGCGCTGGCGGTTTTGGCCTTGGCGTAGCCCGCCACGTTCAGCCGTGCGGCGTGTTCGGAAATCTCCGAACAGACTTCGCCTTCGAAGCCCGGGCGGCAATGCATAAAGAGGGTGTTCATTCTTACTCCTGGGCAGTTGGCGAAGAATTCAGCCACTGCGCGATGCCCAGGCTTGCGTTGAAGCAAAGCCTGTCACGAAAACCGGCGCATGATAGCCGAGTTCGCAACCTCGGAACCGCCCATAAAGTCCAGTTATTAGCCAGCTACTTAAAACAGGGCTAGGTTTAATGCTCTGTCCGTCCCCTCCGTCCGTAGCCGTGCGGACCCTAAGGAGTCATTTCAATGCCGTCCCTCGATAGCCTGAAAACCCTTAAAACCCTGCAAATCGACGACAAGACCTATCACTACTTCAGTCTGCCCGATGCCGCCAAAAGCCTCGGTGATCTCGACAAATTGCCGATGTCGTTGAAAGTACTGCTGGAAAACCTGCTGCGCTGGGAAGACGAAAAAACCGTCACCGGCGCCGACCTCAAGGCGATTGCCGCTTGGCTCAAGGAGCGCCGCTCCGACCGCGAAATCCAGTACCGCCCTGCCCGCGTCCTGATGCAAGACTTCACCGGCGTTCCCGCCGTGGTCGATCTGGCCGCCATGCGCGCCGCCATGGCCAAGGCCGGCGGCGACCCGCAGCGCATCAATCCGCTGTCGCCAGTGGACCTGGTGATCGACCACTCGGTGATGGTCGACAAGTTCGGCAGCGCCAGCGCTTTCGAACAGAACGTCGACATCGAAATGCAGCGCAACGGCGAGCGATATGCCTTTCTGCGCTGGGGCCAGAGCGCCTTCGACAACTTCAGCGTGGTGCCGCCGGGCACCGGCATTTGCCACCAGGTCAACCTCGAATACCTTGGACGCACGGTCTGGACCAAGGATGAGGACGGCCGCACCTACGCGTTTCCCGACACCCTGGTCGGCACCGATTCCCACACCACCATGATCAACGGCCTCGGCGTGCTCGGCTGGGGCGTGGGCGGGATTGAAGCGGAAGCGGCGATGCTCGGCCAGCCGGTGTCGATGCTGATTCCCGAGGTGATCGGCTTCAAACTTACCGGCAAGCTGAAAGAAGGCATCACCGCCACCGACCTGGTGCTGACCGTCACCCAAATGCTGCGTAAAAAAGGCGTGGTCGGCAAATTCGTCGAGTTCTACGGCGATGGCCTGGCTGACCTGCCGCTGGCGGATCGCGCGACCATCGCCAACATGGCCCCGGAATACGGCGCCACCTGCGGATTTTTCCCGGTGGATGAGGTGACCCTGGACTACCTGCGGTTGTCCGGCCGGCCGCTTGAAACGGTGAAACTGGTCGAGGCCTACAGCAAGGCGCAAGGCCTGTGGCGTTTGCCGGGCAAGGAACCGGTGTTCACCGACAGCCTGGCGCTGGACATGGCCAGTGTCGAAGCCAGTCTCGCCGGGCCAAAACGGCCACAGGACCGCGTGTCGCTGCCGAATGTCGCGCAAGCGTTCAGTGACTTCCTCGGCTTGCAATTCAAATCCACCAGCAAGGAAGAAGGTCGCCTGGAGAGCGAAGGCGGCGGCGGTGTCGCGGTGGGTAACGCGGATCTGGTCGGTGAAACGGACTACGAGTACGACGGCCACACCTATCGCCTGAAAAACGGTGCAGTGGTCATCGCCGCGATCACTTCGTGCACCAACACCTCCAACCCGAGCGTGATGATGGCCGCCGGTCTGGTGGCGAAAAAAGCCGTGGAGAAAGGCCTCCAGCGCAAACCGTGGGTGAAAAGCTCGCTGGCCCCCGGCTCGAAAGTGGTGACCGATTACTACAAGGCCGCCGGCCTGACCCAGTACCTGGATCAACTCGGTTTCGCTCTGGTCGGTTACGGTTGCACCACCTGCATTGGCAACTCCGGTCCGCTGCCCGAGCCGATTGAAAAAGCCATCCAGAAAGCCGACCTCGCCGTCGCCTCGGTACTGTCGGGCAATCGCAACTTCGAAGGCCGGGTGCATCCGCTGGTGAAAACCAACTGGCTGGCCTCGCCGCCGCTGGTGGTCGCGTATGCATTGGCCGGCACGGTGCGCATTGATATCAGCAGTGAGTCACTGGGCGATGACAAGGACGGCAACCCGGTATTCCTGCGGGACATCTGGCCGAGTACCCAGGAGATCGCCGAGGCAGTGAACAAGGTCAACACCGCCATGTTCCACAAGGAATACGCTGAAGTGTTTGCCGGCGACGAGCAATGGCAGGCGATTGAAGTGCCACAAGCGGCCACCTACGTCTGGCAGGACGATTCGACGTACATCCAGCACCCGCCGTTTTTCGACGACATTGGCGGTCCGCCACCGGTGGTCAAGGACGTCGCCGGCGCGCGGGTGCTTGCGTTGCTCGGCGACTCGGTGACCACTGACCACATCTCCCCGGCGGGCAACATCAAGTCCGACAGCCCGGCGGGCAATTACCTGCGCGAGAAAGGCGTGGAACCGCGAGACTTCAACTCCTACGGTTCCCGGCGCGGCAACCATGAAGTGATGATGCGCGGCACGTTCGCCAACATCCGCATTCGCAACGAGATGCTCGGCGGCGAAGAAGGCGGCAATACGATCTACATCCCCACGGGCGAGAAACTGGCGATCTACGATGCGGCCATGCGTTATCAAGCCTCCGGCACGCCGCTGGTGGTGATCGCCGGGCAAGAATACGGCACCGGCTCAAGCCGCGACTGGGCGGCCAAGGGCACCAATCTGCTGGGCGTGAAAGCCGTCATCGCCGAAAGCTTCGAGCGCATTCACCGCTCCAACCTGGTGGGCATGGGCGTGCTGCCCCTGCAATTCAAACTGGATCAGAACCGCAAGAGTTTGAACCTGACCGGCAAGGAGACCGTGGATATTCTGGGCCTGACCGGCGTCGAACTGACGCCACGGATGAACCTGTCGCTGGTCATTACCCGTGAAAACGGCCGCAGCGAGAAGATCGAGGTGCTGTGCCGGATCGATACGTTGAATGAAGTCGAGTACTTCAAGTCGGGGGGCATTTTGCATTATGTGTTGCGGCAGTTGATCGCGTCGTAGGCTTTTGCTGTAAAAGACACCGCCTTCGGGCGGTGTTTTTGTTGGTGGGTACGTCTCTATAATCGCCCCGGCCTTTTCATGTCCTGCACAAATCCCCTGTAGGAGTGAGCCTGCTCGCGAAGGGGCCATGACATTCAAAATCATCTTTGACTGCGACTCCGCCTTCGCGAGCAGGCTCACTCCTACAAGGGTCCGAAGCGACTCGCAGAATTTCGTACACAAGGACTTCAGATGTTTGCTCTGCCATGGATTCACCTGGCATTTCTTGCGGCAGGTTACTGCCTGGCGCTGACCTACGGTCACCTCGGCTGGCTCGCCGGGATTTCCATCGCGCTGCTATTGATCGCCGGTTACGCCGCACGCCAACAACACCTGCGCCTGGGCCACTACCTCGGTCACGGCCTTTTCCTGTTCATGGCCCTCGCGTTGGCACTGCATTGGCTCCCCGGTTTTTATAACGGTCGCGGCATTCATCCGCAACGTTTCACTGACGACGCCGTGCGATTTTCCATGTACCTGAATCTGGACAAACCGCTGATCGGTTTCTGGCTGTTGCTGGTGTGCCCGTGGATTGTCGGCTGGCGTTCGTTGCGCCTTTCCCTGGTTGCCACCGCGATGGGACTGGCGGTGAGTACCGTTCTCGCGCTGGGCGGCGCGCTGTGGCTGGGCGTGATCAGTTGGGCGCCAAAATGGCCGGATCAGGCCTGGTTGTGGCTGTTCAACAATCTTCTGCTGGTGACGCTGGTGGAGGAGGCGCTGTTTCGCGGGTACATCCAGGGTGGGCTGAGTCGGTATTTCAAAAACCTGCGTCATGGCGAACATCTGGCGTTATTGAGCGCTTCGCTCGTGTTCGGCCTCGCGCACCTGGGTGCTGGCTGGCACTGGGTGTTGCTGGCGAGCCTGGCGGGCATCGGCTACGGCCTGGCCTACCGTTTTGGTGGTCTGGGCGCAGCCATCGCCACGCATTTTGGATTGAACCTGGTGCATTTCGGCCTGTTCACCTATCCGATGCTGGCCAGCTGAAGCAACGCTGGTTTTGCGACACACTGCTGATTATTGAAAAATAATTTCAATAAATTCCTGACGCCGCCGACAACCTTTGAAAGCCTCACGGATTGACAAAGCCATGCGTAACAACCAGCCCATTACCCAGCGCGAACGGACGTTCCCGGCCCAGCAACGGTTGATTTCCACCACCGACGCAAAGGGCGTGATCACCTACTGCAACGACGCGTTCGTTGAAATCAGCGGGTTTTCTCGTGAAGACCTGATCCGCGCACCGCACAACCTGGTTCGTCACCCTGACGTTCCATCGGCGGTGTTCGCGCACATGTGGGGCACGCTGAAACAAGGCCTGCCATGGATGGGCATCGTCAAGAATCGCTGCCAGAACGGTGACCACTACTGGGTTAACGCCTACGTCACGCCGGTGTTCGACGGCAACCAGGTGATCGGTTACGAGTCGGTGCGGATCAAACCCACCGCCGAGCAGATCCAGCGCGCCGAAGCGCTCTACCAGCGCATCAACCAGGGCAAGTCAGCGGTCCCTGCCTCCGATAAATGGTTGCCGGTGCTTCTGGACTGGCTGCCGTTCATTCTGGTCAGCCAGTTGAGCTTCATGATCGGTGCAACGCTCACGTCGCAGTGGGGCTTTGCCTTGGCGGCTGGTTTGTCAGTGCCATTGGGCCTGATGGGGTTGAGCTGGCAACAGCGCGGCCTCAAGCGCTTGCTGCGTCTGGCTGAGCAGACCACGTCCGACCCGCTGATCGCGCGGATGTACACCGACAGCCGCGGCGCGCAGGCGCGCCTGGAGATGTCGATCCTCAGCCAGGAAGCCCGCCTGAAAACCTGCCTGACCCGTCTGCAAGACACCGCCGAGCACCTGACCGAGCAAGCGAAGCAGTCCGACACCTTGGCACACAACAGCTCCACCGGCCTTGAGCGTCAGCGCGTCGAAACCGAGCAAGTGGCCACCGCCGTCAACCAGATGGCTGCCACTACTCAGGAAGTCGCCAGCCACGTACAGCGCACCGCGGATGCCACTCAGGAAGCCAATCGCCTGACCGGTCGTGGTCGCGACATCGCCGGGGAAACCCGCGAAGCCATTCAGCGCCTGTCGGTGGTGGTCGGTGAAACCGGCCTGACCGTGACGCAACTGGCCAAGGACAGTGATGAAATCGGCGGCGTGGTCGATGTGATCAAAGGCATCGCCGACCAGACCAACCTGCTGGCCTTGAATGCGGCCATCGAAGCGGCCCGTGCCGGTGAGATGGGTCGCGGGTTCGCGGTGGTGGCTGACGAAGTTCGCCAACTGGCGCAGCGCACCAGCGAGTCCACCGGGCAGATTCACGCGCTGATCGCCAAGCTGCAACAGACCGCCAGCACCGCGGTGCAAACCATGGAAGCCGGGCATCGCCAGGCGGAAGAAGGCGTGGCGCGGGTACTGGAAGCGGATCAGGCCCTGGTCGGGATCAGCGAAGCGGTGGCGCACATCACCGACATGACCACGCAGATTGCGGCCGCGACCGAAGAGCAAAGCTCGGTGGCCGAGGAAATCAGCCGCAACATCAGCAACATCTCGCAACTGGCCGATCAAACCTCGGAACAGGCGCAGCACTCTGCATTGCTGAGTGAAGAGCTGACCAGGACGGCGAATACCCAGTATTCGTTGGTGGAGCGTTTTAACCGCTGATGGCGCTGGTCATAAAAAACCCGGACGGTGAAAGCCTCCGGGTTTTTTATTGCCTGTCAGATAGCTATCGCGAGCAGGCTCACTCCCACAGTGGATCTGCGTTGAACACAAAATGGAGTGCCCCAGAGATCAAATGTGGGAGTGAGCCTGCTCGCGATGAGGCAATGTGGAGCCCCGCAAATATCACTGCATGAATGAGGCAACCTTCCCCGCCGCAGCCGCCAAATGCTGCTCATGCGTAAACCCCGAAGCCTTCAACGGCTTCAAATCATGATCACCCGCCACCAGCCAGAACACCTCGATACTCATTGACAGCGCATACCCCTCGACCGTCTCACGATTGCCCAACGCATCTCGCTCGCCTTGGACAATCAGCGTCCGGGTCTTGAGCGCAGCCAAATGCTCCACCCGAGGTTTCTCCGGTTTACCCACCGCGTAAAACGGATACCCCAAGCACACCAACGCATCCGCACCCAGCTCATCGGCCAAGAGACTGGCCATCCGCCCGCCCATGGACTTGCCGCCAATTGCCAGACGCCCAGCGACATGGCGTCGCACCTCGGCGAACACCTGACGCCAGCATTCGAGCAGTTTCGGTGCCGGATTCGGTGGGCGTTTGCCGCCATCGAGACGCCGTTGCGCCATGTACGGAAACTCGAAGCGCACGACGTTCACGCCCTGCGCAGCAAGGCGCGCAGCCATGTCGTTCATCCAGGAGCTGTCCATCGGCGCACCGGCGCCGTGGGCCAGGATCAACGTCGCCGATGCCGGCGCTGAAGCGGCATTCCACAACCATCCCTGTTCCTGCAGGCACTGCGCCCATTGATCCCCGTCAATACTGGCTTTGTGCTCTTTGTCCATGCTTGCCTCGCTTTTAGTCTGCCTATAACTCCAGGCGAAGGGGACGTTGCCTTGCGCACGCGCCCACTTCGGCTGAACCGTGGATGGGGAACCATGAACACTTCTATCAGTACCGCCTACAACTACAAGGTGGTCCGCCAATTCGCCATTATGACGGTGGTGTGGGGCATCGTCGGCATGGGGCTCGGGGTTTTTCTCGCGGCTCAATTGGTCTGGCCCGAACTCAACTTCAATTTGCCGTGGACCAGTTTCGGCCGCTTGCGCCCTCTGCACACCAACGCGGTGATCTTCGCGTTCGGCGGTTGCGCCCTGTTCGCCAGTTCGTTCTATTCGGTGCAACGCACCTGCCAGACCCAACTGTTTGCACCAAAAATCGCCGCGTTCTGCTTCTGGGGCTGGCAGTTGGTGATTGTCCTCGCAGCGATCAGCCTGCCGCTGGGTTACACCAGTTCCAAGGAATACGCCGAGCTGGAATGGCCGATCGACATCCTGATCACCATCGTCTGGGTCGCCTACGCCATTGTGTTCTTCGGCACGCTGGCCAAGCGCAAGACCAGGCACATTTACGTCGGCAACTGGTTCTTCGGTGCGTTCATCATCACCGTGGCGATCTTGCACATCGTCAATAACCTTGAGCTGCCGGTGAGTTTCACCAAGTCCTACTCGGTCTATGCCGGTGCGACGGACGCCATGGTGCAATGGTGGTACGGGCACAACGCCGTGGGCTTTTTCCTCACCGCCGGTTTCCTCGGGATGATGTATTACTTCGTGCCGAAGCAGGCCGAGCGTCCGGTGTATTCCTACCGCTTGTCCATCGTGCATTTCTGGGCGCTGATCACCCTGTACATCTGGGCCGGTCCGCACCACTTGCACTACACCGCCCTGCCCGATTGGGCGCAATCGCTGGGCATGGTGATGTCGCTGATCCTGCTGGCGCCGAGCTGGGGCGGGATGATCAACGGGATGATGACGCTTTCGGGCGCCTGGCATAAGTTGCGCAGCGACCCGATCCTGCGTTTCCTCGTGGTCTCGCTGGCCTTCTACGGCATGTCGACCTTCGAAGGGCCGATGATGGCGATCAAGACGGTCAACGCCCTTTCCCACTACACCGACTGGACCATCGGCCACGTCCACGCCGGCGCGCTCGGCTGGGTGGCGATGATCTCCATCGGCGCGCTGTACCACATGATTCCGAAAATTTTCGGTCGGCCGCAGATGCATAGCATCGGCCTGATCAACGCGCACTTCTGGCTCGCGACCATCGGCACCGTGCTCTACATCGCGTCGATGTGGGTCAACGGCATCGCCCAGGGCCTGATGTGGCGCGCAGTGAACGAGGACGGCACGCTGACCTACTCCTTCGTCGAAACCCTGGTGGCCAGCCACCCGGGCTTTGTGGTGCGACTGGTGGGCGGGGCGATCTTCCTCAGCGGCATGTTCCTGATGGCTTACAACACCTGGCGCACCGTGCGGGCCTCGCAGCCTGCCGACGTCGCCGCTGCCGCGCAGATGGCCTGAGGAGTCCGCCATGAAACATGAAACCATCGAGAAAAACGTCGGCCTGCTGTTGCTGCTGATGATCCTGGCCGTGAGCGTCGGCGGTCTGACCCAGATCGTCCCGCTGTTCTTCCAGGACGTGACCAACAAACCGGTGGAAGGCATGAAGCCCTATACCGCGCTGCAACTGGAAGGTCGCGACATTTACATCCGCGAAGGCTGCGTCGGTTGCCACTCGCAGATGATCCGGCCGTTTCGCGCCGAGACCGAGCGCTACGGGCACTACTCGGTGGCCGGTGAAAGCGTCTGGGATCACCCGTTTCTCTGGGGCTCGAAACGCACCGGGCCGGACCTCGCCCGAGTCGGCGGTCGCTACTCCGAAGACTGGCACCGCGCGCATTTGTACAACCCGCGCAACGTGGTGCCGGAATCGAAGATGCCCGCCTACCCGTGGCTGGTGGCCAATCAGCTCGACAGCGGCCACACCGAAACCAAGATCAAGGCCATGCGCACCCTCGGCGTGCCGTACACCGACGACGACATCACCGGCGCGGTCGCCTCGCTCAAGGGCAAGACCGAAATGGACGCGTTGGTCGCTTACCTGCAAGTGCTCGGCACTGCCATCAAGAGCAAGAGGTGAATCATGGTCATTTCTTTTATGGAGAGCGAAATAAGCAGCGGAATGATTCGTGGCCTCGGCACGGTCGTGGTGTTCGTGGCCTTCGTCGGCCTGACGTTGTGGGTGTTCAACCGCAAGCGCAATCCGGAATTCGCCGAAGCGCGCCTGCTGCCGTTCGCCGACGAACCCCTGCCCGATGCCACCACTCAAGAACCTGAAACAGGGAGTACTCGGTCATGACCACTTTCTGGAGTACGTGGATTTGCGTACTGACCCTCGGCAGCCTGATCGGCCTGACCTGGCTGCTGATCGGCACTCGCAAGGGCGAAACCAAGGGCAGTGTCGACCAGACGATGGGCCACAGCTTCGACGGCATCGAGGAGTACGACAACCCGCTGCCGCAATGGTGGTTCATGCTGTTCGCCGGCACGCTGGTGTTCGCCGTCGGTTATCTGATCCTTTATCCCGGCCTGGGCAACTGGAAAGGCATCCTGCCGGGTTACGAGGATGGCTGGACCGGCGTGCACGAATGGGAAAAAGAGATGGACAAGGCCGACGCCAGGTTCGGGCCGATCTTCGCCAAATTCGCTGCCATGCCGCTGGAGGAAGTGGCAAAGGACCCGCAAGCGCTGAAAATGGGCGGTCGCCTGTTCGCTTCGAACTGCTCGGTGTGCCACGGCTCGGACGCCAAGGGCGCTTTCGGCTTTCCGAACCTCGCCGACAACAACTGGCGCTGGGGCGGCGACGCCGAAATGATCAAGTCCACGATCATGGGCGGACGCATGGCAGCCATGCCGGCCTGGGGCGAAATACTCGGTGACGCCGGGGTGAAGAACGTTGCCGCCTATGTGCGCCATGAACTGGCCGGCCTGCCATTGCCCGCTGGCGACAACGCCGATCTGCACGCAGGACAGCAACTGTTCAGCACCACGTGCGTAGCCTGTCATGGGGCAAACGGCCACGGCACTGAAGCCATGGGAGCGCCGAATCTGACGCAACCGGCCGGATTTATTTACGGTACAAGCCTGGCGCAGCTGCAACAAACCATCCGTCATGGCCGCCAGGGCCATATGCCGGCGCAGACCGAACTGCTCGGCAACGATAAGGTGCAACTGCTCGCGGCTTACGTTTACAGCCTTTCGAGAGGTGTAGAGCAGTTGAGCGGCAAGCTTCAAGCTACAAGCTCCAAGTAAAAGGCAAAATCAAAAACTGCAGGCGACGAGAACTCTCTTGTCGCTTGCAGCTGCTTCCATTTGTCACACCCCCCAATGGTCCTCCTTTCGGTTCCCCGGATTCGGGTCTAAGCTAGTTCCGATGCGGACTGGCATGAGCCGGTTCCAGGTCGACCCAACGCGATGTGTTCGACGAATCTGTTCGATGACAGGCCGCAAAGGCTGGTAGATACCGGCTGTCGTGCCAATTGCCGTCGGTGACCTGATCGTTGCGTTTGAACACACCCCGTTACATCCGACCTGACCCCTCACCTCCTTCGTTCGCCGGGACATTTTACTCGTAAGCAATTTTGTCCTTACGTGGCGCATGGAAAGGCCGCAGAATCAGCTTTTGAAAGCATTGACTCAGGTCATGGCGCGTTGCAATGACCCCCTGCTTTCTCCATACTTGCGGCCGATTTTTACTCCTAATAAAACACCCAAACCGTGGAACCTTAGAATGAGCACAGCAATCAGTCCGACTGCTTATAACTATAAGGTAGTCCGCCAGTTCGCCATCATGACGGTGGTCTGGGGGATCCTTGGCATGGGGCTCGGTGTCTTCATCGCCTCACAGCTTGTATGGCCGGAATTGAATCTCGGTCTGCCGTGGACGACTTTTGGACGCTTACGCCCGTTGCACACCAACCTGGTGATTTTCGCCTTCGGTGGATGTGCACTGTTTGCCACTTCTTATTACGTCGTGCAGCGAACCTGCCAAACGCGACTGATTTCCGACAGCCTCGCGGCCTTCCACTTCTGGGGTTGGCAAGCGGTGATCGTCGGCGCGATCGTGACCTTGCCGCTGGGTTACACCACCACCAAGGAATACGCGGAACTGGAATGGCCCCTCGCCATTCTGCTGGCCATTGTCTGGGTCACCTACGGTCTGGTGTTCTTCGGCACCATCGTCAAGCGCAAGACCAAGCACATTTACGTGGGCAACTGGTTCTACGGCGCGTTTATCGTCGTGACCGCGATGCTGCACATCGTCAACCACATGTCGCTGCCGGTCAGCCTCTTCAAGTCCTACTCCGCCTACGCGGGTGCGACGGACGCGATGATTCAGTGGTGGTACGGCCACAACGCGGTGGGGTTCTTCCTGACCACCGGCTTCCTGGGGATGATGTACTACTTCGTTCCGAAGCAGGCCGAGCGTCCGATCTACTCCTATCGCCTGTCCATCGTGCACTTCTGGGCGCTGATCACCCTGTACATCTGGGCCGGTCCGCACCACTTGCACTACACCGCACTGCCGGACTGGGCTCAGTCCCTGGGCATGGCGATGTCGATCATTCTGCTGGCTCCGAGCTGGG
The DNA here is from genome assembly GCF_054897705.1 of Pseudomonas sp. GB2N2. Taxonomy (NCBI): domain Bacteria; kingdom Pseudomonadati; phylum Pseudomonadota; class Gammaproteobacteria; order Pseudomonadales; family Pseudomonadaceae; genus Pseudomonas; species Pseudomonas sp. GB2N2. Next base: position 2,569,477 of record NZ_CM142701.1, read on the forward strand.
GCGGCATGATCAACGGCATGATGACCTTGTCGGGCGCCTGGCATAAGCTGCGCACCGACCCGATCCTGCGCTTCCTGGTCGTGTCGCTGGCGTTCTACGGCATGTCGACCTTCGAAGGCCCGATGATGGCTATCAAGACCGTCAACTCGCTCTCGCACTACACCGACTGGACTATCGGCCACGTACACGCCGGTGCTCTTGGCTGGGTAGCGATGATCTCGATCGGCGCGATCTACCACATGATCCCGAAACTGTTCGGTCGCGCGCAGATGCATAGCATCGGCCTGATCAACACGCACTTCTGGCTCGCGACCATCGGTACCGTTCTTTACATCGCTTCGATGTGGGTCAACGGCATCACCCAGGGTCTGATGTGGCGTGCAATCAACGACGACGGCACCCTCACCTACTCGTTCGTGGAAGCGCTGCAAGCCAGCCACCCAGGTTTCATCGTTCGCGCCCTGGGCGGTGCGTTCTTTGCCAGCGGCATGCTGTTCATGGCCTACAACGTATGGCGTACCGTACGTGCCTCGAACCCGGCTGAAGCCGAAGCCGCCGCTCAGATTGCTGTAGTTGGAGCTCACTGATGAAGCATGAAGCAGTCGAGAAGAACATTGGCCTGCTGGCCTTCTTCATGGTTATCGCCGTCAGCGTCGGCGGCCTGACCCAGATCGTTCCGCTGTTTTTCCAGGACGTCACCAACAAGCCGGTCGAAGGCATGAAGCCGCGCACCGCCCTTGAACTGGAAGGACGCGACATCTACATCGCCAACGGTTGTGTCGGCTGCCATTCGCAGATGATCCGCCCGTTCCGTGCTGAAACCGAACGTTACGGCCACTACTCGGTTGCCGGTGAAAGCGTCTGGGACCACCCGTTCCTGTGGGGTTCCAAGCGTACCGGTCCGGACCTGGCCCGTGTCGGCGGTCGTTACTCCGATGACTGGCAGCGTGCGCACTTGTACAACCCGCGCAACGTCGTCCCTGAATCGAAAATGCCGGCCTACCCGTTCCTCGTGGAAAACAAGCTCGACGGCAAAGACACCGCCAAGAAAATGGAAGTCTTGCGCACGCTCGGCGTCCCTTACACCGACGAAGACATCGCCGGTGCCAAGGATGCCGTGAAGGGCAAAACCGAAATGGACGCGCTGGTGGCCTATCTGCAAGGCCTGGGCACCATCATCAAAAGCAAACGGTGATTTAGATGGATATCGGGATGATTCGTGGCCTGGGCACCGTTGTCGTGATGGTGGCCTTCATCGGTCTGGCGTTGTGGGTGTTCAGCCCCAAGCGCAAGTCGGAGTTTGAAGACGCGACCTTGCTGCCTTTCGCGGATGATCCCGAAGCCATCAAGCACGTCGAGCAAGCTTCTAGGAGTAACAAAGAATGACTACGTTCTGGAGTCTGTACGTCACAGTCCTCAGTCTCGGCACCATCTTCGCCTTGACCTGGCTGCTGCTGTCCACCCGCAAGGGCCAGCGCAGCGAAGCCACCGAAGAAACGGTTGGCCACTCCTTCGACGGGATCGAGGAGTACGACAACCCACTGCCGAAATGGTGGTTCATGTTGTTTGTGGGCACCATCATCTTCGCCCTGGGCTACCTGGTTCTGTACCCGGGCCTGGGCAACTGGAAGGGCCTGCTGCCGGGTTACAACTACCTGGATAACGACAAGCAGACCGCGTTCGCCAACGGCCAAATCGGCTGGACCGGCGTTCACGAGTGGGAAAAGGAAATGGCCAAGTCGGACGCCAGGTTCGGTCCGATCTTCGCCAAGTTTGCCTCCATGCCTATCGAAGAAGTCGCCAAGGACCCGCAAGCACTGAAGATGGGTGGCCGCCTGTTCGCCTCCAACTGCTCGGTTTGCCACGGCTCCGACGCCAAGGGCGCTTATGGCTTCCCGAACCTGACCGACGCCGACTGGCGCTGGGGCGGCGAGCCGGAAACGATCAAGACCACCATCATGGGCGGCCGTCACGCGGTGATGCCTGCGTGGGCGGAAGTGATCGGCGAACAAGGCGTTTCGGACGTGGCTGCATTCGTCCTGACCAACCTCGATGGCCGCAAGTTGCCGGAAGGCACCAAGGCTGACCCGGTGGCCGGGCAGAAACTGTTCGCCGCCAACTGCGTGGCCTGCCACGGCCCGGAAGGCAAAGGCACACCCGCGATGGGCGCACCTAACCTGACCCACCCGGCCGCGTTCATCTACGGTTCGAGCTTCGCTCAATTGCAGCAGACCATCCGCTACGGCCGTCAGGGCCAGATGCCTGCGCAAGAGCAACTGCAAGGCAACGACAAGGTCCACCTGCTGGCCGCGTACGTCTACAGCCTGTCTCACGGTGAGAAAGCGGCGATGGAAGCCGCTGAGTAAGCTGATCACCTGAAACAAAAACGGCCCCGCCAATGAGAATTGACGGGGCCGTTTTCATTTCTGCCTGGTTTGCCCGACCAGTGGCATCACCCTCCTTCGGCAAAAAGTTGTGGGATCGCTCGCCAAGTAGTAACGTTTCTACAAAGCGATTTCAGGAGGCACTGCCATGACAGCTATCACCACCATTTCCAGTCGTGAATTCAATCAGGACACAAGCAGTGCCAAAAAAGCCACGCGTCAGGGCCCGGTAATCATCACCGACCGTGGCAAGCCGGCGCATGTGCTGCTAAGCATTGAGGACTACCAAACTCTCACCGGCATCAACGCCAATATTGTCGAGCTATTGGTGATGCCGGAAGCGGCAGACATCGAGTTCGAAACCGAGCGTGCCGTGATCATTCATCGACCCGTGGACCTGTCCTGATGTTTTTACTCGATACCAATGTAATTTCCGAACTGCGCAAACCCCGGGCGGATGCAAATGTCGTCGCCTGGGCCAAAAATATCATTGCCCCACGCATGTTCATTTCAGCTATCACCTTGAAGGAACTGGAGACCGGTGTTCTGCGCATGGAGCGTCGAGACCCCGCGCAGGGGAAGATTTTGCGCACTTGGCTCAAGCGCCACGTCATGCCCGCCTTCGATGCGAGAATTCTTCCGGTGGATGCCGCCGTGGCGTTGCGCTGTGCCAGCCTGCATGTTCCAGACCGTGCCAATGAAAGCGACTCCCTGATCGCAGCAACTGCGCTGGTGCACGGCCTGACGGTGGTCACTCGCAACGTCGACGACTTTCACTCCAGCGGTGTTGCACTGATCAATCCATGGGACGAGTGAGCTAGCCGCTTGAGCAAAAGCGTCCATAATTTCACCCGTCAATTGATTCAAGTCACTACACCGTCAATTGATTTTCACCAACGTGACCAAAGGTCGCACCCTTACGCTAGAGCTTCAGGCGTATCATTGCGCCACTGCAACACCTCTTTCTGACCCCGGTCGGCATGCACTGACCGAGGCACTTTTCCACTGCCGTGGGATGTAACCGATGAGCAACCAGATTCCGGTACACGACGTTACGCCGCCCGCCAAAAACGCGAACAACAGCGTCGACCTCTACGCCTCTAGAGAAAAGATTTACACCCGAGCCTTTACTGGGCTGTTCCGCAACTTGCGGATGGTGGGTGGGGCGTTTCTGTTTCTGTTGTATTTCGGCACGGTGTGGCTGAACTGGGGTGGTCATCAGGCCGTCTGGTGGAACCTGCCGGAACGTAAATTCTTTATTTTCGGCGCGACCTTCTGGCCCCAGGATTTCATCCTGCTCTCGGGAATCCTGATCGTCAGCGCCTTCGGCCTGTTTTTCATTACCGTGTACGCCGGTCGTGTCTGGTGTGGTTATACCTGCCCGCAGAGCGTCTGGACCTGGATCTACATGTGGTGCGAGAAGGTCACCGAAGGCGACCGCAACCAGCGCATCAAACTCGACAAGGCGCCGATGAGCGCCAACAAATTGCTGCGCAAATTCAGCAAGCACGCGATGTGGCTGTTGATCGGTTTCGTCACCGGCATGACTTTCGTCGGTTATTTCTCGCCGATCCGTGAACTGACCCTCGACTTCTTCACCGGAGAGGCCGATGGCTGGTCGTATTTCTGGGTCGGTTTCTTCACGCTCGCCACCTACGGCAATGCCGGCTGGTTGCGCGAACAGGTGTGCATCTACATGTGCCCGTACGCGCGCTTCCAGAGCGTGATGTTCGACAAGGACACACTGATCGTCTCCTACGATCCGCGTCGCGGCGAAAGTCGTGGCCCGCGCAAGAAAGGTGTCGACTACAAGGCTCAGGGCCTGGGCGATTGCATCGACTGCACCATGTGCGTCCAGGTCTGCCCGACCGGCATCGACATCCGCGACGGCCTGCAAATCGAATGCATCGGTTGCGCGGCGTGCATCGATGCCTGCGACAGCATCATGGACAAGATGGAATACCCGCGCGGGCTGATCAGCTACACCACCGAGCACAACCTGTCCGGGCAAAAAACCCATAAACTGCGCCCGCGCCTGATCGGCTATGCCGTGGTGCTGCTGGCGATGATGGGCTTGTTGGCAGGGGCATTCTTCATGCGTTCGCTGGTGGGTTTCGACGTCAGCAAGGACCGTGTGCTGTACCGCGAGAACGCCGAAGGCCGGATCGAAAACGTCTACAGCCTGAAAATCATGAACAAGGATCAGCGCGACCACACCTACGTGCTGGAAGCCGCCGGTTTGCCGGACCTGAAGCTGCAAGGCAAACGCGAGATCAAGGTCGCCGCCGGCGAGATTTTCAGCCAGCCGGTGGAACTGTCCATCGCCCCGGAAAAACTGCCATCGAGCACCAACGAGGTGAAATTCATCCTCAAGGATGCCGATGACGACAGCATCCACGTTGAAGCCAAGAGCCGATTCATCGGCCCACAAATTCGTTGAGAGAAGTGATCATGCCCGCAGCAAACGCCGCAAGTCCCTGGTACAAGCACCTTTGGCCGTGGATCATTATCGGTATCCTCGCCTGTTCGGTGACGCTGACGTTGTCCATGGTGACGATCGCAGTGAACAACCCGGACAACCTGGTCAACGACAACTACTACGAAGCCGGCAAAGGCATCAATCGCTCGCTCGACCGCGAACTGCTGGCGCAAACCCTGCTGTTGCGCGCCAGCGTGCACCTGGATGACGTGACCGGCGAAGTCGACCTGCGCCTGAGCGGCAACAGCCAACCGAAAACCCTCGAACTGAACCTGATTTCGCCGACCCAACCGGAGAAGGATCGCAAGATCGCCCTCGCCCGCAGCGAAACCGAACAGGGTCGATACATCGGTCAGTTGAGCGACAAGATCGAAGGTCGCCGCTTTGTCGAATTGCTGGGTACTCAGGACGACCATATCTGGCGCATGTTCGAAGAGGAGCAGGTCAGTCACGACAAGGACCTGCTGCTGGGTGACGAGCCACTGCAAGGCGCCGAAGACCTGAAAAAATAAAGTCGCGCTTCGCGCATCGCTGGCAAGCCAGCGATGAGGCCCTTCCGGACGACATAGATCCAACATCATGATCACCCCAACCCCCTGCTACCACTGCGCCCTGCCCGTCCCGGCCGGCAGCCGTTTCACCGCGGCCGTCCTCGGTGAAACCCGCGAGTTCTGCTGCCCGGGTTGTCAGGCTGTGGCTGAAGCGATCGTTGCCGGTGGACTGGAGAACTATTACCAGCATCGCAGCGAAGCCTCGGCCAACCCCGAAGCGTTGCCGGTGCAGTGGGTGGACGAACTGGCGCTGTACGACCGCGCCGATGTGCAAAAACCCTTCGTGCGCCATGACGGCGAACTCGCCGAAACCACCCTGCTCATGGAAGGCATCAGCTGCGCGGCGTGCGGCTGGCTGATCGAGAAACACCTGCGCGGCTTGCCGGCAGTCGCCGAAGCGCGCTTGAACCTGTCAAACCATCGCCTGCATGTACGCTGGGCCGATGCGCAACTGCCGCTGAGCCAGGTGCTCAGTGAACTGCGTCACATCGGTTACGCCGCCCATCCCTATCAGGCCGACCGCGCCAGCGAACAACTGGCCAGCGAAAACCGCCTGGCCCTGCGTCAACTCGGCGTGGCGGGTTTGCTGTGTTTCCAGGCGATGATGGCGACCATGGCAACCTGGCCGGAATTCAACATCGACCTGAGCCCCGAGCTGCACACCATCCTGCGCTGGGTCGCGCTGTTCCTCACCACACCGATCGTGTTCTACAGCTGCGCGCCGTTCTTCAAAGGGGCGATGCGTGACCTGCGCACCCGCCACCTGACCATGGACGTGTCGGTGTCGCTGGCGATTGGCAGTGCCTACATCGCCGGCATCTGGACCGCGATCAGCGGCGTCGGCGAACTGTATTTCGATGCGGTCGGCATGTTTGCCCTGTTTCTGCTGGCCGGGCGCTATCTGGAGCGACGCGCCCGTGAACGTACCGCAGCCGCTACCGCGCAGCTGGTCAATCTGCTGCCAGCCTCGTGCCTGCGGCTAAGTGCTGCCGGCCAGAGCGAGCGCATCCTGCTCAGCGAACTGCGCGTCGGCGATCACCTTCTGGTGCATCCTGGCGCGATCCTGCCGGCCGACGGCAAGATCCTCGACGGCCAGTCGAGCATCGACGAATCCCTGCTGACCGGCGAATACCTGCCGCAGCCACGCACGCTCGGCGACGCCGTCACCGCTGGCACCCTCAACGTCGAAGGCGCGCTGACCGTGGAAGTCCTCGCGCTGGGCCATGACACCCGCCTGTCCGCCATCGTCCGCCTGCTGGACCGCGCCCAGGCCGAGAAGCCGCGACTGGCTGAGATCGCTGACCGCGCCGCGCAATGGTTCCTGTTGCTGACGCTGATCGCCTCCGCCTGCATTGGCCTGCTGTGGTGGGAGCTGGATTCATCGCGGGCCTTCTGGATTGTCTTGGCGATGCTCGTCGCGACCTGCCCGTGCGCCTTGTCCCTCGCCACGCCGACCGCCCTCACCGCCGCCACCGGCACGCTGCACAAGCTCGGTCTGTTGCTGACCCGTGGCCATGTGCTGGAGGGCCTGAACCAGATCGACACGGTGATCTTCGACAAGACCGGCACCCTCACCGAAGGTCGCCTGGCGCTGCGTTCGATCCGCCCGCTCGGCGCACTCGACAGCGATCAATGCCTGAGCCTCGCCGCCGCCCTCGAAAACCGTTCCGAACACCCGATCGCCCGCGCGTTCGGTCGGGCACCGCTGGCCGCTGAGGAAGTCCACAGCACACCGGGATTGGGCCTGGAAGGTGTGGTCGGCATACAACGAGTGCGCATCGGCCAGGCGGGTTTTGTCTGCGAACTCAGTGGCGCCGCCATCCCGTCGATGCCTGATGAAGCCGGCCAGTGGTTGCTGCTCGGCGACAGCCAGGGGCCGCTGGCGTGGTTCGTCCTCGACGACCGCTTGCGTGCCGATGCGCCCGCGTTGCTGGAAGCCTGCCGGGCCCGCGGTTGGCGTACGTTGCTGCTGTCCGGCGACAGCTCGCCGATGGTCACCAGTGTCGCCGCCGAACTGGGCATTGACGACGCGCGTGGCGGTTTGCGTCCGGACGATAAATTGCAGGTCCTGCAACAGCTTCACCGGGAAGGTCGCAAGGTGTTGATGCTCGGGGACGGGGTCAACGATGTGCCGGTGCTGGCCGCCGCCGACATCAGCGTCGCCATGGGTTCGGCCACCGATCTGGCGAAAACCAGTGCCGACGCGGTGTTGCTGTCGAACCGCCTCGACGCGCTGGTGCAGGCTTTCAGCCTGGCGCGGCGCACCCGTCGGGTAATCATCGAGAACCTGCTGTGGGCCGGGCTGTACAATGGCCTGATGTTGCCGTTCGCCGCCCTCGGCTGGATCACGCCCGTGTGGGCAGCGGTCGGCATGTCGATCAGTTCGTTGACCGTGGTGCTGAATGCCCTGCGCCTGACTCGCATGCCGAGCGCGCCGGCCACCAGCGCTACGCCAGAAACCCGCCCGTTGCCGGCCTGAGCCGCGCGGGCATGGAGCCTCACCATGCCAGCTCTCTACGTGATGATCCCGGCCGCGTTGCTGATCGTCGCCATCGCCGTCTACATCTTCTTCTGGGCGGTCGACAGCGGTCAGTACGACGACCTCGACGGCCCGGCCCACAGCATCCTGTTCGACGACCAAGACCCGAACCACACAGCGGCGGTCGACGAGGCCAGCGGCCATCCGGTCAAACCGGACGACAAGGCTCCGCCGCATGTTTGAGTTGGCGCCACTGTTAGTGTCAGCGGTGATTCTGGGCCTGCTCGGCGGCGGACATTGCCTCGGCATGTGCGGCGGCTTGATGGGTGCGTTGACCCTGGCGATTCCCAAGGAACAACGCAGCCGCCGTTTCCGCCTGCTGCTGGCGTACAACCTCGGGCGAATTCTCAGTTATGCCACGGCCGGTCTGCTGATCGGTCTGGCGGGCTGGGCGATGGCGAACAGCCCGGCGGCGATGTTCATGCGCGTCCTCGCCGGGTTGCTGCTGATTGCGATGGGCCTGTACCTCGCCGGTTGGTGGAGCGGTCTGACCCGCATCGAAAGCCTCGGGCGCGGGTTGTGGCGGCATATCCAACCCGTCGCAAACACACTGCTGCCGGTGTCGAGCCTGCCCCGGGCCTTGTTGCTCGGTGCGCTCTGGGGCTGGCTGCCGTGCGGGCTGGTTTACAGCACGCTGCTGTGGTCGGCGAGCCAGGGCAATGCGCTGGACAGTGCCTTGCTGATGCTCGCCTTCGGCCTCGGCACCTGGCCGGTGCTGCTTGCCACCGGGCTGGCGGCCGAGCGGGTCACGGCGCTGCTGCGCAAACGCAGCGTGCGTATGGCCGGGGGCTTGCTGGTCATGCTGTTCGGCCTCTGGACCTTGCCGGGGCCGCATCAGCATTGGCTGATGGGGCATTGAATCGGCGAAGCCCCCCTGTAGCCGCTGCCAATGGCTGCGTCCGAGGACAAAGTCCTCGCCTTACCGGTGAATGCAATTTCCCTGAAAAAACCGAAGTGACTGGTTTTACGACGGCTTCGCCGCCGAACGCAGCCTTCGGCAGCGGCTACAGGTCTGCGTGCCGTTGATGCAAATCAACATGCCCTGATGCCTCACCCCATAGACTCGCAGCCACTGCCAGCCTATCCGGGGGAATGCCCGCATGATGCTCGACGCCATTCGTTGGGACACCGATCTGATCCGCCGTTACGACCTGGCGGGACCGCGTTACACCTCCTACCCGACCGCCGTGCAGTTCGATGGCCATGTCGGCACGTTCGACCTGTTTCACGCACTGCGCGAAAGCCGCAAGGCCCTGCGCCCGTTGTCGCTGTACGTGCACGTGCCGTTCTGCGCGAACATTTGCTACTACTGCGCCTGCAACAAAGTCATCACCAAGGATCGCGGGCGCGCCCTCCCTTATTTGCAGCGCCTGGAGCAGGAAATCCAGATGATCGCCTGCCACCTCGACCCGACGCAAAAGGTCGAGCAATTGCACTTCGGCGGCGGTACGCCGACCTATCTCAGCCACGACGAACTGCGCCAACTCATGGCCCAGTTGCGTAAAAGCTTCAATCTGCTGGACGACGACAGCGGCGACTACGGCATCGAGATCGACCCGCGCGAGGCTGACTGGTCGACCATGGGCCTGCTTCGTGAATTGGGTTTCAATCGGGTCAGCATCGGCCTGCAAGACCTCGACCCGGCGGTACAGCGTGCGGTGAATCGCCTGCAGAGCCTGGAGGAAACCCGGGCGGTGATCGACGCTGCGCGGACCTTGCAGTTTCGCTCGATCAACATCGACCTGATCTACGGCCTGCCCCGGCAGACCCCGGAAAATTTCGCCCGCACCGTCGACGAAGTGATCAACCTGCAACCGGACCGGTTGTCGGTGTTCAATTACGCGCACCTGCCCGAGCGCTTCATGCCGCAGCGGCGAATCAACAGCGACGAGTTGCCGACGCCCGCGCAGAAACTGGAGATGCTCCAACGCACCATCGAACAGCTGACCGCGGCTGGCTACCGCTACATCGGCATGGACCACTTCGCCCTGCCCGACGATGAACTGGCGATTGCCCAGGAGGAATCGACGCTGCAACGCAACTTCCAGGGCTACACCACTCACGGACACTGCGATTTGATTGGCCTGGGTGTCTCGGCCATCAGCCAGATCGGCGACCTGTACTGTCAGAACAGCAGCGATCTGAACCAGTACCAGAACGCCCTCGCCTCCACGCAACTGGCCACCCACCGCGGACTGCTGTGCAACGTCGATGACCGCGTGCGGCGGGCGGTGATTCAGCAATTGATTTGCAGTTTCAACGTGGAGTTCGCCGACATCGAGCAGGCGTTCAACATCGATTTCCGCGGCTACTTCGGCGAGTTGTGGCCCCCACTGCAAGCCATGGCCGAGGACGGGCTGATTGAACTGGACAGCGAACGCATCACTGTCTTGCCCGCCGGGCGCTTGCTGGTGCGATCGGTGTGCATGGTGTTCGACGCATACCTCGAACACCAGAACCGTCAGCGATTTTCGCGGGTGATTTAAGTCTTCATGGCCAGGGAGGCGGTCTTCAGCACTTGCTCCGGGGTCAGGTTTGGCTGGGTCATGGCTTTGGACAGGGACAAGTTGGCGGTAATCAATCCGCCATTGAGCGTGCTGATCGCCGCTTGCAGCGCTCCTAGCTTGGCCCTGCGCTCTTCGTCCGAGAGTCGTTTGTCGGCCATCACCACTTGCATGCGCGCGACTTTCTCCTCGATCTGCCGTTGAATCTGACGAATCATCTTCAGGATCTGCTGAATGTTTTCCGGCAACCCGCTTTCTTCAATGTCCTTGTTATCACCGTGGGACGCGGCGGCCTTGCCCAAACCGGCACCGGACAACGACACCTTGATGCCTTCGACCACGGGCGAACTGATGGGACTGGCGGCAGTGGTCGATTCTTCGCCGGTGGAACCGCTGGAAGGTTCATGCAGTGTTTGCACGCCACTGTTGCCGGGGTTGAGCACGCCGATGGTGGCCATGAAGCGAGTACCTTGGGTCGATGTGGATACCGGGTTATCGGCCGCTGACAGCGGCCCTTTATCGCGATGTGACAAATCGGCACAGCGCTGGCCTGATCGTCGTCCCGTGGGTTACCCTTACGTCTTATGTGTGTTTTCCCACAAGGATTGAAGAAATGTCCGAGCCAGTCAAACTGCGCGCTCATCACCAGGCCCATTGCAAGGATTGCAGCCTGGCCCCCCTGTGCTTGCCACTTTCTCTGAATCTGGAAGACATGGATGCGCTGGACGAAATCGTTAAACGTGGCCGCCCGTTGAAAAAAGGCGAGTTCCTGTTCCGCCAGGGCGATGTTTTCGATTCCGTTTATGCAGTACGTTCGGGCGCCCTGAAGACCTTCAGCCTCAGCGATGGCGGTGAAGAGCAGCTCACCGGTTTCCATTTGCCGAGCGAGTTGGTCGGGCTGTCGGGCATGGACACGGAAAAACATCCGGTGACCGCCCAGGCGCTGGAAACCACGTCGGTCTGCGAAATTCCGTTCGAACGCCTCGACGAACTGGCGGTGCAACTGCCGCAACTGCGCCGTCAATTGATGCGCGTGATGAGCCGCGAGATTCGCGACGATCAGCAGATGATGTTGCTGCTGTCGAAAAAAACCGCCGACGAGCGCATCGCCACGTTCCTGGTCAATCTGTCGGCGCGTTTCCGCGCTCGCGGTTTCTCCGCCAATCAGTTCCGCCTGAGCATGTCGCGCAACGAAATCGGCAATTACCTGGGCCTGGCCGTGGAAACCGTGTCGCGGGTGTTCACCCGTTTCCAGCAAAACGAGCTGATCGCCGCCGAGGGCAAGGAAATCCACATCCTTGACCCGATCCAGCTCTGCGCCCTGGCCGGTGGCTCGATCGAAGGTTGAGTGCGACGATGGCCGCTGAGCGAAACGGCTCGGCCGCCGTTATGCCGTTATACTTCGACGTTTGCAGCCTGCCAGGACACTTCGACGATGGTCTTCGACTCCTTCAACATCAAATCCCTGATCCGCCCCGTGATCGACTTCCCCAAGCCGGGCGTGATCTTTCGCGACATCACCCCGTTGTTCCAGTCACCCACGGCCCTGCGCTTGGTGATGGACAGCTTCGCCCACCGTTACGTCGAAGCCGACTTCACCCATATCGGCGCGATGGATGCCCGTGGTTTTCTGATCGGCTCGGTATTGGCCTATCAACTGAACAAGCCACTGGTGCTGTTCCGCAAGCAAGGCAAGTTGCCGGCCGACGTGTTGGCCGAAGGCTACGCGACCGAATACGGCGAAGCCTTCCTCGAAGTGCACGCCGACAGCCTGTGCGAGGGCGATTCGGTGGTGATGTTCGATGACCTGATCGCCACCGGAGGGACGCTGATTGCGGCGGCCAACCTGATTCGACGCATGGGCGCACGAGTACATGAAGCGGCGGCGATCATTGATCTGCCTGAGTTAGGTGGGTCGCAGCGGCTTGAAGATATGGGAATTCCGACGTTTTGTCTGACGCAGTTTGCCTTGACCGATAAATAAACGGCGCCATCGAGGACGCTATCGCTGGCAAGCCAGCGATAGCGTCCTCCGCGACACAGCAAGATTCAGAGCCCCATCTGCTTGCTGATAATCTCGTTCATCACTTCCCGCGTCCCGCCGCCAATCGACAGAATCCGGTTGTCGCGATATAGCCGCTCCACCAGACTCTCGCGCATATAGCCCATACCACCCAGAATCTGCACCGCATCGGTGGTGATGCGATCCGCTGTGTCTGTAGCAAAATTCTTGGCCATGGAAATCTCCTTGATCACACGCTGCCCCGCCGCCATTTTCGCCGCCTGGCGGTAGGTGAATTCCCGTGACACTTCCAGCGCCGTGGCCATTTCCGCCAAACGGTGCTTGAGCACCTGAAACTTGCTGATGGGTTTGCCAAACGCTTCGCGCTGACGCGCCCATTTCAGGCTTTCTTCAAGCGCAAGCTGCGCGGTCATGTTGGCCATCAGCGCCAACGCCAGGCGCTCACTCTGGAAGTTGCCCATGATGCAGGCGAAGCCCATGTTCTCGGCGCCAATCAAATGGTCGGCAGGTACACGACAATCGTCGAAGAATAACTCGGCAGTGTCCGACGCCCACCAGCCCATTTTCTTCAGCTGACGGCCGACGGTGAACCCCGGCGTGCCCTTCTCGATCAGTAACAGGCTGATGCCGCCGAAACCCGGCTCACCGGTGCGCACCGCGACGGTGTAGTAATCCGCGCGGATGCCGCTGGTGATGTAGGTTTTGCTGCCGCTGACCCGGTAGACATCACCGTCGCGCACGGCGCGGGTTTGCAGGTTGGCGACATCGGAGCCGCCGCCGGGCTCGGTGATGGCCAAAGCGCTGATCTTTTCCCCGGCCAGGACTTGCGGTACGACTCGATCACGGACCTCGGGCTGGGCCCATTTGAGGATCGGTGGCAGACCGATGTCCAGCGAACCCAGCCCCGCGACCAATCCGCCGGAGCCGCAGCGCATCAGCTCTTCGCTGGCGGCGACCTTGGCGAACAGGTCACCTTCGTGGCTGCCACCCAGGGCTTCGGGGTAACCGATGCCAAGAATCCCCGCCATACCGGCCTTGAGGTAGAGCTCGCGGGGAAAGCTTTCGGCTTCTTCCCACTGGTCGATGTCCGGAAGGATCTCGCGCTCGACGAAACGTCTGACGCTGTCGCGAACCAATTGGTGGCTGGGGTCGAAGTATTCCTGGAAGGCAGGCATCGGCGAACTCCACTGAAGGGTCCAGCGACGTTAACCGAGCGCTTGCTTGGTTTTCAACAGGATTGTGTGAATCAGGTAGACCGAGGTGCCTGGATCGCCAGCAAGCAGGCTCCTACGAATATCACGCGCCCTGGTAGGCGCTGGCTTGCCAGCGATGGGGTCCGCGCAGACGTTATAAAGCGATCGGCTTACGCCCTGCAAACGAATGCGCCAACGTCCCGCCATCCACCAACTCCAGCTCACCCCCCAACGGCACACCGTGGGCGATGCGCGAAGCGATCAGACCTTTATTGCTGAGCAACTGGGCGATGTAGTGCGCCGTGGCTTCACCTTCGACCGTCGGGTTGGTGGCGAGGATGACTTCGGCGAAAGTGCCCGCCTCTTCGATCCGCGCCAGCAATTGCGGAATGCCGATGGCTTCCGGCCCGAGCCCGTCGAGCGGTGACAGATGGCCCTTGAGCACAAAGTACCGACCGCGGAAACCGGTCTGTTCTACCGCATAGACATCCATCGGTCCTTCAACCACGCACAACACAGTATCGTCGCGACGGTTATCGGCGCATTGCGGGCACAGATCGTCTTCGGTCAACGTGCGGCACAGCCGGCAGTGGCCGACACCTTCCATGGCCAGGTTCAGCGCCGACGCCAGGCGCAAGCCACCGCTGCGATCACGCTCCAGCAGCTGCAATGCCATGCGTTGGGCAGTTTTCTGACCGACACCTGGCAACGTTCGCAGGGCATCGATCAGTTGGCGAATCAAAGGGCTGAAGCTCATGGGGGAAACGTCCGACATAACAACGAGACGCGGTTTATACCCGCGCCTCTCTTTAGCGTCAAATACTCAGTCTTGCGCGACCCGCACCACCAGTTTGCCGAAGTTGCGTCCTTCCAGCAGACCGATGAACGCCTCGGGCGCATTCTCGAGACCGTCGACCACGTCTTCGCGGAACTTCACCTTGCCATCACGCACCCACGGCGCCATGGCGCTGACAAACTCCGGCTGACGATCACCGTAGTCATCAAACACGATAAAGCCCTGGACCCGTGCACGCTTGGTCAACAACGTGCGCTGCAAGTGCGGCAAGCGGTCCGGACCGCTCGGCGCCGCGCTGGCGTTGTAGGAAGCGATCAGGCCGCACAGCGGAATTCGCGCCTTGGGATTGAGCAACGGGATGACCGCATCAAATACCTTGCCGCCGACGTTTTCGTAATAAATGTCGATGCCCTTGGGGCACGCCAAGGCCAACTCATCAGCAAAATCCACGCTCTTGTGGTCGATGCAGGCATCGAAGCCCAACTCATCCACCACGTAACGGCACTTGTCCGCGCCACCCGCCACTCCGACCACCCGCAGGCCCTTGATCTTCGCCACCTGGCCGACCACCGAACCGACTGCGCCGGACGCTGCCGCCACGACCAGTGTTTCGCCTTCCTTGGGCTGGCCGATTTCCATCAGTCCCATGTAAGCCGTCATGCCCGGCATACCCAGCACGCCCAGCGCCATGGACGGGCTCGGCAGCCCGGACGGCACTGGAATCACGTTACGGCCGTCGCTGATGCTGTGGCTCTGCCATCCCGTAGCGCCCACCACCAGATCACCTTCCTGAAATTTAGGATTCAGCGAACGCTCGACCCGGCTGACAGCGCCGCCGGTCATGACCCCGTCGATTTCCACCGGCGCGGCGTAGGACGGCGCGTCACTCATGCGTCCGCGCATGTAGGGATCAAGTGAAAGGAAAAGTGTCTTGAGCAACACCTGGCCGTCGGCCAGTTCGGGTAGCGCTTCCCGCTCGAGGCGAAAATTCTCTGGCGTGGGCGCGCCCACAGGACGGGATGCCAGGACGATACGTTGGTTGAGGGTCAATGCTTCTGGCATGTGAGCGTCTCCTTTGATCGATGAATTTGGCGGTATAGGGGAGCAGACCGTTGTGGCGGTAGGGCGTTCGATGTTTCTGCCCTGAAACGAACGCGTATCAGGCGCCACATGACCTCCAGGCAGAAACAAAAATGCCAGGCTCAACGCCTGGCATTTTTTTGTAGCTCGTCCAACCCGCTTTAGCGAATCAGAACGGCAGTTTCATGCCCGGTGGCAATTGCATGCCAGCGGTCACGCCGGACATTTTGTCCTGGCTGTTGGCTTCGATCTTGCGCACAGCGTCGTTGACAGCCGCAGCGAACACCGCCTCGAGCATTTCCTTGTCGTCTTCGCTCAGGCCTTCGACCAGGCTTGGGTCGATGGTCACGCGCTTGACGTCATGACGACCGGTCATCACCACGGTGACCATGTCGCCACCCGCTTTACCGGTGACTTCGGCGTTGGCCAGTTCTTCCTGCATCTTGGCCATTTTTTCCTGCATCTGCTGCGCCTGCTTCATCAGGCCGGCCATGCCACCTTTCATCATGGGAATCACCTCAACGTACGTGGTTTAAAACAGTGCCCGGCCCGTTCGGCCGGACGCCTTCAGTTATTAGCCCTGACTGACCAGAGCTTCGACAGGTTCAATAGTATCGTCACGGACCACCGCGCCGAACTGCTGGATCATTTGCTGGATGAACGGATCACCGTGGATCGACTCCTCGGCCTCGCGCTGACGGTTTGCACGACGCCGGGACCCAGCCTGGGCCGGGGTTTCCTGCTCGGGCTTGATCAGCTCCATGCTCAGGTTCAGCGTACGCCCGTGAAACTGGTTCAACGCATCGTTGAGGCGACGTTGCTGAGTCGCGTTGAACAGGGCGCCGTGCGCCGGGTCCAGGTGCAACAACCAGTTATCGCCATCAACGGCGATCAGCGTGCAGTTGGCGGCGATGCTGCCGGTCATGCCGGAAATCGGCAACTGCGGGAACAATTCCAGCCATTGCAGCGCCAGACCGGTGGCGGGCATCGCGGCCGGCTCAGGCTCGGGCTCTGGCGCGGGTTCGGCGGCATGTTCACTGGCCAGTTCATCCAGGTAGCTGTAGGCCGAATCCATGTCCGGCTCGATGTAATCTTCGTCCAGCGGCGGTTCGTCGTCGAGGTCAACACCGGGCGTCGCGGCATCGACGTCGGCCACGGACGGCTCCGGGATCGGCGCAGCAGCCCACTCCGGCGCATCCGGCACCGCGCTGTCCGGCGTCGGCAGCGGCATCGGGGGCAATTCGGGTTGTTCAGCGGCGGTTTCCAGCACTGGCTCCACGGCGGGTTGCTGGACGACTTCGGGCTCGACGGGGTCATTCCATGGCAGGTCGACCACGGCTTCAACCGCGACGGGTTCGGGCACGACAACCGGCTCAGGCTCGATAACGGCCGCGAGTGGCTCAGGCTCAGGCACCGGAGCAACAACGGCAACATCAGGTGCAACTGCCGCAGCGACGACCGGCGCGACAACCGGCGCGGCAGCCACTGAATGTGCGGAATCAACTGTGGCCTGGCTGATCCCCACTGGCTTTAGCGGTTGCCTCGGGGCGTCTTCCGTGTCAGCGGGCCGGAACGCCAGCATCCGCAGCAAGACCATCTCAAAACCACCCCGCGGGTCCGGCGCCAGCGGCAAATCACGGCGGCCGATCAAGCCCATCTGATAGTAGAACTGCACGTCTTCGGCCGGCAAAGCCTGGGCCAGCGCCAACACCCTGTCGCGGTCGCCGTGACCGTTGTCGACGCCTTCCGGCAACGCCTGGGCGATGGCAACACGGTGCAGCACGTTGAGAATTTCCGAGAGCACGCCGTTCCAGTCCGGGCCTTGTTCTGCCAGGTGGCGAACGCCCTCGAGCAACGCCTTGGCGTCGCCTTCGATCAGCGCATGCAGAACGTCATAGACCTGGCCGTGATCGAGCGTGCCGAGCATCGCCCGCACGTCGGTGGCCATGACCTTGCCTTCACCGAAGGCGATGGCCTGGTCGGTCAGGCTCATGGCATCGCGCATCGAACCGTCCGCAGCGCGGCCCAGCAGCCACAGCGCATCGTCTTCGAACGGCACGTTCTCGACGCTCAACACGTGGGTCAAATGCTCGACCACACGTTCCGGGGTCATGTTTTTCAGGGAGAACTGCAGGCACCGCGACAGAATGGTTGCAGGAAGTTTCTGCGGGTCAGTCGTGGCCAGGATGAACTTGACGTAGGGCGGCGGCTCTTCAAGGGTTTTCAACAGCGCATTGAAAGAATGGCTGGAGAGCATGTGCACTTCGTCGATCAGGTAGACCTTGAAGCGCCCGCGGCTTGGTGCGTATTGCACGTTGTCGAGCAGCTCGCGGGTGTCTTCGACCTTGGTCCGGCTCGCGGCGTCGATCTCGATCAGGTCGACGAAGCGCCCTTCATCGATTTCGCGGCATACCGAACACTCGCCACACGGCGTCGAAGTGATACCTGTTTCACAGTTCAGGCATTTGGCGATGATGCGCGCGATGGTGGTCTTGCCGACCCCGCGCGTCCCGGTAAACAGGTAGGCGTGGTGCAGCCGCTGACTGTCCAAGGCGTTGATCAGAGCCTTGAGCACATGGGTCTGGCCGACCATTTCGCGGAACGAGCGCGGACGCCATTTACGTGCAAGAACCTGATAACTCATGGAAAACCGTCGCAGCGAAGGAACACAAGCGGCTAATGCTAGCGGAGCAAGGCCAAAATTGCATCCGGCGCGCTCGTCTAATCTGGCTAAGATGCATTTTGCAGGCTTTATATTGGCTCGGGTTTCATCGGTCGCGGAGCGTTTATGCGGTTGGCCTTGGGGGCACTGCTGTTGATGAGTCTGGATGCCATGGCCGCCAAGCCATTGCGCTTTGTGGTGCCCGACAGTTGGGCAATGCCGATGGTGCAACTCGAACGCGGCCGCCCGACTCAGGGCATCTTGCATGACGTCATGGTCAGCCTCGCGACCCAGGTCGGCGTTCCCGCGGAATTTCATGTGCTGCCCCGCGCCCGCGTGCAAAACGCCATGGAGCACGGTGAGGTCGATGTCCGTTGCTACGCGGCGCAATCCTGGCTGCCGAATCAGTCCGGCGACTACATCTGGAGCATTCCACTCTGGACCCAACCAGACGTGCTGATCAGCCGCCAGAAAGCGCTGCCCGAAGCGATACCGGCTAAATTAACGCGACAGGCCATCGGCACGGTGCTCGGTTATAGCTACCCGACCCTGCAACCGCTGTTCGACAGTGGCCGCCTGCTCCGCGAAGACGCGCGCAATCAGGAACAGGTGCTGGAAAAACTCCAGGCCGGACGCTATCACTACGCCGTAAGCAACCAATGGACGCTGGACTGGTTCAACCAACGCCTGCTGCCCGATCGGCAGTTGCAACGCGTGGCGGTGCTCGAGGAACAAAGTGTCGGCTGCTACGTGCGTAACGATCCGGGCGTACCGGTGCAGCGTATTCTGCGGACGTTGCTGAGGATGAAAATGTCCGGGGAAATTGATGACATCATCCGGCTCTACGTCGGGAAACCCTGAACCCGCCACTGCGGCGGCGCGACAAAACTTGCCACCCAACCCGGTACTTCGTCCGCTGGCATCGGCCGCGCAATAAAATAGCCTTGGGCGAGCTCGCACCCCAGTTGCAACAGCAGCTCACCATGCTCAATGCTTTCAAGCCCCTCGGCGATCACCTGTCGGCCGAACGCCCTGGCCAGACCAATGACCGCCGTGGTCAGGGCCAGGTCATCGTGGTCATGCAGAATGTCGCGGACAAACGATTTGTCGATCTTGATAGTCTGGGTGCGCAAACGCTTCAGGTAGCTCAGCGACGAATACCCGGTGCCGAAGTCGCCCAATGAAAACTGCACGCCAAGCGCCTGACAGGCCTCCAGGCAAGCGCTGACGTGCTGGATGTTTTCGATGGCCACCGACTCGACGATTTCCAGGTCGAGCATCTGCGGCGCGACGCGCGCATGGCAGGCGAGCACCATGCTGAGCCGGTCGACGAAATCCGCCCGCTGAAAATGCCGGGCGGCAATGTTGACACTCACCGGCCAGCACTGCCCCGCTTGCTGCCAGCGGTCCAGCTGCAACAGCACCTGATCCATCACCCATTCACCGATCTCGATGATCAGATCGGTTTCCACCACTGCCGGCAGGAAGTCCCGGGCCGACACTGTGCCGTTCTGCGGATGATCCCAGCGCAACAGCGCCTCGAAGCCGACCACGATGCCGCGGCGCATGTTCACCTTGGGCTGAAAATACAGGCGTAATTCGCCGGCGGCCAGCGCCTGCCGAACCCGTTCGACGGTCTGGTGCGTGGCCTTGACCTCCTGGTCGCGGAACACGTCAAACACATGAAACCGATTGCGCCCACTCTGTTTGGCCACGTACATCGCCTGATCGGCATGCCGCAGCAGCGTTTCGGCATCTTCATTGTCGTGGGGAAACAGCGTTACGCCGATGCTGGCAAACACATTCAGGGTCTTGTCCTGCAGCGAGTAAGGCGCGGATAGCGCTCCCAGCACGCGATTCAGCGCTGCACGCAACTCCACTACGTCGCACACATAACGCAACACCAGCACAAATTCGTCGCCGGCCAAGCGCGCCACCACATCCTCGCTGCGGACGATATCGCGCAAACGCTTGGCCACTTCCACCAGCAACAAATCGCCACTGGCATGGCCGTAACCGTCATTGACCGCTTTAAATCCGTCGAGGTCGAGCATGCACACGGCCAGCGGAATATTTTCCTGACGGGAGAACTCCAGCGCCTGGTCCAGCAAATCCGAGAGAAACGCGCGATTGGGCAAACCGGTCAGCACGTCATGGCCGACCCGCCATTGCAGGGAATGCAGGAGCTGGCGTTTTTCACTGATGTCGAAGCGAATAGACAGGTAGCGATCAATTCGCCCGGTGGCGTCATCCAGCACCGGCACCAGGGTGCTCTCGACCCAATACAGGCTGCCGTCCTTGGCGCGATTGCAGATCTCGCCCTTCCAGACATTGCCCAGCGCGATGGTGCGCCACATGCCGGCGAAGAAATCAGCGGTGTGCACACCAGAGTTGATCAGGCGATGAGTTTGCCCGAGCAGTTCGTCGCGGCTATAGCCGGACACGGCGCAGAACTGGTCATTGACGTAAGTAATCCGGCCGGTCAGATCGGTCTCGGAAAAAATCGCGGCGGCATCCACCGCTCTGCGGTATTTCTCTTCCATGAGTGAGGCTCTCTGTCGCTAGCGGTGGTCCGCTCGACTGCGGTAGTGGCTCTACCCGGCAGCCAATATCGGAGAACAGGTCACCCAATACCCTTTAGGCGCGCCGATTCTACGAAACGCTTTACATTTTGCATAGCGAGGTGATCGATCCACGGAGAACAGCGAGCGTGCATCGATAATGGCCATCCGATACTATTCGCGCGAAATTAATTCAAAATGTAAGGGAATACGATGAAACACCTGCGACCGATTCTGATGGCAGCGCTGCTTTGCGCGCTTCACACCACCGCGCAAGCGGCGGCGACCCCTCCCGCAACACCTGTGGAAGCCGCACAAGTGCAGCAAACGCCCGAGCAGTTTCTAGCATCGCTGAAGCAACAGCACGGCACCATCACGCTGCCTTCCGGTATTGCGTCACTCAAACTCGATGACGAGTTTTACTACCTGGACCCGAAGGACACCGAGCGCTTGCTGACCGAGGGATGGGGCAACCCGCCCGGCCACAAGACCTTGGGCATGATCATTCCAAAAGCGGTCAACCCTCTGACCGCCAGCGGCTGGGGTGTCATCGTCAGCTACAAGGACGACGGGCATATTTCCGACGAAGACGCGGCAAAAATCGACTATGCCGACCTGCTCAAGCAAATGCAGGAAGAGGATGAAGAAGACAACAAGCAACGGCAGAAGCAGGGCTATACCGGGCTGCACCTGCTGGGCTGGGCCGAGCAACCGCGCTACGACGAGACCAGCCACAAGATGTACTGGGCCCGGGAACTGAAAGCCGACGACGCCCAGGACAGCACGCTGAACTACAGCATTCGAGTGCTCGGCCGGGCGGGCGTTCTGGAGTTGAACGCTGTCGCCGCCATGGCGGACCTGGCGACCATCAAGCAAGAATTGCCGAAAGTCATCGCCTTCACCAACTTCACCGATGGCAACTTGTACACCGACTACAGCCCTGGCACCGACAAACTGGCGTCTTACGGCTTGGCGGCCTTGGTGGGTGGCGGTCTGGCAGCCAAAGCTGGATTGTTTGCCAAGATCGGCATCTTCCTGCTGGCCGCCAAGAAATTCCTGGTCGTGGGTTTGGTGGTGATCGCAGGCTTCGTGCGTAAGTTGTTCAGCCGCAAGTCTTCCTGAGCCGCTGATCTTTCTGTGCTGCCAAATGATGGTGGCAGCACAGAATCCATAAATGACAGGCACGAAAAAACCACTGCATGCGATGCAGCAGGCAAACATATTCAGAATTTTTTAAACCAGATGTAGCGATGGGCCTTGCGCGCTCACAGCCTCGGGATCAAGGAAGTGGCGTTATGGAGGCAACCCCACCAGCCACACCCCGGCACACAATGTTCCCGCTGTGGCTGCTTCCTTCCGGATCTGACCAGGTGGCATGCCAGCATGCCCGGTAATCGTTGCGAGCCTTATGGGGTAAGGGTTTGAGGCTTTTGGGGTTGCAATATCTCTGCCGTGCGAGCTTGCTGCACGGACTGTTAGAAATCGGGGTGTAGTCAGCACTGTCACACTTTGCTGTAACACTTTGGTGTCACACCCATGGCTTACCTGATCAAGCGCGGAGCGCTCTATTACCTTAATCTCAAGCTGCCTAAGCACCTCTTCCCGAGGTGTCACACTTTACGTTTGAGCCTGAACATCCGACATCGGCAGAGTGCCCAGTTCCTCGCCGCCTCACTAGCTCAGCAGGTGCACAAACACCTGAATGAACACCCTATGGCAGACCTCCAGACGCTGCGTAGGCTGTGTTCGGAGTGGCGAGACTGTGCCCCCTCAACAACGATCCGACCTGCTGCACGGAAGGCGCCAACCAATACCGTGATGCGGAACAGCGACTGCCCCACTCTCGCCACTCTGTCCAAGCTCTATATAGAAGAAGGAAAACGGGGCGGTACGTGGCGGGAGGTCAGCACCTTTGAGGTGGAACGTGCCCTACGGGATCTGTTCGACTTGATCGGTGACATGCCAGCAGACGCCTTCGACGCTCAGCAAGCCCGACTGCTGAAAGAGCGGCTAAGCCGTTGCCCGCAGTACTTCGGCCTACGCCCTGAATATGAAGGCAAGACCTTGATGCAGGTTGTGGAGTCCGGTACCACTTATAAGACCATCACCGCCGTCACAGTGAACAATCGCTTACGCAAGCTCTCTGCGTTTCTGAACTGGTGCAGGTCGAACGGGTACGTAGCGGACAATCCTCTGGTGGGCCTGAAGGTAATGACGGGATCGGCCAAAGAGGCGCGACTGTCTTTTGATCGACACGATCTGACCACCCTGCTCGACCTGAATGCTCTAAAGGCACAAGCCCGAAAACATCCGTGGCGCTTTTGGTTGCCGCTACTAGGACGAACCACTGGGGCACGGCTGGAAGAACTCTGCCAATTGCGCGTGGACGACTTCATCGAACAACAGGCCATCCCGTGCATCCGCATCGATGATAGGCGTGAAGACCAGAACCTGAAGAACTCCAGCAGCCGACGCATCCTCCCCTTGCACCCAGCATTGATCGACTTAGGGTTGTTGAAGCATGTTGAGTTTGTCAGGAACACTGGAGCAGATCGTCTGTTCCCTGAGCTGGAAGCAGTTCGAGGAAAGCTGGGGCACGCACCATCGAAATGGTTCGGTCGGTACAAGACGAAGTTGGGTATCACTGACCCGAAGAAGACGTTTCACAGTTTCCGCCACACGCTCATTGATGACCTACGAGATGCGGGGATTCAGGACTCGCTCATCAAGCGGATCGCAGGACACGAAGATGGCGCGGTGACCTTCAGCATTTACGGTAGTCGCAGTCCGTTAAAGGCCATGGCGGAAGCACTGAAACGGATAGAACTGTAAACACGTCAATCCAACGGGGTCGCATCGGGATTTCATGCCCATGTAGTTGACGTATATAAGCACGTACGCCGTCGGCCCCGTAACGCCATCAACGCCCTCTTCACCGGAGAGCAGGGCCAGAGTCGAAGTAATGAATCGATTGGCTCCAAAGCACATCGGAAAGTTGAAAGAGATTTGGCAGGACGATAGTTGGCCAGCCGAACAGTTTGAATTACCGGTTTCGCAACCAACACTGAGCCTCGTGCCCCAGGCGGCCAAGCCGATTATTCTTGGTGATGGCCTGACGATGAGCAGCAAAGAAATTGCGGAGCTTACTGAGAAGAACCACGCCGATGTGATGCGTGACATCCGCAACATGCTGGAGGACTTGGGAGGTGAAGATGCAAGCAGCTTTGCTGGCATCTATTTGGACGCCTACAAGCGGGAGCAACCGTGCTTCAACTTGCCCCGCGACCTTACCGAAACCCTGATTACTGGATATAGCGCTCCATTGCGGTACAAGGTTGTTGTTCGCCTTCGTGAGCTGGAAGGAGCGTTGGCCAAGCCGATAATCTTGGGCGACACCCTGACTATGAGCAGCGTCGAGATTCACAAGCTGACAGGGAAGGACCACGCGAATGTCATGCGGGATATTCGCAAAATGCTGGAGGACTTGGGGGTAGGAGCCTTCAATTTTGAAGCCTCCTACGTGAGTGAGCAGAACAAAACTCTCCCGTGCTTCAACCTTCCTCGCCGGGAAGTGGACATCTTGCTCACCGTCTACAGCACCACCATGCGTGCCGCAGTCATTGATCGATGGCGGGAACTGGAAGCTGAGGTGGCTAAGCCGATCAACCAACTTCTGGACGAGGCTGCATCGATGACCAGCCAGGAGATTTCTGATCTAGTCGGGAGCCGCCACAACAACGTGAAAGTATCGATTGAACGGCTGTTGGATCGTGGAGTAATTCAACATGCTGCAATGCAGCATGTCACGAACTCCCAAGGGCAGACAGTTGAGCAGTATCTGTTCCAGGGTGAGCAAGGTAAGCGTGACTCGATCATCGTTGTGGCTGAGATTTCGCCAGAGTTTACTGCTGACCTGGTTGAACGCTGGCAGGAGCCGGAACGACGGTCAGGCAAGACGCTGCGGCACCAAGGCGAAACGTTGGCCGAGAACAGCGTAGAGATTTACAAGCAGACAGGGAAGCAACACGCCCAAATTCTACGCGATATCCGGACAATGCTCTTGGAGCTAGGAGATGATCCAAATCTGGTTCATGTCGATGTGAGCAAAACTGCTCGTTTCTACAAAGACACCAGAAACCGGGATCAAACATAGTTAGCCTTGCGCCGCCGGGAAGTAGACATCCTACAGACAGACTATAGCGTTCCACTGCAAGCCAAGGCCATTGACCCATAACGTGAACTGGAAATCCAATCGGCTGATTTTTAAGCCGATTACAAACAAGGTCGAAACAGCGTAAAGCCATCCTTCGGGATATTCGCAAGTTGCTAACTGACATGGAAGGCGAAGTAGGCAGCAAAATACGCTGGCTATTACCAAGCATCAATTGGCAAGCAGAACTCATGCTTCAACTTGCCACACCAGGAAGTGGTAATCCTGCTAACCGGTTACAGCACATACCACGTGTGCCGCAGTCATCGAACGATAGCGCTTGCTGGAAGTTGAAGTTGACACGCATCACGTGCTGATGTAAAAGCCCGTCTTCACCAGCCTGTGCACCCTTTAAGGCTGGATACAGCAACTACCCATACCAGAGCATTACTTTGCTTGTTCAAGCCGTTAGGCCTCTGAGCAGAGCGGGTAACTGTCGTTTGCGATATGGGTTTATGCGTTTCCGGAAATCAACAACCGGCGACCAATTGAGGGCTTATCTATGAAACTAATTTAATTAACTACGAGAAATACAATGGAACTTAGCACCATCGCAGCACGCAATATCGATTCAATTCCTGTTGAACAAACCGCCATCGAGCTTCGTAAAGGCGGAATGTCTATCGCCGATATCATAAAGGCAACTGGACTACCAGAGCGAAAAGTCAAAGACTTGACCAAAGAAATTGCTAAGCCCCCCAAGGTGAAGAAGGCCGTTAAAAAGACTCAGACGCCATTCACCAAGGCAGTAGAGCGCGTGTTCACGCAAGCTAAACGAAAGCACGGCATTCGGGATTACGAGCTACGCAACATCATGCATGAGGAATACCGGTCGGAGTGGGACACCTCTACAGGCAACTACGTCAGCAATTACGATCAGAGCACCATCAAGCGTGTTAAACAAAAGGTGAGACTCCGGGCAGCAGAGGAAGATTGCAGCGTCCTGTTCGTGATGGACTGGGTGGATGAGGAAGCACCAACTGCGGGGCGTGAGTTCCTGGAAGCTGCTGCTGCCGACTTGATGTTCAGGATTAAAGCCCACACGCACCAATACATGGAAATCCACGCCACACGCTGGCGAGAGGATAGCGAAGAGGCTGACCTAGCTCAACGCAAGCAGCTTTACGCAGCGGAGCGCCACCTGCTGAAGATGGCTGTCAAAGGTTATGGTATTGGAGAGCCACTGGCCTTATTGCTGGAGCGTTCGCTTGTCCTGACTGACTTGCTTGAAGGTACACCCGACGCACCCATGCCAGTTGATGAAGGTGACTGGCAAGATTAGAAACCGGAATACTACCCTGAGCCGAAAGGCATAAATCCGTCCCTTGATTTCGTTGATTCTCAAGGCTGGCTGAAGGTAGTGGAAGACAGCTTTGTCTGACGATAAGTATTCTCATTTGTCCGGGAGTTGAAATTCGCGCCCTCCATACCTAAGTGTATGGCGAAAGCCGGACACGCTACTGTATGAGATTAAGTTCTTATATAGGTAACTTGTAGCGTAGACGCTACAGCATAACAACCTGTGCCCAAGGCACAAATTATAACTCTATATAGTAAAGGGGAGAGAGGGGGCAAAAAGCCCCTCCCCGCTTTTGATCTTGCCTCTAACTGTGCAGAATACTGTAGAGGCTCTTATGCTGTGGCGCATACGCCACGATTAATTAGCGTTGAAGGGTAAGCTGTGACTATAGTCACCAGTTCCCCTTACACAATTCAAAGAAAAAGCGGGAGGGGGCTACCCCCCTTTCCTCCCTTGGAACTTATACAGTTGTTAATCGTGCCCCGAGACACAGGTAGGAAGAATGGAAATTATAGACTTGGAAGTGAGTTATCCGTGACTGTCAGTCACCATATACCTACACGGATCAGATCAAGAGCGTGTGGGGCTTGTCTGCCCCTGCCCCACCAATTACATGTACGCCGTGAGGAGGGTAGGCCCAACATCAGGAGGTGAGAGCCGAACAGGTATCGCATCCATGGGGCGGCGCTGGTGAGACACCACCTGCAAACACACCATAGGCATCCCCACCAACAGCGATGATTGTGGATGTCACTGGCCTACAGTAGATAACTAGGCGCCGCCAGACTCTTACCAGTCATTACATCAGGACAATTCAATTAAATTTTCGCCCCTATCAAACAGAATCTCATACACTAAAAAATCCTTGGTACAATCGAAAACTAACACACTAACGCAAGATGAACTTTTTACTAGTGCACGAGAAAACCAACTAGTTATATAAAAACTTAAGTGCACGAGAAAAAATATTGTAGCGAGCCGCTTGACACCCCTGCGGACTCATGGGTAGCTTGAGAAAAAGCCAGCCCACCAGGAGTGTCAAAAAGTGACTGTCGAAAAACCCGACCTTAATGCATCTGATGACCATTGGAACAACTACGCGAAATTTCGTGGAACTCATCTGATATCAGAGCTCGCTCCGTTCTTAGTCGAAAGCTTCGGGTACAAAGAGCGGTACGTGAAACAGCATCTGAACCTAGGACTTGCCGCGACAGTTAATGCATATACGCTCAAATACGATATTTACCTTCGCCTTTTTCCTAGACCCGAAGCTGGCTGGCCACGAGAGACACTTGTTCTTGCACGGATTGGTTTCAAGGAAGAACGCAAAGGACATGGTCGTCGTTTATTAACGCTGATTACCGGGCTTGCGTCCGAGATTGGTTATAAACACATTGCCATAGAGAGCGCTAACGAGAACTCTAGTGCTTTCGGTAGACGCTTTGATCTTCAACCAATGGACGAACGTGAAAGTAACTGGATCGGCTCCGTTGTCGATGTCCAACGAGCACTTGGGCGGTCCGTGTAATCTGAGAACGAAAAGTTCAGTTGGACAATATCAATTCTACGTTATCGCTGACCACTGAGCAAAACTATCAAGGAAGTAATTGAAAATCTAATCACACTGGTTGTCCAGCAGCATCTGTTGAGTTCTTGTAGCGCGTCAAAACCCCTGTTTACAGCGCCTACACTACGGCCGGGTCAAGCAGATCGCCACACACAAACTACTTTTTATTTTTCCATTCGATTATTTGCACTCGCGAACTATTGAGCGGCGATACACATATCAAAATAAATAATTAGGCATTATAGGAACCAATAATGGCTCTTAAACGCG
This sequence comes from Pseudomonas sp. GB2N2, assembly GCF_054897705.1. Lineage (NCBI taxonomy): Bacteria > Pseudomonadati > Pseudomonadota > Gammaproteobacteria > Pseudomonadales > Pseudomonadaceae > Pseudomonas > Pseudomonas sp. GB2N2. Next base: position 2,597,596 of record NZ_CM142701.1, read on the forward strand.
AAGTCACAATACTCATGGCAATAGATAACGCTTTCACTTTCAAACGTAAGGACTTGACTGCCTGGGAGATCAAATTTCTCAATGGCTTACGCTCGGGGCACATGAAGTACTCACAGCTAACTGTCAGGCAAAAAACGACAGTTGTCCCCATTCTCAAGCGGATAGGGCTAATGCCCCTGTCACCTAAACTCCCAATGAAAACACAAGTATAGCCCCTCGATTCCCCTACACCCTGGCAAACAGCCCCCCCTCACAGGGGACATTTGACGCCCAAGCATAGCTTTGGCTTGTAATAAGTGCTCATCGTAGGTCTGGAATGCATCCTGACCTCCACCGTCGAACATTCACAGTAGGGAAATCGCTTCGAACGGGCAAAGGCAAAAGCGGGCATAACATATTGTTGTCGAACGACTACAATTTGTTAAATGTGGTCAAACCGAGAATACGAGGCGAGAACATGAAACAGGTCGTTGCTTACGCACGGATGAGTACAGACGATCAGTGCCTGTCGGTAGCCGGTCAGTTCGCCGCTATCCAGATCGCCGCTGAGACGCACAGCTGGCAAATCGTCGCCCAGTTCACGGATGAGGGCGTGTCGGGTTCTATCGATCCTCTGGAACGACCGCAGTGCCGCCTAGCTCTGGCAATGGCGAAGGGTTTGGATTGCCCGATAGTCATCCACCGTGTTGACCGCCTGACCCGTGACCACGCCCACTTCGCTGTTCTCCAGAAGAAGTACACCATCGTCGAAGCCGAGGACGTTCATGGCAGTCGCCTCGTTCGCAACATCAAGTCGCTGCTGGCTGAAGAAGAGCTGGTCAAGATTCGCCAGCGTACCAAGGATGGCCTGGCCGAGTTGAAAGCCCTTGCCGCCAACGGCGATGTCGAAGCACAGGCGAAGATCGCCCGTCGTGACGCTGGTCGTGCGAAGGCTTGGGAAGTAGGCAACAGTGCTGCACTGGAGGCAAAGAAACAGAACGCTGACAATCGGGCCGACGCAATCGCTCATAACATCAAGGCGTGCCTGTACGACGGTTGCACGTCCTTTGTTGCCATTGCCCAGTGTCTCAACGCCAAGGGCATCACCACGGCCAAAGGGAAGACATTCCAGCCGATGACTGTATCCCGCCTCATGACTCGCCTTAAGTTGTCATTCAGCATCAGAACTTGACATCACCTCTGTGCGCCACTAGTCGCCTACGGGCGGCTATTTCATGCCAGTGATATTTTGAAATCGTAGCCGCAGACAGCGGGTGGGCACAGGAATGGCTCTTAACCTCGACCCAGCCTGCGTAGAAATTCCGTTGGTCTGCCACATTCTCTACCCTGATGTTTCGCCACGGACTCACGAGTGAAGTTCGATTCAGGTCAGGTACCGATTCTGAAGAACGTTGGTATCAGTGGATTTCAAAGGGATGTTTACGACCGACAGAGAACGGCCAAAAAAAGCCACTGCCAGTCGAATATTTACGTTTGTGGTGAGCGTATTTGATTAGAAAAGTGGTCTATGGAAATGTCTCTGCTGAAAGTCCGCACTAATGCATCGCCTCATGCCCAGAGCCCAAGAATCATCCTATGAGGCTATTCGGCTTCAGTGATGCCATAATCTCACCGTTCTGCGTTGACTGAGCCCGACAGGGTTTTATTGAGTTTTACTGGTAGGTTGGAGGAATATGGACATCACATACAAATTGCCGCATCCGGTGAGAATGACCTGCTCTGAATATACCGAGATGCACACACGGGCGAGGGATCGAATGTATGATGAAATCTTCGTCGGATTGGATATTGAAACATGCTCAATAGACTACTTGACGCAGACGATTACAAGGCTGCGCCCTGATATTTTTTCTTTTTATCGTTCCACCAGCTTGACTGATCATCTGGCGGGGATCGCGCTTAGCACAACGCTCTACTCTTACAAATTCAGGCGCCAAGATGGCAATATCTTGACAACATCAAATGTTCTTGATGGGATTTTGGAACAAACGGAGATTGGCGACGACATTCCGGTAGATTATCTCCGCCCACCGTTTAAAACTTGTTACATCGAATTTACAGAGAGCCGAACCTCTTCACTCAAAGTCTATAACGAATCTACACATGAGCACATACTAGAAGGCGTATATATAAGTGAGACCCAGATTAATCCTGGCTCAATGGAGATGAAGCGTTATAACGACAGCCCAGTGGTGGACGTGACCAAGCCGTTGAGGATTCTAGATCTGATGTTTACCGGCTCGCCATTGGGTAAATCACATGTGGAAGATGATGCACTGCGAGTGCAAGGATTCTACATACAGGATGGAATGCGAACAATAAAGCAGGAGCTCAGTCGAGTCGAGGAAAGATACGGCGATGACGACGACTTCACAGGCGACATGAGATATTTATCTGAAACATTAAATCACATGGCCAAAGTTTTATTGTTCACTAATTGCAAGCAATACCGCGACACTGCATTCAACGAGCGAAAGGAACTACGAAAAAAAATAACCTCGTTGAAAGGCATAGGTAAAATTCGTAAATTTGAAGATAAGCTCCGAAAGACCTATGACAGAGTAATAATTAGCCCTGTGGATAATGTGATCTATGAAACTGATGCAGGATTTGATCACGCAAGAAATGTAAAGGAAAAGCGTACGCACTGGAGGAAGGGGCATTTTCGAATGCAGCCATATGGCCCTGGAGCTACCAAGAGAAAAATTTTATTTATAGAGCCGACAGTCGTTGGGGGCGTCTTTGCGAAGAAAAAAAACTATGACGTGAAGGAGAAGGCTGAATCGCCTTGAGGTTCGTAGACGCTTCTATGTCCATAAACCGAGAGCAATTAGAAGTGACGTCCCCACTGTTTGATACGCACCATTGAGCGGCGGCTTTCTGGCCGATTCTGCCGGTGTTCAATGACTGCAAAGGGTCGATTCCTGCCCTCGGTGAAGGGCAGCTTTGGGTCGTCCTCTGCCGGTCATAACCAGGAAACGTGCAGGTCTAATTCGGTCCAAAGGGCTGGTCAGGTCGAACGCGAACATTGGACAGGCCTGAGCAATTACACGCCAGTCCAACCAGAGGCGAGATGAGCTAGGCTTCCCGCATCACCACTCAAGGACGATACCCATGTCAGATAGTCCAGATGCCAACATCGCCACAGCGGACGCACTGACATTGCTCTTGCACAACCAGCACGCCCTGGGTGCGGCCATTGAAGAAGTGACCAAGTGGCTGTCAGAAAATGGAGTCGGGGGTGTCGCAGCTAACGCAATTGCAGCCATGGAAACCCTGGACACAAATGCGCAAGCGATCACAGATGCGATTATGACGCTACGGCAGTCGTAGGCCCGCACTTTGCCCAGCTGTGCTGAGGGACGTTGCCGTAACACGGGCAGGTAATTTCAGAGCGGGCCGTTATACGATATAGGGTTTTTATCGATACCCACGTCATCACGAACAGCATTAAGCATACACGACGCCTTCTCCCGGACCGGGGCCCATTCGTAGGTGACAAGGGGAGAGGGTAAGGTGCGTTCCATTGGGATAGATTCCATGTCTGAGCTGGCTAAAGTAGCAGCAGCTGGAATCCTCCGCCAATACCACAGACCCCATCCTGCCTCGCACTGATCTACGATCATTGCCACCCCCTCAAGGACGACAGATATGCCAGACAATACAGACTCCTACATAGCCACAACAGAAGTTCTAACCTTGCTTCTGCACAACCAAACGCCTTAGCCGCAGCAATCGAGGACGTTGCCCTATGGGCTATATCAAACGGTTCAAGCGAAGCCCATGAGAACGGCGTCACTGCATTGCAGCCCCTTGATGAGAACGCGGCTGCTATCACCGCTGGAATTCTAAAGCTCAGTCAATAATTGCTAACAACGAAGAGTCCTCTGCGATAGCTCACCCCTTCGACTAATTCGACCTGCAACGATCTCAAAACAGCGTGTTCGTATCTCATCGCGGTCAACGCCAAAATGGGCTTGGCGGTGGGCGTCCGCAGTTAAGGCTATGACATTTTCAACCGTATCAGCACCGCCCTCTGAAAGTGGAATGATGTGATGGGTTTCCAAATAGATGCCACCATTCGCCATCAGAAAACCTGGAACCTCCGTTAGCTCACAGACACCTCCTGAACGCTCCAACACCCGCCGACGAACGTTAAGATCACGGTAACGTTGTACGCCGTTATAGATATATGTGTCCGGCCGCTCATTCGTAGCAAACTGATCTAAAACGGGAGGATCGCTCACCACAGCGATTTCCAACTGCATAGAAATTTCTTCAACATCAGTCGTTTCAGCAACGATGCTCAATGGATTTTGGTTACCTCGAACTAGTAAAAATACTCCATCTTCTTCGAACGACTCGACGAACCACAGCTGATCATCCAATTGGCGTCCCGTCGCTCGATCATGCTTTGCTCTTTCATCTTCCGTCTCACGCTCCCGAACAGGTCCTGTCACGATGACTACCCGAACAGGAGTCGTGTTCATGGCGGCTAGGTGGACTGTAGTGCTGAAATGCTGTGCACGATTGATGCGTGGGTCTTTGATCGTTCGATTTCGATTCTTGGGGTATTTTTCAAGCTGCTGGATCAAGGCATCGGCATACGCTCTCAGATTTTCTGAAAAGCAGACCCGCCCTTGACTGTCGACATGCAATCCCTCCCACCAAACACACAAAAGCAGGGTACTTATGTCGGCGCTCCGAAAAGACCATTCGTAACAGTAGCCGCCATTTGATTGAGGCCGGCTTACTGATCGGCCGTCCGATTTTCTAAAACTCCATTCAGAGACGTCTATACCTGCGCTCTGCACACAGTCAACGATCATCGACTTGCCAGTTGGTCGAAGCGTTTCAAGATCAATGCCCATTCCCTGCCCCCTGCATGCCAAACGCCTGATCATGACGATGATAACAGGGACACATCAAACGACCGTTAAACGACACCTTCCTGACGAGCGGTATTCAGTATCATAAAAATAGCCTTATGGCTTTAACGATACCTCGATACAATGATACCACCTTAAGTGATACTAGTGGAGTCACCGCCATGTCCCGCACTTTCCTGTACCGCCGAGTCAGCACCTCAACCCAGTTCACTGAGAACCAAGTGCAAGAAGTAAAAGCCGCAGGTTTCGATGTGCAGGCGAGTCGAGTAGTTGAGGAAACCATCTCAGGCAGCATCCCCGCCAGTGAGCGTAAAGGCTTCCAGACTCTACTAGGCAAGATGGAGTCAGGTGACGTGCTGATCGTGACCAAGCTGGACCGGTTAGGCCGTAACGCTATGGATGTACGCCAGACCGTCGAGCACTTGGCATCTGCTGGCATCCGTGTTCACTGTCTCGCACTTGGCGGTGTGGACCTCACCAGTGCAGCAGGCAAAATGACCATGCAAGTTCTCGGTGCCGTCGCGGAGTTTGAGCGTGACCTGCTGATCGAACGCACACAGGCAGGATTGCAGCGTGCCAAGAGCAAAGGCAAGAAGTTGGGCCGCCCAGAGGCGACGCTTACTACGGCAGCAGTGCAGCGACTCAGGGCGAAGGATATGACGCAGGCTGAGGTAGCTGGTGAACTTCAGATAGGCATTGCTACAGTTAAGCGTCACTGGAACAAAGCTTAGCCCACTCAACAGTCGCCTTCCTGCGCCTTTGCCATGCCCCAGATATTCGCCGATTTGAGCCGGCGATAGCATGTTGGCCCGGTAATGCCATCAAGGAGCCCGCTCCATAGTGCCCAGTTCTGCCGATTCCGCCGAACCCCCCTATTGAGATTTCACCGTATATTGTATGGGCCGATATTCGATTGGCCTGCCACGGTCTTCAGAAATTCTGCCTTACGTGTCTCTGGCGATTAAAGCCAGACTAGGCTCGGGCGTTCGGTTAACTTCTTAACTGGTATACTAATTCCGCTCGCTGCTAGACAACTGCTGGTCCGGAGGGGACATGGATATTAAAGCCTTTTGCGTTGAACACTCTATCGACATGAGCAAGTGTGGTGTGTCTCTAATTGGCGGGAGCTTCAGTTTGGTAGAGTTGGTCGAGTTGGAAGTCTCTCCAGTTGAGTTTCTTATCCTGGCAGAAGAAGACTTCCAGCGGGGCGGGCAGTCGGCACTAATAAATGCGCCTTCAAACATCAAGCGAGCAATGGTTAGTCAAATGGATCGGTTGCTGAGTTCTTTTGGCTTTAAATCATCAGGGCTGAATGTAAAGGAGAAGATTGAGAAATTAAGAAAGCTTGGGTTGTTGGCTCCCGGTGTTTTACGCAAAGCGGTAAAGCTACGTAATGTTCTGGAGCACGAAAATAAAACTCCAACGATGGAACAGGTTGAAGATGCTCTTGATGTCGCTAGCCTCTTTGTTTTGTCTTCATCGGTAATGTTTACGCCTTTTGAAGATGCACTAGAGTTTTCCTTGCGTAAGGCGTCTGTGCTGCACCCGATTAAATATTTAACAGTTGGATTGAGCCGGGAGGCCAGTAGCGTGTTTTACAAGGTGTATGTCTATGGGGCGGATAATTCTGAATGCCTTGGTTGCTGCAATATTCAGTCTGGACATCTACTATTCGATCAATTAGTTAAACTTTCTGCATCTCTGATGATGAAGTACAAAGTTGATCAGGCATGTAAGGAATTCGATGCGGTGTACGCTACCTTATAGCAATAACGCACAAGCTGTTCCTGCAATAAAATAATGAATGAATGAATGAATGAATGAAAGGCAGTCCTCTTGAAAGATGACTAACCAACCAAAGTGCTAAGTGCTAAGTGCTAAGTGCTAAGTGCTAAGTGCTTTAAACGTTAGCCCGTTTTCCATAGGTGTCGCTATAGATGAGTGACTAGTTTCAGTGGCTATTCTTGATGTCGACACCGGACGCGAAGTCTTTCGTACGGTATGGAGCAAGTTCGTTGCAATTAAGAACGCTTTTCATTAGGCGTGCTGTTTCCCAGCCGTCCATGTACAACTTGGTTGCAGGGATGTTCTTGATTTTTGGATACTTACTAACGGTAGAATCTATCTTTAGCCACTTCGTGAAGTCTCCCTCGCTCAAGCCATTCTTGAAATCTGAACAACCTGATGCCCATATATTCCAAGCATCTTGGTTGGCATCATATGTACTGTATGGTTTACTTGCCTGTTCGATTAAAGTGTAGTAGTCGAAGAAGTTGGAAGCACTGCTTTGATTCTTGACGTAGTCAATGGATCTGAGGGCGTCCGCTTTTATTTTCGCGGGGCTGATATTGTTGCAGCCATCACCACTAAGGAGAAATGTGGCCGTTCTAACACTCCATCCCACAGCACAGTTAGAATACTCGTATTTGTACCCATCCATGAACTTCCAATGTTCTTCCGGTACGCTGTAATCAGCAGCGGTACCAGACTGGCAGATTAGGGACAACGCTACTACCGCCCATGCCTTCATGTTTACTTCCTATTGATTGATCGAAGCATGTTACCGGGTGCTGTGGTCTCCCTGCTATCAAGACAGAGTTCAATCGGGAACTAGGTCTTGTCTTTCGTGTGGTCCCCATATACATATCCCATCCGCGACGTTTCACGCTCTTTGTCACGATTGTACATCTCGCTCAGGGTCCATCTCAGACGCTCATGTTCCAGCTTCAATGCCGCCAGCTCCTTAGAACAGTCTCGCCACATGACGATTAGCCCGGCAAGGTTCTTGTGGGCTTGCCGAAGGTCATGCCGCGTAACGTCCAGCTCAGAGCACAGCAAATCACACTGGTGCTTCAGCATCTCTTCACGGGATGACATCCAATTCAAACCCACTGTCATCGATCAAATCGTCTTCCATCACGCACGCAACCAATACTGTGTGTACGCACAGTACAGACTGCAAAATGGATGCTCAAGAGAGAGGACAGGTGCTGAGAAATGGGTCAAAAAGGCCTTGAGTGCATGACCCTTGGGCCAACTGCTACCATCTGCCATCGCTCATGAGGTTGCTGGCTATGCACGATATTGATCCGACTGATTTTAACAAGGCACGTGGATTCCTGATCGGATACTCCGGTATCGTTCTGGCGCTGTGGTTCTTCGGGGCGAAGCTGGAAAAGTTTCAGCTGATGGGAACTGAGATTCAGTTGGGGGCGAATGTCGCCAAGGCGTGGCTCGTACTCTGCCTGGTTAACGCCTACCTCTGGTGGCGGTACTATCAGCGACTACCGGCTCAGGCGCTGCTGTTCGATGACGCTATGCAGGACCTTTACGATGCCAGCCTCAAATGGGTGGCAATCCGTCTACACACGCAGACGATGAAGAAGAAATTACAGGAGATGTTCGATACAGACCCTAATGGGGCGGACGCTGTTGAGTTCTTTCGTGGTCGAGCCTTGCTGACCTGCCATCACAAAATCGAAGAAGCGAATCGGACCCACCCAGAAGGGACAGACATTCGTTATGTAAGCAGAGAGTTTCGCACTGAGGTGCGTCTTTCGTTTGATTACCGTGTTCGAACGAAGGGAGAGTGGCACCCCTTTTGGCAGGAGGGTTCATTGTGCACCTACAATCCTCAAGCGATGATCAATTGGCCGATCAAAGCATTCGTCATCGTTCGAGGAGCATTTGTTACGCCATGGCTCACAGACTACGTAATCCCGCTCATCTGGGGAGCAGCAAGCACACTAGCCGCACTTTGGATGTTCCTGCACATTAACCATTACCTCTGGCAATGAAACACCGGATCATCACCCAATCGTCTTGATGATGAACTCCCGGCGCTGCTGCACCAGTTTTTTTGAGGAATAACCGTGACGACCCGATGGCGACTTGACCAGCTACGCGATGGCGTGAAGATCAAACACCCCAGCAGTGCCAAGGAGCTCGTATCACTTATCAATTCTCTGGGGCGATCCCGCGAAATCTTTGACTACCACAAGTGCCTTGCGCGTGACGCGTTCGAGGCTTTCAACGCAACGAATGACCCAGATGGAATAAGTTTTGCGAAGCACATCTTCGGCGTCGTGGATGATGAAGGCGTGCTGTGGAACGCAGGGATTATCAGCGAAGCAAATCTCATCGCTTGCATAAACATCACACGAAGCGCGTTTGATAGTTTTGGGCAACTCGTGAATCAGCTTGTGGTGCCGAAGCCGTGCAAGGGCAATCCGTATGTGCATGATGTTGTCCAAGCACTGTCACCCGGCGAGCTGAAAGACGAGCTTATCGCTGCGATATCGTCCGAATGGTTTGCGTACATTCAAGCCTTCTTGAACATCGTAAAGCATAGGCAGCTCGTCACGCACAGCCCATCGCTCTCGTTTATAGATGAAAACCGGGGCGGTAAGGTCGAAGGCTTCGATTACAAGGGCAAACCCTATGCAGCATGCTGGGTCAAGGAAGCCCTAGAGGGCACTGTGGAGCTTCAGAATTCGCTAGTAGCCTGCGGACGAGCACTTAACCGTGCCTATCTGTGATCAACTGAATCGAGCTTGGGCGTAGAATTGAAAGACGCTAATATGCCGCTTATGGTGCACCACTTTGGTGTACCTAAACGCTGTCACACTTCGAGATTTTTAACTGACAAATCCTTGTAAAATCAAGGATTTAGAGATAGGTGGCAACCCCACCAGCCACACCCCGGCACACAATGTTCCCGCTGTGGCTGCTTCCTTCCGGATCTGACCAGGTTCACGGGTAATCGTTGCGGGGGGACCGATGGGGTCACCATAACGACGCTCACCTGACGGCGAGCCGCGCCATTGTACCTATCTGAGACGAAGTTACAACCGTTCGGGCGGATTAAAAAATATGAGCCCGGTCAAGGACATGCGCCATCCCCGAAACCCTACTGCGCCAACACCTCATCTGCCCTGCCGCCCTCTTGCTGGATCACCAGGTGGATAAAGTGCAACTTGGCAATGACCGGCGGCGGTAACACGAACGGATAGAAATCCGGCTGCCCCATGCTGCGGGACAGTTCGTTGAGCATGCCGGCCAGTTCGATCCACGCGTTGACGAACGACAGGAACGCCGCGCCACCGGGATGCTGTGGATCGTAGAGGGTGCTGGACGGGAACGGCTGGTAGTCGAAATCCATCTCCCGCGCGCTCATGCCAAAACCGAGGGCGGTGTCTACCGCGTCCATCATGTGCAAGTAGTGCGCCCAGGTTTCCGCCCAGTCTTCCCACGGATGCATGGTGGCGTAGGCGCTGACAAAATGTTGCTGCCAGTCGAGTGGCGCGCCTTGCTGATAATGCCGTTCAAGGGCATCGGCGTAACTTGCACGGTCGTCACCGAACACGGCGCGAAACGGCTCAACCCACTGACCGTTGGCGATCAGCCGATCCCAATAATAGTGCCCCACTTCATGCCGAAAATGCCCGAGCAGGGTGCGATACGGTTCGTGCATTTGCACCCGGATTTGCTCGCGGTGGGCGTCGTCGGCTTCCTTGATGTCGAGGGTGATCAGACCGTTGGCGTGGCCCGTCGTCGGCGGTTTGCCTTCAAGGTCGACGCCGATGAAATCGAAGGCCAGGCCGGTTTCTTCGTCCGCGATTTTGGGGATCACCTGCAACCCCAGACTGACCAGTTGCGCGACCAGCCGCCGTTTGGCGATTTCGACTTTGCGCCAGCGTTCGGGGTTCTCGGGAATCGATAAATCGGGGATGGTGTGATTCAAACTGCAAGCGATGCACAGCGTAGCGTGATCGTTGGCTGGCAACAGCCAGTTGCACGCCGCCGGGGAGTCGAGATTGGCGCAGCGGCGGAACGCCCCCGCGTCAGGTTCGGCGTCGAGCGTCCAGGTGTCGACCTGTACACCGGGCTGCAACGACGACAAGCGACTCTGTTCAGGCTGGTAACCCAACGCCGCCGAACAGGCCAGACACTGGCTGTTGCGAAAAAACAGCGACTGACCGCAGCGGCAATGCCAGACCTTGCTGTTGCGCAAACGCTCGCCAATGAAGGGCGCGGCGATGCGGGAACTGAGCTGTTCGAAGAAGCGGTACATGGCGATCTCTCCCTGGGACTTGCCAAGACTAGATCATGATTGGTTGTCGATCGTTCCCGGATTTTGCGTGATGGCTGATATCGCTTTCGCGAGCAGGCTCGCGCCCACAGATAACCGAGTTCTTAGCGCAAGAATGAGGTAAGGATGTGGGAGCGAGCCTGCTCGCGAAAAGCGTCATACAGAGATGCCGTGGGTACTCAAAAAAGCGACAAACGCCTCTTCATCCAGCACCTTCAACCCAAGCTCATTGGCCTTGGCCAGCTTCGAACCCGCACCCGGCCCGGCCACCACGCAATGAGTCTTGGCGGACACCGAGCCCGCCACCTTGGCGCCGAGGCTTTCGAGTTTGTCCTTCGCGACGTCGCGGCTCATCAACTCCAGCGAACCGGTGAGCACCCAGGTCTGACCTGCCAGCGGCAAGCCTTCGACGACTTTCTTTTCGCTCTGCCAGTGCATGCCAAATTCGAGGAGTTGCTGCTCGGCGGCTTTCGCGATCTGGCGATTTTCCTCAATCGAGAAAAACTCCCGAACCGAGTTCGCCTGCTTCTCCGGCAACGCCTGACGCATGTCCAGCCAGTCAGCGCCGAACACGCCTTCCAGCGAACCGAACCTGTCCGCCAGCTTTTGTGCCCCGCCCGGCCCGACCGAGGGAATATGCAGCTTGTCGAGGAACCCGCCGAGGGTGGTGCTGGCCGCAAACTCGGCGCCCAACTCGCCCTGATCCTGAATCTGCAAGCCGTGCTTGAGCAAGTCCGCGATCACCTGTCGGTTATGCGCATCCTCGAAGAAGCTGTGAATCTCGTAGGCCACTTCCAGCCCCACATCCGGCAAGTACGTGAGCACCTGCGGCAACGCTTGCTGAACCCGCTCCAGTGAACCCAGCGAGCGCGCCAACACCTTGGCCGTCTCTTCGCCGACATCGGGAATGCCGAGGGCGTAGATGAAACGCGCCAGGCTCGGCTTTTTGCTGTCCTCAATGGCACTCAACAGCTTCTTGCTCGACAGCTCGGCAAACCCTTCCAGGTCGACGATGTCTTCAAACTTGAGCGCATACAGATCGGCCGGGGAATTCACCAGGCCTTCGTCGACCAGTTGCTCGACACTCTTGTCGCCCAGACCCTCTATGTCCATTGCGCGGCGCGACACGAAATGAATGATCGCCTGCTTGAGCTGCGCACCACAGGCCAGGCGTCCAACGCAGCGGTAGACCGCGCCCTCGGTGACCGTCTCGCGCCCCTTGCTGCGCTTGACCAGTTGCGTGCGCTCGACATGGGAACCGCAAACCGGGCACTTCTCCGGGATCTGCACCGCTCGCGCGCCCTCGGGGCGGCGCTCCAGCAACACTTGCACCACTTGCGGAATCACATCGCCCGCGCGGCGGATGATCACGGTGTCGCCGATCATCAGGCCCAGACGCGCGACCTCATCCATGTTGTGCAGCGTCGCATTGGCCACGGTGACGCCCGCGACCTTGACCGGTTTCAAGCGTGCCACGGGCGTCACTGCACCGGTGCGGCCAACCTGGAATTCCACGTCGAGCAACTCGGTGAGTTCTTCCATCGCCGGGAATTTGTGAGCAATCGCCCAGCGCGGTTCGCGGGCGCGGAAACCCAGCTCACGCTGGGACGCGATGCTGTTGACCTTGAACACTACGCCATCGATTTCATAGGCCAGGCTGTTACGCCGCTCACCGATCTCGCGGTAGTAATTTAGGCACTCGTCGATGCCGTGGGCCAGTTTCAGCTCGCGGCTGATAGGCATGCCCCACGCTTGCAGCTGCCGCAGATTGCCGATATGCGTGTCGGCAATGTCCGCCGAGATCTGGCCGATGCCGTAGCAGCAGAATTCCAGCGGGCGGTTGGCGGTGATCTTCGAATCCAGCTGGCGCAAACTGCCCGCCGCGGCGTTACGTGGATTGGCGAAGGTCTTGCCGCCGACTTCCAGTTGCGTCGCGTTGAGTCGCTCGAAACCGGCCTTCGACATGAAGACTTCGCCGCGCACTTCCAGGGTTGCGGGCCAGCCGCTGCCTTGCAGTTTCAGCGGGATGTTGCGCACGGTGCGCACGTTGATGCTGATGTCTTCGCCGGTGGCGCCGTCGCCGCGCGTGGCGCCGCGTACCAGCACACCGTCCTGATAAAGCAGGCTGACCGCCAGGCCATCGAGCTTCGGTTCGCAGCTGTATTCCACCGCCGAACCGCCGCCGAACAAATCGCCGGCTGGCAAGTCGAGACCTTCGGTGACCCGGCGATCGAACTCGCGCATGTCGGTTTCTTCGAAGGCGTTGCCGAGGCTGAGCATCGGCACTTCGTGGCGCACCTGAGTGAACGCCGACAGCGCCGCGCTGCCGACGCGCTGGGTCGGCGAGTCGCTGGTGACGAGGTCTGGGTGAGCCGCTTCGAGGGCCTTGAGTTCATGGAACAGCCGGTCATATTCGGCGTCCGGAATGCTCGGCTCGTCCAGCACGTGGTAGCGGTAGTTGTGCTGATCCAGCTCAGCGCGCAGCTCTAGAATGCGGGTTTTGGCGGCGGTCATGGGTGTGCTCTCGTAAAGCAAAAGAGCAGCCTAGGCTGCTCAATGTTGATGCGGTGTTGATTCATTGTAGGAGCCAGGGGAAATTCACGATTCCCCGCAGGTGGCCAATATCAGCGCTTCTGGGTCAGCGCGCGACGTTCAAACTCAACGATGCGCTGACGGTAATGCTCGATCGTCTGCGCGGTCAGCACGCTGCGCTGGTCGTCCTTCAGTTCGCCATTCAGCTCCTGAGACAGTTTGCGCGCAGCTGCCACCATCACGTCGAAGGCTTGCTTCGGATGACGCGGGCCCGGCAAGCCGAGGAAGAAGCTCACGGCCGGGGTGCTGAAGTGGTCGATGTCGTCCAGATCGAAGACGCCCGGCTTGACCGCATTGGCCATGGAGAACAGCACTTCACCGTTGCCAGCCATGCTTTCGTGGCGGTGGAAAATGTCCATCTCGCCAAAGCGCAGGCCGCTTTCCAGAATGTTCTGCAACAGCGCCGGGCCCCTGAAGCCGGCGGCGTCACGGCAGATCACGCTGATCACCAGCACTTCTTCTGCTTGCGGCTGATCTTTTTCACTGACCGCAGGCGACGACTTGGTGTCATCCGGGAAATCGTCGTCACGGCTGCTGAAGCTTGGGCCGCCGTCCAGGTCCAGGCTGAGGTTCATATCGCCCTGGGACGGTTCGCCATGACCCCGCTTGCCGCGCTTGGAGCCCGACTCGCGGTGTTCCCGGGCAGGCATGCTCACCGACGGCAGATCGTGCTCGTCCAGTTGCGGTTCTTTGTGGTTGTCCAGCACGCGGGGCGGGCCCAACAGCTCGGCGCTGGTGTCCTCGTCCGGCAAATTGGACAGACTTCGATCAAGACGGAACTTCAGTTTTCCTTTGCCGCCGCGCATCCGGCGCCAGCCATCGAAAAGAATACCGGCAATGACAATAATGCCGATGACGATCAGCCACTCGCGCAGACCGATTTCCATGTAATCCCGTGCCTCTATAAAAAATGCTGAAAAATAAGGGGTTTACAACTCGCAAACCGCTTTAAAACGTGGCGCCAACTCTATGTTCTGACAGGCGTTTTGCCCACGTATACGAAAAATTGACATTAAACTAGCACGACCGGCGGCTTCGCAGCTACAAGCTTTAAGCTCGAAGGTGCAAGCCTCGTCACTTGCAGCTTGAAGCTTGAGGCTGGCAACTGGCCGCTAGGCCTCCACCATCGCCATCGCCTCCTCGACATCCACTGCCACCAGACGCGAGCAACCCGGCTCGTGCATCGTCACCCCCATCAGTTGATCGGCCATTTCCATGGCGATCTTGTTGTGGGTGATATAGATGAACTGCACCGTCTCGGACATCTCTTTCACCAACCGTGCATAACGTCCAACGTTAGCGTCATCCAATGGCGCGTCAACTTCATCGAGCATGCAGAACGGCGCCGGGTTCAACTTGAAGATCGCAAAAACCAGGGCCAATGCGGTCAGGGCTTTTTCGCCACCGGAGAGCAAATGGATGGTGCTGTTCTTCTTTCCGGGCGGCTGCGCCATGATTGTCACCCCTGTATCGAGTAGATCTTCGCCCGTCAGTTCCAAATACGCGCGGCCTCCACCGAAAACTTTTGGGAAAAGCGCCTGTAAACCGCCGTTGATCTGATCAAAGGTATCTTTGAAGCGATTGCGGGTTTCCTTGTCGATCTTGCGAATTACGTTCTCGAGGGTGTCCAGCGCTTCCACCAGATCGTCGTTCTGCGCATCCAGATAACGTTTACGCTCGGATTGTTGCTGGTATTCGTCGATGGCCGCGAGGTTGATCGCGCCGAGGCGTTGAATGCGTGCGGCAATCCGTTCGAGTTCTTCCTCGGCGTCCTTCTCGTTGGCCTCGGCGGTCAGCGTGGCGAGCACGCCGTGCAGGTCGTAACCGTCTTCCAGCAGTTGATCTTCCAGAGTCTTGCGGCGCACGGTCAGGGCTTGCCATTCCATGCGCTGGGTTTCCATCTGGCCACGAATCAACTGCGATTGCTGTTCGGCCTGGTTGCGGCGCTTCTCGGCGTCACGCAGTTCGCGGTCGGCGTCTTCGAGGGCGATCTGCGCGGTCTTGAGTTCTTCATCGACGGTCATGCGCTTGTCGAGCAACGCTTCGAGTTTCAGGCGCAGCTCTTCCAGCGGCGCTTCGCCCTCTTCCAGATTGAGGCTCAGTTGTTCGCGCTTTTCGGTCAGGCGCTCGGACTGCATTTCCAGGCGTTCCAGTGCCTGACGCGTCGAATCATGCTGCGCCTTGAGCGACCCCAGACGCACCGCCAATTGATGGGCGTGATCCTTGTGCTGGCGAGCTTCCTGACGCACGCGATCAAGGCGTTCGCGCAGGCTGTCGCGCTGGGCCAGCAGCAACTCGCGTTGCTCGGTGTCCAGTGCCATGGCGTCCAGAGCGTCCTGCAATTGCAGACGCGCTTCGCCGATGTTTTCGTGCTCCAGCGCGCGTTGTTCGGCCAGTTCCGTGAGTTCTTCATCAAGGCGGGTGCGGCGCAAAGTCAGTTGTTCAGCCTTGGCTTTACCGGCAGATAATTGCGCCTTCAATTCACCTTGCTGACGTGCTTCGTCCTGCAGTAATCGGCGCAAATGTTCGCGACCGTTTTCCTGCTGACGCTGCTGGGCTCGCAGATTTTGCAGCTGGGTTTCGAGGGCTTCGACCGCGGCTTCACGCTCTTCGCGCTCAATAGTCAAACCCTGGATTTCCTGCCCGCGCGCGAGCACGCCGCTTTCCGCTTCGCTGGCGCGACGCACCCGCAAAAAGTGCCGACCGACCCAAAAACCGTCGCGGCTGATCAAGCTCTGGCCGGCGGTCAATTGACCGCGCAGGGCCAAGGCCTGGTCAAGCGTTTCCACCGGCTTGACTTGCCCCAGCCACGGCGACAGATCGATCTGCGCCTCGACCTTGTCGAGCAAACTGCCGGGCACGCGCACGCCATCGCTGGCGGGGCTGAGCAAGCGCAGATCGCCCTGGGCAAAACCGGCCAGGTCGAAGTCACCGAAGTCATCCACGAGCACCGCTTGCAGGTCGGCGCCGAGCACGGTTTCCACCGCCAGCTCCCAACCGGCCTCGACTTTCAGGCCTTGCGCCAGACGCGGACGGTCCGCCAGGTGCTGCTCGCGCAGCCACTCGGCGGTGCCGGTGCCCGGATCAAGTGCGGCTTGCTGCAAGGCTTCCAGCGAAGCGAGGCGCCCGTTAAGGCGCTGCAAATCGCCCTGCGCCTGTTGCTGCGCCGATAACGCCTGCTGCAATTCCTGACGCAGTTGTTCAAGGCGCTCGACCTGGGCTTCTTCGCTGGCCTGCAAATCTTCGAGGGTGGCTTCGGCCGCCGCCAATTGCTCGCTGAGCTCCATGATCGCTGCGTCTTCCGGGTCCGCCGAGAGCAAGGCGCGCTCTTCGCCAAGACGCTTTTGACGGTCCGCCAAACGCTCCATGCTGGTTTCCAGCTGCTGGATGCGCGACTGCTGGACTTCGGACTGGCGACGCGGTTCGGCGGCCGTGAGGTTGAACGTGTCCCACTGCTCCTGCCAGCCGTGCATGGTGGTTTCGGACTCTTCCAGCGCGGCGGCGGCCTCTTCGGCGGCGGCGCTGCTGACTTCCTGTTCCGGCGTGAGCATGTCCAGTTCTTCGCCGAGGGTTTGCAGCAAGGTGCGGTCAAGGCCCAGGTGCGATTCGGTTTCCAGTCGCGCGCGCTCGGCTTCTTTCAAATCATCCTGCAACTGACGCAGGCGTTGCTGGCCGTGCTGGATGCTCTGCTCGACCCGGGCGATGTCGCCGCCGACCGAATAGAAGCGCCCCTGCACCAGATTGAAGCGTTCCGACAGGTCATGGTGCCCGTCACGCAAGCGTTCGATGCTCGCGTCGGCGTTGCGCTGCTCCGCCACCAGTGCTTCGAACGTGACTTCCTGGTTGCCGATGACTGCTTCGCGCTGACCAACCTGTTCGTTCAACGCCTGCCAGCGCAGGGCTGACAATTGCGCCTTGAGCTGACGCTCCTCGCCCTTGTATTCCTGATACTTCTTGGCCGACTCGGCCTGGCGGTGCAGGCGTTCAAGCTGACGCCCCAGCTCTTCGCGCAGGTCGGTCAGGCGCTCTAGGTTTTCGTGGGTGCGACGGATGCGGTTTTCGGTCTCGCGCCGGCGCTCCTTGTACTTGGAGATGCCCGCCGCTTCTTCAATAAAGTTACGCAGGTCTTCGGGCCTGGACTCGATCAGCTTGGAGATCATCCCCTGCTCGATGATCGAATAGCTGCGCGGGCCCAGGCCGGTGCCGAGGAAGATGTCGGTGATGTCGCGGCGGCGGCATTTGGTGCCGTTGAGGTAATACGTGGTCTGGCTGTCGCGGGTGACTTTGCGCCGAATGGAGATTTCCGCGTAGGCAGCAAATTCGCCGAGCAGCGTGCCGTCGGAGTTGTCGAACACCAGCTCGATGCTCGCCTGGCTCACCGGTTTACGACTGGTCGAACCGTTGAAGATGACGTCGGTCATCGACTCGCCGCGCAGGTTCTTCGCCGAGCTCTCGCCCATCACCCAGCGCACGGCGTCGATGATGTTCGATTTGCCGCAACCATTGGGCCCGACCACGGCAGCCATGTTGCTGGGGAAGTTCACCGTGGTCGGATCGACGAAGGATTTGAACCCCGCCAGCTTGATGCACTTGAGCCGCACGCTTAAGCGTCCGTCAGGGCGGAAACCACCAGATCGCAACTGCGCTGGGCGTACGCCGTCAGCAC
Organism: Pseudomonas sp. GB2N2; assembly: GCF_054897705.1. Lineage (NCBI taxonomy): Bacteria > Pseudomonadati > Pseudomonadota > Gammaproteobacteria > Pseudomonadales > Pseudomonadaceae > Pseudomonas > Pseudomonas sp. GB2N2. The sequence continues at coordinate 2,615,834 of NZ_CM142701.1, forward strand.
TTCGCGGATCTGCGGGAAGTCACGGGCCAGCACCGCCGCGAGCAAGCGTTCGAACAGTTCAAGGAATTCGCTCATCGACGCCTTGCGCTGGTCGAGGGCCAGAAAATACGCGCGGCTCATGGCCGGCTGCAGGTTCTCGACGGTTTCCTGCAAGTACGGGTTATTGGCGAACGGGTACGCAGCGCGCATCACATTGAAGCTGTCGTCGACGAAGGTGCGGATGTCCTGCCGCTCGTAGCTGTCGGCCAGGCGTTGCTGGATCTGCACGAACGGCGCCATGTCGGCCTGGACCTGCCAGCCGCTGGCGACAGCATTGCCGAGCAGGATGTACAGCTCGCTCATCAGCGTGCACAGGCTCTGCACCTTGTGGGCAGTGAGCTCGGTGACGTGGGCGCCGCGTCGCGGCAGGATCGCGATCAGGTGACGCCGCTCAAGGATCAGCAAGGCTTCGCGGACCGAGCCGCGGCTGACATTGAGGGCCAGCGTGACCTTCTGTTCCTGGATGCGCTCCCCGGGCTTCATTTCGCCACGAATGATGCGTTCGGCGAGGTGGTGAGCAATTTGCTCGGCGAGGCTGTCCGGCGCCTTGAACGTCATGGTTGTCCCTTCAAACTCTTCGATCTGCACAAGCGGCGCAGTGTAGCGCAGATGAAGGGTCATGGCGGAGTGCCCCCTCAGCCGTTTTTGGCACGAATCCCGCAAAAAGCAGGCTATCGCGCAAGGGTCAATAATGAAGGAACACGTCGTTGATCGACAAAATGGCGTTTCCTGACCTTTAAGTCAGAAAATCATTGACCCGAAAGTCAGACCTGATAAATTCGGTCCATGTCGGTTAACAACAATAATGAGTCTGCGAGGCCTTCCGTGATCCAGTTTTTACTAAACCAGGAACTCCGTAGCGAGCACGCCCTGGACCCGAACCTGACCGTGCTCAATTACCTGCGCGACCATGTCGGCAAGCCCGGCACCAAAGAAGGCTGCGCCAGCGGTGACTGCGGCGCGTGTACCGTGGTGGTCGGCGAGCTGCAAACGGATGACGCGGGCCGCGAACACATCCGCTATCGCAGCATCAACTCGTGCCTGACGTTCGTTTCGTCGCTGCACGGCAAACAACTGATCAGCGTCGAAGACCTCAAGCACCAAGGCGAATTGCACAGCGTGCAGAAAGCCATGGTCGAGTGCCACGGTTCACAATGCGGCTTCTGTACCCCCGGTTTTGTGATGTCGCTGTTTGCCCTGCAAAAAAACAGTGACCAGCCCGATCATCGCAAAGCCCACGAAGCCCTCGCCGGCAACCTGTGCCGTTGCACCGGCTATCGGCCGATCCTGGAAGCCGCGGAGCAATCCTGCTGCGGCAAACAACCGGACCAGTTCGACGCTCGCGAAGCCGAGACCATCGCCCGCCTGAAATCGATTGCCCCCACCGACATCGGCGAACTCAACAGTGGCGACAAGCGCTGCCTGGTGCCGTTGACCGTGGCCGATCTGGCGGACCTTTACGACGCTTATCCACAGGCCCGGCTGCTGGCCGGCGGTACCGATCTGGCGCTGGAGGTCACCCAGTTCCACCGAACGCTGCCGGTGATGATTTACGTTGGCAACGTCGCTGAGATGAAGCGCATCGAGCGTTTTGACGATCGCCTGGAAATCGGCGCTGCCACCGCCCTCTCCGATTGCTACGACGCCTTGAAGACCGAGTACCCGGACTTCGGCGAACTGTTGCAACGCTTCGCGTCCTTGCAGATCCGCAACCAGGGCACCCTCGGCGGCAACATCGGCAACGCCTCGCCGATTGGTGATTCGCCGCCGCTGCTGATCGCCTTGGGCGCGCAGATTGTCCTCTGCAAAGGCGAGACCCGCCGCACCCTGGCCATCGAAGATTACTTCATCGATTACCGCGTCACCGCTCGCCAGGAAAGCGAGTTCATCGAGAAGATCATCGTGCCGCGTGCCAGCGTCGAGCAAACGTTCCGCGCCTACAAAGTTTCCAAGCGTCTGGACGATGACATCTCTGCCGTGTGCGCGGCGTTCAACCTGCGTATCGACAACGGCGTTATCGCCGATGCCCGCGTGGCGTTTGGAGGCATGGCAGCGATTCCGAAACGTGCGAATCACTGCGAAACCGTACTGCTCGGCTCACCCTTCAACAACGCCACTTTTGAACGCGCCTGCGCCGCACTGGCCGAAGATTTCACGCCGCTCTCGGACTTCCGCGCCAGCAAGGAATATCGCCTGCTCAGCGCGCAGAACCTGCTGCGCAAATACTTCATCGAACTGCAAACGCCGCACATCGAAACTCGGGTGACCGCTTATGTCTAACCATCACGCCGTAGAGAAGACCCAGGCCGAACTGGCTGAACTGTTCGCCAAGGACCTGACCACCGGTGTCGGCCGCAGCGTCAAGCACGACAGCGCCGCCAAGCATGTCGCCGGTGAAGCGCAGTACATCGACGACCGGCTGGAATTTCCCAATCAGCTGCACGTTTATGCACGCCTGTCGGACCGTGCCCACGCAAAAATCATCAGCATCGACACCAAGCCCTGCTACGCCTTTGAAGGCGTACGCATCGCCATCACCCACGAAGACGTGCCGGGCCTGAAAGACATCGGGCCACTGTTGCCGGGCGATCCGTTGCTGGCGATTGATGACGTGCAATTCGTCGGGCAACCGGTGCTCGCCGTCGCCGCAAAAGATCTGGAAACCGCACGCAAAGCGGCGATGGCTGCAATCATCGAATATGAAGACCTCGAACCGGTGCTGGACGTGGTCGAGGCCTTTCGCAAAAAGCATTTCGTGCTGGACAGCCACACCCATGAACGTGGTGATTCGGTGGGCGCATTGGCGACAGCGAAAAATCGTATCCAGGGCACGCTGCACATTGGCGGCCAGGAGCACTTCTACCTCGAAACGCAGATCTCGTCGGTAATGCCGACTGAAGACGGCGGGATGATCGTCTACTGCTCCACGCAGAACCCCACCGAAGTGCAGAAACTGGTGGCTGAAGTGCTCGACGTGTCGATGAACAAGATCGTCGTCGACATGCGCCGCATGGGAGGAGGTTTTGGTGGCAAGGAAACGCAAGCGGCGAGCCCGGCCTGCCTGTGCGCAGTGATTGCGCGCCTGACCGGCCAGCCGACCAAAATGCGCCTGCCGCGTGTTGAAGACATGCTGATGACCGGCAAGCGTCACCCGTTCTACGTCGAGTACGACGTCGGCTTTGACGACAGCGGGCGCCTGCACGGCATCCAGCTGGAACTGGCGGGTAACTGCGGCTGCTCTCCGGATTTATCGAACTCGATTGTCGACCGCGCCATGTTCCACGCCGATAACTCGTATTACCTGGGCGACGCGACCATCAACGGTCATCGCTGCAAGACCAACACTGCGTCGAACACCGCGTACCGGGGGTTCGGCGGCCCGCAAGGGATGGTCGCGATCGAAGAAGTGATGGACGCGATTGCCCGTCATCTGGCCCTCGACCCGCTGGCCGTGCGCAAGGCCAACTACTACGGCAAGACCGAGCGCAACGTCACGCATTACTACCAGACGGTCGAGCACAACATGCTCGAGGAAATGACCGCTGAACTGGAAGAAAGCAGCCAGTACGCCGAGCGCCGCGAAGCGATCCGGCGCTACAACGCCAACAGCCCGATCCTGAAAAAAGGCCTGGCGCTGACCCCGGTAAAATTCGGTATTTCCTTCACCGCCAGCTTCCTCAATCAGGCCGGTGCGCTGGTCCACGTCTACACCGACGGCAGCATCCACCTGAACCATGGCGGCACCGAAATGGGCCAGGGCTTGAACACCAAAGTCGCGCAGGTCGTGGCCGAAGTGTTCCAGGTGGAAATGGACCGTGTGCAGATCACCGCGACCAACACCGACAAGGTGCCGAACACCTCGCCGACGGCTGCTTCCAGTGGCGCCGATTTGAACGGCAAAGCCGCACAAAACGCGGCTGAAATCATCAAGCAGCGCCTGGTCGAATTTGCCGCGCGGCACTACAAGGTCAGCGAAGAAGACGTGGAGTTTCACAACGGTCACGTCCGCGTGCGTGATCACATTCTGACCTTCGAGGCGCTGATTCAGCAGGCGTATTTCGCTCAGGTGTCGCTGTCGAGCACCGGGTTCTACAAGACCCCGAAAATCTTCTACGACCGCAGTCAGGCTCGTGGCCGGCCGTTCTACTACTTCGCGTTTGGCGCGGCGTGCTGCGAGGTGATCATCGACACGCTGACCGGCGAATACAAAATGCTGCGCACCGACATTCTCCACGACGTTGGCGCTTCGCTGAACCCGGCGATCGACATCGGTCAGGTCGAGGGTGGCTTTATCCAGGGCATGGGTTGGTTGACCATGGAAGAACTGGTCTGGAACGCCAAGGGCAAACTGATGACCAACGGCCCGGCCAGCTACAAGATCCCGGCGGTTGCCGACATGCCGCTGGACCTGCGGGTCAAGCTGGTGGAAAACCGCAAGAACCCGGAAGACACCGTGTTCCACTCCAAGGCCGTGGGCGAGCCGCCGTTCATGCTCGGCATCGCCTCGTGGTGTGCGATCAAGGACGCCGTGGCGAGCCTGGGCGATTACAAACACCAGCCGAAAATCGATGCGCCGGCGACACCGGAGCGGGTGTTGTGGGGCTGTGAGCAAATGCGGCAGTTGAAGGCGGCGAAGGCCGTGGAAGCGGAAACCGAGTTGGCTTCGCTCTAAGACCGAGGCGCGGCTATCGCGAGCAGGCTCACTCCTACAGGTGAATGCATTTCAAATGTGGGAGTGAGCCTGCTCGCGATGAGGCCCGAACAGACAACAGAAATGTTGAGGTGAATTATGTACAACTGGATCGACGCCCTCGCCGACCTGCAATCCCAGGGTGAGCCCTGCGTGTTGGTAACCATCATCGAAGAGCTCGGCTCGACGCCGCGCAACGCCGGTTCGAAGATGGTCATCAGCGCGAACCAGACCTTCGACACCATCGGTGGCGGGCACCTGGAATACAAGGCCATGCAGATCGGCCGCGAGATGCTCGCCAGCGGCAAGCAGGACACCCATCTGGAGCGCTTCAGCCTCGGCGCGAGCCTCGGCCAGTGCTGCGGCGGCGTGACCGTGTTGCTGTTCGAACCGATGGGCCAGGTCCAGGCGCAGATCGCCGTGTTCGGCGCCGGCCATGTCGGTCGTGCGCTGGTGCCGCTGCTCGCCAGCCTGCCCTGCCGGGTGCGCTGGATTGATTCACGGGAAGCGGAGTTCCCGGAACAGATCCCCCACGGCGTGCGCAAAATCGTCGCCGAAGAACCGGTGGATGAAATCGACAACCTGCCCGCCGGCAGCTACTGCATCGTCATGACCCACAATCACCAGCTCGACCTCGAACTCACCGCCGCGATCCTCAAGCGCAATGATTTCACCTACTTCGGCCTGATCGGGTCGAAGACCAAACGGGTAAAGTTCGAACACCGCCTGCGCGATCGCGGTTTTGACAGCAGCGTGCTGCAACGCATGCGCTGCCCGATGGGCATTGGCGAAGTCAAAGGCAAGTTGCCTGTGGAAATTGCCATCTCCATCGCTGGCGAAATCATCGCCACCTACAACGCCAATTTCGGCCAGCAAACCTCCAGCGCCGAACCGATTGCCAAGCTGCTGCCGGCTTCACGCCGCAGCCAAGCCATGAACTGAGAATGACCATGCCTCTGACTCGCAAAGCCTACCGCGCCGCCATCCTGCACAGCATCGCCGACCCCGCCGAAGTCGGGATCGAAGCCTCCTATGAGTATTTCGAAGACGGCTTGCTGGTGGTCGATAACGGCCAGATCAGCGCCGTTGGCCACGCCCGCGATTTGCTGCCGACGCTGCCGGCGGATGTCGAGATCACTCATTATCAGGACGCGCTGATCACTCCCGGTTTCATCGACACCCACATCCATTTGCCGCAAACCGGCATGGTCGGTGCCTACGGCGAACAACTGCTGGACTGGCTCAACACCTACACCTTCCCGTGCGAAAGCCAGTTCGCCGACAAGACCCACGCAGACGAAGTCGCGGACATTTTCATCAAGGAACTGCTGCGCAACGGCACCACCACCGCGCTGGTGTTCGGCAGCGTGCACCCGCAATCGGTGAACTCGTTTTTCGAGGCCGCCGAGCAGCTGGACCTGCGGATGATCGCCGGCAAGGTGATGATGGACCGCAACGCGCCGGATTACCTGACCGACACCGCCGAATCCAGCTACGTCGAAAGCAAGGCTTTGATCGAGCGCTGGCACGGCAAGGGTCGCTTGCACTACGCCGTCACCCCGCGCTTCGCCCCCACCAGCACCCCGGAACAGCTGACCCTCGCCGGCCAGTTGCTGAGTGAATATCCGGACCTGTACATGCAGACCCACATCAGCGAAAACCTCAAGGAAGTCGAGTGGGTCAAGGAGCTGTTCCCGGAGCGCAAGGGTTACCTCGACGTTTACGATCATTACCAGTTGCTGGGCGAGCGCTCGGTGTTCGCCCACGGCGTGCACCTGTGCGACGACGAATGTGCGCGACTGGCGCAGACCGGTTCGGCCATTGCCTTCTGCCCGACCTCGAACTTCTTCCTCGGCAGCGGCCTGTTCAACCTGCCGATGGCCGAGAAGCACAAACTGAATGTCGGTTTGGGCACGGACATCGGCGGCGGCACCAGCTTCTCGCTCCTGCAAACGCTGAACGAAGCGTACAAGGTCATGCAACTGCAAGGCGCGCGGCTGAGCCCGTTCAAATCGCTGTACCTGGCGACCCTCGGCGGCGCTCGTGCGCTGCGGTTGGAAGACAGGATCGGCACGTTGCTGCCGGGCACCGATGCGGACTTCCTGGTGTTGGATTACAACGCCACGCCGTTGCTGAGCTATCGCTTGAAGCAGGTCAATAACATTGCCGAGACGTTGTTTGTGCTAATGACGCTGGGGGATGACCGGACGGTGCTGCAGACATATGCGGCGGGGAATCAGGTGCATCAGCGGTAAGCAATTGCAGGCATAAAAAAATCCCCCGCAATCATCAGATTCCGGGGGATTTTTTGTTCCCTGTAGGAGCGAGCCTGCTCGCGATGGACTCAATAGCGCCGCGGGGCACCAGACACCCCGCGTAATTGTTAACGTCCATCGCGAGCAGGCTCGCTCCTACAGGGGATCGGCCTTAAAGCTTGGCGGTGGAACGCCCTGGCTTCTTGGTCTGCAACAAATGCGAGAACACCGCATGCAAATCATCCGACGCGCTTTCCTCATCGAGGTTGAGTTTGCTGTCGATGTGATCCATGTGGTGCATCATCAAATTCACCGCCAATTCACCGTTGCGCGCTTCGATCGCGTCGATCAGTTGGGTGTGTTCGTCGTAAGAACAGTGCGAACGGTTGCCGCTTTCATACTGGGCAATGATCAACGAAGTCTGGGACACCAGGCTGCGCTGGAAGCTGATCAGCGGGGCATTCTTCGCGGCTTCGGCCAGTTTCAGGTGGAATTCGCCCGACAGGCGGATACCGGCGCCGCGATCGCCGCGGGAAAAGCTGTCGCGCTCATCGTTGACCATCTGGCGCAATTCGGCGATCTGCTCGGCGGTGGCGTGTTGCACAGCGAGCTCAGTGATTGCGCGCTCCACCAGACGGCGGGCAAGAAACACCTGACGCGCTTCTTCCACACTCGGGCTGGCCACCACAGCACCGCGATTCGGCCGCAGCAGCACAACGCCTTCATGGGCCAGACGCGACAGCGCGCGGCGAATGATGGTGCGGCTGACCCCGAAAATTTCCCCCAGCGCTTCTTCGCTCAATTTGGTGCCGGGCGCCAGGCGCTGTTCGAGGATGGCCTCGAAGATGTGCGCGTAGACAATATCGTCCTGGGTGCCGCTGCGGCCGGCTTTGCCTGCTCGCGGTTGTTTCTTGAGGGGCTGCAACTGTTCGTTCATGGGCACTCGAGTCGGGAGAACTGCGGCGAATTGACCGTGACTGTAATACGGCACAGTGGGTCGCTGGCAAGTATCGCGTAAAAAACACCGCGATTGTACACAATGGACAGTGGCAACACGACTGTACGGCTGTTTGTCGCCTTTGCTGTATTGCAACGATCGCTTACGTTTGAGTTTAGGCTTAACCGCAGAATCCGCCGTAAATGCGATCCCCTGCGCTGCAGCGGATATTTTCGTACGAACAAGGAACACCGCCGTCATGAACGACGCCACGCACGCGCTGCTCCGCCCTCTGACCGATACATCACCCTCGGCCATCGTTGCCGGTTTCATCGCGATGATGACCGGTTACACCAGCTCCCTGGTGCTGATGTTCCAGGCCGGGCAAGCGGCGGGCTTGAGCAGCGGGCAGATCTCGTCTTGGATCTGGGCGATTTCCATTGGCATGGCGGTGTGCTCGATCGGCCTGTCCCTGCGTTATCGCACGCCGATCACCATTGCCTGGTCGACCCCCGGCGCGGCGTTGCTGATCACCAGCCTGGGTGGCGTGAGTTACGGCGAAGCCATTGGCGCCTACATCACCTGCGCGGTGCTGGTGACGATTTGTGGACTCACCGGCAGCTTCGAACGCTTGGTGAAAAAGATTCCAGCGTCCCTAGCCGCGGCGTTGCTGGCCGGGATTCTGTTCAAGATCGGCAGCGAAATTTTCGTTGCCGCCCAGCACCGCACCGCGCTGGTGTTGGGGATGTTCTTCACTTACCTGGTGGTCAAGCGCCTGTCGCCGCGCTATGCGGTACTCGCCGCGCTGCTGATCGGCACCGCGTTGTCCGGGTTGATGGGACTGCTGGACTTCAGTGCGTTTCACCTCGAAGTGGCGACGCCGGTCTGGACCACGCCGCACTTCTCCCTGGCCGCCACTATCAGCATCGGCATTCCGCTGTTCGTGGTGGCGATGACCTCGCAGAACATGCCGGGCATCGCCGTGTTGCGCGCTGACGGCTACACCGTGCCCGCCTCACCGCTGATCACCACTACCGGCATCGCCTCGCTGCTGTTGGCGCCGTTCGGTTCCCACGGGATCAACCTGGCGGCCATCAGCGCGGCCATCTGCACCGGGCCACATGCCCACGAAGATCGCAACAAGCGCTATACCGCAGCAGTCTGGTGCGGGATTTTCTACGGGATCGCCGGGGTGTTCGGTGCAACGCTGGCGGCGCTGTTTGCCGCGCTGCCCAAAGAGCTGGTGCTGTCGATTGCGGCGCTGGCGTTGTTCGGTTCGATCATCAATGGCTTGAGCATTGCCATGACCGAAGTGAAGGAACGTGAGGCGGCGCTGATCACCTTTATGGTCACGGCGTCGGGGTTGACGCTGTTTTCCATCGGGTCGGCGTTCTGGGGGATTGTTGCGGGGGTGTTGACGCTGCTGGTTCTGAATTGGAGGAGGCAGCTATAAGCTGCAAGCTGCAAGCTTCAAGCTTCAAGCTTCAAGCTCGGTTAGCTTGACGCTTGAAGCTTGCAACTGCGGTCAGGCCTGATTGATCGGCTTTTCCGGGTACCAGACGTCGATCAGCGGGCTGACGGTTGCTTCAGTCAGTTCGCTGCGGCCTTTGAGCCAGGCTTCAACAGCGACACGCTGCTCTTCTGAAACGGAGCCACGTTTCTGCAGGCAAACCAGACCGAAGTCGTCGCCGCCAACATAACCCAGACCGTTGGCTTCCATGGCTTCTTTCAGGAACGCGTCGAGGAAAGCATCAATGGCTTCATCAGCCAAATCTTCTTTGAAATCCAGGTTCAGCTCGAAACCCAGCTCTTGAAATTCATCGACGCACAGTTTTTTGCGCAGACGCTGGGAACGGTTAGTCGCCATTGGAACAATCCTCATAAGTAATAACGGGCGGCACTTTAGCAGTTTAAGCCGCCAATTGCCCGACTCTCTGGGTGCGATGAGTGACCGTCGGTAAAAAAATAGCGGATTAGACGGCCTGGGTACGGCACAAGCCGCTACCCCTTGGGGCATAATGCCGACACTTTCATGACCACCGAGGGAATCCATCTTCATGCCCTCGTCTTTTTTTCCCCTCGACTGCAGGGTTCCATTTCAGATGATCAAATCTTTGCGTCCACTGTTGCTGGCCAGTCTTCTTTTCCCTTTGGCCCTCCCCCTTGCCCTGCCCGTCTCCGCCGACCCCCTCAATACCTCGCTGTCGCCCAACGTCGAAAAAGCCCTGAAGGCCAGCAAGCTGCAGGACAACGCCCTGTCGCTGGTGATGATTCCGCTTACCGGTCCTGGCACCCCGACCATTTTCAACGCTGACGTTTCGGTCAACCCGGCGTCCACCATGAAACTGGTGACCACCTACGCTTCGCTGGAAATGCTCGGCCCGAACCACCAGTGGAAAACCGAGTTCTACACCGACGGCACCCTCAGCGGCGGCATTCTCAACGGCAACCTCTACCTCAAGGGTGGCGGCGATCCGAAACTGAACATGGAAAAACTCTGGCTGCTGATGCGCGACCTGCGCGCCAACGGCGTGACCCAAGTCACCGGCGACCTGGTGCTGGACCGCAATTTCTTCCTGCAACCGCAACTGCCCGAGTTCAACGATGACGGCAATGACGAGAACAAACCGTTCCTGGTCAAACCCGACTCGCTGCTGGTCAACCTCAAGGCGCTGCGTTTTGTCGCGCGCAACGACGGTGGCCGGGTACTGATCTCGGTCGAACCGCCGATTGCCAGCATCCGCATCGAAAACCAGGTCAAGGCGATCAACTCCAAGCAATGCACCGGCGGCGTGCGTTATAACCCCGTGCCCCAAGCCGATGGCACCGTCACCGTGACCGTCGGCGGTCAGTTGGGCGATGGCTGCAGCTCGCAGACTTACCTGTCGCTGCTCGACCACGCGACCTACACCGCCGGCGCCGTCCGAGCGATCTGGAAAGAACTGGGTGGCAGCATTCAGGGCAAGGATGTGCTGGCCGCCACGCCGAAAGACGCCAAGGTCCTGGCGCGCGCGTTCTCGCCGGATCTGGCGGAAATCATCCGCGACATCAACAAATACAGTAACAACACCATGGCTCAGCAGCTGTTCCTGAGCCTGGGTCAGAAATTCCGTACCGATGCCGATGCCGACGACGCCAAGGCCGCCCAGCGTGTGGTGCGTCAGTGGCTGGCGAAGAAGGGCATCACTGCGCCGCACTTGGTGATGGAGAATGGCTCTGGTCTGTCTCGCGCCGAGCGTGTGAGTGCACGGGAAATGGCGGCGATGCTGCAAGCGGCCTGGCACAGCCCGTACGCCGCCGAATTCATCAGTTCGCTGCCGATTGCCGGTACCGATGGCACCATGCGTAAACGCCTGAAGACTACGGCGATGCGCGGCGAAGCCCACGTCAAGACCGGCACCCTGAACACCGTGCGCGCGATCTCCGGCTTCAGCCGCGACATCAATGGCAATACCTGGGCGGTGGTGGCGATCCTCAACGACAAGGCCCCGTTCGGCGCGTCCTCGGTACTGGATCAGGTATTGCTGGACCTGTATCGCCAGCCGAAATTGCCGGAGACGGCTTCGGTCCTATAGCGCAGATCTGAAGAACACTCGAAACACTGTGGGAGCGGGCTTGCCCGCGATGACGGCAGCACATCCAGCATTAATGTGACTGATACACCGCCATCGCGGGCAAGCCCGCTCCCACAGGTTTTGTGTAAACCGGGGTTAATTCATCTCGCCTTCAACCCGATCCCGCCCGCCCTGCTTCGCCATGTAAACCCCCGAATCCGCCCGCAGCAGCAGCGCATCCGCGCCCTCGCCCACGCGCCAACTGGCAATGCCGAAACTCGCCGTGACGATGCCGACGCCGTCGATCGGTGAACTGCGCAAGCCTTGCCACAGCTCCAGCGCCAGCCCATGGGCCTTTTCGCCGTCGATGTCCGGGCACAGCACCATGAATTCCTCGCCGCCGAGGCGACAGAACACATCGGTGCGACGCAATCGATGGCCGATACGCTCGCACACCGCCTGCAGCACCCTATCGCCCACCGCGTGACCGTGCTGGTCGTTGATGCGCTTGAAGTGGTCGATGTCGAGCATGATTACCGACAACTCGCCGCCACCGCGCTCGACCCGGGCCATTTCAGTGGTCAGGCGCTCCTGGAAGTAACGCCGGTTGTGGATTCCGGTCAGCGAATCGGTGATCGACAGCGCCCGCAGCTCTTCTTCCACGCGCTTGAGGTCGGAGATGTCCGAGATGTAGCCGTGCCAGAGCACGCCGCCACCGGGCAGCTCTTCCGGCGTTGCTTCGCCACGCACCCAGCGCGTGCCACGCACCGGCAAGAGCACGCGGTACTCCTCGCGCCACGGGCTTATGGAGTCCGCCGAGGCACGGATCGAAGCGCGTACCCGCGTGGTGTCCTGGGGATGAATCCGGGTGAAGATCGCTTCGGCGTTGAGCAGCAATACATCCGGTTCGAGCTCATAGATCTCGCGGATACCGTCGCTGGCATAGATCACGCTGAAGCGTCCGTCGAATTCCATCTTGAACTGGTAAATCCCGCCGGGCACATGGGCGCTGAGTTTCTTCAACAACAGGTCCCGTGCCGCCAGCGCCTCGTAAACGCGCTTGCGTTCGGTGACGTCGATGCAGATCGCCAGGTGCCCGACCCATAAACCTTGCTCATCGAGCACTGGGGTCGCCAGCATGTTTACCGTCAGGTGGCTGCCATCGCCACGGACCAGCGTCCATTCACGCGACTCGTGGCCGCCGTCCTCGCCGCCCTCGACCAGCATCGCCTGGCAGGTCGGAATCGGCTTGCCGTAGCGCGCACTCAATTCCGCCGAGCGCATCGCCAGCTCCCGGGGCAGGTGCAGGTTTTCCAGAGTCATGTGACCGACCACTTCCGTGCTGGAGTAGCCGAGCATCTGCTCTGCCCCGGCATTGAAGGTGCTGATGACGCCGCGCAGGTCGGTGGCGATGATCGCCACTTGGGTGGCAGCGTTGAGGACGCCACGCAACTGACCGTGAGTGCCGCGCAATTCCTGTTCGCGAGCGCGCAACTCCTGGGTCCGCTGCTCGACCATTTTCAACGCGCGTTGACGCTGGCTGACCAACACGTAGAGCAGCGCACTGAGCAACAGACTGAGCAAACTGCCCAATACCACCAGGCTGCTGACCGAAGAATGGTTAGCTTGCAGAAAAGCTTCGCTGGGCTGGATGTCGACTTGATAATCATGGTCGGCAAGCCGCAGCAGCCGGGTCGCCGACAAATCACTGACGGCCGGCCCGTTGGGCGATTCGTACAGCACTTCGTGCTGATCGTCTGTGGATAAGTCGAGGATGCGCACCGAGAGATAATCGCGGGCGGCTTCCGGTAAGCCGTCGGCGAGCAACTGGCGCATGCTGATCACGGCCATCACATAGCCGTAGGGTTTTGTCGACGCCTGGTCGCGGATCATGACCGGCGCGACCAGCAACACGCCGCGCGCATACGCCGGCTCGACACTGACCAGGTGCATCGGCTGCGACACCGCCATCAGGCCGTGCTGGTCGGCCCGGTCAAGGGTGGCGCGGCGCAGAGGCTGGGCCAGCAAGTCATAACCCAGGGGGGAGCCGAGCTTGCTTTGGGTCTGGCTATAAAGGACCACCACGTATTCATCGCGTTCGGCTGCCAGTTGCAGTTGGCCGTCGGCATTGAGTTCACGAATGCTGAAATCCGCCAATCCCTGCGCACGCACCCGCTGCTCGAATTCCGCGCGCTCGGCACCGCTGACCCGCAACGCAAATGAATACGCCTGGGTTCGGTGCAGCAAAGGTTGGGTGTAACCGTTGAATTCCTCGCGGTCGACCGCGTCGGAATTGGCAAAAAACCGGCGCAGGCCGTCGAGGCGCTGCTCCTGATCTTCGAAACGTTCTTCGATACGGCTGTAACGCTCACTGGCCAGCAGTTGGAAACGTTGCCGCAATTGATGGTGAAACAGATTCAGTGTCGACCAGGCCAGCAGCGCCGTTAGAAACCCGCCAACCAGCAATACCAGCAGCGCGACGAGCCAGGCGGAAGCATCTTCACTGATAAAACCAAGGATCTTGGGGCGCACGGCGTGCAACGACATAAAGGCAAACTCAACATACCAAGTGCCGGGAAAACCCACAGGCCCTGCTTGAGTTATAGCTATTAGCCATCAATTTGACCAGCCCTGAATCCCCCCTGTAGGAACGAGCTTGCTCGCGAAAAACGTTCGGGCAACGCGTTTATTCAGAATGCACGCGTTATCGTTAACGACCATCGCGAGCGAGCTCCCTCCTACAGGGGGTCCAACTACTACCGGGCGGTAATTTTCCAGGCCCGATGGATCTTCCCGTTGCGGGCAAAATCCGGATCAATGGTCTGCGCCGTGATCTCCTCGACCGCGTAACGCTCGGTGAGGTTGGCTTCCAATTCGAACTTGCGGAAGTTGTTCGAGAAGTACAACACGCCGCCCGGCGCCAAGCGCGCCATGGCCAGGTCGATCAATTGCACCTGGTCACGCTGCACGTCGAAAATCCCTTCCATGCGTTTGGAGTTGGAGAAGGTCGGCGGGTCGATGAAGATCAGGTCGAACTCGTCACGGCAGGCATCCAGCCAGACCATGACATCGCCCTGCTCCAGGCGGTTCTTGTCGGAAAAGCCGTTCAGCGACAGATTGCGACGCGCCCAGTCGAGGTAAGTTTTCGACAGATCGACGCTGGTAGTACTGCGCGCGCCGCCCTTGGCCGCATGAACGCTGGCCGTCGCGGTGTAGCTATATAGATTGAGGAAGCGCTTGCCAGCCGCCTCTTTCTGAATGCGCATGCGCATCGGCCGGTGGTCGAGGAACAGCCCGGTGTCGAGGTAATCGGTGAGGTTGACCAGCAGCTTGACGCCACCTTCATTGACCTCGACGAATTTGCCTTGTGCCGCCTGGCGTTCGTACTGCTTGGTGCCGCTCTGACGCTCGCGGCGCTTGACCACCACGCGGCTCTTGTCGATGTTCAAAGCCTGGGGAATGGCAGCCAACGCATCGAACATGCGCGCCGACGCTTTTTCCGGATCGATGGATTTCGGCGCGGCGTATTCCTGGACGTGGACCCAATCCTGATACAGGTCGATGGCCATCGAGTATTCCGGCATGTCGGCATCGTAGACGCGGTAGCAGTCGATGCCTTCACGCTTGACCCACTTGCCCAGCGCCTTGAGATTCTTTTGCAGGCGATTGGCGAACATCTGCCCGCCTTCGCTCAAGCGCGGTTGCTCGATCACCACCGCAGCGGGTTTGATCGGGTTGCCGTTCTTGTTGTACTTCTCGTACTTGCCCGGCGCCACATCGTTGTCGGCGACTTCGACTTCGGCTTGCTCGCGCTCGACCTGACGCTGTTCCGGGGTGCGCCGTTCGCCGGTGACGAACTGGTCCGGCGTGACTTTGATCAGCAGCAGCTTGCACGGCAACGCGCCGTTCCAGAACGAATACTGCTTGTGGCTGCGGATGCCCATGCGCTTGCCAAGGTCCGGGGCGCCGGTGAACACCGCCGCTTCCCAGTTCAGGCAAGCCTGGCGCAGACGTTCGCCGAGGTTCTGGTAGAGATAAAGCAGGCTCGCCTCATCACCCAGGCGCTCGCCGTACGGCGGGTTGCAAATCACCAGACCTTTCTGGTTCTGGTCCGGGCGCGGCTCGAAGGTGCCGACTTCGCCCTGGTAGATCTTGATCCACTCGCTCAGGCCGGCACGCTCGACGTTGTTGCGGCCCGGTTGAATCAGGCGCGGGTCGGCTTCGTAACCGCGAATCCATAACGGAGGTTTGGCCAGACCGGCAGCCGCGCGTTCAGTGGCTTCTTCATGGAGTTTTTTCCACAGCGCCGGCACGTGACCGAGCCACGCAGTAAAGCCCCACTGCTCGCGACGCAGGTTCGGCGCCATATCGGCGGCGATCATCGCTGCTTCGACGAGGAACGTACCGACACCGCACATCGGGTCGGCCAGTGCGCCGCCGTCGGCCGCAATACGTGGCCAGCCGGAACGGATCAGGATCGCGGCCGCGAGGTTTTCCTTCAACGGCGCTGCGCCTTGCTGCAAGCGATAACCGCGCTGGTGCAGGCTGTGGCCGGAGAGGTCGAGGGACAGAATCGCTTCGCCACGGTCAAGACGCAGGTGAATGCGCAGGTCCGGGTTGAGTTTGTCGATGGACGGACGATCGCCTTGCGGGGTGCGCAGTTTGTCGACGATGGCGTCTTTGACTTTCAGCGCGCCGAAGTGCGTGTTGTCGATGCCCGAGCCGTGGCCGCTGAACTCGACGGCCAGGGTGCCGTCGTTGAGCATGTGGTCTTGCCACTCGATGTCGAGCACGCCGTGGTACAGGTCTTCGGCGTCCTTCATCGGGAACCGCTTGAGCACCAGCAGCACCCGGTTCGCCAGACGCGACCACAGGCACAGGCGATAAGCGGTTTCCATGGTAGCCATGCCGCGCACGGCCGAGGTGTGCTCACGTGCTTCTTCAAGGCCAAGCCCGACGGCTTCCTCGATCAGCAGGCCTTCAAGGCCTTTAGGGCAGGTGAGGAAGATTTCAAATTGATCGGACATTGGAGTCTCAGAGCCTTTGGCTAAGTGGAGCGGCAACGCATTGCCGGCCCGGTTTTCAATCAGGCGCTTTTCTAAAAGAGCGCCCGCGTGGCACGAAGGTGTGCCGTCCCACCCGTGCTGCTCAGGTTAGAAGAGCTTAGATGCAAGGGCAGATAAAAAAGTTGATGCAACAAAATGTCATAAGGCGACCCTTCGTCGAATAATGCCTCGACGTAACACGAGTCATTCTCACAAAGGATTAACCCCATCATTCTGCGGGGCGCTGATCATACAGGGCTTTGACCAATAAACACGGGACAACATCGTGTTACTTATGGCCTAAGCATCTTTATGGTTACGTCCTTATGACAAAACGATCATTCCCTCGATGTGACGCATTGGTTAGAACTCAACACAGGTTGGCGCCACAACGGACGTCAACACCTTGGCTCGCCACGCCGGCAGCGAGCCTCCCAATGGCAGACATTTCTGCCAGACCTCGATTGAGGTCAACGCGATAACTACAGTCAACAAGTGAGGGCAACACCCTATGAGAAGACTTAAGCGTGATCCGTTGGAAAGAGCATTTTTGCGCGGATATCAATATGGCGTTGGTGGCAAATCCCGTGAGCTTTGCCCATTTACTCTACCGTCGGTACGTCAAGCCTGGATTAACGGCTGGCGAGAAGGACGCGGCGACAACTGGGACGGTATGACCGGCACTGCGGGAATCCACAGACTCAACGAACTTCACGCCGTCGGCTGACACAGGGCTACATTCCGACACGACAACCTGATGACGTAACGACTTACCACGCACGCCCCATCCGGGCGGCGGGCTCCGGCCCAGGGGCTCCTTCGAGGAGCCCTTTTTTATGCCGGCTCCCCACACAAGCTTTGTAGCAGGGGGATTTAGCGCAAGGCTGCTATTGCGTCGACGGCTTCGCGAATGAGCGCCGGGCCTTTGTAGATGAAACCGGAATACAGCTGCACCAGGCTCGCGCCCGCCGCGATTTTCTCGGCCGCATGTTTGCCTTCGGTAATGCCCCCCACCGCGATAATCGGCAAGCGACCGCCCAGCTCCGCCGCCAGCACCTTCACGGTGTGGGTGCTCTTTTCACGAACCGGTGCGCCGGACAACCCGCCCGCCTCGTCACCGTGCTCCATGCCTTCAACGCCGACCCGGCTCAGGGTGGTGTTGGTGGCGATCACCGCGTCCATCCCGGTTTCGATCAGCGCCTGAGCCACTTGCGCGGTTTCTTCGTCGGTCATGTCCGGAGCGATCTTGATCGCCAGCGGCACATGTCTGCCGTGACGCAACGCCAGTTCAGCGCGACGAGCCGCCAGATCCGCCAGCAATTGCTTAAGCGAATCGCCAAACTGCAGGCTGCGCAGGCCCGGGGTATTCGGCGAGCTGACGTTGACCGTCACATAGCTGGCGTGGGCGTACACTTTGTCGAGGCAGATCAGGTAGTCGTCAACCGCGCGCTCGACCGGGGTGTCGAAATTCTTGCCAATGTTGATGCCAAGCACGCCCTGGTATTTGGCTGCTGCCACACGAGCCAGCAGGTGATCGACACCGAGGTTGTTGAAACCCATGCGATTGATGATCGCCTCGGCTTCCGGCAAGCGGAAAATCCGTGGTTTCGGGTTGCCCGGCTGTGGACGCGGAGTAATGGTGCCGATTTCGACAAAACCAAAACCCAACTGGGCAAAACCGTCGATGGCCGCGCCGTTCTTGTCCAGACCGGCCGCCAGGCCTACCGGGTTCGGAAAGTCCAGGCCCATGACATTCACGGGCATCTTCGCTGGCGCCTTGCACAGCAAGCCGTTGAGGCCCAAACGTCCGCCCGCGCCGATCAAGTCCAGGGACAGATCGTGGGAGGTTTCCGGGGAAAGTTTGAACAACAGCTGACGGGCCAGGGTGTACATGGGCGGCTTTGACTCGAATGGCGACGAAATGAGGCGGCGATTATAGCCGCGCATGGGGGTCGCAAGCGAGGCGCACGACAAAATCAACGGGCGATGGCATATGCCTTGCAGCCACATTGATATCAGCACTCATGCCAACGTCGGGATGAGTCGAAAGACAAAGGCGTCGTCACCCGACTTTGCTCGCGCGAAGGCTTGTGACGACGCTTTTTTTTGCAAGGTGCTTTGCCATGAATGAAACCACAGCGGGCCCGCTGGCCTGGGTCAACGGCAGCGATACCCCGGAAAAAACCGATATTAACCTTGGCTTCATGGCCCTGAGCGATTGCGCCTCTGTCGTGGTCGCCGCCACCCAGGGTTTTGCCCAGCCCTACGGGCTGACCTTGAACCTCAAGCGCCAGTCCTCCTGGGCCAACCTGCGGGACAAACTGGTCAGCGGCGAACTGGATGCGGCTCACAGTCTTTACGGCCTGATTTACGCCGTGCACCTGGGCATCGGCGGCGTCGCCCCGACCGACATGTCGGTGCTCATGGGCCTGAATCAGAACGGGCAAAGCATCAACCTTTCCCACGGTTTGCAGGCCTTGGGCGTGACCGGTCCTGAGGCACTGGATCGTCACGCGCACCAAACTCGCCCAAAACTCACGTTCGCCCAGACCTTTCCGACCGGCACCCACGCCATGTGGCTGTATTACTGGCTGGCGAGCCAAGGCATTCACCCATTGAACGACGTCGACAGCGTCGTGGTGCCGCCCTCGCAAATGGTCGCGCACCTGCAAGCAGGGCGAATCGACGGCTTCTGCGTCGGTGAGCCGTGGTCCGCCAGCGCGGTGAAGCAGAATCTCGGCTTCACCATGGCGACGACCCAGGCCATCTGGCCCGACCACCCGGAGAAAGTTCTCGGTTGCACCCGCGAGTTCGTCGAGCAATACCCCAATACTGCCCGGGCGCTGATAATGGCGATCCTCGAGGCCAGTCGCTTCATCGAAGAAAGCACCGAGAATCGCCGCAGTACCGCGCAGCTGCTGAGCGCCCCGGAATACCTCGATGCACCGCTCGATTGCATCGAACCGCGGCTGCTCGGCGATTACGTCGACGGCCTCGGCAATCGCTGGCAAGACCCGCACGCGCTGCGCTTCCATGGCGGCGGCGAGGTGAATTTGCCCTATCTGTCCGATGGCATGTGGTTCATGACCCAGTTCCGCCGCTGGGGCTTGTTGCGCGACGACCCGGACTATCTCGCGGTGGCCCGTCAGGTTCAGCAACTTGACCTGTACCGTGAGGCCGCCAGCGCGATCGGTATCACCTCATCGAGCGAGGAAATGCGCAGCAGCCAGTTGATCGACGGCAAAATCTGGGACGGTTCCGATCCGGCCGGCTATGCCCGCAGTTTCAAGCTCAACGCCCTGAGCGACAGCTCGCCCCTACTCGCCCGCCGCTGACAGGAGATTGCGAACATGTTGCGTATCCTGCTGATCAACGACACTGCGAAAAAAGTCGGTCGCTTGAAAGCCGCCCTGACGGAAGCCGGCTTCGAGGTGATCGACGAATCCGGCCTGACCATCGACCTGCCCGCGCGCGTCGAAACGGTGCGCCCGGATGTGATTCTGATCGATACCGAGTCACCGAGCCGCGATGTGATGGAGCAAGTGGTGCTGGTGACTCGCGACCAGCCACGGCCGATTGTGATGTTCACTGATGAACACGACCCGGGCGTGATGCGCCAGGCGATCAAGTCCGGGGTCAGTGCCTACATCGTCGAAGGCATTCACGCACAACGTTTGCAGCCCATTCTCGACGTGGCCATGGCCCGCTTCGAAAGCGACCAGGCCCTGCGCGCGCAATTGCACGCCCGTGACCAGCAACTGGCCGAGCGCAAGCGCATCGAGTTAGCCAAGGGACTACTGATGAAGATGAAGGACTGCAACGAGGAACAGGCCTACACCCTGATGCGCCGCCAAGCGATGAGCCGGCAGCAGAAGCTGATTCAGGTGGCGGAGCAGATCATTGCGATGAGTGAACTGCTCGGCTGAAACACCGAGGTGACTGGTATATCGCCTTCGCGAGCAAGCCCGCTCCCACGTTGATCTTCTGTGCCCACAACATTTGGGGGCGGCCGAAATCCCTGTGGGAGCGGGCTTGCGCGCGAAGGACGCAACTCGGTTCCGGACTGTTGGCACAGATCTCGCTAGACATTCACCACAGGTAACCAACGGCGGTTGCCCCACCTACGACAAAGACGTCGCTCACCTTATTTGCCCATGGCGAATCCGGTGGCGGCGTTTTTTTGTCTTGGCCCCATAGCCCGGGGTCGGTGGTGCGGCCGTTGCGGCGCCCCACCTGCAAGCTCATGACTCCTTCTCGAGACGATCAACAGCTGAGGTGCGCGATGAATTCAAGCTTCTGGAAATCCGGCCATGTCCCGACACTGTTCGCGGCCTTCCTCTATTTCGACCTGAGCTTCATGGTCTGGTACCTGCTCGGTCCGCTCGCGGTGCAAATTGCCGCCGACCTGCACTTGACCACCCAACAACGCGGCATGGTCGTGGCCACGCCGATTCTGGCCGGGGCCATATTACGTTTCATCATGGGCATGCTGGCGGACCGCCTATCGCCAAAAACCGCCGGGCTGATCGGCCAGGTAATCGTCATTTGCGCCCTGTTTGGCGCCTGGAAACTCGGCATCCACAGCTACGAACAAGCGCTGCTGCTGGGCCTGTTCCTCGGCATGGCCGGCGCGTCGTTTGCCGTGGCGTTGCCGCTGGCATCGCAATGGTATCCGCCGCAGCATCAGGGCAAAGCACTGGGCATCGCCGGGGCCGGTAACTCGGGCACCGTGCTGGCAGCGCTGATCGCCCCGGTGCTGGCGGCCGCATTTGGCTGGAGCAACGTGTTCGGCTTCGCGCTGATCCCGCTGATCCTGACGCTCATCGTTTTTGCCTGGCTGGCGAAAAACGCCCCTGAACGGCCGAAAGCCAAATCGGTGGCCGACTACTTCAAGGCCTTGGGCGACCGCGACAGCTGGTGGTTCATGTTTTTCTACAGCGTCACCTTCGGTGGCTTCATCGGCCTGGCCAGCGCCCTGCCCGGCTACTTCAACGACCAGTACGGTTTGAGCCCGGTCACTGCCGGCTACTACACCGCCGCCTGCGTGTTTGGCGGCAGTCTGATGCGTCCACTCGGCGGTGCGCTGGCCGACCGTTTCGGCGGGATTCGCACGCTGTTGGCGATGTATACGGTGGCGGCGATCTGCATTGCGGCGGTGGGTTTCAACTTGCCAAGTTCCTACGCGGCGCTGGCACTCTTCGTCTGCACCATGCTCGGTTTGGGAGCAGGTAACGGCGCGGTTTTCCAATTGGTGCCGCAGCGTTTTCGTCGGGAGATCGGTGTGATGACCGGCCTGATTGGCATGGCCGGTGGCATCGGTGGTTTTGCCCTCGCGGCAGGCATGGGCGCGATCAAGCAAAGCACCGGCAGCTATCAACTGGCACTGTGGTTGTTCGCCAGCCTCGGCGTCCTCGCCTGGTTTGGTTTGCACGGGGTGAAGCGTCGCTGGAGAACCACTTGGGGCTCGGCCGCTGTGACCGCCGCACGGGTGTGAGGGCCGAATGAGCCTGCAACTGAGTTTCGCCGAAGCCAGCGCCACCGGTCCGCGCGAGGAGAATCAGGATGCTTTGCGCCTGGTCACTCCCGCGCCGGCGCTGGCGGCAAGCAAGGGTTACCTGTTCGCCATCGCCGACGGCGTCAGCCAATGCGCTGATGGCGGCCTCGCCGCCCGTTCGACCTTGCAGGCATTGGCGCTGGATTACTACGCAACCCCGGAAACCTGGGGCGTGGCCCAGTCACTTGATCGTTTGCTGCTGGCGCAGAATCGCTGGTTGCAGGCCAATGGCGGAGGGCAACCGCTGCTCACCACCGTCAGTGCTTTGGTGATGCGCGGCAGGCGTTTTACCTTGGCGCATGTCGGAGATTGCCGGGTGTATCGCTGGCACGCCGATCAGTTGCAGCGAGTCAGCGAGGATCACGTCTGGGATCAGCCGGGTATGCAGCATGTGCTCAAACGCGCGATGGGCCTGGATCAGCATCTGGTCCTGGATTTCCTCGATGGCGAGTTGCGCCTGAACGAGAGTTTCGTGCTGCTCAGCGATGGCATCTGGGCGGTGCTCGGCGATACCGCCATTGCCGCGATTCTGCGCGATCAACCCGATTTGCAGAGTGCCGCGCACACCTTGGTGAACGCGGCGCATTTGGCGGGCAGTCAGGACAACGCGAGTGCGTTGCTGGTGCGGGTCGACGCCCTTGGCGAAACGAGCATAGGCGATGCGCTGATTCATTTGCAGCAATGGCCGTTGCCGCCAGCGCTGAAACCGGGCCATTCCTTCGAGGGCTGGCAAGTCGAGGGCATTCTCGCCCAGAGCCAGCAGTCGCTGCTCTATCGCGTGCGGGACGCCCAGCACCAGCCGTGGCTTCTGAAAACCCTGCCCCAGGCACTGCGCGACGATCACCTGGCCGGGCAAGCCTTGCTGTCGGAAGAGTGGTTCCTCAAGCGCGTGGCCGGGCGGCATTTCCCTGAAGTCCATGCCGCCAGTCAGCGTCAGCATTTGTACTACGTGATGCGTGAATATTCCGGTTCAACACTGGCGCAATTGGCAGAACGAACCACAACCCTGCCGCTGGCTCAATGGCAGGACTTGGCGGAGCGCCTGTTGCGGGCGGTCGGCATGTTGCATCGACGGCAGATTTTGCATCGCGATATCAAACCGGAAAACCTGCTGCTGGGGAATGACGGCGAGCTGCGCCTGCTGGACTTCGGCCTCGCCTACTGCCCCGGCCTGTCTGAAGATCAGGCCTCAGTCTTGCCCGGCACCCCCAGTTTTATTGCGCCGGAAGCCTTTCGCGGTGATCCGCCGTCGCCGCAACAGGATCTGTATGCGGTCGGCGTGACGTTGTACTTTCTGCTGACCGGGCATTATCCCTACGGCGAAATCGAGGCGTTCCAGCGCCCACGGTTTGGCGTGCCGGTCTGCGCCAGTCGCTACCGGCCCGACCTGCCCGAATGGATCGCGCAGACTCTGGAGCGCGCGGTGGCGGGGGATCCGCGTGGACGATTTGAAACGGCGGAAGAGTGGCTGCTGGTGCTGGAGCAAGGCGAGCGGCGCAGTTTGAGCGTTCGTCCGAGGCCACTGTTGGAGCGCGAGCCGGTGAAAGTCTGGCGGACGTTGGCGTTGGGGTCGTTGCTGGTGAATCTGGTGTTGCTGGTTTTAGTGTTTCATCGCTAGACCGCCCCATTAGCGAGCAACACGCTTCGATCCGGTGCAACAGCGGCGCTTGATCTACCGATCAAAGCCAGTAAACAGGACACCCAACAACTTGGCACAACCACTGCATTACCTCTCCCAACTTACATAAAGCCCAGCCTTCAACGACGAAGGCTGCGCTTCCCGAGAACGGGAACAGGACAAAGGCGTCCTCGCTAGGCAACTAGCGGGACGCCTTTTTTGTTTGCGCAGCATTTGTCGAGCACGGCCCGAGCGCCCTGGAGAACCTGATGAAGAAACTCAAACTGGTGATGATCGGCAACGGCATGGCCGGGGTTCGTACCCTCGAAGAATTGCTCAAGTTGAGTAACGAGCTGTACGACATCACAGTCTTCGGCGCCGAACCTCACACCAACTACAACCGCATCCAGCTGTCGCCGGTACTGGCCGGCGAGCAAAATTTCGACGAGATCGTGCTGAACGACCTGGACTGGTACCTGGACAACAACATCAAGTTGCTGCTCAACCGCAAAGTCGTGGAGATCGACCGGATCAAACGCCGGGTCATCGCCGAAGACGGCACCGTGGCCGAGTACGACCGCCTGCTGATCGCCACCGGCTCGACGCCGTTTATCCTGCCGATCCCTGGCAATACCTTGTATGGCGTCATCGGCTATCGCGACATCGCCGACACGCAGCTGATGATCAGCAGCGCAAAAACTCATACCCATGCAGTCGTCATCGGTGGCGGCCTGTTGGGCCTGGAGGCGGCGAACGGTCTGATGCTGCGCGGTATGCATGTCACCGTGGTGCATAACGGCGAATGGCTGCTGGAACGACAACTCGACCACGTCAGCGGCCATATGCTGCGAACAGCGCTTGAAGCCCGCGGCCTGCACTTTCGCCTGCGCGAGCAGACCCGGGCGCTGCACGATGGCGGCGATGGCCGGGTCGGGTCGGTCGAGTTCAACAATGGCGACGTCATCCCCGCCGACCTGGTGGTGATGGCCGCCGGCATTCGCCCGGCCATTGAACTCGCGCAGAAGGCCGGCCTCCCCTGCGGCCGCGCCATCCTGGTCAACGACACGTTGCAAACCTACGACCCACGAATTTATGCCATCGGCGAATGCGCCAGTCATCGCGGCATCGCCTACGGACTGGTAGCGCCGCTGTTCGAACAGGCGAAAGTCTGCGCCAACCATCTCGCGCAACTGGGCTTCGCCACCTACAAGGGTTCGGTCACTTCGACCAAACTCAAAGTCACCGGCATCGACCTGTTTTCCGTCGGCGACTTCATGGGCGGCGAAGGCACCGAAACCATCACCTTGTCCGACCCCATCAGCGGGATTTACAAGAAACTGGTGATCAAGGATGACGTACTGGTCGGCGCCTGCCTGTACGGCGACACAGCCGATGGCGGTTGGTATTTCCGGCAGATTCGCGAGCACCACGTCATCGGTGCGCGGCGCGATCACCTGATGTTCGGTGAAACCTTGCAGGACGTCAGCTGATGAACCGCCAGATCACCGCGTCCACCTGCTGCTATTGCGGGGTGGGCTGCGGCGTGCTGATCGAGCATGACGGCGAGCGCATTCTCGGCGTCAGCGGCGATCCGTCACACCCGGCCAACTTCGGCAAACTGTGCAGCAAAGGCTCGACCCTGCACCTGACCGGCGACCTCGCGGCCCGCGCGTTGTACCCGGAACTGCGCCTGGGCAAAGGCCTGGCGCGCAGTCGCACCGATTGGGACACCGCCCTCGATCACGCCGCCAGCGTCTTCGCCAAAACCATCGCCGAGCACGGCCCGGACAGCGTGGCGTTCTACATTTCCGGGCAACTGCTGACCGAGGATTACTACAGCTTCAACAAACTCGCGCGAGCGCTGGTCGGTACCAACAACATCGACAGCAATTCGCGGCTGTGCATGTCATCGGCGGTGGTCGGCTACAAGCGCAGCCTCGGCGCCGATGCGCCGCCGTGCAGTTACGAAGACCTGGAGTCGAGCGACTGCGTGATGATCGTCGGCAGCAACATGGCCTACGCCCACCCGGTGTTGTTTCGTCGTCTGGAAGAAGCAAAATCCCGCCGGCCGCAGATGAAAGTCATCGTTATCGACCCACGTCGTACAGACACCTGCGACTTGGCTGACCTGCACCTGGCGATTCTTCCGGGCACCGACGTCGCGTTGTTCCATGGGATTTTTTACCTGTTGCTGTGGGAAGGCTGGATCGACCGAGACTTCATCGAGGCGCACACCGAGGGTCTGGCCGAACTGAAAGACCTGGTACGCGATTACACCCCGCCGATGGTGGCGCAGTTGTGCGGGATCAGCGTTGAACAGCTGCAAGAATGTGCGCAGTGGATTGGCACGTCGCCAAGCTTCCTGTCGCTGTGGTGCATGGGATTGAATCAGTCCACCGCTGGCAGCGCGAAAAACAGTGCGCTGATCAACCTGCACCTCGCCACCGGGCAAATCGGCCGTCCGGGCGCAGGACCCTTCTCACTCACCGGTCAGCCAAATGCGATGGGCGGCCGCGAAACCGGCAGTTTGTCGAATCTGCTCCCGGGCCATCGCGAAGCGGCCAATGCCGAGCATCGCGCCCAAGTAGCGGCGTACTGGGACGTGGATCGACTGCCTGAAACCACAGGCCTCAGCGCAATCGAATTGTTTGAGCAGGTGCGCAGCGGAACCATCAAGGCCCTGTGGATTGCCTGTACCAACCCTGCGCAATCGATGCCGGACCAAAGCGCCGTGCGTGCCGCGTTGCAAGCCTGCCCTTTCGTGGTTTTACAGGAAGCCTTTCGCACCACCGAAACCGCCGCATTCGCCGACCTGCTGTTGCCCGCCGCCAGTTGGGGTGAAAAGGAAGGCACGGTGACCAATTCAGAACGGCGCATTTCCCACGTCCGCCGAGCAGTTAGCGCACCCGGTGAAGCGCGTTCCGACTGGGCAATCACGGTAGATTTCGCACAACGCCTGGAAAAATATCTGCGCCCTGATCAAGCAAGCCTGTTCGCGTTCGACACCCCGGCGCAGATCTTCGATGAGTACAAATTACTGACGCGGGGTCGCGATGTGGACCTGTCCGGCATCAGCCATGACCTGATTGATCGCCTCGGTCCGCAGCAATGGCCTTTCCCTGACGGCGCGACTGAAGGCACGGCACGACTGTACGCGGACGGGATTTTCCCCACCGCCAGCGGACGTGCCCGGTTCATCACCGATCCGTATCGCGCCGCCAAGGAACAACGCGACGGGCAGTTCCCGTTAACCTTGATCACCGGCCGTTTGCGCGACCAGTGGCATGGCATGAGTCGCACCGGCACCGCCGCGCAATTGTTCGGCCATGTCAGTGAAGCCGTGTTGAGCCTGCACCCGGATGAACTGCAGCGCCACGGACTGCAACAGGGCGAGCTGGTCAGCCTGAAAAGTCGGCGCGGCGCGATCATTGTCGCCGTCGGCAACGACGACAGCGTGGCGCCGGGCCAGGCGTTTTTACCCCTGCATTGGGGTGATCGCTTTCTGAAGGGTGGGGTCAACGGGATCACACAACCGGCGTTCGACCCGCTGTCGAAACAGCCGGAACTGAAGCACACCGGCGTCCGAATTGACCCCGTGCACCTGCCATGGACGTTCTTCGCCCTCGTCGAAGGCAATGTCCAACAGCACTTTGAGACGCTACGACCGCTGTGCGAGGCCTTTTCCTACCTCAGCCTCAGCCTGACTGGCCGCGAACGCCCTGCGCTGCTCATCCGCGCCGCCAGCGCCTGCGCGCTCGCTCCACCACTGCTGAATGAAATCGACCAGTGTCTGGGGTTAAACGACGGGCCGGTATTGGCCTATGACGACCCCGCGCGCGCCGTCGGTAAACGGGTGCGGATCGAGCAAGGCCGAATTACCGCGATTCGCCTCGCTGGCGAAACCCTTGCCCAACACTGGCTGGAGGCGCTGTGGCTGGAAGGTCGGGTCGACGCACAACTGCGGCGCTGGTTACTCGCGCCGCTGAGTGCGCCACCGGGTAACGCCACCGCATCGACCGACAGCACCAAAACCCTGTGCAACTGTAAAAACGTCAGTCAAGGCGCGATCTGTGCCGGGATCCGTCGAGGCCTGGATCTGCAGGGTTTGAAACAGGAATTGGGCTGCGGCACGCAATGCGGGTCCTGCGTACCAGAAATCAAGCGTTTGCTAGTCGCCACCGTGCAGCCGATCGCTGTTATCTCGTGAGGAAAATACGATGAGTGCAAAAGTCTGGCTGGTGGGTGCAGGCCCCGGCGACCCGGAACTGCTGACCCTCAAGGCTGTTCGAGCCTTGGGCGAAGCGGATGTGGTGCTAATCGACGATCTGGTGAACGAGGCCGTGCTCGAGTATTGCGTCGGGGCGCGGATCATCCCCGTGGGCAAACGCGGTGGCTGCCGCTCCACGCCGCAGGCATTCATTCATCGGCTGATGTTGCGGTATGCCCGCCAGGGTAAATGCGTGGTGCGACTCAAGGGTGGCGATCCATGCATTTTCGGCCGGGGTGGGGAAGAGGCCCAGTGGTTGCGTGAGCGTGGGATCGATGCCGAGTTGGTCAATGGCATCACGGCCGGGCTGGCTGGGGCGACACAATGCGATATTCCGCTGACCCTGCGCGGTGTCGCACGCGGCGTGACGCTGGTGACGGCTCACACCCAGGATGGCAGCCGCCTGAACTGGCAGGCACTGGCGCAGGGCGGCACGACATTGGTGGTCTACATGGGCGTGGCGAAGCTGAGCGAAATTCGCGAGCAGTTGCTGGCTGGGGGCATGGTGGCGGATACGCCGGTGGCGATGATCGAAAATGCTTCATTGCCGCAGCAACGGGAATGCCGGAGCGATCTGACGGCGATGGAAGAAGATGCCTACGCCTTTGAGCTGAAAAGCCCTGCGATTCTGGTGATCGGTGCTGTAGCCGCACAGTCAGTAACCTGTAGGAGCCAGCTTGTGTGCGGGCGGCGTTCCGACAAAAAACCTGAGATCGCCGCGGGGCGCCAGGTTTAACGCGTTATCGTTGACGACCATCGCCGGCAAGCCGGCTATTAAAGAGTCCCGAGAACCGGTAATCCCGGTGATCCAAAACCCCAAATCGCAGGCAAAGAAAAGCCCGGCCTAAGCCGGGCTTTTCTCAGAGCTGCGGGCTAATTACTTAGCTTTGGCTTCAACCTGCGCTTCTACGCGACGGTTTACAGCGCGACCAGCTTCAGTTTTGTTGTCAGCAACTGGGCGGGATTCGCCGTAGCCAACAGACTGAACGCGGGACGATTCAACACCGTACTGGTTGGTCAGAACTTGCTTAACGGCGTTTGCACGACGCTCGGACAGTTTCTGGTTGTAAGCGTCAGGACCGACGTTGTCAGTGTGACCTTCAACAGTAGTGGTGGTCGACGGGTACTGCTTCATGAAGTCGGCCAGGTTCTTGATGTCGCCGTAGCTGTTGGTTTTAACAACAGACTTGTCGAAATCGAACTTGACGTCCAGCTCAACACGAACAACTTCAGCAACTGCTGGGCAGCCATCAGCGTCAACAGTTACGTTGGCTGGGGTGTCCGGGCACTTGTCAACGTTGTCGCAAACGCCGTCGTTGTCGCTGTCGGAGCAGACTTCAGCCGGTGCTGGAACTGGAGCAGCAGCAGGCTTGGAGCCGCCACCGAAGTTCACACCGATACCGACGCTTGGAGCCCACTCGGTGTCGCCTTGGTCGATGTTGTACTGAGCTTCAACGCCGGCACGGGCGTAGAAGTTCTCGGTGAAGTACAGTTTTGCACCGCCGCCAACGTTGGCGAAGGTGGAACGGTTACGACCGCCACCGCCGTTCTGGCCGATGCTTTGATCGGAGAAACCAGCCGATACGTATGGACGAACCATGTCGCCTGGGTTGTTGAAGTGGTACAGAGCGTCCAGAGCGGTATCAGCGCCCTTGATGTTACGACCGTCGTCGGAACGCACGTTGTGCACTTCGTCGTAGCCCAGACGCAGTTCAACGTCGTCGGTCAGGAAGTAACCAACGGAACCGCCGAACAGGTTGCCGTTGTTCTTGAAGTTACGAGCGCTGTCGAATTGTTCTTTCTTGGCGAAGCCTTCGATTTCAACTGCGCCTTGGCCTTGTGCCAGCGCGCCGAACGAAGTGGCTGCAATGAGAGAACCAATGGCAAAGCCCAAGGTGTTTTTCAGTTTCATCCGTTAAATCCCCATCTGGTGATTGTGAAGCAGTCCCGCAAACCGGGGGACAACTCGGCGGCAAGTCTATCAGAACTTGCCTACACGTAAGAGATATTTGCGCCGAACTAAGTTTCAGCAATGCCTGCAAATTTCTCACGCAATTTATCTAGAGCACGTTTGTAACGCATTTTTGTTGCACTCAAGCCCATGTGCATGATGTCTGCGATCTCCTGAAACTCCAGCTCTGCGACAAATCGTAGCACCAGAATTTCACGGTCAATCGGGTTCACATACACCAGCCAGCGATCGAGTCCGGCCTTGTCCTCGGGTTTCGGCATCTTCTCTTCAGATGCTTCCTCGAGGGGGTCCAGACTCAAAGCGTCCATCAAGCGACGCTTTCGCCGTTCCTTCCGATACTGTGTGATGCATTCGTTGTACGTGATGCTATACAGCCACGTCTTGAACTTCGATTTCCCCTCGAAGTTCTTCAAGCCATACAACACCTTCAACATCACTTCCTGACAGACATCGTCTGCGTCGCGATCGTTCCCAAGATATCGTGCACAGACGTTAAATAATGTTCGTTGGTAACGCCGCATCAATTCTTCATAGGCGCGCGTTACGTGAAACAGCTCGGTATGCGAGCGCGCGACCAACTCCTCATCAGAGAGCTCGCGGGGGTCGTAGCGCGTGGAGAGCGATTGAGCTTTATTCAAAACAAGTCGGGCCGACAGTCAGGTCAATGTCCGCCGCAGCCCTTTCAGGGCATTTTGCGGCGGCATACATTAGCAGGGTTTGCCGGATTAGCGGCTACTCACATGCTGCTCCAGGAGAATCCGATTGGAGAGAGAGACTAGCTCACCCTCATCGGTCAGCAATGTGGTTTTAACCGTGCCGATCTCTTCGATCTGACCTTCGACCTCGCCAACACGCACTTGTTGCCCAACCTGATACAACTCTCGCACGTAGATTCCCGCAAGAATCTGACCGGCAATTTCCCGACTTCCCAATCCCATGGCCAGCGCAACTGCCAGACCAACGGTAATCAATACGATAACGATTACATGGTTGAGCAGGTCAGTCTTGACCTCCAACTGACTGATCGCGACCGAAATGCTGATGATGATCACCAGGCCTTGAGCGATGCGCCCCAACCCGGCGGCATAATCCAGCCCTACACCCTCTGCTGCACCCCGCACCAGCCCATTGGCCAGTTGCGCCAGCAAAACACCCACCAGCAACACCAGCGCGGCGCCGAATACTTTCGGCAAATACAGCGCGAGCATGTCCAGCGTAGCTGAAACTCGCTCAAGGCCAAGTGATTCTGCGGCAGAAACCAGAAAGATCAGCAGAACGAACCAGTAGACAATCTTGCCGATCAACGTCGAGATCGGCACCTGAAGGCCGGCCCGGGACAGCAATTTTGTCAGACCGGTACCGCCCATCAGACGATCGAGGCCCAACTTGGCGAGCAGCTTGGACAGCAAAGTGTCCAAAAGTTTCGCCACGACAAAACCCAACAGCAGCACGACCAGTGCGCCGAACAGGTTCGGAATGAAATTCGCAACCTTGGTCCATAACGCAGTCATTGCAGTGACGAGGCTCTGAGTCCAGAGATCAAGTTCCATATTCAATCAGCCTTATCAGCAGTGCGAACGGTAGGTTTACGGTGACGGGAAACCGGCGAGACATGGGCCGATCCGTTATTCAAAGCGATCATCAGCGCGGGCAACCAGCGGCCCAGCAGGCTGAACAAATCACCGGCGCCGACCTGGCGGTTGGCGGTTTTCAGGACACGGCCGAGGCAGGCATCGTCGTCACGGGTGGACGGTGATGCGTTCAGCATGTCGCGCAAAGACTGTTCAAACGGATCGTGCATACGCACCTCTCGTGATGTCTGTGAAAGACGCGGCCAGATTTGCACGGGTCACATGCCTCATCGTCACACCCAGCGTAAACGTCGGAATAACAACCACTGCCCGACTGCCACCGAGACCATCATCAGGCACGCAATCAGGAAGCCATAAGGGCTGGCAGAGAATGGAATACCCCCCACGTTGATCCCCAACAAACCGGTGAGAAAACTCATCGGCAAAAAAATTCCGGTGATGATCCCGAACCGGTACATCGTGCGATTCATGCGCACGCTCAACCTTCGGTCTTCAGCCTCCAGAACCAGCCCCACCCGCTCCCGGGTCAATTCCAGCTCCTCCAGATAGCGGGTCAGGCTGTTGTTCAATTCGTTCCAGTAGTCGCCGTCATCCTCGACAAACCATGGCAGCTTGGTGCGCGTCAGTTGACCGAAAATATCCCTCTGCGGCGCCAAAAAACGTTTCAGCCCGGCAGCCCTGCGACGGATCTGCAAAATCGAGCCATGCTCAGGTGTGTACCGTTCGTCGGCATCGAGCTTTTCTTCTTCCTCATCGACGATTTCCGAGAGGCAGCTGACCAGATCCTGCACTTTGTTGGTGAGGTACTGCGCCATATAAAGGATGAGTTCAGAGGCGGTTTTTGGCCCTTTGCCTTCACCGAGCTGCACCAGTAACTCATCGGTGGCGCGCAACGGACGCAGACGCAGTGAAATCACGCGTTGTGCCGAAGCGAAAATCCGCACCGAAACCATGTCTTCCGGCTCGGCCCCCGGGTTCAGGTTCACTCCGCGCAAAAATAGCAGCAGTTCGCTGTCGGTAAGCTGTAACAAGCGCGGACGGGTGTTTTCTTCGAGCAGCAGGTCACAGCTGAATTCGCTCAGACCGCTGGATTTTCGTAGCCATGTCTGCGTTTGGGGGTGGCTGCGATCCCAGTGCAGCCACAGGCTTTCATGGGCCTGCAGTTGCAAATCATCGAGTTCAGTCCGGGCTATCGAACGCGCGCCGCCTTTACCATCCAGCACCAGGGCGTGCACCAGCCCCCACTGCGCGTTTTCATCCTCGAACATCCTCACCCCATTGCAGAATCAAAAAGTCTTGGGCCAGCGTTTATTCAGGCATTTTCAGCGGGCTCGGCGAGATAATCACGCCATTGTTGTCCGCATAAATGTAGTGGCCTGGATGGAACGTCACACCGGCAAAGGTCACCGCAACGTTGAGATCACCGAGCCCGCGTCTGTCGGATTTCCTCGGGTGGCTGGCGAGGGCCTGAACGCCCAGATCGGTCTGCGCAATAATATCGACGTCGCGGATGCAACCGTAGATCACCAGCCCTTCCCAACCGTTTTTCGCGGCTTTCTCGGCCAGCATGTCACCCAGCAGTGCATGACGCAGGGACCCGCCACCGTCAACCACCAGCACCTTGCCATGCCCTTGGAGTTCGACCTGCTCCTTAACCCGCGAGTTGTCTTCGAAGCACTTGATGGTCACGATTTCGCCGCCGAAGGAATCACGGCCGCCAAAATTGTTGAACATCGGTTCCAGCACCTGTACCAGCTCCGGATAGGCATCGCACAGGTCAGGCGTGAGGTAATGGTTCATCGAGAAACTCCTGTAAAGAGGAAGACAATCGAGGATGTCGCAAAGTGACCGAAAAAGCGTAATGCGTCATAGCTTAGCCGCATGCCGATCAGAGCGGAATGCCCTTGATAGAGCATCCAGCTTAGATCGCCGCTGCCAGATCCGGTTTTTCACCGAGCAACGGTGCCTGTTGATCCGCCAGCCAGCGCGCCACCAACGGCCAGACTTCGGTTTGCGCGGCCTTGCTCACCAGCATTTCCACGTGACCGAAGTTGTCGCCGAAGCCCTGTTCACGACTCAGGTTGATAAACTGCTTGTGCTCGGACCCGACCTGATCGAAAAGTTTGCGACAGGCCCACGCCGGATCCTGATGATCCCCCGCCGCGGTCACGGCCAGTACCGGCAACCGAACCTCGGCCAGTCCCGCCCACCAATCCTTGTCGGCATCGCCAAAGCGCCCGAACAGGCCGTACCAGCGCATGCTTTCCAGGGCCAGGCCAATCGGCTCGTCCTCCGGACCGCGCTTGAGCCGTGAACCGGACAGCTGGGCAAAACGCTTGAGGATAAAGCGCCCGCCCCACTCCACGGGTGGAATTTTCAGCGGCCAGTAGGTACGGCTGACTTGCGTACCGAAAAACGCCGCGGAAGCTACAACCGGCTCGCCGATGTACTCCCCACCCAGCGCCGCCGCCAGCGTGATGCCGCCCAGCGAGTGACCGATCCAGTGCGGGACCTGGCCACTCTGCTCACGCACGAATGCGCCAATGGCCGGCAGATCGTAACGGGCGTAGTCGGCGACACGGTTCTTGCGGTAGTTATGGTTGCGCTGGGACAGACCATGACCGCGCATCTCCGCAATCCACACATCGAATCCGAGGCGCGTCAGGTGGGCGCCCAACCCGAGGCCTTTGGGAGAAAACCAGAAGCGTCGATTGGAAAAACTGCCGTGCAGCAGGATCACCGGCACACCGCCGTGCGCGGGCTTGTCCGCCATGCCCAGGCGGGTCACGGCCAACTCCACCGTGCCGTCGGGGCTGTTGCCAGGTTTCAAACGATAAACGTCTTCGCTCAGATCACCGCGCCGTTCGGCGCTGATCAGGGCGACAGGAAATAGGTTGCTGCTGCTTTGCATAATGCTCTTGCACAAAAAAGGGCGGCATCCAGAAGAGCCCGCCCTGCTTGAATCTTAAAGTCCCGGCCGATTGGCCGGGGCTTCATTCACAAATCAAACCGGAGCTTGACCTTCAGCCAGGAAGAACCAGGTTTCCAGTACGGAGTCCGGGTTCAACGAAACGCTTTCAATGCCCTGTTCCATCAGCCATTTGGCCAGGTCCGGGTGGTCCGAAGGGCCCTGACCGCAGATGCCGATGTACTTGCCGGCCTTGTTGCACGCGGCGATGGCGTTGGCCAGCAGCTTCTTGACCGCCGGGTTACGCTCGTCGAACAGGTGCGCGATGATCCCGGAGTCACGGTCCAGGCCCAACGTCAGCTGAGTCAGGTCGTTGGAGCCGATGGAGAAACCGTCGAAGAATTCGAGGAATTCTTCCGCGAGGATCGCGTTGGACGGCAGCTCGCACATCATGATGATGCGCAGACCGTTTTCACCACGGGCCAGGCCGTTTTCCGCCAACAGGTCGATGACCTGGCTGGCCTCGCCCAAGGTGCGGACGAACGGCACCATGATTTCAACGTTGGTCAGGCCCATCTCGTTACGCACGCGCTTAAGGGCGCGGCATTCGAGTTCGAAGCAGTCGCGGAACGATTCGCTGATGTAACGCGAAGCACCCCGGAAACCCAGCATCGGGTTTTCTTCTTCCGGCTCGTAGAGCTTGCCGCCGATCAGGTTCGCGTATTCGTTGGACTTGAAGTCCGACAGGCGCACGATGACCTTTTTCGGCGTGAACGCCGCGGCCAGGGTGCTGATGCCTTCCACCAGTTTGTCGACGTAGAAACCGACCGGATCGTCGTAACCGGCGATGCGCTTGTCGACGCTGTCCTTGATGTCCTGAGGCAGGCCGTCGTAGTTCAGCAGCGCTTTGGGGTGCACACCGATCATGCGGTTGATGATGAATTCCAGACGGGCCAGGCCCACACCGGCGTTCGGCAGTTGCGCGAAGTCGAAGGCGCGGTCAGGGTTGCCGACGTTCATCATTATCTTGAACGGCAGGTCCGGCATGGCATCGACGGAGTTTTTCTTGATGTCGAAACCCAGTTCGCCTTCGAAGATGTAACCGGTGTCGCCTTCAGCGCAGGACACCGTTACGCCCTGGCCGTCTTTCAACAGCTGGGTGGCGTTGCCGCAACCGACCACGGCCGGGATGCCCAGTTCGCGAGCGATGATCGCCGCGTGGCAGGTACGGCCGCCACGGTTGGTGACGATGGCGCTGGCGCGCTTCATGACCGGTTCCCAGTCCGGGTCAGTCATGTCGGAGACCAGTACGTCGCCTGGCTGGACCTTGTCCATCTCGGAAACGTCTTTGATGATCCGCACCTTGCCGGCGCCGATGCGCTGGCCGATGGCACGACCTTCCACCAGCACGGTGCCGGTTTCTTTCAGCAGGTAACGTTCCATGACGTTGGCCTGGGTGCGGCTCTTCACGGTTTCCGGACGGGCCTGCACGATGTACAGCTTGCCGTCGTCACCGTCCTTGGCCCACTCGATGTCCATCGGACACTGGTAGTGCTTCTCGATGATCATCGCTTGCTTGGCCAGCTCGCTGACTTCGGCGTCACTCAGGCAGAAACGTGCGCGATCCGCCTTGTCGACGTCGATGGTCTTGACCGACTTGCCGGCCGTGGCGATTTCGCCGTAGATCATCTTGATGGCCTTGCTGCCGAGGTTACGGCGCAGGATCGCCGGGCGACCGGCCTCAAGCGTTTGTTTGTGGACGTAGAATTCGTCCGGGTTCACCGCGCCTTGTACGACGGTTTCACCCAGGCCGTAGGCGCCGGTGATAAACACCACGTCTCGGAAACCCGATTCGGTATCGAGGGTGAACATCACGCCGGCGGTGCCGGTTTCGGAGCGGACCATGCGCTGCACGCCAGCCGACAGAGCCACCAGCTTGTGGTCGAAGCCCTGGTGCACGCGGTAGGAAATTGCACGGTCGTTAAACAGCGAAGCGAACACCTCTTTGGCGGCGCGAATGACGTTTTCGACACCACGAATGTTCAGGAAGGTTTCCTGCTGACCGGCGAAGGAAGCGTCCGGCAAGTCTTCGGCGGTAGCGGAAGAGCGCACGGCCACGGCCATGTCAGGGTTGCCGGCCGACAGCGTGGCGAACGCGGTGCGGATCTCGGCGTTGAGCTTCTCGGGGAACTCCGCTTCCATGATCCATTGACGGATCTGCGCGCCGGTCTTGGCCAAGGAGTTGACATCATCGACGTCCAGGGCGTCGAGGGCGGCGTGGATCTGCTCGTTCAGGCCGCTCAGTTCCAGAAAATCACGATAGGCCTGAGCTGTCGTGGCAAAACCACCGGGCACCGATACACCGGCACCTGCCAGGTTGCTGATCATCTCGCCCAGGGATGCGTTCTTGCCCCCCACATGCTCAACATCGTGTTTGCCGAGCTTATCGAGGGAAACTACGTACTCTACCAAGGTGATCTCTCCACTAACTGTGTTGGAAAAGCTCAGAAGCCGGCGCTCATAAAGAGCATTTGCCAGCTGTATGGCCTGGACCTGGAAAATAAGTGAGAATGCGGGCCATTGGCGGCCGGCAAATCGCGCCTATCATATCCAAGAATGATCACAAGTGTCCTGTGTCGCGAGTGCGTGCCGTTTTGGCGAGTGACTGTTGTTGCCAGACAAGGCGCCGCGACAAGTCATAGCTGGCTATGGCGAGGAGCGGCAACGTAGTATGGCAGTAACAGGCGCCGCCAAAACGGTACGCACTCGTGACACAGGACACTCACATAAGGCCCAAGGTGCAAATGAAACGATCTGCTTTCTTTATCTCCGATGGCACCGGCATCACAGCCGAAACCCTGGGTCAAAGCCTATTGGCGCAGTTCGAAAACATTACCTTCAGCAAATTCACGCGACCGTACATCGACAACGTGGATAAAGCGCGGGCCATGGTACAACAAATCAACAAGGCGGCCGACGTCGACGGCTTCCGGCCGATTATCTTCGACACCATCGTCAATCAGGACATCCGTGAGATCCTTGCGACCTCCAATGGTTTCATGATCGACATTTTCTCGACCTTCCTGGCGCCGCTTGAGCAGGAACTGACCGAGCATTCTTCCTACACTGTCGGCAAGTCCCACTCCATCGGCACCAACTCCAATTACATGGAACGCATCGAGGCGGTGAACTTCGCCCTCGACAATGACGACGGCGCCCGCACGCACTATTACGACAAGGCCGACCTGATTCTGGTCGGCGTGTCGCGCTGCGGCAAGACCCCGACCTGCCTGTACATGGCGATGCAATTCGGCATCCGCGCGGCCAACTACCCGCTGACCGAAGACGACATGGAACGCCTGACCCTGCCGGCCGCCCTGCGTGCCCACCAGCACAAGCTGTTCGGCCTGACCATCGACCCGGATCGCCTCACCGCGATCCGCAACGAGCGCAAGCCCAACAGTCGTTATTCGAGTTATGCGCAGTGTGAATTTGAAGTGCGCGAAGTGGAGAATCTGTTCCGCCGGGAGAACATTGCGCACATCAATTCCACGCATTTCTCGGTCGAAGAGATTTCGGCGAAGATTCTGGTGGAGAAAGGGGTGGAGCGGCGCTTCAAGTAGTTCTTTTGCGCCTGCCAGGCCGCCATCGCGAGCAGGCTCGCTCCTACAGGAGATTTGTGAACGCCGCAAATCCTATGTGGGAGTGAGCCTGCTCGCGATGAACGATTACCCGGTTTCTGCTAATGCCCCAGCCAGTACTTCAAACCCTCTAATCAGCAACCCATCATCCCCCGCCGAGTTACACACACTTGCCCGAATAAATTGCGGCACCGCACCATGCCCGACCGCAAACGCCTCGGCGGTGGCGACCAGGTAATTTTTCTCCTTCAACTCCGCCGCAATCTGCGACGCCCGCCACGGCTCGGGCACTTCGATCCAGAAGTGCGGGCTATGCGCATGGGTTTTGTAAGCCAGCCCCTGCAGCACACCGCTAACCAACCACTTGCGCCGACTGATCTCGGCAATCTGCTGCCCCAGCAATTGCTCGGCGATACCGTTTTCTACCCACCGACTCGCCACTTCCAGCGTCAACGGGCTAGCCATCCAGCACGTCCCGCGCACCGCCGCACTCAGACGCCCGACCAGCGGTTGCGGCGCGTGCAAATAGCCGACCCGCAAACCCGCCGAAACCACCTTGCTCAAGCTGCCGATCAGCACCGAACGTTCCGGGGCAAAATGG
This sequence comes from Pseudomonas sp. GB2N2, assembly GCF_054897705.1. Taxonomy (NCBI): domain Bacteria; kingdom Pseudomonadati; phylum Pseudomonadota; class Gammaproteobacteria; order Pseudomonadales; family Pseudomonadaceae; genus Pseudomonas; species Pseudomonas sp. GB2N2. The sequence goes on from NZ_CM142701.1 coordinate 2,654,507, forward strand.
CATAAGGGTAATGGCCGATGTTGAGCCAACACCGCGTGGGCGTCGTCTTCAAAGATCAACAGATTGTGCTGCCGACAGACCTCGACAATCGCCTCACGTCGTGGGACGGACATTACCGCAGCCGTAGGATTCTGGATCGTCGGTGTGCAGTACAACGCCGACACACGATGATTGCGACATACCTCGTCCAACGCTTCGGGAATCAGCCCTTCGTCATCCATCCCGACACCGATCAGTTTAATCCCGAGCATGCGTGCGACGCTGATCAAACCCGGGTAGGTCAAATGCTCCGTCACCAGCGTATCGCCCGACTTGAGCAACGCCATCAAGGAACATAAAAGTCCGTGTTGGCCGCCGTTGACGCAGATGATTTGCCCGGCATCCGCAATAAATTCCTGATGCCGCAACCAGTGCGCACCCGCCGCACGATGGCGCTGCAAACCGACGTCGGCGGTATAGCCGCTGATGCGCTGCAACGTACCGGGATCGCTGGCCAGCGCCTGCAAGGTCTGACTCAAAAATTGCGCCTCTCGCCCCGGTATCGGTTGATTGCGGCTCATGTCGAAAAAAACCTGCGGTTCATCGCTGACATTGCGAAAGCCCGCATCCCGCTGGCGTTCCATCCCGCGCTGACGCACATAAGTGCCGTCTCCTACACGAGCGACGACCAATCCCACACGTTCAAGCTCGCCATACGCACGGCTGATGGTGCCGATGGTGACCCCCAGGCTGTCGGCCAACAGCCGATGCGGTGGCAGTTTGCAGCCGGGTTCGATCAAGCCTTCAGCGATTCCTTTCCCCACGGCGTCTGCCAGCCGCTTGTATTTCACGCCCAGGCCATTGGCGAGACCGTCGCGCAGGATTGACACCATGGCAATACTTGTTTTGACAGTCATTTCCTTCCCGAATAGCGTGCTGAAAACAGGTGCAATCAGGGATAGACCCTTTGCGGTTGCAGGTCAATTCCGATGACAAAGAGGAACACGCTTATGTCCGTCGCTACCCATTCACTTTCAAGTACTCGGAAGCCCTGGCTGCCAGCACTGATCACCACCGCGCTGTTTCTGATCGTGTGCCTGAGTTGGGGCACGACATGGCTGGGGATAAAAATCGCGGTGGAAACGGTGCCGCCATTGACCGCTGCCGGGCTGCGATTCCTGATCGCCTTTCCGCTGTTCCTCGCCTTCGCCCTGATACGGCGTGAACCGCTGTTGTTCCCGAGGAAAAGCCGCTGGTTTTTCGTGTTCGTGACGCTGTCGTATTTCTGCCTGCCGTATTACTTGCTTAACTATGGCGAGCTGCACGTTTCGTCCGGACTTACAGCGCTGCTGTTCAGCTGCATGCCGGTGTTTATCCTGCTGTTTTCGGCACTGTTTCTGCGGGAGAAAATCTACCCGTCGCAGGTGCTCGGAATCGCCATCGGGTTTGGCAGTCTGTTCATGATTATTCGCAGTCAGGGATTGCATCTGGATCACGCAGAACTGTTCGGCGTGCTGGCTATTCTCTGCGCAGCAGTCATGCATGCGTTGTGTTATGTGGTGACCAAAAAACACGGCACGGCAATCAGCGTGATCACCTACAACACGCTGCCGATCGGCATCGCAGGTTTGATGCTGTTTACCGCCGGGTTAAACGTCGAAGCGCCGGTATTCGCGGCCATCAGCCTGCGTTCATGGAGCGCCCTGCTCTTCCTCGGACTGGTGGCGTCGGTGGGCGGGTTTATCGTTTACTTTTTGCTGCTGAAACGGCTGAGCCCGATCATTTTGTCGTTTGTGTTCATCATTTTTCCGGTGTTCGCTGTGGTGATGGGCGCGTGGTATGAGGGACAGAACCTCTCCCGGGAATTGATGGTGTATTCAGCAATTCTGTTGACCGGCTTTGCGATCACCAAAATGCCGCTGGAGAAATGGTTGACACGATCCCTGTAGTAACCCGGCTTGTCGAATCGTCGCACCGCGGCGATGGCGATTCAAACACGCCATCGCCAGCAAGCAGGCTCCTACAAGGTTCGCGTCAGATCACGAACAAATCGACGAAGCGGTTTACCGCTGTGGCCTCAAGCGCAGCCTGATCCTTGCACAAAGCAAATATCCCGGCACTGCGCTGAGCGGTGAAACGCGTGGCCAGGTTGGCCTTGAACTTGTCTTCCAGCAACGGAATACCCTCGGCGCGGCGACGGCGGTGGCCGATCGGGTATTCGACGACCACCTTGCCGGTGCTCGATCCGTCCTTGAAAAACACCTGAATCGAATTGGCAATCGAGCGCTTGTCCACCTCCAGGTATTCGCGGGTGTATTGCGGGTCTTCGACGATGACCATTTTCTCGCGCAGCACATCAATGATCGGGTGCGCCGCGTGGAAGTCGTCGTCGTACTGCTCGGCCACCAGATTGCCGAACGCCAGCGGCACGGCGGTCATGTATTGCAAGCAATGATCACGATCCGCCGCGTTGGCCAGCGGTCCGACTTTAGAGATGATGCGAATTGCCGATTCGTGCGTGGTGATGACGATTCGGTCGATTTCGTGCAGGCGATTTCTCACCTGAGGGTGCAAAGTCACCGCAGCCTCGCACGCCGTTTGTGCGTGGAACTCGGCCGGAAAACTGATTTTGAACAGCACGTTTTCCATCACATAGCTGCCATACGCGCGGGAAAAACTGAAGGCTCGTTTGTCTTCCGGCTTCAGCGCCAGGTCGTTGTTGCTGTGGCTGAACAACACGTCGTAGAAGCCCCACTGTCGGGCGGTCAGCACGCCGGGAATGCCCATTTCGCCACGCATCGCGATGTCGGCCAGACGCACGCCGCGACTGGAGGCATCCCCCGCCGCCCAGGATTTGCGCGAGCCGGCATTCGGCGCATGCCGATAGGTGCGCAACGCCTGCCCGTCGGCAAAGGCATGGGACAGCGCAGACAACAGTTGCTCGCGGCTGGCGCCCATGAGTTTGGCGCTGACGGCGGTCGAGGCGACTTTCACCAGGATCACGTGATCAAGGCCCACACGGTTGAAGGCGTTTTCCAGCGCAATAACACCCTGAATCTCGTGGGCCATGATCATTGCTTCGAGTACGGCGCGCACCGTCAGCGGCGTCTCGCCTTGAGCCAGGCGCTTTTGCGAGAGGTGATCGGCCACCGCAAGAATGGCGCCGAGGTTATCGGACGGATGACCCCATTCGGCCGCGAGCCAAGTGTCGTTGTAGTCCAGCCAGCGCACGATGCAACCGATGTCCCACGCAGCTTTTACCGGGTCGAGACGGTAACGGGTGCCGGGCACGCGGGCGCCGAACGGCACGACCGTGCCGTCGACAATCGGGCCGAGGTGTTTGGTGCATTCGGGGAAACGCAGCGCCAGGAGGCCGCAGCCGAGGGTGTCGATCAGGCAATTTCGGGCGGTGTCGAGTGCTTCTGTGGACTCGATTTTGAACTGCAGGACGTAGTCGGCAATGTCCTGCAGGACCGTGTCGTAGTCGGGGCGGTTGTTCAGGTCGACGTTGGCGCTCATGTTCGATTCACTCAGGAAGTGGTTCGTTGATGGGACCTCGGTTCAGGGCAATCTCAGCGGTTCCTGCTTTCTTGTTCTGGAAATGGAGTTCAAATGTGGGCGTGAGCCTGCTCGCGATGGCGGTGTGTCAGTCGACATCAATGTTGACTTTATGGGCCTCATCGCGAGCAGGCTCACTCCTGCATTGGTTTTGTATGGGTTAGAACGAATCGCCTGGCACACGCACAAAGCCTTCCATCAACACCCGCGCACTGCGGCTCATGATGGCTTTTTTCACGGTCCACTCGCCGTTCACCTGGCTGGCTTCAGCACCCACACGCAACGTGCCGGACGGATGGCCGAAGCGCACCGCGTTACGTTCGACGCCGCCCGCCGCGAGGTTGACCAACGTGCCGGAAATCGCCGCCGCCGTGCCGATTGCCACCGCAGCGGTGCCCATCATCGCGTGGTGCAACTTGCCCATCGACAATGCGCGTACCAACAGGTCGACATCACCCGTGGCAATCGCTTTACCGCTGGAAGAAACGTACGCCGCCGGCTTGGCAACGAAGGCTACTTTCGGTGTGTGCTGACGCTTGGTGGCTTCGTCCAGATTGGAAATCAGGCCCATGCGCAACGCGCCGTAAGCGCGGATGGTTTCGAACATCGCCAGCGCTTTCGGATCGCCGTTGATCGCGCCTTGCAACTCGGTGCCGGTGTAACCGATGTCTTCGGCATTGACGAAGATGGTCGGGATACCGGCATTGATCATGGTCGCCTTGAACGTCCCGACGCCGGGTACTTCGAGGTCGTCCACCAGATTGCCGGTGGGAAACATCGAACCACCGCCGCCCTCTTCTTCTGCCGCCGGGTCCATGAATTCGACCTGCACTTCGGCCGCCGGAAAGGTCACGCCGTCAAGTTCGAAATCACCGGTTTCCTGAACCTCACCGTTGGTGATGGGCACGTGGGCGATGATGGTCTTGCTGATGTTGGCCTGCCACACGCGCACCACCGCCACACCGTTGTGCGGAATGCGGCTGGCGTCGACCAGACCGTTGCTGATGGCGAACGAACCGACCGCCGCCGAGAGGTTGCCGCAGTTGCCGCTCCAGTCGACGAAAGGCTTGTCGATGGAGACCTGGCCGAACAGGTAATCGACGTCGTGATCGGCCTTGATGCTTTTCGACAGAATCACGGTTTTGCTGGTGCTGGAGGTTGCGCCGCCCATGCCGTCGATTTGCTTGTCGTACGGGTCGGGACTGCCGATCACTCGCAGCAACAACGCGTCGCGGGCCGGGCCGGGAACCTGTGCCGCTTCGGGCAGGTCTTTGAGGCTGAAAAACACGCCTTTGCTGGTGCCGCCACGCATGTAGGTGGCAGGGATTTTAATTTGAGGGGCGATCTGCGGTGCGTGAGCCATTGTTACTCCTTCATAGCAAGCAAGGGACGTAAAATCCCTTGCCCGCAAACCGGGTTTTAGACGGCGACTGCCGATTCTTCGAGGAAGTCCTGAGCGAAGCGTTGCAGCACGCCGCCCGCCTCGTAGATCGACACTTCTTCAGCAGTGTCGAGGCGGCAGGTCACCGGCACTTCGACGCGCTCGCCGTTAAGGCGGTTGATCACCAGCGTCAATTGCGCACGCGGTGTGCGCTCGCCAATCACGTCATAGGTTTCGCTGCCATCGATGGCCAGCGTGTGGCGGTCGGTGCCCGGCAAAAACTCCAGCGGCAACACGCCCATGCCCACCAGGTTGGTGCGGTGGATGCGCTCGAAACCTTCGGCGGCAATCGCTTCGACACCCGCCAGGCGCACGCCCTTCGCCGCCCAGTCGCGGGACGAACCCTGACCGTAGTCGGCGCCGGCAATGATGATCAGCGGCTGCTTGCGTTCCATGTAGGTTTCGATGGCTTCCCACATGCGCATCACCTGGCCTTCCGGCTCGACGCGAGCCAGCGAACCCTGCTTGACCTTGCCATTTTCCCAGACCATTTCGTTGAACAGTTTCGGGTTGGCGAAGGTCGCGCGTTGCGCAGTCAGGTGGTCACCGCGGTGTGTTGCGTAAGAGTTGAAGTCCTCTTCCGGCAGGCCCATTTTCGCCAGGTATTCGCCGGCCGCGCTGTCGAGCATGATCGCGTTCGACGGCGACAGGTGATCGGTGGTGATGTTGTCCGGCAGCACCGCCAGCGGGCGCATGCCCTTGAGCGGACGCGCGCCGGCCAGCGCACCTTCCCAGTAAGGCGGACGACGGATGTAGGTGCTCATTTCGCGCCAGTCGTACAGCGGCGTGACTTTCGGGCCGGTGTCTTCGTGGATGGCGAACATCGGAATGTAGACCTGACGGAACTGCTCCGGTTTGACCGAAGCTTTTACCACTGCATCGATTTCTTCGTCGCTCGGCCAGATGTCTTTCAGGCGGATTTCCTTGCCCTCGGCGTCCAGGCCCAGCACGTCTTTTTCAATGTCGAAACGGATGGTCCCGGCAATCGCGTAAGCGACAACCAGTGGCGGCGAAGCGAGAAACGCATTCTTGGCGTACGGGTGAATCCGCCCGTCGAAGTTGCGGTTGCCGGAAAGCACGGCGGTGGCGTACAGGTCGCGGTCGATGATCTCCTGCTGGATCACTGGATCGAGCGCACCGGACATGCCGTTGCAAGTGGTGCAGGCGAAGGCGACGACGCCAAAACCGAGCTGCTCCAGCTCATTTGTCAGGCCCGCTTCATCGAGGTACAACGCCACGGTTTTCGAGCCTGGCGCGAGAGACGATTTGACCCACGGCTTGCGAGTCAGGCCGAGCTTGTTGGCGTTGCGCGCCAGCAGGCCGGCGGCAATCACGTTGCGCGGGTTGCTGGTGTTGGTGCAGCTGGTGATGGCAGCGATGATCACCGCGCCGTCCGGCATCTGGCCCGGCACGTCATCCCACTGGCCGGAGATGCCTTGTGCGGCGAGTTCCGAGGTCGCGACGCGAGCGTGCGGGTTACTCGGGCCGGCCATGTTGCGCACGACAGTGGACAGGTCGAAGGTCAGGCCGCGCTCGTATTGCGCACCCTTCAGGCTGTCGGCCCACAGACCGGCGGTCTTGGCATAGTGCTCGACCAACTGCACTTGTTCGTCTTCACGGCCGGTGAGTTTGAGGTAGTCGATGGTCTGCTGGTCGATGTAGAACATCGCCGCAGTGGCGCCATATTCCGGGGCCATGTTGGAGATGGTTGCGCGGTCGCCGAGGGTCAGCCGTGAAGCGCCTTCTCCGAAGAATTCCAGCCACGCGCCGACGACTTTTTGCTTGCGCAGGAATTCAGTCAGCGCCAGCACCATGTCGGTGGCGGTGATGCCCGGTTGCAGTTTGCCGGTCAGTTCGACGCCGACGCTTTCCGGCAGGCGCATCCACGACGCGCGGCCGAGCATCACGCTCTCGGCTTCGAGGCCGCCGACGCCAATGGCGATCACGCCCAGCGCATCGACGTGCGGGGTGTGGCTGTCGGTGCCGACACAGGTGTCGGGGAACGCCACGCCGTCGCGTACCTGAATCACCGGCGACATTTTCTCCAGGTTGATCTGGTGCATGATGCCGTTGCCCGGTGGAATCACATCAACGTTTTTGAAAGCCTTTTTGGTCCAGTTGATGAAGTGAAAACGGTCTTCGTTGCGACGGTCTTCGATGGCACGGTTTTTCTCGAACGCCTCGGGATCGAAGCCACCGCGCTCGACGGCCAGCGAGTGATCGACGATCAATTGCGTTGGCACCACCGGGTTCACCTGCGCCGGGTCGCCACCTTGCAGAGCAATGGCGTCACGCAGGCCGGCGAGGTCGACCAGTGCGGTCTGCCCGAGGATGTCGTGGCAGACCACACGGGCCGGGAACCACGGGAAGTCGAGGTCGCGTTTGCGTTCGATGAATTGCTTCAGGGAATCGGTGAGCGTGGCCGGGTCGCAGCGACGCACAAGGTTTTCCGCCAACACGCGGGAGGTGTACGGCAGGGTGTCGTAGGCGCCAGGCTGAATGGCTTCGACCGCCGCACGCACGTCGAAGTAATCCAGATGGCTGCCGGGCAGCGGTTTACGGAATTCAGTGTTCATCGTCAGGACTCGGTCACGGTGATAACAAAAGGTGGGGCCTGGCACCGAATGTGAATTCAACACACTCCACTGTAGGAGTGAGCCTGCTCGCGATAGCGATGTTACTGGCGACATTGATGTTGAATGTCAGTCCGTCATCGCCGGCAAGCCGGTCTCACTCCTACAGGGATCTGTATCGGGTTCAGATCCCGGTGCCGACCGCCACCAGTCAGCGTTGTTCGATTGGCACGAACTTGCGCTGTTCGACGCCGACATACTCGGCGCTCGGACGGATGATGCGGTTGTTGGCACGTTGTTCGAACACATGCGCGGCCCAGCCGGTCAGGCGCGAGCAGACGAAAATCGGCGTGAACAACTTCGTCGGAATGCCCATGAAGTGGTACGTCGACGCGTGATAGAAGTCGGCGTTCGGAAAGAGTTTTTTCTGTTCCCACATGGTCTTGTCGATGGCTTCGGAAACCGGGAACAGCACGGTGTCACCCACTTCGTCAGCGAGTTTTTTCGACCAGCCCTTGATCACCTCGTTGCGCGGATCGTTGTCCTTATAGATCGCGTGGCCGAAGCCCATGATCTTGTCCTTGCGTTCCAGCATGCCGAGGGTGCCTTTGACCGCCTCTTCCGGCGACGAAAAGCGCTCGATCATTTCCATCGCCGCTTCGTTGGCGCCACCGTGCAGCGGACCGCGCAGGGAGCCGATGGCGGCGGTGATGCAGGAGAACAGGTCGGACAGCGTCGAAGCACAAACCCGTGCGGTGAAGGTCGAGGCGTTGAACTCATGCTCCGCGTAGAGGATCAGCGAAACGTTCATCACCTTGACGTGCAACTCGCTCGGTTTCTTGCCGTGCAACAGGTGCAGGAAGTGGCCGCCGATGGTTGGCTCGTCGCTCACGCAGCTGATGCGTTTGCCGTCGTGGCTGAAGCGATACCAGTACGTCATGATCGCCGGGAACGCAGCCAGCAGGCGGTCGGTCTTGTCGTGCTGCTCGGAGAAGTCTTTCTCCGGCTCGAGGTTGCCGAGGAACGAGCAACCGGTGCGCATCACGTCCATCGGGTGGGCGTCGGCGGGGATGCGCTCCAGCACTTCTTTCAAGGCTTGCGGCAGGTCACGCAGCTTGCTCAGCTTGTCTTCGTAAGCAGCGAGTTGTGCTTCGGTCGGCAGTTCGCCGTACAGCAGCAGGTAGGCGACTTCCTCGAATTGCGCGCCTTCCGCCAATTCGCGAACGTCGTAGCCACGATAGGTCAGACCTGCGCCCGACTGGCCCACGGTGGACAGTGCGGTTTGCCCGGCAACCTGGCCACGGAGCCCGGCGCCACTGAGTACTTTTGCTTCGGCCATTGCTGTCTCCAATCTTGAAATTATTAAGGAGTTGCGCGACTTACTTCTTCGCGGCGAACAACGCATCAAGCTTCTGCTCGAACGTGTGGTAGTCGATGCGATCGTAAAGCTCCATGCGCGTTTGCATGGTGTCGATCACGTTCTGTTGCGTACCGTCGCGGCGGATCGCGGTGTAGACGTTTTCCGCCGCCTTGTTCATCGCGCGGAACGCGGACAATGGGTATAGCACCAGCGACACATCGGCACCGGCCAACTGCTCGGTGGTGTACAGCGGTGTCGCGCCGAACTCGGTGATGTTGGCCAGGATCGGCGCTTTCACGCGGCTCGCGAACAGCTTGTACATGTCCAGTTCGGTGATGGCTTCCGGGAAGATCATGTCGGCGCCAGCCTCGATACACGCCGCGGCGCGATCCAGTGCGGACTCCAGACCTTCGACGGCCAGCGCGTCGGTGCGGGCCATGATCACAAAGCTGTCATCGGTGCGCGCATCGACAGCGGCCTTGATCCGGTCGACCATTTCCTGCAGGGACACGATCTCTTTATTGGGACGGTGGCCGCAGCGCTTGGCCCCGACCTGGTCTTCAATATGGATCGCCGCCGCGCCGAACTTGATCATCGACTTGACAGTGCGCGCGACGTTGAACGCCGAGGAACCGAAACCGGTGTCCACGTCCACCAGCAACGGCAGGTCGCAAACGTCGGTGATGCGGCGCACGTCGGTCAGCACGTCATCCAGGCCGGTGATGCCCAGGTCCGGGACTCCGAGGGAGCCGGCAGCGACGCCGCCACCGGACAAATAGATCGCCTTGAAACCGGCACGCTTGGCCAGCAACGCGTGGTTGGCGTTGATCGCCCCGACCACTTGCAGCGGATGTTCGCTGGCGACCGCATCGCGGAAACGCTGGCCTGGAGTGCTCTTGATGGAACTCATGACTCACCTCGTTCAGTGGCTGTCGGGTTAGCGCCGTCCTGGTAGTGACGGGCGATATTGCGTTTGGAGGCGCCGATGTGCCGGCGCATCAACAATTCGGCCAGTTCGCCGTCACGGTCGGCGATGGCATCGAGTATCCGGTGGTGTTCGGCAAAGGCCTGGCGCGGGCGATTGGGCGTGGTGGAAAACTGGATGCGGTACATGCGCACCAATTGATAGAGCTCGCCGCAGAGCATCTGCGTCAGCGTGCGATTGCCGCTGCCCTGGATGATCCGGTAATGGAAATCGAAATCACCTTCCTGCTGGTAGTAGCCGACGCCGGCCTGAAACGCGGCGTCGCGCTCGTGGGTCTCGAGGACCCGGCGCAGTTCGTCGATTTCTTCGACGGTCATGCGTTCGGCGGCGAGGCGACAGGCCATGCCTTCGAGGGATTCGCGGATTTCGTAAAGTTCCACCAGTTCGGCGTGGTTGAGCGAGACCACCCGTGCGCCGACGTGCGGTATGCGCACCAGCAGGCGCTGACCTTCCAGACGGTGGATCGCTTCGCGCAGCGGGCCGCGGCTGATGCCGTAGGTGCGTGCCAGTTCCGGCTCGGAGATTTTGCTGCCCGGGGCGATCTCGCCTTTGACGATGGCCGCCTGAATGCGCCGGAAGACGTTCTCGGAAAGGGTTTCCGAATCGTCCTGGGCAATGACCGGGGGATCAAGCTGATCCAGCATATTGTTGACACCTTGTGAGCCGATTCGGCAAAAACTAGCGAATACAGGGCTAATAGTCAAAGGATAAATGGGTATTGTCGACAATCGTCTAATAACCGGAGTGTGTTGTGCGGCCGCATTCCCCTGCGCATTCCCCTGTAGGAGCGAGCCTGCTCGCGATGGACGTCAACGATGAGGCGTGGTGCCTGAATGAACGCGTTGCCCGGACCTCCTTCGCGAGCAAGCTCGCTCCTGAAGGGGTCGAACGAACAAAGCGCCCTAAGCCCCCCACCGCTGGCGCCATAAAACCACCGTGCTAGAATGCCGCCCGCATTTGTCTGTGACATCTGCACTGTTTGTCACAATCAGTTGATAGGCATACGAGGGAGCTTGCGCAGCGATGCCATGGCCTTGAATCGAACACGGACCGCTGCACGCCAGGATTTATGAGACTCAAGCCCTTCCCCACCGTCCTGTATCTGCTCTGCCTGCCCGGTGTCGCCAGCGCCGGAGAAAAAACCGTGTACGGCCTCAACGAGTACGCCTCGCTGGACGGGATCAACCTGGAAGTTGCGGCCAAACTCGACACCGGTGCGAAAACCGCTTCACTCAGTGCGCGGGACATCAAACGCTTCAAGCGCAATGGCGAATCCTGGGTGCGTTTCTATCTGGCCATCGACGCCGCACACACGCACCCGATCGAACGGCCACTGGCCCGCGTCAGCAAGATCAAGCGGCGGGCCGGCGACTTCGATCCGGATGAAGGCAAGAAATACACCGCCCGTCCGGTGATCGAGCTGGATATCTGCATGGGCTCGGCGTTACGCAGCATCGAAGTGAACTTGACCGACCGAAGTGCCTTCCAATACCCGCTCCTGATCGGCTCCGAAGCGCTCAAACGCTTTGATGCGCTGGTCGACCCCAGTCTTAAATACGCTGCTGGCAAACCCGCCTGCGCCACCGACGCACATACCGCAGAGTAATTCCAATGCGCGCTCTAACCCTCCACCTGAAACTGCTGATCGCCATCCTGGTGGTGTTGGGCATTTCAGTTACGGCCTATCAGATTTTCGTGCTTGGCATTCCGGTGACCGAAGACGCCACCGACGACTTGTGGAACATCGACGCCAAAGTCGAGTTCGTCCCGAGTGCCAAGGACCCGGTCAAGATCCAGATGTTCGTGCCGCCGCTGAGCCGCGATTACGTCAGCCTCAACGAAAGCTTTATTTCCAATAATTACGGCGTGGCTGTGAACCGGGTCGATGGCAACCGCAAGGTGACCTGGTCGGCGCGTCGGGCCAAGGGCAATCAGACCCTCTATTACCGCCTGGTGCTGACCAAGCGCTACACCGGTGAAAAATCCAAGATCAAAGGGCCGACCTTCCGCGACAGTATCGCGGTCGAAGGCGCGGAAAAAGTCGCCGCCGAAGCCCTGCTCGCGCCGATTCGTCAGCACTCGGCCGACGTCGAAACCTTCATCGGCGAAGCGATCAAGCGCGTCAACAACGTCAATGACGACAACGTGAAGCTGTTGCTCGGCGGTGATCCGTCCAGCAGCCATAAAGCCAAAATCGTCGAACTGGTGCTGTCCATCGCCCACGTCCCGGTGGAAAAGGTCCACACCCTCCGTCTGGTCGCCGATCAACCGCAAACGCCGGAACTGTGGCTGCGCAGTTTCAACGGCACCGACTGGCTGTACTTCAACCCGGAAACCGGCGAACAAGGCCTGCCGACCGACCGCCTGCTGTGGTGGACCGGCGATGAAAACCTGATCACCGTCGATGGTGGCAAGAAAGCCAGCGTGACGTTCAGCCTGAACAACAGCGAAATGAATGCCATTCGCCTGGCCAAACTGACCGACGAAAACACCGACGCCAACTTCCTTGAATACTCGCTGTACGGGCTGCCGCTGCAAACCCAGCAGACCTTCATGATCATGGTGATGATCCCGATCGGCGTGCTGGTGATCCTGATCCTGCGCAACTTGATTGGCTTGCAGACCCTCGGCACGTTTACTCCGGTGCTGATCGCCCTGGCCTTTCGCGAAACCCAGCTCGGGTTCGGTATCGTGCTGTTTACCATCATCACCGCGCTGGGGCTGTCGCTGCGCTCCTACCTTGAACACTTGAAACTGCAAATGCTGCCGAGGCTGTCGGTGGTGCTGACGTTCGTGGTGGTGTTAATTGCGGCGATCAGCCTGTTCAGCCATAAACTCGGCCTGGAGCGCGGGTTGTCCGTGGCGCTGTTCCCGATGGTGATTCTGACCATGACCATCGAACGCCTGTCGATTACGTGGGAAGAACGCGGGTCCGGGCATGCGATGAAAGTGGCAATCGGCACCTTGTTCGCCGCGTCCCTGGCGCACTTGATCATGAGCGTCCCGGAACTGGTGTACTTCGTGTTTACCTTCCCGGCGATCCTGCTGATTCTGGTGGGCTTCATGCTGGCGATGGGGCGCTATCGCGGCTACCGCCTGACCGAACTCGTGCGTTTCAAGGCTTTCCTGAAGAAGGCTGACGCCTGATGTTCGGCTTCTGGAAGACCTGGAAGGCCCTGGAAGCCCGGGGCATCATGGGGATCAATCGGCGGAACGCGGACTACGTCCTCAAGTACAACAAGCGCAGCCTGTACCCGATCGTCGATGACAAGATCATCACCAAGGAACGCGCGATTGCCGCCGGCATTCATGTGCCGGAACTGTACGGTGTGATCTCCACCGAGAAAGAAATCGACAAGCTCGACGAGATCATCGGCGGTCGCAGCGACTTCGTGATCAAACCGGCCCAAGGCGCGGGCGGCGACGGCATCATTGTGGTGGCCGACCGTTTCGAGGGGCGCTATCGCACGGTGTCCGGCAAGATCCTCAGTCATGAGGAACTCGAGCACCATATCTCGAGCATCCTCACGGGCCTGTACTCCCTCGGCGGTCACCGCGACCGCGCGTTGATCGAATACCGCGTGACGCCCGATCAGATCTTCAAAAGCATCAGCTATGAAGGCGTGCCGGACATTCGCATCATCGTGTTGATGGGCTATCCGGTGATGGCCATGCTGCGCCTGCCGACGCGCCAGTCCGGCGGCAAGGCCAACCTGCACCAGGGCGCTATCGGCGTCGGTGTCGACCTCGCCACGGGCCTGACGCTGCGCGGCACCTGGCTGAACAACATCATCACCAAGCACCCGGACACCACCAATGCCGTGGACGGCGTGCAACTGCCCTACTGGGACGGTTTCATGAAACTCGCGGCCGGCTGTTATGAGCTGTGCGGGCTGGGTTACATCGGTGTCGACATGGTGCTCGACCAGGAAAAAGGCCCGCTGATTCTCGAGCTCAACGCCCGACCGGGGCTGAACATCCAGATTGCCAATGATTGCGGGCTGACGTTGCGTACCCATGCGGTCGAGGCTCGGCTGGAAGCGTTGAAAACGCGCGGGATTACCGAAACGGTTGAAGAGCGCGTGGCGTTTGTGCAGGAGATGTTTGGGCATATTCCTGCGGTTGAGGGCTGATCCGGGACCGGGTCGACCCCATCGCTGGCAAGCCAGCGATAGCGGTCTGACAGACATCACACTTCTCAACCTTGCCACCCAACGGCCAATCCCCGACATCCCCCTAGGCCCAATTCCCCAAGGGGACTACAATCGCCACCCCGCCACAATGGCTGACCTGCCCCGCCCATGTTGACCTGCTCCGTACATCCGCTGCCCTATCTCGCCAACCCCGCCGACTACTTCGCGGCGATTCGTCATGCCCCGGGCGCGGTCCTCCTCGACAGCGGCCGGCCGACGGCTGATCGCGGTCGCTTTGACCTGCTCAGCGCCTGGCCACTTGAGCAACTGGCGGGACTGCCTGACGAAAGCGGCAGCGATTACCTGCGACGCCTGCGCGACAATCTGACACGACTGGGTGAGGCGGCTGTTCCGTTCGACCTGCCCTTCGCCGGCGGCCTGATCGGTTACTTGAGCTACGATTTCGGTCGCCGTCTGGAATACCTGCCGAGCCAGGCACAAGACGATCTGCATTTGCCTGATGCGCGGTTCGGGCTTTATGACTGGGCACTGATCAGCGATCACCAATTGATGACAAGTCAGTTAGTGTTCCATCCGTCTCTGATCGACAGCGAACGTCAGCGCCTTGTCGCGCTGTTCAGTCAGCCTGCGTTTGATACTGCCGAACCGTTCAAGTTGAAAACACCGATGGTTGCCGACCTGAGTGCGGATCAATACCGCCAGGCGCTGGAACGAATTCAGCAGTACATCCAGGCAGGCGACTGCTATCAGGTCAATTTTGCCCAGCGGTTTCGCGCCGAATGCGAAGGCGATCCATGGGCCGCGTACTGCGCGTTGCGCGCGGCGTGCCCGACCCCATTTTCCGGTTTCCAGAGCCTGCCTGACGGTGACGCGGTGCTGAGCCTGTCACCGGAGCGTTTCGTCAAAGTCAGCGACCGCCTGGTGGAAACCCGCCCGATCAAAGGTACCCGTCCACGCGGCGTGACTGCCGTTGAAGATGCCGCCAACGCCGCCGAACTGCTGGCGAGCCCCAAGGATCACGCGGAAAACCTGATGATCGTCGATTTGCTGCGTAACGACCTTGGCCGCACGTGCCGCATCGGCTCAGTGCAGGTGCCAGAGTTGTTCAGCCTGGAAAGTTATCCAAACGTGCATCACCTGGTGAGCAGCGTCACTGGCGAACTGGCGGATGGCCGTGATGCATTCGACCTGATCGCCGGCAGTTTCCCTGGCGGCTCGATTACCGGCGCGCCGAAGATCCGGGCCATGCAGATCATCGACGAACTGGAGCCGACCCGCCGCGGGTTGTACTGCGGCTCGCTGTTGTATCTGGATGTACGCGGCGAGATGGACAGCTCCATCGCCATTCGCAGCTTGCTGGTAAAGGATGGACAGGTGTGTTGCTGGGGTGGCGGCGGGATTGTTGCGGATTCTGAGTGGGAGGCTGAGTATCAGGAGTCGATTACCAAGGTGAAGGTGCTGCTCGATACCCTGCAAAACCTGTAGGAGCAGCCGGTCGACGCTCGATTGCTCGCGATGGTCGCGAACGATAACGCTCGAAACCTGACGCCCGCCGGCGTCTTGGGGTTTCCGCCAGCAAGCTCGCTCCTACAGGGGTGGATTACAGGCTTAGAGCGCGGTTGGACGCCTTGATGAACTCCTGCTTCAAATCCTCAAACGTATGCACCGCCGGGAACTGCGGAAACTCGCGAATCACGTTGTCCGGCGCATGGAACAGAATCCCCGCATCTGCCTCGCCCAGCATTGTCGTGTCGTTGTAGGAATCCCCTGCCGCAATCACCCGGTAATAAAGGCTCTTGAACGCCAGAACCGACTGCCGCTTGGGGTCTTTCTGACGCAGCTGATAACTTGTCACCCGCCCGGCATCGTCAGTAATCAGGCGATGGCAGAGCAAGGTCGGAAACCCCAACTGACGCATCAGCGGCTGGGAAAATTCGTAGAACGTGTCCGACAGGATCACCACCTGGAAGCGCTCGCGCAGCCAGTTGACGAACTCGATGGCGCCGTCCAGCGGCTTGAGCGTGGCGATCACTTCCTGGATGTCCGCGAGTTTCAAGCCGTGTTCGTCGAGGATTCGCAGGCGCTGCTTCATCAGCACGTCGTAATCGGGGATGTCCCGGGTGGTGGCCCTGAGGGATTCGATCCCGGTTTTCTCGGCGAAGGCGATCCATATTTCCGGGACCAGCACACCTTCAAGATCCAGACAGGCAATTTCCACAAGACACTCCATTTGTAGTGATTATTGAGTCGAGCGAGTCAAAAGACTGCCGAACTTTAGCGACTCGGGCGGCCCTGCGCAACGCAGAGGGCGCGCCAGTGTTCGCAGGATTTTGTTACCATCTGGCTCATATAGAGCGCCCAGCGCCACCGACCTGTAGGAAGCCGCCCTGATGAGCCCATCGTTCGATGTTGTGGAACTCGCCACGACCTATGCCAACAAATCCGCCCAGGACATCCTGAAACTCGCGTTTGCCGAGTTTGGCGACGACCTGTGGATATCCTTCAGCGGCGCCGAGGATGTGGTGCTGGTGGACATGGCCTGGAAGCTGAACAAGAACGTCAAGGTGTTCAGCCTCGACACCGGCCGCTTGCACCCCGAAACCTACCGTTTCATCGACGAGGTGCGCGAGCACTACAAGATCGACATCGAACTGGTGTCGCCGGACTATACGAAACTCGAACCGTTCGTGAAGGAAAAAGGCCTGTTCAGCTTCTACAAGGACGGCCATGGCGAATGCTGCGGCATCCGCAAGATCGAACCCCTGCGTCGCAAGCTCTCGAGCGTGACCGCCTGGGCCACTGGCCAACGTCGCGACCAGAGCCCAGGCACCCGCAGCGCCGTCGCGGTACTGGAAATCGACACCGCGTTCTCCACCCCGGAACGCACCCTGTACAAATTCAACCCGCTGGCACAAATGACCAGTGAAGAGATCTGGGGTTACATCCGCATGCTTGAGCTGCCATACAACAGCCTGCATGAACGCGGATTCATCAGCATTGGCTGCGAGCCCTGCACGCGTCCGGTGTTACCGAATCAGCATGAACGCGAGGGCCGCTGGTGGTGGGAAGAAGCGACGCAGAAAGAATGCGGGTTGCATGCGGGGAATATCATCGGCAAATCCAAAGCGTAGTCCCGCTGGGTGCCGACTTTTGCCGAGGCGTTGGTTTGCGTCGCTCAGAGATTTTCTGTGGGAGCGTGGCGTGTCCGCGAAAGGGACGACTCGGCCCCAAGCCAGACTCAAACCGCACTGAATCGAGCACCTAACCCCTGCTCCGCAAACTGCTCAATGATGAAATCTACAAACGCCCGGGTCTTGCCTGGCAACAACTTGTGCTCCGCGTAATAAATGGCGATGTTGCCATCGTCGACATACCAGTCCGGCAACACGCGCTGCAACGTCCCCGCCTGCAAATACCCCGACGCAAACGGCATGCTCACCAATGCAATCCCCAAGCCCTGAACCGCCGTCGCACACGCCGCCTCCGAATCGCTCATGGTCATCCGCGCCTTGAGCATCAGCGGGCTGTGTTGCCGCGTGCGACTGGTTAATTGCCAGGAGCGCACCCGTCCCGTCTGCGGCGAGCGAATCAGGATGCCGTCGTGCTGCTTGAGATCATCGGGTTCGACGATGTCTTCGCGCTCAGCCAGGTATTGCGCCGAAGCGACCAACACCCGATGGGCGGGCGTCAATTTGCGCGCGACAACGCCTTGCGGCAGTTCAAACCCACCACCGATCGCCGCATCAAAACCCTGGGCGATCAGGTCGACCTGTCGGTTATCGAAATTCCAGTCCGGGTTGATCGCCGGGTAACGTCGCAAAAATTCACCCAGCAGCGGCACTACGTACAAACGGCCGAACACCGTGCCCATGCTGACCTTCAGCGTTCCCGCCGGACGCCCTTCAGCGCTCGCCAGATTGGCCACGGCATTCTGGATCGTGTGCAGGCTGGAACTCACTTCACTTAGAAACAGATGCCCGGCTTCGGTCAGCGTCAGGCTGCGAGTGCTGCGCTGGAACAGCCGCACACCCAGCCGCGCTTCAAGCTTTGCGACACTTTTACCCACCGCCGCGGGCGTCAGGCTCAGTCGTCGCGCCGCCTCGGCGAAACTGCCGACCTCCGCGCTGCGCACAAAGCATTCGATACTGCTGAAGGTTTCCATAGGCACCACTATAAACTTCTGGTTTACACAGACTATCGCAGTTATCGGCTACTCAGGGTGCAATCCGGAATCGATACTAGGCTCCATCAACCGGGACATTTCGTTTCGGGACTTTGGAGATCGACATGACTACTCAGAACCTCAGCGGCAAAGTGGCTTTGATTCAAGGCGGGTCTCGCGGCATCGGCGCAGCCATCGTCAAACGCCTGGCCGCTGAAGGCGCATCCGTTGCCTTCACCTACGTCAGCTCCACGGCCAAGGCCGAAGAATTGCAGAACAGCATCACTGGCAACGGTGGCAACGCTCTCGCGATCAAAGCTGACAGTGCCGATGCCGAGGCGATTCGCAGCGCTGTCGCCGCCACCGTCAAAGCCTTCGGTCGCCTGGACATCCTGGTCAACAACGCCGGCGTGCTGGCCATTGCCCCACTGGAAGATTTCAAACTCGAAGACTTCGACCAGACGCTGGCAATCAATGTGCGCAGCGTATTTATCGCCACCCAGGCCGCCGCTCAACACATGACTGAAGGCGGTCGCATCATCAACATTGGCAGCACCAACGCCGACCGCATGCCCTTCGCCGGTGGCGGCCCGTACGCCATGAGCAAAGCAGCGCTGGTCGGCCTGACCAAAGGCCTGTCCCGTGACCTCGGCCCGCGCGGAATCACCATCAACAACGTGCAACCGGGCCCGGTCGACACCGACATGAACCCGGCCAGCGGTGACTTCGCCGAAAGCCTGATTCCGCTGATGGCCGTGGGCCGTTACGGTAAAGCGGAAGAGATTGCCAGTTTCGTCGCCTATCTTGCAGGTCCGGAAGCGGGTTATATCACGGGGGCAAGCCTGACCATCGACGGCGGTTTTGGCGCCTGATGAGCTAAACGCAATACCCAATGTGGGAGCGGGCTCACTCCCACATTGTTTTACATCACGCCCAATCGAGCGCCGGCAACCCGCAGGCACTCGGCGTGAATGCTTTCAACGTACGAAGAATGCCATCGGCGTGTGCGTATTTTTCGTCAGCCATCGCGGCATCGGGGATCGCAATCGCCGTCATCCCCGCCGCCTTCGCCGCTGTCACACCAAACGGCGAATCTTCAAACACCAGGCAATCCTCCGGCGCGACGCCCAGGCGCCGCGCTGCGGTGAGGAAAATATCCGGCGCCGGTTTGGCTGCGCCGACCTCCGGATCGTCAGCCGTGACAACGAAATCGAACAGCGCAAACCAGTCGCGATGCAAAGTGGTTTTCTGGCCGAAGGACTGACGCGACGAACTGGTTCCCACCGCTATCGGAATATTGTTGGCCTTCAAATGCCGAACCAGCTCCTCAGCACCGGGCATCGCCAGTGCCGTCGGAAAGCGCTCGCGCATCAGCGGCTCGCGGATCAGCAGGAACTCCTCAGGGGTGATCGGCAGCTCCAGCGCCTCGACCACATAACGCGCCAGATCGCCCGCGCCACGACCGATGATGTTCTGCTTGATGCTCCAGTCGAAGGTGCGGCCGTAGCGCCCGGCAATAAGGGACGTGACCTCGGTGTAAATGCCCTCAGTGTCCAGCAACAAGCCGTCCATATCGAAAATCACGGCTTTGATCGGGCCGAATTCTTTCAGTGGTGCATTCATCGCATCTGATCCGTTTTTAATGACATTCCGACCGACTCAGGCAGACCTGGGTCGCGGATTTGATTAAAGGGTTCAGCAGCATAGCGAGCGCGACCGGCATAGAGCAATGTGCAATCTCCCGACGGTAGCGAAACCCTGATGACGACGCTGGCAAGCATTTAGCGATTCGCCCTACATCAAACTCCTCCTTTCCCGACTTCTTTCCCGATTGATCCCCCGCAAAGTCTCGCGCTCCAAATCGATCTGCGCGAGAGGCTGCGAATGTTCAAACCTGACAAGGTCCTGGCCTTGAACAACGCTATCGGTCTGCTTGTGGTCGCAGCCATGAATCCCAAGCAGCCAAACGTGGAAGAGGTGTTCAGCGACTTCCGCCTTTGCCTAAACAAAGAAAAACACTGGATCGACGGGGCACTGGATGTCGATCAGGTGTTCAAGGTCGGCGACGAAGTCCGGCTAAGTGCACCGAAGGATTCGACCGCCCCCGTCAGTTCGACACTCGCCACCTGCCCGGCCAGCGGTCCCCTGACCCTGGTGCACATGTTCGACGCCGCGCGCTTCGTGCCGATCGGCAATACGCCGGTCACGCTTGAACCTTTACTCGCCGAGGACAACGGCGTCGCTACATTTGGCGAGCCGATTCATGAAGTCATCGGCCCCAGCGGCATCCTTGAAATCCCCACATGCTGGCGCGGCCAGCGTTACCGCATCACGTTCTTTCCCGATGTTTCCGAGGAACACGTCAGCGCGCTTGATGCGTCCTATCAACGTGTGATCGACGACCTTGAAGGATGGTTGCGTAACGAGTGGACACGTGAACTTCAGCCGATGTGGCGGGAATTTTCCGAGGCTGGTTTCACTGCACGTTACGGAATGCTGCAACGCGCCGATTGGCGGGGAGTCGACAACTCGCTGACCGGCGTGTGGAATGACGTAAAACAGCTTTACGCCCTGATCGCGGACCTGCGCGCCAACAGCGAAAAACTGCTCGAGTACCTGACCGACGCAGAACTCGCGACGCTGCTGAAAGCTTCGACCGAGTCCATCGAGAAACTGCTGCTGGTGTTGAGTGATGAACCGCTGCTGTTCATCCATCTCGCCGCCTTTACCAGTTGGTTGCGGATGCTGCCACCGCAATACATCGCCGAGGTGGTGGCGGAAATTCGCACGGAAATACTGATCGCTTTCCTGCTGGCGTGCCTCACCGGCCTTGCGGGTTTGAAGATCGGCATCAGTCTCAAAGTGCTGGCCAAGGTCAGGTCCGAGCGTGCGCGCCAATGGCTGGCGGCGGCGAGTTTGCGCTTGGCGAGCCTGACCGCCCGTGCTGATTTGGGTATTCACGCGGGCGTGCTTAAACCGCTGGTGATCAGCGGTCGAAATGCGCAAATCACACCGACCCCGGCCGTTCCGTTACTGATTGCCGCCAGTGGTTCACCAGCATTACGGGTGAACAATCCCCTCGCCATCGCCCGTACAAAATCCGCAGCGACGACACGCCTGAGCCGCGTGAAACATCGAGATGATGTCCCTGATTCGGGGAAGAACCCGAATGATCAAAGTGTCGATTGCGGACCGTTGACCTGCACCAACGGCTGCCCGGTCTCCATGGTCACCGGCGAGGAACTGCTGACCCTGACCGATGGCACGCTGGATGGATTGCTACCGTTCGAGTTCACACGCGTGTATCGCACCAGCGCCGTCGAGATCGACGGTGGCCTCGGTTTTGGTTGGAGTCATTCCCTGGCGCATCGTTTGGAGATCACCGGCGATACGGTCATCTGGATCGACCACGAAAACCGTCGCACGCCTTTTCCGTTGCCGAACAGTGAACGCGCGGCGATCCACAACAGTCTGTCCCGAGCGGCGATCTACCTTGGCGATGAGCCGGAAGAACTGATCCTTGGCCAGGCTGGCGAGAGGCCGCGTTTTTACCACTTTCGCACAGGCCGCCTGACTGCCATCAGCGATGCCTATGGCAATCGTCTGACAGTCCAGCGGGATACGGCCGACAGAATCATGCGCCTCGACAATGGCGCCGGGCGTTCGCTGCGATTGCGCTATGACCGCCGCCACCTGGCCGCCGTCGAGTATCAGAGCTTTCACCCCGCTGACACATTGGTAGATGCCTGGCGTACCGAGCAGACTTTGGTTGTTTACCGCTACGACGCCTGCCATCGCTTGATCGAAGCGACCAATGCAATTGGCGAAAGCGAGCGCTACGACTACGACGATCAACACGTCATTTTGCAGCGGCAACTAGGTGGCGGCGCGAGTTTCTTCTGGGAGTGGGAAAAGTCCGGCAAGGCTGCGCGATGTGTCCGACATTGGGCGTCTTTTTCGCAAATGGACACACGGTATGTCTGGGATGACGAGGGCAGCGTCACCGTCCTGAATATTGATGGCAGCGAAGAGGTTTATCAGCACGACGATCGGGCGCGGCTGGTGCGCAGTGTCAGTCCGGAAGGCGGCGAGTCTCGCAAGGCATACGACGATAAGGGCCAACTGATCACCGAGCGGAATCCGCTCGGTGCCGTCACTGAATACCGTTATGACGAAGTCGGACGGCTGACGGCTCTGATTCCTTCAGAGGGTGAGCCAACATCCTACGAGTACCGCAACGGCTTCCTGCATGCGCGGTATCGCGGCAAAGCGGTCTGGAAATATCAGCGCAATGCCCAGGGTGACGTCACCGAGGCGAGCGATCCGGAAGGCCACGTCACCCACTATCACTACGACAGGCAAGGCCAGCCGCTATCCATTCGATATCCGGACAACAGCCGTCACCTGTTTGTCCGCAATTCCCTCGGGCAGTTGATCGAAGAGACGCTACCGAACGGTAGTCAGCGTCGTTTTTCCTACGACTTGCTTGGGCGGCAGACTGCACGTCAGGACGCACAGGGTGCTGTCACCCGTTACCAATGGGATGCCGTTGGACGACTGATCCAGAAGACTTTTCCCACGGGCTCCACTCGCGCCTTCAGCTACAACGCCTACGGCAAGGTCACCGCTGAACGCGACGAACTGGGTCGGGTCACGCGTTATGAGTACGCCGACGATCTGCACCTGATCAGCCGGCGGATCAATCCCGATGGCACCCAACTGCGTTATCGCCACGACAACGCGCGGCTGTTGCTGACCGAAATTGAAAACGAATCCGGCGAAAAATATCAGCTGGACTACACACCCAATGGATTGATCCGACAGGAAATCGGATTCGATGGCCGACGCACCGCGTATGCCTACGACCTCAACGGTCAACTGCTGGAAAAAACCGAGTTTGGTGACGACGGCTCGCAGCGGGTCAGCGCTTTTCAACGGGACTCTACCGGACGGTTGCTGGTCAAGACGCTGCCGGATGGCATCAAGGTCGAATACCGCTATGACAGCCTGGGCCGGCTGGTCAGCGTCGATGACGGTCAGGATCATCCACTGGAGTTTGAGTACGACAGCCAGGACCGGCTGATCACCGAACATCAGGCTTGGGGAACGTTGCGTTATGGCTACGATGCCTGTGGACAACTCAATCATCTGCGCCTGCCAGACGCCAGCAAACTCGACTACCACCACGCCAAGGGCGGCGCACTGACGGCAATTGAC
Source organism: Pseudomonas sp. GB2N2 (assembly GCF_054897705.1). Taxonomy (NCBI): domain Bacteria; kingdom Pseudomonadati; phylum Pseudomonadota; class Gammaproteobacteria; order Pseudomonadales; family Pseudomonadaceae; genus Pseudomonas; species Pseudomonas sp. GB2N2. The sequence goes on from NZ_CM142701.1 coordinate 2,677,936, forward strand.
CTTAATGGCACGCGCCTGACGTCGCATATATTTGTTGCCGATCGAGAACACAACCGCCAACAGGGCCTGCTGCTCAGCGAATATCAATACGACGACCAAGGGCGACTGACAGCCCACGCCATCAGCCAGCAGCAACAAACGCTGTATCGCCGCGACTATTCCTACAGCGCCAATGGCAATCTCGACAGCGTCGCAGACACCCGCCACGGCCAGCGCAGCTATCGCTACGATGCGCTCGACCGGCTGATCCGCGTCCGCCACACCCGCGATCAGCAACCGGAAAGCTTCGCCCACGATCCCGCCGGAAACCTGCTGATGCAGGACCGTGCCGGCGGAACAAAGGTGCTTGGCAATCGCCTGCTGATGCAAGGCGACCGCCATTATGACTATGACGCCTTCGGCAACCTGATCCGCGAACGCCGTGGCGCCGCGCAAACCCTCGTCACGGAATATCGCTACGACTGCCAGCACCGGCTGATCGGCCTCACCACGCCAGAGGGACGCTCCGCAAGCTACCGCTACGACGCATTCGGCCGTCGTATCAGCAAAACCGTCGACGGCAAAACCACCGAGTTCTTCTGGCAAGGCAACAAAGTCGTCGCCGAAAGCAGCCGCGAACATTACCGCAGCTACGTTTACGAACCCGGCAGCTTCCGCCCCCTGGCCATGCTCGACGGCAAAGGCCCGCGCAAAGCCTGCCCGTTCTACTACCAACTCGACCACCTCGGCACTGCGCAGGAACTCACCGACTACAGCGGCGACATCGTCTGGGCCGCCCAATACAACGCGTACGGGCGGCTTACCCGCCTTAACCGCGACACCCACCAGGTCCTCGACCAACCGCTGCGCTTTCAGGGGCAGTATTTCGATGCGGAGAGTGGCCTGCACTACAACCGACATCGGTATTACCAGCCGGATGTTGGCCGGTATCTGACACCGGATCCGAGCGGGTTGGCGGGTGGGTTGAATCAGTATCGGTATACGCGGAGTCCGACGAGGTGGGTTGATCCGTTGGGGTTGAGTGAGTGTCCGGGGGGTGGGAAGTGCGGGGGGGCTGAGGAGGTTGAGGATCCGACCAAAAAGGCAGCAGTAAAAGGGACTCAGACTGAATTACCCAAGCCGAAAGGAGAGGCTGACTACCTGTACCGAGGAGATCAACGAGAGCCTGATGATGTATTCGAAAATGGTTTTAAAAGTAAAGGTAAAAGCAATGACCTATTACTCCACTCCATCGACAGTGATCACCCACCGAGCAATTTTATTAGCACGTCGACCTCCCGAGATATGGGAAAAACTTTTGCCACTGGATTTAATACGAAAATGGGTTATCTCTACACCCTCCAAAAAATTCCAGGTTACGACTTGAAAAAAGAGCTCGGTACGATGTATCAGTTCGACAGGGAGAAGGAGATTGCCATCCCAAATCGGATCAAAAATGAAGATATCCTTGGAGCAACGTTGATCATTGATAATGGTAAAGAGTTTGGCTATTCGATCCCAAATCCAAACAGGAAAATCAGGAAATGAAGTCTGAAGTTGAGATAATAATCAGTATTGATAGCGCAAAGGAAGCAGCTCAACTTCTTTGCGACAGTGCAACCGTTTCTATCACTTTCGTGATGGAAAATGGCTTCCGCGAAACGTATGCCGATACTGATTTTTTTAGGTGTTTCGGACGGGTTCGTGCAGACAATCCCCAGATACAGTTTCTTTGCAAAGGATCAAAAATCAATGTCCACCCTTCCAGCATGTCTTCACAGATGTCTCTTGGGCTGAAGGCATACGAATTAACGCTAGGCAAGCCAGCGTCGATAGAAGATGTCATTTACATTTTTGACTATGACGAAGACAACCTGACGAATGATCCGAATGAACAAAGAAATTTTTATAGAAGATGGATTGAATCAGACAAAAAATAACGTGGCTTACCCACGTTATTTCCATAAAGCACGGCCATTGCAAGTGCGAAAAAATCGATCAACTCGGCTCCCCAGAACAATCATCCCCCGCAATATCCGGATCCTCAATGTCAGCCTCCACATCCCTAGTGCGCGTCACCTCATCATTCGGCAACTGCTCCACGCCATTCTCATCATCCGGCGGACGCTGGTCCCGGCTTAAAGAATCGGTGGGCGAAGGCAGTGGATATTCAGGGGTATCGTCAAAATTGACGTCTTTGGTGTCAGCGTTCATATAGCACCTCTCAAGGGATCTGAAATACAGGTCCTGGTATTTCGATGACCCTCTCAGAGGTGCAGTTCGATAAAAATGACGATCGGTCGAATGGCAAAAAACTACTGCTCGTCATCATCTTCGTCTTCGAGCTCCGTCAGCCCGACATCTCCCGCATCATCGGAATCATTCAGCGGCACCGTCGCGTCATCCATCAGTGATCCCGGATCTTCATTACCAGGGTCGTTGATAAACGGCAGGCCGCTTGGGCCTTTCTCTTCCTTGCCTTCGGTTTCAGGTGTCATGACAGGCCTCGCGATAGTCAGGGGTGTATGAGGTTTCGAGGCAGCCAACGGCTAAACGTTCCGGAAACCAGGGCACAGATACGAAAAACCCGGCACGGGGCCGGGTTTCAGTGTCATTCGATACGGTTAGCGATGTTTGTTTTTGTGCTTGTTCTTATGTTTGTTGTTATGCCCATTTCCAGAATGGGAACCGCCACTGTCGGTGCCGAGGTTATTCCCCACCGCACCACCCGCCGCACCGCCCAAGCCGGCGCCAATAGTGGAGCCGGTCGAACCGCCGAGACTGTTACCAATCACCGAGCCGCCCGCCGAGCCCAACCCACCACCGACGGCGGCTGCAGTGCGGCTACCCTTCGGCGCACCTACCGCGCTGCCCGCTGCGCCGCCGACACCGGCACCAATCGCCGCACCGGTGCTGCCGCCCATCTGCTGGCCGACCACGTTACCCAACGCACCGCCCAGACCGCCGCCAACAGCAGCGGTGCCATCACCGGCCGCCATTGCGCCTTGAGCCACCAAAAGTCCCAGAACCAACGTGGACAATGTCAAACGCATGAGAAGAACCTCTAATTCCGCATCGGGGAAAAGGACGCGTTGCGGATTCGCGGAGTCTAGCACCTGCCCCACTGAATCCGGCCAGCGTTGAGCGTTGGACCGCGAAAGATTCCACATCCGCGAAAGAGAAACAGGCAGATACAAAAAGCCCGGCATCACGCCGGGCTTTTCGGTTGATCGCTCAGGATCAGTGACGCTTGTGACCCTTGGCCAGGTTGCTGCCGACGCCGCCGCCCAACGCTCCGCCCAGGCCAGCGCCGATGGTGGAACCGGTCTTGCCGCCGAGGCTGTTACCGATCACCGAGCCACCCGCAGCACCCACGCCGCCGCCGATCGCCGCTTTGGTGCGGCTGCCCTTGCGTGCTGCCACGGCACTGCCGGCTGCGCCCGCAACGCCGGCACCAATTGCTGCGCCGGTGCTGCCACCCATGTTTTGACCGACCACATTACCCAAGGCGCCACCCAGACCGCCGCCCAGCGCGGCAGTGCCATCGCCAGCAGCCATTGCACCTTGAGCAACCAAAAGCCCCAAAACCAGAGCGGGCAGTGTTAAACGCATGACAAGAACCTCAAAAATGGGGAAATCAAAAAAGGGTCGCGATTGAATGCTTTAGCGGCGAGAAAGTCCAGACGCACGAACCCGACCCCGCCATCGGCGACGGTTGGACAGCGTTTTGGGGAAAGGTTTTACGACAGGCAAAAAAAAGCCCGCTGGGGAGACGGGCCAGGTATTGCTTTCTAACGGATGAGCTGAGACTACGTAAGGCCTTGTGAAAACTTTGTGAAATAAAACCCGGACTACGCGAAATCGCTCAGCCGTAAAAAAACCCCGTTTAAACGGGCCTAGGGGTGTTTGATTATTTTCTCGCGGGTGCCGCTACCTTGGGTAAAAATTTCGCTTTCGGCCCTCGGGGCGCCATGGATTTCATTTTGCCGAGCTTGACCTGATCGTCACCGTAAGCCACCACATATTCCGTCTGGCCACACTGCACGCAATTGTTGATCGGAAATTCAGCACCGTCGTCTTCGATATACGGATCAGCCATCTTTTCGCCCCTCTCAAATGCGGGATCGACACCGGCAAGCCCTATTTGCCCGAATCATATCGACCACCAAGATTTTGAGACTAGCCGGTCATTACCAGACTTGTTATTCCGATTTTCAAACCACCGACGAATGGCCGACGCCGCCTACTGCTAATTCCACCAAGGAATGCCAAGGCAATTGGACAAGGCTCAGGCTACATAGCGCATGTAGGCTACTTCCCATGGCAACGCTAACCACCTAAGTTTGCAGCATGACGCCCCACACGCCAGGGAAATCTCCTACATCAAATTCACAAATGCCCTGGCGCTGCGTAAAAACCACCCCAGAAACCACAAAACCCCTGATTTCTCTCGAAATCAGGGGTTTTGGTTACAACGAATTTGGCGGTGAAGGAGAGATTCGAACTCTCGATACAATTTCTTGTATACACACTTTCCAGGCGTGCTCCTTAAGCCACTCGGACACTTCACCGTATCTCATCAAACATGTTCTGTCTGTCGAGGCGCGCTAATGTAGTCGAAACCTTTTCCGATGGCAAATTTTTTTTGCAGAATTTTCATGCGCTTAGCGATTCAGCGGTTCAGCAGGTTTCGGGGCAAGGCAAACCTGCCAATCTTCGGCGTCGAGCTCTCTTCACTATAGAGGTACACGTGCGGCGGACGGGGTTGGCGGAGCTTGCCCGGAGGATAAAAGGGTGACTGGCGGGTCAGTCACGGCGCTTTACCTGGGCTGCAGTGGTGGGTAACGTCTGCCTCAACTTTCATACAAGGAATAGCGTCATGAGTGAGTTGATTTCCTACCACCTCGAAGACGGTATCGCGACCCTGACCTTGAGCAATGGCAAGGTCAATGCCATCTCACCGGACGTGATTGCCGCGTTTAATGCTGCGCTGGATCGGGCGGTGACTGATCGTGCGGTGGTGATCATTACCGGTACACCCGGGATTCTGTCGGGCGGGTACGACCTGAAGGTGATGACGGCGGGCCCTAAAGAAGCCGTGGCGCTGGTCACGGCCGGCTCTACCTTGGCGCGTCGGCTGCTGTCGCACCCGTTCCCGGTGATTGTCGCGTGCTCGGGGCATGCGGTGGCCAAGGGTGCGTTCCTGTTGTTGTCGGCGGATTACCGAATTGGGGTCGACGGTCCGTTCAGCATCGGCCTGAACGAAGTGCAGATCGGCATGACCATGCACCACGCTGGCATCGAGATCGCCCGCGATCGCCTGAGCAAAGCCGCGCTGCACCGCTCGGTAATCAATGGCGAGATGTTTAATCCGCAGAGCGCCGTGGATGCCGGTTTCCTCGACCTTGTGGTGTCCGCCGAAGAACTGCAAGGCGCCGCTCTGGCGGCGGCTCGTCAGTTGAAGAAGATCAATATGACGGCGCACAAGAACACCAAGCTGAAAGTGCGCAAGGCATTGCTGGAAACTCTGGATGCCGCCATCCTTCAGGATCAGCAGCATTTGGGTTAACCAGCCTGACGCACCGAAAAGCCCGACCGTCGTGTCGGGCTTTTTCTTACGTGCAATGTTGAAAAGCCTGTAACCGCTCTAGGACAGGTCTGACCAACAAGTCGGAAACATGCGCTCAAACATCGCCTATCTCCTCCCACTGTAGCTACAATTGCCGAATACAGTGCACATCCGTACACTGCGCCACCTTTTATTGCGGTGGGTCCTGCAGATGCTGTTTGTGATTCGTATGCTATTGATGGGCCTGCACTTTATGTTGGCCGGTGTGCTGGGGGTGATACTCGGCTTGTGCCGGCCATTCAACCCGGATAACAGCCGTGTGTGCGCACGTTTATATGCGTGGCCGGCGATGTGTATTCTGCGTCTGCGCCTGAAGGCTGAAGTCGGTCAGTTGATGAACAAGACTGAGAGCTGCGTGATCATCGCCAACCACCAGTCCAACTATGATCTGTTTGTGTTCGGCAACGTGGTGCCGCGCCGTACCGTGTGCATCGGCAAGAAAAGCCTGAAGTGGGTGCCGCTGTTCGGGCAGTTGTTCTGGCTGGCCGGTAATGTGCTGATCGACCGCGGTAACGCACACAAGGCGCGTCAGTCGATGCTGACCACGACGCACACCTTGCAGCATGAAGATACGTCGATCTGGGTGTTCCCGGAGGGCACGCGTAATCTCGGTGAGGAACTGCTGCCCTTCAAGAAAGGCGCGTTCCAGATGGCGATCGCCGCCGGCGTGCCAATCGTGCCGGTGTGTGTCAGCACTTACGTCAAGCACATGCGATTGAACCGCTGGCGCAGTGGGAAAATTCTGATCCGTTCGCTGCCGGCGATTCCTACGGCTGGATTGAGCCTGGACGACATGCCGATGCTGATCGCCCAATGCCGCGAACAGATGCGCGAGTGCATCGCTTCGATGGATCGGCAACTGCAAACCGCATAAACAAAACCCACGCTCTTAACTGCAGGAGCGAGCAAGCTCGCTCCTGCAGTTAAGAGCGCGTTTTAAAGTCACCTTTACGGCGAACTCTACAGATTTCACTGACTCTGAAGCAGCAGACAAGGCTAAGCTCAATATTGCCTGCCACCTGCTAATAAGAAGTGAATCTGAATCATGGGTCGAGTTGTTGCTGCTGCCGTTTACAGCGCTGGTAAGAAAGTCTCCAATATCACCCTGGACGAAGGCGCTGCCTGGGCTGCCAAGCCAGACCACTTTGTCTGGATCGGCCTCGAAGAGCCTAACGCTCAGGAACTGGCCAACCTGCAACGCCAATTCAAGCTGCATGAACTGGCCATCGAAGACGCCTTGGAAAAACACAGCCGACCGAAGCTGGAAACCTTTGGCGACGCGCTGTTTATCGTCACGTATTCGCCGATCCGTCACGAAGGAAAGCTTGAGTTCATCGAGACTCATATCTTTGCCGGCAACGGCTACATCATTACCGCACGCAACGGGCATTCAGCGTCCTACGCCTATGTCCGACAACGTTGTGAGGCGCGTCCGCTGTTGCTTGAGCACGGGGAAGATTTCGTACTCTATGCCCTCCTCGACTTTGTCATTGAAAACTACCAGCCGGTGGGCGAAGCGATTCATGCCGAGATTGATGAGCTTGAGCGCAACGTGTTGTGCAGCGCCCTGAATGAGCATGACATTCAGAAACTCCATGGCCTGCGTCGGGATGTTGTGCGCTTGCGTCGTTACGCGGCGCCGATGGTGGAGATCAGCGAGGAGTTGCAGAAGCTCAGTTTTCCGTTCATCGACAAGAACATGCGCCCGTATTTTCGCGATGTGCAAATCCATGTGACACGGCAGATGGAAGACCTGACGACCCTGGCGGATATCGCCAGTCAGACCATCGAGGTCGGGGTGTTGCTGGAGGCTTCACGCCAGAGCGTGGTGCAGCGCAAGTTTGCGGCGTGGGCGGCGATTCTGGCGTTCCCCACGGCGGTGGCCGGGATCTACGGGATGAATTTCCAGAACATGCCGGAATTGAGCTGGCACTACGGGTACTTCGCGGTGTTGGGGTTTATTGCGGTGGGGTGTGTGGGTTTGTGGGGGAGTTTCAAGAAGTCGGGCTGGTTGTAGCCGACACCGCGTCGTCTGTGACAATCGCTGGCAAGCCAACTCCTACAAGGAATACGCAATCTTCTGTAGGCGCTGGCTTGCCATTGATGCTTTTGGAGCGTTAAACCGTTTCCGGCTTATGCGCCACAAATCGCATCATCCACTCCGCAACGGTGGTGCCGTGATGCTCCTGCTCAAGGCTCGCCATGCCTTTCGAGTAGATCTGTTGGCCCAACGCTTCCTGGCGAATATCCAGCAGCGCTCGCGAATAGTCGTGAATGAACTCCGGATGCCCCTGAAAGCACAGCACCTGATCGTTGATGTGGTACGCGGCAAACGGACAGAACTCGCTGGAGGCGATGATCGTCGCGTTTTCCGGCAGCGACGTCACTTGATCCTGATGGCTGATCAGCAGCGTCAACTCTTCACGTAACGGGCTCATCCACGGCGCCTTGGCCGCGAGTTTGTAGCTGTGGGTACCGACGCCCCAGCCCTGCGTCGCGCGCTCGCTCTTGCCGCCCAGCAGCAGCGCCAGCAACTGGTGACCGAAGCACACGCCCAGCAGTTTGTCGCCGCGTTCATAACGGTTCAGCAGATAGGTTCGCAGGGTTTCAATCCACGGGTCGGTGCCAAAGGAATCGGCCTTGCTGCCGGTGATGAGGTAGGCGTCAAAGGTCTGATCATCGCTTGGGTATTCGCCGTGCATCACGTTGTAGACAGTGAACTCGGCGGCGATCGGTTGCTGCGAAAACAGACGCTGGAACATCTGCCCGTAACCCAGATATTGATCGACCAGTTCCGGACGCAGGATGTCGGTTTCCAGAATGCAGATGCGTAACGACATAAAAAATACCTGACACGTGATGGGAATAATGCACACCCCAGAGCCTGCCTCTAAACAGGGTGGCAAGGCAAGCCCCGGCGTGCGTTATCGGTCCCTTAGAACGCCTTCCCTCTCGCCGCTTTTTCCAGCAGCAATGCCGGTGGCGCAAACCGTTCGCCGTACTGTTCCGCCAGGTACTGGGCGCGGGCGACGAAGTCTTTCACGCCATACTGGTTGATGAACTGCAGCGCACCGCCGGTCCAGGCCGCGAAGCCGATGCCGAAGATCGAGCCGACGTTGGCGTCCGCCGTCGAGGTCAGCACGCCCTCCTCCACGCAACGCACGGTTTCGATGGCTTGCACGAACAACAGGCGATCACGTACATCCTTTGGCGAGATCTGCCCATCGGTTTTTTCGAAACGGCTTTTGAGTTCCGGCCACAGATGCTTTTGGCCACCGGCCGGGTAATCGTAGAACCCACCTCCCGCCGCTTTGCCCGGACGTTTGTACTCGTTGAGCAGCAAATCAATCACAGCAAACGCCGGGTGCTCTGTCAGAGGTTTCCCTTCTGCGTGCAGGTCTTTGGCGGTTTGCTGACGGATATGGCTCATGAGGCTGAGGGAAACTTCGTCGGAGATCGCCAGAGGCCCGATGGGCATACCGGCCTTGCGCGCTTCCGCTTCGATCATCGGTGCGCTAACGCCTTCGCCAAGCATGGCGATGCCTTCGTTGGTGAAGGTGCCGAACACCCGCGAAGTGAAGAAACCGCGACTGTCGTTGACCACAATCGGGGTTTTCTTGATTTGCAGGACGAAATCGAAACCTCGCGCCAGGGTTTCATCACTGGTGTGGGCGCCCTTGATGATTTCCACCAGGGGCATTTTCTCCACGGGGCTGAAGAAATGCAGGCCGATGAATTTGCTTTGATCCGGCACGGCAGTGGCGAGCCCGCTGATCGGGAGGGTCGAGGTGTTGGAAGCGATTACCGCATCCGGGCCAACGACCTGTTGTGCGGCGGATGAGACCTTGGCTTTCAGTTCGCGGTCTTCGAACACGGCTTCAATGATCAGGTCGCAACCGGTGAGATCAGTGTCATTTTCGCTGGTTTTGATCCGCGCCAGCACCGCATCGCGCTGTTCGGCGCTCAACTGGCCGCGTGCGACTTTCTTGTCCAGCAGCGCCGCCGAGTGCGCCTTGCCCTTCTCTGCCGCCGCGAGGCTGATGTCCTTGAGCACCACGTCGATCCCCGCCGATGCGCTGACGAAGGCAATACCGGCGCCCATCATCCCCGCGCCCAGAACACCCACGCGCCGCGTTACATAAGGTATAAAACCTTGGGGCCGCGAGCCGCCCGCGTTGATCTCGTTGAGCTGGAACCAGAACGTGCCGATCAGGTTTTTCGAAATCTGGCCGGTGGTCAGCTCGGTGAAGTAGCGGGTTTCGATCAGGTGTGCCGTGTCGAAATCCACCTGAGCGCCTTCCACCGCCGCGCACAGGATTTTCTCCGGCGCGGGCAGGCAGCCCTGGGTTTTGGTGCGCAGGATCGACGGCGCTATCGCCAGCATCTGCGCGACTTTCGGATGCGATGGCGTACCGCCGGGAATTTGATAGCCCTTCACATCCCAGCGCTGTACCGCCCCGGGATTGGCGATAATCCAGCTCCGGGCCTTGGCCAATAGCTCGTCAGCGTTCTTCGCCAGCTCATCGATCAACCCCGCCTGCAACGCCTGCTGCGGGCGGACTTTCTTGCCCTCAAGCAAATACGGCAGGGCTTTTTCGAGCCCGAGCATGCGCACCATCCGCACCACCCCGCCGCCCCCCGGCAGCAAGCCGAGGGTGACTTCGGGCAAACCAAGTTGCACCGATGCATTGTCCAGCGCCACGCGGTGATGGCACGCCAGGCAAATTTCCCAGCCCCCGCCCAGCGCAGCGCCGTTGATGGCGGCCACCACAGGCTTGCCGAGGGTTTCCAGCGTGCGCAATTGGCCCTTTAGCGTCAGCACCATGTGATAGAACGTTTCGGCTTCAGGTTTGCCGACCTTGATCAGCTCATTGAGGTCGCCCCCGGCAAAGAAGGTTTTCTTGGCCGAGGTGATAATGACGCCGGCGATGCTGTCTTTCTCGGCAACCAGGCGAGCGACGCAGGCGGCCATGGCCTTGCGGTAGACCGCGTTCATGGTGTTGGCGCTCTGGCCCGGCATGTCGATGGTCAGGACGACAATCCTGTCCTGGCCCGTTTCGTAACGAATGGCTTCAGTCATGGCAGGTTTCCTTAAGGTCGGGGCTCAAAGGCGTTCGATGATGGTGGCAATGCCCATGCCGCCGCCGACACACAGGGTCGCGAGGCCGTAGCGCAGGTGCCGGACTTCCAGCTCATCGAGCAGCGTGCCGAGAATCGCGCAGCCAGTTGCGCCGAGCGGGTGGCCCATCGCAATGGAACCGCCATTGACGTTGACCTTGTCCGGGTCGATGGCCATGTCCTTGATGAACTTCAACACGACCGAGGCAAACGCTTCGTTGACCTCGAACAGGTCGATGTCTTCAACCCGCAGCCCGGCCTTGGCCAGCGCTTTGCGGGTGGCCGGCGCCGGGCCGGTGAGCATGATGGTCGGGTCGGTACTGGTGACCGCAGTGGCAACGATTCGCGCCCGGGGCTGCAGGCCCAACGCGCGGCCCTTCGCCTCGGAGCCGATCAGCATCAACGCGGCACCGTCGACAATCCCGGAACTGTTGCCGGGCGTGTGCACATGATTGATGCGCTCGACATGGCTGTAGACTCGCAACGCGGTGGCGTCGAAGCCCATTTGCCCCATCATTTCGAAGCTCGGTTTAAGTTTGCCCAGTCCCTCGAGGGTGGAGTCGGCGCGAATGAACTCATCGTGATCAAGCAGCAGGATGCCGTTCTGATCCCGCACCGGCACCAACGATTTGCTGAACGAACCGTCGGCCCGGGCCCGCGCGGCTTTCTGCTGGGAATGCAGCGCGTAGGCATCGACGTCCTGACGGCTGAAGCCTTCGAGGGTAGCGATCAGGTCGGCGCCGACGCCTTGCGGGGTGAAATGACTGTGCAGATTGGTTTCCGGGTCCAGCGCCCACGCGCCGCCGTCGCTGCCCATCGGCACCCTGGACATCGACTCGACGCCGCCGACCACCACCAACTCTTCGAAACCGGAAAGTACTTTCATTGCCCCGAGGTTCACCGCCTCAAGCCCCGACGCGCAGAAACGGTTGATTTGCACGCCTGCCACACTGACGTCCCAATCGGCCACTTGCGTTGCAGTTTTCGCAATATCGGCACCTTGATCGCCGACCGGCGTCACGCAACCCAGTACCACGTCATCGACCTGGCTGGTGTCCAGCGAGGTGCGCTGCTGCAACGCCCGGAGCAAACCGGCCACCAGGTTCACCGGCTTGACGCTGTGCAAGGCGCCGTCGGCCTTGCCTTTGCCACGTGGCGTGCGTAATGCGTCGAAAATTAAAGCTTGGGTCATGACGTCCTCGAACCTGAGCGGTGAGTTAATGCTGAGCCCTCACCTTATGCCGAGCCACCGCCGATTCAATGACCGCAATGCTCGCTGACGTTGACGGACACGCTCAGACGGACGGTAGTGTGCTACCGGGTTAACCGTTTCAGGACACGGAGCTGTCTAGCAAAAGGGCGGCAAAGAAGCTGGCACATGGCCTCATGCCTTTTTCAAGGCATTTCGCAAGCTCTCCATATGAAATGGATCTAAGCCACGAGTGACGTGAGCCCTAAGGTGAACATATGCGAAGTTGTCGTCGGGTTTTGCCGAGGCGCTCGCTCTACAGGAAGTGAATCGCGCTGCCGTCATGGAGATATGCAGGCAGGCATCAGGAAATAACAAAAAAGGCGGTCAAGCCATGTTCAAACATTCGAAAGTACGTCAAGCCGGGCTCATTCTTTTCGCAACTACGCTGTTGTTGATTTTGCCGAACCTGACGAGGGTAATTGGTTAAGTCTGTTATCGAAAATACGGCGCCAGGGTTGTCTATTGTTTCATCAAAAATGTGACTGGCTCGCTATCCGGGCCAGGGTGGCTGTGCCAACCTTTACGGCAATTTCACCACATGGTTGGCGATCATTTGAAAACGCTCATTGTGCTGGGGGCTTTGCTGGTCGGCTCGCCTCTTTATGCCGCACAGCTGAACCTCGAGCTGGGCGAGAATAGTCGCACCTGGCAAACCGAGGAATTGCTCAAGCATCCTCAGGTTCAAACCCTCACGGTCAGCAACGACGTTTCTTATAAACGGGACATGAGCTATCGCGTCGTGCCCCTGGCGGTGTTGTTGACCGGCATCAAGCCGGACGATCACTTGCAAGCCGTAGCACTTGATGGTTTTGCCGCTGAGATGGTGGCAGCGCCTTTGATCAATGCCAAGGGTGCGCGCGCGTGGCTGGCGATTGAAGATCCCGCCAAACCGTGGCCGGCGCTTGCAGCAGGCAAGCCGAGTGCCGGACCGTTTTATCTGGTCTGGACTGACCCGCAGGCAGGCAACATCAGCCCTGAGCAGTGGCCCTTTCAAGTGGCTGCGATCAAACGCATGGCGCCCGTGGCCGAGCGCTTCCCTGCCTTGTTGCCTGATCCTGCGTTGAACGCGCACGATCCGGTGAACCTGGGGTTTGCGCTGTTTCAGAAGAACTGCCTGGCCTGTCACCGACTCAATGGTGCCGGGGACGCGCAGTTCGGGCCGGATTTGAATATTCCGTTTAATCCGACGGAGTATCTTGGGGCGGACTTCTTGAAGCGCTACATTCGGGACCCGCAGAGTTTGCGGCAGTGGCCACAGGCGAAGATGCCGGGGTTCTCGGCGCAGGTATTGCCGGATGGGGAGCTCGAAATGCTGGTGGGGTATTTGAAGCATATGGCTGGGCGCAAAGTTAAGCCCTGACGCAAACCCCCGTAGGAGCTGGCTTGCCAGCTCCTACGGGGGTTTGTGCGGTGTTCGTGATTATTGTTGCTGGACTGAGATCACAGGCAACGGTACCGGCGTCGGCGACACAAACACCTTCGCGTGCATCTGCTCGCAGCCACCACCCCGACGCATCCCGCGCACCGGGCACGCGTCCAGATAATCCAGGCCCACTGCCAGTTTCAAATGACGCTCCGGCCGTGCCAGTTCATTGGTCACGTCAAAGCTGTACCACGCGTCATCCAGCCAGGCTTCCGCCCATGCGTGACTGGCCAGGTGTTCGCAATTCTCGCTGTACAAATACCCCGACACGTAACGCGACGGAATGCCCAGGCTGCGTGCACACGCGAGGAACGCGTGGGTGTGGTCCTGGCATACGCCGGAACGTCCGGCGAAGGCCTGGGCCGCGCTGGTGTCCACTTCGGTGGAGCCCGGCGTGTAGGTCATGTGCGAATTCAAGCCATGCATCAAGTCAATCAGTGCCGTGCGGTCCCGGCGCTTCTTGCACTCTTTCTCGGCGAACGCGCGCAAGGCCTCGTCGGGTTCCGTCAGGCGCGTGAACCGCAGGAATGGCAGCGCTGACTGGCTCTCGTGCTCGGCTTCGCGCAATTCGTCGATGTCGACCTGGCCACGGGCACCGATGATGATCGCCTCGTGCGGTTCGTCCATGGTCAGCACGTGCAGGATGTTGCCGAACGGATCGAGTTGCGCGCGCACCGGGCGCGGCAGGTCGAGTTGCCAACTGAGCACATGCTGGCGCTCGCTGTCGTGAGGAGTCAGTCGCAGGTACTGGATGCTCGCCCGCACCTGATCTTCGTAGTGATAGGTGGTTTCGTGGCTAATGGAAAGTCTCATGCAGCCTCCAGGTAGGAACTGTGTATGGCGTTACCCAACTGGCGCACCAGCGGGATGAACTCGGTCAGCCAGGCGTGCAGGCCTTCGTCGAGAATTTCGGAGATGCCGGTGTAGCGCAGGCGCGCGTCCATTTCCGCTGCCAGACGTTGTGCCGGACGGCCGTTGGCGCCGGGCAACTGGGCGAGGATCTGGTCGATTTCTTCGGTGCAGGCGCGCAGGGAACGCGGAACGTCGGCGCGCAACAGAAGCAGTTCCGCCACATGCCGGGCACCAGGTGCATCACGGTAGATTTCGGTGTAGGCCTCGAATGACGACAATGCCCGTAGCAAAGCGCTCCACTGGTAATAGGCGTGAGCCGTACCATCGCTGACCGCTTCGGCCTGATCGCCGGCCATTTCGTAACGGGCATCCAGCAGGCGCAAAGTGTTGTCGGCCCTTTCGATAAATGTCCCCAGCCGGATGAAACGGAACGCGTCGTTGCGCATGATCGTGCCGTACGACGCGCCACGAAACAGGTGGGAACGTTCCTTGATCCACTCGCAGAAACGGCTCATGCCATAGCGACTCAAACCCTGTTCGGCGATCCCGCGAATTTCCAGCCAGGTCGCGTTGATGTTTTCCCACATGTCCGCGGTGATTCGGCCACGCACCGCATGAGCGCTGGCCCGCGCCGAACCTAGGCAGCTGTAAATACTCGCCGGGTTGGCCGCATCAAGGGCGAAAAAATGCAGCAGCCGTTCGGCGTGCAACTCGCCGTGGCGCTCCAGATAGTCCTCGAGGGTGCCGGTGATCAGCAGCGGCATGGCGAGTTCGTGCAGACCGTCACCGCGACCATCCTGTGGCATCAGCGACAGCGAATAGCTGATGTCGAGCATCCGTGCGAGGTTTTCCGCCCGCTCCAGGTAACGCGACATCCAGTACAAATCCGAGGCAGTTCTACTTAACATGGCAAGCTTCCTTCAATCCTCGACCACCCAGGTGTCCTTGGTTCCGCCGCCCTGGGAGGAATTCACCACCAGGGAGCCTTCGCGCAGCGCGACACGGGTCAAGCCGCCAGGCACGACCCGGGTTTCGCGGCCAGACAATACAAACGGACGCAGGTCGATGT
Organism: Pseudomonas sp. GB2N2; assembly: GCF_054897705.1. Taxonomy (NCBI): domain Bacteria; kingdom Pseudomonadati; phylum Pseudomonadota; class Gammaproteobacteria; order Pseudomonadales; family Pseudomonadaceae; genus Pseudomonas; species Pseudomonas sp. GB2N2. The sequence goes on from NZ_CM142701.1 coordinate 2,693,258, forward strand.
GACGTGGCGCGATGCCGTTTTCGACAAAGGTCGGACAGGTCGACAGCGACAACGTAGGTTGCGCGATGTACGCGTGGGGCTTCGCTTTGATTCGTGCGCGGAAGGACTCGATTTCCGCCGCCGTCGCCGCCGGCCCCACCAGCATTCCGTAACCGCCGGAGCCTTGGGTTTCCTTGACCACCAGATCTGGAAGATTCGCCAGCACGTGGGAAAGTTCAGAGGGATTGCGACACTGGAACGTCGGAACGTTCTTCAGAATCGGCTCTTCGTCAAGGTAGAAACGGATCATGTCGGTCACGAATGGATACACCGATTTGTCGTCCGCGACCCCGGTGCCAATGGCATTCGCCAGCACCACATTGCCCGAGCGGTAAGACGACAGCAGCCCCGGGACGCCAAGCATTGAATCCGGGTTGAACGCCAGCGGATCTAGAAACGCATCGTCGAGACGGCGGTAGATCACATCGACCGCTTTCGGCCCGTCCGTGGTGCGCATGAACACCTTGTCGTCGCGCACGAACAGGTCCGCGCCTTCCACCAGCTCCACGCCCATTTCCCGAGCGAGAAACGCATGCTCGAAAAACGCGCTGTTGAAGCGTCCCGGGGTCAGCACCACTACGCTCGGGTTATCGATCGGGCTGGAGCTTTTCAGGGTGTCGAGCAACAGGTTCGGATAATGGTCGATTGGCGCGATGCGCTGGGCCGAGAACAGCTCGGGGAAGAGCCGCATCATCATCTTGCGGTCTTCGAGCATATAGCTCACACCGCTGGGTGTACGCAGGTTGTCTTCGAGCACGTAATACGTGCCGTCGCCATCGCGCACCAGATCGACGCCGGAGATGTGGGAATAGATATCCCGGTGCAAATCCAGGCCTTGCATCGCCAACTGGTATTGCTCGTTGGCCAGCACCTGTTCGGCCGGGATGATCCCGGCCTTGATGATGCGCTGCTCGTGATAGAGGTCGGCGAGAAACATGTTCAACGCCTTGACCCGCTGAATGCAGCCGCGCTCGACGATCCGCCATTCGCTGGCAGGGATGCTGCGCGGAATGGTGTCGAAGGGAATCAGGCGCTCTGTGCCCTGCTCGTCCCCGTAGAGCGTGAAGGTGATCCCGGCGCGATGAAACAACAAATCGGCCTCACGGCGCCGTTGTGCCAAGAGCTCGTCAGGCGTCTCGGCCAGCCAACGGGCAAACTCCCGATAATGCGGGCGGACCTGGCCGCCGGCATCGTACATCTCATCAAAATAGGTGCGGATCATGCCGTACTCCTTGTCACCCGGACATACAGGCCTTCGCAAGGCCCGTGCCATCGGCATAAACGCTTTGATATCAATCGGTTGGATATTCGTCGCGGACACGCCGCACCATTCCTGTGCAGCAAACGCCCCAACCTGATTGCCCCCGCTTCATTGCGAAGCAATGCTTTCGCCTATCACCAGCATAGTCACAGTTGATTTCACTGCCCGACAGTCGATGCGGATAATCGGCGCATTCGCTGGAAATGCTCACCGAACTTCCCATTTAGCCGCCTTGTTCAGGCGGCTTTTTTTTGTTTCGGGATTTAACGCCACAGACTAAAACGGCCAACCCGAAGGTCAGCCGTTAGTGGATGTTGTCGCTGTTCATAGTGTTATGCGAGTAGCCCTCGTACCTCCTGCTTGACGCCCCATCCTTCGATGATGCCGCCCAAAGGCTCGACCACCGCCTCGAAGTCCTGCTCAAAGTCGCCGATGCCGTCGTAGGTGGCGTACATCACTTTGCTCAGTTCCAGCGCCCAGGCACCGTCGTCGCGCACGCTGATTTGTGCATTCATGGATTCACCGCAGTAATGCCCTGCCGCCCTGCGTGCCCGCTCCTCGTCCGGGAAAATGGCGTAGAACTCGATCGGATGGAATCGTGAAAAGTCGAAACCGCCTTCTTTCATGCGGCGCAGCACCGAGCTGCTGATGTCTTCTTGATAGGCTGTGCTCATGAAACGTCCTCCTCAAACCGATGGATAGACTTTCCGTACTCCCGACGCCCGCAACCGAATGGTGCACGCGATGCGGCAATTTTTTGCCGATGGGAAACAAGCATGTAGCTGACAAGACCAGACCTTAGCGATCCATTCGCTGATCTCGCTTGCAGAGTAGCCGCAAGTGAGACGCGCTGCCAAGGCCTGGTTATTTCACGAGGGTGTTACGAGAGAAATCAGACGGGAGTGATGCCGAGGATTTGTATGCTGTGCTGGGTCCTGAGTTCCTTGACGCACGCGTCACTGGTCCGCCCTTCCAGATCGTTGAGATCCAGCTCGGCAGCCACAGGAAGGACCCGGGCCTTGATGAGTTTGGCGGCGTGCTCGTTGTCCGGGCATTCGTCGCACTCAAAGACTTCACTGACTGTTTCGCCATGATCGTCCACGAAGGTGATCTTCCACTTTTGCATCAGTGCCTCCTCGAACAAACCCGCAAATGGGCTTACCACTATCTGGACTTTTGCCCGGACTGATCGTTCCAACGGATTACACCTATGTAGGAGCGTCGATCGGCTGCTCCTACATGGGTTGTGGCACGTTTAGTCGTTGCTTGGCTTGTTCACGGCCTGCAGCACGTATTGCGGCAAGGCGAAGGCACCGATGTGGATTTCCGGGTTGTAGTAGCGGGTGATAATGCCGCTGCCGGCGAAACGCTGCTGCAAGCATTCGCGGGACAGTTTGCGGTAGGCGGTGCTGGTCGCGCCCCAGGCGAAAGTCATCGAGCCGCCGATGTAGGTCGGCACGGCCGCCTGATAAAAATGCCAATCCGGGAACAAACTGCGCAGGCGCCCGGCGGTGGTTTTGACTTCTTCGATCTGCATGAACGGCGTGCCGTTCTGGGTCACGAGGATGCCGCCTTCGTTCAGGCAACGACGGCAAGCCTGGTAGAAGTTCTCCGAGAACAGCACTTCACCGGGACCGATCGGGTCGGTGGAGTCGGAAATGATCACGTCGAACTTTTCAGTGGTGGTCGCGACGAAACGCATGCCGTCGTCGATCACCAGGTTCAGGCGTGGATCTTCGAACGAGCCCTTGGAGTGGTTCGGCAGAAATTGTTTGCACATCTCGACCACGGTGCCATCGATCTCGACCATGGTGATGTGCTCGACGCTGCCATGCTTGGCCACTTCACGCAGCATGCCGCCGTCGCCGCCACCGATGATCAGCACGCGCTTGGCGCTGCCGTGCGCCAGGATCGGCACATGGGTGAGCATCTCGTGGTAGATGAATTCGTCGGCTTCGGTGGTCTGGATCACGCCGTCCAGCGCCATCACGCGGCCCATGCGCGGGTTCTCGAAAATCACCAAATGCTGGTGCTCGGTGCGCACTTCGTGCAGCAGTTTTTCCATGCGAAAACGCTGGCCGTAGCCTTCGTAAAGGGTTTCCAGGTACTCGCTGGTTGGGGTGTTGCTCATGGGAAGTGCTCCGATGAATGCGGGTGGCAACGGACGGTTACCCGCCCATGATGGCCAATCGATCCGCTCGATTGCCCGGGAAAGGCGCGCATTCTACGTCGCGGAAGATGACAGGTCGAACGTCAGTTGATGACCCGTCACAATCCCCTTTGGCAGCGGGCTTGCTCGCGAAAGCGGTGTGCCAGCCAAATTCATGGCAATTGACACGACGCCTTCGCGAGCAAGCCCGCTCCCACAGGGAAGGTGTCGACCTTACGAGAGGGATCAGATCCGCACGTTGCCCCGTGGCCCGGCGATCGCCCAGATGATCAGGCCCAATACCGGCAGCAGCAGGATCAGCAGCACCCAGACGATTTTCATCCCGGTGGTGGCGCCACTTTTCAGCACGTTGATGATTGCCCAGATATCGAGGGCAAGGATGATCAGGCCAATCAGGCCGTTGAACGTAGAACCCATGGTGTCGCTCCCTAAGAGTGATGTGCACTCTTAGGATAGTCGGCCATGGCGAGGGTTCCGTTTTATTCCATCAAACGTGGAGGGCGATTTTCAGCGCTTCCAGCGAAGGCGCGGCGGTGATACCGACCTCGGCGCACAACTCGAGTACGCGCGGCACGTCGTTACCGAAGACCAGCACCACTTGCAGTTCGTCGTCGAGCAACTGGCTGAAGTTCATCAGCGTGTAACCGCCGTTTTCCTTGTTCATGCTGCCCATCTGCACCTGGATGCGATTGAGCGCGGTGAGCGCCTCGGTCTTCGCCAGTTGTTTGGGTTTGATATTGAAATCCACCCCCGGACCAAACGAGGCGACGATCTGCGCGAACAAGTCCACGTAAGTGTCCGCCTGAAACAGCACGGTTTCCGGCAGGCTGCCGACGACGACCCACTCGCCCAAGGCAATCGGGAAAGTGTCGTCGTAGTTGATGTCCGGGTTGGCTGTCATAAAAGCCCCGGGATCGGCGTAGGCCTGGACCGCTTCGTCAGCAACCTTGAGAATTTCGTCGTCGCTCATGCACCCGGAGCTGATTTTGCTGATGAGTTCGACGAGTGCGGCTTTCATGAGGGCGGAATCCTGTAGCGAGGGAATTTTGGAGGCGCGAAGGATAGCGCACGGGATCGTTGATGCACATCAAGAACCGGCGCCTCGCGCAGCGGCACAATACTGGCACCTTGCCAATGCTGTTTCCGCTATCAGAGAAAACCTCCATGGGTGCCTGGCTTAGCAACATCTCGCTGAAATATAAATTCTGGGCGGTCAACGCGGTCGCCTTCGTCACGACGTTAATGTTGGTGTTGTACGCCGTGCACCTCGAACAGCAGGCCCGCAGTCACGCATCGCAAGCGTCCGCTCAAGCGCAGGCGCAATTGCTCAGCGCCTGGCCGGCCGGGCAACCGTTGCCCAAGGTTGCAGTGATCGCTCAAGGCCCGAGCCTGAGTCAGGTGTTTGGCGAGCGTTTGCCCCACTACGCGGTCGCCGTGTTGATCCTGATGCTGGCGATGCTCGGCGCGTCGCAATTGTTGATCCGTTTCCTGCTCAGCCAACTCAACACGTTGAAAGACGTGATGCTCCACGTCGAGAAAACCGGCGACCTGTCGGCCCGTGTGCCGCTGGCCTGCACCGATGAGGTCGGGCAGATGGCCGGTGCGTTCAACGCCATGCAGGCCGGTTATCAGCGGGTGGTCAACACCGTCGCCAGCACTGCCCGGCAACTGGATATAGGTACGACGCGGCTGGCGTCGAGCATGAACGAGGTGCGCCACGGCATGCTCGGCCAGCAAAGCGAAACCGACCAGGCCGCCACCGCAATCAACGAAATGACCGCCACCGTTTACCACATCGCCCAGCACGCCGGCGCCACCCGCGACCTCTCGCAAACCGCCGACACCCTGGCGGGCAGCGGCCAGGAAGTGGTCAGCCGTGTGCAGAGGTCGATTGCCGGGTTGTCCACCGGTGTGCAGCACACCGCCGAGATGATCCAGCGCCTGGCCGAGGACAGCCAGAAGATCAACGGCGTGGTCAATGTGATTCACAGCATCGCCGAGCAAACCAACCTGCTGGCGCTGAATGCGGCCATCGAAGCGGCGCGGGCCGGTGAAATGGGTCGCGGCTTCGCGGTGGTAGCCGATGAAGTGCGCAACCTGGCCAAGCGCGTGCAAGCCTCGACCGATGAAATCACGCTGATGGTCTCGGCGCTGCAAGCTGGCACCCGGGACGCGGTGGACTTTATGCAGGAAAGCTCGTTCAAGGCCGACGATTGCGTGCAGCAGGCGCAAGAGGCCGGCGCCGCGTTGCTGGAAATTACTAGCGCAGTGGCGCAGATGCGTGAAAGCAATACCCAGATTGCGGTGGCGGCCGAGCAGCAGAGCCACGTGGCGGAAGAGATGAACCGGGCGCTAGTAAGCATTCGCGATGTGACCGAAAACACGGTGCAGCAGACAGTGGATTCGGCGACGACCAGTCATGAGTTGGCGGCGTTGGCCGGGGAACTGAGCAAGGCGATAGGACAGTTGAAACTCTGAGAGCCCAATCGCTGGCAACATCATCTATCACATCGATAGCCAACCTCGATTCGCCCACCGCCCATGCCACGCCTATTCTTCAGCCATGTGTTCAACACGGATCGAGGATCAGGATCATGGGCAAACGTCACCCCAACCTTCCCGCCTGGCAATGGCGCGCTTACCCGGACAATTTGGTGCTGCACCTGATCGCCGTGCCGCTGTTCATCGTCGCGTTTCTTTTGCTCGTTACCGGGGTGTTCAGCCTGAGTTTTGCGACCGTCGCAATCGGCGTCATCGGCCTGCTCGCGGCATTGGGCCTGCAACGCCATGGTCACAGCCTGGCGTGAGCGTTACCGTTGTCACTGATCAGGCAAAAATCGTCACAGTCTGCCGGCTCATGGCAATCAACTGACCTTGCGCGCTCCACAGCTTCGCGGCCGCATGGCCGTAGCCGTCAGCGGCATGTTCGATTTCAACCAGGTATTTGCACCAGTCCAGTGTGCTCAGGTCGAGCAACGGCTGAACGAATTCGATGGTCCAGGTCAGCGTGCTGCCCATCGCGACTTTCTTCAGGTGCGGCAGCAGCGCCGGTGGCCAGGCATCGACCAGCGCGAGAATATGCGCCTCATTGAGCGACTCTTCCTTGACGTCTCCACGCAAGCGCACCCAGCCGCCCATGTCTCGGGACTTGTTGCCGGTGAACGGCAGGCCGCCGACGCTCCAGCGCATCGCCAGATGACGCATGAATTCCGGGGTCACGTCTTTGATGTACGGCAGTTCCTGGCAGTCATCCCAGTGTTTCATCTCAGGCGCTGGCGCCGCTGTCACGGCCACTTCGGAAGGTCGCGAGGCGCCGAAGCTGCCCTGGATCAGCGTCACCACTTGCCCCTTCTGCATCGCCCGGCCCAGCACTTGGCTGACGGCTTTGCCTTCGCGCAGGACATCGACTTCAAAACGGACCGGCACCTCGGGCTCGACTGGCCCGACAAAGGTAATCGCCAGCGAACGCACGGGACGGTCCGCCGGCACCCTGGCGCGCATGGCTTCGTATTGGAGCGCCGCGACCAGGCCGCCGAAGCTGGCCCGACCCTGCGCCCATTCGGCCGGAATGGTCAGCTCCAGCGGCTGAATGCGGACGGCGTCGAGCAAATCGGAAAAGCGCATGAAAACCTCAAGGGCAGGAAGGGATGCAGGGATGTTAACCAGACGGCGTGGATGACACAGCGCTTATTCCGGCCAAAGAGACTGACAGAAAGGCCGATAAATTCCACGTTTGAGCTGTGTTGGTCTCAGGATTTGAAGCAGGTGGCGCTGAGTTTGTCGAGGACACGATCAGCACGGGCTTCGGCCTTGGCCATGGTGGACTTCCATTCGGCGACGCAAGGTTGCAGATCGGCTTCCAGCTCAGCCCGGGCCAGCCACTGCCAGCAGTCGTGCCAATCACCCAATGCCGCTTGAGCCGATTTGAGCCTCGGCAGAGCCGGTTTCGGCAAGCGATCCAGTTCGGGGTAAGCCTCGATCCCGTAGCGCACACGCTTGATCAGCAAACGCAAACGGTGGCGATCATGCGCCGGATCGTGGAGTGCCTGATCGAGTTTCTTCCACTGTTTATCCAAGCGTTTGTCGATGCGTTTGCCCAATGCCTCAAGCAATCCCTGACGCTGGGCGGCCCGCAGAAAACGCGGAAACGCATCCAGAATCATCAACAACTGCGCCAGTTCGGCGCTCGCCGCAACCGCCGGATAGGCCGCGGCCATCTGCGCCATGCGCCGGTGCGCCGCCTCGGGTTGATCATGCTGAAGCAAATACGCCGCCAGCACTTCGCGATCGCGCAACGGCGTGGTCTGGGTGCCGACCGCGGAGGCCGCCGCTTCCAGCTGCTCTACGCCGGGCAAACCGCGCAACGGCCGCAACAGGCTGCGCAAACGGCGAACCGTGGTGCGCAGATCGTGCAGCGCTTCAGGGTCAGTGCGTGCGTTCAGCCGGGCCTGACAGGCCAGCAAGCGGACTTCCAGGCCCAGAACGTGGGCAACCAACCGATTGATCATTGTATGTACTCCCTTGCAGGAGCCTGCTTGCTGGCGATGGCGTCATCGAGAGCGGTGCATCACTCAAGGCCCAATCGCCAGCAAGCAGGCTCCTACGGGTTAGCGACCGGCGCGGGATTCACGAATGTAGAAGCGTGCTTTTTCGGCCTTGCTGGTGCAGCCCTCGTAGGCTTCGAACTGCTGCTGAGTCTTGGCGCCGGTCAGCAGCGACAAGGCCTTGGAATAGCTGACCGTCCCGGCGAAACCTTCGGCCTTGGCCAGGTCCAGCTCATGCCACGCCGCATCGATGCCGCTGCCGCAACTTTCGCGGTAAGCGGTTTTTCCGGCACAACCGGCGAGCGCCAGCGCAATCAAAGGCACACAGATCCAGGCTTTCATCACTCACAACTCCAGTTCAGATAACACGTTTAAATAAACAGTCGTGCAGGTAAGACGGTCTGACGCGTGAAAAGTGCCTTGGCCCCGCTGCGCCAACTATAGCGCTCGGGAGAATAACCATCTGCCGCAATTACGTATCGAAAAACTGTCGAAAAAACGACGCGTTCACCCCGCCGAGCGACCTTAGCGATTGAAGCACGCCCCTCGATGGGTGCATTGTTGAGCCTTGTCAGACGAGGGCGATTCATGAAAAAGCGTGTCGCACTGGTATTGGGTTCCGGCGGAGCCCGGGGCTATGCACATATCGGTGTCATTGAGGAGATCGAGCGGCGTGGTTACGACATCGCGTGCATCGCCGGTTGTTCGATGGGCGCCGTGGTTGGCGGGATTTACGCCGCCGGCAAACTGGAGGAATACCGCAACTGGATCGAGGGCCTGGATTACCTCGACGTGTTGCGTCTGGTGGATGTCAGTTTCCGCCTCGGCGCGATTCGCGGCGAGAAGGTCTTCGGGCAGATCCGCAAGATCGTCGGCGAGATCAATATCGAAGACTTGCGCATTCCCTACACGGCGGTGGCCACCGACCTGACCAACCAGCAGGAAATCTGGTTCCAGGAAGGTTGTCTGCATCAGGCGATGCGCGCTTCGGCAGCGATCCCCAGCCTGTTTACCCCGGTGATGCAGGGCAATCGCATGCTGGTGGACGGCGGGATTCTCAATCCGTTGCCGATCGTGCCGGTGGTGTCGAGTCATTGCGATTTGATCATCGCGGTCAACCTCAATTCCACTAACCAGCGTCACTATAAATTGCCGGTGATTCAGCGCCCGGCCAAGTTCAGGAACCGCTTCGACAGCCTGATCAACTCGGTCGGCTCGAAGTTACCCTTCCGCCGCACGCAGGCGGAGAAATTGCTGCTGCTGGAAAAGGAAGCGTTGAGTGCAGACGCGGCCGAGATCAACCCGTGGATCGATTCTGCCGAACCTGAAGCCCAGCAACCGGCAGCCGCACCGGAACGCGACGGCGCGCCGAAGTCGGCCACCGGTTCGTTCATCATCGACAACGTAGGGCCGGCGTCCTTGCTGGATTTGATCAACCAGAGTTTCGAGGTGATGCAGACGTCGTTGGCGCAGTACAAGATCGCCGGTTATCCGCCGGATATCCTGATCAACGTGCCGAAACGGGTGTGCCGGTTTTTCGAGTTTTACAAAGCGCCGGAGTTGATCGCGCTGGGGCGGGAGATTGCGCGGGATACGCTGGATCGGTATGAGAGTGAGCGGGATCGGGATTCCTGAAGTTCTCGGGTGAATGTCAGGGCCCCATCGCTGGCAAGCCAGCTCCCACAAGGTTATGCGTTGGTCCATCTGTGGGAGCTGGCTTGCCAGCGATGGGGCCAGACCATTCAATACAAAAACTACAGGCCACCCTCACTCAACAACCGATACCCGACGCCCGCCTCGGTCACGATAAACCGGGGCTGCGTCGGATCATCCGCCAGTTTCTGGCGCAAATGTCCGACCACAATCCGCAAATAGTGACTGTCTTCGGTATGAGTCGGTCCCCAGATGTCCTTGAGCAATTGCTGTTGGGTAATCACGCGCCCCGGATGCCGCGCCAGTTGCGCCAGCACGGCGTATTCCTTGCGGGTCAGCGCCACTTCGACGCCGTCAAGCAGCACCCGGCGATAGGCCAGATCCACCGTCAGCGGGCCAAAGGTCAGCGCCGCTTGCTGCGCCTCGCCCACCGGCGCCTGACGCAACAAGGCCCGCACCCGCGCCAGAAATTCCTGGATGCCGAACGGCTTGGTCACGTAGTCATTTGCGCCGCCATCCAGCGCTTCGACCTTCTGCCCCTCGCCGGCGCGCACCGACAGCACCAGCACCGGCACCGTCGACCATTCACGAAACTCGCGCAGCACTTGCTGGCCGTCCATGTCCGGCAGGCCGAGGTCGAGCACCAGCAAATCGGGTTTGTTCAGCGCGGCTTGCGCCAGCCCCTCGGTGCCGGTGCCGGCCTCCAGCACTTTGTAGCCCTGAGAAGTGAGGCTGATGCGCAGGAATTTGCGGATTTGCGGTTCGTCGTCGATGACCAAAATGGTCGCGGTCTGGCTCATGGTTTCTGATCGCGGCATGGAAATGTACAGAGGGTATCAGGCTTCACTTTCAGCGCTCACTTTCAAAGTCGGGTTGATCCTGCAAAGGCAGGTGCAGCGTGATGCAGGTGCCGCGCCCGTCGATGCCGTCGCCGACGCTGATCCGACCGCCATGCGCGCCGACCATACCCTGACAGATCGCCAACCCCAGCCCGGTGCCCTGCCCGCCCCGATCACCGCGCGCGGCGGTGTAGAACATGTCGAAAATCTTCGCCCGCTCCTCCTCCGGAATGCCCGGCCCTTCATCGCTGACTGAAAAAAACAGCTCGTTTTCATCCACACCGGCACGCATGCGCAAACGCCCATTAACCGGTGAAAACCGCGCAGCATTTTCCAGCACGTTCACCAGCGCCTGCTCGATCAGCGCGGCATGAACGTAAAGCAGCGGCAACTCGGGCGGCACCTCGGTGCTGACCTGCAACGGCGCCAGCACAGCGCGCAGGCGATTGAGCGAACTACCGACAATGTCGGCCGGCGACACCCAATCTCTCGCAAGCTTCAGTGCGCCGTGACCGAGACGGGTCATGTCCAGCAGGTTCTGTATGTAGCGGTCGAGGCGCTCGGCTTCATCGCGCGTGCCTTCGAGCAGTTCGCGACGATCTTCCAACGGGATGGCTTCACCGAGCGCCAGCAGGCTGTCGATGCTGCCGCGCATGGACGTCAGCGGCGTGCGCAGATCGTGGGACACCGAAGCGAGCAAGGCGCTGCGCAGTTGCTCGGTTTCGCCGTGCAGGCGCGCGGCTTCGAGGTCTTCGGCCAGTTGTGCCCGAGCCAGCGCCTGGGCCAGCGGCTGACTCAGCGCCGTGAGCAAACGCCGACGCTGGCCGCTGAGGGTCTGGCCTTCTTTGGCACAAACGCCGAGCAGCGCCAGCGGCCCGTCTTCCACGGACAACGGCCACCACCACCAACGGCCCATCGGCAACGTGCCGGTGCCGGCGCCCGCCGGCTGGTCGTGCTGCCAGGCCCAATCGGCAGCGGCGCGTTCGGCTTCGGTGAATTCCAGCGGACCACCGGTTTCGACTTTCCAGCCGGCCGGGCCGTCGCGGTTGAGCAGGCACAGCTGCAAGTCACTCCAGCCATTGAGATGTTGCGCAGCGGCACTGACCACCGCTTGACGGTCGGTGGCGGCGGTCAGTTTGCGCGACAGGTCGAGCAGTTCGGTAGTCTCTTCCTGAGTGTCGCGCAGCGCCTGCAACTGTCGACGCTGGCGCGCCGCAAGGTTGCCGGTGAGCGCGGCCATCAGCAGGAAAAACAGCAAGGTCAGCACGTCTTCTTCGCGCTGGATGCTGAAGGAAAAATTCGGCGGAATGAACAGAAAATCGTAGGTCAGAAACGACAGCGCCGCACAGGCCAACGCCGGGCCGAGGCTGCTGCGCACCGCCACCAGCAGCACGGCGGCGAGGAACACCAGTGAGATGTTCGGCAGCGGCAAGACACTCGCCACGCCCCAGGCCAAGGCACTGGCCAACAGCGTCGCCACCAGCGCCAGCGCGTAGTCGAACCACACCAGCGTTTGGGCTGAGCGCTGACGGGGCTGGTGCTGTGGGTGATCGCTGTCAAGAACGTTGATTTCCAGTCCGCGCGCATCGCGCAGCAAGCGTGAAGCCAGACCACCGCCCAACAGTCGCCGACGCAAACGCTGCCGCGACTGGCCGACCAGCACCAGACTGGCGCGGCGTTCGGCAGCGTGTTGAATCAGGGTTTTCGCCACTTCGCCGGCGCGCAGCAACACCACTTCGCCACCGAGGCGTTCGGCCAATTGCTGGGCACTTTGCAGACGCAGGCGCGATTGCTCGTCGCGCACGCTGCCGTTGTCCACGTGCACCAGGCTCCACGGCAGATGCCGACGCTGGGCGACACGGCTGGCGTGACGCACCAGCCGTTCAGCCTGCGCATCGCCATCGACGCCGACCAGCAGCCGACCGCGCACGGCGGGCGCGGCCTGACCGAGTTGGCGATAACCCTGGGCCAGATCGTTATCGACCTGGGCCGCGGCGGTTTGCATCGCCATTTCACGCAGGGCGGTGAGATTCGTCTGGGTAAAAAACGCATCGATGGCGGCGCGCGCCTGTTCCGGCACGTAGACCTTGCCGTCACGCAGGCGCTCGAGCAGTTCACGCGGAGGCAAGTCGATCAGCAGCAGTTCGTAGGCTTCCTGCAGCACCCAGTCCGGCAAGGTTTCGCGGACCTGAACGCCGGTGATGCCGCGCACCTGATCGTTGAGGCTTTCGAGGTGCTGGACGTTGACCGTGGTGAACACGTCGATGCCGGCGGAGAGCAGTTCTTGAATGTCTTGCCAGCGTTTGGCGTGACGACTGCCGGGGGCGTTGCTGTGCGCCAGTTCGTCCACCAGCACCAGTTTCGGTTTGGCCGCGAGCAGGCCGTCGAGGTCCATTTCCTCAAGCATCACGCCGCGATATTCCGAGCGCACCAGCGGCTGCTGTGGCAAGCCGCCGAGCAGCGCTTCGGTTTCGGCGCGGCCGTGGGTTTCGACCACGCCGGCGATGACTTTGACGCCGTGGCGCAGTTGGGTATGCGCCGCTTGCAGCATGGCGTAGGTCTTGCCGACACCGGGCGCGGCGCCGAGGAAAACCTTGAGCCGGCCACGGCCGTCGCGGGGCAGGTCTGCTAACAGCGCGTCGGCGCGGCCGGAGTCGCTCATGCTTGGGGTCTCACAATTCTGATGTTGATGTGGTGATTGTTAAGCCGCCTTCGCGAGCAGGCTCACTCCTGCATAGGAATGCATATTCCTGTGGGAGTGAGCCTGCTCGCGATTGGCGGCGCCACCGATCTACAGGTTTTCCAGCGCCATGTTCAGCGCCAGCACATTTACCACAGGAGGCCCTACCAGCGGTTGTTCGATGTGGGCATTCATCAATTGCTGAAGCGTAGACACCGGCACATTCCGCGCCGCAGCAACACGCGCCAGTTGATAGGCAATCGCTGCCGGTGGCAAGTGCGGATCGAGGCCGCTACCGGAGGTGGTCAGCAGCGCCAGCGGCACCGGACCTTGTCCTGGCACCCGCAACTTATTGGCATCCTCAATCACCCGAGTGGCCAGCGCCGGGTTGCTCGGCGACAGGTTGCTCGCGCTGCTCGAGACGGTGGCAAACGCACCGGCCGAGGGGCGTGGATGGAACCAGGCATCACCCACGAAATCCTGGGCAATCAGCGACGATCCGCGAACCTTGCCGTCGGCATCGTGGACGAGACTGCCATTGGCCTGATTAGGGAACGCGACCTGCGCAACACCGGTGACCACCAAGGGGTAGGCGACGCCGGTGATCAGGGTCATCAGCACCAGCAGGCTCAGGGCCGGACGTATCAATGTGGACATTTCAAAACCCTCGAATTCAGATAGATAACCTGTAGGAGCGAGCCTGCTCGCGATGGAATTCAAAGCGCCACGTCGAGTCAGAAAAGGCGCGTTATCGTTAACGACCATCGCGAGCAGGCTCGCTCCTACAGGGGGCGGCGTTTAAACCAGATGCAACGCCGTCAACAGCATGTCGATCGCCTTGATGCCCACGAACGGCACCAGAATCCCGCCCAATCCATAGATCAGCAGATTGCGACGCAGCAACGCCGCAGCGCTCGCCGCTTGCACGCGCACGCCGCGCAAAGCCAGTGGAATCAGCACCACGATGATCAGGGCGTTGAACACAATCGCCGAAAGAATCGCGCTCTGCGGACTGCTCAGGTGCATGACGTTCAACACGCCGAGCTGCGGGTAGATCGAGGCGAACAACGCCGGCAGGATCGCGAAGTATTTGGCCACGTCGTTGGCGATGGAAAAGGTCGTCAGCGCACCGCGCGTCACCAGCAATTCCTTGCCGATCTGCACCACGTCCAGCAACTTGGTCGGGTCGCTGTCGAGGTCGACCATATTCGCCGCTTCGCGTGCCGCTTGCGTGCCGTCGTTCATCGCCATGCCGACGTCAGCCTGCGCCAGTGCCGGGGCATCGTTGGCGCCATCGCCGCACATGGCGACCAGTCGACCGTCGTTCTGCTCGTGACGAATGCGTGCCAGTTTCTTCTCCGGCGTGGCTTCGGCCAGCACGTCGTCCACACCTGCTTCAGCGGCAATCGCGGCCGCGGTCAGCGGGTTGTCGCCGGTGACCATGACCGTGCGAATCCCCAGTTTGCGCAGCTCGGCGAAACGTTCGCGGATGCCCGGTTTGACCACGTCCTTGAGATGGATCGCGCCAAGCAATTTACCGTCTGCGCAGACCAGCAACGGCGTGCCCCCGCTCTGGGCAATCTTGTCGATTTCCCGGGACAGTGCTGGTGCCAGATCAGCGCGTTTCAGGCCGACGAACGCCAGCAGCGAATCCACCGCGCCTTTGCGGAACACGCGACCCTGATAGTCGACACCGGACAGGCGTGTCTCGGCGCTGAATGGCACCGCTGTCAGCACGTCGGCAGACGGCTCGGGCTGTGGATGAATCCCGCGCAGGTACTCAACGATGGACTTGCCTTCCGCCGTGTCATCGGCCAGCGAGGCGAACAGCGCGCCCTCGGACAGTTCCTTGGCGCTTACGCCCGGCGCTGGATAAACTGCCGTGCAGCGACGGTTGCCGAAAGTGATGGTGCCGGTCTTGTCCAGCAACAGAACGTGCACGTCCCCCGCCGCTTCCACCGCACGACCGGATTTGGCGATCACATTCAGGCGCACCAGGCGGTCCATCCCGGCGATACCAATGGCCGACAGCAAACCGCCGATGGTGGTCGGAATCAGCGTGACCAATAACGCCACCAGGAACACCAGCGGCAGGCTGCCGTTGGCGAAGTGGGCGAACGGTTGCAGGGTCACGACCACCAGCAGGAAGATCAGCGTCAGGCCGATCAGCAGGATGTCGAGCGCCACTTCGTTCGGGGTTTTCTGGCGTTTGGCGCCTTCGACCAGCGCGATCATGCGGTCCAGTGTCGACTCGCCTGGGTTGGCGGTGATACGCACCAGCAGCCAGTCGGACACCAGCCGGGTGTTGCCGGTGACGGCCGAACGGTCGCCGCCGGATTCACGAATCACCGGCGCGGATTCACCGGTAATCGCCGCCTCGTTGACCGCCGCGATGCCTTCGATGACTTCGCCGTCACCAGGGATCATTTCCCCGGCCTCGACGCGCACCACATCGTCCTTGCGCAGGCTGGTCGCCGGCACTACTTGAAAGCTGCCGTTCGAGGTTTTGCGTCGAGCGCTCAAGCCTTCGCTGCCGGCCTTGAGGCTGTCGGCGCGGGCCTTGCCGCGACCTTCGGCAAGGGCTTCGGCGAAGTTGGCAAAAAGCACGGTGAACCACAACCACAGCGCGATTTGCGCGGCAACGAAGGTCGGTACGGCGTTGTCGGGAATGAAGCACAACACGGTAGTGAGGACGGCGGTCAGTTCGACCACCAGCATCACCGGCGCACGCTGCAGTTGCCGTGGGTCGAGCTTGACGAAGGCTTGCACCAGCGCCGGACGCCACAGGGCCGAGATCGCGGTTTTTGGTTGTTCCGGTGCCTTCACGGCGACCGGTTTAACTACGGGCATATTCATCAAATACTCCTCAGAAGCCCATGCTCAGGTGTTCGGCAATTGGACCCAGCGCCAAGGTCGGCAGGAAGGTCAAGCCACCCACCAGCAAAATGGTCACGGTCAGCAAGGTCACGAACAGCGGGCCGTGGGTCGGGAAACTGTTCTGGCCAATAGGTGCGGTTTTCTTCATCGCCAGGCTGCCGGCCAGGGCCAGTACCGGGAGGATGTAACCGAAGCGACCGATCAACATACCCAGACCGAGCATCAAGTTGTGGAACGCGGTGTTGGCACTGAAGCCGCCGAACGCCGAACCGTTGTTGGCACTGGCCGAGGTGTAGGCGTACAGCAACTGGCTGAAACCGTGGGGGCCAGGGTTGCTCACCGCCGCCACCGGACCGGGCAGGCTCGCGGCAATCGCGCCGAGCACGAGCACGCCGACCGGCATCACCAGCAAGGTCACCACCAGCAATTGCACTTCCTTGGCTTGCAGTTTCTTGCCGAGGTATTCCGGGGTGCGGCCGATCATCAGGCCGGCGAGAAACACCGCAATCAGCACGTTGAGCAACATGCCGTAGAGCCCGGCGCCGACGCCGCCGAAGATCACTTCGCCGACCATCATGTTGACCAGTGCGACCATGCCGGTCAGCGGGTTGAGGCTGTCGTGCATGGCGTTGACCGAGCCATTGGACGCCGCCGTGGTGGTCACCGACCACAGCACCGTGGCGGTGGTGCCCAAGCGCGCTTCCTTGCCTTCCAGCGGCGCGGTCTGTTCGACGGCGACGTTGTTCAGGGCCGGGTTCGGTTGGTATTCAGCCCACAGCGAGGTTGCGCCGCCAATCAGGAACAGGGCGAACATGCAGGCCACAATCGCCCGGCTCTGCCGCAGGTCCTTCACGTAGTGGCCGAAGGTGAACACCAGGGCAACCGGGATCAGGATGATCGAGGCCATCTCGAACAGGTTGGTCCACGCCGTCGGATTCTCAAACGGGTGCGCCGAGTTGACACCGAAGAAGCCACCACCGTTGGTGCCCAGTTGCTTGATCGCAATCTGGCTGGCGGCCGGGCCGAGCGGGATCACCTGATCGACGCCTTGCATCGTCACGGCATTCACGTATTGCGCGAAGGTTTGCGGCACGCCCTGCCAGACCAGGTACAGCGCCAGCAGCAAGCACAGCGGCAGCAGGCCGTAGAGGGTGGCGCGGGTCATGTCGACCCAGAAGTTGCCCAGGGTTTTGCTGGATTTGCGCCCGATACCGCGACACAGCGCAACCAATACCGCCAGGCCGGTGGCGGCGCTGACGAAGTTCTGAACGGTGAGGCCGACCATCTGGCTCAGGTAGCTCAGCGACGCTTCGCCGCTGTAGGCCTGCCAGTTGGTGTTGGTCATAAAACTGATCGCGGTGTTGAACGCCAGCGTCCACTCCTGACCCGGCAGGTTTTGCGGGTTGAGCGGCAAGTGGTCCTGGAACAACAGGATTGCGAACAACAGCAGGAAGCCCGCGAGGTTGAAAGCGAGCAAGGCCAGCGTGTATTTCTGCCAGCTCTGTTCGGTCTGCGGGTCAACGCCGGCTACCCGATAGCAGCCGCGCTCGACCGGCCCGAGGATCGGCGTCAGCCAGGTGCGCTGGCCTTCCATGACCTTGTAGTAGAACCGCCCGAGAAACGGTGCAGGAATCAGCACCACGGCGAAGAAGGCCAGGATCAGCCAATAGTCATAACTGTGCATAGCCGCTCCTAGTTCCGGTCCGCGCGCAACAGCGCAACCAACAGATAAATGAACAGCCCCACTGCGAGTAGCAGTGACACTCCGTCCAGAACGCTCATGGAAGTTCTCCGTGTTACGGCGTATTGCCGCGTGTGGGGTTATTGTCGGGACAGAGGCTGTAAAGGAACGAGACCGAGGGATGTGGCGGGGCATAAAGAAAGCGTAAAGAGTGGGTTTATGCGGGCGTTACAGGGTGGGTTTTGTGGTGGCTGTTCTGAAGTCATCGCGAGCAGGCTCACTCCCACAGGATTTTTGTCGTACACACATTTTGTGTTCGATCTAAAACCTGTGGGAGTGAGCCTGCTCGCGATGACGGCAGAACAGACGACAACGCCCTCAACTGGCGCACAAAAAGGCCTGCATCCAGCGCCAAACATCCCCGATACGACACCTTTTCGCCTATTACGACCGCCACCCCAACACTGGCACGCCCACTGCAAACGCCCTTCCCCGAGCTTTCCAAACCGTTCAGGGAGCAAACGCATGAACACACAACTCAAACCCACGCTGGGCACGCTGCACTTGTGGGGCATCGCGGTCGGGCTGGTGATTTCCGGTGAGTACTTCGGCTGGAGTTACGGCTGGGGCGTGGCGGGCACACTCGGTTTCCTGGTGACGTCCTTTATGGTCGCCACCATGTACACCTGCTTCATCTTCAGTTTCACCGAGCTGACCACCGCCATTCCTCACGCAGGCGGTCCTTTTGCCTACAGCCGCCGCGCCTTTGGCGAAAAAGGCGGGTTGATTGCCGGGCTGGCGACGCTGATCGAATTCGTCTTCGCGCCTCCGGCGATTGCGCTGGCGATCGGCGCGTACCTGAACGTGCAGTTTCCAGGGCTCGACCCGAAACACGCAGCGGTCGGCGCATACATTGTATTCATGGGCCTGAACATCCTCGGGGTGAAACTCGCAGCGACGTTCGAATTGGTGGTCTGCGTGCTGGCCGTCGCCGAATTGCTGGTGTTCATGGGCGTAGTCGCCCCGGCATTCAGCTTCAGTAATTTTGCCTTGAATGGCTGGGCGGGTTCCGACGTGTTCGGCGCACCAGCGATTGCCGGGATGTTCGCGGCGATTCCGTTCGCGATCTGGTTCTTCCTCGCCATCGAAGGCGCCGCCATGGCCGCCGAAGAAGCCAAGGACCCGAAACGCACCATCCCCAAGGCCTACATCAGCGGCATTTTGACCCTGGTGGTATTGGCGATGGGCGTAATGTTCTTCGCCGGCGGCGTCGGCGACTGGCGCACCCTGTCGAACATCAATGATCCTCTGCCGCAAGCAATGAAAACCGTGGTCGGCGAAAGCTCCGGCTGGTTGCACATGCTGGTGTGGATCGGCCTGTTCGGGTTGGTGGCGAGTTTCCACGGCATCATCCTCGGCTACTCGCGACAGTTCTTCGCCCTCGCCCGCGCCGGTTACCTGCCAGCGTCCCTGGCCAAACTCTCGCGCTTCCAGACGCCGCACCGGGCAATCATCGCCGGTGGAATCATTGGTATCGCCGCGATCTACAGCGATGGCTTGATCAATCTGGGCGGCATGACGCTGACAGCGGCGATGATCACCATGGCCGTGTTTGGCGCAATCGTGATGTACATCATGAGCATGCTCAGCCTGTTTAAACTGCGTAAGACCGAACCGAACCTCGAGCGCACCTTCCGCGCGCCTTGCTATCCGTTGGTGCCGATGATCGCGCTGGTACTGGCGGTGGTTTGCCTGGTGGCGATGGCGTGGTTCAACGCACTGATCGGACTGATTTTCCTCGGCTTCATGGCGGTGGGTTTCGTGTACTTCCTGCTGACAGCCCAGTTGCGTGCGGATGCGCCGGCGGATGCGATGCTGACAGGGTTGTAATCAGCCACAGTGTCGCTGGCCTATCAGGCATAGAATGGAACCACTGCGAAATTCAATCGCTCAAAGTGGTATGCACGATCGATTGGCGAAACCCGCCAATCGGCCTGCCCTCAAGGAGAGTCCTATGCCCTGGTATGCCTGGTTGATTCTGGTCGTTGCGATTGGCTCGATCGTTGGTGGTTTGATGATGTTGCGCGACACTGCCAACAAGGTCGATCTGACGGATGAACAGCGTAAACGTGTTGCGAAGCGCAATGCGGTAGCGGATGCGAAGGATGCGCAAGACCGCTGAACAATAACTGTGGGGAGGGAGCTTGCTCCCGCTGGGTCGCGTAGCGGCCCTAAACGTCCCTCGCACATCCCTGCGCCCGCTTTGCGGTCGAGCGCGAGCAAGCTCCCTCGCCACAACTGCGCCTTATTTTTCCCAGTCAGCCTTGGCGATGTGCAAGCCATGCAGCTCCTTATAGGCCGCACGTTCCGGCTGACTCCAGCCCTCCAGCAACGAATCCTCCAGCTTATAAATCTCGACCCCCAGCGGGCGACAAACGCTCAATGGGTCCTGCGCTTCCGGCCCCCACATCGCCAATGACAGATCGCCACCCGGACACGTCGACAGCGCGCACAGCAAATCGATCTCGGCAAAGAACTCCAGCTAATCTCCCTTCTGCGCCGGACAGGCTTTCATGAAGTACATGTCGTCGTGGTTAAGGCCCGTGCACTGGAAAATATTCAGCACGTCATGCACGTCAAATTCAGTCAGGCCATGAGGCAATACGGCACGGGTCAGGTTGGAATGGCAGTGATGATGGAAATCTTCGCCCGTGAGCATCTTGTTCACGTACGGATCGCAACGGGTGCCGAGCAAATCGTGCAGCCGACCGCCGTGTTCGTCGATGCCATAACCGGCGAGGCTGTCATCAGTGATGGTCACCAACGGACGCAAGAATGGCAGGTTCGACCACAGCCGATCATGGACGCTGACATGCGCGCCTTGCAGTTGCCGGGTACGAGCCGCCCATAACCGCTCACGCGGATCGTTGGCATTCCAGACGTTGAAATCCCCGACCTGGGGGCCAACCGGCGTCGTCACGCGAAACACATGGCCCGCGGGAACATTCCACGCGCGCGCCGTGCGGATCGGCACTTCAAACTGTTCGATCAGCGTGCGATCACCCTTGGCATCGCGGATGCGTTCGTAAAACGCCGTGTCCACCTGCAAGGCCGAGCCAGCATTGACCTGGTAGGCCGCCGGATAGTCTTTGTACATGACACGATTCCTTGATAACTGCTGGAGGCCAACCAGCAATCACTATCCGTGCCAAATCTATGCTGGCGAGGTCAGCGTACTCACGCCAGCGCGAAAAACCGCGACTAGCCTTCCCAGCGCTTAAACAACACGCTTGCATTGACCCCTCCAAAGCCAAAGCCATTGGACAGCGCGTATTCAATCGCCATCGGCCGCGCCTGACCGTGAACAATGTCGACACCTTGCGCTGCAGGGTTCGGATTATCGAGGTTGAGCGTGGGCGGTACGATCTGATCACGGATCGCCAGCAGCGTAAAAATCGCTTCAATGCCGCCCGCGGCACCCAGCAAATGCCCGGTGGCCGACTTCGTCGACGTCACCGCAATCCCGTTCTGCGCGCCGAACAGCGACTTGATGGCCGCCAACTCTCCGAGATCCCCAACCGGTGTCGAGGTGGCGTGAGCATTGAGATGCTGCACCTGCGCCGCCGAAACACCTGCCTGCGCCAACGCCAATGACATCGCCCGGCGCGCACCGCTGCCGTCCTCTGGGCCAGCGGTCAAATGATAGGCATCGGCGCTGGTGCCATAGCCCACCGGTTCCGCCAACGGCTGCGCGCCCCGGGCCAGCGCATGTTCCAGTGATTCGATCACCAGAAGGCCGGCGCCCTCACCCATCACAAAACCATCTCGATCGCGGTCGAACGGACGTGACGCACGTTCTGGGGTGTCGTTGTAGCCGCTGGACAAGGCGCGAGCCGCAGTAAAGCCCGCAAGACTCACGCGATCAATCGCCGCTTCAGCACCGCCGCACACCGCAATATCTGCTTCGCCGGAGCGAATCAGTCGCGCCGCATCACCAATCGCCTGAACGCCGGCGGCGCACGCCGTTACCGGAGCACCAAGTGGTCCCTTCAAACCGTGCTGGATCGAAACATGGCCCGCTGCAAGGTTGACCAGAAACGATGGAATGGTGAATGGCGACAATCGTCGCGGACCACGGCTGTCGGTCGTGCGCACCGCATCGGCAATCGCACCGAAACCACCGACACCCGAACCGATAGTGGTCGCCGTACGCTCCTGGGTTTCAGCCGTTTGAGGCTGCCAACCGGCTTGTTCAAGCGCCTGGCGTGCCGCCTCCATCGCGAACATGATGAAGCGGTCCATCTTCTTCTGTTCTTTGGGTGGCGTCGCCCGGTCCGGGTCAAAACCGGCCTCGGCATCTTCAACCATGGAAGGCACCGAGCCGCCGACCTTCGCCGGCAGATCAGCCACGACGTCGTCTGGCAAATTGCGGATGCCCGACCTGCCGGCCAACAAACGCGCCCAAACAGTTTCAACGCCACTACCCAGCGGCGATACCAAACCCATGCCGGTTACAACCACTCGACGATCACTCATCCCGCAAATTCCTCATACCCATTCATGGAGTTTACTTGTAACGAGCAGCGGCCTTGCTTTTGGACAGATTGGGCGCCAGAACATGCCGCGCCGCCACAAACGCCTGCCAGTCGGCAGCGTTGGGCAAAGAAGGAATAGTTACCAACTCCCCCTGATCCAGACCCGACAACGCCGCGTCCACCATCTCGCTGGCGTCCATGACCATGTCTGCCGGAATCTGATTCAGATCCATCCCGGCACGTTCCCAGATTTCCGTCCGCGTGACGCCAGGCAGCACCGCCTGCACCTTGACGCCGGTGCCTTCAAGCTCAGCGTTCAACGACTGGGTCAGACTCAATACATAAGCCTTGCTGGCGCTGTAAGTTACGTTGAAACGTTCGGGAAACAACGCCACTACCGAGCCAATATTGATAATCGTGGCCCGCCCCGCCCTGGCAAAACTGGCGGCGGCCGCAGAGGCAAGACGGGTGACCGCGGTGACGTTGAGCTGGATCAGCTTCTCCAGTTGATCCATGTCCGTATTAGCCAACAAACCATCTGCCGCCACGCCGGCATTGTTCAGCAACAGGCTGATGCTGGAATCGCTGCGCAGGCGCTGTTCGAGCTTGAGCACGCCGTCCTTCTGCGTGAGATTTGCCTTGAGCACCTCTATCTGCACGCCATGCTCGGCGCGCAATTTGGCGGCGGCGGCTTCGAGACGCTGCTCGTCGCGAGCTACAAGCAGCAGGTCATAACCTCGTGTGGCGAGGCGATCAGCATAGATCGCGCCGATGCCGGAGGATGCACCGGTGACGACGGCTGTGCCTTGGGTCTGGACAGAGTTCATGACATGACTTCCTCAAAGGATGAACGACAAGCGCCGTACTCAACACCTGCGCCAATTAATTATAGGCATAATTTAATGCGCATATGATAGTCGTAATTTTTATTACGCCGACGAAAGGCGTCTGCAATGTGCAGGTGCCAGAAAACAGAAAGGCCGGTCAATGACCGGCCTCGTGGGATTGATCTACAAGCTTAGTTCACCTCAAGCTTCTCGCGATTTTTGTCCAGGATAGCTTTGCCGATGCCCTTGACTTCGAGCAGCTCGTCTATCGAGGAAAACGGTCCATTGGTGTCACGATAGGCAACGATTGCCTTGGCTTTAGCCTCGCCCACACCGGCAAGCTCGCGCTGGAGCGTGGGGGCGTCGGCTAGATTCAGGTCGACTTTGTCCGACTGGACTTGAGGTGCGGCATCCATGACCATCGGCGCATTGCCCGCCTCCGGTTTGGCGAAGGGCGCAGCGACAGCAGTGACCGAGGCGCTGGTTAGCAGGGCGAAAATCAGAGAAGCAAAATAGCCAGTACGCATTGTGACGCTCCATAACATCGATTGGGAAAGCAACTTTTCCGAAGCTGCCTCCCAAACTTAGGCGATGTGTGAAGCTTGTCAAAAACGTGGTTATTGCAGGATGTGAAGCAATCAGGGTTCAAGGCGACGTTGCTGGTAAATCCAGTCAACGATTTCACCGTCAGGGGCATAGCCGCTGACAGTTTCACGCAACAGTTGCCTGACTCTTGCGTAATCATCGTTGTCAACGGCGGCCAGCAGCTCTACCAGTCTCGCCGTGAGAACTTCCCAAGTCAGATAGTCTTCATTTGCAGTCATGATCATCGGATGCTGCGTCGCCGAAACGTTATCTCCGATCAACAACTCTTCGTAGAGTTTTTCCCCCGGCCGCAATCCAGTGAATTCAATGGCGATGTCGCCATGCACATTCTTTTCAGAGCGAACACTCAGTCCCGACAAATGGATCATCTTCTCGGCCAATTCGACGATTTTGACTGGTTCGCCCATATCGAGTACGAAAACATCACCCCCCTGCCCCATTGAACCCGCTTGAATGACCAATTGTGCAGCTTCGGGAATGGTCATGAAATAACGGGTGATTTTCGGGTGCGTGACGGTTAAGGGGCCGCCGGCCTTGATCTGTTTGTGAAACAGTGGAATGACCGAGCCTGATGAGCCGAGCACGTTGCCGAACCTGACCATCGTGAATCGGGTTTTGTTGACCCGGGACACGCAAGCGGGATCACCAAACAGCACTGGAGCCTTCTCCTTGCTGAGCGCCTGGAGCGTCATCTCGGCGAGTCGCTTCGTACTTCCCATGACATTGGTCGGACGCACCGCTTTGTCTGTAGAAATAAGGACAAAGTTAGCCACTCCCGCCTTCAGGGCGGCCTGAGCCGTATTCAAAGTGCCTATGACGTTGTTCAGAACACCTTCCGCAATATTGTGTTCGACCATAGGCACATGTTTATATGCCGCAGCGTGATAAACCGTGTCAACACGCCAGGTATTCATGACATCCAGCAACTTTTCCTCGTTGCGGACAGAGCCTAGGATCGGCAACAGTTTTACTGATAGCGACTCGCGTGCCACGCGCTGTTCGAGCTCGGACAGGATACTGTAAAGATTGAACTCGCTATGTTCGAATAACAGTAACGTTTTCGGTCTGAGTTCAATGATTTGACGGCACAACTCTGAACCAATCGACCCCCCTGCACCGGTCACCATGACGGACTGATGGGTAATGCAATGCTCCAGCAATTCCCCTTGTGCTGGCACGGAATCGCGGCCAAGCAAGTCGGCGATATCGACCTCCTGGATATCGTCCACCTTGACTCGTCCACTCGCCAGATCCATAAAACCCGGCACGCTGCGAACATGTAATGGAAAACGTTCTAGAAAACCCAGGATTTCCCTGCGGCGCCCTCGGCTTGCAGAAGGTACAGCGAGCAAAATCTCCTGAGCTCCGGTGGTGTCAATCATCTGTTGGATATGCTTAGGTTTAAACACCTGCAAACCCGCGATTACACGACTCGCAATGGTTCCGTCATCATCAATGAACGCCACGGGGCGCATGGCTCGCCCCATTCGCAACGCGGCTACAAGTTGGTTGCCTGCCGCCCCAGCGCCATAAATAGCGACTCTGGGCAACCCATCGTCGACGTTGGCGAAAGGTACATGCTGCGCGGCAACAAACCAATCGCCCGAAAAATACTGACGCATAGCCAATCTCAACCCGCCTATCATCACAAGGCTGAGCCACCAATAGTTGAAAACGATTGATCGGGGAACGATGGTTTGATGGTTGCTGTACCAATACACCAAAAGCCCCAGGATGAGAGCAGAAAGACTGACGGCTTTCCCTATAGCAATCAGAGCGTCATTGCCAACATAGCGCAATACCGCCCGGTACATGCCAAATCGGATAAACAGAGGAATGGCGACAACGGGAGCGCTGAGGAACAACCACCAATGCTGTTGGATCGGGTTGTTCAATTCGTCGATCCCTAAACGTACGACAAATGCCATCCATAAAGAGACCCAAACCAACACGATATCTGCAACTACTTGCAGAACGCGTTTATGTCTGCGGGGGAGGTGTAACAAAAAAGATCTTATTCTATCCATAACCTTATCCAGCACCTTTCAAGCTCCCGAAACCAAAAAAACCTTCCTGCGTAGAATAAAAATGGCGGACTTGGATTGACGTCAGTTCCCAATGCCATTCCTGCTGCTTCCCAAGCTCCCTCGCGAGACGCCAAAAATACACCCGCGCGCTTTAGCGCAGGAAGCTACTTATAATACCTAGGTTGGGCCAAAAGTCCTTTGAAAATCCCCCTGAGCGGCTTGAAATTGAATCTCAAGCTGAGCCTGCGCGGGCACCTCCCTGATGGCGCTGATCCGGCAAGACGCTGCTCCCCAAACCGGGAGGGGCTGAGCCCTTCGCGCTTTCGCCCAGCACCAAGACGGGACTCGTGATCAAAATCAAACAGGCCGGGCGACTTTCTCAACGTCGCAACCTTGGAAACGACCAGGAAAAGAAGGCTATAATCAGCCGAATTTATTTCGGGAAAAAAGGTATTGATTCTCAATATCTGCGAAGGAGCATCGCATTGGCTGGCCTGCGTGACTCAATTTCGGATGCCCCTGCTGCTGCAGTCCGGGCTGAGCATGTCCAGACTCAGGGCACGAGTGGGGAATATCGAGGCAACCTTTCTAATTAATGTAATTGGGTACAGAAGTCGAATTTTTTTACTTTTAATAGCGGTGTATCAATGACCTTAAAAACCTTATGTGTGTTCGGCACCCGGCCTGAAGCAATTAAGATGGCTCCTTTGGCACTGTCTCTTGCCGCAGACGAACGCTTCGATGCCAAAGTATGCGTTACCGGCCAGCATCGCCAGATGCTCGATCAGGTGCTGAATCTATTCGAAATTTCGCCAGACTTCGATCTTAATGTCATGAAGCCAGGCCAGGATTTGACGGACGTTACAACGACAATCCTGCTAGGAATGAAAGGCGTTTTCGCTGAATTCACACCGGACATTGTCCTGGTCCATGGAGACACTGCGACCACGTTCGCCGTGACACTGGCTGCTTACTATCAACAAATACCCGTCGCACATGTCGAGGCAGGACTGCGGACAGGCAACTTATATTCGCCGTGGCCAGAAGAAGCTAACCGGAAACTGACGGGGGCACTGGCGACCCTGCATTTTGCCCCCACGGATACGTCCAGGCAAAATCTGCTCAGGGAAGGCGTCAATCCTGACTCCGTGCACGTGACGGGCAATACGGTCATTGACGCGCTTCTGGATGTCGTCGGCAGAGTCAACAACAACACCGATCTCCAAGCAACGTTCCATGAACAGTTTTCGTTCATCGGTGATGGAAAACGAGTGATCCTGGTAACAGGCCATCGGCGGGAAAGTTTCGGCGATGGTTTTGAAAAAATTTGCCAGGCGCTGGTCAATACCGCCAGAGATTTTCCCGATGTGGAAATCGTTTATCCCGTACACCTGAATCCAAACGTACGCGAACCGGTCAACAGACTGCTCGCGGGAATCAATAATGTTCATTTGATTGAACCACTGGATTATTTGCCATTTGTTTATCTCATGGATCGTTCCTATTTGATCCTGAGTGATTCCGGCGGTATACAGGAAGAAGCACCCTCTCTCGGCAAACCGGTTCTAGTGATGCGCGACACCACCGAGCGTCCGGAAGCAGTGGCCGCCGGCACTGTGAAGCTGGTTGGTACCGAGATCGACGTAATTACCAGCAACCTGAGCCGTCTGCTGACAGACTCCGATGCCTATCGCCAGATGAGCTTTGCTCACAACCCATACGGTGACGGCAAGGCGTGCGCCCGGATTCTTGAAACCCTCGCTCAAATCAAATAAGGCTATGACATGAATTTTGAAACAATCTCCGTTATTGGCCTCGGCTATATCGGACTCCCCACCGCCGCAGTTTTTGCGGCTCGCAAGAAAAAAGTAATTGGCGTCGACGTTAATCCGCATGCAGTTGCCACAATTAATCGTGGTGAAATACACATCATCGAACCCGATCTGGATATCGTTGTGCGCGCAGCGGTAACCGAAGGTTATCTACGCGCTACCACTATTGCAGAGCCCGCCGACGCTTTTTTGATTGCAGTACCGACCCCCTTCAAAGGCGATCATGAACCCGACCTGTCCTACATCGAGTCCGCCAGTAAAGCCATTGCTCCTGTATTAAAGAAGGGCGACTTGGTCATCCTAGAGTCGACCTCCCCAGTGGGGGCGACGGAGCAAATGTCCGCGTGGCTCGCAGAAGCACGCCCCGACCTGAGCTTTCCGCAGACCAAAGGGGAAGAGTCGGACATTCGAATTGCACATTGTCCTGAGCGCGTCTTGCCTGGGCATGTGCTCCGTGAACTGATTGAAAATGACCGGATCATTGGCGGCTTGACAACGAAGTGCTCGGACGCCGCCATGCGCCTGTACAAAACATTTGTGGAAGGCAAATGCATCATCACCGATGCACGCACTGCAGAAATGTGCAAACTCACCGAAAACAGCTTTCGTGATGTGAATATTGCATTTGCCAACGAGCTTTCGATTATTTGCGAAAAACTGGATATCAGTGTGTGGGAGTTGATTGGTCTTGCTAACCATCACCCTCGCGTTAACATTTTGCAACCGGGGCCGGGGGTTGGCGGCCACTGTATCGCCGTGGACCCGTGGTTTATTGTCAGTAAAACACCTGAGGAAGCTCGATTAATCCGTACGGCAAGGCAGGTGAATGACAGCAAACCGCAATGGGTACTCGACCAGGTTCGAATCGCGATCGGTAAGCATCTTCAAGGCAATCCTACAAAAACCGCCGCCGATGTCACAATCGCCTGTTTGGGCTTGGCCTTCAAACCCGACATTGATGACCTGCGCGAAAGTCCTTCAGTCGAAATCACACTACAAATTGCAGAATCTCACCCGGGTACCGTTCTGGCTGTAGAACCCAATATTGAAAATCTTCCTACAAAACTGCAAGGAACCGCTGTACTGAGCGACATTGATCAGGCCTTGGCCAGCGCCGATGTCGTCGTTTTGCTTGTAGACCATAGCGTGTTTAAAACTATTGCGAAAAGCCGTCTGGCTTCGATTCAAGTTATCGACACACGTGGTATTTGGAGCTGACGGCTTCTTGACTTGATTTTGACCGAGATATAGGTGGCTGGTTGAGCACCTATGCCTCGCATCATAAAGCGCCCGCACTCTTCAAATCTGGCGGCCGCATTATGAAAACGCTAAGTTAAGAGGTTTCAGAATGATCAATCTGCTAATTCAGATTCTAACTCTATTCAGTGGTCTGGTTGTAAATTTTGTAATACCAAGCCTGTACGGCCTAGCGGCGTACGGCGAGTTCATCAAAGCGAACGTTCTGGTTTTTTTATTTCAAAAACTGTTAGACATCATTAATGAACAGTTGATTGCCACTGCGCAGGCCAAACACATTTTTGTGACGTCATTATTTATTGCGACGTTAATTTTTTCCATATTCACGGCCGTGAATCTCACAACTGATATTGGCAGCCCTTTATTACTGGGTGTAATGCTCTTGAGTTCAGCCTGTTTGCTCTCGTTATATGCGCTTAGGCTTCAGCGGTTCATTTTTGGGTATTTGGTTATTTTTCTCTGCACCTTCTTCGTGTCCTTGTTTGCAAGTTATCGGAACATCTTGCCGCTTAGCATCGCGGATGTGCTAATCATCACCAACCTCTTTCCTTGTCTGTTTGCTGTCGTTGTACTACTCAGACAGGGTGCAACGCTGCCAATAGGTAAAGAACTTGTCGCCGCACTTCATCACGTGATCCTGGCGCTGCCTAGAATGGTGTCGATTACTCTGGTTTTTAATCTTTTTACCAATATTCTCCCCTTCATACTTTCAAAAAGCCTTCCGGTTCGAGATCTGGGGCTATTCAGAGTAATTGTCTCAATCATTCAATCAGCCACGAGTTTATTCCCGATCAATGTCAGATCGGTATTTGTTTCGTTTGTTTCGGGAGACAAGATCCATGAGCAATATAAAACGATCATGTCAACCGCGCTGCTTTATTTTGCGTTACTTGGCCTAGGCGGCTACGCTTTGGGTTGGTTGTTCCCGCAGTACTCCCCCTACCTGACATTGCTTCCATGTCTGCCCGTTTTATACTGGACGGTCGTGACAGAACGATACCTTGTTGCGTCTGGTGCTCAGAGAGGGGTAATTATCGCCAACCTGACCACGGGCACTTTCGCAGTAGTCGGTATGTTCATATTTGTGAAGGATATCAAGCAGGCGGAACTTTTTTACGCGCTGGGCTTTTCCCTCTATCTTTTGATGCTTAGCTTTATATGCCAACCCGGCAACAGTCGCCCCGTCATTTTATGGGTCGCTTGTCTTTCGCCACTCGCGGTACTGTTGGAAACTATCGGCACGATGTGGGGTGCACTTTATATGTGCTCACTCGTGATCATCGCAATCTGGGTTCTCCGGCTACGCCTGGGGGATATTCGCACATTGAGGTTTTGACAATGAATGCCGTTAAGCTTTATCGGATCGGGAACTGGTTCTACAAGCGTCGCGTGCCGATCGTTCCTAGCATCGTTCGAAATGTGATTTTTCTGCTATTCAATTCATATATCCCGGTTTCTGCGACCATTGGCAAAGGCTCGGTTTTCGCCTATGGCGCGATTGGCGTCGTAGTCCATGCCAATGCACGGGTTGGCAGTGGGTGCGTCCTGGGCCAGGGCATCACAATCGGCGCAGCGGAAGGATACGTATCCAATGAGGTCAATAAGTGCCCTGTGATAGGAGACAACTGCTACATCGGTGCAGGGGCGAAAATAATTGGGGACATCAAAATAGGGAACAACTGCCAGATTGGTGCTTCGGCGGTTGTATTGACGGATGTGCCTGACAATTCGATTGTAGTCGGAATACCCGCCAGAGTTGTAGGGCGTACGTCTACAGACTACAGAGCGATACGGTTGTCATAATCGTGTGAGATATGCATCGCCAAGCAGCATAAGTACCACCCGGCCGAGAGGGTGTCCCTGATTTTGTGTAAACGGGATTTCTATTAAACCGTCAACAGCCGATCTTCGAACTGGATACTGAAGCGATTCAAGGCCGCTTTCCAGTCCCGGATCGGCATTGTCCACTTCTTGCTGATGTTGTTCAGCGCCAGATAAAAGTAAGCGCTCCATGAACCCCACATTCAAAGCGCTTAGCTGATCCCGGATGCTGTGCTCCCGATTCCCTCAGGAGCCAGCTCGCCATGATGCGACCCGATGCCAAAGTCGAAAAAGTGTATCTGTACCCCAAGCCGGTCGACTTCCGAAAATCCATCGACGGCTTGGCTGCGCTGGTCGAGCTGGATATTAAAGTCGCAGTATTCGACCCCGTGCTTTTCGTCTTCCTCAACAAGCCCCGCAACCGAGTGAAGATTTTATATTGGGAGCGCAACGGCTTCTGCCTTTGGCTCAAGCGCCTCGAGTCCGAACGATTCAAAACATCGCCTGACGCCACCGACGGTAAGCGCTCCATAAACCCCACCTACTTCAAGGTGGGTGGGGTTTATGGAGCGCTTACGGTTGTTCAGCGACACGCCCAAGGGTGCCACCGCCAGTGCGCAGATCTACAGTTTGGTCGAGACCGCCAAGGTCAACGGCCAGGAGCCTTATACGTGGCTGCGCCACGTACTGGAAAGACTGCCGCAGGCACAATCGGTTGGGGACTACGAAGCCTTGCTGCCATGGAACTGCTCGCCAGAGATGCCACGGTAAACGACTACCTCATATGGAGGTAGGTGTAGTTCGTGGATCGCTTACGTTCGACCAGCATTTTGGTCAGCTGTTTGAGCAGGCCGTTTTCGCCGATGAGATCTTCGGGCTTTTTGTAATTGGCCAGCAGACTGTCGGCCAGTTTGACCAGTTCAGGATCAGGCTTGACTCGTTTGGCGCGCTTGGGTTTTGGCTCGGTCATTGGATTTCCTTGGGGTAGGCAGTTTCCTGCCAAATGACCGTTTACACAAAACTAATTACACCCTCCCGAACGAGGCTGCTTCGCATCAAGAGGGAAGCGCTGCAGCCCGTAGAAGGGATTAAACATTAATCCTGCGAGTCCTACTGGCCGTCAGCGCTAGCGAGCCATTAACCCCAGGACGCATGAAGACAACCTGCGCCATGGGGCTCTGCCTTCATCCATTCGAAACAATCAGTATATCGACGACGGACGGGAAGAATGGCAAATTCGCGATTGCATGATTAATCTGCAATCGCTTCATTCATGACTTCGCCCAGCACCCGGCACGTCTTATCGATTTCGACAGCAGCCAGCGTTGGATGCACCATGAACATCAAACTTGTTTCACCGAGTTCCTGGGCAACCCGCAGACGCTCAAGGGGGCGCCATTCCGTATTATCAAAGGCCTTCTCAAGGTAAACTTCCGAGCAAGAGCCGGAGAAACACGGAACCCCTCGTGCAGCGATTTCGTTGAGAACCCGGTCTCTGCTCCAATCGGGCTTCAAAGTGTCCGGTTCAATAAATACATAGCACTTGTATGCCGCGTGCAAGTATTCAGCTGGTATAACGGGCACTCGCAAACCAGCCAACTGTTGAGCTGCTTCCCAAATCTTACGTGAATTGGCCAAGCGAACGTCTTGCCATTGCTGCATGCGGCGCAGCTGGATTCGACCTAACACCCCCTGCGTTTCCAACATACGCCAGTTGGTCCCAAAGCTTTCATGCAACCAACGGAAACCGGGCGCATGTTCTCGCTCGTAGACCGCCTCCCAGCTTTTGCCATGATCTTTGTAGGACCACATGTCCGACCACAAATCACGATCGTTGGTCGTAACCATGCCTCCTTCACCGCCAGTGGTCATAATCTTGTCCTGGCAGAAAGACCATGCGCCTACATGTCCGATCGAGCCAACCGATCGTCCTTTGTATTTCGCCCCGTGAGCTTGCGCGCAGTCCTCTATCACCTTCAGATCATGCTCGTGCGCCAAGGTCATGATCGGGTCCATGTCGCAGGGCCATCCCGCCAGATGCACACAAACGACCGCCCGAGTACGAGGCGTTAACACCGCGGCGATTGTATCGGCCGTAATATTCTGCGAATCACGGTCGACGTCGGCGAAAACGGGCGTCGCTCCGGCGTTGACGATGCTCGACACGGATGCAAGGAAGGTCCTGGAGGTCACAATGACCTCATCCCCCGCGCCAATGTCTAACGCCCGAAACGCAAGGTCGAGAGCAACCGTACCATTTGCCAAGGCGATGGCATAACGGGTGCCGGTCCAAACGGCAAACTCCTTCTCGAACTCACGGCATTCCTGCCCAGTCCAGTAATTGACCTTGTTGGAAAGAATGACGTCACGCACCGCACTGGCTTCTTCTTCAGAAAAAGAAGGCCAAGGAGAAAAAGGAGAATTCAGCACAGCTCATATCCATTGTTTTCAAAATGACAATTAAGAAACACCACCCGCGTACATCCGATTCGTACTTTGAAGGGTGGTAGCTAATCAACGCTTAACCCTTTGAAACAACCTTTGCAGGTATGCCGACGGCCAATACATCATCCGGCAGATCGCTCACCACCGATGCACCCGCCCCGACAACGACCCCGCAACCGATTGTCACCAGTTGCCTTACACTGGCGCCAATGCCAACCCAGGTTCGGTCGGCTATGCTGACACCGCCAGCAAGCCTGGCACCGGGACTGATATGTACAGCGTCACCCAACAAGCAATCATGGTCAACACTGCAACCTGTATTGAGGATCGCCCCGAGTCCGATATTCGCATCGGCATTCACCACTGCCGCTGCAAATACCACGGAACCAATTCCAAGGTTAGCGTACTGGCTTACGAACGCCATTGGATGAATCAATGACACCACAGGAGCGCCGGCGCCGATCAGCGCCGCGAGCTTGACGGACCGAATGGCATTGTTGCCGATTGCCACAATCACACCGTCATAGCGCGTCAGTCGACCGAGTAACGCTGCCGAATCTCCCACTATTGACCAGTTGCCAATTTCCGTCCGGGCCGGCCACGCATCATCAAAGAACTCTACGAAGTCCCAGCCACAACATTGCGCGGTATCGGCAACAACCTTCCCGTGTCCACTGGCCCCGAGTATTGCCAGTGTTCTCATCGCTTATTACCTGTGAATTTGGTCATCGTGACCTCGCCTTCTGCGCTGATACCTTCCTGGACTAACACTTTCTTCAGCGTCATGAAAATGATCTTGACGTCAAGCCAAAACGACTGGTTCTCGACGTACCAAACGTCCAGCTTGAATTTTTCCTCCCAGCTTAGGGCATTTCGCCCGTTCACTTGCGCCCAACCGGTGACACCAGGGCGGAGATCATGACGGCGATTTTGCTCAGCGCTGTATAGCGGCAAATATTCCATCAACAGTGGGCGGGGGCCAACCAGGCTCATTTCACCTCGAAGCACATTCCACAGTTCCGGCAGTTCATCCAGGCTACTGGCTCGCAGAGTGTGCCCAAACGGGGTCATGCGCTCCGCGTCTGCCAAGACATTCCCCTGGTCATCGACAGCGTCGCGCATCGTCCGAAATTTCACCATCTGGAACGGCTTGCCGCAGTAGCCAGGGCGGGTCTGCTTGAAAAGTACGGGAGAACCGAGTTTTTGACGGATTTTCCAGGCCACAATCGCCATGACCGGCGCCAATAGAATGAGCGCGCATGAAGATGCAATGATGTCGATGAACCGTTTGAACATTGATGAGCCCGAATGTTGATTGAATGGGAATGGCGCCTCGCAAGTTCCGCGCATCCTCAGTGAGGAATACGTTCAAGCCAATCAACAAACTGATCAGCCAATACTTTTCGATCGAACTCTCTTATCGCCAATTCGCGACCCTTCAGCCCTTTAGATTTTAGACCAACCCGATCATCGGCCGCTTGCTCCAGCGCATCTGCGAACGCTTTGGGATCTTCGGGGGCAACGACATAGCCGCAGTCCTCCGCTTTGATCATCTCAGCAAGCCACCCCGGGTAGTTATTCAACACTGGAAGACCGGAGGCGATATAGTCAAAAAACTTATTGGGTGAGGTCCCGTAGTAGAAAGCGGGAACGTTTGCCAATATCTGAAGACCTATATCGGCGGAGACCATGAGGCCGGACAGCCGCGCTTTGTTGACTGGCTCATGAAAAATGACATTGTCCAGGTTCAACTTGCGAGCTCGTTCCATGAGCCCGGGCTTGAGCTTGCCCTGCCCCACCAAGACGAACCGAATGTCATCACGCCGTCGTGACTTCAGTTCTAGCGCGGCGTCGAGCACAGCGTCCAATTTATTGGCAACCCCGTGAGTTCCGGCAAATACCGCCAGCAAGTGGTGGGGGGCAACCCCCTCCGGCAGCCAAGGATCCGCGGGTGTATTGAATATTTCCAGGTCACATCCATTTGGAACCATAGCAATTTTTTCACGAGCTACACCTCGGTGTGCAATTCCCTCAACGATCCCGGGAGAGAGGCCAATCAACCGGTGAGCCGAGCGATAACTTACCCATTCCAGCGCTGACAGCGCGCCAAGAATAAGCGGGTGACGGATGACGCCCATGGCTTTTGGCAATTCTGGCCAAAGATCCCTCACTTCAAAAACAAAAGGTTTGTTCCGGAGCCAGCGGGCGAAAACGCCCGGAATTCCAGCCGTCAATGGCGTAGTGGTCGCAAACACCAGATCGTACTTTTCGGTTAATGCAATCCCAACACTGCGTGAGGCGAATTTTAAAAAACTCACGGCACGCGCGACGAGCCCTTGGCTGTTGGAATATGCGAGGTCCAGCTCAATGACTTTGATGCCGTCGACCATGCCACTGCGCTTGCCCGAGACAAAACCAACACTCAAGCCTGTCTGACCACCACTGTAACTACCACAAACCATCGTAACTTCATGCCCCCGGGCAATCAGCCTACGAGCCATTTCATAGGACCTGATTCCGACAGCTCCTTTCGGCGTTGAGAAGTGCTGGTGAAAATAGAGTACTTTCATAGTAGATCCTGTATGCTCACTTTTGTAGTCAACGCAGTGCGTCCTCTCGCATTGGCAATAAGCCGCGCACCTACTTGCTTGTCCAGATAGCGTATTGAGTACAACGAGCTCACATCTTCTACGGGAACGTCAAATTCCAGCAGGACGCCAGGCGCAATCGTAACGCCAGAGTCTGCTCTGACCGTGGTGCCTCCCAGATTATAAACAACTGCCCAGTCACAATCCTTAGGCCCTTGGTCTTTAATCAATACGCCTTTTTCTGAAAACAACAACTTACGTAGAAAAGTCTGACCTTTGGCGTTAGCTATACGAGCCAATACTTCATCGTCGCGCCCGCGTCTGGACACTGTAACGGTCGCATTCGGCCATTCGAGATAGAGAAAACGGCTAACCCGGTCGACAAATCTTTCCTTGTGCAAAAAAGGAACGTTATGCGCCGTGGCATCGTCGAAATAATCAATCAGCGAGTTATCGTCGGGGTTATAGCTATAGGTGCCCGAGTCGCGTAGAAGGTTGGCACCGTTAACCCACAGGTCAAAGTGTAAAAAATCCTGCTGCTGAGGTCTGAACTTATTGACGGGATATTTGAAAAACGCTCTATATGATGGTGTTGACACAGCGATCAAACCAAAAGAATCGTATTGCGAAAAGCCCGGTCTTTCTAATTTCTTAAATTCCACTTCACGACTGAAACAGAAGACCTTTCCACGCGCCGACTCGAACATCTCATCAACATCTAGCGAAAACACCGCCCCCATAAAAACGACCGAGGGCGAGAAATCGCCGAATGGGGAATATTGAACTGCATGCAGCGAACCATCATTGTGTCCTATATTAGGGGCTCCCCCGGAAGCTCCGTCGACCAACATCGACAGGAATGCGTGCATCCCTTGTACATGGCGCATATTTTCTGCGGATAGCCAAAAGCCGAGATCCAGAGCAACATCAATTACCTTTGATAAGGACAGAATATCGCAGACCGCACGGTGGTAGTTGACCGAATACATGGCGAATGACCCATCCTGTTGGATCAACCGCTTCATCACGCGATTAAGACGCCGTAAGTTACTCGTGTTTTCCAAGGGGCTGGCAACACTGATTCCGTAACTTTCCAGAAAATGAGAAGAGAAATAGAGAAACAGGCTTTCAGTCAAACTGTGATTGTTGTCCTGCGCCAAAGAATAGTCGATAGTCAGTTTCACTCGATCATAGGAAGCCTTGAGTAAAGCCAACAATCCTTCGCCGGGGCGCCTACCGCAGTGCGATTCGAAAAGGAACGTGCTGACCATCAAGTGGAGCCCCCGAATGGAGACTTCCTGACCGCACGCCCAATTCACGCCCTTGTGATAACCATTATCAATCACCCACGAACGCAACAATTCCTCGCATCTTTCCTGATAGCGCAGGCGTTCGTTTTCTTCCGTCGCTAGCGCCGCAGCAACCGCCAACTGGGTGACCCACTTGAATCGAGAAAGGTCCCAACACAGTTTCACATCAACGCCGGGACGCTTGTTGATTTCCACCGTTGAAAAATGCTCGGTCCGCGAATTGACATAGTCGAGCTTGTGCCATTGAGGCTGGCTCCCTTCGTAAATTTTTTCATCTTCGAAGCGACGAAACCATCCAGCGACGATCTCGTCTGCGCGTTCCGCTGAGACCGTCTGCAATGGCGATTGAGTGGCCGGATGGACCAAGGTATTTCTAGGAACCCAAAAATCGGCATCAACCGGAGCCTCGCCTACCGGCAGGGCTTTTTCGTAGAATTTATTGCGGAGGCGCAATCGATGACGAACGACCCTAAATATATTAATCAGACCCAAACGCCAGACTAATAATAATTTCAACATAAGTCGACTTCGCCCAATGCGGCTCACAAAAGCAGATAACATCACGCTTAGTCCGCCCGAATATAGGCTTCAAATTCACGCAGCCAGACTTCCAATCCTAACGGATTAAAGATCTCCCGATACCAAACGTTCCGGTTTCCTGCGCAATAAGCTTTGTATTTATCGGACAACTTTTGCTGATCCACGAGATCATATTTATAAATCAACGCAGACGAGGAGAAGTAGGATTCGATCGCAGGCTTGAGCTCACGTTTCAGCCACTCATCCTGCGGGCTGGTGAAACCCTGCTTATCCTTACGCCACGTAATGCTTTTAGGCAAAAATTCCTGATAAGCAGAGCGGAGCAGATATTTTGTCCACCCCTTGAACAGTTTGAGGTGTGCCGGCGCGTTAAGCATAAACTCGACCAGCCTGTAATCCAGGAAGGGCAATCGAATCTCCCGAGCAAACGCCATCGACATTCGGTCTTCATAGTGAGTCAGATACGGCACCGAATATTTTTTGTAATCGAGCCACTGACGCTCTTCGAGGGATTTGCCGATTGCGCCAATAGGGGCTTTCTTAAACTGCTTTTTTACCGCATCGGACATGATGCTGGTCGCGCTTACGCCTTTACCTTCAAGATAACGCTTGGCCTCGGCAAAGCCGAATTGATTCAATATCGTGCCGGTACGGGCGAAGGAGAAAAGTACCTTGGCCGCGGTTATATATTTTTTATTCTTAATCAAATGTTTGATGTAAAAACCTAAATATTTTTTGTATCCGCACAGTATTTCGTCCGCGCCCTGCCCGCTCAAAATGACCTTTACATTAAGCTTGTTAGCCTGGGACATCAGCAAATAAAATGCGACGTTAGACAAACTCCCAAGAGGGGCGTCGTTGTACCATGTTGCCTTGTGCATCAACGCGAGAGTTTCGCTGACAGACCAAGCCAGATCCACCTTATGTACGTCGAGATTAAAATGATCGGCCACGATATCAATGAAAGGCGACTCATCGCCTTTTTTTCCGGGAGAGACCGCAGAGAGAACGAAAAAATCACTGTGCCCAAGTTGACTTTTTACGGCTTGGCAAATCAAGGAAGAGTCGAGGCCACCAGACAAGGTGACGCCAACTGGAACGTCTGCTCTAAGCCTTAATTTGACAGCGTCATCAAAGATACTGCGAAATTGAGATTCCGGACTCACGTAGTCATATGCCTTTGCAGCAGCGAAAGGTGTCCAATACGACGTACTCAAAATATTGAGGTCTTTCTTATTCAAATCAAGTACAACAAACTCCCCGGACTCTAGGCTGTGTATGCCTTCAAAGAAAGTATCGGTAGAATCGTCCTGCAGCGACTGCTCAATATATTTGCCGACAACGCCGAGGTTCAACCTATATTTGCCACCGCTTAGTACCAACAGGGTTTTGATTTCGGATGCAAAATACAAGTTTCCATCGCGTACCGTATAGTACAACGGCTTAACGCCTGCCCGATCCCTGCTAAGCATGAGTGTCTGATTTTTTAGATCGAGGAGCGCAATGGCCCACATCCCATTGAACTCCGCCAACGCTTCGGCATAGTTCCCGCCAGACAATGACTCCAAAATTACTTCAGTGTCGGTGCCGCTACGAAGATCAGTCATCTTCTGTGACACTGCTATCTCTTTATAATTGTAGACTTCACCATTAAACACGATCTCGTGTTCACATCCTGAGGACCTCATCGGCTGACGACCATTGTCCGACAAGTCCAGGATTGACAACCGTTGGTGAGCCAAAACAACCGTAACATCGTTTAAGTCATAAAACTTATGCCCATACATATCTGGGCCGCGATGAGCTTGCACTAGTTGGGCTTTCTCAATTCGCTCTAACAATTCCTGACGATTTGTAGCCTGGTTATATATCAAAGCACCGAAAAGACCGCACACAAAAACCCCCTTTTATTCTCTAATGCCATACTCGTCCGATTCTCAGAACGAGAAAATATCAATTTGATAGCTGAGTGCTACTTTCTACGACTCGAACTTGTAGTCGCTGTGCGTTCGCTGCACCGGAAACGATGCCGCAGCTAATTGCAAAATTTACGTACGCGAAAACACTAAATTCGGTGAACAGAAAAAACATTGAAGCAATGCAGTAAACGGCATAACTGTATATTACCGGATTACTGTTTTTCTGTATGAGGCTCAATGCATCCCGGAAAAAACCGGCGAAGTAATAGATCATGACCATGACAAATGGAATGCCATAATATATCGCGAGGTTCGCAGGTGTGAAATGAAGATTTCGATGCAGTCCGGAAGCGTCCTCAAAGCCTTCAACCTTGAACGCAAAACCTAGTCCGGCCCCAAAAAAATATTCAAGCGGAGTATGAATGGCGGCCAAGGCACCACGAAGCTCTTCTATACGCCCCCCACTCAACAAGTTGATAATTCCTGACACATCTGACGGTATGCTGGTACTACTCTTCAAAAACAATGCTGCCAATTTGTCCAGGTTCAAGATGGCAGCCAAGCAAATGAAGCTCGCGATAGCTATGAGTGATATCCAGTAAGGCAAGGACAATTTTTTATATCTGTAGCATATCAGCAAAGCAAGAAAGGCCGCTAAATACACCCCACGCTTGCCCGAAAGAACCAGTACGAGCAGGTAGCCTATTTGTAAAAAAATATTCCCGGTCGCCAACAACCAACCCATCCCAAAAATAGAATCAACGCTCGAATAAGCGGGATACAATGATATGATATATCGACTTACCAGCCAACTCGCCACCACTACCGCCACGGTTACCCAGCCAGTGGCTTTTAACCAAAAACGCACACCTTTGGAAGCACTAAATTTATCCACATCTGTATAGTTTCTAAAAAATATGACCACAGCCAAAAATAGAATAGGTCGAAGTAAATCGGTCAAAATGTCAGTCGGATTACGGCCAATGTAATTTGTCATTAATGCGGTACTTATTACCAACAGACACAAAACGAATTCAACAGGCCGTATTTGTATTTTGTTGGACCTTAAAAGAAAAAGTCCGCCACAGAGAAACATCACCATTAGATTAAATAGAAGAAATGGAACAAAGGTATTGGCAATAAATGCGAGCCTTAGGGGATTTAAAAGCAAAAATCCACAACCGGCAACCATCGAGCCTATTGCCAGTCCAGTTGCTATTCGTTGCTCGATCATTCCTGATAATTCCTACTAAGATACGACGCTGACCTGGGCATAAAATTACTCATCTGCCCCAAGTGCGAAAAAAGCGTGGCTTTTCTTCCATGCGTGAAAGCTCTTAAGCACTCTAGAGACATTGGACTACCTTTGCTGCCAAAATACTCGAACGTGCAGCCCTGAGAACAGGTCGAGTCCAAATGGCCTAACGTCTTAGCATGGCGAAATCGAGCCGTTCTGTACAGCTCAAAGGCACAGACGCTACCCGCTAAAGCCAGTTCCTGCCTGCGCTGGAAATAGGCAATACACTGGCAAAACGGACCAATTCGCTGCTCAATCTCACTACCGCCCCATGCCAACGCTGCTGACCATTAATCGGTTGCCACCTGCTGCCCTCAGTATCGGCACGCCATGGAGCCCTAAAGATCAGCATCTCCGCCGGACCTCTCACAAAGTCGATCAGTATATATGATCCGGAAGGCAACTCGCATCTGCTACATCGCAGCATCCGCGCAGGCTTTCTCCCTCTCAAGCGCTACCCTTGGCCGTCGCGGAGAGACGATACTGCTCGCTCCACTGCGGATTGCGCCCTGCCACCGACTAAAAAATGACCATCGGGGCAAATAAACAGTTTTTCGCTAACTCCTGCAATTTTTGTGCTTGATAGCTAAATGGCCAATCAGTACGATTGCCGTTGCCTCGGATCTTCCAGAACGAATTTCACCCAAACAAAAAGACCGCAATAAGACAGGGGCCTATTTCGGCCGTCCAACTTTAAGGTAGACCTGATTAGTGAACGACCATACTTCCGGCACCCCGCACAACCCTGCAAACGAAGTCGATCTCGTTGATTTGATGAAAATTTTGTGGCAGCAAAAAATACTTATCTTATCGATCACTCTCATTTTTGCCCTTGCTGCCGCACTGTATGCCCACTTCAGTAAATCAGTCTATGTAGCCAGGATCAACCTCGACGCACCAGCAATCAATGAAGTGACTGCACTCAATTATTCAGGGCTAAAACAGTTCGCACCCAATGAAGTTTATTTACTGTTTACTCGAGAATTGCAATCGGACCGCGTGCGTGTAGATCTTTACAATGATGTGTATCTGCCAACCGTGGCCGACCACCCATCTACTATTTATACTTCCGCTGGTGAACTCTCTGGCAACGTTACTGTTGTGGAAACTGCGCCCGGTCGTTTTACCATTGCGATTCAGGGCTCGGCGCCTGCCGAACTACCGAAGTATCT
Organism: Pseudomonas sp. GB2N2; assembly: GCF_054897705.1. NCBI lineage: Bacteria > Pseudomonadati > Pseudomonadota > Gammaproteobacteria > Pseudomonadales > Pseudomonadaceae > Pseudomonas > Pseudomonas sp. GB2N2. The sequence continues at coordinate 2,735,178 of NZ_CM142701.1, forward strand.
TCAAGGTCTTTTGCAACAAGCCAGCGATAGCGCGAAGCAAAAGATGTTAGACAGCTTGAGGTTCGAAGTTAAATCTGCAGTTCAACGATACGATTATGAAATCAATGCAAGTCGAGAATTATCAAAGACCAAACGATTAGATCTGATCACTCGTTTGCAGGACGCCTTAAAAATAGCAGAAATCCTTAACATTGAAAAAATTTCGACTTTCATACCCTCTGACCAAATCGGAAACCTGGCCTATCTGCGCGGGACACGTGCTTTAAAAGCCGAGATATCAAGCTTGCAGGCTCGCACCAATGACGACCCGTATATCGACAAGGTTCGTGAATCCCTATTCCAAAAAGAATTTCTAACCTCGATCAATGTACAACCGCAAGACTTCACGGTCTTCACACAGGCAGGACAAATCGAATCACTTGGCCCTATCAAGGCACGAAGCTCCTTCATCATTGCGATTGGTATTATTTTTGGTGGGCTGATTGGCGTGATCATTGCCTTGATTCGCTGCTTTGCTCGCAAGCAGACACCTCTTCGCTAAAACCTGGAGCGAACCATCAGGAGAAAGGGCGCATGGAAGCGTCTTCTAGCCCAAGCGAAGCTTGAGCCAATAAAACTTTAGTCTCTGGCATCTGCCGGTAGGGAAGACGAATTCCAGCGTTTCATTTCCTAAAGTCTAATTACAACACCAACGGAAGCTTGCTTGGCAGCAATAGTTACAGTGGCTAAACGGCCGAAAGTACGTCATTTAGGACTAAAACGCCATCAGGCGCACAGAGAAGTCCGTTCTTGCGCATATGACGATACAAAAATCGTACTCGATCAGATTATATTAATCGCTTACGTTTCGCTCGCACGATGCCCGAACACAACCAACTCATTAGCGGCCCGACTGTCATCCCTACCAGCAATGCACTTACCGCAACAACAGATACAGATAATTGCGGCCCGGTCCAGCCAAGAAACAGCAAAGTCACTGATTGCTGGTTTTCAAGCACAAAAATCAACACCACTAACATAAATAGCAGCATCACGAGCATGAGAACCAGGCGCTTGATACGTCCCATGAAACTACTCCTTAGAAAGTAGGTTTTTAAACCCCCTCCTCTTCATCTTCATTCACCCGATCCCTAAGCTCCTTCCCCGGCTTGAAATGCGGCACAAACTTCCCTTCCAGACTAACCGACTGCCCCGTCTTCGGATTCCGCCCGACCCGCGGCGCCCGGTAATGCAAAGAAAAGCTCCCAAACCCCCGAATCTCAATCCGGTCGCCTGTCGCCAAACATTGGGACATCTGTTCAAGCATAGTCTTGATAGCCAACTCCACATCCTTGGATGAGAGCAGCCCTTGATGGGTGACTATTCGTTCGATCAACTCCGACTTCGTCATATTTTTCCCTTCTTTTTCAAGCAGCTAGGAAAAGCGCTTCACAGGTTTTAGCATGCCCGAGGAAATTTGAACAGCCCGAGGTTCGAAGTATCTTCTCGACCGCTAGTCGCCCGATTTCAAGACACAGCATCCCATTACGGTATGCACTCACCTGCAGATAACTAGCATGGTGCGTGTCAAATATCCCGCCGGATTGAAACCGAAGGGATATTGGTCTTCGTCTTTCACTTCATCGGACCTTGCCACCACTTTATAGCCGCTCCCCTTGCACTCTTTGGTGGCTCGCTTGCGACATTTCTCCCATCCCGAACCCAGTCCCGAGCAATCAACCTCGATACCGCTTACACCTCGCACCGCGTGGGTCTTTGCACTCGTGGTACAACCCGCCAGTGCCAATGCTAACAAGACGATTATGAGCTTGTTCATTCGCCTCCTTATACCAGGCGCCCCGCCCGACGGTCGTTCGCTTCCGGCTAAGACTAGTCGTAAATAAACGATTGATCCGATTAAAGAAAGAGACAGCCTACTGAAGCCATTGGTTTCGTCCCCATCAAATCGCGCCCACAAAAAAGGGCGACCGAAGTCGCCCTTTTTCTATGGTCTGACAGAACTTAGTTCTGTTTTTCCATTTGTGCACGCAACAGGTCGCCCAGAGTGGTAGGACCAGCAGCAGGAGCATCCGAAGCTGGCTTGTCGCGCAGGCTCTGGATTGCTTCTTTCTCTTCAGCATCGTCTTTCGACTTGATGGAGAGCTGGATTACGCGGCTCTTGCGGTCGACGCTGATGATCTTGGCTTCTACTTCCTGGCCTTCTTTCAGAACGTTGCGCGCGTCTTCAACGCGGTCACGGCTGATTTCGGAGGCTTTCAGAGTCGCTTCGATATCGTCGGCCAGAGTGATGATGGCGCCTTTAGCGTCAACTTCTTTCACGATGCCTTTAACGATTGCGCCTTTGTCGTTCTCTTGAACGTACTCGGAGAACGGATCGCTTTCCAGTTGCTTGATACCCAGGGAGATGCGCTCGCGCTCTGGGTCAACCGACAGGATAACGGTGTCCAGCTCGTCGCCCTTCTTGAAGCGGCGAACGGCTTCTTCGCCCACTTCGTTCCAGGAGATGTCGGACAGGTGAACCAGACCGTCGATGCCGCCGTCCAGACCAATGAAGATACCGAAATCGGTGATCGACTTGATGGTGCCGGAGATTTTATCGCCCTTGTTGAACTGGCCAGAGAAATCTTCCCATGGGTTAGATTTGCACTGCTTGATGCCAAGGGAGATACGACGACGCTCTTCGTCGATGTCCAGAACCATAACTTCCACTTCGTCGCCGACTTGTACGACTTTCGAAGGGTGGATGTTCTTGTTGGTCCAGTCCATTTCGGAAACGTGTACCAGGCCTTCAACGCCTTCTTCCAGCTCAGCGAAGCAGCCGTAGTCGGTCAGGTTGGTTACACGAGCGGTAACACGAGTGCTTTCTGGGTAACGGGCTTTGATAGCAACCCATGGATCTTCGCCCAGTTGCTTCAGGCCCAAGGAAACACGATTGCGTTCGCGATCGTACTTCAGAACCTTGACATCGATCTCGTCGCCAACGTTGACGATTTCGGAAGGATGCTTGATACGCTTCCAAGCCATGTCGGTAATGTGCAGCAAGCCATCGACGCCACCCAGATCGACGAATGCGCCGTAATCGGTGAGGTTCTTGACGATACCTTTGACTTGTTGACCTTCCTGCAGGGATTCCAGCAGAGCTTCACGCTCGGCGGAGTTCTCGGCTTCGAGGACGCTACGACGGGAAACGACAACGTTGTTGCGTTTCTGGTCGAGCTTGATGACCTTGAATTCCAGCTCTTTGCCTTCCAGGTGCGTAGTATCGCGCACAGGACGGACGTCAACCAGGGAACCTGGCAGGAACGCACGGATGCCGTTAACGTCGACTGTGAAGCCGCCTTTAACCTTACCGTTGATAACGCCCTTGACCACTTCCTCGGCTGCGAAGGCAGCTTCCAGAACAATCCAGCACTCAGCGCGCTTGGCTTTTTCACGGGACAGCTTGGTTTCACCAAAGCCGTCTTCAACCGAGTCCAGAGCAACGTGAACTTCGTCACCGACGTTGATAGTCAGTTCGCCAGCGTCGTTGTAGAACTGCTCAAGCGGGATGAGTGCTTCAGACTTCAGGCCAGCGTGAACGGTTACCCAGCGAGCTTGGTAATCGATATCAACGATCAGACCGGTGATGATGGAGCCTGCCTGAAGGTTCAGGGTTTTTAGGCTTTCTTCAAAGAGTTCCGCAAAGCTTTCGCTCATTTTAATTCCTGAGTATAAGGGCGAAGAATACGCCCATCTCCACATCCCAGACGACGTGGGTTACGTTCATTTAAAGAAGCTGCGCAAGACTTTGACTGGTCCCCTGCGAAACTTCTTGGTCACCCGGCGATATCGCGAATGGCGATCTCGCTCATGATGCGTTGCAGCACCTGATCGATGGATAATTCCGTGGAATCCAGCTGAATGGCGTCAGCCGCCGGCTTGAGCGGGGCTACCGCTCGCTGGGTGTCACGCTCATCGCGAACACGTATCTCATCTAGCAGACTCGACAGACTAACACCATCGACTTTGCCCTTCAACTGCAAGTACCGACGGCGCGCACGCTCCTCGGCACTGGCAGTGAGGAATATCTTCAGCGGTGCATCCGGGAAAACCACGGTGCCCATATCGCGACCATCAGCCACCAGGCCCGGAGGCTCCTGGAACGCCCGCTGGCGCTGCAACAGCGCATCGCGCACGGCCGGCAGAGCGGCCACTTGCGAGGCCCATGCGCCGACTTGTTCATTGCGCAAATCGTCGGTGACATCGTCGCCTTCGAGGATGATTCGCTGCGGATGACCTTCCGTCGCTCCGACGAACTGCACGTCCAGATGCGCAGCGAGGAGCTTCAGCGACTCTTCATTGGTCAGGTCGACGCCATGGTTGCGCGCGGCAAAGGCAAGCAGTCGGTACAGCGCGCCGGAATCCAGCAGGCACCAGCCCAGGCGCTTGGCCAGGATACCGGCGATAGTGCCTTTGCCCGACCCGCTCGGCCCGTCGATGGTGATGACCGGTGGCTTGATATTCACGACTGAGCCTCTTGTGCAACGCGGATACCGACCTGAGCGCACAGCGCCAGGAAGTTCGGGAACGAGGTCGCGACGTTCGCGCAATCATGGATGCGGATCGGTGCAGTTGCGCGCAATGAAGCAACGCTGAAGGCCATGGCAATCCGGTGATCGCCGTGACCGTGCACTTCGCCGCCGCCGATCAGGCCGCCGTCAATGATGATGCCGTCCGGGGTTGGCTCGCATTTGACGCCCAGTGCCAACAAGCCATCGGCCATGACATGGATCCGGTCCGACTCTTTGACTCGCAGCTCTTCGGCGCCGCGCAGGATGGTGCGCCCTTCGGCACACGCCGCCGCCACGAACAACACCGGGAACTCATCGATGGCCAGCGGCACCAGCGCTTCGGGAATCTCGATACCTTTAAGCTTAGCTGCACGCACGCGCAGGTCTGCTACCGGTTCGCCGCCGACTTCACGCGGGTTTTCAAGGGTGATGTCCGCGCCCATCAGGCGCAGGATATCGATCACGCCGGTACGGGTCGGGTTGATGCCGACGTGTTCAAGCACCAGTTCCGAACCTTCGGCGATCGACGCAGCGACGAGGAAGAACGCGGAAGACGAAATATCGCCCGGCACTTCTATGTGGGTCGCGGTCAACTTGTGCCCGGATTGGACCGACGCGGTGGCGCCATCGACGGTGACCGGGTAGCCGAAGCCACGCAGCATGCGTTCGGTGTGGTCGCGAGTCGGAGCCGGTTCGGTGACGGTGGTCTCGCCTTCGGCATACAGCCCGGCCAGCAGCAGGCAGGATTTAACCTGGGCACTGGCCATCGGCATGGTGTAGGTCAGGCCTTTGAGCTTGTTGCCGCCACGAATAGTCATCGGCGGACGACCTTCGGCAGCGGTCTCGATCACAGCACCCATTTCCCGCAGGGGATTGGCCACGCGGTTCATCGGGCGCTTGGACAGGGAAGCGTCGCCGGTCAGGGTGCTGTCGAAGTTCTGCGCGGCCAACAGGCCGGACAGCAGACGCATCGAGGTGCCGGAGTTGCCCAGATAGATCGGGCCCGGCGCTGGTTTCAAGCCATGCAGGCCGACGCCGTGGATAGTCACGCGACCATGGTGCGGACCTTCGATCACGACACCCATGTCACGGAAGGCTTGCAAGGTCGCCAGGGCGTCTTCGCCCTCAAGGAAACCTTCGACTTCAGTGACGCCTTCGGCCAGGGAGCCGAGCATGATCGAACGGTGGGAAATCGATTTGTCGCCCGGTACACGAATCCGCCCAGTCAGGCGGCCACCAGGTTGTCCCAGGAAAATCAGGTCGTTGGAGTTCATAGCGTCCACATAAGCCCGGCGAGCCAGGATTTTACTGAAATGTTCGCGGGCAACCCGGGCGCGCGTGAACACGCCCAACAATTGGTGCCCATCCCCTGCATCGACCGCGTCGCGCAAGGCGTCGAGGTCGCTGCGAAATGTATCGAGTGTGCGCAGGACAGCTTCGCGGTTTGCGAGGAAGATGTCGTGCCACATGACCGGGTCGCTCCCCGCGATTCTTGTGAAATCGCGGAACCCGCCGGCAGCGTAACGGAAGATCTCAAGGTTTTCATTGCGCTTGGCCAACGAATCGACCAGACCGAACGCCAGCAGGTGCGGCAAATGGCTGGTCGCCGCCAACACTTCGTCGTGGCGCTCGACCTGCATATGCTCGACATCGGCACCCAATTCGCGCCACAAAAGGTCGATCACTGCCAGCGCGGCCGGATCAGTTCGATCCAGCGGCGTCAGAATCACTTTATGGCGACAGAAGAGCTCGGCATTCGACGCTTCCACACCGCTCTGCTCGGAACCGGCGATCGGATGTCCCGGCACGAAACGCGGCGGCATCCCGCCAAACGCTGTGGTCGCGGCGCGCACGACATTGCCCTTGGCACTGCCGACGTCGGTCAGGATTGCCGAACCGAGCTCCATGGCGGCCAGGCGCACCAGCATCTTTTCCATGGCCAGGATCGGCACGGCCAACTGAATCACGTCAGCGCCTTGGCAAGCGAGCGCCAGGTCTTCTTCACAGCGATCCACCACACCTAGCTCAACCGCCATTTTGCGCGACTGCGGATCGAGATCGACACCGACCACTTCGCGGCACAGGCCACTTTCGCGCAAACCTTTCGCAAACGAACCGCCGATCAACCCCAGACCGACCACCACCAGGCGACCGATCATAGGTTCAGCAGGTTGCAGCACGGTGACATCAACCACGAGCCAGAACCTTGGTCAGCGCCTCAAGGAAGCGGTTGTTTTCGGCCGGTAAACCAATGGTGATGCGCAGGTGGTTCGGCATGCCGTAATTGGCCACCGGACGCACGATCACGCCTTCGAGCAGCAATCCCTGAAACACCGGGGCAGCAACGCGACCCAGATTGACGCAGATAAAGTTGCCCTTGGACGGAATCCAGCTCAGCCCCAGCGCCCGGAAGCCCGCTTCCAGCTGCTGCATGCCAGCCTCGTTCAGGCGACGGCTTTCGGCCAGGTACTGGGCGTCTTGCAGCGCCGCACAGGCAGCGGCCAGCGCCAGGCTGTTGACGTTGAACGGCTGCCGCACGCGATTCAGCACATCGGCAACGACCGCGGTGGACAAGCCATAGCCGACCCGCAGCGCCGCCAAACCGTAGGCTTTGGAGAATGTGCGAGAAACCAGCAGGTTCGGATAAGCGGCCAGAAAGTCGAGACCGTCCGGCAATTCACTGCCTTCGGCGTATTCGATGTAGGCCTCGTCCAGCACCACCAGCACGTGCTCCGGAACATCCTGCAAAAATTCGTCCAGCGCTTGCGCGTCGAACCAGGTGCCGGTCGGGTTGTTCGGGTTGGCGATGAAGACCACGCGGGTCTCGGAATCGATTGCCGTCAGCATGGCCGACAGATCATGGCCCCAGTCTTTGGCCGGAATCACTTTGGCCGTCGCGCCGACGGCTTGCGTAACGATCGGATAGACCGCAAACGCGTGCTCGCTGAACACGGCATTCAGGCCCGGCGCCAGATAGGCACGGGCAACCAGTTCGAGAATGTCGTTGGAACCATTGCCCAGCGTCACCTGATTCAACTCGACGCGGCACTGGTCTGCCAGCAGGGTCTTGAGCGCAAAACCGTTGCCGTCCGGATAACGGGTCAGCTCGGCCAGTTCGTCGCGAATAGCTGCCAGCGCCTTTGGACTGGCGCCCAGCGGGTTTTCGTTACTCGCCAGTTTGACGATGCTGGCGGGATCAATGTTCAGCTCGCGCGCCAGTTCGTCCACGGGTTTGCCCGGAACGTAAGGCGAAAGTTGTTGCACGCCCGGCTGCGCCAGAGCGAGGAAGTTGCCACTCATTTGCTACCCCTTAAAGGACGGCTTTCGGGTAGGAACCCAGCACTTTGAGTGCTACTGCTTCCTGACTGATCTTTTCCAGCACACCCTTGATCAACGGATCGCGGTGATGGCCGACGAAGTCGATAAAAAACACGTAGGTCCATTTACCGCTGCGCGAAGGACGCGTCTCGATGCGTGTCAGATCTATACCATTGTCGTGGAATGGCACCAGCAACTCGTGAAGCGCGCCGGGCTTGTTGCTCATGGAAACGATGATCGACGTCTTGTCGTCGCCGGTCGGCGGCACTTCCTGGCTGCCGATCATCAGGAATCGCGTGGAGTTGTCCGGACGATCCTCGATTTTCTCGGCCAGACGGATCAGCCCGTACAAGCCGGCGGCCATGTCACCGGCAATCGCCGCCGAGTTCCACTCACCCTTGACCCGTTTGGCGGCTTCGGCGTTGCTCGACACCGCGACGCGCTCGACGTTCGGATAATGTGCATCCAGCCACTTGCGGCACTGGGCCAGCGATTGGGCATGGGAGTAAATGCGGCTGATGCTGTCGGTCTTGGTGTTTTCACCGACCAACAAGTGGTGGTGAATGCGCAACTCGACCTCGCCACAGATGACCATGTCGTGTTCGAGAAAGCTGTCGAGGGTGTGGTTGACTGCGCCCTCGGTGGAGTTTTCCACCGGGACCACGCCAAAATTCACCGCACCGGCCGCCACTTCACGGAACACTTCATCGATCGCCGCCATCGGCTTGCTGATCACGGCGTGACCGAAGTGTTTCATGGCCGCCGCTTGGGTGAAGGTGCCTTCAGGACCGAGGTAAGCCACTTTCAGCGGTTGTTCAAGCGCCAGGCAGGAGGACATGATTTCGCGGAACAGTCGCGCCATCTCTTCGTTGCCCAGCGGCCCCTGGTTGCGCTCCATCACACGCTTGAGCACCTGAGCTTCACGCTCAGGACGATAGAACACCGGCACTTCGCCTTCGGCCAGCGAGGCCATCTTTACCCGCGCAACTTCCTGGGCGCAGCGTGCACGCTCGCTGATCAGCTCCAGGACTTTAGTGTCCAGGGCGTCAATGCGAACGCGCAGTGCCTTGAGTTCTTGCTCAGACATTAGCCGTGTTCCTTCTCGAACTCTGCCATGTACGAAACCAGTGCGTTGACCGCAACGATGTCGACGGCGTTATAGATGGAGGCGCGCATGCCGCCCACCGAGCGGTGACCCTTGAGGTTCAGCAGGCCACGCTCGTCGGCACCGGCCAGGAATGGCTTGTCCAGGCGATCGTCGGCCAGACGGAACGGCACGTTCATCCACGAGCGGTCCGAGATATTGATCGGGTTGCTGTAGAGGCCACTGGCATCAATGAAGTCATACAGCGTGCGCTGTTTCACGTCGTTGAGCTTGCCGATGGCTTCAACACCCCCCTGCTCTTTGAGCCACTCGAACACCAGGCCGGACAAATACCAGGCCAACGTTGGCGGGGTGTTGTACATCGAGCCATTATCAGCCGCGACCTTGTAGTTGAGCATGGTCGGGCAAAACGAGCGGGCGTTGCCCAGCAAGTCTTCACGCACGATGTTGACGACGATGCCGCTCGGGCCGATGTTTTTCTGCGCGCCGGCGTAGATCATGCCGAAGCGCGAAACATCGACCGGGCGCGAGAGGATGTCCGAAGACATGTCGGCGACCAGCGGAACGTCACCGGTTTCCGGAATCCACTGGAATTCCAGGCCGCCGATGGTTTCGTTTGGCGCGTAGTGAACGTAGGCCGCGTCCTTCGACAGCTTCCATTCGTTCTGACCGGGGATGGCGAAATAGTCGTAAGGCTTGGCGGTGGCGGCGACGTTGACGTGACCGTAGCGCGACGCTTCTTCGATGGCTTTCTGCGACCAGATACCGGTGTCGATATAGTCAGCGGTGCCGCTTTCCGGCAACAGGTTCAGAGGAATCTGAGCAAATTGCTGGCTCGCGCCACCCTGCAGAAACAGCACTTTGTAGTTTGAAGGGATATTCAGCAGATCACGCAGATCCTGCTCGGCCTTGGTCGCAATGGAGACGAACTCATCGCTGCGATGGCTCATTTCCATGACCGACAGGCCCTTGCCGTGCCAATCAAGGAGTTCACCCTGGGCGCGCTGCAGGACAGCTTCGGGAAGTGCCGCAGGACCGGCACAGAAGTTATAGGCTCTCTTGCTCACATCCAATCTCGCTCTGATTTGGTGGTATCACATATCAGTCGACACCGATCCAATGTGGGCGTCGATATTTCCGTTCGGACAAACAACAAGGGGGCGAATTTTCATCCGCCCCCTGATTTGTCCCCTTACTCTTGCGGTTCTTCGTCAGCGGCAGCGTCGAGCTGCTGGTCTTCAACCACGTCGTCGATCACGACTTCGCCCTCGAACACCGCACGCTCTTCACCTTCCTCACCTTCCAGCTCTTCGCCTTCGACTTCCGACGGTTCCTGAACCCGCTCCAGGCCTACCAGCGTTTCATCGCTGGCCAGCTTGATCAGGGTCACGCCTTGGGTGTTACGACCCAGGCTGGACACTTCGTCGACGCGGGTACGAACCAGTGTGCCTTGGTCGGAAATCAGCATGATTTCCTCGCCGTCAAGCACCTGGACCGCGCCGACAAGACGGCCGTTACGGTCGTTGCTGACCATGGCGATAACGCCCTGACCGCCACGCTTGTATTCAGGGAACTCGCTGATCGCCGTACGCTTGCCGTAACCACGGGCAGAAGCGGTGAGGATCTCGCTGTTTTCTTCCGGGATCAGCATGGAAATCAGCTTCTGGCCTTCCGGCAGACGCATGCCGCGCACACCGCGAGCGGTACGGCCCATGGCGCGAACGTCGGTTTCCTTGAAGCGGGTGACCTTGCCGCCGTCGGAGAACAGCATGACTTCGCGCTCGCCATCGGTAATGGCGGCAGAAATCAGTACGTCACCTTCGTCCAGCTCCAGCGCGATCAGACCAACGCTGCGCTGACGGCTGAAGGATTCCAGCGGGGTCTTCTTCACGGTGCCTTTGGCGGTGGCCATGAAGATGAAGTGACCTTCGGTGTATTCCTCGACCGGCAGCATGGTGGTGATGTATTCATCACTGTCCAGCGGCAGCAGGTTGACCAGCGGACGACCGCGGGCAGCGCGGGACGCTTCCGGAATTTCGTAGGTTTTCAGCCAGTACACCTTGCCTTTGCTGGAGAACAGCAGCAGCGTGGTGTGGCTGTTGGCAACCAGCAGGTGAGCGATGTAGTCCTCGTCCTTCACGCCGGTAGCCGATTTGCCTTTACCGCCACGACGCTGAGCCTGGTACGCAGCCAACGGCTGGGTCTTGGCGTAGCCACCGTGGGAAATGGTCACGACGCGCTCTTCTTCCGGGATCATGTCACCCAGGGTCAGGTCGAGACGGGCATCGAGAATCTCGGTGCGACGCACATCGCCGTATTCGGCGCGGATCACTTCCAGCTCTTCGCGGATCACTTCCATCAGGCGCGTGGCGCTGCTGAGGATGCGGATCAGTTCGCCGATCTGGTTGAGGATCTCTTGATACTCGGCTAGCAGCTTCTCGTGTTCCAGACCGGTCAGACGGTGCAGACGCAGTTCAAGAATCGCTTGTGCCTGTTCCGGTGAGAGAAAGTACTTGCCTTCGCGCAGACCGTATTGCGGGTCCAAGGTCTCTGGACGGCAAGAGTCGGCACCGGCGCGTTCGACCATCGCGACCACGGCGGAGGATTCCCACGCGGTCTTGATCAGCGCTTCCTTGGCTTCCGACGGCGTCGGCGAAGCCTTGATCAGTGCGATGACCGGGTCGATGTTCGACAGGGCAACGGCTTGACCTTCCAGGATGTGCCCGCGTTCGCGGGCTTTGCGCAGCTCGAACACGGTGCGACGGGTAACAACTTCGCGACGGTGACGAACGAAGGCTTCCAGCAGGTCCTTGAGATTAAGGATTCGCGGACGGCCGTCGATCAGCGCGACGATGTTGATACCGAACACTGCTTGCAGCTGGGTCTGGGCGTAGAGGTTGTTGAGGATCACCTCAGGCACTTCGCCGCGACGCAGTTCGATCACGACGCGCATACCGTCTTTGTCGGACTCGTCGCGCAGCTCGGTGATGCCTTCCAGCTTCTTCTCTTTAACCAGCTCGGCGATCTTCTCGATCAGACGCGCCTTGTTCAGCTGGTAAGGGAGTTCGGTGATGACGATCTGCTGGCGACCACCGACCTTGTCGATGTCTTCGATCATTGAGCGGGCACGCATGTAAATGCGTCCGCGACCGGTGCGGTAGGCTTCGATGATGCCGGCGCGACCGTTGATGATCGCGGCGGTCGGGAAGTCCGGACCGGGGATGTATTGCATCAGCTCATCGATGGTCAACTCAGGGTTGTCGATGAGGGCCAGGCAACCGTCGATAACTTCACCGAGGTTGTGCGGCGGGATGTTGGTCGCCATGCCCACGGCGATACCGCTGGAGCCGTTGACCAACAGGTTGGGAATACGGGTCGGCATGACCGCGGGGATCATTTCGGTGCCGTCGTAGTTCGGCACCCAGTCCACGGTTTCCTTGTGCAGGTCAGCCAGCAGCTCGTGCGCCAGCTTGGTCATGCGCACTTCGGTGTATCGCATGGCCGCGGCGTTGTCACCGTCCACCGAACCGAAGTTGCCCTGACCGTCTACCAGCAGGTAGCGCAGCGAGAATGGCTGCGCCATCCGAACGATGGTGTCGTACACCGCGGTATCACCGTGCGGGTGGTACTTACCGATCACGTCACCGACAACACGGGCAGATTTCTTGTACGGCTTGTTGAAGTCGTTGCCCAGCTCGCTCATCGCGAACAGCACACGCCGGTGCACGGGCTTCAAGCCATCGCGCGCATCCGGCAGTGCCCGCCCGACAATTACGCTCATCGCGTAGTCGAGGTAGGACTGCTTCAGCTCGTCTTCGATATTGACCGGGAGGATTTCTTTGGCCAGTTCGCCCATGAGAAGCCTGATTCCTTTTTCTGGTGAAACCTCGTCACATCCATATGGGACGAACGAAGCTCGCCGATGCAGGCTGATTGCCAATGCACCGACTTACGACAAATCAACAAGTTATGCCATGGATCTGCGCAGTAAAGACAGCCACATCGGGCCACCTTGGAAACTGCCGAATGTTATCACAAGAGCCGCCACGCACCTATCCCCCAGATGCGCATGGAGTGTAGTTAGTTGACTGGTGGCAGGCTTATAGGGGACGAGAGAGGCTTAGAGCTGTGCTGAATGTAAAATTTGGGTCTGATTTGAAGGGATTTGTTGACTTTGAAGGCCTTATCGCGAGCAGGCTCACGCCTACACGGGATCTGTGGCTCACAAATCCCCCTGTAGGCGTGAGCCTGCTCGCGATAGCTATCTATCAGGCCCAACAAGTCATCAATGCAACCGCTTGCGGCACATCAACTGCGCCATCTTCGCCGTATCCGGCCGCTCGACGATGCCCTTCTCGGTCACGATCGCGTCGATCAAATCCGCCGGGGTCACGTCAAACACCGGGTTGAACGCATCGACGTCCGCCCCGACCCGCTTGCCGCCGACTTCCAGCAACTCGCGGCCATCACGCTCCTCGATTGGAATGTCGTCGCCGCTGGCCAGATTCATGTCGATGGTCGAACTCGGCGCCACCACCATGAAGCGCACGCCGTGGTGCATCGCGTTGACCGCCAGCTGATAGGTGCCGATCTTGTTGGCCACGTCGCCATTGGCGGTAATCCGGTCGGCGCCGACGATGACCCAGGTGATGCCTTTGGTCTTCATGATGTGGGCCGCAGCGGAGTCGGCATTGAGCGTCACGGGAATGCCTTCGTTAGCCAGTTCCCACGCGGTCAGCCGCGAACCTTGCAGCCACGGACGGGTTTCATCGGCGTAGACGCGCTCGACCATGCCTTCAATGAACGCCCCGCGAATCACCCCCAGCGCGGTGCCGAAGCCGCCGGTGGCCAGGGCGCCGGTGTTGCAGTGGGTCAGGATCGTCTGAGCGTTGCCCTGATGCTTGCGAATCAGGTCGACGCCCAACTGCGCCATGGTCAGGTTGGCTTCGCGATCACTTTCATGAATGGCAATGGCCTCCGCCTCCAGCGCCGCCAGCGGGTCGGCAGAGCCCTTGAGGCGATCGAGGCGGTCACGCATGCGGCTCAAGGCCCAGAACAGGTTCACCGCTGTCGGACGGGAATCGGCCAATAAAGCATAATCCTCTTCCCATTCCGCCTGCCAGTCACCGCCCTCGGCGATACGGGCGCGGGCTGACAACACCATGGCATACGCAGCGCTGATGCCGATCGCCGGTGCTCCACGCACGACCATCGAGCGAATAGCCTCGGCTACGCCGGCAGCGCTGGTGTAGGCAATCCAGGTTTCCTCGAACGGCAAAACACGCTGATCCAGCAGATACAGGGCGCCATCACGCCAATCGATGGCCTTCACCTTCTCCGCAGCCAACAGTCGATCGCGCATCCCACACCCCGTACTCAGTCACAAAGCCGCCGATTATAGCGATCCCCCCGCGAAGACGCTCGGGTATACTTCGCCATCCTTTATAAAAGCACTGGAACCGACCCTCGATGCCGAACACTGCCGCTGCGCTCGACCTGTTATTGCTGCCGACCTGGCTGGTACCCGTCGAACCCGCTGGCGTTGTCCTCAAAGAGCATGGCGTGGGCATCCGCGACGGGCGCATCGTGTTCATCGGCCCCCGCGCCGCAGCGCTGAAGCTTGAAGCAACCGACGTCCGCGAACTGCCGGACATGTTGCTCAGCCCCGGCTTGATCAATGCCCATGGGCACGCGGCGATGACCCTGTTTCGCGGCCTGGCCGATGATCTGCCGCTGATGACCTGGCTGGAAAACCACATCTGGCCGGCCGAAGCCAAGTGGGTCGATGAAGCCTTTGTACGCGACGGCACCGACCTTGCCATCGCCGAACAGATCAAAGGTGGCATCACGTGCTTCTCTGACATGTATTTCTTCCCGAAGGTTGCCAGCGAGCGCGTACATAACAGCGGCATACGCGCGCAGATCGCCATTCCGATCCTTGACTTCCCGATTCCGGGCGCCAGCACCGCAGACGAAGCCATTCGTCAGGGCGTCGAACTGTTCAACGACCTCAAGCACCACGAGCGCATCAAAGTCACCTTCGGCCCCCACGCGCCCTACACCGTGGGCGACGAAAACCTGGAAAAAATCCGCGTGATCGCCGAAGAGCTGGACGCGTCGATTCACATGCACGTGCATGAAACAGCCTTCGAAGTGCAGCAGTCGGTGGAGCAGCGTGGTGAACGCCCGTTGGCCCGCCTTGCGCGACTGGGCCTTCTGGGGCCGCGCTTCCAGGCCGTTCACATGACCCAGATCAGCGATGAAGACCTGGCGTTACTGGTAGAAAGCAACACCACCGTGATCCATTGCCCTGAGTCGAACCTGAAGCTGGCCAGCGGTTTCTGCCCGGTAGAGCGTTTATGGCAGGCGGGCGTCAACGTCGCCGTCGGCACCGATGGCGCCGCCAGCAACAATGACCTCGATTTGCTCGGCGAAACACGCACTGCAGCGTTGCTGGCCAAAGCCGTCGCCGGTTCGGCCACCGCGCTGGACGCCCATCGCGCGCTGCGCATGGCCACGCTGAACGGTGCTCGCGCCATGGGCATCGAGGCCGAAGTCGGCTCGCTGGAAGTCGGCAAAGCCGCGGACATCGTCGCTTTCGACCTTTCGGGACTGGCGCAGCAACCGGTCTACGATCCGGTGTCGCAGCTTATATATGCCACCGGCCGGGATTGCGTAAAGCACCTGTGGGTCGGCGGCAAGCAGTTGCTGGACGACCGGCGCCTGACCCGTCTCGATGAACAACAGCTCAGCGCCACCGCCAAAGCCTGGGGCCAGCGCATCAGCGGCCACACCGAATCGTAAGCACCCCGGACTCACCGTCGGGGCAACAGGATTTTTCAAGTTTTAGAGGATGAACCATGAGTAACGTCGACTACGCCGAAATCGCCAAATTCGAAGCCCTGGCCCATCGCTGGTGGGATCGCGAAAGCGAATTCAAACCGCTGCACGACATCAACCCGCTGCGGGTCAACTGGATTGACGAACGGGTCAACCTGGCCGGCAAGAAGGTCCTCGACGTCGGTTGCGGCGGCGGCATTCTCAGTGAAGCCATGGCCCAGCGCGGCGCGACCGTGATGGGCATCGACATGGGCGAAGCGCCGCTGGCCGTTGCGCAACTGCATCAGCTGGAATCCGGCGTGAGCGTCGAATACCGTCAGATCACCGCTGAAGCCCTGGCTGAGGAAATGCCTGAGCAATTCGATGTGGTCACGTGCCTGGAAATGCTTGAACACGTGCCAGATCCGTCGTCGGTAATCCGCGCCTGTTTCAAAATGGTCAAGCCGGGTGGCCAAGTGTTCTTCTCCACGATCAACCGCAACCCGAAAGCGTACCTGTTCGCCATCGTCGGCGCCGAATACATCATGAAGCTGTTGCCGCGCGGCACCCACGACTTCAAGAAATTCATCCGCCCTTCCGAGCTCGGCGCGTGGAGCCGCATGGCCGGCCTCTCCGTCAAGGACATCATCGGCCTGACGTACAACCCGCTGACCAAGCACTACAAACTGGCCTCCGACGTGGACGTCAACTACATGATCCAGACCTTGCGCGAGGAGTAAGCCGATGCGTATCAGAGCAGTCCTTTTCGACATGGACGGCACGCTGCTCGACACCGCGCCGGACTTCATTGCTATTTGTCAGGCAATGCGTGCCGAGCGTGGCTTGCCACCGGTGAATGACAAGCACATTCGCGACGAGATCTCCGGCGGCGCCAAGGCGATGGTCGCCGTGACATTCTCCATGGACCCGGAATCGCCTGGCTTCGAAGCGCTGCGCCTGGAGTTTCTGGAGCGCTACCTCGCCGGTTGCGCGGTTCACAGCAAGCTGTTCGACGGCATGGGCGAACTGTTGGCCGACATCGAAAAAGCCAACCTGATCTGGGGCGTGGTCACCAACAAGCCTTTGCGGTTTGCCGAGCCGATCATGCAGCAGCTGGGATTGGCCGAGCGTTCGGCGCTGCTGATCTGCCCGGATCATGTGAAGAACAGCAAACCCGACCCGGAGCCGTTGATCCTGGCGTGCAAGATGCTCGACCTCGATCCGGCCAGTGTGTTGTTCGTGGGTGATGATCTGCGTGACATCGAATCTGGCCGCGACGCCGGCACCAGGACGGCCGCCGTGACCTATGGCTACATTCATCCGGACGATAACCCAAGGCATTGGGGCGCAGACGTGGTGGTTGATCATCCGCTGGAGTTGCGCAAGGTGCTCGATAGCGCACTTTGCAGTTGCTGAGAACTGTTTTTTTTGTAAGAGCGAGCTTGCTCGCGAAAAACCCGAGAACGCTGCGGGGTGTCAGGTTTGTCGCGTTATCGTTGACGACCATCGCGAGCAGGCTCGCTCCTACAGGGACCGCGTCTGACTTTTTGAGGTTTCTTATGTTTGATTATTCCGCCCGTCCTGAATTGCTCAAGGATCGGGTCATCCTGGTCACCGGTGCCGGTCGCGGCATCGGCGCTGCCGCTGCGAAAACTTTCGCTGCCCACGGAGCCACCGTGCTATTGCTGGGCAAGACCGAAGCCAACCTGACTCAGGTCTATGACGACATCGAGGCCGCCGGCCATCTGCAACCGGCCGTGATTCCGTTCAACCTGGAAACCGCCCTCCCCCATCAATACGATGAATTGGCGGCGATGATCGAAACCGAATTCGGCCACCTCGACGGCTTGCTGCACAACGCGTCAATCATTGGCCCGCGCACGCCAATTGAGCAGTTGTCGGGCGAAAACTTCATGCGCGTCATGCATGTGAACGTCAACGCGATGTTCATGCTGACCAGCACGCTGTTGCCGCTGCTCAAGCTGTCGCAAGACGCATCCGTGGTGTTCACTTCCAGCAGCGTCGGCCGCAAGGGACGTGCGTATTGGGGTGCTTACGGCGTCTCCAAGTTCGCCACCGAAGGCTTGATGCAAACCCTGGCTGACGAAGTCGATACCGTGGCCCCGGTGCGCTCCAACAGCATCAACCCCGGAGCCACCCGCACCAGCATGCGCGCGCAGGCCTATCCCGGCGAAAACCCGCTGCATAACCCAACGCCCGAGGAGATCATGCCGGTCTACCTGTACCTGATGGGTCCGGACAGCACCGGGATCAACGGCCAGGCATTCAACGCCCAGTAAGCCGTGCGTCGCAATTGTGCCGTGGCGAACTTCCGTCGCGGCACTAAAATAGCGTCGTAACTGCGCATGATTTCTGTCAAACAAATGGCATGAAATACGCGACGCGGTGTAGAACCTTGATCAATCTATTGATTTACAAGCCTTTTAAATCGACTGAACCGAATGGCACGACTTTCGCTCTAAATTTGCTCAGACACGCCGTGTGAAAGCAGACGGGCCGACTCTCGAGTCGATAGGTTACTAATCTTCTGTAAAGCAGACTAGACTTGCGTCAAATGTCCTACGGGACTGATGGATCAGTACGACGCGCAGCCCAAAGCCGCTCTCACCCAGCCTGTAAGACTGTCTTACCGCTTAAGGGGGCCCGCCATATGAAAACACCTTCCCAGACCAACGCAATTGACTTCGACAGTGCCAAATTGCAACGCCTGGGCTTTGGTCAACAGCCCCCGCTTCTGAAAAGGTCGGTCAGTCTTGCGCAGGTGCGCCAGCAACTGAGTCAGCAGCTGCAAACCAGTCTTGAGCCACAACGCATTCTCGGGATCTTCTTCCGGGAAATTCACCGACTCGTGCCACTCGACGCCCTGAGCTATCAGCACAAAGCCAGCGACTTGCGCCTGGAGTTCGGTCTGCGCGGCCATCACTCCGTCAGCTACACCCTCACCCATGAAGGCGAGCACTTGGGTGAACTGGTGTTGCGCCGCAATCAGCGCTTCACTGAATCGGAACTAGGTCATCTCGAGTCGTTGATGTCCGCGTTGCTGTACCCGGTGCGCAACGCTCTGCTCTACCGCGCGGCGACCCAGAGTGCCTTGCGTGATCCGCTCACGGACACCGGCAATCGCATCGCCATGGATCAGACACTGCAACGGGAAATCGAGATGTCGCGTCGGCATCTGCAACCTCTCTCGCTGCTGATGCTCGACATCGATCACTTCAAGAACATCAACGACAGCCATGGCCACAGTGCCGGCGATGACGTGCTCAAGGCCGTTGCAGCCTCGATCAAAAGTCAGTTACGCAATGTCGACATGGTGTTCCGTTATGGTGGCGAAGAATTCCTGATTCTGCTGTCCAACACCGGGCGTGAAGCGGCGGCATTGGTCGGTGAACGCCTGCGTTTTGCAGCGCAGGCAAACGATTTTACGGCCGATGGCAAGCCGATCGAGCTGACCGTCAGCCTCGGCTGTTCGACCCTGTTACCCGGTGAATCCGTAGAAAGCCTGGTGCGTCGCGCCGACAGTGCGCTCTACGTGGCCAAACGTGAAGGACGCAATCGTTTGGCAATGGCGGGCTGAGCGCGCCAGCGCGGGCCCGCCGCAGGTGCGGCCCGCGATGTCACTCGTTAGCGGGCATCACCGCGCAATGCCCCGACCAAACCTTGCAACGTGGCCGGTTCTGCCGCCTCTACCGCTACTGCCGGCCCTGCCACCAGGGTCACTCGCGACCACAACCGACGGAACACGCCTTTGTCGGGATCGCGACTGAAGAAACTTCCCCACAACCCCTGCAACGCCAACGGAATCACCGGCACCGGCGTCTCCTCGAGAATCCGCGTCAGCCCGCTCTTGAATTCGTTGATCTCGCCGTCGGCGGTCAACTTGCCTTCAGGGAAGATGCACACCAGTTCGCCGTCCTTCAAATAGTGGGCGATGCGCGTGAAGGCCTTTTCGTAGATCTGAATATCTTCATGGCGTCCCGCGATCGGAATAGCGCCCGCCGTGCGGAAGATGAAGTTCAGTACCGGCAAGTTGTAGATCTTGTAATACATCACAAAGCGAATCGGCCTACGCACCGCGCCGCCAATCAGTAACGCGTCGACGAAGGACACGTGGTTACACACCAGCAAAGCCGCGCCTGCATCCGGAATCGCCTCCAGATTGCGATGCTCTACACGGTACATGGAATGGCTGAGCAGCCAGATCATGAAACGCATGCTGAACTCGGGGACGATGCTGAAGATGTAGGCGTTGACGCCAATGTTCAGCAGCGACACAACCAGGAACACGTGCGGGATCGACAGCTTGGCCAGGCTCAGCAACACGATTGACACAATCGCCGAGACCACCATGAACAGCGCGTTGAGAATGTTGTTGGCGGCAATCACCCGCGCCCGCTCGTTCTCCGCGGTGCGTGACTGAATCAACGCGTACAGCGGAACAATATAGAAACCGCCGAAAACTCCCAACCCAAGAATGTCGAACAACACCAGCCAGGTGTGACCAAAGCCGAGGATTTCGATCCAGCCATGGCCGGTGACGCTGTCGGGAATCCCGTCGGAATGCCACCACAGCAGCAAACCAAACACGGTCAGGCCGAATGAGCCGAACGGCACCAGACCGATCTCGACTTTGCGCCCGGAAAGTTTTTCGCACAGCAATGAGCCGAGGGCGATACCCACCGAAAACACGGTGAGAATCAGCGTTACTACGGTTTCGTCGCCGTGCATCCACTCCTTGGCATACGCCGGAATCTGCGTCAGATAAATCGCCCCGACAAACCAGAACCACGAGTTGCCGACAATCGAGCGCGACACCGCGGGCGTTTGTCCGAGACCCAGTTTCAAGGTGGCCCAGGATTGGCTGAAGATGTTCCAATTCAGGCGCATTTGCGGCGACGAGGCCGCCGCCCGTGGAATACTGCGACTGGCCAAATAACCCAGCACGGCAATGCCGACGATCGCCGTGGCCACAATCGGTGCGTAGTGCGCGGACGACATCATGACCCCGGCGCCGATGGTCCCGGCGAGAATCGCCAGAAACGTGCCCATTTCCACCAGGCCGTTGCCGCCGACCAACTCTTCTTCATGCAATGCCTGGGGTAGGATCGAGTACTTCACCGGCCCGAACAGCGCCGAGTGCGTGCCCATGGCGAACAGCGCCACCAGCATCAGCGCCAAGTGATCGAAGACAAACCCGACCGCACCGACCGCCATGATCGCGATCTCGCCGAGTTTGATCAGGCGAATCAGCGCGTCTTTGGCGTACTTCTCGCCAAACTGCCCGGCCAATGCGGAAAACAGAAAGAACGGCAGGATAAACAGCAACGCACACAGATTGACCCAGATCGAACGATCACCCTCGATGGTCAATTTGTACAAAATGGCGAGGATCAACGACTGCTTGAACACGTTGTCGTTGAACGCCCCGAGGGACTGGGTCACGAAAAATGGCAGGAAGCGCCGAGTGCGAAGCAAGTTGAACTGTGAGGGGTGACTCATTCCGTGTGTCCCTGATATTGATGAGGAGTGGCGTGGATTCTGTTATTGGAGTTTCTGGCGTCGATCCAGGCCACACATTACCTAATCCTGGCAGCTTATTTGTTTAATCCTGCAATACACGGAGAAACAAATAACTCGCCACGCCACGCCCCCTGCACCGTGCGTTTGGCAACGATCAGCCACATTACCGTCAGCAACGCCACCAGCACACAGCCAAAAGCACTGAAAAACGTCAGGTTCAAGGTGCTGGCGAGTTTCAAGGTTGCCAGAGAATAGACGCCCAACGGAAACGTGAACCCCCACCAGCCGAGGTTGAATGGAATACCGGCACGCAGGTAACGAACGGTAATCAGCAGCGCGATCAACATCCACCACAAGCCAAAACCCCACAACGTCATGCCGGCCACCAGCCCCAGCCCGGCGGCGATTTCGCCGATGCCCGGCAAACTGTTAGCGGCAAAGATTGCTGGCGCGTCGGCCCCCAGCAGCAGCATGCCCAACGCACCGGTGCCGATCGGCCCGAGTGCCAGCCAGCTCGAAGCAGCCATATTTTCATGGGGCAGTTTGTGCAGCGCCATGCGCAGCAACAGGATTGTCAGGAAGCTGAACGCCACCGGCAGCGAAAACGCCCAAAGCACATAGCTGGTGACCAGCACCACCAGTTGCGAATGGGCATCGGTCAGGTGCGGCGCCAGCAGGCCACCACTGGCGGCCGCCACTTCCGCCGCCACCACCGGCAACAGCCAGATCGCGGTCATCTGGTCAATGCTGTGTTCCTGGCGAGTGAACATCATGAAAGGGATCAACACACCGCAGGCCAGCGACATTGCCACGTCCAGCCACCATAGGACTTCGGCCAGACGAACCACGCCGTCGTCCCAGCGTGGCAGGCCGAATACCAGGAACCCATTTATGATGGTCGCCAGGCCCATGGGAATGGTGCCGAAAAACATCGATACCGTGGAGTGGCCGAAGATTCGCCGCGCCTCGTCGAAAAACAGCACCCAACGTGCCGCGTACAACGCGGTGAACAACATGAAAAGCACTATGTTGAACAGCCACAATGCTTCGGCGAACGCGTGCAAACCGCGGCTGGCGATGGGCAACTGCGCCAGCGCCAATGCCAGGACACCGGTGCCCATGGTCGCGGCAAACCAGTTCGGAGTGAACTGGCGGATGACTTCACGGGGATGCTGCAAATGGCTGAAGGGTTTGAAAGCGTGTTTGGCGTTGGGGCATGTCATGGCAAACTCCAGTCCTCCTATGAGGTGGAAGCCATGATAGATCCGAATCGAATATCTATATAACGGGTAATATCTCTAACAGTTATCTGTTTTGTAGATATAAATCAGACGCTGCCTTCCGATTCAATCACCAGAATTCTCGCGACCCCCAACGGATGAGCCACGTGTTCGGTGCCCTCCGAGGCGTAAAAAATATCACCGACCTCCAACACCACTTCTTTTTCCAGGCCTGCGTCGCGATAGCGCATTTGTACTTGGCCATCGAGGACGACGAACACTTCCTGGCCGTCATTCACGTGCCATTTATAGGGTTTATCCGTCCAGTGCAAACGCGTGGTGATGCCATTCATGTTGGCGATGTCCAACGCACCCCAGGCACGGTCAGCGGTGAAGGATTTGCTGCGGATGACTTTCATGGGGCGGTCCGTCGAAAGGGAGGGCGGTGCCAAGGCTAACCCATACTGGCGAACAACTGCGCCAGCCAGTCGATAAATACTCGGACCCGGTTGCTCAGGTGCCGGTTCGGCGGGTACAGCACATGGAAGGGATAACGGGCCGGTCGCCAGTCCTGAAGGATCGGCACCAGTTCTCCACGCTCGATGTGCGATTGCACGGTATAGGTGAAGGTGTGGATGACACCCAGCCCGGCCAATCCGGAAGCCAGGTGCGCGTTACTTTCGTTAACGCTGAATATCCCCTGTCCCCGAATCTCGAGTTTTTCTCCGTTGCGTTCGAATTGCGCCGGCATCACCCGCCCACTGCGGGCCGACTGGTAGCTGATCATGCGATGGTTATTCTCCAGGTCGCGCGGATCGGTTGGCGTGCCGAATCGCTGGAGATACGCCGGAGTCGCGCACGTGGTCCACGACGACAACCCCAGCGGCCTTGCGGCCATGGACAGTTCGGTCAAAGGTCCGCCGCGAATCACGCAATCCACGTTGTCGCTGATCAGATCCGCCTGTCGATCACTGACACCCAACTCGATGTGGATGTCTGGATATCGCGCGTAGAAATCCGGCAACGCAGGGATGATCAGGATGGTCGCCACCGAGCCGCCGACATCGACGCGAATCTTGCCACGCGGATGACCTTGGGCATTGGCAAAACTGTTGTCCAGATCGTCCAGTTCAACCATAAGTTGCAAAGCGCGTTCGTAGTAGGCCACTCCGTCCGCGGTGACTGTGAGGCGGCGGGTGGTGCGCTGCAACAAGCGGGCGCCGAGATGTTCCTCCAGTTCAGCCACCAGTTTGCTGACCGAAGTTTTTGGCAGGTTCAACGAGTCGGCGGCCCTGGTGAACGAACCGGCCTGCACGACGCGGGCAAAGACTCGCATAGCCAGTAATTGATTCATGACGACGCTCTCAAGTGACGAGCGCTGAGTATTATCCACAGCCATGTACAAACAAAATCTATTCTGACGATTTTTCCGTTGAATCTTCCGGCATACAGTTTGTTCAACGGCGCACACATCGCCAAGAACGTCCTAAATAACTCAGCGGAGATTCATCTCATGAGCAGCACCCTCAAAGGCAAGGTTGCACTGATCACTGGCGGCACCACCGGCATCGGCTTCGCGTCGGCCCAGGCCTTCGTCGACCAAGGCGCAACAGTGTTCATCACCGGCCGTCGTCAAGCAGAACTCGATGCCGCCGTCAGCGCCATCGGACGTAATATCACCGGGATTCAGGGCGACGTCTCGAACCTTGGCGATCTGGACCGAATCTTTGAAGTGATCAAGGCACAAGCCGGTCATCTGGACATCGTATTCGCCAATGCGGGCGGCGGAGATATGCTGGCACTCGGCGCGATTACCGAAGAACACTTCGACCGGATTTTCAGCGTCAACGTCAAAGGTTTGCTGTTTACCGTGCAAAAATCCCTGACCCTGCTCAAGGACGGCGGCTCGGTGATCCTGACCGCATCCACCACGGCCACCAAAGGCACGGAAAATTTCAGCGTCTACAGCGCCAGCAAAGCCGCAGTGCGCAACTTTGCTCGCTCATGGTTGCTGGATTTGAAAACGCGGCGGATTCGCGTCAATGTCATCAGCCCCGGTCCAATCCACACACCGGGCCTGACTGAACTTGCGCCCGAAGATCAACAACAGGGACTGCTGGATTACCTGGCCAGCCAGGTGCCGATCGGCCGCCTTGGCACACCTTCCGAAGTTGGCAAAGCGGCAGTGTTCCTGGCGTCGGATGACAGCAGTTTCATCAACGGCATCGAGCTGTTCGTTGACGGCGGATTCGCGCAGATCTGATCTGCGTACACAAAAACGGCGCCCGCAAATGCGCCGTTTTTTTATGGGCGTCCGGTCGCGCTGCACACTGGCAGGGGTCGCTGGCGCAGCAACGCCAGTAACGCACCGACCGCCAGGATAATCAGCACCGCGCCATAGCCGTCGGTGGTCGCCACCAGGCCAAAGGTGCGCGCCAGATTGCCTGCCAGCAGCGACGGCAAACAGAACGCCAGGTAACTCAGGACAAAAAACGCCGACATCAACCCTGCCCGCTCATGGGGTTGCGCCAGCGGCACCAGACTGCGCACCGCCCCGAGGAAACCGGCGCCGAAACCGCAACCGGCGACTAACGTGCCGAGGAAAAACAAGGTCAGGCTGGCGCTGTGCACGCCGGCTAAAAACACCAGTATCCCCGTTGGCAGCAGCGTTGCACCCAACAAAAGCGCGGTGGCGGCGGGCCGATTGCGCAAGGTGAAGATCATCAGTGCGCCGGTCACCGTCAATGCCGCGACGGTCGAACCGCCGACCAGGTTTGAGGTGGAGCCCGTGGCGGTGCGCACCAGCGACGGCGCGAGCGAAGCGTAAAAACCGCCGAGCGCCCACGTTGCCGTGTTAAGCGGCAACACTCGCCACAAGGTGGCGCGCGCCTGAGTCGGTACGTGCAGTGTCGGGCGCAGTGAAGACCATGCACCCGGCTGCGGGCTGACGCTTTCCGGAAGACGCCAGACGTACAGCGCTTGCATCGCAAACATCGCAAGCAGCACCCAATAAGTCAGCTGCAACGGCAGCGGCGCAAATTCGGCCAACAGGCCGCAACCCATACCGCCCAATGCCATGCCGAGCAGCGGCGCAACACTGTTGATCAACGGCCCCTGCTGGCGATCGGTGTCCAGCAACGCGGCACTCAGAACCGCCGTGGCCATCCCGGTCGCAAATCCCTGAAGCGCCCGCGCACCGATGAGCCACGCGACGCTGTCGGCATTGATGAATAGCAGCATCGCCAGCATGTTCAGTATCACCGCGGTGAAAATCACCGGTTTGCGTCCCAGGTAATCCGAGAGCGAACCGACCGTCAGCAGCGCCACCAGCAAACTGATGGCGTAGATGCCGAAAATCACGGTCAGGGTCGCTGCCGAGAAGTGCAGCTGCTCCTGATACAGGTGATACAGCGGCGTCGGCGCCGTGGATGCGGCCAAAAAACTCAGTAGAGTGATCGCCAGAAACCACAGGATTGAACGGCTTGAAGTTGAATTCGACATGTGCACACTCCGCAAAAGCTAACTTTTTGCTTTTGCGGAGTGTGCTACTCGACTGCGCTTAAAGCAAATTCTTTGTGTTAAGGTCCGACTCATGGCTATTAAAGAAGGTTTACGCCCCGGCGGCCGCAGTGCCCGGGTGCAAGAGTCGATTCATTCGGCTGTCCGCGCACTCCTCGAAGAACAGGACCGATCCAGCGTGACCGTCCCGCAAATCGCCGCGCGCGCGGGAGTTACGCCGTCGACCATCTATCGACGCTGGGGCGATCTGTCCGCGTTGCTGGCGGATGTAGCCCTCGCGCGCATGCAGCCCGACACTGAGCCGGCCAATACCGGCAGCCTGCGCGGGGATGTGCACGCTTGGGCGGAGCAGTATCTCGACGAGATGAGCTCCGAGCCTGGGCGCAATATGCTGCGCGATGTGCAATCGAGCCCCACGCCCGGCCTGTGCGTGACACTCATTGGCGGGCAGTTGCAGGTGATTCTGGATCGCTATCCGGACCAGCCCAGCCCGAGCGTTGATCAGTTGATCAATCTGGTGGCCGCGCCTTCGGTGTTCCGCATTCTGTTTTCGCCGGCACCGCTTGAGGTTGAGGCGTTACATCGGCTGATCGAGATTGCGTTCAGTCAGTGACACCCCACGGCGCCGCGACCTTGGGCCGCGACCTTGGGCCCCGACCTTGGTCGACACTGACTAACGCAGACGCTCGTGCGAGACTGTCTGACCGGGCTGGAGTCCCGGGTGTCTTTTGTCTGGAGTTCCCATGTCGCTGTCCAGCGGGCTGATCGCCGCCGTCGCCCTGGCCTATATGGCCATCATGTTCGCCATCGCCTTCTACGGGGACCGACGCAGCGCGCCGTTGCCGCCGCGAGTGCGCGCGTGGGTGTACAGCCTGTCGCTCGCCGTCTATTGCACCAGCTGGACCTTCTTTGGCGCCGTCGGCCAGGCGGCCGAACAACTCTGGTCGTTCCTGCCGATCTACCTCGGGCCGATCCTGCTGCTAGTGTGCGCGCCATGGGTTCTGCAAAAAATGGTAATGATCAGCAAGCAGGAGAACATCACCTCCATTGCCGACTTCATCGCCGCCCGTTATGGCAAATCCCAGTCACTGGCGATTGTCGTGGCGCTGATCTGCCTGGTCGGCGTGCTGCCCTACATCGCGCTGCAACTCAAGGGCATCGTGCTCGGCGTGAATCTGTTGATCGGTGCCAGCGCCGACGCCATAGGCACTCGCGCCCAGGACACGGCGTTGATCGTGTCGCTGGTGCTGGCCCTGTTCACCATCGTGTTTGGTACCCGCAACCTCGACGCCACGGAGCACCACCGCGGCATGGTGCTGGCGATTGCGTTTGAGGCGCTGGTCAAGCTGTTTGCGTTTCTCGCGGTCGGCGTGTTCGTGACCTATGGCCTGTACGATGGTTTTGACGACCTGTTCAACCAGGCGATGCTCGCCCCGCGCCTCGAAGAATACTGGAAAGAAACCATCAACTGGCCGTCGATGGTGGTGCAGACCGGTGTGGCGATGATGGCGATCATCTGCCTGCCCCGCCAGTTTCATGTGACCGTGGTGGAAAACATAGACCCGCAGGATCTGCGCCTGGCCAAGTGGGTGTTCCCCGCCTACCTCGCTTTGGCGGCACTGTTTGTAGTCCCGATCGCATTAGCCGGTCAGATGCTGCTGCCCAGTTCGGTGCTGCCGGACTCGTTTGTCATCAGCCTCCCGCTGGCTCAGGCCCATCCGGCACTGGCGATGCTGGCGTTTATCGGTGGCGCTTCGGCGGCGACCGGCATGGTGATAGTCGCCAGTGTGGCGCTGTCGACCATGGTTTCCAACGACATGCTGTTGCCGTGGTTGCTACGCCGCAACAACGCCGAGCGGCCGTTCGAAGTGTTCCGCCAGTGGATGCTCTCGGTACGCCGCGTCAGCATCGTGGTGATTTTGCTGCTGGCCTATGTCAGTTATCGCCTGCTCGGTTCCACTGCAAGCCTCGCAACTATCGGCCAGATTGCTTTCGCCGCCGTGACGCAACTGGCCCCAGCGATGCTCGGCGCGCTGTACTGGAAACAAGCCAACCGTCGCGGTGTTTTCGCCGGCCTCGCCGCCGGGACCTTCCTATGGTTCTACACGCTGATTCTGCCGATTGCCGCGCACAGTCTCGGCGTGTCATTGAACACTTTCCCCGGGTTGGCCTGGCTGCACAGCAATCCGTTGAACCTGCCGCTGACCCCGCTGACCCAAGGCGTGATGCTGTCCCTCGCGGCCAACTTCACGCTGTTCGCCTGGGTGTCGGTGCTGTCGCGGACGCGGGTGTCGGAACACTGGCAGGCTGGCCGTTTCATCGGCCAGGAAATCAGCGCCCGCCCGAGTGCCCGCTCAATGCTGTCGGTGCAGATCGACGATCTGCTGCAATTGGCGGCACGGTTCGTCGGTGAAGAACGCGCCCGTCAGAGTTTTATCCGCTTCGCGTATCGCCAGGGCAAAGGCTTCAACCCGAACCAGAACGCCGACGGTGAGTGGATCGCCCACACTGAACGTTTGCTCGCAGGTGTGCTGGGCGCTTCTTCGACACGTGCAGTGGTAAAAGCCGCAATCGAAGGTCGGGAAATGCAGCTCGAGGACGTGGTCCGAATCGCTGACGAAGCCTCGGAGGTTTTGCAGTTCAATCGGGCGTTGCTCCAAGGTGCGATCGAGAACATCACGCAGGGCATCAGCGTGGTCGACCAGTCATTGCGACTGGTGGCGTGGAACCGGCGTTATCTGGAGCTGTTCAATTACCCGGACGGCCTGATCAGCGTCGGCCGGCCGATTGCCGACATCATTCGCTACAACGCCGAGCGCGGTTTGTGTGGCCCCGGCGAAGCGGAAGTGCACGTTGCCCGCCGTTTGCACTGGATGCGTCAGGGACGTGCCCACACCTCTGAACGACTTTTCCCCAATGGCCGTGTGATCGAGCTGATCGGCAACCCGATGCCGGGCGGCGGTTTCGTCATGAGTTTTACCGACATCACCGCGTTTCGACAGGCCGAGCAGGCGCTGACCGAAGCCAATGAAGGCCTGGAGCAACGGGTGACCGAGCGCACCCACGAGCTGTCGCAACTCAACGTCGCCCTCACTGAAGCCAAGGGCACCGCCGAGTCGGCCAACCAGTCAAAAACACGTTTCCTCGCGGCGGTCAGCCATGACCTGATGCAACCACTGAACGCCGCGCGGCTGTTTTCCGCGGCCCTTTCCCATCAGGACGATGGCTTGTCCGGCGAAGCGCAGAAACTGGTGCATCACCTCGATTCGTCACTGCGCTCGGCAGAGGACCTGATCAGCGACCTGCTGGACATTTCCCGCCTGGAAAACGGCAAGATCAATCCCGATCCAAAGCCATTCGCACTCAATGAGCTGTTCGACACCCTCGGTGCGGAATTCAAGGCCCTTGCCCGTGACCAACGGCTCAAATTCAGGGTTCGGGGCAGCACTTTGCGGGTCAACAGCGACATCAAACTGTTGCGCAGGATTCTGCAGAATTTCCTGACCAATGCTTTCCGCTACGCCAAGGGGCCAGTGTTGCTTGGCGTTCGTCGCCGTCAGGGTGAACTGTGCCTGGAAGTCTGGGACCGTGGCCCGGGAATTGCGGAAGACAAGCAGAAAGTGATTTTCGAAGAGTTCAAACGCCTCGACAGCCACCAGACCCGCGCCGAAAAGGGTCTGGGGCTGGGCCTCGCAATTGCGGACGGGCTGTGTCGCGTCCTCGGCCACACCTTGCAAGTGCGTTCGTGGCCGGGACGCGGCAGTGTATTCAGCGTCAGCGTGCCGTTGACCAATGCGCAAATCGCCGCGCCAACCAACGTGACGGAGCTCAATGGCAAACTGTTGAACGGCGCGCAAGTACTGTGCATCGACAATGAGGACAGCATCCTGATCGGCATGAATAGCCTGCTGACCCGCTGGGGCTGTCAGGTCTGGACCGCGCGCAACCGCGATGAATGCGCGGCGTTGCTGAGCAATGGCGTGCGCCCGCATCTGGCGCTGGTGGATTACCACCTCGACGATGGCGAGACCGGGACCGAGTTGATGGCGTGGTTGCGAACTCGTCTGGGTGAGCCGGTGCCGGGCGTGGTGATCAGCGCTGACGGGCATCCGGAGACGGTGGCGCAGGTGCATGCGGCGGGGCTGGATTATCTGGCGAAACCGGTGAAGCCGGCAGCGTTGAGGGCGTTGTTGAGTCGGTATTTGCCGTTGTAGGCCGGCAGATTTTTAGCACGGCACTGTTTTGACGGACGCCATCGCCGGCAAGCCGGCTCCTACGGTTGACCGACCTCTTGCAGGAGCCGGTTTGCCGACGATGTTTTTCGGCTTACTCCGGTAACTCGGCCAAGCCATCAACATCGGTCATCGCCCGCTCCAGCAGGTCTGCCGGCAAACTCTTGCTCGCCCGCGCACCCAGCAACTTTAGCTGCTCGCTACGGCTGACCAGATTGCCGCGGCCTTCTGTCAGCTTGTTCCGCGCCGAGCTGTAGGCCTTGTCCAATTGCTGCAAGCGATTGCCGACTTCGTCCAGGTCCTGAATGAACAGCACGAACTTGTCGTACAGCCACCCTGCCCGCTCGGCAATTTCGCGGGCGTTCTGACTCTGGCGCTCCTGCTTCCACAGGCTGTCGATCACACGCAGGGTCGCCAGCAACGTGGTCGGGCTGACGATAACGATGTTGCGGTCGAAGGCTTCCTGAAACAGGCTCGGCTCAGCCTGCAACGCTGCAGAAAATGCCGCTTCGATCGGCACGAACAGCAAGACGAAATCCAGGCTGTGCAGGCCGTCGAGTCGCTTGTAATCCTTGCCGGCCAGGCCTTTGACGTGCGTGCGCAGCGACAGGACGTGCTGCTTGATGGCGATCTGGCCGATGGCATCGTCTTCTGCCGCCACGTATTGCTGATAGGCCGTCAGGCTGACTTTGGAGTCGACCACCACCTGCTTGTCGCCCGGCAGATAAATGATCACGTCCGGCTGGAACCGCTCGCCGTCCGGACCTTTGAGATTGACCTGAGTCTGGTACTCGCGGCCCTTCTCCAGCCCGGCGTGCTCAAGCACCCGCTCAAGAATCAGCTCGCCCCAGTTACCTTGGGTTTTCTGCCCCTTCAAGGCGCGGGTCAGGTTGGTGGCTTCGTCGCTCAGGCGCAGGTTCAACTGTTGCAGGCGCTCCAGTTCCTTGGCCAGCGAAAAACGTTCACGGGCCTCGGCCTGATAACTTTCCTCGACGCGCTTTTCAAACGACTGGATGCGTTCCTTCAAAGGATCAAGTAACTGTCCCAGGCTCTTCTGACTTGTTTCGGCGAAGCGCTGCTCGCGCTCGTCAAAGATTTTACCGGCCAGCTCGGCGAACTGGGCGCGCAATTCATCACGCGAGCCTTGCAGGTCGCGGAGGCGTTGCTGATGGCTTTCCTGTTGCTCGCGCAGTTCGGCGTTGAGGGAGGCGGCCAGCGCGTCGAGGCGACGCAATTCAGCCTCTTTGCCGGCACGCTCGATGTTCCAGGCGTGGGAAGCGTCGCGGGCGTCATCGCGTTCGATCTGCAGCAATTCGACTTCGCGGCGAACCGCCGCGAGGTCCGCCTGCTTGGCACCGTTGGCTTGCCCCAGATCAGCGATTTCATCGCGACACGCGTCAAGTTGGGCGTTCAAGCCATCCTGGGCCAGATGAGCCATGGCCAGACGCTCTTCCAGCAGCGCAACGTCCGACTGCGCGGCGCTCGCCCGACGCTGAAGCTGCCAAGCCAGTACTAACAAAGGCAGTGCAGCACCTGCCAGACCGAGCAATATGCTGGTCAAGTCCATAGCCATCGGCTTTCCTGCCCATTCGTTAAAGCTTGAAGGTTAACCAAGGCGTCAGGTCTTGGACAGCTCAGTCTTTGACCAGACCCAGTTCCTGTTGGGCGCGTCGATCCCCGGCCCGCGCCGCCTGACGCAAAAGATCCTGGCCGATACGACGGTCGCGCGCATTTCCGCATTCGCGACACATCAGCTGACCGAGCCGGCTTTGCGCAGCAACCACACCTTCGCGAGCCGGTTGCTTGAGCAAACGCCCGGCGAAATGTTTGACGTTGGTGATTTCACGCAGCCGCGGGCTGTCCAACAGCCACTCGGCCACGCGCATCGAGAAACGCTTGGGAGGGGTAACACTTGGGGAAGTAGAGGTAACAGAAACGGGTACTGAGCGAAACTTCATAAAGCACTGTGGGGCAGATCGGAAGGCGCGCCACTCTACTCTTTTTTTCTTACAGGTAAAGCTCAAAAATCCCGGCACGCCCGTCCTAGAGCAAGCGCTCGGGACAATCCACAGAAGCTGTGGATAAGTCAGTGGACAACCGCCCTTGAACTCTCGCAAAGCCGTATGGAATGGGGCTCGCAGTCAAACTGACGATTTTTTCACCAGTTAAAAAAAGCGATGTTTTTCATTGACTTAAATTTTGGTTGCAGGCACCCACTGTACCTGGACGTCAGATGACAACGGGGTGACAGTCCTCGCAACTAATGTGTACAACTACCTTCTTAGCCGTTATATCGACGTGCTTTTTCGGCGCGTTTTGTTACCCAGCCTGGGGATAAACCGTGGCTAATCGTTGGTGAAGGCCGCTCACGGTCCGATGAACGTCACCGACCGACCGTCGGATTTCGTACCTTTGCAGTGCGTTGCGGGCGCTCAAGGCCACGTACGCACGCTTGAATAACGGCATCCGGACGATGTTTTTGGCTAACACACTTCCCTTCTGCAATTCAATCCGTTAGTATCCGCGGCGTTAGTACCAAGCTGAAAGTCAATTCTGGTCGAACAACTCCCCCCGGTCTGCCTTCCCACAGGAAGCTTCAACCGAACAAGCGGGATCGACCACCTCGATGGTTTCCAGGTAAACCTTGCGTCAACACTGCCTTTGAATTGAATGCAAAGGGTGTTGCGAAGCTCACTTACTCTGACCGAACCAGCCTGCAAATTGATCAGGATCTTCACCCCGGGCCCAGAACCTTTGCCCTTGATGTGTTGCCTGCCCTCCTAAGTACCTACCTGCCAGCCCAAGCGCGCCAATTTAATCAGCGCTTCAAACTGGCTGCTTTGTTCCAGTCGGGTTCTTCGTTCGACCAATGGTGGTCGTCGTCACTGGAACGTTTTAATTTTGCACGGCTCTTATCCGTGTCGCTTGTAGGAACACCTTTAATGACTACTCAAATCCACACTCAGGATGCCATTCGCACCCTTACCAACGCTTTTGCACCAATGAACTGCCTGATCATGGCCGCTCGCAAAGGCTGCTTCAGCTTCACCCTGGTCAACGAACACGGCATCGCTCGTCACAGCGAACGCCTTTACCCCGATCAGTACTCCAGCGCCGAACCGCTGCAGGCCGTGATCGAGCGTACCCGTCAGGCACTGGTTGCCTGACACGCCAGAAACGCTGAAAACCTCAAAAGCCTCGCTTCATAGCGGGGCTTTTTATTGCCCGATATTTCACTTTTCGCCGTCGGCGCGTAAGCACCAACCGATATAACAGTTATAACTGCTCGCCAGAAATATTTTAAAAACAGACCTTTACAGCGCGAATATGACACTACACTTCAACTCAAGCGGCTTGATCCGCTTCCGGCGAGCCTGAGTCGATCCACCGCTGCCAACGCTACCTTCAGGACTCGCCGACCACTTCATGTTCCGAGGGTGTTATGGGTATCGCTGCCAGCGAACTGTGCCGTTATGTGATCCGCCCGACATTGATTTACCTGGGGCGCCATAGCGCAACCGCCGAAACCCTGCTGCTGGGCATTGCCGCCAGTCAGTCAGCCCTTGGTTCTGCCTTGCATGACCGCCGCGGCCACGGCTTGTACCGAATCGCCGAACCCCGCCACCAGGCACTCTGGGACCATTACCTGGCACTTGACCCGGAACGCGCCAGCCTGGTCCGCGGCCTGGCCAGCCAACATGCTTTTCTGAGTGGTCCGCACCTCGAACTCACCGTCAACCTGCGCTATGCCACAGCCATCGCCTGGCTGCTGGTGGAAGAACAAAACACCCCGCTCCCCGAAGCAGACGACCTACTGGGAATGGCCCGTATCTGGCGCCAGACCTTCCAGCCTCAAGGACGCCTGAGGGACTTCACCTACGCTTGGCAAACCTGTGTTTCACCGCTGAATCAGGTCGCCTGCTGACACGCCCGCTTGCAAAGATCGCGCAACCGCCGCGAACTCGGTCGGATTGTCCTACAAAACCGCTCTAAATCAACGCATACGGCCTATAGCGCTGGGACGAAAATGTTGGTAATTTTCGCCCCGGTGATCACCAGGAGTTCTAATAATGAAAAAAGTAATGCTCAAAACCACCCTTAGCCTCGCCGTGACCTTGGCATCCACCCAGATTTTCGCGAGTGGCTTTGCCATCAACGAACAAAGCATCAGCGGGATGGGTACAGGTTTTGCCGGGCGATCTTCATCTGCCGATGACGCAAGCACAATTTTTGGCAACCCTGCCGGCATGGCTCGCCTCAAGCGCGAACAAGTCACCGGCGGCGCTGCATTTCTCGATGCACATACCGATATCAGCGACGCACGCGGCAGCCGTGGTGGCAGCAATGACGGCGACATGGTCCCGTTCATTGCCGTTCCAATGGGTTACTACGTCAAGCCAATCGACGACAATTGGGCATTCGGTGTTGGTGTATACGCCCCGTTTGGCCTTGTGACCGATTATGAAAACAACTTCGCCGGCCGTTACTTTGGCAGCAAGAGCGAAGTCAAAATCGTCACACTTCAGCCTACCGTCAGCTATGCCTTCAACGACAAGGTGTCGATCGGTTTCGGTCCAACCATCAACCGCATTGACGGCAAGCTGGAATCGAACCTTAACATTTCGCCTAGTCCGCTCGCGCCGGACGGTCAAGTCAAAATCAAGGGTGACGACACCGCACTGGGTTACAACGTCGGCATCCTGGTGCAAGCCACCGACAGCACTCGCGTCGGTCTGACTTACCACTCGAAAGTGAAATACAAGCTCGAAGGCAACACCAAGGTCAACTACAGCGTGCTCGCCGGCCTGGGTCAAAACCCGAACCAGAAGTACGACGCCTCGCTGGACATCACCACGCCTGAGTCGGTCGACTTTTCGGTCACTCACCAGCTGGATGACCAGTGGACGCTGTACGCAGGCAGCACCTGGACTCGCTGGAGCCGTCTGAAAGAAATCAGCGTTGAGAACAGCGGCGTTCCTGCTGCACTGAACAGCCGTTTTGGCACCATCAGCGAAGAGCAAAACTGGCACGACACCTGGGCTCACGCCATCGGCGCCGCCTACCAGGTGAACAAGCAGTGGGTCCTGCGCACCGGTTTCTCGGTGGATCAGGCGCCGACCAACAACGAAAACCGTTCCCCACGCATTCCGACTGGCGATCGCAAGATTTTCAGCCTGGGCGCTGGCTGGAGCCCGACGGACGACCTGACTATCGACTTGGCGTATTCGTACCTGGTCGAAGAGTCGGTCAAGGTCAACGACAACAACGGTCGCCAGACCTACAGTGCCAAGTATGAAAACTCGGCGAACGGTTTCGGCGTCGGCGCAACTTACCGCTTCTGATGACGGCGGCGAGCCTCAACCCCTCGCCGCATGAATCAAAAAAGCCCCGCTCTCTTGCACAGAGGCGGGGCTTTTTCATGGGCGTCGATCAGGGTTGCGAAGCCAGGGCTTTTTCCACCGCGGCGATAAACTCAGGATCGTCGGGTTTGGTCAGACTGGAGAAATTGGCGATCACCTTGCCCTTGCGATCGACCACGTATTTGTAGAAATTCCACTTTGGCGCAGCACTCTGCGCAGCGAGGACCTGAAACAGGTGAGTCGCGTCGTCTCCGTGAACTTTCTGCGGCTCGGTCATGGTGAAGGTCACGCCGTAGTTCACGTAACACACCTTGGCGGTTTCCTCGCCGTCCTTGGACTCCTGCTTGAAGTCGTTGGAGGGCACGCCAATGACCTCCAGCCCTTGCGCCTTGTAATGCTGGTTCAGCGCCTCCAGGCTTTTGAACTGCGGGGCGAAACCGCAAAAACTCGCGGTATTGACCACCACCAGCGGTTTACCGGCGAAGCGCTGGCACAAGTCGATGGATTCCTTGGCGCGCAACTTGGGCAAAGAGCCTTGCAACAGCTCCGGGCACTCGGCGGCTTGCGCCAATCCGGTAATCGCCACCAGTAACGCGGGAACAGCAAGCCAGCGCATCAGCATGTCCATGCATCCTTGAGAAGTCGTCAGAAACCAACTTACTCGCCCAGCCACTTTGCTAGCAAGCGCCCATGCCCAATTGCATCAACGCCAGCCCACCCTGATGCCAACCCCACCAGGCCAGGGCCAGCAGCAAAAAGCCGCCGGCAGCCACGGCAATTCGTGGCCACAAACTGCTCATGTCGCACTCAGTTGGGTTTGCAGACGCGCCACCGGCTGCTCACGCACCGGCCAGTTCAGGGCTGCAGCCAACACACTCAAGAGAATTGCAACTTGCCAGATCAAGTCATAGCTCCCGGTTCGGTCATACACCACCCCGCCCAACCAGCCGCCAAGGAACGATCCAAGCTGGTGGAACAGGAAAACAATTCCGCCGAGCATGGACAGATTGCGTACGCCAAACAAGGTCGCCACGGTGCCATTGGTCAAGGGCACGGTCGACAGCCACAGGAAGCCCATCGCCATGCCGAACAGGTACGCTGTGGTGGTCGTGACCGGTGCCCACAGGAACAGCGAAATCACCACTGCTCGCAGCAAGTACAAACCGGTGAGCAAGCGCGGCTTGGACATCCGCCCGCCGAGCCAACCTGCGGTGTAGGTACCGAAGATGTTGAACAAGCCGATCAGCGCCAGCACGGTGGTACCCACGGTGGCAGGCAGGTGTTGATCCACCAGATACGCCGGCAGGTGCACGCCGATGAAAACAACCTGGAAACCGCAGACAAAAAATCCGAACGCCAGCAGCCAGAATCCTGAATGGGAACAGGCTTCGCGCAAGGCTTCCGACAAGGTCTGATCATGGCCGAGGACGGGCAACGGTTTGTCCTTGAGCATGCTCACCAGCGGCACGATCAGCGCGACCAGCAGCCCCAACACCAGCAATGCCGCCGACCAGCCGAGCCAGCCGATCAGCCCCAGCGTACCGGGAAGCATCGCGAACTGACCGAACGAGCCGGCAGCACTGGCGATGCCCATGCCCATGCTGCGTTTCTCCGGCGGCACTGCGCGGCCCACCACGCCGAGGATCACCGAGAACGACGTGCCCGATAGCCCTAGACCGATCAACAGACCGGCGCTCAGGGACAGGGTCACCGCCGAGTCGGACAAGCCCATGAACACCAGGCCCAGCGCGTAGAGCACGCCACCCACCAGCACCACTTTCGCCGCGCCGAAGCGGTCGGCCAGCGCGCCGGTGAATGGCTGGGCCAGGCCCCAGATCAGGTTCTGCAAGGCAATCGCGAACGCAAACGTCTCGCGCCCCCAGCCGAATTCGGCGCTCATCGGCGCCAGGAACAACCCGAATCCATGGCGCACACCCAGAGACAACGCGAGGATCAGCGCACTCCCCACCAGAATCCAACCGCAAGTTCGCCACATCGATGTCATTTTTATTCTCCGGTAGCGGGTATATACCCGCTTAAAATCGGAAAAACCGGCGTCAGGCCAGTTCGTCCAGCAACTTCAGCAAGAGTTCACGTTTTTCGGCGCCCAAGCGGTCGGCCAAGCGTTGTTGCGCTGCTTCCCACGCCGGCAATGCCGCTGTCAGCCGCTGCGCACCGGCCTCAGTGAGTTTGACGATGCGATTGCGCATGTCTTCGCCCTCGATCAGCATGACCAAGCCTTCGCCCTCCAGCACCCGCAGATTGCGCCCGAGGGTGCTGCGGTCCAGGCCCATGGCTTCCGCCAAGGTGGAAATACTCGGTTCATTGAGGCGCTGCAGATTACACAACAGAGAATACTGGGCAACGTTGATCCCGAAGCCGTCGAGAGCGCCGTCGTAATGCCTGCTGACGCCACGGGCGGCGCGACGCAGGTTGATGCATAAACATTGGGAGTCGAGCATGGTGCGTGTATATACCCGCGAGTGTGTTAAATCAAGTTACATGTGTTTTTGAGGCCGTTATCGCGAGCACGCTCCCACATTGGAATGCGCTCACTTGTAGGAGCGAGCCTGCTCGCGATGAGGCCAGTAGACTTCAAAAAACTTTAGACCAACGCCAACCCCACCAGCACCGCCACCTCCAGCAACTCCAGCAAAGCCCCAGCGGTATCGCCCGTCGCCCCGCCCAATCGCCGCATCATCAACTGCCGCAGCCAGACAAAAATTAGCGCCGCGAGCACCACAGCCAAAACACCACTGAGACCGGCGATCAACAGGCAGCCCAGTGCACTCAGCAGCAGCACCCACTTCCCCGCCACACGCGGCAGATGATCTGCCAGCGCCTGCCCCAACCCACCGGCCCGCACATACGGCGTAGTCAAAAACAATCCCAACAATGCAGCGCGGCCAATCAATGGCACGATGATCAGAACCACGGCGTGCTGTTGCTCGATCAACGCCAGCAACGCGGCGAATTTGAGCAGCAACACCAGCACCAGCGTCACTACCGCAATCGGACCGCTGCGCGGGTCCTTCATGATCCTCAGCGTGCGCTCGCGATCGCCGAAACCACCGAGCCACGCATCGGCACTGTCGGCCAGGCCATCCAGGTGCAAGGCGCCGCTGAGTAACACCCAGGCGCTCAGCAACAGCGCCGCGTGCAACAGCAGCGGCGTACCGAGCAACAGCCAGTTCAACGCCCACAACATCGCGCCGAACAGCAAACCCACCAACGGATAGAACAGCAATGAACGGCCCATTGCCTCAGGCGCCGGCATGCCCGGTAGACGAACCGGCAGGCTGCTGAGAAATTGCAGGGCGATCCGGAACGGCAACATGATCAGTGCGCCTCTGTGAGAACGACGCCGGCTTCGACACGCAAAGAAAACAGCGCACCATGGCCGACTTCTACGTTGAGCAACTGTTCCCGCGGCAATCCCCGCGCCTGCGCCAGCAATAAACGCATGACGCCGCCATGGCTGATCAACAACACTCGCTCCCCCGCACAGGCAACTTGCAGACGCCCAACCGCCGCCAGTACACGCGCCGAAAAATCGGTCACGGTTTCACCCTGAGGCGGCGTGAACGAATAGGGGTCGGCCCAGAACAGGCCCAACGCCTCGGCATCGGTTTCCATCAACGCTGCCGCGCTGCGTCCTTCCCAGGCACCGAAATGCAGTTCCTGCAGATCCTTGTCCAACTGCACCGGCAACCCTAGTTGCGACCCGAGTTCTTCGGCAAACCGTGCGCAGCGTTGCAATGGCGAACTGACCAGCCGATCCCAAGGTCCCTGCTCGATCACCGCCGCACGCATCTGCGCCCAGCCCTTGTCGGTCAACGCATCGTCTAAGCTGCCGCGCAGGCCGCCGCCGAGTTCGGTTTCGCCGTGACGCAGCAGGTCCAGATGCAACGTCATGCCGGACGATCCGCCACGGCCGCTTCGGCGAATGTCGCCATTTGCCCGTGAAGGTCGCAGGCCAGACGCAACAACGGCACGGCCAACGCGGCACCGCTGCCCTCGCCCAATCGCAAACCGAGGTCCAGCAACGGTTCGGCACTCAAGGCTTCCAGCACATGACGATGCCCCGGTTCGGCGCCGCGATGGCCGAACAACAGCCACGGACGACACTCGGAATTCAACCGCACCGCGACCAATGCGGCGACGCTGCATATGAACCCGTCCACCAACACCGCAACACCGTCCTGAGCACACGCCAAATACGCCCCGACCAACGCCGCGATTTCAAAACCGCCGAGGTTGAACAGGGTTTGCAGCGCATCGCCGCGTTGTGCACTGTGCAGTGCCAATGCGCGTTCAATGACTTGAGCTTTATGGCTGACACCCGCCGCGTTCAGGCCAGTACCTGGCCCGGCCAGGTGCGCCACCGGGCACTCCAGCAATGCGCAGGCCAACGCGCTGGCCGCGGTGGTGTTGCCGATGCCCATCTCGCCGCCGATGAACAACTGCGCCCCACCCGCTTGGGCGCGTTGCACGCTGTCGCGACCAGCCTGCAAGGCAAGCTCGCCCTGGGCGTGAGTCATGGCCGGGCCTTCGACAAAATTCGCGGTGCCCGCCCCGATGTTCAAGTGGCGTACCCCCGGCAGATTCAGCGAGGGCGTCACGGTGCCGAGGTCGACGACTTCCAGGGAAGCGCCGAGCTGGCGCGCCAACACGCTGATCGCCGCGCCACCGCTGACGAAGTTGTGCAACATCTGCCCGGTAACTTCCTGAGGAAACGCCGACACGCCTTCGGCAACGACGCCATGGTCACCGGCAAAAATCGCGATCCACAGATTATTCAGGCTCGGTTTCACTTGCCCCTGCAACCCGGCCAATTGCACCGCCACCGATTCGAGCTGACCGAGGGAGCCGGGGGGTTTGGTCAGCTGCTGTTGACGCGCTTGCGCCTGTTCGACGGCTTGGGCATCGATCGGTTTGCACGGGTTCAGCCACCAGGATTGAGTCATAACGCAGTTCCTTTCAAAGTCAGGGGCAGGCCGGCGACGGTCAGGACGACTCGCTGACAGCGCTCGGCCAAGGCTTGATGCAGCCAACCGGCTTCATCGACGTAGCGGCGAGTCAATTCGCCCAGCGGCACGACACCCATTCCGGTCTCGTTGCTGACAAAAATGATTTCACCCGGCAGGTCAGCCAGGCAGTCCAGCAGGGCTTCGCGTTCGGCGCTCAGGCGCGCGGTGTCGTCGAGCATCAGCAGATTGGTGATC
The DNA here is from genome assembly GCF_054897705.1 of Pseudomonas sp. GB2N2. Classification (NCBI taxonomy): domain Bacteria; kingdom Pseudomonadati; phylum Pseudomonadota; class Gammaproteobacteria; order Pseudomonadales; family Pseudomonadaceae; genus Pseudomonas; species Pseudomonas sp. GB2N2. Next base: position 2,776,067 of record NZ_CM142701.1, read on the forward strand.
CAAAGGGTCAGGCAATCCACCAGCAGGCAACGATCGGCCGCGGCGGTTTCGCGCAGGACGCGGGCGAGTTCCAGCGGTTCTTCGATCAGCGCCCATTCGGCGGGGCGGCGGCTGCGGTGATGGGCGATTCGTTCATTCATTTCACCGTCCAGAGGTTGGCTGGTGGCGATGTAGGTGACTTGCAATTGGCTGTCTGTCGCCAGTTTTTCGGCCAGTCGACTTTTACCGGAACGGGCGCCGCCGAGGATTAGTTGCAACATGGGTCATGACCTTTTAATTGGCGGTGTGAGGACTGACGCCTTCGCGAGCCGGCTCGCGAAGGGGGCGGCACAGTCAGCTCAAATCCCGCAGAGTTCACGCAACAGCCGGGTATCCAGATGTTTCTCCACCAGATCCGCCAACCGCTCGATATCACGCTCGCGCAACCCGTGGTAATCCACCTCCTGCACGTCCTGCAATCCCGCCCAACGCAACAGCGCACTGCACGCCGCCGGCGATTCAAACAGACCATGCAGGTAAGTGCCGAAAATCTGCCCATCGAGACTTTGCGCACCGTCGCAACGGCCATCGTCCAGTTGCACGGCGGCGTTTTCCAACGCCGGCCCGCTCGTCACGCCGGCATGGATTTCATAACCGCTGACGGCCGCATCTTCCAGCGCCAGGCGCCCGCGTACATTGCGCAGTTGCTTTTCTTCCTCTAGTTGCGTGGTGAACGCCAGCAAACCGAGCCCGGCGCTGGAACCCGGCGCGCCTTCGAGGCCCAGCGGGTCGTGCACCTGCTCGCCGAGCATTTGCAGGCCGCCGCAAATCCCCAGCACTTTGCCGCCGTAACGCAGATGGCGGGCGATGGCGGTTTCCCAGCCATTGGCACGCAAGTACGCGAGATCGCTGCGCACGCTTTTCGAGCCAGGCAGAATGATCAGGTCGGCCGGCGCAATCTCCTGGCCGGGACCGATGAATTGCAGGTCCACTTGCGGGTGCAGGCGCAGCGGATCGAAATCGGTGTGGTTGCTGATGCGCGGCAACACCGGCACTACGACTTTCAGCACCTGATCGGCCTTGTCGATCTGACGCTGATCGATGCCGTCCTCGGCCTCCAGATGCAGGTCCATCACATAGGGCAACACGCCGATCACCGGTTTGCCGGTGCGCGCTTCAAGCCAGTCGAGGCCCGGTTGCAGCAGGGCAATGTCGCCTCGAAAACGGTTGATGATGAAACCTTTGACCCGCGCCTGCTCGCTCGGCGACAGCAGTTCCAGCGTGCCCACCAAATGCGCGAAGACCCCGCCGCGATTGATGTCGGCGATCAGCACCACCGGGCAATCCACCGCCTCGGCAAATCCCATGTTGGCAATGTCGCCGGCACGCAGATTGATCTCCGCCGGCGAACCCGCGCCTTCGACCATGACCACGGGATAAGCCGCGCTCAGCCGTGCGTGGGAAGCCAGCACTGCTTGCATGGCGATGACTTTGTAGTCGTGATAGGCGACGGCGTTCATCGTGGTGACGGCGCGCCCGTGAATGATCACTTGGGCGCCGGTGTCGCTGTTGGGTTTGAGCAGCACCGGGTTCATGTCGGTGTGCGGTTCAAGTTTGGCGGCCTGGGCCTGCACCGCTTGTGCGCGACCGATCTCGCCGCCGTCGGTGGTCACGGCACTGTTGAGTGCCATGTTCTGCGGCTTGAACGGCACGACGCGCACGCCTTGGCGGATGACCCAGCGACACAGCGCCGTCACCAGCGTGCTTTTACCCGCATCCGAGGTCGTGCCCTGCACCATCAACGTGGTCATCGGGTTTCCTTGGCAAAGGCGTCGAGCGCTTGCTCAAGTCGAGCCCAATCGGCTTCTTCGCCGGGCAGGCCGAAACGCAGGCTGGTGGTGTGCGTGAACAGCCGCAATAGAATGCCGCGCCGGGCCATGAACTTGTGCAGCTCTGGCGCGAGCTCGGTCACCACCCATTGAAACAACGCGCAACCGCCCTGAGGTTTGAAACCATTCACCTCAAGCAACAACGCCAAACGTTCGCGGGCCTGTTCGGTGCGTACACGTTGCCTGGCGTGCCCCTCGGTATCCCGCAAACAGGCTTGCCCGACCACTCGCGTCGGTCCGCTGACGCCCCACGGCCCGACTTGCTCGGCGAGCAATTTGAGCAACTTGCGCTCCGCCAGCACGAACCCCAGCCGCACCCCGGCCAGACCAAAAAACTTGCCAAAGGAACGCAGCACAATCAAGCCGACCTGATGCGCACACGGCGCCAGGCTCAGCTGCGGCGTGTTGTCCATGAACGCCTCGTCCACCACCAGCCAGCCGCCGCGCTGGGCGAGCCTGGAATGCCAGGCGAGCAAACGGCTCGGGGTCAGGCTCAGGCCGGTAGGATTGTTCGGGTTGACCACCACCAGCACATCGAGGCTGTCGAGGAAGAAGTCGACTTCCTGCTCCAGCACTTCGCGCACAATGTAGCCGTTGCGTCGCCAGGCTTCGGCGTGCTCGGCGTAGCACGGCGACAATACGCCGACCTTGCCGACCCGGCGCAAACGTGGCAGCAACTGGATGGCCATTTGCGAACCGGCCACCGGCAGCACATGCGCCGCGCCGTAATAATCGCAGGCGGCCTGTTCCAGCCCGTCATCGGTTTCCGGCAATCGCGCCCATGCGCGCAATGGAATGTCCGGGACCGGAAACGGCCAGGGCGCGAGGCCGCTGGACAGGTCGAGCCATTCGGTTTCGGCGATGCCGTATTCGAGCGCTACCTTACGCAAGCGCCCACCGTGTTCAAGCATAAAATTCAGCCCCCACGCAGAGAATCAGCAGCCATAACCATACCCCGCGCTGGACCAATTGCCAGCCGCGGTCGATGGAGTCGGCGTCCGCCGGCACGCCTTCGCCCAGCGGCGGACGTTGATGCAGTTCACCGTGATAAATCGCCGCCCCGCCCAATTCGACACCCAGCGCACCGGCACCCGCCGCCATCACCGGACCGGCGTTCGGGCTGTCCCAGGTCGGGCCCTGGCTGCGCCAGCACTTGAGCGCGAGTCGGGTTTTTCCCAGCAGCGCGTAGGTCAACGCCACCAGTCGCGCGGGAATGTAGTTGAGGACGTCATCGATCTTAGCCGCCGCCCAGCCAAACCGTTCGAAGCGTTCGTTGCGATAGCCCCACATCGCATCCAGCGTATTGCTCAATCGGTAGAGCACCACCCCGGGCGCGCCGGCCACGACAAACCAGAACAGCGCGGCAAATACCGCGTCGCTGCCATTCTCCAATACCGATTCGGTGGCGGCGCGGGCGACTTCGGTCTCGTCCAGCTCACTGGTCTGGCGACTGACCAGATAGCCGACACGCTTGCGCGCTTCCTCCAGATCATCGCTGCGCAGCGCCTTCGCGACCGGCCCGACGTGCTCACCCAGACTGCGCAAACCGAGGGCGCAATACAGTGCGAGAATCTCGACGATCCAGCCGACATAAGGCGCCCAGGAAAACGCCGTGGCGAGCAACGTCAGCGGCAGCACCGCGATTACCCAGGCCGTGACGCCGTGACTGCGCCAGCCGCGACCGCCGCCATTGAACCGTTGTTCGATGCGGTCGGCAAAACGGCCGAACGCCACCAGCGGATGCCAGCGTTTGGGTTCACCCAGCAGCGCATCCAGCGCAACTGCGGCGACACTCAATAACGCCACACTCATTGACTCACTCCCCAATAATTTTCATACAGCAACTCGCTGAGTGAACGCGCCTGCGCCCAGCCTTCGAGTACCAGCATCGGCGCCGGATAGAATTCCTTGACCGACCCCAGGCAAAGAATCGCCAAGGGCTTGGCCCCGACTGGCAAACCGAGCAAGTCGGCCAGGGCTTGCGGTTCGAACAATGACACCCAGCCCATGCCGAGTCCTTCGGCACGGGACGCCAGCCACAAGTTCTGGATTGCGCAGGACAGCGAGGCCATGTCCATTTCCGGCAAGGTGCGGCGGCCGAAAATGTGCCGCTCGCGATCGTCCATCAAGGCGGCGACCAGCACTTCCGCGCAGTCGTTGATGCCTTCGACTTTTAGCTTCATGAATTCATCAGTGCGTTCGCCGAGGGCTTCGGCGGTGCGGATGCGTTCGTCTTCCACCAGTAACTGGATCTGGCCGCGCAAGTCCCGGTCGCTGATGCGGATGAACCGCCAGGGCTGCATCAGGCCGACGCTCGGGGCTTGGTGGGCGGCTTCTAGCAGACGCAGAAGTAGCTCGGGCTCGACGGTGCCACCGGTGAAGTGGCGCATGTCGCGGCGCTCGGCGATGGCGCGGTAAACCGCTGCGCGTTCGCCTTCAGTGAATGCGTTGTCGGTCATGGCCTCTTCGCGAGCAGGCTCGCTCCTACAGTTGACCGCATTTCTTCAGGTAAAGCGCTATCCAATGTAGGAGTGAGCCTGCTCGCGATGGCGACCTCATGTCCAGGCGCAAACAACGCGGCAATCGCGGTCGGATTCGACGGAAAATAAAAGTGTACGTAGGAAGCCGTCATCCGCCCCTCGCGATAAACCGCCTCCGCCCCGCGCCCGCCATTCGGGCTCAGGCCACGGGCAATCGGCTCTAGTTCGGTGCTGGTCAACGAATGGTGATAGGTATGCCCGCGCAGCGAACCTTCCGGCAACTCCACCGCTTGCAAGGCCAGCGCCGCCAGCTTTTTCTGCATCACCGCATCACCCGCGAGCAAACCGACCAGTTCCGCGCGCGAGCCCTCGATATCGGTCAGCGAATCGAGCAGGTACAACATGCCGCCACATTCGGCCAGCAACGGTTTGCCCGCCGCGTGATGCGCGCGGATGGCGTCGAGCATCGACGTATTTTGCGACAGCGCCACATGGTGCAATTCCGGGTAACCGCCCGGCAGATAGAGGCTGTCAGCTTCCGGCAACTGGGTGTCACGAATCGGCGAAAAGAACGACAGTTCAGCGCCCATCGCCCGCAGCAAATCCAGACTCGCGCCGTAAGTAAACGCAAAGGCTTCGTCACGGGCCACCGCAATGCGAACACCGTCCAGCAACGGTTCGGCGGCGATCATTTCGGGCGCAGCGAATTGCACCGGTGGCGGCAGCGCAACGTCGCAGCTGCTGGCCAGTGATTCAGCCGCCGCATCGAGACGCAGATCGAGGTCATTCAACTCGCTGGCCTGCACCAGACCAAGGTGCCGGCTCGGCAATTCAATCCCGGTTTCCCGGGACAATGCGCCGTACCAGCGCATACCTTCGGTCAGGCTGCCTTCGAGCAACTGAGCATGGCGCAAGGTGCCCACACGGTTGGCCAGCACCCCGGCGAACGGCAAATCCGGCTGATACTTCGCCAGGCCCAACGCCAGCGCGCCGAAGGTCTGCGCCATTGCCGTACCGTCGATCACTCCGAGCACCGGCACGCCGAAGTGCCGCGCCAGGTCGGCGCTCGACGGCGTGCCGTCGAACAGGCCCATGACGCCTTCGATCAGGATCAGATCCGCTTCACCGGCAGCTTCCCACAACAACCGACGACTTTCCTGCTCGCCGACCATCCACATGTCCAGTTGATACACCGGCGCACCGCTGGCGCGCTCGAGGATCATCGGGTCGAGAAAGTCCGGGCCGCATTTGAACACGCGAACCTTGCGTCCCTGATTGCGATGCAAACGGGCCAGCGCGGCAGTGACGGTGGTCTTGCCCTGGCCTGAGGCCGGCGCGGCGATCAGGACCGCCGGGCAATGACGCAGGCTTTTCATAAAATAGTACTCACAGCTCAACGCCCTTCTGCGCTTTGATCCCGGCCTGGAACGCATGCTTGATCACGCCCATTTCGGTGACGGTGTCGGCCAGTTCGATCATTTCCGGCTTGGCGCCGCGGCCGGTGACCACCACGTGCTGCATCGGTGGACGGGCCTGCAAGTCGCTGAGTACCTGATCGAGGTCGAGGTATCCGTGCTTGAGGGCGATGTTCAATTCGTCGAGCACCACCAGGCCGATCGACGGATCGCGCAGCAGTTCGCGGGTAACCGCCCAGGCCGCTTCCGCGGCGGCGATGTCGCGCTGACGGTCCTGGGTTTCCCAGGTAAAGCCCTCGCCCATCACATGGAACCTTACCTGCTCCGGGAAACGCCGGAAGAACAACTCTTCACCGGTGCTGTGACGGCCCTTGATGAACTGCACCACGCCGCATTGCATGCCATGGCCCATGGAGCGCGCGAGCATGCCGAACGCCGAGCTGCTTTTGCCTTTGCCATTGCCGGTCAGCACCAGCAGCAGCCCGCATTCGTTCGGCGAGTTGGCGATGCGCTCGTCGATCACGGCTTTTTTGCGCAGCATGCGCGCCAGGTGGCGTTCGTCACGATCGGGGGTATCAGTCATGGGGGAGCTCTCCGTTGAGACTGGATAACGGCGGGCAGGCACAAGAATAGACGGCAAAAAGCCTGGCATCGCCCACCGTGATGCCGCTGGATGGATCAGGCCGGTCTCCGGGCTCATGAGCGGCTTTTCGCCGGACTGCGCGCCTTCCCATGTCGATAAAAACACAGTGGCTCAAGGCGCAGTTTTCACTCATTTACCGTTGCGGGGGCAGCGCCGGGATCGTGGCGGTTCATCAGTTGAACCAACGCACTCACCGGCTTCCCTGTTTCACTCTGTCGACCGAGGCCACAGAGCACCTGAAACAAGCCGCGAAGGTTAGAGGGTTGGGGGTGGAGCGTCAATTAAAGCCGGGGCGCCGCCGGGCGAATAACTGCCGTCGATCAACTAACTGATGATAATCTTTGTGCCACACTCTCAGCAGTGATATCAAATAGCCACAACCCCACATCACAAGAACAAGGGTAAGCCGTATGCAAGGCATGATCATCAGCAATCCGAAGCTGGAATTCCTGCGCCCGGTGCTGGAACGGTGGTTTGACTGTATTGACCGCTACAACGCCGTGCGCGGCGATAACGACACCCCTTACTGGTACGACGAAAAAGCCAACCTCGGCTTGCTCTCCGCCGCGGCCTGGATGGCGGAAATGGTCACGCTGCAGCAAACACCCACGCGCAAACAGAATGAAGAAGGCGAACGCAACGGTCGCGCCGATCTGTTTATCGCTTCTCCCGAAGAACGCGCTTATCTGCAAACCACGCAACGCTGGCCACGGGTCAATAGCCTGAACCTGACTCAGGCGTTGCTGGACATCACCAGCGAAGCAAAACGCATCAGCTACTCCAGCGACCTGAAGCTCGGCTGCCTGTTCGTTGCCCCACAAAAGGCCCAGCAAAGCGCGACGCCGGAAGAACTCCAGGACATGGTGGACGACCTGCAAAAGGAACATTCCTGCGCCGTCGCCTGGTATTTCCCCTACGCCTACCGCAAATTGCGCAACGAAGCCGGCAACTATCACCCGGGTATTGCCGTGCTCCTCAAGGAGGCTCGCGGCTAACCGGTTGAACCATCGCGGGTTTGCGCTTCTCTACTGATCAGGTCACTGCATTTATAGGGAAGTTCAGCATGCGCAAGCCCCAGCTCGTTCTCGTCATCGCCCTCGCCGGAGGGCTCGCCGCCTGCGGTGAAACCTCCAGCCTGCAAGTCTCCGACGGCACCGGCCCGTCGCCCAAACTGCCAGAACCGAACAAGACCCTGATCCCGACGGTGAACATCGCTCCGGCCATCGGCTGGCCCGATGGCGCAAAACCCACCGCCGCCGCGGGCACCCAGGTCGCCGCGTTTGCCGAAGGTCTCGATCACCCGCGCTGGCTGTACGTACTGCCCAACGGCGACGTGCTGGTCGCCGAAACCAACGCGCCACCGAAACCCGATGACGGCAAAGGCATCAAAGGCTGGGTCATGAAGAAAGTCATGGGCCGCGCCGGTGCTGGCGTCCCAAGCCCGAACCGGATCACGCTGCTACGGGACAAGGACCACGACGGCATCGCCGAAACCCGAACGGTGTTCCTGGAAAACCTCAATTCGCCTTTCGGCATGACCCTGGTCGGCAACGACCTGTATGTCGCCGATACCGATCGTTTGATGCGATTCCACTATGAAGACGGCGATACGGCGATCAAGTCGCAACCGATCAAAGTCGTCGATCTGCCGGGCGGCCCTCTGAATCACCACTGGACCAAAAACGTCATCGCCAGCAAGGACGGGAGCAAGCTGTACGTCACCGTCGGCTCCAACAGCAACGTCGCTGAAAACGGTCTGGACAAGGAAGAAGGTCGCGCGGCGATCTGGGAAGTCGATCGCGCTAGCGGTAACCACCGGATCTTCGCGTCAGGCTTGCGTAACCCGAACGGCATGGCCTGGGAGCCGCAGAGTGGCGCGCTGTGGACGGCGGTCAACGAGCGGGATGAAATCGGCAGCGACCTGGTGCCGGACTACATCACCTCGGTCAAGGACGGCGCATTCTACGGTTGGCCGTTCAGTTATTACGGTCAGCACGTAGACATTCGCGTCGACCCGCAAAACCCGGACCTGGTGGCCAAGGCCATTGCACCGGACTACGCGGTCGGCCCGCATACGGCGTCGCTGGGCCTGACGTTTGCTGAAGGCAATTCGCTGCCCGCGCAATTCAAGGAAGGCGCATTCATCGGCCAGCACGGGTCGTGGAACCGCAAGCCGCACAGTGGTTACAAAGTGATTTTCGTGCCGTTCAAGGCGGGCAAACCGACCGGGACCCCGGTGGATGTGCTGACCGGGTTCCTCAATAAAGACGAAGACGCCATGGGCCGGCCGGTGGGTGTGGTGATCGATCAACAGGGGGACTTGCTGGTGGCGGATGATGTGGGGAACAAGGTGTGGCGGGTGTCAGCGGTGAAGTAGATCCGACTTTCAAGACATAAAAAATGTGGGAGCGGGGTTGCCCGCTCCCACAGGGGTTTAACGCCAGCGCCCGATGACCGCCAGGAACTAAGGATTGCGCGCCAGATGTTCAGGTTGCAGGACACGCTTGGCGCTGAGGTAGGCTTTCTGCCAATACGCCTTGGACAGGCTGTCGAGCTTCACCGTGCCGCCAGTCGCCGGCGCGTGCACGAAGCGGCCTTCGCCGACATAAATCCCCGCGTGGCTGACCTGGGAGCCGCCATTGGTGGCGAAGAAAATCAGGTCGCCGGTTTGCAAGCCTTCTTTACCGACGTCGGCCGCCTGCATGCTAATCATTTCGCGGGTGGTGCGCGGCAAGGCGATGCCGGCGACGTCGCGGTAGACATAACCGATCAGGCCGCTGCAATCGAATCCTGAATCCGGCGTGTTGCCGCCCCAGCGATAAGGCGTGCCAACAAGGCCCAACGCGCGAAACAGCACGTCTTCCGCCTCGGGCGAAAAGGGTTGCGAAGAACTGAAGACAATCGGCGCGCGGACCACCGACGCAGGCGGCGGTGGGCGACTGGCGCAAGCGCTGAGCAATGCTGCGAAAAACATGAGTGCGAGGCGGGCCGACATCGTCATCTGCAGAACATCCTGATCTGGCTGCGGCTTTTTTCCCGTCGAAAGGACAGAAAAGAAAACCGCCTGCGCAGCACGCAGGCGGTTTGCCATCAATAATAGACAGGATTCTAGCGGCTATACGCCAAACTTCAAGTAAGACTTTAAGTTCGCCTTACAAATTGTCCGCCTACTCCGTTGCAGCGCCGGCGATTGTCGCCACTGAGGTGACGACTGCAGAACATTTACTTGCGTGCTGTGACCACGGTCGGGGCCATTGCGAGTGCGCGCTTGGCTTCGATGAAGGTTTTGTTCCAGTAGCTGTCACCCAGGCTATCAACCCGGACACCACCGCTTTTGCGGCTGCTGGAGTGGATGAACTGGTTGTCGCCAAGGTAGATCCCGGCGTGACTGACACGACCGCGGCGACCATTGGTGGCGAAGAACAGCAGATCGCCCGGCTTGAGCGCACTGCGAGCGACCAGCGGTGCGTCAACGTTGATCATTTCGCGTGTGGAGCGCGGCAGGTTCATGCCGGCCTCTTCACGGAACAGGTAACCGATGAAGCCGCTGCAATCGAAGCCTGCCTCGGAGGTACCGCCGAAACGGTAACGGGTACCGATCAGGGACATGCCACGTTCAAGGATGCTGTCGGCCAGAACCGGAAGCTGGTACGACTTGCCGTCGGCGAAGTCAGCCAGTTCCTTGTCAGTAGCGAGCTCTTCCTGGAAAAGAATGGAAGAGGATTGAGCGGTAACTGAATTTTTAGCCTGCTGTTGCGGCGCTTGCTCGGACACTGGAGAGTGGGCAGCGCAACCGAACAACAGGGTGACGAGTGCGAGAGGCACGAGGGGTGCGAAGCGCTTTAGCATGGGCACGACCGTGGCTGTTAGTTATAAAGAAGCCGAGACTATGCCCACTATCGGTCTGATTTGCAAATTCAATCGAACTTAATGTGACTTCCCGGTTTCGCGCTGACATCTAAGCGCTTAAGCCCCATTTAGACGTTCGCGCGGCCTGCACCTCGCAGGAAAGCGGATTTTCTGACGCCTGAAATATGCCGAAGCCCCCGAAAAACGGGGGCTTCACCAACCTAACGTCTCTTTGAGGAAGGGGATAGTCAACTTGCGCTGAGCTTGGAGGGAAGCTTGATCGAGGCGCTCAAGCAACTCGAACAACGCGCTCATGCTGCGAGTACCGCGAGTCAGAATAAAATGCCCGACTTCGTCGGTCAGGTGCAGGCCGCGACGGGAGGCGCGCAGTTGCAAGGCACGCAGTTTGTCTTCGTCGGACAGCGGTCGCATCTGGAAAATCAGTGCCAGGGTCAGGCGCGATTTCAGGTCCGCCAGCTTTACCGGCAATTCGCGCGGTGAAGTCGACGCGGCAATCAGCAGACGCCGACCGCTGTCGCGCAGACGGTTGAACAGGTGAAACAACGCTTCTTCCCAATCCGCTCGGCCAGCAACCGCCTGCAGATCGTCCAGGCAGACCAGTTCGTACTGTTCTAGGTTGTCGAGGATTTCGGTGCCGCGATCCAGCAGTTCGGCCAACGGCAGATACACCGCCGGCTCGCCCTGCTGTTCAAATCGCAGGCAGGCGGCTTGCAGCAGGTGCGTGCGCCCTACCCCGTCCTTGCCCCAGAGATAAATCAGGCTCTCGGTCCAGCCGGCGTCGGCTTCGCACAGCCGCTCGACATAGCCGAGTGCAGCGGCGTTGGCGCCTGGGTAGTAATTGATAAAGGTAGCGTCGTCACGCAGACGCACACCTAGGGGCAGCTGAATCGGTTTCATGCTGACTGAACAGTTCCCAAGGAACCGTTAGTGGCCTCTGTGTAAAGTTTGCGAAGTTTATACCCGTGACGCTGACCGCACAATGCGGCGGACCATAAGCAAAATCAAAGGTTTGCGTTATCACACCGGTTTTGTGACAGTTTTTTGCGCAGAGCAGCGCAAGGGATACGGGCCGGCCCGGCAATAAAACCGGCCGCCCGCAAGGTGCTATCTGCGAACCTTACAACTCGGGTTCGTCAGCACCACTGTAGATATCTGAATCCTTATACAAATCATGCACATGGCGCACCAGCACCATGATCACCGCCGCCACCGGCAGCGCCAGCAGCACGCCCGTAAAACCGAACAGCTCGCCACCGGCGAGAATCGCGAAGATCACGGCCACCGGGTGTAGCCCGATCCGGTCTCCCACCAGCAACGGCGTCAGCACCATGCCTTCCAGCGCCTGACCCACCATGAACACCGCGACGATGCCCAGCATTGGGTAAAGGTCGCCGCCAAACTGGAACAGACCCGCAATCAACGCGGCGCCAATCCCGATGACGAATCCCATGTAGGGCACGATCGCCGCCAGACCGGCTATCACGCCGATCAACAACCCCAGCTCCAGCCCGACCAGCATCAGCCCCGCTGCGTAGATTACGCCGAGCGCCACCATCACCAGTAACTGCCCGCGCACAAACGCACCGAGCACTTCATGGCATTCGCCCGCCAGCGTCACCACGCGTTCTTCACGATCGCGTGGCAGCAAGCTGCGGATCTTGGCCATCATGATGTCCCAGTCGCGCAGCAAGTAAAAACTCACCACCGGGATCAGCACCAGGTTGGCCAGCCAGCCGATCAACGCCAGGCTGGAAGCGGTCGCCTGACTCAGCACCACGCCGACGATGTCGGTGGTCTGACCCATGTGTTCGCTGATGGCCGCCTTCAGCTTGTCGAATTTCCAGAAGCCATCCGACAGGCCGAACTTCGACTGCGCCCATGGCAACGCGCTGTGCTGCAACCAGTCGAGCATCTGTGGCGCCAGCTCATATAGGCGAAACAGCTGTTTGGCGAGCAACGGCACCAACACCAACAGCAGCGTGGTGAAAATCAAAGTGAACAGCGCGAAAACTGCGACTACGCCCCAGGTTCGCGACAGACCGGCCTTTTCCAGCCGATCCACCAGCGGATCGAACAGATACGCCAACAGCAGCGCCACTAGAAACGGCGTCAGAATCGGATGCAACAGCCAGATAAACGCGCAGAGCAGAACCACTCCACCCAACCAGAACCAACGCCGCGTATCGGCCATGAACAACTCCATATGCTTCTATATAAAGAAAGAAAACCCTACCAACGGAAACGCAACTGCGGCACCAGGGCCGGCGCAGGTGCAACAGCCGGTGCCGATCCCTCCGCCACCGGCTGCACAGGCGCCGCCGGTGCTGGCGCCTCACCCGCCGGCACCTCCTGCAACTTCGCCAGCGACAACTGCGAACGCAACTGCTCGGCGCTGCCGTTGACCCGATAGAGAATCCGGTCAGCGTCGACACTTTGCAGGCGCCCGCCAAACGGTTCGAGCAAACGCCCGAGCGTCGCGTAACGTTCCAGGTTCATGCCCTGCACTTCCAGCAACTGCTCGCCCGAGGCACCCGGCTTGACCGCAAAGCGCGGCGCCAGGCGCTGACTGACCGCCAGCAACACCGCGTCGGCCACGGCGGCCTGATCGCCGCCCTGCACGCTGCCCGCCTCTTTCTGATCGCCGAGCCATAAATGCCATTTGGCCTGCCACTGGCCACCCTCTTCGTGGGCATGCACCGCCAGCAAGGCGTCTGCGTTGTAACGCTCCGAGGCCGCGCGCAAAGGCGCGGCGTCCGCTCCTTCAAGATTCGGCGCCGTGGCGACCAGTTGCTCGCTCAGGTCCGCCAGCGGCAGACGCAGCGGCAAGCCACGGTGTTGCGCCGCGCGCCGCAACGGCGCAGCACTGGCCTGGCCATCACCGACCAGGCTCGAACCTTCGGCGGAGTCGTTCAGCCACCAGGCGAGGATTGACGGTCGGTTTGCGCCCCACAACGACAGCCCGGCCCGGCGCAACGCCTGCTCGGTGCTGGCCGGGTCGAAATCGACCTTGAGCACTTCCGGCGGACCGGCATCAAAACCGTATTGACTGATAATCTGCTGCGGGTCTTTGCGAATCGCCGCCAATCCCGGATTTTGCGCGGCCTTGGGATCGCCGGTCAGACGCAGCACCAGCGTGTCGAGCGCGCGCTGGGTAGCTTGATCGCGCTCTTCCGGCGCCTGGCTGCTGACAGGCTCGCGCACCTGATAAAGGCTTTTGACCGATTCGGCCTGACTTGCCAGACTGACCAGGGACAAACAACCGACAAACAATGTTCTGAAAAAACGCATGGAAGATTCCTGACGACAAGAGCGGCTGGAACTGACCGCATGAAGACAACCGAGCAAGGCTGTGACCATCGCCCGACGCAAAACATTCACACGCCCCGATTAAGTTTTTCACACTGCCATAACGATAGACGGTTAATCGCGATACCTTATACAGCCATGCGGGAGGCACCCCAAACTGGCAATATCGGTTTTTTTGTATGGATATGCCCCTGCTGTCGGCCTGAGGATGGCCGCTGCCCCTCAAGCCTGATAAAATCGCGCGCCTTCGCAGACCGGCAACAGCCGGGCAGTGTCGGAATAGCGCGCATGGCACTCGCCTTCGTCTGTTCCGGCGGTCCCGCTGGATCGGTCGTTACCCCTGAATCCCCCCTAAAGGCCTGGATCATGAGCAAGCAACCCTCCCTGAGCTACAAGGACGCCGGTGTAGACATCGACGCCGGCGAAGCATTGGTCGAACGCATCAAGAGCGTCGCCAAGCGCACTGCGCGCCCGGAAGTCATGGGCGGCCTGGGCGGTTTCGGCGCCCTCTGCGAAATCCCGGCCGGCTACAAGCAGCCTGTACTGGTTTCCGGCACCGACGGCGTGGGCACCAAGCTGCGTCTGGCGCTGAACCTGAACAAGCACGACAGCATCGGCATCGACCTGGTCGCCATGTGCGTCAACGACCTGGTGGTGTGCGGCGCCGAGCCGCTGTTCTTTCTCGACTACTACGCCACCGGCAAACTCAACGTTGAAACCGCGACCCAGGTGGTCACCGGTATCGGCGCTGGCTGCGAACTGTCCGGTTGCTCCCTGGTCGGGGGCGAAACCGCTGAAATGCCAGGCATGTACGAAGGCGAAGACTACGACCTCGCCGGCTTCTGCGTTGGCGTCGTGGAAAAATCCGAAATCATCGACGGTTCGAAAGTTGCGGCCGGCGATGCCCTGCTCGCCCTGCCGTCTTCCGGCCCGCACTCCAACGGCTACTCGCTGATCCGCAAGATCATCGAAGTGTCCGGTGCCGACATCGAAAACATCCAGCTCGACGGCAAGCCGCTGACCGACCTGCTGATGGCCCCGACCCGTATCTACGTCAAGCCACTGCTCAAGCTGATAAAAGACACCGGCGCGGTCAAAGCCATGGCCCACATCACCGGTGGCGGCCTGCTCGACAACATCCCGCGCGTCCTGCCAAAAGGCGCGCAAGCGGTGGTTGACGTTGCAAGCTGGACCCGCCCTGCGGTGTTCGACTGGCTGCAAGAGCAAGGCAACGTCGACGAAAACGAAATGCACCGCGTACTGAACTGCGGCGTCGGCATGGTTATCTGCGTGGCTCAGGAGCACGTTGAAACCGCGTTGAACGTTTTGCGTGAAGCCGGCGAGCAACCTTGGGTCATCGGCCAGATCTCGACAGCTGCCGAAGGCGCGGCTCAGGTTGAACTGAAGAACCTTAAGGCGCACTAATGTCTGCCACCTGTGATGTCGTGGTGCTGCTGTCCGGCACCGGCAGTAACTTGCAGGCCTTGATCGACAGCACGCGGACCGGCGACAGCCCGGTTCGCATTGCTGCGGTGATTTCCAACCGCACCGACGCGTACGGCCTGCAACGCGCCAGGGATGCGGGTATCGACACCCGCTCCCTGGATCACAAGACTTTCGAAGGCCGCGAAGCCTTCGACGCCGCGCTGATCGAACTGATCGACGCCTTCACTCCCAAACTCGTGATCCTGGCCGGTTTCATGCGCATCCTCAGCGCTGACTTCGTGCGCCATTACGCGGGTCGCCTGCTCAATATCCATCCGTCGCTGCTACCCAAATACAAAGGGTTACACACTCATCAGCGCGCGCTGGAGGCTGGCGACACCGAACATGGCTGCTCCGTGCACTTTGTCACCGAGGAACTCGATGGCGGACCACTGGTCGTACAGGCAGTAATACCGGTAGAGTTGCACGATTCGCCGCAGAGTCTGGCGCAGCGAGTCCACACCCAGGAATACCTGATCTACCCGATGGCTGTACGCTGGTTTGCCGAAGGTCGTTTATCTCTCGGCGAACAAGGTGCTTTACTGGATGGCACGTTACTCGCGGCCAGCGGCCACTTGATTCGAACCTAGGAGATTTTATGCGTCGCGCCCTGCTCTTCGCTTGCGCTCTGCTTGCCCTGCCTTTGGCACAGGCAACGGAACTTCAACCTTTCTCCGCCAGCTACACCGCTGACTGGAAGCAGCTGCCCATGAGCGGGACCGCCGAGCGCAGCCTGGTCAAGGAAGCCAACGGCGTCTGGAAGCTCAGCTTCAAGGCATCGATGATGATTGCCAGCCTGACCGAAGAAAGTACCCTGACCCTCGACAAAGACACCATGCTGCCGCAGTCCTACCACTTCGAACGTGGCGGTCTGGGCAAAGCCAAGAAGGCTGATCTGGATTTCGACTGGACCACCAAAATGGTCACCGGCACCGATCGCGGCGACGCGGTCAAGATCCCGCTAAACCGCGGCATGGTCGACAAATCCACTTACCAGCTGGCCCTGCAACACGACGTGGCCGCCGGCAAGAAAAGCATGAGCTATCAGGTGGTCGATGATGGTGAAGTCGATACCTATGACTTCCGCGTGCTGGGTTCGGAAAAGGTCGACACCAAGGCTGGCCAGATCGACGCGATCAAGGTCGAGCGCGTACGCGACCCGACGCAAAGCAAGCGCACCACCGTGCTGTGGTTCGCCAAGGACTGGGATTACCTGCTGGTCCGCCTGCAACAAGTCGAAACCGACGGCAAGGAGTACAACATCATGCTCCTCGACGGCACGGTCAACGGCAAGGCCGTTAAAGGCAGCTGATTTAAACCGACACGAAGAGCCCCGCTATTGCGGGGCTTTTTTTTAATCAAAAAACAAAGGTGGAACGCACAAACTGCACAATGCTCTATAACTTCGAGGTCTTTTTTGATCGAATGATTCTTCCTACTGCCGAGGTTCCTCATGACCGTCACCGTCAATACCGTTTCCGCTGAAGGTTTTCGCCACAGCGTACAAATCGATGAACATGAACTCTTTGCCGATGTGCCGACGTCCGCCGGCGGTGAAGGCTCGGCGCCGGAGCCGCACGACTACTTCGATGCCGCCCTCGGTGCGTGCAAGGCCCTGACCCTGAAGCTGTATGCGAAAAAGAAAAACATCCCGCTGACCGGCGTCACGGTCGAGGTCAAACGCGACAACAGTGAAGAACAAAAAGGCAAATACGCACTGCACGTCAAACTCACGCTCAAGGGTGTGCTCACCGACGCCCAGCGCGACGAGTTGCACCGCGTGGCCGACCGCTGCCCCGTGCACAAGCTGATGACCACCACGGACGTCAGCATCGAAACCCATCTGTCCGAAGGTGCCTTCAGCCAATAGCGGCAAGCGTCGGGCAAGCGGGTTATGCTCCATGCGTCACTCGCTCAGCCTGGAATGCACC
Source organism: Pseudomonas sp. GB2N2 (assembly GCF_054897705.1). Lineage (NCBI taxonomy): Bacteria > Pseudomonadati > Pseudomonadota > Gammaproteobacteria > Pseudomonadales > Pseudomonadaceae > Pseudomonas > Pseudomonas sp. GB2N2. The sequence goes on from NZ_CM142701.1 coordinate 2,793,065, forward strand.
ATGAACACACCGCTCGTGATCCGCCCCCGCGCCGAAGATGTCGAAGGCCAGCCGATTCTTCGCCCACTGCCCTCAACCAAATGTCGCAGCGTCGGGCCCTTTGTGTTTTTCGACCACATGTTGCAAACCCGTTATCCGGCGGGCAAAGGTATGAATATCCGTCAGCATCCGCACATTGGTCTGTCGACCCTTACCTACCTGTTCGAAGGCAAAATCCAGCACAAGGACAGCCTCGGTTCCGATCAGGTGGTGGAGGCGGGCGATGTCAGCTGGATGACCGCCGGCAGCGCCATTGCCCACGTCGAGCGCACGCCGGAAGCAATGAAGGCCGCTGGTTTCACGATGCACGGCTTGCAGATCTGGCTGGCGTCGCCGAAGAACCACGAACAGGGTCCGGGACACTACAGCCATCACCCGGCAGCCACATTGCCGGTCAGCGATAACCTTGGGGTGAAGATTCGCATGATTGCCGGGTCAGGCTTTTGCCTGGAATCGCCGGTGCCGGTGCTTTCTCCTACGCTGTACGCGGAATTAAACCTGCAGACGGCGACTACGCTGCTGATTCCAACCGAGCATGAAGAGCGGGCGCTGTATGTGCTGAGCGGTGATGCGCAACTGGATGGCGAACCGCTGGAACTGCATTCGCTGGTGGTGTTGCCGGTGGGGGAAGAAATGACATTGTTCGCCGCGAGCGACTGTCATGCGGTGTTATTCGGCGGCGCGCCGCTGGATGGGCCGCGACGGATCAACTGGAATTTTGTGGCGAGCGATCCGGCGGCCATTGATGAAGCACGGCGGCGCTGGGCGGCTGGGGATTGGCCGAAGGTGCCGGGGGAAGTTGAGCGGATCGAACTGCCTTAGTTTTTTACCGCCTGACAGGTTAAGAAAAAAAACCCGCCGAAGCGGGTTTTTTTGTACAACGCAGTTAAACCGACAGTTCAACCAGCAGCTTGTTGAGGCGGCGCACATACGCGGCCGGATCTTTCAAGCTGTCGCCGGCCGCCAGGGCCGCCTGATCGAAGAGGATGTGCGAGAGGTCGGCGAAGCGCTCGTCGCTCTGTTCCTTGTCGAGCTTCTCGATCAGCGGGTGAGCCGGGTTGAATTCGAAGATTGGCTTCGAATCCGGCACCTTCTGCCCGCTGGCTTCGAGGATCTGCCGCATCTGCAAGCCCAGGTCCTGTTCGCCGATGGCCAGAATCGCCGGGGAATCGGTCAAACGGTGCGAAACCCGCACTTCAGCAACCGAATCACCCAGTGCCGCTTTCAGTCGCTCAACCAGGCCTTCTTTCGACTTGGCGACTTCTTCCGCAGCTTTCTTATCCTCTTCCGAGTCCAGGTTGCCCAGGTCCAGGTCGCCGCGCGCCACGTCGACAAAGCTCTTGCCTTCGAAGTCGCTCAGGTAGCTCATCAACCACTCGTCGATGCGGTCGGTCAGCAGCAGCACTTCGATGCCTTTCTTGCGGAAGACTTCCAGGTGCGGGCTGTTTTTGACTTGCGCGTAGGTTTCGCCGGTGAGGTAATAAATCTTGTCCTGACCTTCCTTGGCGCGTGCCAGGTAGTCGGCCAGACCCTCGATTTGCTCGCCTTCTTCGCCCTGAGTAGAAGCGAAACGCAGCAGGCCAGCGATTTTCTCTTTGTTGGCGAAGTCTTCTGCCGGGCCTTCTTTCATGACCTGACCGAAATTCTTCCAGAAGCCTTTGTATTGCTCCGGCTCGTTCTTCGCCAATTTTTCCAGCATGTCCAGAACGCGCTTGGTCAGCGCCGACTTCATCGAATCGATGATCGGGTCTTTCTGCAGGATTTCCCGCGATACGTTCAGCGACAGGTCGTTGGAATCGACCACGCCCTTGATGAAGCGCAGGTACAGCGGCAGGAACGACTCGGCCTGATCCATGACGAACACGCGTTGCACGTAAAGCTTCAGGCCTTTCGGCGCTTCACGCTGGTACAGATCGAACGGCGCACGGGTCGGTACGTAAAGCAGCGAGCTGTATTCGAGCTTGCCTTCGACCTTGTTGTGGCTCCAGCTCAGCGGATTTTCGTAATCGTGAGCGATGTGCTTGTAGAACTCCTGGTATTCCTCGTCCTTCACTTCAGTGCGCGAGCGAGTCCACAAGGCGCTGGCACGGTTGACGGTTTCCCATTCAACGGCTGGCGCCTCTTCACCCTCAACGGCTGCCACTTCTTTTGGCAGCTCGATCGGCAAAGCGATGTGGTCGGAGTACTTCTTGATGATGTTGCGCAGACGCCAGCCATCGGCGAATTCGTCTTCAGCGGACTTCAGGTGCAGGACGATGCGAGTGCCGCGGTCGGCTTTCTCGACAGTGGCAACTTCAAAATCGCCTTCGCCTTTCGACGACCAGTGCATGCCTTCGCTGGCGGCTGCACCGGCACGACGGCTGAACACGTCGACTTTGTCAGCGACGATGAAGGCGGAGTAGAAACCGACACCAAACTGACCGATCAGGTGCGAATCTTTCTTCTGGTCACCCGACAGGTGCTTCATGAAATCGGCGGTGCCGGATTTGGCGATGGTACCCAGATGGGTGATCGCGTCTTCACGGCTCATGCCGATACCGTTGTCGTCGAGGGTGACGGTTTTAGCGTCCTTGTCGAAGCTCACACGGATTTTCAGCTCGGCGCCACCTTCCAGCAACTCAGGCTTGGACAGGGCTTCGAAACGTAATTTGTCGACAGCGTCAGAGGCGTTCGAGATCAATTCGCGAAGGAAGATTTCCTTGTTGGAATACAGCGAATGGATCATGAGGTGCAGCAGTTGCTTCACCTCGGTCTGGAAGCCCAGGGTTTCCTTTTGAGTTTCCACACTCATGGTCATCAAACTCCAATCAGATGGCAGTGGCCGCGACCAAGAGGGTCGACGGCGGGTTGTCATCAAAGTTGGGGGCTGAGTTCAGGATTTCAAGGGCTCATCGATTTTGAAGTGGGCGCGAGCCGTGGCAATCGGCTCGGCTTCGGTACTTTGCCAGGCCGTTACCGCCACATTGGCGACGCGCCGCCCCTGACGGCAGACCTGGCATCGTGCCCAGGTATCGCGAAACTGCCCGGCGCGCAGATAATCGAGGGAGAAGTCGATGATCTTCGGCACCCCCGGCGAACCGGTGAGAATCAGCAAATGCAGGGCAGCGGACAGCTCCATGAACCCGGCAATCACGCCGCCATGAATCGCCGGCAATAAAGGGTTACCAATGTTGTACTTGTTCGCCGGTAGGCGAAACAACAGCTCATCGCCGACCCGCGAACACTCGACACCGATCAATTTGGCGTAGGGGATAAGGTGCAGCAGCGAGGCGTAATCGCCCTGCTCATGGGCCTGTTGCAGTTGCTGCTTGAAATCGTCGGTCATGTCGACGCCCCCGCAATGACACCACCAAAGCCCTTGGTACCTTTGACGCCTTTGCCCATGCGCATGAAGGTACCCACGACGTGGGCGATGGGTTGTTCTGGATCGTCCTGATAGGCAAAACCGCGGGCGAAGATCACGTCAGTGGTGACCCGGTAGCATTGGGCAAAGCCGTATACATCTTTATGCGGCTCGGCGGCGTGCATGTAGTCGATGCGCAGGTCGAGGGTCGGGCAGACTTCAAATTCGGGCAGCACACAGAGCGTCGCCATACCGCAGGCGGTGTCCATCAGCGTGGTCAATGCACCGCCGTGGATCACACCGGTTTGCGGGTTGCCGACGATCTGTGGGCTGTACGGCAGAATCACGGTGAGCCCTTCGTTCCCGGCGCTGTGAACACGCAGCCCGAGGACCTGACAATGTCGCAGTGCCGACAAGAATCGCGTCGCACGCTCAAAAACGGGGTTTTCGGCCATTCTATAAAAACTCTTCTTAGTCTCCGGGCTTTGCACTAGTCATAGACGGCAAAAGTTCCGTTGGGATTAATCTTATATATCTGAACGATTTGAGGAACTTAACCCTGACGGCTGTGCTCGAAAGGCCAGTAGATATATTCCATAAGGAGAAACACCCCATGCGTAAGACTTTAGCTATTGCCTTGATGTTGACCGCTTCCCTCGGTCTCGCTGCCTGCGATAAAAAATCCGAGGACAAAGCTCAAGAAGCCGACAAACACGCTGAGCAAGCTCAGCAGGACATGAACAAAGCTCAGGATAAAGTGAACGACGCTGCGAAAGAAAATGCCGATGCTGCCAAAGCTCAGGCTGAATCGAACGCAGCCGCTGCAAAAGAAGCACCTAAAAACTAATCGGTTTTTAGCGTGATAAAGAAAACCCGCCAAGTGCGGGTTTTCTTTTGTCTGTCGTTTTGTCTCGCTAGAGCAAAATTGTTCTAAAAGTCGGACTAATCATCAAAAGTAGCGAACACACTAATCCTACCAACCACACCAGACTCCGCAGCGAGGGGAGATCGCGCAGATAGCACACTAAGTAGATGACTCGCGCAATCACGAAGATGATTGCCAGCGAATCAATCAGCCATCCCGCCGTCTGCGTGGTGTGCGCCATCAATACCCCAACCGCAAAAAGGATGAACGCTTCAATGCTGTTCTGATGGGCGGCCAACGCCCGGGCGCCCAAACCGGTCAGTTGTGCCTGTTGCTGGCGTGGCAGGTGATTGTTGTAACCGCCCTGCTCTTTCATGGCCCTGGCCACCGGCATGCGGGCCACGTAGATCAACACGGCACTGATAAACACGCACCAGAACGGAATACTCATCAAGCAGCCTCTCTATTGGTTTCGGGCAATGGCGCCTCTGTAGGGGTATAGACCATGACATCGAGAACGTCAGAGTGAAATTTCCGGCGATAGAGCACCAGCACCACGCCGGTGCTCATCAACATGAACAACCAGGGGCTGACAAACCAGGCGAGCATGGTCATGCCGAAGTAATAGGAACGCAGACCGAAGTTGAACTGGTTAGCCGCCATCGAGATGACGCGCGCCGCGCGGGCAGCGAAGGCTTTGCGTTCCTGCTCCGAGACATGCCGCTCGCCGACCATCGGCGCCGAACCCACCAGAATTGCTGCGAAGTTGTATTGACGCATGCACCAGCTGAACGTGAAGAATGCATAGACAAACACCAGCGCCAGGCACAGCAACTTGATTTCCGACATACCTTGGGAGGCTTGTTGCACCATCGGGATATCCGCCAGCAACGACACCGCCCGCTCCGACGCGCCGAGCACCGTGAGAATGCCGGCCAGGATAATCAGCGTGCTGGAGGCGAAGAAAGACGCGTTGCGCTCCAGATTGCCGATCACACTGGCGTCGGCGATGCGATTGTCCCGCAGCAGCATCCGGCGCATCCAGTCTTCGCGATACAGGTGCAACACACTGGCCAGGCAGGCGGTGTCGCGGCCCTTCCACGTCGCGTAGCGGGTGTAGCCACCCCAGCAAATGACGAACCATACGGCGGCGAGAATGTGGATCAGATTGGCGTGGATGAACGACATGCAGGTCCTTGTGATGTGTTTGCAGGAAAACCGAGCCCTTGTGGGAGATTTGCAATGGTTCGACGTTAGCGCAGGAGAAAAGACACTGCCTGATGCCCATAAAAAATGCCCCGTATCGATTGATACGGGGCATTTCTATATTGCTCACACCTGTTTGTGGCGGGCGAAGCGACTTACGCGATCGCGGCGCGGCGTTTACCCATCGCGCGGTCACAGGCGGCAACGAAGACCAGCGTCATGACCGACGGCACCAGCCACGCCAGACCTTGTTCGCTCAGCGGCAATGTCGTCAGTGGCGACGGCATCCAGCCTGCCAGCCCTGCACCCTTGAGCGCATCGACCAGGCCAATGATGAACGACACCAGCATCACCGGGCCGACGATGCGATGTTGTTCATTCCAGAAATCCTTACAGAAGCTCAGCGCCACCAGGACGATGCACGGCGGATAGATCGCCGTCAGTACCGGGATCGAGAACGCAATCAGCTTGGTGAGGCCCAGGTTGGACACCAACAGGGAGAATGCGGCGAGGATGATGACCAGCGTCTTGTAGGACAGTGGCAGCACGCGGCTGAAGTATTCGGCACAGGCACACGTCAGACCGACCGCCGTCACCAGGCACGCCAACGAGATCAGCACCGCGAGGAAACCACTGCCCAGCGAACCAAAGGTGTGTTGAACGTAAGCATGCAACACCGCCGCGCCGTTGGTCGCACCCGCGGCCACTTCATGACTGCCGGAGCCGAGACGGAACAGGCTGACATACACCAGCGCCAGGCCGACGCCGGCAATCAGCCCGGCAATGATCGCGTAACGGGTGATCAACGCAGGCGACTCTACACCGCGGGAGCGAATGGCGTTGACGATGACGATGCCGAACACCAGCGCACCCAGGGTATCCATGGTCAGGTAACCATTGATGAAGCCTTGGGAAAACGGTGCCGCGACATACTCAGGCGTCGCTAAGCCGATATCACCGGCCGGCAGCGCGAACGCGGCAATGCCAAGTGCGGCCAGGGCGATGATCTTCAGCGGCGCGAGGAAACGTCCTACGGTGTCCAGCAAACGGCCCGGGTAGAGCGAGATGAAGAACACCAGCAGGAAATACACCGAGCTGTAGAGGAACAGTGCCAGCGGGCTTTCGCCGGTCAGCGGCGCCAGGCCGACTTCGAACGAAACAGTCGCAGTGCGCGGCGTCGCGAACAACGGGCCAACAGCGAGATAGCACGCCGCGGCCAGTACGCCACCGGCGACCTTGCCGATCGGGCTGCTCAAGGCATCCATGGCGCCGCCCACCTTGGCCAGGGCGACGACTGTGATCACCGGCAGGCCGACCGCAGTGATCAGAAAGCCCAACGCTGCCATCCAGACGTGAGGACCGGACTGTAAACCGACGATAGGCGGGAAGATGATGTTGCCAGCCCCGACAAACAGGGCAAACGTCATAAAACCAAGTGCCAGGATGTCCTGGCCTTTCAACACTTTCATTAAGGAAATACCACACTACTGAATCGGAATTTAGAGAGGGATTTCCCTGAGGTGTGAGGGAAATGCTGTCAGCCCATGTAGGACAGACCCTTTAGCGCGAAGCTTCCTTGTGGGACGCGGACGCAAAAATGGCGGCTAGCCTAACGAATTTGCGCAGAAAACGCACTGTTAGAGGGCGAACATTCCGATCTACGACATCTCTATGTCGCGTTTCTGCATGTTGTCGGTTGCGTGTCTATGTCAGTAATCGCGAGCAGGCCTTCACTGACAGTACAAACCGCGGAAACAACAAAGGCCACCCGAAGGTGGCCTTTGTCTGGTGAAGCGTCAGCTAAGCGCGAGGCTTACTTGACAGCCCAACCGGTCAGCTCGGCCAAGGCCTTGCCGATGTCTGCCAGCGAACGCACGGTTTTAACACCGGCGTCTTGCAGCGCAGCGAATTTCTCGTCTGCAGTGCCTTTGCCGCCAGAGATGATTGCGCCAGCATGGCCCATGCGCTTGCCCGGAGGAGCAGTCACACCTGCGATGTAGGAAACAACCGGCTTGGTCACGTGTGCCTTGATGTAGGCAGCCGCTTCTTCTTCAGCCGAACCGCCGATCTCGCCGATCATCACGATCGCTTCGGTCTTCGGGTCTTCCTGGAACAGCTTCAGGATGTCGATGAAGTTCGAACCCGGGATCGGGTCACCGCCGATGCCGACGCAAGTCGACTGACCGAAACCGGCGTCAGTGGTCTGCTTCACAGCTTCGTAGGTCAGGGTGCCGGAACGGGAAACGATACCGACCTTGCCTGGCAAGTGAATGTGACCTGGCATGATGCCGATCTTACATTCGCCTGGAGTGATCACGCCAGGGCAGTTAGGACCGATCAGGACAATGCCCAGCTCGTCGCACACTACTTTGGCATCCAGCATGTCCAGGGTAGGAATGCCTTCAGTGATGCAAACGATCAGCTTGATGCCGCCGAAAGCTGCTTCCAGGATGGAGTCCTTGCAGAAAGGTGCTGGAACGTAGATCACGCTGGCGGTGGCGCCAGTGGCTGCTACAGCGTCTTTCACGGTGTTGAACACTGGCAGGCCCAGGTGCTCGGTGCCGCCTTTGCCCGGAGTTACGCCACCGACCATCTTGGTGCCGTATTCGATGGCTTGCTGGGTGTGGAAACTACCTTGCGAACCGGTAATACCCTGGCAGATAACTTTGGTGTCTTTATTGATCAGGACGCTCATTATTTGCCCTCCGCAGCTTTAACGACTTGTTGAGCAGCGTCGGTCAGGCTGGTTGCAGCGATGATGTTCAAACCGCTTTCTGCCAGTACTTTAGCGCCCAGTTCAGCGTTGTTGCCTTCAAGGCGAACAACCACCGGGATTTTCACGCCGACTTCTTTCACTGCACCGATGATGCCTTCGGCAATCATGTCGCAACGAACGATGCCGCCGAAGATGTTGACCAGTACTGCAGCGACGTTAGTGTCGGACAGAATGATCTTGAACGCTTCGGTAACGCGTTCTTTGGTAGCACCGCCGCCCACGTCGAGGAAGTTGGCTGGTTTGCCGCCATGCAGGTTGACGATGTCCATGGTGCCCATGGCCAGGCCAGCACCGTTGACCATGCAACCGATGTTGCCTTCCAGCGCTACATAGTTCAGTTCGAACTTGGCAGCGTGCGCTTCGCGCGGATCGTCTTGCGACGGATCGTGGAAAGTCTTCAGCTTAGGCTGACGGTACATGGCGTTGGCGTCGATGTTGATCTTGGCGTCGAGGCAATGCAGATCGCCGTCAGCCTTGATCACCAGCGGGTTCACTTCCAGCAGGGCCAGGTCGTGATCCTTGAACAGCTTGGCCAGACCTACGAAGATCTTGGCGAACTGAGCAACTTGCTTGCCTTCCAGGCCCAGCTGGAATGCCAGCTCGCGACCCTGGAATGGCTGAGCGCCAACCAGTGGATCGATTGTGGCCTTGAGGATTTTCTCAGGGGTGTCGTGAGCGATTTTCTCGATGTCCACGCCACCTTCGGTGGAAGCCATGAACACGATGCGACGGCTCGAACGGTCAACGACAGCGCCCAGGTACAGCTCTTTAGCGATATCAGTGCACGATTCAACCAGGATCTTGGTGACTGGCTGGCCATTTGCGTCAGTCTGGTAAGTCACCAGACGCTTGCCCAGCCACTGCTGTGCGAAGGCCTTGGCGTCTTCTTTGCTGCGAACCAGCTTTACGCCGCCCGCTTTACCGCGACCACCAGCGTGGACCTGGGCTTTGACAACCCACTCGGTGCCGCCGATCTTGTCGCAAGCTTCTGCTGCTGCTTCCGGGGTGTCTACGGCGAAACCCTGGGATACTGGCAGGCCGTATTCAGCGAACAGCTGCTTACCCTGATACTCGTGAAGATTCATGCTTATTACCGTCTTCGTTAGGTACTGCGCATTCGGTGCTGCACTTGTTCAAGTGCCGCACCACCTGTGACTGCTGCTTGCGTAGCCTTTCCGGACAACCGGTGCAGCTACGCAAGGCTGCGTCCAGCGGATATTCCGCGGTGAGTCTTGCATGCAAGGCTCACGACGGGCCATTCCGCCGTGGTTTCTTATTGTCTTAACGCTTCTTGCGGTTGGCGATGTGAATGGCGCCGCCATTCACTGCCAGAGCTGCTTCGTGCAAGGCTTCGGACAGGGTCGGATGGGAGAAAACCATCATGCCCAGGTCTTCAGCGCTGGTGCCGAATTCCATACCGATCGCGCCCTGTTGCACCAGTTCTGCAGCGCTCGGGCCAATCACGTGGACGCCCAATACGCGGTCAGTCTTGGCATCGGCGATGACTTTGACGAAACCACCGGTGTCGTTGGCTGCCATGGCACGGCCGCTGGCTGCGAACGGGAAGGTGCCAACGTTAACTTCAACGCCTTCAGCCTTCAAGGTCTGCTCGGTTTTGCCGACCCATGCGATTTCCGGGTGAGTATAAATAACAGAAGGGATCAGGTCATAGTTGATTTGGGCTTTGTGGCCCTTGATGCGCTCAACCACCATGATGCCTTCTTCGGACGCCTTGTGCGCCAGCATCATGCCGCGAACCACGTCACCGATCGCGTAAACGCCCGGTACGCTGGTCGCGCACTGGTCGTCAACGAATACGAAACCGCGCTCGTCGATATTCACACCGCTGTCGGCAGCCAACAGTTCGGTGGTCACTGGACGGCGACCAACGGCAACGATCAGTTTGTCGAACGTGATGTTCTGTTCGCCGTTGGCATCGGTGTAGTTCACCACGACTTCGTCGCCGTTCACTTTGGAACCGGTAACGCGAGCGCCCAGCTTGATGTCCAGACCTTGTTTGGTCAGGGTTTTGTAGGCTTCTTTGGAAACGACGTCGTCAGCAGCCGGGAGGAATTTCTCCAGCGCTTCGAGAACAACCACTTCAGCGCCCAGGCGCGACCATACCGAACCCAGTTCCAGACCGATCACGCCAGCGCCGATCACGCCCAGACGCTTAGGCACGGATTGGAATTCCAGAGCGCCAGTCGAATCGACGATCACTTTCTGGTCAACCGGAGCGGGTGGAATGTCGATAGGACGCGAGCCCGACGCCAAAATCACGTTCTCGGCTTCGATGATTTCAACGCTGCCGTCTGGCTTGGTCAGCTCGACTTTCTTGCCGGCCAGCAGTTTGCCGTGGCCTTGCAGAGAAGTGACGCCATTCGCCTTGAACAGAGTAGCAACGCCAGAGGTCAGGCCTTTGACGATGTTGGCTTTACGGCCAACCATTGCCGCCACGTCCATGGTCACGCCGGCGTGATTGATACCGTGGATCGCGAACCCTTCTTTGGCTTCCTTGTATTTCCAGGAGCTGTCGAGCAGCGCCTTGGAAGGAATGCAGCCAACGTTCAGGCAAGTACCGCCAAGGGCCAGTTTGCCTTCCCCGTCAGTGTATTTCTCGATGCAGGCAGTCGACAGACCCAGCTGCGCTGCTTTGATGGCAGCCACATAACCGCCAGGGCCCGCGCCAATCACTACTACGTCAAATTTCTGCGACATTCAAAAGTCCTCTTTAAGCGAAAAGCTTCAAGCCAAAAGCTTCAAGCCAAGCTGCCTGTTCCTGCAGCTTGTCACTTGAAGCTTTCAGCTGCTTCTATCAGATATCCAGCAGCAAACGAGCCGGGTCTTCCAGCAGGTTCTTGATGGTAACCAGGAAGGTCACAGCTTCTTTGCCATCGATCAGACGGTGATCGTAGGACAGAGCCAGGTACATCATCGGACGGATAACCACCTGACCGTTGATCGCCATAGGACGCTGCAGAATGTTGTGCATGCCCAGGATAGCCGCTTGCGGCGGGTTGACGATCGGGGTCGACATCATCGAACCGAAGGTACCACCGTTGGTGATGGTGAACGTACCGCCGGTCATCTCGTCCATCGACAGTTTGCCGTCACGCGCCTTTTTGCCGAAAGCGGCGATGCCGCCTTCGATTTCAGCCAGGCTCATCAGTTCGGCGTTACGCAGAACCGGTACAACCAGGCCGCGGTCGCTGGACACTGCAACACCAACGTCGGCATAGCCGTGGTAAACGATGTCGGCGCCGTCGATCGAAGCGTTGACCGCCGGGTAGCGTTTCAGCGCTTCGGTGGCAGCCTTGACGAAGAACGACATGAAGCCCAGGCGTACGCCGTTGTGGGACTTCTCGAACAGGTCCTTGTACTTCGAACGCAGCGCCATGACTTCAGTCATGTCAACTTCGTTGAACGTGGTCAGCATCGCCATGTTCGACTGAGCTTCTACCAGACGCTTGGCGACGGTAGCGCGAACGCGGGTCATAGGAACGCGCTTCTCGATGCGGTCGCCAGCGGCGAACACAGGAGCAGCGGCAGCCGGCGCAGCAGCCTTGGCAGGCGCGGCAGCCGGAGCGGCTTTCTTGGCAGCAACAGCAGCTACCACGTCTTCCTTGGTCACACGACCGCCTTTGCCAGTACCGGCAACGGAAGCGATGTTGATACCGTTTTCTTCAGCCAGCTTGCGAGCAGCCGGTGCAGCAACAGGATCGTCTTCGCCTTCAGCGGCTGGAGCAGCAGCGTGTGCAGCGGCCGGAGCAGCGGCAGCGGCTGGAGCGGCAGCAGCGCCGCCCGCTTCGATGGAGCCCAGGACTTCGTCGGACAGAACGGTGTCGCCTTCGTTCTTGACGATAGCGCCCAGCACGCCGTCGGCGGTGGCCAACACTTCCAGCACAACCTTGTCGGTTTCGATGTCGACAATCAGGTCGTCACGCTTTACAGCGTCGCCTGGTTGTTTGTGCCAGGTGGCAACGGTGCCATCGGCAACCGATTCCGGGAAAGTGGGGGCTTTGATTTCGATAGCCATTATCTGTGGGTCCTTAAATTCGGTTTCAGGTGCGCGAAGGCGTTAAACAGTAAAGGCGTCTTGCAGCAGTTTTTCCTGCTGCTCAGCGTGCATCGATGCATAACCACAAGCAGGTGCAGCAGAAGCATCACGGCCGGCGTACTCGAGTACGAGCGACTTCATGTGATTGCCAACGATGCGGCGCATGTGATGCTGGCTGCAGTACCAGGCACCCTGGTTCATCGGCTCTTCCTGACACCAAACGATATGTTTGAGGTTGGTGTACGGAGCCAGGACTTCGTTCAAGTCGTCCTCAGGGAACGGATACAGCTGCTCGATACGCACGATGGCGATGTCATCACGACCTTCGGCACGGCGTTTTTCCAGCAGGTCGTAATAGACCTTGCCGCTACACAGAACAATGCGCTCGACCTTTTTCGGGTCTTGAACATCGATTTCCGGGATCACGGTCTGGAACGAACCTTCGGCCAGATCTTCGAGGGTCGATACGGCCAGTTTGTGACGCAATAACGACTTCGGAGTCAGCACGATCAACGGCTTGCGCAAGGGACGAATCACCTGACGACGCAGCAAGTGGTAGATCTGCGCAGGCGTAGTCGGTACCGCTACCTGAATGTTGTGCTCGGCGCACAGTTGCAGGTAACGCTCCAGACGAGCCGACGAATGCTCCGGGCCCTGACCTTCATAACCGTGCGGCAGCAGCATGGTCAGACCGCAGAGACGGCCCCACTTGTGCTCGCCACTGGTGATGAACTGGTCGATAACCACCTGGGCACCGTTGGCGAAGTCGCCGAACTGGGCTTCCCAGATCACCAGCGCTTCAGGCGTGGTGGTCGAGTAACCGTATTCGAACGCCAGTACGGCTTCTTCGGACAGGAACGAGTCGTACAGGTCGAAACGTGGCTGGCCCTTGTACAGGTTCTGCAACGGGATGTAGCTGCCCGCGTCTTTCTGATTGTGCAAGACAGCGTGACGGTGCGAGAACGTACCGCGACCGATGTCCTGACCCGTCATGCGGATCGGGTGACCTTCGAACGCCAGGGTCGCGTACGCCATGGTTTCGGCGTAACCCCAGTTGATCGGCAGGCCGCCAACTTGCATTTTCTGACGGTCTTCGTAGATTTTCGAGACCTGGCGCTGGACCACGAAGCCTTCCGGAATTTCCAGCAGCTTGGCGGACAGTTCCTGCAAGGTTTTCAGATCGAAACGCGTGTCGTGACGTGCAGTCCAGGCATGGCCCAGATACGGACGCCAGTCCACGAACAACTCTTTGTTCGGCTCTTTGACCAGGCTTTTTACAACATGCAGACCGTTGTCCAGCGCATTGCGGTATTCGTCGATTTTCGCCTGAACACGCTCTACGTCCAGCACACCGGCCTGGGTCAGGCGATCGGCGTACAGCTCACGGGTGGTGCGCTGCTTGGCGATCTGCTGATACATCAGCGGTTGGGTGCCGCTTGGTTCGTCAGCTTCGTTGTGGCCGCGACGACGGTAGCAGACCAGATCGATCACCACGTCACGCTTGAACTGCATGCGGTAGTCGATGGCGAGCTGGGTCACGAACAATACGGCTTCCGGATCATCACCATTCACATGGAGGATCGGCGCCTGGATCATCTTCGCAACGTCGGTCGCGTACTCGGTGGAACGCGAGTCCAGCGGGTTGCTGATGGTGAAACCAACCTGGTTGTTGATCACGATGTGCACGGTACCGCCGGTCTTGAAACCGCGGGTCTGCGACATCTGGAAGGTTTCCATTACCACGCCCTGACCGGCGAATGCCGCGTCACCGTGGAGGGAGATCGGCAGAACCTTCTCACCGGTAGGATCGTTGCGGCGATCCTGACGGGCGCGAACCGACCCCTCGACCACTGGCGATACGATTTCCAGGTGGGACGGGTTGAACGCCATGGCCAGGTGGACTTCACCGCCGGTGGTCATCACGTTGGACGAGAAGCCCTGGTGATATTTAACGTCACCGGAACCCAGCTCGACCTTCTTCTTGCCTTCGAACTCGTCGAACAACTCGCGCGGGTTCTTGCCGAAGGTATTGACCAGCACGTTCAGACGGCCACGGTGGGCCATGCCGATAACGATTTCCTTGGTGCCGTAGGAACCGGAACGCTGGATCAGCTCGTCGAGCATCGGAATAAGGCTTTCACCACCTTCCAGACCGAAACGCTTGGTGCCCGGGTATTTGGTGCCCAGGTATTTTTCCAGGCCTTCAGCGGCGGTAACGCGCTCAAGCAGATGGCTCTTGATATCGGCAGAGTACGTCGGACGGCCGCGTACGCTTTCCAGACGCTGCTGGAACCACTGGCGCTGCTCGGAATCGGTGATGTGCGTGAATTCAGCGCCGATGGTGCGGCAATATGTCTGCTGCAACGCTTCGTGAATTTCGCGTAGGCTCGCTTCCTCTTTGCCGATGAACAGGTCGCCGGCACGGAAGGTCGTATCAAGATCGGCATTGGTCAAGCCGTAATGATTGATCGACAGGTCTGCAGGTGCAGGACGCTGCCACAGCCCCAGCGGGTCAAGCTGGGCTGCCTGGTGGCCACGCATACGGTAGGCCTGGATCAATCGCAGCACTTCAACTTGCTTCTTCTCGTGCTCACTGCTCACGCTGCCGGCGGAAACCGGTTGTGCGCGGCGCTGGTTCTTTGCCAGCAAGACGAAATGATCGCGAATTGTGGAGTGCGAAACATCGGTGGCAGTGTTGCCGTCAGCAGGCAACTTCTGGAAGTAGGTGCGCCACTCTTCTGGCACAGCGTTAGGGTCGTGCAGGTAGAGCTCGTAGAGCTCTTCCACATAGGCAGCGTTACTACCGGACAGGTAGGCGCTGTTCCACATGCGCTGCATCACGCTTTCTTGCATGCTTGGTCACCCTCGGTTAGGGGAACACCACCGGCGTCGACACCGAGCACACTTGCAGAAGTCCGAATGCAGCGACTAAAACAAGCCACTTAGGATCACGCTGATAGTCCGGGTACCAGCCCGGATGCCCCTGCTTGTCTCATTTCTTCAAAATAAGAGCGGCAGCCTTATGGGCTACTGCTCAGGTTAAAACTACGGCGCCGGTTGAAGCCTGCGCCGTAGCATCTACGGGTACAGCAGCTGAATCACACGCCGCTTTGCAGCAGCATGTTACGTACGTGACCGATGGCCTTAGTCGGGTTCAGGCCTTTCGGGCAGACGTTGACGCAGTTCATGATCCCGCGGCAGCGGAATACGCTGAACGGGTCATCCAGCGAAGCCAGACGCTCGGCAGTCTTGGTGTCGCGGCTGTCTGCCAGGAAGCGGTAAGCTTGCAGCAGAGCAGCTGGACCCAGGAACTTGTCCGGGTTCCACCAGAAGGACGGGCAAGAGGTCGAGCAGCAAGCGCACAGGATGCACTCGTAGAGACCGTCAAGCTTTTCACGCTCTTCCGGAGTCTGCAGACGCTCGATGGCCGGAGCCGGCGTGTCGTTCTGCAGGAATGGCTTCACCTTCTCGTATTGCTTGTAGAAGATGCTCATATCGACGACCAGGTCACGGATAACCGGCAAGCCTGGCAGCGGACGAACGATCAACTTGTTACCTTTTACGACAGAAGACAGCGGCGTCACGCACGCCAGGCCGTTTTTGCCGTTGATGTTCATGCCGTCGGAACCGCAAACACCTTCACGGCAAGAGCGACGATAGGAGAAACCTTCGTCCTGCTCTTTAATCAGGGCCAGCACGTCCAGCACCATCAGGTCTTTACCACCGGTATCGACCTGGAATTCCTGCATGAACGGCGCAGCGTCCTGATCAGGGTTGTAGCGATAAACACTGACTTGCAACATGGCAGCCACCCTTAATAAGTCCGAATCTTAGGTTCAAAAGTCGGAACAGTTTTCGGCGAGAAGTTCACGGCACGCTTGGTCACGCGCTTGTCACCCGGGAAGTACAGGGTGTGGCACAGCCAGTTTTCGTCGTCGCGGTCTTCGAAGTCTTCACGGGCGTGAGCGCCGCGGGACTCTTTGCGGATTTCTGCGGCGATGGCGGTGGCTTCGGCCACTTCCAGCAGGTTTTGCAGTTCAAGGGCTTCGATTCGAGCGGTGTTGAACGCCTGGCTCTTGTCGTTGATCTTGACGTTGGCGATACGGCCACGCAGGTCAGCCAGCTGGGCAATACCCTTC
Source organism: Pseudomonas sp. GB2N2 (assembly GCF_054897705.1). Classification (NCBI taxonomy): domain Bacteria; kingdom Pseudomonadati; phylum Pseudomonadota; class Gammaproteobacteria; order Pseudomonadales; family Pseudomonadaceae; genus Pseudomonas; species Pseudomonas sp. GB2N2. The sequence goes on from NZ_CM142701.1 coordinate 2,809,490, forward strand.
AGCATGTATTCGCCGGTACGGAATACCCCGAAGTAGTTCTGCATGCAGCTTTGCAGTTCTTTGCGCAGGGTAGCGACGTCTTCGCCATCGGTGCGCGAGTTCAGGCCATCGAGACGTGCCAGGGCAGCGTCGATGTCAGACTGGCGAGGACGGGCGTAATCAACGCCTTCTTTCAGGGTCTGCTCAAGGAACAGACCCGCGGCGCGACCGAACACCACCAGGTCGAGCAGCGAGTTGCCGCCCAGACGGTTGGCACCGTGAACCGATACGCAAGCCACTTCGCCTACAGCGAACAGGCCCGGGATGATCTGGTCGACGCCTTCAGCGTCCTGGGTGATTGCCTGACCATGAATGTTGGTCGGCACGCCGCCCATCATATAGTGGCAGGTTGGAACGACCGGAATCGGCGCCACGGCTGGATCGACGTGAGCGAAGGTCTTGGACAGTTCCATGATGCCTGGCAGACGGCTGTGCAGAACTTCTTCACCGAGGTGATCGAGTTTCAGCATGACGTGGTCGCCATCCGGACCGCAACCATTGCCGGCGATGATTTCTTTAACCATCGAACGGGCAACCACGTCACGACCCGCCAGGTCTTTGGCGTTCGGAGCATAACGCTCCATGAAACGCTCGCCGTGCTTGTTGATCAGGTAACCGCCTTCACCGCGGCAACCTTCAGTGACCAGTACACCAGCGCCAGCGATGCCGGTCGGGTGGAACTGCCACATTTCAATGTCTTGTACAGGCACGCCAGCACGCAGAGCCATGCCGACGCCGTCACCGGTGTTGATCAGGGCGTTGGTGGTGGACGAGTAGATACGGCCTGCACCGCCGGTCGCCAATACGGTGGCGTTAGCCCGGACGTAGGAGGTTTCGCCGGTTTCGATGCAGATGACGATCATGCCGACAAAGGCACCGTCTTCGTTCTTCACCAGGTCGACGCCATAGTATTCGTTGAGGAATACGGTGCCGGCTTTCAAGTTGGCCTGGTACAGGGTGTGCAGCAGTGCGTGACCGGTACGGTCGGCAGCGGCGCAGGTACGTGCAGCCTGGCCACCTTTACCGAAGTCTTTCGACTGACCGCCGAACGGACGCTGATAGATGCGACCCTGTTCGGTACGGGAGAACGGCAGCCCCATGTGCTCAAGTTCGAAGACCGCTTCCGGGCCGACGGAACACATGTATTCGATAGCGTCCTGGTCACCGATGTAGTCGGAACCCTTGACGGTATCGTACATGTGCCAGCGCCAGTCATCGTTTGGATCGGCGGACGCGATGGCGCAGGTGATGCCGCCCTGGGCAGATACGGTGTGCGAACGAGTCGGGAAAACCTTGGTGATAACGGCAGTCTTGTGACCGCCCTGTGCCAGCTGCAGCGCAGCGCGCATGCCAGCACCGCCGCCGCCAATAATGATGGCGTCGAACGAAAGCGTATTAACTGTAGTAGACATGAATCAGATACCCCAAAGAATCTGCACACCCCAGACGAAGTAGGCGAACATCGCGACGCCGCATACTGCCTGGAAGAGGAAACGTATCGCAGTCGCGGACTTGCCGAACGCCATTGGCGTCAGATAGTCGGTCGCGATGGTCCACATGCCGACCCAGGCGTGAGCGCCGAGGGCAACGAGAGCCAGGAGACTGAAGATACGCATCCAGTTGCTTGCGAACAGTTCGTGCCATTGGGCGTAGCCGATGCCGGGATGGGCAACGACGTATCCAATCAGGAAAATGAAGTAAGCCGCGAGAACGACCGCAGACACACGTTGTGCCATCCAGTCATAGAGGCCCGAACGCGACAGATTCGTGACGTTAGTTACCATATCCAGACTCCTGCCAGAACGATTACCACCACGGAAACGGCGATAACGATTTTCGAGCCCAGTTTGCCGCCTTCAAGCGACTCGCCGATGCCCATGTCCATGATCAAATGGCGCACACCGGCAACCAGGTGATACAGCAAGGCGGACAGGATGCCCCAAATCACTAGCTTGGCTAGCGGACTGGTCAGACACGCTTTCACCTGAGCGAAGCCTTCTTCCGAGTCGAGCGACTTGTCCAATGCATAAAGCATGATGGCCAGGCTGACAAAGAGGATGACTCCGGAAATTCGGTGAAGAATGGACGTGTAAGCAGTGACTGGGAGTTTGATGGTCCTTAGGTCTAGGTTTACAGGTCGTTGGCTATTCACGGCTTTTTTTCACACTGAAGAGCCCCTAACAATCAGGGCAAAGTTGTTGGGGAGTGCACTGGTCAGGTACCCACCACCCAGGGAGTGCGACCCCCAGTAAAGCAGGCCCAAAAGCCCCTGGCGGTCGGAGGCCGAGTATAGACAGTTAGGCTACTAATGACAACGCGTTCACCTTCCCCTAATAGCGCATTGCACAAGTTGGATAAAAGGCGTAAACGGCAGTCAATTTCGAGGAAAAAGTCCGGTTAAAGCCTTGCTGAGCAAGACTTTAGGCAAATTGACATTCGGATTTATCTCACTATAGTGGTGCGGGCCCTGCGTGGGGGGTCTGTCTGATGATTTCAAGCATAAATAGGAGGCCACATGGCTGACAAAAAAGCGCAGTTGATCATCGAGGGCGCAGCCCCCGTCGAGCTGCCCATTTTAACCGGCACCGTTGGTCCCGATGTTATCGACGTTCGGGGCCTGACGGCCACGGGCCGTTTCACCTTTGACCCTGGTTTCATGTCGACAGCTTCCTGCGAGTCGAAGATCACCTATATCGACGGCGACAACGGCATTCTGCTGCACCGCGGCTACCCGATCGAACAGCTGGCTGAAAAGTCGGACTACCTGGAAACCTGCTATCTGCTGCTCAACGGCGAACTGCCGACGGCAGAACAGAAGGCCCAGTTCGTCAGCACCGTGAAAAACCACACCATGGTTCACGAGCAGCTGAAGACGTTCTTCAACGGTTTCCGTCGCGACGCCCACCCAATGGCCGTCATGTGCGGCGTAGTCGGCGCCCTCTCGGCCTTCTATCACGACTCCCTGGACATCAATAACCCGCAGCATCGCGAAATTTCCGCGATCCGCCTGGTTGCCAAGATGCCGACCCTGGCGGCGATGGTTTACAAGTACTCCATGGGCCAACCCATGATGTACCCGCGCAACGACCTGACGTACGCGGAAAACTTCCTGCACATGATGTTCAACACCCCGTGCGAGATCAAACCGATCAGCCCGGTGCTCGCCAAGGCCATGGACCGGATCTTCATCCTCCATGCCGACCACGAGCAGAACGCATCGACTTCGACCGTACGTCTGGCTGGCTCGTCGGGTGCCAACCCGTTCGCCTGTATCGCCGCTGGCATCGCTGCACTGTGGGGCCCTGCCCACGGCGGCGCGAACGAAGCCGTTCTGACCATGCTGGATGAAATTGGCGATGTCTCGAACATCGACAAGTTCATCGCCAAGGCCAAGGACAAGAACGATCCGTTCAAGCTGATGGGCTTCGGTCACCGGGTTTACAAAAACCGCGACCCACGCGCCACCGTCATGAAGCAGACCTGCGACGAAGTGCTGAAAGAGCTGGGCATCAACAATGATCCGCAACTCGAACTGGCCATGCGCCTGGAAGAGATCGCCCTGACCGACCCGTACTTCATCGAACGCTCGCTGTACCCGAACGTCGACTTCTATTCGGGGATCATCCTCAAGGCGATCGGCATTCCAACCAGCATGTTCACGGTGATCTTCGCTCTGGCGCGGACTGTGGGCTGGATCTCCCACTGGAAAGAAATGCTCTCCAGCCCGTACAAGATTGGCCGTCCGCGCCAGCTGTACACCGGCTACGAGTCGCGCGACATCACCAAGCTGGAAGATCGGCACTAAATCCCAGCCAATAAAAACGGCCTCTTGTTGAGGCCGTTTTTTTTGGCTGGGATTTAGTGAGCTTCAAGCTTCAAGTAATAAGCCTCAAGCAAAAAATACCCCTGCATTTCAGCAGAGGTATTTCTCTTTACGGAGTTGCTTCTAGCTTGAAGCTTGAAGCTTGAAGCTACCTTAATGACTAACCGCCCCACTCGCCCCCAAACCCGTCTGCGAACGAACAAACTGCGGGTAGAACAATGCCCGCTCTTTTTCCGCAGCTGCCGACTTGTCAGTGATCGAGAAGAACCAGATCCCCACAAACGCAATGATCATCGAGAACAGCGCCGGGTATTCATACGGGAAGATCGCCTTCTCGTGATGCAGAATCTGCACCCAGATGGTTGGCCCGAGGACCATCAAGCCAACAGCACTGATCAGACCCAACCAGCCACCAATCATCGCACCGCGCGTGGTCAGCTTCTTCCAGTACATGGAAAGCAGCAGCACCGGGAAGTTACAGCTCGCCGCGATGGAGAACGCCAAGCCCACCATGAATGCGATGTTCTGGCTTTCGAACAGAATGCCCAGACCGATCGCCAGCACCGCCAGGGCAATGGTGGTGATTTTCGAGACGCGAATCTCGTCCTTCTCGTTGGCCTTGCCTTTCTTGATCACACTGGCATACAGGTCATGAGACACCGCCGAAGCACCGGCCAGGGTCAGGCCGGCAACCACTGCCAGGATGGTTGCGAACGCTACCGCCGAGATGAAGCCGAGGAAAATACTGCCACCCACCGCGTTGGCCAGGTGCACCGCCGCCATGTTGTTGCCGCCCAGCAGCGCGCCAGCCGCATCTTTGAACGCCGGGTTGGTGCTGACCAGCAGGATCGCGCCGAAGCCGATGATGAAGGTCAGGATGTAGAAGTAACCAATGAAACCGGTTGCGTACAGCACGCTCTTGCGAGCTTCTTTTGCGTCACTCACGGTGAAGAAGCGCATCAGGATGTGCGGCAGGCCAGCGGTACCAAACATCAGTGCCAGACCCAGTGAGAACGCGGAAACCGGATCTTTTACCAGACCGCCCGGGCTCATGATCGCCTCACCCTTAGGGTGAACCTTGATCGCCTCGGAAAACAGTGCGTTGAAGTCGAAGTTGACGTGCTTCATCACCATCAACGCCATGAACGAGGCACCGGACAGCAATAGCACCGCCTTGATGATCTGCACCCAAGTGGTCGCCAGCATGCCGCCGAACAGCACATACATGCACATCAGGATACCGACGAGGATGACCGCAACGTGGTAGTCGAGACCGAACAGCAGCTGGATCAGCTTGCCGGCACCCACCATTTGCGCGATCAGGTAAAACGCGACCACTACCAGCGAACCGCAGGCAGACAGCGAGCGAATCTGGGCTTGCCCGAGGCGGTAGGACGCCACGTCGGCAAAGGTATATTTACCCAGGTTGCGCAAACGCTCGGCGATCAGGAACAGAATGATCGGCCAGCCCACCAGGAAGCCGATCGAGTAGATCAAGCCATCGTAGCCGGAGGTGAACACCAGGGCGGAAATACCCAGGAAGGACGCCGCGGACATGTAGTCGCCGGCAATCGCCAGACCGTTCTGGAAGCCGGTGATCTTGCCGCCAGCCGCATAGTAGTCGGCTGCCGAGTTGTTTTTCTTCGAGGCCCAGTAGGTGATGTACAACGTTGCGCCAACGAACGCCACAAACATCAGGATCGCGGCGATGTTCAGCGGTTGTTTCTGCACGGCGCCGGTCAGGGCTTCAGCCGCCCAGGCACCGGGTGCAAACGCTGCGATGCTCAACAGAGCCATTAGACGCCGGATCATTGCTGAGCCTCCTTGAGAATCGCATTGTTCAGGTCGTCGAATTCGCCATTGGCGCGTCGTACGTAGATCGCGGTCAGGACGAAGGCCGAAAGAATCAGGCCGACACCGATGGGAATGCCCCAGGTAATCGAAGACTCAGGGCTGATTTTCGCGCCCAGAATATGCGGCCCGTAAGCGATCAAAAGGATGAATCCGGAGTAAAGCCCTAGCATGATCGCCGAAAGAATCCAGGCGAACTTTTCTCGCTTGCTAACCAGCTCCTTGAAGCGCGGGCTGTTTTGAATCGAGAGGTAAATGCTGTCGTTCATTGTTTTTATCCTCGCAGCACAGATTATTGTTGGAACAATAGCCACTGTATGCGGCTGGGGGCCAGGTTCCAGACGACCTTAGTATTAGAACGACATGACAGAATCGCCAATTCCCAGCATAGCCCAACTTCTGCAGGGGCCAGGCTCGCCGGCGAAGGCGTAATCACCATCACCTTCGCTGGCAAACCTGGCGCCTACGGGAAAACAAAAAGCCCCTTGGCCGTTGAGCCAAGGGGCTTTGAGAAGTTCTGACCAAACGTGTCAACTCACATCATTTGATCCAGTCTGCAACGCGCTCAGGGTGCTTGGCGACCCAGTCCTTCGCAGCGGCTTCAGGCTTGGCACCATCCTGAATGGCCAGCATGACTTCGCCAATTTCGTCTTTCGACGCCCACTGGAAGTTCTTCAGGAACTTGGCCACTTCCGGTGCTTTTGTTGCCAGCTCTTTGCTACCGATGCTATTCACGGTTTCAGCCGCGCCATACACGCCTTTCGGGTCGTCCAGGAAGCGCAGTTTCCATTTGGCGAACATCCAGTGCGGCACCCAACCGGTGACGGCAATGGATTCGTTTTTCTTCTCGGCACGGGTCAGTTCGGCAATCATGCCGGCGCCGGAACTGGCCTTGAGTTGATAGCCGGTCAGGTCGTAATCCTTGATTGCCTGATCGGTCTTGAGCATCACTCCCGAACCGGCGTCGATCCCGACGATGCGTTTTTTGAAGCTGTCATCGGTCTTCAGATCGTCAATGGTTTTAGCCTTGACGTACTCCGGCACGATCAGGCCGATTTTCGCGTCCTTGAAGTTCGGGCCGTAGTCGACGACCTGATCCTTGTTCTTGGTCCAGTATTCGCCGTGAGTGACCGGCAGCCAGGCGGAGAGCATGGCGTCGAGTTTGCCAGTGGCCACACCCTGCCACATGATCCCGGTCGCGACGGCTTGCAGCTTCACGTCATAACCCAGCTTCTGCTTGATCACTTCGGCGGCCACGTGGGTGGTCGCGACGCTGTCGGACCAGCCGTCAACGTAACCGATGCTCAGGGTTTTGCTCTCGGCGCTGGCCATCGTGGAACCCATCGCAAGCACCAGAGCGGCACCTGCGCCTAAAAGTCGTCGCATCTTCATCGTTACTTCCCCGAAAGTGCTGCGCCCGGCGGATGCCGAGTCGCGTCAACGTATTGTTTTGGTGCTCAGCGCCCCCACCACGCCTCACCGCAAACTCGTTCGATCATCAGCGCGATTTATCAACGGGGCAACTGACGCTTCGATAATCAACCTGACGCCAACCGGAACCTGTGCTGTCAGCGACCTCAAGGCACCGAGAAACGACATCAGAACGCCATTAACTGCGACCACCTCAAACAGCTCCGCCAATCCGCCCGAACTTTGCATGTCAAAATCGTGCCGGCCACCAAGCGCGGGGCAAATGCAGGTAACATGCGCGCCTTTGCTTCTAGACGGCCTGATCATGCCCGCGACATCGCGCTTTCCTTTTTTTGCTTATTTATTCGCCTGCCTGCTGGGGCTATTTGCCCTTGGCGGTTTCTGGTACGGCCTCGGCAAACCGGTAATTCTCGCGGACGTGGCCAACGCAACGCATAAACCCAAGTTGCAGTGCGCCTCCTACACCCCGTTCGACAAAGACCAGTCGCCGTTCGATCAGCCGTTCAAGTTGCGCCCCGAGCGTATGGACGCCGACCTCGCGCTGCTGGCCACCCGCTTCAAATGCATTCGCACTTACTCCATGACCGGCCTCGAAGCACTGCCCGAGCTGGCGCGCAAACATGGCTTGAAGCTGATGATCGGCGCCTGGGTCAACAGCAACCCGGTGGACACCGACAAAGAAGTCGACATGCTGATCGCCTCGGCCAACGCCAACCCGGACGTGGTGACTGCGGTGATCGTCGGCAACGAGTCGCTGCTGCGCAAAGAAGTCACTGGCGCGCAGTTGGCCAAGCTGATCACCAAGGTTAAAAGTCAGGTCAAGCAGCCTGTCACTTATGCCGACGTCTGGGAGTTCTGGCTCAAGCACCCGGAAATCGCTCCGGCGGTGGACTTCCTGACCATCCATTTGCTGCCGTATTGGGAAGATGACCCGTCGAACATCGACGCTGCGCTGCAGCACGTTCGCGACGTGCGTCAGGTGTTCGGCAACAAATTTGCGCCCAAGGACGTGATGATTGGCGAGACCGGCTGGCCGAGCGAAGGCCGTCAGCGCGAAACCGCGTTGCCGAGCCGGGTCAATGAAGCCAAGTTCATTCGCGCCTTTGTGATCATGGCCGAGCAGGAAGGCTGGCACTACAACCTGATCGAAGCCTTCGACCAACCGTGGAAACGTGCCAGCGAAGGGGCAGTCGGTGGTTACTGGGGCCTGTTTGATGCGGACCGTCAGGACAAGGGCGTGCTGGCCGGGCCGGTGTCGAATGTGCCGTATTGGGCGCAATGGCTGGCAGTCGGCGGGGTGATTTTCCTCGGCACCCTGATGCTTGGCGGACGCGTGCGCACCACCCGCTCGGCGCTGGTGCTGCCGCTGCTCGGCGCTTTGGCGGCGTGTTCGATTGGCGCCTGGGGTGATCTGGCGCGCGTGACCACCCGGTTTGCCAGTGAATGGTTGTGGGTCGCCTTGCTGACGGGGCTGAACCTGCTGGTGCTGGCGCATGCCGCGCTGACGCTGAGCGATCGGACCGGATGGCGTGAACGAGCCTTCAATGTACTCGAGCGACGGGCGGGTGGGTTGCTGGCGGTCGCTGGCTTCGCGGCCGCAGTGATGATGCTGGAACTGGTGTTCGACCCGCGCTATCGCAGCTTTCCGAGTGTCGCGTTCATTCTTCCAGCACTGGTTTACCTGTGCCGCCCGGTCATTGTGCCGCGTCGTGAAATCGCGCTGCTGACCTTCATCATCGGCGCCGGCATTGCGCCGCAGCTGTTCCGTGAAGGATGGCAGAACCAGCAAGCCTGGGGTTGGGCGCTGGTGTGCGGGTTGATGGTGGCGGCGTTGTGGCGCAGTTTGCGGGTTCGCACGCCACTAGCGTAATAACTGATCCGCATGATCGAAGCCTGAATCGGGAGGCTTCGATCCATCAGGAACGGGTATTTCGAATTATATCTCGCGCCACTGGCCCCCAATCGGGATATTTCTTTTTGTAGATCTCTGTCGCAACCATCAACGTTCCTTCTGCTAGCTGTAAACGCTCCAGAACCTCAGGCTGTTGCGAATGGAGATAATGCTTTTGCACTTCAGGAAAGTCCTGATACCCGCGTTGTGCAAACAACGCGTCCTCACTGAACCCCTTAGATTGGGCATACCTGGGGATTGGCGGTGGCTGATCTGCGTCCCTGACCATTTTGAATTCATCACCGATCTTCCGGAGTTCTACAAGATCAAAAGACTCGTCAATTAGCTTATTTACCGGGCTGCGGTGGCGAGGTGGCGTCGGCGCGTTGGTAAAAATGCTCGTTAGATTTTTTTTCGCTGCACGCAATCCCTTGCCTGCCTGTTGTAGCGCTGATACAGGCGCGGAAGTAAGCCGAGCAATTCCACGGGCAAGCATCGCAAACTGTCCCGTCGGATCCACACGATTTATCGGATCACGCCCGCAATATGCATACGCATGCTTTTCACCCTTCCCGAACGGACTCAATCGGTCCTGGCTATAGAACTGCATCAACACGGGGCTAAACGCACGATGCCCCTTCCCGAGCATATAGAGCCCGGTCACCGAGTCCCGCCGCTCCCCATTGAAACCAAGCAGGCTGATCAAACCTCTCTCAGGGGATTGATGGCCATAAGCGGAATAAGCAGTGTGCTGGTGCTGACCTCCCACCACCGAATGCAAAACCGAACCTTGAAAATCGGTAGCCTGTAGCGCGCATTCCACCGTGCCCGCCTCGCGCTGTTGTTGAGCCAGTACCTGGGATTCATGCTCAAAGAAGGAATATTGCTTTTGCCCGTGTATTTCAGTGGCCAGTCGATCATTTCGGTAAAAGCATTGAACACCGGGCTGACCCGGCGACGCGAATCCATTCAGGCGATCCAATGGATCGTAGTGATAGTGGCGAAGGATGATTTCTCGCTTATTTGCCATGGCGTCGCTCCGCTTCCTGTCCAAGTACCGGGACGTCTAGATTCGGAGTTATCGGCGCGCCCGTCTACTATCAGAACTGCTAGGCCACGGAGTGAAAATGGCTGCTTGGTCTTCAGCGTGGCTACTGGCCTCTCCGCGGGCAAGCCCGCCCCCACGGGGTTATGCGGCGAACACAGGATTTGTGTAATCCCTGTAGGAGCGAGGCTTGCCCGCGAAGACTGACTATCAGGCGCTACGAGAGGCCCGGACCAGGCGCAGCGCAGCAATTACCACCGCAAACACCGCCATGGTGGTGTTGTACAACGCCAGCGCCGGAAATCCGAACACCAGCGCCAGCACCGCCAGCCACCACCCTGCCCGCCCCGGCAGCACGAAGCCAATCACGGCCGACGCCAACGCTGCCCAGCCCAACACCTGGAAATGAATCATCAGCCCCAGGTTCGAACGGAACTGGCATTCCCAGCGACTTGCGTCGTCCACACAGAGGCCGACCCACTGCGCGTCCTCCATGAAGCCATAACGCGCGCCATAACTGGCGGCCAGCCATAGAGGCAGCAAAACAAGCAGCAAAATCACGGGCAGGCAGCGGGACATGAAGCACTCCAATAGACGAAAACGGCGGCCAGCTTAATCTCCCGACAGCCTTACGCAAGCGTTAACAACAGTTAACTGGGCAGTCAATCACCGCAAAGTGTATCGTCCAGCTACTATTACTCCGAAATTAGGCCTGATTGGTGCCGATCCATGGCACTTTGGCGGACACCCGGTGGTCATAGCCTGCGAACTTCATTCGGCACCTTTCTCTAAGGGATCTAGTCATGCTCCGTTCCTTGCGCTTCGCCGCCCTGTTTGGCGGCCTTATTTTGAGTGCGTCTGCACTGGCGGTCGACATCGACGCCGCCAGTTATGGCTATCCCTTGACCAACCCGTTCGAGGCGACCATTGCCACGACCCCGCCGGACCTGCGTCCGGAGTTGCCGCTTGATGAAGACATCAATCAGGAAACCCGCACCGTCACGTTGCGCCCGGAGCGTGAGTTCGAACTGCCGGACAACTTCTGGCCGGTGAAGAAACTCACCTACCGGATCGCCACCCAGGATAAAGCCGCCCCGTTGATCTTCCTGATCGCTGGTACGGGCGCGCGCTATGACAGCAGCCTCAACGAATACCTGAAAAAGCTCTACTACAAGGCCGGTTACCACGTGGTGCAACTGTCGTCGCCCACCAGCTTCGACTTCATGAGTGCCGCCTCACGCTTTGCCACACCCGGCATCACCAAAGACGATGCCGAAGACATGTACCGGGTGATGCAGGCCGTGCGCGCGCAAAACCCGAAAGTGGCCGTCACCGATTACTACTTGACGGGCTATAGCCTCGGCGCGCTGGATGCGGCATTTGTCGCCCACCTGGACGAAACCCGCCGCAGCTTCAACTTCAAGAAAGTCTTGTTGCTGAACCCGCCGGTCAACCTCTACACCTCGATCACCAACCTCGACAAGCTGGTCCAGACCGAAGTCAAAGGCATCAACAACAGCACCACTTTCTACGAACTGGTGCTGAACAAACTGACCCGTTACTTCCAGCAGAAAGGCTACATCGACCTCAACGATGCGCTGCTCTATGACTTCCAGCAGTCCAAGCAGCACCTGACCAACGAACAGATGGCCATGCTGATCGGCACGTCATTCCGCTTCTCGGCAGCCGACATCGCGTTCACCTCGGACCTGATCAACCGCCGCGGCCTGATCACCCCACCGAAAACGCCGATCACCGAAGGCACCAGCCTGACGCCGTACCTCAAGCGTGCGCTGCAGTGTGACTTCGACTGCTACATCACCGAGCAAGTGATCCCGATGTGGCGAGCGCGCACCGATGGCGGCAGCCTGTTGCAGTTGATCGACCAGGTCAGCCTGTATGCCTTGAAGGATTACCTGCACGACAGCCCGAAAATCGCGGTCATGCATAACGCCGACGACGTGATCCTCGGCCCCGGCGACCTCGGTTTCTTGCGCAAGACCTTCGGCGACCGCTTGACCGTTTATCCACTGGGCGGCCATTGCGGCAACCTTAACTATCGCGTCAACAGCGACGCCATGCTGGAGTTCTTCCGTGGCTAAATATCTCCTGCTTATCGCAGCGTTACTCTGTGCAGGCGTCGCCAATGCCGACAACAGCAAAGCCAATGCCCCGATTGTCATCGACAACGATGGCTTCAAAGAGCCATTGACCAAACTCAAATTCAACCCGGGGCTGGATCAGCGCGAGTTCGAACGCTCGACGCTCAACGCGCTGGCCGTCTATGACCCGCTGGAAGAGTGGAACCGCCGGGTCTACCACTTCAACTACCGCTTCGACGAATGGGTGTTCCTGCCGGTGGTCGACGGTTATCGCTACATCACGCCGAGTTTCCTGCGCACCGGCGTCAGCAACTTCTTCAACAACCTCGGCGACGTGCCGAACCTGGTGAACAGCCTGCTGCAGTTCAAAGGCAAGCGCTCGATGGAAACCACCGCGCGCCTGCTGCTCAACACCACCATCGGCATCGCCGGCCTGTGGGACCCGGCCACCGCCATGGGCCTGCCGCGCCAAAGCGAAGACTTCGGCCAGACGCTGGGTTTCTACGGCGTACCGGGCGGCGCCTACTTCGTATTGCCGATTCTCGGCCCTTCCAACATCCGCGACACCGGCGGCCTGGCCGTGGACTTCACCGCCGAGAACGCAATCAACTTCCTGAACGTCGCCGAAGTCAGCTCCAACCATCCGGAAATCTGGGTGTTGCGCAGCATCGACAAACGCAATCAGACCAGCTTCCGCTATGGCCAGCTGAACTCACCGTTCGAGTACGAAAAAGTGCGTTACGTGTATACCGAGTCACGCAAGTTGCAGATCGCCGAGTAATTTATCGGGCACAAAAAAAGGCCATTCGGTGCAGATCGAATGGCCTTTATTAATGCGCGATGGTCGCGCCACAGTTGTACTGTGTCTGGCTTCAGCCTTTCATCGCTTTCCAAACTTTGCTGACAACCATCACCACCGCCAACACCACCGCCCCCGCCACAATCCCCGCCACCGCATTCAACAACGTCGGCACGATAAACGCAGCACCGCCCGCCCCGGCGCTGACACTTTCGATCCAGTGATGAATCACCGGCACGCCATGGGTCAGAATCCCGCCGCCGACCAGGAACATCGCCGCGGTCCCGATCACGGACAGGCTTTTCATCATGTACGGCGCCGCGCGTAAAATCCCGCCGCCGATGCTTTTGGCCATCTGCCCAGGCTTTTGGGTCAGCCATAGGCCAAGGTCATCGAGCTTGACAATGCCGGCCACCAAACCGTAAACGCCGATGGTCATGACGATGGCAATGCCCGACAGCACGATGACTTGCTGGGTCAGCGAAGCACCCGCCACGGTGCCGAGGGTGATGGCGATGATTTCGGCGGAGAGGATGAAGTCCGTGCGAATGGCGCCCTTGATCTTGTCCTTCTCGAACGCCACCAGATCGACCGCCGGATCGGCGACGGCCTCGGCCAGTTCGGCATGCCCGGCCTGGTCTTCAGCCTTGCTGTGCAGGAAGCTGTGCGCGAGTTTTTCGAAACCTTCGAAGCACAGGTAAGCGCCACCGACCATCAGCAACGGCGTGACCAGCCACGGAATGAATGCACTGATCGCCAGCGCCGACGGCACCAGGATCAGTTTGTTCAGAAACGAACCCTTGGCCACCGCCCACACGACCGGGATTTCCCGCTCGGCGCGCATGCCGCTGACTTGCTGGGCATTCAGCGCCAGATCATCGCCGAGTACGCCAGCGGTTTTCTTGGCGGCCATTTTGGTCATCAGCGCGACATCGTCGAGAACCGCGGCGATGTCGTCGATCAGCACCAGCAAACTGCTTCCTGCCATGGATCAGGTTTCCTTCTTGAATGAATGCCGCGCAGCATAGCGCGGCCCGGCGCCGCACGGGGCATTCTTGAGCGCCCCGCGAGGCGGGTGCTACCATGCGCAACCGCCAGAACAGGCAAGGAACCCCCTGGTTTATGAGCACTATCCGCGAGCGCAATAAAGAACTGATCCTGCGTGCCGCCAGTGAAGAATTTGCCGACAAGGGCTTCGCTGCGACCAAAACCAGTGACATCGCAGCCAAGGCGGGTTTGCCCAAGCCCAACGTCTACTACTACTTCAAATCCAAGGAAAACCTCTACCGCGAGGTGTTGGAAAGCATCATCGAGCCAATTCTGCAGGCGTCGACGCCGTTCAACGCCGACGGTGTGCCCAGTGACGTGCTGAGCGGCTACATCCGCTCGAAAATCCGTATCTCCCGCGATTTGCCTTTCGCCTCGAAGGTGTTCGCCAGTGAAATCATGCACGGCGCCCCGCACCTGAGCGCCGACCTGGTCGACCAACTGAACAGCCAGGCCAAACACAACATCGACTGCATCCAGACCTGGATCGACCGCGGCCAGATCGCCCCCCTCGACCCCAATCACCTGATGTTCAGCATCTGGGCCGCGACCCAGACCTACGCCGACTTCGACTGGCAGATCACCGCCATCACGGGCAAGGCCAAGCTGGATGATGAGGATTATGAAGCGGCAGCGCAGACGATTATTCGGTTGGTGTTGAAAGGGTGTGAGCCGGACAGGTAGACCGCAGTGCCCGATCATGAAAACCTTTCTGCCAGAGACTGATGCTACGACCGGTAGACTGCTTGATGGCTTTGGTACTCATCGACTTTGTCTTTTGCATCAGCTCACTCAGCGAACCCTGCTGTAACTCGATTAGCCAATGAAAATGATCTGGCATAACCACCCAGGCCAGTGAATTCGCCAAGCCAGAATCCTGTGCATTCCGGAATTCATCGACTACGAGCCTGCCCAAGGTGAAGTCCTTGAAAACCGGGATTCGGTGAGCTGTGTTGGTAGTTAACAGATAAATCCGACTGGCTTGGGCGTAGCGACCGATTCGCAATCGATTTGCGGCGGGTAAATCCGGCATTCCTTAGCCTCCCGTGATCAGGTCATGGAAAGGCTAGCTCTGTGGATAGAAGTGGGTTGGACAAACTATTGGCTGGATGTTTCTGGTAGTTAGCTATCGCGAGCAGGCTCACTCCTACAGGGGTTTCAGGTGTTCAGACATTTTGTGTCAGACCACGATTCTGTAGGAGTGAGCCTGCTCGCGATGGCATTTGTTCAGGCGATGAAGATCAAGCACTCACCCCCGCATCCGCCCGCAACCCCAACCCCTCGATCGCATTGATCGCGCACTGTTCATCAACATCCGACAGATCCCCGCTGATACCCACCGCGCCCAGCACATGCCCGTCCTGATCCCGGATCAACACACCACCCGGTGCCGGCACCACGCTGCCCTGCCCCAGACTGTTTAAAGCCGCGATAAAAGCCGGACGTTGCTGGGCGTCCAGTGCCAGCAGGCGGGAGCCTTTGCCCAAGGCGATGGCGCCCCAGGCTTTGCCGATGGCGATTTGCGGGCGCAGCAGGCTGGCGCCGTCTTCGCGTTGCAGCGAAATCAAATGCCCGCCGGCGTCCAGCACGGCAATGGTCAAGGGCGCCGCGTTGATTGCACGCGCGGCGGAGATGGCCTGACTGGTCAGGTTGACTGCAACTTTCAAGGTTAAAGCGCTCATGGTGCCGTCCTCATTTTGTTATTGGGAGAGCGGGTGGACTGTGCGCAAGTGACGCAGTCCGATCCAACAAATAGAACACAATGAGATATTTTTTTGTATACAATAATTATCGAAAAGCGCCACACGCGACGAAAAGCCACAGCACTACAGGCTTCCGCCGAATAAAACAGTCGCTTGATAAAATGGATTGACCTGCGCCGTCCGCCATGAATACACTCTGCGCAAAGCCACTTGTATACAATTACAAAACGTAAGAGGCACAAAACAATGAGCAAAATGAGAGCAATCGAAGCCGCCGTCCTGGTGATGCGCCGTGAAGGGGTTGAAACCGCTTTTGGCATCCCGGGCGCCGCGATCAACCCGCTGTACTCCGCCTTGCAGAAGGTCGGCGGCATCGATCACGTCCTCGCTCGCCACGTTGAAGGCGCCTCGCACATGGCCGAGGGCTACACCCGCACCAAGGCCGGCAACATCGGCGTGTGCATCGGCACTTCCGGCCCGGCCGGTACCGATATGGTCACCGGGCTGTACAGCGCCTCGGCCGACTCGATCCCGATTCTGTGCATTACCGGGCAAGCCCCCCGCGCCCGTATGCATAAAGAAGACTTCCAGGCCGTCGACATCACCACCATCGTCAAACCCGTGACCAAGTGGGCAACCACCGTCATGGAGCCAGGCCAGGTGCCGTACGCATTCCAGAAGGCCTTCTATGAAATGCGCTCCGGCCGTCCGGGCCCGGTGCTGATCGACCTGCCGTTCGACGTGCAGATGGCCGAGATCGAATTCGACATCGACGCCTACCAGCCGCTGCCATTGGCCAAGCCAAGCGCAACCCGGCTTCAGGTGGAAAAAGCCCTGGCCTTGCTGGATCAGGCCGAACGTCCATTGCTGGTGGCCGGTGGCGGCATCATCAATGCCGACGCCAGCGATTTGCTGGTGGAGTTCGCCGAACTGACCGGTATTCCAGTCATCCCGACCCTGATGGGCTGGGGCACCATTCCCGACGATCACCCGTTGATGGTCGGCATGGTCGGCCTGCAAACCTCGCACCGCTACGGCAACGCGACGATGCTCAAATCCGACGTGGTGTTGGGCATCGGTAACCGCTGGGCGAACCGTCACACCGGCTCGATCGACGTCTACACCGAAGGCCGAAAATTCATTCACGTCGACATCGAAGGCACGCAGATTGGCCGCGTGTTCAACCCGGACTTGGGCATCGTGTCCGACGCCGCTGCCGCGCTGACCGTGTTCATCGAAGTCGCTCGCGAATGGCAAGCTGCCGGCAAACTGAAAAACCGCAGCGCCTGGCTGCAAGATTGCCAGCAGCGTAAAGCCAGCCTCCAGCGCAAGACCCACTTCGACAACGTGCCGGTCAAGCCGCAACGCGTCTACGAAGAGATGAACCAGGTGTTCGGCAAAGACACCTGCTACGTCAGCACCATCGGTTTGTCGCAGATTGCCGGCGCGCAATTCCTGCACGTCTACAAGCCGCGTCACTGGATCAACTGCGGCCAGGCCGGCCCGCTCGGCTGGACCATTCCGGCGGCGCTGGGCGTGGTCAAGGCTGATCCGACCCGCAAAGTCGTGGCACTGTCGGGCGACTATGATTTCCAGTTCATGATCGAAGAACTGGCGGTGGGCGCGCAGTTCAAGCTGCCGTACATCCACGTTGTGGTAAACAACTCGTACCTGGGGCTGATTCGTCAGGCTCAGCGCGGTTTCGACATGGACTACTGCGTGCAGCTGTCCTTCGATAACCTGAACGCTCCGGAACTCAACGGTTACGGTGTCGATCACGTCGCGGTCGCCGAAGGCCTCGGTTGCAAGGCACTGCGTGTGTTCGAACCGAGTCAGATCCAGCCTGCCCTGCGCAAGGCTCAGGAGCTGATCGAAGAGTTCAAGGTGCCGGTGATCGTCGAGATCATTCTGGAGCGCGTCACCAACATTTCCATGGGCACCGAGATCAACGCCGTCAACGAATTCGAAGACCTGGCGCTGGTCGGCAACGATGCGCCAACCGCGATTTCGATGCTTGATTAACAGCTGATCGCGGATCGTTCCCACGCAGAACTCGGGAACGATCCGACAAAACTCTAACGGGAGACCACCATGCCGCGTTTCGCAGCCAACCTGTCCATGCTGTTCACCGAACAGGATTTTCTTGCCCGTTTCGAAGCGGCCGCCAAGGCCGGCTTCACTGGTGTGGAATACCTGTTCCCTTACGACTTCAGTTCCGCCGAAATCAAGGCCACCCTCGACGCCAACGGTCTGACTCAAGTGCTGTTCAACCTGCCGGCCGGCGAGTGGGCCAAGGGCGAGCGCGGTATCGCGTGCCTGCCAGACCGGGTCGAGGAATTCCGCGCCGGTGTCGATCTGGCGATCGCTTATGCGCACGTGCTGGGCAACACCCAGATCAACTGCCTGGCCGGGATTCGTCCACAGGGCATCGACGATGCCACGGTGGAAAAAACCTTCGTCGCCAACCTCAAGTACGCGGCCGACAAGCTGCAAGCGGCGGGCATCAAACTGGTGATGGAAGCGATCAACACACGCGACATCCCGGGTTTCTACCTGAACAACACGGCGCAAGCCCTGTCGATTCGCGAGCAGGTCGGTAGCGCCAACCTGTTCCTGCAATACGACATCTACCACATGCAAATCATGGAAGGCGACCTGGCCCGCACCCTCCAATCGCACCTGAGTGAAATCAACCACGTGCAATTGGCGGACAACCCGGGGCGCAACGAGCCAGGCACCGGTGAGATCAATTACCGCTTCCTGTTCGAACACCTGGACCGGATTGGTTATCAGGGTTGGGTCGGCTGTGAATACAAGCCGCTGACCACCACGGAAGCAGGCCTCGGCTGGCTCAAAACCCACAACGCGATCTAACACGGAACCCTGTAGGAGCGAGCCTGCTCGCGATGAGGCCCGCACATTCAACACTTGATGCTGTCTGGCACTCCACTATCGCGAGCAGGCTCACTCCTACAAAAAGCGATGCACCTATTTGCTTGAGCAACAAAAACAAGAGGAATTTCTCATGGCTAAAATCGGATTTATCGGCACCGGCATCATGGGCCACCCAATGGCGTTGAACCTGCAGAAAGCCGGTCACAGCCTGTTCCTGTCGGCGCATCACGATGCCGCTCCTGCCGACCTGATTGCCGCTGGCGCGATCGCATTGGCGAACCCGAAAGAAGTCGCGCAAGAAGCCGAATTCATCATTGTCATGGTCCCGGATACCCCGCAAGTCGATGACGTACTGTTCCGTGCCGACGGCATCGCCGCCGGTGTCGGCAAAGGCAAGATCGTCATCGACATGAGCTCGATTTCGCCGACCGCCACCAAAGCCTTCGCCGCCAAAATCAACGAAAAAGGCGCGCAGTACCTCGACGCGCCGGTGTCCGGCGGTGAAGTCGGCGCCAAGGCTGCGACCCTGAGCATCATGGTCGGCGGCGATGCCGATGCCTTCGAACGCGCACTGTCGCTGTTCCAGTCCATGGGCAAGAACATCACCCTGGTCGGTGGTAACGGCGACGGGCAAACCGCGAAAGTGGCGAACCAGATCATCGTCGCGCTGAACATCCAGGCCGTCGCCGAAGCCCTGCTGTTCGCCGCGAAAAACGGTGCTGATCCTGCCAAGGTGCGTGAAGCGCTGATGGGCGGTTTCGCCTCCTCGAAGATCCTCGAAGTGCACGGCGAACGCATGATCAAAGGCACCTTCGACCCAGGCTTCCGCATCAGCCTGCATCAGAAGGACCTGAACCTGGCCCTGCAAGGCGCCAAAGAGCTGAACATCAACCTGCCAAACACCGCCAACGCCCAGCAAGTGTTCAGCACCTGCGCGGCCATCGGTGGCAGCCACTGGGATCACTCGGCGCTGATCAAGGGTCTGGAGCACATGGCGAATTTCTCGATTCGCGATAAGAAGTAAACCCTGCACAAAACCCTGTGGGAGTGAGCCTGCTCGCGAAGGCGTTGTGTCAGTTGACATGGATGCCAATTGACACACCGCCTTCGCGAGCAGGCTCACTCCTACAGGACCGAGTTGCCCTTCAAATAACAAGAATTCCGGGAGCCCGCCATGTCGGTCGATCCGCAACAATTCCTGCGCGAGCTGTTTGCCACAGCCATCGACGCGGCCCATCCGCAGCAAGTCCTCGAAGCGCATTTGCCCACTGACCGCAGCGGTCGGGTGATCGTCATCGGCGCCGGTAAAGCCGCCGCCGCCATGGCCCAAGTGGTCGAACGTTGCTGGCAAGGTGAAGTCTCCGGCCTGGTGGTCACCCGCTACGGCCACGGTGCCCCGTGCGAAAAAATCGAAGTGGTCGAAGCGGCTCATCCAGTGCCGGATGCGGCCGGTCAGGCGGTCGCCAAGCGCGTGTTTGAACTGGTCAGCAACCTGACCGAAGACGATCGCGTGATCTTCCTGCTGTCGGGCGGCGGATCGGCATTACTGGCGTTGCCAGCAGCCGGCATCACCCTCGCCGACAAGCAATCGATCAACAAGGCCCTGCTCAAATCCGGCGCGACCATCGGCGAGATGAATTGCGTGCGCAAGCACCTCTCGGCGATCAAGGGCGGCCGTCTCGGCAAGGCCTGCTGGCCCGCCACTGTATATACCTACGCGATTTCCGATGTGCCGGGCGACCTCGCCACGGTCATCGCTTCCGGCCCCACCGTGGCCGACCCCAGCACCTGCGCCGAAGCGCTGGCGATCCTCAAGCGCTACAACATTGAGATCCCGACGTCCGTGCGCACCTGGCTGCAAAGCCCGGAATCGGAGACAGTCAAACCCGGCGACCCGAGCCTGGCGCGCAGTCATTTCCAGCTGATCGCCCGCCCGCAGCAGTCGCTTGAAGCTGCTGCGGTGAAAGCGCGTCAGGCCGGTTTCAACCCGTTGATCCTCGGCGATCTCGAAGGCGAATCCCGCGAAGTGGCCAAGGTCCACGCCGGCATCGCGCGCCAAGTGGTCCTGCACGGCCAGCCTTTACCGCTGCCGTGCGTGATCCTCTCCGGCGGTGAAACCACGGTCACCGTGCGCGGCAATGGCCGTGGCGGACGCAACGCCGAATTCCTCCTGAGCCTGACTGAAAGCCTCAAAGGGCTGCCAGGTGTCTACGCGCTGGCCGGTGACACCGATGGCATTGACGGTTCCGAAGACAACGCCGGCGCGATCATGACCCCGGACAGCTACGCCCGAGCCGCCGCCCTCGGCCTGAGCGCCAGCGATGAACTCGACAACAACAATGGCTACGGCTATTTCTCGGCGCTCGACGCACTGATCGTCACTGAGCCGACCCGCACCAACGTTAACGACTTCCGCGCGATTCTGATTCTCGAGAGCCCTAAACATGACGCCTGATAAAAAGGTCAAAATCCTCGCCACCCTCGGCCCGGCCACCGACGGCATCGACGACATCCGTGAGCTGGTGCAGGCAGGGGTAAACATTTTCCGGTTGAACTTCAGCCACGGCGATCACGCCGACCACGCCCAGCGCTATCAGTGGATTCGTGAGGTCGAGCGCCAGTTGAATTATCCGCTGGGCATTCTGATGGACCTGCAAGGCCCGAAACTGCGGGTCGGCAAGTTCGCCGAAGGCAAGGTGCAATTGCATCGCGGCCAGGCATTACGCCTGGACCTCGACCCGACGCCGGGCGACCAGCGCCGGGTCAACCTGCCGCACCCGGAAATCATCGCCGCGCTGCAACCGGGCATGGACCTGTTGCTGGACGACGGCAAGCTGCGCCTGCGGGTCGTCACCAAGTACGCCGATGCCATCGACACCACGGTGCTCAATGGCGGTGAGCTGTCGGACCGCAAAGGGGTGAACGTGCCGCAAGCGGTGCTGGAGCTGAGCCCGCTGACCGCCAAGGATCGCCGCGACTTGAGTTTCGGCCTGGAACTGGGCGTGGACTGGGTCGCGCTGTCGTTCGTGCAACGCCCGGAAGACATCCGCGAAGCCCGTGAACTGATCGGCGACAAAGCCTTCCTGATGGCCAAGATCGAGAAGCCATCGGCCGTGACTCAGCTCCGCGAAATCGCTGAATTGAGCGACGCGATCATGGTTGCCCGAGGCGATCTCGGCGTCGAAGTGCCAGCCGAAAGCGTGCCGCAAATCCAGAAGAACATCATCGGTATCTGCCGCGAACTGGGTAAACCGGTGGTGGTGGCGACGCAGATGCTCGAGTCGATGCGCTTCTCCCCGGCGCCGACCCGTGCCGAAGTCACTGATGTCGCCAATGCCGTGGCCGAAGGCGCGGATGCGGTGATGCTGTCGGCGGAAACCGCGTCCGGCGAGTACCCGCTGGAGGCCGTGCAGATGATGAGCAAGATCATCCGCCAGGTGGAAGACGGTCCCGACTATCAAGCCCAACTGGACGTAAGCCGGCCGAAGGCGCAAGCCACCGTTTCCGATGCGATCAGCTGTGCGATCCGTCGCATCAGTAATGTGCTGCCGGTGGCGGTGCTGGTGAACTACAGCGAGTCCGGCACTTCGAGTCTGCGTGCGGCGCGGGAACGGCCGACGGTACCGATTCTGAACCTGACGCCGAACCTGCAAACCGCTCGCCGCTTGACCGTGGCCTGGGGCGTGCACTCGGTGGTCAACGATCGGCTGCGGCAGGTGGATGAAGTGTGCTCGACGGCGCTGGAGATTGCACAGGCGCAGGGCATGGCTGAACGCGGCGACACGTTATTGATCACGGCGGGTGTGCCCTTTGGGCAGCCGGGGTCGACTAACTCGTTGCGTATCGAGACGTTGATCTAGAGCGCCCTTACCGGCCTTTTCGCTGGCAAGACAGCGCCTACAGGGACAGCGTATTTCTGTAGGCGCTGGCTTGCCAGCGATGCCGGCGACACGGTCCCACTGACACACTGAACTAAAATGCCTGCCAACCACTTCAACACCCACTGCCCCGATTGGGCGACTGCCCTGCTCAACGGCTTCAGCCAGATCTTCCTCCAGCGCCATCCGCTGTTCGGTCTGCTGTGCCTGTTGGCGATTCTGTTTACCGCTCCGGCGCTGCTCGGTGGCGCCTTGCTGGGTGGTGTCGCCGGTTTGCTCACCGCGCAACGCCGCAACTACGCCAAGGCTGATCGTCAGGCCGGGCTGTTCAGTTACAACGGCGTCCTGCTCGGTTTGCTGGTGAGCCTGTATTTCCCCTGGTCCGCGTTGTTGCCGCCGCTGATCATGGCGGCGGGTGGGCTGAGCGCGATGATCACGCAACAGTGGCTCAAACGCGTCCGAGTCAACCACTACCTGCCGGCCTTTACGGCGCCCTTTGTCGGGCTGGGCTGGCTGCTGTTGTGCTTCGCCACGCCCCCGACGACTGCGCATATGATCGAAATCAGTACGCTGAACATGTTCGCGGCTACGCTGAAAGGCTTCGGTCAAGTGATGTTCCTCGGGCATCCGCTGGCCGGTGCGATGATTGCCGCAGGTTTGCTGATCGCTGATCGCCGCGCCTTCTGCTGGGCGTTGGTGGCGTCTGTCGCCGGCATGGGCTGGAGCATGTTGCATCACGACTTTTACACAGCATTGATCGGCCTCGGTGGCTATAACGCCCTACTCGCCGCCCTCGCCCTCAACTCGCTGCGCCAGCAGCCGTGGCTGCCGCTGCTCGGCATCGCATCAGCGGTGTTGCTGACGCCAGTGTTTGCCGCCATCGGCCTGCCGACGCTGACGGCGCCGTTCATCCTCGCCTGCTGGCTGATCCGCACGGTTGTTCTGCTGTTCGGCAAGACGGCTGTCGCCCATACGCCTTGCGCTCTGGAGGAGAATCAACCTAGGCTTCGCTGATTCTCGATTCAGGCGTTTTCCATGGACAGCAGCAAAAACTGGCGTGAAGAGCTTTACGTCATGGTTTTCCAGAGCGACACCAAGGCGGGACGGCGCTTCGACGGCATCCTGCTGTTGATCATTCTCGCCAGCATCATCGTCGTGATGCTCGACAGCATCGACAACATCCACCAGAACTACGCCGACGTGCTGGCCTACATCGAGTGGGGCTTCACGGTTATTTTCGCCATCGAATACGGCCTGCGCCTGTACTGTTCGCCCAAGCCGTTGCGCTATGCGTTCAGCTTCTACGGGCTGGTGGATCTGCTGGCCATCGTGCCCGGCATCCTCGCGCTGTATTACGCCGATGCGCAGTACCTGCTGATTATACGGATCATCCGGATGTTGCGGATTTTCCGCGTGCTCAAGCTCAGCCCGTACCTCAAACAAGCCAATTACCTGATGTCGGCGCTGCGGGGCAGCAAGCAGAAAATCGTGGTGTTCCTGGTCAGCGTCAGCACGCTGGTCACGGTGTTCGGCACCTTGATGTACGTGATCGAAGGTCCAGAGCACGGGTTCACCAGCATTCCCAAAGGCATCTACTGGGCCATCGTCACGCTGACCACCGTCGGCTTCGGCGACATCGTGCCAAAGACCCCGTTGGGACAGGTGATTTCGTCGCTGGTGATGATCACCGGCTACTCGATCATCGCCGTGCCCACCGGGATTTTCACCGCCGAACTGGCCAACGCCATGCGTGGCGAACAGTTGCAGCACGACTGCCCGGTGTGCAAGAAAAACAGCCACGAACACGGTGCGGCATTTTGCTCGCGGTGCGGCAACGCGCTGTTCAGGAAACTGGAATAAGCAAAGTGCTTTTTAATCTTTAAATGACTATACGAGCCCGGTTATAGTCGCTGGCAAATTGCCTTACATTTAATAGAACAAGGAATGCGCAGTGAAAAAACTCTTAGGCGCCTCACTTCTGGCCGCTGGCCTGGCGTTGACCAGCATGGCTCACGCCGCACCGACCCTGCTGAACGTTTCCTACGACGTAATGCGCGATTTCTACAAGGACTACAACGTTGCCTTCCAGAAACACTGGCAAGCCGAGCACAACGAAAACATTACCCTGCAGATGTCCTTCGGCGGCTCGAGCAAACAGGCGCGGTCGGTGATCGACGGCCTGCCGGCTGATGTCATCACCATGAACATGGCCACCGACATCAACGCCCTGGCGGACAACGGCAAGCTGGTCCCGGACAACTGGGTGACCCTGCTGCCGAACCACAGCGCGCCGTTCACTTCGGCCACCGTGTTCATCGTCCGCAAAGGCAACCCGAAAGCCCTGAAAGACTGGCCGGATCTGCTCAAGGACGGCGTGCAAGTGATCGTGCCAAACCCGAAAACCTCGGGCAATGGCCGCTACACCTATCTCTCGGCCTGGGGCTATGTGCTGAAAAACGGCGGCGACGAAAACAAGGCCAAGGCCTTCGTCGGCAAATTGTTCAAGCAAGCACCCGTGCTCGATACCGGTGGCCGTGCTGCCACCACCACCTTCATGACCAACCAGATCGGCGACGTGCTGGTGACCTTCGAAAACGAAGCGGAAATGATTGCCCGCGAGTTTGGCCGTGACCAGTTCGAAGTGATCTACCCGAGCGTTTCCGCTGAAGCCGAGCCGCCGGTGGCCGTGGTCGAAAAAGTCGTCGAGAAGAAAGGCACTCGCGCTGCAGCTGAGGAATACCTGAAGTACCTGTGGTCGCCGGAAGGCCAGGAAATTGCCGCGGCCAACTACCTGCGTCCACGTGATCCGGCAGTGCTGGCCAAGTACACCGACCGCTTCCCGAAAGTGGATTTCCTGTCGGTGGAGAAAACCTTTGGTGACTGGCGCACCGTGCAGAAGACCCACTTCAATGATGGCGGGATCTTTGATCAGATTTACGCTCAGTAATCGCTGATGGCCCCATGAAAAAAGGCGACCTGAAAAGGTCGCCTTTTTTGTTGGCGTTGTCGATCAAGATCCTCTGTGGGAGTGAGCCTGCTCGCGATAGCGGTGGGTCATTCCCTTTAATAGTGACTGATACACCGCTATCGCGAGCAGGCTCACTCCTGCAGGGATTCGGACAGGCTTACATCGGCGGGGTGACGCCATCCTTGCCGGCAGAAATTGATTGAGCCGTCAGCGTCCCATCCGCCCCTTGCGTCACAAACGTCACGATCTTCACGCCCACCTTTAACAAGCTGCGATCCCCCGGTGTCAGGTTCACGATCGGCACATCTTCCGGCACCAGAATTTTCTGCTGGCCGCCCTTGTAGTTGACGGTCAACACGCGACCATTGCTGACCACCAGATCACCGACGCTGCCATTGGTCATGCTGCTGCCCTTCACCAAATCGAACGGTCGATGCCCATCGCCACTGCCGGCCAGTTCCGGAGGGAAGACGTGGACTTCCAGCGCCTTCAACGTGCCATCTTCCTGCGCAATCGCCGCCGAGCCAATGTAGCTGCCGGGTTTGATGTCTTCGATATTGGCCAGGGTGACGGCGCGGACCTTGGTGTCATTGGTCAGGTTGATCACCACGTTTTCGCCGCTGTTGACGTGGACCTTCAAGGCGTCGGTGCTCACTCCAGTGATCTCGCCGCGCACCCCGATGCGCGTACCTGGCGCGTCAGCCGCCTGGACGAGACTTGCCGTGAAAATACCAATCAAGCTCATAACTGAAGCACTGCGAATCAGGTGACGGAACATCGCGTTCATGAAAGTGCCTTCCGGTGATGAATCGTGAGAAGGGAACATAAGCACGCTATCGAACAAGATGTAAGTGAATGTATCATCGGAACATAGCATTCCGTCGCAGGGTTCATCGGCCTATCGCACAAGCCCGGTCTACTCATTCCGCAAGGGAATGACTGCTATCACTTCAATCCCACTTCCGCCGTTGCGGCCAGCCGTTTAGCCTGCGCCCATCCCATCTTGCTCAGCGAGACACATTATGAACTCAGCAAAACAGGCGCCCCACGGCGCCGCGACAATGACCAAAGGCATGGTGATGCTGTTCGCCTTTTGCTGCGGCGCCATTGTTGCCAATATTTACTACGCCCAACCGATCATCGGCCTGATTGCGCCAGACATCGGCCTGACCAGCACCATGGCCAGCCTGATCGTGTCCCTGACCCAGATCGGCTATGCACTGGGTCTGTTTTTTCTGGTGCCGCTGGGAGACCTGCTGGAAAACCGTCGGTTGATGATCATCACGACTATCGTGGCGATCGCCAGTCTGCTGGGCGCCGCGTTTACCGATCAACCGAACGTGTTCCTGCTGATCTCGTTGCTGGTCGGTTTCAGTTCGGTGTCAGTGCAAATCCTGATTCCCCTGGCCGCCCACCTGGCGCCGGAAGAGACGCGGGGCCGGGTGGTTGGCGGAATCATGGGCGGTTTGCTACTGGGAATCCTGTTGGCGCGGCCGGTGTCCAGCGTGGTGGCCGATCACTTTGGCTGGCGCGCGATGTTCGTGATTGCGGCCGTGTTGATGGCCGCCATCAGCGTCGTGCTCGCCGTCACGATCCCCAAGCGCCAGCCTGATCACAGCGCCTCCTATGGCCAACTGCTGGGTTCGCTGTGGACGTTGTTGCGCAAACAGCCGGCGTTGCGTCAGCGCGCGTTTTATCAGGGTTGCATGTTTGCCACCTTCAGCCTGTTCTGGACCGCAGTGCCATTGGAGCTGGCGCGCAATCACGGTTTGTCGCAAACCCAGATCGCGATCTTCGCGCTGGTCGGGGCCATCGGCGCCATCGCTGCGCCCATTGCCGGTCGCCTGGCCGATGCCGGCCACACCCGCATCGCCTCGTTGCTGGCGCTGGTGTTCGCCAGCCTGAGCTTTCTGCCAGCCTTCATCCATCCGGCATACAGCGTCATCGGCCTCGCCGTCACCGGCGTGGTGCTCGACTTCTGCGTGCAGATGAACATGGTCCTCGGCCAACGCGCGGTCTACGCCCTCGACGCCAAAAGCCGCAGTCGCCTGAATGCGTTGTACATGACCAGCATCTTCATCGGTGGCGCATTTGGTTCCTCTGTGGCCAGTGCGGTGTACGAGCACGGCGGCTGGTTGTGGATCGTGATCGTGGGCAGCGCGTTTCCGCTGCTGGCGTTGTTGCGGTTTTTGAGTGTTTCGCGGGAGCGTTCGCTGGCGACGGCATAGTCTGCAAAAAGCTTCTCGGGCAGGTCGGATCTATATAACCATCCGACTTGCTCCTGCATGCCTTTCGACAGATGCAGCAAGCTTCAAATTTTCATCATTCCCCAGCCTCTGCCTGCGAACTCCGGATTGGCCCGATGCACAACCACTGACGTCGGGACCGGGACGTCCAACCCATCCTCCAGCATTTTTTTCAGCATTAAATCTGCTATTTCGACGGCTGCTTCATACGCCTCCTCAAACGTATTCCCTGCAGTTACCGCGCCTGGAATATCGGGTATCTGAATTCCAGTCGCCGTTCTTTCATCTCCCCACTCGATACTGATCGGATAGTGCACAGTGGATTCTCCTGTGAAGTATTGTTGGAATGTCACTGGACCATAGAAACCAAATCAGATCTGTTCACGTTGTTTTGCAGAATGTTAAAAGTCCTCACTTCTCTAGATATACCTCTCTATCACTATCACCCCTTCTTTAATAGGGTTCTCAGTCGTTACGACAGGGACAACCCGGATTACACTGACCATCCAAAGCCTGAAGCGATGCTGGATGCGATTCGCGGCTGACCCGTTCGAATACCGCCTGAGCCGCGGTATGTTTTGTTCAAGGAGTGTGCAATGACCCGACGTACCTTTCTCATCACCGGCGCCAGCAAAGGCATTGGCCGCGCAGTGGCCGAGCACCTGGACCGCGCCGGGCACCGGGTGGTCGGCATTGCCCGGACGCCCGACCTGACGTTTCCAGGGATTCTGTTTCCACTGGACTTGAGCGACCGGGCGTTGACTCAGGAAGTGCTGACCGAACTGGCCGCGACTTATCAGTTCGACGGGCTGGTCAACAATGTGGGCCTGGTCCGTCCGCAAGTGTTGGGCGAAATCGACCTCGACACTTTCGATGACGTGATGCGGGTCAACCTGCATTCGGCATTGCAGGCGACCCAGGCGCTGCTGCCGAATATGCGCGCCAGCGGTTGGGGTCGGGTGGTGAACATTTCCAGTCTGACGGTGCTCGGGATTACCCAACGCACGGCATACGCCGCGGCGAAAGCGGCGCTGATCAGCTTCACGCGGTCCTGGGCGCTGGAACTGGCGCAAACCGGTGTGACGGTGAACGCCGTGGCGCCGGGACCGACTGAGACGGAACTGTTCCGCGCCAACAACCCACCGGGCAGCGAGGGCGAGGCACGCTATCTGGCCGGTGTGCCGATGGGTCGTTTGGGGCAGCCGCAGGAAATCGCCGCCGCGATTGCTTTTTTGTTGTCCGAGCAGAGCGGGTTCATCACCGGACAAACCCTGTTCGTCGACGGTGGAGCTTCAATAGGCAAAGCGGCGTTCTAATCCACACCATCAATCAATGTGGGAGCGAGCCTGCTCGCGAAGACGGACTCATATTCAGCCTATTTGTTGGCTGACACCCCGCTTTAGTGAGCAGGCTCACTCCCACACTGAATTTGCACAAGGACTTGAGATGGACCGTCTGGCCGCCATGGAAACCTTCGTCTACGTAGTGGAAACCGGTTCGTTTTCCGCCGCGGCGCGGCGGCTGAATGTTGGCCAGCCCGCCGTGTCGAAAACCATCGCGCAACTGGAGGCACGGCTCGCGGTCCGCCTGCTGTTGCGCTCGACCCGAGGTCTGACGCCCACCGAAGCCGGCCTGGCGTTTTTCGAACGCGCCAAGCGCGCCATCGACGAAGCCAACGAAGCCGACAATGCGGCTCGCGGCGCGGCCAACGGCCTGACGGGCAGCCTGCGCATTTGCGCCGCCGTGACTTTCGGCCGCATGAACATCGTTCCGCACCTCGGGCCG
The DNA here is from genome assembly GCF_054897705.1 of Pseudomonas sp. GB2N2. Taxonomy (NCBI): domain Bacteria; kingdom Pseudomonadati; phylum Pseudomonadota; class Gammaproteobacteria; order Pseudomonadales; family Pseudomonadaceae; genus Pseudomonas; species Pseudomonas sp. GB2N2. The sequence continues at coordinate 2,838,993 of NZ_CM142701.1, forward strand.
TTTCTCGATCAAAACCCTGAATTGAGCATCGAGCTGATGCTCGACGACCGCATCGTCAATCTGGTGGAAGAAGGCGTCGACATCGCCCTGCGCATGGGCACTCTCAGCGACTCCAGCCTCACCGCGCGCAAGATTGCCAGTTGCCGGCGCGTGGTACTGGGAACGCCGGCGTATTTCGACAAACACGGCGAACCCACCTGCCCGGGTGATCTTGGCCAGCATCAAACGGTCATCTACCTGCTGGGCGGTGGCCCGACCTGGTTATTCACAAAGGCGGCGGAAGAACAGAACGTCACCGTCAACGGCAGGATTCGCGTCAGCGCCGCTGAAGGTCTGCGAGAGGCAGTGCTGGCTCATCAGGGGCTGACGCTCGCATCGCAATGGATGTTTGGACCGGAACTGGCCAGCGGGATGGTCAGGGAAGTGATGAGCGACTGGACACTGCCGGCTCAAGACTTGTGGGCAGTGTTTCCTACTGGAAAAATGGTCAGCGCCAAGGCTCGGGCGTTTGTGGAGTATGTGCAGGAGGTGATGGCAAGAAAGGGGTGACTGACCAATGGTTTCGTTTATTGCGATTTTCGATTAATTCGAATAGCCTGCCAGCATCGCTTTTTCAGAAAGTTGGAAACCACCATGCCATCTGCCATCCACCCGACGATAAACCTCCCCCTGGAGCGCGAAGTAAAGGCTGCTGTTGAAGGTCAACGCGCTTTGGCGGCCTACCTTGCCACTCAATTCGACACACAACGCATTCAGATTTTCGACGACCAGAATGAAGCTCACAGCGTTGAACTGCCCACCTCGGCTCTTCGCTTGCTCGCCGACATCCTCGAAGCGCTCGCGGCGGGCAATGCTGTCAAAGTCGTTCCGGTTCATGCTGAGCTGACGACGCAAGAAGCGGCGGATCTGCTCAGCGTCTCACGTCCGCACCTGATCAAACTGCTCGAATCCGGCGACTTGTCCTACCACAAAACCGGCAAGCACCGACGTGTCCGTTTCGCCGATTTGATGGATTATAAAAACCGGCGCGACGCTGCCAGCGAGCAAGCAATGATGCTTCTTGCCGAGCAGGCACAAGCGTTAAGGACAGGATACGAGTGAGGCTATCTTCATTTACCGCTGTATATGACGCCTGTGTGCTGTACCCCGCGCCCCTGCGAGACTTCCTGATGTGGCTCGCACTATCAGGGCGTTTCAGAGCGAAATGGACCGAGGAGATACACAATGAATGGAAGCGTAATTTGCTCAAGAACCGTCCGGACCTGTCCGCAAAACAACTGGATCGCACCTCCGAATTGATGGACCTGGCTTTGCCCGACGCTTGCGTGTCCGGTTATGAAACGCTGATGGAAGGACTATCGCTGCCGGACGTTGATGACCGACATGTTCTGGCGGCGGCCATTCGAAGCAATGCCAGCGTCATCGTCACCTTCAATCAAAAGGATTTCCCCCGTTCCGCACTCAGCTCCTTCGGTATCGAAGCTCAGCACCCTGACGAGTTCGTCGAAAATCTTTTTGATCTCGACCCGGCGGCAGTGATCGCAGCGGCGCAACGGCAACGCAAGCAGCTGAAGTTGCCGCCGGTGGACGTCGGTACTTACCTTGATCTACTGGTACGTCAGGGCCTGATTCAGTCGAGCAAGGCATTGACCGAGTATCGCGCCATTCTCTAACTATCCTTCCCGGATTCCAGACAACAAAACGGCGATCCTGAGATCGCCGTTCCCGTTTACTGCCCGAATTGCCGTCCCAACCCACCGGGTACGCCATGGATATCGGTTTCCTCCCATGGCCCGTTCGGGCTGATCGAGCGGCTCCAACCGTTATCCCAGCGGTAATACGTGCGCTGGCGGTAGAAGGTGTTGGTCTGGTCATCGAGCACATACACGCCGAGTTTCGCATCCCAATGGCTGTTACCGCCCGGCGGTGGCGCGAAGCTGGCGGAAGTGCGTGGCAGCGGTTTGGCGGGTTTGGCTGGAACGCCGGGCTTGCCCGGGGTCGGCGATGTTGAAGGCGTCGGGCTAGGTTGCGACGGTGGGATCGGCGGCAGCGGCGTCGGCTCCGGGCGCTGGACCGCACATGCGCTCAACCCCATGACGAGACTGAGCAGGGTGATTCGAGCGATGGCGGTCATGGCGGTGCTTCCTGTTATTTGTCCGGGCTGTCGATGGTCAGTGTTTGTGCCGCGGTGGTGCTGCTGGCCAGAGGCTGGCTGCGACCGATCCACTCGCCGGCAGTCGGTTGGCCAGCGCGGGAGATGCGCGCAACCAGTTGGACTTCAGGGAAGTTCGACAGTTTCAACTGCGGCATCATGGCGTCGGCGTCGCCCAGTTCGACGGTCGCCGGCAAGTCGGCCACGGTCAGCCGTTTGGCCGCCAGCGGTGCGGGTGGACCGTTGGTGGCGCGGGCGAAGATGAACACGCTGTCGCCGGGCTGGACCTTGCCCTTGAGCGCTGGCGCCAGATCGACGCTGACCTTGAGTAGCGCCCCGACCTTCGCCGCAGGCGCCTGGGCCACCTTGCCACCGCTGGCTACGAGTTTTTCACTGGCCCGGGTAATGCCGCCTTGCAGTGCGGCGCGGGAATTGTCGTCCGGCGGCAATTGCGCCAGCAGGCGATTCCAGTAATCGATGGCGTCCTGATAACGCGCGCTCTCGAATGCGGCGATGCCCAGCAGGCCAAGGCTGGTGACTTCTTTCGGATCGGCCTTCAACGCTTCATCGGTCAGGGCCTGAACCTTGTCCGACCACTTCTTGCCATCGGCAAAATACTGAGCCTGAGCCCACTGGCCCAACAGTTCCGGCTGCCGTCCGGCCAGGTTCACCGTGCGTTCGAAGATCTTCGCCGCGTCGGCGGGACGATCCTGAGCCATGTACGTACGCCCGAGGAAATACAAACCTTCCGCCGAATCCGGTTGCGCCGCGACGGCACGCTCCAGGCGACGAGTCATCTCGTCCATCGACTGCGGCGCCTGGGCGAATTCGCGGGTCAATTCGACCTTGTCGCTGGCACCGAAATGCAGATACAGACCCAGGCCCAGCACCGGCACCAGAATTGCCGCCAGCAATGGCAATGGTTTGCCCAGACGGGAAACGCGCGGCGCCTCGACGCCTTCAGTGTCCGCGAGCAGTTCACGGGCCGCTTCGGCGCGACCGGTGTCCATTTGCGTGGTGTCGAGAACGCCCTCTGCCTGCTGAGTCTGCAACTCGGCTACGCGCTCCTGATACAGCGCGACGTTCAGGGCAGTACGATCCTCCTCAAGCTGGGCGCGACGGCCGCGCAGAACGGGGATCAACAGAAAACTCAGGGCAACCAGAAGCAGCAGACCTGCAGCAAGCCAGAAATCAATCATTCTTGGTTTTTATCCAACAGGTGGTCGAGGCGCTCGCGCTCCTCGGCAGAAAGCTCATCCCGGACGCCGGCGTTTTGCACGCGACGACGGCGGACGATCATGGCAATGATTACGAAACCGCCCAGCAACAGGCCGGCCGGGCCGAACCAGAGCAAAGCGGTCTTGGCGTTCAATGCGGGTTTGTAGCGGACGAAATCACCGTAGCGGTCAACCATGAAGTCGATGATCTGCTGATTGTCCTTGCCCTCGCCGAGCATGCGGAAAATCTCTTTGCGCAGGTCGGCGGCGATCGGCGCGTTGGAGTCGGCGATGTCCTGATTCTGGCACTTGGGGCAACGCAGCTCTTTGGTTAACTCACGGAACCGCTCGCGATCACCCTCCTTGGCGAACTCGTAGGTGTCGATGGCGGCGTGCGCCACGCCAGCCAGGCTCAAGCCCAAAACAACGGCAGCAATCCAGCGCTTCATGGCTTGGCCTCATCGACCAGCGCCTGATACTTGGCCGCCAGTTTTTCACGCCAGACCTGCTCATCAATCACGCCGACGTATTTGTCGCGGATGATGCCTTTGGCGTCGATGAAAAAGGTTTCCGGCGCGCCATACACACCGAGGTTCAGGCCGAGTGTGCCTGCGTCGTCACGGATGTCCAGTTGATAGGGGTTGTGAAATTCCGCCAGCCACTTCAAGGCGTCAGCGTTGACGTCCTTGTAGTTGATGCCATAAATCACCACGCCCTTTTCGGCCAGTTTGTTCAGCACCGGGTGCTCGACCCGGCAGGAAATGCACCAGGTGCCCCAGACGTTGACCAGCGCCGGTTTGCCGAGAATGTCCGCCTTGGTCAGGGTCTTGTCGCCCTGCACCGCCGGCAGGGAAAACTCCGGGAACGGCTTGTTGATCATCGCCGACGGCAGCTCGGCCGGGTCCAGGTACAACCCACGATAAAGGAACACAGCCACCACCAGGAAAATCGCCAGGGGCAACAGCATCAACCAACGCCTCATGCCGTCGCTCCCGTCATGCCCAGCGCTTCGCGCACACGGCTTTTCACCTTGACTCGATAGCGCCGGTCCAGCGCCGCCAACAGTCCGCCCAGACCGGTGAGCAACCCACCGAACCAGATCCAGCGCACGAACGGCTTGACGTGTACGCGCACGGCCCAGGCGCCATCGCCCAGAGGTTCGCCGAGGGCGACATACAGGTCACGGGTGAAACCGGCGTCAATCCCGGCTTCGGTCATCACCGAGTTCTGCACGGTGTACAGGCGTTTTTCCGGATGCAGCACGCTGACTTCCTTGCCGTCGCGGATCACCCGGACAGTGCCCTTGTCGGAGGTGAAATTCGGGCCTTCGAAGTGCTTGGCGCCTTCGAACACGAACTGGTAACCGCCCAGGTTCATGGACTCGCCCGGCGCCAGGCGCAGGTCGCGTTCGGCGCTGTTTTGACTCGACAGCACGACACCGAGTGCGCACACAGCGATGCCCAGATGCGCGACCTGCATGCCCCAATAACTGCGGGTCAACGTCGGCAGACCTTTGATCAGACCTTTGTGGCGAGTCTTGTCGAGAATGTCGCGCACGCCGGCCAGCAACACCCACGCTGCCAGCATAAAAGTGGCGATGACCGCCCAGTTGAAATCGCCATAAGCGACGCCCGCCAACACGGCCAACGCAGCGCTGCCGAGCAACACTGGGGTCAACATGCCCACCAGCCATTTGACCGGGGTGTCTTTCCAGCGCACCAGCATGCCGACAGCCATGACCACCATCAGCAACGCCATCAACGGAATGAACAACGCGTTGAAATACGGCGGGCCGACCGACAGCTTGGCGCCGGTCATCGCATCGAGGATCAGCGGGTACAAGGTGCCCAGCAGGATCATTGACGCGGCCACCACCAACACCAGGTTGTTGCCCAGCAACAGGGTTTCCCGGGACCAGAGGTTAAAGCCGACGTGGCTCTTCACCACCGGCGCGCGCAGGGCGAACAGCGTCAGCGAGCCGCCCACCACAAACAGAAGGAAGATCAGGATGAACACGCCGCGCTCCGGGTCGGACGCAAATGCGTGAACCGACGTCAGCACGCCGGAACGCACGAGGAAGGTCCCGAGCAAGCTCAACGAGAACGCCGCGATGGCCAGCAACACGGTCCAGCTCTTGAACACGCCTCGTTTTTCCGTGACCGCCAATGAGTGAATCAACGCGGTGCCCACCAGCCATGGCATGAACGAGGCGTTTTCCACCGGGTCCCAGAACCACCAGCCGCCCCAGCCGAGTTCGTAGTAGGCCCACCACGAACCGAGGGTGATGCCGATACCGAGGAATGCCCAGGCGACGATGGTCCACGGACGCGACCAGCGCGCCCACGCCGCATCAAGGCGACCGCCGAGCAACGCGGCGATGGCGAACGCGAAGGCGACGGAGAACCCGACATAACCCATGTACAGCATCGGCGGGTGAACGATCAGGCCGATGTCTTGCAGCAATGGATTGAGGTCACGCCCGTCCGCAGGAATCTGCGGCAGAATCCGCGCGAACGGGTTGGACGTGAGGATCAGGAACAGCAGGAACCCGGTGCTGATCATGCCCATCACCGCCAGCACCCGCGCCAGCATCACCTGCGGCAATTGCCGGGAGAACACCGACACCGCGAAAGTCCAGCCGCCGAGGATCAACGCCCACAGCAGCAATGAACCTTCGTGCGCGCCCCACACGGCGCTGAACTTGTAGTACCACGGCAATGCGCTATTGGAGTTGCCGGCGACGTAGGCCACGGAGAAGTCGTCGGTCATGAACGCGTAGGTCAGGCAACCGAAGGCAAACACCAGAAATGCGAACTGGCCCCAGGCAGCCGGTTGAGCGAGGCTCATCCACAAGCGGTCACCGCGCCAGGCACCGAGCAAGGGCACCACGGCCTGAACCAGCGCGAAACACAACGCCAGAATCATGGCCAGGTGGCCCAGTTCGGGAATAAAGATCGCGGACGTCATTGATCAACCCTCCTTCGCGGGTGTTGGAGCAGATTGACCACTGTCTTTCAACGCCTTGGTCACTTCCGGCGGCATGTATTTCTCGTCGTGTTTGGCCAGCACCTCGTCGGCCACCACCACGCCATCCGCATTGAGCTTGCCGAGGGCGACGATGCCTTGCCCTTCGCGGAACAGGTCCGGGAGGATGCCGCGATAGGTGATGGTTACGGATTTGTTGAAGTCGGTGACGATGAATTTCACGTCCAGCGAGTCGCCGGAACGTTGCAGCGAACCTTTCTCGACCATCCCGCCCGCACGAATGCGCGTGTCTTGCGGCGCTTCTCCGTTGGCGATTTGAGTCGGGGTGTAAAACAGATTGATGTTTTGCTGCAAGGCGCTCAGGGCCAGGCCGACAGCCGCGCCGACGCCGACCAGGATCGCGAGAATGATGATAAGACGCTTTTTGCGCAGCGGATTCACTTGCCGTTCTCCCGGCGCAAACGACGCGCCTCTTGTTGCAGATACCGCTTGCGGGCCAGGACCGGCGCCGCCACGTTAAGGACCAGAACTGCCAGGCAGATGCCATAGGCGGACCAGACATACAGGGCATGATGGCCCATGGCGAGGAAGTCGCCGAATGAAGCAAAACTCATCGAGCGGCTCCCAGACTGTTCTGTACTTCGGCCTTGACCCAACTGGCGCGGGCCTCACGCTTGAGTACTTCTAGGCGCATGCGCAGCAACAAGACCGCGCCGAAGAAACAGTAGAAACCCAGCACCGTCAGCAGCAGTGGCAGCCACATCTCGGCCGGCATTGCCGGTTTTTCGGTGAGGGTGAAGGTCGCGCCCTGGTGCAGGGTGTTCCACCACTCCACCGAGTATTTGATGATCGGGATGTTGATCACGCCGACAATCGCCAGCACCGCACAGGCCTTGGCCGCGCTGTCACGATTACTGATGGCGTTGCCCAGCGCAATGAGACCGAAGTACAGGAACAGCAGAATCAGCATCGACGTCAGGCGCGCATCCCAGACCCACCACGAACCCCAGGTCGGTTTGCCCCAGATCGCGCCGGTGACCAGCGCCACGGCGGTCATCCACGCACCGATGGGGGCCGCGCATTGCAGGGCGACGTCGGCCAGTTTCATCTTCCACACCAGCCCGACGATGCCGCACACCGCCAGCATCACGTAGACGGACTGCGCAAGCATGGCGGCCGGCACGTGGATGTAGATGATGCGAAAGCTGTTGCCCTGCTGGTAATCGGGCGGCGCGAAGGCCAGGCCCCAGACGACGCCGATGCCTATCAGCAGCAACGCGGCGATGCTCAGCCACGGCAGCAGCTTGCCGCTGATGCCGTAGAACCATTTGGGTGAGCCGAGCTTATGAAACCAGGTCCAGTTCATTGCTGTTTCCATCACGGTTGCTGCTTGTTATCAAAAGCAGCGCAGGGTCTGCTTTTTTTATAGAAGAGGTGGTTAAAATTTAACCGGACCTCATTATTCGCCGACGCTGATCTTCAGGCCAGCAGCTATTGCAAACGGTGTCAGGGTTATCGCGAGGGCGGTCAGGCTACCCAGCCACAAGAGATAACCGGTCGCCGGCATGCCTTGAAGGGCCGCCTGCAAGGCGCCACTGCCAAGGATCAACACCGGGATGTACAGCGGCAGAATCAGCAGCGCCAGTAACAGGCCACCCCGCTTCAATCCCACCGTCAGGGCGGCGCCCACTGCACCGAGCAAACTCAGCACCGGTGTACCCAGCAACAGGGAAAGCAGCAACACCGGCAGACAGGCGGTTGGCAAACCGAGCATCAACGCCAGCAGTGGAGCGAGCAAAACCAGTGCCAGACCCGAGAAGGCCCAGTGTGCCAGTACCTTGGCTAAAACCAGAAGAGGCAGGGGGTGCGGCGAAAGGACCCACTGTTCCAGGGAACCGTCCTCGAAATCACTGCGGAAAAGCCCGTCCAGCGAGAGCAGGACCGATAAAAGGGCCGCGACCCAGACCAGTCCCGGGGACAAGGTTTGCAACAATTGAGACTCGGGGCCGACCGCCAACGGGAACAGGGAAACGACAATCGCGAAGAACACCAGCGGATTGGCCAATTCCGCCGGGCGGCGGAACAACAGACGGGCTTCACGGGCGACCAGCAGGCCGAAAACACTCATACGGCCCAGCTCCCCAGATCGATGTCGCGATAGCCGGCCGGCATTCGGGTCAGCGTGTGGTGCGTGGTCAGCACCACCATGCCACCGCGTTCACAGTGCGCGGCCAGGTGTTCTTCGAGTTGCGCCACGCCCTGTTTGTCGAGCGCGGTGAATGGCTCGTCGAGGATCCACAACGGCGGGCTGTCCAGATACAGGCGCGCCAAGGCGACGCGGCGCTGTTGCCCGGCAGAAAGGGTGTGACAGGGAACATCTTCGAAACCGCGCATCCCGACGGCGGCGAGCGCTTGCCAGATGGCTTCGTGGGACGCCGGTCGATGCAGCGCACAGAGCCAGCTGAGGTTTTCTTCCGGGGTCAGCAAATCCTTGATGCCGGCGGCATGCCCGATCCACAGCAGGTTGCGCGCGAGTTCGTTGCGCTGCTCGTTCAGCGGTTCGCCGTTGAGCAGCACCTGACCGGCGGTCGGTTGCATCAACCCCGACAACAGACGTAAAAGACTGGTCTTGCCACTGCCGTTGGGGCCGCTGATTTGCAACATTTCGCCACTGGCCAGTCTCAATTCGAGATTTTCGAAGAGCAGCCGAAGGTCTCGCTCACAGGCGAGGGCAACGGTTTGCAGGACGGGACTGGTCAAGGGATCAGAGGCCTTTACGGTTCAAGTCGGCAGCGGCGCGGCCGCTAACTAAGGAGATGCAGCATAGATGCATGGTCGGCCTGTTCTAGAGAGCTGCGTCAAACAAATGCAATGTTTTTGCCACTCTCTGAAAGACGGGCGGCATTATACATGCCACGCCCGACTCTCAAGAGGGCAATTTCCTCAGGTTGTGACCGCGTATGACAGGCGAAATGAACATCCTCCCGCTACCGCAAATCACGCCCGCGACCTCGCGACCGCTGGTGCTGGGTGGCGACTTGCTTACGCTGCTGAAGCCGATGGAGGGCCTGATTACCCCCGGGCAATCTGCCCAGGCTGAAGTGCTGTCGCTCAAGCAGGCGGATCAGACTTTTCAACTGCTGCTTAAAGTCACCCTCGACAGCGGCCGCCAGACCACGGTTCAGGCCACCAGCAGTCAGCCGCTGCCCCAAGGCACGAGCCTTGCGATCACCCAACCCTCGGCGGGCAATCTGGCCGTCGTGGTGCAACAGGCCATCGCTTCCACCGTCGCCACCCTCACCCGCATCGACACTGCGCAATTGCCGGTGGGTACGCTGCTGCAAGGCAAAGTGCTGACGGCGCAAGTGATGCCGCAGGTGCCGGGCCAGCCGACGGTATTTCGCTCGCTGGTGAGCCTGCTCAACACGGCGCTCAGCGGCAGCACCCTGAGCATCGACAGCCCGACACCGCTTCGAATCGGCACCTTGCTGAGCGCGCTGGTGCAGGACACCCAGACCCTGAAATTCGTGCCGCTGAGCAATCGTCAGGAACAACTGGCGGTCACCCAGCAACTGGTCAGCCAGCAAAGCCGCCAAGGCTCGCTGGACGGACTGATCAAAGTCCTGCAAAACCTGCCGACCTCGGATCAGACTTCCAGCGATCTGCGAGTCGCGGTGGACAAGTTGCTCGCCGGCCTGCCGGACGTCCAGCAACTGAGCACGCCCAAAGGCCTGGCCCAGGCACTGGCCAATAGCGGCCTGTTCCTGGAGACGAAATTGCTCACCGGGCAAAATCCGACGCTGGCCCCGGACATGAAAGCCGATCTGCTGAAGCTGATCGCGCAACTGACGCCAGGGCTGCCGGCCAACACCAACCTGAATGCGATCATTGCCGCCAACACGCTGGTCCAGGCGATGCCGAGTTTCGTGCGCAGCGCCCTTGGCATGCTCGGCCAGGTCAGCGCCAAACCTTTGCCCACCAGCTTTCCTCTACCCGAGCGCTTTTTGCAGAGCCTGGAAGGCGAAAGTGACCTGGAACATTTGCTGCGTCTGGCCGCCGCAGCGGTTTCACGCCTGCAAACCCATCAACTGTCGAGCCTGGAGCAAACGGGCGTTACGGACGATGGCCGTTTAATGAGCACCTGGCAGCTGGAAATCCCGATGCGCAACCTGCAGGACATCGTGCCACTGCAGGTCAAGTTTCAGCGCGAGGAAGCACCGGAGAAAGAACAGTCCAACGAACGCCGTGACGACCGCGAACCCAAGCAGCAACTGTGGCGCGTCGAACTGGCCTTCGACATGGAGCCACTGGGGCCCTTGCAGATTCAGGCGCAGTTGATTCAGGGCAGCCTGTCCAGTCAGCTGTGGGCCGAACGGCCGTACACCGCCAGCCTGATCGAGAGCAACCTGGCCGGCCTGCGCGAACGCTTGCTGGCGTCAGGCCTGAACGTCGGCGATCTGGATTGCCACCTCGGCACACCGCCGCAAGGCGCACAAACCAAACTGGAACAACGCTGGGTCGACGAAACCGCATGAGACATCCCGATACGCCACGCCAGGCCATTGCCCTCAAGTACGACGGCACCCATGCTCCGACTCTCACGGCCAAGGGCGATGAAGCACTGGCGGAAGAAATCCTGCAGATTGCGCGGGATTACGAAGTGCCGATCTACGAGAATGCCGAGCTGGTGAAACTGCTGGCGAGGATGGAGCTGGGGGACAGTATTCCGGAGGAGTTGTACCGCACAATCGCCGAGATCATTGCGTTTGCCTGGAATCTGAAAGGCAAGTTCCCCGAGGGGCATGACCCTAATGCGCCGGCGATCGAGAAAGACATTACCGAGCGCGGCGACGACTACTGATCGTGCGAGGGGCCTTCGCGGGGCAGACCTCGCGCCTACAGAACTTTCGAATAACCCGGACGCCATCAATCTGTTGAAGTGCGCAAAAGCCACGAAGGTGTCGCCGCTCGTCACCACTGTCATATCTGACAGTAGTTACTAAACCTCCCGGACGCTCTGATAGCGGGTCCTGAACCGCATTCATCTCACGGAGGATTACTGTCATGAGCAATAAATCCAAAGGCGCACTCCAGCAAAAACCTGATAGAGACTTGGGACAGATACTCGTCATGGGTGCGCGCGGTTGCAATCGCGCGATCGGCGCGTTCCATCCCAGCAGTTGGAGGCTTGTAGCGCTGGACGCCGATACCCTGCAGCCGATTGTCGTCAGCTGGCAATACAAAAATGGTGGGCGGCCCGTCTTGGGCAACGATTTTTTTGACACCCAACCCGATCAGCACCTGATCGTAAGCTCAGGCACAGAGCGCGTGACTCTTAATCCGTTGAACATCAGCGGTAATTTCCCGGCGATGTGCGCGCTGCGTGACGATAAAACATTGCACGCATGGGGGTGGGACGAGTTCGGTGGCGAGCTTCCCGAAGAGATCAGACAAATTAAGGACGCAGAGCAGATAGAGTCATCGATGGCCGCTTTTGCAGTACGGCGCGCCAACGGTAGTGTGCAGGCGTGGGGAAGCCCATTGAACCCCAGTTCGTTTGTACCGCCAGATATTGCGGCACTGACCAATATTGTTGGAGTCTTCGGGGGCAATCATGTGTTTGTTGCTCTGCTGACGACTGGACAAGTTGTGGCATGGGGACTGGAGGACGCGGGTGGCAAGTTACCTGACAGGATTGCCGCGCTGACCGATGTTGTAGGTGTTGTAGGCACTCAGTACGCGGTTGCGGTCTTGCGCCGAACGGGTCAAGTCGACGCGTGGGGCGACCCGGACAATGGCGGTGAATTATCTGAAGATGTGCGCCAATTGAGGGACGTTGTGCAAATAGCCCACTGCGGCAGGAATTTCGCCGTACGCCGCGCCAATGGAAAGCTGGCCGTTTGGGGAAGCAGGACAGGTCTTCCTCCGATACCCCCAGATATTGCCGATTTGCAAGACGTCGTTGGTATCGAAGGTAGATCTGGCGCCTTGGCGGTGCGCAGGGCAAATGGGCAGGTCAAGGCTTGGGGTTCCACGCCACGTGACACGCCACCCAAGGACATTGCCGACCTCTTCGACATCGTTGACGTCAGAAGTACTTCCTACTCTTTCATTGCATTGCGCGCCACTGGCCAGGTAGTTGCGTGGGGGGACGGGATGACATCTGTGGTGCCAGACGCAATCGCGCGACTGTCGGACATTGTGGCGATCACTACCAACCATGAAGCGGCCGCGGTCCTGCGTAGCAATGGTGAAGCCATCGCCTTCGGAGACCCCGCGACCGGCGGTGACAATTTAGATGTTGCACACCTGCTGACCAATGTGCGGGCGGTCTATGGAGGGACGTTTACTTTCACGGCGTTAAGGGCGGACCGCAGAGTGATTTCGTGGGGAGACCCGCAAAGAGGAGGTACCGGCGAACAGAAAGCACTTTATGGTTTGATTTCCTATGCCGGCAAATCTGAGCTTTAAGTGTTTCGCTGGGGGTGATTTGCCAACGCATGAAAAGATCGCAGCCTCCGGCAGCGCCTACAAGGGAATGTGTTCACCCGTAGGAGCTGCCGGAGGCTGCGATCTTTTGATCTTTCAGTTCTTGTGCAATTTGCTCATCAACTCCGCCTCAGCCTGGGTCAACCCGCAGGACTGAGTCAGTTCATCAACACTCGCGCCCATCCCGACCAGTCGTGCCGCCTGGGCAAACGACAGGCTCGACGGGTCGCGTTGTTCCAGTTGAGCCAGTTTGTCCGGCAACGGCGCAACCACCGAACGCAGCTCGTGCAGGTCTTCACCCATGCGCACGGTGCCGCTCTGGTAGTTGTCAACGCGCTTGCCCAGGTCCTTGATGCGCTGATCGCGCAGCGCATCGCCCTCGGCTGTTTTCGCAGCGATGTGTCGCTGACCGCGAATGTACGCCAGAAACATCGCCAGGGTGCCTGCCCAGAAGAGGAACAGGACAATGACCGCCACCTCAAGAATCAATCAGATGTTCTCCAGGTCCGACCATTCTTCTTCGCTCATCATCTTGTCCAGTTCGACAAGGATCAGCAGTTCGTTGTTCTTGTTGCACACGCCTTGAATGAACTTGGCGGACTCTTCGTTACCGACGTTCGGCGCGGTTTCGATTTCCGACTGACGCAGATAAACCACTTCGGCCACGCTGTCGACCATGATGCCGACCACTTGCTTGTCGGCTTCGATGATGACGATACGGGTGTTGTCGCTGATCTCGGCGTTCATCAGGCCGAAGCGCTGACGGGTGTCGATCACGGTGACCACGTTACCGCGCAAGTTGATGATGCCCAGCACGTAGCTCGGGGCACCCGGGACCGGGGCGATTTCGGTGTAGCGCAGGACTTCCTGAACGCGCATCACGTTGATGCCGTAGGTTTCATTGTCCAGCTTGAAGGTTACCCATTGCAGGATCGGATCTTCAGAACCTTTTGCAGACGTCGCCTTCTCATTCATACCCTGACCCCTCGAAAAAACCGCGCTGGCGGTGTGTGTTCTGTGCGATGGCAATTCAGCTTGCCCCGCGTGTTTTTATGTCGGTTTTTGGACCGGCTTGAGGCCGACCATGTGCTTCGCTCCACCGCTGGCAATCAGCTCGGCCAGGGCGGATACATCGAGCAACGCACACATGTGTTCAATCACCGTGCCCGCCAGCCATGGCCGTTGACCACGGTGGCTGCGCCATTTGATTTCGTTCGGGTCCAGGCGCAACGAGCGGCTGACCTGATGCACCGCCAGTCCCCACTCGTAGCCCTGAACCGAAATAACGTATTGAAGGCCTTGACGGAAGTCGTCGCGATAGCGGTCGGGCATGACCCAACGGGCGGTATCGAGGACTTTCAGGTTGCCGGCCTGGCTCGGCAGGATTCCGAGGAACCATTCCGGCTGACCGAACAGCGGTGTCAGTTCCTGACCCGCCAGCGAATAAATCGAACCGAGGCATACCAGCGGCACGGCCAGGGTCAACCCGGCGACGTCGAACAGCAGGCATTCGAACGGCTCGGCGGCCCACGCGGGGCGGCCGTCGGTTTCCACCGGAGGCGGCGTGTTGCTCGGTGGCAGGTGAACTTCGACGATCGGTGGTACCAACGCTTGCAGCAGCGGCGCGATGGTCGAGACAGGCGCCAAAACCGGTGCCGGCGCCTCGGTCAGCGCCGCCGGGGCTGTGTCGACCGGGGCAACTGCTACGACCGGTGCGGCAATCGGCGCGGCAACGGCTGGCGATTTCTCGGCCGGTTTCTGCGCATCGCGGGCCTGCTCTTCTAGCACCGCTGCCTGAAACTCGTCCAGCGCCGCTTCAGCCTCGACCACCTCGGGAATCGCTTCGATTTGCGCCGGCAACTCTTCGGTCGCGTCCATCAGCAAGCTGTCCAGATACGACTGGAGCGCCAGTTGCGGACGGGAAGTAATTTTTACCGGACGATTCATCTCAGGCCACCTGCGCAACGGATTGCTGCATCAGCATGTGCTTGAGCAATGCGCGGTAAGCCAGCACGCCACGGCTCTTGCCGTCGAATTGCGAAGGCGTGACGCCTGCCCGGCTGGCGTCGCGCAAACGGGTATCGACCGGGATGTAGCCCTGCCAGATTTCTTCCGGGTATTTGTCGCGCAACACGCGCAAGGTCCCGAGGGACGCCTGGGTGCGGCGGTCGAACAGGGTCGGCACGATGCTGAAGGCCAGCGGCTGTTTGCGCGAACGGTTGATCATCGCCAAGGTGTTGATCATGCGTTCCAGGCCCTTGACCGCCAGGTGCTCGGTCTGCACCGGGATGACCAATTGCTGACTGGCCGCCAAGGCATTGACCATCAACACGCCAAGCAACGGCGGGCTGTCGATCACCGCGTAATCGAAGTCCTGCCACAATTGCGCGAGGCTCTTGGCGATCACCAGGCCCAGGCCGCTTTGCCCCGGCGACTGACGCTCGAGCGTCGCCAACGCGGTGCTCGACGGCAGCAGGGAAATACTCGCGTGGCTGGTGGGCAGCAGCAACTGCCCGGGCAAACCTTGCGGCACGCTGCCCTTGTGCAGGAACAGGTCGTAGCTGCTGTGTTCCAGGGTGTCGGGGTCGTAACCGAAGTAGCTGGTCATCGAGCCGTGGGGGTCGAGATCGACCACGACCACGCGCTTGCCCGCCTCGGCCAGTAACCCGGCTAAAGCGATGGAGGAAGTGGTTTTACCGACACCACCCTTTTGATTGGCGACTGCCCAGACTCTCATTCGGATTGTTCCACCCGGTCGGATCGACCGGGAAATAGCTCAGCGTGTTAATACGGGTGACGGAGAATTGACGGCGCTCTCTCGTCCCGGCGACTTGACCGGAGCAGGTGCAGTTTGTGTGCCAGCACGCTTCAACGCGGCATCCGGTTGCGCATGAGCGGTTCCGGTACCGGTGAGGCTGCGACGGACATCGAGATTTCGCGACACCACCAACACCACGCGGCGGTTACGCGCCCTGCCCTCCGCCGTGGCGTTATTGGCCACGGGTTGGAATTCGCCGTAACCCACCGACGCCAGCCGGCCAGGGTTCACACCCTGCATCGCCAGCATGCGCACGATGCTCGCCGAACGGGCCGAGGACAGCTCCCAGTTGGTCGGGTACTGCGCGGTGCGGATCGGCTGGTCGTCGGTGAAACCTTCGACGTGAATCGGGTTGTCGAACGGCTTCAGAATCCCGGCGACCTTGTCGATGATGTTGAATGCAACGTCGCTGGGCATCGCATCGCCACTGCCGAACAACAGGCTGGAGTTGAGTTCGATCTCGACCCACAACTCGTTGCCACGCACGGTCATCTGATTGGAACTGATCAAGTCGCCGAACGCGGCGCTGATGTCGTCGGCAATGCTCTTCAGCGGATCACTGGCCCCGGCGATACCGGCGTCGACCTGCTCGCTGTCCTTGACCAGCGGCTTGGCCGGGGTCACGGTCTGCGGGCGCTCTTCGCCGATGGGAATCGGCTTGAGCGAACGATCCGCATCGGTGAACACGCCGATCAACGCCTGTGAAATGACTTTGTACTTGCCTTCGTTGATCGAAGAGATCGAGTACATCACCACGAAAAAGGCGAACAGCAACGTGATGAAGTCGGCGTAGGAAACCAGCCAGCGTTCGTGGTTGACGTGTTCTTCAGGTTGCCTGCGACGAGCCATAGTCCATTACTCCCATCAATCCATGAAGCCCTGAAGCTTCAACTCAATAGAGCGTGGGTTTTCACCTTCGGCGATCGACAGAATGCCTTCCAGCAGCATTTCGCGATAACGCGACTGACGCAGCGCGACGGACTTGAGTTTGGAGGCAATCGGCAGCAACACCAGGTTGGCACTGGCCACACCATAGATGGTGGCGACGAAGGCTACGGCAATGCCGCTGCCCAACTGAGTCGGATCGGCCAGGTTGCCCATGACGTGAATCAGGCCCATCACCGCACCGATGATGCCGATGGTCGGCGCGTAACCACCCATGCTTTCGAAGACTTTGGCGGCTTCGATGTCGCGGCTTTCCTGGGTGTAGAAATCCACTTCCAGGATGCTCCGGATCGCTTCCGGTTCGGCACCGTCCACCAGCAGCTGCAGGCCTTTGCGCGAGTAGCTGTCGGGTTCGGCGTCGGCCACCCCTTCCAGCCCGAGCAGACCTTCCTTGCGTGCGGTCAGGCTCCAGTTCACAACGCGATCAATGCCGCCGGCCAGGTCCACCCGCGGCGGAAACAGAATCCAGCCGAGAATCTGCATGGCACGCTTGAACGCGCTCATCGGCGACTGCAGCAATGCCGCGCCGATGGTCCCGCCGAGTACGATCAACGCGGCCGGACCGTTGGCGAGCGCGCCGAGGTGGCCGCCTTCCAGGTAGTTACCGCCGATGATGGCGACGAACGCCATGATGATGCCGATAAGGCTCAATACATCCATCAGATACACGCCTCAACCAGGTGTTTGCCAATATCGTCGAGGCCGTACACCGCATCGGCGAGTTCGGCTTTGACGATTGCCATCGGCATGCCGTAGATCACGCAGCTCGCTTCATCCTGAGCCCAGATCGAACTGCCGCCCTGCTTGAGCAGGCGCGCGCCTTCACGACCGTCGGCGCCCATGCCGGTCAAGACGACCGCCAGAACTTTGTCGCCGTAGGTTTTGGCTGCGGAACCGAACGTGATGTCCACGCAGGGCTTGTAGTTCAGACGCTCGTCGCCCGGCAGGATTTTCACCGCGCCACGGCCGTCGATCATCATTTGCTTGCCACCCGGCGCCAGCAGCGCCAGGCCCGGACGCAGGATGTCACCATCCTCGGCTTCCTTGACGCTGATGCGGCAGAGCTTGTCCAGTCGCTCCGCGAACGCCTTGGTGAAGGCTGCCGGCATGTGCTGGATCAAGACGATCGGGGCCGGAAAATTCGCCGGCAATTGCGTCAATACGCGTTGCAGGGCAACCGGTCCGCCGGTGGACGTGCCGATGGCAACCAGCTTGTAGGCTTTGCGTTTCGGCGCTGGCGACGACGGTGCGTAAGCATGAGCAGGCGCATGAACAGGTGCGCGAGCCGGAATTGGCGCCGGACGTGCCGCAGCGCTGTGGCCATAACTGCCAATGCTGGAAGGCGCAGGTGTCGGAACTGCCAGAGCTGCCGCGGCAACGGGGGCCGGCGCGCTGTAGGTGCTGACACGGCGATTACTGCGCGAGATGCTGAGAATCTTCTCGCACAGCAGTTGCTTGACCTTCTCGGGATTGCGCGAAATATCTTCGAAATTCTTCGGCAGGAAATCCACCGCGCCGGCGTCCAGCGCATCCAGGGTGACCCGGGCGCCTTCGTGGGTCAGCGAGGAGAACATCAACACCGGCGTCGGGCAGCGCTGCATGATGTGCCGCACCGCCGTGATGCCGTCCATCATTGGCATCTCGTAGTCCATGGTGATCACGTCCGGCTTGAGTGCCAGTGCCTGATCGATCGCTTCTTTGCCGTTGGTCGCCGTGCCGACAACCTGGATGTTCGCATCCGCTGAAAGAATTTCCGAGACGCGGCGGCGGAAAAACCCCGAATCGTCCACCACCAGGACTTTGACTACCATAAACACTCCGTTAGGCGGGAGCGAGGCTCAGTCGCCCCGCGCCCTCCAGAATCAAATACGCCGTGCGGCGTAACGCTTGAGCATGCTCGGCACATCGAGAATCAGCGCAATGCGGCCGTCACCGGTGATGGTGGCGCCCGACATGCCCGGGGTTCCCTGGAGCATTTTGCCCAATGGCTTGATGACCACTTCTTCCTGGCCCACCAGTTGATCGACGACGAAGCCGATCCGCTGGGTGCCCACCGAAAGGATCACCACATGGCCTTCGCGCTGCTCTTCGTGAGCAGCGGAGCTGACCAGCCAGCGCTTGAGGTAAAACAGTGGCAGCGCCTTGTCCCGCACGATCACCACTTCCTGACCGTCCACCACGTTGGTGCGCGACAGGTCGAGGTGGAAGATCTCGTTGACGTTCACCAGCGGGAACGCAAACGCCTGGTTGCCGAGCATGACCATCAGCGTCGGCATGATCGCCAGGGTCAACGGGACCTTGATGACGATCTTCGAGCCCTTGCCCTTGGTCGAGTAGATATTGATGGTGCCGTTGAGCTGGGCGATCTTGGTTTTCACCACGTCCATGCCCACGCCACGACCGGACACGTCGGAGATCTCGGTCTTGGTCGAGAAGCCCGGCGCGAAGATCAGGTTGAAGCAGTCGGACTCGCTGAGGCGGTCTGCCGCATCCTTGTCCATCAGGCCTTTCTTGACCGCGATACCGCGCAGAACATCGGCGTCCATGCCCTTGCCGTCATCGGAGATGGACAGCAGGATGTGGTCGCCTTCCTGTTCGGCGGACAGAATCACTTTGCCGCTGCGCGGCTTGCCCATCGCTTCGCGCTCGGCCGGCTCTTCGATACCGTGATCGACCGAGTTGCGCACCAAGTGGACCAACGGGTCGGCCAGGGCCTCGACGAGGTTTTTGTCGAGGTCGGTTTCTTCGCCGACCAGCTCCAGGTTGATCTCTTTCTTGAGCTGGCGAGCCAGGTCACGAACCAGGCGCGGGAAGCGCCCGAAGACTTTCTTGATGGGCTGCATCCGGGTCTTCATGACCGCGGTTTGCAGGTCGGCGGTGACCACGTCAAGGTTCGATACGGCTTTGGACATGGCCTCATCGGCGCTGTTGGCACCCAGGCGAACCAGACGGTTACGCACCAGTACCAACTCGCCGACCATGTTCATGATTTCGTCGAGTCGCGCGGTGTCGACCCTTACGGTAGTCTCGGCTTCGCTGGCCGGTTTTTCCCCCGGTGGCGCGGACGGTGCGCGGGCAGGTGCCGGTGCAGCAGCGGCAGCAGCGGCAGCAGGCTTGGGTGTTTCGGCTTTTGGCGCGGGTGCCTTGGCGACAGGTGCCGGGGCTTTGGCGACAGGCGTTGCCACCGAAGACGCGGCAGAACCGGTGCCGACTTCCGTGAACTTGCCTTTACCGTGCAATTCGTCGAGCAGCGATTCGAATTCGTGATCGGAGATCAGATCACCGCCCGCCGCTGCGGCGGTTGCAGCCGGGGTCGGGACCGAAGCAATCGCCGATTCCAGCGCATCGACGGCAAAGTTGCCCTTGCCGTGCAGTTGATCGAGCAGTGCCTCGAATTCGTCGTCGGTAATGTCGGAGCTATCGCCTGGCGCTTTTGGTGCAGCGGGCGCGGCGGGAGCAGGTGCAGCCGATGCGGCCACCGCATCTACGGCGAACTGGCCTTTGCCGTGCAATTGGTCGAGCAACGACTCGAACTCGGCATCGGTGATTTCATCGCTGGCTGCCGCATCGGCAGAAGTGACTGGAGCAGCCACTGGCGCCTCGGCCTGAGCCTTGACGGCGTTCAGCGAGTCCAGCAGTTGTTCAAATTCGTTATCGGTAATGTCGCCCGATTCGGCTTCGGCAGCCGGTTGTTCCAGCTCAGCCACAGGCGCGGCTTGATCGGCGGATTGCGGCTCGGCCAGACGGGCCAGCGCCGCGAGCAATTCAGGTGTAGCAGGCGTGATCGGGCTGCGTTCGCGGACTTCAGTGAACATGCTGTTCACCGCGTCCAGCGCTTCGAGAACCACGTCCATCAGTTCCGAGTCGACGCGACGCTCACCCTTGCGCAGGATGTCGAACACGTTCTCGGCGATGTGACAGCACTCCACCAGCTCGTTGAGCTGGAGGAAGCCGGCGCCCCCTTTTACAGTGTGAAAACCGCGAAAAATTGCATTGAGCAAATCCGCATCATCCGGTCGGCTTTCTAGCTCGACCAGCTGTTCGGACAGTTGCTCTAGAATCTCGCCGGCCTCAACCAGAAAATCCTGAAGGATTTCTTCATCGGCGCCGAAGCTCATTAAGGGGGTGCTCCTAACAGGTCTAAAAACCTAAAATACCTAAAATTCTAAAACCCTAGGCTGGATAGCAAATCGTCCACATCGTCCTGACCGGACACAACGTCTTCTCTTTTATCGGCATGAATCTGCGGACCTTCACCCTGAGAGAGATGTTTTTGCGGATCTTTTTCTGCAAGCATCGCGTCACGGTCATGTTCGATGCCCGCGAAGCGGTCCACCTGGCTGGCCATGAGTACGAGCTTGAGCAAGTTGCTTTCCACTTCGGTGACCAGTTGGGTCACACGCTTGATCACTTGACCGGTGAGGTCCTGATAATCCTGGGCGAGCAGGATGTCGTTGAGGTTGCTCGACACGGCGCGACCGTCTTCGCTGCTGCGCAGTAGAAAACCGTCGACTCGCCGGGCCAGTTCGCGGAACTCCTCAGCCCCGACTTCGCGACGCATGAACCGTCCCCAGTCGGTGCTCAATGCCTGGGCTTCATCACTCAGGCGGTTGACCAGCGGCGTGGCGTTTTCCACCAGGTCCATGGTGCGGTTGGCCGCGGCCTCAGTCAGCTTGACCACATACCCCAGACGCTCGGTGGCGTCGGTGATCTGGGACACTTCCTCGGCTTGCGGCATGTTCGGGTCAATCTGGAAATTGACGATCGCGCTATGCAACTCACGGGTGAGTTTGCCAACTTCCTGATACAGGCCGCGGTCACGGGTCTGGTTGAGCTCATGGATCAGTTGCACAGCGTCGCCGAACTTGCCTTTTTCGAGGCTCTCAACCAGTTCGACCGCGTGTTTTTTCAGGGTCGATTCAAAATCGCCCTGTGAAGATTCTTTGTGGTCCATAGCTCCCCCGTGGCGCAACTTCTCAACCGATGCGTTCGAAAATCTTCTCGATTTTGTCTTTCAACGCCTGGGCCGTGAAGGGTTTGACCACATAGCCGTTAACACCGGCCTGGGCCGCTTCGATGATCTGCTCGCGCTTGGCTTCAGCGGTGACCATCAGCACTGGCAAGTGCTTGAGCTTTTCATCGGCGCGCACGTGGCGCAGCAGGTCGATACCGGTCATGCCGGGCATGTTCCAGTCCGTTACCAGAAAGTCGATGCTGCCGCTGTTGAGCACCGGAATGGCAGTAGTGCCATCGTCGGCCTCGACCGTGTTGGTGAACCCAAGGTCACGCAACAGGTTTTTTATGATCCGCCGCATCGTTGAGAAGTCATCAACGATGAGGATTTTCATGTTCTTGTCCAATTCGACCTCCAAGCAGTCTTAAACGCGCCCAGCACCTGGACGCGCCATTTCAATCAATCCGGCAAAGCATTCGATGACTGTCTGGAGCACAACAGATCGAGACCGGCGCAGTTCAACACCACACCAGCCTCGTTCGCAGTGTCCCCACACTGCCTTCAGCGCGCTCGCCACTCCCCCAAACGCCCCCGCAAACGGGCCGCGCACTGGCTGTGTAACTGGCTGACCCGAGATTCGCTGACCCCCAGGACTTCACCGATTTCCTTGAGATTCAGCTCTTCGTCGTAGTACAGCGCCAACACCAGTCGCTCACGCTCCGGCAAATTGGCAATCGCGTCCGCCAGCGCCGCCTGGAAGCGTTCATCTTCCAGATCGCGTGACGGCTCGAGATGAGCACTTGCGCCATCCTCGTGCAGCCCTTCGTGTTCGCCGTCCTGCAACAGATCGTCGAAACTGAATAACCGGCTGCCCAGGGTGTCGTTCAAGATCCCGTAGTAATCGTCGAGACTCAATTGGAGTTCGGCCGCAACCTCGTGATCTTTAGCGTCACGACCGGTTTTTGCTTCAATCGAGCGAATAGCGTCGCTGACCATGCGGGTATTGCGGTGGACCGAACGTGGCGCCCAGTCCCCCTTGCGAACTTCATCGAGCATCGCGCCGCGGATTCGTATGCCCGCGTACGTCTCGAAACTCGCGCCTTTGCTGGCGTCATATTTGGTCGACACTTCAAGCAGGCCGATCATCCCGGCCTGGATCAGGTCTTCGACCTGGACACTGGCCGGCAGTCGCGCCAGCAAGTGATAGGCAATGCGTTTGACCAATGGCGCGTAACGCTCGATCAGCTCGTACTGCGCGTCACGTGCCGACTTCTTGTAGAGGTTGTAACCGCTGGATGTCATAGCACGGGCCCTGCCGTTTGTTGCACGAGGCGCTCGACGAAAAACTCCAGGTGCCCGCGCGGGTTGGCGGGCAGCGGCCAGGTATCGACCTTTTGTGCGATGGCCTTGAACGCCAGGGAGCACTTGGAACGCGGGAAAGCTTCATAGACTGCGCGCTGCTTTTGAACCGCCTTGCGCACGCTTTCGTCGTAAGGCACCGCGCCGACATATTGCAGGGCGACGTCCAGGAAGCGGTCCGTGACCTTAGTCAACTTGGCGAACAGGTTGCGGCCTTCCTGCGGGCTCTGGGCCATGTTGGCCAGGACGCGGAAGCGGTTCATGCCGTAGTCGCGGTTCAGCAGTTTGATCAGTGCGTAGGCGTCAGTGATCGAAGTCGGCTCGTCGCAGACCACCAGCAGGACTTCCTGCGCGGCGCGAACAAAACTGACTACCGAGTCACCGATACCTGCAGCGGTGTCGATCACCAGCACGTCGAGGTTGTCGCCGATATCGCTGAATGCCTGGATCAGACCGGCGTGCTGCGCCGGGCTCAAATGCACCATGCTCTGGGTGCCTGATGCGGCCGGGACGATGCGGATGCCGCCGGGGCCCTGCAACAGGACGTCGCGCAGCTCACAGCGGCCTTCGATCACGTCGGCCAGGGTACGTTTTGGTGTCAGTCCCAGCAGAACGTCAACGTTCGCCAGTCCCAGATCGGCGTCCAACAGCATGACGCGTCGGCCGAGCTCAGCCAGAGCCAGGGACAAGTTCACTGACACGTTAGTCTTGCCGACGCCACCTTTGCCGCCGGTCACCGCGATCACCTGTACGGGATGCATGCTGCCCATGTTATTTCTTTACCTTGTCTTGCATAGACGGAGGCCACATTACTGGCTGCGCGTTCTCAACCGGAACAATGCATGGCAGACCATCGATGTAGGTACAAAAACTTTTCATTGATACCTCAGCCGACCTGCTTGGTCGGGCTGTGGTAAATATCAGCGAACATGTCAGCCATGGCTTCTTCGCTGGGTTCTTCCTGCATTTGCACGCTGACGGCGCGACTGACCAACTGATGCCGACGCGGCAGATGCAAATCATCCGGAATCCGCGGTCCATCGGTCAGGTAAGCCACCGGCAACTCATGACTGATTGCCAGGCTCAACACTTCGCCCAGACTTGCCGTTTCATCCAGTTTAGTCAGGATGCAGCCAGCGAGCCCGCAGCGCTTGTAACTGTGATAAGCGGCCGTTAGAACCTGTTTCTGGCTGGTGGTTGCGAGAACCAGGTAATTTTTTGATTTGATGCCACGACCGGCCAGGCTTTCGAGCTGCATGCGCAGCGCCGGATCGCTGGCCTGCAGGCCCGCGGTATCGATCAGCACCACGCGTTTGCGCAGCAACGGCTCCAGCGCCTGGACCAGGGACTGGCCCGGATCGACGTGGGTCACCGACACGTTAAGGATTCGACCCAAAGTCTTGAGCTGTTCCTGGGCACCGATGCGGTAGCTGTCCATGCTCACCAGCGCGATGTTCTGCGCGCCGTACTTGAGCACGTAACGGGCTGCGAGCTTGGCCAGCGTGGTGGTCTTGCCCATGCCGGCAGGGCCGACCATGGCGATCACACCACCCTCTTCCAGCGGCTCGACTTCCGGTGTGGCAATCATCCGCGCCAGATGCGCCAGCAGCATGCGCCAGGCCTGACGGGGTTCGTCGATATCGGTGATCAGCTCCAGCAGATCGCGGGACAACGGGCCGGACAAACCGATGCGCTGCAGACGGCGCCACAGGTTGGCCTGAGCCGGACGGCTGCCTTGCAGCTGATTCCAGGCCAGCGAGCCGAGTTGCACTTCCATCAGTTCACGCAGGCTGTTGAGTTCGAAACGCATCGAGTCGAATGCACGCGGGTCAACACCGCCCGAGGCAGGCGCAGGGGCCGGTGCGGCGCGACGAGGCTCAGCGTAAGTCGGTTCGATCAGCGGCTCGGCGGCGGTCAGTGGCAGGCCGGCGAACAACTGGCGATTGGTGCTCTTGTCGCTCTCGCCTTCACTGCGCAGGCTCAATTCGGCCTGGGCGGTCACGATCCGCGACTGGGTCTTGCGCAGCTCATCCTCGAGTTCCATGTTCGGAACACGCGGGGCCAGCGCCGACAATTTGTAATCGAGCGCAGCCGTCAGCTCGACACCACCGGCGATCCGGCGGTTGCCAATGATGGCGGCATCAGCGCCCAGCTCATCACGAACCAGTTTCATGGCCTGACGCATATCGGCGGCGAAAAAACGCTTAACTTGCATAAACCACTACCTCAGCCGTTGGGCCCTACTGTCGCAACGATGGTCACTTGCTTGTTGTCAGGAATTTCCTGATAAGCCAACACATGCAAACCCGGGACTGCCAGTCGGCCAAATCGCGACAACATGGCGCGAACCGGGCCGGCCACCAGCAGAATCACCGGTTGACCTTGCATTTCCTGACGCTGCGCCGCTTCGATCAACGAGCGCTGCAGCTTCTCTGCCATGCTTGGCTCCAGCAGAACGCCCTCTTCCGAGCCTTGTCCTGCCTTCTGAAGACTATTGAGCAATATCTGTTCCAACCTTGGCTCCAGGGTGATAACGGGTAGCTCAGAGTCAGTGCCTACAATGCTTTGGACGATTGCGCGGGATACGCCGACGCGCACCGCGGCCACCAGCGCGGCAGTATCTTGACTCTTGGCGGCATTGTTGGCGATGGCCTCGGCGATGCTGCGAATGTCGCGAACGGGCACCTGCTCGGCCAGCAACGCTTGCAGAACCTTGAGCAGCTGCGACAACGAGACCACGCCCGGCACCAACTCTTCCGCCAGTTTTGGCGAGCTTTTGGCCAGCAATTGCATGAGTTGCTGCACTTCCTCGTGGCCGATCAGCTCACTGGAATGCTTGTACAGAATCTGGTTCAAGTGGGTAGCCACTACCGTACTGGCATCGACCACGGTGTAACCGAGGGATTGCGCCTGGGCACGCTGGCTGATTTCGATCCAGACCGCCTCCAGCCCAAAAGCCGGATCTTTGGCGGTTATGCCATTAAGCGAACCGTAGACCTGACCGGGGTTGATCGCCAGCTCGCGGTCCGGGTAAATCTCCGCTTCCGCGAGGATAACGCCCATCAAGGTCAGACGGTAAGCGCTCGGCGCGAGGTCGAGGTTGTCACGGATATGCACAGTCGGCATCAGGAAGCCCAAGTCCTGGGACAGCTTCTTGCGCACGCCCTTGATCCGCGCCAGCAGCTGACCACCCTGATTGCGGTCCACTAGTGGGATCAGACGATAGCCGACTTCGAGGCCGATCATGTCGATCGGGGTCACGTCATCCCAGCCGAGTTCTTTGGTTTCCTGAGCACGGGCCGGCGATGGCAGCAGTTCCTGCTGACGCTTGACCTCCTGCAGGGCCTGCACTTTCACGGTGTTCTGCTTTTTCCAGAACAGGTAAGCGCCACCGGCGGCGACGGCCGCCATGCTCAGGAACGAGAAGTGCGGCATGCCGGGCACCAGGCCCATGACTGCCATCAAACCCGCCGCCACGGCCAGCGCCTTGGGCGAGGCGAACATCTGACGATTGATCTGTTTGCCCATGTCTTCCGAACCGGAAGCACGGGTCACCATGATCGCGGCTGCTGTCGATAACAACAGTGATGGCAATTGCGCCACCAAACCGTCACCGATGGTCAGGAGCGCATACACCCGCCCCGCATCGCCGAAGGTCATGCCGTGCTGGAAGATACCGACCGCCATGCCGCCGATCAGGTTGATGAACAGAATCAGCAGACCGGCGATGGCGTCACCGCGCACGAACTTGCTCGCACCGTCCATGGAACCGTAGAACTCGGCTTCCTGGGCGACTTCCATCCGGCGCAGTTTGGCCTGGTTCTGGTCGATCAGGCCGGCGTTCAAATCGGCATCGATCGCCATTTGTTTGCCGGGCATCGCATCGAGGGTGAAGCGCGCGCTCACCTCGGAAATCCGCCCGGCGCCCTTGGTCACCACGACGAAGTTGATGATCATCAAAATCGCGAAGACCACGATACCGACCACGTAGTTACCGCCGATCACCACCTCACCGAAGGCCTGGATCACCTTACCGGCAGCGGCGTGGCCGTCCTGACCGTGGAGCATGACCACTCGCGTGGAGGCCACGTTGAGTGCGAGTCGCAGCAATGTCGCCACCAGCAGGATCGTCGGAAACACCGCAAAATCCAGTGGCCGCAAGGCGTAGACGCAGACCAGCAGGACGACGATCGACAGCGCAATGTTGAACGTGAAAAACACGTCCAGCAGGAACGGCGGCACCGGCAACATCATCATGGCCAGCATGACCAGCAGCAACAGCGGCACACCCAGATTGCCCCGACTCAGGTCGGCGACGTTGGTGCGGGCACTGTTGATAAACTGAGAGCGATCCACCGGTTTTCCCCGTTCCTTAAAGCAAACTTTTGACGCCCGAAGCAGGCGCAGAGGGGGTACTGCAAGAAGCCTTCCAACTTTTGCGGGGGTTTGGAACAGAGGGGGTTATCAGGGGATTTGTATCGTCTGGGTGGACGCCTTCGTGGGTTTGCCCGCGAAGGCGTCAGCACGACCAGCACAAAAATCAGGAATCGCGCCGCAGATCCGGCGGAATCGGCAAATCATCCTTGAGCGGTTCCGGCCGTTTGCCCTTGCCCGCGCGATGCTGGCGGATCTGGTAGACGTACGCCAGCACTTGAGCGACCGCCAGATAAAGCCCGCCAGGAATTTCCTGCTCGAGCTCGGTGGAGTAATAGATCGAACGCGCCAGCGCCGGCGATTCCAGCAACAGCACTTCATTGGCTACGGCGATTTCACGAATCTTTAACGCCAGGAAATCGCTGCCCTTGGCAATCAGCATCGGCGCGCCGCCCTTTTCCGGATCGTACTTGAGCGCCACGGCGTAGTGAGTCGGGTTGGTGATGACCACGTCTGCCTCGGGAACCGCAGCCATCATTCGCCGCTGGGACATCTCGCGCTGCAACTGGCGAATCCGCTGTTTGACTTCCGGCCGCCCTTCCTGATCCTTGTGCTCGTCTCGCACTTCCTGCTTGGTCATCAGCAATTTTTTGTGGGTCTGGTAAAGCTGCACCGGCACGTCCACGGCCGCAATCAGGATCAGCCCGCACGCCATCCACAATGTGCTCCAGCCCACCAGTTGCACGCTGTGGATAATCGCCTGTTCCAGCGGTTCGTGGGCAATGCGCAACAGATCATCAATGTCCGAACGCAGGACGGACAAGGCGACGAAGAGGATCAACAGAAACTTGGCCAGTGCCTTCAGCAACTCGATCAACGCTGTGCTGGAGAACATCCGTTTTAGGCCCGCCGCCGGATTCATCCGGCTGAATTTCGGGGCCATGGACTGGGGGGAGAACAACCAGCCACCGAGGGAAATCGGCCCCAGAAAGGCGGCCAGCAGCAGAGTCAGCAGGATCGGCTGCGCCGCCAGAATCGCGATCTTGCCCGAATGCAACAAGTACTGGCCCATCTGCCCCGGATCAAGCAACACGTCCCTTGGCAGGGAAAAGTTCAGGCGCATGATTTCCAGCAGATCCTGAGCCAGCCCGCCACCGTAGATCAACAACCCGCCGGCGCCCGCGAGCATGGTCGCCAGGGTATTGAGCTCTTTGGATCGGGCAATCTCGCCCTTGTCCCTGGAGTCCTTTTTGCGTTTGTCCGTGGGGTCTTCTGTTTTGTCCTGACCACTCTCGCTTTCGGCCATGGCTAGCGCGCCTGTGCCATATCACGTAACAACTGCAGGGCCTCGGTGGCCAGCGGCTGATACTGATTGAGAATGTCGCCGAGGCTGACCCAGAAAATCACCAGGCCCAGCACCAGGGTCAACGGAAAACCGATGGAGAAAATGTTCAGCTGCGGCGCCGCGCGCGTCATCACGCCGAAGGCGATGTTGACCACCAGCAACGCGGTGATCGCCGGCATCACCAGAAGCATCGCCGCGCCCAGCACCCAACCCAGCTTGTTGGCCATTTCCCAAAAATGATTGACCAGCATTGCACTGCCAACTGGCAACGTGGTGAAGCTCTCCGTCAGCACTTCGAATACCACCAGATGCCCGTTCATGCCGAGAAACAGCAAGGTCACGAGCATGGTCAGGAACTGTCCGATCACTGCCGCCGACACGCCGTTGGTAGGGTCGACCATCGAGGCGAAGCCCATGCCCATC
Organism: Pseudomonas sp. GB2N2; assembly: GCF_054897705.1. Classification (NCBI taxonomy): domain Bacteria; kingdom Pseudomonadati; phylum Pseudomonadota; class Gammaproteobacteria; order Pseudomonadales; family Pseudomonadaceae; genus Pseudomonas; species Pseudomonas sp. GB2N2. The sequence goes on from NZ_CM142701.1 coordinate 2,868,054, forward strand.
TGAATCGAGATGATCTGCCCGGCGACGACAAAAGCCTGAAAGAACAGCTGGAGTGACAGGCCCATCAAGGCGCCAATAATGATCTGCTCGGCAATCAGCATCAGTGCGCTCAGGTCCAGCGCATGCACCTGCGGCATCGGTGGCAGGCCGGGCACGACGACCACCGTGATTGCCAGAGCAAAGTACAGGCGCACACGGGATGGCACGAGGGTTGTGCCGAAGATCGGCATGGTCATGAGGACCGCGCCGATGCGAAACAGCGGCAAGATGAACGAGGCGACCCAGGTACTGATCTGGGTATCGGTCAGCTGCAGCAAAGACATGGCTTAGCCGATGACCCGAGGAATGTTGCCGTACAACTGCACGATGTATTCCATGAAAGTCTGCACCATCCACGGACCGGCGACGATCAGCGTGACCAGCATCACCAGCAGGCGCGGGAGAAAGCTCAGGGTCTGTTCGTTGATCTGGGTGGCGGCCTGGAACATCGCCACCAGCAAGCCCACCAGCAAACTCGGAATCACCAGCACGGCAACCATCATGGTGGTCAGCCAGAGCGCTTCGCGAAAGATGTCTACCGCGACTTCCGGCGTCATGGCGAGACACCGCCGAAGCTGCTGGCCAATGTCCCGATGATCAACGCCCAGCCATCCACCAGCACGAACAGCATGATTTTAAATGGCAGGGAAATAATCAGCGGCGAGAGCATCATCATGCCCATGGCCATCAATACACTCGCGACGACAAGGTCGATGATCAGGAACGGAATGAAGATCATGAAGCCGATCTGGAACGCGGTTTTCAATTCGGAGGTAACGAACGCCGGCACCAGAATGGTCAGCGGCGCCGCATCCGGCGTGGCGATGTCAGTGCGCTTGGACAAGCGCATGAATAGCTCCAGATCGCTGCTGCGGGTTTGCGCGAGCATGAAGTCCTTGATCGGCACCTGGGCCTTGGCCACGGCATCCTGCGCGGTGAGTTTTTCCGCCAGATAAGGCTGCAAGGCATCCTGATTCACACGGTCAAACACCGGCGCCATGATGAACAGCGTCAGGAACAGCGCCATCCCCGTGAGGATCTGGTTCGACGGCGTCTGCTGCAAGCCCAAGGCCTGGCGCAGGATCGAGAAGACAATGATGATCCGGGTGAAACTGGTCATCAGCATGACGAACGCTGGAATGAAACTCAGCGCGGTCATGATCAGCAGGATTTGCAGGCTGACCGAGTATTCCTGAGCGCCCTGGGCATTGGTTCCCAAAGTGATCGCCGGGATCGACAGCGGGTCGGCGGCGAACGCCAGCGGCGCGGCCAGCACGAGGGCCAGTGTCAAAATGATGCGTAGCGCACCCATTACTTCTTATCCTTCTGATCCTTGCCCAACAGCTCCATCAGACGCTGGGCAAACTCCGGGGTGGCTTTCTCGGTGGCCGGCACCTGCACCGGCTCCTTGAGCACATGCAAAGCAGTGATGCTGCCGGGGCTCAACCCGAGCAGAATCTGTTCGTTGCCGACCTGCACCAGCATCAAACGGTCGCGAGGGCCGAGCGCCCGGGAGCCGATCAGCTCGATCACTTGCCCTTTGCCCGCAGGCCCGGCCTGCTGGACCCGGCGCAGCATCCAGGCGAGGAAGAAGATCAACCCCAGCACCAGCAGCAAGCCGAGCACCAGTTGCGTCAATTGCCCCGCCACACCGCTACTGACAGCAGGTGTAACCGCCGCGGCCGCAGTCGCTGCCGGTTCGGCCGCCAGAACGCTGAACGGCAAGGCCAATAACAACCCCAGAACCTTTTTCACTCAGCGCAGCTTCTTGATACGTTCGCTTGGGCTGATCACGTCGGTCAGGCGGATGCCGAACTTCTCGTTGACCACCACCACTTCGCCGTGAGCGATCAAAGTACCGTTGACCAGCACATCCAGCGGCTCGCCGGCCAGACGATCAAGCTCGATCACCGAGCCCTGGTTGAGTTGCAGCAGATTGCGGATGTTGATGTCGGTGCTGCCGACTTCCATGGAAATCGACACCGGGATGTCAAGGATCACGTCCAGATTCGGACCCTCCATGCTCACCGGATCATTGTTTTTCGGCACGCTGCCGAATTCTTCCATCGGCAGACGGTTGGACGGCGAGCTCGCAGCGTCGGCGGCCAGCAAGGCGTCAATGTCGTCCTGCCCGGCGTCGCCGGTTTCTTCCAGGGCTGCAGCCCATTCATCAGCCAGTGCCTGGTCGTCCTGGGTATTCATATCGTCAGCCATCATGTGTCCTCGGCGGGCAACCCTTGTATGGGCAACCGTCAGTTAAAAGCGAATGTGGGCGAGCGCCGGTCAGCGGCGCTCGATCGGCTCGATCACTTGCAACGCGAGGTTGCCTTTGTGCGAGCCCATCTTGACCTTGAATGCAGGCACGCCGTTGGCGCGCATGATCATTTCTTCCGGCATTTCCACCGGGATAATGTCCCCCGGCTGCATGTGCAGGATGTCGCGCAGACGCAGCTGGCGGCGGGCAACCGTGGCACCGATCGGCACGTCGACGTCGAGTACGTCCTGGCGCAGGGCATTGACCCAGCGTTCGTCCTGGTCGTCGAGGTCCGACTGGAAGCCGGCGTCGAGCATTTCGCGTACCGGCTCGATCATCGAGTACGGCATGGTTACGTGCAGATCGCCGCCACCGCCATCGAGCTCGATGTGGAACGTCGACACCACAATGGCTTCGCTCGGACCGACGATGTTGGCCATGGCCGGGTTCACTTCCGAGTTGATGTACTCGAAATTCACTTCCATGATCGCCTGCCAGGCTTCCTTCAAATCGATGAAGGCCTGCTCCAGCACCATGCGCACCACACGCAGCTCGGTCGGGGTGAATTCACGCCCTTCGATCTTCGCGTGACGGCCGTCGCCGCCGAAGAAGTTGTCCACCAACTTGAACACCAGCTTGGCGTCGAGGATGAACAGCGCCGTACCGCGCAGCGGTTTGATCTTGACCAGGTTGAGACTGGTCGGCACGTACAGCGAGTGCACATATTCGCCAAACTTCATGACCTGCACACCACCGACGGCAACGTCCGCCGAGCGGCGCAGCATGTTGAACATGCTGATGCGGGTGTAACGGGCGAAACGCTCGTTGATCATTTCCAGGGTCGGCATACGTCCGCGGACGATGCGATCCTGGCTAGTCAGGTCGTAGCTTTTGACGCTGCCGGGCTCGGCAGCGGTATCGGTCTGTACCAGACCATCGTCGACACCATGCAACAGCGCATCGATCTCATCCTGGGACAGCAGGTCTTGCACGGCCATGTCGTGTTCCTACTGCAGTACGAAATTAGTGAAAAGCAACTGTTCGATGACCACTTTGCCGAGTTCTTTCTGCGCCACTTCCTGAACGCTGGCCGTGGCCTTCTGACGCAACATTTCCTGACCGACCGGCGATGCCAGCGTGGCGAAATCCTGCCCGGAGAACAGCATGACCAGGTTGTTGCGGATCACCGGCATGTGCACTTTGAGTGCCTCGAGATCGGCTTGGTTACGGCCCTGCATGGTGATGCTCACCTGCATGTAGCGCTGACGGCCGTTCTGGTTGTAATTGGCCACGAAGGCCGGTGCCATGGGTTCGAAAATCGCAGGTTGCTTGCCCGCCGGAGCGGTTTCGGCCGCGACATCAGGCTTGCTCTGGCCACCGTGCATGAAGAACCACGTCGCTCCCACGGACAAGCCGATCGCCAGCAGCAGGGCCACCACGATCACAATGATCAGCTTGAGTTTGCCTTTGGTTGCGGGGTCTTTTACTGCTGCTTCGCTCTTCGCCATGCCAATAATCCGTCACTAATCGGGTTTTCACAGTCGCACGGCAAGGCAAGAGCAAGTGTTATGCCAGAAATGTCAGAGGGGGATGGGATACAGCGAATGTCCAGCGAACGCCGAGCCTGTGGGAGCTGGCTTGCCAGCGATGACGGAGTGCCAAACGACATAGATGTCACTGACAGACCGCCATCGCTGGCAAGCCAGCTCCCACAGGGGATTTCAACTGTGGATCAGGCGTAGTAGTCGACAGCGCTCGAACCGATCACGCTAGTCGTATTGGCCGTCACTTCAGCGACCGTTGGCGCGAGTTCTTCGTCCATGCCATCGATGCGACCGCCGCTGGCGCTGGTGCGTCCGCTCTGGCCCTGCTGCCCTTGCTGAGCCTGTTGCTGACCCTGCCCCTGCGAGCCACGCGACTGATCGGACACATTGACGTCGACCTGTCCCATGCCCTGCTGCGTGAACATGTCACGCAAGCGATGCATCTGGCCATCCAGCGCTTCGCGAACGCTTGGGTTTGCGCTCATGAAAGTCACTTGGGTCTGCTGGTCGGGAACCATGTTTACCCGAATATCGAGACGCCCCAGTTCAGCCGGTTGCAACTGAATGTCAGCCGCCTTGAGGTTGGCGCTGGACAAATACATGACCCGGTTCACCACTTCTTCGGTCCAGCCGCTCTGGTGCATGGCAATGGGTTGATTCACCGGCAACGCATTCGCGGTCTTAGGCGTGGCAGCCTGGGTCAGTGCCGCCAGACGGTTGGCGAAATCATCGACGCGGGTATCGCTGCTGGCCGACTTCAGATCCTTGAGGCCACCGTCGATCAGCCCGCTGAACGCTTTCTCGCCGCCCTGATCGGTACTGTCCTTGTCAGTCTGCACATCGAGCATGCTCGCCATGCCGGCTGTAAAGTTCTGCGCCGAGGTGGGTTCGCCATCCGCTTGAGCGTGTGACGACGTCGGCGCTGCTTTTGGTTGCGCCTGACTGGAGGCGGAAATATGACCACTCTGCTCCATTGCCAGGCGCACGGCCGGCAAGTCATCGAGCGGATCGGCTTCGGGATCGAAATCGCCATCGGCCACCGCAGGTGCCGGTGCCGGTGCGGTAGCGGGCGTTTTCACCGCGGTGATTGCCGGGGCCGCAGGCACCTCCACTTGAGGCTGCGCAGTCACCACCACCGGCGCCGCAACCGGAACAGGCGTCGTCACCAGAACTTGAAGTTCTGGCAGCAAAGAAGGATCGAGCGTCGGATCAGTCGGCGCAGTGTCAGCGGTCGGGGTTTGTGCCGCGTCCAACGCGTCATCACTGGCCGTCGTGTCATCAATCAGCGCCGGTTTGTCGGCGGGCAAGGAATTGCCGCTATCGGCAACCGCAGGGTCCGGGGCGGCAGATTTGTCGTTGCCGATGTCATTTTTGCCGGGGCTGTCGGGGGTTTTATCGTCTGGCTTCGCCGATCCGTCAGTCGTCACAGAGGGTTTGCTCTGAGCCTGACTGGCGTAAACCTGAGCGAAGCTGGACGCCTTGTCCCCGCCATCAGCGGCCTGCGCCGGGGTATTGGCGGAGGTGGCTTGAGTCTTGGACTGCGCGGCGGCCTGAAGAAGAATATTGGGGGTAACGGGCATGAAACGGTCTCCGCTGCACTGAAATCGTTTGTACAGTTACGGAGATCACTGCAAGGGTTGAGCCAGCTTCATTAGAACGGCATTAAAAACGTCGGACGGTCGCATTGTCCGAGAGAGACCGCTGACGTTCGGCTTCATAGAGAGGACGAATAATGGCAAATTCCCCATCTATTGCTGCCACCAGCTTCTCGATGCCTTGCAGCGGAATATGTTTGCTGCGCTGCTCAAGCTCATGGCACAGCTGCGCAAGGCGGGCAGCCCCCATGTTGCTGCAACTGCCCTTGAAACTGTGCGCCGTGGCGCCGAGCGTTTCGGCATCGCCAGCCTTGAGTAAAAGATTCAGGCGCTCTACGGAATCGGCGAGGAACGTATCCAGCAACATTGAATACTCATCCTCCATGACCTCTTGCAACGCGCTCAGCACGTCGCGGTCCAGATGTGTGTCAGCCACTTGCTCACTCCTTGATCAAGAATGCGTGGATTATGCCAGAGCCTCCCAGAAAAATTCCACGCGGGCAGTTCGACCATCGTCGTACCAACAAGCGTTATGGCTCAATTGCCGGATCAGACTGACGCCACGTCCCGACAGACGGATACCATCCACCGGGCGCGCCATCACCCGCTCAACATCAAAACCCTTGCCACTGTCTTCGACCCGAATCGTCAGGCAACCACCCTCGTCCTTTGGCATCACCTGCAAATGCACCCGCACATAGCCATCCTGTAGCTCGTCCAGACGCGTATTGCGCTGCTGATAATAGCGGGCAAACCCCGAGGCATTGCGCTTGAGGCTTGAATCCAGGCCCAGCACACCATGTTCCAGTGCATTGGAATACAGCTCGGCAAGCACACTGTAAAGCGCGCCGCTCTGGGCGCGCAGACCATGGACTTCCAGCAGTAATTGCAACAGATAGGGTAGCGGGTTGAAGCGTTTCAGGGTCGCGGCGCGAAACTCGAAACTCACCGACCAGTCCAGCGGGCAGGACTGGCCGCTATCGGAATAGACCAGGGCCGGCGGACTGAGCTGCGCCGCCTCCAGCAGGCTGATTTCGACCATGCTGACATCGTCACGGGCCTCGCCGCGAAAATCCCGCAGCGCCTGTTCAATGTCCTCAAACAGCTGGTCGGGCTGACGATTGGCGGCAAACACCTGCTGCAATCGCTCGACACCAAACAACTGCTCATGGGCGTCGCAGGTGTCGATCACCCCGTCGGACAACAGGAAAACCCGGTCACCGACGGCCATCGGAAACACTTCGGTGCGGTCATCGAACGTCTGCGGGTTCAGCACCCCAAGCGGCAAATGCCGCGCCTTCAGCGGGGTGCGCTCGCCACTGGCGATGCTGTGCAGATAACCGTCTGGCATCCCGCCATTCCAGACTTCAACGGAACGTCGCTGGAAACTCAGGCTGAGCAAGGTCGCGCAACAGAACATGTCCACCGGCAAAATACGCTTGAGCTTCGCGTTCATCTCGCGCAGGGTTTCCGACAAACCGTAACCCTTCGCCGTCATGCCGTAGAAGACTTCAGCCAGGGGCATCGCCCCAACGGCCGCCGGCAAACCGTGACCGGTGAAATCGCCGAGCATCACGTGCATGTCGCCGGCCGGGGTAAATGCCGCCAGCAGCAGATCGCCATTAAACAGCGCATAGGGCGATTGCAGGTAACGGATGTTAGGCGCGTTGAGGCAACCGGAATGGGCGACCTTGTCGAAAACGGCCTTGGCCACACGCTGCTCGTTGAGCAGGTAATCGTGATGCCTGGCGATCTGGTCACGCTGTTGCAGCACGGTGGCTTGTAACCGTCGCAAGCGATCCATCGCCTTGATTTTGGCGGCGAGGATCACCTGGTTGTAGGGCTTTGCCAGAAAGTCGTCGCCGCCCGCCTCCAGACAGCGAGCCAGGGCTTCGCTCTCGGTGAGCGACGTCAGGAAGATGATCGGCACCAGGGTTTCCCCGGCCAGTGCCTTGATCTGTCGGGCCGCCTCGAAACCGTCCATCACCGGCATCATGGCGTCCATCAGCACCAGTTGCGGCCGTTGCTGGCGAAACGCATTGACCGCTTCGGCACCGTTCGCCGCTGTGAGTACTTCATGGCCCTGGCGACGGACGATGCTCGACAGCAGCATGCGATCGGCCGCGCTGTCTTCGGCGATCAATATCGTCAGTGATTCGAACAACGGTTGCACGACACTCATGCCACGTCGAAGATTTGTTCGAAGTTGGAGATGGCGAGAATCTTGCGCACATCGGCATTGGCGTGGCTCAAAGTGATCTCGGCGTTCTCGCCACCGGCGTGATCACGCAGCAGCAACAACATGCCGAGCGCCGAACTGTCGAGGTACGTGGCGTCCTTGAGGTTCACTTCGAAGAAATCGGGTTTCGGCTGGAGGTTTTCGTAGGACTCACGAAATTCCTGATGCTTGGCGAAATCGAATCGTCCCTTGATCGATATCGTCAGCTTTTGCCCATTCGGGGAGACTTCGGTAACGACTGACATTGAACGGCTTCCTTGTCATTGGTGAACATGCTTGTACAAGGTTTAGCACCTGGTAGAGGCTCGGGCAAGGCTGGAAATCATCTGGCGTCCTTGAAATTGCGAAGAACGATAACGTGGCCCGCCTGACTCAATACGGACTCTCGCGCGGCAACCGCTGGGACAATTCATCCAGCAGCTTCTGCTCGCGCCGGTCTTCCAGCACCCTTGCTTCATCGGCATAGCGCTGTACCAGCTTGCGCAAACCTTCGACCCGGGCAAACGCCTGCTGCCAGGTTTCCCGCGCCTTGTTCAGATTATTCTGATGCCACGCCAGGCTTTGACGCTGCTGATCGATGGCCACGCCGAGTTGCGCCAGAAAGCCCTGATAGCCGAGCAACCACTGGCCCGAAACGCCGCTGCTGCCGCGCACGATCCACTGTTCCTGATAGTCGAGACGAAAGGCTTCGAGGTCGGCGAGCTTGCTTTCAGCCAGGCGAACCTGACCCTGAAAGTGGCCCAGACGCTGGACGGCGGTCTTTTCGACCTTTTCGGCCATTTCGACCACCGGCGCCAGCCGCCCCGCCCGACTCTGGGCCATGATCGGTTACCCGCCAGCCGCAGGCGCGAAGATCGAGCCGAGATAGGCTTCGCTTTCGCCCAGGCTGATGCTGTCGTTCAATCCCTGTTGCAGGTATTTGACCAACTGCGGTTGCAGGGAAATCGCCAGGTCGGTTTCCCGATCACCGCCGGCGACATAGGCGCCCACGCTGATCAAGTCACGACTCTGTTGGTAACGCGACCACAGCTGCTTGAAATACTGCGCGCGGCGCATGTGCTCCGGCGACACCACCGACGGCATGACCCGGCTGATGGACGCTTCGATATCGATGGCCGGATAATGCCCTTCTTCAGCCAGGCGTCGGGACAGGACGATGTGGCCGTCGAGCACGCCTCGCGCTGCGTCGGCGATCGGGTCCTGCTGGTCATCACCTTCGGACAGCACGGTGTAGAACGCGGTGATCGAGCCGCCGCCCTTCTCGGCGTTACCGGCGCGCTCCACCAGTTTCGGCAACTTGGCGAACACCGACGGCGGATAACCCTTGGTGGCTGGCGGCTCGCCAATGGCCAGGGCAATTTCCCGCTGAGCCTGGGCGAAACGCGTCAGGGAGTCCATCAGCAACAGGACGTTCTTGCCCTTGTCGCGAAAATATTCGGCGATCCGCGTGCAGTACATCGCCGCGCGCAGACGCATCAGCGGCGCGTCATCCGCCGGCGAGGCGACGACGACCGAACGCTTGAGGCCTTCTTCACCGAGGATGTGCTCGATGAATTCCTTGACTTCACGACCGCGCTCACCGATCAGCCCGACGACAATAATGTCGGCCTCGGTGAAGCGAGTCATCATGCCCAGCAGCACACTCTTGCCGACGCCGGTACCGGCGAACAGCCCGAGCCGCTGGCCACGACCGACCGTCAACAAACCGTTGATGGAACGGATGCCGACGTCCAGCGGTTCGCTGATCGGGTGACGCTTGAGCGGGTTGATCGTCGGGCCGTCCATCGGCACCCAGTCTTCAGCCTTCATCCCGCCCTTGCCGTCCAGCGCACGACCCGCGCCATCGAGCACCCGGCCGAGCATGCTCATGCCCATCGGCAAGCGACCGGTGTCGGCCAACGGCACCACGCGGGCGCCGGGCGCGATGCCGGCTACGCTGCCGACGGGCATCAGAAACACTTTGCTGCCGGAGAAGCCCATGACTTCGGCTTCGACCTGCACGGGGTGATAACTGTCGTCGTTGATGACCATGCAGCGGCTGCCCATGGCGGCACGCAAGCCCTCGGCTTCGAGGGTCAGGCCGACCATGCGCAGCAGGCGGCCTTCGAGGATCGGTGCGCCGGCCAGTTCCGTGGCCTCGGCGTAACTGCCCAGTCGCTTGGCGAAGCTGGTGCGATCAAGGCGCATCGGCTGCTTCCGGTCCGGCGTCGGCGCTTGCAGGGGTTGCAGGTTTGCTGGCGACCGGCAGTTCCAGGCTCAAGTCCGGCGCGGCAGGGTGCAAGGCCTGTTCGTGCAATTGGTCAAACAGCTTGTCCATGACCCGGGCCACGCGGGTTTCAACCGTGGCGTCGATGCGACTGTGCTCAGTCTCGACCCGGCAACCGCCGGGCAACAACGCCTCGTCTTCGACAATGCGCCAGGTTTCTTCATGCCGCTCGCGCAGGGCTTTGACCTGTTCGAAATCCTGCGGATTGATGTACAACCGCACGTTACCCACGCCCAGCGGCAACAGCTTGAGGGCATCGCGCATGACGTGTTCGATTTGTGTCGAATCAATCGCCAGTTCGCGCTGAATCACCTGTTTGGTGATGTGCTGCACGAGGTCGACCAGCGACTTTTCGATCTGCGTGTCCTGCTCGGCGATCGGCTCGAACAGGTTGGCCATCAATTGCTCAAGCGCCGCGACTTTCGGCGTCAGGGCAGCCTCCGCTTCCTGACGGACCTTGAGCGTAGCGCTGTGAAAACCTTCTTTTTCGCCGGTCGCAAAGCCCTCGTTGTAGGCCTCCTGACGAATGCTTTCGAGTTCTTCGAGGGTCAGTGGCTGGACTTCTTCCAGCGGCACTTCTTCCATTTCCGGAGGCTCGGGCTCAGGTTCCGGCTCGGGTTCCGGCACATGCGGGTCGAAGCTCGGCAGCGACCAGACGTCGAAACCATCGACGGCCTTGCCACGGATCAGGTCGGTGTTGGACTCATCATGTTTGGACGACATAGTGACCTTAGATCATCTCTTCGCCGCCCTTCCCGCCGAGAACGATTTCTCCGGCTTCGGCCATACGGCGAGCAATGGTGAGGATTTCTTTCTGTGCGGTTTCCACGTCGCTGACGCGTACCGGGCCTTTGGCCTCGAGGTCGTCGCGCAACAGTTCGGCCGCCCGTTTGGACATGTTCTTGAAGATCTTTTCCTTGACGCCTTCGTCCGAACCCTTGAGGGCCAGGACCAGCACGTCGGAAGACACTTCGCGCAACAGCGCCTGAATCCCGCGGTCGTCGACATCCGACAGGTTGTTGAACACGAACATGAGGTCTTCGATCTGACCGGACAGGTCTTCGTCGACTTCGCGGATCGAGTCCATCAACTGGCCTTCGATCGAGCTGTCGAGGAAGTTCATGATGTCGGCCGCACGCTTGATGCCACCCAGGGTGGTGCGCGAGGCATTCGAGTTGCCGGAGAACTGCTTCTCGAGAATCTGGTTGAGTTCTTTCAGGGCGGCTGGCTGTACGGTGTTCAGCGAGGAAACCCGCAGAATGATGTCCAGACGCACTTTGTGGTCAAAGTTGCCCAGCACTTCACCGGCCTGATCCGGGTCGAGATACGCCACGACGATCGCCTGGATCTGCGGGTGCTCGTAACGGATCACGTCGGCGACGGCGCGCGGCTCCATCCACTTCAGGCTGTCGAGGCCACTGGTGTTGCCGCCCAGCAGGATCCGGTCGATCAGGCCGTTGGCCTTGTCTTCGCCCAGGGCCTGAGTGAGCATTTTGCGCACGTAGTCGTCGGAGCCGACGCCCAGGCTGGTCTGGTCGCCGACCATGTCGACGAACTCGCTCATTACCTGCTCGACCTGCTCGCGGTGCACGTTACCCATCTGCGCCATGGCCACACCCACACGCTGGACCTCTTTGGGCCCCATGTGGCGCAGCACCTGCGCGGCGTCGGTGGAACCGAGGGACAGCAGCAGGATCGCGGCTTTGTCGACCTTGGTCAGTTTGGCGGCAACGGCTCGGTTATCACTCATCTGCGTTAATCCACTCTTTCACGACCTGGGCCACGCGACCCGGATCTTCTGCCACCAGACTCTTGATTGCGTTCAACTGTGCGTCATAGCCTTCGCTCGGGCTCGGCAGCAGGATGCTTTGCGGGCCACCGAGGCTGACGCGGTCGTTGGCCAGTTCGCCGTCCAGGCCACCCATGCCGCCGAGTTCCACGTCGCTTCCCAAGCCAACAAGCTGCTTGCCTTTGCCACCGCCAGTGATGTTGTTGAGCACGGGGCGCAGCACGCCGAACACCAGCACCAGGATGAACAACACACCCAGCACTTGCTTGACGATGTCCCAGAACCACGGCTGGGAGTAGAACGGAATATCGGCAATCACTTCACCGCGCTCGGCGGAGAACGGCATATTGATCACGCTGACGCTGTCGCCACGGCTGGCGTCGAAACCGACGGCGTCCTGCACCAGGCGAGTGAAGCGTGCCAATTCGTCGGCGCTCCACGGCGCCCGGGTGGTTTCACCGTTAGCCGCGTTGATCTTGACCTGATCGTCCACCACCACCGACACCGACAGGCGATTCAAACGACCCTGCTGTTGTTTGGTGTGGCTGATGGAACGGTCGAGCTCGAAGTTCTTGGTGGATTGTTGACGCTTGTCTGCCGGGTACGGCGCGAGCATCGGCTGGCCGGTCGCCGGGTCCATGATTTGCTGACCGTTGGCATCCAGCAGTGGCTGGCCCGGCTGCACCATGCCAGCCTGCGCAGTCGCGCCACCGGTGGTTTGCGGCGCGGAGGCCGGCGCTGGCGGCTGGTTGCTCAGGGCACCCGGCACACCTTGCGGGCCATTGCTGGCGGTGCGTTGTTCGTTGACCGACTGCTCGCTGCGCAACGCCGGTTGATCCGGGTTGAACTGCTCGGAGGTCGACTCGACGGCACTGAAATCGACGTCGGCCGAGACTTCGGCTTTATAACGATCGTTACCCAGCACCGGTTGCAGAATGTTGTGCACGCGCTGGGTGAGCATGTTTTCCATGCGACGGCTGTAATCGAATTGCTTGCCGGCCATGGTCAGTTCGGAGTTCTCCGCCTGATCCGAGAGCAAGGTGCCCTTCTGATCGACGACGGTGATCTGCGACTTGCTGAGTTCGGGCACGCTGGTCGCGACCAGGTTGATAATCGCCAGCACCTGACCAGGCTCCAGCGAGCGACCGGAATACAGCTCGACCAAAACCGAGGCACTTGGCTTGCGTTCATCACGCACGAACACCGAACTTTTCGGAATCGCCAGGTGCACGCGAGCGCCCTTGACGTTGTTCAGGCTGGAGATGGTCCGCGCCAGTTCGCCTTCGAGGCCGCGACGATAACGGGTCGCTTCCATGAACTGGCTGGTGCCGAGGCCCTGGTCCTTGTCGAGGATTTCGAAACCGATGTTGCCGTCGCTAGGAGTGACACCAGCGCCTGCGAGCTTGATTCGCGCACGGGACAGGTCATCGGCCTTGACCAGCAAGGCACCGGAGTTCGGTTCTACGGTGTAGGGAATATCAGCGGCAGCCAGGGTGTCCATGACCTGCTTGGCGTCCATACCGGCAAGGCTGCCGTACAGAGGCCGGTAGTCCGGCTGCTGGGACCACAACACTACGGCGAAGCCAATCGCCACGCTCGCAGCCAGGCCAACCAACAGGCCCACCTGACGCAACATGGTCATCTCGGAGAGGTTTTCCAGGAAGGACAAGCCGAACAGCGGCGGTTTGCCGTCTATCGGGGTGGCCTTGGCCGGAACATTATCGGCGACTGCTTCTGCCATGACTCAATCTCGTCCTTAAACCGGCATCTGCATGATGTCTTGGTATGCCTGAACCAACTTGTTGCGCACTTGGGTCAACGCCTGGAAAGACACGCTGGCCTTCTGCGAGGAAATCATCACGTCCGTCAGGTCGACGCCGCTCTTGCCAATTTCGAAAGCATTGGCCAATTGGCTGGACGCCTGCTGAGTGTCGTTCACTTTATTGACGGCCTGACCGAGCATGTCGGAAAAGCTGCTGCCACTCATTTCAGGGACGGCGGCAGTCGATTTCGACGCGGACATTGCATCCATTTGCATGGAACGCATATCCAGCATCAATCGATTAAATTCAATACCTTGGCTCATGGACTGCTCTCTTTGGAGACCCGCAATTTTTTGACACTCACTCGGCGGGTAATGAGGTGTTAGCAACAAGGGTGCCAGCTCCATGGCCACTGCAAACAAAAGCTCGTCCTTTCAAACCGAAACACAATCTGTAGCAGCTGGCGAAGCCTGCTGCTACAGAAAATCCGATCACGTGGCGAACAAACAGGCTTCCACGTCCATTCCGGCATCACGCATCTGCGCCAACTTGTAGCGCAACGTGCGCGGGCTGATGCCCAGACGCTCGGCCGCCTCTTTGCGACGCCCACGTTCGGCGCGCAGGGTATCGATGATCATCTGGAATTCGCGGCGACGGAGGTCGTCTCCCAGCGCCCCCGCCGACTCTGACTCGGCCTCCACCGCTCTTACCGGCACCGGCGCCAATGCAGGCAATGGCGCACAGGCAACCGGTCCGGAAAGACAGAAATCCTGCGGCTGGATCAACCCGCCCTGCTGCAGAATCAATGCACGCTGAATCGCGTTATCCAGCTCTCGCACGTTGCCTGGCCATGGATAACCGATCAGGCACGCCTGCGCTTCGGGCGAGAGTTTGGCCGCGGCATGTTTCATTTTATTGACGTGTTTGGCCAACAGGCGCTCGGCCAGCGGCAGGATGTCGGCGGTGCGCTCACGCAACGGACGCCAAGCGAGCGGGAAGACCGACAGCCGATAGTAAAGATCTTCGCGAAAACGTCCCGCCGCCACTTCCCCGGCGAGGTCACGATTGGTGGTCGCGACCACCCGAATATCCAGCGTGATCGGTTTGCGCGCGCCCACCCGTTCGACTTCACGCTCCTGCAATACGCGCAGCAACTTGGCCTGAAGGCCCAAGGGCATTTCGGAAATTTCATCGAGGAGAATGGTGCCGCCGTCGGCTTGCTCGAACTTGCCGGCCTGCGCCGCAATGGCACCGGTGAACGAACCCTTTTCGTGACCGAAGAGCGTCGCTTCGAGCATGTTGTCGGGAATCGCGGCGCAGTTGATGGCAATGAACGGCTGACTGGCACGATGCGAGTGCTGATGGATGTAGCGCGCCAGCACTTCTTTACCGGTACCGGACTCACCGGAGATCAACACCGTGGAATCACTGCGCGCCACCCGTGCGGCGAGCTCCAGCAATTGCGCACTGGCCGGCTCGAAGGCGATCGGCCCTTCGCGGTCGAGTGCTCCAAGACTGCCGAGCGCATGACGGGCCACCAGATCCAGCAGCGCCTTGGGCTCGAACGGTTTAACCAGATAATCCACGGCGCCCTGACGCATCGCATCGACCGCGCGCTCCACGGCACCGTGCGCGGTCATCAGCAACACCGGCAATTGCGGCTGACGCGCGCGCAACAAACCGAGCAATTGATGGCCATCCATGCCCGGCATATTGACGTCGCTGAGCACCAGATTGAAGGCCTCGGAGCCGACCGCCTCCAACGCTTCTTCCGCCGAGCCGACTGCCTTGTAATCATGCCCCGCGAGCAACAGGGTATCGGTCAGCGCTTCGCGTAACGCGCGGTCATCCTCGACCAGCAGAACCTTGATGGCCATGTCCTTCACTCCGCTCCCTGAGCGCTGAGCCTGTCACCGCAAAAAAGTGGCAGGATGACCTGCGCACAGGTGCCGCGACCCAGTCGCGAGTGCAGGCGCAATTCGCCCTGATGGGCACGTGCCACCGCCTTGACCACGGTCAGGCCGAGACCGGTTCCGGTGGTTTTGGTGGTAAAGAAGGGTTCGCCGAGGCGCGCCAGCACTTTCGTATCGATGCCGCTGCCGCTGTCGCTGACCGAGACCCGCAGGTTGCTGTCACGACTGTAGAGATGGACTTTCAAACGGACGTCGCCGGCACTCGCCTGAATGGCATTCTCGATCAGGTTCAAAATCGCCCCGACCAGGGTGTCGCGATTGCACAGCAACTCCCCCGCATGACTGTCGCACTGCCAGCGAATCGGCAGGTCCTGCACATGGGTCAGTGCCGCCGACTGCAAGGATTGCATCAGCATCTTCGGGGTCAAGCGATCGGTCAACGGCAGCTCGCCGCGAGCGAACACCAGCATGTCGCGCACCTGATGCTCCAGCTCATGCAGACGTTCTTTCAGGCGCCCGGCAAAACGCTGCTGCGTGGCCACCGGCAACGCTTGCTCGGTCAAATGGCTGGCGTAGAGCAATGCGGCGGACAAGGGCGTACGGATTTGATGAGCCAGCGACGCCACCATGCGACCGAGTGACGAAAGGCGTTCGTGGCGGGCGAGTTGATCTTGCAGGTGACGGGTTTCGGTCAGGTCGTTGAGCAACACCAGTTGACCGGGTTCGGCGTCCAGCGAGCGAGTGGCGATCGACAGCCTCCGACCGTCCTTGAGAGAGATTTCGTGACCGTCGTCTTCACGCGGCGCAAAGCAACGGGCAATGACGTGGCGCCACAGCTCGCCTTCGAGGGGCAAACCGAGCAACTCGCAGGCCGCCGGGTTGGCTTCGCGCACAATGCCCTGGGCATCGATGACGATGACGCCGCCGGGCAATAGATCGAGGAGGTTTTGCAGACGGTTGGCCAGACGTTCCTTTTCCGCCAGTTCCTGCATGCGCTGAGCGCTGACCACCGCCAGCTCACCCTTGAGCTCGGTGACCCGGGCTTCGAGCATGCTGTAGGAGTCGGTCAACTGGCTCGACATCTGGTTGAACAGTGCGAACGCCTGCTCGAGGCCAAGCCGGCTTGCCTGCTCTACGGACGGCGGGTGCCCCACGGCGTCAGGGACGGGAGACATCTGGGCGGCTTGGGGCATCGTGCTCTCTCGCTTGGCTGACCGTCAGTGAAACGGAACGTTGCGAGGGCTGTAGCAATACCCGTGCCTAAAAAAAACCTTCTATAAATGAACGACTTGAAAAACAGGCGTCAATCATCCGCCTGTTCGTCACCGTCGCGACGGCTCATGCCGTACTTGCGCATCTTCTCCACCAGCGTGGTGCGACGAATCCTCAGCCGTTCGGCTGCACGCGCCACGATGCCATTGGCATCATCCAGCGCCTGCTGAATCAACCCTTGCTCCAGGCCACCGAGGTAGTCCTTCAGATCCAGGCCTTCCGGCGGCAGCATGGCGCTGGCCGAGAAGTCCGGCGCATGACCGTTGATGGCCACGCGCTCTTCCAGATCGCTGCGCAGGCTGTCGACCAGTTGCTCGTCTTCGTCGTCGACGTAGCGGAATTTTTTCGGCAACTCGACCACGCCAATCACCCCGTACGGATGCATGATCGCCATGCGCTCCACCAGGTTGGCCAGTTCGCGGACGTTGCCCGGCCAGCCGTGACGGCACAGCGACATGATCGCCGCAGAGTTGAAACGGATCGAACCGCGCTTTTCATGCTCCATGCGCGAGATCAGTTCGTTCATCAGCAACGGAATGTCTTCGACGCGCTCACGCAACGGCGCCATTTCGATCGGGAATACGTTCAGGCGGTAGTACAAGTCTTCGCGGAATGTGCCGATCTCAATCATGCTTTCGAGATTCTTGTGGGTCGCTGCAATGATGCGCACATCCACGCTCTGGGTCTTGTTGCTGCCCACGCGTTCGAAGGTGCGTTCCTGCAGCACGCGCAGCAGCTTGACCTGCATGGGCAGCGGCATGTCGCCGATTTCGTCAAGGAACAGAGTGCCGCCGTTGGCCAGTTCGAAACGTCCGGCGCGGCTGGTGATTGCCCCGGTGAACGCACCCTTCTCGTGACCGAACAGTTCGCTCTCCAGCAACTCGGCCGGGATCGCCCCGCAGTTGACCGGAACAAACGGCGCGTCGCGACGCTTGGAGTGATAGTGCAGGTTACGCGCGACCACTTCCTTGCCGGTGCCGGACTCGCCGAGGATCAGTACGCTGGCGTCGGTGTCGGCGACTTGCTGCATCATCTGGCGGACGTGTTGAATCGCCCGGCTGGTGCCGACGAGACTGCGGAAAAGATTGGGCTCACGGTGACGACCGCGCTCGCGGGCCTGGTCGTACATCTCGCGATAGACCTGGGCACGGTGCAGCGAATCGAGCAGCTTGCTGTAGCTGGGCGGCATCTCGAGAGTCGAAAGCACTCGACGACGCTGGTCTTCAGGCAGGTCAACGGAAGAATTATCGCCCATTAACAAAACCGGAAGGAACTCATCCCAGGTAGCGAGGGTCTTTAACAAGCCCGGAAGTGCGCCAGGCGCATTGACCGTTCCGATGAGGACACAGATCACTTCACGACTTGATGACAAAGAGCCGACAGCCTGCTGCCAGTCATGGCTACCACAGGGTAAATTTTCTTCGCCAAGAAAATTCAGGATCACCGCCAAATCGCGGCGGCGGACGCTATCGTCATCAATCAGCAGAATTTTGGTTTCACGCCACATGCAATAGCAACTTCCCTAGTCAACTCAATGCCCAAAATGAGGGGCAAGCTAGACGCCTGCGGACACGTTATGCCTGTAGACGCCTGAAATCTGCAACCAGCCACTAGTTAAGTCAAAAAACCGTGCACAGTCAAATTTATGGCGCGCCAGGTCTGGATTAACTGAGGATTAATTAACCAAACAGATGGTAAACCTTTGCCGCGTTCTGTGCTTGATGGATCTGCGACATCTCATCGACTATCGCCTGCCTTTCGCCTGTCGCCGCCTCAAGTAGCTGCTTATAAACCCCCAGCAACTCCTCAAGATTGTCACGCAACAGCGCCTCGTCCACCGAAGCTTCACTCAAGACGTCTTCCATGCAGGAACGGCAAGCCAGGTCCAATTCACCAATGGCTTCCCAGTTTCGCTCGGCCAATGCACCGACCAGGGCGTCACGGGTGACTTCGATTCGCTGCAATACAAGACTCATGGTGATCTCCTTAAAACTGCGGACCCGTTACGGCAATCGCATCCCAACCGTCCTTGACTGTTCGAAGCAAATCAGAGACTTCGTCGAGAATCGCAGGATCGGTCTTGATGTTGGCCTCGGCCAGACGCTTCATCATGTAGGTGTACAGGTTGTCCAGTTCACCGACGGTTTCGACGGAGTTCTCGAGGTCCAGGCCTTCACGCAAACCACCAATGATGCCAATGGCCTTGCCGATCAGAACACCTTTGTTCGGGATGTCCTTGCGCTCCATCGCACCCTTGGCCTGGGCGATACGATCCAGCCCGCCTTCCATCAACATCTGCACCAAACGGTGCGGGCTGGCTTCGGAAGTTTGCGCCTGGGCGCCAATCTTCTGGTATTGGCGAAGGGCTAACATTGGATTCATGTTGTACCTCATCAAAATTCTGTAGTTCGTCTAACCAGTGTATCGACGACGCGTCAAAAAACTTTAGATTCAAATGCAAAAAGCCCGGAGCGTTGAAAAACGCTGCCGGGCTTTTGGCGTTACAGGTCTATCAGCTGTTCTTCGCCTGGGCGTTCATCGCATCAAACATCGAGGTGATGTTACTGGCGGTGGCTTTCAACTTGCCAACGAGGGTATCCATGTCGTTGTACTTTTTGGTCAGTACGGCGGTCAGTGTTTCGACCCGACGATCCAACGCAGCCTGATCAGCCGTCAACCGTGTTTTGGTCACGTTCAAGTTGGTGGTGCGAGTATCGAGAATGCCGCCAGTATCGGTGTACGGCTTGATCACATTGTTCATGCGCTCGAGCAGACCGTTGGTGCCGGTAAACAGGGTTTGAACCTCGCCGCCGAGCTTCTTGGTGTTCATCGCCGCGGTGAACTTGGTGGAGTCGAAGTTCAGCGCACCGGTTTTCTGGTCAGTGGTGATCCCCAACTGCGACAGTACAGTCAGCTTGTCGCCGGCGCCGGTCTGCGACAGCGGGCCGCGAATGGCTGCCAGCAGCGCACGCGGCAATGGGTCACCGGTCAGCGCAGCAGCGACGGTCGGCTTGCCATCGGCATCCAGAGACGGTTTGGTCAACGCCGTCACCGCGTTGGCGATAGCGTTGTAAGCGTCGACGAATTTCTGGATCGAAGCTTTCAGGCCGTCATTGTTGCCGGCAACGGTAACGGTCGCTGTGTCCACGGACACCAGCGTCATCGAGAGGCCGGAAATGTTGGTGACGGTATTGGATGGGCCGCCCATTTTCAGACCGTCTACGGAATAGGCGGAGTCCGCGGGCAGACTGCCTACAGCGCCCGAAGAGGTGGCCGTCAGCGTGCCAGACATGACCTGCGTACCGTCCATGGCCAGGCTCGCAATGCCGCTGACCTTGATTTCGGACCCGGCACCCGTAGTGCTCGAACCCAGCACCAGACGCGAACCGAAGCTGTCGGACACGATGTTGGCGCTGAAGCCGCTGGTCGCGTACTGAGTGTTGATCGAGTCGCGAACCGATTGCAGCGTCGCACCCGCTGGAACATCAACGGTGTAGTTTTTACCGTTCTGATTGATGGTCAAGGTGCCCTGCGCAACCGGGCTGGTCGCCCCACCGGCGAAAGCGGCACTGGCCACTTTCGAGCTGGTGGCCAACTTATCGACAATCACCGTGTAAGTACCGGCGACTGCGGTGTTATCAGCAGTGGAGGTGATCACTTTGACATTGGAGCTGGTCGCGGAAAAACCGGTGAACTGAGGGGTGGTCGTATTGCCCAGATCCTTGAGCGCCGTCTGGAATGTGGCCAGCAGCGATTTCAAGCTGCCAATCCCGGAAATGCTCCCGGTGTTGACGGTGGTTCCACGGTCGATCTGACCTTGCTTCGCTGCCTTGTCGGCATTCACCAATGCCTTGACGATGGCACCGGTATCAAGCCCGGAGCCTAAGCCCAGACCTGGTAAAATTGGACTTGCCATGGAGATCTCCCTTCAGTGTCTCGCCGGTCTTTTGACCACTACAACGCCCAAAAGAACATAGCAACAAAATTCGTGCCAGTTGTCAGGCTTTAGCGCTGAACAACAGACTGCTTGCATCATTCAAACTATTGGCCAGTTTCAGCACTTCTTCGTTGGGGATCTGGCGAACCACCTCACCCGACTCACTGGCAATGACTTTTACCACTACCTGCCCTGAAGGCTCATCGATCGAGAACTCCAGGTTGCGCTTGACCGACTGAACAAATTTTTCGATTTCCTGGACAGCCATTTTCAGCTTGTCCTGCTCAGTTTGGGCAGTCTTGTGCGCTTCCTTGACGTCGACCACTTTCGCAGGCTCCGTTCGAGGCTTTTCCGCAGACTTGTCGGCAACCGTGGTTGCGTGTTTTGCCGCCGGATAAGACAAGCTCAGCTTCACGCTCATATCCATGTCCATCACCTCTAAAAGTAAAAAAGCGAGAGGGTACGACCAGCGCACACCCCTCGCCAAAACTCAATCAGCTATTACTGAAGCAGTTTCAGTACAGCGGATGGCAGTTGGTTGGCCTGAGCCAGAACTGCGGTGGAAGCTTGTTGCAGAGTTTGTTGCTTGGTCAGCTGTGCAGTTTCAGCAGCGAAGTCGGTATCTTGTACGCGACCACGAGCAGCTTCAGCGTTCTCGTTGATGTTTTGCAGGTTGGAGATGGTGCTGGTCAGACGGTTTTGTGCAGCACCGAGGTCAGCACGGGCGCTGTTGATGGTCTGCAGAGCAGCATCGATACGGGTGATGGCAGCGGAGAACGAAGCCTGAGCAGTAGCCGAGCTGTTACCAGTGATCTGGGTAGTAGCCGAGTCAACCGACAGGGTTGCAGCGCCGAAGCCCGAAGCCAGAGTCAGAGTGATCTGGTTAGCCGAACCGGTGTTGGAACCCACCTGGAAGGTCATGGTGCCAGCAGTACCATCCAGCAGGTTTTTGCCGTTCAGGTTGGTGGAGTTGGCGATACGAGTGATCTCGTCCGACATTGCCGCGAATTCTTTGTTCAAAGCGACGCGGTCTTGAGTACCGTTCGAGTCGTTTCGAGCTTGTACGGCCAATTCACGCATACGCTGCAGAATGTTGGTGGTTTCCTGCATCGCGCCTTCAGCGGTCTGAGCGATCGAGATACCGTCGTTGGCGTTTTTGATCGCCATGGTCTGACCGCGGATTTGCGAGGTCATACGAGTGGTGATTTGCAGGCCGGCGGCGTCGTCTTTGGCGCTGTTGATTTTCAGGCCGGAAGACAGGCGAGACATCGAAGTCGACAGAGCATCGGAAGCACGGTTCAGGTTTTTCTGAACGTTCAACGATGTAACGTTAGTGTTTACTGTTAAAGCCATGACGAATTCCTCGTTGGTTGGGTGCTGCGGCTTCCGGCCCTGGCAACCGCCGGGTATGGCCTAGAGAACCTTCGTAATAGTTATCGTCGCCAATGCAACTTGCTTTAGGGGATTTTCAAAAATATTTGCCATCAAGTTGCCATCCCCCGTAAATCAAGGGGTTGGCGACATTCCGGGAGCGAGAAAATGACGTCAGGGAAACGTCGGCGACAGGTTGGCGAGGAATCGCCGGCACCGACGGAAGGGCCATTGCTTAAACAGACAGGCTTTCAGTCAGCAACTCGACCAGTTCGTATTCCAGATAATCGGCCAGTGCGAGCCAGTTCTGCGCTTCCTGGCACGCGAACATCTGGCCGAGGAGCAGTGACCACTGTTGCTGAGTCTCGGGTGACCTGACATCGAATGTCGGGTGCACCTCGCCTATCAGATCGATCATCACCAGCCCGGCTTCTACATCCCTCCCAAGACGAAACAGGGCAGCACATTGCTGCGCGTCGACTACGAACGGTTCAAGTGCGCTCATGAAGCAAACTCCGGATGAAAAACGGTACCGGCGATCATCGCCCCCGCACGACCACTGTTATAGAAGCGCACCTGCGGATGGCCCGCGATAAAACGCTCCAGCTCACACAGATAGCTGCGGAAGTTGAGCTGAGTCTTGATGCGCTGGCCATGACCATCAAGCACCCAATGTTTGGCGGCGCCGAGTTGCGGCCCCAGGTCGCCGTCATTCCAGCCGGCGTGGGTCTTGTCACCCGGGAAGGCGAAATCGGCGCCGAACAGCGTGATCTGCGCGGCGCCCATCTTCACTGCCAGGTCAACCGCCGGATGAATCACGCTGCCGCCGACATACAGCTCGCCGCGGGGCAATTGCCGACGCAGGTGCTGGTAGATCGGGCTTGCCGAGTACCCGGCGTAACGCGGCCCCTGCCAGGCTTCGAGCACGCCAGGGTCGAGCATCGGCATGTACACCAGGGCGATGTCCGACGTGCCTTCAGGCGGCAAGTGTCGGTCTGAAATGCGCTGGTCGATGCTGACGACAACGTCGGGGTGAATGCCGTGCTTGAGCAGCGGACGATAGGCGGTGTCGACGCATATGAACAACGGGCGCCGGGTTTCATTGCGAATCGCGCGCAAGGTCGCAAAGTGCTGTTCCAGGCTGGGACCGGTGGCGATGACAAACACTTCCCGACCCGGCTGCGAACCGAAGAGCCCGGCTACATCGTGATCGGCTTGCACAAGCGCGAGACAAGCGTGCAAGCGTTCGATGATCTCGGGCGACTGCGGGTCAAACTCACGATTATTGAAAGTCAGATGGGTTTCGCTGATCAGGCGATCGCGGATCTTCGCATTGAAATCATCGGCCAGCACCAACTCGGACGGCAGGGCAAAATATGGCAACCGGATTTCCCCAAGATCGCCGGCATATAGCAGCTCGACCCGCGGATCACTGAGCCATTCCTGCTGGTCGAGCAGTTGCAGCACCAGGGCAAACACCGCGCCGTTGAGGATGTGCACGCACAAATGCTGGAGACCGTCACGCGCCAGCAACGCCATTTGCAGATCGCCCAGCCCGGTGCCGTAGACATGCACCACCGGGCTGTCGACCGGCACGCTGTCGGCCTGAAGTGCGGCCTCGCGACTGCGATCATGGCGGCTGGTCAACTGAATGCCATTGATGCTTAACGTCGAACCCAGGCCTTCCACCAGGTCCGCCTGCAACAGGCTCGCATCTTCAATCAGCAAACGCGCAGCCAACGCCGGCCAGCGTTGCTGGATCACTTCGACGTTGTGCTCAAAGAACTCGCTCATGGCGCCTCGTTGTTTGTTCGGGCAAAAAAATAGCGCTCAAGATTACACCTTGAGCGCTTTTTTTGTGTCCGGCTTTCTCTAACTATCGCACCCGGTTCAAGGGCGATAAATGATCGCCGAACCCCAGGACAGTCCAACACCGAACCCGCTCAGCGCGACACGCTTCCAGGTCGAGTCCAGCACATGTTTTTCCAGCAGCAGCGGAATGCTCGACGACACGGTGTTACCGGTCTCGACCATA
Organism: Pseudomonas sp. GB2N2; assembly: GCF_054897705.1. Classification (NCBI taxonomy): domain Bacteria; kingdom Pseudomonadati; phylum Pseudomonadota; class Gammaproteobacteria; order Pseudomonadales; family Pseudomonadaceae; genus Pseudomonas; species Pseudomonas sp. GB2N2. The sequence goes on from NZ_CM142701.1 coordinate 2,892,071, forward strand.
TCCTTGATGAACTTCTCCGGCTCGCCTTCGAAGCGACGGGCCACGGCGTCGACGATCGCAGCACTGCCCTGGTGAATGCAGAAGGCGTCGACATCGGCGGGCGTCAGCTGCGAGTCGGCCAGCAGTTCATGCAAATGGGCCGGAACCTTGAGCAGCGCAAAGTTGAACACCTGACGACCGTTCATGAAGAACACCCCATCGGTGACTTTCAGGTGCGGCGCGCCGGAACCGTCGGTGCCGAACTTGGCCTTGCCCAACTGCCACGGTGCGTTCTCGCCCATCCAGGTCGCCGTGGCGGCATCGCCGAACAGCATGGTGGTGTTGCGGTCTTCCGGGTCGACGATCTTCGAATACGGATCGGCAGTTACCAGCAGGCCGTTCTTCAGCCCTGCGGCTTCCATGAAGCCTTTGATCGCGTAGATACCGTAGACATAACCGGAGCAGCCCAGGGAAATATCGAACGCCGCCACGGTGGTGGGCAGGCCCAACTTGTCCTGAACGATCGCGGCCGTGTGTGGCAGGCCTTCTTCGTCGCCGTTCTGGGTGACGACGATCAGCACGTCGATGGCTTCGCGTTTCAATTCGGGATTGTTGGCAAACAGCGCGTTGACTGCTTCGACACACAGGTCCGACGTTTCCTGACCGGCGTCTTTGCGCGGCAAGAAAGCTGAACCGATCTTGCCCAGGATGAATTCTTCATCCTTTTCGAATTTTGCACCTTGTGCGTAATTGTCCACGCCGGCTACAGGAACGTAGCTCGCAATGCTTTTTATGCCAATCATTACGGCTTCCCAATAATAAACAGCCCAATTCCACCGCTCGTCATGATTCGAGGGGCGCCGACTAACAGAGAAAAACGTCGCCCCATCGAGGCGACAGCGGGAAGAATAAAAGGCTATCACTGGGCTAAACACAGGCCAGGCGCCACCTTCCCGATCAATACAATACAGTGAAGATGCGCGTTATGACTCGCAGGTCACGCTTTTTGCCGAATCAGCCCACAACGGGTTATTCGACCAAGGACCAGTCCAGCGGCGTTCCGCGCTTGATCGCCTGACGGGCGCGACGGCCCAGTAGGGTTTCTGCATGTTTTGGCGCCAGCCCCAGGCCCGGACGAATGGCGCGCAGATTGGCAACGGTGAAATACTCGCCCGCCGCCATGTCCTGCGTCACGTAGAGCGAACGACGGTAGACCAGCGACTTGCGCTCGGCGTCCGTCACGCCGTAATGCACTTGACCCATGGCCTGCCAGGCGCGTTCGGTTTCGATGACCAGACTGGCAAGCTCGGCCGGTTCCAGCGAAAAACTGGCGTCCACACCGCCCGCGCTGCGGTCGAGAGTGAAATGCTTTTCAACCACCGTCGCCCCAAGCGCCACCGCGGCCACGGACACACCGACGCCCATGGAATGATCAGACAGCCCGACCTCACAGCCAAACATCTCGCGCAGATGAGGAATCGTCCGCACATTGCTGTTGGCCGGCGTCGCCGGGTAAGTGCTGGTGCACTTGAGCAGCACCAGGTTCTGGCAACCGGCGTCGCGAGCAGCGCGTACGGTTTCGTCGAGTTCAGCCAGGCTGGCCATGCCGGTGGAAATGATCAGGGGTTTGCCGGTCGCAGCGACTCGCCGAATCAGCGGCAAGTCAGTGTTCTCGAAGCTGGCGATCTTGTAGGCCGGCACGTCGAGGCTTTCGAGGAAGTCCACTGCGCTGTCGTCAAACGGCGTGGAAAACGCGAGCATCCCCAGCTCCTTGGCCCGAGCAAATATCGGCGTGTGCCATTCCCACGGCGTATGCGCTTTTTCATACAACGCGTAGAGCGAAGAACCGGCCCACAGGCTGTTGGGGTCCTTGATGAAAAACTCGCCCTCGGCCAGGTCGAGGGTCATGGTGTCGGCGGTGTAAGTCTGCAACTTCAAGGCGTGCGCACCGGCCTTGGCTGCGGCTTCGACGATTTGCAGCGCCATGCCCAGCGACTGGTTATGGTTACCACTCATCTCGGCAATGATAAACGGCGGCGCGTCGGCACCGATCAGGCGGTCGCCAATCTTGAAGCTGGTCATTGCGGTAATCCTTCAATCAATTCGCGCTTGAACACGCAAGCACTCTGGGTGAAACCGGCTTCGCGAAAGACATTCAGCGACGGCTGGTTGGCCGGCAAGACCTGGGCGGTAATGGCCGTCAGTTGCGGCCAGTGAGCCGTGACAAAGGTCTCGCCGCGGGCCAGCAGCGCCCTGCCCCAGCCCAGGCCGATTCGATCTTCGAACAGGTAGATCGAGACTTCCGCTTCAAAACCGCGCAAGTCATAACGCAACACCCCCACCGGACCGTCATCGGCCTGGGCGATCAACAGCAGGCGCTGCGAATTATTCAAACTGGCGGTCAGCCAATTTTGATGCGCCGGCCATTCGATCACAGAGGTCTCCAGCGACCAGCGCCGGACCGCTTCGGCATTGCGCCCTTCGAACAGAAGCTGCGCATCGTCTGCACTCGCGCGACGGATCTGCAACACCGCCCCGGCCAGGGCTGCCGCCACCCGCTGTGCGCCGCGACCATCCACCCACCGCCGCGACTGCTCGGCCAGACTCTGGCGCAGGCCCTGATTGCCCGCGACAAACCCGATGGCCTGACGCAGCTGTTCGACACTGACCTGCTCGCGAACGCCGAGGTACACATGGGCTCCCGAGACAGCCATGGCTTCGCCGTTGGCCTGCTGGTTATTCGAGACTGCAATGCAAATCGTCGGCAGCCCGAGGGCCGCCCGCTCCCAACTGGTCCCGCCACCGGCGCCGACAAACAGGTCGGCCTCGGTCATCAGATCGTGGAAGTCGCTGACAAAACTGTGCAGGCGCCAATTCGAATGAGCCGCCGCCAGCACCTGCATTTTTTCCCAGGCCGGGTTATCGGCACCGGCAACGAAATCGACTTCCAGCTCCTGCAAATCCGCCAGCGCCAACATCGCGTGGTGCGTCTGCATGGCCGCATCGAAACCGCCAAAATTCACCAGCACTCGTTTGGCCTGAGGCTTGATCACGATCGCCGGGCAGCAGAATTCATCGCGCAGCATGGCGAATCGCGGGCCTAACAATGTCTGGCAGCCGGGTTCGAGCAGCGAATCATAAGCCTGCGTCGTGCCGGACAGGTTCTGGTTGAGCAGCAGATCGACGGCGTACCGGCGAGTGGCAAGGTCATCCACCGCTGCGACCCGTGGCGCCCAGCGCCGGGCCGCCGTCTGCCAGTGATGGTCGAGGCCATAGTGGTCGACGATGATCCAGTCGAACCCGGCATGGTTTTCCAGGGCGTGCGCCAGCGCGTCGATGTCGGCCTGCCACGGCAGCAGGGACTCGATGGCTTGCTGCGGATCTTCATCGGGATAACAATCGGGCAGCGCAAAGGTGTCGAAACCTTCGGCCGCCAGCCTGTCCAACTGATTCCCCGGCAATTGACGGCACGCGAACGCAACGTGCGAGCCCTGCTTGCGCAGGGTTCTGGCCAACGGCAGCAAACGGGCAATATGGCCGCTGCCGATGGTGGGCGAAGCGTCGGAGCGAATCAGTACTCTCATTGCAGCTCACCACCGGCCTTGAGCGCGGCGAACAGGTATTCGGCACGCGCCCAGTCTTCGGCGGTGTCGATGTCCTGCACCAGATGCCGCGGCAAGATCACCGGCAGGCTCGCCGGGGAAAACAACACATCGCCGCGCAGCCACGCTTCGCTGCGTCCCCAGTAAAACTGGCCGGCGTCTTGAAAGGCTTCGGCCAGATCCTGCGAGCGGGTATCGCGAAACTGCGGGTACAGCGACGTCAGCGCGCCCTGCTCATCGAGGGTCAAGGCACGTTGCACGGGAAAGCCAAAACCGGCCACGGAAAACGCGAAGGATTTATCCGGATGGCGCTCCAGCGCGTCTAATCCCTGACGCAGAAACCGGGCCTGCAACAGCGGCGCGGTGGCATAGATGCAGCAGGCATAATCGAACGCCGGCAACTGCTGCAAGGCGTGCACAATGACTGCGGCCGTCCCGGTGAAATCATCGGCCAACGCAGCTGGACGCATGAACGGAACATCAGCGCCCTGAGCCCGCGCGACCTCGGCAATTTCTTCATCGTCGGTGCTGACGATCACCCGATCGAACAGCTGCGAATCCAGCGCCGTACGGATCGAACGGACGATCATCGGCACACCGTCGAACGGCTTGAGGTTCTTGCGCGGTATACGCTTGCTGCCGCCCCGGGCGGGAATGATCGCAACGCAACTCAACAGTCACTCCTCCTCAAGGATCAGCCGCTGCAGTTGCGCGACCACATGGTCTTGCTGTTCATCGCTCAACAAGGGAAACAACGGCAGACTGACAGCTTCGGCGTAATAACGCTCGGCTTCGGGAAAATCACCCTCGCCAAAACCCAAGTCGCGGTAGTAAGGCTGCAAATGCACTGGAATATAGTGCAGATTCACCCCGATACCGGCGGCTCGCAAGCCCTCGAAAACCTGTCGATGACTGAGCGTGATCCGCTGCGTTTGCAAGCGTACGACGTACAAATGCCAGGCCGATTCGGCTTCGAATTGCGCACAGGGCAACGTCAGCGGTAACCCGGCGAACAACCGGTCGTAACGCGCGGCCAGCTCACGACGCCGCGCGATGAAGCCGTCCAGCTTGCGGAGCTGCGACAATCCCAGGGCGGCCTGTAAATCGGTCATCCGGTAATTGAAGCCCAGCTCCACTTGCTGGTAGTACCAGGGGCCGTGGCTGGGTTCAGTCATTTGCTGCGGGTCACGGGTCATGCCGTGGCTGCGCAGACGTCGCAGATGCGCCGCCAGTTCCGGGCGATTGGTCAGCACCATGCCGCCTTCACCGCTGGTAATGATCTTCACCGGGTGAAAACTGAACACGGTCATGGCGGCGAATTCACCACAGCCCACCGGACGTCCGGCATAGGTCGCGCCGACCGCATGCGAGGCATCCTCGATCAGCGTGAAACCATAACGATCGGCCAGTTCAGCGATCTTGCGCATGTCGCAGCTTTGCCCGGAGAACGCCACGGCCACCAGCACTTTTGGCAACGTACCCTCGCGCTCGGCGACCTCAAGTTTATGCGCCAGAGCAACAGCATCGAGGTTCCAGGTCAGCGGATCGATGTCGACAAAATCCACGTTGGCACCGCAATAGCGGCCACAGTTGGCCGAGGCCAGAAAGGTGTTCGGCGTGGTCCACAAACGGTCGCCCACGCCCAGTCCCGCAGCGAGACAGGCGATGTGCAGCGCGGCAGTGGCGTTGCACACCGCCACCGCGAAATCTGCCTGGCAACGCTCGGCCATGGCCTGCTCGAAACACTCGATGGTCGGCCCCTGGGTCAACCAGTCAGACTGCAACACGGCCACCACCGCATCAATGTCAGCCTGGTCGAGGCTCTGCCGACCGTAGGGAATCACACCGACAACCCGCTATGCAGATCGGCGATCTGGCCGACCGACAGGAAGTGCGGATTGGTGTCGGAGCGGTACTCAAAATCTTCACTCACCGGCATGCCGCACTCACCCAGGTTGTCGACGGCAAAATCCACGTCGACGCTGGTGAAGCGGATCGAAGGCTGAATGGTGTAGTGATCGTCGAACTCCAGTGTCATGCGCGCGTCGTCCAGCGGCACCATCAACTCATGAAGTTTTTCACCCGGGCGAATACCGACGTTTTTGTGCGGCAAGTGTTTAGCCATACCCTGCGCCAGATCAACGATACGAATCGACGGGATCTTCGGCACGAACACTTCACCGCCGTGCATCCGCGCAAAGCTGTCGAGCACGAACTGAACGCCATGATCGAGGGTGATCCAGAAGCGTGTCATGCGTTCATCGGTGATCGGCAGCTCTGTCGCGCCTTCGGCAATCAGCTTGCTGAAAAATGGCACGACCGAGCCGCGCGATCCGGCCACGTTCCCGTAGCGCACCACGGCAAAACGCGTCTGTTGTTCGCCGGCAATGTTGTTCGCGGCCACGAATAACTTGTCCGACAGCAGCTTGGTGGCGCCATACAGATTGATCGGGCTGGCGGCTTTGTCGGTGGAGAGCGCGACAACTTTTTCAACCCCGTTATCGATCGCCGCTGCGATGATATTTTCGGCGCCGTTGACGTTGGTGCGGATGCATTCGGTCGGGTTGTATTCCGCAGCCGGCACTTGCTTCAGCGCCGCCGCGTGGATCACATAATCAATGCCGCGCATGGCCTGACGCAAACGATCGGCGTCGCGGACATCGCCCAGGAAGTAGCGCATGCACGGCGCATTGAAAGTCTGCTGCATCTCGTACTGCTTGAGCTCGTCGCGCGAGAACACCACCACCCGTTTCGGCTGGTACTGCTCCAGCAGGCGACGGATGAAATTACGCCCGAACGAGCCGGTACCGCCGGAGATGAAAATCGATTTACCGTTGAACATGCCTTGAGTCCTTTTACCTGTCAGCCAGGCTTAAGCAAGCAACTGCGCCCAGTTCACACTGGAGGCGTCGCCGAGAGTAAAGCCCTTGCCGTTCAAGGCCAGGTTCTGGTTGTACGCCGAATCTTGCGCAAAGCGCGCCGACCATTTGTCTTGCAGGGCGGCGGCGGTCTGCGGCGCGTCAGGCAACAGGCCCGGGTGCAGCATCTGTGCCTGCGGGCACCAGACGATCAGGTAACCGGCGTCGGCGGCTTTCAGGCACAGATCGATGTCAGCGAAGGCTTCGTCGAAATGCTCTTCGTCGAGGCCACCCACGGCTTGATACAGATCCTTGCGAATCATCATGCAAGCCTGGGAGACCGCCGAGTAGTTCTGCTCGACCTGATGGCCGTTCATGTAGCCCTTGGCATCTTTGCGCTCACCGATAAACACCGAACCGACGACACCGTTAAAGCCCAGGACCAGACCGGCTTGCGTGGTGACGCCACGGAAGTCCATCAACTTGCCGCCGACAATACCGACCTCAGGACGCTGGGCCTGATTGAGCAAGCTGTCGAGCCAGTTGGAGTTGACGACTTGCGCTTCGGCCGACATCAGCACCACGTAGGCGCCCTTGGCTTCACCCACGGCAAAATTATGCAGCGCCGAGGCGCTCAGGCGCTTGCCGGTACGCAGGACGCGCAAGCGATCGCCCTTGCCTTCCAGGCTCGCCAGCCAGGTGGTCAGTTCTTCGGACTGGCTGTGATTGTCAGCAATCAGGATTTCGTGCTGCTGATAACGGGTGCGTTGCAGCACGCTGACCACGGCGGTTTGCAGCGATTCCAGATTGTCCTGGCTGTGCAGGATGATCGACACCTTCGGCCGTTCGGCGTGCTGGTAATCGATCTGCCAGGTTTGTGCCAGCTCGGAGCTGACCTGGCCGCGATAGCCGCGGGCCGTCAGGTGGCGGGTCAGGGTCTGGCGTTCGTGAGGATTATCCTCGGTGGACGGTGCGTTGCAGATCAGCAGCGGCTCGGCCAGGTGGGCCAGGCCACCCAGACCGCCGTTTTCGATCAGACGCAGCGCCAGATCAAATTCCAGTGCCGAGGCGTATTCAGTCGAGAAACCACCGGTCTCGGCCAGGACGTCACGCTGGATCAACCAGTGACGGGCCATCAGCGCCGGCACGGTTTGCAGCAGGTCAAGGTTGACGCCCGGGCGGAACACCTCGTTCAAGGAGCCGTTTGCCTGACGATGGATTTCATCCATGGCCACGGCGCGAATGCCTTCGGCGCCCTGCAATTCGAGACTGGCACGCAGCAGGCCGCTGGCGGTGAACTGATCACCGGCCTCAGCCAGCACCAGCCAGTCCGCAGTGGACTGCTTCACGCTTTGGTTGATGCGTTCGACGTAGTTGGCGCTGGTGACTTTGACGAAGTGCACGGTGTCATGCGGCGTGGTGGTCGCGGGCAAATCGCCGGTGGTGAACACCACCAGCTTGAACGCTTTGCAGTGGCCACCCACCAGGCTGTCAAACGTCGCCTGCAACTTGACCATGTCGGCATCCAGGTCCAGCAACAGAATGCCGAATTGTGGACCGCCGTTACGCTTGCCCAGCCGCGCCCTGATCACCTTGAGTTGCTTGGCATCCGGGTTGCGCGCTTCGACCCAGTTCAGCAGGCGACCGGACGGCATGTTTTCGAACAGCGACTGCTCGTCTTGTGCCGGCACCGACGCCAGGCGCTTGGCCCAGGCTTGCAGCTTCGCGCCCTCTTCCGCTTCTTCGGTGTCCTGCAACGACTCGGCCAGACGCGAAACCACGGTGCCGTTGAATGCATACAGACTCAGCGCTTCCCACAAACGAGCACGCAAGGTGCGCTCGTTGTCGTTGGGATGAACGCGCATCAGCTCATGCTGCTTGAGCAAGAGGCCTTCCAGTTCCTGCAACTGCAATTTGCCGGCGGGCATGGTGTGCAGGAGGAATTCGAATTCGGTCAGCAGATCGAACACCGGCTGGTTGTAGAACGGCATCTCGACAAACTGCTCGGTATTGAACGTGCGCACAGGTTCCTTACCGGACTCCAGCCAGGCCGAGGTGAAAATCAGCGTGCCCTTCAACGAGCGCATATTGTTCAGGCAGTCGGCCATGGTGGCGAAACTGTCCAGCGCCACCTGTTTGCCCTCGGCCAGCGTCTTGTGGCGCATGCCGGTCGGCAACGAGGCCAGAAACTCGGCGAAGTGCTCGCGGTCAGCGACCGTCTTGGCGTCCTTGAGCGTCAACACCGTCAGCACGTTGGTGTTGTGCTCCGAAGAGCCGTAGGGGATTTCCCGAACCGCGAACGGGATCGGCAGAATGCGCGCCTTGGCCCGGGCAAGCATGTAATAGGCGTGGCCGATTTCCTGCCACTCGAAACTGGTGCCCGGCAGCAGCACGTTATGCCAGTCCTGCAGCAGCTCGGTGCGGCTGACCGCGTAGAACGGCGGCAGGAAGTGCCCCATGAATTGCGTCAGCCGGTCTTCGGCCTTGTCCGAGCAATAATCTTCCGGACCCTTGCGGTCGCGACGGAAGTAATTCACTTCCGTGGCGCGGGCCAGGTACATGATTCCGTAACCGTGGGCCATGCCGTAGTCGGCGTTGTCCTCGAGAAATTCCAGCGACTCGGTGATCGCACCGTGGATCAGGAAATCGTCATCGGCCGCCAACACCATGTAGGGCGTGGTCACTTGGTTCACGCCATAGGCGAGTTTTTCCTGCAACCCGGTGTAGGTGAACTGCGGCAGGTGCCGGTAATCGACCATCGGGTAATCGCGGGTTATTTCATCGTCGCTTTTGAGCGAAGAATCCAGAACCAGGATCGTGCAGGGATAGCTGCTGTAATACTGCAACGTGCGCCGCAGATAGGCGTTGCGGTTGTGGGAAATCACCACCACCGTCAGCCGCTCATTCAGCGGTGCCACATCGTTACCAGCAGTGTTACGAACAGTGTTTTGAACGTGCATGTTTCTATCCCCACAACCGGCCAGAGGCCGAGTACCTGACAGTCAGATTGATTAACGAACGCGACGCAGATAGCCGTCTGGTGCCACGGTGATCAACAGTTTGTTTTGCAACTGGCGATCGATCTCGAAGTCAGCGTTTTCTTCCAGGTACTTCCACACCGCAGTCTTCGGGTTATCGCCCGGGCCCCATGGACGGTCAGGGAAGAAATCGGCCGGCATGTCTTCGACCACGGTGTCCATCACCACGCAGTAACTGTCGATCGACACCAGTGGCGCGTACAGGCGCAGCTCTTCCAGCACGTGATCGTGGGTGTGGTTGGAATCCAGCACCAGGATGACTTTCTTGCCTTCGGCCGCCGCACGTACTTGCTCGGCGATGGCCGCGTCGATGCTCGAACCTTCGATCATTTTGATGCGCTTGCTCATCGGGTGGCTTTCGATGGCTTCGCGGTTGTGCGGGCGGATGTCGAGGTCGATGCCCAGCACTTCACCGTGGCCTTGCAACTCCAGCAACGAGGCGTAGTAGATGATCGAACCGCCGTGGGCGATACCGCATTCGATCACCAGGTCGGGTTTGACCTGCCAGATGATTTCCTGCATCGCCATCATGTCTTGCGGCAATTGAATGATCGGACGGCCCATCCACGAGAAGTGGTAGCTGTACTTGTGCTTCGCCGACTGGTTGAAGAATTCCTGGGCCAGGCCGGTGAGTTTCTGGTCATCGCCCTGCGCCGCGATTTCTGCCTGGCATTCGGCTTCGAAGGCGGTATTGATGGTGTTGTCAGTCATTTTTCTAATCTCAATAGTCACTGGAACGAAGCGCTGTCGACGGCGTGATAGACGTAGCGTCCATCGGTCATCCGCTTGATTTCTTCGAGGTAGTTGGAGTTCATTACAAACAGATTGGCGCCTTGCGGAAGTGCGTCCATGGCCTCTCGCGGCGAGGACACACGCACGCCACTCAGGGGCAGATAACGGCCCTGTTTGGCCGGATTGATATCCACCACACGATCCACCGCCACACCCGCCCGTTGCAGGAACAGCGAATAGATCACGCCTTTGGAGGACGCACCCCAGATCGCCGAACCCTGTTCGGGTGCGGCCTGGATAATCTGCACCGCACGTTCAAGACTGCTGGTGAAACCTTGCGGCAGATCGAGGCGTGGCACCGGTTGTTCCGGGGTCAGGCGCAGGGTCGCCAGATCGGCAACGATGTACAGGTATTGACCACCGAACAGGTGACCGGCTTCGTGCACCGTGCCGAACATCCGGCGCAGGTCATCGAGGCGGAAATAATTGACGTGCTCGTAGAACAGGTCGAACCAGGCACGGTGCTCGAGAATCCAGTCGAAGCACGGCACTTCGATGTAGATCTGCCCGCCCTGATTGGCGTCGGCCATTTCCGCGAGGAAGCTCACCGGGTCCTGAATGTGTTCCAGCACATGGCGCAGCACAATCGCGTCCGCGGCCAGACCGAGGCCACGGGTGAACGGCGCCTTGATCACATCGGCGTTGTTGCCTTCGTAGGCCGGGTCGATGCCGGTGATCGCGTAACCGAGGCCTTTCAGCAGTTCGAGAAAGTAGCCTTTGCCGCAGCCGACTTCGATCAGTTCCTGGCCCTTGAAATGGCGGGCAATGATGCCTTCGACGTCACTCAGGTGCTTCTGGAACTGGCCGGAATGCGCCTGCTCGTTTTGATAGTCGGCGTCGTAGCTGAGCTTGTCGGCATCAAAGGCCTGATTGAAGATCAACCCGCTCTGCTCATCCTGGACCAACAGCATGTCGGCGCGGGCCGACGCCCGGGCCGACTCGGGGTCGGCAAAGGTGCGGTTCTGCAACACCGGCAGGTCGGCGACTCGATACAACTCATGCCTCATGTTCTGCTCCCCAATAGCTGATGCAAACGGTCCGCCACGCCCCAGAACGCCATCGGTTCGTGGGTCGGGTATGGGTAGTGACCGAGGTTCAAACGGAGCGCCGCGCCACGTTCACGCAGGCGCTGCTCGACCAGCGCCCGTACCGACACCGGTTGGCCACTGGAACAATTGATCACGCCGTCAAAGTCACGCTGTTGCACGATGGCGGCGAGGTAGCCGGCAGCGGTCTCGATGGCCAGGTAATCGCGCAATTGCTCGCCGGCCGACATGTTGAAGCTCTCGTCGCCGGCGTCGATGGCGCGGTCCAGCGCCGCCAGCAAACTGTTGGGGTTTTGCCCTTCGCCGTGCAGGTAAAACAATCGCGCCCATTGCAGGGTGAACGGCTGGACCCGCTGCAGATTTTCAAGGAACAGGCGCAGCGTGTTTTTCGCCAACCCGTAAGGATTGCCCGGCTGCGGTGGCGTCTGCTCGCTGAGCGGCCCGCTTTGCATCCCGTATTCAAAACAGGTGCCGGTCACCAGCACTTGCGCAACGCCCGCCTCGACCGCGCCCTTGATGAAGCGGTAATCGGCCATCAGGTTGTGCTCGAAATGGAACAGCGCCTGATAGTTCGGCAAGCCTGGCCAGGCCAGGTGCGCCAAGGCATCGACACCGGTAGTTAACGCAGCGATATCGAGGTCGGCAGCGTGGATATCCGCCGCGATGAATTCCACTGCCTTGATCCACGGCAAGCTCGCCGCGGTCTCGGCGTTGCGGGCCACGGCGCGGACTTCGCAGCCACGGGCGAGCAAGGCCTCGACCAGATGCCGGCCGACGAACCCGGTCGCCCCGGTGACCAGGACCTTCACAGAACGGTCAACTCAGGCACGGCGATGACAAAACGGCCACCCCTCTCGCGCACCTGAGCCAGTTGCTGACTGACTTCGTGCAACAGGTTCCACGGCAACACCAGCACGTAATCGGGTTTTTCCAGATCGATCTGCACCGGCGAAACAATCGGGATACGACTGCCCGGGAGGTACTTGCCCTGCTTGTGCGGATTGGCGTCGGCCACCCAGGCCAGCAGGTCCGGCTTGACCCCGGCGTAGTTAAGCAAGGTGTTGCCCTTGGCCGCCGCGCCGTAACCGACCACGCGTTTGCCATCGGCCTTGGCCTGCAACAGGAAACGCAAGAGGTCGTGCTTGATGCGCTCGGCAGCGGGCGCGAGGGTCGCGTAGTACTCGGGGGTTTTCACCCCGGCGACGAGTTCAGCCTGCAACTGTTGCGCGACCGCTGGCTGCACGTCGCGGCGCACACCGTCGGCACGCTGGACGAACACCCGCAGTGATCCGCCATGGGTCGACAACTGACTGACGTCGAACACTTCCAGGCCATTGCGCGCGCACAAGGTCTGCACGGCGGTCAGCGACAGGTAGGAATAGTGTTCGTGATACAGCGTGTCGAACTGCTGCCCGGCCATCAGCGTCAGCAGTTGCGGAAATTCGAAGGTGGCCACGCCGGTCGGCTTGAGCAACGTCGCAAAACCGCCGAGGAAATCATTGATGTCCGGCACATGGGCCAGCACGTTGTTGGCTGCCATCAGGTCCGCCGACCAGCCTTCGCTGACCAATTGCGCGGCGGTGTCGCGCCCGAAAAACAACTCGCGAATATCCAGGCCTTTTTCCCGTGCGGCTTGCGCGGTGCTGCGCGTCGGCTCGACGCCCAGGCAAGGAATGCCGCGCCCGGCGACGTACTGCAACAGGTAACCGTCGTTGGCGGCGATTTCTACCACGCGGCTGTCGGCGCTCAGGTCGAAACGCTCGACCATCTCGGCGACATAGCGGTCGGCGTGGGCCAGCCAGGTGCTGGAGAACGAACTGAAATAGGCGTAGTCGGCATCGAACAGGCTGTCGGCGCTGGTGTAATCCTCGGTTTGCACCAGCCAGCACTGCTCACACACCGCAACCTTCAGTGGCACCCATTGTTCGGCTTGTTCAAGCTGATCCGCACGCACGTAGGCGTTGGACGGCGGCGAGGTGCCGAGGTCAATCAGCGGCAAGGCCAGTGAAGTCCCACAACCACGGCAGTTCATACGCGTACTCCAGCGAAGCGTTCATCGAGCAAGGGATGGCTGGAATCCCGCACCGACAGATTATTGACAGGCAACGGCCAGGCAATCGCCAGCCGTGGATCATTCACACTCAAACCGCCTTCGTGCGCCGGCGTGTAGTCAGCGCTGTGCAGGTAAAGCAATTCGGCATCGTCGGTCAGGGTCTGGAAGCCGTGGGCAAAACCGGCCGGGATCAACAGGCTGCGACCGTCACCCGCACGCAGGTGTTCGGCGTGCCACTGCAGGAACGTAGGCGAATCAGGGCGCAGATCCACCGCCACATCCCAGACTTCACCGCGCAGGCAGGTGATCAATTTGGCTTCCGGCGCGCTGGCGTTCTGGTAATGCAGGCCACGCACACTGCCGCGTTCGCGGGTGCAGGAATGATTGATCTGACGAATATGAAAGGCTTCGCCGAAAGCGCTGAGGCTGCCTTCGCAGAACAGCCGCGCAAAATGCCCGCGCTCATCTTCGAAGCGTTTGTGCTGCACGCTGAACAAGCCGGCGAGCGGCAACGGTTTCAACAGAAACTCGCTCACAGCGCGCCTCGGTACAGGTTCAGCTGGCCGAGGGTGACTTCGCGCATGTCATCGCCGTTTTGCCACGCCAGGTGCCAGTCGAGGGTCTGGGTCAGGCATTGTTGCAACGACCAGCGCGGCTGCCACGCCAACAGTTGGCGGGCGCGACTGCTGTCCAGACGCAGCAGACCGGCTTCATGCAAATCACTCGGTTCGATGCGCAACCCGGGCGCTTGTGGCCAGCGGCTGGCGAGCAGTTCGACGACTTCGCCGACACTGCACATATCCGCTTCGCTCGGGCCGAAGTTCCACGCACCGGCAAATTCCGGGCCTTGTTCATAGAGCCCGGCGGCCAGTTGCAGGTAACCGGCCAGCGGCTCCAGCGCGTGTTGCCACGGGCGCACGGCTTGCGGGTAGCGCAGGATTACGGGCTCGTCGGCCGACCAGGCTTTGAGCACATCGGGAATCAATCGCTCCGGTGCGAAATCACCGCCGCCCAAAACGTTGCCGGCACGTGCCGTGGCCAGGGCCAGACCGTGCTCGGCATGCTTGTCGGCCGGGAAGAACGACGCGGCGTAAGACTGCGCCAACAACTCGCAGCACGCCTTGCTGCTGCTGTAAGGATCGTGGCCACCGAGGGCTTCGTTTTCACGGTATGGCCACAACCACTCCTGGTTGGCGTAGACCTTGTCGGTCGTCACCAGCACGCAGGCGCGCACGCCGCCAACCTGACGGATGGCTTCGAGCAGATTGAGGGTGCCCATGACGTTGCTGGAGTAAGTCCCCAGCGGGTCGCGATAAGCTTCGCGCACCAGCGGCTGGGCCGCCAGGTGCAAGACGATTTCCGGTTGGGTCTCGGCGATCAGCTCCAGCAACGCGCCGAGGTCACGCAGGTCGCCGCGCTGATCGTTGATGCCTTCGTGCACCCGTGCCAGTTCGAACAGGCTCGGCTCGGTCGACGGGTCCAGCGAAAAGCCGCTGACTTCAGCGCCAAGGCTTTGCAGCCACAACGCCAGCCAGCTGCCTTTGAAACCGGTATGGCCGGTCAGCAGAACGCGCTTGCCGCGCCAGAATTCCTGGCTCAGTCCCATTGTTTCCATGGGGCCTCCCCGCTCAGCCACAACTGCTCAAGGTGATTCTTGTCGCGCAGGGTGTCCATCGGATGCCAGAAACCATCGTGCTGGAACGCTTGCAGTTGCTGCTCACTGGCCAGTGCGGCGAGCGGCTCGGCTTCCCAGGAGGTCTGATCGTCGGCGATGTACGGCAGCACCTTGGGTGACAGCACGAAGAAACCGCCATTGATCCAGCCGCCGTCACCGCGCGGCTTCTCAATGAATCCCTTGACGCTGTCACCGTCGCGTTCCAGCGCGCCGTAACGGCCCGGTGGTTGTACGGCGGTGACGGTAGCGAGCTTGCCGTGGGTCAGGTGGAAATCCACCAGCGCGCCAATGTTAAGGTCGGAAACGCCGTCACCGTAGGTGAAACAGAACGCCTCTTCGCCTTCCAGATAACGGGAGGCACGACGCAGGCGGCCACCGGTCATGGTGTCTTCGCCGGTGTCGATCAGGGTCACGCGCCACGGTTCGCTGTAGTTCTGGTGAACGTCCATGCGGTTGTTGCACATGTCGAAAGTGACGTCGGAGGTGTGCAGGAAGTAGTTGGCGAAGAAATCCTTGATCGCGTAGCCCTTGTAGCCAAGGCAGATCACGAAGTCGTGAATCCCGTGGGCGGAGTACTGTTTCATAATGTGCCAAAGAATTGGCTTGCCGCCGATTTCGATCATTGGCTTGGGCTTGAGGTGCGACTCCTCGCTGATCCGCGTACCGAGACCACCTGCCAGAATTACTGCCTTCATCGCTGTCCTCTTGCTCTTCGCGCGGTCCTGCCACCCTTGCAAGGGCTGGGTGAACCGTCAGATGCACATCATTTACCCGCAGCCACTGGGCCGTTCACGACTGTTGAGGTGAAGGTTTTATGGCGATATGTGGGGGACTTGCAGGAAGTGAGCCAATTGGCGGGTAGCGGCTTCGGCGTCTGGGTTTGAGTCGGGGGGGGGGGCAGATCCGTTATGTGGGTGACGTGGTGAGAGATGGTGAGAGATGGTGAGAGATGGTGTGAGGTGGCCCAATAATCCCGACGCCTCTCACACTCCTTTGGAGGAGCCTGCTGGCGATGGCAGTGTGTCAGTCGACATGTTTATCGCCTGCGCGCTGCGCTTGTTTGACCGCGCACATCCTCCGGCCTGACGCGATCCCCTGCAGGAGCGAGCCTGCTCGCGATGGACGTCAACGATAACGCGTGCTGCCTGCATGAATGTGTTGCCTGGGCATTTTTCGCAAACAGGCTCGCTCCTACAGGGGAATGCGTACAACCAGAGAGCCAGGATATGTACTCAAGCCAAGCCAACCCGACTTAATCCGGTAACCACCCCCACAACCAATGCTGCAAATTATCCCCCCGCAACATAAAGTCCCGATGCACCGCCTCACGCAATTCATCCCCCATGCGATAGCTGGCATCCGGATCAGCCAGGTGCATGCGAATCGCCGCCAACCATTCTTCAGTGCTGTTACTGCGCACCTT
Source organism: Pseudomonas sp. GB2N2 (assembly GCF_054897705.1). NCBI lineage: Bacteria > Pseudomonadati > Pseudomonadota > Gammaproteobacteria > Pseudomonadales > Pseudomonadaceae > Pseudomonas > Pseudomonas sp. GB2N2. Next base: position 2,908,537 of record NZ_CM142701.1, read on the forward strand.
GGTGCAAGGCAGGAACCCGTCATAAGCCCGGGTATCCGTGCAGATCACTGGATACCCACACGCGCCATATTCCAGTAACCGCAAATTGCTTTTGCAGTCATTGAAGATATGAAACTCCAACGGCGCCAACGCCAGATCAAGATTCAGGCTCGCCAGCTTGTACGGGTAGCTCTGCAAATCGATGGTGCCGTGAAACTCGTGGATGTACGGGCGCAATGCGTCCGGGCACATGCCGAAGAACACCCACTCCACTTCATTGGCCAGTTCGCGAACCACATCGGCGATGATTTCCAGGTCGCCGGTGTGGCTGGTGCCACCGCCCCAGCCAACCCGTGGTTTTTTCGAGGTGCGCCGCTGGCTGGTCAAGGTCGCCCACGGCTCGGGCGGCAGCATGTTGGGCACCACGCGAAACTCGGTGTGCATGCTCGACAACACGTCCGCCAGCGCCTGGGTTGTCACCACCACGCGGTCGCAGAGGGCAATGCCGTCACGCAGCATCTGCTCGGTATTGGTTGGCTTGTTGCGGGCGTGGCTGTTCTTCTTCGGCGTGCTGACGATGTAGTCGTCCAGCTCGAAAATCCGCAGGGCACCCGAGTACTTTTTCATGCGCAGAATGTCGGCCGCCGAGCCTTCGCTGTAGCGCCCCTGCAAAATGATGGTATCTGGCGACAGACGCTCGATTTCCACGGTCGACGGCGACTCGTAGGCCACGCGCGCAATCACGCGTCCGGCCGCCTCAAGTTCCGCCAGCGGCGCGGTCACACGGTAATACCCGATCGCCGATTCATTGACTGGCAACCCGAGAATCACCGGCAGGTCGCGATGGCGCAACGGGTTCCAGTTGTTGCGCAGCGACGGCTCCAGGCTGAAGCTCGCCACGCCGAGTGTCAGCGCCGGATTGTAGGCCGGGTCCCGGGAGATCGTCGGCAGCCACTTGGTGTAGAAGGTTTCCTGCTCAAGGATCTGCGCCTGCACATCAGCCTGCGAAGCGATTGGCGAGGTGTCTTCGCCGATCATCACCGTCGCGAAAGGCGTCCAGACCACCAGGTAGCCGTTTTTACCGGCCTTCAGGCACAGATCAACCCCGCTGAGCGCGAGATTGAATTCGGCATCATCGCGCTGCCCGAGGCTGTCGAAGACTTCCTTGCGCACCATCAGGCAATCGCTGCTGACGGCACTCCAGTTCTGGGCCACTTGCAAGCGCTGCATATAGCCACGGGCACTGGCATGCTCGCCGAGAAACGGCGAACTGGCAGGCCCGGCGAGCCCCAGAACCAGACCGGCGGAAACGATTGCACCGTTGGCACCCAACAACCGCGCGCCGACCACGCCGACTTCCGGGCGCTGGGCGTGATTGACCAGTTCGGCGAGCCAGTCGCCAGCGCGAATCACACAACGCGGATTGAGCGTCAGCAGGTACTCGCCGCGGGCGTGTTCGGCGGCAAAGTTGACCAGGGTCGCCTCACCACCGTCGCCGGCATAACGCAGCACCCGCAGCAGGGCGGCGCCCATCTGTGCCATGGCGTCCAGCCAATCGGCCATGGCCAAATCGCCGCGACCGTCATCGACAATCAGGATTTCGTAGTCGGCGTAGGTGGTGTTTTCAATCAGGCTCTCGGTGCAGCGCTGCAACGCACCCAGCGACGTCCCCGCGGCAATGATGATCGACACCAGGGGCCGATGGCCGTGCAGGTAATCGATACGATTGAGCAGCGGCAATTCTTCATGGCGAATCCGGTGTTCCAGACCGATGCGTGTCAGGTGCGCACTGACCAATGCCTCACTACCCTCGATGACCTCGGGCAGCGACATCCAGTCGGGGAAGGTCTGTGTCGACTCCACCTGAATCTCGGCAATGTGCTCGATGGTGTGCAACCCGGACTCTTCCACCAGACGCCAGAGTAAATCCTGCGGCGCCAATTCCCCGTGAGCCGAGTCGAAACCACCCGCCGCCAGAAAGCCCTGGCGCTCGAACGCGAGGGTCCGGCCGACGTAGGGATAGGAACGCATCAGGTCGAGGTTGAAGTCAGGCTTGAACACCGGGTCGACGGATTCGCCTTCGACCAGCGCGCCCTCATCGCTGTAGGCGCACAGCATGCCCGGCGTGCTGGCGATGCGTTCGGCCAGCACCAGCAGCGTCGATTCGCGCAGCGTGTCACCTGCCCGCAGGAGGTAGAACCAATGCGTGCCTTCCAGTTGCGGCACCACGGCATTGAGCTGCTGCGGCCAGTTCGCCTCAAGCGGCAATTGCAGCACTTTATCGTCGGCATCGCAGTCGGCGTTGGACAGCACGACCACCGCCTGCGGCGCGTACAGCTGGCTGGCGATGCTCGCCAGCGTAGCCTTCAGCCCTGCGCTGTCGGATTCGGTGTCGATGATGATCGGCACCAGATTCGCCCGCACCGACCAGCGGCTGATGCGTTGCTGCATGTGCCGCGCTTCCGCCGGGTTGAACGTACGGACCGCCAGCCACTCGCGGTAGAAATCGGCATAACTGTCGCTGGTACCGCCGACCCGACCGTTGACCACGGTGTTGCGGTTACCCAACACGCGCACCACGCACAACTCTTCCCACTGACGCGGTTCTTCAGCCGCCTTGCGCAGATCAACACTGCGCACCCAACCCGACGCCGGTGCCGACTCGCCGCCGCGTTCCGTGAGCATTTGCGTCAGCCACTCCCATTCCTGCACCGCGGCCCGGGTCATTTCCAGGGTTTTGCTCAGGCGCTCGGGGTACTGCCGCTCGGTGCTCTGCACGGTGTTCAGCGCTGCCAGGTTACCGCGGCGCAACAGGCACACGAACAAGGCGAAATCGAGCATCGCAATGAAGCCGGTACCTTCCTGGATCAACGGCGGCATCAGCTCGAGGACATCGGCGCGGCGCATCAGCGTCGAGCTGAAGTTGCCGATGAAATTCTTCGGCGTGCCCTCGAAAATCTCCAGCATGTCATCGCCCTTGAGCAGCGAATCGATTGGCGAAAAACGGCAGTTGTCGATTCGGGGCGGCAAGATGAAGTTGTTGGCATCGCTCATCATGCGCAGCGCGCAAACGAGGGTGACCTCGGGATGATCGCTCAGCACCTGCGCTTGCAGGGCAATCGCCGGCGCAAACAGACGGTCGTCGTCGCACAATACTTTGATGTACTCGCCCCGCGCGGCTTCGACACAGCGCAGCACGTTCTTCTGCAGGCCAAGGCGCTTGGGGTTGCGCAGGTAACGAACGGTGTGCGCCGGGTCGGCGAACGATTTGACGATGTCGCGAATTTCGTCGGAGGACGAATCGTCACAAACGACGATTTCCAGATTCTCATACGTTTGGGCGAGCGAACTTTCCAGCGCCTGGCTGAAGAAGCGCGGGTTGAATGCGGGGATGACAATACTGACGAGGGGGTGTTGATTCACGACAAAACTCTCGAGCGGTGAACCCCTGCCCTTTCAGGCAGAGGTTCGGAACCGCTTAATAAAAGACGGTTGGCAGCTCGACAGGCACAGACTCAGATCTTGTTGAACAAGCCCAGCTGAGCAATCTTGCTGAACGCCAGTTGCGACGCTTGCAACATGGTTTGCTGCAAGGTGAGTCGGGTCATCACTTCGGCGGGATCGGAATCGCGGATCGCCGACTGGGTCTGGGTGTTCGCCAGGACCAGGCTCTGGTTCGTCGAGCTCTGGGTATCCAGGGCCGAACCGCGACCGCCCACCGAACTCAGTGCGCTGGACAACTGATCTGAGCCGCTGCGCAGATTGCCGATGCCCGAAGCCAGCGACGCCTGCAGTTTCTGAGTGAGGATCGGGTCACCATTGAGCGGTGTATTCAACGCGGTTTTCAGCTGGCTCACGGTGTCCAGAATATTCTGGGTTTCGTGAGCGTTCACGGCCACGCTGAACTGATCATTGGCTGCGGGTGTGCCGGCCAAGGTGAAGCTCACGCCCGAGGCGGTCGCCACGCCCGCCACGACTGTGCCGGAAGACACTGGCTTGCTGGTGGCCGTCAATGGCGCCGCGTACAGATCGAACGCCGTCGGGCTGGTGAATTTCATCACCGCCGAACCGGTCGGGAAACTGGCGTGGTAAGCCACCGGGTTGCTGATGCTGCTGCCCGTCACCTGAGTTGCTGTCGGGTTGCCCGGACTGCGAGTCGTGGTGAACGAGTCAGGCTTGGCGGCCAGGGTAAAGGTGTGGCCTGGCAGCACGGTGCCGGCGACGTCACCGGCCGCCAGGTTGATGTTGAGGTTCAGGTCGACACCGCGGAACGAGACGGTCTGGCCGGCGGCAGTGGCCGGGTTGAACGCGCCGCCCTGGCTGGCTTCGGCGGTGACGTCGACACCCAGCGAATCGGTTATTTGCAACTGGGTGCCGCTGACGAAACTGACGGTGTACGGCTCGCCGCCACGGAATTTGTTGTTGTAGTTCACGCTCGATGACACCTGGCCATTGGACAGGACCACGCGACCGTCATCTACTACCGGCGCGGTGCGGGCAACCTGACTGCGGCTGGTGTTGAGCGCCTGCTGGAACACGTCCCAACCAGTGCTGTTGGTGGCCATCGACATGGTGTCGCCGATCGCCAGGTCGAGGGTCACCTGGTCACCGTTGTAGCTGTAGGTGCCATCGTCGTTGCGCGAGAACGGCTGGGTTTCACCCTTGGAGCCGGCGAAGATGTACTTGCCGTTCTCGTCCTTGCTGTTCATCAGGCTCAGCAGTTGTTCTTCGATCTGACCCAGCTCCGAGGCGTTGGCCTGACGGTCCGCGTCGGTGAAGCCGGCGTTGCCGGCACCGATGGCCAGTTCCTGGGCGCGCTGCAGCACGTTGGTGATGCTGGTCATCACCGACTCGGTCACACCGAGGGTCGACTTGAGGGTATTGGTGTTGGCCTTGTACTGGTCGAGCATCGACGCCTGTTGACCCAATTGCAGCAAGCGCGAGGCACCGACCGGATCATCGGCAGCGGTATTGACGCGAACCAGGCTGCTCGCCTCTTCGCTGCTCTTGACCACGTTGGAGAAGTTCTTCTGATAGTTGGCAGCCGAGGACTCGTAAAACTGCGTGGTAGAAATGCGCATGGCCTACGACTCCTTAAAGACTGTTGATCAGTGTGCTGAAAATTTCCTGCGCAGCCTTGATGATCTGCGAAGACGCGGTGTAGTACTGCTGATACTTGACCAGGTTGCCGGTTTCCTCATCGAGGTCGACGCCGGACAGCGAATCACGAGCATCTTTGGCGTTGGCCAGGATGGAGGACGTCGCGGCCGAATCCAGCTTGCCCTGCGCCGCTTTCGAGCCAACGCCCTCGACCAGTTTGCCGTAAGCGTCGCTCAGGGAAATGCCCTTGCTGGCAGAGGCGGTGTCCACGGTCTGCTTGGTCTGCAAGCCGGCCAAGGCCGTGCCGTTGCGGTTGTCCAGCGTGCCCGGCTGAGCGAGCGAGACGTTGATCGCCGTCGCCGTACCCGGCGAACCTGCGATGGTCATGTCGAACGCCACAGTACGCTGCACGGCCGGCGGGCCCGGATCCATGATCGGCGCGCCGGTGCCGTCAACCAGTGGAATGCTCAGGCTGAGGGTGTTGTTCTGATTCGGCACGATGCTGCCGCTGCTGAGCACGTTGCCCTTGGCATCGAGCATTTGATAAGTCTGGGTCGCAGCACCGGCAGTACCGAAGACCACTTTGACCGGGGTCGAATTCTTCAGACCGTTCTGAATGGCCGCGGTGGTGGCGGTATCGTAGATGTCGAACTGCGAGGTCAGGGTCGGCTGACCGCTGGACGAAATCGTCAGTGTGCCGCTGCCGCCCGGCGCAATGGCTGCGCTCAGCGGTGCCGCGATGGCCAGACGCTTGGAGTCGGTCATTTCGGTCTTGATGTTGGCGGCGGCGTTGCGGGTCGGTGTGATCTTGAACGTGTCGCCGGCAGCGGCAGTGCCGCCGGAGAGCTTCAGGGAGAACCCGTCGATGACCGGCGCCGGTGTGGTCGCGGTGCTGAAGGCGCCCATCGACGTGTTATCCGGCAGACGCTGCACGGTGTAGTTGGTGGCGCTGGTGAAGGTGACCTTGTAATCGTTAAGGGTCAGCTTGCCGGAATCCTCGATGCTCACATCGAAGTTGCCTGAACCCGTGCTGTTGCCGATGGTGGCAACGCTGCGCTGCGACATCTGGGCGACACTGTTGATGCTATTGAACAAGGTCGAACCGAAGTCACCGTTCTTGTCGATGCCCTGGGCCTGAAGGGTGTTCATCTGATCGGCGACGACCAGGGCGACACGGCCCAATTCGTTCATGGCCGGATCGAGTACGGTGCTGCGATAACGCAGCAGGCCGCCAATCTCGCCACCGGTCATGATCGAGGTGATATCAATGGTGCTCGAACCGCGATTGAGCTGCAGAGACAGGCGACCCGGATCGTCTTTGCTCGGCGCGACTTCAAGTTTGTTGACGGTGTTGCCCATGACCAGCGGCTGACCGCTGCCCAGGTAAATATCGAGACTGCCTTCACGTTCCACCACTTGCGCACCGGTGAAGGTCGACAGTTGGCGCACGGTTTCGTTACGCGCGTCGAGCAACTCGTTCGGCATGCCGCCGGAGCTGGAGACCTCGGCGATCTTCTGGTTCAACTGGGCCACGGTCGCGGCCAGTTTGTTGACCTGATCCGCCATGTTCGTCAGGTTGCCATTGATGTTGGCATTCTGCTGAGTCAGCTGTGCGGAGATCGAGTTGAAACGGTTGCTCAGGGCTTGTGTGTCGCTGAGCAGCAACTGACGCGAAGCGTCGTCACCCGGCTTGGCGTTGACGTTCTGCACCGAAGCGAAAAACTTGGTCAGCGCGCCGTTGAGGCCGGTGCCGGTGTCGGACAGCAAGGTGTCCAGCGGCGTGACCTGACCCAGGTAGGCAGCCGAATCGCTGTTGAGCGACGTGGTGGTTTGCAACTGCGCATCGAGGTAGCTGTTGTACACCCGACGCACATCGGCCAGCGTGGTGCCGGTGCCAATGAACACGTTGCCGAACTGCTGCGAGGCTTTGGTGCTTTGCACTGTCTGCTGGCGCGAGTACCCGGCGGTGTCGACGTTGGCAATGTTGTTGCCGGTGGTCATCAACGAGGATTGGCCAGCGGCCAGACCCGACATCCCGATATTGAGCAAACTCATGGTTCGACCTTAATCCTTGTGCCTATAAAGGCGTGGTGGAAGCGCCCGCCGCAGCGTAGTTCTGGTAACTCGTCATCTGCTTGGCTATCTGCGAAATCTTGCTCGCGTAGTCCGGGTCGGTTGCGTAACCGGCCTTTTGCAACTCGCGTACAAACTGTTCTGGTTTATCGGCCGACTTCAGAACATCTTGATAGCGATTATTGGATTGCAGCAAAGTCACAAGGTCATGGAAGCTGTCCTTGTAGGAGTCGTAGGAACGGAACTCGGCCGTCTCCTTGACCATCGCGCCATTCCTGAATTCGCTGGTGATCGCCCGCGCTGAACCACCCTCCCAACTACTGTTCGCCTTGATGCCGAACAGGTTATGGCTGCTGGTGCCATCCTGCTGACGCATGACCGATTTGCCCCAACCGGTTTCCAGCGCAGCCTGGGCCACGAGGTAACGCGGATCGACGCCGATGCGCGCGGCCGCTTCCTTGGCCATCGGCAGCATGGTGTTGACGAATTCATCGGCAGAACTGAAGGCTTTCTTCGCCGGCGCCAAAGGAATCTGCGCAATGGCGCGACCATGAATCTGCAGACCGGCGCCGGTCGGTGCTTGCGCAGTCGGCAGCCAGTCACCGTTGTACAACGGCCCGGACCCCGTCAGCGTGGTGCGCTCTGGCAACGGCGTCTGGTTGACCTTGGTCATGGCTGCCGTGGCGGCCGTGGCCGAAGGCACCAGGCCTGCGAGCAAGCGGTCGGCCAGTTTCGGCGGCAACGCCAGACGTCTCTGATTGAGCAGCGCCATGTCATTGCGGTGCGTGCCATCACCGTTTGCCTGCGGTGAACGGACCGAGCGCGACGCCCACAAAGGCCGTTCGCCGTTGACCCGTGACAACGGCCCGTTGAGGGCGACCGTGCCGGCGGCAATCGGCGTTTGCACGGCGGCTTTCGCAGCCTCTTGCTTGGCTGTCGAAGCGGCTTCCGCCTCGCCCGGCGCCAGGGGTTTGTTCTTCGACATCTGCCGCATCAGCACATCCGCGAGGCCAATACCGCCACCTTGGCGAGACATGGAAACGGCGAGCTGCTGGTCGTACATTTCCTGATACTGCTTGGCTGCCGGCGTGTTGAGCGGATTATCCTCGCCCAACGTGTCGGTGGCCTTGCGCATCGACTTGAGCATTTCACCGAGGAACAGCGACTCGAACTCCTGCGCAACCTTGCGCATGTTCCCGTCGCTGTTCTTGTCGCCGACCTTGAGCTGGTTCAGCCGGTTCAGGTCAGAGTAGGAACCCGAATCGTTGCTGCCGACGCCCAGACCTTTGCGCATATCCATGGTCGCTGTCCTCAGATCACGATCAGGTCGGCTTGCAACGCGCCGGCCTGCTTCAGTGCTTCGAGGATCGCCATCAAGTCACCCGGCGCCGCGCCGACCTGGTTCACCGCCCGCACAATCTCGTCGAGGGTGGTGCCCGGGCCGAACTTGAACATAGGCTTGGCTTCTTGCTGGGCGTTGACCCGCGAGCGTGGCACAACGGCCGTCTGACCATTGGACAGAGGGCCGGGCTGGCTGACGATCGGGTCTTCGGTGATGGTCACGGTGAGGCTGCCGTGGGTCACGGCGGCCGGGGACACCTTGACGTTCTGGCCGATCACGATGGTGCCGGTCCGGGAGTTGATGATGACTTTCGCCACCGCCTGGCCCGGGTCGACTTCAAGGTTTTCCAGGATCGACAGGTAGTCGACGCGCTGGCTCGGATCCAGCGGCGCGCTGACGCGAATCGAACCACCGTCGATAGCCTGGGCAACGCCAGGGCCGAGCATGTCGTTGATCTTGTCGACGATGCGTTTGGCGGTGGTGAAGTCGGAACGGTTGAGGTTCAGCGTCAGGCTGTTGCCCTGGTTGAAACCGCTCGGCACCGAACGTTCCACCGATGCACCGCCGGGGATACGACCGGCCGAGGGAACGTTAACCGTAATCTTCGAACCGTCGCGACCTTCGGCATCGAAACCGCCGACCACCAGGTTGCCCTGGGCGACCGCGTACACGTTGCCGTCGATACCCTTGAGCGGCGTCAGCAGCAAGGTGCCGCCACGCAGGCTCTTGGAGTTACCGATGGACGCCACGGTGATGTCCACCTGCTGACCGGGTTTGGCGAAGGCCGGCAAATCAGCACTGATCGATACCGCCGCGACGTTCTTCAACTGCACGTTGCCCGAACCCGGCGGCACCTTGATGCCGAACTGCGAGAGCATGTTGTTGAAGGTCTGCAGGGTGAACGGGGTTTGCGTTGTCTGGTCGCCGGTGCCGTTAAGCCCGACCACCAGGCCGTAGCCGATCAATTGGTTGGAACGCACGCCGGAAATACTGGCGATATCCTTCAGCCGCTCGGCTTGAGCGTTGAAGGCCGCAGACAGCAAAAGTGCGGCCACCATGAGGCTTTTGAAATTCAACGTGGCCACCTAGAAAGGGAACAGCGGGCTGAGGAAGAAACGGTCGAACCAGCCTGGCTGACTCGCATCGGCAAACGAACCGGTGCCCGAGTAGGTGATGCGTGCATCGGCGATGCGGGTCGACGAAACGGTGTTGTCGGTGGCGATGTCGTCGGCCCGGACCAGGCCGGCAATCCGCACCAGCTCGTCACCGGTGTTGAGCGTCATCCACTTCTCGCCGCGTACGGCGATGATGCCATTGGGCAATACGTCAGCAACGGTCACGGTGATCGAACCGGTCAGGCTGTTGCCCTGCCCGGCCTTGCTGTCGCCCTTGGTGGCGCGATCGCCGCTGTAGCCGGCGTCCAGACTCAGGTCACCGCTGCCCAGCGGGTTGTTGGTGTTCGGCACCGTCCCGAACAGCGACGACAAGCCAATGCTCGCCTTGCTGGTCTTGCCGACCTGGGAGTTGGCATTCTTGCTGGCCTGGGTCTTCTCGTTCAGGGTGATGGTGATGATGTCACCAACCCGGAACGCCTTGCGGTCGCTGTACAGGTTCTGTTCAAAACCGGCCTGATAGATCGAGCCGTTGTTCGCGGCAGCCGGCAGCGGCGTACGCGGCAACACCGGGGCGTAGTAAGGGTCATTTGGCTTGGGCGTCGGACCGACGCAACCCGTCAGAGCGGTAACCCCACCCATTGCCAGAACAAGCGCCAGAACAGATACAAAGCGATTCATGACCCTACCTCACGGTATTGCAGGCGGCCTCATGGCCGCCTCATAGACTTGATTACAGATTCTGCGTTACGAACGAGAGCATCTGGTCGGCGGTGGAGATCACCTTGGAGTTCATCTCGTAGGCGCGCTGAGTGGTGATCATGTTGACCATCTCCTCAACGGTGCTGACGTTGGACGTTTCCAGGGTGTTCTGCAGCGTGGTGCCGAAACCGTTCAGGCCTGGCGTACCGACTTGTGGTGCACCGCTGGCTGCGGTTTCCAGGAACAGGTTGTTACCCACGGCTTGCAGGCCGGCGGGGTTGATGAAGTCGGCGGTTTGCAGGTTGCCGATCACCTGGGACGCCGGGTTGCCGGTGATGGTGATGGACACGGTGCCGTCGCGACCGACCGTGAAGGTCTGGGCATCGTTCGGAATCACAATGGCCGGTTCCAGGGCAAAGCCGCTGGCGTTCACGACCTGACCGTTGGAGTCGAGGTGGAACGTGCCGTCACGGGTGTAGGACGTGGTGCCGTCCGGTTGCAGGATCTGGAAGAAACCGCGACCGTCGACCGCGAGGTCCAGTGGCTGCTCGGTGGTTTGCAGGCTGCCGGCGTTGAAGTTTTTCTGAGTGCCGACAATGCGCACACCGGTACCCAGTTGCAGACCCGACGGCAATTCGCTGTCCTGGGTCGACTGAGCGCCTGGCTGGCGTTTGATCTGATAGAGCAAGTCCTGGAACTCGGCGCGGTCACGTTTGAAACCCGTGGTCGAGACGTTCGCCAGGTTGTTGGAAATGGTCGTCAGGTTGGTGTCCTGGGCGGACAGACCTGTTTTGGCAACCCATAGAGCCGGAAGCATTCGATTCTCCTCGTGCGCCTGTTTTACGGCGCGACGTTCTGATAATTAGCTGATCTGCAAGACCCGAGCCATGGCCTGGTCATCTTCTTTGGCGGTGTTCATCATCTTGATGTGCAGCTCGAATTGCTTGGCCAGGGCCAGCACCGAGGTCATCTCTTCCACGGCATTGACGTTGCTCGATTCAACGAACCCGGACACCAGTTTGACGGTGCCATCGGCTTGCGCCGGCTGGCCGTCCTTGGTGTGAATGGAACCGTCCAGGCCTTTGGTCATGTTCTTGAAGTCCGGGTTGACCAGCTTGATGCGGTCGACTTCCGCCATCACGCGAGGACCTTCGCCCATCGCACGGATGCTGATGGTGCCGTCCTCGCCGATTTCGACTTGCTGCTCGGGCGGCACGGAGATCGGTCCGCCATTGCCCAGCACCGGCATGCCGTTGCCGGCGCGCAACACGCCGAGGGCGTCAATGTTCAGGCTACCGGTGCGCACGTAGCTTTCGCCGCCGTCCGGGTTCTGCACGGCGATCCAGCCAGGGCCTTGCACCGCGACGTCGAGGTCGCGACCGGTTTCCACCAGCGAGCCAGGGGAGAAGTCAGTAGCCGGACGTTCGGACATGGCAAACGCACGCGCCGGAAAGACGTCGCCGAACACCGGCATCGAACGCGCCTGCTCCAGGTCTTTCTGGAAACCGTTGGTGGAGATGTTCGCCAGGTTGTTCGCGTGAGCCTTCTGCGCCAGTGCATTCTGGCTGGCGCCGGTCATTGCCACATAAAGGTACTTGTCCACACTCTTTCCTCTGCATGCCGGACGTTTGCCGCCCACCGCTGTACTGCTGAGCGATAAGCAATTTGCAGACCAACTTTTTTCTGGCGGCGCCGGGCCCGGCAAACAAAGGACTTGGAGGGTTTACAGGGGAATGGGGAAATGTATCAAAGACGAAAAACCGGCGGTGTTATGCCGCTTTCGGCAAGCCTCGACCTGACAGGCTCACCGCAAACCGTTTTAGCAGCTGCTACAGCGGCCTATGCGTTTCCGGGGTCTTTGCCAATCTCATACTCACGCAACTTGTTGGCAATGGTCGTGTGGGAAACCCCAAGGCGCTTGCCCAGCTGCCGACTGCTCGGATGCTCGGAATACAGGCGCTCCAGCACTGCTTTCTCGAACCGCCCGACAATCGCATCCAGCCCGCCTTCCAGCGAGAAATCGCCAAGCGGCTGACGCACACCGTAGTCCGGCAGGCGAATGTGCTCGGCCTTCACCGTCCCGCCCTCGCACAACGAAACCGCCTGGAACAATACGTTTTCCAGTTGCCGAACGTTGCCCGGCCAGTGGTAGTGACGGAGCCGGTCCACGGCTGCCGGCGCCAGTTTCGGCAGCGGACAACCGATCTGCCGACTGGCCTGATCGAGGAAGTGCTCCACCAGCGGCGTCAATCCGTCGAGGCACTCGCGCAATGGCGGAATGTGCAACGACAGCACGTTCAAGCGGTGATACAAATCCTGGCGAAACTCTCCCCGAGCGCACAACTCCGAAAGATCAACCTGCGTCGCACAGATCACCCGCACGTCCAGATAAACCTCTTCATCACTGCCCACACGACGGAAGCATCCATCCTGCAGGAAGCGCAGCAATTTCACCTGCAGGCGCGGGCTCATTTCTCCTACGCCGTCGAGAAACAGCGTACCGCCCGCCGTCAACTCCAGCAGCCCGAGCTTGCCCTCGGCGCGAGCCCCTTCGAATGCGCCCGGGCCATACCCGAACAGTTCGGTCTCGGCCATCGACTCCGGCAGGCCGGCGCAATTGAGCGCCATCAACGGCGATTGCCCACGCGGGCTCGCCAGGTGGCAGGCCCGTGCCAGCAATTCCTTGCCGGTGCCGGTTTCGCCTTCTATCAATAGCGGCGCGTCCAGCGGAGCCATACGCCGGGCCTCGCGCACCACCGCCGCCATCACTTTCGAACTCTGGAAAATGCTGTCGAAGCCGCGTAACTCCTGCTTGCGCACGTTGTAGATGCGCTCGCCCACCCGGTCCGCACGGTGCAGCGTCAGCACTGCGCCGGCCATGGCTTCGCTGTCGTCATGCTCCGATTGCAGCGGCGCGATGTCGGCGAGGAACACGTCACCCTTGACCTTGACCCGCAACCCGTTGATCCGCGACTTGCTGGCGCGCACCAGTTCCGGCAAATCGAAGTCCTCGGCATACCGCGACAACGCAATCCCCGGCACCTCATCGACGCGCACGCCAAGCAACTGTGCCGCCGCGCGATTGGCCGCGACGATCGAACCGCCCATGTCAATCGACAACACCGGAAACTCCAGCGCGCCGAGCAATGCATTGAGCTCCATATGCCGACGCTCACTGGGCATCAGGCCCACACGCTTGACGCCGAAAACCCCGGCAATCGACTCGAATTTCGGACGCAACGCCTGGAATTGAATGTTGATCAGGTTCGGGCAATGCAAGTAAATCGCGTTGCCGTGCTCACCGCCAACCTCACCGCGAGCAACGTTGATTCCGTACTCCACCAGCAGGTTGAGAATGTCGCGCAGGATGCCGATGCGGTTCTGGCAATGGACTTTGATACGCATAGAAAGGCCCGAAACAGGAGTGATCGAGGCCCCGGGCGAGGATTTTTCTTCGAGGGACCAAGTTAGTCGTCAAGATTACGTGACACTTGTGGGCCATTTCAAACCAGAAATCCCCATGCCTTGCGTTATGACCGCCAATTTGTAACGAAAACTTTACGGAAGTTGCTGAAAATTCCTACGCTGGACGGGGTTCACCTGCTGCAACACCGCACTCTTTCAGTTATTTCTAACTCATAGCAGGACAGAACAAGAACGACATCCCCTAGCAGGAGAGCAGCATGAAGCAGACGCACTACGTGGCGCGTGAGCCCGATGCGCAAGGTTTTATCGACTACCCCGCCGAAGAACACGCGGTGTGGAACACGCTGATCACTCGCCAGCTTAAGGTGATCGAAGGGCGTGCGTGCCAGGAGTACCTGGACGGCATCGAAAAACTCGGTCTGCCCCACGACCGCATTCCGCAACTCGCTGAAATCAACCAGGTCCTCGGTGGTACCACCGGCTGGCAAGTGGCCCGGGTTCCCGCACTGATTCCTTTCCAGACCTTTTTCGAATTGCTGGCTAACAAGCAGTTTCCAGTGGCGACCTTTATTCGTACCCGCGAAGAGCTGGATTACCTGCAAGAGCCGGACATTTTCCACGAGATCTTCGGCCACTGCCCGCTGCTGACCAACCCATGGTTTGCAGAATTTACCCACACCTACGGCAAACTTGGCCTGCAGGCGTCGAAAGAAGAACGCGTGTATCTGGCGCGCCTGTACTGGATGACCATAGAGTTTGGCCTGGTCGATACACCGCAAGGCCAGCGCATCTACGGCGGCGGCATTCTCTCTTCGCCGAAAGAAACCGTTTACTGCCTGTCAGACGAACCTGAGCATCAGGCTTTCGATCCGCTGGAGTGCATGCGCACCCCTTATCGCATCGACATCCTGCAACCGCTGTATTTTGTGCTGCCGAACCTCAAGCGCCTGTTCGATCTCGCCCACGAAGACATCATGGGCATGGTCAAGCAAGGCATGCAGCTGGGTTTACGCGCACCGAAATTTCCGCCAAAAGCCGCGTGATCCGCAGCTTTTAGATTCAACTGTGCCTGTCAGGCGCTCACGCTTTGGTTTAGCGTGGTTGCCCTGAGGGCCGATCTACACTCATTCGATTTCAGGAACACATCATGTCCACATTGAACCAAGCCCATTGTGAAGCCTGCCAGGCCGGCGCCCCGCAAGTCAGCGACGAAGAACTGCCGGTGCTGATCAAGCAGATCCCCGACTGGAACATCGAAGTTCGCGACAGCATCATGCAGCTCGAGAAAGTGTTCCTGTTCAAGAACTTCAAGCACGCGCTGGCGTTCACCAATGCCATCGGTGAAATCTCCGAGGCTGAAGGTCATCACCCGGGCCTGCTGACCGAGTGGGGCAAAGTCACCGTGACCTGGTGGAGCCACTCCATCAAGGGTCTGCACCGCAACGATTTCATCATGGCCGCACGCACCGACGACGTAGCCAAAGATGCCGAGGGCCGCAAATAATGCACTTCGACGCCATTGGTCGAGTACCCGGTGACCCGATCCTGGGCCTGATGGAGGCCTATGCGCAGGACCACAACCCGCGCAAATTCGACCTTGGCGTGGGCGTTTATAAAGATGCCCTGGGCCTGACGCCGATTCCCCAGGCGGTGAAGCTCGCCGAGCAGCGCCTGGTGGATCGCCAGACCACCAAGACCTACATCGGCGGGCACGGCGACCCAGCGTTCGGCAAAGCCATCAATGAATTGGTGCTCGGCGCCGATTCTGCATTGATTGCCGAACAACGGGCCGGCGCCACCCAGACACCCGGCGGCACCGGCGCGCTGCGCCTAAGCGCCGACTTCGTCGCCCAATGCCTGCCGGGCCGTGGCGTGTGGTTGAGCAACCCGACCTGGCCGATTCACGAAACCATTTTCGCCGCCGCCGGGGTCAAGGTTAATCACTACCCATACGTCGGCGCCGACAACCGGCTCGACGTCGAAGCGATGCTGGCAGCACTCAGTCATGCGCCAGAGGGCGATGTGGTGTTGCTGCACGCCTGCTGCCACAACCCGACCGGTTTCGACCTGGCCCATGACGATTGGCGTCGCGTGCTGGACGTGGTGCGCAGTCGTCATCTGGTACCCCTGATCGACTTTGCTTATCAGGGTTTCGGTGATGGCCTGGAGCAGGACGCCTGGTCGACCCGGCTGTTCGCCGCTGAGTTGCCGGAAGTGCTGATCACCAGTTCCTGCTCGAAGAACTTTGGTCTGTACCGCGATCGCACCGGCGCGCTGATTGTCTGCGCGAAGACGCCGGAAAAACTGGTGGATATCCGCAGCCAACTGGCCAACATCGCCCGTAACCTGTGGTCGACGCCGCCGGATCATGGCGCGGCGGTGGTAGCGACGATTCTGGGTGACCCGGAACTGAAAAACCTCTGGGCCGACGAAGTCGAAGCCATGCGTTTGCGCATCGCGCAACTGCGCAGCGGTCTGGTCGAAGCGCTGGAGCCTCACGGTCTGCGCGAGCGTTTTGCGCATATCGGCGTACAGCGCGGGATGTTCTCCTACACCGGGTTGACGCCTGATCAGGTTAAGCAGCTGCGTGATCATCACAGCGTTTACATGGTCGGTACCGGCCGGGCGAACGTCGCGGGGATCGACGCCACGCGCCTCGACCTGCTGGCCGAAGCCATCGCTGAAGTCTGCAAATAACTCCCCCCTGTAGCACCTGCGGCCATTGGTCGCAGAATTCCCAGATAAAAGTCTATTTGTCATTTCTCCTGCTGTATCCTGCCCAGGCTTTGTAAAAGCGCGGATCTACCAGATCTATCAACAGACTTTGCGAGGAGCGCGAACATGCACGAGATCCCTAATCTCCCCTTCCCAAGCCTGCACGAAACTGAGCAGACACCCCCGCAACAAGCCGGCGCCCAACAGCCCGAGCCGAAAGAAGCCACTGACAGTCGCAAGGCTGACAGCGAAGACTGAAACACCCGCAATGCCAGACCGTGTGGAAAGCGCTACCATGCGCTTTCCACACCGCCTGAACCTGAGCCTTCCACCATGTCCGACTCTTTCAATGAAGACGAGCAGGCGAGCGTCCTGATCGGCACCGCCGAAAAAATGATCGATATCTGGAATCGCCTCTCGCCCGAGAAACAAGCAGCCCTGCTCGCCCGATTCGGCACCGAAGAAAACGCATTAGCCGCCCTGGTCACGACACAACTGGTCGCCCCCGTCAAACCCTGAATCCCCCCCGCCCGGCAGTTAGTGTGACTTTTCCACGCCCCGCGTCCGCTCGCACCGCTATCATAAGCAGCCTATCTACCCCGCTTTCCCGTGGACCTTTACCCATGTCTGAAAACCAGCGCCCCCTGGCGGTTACGCTGCAAGTTGTTTCCATCGTCCTCTTCACCTTCATCGGTTATCTGAATATCGGCATTCCCCTGGCCGTGCTGCCGGGCTACGTGCACAGCGAACTGGGTTTTGGCGCGGTGATCGCAGGACTGGTGATCAGCGTGCAATATCTGGCCACCCTGCTCAGCCGCCCGTACGCCGGGAAAATCATCGACAACAAAGGCAGCAAACTGGCGGTGATGTATGGCCTGGCTGGCTGTGGTTTGAGCGGCGTGTTCATGCTGATTTCGGCCTGGACCCAGAGCTTGCCGATGTTGAGCCTGATCAGCCTGTTGATCGGCCGGCTGGTGCTCGGCAGCGCGGAAAGCCTGGTGGGCTCGGGTTCGATCGGCTGGGGCATCGGCCGGGTCGGCGCGGCCAATACCGCCAAAGTCATCTCGTGGAACGGCATCGCCAGTTATGGCGCGCTGGCGGTCGGTGCACCATTGGGCGTGTTGCTGGTCAGTCATTTCGGATTGTGGAGCATGGGCGTCAGCATCGTGCTGTTGGCGGTGTTGGGCCTGGCTCTGGCCTGGCCGAAGACCGCCGCACCGATTGTGGTCGGTGAACGTTTGCCGTTCATGCATGTGCTGGGCCGAGTGCTGCCTCACGGTTGCGGGCTGGCATTGGGTTCGATTGGCTTCGGCACCATCGCCACGTTCATTACCCTGTATTACGCCACGCAACACTGGGACAACGCGGTGCTGTGCCTGAGCCTGTTCGGCGCGAGCTTCATCGGCGCTCGACTGCTGTTCGGTAACCTGATCAACCGTCTCGGTGGTTTTCGCGTGGCGATCGCTTGCCTGTCGGTGGAAACCCTGGGGCTGTTGATGCTGTGGCTCGCGCCGGATGCTCACTGGGCATTAGCGGGTGCAGCCTTGAGCGGATTCGGATTCTCGCTGGTGTTCCCGGCGCTGGGCGTGGAAGCAGTCAACCTCGTGCCCGCCTCCAGCCGTGGCGCGGCGGTCGGGGCTTATTCGCTGTTCATCGATTTGTCGCTGGGGATCACCGGACCGGTGGCGGGTGCGATCGCGGCGGGTTTTGGTTTTGCTTCGATCTTTCTGTTCGCAGCCCTCGCCGCGCTGAGTGGCGTGGCACTGAGCGTTTATCTGTACCGGCAAGCGCCCAGGCACCTTGATGAAAAGTACCGAGAAGAGAGGGAAGCCCGCTAGAAATCGACCTTGCCCCGACCGGCCTTGATGCTGCCGCGCTTGGTCTTGGACTCGAGCCGGCGCGTCTTCGAGCCGAGGGTGGGCTTGGTCGGACGACGTTTCTTTTCGACCTTGGTGGCGCTGAGGATCAACTCGGTCAGCCGCTCCAGCGCATCAGCGCGATTGGCCTCCTGCGTGCGGTATTGCTGGGCCTTGATAATCAACACCCCTTCGCTGGTGATGCGACTGTCGCGCAGCGCAAGCAACCGTTCCTTGTAAAACTCCGGCAAGGACGACGCGGGAATGTCGAATCGCAGGTGCATGGCGCTGGAGACCTTGTTGACGTTCTGCCCACCGGCGCCCTGGGCGCGAATGGCCGTCAATTCGATCTCGGCATCCGGCAGATGCACGTTGTTGGAAATCACCAGCATGGAAAAGCGTCCGCGGTCGGGGGCGCTCAGGATAGCGTGAATGTCGGTGGGGCAGCAGGTGAATGGACCGCTCCCAGCAAGATCAGTAGCCCTCGTCAGACTTATGCATGGCCACGTAGCCTCGGAAGGTAAAAGCGCAAACCAAAAAACACCAGGGTCACGTACGTTATCAAATAGGCAATGTTCAAACTGCGCCCTGCCAGCGGCACGACTTCGGTTATGCACCTGAATATTGCACCGGTCGGCAAACCACAGGTGCCTAGGAGCAGGCAAGTGACGGAAAGATAGTAGCGCATGTTTTCGAGCACGTTAAATTTCCACAGCGTTTTTTACCCACAAGTAAGATGCACATCGCCCACCAACTATTGCTACCAACGGCTAATTTAGTTTTTTGATACTCATGGACGACAGAGAGCACGTTAAACAATACACTTTAGACTAATTAATGACACCCCCCCGCTGAGCCTTGCGCCTGCCCGAAACATGTTTTACCATTTGATGACCGAGCCAAGTAAAAGCAAATACTTGAGAAAACAACCATCATGACACTGGAAAATATTCGTTATTATTTAGCCGTAACCCTCTTAGTAATGGGCTCCTCCGGACTACCAGCGGCAATCATTATTTTTTGTATAACTGAATTCATTCCACTGGAGGGGAAACCGTTTTACGTAATGCTCCTGGCTACCTACGCAACCATCGTTTTTTTTGGCTTGTGCTTCTACATCCCGAGACTTCGGGGACTAACCTGATAAACCACCCACTACTCATTGCCTTCGAGATTCTTCTAGACGCATTGAATCCAAAGTAAAAAAATCAACCAAGGCTTCCAGCACTAGAGATAACTTTCCCGCCTGTCGATAAGCTTTTTCTCGAGTAACAGGATCATACCTAAATAGCTCAAATGACCCAGGCTTTTGAACGTTTCTGACCAATCCATACCCTGAGATCAACAAATCTATTGAGTAATAATACATATTACCTCGATACTCATCTCTTAGTAGAGTCTGGTAAATATGACGCACCGGCCCAACGGTCGCTTGCGCATTAGGACCACTATAAAAATTACCCAATCCTTCATAGATATTATTTGTACCGTGGGCGATCAAAAAAGTGCCGGGTACGGCAGCTAAGCCTCCTGACATTGCAGTAACCGCAACACCCGCCCTAACCTGCATCACCCCGGCCGCTACACTAATACCATTCTGCACGTAAAATCGCGCCTTCGATGATAACTCTGCGTATTCCCCCTGAATCGCCTGAACCCCATCCCACGCGCTAATCAACCCCGCTTCAACTGCTTGAACAACCTCATTCGCGTACGCCGCAACAATCGTACTAAACCGCATCCGTGCGAACCCGTCCGACAGATGAGTCATGCCAATATTACATCCCGTCGCCACAAGATCAGAGGCAGCCCTTGTCACATCATGAATATCGCATGGCGGCTCATTCATCCTCATTGCGCCAAGTGCTATAGGCGCTCGTGGCTCCGGGAACATGCGCCCAAGCGATGTCGCGATACCGAATGGACACCAGTTCTTGCGGCTCGGCGTCGTTCATATGAATAGCATGAGGAACTTGCTGGCTGATGTGCGCGATACGCGCGCCCGTGAGGTGAATTGAATAGTATCGCTCTCGCCCGCCTGCGGAGGCAGTGCGAAAGAAATTGATAATGCACTCTACCTCCTCACGTTCATGAAGCGCGCTCGCTAATAAAGGAGATGATTTATCGATCGCCTTGGTGATCATGACCGGCCTGTGTGTGCCGTGTCCGTCTGCAATGTTTCCGCCATTGCCCGTCCGCATATCGTGGGAATAGGCCAGCACCATGATTTCGTTTTCGTGGCCGGACTGGCATTTATTGCCAATCGAACTCTGGCCGGAACAGCCGGCTGAAATCCTGCCTTGTCGTTTTCCGGTGACGGTCATGTAACTGTGGCTAGCCATGGGATATGCGCTCTTGGAATCGAAGCATTACGCTAAAGCAAATATAATAAGGCCGGTTGTAGGGCGTTTCTGAAATGAGCCTCTTGAACCCGACTACCTGCATTTTCAGAGTTCGCTGTAGTAAAAATTACAGCCCAAGTAAGAATGGAACTTCGACCAATTCTTCAAACAAGCCACTCACAAACAACAAACCCGGCACATGGCCGGGTCTGGAGGTGTGTCACTGCCAACTATTTAACGACTGAACCGCTTATCTCCACTCCATCACGCCGCTTGTTCTTGATCCCGTAACACACCCACATAAACGCAACCCACACCGGAATCGCATACACCGAAACCTGGATCCCCGGGATCAGCAACATCACGCCAAGGATAAACACCACGAACGCCAGGCAGATGTAGTTTCCGTACGGATACCACAGCGCCTTGAACAGCGGCGTCTGCCGGGCCTTGTCCATGTGCTGACGGAACTTGAAGTGCGAGAAGCTGATCATCGCCCAGTTGATCACCAACGTGGCCACCACCAGCGACATCAACAGTTCCAGGGCGTTTTGCGGGATCAGGTAATTCAGCAAAACAGCGATCAACGTCACCGCCGCCGACGCCAGGATCGAGCGCACCGGCACGCCGCGCTTGTCGATCTTGGCCAAGGCTTTCGGCGCATCGCCTTGTTCAGCCATGCCCAGCAACATGCGGCTGTTGCAATAGGTGCCGCTGTTGTAGACCGACAGCGCCGCGGTAAGGACCACGAAATTGAGAATGTGCGCCGCGGTGCTGCTGCCGAGCATCGAGAACACCTGCACGAACGGGCTGCCGCTGTAGGAATCGCCGGAGGCGTTCAGCGTCGACAGCAGGCTGTCCCAGGGTGTCAGCGACAGCAGGATGACCAACGCGCCGATGTAGAAAATCAGGATGCGGTAGATCACCTGATTGATCGCTTTCGGAATCACGGTTCTCGGTTGGTCGGCTTCAGCGGCGGTGAAGCCGAGCATTTCCAGGCCACCGAAGCTGAACATTATGATCGCCATGGCCATCACCAGACCGCTGATACCGTTCGGGAAGAAACCACCGTGGGACCACAGGTTGGTGACCGACGCTTGCGGGCCGCCATTGCCGCTGACCAGCAAATAGCTGCCGAGGGCAATCATGCCGACGATTGCCACCACCTTGATGATCGCGAACCAGAACTCAGCCTCACCGAAGACTTTGACGTTGGCCAGGTTGATCAGGTTGATCAGCACGAAGAAAACGGCGGCGGAGACCCAGACCGGGATGTCCGGCGCCCAGTAGTGGATGTACTTGCCGACCGCGGTCAGCTCCGACATGCCCACCAGGATGTACAGGATCCAGCAGTTCCAGCCCGACAGGAAACCGGCAAAACCGCCCCAGTATTTATGCGCGAAGTGGCTGAAGGAGCCGGCCACCGGCTCTTCGACGATCATTTCGCCGAGCTGGCGCATGATCATGAAGGCGATGAAACCGCACAGGGCGTAGCCGAGGATCATCGACGGGCCAGCGGATTTGAGGACACCGGCCGAGCCAAGAAACAAGCCGGTACCAATCGCGCCACCGAGGGCGATCAGTTGAATATGTCGATTTTTCAGGCCGCGTTTCAGCTCGCCTGATTGCGAGGTTTGTCCACTCATGAAAAAAGTCCCACGTTCGGCGTATTTGCAACGGTCATGCGTCACCTGTTTATTTTTATCTGTGACGAAATCGAACCCGACACGCTCGTGACGTGGCGGAGTGAACAAGGCGGGTAGCCTTGAGGATTGCGCAGCTGCGCAGGAGGTCACAGGTAAAACGCGGCGCATTGTACACCGCTAACCTCCTGCTGCCAGACACCGCTGGATCAGCGTGTCAGTGGCCGGGGTTGCAGTGTTCCCACTGACGCCTTCGTCGGAACACTCAAAAGCAAAAGCCGCGCAAAAAAAAACGCCAACCCGAAGGTTGGCGTTTTTCATGTGCCGCTTACTGATTACTCAGGCTTGCGACGACCGAAGCCCGGACGCTGGCCCGAACCGGCTGGCGCACCGCGACGTTTGCCCGATGGCTTGTCGCCGTCGATCAGTTTGATCCCCGGGCGTTTCGGCGCTGGCTTGCCCGGGCGCTTGGTGTCCGAAGGACGGTCCGCCACCGGTGTACCGCGACCCGATTCTCCACGACCGGCAGGAGCACCCCGATCACTGCGACCGCCGCTTGGCGCACCGCGGCCTTCGCCACGTTCGGTGCGACCGTTGGCCGGACGCGGCGTACGTGGACCGCGCTCGCCATCAGCACGTGGCGCGGCTGGCTTGCGCGACGGACGCTCGCCTTCCAGGTGCGGCTCACGGGCAGGACGCGGGCCGGCAGCCGGAGCGCCAGTCGCTGGGCGCAAGGTACGCACGCGCTCGGTCTTGCCGACCGGACGCGACGATTTACGCTGCATACGCTCGAGCTTGTCTTTGCTCTTGGCGTTCATCTGCGGCATGGCCACCGGAGTCAGGCCGACTTCAGCACTCAGAATGTCGACTTCGTACTGACTCATTTCGCGCCAGCGACCCATCGGCAGGTCGGAATTGAGGAACACCGGGCCGAAACGCACGCGCTTCAGACGGCTGACCACCAGGCCCTGGGATTCCCACAGACGACGAACCTCACGGTTACGGCCTTCCATCACCACGCAGTGGTACCAGTGGTTGAAGCCTTCACCGCCGGGCGCTTGCTTGATGTCGGTAAACTTGGCCGGACCGTCTTCGAGGACGACGCCGGCTTTCAGGCGCTCGATCATCTCGTCATCGACTTCGCCACGCACACGCACCGCGTATTCACGGTCCATTTCGTAAGAAGGGTGCATCAGGCGGTTGGCCAGTTCACCGTCGGTGGTGAACATCAGCAAGCCGGTGGTGTTGATGTCCAGACGACCGATGTTGATCCAGCGACCTTCTTTCGGGCGCGGCATCTTGTCGAATACGGTCGGACGGCCTTCAGGGTCGTCACGGGTGCAGATTTCACCGTCGGGCTTGTTGTACATGATCACGCGGCGTACCGACTCGGCGGCTTCCTCGCGCTTGATCACCTTGCCATCGATAGTGATGGCGTCATGCAGGTCGACGCGCAGGCCAAGGGTGGCGTCTTTGCCATTGACCTTGATGCGGCCGTGGCTGATCCAGCCTTCCACGTCACGGCGCGAGCCGACGCCGATACGGGCGAGGACTTTCTGCAGTTTTTCGCCTGCTGGGCCGATTTCCTGGTCGTCTTTCTGGTCGTTGATACTCATCTGGGCACCTCCCGGTGTGGTCTGTTCAGGCTGCCCTGAATTGAGCATTCTGAAGCGATGTAAAACTGGGTCCCAAGCGAAGGGATCGCTGGGGGTCGCGAATCATACGCTCATGAGAGCGTTCGCGCATCAGAGACTAGCTGAAGGCGCCCAGGTTATTTGTTTTTCCGCCGACCGGTGATGCCCCTTGTAGGAGCCGGCTTGCCGGCAAGAGATGTGTGTCAGTCGTCGAACTCGCGGCGTTCGGCTTCGATGGCTTCGGCGAGAGCCCGGGCTTCGGCTTCGTCGTCGGTCAGTTCGGTTTCGTGCTGTTCGAGGGCGGCGACGGCGGCCAGGAGTTTTATCCGCGCTTCAGCGACGCCGAGCACGTCATCTTCCAGCTCTTCCTCCAGCGCCTCTTCGATTGTGGTTTCAGGCTCCACCTGAACTTCAGTCGCAATCAGCGGATCGCCTACTTCGCCATCGCGCAAAATGTCATCAAAATCGGTCTTGAGCCCCTCTTCCATGTCATCCAGTTCCAGCAAAAGCGTGTGAAAGCTGGTTTCTTCCTTCGGTTCTTCCGGCTCGGCGCTGGCATCCGCCAGTTCCTGCAACCCTGCTGGCACCGGGACGTCGTCGAAGTCGAGCACCGGATCGGCTTCCATTTCCCGCAGCTCAGCCAGTGGCGGCAGGTCGTCCAGATTTTTAAGGTTGAAGTGATCGAGAAATGCCTTGGTAGTGGCAAACATCGCCGGTTTGCCGGGAACATCGCGATACCCGACGATGCGAATCCACTCGCGCTCCAGCAGGGTCTTAACGATGTTGCTGTTGACCGCAACACCGCGCACGTCTTCGATTTCGCCACGGGTAATCGGCTGGCGATAGGCGATCAGCGCCATGGTTTCGAGCATGGCCCGCGAATAGCGTTGTGGCCGCTCTTCCCACAAGCGCCCGACCCACGGCGAGAACTTTTCGCGGATCTGCAGACGATAGCCGGAGGCGACCTCCTTGAGCTCGAAGGCGCGGCCGTCGCACGACTTGGCGAGAAGCGTCAGGGCTTTCTTGAACACCGGCGGCTCCGGCCGCTCGCCCTCTTCGAACAGTTCGAAGAGGCGTTCAAGCGATTGCGGTTTTCCCGAGGCCAACAGAAAGGCTTCAAGCAGTGGCGCCAGCTCGCGGGGTTCAGTCAGGTTCATGATTCAACTCGTTATTCGGCTCGGGCTCGCACGTGGATCGCCGCGAACGGCTCATTCTGCACCAGCTCGACCAAAGATTCCTTGACCAGTTCAAGGATCGCCATAAAGGTCACTACCACTCCCAGGCGCCCTTCTTCAGCGGTGAACAGCTCGACAAAAGGTACAAAACCGCCGCCCTTGAGCCGTTCCAGCACATCGCTCATGCGTTCGCGCGTGGACAGCGCCTCGCGGCTGACCTGGTGACTTTCGAACATGTCGCCACGGCGCAGGACCTCGGCCATGGACATCAGCAGTTCTTCCAGGCTCACGTCCGGCAACAGCTTGCGTGCCCGGGCTTCCGGGGCATCCAGCTTGGGCACCACCACGTCACGACCGACGCGACTCAGGCCATCGATGCCTTCCGCCGCAGCCTTGAAGCGCTCGTATTCCTGCAGGCGGCGGATCAGCTCGGCGCGCGGGTCGTCTTCTTCGTCTTCAATGGTTTCGGCGCGAGGCAGCAGCATCCGCGACTTGATCTCGGCCAGCATGGCGGCCATCACCAGGTACTCGGCGGCCAGTTCCAGGCGGACCGACTGCATCAACTCGACGTAGCCCATGTACTGGCGGGTGATTTCCGCCACCGGGATGTCGAGGATGTTGATGTTTTGTTTGCGGATCAAATACAGCAACAGGTCGAGAGGTCCTTCGAACGCCTCAAGGAAAACTTCCAGCGCATCCGGCGGGATGTACAGGTCCAGCGGCATTTCCAGCACTGCCTGGCCATAGACCATGGCGAAAGGCAGCTCTTGCTGGGCGCCGGCCTGACCGTCGACCTGACTGCCCACCTGACTGTCGAGAATGGGTTCTACTGCAGACATCTACGCCTCGGCCATGAACGGCGCAGGGTCGCCGCAACCGACGCGAATCACTTCCGGCTCGCCGTCGGCGAGGTTGATCACCGTGGACGCCTTGATCCCGCCGAAACCGCCGTCGATGATCAGGTCAACCTGATGCTCGAGCAACTGGCGCATTTCGTAGGGATCGCTCATCGGGTCGGTGTCGCCAGGCATGATCAGCGTCACGCTCATCAGCGGCTCGCCGAGTTCTTCCAGCAGCGCCAGCGCGATGGGATGACTCGGCACCCGCAGGCCGATGGTACGTTTTTTCGGGTGCAACAACAGCCGTGGGACTTCGCGGGTGGCATTGAGAATGAAAGTGTAAGGCCCCGGCAAGTGCGCCTTGAGCAGGCGGAAGGTGCCGGTATCGATCTTGGCGAACAGGCCGAGCTGCGACAGGTCACTGCAGATCAGCGCGAAATTGTGCTTATCGTCCAGGCCGCGCAGTCGGCGTACGCGTTCCACGGCAACCTTGTCGCCGATCTGGCAACCAATCGCGTAGGAAGAGTCTGTGGGATAAATCACCACCCCGCCTTTGCGGATGATCTCGACAGCCTGTTTGATCAGGCGCGCCTGCGGGTTTTCCGGATGAATCTGGAAAAATTGACTCACATTCTCTACCTGTTCAGACGGCGGCAATAATTGGGTCATGTTTGAATCGACACCACAGTGGTGGCAGATCCTCCGGGAGCGGGCGGTATTCACCGATCTCGGACCAGCCTCCAGGGCCATGAAAATCACTGCCGGCACTGACCAGCAGACCGAATTCGCGGGCAAGAATCGCCAGGCTGCCCACTTGCTCGGCGGGCTGATGGCCATTGACCACTTCAATAGCGTGGCCCCCAGCTTGAATATAGTCAGAAATCAGGCGGCGACGCTTGCTGCGCGTGAAATCGTAGTGCCAGGGATGCGCCAGGCTGACCCAGGCTTTCGCCGCACGCAGGGTTTCAACGGTGTTTTCCAGGGTTGGCCAGTGTTGCTTGACGTCGCCCAGCTTGCCGGCGCCCAGCCATTTTCGGAACGCTTCAGCGCGATCCTTGACGAAGCCTTCACGCACCATCCAGTCGGCGAAATGCGGACGGGCCGGTGCGTTGCTGCTGTCGCCGAGTTCCTGCTGGATCGTCCGGGCGCCTTCCAGCGCGTTCGGCATGCCTTTCAATGCGAGCTTGCGGCTTATTTCTTCGGACCGTAGCCAGCGGCCATCGTGCAATCGAGCGATTGCTTCGACCAACGGCGGCGCGTTCACATCAAATCCGTAACCCAGCACATGAATGGTCGCGCCACCCCAAGTGCAGGACAATTCGACGCCGTTGACCAGTTGCATCCCCAGCGCAGTCGCCGCGCTGCGCGCCTCGTCGAGGCCTTCGAGGGTGTCGTGATCGGTCAAGGCCAGGACTCGCACGCCTTTCTCGTGCGCACGCGCCACCAGGACAGCAGGCGCAAGAGCGCCATCGGAGGCAGTGCTGTGGCAGTGCAAATCGACATTCACGGGGATGTGTAACCTCAAATCAGCTGGCGCTATCGCGCGCCCATATGTTTGTTATTATGCCGCCACATCCTGCTTCTGGCTGCCACTGTGAAACAATTCATCGATTTCATCCCGCTCCTGCTGTTTTTCATCGTGTTCAAGATCGACCCACGGGTCGTCGACATCGGCGGTCATCAACTGACTGTAGGCGGAATCTACAGCGCCACCGCGACGCTGATCATCAGCTCGCTGGTGGTCTACGGCACGCTTTTCATCAAGCAGCGCAAGCTGGAGAAGAGCCAGTGGCTAACCCTCATCGCCTGCCTGGTCTTCGGCAGCCTGACCCTGGCGTTCCACAGCGAAACGTTCCTGAAATGGAAAGCCCCGGTGGTCAACTGGCTGTTTGCCCTGGCATTCATCGGCAGCCACTTCATCGGTGAGCAACTGTTGATCAAGCGCATCATGGGCCATGCACTGACCCTGCCGGACGCCGTCTGGACGCGCTTGAACATTGCCTGGATCGCCTTCTTCCTGTTCTGCGGCGCCGCCAACCTGTTCGTTGCGTTCACGTTTCAGGACTACTGGGTCGACTTCAAAGTCTTCGGCAGCCTGGGCATGACCTTGCTGTTCCTGGTTGCCCAGGGCATTTATCTGTCACGCCACCTGCACGATACCGATACCACCACGCCAAAAACCGAGGACTGACATGCTTTACGCAATCATTGCCACCGACGTTGCCAACTCCCTGGAAGCCCGCCTGGCCGCTCGGCCTGCACACCTTGAGCGCTTGCAAATACTCAAGGGCGAAGGTCGTATCGTGTTGGCCGGACCGCACCCGGCGGTCGACAGCAATGATCCGGGCGCTGCGGGTTTCACCGGCAGCCTGATCGTCGCCGAATTCAATTCCCTGAGCGCCGCACAGGCCTGGGCCGACGCCGACCCGTATATCGCCGCAGGCGTCTACGCCAGCGTTTCAGTCAAGCCGTTCAAACAAGTCCTGCCGTAAACGTCCCCCGTGCGATGAACCTTCTCGGTTCATCGCGCTCTCAATCGCTCATTATTCTCGTTTGCCTGCCGACAACCTGCCCAATAATCGATTGGAATCAGGAGCTCCGATGCGCAAAGGTCCGTTGTGTCTGATGTTGTTCACGTTGTCGATCGTGGGGCCCGCCCACGGTGAAGAAAGCGCTACGCCGCTGTCCTTGAGTGCCGGCGGCCAGATCACCGAGTTGCAGCAGCGCCTGAAGGCCAGCGAGCAGCAACGGGAAGAATTGAACAAACAACTGCAAAGTGCCGATGCCGAACGCGAGAGCGCACAGCTGAGCCGGTTGCGCCAGGAGAATCAGCGCCTGAAGCTGCAACTCAAGGACGCACAGTCGAGCAGTCCGCTGCCGCGCTTCCTCACCGATCAGCAGCAATGGTTCGTGATCGGCGCCGGAGTAGCGCTATTGGCCCTGCTCTGCGGTATCTTCGCCAGTGGTGCAAGTCGAAAACGTCGACAATGGCTAAATTGAGTGAGTCATGAGCGAGCTGTTATTAATTGATGATGATCAGGAGCTGTGTGAGCTGCTGGTCAGTTGGCTGAGCCAGGAAGGCTTCCAGGTTCGTGCCTGCCACGACGGCCAGAGCGCCCGCCGTGCTTTAGCCGAAACCTCCCCCGCCGCCGTGGTGCTGGACGTGATGCTGCCGGACGGCAGCGGTTTGGAACTGCTCAAGCAATTGCGCAGCGATCACCCGGATTTGCCGGTGCTGATGCTTTCGGCACGCGGTGAACCGCTGGACCGCATTCTCGGTCTGGAACTGGGCGCCGACGATTACCTGGCCAAACCGTGCGATCCCCGGGAACTCACCGCCCGCCTGCGCGCGGTATTGCGCCGCAGTCATCCTGCGGCGGTGTCCAGTCAGCTCGAACTGGGTGACCTGTGTTTCAGCCCGGTGCGCGGCGTGGTCAGCATCGATGAACAGGAATTCACCCTCACCGTGTCCGAAAGCCGTTTGCTCGAAGCCTTGCTCAAGCAACCGGGCGAACCGCTGGACAAGCAGGAACTGGCGCAGATCGCCCTCGGCCGCAAGCTGACCCTGTATGACCGCAGCCTCGACATGCATGTCAGCAACCTGCGCAAGAAAATCGGCCCACACCCCGACGGCCGCCCGCGCATCGTCGCCCTGCGCAGCCGCGGTTATTACTACAGCCTGTAGGAGCGTGGTGATTGTAAGGTCGACAGGAAATCGACTTTACCCAAGCTTTACGCTCCGCTGACCGCCGCTGACCTTGATCTCCGTAATCTGAACTCATCCGGAACGTACCGGGAACGAGACAAGGAGATTCACCATGCGCAAGACTCTTATCGCTCTGATGTTCGCTGCCGCCCTGCCGACTGTTGCCATGGCTATGCCTGAAGGTGCCGGGCTGATGAGTGGGGTGACGGGTGGCCCGATGGACGGTTCGCGCCACGGCGGTCAGATGCAAGGCATGCACGGTAAAGGCCCCTACAGCCAACTGGACCTGAGCCGCGAACAACGCGAGCAGATCCGCAAGGTCATGGGCGAGCAGATGCATGAGCGTAAGCAAGTGGTCGAGAAGTACCTGGAAAAACTCTCGCCGGCCGACCAGAAAGCCATGAAAGATGAGATGGCTGCCAACCACAACAAAGCCGAGGCCGACGTGCGTGCCGTGCTGAAACCGGATCAACAGAAGAAATTTGACGAGATCCAGAAAAAACAGGCTGAGCGTCGTGCGGAATGGGCCGAGTTCAAGGCCTGGAAAGCGCAGCAACCGCAAAAAGCGCAATAATGCGCTGACCCCGGACCCAACGGCTGAACCCCGTTGGGTCGGACACCCCCGATTCACTGTAGAGCGAGCCTGCTCGCGAAAAACGTCAATGGTAAGGCGAGGCATCAGGCGCCCCGCGTCGTCTATGCGTTTTTCGCGAGCAGGCTCGCTCATACAGGGGATTTGTGTTTCTTGAGGATTTTCTGTGCGCTCATTGTTCTGGCGTATCCTGGCCAGCTTCTGGCTGGCCATCGCTTTGGTTGCAGGGCTGTCCATTTTGCTTGGGCACATGCTCAACCAGGACGCATGGATTCTCAGTCGCCACCCGGGCCTCAACACGCTGGCCGAAGAATGGACGCAAACTTACGAAGCCCAGGGCGAAGAAGCCGCCCAGGACATCCTCGAACAACGTAAACGCCAATATCACATTGACGTTCAAGTGCTCAACGAGAGCGGCGACCCAGTCGTGCGCGGCACTTTCCCGCGCCGTGCGGCAGCCTTCGAAGCGCGGCAGAACAACGATGATCGTCGTCTCCCATGGCGTCGCCTGACCGCTGAATACACCAGCGAAAAAACCGGCGACACCTACCTGCTGATTTACCGCATTCCACATCCCGAACTGGATTCATGGCACCGCGAAAGCCTGCTCTGGCCGCTGAGTGCGCTGGGTATCGCACTGGTAGTGCTGACGCTGTTCAGCCTGTTCGTGACCCTGTCGATCACCCGGCCACTGAACCGTTTGCGCGGTGCGGTGCATGACCTGGGGCAGACCACCTATCAACAAAACAGCCTGGTGAAACTGGCCAACCGTCGCGACGAATTCGGCGTATTGGCCAATGACTTCAACCGCATGGGCGCGCGCCTGCAAAGTCTGATCGGCAGTCAACGGCAATTGCTGCGCGATGTGTCCCACGAATTGCGTTCACCCCTTGCACGCTTGCGCATTGCCCTGGCCCTGGCTGAAAGATCCAGCCCCGAGGAACGGGAAAAATACTGGCCGCGCCTGACCCGCGAGTGTGACCGACTCGAAGCGCTGATCAGTGAAATCCTCGTGCTGGCGCGGGTCGATGCAGACAACGCCAGCGCTGAGGAGGTTGATCTGAATGCGCTGCTCAATACGTTGCAAAAAGATGCACAACTGGGTTCCCCTGAGCAGTCCGTTGACCTCGACGCCGAACCTGAGCTCAGTCTCAAAGGCTGGCCGACGATGATCGAGCGCGCCGTGGACAACCTGCTGCGCAATGCCCAGCGGTTTAACCCGGTGGGGCAGTCGATTGAACTGCAGGCCGTGCGCCAGGGTGAGCGAATAGTGGTCAGTGTGCGTGACCACGGGCCCGGCGTGGACAGCGGGCATCTGAACCAATTGGGTGAACCGTTCTATCGGGCACCGGGGCAGACGGCGCCGGGACATGGCTTGGGATTGGCCATTGCACGGCGTGCGGCGGAGCGGCATGGCGGGAGTCTGGTGTTGGCGAATCATCCGCAGGGCGGGTTTATCGCGAGCCTGGATTTACCGTTGGTGCCGGGAGCGGTGGTTCAACCGTGACGATCGGTCCTGCGCTCTGCGTGGGAACGATCATTATGCGGTTGGCCAGGCGCTGACAAATTCGGCAAGGTCGGCTTTCTCGGCGATACGCGGTTCCTTCTGCGGCGTGCCCAGATAAAGAAACGCAATCACCTCCTCCCCTTCCGCCAAGCCCAACCCTTTGGCCACATGCGTCGAATAGGCCAGCTCACCGGTACGCCATACCGCGCCAATCCCTTGCGCATAGGCCGCCAGCAAAATCCCGTGAGCAGCGCAGCCTGCCGCGAGCAGTTGCTCAGACTTCGGGTACTTGACGTGATCCTGCAACCGCGCGATCACTACCACCACCAGCGGTGCGCGCAGCGGGCCGTTGCGCGCCTTGTCCAGCGCGGCTTCCGGCACGTCGCTGTCCTGCAGTTTCGCGGCTTCGGCCAGCAACTCGCCCATCTGCTCACGCGCCGCACCTTCGACTGTCAGAAAGCGCCAAGGCTGCAAATGGCCGTGGTCCGGCGCACGCAGCGCGGCGTTGAACAGCGCTTCGCGCTGCTCGGCGGTGGGAGCCGGGTCGATCAGTCGTGGAACGGAAACACGGTTGAGCAAAGCGTCGAGAGCCTGCATCGGCCACCTCCTGTAAAAAATGTTTGGCTATTCTAGCTGCAAGTGCCGCGGCAGTGCCGGTTTACATGCCCTGCCCCACGGGTAGAATGGCGCCCTTCCCACTTCAGCCCGAGCGGACTTCATGGCGTTGCCGACCTTACGTCTCATTGGTTTCATTATCGGCCTCTTCCTGATCACGCTGGCGATCGCCATGGTTGTGCCCATGGCCACACTGGTGATTTTCGAGCGCACCGGCGACCTGCCGTCGTTCCTCTGGGCCAGCATGATCACCTTCGTCGCCGGTCTGGCGCTGGTCATTCCCGGTCGTCCCGAACACGTGCACCTGCGTCCCCGGGACATGTACCTGCTGACGGTCAGCAGCTGGCTGGTGGTGTGTATTTTCGCCGCCCTGCCGTTCCTGTTGACCCAGCACATCAGCTACACCGACTCCTTCTTTGAGAGCATGTCCGGCATCACCGCCACCGGCTCGACTGTGCTTAACGGCCTGGACACCATGTCCCCCGGCATCTTGATGTGGCGCTCGTTGTTGCACTGGATCGGCGGCATCGGCTTTATCGGCATGGCGGTCGCGATCCTGCCGTTGCTGCGCATCGGTGGCATGCGCCTGTTTCAGACCGAGTCGTCGGACCGTTCGGAAAAAGTCATGCCCCGCTCGCATATGGTGGCGCGCTTGATCGTGGCGGCCTATGTCGGCATCACCATTGTCGGTAGCCTGGCGTTCTGGTG
Source organism: Pseudomonas sp. GB2N2 (assembly GCF_054897705.1). Classification (NCBI taxonomy): domain Bacteria; kingdom Pseudomonadati; phylum Pseudomonadota; class Gammaproteobacteria; order Pseudomonadales; family Pseudomonadaceae; genus Pseudomonas; species Pseudomonas sp. GB2N2. The sequence goes on from NZ_CM142701.1 coordinate 2,941,603, forward strand.
GGCCGGGATGAGCCTGTTCGATGCGATCAACCACGCGATGTCGGCGATTTCCACCGGTGGTTTTTCCACCTCCGACCAGTCTCTGGCCAAGTGGAAGCAGCCGGCGGTGCACTGGGTGGCGGTCGTCATCATGATCCTGGGCAGCCTGCCGTTCACTCTGTACGTGGCGACCTTGCGCGGCAACCGTCGGGCGCTGATCAAGGACCAGCAAGTGCAAGGTTTGCTCGGCATGTTGCTGGTCACATGGCTGGTCCTCGGCACCTGGTACTGGTGGACCACCAACCTGCACTGGCTGGACGCGCTGCGGCATGTGGCGCTGAACGTGACGTCAGTGGTAACGACCACAGGGTTTGCGCTGGGGGACTACAGCCTCTGGGGCAATTTCTCGCTGATGCTGTTCTTTTACCTGGGGTTTGTGGGTGGCTGCTCGGGATCGACGGCGGGCGGCATCAAGATTTTCCGCTTCCAGGTCGCCTACATCCTGCTCAAGGCCAACCTTAACCAGTTGATTCACCCGCGTGCGGTGATCAAGCAGAAGTACAACGGGCACCGTCTCGACGAAGAGATCGTGCGATCGATCCTGACCTTTTCATTTTTCTTCGCCATCACCATCTGCGTGATCGCCCTGCTGCTGTCGCTGCTCGGCGTCGACTGGATGACCGCGTTGACCGGTGCCGCCAGCACCGTGTCCGGCGTCGGCCCGGGACTCGGCGAGACCATCGGCCCGGCAGGCAACTTTGCCAGCCTGCCGGACGCCGCCAAATGGATTCTCTCGTTCGGCATGCTGCTCGGCCGACTGGAGATCATTACGGTGTTTGTGCTATGTATTCCGGCGTTCTGGCGTCACTGATCGGGTTCGGCGCTTCCATCAACCGCACCCGGTACTCGCCGGGTGTGGCGTCAAACCAGCGGCGGAAGGCGCGAAAGAAATTGCTCGGATCGGCGAACCCTAACAGGTAGGCAATTTCCAGCAGGGTCATCGTGGGTTGCGCCAGATACTGTTCGGCCAGTTCGCGCCGGGTGTCATCCAGCAGCGTCTGAAAACTCGTGCCCTCTTCTTGCAGCCGTCGCTGCAATGTCCGTTGCGACAAGTGCAGGGTCTGCGCCACCGTATCGCGCTTGGGCTCGCCCTGGGGCAGCAAACGGCACAACACCTGACGCGCCTTGTGGGTGACGCGGCTCTCGGAAAACCGTGCCAGGTACTCGCCGGCAAAACGGTCATGCAGCAGCGCCATGGCCTCGTTGGCGGTCGGCAACGGCGCTTCCATGTCGGCGCGCTCGAAGATCAGCGCGTCATAAGGCGCGTTGAATACCAGCGGGGCATGGAAGGCTTGTTTATAGGGTTCGAGATTGGCCGGCTGTTCGCCCTGCACCAGCACCTTGCGCGGTTGCAGGGTGCGCCCGGTCAGCCAGCCGCACAGTGCCAGCGCACAGGCCAGCGAGGCCTCGGCACTTTGCCGGGTCGGCGGCAGGTGATCACCGTGGACCGTCAGAATCAGCGCATAGCCTTCATCCAGCAGCCGAAAACTCAGGTCGGCACTTTCAGCGATGATTCGCTGGTAACGCACCAGCCGCCGAAAACCTTCGGCGAGGGTCTGACTGGACATCAACGCATAGCCGGCCACATGGAAGGAGGCCGGCCGCACCACTTTGCCCATGTTCAGGCCGATCGCCGGGTTGCCGGACAGCTCGACGGCGCGCTGCCACAAACGAGTCATGGAATCTTGCGGGAAGCGCGCATCCGGATCATCCAGTGACGCGTAGTCGAGCCCCAGCTGCTTGAACAGAACCCGGCAGTCCAGGCCGTCCATCTCCAGTGCTTTGACAATCCCCATCGCCCAGCTTGCAGAAGTCGTTCTTTCGCTCATGGCGTTTACTGTCGTGGTGAGCCGCATGCCGCGGCCAATTTCCGAAGGATACTAAAGTGGCGCCCATTGTCACTGGCTGATGCCACTGATCACTCTAGACTCAAATAAGCTATCCGCTGAACAACTTGCTGCCCATAACAATAACCACAGAGATCGCAGTCGTGGAAAACATCAAACGTTTCAATAGCTTCGCTGAGTTTTACCCGTATTACCTCAGCGAACACAGCGACAGCACTTGCCGACGATTGCACTTCATTGGCACGACGCTGGTTATTTTCATTCTGGCCCTGACCATCGGCAAAGGTGCCTGGCTCTGGTTGCTGGCACTGCCGCTCGCCGGCTACAGCTTTGCCTGGATCGGGCATTTCTTTTTTGAAAAAAATCGTCCTGCGACTTTTCAACATCCGCTGTACAGCCTGTTCGGCGATTTCGTCATGTACCGCGACATGATTCTGGGTCGCGTGCCGTTTTAGGCGCAGCCGTTGTTCTTTATAAAAATAAGTAAGCACAGTGAGGTTAGCCGATGAATGCCAATGCCCGATTCACCCACATGCAGGATGGCACGCAGGAAGACTGGGCGATCATCGCCGCCGACTTCAGTGCCTACGCGAAGCAATTGCCGACACGGATTGTGGCGCACCTGAAATTACTGGAGGGTGATTTTGGCGGCTTCCCGGTGGATCGCCTGACCCACTCCCTGCAAACCGCCAGCCGCGCCTGGCGCGATGGCCGCGACGAGGAATACGTGGTGTGCGCCCTGCTGCACGACATCGGCGACACCTTGGGTTCCTATAACCATCCGGACATTGCCGCGGCGATTCTCAAGCCATTCGTCAGCGCCGAGAACCTGTGGATTGTGGAGAAACACGGGATTTTCCAGGGCTACTATTTTTTCCATCATTTGGGCATGGATCGGCATTTACGCGAGCAATTCAGTGATCACCCGCAGTATCGGGCGACCATCGAATTCTGTGCCAAGTATGACGCGGCGGCATTTGACCCGACATACGAAACATTACCGCTGAGTTTCTTCGAGCCGATGATGGAGCGGTTGTTTGCTCATCCCAAGCATTCGATCTACAAGGCGGCGATGGAGGAACACGCGCCGGCCTGATGGATCTAGAGCGTCCGGGCCGGCCCCTTCGCGAGCAAGCCCGCTCCCACATTGGGAATGCATTCCCCTGTGGGAGCGGGCTTGCTCGCGAAAGGGCCAGATCAGGCGCTACAACTCTACGCTGGCTCAGCGACTTTCAATGCCTTCAACTCCGCCTCCCGCGCCTGGGCATCCGCCAACCGGTACAGCTCGATCGAGCCATCCCAATGCTCGATCAACGCCGTGCACGATTCCACCCAATCCCCGCAATTGAGGTAGTCCACTTCGCCAACCTTGCGAATTTCGGCGTGGTGAATATGCCCGCACACTACGCCGTGCAATCCGCGTTTGACGCATTCGTGGGCGATGGCTTCTTCAAAGTCGCTGATGAAGCTGACTGCGGTTTTCACCTTGTGCTTGAGGTACGCCGACAGCGACCAATAGCCGTAGCCGTAACGGGCGCGCCAGTGGTTGAGCCAGCGGTTCAGGGTCAGGGTGAATTCGTAGGCCGAGTCGCCGAGGAATGCCAGCCAGCGGTGATAGCGGGTGATCACGTCGAACTGGTCGCCGTGGATCACCAGCAAATGACGACCATCGGCAGTCACGTGCACCGCTTCGTCCACCAACTGAATGTTGCCCAAGATCAGTTTCGAATAGCGGCGCAGGAATTCGTCATGATTGCCGGTGACGTAGATCACCTCGGTGCCGCGCTTGCTCATGGTCAACAGGCGACGGATCACGTTGGTGTGCGCCTGAGGCCAGTACATGCCGCCGCGCAGTTTCCAGCCGTCGATGATGTCGCCGACCAGGTAGATCTTGTCCGCGTGGTAACCCTTGAGAAACTGCGACAAGTGCTCGGCCTGACAGTCCCGGGTGCCCAGGTGCACATCGGAAATCCACAAGGTCCGCACACGTTGCTTGCGACTGGGTTTGGCGAGCTCAGCGCTGGTCATGGGCAACCCTCTGCGATTGTTTTTGCAAGCTTGCGCCGGCCGGGTTAATTGCCCATGACAGTGGCAAGTCAGTCCTGTGACAACGCGTGCGGATGATGTCGGTGTAGACTGGCGGCCTTATTCGGGAGACTTGCGATGAGACCGATCCTCACGCTCCGCCAATACACGAAAGACCTGATCGTCCACAGCCATGACCACGCGCAACTGGTGTTCGGGCTGTCGGGTGCGCTGGATTTCGAGGTCGACGGGCGTGGCAGTCAGGTGATTGAGCAGAGCTTTGTGGTGGTCCCGTCCGGTTTCCATCATGCGTGCGGCAGCGCCAATGGCAGCCGCTGCCTGGTGCTGGATGTGCCGAGCGTTAAATGGGTGGCCGAGTCCCTTGGCGAGCACGCCGATGCCAGTCGCCGTTTGCTCGACAACGCCGGGCGCCTCGCGCTGGACGCCGGGCAAAGCCAATTGGTGAATTGGCTGGCGGGCAGCCCGGTCAGCGATCCGCTGATTGCGCAACAAGGCGCGGTGCTGTTGTTGGCAAGCCTCAACTCTGCCAAACCCAACGTGATCGGCGGCCGGCGCCTGCCCTACGCTGCGTTGAACGCACACATCGATCGGCACGCAGCGCATCCGCTGCAAGTGGCCGACCTGGCACGCATCGCCGACCTCTCCAGCGCTCGGCTGCATGCACGATTTGTCGCTGAATGCGGGCAGACGCCGATGGATTACATCCGCAGTCGTCGTTTGCACATGGCCGTGGGTCTGCTGCGCAATTCGGCACTGCCCATTGGCGAGATCGCCAGTCGGGTGGGTTACAGCTCGCAAAGTGCCTTTTCAGCGGCGGTTTTGCGCGAGGTTGGACTCTCCCCCGGAAAATTGCGCCGCGAGGCTGGCAACAAATGACAATAGTCTGGCGACAGACATGACTGTGCGTTGCGCGGTTCAATGCCCGATACCTTGGTCCGTCTGCTGTTAAGGATTGCAATGACTCCCCGTACCGCCCTCGGCTCCCTGCACATCGGCGCACTGATGTTCGGCCTGACCGGAGTGTTCGGCAAACTCGCCGCCGCCTCTCCCGCCGTCATCGTCTTCGGCCGCGCAGCCTTCGCCGTGCTCGCCCTCGCCGTTTTCGCGCGGTTCGCCAGCCAGACTCCCTGGCAGAAATTGCAGGCCGTGGATTGGCGTCGCCTGCTGCTCAGCGGCGTGTTGCTGGCCGGACACTGGGTGAGTTTTTTCATTGCGGTGAAGGTCGCGGGAGTCGCCATTGCCACCCTGGGTTTCACCAGTTTCCCGGCCTTTACCGTGATCCTCGAAGGGTTGATTTTCCGCGAGCGGATTCGCGCCAATGAAATTCTACTGGTGCTGTTGGTGAGTGTCGGACTGGTGCTGGTCACGCCGGATTTCGACTTGGCCAGCGGCGCGACTGTCGGCCTGCTGTGGGCTGTCGGTTCAGGTTTGCTGTTTGCGCTGCTGTCCCTGACCAACCGCGCCAGTTCGGGAAGAATTCCGCCGGTACAGGCTGCGTTGTGCCAGAACGTGGTGGTTGCGTTGTGCCTGCTGCCAGTGGCGGCACCGCAGTTGAGCGAAGTGCGCGCCATCGACTGGCTGTGGATCAGCCTGCTCGGGGTCTTCTGCACCGCCGTCGCTCACAGCCTGTTCGTCGCCAGCCTCGCAGTGATCAAGGCGCGAACCGCTGCGGTGGTGTTCGCCCTGGAACCGGTATACGGCATTACCGTGGCCTGGCTGCTGTTCGATGAGAACCCGACGATGCGCATGCTGATCGGCGGTGCGTTGATCATCGTGGCGATCGTGGTGTCCAGCAGACTCTCGGGCGGTTCCAGCAAGAAAACCGTGGCCGCCGAAGCCGCGTCTCACTGAGTGCGGTCGTTGTGCCCGAGGTCGCGGTCCGGATCGATCTGATCGCGGACCCGCTGCTTGAGGACTTTGGCCTCGGGGAAACCGCCGTCCGCCTTGCGCTCCCAGATCTGCACGTCGTCGCAGACAATGTGAAACACACCACCCGTGCCAGGCACCAGCGACACCTTTCCCAAGTCGCCGCCAAAGGTGCTGAGCAGCTCTTGCGCTAACCAGGCGGCACGCAACAGCCATTGGCATTGCGTGCAGTAGGTGATGATGATTTCCGGTTTGTGCACGGTCATGACGGGCGATACTCCTGAGCCAGTGGGCGCCGCCATGATAAAGCGTCAGCGGATACCGGCCAACAACGCGCGCGCCGTCTGTTTGAGTGGCTCGTCACCGTCCTTGATCAACTCGTTGAGCAACTCGGCGGCGCTATCGAGATCGCCATCATCGATGCAGTTCTGGGCTTGTTCGAGTTTGCCTGCATTGATCGGCGAGGCCGGCTCCAGACTCAGCGGTTCCAGCGCCAGCGAGTGGCCCGTATCACTGAAACCATCCAGAAAATCGTCGTCCAGGGACTGGGAATCAGGTTCGGCGATCCATTCCAGTTCGGGCTCGCCGAGCGTCGGTTCTTCCGGCATCTCGAACACATCGGGCAACACGTGCAGATTCGAGGTGAATGCGGGCTCCACGACCTTCGGTGGCTTTTCCGCGGGCTTGGTCGTTTCGAAGGGGCTGACCAGATCCCAACTCGAATCCATCGACAGGTCATCCAGGTTCAACTGAAACTCATCGCCGGACGTCTGTTCGGACTTCGCCAGTGGTGTGATGGCTGGCACCGCCGGCGCCGGCGGCGGGACGTTGTTCAATTTTGGATAACGGGCCCGAATGTCCTGCAACTGCTGTGAATCGAACCCGGCATTGCGCAGGCTGTTTTCCTGCGCTTCATAGGCTGGGGCGTCGCCTTGCTTGCCGAGGACTTCAAGCAATTGCACGGCCAGATCCGTGCGCTGTGGGTCCTTGGACAATGCGTCACGCAACAGGCCCGCCGCTTCGGAAAAGCGCCCGTACGCCAGGTAGATGCCCACGCCTTCAAGCACATCGCCGGACGGCGTTTCGTCATGATGGGCCGGCGCCGGTTTCGTCAACGGAGCCTTTACCGCTGGTTCGCTGGTTTGATTGAGCACCGGTTCATGCCGCGATGGCATAACCGCTGGATCTTCGGGTAACGCCTGAACCTGCTGACGGCGGCGGCGGATCAACAGACCCAGCAACAGCAATACAACCAATGCCAGCAATCCGATGATCAGCGACCAATCGTAAGTCTCGGGTTCAGGTGCCGCGACCGGTGCAGGCACCTCTGCTTGCGGCACAACCGGGGGCGGCTTCCGGGCTTCTGCCAAGCGGGTTTGCAATTCATCTATCTGCTTTTTCTGGCCGGCAATCTGTTCGTCCTGGGCCTGAAACTTTGCGTTCATCTCATCGACGGTTTTTTGCAATTGCTGGTTCTGCAGCACACTGGCGGCCAATTGCTCGGCAACGGGATCAATGACCGGCGCGGCAATGGGCTCAACTTTGGGCGCAGGTTTCTTCGCCATGGGCGTTGGCGCAGTGGCGGGTTTGACGCTTGGGAACGGAGAATTCGGGGAGCTGGCGACCGGTTCATCGGCAACGGGCACAATGCCTGGCGAGCCGGGCGGATCGATCAATACGGTGTACTCACGCAGCACGCGCCCATTGGGCTGATTGAGCTGCACGAGAAAATTCAGAAAGGGTTCATTGACGGCTTTGTTGGAGCTCACCCGGATCAGGCTGCGGTTGCCCTTGAAGATCGGCGTGAACTTCAGGTCGTTGAGAAAAAACACCCGCTCGACGCCGGCACGACCGAACTCGTCTGCTGTCGCCAGGCTGACTGACAAATCGCCCTCTTCCAGGCCGGCTGCATCCTCCAGGGCGATGTCGGCACGCAATGGCTGATTCAGTGCTGAATGCAGGGTGATTTCCCCCAGCCCCAGCGCGGGTGCCAACGCCGAGTAAGTGACAGCCCCACCGACCAGAAGCAACTTCGCGCAACACCGCAATACTACGTGCCAACTCTCGAGCATGAGCATCCCTTAGATAACCAGAACCTGACGGTGCGTGTTCGCACATCCGGTACGAACACGATACAGCCTAGTCGTTCTTTATAGACCGCCCAACGGGGTCTCTCAAAAAGCGGGCCCCCGTTTATGCCTCAAGATTTTTCCAGGTTGCCCAGGATGTGCCCGTGCACCCGCATGCAGATCTTCAAATCCGCCTCTTCGACACCTTGAAAAAGCTCGAGGCGTAATTGATTTGCAATGGTTTCAATTTGTTCGATCAGGGGGCGGGCCGGGGCACACAGGACAATTTTTTTTGCCCGACGGTCTTCGACCACGGACTGACGCTGAACGAGACCCTGGCTTTCCAGGCTGTCGAGCAGCCGTGCCAGTGTTGGCCCTTCCACGCCGACACTTTGCGCCAATTCACGCTGGGTCGGAGCTTCCTCGAAACGCGCCAGGTGCAGCAGCACCAGCCAGCGCGCCTGAGACAACCCCAGGCCTGCGAGACGGCGATCCAGTTCGGCACGCCAGCCGCGGGACATCTGGGCCAGTTGCATGCCAAATCGGTGTTGATCGGTTAACGGCATAAAACACTCATGATTAGACTGAAATAGAGAAAAACTAATTATTAGTCAGCTAAGCATGGCCCTTGGCTGGAGGCAAGGCTTGCTCTGTACTGAATCGTTACATCTATAGAACGTGTTCAGTATTTGAGCATCACACCTCGAATTCCGACTGCAGCGCGGCACGTACGCAATACAAAACCCCTTCCGGCACGCGACCGGCGAACAACTCGGCAATCTCCGTCACCGGCGGCAACTCGCCCTCGCCGTCGAGGAATGCATCCTGCACTTCACCCATCAGGTCTTCGGGCAAGTCCAGTGCCTGTTCCAACGACAACTGCTGCTTGCCGATCGCCTCGGCAAGCATCGTGTAGACGTTCTTTTCCGAACACTGCAGCTGACCGGCGATTTGCAGCGGGGTCATGCCGGCGCGAGCCAGGGTGATCAGCTCGTGGCGCACATCAGCCACCACTTTCGGCGCCTCGACCTGACCGCCGAGCACTTCGAGGAAGGCCTCGCCGTAGCGTTCCAGTTTTCGCGCGCCGACGCCGCTGACCGTGGCCATCTCCGCCAGCGAGGTCGGTTGGCTGCGGAGCATTTCCAGAAGCGTCGAATCGGGGAAAATGACATAAGGTGGCACACCGTGCTCCTCGGCCAGCTTGCGACGCAAGGCACGCAACGCTTCCCACTGTTCGCGCTCTTCGCCACGGACCAGTTGGCTCGCCGGGCTCTTGCTGCTTTTCGTCGTGGTCTGCGGCTTGAGGTCGCGACGCAGTTCCAGGGTCACTTCGCCCTTGAGCAGCGGCCGGCAAGTGTCACTGAGGCGCAGGCCACCGTAACCTTCGAGGTCAATGTCTGCCAGGCCCCGGGCGACGAGTTGGCGGAACAGGGAGCGCCATTCGCTCTCCCCCAGCGTCTTGCCGACGCCGTACACCGACAGATGCTGATGACCGAAGCTACGCACCTTTTCGTTGTCCTTGCCCAGCAACACGTCCACCAGATGGCCGACGCCATAGCGCTGGCCGGTGCGGAAGATCGCCGACAGTGCCTGACGCGCCGGCTCGGTGGCGTCCCAGGTCTGCACGCCATCGACACAGTTATCGCAGTGGCCGCATGGCTCGGGCATGTCTTCGTCGAAGTAAGCCAGCAGGGTCTGGCGACGGCAGCGGGTTTCTTCACAGAGCGAGAGCATGGCGTCGAGCTTGTGCTGTTCCAGACGCTTGTGACGCTCGTCGCCTTCGGAGTTCTGCAGCATCTGCTTGAGCATCACCACGTCTTGCAGGCCGTAGGCCATCCAGGCATCCGCCGGCAGACCGTCACGGCCACCACGACCGGTTTCCTGATAATAAGCCTCAAGGGATTTCGGCAGATCAAGGTGCGCGACGAAGCGTACGTTGGGCTTGTCGATGCCCATGCCGAACGCCACGGTGGCGACCATGATCAGGCCTTCCTCGTTGAGGAAGCGCTTCTGGTGCAGCGATCGCGTTTCGTTGGGCAGGCCGGCGTGGTACGGCAGCGCCGGGAAGCCTTGCTCGCTGAGGAACACCGCGACTTCATCAACCTTCTTGCGCGACAGGCAATAGACGATACCGGCATCGCTGCGCCGTTCGGCGAGGAACGCCAGGAGCTGCTTGCGTGGCTGCTCCTTGGGCACGATGCGGTAAAAAATGTTCGGACGGTCAAAACTTGAGAGAAAACGCTCGGCGTCCTGCAAATGCAGGCGGTCGACGATTTCTTCCCGGGTGCGCTTGTCCGCGGTAGCGGTCAGGGCGATGCGCGGGACGTTGGGGAACAATTCTGCCAACTGCCCCAGTTGCAGGTACTCGCGACGGAAGTCGTGGCCCCATTGCGATACGCAATGCGCTTCGTCGATGGCAAACAGGGCTATTTCAAGGCTTTGCAGAAAGGCCAGCATGCGCGGCTGGACCAGACGTTCCGGCGCCAGGTACAGCATCTTCACTTCACCGCGCGTGATCCGCGCCGCCAGGTCGCGTTGCTGTTCGGCGCTCAGCGTGGAGTTCAATGCAGCGGCGGCGACGCCCAGTTCCTCGAGGGTCGCGACCTGATCGTCCATCAATGCGATCAGTGGCGACACGACCACCGCAAGGCCTTCGCGCAACAGCGCCGGTACCTGGAAGCACAGGGATTTGCCGCCACCGGTAGGCATCAGTACCAGGGCGTCACCGCCACTGGCCACACGCTCAATGATCGCACCCTGGCGGCCACGAAAACTGTCGTAGCCGAAGATGTCCTTGAGAACGCGTTGAGCCTGTTCGAGCATAAAAACTCCAAAAATCACCGAATCATCCCTGCAAGGCTGGTTCAGTATCCGCAAGGCTGCACTGACAAATCGTAAGTGCGCGTTGCATGACGCTTCACATCTCAGCCGCGACGCCAGCAGGGCATCACAAAACGCGGGAGTATACCCGAGGGCTTCGTTGCAAAGGGTGCCACTGAGAAGAGGAACACAACGTTGGGCCCGTGGGGGATTCCATGTTGCGGTTACGCCACCCAAAGCCATCCAGGGCCAAATATCCCGCGCGGCTGGCCTGAGGGCTCAAGAAGGCCTAGAATTCCCGCATCTGTTTAAATCCCAAGGTAGCCTTTTAATGTCCTTCGCTGAGCAACTAACCCGCCTGCAAGTATTCCTCGACGCCGACGAACTGCATGACGAGGCGCTGGACTACGTGGCCGCCCACGGCTACCTCACCGCGTTGTCGATCTGCTCCGAACTCGTTCCCGACCGTGAATGGATCGATGCCCTCTTTGCCGAAGAGCCGCATTACGCCGACGACACCGAGCGTGAAGCCATCGAATCCACTCTGCTCGCCCTCAAGGCTCACATTGCTCGTCAACTGGCGTCCGATGAAGAGTTCGAGCTGCCGTGCGAACTGGACCTCGGCGAAGACCCGGACGATTCCGACCTGCGCGGCTGGTGCATCGGTTTCATGGAAGGCGTGTTCCTGCGCGAAGCGGCCTGGTTCGAAACTGCCGAAGACGAAGTCAGTGAAATGCTCCTGCCGATCATGGTCGGTTCGGGTCTGTTCGACGAACAGCCTGAGTTCGAAGACATCGCCAAAGACGCCAACCTGATGGACGACATGATCGTGCAGATCCCCGAAGCCCTGACCGCGCTGTACCTGCTGTGCAACGCGCCAGACGAAAAACCGGCGATCCTCAAGCCACGTCACCACTAAGGTTTTGCCTATGGACAACCCCATAGGCCACCGCTCCCCGATAGTGCGCTACGTGCTGCTGGCCATCGGCTGGCTGAGCGTTGCGCTGGGGGTGATCGGGATTTTCCTGCCGGTGTTGCCCACCACGCCCTTCCTGTTGCTGGCGGCCGCTTGCTTCGCCCGGAGCTCCCCGCGTTTTTATCACTGGCTGGTGGAGCATCCGAGGTTGGGACCGTGGATTCGCGACTACCTCGACGGCAACGGCATTCCGCTCAAGGGCAAGGTCTACGCCATCGGCCTGATGTGGGTGAGCATTCTGTTTTCGTGCTACCTGGTGCCGCTGCCGTGGGCACGCGGGTTCATGCTGACCAGCGCGGTGCTGGTGACGATCTACATCCTCAGGCAGAAAACCCTGCATCGTTCCTGATCTCGCGCTGACCCAGACAAAAAAACCCGCCATTCCTTCACGGGGATGGCGGGTTTTGTCGTTTCAGATGTCAGGTCACACGGTATCGACCTTCAACGAGTGGTCATTCAACATGCCGTTGATGATCGTCGCCGTATCCGCACCGGCAACCAACCCGCCCGCGCCCGGTGTCACGCCGTAATGGCTGGCCAGATTGACGCCGGCGAGGTCGATGGTCTGGTTCGGTGCAGCACCGGCCATGGCACTGACGTCAATGCTGGTGACCAGCGAATCGCCGCTGCCGGTGACTTTGAAGTGAAGGTAGTCATCCAGCGACGCCGCGGTGCTGTTTTCGCCTTGCAGCAATTGCGACAGGTCCAGCTTGTCGGTGCCTGGGGTGAAGTCAGTGACGACGTCGTGGCCGCTGTTGCCTTTGAGCCACTGGAAGGTGTCCGCGCCAGCACCACCGGTGAGGGTGTTGTTGCCGAGGCCGCCGATGAGGAAGTCATCGCCGCCGCCACCGTTGAGCATGTCGTTGCCGAGGCCACCGTTGATGACGTTGTTATGGCTGTCACCGGTGAGCTTGTCATCGAAGTCGGAACCGACGAGGTTTTCGATCGAGGTCAGGGTGTCGGTGCCGGCGCCCAGGGTGTTTTGCGCGCCGAGCAGGCTCAGGTCAACTTTCACCCCCGCGGTGGCGTGGGCGTAGCTCGCGGTGTCGATGCCAGTGCCGCCGTCCAACAGGTCGTTGCCCGGTCCGCTGTAGAGCAAGTCGTTGCCGGCGCCGCCATGCAGTTCGTTGTTGCCGGCACCGGCGGTGAGCACATCGTTGCCGTCGCCCGCGTTGATCACGTTGTTGCCCGTGCCCGCCACCAGCACGTCATCGCCTGCCGTACCGGTGAGGGTGTGGCCTTCCTGATAAGTAATGCTCACCGCCGCGCTGTCGCTGCCGCCATGGTGGTCGTTGGCGGTGTAGGTGCCGTGGTAGTCCGGGGTGATGTCGTGAGCGCCGGAGTAGTCGACGGTCAGCTTCAGCTGGTAATTTTCAGCGCCCTTGCCGTTCTTGCCACCGTCGTCGATGTTGGTAATGTGGATCTGGTAAGTGCCATCCGCCGTCGCCGTGATGGTCTGACCGTCACTGACGGGAACGAACGCACCGCCGTTGACCGAGTACTCCATGGCGACGTGACCGGCCGCCAGGTTGTGGTCCAGGTTAAGCGTCTCGCCCTGCTTCAGGTTGACGGTGATGCGATCCTCGTCATTGGCATTCGCGGTGGTGACCGCCCCGAGGTAGCCGCTGACCAAAAGGACCGCGGTCATGGTGGCCGCATTCGCCGCAAAAGAGCTGCGCACGTCTGCCAACGCCTGGTTCGCCGCACTGTTAGCAGAGTTGGCGAACGTGGTAATCACGCCGGTCCCGGTGAAATCCGCGCCCTTGGCGGCCCAGCCGGTGTTGAACGTGGTCGGCGAGGCCGTCAGCGGATCGCCGTTGGCATCGGTGTCGTTGGCCAGCAGCGCTTCGCCCGGCACAGCAACGTTGGCCGACAGGATGTTGGTGATGACGTGATCTTCGACCGCAACCGGTGGCGCGTTCGGAACGACCTTGACCACCAGCGTGGAGCTGGCCAGATCACCATCGTTGTCGCTGATCGTGTAGCTGACGTTTTCGGTGATCACCGTCGCGGTGGCTTTCTGCGAGGTGTAGGTGTATTCGCCGGTGTCGAGGTTCACCACCAGCGTGCCTTTGCCATCAGTGGCGATGCTCAGGGTGTTGTTGACGGTGTTGAAAGTGCCGTGGTTGGCGCCGCCGCTGAAACCCAGCGTACCCTGATTGCTGTTGCCTTTCGGGTCATAGCTGTAGGTGGTGCCATCGACCGTGATCGATTTGACGAAACCACCATCCGCACCGAACGTACCGCCGTCGCCCAGCAGCGAACCGGTAACCGGCGCGCCAACCACGGTGCCTGTCAGTACCGCGTTGAGCTGGCCAAGATCTTTGACGATGACCGCATTGGTATTGGTGCCATGGCCGGTGCCGGCCGTGCCGTCGTAAGCCAGTGGATCGAGGTTGGCGTTGCTGACGCCGTTGCCCAGGCCGATCGCGTAGTTCTTGATGTGGTTCTCTTCGAGGAACGCTTTCCAGTTCGCCTCGTCCGTTTTGCCGATGTCCCCTTCGTTAGGTTTACCGTCGGAGAAGAAGTAGCCCACGTTCTGCGCACCGGTCAGTTTGCCGCTGGTGTCGAACGCTTTTTGCGCCACGTCTACAGCCGCGTCGTAGTTGGTATTGCCGCCCGCCGTCAGGCTGGAAATGATCGACTTGGCCGTTGCCACATCGACCCAGACCGAGGTCTTGTCGGTGGCGCCGCTGCTGAAGGTGACGATTTGCACTTTGACGTCGCCGAGGTCGTCGTACTTGTTGAGCAAGTCGCTGATCGCCTTCTTCGCGAGGTCCAGTCGCGACAGCCCATCCACGCCGGAACCGTCTTTCATGCTGCCGGACACGTCGATCACCAGCAGCAGATTGGTGTCGACTTCAGCGGCGGCCACGGAACGCTCGGAGGCGACTGCATTGGGCACGTCATCGACGATGTTGACCTTGATCGTGCTGATGCTGGAATTGCCCAGCGCATCGGTGGCTTTGTACGTAAAACTTTCACTCAGCGTGTTCGCGCCGTTGTTCGCGTTCGGTGTGGTGCTGGCCGGCGAGGTCAGGGTGTAGGTGTAGGTGCCGTTGGGGTTGAGCAAGATCTGACCGTACGTTCCGTGATCGCTGCCGACCAGGGTGTAAGTGACCGTGCCCACCGCGCCGGTAACCGAACCGACCAGCGTGCCTGAAGCGGTTTCGCCGGTGCTGTGCGGGTCGCTGCCGGTGACCGTGCCGGGTGCCAGGTCCTGGCCGTCCTTGCTCAAGTCGAGGGCTTTTTCGAAGACGGTCACGTCGTTGTCGGTAGCGGCCGTGATGCAGGCGTTGTGCACGTCGATGGTGATCGTGGTGGTGCTTTCGTCGCCGTCGCCGTCACGCAAGGTGTAGGTGAAGGTATCGGTCGCGCCGGGGGCGCCTACCGAATTCGGGTTGCTGTGGTATTCCGCGTTGCCCTGGGCATCGAGGGTCAGGTAACCGTAGGTGCCAGTGATCTGGGTGCCGACGCCGTTGTGGACCGGGCTCGAAACGTCCGAGCCGGCGCGCACGCCAACCACACCACCGCCCGCAGCGGCACCATCGGCGCCAACCACGTCATTGGTCAGCACGTTGCCGCTGATGATGCCGCCTTCAGCAACGGAAGCCAGTTCCGGGTGAGCCGTCGGCACGTCATCGACGATGTTGATCACGATGGTGCTGGTGACGGTGTTGCCGACGTTATCGGTGGCCGAATAGGTGAAGCTTTCGGTCACGGTATTGGCACCGTCGTTCGCTTGCGGCGAAGTACCGGCCGGCGAAGTCAGGGTGTAGGTGTAGGTGCCATCCGCGTTGATCAGGATCTGGCCATACGCACCGTGGTCGTTACCGATCAGTGCGTAGGTGACCGTACCGACCGCGCCGGTGACCGAGCCGACCAACGTGCCGGAAGCGGTTTCACCCGTGCTGCCGGGCTGGCTTCCGGAAACCGTGCCAGGTGCCAGGTCTTGGCCGTCCTTACTCAGGTCCAGCGCACTTTCATGGACAATGACGTCAGTGTCGCTGACCGCTTTGATGCAGCTGTTGATCACGTCGACGGTGATCGTGGTGGTGCTTTCGTCGCCGTCGCCGTCACGCAAGGTGTAGGTGAAGGTATCGGTCGCGCCGGGGGCGCCTACCGAGTTCGGGTTGCTGTGGTATTCCGCGTTGCCCTGGGCATCGAGGGTCAGGTAGCCGTAGGTGCCAGTGATCTGGGTGCCGACGCCGTTGTGGACAGGGGTCGAAACGTCAGAACCGGCGCGTACACCAACCACACCACCACCGGCTGCCGGACCATCGGCGCCAACCACGTCATTGGTCAGCACGTTGCCGCTGATGATGCCGCCTTCAGCAACGGAAGCCAGTTCCGGGTGAGCCGTCGGCACATCATCGACGATGTTGATCACGATGGTGCTGGTGACGGTGTTACCGACGTTATCGGTGGCCGAATAGGTGAAGCTTTCGGTCACGGTATTGGCACCGTCGTTCGCTTGCGGCGAGGTGCCGGCCGGCGAAGTCAGGGTGTAGGTGTAGGTGCCATCCGCGTTGATCAGGATCTGGCCATAAGTGCCGTGATCGTTGCCGACCAGGGCGTAGGTGACCGTACCGACCGCGCCGGTGACCGAGCCGACCAACGTGCCGGAAGCGGTTTCACCCGTGCTGCCGGGCTGGCTTCCGGAAACCGTGCCAGGTGCCAGGTCTTGGCCGTCCTTACTCAGGTCCAGCGCACTTTCATGGACAGTGACGTCAGTGTCGCTAACCGCTTTGATGCAGCTGTTGATCACGTCGACGGTGATCGTGGTGGTGCTTTCGTCGCCGTCGCCGTCACGCAAGGTGTAGGTGAAGGTATCGGTCGCGCCGGGGGCGCCTACCGAGTTCGGGTTGCTGTGGTATTCCGCGTTGCCCTGGGCATCGAGGGTCAGGTAACCGTAGGTGCCAGTGATCTGGGTGCCGACGCCGTTGTGGACCGGGGTCGAAACGTCAGAACCGGCGCGTACACCAACCACACCACCACCGGCTGCCGGACCATCGGCGCCAACCACGTCATTGGTCAGCACGTTGCCGCTGATGATGCCGCCTTCAGCAACGGAAGCCAGTTCCGGGTGAGCCGTCGGCACGTCATCGACGATGTTGATCACGATGGTGCTGGTGACGGTGTTGCCGACGTTATCGGTGGCCGAATAGGTGAAGCTTTCGGTCACGGTATTGGCACCGTCGTTCGCTTGCGGCGAAGTACCGGCCGGCGAAGTCAGGGTGTAGGTGTAGGTACCGTCCGCGTTGATCAGGATCTGGCCATAAGTGCCGTGATCGTTGCCGACCAAGGCGTAGGTGACCGTACCGACCGCGCCGGTGACCGAGCCGACCAACGTGCCGGAAGCGGTTTCGCCCGTGCTGCCGGGTTGGCTTCCGGAAACCGTGCCGGGTGCCAGGTCTTGGCCGTCCTTGGTCAGGTCCAGCGCATTTTCGGAGACGGTTACTGCACTGCCATGTGCCGTGATGCTGCTGTTGATCACGTCGACGGTGATCGTGGTGGTGCTCTCGTCACCGTCGCCGTCACGCAGGGTGTAGGTGAAGGTGTCCGTTGCGCCAGCGCCGCTCACCGAGTTCGGGTTGCTGTGGTACTCGGCGTTGCCCTGGGCATCGAGAGTCAGGTACCCGTAGGTGCCGTTGATCTGGGTGCCGACGCCGGTATGCACCGGAGTAGAAACGTCAGAACCCGCGCGTACACCAACCACACCACCACCGGCTGCCGGACCATCGGCGCCAACCACGTCATTGGTCAGCACGTTGCCGCTGATGATGCCGCCTTCAGCAACGGAAGCCAGTTCCGGGTGAGCCGTCGGCACGTCATCGACGATGTTGATCACGATGGTGCTGGTGACGGTGTTGCCGACGTTATCGGTGGCCGAATAGGTGAAGCTTTCGGTCACGGTATTGGCACCGTCGTTCGCTTGCGGCGAAGTACCGGCCGGCGAAGTCAGGGTGTAGGTGTAGGTACCGTCCGCGTTGATCAGGATCTGGCCATAAGTGCCGTGATCGTTGCCGACCAAGGCGTAGGTGACCGTACCGACCGCGCCGGTGACCGAGCCGACCAACGTGCCGGAAGCGGTTTCGCCCGTGCTGCCGGGTTGGCTTCCGGAAACCGTGCCGGGTGCCAGGTCTTGGCCGTCCTTCGTCAGGTCCAGCGCATTTTCGGAGACGGTTACTGCACTGCCATGTGCCGTGATGCTGCTGTTGATCACGTCGACGGTGATCGTGGTGGTGCTCTCGTCACCGTCGCCGTCACGCAGGGTGTAGGTGAAGGTGTCCGTTGCGCCAGCGCCGCTCACCGAGTTCGGGTTGCTGTGGTACTCCGCGTTGCCCTGGGCATCGAGGGTCAGGTAGCCGTAGGTGCCGTTGATCTGGGTGCCGACGCCGGTATGCACCGGAGTAGAAACGTCGGAGCCGGCGCGCACGCCAACCACACCACCACCGGCTGCCGGACCATCGGCGCCAACCACGTCATTGGTCAGCACGTTGCCGCTGATGATGCCGCCTTCAGCAACGGAAGCCAGTTCCGGGTGAGCCGTCGGCACGTCATCGACGATGTTGATCACGATGGTGCTGGTGACCGTGTTGCCGACGTTATCGGTGGCCGAATAGGTGAAGCTTTCGGTCACGGTATTGGCACCGTCGTTCGCTTGCGGCGAAGTACCGGCCGGCGAAGTCAGGGTGTAGGTGTAGGTGCCATCCGTGTTGATCAGGATCTGGCCATAAGTGCCGTGATCGTTGCCGACCAGGGCGTAGGTGACCGTACCGACCGCGCCGGTGACCGAGCCGACCAACGTGCCGGAAGCGGTTTCGCCCGTGCTGCCGGGTTGGCTTCCGGAAACCGTGCCGGGTGCCAGGTCTTGGCCGTCCTTGGTCAGGTCCAGCGCGTTTTCGGAGACGGTTACTTCATTGGCGCTAGCCGCGATGCTGCTGTTGTGGACGTCGATGATGATCGTCGTGGTGCTTTCATCACCGTCGCCATCACGCAAGGTGTAGGTGAAGGTATCGGTCGCGCCGGGGGCGCCTACCGAGTTCGGGTTGCTGTGGTATTCGGCATTGCCCAAGGCATCGATCGTGAGGTAACCGTAGGTGCCATTGATCTGGGTGCCGACGCCGGTATGCACTGGATTCGAAACGTCAGAACCGGCGCGTACGCCAACCACACCGCCACCTGCTGCCGGACCATCGGCACCGACCACGTCATTGGTCAGCACGTTGCCGGTGATGATGCCGCCCTCGGCGACGGAGGCGAGGTCAGCGTGCGCGGTCGGCACGTCATCGACGATGTTGACGTTGAGCTGCCCGGTCGCGGTGCTGCCATCGACATCCTTGGCCACCACGTCGAAGTTTTCGGAGATGCTGTTGGTACCGTCCGCATTCGGGTGGGTGTCGCTGTGATTCAGCGTGTAGCTGTAGGTCACCGTGCCGGTCGCCGGGTCGTAACCGGTGATGGTGAACGTGGCGCCAGTGGGAGTCGAAGCCGACTGCGGGAAGCCCGCGGCCACACCACCGGTGACGACGGCGATGCCGCCCACGGTCAAAGTTTGCAGACCATCCGGCGCAGAGACGGTGAAGGTGCCGGTCTGGATCAGGGCCGGAGCATCAGGGTCGGTGCCGGAGGTGAGGTTTTTCTCGTTTACGGTCAGCTCGCCGCCGTCTGAGTCGAGGCCGGTCAGCGTGACGGGATTGTCCGGGGTATTCGGAACAATCGGGGTATCGGGAGTAATCGGGGTAACTGGAACAACAGGGGCATCCGGGGCGCCGGGAACAATCGGCGCGGCCAATGGGTTGGCGCCGTTATCCGGGTTACCGGCGACACGTTCCAGGGGAACTTCGGGCACACCGTTGAAGCCAGCCGTCGGGAAACCGACGTTCGGATCGACCCGCCCGGCCACTTCTTCCAGCAGCACAAAACTGTGGCCGCCGCCCAACGCGCCACCCGGTCCGCCCGGCGTACCCGGACCTGCCGCCGTCGCTTCCGCGGTCTGCGTCGGGTCATCACCCGCCGCGATGGCTTTCTGCACGCGTTCGACATCGGTCAGTTGCGCCTCAGTCGGCGTGGTCGCCTCCGCGGTATTCACGTGGGAAGCGTGATCCACCAGCAACTGGGCATTCATTTGCAGACTGCTGCCACGCCCGAGGGTCAGTTCCTGGCCATTTTGCAGGTGCACCGCCACCGCGCCTTCGGCCCCGGTCAACAGTTGATCGCCGGCAAACAGCCGATCCCCTTCGACCAGTGCCCGGCGGGTGCCGTTGCTCGCCTCGGCGAACACCTGACCAATGACCTTACTGACGATACCGATGAGCGTAGCCATGTGCATTTCCTCCGCTGCCAACTGTTGTCGGCATCCTGTTGTTTGCGAAGAACGTGCTCATGGCGAGAGCGGGCGATCGGCGGATCGTCTACCGGGCTGCGACTGGCTTAATCAAACCGCTGCCCTGGCGACAATCTCGCCGATCATGTCGCACGCGAGGCAAGCCTTCCGTTTGCGCAAAAACCCAATGTAATCAACAACATCGGGGCGCCGTTCACGAAACAACCTTACCTGCGAGCGATGCGTAACGGTTTTGAACCAGCAAGTGACAGAAAACCGTCACCCGAAAACCGTTACGCGTCCCTCCCCTCCAGCACTCCTTCGCCCAATTTCGATAAGTGGACTGAACTTTTTACCAACCCCTGATAAGCTCCCTAAGCGCTTAAATCAAAGGCTTTCAGGATGAACAGTGTGCTGGATTCATCAGAGCGCATAAGTTTATTTTGGAATAACAGTTATGAGAAATACTTCTAAGCTTCTTTGAAGAATGTTCTTAGCTCTGATGTTACAAGTATGAAACGCTTTCACCTATAAATGCCGTCAAATATTTGGCGACTGATAAAGCACCATTAGGATTTTCAGGGAGATGTACCCATGCGCCGATTGAACCCCCTTTGCAGTGCGATTTTATTGGCCATGGCCTGCACCTCTCAGGCTCAAGCCATGTCTTTGACCGAGGCAATTCAGAGCACCATAGCCACTCACCCTGAACTTGCTTCGCGGGTTGACAGCCGTCTGTCCGCAGATGAAGACGTAAAAGTCGCCAAAGGCGGGTTTTATCCTTCCGTTGATCTGAATGCCGCGTACGGGCGCGGGTACAGCGACAACACCAACACCCGGGCCTTCGGTAACCACGACACCCGAATCCTGACCTACACCCAATCCGAGCTGCGCCTGCGGCAGATGCTTTTCGATGGTTTCAACACGTCCAACGAAGTCGAACGGACCAAAGGCGTGGTCAATTCCCGGGCCTATTACGCTCAGGGCACCGCGCAGGACCTGGCCCTGCGCACCATCGAAGTTTACCTCGACGTGCTAAAGCGCCGCGAACTGGTGACGCTGGCCAAGAACAACCTGCAGGCGCATTTGCGGGTCAACGACCAGATCGGCCTGCGCACCCAGCGCGGCATCGGCAGCAACGCCGACGCCGATCAGTCCGTGGCACGTCGTGCGCTCGCCGAGAACAACCTCGACACCGCCGAAGTCGATCTGGCTGACTCCGAAGCGAATTTTTTCGCGGTGACCGGTCGCAAGGC
Source organism: Pseudomonas sp. GB2N2 (assembly GCF_054897705.1). NCBI lineage: Bacteria > Pseudomonadati > Pseudomonadota > Gammaproteobacteria > Pseudomonadales > Pseudomonadaceae > Pseudomonas > Pseudomonas sp. GB2N2. The sequence goes on from NZ_CM142701.1 coordinate 2,962,851, forward strand.
CGATGAACTGGAAACACTGCCATCGATCAAGGGTGAACTGCCCACCAACATCCTCGACGCTCAACAGAGCATGGTCGACAACAACCCGTACCTGAAATCTGCCCAGGCCGACGTGCAATCGGCCGAGAGCCAGTACGAAGTGGCCAAGTCGCCGTTCTACCCGCGTTTCGACGCTGAAGCGGCTGTCGGCGCGAACAACAACGTGGCGGGCGAAGAAGGCCATGACAACGAATGGCGCGTTGGCATCGTGATGAACTACAACCTGTTCCGCGGCGGTAGCGACAAGGCGCGACTGGCGTCCGATGCGCACAAGATCAATCAGGCCATGGACATCCGCAACAACGCCCTGCGCCAGCTAAACGAAAACATCCACCTGGCCTGGAACGCCATGCTCAACGCGCGCAAACAGACCCCGAGCGCCCGCGAATACGCCGAAACCACGACGCGTGTGCGGGCGGCGTATCAGGACCAGTTCGGCCTCGGCCAACGCACCCTGCTCGACGTACTGGACAGCGAAAACGAACTCTACAATGCCAACCGTCGCTACACCGAGGTACGCTACACCGAGGAATATTCGATGTACCGTGTATTAGCAAACATGGGTGAGTTGCTAAGCAAGCAACGCGTAGTGCTGCCTGCCGATGCGATCGCCAAAAGCGAAGTGAAAAACGAAGCCCGTCTGCCTGAACTGAAGTAACGCATTGGAGCTATCAATTTGACCAGCATGGAACCCGGCAACACCGGTGTCGATCCGCGGCTGAGCTTCGATGACCCGCTTCTGGACGGGCTGCTGATTCTCTGCAAACTTCATGGCGCGGTGGTCAGCCGCGCCAGCCTGAGTGCCGGGCTGCCAATGGCACACCAACGCCTGAGCCTGGACCTGCTGCCCCGAGCAGCAGCCCGGGCCAGTTTGCAGGCGCGGTTGTTACGCCGCGACCTGGCTGACATCTCCGCGCTCAACCTGCCGGTGATGCTGATCCTCAACAACGGCCGTACAGCCGTGCTGCGCCGCTTCGGCGACGATGGCCGCTTACTGATTCTGCCGAGCGAAGCCGATGGCGGCGAGCAATGGGTCAACCGTGAAGAACTCACCGAAAACTATAGCGGCCAAGCGTTGTTCGCCCGGCCGCGCCACGAACTCGAAGACTTGCGCTCGCCGCTGGTACCCCGAGTAGACGCGTGGTTTCGCGATACGGTGAAACTGTCGAAATGGCTGTACAGCGATGCGATTCTCGCCAGTTTTCTGATTAACCTGCTGGGGCTGATGGTCCCGCTGTTCGTGATGCAGACCTACGACCGGGTAGTGCCGAACCAGGCCACGTCCACGTTATGGGTGCTGTCCATCGGCTTGCTGATCGGCACCGGTTTCGAACTGGCATTGCGCGTAGTTCGCGCGCATCTGCTGGACACTGCCGGCAAGAAAACCGATGTCATCCTTTCCGCGACCCTGTTTGAACGCATCACCGGCATGTCGATGAAAGCGCGCCCGGCGACCATCGGTGGTTTCGCCCAAAGCATCCATGACTTCCAGGGCCTGCGCGAATTCCTCACCGCCGTGACCCTGACCAGCCTGATCGACCTGCCCTTCGCCGTGCTGATGCTGGTGGTGATCGGCCTGCTCGGTGGCTGGTTGGTGGTGATTCCGTTGCTGGCGTTCCCGATCACGATCATGTTCGCAATGATCATTCAGGTGCGTCTGCGCGACACCGTGCAAAAAAGCCTGACCCTCGGCGCCGAGCGCCAGGCCCTGCTGATCGAAACCCTCGGTGGCCTGGAAACCCTCAAGGCCTGTAGCGCCGAAAGTGAACGCCAGCACAAATGGGAAAGTACCCACGGCGCCCTCACCCGCCTCGACAGCCATGCGCGCAACCTCTCGGCACTGGCGACCAACGGCACACTGTTCATCCAGCAGTTCTCCGGCATGGCGACCATCGTCGCCGGGGTCTACAGCATCATCGCCGGCAACCTCAGCGTTGGCGCACTGGTGGCAACCTACATGCTCGGCAGCCGCGTACTCGCGCCGCTGGGGCAGATCGCGGGGCTGATCACCCGTTATCAGCAAGCGCAACTGACGATGAAAAGCACCGATGCGCTGATGGGCTTGCCGCAGGAACGCGACGCGAAACAGCGGCCACTGGAGCGCACGCAACTGCAAGGCGCCCTCGACGTCAACGGCGTGACTTTTCACTACAACGGCCAGAACTCGCCGGCGCTGGCCAACATCAGTTTCAGCCTGAAACCCGGTGAACGGGTCGGCATCATCGGTCGCAGTGGCTCGGGCAAAAGTACCCTCGGACGGCTGGTGATGGGGTTTTACGAACCTGAGGAAGGCCAACTGCTGCTCGATGGCCTGGACCTGCGGCAACTTGATGTCGCCGACCTGCGCCAACAGATCGGCTACGTCGCCCATGATTTGCCACTGCTGGCCGGCAGCCTGCGTGACAACCTGACCCTCGGCGCCCGTTACATCAGCGATGCGCGGATGCTTGAAGTCGCGGAATTGACCGGTGTGACCGAACTCGCCCGCCAACATCCCCAAGGGTTTGACCGGCCTGTCGGCGAACGTGGGCAGTTGCTGTCGGGCGGTCAACGCCAAGCGGTGTTGCTGGCTCGCGCGTTGTTGCTCGACCCGCCGATCATGCTGCTCGACGAACCTACCAGCGCCATGGACAACAGCAGCGAAGATGTCTTGCGGCAAAAACTTCACAGTTGGGTCCAGGGCAAAACCCTGTTGCTGGTAACCCACCGCACCTCGATGCTCAGCCTGGTTGATCGATTGGTGGTGCTGGACAACGGAAGGATCGTCGCCGACGGTCCGAAAGAAGCCGTCATTGATGCACTGCGCAAGGGCCGTGTCGGCTCTGCGGCCGTCTAGGAGGCCGCCATGGCATCTTCACAAAGTTCACGCGGTTATTTCGACAGCTTCAGCAAAAGTGCCGAAAGCGAATACATGCCGGAAACCGCCGGCGCGTCATTGCAGGATTCACCACGCTGGTCGCGGATCACCGTGTGGCTCGCTGCGGCGCTGATCATCAGCGCTGTGGTCTGGGCTAAATTCGCCGTGTTGCAGGAAGTCACCATGGGCGAAGGCAAGGCGATTCCGTCGAGCAAGGTTCAGGTGATCCAGAACCTGGAGGGCGGCATCGTCACAGAGATTTTCGTGCGCGAAGGGCAGATGGTGAACAAGGGCGACACCTTGCTGCGCCTGGATGACACGCGGTTTCTGTCGAACAAGGGCGAAAGCGAGGCCGATCGGTATGCGCTGACCGCGCAGGTCGAACGCCTGTCCGCCGAGGCCGAGGGTCGGCCGTTCAAATTGTCGGCAGAGGTGATCGCCAAGGCGCCGCAGGTGGCCGGGGACGAACGCTCGCTGTACGACCAACGCCAACGCCGGCTCGCCAGCGAACAGCGCACGCTGACCGAGCAACTTCGGCAGAAAACCCAGGAACTCGCGGAGTTTCGCTCGAAACAGAGCCAATTCAGTTCAAGCCTGGCGCTGCTCCAGGAAGAAATGAACATGTCCGCGCCGCTGGTGGGCACCGGGGCGGTTTCACCGGTGGAAATCCTCCGACTCAAACGCAGCGCCGTGGAAATTCGCGGCTCGCTGAATGCCACAACACTGGCGATTCCCCGCGCCGAATCGGCGATCAACGAGATCAAAAGCAAGATCGACGAGTCTGAACAATCCTTCCGCTCTGACGCTGCGAAAGAGCTGAATGAGAAACGCACTGACCTGTCGAAAATTACCGCATCGAGCATTGCCATCGACGACCGCGTCAGCCGTACGACGGTGATTTCGCCTGTGCACGGGATCATCAAAACGCTGAAGGTCAACACCATCGGCGGCGTGGTTCAGCCAGGCAGCGACATGGTGGAAATCGTGCCGATCGAAGAAAACCTGTTGATCGAAGCCAAGGTGCGGCCGCAGGACGTGGCGTTCCTGCACCCGGGACAGAAAGCGATGGTGAAATTCAGCGCGTATGACTACACGATCTACGGCGGTTTGAGCGCCAAGCTCGAGTTGATTGGTGCAGACACGATTACCGATGACAAGGGCAACAGCTTCTATCTGATTCAGGTACGCACCGACAAGAACCACTTGGGTGGCGATGTGAAACCGCTGTTGATCATTCCGGGGATGGTGGCAACCGTGGACATCATTACCGGGGAGAAAAGCGTGCTGGATTATCTGCTGAAGCCGGTGCTTAAAGCGCGGACCGAGGCGATGCGCGAGCGCTAAAAATGATTCAGGCGCCGCGGTAATTGATCCGGCCACTTTGTCGGAACGCCGCCCGGGGCAAGCCCGCTCCCACAGTGTTTTGTGGTGTTCACATAATTTGTGTAGGACGCGAATCCCTGTGGGAGCGGGCTTGCCCGCGATGAGGCCATCAAAAACGCCACCTATTTCGGACCATGGTTACGCTGAAAAACGGCCTCTGCGATCTCCGAAATCTACCCCTCGATTAACGCCCCGAACACTTTCTTTCACCGTTCGTCGAAAACCCTCTGCTACCTGTTATTTCTGACAGTAGATCAATTTTTTTTTCCGGCGCTGAATGTCAGGACCATTCGCGCAAAAAAATGGCCGAACCATTCAAAAGGAAAAATTGATTATGAATAAGCAAGCTTCCGAACTTCAGCCGCCGCCAACACCTGAATTAGAAGTGCCTGAAAGAGAAAACCTGATACTTGATCTAACTCACTTCGATCACGATCCTTCTGTCACCACCAAGCAATGGCCTCAGCCTCGCCTGTGGCTGGACGTTTTGGGAGTTGACGAAACCGGGGAAGAACTCGTCGTCAAGTTGCTTGAAGGCGACATAGCCACGCCAGAACAACTCGCCAAGGGATTCGATGAACTATTACCCTTAGACGAGCTGAAGAAGTTTAAAAACCGGTCCCGTATTTTTGTTCATGCAAAGATAACGCACAATGGCAATACAGACGTTTCCACCGCAAGGAGCTTTCCAACAAAGGAACTAACAATCCAAACCCAACCAGATCTGCCAGATCTGGATGAAACAACCAACTTCGATAACAACTCCCTGAACGGCTGGGAGAAAGGGCCTGAGCATTTAGTGTTTCACCTCCACATCGCACCCAGCAACGTATTCTGCGTGAGTAACACCGTGAAAGCTTCAACTGGAGTAATTCTGAAAAAAACCTTTGCTGTGACGAAGGGAAGATCTTATGAAATTTCAGTTCTAGCAGCAGCGGTGCAGCTAGAGGGTCAATTCATGCCTGATTTAACTTTGCATATAGGCAACCAAGCCTCACCGAAACAAGCAGTACGCGCTAGCTGGAATAAGTATAGCTTTTCAGCAGTTGCAACCTCGGACCAAACAACCTTCTCAATTCAAAGCACCACATCAAATGCTAATAAGGCGCAACAGTTTGACGATTTAAGAGTAAGAAGTTTGCCACACTAATGAATGATCGACTAAACAACCTCATGAGAGCCATTGATTATGAACACGCAAGCTTCCAACGTTCTGCCGCCCCCTATGCCTGATCTTGAAATGAAGGGGGCAAAAGATGACTTCCTTGATGTGAGTGGCCCTAATCCAGAGGCTTCTGTTATCTCAAAACCATGGGCAAAACCTAACGTATGGTTGCAAGTGCTCGGTGTCGACCACTCAAATCAGGAACACATCATCGGGCTCCATGAGTCCTCCCCAGCTACACCAGAACAACAAGCCGATGGACTTAACACTCCGATACCCAGAGAGAAACTGTTGGAATTCGCCAATAAGTCGAAGATCCATATCGAAGGTAATATTGCTTTCGATGGAGACACAAGTGAAGCTGCTGCTGAAAAGTTCCCCTCACTCGAACTGACCCTCATAAACGCGAAAGATAAGCACTATGATCTTGTAGATTTTGATGATCAAACATACGGAGGTTGGACCACGGGACCGGGAGGTGCTGAGTTTCAATTTGTACTAAATGCTCCTGGCGATTATGTACTATTTAACAACACCTCAACTCCAGGCGATCAACACAAGGGCATAGTCCTGCATAAAACATTCCCCACAGTACCCGGGGAAACGTATGAAATCTCAGTTGACGTAAAAAAAGACAACCCAGGAACTCCTGACGCCATGCTTTTTTTTAGCATCGACAATAACAACTCACCCATCCATGCGATATCCAGCTTGAACTGGACCAACCTGAAGTTCTCCGCCACGGCCACTTCCAACTCGACAGCGGGCGCACTTAACAACGATCAACATTTGACGAACGGCAATGACTTTTCGATTAACAATCTATTAATTAAATCTTTACCTTAGTGATGATTCGACCGTAGGGTCCGGACGGGCAACCTCGCAGTCACAGCGGGTTGCCTTCTGTTGATCTGCCACCGTGATTACGCTGAAAAATCGCCTCCCCCATCGCCGCAATCTGCCCGTCGATCAACGCTTCGAAAGGCTTTAACAACAGCTCGAATGAAGCCGGTGCTTCGAGCGTCTGCAACGCCTGCACAATCGCCTCAACCGTCGACAACGCCCCCGCCTCCGGCGCCTTGCGCAACCGATAACGCGACACTGCGCCATCCACCAAAGTCACTCGAGGCAACGCCGCCAGAAGCGGATTGAGGTGCAGCATTTTGCGCGCCTTGCGCCAGGTGCCGTCCGGGACCACCAGCAACAACGGTTGATCATTCGCGGTGTAAGCCTGCAACGGCTGCGCCTCTTCGCCGGGGAACAGCAGTCGCGCCTGATAGCCCGGTTGATTCAGCAGCGCCGGCAAATCCTCGAACACCTCACCGACAATAAGCTGCGCATTGTTCAACCCCAGCGCCGCCAGCCGCGCGGTGTTCAGCGCATGGTTCACTTCGCTCGGATGTTGCAGCAGCAAAACCCGGGTGCGGCTGTCGAGGCTGGGGATCAACGGACACAGGCAGTGGGTTTGCGGGCGCAGGCAGCGCGGGCACTGGATTCTGGACATCAGTTGTTTTCCTTCAAGCCGACTGATTGAGCTGCGCTTTGAGCAGGTCGCGAAACGTCTGGATCAGCGGCTCACGGCTGCGGCCCCGGCGGACGATCATCGAGAACGGCGCCTGGTAACCGAAGGTCGCCGGCAGCAGCACGCGCAGATCACCCTTGTCCGCCCACGCCTGGGCATAGTGCTCCGGCAGGTAACCGATGTAGGCGCCGGACAGCACCAGAATCAGCTGCGCTTCCATACTTTCAACGGTGGCGGCGCTGTGTTTAAAGCCGTGGCGCGCCAGTTCGGCCTGGCTCCAGTAACCGCGGCCGACCATGCGTTGCTGAGTAATCACTTGCTCGGGGATGCGCCGTTCGGTGAACAGCGGATGGCGGCTGCTGCAATACAACCAGTGTTGCTCGCGGTACAGCGGCATGTAGACCAACCCGCTCATGCGCGTGGAAAACGCGCCGATGGCCAGGTCGAGGCGGTTGTCCTGCACGCCGAGTTGCAGTTCGTACGGGCTCATCACCGACAGGTGCAAATGCACCGCCGGGTGCTCCTGATTATAGGCGCCGATGGCCTCGGCGAACGGCAACGCCTTATCGCTCACGGTAGAATCGATGACGCCGAGGTTCAGCGTGCCGCGCAGTTCGCCCTTCAATGCCGCCGCGTATTGTTCAAAGCCCTCCAGTTCACCGAGCAGGCGCAGGGTTTCCTGGTGGAACAGTTCGCCCTTGCTGGTCAGGCTGAACCCCCCGCGTCCGCGATGACACAGCACCAGGCCGAGGGCGGCTTCGAGCTGGCTCATGTAGGTGCTGATGGCCGACGTCGAGAGGTTGAGCGCTTGCTGGGCGTTGGCGAACCCCTGATGACGGACCACGCTGACGAAGATCCGCAACAGTTTCAGGTCGGGTAAAGCATTGGCCATGGCAGGCTCCTGTCACAAGGTTGTACGCGGTGCTTCGGGGAAAACACAATCTCTGTGGAAGCGGGCTTGCTCGCGAAAGCGGCGCGCCTGGCAGCATCGATGGTGAATGGCACAGCGCCTTCGCGAGCAAGCCCGCTCCCACAGGGATCGTGGCAATCCAGGAGTTTATCGCCGCCATCGCCATTAGTTTAGAAAAATCTGAACTAAGTATTTGCCCTTAGCGATTCTTCTGGCCGACTGCATTTTGCAGAATCGGGCCCTAACGGTGCCCGAACCTTCCTGAATCGGCGCAACCGACATAAATAAAACAACGACGATGAGGCCCTACCCGTGGACAAGATTCTTCACCAACCACTGGGCGGCAACGAAATGCCGCGCTTCGGCGGCATCGCCACCATGATGCGACTTCCCCACTTACCCACCGCTGCCGGTCTGGACGCTGCCTTCGTAGGCGTGCCGCTGGACATCGGTACTTCGTTGCGGCCCGGCACCCGCTTCGGGCCTCGCGAAATCCGCGCTGAATCAGTGATGATTCGCCCGTATAACATGGCCACCGGCGCAGCGCCGTTCGACTCGCTGTCGGTTGCCGACATCGGCGACGTGGCGATCAACACTTTCAATCTGCTGGATGCCGTACGGATCATCGAAGAATCCTACGACAACATCCTCGAACACGATGTGATCCCGCTGACGTTGGGCGGCGACCACACCATCACCCTGCCGATCCTGCGTGCCATTCACAAGAAACACGGCAAGGTCGGCCTGGTGCACATCGACGCCCACGCCGATGTCAACGATCACATGTTCGGCGAGAAGATCGCTCACGGCACCACCTTCCGCCGCGCCGTCGAAGAAGGCCTGCTGGACCCGGACCGCGTCGTACAAATCGGTCTGCGCGCCCAGGGTTACACCGCCGATGACTTCAACTGGAGCCGCAAACAGGGCTTTCGTGTAGTTCAGGCCGAAGAGTGCTGGCACAAGTCCCTGGCGCCGCTGATGGCCGAAGTTCGCGAGAAAGTCGGCGGTGGTCCGGTGTACCTGAGTTTCGACATCGACGGCATCGATCCGGCCTGGGCACCAGGCACCGGCACCCCGGAAATTGGCGGCCTGACGACCATTCAGGCGATCGAGATCGTTCGCGGCTGCCAAGGCCTCGACCTAGTCGGTTGCGATCTGGTAGAAGTCTCACCCGCTTACGACACCACCGGCAACACCTCGCTGCTGGCCGCCAACCTGCTGTACGAAATGCTTTGCGTACTGCCTGGCGTCGTCCACCGTTGAGGATTGGCCATGAACGAACGTGATCAGGTTCTACAAGCGGCCGCCGATCTGGTGTCCGCCTTTGCCAGTAACGATCGCGAAGCCTACTTCAGCGCCTTCAGCGCCGATGCCAGCTTCGTGTTCTACACCCTCGAGCAGCCTCTGCTGTCGCGCGATGCCTATCAGGCGTTGTGGGAAGCCTGGCGCTCGGAGGATGGCTTCGAGGTGCTTTCGTGCACTTCGAGCAACGCTTTCGTCAGCCTGCAGGGTGACGTGGCGGTTTTCATCCATGACGTCGCCACCGAGCTGCGCATGCATGGGGAGCAACACTTCAGCCAGGAGCGCGAGACGATTGTTTTCAAAAAACAAGCGTCTGGCCAAGAACAACAAGGCCTATGGCTGGCCTGCCACGAACATTTGTCCGCAATGCCGGAAGGGCTGCCATCCCCTTAGCCAAACAGGTGACGCTTACATACGATAAGCGCGCCTTTATGATCGGAGCAGATCATGAATAACAACAACAACGACCAAAGCCTTACGCAAATTGAAACCTACGGGGTCGAACAGATCCCGGACAACGAACGCACCGCAGGCCCGACGGACTTGTTCCGGATGATCTTCGGTGGTTCAAACACCTTCGCCACCGCCGTGCTCGGCAGTTTCCCGGTACTGTTCGGCCTGTCCTTCCAGGCAGGCGTCTGGGCGATAGTGCTGGGCGTGCTCCTGGGTTCGCTGATCCTCGCGCCGATGGGCCTGTTTGGTCCGATCAACGGCACCAACAACGCCGTGTCCTCCGGTGCACACTTCGGTGTTCATGGGCGGATCGTCGGTTCGTTCCTGTCGCTGTTGACCGCAATCGCCTTCTTCTCGCTCTCGGTGTGGAGTTCGGGTGATGCATTGATTGGCGGCGCGAAACGCCTGATCGGCCTGCCGGAAACCGACCTGACTCTGGGCCTGGCCTACGGTCTGTTCGCGATTCTGGTACTGACCGTTTGCATCTACGGCTTTCGTTTCCTTCTGTGGGTCAACAAGATCGCGGTGTGGAGCGCCAGCCTGCTGTTCCTGCTGGGCATCTTCGCCTTCGCCGGGCCGTTCGATGTGAACTACGCCGGCACTGTGAGCATGGGCCAACCGGGTTTCTGGGCGGCCTTTATCGGCGCCGCTCTGGTAGCGATGAGCAACCCGATTTCCTTCGGTGCGTTCCTCGGCGACTGGTCGCGTTACATCCCGCGTGAAACCTCCAAGCGCCGGATCATGGCCGCCGTGGTGATCTCCCAGATCGCAACGTTCATCCCGTTCCTGTTTGGCCTCGCCACCGCCACCATCGTCGCAATCAAGGCGCCGGACTACATCGCCGCCAATAACTATGTCGGGGGCCTGCTGGCGGTTTCGCCGAGCTGGTTCTTCCTGCCGGTGTGCCTGATCGCGGTGATCGGCGGCATGTCCACCGGCACTACCTCGCTGTATGGCACCGGGCTGGACATGTCCAGCGTGTTCCCGCGTGTGCTGTCGCGGGTCAAGGCAACGCTGCTGATCGGCGTGATGTCGATTGCCTTCATCTTCATCGGGCGCTTTGCGGCGAACCTGGTGCAGAGCGTTTCGACCTTCGCCGTGCTGATCATCACCTGCACCACTCCGTGGATGGTGATCATGATCATCGGTCTGTTGGTGCGTCGAGGATTCTATTGCCCGGATGACCTGCAAGTGTTCACCCGCGGCGAGAAAGGTGGCCGCTACTGGTTCACCCATGGCTGGAACTGGCGCGGGCTGGGTGCCTGGATCCCGAGTGCGTTGGTGGGTTTGTGCTTTGTGAACCTGCCGGGGCAATTCGTCGGTGTGCTGGGCAATCTGGCGGGTGGCATCGACATCAGCCTGCCGGTGACCCTCGGCCTGGCGTCGCTGGTGTACCTGGCGCTGCTGGGACTGTTTCCGGAATCGGCTGCGGTGTTCGGCCCAAATGATGCGCGCAGCAAGGGTGCGGATTCGCTCAGTAAATCCGCATTGCGCCAGGCCGCCTGATTCAAGATCAACGGATTACCTGTGGGAACGCCGCATCGCACGCTCCCACAGGGATTGATGTTTGTTTCACCATAAAAAAGACAATCGGAGACACGCCATCATGGCATTGGATTTATTCGTCGTTCTCATATACGCCGCCTCGATGCTGATACTCGGCTACTACGGCATGCGCAAGGCCAAGACCAACGAAGACTTTTTGGTTGCCGGTCGTAACCTCGGCCCGACCCTGTACATGGGCACCATGGCCGCTACCGTTCTGGGCGGCGCATCTACCGTCGGCACCGTGCGCCTGGGCTACGTCCATGGCATCTCCGGTTTCTGGCTCTGCGCGGCCCTCGGTTGCGGGATCGTGGCGCTGAACCTGTTCCTCGCCAAACCGCTGCTGAAACTGAAAATCTACACCGTTACCCAGGTGCTGGAAAAACGCTACAACCCGATGGCCCGCTCCGCGAGCGCGGTGATCATGCTGGCGTATGCGCTGATGATCGGCGTGGTCTCGATCCTGGCCATTGGCACCGTGCTGCAAGTGCTGTTCGACCTGCCGTTCTGGCTGTCGGTATTGGTCGGCGGTGGCGTGGTGGTGATCTATTCGGCGATCGGCGGCATGTGGTCCCTGACTCTGACCGACATCGTCCAGTTCGTCATCAAGACCGTGGGCCTGATGTTCATCCTGTTGCCAATCTGCCTGTACCGCGTAGGTGGTTGGGATGAGCTGGTGTTGAAACTGCCGGCAACCGCCTTCAGCTTCACCACGATCGGCTGGAACACCATCATCACCTACTTTATGATCTACTTCTTCGGGATCCTGATCGGCCAGGATATCTGGCAGCGTGTGTTCACCGTCAGGAGCGCCAAAGTGGCTCAGGTTGCCGGTACATTCGCAGGCTTCTACTGCATCCTTTACGGACTGGCCTGTGCCCTGATCGGCATGGCCGCTCATGTGCTGATCCCGGACCTGGACAACGTCAACAACGCCTTCGCCGCCATCGTCAAACTGTCCCTGCCGGACGGTATCCGTGGCCTGGTGATCGCCGCAGCACTGGCCGCCATGATGTCCACCGCCAGCGCCGGCCTGCTCGCCGCCGCCACCACCCTGACAGAAGACCTGCTGCCAAAACTGCGTGGCGGTAAACAGTCGAGCCTGGGTATCAACCGCTTGTTCACCCTGCTGACCGGCATCGCCGTGCTGGGTATCGCACTGGTGGTGAACGACGTGATCAGCGCCCTGACCCTGGCCTACAACCTGCTGGTGGGCGGCATGCTGATCCCGCTGATCGGTGCGATCTTCTGGAAACGCGCAACCACCGCCGGCGCTATCGCCAGCATGGGCATGGGCTTTGCCACCGCGCTGCTGTTCATGATCAAGGACGGCATGGACGCCAACACCCCGATCTACTACAGCCTCGGTGTCGGCCTGGTGAGCTTCGTGCTGGTGAGCTTGCTGTCCCGTCCCCCGGTTTCGGTGGCGAGCGCGATCTAAGCTGTCTATAACGACTTGATGCTTTCTTCGACGGGTGTGGCGTCGGTTGCCACACCCGTTTTTTTTCGTCTGGAGAAAACCTTTGATGAAGATCGTTTCTCGCGACCAGTGGTTCGAGGTCAAGCAACTCAGCGACGGCATTCGCCTGATCCACGAGCCGTATATCCGTCCGTTCTATCGCTGCAATCTTTGGCACGTTCAGGGCCGTGACAGGGACCTGCTGCTGGACAGCGGTTCCGGACTGGTCAGCCTGCGCGAGCAATTGCCTTGGATCACCGAACGGCCGCTGGTGGCGGTGGCCAGCCATTGTCATTTCGATCACATCGCCGGGCATCATGAATTTCCCGAGCGCCTAGTGCATCCCGCCGAGGCCGACATCCTTGCGGCACCAGATGGCGAAAACGATTTGAGCCGTGCATTTGTCGGCGACGAGATGTTCGAGGCGCATCCCGATTGCCCGTTGTGCTATGCCGAATATCGGGTGAAAGCCGCGCCAGCGACAGGGATGATTGAAGAAGGAGACGTGCTGGACCTGGGCAATCGCGTGTTGCAAGTGCTGCACACACCGGGACATTCGCCGGGGGGCATCAGCCTGTACGAAGCGGTGACCGAAACCCTGTTCAGCGGCGACATCATCTACGACGGGCCGCTGATCGAAGATGCCTACCACTCCGACCTCGCCGACTACAGCCGCAGCCTGCAACGCTTGCGCGCGCTGCCGATCCGCACAGTGCACGGCGGCCACTTCGGCAGTTTTTCCGGAGAACATTTGCGCAACATGATTGACAAGTGGCAGCGCTCGCACGGTTGAAGCCTGCTGTACTCAACGCTTGGAACAACAACAACAATAACAACTCCAGCGAAGAACCATCATGAGAAGAGCCGCCGTGCGTGCCGCTGTCCATCAGTTCATCAGCCGTTTGCTGGAGTGTCAGGATGATTTTGACGATGACGCCAGTCTGGCGGAATTGGGCCTGGATAAAACGGACATCGAAGACCTGATCTTCCATCTGGAAGATGAAATGGGATTGACGGCGTTTACGGCCGAGGAAGACCGGATGCTGAGGCGTGCCAGAACGGCGAATGATCTGAGTCGGTTTCTGCTGGAGATCGGGCGGCATTGACCCGTCGAATCTACCCACGCCCTTGTAGCAGCTGCCGAGCACCGCGAGACTGCGTTCGGCAGCGAAGTTGTCGTGACATCAGACGACGGGGTGTGTCAGGTAGATTCTGCATGGAGGCCTTACGACGGCTGCGCAGCCTCGCGGTGCCCGGCAGCTGCTACACCGACAGCGGCTGCGTTGCGATTAACGGCGGCGCTGCTGGCGTCGACGCTGTTCGTCGTCCGTGCGAATTGGCACGGGTTGCAGAGGCGGTTCGATCAAACCCAGTGCGACACCCAGGTCGTGCAGCCAGTTTTGAATTTTGTCTTTCATGGTGCCCCCTTCAGGGAAGTGCCGAGCGGCTGAAATTCTGTAGCCCCTTCGCACTGATAATAGTCCGAAGTCCTACGCAATGCTCGGCAAAATCCGCAATGATCTGTTACTGAATTGATCCAAATACCTGACCATTAGTTCAGGCAATCTCCTGGGCCGCAAATGCTGCCGACGGATAGACCGTCTGCTGCTGTTCGATCCATGCATTCAGATTGGCCCCGACCATGCCCTTGCGCCACATCAGCCAGGTCGTCGCGCTGGCAAAAGGCTCGGCCAATGGGTGCACCGCGACGCTTTCGCGGCCCGGCAGGCTGGCGAGCATGGACTCTGACATCAACGCCACGCCGGAACCGGCAATCACGCAGGCGAGCATTCCCGGATAGGACTCGATCTCCATCGCCCGCCCCATCGCTGCATGATCATGCGCGAACCAGGCCTCCAGGCGCATCCGATAGGAGCAGCCCTGGCGAAAAGTGAACACCGAGCGCCCCTGCACATCCAGCGCACTGCGCACCGGCGGGTGATCGGCCTCGCTGATCAGCACCAACCGCTCCTCACACAATGGCACGCCATCCAGCCCGGCCAGTTCCAGCGGACCGTCCACCAGCGCGGCATCGAGGCGACCGGTCAGCAACCCCTCCAGCAATTCGCCGCTGGGACCTGACTGCACTTGCAGGTTCACCGCCGGATACGTGCGGTGATAGCGCGCCAATAGCCCCGGCAGATGAATAGCGGCGGTGCTGTACATCGTGCCGAGCACGAAGTCGCCCGCCGGTTGCCCGCCCCGCACCGCCGCTTGCGCTTCATCGTGCAGGTTGAACAGCTTGGCGGTGTAGTCCAGCAGGACTTTTCCCGCCGGCGACAACTGCAAACGCTGACGCTCGCGGGCGAAAAGCTCTACACCAAGCTGCTGTTCCAGTTGCTTGAGACGGGTCGACAGATTCGACGGCACTCGATGCAAACGCTCGGCAGCCCGGGTGATCGAGCCCTCCTCCGCCACCGCCTGGAAAATCCGTAACTGGCTGAACTCCACGCTATTCTCCAAATCAGAACAAGTTACTCACTATTATTCATTTTTAAAGAATGTCAATCGTTCTTAGCCTGACGGTCATTGATCCTCTGCCTGAGCCTTGGCCATGTCGCCTCTGATTCGCTTACTTGCCAGTTTTATCGCGCTCATGATGGCCATGGGTATCGGGCGATTCGCCCTCACCCCGCAACTGCCGCACTTGCTCAGTGAAGGTCAGATCGACCTGACCGCCGCCGGTCTGATTGCTGCCGCCAATTACCTTGGCTACTTCGTGGGCGCCGTGGACGCGATGTTCTCCCGTCGCCCTGAGCAAGTCCGGCGGCGACTGCTCGGTGGTTTGTGGCTGTGCGTATTGCTCACCCTCGCGTCGTTCTGGGCCTGCGGATTCTGGTCGCATCTGCTGTTGCGTTTCGGCACAGGCGTGGCCAGCGCCTGGGTGCTGGTGATGATCGCCGCGCTGAGTCAGCCATTGGCCGCGGCCGCGGGTCGTCCTCGGCTTGGCGCGCTGGTATTTGCCGGACCGGGTTTGGGGATTTTTCTGACAGGATTGTTGGCGTTGGGGTCGAACCTGCTGGGTCAGACGTCCGCAACCTTGTGGCTGGTGTATGCGGCGGTCGGCCTGGTGATGTTGCTGAGCATTCTGCCGTTTCTGCCGCAACCGACCACGAGCGTCGTCGCTGAACCCAACGCTAACTCGGGTACTCAGGGGATCGGCCGTTTGGGGGCGATTTATGCTTTGTACGGTTTGGGCTACATCATCCCGGCCACGTACCTCTCGCAAATGGCCAACGCGCAGTTCCACGGGCAGTGGCAAGCCGACTTGTTCTGGCCGTGTTTTGGCCTGGCGTCGGCCTTCGGCGTGGTGCTGGTGAGTCTGCGTCGACACAACCCGAATGCCACCCGTCATTGGTTGATGGTCACCTTGTGGTTGCAGGCGGCCGGCGTGTTTGCCTGCCTGTTGGGCAGTGGTTCAGGCCTGGCGTTGGGGGGTGATCTTGTGCGGCACGCCGTTCCTGGCCTGCATGCAGTTGGTGATGCAGCGCTCGCGGGAACTGGCGCCCCACGCCACCCAACGCAACGCCGGGCTGCTCACGGCGTGCTTCGCCGTGGGTCAGCTCGCCGGACCTTTGCTGGCGGCGTTGAGCAGCCATTTCAGCGGGGGCTTGCAGCCAGCGCTGATCGTCGCGGGCAGTGGTCTGCTCGTCGCCGGCGGCGTGTTGCTCGGTCCGGTCAGTGCTGGCCGAGGGCTCTGCGCAAACGACGGCGCACCCACTGCTCGGCGCTGACAAACGTGATGCCGAGCAACACCAGTGAGGCTCCAATGACGAAGTTGAGACTCAGCGCCTCACCCAGCAACACCACGCCGAACGTGACGCCGAACAACGGCGTCATAAAGGAAAACACCGCCAGGTTCGCCGCCAGATAGCGCCGCAACAACCAGAACCAGGTCAGATAGCTGAAAAACGACACGACCAAACCCTGGAACAGCACGCTGGCCACGGCCACGGTGGTCAGGTTGACGTGGGTGACCTGACCGCTGAGCATCGCGATCAGCAGCAAGCCGACGAAGCCGACAATCAACTGGTAGAACAAGGTGAGGGTCACCGGTGCTTCCGACAGACGCGAAGCGCGCACCACCACGGTCGTCGCGCCCCACGCGGCGCCGGCCAGCACGCCCAATGCATCGCCGATCAGCATACGGCGATCAAGGTTGTCCCACGAAACCCCGCCAGCAAATGCAATGGCAATGCCGACAAACGCAAGAAAAATCCCGAACCATTGCACCGCCCTTAGTCGCTCACTCGGCAACAACCAGTGCACGCCCAGTGCGGTAAAAATCGGCGCGGTATAAAGGAACACCGACATGTGCGCGGCGGTGGTCAGTTGCAAGCCTTCGGAAATGAAGAAGAACTCCAGTCCGAACAGCGCACCGGCGAGTAGTCCACCGCGCCATGTATCGCCGACCTTGTCCCAACCGCCCTTCCAACAGATGAGCAATCCTACAAGCAATGCAGAAATGCCTGACCGCCCCGCCGCCTGCATGACCGGTGCGATATCAGGCGCCGCCCACTTGATCATGACCTGCTGCACACCCCAGATAAGGCACAAACCCATCATTACTTGCAGAGCAAATTTATCGGCTCTGCGCCGGGTGGCGCTCACCGGGATACCTCGACAACACAATTCATGGCAGTGACTCACAGTAATAAGCAAAGCCCCGGCAAGCGTCGTTATACCGTCTCACTGTAGGAGCGGAACGTGCCAAGGCGAAAAACTATAGTGATGATTATTAGCCAGTCGGCGCAAAAAATAGCGTCTGCAACAGACGCTCAACGGCTCACAGGCGTCATCCTGCGCGCAGCCCCATAGCCGACAGTACAGGCAACAGCGGTCGCCAGTGCGCCCCACGCCATGTCCATCAGCGCCAATTGCGCCGACCAACCGTGAAGTGTCGCCCAGTTGCTCAAGTCATACGTGCCGTAAGCCACCAGCCCTAGCAATCCCCCCAGCCGGGCAGCGCGCTGCCAGCTACTCGCCGGCAACACCACGAACACCACGCAACCCACGGCATAAAGGAGATAGAACACCGCAGCCGGGGCCAGCAGCGGTTGGTCGAGCATCAGCGGTCCGAGCAGCGCCCGATAGGTCGGGGCCATCAGCACGCCGAGCCAGAGCCCATCGAGCACGAGAAACGCCAACAAGGTGCCAGCGTAGGCAAACAGCGCTTTTTTCATTGCAGTCCAGCCCCATGTGATCGACCTACATGGGGCCGACGCGAGGTCAGCTTAGTTCAATGCGATCGGCGTGAATGACAATCTGGCCATTCTTGTACAAGGTACCGATGGCTTTCTTGAAGTTGCCCTTGCTGACGCCAAACATGCTGGTGATTACTGTCGGATCGCTTTTATCGCTCACGGGCAGGCTGCCATTGTTTTCGCGCAATTTGGCGAGAATCTTAGAGTTGAGGCTGGTGGCGGCTTCTTCGCCGACCGGTTGCAGGCTGAGGCTGATCTTGCCGTCGGCCCGGACTTCTTTGATAAAGCCCTTCTCTTCCTTGCCAGCGCGCATGAACTTGAAGACTTCGTTCTTGTGGATCAGGCCCCAATGCTTGTTGTTGATGATCGCCTTGAAGCCCATGTCGGTTGCTTCGGCAACCAGCAGATCAACCTCCTGGCCGGGGGTGTAGCTGGCCGGGGTCTTGTCGAGGTAGCGATCCAGACGCGCGGTCGCGGTGATGCGACGGGTATGCTTGTCGAGGTAAACGTGCACCACAACGTACTCGCCGGCGGTCATCTGACGCTTTTCTTCAGAATACGGCAGCAACAAGTCCTTCGGCAGGCCCCAATCCAGGAAAACCCCGATGCTGTTGACTTCAACGACTTTCAAACTGGCGAATCCACCGACTTGCACTTTCGGCTTCTCAGTCGTTGCGATGAGTTTGTCTTCGCTGTCCAGATAAATAAAAACGTTGAGCCAGTCTTCATCTTCGCTGGGAATATCTTTGGGGATATAACGATTAGGCAGAAGAATTTCGCCCTCCGCACCACCGTCCAGGTATAAACCGAAGGTAGTATGTTTAACCACTTGCAAACTGTTGTAGCGCCCGACTAAAGCCATGTCCAATACCCTCATTGCGTGGGCGGCATTCTACCCGTTTTTGCAGGCTGCGTTAGGCGCCCGGGCCGGCGGCTGGAGAATATCCGCTGAGGCCCTTAATTTTCCTGGGATTTGTCGAGTGTGCACGGCCGCTCGTCAGACTGATCGGATGTCTATTACCTCTGCGAATTAGCAGAAAACCTTTTCCAGACCATCGATGTTCTTATTTAAAACAGCAGCTTAGCGAGCTGTTTCGGATAATGAGTTGCGACGGACAGAGCATTTGTGATGCGTATTTCAGGGGGATATTTGCCAAGCAATTGTCAAGTATTTCCTGTACGATGCGTGGCCAAGTTAATTTTCTACAGGTTAATGGCCGCCATGCGTGTAAAAGCATCCAACAGCAAAGCAAAGCCAGCTCCAGCCGTTGAAACCAGCGAATCGATCAACAACCAGATCGCTGCTTTCCTCAAGTCTGGTGGCGAGATCCAGCAAATTGCCAAAGGCGTCAGCGGCCAGACGTTCGGTCCGTCCAAGCAGATTACCTTGGGCAAAAAATAACACCCTGCGTTACACCCCGCGTTAACTAGTCCCTAAGCGCTTTGAGCTTCGAAGCGCTTGGACTGGAACCCTCCCGCAACACCGGCCAAACTCAACAATATTCCAGAAATCGACGAACGGCCCTCGATGCCGAGTATTCGCCGGTATGCTTGCACACGTCTAGATCAAGCGTTTCAGCAGTTTTCGTTTCTGCTACTCGCGGTCATGGAGTGACGCATGCTCAAACCCTCCCTTCTGTTGCTCGCCAGCCTGCTGTCATGCTCGGTCGCCAACGCGCAAATTTTCCAGCGTGAACTGGGTGACTTCGACCTCAAGCTCGGTACAACGCCCAGCCGTAGCATGGCGCAGGGGTTGGTCAAGCCGTCGACCACAGGTTCTTTCCATGGCGGGCTGGACCTCAGCCACAACAGCGGCTTTTACTTCGGCCAATGGTCGCCGAGCATGGGATTGAGTCCCGGGAATAACCTTGAAGTCGATTCCTACATGGGCTTTAAACAGCCCTTCGATCAAACCCTCGGTTACGAAGTCGGCATGATCCGCTACAGCTATCCTAAAGTAGACACCCTCGACAGCCAGGAACTTTTCGGCGGCCTGACCTTGCTGGGCAGCCGTTTTGGCGCCGCGTTCAGCAGCGACCCGGACAAACAGAACAGCACCGTGTTCGCAGACCTCGGTGGCAATCAACCGTTCGGCATCGGGATCAGCATGAAATACACCACCCACCAGCTCAACACTCCGGTGTCGGTGGACGGAGGGTATCTAGGCAATTTCACCGATTGGTCACTGACACTGTCGCGGCCATTCATGGGCATCGACCTTGACCTGAGCTACAGCGATTCCAACCTCAGTGGCAGCGACTGTTCCGCTTACTCCGGGCGCAACAGTCAGTGCGATGGCCTGGTCACCCTCAAAGCCGAACGCGCGTTCTACTGATCGTCTGAACTGCCGGGCTCATCCTGCGTTCACATGAGAACCTGAGCTTTCGCAAGGATTCGCCCATGCCGCGCTGGTTAAAATGTCTTGCCGTCGTCCTCACCCTCAGTCTCGCCCTCGGCGGTTGCAGCCGCATGGGCCTGGCGTATCGCAATCTCGACGTGATCATTCCATGGACGCTCAGCGATTATCTGGACATGAACGGCGAACAAAAAGGCTGGTTCAACGAGCGCCTGAAAGAACACCTGAGCTGGCACTGCACTACGCAACTGCCGCGCTACCTCGACTGGCTGGACCGTTTGCAGGTGATGGTGGAGACCAACCAAGTCACCGACGCCGCGCTGCAGACCCGCACCCAGGAAGCCAAGCAGGCCATCGCCCAGACAGCGCGGGAAATTACCCCGTCGGCCATCGAGTTGTTGCAGGGGCTGGATGACAAGCAAGTGGCGGAGATGAATGACGCTTTTGCCAAGGACCAGCGCAAACGGCAGCAGGAATACCTGAAACCACCGCTTGATCAGCAGATCAAGGAGCGTGGTGAGCGGATGGAAAAACGTCTGGATGACTGGCTCGGACCGCTCAGCCCTACCCAGCAACAGCGAGTCGCCGCCTGGTCAAATGCCTTGGGCGATCAGAACACGCAGTGGATCGCCAACCGTGTTCATTGGCAGAAGCAGTTCAGTGCAGCAGTTGCGCAGCGTCAAAGTCCAGAATTCCCACAGCGAATAGAGACGCTTCTGGTGAATCGCGAGAGTTTATGGACGGCGGATTACCGCAAGGCCTACGCCAATACCGAGGCTCAGGCGCGGAGTCTGTTTGTGGATTTGATGGCAGAAAGTACGCCGGCTCAACGTGAGCGGTTGCTGAAGAAAATCGAAGGCGTGCGCAAGGATTTCAACGAACTGAAGTGCCTCAAAGCTGCCCAACAAACCTAAGCAACAACACAAATCCATTGCAGGAGCGAGCCTGCTCGCTCCTGCAATGGTCGTGGTGATCTTCAGGCTATCTGCGCTTTCGAAGCCACCTGGTCGAACGTCGCTTCATCCAGGGCATCAACCTGCTCATCCAGCACTTGCCGCGGATGGTCGTTGCCCGGAATGCAGCTGTCGATGAGGCTCAACAAACTCGATCCGCGCAGTGTCAGCTTGTAGTTCGACCCGGTTCCGCCCTGCTCTTCCGGGAGAGATTCGATATAACCTCGCGTCAACAGTAACTTTTCGTACTCGCCGGCCACCGCTTTCAGATGGTCGAGATTCTCGGTCTGCTCACCCTCCGTAGCTTTCTCCGCCGCGTACTGCTCGGCATAGGCCCGTGGTGTGAAGCTGGGTTCTCCCTTCTGCACTTCATGCAGCAACCGTTCAATCAAATCCCAATTATAAGTCGTCATCCTGTTCAACCTCCAAAGCCCGTGAGTGGGGTGGCCTTCATAGGTTGTGACCGGCGGCGCCGACAGGCGTTCAGCCAGGTTTTTTGCCACTACCGACCGATGGCATGTCGATTGGAAGGTGCGCTGAACGACTAGGCTTCGTCAGTCACCTCCCAGCATTGCGCAGGAGAAAACCCGATGAACGTTCAGAACCATCCGGTGGTGTCGCGAGAAGAATGGCTCACTGCCCGCAAACACCACCTGGCTCACGAAAAAGCTTTCACCCGGGAACGGGACAAACTCAGCGCCGAACGCCGCGCACTGCCCTGGATGAAAATCGACAAGCACTATCACTTTCAGGGCCCTGACGGAGAGTTGAAGCTGGCCGATCTGTTCACTGGTCGCAGTCAGCTGGTCATCTACCACTTCATGTTCGCCGAAGGCTGGGACGAAGGTTGCCCCGGTTGCTCATTTCTGTCCGATCACATCGACGGTGCCAACCAGCATCTGGCTCATCATGATGTTGCAGTGGTCGCGGTTTCCCACGCGCCATTTGCCGAATTCCAGGCGTTCAAACGGCGCATGGGCTGGAAATTCGATTGGGTATCGTCAGTGGGCTGCGACTTCAACTACGATTTTGGCGTCACGTCACGAGCGGAAGATGTCGCGGCCGGCAAAGCGACCTACAACTACGAAAAATCCGACGGTGCCGAAGAAGAACTACCGGGCCTCAGCGTGTTTTATCGCAATGACACCGGGGAGATTTTCCACACCTACTCAACCTACGCCCGTGGCCTGGACATGCTGGTCGGCGCCTACAACTACCTCGACCTCATGCCCAAGGGCCGCAACGAAGAGGAAATCATGGAATGGGTAAAGCATCACGATCGCTATGAAGACCAGACAGCGGCCAGCTGCTGCCATAAGGGATAGCAGGCAAAACTGAACTTTCCCTGTCCATGAGCCCTCAACCGGATAACCCGCCTTACCGGAACTGAGGCCCTGACCGATGAACACATTACTGAAACTGACCCTCGCCGCCACGCTCGCCTGCAGCCTTCCCGTTTGGGCGTGCACGCCCGAGGAAGCTACCGCAAAACGTGAACAACTGGCCAAGGAAGTCGCCAAGCTCACGCAGCAAAATCCAAAGAAAGCCAAGGAGATCAATGACGAGTTGCAGAAGATGGACCTGGGCACAGCCAGCGCCGATTTGCCGGACAAGTGCCAGTTGATCGATCAGCGCATGAAAGAGCTGGAAACCGCTGATAAAAAAGCGGAGGGCTGAGCGGATTCACGACAAAAAAAAACCGGACATGAGTCCGGTTTTTTATTGGCTGGCTAAGCGTTATTCAGCAGCCGGTGCTTCCGGCTTGCGGCGCTTCAGCGGGGCCATGCCGTCCTTGCTGACCAGCGACAGGGCGTCGGTCTTTGGACGGTTGGCGATCTTGCGTTTGGTCGGAGCCTTGGCGCCGGTTTTCTTCTTCTCGCCTTTGGCGTCGACCTTTTTCTTCTTAACGCCAACGGCTTTGCCGGAGGCCTTGACCTTTTTCGGTCCGCCGTAGACGCCTTTGACTTCCTTGACGGTGCGGCGCTCGAAGCTCTGCTTGAGGTAGCGCTCGATGCTCGACATCAGGTTCCAGTCGCCGTGGCAGATCAGCGAGATGGCCAGGCCATCGTTGCCGGCGCGGCCGGTGCGACCGATGCGGTGAACGTATTCGTCGCCGCTGCGCGGCATGTCGAAGTTGATCACCAGGTCCAGGCCATCCACGTCGAGGCCACGGGCGGCTACATCGGTGGCGACGAGGATTTTCACACCGCCCTGCTTCAGTCGATCAATGGCCAGCTTGCGGTCTTTCTGGTCTTTTTCACCGTGGAGGACGAACGCCTTGTATTCCTGCGCAACCAGGCGGCCGTAAATGCGGTCAGCCATGGCCCGGGTGTTGGTGAACACAATGGCCTTCTGATAGGTCTCGTTGGCCAGCAACCAGTTGAGGATCTGCTCTTTGTGCTGATTGTGGTCAGCGGTGATGATCTGCTGGCGAGTGGTCGCGTTCAGATCGCTGACGTTGTTCAGCTGCAGGTGTTCCGGGTTGTTCAAGACCTTGGCAACCATGTCGCGCAGGCCCGAACCGCCAGTGGTGGCCGAGAACAGCATGGTCTGCTGACGGTTGGTGCATTCTTCCACCAGGCGCTGCACGTCTTCGGCAAAGCCCATGTCGAGCATACGGTCGGCTTCGTCGAGCACCAGCACTTCAACTTCTTTCAAGTCGAGGTTGCCGGCGTTCAGTTGCTCGATCATCCGCCCCGGCGTACCGATCAGGATGTCCGGCACCTTGCGCAGCATGGCGGCCTGAACTTTGAAGTCTTCACCGCCGGTGATCAGGCCGGACTTGATGAAGGTGTACTGCGCAAAGCGCTCGACTTCCTTGATGGTCTGCTGGGCCAGTTCGCGGGTTGGAAGCAGGATCAAGGTCTTGATGCTGACGCGGATTTTCGCCGGGCCGATCAGACGGTTGAGGATCGGCAAAACGAACGCGGCAGTTTTGCCGCTACCGGTTTGCGCTGTCACCCGCAGGTCACGCCCTTGGAGCGCCAGCGGAATAGCCGCTGCTTGCACTGGCGTTGGCTCGACAAATTTAAGCTCGGCCACGGCTTTGAGCAGGCGTTCGTGCAGGGCGAATTGGGAAAACACGGGTGCTACCTCGAAGAAATACAAAAAAACAGCTGCATAGGGTAACGGTTTCGAGCGCCGAGGCCGAGTCTCTTTCTGCAAACGAGCGCAAACAGTGGCTTTTTTGTTGCGTCTTTTGTCATCAAACGTCATTCAAAGCGTCTTAAATGCTCTAATCGCCCCGACACGGCCTATCGAACAAACGAGAAGAAACGGTTTTACCCATGGATATCAAACAGCTCTGGCTCAACGTCCAAGACCTCTGGGGTGCGCTCGACCAGCATCCACTCCTGCATTCCAGCCTCGGCCTCCTGTTATTGCTGGTGGTGGCGTTGGTCCTCGGACGAGTGGCGCGCTACCTGATCCTGCACGCCACCAAAATGCTTGGACGCCAGCCAGCCCTGCACTGGGTCAACGACTTTCGGCACAACAAGGTGTTTCACCGACTGGCGCAGATGACGCCTTCGCTGGTGATCCAGTTTGGCCTGCACCTGGTGCCGGAACTGAGCAAAACCGCGATGATTTTCCTCGGCAATGTGGCGCTGGCTTTCACCATTCTGTTCCTGGTGTTGTCCATCAGCGCGCTGCTAAGCGCCCTGCTGGACATCTACGCCCGCACCGAACACGCCCGCACCCGTTCGATCAAAGGCTACGTGCAACTGGCGAAGATGGTCTTGTACGTGTTTGGTGCAATCATCATCGTCGCCACGCTGATCGACCGTTCACCGCTGTTGCTGTTGTCCGGTCTGGGCGCCATGTCGGCGGTGATCCTGTTGGTCTACAAGGACACCCTGCTGTCATTCGTCGCCAGCGTGCAACTGACCAGCAACGACATGCTGCGGGTCGGCGACTGGATCGAGATGCCGCAAGTCGGCGCCGACGGCGATGTGGTGGACATCACTCTGCACACCGTTAAGGTGCAGAATTTCGATAAGACCATTGTCTCGATTCCGACCTGGCGCCTGATGTCCGAGTCGTTCAAGAACTGGCGCGGCATGCAGCAGTCCGGTGGCCGGCGAATCAAGCGCAGCCTGTTCATCGACGCCAGCGGCGTGCGCTTTATCCGTGATGACGAAGAGCAGAAACTGTCCCAGGTGCACCTGCTGACCGATTACATCAGCCGCAAACAGGCTGAACTCAAGGCGTGGAACGAGGCGCAGGGCAATGTGGCGGCGATGTCGGCCAACCGGCGGCGGATGACCAACATCGGTACCTTCCGCGCCTATGCGCTGGCGTATCTGAAGAGTCACCCTGACGTTCAGCCGAACATGACCTGCATGGTGCGGCAGATGCAGACCACGGCGCAGGGCATTCCCCTGGAGATCTATTGCTTCACCCGCACCACGGCGTGGGCAGACTACGAGCGGATTCAGGGGGATATTTTCGATTACCTGCTGGCGGTGCTGCCGGAGTTCGGGTTGAGTCTTTATCAACAGCCAAGTGGCGGGGATTTGCGGGCCGGACTACTCCCGGCAATGCTGGGTGCAAGCCACATTACCGAGCCCGAAAAACACGTGATGTAACATCTCATCGCACAAGGGTTCAGCGTGCGACGGCCGGTTTGCGTATCCCCAAGCGGCTGATCCACACCGCCGCCAGAATCACCAACCCGCCCAAAAACAACCGTCCCAATTCTTCATGCTGATTCCAGATCAGCAGATTGATCAGCAACCCCACCGGCACATGCAGGTTGTTCATCACCGCCAGCGTTCCGCCATTCACCAGGCACGCGCCTTTGTTCCACCAGTACAAGCCCAACGCGGTCGAAACCAGGCCGAGGAACACCAGCACGCCCCACTGCAACGGCGCTTCGGGCAGGAAGTTGTGTCTGCCAAATAGCAGAAATGCCGGCAACGCAACGGCCAATGCGCCCAAGTAGAAATACCCGAAGCGCCGATAATGCGGCAGGTCGCTCGGGTGTCGCGCCACCAGATGTTTATAAAGCACTTGCCCGGCGGCGTAGGTGAAGTTGGCCAGTTGCAGCAACAGGAAACCCATGAAGAAATCCGGATTGATCCGGTCATAGCGGATCACTGCCGCACCCATCACAGCCACCACTGCGGCGATCAAGGCCCACGGATTGAAGCGCCGGTTCAACGCGTCTTCGATCAGCGTGACGTGCAACGGCGTGAGGATGGTGAACAGCAACACTTCCGGCACCGTCAGCACCCGGAAGCTCAGGTACAGGCAGACGTACGTCACGCCGAACTGCAACGCGCCGATCAACAACATGCCGCGCATGAACGCTGGCTCCACTGAGCGCCATCGGGTCAACGGAACGAACACCAGTCCCGCCAGCACCACGCGCACCAGCACCGCGAAGTAACTGTCGACATGCCCGGCCAGGTATTCGCCGATCAGGCTGAAGGAAAACGCCTGGATCAGCGTGACAAAAAGTAGATAGCCCATGCTCGCCTCATTTTCGAATGGCGGCGACGATAGCTGTTTTTGCCCTACATCGCGAGAACACACGGAACCCACTGTAGGAGCGAGCTTGCTCGCTCCTACAGTGGTTCGTGTCGTTCATAAAATTACAGGCAAAAAAAAGCCCGATCTCGCCAATGCGTTCAATCGGGCTACAGCACTCAGGAGCAACAAGTGCAAAGGGAGGTCGATGCGCGTTACGGCTTGAAGGGGTTGCGCCAGGTCACTTGAACATCAAGGGATTATCTGGCGATTAAAGTATCAAGCCACCTGGGACAGTTTGGCGTTGGCCTGGTTCAGGCCCTTCTCCTGGAAGTCGCCGCCCAGGTTCATGCCTTCAGCGTGAATGAACGTCACGTCGTGGATTCCAATGAAGCCCATGACCTGACGCAGGTAGGGTTCCTGATGATCCGCAGCGCTACCGGCGTAGATCCCGCCGCGAGCGGTCAGCACAAAAGCACGCTTGCCGCTAAGCAGGCCTTGCGGGCCGGTGTCGGTGTATTTGAAGGTCACGCCGGCACGCAGCACGTGGTCCAGCCAGGCTTTCAGCGTGCTCGGAATCGCAAAGTTGTACATCGGCGCGGCCATGACCAGCACGTCGGCGGCCAGCAGTTCATCGGTCAACTGGTTGGAGCGTTCCAGGGAAGCCTGTTCGATCTCATTGCGTTGCTCGACGGGTTTCATCCAGCCGCCCAGCAGGTTGATGTCCAGGTGCGGCACTGTGGAGACGGCCAGGTCACGCACGGTGATCTGATCGTTGGAGTGCGCGGCTTTCCACTGGTTGATGAAGGTCTGGGTCAGTTGACGGGACACCGAGTCTTGCTGACGGGCGCTGCTTTCGATGATCAGAACGCGGGACATGGGATGTAGGCTCCATCTGAGAATGCTGTAAGTCGATGGAGTGGAGATTAAACAGAGTCATATCGATGAAAAAGCGCAAATAACTGCTATAACCCATCAATAAATTCGTTTATAAGCTGAGCATGCCCTGGGGGAGCGAACCCCCTCCCACAGGGTGACGACGCTATTTCGGGGTGCAGCTCAGGTTGATGCGCATCTTGATGATGGAGCGGCTGAACTTGGCAGTGGCGGTTTTGTGCTTGCCGGCGGCCACTTCGATATTACGAGTGCGCGGCGCTTCCGGCCCGTTGTTGAACACCACCTTGCAGTTCGCGTCAGTGCTGCCGTAGTTGTTCACCTGAATGGAGGCGATGTCGGTATCCGTGTCAAAGGCGTTGTAGTCGATGCTCAAGCCGTTCAGCTGTTTTTGTACGTCGATCGGGTAGGCAAACGCCGTCAACGGCAACATCGCCAGCACCACAACACAGAATTTTTTCATTCGGCAGTCTCCAATAAGGACTGCCAGCTTAGGACAAGAGGAGCTCAACATGAAAGCGCCCCGCGTGACCCTTGATCAATGGCGAACGCTGCAGGCCGTGGTCGACCACGGCGGTTTCGCCCAGGCCGCCGAAGCGCTGCACCGCTCGCAATCGTCAGTGAGCTACACCGTCGCCCGCATGCAGGATCAGCTCGGCGTGCCGCTGCTGCGCATCGACGGGCGCAAAGCCGTGTTGACCGAAGCCGGCGGCGTCCTGCTGCGGCGCTCCCGGCAACTGGTGAAACAGGCCAGCCAACTGGAAGACTTGGCGCATCACATGGAACAGGGTTGGGAAGCGGAAGTGCGGCTGGTCGTCGACGCCGCGTACCCGAGCGCACGCCTCGTACGCGCCTTGACCGCGTTCATGCCGCAAAGCCGTGGTTGTCGGGTGCGTCTGCGTGAAGAAGTCCTGTCGGGCGTTGAGGAAGTTCTGCTCGAAGGCGTGGCCGACCTGGCGATCACCGGTTTCAGTATCCCCGGCTATCTGGGCGCTGAATTGAGCGACGTTGAATTCGTCGCGGTCGCCCACCCCGAGCATGCCCTGCACCGTTTGAACCGTGAACTGAATTTCCAGGACCTGGAAACCCACATGCAAGTGGTGATCCGCGACTCTGGTCGCCAACAACCACGGGATGTCGGCTGGCTCGGTGCCGAACAGCGCTGGACCGTCGGCAGCCTGGCGACAGCCGCGACGTTTGTCAGCAGCGGGCTGGGTTTCGCCTGGCTACCCCGGCACATGATCGAACGGGAACTCAAGGAAGGCACGCTCAAGCTGCTACCTTTGGATCAGGGCGGTAGCCGTAACCCGAGCTTCTACCTGTATTCAAACAAGGACAAACCGCTGGGCCCGGCGACGCAAATCCTCATCGAGCTGCTGCGCACGTTCGACACCGCGCCGCTGGATGCGCCTTTCGCTGCCCCTGAACAAGCCTGACACGGAGTGAACCCATGGCCTATTTCGAACACGAAGGTTGCAACCTGCACTACGAGGAATATGGCCACGGCACGCCGCTGCTGCTGGTCCACGGCCTGGGTTCCAGCACCCTGGACTGGGAAAAACAGATCCCGGTGCTGGCCGCCCGCTATCGGGTGATCGTGCCGGATGTGCGCGGCCACGGCCGCTCGGACAAGCCCCGCGAGCGCTACAGCATCGCCGGGTTCAGCGCCGACCTGATCGCCCTGATCGAACATTTGAACCTCGGCCCGACACATTTTGTGGGACTTTCGATGGGCGGCATGATCGGCTTCCAGTTGGCGGTGGATCAGCCGCAGTTGCTCAAAAGCCTGTGCATCGTCAACAGCGCGCCCGAGGTCAAACTGCGCAGCCGCGACGATTACTGGCAATGGTTCAAGCGCTGGAGCTTGATGCGCGCCCTGAGTCTGGGCACCATCGGCAAAGCCCTTGGAGGCAAGTTGTTTCCCAAGCCGGAACAGGCGCAATTGCGTCAAATGATGGCCGAGCGCTGGGCAAAAAACGACAAACATGCTTATCTCGCCAGCTTCGACGCGATCGTTGGCTGGGGGGTTCAGGAACGACTTTCGAGAGTGTCCTGTCCAACACTGATCGTCAGCGCCGACCGTGACTACACACCGGTGTCGCTGAAGGAAACCTATGTAAAACTGCTGCCCGATGCGCGGCTGGTGGTGATCGCCGATTCGCGCCACGCCACCCCGCTGGATCAACCCGAACGCTTCAACCAAACCCTGCTCGAGTTTCTCACCGCAGTCGACACCACCACACTCAGGATCACTGACCCATGCTGAAAAAAATCGCCCTCGTTGCTGGCTCCGTTCTGTTTGCCGCCAACCTGATGGCCGCCACGGCTGCCACGCCTGCCAAGGCACCGCACGTGTTGCTGGAAACCACCAACGGCCAGATCGAAATCGAACTGGACCCGGTCAAGGCGCCGATCAGTACCAAGAACTTCCTTGAGTACGTCGACAGCGGCTTTTACAACAACACGATTTTCCACCGCGTGATCCCGGGCTTCATGGTCCAAGGCGGTGGTTTCACCCAACAAATGCAGCAGAAAGACACCAAGGCGCCGATCAAGAACGAGTCTAAAAACGGTCTGCATAACGTCCGTGGCACGCTATCCATGGCCCGTACCTCCGTGCCGGACTCGGCCACCAGCCAGTTCTTCATCAACGTCAAGGACAATGACTTCCTCGATCAGGGTGATGGCTATGCCGTTTTCGGCAAGGTCGTGAAAGGCATGGATGTCGTGGACATCATCGTCAATTCGCAAACCACCACCCGTGGCGGCATGAAGGACGTGCCTGCCGATAACGTGTTCATCAAGTCGGCCAAACGCATCGACTAAGAACGCAGGCACAGGGAGTGTTGAGCGGCTGTCGGTCTCCGGCGCCGCTCATATTGTTTAAAGGAGAGCCCGTACGCGGGCGGAGAACTGATGCTTTATCGCCGTTTTGAGAAACTGATCGACGTCTTCCGTGATGCCCCGACAGCGGCTCCGCCCGACCGTGTTTTCCCCTTCTATACCTATTACCTGAAGCAGGTCTGGCCGAGTTTCGCGGCGCTGCTGACCGTCGGCCTGTTCGGCGCTCTGATCGAAGTGGCTTTGTTCAGCTACCTGAGCCGCATCATCGACCTGGCCCAGGGCACGCCCAACGTCAATTTTTTCAAGGAACACGGCATCGAACTGGCCTGGATGGCGGTCGTGGCGCTGCTCCTGCGCCCGGTTTTCGTGGGCCTGCATGACTTGCTGGTGCATCAGACCTTGAGCCCGAGCATGACCAGCATGATCCGCTGGCAAAACCACAGTTACGTGCTTAAGCAGAGCCTGAATTTCTTCCAGAACGACTTCGCCGGGCGCATCGCCCAACGCATCATGCAGACCGGCAACTCACTGCGCGATTCCGCCGTGCAAGCGGTGGACGCGCTGTGGCACGTGCTGATCTACGCGATCAGTTCGCTGGTGCTGTTCGCCGAAGCCGACTGGCGCCTGATGATTCCGCTGCTGACCTGGATCGCTGCCTACATCGGCGCCCTCTATTATTTCGTGCCCCGGGTGAAAGAACGCTCCGTGGTGTCTTCGGATGCGCGCTCCAAGCTGATGGGCCGGATCGTCGATGGCTATACCAACATCACCACCCTGAAGCTGTTCGCCCACACCAACTTCGAGCAGCAATATGCCAAGGAAGCCATCGAAGAACAGACCGTCAAAGCCCAGCTGGCCGGCCGCGTAGTCACCAGCATGGACATAGTCGTCACCACCCTGAACGGCTTGCTGATCGTCACCACCACCGGCCTGGCACTGTGGTTGTGGACACAGTCGCTGATCAGCGTCGGGGCCATTGCACTGGCCACCGGCCTGGTGATCCGCATCGTCAACATGTCCGGCTGGATCATGTGGGTGGTCACGGGCATCTTCGAAAACATCGGCATGGTTCAGGACGGCTTGCAGACTATCTCGCAACCGGTGAGTGTCACCGACCGTGAGGAAGCCAAACCGCTTGCCGTTGCCCGTGGCGAAGTGCGCTTCGAGCAGGTGGATTTCCACTACGGCAAAAAGAGCGGGATCATCGGCGACCTCAACCTGACGATCAAACCCGGCGAAAAAATCGGCCTGATTGGCCCGTCAGGCGCTGGCAAGTCGACCCTGGTCAACCTGCTGCTGCGCCTCTATGACGTGCAGGGTGGGAGCATTCTCGTCGATGGGCAGAACATTGCCGACGTCGGTCAGGAAAGCCTGCGCGCGCGGATCGGCATGATTACCCAGGACACCTCGCTGCTGCACCGTTCGATCCGCGACAATTTGCTTTACGGCAAACCCGACGCCACCGATGCCGAACTCTGGGAAGCGGTGCACAAGGCGCGTGCCGATGAGTTCATTCCGTTGTTGTCGGACGCTGAAGGCCGCACGGGTTTCGATGCCCATGTGGGTGAACGCGGGGTAAAGCTTTCCGGTGGCCAGCGTCAGCGGATTGCCATCGCACGGGTGCTGCTCAAGGATGCGCCGATCCTGATCATGGACGAAGCCACGTCGGCGCTGGATTCGGAAGTTGAAGCGGCAATTCAGGAAAGTCTCGAGACCCTGATGCAGGGTAAGACGGTGATTGCCATTGCGCACCGGCTCTCGACCATTGCGCGGATGGACCGGTTGGTGGTGCTGGAGAAAGGCAGGATTGCGGAAACCGGGACTCATGCCGAGCTGCTGGCGCAGGGCGGGTTGTATGCGCGGTTGTGGCAGCATCAGACTGGGGGGTTTGTTGGGATTGATTGATGCTCGATGGTGTGAATATCCGTTTTTTTGGGTCATGGCGGAGATTGGTTTCGCCCTTACGGCGACTCACGTTGAAAAGCCTGCGCGGCCCGACCCAAAGTAAGCAAAGGCTCTTGCCCCACCACTTGGCACCTCGCTAGGGCTCGGCGTGCCCTCACGCCGGCCGAACGCAGGCATTGCTCCGCGCCGCCCCACCCCACTGGAAATCCAGAAAAACCCTGCTGTACTCAGCCAAGGTTCTGGAACTGAGCCTGTCGTAAATCTGCAGGATGCATAACTCGATACAGTCTCGATAGGAAACCTATCAAGGACGCTCTCATGTCGCTGTTCAAACGTTCAGTCACTGAGTTGTTAGGTACGTTCTGGCTGGTGTTGGGGGGTTGCGGCAGTGCGGTTCTGGCCGCATCTTCTCCGTTGGGTATCGGCGTGCTCGGTGTGGCCATCGCGTTTGGTCTCACCGTGCTGACCATGGCCTTCGCCATCGGCCATATCTCCGGTTGCCACCTGAACCCCGCCGTCTCCGTCGGTTTGTCCGTCGGTGGTCGATTCCCGGCCAGGGAACTGCCCGCCTACATCATCGCCCAGGTCATCGGCGGGATCATCGCTGCCGCGCTGATCTACTACATTGCCAGCGGCAAGGAAGGTTTCGATCTGTCTGCCGGCCTCGCCTCCAACGGCTACGGCGAACACTCCCCCGGTAAATACTCGTTGGTCGCAGGCTTTGTCTGTGAACTGGTGATGACCGCGATGTTTGTGCTGATCATCCTAGGCGCCACCGACAAACGCGCGCCCGCCGGGCTGGCACCGATTGCGATCGGCCTGGCGCTGACGCTGATCCACCTGATCTCGATTCCGGTCACCAACACCTCGGTCAACCCGGCCCGCAGCACCGGCCCGGCATTGATTGTCGGCGGCTGGGCCATCGCGCAGTTGTGGATGTTCTGGGTCGCACCGTTGTTGGGTGCCGTGATCGGTGGCGTGACCTATCGATGGCTGGGCAAGGAAGGCAGCTGAGTCCACGAACGAGGGTCAGCCTTGTCGATAAGGCAAGGCGGTCCGCGCTTCCTCGGCATAGGCCAGCACGCCAAGACGCTCCTGTTGCAGGAAATCTTTGACCGCCGCTTTCAGGCCAGAATGGCGCAGATAGTGCCAGGAATGGGTGATCACCGGTTCAAACCCGCGGATCAGCTTGTGCTCACCCTGAGCGCCGGCATCGAAACGCTGAAAGCCGTTGGCAATCGCATAGTCCATGCCTTGATAGAAACACGTCTCGAAGTGCAGACGGTCGAACTCCGCCAGGCACCCCCAGTAACGCCCATAAAAACTGTCAGCGCCCACCAGGCTGAAGGCCATGGCCACGGGTCGCGAGCCTTGTCTGGCCAGCACCACGCGGATCGATTCCGGCATGCGTTCGGCCAATAGACTGAAAAATTCCCGCGTCAGGTAAGGCCGTTGCCGACGCACTGCGTAGGTATTGGCGTAGCAGGCGTAAACAAAATCCCACTGCGCCTCGTCCAGTTGCCGACCTTCCAGCCACTCGAACTCGAAACCCTGCCCCGCCACCTGCTCGCGCTCTTTGCGCATTTGCTTGCGTTTGCGCGAGCTGAGGACGTCGAGGAAGTCCTGGAAATCCCGGTAACCGCGATTTTGCCAGTGATACTGACAGCCAATACGCTGCAGCCAGCCGGATTGTTCGGCCAGTGCCGCGTCGGTGAACGGGTCGGTGAAGTTGATGTGCGCGCTGGAGAGCTCTTCGATCTCGAGGTAGCCGGGCAGACTCTTCAACAACTCGAAACCGTCTTCGACCTTGGCCGCCAATAAACGCGGGCCGCTGACCGGGCTGAAGGGCACAGCGGTCAACAGTTTCGGGTAATAGTCGATACCGGCGCGCTCGCACGCGTCGGCCCAGGCATGATCGAAAACGTACTCGCCGTAGGAATGCCATTTGCGGTAGCTGGGCAATGCGGCGACTAATCGACCGCCGTTCATATGCAGCAAATGTTCGGGCTGCCACCCGGAATGCGGGCCGACGCTGCCACTGTCCTCAAGCGCGCTAAGGAAAGCATGCCGCAGAAACGGCTGAGCCTCCGGCACCAAGGCATCCCAGACCTGCGGTGCCAGATCCGACAGTTTTTCCAAGCGTTGCAACGGCATCCACATCCCTCCGATTTGCGGCGTAAAGCCTTGCGAGTATCGCTTATTGCCGTGCTTTCCACACGCCGCAAACGGCCGACAGACCGTCGAATAATAAGTTCATTGGAGCTTTGTATCGTCATCGAGACGCCATCACATTGCCACTGTTTTGTCATAAACCATCGCGATACTGGCGCCAGTTTTTAGAACGTCGGGTTCTAGCCCGGCCACTGTTTTCCGCCCTTATCGGTCGGTTGTGCCCCGGATGGCTCAGTCATCCCCTCTCATCTTCGGAGATTGATATGCGTCTTGCTTCCACGAAAACTGCGGCGGCCCTGTGTGGCGGTCTGCTGCTGGCCCTGAGCGTTCCGGCCAGCGCCGCAGTCGACGCCAAACTGCTCGACATGCTGAAGGCAAACGGTTCGATTACCAACGCGCAGTACGGCGAACTGCAAGCCGAACTGGCACGGGATCAGAAAGACCAGCAAATCGCCCGTCAGGCTCAACAAGAGAGCAACGAGCAGATCGCGGCCACCGCGAAGAAAACCGAGGCGCTGAGCACCTTCGACCAGAAACTGGCGTGGGCCGCCAAGACCCAGTTCAAGGGTGACGTTCGTTTCCGCCAGGAAACGGTCAAGAACGATGGTGTGTCGAACAACCGCGACCAGGATCGTCAGCGCGTTCGTGCCCGCCTGGGTGCCTACACCGAGATCAACCCGCAAGTCGACACCGGTATCCGTATCGCTACCGGCAACAACGACGACGCGCGCTCCACCAACCAGAGCCTGGACAACTACTTCGACAAGAAGTCGATCTGGCTGGACCAGGGTTACGTTGACTACCACCCCGACTTCGCGAAGAACCTGCACATTGTTGGCGGCAAGATGCCGCAGCAATGGGTGAGCATGGGCGACATCATCTGGGATAGCGATATCAGCCCGGAAGGTCTGTCCCTCTCCTACAAATACCCGCTGGGCTCCACCGCCGAGCTGTTCGGCAGCGCCGGCCACTACACCCTCAAGGACAACGTCGACGGCGACGGCGTGCAGTTCAAGCACGACTTGCGTCTGTACGCTGGCCAGTTGGGTGCACGCTTCGCGATCACCGACAGCCTGAAACTGACCCTGGGTGGCAGCGTCTACGGCTACGACAACGACGACGACATCACCGCTGGCGGCACCAGCATTCCGTCGGTACTGGCCACCAATGGCAACACCCCGAACGAGCAATTCAAGTTGTACGAAGGCTTTGGTCAACTCGACATCGGCGGCTTGGCAGTGCCGTTGTCGTTGTACGGTCAGATCGTCAACAACAAAGACGCCAGCAACGACCAGGACATGGGTTGGCTGGCGGGTGTGAAAACCAAGTTCTACGGCTTCGGCGTCGACTACAACTACCGCGACGTACAGCGTAACGCGGTGGTCGGTGCCTTCACTGACTCTGACTTCGCCAACGGTTTCACCGGTTCGCGCGGCAGCAAGTTGAAAGTGAACTACGAGCTGGACAAAAACTTCGCAGTCGGCGCGACGTACTTCATGGCTAAGTCTGACTACACCAACGCCGCCCTGCGGGACTCGAAAATCAACACCCTGCAACTGGATGCCGAAGCCAAGTTCTGATTGCGTTACATGGCTCGGGCAAGGAAGCCTGAGCTGATTTTACAAACTCGCGTTGCCGTATCGGTCCCCATCTTCCGTCCGATACGGCAACGCGGGTTTTTTTGTGCACGCAAAAAAAAAATCAACGTTTGCGCAGAATCACGCTACCAATCGAATAACCCGCACCGAACGAGCTCAGCACCGCCAGCGAACCGGCGGCCAGGTCATCCTGGTTCTTGTGAAATGCAATCACCGAACCGGCAGAGCTGGTGTTGGCATACGTATCGAGAATCACCGGGGCTTCTTCTTCGCTCGCTTCGCGGCCCAACAACTTCTTCACGATCAAGTGGTTCATGCTGAGGTTGGCCTGGTGCAGCCAGAAGCGCTTCACGTCGCCGACGTTGAGCTGGTTCTCCGCCAGGTGCGCACCGATCAGCTCGGCAACCATCGGGCAGACTTCCTTGAACACCTTGCGGCCTTCCTGCACGAACAGTTTGTCCTTGGCACCGATGCCCTCTTCCGCCGCGCGGTTGAGGAAGCCGAAGTTGTTGCGAATGTTATTGGAGAACTTGGTCAGCAATTTGGTGCTGACCACGTCGAACTGGTAGTTGGACGTCGCCAGGTCGGCGCGTTCGATGATCACCGCGGTGGCCGCGTCGCCGAAAATGAAGTGGCTGTCACGGTCGCGGAAGTTCAGGTGACCGGTGCAGACTTCCGGGTTGACCATCAGGATCGCCCGGGCCTGGCCCAGTTGCACGCTGTTGGCAGCCGCCTGGATGCCGAAGGTCGCCGAAGAACAGGCCACGTTCATGTCAAAACCGAAACCGTGGATGCCCAATGCTTCCTGAACTTCAACCGCGATGGCCGGGTAGGCGCGTTGCAGGTTGGAGCAGGCGACGATCACGCCGTCGATGTCGGCGGCGGTTTTGCCGGCGCGCTGCAAGGCTTGCTCGGCGGCGCCGATAGCCATCTGGCAGAGAACCGACCACTCGTCGTTCGAGCGCTCCGGCAGACGTGGCGCCATGCGATGCGGGTCGAGGATGCCGTCCTTGTCCATGACAAAGCGGCTTTTGATGCCGGAGGCTTTTTCGATAAACGCGGCGCTGGATTCGGTCAAGGCTTCAACTTCGCCACGGGCGATGGCGTCAGCGTTGTCGGCGTTGAACAGCGCAACGTAAGCGTTGAAAGACTGCACCAGCTCTTCGTTGGAGATGCTGTTGGCCGGGGTGTACAGGCCGGTGCCGCTGATGACGACGTTATGCATGGTCGTTTCTCTAATCTGTTCAGGCAGAAAGCGTTGGCACCGTCGTACCAACACACAAAGGGTCCGTTCCCGTCAGAGGAAGCAAACCTGGCATCGCTTTATTCCGCTCCGCCCGAACCTTGAGAGGCTCAAAACCGCGGGGCCGGCGTTTATAGGCGCGAAGTTTGCCATAAACGTCAGGATTTGGCGCCTTTTGCAAGAGCAACACCGTACCTGCGGGAGCGGGCTTGCCCCGGGCGGCGTTCCAACGATGAGGCCGTCACATTCACCATCGATGTCGAATGATAGACCGCCATCGCGGGCAAGCCCGCTCCCAAAGGTCAAGGCTCCACTTGGCTCCACTGCTTGCTCAGGCGTTTGTCGGAGATTGGCACTTTGGTCCCCAATTGCTGGGCGAACAGCGACACCCGGTATTCCTCCAGCCACCAGCGGTACAGCTCAAGCTGCGGATCGCGCTTGCCTTCTTGCGCATGTTTGCTGGCGCGGGCCTGGTATTGGCTCCAGAGACCGGACAACTCGCCACTCCACACTCGGTCCTTCTGCACCTGGGCGCCGAGTTTCTCGAAGCGCTGCTCGATGGCTTTCAGGTAACGCGGCAGTTCCTTGAGCCACTGCATCGGCGTTTCGCGGACGAACCCCGGATACACCAGATGACTGAGCTGCTGCTTGATGTCGTTCAGCGCCACGGCCTGGGCCAGGTCGATCTTGCCCTTGAAGCGCTTTTGCAGACCGTGCCAGAGCTTGAGAATCTCCAGGGTCAACTTCGCCAGGCGCTCGGCGTGCTCG
The DNA here is from genome assembly GCF_054897705.1 of Pseudomonas sp. GB2N2. Taxonomy (NCBI): domain Bacteria; kingdom Pseudomonadati; phylum Pseudomonadota; class Gammaproteobacteria; order Pseudomonadales; family Pseudomonadaceae; genus Pseudomonas; species Pseudomonas sp. GB2N2. Next base: position 3,000,892 of record NZ_CM142701.1, read on the forward strand.
GTCCAGCCGCCACGCTTGCGTTCGGCCAGTGCGGCCAGTCCGGCACCATCACGCGGCAACGGGTGCTCGCCGTCGAGGATGCAGCTGTCGAGACTGGCCAGCAGAATGTCTTCTACCAGACTGTCGATGCGCCCCATGTCGCGGTACATCAGGCCCAGTTCGGTCAGCCCTGGCAATTTGCCGCGCAAGAACTTCGCCGGTTCCGCCAGTTGCTGCATCAGCAAGCGCTGCAAGGCGCGACGATGCTGGAACTCGGCTTCGGCCGGCGTCGAGAACCGCCCTTCCTTGACCGTCCCCGCCTCTTCCACCAACGCCGGATAGACCGTCATCGACAGCCCGGCAATCTTCTGTTGCGTCTTTTGCGCCACCGCGGCGAAGGCTTTCGCCTCGACCGGCTGCTGGCTTTTCGCGGTGTGCGGCACCGCCAACGCGGCCTGACTCGCTTCGGCGAAGCGCGCGGTCAGTTCCGTCAGATCACGTCCTTCGCCGAGGAACTTGCCCTGCCCATCGACGATTTCCAGGTTCATCCGCAAATGGCTCTCAACCTGCTGCGCCGCTTCGGCCCAGGCTTCATCGCTGACCCGCGCACCGGTCATGCGCAGCAGTTCACGACCCAACGCCTGGGGCAACGAACCCTCGGCAAAGGTCATGCGCTGCAACGCGGCTTTGACGAAGTCTGGCACCGGCACGAAATTCTTGCGCAGCGCCTTGGGCAGGTTGCGCACCAGTGCGATGCACTTGGCTTCAATGACGCCGGGCACCAGCCATTCCAGGCGTTCCGGCGGCAGCATCGGCAACAACGGCGCTGGCACGCGCAAGGTCACGCCGTCACGCGGATGATTCGGCTCGAAGTGGTAACTCAATGACAGTGCCAGATCACCGATGTGCAGGGTGTCCGGGTATTGCAGCGCCGTGACTTCGCTGGCCTCGCGGGCCAGCACGTCTTCTTCACGCATGATCAGCAACTGCGGATCTTTCTGGCTGTTGACCTTGTACCAACTGTCGAAGGTTGCAGTCTGGTGAATCTCCGCCGGCAGCCGTGCGTCGTAGAACGCGAACAGGGTTTCTTCATCGGCCAGAATGTCTCGGCGACGGGCCTTGGCTTCCAGTTCGTCGAGCTGTTCCAGCAGTTGCTGGTTGGCCGTCAGGCATTTGGCTTTCGATTGAATCTCGCCGCGCACCAGACCTTCGCGAATGAAAAACTCGCGCGACACCACCGGGTCAATCGGCCCGTAATGCACCGGCCGGCGACCGACGATGATCAAGCCGAACAAGGTGATCTGCTCGAACGCCACGACCTGGCCGCGCTTCTTCTCCCAATGGGGTTCGAAGTGGTTTTTCTTGATCAGGTGCCCGGCGAGCGGCTCGATCCAGTCGGCATCGATCTTGGCGACCATCCGCGCATAGAGCTTGGTGGTTTCCACCAGTTCGGCGGTCATCAGCCATTGCGGGCGCTTCTTGCCGAGGCCGGACGAGGGGTGAATCCAGAAACGCCGCTGACGCGCGCCCAGATAATCACCGTCCTCGGTTTTCTGGCCGATCTGGCTGAGCAACCCGGACAACACCGCTTTGTGCAGTTTCGGGTAATCCGCCGGCTCTTTATTAATAGTCAACTGCATGTCGCGGCAGATCAGGCTCAACTGGCGATGGGAATCGCGCCACTCGCGCAGCCGCAGGTAATTCAGGAAGTTCTTGCGGCACCAGTTGCGCAGCGGGCTCGCCGTCAGCGCCTGGCGCTGCTCTTCGAAACCGCGCCACAAATTGACCAGCCCGGCGAAATCCGAGTCGATGTCTTTCCACTGTGCATGGGCTTGATCCGCCGCTTGCTGACGCTCCGGCGGACGCTCGCGCGGGTCCTGGATCGACATGGCGCTGGCGACGATCAGCACTTCCTGCAAGCTGCCGAGTTTCGCCGCTTCCAGCAACATGCGGCCCATGCGCGGGTCCACCGGCAGGCGCGCGAGGTTGCGCCCGAGCGGGGTCAACTGGCTGTTGCGATCCACCGCCGAGAGTTCTTGCAGCAGGTTGAAACCGTCGCTGATGGCTTTGCCATCCGGCGGCTCGATAAACGGGAAATCGGTGATCTCGCCGAGGCGCAAGTGCAGCATCTGCAAGATCACGGCAGCGAGGTTGGTCCGCAAAATTTCCGGATCGGTAAATTCCGGACGCCCGAGGAAATCGTCTTCGCCATACAGGCGAATGCAAATGCCCGGCTCGACCCGTCCGCATCGGCCTTTACGCTGGTTGGCGCTGGCCTGGGAAATCGCTTCGATGGGCAGGCGCTGGACCTTGGCGCGGTAGCTGTAGCGGCTGATGCGCGCAGTGCCGCTGTCAATCACGTAACGAATGCCCGGCACGGTCAGCGAGGTTTCGGCGACGTTGGTCGCCAGCACGACACGGCGCCCCGGGTGCGACTGGAAAATCCGCTGTTGCTCGGCCGGCGAAAGCCGCGCGTACAACGGCAGGATTTCGGTGTGCTTGAGCTGGGCCTTGCGCAGCATGTCAGCGGCGTCGCGAATCTCGCGCTCGCCGGGCAGGAACACCAGCACGTCGCCGGGGCTCTTGCGCTCACTGCGTTCGAACGCGGCGATTTCATCGAGGGTCGCGAGGATCGCCTGATCAACGGTCAGGTCGTCCTCGACGCGGTTGCCCTCTTCGTCCTGTTCCAGTGTCAGCGGGCGATACCAGGTGTCCACCGCAAACGTGCGGCCGGAGACTTCGACGATGGGCGCATCGTCGAAATGCTTGGAGAAGCGTTCCAAGTCGATGGTCGCCGAGGTGATGATGACTTTCAGGTCCGGACGACGGGGCAGCAGGGTTTTCAGGTAGCCAAGCAGGAAATCGATGTTGAGGCTACGTTCGTGGGCCTCGTCGACGATGATCGTGTCGTAGCGCTCGAGGTAGCGGTCGTTCTGGGTTTCCGCCAGCAGAATGCCGTCGGTCATCAGTTTGATCAGGGTGTTGGAATCGCTCTGATCCTCGAACCGCACCTGATAACCCACCAGCGCGCCCAACGGCGTCGCCAGCTCCTCGGCGACCCGGCTGGCCACGCTGCGCGCCGCAATCCGGCGCGGCTGGGTATGGCCGATCAGACCATGCTGGCCGCGACCGATTTCCAGGCAGATTTTCGGCAACTGGGTGGTTTTACCCGAGCCGGTTTCGCCGGCAATGATCAGCACCTGATGCTTGAGCAGCGCGGCTTTGATTTCGTCGCGTTTGGCGGCGATCGGTAAACTGTCGTCGTAACGAATCACCGGCAGGCTGGCGCGGCGCGCCAGCACCTGATCACAGGACGCCTGCATGCGCGTCACCCACTGGGCCAGCTTGGCTTCGTCGGGTTTCTTGCGCAGCTCAAGCAACTGCCGCCGCAGCCGGTGACGGTCGGCGAGCATGGCGTGATCGAGGTTTTTCAGCAGGTTGTCGATTGAAGGCGATTCGTCAGTCATAGAAGCAGCGGCAAGCTGTAAGCCAAAAGCCGCAAGCGTAACAGAGAAGCAGCGGCAAGCGGCAAGCTCCAAGGTAAACGCGGCTTATGACTTGCAGCTTGCAGCTTTCAGCTTTCAGCTTTCAGCTGCCTTCCTCCGATACGGGAACACATCAATCACCTTGCCGGCGCGAATCGCGTCTTGCAGGCTTTTCCAGTAATCGGCGTTGTACAACTCGCCATGCAACTGGTCGAACAGCTTGCGCTGCCCCGAGTCGGCAAACAAAAACGGCGGAAACTCCTCGGGGAAGACATCCAGCGGCCCGATCGAGTACCACGGCTCCGACGCCATTTCGTCTTCCGGCGTACGCGGTTGTGGGATATGCCGGAAGTTGGCTTCCGTCAGAAAGCAGATCTCGTCGTAGTCATAAAACACCACGCGCCCGTGACGGGTGACGCCGAAGTTTTTCAGCAGCATGTCGCCGGGGAAAATATTCGCCGCCGCCAGTTGCTTGATCGCCAGCCCGTAATCTTCCAGCGCCTCGCGCACTTGCGCCTCGTTGGCGTGTTCCAGGTACAGGTTCAACGGGGTCATGCGCCGCTCGGTCCAGCAGTGGCGGATCAGCACCGTGTCACCTTCAACCGACACCGTGGACGGCGCCACCTCCAGCAGCTCTTCCAGGCACTCCGGATCGAACTTGCTCAGCGGGAAGCGGAAGTCGGCAAATTCCTGGGTATCGGCCATGCGCCCGACCCGATCGACGCTTTTCACCAACCTGTACTTCTCGATCACCGTGGCGCGGTTGACGTTTTTCGACGGTGAGAAACGGTCCTTGATGATTTTGAAAACGGTGTTGAAGCCTGGCAGGGTGAACACGCTCATGACCATGCCGCGCACGCCGGGGGCCATGATGAACTGGTCGTCGGTGTTGGCGAGGTGGTTGATCAGCGCCCGGTAGAACTCGGATTTGCCGTGCTTGTAGAAACCGATCGAGGTGTACAGCTCGGCGATGTGCTTGCCCGGCAGAATGCGCTTGAGGAAACCGATGAATTCCGCCGGCACCGGCACATCCACCATGAAATACGAACGGGTGAACGAGAAGATGATCGACACGTCGGCTTCGTCGGTGATCAGCGCATCGATCTGAATGCCGCGCCCCTCAAGGTGCAACAGCGGAATCGCCAGCGGCCATTGCTCATCGGCGGTGTAGATGCGCCCGACCAGGTACGCGCCCTTGTTGCGGTAGAGCACCGAGGAGAACAATTCGACGCTCAGCTCCGGGTCCTTGCACACCCAGTCCGGCAGGTTCTCGCGCAGTTGCGCTTCGAGGCGGTGCAGATCCCCCGGCAGGTCGGCGTAATCCTCGCTGAAACGGTAGTCGGCAAAAATGCTCGCGAGCATCCCGGACAACTGCCCCTGAGGTTTGTAGGTACGGGTTTGCGCGGCACGGGCCCGGCGCAGGCTCGGCCGGGTGGTGTGGATGAACATGCAGCCGTCGCTGATCAGGTCATGGCTGAACAGCCCGCAGAAGATCGAGTTGTACCAGGTCTCGGACAGCTCATCGTCGAAGCGCAGGTCGATCAGCGTGATGTACGCGCTCTTGACCAGCGGCCAGCAACTGACGTCCAGGGTGTCGGCATCGAACGCGACCCGCAGCCGACTCACCGTTTCACTGACTTTTTCTTCGTAGAGGTTGATCCGCGCCGCCGAGGCGACTTGCGTCTCCTGCCACTGCGCCTGCTCGAAACGCGCACGGGCGCCGTCGGTGATCTGCCGGAAATGTTCGCGGTAATCGTCAAAGCCATCGAGGATCATTCGGGCGATGTCGGCGGCTGGCCATTGCTGCGGCATGGTGAGACCTCTGCGGGAATTCGAAAGGCCTGAGCTTAGCCAGTGAAGCGGGTACAGGAGAAGGGGAATTTTCTGGCAACAAGATTTCCGGCGGCCAAACAAAACAGGAAAACGGAGCAGTGCATTTCGGAATCGCCCTACAGCCGGCAATCGAACTTGCCGCTAGCGTGCGCGCTTCGAAAAAAGTATGGACGCTTTCATGCCGTGTACGTGCGCTCAATGCCGCCCCCGCCCGACCGTAGACGAACAACTTCGCCAGCAAGCGGACATCCTGCGCTATGAACAAGCTCAGGCTCGCGATGAAGCCCGCCGCAATGCGACACCGCCACCGGTACTTGCCAAATCGGCAATCCGAGGCTGTGTTTTTGCCAAATCCTGCGGGTTGCCAGACGGTGTGATCAACCACAGCAACCCCAGTGGGTTCATTCCCGTGGAGTTGCTGACGCAATATGGCGCGTTTGCCGTGCTGGGCAGCGACTCTTCCAACGCATCGATGGCATGGATCGGTGGCTCCATCCTGACCGGACGCCTGAAGGGAACGTTGACCGCCGAGCCAGCGGACCTGGCTGTTCTCGCCGTTGTGCTGGTGTCAGAACCAACCTCAACCGACTGCGCGCTGTACACCCTCGATCAATACACCTCGCTCACGACCGCCAAGACCCGCGTCCGACTCCAGGTCGAGCGACTCGCGGACGGCTCGGTTCGCGCTTACGGCTTTTACACCGGTAAAAAAAAGGAGTGGGAAAACGTACCCGTCATCGCGGCGACCGCAGAGGGCGAGCGATTTTTCGTTGAGTTGGGGCAAGGCGTCAAATTGACCTGGACACCCGCCGCAGCGACGCCAATGCCGAAGTTGAACGACTCGCCGCCATTGCCTCCGGTGTGGGTGTACCCGCCCACGGATATGGCTGGGAACATCCTCGGCAAACCGGTGTTGCCGCCGGAGTACCAAGACATGGTGATCTGGTTTCCCAACAGCGAAATCCCACCCTTCTACCTTTCCTTTTGCATCGCACAGACCTGCCCTCATCCGGACATGATGGAAGAGTTGGCGGCTTATATTGCTGGGGAGATGAATCGCAATATCCGTGATCCCGCAGTGTTGAAAATGAAGGAACTCAACAGCTATGACACTGCAGCAGAAACAAAGAAATTTTTGGAATTGCCTTGGTACGCGACGGCTGGAGCAACGAGTCCTCAAACTACGGGTTATGCAAACGCAGCGGCAGCACTTGCCCTGTGGACGGAGCGTGTCGGTCAAGATCGCCCGTGGGACCACAAGCCGAAATTACGACTGATGTACAGCGGTGATGTTTGGCACAAACAGGGAAAATATATCTATTTCTACGACATCTGGTCGAACATTCATTATGGGTACGTCGGAATGGCGGGCGGACTTTCGGAAAGTGTGTTGCTGGATGGCGCTGGGGCTGAACAAATTGTCTCGGACGGTTTAAGAAAAACATATGAACTATTAACAGAATCCAAAGAGGCTAGGACACTCCCAGGCCCGCACCCGACAGCGAATCCCTGGACGGACCTTCGATCATGGGACGATGTCGCCGACAGGGTCTCGATCAGTATTGGTGTGAAACTCTATAAACAACACCCAAATGGCGGGGTTACAGCAAAGATGATCATGGATGAAGTGTTGGCAGTTGAACCGGATAGTTGGGGGGACGGAATTGAAGATCATATCTGTAGTTAAGGCGCTATTAGGTTACTTCTGGTGGTTATTGATTCCGTTATTTCCATTTGTCGCCTTTCTTTTCTGGCAGATAGCAGTATTGCCGAATGCAACTATTCACTTCTCCCGAAAAGGCGAGGGAGAATTCAAGTACGTCTGGAACGTCCAACACAGGATATATAGGGGACGAGTTAGCCCAGGCGGGGCTATCAGCGACCGAGGATTCCTGTTCCCGGATGAAAAATTCTTTATGGAAATTTCCTGGTGGCGCAAAGGAGTCCGCATGCGCTGCGTCAACATCACACCAAAGTGGCCCGATACGAATGTCTATCTCGATGAAAACGGCAACGTCGACACCCGTCAGGGAAGCGGCACCGATACAGACCGCTTAAAACGATGCATGGACGGTTCAACCACCTATTAAATGACGGTTTTTCGGTTGCCATCGACCAGCCTCTCGGCAACACTCTCGCCCCCATCAAGGAAGGAGTGCGCCGTGAGCCCTGTCGATATTGTTCGTTTGCTGTCGCTGGCGGCCATCTGGGGCGCGAGCTTTCTGTTCATGCGCATCATTGCCCCGGTCATCGGCTCGATTCCCACGGCGTTTTTCCGTGTGTCGATTGCCGCAGCCGGCTTGCTGGTGATTCTCGGACTGATGCGCATCAGCTGGGATTTCAAAGGCAAACTGAAAACCGTGATGCTGCTCGGGGTGATCAACTCCGGGATTCCGGCGACCCTCTATTCCGTGGCGGCTCAGGTGCTGCCGGCCGGTTATTCGGCGATTTTCAATGCCACCACGCCACTGATGGGCGTGTTGATCGGCGGCTTGTTCTTCAGTGAGCGACTCACCGCTGCCAAGCTTGGCGGGGTGTTTCTCGGTTTGTTCGGCGTTGGCGTGCTGACCCGGGCCGGCCCGGTGGCCTTCGACCTGCAACTGCTGATGGGCGCCCTCGCCTGCCTGCTCGCCACCACCTGTTACGGCTTCGCCGGTTTCCTTGCCCGCCGCTGGCTCGATCAGGCCGGCGGTCTCGACAGTCGACTGTCGGCACTGGGCAGCATGCTCGGGGCAACCTTGTTTCTGCTACCGCTGTTCGGTTACAGCGTGATCAGCCAGCCTCCGGCGAGCTGGGGCGGCTGGAATGTGTGGCTGTCGTTGCTGGGATTGGGCCTGGTGTGCACGGCGTTTGCGTACATCATTTACTTCCGTTTGCTCAGCTCGATCGGGCCATTGAAATCGATGACCACGACGTTCCTGATTCCGCCGTTCGGGGTGCTGTGGGGGGCGTTGTTGCTGGATGAGCCGTTGTCGATGGCGCACGTGTATGGCGGGGTGTTGATTGGCGCGGCGCTGTGGCTGGTGTTAAAGCCTTCGGTGATGAAGTCGGCCAAGGTGGGGGCCCGGTAGTTATGCGGTGTTGTAGCTGACGCCATCGCTGGCAAGCCAGCTCCCACAGGGTCGAGCGTTGTTCACAAAAAGTGTGCACGCCCCAATCACTGTGGGAGCTGGCTTGCCAGCGATAGCGGTGGTTCAGGCGACTACACAGCTGCCTGACTCACCTCGCCATCCACCAACCGCCGAATCCCCAACGGATTAGCGTTCTGCAATGCCTCAGGCAACAACCCATCCGGATAATTCTGGAAGCACACCGGCCGCAGGAATCGGTCGATGGCCAACGTTCCCACCGAAGTCCCCCGGGAATCCGACGTCGCCGGATACGGCCCGCCATGCACCATCGCCTCGCAGACTTCGACCCCGGTCGGATAGCCATTGAGCAAGACCCGCCCGACCTTCTCCTGCAACAATTCCGCCAGCCAGCGGTACTCCAACAGTTCCTCGGCCTCGCCGATCAGCGTCGCCGTCAGTTGCCCGCGCAAGCCCTGCAACGCGGCGGCGAGTTGCGCGCGGTCCTCGACTTCAATGACGATGGTGGTCGGTCCGAACACTTCTTCCTGAAGCAGTTCATCGCCCTTGAGCAACAGGCTGACATCGGCCTTGAACACCTGCGGTTGCGCCTGGTTGCCCTGCTGCGGCTTGCCCGCCAAGTGCGTCACCCCCGGATGCTCATGCAATTCACCCAGGCCGCGGCTGTAGCTGACCAGCGCGCCGGCATTGAGCATGGTTTGCGCCGGTTGCTGGTTCATGCTGGCGCAAAAAGTTTCGAGGAACGCGCTGAATTGCGGCGAGCGCAACCCGATCACCAGGCCCGGATTCGTGCAGAACTGACCACAGCCCAACGTCACTGAACCGGCCAGTTGCGCAGCGATTTGCTCGCCACGCACCTGGAGCGCTTTGGGCAACAGGAACACCGGGTTGATGCTCGACATCTCGGCGAACACCGGAATCGGCTGCGGCCGGGTGGCGGCCATGTGGCTCAGGGCATTGCCGCCCCTGAGCGAGCCGGTGAAACCCACCGCCTGAATCGCCGGGTGCTTGACCAGCCACTCACCGACGCCTCCGCCAAAAATCATGTTGAACACACCGGCCGGCATGCCGGTGCGCTCGGCAGCGCGGATGATCGCGTCCGCCACCCACTCGGCGGTCGCCATGTGGCCGCTGTGGGCCTTGAACACCACGGGGCAACCGGCGGCCAACGCCGAAGCGGTGTCGCCGCCCGCCGTGGAAAAGGCCAGCGGAAAGTTGCTGGCGCCAAACACCGCCACCGGGCCGATGGCGATGCGGTACTGCCGCAAATCCGGACGCGGTAGCGGCTGGCGATCCGGCAGCGCGCGATCAATCCGTGCCCCGTAGAAATCACCGCGACGCAGGGCCATCGCGAACAGGCGCATCTGGCCGCTGGTGCGGCCACGCTCACCCTGGATACGCCCGGCCGGCAGCGCCGTTTCGCGGCAGACCGTGGCGACGAAATCATCGCCCAGCGCATCGATTTCATCGGCAATGGCGTCGAGGAACGTCGCGCGTTTTTCTGCGCTCAGATTGCGGTAAATCGGGTAGACCGCCGCGGCGGCTTTCGCGGCGGCGTCCACTTCGGCTTCCGAGGCCTGGAAAAAATGGCCGGGCAGCGGCTCGCCGGTGGTGGCGTCGAGGCTTTGCAGTTGCAAGGTGCCGTTGGCGCTACGGCGACCGCCGATGTAGTTGTGTCCAAGGAGCGTGGTCATAAGGTGGTTCCTGATCGATTGTTTTCAGAGCGCACGAACCTGGCCGATACCCAAGGCTTGGGCACTTTCGCCGATGCCGTTTTCCAGGGGGGCGCCGAACTCATCGAGGCTGATCTGGAAGCGATCCCCCGGCTGGGTTTTCACGCCGTCGGCAAACGACAGCGTGGCGGTGCCGAAGTAATGCACATGGACATCGCCGGGACGCAAAAACTGCGCGTATTTGAAGTGATGGAATTCGAGGTTGGCGAGGCTGTGGCACATGTTGTCTTCGCCGCTGAGAAACTCTTTTTCCCAAAGGGTTTCGCCGTTGCGGATGATGCGGCTGGTCCCGGCCAGATGCAGCGGCAACTCACCGACGCGCAGCTCTGGACCGTAGGCGCAGAAACGCAGTTTCGAATGCGCGAGGTACAGGTAATTGCGCCGTTCCATGACATGGTCGGAGAACTCGTTGCCCAGCGCATAACCGAGCCGATACGGCTGGCCGTCGTCGCCGATTACGTAGAGGCCGGTCAGCTCCGGTTCTTCGCCAGCGTCTTCGGCAAACGGCGGCACCGGAAAGTCCGCGCCGGGGCGCACAACGATGCTGCCATCGCCCTTGTAGAACCACTCCGGTTGCGCGCCGACCTGGCCGGCCGGCGGTTTACCGCCTTCCAGGCCCCACTTGAAGATGCGCATGGTGTCGGTCATGCCGGCTTCGACTGCGCCGTCGTGCTGGTGCATCTTGTCCCGCGCCGAAGCGCTGCCCAGATGGGTCAGGCCGGTGCCGCTGATCAGGCAATGTGCCGGGTCTTCATGGTCCAGCGGAGGCAGGACGTTGCCCTGCTGCAACAGCTGGGCGTAAACCGGGCCCGGTTCGGTGCCGCATAGCGCCACTACTTCTTGCAGGCTGAGTCGGGCGCGGATCGCCGTGAGTGCCAGTTCACGGGTGCTGCGAATGCCTTTCAACACCTGGACCTGCGAACCTTCTACGATGCCGACCTGGCGCTCGCCGGCAGTGTTTTCAAATTGAATCAGGCGCATGACGGCCCTCCATAAAATCGGGGATAACGCCACCCTTCAGCGGCGCTTCAGGGTCACTCGATAATGTTGAAGTCGCTCAGGTATTCATCGGAAATTTCCAGGCCCAGGCCCGGTTTATTGTCGTCGAGCTGAATGTAACCGTTGACCGGTTGCGGCTCGCCCTTGAACACGTAGTAGAAGAGTTCGTTGCCAACCTCGACGTCGAACACCGGGAAGAACTCGGCCATCGGCGAGGCGGTGGTGGACATGGTCAGGTGGTAGTTGTGCATCTGCCCGGCGTGAGGAATCACCGGCACCGACCAGGCTTCGGCCATGGCGTTGATCTTGCGTGCGGCGGTGATGCCGCCGACGCGGTTGGTGTCGTACTGGATCACGTCGATGGCACGGCGTTCCAGCAGGTCTTTGAAGCCGTAGGAGGTGAATTCGTGCTCGCCGCCGGAGATCGGCATGATCCCCATTTTTTTCAGCTCGATGTAGCCTTCGATGTCGTCGGCAATCACCGGTTCTTCGAGCCAGCGTGGTTCGAATTCGGCGAGTTTCGGCAGCATCCGGCGCGCGTATTCGAGGGTCCAGCCCATGTAGCATTCGAGCATGATGTCGATGTCCGGGCCGGCCAGTTCGCGCAGGGCCCGCACTTGTTCGATGTTTTTGCGCATGCCCGCCGGGCCGTCTTTCGGGCCGTAGCCAAAGCGCATTTTCAGCGCGGTGAAACCCTGGTTCAAATAGCCCTGAGCTTCTTCGAGGAACAGGTCGAGGTTGTCGTTGGCGTAGAGCTTGGAAGCGTAGGTCCAGATCTTTTCCTTGGTACGGCCACCGAGCAGCTTGAACACCGGTTTGTTGACCGCTTTGCCCATGATGTCCCAGATCGCAATGTCGATCGCCGAGATCGCCGCCATGCCGATGCCTTTGCGGCCCCAAGCGTGGCTCTGACGGTACATTTTCTGCCAGATGTATTCGTTGTCGAACGGGTCTTCGCCAATCGCAATCGGTGCCAGGTAAGTGTCGATGATTTCCTTGGCCACCCGTGGCGCCAACGCACAGTTGCCGATGCCGACGAGGCCGGTATCGGTCTCGATTTCCACCACCAGCCAGCCGTGGAAACGGAACGAGCCCATGGCGTCGCCGCGCTCGAACAGGATGTCGCTGGCGTTGGTGCAGAAGTGCGCTTGCGGCGGGACGACTTTGCCTTTCCACTCGAATACGCGGGTACGGATTGCTTTGATTTTCATGAATTCAGTTCCTTGCTAACGCTTGGGTAGTGATCAGCCAACCTGAGCCGGTGTGAGCTGCGAGGGCGATTTAGGTGTGTGGGTGGTGCGAAGTCGGGACAGCAGGACGGCGCCAACGATGCCGACCAGGGCCAGGGCAAACATGCCGGCACGGGGGTCGGCGAAGCTGGTTTCCATCACGGTTTTCAGGTTCGGCGCAACGAAGCCGCCGAGGTTGCCGATGGAGTTGATCAGGGCGATCCCGCCGGCTGCGGCGGCACCGCTGAGGTAACTGGTGGGAATGGTCCAGAACAGGGGCTGCACCGAGACGAAACCGGCGGCGGCAAAGCAGAACGCGAGCACCACCGGAACCATGCTGGTGCCCAGCGCCGAGGCCGCGATGCCGAGGGCAGCCATGGTCAGCATGCACACAGCGAGGCGCCGGTGCTGACCGGTGCGGTCGGCGTAGCGTGTGACGATTCGGGTAACGATCAGGGCGCAAACCCAAGGAATCGCGGTGATCAGGCCGACGTTAAGGCCGACATGGCCATCGAGCAGACCGGCAATACGGGTCGGCAGGTAAAACACCACGCCGTACACGCTCATCTGAATGGTGAAATACGCCAGGCAGAATTGCAGCACCCGAGGGTTGCGCAGCGCTCCGAGAAAACCGTGAGGGCTGCTGTCTTTCTTCAGCGCGTCTTCTTCGCTGAGGGCAGTTTGCAACGCGTGCTTTTCTTCAGCGCTCAACCACTTCGCATCAGCCGGACGGTTGACCAGATAAAAGTACGCGGCGATGCCGACCACTGACGCCATCAAGCCTTCGACCACAAACAACCACTGCCAGTTGGTCAGGCCGAACACCCCGTGGAATTCCAGCAACCAGCCCGACAACGGACTGCCCAGCACCAGCGCCAGCGGCAAGCCAAAGTAGAACAGACCGAGCGCCTGGCCACGGCTCTGCGCCGGGAACCAGTAGGTGAGGTAAAGGATGATGCCAGGGAAGAAACCCGCTTCGGCGACTCCCAGCAGGAAGCGCAGGATGTAAAAGGTTTCGGCGTTGTGGGCAAACATCATCGCCGCCGACACAATGCCCCAGGTGACCATGATCCGGCACAGCCAGACCTTCGCGCCAAGGCGGTGCAGCATGTAGTTGCTCGGCACTTCGAAGAACGCGTAACCGATGAAGAAGATGCTCGCGCCGAAGGCAAATGCGGCGTCGCCCAATCCGGTATCCGCCTGCAAGGCCGCTTTGGCGAAGCCGACGTTGGAGCGATCGATGAAGGCGAGGATGTACATCAGGATCAGAAACGGCAGCAAACGCAGCCGGCTTTTGGAGATGGCACTGAACAGCGCCAGGGCGGAATCTGAACGGGTCATGTGAAGGTTCCTTAGCTGCCGGTATGTGCCTTGCGGAAGTGACAAGGCGGGCTTTTTGTAGTTGTTGTTTCGCATGATCGAGATGGCTCGGGTGGCCGACTCTGGTCATTCGATGGAGCGACTTTAGCCAGCGCATGGGGGGTGCGGATAATCACTTATGCGCATCCATCGATAACCTGAGGTGATAGGTACGTGCCGTAATTGAGCAGATCGAGTTATCAGCCCCCACACAAAACTGTAGGAGCCGGCTTGCCGGCGATTGCGGTCTGACAGGCACTTCATCTGTGTCTGTCGGACCGCAATCGCCGGCAAGCCGGCTCCTACAGGAGGTTGCTGCGTGTCAGTGAGTGTTGTGGTTTGTCAGTAGTTATGGGTGCCCATCCGGCAGGCGATTTCGAAGGCCTGGCGGATTGCGCCGGGGTTGGCCTTTCCCTGTCCGGCGATATCAAACGCGGTGCCGTGGGCGGGGGTGGTGATCGGAATCGGCAAGCCGCCTTGCACCGTCACCCCACGAGAGAAGCCCATCAACTTGATCGCGATCTGCCCCTGGTCGTGGTACATCGTCACCACCGCGTCGAAGGCACTCGCATCGCCCTGGACCTTGAGGAAAATCGTGTCGCCGGGGTACGGCCCTTCCGCCGCAATCCCCAATGCCTGGGCCGAACGAACTGCCGGGCCGATGATGTCGAGTTCTTCGCGACCGAACGAACCGTTGTCGCCGTTATGTGGGTTCAAGCCACAGACACCGATGCGCGGACTTTCCAGGCCATTGCGCTTGAGCGCGGTATCGATCAACTGAATCGCTTCCACCACCCGCGCCTGCGTCAACATGCCCGGCACGGCGGACAGCGCCACATGCGAGGTCACCCGCGACGTCCACAAATTGTCGAGCACGTTGAATTCGCAGAACGGCCCGTGGAAATCCAGCAGCTCGGCGAACCAGTGCAGTTCGTCGTTGTGCGCCATCCCGGCCATGTGCAGCGAGGTCTTGTTCAACGGGCCGAACAGTATCGCGTCGGTGGTGCCGGCCTCGGTCAGGCGCAAGGCTTTTTCCAGGGTATCGAGGCTGTAGCGGCCACCGATGACACTGGCTTCACTGCGCGCAAACTCACCGATGGTGTCACCGCGAAAGTCGTAGAACAGCGGCGTGTCATCGACGAACGACAGCTGATCCAGCGACTCGACGCTACGGTACGCAAACTCCACCCCGGCGATGCGCATGCCGCGCTGCATTTCCGCTTCGTCGGCAATCAGGATCACATTGGCCTGGCTGCGCACCGCAGGCTCCGCGAGCAGGCGGGCGATCAGTTCCGGGCCGATGCCCGCCGGGTCACCCAGGACCATCGCGATGGTTGTCTTGTTCATGCTTCACTCCTCAAGGGTTCGGGCCATTCACGCTCGATGGCGCAAGGCTCGCAGCGGTAAACCTGCTGCGCGTTGCTGTAGAACAGTCGTGTCTGATCCGCCCGTGGCAGGTCAGCAACGATGGATTTGAAACCGCTGTAGATGTCGTCAAACGAGCCGCACAGGCGGTCGACCGGGAAGTTGCTGGCGAACATCACGCGGTCGGTGCCGAACATGGCGATCACCTCGCGCACGATCCACGCGTTGTCCTTGGCGCGCCATGCCTGGCCTTTCTGGCCCAGCCCGGAAATCTTCACCTGCACGTTCGGCCACTCGGCCAGCCGCGCCATCGCCAGACGCCAGCCTGCAAGGCCCTCGGCACTGCGGTCATTGGGCAACCCGGCGTGGTTGAGGATCAGCGTGGTGCCGGGAAAATCCCGGGCCAGCCGCTCGGCTTCGTGCAGGTTCCACCAAGGCGTCTGCAAATCGAAATGCAACCCCAGCCCTTGCAGCGCGGCGTAACTGCGGCGCCATTGCTCGTCGCTCATCAAACTGCGCACATGGCCCACCTGCGCTGGCGAGGTCGGCCCGCCGGGTTTGTGGCGCACGCTGCGCACACACTTGAAACCCGCTTGCTCGGTGAGCACCGCGATGGCGTCCGGGTGATCGAGCCAGGCTTGGGCGACGAT
Organism: Pseudomonas sp. GB2N2; assembly: GCF_054897705.1. Classification (NCBI taxonomy): domain Bacteria; kingdom Pseudomonadati; phylum Pseudomonadota; class Gammaproteobacteria; order Pseudomonadales; family Pseudomonadaceae; genus Pseudomonas; species Pseudomonas sp. GB2N2. The sequence goes on from NZ_CM142701.1 coordinate 3,016,613, forward strand.
GGCGTTCGGTACGCCGTAGCGCGCGGCCAATCCCTCGATGAAACGGGTTTCGCCTATCGGATCTTGCGGGTCCCATTCGGTCTCGATGTACACCGTTTGCACGACGTTATGCGCACCGGCATCGGCGAAGTAATCATCGGGCAAATAGCGCTGCTTGATCGCGCTGTAATCGCCGTAGCGGAACGGGATGTTGGCCTCGGGCTCGAGCCACGGATGGTGATTGATCGTCGGGTCCCAGAAGTGATGATGGGCGTCGATGATCGGGCCGTCATACGCTTCAGTCATGCCGCACCTCGTCGAGGCTGATGAACAATGTCGCCAATACAAAGATCGCCGAGCACACCGCGAAGAACCCCAGCACCGGCGCAAAACCACCGGCCATTTGCAAGATCACGCCGACCAGAATCGGCACCGCAATGCCACCGGTGCTGCCGGCCATGTTCATCACGCCGCCGATCAGGCCGACCCGCGCCGGTGCCGCCAAGAGCGCCGGGAAGCTCCAGTAGAGGCTGCCCCACATCAGGAAAAACGCGGTCATGGCCAACAACGCCACGGCCGCAAAAGGGTTGCTCAGGGTCGGCAGCAACAGGAACGCGCCGAGGGCCACCACCCCGGAAAAGGCCAGCAGGCTCTTGACCGCCACACCGCGACTGACGCCTTTGCGGATCAGCCCGTCGCAGAGGAAACCACCGGTCAACGACCCCAGCGCGCCGCAAACGAAAATTACGAAGGTGGCGGCGCCAATGCCTTTGATGTCGAAGCCGCGAGCCTGCGCCAGGTAACTCGGGCCCCAGGTCAACAGGCCGAAATACACCATCGCCCAACTGGCGCGACCGATCAGCAAACCGCTCAAGGAACGCGGGGCAATACCCAAGCCTTTGACCGGCACCCGCGCCGCTTCGGCGGCCGGCGTCGCACGCCCGGCGTTGATTTTCTCGAGTTCTTCGGCATTCACTTGCGGGTGAGTCGCCGGGTCATCGCGCAGGTACCGCCGCGCCAGCCAGGCCAGCACCAGCGTGGCGATACCGGCGATCACAAAGGCGAGGCGCCACGAATCGAGCGAGGCGATGAGATAAGCGATGATCAGCCCACCGATGGCCACACCCAACGGGCTGCCACTGTCCATCAACACGGCGCCGCGACTGCGTTCGCTGGGCGCCAGCCACAAGGAGATCAGTTTGCCGCCGGACGGAAACAACGGCGCTTCGGCGGCACCCAATGCGACGCGAGCGAACAGCAACGACAGGCCGCCGGTGGCGAACGCCGCAATCACCTGGAACGTGCCCCACAACCCGGTCGACCAACTGATCACCCGGTGCGGACCGAAGCGATCGATCATCCAGCCGCCGGGAATCTGCAGTAGCGCATAGGCCCAGAAAAAGCTGCTGAGGATCAGCCCTTGCATGCTCGGCGACAGGGAAAATTCATGGGCGATGGTCGGCATCGCGATGGACAGCGAGACCCGATCGATCAGGTTGACCATGGTCAGCGCGAAGACGATCGCGAAGATCCGCCAGCGCACGCTGCTGGCTTTGGTGATGCCGGCCGCCGGTGTGGCCGTTGCGACAGGTTGGGCAACTGCGCCGGGCAGATGCAGGGAAGCACTGGGACGAGCCATGGTGCGTACCTCTTTATTATTTTTATGGAGATTCAGACGTCGAACACGGTTCGGCGTTTTGCCGCGTTTTTCTCGGCGTTGATGAGCACTATCGAAGGCTCACTGATAACCGTCTAATCAAAACTTGAAATAAGGCGATAGCCTCGGGTTATGCCACAGACTGCTTTCAGGGGGCTTTCAGCTAATCAGGAGTGTTTCCACTTATTGCGAATTCCGCTCTAGCCAGCGGCTTTTAGCAACGGCTGTCACTCTTGCGCTTGTGACCGATAACCCCAGGCTATCGGTGTATGTATTGTTTTGACTAGACGCGGCGACGGCGGCTTCCCACACTCAGGCCAGGCTTGCAGCTTTACCGCACCGACAAGTCACTCATAACAACTACAAAAACGAGGCCCTTCCATGCGAAATGCATTCGTCCGTCGCACATCCCGTCTTTTTCTTGGCTGCACGCTGATCGCCGCTGGCACCCTTCCCGCTCTCGCTCACGCGGCCTGGCAACCGGACAAGAACGTCGAAATCGTCGTCGCTGGCGGCCCCGGTGGCGGCACCGACCAGCTCGGTCGCCTGATCCAGTCGATCATTACCACCCACAAGTTTCTCGACGTGAACACCATCGTCCTCAACAAGGGCGGTGGCAATGGCGCTGAAGCGTTCCTCGATCTGAAAATGAACAAGGGCGACCCGGAAAAACTGGTGATCGGCACCAACAACATCTATCTGTTGCCGCTGGTTTCCAAGCTCGGCTACCAATGGCAGGAGCTGACTCCCGTCGCTGCCGTGGCCGAGGACGACTTCATTCTCTGGAGCTACAAGGACGCACCGTGGAAGGACGCTAAAGGTTTCTACGAAGCGGTCAAGGCGGACCCGTCGAACCTGCGCATGGGCGGCAGCCAGTCCAAGGATGTCGACCAGACGCTTACCTTGCTGCTGAACCAGACCACCCACAGCAAACTGGTGTACATCCCGTTCAAGAGCGGCAGCGAAGCCGCCACCCAACTGGCCGGCAAACACATCGCCGCCAACGTCAACAACCCCAGCGAAAGCATCAGCCAATGGCGCGGCGATCAGGTCGAACCGCTCTGCGTGTTCAGCAAGGAACGCATGAGCTACACCGAGAAAGTCGCTGGCGATAAATCCTGGGCCGACGTGCCGACTTGCCACGAACAAGGCCTGGGCATCGATCAGTACCGCTTCCCGCGCACCGTGTTCATGCCCGGCGAAGTCACCGCCGAACAGCGTGCGTTCTATGTCGAACTGATGCGCAAAGTCACCGAGACCCCGGAGTTCAAGGCCTACGTCAAGCAGAACGCGCTGGTGCCGACCTTCCTCGAAGGCGAGCCGCTGACGGCCTACATCGAGAAAGACACCGCCCGCGTCACCCCGGTGTTCAAAGAAGCCGGCTGGCTGAAAAACTGAGTTGCCGACGGCCGTCCGCCTGCGCACGGCCGTCACCTCTGGAGGTGTCTTCATGTCCCATTCTTCGGATTCACCGGCGCTGGTAGGTACCCGCTGGGTCGAACTCGGCCTGGCTGTCTTCACGGCGCTGATCGGCGTAGTGGTGATGTTCGGCAGTGTCGAACAAGGTATCGGCTGGGGCGATTCCGGCCCTGAGCCGGGTTACTTCCCCTTCTACATCGGCTTGATGCTGAGTGCCGCGAGTGTGGCCAACGGCGTGTTGACGGTGGTGCGCTGGCACGCCTTGAGTATTTCGTTCGTCAGCCGTAGCGCGTTCAAGCAAGTGGTGTCGGTGTTCATCCCGATCGCGCTGTTCGTGGGCGCCATGCCATTGACCGGCATCTACGTGTCCTCGGCCTGTTTCATCGCCTGGTTCATGTGGCGTGACAAGGTCCGCGACAAACCCTACAGCAAGCTGATGATCGCCACCGTCGCCCTCGGCGCGGTGCTCGCCAGTTACCTGATTTTTGCGTTGTGGTTCAAGGTCCCGCTGGATGCAGGCCCGTTGGGCGACTGGGTTACCCTCGCCCGGAGGCACTTCAAATGAGCGAGTTCGATTCCCTGCTGCAAGGCATGAACCTGATCCTGACCCCGGGCCACATCGGCCTGATGGTGATCGGCGTGCTGCTGGGCATTCTGGTCGGCGTTTTGCCCGGCCTTGGCGCCCCCAATGGCGTGGCGTTGCTGCTGCCGCTGACGTTCACCATGTCGCCGGTGTCGGCGATCATTTTGCTGTCGTGCATGTATTGGGGCGCATTGTTCGGCGGCTCGATCACCTCGATCCTGTTCAACATCCCCGGTGAGCCCTCATCGGTGGCGACCACGTTCGACGGCTACCCGATGGCCCGCGAAGGTCGCGCCGCGGAAGCCTTGACCGCCGCGTTCAGCTCGGCACTGATCGGCGCGTTGGCCGGGGTATTGCTGCTGACTTTCCTGTCGACCCGGATTGCCGCGTTCGCCATGTCGTTCAGCTCGCCGGAGTTCTTCGCGGTGTACCTGTTGGCGTTCTGCACGTTCATCGGCATGAGCAAGAACCCGCCGCTGAAAACCGTGGTGGCGATGATGATCGGTTTCGCCATGGCGGCGGTCGGCATGGACACGGTCTCCGGCAACCTGCGGCTGACGTTCGACCAGCCGGTCCTGATGACCGGGATCAGTTTCGAAGTGGCGGTGATCGGCCTGTTCGGCATCGGCGAAATCCTCTGCACCGTCGAGGAAGGCCTGGTGTTTCGCGGCGAACATGCGCGCATCACACCGATGGTGATCCTGCGCACCTGGGCCAAGTTGCCGCGTTACTGGTGGACGATTCTGCGCAGTACGCTGGTCGGTTGCTGGATGGGCATCACGCCGGGCGGACCGACAGCGGCGTCGTTCATGAGCTACAGCCTGGCGCGGCGTTTTTCGAAGAATCGCGAGAACTTCGGCAAGGGGGAACTCGAAGGCGTAATCGCCCCGGAAACTGCCGACCATGCGGCCGGCACCAGTGCCCTGCTGCCGATGCTGACCCTCGGCATTCCGGGTTCGGCGACGGCGGCGGTGATGCTCGGCGGCTTGATGATCTGGGGTCTGCACCCTGGGCCGACGCTGTTCGTCGAGCAGCACGATTTCGTCTGGGGCCTGATCGCAAGCATGTACCTCGGCAACGTGGTGAGCCTGATCGTGGTATTGGCCACCGTACCGTTGTTTGCCTCGATCCTGCGCATTCCGTTCTCGATCATTGCGCCGATCATCATCATGGTCTGCGCCATCGGTGCCTACTCGGTGCACAACTCGTTCTTCGACGTAGTGCTGATGCTGGGCTTTGGCGCGCTGGGTTATCTGTTCAAGAAACTCGGTTACCCAATTGCGCCGCTGGTGTTGGCGGCGGTGCTGGGCGACAAGGCGGAAGATGCATTCCGTCAGTCGATGCTGTTTTCCGACGGCCACTTGGGGATTTTCTGGTCCAACCCGTTGGTGGGTTGCCTGACCACAGCGGCGCTGCTGATGCTGTTCTGGCCGCTGATTTCCAAGGTCCTGGGCGCCCTCACCGGCCTGCGCAAACCCCACGTCGCCAAGCCAAAATCGGTGCTGTGACACAGCAATGCTGGCAACGCCTGACATTTGTTGTCAGGCTTGCCGCAGTCTTTTTCGCGAGCACGGCCCATGACCCGAATTCCAGAAGCCAACGTAATTCACAGCCGACTGCGTCTGCGCCAACTGCGGCTGATGCTGGCGCTGCAGGAATTCGGCTCGCTGCGCCGCGCCGCCGATCACATCGGCATGACCCAACCGGCAGCGACCAAGATGCTCCACGAAGCCGAGGACTTGCTCGGCGTCGAGCTGTTCGAACGCCTGCCACGGGGCATGCGCTCCACCCCGTTCGGGGAAACCGTCATTTACTACGCGCGCATGGTGTTTGCCGAACTCAGCGGCATGCGGGAAGAACTGGTCGCCCTCGAATCCGGCAATCTCGGGCGAGTGGCGGTCGGAGCGATTCCGGCGCTGGCCTCGGGGCTATTGACCCGCACCATCGCCACCCTGAAACAGAGCCATCCACGCTTGTCGATGAGCATTCAGGTCGACACCAGCGACGTGCTGGTGCAAGCGCTGTTGCAGGATCAACTGGACATCGTTTTGGGCCGGATTCCGGCCGGTGCGCGCGCCGAGGAATTGCTGTTCGACAGCCTTGGCGAAGAGGAACTGTGCGTGATCTCGGGCGCGCAGAACCCTCTGGCGAAGGAAAAAAACCTAAGCTGGGCGGAGTTGCAGAACATGACCTGGGTGCTGCAACAGCAACCGAGCCCAATGCGCGCGATCATCAATCAGGTGTTTCACAACGCGCGGGTCGACATTCCCAGCAGCATCGTGGAAACCACGTCGATCATGACCTTGCTGTCGTTGATCCAGCAGACCGACATGCTCGGCGTCACACCGGTTTCAGTGGTCGAGGATTATCCGGGGCGTGATTTGCTGGCGGTGTTGCCGATCAAGTTTGAAGCGCGGTTGCCGCCGTATGGATTGATCACCCGGCGTCATCGCATTCAGTCGTCGGCGATGCAGGCGTTCATGAATTCGGTGCGGGCTGAGCATGCGTTGAGTAAGTGAACAGGGCTTCATTCCCAGTGCAGGAGATTCCATGTTGCACCGCGACCGGGGATCTTCAGGCTGGGAGGTTGTGGGTTGTTGCGCGAAGCGGCCTGATAGCCGACCTGGCTCGTTGGTCGTACGCATTCCCCCTGTAGGCGCCTGCTTGCTGGCCCTGTCGGCCCAGAGGCCGCCGAGGTTTGGTTTTGATCGCAGGCGCCCGGTCAACCACGCCGGCCGAACGCAGGCATTGCCCATCGCGGCGACGCGCGAGCGGTTTTCTCATGTGGTAATCAAATCACCCAAATAACCAATACCCCAACCCCGTCAACACCACCACCGCCAGCACCGGCCGCAGCACACGGTAAGCCGTACGGTGACGACGCTTCCACTGCTTGACCACGCCGCTGACCTTGTCGCTGGAATTCTTGCTCCAGGCATAAGCCTTGTTGATGCCGCCAACCCGTTCGTCGTCGAGGTTCTGCGGTGCCGTGGCGCGACCCAGCCAGCCGCTGATGCTGCGGTTGATCCCGGTCATGAACCGGTTGCTCAGCGGACGTTCAACGTCACAGAAAAGAATCACCCGAGTCTTTTCGGTCTCGTTCTTGACCCAGTGCACGTAGGTCTCATCGAACATCACGTCTTCGCCATCGCGCCAGGCATAGATCTGGCCGTCAACAAAGATGCGGCAATCGTCGGAGTTGGGGGTTGACAGTCCGAGGTGATAGCGCAACGAACCGGCAAACGGATCGCGGTGAGGGTTGAGATGACTGCCACCCGGCAGCAACGCGAACATGGCACCTTTGACATTGGGAATGCTGCTCACCAGCGCCACGGTTTTAGGGCACAGCGCTTCGGCCGATGGCAGGGGTTTGTCGTACCACTTGAGGTAGAAACGCTTCCAGCCTTTCTTGAAGAACGAGCCAAACCCGGCGTCGTTGTTTTTTTCGGCGGCGCGGATGTAGCCCTCGTCGAACAGGTGCATCGCTTCGTCGCGGATGACCTCCCAATTGTCCTTGAGCACATCGAGTTCGGGGAATTTGCTGCGATCCAGGTAAGGCCTGGAAGGCACGCTGGAGAACATGTACATCAAGGCGTTGTAAGGCGCGAATAGCGCTGAGTGGTTGACGAACTGACGCAATACCGGCAATCGCGCCTTGCCGCGCAAATGCACATAAAGAGTGCTGCCAAGAAACAGCAACAATAGCGATGCCTTCGCGGCAAAAGAAAAGGTCATCCACAACTCCTTGAGAATAAACAATTCTGCACAACGTCATTCACCCGACGTGGCAGCCAGCCATGATAAACATTACCGACCGCAGGAAAAACCCGCATGACTCAACATTCAGTGTTGAGGATTGTGCAATGGAGCACTTCTTATCATAGGTCACCTGAACGGGGGCTGACTTGAATCAACCCCCAAACAACCTCAAAAGATCGCAGCCTGTGACAGCTTCTACGCCTGATTTTCCTGCTCGGTGAACAAATCACTGAACAACATGCTCGACAAGTACCGTTCGCCGGAGTCAGGCAAAATCACTACGATCGTTTTGCCCTGCATTTCCGGTGTTTCGGCCAGGCGCACGGCCACTGCCATGGCAGCACCACAGGAGATGCCACACAAAATCCCTTCTTCCTGCATCAACCGCAAGGCCATGGCCTTGGACTCGTCGTCTGTAACCAACTCAACCCGGTCGACGATGGAAAGATCCAGGTTCTTCGGCACAAAACCCGCGCCGATGCCCTGGATTTTGTGAGGGCTCGGTTTGATCTCCTCACCGGCCAGCGCCTGAGTGATCACTGGCGACACCACCGGCTCCACGGCCACCGAGAGAATCGGTTTGCCCCGGGTATTCTTGATATACCGCGAGATCCCGGTAATGGTTCCGCCTGTTCCAACACCCGCCACCAGCACATCGACCGCACCATCGGTATCGTTCCAGATTTCCGGACCGGTGGTTTTCTCGTGAATGGCCGGATTTGCCGGGTTTTCGAACTGCGCGGGCATGAAGTAAAGGGACGGTTCGCTGGCGACAATCTCGGTCGCCTTTTCAATCGCGCCTGTCATGCCCTTTGCCGGCTCGGTCAGCACCAGTTCGGCGCCCAGTGCCTTGAGCACTTTGCGACGCTCGATGCTCATTGACGCGGGCATGGTCAGCATCAGTTTGTAGCCCCGCGCCGCGGCAACGAATGCCAGGCCAATGCCGGTATTACCGGAAGTGGGTTCGACGATGGTCATGCCAGGCTTGAGTTTGCCGGAGCTTTCGGCATCCCAGATCATGTTTGCGCCAATCCGGCACTTGACCGAATAACCGGGGTTGCGCCCTTCAATCTTGGCCAGAATGGTCACACCGCGCGGCGCGATGCGGTTGATCTGCACTAACGGCGTATTGCCGATGGAGTGGGCATTGTCAGCGAAAATACGACTCATGGCTGGGTCCTTATGCAGCGTTGAATAAGCCCTTCACGGTATGCCTGTTGCCCAGGGTCGTCCAGTCGGGGCGAACGTCCGGTGACCACTGTAGTCAATGGTCTTACATCGCCAGAGATTTACCATCATGAAACGTCGATACAGCTGGCCCCTTTGGATCTTCGTCGGTCTTGTCGTGCTACTGATTACCCTGCACATTGCCCTGCCCTACATGGTGCGTGACTACCTGAACGATAAGCTCGCCGACATGGGCGACTACCGTGGCCAGGTCACCGACGTAGATTTGGCCTGGTGGCGCGGGGCTTACAGGATCAACGGTCTGAAAATCGTCAAGGTCGATGGCAAGGTCCCGGTTCCCTTCGTCAACGCACCGCTGATCGACCTGTCTGTCAGCTGGCACTCTCTGATTTACGACCATGCCGTGGTGGCCAGGGTGCAGTTCTTCAACCCCGAGGTGAACTTTGTCGATGGCGGCGCCAACAAGCAGAATTCGCAAACCGGTCGGGGGACGGACTGGCGCGCACAATTAAGCAAACTGGCGCCGATCACCCTGGACGAAGTTCGTATCTATGACGGCAAGATCAGTTTCAGGAATTTCAATTCCAAGCCTCCCGTCAACATGAACGCCACTCAGGTCAACGCCAGCATCTACAACCTGACCAACGTCGTCGACAATGCAGGCAAGCGTGAGGCACGTTTCGAAGGCAAAGCGTTGCTACTGGGCCACGCGCCACTGGAAACGACTGCGACGTTCGACCCGCTGAGCAATTTCGAAGATTTCGAATTCCGACTCCGCGCGAAGGACATCGAACTCAAGCGCATGAACGACTTCGCCTCGGCGTATGGCAAGTTTGACTTCAATGCCGGCCATGGCGACGTGGTCATCGAGGCGCAAGCAAAAAAAGCTCAATTGACCGGTTACATAAAACCGTTGCTGAAAGACGTTGACGTGTTCAACTGGCAACAGGACGTTGAAAACAAGGATAAAGGGATCTTCCGCTCCATCTGGGAAGCCATTGTCGGCGGCTCCGAAACCGTGTTGAAAAACCAGGGAAAGAACCAGTTCGCGACTCGCGTAGAACTGAGCGGCAATGTGCACCGGGGGGACATCAGCGCATTTCAGGCGTTTATGCAGATTTTGCGTAATGGTTTCGTTCAGGCATTCAATGCCCGGTATGAAAGGTCCAAGCCGCAGGCCGATTAGGACTTCCGCGTGACGGTGTAGCGGCCGGTTTCTTCGGCCGCCCGCGCCGGGCTCGATTGTCGCTGCAAAAAATCCCAGCCCAGACATGCCAGCGCCAACGATCGCGGCACCGCCTCGCGCCCACTGCTATAGCGCGTGATGCTGCGGGCGCTGACTCCCAAAGCCTCGGCCGCCTGATTGAGCGGCAACCCGGTGCGCGCTCGCCAGTCGATGAAGATTCGGGTGTTCTCGTCCGCTGCGTTTTGCGCAAGTGCATCCAGGTACACCGTATCTGCGCCAATCTGGATGTCCTGCTCGGGCCACTCGACGCTCCAGCCATCATCGCCCAAGGTTGCACTGTCGAAGGCCACCGCCTCCAGCAGTGGCTGCAGCCCCGGATAGGCATGCAGGTCATTGCTCAGATCCAGGGTCAGGTCCTGACCGTCGATAAATGTCAGTGCCAAGCGGTGATTCGGCAATGCCTTCACGGCAGACAACCGTGGTCGTTTCATGGGTAACATCGTTTCCAGTCCTCCAGCAATTGCGCCTGATGAGCGCTGACCCACGCCAGCGCTTCATTGATGATCAACGGCGACGCCTTGCCGACCATCACCTCGACGGTCTCCAGGCTGAGCATGACATCAAGCCCTCTACCGATCAGATGAACATGGGGCGGCGGGTGATCCTTCTCGCGCAGTTGAATGCGGTATGTATCGCGAAATCGGTGTTTAGTAGACATGCCTGGCAAGCTATCGCCAAAATGGCGATAGCTCAATACTGGCAGCCGCCGAGACTGAGTCAAGATGTGACGCGCCATTCAGAGACTGAATAGGCCGTCTGCGTTCACAGTCGACGGGGCTGCGCGTTATAGTCGGACATCAAAACCAATTTGCCCGCCCCGCCCTGCCCGTCAGGTCGGCGTTACCGTTCGAGGATTAGCAGATGAAGTTCGAAGGCACCCCGGCCTACGTCGCCACCGATGACCTGAAGCTGGCGGTCAACGCCGCTATCACCCTGGAGCGTCCGCTGCTGGTCAAGGGCGAGCCAGGCACCGGCAAGACCATGCTGGCCGAGCAGTTGGCCGAGTCCTTCGGGGCCAAGCTGATCACCTGGCACATCAAGTCCACCACCAAGGCCCATCAAGGCCTGTACGAGTACGACGCGGTCAGCCGGCTACGTGATTCGCAACTGGGCACGGAAAAAGTCCACGACGTGCGCAACTACCTGAAAAAGGGCAAGCTCTGGGAGGCTTTCGAGTCCGAAGAGCGGGTGATTCTGCTGATCGACGAGATCGACAAGGCCGACATCGAGTTCCCGAACGACCTGCTGCAGGAACTCGACAAGATGGAGTTCTATGTTTACGAGATCGACGAGACCATCAAGGCCAAAAAGCGCCCGATCATCATCATTACCTCTAACAACGAAAAAGAGCTGCCGGACGCTTTCCTGCGCCGCTGCTTCTTCCATTACATCGCGTTCCCGGACCGCGCCACCCTGCAGAAAATCGTCGACGTGCACTACCCGGACATCAAGAAGGACCTGGTCAGCGAAGCGCTGGACGTGTTCTTCGACGTGCGCAAAGTGCCGGGCCTGAAGAAGAAACCTTCGACCTCTGAACTGGTTGACTGGCTGAAGCTGCTGATGGCAGACAACATTGGCGAAGCCGTGCTGCGCGAGCGTGATCCGACCAAGGCGATTCCGCCGCTGGCCGGGGCGTTGGTGAAGAACGAACAGGACGTGCAATTGCTGGAACGCCTGGCCTTCATGAGCCGTCGCGGCACGCGCTGATCTCTGCTTTTTCAACAAAAGCGGGAGGCCAACGCCATGCTGCTCAACCTGTTCAATGAAATGCGCGCCGCCAAAGTGCCCGTCTCGGTGCGTGAACTGCTGGACCTGATCAACGCGCTGAAACAGCGCGTGACCTTCGCCGACATGGACGAGTTCTACTACCTGTCCCGGGCGATTCTGGTGAAGGACGAAAAGCATTTCGACAAATTCGACCGGGCCTTCGGTGCCTATTTCAACGGCCTGGAAAAACTCGACGACCACCTTCAGGCGTTGATTCCTGAAGAATGGTTGCGCAAGGAATTCGAGCGCTCGCTGACGCAAGAAGAGCGGGCGGCCATTCAGTCCCTCGGCGGCCTCGACAAGCTGATCGAAGAATTCAAGAAGCGCCTTGAAGAACAGAAGGAACGCCATGCCGGCGGCAACAAATGGATCGGCACCGGCGGTACCAGCCCTTTTGGCTCCGGCGGCTTCAACCCGGAAGGCATTCGGGTCGGTGATGCCGGTAAGCGTCAGGGCAAGGCGGTCAAGGTCTGGGACCAGCGCGAATACAAGAACCTCGACGATTCGGTGGAACTGGGCACTCGCAACATCAAGGTTGCCCTGCGTCGCCTGCGCAAATTCGCCCGCCAGGGTGCGGCCGAAGAGCTCGACATCGACGGCACCATCGACCACACCGCAAAGGATGCGGGGTTGCTGAACATCCAGATGCGGCCGGAACGACGCAACACCGTCAAGCTGTTGCTGTTGTTCGACATCGGCGGCTCGATGGATGCGCACGTGAAGATTTGCGAGGAGCTGTTTTCAGCCTGCAAGACCGAATTCAAGCACTTGGAATACTTCTACTTCCACAACTTCGTTTATGAATCGGTGTGGAAGAACAACATGCGCCGCACCTCCGAGCGCACATCGACCCAGGACCTGCTGCACAAGTATGGCGCCGACTACAAAGTGATTTTCATCGGCGATGCCGCGATGGCGCCGTACGAAATTACCCAGGCCGGTGGCAGCGTCGAGCACTGGAACGAAGAAGCCGGTTACGTGTGGATGCAGCGGTTCAAGGAGAAGTACAAAAAGCTGATATGGATTAACCCGTATCCGAAAGATACGTGGGGCTATACGTCTTCGACCAATATCGTGCGGGATTTGATTGATGACCAGATGTACCCGCTGACGTTGCGCGGGCTGGAGGAAGGGATGCGGTTTTTGTCCAAATAATCGCGGCCACCCGGCATTCCCACGCTTTGCGTGGGAATGATCAATGTGACGAAAACCGGCGCAGATACTCGACCTGCTCCCGATGCGCAACCTCTTGCACCACCGGCCGCAACCGCACCGTTGCCCCCGGCAAGCACTGCGCCAGCCGCGCCAACGCCAATGGCGTCAACGCCCCCAATCGCGGATACCCGCCAATGGTCTGCCGATCATTGAGCAGTACAATGGGCTGCCCGTCCGGCGGCACCTGAACCGCACCCAGCGGGATTCCTTCGGAAATCATCGGTCTGCCCTGATACTCCAATGCCGTTCCCAGCAGACGAATGCCCATGCGATCGGCGCGGCTGTCGAGGGTCCAGGCACTGTTGAACGCATCGAACAGACTCTGGCCGCTAAACGCACCGATCTGTGAGCCGAGTACCAGGTTCAGCGGTGTATCGAGTGTGAAGTCCGGTACTTGATCGCGTGACAACGCCCGCACCAACAGCGGCGCATCGGCGGAGTAACTCAACGTGGCGCCTTTGGCCAACGCGCGCCCCATGCCGTCCAGCCCACCCAGCTCTTCACGCACCACCGTCGCACTGCTGCCCAACACTTTCGGCGCATCAAAACCGCCCGGTGCCGCCAGGTACGCCCGCGCACCCAGCATTGGTTGAGTGAATTGCAAACGCTGACCTTTGCACAGCTTGAAACTGCGCCACGGCACCAGTGGCTGACCGTCCAGTTGCGCGCCAAGGTCCGCCCCGGCCAATGCCAGCAAGCAATCCTCTTCGGCGGCCACACTGAACCCACCCAGAGTGATTTCGATGACGGGTACGTCCAGCGCATTTCCCAGCAGCCAGTTGGCCCACGACAGCGAGCGCCAATCCAGCCCTCCACCCTGGGTCACGCCCAGATGCCGCACGCCGAAACGGCCAGCGTCCTGCAACAGGCACAGTGGCGTACTCGCTTCGATCGTCAGACGGCTCATGCCTGCGCCTCCAGTGACGTGTCGTCACCGCCCAGGTTGATGAACTCGGCGTGGCTGACCGCTTCGAAGCGCACCGTGTCGCCCGGTTGCATCAGGCTGTAGCCATCGCGTTCGCGGTCGAACAATTTTGCCGGTGTGCGCCCGATCAGGTTCCAGCCGCCGGGGGACACCACCGGATACGCCGCCGTCTGTCGCTCGGCGATGCCGACACTGCCGGCCGCGACTGACTTGCGCGGAGTATTCAGACGCGGCGCGGCGAGCACCTCCTCCAGCAGCCCCATGAAAGCGAACCCCGGCGCAAAGCCCAACGCGAACACCTGATACTCGCGCTCGCTGTGGCGGCGGATCACTTCATCCACCGCCAAACCGCTGCGCCGGGCCAACAGGCTCAGCTCCGGGCCGACGCTGAGGTCATACCAGACCGGCAGCACATGGCTTTTGCCGGTGGCACAGGCATTGGGCGTGAGATCAATCAACGCTTGGGCGATCAATTCCCGCGCCTGAGCCGGACTTAATGCGCTGAGATCGTAATGCACCATCAACGTCGTGTAAGACGGCACCAGATCAATCAGATGCCTGGCAAATGCCGCCCGCAGATTTTCGCTGGCGGCGAGCATCCACGGCATGTTGGCTTCGGAAATCTCATCGAACAAACGCACCATCAGACAATCCAGCGCGACCACTTCCACACGCGGTTTCATGGTGCACTCTGCTGATCAAGGGCCTGGCGAATCCGCCGCACCGCCGCGACCGAACTGGCGTTATCGCCGTGGACGCACAGCGTATTGGCCTGCAAGTGCAAGGCGCTGCCGTCGCTGGCGGTGAGGGGTTCTCCTCGGGCGATGGTTAATGCCTGTTCGATGATTTTTTCCGGATCGTGATGCACAGCGCCCGGCGCCTGCCGCGAAACCAGCATTCCGGCGCTGTCGTAAGCGCGATCGGCAAAGGCTTCGAACCACAGCGTTACGCCGTATTCATCGCCCAGCTGCTGCGCGGCGCTGTTGTCGCGGGTGGCCATCAGCATCAGCGGCAACGTCTGGTCGTAAGACACCACGGCTTGCAGCACCGCGCGCAATTGCGCCGGGTTGGCCATCATGTCGTTGTACATCGCGCCATGGGGTTTGACGTAACTCACCCGCCCACCCTGGGCGCGGCAGAGGCCGTCGAGGGCGCCGATCTGGTAATGCAGGATGTCCTGAAGTTCCTGGGCGGTATACGCCATGGAGCGCCGGCCAAACCCCACCAGATCCTGATAGGCCGGATGAGCGCCGATCTGCACGCCGTTGCTCAGGGCCAGGCTGATGGTCTTGCGCATGATGCTCGGGTCGCCGGCATGGAAACCGCAGGCGATGTTGGCGCAGTCGATGAAGGGCATGACCTCGGCATCCAGACCCAAGGTCCAGCTGCCGAAGCTCTCGCCGATGTCGCAGTTCAATAGCAGGCGACTCATGCTGAACACTCCCGTAGGTTTTCGGATGTAGGCAATCCTAACCGAACGCAGGCTTCGCCAGCTGCTACAGAGTCCTGTGTCTGGCTTAGAGGCCGCGCACATCCCGGTCTTCAATCGGCCGGCTCTGGCGCAGACGTTTCCCGCCGAGCACCACCCAGTCGATCAACCGGAACAGGCATTCAATCCCGAACGACAGCAGCAATGCGCCGCTCATGCCCCAGATCATCGCTTCCGGCGTCAGCAGGATCTGGTAGCTGTAGCCGTTCCAGGTTTCCTTGCGGATATCCGGATCAGCGGCCAGCACCACTTGCAGGAAGCGGATGTACCACGGGCCTTGCATGGCCTGGAACTGTTTATCGAGGGCCAGTTGACGGGTGAGCAGGTTGCTCAGGCTGTCGGCATCGCTGCGAAAGATCGGGTCTTCGCTGGCACGGTAATGCGCGACCAGCGCCTGCATGTCACCTTTGAAGAACTGATTGGCGGTGCCTTGAAAACCGCTCAGGCTGGTCTGCGCTTCAATCAGGTGTGCTTCGACCCGCTTGGCGTAGTCGTTGATGAACCCCGGCACCTGAACACCGATCAACAGGCCAGCCGCAAACAACACCAGCCGTAGATAACTGAGCAACATGCGTGCGTCCCTTATTCGGTCTTGCCCTGGCTGACGCATTCACCGCGTCGCCAGAGGCTCCACTGGCCCGGTTCGTAGCGGGTCCAGGTTTCGTTTTCGGTGAGTGGTTCGGTGGCGATCACCGTGACCACGTCGTTGGGTGTGGTTTCGGCCTGGAAGTCGACGATCACATCGACATCCTTCAAGCGCGCCGGGCCGAACGGCGCGCGACGGGTAATCTGCGCCAGTTTGGTCGAGCAATAGCAGAACAGCCAGTCACCGTCGCTGAGCAGGCAGTTGAACACGCCTTTGCTGCGGTATTCGGCACAAGCGGCTACCAGGTCCGGCAGCAGCGCTTCGATCTCTACCGGCTCTGGAAATGCTGCGCGCACGCGGTTGAGCAAATCGCAGAACGCCGCTTCGCTGTCGGTATCGCCGACCGGGCGGTAAAAACTCTTGATCGGTTCGAAGTCCGCCAGCTGGCCGTTATGCGCAAAACACCAGTTGCGCCCCCACAGTTCGCGCACGAACGGGTGAGTGTTGGACAGGCAGACCTTGCCGACGTTGGCCTGGCGAATGTGCCCGATCACCACTTCGCTCTTGATCGGATAACGCTGCACCAGGTTCGCGACTTCCGACTCAGAGCTGGCCGCCGGGTCCTGGAACAGCCGCAGGCCACGGCCCTCGTAGAACGCGATGCCCCAACCGTCACGGTGCGGACCGGTACGGCCGCCGCGCTGCATCAGCCCGGTGAAGCTGAACACGATATCGGTCGGCACATTGGCGCTCATGCCCAATAACTCACACATGCTCGGATTCTCTGAAAGGCAAGGGCAAGGTTACAAACGCGGTTCGACCCGGTTGCGCTGAGGGTTGCTCGGGACCGGCGGACGACCGTAACGGTCGTCGCCGGCACCGCCGAACGCGCGATCGTCTTCAGGCTCGTCGACTACGGCCGCCGCCTTCGCGGCCGCCGTGCGCGCCTTGCGAGCGATGGAAGCACGTTCGATCGGGAAGCGGATTGCCACGAACACCAGGTAGATGCCGAAGACGATCATGCCGTACATGAACAGATCGGAAATCGCCCGCCAGGCGTTGTTGCCCACCTTGAACGCGAGATCCAGCGCGGTGATAGCGATGGCCGGGGCAACCTTTTCCTTTACCGGATCAATGATCGTCGGGCTGAACAGCAACACGGCGACCAGCAGTCGCAGCGGCTCGCGCAGCCAGCGCCAGATCCAGCGGGTCAGGCGCATCCACACCAACAGGCAGCCTAAAGCGGCGAAGGCGTAGAGGCCCCAAGCGATCAGATAGTCGTTCTCGGTCATGGTGTCCATGGCAAGGCAGGCAAAGAGGCGCTTATAGTAACGACTTTTCGCACGTCAGGCTTGCGCCATGTGGGAGCGGGCTTGCTCGCGAAAGCAAACTGTCAGGCAACATCGATTGCAACTGCCACACCGCTTCGCGAGCAAGCCCGCTCCCACAGGGACTTGCGACAGGCTGAGGATTTATCCTGCCCCTGCGAAACCCTCTATTCCGTACACCGTCCGAGAGCCATTCATGCCCGAATCCGCCAACATCACCAGCGCCCCCATTGCCCACAAGGCTGAAGGTTCTGACCCGTATGCCTGGCTGCAGGAACGCGACACCGACGCGGTGCTCGATTACCTCAAGGCTGAAAACAGCTACCAGGAAGCGCAAACCGCCGATCAGGCCGGGCTGCGTGAAACTCTGTTCGAGGAGATCAAGGGCCGGATTCTTGAAACCGACCTGTCGCTGCCCTCGCCTTGGGGCCCATACCTGTATTACACGCGCACCACCGCCGGTGACGAATACGCCCGTCACTACCGCTGCCCGCGTCCGGCCGACGACGGCCTGCAGCTCGATGAAGCGCAGGAACAACTGCTCTTGGACCCGAACGAACTGGCCAACGGCGGGTTCTTTTCCCTCGGCGCGTTCAGCATCAGCCCGGACCACCAACGTTTGGCCTACAGCATCGACTCCACGGGCGATGAGATTTACACGCTGTTCGTGAAGGAATTATCCAGCGGACGCGTCAGCGAACTGGAATTCGCCGACTGCGACGGCAGCATGACCTGGGCCAACGACAGCCTGACGCTGTTCTTCGGTGAACTGGACGACACCCACCGCCCGCACAAACTGTTCCGTTATCGACTGGACGGCACGGCGGCCGAAGAAGTGTTCCATGAGCCGGACGGCCGCTTCTTCATGCATTGCTATCGTTCCAGTTCGGAGCTGCAATTGCTCCTGGCCCTGGGCAGCAAGACCACCAGCGAAGTCTGGGTGCTCGACGCGTTCCAGCCGCAGCAGGCATTTACCTGCATCGCACCGAGGGTTGAAGACCACGAGTATGACGTCGATCACGGCGCCCTCGATGGCCAATGGACCTGGTTCATTCGCACCAACCGTGACGGCATCAACTTTGCCCTGTACACCGCCGGCGATACCGGCGTCGCGCCGACCGAGGCCGACTGGCAGAACCTGATTTCCCACAGCGCCACCACGATGATCGACGGCATGAGCCTCAACGCTGGGGCCCTGACCCTGAGCTTGCGCGAGGGTGGCTTGCCGATCATCGAAGTTCATCCGCAAGACCTGCCGAGCTATCGCGTGCAGTTGCCCGACGCGGCCTACAGCCTGCACGTTCAAAACAGCCTGGAATTCGTCAGCGACCGTATCCGCTTGCGTTACGAGGCGTTGAACCGCCCTGCGCAAATTCGCCAGCTGGAGCTGGTCAGCGGCGATCAGAAAGTATTGAAGCAGACGCCGGTGCTCGGCCCGTTCGACGCCGATGCCTACGTCAGTCAGCGCCTGTGGGCGACCGCGCCCGACGGTACGCAAGTGCCGATCAGCCTGGTGGTCAAACGCGAAGCCCTGGGCAAGCCGACGCCGCTTTATCTATACGGTTACGGCGCCTACGGCGAAAGCCTCGATCCGTGGTTTTCCCACGCGCGACTGAGCCTGCTGGACCGTGGCGTAGGGTTTGCCATCGCGCACGTGCGTGGCGGCGGTGAACTGGGTGAAGCCTGGTATCGCGCCGGTAAGCAGGAACACAAGCCCAACACCTTCAGCGATTTCATTGCCTGCGCCGAACACTTGATCGCCAATGGCTTCACCAGTTCGCCGCAACTGGCGATCAGCGGCGGCAGTGCCGGCGGTTTGCTGATCGGCGCAGTGCTTAACATGCGACCCGAGCTGTTCGGCGCCGCGATTGCCGAAGTGCCGTTCGTCGATGTGCTGAACACCATGCTCGACCCGGACTTGCCACTGACTGTCACGGAATACGACGAATGGGGAAATCCTCAAGAGCCGGACGTTTATGATCGCCTCAAGGCCTACGCCCCGTACGAAAATGTGACCGCGCAGGCCTATCCGGCAACGCTGGTAATCGCCGGCTACAACGACAGTCGCGTGCAGTATTGGGAAGCGGCCAAGTGGGTGGCGAAGTTGCGCGCGAGCAAAACAGACGACAATCCGCTGCTGCTCAAGACGGAACTGGGCGCCGGT
Source organism: Pseudomonas sp. GB2N2 (assembly GCF_054897705.1). NCBI lineage: Bacteria > Pseudomonadati > Pseudomonadota > Gammaproteobacteria > Pseudomonadales > Pseudomonadaceae > Pseudomonas > Pseudomonas sp. GB2N2. The sequence goes on from NZ_CM142701.1 coordinate 3,035,918, forward strand.
CATGGCGGGATGAGCGGCCGTTATCAGGGATTACGTGACGTAGCACTCGAATACGCATTTGTTTTCAAGGTTTGGGGGATTGCCTGAGGAACTTGGCATGGTGATTCAGTCTTAAGGTGTAGATCTCCTCTCTGTGGGATCGAGTGAACTCAACGTAACCGCTCCAGACACAAAAAAAGACCGTGCCGACATGTCAGAACCGACCTTACTGAACAACGAAATTCGCGACTGGCTAATGGACTGTGGCCTGTTCGATCAACTGCTGCCCGCAGACCTCGCAGCGGCTTCGGGCTACTTCAGCATCAGCACCATTCCCGAAGGCGAAGAGATTTTCCACGAAGGCGATGCCGGCAGCTTCATGTGCATCATCCACGCGGGCCAGGTCGCAGTGCAGAAGACCCACGGCGACGGGCAATTGGTGACGATTGCGACGTTACGGGGTGGCCGCTCGTTCGGCGAAATGGCCGTACTGGATGGCGAGCGCCGCTCCGCCAGTTGCGTAGCCGCGACCCACTGCCAGTTGCTGAACCTGGGCAAGGACTCGCTGGAAAAGATGATCAACGACGCGCCGAAGATCGCCGCCAAGATCATCCGCGCCCTCGCCGTTTCTCTGTCCAAGCGCTTGCGCATGGTCGACGGCCAGTTGCTCTCGCAGCAAATTTAAATCAAGGGATCAGCCACCCGGCGACTTGATCCGGGTTTCGTTCTGCTCAAGGCCCGGCAAGGTCTGGTCCTTGGGCGGATTGGGCATTTCGATCGGCGGCAGCAGCGGCGCCCCGCCACTGCCGGGGCCGGCCTTGGGCACGCTGTTGGGCGTGATTTGCGGATACGGCGTCGGCGTTGCGGTGCCGGGCGAACCGGGCAGCAGCGCCGGGCTGGTCGGAATGGTTTGCAGTTCCTGGGCCTGCCCTGCAGTTATCGAGAGCGCGGCCAAGGCAATGACCGTTAGAATAGTGCGCTTCATCAATGGCTCCGTTGGCCTTGTTGTCTGGTTGCAGGCTACTCCCAACTGCGTTCGTTTGCCCTCCCAATCCCCCATTCTTCTCAAGAGAGCCCCATGAAACGTTTCGTTCTGCTCGACACTGCGCCCATCCCTGAAAACGGCGGTGCCCTGTGCCTGTTCGAATACGGTGAGGATTTCGTGATCAAGATCCAGGGTGGCGACGGCGGGCAGTTGATGAACACGCGCATGCACGGTTCCGAAGACGCGCTGGCCGAAATCCCGTGCCGAAAGGTCGCCGGACGTCCGAATTCGCGAGTGCTGATCGGCGGCCTGGGCATGGGCTTTACCCTCGCCTCGGCGCTCAAGCATTTGGGCAAGACCGCTGAAGTAGTGGTCGCCGAACTGGTGCCGGGTGTGGTGGAGTGGAATCGCGGGCCGCTGGGCGAAAAAGCGGGAAATCCGTTGCTCGACCCACGCACGGTGATCCGCATGGAAGACGTGGCCAAGGTGCTACAGGCCGAACCGCAAGGCTTCGACGCCATCATGCTCGACGTCGACAATGGTCCCGAAGGCCTGACTCAGCGGGCCAACAGCTGGCTCTATTCCTCGGGCGGCCTGAGCGCCTGCGCCAAGGCCTTGCGGCCAAAAGGCGTGCTGGCCGTCTGGTCGGCCAGCGCCGACAAGCAGTTTTCCGACAAACTGAAGAAAGCCGGCTTCAAGGCCGAGGAAGTCCAGGTCTTCGCCCATGGCAACAAAGGCACGCGCCACACGATCTGGATTGCCGAGAAGCTCAAGGGCTGAGCTAAACTCACGTCATAACCGTCATTAGTCTTTTACAAAGGTGAACCCATGAGTTCGTCAACGCCGACCAACACTTCGAAGCTGGACCGCATCCTCGCCGACAACCAGCGCGACAAGGAAATGGGTTACCGCGACAAAGCCTTGAAAATGTACCCGCACGTATGCGGCCGCTGCGCCCGTGAGTTTTCCGGCAAGCGCCTGAGCGAATTGACCGTGCACCACCGCGACCACAACCACGACAACAACCCGCAGGACGGCTCGAACTGGGAATTGCTGTGCCTGTACTGCCATGACAATGAGCACTCGCGGTATACCGACCAACAGTATTTCCACGAAGGCTCGCTGAGTACGCCGAAGATTGCCAAGGCGACGCATAATCCGTTTGCGGCGTTAGCTGGCCTGATGAAAAAAGACGAATAAGTTCTCCAGTGTCCTGACTGGCCTCATCGCTGGCAAGCCAGCGAAGACGACCGATGAACACCATCAATCTCCAAACCAAACACCCCTCCCCCAATCCCCGTATAATCGCCGCTTTTCCCCCGAAGGCACTCCGCTCGTGGCAGACAAACGGTACAGCTGCATTGGTTTGTATAACCCCAAATCACCGGAAAACGTCGGTTCGGTCATGCGCGCCGCCGGCTGTTACAACGTGGCGTCGGTGTTCTACACCGGCAAGCGTTATGAACGCGCCGCCGACTTCGTCACCGACACCAAACGCGTGCACTACGACATTCCGCTGATCGGCATCGACGACCTGAAAAAGATCCTGCCGCTGGGCTGCGTGCCGGTCGCCGTGGAACTGGTCGAAGGCGCCCGCTCGCTGCCGGAATACACCCACCCGGATCGCGCGCTGTACATCTTCGGCCCGGAAGACGGCTCGCTGGATAAAGAGATTCGCGACTGGTGCGAAGACGTGGTCTACATCCCGACCACCGGCTGCATGAATCTCGCCGCCACGGTCAACGTCGTGCTCTACGACCGCATGGCCAAAGGGCTCAACACCCGCTCCGGGGCGAAATTCCGCTGAGTCGACACACATCCGATGGAACAAGCCGCCCGCTCCGGCAGTCAGCTTAATTATCTATTCTTGAAACAGTCGTACCTGACAGGAGACAGATCATGAGCCAACTAAAACGCGTCGAGCGCATCGACTCCACCCCGTTCCAAAGCCGTACCGATCACAACGTCCACGGCTGGGAACGCGCCGGCTCCCTCGCCGGTGGCCTGGTGATGGTGGGTAAAGGGCTGCGTCGCGGCGGTTTCTTCGGTTTGATCCAGGTGGCTATTGGTGGCGTGGCTCTGGCTCGTGGCATTACTGGGCACAGCTCCGCCAAGAGCCTGTTGGAGAAAAGCCGTCAGGACATCAACAACGTGCGGTCGAAAATCGAGCGTGCCGGGGAAGAGTTGAGCAAGTTGAAGGCGAATGCCGAAGCGGCGACCAACACGGCTACCGTGACTGGGAATGATTCGTTGAAATCGCCGAAAGCGGGGGTTTGATCGGGCATGTGTGTCGCGGTCAAGGGCCCCATCGCCGGCAAGCCGGCTCCTACAGAAGAACGCATTCCAAATGGTAGGAGCCGGCTTGCCGGCGATGGCGGTGTTACTGGAGCAGGTCGGTATCCAGCACCTTGGAAGACTCGCCAATCACACTCTCGGCCAGTTGTACAAACGCCTTGGTATCGACACTTTCCAGATGCATCGCCCCGCGCAACACATCGTCCAGCGAGCGCTTGTTGCGGGTTTTGATCCGAATCTCCTGATCCAGCTCACTCAGTAAAACCACCGCTTTATCGATCTGCTCCGGGCTGATCTGATCACCCCGCAGGGTCGTGACCTTCTGGCCGTTCCTGGCCAACTTTTTCTGCAAACTCGCATACCGCTCATCACTCATCCCGCCGGCGCGGCGCACCAGTTCGATAGCGTAATACTCGGCAAACCCTTCGCTGATCCAGTCGCTACGCTGCCTGTCGTTGATCCGCCCGAATACCTGGGCCAATTCACGCACCAGCGCGCTGCTGCCGCTTTCGCTGACCAGCGGCAAACGCGTGTTCAGGTAGATGGACTCCCGCGCCGCCTGGCTGCCGCGCCACATCGGGTCGTTGGCGCCGACGATCAGCAGCTTGGCCGGATGACGCGGGAACACCGCCTGCACTTGCGGCCAGACGAACGTCAGCAATGTCAGCACGTCCATGCGCCGCATACCCTGGCCTTGCGGTGAGGCCACGGTGACTTCGGTTTCCCCCAGCCGGGTGCGGCGGCTGCCGAGGTGGCCGGCGAGCATCCAGCCGGTGGGCCGGTCGAACAGGCGCGAGACGTTATCGATGCGGAACTTGTTCTTGCCCACCCGCGGCCAGGCGGTCTCGACGCTTTTCCAGCCCGTAGGTAATTCGAATTCGAGGCGTGACACCAGCTCGATGCCGTCCTGTTGATCGAGATTCGCGGCGGGCACCAGGTCTTCACCACGCATCAGCGCCCAGGTCGGCGTCATGCGGGTGTCGAAGCTGCCGTTCTTGCGCCCTTGGCTGATGCGCACGCGATAGGTCAGGCTGGCCTGGTCGGCGGACGGGCGCCAGAGACCACGGGCCTGTGTGCCCGGCGTGAGCTGCCACTGGCCATCGGCTTTGAAGTCGCTGTAGCGGCTGCCGTCACCGAGGTCGAAATCCAGACTGCGCACCGCCGAACCCTGGTCCAGGGTCAGGCGCACTTCAGCTTGGTCGCTTTGCGGTAACAGGCGCACGTGGTAATCCAGATCGACTTTCTTCGCCGCCCACACCGACGAACTCAAGGCCAACAAGCCCGCGACCAGCGCCAGCCGCAATCCGACAGCCATACACACTCCTTTGTAAAACTAACCTGCGCGGAAAATCAGATGGTCTTCCCAATCATCCTCAGCCACGCTGCCTTCGGCGAGCATGCGCCCGGACTGGGAGATTCGTTGCTGGTGCACCGCGTCGCGATCACCGCACACCAGGTGATGCCAAAGCAGCAAATCCTTGCCCTCGCTGACCAGGCGATAACCGCAGGTCGGTGGCAGCCATTTGAACTCATCGGCCTTGCCCGGCGTGAGCTGAATGCAGTCCGGCACAAAATCACGGCGGTTGGGGTAATCGGTGCACTGGCAAGTTTTCAAATCCAGCAGTTTGCAGGCGATGCGCGTGTAGTAAACGCTGTTGTCCTCTTCATCCTCGAGCTTTTGCAGGCAGCACAGACCACAACCGTCGCACAGCGATTCCCATTCCTCCTGATCGAGTTGATCGAGGGTTTTGCGTTTCCAGAACGGTTCTACTTTGGCGGCCATGGTTCGAGGATCGACATCAGTGATGAAAAGGCCGCCAGTCTAGTGCGCAGAGCCCCGCGGGCCAAGCCTTGGCGACTGCCGGTAGAACATGCTTGTCAGTTTTCGCGCCGCCCAGTAGGGTTTCGCATCGCCCCCTCCCTTCAACGTAGCAAGGAATCTCTGCATGAGTGCCAATCCACGCGTTGCCGAATACGCCATTCACCCTCAATTCACCGATCGCTGGTCGCCCCGCGCCTTCACCGGTGAAGCCATTTCCGAAGAAATTCTGCTGAGCTTCTTCGAAGCGGCACGCTGGGCACCCTCGGCTTACAACTCGCAACCTTGGCGGTTTCTCTACGCGCGCCGCGACACGCCAAACTGGGAGCGTTACCTTGGCCTGCTGAACGAGTTCAACCGCAGCTGGGCGCAACACGCTTCGGCGCTGGTGATCGTGATTTCGAAAATCACCTTCACCGCACCGGGCGCCACCGAAGAAACGCCGGCGCTGTGGCACACCTTCGACACCGGTTCCGCTTGGGGTCATCTGGCGTTGCAAGCGAGCATCAGCGGCTGGCACACCCACGGCATGGCCGGTTTCGACCAGGAACTGACCCGCAAAGAGCTGAACATTCCAGAAGGTTACGCGCTGCACGCAGCGGTGGCGGTGGGCAAACTTGGGGATAAAGCGACGCTGGCCGATTACCTGCAAGCCCGTGAAGCGCCGAGCCCGCGTCGTCCGTTGAGCGAGCTGGCGGCTGAAGGCGATTTCACTCTCTAAGCCACACCGTAGAACCAATGTGGGAGCGGGCTTGCTCGCGAATGCAGTGCGTCAGTCGACATAAATAGAGACTGACACTGCGCATTCGCGAGCAAGCCCGCTCCCACATTTTTTTATCGCGGTGGGGTCAATACCCGCGATCGAAATCCGCTTCGCCGCGCAACGCCTCGCCCGCCTGATACGCCCGCAGGTTTTCGACAAACAGGTTCACCATCATCACAGGCGAAGTCGGCGCCGAACTGTGCCCGGTCAACAGCAAGCCCCACGCCGTCCAGAATGGATGACGTTGCGGCAGCGGTTCCTGACGGCAGACATCGATCACCGCGCCCGCCAGATGCCCTTCCTTCAAGGCTTCCACCAGGTCTGCATCGACCACCGCCACGCCGCGCCCGACGTTGATGAACAACCCGGTCGGCTTAAACTGCTTGAACAGCGCTGCGTCGTACAAATCGTGGGTCGTCGGGGTGTTCGGCAGCAGATTGATCACGTAATCGACTTCACCGACCAATCGCGGCAAGTCCGCCAGCGCTGCCACTTCGACAAACGGTGCTTGTTCGCGCGCTTCACTGGCGATGCCATACAACTCGACGCCAAACGGCAACAGAAACCGGGCCACGGTCTGGCCGATGTCACCCGCGCCAACGATCAAAACTTTGCGCCCTGCCAGGCTTTGGCCCTGGCGGCTGTCCCATTTGCGCTCGACCTGACTGACCAGGCGCGGCAGCACTTCACGCTCGTGGCCGAGCATGTAAGTCAGCACGTATTCGGCCATGACCTGACCGAAAATCCCCACCGCTCGGGTCAGGCGATAGTGCCGTGGCAAACCGTCAGCCAGCAGCGGCGTGATGCCGGCCCAGGTCGATTGCAGCCATTGCGGTTGGTGACCCTGACGCAGCAAGTTCGCCAGCAGGTCAGGTTGACCCAACCAGATCGGGCAATCGGCGGCCTGGCTGGCCAGTTCGGCCGAGTCGCCACTGGTCAGCACTTCAAGATCAGGCGCGGCCTGGCGCAACAGTTGGGCATATACGGGGTGGTCGTGTTCAGCAATCAGAACGCGCATGGTTCAAACCTTTCAAAAGCAGAGCCGACGGCCGCCGACGGAGTATCGCTCCCTCGTCGCGGCCATCGTCAAAATCATTCCAGTGTTTCACGCAGACTCTGAACAGAGACTGAACAAAGCTGTCTGTCGATTACATCGGGTCGTTGCGTCGCAGCAATTCTTCCGGCAAATGTTCGATGTATTCGTCCTCAGCCGGCGGCATTTGCAGGTGGTAGCCTTGCTTCTCAAGGTTTTCCAGGACCACCGTAATGTCCTCACGCGACAGCTTGCGCTCGGGGGTCAGCACCAGATCGAATGCATGGTGCGGTTTGCCGAACGCGGCCATCAGACTTTCCGGGACGCGCTCCAGTGCATCACTCTTGAGCACATAGAGGTACATCTCGTTTTTTTTCAGACTTCGGTAGATGGAGCAAATACGTTTCAAGGCTGTTCTCCGGCGGTGGCCAGGCTGTCGAGCAGCGCTTGGCCCATCAACTCGCGGCGCCAGCCACGCAGCGAATCAGGCAATTGGTAGGGGCCGTTGGGGTAGCCGCTTTTGAGCAGCGCTTCCAGGGTTTTCTTGCGCAACATCAGTTCGGGCGCAACGTTCAGCCGTTCGGCCTCGGCCTGGCCGAACGCTCGCAATTGTTTGATCAGTACAGCAGCGTCCACCGGTAACGGTTCCGGTACGGCAGGCGGCCATTGATCTGGCGATACACTGCCAGAGCGCTTGATCAGATCAAGCAGAAATTCGCCATCCTGACGCACGGTACGCGGGTGCATGTCTTCGATTTTCCCCAGCGCGCCGAGGTTGTCCGGTTGCGTGCGCGCAAGCGGCCACAAGGAATGTTCACGAACAATGCGATTGCGCGGCAAATCACGGGCACGGGCTTCGCGCTCGCGCCAGGCACACAGTTCACGCAGCACGGCGAGTTGCGCGCGAGAAAGCTTCCAGGCCAGTTTGGCCTCACGATAGACCTCGTACGGATCAACCTCACGACGCAGGTTGGCCACCAGTTCGGCGCCGTCTTCCAGGACCCAGGCGTATTTGTCGTCCGACAGCTTCGGGCGAAGCCGTACGAAAACTTCCGCCAGGTGCAACGCATCTTCAGCGGCGTAGCTGATCTGGGTGTCGGACAGCGGACGTTGCAGCCAGTCGGAACGGGTCTCGCCCTTGGGCAGGTCGATGCCGAGCACTTCCTGCACCAGCCGCGAATACCCCATGGAAAAACCGAGGTTCAGGTAAGCAGCGGCCAGTTGCGTGTCGAACAGCGGCACCGGCAGGCTGCCGGTCAGGCGCAGCAACACTTCGAGGTCTTCGCTGCAGGCGTGGACCACCTTGACCACCGCCGGGTTTTCCAGCAACGCGGCTAATGGCTGCCAGTTGTCGATGGTCAGCGGGTCAATCAGGTAAGCGCGTACGCCATCGCCGATCTGCAGCAGGCCTGCGATCGGATAAAAGGTGTCGACCCGCATGAATTCGGTGTCGAGGGCAACGTAGGGCAGCTGCTGCCATTCGGCGCAAAACCGGCCGAGGCTATCGTTGTCGCGAATCCAGTGAATATCGATGGCCACACGGCTCTCCCTTGAAGAATGGCGCGCAGTATATATCGCCCCCGGCGATTTCCGCGCATTCACTGAACAAGAGCTTTAGCGAAAATACTTGCCAGATAGCAAGAATTGTCTGACGGAGGGACGTTACAGGGACTTACGCAATACGTAGACACGCATCCGCACGTACCCGGGCAGGAAGTCCTGATGACTGATCAAGTTGAAACCCGCTTGCACGAACTCCGCTTCCACTTCGGCTTTGCGGGCCAGTTGCTGGGTCTGATTGCCCGCCGCGCCGGATTGTCGACGCTTGAAATGGGCATCGATACGCACCGCCACAATGACCGTATCGCGGCTGACCCGGTGGAACTCGCTCAGCATGGCCGAGCGGTGCTCAGGGCTGGCGATGTGTTGAAACAAATTCATGCAAATAATGCAGTCCACCGCGTTCGCCGACAAGCCGATGGTGAACGCTGAGCTCTGAAAAGTTTTTATCCGTTGCAACAGCTGATGCGGGTGGTGAGTCTGCGCGTGGTCGAGCATCGCCTGAGACGGATCGGACGCCAGGATCACCCGGTTGGCGTGCTCGGCCAGCACCGGCCAGAAACGCCCCGCTCCGCAGGCGACATCCAGGATCAAACCCGGCTCGCCGGCCACTTTGAGCGCATTGCGCACCAACTGCTCGTCACGCCAGAACGCCAGGCGCCCGGCGAGACCACGCGGACGCGGCTGCAGGCAGACGCGAGCGTGTTCCTGATCGTAGCGCCGGGCGAACTCTAGCTCGACGGCGGAAGGTGGCTGAGCAGACATGGGTGATGGCTCTTGAAGGAAAAAATCTACCGGGCCGCAGGATTACGGCCGGGACGTGGAAAAGGTCGTTCCTTAATCTTTGGCCAGCACACCGTCGATCGCGGCACCGCGGCACCCGGCGAACATATCCAGATCCCGCTTATAGACGTTGCTGCTGACCTCCAGCAGACCGAGCATCGAGTGAAACAGGTTGTCCTGACTCAACGGTTTATCACGGCTCAACTGCAGGCAATGGGTGTCTACCGAGAACGACTTCTGATAACTGTCGGAGAACCAGGCCAGCATGGCGACATGTTTTTGCTGCTCCGGCGCCAGCACGTAAGGCGTGCCGTGAAGGAACAGGTTGTACTCGCCCAGGGACTCGCCATGGTCCGACAGGTACAGCATTGCGGTATCGACTTTGTCCTGATTGCTGCGCAACAGGTCGATGAGGGTCGACAGCACATGGTCGGTGTAGACCAAGGTGTTGTCGTAACCATTGACGATGCTTTCGCGACTGCAATTGTTCAAGGCGTTACTTTCGCAAACCGGAGTAAAGCGTTCGTACTCTTTCGGATAGCGCTTGAAGTATTCCGGGCCGTGGCTGCCCATCTGATGCAATACCAGCACGGTGTCCTTATCGAGGTTATCGATAAAATGCTGCAAACCTTGCAGGAGAATTTCATCGCGGCATTCGCTGTCGGCACACAACACAGGGTCTTTCAAATTACTGACATCGTCGACGGTGACGCGGTCGCATGTGCCTTTGCAGCCCGACTGGTTATCGCGCCAGATGACGTCCAGCCCTGCCCGTTTCAATACATCCAGCAGGCCTTCTTCATTCTTGGCCTTGCTGGCGTTGTAATCTTTGCGGCCCATATTAGAGAACATGCACGGCACCGACACGGCGGTTTCCGTGCCGCAGGAATGCACATCGGTGAAGGCGATCAGGCCTGCTTCCTTGTTTAGTTTTGGCGTGGTGTCACGGTCGTACCCCAGCACACCAAAATTCTCGGCCCGGGCACTTTCACCCACCACCAGCACGGTCAGGGATTTACGGCCGTGCGTTTGCCAGGCGGGATTTCTCGCAGCGTCTTCACCAATCTTGACGAAGGGTTGCTGAGCCGAAGCAACTTGTTCGCGCAGGAAGCCGAAAGAGGCACCGATGTAATTGCTGGGGACCACCATCAAGCGCAACTCGTGGTGATTGCGAAACAATGACGACAACCCCTGATAGTTGACCAGTGCGACACCACCGATCACCGCCACCGAGGCAACACTTACCAGTACTTTACTTAACAACTCGCGATGCCAGCGACGGTAATTAACTGGCGTTTTCCACAACAAAAGCGACGGCAATACACCGAGCAACCCAATATAGACAAACAACTTTATCGACAGTAAGTCTCGCACTTCGGTGGCATTGGTCTGGACGAAGTTGCGCAACATGCCGGTGTCGATCAGCACACCGTATTGGCTCATAAAGTAGGCCACGCCGGCGCTGACCATAAAGATCAGGGTCAAGAGTGGCTTCAGCACAAACCTGAACGCAAGCAGGGTCAGCACAATGTTGAAGGCCGCCAGAATCATCAAGCCGAACGCCACCCGCATCATCACGCCTTTAGCGTCGGATGCAGTGATTTCGAACAGGTGTTGCCAGAGCACTAAGTTGAAGGCGATTAATAGGAAGGCGCTGGCAATCAGTGTCACCCACTCGGGGCGCACGGCTTTAATTTTCAACATGGTAATCGGCTGTTCCTGAAAAGATGTGCCGTCGGCAAATGTGAAAATTTCATTTTCCGCGACAGCACTAATTTTAGGCAGCCAACCATCAATTTTTCGTGAAAAAGAAGCCAACGATTAGTTGGCTTGTGGTTGATGAAGAAAACTTAAGGGGTATTTGAGAATGGTTCAGGCCTGGTTCAGGTACCAACGCCAATCCTGCTCTCCGACTTCGCCCATGAATTGACGATACTCGGCACGTTTCACTGCAAGGTAAACGCCGAGAAACTCACTGCCGAAAGCGTCTCGCGCCCAACTCGATCCCTCTAGCGCACGCAAAGTAGTCAGCCAGTCAGTGGGCAACAGTTCTGTGGCCTGGGCATAACCATTGCCTTCCACCGGCGCCCCTGGGTCCAGTTGCTCACGTATGCCGCGATGGATGCCGGCCAGAATCGCTGCCGCTGCCAGGTACGGATTGGCGTCAGCACCGCAAATACGATGTTCGATATGCCGAGAAAACGCCGGCCCACCGGGTACGCGCAAACTCACGGTGCGATTGTCCACGCCCCAGGTGGCCGCCAACGGCGCGTAGCTGTTGGTCTGGAAACGTCGGTAAGAGTTGGCGTTCGGACAGAACATTAGCAACGAATCGAGCAAGGTGCTGAGCATGCCGCCGACCGCCTGTTTAAGCAGCGGCGTACCGTCGGTGGCTTCACTGGCGAACAGGTTGTTGCCCTCCTTGTCCGCCAGGCTGACGTGCATGTGCATGCCGGTGCCGGCCAGGTCGTCGAAGGGCTTGGCCATGAAACAGGCCGTCATCCCGTGTTTGTGCGCCACGCCCTTGACCAGTCGCTTGTATCGCACCGCCTCATCCATCGCTTGCAAGGCGTCGGTTCGATGTTCGAGGGTAATTTCCACTTGTCCCGGGGCGTATTCTGAAATAGCCGTGCGCGCCGGAATGCCCTGGAGTTTGCAGGCGTTGTACAGGTCGGCCAGGAATGGCTCGATCTGCTCCAGTTCGCGCAAACCATAGACCTGCGTTGCGCGCGGGCGACCGCCGTCGACATCCCGCGCCGGTTGCGGCCGGCCATTGCTGTCGCGCTGCTGATCCAGCAGGTAGAACTCCAGCTCCGCCGCCATCACCGGGTAATAACCGTCCGCCTGCAAGCCTTCGATCACCTTGGCCAACAGGTGCCGCGGGTCGGCGATGGTCGCAGGCATGCCTTCCGTAGGGTGCATGCTGACCTGCACCGCCGCCGTCGGGATCAAGCGCCATGGCATGCGCGTCAAACTCCCGCTGATCGGGTAGGCCCGGCAATCGATATCGCCGACGTCCCACACCAGCCCGGAGTTTTCCACGTCATCGCCATTGATGGTCAGGCCCAGAATGGTACTTGGCAAAGGACGACCGGTTTCGTACACCGCCAGCAATTCATCGCGATGCAACAACTTGCCCCGTGGCACACCGTTGCTGTCGAGGATGAACAATTCGAACATCTCGATATCGGGGTTGTGCTCAAGAAAGGTCAGGGCTTCTAGCTGCGTGGCGAAGGATGTCGTGGCACTGCTCATGGGAATTCTCTTATTTCCGCGTCAGGCAAGCGCGCAGGCGTTGCCGATTTGATCCCGGCTAAAGGCGCGGGATTTGTAGGAACAATCAACGGGAAAGGCAGGAATCCGGCGGGCGCGCGTGACGACAATGCCACAACGCCCAGAAGGCGAGCTCGGAAGGAAGTGTGAGTGGACGATCGTCCATTGCTAAAACCGCTTCGGGCAGATGAGGCGCAGCGTCACATGGCTGGATAAGTCGTTAAATCGGGATTTGAAGAACCTTGGTTGCGAATTGGCTAAACATTCTGGTTGATGAATCCAGATCCCTGTGGGAGCGGGCTTTGTGATGCAGGGAGGTATTTGATTTCTAAATACTGTACCGGACTTTCTGATTTGCCGGCTCCAGGTCGCTCGCGCCTAATCGGCACCTTGTCATCCAAGGTCCGATCAATGGAAAACGTTCGCGCAACATCCCGCCCTGCCCTCTGGCTGCTGTTCAGCATTATTCTGGTCGCCTTGAACCTGCGCCCTTCAATGGCCGCCGTCGGTCCTTTGCTGTCAGCGATCCGGGGCGATATACCGCTCAGTTTCACCCTGGCCTCGCTGTTGACCATGCTGCCGGTGATGGCCATGGGACTGGCGATGTTTGTTGGCGTCAGCGTCAGCCAATGGCTAGGCCAACAGCGCACGGTGGTGGTGTCGTTGCTGATCATCGGCTTGGCGACGCTGTCGCGCCTGTTCCTCGATTCCGCTGTTGAACTGATCCTCAGCGCCGTGCTGGCAGGCGTCGGTATCGCGTTGATTCAGGCGTTGATGCCCACGTTGATCAAGTCCCGTTTCAGCAACAACGTTTCCCTGTGCATGGGTCTCTACGTCACGTCGATCATGGGCGGTGCAGCCATTGCCGCGTCTTTCGCGCCAGTGGTGATGAACCGTACCGGCCGCTGGCGAATGGGCCTGGCTATCTGGGCGGCGCTGGCTCTGGTGGCATTGGTGTTCTGGATAGGTCGAAGGGAGGGGACGCCGACCTTCGCCACTCAGACGAGACGTAACGGATCGTTCGTCGCTAATTCCCGCGCGTGGTTACTCGCGATCTTCTTCGGCATGGGTACTGCGTCCTACACCTGTGTGCTGGCCTGGTTGGCGCCGTACTACGTGGAAAAAGGCTGGAGCGAACAGAACGCCGGTTTGCTCCTGGGTTTCCTGACGGCCATGGAGGTGTTATCCGGCCTGCTGACGCCTGCGATCGCCAACCGGCGTCAAGACCGACGCTGGGTACTCGCGGCGTTGCTGGCACTGGTCATCGGCGGATTCTGCGGGCTGAATCTCAGCCCGCAACACTTGAGCCTGTTGTGGGCGGGCCTGCTGGGGCTAGGCATCGGTGGACTGTTCCCGATGAGCCTGATCGTGTCGCTGGACCACTTGGACAACCCACAACGAGCGGGCGCACTGACTGCTTTCGTCCAAGGCATCGGTTACCTGATCGCCGGCCTCTCGCCGCTGGTTGCCGGGATGATCCGCGATCAACTCGGCGGGTTCGAATGGGCCTGGTGGTCACTCACCGGCGTCGTGGCGGTGATGCTGCTGATGGTTTTGCGCTTCAACCCACGACACTATGCCGACCACATTCACTGAGCATTTCTTTTAGCGAAACCTCCTACAAAGCGTTCTCCTGGCACCATCGTTCCGTTAGGATCATTCGCACGAGTTTGCGCTCAGATGGCGCATGGAACACAGCGAGACGAATGGATGCTGAACAGTAACTTGCTTAGAAAACTCGACATGCAGGACCTCATGGTGTTTATCGCCGTGTACGAACAAAACAGCGTCACCGGTGTTTCCGAAACCCTCTGCGTCAGTCAATCCACCGTCAGTTATTGCCTGAAAAAGCTGCGCACCAGTTTTGAGGACGAGTTGTTCATCAATACCCGCGCCGGTATGCGCCCTACTTGCAAAGCCAGCACCATGCAGCCCCACGTACTTAAAATCCTCGAAAGCATCAACTTGTGCCATGCCGGTGCAACGGCGTTCGACCCGGCCTTGCAACCGGTCACGTTCAACATTTGCGCGCCGGAATACTTCGAACAATTGATCCTGCCGCGGCTGTTGAAACGTTTTGAATACGCCGACTGGACGGTAATGGTCAACATGCACAAGTTCGAAACCGACGTGCCGGCCGAAGAACTTCGCGACGGCAGCTTCGACCTGGTGATCTGCTTCGGCCCTGATTTTCATCGCTATTACACCGAGTTCAAAACCCGGACGCTGCTTGAGGATGATTTGGTCTGCGTCTTCGATAAACGCGCGACACCCGTCGAGCCGCGTTTAAGCCTGCAAACCTTCACCGAACGCCGGCATGTCTTTCCAACGCCTTGGACGTCCACTACCAACATGGTCGACGGCTGGCTGGCGCAACAAGCGCAAACACGGCAGATCGTCGCGCGCTCCAACAGCTACGCCGCAGCACTGAAAATGATCACCGGCACTGATTTTATCGTCACCCTGCCGCGACGCATTCAGCAGTTGCTGGCCAGCGAAGCCACTTTCAACCACTGCGAAGCACCCACGGGCTTGCCGGGTTTCACCCTCGACATGCAGTGGAGCCAACGTGCCGATCAGGACTTCGCCAATGCCTGGCTGCGTGAGCAGGTAATACAAGCCTGCACCGAGCAGGAAAAGCGCTGAAAACTCAATGGTTGATGGAGACTTTGGCGTAAGACTCTCGATCAATGTCGAGGATTTCCACGGCCAACTGGACTTCAATTCCTTTTGGCCATTCACACAGGTCCTGCACCACCGCCAGCAGACTTTCGGACAACTGCTTCTTGATCTGCGGCGAGCGGCCGCTGAGCAATGCCAGCTTCACGTGCACGAACGCGCGCTCACCCAATGCCGTGCCGACCTTGAAACTTTCGACCTTCACCGCGCGACTCTTGATGTCGTATTCGGCAGCAAACTGACCGGAAGCCACCAGCGTATTGTTTAGCCGGATCAGTGCCACATCGGCATTCAGCTCAGGCAGATTAGCGGTGTATTCCATGTGCAGGTGGGGCATGACGTGGCTCCGTAAGGTGGGTGGAAGGGTCGTACATATAACACAGAGTGGTTCTACTCACCGGGACGGTGGCGCCACAAAATGCTCACTCATGAACGCCTCCAGGCGCGAGCGCAACCAGCGTTCGGCGGGATCGGTGTCGACATGGCTGAGCCAGACCATGGACAAATCCAGGGTTGGGGTCTTGAACGGAAAAGGCTCGGCAAACAGATGACCGGAGGCTGCCATGGCTTCGGCGGTGTAATCCGGCAGGCTGGCGATCAGATCGGTGCCGGCGAGCAAGGCCGGCAACGAACTGTATTGCGGCACGGACAGCACCACATGGCGCTTACGCCCGATTTCCGCCAGCCACTCATCGGCGTAACCACTGACATTGGCGGTGTGCGACACCAGCACGTGAGGGCGCGAGCAATACTCATCGAGGGTCAGCGGCGTATCGGACGCATCGGCGCGCAGGATGCTGGGCAAAATGTGCCGCAGCAATTTGCGCTTGGCGTTGGCCGGGAGGCCGCGGGTCTGGCTGATGCCGACGGTGATGTCGCCGGACGCCAGCAAATCGGGAATACGCCAGTAATCGACATGCTGCACCACGAACACCACTGTCGGGGCTTCCTGGCGCAGGGCCCGCAGCAACGGCGGCAGCAGGCCAAATTCGACATCGTCCGACAGCCCGATACGAAAGGTCATGGTGCTGCTGGCGGGGTCGAAATCATGAGTCAGGCTCAAGGCCACAGACAGCGAATCCAGTGCGGGCGACAGGTACTGGATCAGTTCTTCGGCGCGGGCCGTCGGCTCCATCCGATGGCCGACCCGAATGAACAGCGGATCGTTGAACATCGTGCGCAGCCGGTTAAGTGCCGAACTGATGGTCGGCTGCCCGAGAAACAACTTCTCCGCCACCCGGGTCACGTTGCGTTCGAGCATCAGGGTTTCGAACACCACCATCAGGTTGATGTCGGCCTTGCGTAGTTCGTTGCGATTCATTCACTGCCCCCGGGTCTCCACTTCTGCTGACAGTTTAGGTAGCTGTTGCGAACGGCGTCTATGCGACTCAAGCAGTGTGCGTTTGATCCGGCTGGCTGCTTGCAGAAAAGCTGCCCCGATTGAGCAGCTTCAACGCTTGCATCCTAAATTTCCTTCACCGGGGTCTGATCCTGAGTGCCCTTGATCAAGCTGATGGCATGCACGCAATCCGCCTTGTTGACGTACGCCTCGCCGCTGGCGATCGTTTCGTTGTTCCCCGCACGCAAACGCCAGCGCCATTGACCTCTGCCGGTTTGCGCGGTGCCACGGGTTTGCCTGTAAATCTCAAAGTACATTGATCGCTCCTTGCGATGGCTGATAACCGCAGATCAGTGACCTGCGAAACCAGAGTAGTTGAGGATGTTTGGCGGCGAGGCCTTGCAGTGTCAGAGGATATTTCGAGGGAAACCCCCTGCATCACGGGGCGCCCAATGAATAAGGGGTGCGGTAAATCGAGCTACTCGACTGAGTGAACTTTCCAGTGAACGGGCTTACTTTTCTTACGCGAACACGATGCCCGTTCTGACAATAAGGAAGGCCGGACGCCTCGCGGCATCCAGCCGATCGCACTTATTTACTGGCCCAAGCGTTAAATCGCTCTTCCAGCTCCTCACCATATCGACCCAAAACGCCACGTCCATTGACAACGCACCTTTGAGATTCTGCGGCGGAGCACCCCATGAGCAACAGCAAGATGCCGCCTGCCAACAGCGCGCCCACCCCGGACAGCGCCACGGCAGAACCGCATTTTCTCGGCACGCGCATTCGCGGCCTGCGCAAACGCCGGGGCATGACCCTGGCGGAACTGACGCAAATGCGTGAGCTGACCGCGGGCTACATCAGCCAGCTCGAACGCAACCTCGCCTGCCCGTCCATCCCCGCCCTCTTCAACATCGCCCGCCGCCTCGGCGTAACCATCCAATGGTTCTTCGCCAGCGAAGCGCAAACGGCGCCCGAATACGATGGCATTGTCGTGCGTAAACACAGTCGCATGAGCGTGCACTACGAAGACGGGATTGTGGATCACCTGTTGACACCGCAGCCGAATCGGCAAATGGAAATGCTGCACTCGCGGTTTCCACCGGGGACTTACAGTCAGCAAAGCTACAGCCATGAAGGGGAAGAAGCTGGGTATTTGCTGTCAGGGAGCTTCGAGTTGTGGGTCGGCGTGCGGCACTTTCAGCTCAGTGAGGGGAACAGTTTCAGTTTTTCCAGCCAGGAGCCGCATCGGTATGGGAACTCTTGGGATGTGGACGCGGTGGTGATTTGGGTAATTACACTGCCTACTTTTTGAAGTCCGC
Source organism: Pseudomonas sp. GB2N2 (assembly GCF_054897705.1). Taxonomy (NCBI): domain Bacteria; kingdom Pseudomonadati; phylum Pseudomonadota; class Gammaproteobacteria; order Pseudomonadales; family Pseudomonadaceae; genus Pseudomonas; species Pseudomonas sp. GB2N2. The sequence continues at coordinate 3,053,748 of NZ_CM142701.1, forward strand.
TCAAAGACTTTTCTGATCATTTGGGGCATCAGATAACGGGACGAGCGGCTCATCCAACGTCAGCGCCAAATCGCGTTCAAGTGCTGCCTTGGGATTGACTGACCGCGCCACGAGGCGTACTACCCCCCTTTCGATCAGCGATAGCAACCCAAAGATGATGAAGCCAAAGATCAGCCCGGCCACCACGATGCTCAAAGGATGTATTTGCGCTGAGTCGGGGCTTTCCAGCATGTAGAGGAAAGCTTGAACGCCCACCGTCAGACAGGCCGCGATGGCTGCAATCAGCTTCACGGACAACCAAAGACGCCGCCATCTGCTCATGCTTTTTCCCGCCATCGATCAATTGCTTGATATTGGATGATAGCCAATGACTCGTGCTGCGTTGCAGCATGAGAGGTGAACCCTGATTTGGGGACAGATCTATTTTTCGCTTAATCGCTTCCAGCAAAAAATGCCCTGCAGATTTAAACCTGCAGGGCATTTTTCGTTTAGAACGCAGACTCATCCTGGATCCGTCTGACAGCTCACTCCTGATTTGTCCAGGCCTCTGGCGGTACGAAGCTCAGCCTCTAAGCTCTGCAACGTACGGGGCGGGAACCCGCCCTTCGACAATCATGCGAACCTGAAAAGGAGCCTCTGCAATGGCTAGAGATAAAGCGAAAGACGACAAACACTTCAACTGCACCCAGGCCCATGAAGCCGACTACGTTGCAGGCCTATACCCTCACGCAAAGGAAGAGGTCAAAACGTTCCTGGCATCGGCCTGCAAGGACAAAACCCTGCACAACTCCACCCACAAGGACGTCTACGAGCTGATCAAGAGTAAATTGGGCCATTCGCAACCCTGAAGGTTGGAGGCGCTAGAACGAAGCTGCTCTGACTGGGCGCTTCATTGAATGAAACCTGCCGCGTCGTATTAATCATCGCGTGCAGGTTTGTGATTTCAAAAATCACAAACGCCAGAAACGAAAAAGCCCCGTAGCTTATTCAGCTACGGGGCTTTTTCTGTGTAATGGCGGAGAGATAGGGATTCGAACCCTAGGTACCGGTGAAGGTACAACGGATTTCGAATCCGTCCCATTCGGCCACTCTGGCATCTCTCCAACGGCGCGCATCATAACAACACTTTTGCCGGAAGCGAACCCCCTAGGCGAAATATTTCTGTGCTATCAGATGCTTGCGTCGATTAAAGGGGTACGCCCAGACGATTGGCGACTTCTTCGTACGCTTCGATGACGTCACCGAGGCCCTGACGGAAGCGGTCCTTGTCCATTTTCTTGCCGGTGGCCTTGTCCCACAGGCGGCAGCCGTCCGGGCTGAATTCGTCGCCCAGGACGATGGAGCCGTCGGAGAACACGCCGAATTCCAGCTTGAAATCGACCAGCAGCAGGCCGGCGTCGTCGAACAGTTTGCTCAGGACTTCATTGACCTTGAGCGACAGTTCTTTCATGCGAACCAGTTGCTCGGCCGTGCCCCAACCGAACGCAACGACGTGGGATTCGTTGATGAACGGGTCGCCCTTGGCGTCGTCCTTCAGGAACAGTTCAAAGGTGTAAGGGTTGAGTTTCAAGCCTTCTTCGACGCCCAGGCGCTTGACCAGGCTGCCGGCGGCGTAGTTACGCACGACGCACTCAACCGGGATCATGTCGAGTTTTTTCACCAGGCATTCGTTGTCGCCCAGCAGTTTGTCGAACTGGGTCGGCACGCCGGCGGCTTCGAGTTTCTGCATGATGAAAGCGTTGAACTTGTTGTTCACCATGCCTTTGCGGTCGAGCTGCTCGATGCGCTTGCCGTCGAACGCCGAGGTGTCGTTGCGAAACAGCAGGATCAAGCGGTCAGCGTCGTCGGTCTTGAAAACCGATTTGGCTTTGCCGCGGTAGAGTTCTTCACGTTTTTCCATGATGGGCTCCGCTTGCTAAGTAGGTGGGCTAGGCGATGTGTCGCCAGTCGAGCCCTGAATCTTGATCGGCCAGTTGCAGCCAGTCCGGGTCACACCCGAGGGTGTCGACAAAACATTGCCGGGCCAGCTGCGGCAGGTTGTTCTTGCTGCTCAGATGGGCCAGGACCAGGTGTTGCAGGCCTTGCCAGCCCAACTCAGACACCAGGAATGCCGCCTGGTGGTTGTTCAAATGTCCCAGTTCACCGCCCACCCGCTGCTTGAGAAAGTACGGGTAATGACCGCGAGCCAGCAAATCACGGCAATGGTTGGACTCGATCATCAACGCATCGAGGTCACGATAGCCGTCCAGCACCTTATCGCAATAGGAACCCAGGTCGGTCAGCAGGCCGAAGCGCCGCTCGCCGTCACTGAATACATACTGCGTCGGCTCCTGTGCATCGTGGGCCACGGCAATGACGCCGATGCTCAGTGCGCCGATCTGCAATTGCTCGCCGCCCGCCAGAAGGCCGGCCGGCTCAATCGGTTTGCGCATCCCGCGCAGGGTGCCGCGACTGAGGTAGACAGGAAGATTGTAACGCCGAGACAGCAAACCCACGCCATGCACGTGATCGGCATGCTCGTGGGTCACGAGTATCGCGCTCAGTTGCGCCGGGTTCACACCCAGGCGCAACAGGCGTTTTTCGGTTTCCCGCAGGGAGAAACCACAATCCACCAGCACATACGTGTCAGCGCTGGCGATCAGCGTGCCGTTCCCTTGGCTACCGCTGCCGAGAACGGCAAACCGCATGTGATCAGCCCAGGTTGTCCTGAATCTTGCTCAACACTTTGCGCGCCACATCAGCCGGCGCAACGGTGTTGATGTTTTTCTCGACGGTGACCTGGACACTGTCGCCGACCTTGCTCAGGCGAACCTGATAACGCTCGGCACGGGCTTCAACTTCTTCCTTGCTCGGCGCACTGCCGAACAGGCCGCTGAGGAAGCCAGGTTTCTCGTCTTTCTTCTCGGCTTTTTCGGACAGGTTGATGTAGTACAGGCCCAGGCTGCGGTTGATGTCCTCAACGCGCCATTCGCCCTGTTCAAGCGCACGACCGACGCTCGACCAGGCACGATCCAGGTCGTTGCCGACGTTCAGGACCGGGTTACCGCTACCGTCTTCGCTCAGGCTGACACGGCTTGGCGTATCGAAATCACGGGATGCCAGCATGGAGACCGAACCGCCCTTCTCAGAGATACGGCTCATGCTCGCCAGCATATCGTCGACCAGCGCCGCGTCCAGACCGGTGTTGACCGAACGGTTGGTGAAGTCGACATCGGCGGTGCTGCCGGCAGGACGCTCGGCGCTCACCACGTAGACTTCGCTGGTGTTGCGCTGCACGCCAGGTTCGATACGCACCCGCACGCGGGTTTCTTTGTCAGCCGCGATACCGGCTGCGCTCAGGCGCTTGGCCATGGCGGCGGACAGTTCGTCGGAATGCTGCCAGGTGGTGGTGAATTCGCCGGTTTGCGGACGCTGCTCATCCAGACGAAAACCGTTGTCCTGGAAAAATTGCACGGCCACTGGCCAGACTTCGGCCGGCGGGTTCTGGGCCACGATCCAGCGCGAGTCACCGGACTTCTGCAGCGAGTAGGCACTGGCGTCGGCAGCAGCGGACAGCGGTTGTGGACGCGGCACGATGTACTCGCCCTTGGCGGTGTCGTCGGCCACGTTACGCGGAATCGGCAGCAGCGGATCCAGGTGCTTGGCGGTGCTGACGTCCGGTGGCAATTGCATAGGTGCAGTCTGTTGCGCTTCGAGGTAATCGCTACCACGGTCGCGGAAATAACCTTCCGGGCCCCAGACCCATCCACAGCCACTGGTGCTGGAGATAATCAAGGCAAGTGCGGAAAGTCCGGCCAATCGCTTCATGCGTAGTGCTTCCTCAATTAAACCAGGACGCCGGACTGGCGCAGGGCCTGCCGCAGCGGTTCGTGACAGGCAGCACTGAGCCAGGTGAGCGGCAGACGGATACCGTCCGGCATCAAGCCCATTTCATGCAGTGCCCATTTCACGGGGATAGGGTTGGATTCGATAAACAGGGTTTTATTGAGCGGCATCAGTTTTTCGTGAATCGCGCGGGCGGTCACGGCGTCGCCTTTGAGGGCGGCGTTGCACAGATCGGCCATGTCGCGCGGGGCAACGTTGGCGGTTACCGAGATGTTGCCTTTGCCGCCGAGCAGGATCAGCTCGACAGCCGTGGCGTCGTCACCGGAGAGCACCAGGAAGTCTTCGCTCACGCCGGCGATGATCGCTTTGGCACGATTCAGGTCGCCGGTGGCTTCCTTGACGCCGATGATATTTTTCACGGTCGACAGACGGATCACAGTCTCGGCCTGCATGTCACATGCGGTACGGCCAGGCACGTTATAGAGGATCTGCGGAATGTCGACGGCTTCGGCGATGGCTTTGAAGTGCTGGTACAAGCCTTCCTGGGTCGGTTTGTTGTAATACGGCGTCACCAGCAGGCAGGCGTCGGCGCCGGCGGTCTTCGCATTGGTGGTCAGCTCGATGGCTTCGCGCGTCGAATTGGCGCCGGTACCGGCGATCACCGGGATACGCCCTGCCACCTGCTTGACCACGTAACGAATCACTTCGATGTGCTCGTTCACGTCTAGGGTGGCCGATTCACCTGTAGTGCCGACCGCCACGATCGCGTGGGTGCCGTTTTGCAGGTGAAAGTCCACCAGTTTGCTCAGGCTGTCCCAGTCGAGACGACCCTGTGCATCCATGGGTGTGACCAGTGCCACCATACTGCCCGCAATCATGCAACCGCTCCTGCCGGAAAAAGAGAGCCGTAATGGTACTGGCGCCAAGATGCTTGTACAAGCGAAGTACTGCGCTGCGGCCATTCCCCTTGGCGCTGCTTTTCGCTACCCTTCAGACTTTGATCGATACTGATAAGCTCGTGCGTCGGGTTTCAGCCTCCATTTTCGGCATCACAAGCCCCATTCCAGCGTTGACACCACCGGCTCCTGCCGTATTGGAGTACGTTGCGACCTGCGCCCGGGGCTTTCTGAATTCGCATCCGCAGGCTGGCACCCGGAAAACAAGCCGATAGAAGTACCGACCGCTCATCGCTTTAGGAATGCTGCATGTCCACCCCCACAGTTCGCGAACAATTCCTTGTCATCAGTGCCCTCGGCGCCAACCCCATGGAGCTGACTAACGTCCTGTGCCGCGCCAGCCATGAAAACCGCTGCGCCGTGGTTACCTCTCGCCTGACTCGCCATGGCGAGTGCAGTGCGCTAATCCTCGAAATCTCCGGCAGCTGGGACGCCCTCGCGCGCCTGGAAGGCAGCCTGCCGAGCCTCGCCAAGAAGCACGCCTTCACGGTCAACGTGGTGCGCAGCGCGGCGCTGGAGAATCGTCCTCAGGCCCTTCCGTACGTTGCCTATGTCAGCTCTGCGTATCGCTCGGACATCATCAACGAGCTGTGCCAGTTCTTCATGGACCACAACGTCGAGCTGGAAAACCTGACCTGCGACACCTACCAGGCGCCGCAAACCGGCGGCACCATGCTCAACGCCACGTTTACCGTGACGCTGCCGGCCGGCGTGCAGATCAGCTGGCTGCGCGATCAATTCCTGGACTTCGCCGATGCGTTGAACCTGGATGCCCTGATCGAACCGTGGCGCCCACAAAACCCAATGTAAGGAAGCTTTAAAATGGCCGTTGCTATCGACCAACCGGTTGCCGATTTCGAAGCACCCGCCACCAGCGGACAGACCGTCAGCCTTGCGAGCCTCAAAGGCAAGCAAGTGGTGATCTACTTCTATCCGAAGGACAGCACGCCGGGTTGCACGACCCAGGGCCAGGGCTTTCGCGATCAGTTGGAGGCCTTTAAAGTCGCCAATACCGAAGTCTTTGGCGTGTCCCGTGACAGCCTGAAATCTCACGAAAACTTCAAGGCCAAACAGGCGTTCACTTTCGAGCTGATCAGCGACAAGGAAGAAGCGCTGTGCCAACTGTTCGACGTGATCAAGCTGAAGAAGCTTTATGGCAAGGAATACATGGGCGTTGATCGCAGCACATTCCTGATCGACAAGAATGGCGTGCTGCGTCAGGAATGGCGTGGCGTGAAAGTGCCGGGGCATGTGGATGCGGTGTTGGCGGCGGCGCAGGCGTTGAACAAGGCCTGATTATTTGTAGCGCCCTTTCTGACGCCATCGCTGGCAAGCCAGCTCCCACAGGGACCGCATCAATCCTGTGGGAGCTGGCTTGCCAGCGATGAGGCCTCGCGCCTCACCGTGAAATCCGCCTGCTAAAGCAGAGGCGCCACCACCGGCTCCTTGCGCGGCCAGGCATCAAGCACAGCCTTGAACAGCGTCGCCAGCGGAATCGCGAAGAACACTCCCCAGAATCCCCACAACCCGCCAAACAACAGCACCGCGCAAATGATCGCCACCGGGTGCAGATTGACTGCCTCCGAGAACAACAGTGGCACCAGCACGTTGCCGTCCAGGGTCTGAATGATCCCGTAGACCGCCATCAAGTAAATAAACTGATCACTCCAGCCCCACTGGAACAGAGCAATCAACAGTACCGGCACGGTCACCACTACGGCCCCAACGTATGGCACCACCACCGACACGCCCACCAGCAATGCCAACAGCGCCGCGTAGTTGAGTCCCAGGACGACAAACGCAATGTAGGTGACCCCGCCACAAATGAAAATCTCGATAACTTTGCCGCGAATGTAATTGGCAATCTGCCGGTTCATCTCACGGGCCACACGAGTGATCAACGCGCGCTCACGCGGCAAATAACCGCGAACCCACTGGCCAATCATGTCCCGGTCCTTGAGAAAGAAAAACACCAGGATCGGCACCAGCACCAGGTAAATCATGATGTTGACCAGCAGCGGCAGACTCGACAACGAGAACGTCAGCGCCCATTGGCCGAACTTGCCAATCTCGCCTCGCGCCACTTCGATCGCCTGCAAAACCTGTTCGTCGGACACCAGATGCGGATAGCGCTCTGGCAGCAACAACAACAGTGATTGCCATTTGGCAAGCATGCCGGGCAATTCGTTGAACAGCGTGATCAACTGATGCCAGAGCAACGGCACTACGACCACCATGAAAACCAGCAAAACGCCCATGAACAAGGCGAACACAAGCCCTACCGCCACACCGCCCGGCACGCGCAGCCGTTCAAGTGTCACTACCAGGCCCTGCATCAGGTACGCCAGCACCATCCCCGCGAGCACGGGCGCGAGCATGCCACCGAGGGTGAGCACTGCGGAGAACGCCAGAAACAGCAGCACCGCCAGCACCACCGCCTCTTCGTCGGAGAAATACCGCTGAATCCAGTCGCGCAACACTTTGAACATCAATAATCCTTAGAAACGAACGCGGCAGTTTTCAGGCTTTTTCAGGCTTTTTTCAACCAGTAGCGGTACACGCCCGCTTCATCCTCTTCACGCAGCAGCGCGTGACCGGCCAACCGGGCAAAGGTGCGGAAGTCGCGCTGCGAACCCGCGTCGGTGGCGATCACCTTGAGCACCGCGCCGCTGGCCATGCGATTGAGTTCCAGCTTGGCCTTGAGCAACGGCAACGGGCAATTCAGCCCGCTGGCGTCCAGTTCGGCGTCATGGGCTACAGCGTCGGTCATTGGATCACTCCGGGTCAGGTGTTGGAGCGGCTTAGAATATCTGGTCCGGAGCGTACTGTCCGGCTACAGTAAGGTCTTTGTCGACTAAGGCTTTGTGCATGACTTTTTTGCGCCCTACCCTGCTGACGCTCGCTTGCCTGCTCGCCTCACCGGGCTTCGCCGACGACTTGCCGTCACTCGGCGACGCCAGTTCTGCCATTGTCTCGCCACAACAGGAATATCAGTTGGGCCGCGCCTGGCTGGCGCTGCTGCGCAGCCAGGTTGACCAGCTCAATGACCCGCAGCTCAAGGACTATGTCGAATCCAGCGTGTACCGGCTGGTAGAGACCAGCCAGGTCAATGACCGGCGGCTGGAATTCATCCTGATCAACAGCCCGCAACTCAACGCCTTCGCGGCGCCGGGCGGGATCGTCGGCGTTAACGGCGGTTTGTTCCTCAATGCCCAGACTGAAGGCGAATACGCTTCGGTACTCGCGCACGAATTGGCTCACTTGTCGCAACGCCACTTTGCCCGTGGCGTAGAAGCTCAACAACGCATGCAGGTGCCGATGATGGCCGCACTGCTGGCCGGCATCGTAATCGCCGCTGCCGGTGCCGGCGATGCCGGAATTGCAGCCATTGCGGGCACGCAGGCGGCAGCGATTCAGGAACAACGCCGGTTCTCGCGCCAAAACGAACAGGAAGCCGACCGTATCGGCATCCTCAACCTGGAAAAGGCCGGCTACGACCCTCGCTCGATGCCCACCATGTTCGAGCGGTTGTCGCGTCAATATCGCTACGATGCCAAGCCGCCGGAATTTCTGCTGACGCATCCGGTGACCGAATCGCGGATCGCCGACACCCGCAACCGCGCCGAACAAGCCAAGCCGGGCGGTATCGAAGACACGGTGCGTTATCAACTGATTCGCGCACGAGTCCAGTTGATCTACGAAGAAACACCAGGCCTGGGCGCCAAGCGCTTTCGCGCACAACTGGATGAAAACCCGAAAAACGATGTAGCGCGCTATGGCCTGGCAATCGCCCAAATCAAGGGCGGCCAGTTGAACGAAGCGCGGGAAAACCTCAAGTTGCTGCTGGCCAAGTCGCCCAACGAGATCATCTACAACCTGGCGCAAATCGATTTAGACATCACTAACAACAAATTGCCAGACGCTCAGACTCGGGTGGACCGGATGTTGACTCAGTATCCGGGCAACTACCCGCTGAATCAGGTGCGCGTGGATTTGTTGCTCAAGCAAAACCGTGCGCCGGAAGCGGAAAAAGCGCTGGAAAATCTGCTCAAGAGCCGTCCGGATGATCCGGATGTCTGGTACATGGTGGCGGAAACTCGCGGTCTATCCGGCAATATCATTGGCCTGCATCAGGCTCGCGCCGAGTACTTCGCACTGGTCGGCGACTATCGCCAGGCAATCCAGCAGCTAGACTTCGCCAAACGCAAGGCCGGCACCAACTTTCCGCTGTCGTCGCGCATCGACGCCCGGCAGCGCGAGCTGATGGAGCAGGAGCGCATGATCAAGGACATGATGGGCTGACGCCCTTTTTACAGGTTTACAGGCACAAAAAAACCGCCTCTCTCGAGGCGGTTTCTTATTCAGCCAACACCCGGTTTATTCAGCCAGTTTAAAGGTAATAAAACTCGCGCGGCCCTGGCGCAGAACCCGCATCGACACCGAGCGATTCTTCGGCAATGCCTTGGCAATTTCAGCAAATTCCTTGCTGTCGTTGATTGCCTGGTTGTTCAGATGAGTGATCACATCGTTTGGCTGCAAGCCGATCAGCGAGGCAGGACCGTCCTGAACTTCCTTGATCACCACGCCGCCTTTCAGGTCGTAGGTCTTCTTCTGTTCAGCAGTCAGGTCAGCGACGGCGACGCCCAGACGATTGCTATTGGTCTCGCCGCCAGCCTTGGCTTTCGAGTCCAGTTCTTTACCTTCGTCCGGAATTGCGCCAACGATCAGCTCGACATTCTTGCGTTTGCCTTCGCGAACCACCTCAAGATTGGCCTTCGCGCCTTCTTTCAACGCACCCACCAGATGCGGCAGATCGGCGGACATGACAATCGGCTGACCGTTCAGGTTCAGGATCACGTCGCCTACTTGCAGGCCACCCTTGGCAGCCGGGCCGTCATCCTGGATCTGAGCCACCAGTGCACCGGCCGGTTTATCCAGACCGAAAGACTCGGCCAGATCCTTGTTCACTTCCTGAATGACTACGCCCAACCAGCCACGGCTGACTTTGCCGCCGCTTTTCAGCTGGTTGGAAACATCCAGAGCCACATCGATAGGAATGGCGAACGAGACGCCCATGAAGCCACCGGAACGGGTGTAGATCTGTGAGTTGATCCCCACTACCTCGCCCGCCAGGTTGAACAGTGGACCACCGGAGTTGCCCGGGTTGATCGGCACGTCAGTCTGAATGAACGGCACATAGTTTTCGTTCGGCAAGCTGCGACCGATGGCACTGACGATGCCTTGGGTAACGGTATGGTCGAAGCCGAATGGCGAGCCGATAGCCACGACCCATTGGCCAGCTTTCAGGTCCTGGGATTTGCCAAGCTTCAGAACTGGCAGGTCCTTGCCTTCGATTTTCAGCAGGGCCACGTCGGAACGTGGATCGGTGCCGACCAGTTTGGCTTTCAACTCACTGCGATCCGCGAGACGAACGAGAATTTCGTCGGCATCGGCAATCACATGGTTGTTGGTAAGGATGTAACCGTCAGACGAGATGATGAAACCTGAACCCAAGGATTGAGCTTCACGCTGACGATCGCCACGCGGTGAACGTGGTTGTTGCGGCATGCCACGTTCGAAGAACTCGCGCAACATCGGCGGCAAGCCTTCGAGATCCGGCATCTGATCGTTCACTTTGCGATCCGGCAATTTCTGTGTGGTACTGATGTTCACCACGGCAGGCGAGGCCTGTTCGACCAGTTGCGTAAAATCGGGTAACTCGACTGCTTGGGCAGCGACCGCCTGACCGAGCACCAGCACAGTGGTGAAAATAGAGAGGTAAGACTTCAAACGTGGTATCGACATACGGCTCCCGTTACGACGAGCATGGTTAAGCGATATGGAGCAAGGAACACCGGGAACGATACGCCGGTATTTTTGTTCCGGGAACAACAAACAAGGCCAGAGCCGAGAGGCTCTGACCTATAAAAAATTTAAGGGATATTTGCAAACTGAAATGCTCACCAAACATTTCGATATCGGCTCACTACTGGGTCGCAGTGGCATCGGTGCGCATGGACAGCGCGATCCGTTCTGCAGTGCCTACCGGAATTTCACCGACCACGGTAACCATCATATCGCCCTGAGGCGTGGTCAAGCGGCGGGAAACAGCAACCGTTGGCCCCAACTGAGTGCGCGTATCGGTGACCGTTGCGCCATTCAGTGGCTCAAGAAATACCGAAAAACGCGCTAGACCATCGTCATACATCAGGCTGTTGACCTGGGTTTTGGTTTCAGGGTCTTTGCGCGACGTACTGCTTGTCAGCTCGAAACCTGCAGGCAACCAGTCCGAATGCCAGACTTGGGCTGCTTTAACGGCTGAAGCCTTGTCACTGTCGAGAGCGATGGGTTTGCAATCACTGCCCGGCTGCAGGTCACTGTCGGAAGGAACACCCGAAGTATCCAGTTGAGTGAACTGAAAACGCTCCAGTAACTGCCCCTTGTCATTTAGCAACAACGACTTCAGCGGCAGGCCGGTTTCTTTGTCCAAGTGCAATTCAAAACCGAAGCGGTGTTGATCGCGAGGCGTCAGGGAAACAATGACGGCCGGACGGCCGGCCACACGCGACTTGCCTATCACGGCAAGGTTGTACCAGTTCTTGAGTTTCTGTGGATCGAGTGCACGAGCAGCGGAATTGGGGGAATCCCCAAGTCCCGCGATCAGGCTACCGCTGACGCATTGAGTATGCCCATCAATGCGCACGACTTCCTGAGCAGAGCCATCGAGCTGCAGTAAACGCTCGCGGACCTTGCCGTCCTGGACGCGGTGCCAGATGTTGTGGGTAGAAAAACTACCGTTTCGCTCGTAAACAAAAGTACCGTGAAAGCTTTGCTGTTGCTCGGCCTGACCAAGACGGGTCAACCAATCTTGGGCTTCATCGGCGTGGGCTGGAACAATGAACCAGCCACCGAGCAGAAGCGAAAGTAGAGGGATGGCGCGCATGATCCTCCTTAACGGTTTTCCAGGCTCGCTGCACGAGCGTAAGGCAGAGCGCTCTCAGTACCTTTCAGTGCAGCCTGCTGAGCATGTTGGCGCAAGTAGCCAGGCAAACGTTGATCGTGCCAGCCCGGTTGACCTTGCAATACGCCATTGGCCATAGGGCCGGTGGCTTCCGAGCTCTCATTATAGCCCGCCAAAACAGCCGGACCTTTGACCTGAGGAACGGCCAGGCTTGGTTGGGTATTTTGCTGAGCCAACTCGACACCAGCGATCTCGTCCTGATTGTACAGGCGAACACCTGCCAACACGGCAACGGTAACCGACGCTGCAACCGCCAGACGACCCAAGCTGCGCCATGGACCACGGGAAGCTTTTGCCGGTACGGCCTCGTCAGCCAGCGCAGCGGAAACTGCCGCGGCGATATCCAGGCGAGGAAGCAGCAGATCATTGTGCATTACTGCCCGAGCGATCTGATAACGAGCCCATGTTTCACGGGTTTCAACATCGTCAAAGGCGTTCAACACCCGACGCAATTCCAATTCGTCCGCTTCGTTATCCATCACTGCGGACAGCGATTCCTGCAGGGCTTCACGACTCATGGCGTTCCTCTCTTGGCTATCGCCGCTGTCTCAGTTTTCCTGCAACAACGGCTGCAGGGCTTTATCGATGGCCTCCCGAGCGCGGAAAATCCGGGAGCGCACGGTGCCCACCGGACATTGCATGACGGCCGCAATGTCCTCGTAACTCAGACCATCAAATTCACGTAAAGTTAATGCCGTACGCAAATCTTCTGGAAGTTGCTGAATGGTTCGATGGACGGTGCCTTCGATCTCATCCCGCAGCAATGCACGTTCTGGCGACTCGAGATCCTTGAGGCCATGATCGCCATCGTAGAACTCGGCATCTTCGGAACTGACATCGCTATCCGGCGGCCGACGGCCGCGTGAAACCAGATAGTTTTTCGCCGTGTTGATGGCGATGCGGTAAAGCCACGTATAAAACGCACTGTCACCGCGGAAATTTCCAAGCGCACGATAAGCCTTGATAAAAGCTTCCTGCGCCACATCCTGGGCTTCATGGGTGTCGTGCACGAAACGCACGATCAACCCGAGAATTTTGTGCTGGTATTTCAGCACTAGCAGATCGAAAGCTCGCTTGTCGCCGCGCTGGACGCGTTCGACGAGCTGCTGATCCTCTTCCTGGGTTAGCATGAACTCTCCTCGATGAGCTCGGAGGAAGCTTGCATAACTAAACGACCAGACTTGCAAACATAGACTCGGGCTTTTCGCAAAAGTTCTCCCCCTCCAAGCAAGTTTCCTGCGTGCTCTGATTTGGCACGCACGAAAAGCGCAGCGCGGGTTAACCCGGCTGCGCGAATAATCTTGTCATCGGATTCGCCGGCATGGATCAAACTGCAATCCCGCATTGAAGCCGACACTGTCCCTTGAATCAGGCAACGGTCTATTGATCTTGGGCCTTTGGCAAAAGTTCCAAATATTTATAGCCACGCATGACCGACATTGTGCAACTGCGAACTGAAAAAGACTGTTAAATCCACGATACAGTCGTCTTTTCGCCAAACCGGTCGAAAAACCATCCGACGAAGCGTCAGATCCTTTCTGTCACTGTAGTTTCACAATGCCATGTGAGCCCGGCTATTGTGCCGCTCCCCCCCTCTATATACTAGTGGGCTGTGTGGCTGCCTTGACTCGCCGTTCCAGAAGTCTGGCGCCAACCCCGACCCGGGTCGCTTTGAGCGGAATCCTGAAATGAGCCAACAGTTTCAACACGATGTTCTGGTGATTGGCAGCGGCGCTGCCGGTTTAAGCCTTGCGCTGACCTTGCCTGATCATTTGCGCATCGCCGTACTGAGTAAAGGCAACCTCGCCAACGGTTCCACGTTCTGGGCCCAGGGCGGCGTCGCTGCAGTTCTGGATGACACCGACACTGTCGAATCTCACGTCGATGACACCCTCAATGCCGGCGGCGGCCTGTGTCACGAAGACGCCGTGCGCTTCACTGTCGAGCACAGTAAAGAGGCGATTCAATGGCTGATCGACCAAGGCGTGCCTTTTACCCGCGACGAGCAATCCGGCACTGAGGACGGTGGTTTCGAGTTCCACCTGACCCGTGAAGGCGGGCATAGCCATCGTCGGATCATTCATGCGGCCGATGCCACGGGCGCTGCGATTTTCAAAACCCTGCTCGACAAAGCCCGGCAACGGCCCAATATCGAACTCCTGGAACAGCGGGTTGCGATTGACCTGATTACCGAAAAACGCCTCGGCCTTGAGGGTGAACGGTGCCTCGGCGCCTACGTTCTCAATCGCGGCACAGGCGAAGTCGACACCTACGGCGCGCGTTTTGTCATCCTCGCGTCCGGTGGTGCCGCCAAGGTCTACCTCTATACCAGTAACCCTGACGGCGCTTGCGGTGATGGCATCGCCATGGCGTGGCGGTCGGGCTGCCGGGTGGCGAACCTGGAGTTCAATCAGTTCCACCCCACGTGCCTGTATCACCCGCAAGCCAAGAGCTTCCTGGTCACCGAAGCCCTGCGCGGCGAAGGCGCCCACCTGAAGCTGCCGAACGGTGAGCGCTTCATGCTGCGTTTTGACCCGCGCGCCGAACTGGCGCCACGGGACATCGTTGCCCGGGCGATCGACCATGAAATGAAGCGGCTGGGGATCGATTGCGTCTATCTGGACATCAGTCACAAACCGGAAGACTTCATCAAGACGCATTTCCCGACGGTGTACGAGCGCTGCCTCGAGTTCTCCATCGACATCACCAAGCAACCGATTCCCGTCGTCCCTGCCGCGCACTACACCTGCGGCGGCGTGATGGTTGACGAGCAGGGCCGCACCGACGTACCGGGGCTGTATGCGATTGGCGAAACCAGTTTCACCGGCCTGCACGGCGCCAATCGCATGGCCAGTAACTCGCTGCTGGAGTGCTTCGTATACGCGCGCTCGGCGGCGGCCGACATTCTTGAACAGCTGCCGCAGGTTTCAATGCCCGTCGCCCTGCCCGTCTGGGACGCCAGCCAGGTTACTGATTCAGACGAAGACGTGATCATTGCGCACAACTGGGATGAATTGCGCCGCTTCATGTGGGACTACGTCGGCATCGTGCGCACCAACAAGCGCCTGCAACGAGCGCAGCACCGCGTGCGCTTGTTGCTCGACGAAATCGACGAGTTCTACAGCAACTATAAGGTCAGCCGGGATTTGATCGAGTTGCGTAACCTCGCCCAGGTGGCGGAACTGATGATTCAGTCAGCCATGGAGCGCAAGGAAAGTCGCGGCCTGCATTACACCCTCGACTACCCGGACCTGCTGCCAGTGGCGCTGGACACTATTCTGGTGCCGCCCACCTACGTCGACTGAACGTGAGCCGAACCCGCAGGCGTCGGTGCAGCTCCGTCGCCTGCGAATCCCTCGGCACGCAGATCGACCGCACGCAGCGCTCGCCGCGCAGACGAAAACGCAACACCACGATTAACGGCAATGCCAGGCTGTCCCGCCCCAGCTGAATGGCCTGCCATCCTCCCGCGTGATTCCATAACTGCCAGCCATCGGCATCGCGACGCAAACCGCAAAACGCTCGCGGGTGCTTAAGCAGAATCTGTCGCGGCAACGCCCAAACGCCATGCGCCAGGCAGCAAAACGCGCCAAGCAAGCCGGCCCAGACGGGAATGTCGAGAAGCAACAAAGACCCCAGCGCGAACAGCTGGGTCAACAGATAAGCCGCCAGCAACTGCCGCGAGGCATGCCAGCGGCATTCGAACGCATTATTTGGGCTGGACACGATCCAGGATCATGCGAACCATGCGCTGAAGCTCAGGATCTTCCGACTCGGCACGTTCCATGAACCAGCCGAACATGTCCTGATCTTCGCACTCAAGCAGCTTGCGGTAGCAATCGCGGTCGACGTCGTTAAGGTGCGGATAGACCTCTTTCACAAACGGCACCAACAGCACGTCAAGTTCAAGCATGCCACGGCGGCTGTGCCAGTAGAGGCGATTCAGTTCAACATCTTCGACCATGGAGCGCTCCTCAAATAGGCGGCAAGTATACAGCCCCGGGCACCCGCGAACAGTCGGCTTTGGTCGGGCACCGCCGACCTTTTGTAAACTACCCATTTCATGGGCGCGCCCTTATGATGTCTCCCAGACTCTTTACCCTGCGATGTCCCATGGCTGATTCCGCTTTTTTCTGCACCCTGTCTCACGAAGGCGTTCTCGCGGTCCGCGGCGCGGATGCCGGCAAATTTCTGCAAGGCCAGTTGACCTGCAACCTCAATTACCTGAGCGACACCCAGGCCAGCCTCGGCGCGCGCTGCACGCAGAAAGGCCGGATGCAGTCGAGTTTCCGCATCCTGCTGCAAGGGGATGGCGTGCTCATGGCCATGGCCAACGATCTGCTGGAACCGCAACTGGCGGACCTGAAGAAATACGCGGTGTTCTCCAAATCCAAACTCACCGATGAAAGCGACGCATGGGTCCGCTTCGGTGTCGACCATGGCGATGTCGCCCTGTCCAGCCTGGGTCTTGACCTGCCGGCAGACACCGACAGCGTTGCGCGCAATGACGGGTTGATCGCCATCCGCGTTTCGCCGGAGCGTGCCGAACTCTGGGTGGCCGCCGAACAAGCCGTCGCGATCAAGGGCCGGTTATCCGCACTGTTGGCCGAAAGCGATCTGAATCAATGGCTGCTGGGCCAGATCCGCGCAGGGATCGGTCAGGTCATGCCGCAAACCCGTGAGCTGTTCATTCCGCAAATGCTCAACCTGCAAGCCGTCGGCGGCGTTAGCTTCAAGAAAGGTTGCTACACAGGCCAGGAAATCGTCGCGCGAATGCAATATCTGGGCAAGCTCAAGCGCCGCTTGTATCGCTTGAGCCTTGAGAGCGGCGAACTTGCGGAACCAGGCACTGCGCTGTTTTCGCCCACGCACGGCAGCTCCATCGGCGAAGTAGTGATTGCCGCACGCGCCGGGCAAAATATTGAACTCCTGGCGGTGCTGCAAGCCGAAGCCGCAGAGGGTGGAGATGTTCATCTGGGCGCACTTGAAGGGCCAGCACTGCATCTGCTCGATCTGCCTTACGAACTGGATCGCGATCGCGAAATCCAGCGTTAACGCTGGGCATCGTCGCAATACCTGTCGCAATACCTGTTGCAACACCTAGAGAAAAGAAATGAGCGATCTGGCGGATAAGGTCCAACAGGATTTGGTTGAGGCCATCGATAACGATGATCTGGTTCTGCCAACGTTGCCGGAAGTGGCCCTGAAGATTCGCAAGGCGGCCGAAGATCCGGAAATCAGTGTCAGCAACCTGAGTAAAGTGATCGGCCGTGATGCCGCGCTGTCGGCGCGCCTGATCAAAGTGGTCAACAGCCCGCTGCTGCGCGCGACTCAGGAAGTCACTGACTTGCACACGGCGATCACGCGCCTGGGCGTCAACTACAGCAGCAACCTGGCCATCGGCCTCGTGATGGAACAGATTTTCCACGCCCGTTCAGAGGTGGTTGAGCAGAAGATGCGCGATGTCTGGCGCAAAAGCCTGGAAATCGCCGGCGTCAGCTATGCGCTGTGCCGCAGCTACACGCAGCTCAAACCCGATCAGGCGGCGTTGGGCGGCCTGGTGCATCAGATTGGCGTGCTGCCGATCCTCACCTATGCCGAAGATCACTATGAGCTACTCGCTGATCCGGTCAGTCTCAATCATGTGATCGATCAGATTCATCCGTTGATTGGCGACAAGCTGCTCAGAGTCTGGGAGTTTCCGGAGAAGCTGGTGCAGGTTCCGGGGTTGTATCTGGACTTCAAGCGAGAATCGGAACGAGTCGATTATGTCGACCTGATCCAGGTGGCCAGCCTGTATTGCCACAAAGACACTGACCATCCCCTCGCCCGCGTCGACGCGTTTAATGTGCCGGCCTTCAAGAAGCTGGGGATCGACCCGCAGAACGAGGCGATGTGCAAGGAACTGGAAGAATCGCGTTCGATGTTCTACTAACCGGGACCGCGGCGCGGCCTTCGCGAGCACGCTTCGCTCCTGCAGGATTTGTGAGTATCGGTAGGAGCGAAGCATGCTCGCGAAGAGGACGGCACAGACACCTTCACTCCCCCGCAATAAAACTCACCCGCACCTTCAAACCCGCCTCTTCACCATCATGCAAGCTGATCTGCGCCAGATGCGCGCGGCAGATTTCTCCAACAATTGCCAAGCCCAACCCCGACCCGGCGACTTGCTGGTTGCGACGATAAAAGCGCTCGAACACCCGATCACGCTCCTCAAGCGGAATCCCCGGCCCGTCGTCCTCGACTTCCAGGACTGCCGGCGCCGAAACCCGAAGGATCACATTGCCACCCGAAGGCGTGTGGGCCAGTGCGTTATCCACCAGATTGCTCAACAACTCGTTCAACAGCGTCGGCTCACCGCGCAGCCATATCGGCTCATCCGCTTCCAGCGCCAGCGCAACGCCGCGTGCGTGGGCCAGCGGTGCCATGGCCATGCCGAGTTCGCGCGCCAGCTGGCTCAAATCCAGCAACTGCGCGCCACCCTCGGCAATCGCCCGGGCGCCGTTCTCGACCCGCGCCAGCGAAAGCAATTGATTAGCCAGATGGGTCAAGCGGTCCGTGCTTTGGGCGGCCGTTTCCAGCGTAGTCCACCAGGTGTCGGGCTCGGTCGAGCGCAAACCCAGTTCCAGCCGCGCCTTCAACGCCGCCAGTGGCGTGCGCAGTTCGTGCGCGGCATCGGCAATAAATTGCGCCTGACGTTCGAACTGCCCGCGCAGGCGTTCGGTAAAGTGGTTGAGCGCGCGCACCAGCGGCCATAACTCATGTTGCACTTCCACCAACGGCAGTGGCCGCAGGTCATCGGATTGGCGCTCTTCAACGGCGGTGCGCAAGCGTTCCAACGGACGCAGCGCCGCGCTGACCGCAAACCACACCATGAGCAAAGCACCCATCGCCAGCATGCCCAACCGCAATAGCGTGTCCGCCGCCAGACTGCGCGCCATGGCGACGCGCGCCTCGTCGGTTTCCGCCACGCGGATTTCCGCCATACCGTTCATGTTAGGTTCGCTGACCGGTTTGAGCAGGCTGACCACCCGCACGTTCTGCCCCCGGTACGTCGCGTTGTAGAAACGTGCGAGCGCCGGATAGTCATCGGTGCGCGGCGTGCCCGGCGGCGGCGCTGGCAGATTTTCGTAACCGGAGATCAGCTTCTGATTGATGTCGTTGACCAGATAGAAAATCCGTCCGGCGCTGTCATAGGCAAACGTATCGAGGGCCACGTATGGCACGTCGGCGCTGAGGCTGCCATCGCGCTGGGACACACCCGCGGCGATGGTGCGTGCCGAGGCCAGCAACGTTCGGTCATAAGCGGTATCGGCGGCTTCGCGACCATTCCAGTACGCGCTCAAACCACTGGCCAGCATCAACACCACCAGCAACAGCGCGAGGTTCCACAGCAACCGCCAGCGCAGGCTGCTGGGCTTATGCATCGCGGCTTTCCAGCAAATAGCCAAGCCCGCGGAACGTCACGATGGCGACCGGTTGGCCGTCAAGTTTCTTGCGCAAGCGATGCACATAGATTTCGATGGCGTCGGGGCTGGCTTCTTCGTCGAGGCCGAACACTTGCGAAGCCAGTTGCTCTTTGCTCATCACTCGACCCGGGCGGGCGATCAGCGCTTCGAGCACCGCCTGTTCGCGGGACGTCAGTGTGAGCAATTCTTCGCCGAGGGTGAAGCGCCGGGTTTCCAGGTCGTAGGCCAGCACGCCGCAGCGCTGCACGCGTTCACCGCCGAGTACACTGCGGCGCAGCAAGGCTTTGACCCGCGCTTCCAGTTCGGTGAGTTCGAACGGTTTGGCCAGATAGTCATCGGCACCCAGGTTCAGGCCATGCACCCGATCCTTGACGTCGCTGCGGGCGGTGAGCATCAGCACCGGCAGGTTCTTGCCCCGAGCCCGCAAGCGCGCCAGCACTTCGAAACCATCCATGCGCGGCAGGCCGACGTCGAGGATCGCCATGGCGTATTCCTCGCTGCTCAACGCCAGGTCGGCGGCCACACCGTCATGCAACACATCCACGGTCAACCCGGTGCTCTTGAGCGCCTGGGCGACACTGTCGGCGAGTTGCAGATGGTCTTCGACGAGCAGAACACGCATGGATCTTTACCTCATTCAGGGATGTTCGACGCCATTCTTTGGCGCGGAGTTTACAGCCGCTTCCGCCGCTGTGAAGCCTGAAAACCGTGAAAGGCCGCTGAAAGGCTCGTGAAAGGTTGGACCGTTAGAGTCAGCCCACGGATGGTTTCGTCCGCCAGCCATTGATTGTGCTTTGAAATGTAGCTCCCGAAAAACGCCTTGATGCGTTTTCGCCAATAAGAACAATAACGAGGTACTTCGCCATGCTGTCCACACAGCGCAAGGTTTGCCCGCCCGACCCTTCCCCATCGCTAACGCTCATCAGCGCCGCAACCGGCTGACCAGCGCACTTCGTCGCACCTGAAAAACCTTAAAAACAATAACTCCTGTGGAGACACCCATGAATCGATCACTGCGCCGTTTCGCCCTTGCCGCCAGCTGCATGCTGTTTGCCGGCCAACTGATGGCCGAGCCGAAACGCCCGGAATGCATCGCCCCGGCCTCGCCCGGCGGTGGTTTCGACCTGACCTGCAAACTGGCGCAAAGTGCGTTGCTCAACGAAAAACTGCTGACCAAACCGATGCGCGTGACCTACATGCCCGGCGGTGTCGGCGCAGTGGCGTACAACGCGGTGGTCGCGCAGCGCCCGGCCGACGCCGGCACGCTGGTGGCGTGGTCCAGCGGCTCGTTGCTGAACCTGGCCCAGGGCAAGTTCGGCCGTTTCGATGAAACCAATGTGCGCTGGCTGGCAGCGGTCGGCACCAGCTACGGCGCCATCGCGGTCAAAAGCGATTCGCCCTACAAGAACCTTGACGATCTCGTTCAAGCCCTGAAGAAAGATCCGAGCAAAGTGGTGATCGGTTCCGGCGGCACCGTCGGCAGCCAGGACTGGATGCAAACCGCGCTGATCGCCAAGGCCGCCGGAATCAACCCGCGTGACTTGCGTTACGTCGCCCTCGAAGGCGGCGGTGAAATCGCTACCGCCCTCCTCGGCGGGCACATCCAGGTCGGCAGCACCGACATCTCCGACTCCATGCCGCACATTCAGAGCGGCGACATGCGCCTGCTGGCAGTGTTCTCCGACAAGCGTCTGGACGAGCCGGAAATGAAAGATATCCCGACCGCCAAGGAGCAAGGCTACGACATAGTCTGGCCAGTGGTTCGCGGTTTCTACCTGGGGCCAAAAGTCAGCGACGAAGACTACGCCTGGTGGAAAGACTCCTTCGACAAACTGCTGGCTTCGCCCGAGTTCGCCAAGTTGCGTGATCAGCGCGAATTGTTCCCGTTCGCCATGACCGGCCCGGAACTGGACACCTACGTGAAGAAGCAGGTTGCCGACTACAAAGTGCTGGCCAAAGAGTTCGGCCTGATTCAGTGATCGCCTCTGTCTAGCGGCTGCGGCTCCGCTTGACGGGGTCGCGGCACAGGAGTTTGCCATGCTCTTACAACGCATTTTTGCTTCGGTGCTGTTGCTGGCCTGTGTCAGCCTGGTGCTGATGGCCTTGCCGTATCAGGCGCCTTTTTCCTACGAACCGATCGGCCCACGGGCCTTCCCGCTGTTGATGCTGGGCTTGATGGGCCTGGGGCTGATTTACATGGTGTATCGCCCCTCGCCGATCAAACACACCGACGAAGATCCGCCGATGGATCGCGAAACCCTGACAAAAATCGGCCTGTGCGTGCTGTTGCTGCTGGTCTTCGCCGGGTTGTTCGAACCCTTGGGTTTCGTCCTCAGCAGCATGCTGGTCGGCATTCCGATGGCACGCCTGTATGGCGGACGATGGTTGCCCAGCGTGGTGATCATCGGTTTGATGAGCATCGGCCTGTACCTGCTGTTCGACAAAGTCATGGACGTGCCACTGCCTCTGGGCCTGCTCGACGTTCTGGAGAACTGATATGGATACGCTTGGTTATTTGAGCCACGGCTTCGGCGTTGCATTGACCCCTTACAACCTGATCACCGCACTCAGCGGCACGCTGATCGGCACCGTCGTCGGCCTGCTCCCCGGCCTCGGACCGATCAACGGCGTGGCGCTGCTGATTCCGATCGCCTTCGCCCTCGGACTGCCGCCGGAGTCAGCGTTGATCCTGCTGGCTGCGGTTTACCTGGGTTGCGAATACGGCGGCCGGATCAGTTCGATCCTGCTGAACATTCCGGGCGAAGCGTCCACCGTGATGACCACCCTCGACGGTTACCCGATGGCGCGTCAGGGCATGGCAGGAGTTGCCCTGTCACTGTCGGCGTGGAGTTCGTTCATCGGTGCCTTTATTGCCACCTGCGGCATGGTGGTGTTCGCGCCGATCCTGGCGAAATGGGCGATTGCCTTCGGTCCGGCGGAATATTTCGTACTCATGGTGTTCGCGATTGTCTGCCTCGGCGGCATGGCCGGCGATCGACCGCTGAAGACCTTTATTGCGGCGCTGATCGGCCTGTTTCTGTCGACCGTCGGCATTGATGCCAACAGCGGCGTCTACCGATTCACCGGGGACAATATCCACCTCACCGACGGCATTCAGTTCGTGGTGCTGGTGCTGGGCCTGTTCTCCATCAGCGAAATCCTGTTGCTGCTGGAAAAAACCCATCGCGGCCAGGAAGCGTTCCAGGCCACCGGCCGCATGATGTTCAATTTCAAGGAAGCCGCCTCGGTGTTCTGGGTGAACATGCGGTGCGGCGTGCTCGGTTTCATCATGGGCGTGCTGCCGGGTGCCGGCGCTACGCTGGCCAGTGCCGTGGCCTACATGACCGAGAAACGTATCGCCGGTCCCAGCGGAAAATTCGGACAGGGCGACAAACGCGGTCTCGCCGCCCCGGAAACCGCCATCGGTGCTGAAGCCTGTGGCGCGCTGGTGCCGATGCTGACACTGGGCGTTCCCGGTTCGGGCACCACGGCGGTGATGATCGGTGCGTTGTCGCTGTACAACATCACCCCGGGCCCGCTGTTGTTCCAGCAACAACCGGACATTGTCTGGGGCCTGATCGCTTCGTTGTTTATCGCCAACATCATGCTGGTGATCCTCAACATCCCGATGATCCGCATCTTCACCAAAATCCTCGCCGTACCCAACTGGGCGCTGGTGCCGATGATCGCGATCATTACCGCGATCGGCGTCTACGCGGTGCATGCCACCACCTTCGATCTGTTCCTGATGATCGGCATCGGTATCTTCGGCTACATCCTGCGCAAGCTGGACTTTCCGTTGTCCCCGGTTTTGCTCGGATTCATTCTCGGTTGTCTGATGGAGCAGAATCTGCGTCGAGCGTTATCGATCTCCAACGGTTCGCTGGAGATTCTCTGGTCGAGCGGGATCACCATGGGTGTCTGGGCATTGATCGCGGTGATGCTGCTGGTGCCGATCCTGCGAATCTGGCGCAAACGCTCGGTCGCTCGTCGCGCGGTTGCCGATGTCTGATCGGACGCCCTTCAACGCCTGGTGGGGTACGCCGCTGGTCGGCGCGCTGGGCGGTTTTCTCGCCAGTCAGGTCGGTTGGCCGCTGCCGTGGATGGTCGGCTCGCTGCTCGCAATCATCCTCGTGCGTTGCCTGACGCCCTGGCAATTGGCGGAAATCCCGGGCGGGCGCAAGGTCGGTCAGTGGGTCGTCGGCATCGGTATCGGCCTGCACTTCACCCCGGTGGTGATGGAGCAGGTGCTCAGCCATTTCGGCTTGATTTTCTTCGGTGCGTTGGTCACCAGCCTGTCCGCCGTGGTCGGGGTCTGGTTGATGCGGCGCACCGGCGAGGATCGCGCCACCGCGTTTTTTTCCAGCATGCCCGGCGGCTCCGGTGAGATGGTCAACCTCGGCGCGCGCAATGGCGCGGTGCTCAGTCGCGTAGCGGCGGGGCAAAGTCTGCGGGTGTTAGTGGTGGTGTTATGTGTGCCAGCGGCGTTCAAGTATCTGTTGGGTGACGGCGCGCCGGTGTTTCATCCGTCCGCCGTCAATGGGTGGTGGCTGGCGCTGCTGTTCCCGGCGGGCGCTCTGGCGGCGTGGATCTGGGAGCGTCTTCGTCAACCCAACCCCTGGCTGTTCGGGCCGTTGCTGGTGAGTGCGGCGGTGAGCATTGGTTGGGATCTGCATATCGGTTTGCCCAACGGCGGCAGTCAGATTGGTCAATGGCTGATCGGCAGCGGCTTGGGTTGTCACTTCAACCGGCAGTTTTTTCGGCGGGCGCCTTCGTTTATGGGCCGGACGTTGATTGGCACGGTCCTGACCATGTTGATCGCCACGGCAGCCGCGTTAGGGTTGAGTGCGCTGACCCATCTGGATTTGCGTTCGCTGACCCTGGGCATGATGCCCGGCGGGATTGCGGAGATGAGTTTGACGGCGGAGACCCTGCAATTGTCGGTGCCGCTGGTGACGGCGATGCAGGTGATGCGGTTGTTGTTTGTGTTGTTTCTGGCGGAGCCGTTGTTCAAGTATTGGAACCGTAATCCGGATTCCCCCGGATAAACCATTCAAACCGGCGCCAACCGCCACTCGATCGGCGTCTCGCCATTCTGCTCCAGATACTTGTTAGTCCGACTGAAATGCCCGCACCCGAGAAACCCGCGATAGGCAGACAGCGGCGACGGATGCACCGACGTGAGCACCAGATGCTTGGTCGCATCAATCAGCTTCTGCTTGCTCTGCGCATGCGCGCCCCACAGCATGAACACCAGATGCGGCTGACGCTCGCTGACCACTTCAATGATCCGGTCAGTGAAAAACTGCCAGCCCTTATCCTTGTGCGCATTGGCGTTGGCGCGCTCGACGGTCATGGTGGTGTTGATCATCAACACACCCTGGTCCGCCCAGCTCTGCAAATAGCCATGGTTGGGAATGTCGATGTTCAGATCGCGCTTCAACTCTTTGTAGATGTTCACCAGCGACGGCGGCGCCGGCACGCCCGGTTGCACCGAGAAGCACAAGCCATGGGCCTGGCCCGGGCCGTGATACGGGTCCTGCCCGAGGATGACGACTTTGACCTTGTCCAGCGGCGTTGAATTGAGCGCGTTGAAAATCATCGGTCCCGGTGGGTAGATTTCCTTGCCCGCCGCGCGCTCCTGCTGCAGGAAATTTCGCAACTCTGCCATGTAGGGCTGGTCGAACTCGGCACGCAGTGCGTCCTTCCAGCTTGGTTCGAGTTTGATACGGTCGTCGGTGGTCATGGCTGCATCCGGTAAAAACAATGAGGCGAACCGTAGGAAAGCCCGTCACGCTTGTCAATTGATCTGACGCAGAACCGGCATTTTCCTGCATTGCGATCATACTCAACGCTCAAATTCCTGATCGAGGTCACGATGAATCTGCACTTCGAAGAACTCACCGGCACCGACGGCGCCCGCATCGGCATTGCCAGCCTGGATGCCGAAAAGTCGCTGAATGCCCTGTCCTTGCCGATGATCAACGCCTTGCGCGACCGGCTGGACGCGTGGGCCAAAGACCCGCAAATCGTCTGTGTGTTGTTGCGCGGCAATGGCGCCAAGGCCTTTTGTGCGGGCGGCGAAGTGCGCAGCCTGGTGGAAGCCTGCCGCGCGCACCCTGGCGAAGTGCCGCCGCTGGCGGCACAATTCTTCGCGGCGGAATATCGCCTGGACTTCAATCTGCACACTTACCCGAAACCGCTGATCTGCTGGGGCCATGGCTATGTGCTGGGCGGCGGCATGGGTCTGCTGCAAGGCGCGAACATCCGGATCGTCACCCCGAGCAGCCGCCTGGCAATGCCCGAGATCACCATTGGTTTGTACCCGGATGTCGGCGCCAGTTGGTTTCTGTCGCGCCTGCCCGGCAAGCTCGGTTTGTTCCTCGGTTTGACCGGCGCCCACATGAACGGTCGCGATGCGATCGATCTCGACCTGGCCGACCGTTTCCTGCTCGATGAACAGCAAGAACAGCTGATCGAAGGCCTGCTGCAATTGAACTGGCAGGAACAAACGCCGATGCAGCTCAACAGCCTGCTCAAGGCCTTGCAGCAAAAGGCGCTTGCGCAAATGCCCGAAGCCCAGTGGCTGCCGCGCCGCCAGCACATCGATGAACTGCTGGACGTCAGCGATGTGCGCTGCGCGTGGAAAGCCATCAGCCAACAGCGTGACAGCACGGACCTGATGCTGAGCCGGGCGGCACGCACTTTGAGTGAAGGTTCGCCACTGACGGCTCATCTGGTGTGGGAACAAATCGCCCGCGCTCGGCATATGTCGCTGGCTGAAGTTTTTCAGATGGAATACACCCTGAGCCTCAACTGCTGTCGGCATCCGGAGTTCAGTGAAGGGGTGCGGGCGCGGTTGATTGATAAGGATCAGAAGCCGCACTGGCATTGGCCGGATATCAATAACGTACCGGATGCGGTCGTGGAGGCGCATTTCCACAAGGCCTGGGAGGGGCGGCACCCGTTGGCGGATCTGTCGGAGTACTGAATGTAAATGTGGGAGCCTGCTGGCTCCCACACATCGTGCATTTAACTCAAGTTACCGGCGCCCACCCCGTCCATCATGATCCCCGCGACCATCATGGTCGCCTCGCCCGCCGTGGTTGCGTCCGCCGCCACGGTAATCGTTGTTCCAGCCGCCACGGTTACGCCCGTCCCATCCCTGATTCTGATGAGCCCGGTAATCGCCGCGTGGTGACTGGTAATAACGCGGTGCCGGTTGGTAAACCCGCGGTTGTTGGTAGTACCGCGGCGTTGGCTGGTAATACCGGGCGGGCGGCGCGTAATAGCGGCGCTCGGAGGTGTAGTAACCACCGCTGGAGTAGTAAGGCCCGCCACCTGAGTAATACGGCGCTGGGGACGTGTATACGTCGGAACTGTAGTAGCTGCCTCCTCCATCGGCATAGGGCACGCACGCACCAATAGACAATCCCACTACAGCGAACAGAAGAATTTGGCGGAGCTTTTTTTGAAGGAGCATGGCGGCCTCCTGGACCGCGAGTGAGCCACACCAGCGACGCTGGCGAGCGACAGTCAATTATTCGGTGACTGTCGAAAGATCAGACATCGATTTCGAAATCTGGTGCGGTCTCGCAACAAGTTGAAACATCTCCCCGATGAAAGGTTTTTCATGCATTCACCGGCTGATTAGTGGTGCCAGTGGCCATATCCACCGCCGAAATAACACGGGTCATAACGTCCCATTGCGGTGCGCCAACGCACCATCACAAGGCAGCACCCGCTCGCCGCTGAAACCCACTAATCGCGCAATCCCGCGCGCCAGGCACGTTAAGCCAACTTGGCACGGCTCTCGCTTTAGCAAACCCGTGCAGGAGTCATTACAGGTTCGCGGCACCACAATTTGCAATGGCTGACTAGGGTTCCGGCTCGCTTAGGCGAGTGGCTGGTCCGAGAGTTGGCGACCTCCAGTTGAGGTTACACGGCGGGACAAAAGCCCGGGAGACAAGACACCGTTTACGGTGCCGCTGCCTTCCTGTCCGCCCTCGATCAACTGGAGAACCACCATGTCCCAGATCCGTTTACCCGCCCTGCTCGCCGCGGCTTTCGCAGCCTTCGTGAGCCTCTCTTCCCAAGCCGCGCAAAAAGACCACTTCAGCGTCTGCTGGACCCTCTACGCCGGCTGGATGCCCTGGGAATACGCGGGCAGCCAAGGCATCGTCGACAAATGGGCGAAAAAGTACGGCATCAAGATCGATGTGGTGCAACTCAACGACTACGTCGAATCGATCAACCAATACACCGCCGGCCAGTTCGACGGCTGCACCATGACCAACATGGACGCGCTGACCATTCCGGCAGCCGGTGGCGTCGACAGCACCGCACTGATCGTCAGCGACTTTTCCAACGGCAACGACGGCATCGTGCTCAAGGGCGACGGCAAGAAAGTCACCGACCTCAAGGGCATGGACGTCAATCTGGTGGAACTGTCGGTCTCCCACTACTTGCTGGCCCGCGCGCTGGACTCGGTCGATCTCAGCGAGAAAGACCTGAAAGTGGTCAACACCTCCGACGCCGATATCTCCGCCGCGTTCAACACCGACCAGGTCAACGCGGTCACCACCTGGAACCCGATGCTCTCGGACATCAAGGCCAAACCGGGCGTGACCGAAGTGTTCAATTCCAGCCAGATCCCCGGCGAGATCATGGACATGATGGTGGTCAACAGCGCCACCCTCAAAGACAACCCGGCCCTGGGCAAAGCGCTGACCGGCGCCTGGTTCGAAGTGGTCGAGTTGATGAACGCGAAAAACGCCGCCAGCAAGGTCGCCCTCGAACACATGGCCAAAGCTTCTGGCACTGATCTGGCAGGCTTCCAGTCGCAACTCGACACCACCAAATTGTTCGCCACGCCGAAAGAAGCCCTGGCCTTCTCCACCAGCAGACAGCTGCCGGACACCATGCGCAAGGTCGCCGAGTTTTCCTTCTTGCACGGCTTGCTCGGTGAAGGCGCCAAGGACACCAGCGCGATCGGTATGGCCTTCGCCAACGGCGTGACCAGCGGCGACAAAAGCAATCTGAAGCTGCGCTTCGACTCGAGCTACGTGCAGATGGCCGCCGACGCCAAGCTGTAAGAAGGGGACCTGGCCATGCGCCTGATCAATCGCCACCCGGATCGCCCGAGTCGCCTGGTGTTGGTGATCCTGCCATTCGCCCTGGTGCTGTTCGCCTACTTCATGGGCTCGGCCGAGCGACTGACGGACAACCCCAACGACAAGCTGTTGCCGAGCGCGGTACAGATGTCCGACGCGGTGAAACGCCTGGCGTTCACCGCCGACAGCCGGACCGGTGAATACGTACTCTGGCAAGACACCGCGTCGAGCCTGCGTCGCTTGGCCATCGGCCTCGGCATCAGTGCGCTGGCCGGGCTGTGCCTGGGCATCGCCGCCGGCACGTTGCCGCTGTTTGGCGCGCCGTTGTCGCCACTGCTGACGGTGCTGTCGATGGTGCCGCCGCTGGCGATCCTGCCGATTCTGTTCATCGTCTTCGGGCTGGGGGAATTGTCGAAAGTGATGCTGATCGTGATCGGTATCACCCCTTGCCTGGCGCGGGACCTGGAACAGCGCGCCCGGGAAATTCCGGTCGAGTTGCTGATCAAGGCCCAGACCCTCGGCGCTTCAACCTGGACGCTGATGTTGCGTGTGGTATTGCCGCAATTGCTGCCGCGCCTGCTGATCTCGATGCGTCTGATGCTCGGTTCGGCGTGGTTGTTCCTGATCGCCGCCGAAGCCATCGCTTCCACCGACGGCCTCGGCTACCGGATCTTCCTGGTACGCCGCTACCTGGCGATGGACGTGATCCTGCCGTACGTGGTCTGGATCACCCTGCTCGCCTGGCTGATGGATTGGGGCCTGAAGCGCCTGACCCAGCGTGTTTTTCCCTGGTACGAAGGAGCGCGGGCATGAGCTTCATCACGGTGAAAAACGTCTGGCAGGAATACGCCGATCAGGTGGTGCTCGAGGGCTTGAACCTGAACGTCAACGAGGGCGAGTTCTGCACCCTGGTCGGCGCGTCGGGCTGCGGTAAATCGACCTTCCTGCGCCTGCTGCTTGGTCAGGAGCGTGCCAGTCGTGGCGAGATTTTACTGGACGGTCGGGCACTGGCCGGCGAACCGGATTCGAGCCGTGGCGTGGTGTTCCAGCGCTACTCGGTGTTCCCGCACCTGACGGTGCTGGACAACGTCGCCCTCGGCCTCGAACTGCCACGTTCGCCGCTGCTTGGGCGGCTGTTTGGCAGTGCTAAAAAAGACGCCCGCGAACAGGCTTCGGTGCTGCTGCACACAGTCGGCCTCGGCCACTCGCTGGACAAGTACCCGGCACAGCTTTCCGGCGGCATGCAGCAACGGCTGGCCATCGCCCAGGCGCTGATCATGAAGCCACGCGTGTTGCTGCTCGACGAACCGTTCGGCGCGCTCGATCCGGGCATCCGCAAAGACATGCACGGCTTGCTGCTGGAGCTGTGGCGCGAAACGCAACTGACCGTGTTCATGGTCACCCACGACCTGTCCGAAGGGTTCAGCCTCGGCACCCGTTTGCTGGTGTTCGACAAGGTCCGCGTCGACCCGCACGCCCCCGGCGCCTATGGCGCGCGCATTACCTACGACATCCCTTTGAACAGCGACCGCCGGGTCAACCGCGCCGCCGTCGATGCCTTGCCGGCTCAGCTGGCAAGCACGCTTCGTATCGCTTAGAGGAAATGAAAATGACTGATGCGACCCAACTGTTCCCGCCCTTCGCCGAAGAAATGCTCCCCGGCGGCGGCCATCGTTCCTTCGTGTTGAAACGCGGCCAATTGCTGCGCCTGACGGACATTCGCGGCGGCGCCAACGTCAGCCTGACGCTGCTCAACGCCAACGAAAAAACCGAACGCCTGAACCTGCCCGACAGCCTCAAATGCCAACACACCGCCAAGCTCACCATCGGCCATTGTTTGTACTCGGACATGGGCCGCGTACTGGCCGCCATCACTGCCGACACCTGCGGCTGGAGCGACAGCCTCGGCGGTGTGCTCTGCGCTGAAGAAGTCGCGGAAAAATACGGTGCAGGCCGTTATCAGGAACTGCGCAACGGCTTCTTCCGCAACGGCACCGACAACCTCTTGGTGGAACTCGGAAAGTGGGGGTTGGGCCTGTCGGATTTGCTGATGACCCTCAACCTGTTCAGCCGCGTGAATGTCGATGAGGCCGGGTGCTTCCACTTCGTCGAAGGGCATTCCAGGGCCGGTGACTACATCGAGTTGTACGCGCCGATGGACACGCTGGTGGTGCTCACCGCGTTGCAACATCCGATGGACCCTGCCCCGGAGTACGCACCGAAACCCTTGAAGCTGAGCTGGATGAACGCCGACGCCAGCGTCGCCGAACACTGCCGCACTTCGCGCCCGGAAAACGAGCGCGGCTTCATCAACACCGACCGCTTGTTCGCCTGAGGATCGCTGCCATGCCACTCGCAATCGCTACACATCAAAAGCATCCAGAGACAGCGATCTACCACGCAACCATCCCGGCCGGCGAGCCGTGGCTGATGGAAGTCAAGGCCGGCCAGACCCTGCGCATCCTCGACCTGGAAGGCAACCAGGCGGTCGATACCTTGTTCTACAGCGTCGCCAACCCCACAGAACGCTACGACGTGCAACGCACCTTGCGTCGGCAGAACAGCGTCTACCTGAGCACCGGCAGCGTGCTCTATTCCAACCTCGGCAAACCAATGCTGACCATCGTCGCCGACACCTGCGGACGTCACGACACCCTCGGCGGGGCCTGCGCGCAAGAGAGCAACACCGTGCGCTACGCCCTGGAAAAACGCTACATGCACAGCTGCCGCGACAACTACCTGCGCGCCTGCGTCCACGACGGGCGACTGGGCAAGGGTGACATCGGGCCGAACATCAATTTCTTCATGAACGTGCCGGTCACCGCCGACGGTTGCTTGACCTTCGAAGACGGCATTTCGGCACCGGGCAAATACGTGGACCTGCGGGCGGAGATGGATGTGATCGTGCTGATTTCCAATTGCCCGCAATTGAACAATCCGTGCAACGCCTACAACCCGACACCTGCGGAGCTGCTGGTATGGAACTGAAAATAGTGCGGTTGCGCAAATGGTTGTTTGCGCTGTGCCAGGCGCGTTCCGGGCAGTGCCTCAAACCTCAAGAACACCACCTTCCGCTGTAGGAGCGAGCCTGCTCGCGATAGCGGTGTATCAGACACATCAATGCCAACTGACACACCGCTATCGCGAGCAGGCTAGCTCCTACAGGGGGGCGTGGTGTTTTTGAAGTGAATAATTTTTCCGTCGAGGACGACCTCGGCGTCCAACGAAAAACTGCGGGACGGCCCGCATCCCCTTCAGGGGTTACGCCATGTTCGAAAAAGTCCTGATTGCCAACCGTGGCGCCATTGCCTGCCGCATCTTGCGCACCTTGCGTCAGCTGCACGTCCGAGGCGTCGCCGTGTACTCGGAAGCCGACGCCGCGAGCCTGCACCTTCTGCAAGCCGACGAAGCCCACAGCCTCGGTGAAGGCGCGGCCGCCGGCACCTATCTGGCGGTCGAGAAAATCCTCGCCATCGCCAAAGCGACCGGCGCCACGGCGATCCATCCCGGCTACGGTTTCCTCTCGGAAAACGCCGCGTTCGCCGAAGCCTGCGAGGCGGCCGGTATCGCCTTCATCGGCCCGACGCCCGAGCAACTGCGCGTGTTCGGTCTGAAGCACACCGCACGCGCCCTCGCCAAGCAACACGGCGTGCCAATGCTCGAAGGCACCGAGCTGCTCGACAGCCTCGACGCGGCATTGATTGCCGGCGAACAGGTCGGCTACCCAGTGATGCTCAAAAGCACCGCCGGCGGGGGCGGTATCGGCATGCGTGTGTGCCGCAGCGCGGCCGAGTTGAGCGAATCCTTCGAAGCGGTAAAGCGCCTCGGCCAGAACAATTTCAGCGACGCCGGTGTGTTCATCGAGAAGTACATCCAGCGCGCCCGGCACTTGGAAGTTCAGGTGTTTGGCGACGGTCGCGGTGAAGTGATCGCCCTCGGCGTGCGCGACTGTTCAGTGCAACGCCGCAACCAGAAAGTCCTTGAAGAAACCCCGGCGCCGAACCTGCCCGAGGGCATGGCCGATGAGCTGTGCGCGGCGGCCATAAAACTGGCGAAAGCGGTGAACTACCGCAGCGCCGGGACTGTGGAGTTCGTCTTCGACAGCGCAGACCAGCGCTTCTACTTTCTGGAAGTGAACACCCGGTTGCAGGTCGAACACGGCGTCACCGAACAGGTGTGGGGCGTGGACCTGGTGCGCTGGATGGTCGAGCTCGCGGCCGATGATTTGCCGCCGTTGAGCGAGCTGTGCAAAGGTTTGAAAGCCGAGGGTCACGCGATTCAGGCGCGACTTTACGCGGAAGATCCGGGACGTGATTTTCAACCGAGCCCAGGCCTGCTGACCGCGGTGAATTTTCCTGCTGCCGATGGCAAACAGCTGCGCATCGACACCTGGGTCGAAGCCGGCTGCGAGATTCCGCCGTACTTCGATCCGATGATCGCCAAGGTCATCAGCTGGGCACCGACCCGCGAAGAAGCGCGTGCCGATCTGCATCAAACCTTGGGCGACAGCCAGCTCTATGGCGTGGAAACCAACCGCGATTACCTGCGGCAGATTTTGCTTGATGCGCCGTTCGCCAGCGGTCAGCCGTGGACCCGGTGCCTGGAACATCTGGTCTATCAGGCCAACACCTTTGAAGTGCTCAGCGCGGGCACCCAAACCAGCGTTCAGGATTATCCGGGCCGACTCGGTTATTGGGCGGTGGGCGTGCCGCCGTCGGGTCCGATGGACAGTCGCGCGTTGCGTCTGGGCAATCTTCTGCTGGGTAACGACGAAGGCCTCGCCGCGCTGGAAATCACCATGAGCGGGCCGTTGCTGCGCTTCAATTGCGCTGCCGTTGTGGCGGTGACCGGCGCAGTGATTCCGCTGACGCTGAACGGTGAAGCCGTGGCAATGAACACCGCGCTGCTGATTCCCGCAGGCGCTACGTTGAGCCTGGGCACGATTGCCGGCGCGGGCGCGCGCAGTTACCTGTGTCTGCGTGGCGGACTGCAGGTGCCGGATTATCTGGGCAGTAAAAGCACCTTCACCCTTGGGCAATTTGGCGGGCACGGCGGTCGCGCGTTGCGCGCCGGCGATGTGTTGCATGTGCCGGCGTTGAGCAACCACAGCGTCGGTGAGCAATTGCCTGAACTCACTGAGCTGGCAGCCGTCCGGAAAATCCGCGTGATCTACGGCCCGCATGGCGCGCCGGAATACTTCACTGAAAACTACATCGGCACCTTCTTCGCGACGCAGTGGGAAGTGCACTTCAACTCCAGCCGCACCGGCGTGCGCCTGATCGGGCCGAAGCCGGAATGGGTGCGGGCGGATGGCGGTGAGGCAGGGTTGCACCCGTCGAATATTCACGACAACCCGTATGCCATTGGCGCGGTGGATTTCACCGGCGACATGCCGGTAATTCTCGGGCCGGACGGTCCGAGCCTGGGCGGGTTCGTGTGCCCGGTGACCGTGATCGAGGCCGACCTTTGGCAGCTGGGGCAACTCAAGGCTGGGGACAACGTGCAGTTCCAGCCCGTCGATATCAAAACCGCCCGAACCCTCGCCCAGAATTGGAACATCCCCTGTAGGAGTGAGCCTGCTCGCGATGGCGGCAGTACAGCCTACATTGATGTAACTGACGCACCGCTATCGCGAGCAGGCTCACTCCTACAGGGAATCGTGTCGCCTGTGGTGTTGGATTTGGGTCAGGGGGATACACGGCTGGTTGCGAGACTTTCGGGCGACACTCACCTGCTCCTGGAAATCGGCGCCCCTGAACTTGACCTGGTCCTGCGCTTCCGCGCTCACGCCCTCATGCAGGCGCTGGAATGCAAACACCTGCACGGCGTAATCGACCTCACACCGGGCATCCGCTCGCTGCAAGTGCACTACCAACCCGAGCAACTGCCGCTGGCGGATCTGCTCGGCATCGTCGCCGGTGAATGGGACGCGGTGTGCGCCGCACAAGACCTGCAAGTCCCCTCGCGCATCGTCCATTTGCCACTGTCCTGGGACGACCCGGCCTGCCAGTTGGCAATTGAAAAATACATGACCACCGTGCGCAAGGACGCGCCGTGGTGCCCGAGCAATCTGGAGTTCATCCGCCGCATCAACGATCTGCCGAACCTCGATGAAGTGCAACGCACGGTGTTCGACGCCAGTTATCTGGTCATGGGTTTGGGCGATGTCTACCTCGGCGCGCCGGTCGCCACTCCGCTCGATCCGCGCCATCGCCTGGTGACCACCAAATACAACCCGGCCCGCACCTGGACCGCGGAAAACTCGGTGGGCATCGGCGGCGCGTACATGTGCGTCTACGGCATGGAAGGCCCCGGCGGTTATCAGTTCGTCGGGCGCACGTTGCAGATGTGGAACCGCTACCGCGAAGTCGCTGCGTTCGATGGCAAACCGTGGTTGTTGCGCTTCTTTGACCAGATCCGCTTCTACCCGGTGAGCGCTGATGAACTGTTACGCATTCGTCGCGATTTCCCCCTCGGCCGCTTCGATCTGAACATCGAGCACAGCCAGTTGAACCTCGCGGACTACCAGGCATTTCTGGCGAAAGAAGCTCAGACCATCGCCGCGTTTCGCGAGCAGCAACAAGGCGCTTTCAACGCCGAGCGCGAGCGTTGGATTGCCAGCGGCCAGGCGCATTTCGACAGTGAAGAGCCGGCGCCGGAAGTGACCCATGAGACACCGCTGGCCCTCGGCGAAATGGGCGTCGACAGCCACATCGCCGGCAACCTCTGGCAGGTTCAGGTGCAAAGCGGCAGTCGTGTTGCCCCCGGTGATGTGCTGGTGATTCTGGAGTCGATGAAGATGGAAATCCCGCTGCTCGCACCGATGGCCGGCATCGTCCGCGAGATCCGCGTGCAACCCGGTTCGGCGGTGCGCGCCGGACAGCGCGTCGTGGTGCTGGAACTCGACTGAACTCACTTTGCAAAGGACTCACTTCATGACCATCAATCTGCAACTCGACGCCCTGCGCAACGCCTACCGCGACGGCAGCATCACACCCCGCCAATTGCTGCTGAGCTTGCGCGACAAAGCCGCCGCGCTGAACCCGGATTATCATCTGTTCATTCATTTGCTCAGCAGTGAAGAACTGGAACCGTACCTCGCCGCGCTGGACGGTCGCGATATCGACAGCCTGCCGCTGTACGGGGTGCCCTTCGCGATCAAGGACAACATCGACCTGGCGGGGATTGCGACCACCGCGGCGTGCCCGGCGTTTGCCTATGTGCCGGACCAGTCGGCGACCATCGTCGAGCAGTTGCTGGCGCTGGGCGCAATTCCGCTGGGCAAGACCAATCTCGACCAGTTCGCCACCGGGCTCAACGGCAGCCGCTCGCCGTATGGCGCATGCCCGAACAGCGTGTTGCCGGAGTATCCGTCGGGCGGTTCCAGCGCCGGATCTTCACTGGCGGTGGCGCTGGGCGTGGCGAGCTTTTCGTTGGGCACCGATACGGCGGGCTCGGGGCGAGTGCCGGCGGGCTTGAACAATCTGGTGGGGATGAAAGCCACCAAAGGACTGATCTCCACGGCGGGCGTGGTGCCGGCCTGCCGCACCCTCGATTGCGTGACGACCTTTACCGCGACGGCGCGGGAAGCCAGTCAGTTGCTGGCGCTTACAGCACACCTCGATCCGCGGGACGAGTACAGCCGCAGCAACCCGCTGTGGAATGACGGCTCGGCGTTCGGCACACCGCGCCCGTTCCGCTTCGGCGTACCGCGTGCGCAGGACCTGGAGTTCTTCGGTTGCCCTGAAGGGCCACTGCTGTTCGGCGACGCCATCGATCAGCTCAAGGCGTTGGGTGGCGAAGCGGTCGAGCTCGATATGTCGGCGTTTTTCGAAGCGGCGCGGTTGCTCTACGAAGGGCCCTGGGTCGCGGAACGCTACAGCGTTGCCGGTGAATTGATGGAGAAAGATCCGCAAGCGGTGCTGCCGGTGATTCGCGCGGTGTTGGCGAAGGCGCCAGCGGTCAGCGGCGTGCAGACATTCCGCGCGCAGTATCGGTTGCAAGCCCTGAAAACCCTGTGTGACAAAGCACTGGCAGGACTCGATTGCGTGGTCACGCCGACCATCGGCCGTCCTGTCACCCTCGCGGAGCTGGACGCCGAACCGGTGCTGCGCAATTCGGAACTGGGTTACTACACCAACTTCATGAACCTGCTGGATTACGCCGCCGTCGCGGTGCCGAGCGGTTTCATGGGCAATGGTCTGCCGTGGGGCGTGACGCTGTTTGGCCGGGCGTTTACCGATCAGTATTTGCTGAGCGTGGCGGATGCGTTCCAGCGCCTTTCTCCTGCGCCAACAACGGTCGCGCGTAATGATCGTGCGCGGTTGGTGGTGTGCGGCGCGCATCTGGATGGGCTGGCGTTGAACTGGCAGTTGAAAAGACGCGGCGCGACGTTGGTCGAGACGACGCTCAGCTCGCCGGACTATCAACTGTATGCCTTGGCCGGCGGCCCGCCGTTTCGTCCGGGGATGGTGCGGGTGAAGGATGGCGGCGTGGCGATTGCGGTGGAGGTTTGGGAGTTGCCGAGCAGCGAGTTGGGTTCGTTTCTGACTGGGATACCTGCGCCGCTGGGGTTGGGCAAGGTGCAACTGGCAGATGGGCGTTGGGAGAGTGGCTTTATCTGTGAGCAGTATGGATTGGAGGGGGCGGTCAATATCAGCCATCTCGGCGGGTGGCGTGCGTATCTGACACATTTGAGGTGATCTTTCGAATCGCCGGCAAGCCGGCTCCCACAGGTTTTATGCGTTTCTTGTGGGAGCTGGCTTGCCAGCGATGGCGTCAGCCTGGGCACCGCGGAACCTGATCCCTGCCGATTCACCCCACAAATCCTCCAGTTATTTACCGGCAGTGCCACTAGAATGCTCCCCAACGGATCATTGCCAACGGAATCGCCATGCCGCTTCACTCGCCGCTGTATTCGCAACGTTCGCTGGTGCTGACGCTGATCGCGCTGTTGGGCGCTGGGTTCCTTGCCACGTCCTTCCTCAGCTACTACGCCTCGCGCGCCTCGATCCGCGACAACATCGTCAACACCGAGCTGCCGCTGACGTCGGACACGGTCTACTCGGAAATCCAGAAAGACCTTGTCAGACCAATCCTGATTTCCTCGATGATGTCCCGCGACACCTTCATGCGCGACTGGGTGGTGAACGGCGAGCAGAACCCCGAGCAGATGACCCGCTACCTCAACGAGGTGATGACCCATTACGGCGCCTACAGCGCGTTTTTCGTCTCCAACGGCACGTTGACCTATTACCACGCCAAAGGCGTGCTCAAGCAGGTCAAGGTCACCGAGCCGCGCGACGCCTGGTATTTCCGCGTGCGTGACATGGCCGACCCTTACGAGATCAACGTCGACCCGGACCTGGCCAACAAGGACAACCTGACCTTCTTCATCAACTACAAGGTCTACGACTACAACAACCGTTTCATCGGCGCGGCAGGCGTTGGCCTGACCGTGGATGCAGTGATCAAGCTGATCGACAAGTACCAGCAGCGCTATCAACGCAGCGTGTATTTCGTCGACACCTTCGGTCGACTGGTGCTCACCGGCGCGGAAGGTGGCCCGCAAGGCGCGCGCATCGGCCAGAAGCTCAGCGAAATCGAGAGCATGAAAGAGCTGATCGGCCAGTTGCCCAAGCCCCACAGCGGCAGCTACGAATACTCCGTTCGCGGCCAGGGCCATTTCCTCAACGCGCGGTTTATTCCGGAGCTGAACTGGTACCTGTTCGTCGACAAACGCGAAGACGGTGCCCTGAATGAAATCCGCCAGTCGCTGTACCTCAACCTGCTGATTTGCCTGCTCGTGACGTTGACCGTGCTGGCACTGCTCAGCCGGGTGATCAAGCGCTATCAAGGCAAGATCCAGGCGCAGGCAACCCTCGACAGCCTCACCGAATTGCCCAACCGTCGCGGCTTCGACCTTCTGGCCGCACAAGCGATGCACGAGGCCCAACGCGAACCGAAACCGCTGACCGCGTTGTTGCTGGATCTGGACCACTTCAAGGTGTTGAACGACACCTACGGTCACTTGGCCGGCGATCAAGTGCTGATCGGCTTCGCCCGGGATCTGCACAGTTGCCTGCGTCACTCCGATATCGTCTGCCGCTGGGGCGGTGAAGAATTTATCGTGCTGCTCAAGGACACCGACGGTGAGACCGGTCTGATGATCGCCGAGAAAATTCGTCACCACGTCGAACAACAGCGTTATGCCTACAACGATCACGCCCTGCAGCTGACCGTTAGCATCGGCCTGACAACACTGCAACCGGAAGACACCTTGCACACCCTGCTCTCCCGGGCAGATCATGCGATGTACCGGGCCAAGCAATCCGGCCGGAACCGAACCTGCGCGCAAATGCCTCAAACCAGTTATGCATAGTCCTACATGACCACACCTGAACTCTGCCCGGCCTGCGGTGCTTCCAACGACTGCACCCTGGCTGACCCGCGAACCGCCGATCGGGCCTGCTGGTGCTACAGCGTCAGCATCGATCCGGCGGTACTCGAAGCCCTGCCGCCAGAACTGCGCGACAAATCCTGTCTGTGCCCGCGTTGTGCGCAGGTTCAGGCGCAGGTCGAGGCGCAGTTGTAAGCATCACCATGGCCGATCACGTAAGATGCGCGGCCCTTTTCCTGTCGATCTCACTTCATGCGCGTTGACCGTTTTCTCAGCAACTTGCCCCGCTTCAATCGACAGCAGGTTCGCCTGTTGCTGGTGGAAAAGCGCGTGCGGGTCGACGGAAAAATCGTCAGCGACCCGCACACCGAAGTGCTGGAATTCAGCCGCGTCGAGGTGGACGAAGACGTGCTGCAAATCGGCAAACCCGCGCGCTACTTCATGCTGCACAAACCGCCCGGATGCGTCAGCGCCACCCGCGACCCGAAGCATCCAACCGTGCTCGACCTGATCGATGAGCCGGACAAACACGACCTGCACATCGCCGGCCGCCTCGACTTCAACACTACCGGCCTGATGCTGATCACCAATGACGGCAGCTGGTCGCGACGCCTCACCCAACCGCAGACCAAACTGCCGAAGGTCTACTACATCGAGACCGAACAGGAGATTGGCCCGGAATACGCATTGAAATTCACCGAAGGCCTGTACTTCGCTTTCGAAGACCTCACGACGTTGCCGGCCGACCTGGTGCTGCTCGGGCCGAAGTCGGCGCGGTTGAGCATCGTCGAAGGTCGTTACCACCAGGTGAAGCGGATGTTCGGCCACTTCGACAACAAAGTGCTGCGCCTGCACCGTGAACGCATGGGCCCTCTGGTGCTCGATAACGCGCTAAAACCGGGCGAGTACCGCGCACTGCGCACCGAAGAGATCCAATTGATCTAAGCAGCGTACCGCTCAGCAGAAGTTGTCGAACAATTTACCAATGGCACTTGCGTGATTACCACTCCCCTGCTTGAATCAGGACGTCAGCCGAAATGTGACTGGCGAGTCACAACATACTTCTAAGAAACTTTTTGCCGGTTAGAGAACCCTCAGGTTCCGCCTCAGACCGACAGACTGCCCGCCAATAACAACACCCGTCGACCGGACTGCAATGGATCGACATGGGCCTCCAAATTCCAGGCGTATGCCTACCTGTCACAAAGCTCGTGCAATCTCATTTGCGCGCATACCCGCTTGCCAGGAGTCTTATGACATGAGGCCAGAAATCGCTGTGCTGGATATACAGGGTCAGTATCGGGTTTACACGGAGTTCTATCGCGCAGACGCCGCAGAGAAGACCATCATCCTGGTCAACGGCTCGATGGCCACGACTGCGTCGTTCGCACAAACCGTGAAAAATCTGCATCCGCAGTTCAATGTTGTTTGCTATGACCAGCCCTACGCGGGCAAATCGAAAGCTCACAATCTGCATGAGAAACTGCTGACCAAGGAAGTCGAAGGGCAGATTCTCCTGGAACTGATCGACCACTTCGCCGCCGAACACGTGCTGTCGTTCTCCTGGGGTGGCGCCGCGACCCTGGTCGCCCTCGCCCAACGGCCACGGCGCATCGAAAAAGCCGTGATCAGCTCGTTCTCCCCGGAGATCAACGCGCACATGCTCGACTACCTCGAGCGCGGCGTTGATTACCTCGGCAGCCGCGACGGCGACCGGGTTGGCAACCTGGTGAACAGCACCATCGGCAAACACCTGCCGACCCTGTTCAAGCGCTTCAACTACCGGCACGTCAGCAGCCTGGCCGATCACGAATACGGGCAGATGCACTTCCACATCAGCGACTTGCTGCACAGCGATCGCGAGTGCTTTCTCAAGGCCTCGGAAAAAATCAACGTTCCGGTGCTGTTCGTCAACGGCGAATGGGACGAATACACCGCCGCCGACGGCGCGCGACTGTTCGCCAACCGCGTGCAACACAGCACCTTCTCCACCATCGAAGCGACCGGCCACTTCCTCGACATGGAACATAAAGCCGCCTGCCGCGACAGCCGCAACGTTCTGCTGGGCTTCCTGCAACCTGCTCCACCGGCAAGCCGACCGCGTTACCACTACGTCCAGGACCACCATGCATTGGCCATCTGAAACGGTGTCGTCGCGAGCAAGCCCCACCCTGTAGGAGCGAGGCTTGCCCGCGAACGACCGATTTAGGGTCTGATGTCCTGTTTCACCCGCGCTAAACCCATCCCGCGCAAAGAAAAACTTCATTTCCATGCGCACATCTGGTACAAAGTCAGCCGCTCTGAGCGGGTGTCGTATAATGGCATTACTCCAGCTTCCCAAGCTGATAACGAGGGTTCGATTCCCTTCACCCGCTCCAATCGAATTTTGGTCTCACGTTGATTTTTGACGGGGGATGCAGGTAATAAAAAACCGGCCTTGATGGCCGGTTTTTTTGTGTCTGGGGTTTGTGTTTCGGCGCGGAAATTAACGTTTTTCCGTGAAATCGGAGTTTTGTTAACGTTTTTCTCGCGTCAGTAACGGTTTCACGGCACCAAATAGGTGTGGCCCACGCCAGCCGCTGAAGGGATGCAAGATCCTGCAACACAGAAATCGTCTGATAGGGAGCCTTCCTTCGGCCCTCGTCCTCACATCTTCTATCCTCGTTTTTGGTCACCCTAAACTTGCTGCGCTCCAACAGAGAGTGGTTATAGTGTTGATCAAAAAAAATCAGTAGGTATAGTAACCACCTAAGCACACCACACGGAGGTGATGTGAATAGCCGATTTTTGATAAGCCAAATCGTTGCGGATGGCTGGTACCTAATTCGAATCAGGGGCAGTCATCATCACTTCAAGCACCCGACAAAACCGGGGCTGGTGACAGTTCCTCATCCGAAAAAGGACCTGCTCAAAAAAACGGCAATCAGCATTTTGCAACAGGCGCTGCTCTGACGAACTCCAGCACGCGGCGACTCAGGAGGACAATAAACATGCTTTACCCAATTGCGATTTCAATGGGCGATGACGAACACGCGTGGGGCGTTGAGGTACCGGATATTCCGGGGTGCTTCTCGGCCGGAGAGGATCTGGATGATGCGATGGCCATGGCTCGTGAAGCCATTGAGGGCCATTTTGAAATTCTGGCGGAAGACGGTTCACCGATTCCACCCGCGAACAAAGTCACTCTGCATGCGGCCAATCCGCAGTACGCAGGTTGTGCATGGGCGGTGGTGGACATCGATGTCACCAAGTACCTGGGCAAGGCCCAGAAGCTGAACATCACCCTACCGGGCTACCTGCTCAATCGCATCGACGAATACGTGCTGCATCATCCGGAAGAGAAGAGCCGCTCAGGTTTTTTGGCATCGGCAGCACTCAAGGTGTTGCAGCAAGGCTGAAGAACTTGTTTTGATGATGCTCAACCGGCCCCCAGTGGCCGGTTTTTTTGTGGGTCGAATTAAGTGAAACGTTGATTTCGATTGCCCGTTATTGGTGGCAAGAAA
This sequence comes from Pseudomonas sp. GB2N2, assembly GCF_054897705.1. Lineage (NCBI taxonomy): Bacteria > Pseudomonadati > Pseudomonadota > Gammaproteobacteria > Pseudomonadales > Pseudomonadaceae > Pseudomonas > Pseudomonas sp. GB2N2. Next base: position 3,096,034 of record NZ_CM142701.1, read on the forward strand.
GTGGCCAATAGTGGAAAAGGCAAGGTCCTACACGACTCTGGGAATTGTCCGTAGACTTGTCCATTGCTGTGCCGTTGTCATAAGCCCGATAGTCCGAACGCGCCCAAATGGCGTATCGGGTTTGGCGACTCGATGACTGGTACAGAAGCCTCCGAGAATTTCTCGGAGCGCTTTTGAACGCAATTGGCCGCCTCTTTTTTGGTGGCTGTGCGTGGGAGACCCCAGGGTCTGCCGGTTTTGCCATGTCCCGGTTCGCCAACCCACGTACAGCTGCCACCCTATTGTTTGGCGACGATTGAGTGGTACATCTTTCCTTAGATATGGTAACCACTCATGAATGACTACATGGCTTTAACCAGCAACGCCGACGACCTCCCCACCTTCTACGTCAACACCACCCAACCACTGCATTCCCTTCTCAGTTCCGCCCGCTACAGAATTGGCGCAGTAACGCAGGTCCTGGAAAACCTCGCGATGCGCGGCGAAATCAACACCGATTCGGTGATTCTCAGCGACTTCGCAATGCTTTGCGCCATACCGCTGCGCGATGGCTGCGATGTGATGGATGTGATTGCACGACGTATGGATGCGCAAAAGTAGTCCCGTAACTTGGGGGTGCCTCTCAGAGCACCCCCCGATTTTGTAGCAGCTGGCGAAGCCTGCGTTCGGCGGCTCAGCAGTCGTAAAACCTGAGTCCCCGATTTTTCTGACAAACCGCATCGCCTGATTTACGACTGCTGCGCAGCCGAACGCAGGCTTCGCCAGCTGCTACACACAGCGTGTGTTGGCGCCCCGCGTATGTTTTACGTATAGATCCTCGCGGGTCAGTAAAGACGTAGTAACGCGGCATCCAACCCGCCCCAAAACCCCCTACCCTGCCGGCTCACCTTTCACGCAGAGATCAGCATGGACAATTCAGAGTTGGGGCTCATGATCATTTCAATGATTGGGTTATTCGGCTTTGCGTCGTTTCTTTTTGACTACTTGAGTGCCAAGCGAAGGGACAGCTAACGTTCAGCGATACCTGTCCCTTTTTGCCATCAGCGGGTCGCGACGATGAACAGTCGCGGGAACGGCAGCAGCACCGAGCCATCGCTCAGCGCCGGATACGCCTGCTCGATCGCGGCGTGGTATTGCATGAGGTATTGGGCTTTTTCCACATCGTCCAACGGTTCGAGAAAAGGCCGCAAGCCGCTGCCCTTGAACCACTCGACCACGCCCGACGCCCCGCCTGCCAGCGGATGATGGTAGGTGGTGCGCCACACATCGACGCGGGCGCAGTGCGGTCGCAGCATCGAGTAGTAATCGCTGGCGCTGGCCATTACCGTGCGTTGCCCGGCGGCATCGGCCAACTTGCGGGCCCATGGGCCATCGGCGGCGACTTCGCGCATCAGACGGTGGGAAGGTTCGTTGAGGTTGTCCGGCATTTGGATCGCCAGACTACCGCCCGCGGTCAGTCGAGATGCCAGCGAGGGCAGTAACGTTTCGTGATCGGGCAGCCACTGCAACACCGCGTTGGCGAAGATCACGTCGAACGGACCGCTGTCGTTCCAGGTGCCGATGTCCACGGTGTCGAACTGAACTTGCGGCAAGCGCTTGCGGGCGGCGTCGGTCATGTCGGTCGAACTGTCGACGCCACGCACTGTGGCGCTGGTGAAGCGCTCCACCAGCAACTCGGTGGAGTTACCAGGGCCGCAACCGATGTCGATGGCCGAGTGCGCTTCAATTGGCGGGATCGCCGCGAGCAAGTCGCGTGCCGGGCGTGTGCGTTCATCTTCAAAAGCCACGTATTGCTTGGCGGACCAACTCATTGCGTTCTCCTGTCAGTGCGTTGTCGTATCTGGGCGAACATTGGATCGCTACGATACATCGACTTGCAGGCTCTGCTCTATTCCACCTTTGGTGAGGATCGTCAGGTATCGGCTAAAAAAACCGGCTTTGTCGGCCGGCTTTTTTGTCGATAGGTAAAGGGCTTAATCGTAATAACCGACGGTCTTCTTCAAGTGGTCCGAATATTCGTAAATGTCATCGACAGAATTGATCGCATGCCGGGTTTCGATCTTCTCTTCGTCAAATATGCCGATGTACTTTTGTGAGCGATTGAAGTGTAGTCGGCAGATTGGTTTACGGTTGTTGTCGTCGAGCAGGATGCCGAAGTAACTCTGAGTATCCCGCTGAACAATTCGCTTGGCATCGACGACTGAGCGGACCACAGCACGGACAATGTGATAGCCCTCCAGCTCCTCCAACGTTGTCAGCACCTTGTCCTCCGACTCATCCCGCAAATCCGGTTGCTCAGCACCACCGGTAGAAACCGGCAGGGACGCGAGCGCGGGTTGAATGGCTCCACTCATCGCCGACTTGAGCCGGTCATTGATCTGATCATTGAGAAACTGCACCACAGCTTTTCTCGTCAGCTCATGGAATTGGTCACGGACTTTCTGAGTAATCACGCCGTCGTAGACACGGGAAGCGAACACTTTTACAAAATCGTCGTCGGGCTTGCTGACCTGTGCAGCGATAACCTTTTTGATTTGGCTGACGTACTTCAATTCACCCGCTGCACTGATGATCGAATCCACATCGAACGCAGATTTAGTGAGCTTTACCAACTCAGGGACGGAGTATTCATCGATATCGAGAAGGTCGAGTTCCAGAAATGGCTTCTCGTCCATTTTGTTAGGCGCGTCCAGGTCAGTGAAGAACTTGTAAACCTGGCCGTTGGTGAGAATGGAGATGCGGGCGCTGGTGACATGGAAATAGCGAAACAGCTGAGAAGCGTGATTGATATGCAGGGGCTCGCCAATTTTTTTGCACTCGATCAGGATCTGGACTTCGCCCGCCTTCATGATTGCGTAGTCAATTTTCTCCCCCTTCTTCGTTCCGACATCACAAACGAATTCGGGAGTAACCTCGGTCGGATCGAACACATCGTAGCCAAGCACTGTGCTGATAAACGGCATGACAAACGCGTTCTTGGTCGCTTCTTCCGTTTTGATTGCAGCACTCTGCAAACGAACCTTGGCGGCTAAATTTGCTAACTTCTCAAAAAATTCCATGCGTGGCCTCTTCCTGGTTTCGATCCGTGTCTTTTGATGCTGGCAAATTGACTGCCTTTGATACTAGACACAAACCCACACAAAGAAAGAATCTGAGAAAGAATAGCGAACCGCCGTGTTTGACGAGCGGATGCATGTTCTCTGTTTTCCCATCCAATCCTAAAACGTAAGCAGAATTTTCATCGCCCCCGCGCTGTCACAGATTCACGCGCATCCCAATAAGGAACACGGCAATGAAATTCGCAAAAATCTCGCAGAAACTCGCCTTGTGGGCGGGGAGCCCGAAGACGTTTATGGGGGCGTTGGTGCTGATTGCGTTGTGGGGCTTGAGTGGGCCGATCTTCAATTACAACGACACCTGGCAGCTGATCATCAACACATCGACCACGATCATCACGTTCCTGATGGTGTTCCTGATTCAGAACACGCAAAACCGCGACACCGACATTCTGCATTTGAAAATCGATGAGTTGCTGCGGGTGAACAAGGAGGCGCAGAACGCGATGCTCGGGCTTGAGGCGCTGGACCTGAAGCAGCTGGAGGCACTGCGTAAGCACTATCGCGCGATGGGTGAAGATGAGGTGCATGCTCTGGAAGGGCTTGAAGCCAAGAACAAAAAGCACAAACAGGATTTGAATGATTGCTGAGCGGTTTAACTGATGTACCGTGGCGTTTGGATCGCAAAGCAGGCTCCTACAAAATCGGACCCGCATCGTAATTGTAGGAGCCGTTTATTCCAATTCAGCGACCAGCCTGAAGCGCCCTGGCCATTTGCAGATGGTTCTGCAGTTTCGGCAAGGTTTCTTCCGCAAAGGCTTTGATTTCCGGCACGTCGGTGGTTTGCGCAGTCTGCTGGAGCTGTGCGATGGCTTCTTGCGTCGTCTTCACCTGATTGGCGGCATATTCCTGGTCAAAGGCAGCACCCTCCTTCACCTCCGGCATCAAGGTTTTGGCCTTATCGACCACCTCTTCCCTCGGGGCCACCGGCAGATCCAGTTGCTTGGCGATTTTCGCCAAATGCTGGTTGGCGGTGGTGCGGTCGTTGATGACGACGATGGTGTAATCCTTGACCTCTTTGGATTCGGATTTCTGGTGCGCAAGGCGACTGGCTTCGATATCAGCCATGCCTTTGGCCGAGGCATCGTTAATGAATTCGGCGGGGGACTGGGCAAACGCGCTGCTGGCAAAAAGGCTCACTGATGCGACAAAAAATGTGACAAAACTGGCATTGCGTAAACGGGTGGCCATCCGGCTCATGGTCGCGCCCTCCTCAAAGTAAAATTCAAACGGGAGCTTTCGCTCCCGTCTCTCAATGAAAACTACGTCACCACTACTTGGATTTCTGGCCACCTTTACGGGCAATGTCGGGTTTCACAGGCTCTTTATCGACAGTCGTAGTGGTCGTTTTCCCACCTTTACGATCGGCTTCAGCCGCTTTCGTTCGATCGGTGGCCGTGTGTCCCGTGTTCGAGTTTCTTGAGTTAGGCATGATTCTCTACCTCGTGGTATTGATCGCGGCGAGCAGTAGCCCGCATAGAATCTGAATTTCGATCATTGCAAAGGTTTAGAAAAACTGGGATCGATGCGACGAACGGCCGTGCGTATTCAGCGATCAAGCCGCAAATGATTCTGCCGCTTGGCGCTGTACATCGCCTCATCGGCATGGCGGAACAATTGCTTTTCTTCCGTACCATTCTCGGGAAAATGCGCGACGCCGATGCTCGACTGAATGCTCAGGTTGTGACCGTCCAGGCGCAGCGGCTGTGCCAGGATGTGACGGATTTTTCCCGCCACGCTGTCAGCGTCCTCTGAAGCGTGAATGCTGTGCAGCAACACCACAAACTCGTCACCGCCGATCCGCGCCACGGTGTCGGTTTCCCGCACGCAGCCCTTGAGCCGGTTGGCTACCGCTTGCAGCAGCATGTCGCCGACCGCGTGACCGTGGGTGTCGTTAACCTCCTTGAAGCGGTCGAGGTCGACGTAGAGCAATGCCATGCGCCCACTCTCCGACCGGGCCAGTGTCAGCGAGGCTTTCAGCCGGTCACGGAGCAACTCGCGATTGGGCAGTTGGGTCAGTTGATCGTATTGCGCCATGCGCTGCAGCCGGGCGTGCAACTGCTTGCGTTCGATGGCGGTCGCGACCTGGGCGCAGACGAATTGCAACAGCTCTTTATCTTGCTCGGTGTAACGTTCGCCGCCCGCGACGCTTTTGACGATCAGCGCACCGATGGTGCCGTTTTGCGAGTTCAACGGCACACCCAGCCAGCAGGGCGATTGCTGACCCGTGACTAGCGCCTCGAAACCTGCGGGGGTGTCTGACCGATTCGGGGTCAGCAAGATCGGCTGGCCGCTGCGGATCACTTCGGCACACAAGCGCCCGATCACCGTTCCTGGCTGTTCGGGTTGCTGCTCATGGTCATCAACGTGGTACGGAAAGTTGAGCTGGGCGCAGTGCTCGTCGTACAGCGCGACGGAGAAATTCAACGCCGGCAGCCATTCGCCAATGATCAGGTGGATGCGTTTGAACAACGCCAGCAGATCTTCCGCCGCGTGGGCCGCTTCGGAAATCGCGTACAACGCCGCTTGCCGGGATTCAGCCTGCTTGCGCTCAGTGATGTCGCGCGCCACGGCGATGCGCAGTTGATCAACCTCCGACCAACGCGCGGACCAGAGGATGTGCACCACGCGGCCATCCTTGCGCACATAGCGGTTTTCGAAGTTGAGTTTGGGGTCGCCGCCCATGATCTCTCGCGCGGCGTCGAGGGTGCGCTGGCGATCGACGGGATGCACCAGATCGATCATCGGCTGGCCGACCAGTTCGTCTGGCGTGTAACCGAAAATGCGCTCGCAGGCGGCGCTGACAAAAACAAAGCGCCCCTGTTTATCGACCGCGCAAACGGCATCCAGCAGTAGATCGATGTAACTCGCCAGCGGCGCGGAATTTCTGGTGGTCATGGTGCAGAGAGCGTGTCCGGACAATGCAGCAATAAAAAACCATCCCTGACCGATACTCCGACCGACACCTCCTGGCGCTCAGTCTCAAGCCTTGTTCGGCATCAGCCCCGGCAACGCATGCACCAGGGCGTTGATGGCGAAACCGATAAACATCACCCCGCACAACCGGGTGATTGCCCGTTCATGCCGTTGATACAGGCTGCGCACCTGCCGCGCACCGACGATGCCGATGAGAATAGCGTAAGCCAGCAGACCGCCGACGAAGCTCAGCGCAATCAACCACGGCAGCATCGACCAGTGCAGCAATTCTGCGCGGCTGGACAGCAACGCGGTAAAAGTCGCGACCGCCACCGGATAGGCTTTCGGGTTGGTCAGGCCAAACAGAATGCCGTGCCAGAACGGCTGCCGCGCGGGGCCCTGCGGCGCTTCGGCGCTGCTGCGTTTGGCCCGCACCGCGCGCAGACCGAGCCAGAACAGATAGAGCCCGCTGAGCACACCCAACACGTCAAACGCGGTGCTGCCGATTTCCCGTGCACCGACAATCGCGATCAACGCCGTGCTGCACCAGACCACATCCCCGAGTAAATGCCCGCACAAAAACCCCGCCCCGGCCCGCCGCCCACGCGCCGCGCCGATGCCAAACACCGCCAGCACGCCCGGCCCCGGTGTAATCCCGTAAATAAAGCCCGAGGCGAGAACGGCCAATAGCAGCGATGGGGTCATCGGGGAATCCTTTTTTGCTATTTGGTGAATGGGCGCAAGTCTATATCAGGCCCCGGGGCATCGACTGACAGATCGTCGAAGAACTGCATGCCCGCGTACGGCCGTTGTCGACAGACAGCCAGTCGCGATGCGAGATCGCCAACATGGGCTTCGAGCTTATGACCGTTCGGGTCGAGAAAGTAGAAGGACGCGCCTTCACTGCGGTTGTCACGCCATTCCTCGACGTTCGCCGCTCGAAGGAGTTCGACGAAGTGCGGGAAGTCGGATGCGCTGATGCTGAAGGCGTAATGGGTGTAGTCGGCGGCGGGTGCGGCTCTGCAAGCCGGGTCGAGGGAGAGGCACAGCCACAGGTCGGACAGTGAGAGATAGGCGCCGTTGTCCCAGCTGGCTTCGAGTTGAAATTGCAGGAGGTCGCGATAGAACGCCACGCTGCGGTTCAGGTCGGTGGTGGCGAGGGTCAGGTGGTTGAGGCCGGTTAGCATGGGATCAATTGGCTCTGAACTATAAAGTGCAAAGTCAAAAGATCGCAGCCTTCGGCAGCTCCTACAAGGCGTTTGAACGGAAGGAGCTGGCGTTTTTTTAAAACTTGTCGAGCGTGCGCAGTTTCTGCGGCAAGCCCCACATCAACAGCGCCACGGCGATTAGCGCGCAGACGCCGATCACGTACAGCGCCGGTGTGGTACTGCCGGTCAGGTCCTTGATCCGGCCGACCATCACCGGGCTGACGATGCCGCCGAACTGGCCGAGGGTGTTGATCACCGCGATCCCGCCCGCCGCTCCGGCGCCGGCACCGGCCAGCAGTTTCGGTGGCAGGGTCCAGAAGCTCGGGATGGAGGCGATAATCCCGGCGCCGAGCAGGCCCAGGGCGACAATCAGGAAGGTCGTGTGATTGGCGAAAATCCCTGCACAGAAGAACCCCACGGCGCCGACCGCCACCAACCCGGCAACGAACTTGCGCCGCTCGCCGGTCGAGTCGGACAAGCGCCCGATCACCACCATGCTGATCGCCCCGCAGATGTAAGGAATCGCAGTCAACAAGCCGATCATCACCGGGCTCTCGGTGCCCGCACTGCGGATCAGTTGCGGCGCCCAGAAATTCAAGCCGTAGGACGCCACCTGAATCAGGAAGTAGATTAGCCCCAGCGTGAGGAAACCCGGGATGCGCAGCGCCGCGAGCAGCGAGCCGCCGCTCTTGTGCGGTTCGTGGTGAGCAATGCGGCTGGCCAGCAGGGTTTTCTCTGACGGCGTCAGCCAGTGGGCGTCTTCAATGCGGTCCTTGAGCAGCGTCAGCACCAGCAAGCCGAGGCCGATACAAGGCACGCCGCCGAGCAGGAACAGCCAGTGCCAGCCGCGCATGTCCATGAAGCCATCGAGGTGTTGCAGCACCAGCCCGGAGAACGGCGCGCCGACCAGTCCGGCAAACGCCGACGACAGAAACAACAGCGAAGTGATGCGTCCGCGATAGTGCTGCGGGAACCACAACGTCAGGTAATACAGAACGCCTGGGGCGAACCCGGCCTCCATCGCGCCGATGACGAAGCGCAGCGCGTAGAACTGCCATTCGCTGTTGACGAACACCATCGCGGCTGTGGCCAGGCCCCAGGACATCATGATCCGGGCGATCCAGCGCCGTGCGCCGACCTTGTACAGCATCATGTTGCTCGGCACTTCAAAGATCACGTAACCGACCACGAACAGCCCGGCACCGAGGCCATAGGCGGTGTCGCTCAGGCTCAGGTCGGTCTGCAACTGGAACTTGGCGAAGCTGATGTTAATGCGGTCAAAAAACGCGAAGAGGTAGCAGACCATGATCAGCGGCATCAGGCGCCAGGCGACTTTGCTGACCAGGGCTTTTTCTTCGTCGTGGTTCACGGACGGGCTCGCGCCCGCCTCCAGTACGTTAAGGCTCATGCTGTTTCTCCAGGCGGACTTCCCGTGGGTGCCCGATTGTTTTTGTTGTCTGGTTGGAATGCAGTTTTCCGTAGGAGCCTGCTTGCTGGCGATGAGGCCCGAAAGCCTTGCGGCGATCAATCGGCCGCTATCGCCAGCAAGCCGGCTCCTACAGGGATCTTCAGTGGGTCAGGAAGGGCTTGGGTGCAGGTCGCAATTGCGCCCGGCCTTGGCCAGTTGGCCGGAGACTTCGTGGCCGAGCAGCGCCGGCAATCCTCGCGACAACTGCAGCAACAACGGCAGATTAATTCCGGTGTGAATACCGATTTCATCGCACAGGTTCACCAGGTCTTCCGTACAGATGTTGCCCGAGGCGCCCGGGGCAAACGGGCAGCCGCCGAGGCCGCCGAGGGCCGCGTCGAAGCGTCGAGCACCGGCCTCGTAAGCGGCTAGCACATTGCACAGACCGAGGCCACGAGTGTTGTGAAAATGCAGGGTCAGGTCTGCTGGCGATACCCGCTGCAATACTCGTCGAACCAGCCGATCAACTTGTCGCGGATTGGCCATGCCGGTGGTGTCGGCCAACGTGATGCCCTGAATCCCCAGCTCCTGATAAGCCTCGACGATTTGCAGCACGCGATCCTCATCGATCCGGCCCTCGAACGGGCAACCGAAGGTGGTCGCGATGCTGCCATTCAGGCGCACTCCGGTATTGCGCACGTACTGGACGATCTCGCCAAACGCCGCCAACGAGTTTTCACAACGCATGCGCATGTTGGCCAGGTTGTGCGTCTGGCTGGCGGACATCACCAGGTTCAGCTCATCGGCGCGACACGCCAACGCCCGTTGCGCGCCTTTGAGGTTGGGGATCAATGCGACGTAGATCACCCCCGGTTGGCGGGTGATGCCGTTGAATACCAGCTCACCATCGCGCAGCGCCGGAATGGCCTTGGGCGACACAAACGAACCGGCTTCGATGCGGTTGAAACCGGCCAGCGACAGCTGATCGATCAGGGCAATCTTGTCGAGCGTTTCAACCCAGGTCGGCTCGATTTGCAGGCCGTCGCGCGGGGAGACTTCCTGAACGATCAGAGCCTCGGAAAAATCAGTGATCATTGCACCACCCCTTCAACTTTCAGTCGCTCGATGTCCGAAGCCGTGAGCCCCAGCCCCGCAAGAATCCCATCCGTGTGCTGACCCAGGCTCGGCCCTGACCAGTTCACGCCGCCGGGGGTTTCCGAGAGTTTGGGCACGATGCCCGGCATTTTCACGGTCGTGCCGCCGGGCAGGTCGGCGCTGAGCAGCATGTCGCGCGCCTGATAGTGCGGATCGGCGACGATGTCGGCCACCGAATAAATGCGCCCGGCCGGGACTTCGGCGGCTTCCAGCGCCACCAGCACGTCATCGATTGGCAGGCTGCTGGTCCAGTGCGTGATGGCGGCGTCGAGCACATTACTCTTCAAGGCACGACCGTCGTTGTGCGCGAACTCCGGCGCATCAGCCAGATCGCGGCGGCCAATCACCTCCATCAAGCGCTTGTAGATCGGGTCGCTGTTGCCGGCGATCACCACGTAGGCACCATCCGCTGTTAGATAGGTGTTGGACGGCGCGATGCCCGGCAAAGCGCCACCGCTGCGTTCACGCACATGACCGAGCATGTCGTATTCCGGCACCAGGCTCTCCATGACGTTGAACACGCTTTCGGCCAGCGACACATCGACCACTTGCCCGCCGCCCTGTCCGGTCTTGACCCGCAGCAGCGACATCAACGCACCGATCACCGCGTGCAACGACGCCAGGGAGTCGCCGAGGCTGACACCGACCCGCGCCGGCGGTGAGCCCGGGGTGCCAGTGGTGTAGCGAATGCCGCCCATGGCCTCGCCGATCGCACCGAAACCCGGGCGGTCGCGGTAGGGGCCGGTCTGGCCGTAACCGGAAATCCGCACCAGCGTCAGGTTGGGATTCAGGGCATGCAACACGTCCCAGCCCAAGCCGAGTTTTTCCAGGCCGCCGGGGCGCAGATTTTCGATCAGCACGTCGGCGCTGGTCGCCAATTGCTTGACCAGCTCGATGCCTTCCGCGGATTTCAGATTGAGTGCCAGAGACTTCTTGTTGCGTGATTGCAGGTACCACCACAGCGAGGTGCCCTCGTGCAGTTTTCGCCATTTGCGCAGGGGATCGCCCTGGCCCATGGCTTCGATTTTGATCACCTCGGCGCCGAACTCGGCGAGCATGCGCGCGGCGAACGGCGCGGCGATCAGCGTGCCGATCTCGATCACCTTGATTGCACTCAGGGGGGCCGTCATCGCGGGGTACCTCATGTTGTTCTTGGAATAGGCGCCAAGGCTAAAGGAGCGAGGGGGCGGGAATCCAACCTTCAGTTGGCAAGTAGCGTTCGTCAAACGCGAACGCTACTTTAGATTGTCTGCGACCTTTAGTCCGCCATCGCTGGCAAGCCAGCTCCCACAGGGTTTGCATCGGTCGCGAAATCAATACAGACCTGTGGGAGCTGGCTTGCCAGCAATAAGGCCCTCACATTCAATCGAGAACGGTCAGACCGCCCCACGCAACTGCTCAAACAACATCCGACTCACCGGCGACAACCCCGCCTCATCGCGCGTCACCAGAATCAACGCCCGATCTGACCAGTCATCGGTCAACGGCACCGCATGCAACCCCAGCGCCCGGCCAAACAATTCATAGGCTTTCTGCGGCAAAATCCCGATCCCCATGTTGGCCTGGACCATCCGGCACATCGCATCGAACCCCGGCACATGAATGCGCAAACGCAGCACCTTGCCCGCCTGACGCGCAGCGGCGTGCGTGCGCATGTTGATGGAACTGGCGGCGTGCAAGCCGACGTAATCGCTGTCCAGCGTGTCGACAAATGCGAGGCTGGAACGACGGGCTAACGGATGATCCGGCAGCATCAGCACCACCAGTTTGTCCTGGCGATACAACACGCTGTGCAGCCCCTTCACATCGCTGTCGCTGGAACAGATCCCGAGGTCCGCCACACCATCCAGCACACCCTGAATTACCCCGCTGCTGGGGCGCTCTTCGAGATCAGTCTTGACCTCTGGGTGCCGCGCGGAGAAGTCCCGCAGGTCTTCCGGCAGAAACTGAATGATCGCCGACAGGTTGGCGAGCATCCGCACGTAACCCCGAATACCGTGGCTGTGCTCGCCCAGCTCCAGGCCCATTTTCTCGACGTTGAACAGCATCTGCCGGGCATGGTGCAACAGCGTTTCACCGGCGGTTGTCAGCGTCATGCCTTTGGCCTGGCGCACAAACAGACTGATGCCCAGCGCCTCCTCCAGCTCCATCAAACGCTTGCTGGCCGCCGACACCGCAATCGCCTCGCGGGCCGCGGCACGAGTGAGCGTGCCTTCTTCGTGGACCGCGACGAATAGCTGGAGGGTGATGAGATCGAGGCGGCGGATCAGGCTTTTTTGCAGCATGGAGGGCTCGATGGTTTTGGTTTGGAGAACTCGGGAGGATAGCCCGGTTTACATGCCATTCGGCAACGTAAATGACCCACAACCGCACAAGGTGTCGCCCTACACATTTAACTCTCGCAACGCTCAGTCGTACCGGAAACGGCTGATTCAAGAGAACGCGTCTCTCACTGTAAAGTACGGAAACGCACAAGGTTTACGTCTCACCAATGGATCGCTTCGCCCTCAAGGAAAGACACGCCACATGGACCAGAAAACGCACGCGGTAAACACTTTCACCAATTATCGAAAACTCATCTCGCTGGCCGATCACGACTGGGAAACCGCTGAAGCCGGAAAAATTGCAGGTCTTGATGTCGAGATCAAAAACGCTAACCAGATGGTCGACCAGTTCGGGCGCTCGTTTCACCACTTCTGCACTACTTCTTACCTGGGGCTGGATTATCATCCCGCACTGCTCGATGGCGCCATGACAGCCCTAAGGGAAATCGGCACGCTGCGGATCGCCAATTCGAAAAATCGCTGCAAGCTGGCGGCGCTGGAGCAATACGAGAAGGAGCTGTCAGAACTGTTTGGTGCAGTCTGCCTGAGTACCTTGTCGTGCAGTGCCGCGAGCGCGGGAATTCTGCCGATGCTGGCCAGCGGCGTATTCACGCAGAATAGACCCCCTCTGATGGCGTTCGATCGGCATGCGCATTATTCAATGAACCACTTGAAAGCGGCGTGCGCGGACGAAACAAACGTTGTGACCTGCCCGCACGATGACATGGATTTTCTCGAAGACCTGTGTAAGCAAACCGGCAAAGTCGTCTACATCGCCGACGGCGCATACAGCATGGGCGGTGTCGCAAACATGGACGGCCTTTTGTACCTGAAGGAACGTTATGGTCTGTTTCTCTATTTGGACGACTCTCACGCACTCTCCGCCGTGGGAACAATCGGGGCCGGCCTCGTACGCCCCAGGATTCAGGCACTGGATGACGACTGCCTTATCGTCGCGCCCCTCGCCAAATCGTTCGGTGCTAGCGGCGGACTGGTCATGTTCGGCAGCGAACCGCAGAAAAAACTTGTTCAACGTTACGGCGGTCCCAGTAATTGGTCGCAAAGCCTGAACAGCGCAGCTATTGGGGCCGGCAGAGCGTCCATCCAGTTACATCGCACGCTGGAATTCAGCGCCTTGCAGGAAAAGCTTCAAACTAACATCCAGCTCTTCGACAGCCTGATTCGAACCGGACAACTGGGCAGCAACATGGCGATCCGACTGATTCGCTGCGGTGAAGCGGCGCTGGCGAACAGCATCGCCATCGAATTGGCCAATCAGGGTTTCTTTACCTCAGCCGTGTTCTTCCCAGTGGTTGCAAAGGGTCAGGCAGCACTGCGAATCACCCTACGGGCAGACATGGAGACAACATTGATCCGCCAGTTTTGTGAACTCGTGACAGAGTTATTACGCCCGCACGCCGACGTTATCAAAAACTGAACCCGGAATATCCATGAAAAGCACCACCACTCTCCTCGTCACCTGCAGCACGGTTTTTCTCGCGCAGTTGGGCATGAGCATTTACCTGCCAGCGTTGCCGGAAATGGCTCGCCATCTATCTACCGATGCGTCGCAGGTTTCCTGGGGATTGGCGGTGTACCTGATCGGCATGGCGCTGCCGATGCTGTTCTGGGGCAGCCTTGGTCAGCGCATCGGCCGAAAGCCGGTGTTGCTCGTGGCGCTGGGGATTTATGGGTTGAGCAACCTGGTGCTGCCGCTTAGTCAGACACTTGAATCCTTTCTGTTTTTCAGGCTGATTCAAGGCATTGGCGCCAGCGGGATTTCGGTCATGGCGCGGGTGTTGATTCGCGACAGTTTTCGCGGAGATTTGCTGGCCAAGGCGCTGTCCTGGCTGTCGATTTCTTTCGTGGTGGCGCTGGGTATCGGCCAATATCTGGGGTCGGTCATCCAGGTCGCGTTTGGCTGGACGGCGATTTTCTATCTGTTGGGCGGCGTGAGTTTGTTGCTGGCATTAGTGGTGGCGCAGGTCACGTTTGCGACGAGGGTGGAGGACCCTGTTCAGTTGTCCGCATGGCCAAATTATTGGCGCATTCTGCGAGATCGAGCCTTTTTGCTGCCGGCGCTTGCTGGCGGGTTGGGCTATGGAGTGATCATCGCGTTCAACACGGCGGCACCGCTGATTCTGCAAGGACCCTTTAAATGGTCGGCAGTGGACTATGGATGGCTGGGCTGGCCAATCAGCGCCGCGTATTTTCTCGGGGCATTGGCGGTCAACGGTCTGGTGTTGCGCATTGGTCAGCGTCGATTGATGACGACGGGCGTCGGATTGGTAATGGCCGGCAGCCTGGTGATGTTGCTGGGAAGCGTCTTCGGCGATTCGATTGCGTTGCTGTTCTGGTTGCCCTATTGCGTTGCAGTGTTCGGCCAGTCATTGAACTACCCGATCAGCCTGTCGCTGGCCAACGATGGTGCGCCGATCGGTGGTGCTTACGCGATGGCGCTGAGTGGTTTCATTCATCAGCTGATGGCCGCCGTCATCGGCGGGATCGCCAGCCTGATCGCCAGCCAGCAGGCATGGCCGCTCGCATTGTTGTGCACATTGCTGGCCCTGAGCGCGATGCTCTGCGTGATCATCGCGCGGGGCCGTAAAACCACTTAGAACGCGTTGCGAAAAATTTCCTCAATCTGCCGCTGATCCGCCGCCCGCGGATTGGTCACGCCGCACGCGTCTTTCAAGGCGTTGGCCGCGAGGGTCGGGATGTCGTTGAGTCGGGCGCCGAGTTCGCGCAAGCCGGCGGGAATGTCGATGTCTCTGGCCAGGCTACGAATCGCTGCGATGGCCGCCTGGGCGCCCTCTTCCGGGCTGAAACCGCGGATATCCGCGCCCATCGCGTGGGCCACGTCTGTCAGGCGAACGGCGCAAACCAGCGCGTTGAAGCTTTGCACATGCGGCAATAGCACGGCGTTGCACACGCCATGGGGCAAGTCGTAGAAACCACCCAACTGGTGCGCCATGGCGTGGACATAACCCAGCGACGCGTTGTTGAACGCCATGCCCGCGAGGAATTGCGCGTAAGCCATATTTTCCCGGGCGGCCAGGTCGCTGCCATCGCGCACGGCCAGGCGCAGGTTGTTGCTGATCAGCGTGATCGCTTTCAGCGCGCAGGCGTCGGTGATCGGGTTGGCGGCGGTAGACACGTAGGCTTCGATGGCGTGGGTCAATGCGTCCATGCCGGTGGCCGC
Source organism: Pseudomonas sp. GB2N2 (assembly GCF_054897705.1). Lineage (NCBI taxonomy): Bacteria > Pseudomonadati > Pseudomonadota > Gammaproteobacteria > Pseudomonadales > Pseudomonadaceae > Pseudomonas > Pseudomonas sp. GB2N2. Next base: position 3,111,363 of record NZ_CM142701.1, read on the forward strand.
CGTCAGGCCCTTGGGCATGGCGACCATCAGCGCCGGGTCGTTGACCGACAGCAACGGCGTGACATTGCGGTCGACGATGGCCATTTTCACGTGACGCGATTCGTCGGTGATGATGCAGAAACGGGTCATCTCGCTGGCGGTGCCGGCGGTGGTGTTGATGGCGATCAGCGGCAGTTGCGGCTTCGCCGAACGGTCAACGCCTTCGTAATCTCGAATCTGCCCGCCGTTGGTCGCACACAATGCGATGCCCTTGGCGCAATCGTGGGGCGAACCGCCGCCCAGCGACACGATAAAATCGCAGCGACTTTCCTTGAGCAGGCCCAGGCCGTTCTCGACATTGGCGATGCTCGGGTTGGCCTTGGCACCGTCGAAGATCACCGAGTCGATGTCCTGCAACGCCAGTTTCTCGGCAATCATCGCCGCCACACCGGCCTTGGCCAGGCCGACGTCGGTAACGATCAGCGCCTTGCGAAAGCCGTACTTGCGAATCGCGGCCATGGCTTCGTCGAGGCAACCGGTGCCCATGATGTTCACGGCGGGGATGAAAAACGTGCTGCTCACGGGCGAATCTCCAGGTCTGGGGCCGTTTCGACTGTTCGATCCGGCGGATACCCACAGGATCGACCCATCGACCAGGCGCTAACTTGATCTGGCGCAAGTCCGGGTCGTGATAAAGTCGCCGCCCATCCGACCTTTTGCTTTTTGAGACAACGACCGCAATGACCGATTTCCAGGATGTCGATGCCCAGCTTGAAGACTGGAACGCCTTGCGCGCCACCACCTCGATCAGCGGCTTGCTGGTGGGCAACGGTGCCAGCCGCGCCGTGTGGGACGATTTTGGCTACGACTCGCTGTTCGAAAATGCGCGCACGGTCGAAGAAAAGCCCCTGAGCCAGTCCGAACTGAGCGTGTTCGAGGCGATGCAGACGCGCAGTTTCGAGCAAGTGCTGAGCGCGCTGAAAATCACCAGCCGGGTGAACAAGGCCCTGGCCGTCAGCTCCGCCGCGCCGCGCAATCGCTACTACGCGATCAAGGAAGCGCTGATCAACACCGTGCATGCGGTGCACATCCCGTGGCGGCTGGTGGTGCCTGCGACACTGGCGACGATCAGTCAGGAACTGAGCCGGTACCAGACGGTGTTCACCACCAATTACGACTTGCTCAGCTACTGGGCAATTCAACAGCAGCCGGACCGCATCACCGATCTGTTCCAGGGTGCCGAGCCGGGTTTTGATCTGAGCGCCACGACGACCGATAAAACCCGCTTGTTGTACCTGCACGGCGGTTTGCACCTGGTGCGCAATCAGGACGGCACGGCGCGCAAATTGATGTCGACCGAGGGCACGCTGCTCGGCAGTTTTGCGATCAACAACACGATCAAGACGCTGGATGACGTGCCGCTGTTTGTGAACGAAGGGCCGAGCGCGGACAAGCTCAAGACCATTCGCAGTTCGGATTACCTGTCGTTTTGTTATGACCAGTTATTGGGCCATGGCGAAGGCATGTGCGTCTTTGGGCATGCGTTGGGTGAGCAAGACAGCCATATCATTCATGCGTTGCGCCAGGCGAAACCGACGGTGGTGGCGATTTCGATCAACCCGCGCAGCAAGGCGTTTATCCAGCATCAGAAGCGGCACTACGCGAAGGTGTTTGAGGGGACGCGATCGCAGTTGCGATTTTTTGATTCGAAGACGCATGCGTTAGGGAGTTCCAAGCTCACCGTTCCTGTCGAGGTTTAGCGGCGACGCGGCTGACGCCTTCCACGCGGACTGCGCTACTTTGCGGCAACCCGCACCACCGACAGTTCAGGCGCAGCGACCCGCCGCTGCGCCAGATACCGCATACAACTCACCCGCAAGAACGAAGCGAAATTCACCACTTCGCCACGGTAATCCATCACCTCCTCATAGAGCTTGGCGATCAACTGGTTGGTGGTCATACCGTCGACCGCGGCGATTTCGCTGAGGATGTCCCAGAACTGATTTTCCAGGCGCAGGGTGGTCACCACCCCGCAGATGCGCAGCGAGCGAGAGCGCGATTCGTAGAGAATCGGATCGGCTTTGACGTAGAGCTCGCACATGCAAACGTCCCTCATTACAACGTGATTTTGGTGCCCAGCAAGCCGAGGAAACCGGCGAGCCAGCTCGGGTGGGCCGGCCAGGCGGGCGCAGTGGCCAGATTGCCTTGTACGTGGCCTTCCGTCACCGGTATATCGATGAACGTACCGCCGGCCAGCCGTACTTCCGGCGCGCAGGCCGGGTAGGCGCTGCACTCGCGACCTTCGAGAATCCCGGCGGCCGCCAGCAACTGCGCACCGTGACAGACGGCCGCGATCGGCTTGCCCGCCTTGTCGAAGGCGCGCACCAGGTCCAGTACTTTTTCGTTCAGGCGCAGGTATTCCGGGGCCCGTCCGCCCGGGATCAGCAGCGCGTCGTAATCATCTTCAGCGACGTTGGCGAAATCGAAATTGAGGGCAAACAGGTGACCGGGTTTTTCGCTGTAGGTCTGGTCACCCTCGAAGTCGTGGATCGCCGTGCGCACGGTCTGGCCGGCGGTTTTGTCCGGGCAGACGGCGTGCACCGTGTGACCGACCATCAGCAATGCCTGGAACGGCACCATCACTTCGTAGTCTTCGACGTAATCGCCGACCAGCATCAGGATTTTCTTGGCAGCCATGGGGAGAACTCCTCCGGGGAAATGCATTGGAGTATTCAAGGTAGACCTTATCCGCAGGGTCGGGTAACAACCCGCTACTACCGCGAAGGGGATGGTACAAACTGTACGGATAACTCTGCACCTAGCTGTAACAGCGGCAAACCCGATGTTTATGGCTAGATGAAGACATTCCCGCCACCCTGAACTCTGGTTGCCCATCATGTCCTCGCGAGAAAACACCGGCATGGCGCTTGGCCTGCTCGGCGTTGTGATTTTCAGCCTCACCCTGCCCTTCACGCGGATCGTCGTGCAGGAAATTCATCCGCTGCTCAACGGCCTGGGCCGGGCGCTGTTCGCGGCGGTTCCGGCAGCGATGCTGTTGCTGTGGCGCCGCGAAAAATGGCCGACCTGGAAGCAGGTCAAAGGCCTGACGCTGGTGATTGCCGGGGTCATTCTCGGCTTTCCGGTTTTGTCCGCGTGGGCCATGCAAACGTTGCCGGCGTCTCACGGCGCATTGGTCAACGGCCTGCAACCTTTGTGCGTGGCGCTATACGCCGCGTGGCTGTCCCATGAACGACCGTCAAAAGCCTTCTGGGCCTGCGCCGCGCTGGGCAGTGCGCTGGTGCTCGGTTACGCGCTGATCAGCGGCGCCGGCAGTATTCAGGCCGGGGATTTGTTGATGCTCGGCGCGATTGCCGTGGGCGGTCTGGGTTATGCCGAAGGTGGCCGGTTGGCCAAGGAGATGGGCGGTTGGCAGGTGATCTGCTGGGCGCTGGTGCTGTCGACACCGCTGCTGATCGGGCCGGTGACGTACCTGGCGCTGCAACATCAGGGCGAGATTTCAGCCAAGACCTGGTGGGCGTTTGGCTACGTCTCGCTGTTCTCGCAGTTCCTGGGCTTTTTTGCCTGGTACGCCGGGCTGGCAATGGGCGGCATTGCCCGGGTCAGTCAGATCCAGTTGTTGCAGATCTTCTTCACCATCGCGTTTTCCGCTTTGTTCTTTGGTGAACATATCGAGCCGATCACCTGGCTATTTGCGGGCGGGGTGATCGTCACCGTGATGCTTGGGCGCAAGACTGCAGTCAAACCTGCGCGCATTGCCACTGCAGGTGATGGGATGTTTCAGAGGTAATTGTCAGCGCGCAGCAAGGTTTCAAGGCAATGCTCGGTAATCTGATAAAAATCCTTCAACTCCTGAATCTTTATCAGCAACCGGGCCGGGTCCACCGGCTCGGCGCGTTTGACCGCCAAAATCATCTTGTTCTTGTTGGTGTGGTCCAGTGAAATGAACTCGAACACCTTGGTCTCGTAACCGCAGGCTTCAAGGAACAACGCGCGCAAGCTGTCGGTGACCATTTCCGCCTGCTGCCCCAAATGCAGACCGTATTGCAGCATCGGTTTGAGCAGCGCCGGACTCTGGATTTGCAGGCGGATCTGTTTGTGGCAGCACGGCGAACACATGATGATCGACGCACCGGAGCGAATGCCGGTGTGAATTGCATAGTCGGTGGCAATGTCGCAAGCATGCAGCGCGATCATCACGTCCAGCTCGCTCGGCGCCACGCTGCGCACGTCACCGCACTTGAACACCAGCCCCGGGTGATCCAGCTTCGCAGCGGCGGCGTTACACAAATCGACCATTTCTTCACGCAACTCGACGCCCGTCACCTCGCCTTCGGCGTTCAGGGTGTTGCGCAGGTAGTCGTGGATCGCGAAGGTCAGGTAGCCCTTGCCCGATCCGAAGTCCGCGACCCGCACCGGTTGGTCAAGCGCCAGTGGCGAGGTGGTCAACGCATGGCTGAAGACTTCGATAAATTTGTTGATCTGCTTCCACTTGCGCGACATCGCCGGGATCAGCTCGTGCTTGCTGTTGGTCACCCCAAGGTCCGCGAGGAACGGGCGACTCAGGTCGAGAAAGCGATTTTTCTCGCGGTTGTGCTCGGCGGACGGCACTTCACGCAATTGCTGAGGTTTGCTTTTGAACAGTGAAGATTTGCCCTTTTTGCTGTATTCGAGCTGGGCTTCGTCAGTCAATGACAATAAATGCGCATTCTTGAACGAGGCCGGCAGCAGCGCAGCGATGGTCGCCACGCCCTCGGCCAGCGGCAGGTTCTTGGTGATGTCTCGGGTTTTATAGCGATAGACGAGGGACAGGCACGCCTGATCCTTGACGGTCAGCTGCTTGATAATCAGCCGCTGCAAATCGGCTTCGGTACCGACGTATTTAGCCAGCACCAGTTTGATGAAGGCGCTGGCGTCGAGGCTGGTCTGCAGCAGATCAATGAATTGAGCATGATGATCCGGCGCATGGCTGGCGGGAGTGACGGTGACAGACATGAAAAACAGCCTCGGGCAGTGCGGATCAGGGAATGCCGGGTATTTTAGAGGGGTTGGGGATTTTGGGCACGGGGTTATTTTGCGGCAGGTCCTGGTCACGCTACCCAAGACCTGATTACACCTGTTGAAACTTCAGGGCTCCACTAATCGAAGTTTGCGACTGCTCGGCGAGTTGATGATGTATTTGACGATTAATCCCACCGGCACAGCCCAGGTCAAACCGTTGGCAGGGTCAGTGACCACGGCGACGGTTTCAGAACTCGCGTCGATATCCAGACGCCGTCGATCATGACTGGACTTGAGAATCCCGTAGGCATGACCGACCAGTTTTTCCGCCAGATGCATGGGCACATCGATGCTTTCCAAGTGCTTCACTGCACGACAGAACAATACCTGATCATCAATCAATGCATCGCCCTCATGACGGGCGAGGAATGCCTGGGCAATGGTCAGAAGCTCCGCGCTCAACTCCACAGTCTCATCGGTTCCAGCCATGTTCATGACTCCAGTGGTGTGTCCGTCGGTGTATGACTTTGCGCAACAGGCCGGGCGTCGCGGCGCAAGTCCGGTCCGGCGCAGGGCAGATGTACGGAGGGGTTGGGCATTCCACTGGGAGAAAGTTCGTGAGTCATTTCAAATTCGGCCCGAACCGACCAGCCGCAGGCTTCCGACGTACATTGCAGATAGGCTACCCGTAGAAAGATATGACGCCCCTCGCTGGTTCGGATTCGCATCCGGCTCAAGCAATGCGGACATACCATTTTGTAAGTACTCATGCTTGTTTCCCGGCGGTGATCGGGTGGCAATCAGCTTGATCAAACGCAATACTGCTTGAAATATTGAGTGCAGCGTTCCGGTGTCGCGAAAAGTGTCTGCCCGACAAAGGGAAGTGTTTCGGGCAGATTCTTAAAAAAAACGAGCCAAGCTCGTAGGAAATCACCCTGTTACCATTAGGAAGTTTCGACATCGTATTCTTCTGATTCATAGTTAATGATTGATACTTATTAAGTTAAAAATTACTCATTACGCATACGTTAAGCACTCAAAAAGCATATGTCAAAAGGAAGAGGCTCAAATTGCGTAGCAAAAAATCTCAAGATGTCCTGGCAAGACTAAAGCAGATAACCGGCACTAAAACCGACGCATCACTATCGTCAGCACTTAAGATCAGCCCGCAAACGCTCAGCAGCTGGAAAGGCCGCGACAGCACACCATACGCAATATGCATAGAAATTGCCCAGTCTCGCGGCATCTCTCTCGACTGGCTGCTGCTGGGTGAGGGACCTATCCTGCGACCCGCACCGAAAGAATCACGCGAGAGTTCTCAAGAAAGTACAACGCGGGAAAACACCATTCTCGGGCTATGGCGATTACTCGACGAAGACGGCCGTTGCGCCATACAACACGCACTGTTAGAAAAACAACGCCTGCGAGATCTGGAACTCAAACTGTCGGAAATGGCCTCTGCCCTTTCATCGCTTCAACAATCAGACAAAACGTGAAACTGCGAACCTTTCAAAGTTAATTACTTCAAGGCGTGCCACAACAACATGATGTTTCCGCCGCTGCGAATGATCACTGCACATGACAAGACGCTCATGCTTGCGTGCCACGGACTGACCGGTGCCCATGCCAGTAATACATCCATTCCAGCCACACACAACGCCCCGCCGAGCAGACTGATCAATAGACCGTCACGCCAACAATGATGCTTTTCGTTACGCTGATAGCACGCCAGCCTGAAGGCACTCACCAAATGTGCTACGCCGGTGGTCAGTATCAGAGCAATCGTTTCATTGCCCATCATCCTCGCCCCCTGAAGTAACGAATGATCTCACCGAGACCGGCACCGTCGATCCACTGCATGATCTTGATACTGATGGGAATAACCGTCAGCGCGCACAAAAACGCTGTCACGCCTGTGGTCAGGAAAGGCGCCAACTGCAGCGCGACCGGCGTAAAGAGATAGCCAACGCCGGCCGATAAAAACCAGCTGCCTATTCGCTGCCACGCCTTGAAGTTGCTGCGCGTGGTGGTGACCAGCCACGCCCCCAGTGAAGCGCCGAACATCGCTTCGCCGTCAATCGAAGGCAATGTCGCAATACCCAGCCCCAGCAAGAGCCCACCAATACTGTTGTAAGCCGAGTCAGACAGGCTCATCGGCACCTCGCACAACCGAATTGCCAACGCTGAGGGCTCCCGACTCCATGGCTTTGATCAACGCTGCACTGCGAGAACTGACGGCGAACTTGCGGCGAATATTGGAGAAGTGAAAGTTGATGGTGGATTCCGAACAATTCTGAATCCGGGCGATCTCCCAGGATGTCTTGCCTTTGGAGCACCACACCAGGATTTGCGTTTCCTTCGCGGTCAGCTGTGCCGGCGGCGTGTTTTCCTCGCCACCGGTTGCTGTACGGGAAGAAGGGTCAAGCGATCGATGCGTTGGCATATGGCTCTCTCTGTCAGAACGCCCGTTACAGAGCGCTAGCTGTTAGAAAGAGATGCTGACGAATTGCCTGACCCCGGACAACAGGCGGCGGTTGTACCGTGGTATGCGACAAAGCGCTCTATATCAAGACTTAGCCGAGAACAACCAGTCGGTTCGGCAACTCATTTCTCACCTGCGTCACCGGCACATGCACTTTAAGCAACTCGCCGCATGCTTCCACGCACGTCACAAAGCCTTGCAACGTCTGACCCTGTTTCACCTGCTGGGTAAACGCCGCGACAATCGAATCCCAATGCTTGTTGTCCAGTCGTTTGGAAATCCCTTCATCTACCAGAATTTCCACGTAGCGCTCGGCCTCGCAGACGAAAATCAGCATGCCGGTGCTGCCCACAGTGTGGTGCAGGTTCTGCTCCAGAAACTGCCGGCGCGCCAGGTTAGAAGCGCGCCAGTGACGCACCGAACGCGGAATCAGGTACGTGGTGATTTTCGGGATACGGAACAGCAGGCACAGCACGATAAACGCCAGCCATTGCACCAGCAGCAGGCTGTGCAGGGTCAGCCAGCCGGTCAGGTAATGCACGACACCCGGCACCACCAGCGCCAGCAGGCTGGCCCATAGCAGCGGGATATACGCATAGTCGTCGGCGCGGGCTGCGAGCACGGTCACCAGTTCGGCGTCGGTGTCGCGCTCGACCCGGGCAATCGCCTCGGCGACTTTGCGTTGTTCGTGTTCAGTCAGTAAGGCCATGTCGTTAAATGCTCTTCTATTATTGTTATCACCAGCCGCCCGACGAACCGCCGCCCCCGAAACTGCCACCACCGCCGCTGAAGCCCCCGCCTCCACCGCCGCCACCCCCAAAACCACCACCGCCGAAACCACTGGAACCGCCTCGACTCGCCGGCAGTATCCCGAACATCTGCAACACAAAAACCGTCAGGATGAACAGCAACACCAGGAACACGAAAATCCCCGGATGCCGGGACACGAAGTCACTTTCCTGATTGCCGCCGGAGTCATAGACCGTCGACGGCTCATCCAGCGGACTGCCGCCCAGCACCACCAGCATCGCCGCGACCCCGTCGCTGATGCCTTTGCTGAAGTTGCCGGTCTTGAACGCCGGGGTGATCACCTGATTGATGATCACCGAGCTCTGCGCATCGGTCAGGCGATCTTCAAGGCCATATCCCACTTCGATGCGCAATTTGCGCTCGTCACGCGCGACGATCAGCAGCGCGCCGTTGTTCTTGTCCTTCTGACCGATGCCCCAATAGCGGCCCAGTTGATAGCCGAAGTCGGCAATCTCGGCGCCTTGCAAGTCCGGCAACGTCACCACGACCAACTGTTCGCCGGTGGCTTTTTCATGCGCATCGAGCTGTTGCGTGAGTTGCTCGCGCACCGACGGCTCGATCATCTGGGCGTTGTCCACGACTCGCCCGGTCAACTGCGGAAACTTCAGTTCGGCCTGGGCCGTCAGGGCAAACACCCAAAGCACCAGTACCAGGCCCACTTTCAACACGCGCATTGGCAACCTCATAGAAGCAGCGACAAGTTTCAAGCGGCAAGCGACAAGTAGTAGCGATTCGAGTTGTCCTTGGCGCTTGTGGCTACGTTCTTAAAATTTCACTTGCGGTGCTTTTTCAGCATCCGGCGTGGTCGCCTCGAAGGTTTCGCGGATCGGCAGGTCGCTGTACATCACGCTGTGCCACAGGCGCCCGGGGAAAGTGCGGATTTCGGTGTTGTACTTCTGCACCGCGAGAATAAAGTCACGCCGCGCCACGGCGATGCGGTTCTCGGTGCCTTCCAGTTGCGATTGCAACGCCAGGAAATTCTGGTTGGCCTTCAGGTCCGGATAACGCTCGGACACCACCATCAAACGGCTCAAAGCCCCGGTCAACTGATCCTGCGCCTGCTGGAACTGCTTGAGTTTTTCCGGATTATCCAGCGTCTTGGCATCCACCTGAATCGACGTCGCCTTGGCCCGGGCTTCGATCACCGCGGTCAGGGTTTCTTCTTCGTGCTTGGCGTAGCCCTTGACGGTTTCCACCAGGTTGGGAATCAGGTCGGCTCGGCGCTGGTATTGGTTCTGCACCTGGCCCCAGGCGGCTTTCGCCTGTTCGTCGAGGGTCGGAATGGTGTTGATGCCGCAACCGGCCAGCAACGTGGCCAGCAACATCAAGGCTGCGACCTGCAGGCTTGATCGAGTGGGGTGTCGTACATTCATCTGGTTTGATGCTCCCTTGCACATTCCGTTGAAAAAACAACCAGCAACATTCTGACCGGACTCTTGGGGCATAATCTGCCGCCACTACTGGATTGCATCGAGCCAATGGGCTAAAAGATGCCCCAGCGCAAAAAAACACTGCAGAAGTGTGCTGCATTTACCTGAACAACAATAGTCGCTCCCTAAATTTTGGCTGACCGGCGTATTCACTGCCGTTTAGGCCCTTGAGAAAACTATTCATGAAGAAGCTGTGTTTGCTGGGCCTGTTCGTCAGCCTGGCCAGTCATCACGTACTGGCCGCCACGACCCCCGCACCCCTGGAGAACAAGGACGCTTTCATCAGTAATCTGATGAAGCAAATGACCCTCGATGAAAAAATCGGCCAGTTGCGCCTGATCAGCATCGGCCCGGAAATGCCTCGGGAGCTGATCCGCAAGGAAATCGCGGCAGGCAACATCGGCGGCACGTTCAATTCGATCACCCGCCCGGAAAACCGTCCGATGCAGGACGCAGCCATGCGCAGTCGGCTGAAGATCCCGATGTTCTTCGCCTATGACGTGATCCACGGCCACCGCACGATTTTCCCGATCCCGATTGCTCTGGCCTCGAGCTGGGACATGGACGCCATCGGCCTCTCCGGGCGCATTGCCGCCAAGGAAGCCGCCGCAGACAGCCTCGACATCACCTTCGCACCGATGGTCGACATCTCCCGCGACCCGCGCTGGGGCCGCACCTCCGAAGGCTTCGGTGAAGACACCTACCTCGTGTCGCGCATTGCTGGCGTGATGGTCCGGGCCTTCCAGGGCAGTGGTGCAAACGCCGCCGACAGCATCATGGCCAGCGTCAAGCACTTTGCCCTGTACGGCGCGGTCGAGGGCGGTCGCGACTACAACGTCGTCGACATGAGCCCGGTCAAGATGTACCAGGATTACCTGCCGCCTTACCGCGCGGCGATTGACGCCGGTGCCGGCGGGGTGATGGTTGCGCTGAACTCGATCAATGGCGTGCCGGCCACGGCCAACACCTGGCTGATGAACGACCTGTTGCGCAAGGAATGGGGTTTCAAAGGCCTGGCGGTCAGTGACCACGGGGCGATTTTCGAGCTGATCAAGCACGGCGTTGCCGCTGACGGTCGCGAAGCCGCGAAGCTGGCTATCAAGGCCGGCATTGACATGAGCATGAACGACACCCTGTACGGCAAAGAGCTGCCGGGGCTGTTGAAAGCTGGCGAGATCGAGCAAAGCGACATTGATAATGCCGTGCGAGAAGTGCTCGCCGCCAAATACGATATGGGCCTGTTCAAAGACCCGTACCTGCGCATCGGCAAAGCAGAAGATGATCCGGCGGACACCTACGCCGACAGCCGCCTGCACCGCACCGAGGCCCGCGACGTCGCGCGCCGCAGCCTGGTGTTGCTGAAGAACCAGGGCGAAACCCTGCCGCTGAAAAAAACCGCGAAGATCATGCTGGTCGGCCCATTGGCCAAGGCACCGATCGACATGATGGGCAGTTGGGCCGCCGCCGGTAAACCCGCACAATCGGTGACGCTGTTCGACGGTATGAACGCTGCCGTCGCCGACAAAGCGACGCTGATGTACGCCCGTGGCGCCAACATCACCAGCGACAAAAAGGTTCTGGATTACCTGAACTTCCTCAACTTCGATGCGCCAGAAGTGGTCGACGATCCGCGCTCGGCCCAAGTGCTGATTGATGAAGCGGTAACAGCGGCCAAGGACGCCGACGTGATCGTCGCGGCAGTCGGCGAGTCCCGTGGCATGTCCCACGAATCGTCAAGCCGCACCGACCTGAACCTCCCGGCCAATCAGCGCGAGTTGCTCAAGGCCTTGAAAGCCACCGGCAAACCGCTGGTATTGGTGTTGATGAACGGCCGTCCGTTGTCGATTCTCGAAGAGAAAGACCAGGCCGACGCGATTCTGGAAACCTGGTTCAGCGGCACCGAAGGCGGCAACGCCATCGCCGACGTGCTGTTCGGCGACTACAACCCGTCAGGCAAACTGCCGATCACGTTCCCGCGCTCGGTGGGTCAGATTCCGACTTACTACAACCACTTAAGCATTGGCCGGCCATTCACGCCGGGCAAACCGGGCAACTACACCTCGCAGTATTTCGATGACACCACCGGTCCGCTGTTCCCGTTCGGCTTCGGTTTGAGCTACACCGATTTCAGCCTGACCGACATGGCCCTGTCATCGACCACACTGAACAAGACCGGCAAGCTCGACGCCAGCGTCATGGTGAAAAACACCGGCAAGCGCGACGGCGAAACCGTGGTGCAGCTGTACATCCAGGACGTGACCGGCTCGATGATCCGCCCGCTGAAGGAGCTGAAGAACTTCCAGAAAATCACGCTCAAGGCCGGCGAGCAGAAAGTCGTGCACTTTACCGTGACCGAGGATGACTTGAAGTTCTACAACGCCCAGCTCAAGTACGCAGCGGAACCGGGCAAGTTCAACGTGCAGATCGGCCTGGATTCCCAGGACGTGACGCAGCAGAGCTTTGAACTGCTGTAACCCTTCAAACACTGCAAAACCTGTGGGAGCGAGCCTGCTCGCTCCCACAGTGGTTTTTGGGGAGACGACTATCCCCGGCGATCCAGCAGATTCACCACCAGCCGGTCCACCCATCCCCAAATCCTCTGCTTCACCCGCCGCCACAGCGGCCGGCGTTGCCAGGCTTCGAGGCTGACGCTTTCGCTCTGTGCAAAATCCCGCTCGAAACTCGCCGCCACGTCCCGCGTCAGTCCCGGGTCCAGTGCCTCAAGGTTGGCTTCCAGGTTGAAGCGCAGATTCCAGTGATCGAAGTTGCACGAGCCAATGCTCACCCAATCGTCGATCAAGACCATTTTCAGGTGCAGGAAACACGGCTGGTACTCGAAGATTTTCACCCCGGCCTTGAGCAATCTCGGGTAATAGCGATGCCCGGCGTAGCGCACTGACGGGTGATCAGTGCGCGGGCCAGTCAGCAGCAAGCGCACGTCAACGCCTCTTGAAGCGGCGCGACGCAGGGATCGGCGGACTTTCCAGGTCGGCAGGAAGTAGGGCGTGGCCAGCCAGATGCGTTTATGGCCACTGTTCAACGCACGCACCAGCGATTGCAGAATGTCCCGGTGCTGTCGGGCGTCAGCGTAGGCCACTCGACCCATGCCCTCGCCCATGGATGGCACCCGCGGCAATCGCGGCAGGCCGAAGTGCGAGCCGGGTTTCCAGGCGCGGCGGTGGCGGTTGGCGATCCATTGGCGGTCGAACAGCAGTTGCCAGTCGATCACCAGTGGGCCGGTGATTTCCACCATCACTTCGTGCCATTCGCTGGTGTCTTCCCCCGGCGTCCAGAATTCATCGGTGACACCCGTGCCGCCAACCACCGCCATGCTCTGGTCGACCAGCAACAGCTTGCGGTGATCGCGGTAGAAATTGCCGACCCAGCGCCGCCAGCTCAGGCGGTTGTAGAAGCGCAGCTCGACGCCGGCCGTCGTTAGCCGCTGACGCAAGGTCAGGGTAAACGCGAGGCTGCCGTAATCATCGAACAGGCAGCGCACCCGCACACCGCGCTCGGCGGCCTGGACCAGTGCCTGAACCATGGCTTCGGCGCAAGCGCCTGCCTCCACCAGGTACAGTTCGAGTTCAACCTGCTCTTCGGCACGGGCAATCGCCACCAGCATCCGTGGGAAAAACTGCGGACCGTCAATCAGCAGCTCGAAGCTGTTGCCTTCACGCCAGGGAAAAATCGCGCCGGCCATGTCAGCGCGCCGTAAAAATCAGCACCGCACCCACCGGCACCGAGAGGCTGATCGCCGACAACTCGGCGAGTTTGCGCAAACGGTCCAGCCCCGGCGCGAGGTCGAAATCCGCAGCGTTGATCACCAGCGGTTCGAGGGTCACCACTTGAAAGCGCCGGTCATCAAGACGGGTCGCCAGCAGTTCTGCGTTGTATTCATGAGTTTTGCCGTGGAGGTTGACGGTCACCGGCAGGCGCAACTCAAGCTGGGCACCAGGCGCGAGGTCGTTGACCGGGCGCAGATCGATTCGCGCGGTGATCAAGGCTTCGGGGAAGGTCTGGATGTCGAACAGCTCCTTGCGCATGCGTTCGTCACGCAACGGGATACCGCTATTTACCGACTCCAGTTCGACTTCCACCTCGGCCAGGCCCGTGGGACTGACCTTGCCGTGCAACACCAGAAAGCGCTGCACTTCGGAAATGTTGGCGTTTTTGGTGCTGATGAACGACAGCCGCGAGGATTCGCCGTCAAGGTACCAATTGGCCTGAGCCGAGAGCGAGACGCCGGCCAGCAGCAGGACGGCAACGGTTTTGCAGAGGGACCGCGTGAACATAAAGACTCGTGCTGAAAAGAAACCTGCACGAACCATAACCGCCCGGGAGCAAGATGCAAACCTGTAGCAGCTGCCGAACGCAGCCTTCGGCAGCCGCTACAGAGGAATGAGTTATTCAGGGATTCAAGCGACAGCCCTGACGTTCACCGACCCATTGCGCACTGTTGCTGCGGCCCATGCCGCTAACCGTCACGGTTTTGCCGGCCGGGTCATCCATAAAGTCACTGGTCGGGAACCACTGCTTCACGTAGCTGCGGCAATACTCAGCGGGGTTGTTCATTACGTAGCGACACGAACAGTATTCCTTCGCGGTGTAGCCGCTGATGATGTCGGGGAACGCCCCCAACGCCACCCTTTCCTGCCAGATCCAGCCGAGTAAGGCGATCAGCAGGACAAGCCCCAGCGTGCTGAACGGTCGGCGACGGACAAAACTGCGACGGCTCATGGTTGCACCGGCGCGGCGACGGCGTTGCGCGTGAGACGGAGCAATTCGTTGTGCCGGTAGCTGGCATCGCGGTCATCGGCGTAGCGCACGATCACCAGGTGTTCGCTCGGAATCACGTACATCGCCTGGCCCCAATGGCCGAGCGCGGCGAAGGTGTCTGCGGGGGCATCGGACCAGGGTCGGGCGACGCCATCGGCATCGCGATTGAGCCACCACTGGCCACCCGGCACCGCATCGTCTTGATGAGCCCGATAGTGCGCGAACGGTTCACGATTGAACGCGACCCAGTCTTTGGGCAGCAATTGCCGATCCTTCCAACGTCCGTCACGCGCCATCACCAGGCCGACCCGAGCCAGATCTCGCGCGGTGAGGTAGGCATAGGACGAAGCGACAAAAGTACCCGTGGCGTCGGTTTCCCACACCGCGTGGCGAATGCCCAGCGGCTCGAACAGCGCCGTCCACGGATAGTCTGCATAACGCGCCGCGCCGACGATGTCTTTCAGCGCAGCGGACAACAGATTGCTGTCGCCACTGGAGTACCGAAAGGCCTCACCGGGCTTGGCATTTTCAGCGTGATCGGCGGTGAACGCCGCCATGTCGCGGTGACCGCGGGTGTAGAGCATCGCCACCACCGAAGACTTCAACGGCGCGTATTCATAGTCTTCCTGCCAGTCCAGCCCCGAGGCCCAGTGCAGCAGGTCGGCCAGGGTGATGGCCGGGTGTTTGCCCAGCGCCGGATAGAACTTCAGCACCGGGTCCCGAAGCGTGAACAGGCCTTCGCCGTAGGCGACGCCGAAGACCGTGGCCATGAGGCTTTTGCTGATGGACCAGGTCAGGTGTGGCGTATCGGCAGTGGTCGGGCTGGCGTAGCGTTCGTAGATCAGTTGGCCGTCGCGGATCACCAGCAGGGCGTCGGTGCGGATGCCTTTGCGGGTGGCGTCGTCGCGGGGTGGGAAGGCGTAGTTCACCAGTTCCTGAAGCGCCGGTCCGCTGAGGGTTGGGCCGGTTGACCATTGCTCGGCAGGCCAGTTTTCGGCGCGGGCCGCGAGGCTGAGCAGCAGCAGGAAAATCAGGGACAAGCCTTTGGACATGGCGGGGGCTCGGAAGGATGAACCTGGTGAGCCTAGTCGAGGTTGATGACAGTTTTGGAGTTTGTGTCGTTCATGACGGCGTCTTCGCGAGCAAGCCCGCTTGAAATGCGTTCCCCTGTGGAAGCGGGCTTGCTCGCGAAGGGGCCAGTCAGACCACAGCCAGTGCCTTGGCCAACCGCTTGCCCCTCGCCCCCGCCGCCAACGCCATCACCGCCTGATCCCGCTGCCACATCGCGGCCCATTCCGGTGGCCCATCGGCCAACGCCTGATCCAGCTCAACCTTCAACCCGTCAAACTGGGCAAACAACCCGCCTAGCAACACATGTCCTGCCGGATTGTTCGGCGCCTGCCGGCTGACTTCCGCGCACCCGGCCAGCAGCGCCAGCAACCGCAACTGCAAGGCTTGCGGCCAGTCGCTGTCCTGCCCGACGCCGTACAACCAGGCGGTCATCGCGCTTAACACGTAAATGTCTTCCAGGGTGCGGAACGGTTTGACGTACGCATCCCAACCGTCCCCCGCGAGCAATTCACACAGGGCATTGTCGAGGAATAGCCGACCGTGGCTGATGTCCGGCATCAACGGGATCGCCGGGAGTTTTTCCACGCGCACGCCCGGTTCGCCGGGATAGACCACCGCCAGACTCAGCTGCGGAGCGCCGCCGGGTTCCTCGCTGCGCGCGGCGATCAGCAGCCAGTCCGCGGCGTCGCCAGCGGTGACGAAATCCTTGCGCCCGCTCAAGCGCAAGTCCGTCAAACGCGTCTGCATGTCTGCCACCCGCAGGCTGCGCTGTTCGGTTGCGCACAACGCGCCGAGGCTCAGCGGCGCGCTCGGCCAGAGCATGCGCAGCGCTGCCTGATAGCCCACCAGAAACGCCAGGCCCGGGGTCGCCATAAGGCGCCCGCCCGCCACCGCCAGCTCGAACGGGGTGACCGTCCCCAGTTGGTGCAACAACGTGACGAAACCTTCCGCCAGGTCGGGTTGGGCGGGCAGGCGATCGCGGCGTTTCAACACGGTTTGCCAAGGCATAAGAGGCTCCTCGAGGGCTGTCATATAAGCATCACCAAAGCTTCATGGCGATGACACCGGGGCTACATAGCCTGACTTTGCACAACAAGGCTGGATAAAGAAAGTCGATCCGCTGTAACCCAAAGACGGGTGAGCAGCCCGCACGGAGATTCCCATGACCCAGATCGCCCGCATCCGCGACACCGGCAACGAACGTCGCCTGCAAGCCGAACGCCTGGTCGGCGCCGATGCTTTGCAGGAAGCCCAGGCCTTGCGTTTCAACGTGTTCAGCGGCGAATTCAACGCCAAGCTGAAGGGCGCGGAGCTGGGTCTGGACATGGACGACTACGATGTTCACTGCGCCCACATCGGCGTGCGCGACCTGAATACCGGGCGCCTGGTGGCCACCACCCGTTTGCTCGACCACACGGCGGCCAGCAGCCTGGGCAAGTTTTACAGCGAAGAAGAATTCAGCCTGCACGGCCTGATCCACCTCAAAGGCCCGATCCTCGAAATTGGCCGCACCTGCGTCGACCCGGCCTACCGCAACGGCGGCACCATCGCGGTGCTCTGGGGTGAACTGGCCGAAGTCCTCAATCAGGGCGGCTACAGCTATTTGATGGGTTGCGCGAGCATCCCGATGCAGGACGGCGGCATTCAGGCCCATGCAATCATGCAGCGCCTGCGCGAACGTTATCTGTGCACCGAGCACCTGCGCGCCGAGCCGAAAAAACCGCTGCCGACGCTGGATATCCCCTCGAACGTCATTGCCGAGATGCCGCCGCTGCTCAAGGCCTACATGCGCCTTGGGGCGAAGATCTGCGGCGAACCGTGCTGGGACGAAGACTTTCAGGTCGCCGACGTGTTCATCCTGCTCAAGCGCGACGAACTCTGCCCGCGCTACGCCAAACACTTCAAGGCGGCCATGTGATGAGCCGTCTGCGGGTGTACGCGCGGATTGCGCGAGTGCTGGTGGTGGTGACGCTGGGGCTGAGCATGGCCACGCTGTTCGGCGTGTTCGAACGCCTGGGCACCGCCCATTCGATGGTCCGCCGCCAGCGCTGGTCGCGGTTTTTCATGGCGCGACTGGCCAATGCCCTGCCCTTTCGCGTGACGGTGCACGGTGAATTGCCGAAGGAATCGATGCTCTGGATCAGCAATCACGTGTCCTGGACCGACATTCCGCTGCTGGGCATGCTCACGCCGATGTCGTTCCTGTCCAAGGCCGAAGTGCGCACTTGGCCGGTGGCCGGCTGGTTGGCGGCGAAGGCCGGCAGCCTGTTTATCCGCCGGGGTTCGGGTGACAGCCAGCTGATCCGCAAACAGATGACCCGTCATTTGGAGCAGGCGCACCCGCTGTTAATGTTCCCGGAAGGCACCACCACCGATGGCCGTTCATTGCGCACGTTTCATGGCCGCTTGCTGTCGGCGGCGATTGATTCCGAAGTAAAGCTGCAACCGGTGGCCATTCGGTATCTGCGCGAGGGTGAAGTGGATTCGCTGGCGCCATTCATCGGTGATGATGACTTGCTCTCGCACCTGATGCGCTTGTTCGCCAATGACCGGGGTGAGGTGGAAATTCATCTGCTCAAGCCGATTGCCTGCGAAGGCCGGGAACGCGCGGCGTTGGCGTATGAAGCGCAGCAGGCGGTGCAGAAGGCGTTGTTTGGGGCGATTCCGGAAAAACAACGAGCGCCAATGCGCCCCGCCATCGCTGCCTGAGCACGTACCCCCTGTATGAAACGGCTTGCCGGCTCCTACAGGGGATTTATGTTGTTGGCGGGTTTTGGGCGAAGGCCTGGAGCTGGGGGTAGAACAACCGAAAATCCTCGCTCAACGGCTCATACAACGCCCGCAATTCCTCCATTGCCGCCGCCAGTTCCTCAGGCTTGGTCAGCCGCCGTGAAATCCCCCGCAGCACCTGCTCCAACACTTCAAAATCTCGATAAGAACCCAACCAGTCATGCGCCACCATGTGCGGCGCAATCCGCGCCAAACGTTCCGGCAGCTGCGGTTCGGCGGACAGCACCCGGTATACGTCCGAGGTGAACAATTCCAGCGGCTGATCCGCGTACAACATCCAGTCCCGAGCCAGGCAATGGTCGAAAAACACATCAAGCACGATTCCGGCGTAACGTCGGCGGGTCCGGGAAAACCTCGACAGCGCGACATCCACCAACGGATGGCGGTCAGTAAACACGTCGATGCGCCGATGCAACTGGATGGCCGCCTCGATCTCCGGGTCGAACTGCCCTTGCAGCCGTCCTTTGACGAAATCGCCATACAGACTGCCGAGCAACTGACCGGGACGTTGGCCACCAAGGTGAAGATGGGCGAGATAGTTCATGGCGCGCAGCTTAGCACTGCGCCATCCATATCGTTATAACCCGATATACCGTTTTTCGCAGTCTTCAAAACAAAATCATATTTGTATATCGCGAAACAACGATTTAAAGTTCGCTCCATCGCGATATAGCGTTTTACTCATCACGAGCCCCCAGCCATGAACATCAACCTCGACGAAATAATAAAAGCCCTGGCACATCCCGTACGGCGAGAAATCCTGCACTGGCTCAAAGACCCGGACGTCGAATTTCCCGATCAGAGCCACAGCAACGAGCACGGCGTTTGCGCCGGACAGATCGATCAGCGTTGCGGTTTGTCGCAGTCGACGGTTTCCGCACACCTGGCGACCTTGCAACGCGCCGGACTGATCAGCAGCCGCAAAGTCGGCCAATGGCATTTTTTCAAACGTAATGAGGAAACCATCCAGGCCTTCCTCAGCACCTTCAGTAAAGAGCTCTGACCCTTAACGTCAGTCAGCCCGACAAGGAATCCACCATGCCCCTCTCGCTCCTCATCCTGGCCCTGAGCGCCTTCGCCATCGGCACCACCGAGTTCGTCATCATGGGCCTGCTGCCCGACGTGGCGGCGGACCTTGGCGTGTCGATTCCCGGCGCCGGCTGGCTGGTGACCGGTTACGCCCTGGGCGTGGCCATCGGTGCGCCGTTCATGGCACTGGCCACCGCCAAACTGCCACGTAAGGCCGCACTGGTGGCGTTGATGGGCATCTTTATCATCGGCAATCTGCTTTGCGCAATGGCAACCGACTACGACGTGCTGATGTTTGCCCGCGTGGTTACCGCACTGTGCCACGGTGCGTTCTTCGGTATCGGATCGGTGGTGGCGGCAGGCCTGGTGCCGGCCAACAAACGCGCCTCGGCCGTGGCGCTGATGTTTACCGGCCTGACGCTGGCCAACGTGCTCGGTGTGCCGCTGGGCACTGCGCTCGGTCAGCAATACGGCTGGCGCTCGACCTTCTGGGCGGTGACGGTGATCGGTGTGATCGCCTTGATCGGCCTGATCCGCTTCCTGCCGGCCAAGCGCGATGAAGAGAAACTCGACATGCGCGCCGAACTGCGCGCCCTCAAAGGCGCCGGTATCTGGCTGTCGTTGAGCATGACCGCGCTGTTCGCCGCATCGGTCTTCACCCTGTTCACCTACGTCGCGCCGCTGCTGGGCGAAGTCACCGGCGTTTCGCCACGGGGCGTGACCTGGACCCTGATGCTCATCGGCCTCGGTCTGACCGTCGGCAACATCATCGGCGGCAAGCTGGCCGACAAAGGCCTGGCAGCGACGCTGATCGGCGTGTTCATCAGCATGGCGGTGATCTCCACCGTGTTGACCTGGACCAGCGTCGCGCTGATCCCGACCGAAATCACCCTGTTCCTCTGGGCCACCGCGTGTTTTGCCGCTGTGCCAGCCCTGCAAGTCAACGTGGTGACCTACGGCAAGGCCGCTCCGAACCTGGTCTCGACCCTGAACATCGGCGCCTTCAACGTCGGCAACGCACTCGGCGCCTGGGTCGGCGGCAGCGTTATCGCCCACGGTTTCGGCCTGACCAGCGTACCCCTCGCAGCAGCCGCCCTGGCGGTACTCGCCCTGGTGGTGACGCTGATTACTTTCCGTCAGAGCGGCAATCCCGAACTGGCTCCTGCTACTTCCAACTGATCTCCATAAGAGAACTGATTCATGACGACTATTTTCGATCCGATCAAACTGGGCGACATCGAACTCGCCAACCGCATCATCATGGCGCCGCTGACCCGCTGCCGCGCCGACGAAGGCCGTGTGCCGAACGCGCTGATGGCCGAATATTACGTACAACGCGCCTCCGCCGGCCTGATCCTCAGCGAGGCCACCTCGGTCACGCCGATGGGCGTCGGCTACCCGGATACCCCGGGCATCTGGTCCAACGACCAGGTGCGTGGCTGGGCCAACGTGACCAAAGCGATCCATGGCGCGGGCGGCAAGATTTTCCTGCAACTGTGGCACGTGGGCCGGGTGTCCCACACGTCGTACCTGAACGGTGAAGCACCGGTTGCACCGAGTGCCATCAAGCCGGAAGGCCACGTCAGCCTGGTACGCCCACTGGCCGACTACCCGACGCCGCGCGCACTGGAAACTGCTGAAATCGCCGACATCGTCGACGCTTATCGCACCGGCGCCGAGAACGCCAAGGCCGCCGGTTTTGACGGCGTGGAAATCCACGGCGCCAACGGTTACCTGCTCGACCAGTTCCTGCAAAGCAGCACCAACCAGCGCACCGATAATTACGGCGGCTCCCTGGAAAACCGTGCACGCCTGCTGCTGGAAGTGACTGACGCAGCGATCGAAGTCTGGGGCGCCGGCCGTGTCGGTGTGCACCTGGCACCGCGCGCCGACTCCCATGACATGGGCGACGACAACCTGGCCGAGACGTTTACCTACGTCGCGCGTGAACTGGGCAAACGTGGCATCGCATTCATCTGCTCCCGCGAGAAAGAAGGCGCCGACAGCCTCGGTCCGCAAATCAAGGAAGCCTTCGGCGGTCCGTACATCATCAACGAACGCTTCACCAAGGACAGCGCCAACGCCTGGCTGGCCAGCGGCAAGGCCGACGCGGTCGCCTTCGGCGTGCCGTTCATTGCCAACCCCGACCTGCCGGCTCGCTTGAAGGCCGATGCGCCGTTGAACGAGGCGCGTCCGGAGTTGTTCTACGGCAAAGGCCCGGTCGGTTACATCGACTATCCGACGCTGTAATCGCCAATCGTAGCAACGCAAAAGCCCCGACTCGAAAGAGCCGGGGCTTTTTGTTACCTGAAACTCGAGATTTAACACGATTCAATGTGGGCGATTCCACGTTGCACCGCAGCCGGGATTTTCAGGTTGTGGGTTGTGTGCATGTCCATTTCTGCGGTTACGGCTGCTGTTGGTTTGCCCGGCGGCAATTAACCAAGCGCTGTTGCCCCTTTTTTGTCCGGTGCCTCGCTCCCGTCCTGCGCCGTGGAGCAAGCAGATCAACAGCGCGAGGCGACCTGATAGCCGACCTGGCTCTGGATGGACGCATTCCCCTGTAGGAGCGAGCCTGCTCGCGATGGACGTCCACGATAACGCGTGCTGCCTGGATGAACGCGTTGTCCGGGCGTTTTTCGCGAGCAGGCTCGCTCCTACAGGCTGATTGGTCTGATGACCGAACTCAGATCACTAGCCGTCCTGACACAAAATCCCTACAAAATACTGAGGGTGCTATCTGTCATCGAGGTGAGCCGACGTATATAAAAGCACCCCATTGTCGCGAATCGGGTGAATAACCGTTCATCTGCGCCTGCAACGATTGACACCCGTTGATCCAATTACGCATTTTGTTTCAATTGCGCAGGCTGGGGCTCAAGCGCAGCATGTCCAATCCTGCATCGACCCACCGAACGGCTTCGACGTGCAGTTGGAAACTGTCGGGCGCCAATAGCCATTGATACAGGATGCCGTCGATATACGCATGCAGGCTGATGGCGGCGCGGGCGGTGTCGAGATCGTCCGGCAACTGCCCCCGATTCACGGCATTACGCAAGGCCAGGCCGATGCGCACGTTGCAATCGAGGCTGACCTCCCGGCGCTGCTGGCGCAGATCGCACATTTCATCGGTGAATTCGCACTTATGGTACAAAATCTCATTGATGCGTCGCGTTTTCGGGTCCATGGCAACCTGATGAAACAAATGAATCAGCAATTTGCGCATGCAGCCCAATGGGTCGAGTTCATCCTCGCTTTCACTGGCTTTGGCCATCTCATCCAGCGGCTCATGCAACGTATCGAGCATGGCCTGCAACAGATCCGCCTTGTTACTGAAATGCCAGTAGATGGCCCCGCGAGTCACGCCGGCCAGGGTAGCGATGTCCGCCAGCGTGGTGCGCGCAACGCCCCGTTCGAAGAAAGCTTTTTCGGCCGCTTCGAGTATCTGGCTACGGGTTTCCTGAGCTTCCTCTTTGGTACGACGGACCATGGCAGTACAACCTCAATCAGGGTGCTTCAGCGATGTCTGAACGAGCGCTGAATAAATGTGGGGCGAACGTTCTTGGGTATCGTCCCCGGCCTACAATTCAAACCTTTGAAGCCGCTTTTGTGACGGTGAGAATACACAGCAAAGGTATTTACAAACAACCATGAATGTAAGTATATTCCTTAGCAAGCTACTTATCCACACAGCGCACCTTTTTTACCCTTACACATTTCTTGTGCGCAACTTGCGCGCCTGACCCGAGGATTTTCATGCAATTCAAGCCAGCTGTTACCGCTCTGGTCACCGCCGTCGCCCTTGCATCGCTGCTCAGCGGATGTAAAAAGGAAGAAGCGGCGCCGCCCGCTCCACCGCCTCAGGTCGGCGTCGTCACCCTGCAACCGCAAGCATTTACCCTGACGTCCGAGCTGCCAGGTCGCACCAGCGCCTACCGCATCGCCGAAGTTCGCCCTCAGGTCAACGGCATCATTCTCAAGCGTCTGTTCAAGGAAGGCGGCGACGTCAAGGCCGGCCAGCAGCTGTATCAGATCGATCCAGCCGTCTATGAAGCCACGCTGAAAAGCGCCGAAGCCAACCTGCAACAGACCAAATCGATTTCCGATCGCTACAAGCAACTGGTTAACGAGCAAGCTGTTAGCCGTCAGGAATACGACACCGCCCTGGCCAACCGCCTGCAATCGGAAGCCACGCTGCAAACCGCCCAGATCAATGTGCGCTACACCAAGGTTTACGCCCCACTGTCCGGTCGTATCGGCCGTTCAAATGTGACCGAAGGCGCGCTGGTCACCAGTGGCCAGGCCGATGCCATGGCGGTGATCCAGCAACTCGACCCGATCTATGTCGATGTCACCCAGTCTTCCGTGGAGCTGCTTGAACTGCGCCGCGAACTGGACAGCGGTCGCCTGCAAAAGTCCGGCGATAACGCGGCAGCGGTCAAGCTGACCCTCGAAGACGGCAGCCAGTACACGCTCGACGGTAAACTCGAATTCTCCGAAGTCTCGGTTGATCAGACCACCGGTTCCGTGACCCTGCGGGCAGTGTTCCCGAACCCGGATCACACCCTGCTGCCTGGCATGTTCGTACATGCCCAGCTTCAGGCCGGTGTGAATGCGGCCGCGATCCTGGCGCCGCAACAAGGCGTGACCCGCGACCTCAAGGGCACCCCGACCGCGCTGGTCGTCGGCCCGGACAACAAGGTCGAGCTGCGGCAGCTCAAGGCCAGCCGCACTGTCGGCAGCCAGTGGTTGATCGAAGACGGTCTGAAGGCCGGCGATCGCCTGATCACCGAAGGCTTGCAATTCGTCAAACCCGGCGTCGAAGTCAAAGCGACCGAGGCCACTAACATTGGCGCAAAGAACCCGGCCCCCGCACAGGCAGCTGACAAGGCTTCCAGCGGCAAAGGGGAGTAAATCATGTCGAAATTTTTTATCGACCGTCCGATTTTCGCCTGGGTAATTGCCCTGGTGATCATGCTGGTCGGGGCTCTATCGATCCTCAAGTTGCCGATCAACCAATACCCGAGCATTGCGCCTCCGGCCATTGCGATCCAGGTGACCTACCCAGGCGCGTCCGCACAAACCGTGCAGGACACCGTGGTGCAGGTCATCGAGCAACAGCTCAACGGTATCGACAACCTGCGTTATGTGTCCTCGGAAAGTAACTCCGACGGCAGCATGACCATCACCGCGACCTTCGAACAAGGCACCAACTCCGATACCGCGCAGGTTCAGGTCCAGAACAAACTGAACCTGGCCACCCCGCTGCTGCCGCAAGAAGTGCAGCAACAGGGCATTCGCGTGACCAAGGCAGTGAAAAACTTCCTGATGGTCATCGGCGTGGTCTCGCGCGACGGCAGCATGACCAAGGACGACCTGTCCAACTACATCGTGTCGAACATGCAGGACCCGATCTCGCGAACCGCCGGTGTCGGTGACTTCCAGGTCTTCGGTTCGCAGTACGCGATGCGTGTCTGGCTCGATCCGGCCAAGCTGAACAACTTCAGCCTGACGCCAGTGGACGTCAAGGCCGCCATCGCGGCGCAGAACATCCAGGTGTCCTCCGGTCAACTGGGCGGCCTGCCGGCTGTGCCTGGCCAGCAGTTGAACGCCACGATCATCGGCAAGACCCGCCTGCAGACTGCCGAACAGTTCAACAAGATTCTGCTCAAGGTCAACAAGGACGGTTCGCAAGTGCGTCTGTCCGACGTCGCCGATGTCGGTCTGGGCGGTGAGAACTACAGCATCAACGCGCAGTTCAACGGCGCACCGGCGTCCGGTCTGGCGGTGAAACTGGCCAACGGTGCCAACGCCCTCGACACGGCGAAAGCCCTGCGCAAAACCATGGACACGCTCAAGCCGTTCTTCCCGCAAGGCATGGAAGTGGTGTTCCCGTACGACACCACTCCGGTGGTGACCGAGTCGATCAAGGGTGTGGTTGAAACCCTGGTCGAAGCGATCGTGCTGGTGTTCCTGGTGATGTTCCTGTTCCTGCAAAACTTCCGCGCCACCGTCATCACCACGATGACCGTGCCGGTGGTATTGCTGGGTACGTTCGGGATCCTCGCGGCGTTCGGTTTCAGCATCAACACCCTGACCATGTTTGGCATGGTGCTGGCCATCGGCTTGCTGGTGGATGATGCGATTGTCGTGGTGGAAAACGTCGAGCGGGTCATGAGCGAAGAAGGCCTGTCACCCAAGGAGGCTACCAAGAAATCCATGGGGCAGATCCAGGGTGCACTGGTTGGTATCGCCCTTGTTCTGTCGGCGGTACTGCTGCCGATGGCGTTCTTCAGCGGTTCCACCGGCGTGATCTACAAGCAATTCTCGATCACCATCGTGTCGGCCATGGCGCTGTCGGTAATGGTTGCGTTGATCTTCACCCCGGCACTCTGCGCCACCATGCTCAAGGCCATTCCGAAAGGCGAGCACGGCACCCCGAAACGCGGCTTCTTCGGCTGGTTCAACCGCAGCTTCGACCGTGGCGTCAAAAGCTACGAGCGTGGCGTCGGCAACATGCTGACGCACAAGGCACCGTACCTGCTGGCCTACGTGATCATCGTCGTCGGCATGATCTGGCTGTTCACCCGCATTCCAACCGCGTTCCTGCCGGAAGAAGACCAGGGCGTGTTGTTTGCCCAGGTTCAGACCCCGGCCGGCTCCAGCGCCCAGCGCACGCAGGTGGTGATCGATGAGATGCGCGCCTACCTGCTGGACAAAGAGTCGAGCGCCGTAGCGTCGGTGTTCACCGTCAACGGCTTCAACTTCGCCGGTCGCGGCCAAAGTTCGGGCCTGGCGTTCATCATGCTCAAGCCGTGGGATCAGCGGGATGCGGAAAACAGCGTGTTCAAGCTCGCCGCCCGCGCCCAGCAGCACTTCTTCACCTTCCGCGATGCCATGGTGTTCGCCTTCGCGCCACCGGCGGTATTGGAACTGGGTAACGCCACCGGTTTCGACGTGTTCCTGCAAGACCGCGCCGGTATCGGTCATGACAAGTTGATGGAAGCTCGCAACCAGTTCCTCGGCATGGCCGCACAGAGCAAAATGCTTTACCAGGTGCGTCCGAACGGCCTGAACGACGAACCGCAATACCAGCTGGAAATCGATGACGAGAAGGCCAGTGCCCTGGGCATTACCCTCACCGACATCAACAACACCCTGTCGATTGCGTTGGGCAGTAGCTACGTCAACGACTTCATCGACCGTGGTCGGGTGAAAAAAGTCTACGTGCAAGGCCAGCCCGGCTCGCGGATGAGTCCGGAAGATATCAAGAAGTGGTACGTGCGTAACGCCGCCGGGACCATGGTGCCCTTCTCCGCTTTCGCCAAGGGCGAGTGGATCTACGGTGCACCGAAGCTCTCGCGATACAACGGCGTAGAAGCCATGGAAATCCTTGGTGCCCCGGCGCCGGGCTATTCCACCGGTGAAGCGATGGCGGAAGTCGAAGCCTTGGCGAAGAAACTGCCGGCCGGCGTGGGTATTTCGTGGACCGGCCTGTCGTACGAAGAACGCCTGTCCGGCTCTCAGGCTCCCGCGTTGTACGCGTTGTCGCTGCTGATGGTGTTCCTGTGCCTGGCGGCGCTGTACGAAAGCTGGTCGATTCCAATCGCAGTAATGCTGGTGGTGCCGCTAGGGATCATCGGCGCACTCTTGGCCACGAGCTTGCGGGGCCTGTCCAACGACGTGTACTTCCAGGTGGGCCTGTTGACGACCATCGGTCTGGCGGCGAAAAACGCCATTCTGATCGTCGAGTTCGCCAAGGAACTGCATGAGCAAGGGCGAAGTCTGCGCGATGCGGCGATCGAAGCGTGCCGGATGCGTTTGCGACCGATCATCATGACTTCGCTCGCCTTCGTCCTCGGTGTGGTACCACTGGCTATTTCCACCGGTGCCGGTTCGGGTAGCCAACATGCAATCGGTACAGGCGTGATTGGCGGTATGCTCACGGCCACGATCCTGGCGATCTTCTGGGTCCCACTGTTCTTCGTCACCGTGTCGTCCATTGGCCAGCGCAAGAAAACTGACCAGGATGACGCCACTGAAACTCCTAAAGAGGCTGGCCAATGAGCAAGTCGCTACTCTCCATAGCCGTCGCCGCGTTCGTATTGAGCGGCTGCTCGCTGATACCCGATTATCAGCAGCCGGCCGCACCAGTGGCCGCCGAGTACCCGCAAGGCCCGGCATATTCGCCGGCCCAGGCGCCGAACCAGGCCGCCGCCGAACAGGGCTGGAAGCAGTTTTTCCACGACCCGGCGCTGCAACAGCTGATCCAGGTGTCCCTGGAAAACAACCGCGACCTGCGTGTCGCGGCGTTGAACATCGATGCCTTCGCGGCGCAGTACCGCATTCAGCGCGCGGACCTGTTCCCGGCAGTCTCGGCCAATGCCGCTGCCAGCCGCCAGCGGGTACCGGCCCGGGCTTCGCAGACCGGTGAAGCCGGCATCAGCAGTTCCTACTCCGCGACTGTCGGCATCAGCGCTTATGAACTCGACCTGTTCGGTCGGGTTCGCAGCCTGAGTGAAGAAGCACTGCAAAAATACTTCGCCACCGAAGAAGGTCGGCGCAGCACGCAAATCAGCCTGGTGGGCAGTGTGGCGAATGCGTACCTGACCTGGCAGGCGGACAAGGAACTGCGCAAGCTGACTCAGGACACTCTCGGTGCGTTCGAGGAGAGCTACAAGCTCACCTCGCGCAGCAACGAAGTGGGCGTAGCGTCGGCACTGGACCTGGCACAGTCGCGTACCTCGGTGGAAAACGCCCGCGCGCAACTGGCCAAGTACACTCGCCAGGTGGCCCAGGACGAAAACAGCCTGGTGCTGCTGCTCGGCACCGGCATTCCGGCCAATCTGCCAGAAGCCAAGCCGCTGTCTGACGACCTGCTAAGCGATGTACCGCCAGGCCTGCCGTCGGACTTGCTGCAACGTCGTCCGGACATTCTGCAGGCCGAATACAACCTGAAAGCCGCGAACGCCAACATCGGCGCCGCACGGGCCGCGTTCTTCCCGAGCATCAGCCTCACCGCCAATGCCGGCTCCCTGAGCCCAGACCTGTCCGGTCTGTTCAAGGGCGGTTCGGGCACCTGGTTGTTCCAGCCGCAAATCAACCTGCCGATCTTCAACGCCGGCAGCCTGCGCGCCAGCCTGGATTATTCGAAAATCCAGAAAGACATCGGCGTGGCGAACTACGAGAAGTCCATTCAAACGGCCTTCCAGGAAGTCGCCGACGGCCTGGCCGCCCGCCAGACCTACACCGAGCAGTTGCAGGCGCAGCGAGATTTCGTCACCGCCAACCAGGATTACTACCGTCTGGCCGAGCGGCGTTATCGCATTGGCGTCGACAGCAACCTGACCTTCCTCGATGCCCAGCGTCAGCTGTTCAGTGCGCAACAGGCGCTGATCACCGACCGTCTGGCGCAGCTGACCAGTGCCGTGAATCTGTACAAGGCACTGGGCGGTGGCTGGAATGAGCAAACGGCGAAAGCTGAGCCGCTGAAAGAAGATGCGCCGAAGATGAAGTTGTTCTGATCGCGCTGCTGTGAACACGAAGCCCACCCTTTGGTGGGCTTTTTGTGGGCTACAGGAAAGTGGTGGTGTCTGTGATTGCCTCATTGCGAGCAGGCTCTCACTCCCACCTTTGAAATGCATTCCAATGTGGGAGTGAGCCTGCTCGCGATAGCGTCTGCTCAGGCAACGTAAATCTCGGGTATCACTCCCGCGATTCAACCCCCAATTCATCCCAAACCGATTCCGCCAAATGAAACGTCGCATTCGCCGCCGGAATCCCGCAATAGATCGCGCTCTGCATGATCACTTCCTTGATCTCCCCGCGGGTCACGCCGTTGTTGGCGGCGGCACGCAAATGCAGTTTGAGCTCTTCATTGCGGTTCATGCCAATCAGCATGCCGATGGTGATCAGGCTGCGGGTATGGCGCGGCAGGCCCGGACGGGTCCAGATGTCACCCCAGGCATGGCGGGTGATCATTTCCTGAAACTCCGAGTTGAATTCGGTCAGCGCATTGAGGCTGCGGTCGACATGAGCGTCGCCCAACACGGCGCGACGGACTTCCAGCCCCTCGTCATAACGTTGTTTCTCGTCCACGACAATTCCCCTCAATGGCCCAACAGGAAGGCAAGCACGCGCTCGCTGAACGCATCGCCGGCCTGGACGTTGGACAGGTGCGCCGCGTAAAACTCGGCGTACTCGGCACCCGGCACTTGTGCCTGGATGAAGTGGCCACCGGACGGCGGCGTCACCGCATCTTCGGTGCCGGCGATCACCAGCAGCGGCACCTTGATCGACGACAGCTGATCACGGAAATCGGCATCGCGCACGGCGGCGCAATTGGCCGCGTAACCTTGCGGCGATGTGGCCGCGAGCATGTCGGTGATCCGGCTCGCAATCTGCGGATTGGCCGCGGCGAAGTCCGGGGTAAACCAGCGCGCAATCGAGGCATCGCGCAGCGCCACCATGGCCCCCGCGCCGTCACGCAGCACGGTTTCAATGCGCGGGTTCCAGATCGACGGGTCTCCGATTTTCGCCGCAGTGTTGCACACCACCAGTTTGTTCAATCGATCACCGGCGTTAATGCCCAGCCACTGGCCGATCAAACCACCCATGGACAGACCGCAGAAATGCGCTTTATCAATATGCAGCGCATCCAGCAACGCCAGCACGTCATGCCCCAGTTGCTCGATGCTGTACGGCCCCGGCGTCACCAGCGACTGGCCATGACCACGGGTGTCGAAACGCAACACGCGAAAATGCTCGGTGAACGCGGCAATCTGCGCGTCCCACATGTGCAGGTCGGTGCCCAGCGAGTTGGACAGCACCAGCACCGGCGCATCCTCCGGGCCATCCACCGGGCCAATGAGCTGCGGCCCTTGAATTTGGTAGTGCAGTTCGCCCTCGGCGAGTTGTACGAAAGCCACAACAATCTCCTTCAGGCAGTCAACGCAGAATGTTCAGCCACCGCTCGCTCGACCCAGGTATGGGCCTGACCGAGATAGTGGGCGGGGTCCAGCAGATGATCGAGTTCGGCGCACGAGAGCTCGGCAGTCACTTGCGGCTCGTCGCCGAGGACCGCACGCAGATGCCGTTGCTCAGCCACGGCCCGTTTGCAGCACTGCTCCAGTAAATGATGCGCAGTGTCGCGGCCGACCCGTTGCGCGAGGACGATGCTCACCGCTTCGGCCAGCACCAGGCCCTGAGTCAGGTCGAGGTTGCGGGCCATGCGCTCGGCGTCCACTTCCAGTCCGTCGGCCACAAGCAAGGCTTGCTGGAGGCTGCCGGACACCAGGCAGCAAATCTCCGGCAGGGTTTCCCACTCGGCGTGCCACAGGCCCAGACTCCGCTCGTGTTCCTGCGGCATGGCGCTGAACAGCGTCGAGAGCAGACCGGGCACCCGCGTGGCGGCGCTGATCAGCACTGCTGCGCCCACCGGATTGCGTTTGTGCGGCATGGTCGAGGAACCGCCCTTGCCCGGCGCCGAAGGTTCGAACACCTCGCCCGCTTCGGTCTGCATCAACAGACTGATGTCACGCCCGAGCTTGCCGAGGCTGCCGGCAATCAAGCCCAGCACCGAGCCGAATTCCACCAGGCGATCGCGCTGGGTATGCCAAGGCTGGTCGGGCAAGGTCAGGTGCAATTCTGCGGCCAGCGCTTCGGCAATCGGCATCGCCTGCACGCCGAGGGCCGCGAGCGTCCCGGAGGCGCCGCCGAATTGCAGCACCAGCAAACGCGGTTTCAATTCTTGCAGACGTTGACGGCTGCGGGTCACGGCGCCCAGCCAACCGGCGATTTTCATCCCGAGGGTCACCGGCGTTGCATGCTGCAACCAGGTGCGTCCGGCCAGCGGCGTGGCGACATATCGTTGGGCTTGCGTGGCGAGGGTTTCGCCCAGTTGCGCCAGATCGCTTTCAATCAGCTCCAGTGCGCGGCGCAGTTGCAGCACGAGGCCCGTGTCCATGACGTCCTGGCTGGTCGCGCCCAAGTGCACATAGCGCTCGGCTTCGGCATCAGCAGTAGCAATCTGTCGGCCCAACGCCTTCACCAGCGGAATCGCCGAATTGCCCGCCGTGGCAATCGCCTCGCCGAGGGCGGAAAAATCGTAATACCCGGCGTGGCAGGCGGCTTCGATAGAGGCCACCGCCGTGTGCGGAATCAGCCCGACACTGGCTTCGGCCCGGGCCAGTGCCGCTTCAAAATCGAGCATGGACTGAACCCGGCCCTGATCGCAAAACACCTCACGCATATCGCGGGCAGTGAAGTAGGCATCGAACAATTGATTGCCCGGTTGCTGGTTCATAAACAGTTCCTGAAAGCGTGGGCCGGTGCGGCCCACGCAGATGAATCAAAGGTCGTGGTGCAGGTATTTTGCCTGCTTCGGCAGACGCAGGCTGAACAGGAACGCCACCGCCATCATGACCGTGACGTACCAATAGAAGGAGTTTTCCATGCCCACGGCTTTGAGGCTCAATGCGACATATTCCGCCGATCCGCCGAAAATCGCATTCGCCACTGCGTACGCCAGACCGACGCCCAGTGCGCGCACTTCCGGCGGGAACATTTCGGCTTTCACAAGGCCGCTGATCGAGGTGTAGAAACTGACGATCGCCAGTGCCACGGTGATCAGCACAAAGGCGAGGAACGGACTGCTGACGCTTTTCAGGCTCAACAGGATCGGCACGGTGAACAGCGTACCGAGGGCACCGAACCAGAGCATCGAGTGACGTCGGCCGATCTTGTCGGCGAGCATGCCGAACAACGGCTGCATGCACATATAAAGGAACAGCGCGCCGGTCATGATGTAACTGGCGGTCTTGGCGTGCATGCCGGCGGTGTTCACCAGGTACTTCTGCATGTACGTGGTGAAGGTGTAGAAAATCAGCGAGCCCCCCGCGGTGTAACCGAGCACGGTGATAAACGCGGCTTTGTGGTCGCGGAACAGCGCGCTGATGCTGCCGGCGTCCTTGTTCTCGCGCATTTCCTTGCTCGAGGTTTCTTTCAGCGAACGACGCAGGAACAGCGAGATCAAGGCGGCCGCGGCGCCGACTACAAACGGAATCCGCCAGCCGTACGCACGCAGGTCATCTTCGGTGAGGAACTGTTGCAGAATCACCACCAGCGACACCGCCAGCAGCTGCCCACCAATCAGCGTCACGTACTGGAACGAGGCGAAAAAACCACGCTGGCCTTTGAGAGCGATTTCGCTCATGTAGGTCGCGGTGGTGCCGTACTCGCCGCCCACCGACAAGCCCTGGAGCAAGCGCGCGAACAGCAACAGGAGCGGCGCCCAGACGCCGATGTCCTTGTAGGTCGGCAGGCACGCGATGAGCAACGAGCCGAAGCACATCATCAGAATCGAAATCAGCATCGAATTCTTGCGCCCGTGCTTGTCGGCAACGCGCCCGAAAATCCAGCCGCCAATCGGCCGCATCAGGAACCCGGCGGCGAACACGCCCGCCGTATTTACAAGCTGCACGGTCGGGTTATCGGACGGGAAAAAAGCCGGGGCGAAATAGATCGCGCAGAAGGCGTAGACGTAGAAGTCGAACCATTCGACGAGGTTGCCCGAAGAGGCACCGACAATCGCGAAGATGCGCTTGCTGCGCTCTTCCCCGGTGTAGTGCGCGGTGTTGGCCGTGTCAGTTGTCATTATTTTTCACTCGATGGGGACAGTGAGAGTCTAGACACACTTCGCAACAGTCCCGTTCCACAGATACACAAGCAACACCGGTCCCACAGGGGATTTGCGGTGTTCATTTAATAATCGAAGAACACCGTCTCGGTGTCGGTGCCTTGCAGGATCACATTCCACTGGTAAACGCCTGACGCATCCGGCTTCGCCATCAGTGTGCTGCGGCGCTCGGCCGGTATGCATTCCAGCAACGGATCATCAACGTTGGCCGGCTCACCCTCGAAATAAATCCGCGTCAGCAAGTGCTTTACCAACCCGCGCGCAAACACCAGCACCACCAGGTGCGGCGCCTGGGTCGTGCCTTTCAGGCCTTCGACGGAGCCCGGCTTGATCGTGGTGAACCGAAAGCGTCCTTCCGCGTCCACCGGAATCCGGCCAAAGCCTTCGAAGTGAGGGTCCAGCAGTTTGGTCTGCTCGTCTTCGGGATGGTTGTACTTGCCGGCGGCGTTGGCCTGCCAGACTTCGAGCATCGCGTCGTTGACGACGTCGCCGTTGCCATCGACAACTTGCCCGGTGATCGCCACGCGTTCGCCCAGGGTCTGTTCGATTGTCAGGTCTTCGCGGTTCAGCCACGTCAGGCCGATGTGGTAATACGGCCCGACGGTGTGGGACGTGGTCGCAGTCAGCGTCATCTTATTTCTCCATCGGCGTGGCATCGCGGCCGCGCAAGACGATGTCCCAGCGATAACCGAGGGCGTAGGAAGGAATGGTTTTTTCCAGGTCGAACGTGGCGATCAGTCGCTCTTTCGCACGTGTGTCCGGCACGCAGTTGTAGATCGGGTCGTAGGCCAGCAACGGGTCGCCCGGGAAATACATCTGGGTGACCAGGCGCGTCAGCACGCTCGGCCCGAACAACGAGAAGTGGATGTGCGCCGGGCGCCAGGCGTTGTGGTGGTTGCCCCACGGGTAAGCGCCGGGCTTGATGGTCTGGAACTGATACCCACCCTCGGCGTCGGTCACGGTGCGGCCGGTGCCGGTAAAGTTCGGGTCCAGCGGCGCGTCGTGCAGGTCACGGGCATGGTTGTAGCGACCGGCGGCGTTGGCCTGCCAGATCTCCACCAGAATCCCCGGCACCGGCAGACCGTTTTCATCGAGCACGCGGCCGTGGATGATGATGCGCTCCCCCAGTGGCTCGCCGTTGTGCTGGGCGGTGAGGTCGTTGTCCTTCTCGCCGACGCGTTCGGCGCCGACCGTGGGGCCAGTGATTTCCGACAACGAATGAGGCAGAAACACCAACGGCTTGGACGGTGAGCGAAGGTTGGTGGATTGATACGTCGGGTGCAGGTAGTCCGGCTGGGTGCCTTCCTTCGGACGTCGGTATCCAGGCTTGTCAGTCATGTCGCTTTCCTCTGTTCTTGTATTCACTGCCAGTCGCGGCTGCGCGTCAGACACGTTCGATAGCCAGGGCCAGACCCTGGCCGACACCGACGCACATGGTCGCCAGACCTTTCTTGCCACCGGTTTTTTCCAGCTGATGCAACGCGGTCAACACCAGACGCGCACCGCTCATGCCCAATGGGTGACCCAGGGCGATGGCGCCGCCGTTCGGATTAACCTGCGCCGCGTCGTCCGCCAGACCCAGTCCGCGCAGCACTGCCAGGCCTTGGCTGGCGAACGCTTCGTTGAGTTCAATCACATCAAAATCGTCGATGGCCAAGCCGAGGCGTTCGGTCAGTTTTTTAACCGCCGGCACCGGGCCGATGCCCATCACACGCGGTGCAACACCGGCACTGGCCATGCCCAGCACTTTGGCGCGGGCGGTCAAACCGTGTTTTTTCACCGCTTCGGCGGAGGCCAGGATCAAAGCAGCAGCGCCGTCGTTCACACCCGAGGCGTTGCCGGCGGTCACGGTTTTATCCGCACCGTTGACCGATTTCAGTTTGGCCAGGGTTTCCAGCGTGGTGTCGGCGCGAGGATGTTCGTCCTGGCTGACCACGGTTTCGCCCTTCTTGTGGGCAATGCGCACTTCAACGATTTCTTCAGCGAAAAATCCTGCAGCTTGCGCGGCGGCTGCCCGCTGCTGACTGCGCAGGGCGAACGCGTCCTGATCCTCGCGGGATACGTTGTAATCGTCGGCCACGTTGTCAGCGGTCTGCGGCATCGCGTCGACGCCGTATTGGGCTTTCATCAGCGGATTGATGAAACGCCAGCCGATGGTGGTGTCTTCCAGCTTCATGCTGCGCGAAAACGCCGCATCAGCCTTGCCCATCACAAAGGGTGCACGGGACATCGACTCGACGCCGCCGGCAATCGCCAGCTCCATTTCGCCACTGGCGATGGCGCGGAACGCCGTGCCGATGGCATCCATGCCCGAAGCGCAGAGGCGATTGAGGGTCACGCCCGGAATCGATTCTGGCAGGCCGGCCAGCAGCAACGCCATGCGCGCCACGTTGCGGTTGTCTTCGCCGGCCTGGTTGGCGCAGCCGAGAAATACCTCGTCCACCGCGTTCCAGTCCACCGAAGGGTTGCGTTCCATCAACGCCTTGATCGGCACGGCGGCCAAGTCGTCGGCGCGAACCGCCGACAGGCCACCGCCGAAACGGCCGATGGGGGTGCGAATCGCATCGCAGATATAAACGTCACGCATCACGCTTCTCCGGGTGCTTGGCCGTGGGCGGCGGCGGTGCGGGCTTCAAGATCCCTCAACGCTTTCAGTTCGATTTCGCTCGGCTCGGCGGTGTGTTCAACGGTGTCGGCGAAACGAACCGCCCAACCGGTGGCCGCGACCACTTGTTCGCGGGTCACGCCGGGGTGCAACGCGGTGACCACGAATTCATGGGTGTCGGCTTCCGGTTCCATGATGCACAGGTCGGTGATGATGCCGACCGGACCTGCGCCCGGCAGCCCCAGACGTTTGCGCGAATCACCGCCCTCGCCATGGCCGACCGAGGTAATGAAGTCGAGCTTCTCCACGAAGGAACGCGCCGACTGTTTAAGGATGATCAGAACGCTTTTGGCCGAACCGGCGATTTCCGGCGCGCCACCGGCCCCCGGCAGGCGCACTTTCGGTGAGTGGTAATCGCCGACCACCGTGGTGTTGATGTTGCCAAAACGGTCGACCTGCGCGGCACCGAGAAAACCGACGTCGATGCGCCCGCCCTGCAGCCAGTAGCGAAAAATTTCACCGGTCGGGACCACGGTGTCGGCGGTCTCCGCCAATTCACCGTCACCGATCGACAAGGGTAAAACGCTCGGCTTGGCACCGATCGGACCCGATTCGTAGATCAGGACTACGTCCGGTGAAGAAGTCAGCCGCGCCAGGTTGGCGGCTTTCGACGGCAGGCCGATGCCGACGAAGCACACCGAACCGTTTTTCAGACGACGGGCAGCGGCAACGGTCATCATTTCATTGGTGGTGTAAGTCATCACTTCGCCTCCGAAGCAGCGGCCAGCTTGGCCTGGAACTCGCTGAAGTCAGCGCAGCCATGGATGTACTCGTTGATCCACGCGGTGAAGGTGTCACGGTCGCGGGCAATCGGGTCCCAGGCCTGGTAGAAGCGGTTGTCGCGTTCGTTGTAACCGTGGGCGTAGGACGGATGCGCGCCACCAGGGACGTGGCAAACGGCGCTCAACGCCCAGGTTGGCAGCACGCAGGAGTTCATCGGGCCGTTGAGGTCGTCGACGATTTCTTCAACGGTAACGATGCAACGTTTGGCGGCCAGCGCGGCTTCTTTCTGCACGCCGAGAATGCCCCAGAGCAGCACGTTGCCTTTACGGTCGGCCTTCTGTGCATGAATCACGGTGATGTCCGGACGCACTGACGGCACGGCGGCCAGCACTTCGCCAGTGAATGGGCAGGTAACGGTCTTGATCAGCGGGTTGACCTTCGGCAGGTCGGAGCCGGCGTAGGCACGCAGCACCGCAAACGGCAGGCCCGAGGCGCCAGCGACGTAGGCATTCGCCAGGTCGGCGTGGCTGTGTTCTTCGATTTCCAGCGCGTGCGGCCACTGCTTTTCGACGGCGTCACGCAGTCGGTGCAGCGAGCCCACGCCCGGGTTGCCGCCCCAGGAGAAAATCAGCTTGCGAGCACAACCGGCACCGATCAACTGGTCGTAGATCAGGTCAGGCGTCATCCGCACCAGCGTCAGATCTTTCTTGCCCTGACGAATGATTTCGTGACCTGCCGCCGTAGGGATCAGGTGGGTGAAGCCTTCGAGCGCAACGGTATCACCGTCGTTAACGAACTGCTTCACCGCGTCTTGCAGCGAAAGGATTTCAGCCATGGGGGCAGGCTCCCGTTTTGTGATGAACCGACAGTGGATAAAGGCGCGATGCGCGCGCCGTAGTGACTCAAGAGTAAGCCCCCGAAAAACCCCAAACAATCCGATAATCGACTGAGTGTTCGTTTATCGAACAGATTGTTGTCTGGCTATTTACTTCGAAAACAGAACTCAGGTCGCATCCGCATGACTGACCATGCCCTTGACCACCACCGCCGCTGTCGCCACCGCCGCCGGGATCACGAGCGCTGTCAACACTTGTTCAAAATTCCAGCCCAGTCACAGCAACGTCGCGCCCATCCACGCGCCGAGAATCGCGCCGAACCGGCCAATCCCGAGCATCCACGACACCCCGGTCGCACGCGCCTGGGTTGGATAAAACCGCGCCGACAGCGAAGGCATCGCCGATTGCGCGCCGTTGACGCACATCCCGACCACCAGCACCCACGTGGCCAATAGCGTGATATTGCCCAGGCTCTGCCCCACTGCGTAGGCAAACACCCCAGCCAGCAAGTAGAAAACGCCGATGACCTTGTGCGGATTGAACCGATCCACTGCCCAGCCCACACCCACCGCGCTCAATACGCCACCAAACTGGAACAGCGCCAACCAGTACGACTTTTCGCCCGAAGCGGTCAGCCAATGGGCCGGAACCCAGCGCACCGAAGACCATGCCGATCAACGCCGCACTCATCACCGGGCCGAGGCTGGCGCGGTCGATACCCCAGTCTTGAGACAGGGCCGGCGCGATGAAGCCCATGGCCGCGGTGTCGAGGCCATCGAGAAAGACAATCAGGAAACACAGGATCACCACTCGCCACTGGTAGCGCGAAATGGGTTGAGCATTGATGAAGGACTGCACGTCGAGGCAGTGACCTACAACAGACTGAGGCTGGTTCATTATTTTTATTCCACGCAAGAACGCAGTCGGACAGGTGCCAGCCTTGGCTGGCGCTGCCGCGACATTAGTGATCTTGGGGAAAGTGCGTCAATTCGCCAAGCGCGAGTCTGGGCGATTATCGAACAGCTTAGGCAAACAGCTGCGCGCTGAGGTTGCGGCTGGCGCCCAGCAGACCGGGCAGGAAACGCTGCTCCAGCTCGTTACGGCTGACTCGGCCCGCGTGCGTGCTGACGTTGAGCGCCGCCACCACTTGCCCGGAGGCGTCGTACACCGGGACGGCAATCGAGCGCAGGCCTTGTTCGAGTTCCTGATCGACGATGCACCAACCTTGTTGCCGCACTTCCTGCAGGCATTCGAGCAACGCCTCGGGCGTATGCAAGGTGCGGCTGGTCTTGGCTTGCAGGTCGGCATGGTCGAGGTATTCGCGCAGCGACGTGTCGTCCAGTGCCGCCAAAAGAATCCTGCCCATCGAAGTGCAATAGGCCGGCAGGCGTCCGCCCACCGACAGGTCCACGGAAATCAGCCGTTGAGTGGTCGCCGAGCGGGCGATGTACAGAATGTCATCGCCTTCCAGGGTGGCCATGTTGCAGGCCTCGTGGAGTTGTTCGCTCATGCGGTCGAGGTAGGGCTGGGCAGACACCGCCAGCGGGGTAGACGACAGATAGGCATGGCCGAGGGTCAGCACTTTGGGCAGCAGCGAATAGGTGCGCCCGTCGGTGGTGGCGTAGCCGAGTTTGATCAGTGTGTGCAGACAACGTCGCACCGCGGCGCGGGGAATTTCCGTGCGATGACTGATCTGGGCAATGGTCAGGTGCCGCTTGCGCTCCTGGAACGCTTGCACCACGGCGAGACCACGGGCAAGCGACGTCATGAAGTCGGGATCGCCGGTCAGGGCCTGAATCCGCTTGGCGGGAGACGCGACGATCGGCGGCGCTACCGAAGCGAAGGCATTACGCATTTGTTCGTTCATATCAGGTCCTTTTCCCACACGGATCGGCGACGGCTATTACAAGCGGCTCGGGGTTCACGACACAAGCCGAAGCCAGCAACATTGGGCGATTATCGAACCGTTGATCGATAATCGCAATCGGCAGACGCAGGCCGCGAGGGTGGCGGGGGGTTGCGTCTTTCCAACTGCATAATTTTCTCCGATGCTTGAACCCTCAATTAAAGCCCCCATGTAATGTCGTAACTTGTTCGACTTTATGACGTCAGAAACACACCGAAGCTAGATACTGGTAAAAACTTCCAAGTAATAAAACGATCACACATCAACATTCATTTTTTAACTCGTTGGCGATAGTGTTATTCAAATCGACCGCTATAATGCAACTCAGTGGCGAACCGGCTTTTCATTCGGGTCCCGTCACCCGGCAACGCGATGTTCCATCGTGGCTGCCTGCAGCAAGCGCCTGACGCTCATCTCAAATGCTCCGATAGCGCGCTCGCTGAAACAGGAAACTGATGCTACGTCAGCTGTTTTGCTCTGGTGCCGTGGCCGCCTGCAACATGGAAATATTGATTGCCCTGCCGTACAACGATGCCTTACCGGGCATCGTCCGTTCGGCGAGCGTGGTCAATACATTTGATGCAGCGCGAATGACCAGAATTAATCTCAACCCATACAGGTAGCACTGTGACGAAAGACGAACTGCGCGCGGAACTTGAGCGCCAGGAACAACGTTACAAGGAT
Organism: Pseudomonas sp. GB2N2; assembly: GCF_054897705.1. Taxonomy (NCBI): domain Bacteria; kingdom Pseudomonadati; phylum Pseudomonadota; class Gammaproteobacteria; order Pseudomonadales; family Pseudomonadaceae; genus Pseudomonas; species Pseudomonas sp. GB2N2. The sequence continues at coordinate 3,151,259 of NZ_CM142701.1, forward strand.
GTTTACGGCGGGGAAGTCACCACCTACGCCGCTCAGCCCGAACCGGAACGCAAACCCTGGCGTAAACGCGCCACCGTTCAGGATCAGGCTTTTACCCAGGAACTGCAGAAAATGGAAAAGGAACTCAAAGCCGAAGAGCCATGATCGCCTCGGTTTCATTCCTTTCAAGGGCCCGCGCCTGCACTCGTTAAAAGCGGATGCATTGATGTTGCCATTCGCGCCCGCTACGAGCGGGCTGCGGTCACCTCATTTATCTGATGAGGTAAATGACGCATGTCTGGCCCTCTTCTCAGATATTTCATACAAGCCTTCACGCCTCTCGGTCATACGAGACAATCCCTCGCGCCCGCGGGCATCTCAACGAAATTCAATGACTTGCGAACCCCGGCAAACACGCTAGCCTCGAGGGATTGCCGAAAACTAATTCGTTGAAGAATGTTACCGATGAGCAGCGAGTGCATCGATTAACAGTCTTTTCTGGCATAATCGCGCCCCCTTACGACCGGGTCAGAAAACCTTCATGATCGATTTATTCAGCGGACTGGATGCTTGGGTGCTTGTGAGCCTCTTGCTCGCCCTCGCCTTTGTCCTCGCCTTCGAGTTCATCAACGGCTTTCATGACACCGCTAACGCGGTTGCCACGGTGATCTACACCAAAGCCATGCCGCCGCATCTGGCGGTGTTCTTTTCCGGTGTGTTCAACTTTCTCGGCGTGCTGCTGGGCGGCGTTGGCGTGGCGTATGCCATCGTCCACCTGCTGCCGGTAGAACTGCTGATCAATGTGAACACCGGTCACGGGCTGGCCATGGTGTTCTCGTTGCTCGCCGCCGCCATCACCTGGAACCTGGGCACCTGGTACTTCGGTATCCCGGCCTCCAGCTCCCACACCCTGATCGGATCGATCCTCGGTGTCGGCCTGGCCAACGCCCTGATCAACGATATTCCGTTGGCCGACGGCGTGAACTGGCAGAAGGCGATCGATATCGGTGCCTCGCTGGTGTTCTCGCCGATGGCCGGGTTCCTGATCGCCGCACTGATCCTGATCGGCCTTAAATGGTGGCGTCCGCTGTCGAAGATGCACAAGACACCGGACCAGCGCCGCAAGCTCGACGACAAGAAGCATCCGCCGTTCTGGAATCGCTTGGTCCTGGTGATCTCGGCCATGGCCGTGAGCTTCGTGCACGGCTCCAACGATGGTCAGAAAGGTATCGGCCTGATCATGCTGGTGCTGATTGGTATCGTGCCGGCGCAGTTCGTACTCGACCTTGGCAGCAGCACATACCAGATCGAACGGACGCGCGATGCGACCTTGCACCTGAGCCAGTTCTATAAACGCAATGGCGATACGCTGGGTGAATTCCTGGCCTTGGGCAAAAGCGTGGAAGGCGATTTGCCGGAGAAATTCCGTTGCAACCCGCAACAGACTGAACCGACCATCGCCGCCCTGCTCGACACCCTCAAAGGTGTGTCCGATTACCACTCGCTGCCGGCGGAAAGCCGCATCGAAGTGCGTCGCTATTTGCTCTGCCTGGACGACACGGCCAAGAAAGTCAGCAAACTGCCAAGCCTCGGAGCCCGTGAAAAAGCTGACCTGGACAAACTGCGTAAAGACCTCACGACTACCACGGAATACGCCCCGTTCTGGGTGATTCTGGCGGTCGCATTGGCCTTGGGCCTGGGCACCATGGTGGGCTGGAAGCGCGTGGTGCTGACCATCGGCGAGAAGATCGGCAAGCAAGGCATGACCTACTCCCAGGGCATGTCGGCGCAGATCACCACGGCGAGCCTGATCGGCCTGGCCAACATCTTCAGCCTGCCGGTGTCCACCACTCACGTCCTGTCTTCGGGCGTGGCCGGCACCATGGTTGCAAACAAAAGCGGCCTGCAAGGCGGCACCGTCAGAACCATCCTGCTGGCCTGGGTCCTGACCTTGCCAGCCACCGTGGCCCTGTCGGCCGGCCTGTTCTGGCTGGCATCGAAGGCACTCGGCAGCTGATACATTCCTGCCACGAAAAAGGCGCGTTCCGTGAGGTTCGCGCCTTTTTTATGCCGTCACGCCGACCCCATGTGGGAGCGGCACATCCTCGTAAAAACGTGGGCAAAAAAAAGGGCAACCGAAGTTGCCCAAAGTGCCTTGCGTGCTCATTGCTTCCAGAAAGACCTACGGATTTTTTCGCTTGTGCGAATCCTTCCAGATAAAAAATCCAAACCCTGCAAAAAATAGAATCATGAGGCTGACTGTCAGCACTCCGGCGATCACCACGTTGTCGAAAAACATGACGGCTCTCCTGCACTTGCCCTGTTGCGATGGGGCTAAGTTAACCAATCAGACAGGAGAGAACATTGACCGGGATCAATATCGCCCGCGACGGGGCGAAAAGGAGAGAGGGAAACTGATCTGCATCAACGGATGCGAGGGGAATTAACGCTTTTTCGGTTTTTTCTTAGGCTTCTTTTTCGCTTTGCCCAATGGCATGGCCTGCTCGAATGCCTGGCGCACTTCATTGAGGCGCTTGTCATTGAGGTCATGAACGCGCCTGGCGCGTTCGGCATTGAGGTCGATCAGCTTGTCGTCTTGGCTCATGGCATTCATTGCGTTGGGTGAATGGCACAATAATGCGGTCTGGCGCCGCCGCTGACCAGCCACCCGTGTGACAGCGGCATAACAAAATATGTGCTCAAGACGTTTTTCACCGCACAATCGCGTTTTTGCGCTGGACCCAAAGGACCCGCACCGTGGAATTGCATCAGGATCTGCCGCCCTTGATCGCCCTGCGCGCCTTCGAGGCCGTGGCTCGGCATTTGAGTTTCATCAAGGCTGCCGAGGAACTGTCGGTGACCCAAAGTGCGATCAGCCATCAAGTGCAGAAGCTTGAGCAGTTCCTCAACCAGCAGCTGTTTATCCGCCGCACCCGGGCCATCGATCTGACCCCTGCCGGCGAAGCGTACTACCGACAGATACAGCCGGCCCTCGAATCCATTGCCCTGGCCACCCGCGAACTGCGCAGCAATGATCTCCATGAAACGACCCTGCGCATCGGCCTCCTCGCTTCGTTCGCTACGCTATGGCTGGCGCCGCGCCTGGCCAGTTTTAATGCCCGCCACCCGCACATCCATGTCGAGTTGATGCCCTCGGTGGAACTGGCCGACGTGGGCGGCGGCGAAGTCGATCTGGCGATTCGTTATGGCAAGGGCGGCTGGCCGAAGGTCCGCGCCCGACGCTTCATGGTGGAAACCCTGACGCCGGTTTGCAGCCCGGATTTCAAAGCCCGCGGTATCGAAAAAGGCCCATTGCTCATGGCCAAATCCCATCAGCCGTTCGAGTGGATCGACTGGAGCGCGCACAGCGGCCTAGATCTCGCCCACTACCCCAGCGTCATGCTTCACGACTACAACATCGTCGTCGAAGCGGCGGTGGCTGGTCAGGGCATTGCCATGGGACGCCACCATTTGATCCACCGCCGAATCAAGGAAGGTGCGTTGGTAGAGGCCTTTGACACTCCGTCATTCACCAGCGAAATCGGCTATTGGCTGGTCACTCCCGACCGGCCGGCGAGCCACGCAGCGGAATGCTTTGGTGAATGGCTGAATGAAATAGTCGACGCATAAGTTATTTGGATACGTCGGATTAGATCTATCCGTTTGTCGTGCTGCTGGTCCGCCAACATGCTGGAGCCTTCATTCAGGAGGATTCCCCGTGACCGACTCACTCGCCCAACGCGTCCAGCAACTGGGCCTGACTTTGCCGACGCCGAGCCAGCCCATCGCCAACTACGTCAATCATGTCGTCAGCCAGAACCATCTGTTCATTTCCGGCCAGATTCCTTTGCAGGACGGCAAACCCGCGTTCATTGGTCGTCTGGGAGAATCGATCTCCGACGATGAAGGGATCAACGCCGCCGAACTGGCGGCTTTGGGTCTGCTCGCCCAATTGGGCCACGCGCTGGGAGATGACCTGTCAAAATTGGTGCGCATCATACGTCTCGGCGTGTTCGTCGCCAGCGCGGCTGATTTTAATCGTCAGGGCGCGGTCGCCAACGGAGCCTCCAATCTTCTGGTCAACGCTCTTGGCGAAAAAGGCCGGCACGTGCGCACAGCAGTAGGCGTATCGAGCCTGCCCAGCGGTGTGGCGGTGGAAATCGACGCGATTTTCGAGTTGCGGCCATGAACACCTCCGAAGTGGAACGCCTGCGGGCGGCCACGCCGGGGTGTGCCAGCGTGATTCACTTCAACCACGCCGGCGCCTCGTTGCCCAGTCAGGCCACGCTCGACGCGGTGATTGAACAGTTGCAACGTGAGTCCCTCTGCGGACCGATGGAAGCGGCCGACCAGAGCGTTCAAGCCCGCGCTCGCCACGCGGCGGCGACAATGCTCAACGCCCACACCGAAAACATTGCGTTCGCCAGCAGCGGCTCGGCGGCGTGGGGCATGGCGTTCAACGCGCTGGGGCCGTGGCAGGCCGGCGAGCGGATTCTGGTCGGGCGCCATGAATGGGGCGGCAATCTCGCCTGCATCGCAGGCGCGGTCAATGCAGGCGCGCGACTGGAGGTGATTCCTTGCGATGAGACCGGCGCGGTATCCGTCAGCGCCCTCGAACAGATGATCGACTCGAGGGTGAAGCTGATCGCACTGACCTGGCTCCCGGCCAACAGCGGCCTGATCAACCCGGCGGAAGCGATTGGCGCGGTGGCGAAAGCGCACGGGATTGCCTACTTCATCGACGCCGGCCAGGCCTTGGGCCAACTGCCCTGCGACGTGCAGGCACTGAACTGCGATGTGCTCAAGGGTGCCGGACGCAAATTCTTGCGTGGCCCGCGAGGCACGGCGCTGATGTACATCAAACCAGGGTTTCTCGAACGCCTGATGCCCGGCCAACTGGACGTGCTGTCCGCACCCTGGGATGGCGAGGGTTTCCAGGTGCGGGCCGACGCGCGGCGTTTTGAGACCAGCGAAGTCTCGGTGGCCTTGCTGGCGGGGTTAGCCAACGCGCTGGATGAGTTCAACCGGTTGGGGGCGGCGCGCGTTCGCCAACGTATCGATGGATTGTGCCGGCACTTGCGCCAACGCCTCGAGACGGTCAACGGGCTGACGCTGCATAACCTGGGCGCCATCGATCAGCAATCGGGGCTGATCGCCTTCACGCTCGAAGGTTGGGACAGTGCTGAATTGAAACAGCGGCTGGCACAGCGAGGCATCAACATCGGCGCCAATGGTGTGGCTTATACGCCGCTGGACATGCAGGCGAGAGGCCTGGACAGCATCGCGCGGATCGCCGTCAGCCACCTCAATACCGATCAGGAAACAGATGCACTGCTGAGCGCTCTGAACGAGCTGGCCATCGCCGGGGCTAAATCTGAATATCGACCCACACACCCTGACGCGGCTCGTCTTCAATCAGCGGGACTACCGGCACAGTATTGTCGGCGTTGAGCAGATCTCCGGGAATCGCCAGGTGTTCGGCAGGATCTTCATCGGCTTCACGACGACGCCGTTGCTGTTCCTGTTTGCGACGCTGTTCTTCGCGCAGCTGAAAAGCCGCCTCCTCCGGGTCGCGCTGTTGCAGGTCGATAGTGCTTTCGTTGGAGCTTTCCTGCACCGGTACAACGGGCGGAATATCCGGGCGTTGGCGGATCGGGTCGTGCTGGGAAGTGATCGGCACGGCACTCAAGGGGAGCATCGGTGGCAGCATAATTAGTTAGTCTCCTGTCTGCAGGCTGTCGGCTGCGGGGATGGCGACTTGAGCCATCGGTCGCAAACTGTGACCTGCTTGGCAGTAGATGGTGCCTCGCACGTTCAAAATATGATTGGCGTGTCGACTTGCAGCTTGCAGCTTAAAGCTTGCTGCTGCTCCTATTCCTTTGGCCCTGAAGCCCTCATTCCGTTAAGATAGCCCGCTTTTTCAAGGTGGGAGTCAGGCAGCATGGCGCAGCAGTATCAACCGGGGCAACGCTGGATCAGTGACAGCGAAGCCGAGCTGGGTTTAGGCACCGTTCTGGCACAGGACGGCCGCTTGTTGACCGTGCTCTATCCGGCCACTGGCGAGACTCGCCAGTACGCGCTACGGAATGCGCCCCTCACCCGCGTGCGGTTCTCGCCGGGAGACTCGATCACTCACTTCGAAGGCTGGAAACTGACCGTCCAGCAAGTCGACGATGTCGATGGCCTGCTGGTCTATCACGGCCTCAACGCACAGAACGAAGCGGTTACCCTGCCGGAAACCCAGCTGTCGAACTTCATTCAGTTCCGCCTGGCCAGCGACCGTCTGTTCGCCGGCCAAATCGACCCGCTCGCCTGGTTCTCCCTGCGTTACCACACCCTGGAACACACCAGCCGCCAATTGCAGTCTTCGCTCTGGGGCCTGGGTGGCGTGCGTGCGCAGCCGATCGCGCACCAGTTGCACATCGCCCGTGAAGTCGCCGACCGCATTGCGCCGCGGGTTCTGCTGGCGGACGAAGTGGGCCTGGGCAAAACCATCGAAGCCGGTCTGATTATCCATCGACAACTGCTCTCGGGCCGCGCCAACCGCGTGCTGATCCTGGTCCCGGAAAACCTGCAGCACCAGTGGCTGGTGGAGATGCGCCGCCGTTTCAACCTGCAAGTCGCGCTGTTCGACGAAGAACGTTTTATCGAAAGCGATGCCGCCAACCCGTTCGAAGACACCCAGCTCGCATTGGTTGCGCTCGAATGGCTGGTCGACGACGAAAAAGCTCAGGACGCGCTGTTTGCCGCCGGCTGGGACATGATGGTCGTCGACGAAGCCCACCACCTGGTGTGGCACGAAGACAAGGCCAGCGCGGAATACTCGCTGGTGGAGCAACTCGCCGAAGTCATCCCTGGTGTATTGCTGCTGACTGCAACCCCGGAACAACTCGGCCAGGACAGCCACTTTGCCCGTCTGCGCCTGCTCGACCCTAACCGTTTCCATGACCTGCACGCCTTCCGCGCCGAGAGCGAGAACTATCGTCCGGTGGCCGAAGCCGTTCAGGAGTTGCTGGACAAAGGGCGGCTGTCGCCGAAAGCGCACAAGACCATCCACGGTTTCCTTGGCAACGAAGGCGAAGCCTTGCTGACTGCGGTCAACGATGGCGACACCGAAGCCAGCGCCCGTCTGGTCCGCGAACTGCTGGACCGTCACGGCACCGGCCGCGTGCTGTTCCGCAACACCCGCGCCGCCGTGCAGGGTTTCCCGGAGCGCAAACTGCACCCGTACCCGCTACCGTGCCCCGACGAATACCTCGAACTGCCGCTGGGCGATCACGCCGAGCTGTACCCGGAAGTCAGCTTCCAGGCCCAGCCGGACGCCAACGAAGAAGAGCGCTGGTGGAAATTTGACCCGCGCGTCGAGTGGCTGATCGACACACTGAAGATGCTCAAACGCACCAAAGTGCTGGTGATCTGCGCCCACGCAGAAACCGCCATGGACCTGGAAGACGCCCTGCGCGTGCGCTCCGGCATCCCGGCCACGGTGTTCCACGAGGGCATGAACATCCTCGAACGGGACCGCGCCGCTGCCTACTTCGCTGATGAAGAGTTCGGCGCGCAAGTGCTGATCTGCTCGGAAATCGGCAGTGAAGGTCGCAACTTCCAGTTCTCCCATCATTTGGTGCTGTTCGATCTGCCGGCGCACCCGGATTTGCTGGAACAGCGCATCGGCCGTCTCGACCGGATCGGCCAGAAGCACATCATCGAAGTGCACGTGCCGTACCTGGAAACCAGCCCGCAAGAGCGGCTGTTCCAGTGGTACCACGAAGCGCTGAACGCGTTCCTCAACACATGCCCGACCGGCAACGCCTTGCAGCATCAGTTCGGCCCGCGCCTGCTGCCGCTGCTGGAAAACGCCGACGATGGCGAGTGGCAAGCGCTGATCGACGAGGCACGCAACGAGCGCGAGCGTCTGGAAGCCGACCTGCATACCGGCCGTGACCGCCTGCTGGAGCTCAACTCCGGTGGCGCTGGGGAAGGCGATGCGCTAGTTGAAGACATTCTTGAGCAAGACGATCAGTTCGCCCTGCCGATCTACATGGAAACCCTGTTCGACGCCTTTGGTATCGACAGCGAAGACCATTCGGAAAACGCCCTGATTCTCAAGCCGAGCGAAAAAATGCTCGACGCCAGTTTCCCGCTCGGCGACGACGAAGGCGTAACCATCACGTACGACCGCAACCAGGCGCTGTCTCGTGAAGACATGCAGTTCATCACCTGGGAGCACCCGATGGTGCAGGGCGGCATGGACCTGGTGCTATCCGGTTCGATGGGCAACACCGCCGTTGCGCTGATCAAGAACAAGGCGCTGAAACCGGGGACCGTGTTGCTGGAACTGCTCTACGTCAGCGAAGTGGTTGCACCGCGCTCGCTGCAACTGGGTCGTTACCTGCCGCCCGCCGCCCTGCGCTGCCTGCTTGATGCCAACGGCAACGACCTGTCGGGCCGGGTGTCGTTCGAAACCCTGAATGATCAACTGGAAAGCGTGCCGCGTGCCAGCGCCAACAAGTTCATCCAGGCTCAGCGTGATCAGCTGGCGCCACGGATCAACGCTGGCGAAGAGAAAATCGCCCCACGTCACACCGAGCGCGTGGCTGAGGCGCAGCGTCGCCTGGCTGCCGATACCGATGAAGAACTGGCGCGCCTGACCGCGTTACAAGCAGTCAACCCAACCGTGCGCGACAGCGAGCTGGTGGCTTTGCGCAAACAGCGCGAGCAAGGGTTGGCGATGTTGGACAAGGCTGCGCTGCGACTGGAAGCGATTCGGGTGTTGGTGGCGGGTTAATCGTCCGTTCTACCCCTGCAATAAAAAAGGCCCGTAGCGATGCGGGCCTTTTTTTGTCTCTACGTCGCAACAACAACCCCGTCGGAGCCGGCTTGCCGGCGATGAGACCTTTGAATCCGGCGGTGCTTAGCGGACGCCATCGCCGGCAAGCCGGCTCCTACAGGTTCTCTATTGCAGTTTTTCTATGCGGTGACTGCCGGGATTTGAGGCTCAACCACCGCCACCAACCCATCCTTCATCCGCTGCGCATCCCGTACAAAACACCGCGATGCCAGGAACAGAAAAATCATCGTGAAGAACAGCGCCACTGGGATCAGGTACATCGCGTCGTGCAGACCAACGGCCTTGAACGCCTCGGTCATCTGCCCGGCGCCCGCCTCCAGCATCGCCGTGTGCGCGAAGTGATCGGACAGCGCGCCCACCACCACCGGCCCCAGCCCACCGCCGAGCAAATACAGGCCGGCAAAGAACAGCGCCATGGCCGTCGCGCGCAGGCGCGGTTCGACCACGTCCTGAATCGCCGTGTACACGCAGGTGTAAAAGTTGTAGGCAAACAGCCAGCCGACGCTGAACACTGCCACAAACACGCCGATCTCGATCCGCCCGGAATGCAACGCCCACGCGGTACACACCGTCGAAATGATCAGGCTGAACGCCGCAAACAACAGCCGTCCATTCGCCACCCGCTGGTGTATCTTGTCCGCGACCCAACCGCCGAGCGTCAGGCCGAACAGCCCGGTCACACCAACAATGACGCCGGTCGCGACGGCCGCTTCCTGCAACGGCATCAGGAAATAACGTTGCAGCATCGGCACCAGGAACGAGTTGCAGGCATAGGTGGCAAAGTTGAAACACAGCCCCGCCATCACCAGCCAGAGGAATGTCGGCACCGCCAGCACCCGGCGGATCGGACGGTCCACACGCTCCTGCGAAACCTGCACGCTCTCGGCAGCGCCGCGTTTCGGTTCCTTGATGAAAAACATGAAGATCGCCAGGATCAACCCTGGCACGGCGGCAATGAAAAATGGTGCGCGCCAGCTGTCGAACGCCTTGACCATCGCGCCGATGGTAAAGAACGCCAGCAGCAGCCCCAACGGCAGACCGAGCATGAAAATGCCCATCGCGCGTGCGCGGCGGTGAGCCGGAAACAGATCGCCGATCAGCGAGTTGGCCGCCGGTGCATAACTGGCCTCGCCAATGCCGATGCCCATGCGCACGATCAGGAAACTCCAGAAACTGCCCACCATTCCGTTGACCGCGGTCAGGCCGCTCCACACCGCCAGGCCCCACCCCATCAACTTGCTGCGCGAGCCGGTATCGGCCATTCGCCCCAATGGCAGCCCGGCAATCGCATAAACGAGGGTGAAGGCCGTCCCGATGATCCCCAGCTGGAAATCGCTGAGGTGCCATTCCATGCGAATCGGCTCGATGATGATGGCCGGGATGGTGCGGTCGAAAAAGTTGAACAGATTGGCCAGGAACAGCAGGAACAGAATGCGCCAGGCATTCGCCGCTTGGGTCGAGTTCTGCATGGGGTCCGTCTCTTTTTATTGTTTTTGGGGCGTCACTGTCCCCGGAACCTGCAATCTAGTCAGGCCTGCCAGAGCTGTCTGTAATTATTCGTTAAGCTGATATCAAGCCATAGTGACCCATACCGACCCAGCGCCCGAAAATAACTGTCGCCCCCCCTTCCAAAGCCAGGTGCGAAGCCTAGAATAGCGGCGCTGTCTGCCCCTCCGTGTGCCCATCCCTCCATTGATTACCAAACATGTCCGAAGTCAGTCCGTGTCTGAATTGCGGTGCCTGCTGTTCCCATTTTCGCGTGTCTTTTTTTTGGGGTGAATGCGCCTCGTCAGGAGGAACAGTCCCCGACGAGCTGGTGGCGTCCATCAGCCCGAGCCGGGTCGCCATGCTGGGCACCGACTGCAAACCCACGCGCTGTATAGGCCTGGTTGGAGAAGTTGGCAGCACCGTGCAGTGTTCCCTTTATGACCAGCGCTCCAGCACCTGCCGGGAATTCGATGCCTCCTGGGCCAATGGCGAGGCCAATGTGGATTGCGATGCAGCCAGAGCCGCGTTCGGTTTGCCGCCCCTGCTACCCGAGTTAGACCTGCCCGAGTGTGAGCAGGCCTGCCAAGAGAACGCTTGACGCCTATAGCCTCTTATCGCCAATAGCAATCGCATTAATGCCAAAATGTTTGGCACCAATGTGCCACTACCGCTTGCACTCGTTGTATCAGCTCTATACTCCAAAGCGTTCGGCAGCGCCCATTGCGCTGGCCAAGGTGACTGGACGGGGCATGCTATGGAGTGGCTTGGTTTGCATTTTGGTACCGAGCTGACCTCGAGTGGGCAGGTCGTCCTCAATTGCACACATGACCCTTTTCTTGTGCTGCTGGCTTATCTCGTCGCCTGTGTCGCTGGCTTCGCCACACTGGACATGGCAGAACGGGTCGGTCATTCGGAAAACCCGACCTCGCAGCGGATCTGGCGCTGGGTCGGTGCAGGTTGCCTGGCGGGCGGCATCTGGGCCATGCACTTTATCGGCATGCTGGCCTTTCAGGCGCCGGTCGAAATTCATTACGACTTGCCCGTCACCCTCGCCTCACTCTTGATCGCCCTGCTTGCTTCGTGGCTGGCGATGCACACCCTCAGCCACCCGCGCTTGAGCCTGTGGCAATACGTTCAGGCATCGGTTTGCATCGGGCTGGGCATTGCCGCGATGCATTACGTGGGCATGCAGGCGATGCACGCCAATGCGATGCCCTATTACCAACCGCTGCTGTTCGCGCTGTCCATCGTGATCGCCATTGGCGCGAGCCTGGCTGCGTTGTTGCTGTCGAGTCGTCTGCGCGTCGGCTCTGGCGTGCTCCATCAATTGCTCAAATTCAGCGCCAGCCTGGTGCTTGGGGCGGGCATTATCAGCATGCATTTCACCGGCATGGCAGCCTTCACTCTGGTGCTACCGAGCGGCAGCCCGCTGACGATGTCCGCGGACAACAATCACCTGCAACTGGGATTGACGGTGGCAGTGATCACGCTGTTGATCATCGGCAGCAGCATCAGCGCGGCACTGGCGGACAAGAAACTGCAAGGCAAGGAACGCGACCTGCAACGGGTCAACGCGCTGCTCAGCCAACTGGACCAGGCGCGCATGTCGCTGCAACACGCGGCGAACTACGATGCCCTGACCAACCTGACCAACCGCCGTGGGTTCAACCAGATCTTCGCCGAGAAGCTCGCGCAGAAAACCAGTGAAGGCGGCATGCTCGCGGTGATGTTCCTGGACATAGACCATTTCAAACGGATCAACGACAGCCTCGGCCATGACGCCGGTGACGAATTGCTCAAAGTCCTGGCGCAACACATCAAGGGCTCGGTGCGCAGCCACGATGATGTGGTGGCGCGCTTTGGTGGCGACGAATTCTGTCTGCTCATCGGTCTGCATGATCGCGAGGAAGCGCGGCAGATGGCCCAGCGCATCATGCTGAAAATGAAGGACCCGATCGAGCTGGCCGGACGGCGCATGGTCATGACCACCAGCATCGGCATCAGCCTGTTTCCGGAAGACGGCACGAGCTGTGAAGAACTGCTGAAGCACGCCGACCTGGCGCTGTACCAGTCCAAGGGCAGCGGTCGCAACGCACTGAATTTTTTCAACGCAAGCCTGAAAACCCGCGCGACCATGGAATTGCAGCTTGAAGAAGAGTTGCGCTACGCGCTGCGGGAAAACACCGGGCTGATGCTCTATTACCAACCGATCTATGACCTGAAAACCGGTCAGGTCAGCAAGCTTGAAGCGCTGGTGCGCTGGCAGCACCCGGTCCACGGACTGCTGGCGCCGGACCGGTTCATTGCCATCGCCGAATCCAACGGCCTGATCGCCGACCTGGACAACTGGGTGCTGCGCAAAGCCTGCGAAGACCTGTCCGAGTTGTCGCGCCAAGGGTGCGAAGCGCTGCATATCGCGGTGAATTGCTCGCCCCTGAACCTGGCGCGCGAAGACCTCGCCGAGGAGATCGAACAAGCATTGCTGGCCGCCGGCGTCGCGCCGCAACGGCTGGAACTGGAAGTGACCGAGAACGCGCTGATGAACAACATCGCCGACACGCTGGTGTTGCTGCGCCAGATTCGCGCCCTCGGCGTTTCGCTGTCGATCGACGACTTCGGCACCGGTTATTCATCCCTGGCCTACCTCAAGCGCCTGCCCCTCAATACGCTGAAGATCGACCGCTCGTTCATTCAGGAGATCCCCACGGCCACACAGGACATGGAAATCGTCCAGGCGATCATCGTCATGGCGCACACGCTGCATTTGCAGGTGGTCACCGAAGGCGTCGAAACCCCTGAGCAGTATGAGTTTCTGGAGCGCAACGGCTGCGATTTCGTGCAGGGTTACCTGCTCAGTCGTCCGGTGCCGCTGGCGAAGTTGCATCCGGTACTGAACAAGCTCAACCAGCGCAAACATACGCGCGCCTTCAGTCCGTTGAGTCTGGCTCGCGATACGGCTGCACTCACGTTGACGGGTCCTTTTTCAAATAGCCCTGGCTTCCATGCAGGCGCATCCGTTGTGCGGCCAATTCGCTGAATGCAGGCTTCGTCAACTGCCCTGCTCAAGTCCATCAAACCGATTCCGGCAAAACCCAACCAAGGTAGATTGAGATCATATGGCCTTCTTTTCGATTAAAGATCGCCGAATATTGGCCGATTCATCATGACTAAGGAAAGGATTCCCCCGAGTGATGCTCAGGCCAAACCCCTGACGCTTGGGCCAATGACGCGCTGAAGAAAGACGCGAGAACCCATCCGTGACGGTTCGACGACAACAGTTGCCGGACCCAACAGCCCAGGTACATGGCGCACAATGACTTCCAAAAACAACCCCGCCACTGCGATATCCGATCTGACGCTGAGCCCGGCGGCGAACAGCCCCGCACCGTCGAAGCCATTGACGCCGTCGCGCCCGCTGGGAACCCAGCAATATCTGTATTTCACCGAAACCAACACCGACCGCATCCTCGATAACCTCGACGGCCTGCGCGACATGGTGTTCCCGCGCGCGCCGCACCTTGAAGGCGACAGCGAACAGCACAACGATCAGGAATTCCCGTCGGTGTGCCTGATCGGCCTCGGTCGTTGCGGCTCGAACATTGCGCTGGACGTCGCGGAACTGGTGTACAACGCCCGCAAGTTCTACCTCAACGAATTCAACAGCGAAGACCGCTTGTCGCCGGACAAACGCTACGCGGAAAAGGGCTACAGCCCGGCACAGTGGATCCGCAATAACTTGCGCCTGGGCACGAACAAAGCCACCAAACCAGTGTTTCTGGTCGAACCGCTGGTGATGCTCGGCGACCTGGACAAAGACATCGCCGGTCGCATCCGCTTTTCGCGCAAGGGCGAAAAAAGCGGTTTCCTGCGCGACTACAGCAAAATGAAAATCATGGACTTGTCGGAAGTCCACGCCGGTGGCGCCGGTAACGCGCCGATCCTCGGCCAGTACCTGGCCAAGATCATCCTGAACAAGGACACCCAGCGTTTCTCCAGCCCTGACTGGAAAATGATTCACTCGTACCTGATCGACAGCTGCGGCATCAAGGCCAACCAGTCGCGCCTGTATTTCTCGATTTTCAGCGCCGGCGGCGGTACCGGTTCGGGGATGGCCTCGGAATTCGGCCTGGCCCAGCAACATTCGTACATGAACAAGACGTTCGACACCAAGCCGATGGATGAGCACGACGGCAAAAGCGGCCATTCCTTCGTCTTCGAACCGATCTTCACCAGCGGCATTTGCGTGCTGCCGAACATTTCCGATCACCGCAGTGAAATGTCCGAGGCGCTGCACATCAACGCCGGTCGCCTGTTGTGCAAATACCTGTCGGAAGAGTGGGACTTCTCCTACAACTTCGCCAACGAAGACAGCAGCGAAGCCAGCGTCATGGGGCGTATCCGCCCATGGAACGCGATGATGCTGATCTCCAACGACATCATGCGTTATGCCGAAGAAAGCGATGACGGCAACATCCAGAACATCGACGTCAACGCGATGGAAAAGCACGCCAACCAGTACATCTCGCAGCAGATCTTCAACATTCTGACAGCGCAGGCGGTGACGACTGACTACGACCAGAACTATTTCCGTCGTGCCGGCATCGACATCGGCGAAACCATCCGCCTCGACGCCAACGACCTGTTCATGAGCCTCGCCGGCCCGGTGGCGATTGCTTACGCGGAGTCAGTAGTGCCGGAAACACCGCCGCCGAGCAACGACAAGTTCAAAGTGTTCGAGAAAGAGCCGCAACGCCTCAACATCGACGATCTGTTCTTCCGCTCCATCGACCTGCCGCACTTCAACAAAGTGACCCAGGCCATCGAAGGCATCAGCCTGCTGCCGATCGAGTCCAAGCGTTACCGTGCTTCGCTGGAGCAGTACAAGAATTCCGGCTATGACGCTGCCGCGCTGCACGACCTGCACTTCTTCAAGAACTGTTCGTCAGTGGTGTCGATCGTTTCTCTGCCAAAGGACTACAAGCTGTCCTACATGGACCTGAACCGGTTGAAGACCCACCTCAACAGCCTGTTCCCGAACACCACGCTGAAGCGGTATGCGCTGGTGATCGGTGCGTCGGCCAACTTGTCGCTGACCACGTTGATCGCCAAGAGCCCGTGCCTGTCGGACGACTTCCTGACGCTGATCGTCGCGTTCATCAAGCGCTGCTTCGCGAAAAACCCGTACCGCTTTGACGACACGCTGGATAATTCGATCCTCGACTTCATCATCAACGAGGAGTTTGACGAGGACTTGATCGACGACTTGCTGAACGAGTTCGAAAACCCGGCGAAGATCCTCGACACCAACTGGTACGCGATCAAACCGATGTACGAGAAGAAGTATCGCGAGCTGATCAACGACAAGGAAAAATTTGTCTCGATCAACGACATTCGCCTGTCGCGCGATTGCGTGAAGAAGGCGATAAAGTATTTGCGTGAGATCTATCGTCACCGGATTGGCAAGACCAAGGTTATTTCGCTGAATAACCATACGGGCAAGACGTTTACCGTCTGATCCGAGACCGCGTTGCGGCGGATCGCCGACAGCCGGCTCCTACAGGGTTTTAGGGCGTCACACTGTTCGTGTTCGACCCCTCACATGCAGGAGCTGGCTTGCCAACGATGACGGCCTCAAAACC
This sequence comes from Pseudomonas sp. GB2N2, assembly GCF_054897705.1. Classification (NCBI taxonomy): domain Bacteria; kingdom Pseudomonadati; phylum Pseudomonadota; class Gammaproteobacteria; order Pseudomonadales; family Pseudomonadaceae; genus Pseudomonas; species Pseudomonas sp. GB2N2. Next base: position 3,167,216 of record NZ_CM142701.1, read on the forward strand.
GGTACAAATCCAACATCCGGAAACAATTAAGCGGCCGTTAGCCTGCTCACTAAACTGTGCCCGTTACGTTTACGTCACCGTTATGCCAATCACGCCTGTGGCCTTTCTCTACGGCAAGATGCCATAACGCTACTCGGCTACACACTTTGCTGGACTGAGCCGCGCACTTATTCGGTGCGACGAATCACTTCGTCGCCCTTTCCTGAATCAAAATCCACGGCGAAACCACCACTGCCCACAGCTCCGGTTGGCGCTCGAAAAGATCCAGCGCCCGCGTTTCAGAGAGCTTGGCGACGGTGTCGGCGGCCAGCCAGGCAGCCACTTTCTCGCCATCGTCCGTCGCTACAGCCTCGGCCGCCGCGATCAAATCCAGACCCGAGTCGACCCACAATAGGGCACCCTTGGCGAAGAACGGCTCCAACTCCTTCCAGGTAATAGATGCGGTTTCACCAAGCAGCTTGGCATAGAGGGTGCTAGGTTCTTGAGTCATGGGTTCCTGTCCGGAAAAGAAATCGACGTGAATGATAACGTTGGTGGTCCGACAGACAAACCCGGATGCAATTTGAGTCACCGATTGAAAACTGCAGGAGAGCCAAGGATTGCTGATAGTTCAGCTGTAACCCCCGCCGCAATTCTGTCTTTTTCTTTCAAAAAAGCGACAACCCCTGATATTGCCCCTCGACGCCAGCTTCCCAGGCTGACAATCGGCGCTCTACACTGTACCGGTACAGTTGTCGGGGGCACTTTCCGGAGGATATTGAAGATATCTGACCCGGTTCTGCTGCTACGGCGCCAGGACTATAAAAACTACAACAGTAAGAGTGGAGCACTATGACTAAGGCTACTAAGCAGATTTCCAAACTGTTTGCCGCTATGGTTCTGGCCGGGGTTGCCAGCCATTCGTTCGCAGCTGACACCATCAAGATCGGCATTGCCGGCCCTAAAACCGGTCCTGTAGCCCAATACGGCGACATGCAGTTCAGTGGCGCCAAAATGGCCATCGAACAAATCAACGCCAAAGGCGGCGTAGACGGCAAGAAACTCGAAGCCGTTGAATACGATGACGCCTGTGATCCAAAACAAGCCGTGGCAGTCGCGAACAAGGTCGTCAACGACGGCGTCAAGTTCGTCGTCGGTCACCTGTGCTCCAGCTCCACTCAACCGGCTTCGGACATCTATGAAGACGAAGGCGTGATCATGATCACCCCGGCTGCCACCAGCCCGGACATCACTGCACGTGGTTACAAAATGGTGTTCCGCACCATCGGTCTGGACAGCGCCCAGGGCCCTGCCGCTGGTAACTACATTGCCGATCACGTAAAGCCGAAAATCGTTGCTGTTCTGCACGACAAACAGCAATACGGTGAAGGCATCGCCACCGCCGTGAAGAAAACCCTTGAAGGCAAAAACGTCAAGGTTGCCGTGTTCGAAGGCATCAACGCCGGCGACAAGGACTTCTCGTCGATCATCGCCAAGCTCAAGCAAGCCAACGTCGACTTCGTCTACTACGGCGGCTACCACCCGGAGCTGGGTCTGATCCTGCGTCAAGCCCAGGAAAAAGGTCTGAAAGCCAAGTTCATGGGCCCGGAAGGCGTGGGTAACGACTCCATTTCGCAGATCGCCAAGGACGCTTCCGAAGGTCTGTTGGTAACCCTGCCGAAATCCTTCGACCAGGACCCGGCCAACATCGCCCTGGCTGATGCGTTCAAAGCGAAGAAAGAAGACCCAAGCGGTCCGTTCGTGTTCCCGGCCTACTCGGCTGTGGAAGTGATTGCCGAAGGTATCAAGGCTGCCAAGTCCGAAGACCCAGCGAAAGTGGCTGCCGCCATTCACGCCGGTACTTTCAAGACCCCGACTGGCGACCTGAGCTTCGACGGCAAGGGCGACCTGAAAGACTTCAAATTTGTGGTTTACGAGTGGCACTTCGGCAAACCAAAAACTGAAGCTTCGCCTCAGTAAGGCTTTGCCTGACTGACTGCCAATAAAGCCCACGGCGTGCCGTGGGCTTTGTTTTACGAACGTACCTGGGCCGCGCTGGCGTGATCCGTCAGTCTCCCCACCTGAAAATCTCAAAACCGTCATCAGCGGTTCGCTGGCAAACCTCGCGTTCGAAGTGGATGCAAATCCACGGGGCTCGAGCGGGAAAATGACTCCACCAGTGAAATGCGTATCAGGTTTTTAGGAGCGCAGTAATGCCTGACATCTATCACTTTTTCCAACAGCTGGTTAATGGCCTGACCATTGGCAGCACGTATGCCCTGATCGCCATCGGCTATACGATGGTTTACGGCATCATTGGAATGATCAACTTCGCCCACGGCGAGGTGTACATGATCGGTTCCTACGTGGCGTTCATCGCCATCGCCGGGCTGACCATGATGGGACTCGACAGTGTTCCGCTGTTGATGACCGCCGCTTTCCTCGCGACCATCGTCGTGACCAGTGCCTACGGTTACAGCATTGAACGGATCGCCTACCGCCCCTTGCGCGGCAGCAACCGTCTGATCCCGCTGATTTCCGCCATCGGCATGTCGATCTTCCTGCAGAACACGGTTCTGCTGGCACAAGACTCCAAGGACAAATCCATCCCCAACCTGATTCCGGGCAACATTGCCTTCGGACCAGGTGGCGCACATGAAGTGCTGATTTCCTACATGCAAATCGTGGTATTCGTGGTGACCCTGATCGCCATGATCGGCCTGACGCTGTTCATCTCCCGTTCTCGCCTGGGTCGTGCCTGCCGCGCCTGCGCCGAAGACATCAAGATGGCCAACCTGCTGGGAATCAACACCAACAACATCATCGCCCTGACCTTCGTCATCGGTGCCGCACTGGCCGCCATTGCCGCCGTGCTGCTGAGCATGCAATACGGCGTGATCAACCCCAACGCCGGTTTCCTCGTCGGCCTCAAAGCCTTCACCGCAGCGGTACTGGGCGGTATCGGCAGCATCCCCGGAGCCATGCTCGGCGGGCTGGTGCTGGGCGTCGCGGAAGCCTTCGGTGCCGATATCTTCGGCGACCAGTACAAGGACGTCGTGGCGTTCGGTCTGCTGGTTCTGGTGTTGTTGTTCCGGCCAACCGGCCTGCTGGGCCGTCCGGAGGTTGAGAAAGTATGACTAGAAATCTTAAACAGGCGTTGTTCAGCGCCTTGCTGGTGTGGGCCGTGGCCTACCCGGTACTCGGTCTGAAACTGACCATCGTCGGCATCAACCTCGAAGTCCATGGCACCAGCACCGCAACGCTGATCACCATTGCCGTGTGTTCGGTGCTGATGTTCCTGCGGGTGCTGTTTGACCAGCAGATCAGTTCGGCCTGGAAATCCTCGCCCAACATGCCGTTGATCCCGGCCAAGGCCAGCAACTTCCTGACCCTGCCGACGACTCAGCGCTGGTTCATCATCGCGTTGATCGCTGGCGCGCTGGTCTGGCCGTTTTTCGGCTCCCGCGGGGCAGTGGACATCGCCACCCTGGTGCTGATCTACGTGATGCTCGGCCTCGGCCTGAACATCGTGGTCGGCCTCGCCGGTCTGCTCGATCTCGGCTACGTCGGTTTCTATGCGGTCGGTGCCTACAGTTATGCGCTGCTGTCGCATTACTATGGCCTAAGCTTCTGGATCTGCCTGCCGATCGCCGGCCTGATGGCGGCCACGTTCGGCTTCCTGCTCGGTTTCCCGGTCCTGCGTCTGCGCGGGGATTATCTGGCAATCGTGACCCTGGGCTTCGGTGAAATCATCCGGCTGTTCCTGCGTAACCTGACGGATCTCACCGGTGGCCCGAACGGCATCAGCAACATCGAGAAACCGACGTTCTTCGGTCTGACCTTCGAACGTAAAGCCGCCGAAGGCATGCAGACGTTCCACGAATACTTCGGTCTGGAATACAACTCGATCAACAAGGTGATTTTCCTTTACCTGGTTGCGTTGTTGCTGGCGCTGGGTGCGCTGTTCGTCATCAACCGTTTGCTGCGCATGCCGATCGGCCGTGCGTGGGAAGCGCTGCGCGAAGACGAAATCGCCTGCCGTGCGCTGGGGCTCAATCCTACAGTGATCAAGCTGTCGGCCTTCACCCTGGGCGCCAGCTTCGCCGGTTTCGCCGGCAGCTTCTTCGCCGCCCGTCAGGGTCTGGTGACGCCGGAGTCCTTCACCTTTATCGAGTCGGCCATCATCCTCGCCATCGTCGTACTGGGTGGCATGGGCTCGCAACTGGGCGTGATTCTCGCGGCCGTGGTGATGATCCTGCTGCCGGAAATGATGCGTGAGTTCAGTGAATACCGCATGTTGATGTTCGGCGCCTTGATGGTGCTGATGATGATCTGGCGTCCTCAAGGCCTGCTGCCCATGCAACGTCCTCACATGGAGCTGCGCAAATGAGCCGCGAGATCCTTAAAGTAGACAATTTGAGCATGCGCTTCGGCGGCTTGCTGGCGGTCAACGGCGTTGCCCTGACCGTGAAGGAAAAGCAGGTGGTTGCACTGATCGGCCCTAACGGCGCCGGCAAGACCACCGTGTTCAACTGCCTCACCGGTTTCTACAAACCGAGCGGCGGCAGCATCCTGCTGGACGGCGAGCCGATCCAGGGCCTGCCCGGCCACAAGATTGCCCTCAAAGGCGTGGTGCGCACTTTCCAGAACGTGCGGCTGTTCAAGGACATGACCGCTGTCGAGAACCTGTTGATCGCGCAGCACCGTCACCTGAACACCAACTTCCTGTCGGGCCTGTTCAAGACGCCGGGGTTCCGCAAGAGCGAGCGCGAGGCGATGGAATTCGCCGAGTTCTGGCTCGACAAGGTCAACCTCACGCAGTTCGCCAACCGTCCCGCCGGCACCTTGGCCTATGGTCAGCAACGCCGTCTGGAAATCGCTCGCTGCATGATGACCCGTCCGCGGATTCTTATGCTCGACGAACCGGCCGCTGGCCTGAACCCGAAGGAAACCGAGGACCTCAAGGCGCTGATCAGCATGTTGCGCGAAGAGCACAACGTCACCGTGCTGCTGATCGAACACGACATGAAACTGGTCATGAGCATTTCCGACCACATCGTCGTGATCAACCAGGGCACGCCCCTGGCTGACGGCACGCCGGAACAGATCCGCGACAATCCTGAAGTGATCAAAGCCTATCTGGGGGAAGCGTAAATGCTGCAATTCGAAAACGTTTCCACCTTCTACGGCAAGATCCAGGCCCTGCACAGCGTCAACGTCGAAGTCCGTCAGGGCGAGATCGTCACGCTGATCGGTGCCAACGGCGCCGGCAAGTCGACCTTGCTGATGACGCTCTGTGGTTCGCCGCAGGCCCACAGCGGCAGCATTCGCTACATGGGCGAGGAGCTCGTCGGCCAGGACTCGTCCCAGATCATGCGTAAAAGCATTGCGGTGGTGCCGGAAGGTCGTCGTGTATTTGCCCGACTGACCGTGGAAGAGAACCTCGCCATGGGCGGCTTCTTCACCGACAAGGGCGATTATCAGGAACAGATGGACAAGGTTCTCGGACTTTTCCCACGCCTGAAAGAACGCTTTGCCCAGCGCGGCGGCACCATGTCCGGCGGCGAACAGCAAATGCTCGCCATCGGCCGTGCGCTGATGAGCAAGCCCAAGCTGCTGCTGCTAGACGAGCCCTCGCTGGGTTTGGCACCGATCATCATCCAGCAGATCTTCGACATCATCGAACAGCTGCGCAAGGATGGCGTGACGGTGTTCCTGGTGGAGCAGAACGCCAACCAGGCGCTGAAAATCGCTGACCGTGCCTACGTTCTGGAGAACGGCCGGGTGGTGATGCAAGGCACCGGTGAAGCGCTGCTGACCGACCCGAAAGTGCGCGAAGCATACCTCGGTGGTTAAGCCTTCGCGGTAAAACAGAAAACGGCCTTCGGGCCGTTTTTTTGTGCGCGACACAATCTCACCAACAACACAGAACCCTGTAGGAGTGAGCCTGCTCGCGATGGCAGCAGGTCAGGTAACATCTCTTTTGAATATGAACTTGCTATCGCCGGCAAGCCGGTCTCACTCCTACAAAGGTTCGAGTGATGATTTAGAGCCTGTCCAACGCCTCGCCACTGCGCTTGAACCACCCAATCAAATAGTCCGCCAACACCTGCGTACGCTTGGGCAAACCACCCTGATACGGATGCACCAGGTACATCGGCATGCGACGGGTCTGATAGTCGCGCAGGAGCCAGCGCAAACGCCCGTCAGCCAATTCCGCCTGCAGCAGGTAAGACGGCAAACGCGCGATGCCCGCCCCCGCTAATGCAGCTTTTTTCAGCAGGCTGTAGTGGTTACTGGCGAACGGTCCCGACACCCGCACCCGCAGCAACTCATGCTGCTGGTGATACAGCCATTCTTCGCGGCCGCTGTAGTGGCTGTTGAGCAGGCAGTGATGTTCCGCCAGTGCGTGCGGAGCCTGCGGTTCGCCGTGTCGATCGAGGTAGGCCGGGCTGGCGCAGGTCAGTTCGTGCCAGGCCAGCAGGGGCGCGCCACCAGACGCTCGTCATTGCCCACTTCGGAGCGCACCGCCAGATCAAAGCCGTCACGGGACAAGTCACGGTAGTTGTTGCTGAGGTCGAGTTCGATCTGCACCTGCGGGTACTGCTGGGAAAATTCCAGGAGCAAGCCATCGAAAAAGGTTTCCCCCAGCGACACCGGAACCGTCATACGCACCGGGCCGGCCATGTCGTCCTTCAACCGCGCCAAGGCCTGACGCGCCCTTTCCACCTGGACGACCAGCGCCTGGGCTTGCGGCAACAGCGCCGCCCCCGCCGCCGTCAGGCTCAAACGGCGGGTGGTGCGTTGCAGCAGCACCACGGAAAACCGCGTTTCCAGCAGGCTGATGCGCTTGGACAACTGGCCTTTGCTGCACCCCAGTTGCTGCGCAGCCAAGGTGAAACTGCCGGCTTCGATCAACACCGCAAATGCCGCCAGATCATCCATTTCGCTCATGGATTGTTTCCATTTGAAAACCAAAGGTTGCCTATTAGCGCGCTTATCAGCAGAAAAAACCACTTTAGACTGAACCCACATTCAAAACACATGAGGGTCAGCACCATGAAAATACTATTGATAGGCGCAGGCGGCACCATCGGTTCGGCGATCGACAAAGAGTTGTCCGAACGCCACGAGGTCATTCGTATTGGTCGCAACAGCGGTGATCTGCACGTGGATATCAGCGACAGCGCTTCGATTCGCAAGCTGTTTGAACAGACCGGCAAGTTCGACGCACTGGTCTGCGCCGCGGGCAACGTGACCTTCGCCCCGTTGGGCGAGATGACCGAAGACAGTTTCGCCCTGGGCTTGAAAGACAAGCTGATGGGCCAGGTCAACCTGCTGCTGATCGGCCGCGAATTTGCCAACGACGGCGCTTCGTTCACCTTCACCACCGGCGTGCTCAGCCACGACCCAATCCGCAGCGGTGCCTCGGCAGCGCTGGTCAACGGCGCCATCGACAGTTTCGTGCGTGCCGCCGCGATTGAACTGCCGCGCGGCCTGCGGGTGAACTCGGTGAGCCCTAACGTGCTGCTGGAAGCCATGGGCAAATACGCGCCGTACTTCCGCGGTTACAAACCGGTTCCTGCCGCCGATGTGGCGTTGGCCTACGCCAAAAGCGTGGAAGGCCTGCAGACTGGCCAGACCTTTCACGTCGGCTGACTACCACGACGCCGTAGCAGCACGGCTTGCCGGCGAAGGCGTCCGTGCGATCGCCTTCGCCGGCAAGTCGTGCTCCTACCAAGTGAATCAACCAGCCCGCTGGGGTTGTGATGAACCGTCAGGCTGCGTAACGTGGCGGCACTTGTCTGGAGAGCCAAAGATGCGTGTTGCCCGTTCCTTAGTCCTTGTTGCCTTGCTTCCGCTGTTCGCCGCCTGCCAGTTGCTCGATGGCCCGCGTGAAAGTGCCTCCCACGTGGGCCAGACCCGAATGCAGGGTCAACTGACGGCGGCCGACGGCAAGCTGTTGTTCCAGCCGTGCAATGAGCAGCGCAGTTTCGTGGTCAACGACGCCGGCGGCACCAGCATCCTGCAAGAGGCAGCAACTCTCGCCGATGACCAGGGCAAGCTGTTCGCCGACGTGCGCGGGAAGATTGTCGACAGCCGCCTCGATCTGCAGCAGCTTTACCGTGTCGAGCGTTCGGGCACCGCGTGCAACGATCCGAATTTCAAATTGCTGATCCTGCGCGCCGCCGGCCACGGGCCCGAGTGGAATGTGAAAGTCAGTGGCAAAGGCATGGTCATCGACCGTGCGGGTCAGCCGCCCCTCGCCGTCCCTTACGTTGAAGAGCAATTGGGCGATGGCCGCTTCAACCTCAGCACCGAAGCCAACAATCAGCACATCGAACTGTGGGTCGCGCGGCAACGTTGCGTCGACAGCAGCACCGGCAGTGTCCAGCACATGAGCGCCGAACTGCGCATCGATGGCCAGGTTCAGCGCGGCTGCGGGTATTTCGGCGGATCGCGCGACGACTGATCGTATAAGCCTCACGGGACTCGGCTGTTGGGGCTTATAATCGCCGCCTTCAAACGCCCTGGCGCAGTTGTGCGCCCCGCGAACCGGATCCCGTCATGTTACGAATCACTGAACTCAAGTTGCCAATCGACCATCCCGAAGAAGACCTGCACCCTGCCATTCTGCAGCGCCTGGGCATCGCCAGTGATGACCTGCTCGATTTCACCTTGTTCAAGCGCAGCTACGATGCGCGCAAAAAGTCCTCCGAACTGTGCTTCATCTACACCATCGACCTCACCGCCAAGGATGAGGCGGCGTTGCTGCACACGTTCGCCGATGACCGTAACGTCAACGTGGCGCCGGATGTCAGCTACAAAGTGGTCGGCCAGGCGCCGGCCGATCTCGAACAACGCCCGGTCGTCGTCGGCTTCGGGCCTTGCGGGATTTTCGCCGGGCTCCTGCTCGCGCAAATGGGCTTCAAGCCGATTATCCTCGAACGCGGCACCGAAGTGCGCCAGCGCACCAAGGACACCTGGGGCCTGTGGCGCAAAAACGTCCTCAACCCGGAATCCAACGTGCAATTCGGTGAAGGCGGCGCGGGGACGTTCTCCGACGGCAAGCTCTACAGCCAGATCAAGGACCCGAAGTTCATCGGGCGCAAAGTTCTGCATGAGTTCGTAAAAGCCGGCGCGCCGGACGAAATCCTCTACGTCAGCAAACCGCACATCGGTACGTTCCGTCTGACCGGGGTGGTGGAAAACATGCGCGAGCAGATTCGCGCGCTGGGCGGCGAAGTGCGCTTTCAGCAGCGGGTAACCGACGTGTTGATCGAGGACGGCCAACTGGTCGGCGTCGAGCTCGACGGCGGCGAACAGATTCATTCGAAACACGTGATCCTCGCCCTCGGCCATAGCGCCCGCGACACCTTCCGCATGCTCCACGGCCGCGGCGTGTTCATGGAAGCCAAGCCGTTCTCAGTGGGTTTCCGCATCGAGCACCCGCAGTCGCTGATCGACCGCGCGCGCCTGGGCAAATACGCCGGCCACCCGAAACTCGGGGCAGCGGACTACAAACTGGTGCACCACGCCAAGAACGGCCGTTCGGTCTACAGCTTCTGCATGTGCCCAGGCGGCACGGTGGTGGCGGCGACCTCCGAGCCGGGCCGCGTGGTCACCAATGGCATGAGCCAGTACTCGCGGAACGAGCGCAACGCCAATTCCGGGATCGTCGTCGGCATCACCCCGGAAGTCGATTATCCGGGCGGTCCGCTGGCCGGTATCGAGTTGCAGGAACGCCTGGAATCCCACGCCTTTGTGCTGGGTGGCAGTAATTACGAAGCGCCGGCGCAACTGGTTGGCGATTTCATTGCCGGCAAGCCGTCCACTGCACTGGGCAGCGTTGAACCGTCCTACAAGCCAGGCGTGGCGCTGGGTGATCTGGCGCTGGCCTTGCCGGCGTTCGCCATCGAAGCCATTCGTGAAGCCTTGCCGGCGTTCGAGAAGCAGATCCGTGGCTATTCGCTGCATGATGCGGTGTTGACCGGGATCGAAACGCGCACCTCGTCGCCGCTGCGGATTACCCGTAACGAGTCGATGCAGAGTTTAAACGTCAAGGGCTTGTTCCCGGCCGGTGAAGGCGCGGGTTATGCGGGCGGGATTCTGTCGGCGGGTGTCGATGGCATTCGCATCGCCGAAGCCGTGGCTCGGGACATCCTCGGCCTCGAAGCTTGACACAATTCAAATGTGGCAGCGGGCTTGCTCGCGAATACGGTTTCACATTCAACAGGTATGTTGGCTGATTCACCGCTTTCGCGAGCAAGACCGCTTCACATTTTATCTTCTGTGTGTCAGATATTGGCGCGCAACACGGTGGCTGGAAGTGGCTCACCACGCTCGACACTCGCCGCCACCGCGCCCATCAACCCACTCAATTCATATCCCTGCGCCTTGAGCCAGTCCTCGTTGTAATAGCTGGTTTCATAACGCTCACCGCCATCGCACAAAATCGCCACGATCGACCCCGACTCCCCCGCGGCCTTCATCTGCTGCGCCGCCATCAACGCGCCGATCAGATTGGTTCCGCTCGACCCGCCCACCCGTCGTCCCAAACGCTGCGCCAGGTAATGCATGGCCGCCAGCGATAGCGCGTCCGGCACCTTGACCATCGCATCGATCACCTTCGGCAGGAACGACGCCTCGACCCGTGGCCGGCCGATGCCTTCAATGCGCGAACCGTGATCCAGGCGCAGGCTGGCGTCGCCGGTCAGGTAGTAATCGAAAAACACCGACCGCTCGGCATCGGCGCACAGCACGCGGGTGCAATGCTGGCGATAACGCACGTAACGCCCAAGCGTGGCGGTGGTGCCGCCGGTGCCGGGGCTGGAAATCAGCCAGCTCGGTTCCGGGTGGTGCTCGAAACGCATCTGGTGGAAGATCGATTCAGCGATGTTGTTGTTGGCGCGCCAGTCAGTGGCGCGTTCGGCGTAGGTGAACTGATCGATAAAGTGCCCATCGTGCTCGCGGGCCAGACGCTCGGATTCGGCGTAAATCTGCGTCGGATCGTCGACCAGGTGACTCTTGCCACCGTAGAAAGCGATCTGCGCGATTTTCTCTTTCGAGGTGGTGGCCGGCATCACCGCAATAAACGGCAGACCGAGCAAACGGGCGAAGTACGCTTCGGAAATTGCCGTTGAACCGCTGGATGCTTCGATCACCGGCGCACCGGGTTTGAGCCAGCCGTTGCACAACGCATACAAGAACAATGAGCGCGCCAGGCGATGTTTCAGGCTGCCGGTGGGATGGCTCGACTCATCCTTGAAGTACAGTTCGATGCCCGGAAAACCCGGCAGCGGCAAAGGGATCAGATGGGTGTCGGCACTGCGCTGGAAGTCGGCTTCAATGATGCGGATGGCTTCGCGGGCCCACTGTCGGTTGTCGCTCATGGTGTTTTTCTCGTCGAGTCGGCCTTGTCGCAAGGCTCAGCCCTGAAGCTTAGGAAAATTCCGACATCCCGCACAGATACAGCTGAGGTTCAATACGTCTGGCAACTGCTAGGCTCAGGTCCGAGCCGGCCTTTTACATTGCAACGGCATATAACAAAAAAGAATATAACTTTTGTTTTAACAACTAACGGTACGGGTTAGGGTGTGGCACCTTTTTGATTAATCGATGGAGAGCGACCTTGCCTCTGCGTAGCACTTTCACGCGTTTCTTTCAGTTGGAAGCTGCCAGCGGTCTGTTATTGATCGCCGCTGCCGCCCTGGCTTTGATCATCAACAATTCACCGCTGTCGTGGCTCTACAGCAGCTTTCTGGACACCCCGGTGGTGGCGCAGATCGGTGCACTGCAAATCGCCAAACCGGCGCTGCTATGGATCAACGACGGCCTGATGGCGCTGTTCTTCCTGCTGATCGGTCTGGAAGTGAAGCGCGAAGTCCTTGATGGCCAGCTTTCGAAACCTTCGCAAATCGTTTTGCCAGGCGCTGCGGCGATTGGCGGCATGGTCGTGCCGGCGCTGGTCTACTGGTTTTTCAACCGCGACAATCCAGCCGCGCTGGCTGGCTGGGCGATTCCGATGGCGACTGACATCGCCTTCGCCCTCGGCGTGCTCGCACTGCTGGGCAAACGCGTGCCGGTATCGCTGAAGCTGTTCCTGATGACCCTGGCGATCATCGACGACCTCGGCGCGATCATCGTCATCGCGATTTTCTATTCCGGCACCCTGTCGACCCTGTCCCTGGCACTGGCGGCATCTTGCATCGTCGCGCTGATCGCGATGAACCGGCTCGGCGTGGTCAAGCTTGGGCCGTACATGATCATCGGTTTGATCCTGTGGGTGTGCGTACTCAAAAGCGGCGTTCACGCGACGCTGGCCGGCGTAACCCTGGCGTTCTGCATCCCGTTGCGCACGAAAAATGCCGAACCGTCGCCGCTGCTGACCCTGGAACACGCCCTGCACCCTTGGGTCGCGTACGGCATCCTGCCGCTGTTTGCGTTCGCCAATGCCGGACTGTCGCTGAGCGGTGTCACGGTTGAAAGTTTCACTCACCACGTGCCGATGGGCATCGCCATCGGTCTGCTGCTGGGCAAAACCCTCGGCGTGTTCGGCCTGACCTGGCTGGCGGTAAAAACCGGCATCGCCGCCCTGCCCCAACATGCCAATTGGGGCCAGGTGCTGGGCGTCGCGGTCCTCTGCGGGATCGGCTTCACCATGAGCCTGTTCGTCGGTTCCCTGGCCTTCGTACCGGGCGCCAGCGAATACGCCGGTATGGACCGAATGGGGATTTTGACCGGTTCTATACTCGCGGCGTTGATCGGGTATGCGGTGACGGCGGCGGCGAGTCGCAAGCACGCCGTGCTCGCCTCCTGATCATCAGAGACAACTCCCAGCGTCATTAGAGACGCGTCCTACAGCCACAATCATCTGCGTTCGTTAACGTCGCACAGCCCCTTTTTTGGAGGGCTGTCGACGGACGAACGCAAGGATGATCAGTGGCAGACAAAGACATTCCCTGGGTTAAAAACCCGCCATCGGGTGACGGTCATCACGTTACCTATCGACCGATGACGCCTACCGAACTGGATGCGCGGGAGGCCGGACAAAATGCTTATGACGCCATGCTTGCGCGTCAGGACGCGTTCGAACGCGGTCGTCAGGTTCTGGCGGAAAAGCCGAGGCCTGTAAAAGCTGGGTGCGTCTTCGCCAAGTCCTGCAAGCTGCCTGACGCCATCATCGATTACTCGAATCCTTCCGGGATGGTGCCGACCGACAGCCTCAAGGACTACGGAGAAATCGCCTGGCTCGGTGCTCGCAAAACAGACGATACCGGGCTGCTGAACCTTGAAACGATCAGCGGCAGCACCGTCGCACTCGGCGTCGGCCAACTCGTGCTACGTTTCCCGACCCTCGCCATTCCCGTCGCCGCGGTCGGCGCTGCCAGCACCGCGGCATTGGCCGGCCTTGCCGCGATCTTTTGGGTCCCTGGCCTGAGCGACAGCGCCCTCTACACCGAAGAACAACTGCAAAGTCTCAAACAAGCGCGCACTCGAGTTCGACTAAACGTCGAGCAACAGGATGACGGCACGCTCAAGGGCTACGCCTTCTACACCGGCAAAAACCGCGATTGGGAGATGGTTGATGTCGTGAAGTTCACTGCACAAGACAGCCACTTCATCGCTGATCTCGGCGACGGCATCGAACTGGTCTGGACACCGGCCGTGGATGGTTCTGACATCCTCGGCATTCCTAAGCTGGAAGCTGCGCCGCAAGCGCCGCATATCTGGGTGTATCCGCCAACTGACGCGGCGGATGGGATTATCGTAAACCCGATTTACCCGCCGGATTACAGGGATTTCATTCTTGTGTTTCCGGTGGGGTCGGGGGTGAAGCCGGTTTACATTGTTGTGAGCGTGTCAGGAAGAAAACTTCCTAACCCCGATCACGACTATCACTCCGCACCCGAAACGGAAGAAATCACCGGATTTTCAGGCTTGAGCCTGGCGAAGAAGAAAACTCCACGACAAGGTGGCAGCGGCCTTCGAGAGCGTTGGATTGATGCCAAAGGCCGAACCATTTATGAATGGGACTCGTTGCATGGGGAGCTAGAAGCCTATCGTGCAAGCGATGGAAGTCATCTTGGCTCGTTCGATCACATAACGGGTGAGCAAATAGATCCACCCAAGAAAAACCGCAGCATTAAAAAGTATTTGTGAGGACCGCATGGGACTGAAAGTCAGATTGGACTGGTATGACAAGGAAACGGAAATGGCGGACGGAAAGGAATACTCCGCCGACCTTGGCGATGACGGCTCGATAATCGCAGCATTAGGTTTGATGGCGGAAAGCGAAATATACGACGGAGGATTCGATGTTTTAGCGGCGTGGATTCCTGAAATTCAACCTCTGTTCAACCATCAAATTGATAAGGCCGCTTTTGACTACCAGATTGCGTTTCGATACCGGAAAGCATGGTGAAAGTACCAAATTCCCAAAAATAGAAAACCCCGACCAGCTCACGCTGATCGGGGTTTTTCTCTAACCCGTTTCCGCTTAGTGCGAAACGCGGCTAGTCCCATCGACAGTAGCAATCCGCACCCGCTCACCGACGCGGAACACTTCATTCTCCTGAACCTGCTGCACATAGGCGCGCATGCTGCCGTCGTCTTCGCGAACGGTAATCTCCACGCCCTGGGCGCGGGTCAGGCCTTCTTCAGTGGCCGAACCCAGCAAGCCGCCGGCGACGGCGCCGATGACCGCTGCAACAATGCTGCCGCGACCGCCGCCGATGGCGCTACCGCCGACACCGCCCACGACTGCGCCGGCTGCGCCGCCGATCGGGGTCTTGGTGCCTTCGATTTTTACCGGACGCAGGGATTCGATGGTGCCCATGCGAACGGTCTGCACACGACGCGCTTCGTCACGGGAATAGGAGTCACCGGTCAAGCTCGATTGGCAGCCAGTGAGCAACATCGCCATGGTGGAAAAGGAAGCAACCAGCAGAACAGACTTACGCATAGCATCAACTCCAAAGGACAGGTGGCCATTAAACTCCGCTGCTTCACGCCTGTCACGACGTTGCCCGAATAAAATTGCTTTGATTCAGGCCCGGTACAGGGCCTCAGCGAATCGAACCCGGAGCGACAGCGCGGGACCTGCCCAATGGCTTGAGGCCGCATCAGCAGGCTATCCGGACGGTAGACTGCCTAGGGTGCAAGACGTTCAAGAATCCAGTCGGCGTCCTGTAAACGGTCTTGTAACCGATAGTTGAGGCGATCGTGCAGGCGGCTCGAACGGCCCTGCCAGAACTCGATGCGCTCAGGTAGCAGGCGATATCCGCCCCAGTGGGCTGGGCAATCGGGCTGCGTATCGACAAACCGTTGCTCGGTGGTTTTGAGCAGCGCTTCCAGTTCGCCACGATCGGCAATCACGCGACTCTGCGGGGAAGCCCAGGCACCAAGACGGCTGCCCAGTGGTCGTACCTGGAAATAGGCGTCGGACTCCTGAGGCGTGACTTTCACCACTCGCCCTTCGATGCGCACCTGACGCTCCAGGGCCGGCCAGAAAAAAGTCATGGCACCGAACGGGTTCGCCGCCAAGTGCTGACCCTTGGCGCTGTCATAGTTGGTGAAGAACGTGAAACCCTGCGCATCCAGGCCCTTGAGCAGCAGGATGCGGCAATGCGGCCGACCGTCCTGGTCGACCGTGGCCAGGGTCATGGCGTTGGCTTCCACCGGCGCCTGTTCGGTTTTCACCGCGTCGGCAAACCACTGATGGAACAGCGCGAACGGCTCGGCCGGGGCTTGCGCTTCGGTCAGGCCATCTCGGGTGTAGTCGCGACGCATATCAGCCAGGCCCTGGGTCATGGCGCATTCCTTTCGATTAGCGAATCAATTTTTTACCGCGTCGGCGGCAACGACTTTCTTGTCGGCTGTCGCGGCGCTGGCCGGTGTAGCCTTTTTCGCAGGCGTCGCAGCCTTGGCCGGTGCTTTCTTGGCAGGAGCCTTGGCAGCAGCTTTCTTGGCCGGCGCTTTTTTCGTGGCAGGCACAGCGGCTTTCTTCGCCGCAGGTGCAGGCGTGACCGGCGCGGCCACGGGCTTGGCGTCCTGGGCTGCGACCATTCGCACCGGTGCCGGCGCCGGCATGTTGTATTTGCTCAGCAGCGCGACCATGGTGTTTTGCGGGGTCACCAGCAGTTCGACGCGACGGTTCAGGGCACGGCCTTCAACGCTGTCGTTGGCCGCACGCGGGGCTTCACCACCCATGCCGCGCAACATCAGGCGATCACGTTCCAGACCGCTGAGGCGGAAGATCGCCGCCACGGCTTGCGCACGCTCCTGACTCAATTTCACGTTGGCCGGTGCGACGCCCGAGGTATCGCTGTGACCGAGTACCAGCACCGCGGTTTTCGGATCGAGTTCGAGAATTTTAGCCACGCGGGTGAACGGGCCCAGTGTCACCGGCAGCAGCATGGCCGGGCGGTCAGGGTTGAACGAGCCTTCGACTGGCGCGATTACCACCAGCACGTTTTCACGGCGCTCGAGTTGCAGGTTGCTGTCCTTGATCGCCGTGCGCAGGCGCGGCTCGTAATCGTCCAGCCAGGCCTGGGTCACTTTAGGGTCAGGCATCGGCACGACTTTGGCGGTCGGCTGCTCTTTGCCGCCGAACGGCCACCACCATTTGCCACCCGCGTCGGCATCAGCCTTGGCCACTTCGACCGGTTTGGCCTCAGGTTTCACTTCTGGTTTCTTGTCCAGCACCTCATCGGAACCGAACGGCCAGTACCAATGGCTGGCGTTTTCAGCCTTGGCCACCGGGGCCGCAGCGACTGGTTTTACCGGCGCCGGAGCGGGAGCCGCAGCGACCGGCTTCACAGGGTCCGCAGCGGTAGCCGGCGGTTTCGCGGCGACCTTGTCGGAGGAACCGAACGGCCACCAGCTGCTGCCATCCGAATCATTTTGTGGAGTCTGGGCACAACCGGTGACAGCGACACATAGGGCCAAAGCGAGGGTGGTTTTATTGAATGACATTGGATATCCACAAAAAGAAGTCATAAAAAACAGTCCGGCAGGACCGGGACAAACAGACGGTTGGAAAACATAAACGTCTTCGGGTTCCGGCCCTGGAACCCTTGAGCGCGTTTTACAGACAAGTGGCCAGTACCCGCGCCAGCTTTTGCGCACGCGGGTCCATCAAAACGTAAGGCCCCAGTGTATTTGTCACAAAACCGAAGGCGACATCGTGCTCCGGGTCAGCAAAACCGATGGAACCGCCGGCGCCCGGATGACCAAACGCCCGTGGGCCGAGGCCATAAGTGGCGTTAGGCACGTCCGGTTGATCAAGCATGCAACCCAGGCCGAAGCGGGTCCGGGTCAATAAAGTCTTGTCCTCGCCAAGGCTGTGCTCGCGGGTCAGCTCGTCGAGCATCTCGCTTTCCAGCAGGCTACCCTCGAGCAGACCGGCGTAGAACCCGGCCAGGCTGCGCGCATTACCGTGGCCATTGGCCGCCGGTTGCTGCATGCGGCGCCACTCGGGTTTGTTGGTGCTGGTCATGATCGACGGCGGGTTAGTGAAGGCCCGCGTGGTCAGGGCCGTCGGTTCGCGCATCGTCACTTGCAACAGGCGCTGGGCCGCGGCATCGCCGACATTGCCCTTGCCCCGGGCGATGTGCGCCACGCGATGGAATTCTTCGTCCGCCAGGCCGACATGAAAATCCAGGTCCAACGGTTTGGCGATGCGGGCGACGATGGACTCACCCGGTCCACGACCATCGGCACGCCGCAGCAACTCGCCGACCAGCCAACCGTAGGTGATCGCGGCATAGCCGTGAGCCGTGCCCGGCGTCCACCACGGCGCTTCGGCGGCCAGGGCGTCGACCATGATTTGCCAGTCGTACAGGGCTTCCGGCGCCAGTAACTCGCGCAACGCCGGCAGACCGGCCTGATGACAGAGCAATTGACGCAGGGTCACGGATTCCTTGCCGGCGGCTGCAAATTCGGGCCAGTAGCGCGCAACCGGTGCATCCAGTTGCAGCTTGCCTTCGGCAACCAATTGCAGGGCGGCGACGGCAGTGAAGGTCTTGGTGCACGAAAACAGATTGGCGATGGTGTCGCTGTGCCAGGCCTCAAGGCCATCCTTGTCGGCAGTGCCGGACCAGAGATCAACGACGGTTTCGCCGCCGACCTGGATGCACAACGCTGCGCCACGCTCCTGAGGATCGTCGAACAACGCCGCGAACGCTTCACGCACTGCTTCGAACTTGAGTTCGTAATGACCCTGTATCTGCACCCGCTATTTCCTCGGACAAACGTTTTACAAAGTGGCCGGCATTGTTCCAGCCATTGACGGTTTTGGGAACAGGGTTGGGCCGGGCGGTCGGATTGCGCCTGTGCTCGGTCTGGAATTCAGGGTGTTTTTTAGGACGCCATCGCTGGCAAGCCAGCTCCCACAAGATCTACGCGATTCCTGTGCGAGCTGGCTTGCCAGCGATGAACGATAACGCGGTCTCAAGCCTTAATGACCCTTGCCGGAATGCCCACCCGGGCTACCGGCTCCCTGCCCAGCGCCCTTGCCGGCGTCGGCCTTCCTGCCACCCACGGCATCATGACTGGCCTTATCCGTCTCAGCCTTGGCCTTTTCGGCCTCTCTATTCAACTGATCGACGGTCGCCAGGTTGCTCTTGCGCACGCTGTCGACAAAGCCCTGAAACGGCAAGTCGGTGATGCCCACCAGACCAAAGTGACCGTTCTCACCGTCCAGCAGACGACCGGTCACCGGTTGATCGAGGTACTGGAACCAATGCACGCCGACAATCGAAGGCTCGCTCAGTGCCTGTTTGAGGAAGTTCGCATAAGCCGGACCGCGATCCTCTTCCTTGGCCAGTTGCGTCACGCCGCCCCAGAACGGGCCACGATCAGCCGAGCCGAAGTTGAATTCGGTAATCAGCACTGGCTTGTCCAGCGTGCGCAGTTTGGCGAAGTCGTAACCGTCTTGCGGTTGCAAGGTATACATATTGAAGCTCAACACGTCGCAGTATTGCGCGCAGGACTCCACGGCTTCCGGGGTGCTGATGGCGAAGCGACCGCCCAACAGCAGCTGATTCGGCGCATGCCACTTAAGCGAGTCGGAGATGGTTTTGAAGTAAGTGTCGGCAAAGACCTTCTGGAAGTATTTGAAGTCGGCTTCGATTTCCGGGTGTTCGGCACTTGGCAGCGGCGGCACGAAACCCGGGTCTTCCATCAATTCCCACGCCGGCAGGTCGATGCCCCAGGCTTTGGACAGGCCCGCCTGATTGCGGTATTTGTCGCGCAGCTGCTTGAGGAACGCGCGTTTGGCCGGCACGTCGGTGGTCATTTTTAACGTGCCGTAAGCCAGTGCGTAACGGGATTGGGGGTCGTCACCGGGACCGGCCCAGGCCAGTTCGTTATCGGCGAAGTAGCCGATCAGCCACGGATCATCGCGATGATCCCGGGCAGCGATGGCCACGGCGCGTTCGGTGGCCATGGCGAAACGCGGGTCGAACGGGTCAGGCATCCCGCCCCACCAGTCGGTGCCAGTGCTGATGCTGGCGTAATCGCCGACGATCGACAGTGGCAACGTGTAAGGCACGCGATCAGCGTTGGCCAGCTCGGGCGCGCTCCAGTTGCCGATCGTGTTGAAGCCCCAGGCTTGCAGGCGATCGAGGGCATGGTCGGCCCAGCGCTGCTGGTTAATCACTGCGGTGCAGGGCGCGGCGGGTTTCTGCTCGGTGTTTTTGGCGACGGTCGCTTCTTCTGCGCCAGCCTTGGCGGCTTCGGCCACTCCGGATTCAACCGTCGCCGGGACGACAGGTTGCTCAGCCGCCTTCTCAATCGTCGCCTCAGCCGCATCGGCCTTGGCCGCTTCGGCAACACCGGCCTTGGTGTCGCTGCCGAGTGCGCATGGTGCGCCATACAAGCGCTGCAGGTTGGCGCCGTAGAAGTCGTACCAGCGCCCGGCGTTGTAGCCGCGGCCCTGATCGACACCATTGCCGCCACGGTTGTCGCCATCGCCAAAGTGGCTGGCCAGCGGCTCATCGGGTTTGGGCAGCGACTCGAACATCCACTCGCGACCGGCGATGTAGGTCTGGTTGACGTCCGGGGCGATGGTGTTGACCCCGAGCGAATAGAACGGATGCCCTTCCGGCGTGACCAGGTACCAGCGACCGTCACGTTTCTCGGTGCGGAAGAAGCCGCTGGCCTTGAACGCCGGGCCTTTGGTCCAGCCACCAAACTTGTCCAGCGACGACTTCTCGCGCTCGGCCAGCCAGGTCTTGGTTTGTTGCTGTTCTTTGCCGGCAGCGCTTTTCAGTTGCTCGTCGCTGCTGATTTTCTCCGGCCATTTGGATCGGGTCGATTGCCCGAATGCGTCCACCAGATTGCCGTAGGCCGCTTGAGTCACCGCGTCACCGTCCTGCACGCCAAAGCGCTCGAGCAAGATACTTTGCGCGACTTTCGGCTGATCCATCGACAAGGTCACCGACACCACCTGGCTGCGATCCAGCTCACCGGCACTGCTGGCCAGCAGGATGCGCTGACCGTCAAACGTCATCGGCATCGGCGGCCCGGCTTTCATGCCCAGGCTCAACGGCGAACTCGGCTGCAACGGCACCAGCAGCGTTTGCGCAGGACCGGCCGGCAGGTCAACGCGGCTGATCAACGTCTTGCCGTCGTTGCTCTGGATTTTCACGTAGAGGGTCACGGCCCAGCTCATCGCGCTTTGAATCCGCAGACTCATCACGCCCGACTGCGACCAGTCCCAGGCCCCGGTCTGCGGCGCCAGACGCAGGGTCGGTTGCGCCACCGGGTTGAACGTCACCCGGCGCAGCACTTCGCCTTCGGCCGTTTGCTCGGCATTGGATTGCGGCAGGCTGGCGTCCTGAGTCGCGATCTGGACCACGTCGGCGGGACGCACGAAGTTGAACAACGTTTGCTGGGCCGCGGGTGCAGCGAGCAACGGCGTGGCGAACAACAAGGCAAAAACGGCAGGCAACGAGCGGCGGATCATAAGAACGAAGTTCTCCCTAACGACCAACAATGGCCAGTGGAAAAGCGATGGTAGAGAGATAGACAACGCGGTGGGCCTGATTGCCCACCGATGTATCAGGAAATTTCACGACGGAAGGGTGGCAACGCATTGAGGATGGCTTTGCCGTAACGCTGGGTAACCAGGCGGCGGTCGAGCAAGGTGATGGTGCCGCGATCTTCTTCAGTTCGCAGTAAACGACCGCAGGCCTGGACCAGCTTCAGGGAAGCATCCGGCACGGATATTTCCATGAACGGATTGCCGCCCCGCGCCTCGATCCACTCGGCCAAAGCCGCTTCGACCGGATCGTCGGGCACCGAGAACGGAATCTTCGCGATCACCACGTGCTCACAATAGGCACCGGGCAGGTCGACGCCTTCAGCGAAACTCGCCAGGCCGAACAGCACGCTGGAGTCGCCGCCATCGACGCGCGCCTTGTGCTTGTTCAGGGTTTCCTGTTTCGACAGGTTGCCTTGAATGAACACTTGCTTGCGCCAGTCGCGGTCGAGGCCGTCGAACACGTCCTGCATCTGCTTTCGCGAGGAGAACAGCACCAGCGTGCCGCGCGAACCTTCGACCAGTTGCGGCAGTTCACGAATGATCGCGGCGGTGTGGGCCGGCGCGTCACGCGGGTCGGCTTTCAGGTCCGGGACCCGCAGCACGCCGGCGTCGGCGTGATGGAACGGGCTCGGGACCACGGCGGTCACGGCTTTTTTCGGCAAGCCGGCGCGCATGCGGAAACGGTCAAAGGTGCCAAGCGCGGTCAGGGTCGCCGAGGTCACCAGCGCGCCGTACGCCACGTTCCACAGATTACGCCGGAGCATTTCCGCGGCGAGGATCGGGCTGGCGTTGACCTCGATGTCGAACAGCGAGCCGCTTTCCGCCAGAGTCAGCCAGCGCGCCATGGGCGGGTTGTCTTCCGGGTCTTCGGCGGTGAACGCGACCCACAATTCCCAGTTGCCGGAAGCGCGGGACAACAGACTGCCGAACAACGGATACCACTCTTCAGCCTGGTTGCTGGCGATGCCGATGTTGACCTCGCCGTCCATGCCTTCCTTGAGCAGTTCGGTGAGTCGGGTGAACAAATCAGTGAGGCGGGCAAACGCTTTCTTCAGCTCGACGCCCATTTCGCGCATGTGCTCGGGGATCACCCCGCCGACGAAACGGTGACGCGGTCGCTCGCGACCTTCGACGTCTTCGCCGGGTTTGAAATCGGCGACCTGTTCGCAGGCGGTGAACATGAACTGTTGCTGGGTCTTGATTTCGCGGGCGAGTTCCGGGACCTGCTCGATCAACTTGCCCAAATCCCCCGGCAGCGGGTGCTGGGCCAGCAGCTTGGTGAGGTTCTTGGCGGTGGTTTCCAGCCAGTCGGCGGTGGAACGCAGGCGCGTGTAATGGGCGAAGTGACCGATGGCCTTGTCCGGCAGGTGATGGCCTTCGTCGAACACGTAAATGGTGTCGCGCGGGTCTGGCAACACAGCGCCGCCGCCGAGGGCCAGATCCGCCAGGACCATGTCGTGGTTGGTGACGATCACGTCGACCTTGCCCATGCCTTCGCGGGCCTTGTAGAAGGCGCACTGGCCGAAGTTCGGGCAATGGCGGTTGGTGCACTGGCTGTGATCGGTGGTCAGGCGCGCCCAGTCGGCGTCTTCCAGCGCAGTGGACCAACTGTCGCGGTCGCCGTCCCACTTATTGCCGGCGAGTTTCTCGATCATGCTGGTAAACAGCTTCTGACTGACCTCATCGACCTCGATCTTGAAGCCTTCTTCTTCGAACATCTGCGCCGTGGCGGTTTGCGCGTGACCTTCCTGGAGCAACATGTCGAGCTTGGACAGGCACATGTAGCGCCCCCGCCCCTTGGCCAGGGCGAAGCTGAAATTCAGCCCGCTGTTGCGCATCAGGTCGGGCAAATCCTTGTAGACGATCTGCTCTTGCAGGGCCACGGTGGCCGTGGCAATCACCAGACGCTTGCCGGCAGCCTTCGCCGTCGGGATCGCTGCCAGGCTGTAGGCCACGGTTTTACCGGTACCGGTGCCGGCTTCCACCGCGACAATCGCAGGGTCGCCACTGCGCCGGCCTTCGTCGTCGGTGTCGATGTCACCGAGGACCTTGGCAATTTCGGCGATCATCAGGCGTTGGCCGTAGCGCGGCTTGAGGCTCTTGGCTTCGAGAAAACGCGAGTAGGCGCCCTGGATCGTGGTTTTGAGTTCAGTGCTGATCATGAATTTTCGGGCGCTAAAACGCTGGATAAATTTTCAGTGGTTTGTTTCGGCGGCTATCATACCCCGCTAATTAATCCCGCGCAGAACGGAGTACCCCAATGACACCTTTTGGCATCGTTTACACCCTGCATGTCTTGTCCGCGCTGGTGTGGGTCGGCGGTATGTTTTTCGCCTGGATGGTCCTGCGCCCCGCCGCGATAAAAGCCTTGGAAGGCCCGGCGCGTTTGAAGCTGTGGGTTGAAGTGTTTCAGGGTTTCTTTCGCTGGGTCTGGGTCGCGGTCGTGCTGCTGCCGATCAGCGGTGTGGGCATGATTCATCTGCAATACGCCGGTTTCGAGACCGCGCCGCGTTATGTGCAGGTCATGATGGGCTTGTACGTGGTAATGACCGCGCTGTTTATCCGGATTCAGGCGTTGCTGCTACCGGAATTGCGCACGGCAGTGACGGCGCAGGATTGGCCGACCGGGGCTGCGGTGCTGGGGAAGATTCGCAAGTGGGTGGGGATTAATCTGATTGTGGGGTTGGTACTGGTGGCCGTCGCCTCTGCTCGCCCGATATTCTGATATTGATCGTTCCCACGCTCCGCTCTGCGCGGGAACGATCAACCTCTTACAACCGCTGAACCGTCACCGAACCTGCCGCCCCTGCAACCCCCGGCTGGCCATCAACCCCCGGTTTGCCGCTCTTGCCGCCATCCGCCTTGTAGACGAAGCACCCCTTGGCCTTGCCGCCCGCCCCCGGCTTGCCGCCAGGGCCGGCCAGACCACCGGCGCCGCCCGCGACCTGAACCTTGATCTGCTCCACCGGATAATTGCCCGGCACTTCCAGCCTGACCAACGCCCCCGGCGCGCCCGGCTGTCCGTCGCTGCCATTGCTGCCATCGGCACCGCGGCCGGCCTGGCCCCAGGTGCAGCCCGGTGCTTGCCCGTTGGCGCCGTCGAGACCTACAAAACCCGGCGCGCCGGCGCCACCGCGTGCATCAACCAGCAACTGCGATGCGTTCAGGGACTTGATCTGCACATTCAGATTGCGCCCCGCTCGGGCTGCCTTGAGGTAAGTGCCCGGCGCGCCGCGCGCAGTGATCTGGCTGCCTTCGGACAATTCAGCACGCGTGACTTTCAACGCCAGAGCATTTTCGCTAGGCACGATGGCGATCCGCGCCTCTCGCCCCAGGCGCAATTCGCCTACGGTGACTTCAGTGACGTTCGAGGGAATCAGCAACGTGCCGTAATCGGCTACCTCCAGGCGGTCCAACTGCAACGTGCTGGCGGTGTTGGGGAGGCGCATCAGGGAATTGGTTTCGACGCTGACCACTTGGGCACAGGCGAACGGGCAGACAAGTGCGGCGAGCAGACAGAGTTTACGCATGGGAAGCCTTCGGTACGGCAGGAGCCGGAATGGTTTGCAGGTGGAAAACACCGAAAAAGATAATCTTCAGCCGATCACCCCAGGGATGGGCACGGCCTCGCAGGCTGCGGAAACAGAACACCGCTTCAAGCAGATGCAGGCACGCCAGCGCGCCGCCGGCCGCATTGACCAACAGGTGCAGCGGATGAACGAACGGGATGAGCAGATTGGCCGCGATCACCAGCCAGAACAGCAGGGTCAACAGCTTCCCCAGCCCCCAAAACACCTTCATACGCGCCCCCGCCTGGAATTATTCTTTGCGCGCACAGTAACGGCTTCCACGCGGGATATGCCAGAGGGCAACGGAAAATTCTTCATGAAGACCGCTGAATGGCCGTCGAAACAACCGCAATAGTTGCCCGACGGCTCTATCTCGGGGTTCAGCGATTGATATGCAACTCCACGCGACGATTTTTCGCGCGACCTTCGTCCGTATCGTTACTCGCCACAGGCTCACTTTCGCCGCGACCTTCGCTGGTCAGTTTGTTCGGCGCCAGGCCCATGCCCAACAGGTAAGCCGCCACGCTGCTGGCACGTCGTTCCGAGAGCGCCTGGTTGTAGGCGTCCGAACCGACACTGTCGGTATGGCCCACCACCTTGATGCTCACCACATCCGCGTTTTGCAGTTTGGGCATGAACGAATCCAGCTGACTCTGTGCTGCGGGCGTCAGGTCGGATTTGTTAAAGGCAAACAACACGTCGCCCGCGTCGCTGAGGGTAATGACTTCGGATTGCACAGGTTCGGCAGGTTTCACACTGGCCGGGTACTGCGGCAGCGGACAACCGTGATGTTCAACCGGGGTATTGGCCGGCGTATCCGGGCAGCGATCGCGTCGATCGAAGACACCGTCGCCGTCTTCGTCGCCATCCTGGGCGTAGCAGATCAGCCCGCCGGTCAAGATGCCAAGCGCCGCTCCGCCGGCCGCCCAACCGCCACTCTCGAGAGCGCCCAGACCGCCACCGACCAAGCCGCCAATAACGCTGCAGATCGGCCAGGTTCGTTGATTGAGGGGGGCAGTGCCATCGCTGTGAGTCGCGCAACCGGTCAACACGCTGCCAAGCAGCAGAACCGGCAAGACGGTCCGTGTGAGAAGGCTCATGGGTGAAAGCTCCTGTGTTACCGGCCGATGCCGGTTACACAGGAGTAAAGACCCGCATCCGCGACTGCACAAGCCGCGGAGCGCGCGGGAGGTCAGCGGTTGATTTTGATTTCCGTGCGACGGTTCTGCGCACGACCGTCTGCGGTTTTGTTATCGGCAACAGGCTGGCTTTCACCGGCACCCGTCACAGATACGAATTCGCTACGAGGTACGCCTTGGGAAATCAGGTACTCGACCACCGAGTGCGCGCGACGATCCGACAGTTTTTTGTTGTAGGCATCGCTGCCCACGCTGTCGGTGTGACCGGTCACGGTCAGCTGTGCGGTGGAGGATTCCTGTTTCAGTCGGGTAGCGATTTTATTCAGTACGTCTTTGTCGGAAGGAGTGAGCGTGGCTTTGTCGAACTGGAAGTGCACATCGCGGATAACGATTGTTTCTTCCTTGACTACAACCGCTTCTTCAACCACTGGCGCAGGCACGGGTGGTGGGCAACCGTCGGCATCGACTTTCACGCCGTGAGGGGTGCCTGGGCACTTGTCGCGACTGTCCGGCACGCCATCGCCGTCTTCGTCGCCATCACCGTGAACCCAGCAATAGGCTGCGGCGGTACCACCGACCAGCAACGCACCGTAACCGGCCCATGCCGAGCTCTCGGTTGCGCCGAGCCCCGCACCCACGACACCACCGACCGCCGCACAGGTCGGCCAGTCGGTTTTCTGCAAACCTGCGCAACCAGTCAACACACTGGTTAGCAGAACCAAGGGTAATGCTGTCCGAACTATGCTCATCTAGTTTTCTCCTGAGGGATCGGCTTAGAACCGATTCAGGGAGTAAAGACCCGAGTTTTAATCTCCGCCAGCAATAGGCCATTGCTGTTTTGTCCCGTGTTCACGGGTGATCGCCACTTTAGCCGTCAGGCCGCTCTATATCTGGGCCTTCGGGCAGGCTAGTCTTGGCGCTCTGATGAGGATCTTTGATGATTGCAGGAATTTCTCCGCGCACGCCGCAGCAGGCATTGGCCGCGCTGCTCGACCGTTACGCCCCGCCGCGCCTGTTGCTGATCGGTGCCAGCGAGTTTCCGGCGCTCGAGGCATTCAAGCTCGCACACCCGGACACCTGCGTTGCGCATGCGGCGCCAGGGCCATTGCCGGCCGACATTGCCGCGCGCCGCTTCGACCTGGCGCTGGTGGTCGACTGCCTCGAACACTTGCCCAAGCGTGACGGTCTGAATTTGCTCGGCGGGATTCGCAACCTCAATGCCAGTCGCATTGCGGTGCTTGCGGACTTGCCGGCCAGCGGCTGGCAGGAGACGGATTTTTTCTCCCTGGCCCTGCAAGCCAGCGAACGCTTCCAGCGCGACGATCAAGTGTTGACTCTGTTCACCTATGATCTGCTTGACTATAAACAAGTCCCCGACTGGCTCAACTCACGGTTCTGGGCCAATCCGGAAAACTTCGGCAAATATTGGTGGTAATGCAATGAGCACATCCATT
This sequence comes from Pseudomonas sp. GB2N2, assembly GCF_054897705.1. Taxonomy (NCBI): domain Bacteria; kingdom Pseudomonadati; phylum Pseudomonadota; class Gammaproteobacteria; order Pseudomonadales; family Pseudomonadaceae; genus Pseudomonas; species Pseudomonas sp. GB2N2. The sequence continues at coordinate 3,194,406 of NZ_CM142701.1, forward strand.
TGCCCCTGCGGCAGCGGCACACTGCTGGACGCCTGCTGCGGCCATTACCATGCCGGTCACCCGGCACCTTGCGCCGAATTGTTGATGCGTTCGCGCTACAGCGCCTATGTAATGGGCCTGATCGACTATCTGGTGGCGACCACCCTGCCCGCTCAGCAAGCGGGCCTGGATCGCCAGTCCATCAGCGACTGGAGCGCCCAGAGCACTTGGCTCGGACTGGACGTGGAAAGCGCCGAGGTGTTCGGCGGTCAGCCGGAACATGCTTTCGTGACCTTCACCGCACGCTGGCACGACGGCACCGGCGAACACAGCCACCGCGAGCGTTCGTCGTTCGTGCAGAACGCCGGCCACTGGTACTTCATCGACCCCACTGTGCAGCTCAACGCCGGTCGCAACGACGTATGCCCGTGCGCGAGCGGTCAGAAGTTCAAGAAGTGTTGTGCGGGGTATTTCGGCAGTTGAGGTGTTCCGTGAAGGGCTAGACTGGGGGTCAAGGGAGAAACACAACCATGATCACCCGTCGGCTCGCACCACACCTGTTCACCCTGCTCCTGGTTTTAGGGCTCGGCGGCTGCGCGTCCTGGTTCGGCGACGATGAACCGGAACCGCAAGTGCATCTGATCAAGGTCGAAGTGGTTCAGGCCAAACTGATGCAGCAACGCTTCCTGCTGTACTTTCGGGTCGACAACCCCAACGACAGCGACTTGACCGTACGCAGCCTCGATTACCGGATTCACCTGGGTGACATGCTGCTGGCCGAAGGCGAGCATGAACGCTGGTTTACGATCGGCCCCAAGCGCAGCGGCGTGTTCAAGGTGCCGATCCGCACCAACCTGTGGCCGAAGGTGCGGGAACTGGTGAAACTGCTGAAAAAACCCGATCAACCGATCCCCTATCGTCTGGAAGGTGAACTGGAAACCGGTTTATTCATCGCGCACTACGTGCACCTGGCGCGTAATGGCGTGATAATCCCCGCCGATTTAATTCCGGAGCACACCCGATGACCCAGCAACCCCACGTCCATGGCCCTGACTGCGACCACGATCATGACCATCACGATCACCATGATCACGACCATGGCCATGTCCACGGCCCGAACTGCGGTCATGCGCACCAGGAACCGGTACGCAACGCCCTGAAAGACGTCGGCCGCAATGACCCTTGCCCGTGCGGCAACGGCAAGAAATTCAAGAAGTGCCACGGCGCTTGATGGGCTAACCCCATCCCCCTTGCAGGAGCCTGCTTGCTGGCGATGAACGATAACGTGGTCCCTCTGAAACACCGCGTTGATTTGATCGCCAGCAAGCCGGCTTCTACAGGTCAGCGTTCAGGATCTGCGCGGAGTTCACGACCGTCGCATATTCGCCATGCAAATTCCCCAACGACATCGCATGCACTTCCTCGGCTGAATGCGCATTGCCGAAATAATCGGCCTTGTCGAAGGTAAAGCACGCATCCTCCACCACCCACGCCTCGAACCCCAGATTCCCGGCCGTGCGCGCTGTGGACTCCACCGAATTGTTGGTCGCGACGCCGACAATCACCAACTGCTCGATCTCCGCCTCCCGCAACTTCGCCTCCAGCCCCGTCGCGCAAAACGCATCCGGCACCTGTTTCTGAATCAACTGCTCGCCGGCCAATGGCTGGAACCGCTCCTGAAATTCCACCCCCGACTGCGCCGGCCAGAACACCGAATCCGGTGAGCGGGACAGGTGCTGAATATGGATCACCGGTCGCCCGGTTAAACGCCAATGGCCCAGCAAATCGAGGATTCGTGCCTCGGCCTGAGGATTGTTTCGCCGGCCGCACCTTGGTTCCAGAATGCCTTTTTGTTGATCGATGATGATCAGTGCCGCGTTGTTCCTAAGATCCATGCTGACTTTTCTCACGCAAGGTCATTGAATTTCACCCACTTCAGCATCACCTCTTCCTATAGGCAAGCCATCGATCGCTAACAGGACGACCTGACGCTCCACGGTTGCTGTCCACCCTTACGACGTCTCTTGATGTGGAGTACTTCATGATTGACCTGTATTACTGGACCACCCCCAACGGCCACAAGATCTCGATTTTCCTGGAAGAAGCCGGTCTGCCTTACAACGTGCACCCGATCAACATCGGCCAGAAAGAGCAGTTCCAGCCGCACTTTCTAAAAATCTCGCCGAACAACCGAATCCCCGCAATCGTTGACCATCAGCCCGCCGACGGCGGCGAACCTTTGCCGCTGTTCGAGTCCGGCGCGATTCTGCTGTACCTCGCAGAAAAGACCGGCAAGTTCCTACCCAAAGACCTGCGCGGTCGCCAGCAGGCGCTGCAATGGTTGTTCTGGCAGATGGGCGGGTTGGGGCCGATGGCCGGGCAAAATCATCACTTCAGCCAGTTCGCACCGGAGAAAATCCCCTACGCGATCAAGCGCTACATCGATGAGACGGCGCGCCTTTACGGGGTTCTCGACAAGCAACTGGCGAACCATCAGTTTGTCGCCGGCGACGAATACAGCATTGCCGACATGGCGATCTACCCGTGGATCGTTTCCCACAAGTGGCAGAGCCAGAATCTCGAAGATTTTCCGAATGTACTGCGCTGGTTCAGCCACATCCAGAATCGGCCGGCGACGGTGAAGGCGTATGCGCTGGTGGCCAAAATAAACCCGCCGAAGCCCTGACACGCAGATCGTTCCCACGAAGAAATAACCCCGCCGCCGCTTGCGCGCCCTCCTCCTGCTCTCTAACGTAGCGCCTTTACTGACGCTACCCCCGCAGGAGCTTTGCCATGGCCTCGCCAGCCCTTACACATTTTCTTCCCCGGTTCGGCGTTGCCGCAGCAGTGGCCGGTGTCTTGAGCCTGACCGGTTGTCAGACCTTCAACGCCCAGGACACCCTCCCGCCCACCACTGGCGTGCAGCCGCTCAAGGGCCTGGCGCAGAACGTGTCGGTGCGCCGTAACGCCATGGGCATGCCGTTGATCGAAAGCAGCAGTTTCCACGACGCGCTGTTCGCCCTCGGTTACGTGCACGCGAGCGATCGCATCACGCAGATGGTTACATTGCGTCTGCTGGCTCAGGGCCGTTTGTCGGAGATGTCCGGCGCGGACTTGCTGGACGCTGACCGCTATATGCGCGCCGTTAACCTGAAGAAAAGCGCCGGCGAGTTGTACAAGGCGTCTTCGCCGCGCCTGAAACGCTTCTTCGAGGTGTATGCCCGCGGGGTCAACGCTTACCTGTTCCGCTTGCGCGACAAGCTGCCGGCCGACCTCGCCGCCACCGGCTACAAGCCTGAATACTGGCAACCGGAAGACTCGGCGCTGATTTTCTGCCTGCTGAATTTCAGCCAGTCGGCCAACCTGCCCGAGGAAATTTCCTCGCTGGTGCTCGCTCAAACGGTCACCACCGACAAACTGCCGTGGCTGACACCGTCCGCCCCCGATGAAAAACTGCCGGTAGGCGAAGCCGAAAAACTTCAGGGCATCAAACTCAACGGGACGATTCCGGGACTTACCGAGATCAGCAAAGCCACCGGCCAACTGTCCGATCTGAATCTGCTGGGCGCCACGTCGTCGAACAACTGGGCGATTGCCCCGCAACGCAGCCGCAGCGGCAAAAGCCTGCTCGCCAGCGACAGCCATGGCCCGCTGGGCGTGCCTTCGCTGTTCAGTTACGTACAGATTCGTGCACCAAAATATCAGGCGTCCGGCGTGACCATCGCCGGTTTGCCGATGGTGCTGGGCGGTTTCAACGGCAAAGTGGCGTGGAGCATGACGTCGGTCATGGGTGACAATCAGGATGTGTTCCTGGAAAAAATCCGACGCCAGGGCAACGGACTTTCCTACGAAGTCGGCGGCAAATGGCAGCCGGTGATCGTTCGCAACGAAACCTATTTCATCAAGGGTCGCCAGCCGATTCGCGAGGCGGTGTACGAAACCCGCCACGGCCCGTTGCTCAACAGCGCCAAAGGTACCGCGCTGGATAACGGCCTGGGCCTGGCGTTGCAGACGCCGAACTTCACCGATGACAAATCGCTGGACGCGTTTTTCGACCTGTCCCGGGCGCAGAACGTCGAAAAAGCCTCCGACGCCAGCCGGGAAATCCGCGCCATTACGCTGAACCTGGTGTTTGCCGACGCGAGCAATATTGGCTGGCAAGTCACCGGCCGTTACCCGAATCGCCGCGAAGGCGAAGGACTGCTGCCGTCGCCGGGCTGGGACGGTCGTTACGATTGGGACGGCTACGCCGACCCGATGCTGCACCCCTACGATCAGGACCCGGCCCAAGGCTGGCTCGGCACCGCCAACCAGCGGGTCATTCCCCATGGCTACGGCATGCAACTGTCCAACTCGTGGGCGGCGCCGGAACGTGGCGAACGCCTGGCGGAACTGGCCGGCGCGGGCAAACACGACACGCGTAGCCTGATCGCGATGCAATACGACCAGACCACCACCTTCGCCGCCAAACTGAAGAAAATGTTTGAAGCCCCGGGGATGGCTAAGCCACTCAAGCAGGCGATCGATGCGCTGCCAGTGGCCGAACGCGACAAATCTCGCGAAGCGTTTACCCGCTTGATGGCGTTCGACGGCAAACTCACGCCAACATCCGCCGACGCGGCGATTTACGAGTTGTTTCTGCAGGAAAGCACCCAGCAGATCTTCCTCGACGAACTGGGTCCGGAAAGCGGCCCGGCATGGAAAGCTTTTATCGCCAACGGTCAGTTGTCCTACTCAGCCCAGGCCGATCATCTGCTGGGGCGTGAAGACAGTCCGTTCTGGGATGACGCGCGCACGCCGCAGAAAGAAGACAAACCGGCGATTCTCGCCCGCAGCCTCGCGGCGGCCATCACCGCCGGCGACAGCCAGTTGGGTGGCGCTCATAACGCCTGGCAGTGGGGCAAACTGCATCGCTACGAGTGGAAGAACGCCAGCAGCCAGACCGTGCGCGGACCGCTCGCGGCCGGTGGCGATCACACCACGCTGAACACCGCGGCGTTCGCCTGGGGTCAGGACTTCAATACCACGCTGGCGCCGGCGGCGCGCTTTATCGTCGACTTCGGCCAGGCCGAACCGCTGATGGGCCAGAACGGCACCGGCCAGTCAGGCAATCCGGCCAGCCCGAATTACCTCGACAGCGTGGAGCCTTGGCTTAAAGGGCAATACGTGAGTCTGCCGATGCAGCCGCAGAACTTCGACAAGGTCTACGGCACCAAGCGCTTGACCCTGACACCGGGCAAGTAATGCAATTCTCCCTGTAGGAGCGAGCTTGCTCGCGATGGTCGTCAACGATAACGCGCGCTGTCTGGTTGGACGCGTTGAACCGACGTTTTTCGCGAGCAAGCGAGCTCCTACAGGGGGCGTCGTTTGCCTGCGAATCCCGATAGAACTTCTGGCGGCGCCCAAACCTCATAGTTAACAAGTCTCTCCATTCTGGTTACGACATGGATCTTGTTATCGCGCGTCCCGAAGGTTTGTACTGCCCCGCCGGCGATTTTTACATCGACCCGTGGCGCCCGGTCGAACGCTCGGTCATCACCCACGCCCACGGCGACCATGCCCGTGGCGGCAACCAGCATTACCTGGCCGCCGCCCCCGGCGAAGGTATCCTGCGCTCGCGACTGGGACAGGACATCAATCTGCAAACCCTCGCGTACGGCGAACGGTTGCGCCATCACGGCGTGACCCTGAGCTTTCACCCCGCCGGCCATGTGCTCGGTTCGGCGCAGGTGCGCCTGGAATACGGCGGTGAAGTCTGGGTCGCCTCCGGGGATTACAAAATCGAGCCCGATGGCACCTGCGCCCCGTTCGAACCGGTGCGTTGCCACACCTTCATCACTGAATCGACTTTCGGCCTGCCGATCTATCGGTGGCAACCCCAGGCGCAAATCTTTGCCGAGATCAATCAGTGGTGGCAAGCCAACGCCGCCGAAGACAAGGCCAGCGTGTTGTTCTGCTATTCATTCGGCAAAGCACAACGGATTCTCCACGGCATTGACGAAAGCCTCGGCCCCATTCTGGCGCACGGCGCTGTCGAGCCGCTCAACCGGGTCTATCGCGAAAGCGGCGTGTACCTGCCGCCCACGATTTACGCCGGCGACATTAAAAAAAGCGACCCAATGATGCGCAAGGCCTTGGTGCTGGCCCCGCCCTCGGCAGGCGGCAGCACCTGGATGCGCCGTTTCGGTGACTACAGCGATGGCTTTGCCAGCGGCTGGATGCGCTTGCGCGGCCCCCGTCGGCGGCGCGGTGTCGATCGCGGTTTCGTGCTGTCCGACCACGCCGACTGGCCCGGCTTGCTCTGGGCGATCGAGCAGACCGGCGCCGAACGCGTCATGGTCACCCATGGTTCCGTCGCTGTGCTGGTGCGTCACTTGCGCGAGCAAGGCCTCGATGCCCAAGGGTTCACCACCGAATACGGTGACGACGAAGAAGACATAGCGACTCCTGAACCTGAACCTGAAAAGGCCGAGGTGCTGCCATGAAGGCCTTCGCCGAGCTGTACGCCGAACTCGACGCCACGACCTCGAGCAACGCCAAACTGGCGGCGATGCAACATTACTTCGCTCAAGCCGCGCCGGAAGACGCGGCGTGGGCGGTTTACTTCCTGTCGGGCGGACGGCCTCGGCAACTGGTGCCGGTGCGTATCCTGCGCGAGCTCGCGGTCGAATTTTCCGGTCTGTCGCCGTGGTTGTTCGAAGAGAGTTACCAAGCCGTCGGCGACATGGCGGAAACCATCTCACTGGTGCTGCCGGAAGCGTTGCACACCTCCACCGACGGGCTGGCGGTGTGGATCGAAGACAAACTGCTGCCCCTGCGTGGCGAATCCCCGGAAGTGCTGGGCGAACGCCTGCTCAAACTCTGGTCCGAACTGGACCGGCACAGCCTGATGCTGTGCATCAAACTGATCACCGGCAGCTTCCGCGTGGGCGTCTCCAAGCTGCTGGTGACCCGCGCCCTGGCGGCCATGGCGCAACTCGACAGCAAACGTGTGGCCCAGCGGCTGGTGGGTTACACCGACCTGTCGAACCGTCCGGATGCAGCCAGTTACCTCAAGCTGATCGCCGCCGAATCTTCGGACGAGCATGCCCAGCGCGGTGGTCAGCCGTATCCGTTTTTTCTCGCCCATGCCCTGTCGCAACCGGTCGAACAGTTCGAAGCCCTGTTGGGACCCGCCAGCCAATGGCAGGTGGAATGGAAGTGGGATGGCATCCGCGCCCAAGTGGTCAAGCGCGACGGCCGACTGTGGGTCTGGTCCCGCGGTGAAGAACTGGTCACCGAACGTTTTCCCGAACTCGACAGCCTGGTGCATTGCCTGCCGGACGGCACGGTGATCGACGGCGAAATCGTGGTCTGGAAAAGCGCACCACCGGATACCGAGGACGCGTTTGATCCACTGGCGCCGACAACGCCCTCGGTGCAACCGTTCGCCTTGCTGCAACAGCGCATCGGCCGCAAAACCCTGGGCAAGAAAATCCTTGATGACGTGCCGGTGGTGGTGCTTGCCTACGACTTGCTGGAATGGGCCGGTGAGGACTGGCGCAACCAGCCGCAAGCGAAGCGGCGCAGTCAATTGGATCAGGTCATCGCGCAGTGCAACAACCCCGTGCTGCTGCCCTCGCCGGTGCTGACCGGCGAAGACTGGTTCGACCTCGCCCGCCAACGCGAAGCCTCCCGCAGCCTCGGCGTCGAAGGCATGATGCTCAAGGCCCGGGATGCGATGTATGGCGTGGGTCGCACCAAGGACATGGGTGTCTGGTGGAAATGGAAAGTCGACCCGTTCAGCGTCGACGCGGTGTTGATCTATGCACAACGCGGCCATGGCCGCCGCGCCAGTCTCTACAGCGACTACACGTTCGCCGTGTGGGACGGCCCGCCCGATGCCAGCGAGCGCACGCTGGTGCCGTTCGCCAAGGCCTATTCAGGGCTCACCGACGCGGAAATGCGCCAGGTCGACAGCATCGTGCGCAAGACCACGGTGGAGAAATTCGGCCCGGTGAGCAGCGTGAAACCGAGCCTGGTGTTCGAACTGGGATTCGAGGGCATTGCGTTGTCGAAACGGCACAAGAGCGGAATCGCGGTGCGGTTTCCGCGGATGTTGCGGTGGCGCAAGGACAAGACCGTCGAAGACGCGGATAACCTCGCAACCCTGCAGGATTTGCTGGGTTAACTCGGTCCCTTGTAGGCGCTGGCTTGCCAGCGGTGGACGTCAACGATGACGCGTTAACGCGGGAAAAACGTGGTGATTTCAAGCTCTTCGCCGGCAAGCCAGCTCCTACAAAAAACGCGATCGTTGCTTAATATTGGTGCAGCTATGTCCCGCCGCCCATTTTCGTGCATAAATCCCGCCTGCGCATTTTCGAATCGCCTTTTAAAACGCTTGTTCGGCACTCTGGTTCGGAAATTGCTACTTTCATCAGGTCTTACGCTTTCCAGTAACAATAATTCTGCGCCACAAGCGCTCATATTGGTTCTTAGGGATTGAATAATGAAAAAAGCATTGCTGACCCTTTCTGCACTGGCGTTGTGCATGGCTGCCGGTTCCGCGCTGGCCAAGGAATACAAAGAGTTGCGTTTTGGCGTTGACCCTTCCTACGCACCGTTCGAGTCGAAAGCGGCCGACGGCAGCCTGGTGGGTTTCGACATCGATCTGGGTAACGCAATTTGCGCCGAGCTGAAGGTCAAGTGCAAATGGGTCGAAAGCGATTTCGACGGCATGATTCCGGGCCTCAAGGCCAACAAATTCGACGGTGTTATCTCTTCGATGACCGTTACCGAAGCCCGTGAAAAAGTCATCGACTTCTCCAGCGAGCTGTTCTCCGGCCCTACTTCCTTCGTATTCAAGAAGGGAGCCGGCATTACCGCAGACACCGCTTCGCTCAAGGGCAAAACCGTCGGTTACGAGCAAGGCACCATCCAGGAAGCCTATGCCAAGGCCGTGCTGGACAAGGCTGGCGTGAAAACCCAGGCCTACGCCAACCAGGATCAGGTCTACGCTGACTTGACTTCCGGCCGCCTCGATGCCTCGATCCAGGACATGCTGCAAGCCGAACTGGGCTTTTTGAAGTCGCCTCAGGGTGCCGATTACGAAGTCAGCAAGCCGATTGACGCGCCGTTGCTGCCAGCCAAAACGGCTGTCGGTATTAAGAAAGGTAACACCGAGCTGAAAGCGCTTTTGGATAAAGGTATCAAAGCGTTACACGACGATGGCAAATACGCCGAGATTCAAAAGAAACACTTTGGCGATCTGAATCTGTACAGCGGCAAGTAATGCCCGGCGCCCATCTCGCGATGGGCGCTTTTTTCATCCGATCAGGTTGCTGATTTATGTTCGAAAACCTCTTACAAAATCTGGGGCTCTCTGCCTTCAGCCTCAAGGGCTTCGGTCCGTTGCTGTTGGAAGGCACCTGGATGACCCTCAAATTATCGGTGTTGTCGCTCTTGGTGGCCGTGTTGCTCGGTCTGCTGGGCGCCAGTGCCAAGCTGTCTAAAGTCAAACTGGTGCGCGTGCCGGCCCAGGTCTACACCACGCTGATCCGCGGCGTGCCCGACCTGGTGCTGATGCTGCTGATTTTCTACAGCCTGCAAACCTGGCTGACGTCGCTGACCGACTACATGGAATGGGAATACATCGAGATCAACCCGTTCAGTGCCGGGGTCATCACCCTGGGCTTCATCTATGGCGCGTATTTCACCGAAACCTTCCGGGGCGCGATTCTCGCGGTACCCCGGGGTCAGGTCGAAGCAGCTACCGCCTACGGCCTCAAGCGGGGCCAGCGGTTCCGGATCGTGGTGTTTCCGCAGATGATGCGGTTTGCCCTGCCGGGTATCGGTAACAACTGGATGGTGATGCTCAAGGCCACCGCGCTGGTGTCGATCATCGGTCTCGCGGACCTGGTCAAAGCCGCGCAGGACGCCGGTAAAAGCACCTACCAACTGTTCTACTTCCTGGTCATCGCCGCGTTGATCTATCTGCTGATCACCAGCGCCTCCAACGTCGTCCTGCGCTGGCTCGAACGCCGCTACGCAGCCGGTTCCCGGGAGGCTATACGATGATCGAACTTCTGCAGGAATACTGGAAAGCCTTCCTTTATACCGATGGCACCAACATCACCGGCCTGGCCATGACGATGTGGTTGCTGACTGCTTCGATCGTCATCGGTTTTCTGGTGTCGATCCCGCTGTCCATCGCCCGGGTGTCGCCGAACTTTTACGTCCGCTGGCCGGTGCAGTTCTACACCTACCTGTTCCGCGGTACGCCTCTCTATATCCAGCTGCTGATTTGTTACACCGGCATCTATAGCCTGGCCGCCGTGCGCGCCCAACCGGTGCTGGACGCGTTCTTTCGCGACGCGATGAATTGCACCATCCTCGCGTTCGCCCTGAACACTTGCGCATACACCACGGAGATTTTCGCCGGGGCGATTCGCAGCATGAACCACGGTGAAGTCGAAGCGGCCAAGGCCTACGGCCTGACCGGCTGGAAGCTGTATGCCTACGTGATCATGCCGTCCGCCCTGCGTCGTTCGTTGCCTTATTACAGCAACGAAGTGATTCTGATGCTGCACTCGACCACCGTGGCGTTCACCGCGACCATCCCCGACATCCTGAAAGTCGCTCGGGACGCCAACTCGGCGACCTTCCTGACCTTCCAGTCGTTCGGCATCGCCGCGCTGATCTACCTGACCGTTACCTTTGCGCTGGTCGGCCTGTTCCGCCTCGCCGAACGCCGATGGCTGGCCTTCCTCGGGCCGACCCACTAGGACCCGCTTTAGGATTAAAGAGACATGCGCCACCAGATTCATGACCTGCTGGCCCCGCTGCCGGGGACCGCACGACAGATCCACAGCTTCCACTTCGGGCCGACGTCGGTCCAAGGCAAGATCTACATCCAGGCGTCCCTGCACGCCGATGAAATGCCCGGCATGCTGGTCGCCTGGCACCTCAAGCAGCGCCTCGCGGAGCTCGAAGCTGCTGGCCGCCTGCGCAGCGAAATCGTGCTGGTGCCGCTTGCCAATCCGATCGGCCTCGAACAAGTGTTGATGGACGTGCCGCTGGGCCGCTACGAGCTCGAAAGCGGGCAGAACTTCAACCGCTGGTTCGTCGATTTGAGTGAAGAAATCGGCAACGAGATCGAAAGCCAGCTCGGCGACAATGCGCAACGCAACCTGGAACTGATCCGCAACAGCCTGCGACAGGCACTGGCGCGGCAGACCGCCAGCACTCAACTGCAATCGCAACGCCTGGTCCTGCAACGACTGGCCTGCGATGCCGACATGGTGCTGGACCTGCATTGCGATTTCGAAGCGGTGGCGCACCTCTACACCACGCCTGAGGCCTGGCCTCAGGTCGAGCCGCTGGCGCGTTATATCGGCGCCGAGGCCAGTCTGCTGGCCACCGATTCCGGCGGTCAGTCGTTCGATGAATGTTTCACGTTGCTTTGGTGGCAGTTGAAGGAACGCTTCGGCGAGCAGTTCAACATTCCGCTGGGCAGCTTTTCGGTCACGGTCGAGTTGCGCGGTCAGGGTGACGTCAATCACCCATTGGCCAGCCTGGATTGCCAGGCCTTGCTCGATTACCTGATTCACTTCGGCGCGATTGCCGGCGAACCGGCGCCACTGCCGGAGCTGCCGTATCCCGCCACACCGCTGGCCGCCGTTGAACCGGTGGCGACAGCTGTCGGCGGGTTGCTGGTGTTCACCGCGCTGCCGGGGGAATACCTGCAGGCCGGGCAACTGATCGCTGAAATCATCGACCCGATCAATGATCGCGTCACCCCCGTTCATTGCACCGCTGCCGGGCTGATGTACGCCCGTTCGCTGCGGCGCATGGCCACTGCCGGCATGGTGATCGCCCACGTCGCGGGCACCGAAGCCTATCGCAGCGGCTACCTACTTTCGCCTTGAGGATGCATGCCCCATGTACAAACTGACCATCGAAGGCCTGCATAAAAGCTATGGCGATCATCATGTGCTCAAAGGCGTTTCACTCAAGGCCAATACCGGCGACGTCATCAGCCTGATTGGCGCCAGCGGCTCGGGTAAAAGCACGTTTCTGCGCTGCATCAACTTTCTCGAACAACCCAACGACGGCGCGATGACGCTGGACGGCCAGAACATCCGCATGATCAAGGATCGCCACGGCATGCACGTGGCCGACGCCGATGAACTGCAACGGATCCGTACCCGCCTGGCGATGGTGTTCCAGCATTTCAACCTGTGGAGCCACATGACCGTGCTGGAAAACATCACCATGGCCCCGCGCCGGGTGCTGGGATGCAGCAAGGAAGAAGCCGAAGACCGCGCCCGTCGCTACCTCGACAAGGTCGGCCTGGCGGCGCGCGTGGCGGACCAGTACCCGGCGTTTCTGTCCGGCGGCCAGCAGCAACGGGTGGCCATTGCCCGTGCGCTGGCGATGGAGCCGGAAGTCATGCTGTTCGACGAACCGACCTCGGCGCTTGACCCGGAACTGGTGGGTGAAGTGCTCCGAGTGATCCAGGGCCTGGCGGAAGAGGGTCGGACCATGATCATGGTCACCCACGAAATGAGCTTTGCGCGCAAGGTATCGAGCCAGGTGCTGTTTCTGCATCAAGGGCTGGTCGAGGAAGAAGGCAAGCCGGAAGATGTGCTCGGCAGCCCCAAAAGCGAGCGCTTGCAGCAATTCCTCAGCGGCAACCTGAAGTAGTACCTCCCCGGTAACCCTGTGGGAGCGGGCTGGCTCGCGAAGGCGGTGTATCAGTGACCATGTTGCTGCCTGACACGCTGCCTTCGCGAGCAAGCCTCCGACAAGGTCCGCAATGGACACAAGAACGCGTTTCGCCATTAAACCTTTTGCATTGCGCCGCGGTCTCTGAAAGAACACGTTCAGAGCGCACGCCGCCGGCATGGGAACCTCCCCCGACTACGCAAAAAAATGGTTCACCGCTCGTGGCTGGAAGCCGTTCGCCTTTCAGAAGCAAGTGTGGGCCGCCGTCAAGGACGGGCAATCCGGTTTGCTGCATGCCAGCACCGGCGCCGGTAAGACCTACGCCGTGTGGTTCGCCGCGCTCAATCGCTTCGTTTCCTCCGTAGAACAGCCGAAAAAACGCAAACCGCTGGCCCAACCGCTGACCGTGCTGTGGATAACCCCCATGCGCGCCCTGGCCGCCGACACCGCCCGCGCACTGGAAGCGCCGCTGCTCGACTTGCAGATCCCGTGGAGCGTCGGCCTGCGCACCGGCGACACCAGCAGCAGCGAACGCGCGCGCCAGAGTCGACGCATGCCAACCGCGCTGATCACCACCCCGGAAAGCCTGACCCTGATGCTCGCCCGTGCCGACGCGCACACCGCGCTGTCAACCCTGCGCATGGTCGTGGTCGATGAATGGCATGAACTGCTCGGCAACAAACGCGGCGTTCAGCTGCAACTCGCCCTCGCCCGCTTGCGAAGATGGAACCCTCAACTGATCGTCTGGGGCGTTTCTGCGACGCTGGGTAATCAGGCCCACGCCGAGGAAGTATTAATCCCACAGGGCGGCGGCATCAGCGTGCAAGGGCAAAGCACCAAGGAGCTGCGGGTCGACACCTTGCTGCCGCCCGCCACCGACCGCTTTCCCTGGGCCGGGCATATTGGCTTGAAGATGCTGCCGCAAGTCGTTGCCGAGGTGGAGTCCAGCCCCAGCAGCCTGGTGTTCACCAACACCCGCGCGCAATCGGAAATCTGGTATCAGGCCTTGTTGGAGGCGCGTCCCGACTGGGCCGGATTGATCGCCTTGCATCACGGTTCACTGTCACGTGATACCCGCGACTGGGTCGAGCGCGCGCTCAAGGATGGTCAACTCAAAGCCGTGGTCTGCACGTCCAGCCTCGACCTGGGCGTGGACTTCCTGCCAGTGGAACGGGTGCTGCAAATCGGCTCGGCCAAAGGCGTAGCCCGGCTGATGCAACGGGCCGGCCGTTCCGGCCATGCGCCGGGCCGCGTGTCGCGGGTGACGCTGGTGCCGACCCATAGCCTCGAGTTGATCGAAGCCGCTGCCGCTCAAGACGCCATCGCACAGCGACGGATCGAACCCCGTGAGTCGCCGTATAAACCCCTGGATGTGTTGGTTCAGCATCTGGTCAGCATGGCGCTAGGTGGCGGATTTGTGCCGGATGAGCTGTACGAAGAAGTACGCGGCGCCTGGGCTTATCGTGATCTCACGGCGGAAGACTGGACCTGGGCGCTGGCTTTCGTACGCTGCGGCGGCCTGTCCCTGACGGCTTATCCGGATTACCGCCGGGTCGAACCGGATGAACAAGGGATCTGGCGTGTGCCGGATGCGCGACTGGCTCGCCGCCATCGCATGAGCATCGGCACGATTGTCAGCGATGCGAGCATTCAGCTGAAGTTCTGGAGCAAGGGCGGTGGAGGCAAGCAGCTGGGCAGCGTCGAGGAAGGGTTTATTGCCCGACTCAAACCGGGTGACGGTTTTCTGTTTGCAGGACGAACCCTGGAACTGGTGCGGGTGGAGAACATGACCGCCTACGTCAAACGTAGCACGGTGAAGAAAGCGGCGGTGCCGCGCTGGAATGGCGGACGGATGCCCCTCTCGAACGAACTGGCGCAAGCCGTGGTTACGCGCTTCAGTGCGGCGGCGCATGGCGAGTTCGTCGGCCCTGAAATGCAGGCGCTGCGTCCGCTGCTGGACGTGCAGCAGCGCTGGTCCGGAATGCCAACCTCTGAAACCTTGCTGGCCGAGGCGCTGAAGTCCCGCGAAGGCTGGCATCTTTTTCTCTATCCCTTCGCCGGGCGGCAGGTCCATCTGGGGTTGGCCAGTTTGCTCGCCTGGCGAGTCAGTCAGCAGCAGCCGTTGACGTTCTCCATCGCGGTCAATGATTACGGGCTTGAGTTACTGAGCGCCACGCCGGTGAATTGGTTGAAAATGATGAGCCCTGAATTGTTAAGTCCGGAGCATTTGCTGAGGGATGTACTCGCCAGTCTCAATGCCGGCGAACTGGCCCTCCGGCGCTTCAGGGAAATCGCACGGATTGCCGGGCTGGTGTTTGCCGGCTACCCCGGCGCGCCGAAAAGTACGCGCCAGGTTCAGGCGTCGAGCGGTTTGTTTTTCGAGGTATTCAAGCAGTACGACGCAGGGAATCTGTTGCTGGCCCAGGCTGGGGAAGAAGTCCTACGGGAGGAACTGGACATTCGTCGCCTCGAACAGACGTTGCTGCATCTGAGTGAGCTCCGACTCGACTTGCATCTGATCAAGCGTCCAACGCCACTTGGCTTTCCACTGTTGGTTGAACGCATGCGCGAAAGCATGAGTTCGGAGAAATTGGCCGACCGCATCAGACGGATGGTCACCGACCTCGAGAAAACTGCCGAAACCGGAAAATCCTGATGAGCACGCCCTATCCCATACGTCTGGCGGGCGAAGAGCTGTGGCTGTTGCCGGAAAAAGCCCTCTACTGGCCGGCACAACAGGCCTTGCTGATCGCCGACGTGCATTTCGGCAAAGCCGCTGCCTATCGAAAGCTGGGGCAACCGGTCCCGCAAGGCACTACCTCTCGAAATATCGCCGTGCTGGACGGACTGCTAGAGGCGATGCCTTGCCGGCAATTAATTTTCCTTGGAGATTTTCTCCACGGTCCCGGTTCCCATGCGCCCGCGACGCTGAGCGCGCTGGCAGACTGGAGAGCGCGACACTGCGAGCTGCCCATGACGTTGATTCGCGGCAACCACGACAAGCGTGCCGGAGACCCACCCGCCTCACTGAACATATCCGTGGTAACCGAACCACTGTTGCTGGGACCTTTCTCGCTGCAACACGAGCCTGACCCGCACCCGGACCGCCATGTGCTCGCAGGCCATGTGCACCCGGTTTATCGGCTGCACGGTCGCGGACGGCAGAGTCTGCGGCTGGCGTGCTTTAGATTTGGCGCGAGAATCAGCCTGCTACCCGCCTTCGGTGCGTTTACCGGCGGTTATCAGGTTGAACGACACGATGACAGCAGGATTTTCGTCATCGGCGACAACGAAATCTGGCCAGTCAGTTGACCGGCCATTCGTCCAAAACCTGACAATCACGCAACCGGCGCGGGCGGCGGCTCGTCCGGCAAGGTCGGTTCACCAGGTTCGGTAGGCTGTTCGTTGGGGGTATCGGGATCAGGCTGACCGGGGATGCCCCCTGTCATGCTGATGGGCGGATGTGCCAACAACGACCAGGCCAGAACGCCAACCTGATTGGGCTCAAGCCTTGCCAGTTCGGCACTTATTCGCGGATCGATCTTCATAGAGCACTCCTGAGCAAAGGCCGGGTTCGCTGTGCGCGAACCCGGCAGTACACGCAATAGAGTGGATTCTTGCTCAAGTGTTCCCGTGACCTGCCGGATGACCGATCAGGTGCGTGGCAGGGTCACGCCGCGCTGGCCCTGATACTTGCCGCCACGGTCCTTGTAGGACACTTCGCACTCTTCGTCGGATTCAAGGAACAGCATCTGCGCCACGCCTTCGTTGGCGTAGATTTTCGCCGGCAGGTTAGTGGTGTTGGAGAATTCCAGGGTCACGTGGCCCTCCCACTCTGGCTCAAGCGGGGTGACGTTGACGATGATGCCGCAGCGGGCATAAGTGCTTTTGCCCAAGCAGATGGTCAATACGTTACGCGGAATACGGAAGTATTCGACGGTGCTGGCCAGCGCGAACGAGTTCGGCGGGATGATGCAGACGTCGCTGTGGATGTCGACGAAGCTGCCGGCGTCAAAATTTTTCGGGTCGACGATGGCCGAATTGATGTTGGTGAACACCTTGAAATGATTGGTGCACCGAACGTCGTAGCCGTAGCTCGACACGCCGTAGGAGATCACACGGTTATGGTCGCTGCCGCGAACCTGGCGCTCGACGAAAGGCTCGATCATGCCGTGTTCCTGCGCCATGCGGCGAATCCACTTGTCCGATTTGATGCTCATGGCGGGTGTCCTGAATAGCGAGGTGGAAAAATTCTGTCCGGCATCTTACCGGGCGCGCGCTTCGGGTTCAAAGTCCGGGGCGCAATTCTCGCCGATCCCCCGCAAATTCCGGCGCCCGCCTGCAATACGAAGCACCGTCAGTCACGAAATTAGAGAAACCTTCGCAAGAAGGATTGGCACGTTCCGGAAAAAGGGTTAAGGTGGCGCCACTGTGCTGCTTGTGTCACTGAGAATCTCTACACGATATGTTGAATTTCGATCCAACCATCTACAAGAATTTTTCCTGCTCTTTGCACTCAGTCTCGTCCAGGGTTCTTCCTGGGTCGCAGTTATCTTTGTTCAAGGAGTTACACCATGTCTAATCGCCAAACCGGTACCGTTAAGTGGTTCAACGATGAAAAAGGCTTCGGCTTCATCACTCCACAATCCGGTGACGACCTGTTCGTTCACTTCAAAGCTATCCAATCCGACGGCTTCAAAAGCCTGAAAGAAGGCCAACAGGTTTCTTTCATCGCTACCCGCGGTCAGAAAGGCATGCAAGCTGAAGAAGTTCAAGTTATCTAACTTGTACTTGCTTTAGTAAAAAGCCCCGCCCTTAAAAGCGGGGCTTTTTTGTGCTTGTGTGTTTTACAGGCAAAAAAAATCGCAGCCCATGGCTGCGATTTTTTTGCGGCTTACCAGGCCACACCAAATCCAGCGGTGTAACGGGTCTTCTCCAGATCCGCATCGTCAGTACCACTGATGATGTCTCGCTCGGCCTTCAGGTTAAGCGACGCCCACTCGGTCACCTTGTAGCGCAGGCCCATTTCAGCGTCCAGCGCGTAATCCGCCACGCCCGACAACGGCTTGCCCACTTCGCCATTGGTGAAGAACTCCACCTTCTTGCCGATCAAGTAGCGGTTGTAATCCCACTTCATCGCCAGTGAATAGAAGTTCTCTTTGCTGCCGTCGGAGAACTGGTAGTCCGTGCGGTTGAGCAGCGAACCCAGCGAGAACGCGCCAAGCTCGTCATCCCAGAACTGATAACCCGGACCGGTACCGAGGGTGCGCTGACGGGACAGGTCTTCAACCTTGTCGCGCTTATAGACCGCCCGCCCCTGCCAGAACCATTTCTCGGTCAGGAAGCGGTCGAGGGAGTATTCGCCACGCCAATTGTCCGTCGTGACCACGTCATCCTGGAACTCGCGGTTGTATTCACCTTCTGCGGTGTGACGCCATCTGCCATGGCGGGCCGTGGTCTTGAAATCGATGTCGTAGTCGTCGGTGTCCTTTTCCGCCCGCTGGTAATCCAGCGCCGCATCGATATTGCCTTTCCAGACCAAATCTTCGACCAACGGCTTGGGCTTGAGAATCTGTTGGATGCTCGCCAGTTCGACCGTCTTCGGCGCTTCACCGTTTTCCAGCGTCACCTTGCCATCGTCCGCTGGGTGCAGCGACTTGGCTTTTTCACCGGTGTAAGCGTCCTGCTTGACGAGCAACTCCTGGTCACTTTCCAGGGTTTTGACCTGCTTCCAGTCGATCGGCACAGCGCCGGCGTAGTCGGTCTGAATCAACAGTTTGCCGCCATCGAACAACGTGATCTTGCCGCTCAGCTTGTCACCGTTCTTCAACCAGACGGTATCGGCGAGCAAAGGCATGGAAGCACTCATGACAGCGAGGCACAGCAGGGTTCTGGACACCATAAGCAAATACGGGCTCAAGTTTGCGAAAAAAAGACGGCATTATCCGTAGGAATAAGACCCTAGCAAGGACTGACCCGGCTAATTCTATTGAGTTCATTTCTCAGATGCGCATCTGCGATTTACCCTACAGACGGTCGCCTACTGTAGGAGCGAGCCTGCTCGCGATAAACTCGAGATCGGCGCGTTTTGCCAGGCAGCTAGAGTCATCGTCAACGACCATCGCGAGCAGGCTCGCTCCTACAGGGATCCCGGATGTGACCAACGCCGATACAGAAACCGACAGCCCGGCGCAAATCCGACGCACGGCACTCTACCTCACGCTGGCGCAAGTGCCCGAAGGCAAAGTCGTGAGTTACGGACAACTTGCCGAACTGGCCGGATTGGGTCGCGCCGCGCGGTATGTCGGTCGCACCCTGAGCCAGTTGCCCGTAGACACCAAGCTGCCCTGGCACCGCGTACTCGGCGCCGGCGGGCGGATCAGCCTGCCCGTCGGCAGCGCATCCGGAGATGAGCAGCGCGCGCGTTTACGCGGCGAAGGCATCAGTGTCCTGAATAATCGTGTTGATATTCAGCGCCATGGCTGGCGCCCGGTAGAGCACAGCGGTTAGAGTGCGCGCTTTGTTTCCGTAATCTTGAGGCAGACTCCAGCCCATGCCCCGTAAAACCTGGCGCGCCGCGCTCGCCGCCTATGCCAGCCCCTCAACACTTGTGCTGTTGCTGCTTGGTTTCGCCGCCGGCTTGCCCTACATGCTGGTGTTTTCGACACTGTCGGTCTGGTTGCGTGAAGCCGGTGTGGCTCGCGAAACCATCGGCTATGCAAGCCTGATCGGTCTGGCCTACGCCTTTAAATGGGTCTGGTCGCCGCTGCTCGACCAATGGCGCCTGCCTTTGCTCGGCAAGCTCGGGCGCCGACGGTCGTGGCTGGTACTTTCCCAGGCAATGGTCATCCTCGGCCTGATCGGGATGGGCTTTTGCGACCCGCAAAAACACCTGTCCTGGTTGATTGCCATCGCCGTCGTCGTGGCCTTCTCCTCGGCGACGCAAGACATCGCGGTCGACGCCTATCGCCTGGAAATCGCCGAAGACAGCCGTCAGGCAGCGCTCGCTGCGAGCTACATGTCCGGCTATCGGATCGCGGCGCTACTGGCCACCGCCGGCGCGCTGTTCTTCGCGGAGGGCTTTGGCTCTACCGGTTTCAACTACCAGCATTCGGCATGGGCCGGCACTTACCTGCTGTTTGCCGGCCTGATGATCCCGGCGCTGCTGACCTCCTTCTTCATGCGCGAACCGCCGGTGCCATTGCGCACCCAATTGCAGGCCGGGCGCTACAGCTTTGCGCATCAACTGGCCTCGGTGTTCGTGCTGATCGTGCTGCTGGTTTCCGTGCCGGCCATGTTCACCCAGCTCTATAACACCGACTTCGCCAGCGTGCTGTTCGACGGCGTGAGCCTGCTAGACCTGCTGCTCCAGGACCGCGCGTTCCTGCGGGCGATTCTCTACACCACGCTGACCGCCCTGTGCCTGTCGGCCATCGGTCGACGTGGCCTCGCGCCTGTACTGACGCCGGTCAACGACTTCATTCTGCGTTACCGCTGGCAAGCGTTTCTGCTGCTCGGGCTGATCGCCACGTACCGGATGTCGGATACGGTGATGGGCGTGATGGCCAACGTCTTTTATATCGATCAGGGTTTTACCAAGGATCAGATTGCCAGCGTCAGCAAGATTTTCGGCCTGATCATGACCCTGGTGGGCGCCGGCATGGGCGGCCTGCTGATCGTGCGTTTCGGCATCTTGCCGATTCTGTTCATCGGTGGCGTGACCTCAGCGGGCACCAATTTACTGTTCCTGATGCTCGCCGACATGGGCGCCAACCTGAACATGCTGATCCTGACCATTTCCCTGGACAACTTCAGTTCAGGCCTGGCGACCTCGGCGTTCGTCGCCTATCTGTCGAGCCTGACCAACCTCAAGTTCTCCGCCACTCAGTACGCCCTGCTCAGCTCGATCATGCTTTTGCTGCCGCGCCTGATCGGCGGCTACTCAGGGGTCATGGTAGAGAAATTCGGCTATCACAATTTCTTCCTGATCACCGCGCTGCTCGGGGTTCCGACACTGCTGCTGATCGCCTTGCACTGGTTCCAGGAAAGTCGCCGCGAAGGCCCGACAACCAAACCTGAACCGGCGCCGACCCAGGTCGTGGAAGAATCGTAGGAAGCTTCGCACAGGGCGTGGAGATTCCCGCTCTCCTGCCACACCACCGACCGCGCGCCTGTACGCCAGCAGATCTCGCCCGTACAATGCTCCGTCATTTCTCGTCATCAGCAACCGACAACGGCCAACCATGCGCACCAGTCAATTTTTGCTCGCCACACAGAAAGAAACGCCTTCCGACGCGGTCGTGATCAGCCACCAGCTGATGCTGCGCGCCGGCATGATCCGCAAACTCGCCTCGGGCCTGTACACTTGGCTGCCGATGGGCTTGCGAGTGATGCGCAAGGTCGAAGCCGTCGTTCGTGAAGAAATGAACGCCGCCGGCTCTCTTGAAGTGTTGATGCCGAGCACGCAACCGGCTGAGCTGTGGCAGGAATCCGGTCGCTGGGAAGAATACGGCCCTGAATTGCTCCGTTTCAAGGATCGCCACGGTCGCGACTTCTGCGCCGGCCCGACCCACGAAGAAGTGATCACCGACCTGATGCGCAACGAATTGAGCAGTTACAAACAGCTGCCGATCAACCTGTATCAGATCCAGACCAAATTCCGTGACGAAATCCGCCCACGCTTCGGTTTGATGCGCGGCCGCGAATTCATCATGAAGGACGCCTATTCGTTCCACGCGGACCAGGCTTCGCTGCAGGTCACTTACGACCGCATGCACCAGGCGTACTGCAACGTGTTCACCCGTCTGGGCCTGAAGTTCCGTCCAGTAGAAGCCGATAACGGCTCCATTGGCGGCGCCGGTTCCCACGAGTTCCACGTACTGGCCGACTCCGGCGAAGACGATATCGTCTTCAGCAACGGTTCCGACTATGCGGCGAACATCGAGAAAGCCGAAGCCGTGCCACGGGAAACCTCCCGCCCTGCACCGGCTGAAGAGCTGCGCCTGATTGACACCCCGAACGCCAAGACCATCGCGCAACTGGTCGAAGGCTTCAACCTGCCGATCGAGAAAACCATCAAGACCCTGGTGGTCCACGCTGAAGAAGCCGGCAAGCTGATTGCCCTGATCATCCGTGGCGACCACGAGCTGAACGAAATCAAGGCCGCCAACCAGCCAGGCGTTGCCAGCCCGCTGGTCATGGCGTCCGAAAGCGAACTGCGCGACGCCATTGGCGCCGGCGCCGGTTCCCTGGGCCCGTTGAACCTGCCATTGCCGATCATCATCGACCGTTCCGTCGAGCTGATGAGTGACTTCGGGATCGGTGCGAACATCGACGACAAGCACTATTTCGGCGTGAACTGGGAGCGTGATCTGCCGGTTCCGACGGTGGCCGACCTGCGCAACGTGGTGGCTGGCGATCCTAGCCCTGACGGCAAAGGCACCCTGGAAATCAAGCGCGGCATCGAAGTCGGGCACATCTTCCAGCTGGGCAACAAATACAGCAAAGCGATGAAGTGCGAAGTGCTGGGCGAGAACGGCAAGCCAGTCACCCTGGAAATGGGCTGCTACGGCATCGGCGTTTCCCGCGTGGTGGCTGCGGCCATCGAACAGGGCAACGACGACAAGGGGATCATCTGGAGCGACACACTGGCCCCCTTCCAGATCGCGCTGGTACCGCTGCGCTACGACAACGAGCAGGTTCGCGAAGCGACCGACAAGCTGTATGCAGAATTGACCGCAGCCGGTTTCGAAGTGCTGCTGGACGATCGCGACAAGAAAACCAGCCCGGGCATCAAGTTCGCGGACATGGAGCTGATCGGCATTCCTCACCGGATCGTGGTCAGTGACCGCGGCCTCGCCGAAGGCAATCTGGAATACAAGAGCCGCACCGAGGCCGAAGCGCAAGCGCTTCCGGTCGCTGACGTGCTGTCTTTCCTCCAGGCCCGAATCCGCCGCTGACACCAGATAGAGAAGTCATGTTCAAGCGAAACACCTTAGGCCTCGGTGGTGCTGCCCTGTGCGGCGCCCTGCTGGTCAGCGGCTGTGCCAATCAGATGTCACAACGCAGCGAGCACGAGGAACGTGTCGAGCGTAAATTGCTCGATCACAGCCTGCAGATCGATGTCGGTGAGCCCAAGGTCCTTGAGCTGCCGCAACGTCGGGTGAAGATCCACGAGCAGAAAACTTTCGAAGTCACTGAATTCGAAGTCACTCGTCATTACGATCGCTACACGCCTTACCAACCCTGGCGGGAGATTTACGAGATCCCGCTGGGGGCGGTGGCTGTGGTGGCCGGCGTCGGCGCGAACGTAGTCAACGTTTTCGCCCTGGGCAATTTGCCGGACAGCGTGACCAAGGACTGGATCAGCTACGGCGTCGCCGGGCTCAACCCGTTCATGAACGCGCCGTCCCACGGCCGTGCCCAGCAGAACCTCGCCGGCATCGACGAAGTCCAGCTCGACAAGCGCACCGAATACTCGAGCCTGCCCTGGAGCGAGCGTCCGGTGGAGGTCAAGGCCGGCAAGGAAACCTTCGAGCTGACCACCGACAAAAACGGCGTATTGCGGATCAATCTGCTGGACAGCCCGTTCGCCGAACACGACATTAATCACCTCAGTCGATTGCTGATCAGGGTCGAAGACGGTCAGGACGATGTGCACACCGACTCCTCGCTGGCGGTCAGCAGTTCGCTGCGCGGCAAGCTGCTGGAAGCGCACGAGCTGATTTACGACGACCTTGAAGACGACGAAGTGCGCCAGTGGGTGCACCGGGTCAAGCGCCTGTCGGAGTTGGGTCTGGAAGAAGAAGCCAGTGAGCTGGAACAGAGCCTGATTGAGCTGACGCGTAACGATCCTGAGTTGCAGACCGAGTTTCTCAAGTCGTTGACCCGGGATGCCGGGCGACTCGTAGCCGATCCAGGACCGAATTAAGCCTGAAAAACATCGCGGGCAAGCCCGCGATGAGGCCCTTTAACCGCCACTGAACTACCGCTCAAACAATTCCATCTGCTCAAACCCGCCCCGCAAATCCTCCAGCCTCACCCCGACCCCCAACAACCGCACCGGTTTCCCGCCGCGATTGAATGCCTGGGTCAACAACAGCTTATAACTCTGAAGATCCCGCCCTGCCCCGGCCTGCTCCAATGTGGTCTGGGTGAAGTCATGGAATTTTACTTTGACGAACGGCTTGCCCGGTCGATAGCTGCTGTCGATCCGCGCCATCCGACCCGCCAGGGTTTCCAGCAACTCGGGCAATTTATCCAGGCAACTCACCAGATCCGGCAGATCAACGTCGTAGGTGTTTTCGACACTGATCGACTGCCGCCGGCTGTCGTTGTGCACCAACCGGTCATCGATCCCACGCGCCAGGCTCCATAAGCGTTCACCAAAACTGCCAAATTCACGCACCAGCGCCAACTTGTCCCACTCGCGCAAATGCGAACAATCGACGACGCCGAGCCTTCCGAGTTTGTCGGCGGTGACTTTGCCAACGCCGTGCAGCTTGCTCACGGGCAATCCACTGACAAAGTCCTCGACCTGATCCGGGGTGATAACGAACAAGCCGTTGGGTTTTTTCCAGTCACTGGCGATCTTCGCCAGGAATTTGTTCGGCGCCACGCCCGCCGAGACTGTGATGTGCAACTGGTTGGACACGCGGCGACGGATATCCTGGGCAATGCGCGTGGCGCTGCCGCCGAAATGCGCGCAATCCGATACGTCCAGGAAAGCCTCATCGAGGGAAAGCGGTTCGATCAGGTCAGTGTAATCGCTGAAGATCGTATGAATTTCCTTCGACGCTTCTCTATAGGCGTCCATGCGCGGCTTGACGATGGTCAGGTCGGGGCACAACTTCAACGCATGCCCGGACGACATCGCCGAACGCACGCCATACGCTCGCGCTTCATAGTTGCAGGTGGCAATCACCCCGCGCCGATCCGCCGAACCACCGACTGCTAGAGGCTTGCCCGCCAGGCGCGGGTCGTCACGCATCTCGATGGCGGCGTAAAAGCAGTCACAATCGACGTGGATGATTTTTCGCTGGGTCATATAAAAGCGGTGGTCATGGCGAAGAAATGGAGTCAGGGAAAGCAGGATCGGCAGTATCTCACTGACACCTGTATATAGCACCAGTAGTCCGAATGTTCTTCACCAATGGTAGGAAAAGATACCGATGAATTTATTTTCTCAATTGAAATCCGTCTCCCGATAGAGCTGCAAGCCTTGCCGCGCCTGACTTACAGCCGGTTACATTGCCCTCGTTTCAAGCTAAGCGGTTGAAGCAGAACAGGTTTTATCCCGATTGAAGGTTGACAGCCCGGCGATCCTCTGTAGAATGCCGACACACAGACGCGGGATGGAGCAGTCTGGTAGCTCGTCGGGCTCATAACCCGAAGGTCGTCGGTTCAAATCCGGCTCCCGCAACCAAACATCAAAAAAGGCTACTCGAAAGAGTGGCCTTTTTTGTGCGCGCCTGTTTCAGGTCGAAACCAGAAGTCGTTCAGATTCCTAAACTTAGCGCTCCCCTGCGACCGTTCGCCGCTTATTCACGCTTATTTGACCCGCTTCTGGATTAACGGTTGACAGCCCGGCGTATCTCTATAGAATGCCGCCACACAGACGCGGGATGGAGCAGTCTGGTAGCTCGTCGGGCTCATAACCCGAAGGTCGTCGGTTCAAATCCGGCTCCCGCAACCAAACATCAAAAAAGGCTACTCGAAAGAGTGGCCTTTTTTGTATCTGCTGAAAAAGTCCTTTCGCAACAATGACCTGTCATTCTGTCGTGACACGCCAGGGATCAACAAAGCGCTGAGATCAGACTATGCTGAATCGCAGACAATACCTGTCACGACGGAACGCATGCCCTCACCCACAACCGGTGAGAGGCGTTAATATTTGTGATTATTTTTTTCTACAGGGATTGGTAACTTGGCTGGATACCTCCATCCTGTCGCGCACAATCCAAGAGGTGATTGATGCGCGCCAACTCGTCTGATCCACAAGACACCGTCACAGCGACACAACCTATCAAGCCCGAGCGTTTGCGCTTGCTTGATCTGGTCAGCAAATACCGTCAGCCCCTCGGCCTGGCGGTCACGCTGCTGTTGTTCGCTATCGCGCTGATTGCCTGTCGCCACCTGTTGAGCGAACTCGATCTGTACGCTCTGCATGACTCGATTCTCGATGTTCCAAAACCGGCACTCCTCGGTGCGCTGGCTGCGACCGTCGCCGGCTTCATCATTTTGCTCGGCTACGAATGGTCGGCCAGCCGCTATGCCGGCGTGAACCTGGCGCCGCGCGTCCTCGCGCTGGGCGGATTCACCGCATTCGCCATTGGCAACGCCATCGGCCTGTCGATGCTGTCGGGGGGCTCGGTTCGCTATCGCTTGTACGCGCGTTATGGCCTGGGGGCTTCTGACGTTGCCCACATGACGCTGTTCGCCAGCCTCTCGCTTGGCACCGCCCTGCCCCCGCTGGCCGCCCTCGCGACGCTCAGCAACCTGCCCGCCGCCTCTTCCGCCCTGGGTCTGTCCGAGGCACTGCTCGGTGCGATTGCCGTTGCTGTGCTGCTGCTGTTCAGCGTATTGGCTGTCGGCATCTATAAGCGCCGCCTGCCGGAGCAACCGTATCCGGACAGTCTGCTGGTCAAGGCCGGTCGTCGCACCTTGCGCCTTCCCGGCCGCCGTCTGACGTTCCTGCAACTGATCATTACTGCTCTCGATGTGGCTGCCGCCGCGACCGTGCTGTATCTGTTGTTGCCCGAAGCGCCGCCCTTCGGTGCGTTCCTGCTGGTGTACCTGCTGGCGTTGGCCGCCGGCGTGCTCAGCCATGTTCCCGGTGGCGTTGGTGTGTTCGAAGCAATTCTGCTGGCCGCCTTCGCCGACAAACTCGGCGCCGCGCCACTGGCGGCCGCGCTGCTGCTGTATCGCCTGATCTACGTGGTGCTGCCGTTACTGGTGGCGTGTTTGCTGCTGTTGATCAACGAAGGTCAACGCCTGTTTCAGACCCGCCAGTCCTTGCGCGCCGCTTCCGGCCTGGCTGCACCGATTCTGGCGGTGCTGGTGTTCCTGTCGGGCGTGGTCTTGCTGTTTTCCGGCGTGACCCCGGAAATCGATACCCGCCTGGAACACATCGGTTTCCTCATTCCCCATCGACTGGTCGACGCCTCGCACTTTGGCGCCAGCCTGGTGGGCGTGCTGTGCCTGCTGCTGGCTCAGGGCCTGCGTCGGCGCCTGTCGGCCGCGTGGATGCTCACCACCATTCTGTTGCTGGTCGGGGCCGTGCTCTCGGTGCTCAAGGGCTTCGACTGGGAAGAAGCCAGCCTGATGATCCTGACCGCGAGCCTGCTGGGGGTTTTCCGCCGCTCGTTCTATCGCGCGAGCCGCTTGACCGAACTGCCGTTTTCGCCGCTGTACCTGGTGTCGAGCCTGTGCGTGCTCGGCGCCTCGATCTGGCTGCTGCTGTTTGCCTATCAGGACGTTCCGTACAGCCATCAGCTCTGGTGGCAGTTCACCCTCGACGCCGATGCGCCCCGTGGCTTGCGCTCGCTGCTCGGTGCCGCCGTGCTACTGGTGGTGGTGTCCCTGACCTGGCTGCTGCGTACTGCGCGCCCGATCATTCACCTGCCGACACCGGATGAACTGGATCGCGCGGTAAAGATTCTGATGGCCTCGGCTCAACCGGATGGCGGCCTCGCACTGACCGGTGACAAGGCGCTGCTGTTTCACCCTAATGACGAAGCGTTCCTGATGTATGCCCGTCGTGGCCGCAGCCTGGTAGCACTGTACGACCCGATCGGGCCGACCCAGCAGCGGGCCGAAATGATCTGGCAGTTCCGCGACCTTTGCGACATCCACCACGCCCGCCCGGTGTTCTACCAAGTGCGCGCGGAAAATCTGCCGTACTACATGGACATCGGCCTGACCGCGATCAAGCTGGGCGAAGAAGCCCGGGTCGATCTGCAGCGCTTTGATCTCGAGGCCAAGGGCAAAGAGATGAAGGACCTGCGCTACACGTGGAACCGTGGCACTCGCGACGGCTTGTCGCTGGAGATTCATGAGCCAGGACATGCGCCGATGGATGAGCTACGGGTGATTTCCGATGCCTGGCTAACGGGCAAGAACGTGCGCGAGAAAGGCTTCTCCCTGGGCCGTTTCAGCGATGACTACCTCAAGCATTTCCGCGTCGCGGTGATTCGTTTCGAAGGGCGTCCGGTGGCGTTCGCCAATTTGCTCGAGACCTTTGGCCATGACCTGGCCAGCCTCGACCTGATGCGCGCACACCCGGAGGCCCCGAAGCTGACCATGGAGTTCATGATGGTCGGCCTGATTCAACATTATAAAAACCAGGGATACGCGCGTTTCAGTCTGGGCATGGTGCCGCTGTCGGGGTTGCAACCCCGTCGTGGCGCGCCACTGACCCAGCGTCTGGGCTCGATGGTGTTCCGCCGTGGTGAGCAGCTCTACAACTTCCAAGGCTTGCGCCGCTTCAAAGACAAATTCCAGCCTGACTGGGAACCCCGTTATATGGCCGTGCCCGCCGGACTTGATCCGCTGGTTGCCCTGGCCGACACTGCTGCCCTGATTGCGGGCGGCTTGACTGGATTGGTGAAACGCTGATGATTCAACGCTCCTTGCGCTACGTCCTGGCCACGCTGGTTGTGCTGGCCCTGATTCTCGGTGGCGGTTACTGGTACCTCAAACGCCCGGCGCCAGAACCGACCCTGCAACGGCTGACACCGGCCGACGGTGCCGTGCTGACCCGCGTCATTCCCGGCACCACCCCGCGCGCGCAAGTGCTGGTGGCGGTCACTGAAGAACAGAAGCTCAGCGACAAACAATTGATGACCCTGAGCCGCACCGGCGCGGCGCAGATTGTTCAGGTGATCCTGCCCAAGGAATGCCTGCTGCAAGCCCGCGCCCTGCAAGCCGGCTTGAGAGAACTCAAAGGCCCGGCGACCCTGGTCAGCGGCATCGGCCCTGGTGCCGTGCTGGCGTGGCGCTGGTTGTCCGAGCAGAAAGACGACAAGGCCCAGGCCGTTTCGGTGGACCTGGCCCTGGAAAAACCCGGCTGCACCCACCTGTTTCCAAAAAGCGCCGCTCACGGCCACTGGCTGGTAGCGTGGAACGACAACCCGGACGACGCCAGCGCGGGCTTCGTACGCGACCAACCGAACGCCGAAACCAGCATCAGCGACTACGACATCAACCTGCCGCAAGTGCTGAACAACGAACTGCGCAAAATCCTCGTCGGCGGCGACAAGGCCGCGGGTGGCCTGCAGATCCCGGTGGTTGAAGTGCCGGCCGGCCAGGCCAAGGATACGGTCACCCTGTTCCTCTCCGGCGACGGCGGCTGGCGCGACCTCGACCGCGACGTCGCAGGCGAAATGGCCAAGATCGGCTATCCGGTGGTCGGCATCGACACCCTGCGCTACTACTGGCAGCACAAGAGCCCGGAACAAAGCGCGCTGGACCTCGCCGAACTGATGCAGCACTACCGGCAGAAATGGGGCACCAAGCGCTTCATCCTGACCGGCTATTCGTTCGGCGCCGACGTATTGCCAGCCATCTACAACCGTCTGGAAGCCTCGGAACAGCAACGCGTCGACGCCATCATCCTACTGGCCTTCGCCCGCACCGGCAGCTTCGAAATCGAAGTCGAAGGCTGGCTCGGCAACGCCGGCAAAGAAGCCGCCACCGGCCCGGAAATGGCCAAGTTGCCACCGGAAAAAGTGGTGTGCATCTTCGGTGAAGAAGAAATCGACGAAAGCGGCTGCACCGACAAGACTGCCGTCGGCGAAGCCATCAAACTCCCCGGCGGCCACCACTTCGACGAGAACTACCCGAAACTGGCCCAACGGCTGGTGGACGTGATCGAGAAGCGCCAGGCGAAGGATGCGGCGGCTCAGGAGTGAACTGAACCCGCCGACAAAAAAAGCCCTCGCTGCCTAACGGTTGCGGGGGCTTTTTAATGCGTACTCAATCTTCAAAACGCCGCAGATACCTGTGGGAGCGGGCTTGCCCGCGATGGGGGTATGTCTGTGACATCAATGTCGAAGCGGCCACCGTCATCGCGGGCAAGCCCGCTCCCACAGGGATTTCCACAGCCTTCCCTGCAATGCATCAAACCGCTCGCCGTGTTTAGTTTCGTTTACTTAAGGTGTCGAAATATCGGATGACGTCCGCAGACCTTGTAGGCAAACTCCGAATCGCGTTTTTTGGGCAGTTTGATGCCTTGTTGCGCTTTTCTTTGGCGGGATAGTCTCGGGTCGTCGCTGAACATTCAGCGATCGGGCTTGGAAACCCGTCAAGTCAAGCGAAACAACAACCCCATCAGGACGGCAGTCGTTTTACGGCTGTGATCTTTGTTATGGCGGCTGTGCGTGGGACGCCCCTGGGCGTGCCGGTTTCCTTGGCTCCGGTTTTCCAACCTGCGCACAGCTGCCACCCATTCGATTGGAAACGAACGTGGCAGCCTCTTACGTCAAGGAGCTTCACCATGACAAAAAACAAATCCGTCGGACCTCTCAGATCTAAAAACCATCGGCCTCACCCCCTTCATCTACTGCTCAAACCAGGCGCTGTTCCGTGTCAGTCGAGACGTGCCCCTCGGTGATGCGCTGGCCATGGCCTCTGACTTCCTGTTCCTCTCCAAGGACCTGACCCGAGAGGCGGCCTTCAACCGCGATACCGACCGGCACATCTGGGCCGCGCATTATTTGACGGCGATGAGCAAAGCGGTGATTGATGATGCGATGAAGGTGTTGCAGGGGCCTCCTCCGGCGAGAATCGAAGCCAAAAAATAATGGCCTGAACGCAATCCCAACAGACGCCACAAACCCACTGTAGGAGCGAGCCTGCTCGCGAAAAACCCGAGGACGCCGCGGGGCATCTGGTTTTACGCGTTATCGTTCACGACCATCGCGAGCAGGCTCGCTCCTACAGGGGATCGTCGTTTGTTCGGATAAAGTGTTAGGCACAAAAAAGCCCCCGCCGCCTTCATGGCAACGGGGGCTTTTTGATGTGGCGGGGTTACATCTCGACCTGCGTCCCCAACTCGATCACCCGGTTCAGCGGCAGATTGAAGAAGCGCAAATTACCATTCGCATTCTTCAACATGAACGCAAACAACGCCTCACGCCAGCGGGCCATGCCTTCCAGTTTGGAGGCGATGACCGTCTCGCGGCTGAGGAAGTAGGTGGTACGCATCGGGCTGAAATCCAGGTCATCGAGGTGACACAGCTTCAGCGCCTGTGGCACATCCGGTTCATCAACGAAGCCGAAGTGCAGGATTACCCGGAAGAACCCTTCGCCGTAGGAATCCACCTCGAAGCGCCGGGTCGGCGGTACCCGCGGGATGTCTTCGTACACCACGGTCAGCAGCACCACTTGCTCGTGCAGCACCTGGTTGTGCAGCAGGTTGTGCAATAACGCGTGGGGCACGGCGTCCGGGCGC
This sequence comes from Pseudomonas sp. GB2N2, assembly GCF_054897705.1. NCBI lineage: Bacteria > Pseudomonadati > Pseudomonadota > Gammaproteobacteria > Pseudomonadales > Pseudomonadaceae > Pseudomonas > Pseudomonas sp. GB2N2. The sequence continues at coordinate 3,225,541 of NZ_CM142701.1, forward strand.
GCGGTGAGGAACACGGCGGTGCCCTGCACACGATGCGGCGGTTGCACGGCGATGCTGCTGATGAAAATCGGCAGCGGCAAACCGCCCTCGTCCATGCGTTCCACCAGCAGTTGCTTGCCGCGTTTCCAGGTGGTCATCAGCACGAACAGCGCAATACCGGCGATCACCGGGAAGGCCCCGCCCTGGACGATTTTCGGCACGTTGGCGGCAAAGTACAGGCCGTCTACCAACAGGAAACCGAGCAAAAGCGGCACGGCGAATACGGGTGGCCACTTCCACAACAGCAGCATCACCGCCGACACCAGAATCGTGGTCATCAGCATCGTGCCGGTTACGGCCACACCGTAGGCGGAGGCCAGGGCGCCGGAGGATTCAAAGCCGATCACCAAGAGGATCACGCCGACCATCAGCGACCAGTTCACCGCGCCAATGTAGATCTGGCCTTGCTCGGCGCTGGAGGTGTGACGAATGTGCATGCGCGGAATGTAGCCGAGCTGGATCGCCTGACGGGTCAGGGAGAACGCGCCGGAAATCACCGCTTGCGAAGCAATGACCGTGGCCATGGTCGACAGCCCCACCAGCGGGATCAATGCCCAGCTCGGCGCCAGCAGATAGAACGGGTTGCGCGCCGCTTCCGGGTCACCCAGTAGCAGGGCACCCTGACCGAAGTAGTTCAGCACCAGCGCCGGCAACACGAGGATGAACCAGGCGCGGGCAATCGGCTTGCGCCCGAAGTGGCCCATGTCGGCGTACAGCGCTTCGGCACCGGTCAAGGCCAGCACCACCGCACCGAGGATCGCCACGCCCATGCCCGGGTGATCCATGAAGAAGCGCACGCCCCAGACCGGGTTCATCGCGTGCAACACTTCAGGGTGCTGAAGGATGCCGTAGACGCCCAACGCGCCCAGGACCAGAAACCAGGTGACCATGATCGGCCCGAACAGAATGCCGATTCTCGCGGTGCCGTGACTCTGGATCAAGAACAGCGCCACCAGCACGATCAGCGACAGCGGCACCACCCAATGGTCGATGCCATCGAACGCCAATCCCAGGCCTTCAATCGCTGAGAGCACGGAGATCGCCGGGGTGATCATGCTGTCGCCATAAAACAGCGCCGCGCCGATCAGCCCGCAGACCACCAGCAGCGATCGCAGCTTCGGATAACCTGCCGCCGCTCGCCGAGCCAGCGCGGTCAACGCCATGATCCCGCCTTCCCCTTGGTTGTCGGCGCGAAGTACATACATCATGTACTTGATCGAGACGACCCAGATCAGCGACCAGAAGATCAGCGCTAGAATGCCCAACACGCCGTCATGGTTGACCGGTACACCGTAACCACCGGAAAACACCTCTTTGAGCGTGTACAGCGGGCTCGTGCCGATATCGCCATAAACCACCCCGACTGCCGCGACCAGCATGCCGATCGGCTTTGCCGCCGAATGCCCGGCGCTCGCTGCCTGACTACTTGCCTGACCCATCCACCACTCCTACTACCCAGACCGGGCTTCTTTTGAAGAAGCACTATGCTTTGCCACGCAGCATGCGCTGTTTTACTTCACGTTACAGACGTTTCGTTGACTGTAAAAAATCGGTAAAGCCCAACGGCGCGAAGCATAGCGCAGCACTCGTCGTATTTCCCTCCATAAAGCTGGTCATCTGCGCAACTGATCGATAGAATTGCGCACTTTTTGATCAGAGGCGCAGCCAAGCGCCCGATTAACGCCTTGCCCGTTTGCGGCTGGAGGCGTCACAAATACCGAGGTTAGACATGTCCACCACTCCCGCGTCGGCCAATCCTAAGGTTGGCTTCGTATCCCTGGGTTGCCCCAAAGCACTGGTCGACTCCGAGCGCATCCTTACCCAGCTGCGCATGGAAGGGTATGACGTCGTGTCCACTTATCAGGACGCCGACGTCGTGGTGGTCAACACCTGCGGTTTCATCGACTCGGCCAAGGCTGAATCCCTGGAAGTGATTGGCGAGGCGATCAAGGAAAACGGCAAGGTCATCGTCACCGGTTGCATGGGCGTCGAAGAAGGCACCATTCGCAACGTGCACCCGAGCGTGCTGGCCGTAACCGGTCCGCAGCAGTACGAGCAAGTGGTCAACGCCGTGCACGACGTCGTGCCGCCGCGCAAGGATCACAACCCGCTGATCGACCTGGTGCCGCCGCAAGGCATCAAGTTGACCCCCCGCCACTACGCCTATCTGAAGATTTCCGAAGGCTGCAACCACAGCTGCAGCTTCTGCATCATCCCGTCGATGCGCGGCAAACTGGTCAGCCGTCCGGTCGGCGACGTGCTCGACGAGGCCCAGCGTCTGGTCAAGGCCGGCGTCAAAGAGCTGCTGGTGATTTCCCAAGACACCAGCGCCTATGGCGTCGACGTGAAATACCGCACCGGGTTCTGGAACGGCATGCCGGTGAAAACCCGCATGACCGAACTCTGCGAAGCCCTGAGCACCCTCGGCGTCTGGGTTCGCCTGCACTACGTTTACCCATACCCGCACGTCGACGAGCTGATCCCGCTGATGGCCGCCGGGAAAATCCTGCCGTACCTGGACATCCCGTTCCAGCACGCCAGCCCGAAAGTCCTGAAGTCGATGAAACGCCCGGCGTTCGAAGACAAGACCCTGGCTCGGATCAAGAACTGGCGCGTGATCTGCCCGGACCTGATCATCCGCTCGACGTTCATCGTCGGCTTCCCCGGTGAAACCGAAGAAGACTTCCAGTACCTGCTCAACTGGCTGACCGAAGCCCAGCTCGACCGCGTCGGCTGCTTCCAGTATTCGCCGGTCGAAGGCGCACCGGCCAACGACCTCGACCTGGACGTGGTCCCGGACGAGGTCAAGCAGGACCGTTGGGACCGCTTCATGGCGCACCAGCAAGCCATCAGCTCGGCACGCCTGCAAATGCGCGTCGGCCGTGAAATCGAAGTGCTGGTGGATGAAGTCGACGAGCAAGGGGCCGTCGGCCGCTGCTTCTTCGACGCGCCGGAAATCGACGGCAACGTGTTCATCGACAACGGCAGCAACCTGAAGCCGGGCGACAAGGTCTGGTGCAAAGTGACCGACGCCGACGAATACGACCTGTGGGCTGAACAGATCTAAACGCAAAAAATACAAAAAGCCCTGCGCTCTTGACGAGATGCGGGGCTTTTTTACGGCTATCGTTTCAGGTGAGAAAGGACTCGCACACTCCACTGCAAAAGGGGCATTCGGCCATGCGCCAACGTTCAGTCATCCACACGCCGACACTGAGTGACTACCCGGAACTGACACAAGTCTGGGAAGCATCGGTGCGCGCCACCCACGACTTTCTGCCGGACAGCTACATCGAACTGCTGAAAAACCTCGTGCTGACCCGCTATCTCGACGCGGTGATGCTGATCTGCACCAAAGATTCACGCCAGCGCATCACCGGGTTCGCCGGCGTCGCGGCGGGCAAGATCGAAATGCTCTTCATCGACCCTGCTCATCGGGGCCAAGGCTTGGGGAAATTGTTGCTGCGTTATGCCATGGAACACCTGAACGCCGATGAACTGGACGTCAACGAGCAGAATCCGCAGGCATTAGGGTTTTACTTCAAGCAGGGCTTCGAGGTGATCGGCCGCACGGAACATGACGGGATGGGGCAGCCTTATCCCCTGCTGCACATGCGGTTGCGCCAGGCTCAGCAACAGACGCGCAATGGCTGACCCCTACAAAAAGCCCAACGGTGAAATGGAGCCGGGATTAACCGGCGCCCAGCAGGTACAATGCCCACCCCTTTTTTGTTACGGCCCTGTCATGACTGACCCGATTCGTCTCTCCAAACGCCTCATCGAACTCGTCGGCTGTTCCCGTCGGGAGGCTGAGCTGTTCATCGAGGGCGGCTGGGTCACCGTGGACGGCGAAGTCATCGACGAGCCGCAGTTCAAGGTCAACACCCAGAAAGTTGAGCTCGACCCGGAGGCCAAGGCCACCGCGCCAGAGCCGGTGACCATCCTGTTCAATGTGGCGGTGGGCATGGACGCGGAAACGGCCATGGCCACCATCAGCGCCGAAACCCTGAGCGAAGAACACCGCTTCAGCAAACGTCCGCTCAAGGGCCATTTCCTGCGCCTGACCGCCAGCACCGACCTGCAGGCCAACGCCAGCGGCCTGCTGGTGTTCACCCAGGACTGGAAGATCCTGCGCAAACTGACGGCCGACTCCGCGAAGATCGAGCAAGAGTATGTGGTCGAAGTTGAAGGTGACATGGTGGCTCATGGCCTCAACCGCCTGAACCACGGTCTGACGTACAAGGGCAAGGAATTGCCAGCGGTCAAAGCCAGCTGGCAGAACGAAAACCGCCTGCGCTTTGCGATGAAGAACCCACAACCGGGCGTGATTGCCCTGTTCTGCCAGGCCGTCGGCCTGAAGGTCGTCGCCATCCGCCGCATCCGCATCGGTGGCGTGTCCATCGGCAAAGTGCCGTTGGGGCAATGGCGCTACCTGTCCGGCAAAGAGAAGTTCTAAGACTTTTCACGCCGCCCTACATTCCGGCGCCGCTGTTTATGCGGCGCCCACTGCCGATATCAGGATTGCACACCATGATTCATAACGACGTACTGCGCAGCGTGCGCTACATGCTCGACATCAGCGACAAGAAAGTCATCGAGATCATCAAGACCGGTGGCATGGACGTGTCCCTGGAAGACCTGCTGACCTACCTCGACAAGAAAGAGGAAGACGAAGAAGGCTTCGTGCGCTGCCCGGACGACGTCATGGCGCATTTCCTCGACGGCCTGGTGATCTTCAAGCGCGGCAAGGACGAAAGCCGTCCGCCGCAGCCGATCGAAGTGCCGGTGACCAACAACATCATCCTGAAGAAACTGCGCGTGGCGTTTGAACTGAAGGAAGACGACATGCACGCGATCCTCAAGGCCGCCGAGTTTCCGGTGTCCAAGCCTGAGCTAAGCGCGCTTTTCCGCAAGTTCGGCCACACCAACTACCGCACCTGCGGCGATCAGTTGCTGCGCAACTTCCTCAAGGGGCTCACGCTGCGCGTGAGAGCCTGAAGCAGTTGCAAGCTGCAAGCCGCAAGCCGCAAGCCCGTTGTGGCTTGTGGCTTGTGGCTTGTAGCTGGGCCGCATGGCCTCCCATTCCGCGCAAAAATAGTGGCTCCGCTTCAAGCGGCTGACGACTAGGGTGTAAAGACCCTCAGCTCTCAGGATTCGCCATGCACCCGTATTTCTCCCTGCAAGGCCGCACCGCTCTGGTGACCGGCGGCACCCGTGGTATCGGCAAAATGATTGCCAAGGCCTACGTAGAGGCCGGCGCCACTGTGTACGTCTGCGCCCGCGATGCCGAGGCCTGTCAGCAAACGGCTGACGAGTTGAGTGCGTTCGGGCGTTGCCATGGCGTGGCCGCCAATCTGGCCACTGAAGAGGGTGTGCTGCAACTGGCCACGCGACTGGGCGAAAAGATCACCCACCTGGACATTCTGGTGAACAACGCCGGCACCACTTGGGGCGCGCCGCTGGAAAGTTATCCGGTCAAGGGCTGGGAAAAAGTCATGCAGCTCAACGTGACGTCGGTGTTCAACTGCATCCAGCAGTTTTTGCCGCTGCTGAAGAAAGCCGGTTCGGCGGCGAATCCGGCGCGGATTATCAACATTGGCTCAGTGGCGGGGATTTCTTCCTTCGGCGAGCAGGCCTATGCCTACGGGCCGAGCAAGGCAGCCCTGCACCAACTGTCGCGGATTCTGGCGCGGGAACTGGTGACTGAGCACATCAACGTCAACGTGATCGCGCCAGGACGCTTTCCAAGCAAGATGACCCAGCACATCGGCAACGACGAGAAGGCGCTGGCGGAGGATTCGGCGTTGATTCCGATGAAGCGTTGGGGCCGGGAGGAAGAGATGGCGGCGTTGGCGATCAGCCTGGCGAGTACGGCTGGGGCGTATATGACGGGGAATATTATTCCTCTGGATGGTGGGTTCAACCTCTAGATTGGGGCCGGTAAAGGCACAACTGAATACCGGGTGAACGGGTTATCATGCCCACCCAACTTCGCCCGCCCCCAAACCATGACCTATAGCGTTTCCCCCATCGGCTTCGTGCGCTCCTGCTTCAAGGAGAAGTTCGCCATCCCGCGCCAGCCGCAACTGGCGCCCGCTGCCCGTGGCGTGCTGGAACTGGTAGCGCCATTTGATCAGGGTGATGCAGTGCAAGGTCTGGAGCAGGTCAGCCACGTCTGGCTGCTGTTCCTGTTTCACCAGGCGCTGGAGGAAAAACCACGGCTGAAAGTCCGCCCTCCCCGTCTCGGCGGCAACAAATCCATGGGCGTGTTCGCCACCCGTGCGACGCATCGTCCCAATGGCATCGGCCAGTCCGTGGTAAAGCTGGACAAGGTCGAAGCTGGTCGCCTGTGGATATCCGGCATCGACTTGCTGGATGGCACGCCGATTCTCGACATCAAGCCCTACGTGCCTTATGCCGACATCATTGACACGGCGTCCAACAGCATCGCCAGCGCGCCGCCGCAGCTGATTCCCGTGCAGTGGACGGATTCGGCGCTGCAACAGGCGCATGGTCATGCTCAGCGGCTGGAAGAGCCTTTGGTCGAGTTGATTGAGCAATGTTTGGCGCAGGACCCCCGCCCGGCCTATCAAACACCTGCGCCTGAGCGGGTATATGGCGCGCAGTTCTGGGATGTGGATGTGCGGTGGCACTATCCGCAGGCAGGCGTGATCAGCGTCCTTGAAGTCATTCCGGCCTCCAACCTGGATCGGGCATAAAAAAACCCCCATTGCCTCTGCAGGCAATGGGGGGTTTTCGGCGATGCGTTGGCTTATTTCTCGACGAACGCACGTTCGATCAGGTAATCACCCGGCTCGCGCATCCGTGGCGAAACTTTCAGGCCGAAGCTGTTCAACACTTCGCTGGTTTCGTCGAGCATGCTCGGGCTGCCGCACAGCATGGCGCGGTCGTCCTGCGGGTTGATCGGCGGCAGGCTGATGTCGCTGAACAGCTTGCCGCTGCGCATCAGGTCGGTCAGGCGGCCTTCGTTTTCGAACGGCTCGCGGGTCACGGTCGGGTAGTAGATCAACTTGTCACGCAGGGCATCGCCGAAGAACTCGTTCTGCGGCAGGTGCTCGGTGATGAACTCGCGGTAGGCGACTTCGTTGACGTAACGTACGCCGTGGCACAGGATCACTTTTTCGAAACGCTCGTAGGTTTCCGGGTCCTGGATGACGCTCATGAACGGCGCCAGACCGGTACCAGTGCTCAGCAGGTACAAATGTTTGCCAGGCTTCAAGTCGTCCAGTACCAGCGTGCCCGTAGGCTTTTTGCTGATGATGATCTCGTCGCCTTCCTTCAGGTGCTGCAACTGGGAAGTCAGCGGACCATCAGGCACCTTGATGCTGAAAAACTCGAGATGCTCTTCCCAGTTCGGGCTGGCAATCGAATAAGCGCGCATGAGCGGCCGGCCGTTGGGCTGTTGCAGGCCGATCATCACGAACTGACCGTTCTCGAAGCGCAGGCCCGGATCGCGGGTGCACTTGAAGCTGAACAGAGTGTCGTTCCAGTGGTGAACACTGAGGACACGCTCGTGGTTCATGTTGCTCATGTACGTGGGACTCCTGGGGATTTTGCCTGCGCCGATCATGTGCGCAATTGCATCGCATTCTAATCGCAGCGACAATATCTGTTAAATGGATTATTAAGATAAGGGTTATCGGTTATATAGATATGCGATTTACTCTCCGTCAACTTCAAGTATTCGTCGCCGTCGCCCAGCAGGACAGCGTATCCCGTGCTGCAGGCCTGCTCAACCTCTCGCAATCGGCGGCGAGCACTTCGATCACCGAGCTGGAACGCCAGTCGAGCTGTCAGCTTTTCGACCGCGCCGGCAAACGGCTGAGCCTTAACGCCCTCGGCAAGCAGCTATTGCCGCAAGCGGTGGCAATGCTCGACCAGGCCAAGGAAATTGAAGACCTGCTCAACGGCAAGTCGGGTTTCGGCTCCCTCGCGGTCGGCGCGACCCTGACCATCGGTAATTACCTGGCGACTTTGCTGATCGGCAGCTTCATGCAGCGTCATCCGGAAAGCCAGGTGAAACTGCACGTGCAGAACACTGCCAACATCGTGCAACAAGTCGCTCACTATGAAATTGATCTGGGCCTGATCGAAGGCGATTGCAGTCATCCGGACATTGAAGTGCAGAGCTGGGTCGAAGATGAACTGGTGGTGTTTTGTGCGCCACAGCATCCGCTGGCTGTCCGCGGCACGGCGAGCATGGAAGAACTGAGCCACGAGGCCTGGATCTTGCGCGAACAAGGCTCTGGCACGCGGCTGACTTTTGACCAGGCCATGCGTCACCATCGCAGCTCGCTGAACATACGCCTCGAACTGGAGCACACCGAAGCGATCAAGCGCGCGGTGGAGTCAGGATTGGGGATTGGCTGTATCTCGCGCCTGGCACTGCGCGATGCATTCCGTCGCGGCAGTCTGGTGCCGGTGGAGACACCGGACCTGGACTTGGCGCGGCAGTTCTATTTCATCTGGCACAAACAGAAATTTCAGACACCGGCGATGCGCGAATTCCTTGACCTGTGCCGCGCCTTCACCGCCGGGGTTCAGCGCAGCGACGAGATCGTGCTGCCCACCATCGCTTAAAGCAGGATCACCGCCCACACCAGCGCGATCATGGTCAACGCCACGAATTGCGCGGCGCTGCCCATGTCCTTGGCGTTCTTGGACAGCGGGTGCAGCTCAAGGGAAATGCGGTCGATCGCCGCTTCCACCGCTGAGTTGAGCAATTCGACGATCAAGGCCAACAGACAGACGGCAATGAGCAGCGCCTGTTCGACGCGGCTGACGCTCAAGAAGAACGAAATCGGAATCAGGATGACGTTGAGCAACACCAGTTGCCGGAAAGCCGCTTCACCGGTGAAGGCTGCGCGCAGGCCGTCCAGCGAGTAACCGGAGGCGTTAAGGATGCGTTTCAGGCCGGTCTGGCCTTTGAAAGGGGACATAAAATAGCAACTGACCAAAAGGAAGTGGGAAAGCTAGTTCAACCAAAGTCAAAAAAGCGTGAAGGCGGAAATGCTTAGTGGCTCGAAATTGACTCAAGTTGTTGCAGGAGTAACGCCGCCTGCGTTCGGGTCCGCACGTTGAGCTTACGGAAAATCGCCGTGACGTGGGCTTTGATTGTCGCTTCGGACACGCTCAGTTCGTAGGCAATCTGCTTGTTCAGCAAACCTTCACAGACCATGGTCAGCACCCGGAACTGCTGCGGCGTGAGGCTGGCGAGCCCTTCGCTGGCGGCTTTGGCTTCGTCGGACACGCTGACCGCTTCAAACGCCTGGGGCGGCCAGAATACATCGCCATCCAGCACCGCACGTACGGCTTTCTGGATCACGCTGAGGTCACTGGATTTGGGAATGAAACCGCTGGCACCGAACTCACGGGACTTGACCATGATCGAGGCTTCTTCCTGCGCCGACACCATCACCACCGGAATCTGCGGGTACTGACCCCGCAACAGCACCAGCCCGGAAAAACCGTAGGCACCGGGCATGTTCAGGTCCAGCAACACCAGGTCCCAGTCGGACTTTTCATCGAGGCGGGTTTCCAGTTCGGCAATGCTCGCCACTTCCACCAGACGGACGTCCGGGCCAAGGCCCAGGGTCAACGCTTGGTGCAGGGCACTACGAAAAAGAGGGTGGTCATCGGCAATCAGGATTTCGTATGTGGCCATTGTTCTAATGATCCTGTTCTTCTAACAACTCGAGGTGCAGCCACGGAGCTGCACCAACAGGGCACGTTCAACGCCAATTACGTGGCTGTTCACGTAAAGCAGCGGCGTATCAAATTTCGGGCGTGCCCCAATCGGCGCCAAGCATGCCCAGCGAAACCGGGGTGGTCAAGGTACCTGGCCGCTACAGTTCTTTGCAGTATGGGCGACAATCAGGCCATGGAGGCGGCAGTTTTCTGCACGAACGGCATCAGCTCTGCATGTGCCGGTGTTTCAACATTCATTTCCAACTGGTGCTTTGCATCGAGGTAATGCTGGCTGAACACATCAAAATAAGCGTCGAGCGCCGATGCGGCCTTTATATCGCCCGCCAGATCGAGGCACAGTGCCGCCACTTCCGCAGTGCACAAATGTTCGCTGCGGGTCGACCGGCGCAGCCGATAGCGCGACAGTTTTTCGGGCAGCAGGCTCAAGATCGGCAGCGCATCAAAATACGGGCTTTTGCGGAATATCTTCCGGGCTTCGGTCCAGGTGGCGTCCAGCAGAATAAACAGCGGCCGCTTGCTGCTATCGAATTCGACCGTATTCGTCACACGCTCAGGCGCGACGTACTCGCCCGGAAAGACCAGATACGGTTGCCATTGCGGGTCGGCAAGCAATGCCAACAGCTGTGGATCGGTTTCCGTACGCGACCAGATGAAGGCATGGTTGTCGCGCACTACGTCGGCAATTAGCCAGCCGGTGTTGCTCGGCTTGAACACTTCCTTATTGGTCATGATCAGGCAGACGCCGGAGCGGGTATCGACCTGCGGGCGCCAGGCGCACAGGCAGTGACTCTCGATCACGCGGCAGGCATGGCAGCGCGGTGCCCTCCAGCCTCGGGCCTGAATCGGCTTGATGCCTTCTTCTTCGCGCTGATCGCGCAGGCGCGCAACGGCATTGGGGGCATGATTCATCGTAGGCAATTCATCGTAGGCAACACTGGCAGACTGGAAAACTCGGCACGAACAGCACTCGGGAGGGCAATAAAGGCCGGCAGTTTAACAGAGCCTCTGGCGCAAGCCTGTACCGTCCAGACCACGTCCCCTATAATTCTCCGCCACTGAACGCACAGTCATGTGGCTGGTCGAACCACCAGTTCACTGAACCAGGAGAGTTTCATGCTTCGCCTTATCGTTCCCACCGCTGCCATTCTGCTGGCGTCGTCCCTCACCGCTCAGGCCGCATCCTTGAGTGAGCAGAATCTCAACCGCGAGCTGCGCAACGTCGCCGCACAAAGCAGCGCCGGCACGCCACGGGCGATCAACGAAGACATTCTCGATCAGGGCTACACCGTCGAAGGCAATGTGTTGATCAACCACTTGAGCGTGCAAAGCAGCCACGCCAACAAGATGCGCGAAGACCCGAAAGCGGTGTACTTCCAGCTCGGTGCTTCAGTTTGCAACAACCCTTCGTACCGCAAACTGATGGCCAAGGGCGCAGTCATGCGTTACGACTTCACCGAGGTGAAGACCAACCGCGCAGTTGGCTCCGCCAGCTATCAGGAATCGGATTGCCCGAAAGCCGCACCGGCGAAGAAAAAGTAATCAATGGGCATTGGCGCGCCGCTGTTCATCCTCGGCGCGCAGTTCTGCCAACAGTGCCTGCAAATAGCGCGAGTGCCGATCGGCTCCCTCTAAGCGCCGGCAGCATTCCTCCTCGAGGCTCAAATGATTGGTCTCGGCTGAGGACTTCAATAATCGATACAGTTGCGTATCGATCTCCAGAATGACTCTGGTCATAGCATCCCGCCTCCCTGCACCTCGCCCTGCTTGAGCGATAAATCCTTGAACAGCTTGTACCGTGCGCCCTGCCTTTGACGCGAAGTTGTCGTGTCACGCCTGTCAATTAGTAAATCAGAGTACGAGACTCCCGGCGTGCCTTCAGACGAGTGGTGAAATCACTTTGCATATCGGCAATAAGCGGTTGCCAGGAAAGACTTTGCAGCGCAATGATCACGTCAGTGCAAATCACCGCGAGGGTCTAGATTCATGGTGTTCCCGTTTACTTTTTCAGCGCAGAAAGGGGCTGCCCGGCGTTCAATCCGTTATGCGAATGTTTCCTTCATCCAAGGGAAAAATAGAGCCTGTATGGAAGGAGAAGTTGATGCCTTACCAACCGAATGACCTCTTGAGCCGTCACTTTGAAGACAGCGGCCACGACCTCACCAGCAAGGTCGAAGAACAACTCAACCTGGTTTCACCCAATAGCCCGAACATCCCGATCTACCGCGACATGATCCTGACCGTGCTGCGCATGGCCCAGGAAGATCACAATCGCTGGAATGCGAAAATTACCCTGCAAGCCTTGCGCGAACTCGAACATGCATTCCGTGTGCTCGAGCAATTTCGCGGGCGGCGCAAAGTCACTGTTTTCGGCTCCGCGCGTACGCCGATAGAACATCCGCTATACGGCCTGGCCCGAGAACTCGGCGCTGCGCTGGCACGTTCCGACCTGATGGTAATCACCGGTGCCGGCGGCGGCATCATGGCGGCCGCTCACGAAGGCGCCGGCCTTGAGCACAGCCTGGGATTCAACATCACCCTGCCCTTCGAGCAGCATGCCAATCCCACCGTGAACGGCACCACCAATCTGCTGCCCTTCCATTTTTTCTTTACCCGCAAGCTGTTCTTCGTCAAGGAAGCCGATGCGCTGGTCCTGTGCCCGGGTGGTTTCGGTACTCTGGATGAGGCGCTGGAAGTGCTGACGCTGATCCAGACCGGTAAAAGTCCGCTGGTGCCGGTGGTGCTGCTGGACGCGCCCGGTGGCAAGTTCTGGCAAGGCGCGCTGGATTTCATCCGTAACCAACTGGAGGAAAACCGCTACATCCTGCCCACCGACATGAAACTGGTGAGCCTGGTCTACAACGCCGAAGAGGCGGTGGAGCAGATCAATCAGTTCTACAGCAACTTCCACTCCAGCCGCTGGCTCAATCGGCAGTTCGTCATCCGCATGCACCACACACTCAGCGACAATGCGCTGGAACGTATGCAGGAAGCGTTCGCCGACCTGTGCCTGAACGATCACTTTCATCAGCATGCCTACAACGGTGAGGAGCACGACGAGCCGCAGTTCAGCCACCTGGCCCGGCTGGCCTTCACCTTCAACGCTCGTGATCATGGGCGTCTGCGGGAATTGGTGGACTACATCAACTTGCCGGAAAACTGGGCACAGCCCAAACCTCAGGCACAACAGCGCACGCGGGAACCGTCCAAGGTGACGTGAGGCAAAAAAAACGGCCCGCTATCGAAATAGCGGGCCGTTTTTTTAATCATCCATTCCCCGGCCGCTGAACAAACGGCTGATCATCTCCATGGAATATCCCCGATAACTGAGGAAACGCCCCTGCTTGGCGCGCTCCCTAAGGTCTATCGGTAAATGTCCGGCAAACTTGCGTCGCCAGGTATCTTCCAGTTGTTCCTGCCAACTGATACCGCTCTCGCGTATAGCGAGTTCGATGTCGTTGCGTTGCAAGCCGCGCTGGCTCAACTCTTCGCGAATACGCAAAGGGCCGTAGCCGGAACGGGCACGGTAGGAAACAAAGCTTTCAAGGTAACGGGATTCAGACAACAGCCCTTCTTCCGTCAAACGGTCGAGTGCTGTATCGATCATTTCAGGGAGGGCGCCGCGCTGACGCAGTTTACGCATCAGCTCGACTCGACCGTGCTCGCGTCGCGCGAGCAGGTCCATGGCGGTTCGCCGCACCGCGACGAGTGTATCGAGTACGGCGGTCATCGGATCAATCAGATATCAGCGTCAGCCAAGTCATTCGCCGTCTCTTTGACTGGCGATGCTTTGACGTCCGGCGCTGGGGTCAGCAGTTTGTCACGCAACTGCTTCTCAAGTTTCTTGGCGATTTCCGGGTTGTCCGCCAGGAACTTGGCCGAGTTGGCCTTGCCCTGACCGATCTTGGTGCCTTCATAAGCGTACCAGGCACCGGACTTCTCGACGAAACCGTGCAGAACACCCAGGTCGATCATCTCGCCATTCAGGTAGATGCCCTTGCCGTAAAGAATCTGGAACTCGGCCTGACGGAACGGCGAAGCGACCTTGTTCTTCACAACCTTGACGCGGGTTTCGCTACCGACGACCTCATCACCTTCTTTCACCGCACCAGTACGGCGGATGTCCAGACGAACCGATGCGTAGAACTTCAGCGCGTTACCACCAGTGGTGGTTTCCGGGCTGCCAAACATCACGCCGATTTTCATACGGATCTGGTTGATGAAGATCACCAGGCAGTTGGCGTTCTTGATGTTACCGGTGATTTTACGCAGCGCCTGGGACATCAGACGGGCTTGCAGGCCCACGTGCATGTCACCCATTTCGCCTTCGATTTCAGCCTTTGGAACCAGAGCGGCGACGGAGTCGACGATGATCACGTCGACCGCGTTGGAACGCACCAGCATGTCGGTGATTTCCAGGGCCTGCTCGCCGGTGTCCGGCTGGGAAACCAGCAGGTCGTCGACGTTGACGCCGAGCTTGCCGGCATATTCAGGATCAAGGGCGTGTTCGGCGTCGACGAATGCGCAGGTCGCGCCGGCTTTTTGAGCCTGGGCGATCACCGACAGGGTCAGCGTAGTTTTACCGGAGGACTCAGGGCCGTAGATTTCAACGATACGGCCTTTTGGCAGGCCGCCAATGCCGAGCGCGATGTCCAGACCCAGAGAGCCAGTGGAGATAGCCGGGATCGCCTGACGGTCCTGATCGCCCATACGCATTACGGCACCCTTGCCGAATTGACGTTCGATCTGACCCAGGGCCGCAGCCAAGGCTTTCTTCTTGTTGTCGTCCATTAAAGTCCTCACGTAATCAATAAGGCCTGACGGCCAACACCTGTATAAGTAGCCAGTATTATTCCACAGCGATGGAGGATCGCCTACCCCTGATTTGAGATTTCTCCAGCGGCATGGCGCAGCAGCCCCTCTAGCGCGGCCTTCACCGTTTGTCGGCGGACCTCGTCGCGGTTACCGGGGAAGTGTTGCACCTCGCTGAACACGCGCTCGCCGACGCCCCAGGCCAGCCACACGGTGCCGACCGGCTTGTTCGGCGAACCGCCATCCGGCCCCGCCACACCGCTGACCGCCACGGCAAAATGTGCCCGGCTTTTTTCCTGCGCACCGCGGACCATCGCCTCGACGACTTCCTGACTGACCGCCCCCACCGTCGCGAACAACTCAGCCGGAACGCTCAACTGTTCGGTCTTCTGCCGATTGGAGTACGTGACATAACCGGCTTCGAACCACGCCGAACTCCCCGGAATACGGGTAATCGCTTCGGAAATTCCACCCCCCGTACAAGACTCGGCTGCCGTGACGTGAGCATTGAGAACCTGCAGGCGTCTGCCAAGCTCGGCGGCCAGTTGGGTGATTTCTTTCACGGTCATCTCCTGAGGGGACGCAATGGAACTACCGTACACGAGCGAATCGCGCTTGCAAGTTACAAGCTCGATCAAAATGTGAGTGAGTGAAACAGGCGGCGATACTGCTGCGTCGCTTTCATGCCTGCGTCGGGTAGACCGCCCATGTTAACCTTGCGCCCATCGCGGAAAAGCCGGGCCGATGTCCCTCCTTTGCCCTACACCTTTCAACGAATTTGCCTGATTATCCGATGAATAAACCACTTTCCGATCTGTCCTCTCACACGCCAATGATGCAGCAATACTGGCGCCTGAAAAACCAGCACCCCGACCAGTTGATGTTCTACCGCATGGGCGACTTTTACGAGATCTTCTATGAAGACGCGAAGAAGGCCGCGAAGTTGCTGGACATCACCCTGACCGCCCGTGGGCAGTCGGCCGGCCAGGCGATTCCGATGTGTGGGATTCCTTACCACGCCGCGGAAGGTTACCTGGCGAAACTGGTGAAGCTCGGCGAGTCGGTGGTGATCTGTGAGCAGGTCGGTGATCCGGCGACCAGCAAAGGCCCGGTGGATCGGCAAGTGGTGCGGATCATCACGCCCGGCACGGTCAGTGATGAAGCGTTGCTGGATGAGCGTCGGGATAACCTGATCGCCGCAGTACTGGGTGACGAGCGTCTGTTCGGCCTGGCCGTGCTGGACATTACCAGCGGCAACTTCTCGGTGCTGGAGATCAAGGGCTGGGAAAACCTGCTGGCAGAACTGGAGCGGGTCAATCCAGTGGAGCTGATGATCCCGGATGACTGGCCCAAAGATTTGCCGGCGGAGAAACGTCGTGGGGTTCGTCGCCGTGCGCCGTGGGATTTCGAGCGTGACTCTGCGTTGAAAAGTCTCTGCCAGCAATTTTCCACCCAGGACCTGAAAGGCTTTGGTTGCGAGAACCTGACCCTGGCCATCGGCGCTGCCGGTTGCCTGCTCAGCTATGCCAAGGAAACCCAGCGCACCGCCCTGCCGCATTTGCGCAGCTTGCGGCATGAGCGCCTGGACGACACCGTGGTGCTGGACGGCGCGAGCCGGCGCAACCTGGAGCTGGACACCAACCTGGCCGGCGGCCGCGACAACACCTTGCAATCGGTAGTCGACCGTTGCCAGACCGCGATGGGCAGCCGCCTGTTGACCCGCTGGTTGAATCGACCGTTGCGCGACCTCAAGGTGTTGCTGTCGCGCCAGACTTCGATCACCTGCCTGCTCGACGGCTACCGTTTCGAAAAGCTGCAACCACAGCTCAAGGAAATCGGCGACATCGAGCGGATTCTGGCGCGGATCGGCCTGCGCAATGCCCGGCCTCGTGACCTGGCGCGTCTGCGCGACGCCCTCGGCGCACTGCCGGAGTTGCAAGTAGCGATGAGCGAGCTGGAAGCGCCGCATATCCTGCAACTGGCCAAGACCACCAGCACCTATCCGGAACTGGCGGCCCTTCTGGAAAAAGCCATCGTCGACAACCCGCCGGCCGTCATCCGTGACGGCGGCGTGTTGAAAACCGGTTTCGACAGCGAACTTGACGACCTGCAATCGCTCAGCGAAAACGCCGGGCAGTTCCTGATCGATCTGGAAACGCGGGAGAAGGCCCGCACCGGCCTTTCACACCTGAAAGTCGGCTACAACCGCATTCACGGTTACTTCATCGAATTGCCGAGCAAGCAGGCCGAATCCGCACCCGCCGACTATGTCCGTCGCCAGACGCTCAAAGGCGCCGAGCGTTTCATTACGCCGGAACTGAAGGCGTTCGAAGACAAGGCGCTGTCGGCCAAGAGCCGCGCCCTGGCTCGCGAGAAGATGCTCTACGAGGCACTGCTCGAAGACCTGATCGCCCAGTTGCCGCCGCTGCAAGACACCGCCGCCGCACTGGCCGAACTGGATGTGCTGAGCAACCTCGCCGAGCGCGCACTGAACCTCGACCTGAATTGCCCGCGGTTCGTTGAAGAGCCGTGCATGCGCATCAGCCAGGGTCGGCACCCGGTGGTCGAGCAAGTGCTGACCACGCCGTTCGTGGCAAACGACCTGAGCCTCGACGACAACACGCGCATGCTGGTGATTACCGGTCCGAACATGGGCGGTAAATCCACCTACATGCGCCAGACTGCATTGATCGTGCTGCTGGCACACATCGGTAGTTTCGTGCCGGCAGCCAGTTGCGAGTTGTCGCTGGTGGACCGGATTTTCACGCGGATCGGTTCCAGCGATGACTTGGCCGGCGGACGCTCGACCTTCATGGTCGAAATGAGTGAAACCGCCAACATTCTGCACAACGCCACCGAACGCAGCCTGGTGCTGATGGACGAAGTCGGTCGCGGCACCAGCACCTTCGACGGATTGTCCCTGGCCTGGGCCGCCGCCGAGCGTTTGGCGCATTTGCGGGCTTACACGCTATTCGCCACGCACTACTTTGAACTGACGGTACTGCCGGAAGCCCAGCCACTGGTGGCGAATGTGCACCTCAATGCCACCGAGCACAACGAACGCATCGTGTTCCTGCACCACGTGCTGCCCGGCCCTGCCAGCCAGAGCTATGGCCTGGCGGTTGCGCAACTGGCCGGTGTGCCGAGCGAAGTCATCGTGCGTGCACGCGAGCATCTGGGCCGACTGGAAGCCACCGCACTGCCCCATGAAGCGCCGAAGCCGGCCAAGGGCAAACCGGCCGCTCCACAGCAGAGCGACATGTTCGCCAGCCTGCCGCATCCGGTGCTGGATGAGCTGGCCAAACTGGACCTGGATGACCTGACGCCGCGTCGCGCGCTCGAAATGCTCTATACACTTAAGACACGGATCTAACGCACTTGCGTGCAAGCTGTTAGAATCTCGCGCGGTTTGGGATGCTGCAGGCTAATAGCCTGGCCTGCAGACTATCGCTCCCGAACCTGGCGACCCCAACGTGAAGGGGCTCCGCTGCCGCCGCCTGAGGAGAGAATTAGAAATGACCTTCGTCGTCACCGACAACTGCATCAAGTGCAAGTACACCGACTGCGTAGAAGTTTGTCCGGTGGACTGCTTTTACGAAGGCCCGAACTTCCTGGTGATTCACCCGGATGAGTGCATCGACTGCGCACTGTGTGAACCAGAATGCCCTGCCGTGGCCATCTTCTCCGAAGATGAAGTACCAGCAGGCATGGAACACTTCATTCAGCTGAACGTTGAACTGGCCGAAGTCTGGCCGAACATCACTGAACGGAAAGACCCTTTGCCCGATTCCGCAGATTGGGATGGCAAGCCAGGCAAGATCGAACACCTCGAACGCTGATTTCCCCCGCGTTTCCGAAAAGGCCCCTCGCGGGCTTTTTTGCTTATCTCCAGGCAAAAAAAGGGGCGGTTTGACCCGCCCACATTTTTTCCCTATTCCCTGTGCTCCTTTTCATCGTCCTGATGAATCGCGTCCTGCAATGTCCTTTCCCCTCTTCCTTGAAGGGCGTGCCGGTCCGTTGGCACAAACTGGATACTAGAGAGTTCCCCGCCGAGCGCAATCGGGCTGGCAGGACAAAACCAGCTGTCATAAGTCCCTCGCCTTTTTAAATATTGATATGAATCAGATAGATAAAAACAGGGTACAGCGACAATCGGCGACTGACCGAGTGTAAAAATTACGAACACTTACGAAAGAGTAAGCGAAGACTTACAACGCGATGCTACAAACTTGAGATCGAGACTGTGCCGCTATCTAGCGCTAAACGTGCAGGAGCCGTGGCGAGCAAGATTGTGTGGTAACAAAAAGCCCCGAACCAGTCGGGGCTTTTTGTTAACCGTTCTAGCGATTGGCTTATTGAAACAGCGACTCACTCGACAGGCCGTTTTTCTCCAGGATTTCGCGAAGACGCTTCAAGCCTTCCACCTGAATCTGTCTGACCCGCTCGCGGGTCAGGCCAATCTCCAGGCCTACGTCTTCCAGCGTGCTGCTCTCATGGCCGCGCAGGCCGAAGCGGCGTATCACCACCTCGCGCTGCTTGTCGGTCAATTCCGAGAGCCACTGATCGATGCTCTGCGACAGGTCGTCATCCTGCAGCAGTTCGCATGGATCGGTGGGACGGTCGTCGGTAAGGGTGTCCAGCAGGGTTTTATCCGAATCCGGACCCAGCGAGACGTCGACCGAAGAAACCCGCTCGTTCAAGCCAAGCATGCGCTTGACCTCTCCCACCGGTTTTTCCAGCAGGTTGGCGATTTCTTCGGGTGAGGGTTCGTGATCGAGTTTTTGTGTCAGCTCCCGTGCGGCCCGCAGGTACACATTGAGCTCTTTGACCACATGGATCGGCAACCGGATGGTCCGGGTCTGATTCATGATCGCGCGCTCGATGGTCTGACGAATCCACCAGGTAGCGTAAGTCGAAAAGCGGAAGCCGCGTTCAGGGTCGAATTTCTCTACCGCCCGGATCAGCCCGAGGTTGCCCTCTTCGATCAGGTCCAGCAGCGACAAGCCACGATTGACGTAGCGCCGGGCGATTTTCACCACCAGCCGCAAGTTGCTTTCAATCATGCGTTTGCGCCCGGCCGGATCTCCACTTTGCGACAAGCGCGCAAAATGAACTTCTTCTTCGGGGGACAGCAGAGGGGAAAAGCCGATTTCATTGAGGTACAGCTGCGTGGCATCGAGCGCCCGCGTGTAATCGATGTACTTGTGTTGCTTTAGCGAAGCGGAGTGTTTGGATTTGGCACGAACGGAAGGTGGAGCAGCCCCTTCATCATTCGACATCGAATCCGTGGCGATGCCGGTCTCCATCAGGAGAACCTCATCGTCGATGTCAAACTCCGGCACTTCTTTACTGAGAGCCATTGTTATAGTCCTTTGGTGAGTTCGACCTCAAGCTCAAGCGGCGCCTTTATCCTTGGCAACGCTGGAGCCTGTTCCCTCTACGCGACGGAACAGGCTGGTAACAAATCAACGACGTGGCAGGAACTGCAGTGGATCTACAGGTTTACCTTGTCGGCGAATCTCAAAATGCAGCTTCACCCGGTCTGTACCCGTTGACCCCATTTCGGCAATTGTCTGTCCGACCTTGACCTGCTGCCCCTCCCGAACCAACAGCCTGCGATTATGTCCGTAGGCACTGACGTAGGTATCGCTGTGTTTGATGATGACCAATTCGCCGTAGCCCCTTAAGCCACTCCCGGCGTATACCACCGTCCCATCAGACGCAGCTAAAACAGGCTGTCCCAAATCCCCGGCGATATCAATTCCTTTATTCAAACTACCGTTTGAAGAGAATTTTCCAATCAAGATGCCATTAGAAGGCCATCCCCAGCCGGTCGGGGCTGGGCCTGGGGGAGGCAATGGAGCAGGTGCTGACTTGTTGGCGACGGACGGCGCAACCACCGTTGTCGTCGTCGTTGCGCCATTCGGCTGACGCCGGATTACCGTGGTTTTACTCGACGAGGAAGGTGCCGTATCGGCCACGCTGGCCTCCGCTGGCGCCGTTGAACCAGAGCGACCGTCGAAGCGAATTGTCTGACCCGGATGTATCGTGTAGGGCGTAGGAATGTTGTTGCGCGCCGCGAGGGCTTTGTAGTCCCAGCCGTAGCGAAAGGCGATTGAGAACAAGGTGTCTTTAGGCCGAACCACATACTGGCCGGTGGTCACTGCCGGACGCTGGGCCACGGCATTGTTGCGATCGACGACGCGCACGTCGCTCGATTTGTTGCTGGAACAACCGACCAGCAAGGTGCTCAAGACAAGGCCAGTCACCAGGCGCTGAAAGCTCGTGTTACCCATACGCTGCGCAATGACTGTGAGACTCACCCGCCGCTCCCTTTGTGGTGGCTGAAGTTTTGAATTGCCGTGCTTCGGCATGAAGTGTCGCAAGTATAACGGGCCGTGCAGGCTTTACCTTTATAGAAGCAAGATCACTTCGCGCACACGTTTGCTGCCTGACGATGAATTACGTTTAACTGATGGCTGCCGCTGTAAGACAGAGGCAATCGCAGAGAATTCAGCGCGTTGAAACAAATGCTCAGGCCAGCGGCCCGTTAAGCAATGGAACGAAGCGCACCGCACCCAGCACACGGCGGGAAAACCCGTGTTCTTCGCGGATGATCAGCATCAATTGCTGAACCTCGCCCGACCCTACCGGTATGACCAGCCGTCCCCCGGGCGCCAACTGATCGAGCAATGCCTGAGGCACATCGGTCGCCACCGCCGTGACGATAATGCCGTTGTACGGCGCCAGCGCAGGCCAGCCTTCCCAGCCGTCGCCCCAACGGAATACCACATTGCGCAAGTTGAGATCGACCAAGCGTTCCTTGGCGCGATCCTGCAACACCTTGATGCGTTCTACGGAAAATACCCGCTCGACCAATTGCGACAGGATCGCGGTTTGGTAACCCGACCCGGTGCCAATCTCCATTACCTTGTCCAGAGGCCCCGCCTCGAGCAGCAACTCGCTCATGCGCGCCACCATATAAGGCTGGGAGATCGTCTGGTTATTGCCGATCGGCAACGCCGTGTCTTCGTAGGCACGGTGCGCCAACGCTTCGTCGACGAACAGGTGTCGTGGCGTACGGCGGATCACTTCCAGTACCTTGGCGTTGGAAATGCCCTCTTCGTACAACCGCTGAATCAAACGCTCACGGGTGCGCTGCGACGTCATCCCGATGCCGCGATGCATCGGGTCTTGTTCTCGAGCCATCAGCGCAGTCCCTCCAGCCAGCCATCGAGGCTACGGAAGGCATCGTTGAAGGTGCGATCCAGTTGCAGTGGCGTGATAGACACATAGCCCTGCATCACCGCATGGAAATCGGTGCCTGGGCCGCCGTCCTCGGCATCCCCGGCAGCGGCAATCCAGTAACCGGACTTGCCGCGCGGGTCGACGACTTTCAACGGCGCCGCCGCGCGGGCACGATGACCGAGGCGCGTGAGCTGGATGCCGCGAATATGGTCCAGTGGCAAATTGGGGATGTTCACGTTGAGCACCGTGCGCGGTGGCAGGTTGAGGTCGGCGTGGGCCTCTACCAGTTTGCGCGCAAAGTAGGCGGCCGTAGGAAGATTCTCAACCTGCCGTGAGACCAACGAAAAGGCAAACGAAGGCCGCTCGAGGAAACGCCCCTCTAGGGCAGCGGCCACGGTGCCAGAGTACAAAACGTCGTCCCCCAGGTTGGCGCCCAGGTTAATGCCGGAAACCACCAGGTCCGGTTGCCGCTCCAGCAAGCCATTGAGGCCCAGATGCACGCAATCGGTCGGTGTGCCATTGAGGCTGATAAAGCCGTTGGCCAAGGTCTGCGGGTGCAACGGACGGTCGAGCGTCAGCGAACTGCTGGCGCCGCTTTTGTCCTGGTCCGGGGCGATAACCACGCATTCGGTGTAATCCGCCAGCGCAGCATAAAGCGCGGCAAGACCGGGTGCGGTTACCCCATCGTCGTTAGAAATCAGAATACGCATGGGCTGTCCGTCTGCCCCACCGGCACCAGATCGACAAGTTCACGCACCAGTACGGTGGCGAAACATCCGGCCGGCAGGACGAATTCCAGTTGCAGAATGTCAGGCTCGGGATAATGCCACGTCAACCCACCAATGGGCAGCCGCAGGATGCGACGTTCGTGGCTCATTCCGGCGTTAACCAACCAATCACGCAAGTCCGTTTCGCGTGCGGCGATTGCCTGCTCCAGTTCATGGACAGCGCCCGTCGCCGGCGAGTCACCTTCGCCCCATTGCGGGCCGGTCGGGTGCAGGTCAAGAATCGCCAGGCGCGGGTCGCTGCACTCGGCTTCACCGGCCGGAAAGAAACTGCGGCTGTCAGTGAAGGCCAGCAGATCGCCGACCTGTGCCTGCTGCCAGGTGCCATCAGCTACGCGCGCCGCGAGCACTTGGTTGAATAGAAAACTGCGCGCAGTCGAGAGCAAGCGCGAGCGCACATTGCGCTGCTCCGGCAACGCCATGCGCGCGGCCCAGCCACGGGCATCAACCACGTTACCGCCGTCAAAACCGAAGCGCTGGGCGCCGAAATAGTTGGGAATACCTTGTTTGGCGATCAGTTGCAAACGCGCGTCGATCGCGGCTTTGTCACCAGCGAACTGCGTCAGGCGCAGCGTAAAACCGTTAGCCGAATGGGCACCGCGTTGCAGTTTGCGTTTATGCCGACCGGTCTGGAGGATTTTCAGCGTGTCATTCTCGGCCGCCGACAGATCCGGATCAGCCTTGCCCGGCAGTTGCACGCTGAACCACTGGCGCGTCAGCGCCTGACGATCCTTCAGGCCCGCGTAGCTGACAGTGCGCAATGGCACGCCAGCGGCCTTGGCAATCCGGCGTGCCGCTTCCTCGGTATTCAGGCCACGTTTTTCCACCCAGATCCACAGGTGTTCGCCATCACCGCTGAGCGGGATATTGAGGACTTCGTCGACCTGAAAGTCTTCCGCCGTGGCTTTCAATACGGCGGTGCCGAGGGCGTCGCCATAGGCCCGTGGACCGAGCAATTGCAGTTCGTTCATGCGCGCAGCAACAAGGCAACGGAATGCACGGCGATGCCTTCTTCGCGACCGACAAAGCCGAGCTTTTCGGTGGTGGTTGCTTTCACGTTCACTTGATCCAACTCAACTTGAAGATCCGCGGCAATCAGCGCGCGCATCGATTCGATATGCGGGGCCATTTTAGGCGCCTGGGCGACGATGGTGTTGTCGACGTTGCCGACTTTCCAGCCTTTGGCGTAGACCAGCGCGACGACGTGACGCAACAGCACGCGACTGTCGGCACCCTTGTAAGTCGGGTCAGTGTCCGGGAAGTGCTTGCCGATATCACCCAGCGCAGCAGCGCCGAGCAAGGCATCGCTCAAGGCGTGCAGCAGGACGTCACCGTCGGAGTGAGCGAGCAGCCCGAAGCCGTGTGCAATACGCACGCCGCCCAGAGTAATGAAGTCGCCTTCAGCGAAACGGTGCACATCATAGCCGTGGCCAATACGCATAAAAAAACGCCCCGAATTTTGTCAGGGCGTGATTCTACCCGCATTACTCGCTGAGGGCGCGAGCGTGATGCTGCAAGTGCTCATCAATGAAGCTGGCGATGAAGAAATAGCTGTGGTCGTAGCCCGGTTGCAGGCGCAACGTCAGCGGATGACCAGCCAGTTTGGCCGCCTGTTGCAGGGCCTCAGGCTTGAGCTGGGTGGCCAGGAAATCATCACGATCACCTTGATCGACCAGCAGCGGCAGCTTTTCGCCGGTTTCGGCAATCAAGGCACAGGCGTCCCACTCACGCCACTTGGAGCGGTCTTCGCCCAGGTAACGGGAAAAGGCTTTCTGACCCCACGGGCAATCCATCGGGTTGTTGATCGGCGAGAACGCCGACACCGACAGAAAGCGCCCCGGATTGCGCAAGGCGCAGACCAGCGCACCGTGGCCGCCCATGGAGTGACCGCTGATGCCACGCTTGTCCGACGCCGGGAAATGGGCTTCGACCAATGCCGGCAATTCCTGCACGACATAGTCATGCATCCGATAGTGCCGGGACCACGGTTCCTGCGTCGCATTGAGATAAAACCCGGCGCCGAGACCGAAGTCCCAAGCACCATCCGGATCACCCGGCACATCGGGACCGCGCGGACTGGTGTCCGGCGCAACGATGATCAACCCCAGCTCGGCGGCCATGCGCAGGGCGCCGGCCTTGTGCATGAAGTTCTCGTCGGTGCAGGTCAGGCCGGACAGCCAGTACAGTACCGGCAACTTGCCGCCCTGCTCCGCTTGCGGCGGCAAGTACACGGCAAACACCATGTCGCAACCCAGCACATCGGAGCGATGGCGGTAGCGTTTGTGCCAGCCACCGAAGCTTTTCTGGCAGGAGATATTTTCCAGGCTCATGGGAGTGCTCCCAGCTTCAAGTTTTAAGCTTCAAGCTGCAAGAGAAGGCAGAGGCGCGCGCTCTTGCAGCTTGTAGCTTGTAGCTCGTCGCTGCTCTTAAAAATGGATGACGGAACGGATGCTTTTCCCTTCATGCATCAGGTCGAAAGCTTTGTTGATATCTTCCAGGCCCATGGTGTGGGTGATGAAGGTATCCAGCGGGATCTCGCCGGTCTCGGCCATTTCCACATAGGTTGGCAACTCGGTACGGCCACGCACGCCGCCAAACGCCGAACCGCGCCAGACGCGACCGGTGACCAACTGGAATGGACGGGTGGCAATTTCCTGGCCGGCACCGGCGACGCCGATGATCACTGACTCACCCCAGCCTTTGTGACAGCACTCGAGTGCCGCGCGCATCAAATGCACATTACCGATGCACTCGAAGGAAAAGTCGACGCCGCCATCGGTCATGTCGATGATGACTTCCTGGATTGGGCGGTCGAAGTCTTTCGGGTTCACACAGTCGGTTGCACCCAACTGCTTGGCGATTTCGAATTTGCCCGGGTTGATGTCGATGGCGATGATGCGACCGGCCTTGGCTTTGGCCGCACCGATGATCGCCGACAGGCCGATGCCGCCGAGACCGAAAATGGCCACGGTGTCACCGGGTTTCACCTTGGCGGTATTGAGTACCGCACCGATGCCCGTAGTGACACCGCAGCCCAGCAGGCAGACTTTTTCCAGCGGCGCTTCTTTAGGAATTTTGGCGACGGAGATTTCGGGCAGCACGGTGTACTCGGAGAACGTCGAGGTGCCCATGTAGTGGAAAATCGGCTGGCCTTTGTAGGAAAAACGCGATGTGCCATCCGGCATCAGGCCTTTGCCCTGAGTCGCGCGAATCGCCTGACACAGGTTGGTTTTGCCCGACAGGCAGAATTTGCACTGACGGCATTCCGGGGTGTAAAGCGGGATCACGTGATCGCCGACGGCGACAGAGGTCACGCCTTCGCCAATCGCCTCAACCACTGCACCGCCTTCGTGACCGAGGATCGACGGGAAGATGCCTTCCGGGTCAGCGCCCGACAAGGTGTAGGCATCGGTATGGCAGACACCGGAAGCCACCACACGCAGCAACACTTCACCGGCCTTGGGCAGGGCGACATCGACTTCAACGATCTCGAGGGGTTTCTTGGCCTCGAAGGC
Organism: Pseudomonas sp. GB2N2; assembly: GCF_054897705.1. Taxonomy (NCBI): domain Bacteria; kingdom Pseudomonadati; phylum Pseudomonadota; class Gammaproteobacteria; order Pseudomonadales; family Pseudomonadaceae; genus Pseudomonas; species Pseudomonas sp. GB2N2. The sequence goes on from NZ_CM142701.1 coordinate 3,251,666, forward strand.
AACGGCGGCGCGCGACTTGATCATGTGGCTTCTCCAGTGAATAAAAACGAGACAAGGAGTGTAATACAGCTCGTTACGATGAATAATCCGGCCAAAAGCAAAACATTATTGCCGCACAGGGATAATCTTTGATGTCCGAGAATCGCTGGGAAGGAATTGATGAGTTCGTCGCCGTGGCCGAGTGCAGCCAATTCACCGCCGCGGCTGAGCGTCTCGGGGTGTCGTCCTCGCACATCAGTCGACAAATCGTACGCCTCGAAGAGCGCCTTCAGACGCGACTGCTGTATCGCAGCACCCGCCGCGTCACGCTGACCGAAGCCGGGCAAACCTTTTTGCAGCATTGCCAGCGTTTGCAGGATGGTCGTGAAGAAGCGTTGAGAGCGGTTGGTGACTTGACCAGCGAGCCCAAGGGCATGTTGCGCATGACGTGCGCCGTGGCGTACGGCGAGCGCTTCATCGTGCCGTTGGTGACGCGGTTCATGGGGCTATATCCGCAACTGCGGATCGATATCGAACTGAGCAATCGCCAACTTGATCTCGTGCATGAAGGCCTGGACCTGGCGATCCGCCTCGGCCGGCTTCAAGATTCGCGACTGGTCGCAGCGCGCCTCGCACCGCGTCGCATGTATTTGTGTGCGTCGCCGTCCTACGTGGAACGGTATGGCCGCCCACACAGCCTGTCGGAATTAAGCCGGCATAACTGCCTCATCGGCAGTTCTGACCTCTGGCAACTGGAACAGAACGGGCGGGAGTTTTCCCAGCGAGTCCAGGGAAACTGGCGCTGCAACAGTGGGCAAGCGGTGCTGGATGCTGCGCTACAGGGGGTTGGGCTGTGTCAGTTGCCGGATTATTACGTGCTGGAGTATTTGAAAAGCGGTGATCTGATTTCGTTGCTTGAGGCGCATCAGCCGCCTAACACGGCGGTTTGGGCGCTTTATCCACAGCAACGGCATCTGTCGCCGAAGGTGCGCAAGTTGGTGGATTATTTGAAGGAAGGGTTGGCGCAACGGCCGGAGTACCAGAGCTAAGGTTTGCATTGCCTGCGTGGCCGTCATCGCGAGCAGGCTCACGCCTACAGTTGACCGAGTAACTCCAGAAAGAATGCAGTCGAATGTAGGAGTGAGCCTGCTCGCGATTGCGGTCGAAGAGTTGACGAACAACTCAGTGGCGATTAGCCCAGCGCTGGCGCAACCAATCCAAGTCTTCGGGGCGAGTGACCTTGAGATTGTCCGCGCGCCCTTCGATCAAACGCGGCGCCAACCCCGCCCACTCCATCGCCGAAGCCTCATCGGTGATTACCGCATCGGCCACCAGACTGTCAGCCAACGCCCGATGCAACGCGCCAAGGCGAAACATCTGTGGTGTGTACGCTTGCCAGATCGCGCTGCGATCCACGGTTTCAACCACGCGCCCGTGCTTGTCGACGCGCTTCAGCGTATCCCGTGCCGGAACCGCCAGCAGTCCGCCGACTGGATCGTCAGCCAGTTCAATCAGCAACTTGTCCAGATCGTCACGGCTCAGATTGGGCCGCGCGGCATCGTGCACCAGCACCCAATCCTCATTGCCAGCACCCCGTGCATGCAGATGAAGCAAGGCATTGAGCACCGACCCGGAACGCTCGGCGCCGCCGTCAACGCGCTGGATACGCGAATCGCCTGCGCACCCCAGGTTGGGCCAGTAAGGATCATCAACAGCGAGACTGACCACCAGGCCCTTCAGGGCAGGATGATCAAGAAAACAGCCGAGGCTGTGTTCGAGAATAGTGCGCCCGCCCAGTTGCAAGTATTGCTTGGGACGGTCTGCGGCCATACGGGCACCGACGCCCGCGGCAGGAATCACGGCCCAGAAGGCCGGTAACGAGGAATTCATTGTGCCAACTGGTAAAGGGTTTCACCGTCCTTGACCATGCCCAACTCATGGCGAGCCCGCTCTTCAACGGTCTCCATGCCTTTTTTCAATTCGCTGACTTCGGCGTCCATGACCCGATTGCGTTCCAGTAACCCTTCGTTCTCAGCGTGTTGATCCGCGATCTGCTGAGTCAGCTCGGCCACTTGCGCGAGACTGCCATTACCCACCCACAGGCGGTATTGCAGGCCAGCCAGCAACAAGAGCAAAACGAGGAACAACCAATTGGGACTGCGCATCGAATATCGGATTTCCAGTGAAAAAGACAGCCATGCCAAAACTTTGAAGCTTTTTATAGCACGAAGCCTGGAATATCCAGGCTTGTGCTCGTAAGGCATCAGATTAGTGGCAAAAACGTCGCCGTAGCGATATTTCCGACACAATCCGCTGACTTTTTACCCAGCAGTGCCCTGCCTTACCAATACGCTCCTCTTTTGACGAGTGACTGTTGTCGTCAGACAAGGCGCCGCGACGAGTCATAGCTGGCTATGGCGAGGAGCGGCAACGCAGTATGACGGCAACAGGCACCGTCAAAAAGGAGCAGTGTTGGTGAGGCAGGGCACTTTATCAGCCGCGGAATTCGCTGCGGCCGTTGTACTTGGCTTTACCGTTCAACTGCTCTTCGATACGCAGCAGTTGGTTGTACTTAGAAACGCGATCGGAACGGCACAGGGAGCCGGTCTTGATCTGGCCAGCCGCAGTGCCCACAGCCAGGTCGGCAATGGTTGAATCTTCGGTTTCGCCGGAGCGGTGCGAGATGACGGCGGTGTAACCAGCGGCCTTGGCCATCTGGATGGCTTCCAGGGTTTCGGTCAGGGTGCCGATCTGGTTGAACTTGATCAGGATCGAGTTGGCGATCTTTTTATCGATGCCTTCTTTCAGGATCTTGGTGTTGGTCACGAACAGGTCGTCGCCGACCAGTTGGATTTTCTCGCCGATTTTGTCGGTGAGTACTTTCCAGCCAGCCCAGTCGGACTCGTCCAGGCCATCTTCGATGGAGATGATCGGATAACGTTCGGTCAGGCCTTTGAGGTAGTCAGCGAAACCTTCAGAAGTGAATACATGACCTTCGCCGGCCAGGTTGTATTTGCCGTCTTCGTAGAATTCGCTGGCCGCGCAGTCCAGTGCCAGGGTCACGTCGGTACCCAGCGTGTAACCAGCGTTGGCCACGGCTTCGGAGATCACTTTCAAAGCGTCTTCGTTGGAAGCCAGGTTAGGTGCGAAACCACCCTCATCACCGACCGCAGTGCTCAGGCCACGGGCCTTCAGCACAGCTTTGAGGTGATGGAAAATCTCGGTACCCATGCGCAGGCCTTCCGAGAAAGACTTGGCGCCAACCGGCTGAACCATGAATTCCTGGATGTCGACGTTGTTATCGGCATGCTCGCCACCGTTGATGATGTTCATCATCGGAACCGGCATCGAGTAAACACCCGGGGTGCCGTTCAGGTTGGCGATGTGGGCGTACAGCGGCAGGTCCTGGTCTTGGGCAGCAGCCTTGGCGGCGGCCAGAGAAACGGCGAGGATCGCGTTGGCGCCCAGGGAGCCTTTGTTTTCAGTACCGTCGAGCTTGATCATCGCGTGATCCAGCGCTTTCTGGTCGCTTGGGTCGGTGCCTTTCAACAGGTCGCGGATCGGACCGTTGATGTTGGCGACGGCTTTGAGTACGCCTTTGCCCAGGTAACGGCTCTTGTCGCCATCACGCAGCTCGAGCGCTTCACGCGAGCCAGTGGAAGCACCGGACGGCGCGCAAGCGCTACCGATGATGCCGTTATCGAGAAGCACGTCCGCTTCCACGGTAGGGTTGCCGCGGGAGTCGAGAACTTCACGACCTTTGATGTCGACGATTTTTGCCATTGTTGTAAACACTCCAAAGTTAACTAGAACGCTGTAGGAGCACACCGTGCCGGCGATGGGCCCTTCAAGGACGCCATCGCTGGCAAGCCAGGCTCCTACAAGAGCATTGCGGCCGGCAGGCCAGAGCGATAAATCGAGCGGTACTTTACCGGAGAAATGAGGATTACGCGGTTTCTACCGTCGGAAAACTCTTCACCAGTTCGTCCAAAGATTTGAGCTGGGCCAGGAATGGCTCCAGTTTGTCCAGACGCAAGGCGCAAGGGCCGTCGCATTTGGCGTTGTCCGGGTCTGGGTGGGCTTCGAGGAACAGGCCCGCCAACGACTGGCTGATCCCGGCTTTCGCCAGATCGAGGACCTGGGCGCGGCGACCGCCAGCGGAATCTGAACGACCGCCGGGCATTTGCAGCGCGTGGGTCACGTCGAAGAACACCGGGTATTCGAACTGCTTCATGATGCCGAAGCCGAGCATATCGACGACCAGGTTGTTGTAGCCGAAGCTCGAACCGCGTTCGCAGAGGATCAACTGATCGTTACCCGCTTCAACGCATTTGTTCAGGATATGTTTCATCTCCTGAGGCGCGAGGAACTGGGCTTTCTTGATGTTGATCACCGCGCCGGTCTTGGCCATCGCGACCACGAGGTCGGTCTGGCGCGACAGGAAGGCCGGCAGCTGGATGATGTCGCAGACTTCAGCGACGACCGCGGCCTGTTCAGGCTCGTGGACATCGGTGATGATCGGCACGCCAAACGCTTGCTTGATGTCCTGGAAAATCCGCATGCCCTCTTCCAGGCCGGGGCCACGGTAAGAGGCCACGGAGGAACGGTTGGCCTTGTCGAAGCTGGCCTTGAACACATAAGGGATCCCGAGTTTCTCGGTGACCTTCACGTATTCTTCGCAGACCTGCATCGCCATGTCGCGGCTTTCCAGCACGTTCATGCCACCGAAAAGCACCATTGGCCTGTCGTTGGCAATCTCGATATCGCCTACGCGGATGATCTTCTGCGCCATAAGGTTCACGCCTTCTTCTGGTGTTGAGCCAACGCTGCTTTGACGAAACCGCTGAACAACGGGTGACCGTCGCGTGGCGTCGAAGTGAACTCGGGGTGGAACTGGCAGGCAACGAACCAAGGATGGTCCGGGGCTTCGACCACTTCAACCAACTCACCGTTACCGGAGCGACCGGAGATTTTCAGGCCGGCCTCGATGATTTTCGGCAGCAGGTTGTTGTTCACTTCGTAGCGGTGACGGTGACGTTCGACGATCACGTCCTTGCCATAGCAATCGTGAACCAGCGAACCCGGCTCCAGCAGGCAATCCTGTGCGCCAAGGCGCATGGTGCCGCCCAGGTCAGACGTTTCGGTACGGGTTTCGACCGCGCCGGTGGCATCTTCCCACTCTGTGATCAGACCGACGACAGGGTGGCCGCTGGCGCGATCGAACTCGGTGGAGTTGGCGTCTTTCCAGCCCATGACGTTACGAGCGAACTCGATCACGGCCACTTGCATGCCCAGGCAGATGCCGAGGTATGGAACCTTGTTTTCGCGAGCGTACTGGACGGCGGTGATCTTGCCTTCCACGCCACGCAGACCGAAGCCGCCCGGGACGAGGATAGCGTCGACGCCTTCCAGCAGCGCAGTGCCCTGGTTTTCGATGTCTTCGGAATCGATGTAACGCAAGTTGACCTTGGTGCGGTTGCTGATGCCGGCGTGACTCATCGCTTCGATCAGCGACTTGTAGGCGTCCAGCAGCTCCATGTACTTGCCGACCATGGCGATGGTGACTTCATGCTCAGGGTTGAGCTTGGCGTCAACCACGGCTTCCCACTCGGACAAATCGGCGCCGCCGCATTGCAGGCCGAAACGCTCGACGACAAAATCATCCAGGCCTTGCGAATGCAGGATGCCCGGGATCTTGTAGATGGTGTCGGCGTCTTCCAGCGCGATCACCGCACGCTCTTCAACGTTGGTGAATTGCGCGATCTTGCGACGCGAGGAGATGTCGATCGGGTGATCGGAGCGGCATACCAGCACGTCAGGTTGCAGGCCGATGGAACGCAGTTCCTTGACCGAGTGCTGGGTTGGCTTGGTTTTGGTTTCGCCGGCGGTGGCGATGTACGGCACCAGCGTCAGGTGCATCAGCATCGCGCGCTTGGCGCCGACTTCGAAACGCAACTGGCGGATGGCTTCGAGGAACGGCTGGGATTCGATGTCACCCACAGTGCCACCGATCTCGACCATGGCCACGTCGGCATCGCCCGCGCCCTTGATGATCCGGCGTTTGATTTCGTCGGTGATGTGCGGAATGACCTGGATGGTCGCGCCCAGGTAATCACCACGGCGCTCTTTGCGCAGAACGTGTTCGTAGACACGGCCGGTGGTGAAGTTGTTGTTCTGGGTCATGGTCGTGCGGATGAACCGCTCGTAGTGGCCCAGGTCCAGGTCAGTCTCGGCGCCGTCGTGGGTGACGAACACTTCACCGTGCTGGAACGGGCTCATGGTGCCCGGATCGACGTTGATGTACGGATCCAGTTTCAGCATGGTGACCTTAAGTCCCCGCGCCTCCAGGATGGCCGCCAATGAAGCCGATGCAATGCCTTTCCCCAATGAAGAAACAACACCGCCCGTGACGAATATGTAGCGCGTCATGAAAAACCCTAGAAGTCTGCGTTAAAGCGGTACGAGCCGCCGGGGAAAGCGAAGGAAGGCCGAAGCCCCCGATCACCTGCATTAATCACAGTGCACCTTTCGAAAAAACCGCCGCGTTGGGACAGACCGGGAGATGAAACACCGGTGCGTTGCTCGCTACACATTTTTTGGAATCGCCCAGCAAAGACTGCTTGGTAATCGGCAACTCCTGCAATTCAGGCGAATCCACAGAAGTTGTATCAAGAAGGGAGCGTAGTCTACCGGAAAGCCCCTTTCAGCTCAAACCTTGATCTTCGCGCGCTGGCTGCCAATGCAAATTCCAACCCTGCTGCGCGCTGCCGTCCAACCCGCGCAGGTTGGCCACCGCCAGCAATTGCTCACCCCGAAACAGCAGCGGCAATCTGCCACGGACGAAGCCCGGAACCCCACGCTCATTGAGCAAACGCTTCAGATCCCGATGCCCACGATCAGGCAGATTCATGACTTCGCCGCCCTCACGATAGCGGATATGCAGCGCGCCGTCGGGCGCTGGGCCATTGATCGACAGCACGCCGTTATCCGGCAAAGGCAACGTCACCGAGAGATCCGCCCAGACGCCAACGGTGGGTGGAGTTCTGAGCCAACGCCCCGACAACCACCAGATCCGCCCGCCGGCCCGATGCAACTCGCCTTCTGCCAATCGCCAGATCGGGCGGGCGTCGCCGGAGGCATCACGCAAATCCTCCCAACCCGACCAATGGTCGCTGTCCGGCAGCCGAGTCAGCGCTGCGAGCCAGTGACTCAGTGCATTTCGCTGGCGAGAGGCGGACAGGTTGGCCAGATTCGCCAGTTCAAGGGAAGGCAATCCCAGCCAATCGAACTCACTGTCGGTGTGCGCCTGAGCCAGATCGATCTGCGCCAGCTCATCGAGCAGCTCCCGGGCCTCGCTCAAATGCGCAGCGCTGCGGGCCATGCTCGCCACCGCTTGCGGCCAGCGTCCGGTCAAGATTGGGAACACCTGATGGCGCAGGTAGTTGCGCGAAAATTGACGATCCTGATTCGAAGGGTCTTCGATCCAGCTCAATCGATGCTCGGCCGCGTAGGCCTCAAGCTCTGCGCGCGAGATCGCTAAAAGAGGCCGAAGCAAATGCCCCTGCCCCAACCGGCGCTGACTCGGCATCCCCGACAGCCCTCTCACCCCGGCACCCCGCAGCAATCGGAACAACAGGGTTTCCGCCTGATCATCACGGTGTTGCGCGGTCAGCAACACTTCATTTGCTTGAGTGGCTTCAATGAAGGCGCCATAACGCGCATCACGGGCAGCACGTTCGAGACTTGCGCCGGCTTGAACCTGAACGCGAACGACCTGCAGCGGTACACCCAAGGCATCACAAACCGACTGACAGTGTTCCGGCCACGCATCGGCCGCAGCCTGAAGGCCGTGGTGGATATGGAGGGCACTGAGTGCCGGCAGGGATTCGGTTTTTGCGAGGTGTACGAGGAGGTGCAGCAGGACGGTGGAGTCGAGCCCGCCGGAGAATGCGATATGCCAGGTTGTGGCAGTGCGCCAAGGTTTCAGATTCAGCAGTAGCCTGGCCGGCAGATCAATACAGGAAGGATTCATAGAACGATCACTTCACAAAAATTCCCTGTAGCAGCGGCCTTCGGCAGCTGCTACAGGGGTATCGCGGCGACAGTTACAGACCGTAGCTCATCAGACGCTCGTAACGACGGGTCAGCAGTGCTTCAGTGTCGAACTTCCTCAGCATCGCCAGTTGCGAGCTCAGCTCGGCACGGATCGATGCAGCAGCGGCCGCTGGATCGCGATGAGCGCCGCCCAAAGGCTCGCCAATCACTTTGTCGACGATACCCAGGCCTTTCAGGCGCTCGGCGGTGATGCCCATGGCTTCAGCAGCATCTGGTGCTTTCTCTGCGGTCTTCCACAGGATTGACGCGCAACCTTCCGGGGAAATCACCGCGTAGGTCGAGTACTGCAGCATGTTCAGTTGATCGCACACGCCGATTGCCAGTGCACCACCGGAACCACCTTCACCGATGACGGTGGCGATGATGGGGGTTTTCAGGCGGGCCATGACGCGCAGGTTCCAGGCAATCGCTTCGCTCTGGTTACGCTCTTCAGCGTCGATGCCAGGATAAGCACCCGGAGTGTCGATGAAGGTCAGGATCGGCATTTTGAAACGCTCGGCCATTTCCATCAGACGACACGCCTTGCGATAGCCTTCCGGACGCGGCATGCCGAAGTTGCGGCGAACCTTCTCGCGCACTTCGCGGCCTTTCTGGTGACCGATGATCATTACCGGCTGGTCATCCAGACGGGCCACGCCGCCAACGATCGCAGCGTCGTCGGAGAAGTGACGGTCGCCGTGCAGTTCGTCGAACTCGGTGAAGATGTGATCGATGTAGTCCAGGGTGTACGGACGTTTCGGGTGACGCGCCAGACGCGCGATCTGCCAGCTGGTCAGCTTGCCGAAGATGTCTTCGGTCAATGTGCTGCTTTTGTCCTGCAGGCGGGAGATCTCATCGCCGATATTCAGCGAATTGTCGTTACCGACCAAGCGCAACTCTTCGATCTTGGCTTGCAGGTCGGCGATCGGCTGTTCGAAATCTAGAAAATTCGGGTTCATAGGCGTCCGTCTAGGGTCGACGTCCAAGAGAGCTTGGGCCGGCCGGTTGTCTATTCGCGCCCTACCTTAAGGGAGAGGCGCGTTCAGGTCGAGATTAAAAATTCAGGTCGAGATCAGGCGCATTGAATACAGCCTGACCGTCAACGGTATTGGAGGAAGACGTTGTCTCGCCCGAACTGGTCACGCAGGGCTTGAATCAATGCATCCGCCGGGTCGATGCGCCAGGTCTCGCCGAACTGCAGCAAGGCCTTCGCATCGGGGCTGGTGTACTCCATGGTAATCGGGCACGCGCCACGGTGGCGCTTGAACAGCTCACCCAGCCAGCGTAGCTGATCGCCTTTCAAATCCTTGGTCCGCAGCTTCAAACGCAGGCTTTCGGCGAGGTTGGTGCGCGCGTCTTCCATGCTCATCACCCGTTTGACCCGCAGGCGCAGACCGCCGGAGAAGTCGTCGTTGCTGACCTCGCCTTCAACCACCACCATGGCGTCAGTCTGCAACAGCGACTGCGCGGAATGAAACGCCTCGGCGAACAACGAAGCTTCGATCCGCCCGGAGCGGTCGTCAAGGGTGATGAAACCCATCTTGTCGCCCTTTTTGTTCTTCATCACCCGCAGCGCGATGATCATTCCCGCCACCGTCTGCGTATCCCGCGCCGGCTTCAGGTCGATAATGCGCTGACGGGCGAAACGACGGATCTCGCCTTCGTATTCGTCGATCGGGTGACCCGTCAGGTACAGGCCAAGGGTATCTTTCTCGCCTTTCAGGCGTTCCTTCAAGGTCAGCTCTTTGGCCTTGCGGTGATTGGCATAAACGTCAGCGTCTTCCTCGACAAACAACCCGCCAAACAGGTCGGCATGGCCGCTGTCATGGGTGCGAGCAGTTTGCTCGGCGGCCTTGATCGCCCCTTCCATCGCGTTCAACAAAACGGCGCGGTTCTGGTCGATGCTCGCTTGGTAGGCTTTCGGTTCGTCATGGAAATGCGGCCCCAGACGATCCAGCGCGCCGCTGCGGATCAAACCGTCGAGGGTGCGCTTGTTGATGCGTTTGAGGTCGACACGGGCGCAGAAATCGAACAGGTCCTTGAACGGCCCGTCCTGACGCGCTTCGGTGATCGCCTCGACCGGGCCCTCACCGACACCCTTGATCGCGCCGAGGCCATAAATGATCCGGCCTTCTTCATTCACTGTGAATTTGAATTCCGAAGTATTCACATCCGGCGCGTCGAGACGCAGCTTCATGGTGCGAATTTCTTCGATCAAGGTCACGACCTTGTCGGTGTTGTGCATGTCCGCCGACAGCACCGCCGCCATGAACGGCGCCGGGTAGTGCGTTTTCAGCCACGCGGTCTGGTAGGACACCAGGCCATACGCGGCGGAGTGAGACTTGTTGAAACCATAACCGGCGAATTTTTCCACCAGGTCGAAAATGTTACCGGCCAGGTCAGGCTCAATATTGTTGGCGGTGCAGCCTTCAATGAAACCGCCACGCTGTTTGGCCATTTCCTCGGGTTTTTTCTTACCCATGGCCCGACGCAGCATGTCCGCACCGCCGAGGGTGTAACCGGCCATGACCTGGGCAATCTGCATCACCTGTTCTTGATACAGGATGATGCCGTAAGTCGGTGCCAGCACCGGCTTCAGGCCTTCGTACTGGTAATCCGAGTGCGGGTATGCGAGTTCGGCGCGCCCGTGTTTACGGTTGATGAAGTCGTCAACCATGCCCGATTGCAGTGGGCCCGGACGGAACAGGGCCACCAGTGCGATCAAGTCTTCCAGGCAGTCGGGCTTGAGCTTTTTGATCAGCTCCTTCATGCCGCGCGACTCGAGCTGGAACACTGCGGTGGTTTCAGCTTTTTGCAGCAGTTGGTAAGTCGGCTTGTCATCCAGCGGGATGAACGCGATATCCAGCGGCGGCTCGTCAACCTTGGCGCGGTCGCGGTTGATGGTTTTCAGCGCCCAGTCGATGACGGTCAGCGTCCGCAGACCGAGGAAGTCGAACTTCACCAGGCCGGCGGCTTCAACGTCGTCCTTGTCGAACTGGGTCACCAGACCGTCACCGGCCTCGTCGCAGTAGATCGGCGAGAAGTCGGTCAGCTTGGTCGGCGCGATGACCACGCCACCGGCGTGCTTGCCGACGTTACGCACCACGCCTTCGAGCTTGCGGGCCATTTCCCAGATTTCCGCGGCTTCTTCATCGACCTTGATGAAGTCACGGAGGATTTCTTCCTGTTCGTAGGCTTTTTCCAGGGTCATGCCAACTTCGAACGGAATCATCTTCGACAGACGATCCGCCAAACCGTAGGACTTGCCCTGTACCCGCGCCACATCGCGGACCACCGCCTTGGCGGCCATGGACCCGAAGGTGATGATCTGGCTCACCGCGTTGCGACCGTATTTTTCGGCCACGTAGTCGATGACCCGGTCACGACCGTCCATGCAGAAGTCGACGTCAAAGTCGGGCATGGACACCCGTTCCGGGTTAAGGAACCGTTCGAACAGCAGGTCGTATTCCAGCGGGTCGAGGTCGGTGATCTTCTGCACATAGGCCACCAGCGACCCGGCACCCGATCCACGACCCGGGCCCACTGGCACGCCGTTGCTCTTGGCCCACTGAATGAAGTCCATCACGATCAGGAAGTAACCGGGAAAGCCCATCTGGATGATGATATCCAGCTCGAAATTCAACCGGTCGACGTAGACCTGGCGCTTGGCGTCGTAGTCTTCGGTGGTGTCCTTGGGCAACAACACGCTGAGACGATCTTCCAGACCGTCGAACGAGACTTTGCGGAAATACTCGTCGATGGTCAGGCCATCGGGGATCGGGAAATTGGGCAGGAAGTGCGTGCCCAGCTTCACTTCAATGTTGCAGCGCTTGGCGATCTCGACGGTGTTTTCCAGCGCTTCAGGAATGTCGCTGAACAGCTCGGCCATTTCCTCGGCCGTCTTGAGGTACTGCTGATCGCTGTAATTCTTCGAGCGCCGCGGATCGTCGAGGGCTCGGCCCTCGCCGATGCAGACGCGGGTTTCGTGAGCGGCGAAGTCTTCCTGCTTGATAAAGCGCACATCGTTGGTCGCGACCAACGGCGCACCGATTTTCTCGGCCAGGGCCACAGCGCCATGCAGTTGTTCTTCATCGTTGGGCCGGCTGGTGCGCTGGATTTCCAGATAGAAACGGTCCGGGAACACCGCCATCCATTCACGCGCCAGTTTTTCCGCTTCAGCCGGATTACCACTGAGCATGGCCAGGCCGATCTCGCCCTCTTTTGCTGCCGACAGCATGATCAAGCCTTCGCTGGCCTCGGCCACCCACTCACGCTCGATGATCACCGAGCCATTGCGCTGGCCGTCGATGAAACCGCGCGAGATCAGCTCGGTCAGGTTGCGATAGCCAACCGCGTTCATCGCCAACAGGCTGATCCGGCTGAGGGCGTTGTCCGGGTCCTTGTTCGACAGCCACAGGTCGGCGCCGCAGATCGGCTTGATGCCTGCGCCCATGGAAGCTTTATAGAATTTGACCAGGGAACACATGTTGTTCTGGTCGGTGACCGCCACGGCAGGCATGTTCATGCCGACCAGGGTCTTGACCAGCGGCTTGATCCGCACCAGACCGTCGACCAGGGAATATTCAGTGTGCAGGCGTAGATGAACGAATGAAGCCGGCATAGTGATCCTGTCTGTGAACGTAAAGACAACAAGGCCCGGATTGTACCGGGCCTTGGCAAAAACATCAGCCTCGCGACTAACTCTCGATCAGACTTTCCCGAGCCTCGTACGCCAGCCGAACCGGGGCGAATGAGCGGCGGTGAATCGGGGTTGGCCCCAAGCGGGCCAGCGCTTCCAGGTGAACGCGCGTCGGGTAGCCTTTGTGGCCACCGATGCCATAACCCGGGTAAATCAGTTCGAATGCAGCCATCTCGCGGTCACGGCTGACCTTGGCCAGAATCGAGGCAGCAGCAATGGCCGGCACCTTGCCGTCGCCCTGCACCACCGCTTCGGCGCGCATCGACAGTTTCGGGCAGCGGTTACCGTCGATCATCGCCAGTTTTGGCTGAATGTGCAGGCCTTCGATCGCGCGCTGCATCGCCAACATGGTGGCGTGGAGAATGTTCAGTTCGTCGATTTCTTCGACTTCGGCGCGAGCGATGCACCAGCTCAGGGCCTTCTCGCAGATTTCGTCATAAAGCTTTTCGCGGCGGGCTTCGGTGAGTTTTTTCGAATCGTCCAGACCGAGGATCGGCCGGTTGGGATCTAGAATCACCGCCGCTGTCACCACCGCCCCACACAGCGGGCCGCGACCGACTTCGTCGACGCCGGCCACCAGTGCTTCGACTTCGGCGACCAGGGTGAAATCGAGGCCCATCTGTTGTGCTTTCGTCATGGTGTTTTGCCGATCAGATTCAGTACCGCGTCAGCTGCCTGATTGGAGGCATCCAGTCGCAAGGTACGGTGGATTTCGTCGAAGCCGCGAGTCTGCTCTTCGCCACCTTCGATCAGGGGCGACAACGTTTGGGCCAGCGCTTCAACCGTCGCATCGTCCTGCAACAACTCGGGCACCAAAAGACGTTCGGCCAACAGGTTCGGCAACGATACGTAGGGGCTCTTGACCATGCGCTTGAGTATCCAGAACGTCAGCGGCGCCAGACGATAGGCGACAACCATCGGACGCTTGTACAGCAACGCTTCAAGGGTAGCCGTTCCGGAAGCAATCAACACCGCGTCGCAGGCGGCGAGCGCCAGGTGGGATTTACCGTCCAGCAGGGTCAGCGGAAGATCGCGACCGGCGAGCAACTCTTCAAGCTGCACGCGGCGCTGGGGGCTGGCGCAAGGAATGACGAACCGCACACCGGGGCGCAGGGCGCGCAAACGCTCGGCGGTATCGAGGAACAACGCGCCCAGGCGCCCGACTTCGCCGCCACGACTGCCCGGCATCAGCGCAACCAATGGCCCATCCGGCAAACCGAGCTCGGCGCGTGCGGCGCAGCGATCAGCCTCCAGAGGAATGGCATCGGCCAGGGTGTGCCCGACAAATCGCACCGGAACGCCCTTCTCTTCATAGAATTTTGCTTCAAACGGGAACAGCGTCAGCATCAGGTCACAGCCTTCGCGGATCTTCAGCACTCGCTTCTGTCGCCACGCCCAGACCGACGGGCTGACGTAATGCACGGTCTTGATCCCGGCCTGACGCAGCTTGAGTTCGATGTTGAGGTTGAAGTCCGGCGCATCGATACCAATGAACACATCCGGCTTCTCGGCAATCAGGTCGGCGATCAGCTGCTTGCGGCGCTTGAGCAATTCGCGCAGTCGACCCAGGACTTCGACCAGGCCCATGACCGACAGGCGTTCCATCGGGAAATACGAGGTCAGGCCTTCAGCCTGCATCAGCGGACCGCCGACGCCGATAAACTCGACCGCCGGGTGCTGAACCTTGAGCGCACGCATGAGACCGGCGCCCAGAATGTCACCGGAAGCCTCACCCGCCACCAGCGCAATACGCAGATTAGCCATGATTAACGTGTGATGCCGCGGGTCGAAGACTGGATGGAGTCGCGGAACACCGCCACTTCCGGAAACTGCGCCGAGGGCTCGGCCAGTTCGGTGAGTGCCTGTTCAACCGTCAGGCCCTGGCGGTAAACCACCTTGTAGGCACGACGCAGGGCATGGATCGCGTCTTCGCTGAAACCACGGCGGCGCATGCCTTCGAAGTTCATGCTGCGCGCTTCGGCCGGGTTGCCGAATACGGTGACGTAAGCGGGAACGTCCTTGCCGATGGCAGTGCCCATGCCGGAAAAACTGTGGGCGCCGATGTGGCAATACTGATGAACCAGGGTAAAACCGGAGAGGATCGCCCAGTCCTCAACGTGCACATGGCCGGCCAACGCCGTGTTGTTGACCAGGATGCAGTGGTTGCCGATGACGCTGTCATGGCCGATGTGGGCATAGGCCATGATCAGGTTGTGATCGCCCAAAGTCGTTTCCGCACGGTCCTGGATGGTCCCGCGATGAATCGTCACGCCTTCACGGATGACGTTATGGTCACCGATGACCAGGCGGGTTTCTTCACCTTTGTATTTCAGATCGGGCGTGTCCTCGCCTACCGAAGAAAACTGGTAGATGCGATTGTGCTTACCGATTCGGGTCGGGCCTTTGAGAATTACATGCGGCCCGATCACTGTCCCCTCGCCGATTTCCACACCTGCGCCGACGATCGACCAAGGGCCGACCTCAACGCCGTCGGCCAGAATGGCCGTCGGATCGATGATTGCGCGAGGGTCAATCAAACTCATACTTTTTGTTCCGCGCAGATGATCTCGGCAGAGCAGACTGGCTTGCCGTCTACCGATGCCTGGCACTCAAACTTCCATATCTTGCGCTTGCAGCTAATGAAGGTTGCTTCAAGGATCAACTGATCGCCTGGCTTGACCGGCTGGCGGAAACGCAGTTTGTCGGAGCCTACGAAGTAATACAGGGTGCCATCAGCCGGCTTCACGTCGAGCATCTTGAAGCCAAGGATCCCGGCAGCCTGCGCCATCGCTTCGATGATCAGCACGCCCGGCATGATTGGATGCGCAGGAAAGTGACCATTGAAGAACGGTTCGTTGATGCTGACATTCTTGTAGGCGCGAATGCGCTTGCCTTCCACATCCAGATCCACGACCCGGTCCACCAGCAGGAACGGGTAACGGTGAGGCAGGTATTCGCGAATCTCGTTGATGTCCATCATTTCGGGAGGAAGCCTATGTAAAGATTGGGAACGCGCGACTGACGCGCGCTCCTCTAGCAAATCAAGGAGGCAGTCTAGCGGCTGTGCACACTTGATATGGAAATGGTATCAGCCATCTGATGAAGCATTACCGTCAGGGGTCACGTCCCCAACGCGCTTTTCCAGCTGTCGCAGTCGTCGCGCGATGTCATCGAGCTGACGGATACGTGCCGCGCTTTTGCGCCATTCGGCTGCCGGTTGCATGGCTGTGCCGGAAGAGTAAGAGCCCGGCTCGGTAATCGAGTGGGTCACCATGGTCATCCCGGTGATGAAAACCTTGTCGCAAATTTCGATATGCCCCACCAGCCCAACGCCACCGGCGAGCATGCAATGCTTGCCGATCTTGGTGCTACCGGAAATACCTACGCAGGCCGCCATGGCGGTGTGGTCACCGATCTGGACGTTGTGGGCAATCTGAATCTGGTTGTCGAGCTTGACGCCATTGCCAATCACGGTATCGGCCAGCGCGCCGCGGTCAATGGCGGTGTTCACGCCAATTTCCACATCGTCACCGACCAGCACACCACCAATCTGGGCAATTTTCTGCCATACGCCTTTCTCGTTGGCAAAACCGAAACCTTCGCCACCCAGAACGGCACCGGATTGAATCACCACGCGCTTGCCGATACGCACGTCGTGATACAGCGTGACTTTCGGGGCCAGCCAGCCACCCTCGCCAATCTCGCTGCGGGCGCCCACGAAGCAATGCGCGCCAACGGTCACACCCGCACCGATACGCGCTGCGCTTTCGATCACGGCAAAAGCACCTATGCTCGCTGCCGGGTCAACCACCGCGTCCTCCGCCACTACCGCTGTCGGATGAATACCGGCAGCCGCCTTGGGTTTGGGATCGAACAAGTGGGATACGCGTGCATAAGCCAGGTATGGGTCGGGCACGATCAGCACATCACCGACAAAACCTTCAGCGTCAGCGGCCTTCAGCAACAGGGCTGCGGCCCGGCTGTCCGCCAGGTATTTACGGTATTGAGGATTTGCCAGAAAGCTCAACTGAGCTGGGCCAGCCTCTTGCAAAGTGGCTAGCCCAGTAATTTCCTTCTCCGGGTCGCCACGTAAAGTGGCGCCGAGGAACTCGGCCAACCGGCCGAGTTTTATGGTCGCTGTCATGGATTACTTCAGCTGATTCATGCGCTCGATAACCTGGCGAGTGATGTCGTACTGAGGCTTGACATCAATGACTGCGCCACGCTCGAAGACCAGGTCAAAAGCACCTTTCTTGATGACTTCTTCCACAGCGCTGTCCAGTTTCGGCTTGAGCTGCTTCAGCATTTCACGGTCAGCAACGGCTTTGGCTTCGTTAAGTTCCTTGGACTGGAACTGGAAATCGCGGGCCTTTTGTTTGAATTCGAGTTCCAGACGCTCACGTTCGCCTTGCTGCATCTTGTCGCCGCCGGCCATCAGACGGTCCTGGATACCCTTGGCACTGCTTTCCAATGTCTTGAGTTTGGTCAATTGCGGACCGAACTTCTTCTCGGCATCCACGGCGTATTTCTTGGCCGCGTCGGATTCGAGCAGCGCCATCTGATAGTTCAGAACGGCGATTTTCATGTCGGCAAAAGCCGGACCTGCTACCAGAACGGTCGCCAGGAGAACCAATTGAGTCAACTTACGCACGATGCACTCCTACAAAATCCATTGTCGTTATCTTGGGTCAGACACTTAGAACGTCTGGCCGAGGGAGAATTGGAACACTTGGGTTTCAGCTTCATCCGGTTTCTTGATCGGCATGGCCAACGCGAAACTCAGAGGACCGAGTGCGGTGACCCATGTCACGCCAACACCTACGGAACTGGCCATGTTGCTCAGGCTAATGTCGTTGCACTGCGTATTGGACTTCGAACCGTCGGCATTCGTCGGCGACTTGCACTGCGAGTCGAACACGTTACCCACATCCCAGAATACCGAGGTGCGCAGGGAACGTTGGTCCTTGATGAACGGCAGCGGGAACAGAACCTCAACACCACCCTGGATCAGGACGTTGCCACCGAACGGCAGCGGGTCCTGGTCCGGATCGACCGCGGTGCCCGGGTTGCGCCCTGTACTTGGTGTACTGCGAGGACCCAGGGTGCTGTCCTTGAAACCACGAACCGAGTTGAAACCACCAGCATAGTAGTTTTCATAGAATGGCAAGCCATCGGTCGAACCATAACCGTCGCCATAACCCAGCTCGGTATGCAGGCGCATGGTGTAGTTTTCGCTCAGCGGCTGGAACAACTGGCCACGGTAGTCGAGCTTGAAGAACGACAGGTCGCTGCCCGGCGTTGTGGTTTCCAGCACGAGGCTTTGGGAGTGACCACGGGTCGCCAGCACGCCTTTGTTCAGGGTCGACTCGGACCAACCGGCCGACGCCTTGAAGTTCAGGTAGTTGTCGCCTTCCTTGTTAACGAAGTCGAAGATCTCGTCAACGGTGTACACACCCGTCTTGATTTTGTCCTGTTGCGCGGTCAGGCCGAAGGTCAGTCGCGAGGTTTCGCTGATCGGGTAACCGACGCTCACGCCCGCACCCAGGCTGTCTACGGCATAGCTGGCCACGTCGACGTCGAGGTCTTTGTAGTCAGTGGTGCGATAGAACGCGTTGTAACCCAGGCTCACACCGTCAGCAGTCCAGTACGGGTCGACATAACCGAAGTTATAGCGGCTCTGGTATTCACTGCGGGTCAAGCCGATGCTGACCTTGTTACCGGTACCCAGGAAGTTGTTCTGGGTGATCGAACCACCGAGGATCAGGCCGGCACTCTGTGCGAAACCGACGCTGGCGGTAATCGAACCGGAAGCTTGTTCTTCAACGCTGTAGTTCACGTCAACCTGGTCATCGACACCCGGTACAGCCGGGGTTTCGACGTTGACTTCCTTGAAGAAGCCCAGGCGTTCAAGACGGGTCTTGGACTGGTCGATCAGGTAGGTCGAAGCCCAGCCACCTTCCATCTGACGCATTTCACGGCGCAGCACTTCGTCTTCGGACTTTGTGTTGCCGCGGAAGTTGATGCGGTTGACGTAGGCACGCTTGCCCGGGTCGACAGCGAACGTGATATCGACAGTGTGATCGTCATCGTGCGGCTGAGGCACGCCATTGACGTTGGCGAAGGTGTAGCCCTCGTTACCCAGGCGACGGGTGATCAGTTCGGACGTGGTGGTCATCAGCTTGCGCGAGAACACCTGGCCTTTCTGTACCAGAAGCAACGACTTGACCTGGTCTTCAGGGACTTTCAGGTCACCACTGAGCTTGACGTCACGGACGGTGTACTTCTCGCCTTCGTTGACGTTGACAGTGATGTAGACGTGTTTCTTGTCCGGGGTGATGGACACCTGGGTCGAAGCGATATCCATGTTGATATAGCCACGGTCCAGGTAGTAGGAACGCAGGCGCTCCAGGTCACCGGACAGCTTCTCACGAGCATACTTGTCGTCGTTCTTGAAAAACGACAACCAGTTGGTGGTCTTGAGTTCGAACAGGTCGATCAGGTCATCGTCAGGGAAGACCGTGTTACCCACCACGTTGATGTGCTGGATAGCCGCGACGGTGCCTTCGTTGATGTTGACCTTGAGGCCGACACGGTTGCGCGGCTGCGGCACCACTTCGGTATCGACGGTCGCCGAGTAGCGACCCTGCGCGACGTATTGGCGCTGCAGTTCGTTACGGACACCTTCGAGGGTGGCGCGCTGGAAGATTTCGCCTTCGGCCAGACCGGATTGTTTGAGGCCCTTCATCAGGTCTTCAGTGGAGATCGCCTTGTTACCTTCGATCTCGATACTGGCGACCGAGGGGCGCTCGACTACCGTAATGACCAGGACGTTGCCATCACGGCCCAGCTGGATATCTTGAAAGAACCCGGTTTTGAACAGCGCACGAGTGGATTCCACCAGGCGACGATCATCCGCCTGTTCACCGACGTTCAACGGCAAGGCACCAAAGACGCTACCCGCGGAGACCCGCTGGAGGCCATTGACGCGAATATCAGAGATAGTGAAGGACTCGGCGTGAACTTCGGCGATCATCAATACGGTGAGAACCGCAGTTAGCAGCAGACGTTTCATGAAGTCCTTTCTTATTCCAACTGGCAATAAACAAACTGCCGCAAAATGCGGCAGATTCGCAATTCAGCGAAGTGTTACAGACGACCCAAATCATTGACCAGAGCAAGCAACATCACCCCGACCACCAAACTGATGCCGATCTGTATCCCCCAACCCTGCACCCGATCCGACAAGGGACGACCACGCGCCCACTCGATCAGATAAAACAACAAATGCCCCCCATCCAGTACAGGAATGGGCAACAAATTCAGAACTCCCAGGCTAATACTCAGATAAGCAAGGAAATTCAGGAAATCAGCGACGCCCGACTGGGCAGAAGCGCCCGCCACTTTAGCAATGGTTATCGGTCCACTCAAGTTTTTTACCGAGAGCTCGCCGAACAACATTTTCTTGAGCGAATCGAGGGTCAGTACGCTCATGGTCCAGGTGCGTCGAGCACCCTCGCCAATCGCCGCCAAAGGCCCGTAACTGACCTCGCGAATCATCTCCGGCGGCCAGTCGATCGCTTTCACACCGGCACCTAGGTAACCCGTAGGCGCTTTGCTCTCGCCACGTGCGGCCAGGGTGACAGGGACGTCGATTTGAGCACCATCGCGGTCGATGCGCAGCAGAATTTTGGTATCCGGACGCGTACGAACGGTGTCGACCACCTGCTGCCAGTCATCCAGTGCCTTGCCATCCAGCGCCAACAAGCGGTCACCGGTTTTCAGACCCGCCGCCTGCGCCGGGCCTTTCGAGTCCAGCTCGGCCAGAACCGGTGGCAACGCCGGACGCCATGGGCGGATACCCAGCGAACGAATCGGATCAGGTTCGTCGGCACCTTTGAGCCACTTATCCAGCATCAGCTCACGCGGCGAATCCGCCGTCGAGCCCTGCTCACGGACCAGCACCTGGAGGGAACCGCTCTCGCCGAGACGGCGGACCAGTTGCAGGTTCACTGCGCTCCAGCCAGTCGTCGGCTCGCCATCGATGGCGACAATCTCTTGCCCCGCGGCCAAACCGGCCTTCGCGGCGATGCTGCCGGATTCGACGGCACCAATGACAGGGCGCACTTGCTCGCTGCCGAGCATGGCGAGCACCCAGAAAAAAATCATCGCCAGTAAGAAGTTGGCGATCGGCCCTGCGGAAACGATAGCGATGCGCTGACGCACGGATTTGCGATTGAAAGACTGATCGAGCTGATCGGCAGGCACTTCACCTTCGCGCTCGTCGAGCATCTTCACGTAGCCACCCAGCGGAATCGCGGCGACGACGAATTCGGTGCCTTTCTTGTCGTGCCAGCGCAGCAGCGGCATCCCGAAGCCTACGGAGAAACGCAGCACTTTGACCCCACAGCGACGTGCGACCCAGAAATGGCCGAATTCGTGGAAGGTGACCAGCACACCCAGGGCTACCAGGGTGCCGACAATCATATAGAGCGCGCTCATCTACTTTCTCCGCAATCCTATCCAGTGCTGCATGGGCCAACGTATTGCAGCACTCAACGTCCGTGACGACTCAACCATTGCCCGGCCAGAACCCGCGCTTTCGCGTCAGCCGTGAACACCGCCTCGAGATCATCCACCACAACCACAGGTTCGAGATTCAAGACTTCTTCGATGATACTCGCGATTTCCAGATAA
Source organism: Pseudomonas sp. GB2N2 (assembly GCF_054897705.1). NCBI lineage: Bacteria > Pseudomonadati > Pseudomonadota > Gammaproteobacteria > Pseudomonadales > Pseudomonadaceae > Pseudomonas > Pseudomonas sp. GB2N2. Next base: position 3,273,132 of record NZ_CM142701.1, read on the forward strand.
CGAACCCGCCCGTCGAGAAACGCCGCCACCGCAACTTCGTTCGCAGCGTTGAGCATGGCTGGCGCGCTATTGCCCGCTTCAGCAGCCTGACGCGCCAGGCGCAGGCACGGGAAGCGCTGTTCATCGGGCGCCTGGAAGTCCAGACGCGCGATGGCGAACAGGTCCAGCGGCGCAACACCCGAATCGATACGTTCCGGCCAGGCCAGGGCGTTGGAGATCGGCGTGCGCATGTCCGGATTGCCCAACTGGGCCAGCACCGAACCGTCGATGTAGTCGACCAGCGAATGAATCACGCTTTGGGGATGAATCACCACTTCCACCTGGGATGGCTTGGCATCGAACAGCCAGCAGGCCTCGATCAGTTCGAGCCCCTTGTTCATCATGCTCGCCGAATCCACTGAGATCTTGCGCCCCATGGACCATGTCGGATGGGCACACGCCTGATCAGGGGTAACGTCGACCAGTTCGGACAAAGGTGTCTGTCGGAACGGACCGCCAGAGGCTGTCAGCAAAATCCGACGCACTCCCACCACGCCGAGTCCACGGGAAAAATCCTGCGGCATGCACTGGAAAATCGCGTTGTGTTCGCTGTCGATCGGCAACAGCACCGAACCGCTTTTGCGCACGGCCTGCATGAACAGCGCACCGGACATCACCAGTGCTTCTTTATTGGCCAGGAGAATTTTCTTCCCGGCTTCAACCGCTGCCAGGGTCGGACGCAAGCCCGCCGCGCCGACGATGGCCGCCATGACCGTATCGACTTCAGGATCGGAAGCCACCTGATACAGGCCCTCCTCCCCCACCAGCACGCGAGTTGACAGGCCTGCTGCACGCAAATCGTCCTGCAACACCCGAGCGGCGCTCTGCTCTGGCACAACTGCGAACTGCGGCGCATGGCGCACGCACAGCGCATGCAACTCGCTCAGACGCGTGAAGCCGCTCAGGGCAAAAACCTGATAACGCTCAGGATGACGAGCAATCACGTCGAGGGTGCTCAGGCCGATCGAACCGGTCGCCCCGAGAACGGTAATCCGCTGAGGGCGGCTCACGGTGCCGCCATCCACAGCAGCACAGCGAACACCGGAATCGCGGCGGTCAGGCTGTCGATGCGATCGAGCACACCGCCGTGACCGGGCAACAGGTTACTGCTGTCCTTGATCCCCGACTGGCGCTTGAACATGCTTTCGGTGAGATCGCCCACCACCGAGATGAACACGATCACAGCCGCCCCGATCAACCCTTTGAACAGCTCGGCCACCGTCCAATCGCGAACCAGGCCGACCATCACGGTGATCACGAGGCTCAGCGCGAGGCCGCCATACACGCCTTCCCAGCTCTTCCCGGGGCTGACCAGCGGCGCGAGTTTGCGCTTGCCGAACGCCCGACCGGAAAAGTAGGCACCGATGTCGGCGCCCCAGACCAGCACCATCACCGCCATGATGAGCAAGTTGCCCAAGGGATAATGTTTGATCTCAACCAGACCCTGCCAGGCCGGCAACAGGACCAGCAGACCGATCACCAGCTTGGTTGCGGCACTCGACCAACGCTCGCTGGATCGCGGGTACGTCAGCACCAGATACGTCGCCACGGCCCACCACAGCACCGAAGCGCCCAGCACCCAGGGCGCCAGCCCCGGCATGATGTACATGACAAATAACATCAGCGCGACCACTGCCGCATAGGCGACGCGGATCGGTTGAGCCTCGAACCCCGCCAGGCGCGCCCATTCCCAGGCGCCAAGGGTCACGACCAGCCCGATGAACAGTGCGAAACCAGAGCCTTCGAGCAGGAAAAACCCGCACAAGGCGATCGGCAACAGGATCAGCGCAGTGATGATTCGTTGTTTAAGCATTAAACCCGGGCTCCAGCCTCGACCTGCTCGCTCGTTTTACCGAAGCGACGCTGGCGAGAAGCGAAATCGGCCAGCGCATTGCGCATGGCATCGTGTTTGAAGTCCGGCCAGAACAGGTCGGAGAAGTACAACTCGGCGTACGCCAGCTGCCACAGCAGGAAGTTACTGATGCGGTGCTCGCCACCGGTTCGGATGCACAGGTCCGGCAGCGGCAGGTCACCGGTGGACAGGCAGGTCTGCAACAGTTCCGGGGTGATGTCTTCCGGACGCAGATGACCGGCCTGCACTTCCCGCGCCAGGCGCTGGGCGGCTTGCGCGATGTCCCACTGCCCGCCGTAATTGGCCGCGATCTGCAGGACGAAGCGGTTGGCGCCCGCCGTCATGGCTTCAGCCTCGCGCATGGCAGCCTGAAGCTCAGGATGGAAGCGCGAACGGTCGCCAATAATGCGCAAACTGATGTTGTTGTCGTTGAGGCGCTTGGCCTCTCGACGCAATGCCTTGAAGAACAGGTCCATCAAGGCACTGACTTCTTCGGCCGGACGCTGCCAGTTCTCACTGGAGAAGGCGAACAGGGTGAGTACCTCGACCTTGGCCTCGGCACACACCTCGATCACCGCACGAACGGCATCCACACCCGCTTTATGCCCGGCAACACCGGGCATAAAGCGTTTTTTCGCCCAGCGATTGTTGCCATCCATGATGATCGCGACATGGCGCGGCACCGCGGACGGCGCAACCTGCTTGGTCTTTTCCATGAACACGCGACCCTTATACGGCCATCAGGTCCGCTTCTTTTGCCTTAGTGGCGGAGTCGATATCCGCCTCGGCCTTGTCAGTCAGCTTCTGGATATCGGCGGCGGCACGACGCTCTTCGTCTTCGCTGATTTCCTTGTCCTTCACCAGCTTCTTCAGATCACCCAACGCATCGCGGCGGATATTGCGTACCGCCACACGAGCGTCTTCAGCAGCGCTACGTGCCTGCTTGGTAAAACCTTTGCGGGTCTCTTCGGTCAGCGCCGGCATGGAGATCAGCAGCAGCTCACCGAGGTTGGTTGGGTTGAGGTTCAGACCGGCGCTCTGGATAGCCTTGTCGACAGCGCCGAGCATATTGCGCTCGAAAGCCACGACTTGCAGGGTGCGGGAGTCTTTTACGGTGATGTTGGCAACTTGGGTGATGGAGGTGTCTGTGCCGTAGTACGGCACCATCACGCTACCCAGAATGCTTGGGTGTGCCTTGCCAGTGCGAATCTGGCCGAATGCATGGCTCAGAGAATCCAGGGATTTCTGCATGCGCTCTTGGGCGTCTTTCTTGATTTCGTTGATCATTGTTGGCCTTCCTCGATCAGGGTCCCTTCAGCGCCGCCGTGCACGATGTTCAGCAGGGCGCCGGGCTTGTTCATGTTAAATACGCGCAACGGCATCTTGTGGTCGCGGCACAGGCAAATAGCGGTCAGATCCATCACGCCCAGCTTGCGATCCAGGACTTCATCGTAGGTCAGATGATCGAACTTCTCGGCATGCGGGTCTTTGAATGGGTCAGCGGTGTAAACGCCATCGACCTTGGTCGCTTTCAGCACGACGTCGGCGTCGATTTCGATCGCACGCAAGCAGGCTGCCGAATCCGTGGTGAAAAACGGATTGCCGGTACCGGCCGCGAAGATCACGACTTCCTTGGCGTTCAGGTGGCGCATGGCTTTGCGGCGGTCGTAGTGATCAGTCACGCCAACCATGGAAATGGCCGACATCACGATGGCCGAGATATTGGCACGTTCCAGAGCATCGCGCATGGCCAGGGCATTCATCACAGTGGCCAGCATGCCCATGTGGTCGCCGGTGACCCGATCCATGCCGGCCGCGCTCAGCGCTGCACCGCGGAACAGGTTGCCGCCGCCGATCACCAGACCGACCTGGACACCGATGCCGACCAGCTGGCCAACTTCCAGCGCCATGCGGTCCAGAACTTTCGGATCGATCCCGAACTCTTCCGAGCCCATCAGGGCCTCGCCGCTAAGCTTGAGTAGAATGCGTTTATAGCGAGCCTGATAACCACTGCCCTGCTGAGCCATTGCGAATCTCTCCTGCGGCGTATTTTAAAAATTCTTTGCGAGCTGTTTACAGCTGGCGTTCACTCTAGCTTGGCGCTGCTTCAGCGCCATCGGAACATGGCTTTGTAAGCCAGTTCCAACAGGAAACCAATTAAAAATTGGTGCCCCATTTGAAAAGAGGCTGCGCGCGTAAGCGGGCAGCCTCTTCAGGGCGACAGTTAAAAAACTGTCTTATTGCTTGCTGGCAGCCAGTTGGGCAGCAACTTCTTCAGCGAAGTTGTCTACTGGCTTCTCGATGCCTTCGCCCACTTGGAAGCGGGTGAAGGAAACGATTTCAGCGCCGCCTTTCTTGGCCAGGTCGCCAACGGTCAGTTCAGGGTTCTTCACGAACGGCTGGTTGACCAGGCTGGCTTCAGCCAGGAACTTGCTGATACGACCGGCAACCATTTTTTCAACGATTTCGGCTGGCTTGCCTTTGATCTTGTCTTCGTTGAGCGTCAGGAAAACGCCTTTTTCGCGCTCGATGGCTTCAGCGGAAACTTCTGTTGGCAGCAGGAACTCAGGGTTGCTGGCTGCTACGTGCATCGCGATGTCCTTAGCCAGCTCGACGTTGCCGCCTTTCAGGGCCACGACCACGCCGATCTTGTTGCCGTGCAGGTAAGAACCTACAACGTCAGCTTCGATACGCGCCAGACGACGGATGTTTACGTTCTCACCGACTTTACCAACCAGAACCAGACGATCGGCTTCTTGAGCAGCGATCAGCGGAGCGGCGTCAGTCAGTTTGTCAGCGAAGCCTTTCTCGACGCTGGAAGCGACGAAGTTCTTGAAGTCGTCTTGCAGGGCCAGGAAGTCGGTCTGCGAATTGACTTCAATGATGACAGCAGCTTTGCCGTCTTCCTTGATGCCGATCGCGCCTTCAGCAGCGATGTTGCCTGCTTTCTTGGCAGCCTTGATGGCGCCCGAAGCACGCATGTCATCAATGGCTTTTTCGATGTCGCCGTCAGCCTTGGTCAGGGCTTTCTTGCAATCCATCATGCCTTCGCCGGTACGCTCGCGCAGTTCTTTGACCAACGCTGCAGTAATCTCTGCCATTTCAAAATTCCTCTTGGATAGGTTTTCAACCATTCCACCCGATCGAACGGGCGTTCAATTCTTCCCGAACCACCCTTGTTAGCAGCTGCAAGTTACAAACGCTGTAAATGCGCCACCGGACAAATGGTTTTCGAGGTGGCAAAAAGGGGGCCAAGCCCCCTTTTTGCTTACTGAGTCAACGCCAAGGCGTCAATTACTCAGCTGCAGCTGCCGGAGCTTCTTCGACGAACTGCTCGGTGCCACCAGCAACGTGGTTGCGACCGCGGATGACTGCGTCGGCCATCGAACCCATGTACAACTGGATAGCGCGGATTGCGTCATCGTTGCCTGGGATGATGTAGTCAACGCCTTCCGGGCTGCTGTTGGTATCGACTACGCCGATAACCGGGATGCCCAGCTTGTTGGCTTCGGTGATCGCGATGCGCTCGTGATCAACGTCGATAACGAACAGTGCGTCTGGCAGACCGCCCATGTCCTTGATACCACCCAGGGAACGATCGAGCTTCTCAAGATCGCGAGTGCGCATCAGCGCTTCTTTCTTGGTCAGCTTGGCGAACGTACCGTCTTCGGCTTGCACTTCAAGGTCACGCAGACGCTTGATGGAAGCACGGATGGTTTTGAAGTTGGTCAGCATGCCGCCCAACCAGCGGTGATCGACGTACGGCGAACCGCAACGTGCTGCTTCTTCAGCAACGATCTTGCCAGCGGAACGCTTGGTGCCGACGAACAGAATCTTGTTTTTGCCCTGGGCCAGGCGCTCTACGAAAGTCAGAGCTTCGTTGAACATTGGCAGGGTTTTTTCAAGGTTGATAATGTGGATCTTGTTACGCGCGCCGAAAATGTACTTACCCATTTTCGGGTTCCAGTAACGGGTCTGGTGACCGAAGTGCACACCGGCCTTCAGCATATCGCGCATGTTGACTTGGGACATGATAGTTCCTTAATAAGTCGGGTTTGGCCTCCACGTATCCCAATGACCAACCAGCAGCATCAGCTGAAGGCACCCAGGTCATCGTGTCGACACGTGTGTGGATTTAAGCCTCTCGGGGTATCCCCGGAAAGCGGCGCATTTTATATCACAAGGCTCGCAAAAACGGAACCCGGATTCTGAATTCCTGACGCGCGCCTTTATCTGCGCCCTTGGAATCGCCCAAGAATGCGCTTATCTATTGAGAGTCTATAGAGAGAAGCGATGCACAGAGGCTCAGATTTGCCCTGATCGTCTGTTAGAATCGCGTTTTTCAGGGCCGCGAAGATTGCTTGCGCACCGCCCATTCCGATTTAGTGAAGCGCCAACGAGCGCAGAGAGAGCCTGTATGACCGTCAACCTCAAGACCCCAGAGGACATCGCAAAGATGCGTGTCGCCGGCAAACTCGCCGCCGATGTGCTGGAAATGATTGCCGAACATGTCAAGCCGGGCATCACCACCGAAGAGCTGGACCGCATCTGCCACGACTATATCGTCGACGTACAGAAGGCCATTCCCGCCCCGCTCAACTACAAAGGCTACCCGAAGTCGATCTGCACCTCGATCAACCACGTGGTCTGCCACGGCATCCCGAACGAGAAGCCGTTGAAGGATGGCGACACCCTGAACATCGACGTCACCGTGATCAAGGATGGCTTCCACGGCGACACCAGCCGCATGTTCCATGTCGGCACCGTGCCGGTCTGGGCCGAGCGCCTGTCGCAAATCACCCAGGAATGCATGTACAAGGCCATTGAAATCGTTAAACCCGGCTGCCGCCTGGGTGACATCGGCGAAGTGATTCAGAAGCACGCCGAAAAGAACGGTTTCTCGGTGGTTCGCGAGTTCTGCGGCCACGGCATCGGCAAGGTGTTCCACGAAGAGCCGCAGATCCTGCACTACGGTCGCGCGGGCACCGGCATGGAACTGAAGGCCGGCATGACCTTCACCATCGAGCCGATGATCAACCAGGGCAAGGCCGACACTAAGGTATTGGGCGACGGCTGGACCGCGATCACCAAGGACCGCAAGTTGTCGGCGCAGTGGGAACACACCCTGGTGGTGACCGACACCGGTTACGAAATCTTCACCCTGCGCAGCGATGACACCATCCCGCGCGTTTCGGCCTGATCCGCGCCGTTCCCAACCTGTCCCCAGCCTATAGAAAGGAAAGCCAATCGATGCCGCAGGTGGACCCCGAACTCTTCGACCGTGGCCAGTTCCAGGCTGAACTGGCCCTGAAGGCCAGCCCGATCGCGGCTTTCAAGAAGGCCATCCGCCAGGCCCGCGAGGTGCTCGACGGGCGCTTCCGCAGCGGCCGCGAGATTCGCCGGCTGATCGAGGATCGCGCCTGGTTCGTCGACAACATCCTGCAAAAGGCCTGGGAGCAGTTCAACTGGAGCGAAGACGCCGACATCGCGCTGGTCGCAGTGGGCGGTTACGGCCGCGGTGAGTTGCACCCCTACTCCGACATCGATTTGCTGATCCTGCTGGACAGTGCCGACCATGAGATTTTTCGCGATTCCATCGAGCGTTTTCTGACGCTGCTGTGGGACATCGGCCTGGAAGTCGGTCAGAGCGTTCGCTCCGTGGATGAATGCGCCGTGGAAGCCCGTGCCGACCTCACGGTGATCACCAACCTGATGGAAAGCCGCACCATCGCCGGCCCCGAGCGTCTGCGCCAACGCATGCTGGACGTCACCAGCACCGCGCACATGTGGCCGAGCAAGGACTTCTTCCTGGCCAAGCGTGCCGAGCAGAAAGCCCGGCACCACAAGTACAACGACACCGAATACAACCTGGAACCCAACGTCAAAGGTTCGCCCGGCGGACTGCGGGATATTCAGACCATTCTGTGGGTGGCCCGCCGCGAGTACGGCACCCTGAACCTGCGCGCACTGGCGGGTGAAGGTTTCCTGGTCGAGAGTGAAAACGCATTGCTGGCCTCCTCCCAGGAATTCCTGTGGAAGGTTCGGTATGCCTTGCACATGCTCGCCGGTCGCTCCGAAGATCGTTTGCTGTTCGATCATCAGCGCTCGATCGCCGGCCTGCTGGGCTTCGAGGGTGATGACGCCAAGCAAACCATCGAAAACTTCATGCAGCAGTATTACCGGGTGGTCATGAGCATCGCCCAGCTCAGCGACCTGATCATCCAGCACTTCGAAGAAGTCATTCTGGCGCCGGAAGATGAAGCGCCGCCGCAGCCGATCAACTCGCGGTTCCAGTTGCACGACGGTTACATCGAGGCGCGCAACGACTACGTATTCCGCCGCACGCCGTTTGCGATGCTCGAAATCTTCGTGTTGATGGCCCAGCAGCCCGAAATCAAAGGCGTGCGCGCCGATACCATTCGTCTGCTGCGGGAAAACCGCCATCTGATCGACGACGATTTCCGTAACGATATTCGCAACACCAGCCTGTTCATCGAACTGTTCAAGTGCAAGATCGGCATTCACCGCAACCTGCGGCGAATGAACCGTTACGGCATCCTCGGGCGCTACTTGCCGGAGTTCGGCTTCATCGTCGGGCAGATGCAGCACGACCTGTTTCACATCTATACAGTCGACGCGCACACCCTGAACCTGATCAAGCACCTGCGTAAGTTGCAGTACACGCAAGTGTCGGAAAAATTCCCGCTGGCCAGCAAGCTCATGGGCAAGTTGCCCAAGCCTGAGCTGATTTACCTGGCGGGGCTGTACCACGACATCGGCAAGGGCCGGCATGGCGATCACTCGGAAATCGGCGCGGTGGATGCCGAGGCCTTTTGCCAGCGCCATCAACTGCCCGCGTGGGACAGCCGCCTGATCGTCTGGCTGGTGCAGCACCACCTGGTGATGTCGACCACCGCCCAGCGCAAGGACTTGTCCGACCCGCAGGTGATCCACGATTTTGCTCAGGCGGTCGAGGACGAAACCCGTCTCGACTACCTGTATGTGCTGACCGTCGCCGACATCAACGCGACCAACCCGACGCTGTGGAATTCCTGGCGCGCCAGCCTGTTACGCCAGCTCTACACCGAAACCAAGCGCGCATTGCGTCGCGGCCTGGAAAACCCGGTTGACCGCGAAATGCAGATCCGCCAGACCCAGAGCGCCGCGCTCGATATTCTGGTGCGCGGCGGCAACGATCCGGACGACGTCGAACAGTTGTGGTCGCAGCTAGGCGATGACTATTTCCTGCGCCACACCGCCGGCGACGTCGCCTGGCACTCTGACGCGATCCTGCAGCAGCCGGCGGACGGTGGTCCGCTGGTGCTGATCAAGGAAACCACCCAGCGCGAGTTCGAGGGCGGTACGCAGATTTTCATTTATGCACCGGACCAGCACGACTTCTTCGCCGTGACAGTGGCGGCGATGGACCAGTTGAACCTGAACATCCACGACGCCCGGGTCATCACCTCCAGCAGTCAGTTCACCCTCGACACCTATATTGTGCTCGACACCGACGGCGACTCGATTGGCGATAACCCGACGCGGGTCAATCAAATTCGCGAAGGCCTCACCGAAGCGCTGCGCAACCCGGACGATTACCCGACGATCATTCAGCGTCGCGTACCGCGCCAGCTCAAACATTTCGCATTTGCGCCCCAGGTGACGATCCATAACGACGCCCAGCGCCCGGTCACTGTACTGGAGCTCAGCGCCCCGGATCGGCCGGGTTTGCTGGCGCGGATCGGCACGATTTTCCTCGAGTTCGACCTGTCGCTGCAGAACGCCAAGATTGCGACCCTCGGCGAGCGCGTGGAAGACGTGTTCTTCATTACCGACGCCCACAACCAGCCGTTGTCCGACCCGCTGCTGTGCAGCCGTTTGCAGGATGCGATCGTCGAACAGCTGACGGTCAGTAACGAGCCCGGAATCAAATTGTCGCGAATCAGTATCTAACTCAACTAATTCCCTGTGGGAGCGGCTTGCTCGCGAATGCGGTTTAACATTCAACATTTATGTCGACTGACGCCTCGCATTCGCGAGCAAGCGCGCCCCCACATTGAACAAGGCACCTCATGAACAACGCGTTGTCCCAACTCCAGCCCTACCCGTTCGAGAAACTCCGCGCCTTGCTTGGCAGCGTCACGCCTAACCCCGACAAGCGCCCGATCGCCCTGTCCATCGGTGAACCGAAGCACCGCTCGCCAAGCTTTGTTGCCGAGGCCCTGGCCAACAATCTGGATCAGATGGCCGTCTACCCGACTACCCTCGGGATTCCGGCCCTGCGCGAAGCCATCGCCGCGTGGTGCGAACGCCGCTTTAACGTGCCCAGCGGCTGGCTCGACCCGGAGCGCAACGTGCTGCCGGTCAACGGCACCCGCGAGGCGCTGTTCGCGTTCACCCAGACCGTGGTCAACCGTGGCGACGACGCCCTGGTGGTCAGCCCGAACCCGTTCTATCAGATCTACGAAGGTGCAGCGTTCCTCGCCGGCGCCAAGCCGCATTACCTGCCGTGCCTGGACGAAAACGGCTTCAACCCGGATTTCGATGCGGTTTCCCCGGACATCTGGAAACGCTGCCAGATTCTGTTCCTCTGCTCTCCGGGCAACCCGACCGGCGCGCTGATCCCTGTCGACACCCTGAAGAAGCTGATCGCCCTCGCCGACGAATACGATTTCGTGATCGCCGCCGACGAGTGCTACAGCGAACTGTATTTCAACGAAGAAACACCACCGGCCGGCCTGCTCAGTGCCTGCACGCAACTGGGCCGCAAGGATTTCAAACGCTGCGTCGTCTTCCACAGCCTGTCCAAGCGCTCCAACCTGCCGGGCTTGCGTTCGGGTTTTGTGGCGGGTGATGCCGAGATTCTCAAAGGCTTCCTGCTGTACCGCACTTATCACGGTTGCGCGATGCCGGTTCAAACTCAGTTGGCGAGCGTTGCTGCGTGGAATGACGAAGCGCATGTGCGCGCCAACCGTGACTTGTACCGCGAGAAATATGACGCCGTGTTGGCCATTCTCAGCCCGGTGATGGACGTGCAGCGTCCGGAAGGCGGTTTCTACTTGTGGCCGAATGTTGAAGGCGATGACGAGGCGTTTTGCCGCGATTTGTTCGTCGAAGAATATGTAACGGTAGTGCCAGGCTCCTACCTGTCCCGTGAAGTTGATGGTTTCAACCCTGGCGCGGGCCGTGTGCGCCTGGCGCTGGTTGCACCGCTGGCTGAATGTGTTGAGGCGGCAGAACGTATTCGCAACTTCATCCAGCGTAACAATTAATTAACACGGTGGGAGCAGGCTTGCTCGCGATGGACGTGAACGATACCGGGTCGAGCCTGGTACCCCGCGCTATTCTCATCGCGGGCAATCGTGCGTCGAACGGCTGCTCCCTCAGGTTTTGCGCGCTACCTGACAGGTCATGGCATAATCCTTCACCTTTTTTTTCCAGCACCTGTCCAGCAACGTAAAGGGGGGCGATTCCTTGACCGTTTCAAGTAAAACGTTGCACCTTTTCGGCATCAAGGCTTGCGACACCATGAAAAAGGCGCGCACCTGGCTCGACGAACACGCTGTCAGCTATGACTTCCATGATTACAAAACGGCCGGAATCGACCGTGAACACCTGACCCAATGGTGCGACGAGCACGGCTGGCAAGTGGTGTTGAACCGTGCAGGCACGACCTTTCGCAAGCTCGACGACGAACGCAAAGCCGATCTCGACCAGCCGAAAGCCATCGAACTGATGCTCGCACAACCCTCGATGATCAAGCGCCCGGTGCTCGATCTCGGTGACCGAACCCTGATTGGCTTCAAGCCAGATATCTACGCGGCGGCGCTCAAGTAAGCCTGCCCGTTCAATTTTGTTAGAGGTATTTACATGTCTACTACCCCATTCAGCCTGGCCTTCGGTGTCGGCACGCAAAACCGTCAAGGCGCTTGGCTGGAAGTGTTTTACGCACAGCCATTGCTTAATCCTTCGGCCGACCTGATCGCGGCTATCGCGCCTATTCTGAGTTACACCGACGGCAATCAGGCCATCGCGTTCACTAACGCTCAGGCCTCGCAACTGGCTGAAGCTCTCAAAGGCGTCGATACCGCCCAGGCTGCCTTGTTGACCCGTCTGGCCGAAAGCCACAAGCCGCTGGTCGCGACCATTCTGGCCGAAGATGCGCCACTGACTTCGACCCCTGAGGCTTACCTCAAACTGCACCTGCTGTCCCACCGCCTGGTCAAGCCCCACGGCCTGAACCTGGCGGGCGTGTTCCCGCTGCTGCCGAACGTCGCCTGGACCAGCCAGGGTGCGATCGACTTGGGCGAACTGGCCGAGCGTCAACTCGAAGCCCGTCTGCGTGGCGATCTGCTGGAAGTGTTCTCGGTGGACAAGTTCCCGAAAATGACTGACTACGTGGTACCGGCCGGCGTGCGTATCGCTGATGCTGCGCGTCTGCGCCTGGGCGCGTACGTGGGCGAAGGCACCACCGTGATGCACGAAGGCTTCATCAACTTCAACGCCGGCACCGAAGGCCCGGGCATGATCGAAGGCCGCGTTTCCGCTGGCGTGTTCGTCGGCAAGGGTTCGGACCTGGGCGGCGGTTGCTCGACCATGGGCACCCTGTCGGGTGGCGGCAACATCGTGATCAAGGTGGGCGAAGGCTGCCTGATCGGCGCCAACGCCGGTATCGGCATTCCGTTGGGCGACCGCAACACCGTTGAATCGGGGCTGTACGTGACCGCTGGGACCAAAGTGGCGCTGCTGGACGAGCACAACAACCTCGTCAAAGTGGTCAAGGCTCGTGAACTGGCCGGTCAGACTGATCTGTTGTTCCGTCGCAATTCGGAAACCGGTGCCGTGGAATGCAAAACCCATAAATCGGCGATCGAACTGAACGAAGCGCTGCACGCTCACAACTAAGAGCGTCACACCATCACCCTGTAGGAGCGAGCTTGCTCGCGATGGACGTTAACGATAACGCGCGGCATCAGATAGCACGCGTCGTCAATGCGACCATCGCGAGCAATCCCGCTCCTACAGTGTCAGGTGTGCGTCCGCCCATGTTCAACAGGGCTCAATTGCATGATGATCCTCTCTCCCTGGCGCGCCGATTTCCCGGCCATCGCCGCCCTGCAACGCCAAGGCCAGACCTATCTGGACAACGCCGCCACCACGCAAAAACCCCAAGCCCTGCTGGATGCCCTGGCGCATTACTACGCCAATGGCGCCGCCAACGTGCATCGGGCGCAGCACCTGCCCGGCGCCCACGCCACCCAGGCGTTCGAGGACAGCCGCAGCAAAGTCGCGCAATGGCTGAATGTCGGCGAATGCGGGCAGATCGTCTTTACCCACGGCGCCACTTCCGCGCTGAATCTCCTGGCCTACGGCCTGGAACATCTATTCAATCCGGGCGATGAAATTGTCATCAGCGCTTTGGAGCATCACGCCAACCTGCTGCCGTGGCAGCAACTTACCCATCGTCGCGATCTGAAACTGCGTGTCCTGCCGTTGAAAACCGACGGCTTGATTGACCTCGAGGCTGCCGCATCGATGATCGGACCGCGGACTCGCCTGCTGGCGGTCAGCCAGCTGTCCAACGTCCTCGGCGCCTGGCAACCGCTGCCCGCGCTGCTGGCGATGGCCAAGGCACATGACGCGCTTACCGTAGTCGATGGCGCCCAAGGCGTGGTCCATGGCCGGCATGATGTGCAGGCGCTGGGCTGCGACTTCTATGTGTTTTCCAGCCACAAGCTCTATGGCCCTGACGGTCTGGGCGTGTTGTTCGGGCGTCATGAAGCGCTCAAGCAACTGCGTCATTGGCAGTTCGGCGGTGAAATGGTGCTGGACGCAGATTACCTGCACGCACGCTTTCGCCCGGCGCCCTTGGGTTTCGAGGCCGGTACACCGCCGATTTCCAGTGTGATCGGTTTGGGGGCGACCCTGGATTACCTCGGCGGTCTCGATCAGGAGGCTGTCGCCGCCCATGAATCGGCGCTGCATGACTATTTGCTGAAGGGCCTTGAGGCACGTAACGGCATCCGACTGTTGGGCAAGCCACAACTGGCCTTGGCCAGTTTTGTTGTCGAGGGTGTGCATAACTCGGACCTGGCGCATTTGCTGACAGAACAGGGCATCGCCGTGCGTGCTGGTCATCATTGCGCCATGCCGCTGCTGAAAAGTTTCGAACTGGCCGGGGCGATCCGGGTGTCGCTGGCGGTGTACAACGACTCTGAGGATCTGGAGCGCTTCTTCGAGGCACTGGATCAGGCGTTGGAGTTGTTGCGATGAGTCTGCCTGCTGATGCGGTGATTGCTCTCGATACTTTTCACCGCGCGGCTGGCTGGGAACAGCGGGCACGCTTGCTGATGCAATGGGGCGACCGTCTGCCGGCGTTGGGCGAAGAGGACAAAGTCGACGCGAACCGCGTGCATGGCTGCGAAAGCCAGGTGTGGTTGGTGGCCTCGTTGCAGGACGGCCACTGGCAGTTCGCCGCGAGTAGTGATGCGCGGTTGATTCGTGGGTTGGTGGCGTTGCTGCTGGCGCGGGTTAACGGGTTATCGGCGGTCGAGTTGCGGCAGGTTGACCTGCCAGGGTGGTTTGATCAGTTGGGTCTATCGCGACAACTATCGCCATCGCGCAGCAATGGCCTCAACGCGGTGTTACAGCGAATGAATGAGTTGGCGGGTTAATCGCCTTCGCGAGCAAGCCCGCTCCCACAGGGGGAACGCATTTCAATGTGGGAGCGGGCTTGCTCGCGAAGAGGCCATCAGCAGCACGGGTCAGACTTCAGATTTAATGCGATCCGCCGGGCGCCGAACCCCCGCCACAATCTTATCCACAGCCTTGGTCGCCGCGACCATGCCAAACGTCGCCGTGACCATCATCACCGCGCCAAACCCGCCGGCGCAGTCGAGCTTCACACCGTCCCCGACAAAACTCTTCTGCAAGCAAATGCTGCCATCCGGTTTTGGATACCGCAGTTGCTCGGTGGAAAACACGCACGGCACGCTGTAGTGACGGGTCACGGTGCGGGAGAAGTTGTAATCGCGGCGCAGGGTCGAGCGCACTTTCGAGGCCAACGGATCGTTGTAGGTCCGGTTCAAGTCGCAGACCTGAATCAGCGTCGGGTCGATCTGCCCGCCCGCCCCGCCGGTGGTGATGATCTGGATCTTGCGGCGCTTGCACCAGGCGATCAGCGCGGCCTTGGCGTTGACGCTGTCGATGCAGTCGATCACGCAGTCGATGTTCGGCGTGATGTACTCGGCCATGGTCTCGCGGGTGACGAAATCCGCCACCGCGTGCACCGTGCAATCCGGGTTTATCCCGCGCAGGCGCTCGGCCATCACCTCGACCTTGGGTTTGCCGACGGTGCTGTCCAGCGCGTGCAACTGACGGTTGGCGTTGCTGACGCAGACGTCGTCCAGATCGAACAGCGAAATCTCGCCAACGCCACAGCGGGCGATGGCTTCCGCCGCCCAGGAACCGACGCCGCCGACGCCGACAATCGCCACGTGGGCCGCGCGCAGGCGTTCGAGCCCTTCGATGCCATACAAACGGGCGATGCCTGCAAACCGCGGATCTTCTGTGCTCATGACCATTACCCTAAAAACCGGCGCGCATTATAGGGCTTCGCAGCGGCAAGTTTTAAGCTTCAAGCGACAAGTGTAAGAACTTATGTGAACGGCGGATGCCCAATGTCGGGCATTTCCCTGTCTGCTGTACGGTCAGGGGAGGCCCGGTGTAGGATGCGCGCCCCTTGGCGAACTGCCGACCGTTCCTTCGTTCCACAGCCTTTGGAACCCGAAATAGCTATGTCATCGCGTAAATTTGGACTCAACCTGGTGGTGGTGCTCGCCATCGCTGCCTTGTTTACCGGCTTCTGGGCGCTGATCAACCGCCCGGTCACCGCCCCCAACTGGCCTGAACAAATCTCCGGGTTTTCGTACTCGCCGTTTCAACAAGGCCAGTATCCGCAGAAAGAGCAGTACCCGACCGACGAGCAGATGCGCCGCGATCTGGAGATCATGAGCAAGCTGACGGACAACATCCGTACTTACTCGGTCGATGGCACCCTGGAAGACATTCCCAAACTGGCAGAAGAGTTCGGCCTGCGCGTTACCCTGGGTATCTGGATCAGTCCGGACCAGGAGCGCAATGAGCGCGAAATCACCCGCGCCATCGAAATCGCCAATTCCTCGCGCAGCGTAGTGCGCGTGGTCGTAGGCAACGAGGCGATCTTCCGTAAGGAAATTACTGCGGCTGAACTCAGCGTGATCCTCGATCGCGTTCGCGCCGCCGTGAAGGTCCCGGTAACCACGTCCGAGCAATGGCACGTCTGGGAAGAACACCCGGAACTGGCCAAGCACGTCGACCTGATTGCTGCGCACGTGCTGCCTTACTGGGAATTCGTCCCGGTGGACAAGGCTGGCCAGTTCGTCCTCGACCGCGCCCGCGACCTGAAAAAGATGTTCCCGAAAAAACCGCTGCTGCTGTCGGAGGTTGGCTGGCCGAGCAACGGGCGCATGCGTGGCGGTACCGATTCGAGCCCGGCCGATCAGGCGATCTACCTGCGTACATTGGTCAACAAGCTCAACCGCCAAGGCTTCAACTACTTCGTGATCGAAGCGTTTGACCAGCCGTGGAAGGCCAGCGACGAAGGCTCGGTGGGCGCGTACTGGGGCGTGTTCAACGCCGCGCGTCAGCAGAAATTCAACTTCGAAGGCCCGGTAGTCGCGATCCCGCAATGGCGGGTGCTGGCGATCGGCTCGGTCGTGTTGGCGCTGCTGTCGCTGACCCTGCTGATGATCGACGGTTCGGCCCTGCGTCAACGTGGCCGCACCTTCCTGACCTTTATCGCATTCCTCTGCGGATCGGTGCTGGTGTGGATAGGTTATGACTACAGCCAGCAATACAGCACCTGGTTCAGCCTGACCGTAGGATTTCTGCTCGCCCTTGGCGCACTCGGGGTCTTTATCGTACTGCTGACCGAGGCGCATGAACTGGCCGAAGCAGTCTGGACCCACAAGCGCCGGCGTGAATTCCTGCCGGTTGTCGGCGATTCGGACTACAGGCCAAAAGTGTCGATTCACGTCCCTTGCTACAACGAGCCGCCGGAGATGGTCAAACAGACCCTCAACGCCCTCGCTAACCTCGACTATCCGGACTTCGAAGTCCTGATCATCGACAACAACACCAAGGACCCGGCAGTCTGGGAACCGGTACGCGATTACTGCGCAACCCTCGGCCCGCGCTTCAAGTTCTTCCACGTCGCACCGCTGGCCGGCTTCAAGGGTGGTGCGCTGAATTACCTGATTCCGCACACCGCCAAGGACGCCGAAGTGATTGCGGTGATCGACTCGGACTACTGCGTCGACCCGAACTGGCTCAAGCACATGGTGCCGCACTTCGCCGATCCGAAAATCGCCGTGGTGCAGTCGCCGCAGGATTATCGCGACCAGAACGAAAGCACCTTCAAGAAGCTCTGCTACGCGGAATACAAAGGCTTCTTCCACATCGGCATGGTCACCCGCAACGACCGTGACGCGATCATCCAGCACGGCACCATGACCATGACCCGCCGTTCAGTGCTCGAAGAACTGGGCTGGGCCGACTGGTGCATCTGTGAAGATGCGGAGCTGGGCCTGCGCGTATTCGAAAAAGGCCTGTCGGCGGCGTATTACCACACCAGCTATGGCAAAGGCCTGATGCCCGATACCTTTATCGACTTCAAGAAACAGCGATTCCGCTGGGCCTACGGTGCGATTCAGATCATCAAGCGCCACACCGCCAGTTTGCTGCGCGGCAAGGACACCGAGCTGACCCGTGGCCAGCGTTACCACTTCCTCGCGGGCTGGTTGCCGTGGGTCGCGGATGGCATGAACATCTTCTTCACCGTCGGCGCGCTGTTGTGGTCGGCGGCGATGATCATCGTGCCGCAGCGGGTCGATCCGCCGTTGCTGATTTTCGCCATCCCGCCGTTGGCGCTGTTCGTGTTCAAGGTTGGCAAGATCATCTTCCTGTACCGTCGCGCGGTGGGCGTGAACCTGAAGGATGCGTTCTGTGCGGCCCTGGCCGGTCTGGCGCTGTCGCACACCATCGCCAAAGCGGTGCTGTACGGTTTCTTCACCAGCAGCATTCCGTTTTTCCGTACGCCGAAAAACGCCGATAACCACGGCTTCTGGGTGGCGATCTCAGAGGCCCGGGAAGAGATGTTCATCATGCTGCTGTTGTGGGGCGCGGCCGGCGGTATCTGCCTGGTGCAAGGCCTGCCAAGCAACGACATCCGTTTCTGGGTGACCATGTTGCTGGTGCAATCGCTGCCGTATCTGGCGGCGCTGATCATGGCGTTCCTGTCTTCGCTGCCGAAACCGGCGGTCGAGGCTGAACCGGCACCGGCGGTCTAAATCTTTACCGATGCACTAAACGGCGGCCAATGGCCGCCGTTTTGCTTTAAGCTAACCGCCATTTTATGGCTCGCCGCAGCTCGCTCCTACAAAAGGCTGCCTGACCTTGCCCCTGTTTCCGGAGTTTTTCATGACGGCCCACGCCGACCTTTCGCCGACCCTTCAACTGGCCATCGACCTGATCCGCCGCCCGTCCGTCACGCCGGTCGACGCCGATTGCCAGAAGCAGATGATGCAACGCCTGGGCGATGCCGGTTTCATGCTGGAACCGATGCGCATCGAAGATGTGGATAACTTTTGGGCCACTCACGGCAAACACGACGGTCCGGTGCTGTGCTTCGCCGGTCACACCGACGTGGTCCCGACCGGCCCGGTCACCGCCTGGCAGATCGACCCGTTCAACGCGCTGATCGACGAACACGGCATGCTCTGCGGCCGTGGCGCAGCGGACATGAAAGGCAGCCTCGCGTCGATGACCGTGGCCGCCGAGCGCTTCGTCACCGACTACCCGGACCACAAGGGCAAAGTCGCTTTCCTGATCACCAGCGACGAAGAAGGCCCGGCGCATCACGGCACCAAAGCGGTGATCGAGCGTCTGGTTGCGCGCAAGGAACGTCTGGACTGGTGCATCGTCGGCGAACCGTCGAGCACCACGCTGGTGGGCGATGTGGTCAAGAACGGCCGTCGCGGTTCCCTCGGCGCCAAGCTGACTGTGCACGGTGTGCAAGGTCACGTCGCCTATCCGCATCTGGCCAAGAACCCGATCCACCTTGCCGCCCCGGCCTTGTCCGAACTGGCCGCCGAGCATTGGGACCACGGCAACGATTTCTTCCCGCCGACCAGCTTCCAGATTTCCAACCTGAATTCCGGTACCGGCGCGACCAACGTGATCCCGGGCGATCTGGTGGCGGTGTTCAACTTCCGCTTCTCGACCGAATCCACGGTCGAAGGCCTGCAAAAGCGCGTCGCCGACATCCTCGATAAACATGGCCTGGACTGGCACATCGACTGGACGCTGTCCGGCCTGCCGTTCCTCACCGAACCGGGCGCATTGCTGGATGCCGTGGCGTCGAGCATCAAGGACATCACCGGCCGCGAGACCAAGGCGTCCACCAGCGGTGGCACCTCCGACGGCCGCTTCATCGCGACCATGGGTACGCAAGTGGTTGAACTCGGCCCGGTCAACGCGACGATTCACCAGGTCAACGAGCGGGTACTGGCGGCAGATCTCGACGTGCTGACCGAAATCTACTACCAGACCCTGATCAAGTTGCTCACCTGATGCTCGCCTGCCCGATCTGCAGCGAACCGCTGAACGCGGTGGACAACGGCGTGGCCTGCCCCGCCGGGCATCGTTTCGACCGTGCGCGACAGGGTTACCTGAACCTGTTGCCGGTGCAGCACAAGAACAGCCGCGATCCTGGGGATAACGTGGCAATGGTCGAGGCACGGCGCGATTTCCTCAACGCCGGCCATTACGCACCGGTGGCCAAGCGACTCGCGGAACTGGCGGCGCAATACGCACCTCAGCGCTGGCTCGACATCGGTTGTGGCGAGGGTTATTACACCGCGCAAATCGCCGAAGCCTTGCCGAACGCTGATGGTTACGCGCTGGATATCTCCCGCGAAGCGGTAAAACGCGCCTGCAAGCGCAATCCGCAGCTGACGTGGTTGATCGCCAGCATGGCGCGGGTGCCGTTGGCGTCAGGTAGCTGCCAGTTTCTCGCCAGCGTCTTCAGCCCGCTGGACTGGGAAGAAGCCAAACGCCTGCTCAGCCCCGGTGGCGGCCTGATGAAAGTCGGACCGACCAGCGGCCACCTGATGGAACTGCGCGAGCGGCTCTACGATGAAGTGCGCGAGTACACCGACGACAAGCACCTGGCGTTAGTGCCGGACGGCATGGCGCAGCAACACAGTGAAACCCTGGAATTCAAACTGACGCTGGCCAGTGGTCAGGATCGCGCCAACCTGCTGGCCATGACGCCTCACGGCTGGCGCGCCAGTGCCGAACGCCGGGCTGCGGTCATCGAGCAGGTGGAACCGTTCGAGGTCACTGTGTCGATGCGCTACGATTACTTTGTTCTTCAATCTTAATTTTGGGTCTTGAGCAACGGCTTGAGACCGGCTAAATCCGCGAATGGATTTTTCAGACCCGCAGTGAGGACATCCATGCGCCAACCCGATATCGAGATTTACCTGAAAGACGCCGACGTCGACTACAAGGCCGTTGCGGCCTGGCTCGGCGAAGCATTGGGCTCGTGCACCGACTGGGTTCAGAAAGGCCAGACCTACAAGTGCAAGGCCGGCAATGTGCCGGTGACCTGGTTACCGAAAGCTGTCGGAAAGTGGAACAGCTTGTACCTGGAAAGTGATCAGACTCCGTGGGAAGACGACATCGCCTGCGCCCGCGCCGCGTTTGCCGCGCTGAACGTCGAAGTGCGTTGCGCACCGGGGAGCTGGGTCGAGGAAGAAGGTGAAGAGACGGCTGATCGCTGGATGCGCATAAGCGCGGATGGCGAAGAAGAGATCAACTGGAAAACGGCATAAAAGCAGCTATAAGCTACAAGCTACAAGCTACAAGCCTCAAGTTAAAAAGCTCCGTAGCTTGTAGCTTGTAGCTTGTAGCTGTCTCTAAAGCCCCACCACATCCTCAGCCTGCAACCCTTTGTCGCCCGTCACCACCGCATATTCAACCTGCTGTCCCTCGGCCAGCGAGCGGTGCCCTTCGCCGCGAATCGCGCGGTAGTGCACAAACACATCCACCCCGTCTTCGCGCTGAATAAAGCCATAGCCCTTGGCGTCGTTGAACCACTTCACGCTGCCGGTTTCACGTGTTGCCATCTGTTCATACTCCTTTTTTATTATTGATCGGGCTCTTCACAGGAAAGCCTCGGGAACATTGCTTGCACTGAACAGTGCCACTGTATGGCCAGTGCGGGCTCGCCGAGTATATGACAGGTGTGAAAACTCTCCACTCACTTTACTCAGGCGCTTTTTTGCCGATTTTCAGTGAATCCGGCACACTATCGACCGCCCGAGCAAATGCTCGGTTTTATTCACTCACGCAGAAGCCGTATGACCCGCTCCCCGTTCCGCCGTCTTGTGTTTGGCACCCTGCGCCGACTGCTCTTTCTCTGGGTTCGCTCCGAGACCATCAACCAGTCGTCGTTCACCCTCAACCTCGACCGCAGTCGTCCGGTGTTCTACGTCCTGCAAAACCCCTCGCTGACGGAACTCGCCGTGGTCGATACCGAGTGCACCAAGGCCGGCCTGCCGCGCCCGGTGCTGCCGGTGGCCGTTGGCGATCTGCTGGAACCCGCCGCGTTCTTCTACCTGACGCCGGAACCCGACTGGCTCGGCCGCCAGGATAAACGCGGTGCGCCGCCGACCCTGAGCCGGCTGGTCAGCGCCCTGAGCCAGAACGCCGCCGAAGACGCGCAGATCATTCCGGTCAGCGTATTCTGGGGCCAGTCGCCGGACAGCGAATCGAGCCCGTGGAAACTGCTCTTCGCCGACAGCTGGGCGGTCACCGGGCGTCTGCGTCGCTTGCTCAGTATCATCGTCCTCGGGCGCAAGACCCGCGTGCAGTTTTCCGCGCCGATCCACTTGCGCGAACTGATCGATCACAACAAGGGCCACGAGCGCACCGTGCGCATGGCCCAGCGAATTCTGCGGGTGCACTTCCGCAACCTCAAAGCCGCCGTGATCGGCCCGGACATTTCGCACCGACGCAACCTGGTCAAAGGCTTGCTCAATCAGCCGCTGGTCAAGCAAGCGATCCTCGACGAAGCCGAGCGCGAAAACATTTCCCCGGAGAAAGCCAAGGCCCAGGCCCTGCGTTACGGCAACGAAATCGCCTCGGACTACACCTACACCGCGATCCGCTTCATGGAAGTGGTGCTGAGCTGGTTCTGGAACAAAATCTACGACGGGATCAAGGTCAACAACATCGAAGGCGTGCAGAAGGTCGCCCCGGGTTACGAAGTGATTTACGTGCCCTGCCACCGCAGCCACATCGACTACCTGCTGCTGTCCTATCTGCTGTTTCGCAACGGCCTGACCCCGCCGCACATCGCCGCCGGGATCAACCTGAACATGCCGGGAATCGGCGGCCTGCTGCGTCGTGGCGGCGCGTTTTTCATGCGCCGCACCTTCAAGGGCAATCCGCTGTACACCGCGGTGTTCAACGAATACCTGCACACCCTGTTCACCAAAGGCTTCCCGGTCGAGTATTTCGTCGAGGGCGGCCGGTCGCGCACCGGGCGCATGCTGCAACCGAAAACCGGCATGCTCGCGATCACCCTGCGCAGCTTCCTGCGTTCGTCGCGCATGCCGATCGTCTTCATTCCGGTGTACATCGGCTACGAACGTGTACTGGAAGGCCGGACTTACCTCGGCGAACTGCGTGGCGCGACCAAAAAGAAAGAATCGATCTTCGACATCTTCAAAGTCATCGGCGCCCTCAAGCAGCGCTTCGGCCAGGTCGCAGTGAACTTCGGCGAGCCGATCAAACTTGCGGAATTCCTCGACAGCGAACAGCCGGACTGGCGCCAGCAGGCACTCGGCCCGCAGTTCAAGCCGGCGTGGCTCAACGAAACCACCAACCGCCTCGGCGAGAAAGTCGCGCAGCATCTCAACGAAGCCGCGGCGATCAATCCGGTCAATCTGGTGGCCCTGGCGTTACTGTCCACCACTCGCCTGGCGCTGGACGATCGTGCCATGGCGCGGGTGCTGGATCTGTACCTGGCGCTGCTGCGCAAGGTGCCGTACTCACCGCACACCACGTTGCCGGAAGGTGATGGCCAAGCGCTGATCAAGCACGTGAAGGACATGGACCTGCTGTCCGAACAGAGCGATGCGCTGGGCAAAATTCTGTACCTGGACGAGCAAAACGCGGTCCTGATGACTTACTACCGCAACAACGTGCTGCACATTTTTGCGCTGCCTGCGCTGCTCGCGAGCTTCTTTCAAAGCGCCTCGCGCATGAGCCGCGAACAGATCCTGCGTTACACCCGCGCGCTGTATCCGTACCTGCAATCGGAGCTGTTCATACGCTGGTCCATGGACGAGCTGGATGCGGTGATCGATCAGTGGCTCGAAGCGTTCGTCGAGCAAGGCTTGCTGCGCTTCGAGAACAACATTTACCTGCGTCCGGCACCCAGCTCGCGACACTTCGTGCTGCTGACGCTGCTGTCCAAGAGCATCGCCCAGACCCTGCAGCGCTTCTATATGACGGTTTCGCTGCTGCTCAACAGCGGGCAGAACAGTATCAGCGCCGAAGAACTCGAAGACCTGTGCACGGTGATGGCCCAGCGCCTGTCGATCCTGCATGGGCTGAACGCCCCGGAGTTTTTCGACAAGAGCCTGTTCCGGCACTTCATCCAGACCCTGCTCGACCTCGACGTGCTCAAGCGCGACGAAGCCGGCAAGCTTAGCTATCACGAACTGCTCGGTGAACTGGCCGAGGGCGCGGCCAAACGGGTGTTGCCGGCGGAGATTCGGTTGTCGATCCGCCAGGTGGCGTTGCATCGCAGTGAAGATGCGGCAGACCTGGCTACCGTCCAGCCCGAACCTTCGATTGGAGATATCAGATGAAAAAACTTTTTTTATTGGCCATGACCGCTCTGCTGGGCGCCTGTCAGTCCATGCAACCCGCTGCCAAAACCAGCCTAGACGGCGAAGTCTTTTACCTGCAACGCATCGCTTTGCCACCGACCGCCACCCTTAGCGTCAGCCTTCAGGACGTATCTCTGGCCGACGCCCCCGCCGTGGTCCTCGCCGAACAGAAAGGCCCGGTCAAAGGCCAGGTGCCGTTGCCGTTTCATCTGAGTTACGATCAGGCCCAGGTCAAACCCGGTCATCGGTATTCCGTCAGCGCGCGCATCGAAGTGAATGGCCAACTGATGTTCATCACCACCGAACATCACGCCGTGCAACTGGATGGCAGCGATCCGCAACCACTGAAAATCCGCGTCAACGCTGTCCCCTGATTACACTTTTTTCGAACACTTTTTTCGAACAAGGAAGCCCCCATGTTCCGCCCTACCCTTCGCTTCGCCGGCCTGTGTGCAGGCTTGATGATCTCCGCCAGCGCCATGGCGCTGTCGCTCAGTGATCTGTCGCAAAAAGACGCCACCGGCGGCCTCAAGGATGCCCTGACCCAAGGCGCGCAATTGGCCGTGAAACAACTCGGCACGCCGGGCGGGTTCAGCAACAACCCGGACGTGAAAATCGAACTGCCGGGCAAACTGGGCAAAGTCGCCAGCAAAATGAAGCAGTTTGGCATGGGCGATCAGGTCGATCAGCTGGAAACCAGCATGAACAAAGCGGCAGAAACTGCCGTGACCCAGGCCCAGCCGATCCTCGTCGACGCGGTGAAGAAAATGTCCGTTGATGACGCCAAAGGGATTCTCAGCGGCGGCAACGATTCGGCCACCCAATACCTGAACAAAACCAGCCGCGAACAGATCCGCGCCAAGTTCCTGCCGATCGTCAAGCAAGCCACCGATCAAGTCGGGCTGGCCAAGCAATACAACTCCTTCGCCGGCCAGGCCGCGACCATGGGCGTGGTGGATACGAAGAACGCCAACATCGAAAGCTATGTGACCGAGCAAGCGCTGAACGGTTTGTTCGAGATGATCGGCAAGCAGGAAGAATCGATTCGCAAGAACCCTGCGGCAGCAGCGACCAGCCTGGCGAAGAAAGTATTCGGCACGCTCTGACGATCATCTGTAGGAGCTGCCGAAGGCTGCGATCTTTTGACCTTGCTTGGGATTTTCAAGATCAAAAGATCGCAGCCTGCGGCAGCTCCTACAGGGTATCAGGCAGTTTCTTTCTTGATGCGGAACCAAGCCGCATACAGCGCCGGCAAGAACAGCAACGTCAACGCCGTCGCCACGATCAATCCACCCATGATCGCCACCGCCATCGGCCCGAAGAACACACTGCGCGACAGCGGAATCATCGCCAGCACTGCGGCGAGCGCGGTCAATACAATTGGCCGGAAGCGCCGCACCGTGGCTTCAATAATCGCGTGCCACGGCTTGAGCCCGGCGGCGATGTCTTGCTCGATCTGATCCACCAGGATCACCGAGTTACGCATGATCATCCCGGACAGCGCGATGGTCCCGAGCATGGCGACGAAACCGAACGGCTGACGGAACACCATCAGGAACAGCGTCACGCCGATCAATCCCAAAGGCGCTGTCAGAAACACCATCAACGTGCGTGAGAAACTTCGCAGTTGCAGCATCAGCAAGGTCAGCACGACTACGATGAACAGCGGCACGCCGGCCTTCACCGAGTTCTGCCCACGGGCCGAGTCTTCGACGGTACCGCCGACTTCCAGCAAGTAGCCATCGGGCAGTTCGGCGCGGATCGGATCGAGGGTCGGCATGATCTGCTGCACCAGCGTCGCCGGTTGTTCCTTGCCGTAGATGTCGGCGCGGACCGTGACGTTGGGCAAGCGGTTGCGGTGCCAGATGATGCCTTCTTCAAAACCGTATTCCAGCGTCGCGATCTGAGATAGCGCGACGCTGCGACCGTTGTCGGTCGGCACGGCCAGGCTCGGCAGCAACGACAGCTCGGTACGCTCATGCAAGGTGCCGCGCAGGAGGATTTCGATCAATTCGTTGTCCTCGCGGTACTGGCTGACGCTGGAGCCGGTCAGCGAACTCTGCAAAAACTTCGACAGGGCCGCGGTGCTCACGCCGAGCGCGCGGGCGCGGTCCTGATCGACGTTCAGGTACACCACTTTGCTCGGCTCTTCCCAGTCCAGGTGGACGTTGACCACATGGGGGTTTTCGCGAACCTTGGCCGCCACTTTACGAGCGAGGGCGCGAACTTCCTCGATGTGTTCACCCGTGACCCGGAACTGCACCGGATAGCCAACCGGCGGGCCGTTTTCCAGACGCGTCACCCGCGAGCGCAGGGCCGGAAATTGTTCGTTGAGGGTTTCGATCAGCCAGGTGCGCAGGGTTTCGCGCTCCTCGATGGTCTTGGCCAGAACGACAAACTGGGCGAAGCTTGCCGCCGGCAGTTGCTGGTCCAGCGGCAGGTAGAAACGCGGGGAACCGGTGCCGACGTAGGCCACGTAATTGTCGATGCCGGCGTGATCCTTCAACAGGCCTTCAAGCCGTTTGACCTCGTCGGCGGTGTTGCTCAGTGAAGCGCCTTCGGCCAGCTTCAGATCGACCATCAATTCCAGGCGTCCCGACGCCGGGAAAAATTGCTGCGGCACGAAACGGAACAACACGATGGAGGCAATGAACAACACCACCGTCAGAGTGATCACCGTTTTGCGCCAACGTACACACCACTCGACCAGGCGTCGGACGCGCGCATAGAACGGCGTGGCGTAGGGATCGGGCTGATCCGTGCCATGTTTGGCTGCGTGAATTTTCGCCAGGTCCGGCAGGAGTTTTTCCCCCAGGTACGGTACGAACACCACGGCGGCAATCCACGACGCCAGCAGCGCAATAGTCACCACCTGAAAGATCGACCGGGTGTACTCGCCGGTGCCCGATTGCGCGGTGGCAATCGGCAGGAACCCGGCGGCAGTGATCAGTGTACCGGTAAGCATCGGGAACGCAGTGCTGGTCCAGGCGTAGCTCGCGGCTTTGATCCGGTCGAAGCCTTGCTCCATTTTGATCGCCATCATTTCTACGGCGATGATCGCGTCGTCCACCAGCAGACCCAGCGCCAGGACCAGCGCGCCGAGGGAAATCTTGTGCAGGCCGATGCCGAGGTAATACATGCAGGCGAAGGTCATCGCCAGCACCAGCGGAATCGCCAGGGCGACCACCATGCCGGTGCGCACGCCGAGGGAGAAAAAACTCACTAGCAACACAATCGCCAGCGCTTCCACCAGCACCTGAACGAACTCGCCGACCCCGGTTTTCACCGCCGCCGGCTGATCGGACACCTTGCGCAGTTGCAGGCCGGCCGGCAGGTTTTTCTGGATTCTGTCGAACTCGATTTCCAGCGCCTTCCCCAGCACCAGAATGTCGCCGCCGTCCTTCATTGCCACCGCCAGACCGATGGCGTCTTCGGCCATGAAGCGCATGCGTGGCGCCGGCGGATCGTTGAAACCGCGACGAACGTTGGCGACATCGGAAATCCGGAACGTGCGATCTCCAACGCGGATCGGGAAGTTTTTAATCTCTTCAACTGTCTGAAAATTCCCCGAGACCCGTAGCTGCAATCGCTCGCTGGTGGTTTCGAAGAAGCCGGCCGTGGACACCGCGTTCTGCTCTTCAAGCGCTTGCTGCACAGCGGCCAACGGCAAGCCGAGGGTGGCGAGCTTGACGTTGGAGAGTTCGATCCAGATCTTCTCGTCCTGCAACCCGAGCAGGTCGACCTTGCCCACATCCTTGACTCGTTGCAGCTGGATCTGGATGCGGTCGGCGTAGTCCTTGAGCACCGCGTAATCGAAGCCGTCGCCGGTCAGGGCGTAGATGTTGCCGAAGGTGGTGCCGAATTCATCGTTGAAAAAAGGGCCCTGGATGCCGGGTGGCAGAGTCTGGCGAATATCGCTGATCTTCTTGCGGACCTGGTACCAGAGGTCGGGGATGTCCGCCGAGTGCATGGAGTCGCGAGCGACGAACGTCACCTGGGATTCACCCGGACGCGAGAACGAGACGATGCGCTCGTACTCGCCGGTTTCCATCAGTTTCTTTTCAATGCGCTCGCTGACCTGGCGCGACACTTCCTCGGCGGTCGCGCCCGGCCAGTTGGTGCGAATGACCATGGCCTTGAACGTGAACGGCGGGTCTTCGCTTTGCCCGAGCTTGGTGTAGGAAAGCGCACCGACAATCGCCAGCAACAGCATCAAGAACAGTACGATCTGACGATTACGCAGCGCCCATTCAGAAAGATTGAAGCCCATCGGAATTACTCCTTGTCCGCCAGATTGACCACGCGGTTGGAGCGATCCACCGGGCGCACCTGCTGCCCGTCGTGCAGCACGTGCACACCGGCCGCCACCACCCAGTCACTGGCGTTCAGCCCTTCGAGCACCGGCACGCTTTTCTCGCCGAATGCACCGACCCGGACCGGCGCTTTCTTCAAGGTGTTGTTGGCGCCGAGCACCCAGACATAAGTGGCGCCGTTTTCTGCGGTGAGCGCCGACAACGGCACGGACAGCGCCACCACGTTGGCAGTCTGGATAAACACCCGGGCGCTCTGACCGAGTTCGGCCGGGACTTTGCCGGCGGTGAAGGCGATGCGCGCGGCGAAGGTGCGGGACTTCGGATCGGCGGCAGGCGACAGCTCACGAATGCGCCCGGCGAAACGTTGATCGGGTTGCGTCCAGAGTTCGACGGAAACTGCCTGACCGACCTTGAAACGGCCGAAGTTCTGCTCCGGCAGGCTGATCAGCACTTCCCGCTCGCCCTCGGTGGCGAGGGTGAATACGGTTTGCCCGGCGGCAACCACTTGCCCGACTTCCACCGCACGCTTGGCGACGACGCCGTCCTGCGGTGCGCGCAGCACCGCATAGCTGGCCTGGTTGGTCGAGACGTTGAACTCGGCCTTGATTTGCTTCAGGCGTGCTTCACCGGATCTGTAGAGATTTTCGGAATTGTCGTACTGCGAGCGACTGACCATCTGACGGTCCATCAAGGTTTTGTAGCGGTCACGCTCGGCGCGTACCAGACTCAGGTTGGCTTCGGCAGCCGCCACCTGGGCACGCGTGGCTTCCAGTTGCAGGCGTACATCCTGGGGATCGAGTTCCGCCAGCGGCTGATCGGCCTTGACCCGCTGCCCCTCTTCGACCAGTCGTCGGCTGACTTTGCCGCCAATGCGAAACGCCAGCTCGGGTTCGTAGCGGGCGCGGACTTCACCCGGATAGCTTTCCATCGCTTGGGCCGAAGGCTCTGGCTGAACCACCATGGCCGGTCGAACGGTGACTTGCGGCGCCTCCTCGTGACCACACGCAGACAATAAAAACGCCAGACTGACTGGCAACGCGAGGGGCAAGGCATAGCGGAACATGGTGAAGGACCTTTCGCTAATGGTGCTTGGAATAATTATACTGGCCAGTATGTTATTAATAGCAAACTCACCAGTCCAGTATTAAAAGCGAATAATGCCGAACAATCTTTCAGCACCCAATGGTCCGGGCCGCCCCAAGGATCTGGCCAAGCGCCAGGCAATCCTTGATGCGGCGAAAACCCTGTTCCTGAGTAACGGCTACGCGAGCACCAGCATGGACGCCGTCGCCGCCGAGGCTGGTGTGTCGAAGCTGACCGTCTACAGCCACTTCAACGACAAGGAGACGCTGTTCTCCGCTGCCGTGGTCGCCAAGTGCGAAGAGCAATTGCCTACGCTGTTTTTCGAATTGCCTGACGGAATTTCGGTAGAGACGGTGCTGCTGAACATCGCACGCGGCTTTCATCACCTGATCAACAGCGATGAATCGGTGAACCTGCACCGGTTGATGATGACGCTGGGCAGCCAGGACCCGAGACTCTCGCAAATCTTCTTCGAGGCAGGACCGGAGCGCATGCTGCATGGCATGGAACGCTTGCTGAGCAAGGTGGACCAGAGCGGTGCATTGAGCATTGAAAAACCACGCAACGCAGCGGAGCACTTTTTTTGCCTGCTGAAGGGCGCGGGGAATTTTCGATTGTTGTATGGCTGCGGCGAGCCGTTGACCGGGGATGCGGCGGAGGACCATGTGCGGGAAGTGGTGGGATTGTTTATGCGGGCTTATGGGAGAGGGGCAGCCTCAAGTTGTTAGCTTCAAGCTGCCAGTTAGAGCACCGCTTGAAGCTTGAAGCTTGAAGCTCAAGGCTTGAGCGCCTTCTTCGGATAAATGTCATACCGACTGGATTTCCCGTCTAGCGCATGACTCGGCTTCGGCCCCGCAATACACGGCGCCTTGCGCGGACGCTTGACCACCACCCGATGGCTGGCCAGCGCCAATGCCGCTTCGAGCAACGCCGGCGCATCCGCGTCATCCCCCACCAACGGCCGGAACAAGCGCATTTCCTTTTTCACCAGCGCGGTTTTCTCGCGGTGCGGAAACATCGGGTCGAGGTAGATCACCTGCGGCGGTTCGCCCTCCCAGTTGCGCATGACCTCGATCGAGTTGCCCTTGAGCAAACGCATGCGCGCCACAATCGACGCCACGTCGAAGTCTTCTGCGCCCCGCGCCAAACCGTCCTCCAGCAACGCTCCGATCAGCGGCTGGCGTTCGATCAGGCTCATTTCGCAGCCCAGGCTCGCCAGCACGAACGCGTCCTTGCCCAGCCCCGCCGTAGCGTCCAGCACGCGCGGACGTACGCCCTGCGCAATGCCAACGGCTTTGGCGATCATCTGCCCGGTGCCGCCGCCGAACAACCGACGATGGGCCGCGCCGCCTTCGACGAAGTCCACGCGCACCGGGCCGGGTGCGTCCGGCCCCAGCTGTTGCAACTGCAAACCCTGCTCGCCGACCTGCAAGGCAAACTCACCGTCAGTCACCTGCAAAGGCAGGCCCAGGCGCTCGGCCCATTGCTCGGCCTGTGGCTGAAAAGCCGCGCTCAAGGCCTCGACATGGATGCGGCAAGCCGCCGGTTGCTCAATCATGGGAAAACACGCTCAAAAAAATTAATGATCGGCAGAAACTGCCGATAACAAAACTAACGGGCATTTTGCCAGAGCTGAGCGTCGACCGAGAGAAATGTCAGACATTCAACGCACATCGATAGGTTACATCTCGCCCTACGGCGATTTTGGCCTGCGAAACTCCCAAGCACTGAGCGGCGTCAGTCACCTGTGGCAGGATTTTTTTGCCCAGGCAGTAGCCGATCAGTCGGGCGATGTCGTGCCGGCTTCTCTGGATTTCCCGCCCGTCGATCTCGACAGCCCGGTCGAACCTACGATTGGCAGCGAGCTGTTGGCGCACATTGTTTCCCAGCGCGAATGCGACGTGCAGGAAACCCAGGTCAAGCCACCCGAGCCGTTGTTCCTGCCGATTGCGGAGTTCGACATGGCGCTGGCGGACAAACCATTCCCACCATTCCCGCCAGCAGAAATCGCGGCTCAACAAAAGCAGCAGAATTTCGAAAGCGGCTGGGTTCGCCCGATTGTGCTGACGGCAGGCCAACCCGTGCCAGAAGCCGGCCCGGCGCCACAACCGCGCCCACTGCACCTGCCGATCGCCGAATTCGAACTGGACCTGCTGGACAAGCCTTTCCCGCCGTTCCCGGCCACAGAGCTCGCGGAACAACAAAAGAACTTCGATTTCGATATCGGCTGGGCTCGCCCGATCGTCCTGCAGAACCTGCGCATCGCCGCCTGATCCGCGATAACAAGCCCTCAGCGACACACCCACCACGGCCCGACATCCACGTGGAAATGATTGCGATGGGCGGCGTTGTAGTCCGGGCTCAACACCACACTGAACATCTCGCAGGCGCCGTCGCGGACCTGGCGTAAAAACCCTGCGTCCTGATTATCCTTAGGCCAGTCCTTGAGCACGCTGATCGAGCGGCCATCGGCGAGGCGAAACCCGGCGATGTCCAGTGCGTTCGCCGTCGCATGCTGGCTGA
Organism: Pseudomonas sp. GB2N2; assembly: GCF_054897705.1. Taxonomy (NCBI): domain Bacteria; kingdom Pseudomonadati; phylum Pseudomonadota; class Gammaproteobacteria; order Pseudomonadales; family Pseudomonadaceae; genus Pseudomonas; species Pseudomonas sp. GB2N2. The sequence continues at coordinate 3,304,946 of NZ_CM142701.1, forward strand.
CCCGGCCAGTCTCACGGCCATAGACGTTGCGGCAGGCAAAACTGCCCAGATGATCGACGCGCGTGACCGCTTGGCCGTAGACCGCCTGCGCAGCCGGTTGCAGGGCGTGACGCTCGAACAGGGCAAACGACACGGCCAGTCGACAACTGGCGAGGAAACTGCTGCTCAGGGCCACGTCGCCACCCTGCACACGCAAGATGTCGGTCAAGGGACATTTGCCGTCGGGGCTGTCGGCCTGAGGGGCGAACCGTAATCCGGAACTGCTCAACGCCTGTTCGCACAATTGCGGATCATCGCGCAGCCGCATCAACTTGTAGCGGGTCAACAGATTCGGCTCGGCCTTCACGTCCAGCGGCGCCCACGGGTTCCACTGCGTCGGCAACGAGATCCAGCCGCGCCAGACGCTCACCGCCGCCACGCCGAAGATCAGCACCAAAAACAACAGCACCCGCAAAAACCGCATCGTCAGCCCTTGAACAGCTTATTGGCCTGCGCATACGCCATGGACCGCGACGTGAAGCCAAACGTGCCCGAGGTCTTGATCTCCTCCGCCGCACGGTAAAACTCGCCAAGCGCCGCCAACGCCAGCGCCGAACCGACACTGATGCGCTTGACGCCCATGTCGCTCAATTGCTCGACCGTCAGTTTCAAACCGCCGGACATCAGCACATTGACCGGTTTCGGCGCCACGGCGCGCACCACCGCCAACACGTCCTCGGCACTGCGCAAACCTGGCGCATACAGTACGTCGGCGCCCGCTGCGGCGAACGCTTGCAAGCGGCGAATGGTGTCGTCCAGATCGAGGTTACCGTGCAGGAAATTCTCCGCCCGCGCCGTCAGCGTGAACGGAAACGCCAAACTGCGGGCGGCGGCGACGGCGGCTTCAATCCGCGCTACGGCATGCTCGAAACAGTAGATCGGCGCGTCGGCACGGCCGGTCGCATCTTCGATCGAACCGCCGACAGCGCCCGCAGCAGCGGCGCGCAAAATGCTTTGGGCGCATTCGGCTGGGTCGTCGGCAAAACCGTTTTCCAGATCGACCGCGACCGGCAGGTCAGTGGCCGCGACAATCGCCCGAATATTCTCCAGGGTATCGTCCAGCGTCAGCCCGCCATCGGGACGGCCTTGGGAGAAGGCATAACCGGCACTGGTGGTCGCCAGCGCCTCGAAGCCCAGGCTGGCGAGCATTTTCGCCGAGCCGGCGTCCCACGGGTTGGGAATGACAAAAGCCCCGTCGCGTTCGTGCAACGCTTTGAACGCTTGGGCTCGAAGGGTTTGCGCATCCATTGGCAGGCTCCTGAAAAAGGCAGGGAATCCGCCTCAGAGCAAACCAAGTTGCTCCGCGGCGGGTTCTCTGTATAGCTCAGGCAGCGGCGGCAGGCCAGGCAAACGCAGCATCAGTTGTGCGTGAAAACGTTGCGCGAGTTTTGCCGCCAGCAAGTTGTCGGCGGTGTGCAGAAAGATATAGGGCGTGCGGCCTTCTTCGATCCACACGGCGATTTTCTCGACCCAAGGCACAAGAAACGGGTCGTTGGCTTGCAGTTGCGGATGGCCAATGAAGCGCACTTGCGGGCATTGCGTGAAGGCCGTCGGGCGGGGCGGGACTCTGGGCTTCTTGGCTTGGGCGTGAAGCACCGAAGGTTCAGTGGACGTGCAACTGAACAACGCACGCGGATCAAGGCAGATGCGTTCGACGCCGCGATCCCGCAGCAGTCGATTGAGCGAACGCTCGGCTTCACCCTTGGCGAAGAAAGCATCATGCCGCACTTCAATCGCCATGGGCCGGTCCACAGCGTCAATAAAACCCGCCAGTTCGTGCAAGCGTTGCGGCGTGAAACTCTTCGACAATTGCAGCCACAGCGGCGACACCCGCTCGCCTAACGGGCTGAGCAATTGCAGGAAAGTGTCGGTGGCGGTCAATTGTTCGCGCAGGTCGCCACCGTGGCTGATGTCGCCGGGGAACTTGGCAGTGAAGCGAAAATCGGCGGGCATGGTTTCGGCCCAACGCTGCACGGTGCTGGCAGCAGGGCTCGCGTAGAAGGTCGTGTTGCCCTCCACGGCGTTGAATACGTGTGAATAGAGTTTCAGAAAATCGGAAGTTTTTGCGTCTTGCGGATAGAGGTAATCGCGCCAGGCGTTTTCACTCCAGGACGGGCAGCCAAGGTAGTAAGGCAGCCGCATCAGATGTACAGGTCTAGGCCCAATACGTCCGCATCCCAATCGACAAAACCGGCGGTGCTGAGATAGCTGGCCAAAGCCATCGCCACGCTTTTGCTCATGGCGCGGTGGTAAATCATGTCTTGTTGGCGCGCTGGCAGATTGCTCAGACGTTGCGCCGAGGCTTTGGCAGCGCGGGCAGCCATTTGCTCTTCGGTAGGGAATTCAAGTTCGCCGTCGATATCGACGTAGTCGTCCTCAACCACAGACTCTTTGCGAGGCTTGCGCTTGATGGGGTAGGACTGTGAGGAAAGGCCGTCTATACGCATAAGTTCATGCTCGGTATCGATGATGGCAGTCTAGTGGCACCTGAGCCACTTCGCAAACCGCCGAGTGATAACTAGAACACAGAAAAGCGAAAAGGTTTAAAAGCGCCGGGTATAAAACGACGATTGGCGGTGGCTGGGAGGACGCCATCGCTGGCAAGCCAGCGATGGGACCAACTCGGTCGAGTGAGTTAGCGCGCCTTAGGCGTCGCCACTTTATCCCGCAAATAAACCGGCTGCGCCTCATCCGCGACAATGCCTTCACCGCGCTCCCAGGCAAACCGCGCCAGCGTCAGCAGGTCCTCGGCATGAGGCAGCATGCCCGCATCCTGACCGCTCAGTTTGACGGCAATGCGCTCGCCATACCCCCAACCGGTGCCCGCTCCAAACCAATCACCGCGGGCATCGGCCGGCAACGCGACGGCTTCCGGTGGCAACACAGCTTCGTTGCCGACCAGGCGCATCTCCCCCGCCGTTTCGCGATAGCAACCCCAATACACCTCATCCATGCGCGCATCGATAGCCGCCGCGACCTGACTGACGCCATGCTCGCGATACGCCCGTTGCGCCAGCACCGCGAGGTTCGACACCGGCAGCACCGGGCGTTCCAGCGCAAACGCCAGGCCCTGCACCACGCCAATGGCAATGCGCACGCCAGTGAACGCGCCCGGCCCACGACCAAACGCGATGGCATCCACCGCTTGCAGGGTGGTCCCGGCATCGGCGAGCAATTGCTGGATCATCGGCAACAGTTTCTGCGCATGCAGGCGCGGAATCACCTCGTAATGGCTCGTGACTTTGCCTTCATGCAGCAAGGCAACGGAGCAAGCTTCAGTCGCGGTGTCCAGGGCCAGCAAGGTGCTCATCGATGTGTCCGTAAGAGAGGGTCAGAAAAAGTGCGCCAGTATAAACAACTACGGCCCGCAAGCGGGCCGTAGACGATCAAGCGTCTGTCATTTCAGCGCTTCGAGCACCTTGCCGGTGATCGCTTCAACCGAGCCGACACCTTCAATGTGGGCGTACTTCGGTTTGCCCTCAGCGGCGGACAGCTCCTGGTAGAACTTCACCAGTGGCTCGGTTTGAGCGTGGTAGACCGAGAGACGGTGACGCACGGTTTCTTCGGTGTCGTCTTTGCGCTGCACCAGCTCTTCACCGGTGATGTCGTCTTTGCCGGCAACTTTCGGCGGGTTGTAGACGATGTGGTACACACGACCGGAAGCCTCATGCACGCGACGACCGGCGATACGCTGGACGATGTCTTCGTCCTTGACGTCGATTTCGACCACGTGATCTAGCTGGACGCCGGCCTTCACCAGCGCTTCGGCCTGAGGAATGGTGCGCGGGAAACCGTCGAACAGGAAACCGTTGGCACAATCCGCTTGGCTGATGCGTTCCTTGACCAGATTAATGATCAGGTCATCGGATACCAGACCACCGCTGTCCATGACGCTCTTGGCAACCAGGCCCAGCTCGGTGCCGGCCTTGACCGCAGCACGCAGCATGTCGCCGGTGGAGATTTGCGGGATGCCGAACTTTTCGGTGATGAACTTTGCCTGAGTACCTTTACCGGCCCCGGGAGCTCCCAGCAGAATGACGCGCATCGATGTGCTCCTCAATTTTTATATAGATAACAACGGATTCGCCTCGTGGGGCCAATCTCAAAACAGGGTCGTGACCGCCCAAACGGCCAAAGGCTGATCAAGATACACAGCAGCTCCTACGCGCACAAGCCGCCGAAAGTCGGAGAAACCCGCAACGTGTGTGACCTTTCGACGGGGTACACCAAGTCGCAACCCCGTCATTAACCCCGTCATTAACTGCCGCCTGACAGACATCTGACGCTCGCCCCAACAGGCACCGGACGGACTCGCCAGGTGCCTGACCCCACAGCGAAAACCTTAGCCGGTATTTCGCAAACCGGCGGCAATCCCCGCCACAGACACCAGCAACGCCTGTTCTACCGGGCTGCCCTGTGCCACTTCCTGTTGCCGGGAACGTGCGAGCAACTCGGCCTGCAATAGATGAAGCGGATCGAGGTAGGTGTTGCGCAGGCGGATGAATTCGAGGGTGTCTGGGCTATGTGCCAGTAGCTGCGACTGACCAGTCAACCCCAGGACCACCGCACAGGCCTGCGACAATAGGTCGCGTAAATGCGCACCCAAAGGCAACAAATCCGGCTCGACCAGCCGCTCATCGTAGGAAAGGGCGATGTCGGCATCGGCCTTGGCCAATACCATTTCCAGCATGTCGATGCGCGTGCGGAAGAATGGCCACTGTTCGCGCATCTGTCCCAGCAACTCGCCCTCGCCACGCTCCAGCGCCTTGCTCAGTGCCGCTTCCCAGCCAAGCCAGGCCGGCAGCATCAAGCGTGTCTGGGTCCAGCCGAAAATCCATGGAATTGCCCGCAAGCTCTCGATCCCGCCGGCGCGACGCTTGGCCGGACGGCTGCCCAGCGGCAGGCGTCCAAGTTCCTGTTCCGGGGTGGACTGGCGGAAGTACTCGACGAATTGCGGATTCTCGCGCACCACGGCGCGGTAAGCGCTGACACCGTCTGCTGCCAATTCGTCCATCAAATGGCGCCAGGCGGGTTCCGGTGGTGGCGGGGGCAGCAAGGTCGCTTCCAGCACCGCGGCTAGATAAAGATTGAGGTTTTGCTCGGCGATGTCTGGCAGGCCGAATTTGAAACGAATCATTTCGCCTTGTTCGGTGGTGCGGAAGCGCCCCGCCACCGAACCCGGCGGCTGCGACAGAATCGCCGCGTGCGCCGGTCCGCCGCCACGGCCAACGGTGCCACCGCGACCGTGGAACAACAGCAGTTCCACTTGCTGCTCTCGGCAAATATCGACCAGGCGTTCCTGCGCCCGATACTGCGCCCAGGCTGCCGCCGTGGTGCCGGCATCCTTGGCCGAGTCGGAGTAGCCGATCATCACTTCCTGCGGGCCTTGCAGGCGCGCGCGATAACCCGGCAGCAACAGCAATTTCTCGATCACCGGACCAGCGTTGTCGAGGTCGGCAAGGGTTTCGAACAGCGGCACCACGCGCATTGGCCGCAACACGCCAGACTCTTTGAGCAGTAGTTGCACGGCGAGCACGTCGGACGCGGCGCCGGCCATGGAGATCACGTAAGAGCCAAGCGAGGCGCCCGGCGCGGCCGCGATTTCCCGGCACGTCGCCAACACTTCGGCGGTGTCGGCGGAGGGTTTGAAGTACGCCGGCAGCAACGGCCGACGGTTGTTCAGTTCACGCATCAGGAACGCGATGCGCTCCTCTTCGCTCCAGTCTTCGTAGCGACCGAGGCCCAGGTAATCGGTGATTTCGGTCATCGCCGCCGAGTGGCGCGACGAATCCTGCCGCACGTCGAGACGCACCAGGAACAGGCCGAACGTCACCGCCCGACGCAGGCAATCGAGCAACGGGCCATCGGCGATCACGCCCATGCCGCATTCATGCAGCGACTGGTAGCACAGCTCCAGCGGATCGAGCAGGTCGCGGTTGTTTTGCAAGACCTCGGCGGGCGCCGGGGTCGTGCTCGTCAAGGCGGCCTGCGCCCAGCTACGGGTGGCGCGCAGACGTTCACGCAATTGTTTGAGGACCGCGCGATAAGGTTCGGCGCTGTCGCCGGCCTTGGCTTTCAGCGCGTCGCTGGCTTGCTGCATCGACAGCTCGGCGGCGAGGTGATCGACATCACGCACGAACAAATCCGCCGCCATCCAGCGCGCCAGCAGTAACACCTCACGGGTCACGGCAGCAGTGACGTTGGGATTGCCGTCACGGTCGCCGCCCATCCACGAGGCAAAGCGAATCGGCGCGGCCTCCAGCGCCAAGTGCAGGCCAGTGGCGTCGTGCAGGGCTTTGTCGGCCTTGCGCAAATAATTCGGGATCGCCTGCCACAGCGAATGCTCGATCACCGCGAAACCCCACTTGGCTTCGTCCACCGGCGTCGGGCGGGTGCGGCGGATTTCCTCGGTGTGCCAGGCTTCGGCGATCAGGCGCTGCAACTTCGCTTGAATCTGTTCGCGCTCGGCGCTGGTCAGGTCGCGGTGATCCTGGGCGGCCAGTTGTGCAGCGATGGCATCGTATTTCTGAATCAGGGTGCGGCGCGCGACTTCGGTCGGGTGCGCGGTCAGAACCAGGTCAATTTCCAGCCGTCCCAACTGCCGGGCCAACGCTTCAGCGCCATGGCCGGCGGCGAGAAGACGCGCCAGCAACTCCGGCAACACTCGCGTTTCAAACGGCGCAGGTTGCGATTCTTCGCGGCGATGAATCAGCTGATATTGCTCGGCGATATTCGCCAGGTTGAGAAACTGGTTGAACGCCCGCGCGACCGGCAGCAACTCGTCTTCGGTCAACTGGTTGAGGCTGGCGCTCAGCTCGGCGTCCATCGAACCGCGCCGGTCGGCTTTCGCGCCTTTGCGGATCTGCTCGATCTTGTCGAGAAAACCGTCCCCGTACTGTTCACGAATGGTGTTGCCCAACAGCTCACCCAACAGGTGAACGTCCTCGCGCAAGCGTGCATCAATATCGGTCATCAGCCGTTCTCCAGCGAAAAATCCGGGGGTGCTTTTTCCATAGAGAGTGCCGCTGTGAAGCGCTTCTTACAAGCAGACGACGAAGGGACTTTAAACCTTGTGCGTTCGAGCTAGTCTGAAGAGTGAGCCGTACAACGGCTTTCTCCGGCGCTGACCGGACACTCACTTGCCTGCTACAAGCAGGAGCGTTACGAGGTTTTTATGAAAATCCGCGAACTGGCCCAGCATTGGGAAGAAAACGCCAAGGGGCGCCTGACGGACACCGGCTACAAGATTCATCTGGATGTCGAAGCAGCCGCGCGACTGGCGGCGATCATCGACATGTACCCGAAACGGCATCCGGAAGAGTTGCTCGGCGAGTTGATCGGCGCGGCGCTGGAAGAGCTGGAAAAAAGCTTCCCGTACGTGAAGGGCTCGACCGTGGTGGCCACCGACGAAGAAGGTGATCCGCTGTACGAAGACGTCGGCCCGACCCCACGTTTCCTGGCATTGTCACGTCGGCATTTGCATGATTTATCGTCGGTCGATGACAAGCAGAAACACTGAATTTGGCATCGCACTTGTAGGAGTGAGCCTGCTCGCTCCAACATTTGGCTTGCGTACTCTTCCGATATCGGGTGTTTCCGCTGCTGAAATACCGCCTCCCACCGCCAAAGTTCCCGCTTTAGAGCCTTGTCCATTCGGTCAAAGTTTTTTCGGCGCCAGGCCATCTTCTCTGAACTTTTAAAAAATGCCTCGGGTCGTACCCAGTAACCACGCCTGGGACGGCCGTTGCAAAAACGCCTCGAAAATTAATGGTTGCGGCTCCTTGCCCAGGATGGATTTTTTAGTTTTTCAGGAGTTATTCCAATGGAGTTGAAGACCATGAAGATCAGCACTGCCAAGTCCTCGTTCACGTCCTCGTCCAGTCACTTTCGCAGCCTGAAACTGGCCGCCCTGGCCATCGGCAGCAGCTTCGTGCTGGCCGGTTGCGCCGGCAATCCGCCGACCGAGCAATACGCCGTGACTCAATCGGCCGTGAACAGCGCCGTGAGCGCTGGCGGCACCGAGTTCGCAGCGGTAGAGATGAAGTCGGCCCAAGACAAGCTCAAACAAGCCGAAATTGCCATGCACGATAAACAGTATGCCGAAGCCAAAGTGCTCGCCGAGCAAGCTGAATGGGACGCGCGCGTAGCCGAACGCAAAGCCCAGGCGATCAAAGCCGAACAAGCGGTGAAGGACTCTCAGAAAGGGGTTCAGGAACTGCGTCAGGAAAGCCAGCGCACCGTGCAATAAGCGCCGCTGCGACGCATTTCTTCTCGACTTACTCGACTTAAAAGGACGATACCCACATGCGCAATCAATTGATGATCCCTGCCCTGCTGGCCGCAAGCGTTGCATTGGCCGCCTGCTCGACGCCGCCTAACCAGAACCTGGAACAGGCCCGCACCAACTACAGCGGCCTGCAAGCCAACCCGCAAGCGAGCAAAGTCGCGGCGCTGGAAACCAAAGACGCCAGCGATTACCTGGACAAGGCCGACAAGGCTTATCAGGACAAACGCGACGCGAACGAGGTTGATCAGCTGGCCTACCTGACCAATCAGCGGGTTGAAGTGGCGAAGCAAACCATCGCCCTGCGCACCGCTGAAGCCAACCTGAAAAACGCTGCAGCCCAACGTGCCCAAGCGCGACTGGATGCCCGCGATGCGCAGATCAAGCAGCTTCAGGACAGTTTAAACGCCAAGCAGACCGATCGCGGTACGCTGGTAACCTTTGGTGATGTGTTGTTCGCTACCGACCGTGCCGACCTGAAATCCAGCGGCCTGGTCAACATCAACAAACTGGCGCAGTTCCTTCAGGAAAACCCGGACCGGAAAGTGATCGTCGAAGGCTACACCGACGCCACCGGTACGGCTTCGCACAACCAGTCGCTCTCCGAGCGTCGCGCCGATTCCGTGCGCACCGCGCTGGTGAAGATGGGCGTCGATCCTGCTCGCATCGTGGCCCAGGGTTATGGCAAGGAATACCCGGTGGCTGAAAACGGCAGCGTTTCCGGCCGGGCGATGAACCGTCGGGTGGAAGTGACTATTTCCAATGACAACCAGCCGGTGATTCCGCGTTCGGCGGTTAGCTCGAACTAAGAGCTTCACGCAACGAAAAAAGCCCTGCCTGATTTGATCAGGCGGGGCTTTTTAACTGAAGTCGCTCGTCAACCGTCTGTCGCTACTGTCATTTCTGACAGTGGGCAGCTTGATGCATGGCAGGTAACACTCAAGCTCCACCCCAAATCGCGGGCACAAGGAGCATAACCATGCGAGCGCGGATCATTTTCACGACACTGTGTGCGGCGGTAATTTTGGCAGGTTGCGCCCCAACCAAAAAACCCTCGTTACACTCTTATTGGTCCTCCGACCAGGGAGATGCCTTACCCACGGACATTCCACTGCCCATACCAGGAATAAATGAGCGCCCAGTGGTGGGGACTAAAACTGTTCTGGTAATGGTGGTGCACTGGTCTGATGGAGACGAACTGAACCACCAATTAATCAAGAAGCAAACACTCTCCACGGACCAAGACTCCTTACAAACCTACATCAGCGTAGCTTCCCAAGGAAAACTCAACCTGACCGGCCAGGTAATTGAAGGCACATCAATTCCTCGACCGGATTCATGCAAAGGCGGGCCAGATAAACCGGTAACATTTGCACTTGAGGAAGGAAAAAAAATAGCAATTGCGCAAGGAATCAATCCGAATAATTTTGACTACCTGATTAGTGTGATCAGTTGTGGTGGTGGCGCGATCGCACACACGCCTGGAAATATAATCGTAGTTTTTGGGCAGCCTGGTAGCGCCCATGTATTCAAACACGAATTCGGGCACAATCTGGGTTACAACCATGTACAAACTTACACAAAATGTCAGTCATACCAAAATACTGTGTGGGCCCCCGTGTCTTGCACAGCAATAGCCAATGGCGACTCGGGGGACCCTTTATCTGGGGGCTCAGCAGTCTATCCCGCCAATAATCTTTGGTACTCGGGCTGGCTGAGCAGTTCGCAAATGAACATAGCTGAAAGAACCGGTCGGTATGTGCTTGCTAGGTCGGGTTCATTATCTACCCTCATGCCAAAACTCATTTTAATTAACCGTAGCACTTCGCCTAAGCAAATAGCACTGGAACTTAGGCAAGCCAATCATATGTACGGGCAGTTTCCACCCTCTGATAATCGCGTAAGGGGTGTATGGGTGAGATTTACCGACATGACGGGGACCTTAAGTAACTACCAACTCGACGCCTCTCCCGGTACCCCTTCGACTGATGACCCAACATTACAGCCAGGACAAACTCTGAGAGATTCGCAAAGCAAAACTGACGTCAAGGTTTGTCGCGTCTCCGAAGAGTATGCAGAATTAGCGATCGCCCTTAACAATGAACCAATGCCGTCCTGCGATTAGCAAAACAAGATAATGTCATTCTCGCTAACGATTCCCCTTCCTTTTTTCTGCAGCCAGGTTAAAAGAAAAAGGGGAATACTCGGCTTAATTCATTGCTCTAATTTCGGTGTTTCCTGCCCCATGCAACGCACCGCCTGCTTCTTGTTGTTGACTAGCACCCCGGTCAAACCTTTCTGTTCGGTATCAAACATCACCAGCACGCCATCGATGCACTGCGCCACTTGGGCCGCCGGCTCCAGGGAGACTTTGTAGTCTTCGCCCGGCACGGTTTTGAGCAGGGTGAACTCACTGAGCAACAGCGCATCTTCAGGTTTGGCGAAGTGCAGGTAACCGTAGAACCACAGGGCCCCGACGGTGCCGAGGATGGTGCAGATACCGGTGATGATCAGCGGGATGGCGTTACGTTCTTCACTCATTGCGGACTCTCTGGTGGTTCATCTTCTGAATTCGGGGGGGCCGGGTAATTGGGGATTTCACCCAGTCGGCGCAGGCCGTTGAAATGCTGCGGGTCTTCGAGATAACGCAGCATCACTTTGCGCCACACCGGATCGGCGAAGGTCTGCACATGACCGCCTCGGGTCAGTTGCAGCACGCGCGGCGGCGGCGCAGCTTGATACAGCTGGATGCCGTTGGAAAGGGGCACGATCGGATCGTCGATGCTGTGGTAGATCAGTTTCGGCACGCCGTTGAGCTGCGCCATGGAGTTGATCGCGCTATCACCGTCCGGCACCAGCCACGACAGCGGCACCTGGAACGCCCATAACAGCCACGAATGACTCAGCGCAAACTGGCCGACGCTGCGGTAACTGGCGGGCACGCCGTCGAGGACGAAGGCCTTGAGTTGCTTCTGGCGTTCGGGATGCTGAACCAGATAGTGCACAGCCATGGAACCGCCGAGGCTTTGACCGAGAAGGATCAGCGGTTTGCCCTTGACCTCGGGTGCCTCATCCAGCCATTTGAACGCCGCGTCGATGTCCTGATAGATCGCCGGCAAACTCGGCTCGCCCTCGGACAGACCGTAACCGCGATAGTCGATCAGCAGGACCTGATAACCCTCTTCCGGCAACCACCAACTGCCACCGAGATGCATCGGCAGATTGCCGCCGTTGCCGTGCAGGTGCAGCACCGTGCCTTTGACCTCGACACCATGTTTCGCCGGCAGCCACCAGCCATGCAGCTTGAGGCCGTCGGCGGTGACGAGGGTGACGTCGCGGAATTCGAGCTTGGCTTTTGCCGGGGTGAATAGCTGACCCGGTTCGGGGTAGAACAGCAGCGAGCTGCAACCGCTCAGGGTCAGGAGAAGGCAGAGGATGCCGAGGATTCTCATCCGTTGAAACCTCGCGAAACAGGGTTGGAACACGAACCCAATGTGGGAGCGAGCCTGCTCGCGAAAGCGGTGTTTCAGGCAACATCACTGGCGAATGTTAAGCCGCTTTCGCGAGCAGGCTCGCTCCCACAGGGGAATTTGTCGTTTACAAAATGTTCGAGTAATCCGCTTCGATCCGGTCCAGGCTCAGGTGGTTCAAGAAGTTGGAGAAGCACATCCACGCCGACAGTGCGTTCATGTCGCGAAACTGTTCCGGCAGATATTTCGGCGGCACCACCAACCCTTCATCGACCAATTGGCGCAAGGTCCGCATGTCTTCCAGCGTGGTCTTGCCACAAAACAGCAACGGCACTTGCTCAAGTTTGCCTTTACGCACGGCCAACTGAATGTAGTTGTAAACCATGATAAAGCCCTTGAGGTAGGACAAGTCTTTGGTAAATGGCAGACCGTTCGGCACCGAGCCACGGAAAACCCGACTGGCGTTGCCGTAGCTTTCCGCCATCTCGAAGCCCTGCTCGCGGAAAAACTCGAACACCTGAAGGAAATCCGCGCCCTCCTCAACCATGTGAATGGCGCGGGTGCGGTTGGTCAGCTTGCGCAGGCGACTTGGGTAGGAGGCAAACGTGATGATCTCCATCAGGATCGCCAAGCCTTCCTGGGTCACCGTTGACGACGGCGGGCCTTTGGACAGGAAGGTGCAGATCGGCTGGTTCAAACCGTTGAGCGTGGTGCCGACATGCACCAGCCCTTCGTGAACTTCGAGGGCACGCACATCACGCTCGTTGAACATCGCATCGGTGCGGATCTTGATGTAGTCGGCACCGGCGGCCGCATCGGCGACGATCCCGTCGGACTCGAACACCCGAATGGTTTCTTCAGCCTCGCCAAACACTTTGCTCAAGCGCGTTTGCAACAGATTCACCGCGTCCTTGGCGGTGAGGATTTTCGGCTCGTCCTTCAGGTCGCCACGGCCATCAATGTTGTTGAGGTAATCGGAGAGCATCAGGCCGAGGTCGGAGAGGGTCGGGTCGCCGGCGTGAAACGCGTCGGACGCCGCACCGTACAACTCCTGGGAAATCAGGCCGAAATCCTCGGTGCCGCGCGCTTCGAGCATGCGCACCACCATCCGGTATTCCTTGCACATGCGCCGCATGATCTGGCCGACCGGGTTGAACTGGCCGAGCTGGCGGGTGATGTCACGCTCGATGTTCTGGAATTCCAGTTTCACTTTGCTGGAATCGAAGGACAGCGGCCGGTTCAAGTAATAATCGCGGTCCACCGCCGGCATTTCCTTGCCCTTGGCCTTGAGGAAACCCTTACGGATATTCTCGTCCCACTTCACCGCATCCAGGACCCGAATCGGCGTCTGTGCCAGCACAATGCGATCGGACAACATGCGTATCGTCTGCTGGTAATCGTCCACCCGAAACTCCTGTAGAAAAACCGTTATGTGTGGGGTTTATTTGGCTGTGGCCGGGCGCTGATAACGCACGGCCTCGATGAAGACATCGGAATTGGCCGGATCGTCGAGGTAGGCGAAGACTTGGTCCATGCGAGTGTTGATCAACACACCGTCACCGTCGTCGGTCTGGAAACCTTCGCCGCTGAGGACGTTCTGCCCCAGGGCCTGGTGGATCTGCTCGAGGTCGAGGTTATAGACCACCAGTTCATGCTTGTCGGTGAGTTCGAAACCGGCAATGGTGAAATGCCCGCCAAACTGCGCCGGGACTTTTGCCGAGAGGTACCAGCGGCTGCCGTGGTGCGAGACGGTGAAACGATAGGCTTCACGTTCCTTGGGCCTCGCCTTGAAATAGCTGACCGCCTGATAGCGATCGTCGCCGATGCGCGTCAGTTCCAGGTTCATCGGCTCGCCCCAGGCGTTGGTGCTGGTCCATTTGCCGAGCAATCCCTTGGGTGCGGGGTCGCTTGTGGCCAGCGGCTCCTTGAAGGTCACCAGACAGCCACTGAGCAGCAGGAACGACAAGGCGATCACAGCGACGCGCCAGGCTTTCATTCAACACTCCCTTTGGACACACGATCAGTTTCCTACACCGACGCCAATACCAGATGCATGTAGCGGGTCAGGATACCGAGCATTTCGGCTTCGGCGTCAGGCTTGGCGTCGTTGAGCAGGCCCTGATATTCCATCCGTCCGATAATCGCCGTCAACACTTTGGCATCCTGTTGCGGTTCGCGGGAACCCAGCACCTGGAAAAGCTGACACGAGCCTTGAAGGAGAATTTGCTGATGCGAGCGCACTAATATTGCCAGGCGCGGGTTGAGCAGTGCTTCCTGACGGAACGCTTGTTCGGCCATCAAATGTTCGCGGCGGTTGATCAATTGCCGATGGACATAGTCCGCCATCAACCGCGCAATATCGTCCGCCAGGTGCGAGCGCGACTCGGGACTGCCGTCGCCGCTGACCACCATCTCGCGCAGCAGGCCTTCGTTGTTCACCCACAACTTGCCCATGAACGCCGCGCTGCGCTCCACGTATTGGGCGAAGGTATCGGTGAGCAGGTCATCGATGTCCTTGAAATAATAAGTAGTGGCCGACAGCGGCACATTGGCTTCAGCCGCGACCGCACGGTGGCGCACGGCCCGCACGCCATCGCGCACGACAATGCGCATGGCCGCATCGAGAATGTCCTGTCGACGCTGCTCGCTGCCTTGGCGGCTGGCCTTGCGGCCCTGGTACTGAACACTTTCAGCGACTGCAGTGGCAATACTGGAGGAAAGAAGCGGCAAGTTTTGAGCTCCAAGCTGCAAGTAAAAGCGGACGGAGTTGGCTTGCAGCTTGCGGCTTGCAACTTACAACTGCCGCCTCTCCAGATTCAAAAAAAAGCCGCCTGACTGAGAGGCGGCTTCCACTTACGCTTGCGGCCGCATGTGCGGGAACAGGATCACGTCGCGGATCGACGGGGAGTTGGTCAGCAGCATCACCAGACGGTCAATGCCGATGCCTTCACCGGCCGTTGGCGGCATGCCGTACTCCAGCGCACGAACGAAGTCGGCGTCGTAGTGCATGGCTTCGTCGTCGCCGGCGTCCTTGTCGGCCACCTGCGCCATGAAGCGCTCGGCCTGGTCTTCCGCGTCGTTCAACTCGGAATAGGCGTTGGCGATTTCGCGACCGCCGATGAACAGCTCGAAACGGTCAGTGACGTTCGGGTTGTCATCGTTGCGACGGGCCAGCGGCGACACTTCGAACGGGTACTGGGTAATGAAGTGCGGCTGCTCCAGCTTGTGCTCAACCAGCTCTTCGAAAATCATCACCTGCAATTTGCCCAAACCTTCGAAGCCCAGCACCTTGGCGCCGGCCTTCTTGGCGATGGCACGGGCCTTGTCGATGTCGGTCAGGTCGTCTGCGGTCAGCTCAGGGTTGTACTTGAGGATCGAGTCGAACACTGACAGACGTACGAACGGTTCGCCGAAGTGGAACACTTTTTCGCCGTACGGCACGTCAGTGCTGCCCAGAACCAGCTGCGCCAGTTCACGGAACAGTTCTTCGGTCAGGTCCATGTTGTCTTCGTAGTCGGCGTACGCCTGGTAGAACTCCAACATGGTGAATTCTGGGTTGTGACGCGTCGAAACGCCTTCGTTACGGAAGTTGCGGTTGATCTCGAACACCTTCTCGAAACCGCCGACCACCAGGCGCTTGAGGTACAGCTCCGGTGCGATGCGCAGGAACATGCCCATGTCCAGCGCATTGTGGTGCGTTTCGAACGGCTTGGCCGCTGCGCCACCCGGGATGGTTTGCAGCATCGGCGTTTCGACTTCGAGGAAGTCGCGCTGCATCAGGAAGCTGCGAATGTGCGCAATCACTTGCGAACGGACGCGGAATGTCTGGCGCACGTCTTCGTTGACGATCAGGTCAACGTAGCGCTGGCGATAGCGCTGTTCGGTGTCGGACAGGCCGTGGTGCTTGTCCGGCAGCGGGCGCAGGGATTTGGTCAGCAGGCGCACGCGGGTCATTTCAACGTAGAGGTCGCCCTTGCCGGAACGGGCCAGGGTGCCTTCGGCAGCAATGATGTCGCCCAGGTCCCAGGTTTTCACCGAGGCCAGGGTTTCTTCCGACAGGGTTTTACGGTTGACGTAAACCTGGATGCGCCCGGACATGTCCTGGATCACCATGAACGAGCCACGGTTGAGCATGATGCGACCGGCAACCTTGACCGGGATTGCAGCCTCTGCCAGCTCTTCCTTGGTCTTGTCCGCGTACTGTTTCTGCAAGTCTTCGCAGTAGTTGTCACGGCGGAAGTCGTTCGGGAAGGCATTGCCCTTGGCGCGCTCGGCAGCCAGCTTTTCCTTGCGCAGGGCGATCAGGGAGTTTTCTTCCTGTTGCAGGGCTTGCGGGTCGAGTTCTTGGTCGCTCATGTCTTTAGATATTCCATCAGGTTCGTTGCCCCCGGCCGTGGGCCGGGGATCGCCGGCAAGCCGGCTCCTACAGGGGGATGCGGTGTTACAGGCCTTGTTTCAGGCTGGCCACCAGGTATTCGTCGATGTCGCCGTCGAGCACCTTGTCGCAATCGCTGCGTTCGATGTTAGTGCGCAAATCCTTGATTCGCGACGCATCGAGTACATACGAGCGGATCTGGTGACCCCAGCCGATGTCCGACTTGGTGTCTTCCAGCGCCTGGGACGCAGCGTTGCGTTTCTGCACTTCCTGCTCGTACAAGCGCGCCCGCAACATTTTCATCGCGGTGTCTTTGTTGGCGTGCTGGGAGCGTTCGTTCTGGCAGCTGACCACGGTGTTGGACGGTACGTGGGTGATACGTACGGCCGAGTCGGTGGTGTTTACGTGCTGACCACCGGCACCGGAGGAGCGGTAGGTGTCGATGCGCAGGTCCGACGGGTTGATGTCGATTTCGATGTTGTCATCGATTTCCGGCGACACGAACACAGCCGAGAACGAGGTGTGGCGGCGGTTGCCGGAGTCGAACGGGCTTTTACGCACCAGACGGTGCACGCCGATTTCGGTACGCAGCCAGCCAAAGGCGTATTCGCCCTTGATGTGCACGGTGGCGCCCTTGATCCCGGCGACTTCACCGGCCGACAGCTCCATGATGGTCGCGTCGAAACCGCGTTTGTCAGCCCAGCGCAGGTACATGCGCAGCAGGATGTTGGCCCAGTCCTGGGCCTCGGTGCCGCCGGAGCCGGCCTGGATGTCCAGGTAGGCGTTGTTGGCGTCCATCTCACCGCTGAACATGCGACGGAATTCGAGTTTTTCCAGCGACTCGCGCAGGCGCTCGACTTCGGCGGCAACGTCATCGACGGCGGCCTGGTCTTCTTCTTCGGCGGACATCAGCAGCAAGTCTTTGGCGTCAGCCAGGCCGGAATGCATTTCGTCGAGGGTTTCGACGATCTGCGCCAGCAGCGAACGCTCGCGGCCCAGTTCCTGGGCGTACGACGGGTTGTTCCAGACACTCGGATCTTCAAGCTCGCGATTGACTTCAGTCAGACGCTCATGCTTTTGATCGTAGTCAAAGATACCCCCGAATAGTTTCGGAGCGCTCGGACAGGTCCTTGATACTGTTAAGGATCGGGTTGATTTCCATGGCGGGCAGCACTCGTTGGCGAACTTTTGAAAGCCGGCGAGTATAACGTAATCGGGCTGTCACGGCAGCCCGCCTGGCGGCTTTAGGGCCGAATGATACATAGGTGCGCATTACCGGTTATTCGATGCCCACCTGATTGCGCCCATTGTTCTTCGCCAGATACAGCCCCTTGTCCGCCGCCAGTATCAATTGCCGGCAATCACTGCCCGCTTGCGGGGTCAAGGTCGACAAGCCGATGCTGATGGTCAGGTGGGAGCCTTCGGTCGGGGAAATGTGCGGGATATTCAGACCGGCCACGGTCTGGCGCAGTTTTTCCGCGACCAGTCGCGCACCGCCCGGCGAGGTGTTGGGCAGGACCAGGGCGAATTCTTCGCCGCCATATCGGGCCGGCAGGTCGGAAGGTCGGGCGCTGGCTTCACGGATGGCCGTGGCGACCTTGCGCAAAGCTTCATCGCCTTCAAGATGGCCGAAGCTGTCGTTGTAGGACTTGAAGTAGTCCACGTCGATCATCAGCAATGACAGTTGACTCTGGTCACGCAAGGAACGTCGCCACTCCAGCTCCAGGTATTCGTCGAAATGACGACGGTTCGACAGGCCAGTCAGGCCGTCCGAGTTCATCAGGCGTTGCAGCACCAGGTTGGTGTCGAGCAATTGCTGCTGACTGACGCGCAATGCGCGGTACGCCGCGTCACGCTGCAGCAGCGTCATGTAGGAGCGCGAGTGATAGCGGATGCGCGCCACCAGTTCGATGTTGTCCGGCAGCTTGACCAAGTAATCGTTGGCCCCGGCCGCAAACGCCGCGCTTTTGATCAGCGGGTCTTCCTTGGTCGACAGGACAATGATCGGAATGTCCTTGGTCGCCGGGTGATTGCGGTATTCACGCACCAGGCTCAAACCGTCGAGGCCGGGCATGACCAGATCCTGCAGGATCACGGTCGGCTTGATCCGGATCGCCTGGGCAATCGCCTGGTGCGGGTCGGCGCAGAAGTGGAAGTCGATGTTTTCTTCATTCGCCAAGCCTCGGCGCACGGCCTCGCCGATCATTGCCTGATCGTCTACCAATAACACCATGGCGGCGTTTTCGTCGGTCTTGAAGTCATCGAGTTGTAGTTCATTCATGTGCGGTCACCTGAGTGCTGCCTGGGCCAGGATTGCTGCTAAGCGTAGTCATTTGGCGAGAATCTCCAGCAATCGCGGCGCGATCTTGTCCAGCGGGCGAATTTCCACGGCCGCGTCGATGGCCGCGGCCGCCTTTGGCATGCCGTACACCGCGCTGCTTTGTTGGTCCTGAGCAATGGTCAGGTAACCCTGTTGGCGCATGAGTTTAAGCCCCTGCGCACCATCGCGCCCCATACCGGTCAACAAAACACCGACGGCATCGCCGGTCCAGTAACTGGCGACGCTCTCGAAAAACACATCGATCGAGGGACGATAAATTTCGTTGACCGGCTCGGCGGTGTAGGCCAGCGTGCCGTTTTTCAACAAGCGGATATGGTGGTTGGTGCCGGCCAGCAGCACGGTGCCCGGTTGCGGCGGCTCGCCTTCCTGGGCCAGGCGCACGTTCAGGCCGCTGACGCTGCTGAGCCATTCGGCCATGCCGGCGGCGAACACCTGATCCACATGCTGAACAAGAACGATGGCCGCCGAGAAATCCCGGGGCAGTCCTTTAAGCAATATTTCCAGCGCCGCCGGGCCGCCAGCGGAAGAACCGATGGCGATCAGGCGCTGACGCGAGGCGGAACTGCGCAGCGGGCTCAGGGCCGGGCGCGCCCGATTGCCACGGTCACCGATCAGCCAGCCGATGTTCGTGATCTTGCGCAGTAACGGCGCCGCCGCTTCCTGAGGATTGCCGCCACCGACTGCCGGCGTGTCCACCACATCCAGCGCGCCGTGGCCCATGGCCTCGAATACCCGGTGCACGTTCTGCTGGCGGTCGACCGTGACGATCACGATGGCGCACGGCGTCTCGGCCATGATTCGCCGGGTTGCCTCGACGCCATCCATCACCGGCATGATCAGGTCCATCAGGATCAGGTCCGGGGTATATTCCGCACAGCGCTGCACCGCTTCGGCCCCATTGGCGGCGACCCAGACCACTTCGTGCGCCGGATCGAACGCGATGGCTCGGCGCAGCGCCTCCACGGCCATGGGCATGTCGTTGACGATTGCGATCTTCATGCCCGCGCTCCTCCGATGAGCTCGACCACTGCATCAAGCAGGGCGTCGTCATGAAAACTGGCTTTGGCTAGATAATAGTCGGCTCCGGCGTCCAGTCCACGACGACGGTCCTCTTCGCGGTCCTTGTAGGACACCACCATCACCGGCAGCGATTGCAATCGACTGTCCTGACGCAACAGCGACACCAGTTCGATGCCGTCCATGCGTGGCATATCAATGTCGGTAATCAACAGATCAAAATCCTCCGAACGCAGGGCGTTCCAGCCATCCATTCCATCGACCGCCACGGCGACGTCGTAGCCACGATTGAGCAGCAACTTGCGCTGCAACTCGCGCACGGTCAGCGAATCGTCGACCACCAGAATCCGCTTGCGTGCAGCTTCAACAACCTGATTGCCTTGACGGGCGATCCGCTCCAGCCGCCCTGTGTTGAGCAACTTGTCCACCGAACGCAGCATGTCTTCGACGTCGACGATCAACACCACCGAGCCGTCATCGAGCAATGCGCCGGCGGAAATGTCCTGCACTTTGCCCAGTCGCTCGTCCAGCGGCAAGACCACCAGCGTGCGCTCGCCGATAAACCGCTCGACCGCCACGCCGTAGACGGCCTCGCGCTCGCGGATCACCACGACCTTGAGGGTTTGCTGGCTGTTCTGGCTCGCCGGACGCTGGAGCAACTGGCTGGCCGCCACCAGCCCGACGTGCTGGCCTTCGTGCCAAAAGTGTTGACGACCTTCGACCTGCACGATGTCCGTCGGCTCCAGATCGCACATGCGTTCGATGTGGGCCAGCGGAAACGCATACGCCTCGTCGCCGACTTCCACCACCAGACTGCGCACCACCGACAGCGTCAGCGGCACTTCGAGGTGAAAGCGACTGCCCTCGCCCGCCGCCTGCTCCAGCACCACTGCGCCGCGTAATTGGCGAACCATGTGCTGGACCGCATCCAGGCCGACGCCGCGTCCGGACACTTCGGTGACCTTGTCCCGCAGGCTGAAACCTGGCAGGAACAGGAACGTCAACAGTTCTTCTTCGCTGAGCTGCGCGGCAGTGTCGGCGGGGGATAACTGCCGTTCGATGATGCTGCGGCGGACCTTTTCCAGATCGACGCCGTGGCCGTCATCGCTCAGTTCCAGTACCAGCAGGCCGGCCTGATGGGAGGCGCGCAGGCGGATCAAGCCCTCTTCCGGTTTGCCCGCCAGCAGTCGTTGCTCCGGGGATTCGATGCCGTGATCGACGGCGTTGCGCAGCAGATGCGTCAGCGGTGCTTCGAGCTTCTCCAGTACGTCGCGGTCGACCTGGGTTTTCTCGCCCTCGATCTCCAGCCGTACCTGTTTGCCGAGGCTGCGCCCGAGGTCGCGGACCATGCGCACTTGCCCGGTCAACACGTCGGCAAACGGCCGCATTCGGCAGGCCAGCGCCGTGTCGTACAACACTTGTGCGCGTTGGCTGGCCTGCCAGGCGAACTCGTCCAGCTCGGCGTTTTTTTCCACCAGCATTTGCTGGGACTCGGCGAGCAACCGGCGGGCGTCGTCGAGGGCTTCCCGGGCTTCCAGGCTCAAGGTGTGTTCCTTGAGATGCACGTTGAGGTTTTCCAGCGCCCGCAGACTGTTGCTCTGAACGCGCTTCAAGCGCTGCATGGTGGCCAGGTGCGGTTTGAGCCGCAGGGTTTCCACCAGGGACTTGCTCGACAGGTCGAGCAGGCTGTTCAAGCGTTCGGCGGTGACCCGCAGGACCCGCTCGCCGTTTTCTGTGGTGCGCTTGTTATTGCGCAGGGGCACGACGGGGTCGACGGGCACTTCCGGTGTTTCGGGCTCAGCCAGGACCGGATCGAGGACTGGAATCAGCAGATCGACAGCGGGGGCTTCTTCCTCGCTCATGAAAGGCGCAATCGGCGTGCTGATCGGTGCGGCGAGGGCCAGGGGGTCCAGCAAAAGCGCCATCAGGGCCACGTAATCATCGATGTCTGCAGAAGTCGGCGCGTTATTCGGCGTGGCGATGCGCATCAGCAAATCGGTGCCTTGCAGCAACGCATCGATGTGCTCGGGCCGCAGGTACAACCGCCCTTCCTGCGCGCTGACCAGGCAATCTTCCATTACATGGGCGACGCTGACGCCGGCATCGACCCCGACGATCCGCGCCGCGCCCTTGAGCGAATGCGCGGCGCGCATGCACGATTCGAGGTGATCGGCCTGGGTCGGATCGCGCTCCAGCGCCAACAGCCCCGCGCTCAGCACTTGGGTCTGTGCTTCGGCTTCGAGGCTGAACAGCTCCAGCAACGAGGCGTCGCGCATTTGCTCGGGGGTCATGTAAGGCTCCGGGTCACGGCGGACAGCAGCTGTTCTTCATCCAGCCAACGCAGGCTGCGACCTTTGAATTGCAACACGCCTCGGGTGTATTTGGCGCTGACGTGCGTGCCGGACCGGGACGCCGCGTCGAGCGTACGTTCGTCGATGGCGTGGATGCCGTCGACTTCGTCCACCCGCACCACCACCGGTCCGCCGTGGGCGGCGATGATCAGCATCCGTGGCATCACGCGCGCGCCGGACGCCACGCTGCTCGCGCCGTCCAGCCCGAGCAGCTCGACCAGCGACAGGCATGCGACCAACGCGCCGCGCACATTCGCCACGCCGAGCAACGCCCGGGAGCGCTGGTGCGGCAGCGAATGGATGGCTTGCAGCGGTGCCACTTCCACCAGGCTGCGAGTGGCCAGTGCCAGCCATTCTTCGCCGAGGCGGAACATCAGCAGCGAGCGGGTTTTGACATCGCTTTCGACCGCGACCGAGGCCTGCCCACGGTCCTCTTGCTGCAACGCGTAGCGGTCCAGCAAACGCGTGGCGGCCGCCGAGTACACTGCACAATTGCGGCAGTGGATGTGCTCGATCAATAGCGGGCAGGACTTGTCGCCGTGGATACCGATGCGGTTCCAGCAGTCGTCGATGGTCTGGGCGTCTTCATGGGTGAGGCGAAAGGTGTCAGCCGCGGTCATCGTTTGCGCTCACTGTCTGCGCGCTCGCTGCGGGCGGCGCGGTCCTGCAATCGTTTGGCGCCCGCCGTGTCGCCCTGGGATTGCAGCAAGGCTGCCAGGTGCATCAACGCGTCGGGGTGTTGCGGTTCGAGGTACAGCGCCTTGCGATAAAACCCCTGGGCTTCGAGGACACTGCCGGCGACATCGCTGAGCAGCCCCAGCCAGTAAAAAACCTGGGCCACTGGCTCATGGCTGCGCAAATAGCTTTCGCAGGCCGCCCGGGCTTCGGCGCTTTTGCCTTCGTTGGCCAGTGCGGCGATGTTTGCCAATAGCGTCGCGGTGTCCGGATTGGCGCTTTTACCCGGCACCGGCAGCGGCGTAGCGGTCAGGAAGGGCCGACTGCGCACGGGTGGCGGCGGCACGCTGCGCAAGGGTTGCCGCACCGGCAGCGGTGTCGGCACAAAGACCGGCATCGGCTCAGGCATATTCTGCCGACTGAATGCGAAAGACTGCGGGATGCCGATCGAGCGCATGCCGAACCGCCCAAGTAGACTGCCTTCCGCCGGGCCGATAAACAGCACGCCGTCGACATGGGTCAGGCGTTTGAGCACTTCGAACACTCGCTGCTGGGTCAGCTGGTCGAAATAGATCAGCAGGTTGCGGCAGAACACGAAGTCATAGGGCGGTTCGCTGGCCAGCAACCCCGGATCCAGCAGATTGCCGACCTGCAAACGCACTTGCTCCAGCACCCGTTCGCTGAGGCGGTAGCCATCATTCTCAGCGATGAAATGCCGCTCGCGAAAGGCGATGTCTTGGCCGCGGAACGAATTCTTGCCGTACAACGCGCGCCTGGCCTTCTCCACCGACAGCGGGCTGACGTCCATGCCGTCGACTTTGAATTGATGCGGTTTGAATCCGGCATCCAGCAGCGCCATGGCGATGGAATAGGGCTCTTCGCCAGTGGAACACGGCAGGCTGAGAATCCGCAGTGCGCGCATGTGGTTGATGTCGGCCAGGCGTTTCGCCGCCAGTTTCGCCAGGGTGGCGAAGGATTCCGGGTAACGGAAAAACCAGGTTTCAGGGACGATCACCGCTTCGATCAGCGCTTGCTGCTCGTCCCGCGAGCCCTGCAGGAGGTGCCAATACTCATCGGCGTCCCGCGCATTGGAGGCCGTGCTGCGCTGGCGCACTGCGCGCTCAATGATCGCCGGGCCCACCGAGGTCACGTCGAGACCAATGCACTCCTTTAGGAAATCGAAAAACCGCTGATCGCTGCTCATGGCCGCTCCCCAAGCAGTGCCAGGTCCAAGGGCGTTGCCGGAAACAGCAACGCACGAACCTCGTTATCCAGCAGATCGGCGACCCGCACCCATTGCAGCAAACCCTGCGCATCTTCACGCACGGGTCCGAGGTATGGCGCCTGGCGATTATCCAGTCCATAAGGCTGGAAATCCGCCGGGTTGCAACGCAGCGTATCGGTCGCCTGCTCAAGGATCAGCCCGAGCAACTGCGCCTCGCCGGCTTCATCCGGGCGGTAATGGACCAGCACCAGTCGGGTGCTGGTGCGTGCCTGCGCCGGTTGACCAAAGGTCAGCGCACTGAGGTCAATCACCGGCACCACCGCGCCGCGATAGGCGAACACCCCGGCGACCCAGTCCGGTGCGCGGGGAATCGGCTTCAAGGGCAGGCGCGGCAGCACTTCCGCGACTTCGATCGCTTGCAGGGCATAACGCTCGCTGCCGATGCGAAACACCAGAAACAATGCGTGCAACGCCGGCTTCACGGCGGTGCGTTTGGCCGTGAGTTCGCTCATCAGACTTTGAATCGCGAGACGCCGCTGCGCAGCCCGACGGCCACCTGGCTCAGTTCGTCGATGGCAAAACTGGCCTGACGCAAGGACTCGACGGTCTGGCTGCTGGCATCACCCAGTTGCACCAGCGCGTGGTTGATCTGTTCGGCACCGGTGGCTTGGGCCTGCATGCCTTCGTTGACCATCAACACCCGCGGCGCGAGCGCCTGGACCTGATGAATGATCTGCGACAGCTGCTCGCCGACCTGCTGAACCTCGGACATGCCGCGGCGCACTTCTTCGGAGAATTTGTCCATGCCCATGACCCCGGCCGATACCGCCGACTGAATTTCGCGGACCATTTGCTCGATGTCGTAGGTGGCCACGGCGGTCTGGTCGGCCAAGCGTCGCACTTCGGTGGCAACCACGGCAAAACCGCGGCCATATTCACCGGCCTTTTCCGCTTCGATGGCGGCGTTCAACGACAACAGGTTGGTCTGGTCGGCCACTTTGACGATGGTCACCACCACCTGATTGATGTTGCCGGCCTTCTCGTTGAGAATCGCCAGTTTGGCGTTGACCAGATCCGCAGCACCCATCACCGAGTGCATGGTCTCTTCCATGCGCGCCAGGCCCTGTTGCCCGGAACCGGCGGCCACTGAGGCCTGATCGGCAGCGGTGGTGACCTCGGTCATGGTGCGCACCAGGTCACGGGAGGTGGCGGCGATTTCCCGGGACGTCGCACCGATCTCGGTGGTGGTGGCGGCGGTTTCGGTGGCGGTGGCTTGTTGTTGCTTGGAGGTGGCCGCGATTTCGGTGACCGATGTGGTGACTTGCACCGATGAGCGCTGGGCCTGGGACACCAGGGAGGTGAGCTCGGTCATCATGTCGTTGAAGCCGGTTTCCACGGCGCCGAATTCGTCTTTGCGCTCCAGGTTCAAGCGGCCACTGAGGTCGCCGGTGCGCATGATTTCGAGGATCTGCACGATACGGTTCATCGGCGCCATGATCGCGCGCATCAGCAACAGGCCGCAGAGGGCGGCGGCCAATACCGCCACCAGCAGGGAAATGCCCATGATGACTTTGGCGGTAAACACCGCATCATCAATGTTCACCATGTCCTGATCGGCCACGACTTTGTTCTCGCGCAGGATGTCATTGAGCTTCATGCGCCCTGCGGTCCAGGCCGGGGTCAGTTGGTCGTTGAACAACTTGATGGCTTCGGCTTCCTGATTGCGCTTATGCAAGTCAAGCACCGCGGCCAGCAGTTTGCCGTATTGCTCATGGATTTTTTCGAAAGCCGCGAACTCGACCCTGTCCTCGTCCGTGGTGATGGTCATTCGATAGTCACTCATCGCATTGATCACACGGGCTTCAAACCCCTTGAAGTCGGCGGCGTCTTCAGCACTGATGCCCTGCCCCTCCTTCAGGCCGAGCATTTCCTGAATCTGCAGAAAACTGTCGACCCAGGCGCCACGAATCGTCGAACTGTAATAGACCCCGGGCAGTGCGTCGTCACGCACGCTTTCTTCACTGGTTTCGATCTTCAGCAGCCGCGAATACGAGACGACGACCATCAGCAACATGATGGTGATAATTACCGCAAAGCTCGCCAAAATGCGTTGGCGCAACGTCCAGTTCTTCACAGTCAGTCCTCGGGGCCATTTCAAATGCTGGGGAGTATAGCCGAGGGCGGTGTTTCATTTATAAGACGGATGCGCGGCAGTGCTCATCTCGATGATTGAGGAGTGTGGCGATGTCGATCTTGAGATCAATGCGAAACTGGAGGGCTCCTACAAAGAAGCCTGGCGCACCTGCTTTTCCAGCTCGGCCTTTAAACCCGGATCAAGCTTCAACTGGCGGGCCAGTTCGTCCAGATAGGACTTTTCCATGAAGTTCTCCTCGTCCACCAGCATCACACTGGCGATGTACATCTCAGCCGCCATTTCCGGGGTGCTGGCGGCGCGTGCGACATCGGTCGGGTCCAGCGGTTTGTTCAGTTCGGCGTGCAGCCAGTGCTGCAACTCCCGGTCACTGTCGAGTTTGGTGAACTCGCCCTCAATCAACGTGCGCTCACGCTCATCGACATGACCGTCAGCCTTGGCAGCCGCCACTAACGCCTTGAGAATCGCCTGACTGTGCTGCTCGACCTGCGCCGGCGGAATGCGGTCCACGGTTTGCGGTTCCTGCTTGGGTGCCGTGCCCTGCTGAGCCTGCCAGTTACCGTAAGCCTTGTAGGCAATGACGCCCAATGCCGCGAGACCGCCATAAATGGCGACTTTTCCGCCCACCTTGCGCACTTTCTTGTTGCCGATCAGCAGGCCCATGGCGCCCGCCGCCAGCGCGCCGCCGCCCGCGCCTTTGAGCAAACCGCCGAGCGCACCCGAACCGCCGCTACCGCCGAGCAACCCACCCAGTCCGCCACCGGAGGCCTTGTTCTGCGCGCTACCGGCCTTGTTTTGCAGCAAGTCCTGGCCGGACTTGAGCAGCTGATCAAGCAATCCACGGGTAATCATTTTCCGCCTCCAAAAAGGGTTTTACCGGACATAAGGCCAACAGCCTAGATCGAAAGTGCCCTGCCCCTGCGGCTCAGAGTGCTTCCAGATGTTGCTCATCTCCTGTAATGCTAAAAAGCCTATCGATTAAAAAGATATACACTCAGACAAATCTATAAAAACTGCCCACCGGGTACTGCTCAATGATGACCTTGCGTCAGATTCGTCATTTCATCGCCGTGGCCGAGACCGGCTCGATCTCCGCCGCCGCGCAAACCGCGTTCATTTCCCAATCGACCCTGACCCTGGCCATCCAGCAACTGGAGCAGGAAATCGGCGTCAGTCTGTTCAACCGGCATGCCAAAGGCATGACGCTGACCCACCAGGGCCACCAGTTCCTGCGCCAGGCACACCTGATTCTGGCGACCGTCGACAACGCCAAGCGCAGCCTGCAACAGAGCACCGACCAGGTTGCCGGGCAGTTGATCATCGGCGTAACCAGTTTGGTTGCTGGCTACTACCTCGCGGACTTGCTCACGCGTTTTCAACGCGCCTACCCCAACGTCGAACTTCGCGTGATGGAAGACGAGCGGCCCTATATCGAGCATTTGCTGGTCAGCGGCGAGATCGACGTCGGCGTGCTGATCCTTTCCAACCTCGAAGATCGCCACGCCTTGCAAACCGAAGTGCTGACCCATTCACCGCACCGTTTGTGGCTGCCGGCGCAGCATCCACTGCTGGAACACGACAGCATCAACCTCGCCGATGTGACCCGCGAGCCGCTGATTCAACTGAATGTCGATGAAATGGACCGCAACGCCCAGCGCATGTGGTCGGCAGCGGCACTTCAGCCGCGCATCACCCTCAGAACCGCCTCGACCGAAGCGGTGCGAAGCCTGGTTGCCGCTGGCCTGGGCGTGTCGATCCAGCCCGACATGACCTACCGCCCGTGGTCGCTGGAGGGCGACATCATTGAAGCGCGACCGATTGCCGACTTGAGCCAGACCCTCGACGTCGGCCTGGCATGGCGCCGTGGCACGGCGCGACCGGCGCTGGTCGATCCATTCCTGACCGTCGCCCGCGAGCAACCTCACGGCGGGCGCAAGCCATCTATTTAATCGAACGCCACCTTCAGTATTTAGTATTTGTCGACCTCGGGTCCGCGCACTAGTCTTGTTGCATCTATAAGACGGCCGGGGCCCAGTCACAGGGAGCACCCATAATGGCCACACAAGAAAAGAGAACCCGAAAAATGGCTGGCGCGCAGACCCCGTTGT
Organism: Pseudomonas sp. GB2N2; assembly: GCF_054897705.1. Classification (NCBI taxonomy): domain Bacteria; kingdom Pseudomonadati; phylum Pseudomonadota; class Gammaproteobacteria; order Pseudomonadales; family Pseudomonadaceae; genus Pseudomonas; species Pseudomonas sp. GB2N2. The sequence goes on from NZ_CM142701.1 coordinate 3,332,983, forward strand.
TCACCGCGTTGTTGATCGATGGCGAACTGGTTGCAGGTCAGGGTTTCGTCGAGCCGATTCTCAACCCGGCCACCGGTGAAGTGTTGACGCACATCGCCGAAGCCAGTACCGAGCAAGTCGAAGCCGCGATCCTCGCCGCTCACCATGCGTTCGGTAGTTGGTCACGGACCACGCCGCAGCAGCGCTCCAACCTGTTGCTGGACATCGCCAACGCCATCGAAAAACAGGCCGACCTGCTCGCCCGCCTCGAATCCCTGAACTGCGGCAAACCGTTGCACCTCGCGCGTCAGGACGACCTGAACGCGACCGTCGATGTGTTCCGTTTCTTCGCCGGCGCCGTGCGCTGCCAGACCGGGCAGCTCAGCGGCGAATACATGCCGGGTTACACCAGCATGGTGCGCCGCGATCCAATTGGCGTGGTCGCGTCGATTGCGCCGTGGAACTACCCGATCATGATGGCCGCGTGGAAAATCGCCCCGGCCCTCGCCGCCGGCAACACGCTGGTGTTCAAGCCCTCCGAGCACACGCCGCTGTCGATCCTGGCCTTGGCGCCAGCGCTGGCCGAGATCTTGCCGCGCGGGGTGATCAACATTATTTGCGGCGGCGGTGAAGGCGTCGGCAGCCACCTGGTCAGCCACCCGAAAATCCGTATGGTGTCGCTGACCGGCGATATCGTCACCGGGCAAAAAATCCTCCAGGCCGCCGCAAAAACCCTGAAACGTACGCACCTCGAACTCGGCGGCAAAGCCCCGGTGATCGTCTGCAACGATGCGGATATCCAGGCGGTGGTCGACGGTGTGCGCTCCTACGGTTATTACAACGCCGGTCAGGATTGCACCGCCGCTTGCCGAATTTATGCACAGGCCGGGATTCACGACCGCTTGGTCGCGGAACTCGGTGCGGCGGTCAGCAGCCTGCGGTTCGCCGGAAAACGCGACGCCGACAACGAACTCGGACCACTGATCAGCACCCGCCAGCGCGATCGCGTGTCCAGTTTTGTCGAACGCGCCCTCAGCCAGCCACACATCGAGCGCGTGACGGGCGCCGCCGTGCATTCCGGCGCCGGTTTCTTTTATCAGCCGACCCTGCTGGCCGGTTGCAAACAAAGCGATGAAATCGTCCAGCGTGAAGTGTTCGGGCCGGTGGTGACGGTGACCCGTTTCGACCAACTCGAACAAGCAGTGGACTGGGCCAACGATTCGGAATACGGCCTCGCCTCTTCGGTCTGGACCCAGAACCTCGACAAGGCGATGCAGGTTGCGGCGCGGTTGCAATACGGCTGCACCTGGATCAACAGCCATTTCATGCTGGTCAGCGAAATGCCCCACGGCGGCCTGAAACGGTCCGGCTACGGCAAAGACCTGTCCAGCGATTCGCTTCAGGACTACAGCGTGGTGCGGCACATCATGGCCCGGCATAGCCGGGAGCTGTAAGCAACAAGCTACAAGCTACAAGTCAAAGCCGTGCGCGATTCGCTGTTACTTGCAGCTTGCGGCTTGAAGCTTGCAGCTACTCTCAACCAATCACTAATAAACAAAAGAGAGGTTCCCATGTTCGTGCACAAGACCGCACTGCTCAGTGCAATCACCACAGCGCTGGTGGCCAGTGCCAGTATCCAGGCCGCCGAACCGTTGAAAGCGGTCGGTGCCGGCGAAGGTCAGCTGGATATCGTCGCCTGGCCGGGCTACATCGAACGTGGCGAAAGTGACAAGGCCTACGATTGGGTGACCGGTTTCGAGAAGGAAACCGGCTGCAAGGTCAACGTGAAAACCGCCGCGACCTCAGATGAGATGGTCAGCCTGATGTCCAAGGGCGGCTACGACCTGGTGACCGCGTCGGGCGATGCGTCGCTGCGATTGATCGGCGGCAAGCGTGTGCAGTCGATCAACACCGCGTTGATCCCGAACTGGAAGAACATTGATCCGCGCCTGAAAGATGGCCCGTGGTACGTCGTCAATAAACAAACCTACGGCACGCCCTATCAGTGGGGCCCGAACGTGTTGATGTACAACACCAACGTGTTCAAGACCGCGCCGGACAGCTGGAGCGTGGTGTTCGAAGAACAGACCCTGCCGGACGGCAAATCCAACAAGGGCCGGGTTCAGGCGTACGACGGTCCGATCTACATCGCCGACGCGGCGCTCTATCTCAAATCGACCAAGCCGGAACTGGGCATCAAGAACCCGTACGAGCTCAACGAAGAACAGTACAAAGCCGCGCTGGACCTGCTGCGCAAACAGCAGCCGCTGATCCACCGTTACTGGCATGACGCGACCGTGCAGATGAGTGACGTCAAGAACGAAGGCGTCGTGGCGTCCAGCACCTGGGGCTACATGGTCAACGGCCTGATCGCGGACAAACAGCCGGTGGCGTCGGTGATTCCGAAAGAAGGCTCAACCGGTTGGGCCGACACCACCATGTTGCACGCTGAAGCCAAGCACCCGAACTGCGCCTACAAGTGGATGGACTGGTCGCTGCAACCGAAAGTCCAGGGCGACGTAGCGGCGTGGTTCGGCTCGTTGCCAGCGGTTCCGGCGGCGTGCAAGGACAACGAATTGCTCGGCGCCGAGGGCTGCAAAACCAACGGTTTCGACCAGTTCGAGAAGATCGCCTTCTGGAAAACCCCGCAGGCTGAAGGCGGAAAATTCGTGCCATACAGCCGCTGGACCCAGGACTACATCGCGATCATGGGCGGTCGCTAGCCTCTGAGTTGACGCAGTGCCCTGTGGGAGCGGGCTTGCTCGCGAAAGGGTCATCACATTCAACATTGATGTTGGCTGACCCTGCGCTTTCGCGAGCAAGCCCGCTCCCACAGTTGATCCGTATTACCCGTGGAAGCGAGCTTGCTCGCGAAGCTTTTACAGATTCTGATTTTCGGAGCACCGCACCATGACGCTTGCAGTCCAGTTCACCAACGTTTCCCGTCTATTCGGCGAAGTGAAAGCCGTAGACCGGGTTTCCATCGACATCCAGGACGGCGAGTTCTTTTCCATGCTGGGCCCTTCGGGTTCGGGCAAAACCACCTGTTTGCGCCTGATCGCCGGTTTCGAACAACCGAGTGCAGGCTCGATCCGTATTCATGGCGAAGAAGCCGCCGGGCTGCCGCCGTACGAGCGTGACGTCAACACCGTGTTTCAGGACTACGCGTTGTTCCCGCACATGAACGTGCTCGACAACGTCGCCTACGGTTTGAAAGTAAAAGGCGTCGGCAAAACCGAACGCCACAAACGCGCCGAAGAAGCCCTCGACATGGTCGCCCTCGGCGGTTACGGCGAGCGCAAACCGGTGCAACTCTCCGGTGGTCAGCGCCAGCGTGTGGCCCTGGCTCGCGCCCTGGTCAATCGTCCTAGAGTGTTGCTGCTCGATGAACCCCTCGGCGCCCTCGACTTGAAGCTGCGCGAGCAAATGCAAAGTGAGCTGAAGAAGCTGCAACGCCAACTCGGCATCACCTTCATTTTCGTCACCCACGATCAAACCGAAGCGCTGTCAATGTCCGACCGCGTGGCGGTTTTCAACAAGGGTCGCATTGAACAAGTCGATACTCCGCGCAACCTCTACATGAAACCCGCCACCACCTTTGTCGCGGAATTCGTTGGCACCTCCAACGTGATTCGCGGTGATCTGGCGCGGCAGATCAGCGGCAACCCGCAACCGTTTTCGATTCGCCCGGAACACGTGCGTTTCGCCGACGGCCCGTTGGCCAGCCACGAGATCGAAGTCAGCGGCCTGCTCCACGACATTCAGTACCAGGGCAGCGCGACCCGCTATGAAGTGAAACTGGAAAACGGCCAGACGCTGAACATCAGCCATGCCAATAACCAGTGGCTGGATGTCAGCGCGCAGCATCAGACCGGGCAACGCATCAGCGCACGCTGGGCGCGGGAAGCGATGATCCCGCTGCACGACACCGTAGGCGGGGTGTGACATGACCAGCGTGGCGCTCCCTCAAACTCCGGCCAGCGGCTCGCCGTTGCGCAGGTTTTCCAACCTGCTGTATCGCCGGCCGAATTTTTACCTGTCGCTGCTGCTGGTGCCGCCGCTGCTGTGGTTCGGCGCGATCTACCTCGGTTCGCTGCTGGCACTGCTGTGGCAAGGTTTCTACACCTTCGACGACTTCACCATGGCAGTCACGCCGGACCTGACCCTGGCAAACTTCGCCGCGCTGTTCCAGCCGGCGAACTTCGACATCATCCTGCGCACCCTGAGCATGGCCGTGGTGGTGTCGATCGCCAGCGCCATCGTCGCGTTCCCGATTGCCTACTACATGGCGCGCTACACCACCGGCAAGACCAAGGCGTTTTTCTACATCGCGGTGATGATGCCGATGTGGGCCAGTTATATCGTCAAGGCCTACGCCTGGACCTTGTTGCTGGCCAAGGGCGGCGTGGCGCAGTGGTTCGTTCAACACCTGGGACTGGAGCCGGTGTTGCAGTTCGTATTGGGCATCCCGGGTGTCGGCGGCAGCACGTTGTCGACCTCGCACCTGGGGCGATTCATGGTGTTCGTTTACATCTGGTTGCCGTTCATGATCCTGCCGATCCAGGCCGCGCTGGAACGTTTACCGCCCTCGCTGCTGCAAGCCTCGGCCGACCTTGGCGCCAAGCCGCGCCAGACCTTTATGCAGGTGATCCTGCCCCTGTCGATTCCGGGCATCGCCGCCGGTTCGATTTTCACTTTTTCGCTGACCCTGGGCGACTTCATCGTGCCGCAACTGGTGGGCCCGCCGGGCTACTTCGTCGGCAGCATGGTGTATGCCCAGCAAGGTGCGATCGGCAACATGCCGATGGCGGCAGCGTTCACGCTGGTGCCGATAGTGCTGATCGCCATCTACCTGACCATCGTCAAACGACTGGGGGCCTTCGATGCACTCTGAGCGAGCTTCTTTAGGCCTGCGCATCGCAGCCTGGGGCGGGTTGGTGTTTCTGCACTTCCCGATCCTGATCATTTTCATCTATGCCTTCAACACCGAGGACACGGCGTTCAGCTTTCCGCCCAAGGGCTTCACCCTGAAGTGGATCGGCGTGGCGTTTTCGCGCCCCGACGTGCTGGAAGCAATCAAGTTGTCGCTGCAGATCGCCTCTGTCGCAACGTTGATTGCACTGGTCCTCGGCACGCTGGCTTCGGCGGCGTTGTACCGACGGGATTTCTTCGGCAAGCAAGGCATCTCGCTGATGCTGATTCTGCCGATCGCGTTGCCGGGGATCATCACCGGGATCGCGCTGCTGGCGACGTTCAAGTCGCTGGGGATCGAGCCGGGAATGTTCACCATCATCGTCGGTCACGCGACCTTTTGCGTAGTGATCGTCTACAACAACGTCATCGCCCGTTTGCGTCGCACTTCGCACAGTTTGATCGAAGCTTCGATGGACCTCGGTGCTGACGGTTGGCAGACCTTTCGCTACATCGTCTTGCCGAGCCTCAGCTCGGCGTTGCTCGCCGGCGGCATGCTCGCGTTCGCGCTGTCGTTCGACGAAATCATCGTCACCACGTTCACCGCTGGCCATGAACGCACCTTGCCGCTTTGGCTGCTCAACCAGCTCAGCCGCCCCCGGGATGTACCGGTGACCAACGTCGTCGCGATGCTGGTGATGATGGTGACCATGCTGCCGATTCTCGGCGCGTATTACCTGACCCGTGGCGGCGAGAGTGTGGCGGGAAGTGGCGGGAAGTAACGGGAATCGGTTTCAAAACAAGAATTGCCTACAGAGGACAATGCCATGCAAACCAAACTCTTGATCAACGGCCAACTGCTCGACGGCGAAGGGCCCGCCCAACCGGTATTCAACCCGGCCCTCGGTCGCGTGCTGGTGGACATCAACGAAGCCACTGAAGCCCAGGTCGACGCAGCCGTACGCGCTGCCGATGCCGCGTTTGAAAGCTGGTCGCAAACCCCGCCGAAAGACCGCTCGCTGCTGCTGCTGAAACTCGCCGACGCCATCGAAGCCCACGGCGAGGAACTGGCGAAACTGGAATCCGACAACTGTGGCAAACCCTACGGCGCCGCGCTGAACGACGAGATCCCGGCGATTGCCGACGTGTTCCGTTTCTTCGCCGGCGCCAGCCGCTGCATGAGCGGTTCGGCCGGCGGTGAATACCTGGCCGGCCACACCTCGATGATCCGCCGCGACCCGGTGGGCGTAATCGCCTCCATTGCGCCGTGGAACTACCCGCTGATGATGGTCGCCTGGAAAATCGCCCCGGCCCTCGCTGCAGGTAATACCGTGGTGCTCAAACCGTCGGAACAAACCCCGCTGACCGCGTTGCGTCTGGCCGAAATCGCGTCGGAAATTTTCCCGGCCGGCGTACTCAACCTGGTATTTGGCCGTGGTCCTACGGTTGGCAGCCCATTGGTCACCCACCCGAAAGTGCGCATGGTCTCGCTGACCGGCTCGATCGCCACCGGTGCGAACATCATTTCCAGCACCGCCGACAGCGTCAAACGCATGCACATGGAACTGGGCGGCAAGGCCCCGGTGATCATCTTCGACGACGCCGACATCGATGCCGCCGTGGAAGGCATCCGTACCTTCGGTTTCTACAACGCCGGTCAGGATTGCACCGCCGCGTGCCGCATCTACGCGCAGGCCGGCATCTACGAAAAATTCGTCGAGAAGCTCGGCGCAGCGGTCAGCAGCATCAAGTACGGCTTGCAGGATGACCCGGCGACCGAGCTCGGTCCGCTGATCACCGCACAGCATCGCGACCGCGTGGCCGGGTTTGTCGAACGCGCCGTAGCGCAATCGCACATTCGCTTGATCACTGGCGGCAAAGCCGTTGAAGGCAACGGTTTTTTCTTCGAGCCGACGGTGTTGGCCGATGCACAGCAGGATGACGAAATCGTCCGTCGTGAAGTGTTCGGGCCAGTGGTCTCGGTCACCAAGTTCAGCGATGAAGCGCAGGTGCTCGGCTGGGCCAACGATTCGGATTACGGCCTGGCTTCATCGGTGTGGACCGCCGACGTCGGTCGCGCCCATCGCTTGGCGGCGCGTTTGCAGTACGGCTGCACCTGGGTGAACACGCACTTCATGCTCGTCAGCGAAATGCCCCATGGCGGTCAGAAATTGTCCGGCTACGGGAAGGACATGTCGATGTACGGGCTGGAGGATTACACCGTTGTGCGGCATGTGATGTTCAAGCATTAAAGGCGTCACCGTTTCAGAGTAAAAACCGGCACCACGCACCACCAGGTTTACACCACAACAATAACCACCGATCCGGGCAGCGCCATCACGGCTCTGCCACGTTTTCGGACATCCGAAATCTGCCGATTTTCCGGAGCTAACACACTATGAGCGCATCACCCGAACTCTCTGCAGGCGCTGTCGACAGCGATGCCGAGCAACTCCGCAAGCTGGGTTACACCTCCAACTTCAATCGCAGCATGAGCCTGTGGGAAAACTTCGCCCTGGGCTTCACTTACCTGTCTCCGGTCGTAGGGGTTTATACCCTCTTCGGCCTGTGCCTGGCCGCCGGTGGGCCTCCGATGTTCTGGGCCTACTTGCTGGTCGGTTGCGGCCAACTGCTGGTGTGTCTGATCTTCGGTGAAGTGGTTTCGCAATTCCCGATTTCCGGTGGTGTCTACCCATGGGCTCGCCGCCTGGTAGGCAAACGCTGGGCGTGGATGGTTGGCTGGATCTACTCGATCGCACTGTGCGTCACCATCGCCGCCGTTGCGGTGGGTGCCGGTCCGTACCTGGCCGCCATGCTGGGCTTCGAACCAAGCAACAACACCAACATCATCATCGCCCTGGTGCTGACGCTGTTCGCGACCCTGGTCAACCTCAGCGGCACCAAAGTGCTGGCGCGGATCGCCATGTTCGGCTTCCTCTGCGAGCTGGTCGGCGCAGTGATCGTCGGCGTGTACCTGCTGATTTTCGAACGTCATCAACCGATCAGCGTGCTGTTCAACACCTTCGACATCAGCATCAACGGCTCCTACCTGCCGGCCTTCCTCACCGCTTCGCTGGCGGGGATGTTCCTGTACTACGGCTTCGAGGCCTGCGGCGACGTGGCCGAAGAAACCCCGAACCCCAGCAAGCAGATTCCGGTGGCCATGCGTATGACCATCTACATCGGCGGCATCTCTGCCATGTTCGCTTGCCTGGCGCTGATCCTCGCCGTGCCGGACATGCAAGCCGTGATCAACGGCACCGACAAGGACCCGGTCACCACCATCCTCAACAACGCCTTCGGCCCGGTCGGTTCAAAAGTGGTGATGGGCGTGGTGATGATTTCCTTCATCTCCTGCGTCATCAGCCTGCAAGCGGCGGCGAGCCGACTGCTGTACTCCTACGCTCGCGATGAAATGGTCATCGGCAGCTCGCTGCTGAAAAAGATCTCTCCTACGACTCAGGTTCCAGTCGCGGCACTGTTCGTCTCCGGTGTCCTGCCCGCGCTGATCATTATCCTCGGCTTCTTCCTGCAAGACGCCGTGGCCACCATCGTCAGCTTCGCCGCGATCGGCATCTACCTCGCGTTCCAGATGATCGTCCTCGCTGCACTGTATGCACGCCTGAAAGGCTGGAAACCCAGCGGCAAATTCACCCTCGGCGCCTGGGGCTGGGCAGTCAACATCGGCGCGCTGGTCTACGGCGTCGGCGCCATCATCAACATGGCCTGGCCACGCACACCGGATGCGGCGTGGTACATCAACTACGCAATGGTGCTGAGCACGGCGATCGTGATTGGATTGGGGCTGGTTTATATGTGGATTGCCAAGCCGTATGACCATGGGACGGCGCCGGCTGGGGATGCGTGGAAGGTGAGTCACTAAGAACGATTGCCCCGGGATCATCTGAGATTCCGGGGCAAGCTTTATCCGTCAGACGACATCTTGCGTCTCCCCGCAACTCAGCCATCAATTCATCCGTACGCCCTTTGATATCAGTTTCCCCCCGCACCGCCTCGAAGCGATCGAGGGTATAGGTCTCGGGTTTCGAGTGGCTACCGTCAGTCATAGATCTGTTCCTTGTGCGCAACTCAATGGATTCGAAAAATAGTGGAAAAGCTAATCCTCTACGCACACCTCAAATACACCTGAAAGCCACACCTATTTCACCCCAACCATATTCCCCCGACACAACCGCTTCCTCCACGCCATCATCCAGGCCAACCAAGCCTGGTTCTGCGTCCATGACCTGGGACGTCTGATGGGCCGCCCGCTTGACCAACGACTCACCCAAAAACTCGATCCCGATCAGCGCCGATATGTCTGGCTGCTGAAGAACGGCAAAACGGTCGAATCGCTCATGGTCAGCGAGTCCGGAATGTACGCATTGCTGGTCCACCATTTCGTTCCGGAAAACCGTAACCTGCGCCAATGGCTGAGTAACGAGGTCGTACCGGCGCTGCATGAGTCGAGCGCGATGCCGTTGAACACCGTTCCAGGCATGAGTTCGTTGCAATGGGGCGGAATCTCGGTGCCGCTGCTGCACTGGCAAGAGTCGGCGTGGATCAAGTGGCGGGACATGCCTGATCTGGCGCAGGCGCAGCGACCTTTCCCGATAATGGGTACGTGTAGCTGAAATGTAGGAGCGAGCTTGCTCGCGATGGACTTTAACGATGACGCGTGTTTCCTGAATCAACGCGACGGTCATTAGTTCATCGCGAGCAAGCTCGCTCCTACAGTGGTCAGCATTTCAAAAATTTCTGCTTTCACCTCCCTTCAGGTGTTTCTTCGCTTATCCATTTTCGGCCGTGACAGAAATGTCACGGCCGAAATCCTAATACCCCTTCAAAACCGCGAAACACTGCGCATCGCATCCACCAGATACCGCATCGCTATCCGGTCGTTTTCCGACAGCTCGCGATACCTTTCCACCAGCTTCAATTCCTCAGAATTAAGCCGACGCCTTCGCCGCCCGAGTCCCAGGCAGGGGAAGATTCCCAACAATTCGGTGATGCCTTGTACTTTCGACATGGACGATGTCCCTCTCTACGTCAAAGAAAACTTCAGATACCGCATCGCCCTTCGTTTTTTCAGCCGCTTCCTTGTACCAACTGAATCCCACCGGCCTGAGGGCAGAAACCGGTTATGCCCATAGAATAGAAAGTAAATTGGCGCTGAAAAGCGGTTTTTAGAGTAATTAGTCGAAAAAAGCAGAAATGCCCTATAAATCAGAAATGACTGTGGGAAACGTGAACCGGAAATGTCTTGTTTCATAGCGGTGCCACTGCCACGCCATCAATCATTTTTGCTCAGCGAGCGAACGGTTTAAGCTATTTGGCATCTGTTTAAAGTCCGTTGCGTTTGGCCGAAGGCATGTCCGAACCTCCATTTCTGATCCAGCACGCGCCAGGAACGGCGCGGGATTGTTCACGACAGGTTGTACTTATGCACCGCAGGAATTTGCTCAAAGCGTCCATGGCCATCGCTGCCTACACCGGTTTGTCCGCCACCGGCCTCTTGGCCACGCGGGCCTGGGCCGGTAATGGCACGGCTGATGGCGAGGCTCAGGCCTTCGATTTCGAAGCCTTGAAAATCCAGGCCAAGCAGCTTGCCGCCAACCGCTATCAGGACACCAAGCAGCTGCTGCCGCCGACGTTGGCGACGATGACGCCGCAGAATTTCAATGCAATCCGCTACGACGCCAATCATTCGTTGTGGAAGGATTTGAAAGGTCAGCTGGACGTGCAGTTTTTCCACGTCGGCATGGGGTTCAAGCAACCCGTGCGCATGTACAGTGTCGACCCCAAGACACGTCAGGCGCGGGAAGTGCATTTCCGCCCGTCGCTGTTCAACTATGAAAACGCCACGGTCGACACCAAGCAGCTCACGGGCGACCTGGGGTTTTCCGGGTTCAAGCTGTTCAAGGCGCCGGAGCTGGACCGCCACGACGTATTGTCCTTCCTCGGCGCCAGTTATTTCCGTGCGGTCGATGCCACTGGCCAGTACGGTCTGTCGGCCCGCGGTCTGGCAATCGATACTTACGCGAAGAAGCGTGAGGAGTTTCCGGACTTCACCAAGTTCTGGTTCGAGACGCCGGATAAGGACAGCACTCATTTCGTCGTGTATGCCCTGCTGGACTCGCCAAGCGCCACCGGCGCCTACCGTTTCGACATCGACTGCCAAGCCAGTCAGGTAGTCATGGCCATCGACGCCCACATTAATGCGCGCACCGCCATCGAACAGCTCGGCATTGCACCGATGACCAGCATGTTCAGTTGCGGCACCCACGAGCGGCGCATGTGCGACACCATTCACCCGCAGATCCACGACTCGGATCGCCTGGCCATGTGGCGCGGCAACGGCGAGTGGATTTGCCGACCGCTGAACAACCCGGCGACCCTGCAATTCAACGCCTTCGCCGACACCGACCCGAAAGGTTTCGGCCTGGTGCAGACTGATCACGAGTTCGCCAGCTATCAGGACACCGTCGACTGGTACAGCAAGCGTCCGAGCCTGTGGGTCGAACCGACCACCGCGTGGGGCGAAGGCTCTATCGATCTGCTGGAAATTCCTACTACCGGCGAAACCCTGGATAACATCGTCGCGTTCTGGACCCCGAAAAAGCCGGTCGCGGCCGGTGATTCCCTGAACTACGGCTACAAACTTTACTGGAGCGCATTGCCGCCGGTCGGTACGCCGCTGGCGCGGGTCAACGCGACTCGTTCGGGCATGGGCGGTTTCACTGAAGGCTGGGCGCCTGGCGAGCATTACCCGCAAGTGTGGGCGCGCCGGTTTGCGGTGGACTTCAACGGTGGCGGCCTGGATCGCTTGCCTGAGGGCACGGGGATTGAACCGGTGGTCACGTGCTCCAACGGCGAGGTCAAGGACTTCAACGTGCTGGCGCTCGATGACATCAAGGGCTACCGGATTACGTTTGACTGGTTCCCGACCAATGACAGCGTGGAGCCGGTGGAGCTGCGCTTGTTCATTCGCACCAATGACCGGACGCTAAGCGAGACCTGGTTGTACCAGTATTTCCCGCCGGCGCCGGAGAAGCGTAAGTACACCTGAAGATGATGAGGCGTCGGGGGCGGACGCCTTCGCTGGCAAGCCAGCGATGGCGGCGTCCCGGACTACACACTGCTCACCTGCAAACACAAAACGCCCCGGTCACAACAACCGGGGCTTTTTCATTTCAATTTCAAGCGAAACGTTACGAAACCATTGATTCCGATGGTTCACATGCGTTTTTGATATTTCGCTATTCACAATTTTTTCATCATCGCCAACCACCGACTAAGCTTCAGACAAGTCCGATCAATCTGCGTGAATGGATCAGTCGACTATGGGCGCTTTGTGGCAAACCGATTCGAGTAAACCTGTGGTTCCGACTGAACGTGTGGATGAAGCGCCTTTACCTGAAAAACCTCGCCGTAGTCGCATAAAACACGGCTGGGGGGCTTTCTGGTTGTTGCTGTTGATTATCGCGATCGTCGTGGGGCTGGCTGCCGCCAAGGAAATGCGCACCTCGAAGTTTCAATCCCGGGAAGTCAGCAAGTTTGCCGCTACCCTGAGTTACGAACTGAAACCGGGGCCCAGCGATGCCATTCGCTACCCCGGGGCCGGGCCTTTTGACCTGCGTCTGGGCTACAGCTCTCTGGGCGAATTCCTGCCGCGCCTGATCAAGCGCGACTATGTCGTTGCCTCACAAACCCGTTTTTCTCAACCCTTGATGGACTACACCGACAGGGGCTTTTTCGTGCCCTATGCGGAAAAAATCCAGGCGGGCCTGTCGATCACCGATTGCCGTGCGGCTCCGCTTTACCAGTACAAATATCCGCAACAACTCTACTCAAGCTTCGACTCGATCCCGCCGGTGGTGGTCAGCAGCCTGCTGTTCATCGAAAACCGCTTTCTGCTCGACCCCCGCCAGCCACGGGCCAACCCCGCGGTGGATTGGCCACGCTTTGGCATGGCCGCGTGGTCGCAGGTGGCTAAATTGCTGCACATGCCTGGCCAATCGGCCGGCGGGAGTACGTTGGCAACGCAGTTGGAGAAGTATCGACATTCGCCGGATGGCTTGACGGTTTCGGGTGGGGAAAAAATTCGGCAGATGATTTCCGCCAGCGTGCGCGCCTATCAGGACGGACCGGACACCCTCGAAGCGCGCAAAAATGTGGTGCGCGATTACCTCAACAGCGTGCCGCTGTCTGCCGTACCGGGCCACGGCGAGGTGCATGGCATGGCCGAAGGGCTGCGCGTCTGGTATGGCGCCGATTTCAATCAGGCCAACGAGTGGCTGGCCAGCACCGACACCGATCCCGAGACCTTGGCGGAGAAAGGCCTGGCCTTGCGTGAGATGCTCTCGCTGATGATCGCCCAGCGCCGCCCTTCGCACTACCTGACCAAGGGCCATGACGAACTGGCCGACCTCACCGACAGCCATATCCGCCTGCTGGCACAGAACAATGTGATCGATGCACCTTTCGCGGCCGCGGCACTGGCCAGCAAAGTGACCTACCGCGACTGGCAGACCCAGCCGACCATTCAGCCGATCGAAACCAACAAGGGCATCAGCGTGGCGCGCAGTCGCTTGGGCGGTTTGCTCAATCGGCCGCTGTACGACCTCGATCGCCTCGACCTCTCGGCCACCAGCACCCTCCAAGGCGGCTTGCAGACTCAGGCCACCGAATACCTCAAGCGTCTGTCAGACCCGGCCTACGCCGCGCAGATCGGACTGATCGGCGAACGCTTGCTGACGCCCACCAGCACCACGCAGGTGCGCTACAGCTTTACTCTGTTCGAATTGACTCCCGACGGTTCACGCGTGCGGGTACAGACCGACAGTACCGATCAGCCCTTCGACATCAACGAAGGCAGCAAACTGGAATTGGGCTCCACCGCAAAAATGCGTGTGCTGACCACATACCTGCAAATCATCTCCGAACTGCACGATAAATACGTCGGTATGACCGTTCCCGAACTGAAGAAAGTCGACGTCCCGGATCAGGACCGCTTGAGCCAGTGGGCCATCGACTACCTGATCCAGAACAAGGACCGCAACTTGCCGGCCATGCTCGGCGCCGCGCTGGATCGCAAGTATTCCGCCAGCCCCGGCGAGGCCTTTTTCACCGGCGGTGGTTTGCACGTGTTCCACAACTTCCGCAAGGAAGACAACGGCCGCATCCCGACCTTGCGCGATGCCCTGCGCGAATCGATCAACCTGCCGTTCATTCGGCTGATGCGCGACGTGGTGCGCTACACCACCTATAACGGCCCGAACAACAGCGCTGCTCTGCTCCTGGACGACCGCGATCCTCGGCGTCAGGAATACCTCGCGTCATTTGCTGACCGCGAGGGCACATCGTTTCTGCTGAAGTTCTGGAAAAAGTACAAGAACAAGGACACCCAGGAGCGGCTCGAAACCTTCCTCGACAGCATGCGCCCGACGCCGATTCGCATGGCCGCGGTTCATCGTTACCTGCTGCCGCAAGCCAGCCAGGAAAGCTTCAACACCTTCGTGCGCTCGCACATGAGCGGCGCCAAACTCACCGAAAAGCTCACGGACGACCGCCTGCAACGGCTCTACGAAAATTACGCTCCGGGCATTTACGATCTCCCGGACCAGGGCTTCATCGCCAAGGTCCACCCGCTGGATCTGTGGCTGATGGGTTATCTGTTGAATCATCCCGACGCCAAGTGGAGCGAGGTCGTCAAGGCCAGCCAGTTTGAACGCCAGGAGGTTTACAGCTGGCTGTTCAAAAGCAAACACAAGGGGGCACGCGACGGCCGTATCCGCACCATGCTGGAGATCGAGGCGTTCCTCGACATTCACGCACGCTGGCAGAAAGTCGGCTACCCGTTCGATCACCTGGTGCCGTCACTGGCCACCGCCATCGGCAGTTCTGGCGACCGTCCGGCGGCATTGGCCGAACTGATCGGCACCATCCTCAACGACGGTGTGCGCATGCCCACGCTGCGCATCGACAGCCTGCATTTCGCGGCGAACACGCCGTATGAAACCAAGCTGATCAACGACCCGGATGCCGGCAAACGGGTGATGCCGTCCGAAGTGGCGACAGCCATGCGTGAAGCCTTGTCGCAAGTGGTGGATGCCGGTACGGCGAAACGGGTGTCCGGCAGTTTTGTCACGCCCGATGGCAAACCTTTGGCGATGGGCGGCAAGACCGGGACCGGGGATAACCGCATAGAAGCCATCGGTTCCGGCGGACGGATTCTCAGTTCCAAGTCAATCAACCGTACCGCCACGTTCGTGTTTTACATCGGAGATACCCATTTCGGCACGCTGACTGCCTTCGTGCCGGGGCGCACGGCCGAAGCCTTTACGTTCACCTCGGCGCTGCCGGTGCAAGTGCTCAAGGGCATGGCGCCGATTCTCACGCCTTATTTGCAGCCGGGCAGTCATACGCAGTGCCTGCCGGTCGAAGTGGCGCGGCGTTGAACGTGACATAACGTTTCTCGCGTTCGCGCAGGTCATATATATGTATTACATCTATTCAAAATCAAAAGCATTGCACCCCGTTGACTCATAACTACTGACGCGAAATTCTGGCTTTTAATGCAAGTTGAACGGGATAGGCTATTTATCTTTTCAATAGACAAGATAAACCCCATGCCGCACTCGGATCAAAACACCCCCAAACTTGAAGTGATCAATAATGATTCCAAAGGTCGTCATTACGACCACATAAAAAATGCAGTCAGCAAGGCCACGACACATATATCGTTACACAGAGCAAAAGCGCTAAATGCTACCGTTTTAAAAACCCGAAACTGGTATGAAAACGATGATCCACAGGCGCTGAAGGCTGCCAACCTGCGGGCCTGGGCAGCGCAAAATCAGGCAGACCAGTTATTCGAAAAAATTCAGGGTATTTACGCGTTCGCCGAACCACTGCTCAAAGCCACATTGAAAGAAGCCTACGGCGTGGAAGTGGACGTAAAGTCGACTTACCTGCGCCTGTATTTCCCCAAAAGAACACCTTGGTATGTTATTGCCACATGGGTGGGGCATGCCAACCGAACAGTGTCCCTATTGGATGCAGCGCTGCATAACTTCGCCACCTCAGAAACCTTTACCGCTGATTCCGAGTTCATTAGTCAACCCGATGCCCATGGCCACTTTGAGGTCATTCCCGTCAAAACCAGAATGTCCATCGCGCAATTCAAGAATCTGTGCCGGGAACTGGACATTGGCGGCCAGTACACCCGCTACCTCAGCGCCTTTTTACTGACCAGGGAGCCAGTCGCCCAAGCGCTGCTCGAACTCAGGGCAACCAACAATCAGAAAGCGGCACTTGAAGCCGCCGCCCATTTGGCCCTGAAGAAGAAAGACATCACCGCCAATGCGTTCGGCCTCGTGATCGGACTGATCGGCGGGCAGCAGGGCCTCACGCTGGATGGCAAGGCGATGCAGTGCTGCGAGCTTTCGCTGCTGGACGCGTCCTTGACGGGTGTCGTGCTGTTTACGGCCATCAACGACCAAAGTCGCAGCACTGAAAAGCTGATCGCCTACGTTCCCCATGACCCCGAACATCCGTTGAAAGAATATGCCTCGGGGCTGGCGTTCGTGCAGGAACTGACTCGCCAACTGCGTGATAACCGAACCATCCCTTCGTCCAGGTCCAACTATTGGCAATTCTTCAGCCAGTTCATCGATCAGAAACAGCGCGGGCATTTTTTCGCCGCCCTCGACCAACGCCTGAGCGTGGTCAAATGGCATGAAAAGGATCACCTCGATTCCGGTCCGACGTGGCGCACAACCCCCGTGGACAAGCCCAATCTGGAATTTCGGGTCACGCCCATCGGCAAGGATCTGTGGCAGCACCTCTACCAGACGAGCGTTAGCAAGATCATCAATGACGCCCAGGACATCGCCGTGTCGACCGTTAGGGCCGACCAGGCTGCACGCTGGGCCTGGTGGGACAATTTCAAGAAAATGCTCTCGGATATTTTCAACGCCGCCCTGCTGGTGCTGACTCCGTTCGTACCGGGTTTGGGCGAATTGATGCTGGCTTATACCGCCTACCAACTGACCACCGAGGTTGTGGAGGGCACCCTGGACCTGGCCGAGGGCCTATGGGTGGAATTGGCGGAGCATGTGGTCGACGTGGTGACCGACGTCCTTCAATTGGCCGCGTTCGGTGCCGGTGCTGACATCGGTGCCGAGTTCCGGCTCAAGTTATCTCCGTTTGTCGAAGGGTTGAAAGCAGTGCAGTTGCCTGACGGCAAAACCTCGTTATGGCACCCCGACCTCACACCTTACGAACAGACCGGTGTGAGGCTGCCGGACACGGCGCAACTCGACGCCCTCGGCCTTTATCGGTATCTGGATCAGCCCATGCTCGCGCTCGAAGGCAAGGTGTATGCCATCGAGACACCCGCCAAGACTGATCCTGCGGCAATGCACCGGATCAAACACCCCCACCGCGCGAACGCCTACACGCCGAAGCTCGAACACAACGGTCACGGTGCCTGGGTGCATGAGGGCGAGAACCCTGGTGACTGGCGAGGTGCAACCCTGATGCGCCGACTCGGCCACAGTGTTGAACGCTTTTCGCCTGCCGAGCGCGAGCACATCCGCATCAGCAGCGGCACCGATGACAATGAATTGCGCCGGATGTACCTCGAACATGCACCACCGCCGCCACTGCTGACTGACACCGTCAACCGTTTCACCGCGCTGGACGGGGCTAGAATCGCCAGTGCCAATCTGCGTGGCGGGCGACCGCTCGCGGCCACGTCCATCTGGTTTGAAACGCTGCTGACCGGGCTGCCCGGATGGCCCGCCGAACGGGCATTGAAAGTTTATGAAAGCTCCGGCCTGAGCGGTCAGTCGCGCACCTACGGCAACGCCAAAGCGACCGCCGCCGACACCTTGAACATCAGCCTGCCTGAGCTGATGTCGAGTTCGTTTGCCGAACGCGTCATGGGCTTTTTGACCGAGAGCGAAATCAACACCTTGCTCGGTCGTGACGTACCGCGCGCCGAACGCACGCAAACCTTGCGCAATCAACTGGCCGATGTTGTTGACCGGCGCCGCAGCGAAATATCCCGGTTCATCCATGAGGCTGCACAGCGGTCGGACAAAGCGGATGTGCAGGTGCTCAGACAGACGTTCGCGGACATGCCGCTCACGCTTGCGGAAAAGGTTCTTGCGGATGCATCACCCAACGAAATGCAACGGATCTTCGATGAAAACCGCTTGCCTCTGCGCCTGAAATCCCTGGCCCGCGAACTCGACTTTGAAGCACTCACGTCGCGCGCCTACGACGGCTTTTATCACGAAGAACTGTTGAGTCCCGACACCGAAAGGCTGGCGTTGAACACCTTGAAATTTTTCAGCGACAGCTTCGGCGACTTGCGCATCGAGGTGCGCGCGCACACCCATGACGGGCCACTGCGCTGCAGCGTCGGACCGGATGACGCCTCAACGTTGAGGCGGCTGATCCGCGATGAGCAAGGCCGCTACGAAGTGCTGGACCAGGGCAACCGCCCGTTGCAACCCGCTGGCGATTTTTACGAGGCAATCCTGCACGCCCTGCCGCCAGAAAGGCGCACTCAACTGGATTACCAGACGGGCCAGGGCCGTCTGCTCAAGCTGTGGGTGATGGAGCATTGCGCGCCACCGGCCCAGCGCCGCGGGGTGATGGCGCAGCCGCCGATTCGTTCGGTCGCCAGTGCTGAAACCACTCACCTGGTGCGCGGCCCTTCCTGGTTCTTTGGCGCAAAGACCCTCGAACAAAGGATCAAGGAATTGTATCCGACACTGAGCGAACGACAGGTGGCCTCGTTCGTCGAGCACTTGCGCGCCAGAGGCGGACCGGACGAGGCCATCGGCCGGCTTGAGAATGAACGGGAGCAACTGCGCCATACCTTGGGCGCGTGGCGAGACGCTCAGCCCCGCGGACTTGATGGCAGCGGGGAGGTAGAAGTCGGCATCAATCTCGCGTTCCTGCGAACCGGCGGACGCCATATCGAGATACGGTTGCTTGAGTGCTTCGAACGCAAGAGCGAGGCGTTTGGAGAGCGCAGTGTCCATCCAGCCGGTGGTTATACGCTGGATCTGTCTTTCGACGCCGTGGACCTGGACCTGGACCGCTGGTGGAACGAGGTGCGCACGCTGCGCGACATGCAAAAATTCTTCGACCAGATCACCATCCTGAATCTGAACAGAACGCGTTTTTCCACCAACGCCGGCGGATTGTTGAGCGACTTCCCCAACCTCCGCCAGTTAAGCGCCCGCGACAGCGGGTTGATTGGGGTGCCGCACGCTATCGGCGAACTGCATCAGCTCAGAGCCCTCGACCTGGCCAACAATAACATCGACCTGGGGCCTGATTCCCTTGAGCCGTTGAGCCACCTCACGCGCCTGGAGGCGCTGAGCCTGGACGGCAATCCACTGCGCCAGCCTCCGGATGTCAGTGGCATGCCTGAGTTGACCGTGCTTCGCCTGGCCAATACCGGCATCGAGGACTGGCCGTCCGGCCTGTTCACGAACGGGGCGACTGTGATGAGTCGCCCGCGCCACTTCTCGCTCGACATGCGCCAATGTCCGATCAACCGCTTGCCGCAGGTCGCGGCAGGGTCGGATCAGGCGTTCGTGCTGGTGCGTTCGCGTTTCAGCACTGCGCAGCTTTCCGCCGCTGATCAGGGGCGTCTTGGTGACTACCGCGAGTCCGTGGGTTTCGCCCGCCAGCAGGTGGTTTCCGCGCGGGTAGAGGATGAACTGGACCATTGGAAACCCTTCGAAACCGATGCGTCGCCATTCAATCCCGCAAGGAGGTACACGGTGTACAGGAAGGAGTCCTGGCAGGATGTGATGGCGGAACCAGGCTCCAGCGGTTTCTTCAGAGTCATTCGCCGGCAGCGGGACAGTCAGGACTACCGGGACAATCGATCGCGCAGGCCACTCACCGAGCGCGTCTGGCAAATGATCGAGACCATGGCGGTGGACAGCGATTTGCGCAAGGAACTGTTCAAGCAGACCGCCGACCCCCAGACCTACGCCGATGCCTGGTCGGAACTGTTCAATCGAATGGGCCTTAGAGTGCTGGTGTCGCAGGCCTACATAGAAGTCACCACCGCCACGGAGCTTGAAAACCATCTGGTCAAACTGGCCCGCAGTGCCGCTCGCCTGGAAAGGGTGGGCGACCACGCCCGGGCCGAAATCAACCGCCAGCAACAGCAGCATTTGATCGATCCGGCAAGCAACGACACACCGGATAACGCCGAAGTGCACAGGGCCTACGAAACAGGATTGGCGAATCGACTGGATCTGCCTTGGCGATCTGACGGCATACCGTTTGAAACCCGAGCAGGCGTTGACCAGGCCAAAATCGATACGGCCCACGAAACCATTATCGAACGCGAGCGCGGCGACGGACTGCTCAACGGGATGCTCGGTTTATTCGAGTTTCCGTTCTGGGAGGACTTTCTGCGCAGGACGCACCCGGAAGAATTCACCGCCAATGACCGTCTTTACGCAGACAAACTGGAGCAACTCACCGCGTTGCGCGAGACGCAAAAAGAATGGGCCGGGCACCAGGATCTGACAGAGACAAAGGCACTGAAGCAAAAACTGGAAGGCCTGGCTCAGGCGTTGAAGATTTCAGAAAAAGAAGTGTTCACTGGCGAAGAAATGAGCCCGTGGTTTTACAGGCAGCAAGTGTCCGACATGGGCTATGCACGAAACGCACTGGCCCGAGACCTGACCCGCGCGGCGCTGAAAAACGCCGGTCTTCCAATCCTGTCCCGCTGATGTGAGCCTGCTTCAGGCTTGCTGGGGCGGGTGTTGAAATGTGTCATCACCTTAACGCTGACGTTAGCCGGCCGGTCACCCGGCCGGTTTCACACTGACGCGGTCCGGGCGATCAGACTTCCGAATCCCAGATCACCACGATGCTGGCTTTCAGCGTGTCATTGAGACCCGGGCGCAGCATGTAATCGATAGCCTCCTGCGGCATTTCGAAACGCAGGTTTCCAGGTTTTCGATCCACATACAGGCTCGGCTCGAAGGGACCTGACCACTCGTACCTTTTCAGCAAAAGATCCTTGACCGGCGCGCCGTCGGGGCCGGTGATCCCGGCCGGCAGGCTGAGTCTGGTGTGTACCCAGGAGGTGTTCGGAAATGGCAGATAATCCTTGTCGCCGACCATCCTGCAGTCGGTTCCGAACGCGGTCCAGGACTCGCACTGGATCATCACCTTGAAGCGAGATGACGCCGACAGGTAGAACAGTTGATCGCGGTAAATATGAGCCGGTCTGCCACTGCTGTGTATCCAGCTGTGCCAGCCGCCTTCAGGTTCCAGAGCAATCTTGTCGCCACCGGGTGGCAGGTCGACTTTCAAGGTGTGCTGCACGTCCAGCACGAAGTCCAGCGTCAGGTTGCTGTCGTTTGGCACCATCATGGGGCCCATCTGAAAATCACCGTTGGGGCCGAGGGTGTAAGACAACGCACCGGTATAGAGCCCGGACGACATACCCAACGGATTGGGTGTGCGCAGCTCGTAGGCGAAATCGAGGGTGTCAAACGACATAGAGGGAATACGGTACGCCGCCACTTTGGTGCACCAGTTTTCCAGGGGTGCTTTCCAGAAAAACCGATAGGTAGTGGGGGTATAGGATCCAACACCGCTGTACTGACAGGGAGCCGGCGCATAAACCCAGCTGCTGTTGCTCCAGAGCCTTTGATGACCTTCGAGGATGTCTGACACCCCCACCAGATTGGCGACCGAATCACTCAGAATAAAATTCGAACCGATGCCGATGATGCGCACTTCAACGATTTCGGTTTGACCCGTTTCGCGATTGCTGACTGTCAGTTGCCGCCAGTTGGCCGGCACTTTCAACGCCATTGCATCGCCGGGCGCGCCCGGCGTGATCGCGCGGGTAGAGTCAAACCGGACCGGAATCTGGATGCTGAATGTGTGGTTATCCGCGCACTGGCCCGGATACACCGCGCAATAACCACTGTTAGGCGTCTTTTTCGTGAACACGTTTCTGTTCGGCTGTGCTGGATCGGGCTGGAATAATGCCCGGATCTCCTGATTCGCTGCCTGCACTCCCGGCAAACTCAACGCCGTCACCAAGCCCAACCAGCTTGTCGTCCTTTTCATGATTCATCCATTTTTTTTGCTGAAATTGATGGGCGCTTACTCTCCCGGTGCTTTTGCGTTGAACAGCAGAATGATGGTGCCATCATAGTCCCCGGCCTTATAGCCACCGGAGGGTTTCACCGGCTGTATGTCCAGCAATACCCTTTTGCCCACCGCGGCCTCTGCTTTGGACAACACTTCCCGGGGGCGAATATCCGGGCTCAACTCGACGCCGTTGAAGCTGACCTTCAAACCGATTTCCTCGCCCGGCCGGCCGTTTGACAGGTAAGGCGAAATGCCAAGGCGCGCTTCGATGGCACTGGTGTCGTGCCGGACATCGAAATATTTTTGCACGCCGCCCAGGGTCGACGAGGGGTAATCCCAATTGAGTCGCTGCGGCCGGTGAATCCAGTCCGGCTCGGTCGGGATGATGTAAAACGGACGACTGGGGATGGTCAGCGTGACTTCGAAATTCAGCTCTTCCCGGGCTGCCCAGCTCGGGCCACTCATCAGTGCGGTGAAAGCCATCAGCGTGGCGACGGCGCATTGCTTGTTCATGTTCTGTACCTACCGCATCTATGGGAGCGACCGTCAGCCGCTCGTTACCGTCAGGTCTTTTTTGCTGTTGCCTTCGATCAGCTTGAAACGGTATTCACGGCCCTACTCCTTGTCGAAAGCGAAGGTTTTGCCGGCCATGACATGGTGTTTGGTGGTCGCGCCACAGTCCGTTTCCTTGCTCAGCGAGCAGCTTTTGAACTCATCGACCACCAGCACCGTGTTGCCGTTGTTGCGCAATTCGTAGCGGCCAGCCGTTTCATTGATCGCCGTGTCATAGCGGGCGTCCTTGGGACGTACGAAAAACACAATGCCAAAACCGGTCATCACATTGACCCCTGCCGACAGGTTCTTCTTATAGTCTTCGCGCTCTTCGGTGGAGACCACGAACTCGTCTTCCTTTTCCGGCACCACCGGCACGAACCTCACGCGAAAATAACGCTCGCGGTCACGTTCGCCCATGTACAGCAACCGGGTGCCCTGCATGCCCTGGGCCGGTACGATCAACCGTGCGGGGCTGGCCATGAGGCCGTTGCGCGAGGCACCGTCGGCCGCGTTGACGACCGGAATTTCCTGCGGCTGGCCCTCGCCGTCGTAGACGATCTCCAGCACGTTGACCTTGACGAACGCGGTGCTGTCACCGCTGTTGAATACCCGTTTGAGGTAGGTACTTTTATCGCCGTCGAGATAGTCGTACACCGTACCGACATTGATCTGCGGCCCGGCATGGGCCGCCGTGCAAAACACAGCGGACAGCAACAGCAAAAACAGACGTGTCATCGTCTTCAACCTCGTGAAAATGAAAAATGGCCAGTCCCGGAGGTTCAGACTTCCGAGTCGAAAATGATCGTGACGAATCCCCAGAGCGTGCCGTTCATGCCGGGCTTGAGCAGGGAAGCGATCCACTTTGAGGGCATCTGGAATCGCAACATGCCGGGTTTGCGATCAACGTAACGGGTGGGCTCGAACGGTCCGATCCAGAGGTTGTGATTCAGCGTGCCAGCCCAGCCGTCAGCACCGCCGGGGCCGACGATGCCCCTCGGCACGGTGAGACGGACCTCGAACTTGGAGAACCCCACCTGGCTATTGCCCATCTGGCACTCTGTGCCGCCCAAAGAGCTGCAGATCATCATGACCTTGAAGCGCGACGACGCCGACAGGTAGAACGGCTGGTCTCGATAAATCTCGGTCGGCAGGCGACCACCGTCGATCCAGCGTTGCCAGCCTCCCACCGGTTCCATGGCCACGTTGTTCCCGCCGGGCGGCAGTTCGACTTTCAGGGTGTGCTGCACGTCGAGCACGAAGTCCAGGGTCAGGTTGCTGTCATCCGGCACCATCATCGAACCCAACTGAAAATCCCCGCTGGGGCCCAGCGTGTAGGACAGGGAGCCGGTGTACAGCCCGGACGACATGCCCAACGGATTGGGGGTGCGCAGTTCGTAGGCGAAATCGAGGGAGTCGAAGTACATCGACGGGATTCTGTAAGCGGCTACTTTGGTGCAAGCCGCCTCGACCGGCGCTTTCCAGAAAAACCTGTAGCTGGTCGGGTTAAAGGCCCCGACACCGCTGTACCCACAGGGAGCCGGCGCATACACCCAGCTGCTATTGGTCCAAAGTTTTTGATGGCCCTCAAGGATGTCCGACACACCCACCAGGTTGGCCGCTGAATCGCTGAGGACAAAGTTGGAGCCAATACCAATGATGCGGACCTCAACGGTTTCGGTGTCCAGGGTGACCGGATTGGTCACCGTCAACTGCCGCCAGTTGGCCGGCACCTTTATCCCCAGCCCATTTCCAGGCGTCACGGCGCGGGTGGAATCGAACCGGACCGGAATCTGAATGCTGAACATGTTGTTGTTTGCGCACTCACCGGGGTAATTCGCGCAATAACCACTGTTGGACGTCTTGTTAACAAACACGTTTTTGTTCGGCTGCGACGGATCCGGCTGGAACAACGCCCTGATTTCCTGATTCACCGCCTCTGCCGAAGGCATGCCCAGCGCCGCGAGCAAGCCCACTGCGTACGAAAATCTTTTCATCGGTTCAACCCGCCTTCTGATCGGTAAAGGTTGCATCAGCCAAGGTGTCCGGCGTGCAGCGCAGATCGCCGATCATCAACACGTTGTTTTCGCTGCGATGCGCTTGGGCGTTCAGCCGGAACTGGCAAAGCAAACGGTTATCCTGGCGCACCTCGAGCGTCGGCGAGCCGGCGTTCATTTCCATCGAGAAGAAACCGTCCACCTCCGTCACCCCGCGACTGGCGTGGTTGATCACGTGGTGGCCCTTGAGCGGCTGCCCCTGTTCGTTGACCAGCCGACCGAGCACGGTCAGGGTTTTCATCACGCGGACCTTGCGGTAGTCGACCCCACCCTTGTTCAGGTGATAGCGGGTGCGCGCCGGCTCGATGGTGGCCGCCGGCACATGGTTGCCCTCGAAATCGAAACTCACCGAGCTGTTCTGGTAGGCGGTGATCGGGATGAAGTTGCGCCCCGGTTTCAGTGCCGCCGTGCCGCCGCTGTAGTCGTCGGCGCGCAGGGCGATGTCATCGATGTCCGATTCGACATCGACGATCATCCCGGCGCCGCGCATTTCGTACTGGCTCGTCATAACCATTTGCTGAGCGCCCAGCACCAGGGTGCTGTCGAGGTTCAGGCCGCCGGTGAGGTTGCCGTTGTAGGACGAACGCTGGACAAAACCGTCGCCATTGATCGCATCGGTGCGGAAGTTGGCGAGGCTGGACACGCCGACGCCATAGGTGTCAGTCAGGGCGGTGACCGAGACATTTTGCAGCACGTGATCCTTGAGGTCCTTGCGCCAGCCGATGGACGCATTATTGTCGCGTCCACCCTCACGGTCGGTACGCGAACCGATGCTGCCGGTGATCTGCTCGCCGGGCGCGCCCAGTGCCATGTTGATGCTCAAATCGACCCCGCGATTGCGCGCATCGCCGCTGCTGAAACTGCCCGGCCGGTCGAACAGCGACAGACGCCAGTTGGCATCGCTGCCGAACAGTTCGGTGCGCCGGGTCCAACCCAGGTCCACGCCGAAACCCTCGACGTTGCCCTCGCTGTGGGACACCCGCGCGTTGAGCGAATTTTTGCTGCTGAGCCGGTGGTTGATCGCCAGCGAAGAGTTGCTGGTTTCGCCTTTGAAGACATTGCGCTGCCGTACGCGGGTACCGTCCGGCAGGGTGTCGTACAGGTTGGTGGTGTCCAGCCAGCTGCGGTTGTGGCTGATCACCAGGCTGCCGGCACCGTAGTTGTAAAGGCTTTGCAGGTCCAGACCAGTGCCGTGATCCTGGGTTTGGTAGACGTTGGCGTACAGGCTGATGTGATTGGCCAGGGTCCAGTCGATGGACGTGCCGTATTGCAGCTTTTCGCGAATCTGCCGCGCCGACAGGCCGAGAATCACTCGCGGGTGCATCAGGTAGTTGACCGAGGCTCCGGCCGTGGGGCTGCCGCTGGACTGTTGATCCCAGTTGCTGAGCAGTTTGCTCTCTTCGCCAGCGAACAGGTTGTAGCGCCAGCGCTCGTCGAGGTTGCGCCAGTTGCCAGGCTTGTACACCAGTTCCTGGGTGGTGGAGGTGATCTGGCCGTCTTCGATCAGGCGTACCTCCACTTCATAAATGCCGCCCGGCAACGGACGGGTATCGAGGGTCTGCAAACCGGCCGGCACCGATTGCGTGTTGATCAGCAGACCGTCGCGATAGATCTCCACCGAACCCTGGCGATTGGACGTGACGTAGATCGGATAAACGCTGGGCATCGGACTGTTGATGGCCAGGCTGTCCGAGCTGCCAAGCATGACGCCGACGGCGGTATCGGGGCTGGTGCCGAACGTACGCGGTTGGCGCGTCAACCCTTCTGAATTGGGGGTGAAATAGCCCAGGCGAACGAAATTGCCTTGCAACTCGCGCTGGGTGTAAAACTCATGGACGGCGTGGTAGAGCTTGTCGTCCGGACCGCCAAGGCGAGCCATTTGCATATTGAATGTCTGGCTCCAGTTGCCCAGGCTGCCGCTGGCTTCAAGGCCAAAGCGACCGCCCAGATCCTGCTCCTGGCCGCCGTTGAGATTGAGCTGGTTACGCACCATCAGGCCGCTGCTGCCGCCTTCGGGCTGCTCGAAATAACGCTTGGCTTCAAGGTCGCGCTCAGCGTTTTCGGTAAGGATCGAGACCAGCGAGTTTTCCAGGTTGTAGTGCACCGCCAGCACCTGGTCCGGGCAGGAACCGGAGCAATTACCCAGCGCCACGCCAGGTTTGAGATAGCTCGCCCACTTTTCCCGCTCGGCGGGGCTGTAGCGGTTTTCGCTGGTGTCGGTGAACTCCAGCAGCGTGACGCGATCATCACGCGACAGCACCACCATGGCCTCCCCCAACGGCTGTTGATCAAGCTCTACCCGCACGGCCAGAGGAACATCAAAAAAATGCTCCTCGAAGTCCGCGGGCAAGCCTTTGGCCTGGGCCAGTAGACTTCGCGGTGTCGTACCGACGGAATCGGCAGCCGCCATGGCACTGGCACAAAACAACAACGCAAGCGTTGCCGCGATGGGTGTCATCGGGAACATGAACTCGTACTCTGATTACGAACAAGTTGAAGTCCGGCGGACAAGCCAGCTGGGGATGTCCGCCGGTAAACGCTTCTTATGAAGGTGAGCGCTTGTTGCCAGAACGCTTGATTAGCGGGCAGCGATTGGCGGCACAGCGTCGAAGGTCATTGCGACCACGCCGGTGTAGTCACCCGGTTGGAAAGTTGTACCTACGGCGCTGATTTTCAGCGGCGCGCGGTAGTTCACGTCGGACTCGGACTCACCCACCACCAATTGAGGCGTCAGAGACAGTTCCTTGTTGTTGAATTCGACTTTCAAATCAATGGCTTGAGCGCCAGAGATCAGTTTCGGCGTACTTTCCAGGCTGGCGTGAACCGAACCGTTGTTGTTGCGCACGTCGAAGAAACCGTTGACTTCACGCATTTTGCCGGTGGTCGGCTGGTAGCTCATGTCCTGGTCTTTGTTGACCAGGTCCGAGTCAGTCGGTACCACATAGAAGCCATTGGTCGGCACATGTGCAACAAGGCTGATGGAGTGAGTGGCTTCGCCCGCAGCAAAGGCCATCGAGGTGTTGAGTGCGAGAACAGCCAGAGGGGCAGCGATTGCGAATTTCTTGAACATCGTTCAGTACCTGTTTGCTTGAAAGGATCGGTTCATTGAAATCTCAAACAACACCTGCGCAGTGAGGTGTATAGGTTTGTGATTTCAACCCGAGGCATGATCAAGTGTTTGTTCTGGAAAGTAAGCAGGCAACTTCCGACGAACTCGTAGTTCAACTACTCCATGACCGGAAAGAAAAAAAACAGAAAGAACGATATTGGAAACAGTAGCTGTAAGTTGCGCCTTACATACAGTTTTCATGAAAAAACCATACAGCGATTTCAGTTAGTTAATACAGGTGATTCACGAAATTTAGAATATAAGCTCAACTAAAATTAGAGCGATAACTTTAATTTTTCCGATACCGCCTTTACTGGAAGAAAAATAAGTCGTCAGCGCTTTCACGGATGACGGGAAGCCTGTACCACCCGTCGAGTGATGCGATCAATGCTCAAAAAAAGCCTTGCGGGCGCATTAAGATATATCTTAAGTTATGTCTAAACATGACGAGAGAAGCAGAAAAATGAGAGACCATCATTCCCCCAACCACCATTCTCCCCACCGCGAACACGGCGACGGCCGCGACGGCTTTGAAAAACGCCCCGGCCGCGAACGTGGCGGTCGCGGCCCACGGGTATTCGCGCCCGGTGACTTGAAGCTGTTGCTGCTGGCGTTGATCGCCGAGCAACCCTGCCATGGCTACGACCTGATCCGCCAGATCGAAGCCATGTTCGACGGCGCCTACAGCCCCAGCCCCGGGGTGATTTACCCGACCCTGACCTTTCTCGAAGAAAGCGAAATGATTCTGGGCGATGCCGAGGGCGGAAAAAAACGTTACAGCGTGACCGACGCCGGACGTCTTTCTTTAAGCGAGCAAGCGATTGCGCTGGACGGCGTGCGCATGCGCATCGATGTCAGCAAGCGCTCGTTGCGCGGTCATGACCGACCGGCCGAAATTCATGAAGCAGTGCATAACCTGCGGCATGCCTTGCAGTTGCACCACGGGCGCTGGAGCCCGGAAGAAATCCTGCGGGTTGCCGCGTTGCTCAATGACACCGCCAAAGCCATCGTCGACGGCCCCGCCGTTGCCCATGCACCGGAGAAAAGCGAATGACTGAAGTGATCGAGCACACCATCCATCGCGTCATGCATGAAATCAAACGACGTCGCCTGGAAGTCTTGCGGGTGGTCGACCTGACCCCACGCATGCGCCGGATCACCCTGGGTGGCCCCGAGCTGGCCGGCTTCATCAGCCTCGGCACCGACGACCATGTCAAACTGCTGTTCCCACAGAACGCCGCCGAACTCGCGGCGCTGGAAAACCTGGTCCTGGGTGCCGGCAAAAACAACGGCCCGATGCCGGCAATGCGTGATTACACGCCGCGGCGCTATGACCTGGACACACTGGAACTGGACATCGACTTCGTGCTGCACGGCGACGGTCCTGCCTCGACCTGGGCTGAACAGGCCACACCCGGACAATTCCTGCACATCGGCGGGCCGCGAGGTTCGATGATCGTGCCGGACATTTTCGACAGCTACTTGCTGATCGGCGACGAAACCGCCCTGCCCGCGATTGCGCGGCGGCTGGAAGGCCTGGCCGCCAATCGCCGGGCGCTGGTGGTAATCGAAGTGGAAAACGGCGCGGAGCAGCAGAAGCTGCACAGCCCGGCGCAGGTCAATGTGATCTGGGTGTTGCGCGAGGGTGGCCGGAACAACCTGTTGGCCAGCGTGAAGCAACTGCAAGTTCCCAGCGGCAATCTGTATGCGTGGGTGGCGACCGAGAGCAAAGTGTCGCGGCAGATTCGCCGGGTGTTGCTGGAGGAGCATGGGCTTAACGATCAGTTCGTCAAAGCGGCCGGTTATTGGCGGTTGGATGACGGCGACGAGGATTAACGCAGACCGTAACGACGGCGGCGATCCAACCCGATCACCACCCACGCAATCACCATAAACCCCATCAACAATCCCCCGGCGTTCACAAACACCTGTGGATAACCCAACTTATCCACATCAATGAACGGATACGGATAAACCGCCAGCAGATGGCCGCGCAGCAGTGCATAGGCGAAGTACACCAGCGGATAAATCAGCCAAAGCACAATGTGCCGCCATCGCAGCGTGCCCTTGGGCACACACAACCACCACCAGGCCAGGAACAGCAGCGGCATGATGTCATGCAACAGCTCATCGGCCAGCCATTGCCAGCCTTCGGGATGCCATAAATGGCGCAGCAGTACGTTGTAGACGAGGCCGACCACGGCGATGCTCACGGCAATCGCACTGCTGACCGACGGCTGCAAAAACCAGCGTCGCGCCGCTGATTCGCGGGACGTCAGTTCACAGGTCAGCACGGTCGCCACCAGCGTATTGGTCAGTACGGTGAAGTAGCTGAAAAAACTCAGCAGCCCACCCAGCAAACTTGCGCCCAGCATCCAGCGCGAATAGAAAATCAGGTACAGCTGAATACTCAAACCCGCCCAGCCAAGGACGGCAGCCACGGCCACCAGACGACGGCGCACGGCAGGCCGTATGACCATGATCAGAGCGGCCGCTTGGTACGCATCAACTTCACGTACAGATGTTCGACCTTCTCCCGCGCCCATGGGGTTTTACGCAGGAACGTCAGGCTCGACTTGATGCTCGGGTCACTCTTGAAGCAACGGATATCGATGCGCTCGGCCAGCCCCGACCATTCGTAATGTTCCACCAGCGCGTTGAGGATTTGCTCCAGCGTGACGCCGTGCAGCGGGTTGTTGTTCTGTTCGGTCATGCCGGGCCTTCGAGCGGTGGATGAGTTGGAAGCCGCGCACCTTAGCCGAGGGCAGCGTTGGGGGAAAGCGTCTGTGCGCACTCTTTTCAATGTAGGTGCACTTGTGGGCGCCGGCTTGCCGGACATGACGATTTCATTGGCAAAGATGATGTTGGCTGAACCGCCGCTATCGCCGGCAAGCCGACGCCTACAGGGATTTGGTGAAAAATGGAATTGCACGCTGACTGTTACCAAATCGGCAAAAATTCATCTCGGCAAAAGGCCTTTCTCTATTTGTAACAGGACATTATCCTTTCAGCTTTTGCGAGACAGCGCTGTCTTGGAGCCCGCTTTCAACGAACCTCACGCCTACAGAGGACCGCAACAGTTTCACTTTTTTATCTGAACCATGCCCACGCCGGATCGTCATCTACAGTGAACTTGCGCGGGACTACTAGAAATGTCACGGAGAACCACACTATGAGCACTGAGGGTGCTTTGAGTCGAAGCCGTCTACTGCCGACCCTGCTCGGCATTCTGCTTCTGCTAATGGGCTTGGCCATGCTGGCCGGGGGAATCAAGCTGAGCATGCTCGGCGGCTCGCTGTATTACCTGCTGGCCGGTATCGGCCTGGCACTGACCGGCGCGCTGTTGATCGCCGCGCGCCGAATGGCGCTGGGCCTTTACGCGCTGGTGCTGTTCGCCAGTACGGTGTGGGCCCTGTGGGAAGTCGGCCTCGACTGGTGGCAACTGGTGCCGCGTCTGGCGCTGTTGTTTGCGTTGGGCATCGTCATGCTGCTGCCTTGGTTTCGTCGTCCGTTGCTGCGCGAAGGCGAAGCCAGGACCGGCACCGGCGCGCTGAGCGTGGCCGTGGTGCTGGCCGGCGTTACCGCACTGGCCAGCCAGTTCACCAACCCCGGTGAAACCAAAGGCCAACTGGACCGTGACAGCGTGCCAGGCATGACCAACACCGCCCCGGCCATGCCCGACGGTGACTGGAACTCCTACGGCCGCAGCGCCCACGGCGATCGTTATTCGCCCCTGACGCAGATCACTGCGCAAAACGTGAACAAGCTGGTTCCGGCCTGGACCTATCGCACCGGCGACATTCCCGGTCCGAATGATCCGGGTGAAACCACTGCCGAAAACACGCCGCTGAAAGTCAACGGCATGCTTTACGTGTGCACGCCGCACAGCCAGGTGATTGCACTGGACCCTGACACCGGCAAGGAAATCTGGCGTTTCGATCCGAAGCTCTCCACCCAGAACGCGGCGAACTTCAAGGGTTGGGCGCACATGACCTGCCGTGGCGTGTCGTATCACGATGACGCCGTGTACGCGTCCGAGCAGAGCCCCACCGGCAGCGCCAGCCCGGCAACGGCCAGCAACGCCTGCCCGCGCCGGATCTTCCTGCCCACCGCCGACACCCGTCTGATCGCCCTGAACGCCGACACCGGCAAGATGTGCGAAGACTTCGGCAACAAAGGCCAGATCGACCTGAGCGCCAACATCGGCGGCTTCAATGCCGGCGGTTACTACTCCACCTCGCCTCCAGCCGTGACCAGGGACCTGGTGGTGATTGGCGGCCACGTCACCGATAACGTTTCCACCGACGAGCCGAGCGGCGTGATCCGCGCGTTCGATGTACACACCGGCAAACTGGTGTGGAACTGGGACAGTGGCAACCCGGACGACACCACTCCGATTGCCGACGGCAAGGTCTACACCCGCAACTCGCCGAACATGTGGTCCATGTTCGCCGTCGATGAAAAACTCGGCATGCTGTACCTGCCGATGGGCAACCAGACCCCGGACCAGTTCGGTGGCGAACGCACCCCCGAGTCTGAATTGCACGCCGCCGGCCTGACCGCCCTCGACATCGGCACCGGCAAAGTGCGCTGGCATTTCCAGTTCACCCACCATGACCTGTGGGACATGGACGTCGGTGGCCAGCCAACCTTGATGGACCTGAAGACCGCTGATGGCGTGAAGCCGGCGGTCCTTGCCTCCACCAAGCAAGGCAGCATCTACGTGCTCGACCGCAGCACTGGCAAAGCGATCGTGCCGATCAACGAAGTGCCGGTGCCCCAAGGCGCCGTCGCCGGTGATCACACCTCGCCGACCCAACCGAAATCCGAGCTCAACCTGATGCCGCCGCCGCTGCAAGAGCGCGACATGTGGGGCGTGACCCCGTTCGACCAACTGATCTGCCGGATCGACTTCAAATCCCTGCGTTACGACGGCCCGTTCACCCCGCCGTCGCTGCAAGGGTCGCTGGTGTATCCCGGCAACTTCGGTGTGTTCGACTGGGGCGGTATCTCGGTTGACCCGGTGCGTCAGATCGCGTTCGTGAACCCGAGCTACATGGCGTTCAAATCGACGCTGATCCCGGCCGCAGAAATTGCCGCGCAAGGCCCGCGTAAAAGTGAAACCGAAGGCGTGCAGCCAAACAAAGGCGCGCCATACGGCGTGGTCCTCGAAGCACTGCTGTCGCCCATGGGCCTGCCGTGC
Source organism: Pseudomonas sp. GB2N2 (assembly GCF_054897705.1). Taxonomy (NCBI): domain Bacteria; kingdom Pseudomonadati; phylum Pseudomonadota; class Gammaproteobacteria; order Pseudomonadales; family Pseudomonadaceae; genus Pseudomonas; species Pseudomonas sp. GB2N2. The sequence continues at coordinate 3,365,954 of NZ_CM142701.1, forward strand.
CAGGCGCCCGCCTGGGGTTACGTGGCAGCGGTCGACCTGACCACCGCGAAAACCATCTGGAAGCACAAGAACGGCACCGTGCGCGACAGCTCGCCGGTTCCAATCCCGCTGACCATGGGCGTGCCTAGCCTGGGCGGCACCTTCACCACTGCCGGTGGCGTGGGCTTCCTCAGCGGTACGCTCGACCAGTACCTGCGTGCCTACGACGTGAAAAACGGCAAGCAACTGTGGGAAGGCCGCCTGCCAGCCGGCGCGCAAACCACACCGATGACCTACACCGGCAAGGACGGCAAGCAATACGTGCTCGTCGTCGCCGGCGGTCATGGTTCGCTGGGCACCAAGCAAGGTGACTATGTGATGGCGTACAAGCTGTCTGAGTAAGCTTCAGCGCGGTAAAAACCAAGGCGACTCCCTCACGGGAGTCGCCTTTTTCATGCATGCCCATCAAGTTGTAAAACACACACCCTGCAGGAGCCGGCTCGCAATAAACGACCTGTCCAAACCCTGAACACACAACCTGAAATGTCCCGAGCCATTGAAACCACCGTCTACCTGCCCCATCTAAGACCCATATCCCATTGCGCAGGTGCCCCATGAGCGACCAGCAAGCATTCCCCGAAGACCCGAGCGACTACGCCGATCCAGAGAACGCCGAACACCCTTCCACCGGCAAAGGCCTGGCACTGCCCGGCCAGAACCTGCCGGACAAGGTCTACATCATTCCGATCCACAATCGCCCGTTCTTCCCGGCCCAAGTGCTGCCGGTCATCGTCAATGAAGAGCCGTGGGCTGAAACCCTGGATTTGGTGAGCAAGTCCGATCATCACTCCCTGGCCCTGTTCTACATGGAGACGCCCCAGGAAGATCCGCGCCATTTCGACACCTCGGTCCTGCCGCTCTACGGCACGCTGGTCAAGGTGCATCACGCCAGCCGCGAAAACGGCAAGCTGCAATTTGTCGCCCAGGGCCTGACCCGCGTACGGATCAAAACCTGGCTCAAGCACCATCGCCCGCCGTACCTGGTGGAAGTCGAATACCCGCACCAGCCGACCGAGCCGACCGACGAGGTCAAGGCCTACGGCATGGCGCTGATCAATGCGATCAAGGAACTGCTACCGCTCAACCCGCTGTACAGCGAAGAACTGAAAAACTACCTCAACCGCTTCAGCCCCAACGATCCCTCGCCGCTGACCGACTTCGCCGCCGCCCTCACCTCGGCGACCGGTAACGAGCTGCAAGCCGTGCTCGATTGCGTGCCAATGCTCAAGCGCATGGAAAAAGTCCTGCCGATGCTACGCAAGGAAGTCGAAGTCGCGCGTCTGCAAAAAGAAATTTCCGCCGAAGTGAACCGCAAGATCGGTGAGCACCAGCGCGAGTTCTTCCTCAAGGAACAACTCAAGGTGATCCAGCAGGAACTGGGCCTGACCAAAGATGACCGCAGCGCCGACATCGAGCAGTTCGAACAGCGTCTAGAGGGCAAGGTGTTGCCGGCCCAGGCGCAGAAACGCATCGAAGAGGAAATGAACAAGCTGTCGATCCTCGAAACCGGTTCGCCGGAGTACGCGGTCACCCGCAACTACCTCGACTGGGCGACCTCAGTGCCGTGGGGCGTGTTTGGCGAGGACAAACTCGACCTCAAGCACGCGCGCAAGGTGCTGGACAAACATCACGCCGGCCTTGACGACATCAAGGACCGCATCCTCGAGTTCCTCGCAGTCGGCGCCTACAAAGGTGAGATCAGCGGCTCCATCGTTTTATTGGTCGGGCCGCCGGGCGTAGGCAAAACCAGCGTCGGCAAATCCATCGCCGAATCCCTCGGCCGACCGTTCTATCGCTTCAGCCTCGGCGGCATGCGCGACGAAGCCGAGATCAAAGGCCACCGCCGCACCTACATCGGCGCGCAACCGGGCAAACTCGTACAGGCGTTGAAAGACGTTGAAGTGATGAACCCGGTGATCATGCTCGACGAAATCGACAAGATGGGCCAAAGCTATCAGGGCGACCCGGCCTCGGCACTGCTGGAAACGCTGGACCCGGAGCAGAACGTCGAATTCCTCGACCACTATCTGGACTTGCGTCTGGACTTGTCGAAAGTGCTGTTCGTCTGCACCGCCAACACCCTCGATTCAATTCCCGGCCCGTTGTTGGACCGGATGGAAGTGATTCGCCTGTCGGGCTACATCACCGAAGAAAAAATCGCCATCGCCAAGCGTCACCTGTGGCCGAAACAACTTGAGAAGGCCGGCGTGTCCAAGGGCAGCCTGAGCATCAGCGACAGCGCCTTGAAAGCGTTGATCGACGGTTACGCCCGCGAAGCCGGGGTGCGTCAACTGGAGAAACAACTGGGCAAACTGGTGCGCAAAGCCGTGGTCAAGTTGATCGACGAGCCGAAAGCCGTGATCAAGATTGCACCGAAGGATCTCGAAGCCTCGTTGGGCCATCCGGTGTTCCGCAACGAACAAGTGCTGTCCGGCACCGGCGTCATCACCGGCCTGGCGTGGACCAGCATGGGCGGTGCGACCCTGCCGATCGAAGCCACACGGATTCATACGCTTAACCGTGGCTTCAAGCTCACCGGGCAACTGGGCGATGTGATGAAAGAGTCAGCGGAAATTGCCTACAGCTACGTCAGCTCGAACCTGAAGTCGTTTGGCGGCGATCCGAAGTTCTTCGACGAAGCCTTCGTCCATCTTCACGTACCGGAAGGCGCCACCCCGAAAGACGGGCCGAGTGCGGGCGTAACCATGGCCAGCGCCTTGCTCTCCCTCGCTCGCAATCAAGCCCCGAAAAAAGGCGTGGCCATGACCGGCGAACTGACGCTGACCGGGCATGTACTGCCGATTGGCGGCGTGCGCGAGAAAGTGATCGCGGCACGGCGGCAGAAGATTTTCGAATTGATCCTGCCGGAGCCGAATCGTGGGAGCTTCGATGAATTGCCGGATTATCTGAAGGAAGGGATTACCGTGCACTTTGCCAAGCGGTTTGCGGATGTGGCGAAGGTGTTGTTCTGACGGTGATGTAGCGTCCATACCACCACCATCGCTGGCAAGCCAGCTCCCACAGTTTCTACACAACCCCTGTGGGAGCCGGCTTGCTGGCGGTAGTGTCAGGCGTGACAACTCCGATTCCGGGGGCGGTCACAATTTGTCTCATCTTCAGTTATGCTCGCCGTTCGTCGTGAATGCCGGAGCCGCTGACCTTATGTCCCCCACCCGCCTGTTCGTCCCCCTCGCCCTCTCCCTGCTGGCCGCTTGCGCCACGCAACCGAAACAGAACGTGACCGTGGAAAAACAGAGCGCCTGCCCGGTGAAAATGCATAACGGGCAAAATCTGATCCTGACCCTGCCGAGCAACCCAACCACGGGTTACCGCTGGGCGATTCAGGATTCGGCCGGTGGCGTGTTGCGCGCACTGGGTCCAGAGGTTTATCGAAATCCGGAAGATGCCGGCGTCGTCGGCGCAGCGGGCGTCTCGACCTGGCGCTTCCAGGCATTCGCCGCCGGTGACGGGCGCTTGCGCCTGACCTCGCAACAGCCGTGGGCGCCGGAGGTGCTGCCGGTGGAAACCTTCGACTGCGCGATCTCGGTCAACTGACCATGGGCTGGCTGATCCTGGCGCTGATGGGCGCGGTGACCTTTCTCTACGGCCTGAGCGTGCACGCCGCACTGCTTTGCCTGCTGGTCAAACCGCTGCCGGTGCTGGCTCTGCTCGGCTGGTTGCACGACGCGCCGCCCAGCGAGTATCGGCGCTGGATCAGCCTGGGATTGATCTTTTCCTTGCTCGGCGATGTGTTGCTGGCGTGGCCGGGGGATTTGTTCGTGTTCGGGCTCGGGGCGTTTTTGATCGCACACCTCGCGTATTTGAAAGCGTACCTGAGCGATTGCCGGCGCTTGGCGCTGTTACCGTTGATGCTCGCGCTGGGCGTCGGTGCGCTGCTGTTGGGGATTTTGATTGCCAATGGTTTGGGCCCGCTGCTGATCCCGGTGATCATCTACGGTCTGGCCATCAGCGCCATGCTCTGGCGGGCGCTGGCACGGCTGGGCACCGACGCGCCCAAACGCTCAGCGTTGCTGGCAGCAGCGGGTGCGGTGGCGTTTGTGTTCTCGGACAGCGTGATTGGCATCAGTCGTTTTGTGGTGCCGTTCGATGCGGCGCCTTATGTGATCATCCTGAGTTATTGGTTGGGACAATGGGGCATTACCGCCTCCGCGTTCGGTCCGAAACCACGCTGAACCCATCGCGAGCAGGCTCACTCCTACAGGGATTGCGCTGTACCTGTGGGAGCGAGCCTGCTCGCGAAAGCGCTATGACTGAAGACGCGGATTTCAAAGCCTGTGTGGCGGTTTATCCGACAACCCGCGCATCCGCGCGCCAACTTGGCTAAAATGCCGGCCTTTTCCACCTACGCCGCTGGAACCGCCGTGAGCAAAGAACCCGATCGCCTTTTCGCCCAGCCATTGGCCCAAGTGCCTGACTTCGCCTTTAACGAGGACGTGGTGCGGGTGTTCCCGGACATGATCAAGCGCTCGGTGCCGGGTTATCCGACCATCGTCGAAAACCTCGGCGTGCTCGCCGCGCAGTTCGCCCAGCCCAACAGTGTGCTTTACGACCTTGGCTCGTCCCTCGGCGCCGTGACTCAGGCGCTGCGCCGTCACGTGCGCACCGACGGCTGCCGCGTGATCGCTGTGGATAACTCGGCGGCGATGGTCGAACGCTGCCGCGAATACCTTAATGGTCAGGACTCGATGTTCCAGGAGTTGCTGCCAGTCGAAGTGATTGAGGGCGACATCCTCGCCCTCGACTTCCAGCCAGCCTCGGTGGTCGCGCTGAACTTCACCCTGCAATTCATCGCCCCGGACCAGCGCACTGCGCTGCTCAGCCGAATCCGCCAATCGCTGTTGCCGGGCGGCGCGTTGATCCTCTCGGAAAAGCTGCGCTTTGAGGACGAACAGGAACACGCGCTGCTTACCGACCTGCACATCGCGTTCAAACGCTCAAACGGCTACAGCGAACTGGAGATCGCTCAGAAGCGCGGTGCCATCGAAAACGTTATGAAGCCCGACAGCCTCGAAGAACACCGCGAGCGCCTGCTGGCCGCCGGTTTCTCGAAAGTCGTGCCGTGGTTCCAGTGTCTTAACTTTGCCTCGTTGATTGCCTTGCCATGATTGATCTGTCCCCCCTCGCCCGCCGCTTGGCCGACACCCCGCTGGCCGATTGGGCCAACACCCTGCAAGCACAACTCGACAGGAAAATGGAAAAGGGCCATGGCGACCTGGAGCGCTGGCAAAGCGCGCTGGATGCCTTGCCGAAAATCCAGCCAACCGAAGTCGATCTGCTCAACGGCCTGACGCTGGACACCGACTGCGACGCCGCCACCCGCACGCAGATGCGTACAGCGCTGATGGGTTTGTCGCCCTGGCGCAAGGGGCCGTTCGACTTGTTCGGCGTACACGTCGACACCGAATGGCGTTCGGACTGGAAATGGTCGCGGGTTGCGCCGCATCTGGACCTGAAGGGCAAACGCATCCTCGATGTCGGCTGCGGTAACGGTTACTACATGTGGCGCATGCTCGGTGCCGGGGCCGACAGCGTGATTGGTGTAGACCCGAACTGGTTATTCTTCTGCCAGTTCCAGGCGGTTCAGCGTTACCTGTCCGAGCCGAATGCCTGGCACTTGCCATTTCCGTTCGAAGACCTGCCGCCGGAACTCGAAGGTTTCGACACGGTATTTTCCATGGGCGTGTTCTACCACCGCCGTTCGCCGATCGAGCATTTACTGGCGCTGAAGGATTGCCTGGTCAAGGGCGGTGAACTGGTGTTGGAAACGCTGGTAATCGAAGGCGATCAGCAACAGGTGCTGGTGCCAGAAGATCGTTATGCGCAGATGCGCAACGTGTGGTTCCTGCCGTCAGTGCCGGCGCTGATGCTGTGGCTGCGCCGCGCCGGGTTCACCGATGTGAAATGCGTGGATGTCAGCGTGACCACCGTCGAGGAACAGCGCGGGACGGAGTGGATGAAGTTTCAGTCGCTCAGTGATTTTCTTGATCCGGAAGATCACAGCAAGACGATTGAAGGGCTGCCGGCGCCGATGCGCGCGGTGATTGTGGCCCGCAAGTAAACACAGATCTCCCATCAACGGAGCCCCCCTGTAGGAGTGAGCCTGCTCGCGATAGTGCTGGGTCAGTCAACATCTGTGTTGAATGTTCGACCGCAATCGCGAGCAGGCTCGCTCCTACAGGAGACTTGTGTTTAGTCTGCGGGTTTGGCGCGGCGGGCCTTGAAGAACTCGCTCAGGACAGTGCCGCACTCCTCTGCCAACACCCCGCCCTCATACAACACCCGGTGATTCAAAAATGCCTGGGTAAAAAACTGCCCCTGACTCTGCACAATCCCCGCCTTCGGCTCCAGCGCGCCGTACACCACTCGCGCGATCCGCGAGTGCACGATCAACCCGGCGCACATGCTGCACGGCTCCAGCGTCACGTACAGCGTGCTGCCGGGCAGTCGGTAATTGCTGGCCGCCAATGCCGCGACGCGGATCGCGACCATCTCCGCATGTGCGCTCGGGTCGTGGCCGCTGATAGGGCAATTGAAGCCGCGCCCGATGATTTCACCGTCCTGAACCAGCACCGCGCCCACCGGCACCTCCCCCAGCGCGGCGCCTTGTGCGGCGAGCACCAACGCTTCGCGCATGAAATCGCGATCACGGCTGCGGTCGATAATTGGAGCGGGACGAATCTGCCGCATCACGCCACCTCGATGGCGGCCATCAGGCCGGTTTCCATGTGGTCGATCACATGGCAATGGAACATCCACACGCCGGGGTTATCCGCCACCAGCGCCACTTGCGCGCGTTCGTTCTTGCCCAGCAAATAGGTGTCGGTGAAGTACGGAATCACCTTGTGCCGGTTCGAGGCGATCACCTTGAAGCTCATGCCGTGCAGGTGAATCGGGTGCTGGTACTGAGTCATGTTCTTCAGTTCGAAAATGTAGCTTTTGCCTTTCTCTAACTTGGCAATGGGGCGGTCGGCGCAGGTCTTGTCAGTGATGTCCCAAGCCTTGCCGTTGATCTGCCACAGGCTCGGCGGCTTGCCATTCTCGACGTTGACCGACACCGAACCGACCCATTCGAAATTGAAGTTGAGTTTCTCGGCATTCGCCAGGTTCGGTTCGGCGACCGGGTTGGCGGGCAGCGCGGGCGGCCACTGGGTGGGCGCATCGGAGTTCGCCACCGAGCGGAATGTGCCCAGGCGAACCGGGCCGTTGCGCAGGGATAATTCCTCACCCGCCGCCGGCGCCTTGATCGCCAGGCAAATGCGCATGCCCGGACCGAGCCAGTATTCCTTGCCCAATGGCCGTGGCTCGACGGGGTTGCCGTCCAGCGCGTAGATCTGCGCTTCGACCCCGGGGATGTTCAGGCGATAGGTCAGGGTGTTATCGAGGTTGAGCAGTCGTACGCGGGTGATCTGCCCGGCCGGCAAGTCGATGACCGCTTGCGGCACACCGTTGATCGTCGCCAGACGCCCCGCAGTGCCACCTCGCGCCGCTTCCCGGGGAATGCTGAACTCGACGAAATTGCCCACGTCGTCGACATGCCAGCTCTTCAGGCTCAAGGTCTGCTCGTACTTGAAACCGGTCGGCTCGCGCTCTTCGACAATCAGCGGCCCCACCAGCCCGCGACCCAACTCTTCGCTGCTGTTGACGTGCGGGTGATACCAATAGCTGCCGGCATCGGGTACGCGAAACCGGTAGTCGAAATATTCCCCCGGCAGCACCGGCAGCTGCGAAACGTACGGTACGCCATCCATCTCCAGTGGCAGGCGGATGCCGTGCCAGTGAATGGTCGTCGCCACCGGCAAGTGATTGATGAACCGCACCCGCAGCCATTCACCTTGGCGCACACGCAACTCGGTGCCCGGCGCCGACGGGCCAAACGCCCAGGCCTCGGTCTTGTGTCCCGGTACCAGTTCGACGTCGAGCGGCGCGGCAATCAGCTCATAGTCGTGGCCGGCGTCGGCGTCGGCCATTTTGCCCAGCCAATAACGCGACGCGCCTCCCGCCCCCACGCCAACGACAACAAGACCGGCCAGGCCACCGAGGATTTGGCGACGGGTAAAGGACATGAACTCAACTACCTCACGTATCAGCGGCGGGCACGTGGCCCGCAAAAGGCGAATACGATACACCTGCGGATGAGAAACAGTAAGGGCGGCGCGGTGACCACAAGTCTTTTTCCCATACCCCCCGTCTATCGATCCGACAACTGATCAACCTGATTGCTGACAGACCGGCCCTGAGCCTCTTGAAATGATCGCAGCCACTTCCAACACCACGATCAAGGAACGACGGTGGACACATCAGAAAACACCGCATTACCCAACGCCGCCGACAGGCTCGCATTCAAGGGCCTGGTACCCGCGTTGATCCAGGCCTGCCCCGACATGTACGAAATGGCCTGCGAGGTTGCCAAGGAAATTCTGCTTAAACACGGCATCACCAACCTGGAACCCGAGCAGGTTTACTGGCATCGATTCATAGGGTCCGCCAGTCGCTGGCAAGCCTTCACGGGCTGGGAACACAACGGCGCCAAACCCACTGAGTCGATGACGTTGCCGCAACTGGTGATCCAGCGGTTCCGCGTCGGTGATCAGGACAACGCCGATATGCTGGACGTCGATGGCGGCTTCTACACGGCGGGGCCGGGAGCGGAAAACTTCAACGAAACCAACGAAGTGCGGATGCATGGCAACGAGGTGCTGAAGGATTTCTGGGCGATCAACTTTGCTGATCGGTTCGACCAGAGAGTCGCTTCGTTCTGGACCAGGCACAGCAAGACGTTCCGTACCCTGGCCAAGTGCACCTTTCTTGCCAAAGCCATGGAGGACCGTGAGGGTGGCCGGTTATCGGATGATAATTTCCGCACCGTGATCAAAGCGGTGGCCGGCAATGTGAGCTGGCCAATCACCCTGCAAATGCTTGAAGAGGAAGTGCCGCCCGCCGATGGCATGCGCCTCAGTTTGCTGAAGATCGGCGACTACGTGGCGACCGATATCCTGTGCATCCACGACGGTCATGGCAGAGAAATCATCTACGCACCCGGTGAAACCTGGGGGCTGCACACCTTTGAGAATTACCGCGATCTGCATTGGTGGGTGTTGTCACAGACGCGCAAACCGGCTGACCGCAGGCGCTTCCTCGCGCACTTCCAGGTCGCCGACCACGACATCATGGAAGACACCTCCTGGCGCGCCGTGGCGAAAAGGAAATGGCTCTGGGTATTCGGGCCTGTGGTGGGTATGGCCTCGACGTTATGGCGCGCACCGCATGTTGAAAATGTCGGGCTCAACCACGTCCTGGATCTGCTGGTCAGCACCTGGGACCGCGCCCATCCCACGCTGATCGAACACACCAGCGAAGCGTTCCAAGAGGATGCCTTCACGGTCCTCGCAAACGCCACCCATGTGCGGATGATCAGCGACGCCACATTCATGATGCACACCAATGGCGATCTACGAAAAAAGCTGTGGGTCGGCTATCTCAATGCCTTCGGCCGCATGTTCGGCCCCATGGCCGCCGTCGGCTGGCCGGTGGCGCTGGCGGTCGTCGGAGCCGGCATCGCCAACGTCGGCCTGCAAATCGACCAGGCGATCAATGGCAAGACCCGTGGCGAGCGCAAGGCCGCGACGCTGGGCGCGATTTTCGCGACGATCGATACCCTGTTCAACGCAACCTTCATCAAAGGCAGTGGTCGTCTGCCGGAAATTGCCGAGGCCGAGGCCTTCTTCGTACCTGAAGAAAAGCTCGCCGAAGCGGCCATCGCCCGCGCGCCGCTGCCTGCCCTGGAAGACATCGCGCCGACCCGCATCCTGCCCGCGGAACCGGAGGATTTTCTCGCGTCCTTCAAGACTGAAATCACCGAGGGCACGCGCATTGAAACGGGCGACCCGAAATTTCAGGAAATTATCCAGACCTCCTCGGGCAAGCACTACATCTTCATGCGCCGCGCTGGGAGTGGTGGTTATTACCAGGTGCGCTACGTCGAGCAATTGCGAGGCTGGGTGATTGTCGATCCGGCCAATCCCTTTTCGTTTTACCGCAATGTCCCGATTCGTTTGAACGAAGCCGTGAGATGGCAGCCCACCGCCCGCATCGGCCTCAAGGGTGGGGTGAAGATTTTCGGCAAATGGCCCTTCGGCCACACGGCCGACCCGCTGCCCGAGGTGGACGTGCAGCCGTTGCCGTATGACATGCCCCCAGCCTACAGAGCGGCGTTGCAACCGGTGGCGGAGGCCGATGTCAGTGATTTTCCGCTCGACCCGCAGGACAACAGCGACCGCTTTTTTCAAGACTTCAGGACAGGGCGCCGCACGCTATACGACGACGCCGTCACCTTCTTTGCCCCCCCTGAACTACCCCCGCGTCCGATGGTGCTGGCCTTCAAACCGACGACGTCATTCGCTGAAATGACCAAGCGTCTGTTTCAGGAAAACCCCGGTCTGGTGATCGGACAAGGCAGTTCCGGGACTGGTGCCCGGCGGGTGCTGATCGACAACCTCAAAGCGTTGAACAAGCAAAAGACCAGAACCCTCTACATGGACCATCTGCTCACGGATTTCCATCAAGCGGACCTGGATGTTTTCCACAAGACCGGCAAGATGCCTCCTGCTCTTGAACGTTATATGAAGACGCTGGACACCCGGTTCAAGACCGACCCCACCGGACCTTATTCGTACACCGAGCAGTTGAAAACCGCGCAGAAAAACCACATCCGCGTCCAGGCCATCGACAGCATGGCCAGCCGGCGCTTTCCGCGCATGGAGGGCACGACTGAGGCCAGTAGCCGGAAGATGATGAATTACTATTCGGCGACGACCCTGCGCGCCGATCAGGCCACCCGGGGCGCTCATCGATGGGTGGCGCTGGTGGATGAGGGGCGCGCCAGCACCTTTGATAACGTCGCCGGACTCAGCGAACTGGAAGGCACGCCGGCGCTGCGCGTCGATGAAAGTGCGTTCGGCCAGGCACAAGGGCTGACCGCTGATCCAGGGAAAAAGATCAAGGATATCCTGGGACGAACCATCGATGAACTGAAGAGCGACCTGCGCCTGCAACTGCGCGCTGAACCCGCAAAGGTGACGGTCCGAACGCTCGAGGAGGCGTTACCCAAGCCCGGCAATTTCATGTTTCAGGAGCCATCCACTCTGGTTCACCGCAGTGGCGATGGCACGTTGGTGCGCACGCCAATCCAACAGGACGGTGCAGGTTTTTTCATCGTACGTCCGAGATGGTCATCGGTCAGTGGCCGCCACTTCGATAGCGTGCATGAGCTGGCGAATGCCATCGAACATGAAGGCTTGTCCCATGTGCACGTGCGCATTGATCCATTGGCCGGTCCCAGCACGCTGCCGGACATCGAACCGTCGCCCTCCGTCCACGGCGCAGTGACGCCGCAAGCCCCCGACTTGACGATAACGGACCCACCTCGAATCAACTCGCCCTATGAGATCCCGGTGCAGGCGCGAGCCGACCTGAAAAGCGCTGCAGTGAGCGGTGATCCCCGCTTGTTGGCCGACTTTCTCGATACGCTCGGCAACTCGCCCTATGACACCTTCAGGGCGCTGCGCAAACAATTGTATGAGGCTGCCGTGCATTTCTATGCCGAACTACGCCTACCGGCGCGTCCGTCGATTGCCCCCCTGGAGGCAGGACTGTCCGCGCCAGCCTTCATCGAGCGATTGTTCGAAGAGTTCCGCGGGCTGGTCATCGGCGAAAGCCATGCCGACATCGGCAGCAAGAAATGGCTCATCGACAATATGCAAGCGTTGGCCAACAAGGGCGTGAAGACCCTCTACTTTGAACATCTGCTCTCGGACTTCCACCAGGCCGCGCTGGACAACTTCGCCAGGACTTCGATCATGCCTCGCGATCTTGAGCAATACCTGATCCAGCTCGACAGCGGGCACCTGACCGATCCGTTGCAACGCAACACCTTTCTCAACCTGGTCAAGGAGGCCAACCGGAACGGCATCCGGGTTCAGGCCATCGACTGCATGGCAAGCTACCGAACTGAAGGAATGCGAGTCGCCGACCCGACGGCGCGGCAAAAAATGATGAATTTTTATGCTCACACCGTGATCGAGGCCGACCAGGCTGCACGTGGTCCGCACAACTGGGTGGCACTGATGGGGAATTCCCACTCAAACACATTTGAAGGCGTCGCCGGAGTCAGTGAACTGGAGGGCGCCGTCGGCTTGCGCGCCGAAGATGTCGCCGAAGGAAAACCCGCAGGTATAGAACTTGATCCGGGCAAAAGTTTTCCAGATGAAATGGGCAAAAACGCGGCAATGGCCAGAGGCGACCTGCGCCTGCAAGTTGAAACGCCATGGCACGCACGAACAAGCTCGGAAATTGAACAGTTACTCTCCCGACCAGGTCTGTACACCTTGAAAAAGGAACTTGGCGGCAGTTATCTGGTTCATCGCGGCCGCGACAATGCGATCGTGCAGACGGCCATCCATTCCGAATCCAGCCGGTTTTTCATTGATCGCCCGGCCTGGCCGACCGTCCACGAAAAACGCTTCGACAGCATCGAATCGCTGCTCCTGGCACTTGCGAGAGGCATGAGCCTAGCGGGCTGGTCCAGGCGCCTGTAGCCATCCTCTATCGCCCAAAACAACAAAGCCGCGTGAAACATCGTTCCACGCGGCTTTTTGTCAAACCGGCTTTCAAGCCATCAAGGCTTGGGCCGGATCATTCCCACTCAATCGTCGCTGGCGGCTTGCTCGACACGTCGTACGTGACGCGGGAGATGCCTTCGATTTCATTGATGATGCGGCCGCTGACGGTTTCCAGCAGTTCGTAAGGCAGGTGAGCCCAACGCGCGGTCATGAAGTCGATGGTTTCCACGGCACGCAGGGCCACGACCCAGGCATAACGACGGCCATCGCCTACCACGCCAACCGATTTCACCGGCTGGAACACCACGAATGCCTGGCTGACTTTGTGATACCAGTCGGCCTTGCGCAGTTCTTCGATGAAGATGTGGTCGGCGCGACGCAGCAGGTCGGCGTATTCCTTCTTCACTTCACCGAGAATGCGCACGCCCAGGCCCGGGCCCGGGAACGGGTGACGGTAGACCATGTCGTACGGCAGGCCCAGTTCCAGGCCCAGACGACGGACTTCGTCCTTGAACAGCTCGCGCAGCGGTTCAACCAGTTTCAGGTTCATTTCTTCCGGCAGGCCACCCACGTTGTGGTGCGACTTGATCACGTGAGCCTTGCCGCTTTTCGCGCCAGCCGACTCGATGACGTCCGGGTAGATGGTGCCCTGGGCGAGGTACTTGATGTTGTCCAGCTTGTTCGACTGGGCATCGAAGACGTCGATGAAGGTACGGCCGATGATCTTGCGCTTCTTCTCTGGGTCGCTTTCGCCCGCCAGATTGTTGAGGAACTGATCTTCAGCGTTGGCACGGATCACCTTGACGCCCATGTTCTCGGCGAACATGGCCATCACTTGCTCGCCTTCGTGCAGACGCAGCAAGCCGTTGTCGACGAAGACACAGGTCAGCTGGTCGCCAATGGCTTTGTGCAGCAGCGCGGCAACCACCGAGGAGTCAACGCCGCCTGACAGACCGAGCAATACGTTGTCGGTGCCGACCTGGGCGCGAATGTTGGCGATGGCGTCTTCGGCAATCTTCGACGGCGTCCACAAGGCTTCACAGCCGCAGATGTCGAGGATGAAGCGCGACAGGATGCGGCCGCCCTGTTTGGTGTGGGTCACTTCCGGGTGGAACTGCACGCCGTAGTAGCCGCGCGCGTCGTCGAACATGCCGGCAATCGGGCAGCTCGGGGTGCTGGCGAGGATGTGGAATTCCTGCGGCATTTTGGTGACCTTGTCACCGTGGCTCATCCACACGTCGAGGCCGAACAGGCCGTCGGCGTCAATGTGGTCTTCGATGCCGTCGAGCAGGCGGCTCTTGCCGACCACGTCGACACGGGCGTAACCGAACTCACGCAGATCGGAACCTTCGACCTTGCCACCCAGCTGTTCAGCCATGGTCTGCATGCCGTAGCAGATACCGAAGACCGGAACGCCCAGGTCGAACACGGCTTGCGGGCAGCGCGGGCTGTTGGCTTCGTGCACGGACTCGGGACCGCCGGCGAGGATGACGCCTTTCGGGGCGAATTCGCGAATCGCATCTTCATCCATGTCGAACGGGTGCAGTTCGCAGTACACGCCGATTTCACGCACGCGGCGGGCAATCAGCTGGGTGTACTGCGAGCCGAAATCGAGGATCAGGATGCGGTGGGCATGAATATCGAGGGCCATGGAAGAAACTCTGAAAAGCAGTTGCAAGCTTCAAGCTGCAAGCTGCAAGTAATCGGAAGCCGAGCGGTAGCTGCACTAACGCAGCCCCGCTTACAGCTTATAACTTGTGGCTTAGAGCTGTCGGCGTCAGCCGACCCGATAGTTTGGCGCTTCTTTGGTGATCTGCACGTCGTGGACGTGGGACTCGGCCATGCCAGCGCCGGTGATCCGCACGAACTCAGGCTTGGTGCGCATTTCTTCGATGTCGGCGCTGCCGGTGTAACCCATCGAGGAACGCAGGCCGCCCATCAGTTGATGGATGATCGCGCTCAGGCTGCCCTTGTACGGAACACGCCCTTCGATGCCTTCCGGAACCAGCTTCTCGGCACCCGCAGAGGAGTCCTGGAAGTAACGGTCGGAGGAACCTTGCGCCTGGGACATGGCGCCCAGCGAACCCATGCCGCGATACGCCTTGTACGAACGACCCTGGAACAGTTCGATCTCGCCTGGCGCTTCTTCAGTACCGGCGAACATCGAGCCCATCATCACGCAGGAAGCACCGGCAACGATGGCCTTGGACAGGTCACCGGAGAAACGGATGCCGCCGTCGGCGATCAAAGGTACGCCCGAGCCTTCGAGGGCCGCAGCGACGTTGGCGATGGCACTGATTTGCGGGACGCCGACACCGGCGACGATACGGGTGGTGCAGATCGAGCCAGGGCCGATACCGACCTTGACCGCATCCGCACCGGCTTCAACCAGAGCCTTGGCGGCGGCGCCGGTGGCAATGTTGCCGCCGATGACCTGCACGTCAGGGAAATTCTGTTTGACCCAGCGAACGCGGTCGATCACGCCTTTGGAGTGACCGTGGGCGGTGTCGACCACCACCACGTCAACGCCGGCCGCCACCAGTGCCGCGACACGTTCGCCAGTGTCTTTGCCGGTACCCACCGCAGCACCGACGCGCAGGCGAGCCTGATCATCCTTGCTGGCGAGTGGGTAGGCTTTGGCTTTTTCGATGTCTTTGACGGTCATCATGCCTTTGAGGGCAAATTTGTCGTCGACAATCAGGACTTTTTCCAGGCGGTGCTTGTGCAGCAACTCGCGGACTTCGTTCTTGTCGGCGCCTTCACGGACGGTGACCAGACGCTCTTTAGGCGTCATGACTTCACGGACGGTGGCTTCCAGACGGGTTTCGAAGCGGACGTCACGGGAAGTGACGATGCCGACCAGGTCGCCATCATGCAGCACCGGAACGCCGGAAATGTTGTGCATGCGGGTCAGTTCGAACAGGTCACGAACCGTGGCGTCAGCCTCGATGGTGATCGGATCCTTGACGACCCCGGCTTCGAACTTCTTGACCTTGCGCACTTCGGCAGCTTGCTGCTCGATGGTCATGTTCTTGTGGATGATGCCGATGCCACCTTCCTGAGCCATGGCGATTGCCAGACGGGCTTCAGTGACGGTGTCCATGGCGGCAGAAACCAGAGGAATATTCAGCTCGATGCCACGGGTTAGGCGGGTCTTGAGACTGACTTCGTTAGGAAGCACCTCGGAATAACCGGGCACTAGGAGAATGTCGTCGAATGTCAGAGCTTCTTGGCTGATACGCAGCATCGCGGGGGCTCCCGAGCGGGAAAATGGAAGCGCGCCATTATAGTCAGACACCCCCTCGGGTACAACGTAAAACTCTGCCTATTATCGACACAGTGATCGACGGGGTCTTTGCAGAGCATCGCCAGCCAGCAGGCTCAAACAAATACACCGCGTTTCTGTAGGCGCTGGCTTGCCAGCGATGAACGATAACGCGGTCCATCAGATGAATTACAACTCGACCTTGACCCAGCTGACCGGCTGATCCAGCCAATCGGCAAACTCATCGATAAAGCTCTGCTTGAACCCGGCTTCCGCCCAGTTGTTGAAGATGAACCCCAGATTGGAAAACCCGCATTCCTGCAGGAACAGAAATCCGTTGATGTCGTCTTCGTGCCCGCATTCCGGGCAGGTGAAGTTATCAGTTCGGCCCGGCATCCAGTCTTCCAGGCTTTCAAACAGCGCCTCGCCGACTTCCTTGAGGCACTCGGCGCAGCCCGCTTCGCCGAGGAAACCCTTGGCCGGCGTGTAGATGCAGCGCTTGGTGACGATCTCCAGGCCATTGACCGGTTCGTTGAACGGCAGCGCCTGCGGGTGCAGCACCACGGCGCGGGCACCGTCGGCAAGGGCGTAAGCCATTCGATTGCCGGTTCGCCCGCAGGTGGTCAGTTCTTCCTTGATGATGTTCTTGCGCACCAGCCAACGCACGACCGCCCGGGCCCGGGGTTCGTGCACCGGCAGCGTGGAGATTTTCGGGACGATGATGCTTTGGGAGTTCATGGTGCGAGCCTGCAATACTGAGTGATTACCCTTGTGGGAGCGGCGGGCAGCTTAATCCCTGACACTCTGAGGTCAAGCACTCAAATACCGCCCGATCAACGCAATCCCGCTGGCCAGCACCAGCCAGGTCACCAGCCGCACAAATGCCTCGCGGGACAACCTCATGCTCAGCCGCCGGCCAATCCACAACCCCAGCGCCATGGCCGGCAACAAACACAGCGCCAACATCAATAAGGGTAGCTCGGCATACACACCCGCGACAGCAAACAGGCTCAGGCGCACCACCGTGCTGCAACTGATCAGCGCGCTCTGGGTCGCCCGTGCGGCGTCTTTCGACAAGCGACTGTTCAGATAAATGGCATATAAAAAGCCGCCACTGCCAAATAACGCCCCGAACATCCCGCCGATCGTGCCCATCGGCACCGCCCAGGCGGCGGACAACTGCGTCGGTCGTGCTTTGACCCACAGGCTATAAATCGCATAGGCACTGATAAACAGCCCCATCATCAGCAGCAACACATCGGATTGCAGGTTCAGTAGAAAAATCACCCCCAGCGTGCAACCCACCGCCATGCACGGCAGCAGCCGCAGCAACTCAGGTTTGGCCACATCCCGGCGCGAGGGCAGCAGATTGCCGAACGCCGCGACAAAATCCAGCAGCACCAGCAGCGGCACGATCTTCGACAGCGGCATGAACAGAATCAGAATCGGCCCGGCCACCAGCGCGGTCCCGAAGCCGGCGATGCCGAAAACGATGTAGGCCAGGGCGATGGCCGCCCCGATCACAGCCCAATCCACCAAGCCAAATGGCCAATGATTCATCAGCTCAACCACATTCATCCCCAGTCATCCATGAATCCCGGAGCGAACTCTACCCTTGTAGAAGCGAGCCTGCTCGCGATGGTGTGTCAGTCGACACCCATGTAGCTGACACACCATCGCGAGCAGGCTCACTCCGACAGGGGATCGTGCATTCGGCTGGAGAATGCCTTTAAACTGCGCCCCATGATTAAAGATCCCTTTGCAAGACTCGGCCTGGACCGTGAAGTCCTGACTGTCAGCCAGCTCAACGGCCGCGCGCGGGTGTTGCTCGAAGACGTATTCAGCAATATCTGGGTGGAAGGCGAAATCTCCAACCTCGCCCGCCCGGCGTCCGGCCATGTGTATTTCACCCTCAAGGACAGCGGCGCCCAGGTGCGCTGCGCATTGTTCCGGCAGAACGCCGCGCGAGTTCGTCAGGCGTTGAAGGACGGGCTGGCGGTCAAGGTGCGCGGCAAGGTTTCGCTGTTCGAGGGCCGTGGCGACTATCAGCTGATTCTCGATACCGTCGAACCCGCCGGCGAAGGTGCCTTGCGCTTGGCCTTCGATGCGCTGAAGGAAAAACTCAGCGCCGAAGGCCTGTTCAGCGCAGAACGCAAAGTGCCGCTACCGGCGCATCCGCAGCGCATCGGCATTATCAGCTCTCCGACCGGCGCGGTGATCCGCGACATCATCAGCGTGTTCCGCCGTCGCGCCCCGCAGGTGCAATTGACGCTGATCCCCACCGCCGTGCAAGGCCGCGAAGCCACCGCGCAGATTGTCCGCGCGCTGAAACGGGCGGACGCCCGTGGTTTCGACGCGTTGATCCTCGCCCGTGGCGGCGGCTCGCTGGAAGACCTCTGGTGTTTCAACGAAGAAGCCGTGGCCCGCGCCGTGGACGCCTGCGTGACGCCGATTGTCAGCGCTGTCGGCCATGAAACCGACGTGTCGATCAGCGATTTCGTGGCCGACGTTCGCGCCCCGACGCCCTCCGCCGCTGCTGAACTGCTGGCGCCGGATTCCAGCGATCTGGTGCGTCGAGTGGAAAGCCTGCATCGGCGACTGGTGATGCGCATGCGTGACCGCTTGATGCGCGATCGCCTGCGCCTGGAAGGCATATCCCGACGCTTGCGCCATCCCGGCGAACGCCTGCGCCAACAAGCGCAACGCCTGGACGATCTGGACATGCGCCTGCGCCGCGCCTTCGAACGCAGCCTCAATACCCGTCGCGAACGGCTGATCCGCCTGGAAACCCGCTTCGCCGGGCAACATCCGGGGCGGCAACTGGCGATGCTCCGTCAGCGCCTCGACAGCCTCGCCGAACGCCTGCCACGGGCCATTCGCGAAGGGCTCAAATCCCGTCGCCTGCAACTGCAAAGCCAGGTGCAGACGTTGCAAGTGGTCAGCCCGCTGGCGACCCTGGCCCGTGGCTACAGCATTTTGCTGGACGAGCGCGGCAATGCGATCCGCAACGCCGCACAAACCCGTCCTGGCCAACGTCTGAACGCCAGACTGGGCGAAGGCGAACTGCAAGTGCGGGTCGAAGACAATCACCTGACGCCCGTCACCCTCTCTTTACTGGATTGATCCATGCCGCGTTTCTTAGCTCCGCTGCTGTTGCTGTGCCTGACCTTCAACGCCCACGCCGACAGTTACATCACTCGCCTGCTGAACAAACCGGTGCCGGGCGGCGTGGCGGTTGTGAATCTGGGCGAATCTGCTCAGGCGCCGAGAGCCAGTTATCAAGGCAAACCGGTGTTGGTGGTCAAGGAACAAAACAACTGGCTGGCGATTGTCGGCGTGCCGTTGACGGTCAAGCCGGGCGCGCAGTCGATCAGCAGTGGCGGTCGTAACCTGAGTTTCACAGTCGGCAACAAGAAATATCCGGAACAACGCATCACGTTGAAGAACACGCAGCAGGTCAATCCTGACCCGGAAAACCTCAAACGGATCGAGCGCGAACTGGCCGAGCAGATCGCCGCGTACCGCACGTTCAGCCCAAATGCCCCGAGCAACCTGCTGCTGGACAAGCCGGTCAACGGGCCGCTGTCGAGCAAGTTTGGCGTGCGCCGTTTCTTCAACGGTGAAGAGCGCAATCCTCACTCAGGCCTGGATTTCGCGGTGGGCGCCGGGACGCCGATCAAGACGCCGGCGGCGGGCAAGGTGATTCTGATCGGTAACTACTTCTTTAATGGCAACACGGTGTTTGTCGACCATGGGCAGGGGTTCATCAGCATGTTCTGTCACATGTCGAAGATTGACGTGAAGGTTGGGCAGCAGATGGCGCGTGGGGGTGTGGTGGGCAAGGTTGGCTCGACGGGACGCGCGACCGGGCCGCATATGCACTGGAACATCAGCCTGAATGATGCGCGGGTTGATCCGGCGATTTTTATTGGCGCTTTCCAACCTTGAATCTTCGCTGAAGCGAATGGCCTCTTCGCGAGCAGGCTCGCTCCTGCAAGGGATCTGTGACACGCCGCAAATCCACTGTAGGAGTGAGCCTGCTCACGATAACGATGGTCGCTTCACCACCGCCCCTCAATTGCCAACCTTCAACTATCACCGCAATCAGTTCTGGATCACGGGGGCTACAGCGCGATTAAATCTCGTGAAATCCGCCAAAAACAGAACTTCTCTCAATTTTTTTCGACTGCTTGCCAACCTCCACCCCCGCGGTTAGGGTTGAGGGCATGAAAACCTCTCACACCCTCATTCAGCTTCGCCAGCACCGCAGCCTGTGCCTCGTCAGCGCACGACTGCCAGGCTGAATCGCGGCGCCTCGTCTTACGCTTTTCCCCAAGAACTTTTGATCCACCGGCAGGCCGCCTTTTTTCGGCCCTCACAATAAGGATTTCCCGATGAGCATGCTCAAAGACCCGTCTTCGAAATACCGCGCGTTCCCGACCATCGACATTCCGGACCGTACCTGGCCGTCGAAGACCATCACTGCGGCGCCGATCTGGTGCAGTTCCGACCTGCGCGACGGCAACCAGTCGCTGATCGAGCCGATGGACGCGGTCAAGAAACTGCGCTTCTGGAAAACCCTGGTGCAGGTCGGCGTGAAGGAAATCGAAGCCTCGTTCCCGGCCGCTTCGCAAACCGACTTCGACTTCGTGCGCACCCTGATCGAAGGCAACCACATCCCGGACGACACCACCATTCAGGTGTTGACCCAGGGCCGTGAAGACCTTATCGAGCGCACCTTCGAATCCCTGCGCGGGGCGAAGAAAGCCATCGTTCACCTGTACAACGCGACCTCCCCTTCCTTCCGCCGCATTGTCTTCAACCAGGACAAGGACGGGATCAAGGCCATCGCGGTCAACGCAGCCAAGTTGTTCGTCAAATACGCTGCCCAGCAGCCGGACACCCAGTGGACCTTCGAATACTCGCCGGAAACCTTCAGCGCCACCGAGCTGGAATTCGCCAAGGAAGTCTGCGACGCGGTCATTGAAGTGTGGAACCCGACGCCTGAGCATAAGGTGATCCTCAACCTGCCTGCCACCGTCGAATGCGCGACCCCGAACATCTACGCCGACCAGATCGAATGGTTCGGCCGTCACATCAATCGTCGTGACAGCGTGATCATCAGCCTGCACACCCACAACGACCGTGGCACTGGCGTGGCCGCCACCGAGCTGGGCCTGATGGCCGGCGCGGACCGTGTCGAAGGCTGCCTGTTTGGTAACGGCGAACGTACCGGTAACGTCGACCTGGTGACCGTGGCGCTGAACCTCTACACCCAAGGCATTCACCCTGAGCTGGACTTCTCCGACATCGACGGCGTGCGCAAAGTCGTCGAAGAATGCAACCAGATCCAGGTTCACCCGCGTCACCCGTACGTCGGCGACCTGGTTCACACCGCGTTTTCCGGCTCGCACCAGGATGCGATCCGCAAGGGCTTCTCCCAGCAGAAACCGGACACCCTGTGGGAAGTGCCGTACTTGCCGATCGACCCGGCCGACATCGGCCGCAGCTACGAGGCAGTCATTCGCGTCAACAGCCAGTCGGGCAAGGGCGGTATCGCTTACCTGCTGGAACAGGAATACGGCATCAGCTTGCCGCGCCGCATGCAGATCGAATTCAGCCAGGTCGTGCAGCGTGAAACCGATCGCCTGGGCCTGGAAATGACCGCCCAGCAAATCCACGCCTTGCTGCACAGTGAGTACCTGCAGGCCAACACTCCGTACGCGCTGGTCAGCCATCGCCTGCAGGAGGAAAACGGTAACAGCGCCGTTGAAGTGGAAGTCTCCGGCAAAGGCCAGGGCGAGACCAACCTGCACTGGCGCGGTCGTGGCAACGGCGCGCTGGAAGCACTGGTGGCCGGTCTGCCGATTCCGGTGGAGATCATGGACTATAACGAACACGCAATCGGCGCGGGAACCAATGCCAAGGCTGCGGCGTATATTGAACTGCGGGTGGACGGTCAGCGTGCGGTGCACGGCGTCGGTATCGATGAAAACATCACCACCGCCAGCTTCAAGGCCCTGTTCAGCGCGCTTAACCGCTCGCTGAGCCAGCCGGAAGCGAAAGCGGCGTAAGCCTTCGCTGCAAAGCAAAAGGCCCCAAGGTTCGCACCTTGGGGCCTTTTTGTTTGCCGTTTCTATGTTGCCTGCCCGCGATAAGGCCCGCTCAGGCGACGAGATTGTCAGGCGTGGGTATCAACGCTGAACATCGCCTGCAACAACGCCGATTGCAGTACCTGCAGGTTGCTGCTGGTCACGGCGATCTGGGCCTGGATTGCCATCACCTTCTGCGCCTTCTGCTCGTTGTCCTGGCCTCTCTGCACACTTGCCAGTTGAGCCTGTTGTTCAGCGAGCAGTTTCTTGGCTTCTTCGATCTGTTTTTTCAACGCTGTAATCGGGTCACTGGCGCCGCCCACCGAGTCGATGTTCGCCCCGGCGCTGTTGACGCGCAGTTTATTGCCGTCCTTGCCAGCCGTGTCATCTGCCGGCACCAGCGTGCTTTCGTCAGCCTTGCCGGTAACGACATTGGGCGACGACACGGTGTAGGAATTGATGGTGATGGTGCTCACGTTGATCATGGCTAACTTCTCCTGGGTTGCCTTGCTATCGGCAAGCCAGGAGAAATCTGCACCTTTGAGTCGTCAAAACAACCGTCGGTCAGGTGAACTCAAACGTATCTGCATCCAGATTCGCCGGAAAACGCGTGCGATAGGCCTGAAGATCGGCAGCATTCAAAATCACCTGAAACACACCATCGGCTTCCCCGGCACTGAACAACGTTTCGCCCTGGAAATCCAGGACCTGGCTGTCACCGGTGTACGCAAAGCCCTTGCCGTCAGTGCCGATGCGGTTGACTGCCGCCACGTAGCACAGGTTTTCGATGGCCCGGGCCGGCAGCAAGCGGTTCCAGTGCTGACGCCGCGCGCCCGGCCAGTTGGCGGTGTACAGCAACAAGTCGGTGTCATGCGGATCACGGCTCCACACCGGGAAACGCAAGTCGTAGCAAATCAGCGGCCGCACGCGCCAGCCTTTGAGTTCAAACTGCACCTGGCGCTCGCCAGGAGTGTAGTGGTTTTGCTCGCCGGCCATGCGAAACAGGTGACGCTTGTCGTAATGCCAGACTTCGCCGTCCGGTCGCGCCCACAACAGGCGATTGCGGTGACTGCCGTCGGCGGCCTGAACGATGATGCTGCCGGTGATCACCGCATTGAGTTGCGCAGCCTGGGCGCGCAGCCATTTGCTGGTCGGGCCGTCTTCCGACTCGGCGAGTGTCTCGGACTCCATGGAGAACCCGGTGGTGAACATTTCCGGCAGGATGATCAGGTCCGCGCCGCGAGCCTGCTCCAGCAGCAACTCGAAGTGCTCCAGATTGGCCTGGCGGTCGTGCCAGGCAAGGCTGGTCTGGATCAACGCGATGTTCAGGTCCGGCAATGCACTCAGATCACGCATAGTTTTTCCGCAGCTTCACGCAGGGTCTCCTCACGCTTGGCAAAACACAGGCGCACCAGGCGCTGGCCTTCAGGCGGCGTCTGGTAGAACACCGAAATCGGGATACTCGCCACGCCGTGCTCGCGGGTCATCCACAGGGCCATCTCGACATCGTTGAGGTCCGGGCGGATCTGCGAGTAATCGACCAACTGGAAATAAGTACCCGCCACGCGGGTGAAACTGAAACGCGAAGGCGCGAGCAAATCGCAGAACAAATCGCGCTTTTTCTGATAGAACGCCGGCAGCTCTTCCACGTGTGCGGGCTGCTCGGCCATGAAGTCGGCCAAGGCATATTGCAGCGGGGTCACGCCGCAGAAGCTCACGTATTGATGGACCTTGCGCAGCTCGGCCGTCAGGGCAGGTGGCGCGACCACGTAGCCGGTTTTCCAACCGGTGACGTGATAGGTCTTGCCGAACGAGCTGATCACGAAAGCGCGCTGATACAGCTCTTCGTGATTGAGCACACTGACGTGCGGCACGCCATCAAATATCAGGTGTTCGTAGACTTCGTCACTGACCAGATAGATATCGCGATCACGAATCAGATCCGCCAATTGATCCAGCTCGGCACGGCTGATCAGCGCGCCACTCGGGTTGTGCGGTGAGTTCAGCACAATCATCCGCGTGCGCGGGGTAATAGCCTGGGCCAGTTTCTGGAAGTCGATGGAGAAATCATCCAGCCCCAGTTGCACATGCACGCAACGACCGCCGGCCAGTTGCGTGGCCGGTTCATAACTGTCGTAGCACGGATCGAACACGATCACTTCGTCGCCGCTGTGGATAACCGCCTGAATCGCGCAGAAGATCGCCTGGGTGGCGCCGGGCGTGATGGTCACTTCGTTATCGGCATCGACGTTGACGCCATAACTGCGGGCGATTTTCGCCGCCACTTGCTGACGCAAAGCCGGCAGGCCGGTCATCGGCGAGTACTGGTTGTGGCCACTGGCAATGTGCCGGCCGACCGCATCGCACAGCGCCTGCGGGGCATCGAAATCGGGGAAACCCTGGGACAGGTTGATCGCCCCGGTTTGCGCCGCGAGCTGAGACATCTGAGTGAAGATAGTGATGCCGACATTCGGCAGCTTACTGGTGATCATCGGTGGGCCCCTGCAGGTGAGCTGCAAGTTTCAAGCTGCAAGCTGCAAGCGGTCAAGCGGCAAACCGCCGAACAGCAAAAAGGGTCCATTCAGGACCCTTTTTGCTGTGGCGGTTCAAGCTGCAAGCTACAAGCTAGAGACAGATGAGCTTTGACTTGTAGCTTGCGGCTTGCAGCTTAAAACTGCCCCTAACGCTTATCGCGGCGCTTCTTGTCGGCCTTTTTGTGGTGCGACATCATGCGGCGCTTCTTGTTGACCTGACGGTCGGTGAGCGAGTTCTTGTTGCCTTCGTACGGGTTCTCGCCACCCTTGAACTCGATGCGGATCGGCGTGCCGACCAGCTTCAGAACACGGCGGTAAGTGTTTTCCAGGTAACGGACGTACGACTTCGGCACTTTCTCGATCTGATTACCGTGAATCACGATGATCGGCGGGTTCGCGCCACCCAAGTGGGCGTAACGCAGCTTGATCCGGCGGTTGTTGACCATAGGCGGCGCGTGCTCGCCAACCGCATCTTCCAGAATCGTGGTCAGGCGGTTGGTCGGCCAGCGGGTGACCGCAGACTTGAACGAGTTCTGTACGGAGGCGTAGAGGTTGCCCACGCCCGTGCCGTGCAGGGCCGAGATGAAGTGAATGTCGGCGTAGTCAACGAAGAACAGTCGACGTTGCAGCTCGACCTTGACGAAGTCGCGCTCGCCCGGCGTCATGCCGTCCCACTTGTTGATCGCGATCACCAGCGCACGACCCGCTTCAATGGCAAAGCCCAGCAGGTTGAGGTCGTGGTCGACCACGCCTTCGCGGGCGTCCATCACGAAGATCACGACGTTGGCGTCTTTGATCGCCTGCAGGGTTTTGACCACGGAGAATTTTTCGACTTCCTCGTGGATCTTGCCGCGCTTGCGCACACCGGCGGTGTCGATCAGCGTGTACTTCTCGTCGTTACGCTCGAACGGGATGTAGATGCTGTCGCGGGTGGTGCCCGGCTCGTCATACACGATCACCCGGTCTTCACCGAGCATACGGTTGACCAGGGTCGACTTGCCAACGTTCGGACGGCCGATGATGGCGATCTTGATCCCGTCTTTTTCGCTTGGGCCAGGAATGCGCTTGGCTTCCTCGCCTTCAGCAACGATCTCTTCTTCGCCGTCTTCCGGTTCTTCTTCGTCTTTCGGGAACGTGCTGAGGGCAATTTCCAGCATCTGGGTGATGCCACGACCGTGGGCACCGGCGATCGGGATCGCGTGGCCCATGCCCAACGGGGCAAATTCGGCGCGGGCCATTTCCGGGTCGATGTTGTCGACCTTGTTGGCAACCACGTAAGAACGCTTGTTACGTTTGCGCAAATGCTCGGCGATCATCTGGTCGGCGGCGGTGAAACCGGCCTTGGCATCTACCAGGAACAGCACGACATCAGCTTCTTCAATGGCCAGCAGCGACTGCTCGGCCATTTTTTCGTCCATACCGTGCTCGTCACCGGAGATACCGCCGGTGTCGACCAGAATGTAGGAACGCCCTTGCCACTTGGCCTCACCGTATTGGCGATCACGGGTCAGACCGGACAAGTCGCCGACGATGGCGTCGCGAGTCCTGGTCAGGCGGTTGAACAAGGTGGACTTGCCGACGTTCGGTCGGCCCACCAGGGCGATTACGGGAACCATGCGGCTCTCCACTTCGTTATTTCAGAAAATACAAAAGCCGCTGCGAGGCAGCGGCTGGTGCTCGGGGCAACGCCTGTAAGCGCTGCGAGCCCCGCAGAACGGGGCCGCTTGGGGGTTAAACCCCAAGCATAGTCGTTACTTGATGGACAGGGCTTCCAGTTTGCCGCTGTTGCCATACAGATAAATCGTGTCACCCACCACCAGCGGACGGGCACGCAGGCCGTCGCTGTCGATGCGTTCGCGGCCGACAAAGCGACCGTCCACCTGGCTCAGCAGGTGCAGGTAGCCTTCCATGTCACCGACTGCAACGTAACTGGAGAACACTTCCGGAGCAGAGAGTTGACGGCGAGCCAGCGAATCGTTGCTCCACAACGCTGTGGTGGAACGCTCGTCGACGCCTTCAACCGTGCCCGAGGACAGGCTCACGTAAACACTGCCGAAACCCTGGGCAAGGCCAGCGTAACTGGACGCATCACGCTGCCAGAGCTGACGACCGCTTTCCAGGTCCAGTGCCGCAACGCGCCCCTGATAACTGGCAACGTACACGGTACCGCCGGACAGCAGCAGACCGCCGTCGATGTCGACAACGCGCTCCAGCTCCGAACGACCCTGTGGAATCGCGACCCGCTGTTCCCACACCGGAACGCCGTTGGTGATATCGAGAGCGACCACTTTACCGGTCGACAGACCCGCCACCGCAAGGCGGTTGGTCACGATCGGCGCACTGGTGCCACGCAGAGTGAGGACCGCAGGCGTGCTGTCATACAACCAGCGCTGGCTGCCGCTAGCAGCATCCAGACCGATCAGACGGTCGTCCTGAGTCTGAACCACTACGACGTCACCGTTGTTGGCCGGCGGTGCGAGGACTTCGCTGGACACGCGAGCGCGCCATTTCTCTTCACCGCTGGTGGCGTCCATCGCAACGATTTCGCCTTTGGTCGTACCGATCACGAGCAGGCCATAACCGACGCCAACGGCGCCGGAAACAGGCAGGTCGAGATCTTTCTTCCATTTGACGTCGCCATTGCTGCGATCCATCGCCATGACCACGCCAGTGACGTCGGCGGCATAAATGGTATCGCCATCGATCGCCGGAACCAGCATGTTGTAAGTTTCGCCCTGACCGTCACCGATCGAACGACTCCACTGCTTGTGCAGGACCACTTCTTCTTTGAAGTCGACCAGCTCGGCAGGCGGCAATTCTTTTTTGCTGTTGCTGCTGCAACCCGCGGCCAATACGGCCAGAGCCAGCAATGCTGCATGTTTCCAACGGATCACGTCACGCATCCCCTTTGGCCAGATCGTCCAGCTTGATTTGTAGGCCACCGACTGCCGCTTCATCCGACAGTGCCGCCTTGGCTTTTTGATACGCCGTGTTCGCTTCGTCGGTACGACCCAACTGCACCAGCAGGTCGCCTTTGAGTTCTTCGCGGGTGGCCAGGAAGGCCTTATCGGCATCGCCGTCGAGCAGTTTCAGGGCTTCATCGGCCTTGTTCTGCGCGGCCAATACCTGCGCCAGGCGCTGACGGGCGATTTCGCCCAGGGCCGGGTTGGCCGGTTTGGCGATGATCGCTTTCAGCTCGCTGGTGGCGTCGTCGAGCTTGCCGCTGTCGACCGCGACTTTCGCCACGAACAGGCTGCCGTACTGCGCGTAGGCGGTGCCGCCGAACTCGCTGTTGAGCTTGCCGGCCAGATCCGAAACACGGGCTGCGTCAGGCTTGCCGTCAGGCGTCAGCGTGGTTTCGAGCAATTGCTGATAGAGAATCGAGGCGCCTTGCGCCTGATTGTTCTGATACTTGTGAAAGGCCTGCCAGCCGAACACGATGACCAGCGCCAACAGGCCGCCAGTGACCAGGGGCTTGCCGTTGCGTGTCCACCAGTCCTTCAAATCCGCCAGGTTTTCGTCTTCGGTACTCGACACCCCAATACTCCTTAATCGCTAAATCGGCTGTTTAAGACAGCTTCAACCCTGCACGACGCAGGTGGCCAGGTGTGCAGCAAGCGCATCCCAGGCAATGCTTTGTTGTTCGCCCTGGCCACGCAGGGGTTTGAAACCTACCACTTGCTGGGCCATTTCGTCGTCACCGAGGATCAGTGCGTACAGCGCACCGCTCTTGTCGGCCTTCTTGAACTGACTTTTGAAGCTGCCGGCGCCGGCATTGATCTGCAGGCGCAGGTTGGGTAATTGATCACGAACCTTCTCGCTCAACGTCAGGGCAGCCAGTTCGGCAGCCTCGCCGAACGCGCAAAGATAAACGTCGACCTGACGGGAAATCTCTTCAGGAATTTGTTCCAAGGTTTCCAGCAGCAACACCAGACGCTCGATGCCCATGGCGAACCCAACGCCCGGGGTCGGCTTGCCGCCCATCTGCTCCACCAGACCGTCGTAACGACCGCCAGCACACACAGTGCCTTGGGCGCCCAATTTGTCGGTGACCCATTCGAAAACGGTTTTGCTGTAGTAATCCAGCCCGCGCACCAGCTTCGGGTTGATCACGTAAGGAATGCCGGCGGCGTCCAGGCGAGCCTTTAGGCCCTCGAAGTGCACGCGGGACTCGTCGTCGAGGTAGTCGGCCATTTTCG
The DNA here is from genome assembly GCF_054897705.1 of Pseudomonas sp. GB2N2. Lineage (NCBI taxonomy): Bacteria > Pseudomonadati > Pseudomonadota > Gammaproteobacteria > Pseudomonadales > Pseudomonadaceae > Pseudomonas > Pseudomonas sp. GB2N2. The sequence goes on from NZ_CM142701.1 coordinate 3,394,721, forward strand.
GCGCGTCGACCAGGATCGCTTGCGTGTCGGCGTTCTTGGTGTCCAGAACCCGCAAAGGGTTGGTCTTTAAACGACGCTGGCTGTCTTCGTCGAGCTTGTCCAGATGACCGGACAGGAACTCGACAAGCGCTACGCGATAACGACCACGGGATTCGCTGGTGCCCAGGCTGTTGAGCTCGAGCTTGACCGCATCGCGGATACCCAGTTCGCCCCACAGGCGCCAGGTCAGCACGATCAGCTCGGCGTCGATGTCCGGACCGTCGAGGTTGAACACTTCGACACCGATCTGATGGAACTGGCGATAACGGCCTTTCTGCGGACGCTCGTGGCGGAACATCGGGCCGATGTACCAGAGTTTCTGCACCTGGCCTCCCCCGGTGATGCCGTGTTCGAGCACTGCACGCACGCACGCCGCCGTGCCTTCGGGACGCAAGGTCAGCGAATCGCCGTTGCGGTCCTCGAAGGTGTACATCTCTTTTTCGACGATGTCGGTCACTTCGCCGATCGAGCGCTTGAACAGCTCGGTGAACTCGACGATCGGCATGCGGATCTGCTTGTAACCGTAGTTATCCAGCAGACGCGAAACGGTGCCTTCGAAATGACGCCACAGGGGCGTCTGCTCGGGCAGGATGTCGTTCATGCCACGAATGGCTTGCAGAGACTTGCTCACTATAAATCCTTAAATTCGTTCGGCTCTTCAGTCGGGCTTAGCCGCGAGCGATTACAGCAGCGTCAGCTTCGACCTTTTCGGCCGCTTTCTGGCGGATCAAGCGTTCAAGCTCATCCACCAGATTGTCATTCGTCAGTTTCTGCGACGGTTTGCCGTCGATATAAATCAGGTTGGGCGTGCCGCCGGTCAAGCCGATATGGGCTTCCTTGGCTTCGCCCGGCCCATTGACCACGCAACCGATGACCGCGACATCCAGCGGCACCAGCAAATCTTCGAGGCGCCCTTCCAGCTCGTTCATGGTCTTGACCACATCGAAGTTCTGCCGAGAGCAGCTCGGGCAGGCGATGAAGTTGATGCCACGGGAACGCAGGTGCAGGGATTTGAGAATGTCGTAGCCGACTTTCACTTCCTCGACCGGGTCAGCCGCCAACGAGATGCGGATAGTATCGCCAATCCCTTCGGCGAGCAGCATACCGAGGCCCACGGCGGATTTCACTGTACCTGAACGCAAACCACCGGCTTCGGTGATGCCCAGGTGCAGCGGCTGGACGATTTCCTTGGCCAGCAAGCGGTAAGCGGCGACGGCCATGAACACGTCGGAGGCTTTCACGCTGACCTTGAAGTCCTGGAAATTCAGGCGTTCGAGGTGTTCGACGTGACGCAGTGCAGATTCGACCAGCGCGGCCGGAGTCGGCTCGCCGTATTTCTTTTGCAGGTCTTTTTCCAGCGAACCGGCGTTGACGCCGATGCGGATCGGAATCCCGCGATCACGGGCGGCATTGACCACCGCACGCACGCGGTCTTCACGCCCAATGTTGCCCGGGTTGATGCGCAGGCAATCCACACCCAATTCCGCGACGCGCAGGGCGATCTTGTAATCGAAATGGATGTCGGCAACCAACGGCACTTTGACCAGTTTCTTGATCTTGCCGAAGGCTTCAGCGGCGTCCATGTCCGGCACGGAAATCCGCACGATATCGACGCCGGCGGCTTCCAGACGGTTGATCTGGGCCACGGTGGCGGCGACATCATTCGTGTCGCTGTTGGTCATGCTCTGCACAGCGATGGGCGCATCGCCGCCAACGGGGACGTTACCGACCCAGATTTTGCGGGATTCGCGACGCTTGATTGGAGATTCGCCGTGCATGACTTATTGACCCAACTTCAGGCGAGCAGTCTCGCCACTGGTGAACGGAGCGATATCAACCACCTGACCGTTGTAGCTGACCTGAGCGCCGCGGGCGAAGCCCAGACGCACGGAAATCGGCGGCTTGCCGCTGACGGAAACGTTTTCGCCTTTACGCTTCAGACCACTCAACAGCACTTTGCCGGCGCCATCGGTGACTTGCGTCCAGCAATCAGCGGTGAATTGCAGTTGGACCTGGCCTTGACCGGCCACTGGGGCAACCGCTGCCGGAGCAGGAATGGTCGGTGTGACCGAAGCAGTCGCAGGCAGGGTCGATACAGCCGGAGCCGTCGGGGCCGGAGCAGCGACAACCGGCGCGGCGCTGTGAGTCGGAGCGGCGGGCGCAGGTGCGGCCGGGGCAGCAGCAGGCGCAATGGATTGAGGCTCGGCGGCTGCTTCGGTGGAGTTCTCCGCTTGCGGCAAGGCGAGTGCGGTCGCGCCCTCAGTCTGGCCTTCCGCGACAGCCTGGTCTTCCGGCTCGTCCAGCGGATGGATCTGGGTGGTGCCGTCGGCGCCTTCGACTTCAACGTGTTCCGGGCTCAGGCTGACCTGGTCCTTGGCGCGCTGCGAGGTTTGATCCTGCCACCAGACAAAGCCACCGCCGATGACGGCCAGCAGCAACAGGAGGCTGACGATGCGCAAAATAGTGTGGGAAACCCGCACCGGCTCTTCGATACGACCCAGGCTGTGAACGTTGCTGCCCTGGGAGTCGGTGCCAGTGCTCTGGTCGAACTGCTGGACTAGAACGGTCTGGTCCATGCCGAGCAATTTGGCGTACGCACGAATATAACCCCGAGCAAAGGTATGCCCTGGCAGTTTGTCGAAAGCGCCGGCTTCAAGATTGCCCAGGGAATTCACGGTGAGGTTGAGCTTTAGGGCCACTTCGGCCAGCGACCAGCCATTGCTTTCGCGGGCCTGGCGCAAAGTCTCACCGGGGTTAACGCGATTCGCTGCTACAACTTCGGGATGCGCCGCTTTCATCATTGCTCCGACAGGTATTGCTGATATTCCGGCGTACCGGGATAGAGTCGTTTTAGTTGCAGGCCAAAACTGGCGGCCTTGTCGCGATCTTCAAACACTTTTGCCAGTCGAACGCCGAGCAATAGACTACGTGCATTTTGCTCGGTGAGCAGGCTAAAACGGTCGTAATAGTCACGCGCGGGCACATAATGCCTGTCTTCGTAAGACAACTCAGCCATTTCAAGCAAGGCACGGGGTTGCTGACGGTTCAAACGCAGGGCTTTTTCCAGTTGCTGCTGGGCCAGATCACGTTGACCAAGCTTCGAAGCGGTCATGCCCAGGTTCTCGAACACTCGCGAACGCTCAGGATACAGGGTATCGGCGGCGGCCTGTTCGAAGCGTTCGTAAGCCTCTTTGTAGCGTTTTTGCTCGAAAAGAAAACTGCCGTAGTTGTTCAGAATGCGCGCATCGCCGGGCCGGGAAGACAGTGCCTTGCGAAAGTGCTCGTCTGCCAGTTCCGGTTCCATTTCCGCCTGGAACACCAGCCCCAGCGCCGCGTTGGCGTCCGGGTCCGAGCTGTCCAGCTCCAGGGCCTTTTTCAGCGGCACCTTGGCGCGTTCGGTCATGCCCTGCTGCAAGTAGCCCAAGCCCAATTGGACGTAGGCAACACGTGCTTCATCGCGGCCCTTACTGGTCTTCATCGGGTTGAAATCGCCCGACAGGACGCAGCCAGTACAAAGACTGGCCAACAGCACAAGCAGCGCGAAGCGCAGGGACATAGAGATCCTCTCTTGAATTATTTCGCGGCGTTAGTCGCCATATCGCTGTCGGCGCTCAACTCGCGCACGGCGATATAACGTTCGCTGCGACGGGTGCGATCCAGCACCTGCCCTACCAATTGGCCACACGCGGCATCGATGTCTTCACCGCGAGTGGTGCGCACGGTGACATTGAAGCCCGCATGGTGAAGCTGATCCTGGAACCGGCGAATCGCGTTGTTGCTCGGGCGCTCGTAACCGGAATGCGGGAACGGGTTGAACGGAATCAGGTTGATCTTGCACGGCACGTTCTTCAGCAGCTCGATCATCTCGACGGCGTGTTCGACCTTGTCGTTGATGTCCTTGAGCAAGGTGTACTCGACGGTCAGCACACGTTTTTCGCCCAGGGTCGACATGTAGCGCTGGCACGACTCGAGCAGCATCTTAAGCGGATATTTCTTGTTGATCGGCACCAATTGGTTACGCAATGCGTCGTTTGGTGCGTGCAGGGACAACGCCAGGGAGACGTCGATGTGCTTGGACAGCTCATCAATCATCGGCACTACGCCGGAGGTCGACAGGGTCACACGGCGCTTGGAAATGCCGTAACCCAAGTCGTCCATCATCAAGTGCATGGCCGCGACGACGTTGTCGAAGTTCAGCAGCGGCTCGCCCATGCCCATCATCACCACGTTGGTGATGGCACGGTCGGCGGTCGCCGGGATGCTGCCGAACGATTTGTTGGCAATCCACACCTGGCCGATGACTTCGGCGGCGGTGAGGTTGCTGTTGAAACCTTGCTTGCCGGTGGAGCAGAAACTGCAATCCAGGGCACAGCCTGCCTGGGACGAGACGCACAGAGTGCCGCGCTTGCCCTGGGGAATGTAAACGGTCTCGACGCAGCTGCCGGACGCCACGCGCACCACCCATTTACGGGTGCCGTCGGTGGAAATGTCCTCGCTGACGACTTCAGGACCGCGAACTTCAGCAATCACCTTGAGCTTATCGCGCAAGGCTTTGCTGACGTTCGTCATGGCGTCGAAATCATCGACGCCAAGGTGGTGAATCCATTTCATTACCTGACCGGCACGGAAACGCTTCTCCCCGATTGAGTCGAAGAATTTTTCCATTTCCTGTTGAGTCAGACCCAGCAGGTTGGTTTTTACAGTCGATGTAGTCATGGATTCACCTTCACTCATAAGCCAATGCTTAGCGAGTGGTTACTTCAGTAGCGGCGAAGAAGTACGAGATTTCGCGAGCAGCAGCGGCTTCGGAGTCCGAACCGTGTACAGCGTTGGCATCGATCGAATCAGCGAAGTCAGCACGGATGGTGCCGGCAGCCGCTTCTTTAGGGTTGGTAGCGCCCATCAGCTCACGGTTCAGAGCGATAGCGTTTTCGCCTTCCAGAACCTGAACAACAACAGGACCGGAGATCATGAAAGCAACCAGGTCGCCGAAGAAACCACGAGCGCTGTGCTCAGCGTAGAAGCCTTCAGCTTCAGCTTTGGACAGTTGCTTCAGTTTCGAAGCTACAACGCGCAGGCCTGCTTTTTCGAAACGAGTGGTGATCTCACCGATGACGTTTTTTGCAACAGCGTCAGGCTTGATGATGGAGAAAGTACGTTGAACAGCCATGGTGTAACTCCAGAAACGGTAATTTGTGAAAAATTAAACCCGCGAATTATACGCGGGTTCTTGGGTATTGCCTAACCTGCAGCGTGGCTCAGTCGCGTTCTTCGATCCAGTTGGCCTGAATGGCTTCGAGGACCTTTTCGCCACAATGCTCAGGCTTGTCGTCGAACTCGGGCAATTCCATCACCCATTTGCGCAGATCGACGAAGTTGACCGCCATTGGGTCAACATCGGGCTTGCGTTCAGCCAGCTGGATAGCAATTTCCAGCACATCAGTCCACTTGAGACTCATGACAATTCCTTGAATCAGTGCGGCGCTTCGGCAGCGTGGTTAAGCGAGTATTTCGGAATTTCGACCGTCAGGTCTTCATTACCGACGATGGCCTGGCAGGCCAGACGCGATTGCGCTTCCAAACCCCAGGCGCGATCGAGGAAATCCTCTTCCAGTTCGTCCGCTTCTTCCAGCGAATCAAACCCTTCGCGAACGATGCAGTGACAGGTGGTGCAAGCGCAGACGCCGCCGCAGGCACTTTCCATCTCGATGTGGTGCTCGTGAGCCAGTTCGAGAATCGAAGTACCGGGCGCTGCTTCCACAACCATGCCGTCCGGGCAAAACTTATCGTGTGGCAGAAAAATGACCTGCGGCATCGTTATTCCTCAATCTCATTCAGGTTGCGCCCCGCCAGCGCGGCTTTCACCGTCGAGTCCAGGCGGCGGGCGGCAAAAGCGTCGGTGACTTGCGACAGACGTTTGGTCTGCTGCTCGATGGCGTAACCATCGGTACCTTTCATCAGTTCAGTCAGTTCCTGCAACTGCAATTCGATGACCATGCGCTCTTCAGCGTCGAGCAGGCGCTCGCCGTCGGCATCGAGGGCGGCTTGCACCGCTTCGATCAAGCGTTGGGCATCGACCTGCTGTTCACGCAGAACGCGGGCAACCTTGTCGTCGTTGGCATGCTGGAACGAATCCTTGAGCATCTTGGCGATTTCGCCGTCGGTCAGGCCGTAGGACGGCTTGACCTGGATGCTGGCTTCGACGCCCGAACCGAGTTCGCGGGCCGCCACGCTGAGCAAACCGTCGGCGTCGACCTGGAAGGTCACGCGAATCTTCGCTGCACCGGCGACCATCGCCGGAATGCCGCGCAATTCGAAGCGAGCCAGGGAACGGCAATCGCTGATCAGCTCGCGCTCGCCCTGCAACACGTGAATTGCCATGGCCGATTGGCCATCTTTGTAAGTGGTGAAGTCCTGGGCGCGGGCGACGGGAATGGTGGTGTTACGCGGAATCACCTTCTCCATCAGGCCGCCCATGGTTTCCAACCCCAGGGACAACGGAATCACATCGAGCAGCAGCAATTCATCGCCATCGCGCTTGTTGCCGGCCAGCGTATCGGCCTGGATCGCGGCACCGATGGCCACCACTTGATCCGGATCGATTTCAGTCAACGGCTGGCGACCGAAGGCTTCGGCGACTGCTTCGCGAACACGTGGCACACGAGTCGAACCGCCGACCATGACCACGGCGTGCACTTCATCCAGCTCGATGCCGGAATCACGTACGGCGCGGCGGCAGGCCTTGAGGCTGCGAGCAACCATCGGCTCGATCAGTGCATTGAGGGCTTCGCGAGTCAGCTCGGCTTTCCAGTCGCCATAGGCGACTTCAACCGACGCTACAGTGGTCAGCGCTTCCTTGGCCGCACAAGCAGTTTGCAGCAGATGGCGTTGCGCACCCGGATCAAGGTCGGCGGACAAACCGGCGCTCTCGATGATCCAGCCGGCAATCGCGTGATCGAAGTCATCGCCGCCCAGGGCGCTGTCGCCACCGGTGGCCAGCACTTCGAACACACCGCCGGTCAGGCGCAGAATCGAAATATCGAACGTACCGCCGCCCAGGTCATAAATCGCGACCAGGCCTTCAGCGTGCTGATCCAGACCGTACGCCACCGCAGCGGCGGTCGGCTCATTGAGCAAACGCAGCACGTTGAGACCGGCGAGTTTCGCCGCATCTTTGGTGGCTTGGCGTTGAGCGTCGTCGAAATAGGCCGGGACGGTGATCACCGCGCCTACCAACTCACCGCCCAACGTGGCTTCGGCGCGCTGGCGCAGCACTTTGAGGATATCGGCGGAGACTTCGACCGGGCTTTTTGGCCCCTGAATTGTGTCGATGAACGGCATGTGCGATTCGCCACCGACAAAGCGGTACGGCAGTTGATCGCCCAATTGCTTGACGTCGGACAGACCACGACCCATCAAGCGCTTGACCGAAAGCACGGTGTTCAACGGATCGGTAGCGGCGGCCAGTTTGGCCGACTCGCCGACTTCGACGCGATCGGCGTGATAGCGCACGGCGGACGGCAGGATGACCTGCCCGTCAGCGTCGGCCAGAGGCTCGGAAAGACCACTGCGCAACGCAGCGACCAGCGAATTGGTTGTGCCCAAGTCAATCCCCACAGCCAGACGACGCTGGTGCGGTTGAGGACTTTGGCCGGGTTCGGCGATCTGCAGTAGGGCCATCGTGATCAGGACTTATCTGTATATCAGGCGTGCGACCGGAGCGGCACTGGGTTAATCGTCGAGGCGCTCTTCTAATTGGCGCACTTCGTAGGTGAGCTTGTCGAGGAACTGCATGCGCCGCATCAGGCGTTCGGCCTGTTCACGTTGCGCCGCATCATTCCAGCAGGCTGCGAAGCTTTGGTTCAGCTCATCCTGAGCGGTTTTCAGGCGACGCTTGAAGACCGCAACACCGGCGAGGTCGGCGCTGTCCTGCAAGTCTTCGAGCTCTTCACGCAGCTCCATCTGCTGCAGCAGGAACTCCGGATCATGCACCGTGACCTCCAGCGGCAGCTCGCGACCGCCCATGGCGAGCAGGTATCGCGCGCGCTTCGGGGGACTCTTGAGCGTCTGGTAGGCCTCGTTGAGGCTCGCGGATTGCTCCAGGGCCAGCCGTTGCTCGCGCTCGGAAGCGTCCGCGAATCGGTCCGGGTGAACACTGCGCGCCAACTCACGGTAGCGCGTAGCCAACTGGTCGAGGTCCAGATTGAAACTCGGTTGCAGCTCAAATAAAGCGTAATGACAAGGAGTACCCACAAGAAGCCTCAGATATTGAAGCTTTCGCCGCAGCCACATTCACCGCGTACGTTGGGGTTATTGAACTTGAAGCCTTCGTTCAACCCTTCCTTGACGAAATCGAGCTCGGTGCCGTCCAGGTAGGAAAGGCTTTTCGGGTCGATGATCACTTTCTCGCCGTGACTTTCGAACACCTGATCCTCATCAACCACCTCGTCGACGAACTCCAGCACGTAGGCAAGGCCGGAACAGCCCGTGGTGCGAACACCCAGACGAATCCCTTCACCTTTGCCGCGCCCGTCAAGGGAGCGTCGCACGTGTCGAGCAGCCGCTTCTGTCATGCTGATAGCCATCGGTGACTCCTTACTCGTCGCAATATCTTGAAAGTCAGATCAAGCCTTTCTTCTGCTTGTAGTCGCGAACGGCCGCTTTGATAGCGTCTTCAGCGAGTACGGAGCAGTGAATTTTCACTGGCGGCAGGGCCAGTTCTTCGGCCAGCTGAGTGTTTTTGATGGTCTCTGCTTCATCCAGAGTCTTGCCTTTCATCCACTCGGTTGCCAGGGAGCTGGAGGCGATTGCCGAACCGCAACCGTAGGTCTTGAACTTGGCATCTTCGATGATGCCTTGATCGTTGACCTTGATCTGCAGGCGCATCACGTCGCCGCACGCCGGGGCGCCGACCATGCCAGTGCCGACATCCGGGTCTTCGGCGTCCATCTTGCCGACGTTACGCGGGTTTTCGTAGTGGTCGATGACCTTTTCGCTGTAAGCCATGATGCTTAATCCTCACTCATCAGAGAGTCGCTCTTAAAGCCCTGCAAGCCGTGGCTCGCAGGACCGGTTCGCGGCGACTTGAAATCAGTGTGCCGCCCACTCGATTTTCGAAATGTCGACACCGTCTTTGTACATGTCCCACAGCGGCGACAAAGTGCGCAGCTTGGTAACGGCCTCGCAGACTTTCTGCGCGGCGTAGTCGATTTCTTCTTCGGTGGTGAAGCGGCCGAAGGTGAAGCGGATCGAGCTGTGTGCCAGTTCGTCGTTGCGGCCCAGGGCGCGCAGTACGTACGAAGGCTCCAGCGAAGCCGAGGTGCAGGCCGAACCGGACGAAACCGCGAGATCCTTGAGCGCCATGATCAGCGACTCGCCTTCAACGTAGTTGAAGCTCAGGTTCAGGTTGTGCGGAACGCGGGCGGTCAAGCTGCCGTTGACGTACAGCTCTTCCAGGTCTTCGACCTGTTTGAAGAAGCGGTCGCTCAGGGCTTTGATGCGAATGTTCTCGGCCGTCATGTCTTCCTTGGCGACACGGAACGCTTCACCCATGCCGACGATCTGGTGGGTCGCCAGGGTGCCGGAACGCATGCCGCGCTCGTGACCGCCGCCGTGCATGGTCGCTTCGATGCGCACGCGTGGCTTGCGGCTGACGTACAGCGCGCCGATGCCTTTAGGGCCGTAGGTTTTGTGGGCGGAGAACGACATCAGGTCGACTTTCAGCTTCGACAGGTCGATGTCGACCTTGCCGGTGGACTGAGCGGCGTCGACGTGGAACAGGATCCCTTTGGAACGGGTCAGTTCGCCGATGGCTTCGATGTCGTTGATGGTGCCGATTTCGTTGTTCACGTGCATGACCGAGACCAGGATGGTGTCGTCACGCAGCGCTGCTTCAATCATAGCCGGAGTCACCAGACCATCGGTCTGAGGCTCGAGGTAAGTCACTTCAAAGCCTTCACGCTCCAGTTGGCGCATGGTGTCGAGGACAGCCTTGTGCTCAATCTTGGTGGTGATCAGGTGTTTGCCCTTGGTCGCGTAGAAATGCGCCGCACCCTTGATTGCCAGGTTGTCGGATTCGGTGGCACCGGAGGTCCAGACGATTTCACGCGGGTCGGCGTTGACCAGGTCAGCGACCTGACGGCGAGCGTTTTCGACGGACTCTTCAGCTTTCCAGCCAAATACGTGGGAACGGGACGCCGGGTTACCGAAGTTTCCGTCGACCAGCAGGCATTCACTCATTTTTTGCGCAACACGGGGATCAACCGGGGTGGTCGCAGAGTAATCAAGGTAAATCGGCAATTTCATGGACTCTCTCCTAAATCAGGCTGGCTGGCACGCCGTAAGCTCTTTGGCTGTTATTCGACGGCGGACGCTTCAATCTTGTCCAGGCGCGGCGTCTTGCTGTTGCAACGACGCTGGTCCTGACGCTGGGCTACTTCTTGTACCTCACGGCGAGTGACAAGATCAGCCAAGCTGATACCGCTCAGAAATTCGTGGATCTGCAGGCTCAAGTCGCACCACAAGTGGTGCGTCAGGCAGGTGTCGCCTTGATGGCAATCGCCCTGGCCCTGGCACTTGGTGGCATCGACCGATTCGTTTACCGCATCGATCACCTGGGCGACCTGAATGCCCTGCATCTCGCGGGACAGCTGGTAGCCGCCGCCGGGACCACGGACGCTGGACACCAGATTGCTGCGGCGCAATTTGGCGAAAAGCTGTTCGAGGTAGGACAGGGAGATGCCTTGGCGCTCGGAAATATCGGCAAGAGACACCGGCCCGTGCTGCGCGTGCAACGCCAGGTCGAGCATGGCGGTCACGGCGTATCGGCCTTTTGTAGTCAGTCGCATGGACAATTACCACGGAGTTCGGAATGGGGCGAGTATGCAATTCCCGAGTATTTAAGTCAACTATAAGACCTAGTACGTTAGTCGGGTTTACCTGCAAAAGAGCGGCAGCATCATAGCAAAGGCTGGGCGGGTACAGCCAGCAGTAGCGAGTTATCGTTCATCGCGAGCAGGCTCACTCCTACATTTGAAATGCGTTCCCTTTAGGAGTGAGCCTGCTCGCGAAGGGGCCAACTCGGTCTAGCCGGCCTGACTCTGATCCTTGTCCTTTACACACGCGAAGTCTTCTTCACGCAGCTCAGGCAGATCTTTCGCACAGTAATTACTGCCCAGTTCCGTCAATGCCCCGCACATCCCTTCCAAACGCCCATCGACTGCCTGCAAATGATCCAGCAACTGGTTAATGGCGCGCGCCACCGGGTCGGGCATGTCTTCGCCAACACCATAGGCATCAAAACCGATTTTCTCGGCCATGGCCTTGCGCTTGGCGTCCTGCTCCTCATCCGACTTGACGATGATCCGCCCGGGAATCCCGACAACCGTCGCCCCCGCCGGTACAGCCTTGGTCACCACGGCATTGGAACCCACCTTGGCCCCCGCACCCACAGTGAACGGGCCGAGCACCTTGGCGCCCGCGCCCACCACCACGCCATCTTCCAGCGTCGGATGGCGCTTGCCTTTATTCCAGCTGGTGCCGCCCAGGGTCACGCCCTGATACAGGGTAACGTCATTGCCAATCTCGGCGGTTTCACCGATGACGATGCCCATGCCATGATCAATAAAGAAGCGACGACCGACCTTCGCCCCCGGATGAATCTCAATCCCGGTCAACCAGCGACCGAAATTCGACACCAGCCGCGCCAGCCATTTCAGCTCGGAGCGCCACAACGCCGCCGACAGCCGATGGATCCAGATGGCGTGCATGCCGGGGTAGCAGGTCAGGACTTCAAAAGCGTTACGCGCCGCCGGGTCACGATGGAAAACACTCTGGATATCTTCACGCAAACGCTCGAACATCATTAATCCTTCCGCTTAAGAAGCTCGCCACGGGCCGCTTTCTGGGTTTCCGTGAGGATGCCACGCAATATATTCATTTCCGCACGGCTGACCGAGCTTCGTCCGTACAACCGACGCAGGCGCGCCATCAAGTGCCGTGGTTTTTCCGGATCAAGGAATTCGATGGCCACCAGGGTTTGCTCCAGGTGTTCATAAAATCGTTCCAGCTCATCCATGGTCGCCAGCTCAGCGCTTTTGACGGAGGCCACTTCTTCCTTCTCGACCTTGCTCGGCTGGCCTTGGGCCGCGAGCCAGGACATGCGCACTTCATAGCTCAACACCTGCACCGCCGCCCCGAGGTTCAGCGAACTGAACTCGGGGTCTGATGGGATGTGCACGTGATAATGACATCGCTGCAGCTCTTCATTGGTCAGGCCGGAATCTTCACGACCAAAGACCAAAGCGATTTCGGCGCCCTGCCCCGCTTCCTCGACCACTTTCGTCCCGCATTCGCGGGGATCGAGCAGCGGCCAGGGAATCCGGCGATCACGGGCGCTGGTGCCGAGCACCAGATTGCAGCCGACCAAGGCATCTTCCAGGGTGGCGACGACTTGTGCGTTTTCAAGGATGTCCCCGGCGCCGGAGGCACGCGCATCGGCCTCGTGGTGCGGGAACAACCGTGGTTCGACCAGCACCAGCCGCGTCAGGCCCATGTTCTTCATGGCACGCGCAGCTCCGCCGATATTGCCGGGGTGGCTGGTATTGACCAGGACGACACGAATGTTATGCAGCACGGGAGGCGCTCTCGAACACAGAAATAGGGAGCCGAATCTTACAGCGCATCCTACCGTTAAGCCATGAAAGCGAACACCGTCCTTCACCTGTAGAAAAGTTCTGATAGAATGCCCGGCTTTCTTTAACAACCTTAGGTGACACATCCATGCAGCCCATGCTGAATATCGCGCTGCGCGCCGCCCGCAGCGCCAGTGAATTGATCTTCCGCTCCATCGAGCGCCTGGATACCATCAAGGTCGACGAAAAAGACGCCAAGGATTACGTATCCGAGGTGGACCGCGCCGCTGAACAGAAAATCATCGACGCGCTGCGCAAGGCTTACCCGAACCACTCGATCATGGGTGAAGAGACCGGCATGCACGCCGGCACCGGGATCGAAGGCGAAGAATACCTGTGGATCATCGATCCGCTGGACGGCACCACCAACTTCCTGCGCGGCATTCCTCACTTCGCTGTCAGCATCGCTTGCAAATACCGCGGTCGCCTGGAACACGCTGTTGTTCTGGACCCGGTTCGCCAGGAAGAATTCACCGCCAGCCGTGGTCGTGGCGCTCAACTGAACGGTCGTCGCCTGCGCGTCAGCGGTCGCACCAGCCTGGACGGCGCCCTGCTCGGCACTGGCTTCCCGTTCCGTGACAGCCAGATGGACAACCTCGACAACTACCTGGGCATGTTCCGCGCCCTGGTGGGCCAGACCGCCGGCATCCGCCGCGCTGGCGCCGCGAGCCTGGACCTGGCCTACGTGGCTGCCGGCCGTTTCGACGCTTTCTGGGAGTCGGGCCTGTCCGAGTGGGACATGGCAGCAGGCGCGCTGCTGATCCAGGAAGCGGGCGGCTTGGTGAGCGACTTCACCGGCGGTCACGATTTCCTTGAGAAAGGCCACATCGTTGCCGGTAACACAAAGTGCTTCAAAGCAGTGCTGACGGCGATCCAGCCGCACCTGCCGGCGTCGCTGAAACGCTAAGCGAGCGCCCACAAAAAAGCACCCTTCGGGGTGCTTTTTTTATACCAGAACTGCTTACTGCCCCGGCTGAGCCTGGGACAGAACCAGCTTGCCTTCCTTGTCGACCGGAATCTGGTTACCCGGATCACGATCCATCCGCACTTTGCCTTCCTTGCCGTCCAGCGAATAACGAACGTCGTACCCTACAACCTTGTCGCTGATGTCATTCACTGTGTTACAGCGAGTCTGCGTCGTGGTGTAGGTGTCGCGGTTCTGCATGCCTTCCTGAACCTTGTTACCGGCGTAACCACCACCGACCGCACCGGCCACCGTGGCAATCTTCTTGCCGGTGCCACCACCGATCTGGTTACCCAGCAAACCACCGGCTACCGCACCGATGGCGGTGCCGAGGATCTGGTGTTGATCTTTGACCGGCGCCTGCCGGGTTACTGCAACGTCCTTGCACACTTCACGTGGCGTCTTGATTTGTGTCTTGACCGGGTCAACGGCTAGCACTTGCGCATACTCAGGGCCGCTTTTAACCAGGCTGTAGGTGGCAACAGCACCCCCGGCAGTGACACCGACAGCACCCAATACCGCACCAACCAGCAACGACTTGTTCACATGAACCTCCTGACCTTCACATGCGGGACAGGCCCGCGCTTCTCCCAGCCTTGGAGCATAAAAAAAGGCGCGAGTTCAACTCGCGCCTTTTTAGGCTGACAGGCGGGAAAGCGATGGCCGTTATGGACGGTCGTCGACTTCCTTCTCGGTCGCCGCAGGAGGAATCAGATCCTCGCTGTTCAGGTTCAGCCAGATCAGCACCACGTTCGCGATGTAGATCGACGAGTAAGTACCCGCCAGAACACCGATGAACAGCGCGATGGAGAAGCCGAACAGGTTGTCGCCACCAAAGAACAACAGTGCCGCAATCGCCAACAATGTGGAGATCGAAGTCGCCATGGTCCGCAGCAGGGTTTGCGTGGTCGAGATATTGATGTTCTCGATCAGGTTGGCCTTGCGCAGCACACGGAAGTTCTCACGAACCCGGTCGAATACCACGATGGTGTCGTTGAGCGAGTAACCGATGATCGCCAGCACCGCCGCCAGTACCGTCAGGTCGAAGGTGATCTGGAAGAACGACAGGATACCGATGGTCACGATCACGTCGTGGATCAGCGAAACAATCGCACCGACCGCGAACTTCCACTGAAAGCGGAAGGCCAGGTAGATCAGGATGCCACCCAGCGCCATCAGCATGCCGAGGCCGCCCTGGTCGCGCAGCTCTTCACCGACCTGCGGGCCAACGAACTCGACGCGCTTGACCGTCGCCGGGTTGTCGCCGCCGACTTTCAGCAGCGCTTCAGCCACTTGATGCCCCAACTGCGGGTCTTCCCCCGGCATGCGCACCAGCAAATCGGTGGTTGCGCCGAAGCTCTGCACGATGGCTTCGTGATAACCCGAAACGACCAGTTGCTCACGCACCTTGGTGACATCAGCCGGACGCTCGTAGGTCAGCTCGATGAGCGTACCGCCGGTGAAGTCCAGGCCCCAGTTCATGCCCTTGGTGGCAACACTGAACAGTGCCAGTGCAGTAAGGAACAATGTGACGCCGAACGCGAAGTTGCGAACGCCCATGAAGTTGATTGTACGTAACATGGCAGCCCCTTAAATCCACAACTTCTTGAAGTCACGACCGCCGAAGATCAGGTTGACCATCGCGCGGGTCACCATGATGGCCGTGAACATCGAGGTAAAGATCCCGAGGGACATGGTCACTGCAAAGCCTTTGACCGGGCCGGTGCCCATCGCAAAGAGAATCCCGCCGACCAGCAATGTGGTCAGGTTGGCGTCGAGAATCGCAGTAAATGCCCGGCCGAAGCCTTCGTTGATTGCCCGTTGTACGGTCATGCCCGCCGCGATCTCTTCACGAATCCGCGAGAAGATCAGCACGTTGGCGTCGACCGCCATACCCATGGTCAAAACGATACCGGCGATACCCGGCAGGGTCAGCGTTGCACCCAGCAGCGACATCAGGGCCAGCAGCAGCACCATGTTCACGCCCAGCGCGACGGTAGCGATGATGCCGAAGAAGCGATAGATGGCGATGATGAACAGCGAGACAAACAGCATGCCCCACAGCGACGCATCGATACCTTTGGTGATGTTGTCCGCACCCAGGCTCGGGCCAATAGTGCGCTCTTCAGCGAAGTACATCGGCGCAGCCAGACCACCGGCACGCAACAGCAGCGCCAGTTCAGACGACTCGCCCTGACCGTTCAGGCCCGTGATGCGGAATTGAGCACCCAGCGGCGACTGGATGGTCGCCAGGCTGATGATCTTCTTCTCTTCTTTGAAGGTTTGAATCGGCACGTCTTTCTCGACGCCGTTAACCACTTGCTTGACGTAAGTGGTCACCGGACGCTGCTCGATGAAGATCACCGCCATGCTGCGGCCGACGTTCGAACGGGTCGCACGGCTCATCAGCTCGCCACCGTGGCCATCCAGACGGATGTTCACTTCTGGCGTGCCGTGCTCGCCGAAGCCAGCCTTGGCGTCAGTCACCTGGTCGCCAGTGATGATCAGGCCACGCTCGATCTGCGCCGGCGGACGCTTGCCTTCACGGAACTCGAAGGATTCGGAAGTGGCTTTCGAAGCGCCAGGCTCAGCCGCCAAGCGAAATTCAAGGTTGGCCGTCTTGCCGAGGATACGCTTGGCTTCTGCGGTGTCCTGCACGCCCGGCAGCTCAACCACGATGCGGTTGGCGCCCTGACGCTGGACGATCGGTTCGGCAACACCCAGCTCGTTGACGCGGTTACGCACCGTGGTCAAGTTCTGCTTGATGGAGTATTCACGGATTTCCGCCAGCTTGGCCGGGGTCATCGCCAGACGCAGTACCGCCTGACCATTGAGGTCGGCCGGAACAATGTCGAAATCGTTGAAGCTCTTGCGGATCAGTGCGCGGGCCTGTTCACGGGAAGCTTCATCAGAGAAGCCCAACTGAATGGCACCGTTGAGTTGCGGCAGGCTGCGATAACGCAGTTTCTCTTTGCGCAACAGGCTTTTCACATCGCCTTCGTAAACTTTCAAGCGTGCGTCGAGGGCTTTGTCCATGTCCACTTCGAGCAGGAAGTGCACACCACCGGACAAGTCCAGACCCAGCTTCATCGGGTGCGCGCCGAGGCTGCGCAGCCATTGCGGGGTGGTTTGCGCCAGGTTCAGTGCAACGACGTAGTCATCACCCAATGCCTTGCGTACGACGTCTTTGGCCGGCAACTGGTCTTCAGCCTTGGTCAGGCGAATCAGGCCGCCCTTGCCGTTGGCCGCCAGCGTGGCCGCCTTGACGTTGATCCCGGACTCTTTGAGCGCAACGCTCACACGGTCCAGATCAGCCTGATTGACCAGCAGCGCAGTGCTCGCACCGCTGACCTGAATGGCCGGGTCATCAGGATATAGATTGGGAGCGGAATAAATCAGACCGACCGCCAGCACCGCCAGGATCAGAATGTATTTCCACAGAGGGTATTTGTTCAGCATCACGCCGCCCGCTTATGACGCGGGGCGCCTTGCGCGCCCCGTCGATTGAGTAGAAGTTGAAACTTAGATCGCTTTCAGCGTGCCTTTTGGCAGCGTGGCGGCAATGGCGCCCTTCTGGAACTTCATTTCGACGGTGTCGGAAACTTCCAGAACCACGAAATCGTCGGCTACTTTAGTGATCTTGCCGGCGATGCCGCCAGTGGTCACAACTTCGTCGCCTTTGGCCAGGCTGCCCAGCAGGTTTTTCTGCTCTTTGGCGCGCTTGGCCTGTGGACGCCAGATCATCAGGTAGAAGATGACCAGGAAGCCGACCAGGAAAATCCACTCAAAACCACCGCCCATCGGGCCGGCAGCAGCAGGTGCAGCGGCGTCAGCCATGGCATTAGAGATAAAAAAGCTCATTTAGCACTCCAGTTGCAAATGTTGAATCTTGGGGTCAGAAAACTCAGTCCAAAGGCGGAACAGGTAACCCGCGTTTGGCGTAGAAGGCATCGACAAAGGCGGCCAATGTACCCTGTTGAATAGCCTCGCGCAAACCAGCCATAAGCACTTGATAATGACGCAAGTTATGGATGGTATTGAGCATGCTCCCGAGCATTTCGCCGCACTTGTCCAGGTGATGCAGATAAGCGCGGGAGAAGTTCTGGCAGGTATAGCAATCGCAGGTCGGATCGAGCGGCGAATCATCATGGCGATGGAACGCGTTTCGGATCTTCAGCACGCCGGTATCGATGAACAGATGCCCATTGCGGGCATTACGGGTTGGCATCACGCAATCGAACATGTCCACACCGCGGCGCACACCCTCAACCAGATCTTCCGGTTTGCCAACGCCCATAAGGTAACGAGGTTTGTCCGCCGGCATCTGACCCGGCAGGTAATCCAGCACCTTGATCATTTCGTGCTTCGGCTCGCCCACCGACAGACCGCCAATGGCCAAGCCATCAAAGCCGATGTTGTCGAGGCCTTCCAGCGAGCGCATGCGCAGATCCTGGTGCATACCGCCCTGCACGATGCCGAACAGCGCCGCCGTGTTGTCGCCATGGGCTTCTTTCGAGCGCTTGGCCCAACGCAGCGACAGCTCCATGGAAATTCGCGCGACATCTTCGTCCGCCGGGTACGGCGTGCATTCGTCGAAAATCATCACGATGTCCGAGCCCAGGTCACGCTGGACCTGCATCGACTCTTCCGGGCCCATGAACACCTTGGCGCCGTCGACCGGAGAAGCGAAGGTCACGCCCTCCTCCTTGATCTTGCGCATCGCGCCCAGGCTGAACACCTGAAAACCGCCGGAGTCTGTAAGAATCGGGCCTTTCCACTGCATGAAATCGTGCAGGTCGCCGTGCTTCTTGATCACTTCCGTGCCCGGACGCAGCCACAAGTGAAAGGTGTTGCCCAGAATGATTTCTGCGCCGGTCGCGGTGATGTCCCGCGGCAGCATGCCCTTCACAGTGCCGTAAGTACCGACCGGCATGAAAGCCGGGGTCTCGACGGTACCGCGCGGGAAGGTCAAACGACCGCGACGAGCCTTGCCGTCAGTAGCAAGCAACTCAAACGACATACGACTTTGGCGACTCATTCTTTGTCCTCAGGGCCACGTGGCGCGGGATTACGGGTGATAAACATCGCATCACCGTAGCTGAAAAAGCGGTATTGATGCTCCACGGCGGCTTTATAGGCGGCCATGGCTTCGGGATAACCGGCGAACGCCGAAACCAGCATCAACAGCGTGGATTCGGGCAAATGGAAATTGGTGACCAAGGCATCTACCACATGAAACGGCCGGCCCGGGTAGATAAAGATGTCGGTGTCGCCACTGAACGGCTTGAGCACGCCATCGCGCGCGGCACTTTCCAGCGAACGCACGCTGGTGGTCCCCACCGCCACCACGCGCCCACCGCGAGCGCGGCACGCGGCCACGGCATCGACCACGTCCTGGCCGACTTCCAGCCATTCGCTGTGCATGTGATGGTCTTCGATCTTCTCGACCCGCACCGGCTGGAACGTGCCCGCGCCGACGTGCAAGGTCACGAACGCGGTCTCGACGCCCTTGGCCGCAATCGCGTCCAGCAGCGGCTGATCGAAATGCAGCCCCGCCGTCGGCGCCGCCACCGCGCCCAGGCGCTCGGCGTACACCGTCTGATAACGCTCGCGGTCCGCGCCTTCATCCGGGCGGTCTATATAAGGAGGCAACGGCATGTGCCCGACGCGGTCGAGCAGCGGCAACACCTCTTCGGCAAACCCCAGCTCGAACAACGCATCGTGGCGCGCCAGCATCTCGGCCTCGCCCCCGCCATCGATCAGGATCTTCGAACCCGGCTTCGGCGACTTGCTGGACCGCACATGGGCCAGCACGCGATGGCTGTCCAGTACCCGCTCCACCAGGATTTCCAGCTTGCCGCCGGAAGCCTTCTGGCCAAACAGTCGCGCCGGAATCACCCGGGTATTGTTGAACACCATCAAATCGCCCGGGCGCAAATGCTCGAGCAAATCAGTGAATTGACGGTGTGCCAGGGCGCCGCTGACCCCATCAAGGGTCAACAGGCGACTGTTGCGACGCTCGGCCAGAGGGTGGCGAGCAATCAGCGAATCAGGGAGTTCGAAAGTAAAGTCAGCAACGCGCATGATGGGGTTCGTCTAGCAGGGCCCGGAAGTCTAGCGGAAATAGTAAAAATTCTCCATGTACCTGATTGACCAACGGTTATCTCATCTCTATACTTCGCCGCCATTGAGCCCTGATGGCGGAATTGGTAGACGCGGCGGATTCAAAATCCGTTTTCGCAAGAAGTGGGAGTTCGAGTCTCCCTCGGGGCACCAAAATTAAGAAAGGTCTTGCTTTGCAAGGCCTTTTTTTTCGCCTGTAGAAAAGCGCCTGACACCCCGCCTACCTGTGTAGGAGCTGCCGAAGGCTGCGATCTTTTGATCCTGCTTTCCAACGCCACAACCCGAAACCGCTCGGCTAACGATTCAAGGATTCACAAAATGGAATTGCCTCTGGAAACCGTTGCCCTTTTCGCGCTCAAGCTGGCTTATGAGAAGGAAGATTCAAGTCCGATTCTGCGGGACGATCCGATCATGAGCGATTACGAGCGGGAGGTATTTGGCTTGCTGGTGCGCCGGGGTGATGTCGAGGGTATTCAGTTTAGAGTGGCGCACTGCGTAGGTTTGGCGCTGGACGCTATAGGCGGGGCGGATACGCCGCTAGGGCGAGAGCTGCAACGGTTGTCAGCTGATTTCGGCAGTGCACGGACGATGGAGCAGCTTGATGGGCCGCTCATTGCGCTCAGGGATTACCTGAAAGATATTCAGTGAATGATCGGGTTAGGGAAAGTTTAGTAACCCTTTACACCTATTAGCTAGTGGCTAGTGGCTAGTGGCTAGTGGCTTGGCTGATACGAAGACATATCTGTCCACTTTTCAATTAACTTGGATTGGATATACACAACACTACTTTCTCGTCATCCATCTTGAGTGAATGGCTGTCATGACCTACGAATGACACTACTAGCGGTTGCGCTTAATTCGGAACCCTCTGAAAAAATGTCCTCATATCGAGGCGGGAGGTCATTCACTCTTCGGTCGCTGAGTAGATGATATCTTTGCGAGCTGATTAAAGGCATTTCGCGATGATGAAATCTATCAACTGCTTCTAGAAAACTTTCCACCTCACTAAATGGACGATCAGTTAAAATTTTTCTACCCCTCCATCTAAGCTCAGTATATACACTGGTATTTCTCTGGACTGACTTTCTGAACCTAGCAGTAAGCTCCAGTGATTGGTCCAAGGTATTTAATGGGGGTGACGGATTTTTAAAAGCATACATATCGTTCTGTGCGGCAAGGGCCGCCCCTTCAACAGCACTATCCAACAAATAAGTTTCTCTACTGACATTTTGCGCTTTCGCCAGTTGTTGTATTTTCTGTCGTCCTCCCAAACGATCTCTAGTCACATACAGCGCATGCTGCGCACGATAACTTAGTGGTTTTCCTCTGCCCGCCGACATTGTTTCTATGAGATTTTTTATGAATCCGCGCCCCGTCGGATCTCTCCTATTAATAGGATCCCCTTCACAGTAAGCGTACGCATTCAACCCACCCTTTCCAAACGGGCTCCAACTATCCGAACTGTTAAACCGCATTAGTATCGGATTGAACTGCCGATAGCCATTCCCCAAATGATAATGCCCAGTCAGCAGGTCCGGCAGTTCACCGCTAAATCCGACCAACCCGAGCAAACCACTTTCAAAGGAGCGATGGCCATACGATGTGTAAGCGATGGAATTTGACTGATCCGCGTCAAGGGCGTTCAAGACTGAGCGCTGTTGATCTGCTGCCAAAAGGATGATTTTGCGTAAAGGCGAAGGCATTAGCTTTCTCCTGCAACCGGAAAAACCCTAGATTAGCCAGCTTTCCTGCCATTGCCCACTATCAGAACTGTTAGGTGCTACAAAAAATGGGGACGAAAAAATGGGGACGGATTTATTTTCGGTTTATTAATAAGTTTGTCACCCTTCTTTGGCTGCGTACCCGCTAGTGAGGAAAAGCGACAGACCGGATTTAAGCAAGCAACACAAACCTTGCTTCAAGCCTGTGCAGCAACCCAAACGTATTTAAAAAAGGAACGTTTAGCTGCTCACAAATATTCGAGATGATGAATTTACGTTTAGCGTCGCGATTCAGTACTTCATGAGACACTAAAGTCGCGCCTGTCGTCATAGCCTTTGCAATTAACCAAGGGTCTGCACCTGCTAAAAACTCTTCCATGGCGCCTGTCTTCATTCTCGGCGCCTGATCTGCCACGAGCCCTGCCATTTGCACGAATGCTTCTTGCATAGCGTCATCGTTGGTGATGTGGAAAAACCCAGAGTTCTGCTTCGCCCAATCAGCCAGTTCGTCATTCCCTTTGGTTAACTCATCCATTACGGGGGCGATACTGGATAAGGCCAACGCTTCATTTTTCAGCAACAACCACTGCCAAAAGCCAGGACAGATTGCCATCCCGTAATAGCGATTCTTTGCTTCGATCAGCGTGTTAGCGTCGAGCAGATGATTCATCCCGTGATCCTGCTGGCGAGGGTCCTTAATTTGGCAGGTTGCACGCCGAGCAAATGCCCCGCATCGCGCAGCAGCATCCGGCCACTCATTGCTTCAGTCAGCACCGCCTTGCTCAGACGACGACTTTTTTTCGCGGTGGCGTTGCGGTAATAGTCACCCGCTCCGCCTTCTTTATCCTGAAAGACCTTGAGGGTCATTCGATAGTAAGCGCTGTATTGGGACTGGCTTATATAACCAAGATCCAATGCGCGGTGACCGATCGCCAATTTACTGATGTGAAATCGAGTAGCCAGCGGAGCCAAGTTTTCCTCCCAGTTAACTTCGACGTTCCACAGTGCACGGAGTTTGGCTTCGGGAGCCAGAAACTCGCCTGCAACTGCATTGCAGAATTGTTCCTCGTCTCGGCCATTCGCGGTGTTCCCGTCGGACACACCGCTGCTGCCAATCCAGATATGGGCCAGTTCGTGGAGCAACGTGAACAGCCGGGCGGTGGGGGCGTCGGAGCTGTTGACGAAGACAACGGGGGCGTAGCATTACTGATGGCAAAACCCCGAAACTCGCTGACTTCGAGTTTTCGATGAGTGTTCCCTAGAGCAATGCCACTGCGCATGACCAGAATGCCCGCCGCTTCTGCCGCCTCGATCAAGGATCGGATGTACTTGTCGTAATCCAATCGAGCAGCGTCGGGGTTCACGCCGAGGGTTCGGCGGATGTCGTCCACGACCTCGCCGACTTGAGATCGGCTATTGAAGCGACCGACAAATGCCAACGGCTGATGCTCTTGGTTTTGCAGATATTCCAGGTACCAATCCTGTTTGCGTATGGAGTCCCTGACGGTGTCGAGCAATTCCAGGCTGGGACGTTGAGGCGCAATTCCGCCGACAGTCCGCAGATCAGGTAAAGGTAGTTGTTCGACGGGAGGCTGCTGTAGAAACAGGAAGCCAAAAGGAATGTGAGCGAGACTCGCCCACTTTTGCGCCTGAAGGAATGTTGGCTTGGCCTCGCCGGCCTCCCATTCCTGTACTCGATCAGGTTTTACCGGCAGCTTTTTAGCAACCTGCGCAGTGGAGAGACCGGCGCGCTCACGAGACCAGGTAAGCAGGCTTGGGTTGACTAAGGCAGCTTGGCTCATAGGGTCGCAGGCGATTCAGACAAGGTAGGCAAACGTTCGTGAGCATCCCTTGCAGATGCAGGCGACTCGTGCGGGCTCCAGTTGTCTGGCATTGCCTTTCTCCTTGGCGATTAAAAATCTGGTGGCAGCGGCTACAGATTAGTAGAGAAGCAGAGCCACCGACATGATCGAGCCGGTGGCAGGGCGCGATTATGGGGTGAAGTCGCAAGGACCCGAAGCGCAAAAATGTAACCCCAGACGGATGGCGCCACATTGTTTCAGTGCATTTCTCGAAGGTATCACGATCAGCCGCTGCGCCTTTATCCACCGAGTCAGCGCGGTGATTGGGCAGGTTATTACCAAGCGATTTCGAAGGTTGCAGGAACGAGGTCTCCACGATACCCTCCCACCGTCGCTGCCAAATCAGCGACCGGGTGTGAGAGCCCGAAACAATCAAGGCGCAAAGCGCCCCAAAACCTGTCGTGGCGTTTTTTTTCGTCTGCGATAAGGCTTTATGGCGGCTGTGCGTGGGAGACCTTCGGGTCTACCGGTTGCCTTGATTGCCGGTTTCTCACCCCGCGCACGGCTGTCACCCAAGCCCGTGAGAAGGCTCGTGACAGCTCCTCAAATCAAGGACGTTGATCATGACCAGAATAAATCCGTACAAAATTTGGCTTTCCCCTCTACGCATTTTCCAATCGCGTAACGCCCTCCCCCATTGCCTCTCCATCCTCGGAAGTGGCCAATGACCACTCAACCCGAACTCACAACCATCGGCCTCACGCCCGCCATCTACTGCGGCGATCAAGCGCTGTTCCATGTCTCGCGTAACGTGCCCGTCGGCAATGCGTTGGCCATGGCTTCTGATTTTCTGTTTCTAGCGAAGAAGCTGACCAAGGAGGCGGCTTATGCCAAGGACTCGGATTACCACGCCTGGGCCGCGCATTATTTGACGGCGATGAGTAAGGCGGTGGTGGATGATGTGGCGAAGGCGGTGACGCGGGATCGGGATAATGAGTTGGCGAATAAGCGGGCGGAAGGGCAGGCAGAGGGGTAGCGGGCGACAGGCCCGAATCGAGTTTGGCCATTGACGCACCTGTAGGAGCGAGCTTGCTCGCGAAGATAGCGGCCATTCAGCGGGATGGGTGTTTGGTTTGAGTTTTTCGCGAGCAGGCTCGCTCCTACAGGGGTTGTGATTGGGTGCGGGGTTTTGTGGTGGTTGGGCTGGCGCTATCGCCGGCAAGCCGGCTCCCACAGGGGTCGCGGTGGGTTGATGAGCAATGTTGGCCCCGGGGTTCGGGGCCTTTGGGTGCTGGGGTCAGAGCACGTGCTGGGAAATCAGTTTCGAGATTTCTACCATCGATGTCCGCCCGGTGAATTCGAACTTCACTTTGCCCAGCGACGAGAAGTAGATCTCCAGTTCCGAGTCCAGGTCGAAGGTGCCGGAGGTTTCTACCGAGTACGCGACGATGTTTTTGTAGGGCAGTGAGGTGAAGTCTTTTTTGCTGCCGGTGATGCCCTGGACGTTGACGGCGATGATGCGTTTGTTGGTGAAGACGACGCCGTCGCGCATGGATTTGTACGAGTCGATGACGTGCTCGCCTTCCAGCAGCAGTGCGCTGACGCGTTCGGCGTATTCTTCGTTCTGCTTGAGTTTGAAGAAGCCTTTGTTGTTGAAGTCGATCATCTGTCCATCCTCCGTTCGAAGAAAATCCCTGCGGGTTACTTCAGCGCTTTTACGACTCGAATGTTGATGGGGAATTCATCCTGTCCGGGCAGTTTCTTCCATCCCACGTACTGAAAAACCTCCTCGTCATCAATGTAGTCGCCCCACTCCACGGCTTTGCCGCCCAGCACGGCGACGTTCCGGTTAATGGCGCAGCTGCCATCCGAAGGGCCGACGGTATAGATCACATACGGTTCGACGTATTTCGCGGCGCGGAAATGGCGGCCGCAACCCGAATCGACTTTGATCATCAAAGTCTTCAGGTTCGCTTCGCCATCCAGCTCGGCGTGCTGGTCGAGTGCCCCGATTTCGCCGACATCGCTGAAGCCCAGAGAGCGAGCACGCTTGTATTCCGAGGAGTTCAGGTGATCGGTCTGGACTTGCTGGAAATGCTGATCGGCCTCCTCGCCGGTTTGAATACGGCCCTTGATTGCGATCTCGTTCGCTTGGGGAACGACGCTTTCACAGCGGGCGAATTCGGGGGAGCCGAGGCTGCCCGGGGCGAGGTTCTCGCGATGTACCGTAATGGTCCGCAAATAACTGTCGAGCGTGGGCAAAGCTTCCTTGGGCGTCTTGCGCCCGCTCTGCACCTCGGTCACTGCCCGCAGTATTTGCTGGCAATCGGAGAGGTAGGTCTTTTTGGCGTATTCCGGGGATTCATCCCATTCGGCGGCGAGCGCCGGGGTCATCACGACGGCGAAAGTGATTGCGCAGAACATCCGCGAAGATCGAGCAACAATTAGCATGTGTAGTCCGTTACAAAGAGGCAAAAAGTGGCGCGACGCTACTATTTTGCCGTCTTGCCGTCCACTGGCAGCAACGAATACAGACACTGTTTCCTGCGTCGATCCGTAGTGGACACATCCTGAAACCTCCACGCCGGCCACATTCTTCTAGACTCAATAAGAGGTCGTAGACAGAACCAAACACGTCGCTTTGGTGCAGGGCATTTAAAAGCCGCGTGGCAATCTGCTTTTAATGCCCTTATTGAGGTGCGGCGAAGACCGCGCCGGGTACTACAAGATGCCCGTTCAGGGTGCCCTGGCCAACGGCCTGAAAATGCCACGAAACCGTGACGTGGTGTGAGTGCCGCAGCCGACACTTTCGGACGAACGACAACCGCCTGGTTTGTCCGTGACCGTGAGGATTGCTGAATGCCTGATGAGAGTTTGCACCTGCCGTTGGTCAACAGTCTGCTGGAGCGCCACCAGGGCTCCCCCGGTGCGCTGTTGCCCATTCTTCATGATATTCAGGAACGCATCGGTTACATCCCCGATGCCGCTGTCCCCGAGATTGCCCACGCCCTCAATCAGAGTCAGGCGGAGATTCGCGGGGTGATCAGTTTTTACCATGACTTCCGTACCGCGCCGCCGGCCCGACACATTCTGCGTTTGTGCCGCTCCGAGTCGTGCAAGAGTCGCGGCGCCGAACAGTTGGCCGCGCAGTTGCGCGAGCGTTTGCAACTGGACGATCACGGCAGCAGCGCCGATGGCAGCATCAGTTTGCGCCCCGTTTATTGCCTCGGCGCCTGCGCCTGTTCGCCGGCTCTGGAACTGGATGGCCGGGTGCATGCGCGGCTCAGTGCTGAGCGGCTGGATGCGCTACTCGATGCTTGCCGGGAGGACGCATGATGCCGGCTCTTTATCTGCCCAGTGATTCGCTGGCCAGCGCCGTGGGTGCTGATGAGGTGGCGGCGGCCTTGATCACGGCGGCTCAGCAACGCAATCAACCTCTGGAGTTGCAGCGCACCAGTTCGCGCGGTCTGTATTGGCTGGAACCGTTGCTGGAAGTGGACACACCGCAAGGCCGAATCGGTTTCGGCCCGTTGACGGCGGCCGATGTGCCGTCGGTGCTGGATGCCTTGCAAGGCGAGCCGTCAAGTCATCCACTGGCCTTGGGGCTTGTGGAAGAAATCCCTTATTTGAAAACTCAACAACGTTTGCTGTTTGCCCGCGCCGGTATTACCCGGCCGTTGTCGCTGGACGATTACCGGGCTCACGGCGGTTTCGAAGGTTTGACCAGGGCCGTCGCGATCGGCGGCGAGCAAACTGCAACGGCGGTGTTCGATTCCGGCCTGCGTGGCCGGGGCGGCGCAGCGTTCCCGGCCGGCATTAAGTGGCGCACGGTGCGCGGCACTCAGGCGGCGCAGAAATACATTGTGTGCAACGCCGACGAAGGCGATTCCGGCACTTTCGCCGATCGCATGTTGATGGAAGGCGACCCGTTTCTGTTGATTGAAGGCATGGCGATTGCCGGCATCACGGTCGGTGCCAACTTCGGCTACATCTATGTGCGCTCGGAATACCCGGACGCCGTGGACAAATTGCGTCAGGCGCTGAACATTGCCCGGGCCGCCGGTTACCTCGGCGCCAATGTCGGCGGCAGTGGTCAGGCGTTTGATATGGAAGTGCGCGTCGGTGCCGGCGCCTATATTTGCGGTGAGGAAACCGCGCTGCTGGATTCCCTCGAAGGCAAACGCGGCATTGTCCGCGCCAAGCCGCCGATTCCTGCGTTGCAGGGCCTGTTCGGCTTGCCGACGCTGGTGCATAACGTGGTGACCTTGGCTTCGGTGCCGTTGATCCTGGCGAAAGGTGCGCAGTTTTATCGCGACTACGGGGTTGGCCGTTCAATGGGCACCATGCCTTTCCAGCTGGCGGGCAATATTCGTCACGGCGGGCTGGTGGAACGGGCGTTTGGCCTGACGTTGCGGGAACTGGTGGAAGACTACGGTGGCGGCACTGCCAGTGGCCGGCCATTGAAAGCCGCGCAGGTCGGCGGCCCTCTCGGCACCTGGGTGCCACCGTCGCAATTCGATACACCGCTGGATTACGAAGCCTTCGCCGGCATCGGCGCGATGATTGGCCACGGCGGTGTAGTCGTGGCTGACGACACCTTGGACATGGCCCAGATGGCACGTTTCGCCATGCAGTTCTGCGCCGAGGAATCCTGTGGCAAATGCACGCCGTGCCGCATCGGCTCGACCCGGGGCGTGGAGGTCATCGACCGGATGCTGGCCGCGCCGGAGCAGAGTGATCGCGATGCGCAAGCGATCATCCTCAAAGATCTGTGCGACACGATGCAATACGGCTCGCTGTGCGCCTTGGGCGGCATGGCGCCCTTTCCGGTCACCAGCGCCCTCAAGTATTTCCCCGCCGACTTCGGTCTGCAGCCCTCGGAGGCCGAACAATGATCACGCTCTTCGACCCGAACACCGACATCGACCTTGGCACACCGGCCCGCGACAGCCAGGTGCAAATCACCCTGAATATTGATGGCCGCAGCATCAGCGTGCCCGAAGGCACTTCAGTGATGCGCGCCGCGGCGCTGATGGGCACCACGATTCCGAAACTGTGCGCCACCGACAGCCTCGAAGCCTTCGGCTCGTGCCGTATGTGCCTGGTGGAAATCGACGGCATGCGCGGCTATCCCGCGTCCTGCACCACGCCGGTCAGCGAAGGCATGAGCGTGCACACGCAGACGCCGAAACTCGCCACCCTGCGGCGCAACGTCATGGAGTTGTACATTTCCGATCACCCGCTGGACTGCCTGACCTGCTCGGCCAACGGCAACTGCGAACTGCAAACCGTCGCCGGCCAGGTCGGCCTGCGTGAGGTGCGTTACGGCTATGAAGGCGACAACCATCTGGCCGATGTGAAAGACACATCTAATCCCTATTTCGATTACGACCCAAGCAAGTGCATCGTCTGCAACCGCTGCGTACGCGCCTGCGAAGAAACCCAGGGCACCTTTGCCCTGACCATCACCGGGCGCGGTTTTGAATCGCGGATCGCGGCGGCCGGTGGCGATAACTTCCTCGACTCGGAATGCGTGTCCTGCGGCGCCTGTGTGCAAGCCTGCCCGACCGCAACGCTGATGGAAAAAAGCGTGGTCGAGATGGGCCAGCCGGAACGCAGCGTGATCACCACGTGTGCCTATTGTGGGGTCGGCTGTTCGTTCCGCGCCGAGATGAAAGGCGACAAACTGGTGCGCATGGTGCCGGACAAGAACGGTCAGGCCAACCACGGCCATTCCTGCGTCAAAGGCCGTTTTGCCTGGGGCTACGCGACACACCCGGATCGCATCACCAAACCGATGATCCGCAACCACATCAACGACCCGTGGCAGGAAGTCAGCTGGGACGAAGCGGTGACGTATGCCGCCAGCGAATTCCGTCGGTTGCAGCAGACATATGGCCGCGACTCGATTGGCGGTATCACCTCCAGCCGCTGCACCAACGAAGAAACCTATCTCGTCCAAAAACTGGTGCGCGCCGCGTTCGGCAACAACAACGTCGACACCTGTGCGCGGGTTTGCCATTCGCCGACCGGTTATGGTTTGAAACAAACCCTGGGCGAATCCGCCGGCACCCAGAGTTTCGATTCGGTGATGAAGGCCGACGTGATCCTGGTGATGGGCGCCAACCCCAGCGACGCGCACCCGGTGTTCGCTTCGCAACTCAAACGCCGCTTGCGTGAAGGCGCGCGCCTGATCGTTATCGACCCGCGACGCATTGATCTGGTGGACTCGGTGCATGCTCGCGCCGAGCTGCACCTGGCCCTGCGTCCTGGCACCAACGTCGCCATGCTCAACGCTTTGGCCCATACGATCATCACCGAAGGCCTGCAAGACCAGGCCTTTATCGACGCCCGTTGCGAAGGCAGCGATTTCACCCGCTGGAGCGAATTCGTCAGCCGTGCGGACAATTCACCGGAAGTGCTGGGTCCGATCTGTGGCGTGCCCGCTGCCGACATCCGCGCCGCAGCGCGTTCGTTTGCCACGGGCGGCAACGCGGCGATCTATTACGGCTTGGGCATCACCGAGCACAGTCAGGGCAGCACGGCGGTGATGGGCATCGCCAACCTGGCCATGGCCACCGGCAACATCGGTCGCGAAGGCGTCGGCGTGAATCCGTTGCGCGGACAGAACAACGTGCAAGGCTCCTGCGACATGGGCTCGTTCCCGCACGAGTTGCCAGGCTATCGGCACATTTCCAACGAAGTGGTGCGGGCGCAGTTCGAGCAGGCATGGAATGTGACGCTGCAACCCGACCCGGGCCTGCGTATTCCGAACATGTTCGAAGCAGCACTGGGCGGCACGTTCAAAGGTTTGTATTGCCAGGGTGAAGACATCGCCCAGAGCGATCCGAATACCCAGCACGTAACGGCGGCACTGTCGGCGATGGAATGCGTGGTGGTGCAGGATATTTTCCTCAACGAAACCGCGCGGTTCGCCCATGTGTTCCTGCCCGGCAGTTCGTTCCTGGAAAAGGACGGCACGTTCACCAACGCCGAACGACGCATTTCTCGGGTACGCAAAGTGATGGAGCCTTTGGGTGGCAAGGCCGATTGGGAAGGCACCGTGGCGCTGGCCAATGCGCTGGGTTACCCGATGAACTACACACACCCGTCGCAAATCATGGATGAAATCGCCAGCCTGACGCCGACCTTCACCAACGTCAGCTACGCCGAACTGGATCGTCACGGCAGCCTGCAATGGCCGTGCAACGCAGCGGCACCGGACGGCACGCCGACCATGCATATCGAGCAATTCGTGCGCGGCAAGGGGCGGTTCATGCTCACCGGTTACGTGCCCACCGAAGAGAAGGTCAACGGCCGTTATCCGCTGCTGCTGACCACCGGGCGCATCCTCAGCCAGTACAACGTCGGCGCGCAGACCCGGCGTACGGAAAACGTTGCGTGGCACGACGAAGACCGGTTGGAAATCCACCCGAGCGACGCCGAAGGTCGAGGGATCAACGAAGGTGACTGGGTCGGCATCGGCAGTCGTGCCGGGCAGACCGTGTTGCGGGCGCGGGTCACTGAACGGGTGGCACCGGGCGTGGTGTACACCACGTTCCACTTCCCTGAATCGGGGGCCAACGTGATCACCACCGACAACTCCGACTGGGCGACCAACTGTCCGGAGTACAAAGTCACCGCCGTGGAAGTCAGCCGCGTCTACCACCCTTCCGAGTGGCAAAAACGCTACCAGGCATTCAGCGACGAACAGGACCGTTTGCTCAAGGACCGCCGTCAGGCCCGTGAAGCGAAAGCGGAGGTGCGTCGATGAGCACGGCCAACCTGATCAAGATGGTCAACCAGATCGCCCAGTACTTCGCCAGCGAGCCGGACCAGAAACTGGCAGTGCTGGGGGTGAGGAATCATTTGCAGATGTTCTGGACGCCGGGCATGCGCAAGGAATTGCTGGCGTGGCAGACGGAGCATCATGGGGCGGATTTGCATCCGCTGGCGCAAGAGGCAGTCAGCGGGGCGGGTTGGGAGGCATAAGCCTGAGGAACTGTGAAATACCTGTAGGAGTGAGCCTGCTCGCGATGCGGTGTGTCAGTCATTAAAGAGGGTGACTGACACACCGCATCGCGAGCAGGCTCACTCCTACAGGGCTTAGGTGTTATCGCCTGAATTCGATTCTGCCTCAGGGTGCCAGTGCCGACTGCGCTATCATCGCGCGCCTCTGAGCACCGAAAGTGTTAAACGCGCATGCCCATGTCTCTTCCCTTGATCGACGGCCCTGATGCCCTGCCCCCAGTCCTCGCCGGCCCAATGCTGCGGCGCCTGGAGCCCGCGCGCCTGGTGCTCTGGCTGGTGGGCAGCCGCCAATTGTCGCTGACGTTGCGCCTGCAGGACGTTGGCGACATCCGCCTCGATGGCGGGCAATGCACGATCATCCCGGTCGGAACCCATGCCTTTGTTCATCTGATCGACGTGCCGCTGGACACCGCCCTGCCCTGCGACACGTTGATCGAGTACGACTTGCTGATCGATGGGTCGGGCATCGCCGAATGGGCGCCGCATCTGTTGTATGGCGAGGCACGCACCCCGAACTTCGTTTTGCGCTCGCGGATCGACCAGCTGCTGCATGGCTCCTGCCGCAAACCGCATCACCCGGCGGCTGACGGTTTGCTCTGTGTGGATCGTTTATTGGCCACGGAACATGCAGCCACCGAGCGCCCGGCATTGTTGATGATGAGCGGCGATCAGGTGTACGCCGACGATGTTGCCGGGCCGATGTTGCGCGCCATTCATGCCTTGATCGAGCGCCTGGGATTGTTCGGCGAGCACCTCGAAGGCGCGGTGGTCAGCGACAGCGCCAAGCTCTATGAACATGCGGCCAGCTACTACCACCGTGCGGATTTGCTCCCGGCGTTGCGGAGCAATGAAACCCTGCGCGAGCGATTTTTCGGCGGTGCGCGTAAGCCGATTTTCACCAGCAGCAGTGCCGACAATCATCTGGTGACCTTCGCTGAAGTCATGGCGATGTATCTGTTGGTGTGGTCGCCGACGCCGTGGACGCTGATTGCTCCCAAACCGCCAAAACTGATTCCCGAACGCCGCGAGCGTTATGCACTGGAACAGACCCGCATCGACGCATTCAAGGCTGGGCTGGGCGGTGTCGCGCGGGCCTTTGCGCACTTGCCGTGCCTGATGATTTTTGATGATCACGATATTACCGATGACTGGAATCTTTCCGCGCAATGGGAGGAAACGGCCTACGGCCATCCGTTCTCCAAGCGCATCATCGGCAACGCGCTGATTGCTTATATGGTGTGCCAGGGCTGGGGCAACAATCCGGATGCGTTCGGTGGCTTGCTCGATAAGACGGGCGGTTTCAGCGCGACCGGCAACGATGGCTACCTCGACAGCCCTGTGCAGGACGCATTGATTGATGAGCTGCTGAAATTTCAACAATGGTATTACGTTCTCCCGACCAGCCCGGCGCTGGTGGTGCTCGACACCCGCACCCGGCGCTGGCGCAGTGAAACGACGCTCAAGCAGCCCTCGGGTCTGCTGGATTGGGAGGCCCTCAGCGAACTGCAACAGGAATTGCTCGATCACCCGTCGGCGATCATCGTTTCGCCAGCGCCGGTGTTTGGTGTGAAGCTGATCGAAACCGTGCAAAAAGTTTTCAGTTGGCTGGGTTATCCGCTGCTGGTGGACGCGGAAAACTGGATGGCCCATCGCGGTGCGGCGCAGGTGATCCTGAACATTTTCCGACACTCGCGTACACCGGGGAACTATGTGGTGCTGTCGGGCGATGTGCATTATTCCTTCGTCTACGAAGTGCTGATCCGCCACCGCAAGGCCGGGCCGAGGATCTGGCAGATCACCAGCAGCGGCATCAAGAACGAGTTTCCGCCGAGGCTGCTGGAGTGGTTCGACCGGTTCAACCGCTGGCTCTACTCGCCGCGCTCGCCGCTGAACTGGCTGACCAAACGCCGGCGGATGCGCATCGTGCCGCATGTTCCGGAGCATGCCGAAGCGGGTGAGCGGCTGTGGAATTCGGCGGGGATCGGGCAGGTGTTCTTTAATGAGAAAGGTCAGCCGCAGGCGATTTACCAGCACAATTCGGATGGTTCGCCGAAGACGCGGATGGTGGCACCTGAGGACTGAGGGTCCTATCACCGATCACCTGTAGGAGTGAGCCTGCTCGCGATTACGGTATGTCAGTCGACATAAATTTTGACTGAAACACCGCAATCGCGAGCAGGCTCACTCCTACAGTAAATCGATGTCGCTTGAACCAATCCGCCAGCGCCTGGCCGAAGGTGAATGGCCGCTGTTTCAGCTTGCGGAGGCGCTCTTGTTCGAACACATCGACTTTCATTATTGGCTCGCGACCTACGGCTACTGGGCGGTGTTTTTCGGCTGCCTGCTGGAAGGCGAAACCATTCTGATCCTGGGCGGCATGGCGGCTCACCAGCACCTGCTGCACTTGTGGCCGGTCATCGGCTGGGCCAGCCTGGGCGGGATGCTGGGTGACCAATTGCTGTTCTGGAGCGGTCGCTATTTCGGCGGACGCCTGCTCCCGCGCCTGCAGAAAAAACAAGCCGCCATCGAACGCGTCACGGGGCTGATAGCCCGCTACCCCTCGACCTCGGTGTTCGCGGTGCGCTTCCTGTATGGCATGCGCCTGGTCGGACCGGTGGTGATCGGGGCCAGCGGCCTGTCGCCGATACGTTTCACCTTGCTCAATGCCGTGGGCGCGGTGGTCTGGGCCATGCTGTTCGCCAGCGCCGGATACTGGGCTGGCGAAGCGCTTGAAGGCCTGTTGGGTAACCTCAAACCCTATCGTCTGCCGATTGCCCTGGCAGTTTTGGTCCTGGCCGTGGTGATCGCAGTGATTCGGCATGTGCGGGCGAAAGCCAAGGTGCGTCATACAGATTTTCCGCCAGACAAATCCCTCTGAGACGTCAGAGCATTCTGCAAGTTGGCCAGTTCGCGCGGCTCTGGGCTGGCGCTTTTATCGGAATGGGATTACGCCGATCACAGAAACGTCTCGGCAAAGCCTCAGCGATAATGGTGGACGCACGCAGATGCACCGTCAGAGGAAATCACCCTGCAAACCATCAACTACACCACCGCACGGACACGCCTTGCCGAAATTATGGATCGGGTCAATGAAGACCATGCTCCATTGTTAATCACCCGCCAGAAAGGTGAGCCCGTGGTGGTGATGTCCCTGGCGGAGTACAACGCACTCGAAGAGACGGCCTACTTGCTCCGCTCCCCTGCCAATGCTCAACGCCTGATCAAATCAATCCGCAACCTGCGGGCAGGTAAGACGAACACCCAGTAGCTCCGTCGTGATTTATTGCGCGAGGTATTGAGTAAATGGGAGGTCCGCGAGTCTGTAGGAGCGAGCGGGCAATCCTCAGGCTGCACTCACCGCACGACAAACCCCTCTGACAATCATCTCCACCTCCCGCCCATCAATCGTCAGCGGCGGCAGCAAACGAATGGTTTTCCCCCGCGTCACGTTGATCAGCAAAGCGTGATCCCGTGCAGCAATCAATGTCAGGTCGCGGATCGGTTGCTTGAGTTCGATACCGATCATCAAACCCTGGCCGCGAATCTCCAGCACGTTGGGGTCATCGGCGAGTTCGATGCGTAATCTGGCGAGCAGGCGTTCGCCCTGTACTTTGGCGTTTTCCAGCAATCCCTGTTCTTCGATGATCTCCAGCACGGTGCAACCCACGCGGCAGGCCAATGGATTACCGCCGAAGGTGCTGCCGTGGCTGCCGGGAGTGAACAGGTCGGCGGCTTTGCCTCGGGCCAGGCAGGCGCCAATGGGGATGCCGTTGCCGAGGCCTTTGGCCAGGGTCATGACGTCCGGGACGATGCCTTCGTGCTGGAACGCGAACCATTGGCCGGTGCGGCCGATGCCGGTCTGGATTTCGTCGAGCATCAGCAACCAGCCACGCCGGTTGCACAGGTCGCGCACGGCTTTGAGGTAACCGGGCGGCGCCAGTTGCACGCCGCTTTCGCCCTGGATCGGTTCCATCAGGATCGCCACGATGCGCGGGCCGTGGGCCTGTTGCACCTTGTCCAGCGCCTTGAGATCGCCGAACGGCACTTTGACGAAATCACCCGGCAAATCATTGAAACCCAGGCGCACCGCCGGGCCATCGCTGGCGGACAGCGTGCCGAGCGTGCGGCCGTGGAAGGCATTTTCCATGACCACCACCAAGGGCTGCTCAATGCCTTTGTGCCATCCGTGCAGCCGCGCCAGTTTCAGTGCAGTCTCGTTGGCTTCGGCACCGGAGTTGTTGAAGAACGCCCGGTCCATGCCCGCCAACCGCGTGAGTTTCTGCGCCAGTTGCTGTTGCCAGTCGATGCTGTAGAGGTTGGAGGTGTGCAACAGCAGACTGGCCTGCTCGCTGATCGCGGAGACGATTTTCGGATGGGAGTGCCCGACGTTGGTTACCGCCACCCCTGACACCGCATCCAGGTATTCACGACCAGCCTGATCCCACAGGCGCGTGCCCAACCCTCGGCTGAAACTCAAGGCCAGGGGTTGGTAGGTGGTCATCAGGCAGGCGGCGGTCATGACATCAAGCTCCATCAATAGTCGGTGTTTTTGCAGTATGGTTAGCCACCTGAGCTGGATAAACGCTGCATTACTTCAATCATTTTAAAGTCGGGCTTGATAATGGATTTGTTCCAGGCAATGACCGTTTACGTTCGGGTGGTGGAAACCGGCAGCATGACCGCTGCCGCGTTTGAGTGCGAAATGTCCACCACGATGGTGGGCAATCATCTGCGCGCACTGGAGCAACGTCTCGGTGTGCGCTTGCTTAACCGCACGACGCGGCGCCAACGGCTGACGGAATTCGGCACAGCGTACTATCAACGTTGCCTCGAAGTGTTGGGGCTGGTGGCCGATTCCGAGCGCCTGGCCGAGCAGGCCCACGACGAACCGAGTGGCACCCTGCGCATTACCGCGCCGCTGACCTTCGGCACCGAAAAACTCGCCCCGGCGCTCAGCGAATTCGCGCTGATGTGTCCACAGGTCAAACTGGACGTGGTCCTCACCAACCGGCGCCCGGAGCTGCTTGAGAACGGCATCGACGTGGCGTTTCGCCTGGGCAACATGGAACAGACCAGCCTGATCGCCCGGCCCCTCGTGGATTACACCCTCACCATGTGCGCCTCGCCGATCTACCTGGCGCGTCGCGGCAACCCGCAACAGCCGGAGGACCTGCGGCACCACGATTGCCTGTCCTTCGCCTACCCGGCCGGCGATGACTGGCATTGGGTGGAAAAGGAGTGGCGCCTGAACGGGGCCGATGGCGAAGTCGCGGTGGCGGTCAGCGGCCCCCTGCTGATCAACAGTTCCGCAGGTATGCACCAGGCAGCACGCACGGGCATGGGCATCGTAATGTTGCCGGACGCTTTGGTAGAACAAGACCTCCAGGACGGCACACTGGTGGCCGTGATGCCCGATTACCTGCCGTCGAGCCGGCCGATGAACCTGATGTACGCGCAAGATCGCTACCGTTTGCCGAAACTGCGCCGCTTCGTCGACTTCGCCATGGGGAAGTGGGGCAAACACTAGCCGGCCGGACACGCCATCGACTAATCTCCCCCGATTGGCGGATCACTTTGATCAGGGAGAACGGTGATGGGCGGAGCCTCGGATATTGAAGCGGTGAAGTTCAATCTGTCGGATTTGAACGAAGACATGCTGCACACCATCATGGAACTGGTGAGCGACGGCATCTGGGACTGGAATGCCAATACCGGATTCGTCTACCGCAACCCCGGTTGGTACGAAATGCTCGGCTATCCACCGCACTCCCTCGACAACACTGTGTTGACCTGGGAAACCGTGATGCATCCCGAAGACTACCCGCGGGTCATGGCCGTGTTCGACGACTACCTGAGCCAGCGGGCTCCCGGCTATAAAGCCGAGTATCGCTGCCGCACTCAGGACGGCAGTTACATCTGGATCGAAGACCGGGGCTACGTGCTGGCACGCAATGCCGACGGTTCGGTCGCACGAATGGTCGGTGCGCACCGCAGTATCGAAGACAAGAAGCGCCTGGTCGAAGCGCTCGAACGCCGAAATCAATCCCTCGAAGTTATCGTCGAAGAACGCACTCGAGAGCTTTCCCGGGTCAATCGACAGTTGCAGATCCAGCTCGAAGAAAACCAGAAACTTGCGGAAACTGACGCGCTGACCGCCATCGCCAATCGGCATCGCTTGAGTAAAACCCTGCCTCAGGAATGCGAGCGTGCGCAACGCTTTCGACAGCCGCTTTCGCTGATTGCCATGGACATCGACGACTTCAAGAACATCAACGATCTCTATGGTCATGCACTCGGTGATGCCGCGCTGGTCCAGGTGGTGGAAAGCGTCAAGCGCTGCGTCCGCGAAGGCGATCTGCTGGCGCGTTGGGGCGGGGACGAGTTCATCATGATCCTGCCCAACACCGCGCTGGCCGACGCCAGAAACCTCGCTGATACCATCCGCCATCGCCTCGCAGAGTTGCCTACGGTGGGCGACTTTCAACTGACCCTCAGCTTTGGCGTAGTCCAGCGTTTCGACGAAGAACAGCAAACCGGTCTGTTGGCCCGGGCCGATCAGGCGCTGTACCGCTCGAAAGTAGCGGGCAAGAACATGATTACGGGGTTGTTGGGGTCCAGTTTTTTTGGACCACTCCGTAGGAGTTTTAGACCGCCTGCTGCTCAAAGAGCGCAGGCGGCAGGTTATTCGATGCGGTGTGGCAACGGCGATGGTTGTAGTGCGACACAAAGTCGATCACATCCTTTTCCGCCTCAAAGTGACTTTGGTAACCATTTTCTGGCATCCAGTCGTGCTTCAGCGTTCTGAAGTAACGCTCTACTACCGCGTTGTCCCAACAGTTGCCACGACGACTCACGCTGTGGACGATTCGGCTTTCGGCCAGACACGCTGAAAACCTCTCAGCGGTGTACTGGCAGCCCTGATCTGAATGAAATAACAGCTCAGGCATTGGGCTGCGCAGCGCTACCGCCAATTTCAGCGCTTTGATCGACAAGTCTGTGTCAGCAGTTCTTGAACAGGCCCACCCCACAATTCGGCGGGAAAATAAATCCATCACTACGGCCAGATATAACCAGCTATCCCTCACTTTGATGTAGGTGATATCGCCTGCCCAGAGCGTGTCTGGCTGGACCGGATTAAAGCGACGATCAAGTATGTTCGGCGCCGTGATACTTGGTTTGGTGGCGCGACGATAGTGAGCGTAACGTGGCCGGCGCCTAGCTAAATCAAGGGTCTTGATCAAGGAGCGCATTCGGTGGCGTCCGATAAAAATGCCTTCCGCTCTCAACTCCTTGGATAAGCCGCGGGCCCCTAAAGCTTCGCGATGCTCTATATGCAGCGCACGAATCTTCATCTCCAAGCCACTCTCGATAACACGAGGCGGCTTGGGTTTACGTTTCGCGTAATAGCTACTGCGGGCCAAGCCTAAGACCAGACACATGCGTCTAATCGACACTTCCCCTCTAGCGCCGTCAATCACTTGGTTCGACTGAACAGAACCTTCAGATGAGAGGGCAATTGCTTTTTTAATACTTGGTTCTCGGCTTCGACCAGCGCCAATTTTGCCTGTAGCGACTCGATCAGTTCCTGGTCCTGTGGCCGAGAGGGTTGTGAAATCCCCGCATGCTCCCGACGCCAGAGCAGAACCCATCGGCGTAGAGCTGTAGGTCCAACTCCCGTTAGCTTGCAGGCTTCAGGTATGGAGCAATTCATCTCCACAACCAAGCGAATGGCCTCCGCTTTTTCCCCGATATTTACAATGCGATATCCCATGATGCTTCCTTAGATCGATGCTCCTACATCATGGTCCAAAAACATTGAGCCACAACAGGTGAACCCCTTCATCTCAAATCCCCGCCTTCACCAGCACTGGTTTTTCCTGATAGCGCTGCGGGTACAGCTGCTTCAACTGCGCCACTTTCGGCAGGTCGTTCATCACGATGTACGGATACGTCGGGTGGTTGGTCAGGAAGTCCTGATGTTCCTCTTCCGCCGGGTAAAAACCGTTATAGGTTTCCAGCTGGGTGACGATCGGTTTGTTGAACGATTTCGCCGCGTCGAGCTGGGCGATGTAGGCCTTGGCGACACGCTGCTGTTCGCTGTTTTCAGGGAAGAGTGCCGACCGGTACTGAGTCCCGCTGTCAGGCCCCTGGCGATTGAGCTCGGTCGGGTTATGGGCCACGGAAAAGTAGATTTGCAGCAAGGCTCCGTAGCTGACTTGAGCAGGATCAAAGGTCACTTCCACCGACTCCGCATGGCCGGTATTGCCACCGCTGACTGTCTCATATCGAGCCGTGTTGGCCGCACCACCGGCATAACCGGAAACCGCCTTCGTCACGCCTTTCACATGCTGGAAAACGCCCTGCACGCCCCAGAAACAACCACCGGCAAAGACTGCGGTTTCGCTGTGGGCCTGGGACGTTTCGTCGAGGGCTGGCGGGGCGATGACCACCGCGTCCTCGGCGCCGAACGAGAACGCCGAACATTGGCCGATGATGCCGGCAGCGGCAAGGCCCAACAGGGTACGGCGCCAGGTGAATGGGGTTTTCATGAGGTAACTCCTGAGAAATTGAGATCGTGATCAACCAAACGTAAAGGCATACGCGGACACACCCGGATCGAGGAACTCGATGCTGAAGGTCTGATCCGTGACACCGCCGGACTGGCGCACCATCTGATACAACCGTTGTTCGGTGACGCTGCCGCTACCATCGGGTCCGACGTCTGTACCGTGCGCATCACCGGGGACTTTTCCGTCGATCAGTACTTTGAAGCGCACCGGTTTTCCGTCGCTGCCAGGCCCCAGCACCAGATGCAAATCACGAGCGTGGAAGCGGTAGACGATGCGGCTGGCCGGAGCGCTTGAGATCGCCCGATCCGAACCGACCGTCCACTGACCGCTTAGGCTCCAGTCGTTCAGCGCCAGTTGCGACGGTGGGTTGTAGGCCTTCAACTTGTCGGGAAGCAGGCTGGTTTCCGGGACAAAGTGCTCCGAACGCTGATAGCCGACATAGGTTTCCGGCGACTGCACTTCGTTTCTGTCCGGCGCGAGCTGCACACCCTCGGCGCTGGCGTTGATCAGGCCACCGGCGACTTCGGCGGCACCCGCCTCACGCAGCAGTTGCTGGATAACCCGCTCTGACTCGGCGTAATCGCCTTCGCCAAAGTGGTGATAACGAATGCGCCCTTGTGCGTCGGCGAAGTAGTGAGCGGGCCAGTATTCGTTGTTGAAAGCACGCCAGATCTTGAAGTCGTTATCGATAGCGACGGGGTAGTTGATGCCCAAATCCTTCATGGCTTTGGTGACATTGCCCACGTCCCGTTCGAAGGCGAATTCCGGCGCATGCACGCCGATCACCACCAAGCCTTGATCGCGGTATTTTTCAGCCCAGGCTTTCACGTACGGCAAGGTGCGCAGGCAGTTGATGCAGGAGTAGGTCCAAAAATCCACCAGCACGACTTTGCCTTTCAACGCCTTGGCATCGAGTGGTGGGGAGTTGAGCCATTGCACGGCGCCATCCAATGGAGGGAGGTTGCCTTCTACTGGCAACGTGCCCGATGTTTTGTCAGCCACTTTCATCGCGCCGTCGGCGGCCGGATTCTGCGCCATCATCGCCCCGCTTCCGCTCGGCGACTTGCCGGCGAGTTTCCCCACCAGTGCCTGTTCGATACCGCCCGTTGAGGCCGTCGAAAACCGCGCCAGAATCCCGGTATCCATTCCCAGGGCAATTGCCGCCACACCCGCCAGCATTGCCGCGCCCAGGCCTCGGCGGACCCACTCGCCGGCACCGATGGAGCGTTTCATTGCGGCGAACACCTTGCCGCCCAACAGTAAAGCGACTGCAAGAGAAGTGGCAGCGCCGGCGGCATAAGCCAACAGCAGCAAAGTGGTCGCAACGCTGGCTCCTTGCAGTGCGGCGCCAGTCAGTACCAAACCCAGAATCGGCCCGGCACACGGTGCCCACAGCAGGCCGGTCGCGACGCCGATCAGAAATGACGCGCCGGGACGTGGCTGCGAATCGGCACCCGCCGCTTCCGACAATCGACTGCCCGCCGCTACCAGGGGACGCGTCAGGCGCTCAGCCAACTGCGGCAGCAACAACGTCAACCCGAACAGTGCGACAAACAGCAGCGCGAGCCAGCGCCCGTACTGATTGAGCTGCACCACCCAACCACCGCCCACCGCCGCGAGCGAGGCGACCAGCGCGAACGTCAGCGCCATCCCCGCCAACAGCGGCAAGCCGCTCTTCATGAACGGCTGCCCGGTGCGGG
This sequence comes from Pseudomonas sp. GB2N2, assembly GCF_054897705.1. Lineage (NCBI taxonomy): Bacteria > Pseudomonadati > Pseudomonadota > Gammaproteobacteria > Pseudomonadales > Pseudomonadaceae > Pseudomonas > Pseudomonas sp. GB2N2. Next base: position 3,436,363 of record NZ_CM142701.1, read on the forward strand.
CGAAGACGAAGGGCAATACCGGCAGGATGCACGGGCTGACAATCGTCAGCACACCACCAAGATAAGCGAGGACCAGAAGCCACATAGTGTCGACCTGCATGAAGTAGAACGGTGGGTTAAGCCGCCTTGGGCTTGAAGGTCATCGCCAGACCGTTCATGCAGTAGCGCAAACCGGTGGGTTTGGGCCCGTCATCGAAGACATGCCCCAGATGTCCGCCGCAACGCCGGCAGTGCACCTCTTCGCGCACGACACCGAAGGATCGGTCCTGGCGGGTCGCCACGGCCTTGTCCAGCGGCGTCCAGAAACTCGGCCAACCGGTGCGGCTGTCGAACTTGGTGGCAGATGAAAACAGCGGCAGATCGCAGCCGGCACAGGCAAAGGTGCCGTCGCGATGCTCGTTGTTCAGCGCACTGCTGTAGGCCCGTTCGGTGCCTTCCTCGCGGAGGATGTCGTACTGTTCGTCACTGAGCAGGGCATGCCATTCGCTGTCGCTGTGGGTCACTTCGAACACCTCCGCCGCATCGGCCTCGCTGACCAGCGCAGAACTGCCGGAAAATTTTGGCAATACACCCATCACCAGGGCTGCAGCCCCCAGCCCGCCGCTTGTTAACAGAAATTGTCGCCGTGAAAACATGGCCGTCTCCCAAAATCAAAAGTGCCTTTCATGGAACACAGCCTAGGCTTGGGTTGATCGCCAAATCCTCACGGTAAGTTAAACAATTCGTGATAACTCTGGCCCTTGGAAACCCGCACAATGCGCTCATTGCGTCGAAGGATTGAACTGGATGGAACAGAACAAACGCGTCCTCGTGGTCGAGGACGACCTGCATATCGCCGACCTTATCTGCCTGCATCTGCGTGATGAGCAGTTCGAGGTGGTGCACTGCGCCGATGGCGATGAAGGCATGCGCTTGCTCCAGCAAGGCACGTGGGATGCGCTGATCCTCGACCTGATGCTGCCGGGTGTCGACGGCCTTGAAATCTGCCGCCGCGCCCGCGCCATGGCCCGCTACACACCGATCATCATTACCAGTGCGCGCTCCAGCGAGGTCCACCGGATTCTGGGGCTCGAACTGGGTGCCGACGACTACCTGGCCAAACCCTTCTCGATGCTCGAACTGGTGGCCCGGGTCAAAGCGCTATTGCGCCGGGTCGACGCAATGGCCCGTAACCTGAAGATGGACGCCGGCAGCCTGACCGTCGACGGCCTTTCCATCGACCCGATCACTCGCGAGGTGTCCCTTGACGGCAAGCGCCTCGACCTGACACCAAGGGAGTTCGACCTGTTGTATTTCTTCGCCCGCCAGCCCGGCAAAGTGTTCTCGCGCATGGACCTGCTCAATGCCGTGTGGGGTTACAGCCATGAAGGCTATGAGCACACGGTCAATACGCACATCAACCGCCTGCGCGCCAAGATCGAAGCCGATCCGGCGCAACCGGTGCGCATCCTCACGGTATGGGGCCGTGGCTACAAATTCGCAGCCAGGGAGGAATAGCCATGCGGTTGACCCTGACGCAACGATTGTCCCTGGTGTTCGCCGTGTTGCTGCTGGTGTGCTGCGGCACCTCGGCCTGGATGCAGGTGCGCTCCAACCAGATGCATGAGCAGGAAGTGGTGCAAGGCCTGTCGCGGGACCTGGCTCAGCACATCGCCCGGGACACGGTGCTGATGGACAACCAGGGCCTGATGCCCAATGCCGTGCGTGACCTGTTCAGCAAGCTTATGCAGGTCAATCCGAGCGTCGAGGTTTACCTGCTCGATACCGAAGGCAAGATTGTCGGCAGCGCGGCGCCCGAAGGCCGGATTCGCCGAGAAAAGATCGACCTCGCGCCGATCCAGCGATTGCTCAGGGGCGATGCCCTGCCCGTGCTCGGCGACGACCCGCGTAGCCTCGAAGCGCGCAAGGTATTCAGCGCCGCGCCGCTCAAGGTCGACGGCAAGCCCGCCGGTTATCTCTACGTGGTGTTGCTCGGCGAAGATCATGATCGCCTCGCGGAACGTGGCGCCACCAGCGCCGCGCTCAATACCGCCCTGCTGTCCATCGGGTTGGTCGCGCTGCTCTGCCTGATTGCCGGTCTCACCGCGTTTGCCCTGATTACCCGCCCCTTGCGACGTTTGACCGACACTGTCAGCCACTTCGACATTGATGGCATCCCGGTGGCGCCTCCCGCACCGGTCACAGACGAAAAGACCGCCAGTCACGACGAAATCGCCATCCTCGACGCCACCTTCCGGCAGATGCAGTCGCGCCTCAGCGAGCAATGGCGCTCACTGACCCGCCAGGATCAGGAACGCCGCGAACTGGTGGCGAATATTTCCCACGACCTGCGCACGCCGCTGGCGTCCCTGCACGGTTATCTGGAAACCCTGTCCCTCAAGGACGCCACGTTGTCCCCGGCCGACCGCCGCCGGTATCTGGGCATCGCTCTCGATCAAAGCCGCAAGGTCGGTGGTCTGGCGCAATCGCTGCTGGAACTGGTGCGCCTTGAGCACGGCTTCGTGCAACCGGTGCTGGAGCGCTTCCCGCTGACCGATCTGGTGCAGGACATCTTCCAGAAATTCGAGTTGACGGCTGAAGCGCAGCAAGTGCAACTCAAGGCCAACTTCGCGCCGTCGGTTTATGCGGTGTACGCCGACCTGGGCCTGATCGAGCGTGTGCTGACCAACCTGTTTGACAACGCTCTGCGTCATACGCCCCAGGGCGGGGCCATCGATATCAGTCTGGTGCCGCAGGGCAAATTCGTCGAGATCACTATCAGCGACAGCGGGCCGGGGATTGCTGCCGAACTGCGCGAAGGCCTGTTCCTGCGCCCGTTCAACATCGGTGGTGCCAGACGGGACGGCGGGCTGGGGCTGCGAATCGTGCACCGGATTTTGCAACTGCATGGCCGGGGGATTCGTTTGGTGGATGTGCCGGGGCAAGGGGCGACGTTCAGCTTTTCGTTGCCGGTGGATGAAGAGACAGCGACCTCTCTGGCGGAGCGTTCGATGAACCTGAATACGTTGGGGCACGCCTGATAGACCGTGGTGCGGCTATCGCGAGCAGGCTGACTCCTACAATGAATCTTCAACGCTCAGAGATCCTGGTTGTTCAGGTCTTTCGTCCGACATCCGTGACAACGTCGTCCCGGTCCAATAGATTAGGCGGCCTGAAAAGGCCCTGTGCGTTCTCGCCTCAATCCAAGTTCAAAGAAGTAGTGAAATTTCAATGTCCGATTCCAATACCGCTGAATCCGTAGTCACCTTGTCGTCCAAAGCGGAATACGAAAACTCCATCAATCTTTCACAGCATGTGCCGCAGGCCAAGACCATCAGCGAGATGGTCCTGGATGCTTTCCAGTCCTCTCGTGAAAGCGACCAGATCCGCGAGCTGCGCAACGCGATTCGCCAGGCCCATGACCGCTTCGACGACGACCAGGCCTATGAACTGATGGGCGAACTCAAGCAACTCAAGGACGCCGAAGCGTCCGATATCGCGGCCCTTGAAGACCTGAGCAGCAAATTTTCGATCGGCCGCATCCTGTCCAGCTTCAAGAACGACCCGGCGTTTCAGGAGATCGTCTACGGCTTGGCCCTGAAAGTGCTGAACCAGACGCATCAGGCCATTAGCAACCCAAGCAGTGGCAAGAGCAAGACCGTCCGCGCCAAGAAAGAAGCCGAAGTGTTCACCATTAGCAAGGACGGCGTGAACGTCACCCTGCCGTTGCGCACACCGCGTTCGCGCCTGAGCGTTGACCGTGAAGCGCTGGAATTCCTCGGTTTCAACTTCGTCGGCGAAGGCGATGAGGCCGAGCTGGAAAGCGAGACCTTCCTCGACAGCGCCGGGACGGAACAGGCGGTCAACCGCAAAAACATCATCACCGCGCTTCAAACGCAAACCGCGTTCGATGGCTACACCATCGCCGCCCAGTAACCCTGCCCCGATCAGTCACACCCCCAGCGCCACTGCACTGAAAGCCCCGCCCTAGAGCGGGGCTTTTTATTGCCCGCGATTCCTGCAAAAGCCCGATTACTCTCTCTGTATCGACGCCAGAAAACACTTCCCTTAACCCTTGAGCACCACGGGTCCGCCTGCGGGGAACGTCAACTCACTTTCCAGCCAAGACTTCAGTGGTGCAATTGCTGAGGTCATCATGCACACGACGCCCCTATACCGTCAGTTAGCCCATCACTACCTTGACGCCATCCGCAGCGGCACCCTGAAAACCGGTGAACGCTTCCCCTCCATTCGGCTGATGATGGAAAAACACGCCGTCAGCCTGTCGACCGCCGTGCAGGTCTGCCGGGAACTCGAAGACTACGGCGTGCTGGAAGCGCGACCGCGCTCCGGCAATTACATTCGCCAGCCGGACAGCGTGACCAAACTGGCGATGATCGCGCCTTCGCCTCCCCCGGACACCAGCGTCTACCAGGGGATTCACGAGCAGGTGTCGACGGTGCTAAAGGCCAGCCAGCGCGCGGCGATCAAGGTCAATTTCGCCAGCGCCTGCTGTGCGCCGCAACTCTATCCGCTGAAAATCCTGCAGGACCATATGATCAAAGCACTTCGTCAGGACCAGAATGTGCTCGGCGTGCAAGGTTCGACCGGCGGCGACTTCGCGTTGCGCAGCATTCTGGCCCGTCGGGCGCTGACGTTCGGCGCTCATCTGACGGCAGAAAAAACGGTCATCACTCACGGCGCCACCGAAGCGCTCAACCTCGCTTTGCGCGCAGTCACACAACCCGGCGACACCGTGGCCGTGGAGTCACCGACCTTCTACGGCCTGCTGCAAATTCTCGAAAGCCTGAACCTGCGGGTGCTGGAAGTCCCGGCGACGGCCCACGCGGGGATCAATCTTTTTGCACTGGAACAACTGTTGCGCGGCCCCGAGCGGGTTCAGGCGTTGATTGTCATGCCCAATCTGCAAAATCCGCTGGGCAGCATCATGCCCGACGCCAACAAGGCGCGCCTGGTGCAACTGTGCGCCGAGCACGGCACCGTGCTGATCGAAGACGACACCTACGGTGATCTGGTGGACACCGAGCAGCCGCTGTCCTCGCTCAAACACTGGGACCGTAGCGACAACGTGATTTATTGCGCATCGCTGAACAAAACCCTGGCACCGGGCGTACGCCTGGGCTGGATCAGCGCTGGCAAATGGCACGATCGCGTGGAAATGCTCAAATACACCCAGTCCCGGGGGTGTGAAGCGTTGTCGCAGCTGGCGGTGGGTGCGTTCATGAGAACGCCGTCCTACGAACGATACCTGCGACGGTTGAGGAAAATTCTGACGCAACAACGGCAGCAGATGAGTGCGGCGATTGTCCGCTACTTCCCACCGGGCACCCGCGTGACGGAGCCTCGGGGCGGGACGCTGTTGTGGGTGGAGTTGCCTCGACAGTATTCGTCCATGGCACTTTTTAGGGAGGCGTTGAAAGTGGGCATCCAGATTTCACCTGGGGATATCTTTTCCAATACCCAGCGCTTCAATCACTGTGTGCGGATGGGATGTGGGATGCCGTTTTCACCAAAAATCGATGAAGCCCTGGCTACCCTCGGCCGACTGCTGAAAAATCAGGGTTAACTCATACCTGTGGGAGCGTGGCTTGCCCGCGATGGCGGTGTGTCAGGCACGGTGATGTTGGAAGTGCCAGCGCCATCGCGGGCAAACCACGCTCCCACAAGTTAACGGTAACCTTCAGACCGGATGCTGGTGCAGGCAGATGATGTGCGGGTCGTCATTCCAGTGCGGGAATCGCTCGGCGATTAGTGGATCGTGGCCAGGGATTACGTGATCTTCGCTATCCGCTAATCGATCGATTTCAATAAACGCCTCCAGCGTCTGCGCCATGTCGTCCAGAATCGGAAACGGGCTGCGCTGGCGAATATTCGCCCACAAATGCGCCGCGTCCGACGCCAGCACAATCCACCCGCGCCCGGTGTTGACCCGCACCACCTGACTGCCCGGCGTATGCCCACCCACCGCATGCAGCGTCACACCGGGAACTACCTCGACCGTGCCGTTGTGCAAGCGCATCCGCCCTTCGAACAGCGGTGGCAGCGCCGACATCACGTCCTCGACTTCGTAGGTTTTATTCACCGTACGATGGGCCATTTTTGGACCGGTGCAGAAGCGCAACTCCGCTTCCTGCAAATGCACCGTGGCTTTCGGAAACAACCCCAGATTACCGGCGTGATCCCAGTGCAAATGGGTCAGGATCAGGTTCTCGACCTGCGCCGGATCAATGTCCAGTTGGCGTAGGGATTCTTCCGGCAGGCGATACATCTGACGGTTGCGCCGATCCGCTGTGGCCGGTTGGAAACACGTGTCGACCACGATCACCTGGTGCCCGTTGCGAATGACCCAGAAGTAGTAATCCAGCGGCATTGGTGCATCCGGATCGCCGCAGCAGGCATCGTAGAGAAAATTCTCGCGGGCGGTGCGTTGGGCATTGGCGCCGACACGGATGGCGAAGACTTCGTACACAGGAACGGACATTTTCAGCTCCTGACTCAGGCAACAGCCACGGATTTGAGGGTCGGATGGAAGTCGAAATCGATCTGGTCGCTGATGTCCAGATCCAGCGCCAGACGATGCAAGCCGCTGTAGTCACGCATGATCGTGGCGTTCTTGTTGCTCTCCCGGGTATCGGCGATGATCAGCACCGCATCCTCGACGCCAAGCTGCGTCAGAATCGCCTCCCACATCGAGTAGTCCTGAGCGACAAAAGCACTCAGCGCCACCGACAGCGTCCGTGCGAAAAAGGCCCGCTGGATCGGTTGCATGTTGGCGTACATGACCTTCGCCGCTTCAGCAAGAATCTTGCTGTGGGCATACTCGTCACGGTTGTGCAGTTCGGCCACGCGGCGGTTTTGCGGCTGGATGCTCTGGTCGTCCGCCAGTAAATCCAGATAGGCGTTGACGCTGATCTCGGCCACCACCGCGAAGGTGATTGCTGCCAAATCCCGTTGCCACTGCTCGGGCAGCTCTTCACGCAACGCGGCAAGACGCAGGTACGTCACCGACGGCGGCAAGTCCAGATCCTGATCAAGCGCGCGGTCCTCTTTGGTCCGTTGAATCGCGCGTAGATGCATGAGCGTGTGGTAATGCTCGTCGATCAGGGTCTGCTGCATGGCCTCGCGAAAATGCCAGTCATTCTTGCCCAGGTATTGATTGGCGATGACGCTCAGCGCCGGGTTCACCACGTGCTCTTCGGCCGTGACCGTGCGCAGGTTGTAGCCGATCCAGCCCCAGGTCACCACGGTGCTTTTGAGCTCGTCGCTCAAGGCCTGGAATTTCGGGTGATGGAAAAACGGAACCATACACTCCGGGTAATCCGGGCGCGCCGGATCGAACGCTTCGCTGACCGCGAACTTGTCCGGCGCACACACCGTGGCCCGTTTGGCCCAGGCCTGATTGAGCCGAATGACCAGTTGATGATCGACCTTGGCGATCTCGATTGCAGTTTGCATGACGCGATACCTGTAGGACGCGCACCTCTGAGGGGTACGCCTATTCAATAAGAGACGACGGATGAATCAGGCCAGCCAGTAGCGGGTCAGGTGTCGCGCCGGGTCAGTGTAACGACTGCGGGCATGGATCATTCGCCAGTTGTCCCAAATCAGCAGGCAGCCCTCGGGAATCAGCACTGGCGTGTTGTGCTGGATGAAATAGTCCTCACCGAGCACCGCGAACCGGGCCAGCGGCGACGCGTTGTTCGTCACGTTCGATTGCTGCAGGTCTTCCTTTGAAGGATTCACATCGCCGTAGTGAAACTGGTTGTAGCTGAAGCGGAAAATATCCCCGTCCTCTGTAGGCGTCAGGATGTATTCCATGACCCGGCGTTGTGCCGCTTCACCGGGTTTGGCGGTGGCAACAAACTCCACGGGGGTGTCGTCGAGCCATTCGCGCAATTCGGGCTCGGTGCGTTCAAGAGACGCCAAAAACTCATAACCGTCGACCAGCCCGGTATGCCCGCCGCCGCACCTAGCTTGCTGATGACAATGCAGCGCCAGGTAACGCGGCGGCGGCCCATAGACGGGCGCCTCGGTGTGCGGGCCGATGCCGTTCATGCTCTGGGAATAAGGTAAATCTTCGTACCCCGGTTTGCGGGTGATGGCGAACGCAGTCTGCCCGTTGAACTGCGGAATAATCGGACCGAACGCCTGAAGTGTGCCGACGACATCGTAGGCAAATTCGGCGGGCGTCAGCACGGTCCAGCCACGGGACGTCAATTCGTCATGGCGGTGGCCCAGCGAAACGTAGGGTTTAGACGCAACAATCCCTTGATCTGACATGGTGGTGTTCCTGGCGGTTTATCCGGCGTTAACGGTTGAGGTGTAAGCGGCAATGAAGTCGCGGCAGGCGCTGCCCGGTCGATAGCGCTGTTCATCGATGCTCTGCACGGGGGTGATTTCGGCGGCGGTGCCGGTCAGAAAACACTCCTCGAAGTCGCCCAGCTCCGTAGGCAGAACCGTGCGCTCGACCACCTGGTAATCCAGCGCCCCGGCCAGTTCGATCACGGTCTGGCGGGTGATGCCGTTGAGGAAGCAATCGGGCAGTGGCGTGTGCAGCGTCCGGTCCTTGACGAAGAACACATTGGCGCTGGTGGCTTCGGCGACATGGCCGCGCCAGTCGAGCATCAGCGCATCGTGAAAGCCGTGGTTTTCCGCATCGTGTTTGCTCAGGGTGGCAATCTGGTAATGCCCGGATGCCTTGGCTTCAAACGGGCTGCTGCTCGGCGGCGGACGCCGCCATTCGGCGGTCTTCAAGCGGATACCACCCATGTGCCCCGCCGGGTCGAAGTAACTCGGCCATTGCCAGCAGGCAATCGCCACGTGCACGCGGTTGAAGCGGGCCGACGTCGAGATCATTTCACTGCCGCGCCACGCCACCGGCCGCAGGTAACCGTCAATCACGTTATTGCGTTGCAGCAGTTCATGGCTGGCGGCTTCCAGTTCGGCCAACGCATAGGGAATCGCAAAATCCATCAACTGCGCCGAGCGATACAGACGTTCGCTGTGTTCGCGCAGTTTGAATATCCTGCCGTTGTACACACGCTCGCCTTCATACACGGTGCTTGCATAATGCAGGCCGTGGGTCAGCACATGCAGTTGCGCCTTTGACCACTCGACGAACTCGCCATCGAGCCAGATAAAACCTTCTCGCTGATCAAACGGAATGCTGCTCATATCCCTATCTCCTGAAGAATGTTCCTACGCCGTTTCGAGCAGGACCGGTATCAATTCGGGCACGGCAACCGGCTCCGGTTGAAAGAAAAACGCACGCTCGCCAAACGCCGGCCGCAGTTGATCGAACCAGGTCGCCTGGGGATCGAATCGCGCATAGAACGTGCGCAACACCCACTGCGGATCGCGCGCCTGAAGGAACTGCAACACGAAGACTTTTTCCCCGGCGACCGTCTCGATGCCGTTGATCAACACCTTGCCGTAAAAGGTGCTCATAGACGGCCCGCGCACCGTGCGCGCAAGCCCGGACACCGTGCGGTAAGCCGCCTGAAAAATCTCGAAGGCCCGCGCCAACGGCATCGCGAAGTAGTGGCTCGGGCCGGTATCGCGCTCGACAAACATGTAATACGGCACCGCCCCCAACCGCACACCCTCGGTCCAGAGCGCAGCCCAATCCGCCGGGTTTTCGTTGATGTGGCGGATCACCGGCGCCTGCATGCGCAAGGTCGCTCCGCTGGAACGAATGCGCTCGACGGCCTGGCGGGCGATGTCCTGACGCAGCTCCACCGGGTGGTTGTAGTGGCCCATGATCGACAGGTGTTTGCCAGCGGCGACGATCCGTTTAAACAACGCCAGCAACTCCGGCGCATCCTTGTCGCTGACAAATCGCTGCGGCCAATACGCCACGGCCTTGGTGCCGATGCGGATGCTTTTCAGGTGCGGCAGTGCCAGCAGCGGCTCGATGTACCCGGCCAGCGAACGGGTGTTCATGATCATCGGATCGCCACCGGTGATCAGCACATCCGTCACTTCGGTGTGCACCCGCAGGTAACTCACCAGTTCCTGGGATTCACGGGCGTTGAACTTGAGTTCTTCTTCGCCGATGAACTGCGCCCAGCGGAAACAGAACGTGCAGTACGCATGACACGTCTGACCGGCGCCGGGGAAAAACAGCACGGTCTCGCGGTACTTGTGCTGAATGCCTGGCAGGACTTTTCCGTCGAGAGTCGCGCCGTTGTGCGTCAGTTGCCCGGCCGGGTGCGGGTTCATGCGCAGCCAGATGGCCTCGATCCGCCGCTTGATGGCGGCGGCGTCATCCTGCTCGATCAGTTGCTTGAGCGACGCGTACTCGTCCGGCAGCAGCATGTCCTTGTGGGGAAAAGTCATACGAAACATTGGATCGTCCGGAATATTGTTCCAGTCGATCAACGTGCCCAGCACATAATCATTTGTGCGAAACGGCATGACCCGCGCCACGACGGTCATGGCTTCCTGCAACGCTGGCGTGAGTTTTTGCCAGTACGGCGTGTCGCGAATGGTCCGTGAATTGTAGGGTTTGTATCTTTCCTGCTCCGACAGTCCCTGCATGGCAGCGCTCCTGGTGATTTCCTGGCATCGGTTACTGGATGGCCGGCGCTGCGCGCTCTATGTCCATCCAGGCCCGGACGCTGTCGCGATCCCATTGACGACGCACGTACGCCGCCAGTCGCGCAGGCACCTGATCACCATTGGCCACCAGTCGATTGAGCATGATTGCCAGGTCGGTGTCGGCAATGCTCCAGTCACCGAACAGGTGATCGGAGCCCTCCTCCAGCAGCCGATCAGCCACGAAGAAAAGCCGGCCGACGGCGGCCAACGCGTCGTCAGACAGCGGGGTGTCTTTCCTGCCGAAATAAATGAGATCTGCGGGGCGTTCTTTGCGAATCACCAGCAGATCGCTGCGCAACCAGGCCTGTAGCTGACGGGCGCGGGCACGTTGTCTGACGTCGAGCGGGAAAAGCTTGTTATGCCCCGGCGCTGTTTCATCCAGGTACTCGGCAATCGCCGATGACTCCGACAGGGCGAATCCATCGTGAATCAGCGTGGGAATTTTGCAGGTCAGCGAAACATCGCGGTAACTGGCCTGATAATTTTCACGCGCCTTCAAATCCAGCGTTACCAGCTCAAATGAAAGTTGCTTTTCTTTGAGTGCAACAAATGCCGACATTGCAAAAGCACTGACAAAATCCGCGCCCACATACAGTTTCAGCCTCGTACTTTCCATAGAACGCTCCCTTGCACTAATCACAATAATCCGTTGCATTGGAGACGATCGTAGTTAGTTCAAGAAGTGCTGAACAGATACAGAAATTATGGGTTTGTACGGATACAGACATTTAAAAATACGCGGTGCTTATTGCACAAAAGAAAAAGGGAGTCGGCGAATGCGGACTCCCTGGCGTGCAGCAGAAGGTGAATTGGGAAGTGTCAGACCATGACGTCAGCAGCATTGGAGAGCTGCGCCATCTGCGGCATGTTGCTCATGTTCAGCATGGCCAGCGGTTCAGTGGCGCTGGTATTGACGAACCCGTGTCGGGTCCAGGCCGGCACCAGCAGCACGTCACCTGGGTTAACGCTCACTTCATCGGCATCGCCCAGCGTCAACGCCCCGCCGCCGGATTGAATGATGAACAGGTGCCACCACGCATGGGCATGGCCAACGAGAGTCGTTCCCGGTTTCAACCATTGCATGGACACCGCCATCCCTGGCGTCAATTTGCAACCGTCGGTGGTGTTGTCGTGAGCCAGCGCGACAATGTCGATCTCGCTGGCTTCGAGGTTTTTACGCATATCCGTCAGTTCGCCGCCCCTCCATACCCGCGCACTGAGCGACGGCTGATTCAAACTCTGGCGAAAGTCTTTATATGAAAAAAACCCGCCTTGAATATTATTCATCTGCAAACCCAACCCACTAACACTCACAACACTGAAGGACGCAACGCCACAATCATATCAACTTCCACGGCGGCATTTTTTGGCAACTGATAAACACCTACAGTCGTTCGAGTATGTTTCCCAGCGTCCCCCAGCACATGACTGAAAACATCCGACGCACCGTTGGCGACATCACTGAGGTCAACGAAGTCTTCCGTGCACTTCACATAGACCGTGACCCGAATCAGCGATTTGATCTTATCCAGCGAGCCAATCGCATCGACGATCAACGCCAGTCCGCGCATGGCGCTGATACTGGCGGCGGCTTGCGCATCCGTCAGGTTGAGCTCGCGCCCCACTCGGCCGGGGTACTGGATTTTACCGCTCATGCGCGGCACCAGACCGCTGACGTAAAGTTCATCGTGATGCCGCACCAGCGGCGCGTAATGCCCGCCCACGGTGTTCTCGCCGTAGATGTCGTAACCCAGCTCTCGCGCCAGGGCGATAAAGCGTTCATCACACGACGTTTTTTGCTCAATCATTTAACCCACCCTCTTAATCAATAATGCTTGAAACCCTGAAGGCTCAGCCCGCGGCTCTCACCGGTGCCGCCAGACAGGTCACTTCGACGCGCGACTCGATGGCTTCCGCCAGACGCAGCAGGTTTTCGCTGAGCTGCGCGTAGTCCTCGCTGAACAACACGATGTGGCCGATAAACGACGTGTTGTCTTTCACCAGTGCGGTGACCGAATCACTGAGGCGCTTGGCGTAAACCGCTTCAACCAGCTCAATGTTCAGCTCCCGGGCCAGTAATGCGATGTCCGGCACGTGGCGTAACAGTCCACCGGCTGGCGCCCGCAACAAACGGATGCCGCAGTAGCCCCTGGCAACGGGATCGTGATGGTCGACCTTGCCTTCCACTGCCCACCGTACCCAACGCTCCCACGGATTGAAATTGACGAACGCCAGGCGAGCCAGGTCCCAGATGTGCATGCCACCGGGGCGCATGTTGGTTTCCACGGCTGACGTCAAACCCTCCTGGCGCAGGAAAATCTCGTTGTGGTAGGCACCGTTATCCAGCGATGCCAACCCGGACATATGCCGACCGGCAGCGGACAGGCGAGCCTGCACATCAGCCGCCAATGGGGCCGGAACCACTTGTTGGATTTCCGCGCGATAGGCGCCTTCGGTGGTGGTTTTCTCGGTGACCCAAGTGCTGCCCGCGACGTAATCCCAGCTGTATTCCCGGGCGTTCTGGATCAGTTCTTCGAGGACGATGCCACCTTCGCGATACGGCTTGAGCGCCTGCCAGGCCTCGTCGCATTCGGACGGATGATGGATGACCCGGCAACCCCTGCTCGCGCCTTCGCAGGCCGGTTTGATAAAGGCTTTGCCCCCCAGTTCGACCACGCGCTGACGCAGCTCGCCGAGGCTTTCGACGCGTGCGGAAAACACCGGACGGTAATCTTCGGGGGCGGTATCGGCGGCGACTTCGAGCTTGCGAAAAATCTGTTTGTCCAGGCCCGCCCGCGCCTCGCCAGGCGTAATGCCGGGCAAACCGAAATGCGTGGCCAGCGCCGCGCCGAGTAAGACGCCACGGTCCGAGAAAGGCAGGACGCCGATCAGTTTCCACTGATCGACACTGAGACAACCCGCCACCAGTTCGACGGAGTCGGCGATGTCCTGCTGTGCCATCGAAGCAGTGCAGACGTGGTCCGCCACTTGGTCGTCATCGGCTTGAATCTGCTCGACCACGAGGATCAGCCGGGCGTTATAGAGTGTCCTGCAGAGGTCGCGCAGCTTACGGATATCGTGAACCCGGTTGCCGTTGTACCCGACCACTACTACGCATGACGTGGTGTGCATGAAGCCTCCGAATAGTGGAGTAAAAAACGCAAACGCGGTGACTCAGTCGTGCAGTGACGCGTTGGATTTACGATTGAGCCAGTACCAGGCCAGGATGCCGCCGGCGCCGATCGCGGCCAGCACCAGTGCGTTGTAGGGCGGTGGCATCACCCGCATGATCAATACCGTCAGCCCGGCGCCGACGCCCAAGGACACTTCCTTGACGAACATGTTGTTCTGCTTGACCGAGAAGTAGTCGAGGTAGCTGAACGCACACTCGGCCAGGGACAGCAGCGCCACCCAGACCAGCGCGCCGGCGAGGGTTTCGACATGGAACGCGGCCGGTGACGAGAGCACCGCGAAACCGCCGATGATGATGGCGATGACCGCGACCACCTTGAAGCGCCCGGTGCGTTCGATCAGCTTCATCATCGGCACCTGGGCGAACACCACCACGGCGCTGTTGAGGATCAGCATCAGGCCATACCAGGCGGGCAACTCACCGGTCTTGAGCAGAATCGCCTGCGGCAGAATCGAGAACACCCCGAACAGCTTGATGCCCATGATCAGGCCGGCGATCACCCACGGCAGTTTGTTGCGCCAGCCGCTGCCATCGTGCGTGACCGGGCTGGCCACCACCGGTAAGGTGGTGAAGTTCGCGCCCATGGCAATGGGCAGGCACAGCAGGACAAAACCTGCGGCGCCTAGGAAAAACAGGGTTGGGGTCAGCAGCGGCGAAAGCAGGATCAGCCCCGCCACCAGACTGCCCATGTTCATGGCGACGCGGTTATAGGCCGCCCCTTCCTTGGTCTGGGCGGCTTCGCTTTTGATCAGGTAACCGGCAATCGCAATGCCATAAGCGAACAGCGCCGCAGCGAACATCACCATGCCTTCGTTGCTGGTGACCGCCAGCAGCATTAGCCCGAGGGCGGCGCACATCAGCGTTACGCTCAGTGACCGCCGACCCAACACCAGCAACGTCAGTGGCAGCAGCAAGAGCAAGGCCCGATAGCCGAGAGCGAGGATGCTGTTGGTGGCGGTGTCGAGCCAGACGTTAGCCTTGCCCAGTACCGCGAACAGCGACACAGCGGTGATGATCCGGATCGTGAACAGGCGAATGTTGATCACCGGTTTGGCCACCGCGACCGTTGTTTGAACACTCATGCAACACCTCTGAAACCTGCGATTGTTCAGGCGTGCAGCGCCAACAATCAGGAAAGTCTGTAAGGTGATGGTAGAGAGGGCGGCTTGTTTTCATCAGAGCAAGTTCGTCCGCAATCAAACGAAGTTTACTGCCAGAGAGACCAGTAAAATGCAGGTTCAGCGCGCAGTGATCGCTGCTTTCGAGTTCCAGCCAGGTGTGCCGCTGGTCCAGCAGATCGTCGATCAATTGTCGGTGGCAATCACCCAAGGCGGGCTGCCTCACGGCTCACGGCTGCCGCCGATCCGCGAACTGTCCGAGTTGATGAGCGTGGGCAAATCCACGGTGGTGGATGCGCTGGACCGGCTGCGGGCCAAGGGTCTGGTGGTTTCACGCCAGGGTTCGGGGCATTACGTACATCGTTCCAGCACGACACTAAAAGTCGATGCCGGTCCGGATTTGCAACCTCAGGACACCTTGAGTGTTGTTCGCCGCGCAGTACTGCAGGACAGCGGCGCGCTGCGTCCGGGTGCCGGATTCCTGCCGTCCTCGTGGCTGCCGGCTGAAGAGCTGCTCAAAGCCTTGCGTGGCACACTGCGGGCCAGCTCCCTGCGCATGGGTGAATACGGTGTCGCCGCCGGTTACCCGCCGCTGCGCGAGGCGCTGCGGGTCAAGCTGTCGGCCATCGGCATCGAAGTGCCGGTGGACCAGATCGTCACCACCGCCAACACGGTGCAGGCCATCGACATGCTGATGCGTCTGCTGGTCAAACCCGGTGACACGGTGCTGCTCGACGATCCGTGTTACTTCACCATGCACACTAACCTGGCCCTGCATGGCGCCAAGGTCATCACCATTCCCCGTGGCGCCGAAGGCATGGACCTGGAGGCGTTCGAGCGATTGCTGATCGCCCACCGTCCCGTGCTCTACATGACCAACAACACCCTGCACAACCCTACCGGGCACTCCTTCTCTCCGGCGCAGGTTTACCGGCTGCTGGAGTTGAGTCACCGCTACGGTTTCCACATCCTCGAAGACGATTTGTATTGCGACCTGCAACAGCGCAGCACGCCGCGCCTGGCCGCTGGCGGGCTGGACAACGTCAGTTATGTCTCCGGATTCTCCAAGACCCTGACCGCGAACAGTCGGGTCAGCTACGCGGTGCTTTCTGCGCAACTGGCGGCACGCATGGTCGCGCTGAAAATGGCCTGCGGCGGCATGACGTCGGAGCTGGCGGAGCAGATCATCTGCACCATGCTCAGCGACGGCAGCTACGCCAAACACACCCGGCGCACGGTTGATCGGCTGTACGAGTCGAGCAGTCGGGTGACCCATTGGCTGATCGAGGCCGGTTGCTCGCTGTCATCGCTGCCGCATGAAGGGTTGTTCCTCTGGACGCGGTTGCCCGAAGGATTTCATGCCGAAACGCTGGCAAGACAAGGCCTGGAAATTGATCTGGTGCTGGCACCTGGCACGTTGCTCAGCAAGGCAGCGGATGCCAGCCAGTTCCTGCGTTTCAATGTGGGGCACAGCGATAACAGCCAGGTGCGGGAACGGTTCTTCCGGTTGCTCGATACGCCGAGCAAATAACTGACCACCACCGACCCTGTGGGAGCGGCTTGCCCGCGAAGGGGCCGTCACATCCAGCATCATTATCGCCTGACCCGCTGCTTTCGCGAGCAAGCCCGCTCCCACAGGGATTGCGAGTACTAAACGCCTACCACTGACCTCCACGGCCAGCATATCGCTACAATTGTGCGACGCAGTATCCACACGCCAATTTCAAACCGTCGCTGTCACTTCAGCGTCCGGGCCTGAGAACCCAAGACAATTCCGTGTTTTTCTTCACTGACTTGCTCAATCTCACTATCTGCCAATTCTTGCTCCCCCAACTCAGGTGCGGGGATATCGTCGAAGGACGCACTGTGCAACATGGTCGCGCCCTCCCGTTGAGCCCCCATCCCTGCATCAACTCTGCAAACAAGTCACGCGCGCTCATGGGTCAACTCGCAGTCGCACGCTGCTCAGCCTCATAGTGTCGAGTCTGAAAAGGCATGAGCGCTTGAGCCTTCAACCCAAGCCCTTCACTTAACCCCCACGAGGCGGCTAGCTCATCTCGACGTTGACGAAGTGGGGTGACCTCTTGTGGCGTAGCCTCTTGATGGGAGGTGGAATGTGCAAACAGCTCAAGAACATTGAGGGTTTCCGATACGCGCATATCGGATACACACGCAAAGCGAGTGAAGCGTTCGAGCAAATAGCCTGCCCGCCGAACCTCCACTGCGTCAGTATGGCAATTCAAAAAAACGGTAACTTCGCTCTCAAGGTTTGAATCAGAGTACCAAACAGCCTTGGCAGCACTCACAAGCGCGGCGTTATCGGCTTGATTTAACGGACTTCTGACCAGTGTGTCCAAAGCTGATGAAAGGACGTTGCCATTAACAGACTTCGCCATCAGCACTCTCCAGGTAGTCTTGCAAAATATGGGTTAGAACCGAGGTTGGCAGCTCTTTGTTGCCAACATATACATCAATTGCTTGCAACGCCAGTCGATGAAACTCCGTGCTGAGTACGAAGCCGCACCTGAGAAGCGCCATGATATCGCCGATGTCCTGTTCGGTTGCTCTGCCCAATTTAGAGATAGCAATGTCGATTGGTGCTGCGATGTGAACATGCAGAGGAGATTCAATCGAAAATTCCGTCAGAGGAACGCTCCGCTCCCAGTAGTCTTCGTGGATAGGGCCGAAGCTTGTGTTGTATTGAAGGTCATAGTTCAGCTCCATCAGTCGACCCGATCGCTCGTCGACAAATTGCTCTGGTATCTCCGCAAGCATGGTCTGCAGGTGAAGCGCTTGAGGGACATTTGCCTGATAAATCTCAGCATCGACGTCGGTGGAAACACGGTGATTCGTATAGAGATGAACTGCACAGCCACCAAACACGATAATTTTGACCGCACCTGGTTCTGCGTTCTCAAGCACTAACTCCGCTTCGACAGATCTAAACATAGCAATCAACGCCTGCCCCATCGCCTTGCTGGTCTTTACTCTGGGTTGTGAGGCTGAATCGCTCACGTCCTGAGGTTAGAGAGGCGACGTCTGACCAACAACCTGAAAGCTTTGTGGGAGGTTTCTACGGATTTGCCGATCGATTACCGTCGTCTGTCAGACCGTCATCGCGAGCAAGCTCGCTCCTACAAAGGGACGGCGCAGGATGCAAAAAATGGAGGACACCTCAATTCATTGTAGGAGCGAGCTTGTTCGCGAAATCGGCACCCCGGTCCACCAAATCACCCAACAAAAAACCCCGCGCTTCTTTCGAAGGCGGGGTTTTTTCTTACAACATCCGACGCTTAAGGCGCGTACGTCAGCAGCAGCTCGGTCGGCACTTTGAAGTCCAGGGACATCATCACGCTCAACGCGGTAATGGTGAAGATCGAGAACACGAACAGCTTGCGTGCCCAGACCGTGTCATCCACTGCCTTGTAGCCGGTCCACGCCATGTACAACCAGTACATGCCCATGGCCGCGGCGACGGCGAGGTAGCTCATGCCGGCGTAGCCGCTGAAGGTCAGCATCAAGGTCGCCACGAGGAAGGCCAGGATGTAGATCAGGATGTGCTTCTTGGCCACTTGAATCCCGCGCTTCACCGGCAGCACCGGAATCGATGCGGCCAGGTAATCGTTGAAGCGGAAGATTGCGATGGCGTAGGAATGCGGCATCTGCCACAGGCTGAACATCACCAGCAGCGTCAGTGCAGCCATGTCGAAGCTGTTGCTGACGGCGACATAACCGATCACCGGCGGCATCGCCCCCGACAGGCTGCCCACCAGCGTGCCGTGCACCGATTTGCGCTTGAGGTACAGGCTGTAGAAGCCGACGTAGATGACAAACCCGATCACCGCAAACAGCGCGGCCAACGGGTTAGCCACCTTGTACAACAGCGCAACGCCGGCGACACCAAGGACGGTCGCGAAGATCAGGGCCAGTTTCAGGGAGACAAAGCCCTGCACCAGCGCCCGATTCTTGGTGCGTTCCATCTTGATGTCGATGTCGCGGTCGATGCAGTTGTTGAACACGCAACCGGAAGCCACCACCAGGGACGTGCCGATCATCGCGGCCAGGAAAATGGCCAGATCGACATGCCCTTTCGAGGCCAGGAAAAATCCGCCTGCCACTGAAAGCACGTTACCGAAAATGATCCCCGGTTTGGTGATTTGGATAAAGTGCTTCAAGGACATCCGGATTTACCTCAGTGCGCCATCATGTTGTTGTGGATGCTGAACATGATCCACAGCGACAGGCCAACCAGCAGGACAATCACGATCGCGGCGAATACAAACGCGATCACGTTGTTACGTTGCGCGGCCGAACGGTCCAGGTGAAGGAAGTACACCAGGTGCACCAGCACCTGGATCACGGCGAAGGCCAGTACGATCCACAGGGTCAGGGCTTTCGGCAGCGACGGGTACATGACCAGACCGAACGGGATCAGGGTCAGGATCACCGACAGAACGAAGCCAATGACGTAGGACTTGACGCTGCCGTGGCTGGCATCGTGGCCGCCGTGGCTATCGTGGCTGCCGTGGCTGCCGTGGGAGTGAGTGTTAGCCATTTACATAGTCCCCATCAGATAAACAACGGTGAATACGCAGATCCACACCACGTCCAGGAAGTGCCAGAACAGGCTAAGGCAGCTCAGACGGGTCTTGTTGGTCGCCGTCAGGCCGTTTTTCTGCACCTGGTACATCATGATTGCCATCCAGATCAGACCGCTGGTCACGTGCAGACCGTGGGTGCCGACGAGGGTGAAGAACCCGGACAGGAAGCCGCTGCGGCTAGGGCCGAAGCCCTCGGAGATCAACATGTGGAACTCGTTGATTTCCATGCCGATGAAGCCGGCGCCGAACATGAAGGTCATGGCCAGCCAGCCCAGGACCTGCTTCTTGTTACCCCGGAAGAACGCCAGCATGGCGAAGCCGTAGGTGATCGAACTGAACAGCAGCAGAGCGGTTTCGCCCAGTACGTACGGCAGTTCGAAGATGTCGTGGCCCGACGGGCCACCCGCTACGTTGTTAACCAGTACCGCGTACGCCGCGAAGATCGATGCAAACAGAATGCAGTCGGTCATCAGGTAGAGCCAGAAACCGAATACGGTCATCTCGCCCGAGTCGTGGTGATGGTCATCGTGCCCATGTTCATCGACATGGGTGTGTCCAGCATTGGTCACTAAGTTCGACATGGTTTAAGCCTGTTCCAACGAGGTTTCAACACGGGTGGCGGAGGCTGGGACTTTCCCGGCCGCGACCAGACGCTTGTGCTGCTCGGCTTCGATGCGCTCGATCACGTCGACCGGCACCATATAGCCCTGGTCATCGCGTGCAGCGTGGATCACGAAGTACACCACGGTGCCGATCAGGCCGAAGGCAGCCAGCCACCAGATGTGCCAGATCATCGCGAAACCGAACACGGTCAACAGAGCACCCATGACCAGACCGGTCGCGGTGTTGTTGGGCATGTGGATCGGCTCGTACTTGGCCGGAGCCTGGTACGCGGTGCCGTTTTCCTTGGCTTCGGTGAACGGGTCGATGCTTTCTGCTTTTGGCAGGACGGCAAAGTTGTAGAACGGTGGTGGCGACGAGGTCGACCATTCCAGGGTATGGGCATTCCACGGGTCGCCGTGTTCGCACATGTTTTCTGGCAGGTTGCGATCACGCACGCTGACGTACAGCTGAATCAACTGGCAGGCGATACCGACTGCAATCATCACCGCGCCGAACAGGGCCACGTACAGGTATGGCACCCACTCAGGGTTGGTGGTGGCGTTCAGACGACGGGTCATGCCCATGAAGCCCAGTACATAAAGCGGCATGAACGCGACGAAGAAGCCAGTGATCCAGAACCAGAATGCGGCCTTGCCCCAACCTTCGTGCAGCTTGAAGCCGAACGCTTTCGGGAAGTAGAAGCCGAAGCCTGCGATGTAGCCGAATACCGCGCCGCCGATGATCACGTTGTGGAAGTGCGCGATCACGAACAGGCTGTTGTGCAGAACGAAGTCAGCACCCGGAATGGCCAGCAGTACGCCGGTCATGCCGCCGATGGCGAAGGTCACCATGAAGCCCAGGGTCCAGAGAACCTGGCTGGTGAAACGCAAACGACCTTGATAGATGGTGAACAGCCAGTTGAATAGCTTCACCCCCGTCGGGATCGAAATCAGCATCGTCGCCAGACCGAAGAAGGCGTTGACGCTGGCACCCGAACCCATGGTGAAGAAGTGGTGCAGCCAGACCATGAAGCCCAGGATCGAGATCGCGCCCGAGGCATAGATCATCGAGTGGTGGCCGAACAGACGCTTGCCGGAGAAGGTCGAGATGACTTCGGAGAAAATCCCGAACGCCGGCAGAATCAGGATGTAAACCTCGGGGTGACCCCAGGCCCAGAACAGGTTGACGTACATCATTGGATTGCCACCAAGTTCATTGGTGAAAATGTGGAAATCCATGTAACGGTCAAGCGTCAGCAGTGCCAGGGTAGCGGTCAGGATCGGGAACGAAGCCACGATCAGGACGTTGGCCCAGGTGCAGGTCCAGGTGAAGATCGGCATGTCCATCAGTTTCATGCCAGGGGTACGCATTTTCAGCACGGTGGCGAGGAAGTTGACCCCCGTCAGCGTCGTACCTAACCCCGATAGCTGTAGCGCCCAGATGTAGTAGTCCATCCCTACGCCAGGGCTGTATTGCAGACCCGACAGCGGTGGATAGGCAACCCAGCCGGTCTTGGCGAATTCGCCGACGCCCAGGGACAGGTTGATCAGCACCACGCCAGACACCAGCAACCAGAAGCTCAGGGAGTTCAGGAACGGGTAGGCAACGTCACGCGCGCCGATCTGCAGCGGCACTGCAAGGTTCATCAGGCCGGTGAAGAATGGCATCGCCATGAAGATGATCATGATCACACCGTGGGCGGTGAAGATCTGGTCATAGTGTTCAGGCGGCAGGTAGCCAGGCGAACCCTCGGTGGCCATGGCCAACTGGGTACGCATCATGATGGCGTCGGCAAAACCACGCAGCAGCATGACCATGGCAACGATGATGTACATCACGCCGATTTTCTTGTGGTCGACCGACGTCAGCCATTCGGACCACAGGTAGGTCCACTTCTTGAAGTAGGTGATTGCAGCGAACAGCGCCAGGCCACCGAGTGCGATCATGGCGATGGTAATCATCACGATCGGTTCGTGGAACGGGACCGCTTCCCAACTTAATTTACCAAACATCGTTTACTCCTCTGCCCCGGCAGCTGAATGCGAACTCATGTCCATCCCTTCCATGGCAGCCACTTCGTGCTCTTTCTTCTCGTGGTGCATTGGCTTGCCCGGATTCATCCCTTCGTACTTGTCGAGGATGGTCTGGAACAGGTTTGGCGTGTACGAGTTGTAAAGCGCGACTGGGTTGTTCTGGCTTGGCTTGGCAAGGGCTTCGTATTCAGCTTTTTCAAGCTGTTTAGGTGCCTTTTTGACTTCGCTGACCCAGGCGTCGAAATCTTCCTGAGAGGTCGCGATAGCTTTGAACTTCATGCCGGTGAAACCTGCGCCGCTGTAGTTGGCGGAGATACCGTCCATTTCAGCATTCTGGTTGGCGATCAGGTGCAGCTTGGTCTGCATGCCCGCCATCGCGTAGATCTGACCGCCCAGCGCAGGGATGAAGAACGAGTTCATCACCGAGTCGGAAGTGATCTTGAAGTTGATCGGCGTGTGCGCCGGGAACACGATCTTGTTGACCGTGGCAATGCCTTGTTCCGGGTAGATGAACAGCCACTTCCAGTCCAGGGCGACCACTTCAATGGTGATCGGCTTGACGTCGGATTCCAGCGGCTTGTACGGGTCCAGGGCGTGGGTCGATTTGTAGGTGACGTAACCCAGGGCAGCGATGATCAGCACGGGAACAGCCCACACCGCGATTTCGATCTTGGTGGAATGCGACCACTTCGGCGTGTAGACGGCGTCGGTGTTGGACGCGCGGTATTTCCAGGCGAACAGGAAGGTCATGACAATGACCGGAACCACGACCAACAGCATCAGCAGCGTTGCGGTGATGATCAGGTTTCTCTCGTCCAGGCCAACCTGGCCCTTGGGATCGAGCAAGGTCATGTTGCAGCCTGACAGCAACAACGTGCCGATCAGCGGCAATAAGCCTAGTAGTCTGGGGTACCTGTTTTTACTCATCTCACGACCTCTAAAGCAGCTTGCGCAATGCAGTTGGGTTTTGATCGCCAACACTTCACCCTGCCAAGGGTTGGCATTTTCTTGGATTGAATAAGGGCTGCCCGTCGCGCGTCAGACGCTGTTCGACAAATCCTGGGCCAGCGGTGAGTTCTTATTCGAATTCGTGGTCAAAGGCCTTTTTACAGACCAATTCCATTTGGTGCGGATAGATGGAAGGCACCGACACCTGGACGTCACGTGAAGCCATCATGCTTCTAGACACCGTGTTGCTGCTCATGCACCTGTGTCAGGGTGAGCCGTGTCGGGTATTCAGTGCGGGCGATTGTAGATATGTAGCGATTCATAAACCATGTCTCATCCCGAAATAATTTTTATCCATTCCAGCAACAATCCATCACGTTTTATGCAAAAGCGCGCCATGTTAGCGAGATTGAGTCTCAACAAAAACACCAAAAATCGTGGGGCTACCACGCGCAGTTCAGACAGTGTCAAGGCCCCTGCCCTCGCCCGCCACCGCGCCCAAGCCCCCATGTGACAAGGGCTCTGGCAATTCGCGACAGCCTGTTAAAACTGCCTGTTCCAGGGTTTGCGCCTCGAACGCGGACGAGGTTTTCGAAGGCCAATTTGCATGTTCGGTCATACGCCAATTGGACGCTCTGAAATTCCTTGCGACACTCGCGCTGTGACAACATGTCGCACATGCGCCACCCCCTGGTTGCCGCACATCACGAACTTTTATTCCCGGCCCCTGAAACGCAAAACGCCCCGGCCCTCTCAACGAGGACCGGGGCGTTTTCATGCGTTACGCAAAGAGGCGGCGATCGCCCTCAGCGCAGCGCTTTGCGGTTACGCGAAATGAGCAACGGCACCAGCACCACCACCAGCACAAACGCGATCAACGCCCATTGCGCCAGGGACAGACCGAGGATCGGCGGATACGGCGTGGAGCAGAAACCATCGACCTGGAAACCCAGCGGGAAGATCTTCGCCAGCGGCAAACCGTCGACAATCGGTTGCAGCACATCGATGCCGCAGCTTACGGCTGGATAGAACTGGGTAAAGACATGATGCCCGGCCACTGCAACACCCGCCACGGCGCTGATCACCACCAGGGTTTCAAACACTGTGATACTGCGGCGGGTGCTCATCGCGGCGCCGATGAACGCAAAGATCGCGATCAGCAGCAAGGCATAACGTTGCAGGATGCACAGCGGGCACGGCGCCTCTTCCAACACAATCTGCATGTACAGCGCGCCACCGATCAGCGCCAGGCAGATGATGCCCAGCAACACCAGGTAGCGCCGCTCACGGCCCAACCGCATCGTTTCCTCGCTCATTGCGTTTCCCTTCTAGATATCGATTGACCGGAAGTCTACACGCTGGCCCGGGGCTTGGAGAGCCCGAGAGGTGCTGAATAGATGTCGGGGAATAAACGATAGAGCGGTTAAGAAGGGATTAAAGGGTAACGCTCCATGCCGACCCAATGTAGGAGCGAGCCTGCTCGCGAATGCGATGGATCAGTCGCCGTAGATATCAGACTTGAAGTACTTATCGGAAATCTTCTGGTACTCGCCATTCGCCCGAATGCCATCGATTGCCGTATTTAACTGGCTGACCAACTCGGTATTGCCCTTGCGCACCGCAATACCGGCGCCCTCGCCCACGTATTTCGGGTCCTTGAGCTCAGGCCCGACGAAGGCATAACCCTTGCCGCGCGGCATCGACAGGAAGTCATTCAACGGGATGGTGTCGGC
Organism: Pseudomonas sp. GB2N2; assembly: GCF_054897705.1. Lineage (NCBI taxonomy): Bacteria > Pseudomonadati > Pseudomonadota > Gammaproteobacteria > Pseudomonadales > Pseudomonadaceae > Pseudomonas > Pseudomonas sp. GB2N2. Next base: position 3,461,191 of record NZ_CM142701.1, read on the forward strand.
AAAAATCGCATCGAGGCGGCCGGCCGCCAGGTCCATGTAGATCTCTTCGTTGTTGCCATAACGCTTGACGTTGATGCCTTTTGGCTCAAACACCTCGGTGGCGTAACGGTCGGTGGTGGTGGCACGCTGCACACCAACGGTCTTGCCCTTGAGGCTGGCGTACTGGTCATCCACGGTGGCGCCGTCCTTCATGACCAGGCGCGAAGAAGTGAAGTAGTACTTGTGGGTGAAATCCACTGACTTTTTGCGGTCTTCGTTGATGGTCATGGACGACAGCGCCATGTCGATTTTCTTCACCTTGAGGGAAGGAATCAGACCGTCGAACTCACCTTCGACCCACACGCACTTGACCTGCATCTGCGCACACAGGGCATTGCCGATGTCGTAGTCGAAACCGACGATTTCGCCTGTGTCGGTTTTGGAGGCGAACGGCGGATACGCCGCTTCAATACCGATGCGCAGGGTTTTCTCGGCGGCAAACACAGTGCTGCACGCCAACAGGCTCAGGGCCAGACCGGTGATGAGGGGAAATTTCTTCATGTTCGTTCTCTCGCGGGTTGTTGTTGGTTTGGCAAGACAGAAGAAGAGCAGAAACTGGGGCTTTTGTACTTATAATTCCATACTGGACTTTTATGTATTGGCCGTCAATCGGGCGAACATGAAGATAGGCCGGGCGGTGGGTCAGGGAGGTTTGCGGTGTTGTGGATGTCCTTATCGCGAGCAGGCTCACTCCTACAGTGGAGCTTCGTGGCACACAAATTAAGTGCACAACCAGATCCAATGTGGGAGTGAGACCGGCTTGCCGGCGATGACATTTTTGAAGGCAACGCAGAACTACTGCTTCCAGCGATCCGCCGCCGCATGATCACTGACCCGCCCTTCCACCCAACGAGCACCCTCGCTGGTGTTTTCTTTCTTCCAGAACGGCGCGCGGGTTTTCAGGTAGTCCATGACAAAGGCGCAAGCGTCGAATGCTGCCTGGCGGTGCGCGCTGGCGGCGCCGACGAACACGATTGGCTCGCCCGGTTCAAGCGCGCCAATGCGATGCAACACTTCAAGCTTGAGCAGTGGCCAGCGCTGCCCGGCTTCTTCGGCGATCTTGCCGAGGGCTTTTTCGGTCATGCCCGGATAATGCTCAAGGAACATTCCCGCGACGTCGCGTCCCTCATTGAAGTCGCGCACGTAGCCGACAAAACTTACCACTGCACCGACACCGACATCGGCGGCATGCATGGCGTTGACTTCAGCGCCCGGATCGAACGCCGTGGCCTGCACACGAATCGCCATGGCTCAGCCCCCGGTCACGGTCGGGAAGAACGCCACTTCATCACCGTCAGTCACCGGCTCGTCCAGCTGGCAAAGGTCTTCGTTGCGGGCGCACATCAGGTTCTGCTCGCTCAACACATCGGCGCCATCCCGCTCGGCCAGCAGCGCGCGAACGTCATCGACCGTGGCGAAGTCGCCTTTGACCTCCACCGAGTCCACGCCCAGTGCTTCTCTATAACGAGCGAAAAACTTCACGGTAAGATTCATGGTTGATCCGCCTGGAAATGGCCGCTCTTGCCGCCGACCTTCTCCAGCAGGCGCACGCTTTCGATGGCCATGCCGCGATCCACGGCCTTGCACATGTCATAGATAGTCAGCGCCGCGACGCTGGCGGCGGTCAGCGCTTCCATCTCGACGCCGGTTTGCCCGGACAGCTTGCAGCGCGCGACGATGCGCACGGAGTCGTCGCCTTCAGCACTGAGTTCGACCTTGACGCCGGTGAGCATCAACGGATGGCACAGGGGAATCAGATCGCTGGTTTTCTTCGCTGCCTGAATGCCGGCAATGCGCGCCACGGCGAACACATCACCCTTGGGGTGGCCGCCGCTGACGATCATGTGCAGGGTTTCGGGCTGCATGCGCACCAGCGCCTGGGCCGTCGCCTCACGGAACGTCACGGCTTTTTCGGTGACGTCGACCATGTTGGCGCGACCTTGGGAATCGAGATGAGTCAGCACGGGGGCCTCCTTGAGGCAGCTATAAGCGACAAGCTACAAGCGGCAAGTTAAAAGCCAGTCCGGCTGTAGATTTATGAGAAGTATTTAAGCAGCCGAAAGCCGCAAGCTTCAAGCGGTAAGTGAAGTTCACTCAATTCGCTTGAAACTTGCAGCTTGCAGCTTGCAGCTTTCTCAGAGATGCGTTTCGGCGTATTCGGCCAGGATCGAACGTGGCACCCCTTGCAGGGTGATGTGTACACCGTTCGGGAAGTCCTTGAAGCGTTCGGTCAGGTAGGTCAGCCCGGAGCTGGTCGCGGAGAGGTAAGGGGTGTCGATCTGCGCCAGGTTGCCCAGGCACACCACTTTGGAACCGGCGCCGGCACGGGTGATGATGGTTTTCATCTGGTGCGGCGTGAGGTTCTGGCATTCGTCGATCAGAATCAGGCTCTGCTGGAAGCTGCGACCCCGGATGTAGTTGAGGGATTTGAACTGCAAAGGCACTTTGCTGAGGATGTAATCGACGCTGCCATGGGTGTTTTCATCATCCATGTGCAAGGCTTCGAGGTTGTCAGTAATGGCGCCCAGCCAAGGCTCCATTTTTTCCGCTTCGGTGCCGGGCAGGAAACCGATCTCCTGGTCCAGGCCCTGCACGCTGCGGGTTGCGATGATCCGGCGATAGCGCTTGCTGACCATGGTCTGCTCGATCGCCGCCGCCAGCGCCAGAATGGTTTTACCGGAACCCGCCGCACCCGACAGGTTGACCAGGTGAATGTCCGGATCGAGCAAGGCGTACAGCGCCAGGCTCTGGTAGATGTCACGCGGTTTCAGGCCCCAGGCTTCCTGGTGCAACAGGGGTTCCTGATGCAGGTCGAGAATCAGCAGTTTGTCTTCGTCGATTTCCTTGATCCAGCCGACGAAACCCTGTTCATCGATGATGAACTCGTTGATGTGCACTGCTGGCAGGTTGTCGATCATCTTCACCTGATGCCAGGTGCGGCCATGATCCTGACGGGTTTCGACATTCCTGACGAGGTCCCAGAAAGACCCGGTCATGTTGTGATAACCGTTAGGCAGCAATGAAACGTCATCGACCAGTTGGTCGGTGCTGTAGTCCTCGGCCGCGATCCCGCACGCCCGGGCCTTGAGGCGCATGTTGATGTCTTTGGTGACCAGTACGACAGGCAGCTTGGGCTCGCGCGCATGCAGGTCGATTAACTGGTTGATGATGATGTTGTCGTTCAGGTGTTCGGGAAGAATGATGTTCGGCTCGGCACGCTTGCTCATCAGAATTGACAGCAAACCCTTCGGCCCACTTTTGCCACGCCGGATCGGCACGCCCAGTTCGACGTCTTCAGGGCTGGCTTCGCCCAGGGTCTTGTCGATCAGACGAATGGCCTGGCGGCATTCCGCAGCCACGCTGTGATGCCCGCTCTTGAGCTTGTCCAGCTCCTCAAGCACGGTCATCGGGATCGCGACGTGGTGTTCTTCGAAGTTGAGCAGTGCGTTTGGATCGTGAATCAGTACGTTGGTATCGAGTACATAAAGGATAGGCTGGTTGGAGGAAGAACTACGTCCGTGATCATCCATACTCGGTCACCTTTGTGGGAGCCATTAGACGCAATACCTCGGCGGTGCTGCGCCTCGAAGTGACTACCGAATTCACCTGCGTAGCTCTTGTTTGGGGGAGCAAGTGAACTGCACACAAAGTGGGTCTTGGGAGACGCCACCTGTGTTGCAGGGTTCGGCGGTCTGTCTTCGTAATACTCCAAAACATGTGACAGAAAAAAGCACTTTGACGCTTTTTTGAAGTTTATTTTTCAGAGTGACCAATAACACTTGGCGGACTGCCATCACCCCGTTAAAGTCGGAAGTCCGCCTGCACTGAAACTCCGTCCAGATTTGCCCCAACCCCAATGTTTTCGGGCTTTTGCCTTTTTCAGCGAAAGGCGTCCTGACAGTCTTCCCAACCGATCCCGCTCGGCGCCGTTTGCGTCACGAGCCAGGGCAGCGCCGCTTTCACTGCGTCCTGCTTCACATTGAAGTTGATCACCCCATGCCGCCATAACAGCATCAGGGTCAGCACGCGCTGGGCGCTCTGATTGCCCTTGAGCTTGCCGGCGCCGTCCTGGGCGTCAATGTCCCACAGCGCGACCTGCAAGCCCTGGGCCCTGAAGAAGCTTTGCGCGTCCGAACGGCGCTGGCCATCGGGGGGGCGGAATAGCGGCACGTAGTTCTCCGGCAATTTGCTTTTGACCAGCTCGGCGCTGCGCCGCACCGAGTCCTGCCAGTCCTGCCAGTGGCTGTGGGAGCGGAACTCCCAGCCTTGCACGCCGATGCACTGCGCTGAGAAAGTTGCCTGCAGGCCGGCCACCGAGCGCTCGCCAAGACGCGCCTGAATGTCTTTACCCAGCACAAAGAACGTACCGGTCAGGTTGGCCTTGCGCAGGTACTCGGCGACCCACGCCGTGTTGTCCGGCGCGGTGTTGGCGGCACTGTCGAAGGTCAGAAGAAACAGCCGGTCATGCATCTGCTCGCCGTTGCGCTCGTAGTCGCCAAAACGATCGACTTCGCTGCTGGTTTGCGGAAACAGGGCAGCCTTGCGCAACAGCTCGTCGAGGTACTGCGCGTGGAACAGTCGGCTCGGTTCGGCCCACTTGGTGTAGTAGCTGTCGTCGCTGACCTGGAACTTGGCGGCTTGCCCGCGCAAGGTCGCCATGTCTTCGACCAGGAAGCAGAACGACGCATCCTGGTCGCAACTCTGCTGGGCGAAGTTGTAGTTGGCCAGCAGGTGCTGCCACATACGTTGCCGCAGGCGGTTGACCGAATCGAGATTGATTGTGCGCAGGCCCAGGCGCTGGGCCAGGCCCGCCTCATCCAGCGACTCGCTCGCCATCAGCACGCGCGCGAACATCAGGATCTCGGCCCGCGACGCGACATCGAACAGCGTCGGGTTGCTGACCTGTTCAGGCCACGTGCTGCGATCGAGCGTGGCCACATCGCCCGGTGCCGCCATGGCACCGGCACTGAATAGCCAGACTGATAGTAAAAGAACAATACGCAATGGGATGTCTCCATAACAAAACCCGCGCGGCACTATAGCTGATCCAGTGCACTTGATCGTTCCCACGCTCTGCGTGGTAACGATCACCGTCTGGCGCCTATCGCGTCCATAGCTGGAGTCAACACCGACAACCCCCTAGAATCGCGCCCACGATTAAAGGAGACGACTTCATGCTGATGGTGATTTCCCCCGCCAAGACCCTCGATTACGAAACACCGCCCGCGACCCAGCGTTTTACCCAGCCGCAGTACCTCGATCATTCCCAGGAGTTGATCATGCAGTTGCGCGACCTGACGCCAGCGCAGATCAGCGAGTTGATGCACGTCTCCGACAAGATCGGCGGGCTCAACGCCGCGCGTTTCGGCAGCTGGACCCCGGCATTCACCCCGGAAAATGCCAAGCAAGCGCTGCTGGCGTTCAAGGGCGACGTATACACCGGACTCAACGCTCAGACCTTCAGCGAAGCCGATTTTGATTACGCGCAACAGCACCTGCGCATGTTGTCCGGCCTGTATGGCCTGTTGCGCCCACTGGACCTGATGCAACCGTATCGTCTGGAAATGGGCACCAAATGGCCCAACGCCCGAGGCAAGGACCTGTACGCGTTCTGGGGCACACGTATCAGCGAATGGTTGAACGAAGCACTGGCCGATCAAGGCGATGACGTGCTGCTGAACCTGGCGTCCAACGAGTACTTCTCGGCGGTCAAGCGCAACGCCCTGAACGCCCGCATCATCAATACCGATTTCAAGGACCTGAAAAACGGCCAGTACAAAATCATCAGCTTCTACGCAAAAAAAGCCCGGGGCATGATGAGCCGTTTCGTTATTGAAGAGCGCATCAACGACCCGGCAGCCCTCAAGCAGTTCGACGTGCAGGGTTATCGTTACAGCGCCGAGCAGTCCAAACCGGACAATCTGGTGTTTCTTCGCGATCACGCGCCCGAGTAACGCACCGGATCGGCGCACGACAGCAAAATCCCCGTCGTGTGCCATCGCCTGATCGTCGAACAATTCCCAGCCCAATCGCCAGTGTTTTGGCGCCAAAACCCCGCCAGTCAAAAGACTAACTTTTGTTTCACTCGACTTCGGTCACTTTTTTCAGTAGTGGCACTGAAAATTTTTCTCGGTAGTGGCATAAAACTATCCCGGTTGTTAATCACCCCGTGTAACAAGGGTGAAACAGCAAGTGCCATCAATTTGAGAGCAGTGCCATCTTTCTCAATATTTCAAGAAATTTCAGAATTCGCGATGGGCGGGTCGGAACTATGTCCAAATGCGTAGCTCCTACAACCGGTACCGATTATCTCTGAACATGTACGAGATAACTTACACAGAGAAGTGACTCACGTAGCGAAGTTGTCATAATAACTTCCGCTTAATGGACACTCTTAATGAACACTGATGTGGACCCACGATGAAGGACAGGAGATAGCGCTTCAATACTATTCTCTAAATGGCCAAGGCTGCGCCCCTATAAACGTGCTCTCCATAGCACCCAACCGTTTGATTTACGGGCTATTGCCTGGAGTTGAGCGCGCAAGACTTTGCACGAACAACCTCTTCCACGAGGACTCGGCTGCATAACAGGGCACCCCATAATAATAAGGCCTGGTTACGCACACCTTGAGTGCACTTATTTAGACACTCGGAACTTAGTATGCCTGCACGCGGCATTGTGGCGCCTGTCAGCTGCACTTCCGAATGCACTATGACTGCTGAACACCCTTAACTCTGGCCATGTAATGGCTTGAATACAGTTTTGATTAACGAGAGGTAAATGCGATGCGCATCAGCATATTTGGTTTGGGTTACGTCGGTGCAGTATGCGCCGGTTGCCTGTCTGCACGGGGCCATGACGTCGTTGGCGTCGATGTTGCCAAGGACAAGATCGACATGATCAATTCCGGCAAATCGCCAATCGTTGAGCCGGGTCTGGGCGAACTGCTGGCCAAGGGCATCGAGACTGGCAAACTGCGTGGAACGACCGACTTCGCCGAAGCGATTCGTGACACCGACCTGTCGATGATCTGCGTCGGCACGCCGAGCAAGAAGAACGGCGACCTCGAACTGAACTACATCGAAGCGGTATGTCGCGAAATCGGTTTTGTCCTGCGCGACAAGACCACCCGCCACACCATCGTGGTTCGCAGCACCGTTTTGCCGGGCACCGTCGCAAACGTTGTCATCCCGATTCTCGAAGACTGCTCCGGCAAGAAAGCGGGTGTTGATTTCGGCGTCGCGGTCAACCCTGAGTTCCTGCGTGAAAGCACCGCGATCGCCGACTACGACTTGCCACCGATGACCGTCATCGGCGAATTCGACAAGGCGTCCGGCGACGTTCTGCAATCGCTGTACGAAGAACTCGACGCGCCGATTATCCGCAAGGACATCGCCGTTGCCGAAATGATCAAGTACACCTGCAACGTGTGGCACGCCACCAAGGTGACCTTCGCCAACGAGATCGGCAACATCGCCAAAGCGTGCGGCGTCGATGGTCGCGAAGTGATGGAAGTGGTCTGCCAGGACAAGACGTTGAACCTGTCCCAGTACTACATGCGCCCAGGCTTCGCGTTCGGCGGCTCGTGCCTGCCCAAAGACGTGCGCGCTCTGACCTACCGCGCCGGCGCCCTGGACGTGGAATCGCCGTTGCTGAACTCGCTGATGCGCAGCAACGAATCCCAAGTGCAGAACGCCTTCGACATCGTTTCAAGCCACGACAAACGCAAAGTCGCCCTGCTGGGCCTGAGCTTCAAGGCCGGCACCGATGACCTGCGCGAAAGCCCGCTGGTGGATCTGGCAGAAATGCTGATCGGCAAAGGCTACGACCTGAGCATCTACGACGCCAACGTCGAATACGCCCGCGTTCACGGGGCGAACAAGGATTACATCGAGTCGAAGATTCCTCACGTCTCGTCCTTGCTCAACGCCGACTTCGACGAAGTGATCAACAACTCCGACGTGATCATCCTCGGCAACCGTGACGAGAAATTCCGCGCCCTGGCGCAGAACGCTCCGCACGGCAAGCAAGTGATCGACCTGGTCGGCTTCATGTCCCAAGCCACCAGCGTCAGTGGCCGTACCGAAGGCATTTGCTGGTAAAGCAGCCGCAAGCTCCAAGCTCCAAGCCGCAAGTTCAAACGCGCCTCGCTCCTGGCTTGCCGCTTGGAGCTTGGGGCTTGCAACTGACTTTAGGATGTTAAATATGCACAGGCTAAAGCACGGCCTGCTTCAGGCCGCCGGTTGGCTGTTTTACTTAAGTATTCTGATGGGCATCGCCATGGCGTTGCCTGCGACTACGTTCGATTCCGAGTCGAAGGATTTCATCTTCCTGATCGGCTTTATCGGGATCTGGCGCTACTCGATGGGTGCCACGCACTTCCTGCGCGGCATGCTGTTTCTGTACGTGGTCTACCCGCACCTGCGGCGCAAAGTGCGCAAGCTGGGCAAAGCGGCAGACCCGTCACATGTGTTTTTGATGGTCACCAGTTTCCGTATTGATGCGCTGACCACCGCGCAGGTTTACAGCTCGGTGATTCGCGAAGCGATCGACTGCGGCCTGCCGACCACCGTGGTCTGCTCGATCGTGGAAATGTCCGATGAGCTGCTGGTGAAAAACCTCTGGTTGCGGATGAATCCACCGGAGCGGGTCAAGCTCGACTTCGTGCGCATTCCCGGCACCGGCAAGCGAGACGGCCTGGCTTACGGTTTCCGTGCGATCTCCCGGCACATGCCGGACGACCGCGCCGTTGTCGCCGTGGTCGATGGCGACACCGTGCTCGCCGAAGGCGTCGTGCTCAAGACCGTGCCGTGGTTCCAGCTGTTCAGCAACGTCGGCGGCCTGACCACCAACGAGTTCTGCGAAGTGCGCGGCGGCTACATCATGAGCGAGTGGCACAAACTGCGCTTCGCCCAGCGCCACATCAACATGTGCTCGATGGCGTTGTCCAAGCGCGTGCTGACCATGACCGGGCGCATGTCGGTATTCCGCGCCACCGTGGTCACCGACCCGGACTTCATCGCCGACGTCGAAAGCGACTCGCTGCAACACTGGCGCCTCGGTCGCTTCAAGTTTTTGACCGGTGATGACAAATCGAGCTGGTTCAGCCTGATGCGCCTCGGCTACGACACGTTCTACGTGCCGGACGCGGCGATCCACACCGTGGAACACCCGCCGGAAAAAAGCTTCATCAAGGCCAGCCGCAAACTGATGTTCCGCTGGTACGGCAACAACCTGCGCCAGAACGCTCGGGCCCTGGGCCTTGGGGTCAAACGCCTCGGTCTGTTCACGTCCGTGGTGCTGTTCGATCAGCGCGTGTCGATGTGGACGTCGCTGCTGGGCCTGACCGTCGCAATCATCGCATCCTTCAAGTACGGCACCCCGTTCATCCTGGTGTACCTGCTGTGGATCGGCATCACCCGCCTGATCCTGACGCTGCTGCTGTCGTGCTCCGGTCACAAGATCGGCCCGGCCTACCCGATGATTCTCTATTACAACCAGATCGTCGGCGCGCTGGTGAAGATCTACGTGTTCTTCCGCCTCGACCAACAATCCTGGACTCGCCAGGACACCAAATTGACCCGTGATCTCGCCAGCTTTCAACGTTGGTTCAACACCTGGTCGTCTCGGACCATGACCTTCTCCGCCGGCAGCATTTTTGTCGCCGTGCTGCTGATGATGGTCTGACCGCCCCCTTATTGAATTAACCAGGAAATCGCCCCTATGAACACCGCCGTCAACGCCAACGTAGTGCATGAATCCGAAGCCCAGCGCCAACACGCCCGAGTGAAAATCCCGGCCAAGCTGCGCTTCTTCGGTCCCGACCGGACCCCGGTTGAAGCCCGGGTACTCGACCTTTCCGCTGGCGGCCTGGCGTTCAACGCCGGTCAGCTGCCGCTGAAGATCGGTGATGTGCACAAGGCTCGCCTGCAATTCGTCATCGATAACCTCGGCCTTGCGATGGACGTGGAGCTGCAAGTGCGCTCCTTCGACCGCCAGACCGGGCGTGCCGGCTGCCAGTTCCAGAACCTGGAACCGCAAGACATCTCGACCCTGCGCCACCTGATCACCTCGCACCTGGCCGGCGACATTGTCAGCATGGGCGAAGTGCTGGCGACCCTGCAGCGCGACAACTTCACCAAGGCGCGCAAAGTCAAGGATGGCGGCCACGGCATGACCGCATTCGGTCGACTGCGTGCGGTGACCTTCAGCCTGGCGATTTTCCTCGTCGGTCTGGCGGCGTTCGGCTTCATTTTCAAATCGGTGTACGGCATGTACTTTGTCAGCCACGCGCAGGCCGGTCTGGTCAGCGTGCCGGGCATGAACATCACCATGCCGCGTGACGGCACCGTACAAAGCCTGATCAAGGCGGACGGCGTTGCCGCCAAAGGCGCCCCGCTCGCCACCTTCAGCACCAGCATGCTCGACGTGCTCAAGGGCCATCTCGACGAAGACCAGCTGCAACCGGCCAAGGTTGAAGAACTGTTCGGCAAGCAAATGACCGGCACCCTGACTTCTCCATGCGATTGCACCGTGGCGCAGCAACTGGTGGCCGACGGTCAGTACGCCAGCAAGGGCGACGTGATCTTCCAACTGGTGCCGCGCAACAGCGAAGCCAATGTCGAAGCGCGTTTCTCCTATCGCCAGTTCGGCGATGTGCTGCCCGGCAGCCCGGTTCGCTTCCAGATCGCAGGCGATGACCATTCCCGCACCGGCAAGATCGTCAGCAGCACCAGCCTGAAAAGTGCCGACCTGTCCTCCGACATCCGCGTGCTGATCCAGCCGGACGAGCCGCTGGACAGCAAGTTCGCCGGTCGCCCGGTTGAAGTGAACAGCGACCGTGGCCCGAACCTGAACTGGCTGATCGACAAAGCCATGGCTTCCGGTCTTTAAGCAGAGGACATGCCCGTGACGACTCCTATCTTCAACACACCGCAATCCCTGTGGGAGCGAGCCTGCTCGCGATGGGATCGGCGCTGTTTGTCTGATGTACCGAGCCGCCAGCATCGCGAGCAGGCTCACTCCTACAAGGGATATGCGTTCTGCGCGCTGGCCCTTGCAGTCAGCCTCGCCGGCTGCGCGGGCCTGCCCGACCAGCGCCTGGCCAATGAAGCCCTGAAGCGCGGCGACACCGCGCTGGCGCAGCAGAACTACAAGCAACTGGCCGACCTCGGCTACAGCGAAGCGCAAGTCGGCCTCGCCGATATTCAGGTCGACAGCCGCGACCCGGCGCAGATCAAGCAGGCCGAGGCGACTTACCGCGCCGCGGCCGACGTTTCGCCGCGGGCTCAGGCGCGCCTCGGGCGTTTGTTGGTGGCCAAACCCGGTTCCACCGAAGCCGAACAGCACGAAGCCGAAGGCCTGTTGAAAAAAGCCTCGGTCAATGGTGAGGGCAACACCCTGATCCCGTTGGCCATGCTTTACCTGCAATACCCGCACAGTTTCCCTAACGTCAACGCGCAACAGCAAATCAGCCAATGGCGTGCCGAAGGGAAACCTGAAGCGGGCTTGGCCCAGGTGCTGCTCTATCGCACCCAGGGCACTTACGACCAGCACCTGGACGAAGTTGCGACCATCTGCAAAGCCGCGTTGAACACCACCGACATCTGCTACGTCGAGCTGGCCACGGTGTACCAGAAGCAAGCCAAGCCGGAGCTGCAAGCCGAACTGATCAAGCAGATGCAAGCGGCGCATACCCGCGGCACTGTTTCCGCTCAGCGCGTGGACAGCGTCGCTCGCGTATTGGGCGATGCGACCCTGGGCAAGACCGACGAGAAAACCGCGCAGTCGCTGCTCGAAGACATCGCCCCCGGCTACCCCGCTTCCTGGGTCAGCCTGGCGCAGCTGCTCTACGACTTCCCGGAACTCGGTGACGTCGACACGATGATGAAGTACCTGGACAACGGTCGCGCCGCTGACCAGCCGCGCGCTGAACTGCTGCTCGGCAAGCTCTACTACGAAGGCAAGTGGGTACCGGCCGACGCGAAAGTCGCCGAAGAACATTTCCAGAAAGCCGTCGGCCGAGAAGTCGCCGCCGATTATTACCTCGGCCAGATTTACCGCCGTGGCTACCTGGGCAAAGTCTATTCGCAGAAAGCCCTGGATCACCTGCTGACCGCCGCGCGCGCCGGCCAGAACAGTGCCGACTTCGCTATCGCCCAGCTGTTTTCCCAAGGCAAGGGCACCAAACCCAATCCGCTGAACGCCTATGTCTTCAGTCAATTGGCCAAGGCCCAGGACACTCCGCAAGCCACCGAGCTTGCACAAACACTCGAAGCCCAACTGCCGCCTGCCCAGCTCGCCGAGGCCCAACGCCTGTTGAAACAAGAACAAGCCGTTCGTGGCGCCTTGAGCCCAAACACGCTGGATTTGCATGCCCTGCAAGAAGAAGACGGCGAGGAATCCCTATGAAGTTGAATCCATTCGTGAAGGCAGGCATTGGCCTGACCTGCGCCTTGCTGTGGTCGTGCCCGACCCTGGCGGCATTGACCGACGCCAAGAATTTCGGCCTCGAAGTGAAAGTCACCGGCCAGTCCGAAGACGACCGTGACCTCGGCACCGCCAGTGGCGGCGACGTCAACGGTGTCGGCCTCGACCTGCGTCCATGGATCTATGGCGAAAGCGGCGCGTGGAGCGCCTACGCCATGGGTCAGGCGGTGACGTCCACCGACATCATCGAAACCGACACCTTGCAGCAGGCCGACAACGACGGCACCCAGACCACCGACAACGGTGATCGCAAGACCAAGAAAAACTACCTGGGCATGCGTGAATTCTGGGTCGGCTACAGCGGCCTCACGCCGTATCCGGGCGAGCAGTTGAAGCTCGGTCGCCAACGCCTGCGCAACGACGACGGCCAATGGCGCGACACCAACATCGAAGCCCTGAACTGGACCTTCGACACCACGCTGTTACGTGCCAACGTCGGCGTCGCCGAACGCTTCAGCGAATACCGCACCGACCTGAAAGAACTCGCACCGAAAGACAAGGATCGCCTGCACGTCTACGCCGATGCGGCGTATCAGTGGACACCGGGAAACTGGGTGGGCATTCGCGGGCATCACACCCACGATGACGGCAAGCTCGACTACCCGGAACCGGGTGTGGCCGGCGACTCGCTGGACAAGAAACAGAACGGCGACATCAGCTGGCTTGGCCTCACCGCCGACAGCGACGCCTACAACTACCGCAACACCAACACCGTCAATTACTGGGGCAGCCTCACCGGCATGAGCGGTGACACCGACACGGTGAATCAGCTTAATGCCGACGGCACGCGTCCGACCGAAGCCAAGCGCGGTGAAGACCTCAACGGCTGGGCCACCGATGTCGGTGTGCGCCTGCGCCTCGATCCGCAGTGGCAAGTCGGTGCAGCCTATGCCCGCGCCAGCGCCGATTACGAACAGAACGGCCTGGAAAGCAACCGCTCGAACTACACCGGCACACGTTCGCGCGTGCACCGTTTCGGTGAAGCCTTCCGTGGCGAAATGAACAACATGCAGACCGCAACGTTGTTCGGTTCGTGGATGCTCAACGACGAATACGACGCCAGTGTGATCTACCACAAATTCTGGCGCGTCGACGGCAACAAGCCGGTCGGCAGCAACGGCATCAACGCGGTCGAAAACGACACCGACCCGACCGGCGCGGTGCTCTCCAGCACGTCCTTGCCGCTGGAAGATGGCAACAAAGACCTTGGTCAGGAAATGGACCTCGTCGTCACCAAGTACTTCAAGCAAGGCCTGTTGCCTGCCGCGCTGAGCCAGTCGATCGACGAACCGTCGGCCCTGGTGCGCTTGCGTGGCGGTGTGTTCAAGCCGGGCGATGCCTACGGCAAAGAAGTCGATTCGTACATGCACCGCGCGTTCATCGACGTGATCTGGCGCTTCTGATGCGAACCGCGAAGGGAGTGCCCGACATGAACAATCCGAAGCGAGGTTCGATCACCTTGCTGGCCGGCGCGATGCTGCTGGTAAGCGGCGCCGCCTTCGCCAATGCGGAGCCGGCGCCGAAGCCGGTGACCGTGGTCAAGGAGCTGCAACAGGCCAAGACCTATACCGTCAGTAGCGCGCCCACTGCGCCGCTGGAACTGGCGAAACCGAAAGTGCCGGACACTTCCGGCTACACCGCCGAAGCCATCGCTGCGAAAATCGTGCGCACCAAGGCCGGCAAAATCAGCGTGCGCCGGATGATGCAGGAAAACGCGCTGAAGGATTTCATCGGCGGTGACAACAAGATGGCCGAATGGGTGGTGCGTCAGCACGGCATCCCGCAGGCGATCTTCATCGACGACGGCTACATGAACCTCAAGGACCTGGCGAAGAAGCTGCCCAAGCAGTACTTCAGCGAAACCTCGCCGGGCGTGTTCCTGGCGAAGTTGCCGATTGTCGTTGGTGAAAAAGGCATCCTCGAAATCGACAAGCAGACCCAGGAATTGCGCCTGTCCCAAGAGGCCGGTTCGTTCCTGGTCAATGACGGCCAGCTGTTTGTGCGTGATACCAAAATCACTGGCTGGCGCGAGAAGGACAACGGCCCGGCGACCTTCAAGTCGCCCAAGGAATTCCGTCCGTTCCTGCTGTCCTGGGGCGGCACTCAGACGTACATCGCCAACAGCAAGATCGCCAGTTTCGGTTACGCCAACAGTAAGTCCTACGGCGTGAGTATTTCCCAATACACGCCGAACATGGCCAAGGTGCTCAAGCGTCCCGAGCCGAGCGGCTGGATCGTCGGTTCCGAGTTTTCGGACATGTGGTACGGCTTCTACTGCTACGAGACCCGCGACTTCGTGGTCAAGGGCAACACCTACAAAGACAACATCGTTTACGGCATCGACCCGCATGACCGTTCCCACGGTCTGATCATCGCCGACAACACGGTTTACGGGACCAAGAAGAAGCACGGGATCATTATTTCCCGTGAGGTCAACGACAGCTTCATCTTCAACAACCGCAGTTTCGACAACAAATTGTCCGGCCTGGTGATCGACCGAAACAGCGTGAACAACCTCGTCGCCTACAACGAGATCTACAAGAACCACACCGATGGCATCACGATTTACGAGAGTGCCGACAACCTGATCTACGGCAACAAGGTGATCAGCAACCGTCGCCATGGCATTCGGATTCGTAACAGCGTGAACATCCGCCTCTACGAAAACCTGTCGATGGCCAACGGCCTGACCGGCGTCTACGGCCACATCAAGGACCTGAGCGACACCGACCGCGACATCAAGCTCGATCCGTTCGATGCCGAAGTGTCGTTGATCATTGTCGGCGGCGAACTGGCCGGCAACGGCAGCGGCCCGCTGTCCATCGACTCGCCGCTGAGCGTCGAACTGTATCGCGTGTCCATGCTCGCCCCGACCAAATCCAGCGGCATCAGCTTCAACGGGATTCTAGGTGAGCGTCAGGATGAAATTCTCGACCTGCTGGTGCGCCAGCAGAAAGCCGTGCTGATCGACCCTGTCGAACGCCAGACCGAAATGCGGGACTGAGGATAATTTTATGCACTCACACTTGATCAAATTACTCAGCCTGTCGGCCCTGACCGCCGGCATTCTCGCGGCCAGCGGCGGTGTTCGCGCCGATGAAGCCAAGGCTCCCGAGTTCAGCGCCGAGCCGTGCTGCAACCTCTGCCCCGAAGCCCACGACGCGAAGAACTACACCACGCGTTATCAGCAGAACTTCACCACGTTGGTGCAGGCCCAGGGCGACTGGCTGTTCCGTACGCAGGAAGACTTGCGCACCGAATTCGACACTTCGCCCGCCGGCTACAAACGCATGAAAGAACTGCACGAAGCGTTCAAGAGCAAAGGCGTGGAACTCGTCGTTGTTTACCAGCCCACCCGTGGCCTGGTGAACCGCAACAAGCTCAACCCGGACGACAAGGCCAAGTACGATTTCGACAAGGCGCTGAAGAACTACAAGACCATGCTCGGGCGTTTTGCCGCCATGGGTTATGTAGTGCCGGACCTGTCGCCACTGACCAACGAGTCGCTGCCCGACACCCTGCCCGCCCACGACTTCTACTTTCGCGGCGACCAGCACTGGACGCCGTATGGCGCCCAGCGCACCGCAAAAATCGTCGGCGAGAAAATCAAGCAAATGCCTGAATTTGCTGACATTCCAAAACGCGAATTCGAGAGCCACAGGTCGGGTCGCATGGGCAAGACCGGAACATTGCACAACATGGCCGGTCAACTCTGTGGCACCAGCTACGCGATCCAGTACATGGATCAATTCACCACCGAGCCGAAGGGCGAAGCGGCGGATGGCGATCTGTTCAGCGACTCCGGCAACCCGGAGATCACGCTGGTCGGCACCAGCCACAGTGGCAAGAACTACAACTTCGCCGGTTTCCTCGAAGAGGCGATCGGCGCCGACATCCTCAACGTGGCGTTCCCCGGCGGTGGCCTGGAAGGTTCGATGCTGCAGTACCTGGGCAGCGAAGAGTTCCAGACCAAGCCGCCGAAGATTTTGATCTGGGAATTCTCGCCGCTCTACCGCCTCGACCAGGAAACCATCTACCGCCAGATGATGGCGCTGCTGGACAACGGTTGCGAAGGCAAAGATGCACAGATGACCGGCAGCAAGACATTGAAGCCGGGCAAGAACGAATTGATGGTCAACAGCAACAACCTGAATCTGCAAAACAGCAGCCATCAGGTCGACATCCGCTTCGCCGATCCGTCGGTGAAAATCCTGCAAGCCACCCTCTGGTACATGAACGGTCGCCACGAGGACATCAAAATCGAAAAACCGGAAACCTCCGACACCGACGGGCGTTTCGCTTTCGAGTTGCGCACGGACGAAGACTGGGCCTCGCAGAATCTGCTGGCCGTCGAAGTCCAGGGCCCTGAAGCAGGTGCCGCGCCACAGAAGGTCGAAGCGAAAATCTGCAAACGCAATGTATTCCCTGGCGCTGGGCAACGTACCGCTCAAGCCGGGCAGTGAGGCAATCTCTTATGACATGCATGCAAACCCGAACTTTGAAAAAGTTGCTCGCACCTTCCCTGCTGGCCCTGGCGATGTTCGCCGGCGCCACCCAGGCCGCCGCGCCACTGCGCCCGCCACAGGGTTACTTCGCGCCGATCGAAAAAGTCAAAACCGGCGACAGCAGCGAAGGCTGTGATGCGATGCCGACGCCTTACACCGGCTCGCTGCAATTTCGCAGCAAGTACGAAGGTTCCGACAAGGCTCGTTCGACCCTGAACGAGGTCTCGGAAAAAGCCTTCCGCGACACCACGGCTGACATCACCAAGATTGAGCGCGGCACCAGCAAGCGCGTGATGCAGTTCATGCGTGACGGCCGCCCGGAACAGCTCGAATGCACCCTGAGCTGGTTGACCGCGTGGGCCAAGGCCGATGCGTTGATGTCCAAGGACTTCAACCACACCGGCAAGTCCATGCGCAAATGGGCGCTGGGCAGCATGGCGTCCTCGTACATTCGCCTGAAGTTCTCCGACTCGCATCCGCTGGCCAACCATCAGCAAGAGTCGCAGTTGATTGAAGCCTGGTTCAGCAAAATGGCCGATCAGGTGGTCAGCGACTGGGACAACCTGCCGCTGGAAAAAACCAACAACCATTCGTACTGGGCGGCCTGGTCGGTGATGGCAACGTCGATCGCGACCAACCGCCGCGACCTGTTTGACTGGGCCGTGAAGGAATACAAGGTGGGCGCCAATCAGGTCGACGCCGACGGTTTCCTGCCGAACGAATTGAAGCGCCAGCAACGCGCCCTCGCCTATCACAACTACGCCTTGCCGCCCTTGGCGATGATCGCCAGTTTTGCTCAGGTGAATGGTGTGGATCTGCGCCAGGAAAACAACGGTGCGCTGAAACGCCTGGGTGATCGCGTGTTGGCCGGGGTCAAAGACCCGGACATCTTCGAGAAGAAAAACGGCAAGGATCAGGACATGACCGACCTTAAGGTCGACTCGAAATTCGCCTGGCTCGAACCGTTCTGCACGCTCTACACCTGCGCCCCGGATGTGCTGGAGAAAAAGCACGGGATGCAGCCGTTCAAGACCTTCCGCCTCGGGGGTGACCTGACCAAGGTCTACGACCCGGCCAACGAAAAAGGCAACAAGGGTTCTTAGCGCCAAACACAAACCTCTGTAGGAGTGAGCCTGCTCGCGATTGCGGTCTGACATTGAACATTGATGTCGACTGACACACCCTCATCGCGAGCAGGCTCACGCCTACAAGAGGCAGTGCAAGATTTGAGTTGAGTGATATTCCCCCGGGTTTTCGGTTGGGGGGTTTGGGGGGGCTGCGGCCCTTGACTGTTGGTTAAACATGGAGAGACCGGGATGGTATTTTCATCCAACGTGTTCCTGTTTTTGTTCCTGCCGATCTTTCTCGGCATGTACTACTTGAGCGGAATACGCTATCGCAACTTGCTGCTGCTGATCGCCAGCTATGTGTTTTATGCCTGGTGGCGCGTGGACTTTCTCGCGTTGTTCGCAGCGGTCACGCTGTGGAACTACTGGATCGGCCTCAAAGTCGGCGCCGCTGGTGTGCGCACCAAACCTGCCCAGCGCTGGCTGCTGCTTGGCGTGGGCGTCGACCTGTGCATCCTCGGCTACTTCAAGTACGCCAACTTTGGCGTCGACAGCATCAACGCAATGATGACGTCGGTTGGCCTGTCGCCGTTCATCCTGACCCACGTGCTGTTGCCGATCGGAATCTCGTTCTACATCTTCGAGTCCATCAGCTACATCATCGACGTCTACCGCGGCGACACCCCGGCAACCCGCAACCTGATCGACTTCGCGGCGTTCGTGGCGATTTTCCCGCACTTGATCGCCGGCCCGGTATTGCGTTTCCGCGATCTCGCCGACCAGTTCAACAACCGCACCCACACCCTCGACAAGTTCTCCGAAGGTGCCACGCGGTTCATGCAGGGTTTCATCAAGAAGGTCTTTATCGCCGACACCCTCGCGGTGGTCGCCGACCATTGCTTCGCCTTGCACAACCCGACCACCGGCGACGCCTGGCTCGGTGCGCTGGCGTACACCGCGCAACTGTATTTCGACTTCTCCGGTTACAGCGACATGGCCATCGGCCTGGGCTTGATGATGGGTTTCCGCTTCATGGAAAACTTCAAGCAGCCGTACATCAGCCAGTCGATCACCGAGTTCTGGCGGCGCTGGCACATCAGCCTGTCCACCTGGCTGCGTGACTACCTGTACATCACGCTGGGCGGTAACCGCAAAGGCACGCTGATGACCTATCGCAACCTGTTCCTGACCATGTTGCTCGGTGGTCTGTGGCACGGCGCGAACATCACCTACATCGTCTGGGGTGCGTGGCACGGCATGTGGCTGGCGATTGAAAAAGCCCTCGGCCTCAACACCTCGCCGCGCAGCATCAACCCGATCCGCTGGGCGCTGACCTTCCTGCTGGTAGTGATGGGCTGGGTGATCTTCCGTTCGGAAAACCTGCACGTCGCCGGCCGCATGTACGGCGCGATGTTCAGCTTTGGCGAATGGTCGCTGTCGGAACTCAACCAGGCCAGCCTCACCGGCCTGCAAGTGGCAACCCTGGTGGTGGCGTACGCAACCCTGGCGTTCTTCGGCATCCGTGATTTCTACAGCAACCTGCCACCGGAAAAGACCAAGCCTGCTATCAACGTAGACGCTAACGTCGAGGCCGATGGCCCTGCCGCTGCGACGCCTGGAATGATCAAAGCCGTACCGGGTGACAACCCGGCCAGCATCCACCAACCGGGTTACACCGTGGGCGTTGAAGCCACCGTGCAACCGGCCTACTGGACCGCTGACTGGTCGCGCTACGTGATGCGCACGCTGGTACTGCTGCTGTTCATCGCTTCGATTTTCAAACTCTCGGCGCAAAGCTTCTCGCCGTTTCTTTACTTCCAGTTCTGAGGGATCTGACCATGACCCGCTCATTACGCATCTTCTACATCAGCCTGTTTATGGTGACCTTGCTGGTCCTGGGGCTGTGGTCGACGCGAAGCTTCCTCGGCTTCAGCACCAACGCCGACGCGACCGTGCTCAACGGTCGCTGGACCAAGGCTGTCGAAACCCACTACGACGACGAGTTCCCGATCAAGCGCCTGGGCACCAACCTCTGGGCCGCGCTGGATTTCAAACTGTTCAACGAAGGTCGTCCGGGCGTCGTGCTCGGTCGCGACCAGTGGTTGTACAGCGATGAAGAATTCAACCCGATCGTCAACGAAGAATTGAACCTGCAAGGCAACTACGCGCTGGTCGAAGGCGTACGCCAGGAACTGAAAAACAAAGGCGTGAAACTGGTCATGGCGATCGTGCCAGCCAAGACCCGCCTGTACCCGGAACACCTGGGCGACGTGAAGCCTTCGAGCATTCACGCCAACCTGTATGAGGACTTCCACGCGCGTGTGGCGGCCGACAAGATCATCGCGCCTGACCTGCTTATCCCGCTGCAAAAGGGCAAGTTGAACGGTCAGCAAGTGTTCCTGCGCACCGACACCCACTGGACCCCGGAAGGTGCGCAAATCGCCGCCGAAACCTTGGCCAAGACCATTGCCGAGAAAACTCCGCTCAGCGGCGAGCCTCAGCGCTTCGTCACCGAGCCGGCAGAGAAAGTGACTCACAAGGGTGACTTGCGCCTGTTCTTGCCACTGGACCCGCTGTTCGAAAACCTGATGCCGCCCGCCGAGCCGTTGCAGAAGCGCAACACCGTGGCGGCGGGCGATCAGGCCGGTGGTGATGACGCCTTGTTCGCCAACACCGAAGTGCCGGTGGCCCTGATCGGCACCAGCTACAGCGCCAATCCGAACTGGAACTTCGTCGGTGCGCTGAAAGAAGCGCTGCACAGCGACGTGGTCAATTACGCCGAAGACGGCCACGGCCCGATTCTGCCAATGCTCAGCTACCTGAAAAGCGATGCCTTCAAGAACAGCCCGCCACAAGTGCTGATCTGGGAGTTTCCTGAACGTTATCTGCCTGTGAACAACGAAATCGGCGACGCCGACCCGCAGTGGGTCGCAGCGCTCAAAGAAGCCGGCGCCCGCCAACAAAACGTAGCCGCAAACACTAAATCCGAGACGCCCGACCGGGCGCAAAACTGAAAGAGAGAGGTATTACCATGACTTTCACTACTACTCCTCGCCGTCTCGCCAAGACCTTTGCACTCGTTGCAGGCATGAGCGTGTTGTCGATGTCCGCCTTCGCTGGCGACGCCGCGCTCTACGGCCCGACCGCACCAAAAGGTTCGAGCTTCGTGCGTGTGTATAACGCCGGTAACGCTGAAGTCAGCGCCACCGTCGGCACCACCAACCTGGCCGATGTCGCGCCGCTGTCCAGCACCGACTTCAGCTTCATGCCGGGCGGCGACTACAGCGCCAAGGTCGGCAGCCAGTCCCTGCCGGTGAAACTGGCCGGCGATCACTATTACACCCTGGTCAACAACGCCAGCGGCGCGCCGCAACTGATCGAAGAGCCGCCGTTCAAGAACAAGCAGAAATCCCTGGTTCGCGTACAGAACCTGAGCGACAAGGCCCTGACCCTGAAAACCGCTGACGGCAAGACCGAAGTCGTGCCGGCCGTGGCCGCCAAGGGCCGTGGCGAGCGTGAAATCAACCCGGTAAAAGTCAGCCTGGCGCTATACGATGGCGCAACGAAAGTCGGCGACGTGAAACCGGTTGCCCTGGAACGCGGTGAGGCCGCGGTGCTGTACGTCACCGGTAACGGCAGCAGCCTGTCACCAGTCTGGGTAAAACGCCCGGTTTCGACACGCTAAGCGCGAGCTATTAACTACAAGCCACAAGCCACAAGCTTCAAGAGAAGCGCATCTAACTTGCCGCTTGAAGCTTGCAGCTTTCAACTGCATTTTTAGGAGTAACAACATGATTCCGGTGATCTTGTCAGGTGGTAGTGGCTCACGTCTTTGGCCGCTTTCGCGTAAGCAATTCCCTAAACAGTTCCTCGCTTTGACCGGCGAGCACACGTTGTTCCAGCAAACGTTGGAACGCCTGGTGTTCGAAGGCATGGACACTCCGATCGTGGTCTGCAACAAAGACCACCGCTTTATCGTCAACGATCAACTGAGCACCCGCAAACTGCAAACCCAGCGCATCCTGATGGAACCGTTCGGCCGCAACACTGCGCCGGCCGTGGCCCTGACTGCGATGATGCTGATCAATGAGGGGCGCGACGAATTGATGTTGGTGCTGCCGGCCGACCACGTGCTGGAAGATCAGAAAGCCCTGCAACGCGCCCTGGCCCTGGCCACCGTCGCTGCCGAAAACGGCGAAATGGTGCTGTTTGGCGTCCCGGCGACCAAACCGGAGACCGGCTACGGCTACATCAAGTCGACCAACGACTCGCTGCTGCCGGAAGGCGTCAGCCGCGTCTCGCACTTTGTCGAAAAACCGGACGTGAAACGCGCCACCGAGTTCGTCCAGTCCGGCGGCTATTTCTGGAACAGCGGCATGTTCCTGTTCCGCGCCAGCCGCTTCCTCGAAGAGCTGAAAAAACACGATCCGGACATCTACGACACCTGCCTGCTGACCCTTGAGCGCAGCGAGCAGGACGCCGACACCGTCACCATCGACGAAGCCACTTTCGCCTGCTGCCCGGACAATTCCATCGACTATTCCGTCATGGAAAAAACCCAGCGCGCCTGCGTCGTACCGCTGACCGCCGGCTGGAGCGATGTCGGTTGCTGGTCGTCGCTGTGGGAAGTCAACGAAAAAGACGCCAACGGTAACGTCACCAAGGGCGACGTGGTCATTCAGGACAGCAAGAACTGCATGATCCACGGCAACGGCAAACTGGTGTCGGTGATCGGCCTGGAAAACATCGTGGTCGTCGAAACCAAGGACGCCATGATGATCGCCCACAAGGACTCGGTCCAAGGCGTGAAACAGATGGTCAACACCCTCAACGAACAGGGCCGCAGCGAAACCCAGAACCACTGCGAAGTCTATCGTCCGTGGGGTTCCTACGACTCGGTGGACATGGGCGGTCGCTTCCAGGTCAAGCACATCTCGGTCAAACCGGGCGCGTGCCTGTCGCTGCAAATGCACCACCACCGCGCCGAACACTGGATCGTGGTCAGCGGCACGGCTGAAGTGACCTGCGACGAGAACGTGTTCCTGCTGTGTGAAAACCAGTCGACCTACATTCCGATCGCTTCGGTGCACCGTTTGCGCAACCCGGGCAAGATTCCACTCGAGATCATCGAAGTGCAATCGGGCAGCTATCTGGGTGAAGACGATATCGAGCGATTTGAAGATATCTATGGTCGGTCGACACCGATCGAGCGTGGCGTGTCGGTGAAAACTATCGCGCAGTAAGCGTTCGGCAACACAAGAAGCCCCCTTCCAACCCGCTGCGATTCCCCATCCGCAGCGGGTTGGGCGGGGGCTTTTTTGTCCGGGTTCTTTTTTGTTTGCTCTGGCCCCTTCGCGAGCAAGCCTCAAGCCCATCGCCAACCGCACCCACGCTTAGGTAGGATGACCGTCTCCCCTCCCGAGGTTTCGCGTCATGTTCATCGGCGTCCTGCTGGTCATCACCTGGCTGATCCTGCTGCTGCGTTACCCGTCCAAGGCCCTGCCCGTCTCGGTCGCGGCCGCCATCGGCTTGGGCCTGGTCGCCACCTGGGTGATCTGGCTGGACAATCGCGAGGTCAAGCAACTGGCGCGCCTGGAACTGCGCATTACCTACGCCCCGGAACAATGCCCGGCGGATCGTCCGTTGCAGCTGAAAATGAACAACGGCAACGACGTGCCGCTGACCGAACTGCGTTGGCTCATCGCCGCTTACGCCCCCGGCGACACCGTCAACCTCGCCGACAATCAATATGCCGCACCACGTTACCGCGGCCCCGGCGAATTGCAGGCCGGTGCGAATTGGGAAGACTGTTTGCCACTGCCGCCCCTGCGCCCCGGTTACCGCCCGCAAACCCTGGAGTTTCGCGCCGAGCGATTGCAGGGTAGTTTCTCTGACTGATTCCCTTCTCTCTTTTGCACAAGGACCGCGCCATGCCCGTTGCATTGATTACCGGTTGTTCCAGCGGCATTGGCCGCGCCCTCGCCGACGCCTTCAAAGCAGCGGGTTATCAGGTCTGGGCCAGTGCCCGCAAGGTTGAAGACGTGGCGGTTTTACAAGCGGCGGGGTTCACCGCCGTGCAACTGGACGTCAACGATGGTGCCGCACTCGAGCAGTTGAGCGAGCAGATCAATCAACAGCATGGCGGCCTCGATGTCCTGATCAATAATGCCGGATATGGCGCGATGGGGCCGCTGCTGGACGGCGGCGTGCCGGCCATGCAGCGTCAGTTTGAAACCAATGTGTTTGCCATCGTTGGCGTCACACGCGCGCTGTTCCCGATGCTGCGCCGTGCCAAGGGGCTGGTGGTGAACATCGGCAGCGTGTCAGGGGTGTTGGTCACGCCGTTCGCCGGTGCTTACTGCGCATCCAAAGCCGCCGTGCATGCCTTGAGCGACGCCTTGCGCATGGAACTGGCGCCGTTTGGTGTGCGGGTGATGGAAGTTCAGCCGGGGGCGATTGCTTCCAGTTTTGCCAAGAATGCCGGGGCGCAGGCGGAACAGTTGATCGGCGAGCAGTCGCCGTGGTTTCCGTTGCGTGAAGGGATTCGGGCCAGAGCCAAGGCGTCTCAGGACAACCCGACGCCGGCCAGTGAATTTGCCGCTGGTTTGCTCAAGGCTGCACAGCAGGGCAAACCACCGCGGTTGATTCGCCTGGGCAACGGCAGCCGGGCGTTGCCGTTGTTGGCGGGGTTGTTGCCGAAGGGGTTGCTGGAGTCGGAGTTGATGAAGCGGTTTGGGTTGAGTGGGCAGCTCTGAAACCGAGGTGACGCCATCGCGAGCAGGCTCACTCCTACAGGGAAAATGCATTCCAAATGTAGGAGTGAGCCTGCTCGCGATGGCGTCGACCCGGTCTAAAAGCTAATAAACCACAACGGTGCAGGTGATCCCCGCCGCCAGCAACACCCCGTCCGGCACCTCATCAATGTGAATCCGTACCGGCACTCGCTGCGCCAGCCGCACCCAGTTGAAGGTCGGGTTCACATCGGCGATCAGTTCACGGCTCTCCGGATTGTCGCGGTCGTAGATCCCGCGCGAAATGCTTTCCACGTGCCCCTTCAACACTTCCCCACTCATCAGCTGCATGTCGGCCTTGTCGCCCACCCGCACGTGGGGCAACTTGGTTTCTTCGAAAAAGCCATACACCCAGAACGAATTCATGTCGACCACGGCCATTTTCGCTTCGCCGATGCGTGCATAGTCGCCGCGATGGACGTTAAGGTTGGTCACGTAGCCGTCCACGGCCGCGCGCACTTCGGTGCGTTTCAGGTTCAGTTCGGCGGCTTCCAGTTGCGCCTGGGCGTGCTGGTAATCGGCCAGGGCCGAGTCGGCGATGTTGCTCGCGTCGTCGCGGTTTTCCCTGGAGATGACCAAGGCGTCCATGTCGGCGCGGCGGTGGGCGTTGACCTTGCGCATCTCCCACGTCGACTTGCGTGAGGCCACCAGCGCTTGCGCTTGTTTGACCGCGATTCGGTAATGCTCGGGGTCGATGCGCATCAGCAGATCGCCCTTCTTCACCTGCTGGTTATCGCGCACCGGCACGTCCACCACTTCCCCGGTGACGTCGGCGGCAACGTTGATGATGTCGGCACGCACCCGACCGTCGCGGGTCCACGGCGTGTCCATGTAATGCACCCACAGGGTCCGGCCAATCCAGATCGCGAGGGCCAGCACCAGCAGGGTCGCGAGCAGGCTGAAGAGCTTTTTCATCAAAACCTTCTTTAGTGATGGAGAGTCAACGGTAGACAGTCAGCGCCAGGGCGCCGAACAGACAGGTAAACAGACTCAGGCGCAGCAGCGCCGGGTGCCAGAAGAAGCGGTACAGATCGAAACCGGACAGAAACCGGTCCAGCACCCAGGCCAGCGCCGCGGCGATGAAAAACATCAGCGTCATGGTCGGCATGTACACGCCGTGGAAGGCGATTTCACGAGGCATGTTCAAGTCCTTCAGACGGGGCTTTCACGTAAGCGGCGAGCGGTGATTGCGGGTCGAGCAACGAGGTGCGGATAAAGTGCAGGTAGCTTTTCACCCGGCGTAACGCGGAGGTGTCGAAGTGCGGGGCGAAGGGTTCGTCAGTGGCTTGCACGCGGCTGATCGCATGGTCGACCGCAATCAATCCGCGCTCCAGATTGCTCTGGCTCGGCTGCAGAAACAGGCGCACCAGCGAGCGGCCCATCACGCGGATCGACTGGCGCCACGGTTGCGACTCGGCATACGCCGGGTGCACCGGCAGGATCGCCTGCTCCTTGCGCAATTCGATGATCGCGTGACCGACTTCCAGCACCACCAACATCCAGCGCAACAAGTCCCGTTGCACCTGCGGCGAACCGGCGGCCAGCCCGTAAGCCTGATGCAGCAAGTCCCGCGTGCGGCTTTCAAAACTCGACGCCAGGCCCTTGAGCTTGCCGCTGATCGCATACACCACTTGCCCGCGCAGATCCTGCTCCAGCCGCCGCCATAACCAGCGACTGTTGGGCGGCAGAATGATCGCCCCCGCAGCGGCGCACACCAGCATGCCGAGGACCATGGCGATGTAGTCGTTGATGAAGGTGTAAGGGTTGTACAGGGTGAGGTTGTCCGGCACCGAACCGGTGCTGAAGAAGATCAGCAAACCAAGGCCGACCCCGGCGTATTGCGGGCGCGAGGTCAGGAACGAGCCGAGCACGATCACCGGCGCGAGCATCACGCATAGCAACGGGAAACCGTCGATCCACGGGAAGATGAAAAACATCTCGACGAAGCCGATCAGTGCACCGAGGAACGTGCCGCAGGCCATTTGAAAGGCCATGCGTTTCGGGTTCGGTGTCGCCGCAGAAAGGCCCACGGTGGCGGCGGCAATCAACGTCATGGTCGCGCCGCTCGGCCACGCGGTGGCGACCCAGTAACTGCCCAATACGACGAGAATGAACGCCGCGCGAATCCCCGAAGCGGCGGATGCCATCCAGTTGGTTTGCGAGGTGAAGGGCTCGTTCCATTGCTCGCGTTCATGACGGTGATCGGCGAGGGACGCGTGGGTCTGCGCATAACTGTGAAGGTCGTCGACGAAGCGGTAGAGCAGCTCGTAGGCGGTGTGAAAATCCAGCTGCTCGGCGTCGCTTGGGTCGCTCTCCTGGAACGTTGCCCGCAAGCTGCGAACCCTCGCCGGCAGCCTTTCCTTATAGATATTGAGCGCGGTCACCAGACGTGCCGCATCAGGGCTGGTCATCGCGCGACCACTGAACCCGTCGAGCATTTCGGCGAGGTCCTGCAAGCCCGGTTTGATCGCCGCAACCACCTGATCGGCGCCGCTGCTGTGCAAGCGTTCGAGCAACTGATGCAAGGCGTTGAAGCGGGTGGTGACGCCCATGAATTCGCTGTTCAGACGGCTCAACCGGCCGTTGCGCCGACGCATGTGCGGGTCTTCAAACACGGTGACGCTGCGCAATCCTTCCAGGCCAACGGCTTCGGCGATGAAGCGCACGTTGCTCGCTTCGAAAGCCAGGCGTTTGCTGCGGCCGCGCAAGCCGTCGGTGACGAACAGCGCAAACACGCCGAAGCGCTGATACAAGGCGTTGCGCATGGCGGCGCTGGCGGTTTGCGGCAGGATCGCGGCGCTGACCAACGTCGAGCAAATAATCCCCAGGGAGATTTCCAGCACCCGCCATACGGCGGCCATGAACGCGCCGTCCGGATGCGCCAGGGCCGGCAGGCCGACCATCGCCGCGGTGTAACCGGCCAGCACAAAACCGTAGGCGCGGAAGTTGCGATAACGCGCCGCACCCGCCGTACAGAGGCCGACCCAGATCGCCAGCGCGCCGAGGAACAGTTCGGTGTTTTGCGCGAACAAGGCAATCAGCGCCACCATCACTGCCGAGCCGGTCAAGGTGCCGAGAAAGCGGTAGAAGCTTTTGGCGAACACCTGGCCGCTTTGCGGCTGCATGACGATGAACACGGTGATCATCGCCGTGCGCGGTTGCGGCAACTCCAGGCGCATGGCCAGCCACAGGGTCAGGAACGCGGCGAGCAACACCTTGAAGATGTAGACCCAGGTCACGCCATCACTGCGTGCCCAGTCGGAGAAGCCTCGGCGCCATTCGAGGGAGTAGAGCCAGCGCAGCGATGGCGTCATGGATTCGTGCTCATACAATTAAATCCGGCCGCCGCCCCTGTAGGAGTGAGCCTGCTCGCGATAGCGGTGGGTCAGGCAATAAAGATGCTGAATGACCCACCGCTATCGCGAGCAGGCTCACTCCCACAGGATGGGTGTTCAATTCAGGAGGCTCGTCAAAGTGGCCGGGGCTTTGGGTGCGGCGGTCTTGGCGGCGTCCGGCACATCATTGCCGGCACCCAGCCCGCCACCAAGCGCCGTCACCAGTTCGGCGTGGGCGCGCAGGCGCGCGGCCTGAACCTGCTGCTGGATTTGCTGCTGCTTGAACAACAAGGTCTGGGCATTGAGCACGTTGAGGTAATCGGTCAGCCCGCGCTGCCAGGCGATCATCGCGATGTCGTAGGTCTTCTGCGCCGTGGCGACCGACTCGGCGGCGAAGGTTTGCTGCTTGTCCATGGACTCGCGGCGGATCAACTGGTCGGAGATATTCTTCAGCGCATTGACCAGCGTCTGGTTGTACCGGCCCACGGCGATGTCATAGCCGGCGGAGGCTTCACCCAACTCGGAACGCAGGCGGCCGCCGTCGAAGATCGGCAACGAGATCGCCGGGCCGACGCTGTAGTTGAGCTTCTTGCCAGTAAGGAATTCCAGCGCCCCGCCGCCGGTGGCCATGTAGCCGAGGCTGCCGACCAGATCGACGTTGGGATAGAAACCGGCATGCGCGACATCGATTCCCCGCGCCTGCGCCGCCACTTGCCAGCGGCTGGCAACCACATCCGGGCGCTGGCCGAGCAACTGCGCCGGCAACGACGAGGGCAGTTTCAACGCCGCGCCCAACGCGAGTGTCGGTCGTTGCAACTGCGCCCCGTCGCCCGGTCCTTTGCCGGCCAGGGCCGCGAGTTGATTGCGGCTCAGGGCGATTTCTTCGTCGAGCGCATCGAGCTGGCGGTGGGTTTCCGGCAGCGGAGTTTCGGCCTGGCTGACTTCGAAATGCGTGCCGAGGCCGCCGTTCAAACGTTTCTGCGCGAGGTCGAGAATCTGTTGTTGCTGTTTTTGCGTCGCGACGACGATGTCACGCTGCGCGTAGTGCAGCGACAGTTCGATGTAGGCGCGCACGATGTTGTTCTGCAATTCGAGTTGGGCCTGGCGGGCTTCGGCAGCGCTCATGTGCGCCAGGTCCACGGCGCGTTCGCTGGCATTGCTTTCGCGGCCCCAGAGGTCGAGGGCGTAGCTGAAACCCAGCGCGGCGTTGTTGTCCCAGGTCGTCGTGTTGGCCAATTTGCCCGGCCCGTAGAACTGATCGGTGGGCCAGTTGTGGCGCTTCAGGGTGGACTCGCCATTAATCTGCAGCGATTCGGCGGACTCGGCAATGCCGGCCATCGATCTGGCCTGACGCACGCGCGCGGCGGCCATGGCCATGCTCGGGCTGCCTTTCAGCGCAAGGTCGATCCAGCGGTTCAGTTGCGGGTCGCCATAAGCCTGCCACCATTGCGCGGTGGGCCAGTGAGCGTCTTGCGCGGCGCTTTGGATGGTGGCGTCGGTGGCCAGTGAATCGGCCTGCAGTGCTTTGTCCTGCGGGGCAATGCCGGCGGTACCAATGCAGCCGCTGATTGCCAGGGTTAAAGCCAAAACACTGAGCGTCTGAAGCGCTCTGTTGATGCGACGCGGCACTGCGGTGATTTCCTGAGAGGACGGGGTTGTACGATCGGCGTAATTCTAGGGGGCGGTCTGGATGGCGATAAGCCGGGAATCCTGTGAATCTTTGTTACCGTTAGCGCGATAATCCCTTGGTCCATCTTTAGTCGCCTGTAAAAAATCGGCAACTTCGTGTCACAATTTGTCATTCGACAAGAGAGCACCCCATGGACACTTTGCAAAACATGCGCGCCTTCAGTTACGTGGCCGAGGCCGGCAGCTTCACCGCCGCCGCCGTGCAACTGGACACCACCACGGCCAACGTCTCGCGCGCGGTCTCCAACCTGGAAGCCCACCTGCAAACCCGCCTGCTCAACCGCACCACCCGTCGCATCGCCCTGACCGAGGCCGGCAAGCGCTACCTGTTGCGCTGCGAACAGATCCTCGCCTACGTCGAAGAAGCCGAGGCCGAAGCCAGCGACGCCCACGCCCGTCCGGCCGGGCAGCTGAAAGTGCACACCATGACCGGTATCGGCCAGCACTTCGTGATCGATGCGATCGCCCGGTATCGCAAGACCCATCCCGACGTCACCTTCGACCTGACCATGGCCAACCGCGTACCGGACCTGCTCGACGAGGGTTACGACGTGTCCATCGTCCTCGCCAGTGAACTCCCGGATTCAGGCTTCGTGTCTCAGCGCCTGGGCATCACCTACAGCATTGTCTGTGCCTCGCCGGCCTATGTGAAAGCCAACGGTTGCGCGCACAAGCCCAGCGATTTGTTGAACCACGCCTGCCTGCGCCTGGTGAGCCCGGTGATCCCGCTGGAAAAATGGACCTTCGACGGTCCGGAAGGTCAGGAGATGGTCACCATTAACAGCTCGCCGTTCCTGGTGAACTCCGCCGACGCGATGAAAACCGCGATCACCAGCGGCATGGGGGTTGGCGTGTTGCCGGTGTATGCAGCGATCGAAGGGTTGCGCAACGGCTCGCTGGTGCGAGTTATGCCGAACTACCGGTCGCAGGAACTGAACCTGTATGCGATCTATCCGTCGCGGCAATACCTGGATGCAAAGATCAAGACCTGGGTTGAGTACCTGCGTGGGTCGTTGCCGGAGATCCTCGCGGCGCATCAGGCGGAACTGGCGGCGTATGAACTGAGCGGCAGCCTGGGCGGCGCACGGTTGGCCAACTGACACAGTCGGTTGATCCGGGCACTCGCACAACCGAGGAGAAGAATGTTAGCGTGCTTGGCATTCTCCACGCCCGACGAGCCCTCCTCCCATGAAAAAGACCGTCCTCGCTTTCAGTCGCGTCACTCCCGAAATGATCGAACGCCTCAAGCAGGACTTCGATGTCATCGTGCCTGATCCGAAACATGGCGACATCAACGCCCAGTTCAACGAAGCCCTGCCCCACGCCCACGGTCTGATCGGCGTAGGCCGCAAACTCGGGCGCGCGCAACTGGAGAACGCCAGCAAGCTGGAAGTGGTGTCCAGCGTGTCTGTTGGCTATGACAACTACGACGTCGCCTACTTCAACGAACGCGGAATCATGCTGACCAACACCCCCGACGTGCTGACTGAAAGCACCGCCGACCTGGCCTTTTCCCTGATCATGAGCAGCGCCCGCCGCGTCGCCGAACTGGACGCCTGGACCAAGGCCGGCCAATGGCAAGCCACCGTGGGCCCTCAGTTGTTCGGCACTGATGTCTACGGCAAGACCCTGGGCATCGTCGGCATGGGCAATATCGGCGCGGCCATCGCCCGTCGCGGTCGGCTCGGTTTCAACATGCCGATTCTCTACAGTGGCAACAGCCGCAAAACTGCGCTGGAACAAGAACTCGGCGCACAGTTCCGCAGCCTCGATGAGCTGCTGGCCGAAGCCGATTTCGTCTGCCTGGTGGTGCCGCTCAGTGAAAAAACCAAACACTTGATCAGCCGCCGGGAATTGGCGCTGATGAAACCGGGCGCGATTCTGATCAACATCGCCCGCGGCCCGGTGGTGGACGAACCGGCGCTGATCGAGGCGCTACAAAACAACCAGATCCGTGGCGCCGGACTCGACGTCTACGAGAAAGAACCGCTGGCCGAATCGCCGCTGTTCCAGCTCAAAAACGCAGTGACCTTGCCGCACATCGGCTCGGCCACCCACGAAACCCGTGAAGCGATGGCCAACCGTGCCTTGGCCAACCTGCGCAGCGCCTTGCTGGGTGAGCGGCCGCAGGATCTGGTGAACCCGCACGTCTGGAAAGGCTGACGAAAACGGGCGGACGCTTATAACGTCCGCCCGTTGCGCCCCATCAACCCAACAGCGTCAGGCCAGTTTGCCGTTGCCCTGCACCATTGGCGCCTTGGGTTTACGGAACACCAGCACGTTGCCCAGCATCACCAGCACCAGCCCGCCGAGCGCTGGTGCAGTCCACTGGTAGCCTTCGGCAAACGCCGACACATTCAGCGCCACCACCGGGAACAACACCGTGCAATACGCTGCGCGTTCGGGCCCCATGCGCCCGACCAGCGTCAGGTAGGCGGTGAAGCCGATCACCGAACCCGGAATCACCAGGTACAACAGCGAGCCGATGTAGCGCGCATTCCACTCGATATCGAACGGAATCCCTTTGACCAGGCACCACACCGACAGCATCGCCGCGCCATAGGCCATGCCCCAGGCGTTGGTGGTAAGCGGCCTCAGACCGGCTTTCTGCTGCAGGCTCGACAGCATGTTGCCCGCCGAGAAACATAGCGTGCCGAGCAGCGCCAGGCCCAGGCCCAGCAAGGTTTCCGGGCTGGCAGTGTGGCCGGCCAGTTCAGGCCAGAACAGCAGGCCCAACCCAAGCAGGCCAAGCGCGCCGCCCATCAGCACGTTGCGGGCGATTTTCTGACCGAAGAACACCCGCGCATTCAGGGCGTTCCACAAGGTCGCGGTGGAAAACACCACCGCCACCAGACCGCTGGGAATCCACTGGCTGGCCGTCAGGAAGCACATGAAGTTGATGCAAAACAGGCACAAGCCCTGCGCCAGGCAGATCAGATGCCCACGACGGTTCATCACTTGCAGCTTGCGGCTGAGCAACAGCATGGCGAACAGCACCAGCGCCGCAAGGCCGAAGCGATAGACGATCGACACCGCAATAGCGACCACGCCCAGTTGCCATTTCAAGGCAATCCAGGTGGTGCCCCAGATCAGCACGGTCAGCAAGTACAACGACAGGTTCATGGCAAAGACTCCTCGATAGGTCATCAGTGTCCTGCGAAGTCCTCTCGATCACTTGCATAAACTTGCGCTTTTGTCGGCTCATGGGCTGGCACGCCGATGTCTACGGAGTAGGATTGCATTCGTTGGAGAGAACCGATCATGCCCGCACTGGAAACCCTGCAAGTCTTTCAAGCCCTCAACCGCTCGCCCAATGCTCGCCTCGAGCACAGCGCCGAGCTCGGTGACGGCATGGCTGCAGCCTTGTGGAGCAACCATCACGACGCCCAGGATTACGAAGCGCCGAGCCACCACACGCTGTCGTGCTACATCGCCGGCGGCACCGGGACCTTTCGCCGCGACCAGCCGGGCACCAAGGGCGGCCCGGATAAACTGTGCGTATTGCCCGCCGACCATCAGTCCGGCTGGGTGATCAACGGCGACATTCGCCTGGCCCATCTGTATTTCAGCCCCGAACAATTTGCCCTCGGCTGCGTCACGCTGCTGGACCGCGAACCCCGTGAACTGCAATTGCGCGAAGGGACTTTTCTCGACGACCCGCAGCAAGCCCGGCGTTTTCACCAAATGCTCAGCCTCAATTGGGAAGAACCCGGCGAACGGCTGCTGACCAGCAGTCTGGCCCATGAAATGCTCAGCCACGCGTTACTCAGCCAGGTCGGCATGCGCGAGGGCTTGCGGCTCAGGGGCGGATTGGCGGCTCATCAGCGCCGGCAGTTGGTAGAGTTCATCGACAGTCGGTTGGCCGAGGCGATCAGCTTGGGGCAATTGTCGGGTATGTGCGCGTTGTCGGAGTATCACTTTGCGCGGATGTTCCGCGAGAGCTTCGGGTTGCCGCCGCATCAATATGTGTTGGCGCGACGGATGAGCCGGGCGCGGGATTTGTTGCGTTCGACCTCGCAGCCGTTGGGCGAGATAGCGCTGGCGTGCGGGTTTGCCAGTGCCAGTCACTTTACCAATCGGTTTCGGCAGGTTCTGGGCGGTACGCCTGGCGAGTATCGGCAGGCATTTTTGCGCTGACCCAAAGGACGCCATCGCTGGCAAGCCAGCTCCCACAGGTTTTTGTGTCGACGCAAACCCTGTGGGAGCTGGCTTGCCAGCGATGAACGATAACGCGGTCTGTGGTCAGAACTCCAGAGTGCTGGACAGCGAAACCTGCCGCGAATCCCCCATCGACACAAAGAACCGGCTCGCCGCCGAGGTGTAGTAGGTGCGATCGAACAGGTTCTTCACGTTCAACTGAAACTTAACCTTCTGCCCTTCAACCTTGGTGTCGTAGGTCGCGAAAGCATCGGCCACGGTGTAGCTCGGCAGGTCGAAATCATTCACCGCATTCCCCGCCCGCTCACCGACATAGCGCGCACCCGCGCCCACCCTGAACTGATCGCCACCAACGATGGTGCCGAAGTCGTAGACCGCTGACAGCGAGCCACTGTTCTTCGCCACGTTTTGCAGTTTTTTACCTTTGTAGGTCGGGTCCTCGGTCACTTCGGCGTCGGTGTAGGCATAGCTGCCGATCATGCTCCAGCGGTCGCTGAGCTGTCCGGTCAAATCCACTTCCAGACCACGGGAACGGACTTCGCCGGCCGCGCTGTACAGGGTCACCGGACCTTCGGCATTGGCCACCAGCACGTTGCGTTTCTTGATGTCGAACAGCGCAACGTTCCCTGTCAAACGGCCCGGAATATCCAGCTTGGCCCCGACTTCCCAGGACTTGGCTTCTTCCGGCGCAATGCTGCCGTCGAGCACCGTGCTGCTTCCGCTCAACGGGGCGATGGTCGAGTTGGGTTTGAACGATTCGGTGTAGCTGCCGTAGAACGACAACGCATCGGTGTACTTGTAAACCAGGCCGGCGCGCGGCACCCACTTCTGGCCGTTGCTGTCGGTGTTGGCCTGGAACGGCACGCCTTTGCCGGCGTACTGGTCGTACGCCTGGAAACGTCCGCCCGCCACCAGAATCCACTGGTCGGTGAGGTGGACCGAGTCCTGCAGAAACAACGAATCGCTGCGCAGCAGATCGGTCTGCGCACTGTCCGCCGGGCTGACCGTGCTACCGACAACTTCACGGCCATAGACCGGGTTGAGGTAACTGAAGGTGGTCAGGCTTTTCTGGCGGATCAGGTCTTCGCGGTAGATCTTGCGGTACTCGTCATCGACACCGAACACCAGGTCATGCTGCATGCCCAGCACATTGACCTTGCCTTCGAGGCTGGCGGTGGCGAAGCGGTCGGTGCTGATCGCGTTTTGGGTGCCGTCCATGCTGCGGGTCAGCGTGCCATTGCTGGTGTTGATGGCGGTAACGCGAACCTGGCTGGCGTCGTAGGTTTCACGGTTCCAGCTGTAGCCGAAATGCGCTTTCCAGTTGTCGTTGAGTTCGTGGTCGGCCTCGAAGTGATACAGGTCCGAGCGCCCTTCCATGTTGTTGAACGGCTCGTCGAGACGGCGCTCGCGGGATATGTCCAGCGGATGGTTGTCGCGCGGGTCGATCAGCGTGCCACGGTCGAACGGGGTCAGGAATTCTCGGTGCTCATAGGCGAACAACAACGTGGTGCGTTCGCCGTACCAGGCCAGGGACGGCGCCACCAGGGTCTCGCGGTGGGTGCCGAAGTTGCGCCAGTAATCTTCGTCTTCGTGGTCCAGCACCATGCGATACGCCAGCCCGGAATCACCGAGGGCACCGGTGCTGTCGAGGCCGCCGCCGCTGCCGTTTTTGCCATCGCCGTAGGTCGAGCCACGCAGGGTCAACGCGTTGTACTGCTCAAGTTCGGGTTTCTTGCTGACCAGGTTGACCACGCCGCCCGGGTCCTGAATGCCATAGAGCAACGAGGCCGGGCCCTTGAGCACTTCGATGCGGTCGACGGTGGCGTTGAGGCCACGGCCCTGCACGATCGGCATGCCGTCGCGCATGATCGAACCGTTGCGGTTGTCGCCGAAGCCGCGGGTCATCACCGAATCCTGGGTGCTGCCGAGGGTGTTGCCCTGGGTGATGCCGCTGACGTTGGCCAGCGCATCGTCGAGGTTGCGCGGCGCCTGGTCGCGAATGGCCTGCGCCGGGATCACGTTGATGGTCTGCGGGATGTCCTGAAGCAACGCCGAGGAGCGCATCACCGAACTGGTCGGCGGCGGCTGGTAGCTC
The DNA here is from genome assembly GCF_054897705.1 of Pseudomonas sp. GB2N2. Taxonomy (NCBI): domain Bacteria; kingdom Pseudomonadati; phylum Pseudomonadota; class Gammaproteobacteria; order Pseudomonadales; family Pseudomonadaceae; genus Pseudomonas; species Pseudomonas sp. GB2N2. The sequence continues at coordinate 3,497,362 of NZ_CM142701.1, forward strand.
ATGCCCATCACCGAGGTGATGGTGGTAGCGCCGAGGTTCAGGGCGCCGTCGCTGGGCTGCGGCTCCAGCGCCATGGTGTGCGCATCGGTGCGACGGAAGCTCAGGCCCGAACCGCTGAGCAAACGCTGGATCGCCTGTTCGGCGCTCATCTGCCCGCTGACGGCTGGCGCGGTAATCCCGTACGGCGCTTCATCGGTGTAGACCACACTGATGCCGGTGATCCGGCTGAAATCGCTCAGGGCCTGGGGCAGCGGTTTGGCGGCCAGGGCAAAGTTGAATGGCGAGCGCTGCTGCGGGGCGCCAGCCTCGGCGGCCAGTGCCACGCTCAGGGGCAGCAACGCCAATGCCGAAAAGCTCAGCGCCGAGGCACCCAACCACTGTTTGACCGAACCCGATTTTGCCCTGGACTTCATTGCTCATGACCTGTGTAGAACCGATACGGATGCGAATGACTCGCAGTTTCAGTCACTACACGGATGGGGCCGGGGTTTACCTCACTTTCATTTTGAAAATATTTTTATTTGAGATCGCTGGTGTTTGATCTGACGCCATCGCTGGCTTGCCAGCGATGAGGCCAGAGACTTCACTGCAAAATAATCAGACGTCCCACGCTGTGCTGTTCAAACCCCATCACCCCCCGCAACGACCCCAATACCGCCTGCGGGTCCTTGCTCGGAAAACTGCCACTGACCCGCCGCGCCGCCAGTTCATCACTGAGCAGCACAATCCGCCCTGGATAATAGCGGCGCAAATCCTCTACCACGTCGGCCAGGGTCGCCTTGTAGTAATTGAGCCAGCCCTGGCGCCACGCCAACTGCGCTTCGCTGTCCACGCCATGCAGCTTTTGCGCGACACCGTCGGCGTAAGCCACTTGCTGCCCTGCCGTCAGAATCTGCTGCTCGGCGTGCATGTCCGCCGTCACACCGACCCGGCCGGACAACACCGTCACCTGCGCGCCAGCGGGTTGCAGGCGCACTTCAAACTGAGTGCCGAGCACCCGCGCCTGACCCTTCGCCGCGTCGACCACAAACGGCTCTCCCGTATGGGTCACACTGAAAAAACCGGCGCCGCGCCGCAACTGCACGTGGCGCTCGCCACGACTGAAATCCACCGCGATGGCGCTGTCGGCATCCAGGGTCACTTGCGATTGGTCCGCCAACGTGACGGTGCGTATTTCCCCCGGTGCCGACACATAATCAGCGCCCAGGTCATCGGCCCAGCGCATCGGTTGCCAGCCTGAACCGAGGCTGATCATCAGCATCAGGCACGCCGCCATCGCCAGCGCAGCGGACCAACGCGGAAGACTGCCACGGCGCGATTGATTCATCGTATTGAGATAGCCCTGCAGGGCAAACGCGTCTTCGTTGGCCAATGTCCGCGCCGGCGCTTCGCTCAACTCCCACACCACTTGCGCCCGAGCGTAAGCCTCGGCGTGCGCAGGGTCGGCCTGCAACCAATGGATGAACGTTGCCTGGTCGCGGCTGCTGGGCTGGTCATGCAACAGACTCAGCCAGGCAAAAGCCGCCTGTTCCTGAGCGGGCGTCGGGGTGACGCGTTCGAGGTGATTCACGGTGCTTTCCCTGGCGTGCGTGGTTCGGGGTCTCGCAGGCTGGCCTTGCAGGCTTCGAGGGCGCGCATCATATGTTTTTCCACGGCGCTTTGGGACACTCCCATGGCCTGGGCGATCTCGGCGTATTTGCGGCCATGGATGCGGTTGAGCAGGAAGATCTGCCGCGTACGCTCGGGCAACGCGCGCAATGCCGCTTCGACGTGGCGCAAATCATTGCCGGCTTCCAGCGCGGCTTGCGGTTCGCTGCCGTGGCTGTCTGGCTGATCCGGTTGCCAGCCTTCAGTGACCCGCACCCGCGTGCCTTCGCTGCGCAAATGGTCGATGGCGATGTTGCCGGCGCAACGCAACAAGTAGGTACTGAGCTCCTCGACCTGCACCAGCGGCCGACGCCAGAAGCGCACAAACAAATCCTGCACCAGGTCCGCCGCCGTGGCCCGACAGCCCACGCGACGGTTCACCAGTGCTTCCATTTGCGAGCGTTGGGACAAAAACACTTGGAGGAAATGCGCACGGGCGCCGCACGGCTCTTCGTCGTGGGAATCCGGTGGGCTGCTGATCATCGATTCAACACTGCGCGAACGCGGCAACAGGGCTGACGAGCAGGCTCGCCCCCGCCAGCGCCAAAGCCAAGCGCGGGCGATAGGGCCTCAACCACACCAGCAGCAACGCACTGAGCATCAACACCGCACACCACTCCACCAGCCCCAGTCCCCAACCGCTCGAGGACACCGCCGCCCACAGCGACACGGCCAGTAGCAGCCACCCAGCGAGTTTCATCAGTTGCCGGCGACGAGCCGTCGGTTTGCGACCCAACAGCTCGGCGTGATGCCGATCCATGGACAAACACAGCGCAGTAAAGCCGCCGTAACAGAGCAAAAAGGCCAGCAACATTCAGTTCGCCTCTTGCTCAAGAGTGATCGGTTGAGCACCTGGACGGCTGGCGATTGTCGCCTGTCCCGCACGCTGCATTTTCCACGCAGCCCAGGCGAAAAACACGCCGCTGCCCAGGCACGTCAAATCGAAACCGGCCATCGCCCAGTCGCCCTGCGCCAGCGTGACGCCCAAGTGATACGGCGTGGTCAGGGCATTCAGCAGCGGCACCGCGCCGAACAGCAATGCCGCCAATGCCAACTGCTCGATCCAAGCGGTGCGGCCTCGGCGGACCATGGCGTGCAACACGCTCAGGCCCCAGACGATGAAGAAGCAGTTCACTTCCCAATCCGCCCGCCCTGCCGTGCCTGCAGGCAACACGCGATTGGCCCAAAAAAACGCCGCCACCGCGAGCATCAGCCCGGACATGCTCGCGATGTTCAGCACTTCCACCAGTCGTAATTCGAACGGCATCACCACGCTTTTGACAGGCTTGAGCTGACGCTTGCCGAGCCAGATCACCAACCCGGTGCCGATCATTGCCGTGCCCGCCAAGCCGAAAATAAAGTACAACCAACGTAATACCGGGTCGGCGAAACGGCCCATGTGCAACCCGTAGAAACTCCCGGCAATCGCCTTCGGCAGCGATTGCTCCGGCGACGTGCCGAGCAACTGTCCGGTCACGCCGTTGAAGGTCGCCGCGCGGCCGAAGTCGTGGACCACGCGATCGGCACTGTCACGCACCAACACCACCGACGCGTTCGCATCGCCCGGATTGTTCACGGTGAGCCGCGCGACCTGGCCGCCCGACCACTGCTCGCGAGCCTTTTCCAGCAGCGGTGCCAACGGCGCCAATTCAGCCGGTTTGCCCGCCCGCTCCGACGCAGTGGACGCCGGGAATACCTCATCGAAAAACGCTCGGGCATCACCGTTATACGAGGCCAGAATGCTTGCCGGCATCACCATCGACATGAAAATCACCAGACTGCTGTAAGTGATCATCAGGTGAAACGGCAATACCAGAACCCCCACCGCGTTGTGCCCGTCGAGCCACGAGCGCTGGCCCTTGCGCGGGCGGAGGGTGAAGAAGTCCTTGAAGATTTTCTTGTGGGTGATGATCCCGCTGATCAGCGCGACAAACATCACCATGGCCGCGATGGTCGACAGCCAGCGGCCCCACGGATAAGGCATTTGCAGTTGAAAGTGAAAACGATAGAAAAACTCGCCGCCGCTGGTGTCGCGCCCCTGCACTTGGGCGCCGGTCTGCGGGTCGAGAATTTTTTCCGTGAACTGACCGCGCTCGCCACGCTTGGCCGGGGTTTGCTGCCAGCGCACCGACAGGCCAGGTTTACGGGCATCGGGCAGGTCGATGAGCCAGCGCGAGGCGCCGGCGGCGTGTTGCTGAAGATAGTTCTGCGCAACGCTGAGGCTGGCTTCGGCAGTGACTGAACGGGCCGGGATTTCCGGCTGCATCCAGTGGCTGATTTCATCCTTGAAATAGGCGAGCGTGCCGGTCAGGAAAATGGCGAACAGCAACCAGCCGAAGATCAACCCGGCCCAGGTATGCAGCCAGGCCATCGCAGGACGAAAGCTGCCTTTCATGAGTGACCCACCCAGTTCGCCAGACCTGACGACGCCGCCAGCATCAGGCTCGATACCATCAACCCGAGCCAGGCTCGCCCCGCGCTGCGACAGGCAAAGCACCAGATCACCGCGCTCAGGTAGGCCAGAAACGAGGTCATCATCCCGGTCACCACGGCGTCGGCGCGGGCCATCGGCACCCACAGACTCAGGCTGACACTGGCCAGCGCCGCGACGATGTAACCGCCGAGCACGGCGGCGAGCACACGGGAAGTGACGGCCAGTCGGTGGGACACGGGGATTGCTTTCATGCTTCGGCCTGGGGCGAGTGAGGTCTCGGGAATATCACGAGGCCAGGGCAGCGATACTAATGATAAATATTCTCATACGCAAAGAGATCTGATCAGCGCCGATTGCCGGACGCCCGCAACATCGATACCCACTGTAGGAGCGAGCTTGCTCCTGCAGGGGATTGCGGATTCCGAGGGCGATGGGGCACAAAAAGAAACGGGCCTGCATCAGCAGGCCCGTTTTCAGTGGTGGAAAGGTAATAAGTAATTCAGGCCTCAGCCGTTTTGTGCAGCCTGTTCGTTTTCGAGGAACTCGTCTTCCAGCAGCGCATCGGCTGCGACTCTCTCGAACGGCACCACGGCGGCACGGGGTTTGCCCCGCAGTTTGCCGAACAGATGCTCCAGCGCATGTTCAAGTTTTTCCGCCGCACCGTCGATCGCTTGCTCCAGGGTGTCGGCCTTGTGGGTGACAGAAATCGGTTGATGGCCTTTTGGCCGCGCTTCCAGTTGGCAGCGCAAATCATGGGGACCGGGCTTGTCGCCGTTCTCGTCCCGCAGATGGACCTCGACGCGTGTCAGGTCTTCTTCATAACGTTCTAGCGTGCTCTCAATGGTAGTACGTACCCACTCCTCCAGTCGGATGCTGCTTTGAATATGGTTATCACTGTTGACTTGGATTTGCATAGTTCATCCCTTATTCAGCTAGCTCGCGAGAGGCCCTTCGGCTGGCCCTTGGGCGTCGTCACCGTGACCTCTTACTTACACAATCGGTCTGTGCGCTGAACATTTCAACCCCTGAAAAAAGATAAATTTTCATTCGCAAAAAAAGCCGGACACGGAGCAAAAGCGCTGTTAAGGTCGGGAGTTGGGTCGCCTCACTTCCTGTCGCTCGCCGCTCCAAAAATTGCACCGTCGGCGAACACATGCCCCGAAACGGGCAGGTTTCTTGTAGGAGCAAGCCTGCTCGCGATGGGCTTCACGGCACTGCGTTTTAAGCGGTAAGCACGCGTAAACGTTGGCGACCATCGCGAGCAGGCTCGCTCCTACAGGGGGCGAGATTGTCCGACAATGCTTACGGCATGCCCCTTGCTACATCCCCTGTGAGACTGCGAGCGGCCTGCCAATGGTCCGGTGTTGCGAACCAACCCGATCATGGCCGGTCAACAACTGCACGTTCAATCAGGCGGTGACGCATCATGGACAACCCTTTTCAGCTCATTACCGATGCCTTTGCACCGGAATACCAGATCAACCTGAGCATTCAGGGTCTGGACGGCAGCATCATGCTGACCCTGTCCAACAGCGGCCACGTCGTGGCCAAACGGATGATCAGCGCCGAACAACGCAATGACCCCAAGCGCCTTAAACGCTTGGTGCAGAGCATCCAGTTCGGGATTGCCATCGAGCAGGGCCACAGCGCCCTGTCGATCCTTGAAGCGATGACCGACGGCGACAACCGCAACCTGCCGCCGCCGTCCGTCAAAGACCAGCAACGGCTCGCCATGCGCTTTTAAAGTTCGCCTTTTTCCACTTCCGGATGTTCACCGGAACCGGCACCGGTTGTGCGTTGCGGGTACTGGATCTTCACCGAAGGAAATTGCGAGGAAGCGTAACGCACCACCAGAATGGCAAACGCCAGCAACAGAATACCGCCGCACAGGTAGATGATCCCGACGTCCGGCGGATTGTGGTGCGAGACGTTGGAGATCAACAATCGCGTCAGCGCAGTGATCGCCACGTAGATCAGAAAGCGCACCGGCATATGGTTGGTCTTGAAGTAAATCCCGACCATGGCCCCCAGTTCCAGATAGATGAACAGCAACAAGATGTCATCGATCTTGATGTGTCCTGCCTCGATCATCCCCAAAAACTCCATCACCGCCGCCCACGCGGTTACCGCACCTATGGCGAACAGCGCCAGGTAGTGGAAGGTCTCGACGAACAGATTGCCCAGGGATTCGGCCAGTTGGTGCACGTTCTGCCGCAGGTTCTCGGCCCAGTTGATTTTCACGATGATTCTTCCTTAGCTCGGTTCGAGCGGATGATGCGGGTTGGACGTGACGGTTGTTCTGCATGCAGAAAAAAGGCCAGAGACGCCCGCAACATGATGGCGAGGTGCTCTAAAACGCGCTCCGTGGCGTTTGGTCGCACCCTTTCGCGTTCTAACTGACAAACGCTGATTTCGGTCTACATTAAAAAGCCACTACCCAAAGCGCAGGGATTCGCTTATCCTTTTCGCTGTATAAAAACACAGTGGTCGAAACAGACAACTATCGTGAAGGCATGTGAGGTGGTGAATGGCCGTCGAAGTGGTATACCGCAGCAGCCGAGATCTGGAGCGCTTGTTCATGGATAAAGCCGAAGCTGACCGTCATGACAAGATGCTCGAACTGGCAGAATTGCTGGCTGAAGTGCTGCAAAAAGCCGTTCCGTCCCTGAGCGAGCAGCAAGTGGAAGAAGCCGGGATCTACATGGCGAAGAACCGCGATGTGTTCGCCAAGGCGTTCAAGAGCCAGCCGGACGCGTTGTCCGAATTGCTGAGCGCGCCGGCTGAAATAGCCGAACCCATGGGTGAAACAGAGGAAGCTGCCGAGCCGGCCAAGCCCGCTAAAGCAGCCAAGACACCCAAGTAAGAAACGCCCGAATTGAATAGGCCCTGAGTCGAATGGCTCAGGGCCTTTTTCATGCCGAGAAATCAGCGGTACAACACCTTCTCCGCCAACTCGTCCGCTACCCGTGCCGGCGAACGTTTTTCGGCTTGAGCGTGGGCGAAAACTTCGGTCAGTCGTGAGCTGATCTTCGACAGGTGCGCCGTGATGGTGGTGAGCTCTTCGCCGCGATGCTTGAGCGACACATAAATCAGCCCGCCGGAATTGATCACATAATCCGGTGCGTACAGGATGCCGCGCCGCTCCAGTTGATCGGCGACGTCGAGATGCGTCAGCTGATTGTTCGCCGAGCCAGCCACCGCCGAGCAGCGCAATTGCGTCACGCTGTGGCTATTGAGCACGCCGCCAAGGCCGCACGGTGCGAGGATGTCGCAAGGCGTGCTGAGCAGCGCGTCGTTGGCAATCGGATGGGCGCCGAGTTGCTCCATGGCCAGTTGCACCTTGCCGTGATCAATGTCGCTGACCAGCAGTTCGGCTCCGGCAGCGTGCAACTGCTCGGCCAGGGCATAACCCACGTTGCCCAGGCCTTGAATGGCCACGCGCAAGCCTTCGAGGTTATCGCTGCCCAGACGAGCCATGGCGGTGGCACGAATGCCGGCGAACACGCCCATCGCTGCGTGCGGCGCGGGGTCGCCCGCCGAGGTGGTACTGGTGACGTGTTGGGTCTGCTGGGCGATGCAATCCATGTCCGCCACTGAAGTGCCGCTGTCGATGGCGGTGATGTAGCGACCGTCGAGTTGATTGATGCAGCGGCCGAACGCTTCAAACAGTGCTGCACGGTTTTCCACGTGAACCGGGCGAATGATCACCGCCACGCCCCCGCCCTGTGCCAGACCGGCGAGCGCCGCTTTGTAACTCATGCCTTGGGCTAGGCGAATGGCGTCCTCGACCGCAGACTCGTCGCTCGGATAGGCAAGGTAACGACAACCGCCCAGGGCAGGCCCGAGATGGCTGTTATGAATGGCAATGACCGCCTTCAACCCGGTGACCGGGTCCACGCTCAGGTGCAGCGATTCAAGGCGAGTGCTTTGCATGAGAGCGAACATCGTAGGGCTCCCGAATCACTTCTTGTAGTCGCCAGTATAGGCTCGCGCCCAAAAATTGCAGAAGCGCACCGGAATAAGCCGTGCCGCTAATCAGCGGTTTCGGGCATATCCCGGCGTACCACTGGACGAACGCCGCGGACGAGGCTAAAACGGGGCATGCCCCGGAGATTTTGATGACGCCGCGCCAACGCTTCTTCGACTGCCTGCATCGTTCACCGCCCGCGCTGTTCGAAGCGGCGCTGTGGATGGCTGTCGAACATGACAAGGACGTGAACCCGACGACGGTCCTGGCCAACTTCAAGGACCTGCAATTACGCGTCAGCCACGGCTTGCCGATGTTGCCGGTGAGCGAGCTGGCCCAGCCGCTGTTGCGTCGCCTGAATGACCTGGGGTTTGCCCAGGATGACTACACGCCTTTGCGCCCGCAAGCGGCCTTGCTCGACAAGGTGCTGGAGCGTCGGCGCGGGCAACCGCTGGCATTGGGCCTGATCGCCCTGGAACTGGCCAGAGGCCTGGAGATCCCTTTGGTCGGGGTCAACTTCCCCGGACATTTCCTGCTTCGCGTACCGGGGGCCGATCATTTGCTCGACCCTTGTGGCGGGCGCCGGTTGTACCCCAACGATTGCCGTGAACTGCTGCATCGCCAGTACGGCCCGAATATGAAACTCACCGCCGAGCACTTGCTGACGGCCGAGCCTGTGCACATGCTCCAGCGCTTATCGCGCAACCTGCGCCAGTTGCACCTGTCCCACGAGGATTACATCGGTGCGCTGATCGACGCAGAGCGCGTGCTGGAACTGGGTAACGCCAGTGCTTCCGACTACCTGGCCCGAGCCAGCCTCTATCAACGGCTGGACTGTCCGAATGCCGAGCGCTTCGACCTCGAGCATGCGCTGCTGCTCAGCGATGATCCGATCCAGCGCATCCGCCTGACTGAACGACTCGGGCACCTGCCACCCAACTCGATCGTGCATTGATCCTTCTTCTTTCAGGAACCCGCTTGCTGGCGATCCAGGCGCCTCGGTCCATCAGGAACACCGCGTTATCGTTCATCGCCGGCAAGCCGGGTTCCTGCAGAGAGCCGTGCAGGTTCTGAGGGCGAGCGCACCTGGATGATCAGCAACGCGGCGATGACAGCCGGGATCGCGCAGAAGAAAAAAATCTGCTGCACCGGGATGTGCATCGCCAGCAGCATGCTGCCAAACAACGGCCCGAGGATGGAACCGAAGCGGCCGACACCGAGCGCCCAACCGGTGCCCGTAGCGCGGACGTGGGCCGGGTAGAAATTGCTCGCGAAAGCATTGAGGGTCAGTTGCCCGCCAATGATGCAGAACCCCGCAGCAAACACGCTGGCCACCAGATAGCGTGGGTTGTCGTGATTCAGCCCGAGCAAAATCGTGCACGCCGCCGCAGCCGCGAGAATCCCCGACAACAGGCGCACCTTGCTTTTGAGCCGGTCGGCGTACCAGGCCATGCCGATCGCACCCAGCGTGCCGGCAAACAGGAACATCGACGTCACCAGATTAGCTTCGTTGAGCTTCAGGCCGCTTTCCAGCAGCAACGATGGCAGCCAACTGATCATGAAATACAACAGAATCAGACTGACGAAGAACGTGGCCCAGATCAGCAAAGTCGGTCGCGCGTAGCCATTGCGGAACAGTTCCACCACGGTCAGCTTGCTGCCCTGCTCTTGCTCGTTTTGCACAGTCGAAGCGGCTGGTGGCTCCCAGTCCGGCAGCATGCGCGCGGATACTTTACGCAAGCGAGCATAGGGCGGAGCGTCACGCAGCAAGCGCGGCAATGACTCCGGTAACCACCAGACGAGAAACGGAAACAGCAGCAAGGGCGTGACGCCTCCCGCGAGGAACACCGCTTGCCAGCCGAAGCTGTCGATAAACCCGGCGGCGACAAATCCGCCCGCCGCACCGCCGAACGAAAAGCCGCAAGCGGCCAGCGTCACCATCAAGGTGCGCAGGCGCGGCGGCGAGTATTCCGACATCAACGCCATCGCACTGGGCATCGCGCCGCCCATGCCGATGCCGCAGATAAACCGCGCCGCCATCAACGTGTTCAGCGAATCGGCGAAGACCATCAAAACGGTCAGGCAGGCATAGATCAGCACGCAGCAGAGTAGGATCCGTCGTACGCCGAATCGATCCGCCAAGGGTGTCACCGCCAGGGAGCCCAACGTCAGGCCCAGCAGGTTGGCGCTGAACACCGGCCCGAAGGCGGCTTTTTCCAGCCCCCAATCCTGCGCCAGTGCTGGCACCACATAACCCAGCACCTGCGCGTCATAACCGTCGGTGACCAGCAGCAACGCCAGGAGCAACAGGATCAACCACTGATAACGCGACACCGGACGGGCGTCGAGCGCAGCTCGGAAGCTGGCAATCTGATTGTGCATCGCAAGGTACCTGTTTTGTTTTTATAGTTGGATTGCGGTGATGCGTCAGGGGGTGTCGGGCTGGTTGGCAGGGTGCGCTTTTATGAACGCGCAATGCGTGGCCGCCAGCTTTGCCACCCGACAAATTCTCGGATACGCCTCAAGCGGAATATTGAAACGCTCTGCCGCGTATAACTGCGGGATCAGGTAAACATCTGCCAGTCCCGGCTCATCGCCAAAGCAAAACCCTTCATCGCCAATCAACTGCTCCACCGTCGCCAGTCCTTGGCTGATCCAGTGGCCGATCCACTCGACCACCTGGGCTTCGTCATGACCCAATTGGCGCAACCGGTTGAGCACACTGATGTTGTGCAGCGGATGAACATCGCAACCGATCACCGCCGCCACACCGCGCTCACAGGCGCGAGCGGCAAGGTCGTTGGCCAGCAGCGGCACCTGTGGATAACGTTCCTCCAGGTACTCGATGATCGCCGGCGACTGGATTAGCAATTCACCCGCATCTGTGCGCAACGCCGGCACCCGACCCTGCGGATTAACCGCCAGATACGACGGCTGACGGTGCTCGCCACCGGGCGGTGCGATCAGATTGATCGGCAGTGCCTGGTAATCCAGACCTTTCAATGCCAGTGCGATGCGCACCCGGTAAGACGAGGTCGAGCGGTAGTAGGTATAGAGTTCCATGACCCAATCCTCTTAACGCGCCGGCAGTACTTTGCCGCGGCACTCACCGAAACCGATGGACGCAAAGCCGTCGCGGCGGCAGCGCGCACGCAGGATGATTTCATCACCGTCCTCGAGGAATTTACGCATTTCTCCAGAGGCCAGTTCGATCGGTTTTTTCCCGCCCTCGGTGATTTCCAGCAGGCTGCCAAACTGACCGTTTTCCGGCCCCGACAAAGTGCCCGAACCGAACAGGTCACCGGCCTGCAATTGGCAGCCGTTGACGCTGTGGTGCGCCACCAGTTGCGCCACGGTCCAGTACATATGCTGGGTGTTGCTCAGGGTCAGGCGATGGGCCGGCAGGTTCTGCTCGCGCATGGTTTCGGTGAGCAGCAGCACTTCCAGCTCGATGTCGAACGCGCCAGCGGCCTGATCGCGTTTGTCGAACAGGTACGGCAGCGGCTGCGGATCGCCTTCCGGGCGGGCCGGTTGCGCGCGACGGAACGGTTCCAGCGCTTCGGCCGTTACCACCCACGGCGAGATGCTGGTGATGAAGCTCTTCGACAGGAACGGCCCCAGCGGCTGGTATTCCCAGGCCTGGATGTCCCGCGCCGACCAGTCGTTGAGCAGGCAGAAACCGGCAATATGATCCGCGGCGTCACCGATGGCAATCGAGTCGCCCATGTCGTTGCCTTGGCCGATCCAGATGCCCAATTCCAGCTCATAATCCAGACGCGCGCAGGGGCCAAAATTCGGCTCGGTCTGACCGGCCGGCAAGGTCTGGCCTTTCGGACGGCGCACGTCAGTGCCGGACGGGCGAATGGTCGACGCGCGACCGTGATAACCGATGGGCACGTACTTGTAGTTCGGCAGCAACGGGTTGTCGGGGCGAAACAGTTTGCCGACGTTTTGTGCGTGTTCGATGCCGACGTAAAAGTCGGTGTAATCGTTGATTCTTGCCGGCAGGTGCAGCTCGCAGTTCGCCGCCAGTGGCAGCAGTTTTGCGCCTTGGGCTTCGATCTTGCCGTGCAGGCTGCTGCCTTCCCGGAACAGTTCGATCAAGCGTTCACGCAGCGCAACGCGAGCTTCCCGGCCCAGTTCGAAAAACGCATTGAGCTGACCGCCGCGAGTGGCTTCCACGGCAGTGCGCGCGACGCCTTCGAACAGGCCGGCATCCAGCACCGCTTGCAGATCAACGATATGGTCACCCAGTGCCACGCCACTGCGGGGTGCGGAACCCTTGACGCTGAACATGCCCAACGGCAGGTTCTGCAGCGGGAAGTCGGCGTGGCCATTGGCGGAGGCAACCCAGCTGCGAGTGATGGAAGTCTGAGTCATGTGTTATCTCCGGGTCGGGTCGAACGTGGCGGGCAGCGTGGCCCAGCAGGCATCGTAAGTGGATTGCAATTGCGGGCAGTCGAGGGCGAATCGGCTCGGGCGCAGCACCTGGCTTGTCTCGAACATGAAAGCCATGGTGTTGTCGATTTTCGCCGGCGCCAGTTCGGCGGTGATCGCCTTGGTGCAGGTTTCGCCGTCCGGGCCGTGGGCGCTCATGCAGCTGTGCAGCGACGCGCCGCCGGGCAGGAAACCCTCAGCTTTGGCGTCGTACTCGCCTTTGATCAGACCCATGAATTCATTCATCAGGTTGCGGTGGAACCACGGTGGACGGAAGGTGTTCTCGGCCACCATCCAGCGCGGCGGGAAGATCACGAAGTCGAGGTTAGCCAGACCGTGAACGCTGGTCGGCGAAGTCAGGACGGTGAAAATCGACGGATCGGGGTGATCGAAACTGACTGTACCGATGGTGTTGAAACGGCGCAGGTCATATTTGTACGGCACGTTGTTGCCGTGCCAGGCGACCACGTTCAGCGGCGAATGATCAAGCTCGCAGCCCCACAACTGGCCGAGGAATTTCTGCACCAGAGTGGTCGGCTGCTTGAGGTTTTCGTAATGGGCGACGGGGCTCAAAAAATCACGCGGGCTGGCCAGGCCGTTGCTACCGATCGGGCCGAGGTCCGGCAGGCGCAAGGGCACGCCGTGGTTTTCGGCGAGGTAGCCACGCGCTTGCGGGTCGAGCAGTTCGACGCGGAATTTCAGGCCGCGCGGCAGCACGGCGATTTCCAGCGGCTCAAGTTCCAGCACCCCCAGCTCGGTGGCAATCCGCAAACGCCCTTGCTCTGGCACCAGCAGCCATTCGCCGTCGGCGTTGAAGAACACGCGCTCCATGGAACGGTTGGCGCGGTAGTTATAGATGCTGATCCCGGCCGGTTTGTCCGCGCTCGAATTGGCGGCCATGCTCACCAGCCCGTCGATAAAATCGGTCGGTTCGGTGGGCATGTCCAGCGGGTTCCAGCGCAGGCGGTTGGGGGTGATCTCACCCAGCGGGCCGCCAGCCAATTGCCGCTCCAGTTTGACGAACGCGGGGTGATTGGCCGACGGCTGAATGCGGTACATCCAGGTGCGTCGCGCTTCACTGCGGGCCATGGTGAACGCGGTGCCGGAGAACAATTCAGTGTAGAGACCATACGGGGCTTTTTGCGGAGAATTCCGGCCTACGGGCAGCGCACCGGGCAATGCTTCGCTGCTGAATTCGTTACCGAAGCCGGACTGATAAGCCAGCGCTGGCGCCGTTGAATCGAGGTTCATGGACCCTCCTGAGCAGGGAGTAGGCAATGGCCCGTCACTCTTGTGCAGAGCTCTCGGCACGCCCGGGTTATTTTTATCGTAATTCAATTACGCATAACGTAATTTGATTGGTAGTGACCGTCAAGTTATAAAGACGCCCATTCGTCCCGGGATCAGACTGCCTCCATGGAAACGCCGCGCACCAACGACAAACAGAAAGTCCGCTCGGCCGAGGTCGGCACCGACATCCTCAAGGCGTTGGCCGAACTGTCGCCATCGACCTCGCTGTCGCGCCTGGCCGAACACGTGCAGATGCCGGCGAGCAAGGTCCATCGCTATTTGCAGGCCTTGATTGCCAGCGGTTTCGCGGAGCAGAACGCCGCCACCAACCACTACGGCCTCGGTCGCGAAGCCTTGCGCGTGGGGCTGGCGGCACTCAACAGTATGGACGTGCTGAAAGTCGCCGCCCTCCCCTTGGCCGAATTGCGCGATGAATTGAACGAAACCTGCTTTCTGGCGGTGTGGGGCAATCAGGGCGCTACCGTGGTGCATATCGAACCGGCGGTGCGTGCGGTGACAGTGGTGACACAACTGGGCTCGGTGCTGCCGTTGCTCAGTTCATCCACCGGGCTGGTGTTCGGCGCCTACCTGCCAGAGCGCGAGACCGTGGATTTGCGCGATCAGGAATTGCACAACGCTGATTCCCATGTGCTGGCGGACGATCAGGCGTATGCCACGTTGTGTGAACAGATCCGCGCGCGCGGCCTGCACCATGTGCATGGCTTGTTGATGCCGGGCGTCGACGCGTTGTCGGCCCCGGTGTTCAACGCCGTCGGCAACGTCGCGGCGGTCATGACCATTGTCGGCCCGACCTCGCTGTTCCATGCTGATGAAGACGGCCCGGCGGCACAGCGGTTGCTTGCAGCGACGCGGGCCGTGAGTTGGCGGATGGGCTTTGAGGCGACTGCGTAAGCGTCCAATTCGCCAGCGTTTGAATTAAACCACCAATCCCAACACTTTCGCCTTGGCCACCGCTTGTGTCCGGCGCTCCACGCCCAACTTCCCGTTAATGCGGCGCGCATGGGTTTTGACCGTGTGTAGCGAGATGAATAACTGATCGGCTATCTGCTGATTCGAGCAGCCCAAGGCGACGAGTTTCAGCACTTCGATTTCTCGCTGACTCAAACCGTTGCGCAGCGAAGCGAGCGGCTCGCCAGCGACGACCGACTCAATGGCCTGTGGCAACCGTGGCTGGCGCAACTGCAATTCGCGCAGAGTCTGTCGCAGATCGCAGCGCTCGATCAGGATCAGCGCATCCTGCAAAGACTGGCGAGCCAAAGGCGTGTCGCCCGCCAGCCAGGACACTTCGGCCTGGACCAAATGCAATTGCGCTTGCAGCCCCGACATCCCGCGCTGCCGCGCCCATTGCAACTGACACTCAAGGCGGTTCATGGACGTTGGCGCTTGCCCCAGGTAAACCTCGGTCAGCACCAGCAGGTATTCGAGGCCGGGAATCAGTTCCAGCGTGGCGGGTGGAGCCTGTCGTGCATGCGGCCCGTGATAGTGGCGCAGCACCCGGGTCAAGGCTTCACGGGCCAGCTCCGGGCGCCCCTGTTGCAGCCAGAAATGGCTGCTGAATTGCAACAGCACACCGCGATAGACCGTGTCCGGAATCCGTCGCTGTTGCATCAACCGTTCAGCGTCACGCAGCAGGACAAAAGCCTGGGCGTAGTCCAGTCGATTGGCGGCCAGTTGTGCGAGACCGAGAAAACCGTAAAGCCCACGTTTGTCGTGGTTGCGCAGGCAAATTTGCAGCCCGCTTTCGAAATGCCCGGCGGCCTCGGCATCCCGGCCTTGAGACAGACTCAAGCGCCCGCGACGCAAGGCTATCCGTCCAAACAGCGGCTGGGCCAGTGGTTGCTGCTGGAGGAGCAAGTCGTGCATGTTGGCCAGCAATTGCTCCGCTCTGCCGCACGCTCCGCGCTGCTCGAGCAATTGCGCGTGATCGAGTTCCAGCAGCCCCTCGAACATCAGCGAACCTTGCGCACGCGCCAGGCACAATGCGTCTCGGTTGATCGCCTGCGCCAGGTCAAGTTCGCCGCGCAGCAGCGCTTGCTGGGTCAGGCCGGAAAGGCACATCAACCGGGCATTCCAAAGCGCCGGGCCGAGTTCGTCCAGCGCTTCCTGCAGATGCGCCTGCGACGGTTGCATGCGTCCCTGCAAATGCAGGAGCCAACCATTCAAGGCTTGCCAGCGTGCGATCAGCTGCCGCTGTTCGAGCACCGACGGCTGAGGCATGAAGCGCGATAAATTGCCGATGCATTCATCTGCCTGATCGAATCGCCCGGCGAACATCAATGCGGCACTGATCAGCCCCACCAGTTGCGGTGAACCCAGCATCAATGCCTCGCCTTGGCGTTCATGCAAACGCAACAACAGCACCACAGTCTGCTCCTCGAACAGGTGCGCGAAACTGAAGTGTTGCAGCAGGCTGACCGCGACTTCGAATTCCTCCGCCAGCAGGGCCTGCTCAAACGCGGCTTTCCAGTCGAGCTCGGCGGCGAACCACTGACAAGCACGACGATGCCACGAGCGTCCCTCCGGCCATTGCTCTTCGCGCATCAACTGTGTGAGGGGCGTGAAAATTTGCAGCCAGTCTGGCGAGTCCTGCCAGGGCTCGATGAAGCAGCCCAACGCCTGCAGGGTGTTTAGGCTCTGGGCGCCCTCTCCCGCACCGAACAAGTGGTCGCAAAGCCGGGCATTGAATCGCGGCAGGTGCGCCAGTACCCGCCAGGCTTCCGTCAGCTCCGGAGTCAGCATGCCGAACAGTTCATGGTCGAGATAATCGTGCAGGGTGTCCGGCCGGCCGTGCATTCGCTCGTTACGCGACCAGTCGCATTTTTGCAGCAACGCAATCCGCACCCCGGCGCACCAGCCGCCGCTCAGCTCGATAATCCTGCTGGCGCGACTGGCGGCCTGCTCCGGTTCCAGGTAATGCAACAGTCCGGCGATTTCATCTTGAGTGAACGCCAGCGTGGCGCGCTCGCAATCGTACAGTTCATCCGCCAGCAACAGACGCGGCCAATTGCAGGACGGACGACGACGGGCGCTCAGCCACCAGGTGATCATCGGGTTACTGATGGCCAGCAAGCGGTCAAGCAACAGGTCCAGTTCCGGGTTGGGCGTGCGGCAGTAATCATCCAGGCCTAACCACAGCGGCGTCTGCCAGTGCGCCAGATGCGCCAGTAATCCGGATTCGTCCGCCGCGTCCATGCCCAGCGCTTGCGACAGTCGCTGGCGCCATTCGCCAGCCGTCATCGACGCCCCCGCCAGCGGCAGCCAGCACACCTGAACGTGTGCGGGTGCCCGCAACAGGCACTCGATCAGCAACGCACTCTTGCCACTGCCGGCCGGTGCACAGAGCAACTTCACCCGCGCCGTCGAGGCGAGCAGCGGCTCGACCAACCGGTCGCGAGACAGGTGATGAGGAGACAAACGGGGCAGGAGTCCAGGACGGTCCAGACACGGGGTCATGGCGGTCATAGTGGTGCGCCTTTTTGTTGTTGTGGCGCCACCCTAGTCTTCTAAACCTCGCTTATTGAAGAAGTATTCAACGCACTGATCGCCCCCTATAAAAAAGGTGACCGAAAAGTCACCTTTGTCTGTAAAACATGTAGGACGTTTACCTCACACCTGTACTCCGCAGGGCCGCCGGCGTGTAGTCACCCGCTTTGGCGTCGATGTTGAATTCGAAGCTGCGCTTCTCCTCGTTTTTCATCCCCAGGGCAATGTAGCGACCGGCAATCAGGTCATACAGTGCTTCGACGGTGTAGGCCGGCACCTGATGATCGTAGTAGAACTGGGCGTGACCTTCGGCAACGCGCCAGAGCTGACCGCGACCGTCATAGTGATCGGCCAGTGCCACTTGCCAGCTGTCTTCGTCGATGTACATGTGCCGTTTGGCATACACGTGCCGCTCGTTCGGCTTGACCGTGGCGACGATTTCCCAGACCCGGTGCAACTCGTAGCGGGTCAAATCCTGATTGATGTGCCCGGCCTTGATCACATCGGTGTACTTGAGGTTGGGCGAGTCGAGCTTGTAGCTGTTGTAGGGGATGTACATTTCCTTCTTGCCGACCAGCTTCCAGTCGTAGCGATCCGGCGCACCGGAAAACATATCGAAGTTGTCGGTGGTGCGCAGGCCGTCAGACGAGGTGCCAACGCCGTCATACGCCACTTGCGGAGCACGCCGGACGCGGCGCTGGCCGGCATTGTAGATCCAGGCCTTGCGTGGTTCCTTGACCTGATCGAGGGTCTCGTGAACCAGCAACACGTTGCCCGCCAGCCGCGCCGGCGCCGTCACTTCCTGCTTGAAATAGCTGAGGACGTTTTCGTCGCTGCCCGGCTTCAGATCACCCAGCAGCGAAGGCACAGCCACCTCGTCCTTGAAGCGAATCACGGTGAAGTCGCCATTGGACTGCGGCGTCGCCTGGGTGATGGTGCGACGCAGGTTGCCGCCGTGATAACGGGTGACATGGTTCCAGATCACCTCGACGCCGTTCTTCGGAATCGGGAAGGCGTAGTAGCGATTGCCGGTGAAATTGGCCAGGCCATTTCCGTCGTTGATCGGCGTCACGTTCAGTGCGCTGCGCTTGGCCGACTCATAAATTTCCGACGGCAAGGATACAGTGCGGTGGGTCGGGTAGACCGGAATCCTGTACGTCTCAGGGTAGCGCTTGAACATCGCTATCTGGCCGTCTGAGAGCTTGTCTTTGTATTGATCGACGTTGGCCGCGGTGATGGTGAACAGCGGCTTTTCATTGGCAAACGGGTCAGCCAGGAAACCTTTGCTGTCCACCGCGCCGGCATTTTTCGGCAGACCGCCAGTCCAGGCCGGAATCGAGCCATCGGCATTCCCGGCTTTCTCGGCGCCCAACGGGGTAAGGCTGGTGCCGAGCTTGTTGGCTTCTTCCGGCGAGACCGCAGCCATTACATTGGCGGCCAACAGGCTCAGGGCCAGAACGCCGCATTGCAGAATCATCTTGCGCATTGAAATCATCCTTCTCAGCCAGATCAGAAGTTCACGCCAAAGCTCAACGCCAGGAAGTCGCGATCTTCCAGGGTGTTGTAGTCACCACCGAAGAAATCGGTGTAACTGAGGCTCGCGGTGTAGGTGTTGCGATAGTCCGCATCGACGCCGACGCTGATGGCCTTGGCGCCTTCGTTGAACAGGCCATTGGGGCCGTAGCCGGAGACGTCATGGGACCACGACAGGTTGGGTTTCAAGTTGATCCCCGCGATCACGTTGTTGTAATCGAGGATGGCGCGGGCGCGATAACCCCAGGACGTCGACGTGACGAAACCGTCGGTGTCACCGCCGAAACCATATTGCCCGTACACCGAGTCGCGGCCGTAACGCAGCTTGCTTTTATCCTCCAGCCCGCCGACATGAACTACTGCCGCCTCGCCCACCAGGGTCAGACGATCCGCGCCAGCAACCTGATCGATGAAGTGCGTCAGCGTGCTCTGGACCTGAGTCACTTCCTTGCGGCGATAGCCTTTGTTGTCAGCCCCTGGCCGGGTGGCGATGGGCGAGGCTGCGCCGCCGGCAATCGGGTTGAGCATGGCAAGGGTCAGGTCGGTGCTGTTGACCTGCACCGGCGCATTCGGGCGATAGCTGATTTCGCCGGTCCACGCGGTGCCGGTGGGCAAGGTGGTGGAGAAACTCGCGCCATAGAGGCGGATGTCTTCAGGGTATTCGAGGTAATACTGACCGCGACCTAGCATCACGCTTTGAGCCAGGCCGGCACCGGAGCCGGGTGCAATCGCGTTGGCTGCGGCGACGATGCCAGGGATACGGGCCAGTGTGCCCAGCCCGGCGGTGGTGGTGCCGACATTCGGCGTGCGGCTGTGGTAGTTCATGAAGTACAGACCGTATTCGGTGTCGTCACCCAACCAGCGCAACGCGGTACCCCACTGCCCGGAATCGCGGGCGTCGCGGTCGCCACCACGGGGCACGATAACCCCTTCCCTGCCGACCTGGAAGCCTTGGCCAAAGGCCGCGGCGATCGGTTGCAGCGGTGCGATCGCCGGGCTCGCGACGGTGTAGCCGGTGGTGCAACCGTCCGCCGCCACGTCACCGCCGAAGAAGGTGCCGCAGTTGTCGAGAACGGTCTGGTCCCACTCCAGTTGATAGAAACCTTCCACGGTGAGCTTGTCGGTCAGGCCCTGGGAAGCGAACAGCATGTTCACCGGAATCAGGCCTTCCTTGATCTCCGCGCCAGGCCGACGGAACGCTGAAACGTCGACCGGGTTGATGCTGTTGATCGAGTTGCCGATGAAGGTACTTTCGCCCCAACTGACCACCTGTTTACCGGCACGCACGGTGCCCGGCAGATCGGCGATGGAGTAGTTGTGATAGACGAAGGCGTCGAGGATCTCGGCGCCGGCAGACTTGGAGCCCTCCTTGCGATTGTGGTCGCTGATCGGCTTGAACTCGCGGTCTTCGTCCTTCAGTTCGAAGTCGTACCAATACTTGCCACGGACGAACACCCCGGTGTCGCCGTACTTCAGCTCAAGGTCGTGAATGCCCTTGAAAATCTTGGAGTAGGTCTCGCCCTTCTTGAAGTTCAGTCGCCCGTCGTCACCTGTCGACGCCTGGCCGGTCCCGCCGTTGACGGTGCCTACCAGCGATTGATCGGCATCGCGCATGCCCCAGCTCGCGCCAACGGACAACGAGGAGTCGAATGTGCCTTCGATTTCGCCAATGTTGAATGAAACGGCCTGCGCCTGGGCACAACTGCCCAAGGCCACCGCAACGGCCAGCGCCTGCGGTGTGAAGATGGCGCGCATTGTTGTTTTTGTCATGCGTCTTCCCCGGTGAGTGACAGAAGGCCACACCCTACTGCCGCAGCTCGGGGGCGATAAGCGCACCAAGGAGGTATTCGTTGTGTCGCTCTAAAGGATGAATGGCCCTATGGCACGGGGTATTGCGTGAGCCATGGACAGTCTGGATGGGGCGTTATCAACGAATCGCATGAAGTGAGTAAACACACCTGCAGCAGCTGCCGAAGGCTGCGTCCGGCTGCGAAGCAGTCGTCAATTCAGGCGCCTCGGTATTTCAGAGTGACCGCGTACGCAGGTTTTGCGACTGCTTCGCAGCCGAACGCAGCCTGCGGCAACTGCTACAGGGAACGGGGCGCACTGTTACTCATGCTGCAACAGTTCATGTCACGAATCGCTATTTTTCCTTTCCGTTCAAGCAGTTATTCTGCCAGTGCTTTCAAGGCGAACGGTTGGAAAGCGCCAGAATCAGGGATGTGAGTTGTCCATCCCGTTGTCGCCAAATTTGCATGATTCGAAGGTTTTTCGATTCATCACCCCGTGTTCACTGACGTTGATTTGTCGCTCCTTGATCCAACGTCTTGCTTTGGCCGCTGCGTTTGCAGCGGCCTTTTTTATGGGCGATGGTTTTTGAGGGGCGGCAGGACCCGAACGGCCTGGCGAAAACGCGGGTATCAGCGGGCGTACTTTTGCAGATTCCCCATCATTTCCTTCAGCGCTTCAATGTTGTCCTTCGGATGCGCCGCACCCTCGAAGTCGCAGATTTGCTGCCAGTGCGCCGCCACATCTTCCGGTGAAAACCCGACTCGCGGATCGAACCCGGCGCCGAGGCTGCGCTCCCAGCGCACCTTGCCCATCCAGCCGCCGCCGACTTCAAACAGCCCGGAGGTTTCCTGGCAGTTCTCGCTGGCGAGGTACACCACCAACGGGCTGACCAGTTCAGGTTTGAGTTGTTCGAAGACTTGCGGAGGGATCAGGCCTTCGGTCATGCGCGTCCCGCCGGTGGGGGCGATGGCGTTGACCAGGATGTTGTTCTTGCGGCCTTCGATGGCCAGCGTGCGGGTCAAACCATAGAGGCCGAGCTTGGCCATGCCGTAGTTGGACTGGCCGAAGTTACCGTAGATGCCCGAGGTCGACGCGGTGAAGATCACACGGCCATAGTTTTGCTCGCGCAGGTGCGGCCACGCGGCACGGGTGACTTTGTAGGCACCCTCAACGTGAACGCGATAAACCAGGTCCCAATCGCCGTCGTCCATTTTGTGGAAGGTTTTATCCCGCAGGATCCCGGCGTTGTTGACCACTACATCGACACGGCCAAAAACGTCGAGTGCATGCTGGACGATCTTGTCGCCATCGGTGACGGAATCATGGTTGGCCTCGGCAGTGCCACCGGCCTCGCGAATTTCCGCCACGACGCGGTCGGCTGCCGAAGCATTTGCGCCCTCGCCTTGAGCGGAGCCGCCGAGGTCGTTGACCAGCACCCTGGCGCCCTGTTTCGCGAACAGCAGCGCATGCGCACGCCCCAGGCCGCCACCGGCGCCGGTGATGATCACGACTTTATCTTCGAAGCGCACAGGCTCGTTCATTGGGGGACTCCAGCAGGCCAGGGGGACAATGAGTCCGAGTGTCAGGCACGCAGCGGCTGGTCACAATGAACACGGGGGAGGCTGAATGGTGCGCGATAAGGCACGGGGATGATGAGCTGATTGGCCGGGTTGCGGGGGCGATCTTAAAAGCACCGCATGGCTCGAGGACGCCATCGCCGGCAAGCCGGCTCCGACAGGGTTCAGGCATTAATTCGCTACGAGCAGGCCACCTTGAGCGGCGCAGAAACCAGCCGGTCGCGAAACGCCAGATAGTGTTTCAGCACCAGCGCTGGCGCCTCCGTCTGCGGGTAGTGACCCACACCGGGAAGCAGTACCGAATCCGCGTTCGGGATCAGCTCCCGGTATCGCTCGACCATGTGCGCGCCGGAGATCGGATCAACCTCGCCATCGATTACCCGTAACGGCACGTCACCGCGCTGCATCGCGCGGACCCAACGGTCGCGCTGGACACGTCGCTCGGGAATGTAGGCGATCAGTTTGTGCAGGATCCGTGGCCCGTGATTGCTGTCCACCAGGCTCCAGAAATCATCCATCTCACTCTCGGTCGGCCGGCTTTGCGGACCGAAAATCTGCTGAAAACTCTTCACCAGTGCATCACGGGAAAAGGCTCGGCCAATCATCCAGCCCAACGGGCTGAGCAACAGTTTTTGCATCAGTACAGGCCGATGGGTTTCCGGAAACAGGCCGCCATTGAGGAACACACAACTGGCGAGATGAATACGTTCCTCGTAATGCCGCGCCAGCAGTTCCTGAGCCACGCTGTCACCGTAATCATGAGCCAACACATGCACCGGTTGTTCAACGCTCAAATGCGCCAGCAACGCCTGTTGCAGGTCGGCTTGCTCCAGCAGGCTGTATTCGTGGTCCACCGGTTTGGCAGAGTCACCAAAACCGAGCATGTCGCAGGCGATCAGCCGATAGCGCTGGGCCAGCGGCTGCCACAGGTAATGCCAGTCCCAACTGGCGGTCGGAAAGCCATGGATGAGCAACAGCGGCTCACCTTGTCCCGCTGTCCAGTAACGAATGGTCTGGCCGCGGAATACGAAGGTCTGGCCGCGCTTGCGCCAGACACACAGGGGGATCTCGGCGAGTGGCATTAGAGTTTGTACCCCGCATCCTGTTTATCGAGTTTGCGCAGCAGCGCCGGCCAGGCCAGTGCACCGCCCATGCCTTGTGCACTTTTGGTGACCCCAGCGATCATCGCCTTGGCGCCCGCCAGAATTTGCGGCTCGATGGCGATCAGCTCCGTGCCACCGTTCTGCGCCATCACCTGGATGTCGCAAGCGCGCTGAAAAGTGAACATCATCAGGAACGTGTCGGCGATGGTGCCGCCGCACGTCAGCAGACCGTGGTTGTGTAGCATCAGGAAATTGTTTTCACCGAGGTCGGCCTGCAGCCGCGCCTTCTCATCATGGTTCAGCGCGACGCCTTCGTAGGCGTGGTAAGCCAAGCTGGACAGGACGAACAACGACTGCTGGCTGATCGGCAAGATGCCTTGTTTCTGCGCCGACACCGCAACACCCGATGCCGTGTGGGTGTGCAGCACGCAGACCACATCGTGACGGACCTCATGCACGGCGCTGTGGATGGTGTAGCCGGCCGGATTGATTTCGTAAGGGCTGTCCATCAACTTGTTGCCGGCCTGATCGACCTTCACCAGGCTCGACGCGGTGATCTCGTGAAACATCAGGCCGAACGGGTTGATCAGGAAGTCTTCGGTGCCGGGCACCTTGGCCGAAATATGGGTGAATATCAGGTCATCCCAACCGTGCAGGGCGACGAGGCGATAACAAGCAGCCAGATCGATTCGGGTCTGCCACTCGGCGGCGCTGACCTGGTCTTTGACGCTGTAGGGCGTTTGGAGGGGGGCTACGCTCACGACAAGGAACTCCTGTTCTTATTGTTTTGCTCACGTGATGCAGTCTAGCCAGCCCTCAAGATTCGCGTAGTTGCATTGGCAGCCAGCTTGATGGCCTAGCGAGTCAGTGCGCCAACTCGCTTGGATCCATGTCAATGTACCGGCGCAAAGAACCGTTTCAGCAGCTGCGCAGCGCCGTGATCAGCTCCGCCAGCCAAGGCTCTGCATCGGTTTCCGGGGTCACGCTTTCGCTAGAGTCCAGACGCAGCATCGGTACTACTTCGCGCACGCCCAGCTCGTCAAACAATTCGCGCATCAACTCGCCGCCACCACAGAACGTATCACCGTAGCTGGTATCGCCCAAGCCTAGCACTGCGCCCGGCAAGTCACGCCAGGTCGCCGGCAACTGATCGCGAATGGAAAAATATAAAGGTTGCAGGTTGTCCGGCAGTTCGCCCATGCCGGTGGTCGAGGTTACCGCAAGAAAGGCTTCGGGGGCGAAGGCCTGCAAGTCGGCGAGGCTCGCGCGCGGGTTGTAGAAGGTTTCAAAACCCGCGGTTTTCAAAATGTTCGCAGCGTGGCGGGCAACTTCTTCAGCCGTGCCGTACACCGAGCCGGAAAGGATGGCGACTTTCATCAATCTGATCCTGAAGCGAATAAAAGACCGGGATATTAACAGCAGAGCCGCCGTTGTTCTTTTAGAATGCGTAACGTCAATCAATCAGCAACGGTCTCTTCAATGATCAACGCCCAACTGCTGCAAATGGTGATCAACGCCTCCAACGATGGCGTCGTGATCGCCGAGAAAGAAGGTGAGCACGACAGCATCCTGATTTACGTCAACCCGGCTTTCGAGCGCATGACCGGTTACAGCAGCGAAGAAATCCTCTACCAGGATTGCCGGTTTCTGCAGGCGGGGGACCGTGATCAAGAAGCGCTTTCGATAATTCGAAACACCTTGGACAACGACGGTTCGTGCAGGGAAATCCTGCACAATTACCGCAAGGACGGCACGCCGTTCTGGAATGAGCTGTCGCTTTCGACGGTGAAAAATCCGAGTGACGGTCAGACGTATTTCATCGGTGTGCAAAAAGACGTGAGCGTCCAGGTCAAGGCGCAGCAGCGAGTTGCCCAGTTGGAGGCGCAAGTGGCCGAGCTTCAGAAAGAGCTCGCAGAATTAAAAGCGACGAACGGCAAAAACAATTCAATGAATTGATTGTCATTAACTACAATCACCATTGGCTTTGTAACTATTCCTTTCGAGCAGATCATGCAACGTGACGCACTCCTGACCCAGGATGAGCTGGATTTCATCCAGACCATGCAACACAACCCGCAACTGAATGTGCGGGATGCGACGTCGAGCCTGCTCGTCAACGGTGGTTCGCAGATCCGTGATCTGCTCACGCGCCTCGCCGCGCATGAGCAAGTCACCATCCAGGCCAACTTTGAAAACCAGCAAATGACCTTTCCACTGCATCTGGTGGAAGACGAATTTCATGCGCTGCATCTACGCTTGGGCGTCCCTAGCATCTACGAAGATGGACCATTGGTCCGGCCATGGCGCCTGGTGCTCGAAGAGCCGGTTGCCCTGGAAAACGCCAGTGGCCATCCCGGTACGATGTGGGTGCATGAGGTGTCGTTCAAAGGCGTGCTGCTGGAAGTTCGCAACAAGACCAAACCGCCCAAGCATTTCGCGTTGTGGTTCAGCCCGTCAGGTTATGAACGGATCGCGATGCGCGGCACGTTCGAGAAGGAAACCGAGAACGGTTTCTACGCGTATCAGTTGAGTCAGAGCGACACCGATGAGACCGAGCGTCTGCGCCAGTACATCCTTCAGCAGCACCGCCTGACACACCCCGCCCTGCACCTGTGACTCAGGTATCCAGGCTGCCCGCCAGGAACTGCTTCAAACGCTGACGCATTAATGTTCCTTCGTTACCCAGGCAGCCAATCGACGTTCCGGCCAGGCTTTCCTGCACCAGATCGGACGCATCACCCGCCAGCAGTAATTGGCAATCCAGGCTCATCGCCAGTCGATTGAGACGTCGCGTCAATTCGGGAGCCGGTGTGTGATTGGAAAAAAGCACCAGCGCTTGTGGCTTTATCTTTTCGCACACCAGCGTCAGCTCATCGAGCGGCTGGCCAATGGTCAGCAAGCGCACGCCCATCTCATTGCTGCTCAAAAATAACGCCGCTACCAGCAATTCGAGCTCACGGCATTGACCCGCCAACGCGCTGATGATTACCCGCCGAGGCGAGGAGGTGCGCATCAGCAACAAGCGTTGCAGCACGCGAGTGCGCAGATAACCATCGAAAAACAGCCATTCACTGGTTTGGCCGAATTGATCCTGGCGCTGTAGCAGCAGCTTCCAGAGCGGCATCAGAATGTCCTGGAAGACCACTGCCTGCGGGTAACTGGAAAAAATCTGTCCGTAGACCTGGTCCAGTTGAACATCGTCAAAGGCACTCACGGCCGCATGGATCTGCTGCTGCCACTGCGCGTAATCGGCTTGCACCAGTTCATTGGGGATAATGTGTGACAGCGCCTGGAGTGGCGCGGTCTTGGCCAGGATCTTGCCAATCTTGCTGACGGCGACACCGCGATCAATCCAGCCGAGGATGCTGCGCACCCGCTCGATATCGGTCATGGCATACAACCGATGCCCGCTATCAGTGCGCGCAGGCTGAATCAAACCATAACGACGCTCCCACGCCCGCAGCGTTACCGGATTGACTCCGGTTCGTCGAGCGACTTCGCGAATCGGGAACAACTCTTCCTGTTCGAGGGAAACAGCGGTCTGGGCAACAGTGACATCGTCAGTCGAGACAGGCATTTGGCGGTCAACGTCCTTGTGTAGATTGGATCCTATAGTACCTCGCCTACCCCACCTTCCTTCAAGGAATAGATGAGCAACGATTATCAGTGGCATTCCCTGTAGAATCCGGAATAATCCTTGCTTGTTCCGAGACGCAGCCCACCACCCCGGCGCTGCGCCTGGCGAAACTCCTACCCGGAATGACGCCTCAGACTTACGGAGATACACAATGTCTACTTCACCCGTCACGTTGATGGTTGCGCGCCGCGTCGCCGATGGGCGCTATCAGGACTTGATGGCCTGGCTGCACGAAGGCGAACAACTGGCCACTGACTTCCAGGGTTATCTCGGCTCCGGAGTACTCGCCCCGCCCCCCGACGATGACGAATTCCAGATTATTTTCCGCTTCGCCAATGCGCAGACCCTGCACGCCTGGGAGCACTCCGCCTCACGTACCGCCTGGCTCGCACGCGGCAGCGACCTGTTCGCACACAAGACCGAACATCGCGTGAGCGGCATCGAAGGCTGGTTCGGCGCTGCCGGCACCCGTCCGCCACGCTGGAAACAGGCGGCGGCGATCTGGCTGGCGTTCTTTCCTGTGTCGTTACTGTTCAACTTTGTACTGGGGCCTTTGCTCGGAGAAATGAGCCTGCTGCCCCGGGTATTGATCAGCACGCTGTGCCTGACGCCGTTGATGGTCTACTTCTTTATTCCGCTGTCGACGCGGATTTTGGCGAGTTGGCTGAACAGTGCCCCGACACGACGGCTTCCAATTGAACCCTCCCCTCAAAATCGATGATGCCTATGTAGGAGCGAGCTTGCTCGCGATGGACGCATTGGCGGCGCGGGCGTATCAGGTTCCCAGCGTTTTCGTTCAAAACCATCGCGAGCAAGCTCGTTCCTACAGAGTTTCCTTCGTAGCTGAAGATCTCCCGTCGCTGGTATAGTTTTGCTCTTACCGCGACGCGAGCTGTTCATGACTTCTTCATCCGCCCCGATCCTCATTACCGGTGCTGGCCAGCGTGTCGGCCTGCATTGCGCGCAGCGTTTGATCGAAGACGGTCATGCCGTGATCTTCAGCTATCGGTCTGAACGCCCCGGCGTACAGGCATTGCGTAACCTGGGCGCGACGGCGGTGTTCGCCGACTTTTCTACCGAAGACGGAATTTTCGCCTTCATCCGCGAACTGAAGACTCACACCGACAGCCTGCGGGCGATTATCCATAATGCCTCTGAATGGCTGGCTGAAACGCCAGACACTGACGCGGCGGCTTTCACCCGGCTGTTCAGCGTGCACATGCTGGCGCCCTACCTGATCAACCTGCATTGCGCCGACTTGCTGCAACGCTCGATCCCTGCCGACATCGTGCACATCAGCGACGACGTGACCCGCAAGGGCAGCAGCCAGCACATCGGCTACTGCGCCAGCAAAGCAGGGCTCGACAGCCTCACGCTGTCATTTGCCGCGAAGTACGCCCCGCACATCAAGGTCAACGGAATCGCTCCGGCCCTGCTACTGTTCAATCCCGAAGACGACGCAGCGTATCGCGCCAAGGCCCTGGCCAAGTCCGCGCTGGGCATCGAACCCGGCAGTGAAGTGATCTACCAGAGCCTGCGTTATTTGTTCGACAACCCTTATGTCACCGGCACGACCTTGACCGTCAACGGCGGAAGGCACCTCAAGTAGCTTGCCCCGCGAGGATCATCCATGACGTTATCAATGCCCCAGAACGCCCTGTCCGAGAATGCTCTGTCCGAGAGCTATCGCGAGATCCTCATCGGTGTGGGTGAAAACCCCGATCGCGAAGGCCTGCTCGACACGCCGGTGCGCGCGGCCAAAGCCATGCAATACCTGTGTCACGGTTATGAACAGAGCGTCGAAGAAATCGTCAACGGCGCGTTGTTCGCCTCCGACAACGATGAAATGATCATCGTCGACAATATCGAACTGTACTCGCTGTGTGAGCATCACCTGTTGCCCTTCATCGGCAAGGCGCACGTGGCTTATATTCCAACGGGTAAAGTGCTCGGCCTGTCGAAAATCGCGCGGTTGGTGGACATGTTCGCCCGTCGCCTACAGATCCAGGAAAACCTCACCCGGCAGATCGCTGATGCGGTGCAACAAGTGACTGACGCCGCCGGTGTCGCGGTGGTCATCGAAGCCCGGCACATGTGCATGATGATGCGCGGCGTCGAGAAACAGAATTCGACCATGAACACCTCAGTGATGCTCGGCGCCTTTCGCGAGTCGAGCAACACCCGCCAGGAGTTTCTGCAATTGATTGGACGGAGCAAGTAGCAATGCCACAACTTCAACCAGGAATGGCACGCATTCGGGTCAAGGACCTGTGCCTGCGCACGTTCATCGGCATCAACGAGGATGAGATCCTCAACAAGCAGGACGTGTTGATCAACCTGACCATTTTGTACGCAGCCCAGGAAGCGGTGCGTGACAATGACATCGATCACGCGCTGAACTATCGCACCATCACCAAGGCGATCATCGCTCACGTGGAAGGCAATCGCTTTGCCCTGCTCGAGCGCCTGACCCAGGAAATTCTTGAGCTGGTCATGGCCAACACGTCGGTACTCTATGCCGAAGTGGAAGTGGACAAACCCCATGCCCTGCGTTTCGCCGAGTCGGTGTCGATTACGCTAGCGGCGAGCCGCTAGAGCTTCAAGCTTCAAGCTTCAAGCTTCAAGCTTCAAGCTTCAAGCGGTAAGCTATCAACCCTCCACAACCCCACTTGCAGCTTGAAGCTCAAAGCTTGCAGCTGCTCGAAGAGCCCCCCCTATGACTGCCCAACAACGTCTGGAACTTGAAGCCGCCGCCTTCCGCCGGCTGGTCGCGCACCTGGACAGCCGCAAGGATGTGCAGAACATCGACCTGATGAACCTCTCGGGGTTTTGCCGCAACTGCCTGTCCAAGTGGTACAAGGCCGCCGCTGACGAACGCCAGATCGAGGTCAGCCTCGATGACGCCCGCGAAGTCGTCTACGGCATGCCGTACGCCGAGTGGAAAGCCCAGCACCAGCAAGAAGCCAGCGCCGAACAACAAGCGGCGTTCGCCAAAGGAAAACCCAATGAGTGATTTGAACCCCCTGCGCCTTAGCCTCAAAAGCGGCGAACATGTTTTCGCCGACACCCTGGCGTTCATCGCCGCGAACTACGACTACCAGCCTCAGGCGTTCAATAATGGCGGCGTGGAAAACGCGGCCGGGCAGAACGAAGGTTCGTGCAAGACTTTGGGCCTGGCTTTGCTGGAAGGTCTGAGCGATGAAGAAGCGCTGTTGGCATTCGGCGAGCATTACCGCTCGGTGGTGGCCACGCCAGACGGCAGCGACCACGGCAATATCCGTGCGTTGATGGCCCACGGTTTGGCCGGCGTGAAGTTCGCCCAACAACCCCTGACCCGCCGCTAAAACAAAACCATTGTAGGAGCGAGCTTGCTCGCGAAAAACCTCCAGGCGCCGATGGGTTCCAGGTTTCACGCGTTATCGTTCACGTCCATCGCGAGCTCGCTCCTACAGTGGTGTCATCCCACATCCCGACTTTTAAGATTGACCCGGCGAATTTATTTCGTTTGCGGGTCAGGTCTGCTCACGGCTTAGATAAAAGAAGAGCCTCCCTTCTTCAGAGTCGATCATTCATGAGCAGCGAATCCATCAGCCGGTCGATCAACATCGTGCATCCCGTCACCCTCAGCCATGGCAAAAATGCCGAGGTCTGGGACACCGATGGCAAACGCTACATCGACTTTGTCGGCGGCATCGGCGTGTTGAACCTTGGCCATTGCCACCCGCGCATTGTCGACGCCATCCGCGAGCAAGCCACCCGGCTGACGCACTACGCGTTCAACGCCGCACAGCACGTGCCGTATCTCGACTTCATGGATCGCCTCGCCGCGTTCATTCCGGTGGATTACCCGGTCAGCGGCATGCTCACCAACAGCGGCGCGGAAGCGGCGGAAAACGCCTTGAAAATTGTCCGTGGCGCCACCGGTCGCACCGCCGTGATTGCCTTCGACGGCGCCTTCCACGGACGCACCCTCGCCACGCTCAACCTCAACGGCAAAGTCGCGCCTTACAAGCAGAAGGTCGGTGTGCTGCCCGGCCCGGTGTTCCACTTGCCCTACCCAAGCAAGGACAACGGTGTGACCTGCGCCGAGGCGTTGAAGGCAATGGATCGACTGTTCAGCATCGAAATCGACGTCGACGACGTGGCGTGTTTCATCGTCGAACCAGTGCAGGGCGAGGCCGGTTTTCTGGCGATGGACATCGAGTTCGCCCAGGCGCTGCGACGTTTCTGCGATGAAAAAAATATCCTGTTGATCGCCGATGAAATCCAGTCCGGATTCGGCCGCACCGGCCAGCGTTTTGCGTTTTCACGACTGGGTATCGAGCCCGACCTGATCCTGCTGGGCAAGAGCATCGCCGGCGGCGTGCCGCTGGGCGCGGTGGTCGGGCGCAAGGCATTGCTGGACGTTTTGCCCAAGGGGGGACTTGGCGGCACGTATTCGGGCAACCCGATTGCCTGTGCCGCAGCGTTGGCGACGCTGGAGGAAATGACCGATGCCAACCTGCACGCCTGGGGCTCGCAGCAGGAGGAAGCGATTGTCAGTCGCTACGAAACCTGGCGCGCCCGCAACCTGTCGACGTATCTGGGACGCATGACCGGTGTCGGCGCGATGCGTGGCATCGAACTGTCCAACGCCGACGGCACCCCGGCACCGGCGCAGCTCACGCAACTGCTGGCGCTGGCCCGTGAGGCAGGGTTGCTGCTGATGCCCAGCGGCAAGTCGCGGCACATCATCCGGCTGCTCGCGCCGCTGACCACCGAGGCCGCTGTGCTCGACGAAGGCCTGGATATTCTTGAGGCGTGCCTCGGTAAGTTGAACTGATAGCAAGCTGCGATCCGGGACTGACGTAGCGAATTGTGATCGCTTGCGGTCGCAGATTTTGCGTCGCGATACTCATTGCAGGAGCGAGCTCGCGATGGACGTTAACGTAAACGCGGGTGTTCTGGACAAACGCGTTGCCCTGAAGTCCGTCGCAAGCGAGCTCGCTCCTACAAGGCGTACAAAAAAACCGGCCGAAGCCGGTTTTTTTTATTTCAGACCGATCAGAACGAAACGTTCTGCAAGTCGTCGAGGTAACGCTCGGCATCCAGTGCCGCCATGCAACCCGCGCCGGCCGAGGTGATCGCCTGGCGGTAAACGTGGTCAGCCACGTCGCCGGCCGCGAAGATACCTTCGATGTTGGTCGCGGTCGCATTGCCTTCACGGCCGCCGTGCACCACCAGGTAGCCATCTTTCAACGTCAGCTGGCCTTCGAACAACGAAGTGTTCGGCGTGTGGCCGATGGCGATGAACACGCCGTCGACTGTCAGCTCGTCGAAGCTGCCGTCGTTGTTCTTCAGGCGGGCACCGGTCACGCCCATGTTGTCGCCCAGGACTTCGTCCAGGTTTGAATTCAGCTTCAGGATGATCTTGCCTTCGGCCACGCGGGCGTTGAGCTTGTCGATCAGGATTTTCTCGGCGCGGAAGGTTTCGCGACGGTGAATCAGGGTCACGGTGCTGGCGATGTTGGCCAGGTACAGCGCTTCTTCGACAGCGGTGTTACCGCCACCGACCACCGCAACCGGCTTGTTGCGGTAGAAGAAACCGTCGCAGGTCGCGCAGGCCGAAACGCCTTTGCCCATGAACGCTTCTTCCGACGGCAGGCCGAGGTAACGCGCGCTGGCGCCGGTGGCAATGATCAGGGCGTCGCAGGTGTAGGTCGCGCTGTCGCCAGTCAAGCTGTACGGTTTTGAAGCGAAATCCACGGCATTGATGTGATCGAATACGATCTCGGTTTCAAAGCGCTCGGCATGCTCTTTCATGCGTTCCATCAGCGCCGGGCCGGTCAGGCCGTGGACGTCGCCCGGCCAGTTGTCGACTTCGGTGGTGGTGGTCAGTTGACCGCCGGCCTGCATGCCGGTGATCAGCAACGGCTTGAGGTTGGCACGGGCGGCATACACCGCGGCGCTGTAACCGGCAGGGCCGGAACCGAGAATAATCACTCGCGAATGACGGACTTCAGACATGACCTGCTCCTGTTGACCGGCCCGAAACACCTGGCGCGGAACGCCGGGTGAACGGCGGGAATAAAAAAGGACCGTTGAAAGCACTTGGGGAAGGCTCGAACTCGACAGTCCTGTAAAAGAATGGGTGCAGCGTATCGAGGGGGCGAAGATTAAGGAAATACGGATTAACAATCCAGCTCATAGGTGGTCTCTATCCCGACACGGCGACAATATAGACGCCTTTGTTACTGTTGATGTCGATGCTGCGACCGCGCTTTCGCCCTGGCGGCAAAGCCGGTAAGGTCGGCGCGTTTCCCCACTGCTCGGAGCACGATATGCCCGCCCCTGTTCTGTCCGGCCCGCAATACTTGCGCGAAGGCCTCAAGCTGGTCCTGAGCCCCGGCCTGCGATTGTTCGTATTGTTGCCGCTGGCAATCAATCTGGTGCTGTTCGTCGGATTGATTTACCTGGCCGGCCATCAATTCAGCCTGTGGGTCGACACGCTGATGCCGTCCCTGCCCGACTGGCTGAGTTTCCTCAGTTACATCCTCTGGCCGATTTTCGGGGTGCTGGTAGTGCTGATGGTGTTTTTCACCTTCACGATGCTGGCCAATGTCATCGCCGCGCCGTTCAACGGCTTCCTTGCGGAGAAAGTCGAAGTGGTGGTGCGCGGCACCGACGATTTCCCGACCTTCAGCTGGGGAGAATTAATTGCCATGGTCCCGCGCACCTTTGCTCGGGAAATGCGCAAACTCGGCTACTTTCTGCCGCGGGCGATCGGGTTGTTCATCCTGTCGTTCATCCCGGTGGTGAACATCATTGCCGCGCCGCTGTGGCTGCTGTTCGGGGTGTGGATGATGGCGATCCAGTACATCGACTACCCGGCGGACAACCACAAGTTGGGCTGGAACGAGATGCTCGCGTGGTTGCGCGAGAAACGCTGGCAGAGCATGAGCTTCGGCGGCAGCGTTTACCTGGTGTTGCTGATACCAGTGGTCAACATCCTGATGATGCCGGCGGCCGTGGCCGGGGCGACTTTGTTCTGGGTGCGTGAACGCGGGGCCGAGAATCTGGTGACGCAACGCTGAGCCCGTCACAAATCCATCATCAAAACGCCACAACGGCGACATGGCCTCAGCCGACACTGAGGTCATGACGACAGCTCTGCATATCACCCTGATCACCGAAACCTACCCTCCCGAAATCAACGGCGTGGCCAATACCCTTGGCCGCTTGTGCGACGGTTTGCGCGCGCGCGGGCATCAGGTGGAGCTGGTAAGGCCACGACAGGATTGCGATCAGCAACTGGGCAGCGACGATGAATTGCTGTTGTGCAGGGGCTGGCCGCTGCCAGGGTATCCCGGCCTGCAATGGGGTCAGTCGTCGATGCACAAACTCCTGCGGCGCTGGACACGCCAGCGCCCGGATGTGCTGTACATCGCCACGGAAGGACCGCTGGGCTTGTCGGCATTGCGCGCGGCACGGCGCCTGGGGATTTCAGTGGTCAGCGGTTTTCACACGAATTTCCAGCAGTACTCCAACCAGTACGGACTCGGCTTGCTCACCCGCCTGCTGACCCACTACCTGCGCTGGTTTCACAACCGTTCGACCCTGACCCTGGTGCCGAGCGTCAGCCAGCGCCTGGAGTTGGAGCGCCGGCAATTCGAGCGGTTGGCATTGCTGTCTCGCGGGGTCGACAGCCAGTTATTTCATCCGACCAGACGCCTGCAATTGCTGCGTGAGCAGTGGGGCCTCGGCGACAAGGACATTGCGCTTATCCACGTAGGACGCTTGGCGCCGGAGAAAAATCTTGGCTTGCTCAAGCGCAGTTTTGACACGCTGGAAAAAACTTATCCACAGCGAAAAATAAAACTGATCATCGTCGGCGACGGCCCGCAACGCGCGGCGTTGGAGAAGGAGCTGCCCGAGGCGATTTTCTGCGGCGCACAACGGGGCGAAGCACTGGCCAGCCACTATGCGTCCGGGGATGTGTTTCTGTTTCCGAGCCTGACCGAAACCTTCGGCAACGTGGTGCTTGAAGCATTGGCCTCAGGCCTGGGGGTGGTGGCTTACGATCAGGCCGCAGCGGCCCAGCATATTCGCCATGGCTACAACGGCGTACTGGCGATGCCGGGGGATGAAGAGGCGTTCAGCGATGCCGCGGTGTGGCTGCTGGAGGAGCGCGAGACCTTGCGCTGCATCCGGCTCAATGCACGCCAGCATGCGAGTCGCCAGGGTTGGGCGGCGATTATCGAGCAGTTTGAGGGGCAGTTGCGGGGGGCTTGTTCGCAAGAGCAGGTTCTACCTGATGTTGCATTGCTGCCTTGAGAGCATCGCTGGAAGGCCCGCTCCTACAGGGATGTGCGTTACAGCACAAAACCTGTGGGAGCTGCGATGCGGCGACCCGACTTGCCAACGATGGCGTCAGTGAGAGCGCCGGTTAAACCAGCGTCATCAACGCCTCACGACTGAACGGCAGAATGTCTTCTTCACGCCCTTCACGCACTTTCAGCGCCCAGTCCGGGTCCACCAGCAGCGCACGTCCAACGGCCACCAAATCGAATTCGTCGTTGTTCAAACGCTCCAGTAGTTTTTCCAGGCTGGCGGGCTGCGCGATTTTGTCGGTGTTGACCATAAACTGCAGGAACTCGCCATCGAGCCCCACGCTGCCCACAGTGATGGTCGGCTTGCCGGTCAGCTTGCGGGTCCAGCCGGCCAGGTTCAGTTCGGAACCGTCGAATTCCGGCTCCCAGAATCGCCGCGTCGAGCAGTGGAAAATGTCCACGCCGGCGTCGGACAACGGCTTGAGGAATTCGCCCAACGCTTCCGGGGTTTGCACCAGGCGCGCGGTGTAATCCTGCTGCTTCCACTGGGAGAAACGGAAGATGACCGGGAAACCTTCACCGACTGCCGCACGCACCGCCTGGATCAGTTCGATGGCGAAACGCGAACGGTTGGCCAGATCGCCGCCGTATTCGTCGGTGCGCTGATTGGTGCCTTCCCAGAAGAACTGATCGACGAGATAGCCGTGGGCACCGTGGATTTCCACGCCGTCCATGCCGATGCTTTGCGCATCCTTGGCGGACTGGGCGAATGCGGCGATCACATCCTTGATATCTTGCTGTGTCATGCCGTGAACCACGACCTGACCGTCCTTCAATTTTTCCGACGGACCGTAGCCCGGCACGCTGGCGTCCGGCTCGGTGCCGATGCGCCGCACGCTGCCGACATGCCACAACTGCGGAACAATCTTGCCGCCCTCGGCGTGCACCGCGTCGACGACTTTTTTCCAGCCTGCCAGTGCGGCCTCACCATAAAAATGCGGCACGTTCGGGTAGCCATTGGAGGCAATGTGACCGACGGTAGTGCCTTCGGTGATGATCAAGCCAACGCCGGCGGCAGCGCGACGACGGTAGTACTCGATCACTTTGGAATTGGGCACGCCACCCGGCGAGAACGAACGGGTCATCGGCGCCATGACGACGCGGGTCGGCAATTCGAGGCTGCCGAGGTGGAACGGTTTGAACAGGGCTTTGACGGACATGAGGCGCTCCACGGGAAAATACTTTATGACGGCGATAATATGGAGAGCTCAACGGAATGAACAGCACTATTGATTGCAGTGATTAAGATTCAGAAGCCACACGAAACTGTAGGAGCGAGCCTGCTCGCGAAAAACCTGAGAACACCGGGGGGTTCAGGCTTTTCGACGTTATCGTTAACGTCCATCGCGAGCGAGCTCGCTCCTACAGTGGAGGGATTTCAGCCGAGGGCTTTTTCGATGGCATGAATGATCGTCGGATCATCCGGTGCCGTGCGCGGCGAGAACCGCGCCAATACGCGACCGTCCTTGCCCAGCAGGAATTTTTCGAAGTTCCAGGTAATGTCGCCCGGGAATTCAGCCCCCTCGCCGGCCAGCAGACGGTAGAGCTGATGACGATCATGGCCGTTGACTTCCAGCTTGCTGGACAACGGAAAGGTCACGCCATAGTTGAGGCTGCAAAACGCCTCAATCTCTTGTTCGCTGCCCGGCTCCTGCCCGGCAAACTGGTTGCACGGCAAGCCCAGGACGCTGAAGCCTTTGCCTTTGTATTGCTGATAGAGGTTTTCCAGCGCCGCGTACTGTGGGGTCAAACCGCATTTGGAGGCGACGTTGACCACCAGCACGACGTGCCCCTTGAAGGGCGCCAGAGGAAGCTCCTGACCATTCAGGCCTGTCAATTTAAGGTCGTGAAAAGCACTCATGACGGACTCCAGATTCCCGTGTTCTTCTCGAAACAGCCTCTTGGGAATATCACCAAGGACAGCCGCGGACTAAAAAGGCGCCCTCGGGCGCCTCTCCAGTTCTCTGAGCTTAGCGCAGAAAATCAGTGGTGATGGCCACCTTCGCCATGGACGTGGCCATGAGCGATTTCTTCCTGGCTGGCTTCACGGATGTCGATGATCTTGACCTGGAAATTGAGGCGCTGACCGGCCAACGGGTGGTTGCCGTCGACGGTAACGTCGTCACCGTCCAGATCGCGAATGGTCACGATCTGCATCTGGCCGTCCGGAGCGGACGCGTGGAACTGCATGCCCACTTCCAGTTCGTCGACGCCTTCGAACATGCTGCGGCTCAGGGTGCTGACCAGTTCGGCAGCATATTCGCCGTACGCGTCTTCAGGTTCTACGGCGACCGTCAGCTCGTCGCCGACTGCTTTGCCGTCCAGTGCCTTTTCCAGACCCGGGATGATGTTACCTGCGCCTTGCAGGTAGACCAGCGGCGCGCCGCCGGCGGAACTGTCGATGACCTCACCAGCGTCGTTGGTCAGGGTATAGTCGATGGAGACAGCCTTATTGGCGGCGATCAGCATGGGGCGAGACCTTTTGCATAAGAATTTAGAAAGGCCAAGTTTAGCGAAGCCATCGTCCGAAAGCGAACACAACCCGGACGGACGGATTATGGCGAAAGGCACGACATTCACCGGTTTCCATCAGGATGGGGACGGGCATTGGGTAGTCGAGCTGTCCTGCGGCCATACGCAGCACCTGCGCCACCAGCCGCCGTGGCAATCGCGTGCCTGGGTCCTCGATCCGGCGCAACGTATTGAAAAAATAGGCCTGCCCTTTGATTGTGGATGGTGCGCACAAGGCTCGGTTAGCGATAACCTTGGCGACTGAATGTCGGTAGATCGTCAGTTATAGATGATCACCTTTGCCTGCTCCCTTAGAGAATCCGCATGCAAACTTTTTTTATCGCGCCCACCGATTTTGGTGTGGGTCTGACCTCTATCAGCCTCGGGCTGGTACGTACCCTTGAGCGAGCCGGCCTCAAAGTCGGATTTTTCAAACCGATCGCCCAGCCCCATCCGGGTGACACCGGGCCTGAGCGTTCCACCGAACTGGTGGCGCGCACCCACGGTTTGAAACCGCCACAGCCGCTGGGTCTGGCTCATGTCGAACGCATGCTCGGCGACGGTCAGCTCGATGAGCTGCTCGAAGAAATCATCACGCTCTATCAGCAAGCGGCCATCGGCAAAGACGTGCTGATCGTCGAAGGCATGGTTCCGACCCGCAGCGCCAGCTATGCCGCGAGGGTCAATCTACACTTGGCCAAGAGCCTCGACGCCGACGTGATCCTGGTCTCGGCACCGGAAAACGACGTACTGACCGAACTCTCCGGCCGCGTGGAATTGCAGGCGCAACTCTTCGGCGGCCCTAAAGACCCGAAGGTCCTCGGCGTGATCCTCAACAAGGTCAAGACCGACGAGAGCATGGAGGCGTTCGCCGCGCGCCTGAAAGACCATTCGGCATTGCTGCGCAGTGGTGATTTCCGGTTGCTCGGTTGCATTCCTTTCCAGCCCGAACTGAACGCGCCGCGCACCCGCGACGTGGCCGATCTGATGGGCGCGCAAATCCTCAATGCCGGCGATTACGAAACCCGGCGCATGACCAAAATCATTATCTGCGCGCGCACCATGCGCAACACCGTGGAGCTGCTCAAGCCCGGCGTGCTGGTGGTGACGCCCGGCGACCGCGACGACATCATCCTCGCCGTCAGCCTCGCCGCCATGAACGGCGTGCCGCTGGCCGGGCTGCTGCTGACCAGCGACACCCTGCCCGACCCACGGATCATGGACCTGTGCCGCGGCGCCTTGCAGGCCGGCCTGCCAGTGTTGTCGGTGAGCACCGGCTCCTACGACACCGCCAACCAGTTGAACGGCCTGAACAAGGAAATCCCGATCGACGACCGCGAACGTGCGGAGATCATCACTGACTTCGTCGCCAGCCACCTCGACGCCAACTGGCTGCACCAGCGTTGCGGCACACCACGGGAAATGCGCCTGTCACCGGCGGTGTTCCGTTATCAATTGATCCAGCGTGCCCAGGCTGCCAACAAGCGCATCGTGTTACCGGAAGGCAGCGAGCCGCTGACCGTGCAGGCGGCGGCGATCTGTCAGGCGCGCGGCATTGCCCGTTGCGTGCTGCTGGCGAAACCGGAAGATGTCGAAGCCGTCGCGCGCGCTCACGATATCGTGCTCCCGCCGGGGCTGGAGATTCTGGATCCCGACCTGATTCGCCAACGCTACGTCGAACCGATGGTTGCCCTGCGCAAAAGCAAAAGCCTCAATGCGCCGATGGCCGAACAGCAACTCGAAGACACCGTGGTGATCGGCACCATGATGCTGGCGCTGGATGAAGTCGACGGTCTGGTGTCCGGCGTCATCCACTCCACGGCCAACACCATTCGCCCGGCACTGCAGCTGATTAAAACGGCGCCGGGCTGCACGCTGGTGTCGTCGGTGTTCTTCATGTTGTTTCCCGAAGAAGTGCTGGTCTACGGCGACTGCGTGATGAACCCGCACCCGAGCGCCACCGAACTGGCCGAGATAGCGCTGCAAAGTGCCGACTCGGCAGCGGCCTTCGGCATTACCCCGCGGGTGGCAATGATCAGCTACTCCAGCGGCGAATCGGCCAGTGGCGAAGAGGTCGAGAAGGTCCGCGAAGCGACCTTGCTCGCCCACGAACAGCAGAATTCGCTGCTGATCGACGGGCCCTTGCAGTACGACGCAGCCGCCAACGAAACCGTCGCCCGGCAACTGGCGCCGAACAGCCAGGTCGCCGGTCGCGCCACGGTGTTCGTGTTCCCCGACCTGAACACCGGCAACACAACGCACAAAGCCGTGCAACGCAGTGCCGACTGCGTCAGCCTCGGGCCGATGCTGCAAGGCCTGCGCAAACCGGTCAACGACCTGCCGCGCGGCGCGCAAGTCGACGACATCGTCTACACCATCGCGTTGACCGCGATTCAAGCTGCCAACCGACCTTTGGATCTTTAAATGCTGGATTTCCTGCCTGCCGCCGTGCGCGGCGTGATCGCATCGTTGCTGCTGGCGCTGAACACGATTCTGCTGTGTTCGTTTCTGTTCTGCGTGGCGATCTTCAAAGTGCTGCCATTCGCCATCACCCAGCGTTTCACCCGCTGGCTGATGAGTCATACCCATGAAGCCTGGATCAGCAACAACAAGGCCTGGATGAACCTGGTCCGCCGCACCCGCTGGCACCTCAGCGGACTCGAAGGGCTGGACTATCGGCACTCCTACCTGATCACCAGCAACCACCAGAGCTGGGTCGACATCATGGTGCTGCAATACGTGCTCAACCGCCGTATCCAGCCGTTGAAGTTCTTTCTCAAGCAAGAGCTGATCTGGGTGCCGGTGATTGGCCTGGCGTGGTGGACGCTGGGCTTTCCGTTCATGAAGCGCTACTCCAAGGCCTACTTGGAAAAGCACCCGGAGAAGAAAGGCAAAGACCTGGAAACCACGCGAAAGACCTGCGCGAAGTTTCGCAACAACCCGGTAGGAATTTTCAATTTCGTCGAAGGCACGCGCTTTACCGACGGCAAGCATACGCAGCAGAAATCACCGTTCAAATACCTGCTCAAAGCCAAGGCCGGCGGCATTGCGTTTGTGCTGGATGCAATGGGTGAGCAGCTGGAGTCTATCGTCGACGTGACCATTCACTATCCGGGCGGGCGTCCGGGGTACTGGGATTTACTCTGCGGCAACGTTGCGGACGTGGTGGTGCATTTTCAGGAACTGAAGATTCCGCCGCAGTTCATTGGCAAGAATTACGACCAGGATGGGGAGTATCGCTTGCAGTTTCAGGGGTGGATCAATCAGTTGTGGGAAGACAAGGATGCGCTGCTGGGGCAGATGCATCGGGAATATCCCGCCAAGTCTTGAGTTCCCTGGGCTGGCCTCATCGCTGGCAAGCCAGCTCCCACAGGATCTACGCGTTTTCGAAATCAGCTCACCACCTGTGGGAGCTGGCTTGCCAGCGATGGCGATTTCAGAAGCACAAAAAAACCCGCCGATGATCACTCATCTGCGGGTTTTTTCTTGCAGCTTGAAGCTAGAAGCTTGTCGCTGATCCTGTCCTAGATCGCGCCGCGCTGACGCAGCAGGTCCAGCACTTGCTTGACGCCTTCTTCCAGCGACACGGTCTGGGTGTCGATCACCAGATCGGCATCCAGCGGCACGTCGTACGGAAAGGACTCGCCCGGGATGTTATCCCCGGCCGCCGCGTACAGGCCTTGCGGGTCACGCTCGGCGCAGACTGTCGGCGAGGCCTGGACGTAGACCGTCAGCAAACGCTCCTTGCCGATCAGGTCCCGGGCTTGCTCACGCCCTTCGGCACTCGGCGCGACGAAGGCGGCCAGTGTCAGCAACCCGGCTTCGTTGAACTGCCGCGCAACGTGCGCGGCACGACGCCAGTTCTCGGTACGCCCGGCGCGATCCTGCGGCAGACCTTTGTTCAGGTCATGACGAAGGTTCTGGCCATCCAGTACAAAAACCGCGCGACCGAGGTCGAACAGTTTGCGTTCAACCGCATAGGCCAGGGTGCTTTTGCCGGCGCCCGACAAGCCGCTGAACAACACGGTGGCCGGCTGCTGGCCGAAGCGCTGAGCACGTTCTTCGGTGGCGACGTGCGCCAGTTTGCCGTGGTGCGTGCTGCTGCCATGCGCCAACGGCTGAGCGATGATCATGCCGGCGGCGACGGTGCCGTTGGTCAAACGGTCGATGACGATGAACGAACCGGTGGTGCGGTTGCTCGCATAACCGTCCAGCGCGATGGCGGCGTCGAGGCTGACCTTGACCCGACCGATCTCGTTCAACTGCAACGAGCTGGCGGGACCTTCTTCCAGGGTGTTCACGTCAACGCGGTTGACGATGCTGGTGATCGAGCCCGGCACATACGACGTGGCGCGCTTGATGTCGTATTTCTTGCCCGGCAGCATCGGCTCTTCAGCCATCCACACCAGCATGGCGTCGAACGCGTCAGTCACTTGCGGCAAGTTGTCGGCGTGCACCAGCAAGTCGCCGCGAGAGATATCGATCTCGTCTTCCATGGTCAGCGTCACCGCTTGACCGGGACCTGCATGCTCCAGCTCACCTTCGAAGGTGACGATGGATTTCACGCGGCTGCTCTTGCCCGACGGCAGCACAACGACTTCGTCGCCCTTGTGCACGATGCCGCTGGCCAGAGTGCCGGCGAAGCCACGGAAGTTCAGGTTCGGACGGTTGACGTACTGGACCGGGAAACGCAGGTCGGTGTAGTTGCGGTCGTTGGCGATCTCGACAGTCTCGAGAATTTCCATCAGCGACTGGCCGGTGTACCACGGCGAGCGCTCGGACTTGTTCACTACGTTGTCGCCCTTGAGCGCCGACATCGGCACGAAGGCCATTGTGGTCGGCTTGAAGGCGATGCCGTCAGCGAACTTCAGGTAATCGGCCTTGATCGACTCGAACACGCTTTCGTCGAAGCCATTGAGGTCCATCTTGTTGATGGCGACCACGATGTGCTTGATGCCGAGCAACGAGGCGATGAAGCTGTGGCGACGGGTCTGGGTCTGCACGCCGTAACGGGCGTCGACCAGGATGATCGCCAGGTCACAGGTGGACGCACCGGTGGCCATGTTGCGGGTGTACTGCTCATGGCCAGGGGTGTCGGCGATGATGAATTTGCGTTTGGCGGTGGAGAAATAGCGGTAGGCGACATCGATGGTGATGCCCTGCTCACGCTCGGCCTGCAGGCCGTCGACCAGCAATGCCAGGTCGATGTCGTCGCCGGTGGTGCCGACTTTTTTCGAGTCGCGGGTGATGGCTTCCAGGTGATCTTCGTAGATCATCTTGGAGTCGTGCAGCAGGCGCCCGATGAGGGTGCTCTTGCCGTCATCGACGTTGCCACACGTCAGGAAGCGCAGCATTTCCTTGCGTTCGTGCTGGCCCAGGTAGGCGAGGATGTCCTCGCTGATCAAATCAGATACGTGACTCATTGCATTCGAGCTCCAAGCTGTAAGCTTCAAGCGGCAAGCTTGTCGGCGTACAGCTAGTCAGAAATTGTGTTGATCAAGCCGCAGAGCATTCTTGAAAGCTCGCGAGTTTCTGTAATCCAATTTTCAGCCAGTGGATCGGCGATGTAAGCAATTTCACGGGCAATGAGGAGTTGCGTGCGTAACTCTCCACAGGAAGCCTTGGCAATCCAAAGAAAACGAACTTTTTCCTTTGCGCTGCGCCGTTCCATGCCTTCAGCAATATTGGAAGGTACTGAAAGCGCGGAGCGGGTGATTTGATCCTTGAAACCAAAGTCCCGGCAACGCGCAAACTCTCTGTAAATACCCACCGCCAAACACTTGCTACGCTGCCAGACAACCAGCCTCTCGAAATCCATAACGAGCAACCCAAGCACGGCTCGCAGCAACCGGTCACAAGCACCAAACTACAAAGTTACGCATACCGCCGTTAACTTGCAGCTTGCCGCTTGTAACTCAAAGCTTAGAAATACCCCTGCCGTTTCTTTTCTTCCATCGAGCCTGCGCCGTCGTGGTCGATGACCCGGCCCTGGCGTTCGGAAGTTCGCGTCAGGAGCATTTCCTGAATGA
This sequence comes from Pseudomonas sp. GB2N2, assembly GCF_054897705.1. Taxonomy (NCBI): domain Bacteria; kingdom Pseudomonadati; phylum Pseudomonadota; class Gammaproteobacteria; order Pseudomonadales; family Pseudomonadaceae; genus Pseudomonas; species Pseudomonas sp. GB2N2. The sequence continues at coordinate 3,541,191 of NZ_CM142701.1, forward strand.
TGTCGGTCAGACTGGTCGCCTCGGACTCGACCGCACCGGTCAACGGGTAGTCGCCCAATGTGCGGAAACGGACCTTTTTCTTGACGATGCGCGCCTTGTCTTCGTCGCTCAGGTGATTGAGCAGGCGTTCGTCGTCGATCATGATCCAGGTGCCATTCATCTCGATGACGTCGCGCTCGGCGGCGAAATACAGTGGCACGATCGGGATGCCTTCGAGGTAGATGTACTGCCAGATATCAAGTTCGGTCCAGTTCGACAACGGGAACACGCGAATCGACTCGCCCTTGTTGACGTTGCCGTTGTAGACGTTCCACAGCTCTGGACGCTGGTTTTTCGGGTCCCAGCGGTGCTTGGTGTCGCGGAAGGAATACACGCGCTCTTTGGCACGGGATTTTTCTTCGTCGCGGCGGGCGCCACCGAACGCGGCGTCGAAGCCGTGTTTGTCGAGGGCCTGCTTGAGGCCTTCGGTTTTCATGATATCGGTGTGCTTGGCACTGCCGTGCGTCAGCGGGTTGATGCCCTGCGCGACGCCATCGGGATTTACGTGCACGATCAGGTCAAGGCCGAGCTCTTCGACCATTTTGTCGCGGAACGCGTACATTTCCTTGAACTTCCACCGGGTGTCGACGTGCATCACCGGGAACGGCAGCTTGCCCGGGAAGAATGCCTTGCGCGCAAGGTGCAGCATCACGGCGGAGTCTTTACCGACGGAGTACAGCATCACCGGGTTATCGAACTCGGCGGCGACCTCACGGATGATGTGGATGCTTTCGGCCTCCAGCTGTTTCAAATGCGTCAGTTTGTCGACCATGGCTACTCACGAAAACGATCTTATGGACGGCCTGCGGGCCGTGTTCGAGCGGGGAATCCTAGCACAGCGACCTCTTCTATTCAGGACGCGGGCTAGATCGAAAGGGTATATGAATATACCCCGCCGTTTGGGCGCCAGCCGTCAATGTGGGAGCGGGCTTGCTCGCGAAAGCAGTGAGTCAGTCGACACCATTGCTGGATGTTGAATCGTTTTCGCGAGCCCGCTCCTACAGTTTGATCGAGAGCACTTTCAGATCGGATTCGGGCAATCGATGAAGATGTGCTCCAGCGCAAACCGTCGCGCCAGGTAATCCCCCAGCGCCTGCACGCCGTAGCGCTCGGTGGCGTGGTGGCCGGCGGCAATGAAGCTGATGTCGTTTTCCCGGGCGCTGTGAAAGGTCTGCTCGGAGGCTTCGCCGCTGAGGTAGAGGTCGACCCCGGCCAATACGGCCTGATCGATGTAACCCTGGCCGCCACCGGTGCACCAGCCGACCCGGCGAATCATCTCGCTGCCTTCGATCAACAGCGGCTCGCGACCCATGACTTCCTGCACCCGGCGAGCGAAATCGCGTGGCGTCACCGGTTCGCTCAACGAGCCGACCAGACCGACCACCTTGACGTTATCCGGATCGAGCGGGCCTTCGATGGTAATGTCCAGCTGACGCGCCAATTGCACGTTGTTGCCGACGTCCGGGTGCAGGTCCAGGGGCAAGTGATAGGACAGCAGGCTGATGTCGTGCTTAAGCAGGGTTTTCAAGCGGCGCTGTTTCATGCCGGTGATGCACGGGTTCTCGCCCTTCCAGAAATAGCCGTGATGCACCAGCACCAGATCGGCCTGCGCTTCGACCGCGGCGTCCAGCAATGCCTGGCTCGCAGTAACGCCGCTGACGATGCGCATCACCTGCGGCCGGCCTTCGACCTGCAGTCCGTTGGGGCAATAATCGGCAATCTTGGCACTGTTCAGATAACGGTCGGCTTCTTCGACCAGGGTGCTCAGGGCGACGGCCATAAAAGACTCCTAAATATCCCGTTCAGAGGCGCGCGCGGCCTCGTATAATGCGCGACATTATGGGCGGTCTCATACCGCCTGCAACCTTTCAGGACGTGCTTAATGCTCAAGGCGCTGCGTTTTTCCAGCTGGCCGCTGTTGGCCGGCGTGCTTATCGCTCTGTTGATTATCCAGCGTTACCCGCAGTGGGTCGGGTTGCCGAGCCTCGACGTCAACCTGCAACAAGCCCCGCAATCCACCTTCGTGCAACAGGGTCCGGTGTCCTATGCCGACGCAGTGACCATCGCCGCGCCGTCGGTGGTCAACCTGTACACCACCAAGGTCATCAACAAGCCCAACCATCCGCTGTTTGAAGATCCGCAATTCCGGCGCTTCTTCGGCGACAACTCGCCGAAGCAGAAGCGCATGGAATCGAGCCTGGGTTCCGGCGTGATCATGAGCCCGGAAGGTTATCTGCTGACCAACAACCACGTGACCAGCGGCGCCGACCAGATTGTGGTGGCGTTGAAGGACGGCCGTGAAACCCTGGCCCGCGTAATCGGCAGCGACCCGGAAACCGACCTCGCGGTGTTGAAGATCGATTTGAAAAACTTGCCGGCGATCACCGTGGGTCGCTCCGATAACATCCGCATCGGCGACGTGGCCCTGGCCATCGGCAACCCGTTCGGCGTCGGCCAGACCGTGACCATGGGCATCATCAGCGCCACCGGTCGCAACCAGTTGGGCCTGAACAACTACGAAGATTTCATCCAGACCGACGCGGCGATCAACCCGGGCAACTCCGGCGGTGCGCTAGTAGACGCCAATGGCAACCTGACCGGCATCAACACGGCGATCTTCTCCAAGTCCGGCGGTTCGCAGGGCATCGGTTTCGCGATCCCGGTGAAGCTGGCGATGGAAGTAATGAAGTCGATCATCGAACACGGCCAGGTGATTCGTGGCTGGCTAGGGATCGAAGTACAGCCATTGACCCAGGAACTGGCGGAGTCGTTTGGCCTGTCGGGACGTCCGGGCATCGTGGTCGCGGGGATCTTCCGCGACGGACCGGCGCAGAAGGCTGGCTTGCAATTGGGTGACGTGATTCTTGCCATCGACGGCGAGCCGGCCGGTGATGGTCGTCGCTCGATGAACCAGGTTGCGCGGATCAAACCGACCGACAAGGTCACGGTTCAGGTGATGCGTAACGGCAAGGAATTGAAGCTGACCGCGGAAATCGGCTTGCGTCCACCGCCCGCGCCCGTGAAGGAAAAAGAAGAGAACTAAGCCCGGCCCGAGATTCTCGGGCTGTTGGAAGACATTCTCATTAGACATGTTATATTGTTTCAATATCACTATTGGAACAACATAACATGTCGTCTCGAACCATGGTTTCTGCGGCAGGTCTGGCCCTTGGTCTATTGGCAGATCCGGTCTTCGCCGAAGATTCCAGCCCGCTCGAACTGGACGCGATCAGCGTCACCTCTGACTACGAATCCCCCACCGGCCCCGTCAAAGGCTATCGCGCCTCCCGCTCCTCCAGCGCGACCAAGACCGACACGGCTATCCGCGACATCCCGCAATCGATCAGCGTTGTACCTGCGAGTGTGCTCAAAGACTTGGGCAGCACCAGCGTTGAACGCGCCTTGGACTTTGCCGGCGGCGTATCGAAGCAGAACAATTTCGGTGGCCTGACGCTCTACGAATACAGCGTGCGCGGCTTCAGCACATCGGAGTTCTACAAGGACGGTTTCAGTGCCAATCGCGGCTACCCGAGCACGCCGGACGTGGCGAACATCGAGCGAATAGAAGTGCTCAAAGGTCCGGCTGCCAGCCTTTATGGCCGAGGCGATCCGGGTGGCACGTTGAACATCGTGACCAAGAAACCCCAACCGCACGCCTTCACCACGCTGCAGACCAGTGCTGGCAGCTGGGATCGCTATCGCACCGCACTGGACGTCAACACACCGCTGGATACCGACGGCAATGTGCTCTCGCGGGTCAATCTGGCCGTCGAGGACAACCACAGTTTCCGCGATCACGTCGAGAGCCAGCGCGTGTTCGTCGCGCCCTCCTTCAGTTGGCAACTGAACCCCGACACGCATGTGCTGGTGGAGAGCGAATTCGTCCGCCACAGCTCCACCTTCGACCGTGGCATTGTCGCGCCGAACAATAAATGGAGCGGCGTCTCGCGCTCGACCTTCCTCGGCGAACCCAACGATGGCGACATCGATAACCACAACAATAGTCTGCAAGCCGCGCTCGAACATCAGCTCGACGACCGTTGGAAGCTGCGCCTGGCCAGCCATTACAAAGAAGGAAAACTCTGGGGCTTCGCTTCGGAAACCCGGCCGTTGAATGCCAACGGCCACACGGTCAACCGCCGCTACCGTGAGCGTGACAACAATTGGCACGACAGCATCACCCAACTCGAACTGAGCGGCGTGTTCGACCTTGGCACCTGGCAGCACGAACTGCTGATCGGCAGCGAATACGAGAATTACCGCAAGGATGAGCGGGTCACGACCATTGCCGGCACCCCCTACACCATCGACATTTACCAACCCGTCTACGGCCAGCGCAAACCCGACGGCGCGCGTTCCGGCACGGACATCTTCGAACACGTCGAAAGCCATGCGTTGAACCTGCAGGATCAGATCATCTTCACCGACAAACTGCGCGGCATGATCGGTGCGCGCTTCGAACATTTCGAGCAAGGCATCGACGATCACACCCGCAGCACAGCCAGCCGCCAGAGCAACGATGCGCTGACTCAACGGGCAGGCCTGCTCTATCAACTGACACCTGAAGTCGGTCTGTTCGCCAACGCCTCCACTTCATTCAAACCGAACAACGGACTGGACGCCGCTGGCAAATCCTTCGACCCGGAAGAAGGTGTCGGCTACGAGGTGGGGATCAAGAGCGAGCTGTTCGACAACCGCCTGAGCAGTACCCTCGCCGCGTTTCGAATCGACAAGGAAAACGTCCTCGCCCTCGATCCGGGCACCGATACCAGCCGCGCCATGGGCAAGGCTCGCAGCCAGGGTTTCGATCTACAAGTCACCGGCCAGGTAACCGACGCCGTGCGGGTGATCGGCGCATTCGCCTATATCGATGCTGAAGTCACCAAGGGCGATAGAGCCATTCCTGCGGGCAGCCGCATCCTCGGCGTGGCCAGGCGCAGCGGCAGTCTGCTGGGGGTTTATGAATTTCAGGAGGGTTACTTGCGCGGCTCAGACCTCGGCGCGGCGTTCACCTTTGTCGGCGATCGCTCGGGTGAAGCCGGCAGCGACTTCGAACTACCGGCTTACCACACCGTCGACCTGCTGGCCCATTACAAGGCCAGCGACAACGTCATCGTGGGTCTGAACCTGAACAACCTTTTCGACGAGAAATACTTCGAGCGCTCTTACAGCAACTACTGGGTCAGCCCCGGTGAGCCGCGCAATTTCACCGTCAGCCTGACACTCAACCTGTAAAGGACGTCACCATGCAAATGCAATCTCTCAAGCCCTTGGCGCTGCTCGCCCTGCTCTTCGCCGCTGAAGTCTCGGCCCATGGCCTGTGGACCGAACAGCGCCGCGGCACTGTCGAAGTGGTTTACGGCCACGGCGCCGAAGACAACACCTTCAAACCACAGAAAATCAGCGGTGCCTGGGCCTATGACGTCAGCGGCAACATGATCCCGGTGTCCGTCCAGCGCCTCGCCGACCACGCCCGCCTGCAACCGCTGAAACCACCGGCCGTCATGGCCGTGGCGCTGAACAACGGCATGTGGTCGCGGACCGCTGATAAAAAGTGGGTCAACAAAGGACGCACTAAAGTGCCCGGGGCGGTTGAATCCATCCAGACGTTCAAGTACAGCCTGGCGATTTATCAACCGGGGGCGAAGTTGCCGGCGCTTGAGCAGATGAAATTGCTGATTCTGCCGGAGGTCGACCCGTTAACGGTCGGGCCAGGCAAGTCGTTGCCGGTGCGCGTGCTGCTGGACGGCAAACCGGCGGCGGGCGTGAAGTTGATTGGCGACTATCGCAGTGCGCCGAATACGCTGAGTACCGAAACAGATTCGGAAGGTCGAGCGCAGGTGCAGGTGCGTAATGAGGGGCTGAATGTGATTGCGGCGCAGATGGAAGTGCCGGTGCAGGGCAGCGCTGATGTGAGCAGCCGGGGGCTGTTCAGTTCGCTGACGTTCCTCGGCGAGGCGCATCACGAGTAAGGCATCGATTCTGCGGCGGATCTTTCGCCGGCAAGCCCGCGCCTACAGGATTTGTGTCAATCACAAGCGTTGTGGACGACACAATTATCTGTAGGCGCTGGCTCGCCAGCGAAAGCGATTTACAGGTCGCCGAGACCGTCGATCAGTGCCTGGTTTTGCTCAGGCGTGCCGATGGAAATCCGCAGGAACTGGGCAATTCGCTCCTGCGTGAAGTGCCGCACGATCACGCCCTGCTCGCGCAACTTCGCCGCCAGTCCCGCCGCATCGTGCTGCGGGTGACGGGCGAAGATGAAGTTCGCCGCCGACGGCAACACGTCAAAGCCCTTCGCTTGCAATTGCGCGACGACCTTCTCACGGTTCTCGATCACCAACCGGCACGTCTTGTCGAAGTACTCACGGTCCTCGAACGCCGCCGCCGCCCCGACATTCGCCAGACGATCCAGCGGATAGGAGTTGAAGCTGTTCTTGATCCGCTCCAGCGCTTCGATCAGGTCCGGATGCCCCACCGCCAGACCCACCCGCAGGCCGGCCAGTGAACGGGACTTGGACAACGTCTGGGTCACCAGCAGGTTTGGATAACGGTCCACCAGGGTGATTGCCGTCTCGCCACCGAAGTCGATGTAAGCCTCATCCACCACGACCACCGAATCCGGGCTGGCCTTGAGGATCTGCTCCACCGCGTCCAGCGCCAACAGGCAACCGGTCGGCGCATTCGGGTTGGGAAAAATGATCCCGCCGTTCGGTTTGGCGTAGTCCGCCGGGGCGATCCGGAACTGCTCATCCAGCGGCACCGCGTCGAACTTGATGCCGTACAACCCACAGTAAACCGGATAGAAGCTGTAGCTGATGTCCGGGAATAACAGCGGTTTATCGTGCTGCAGCAACCCGTGGAAGATGTGCGCCAAGACTTCGTCGGAACCGTTGCCCAGGAACACCTGATTGCTTTGCACGCCGTAATAGTCGGCAACGGCGTTCTTCAGCAGATCACTGTTCGGGTCCGGGTACAGACGCAAGTTGTCATTCAGTTCGGTCTGCATCGCGGCCAAGGCTTTAGGCGACGGACCGTAAGGGTTTTCGTTGGTGTTGAGCTTCACCAGTTTGGCCAGTTTCGGCTGCTCACCCGGCACGTAAGGCACCAGGTTCTTGACGAACGGACTCCAGAATTTACTCATTTCAGTTTTCCCTGCCCTTCAATGGAGAGCTCGTCGATGATGCGGTATTCGGCGCTGCGGGCGTGGGCCGTCAGCGACTCGCCACGGGCGAGCACCGAAGCGGTCTTGCCCAGTTCCGACGCACCCTGCTCGGAGCAAAAGATGATCGACGAGCGTTTCTGGAAGTCGTACACACCCAGCGGCGACGAGAAGCGCGCTGTGCCAGAAGTCGGCAGCACGTGGTTCGGCCCGGCGCAGTAGTCGCCCAAGGCTTCAGACGTGTGACGGCCCATGAAGATCGCGCCCGCGTGGCGGATCTGCGGCAACCACGCTTGCGGATCGGCGACCGACAACTCCAGGTGCTCCGGCGCAATGCGGTTGGCCACTTCGATGGCTTGTTCCATATCGCGCACCTTGATCAAGGCGCCACGGCCATTGATCGAGGTTTCGATGATCTCGGCGCGTTCCATGGTTGGCAGCAGTTTGGCGATGCTGGCGGCAACCTGGTCGAGGAACTCGGCGTCCGGGCTGACCAGAATCGCCTGAGCGTCTTCGTCGTGCTCGGCCTGAGAGAACAGGTCCATGGCGATCCAGTCCGGATCGGTCTTGCCGTCGCACACCACGAGGATTTCCGACGGGCCGGCGATCATGTCGATACCGACCTGGCCGAATACGTGACGCTTGGCGGTGGCGACATAGATGTTGCCCGGGCCGACGACCTTGTCGACCTTCGGCACGCTTTCGGTGCCGTAAGCCAGCGCGGCAACCGCTTGTGCGCCCCCGATGGTAAACACGCGGTCGACGCCGGCGATGCAGGCGGCGGCCAGCACCAGTTCGTTGATTTCACCGCGCGGGGTCGGCACCACCATGACCACTTCGGTCACGCCGGCGACCTTGGCCGGAATCGCGTTCATCAACACCGACGAGGGGTACGACGCCTTGCCGCCCGGCACGTACAGGCCGGCGCGATCCAGCGGCGTGACCTTCTGGCCCAGCACCGTGCCGTCGGCTTCGGTGTAGCTCCAGGAATCCTGTTTCTGTTTTTCGTGATAAGTGCGCACGCGGGTCGCGGCTTTTTCCAGCGCTTCACGCTGAGGCACTGTAATACGGGTCAACGCCAGTTCCAGGCGTTCGCGCGGCAGGATCAAGTCGGCCATCGAGGCGACTTCCAGGCCGTCGAACTTCTGGGTGAACTCCACCAGCGCCGCATCGCCGCGCTCGCGCACGGCTTTGATGATGTCCAGCACCCGCTGATTGACCGAGTCGTCAGACACACTTTCCCAGCTCAGCAGATGATCCAGATGATGTGCGAAATCCGGGTCAGCAGCGTTGAGTCGGCGAATTGCAGTCGGTGCGGTCATAGCGAGAGCCTCATAGGAATGGCAAAAACTCAGGCGCCCTAACTTAGCAGTCGTTTCCGCTTGGGCACCTGAGATTCTGGCTATGAGGCGGATAGACGGGCGCGACTCAAGGTCGCGCAGGTGAATCAGCCGCGGTGTCGAGACTCCACTGCCTTGCGCAGGGTGTCGATCAACGCCTGGATACGGGCGTGTTGCATTTTCATCGAAGCTTTGTTGACGATCAGCCGGGAACTGATGTCGGCAATGAAATCCTGAGGTTCCAGGCCATTGGCGCGCAGGGTATTGCCGGTGTCGACCACGTCGATGATCTTGTCCGCCAGACCGATCAGCGGCGCCAGTTCCATCGAGCCGTACAGCTTGATGATGTCGACCTGACGGCCCTGTTCGGCGTAATAGCGCTTGGCAACGTTGACGAACTTGGTCGCGACCCGCAGACGGCCCTTGGGCTCGACATCGCCGACACGGCCAGCGGTCATCAGCTTGCACAGGGCGATTCGCAGGTCCAGAGGCTCGTACAGACCCTGGCCACCATATTCCATCAACACATCTTTACCGGCGACGCCCAGGTCAGCGGCACCATGCTCGACATACGTCGGCACATCGGTGGCGCGCACGATCAGCAGGCGCACATCGGCCTGGGTCGTGGGGATGATCAGCTTGCGGCTCTTGTCCGGATTCTCGGTCGGCACGATGCCCGCTTCAGCCAGAAGCGGCAGGGTGTCGTCAAGGATGCGGCCCTTGGACAGTGCGATGGTCAACATGGGAAACGTCAGTCCTTATCAGGCTACTGATGCCCGGTCGCAAATGGCGCCGGACACACATCGAGGCTTTCTCAATAATGAAAAGACAGCCCCGATTTGAAACGAAACCAGCGGGCGCGTCCTTGCGCCCATGCAGCAGGAACTAGCCCGGTACGCGGCGGATCTTGGCGCCGAGCATCTGCAGTTTCTCTTCGATGCACTCGTAACCACGGTCGATGTGGTAGATGCGATCGATCAGGGTGTCACCTTCAGCGATCAACGCCGAGATCACCAGGCTGGCCGAAGCACGCAGGTCGGTGGCCATCACTGGCGCGCCTTTCAGCTTCTCGGTACCGGTGACGATGGCGGTGTTGCCTTCGACCTGGATCTTGGCGCCCATGCGGTGCAGTTCGTAAACGTGCATGAAGCGGTTTTCGAAGATCGTCTCGATCACGGCACCGGTGCCTTCGGCAATGGCGTTGAGCGAGATGAACTGCGCCTGCATGTCAGTCGGGAATGCCGGGTACGGAGCGGTGCGCACGTTGACGGCTTTCGGCCGCTTGCCGTGCATGTTCAGCTCGATCCAGTCTTCGCCGCAGGTGATTTCAGCACCCGACTCGCGGAGTTTTTCGAGAACGGCTTCGAGGATGGTCGGATCGGTGTCCTTGACCTTCACACGACCGCCGGTCACGGCAGCAGCGACCAGGTAAGTCCCGGTTTCGATACGGTCCGGCATCACTTTGTAAGTGGTCGGGTGCAGACGCTCAACGCCATCGATGGTGATGGTGTCGGTGCCGGCGCCAGTGATTTTGGCACCCATGGCGATCAGGAAGTTCGCCAGGTCGACAACTTCAGGTTCGCGCGCGGCGTTGGCCAGGACGCTGCGACCCTTGGCCAGGGCGGCGGCCATCATGATGTTTTCGGTACCGGTCACGCTGACGGTGTCGAAGAAGAAGTGCGCACCGCGCAGGCCACCTTCAGGGGCCTTCGCCTTGATGTAGCCGCCTTCAACGTCGATGACCGCGCCCATGGCTTCAAGGCCACGGATGTGCAGGTCCACCGGACGCGAACCGATGGCGCAACCGCCAGGCAGTGCAACTTCGGCTTCGCCGAAACGGGCAACCATCGGGCCGAGTACCAGGATCGACGCACGCATGGTTTTAACCAGTTCGTACGGAGCGATCAGGGTCTTGATGGTGCGCGGGTCGATTTCGACGCTGAGTTTCTCGTCGATCACCGGCTCAATGCCCATGCGACCGAACAGCTCGATCATGGTGGTGATGTCGTGCAGGTGCGGCAGGTTGGCAACGGTTACCGGGCCATCGCACAGCAAGGTGGCAGCCAGGATCGGCAGGGCAGAGTTTTTTGCCCCGGAAATGCGGATCTCGCCATCAAGACGAGCGCCACCGCTAATAATCAATTTATCCATAAGAATCTCGACGCCCTTGGGCTCAGGTGCGCTCGGCCCAGGCCGCGCTGCTGAAAAATTTCATAGTGACCGCATGGATGCTGCCATCGGTAATCCATGGGTTCAAATGGGCATAGACCTGCTGCTGACGCTTCACCGGGCTCAACGCCGCCAGTTCATCGCTAATCACGTTCAGCTGGAAATTGCAGCCTTCGCCTTCAACTTCCACCAGCGTGTTTGGCAGCTTTCCTTCAAGGAAGCTCTTCACTTCTACGGCCTGCATGCTCAACCTCAATCGGCGCCCTGTGCGCGCGGGTCGGACATCATACAAAAAAGCCCCGCGCCTGCGAACCCCGCGAAGCAGGACTCTGACGGGGGGCTTCTTAATAGATGCGGTTAGGGATGCGCCAACAGCTCGGTCAATTCGCTGACCTGAGCGATTTCGCGCATGTCTTCGGGCATCGCCCGGATGCTCAGCGCCTTGCCGGCCTCCTGTGCATCACGCATGAAACACAGCAGCAGCGACAAACCGACACTGCTGGATTTCAACACCGCCGAACAATCCACCACAAATGCAGCGGCTTTGCTGGCCTTGATCAGCGCCTGGCCCTGCTTGCGCAGGCCCGGGCCGGTGCGGTAGTCCAGCATGCCGCTGAGCATCAGCTCACCGGATTCACTCATGCGAATGGCCGACACACTCATTGCGACTGCTTCTCGGTGGTTTGTTTCTCGCTGGTTTGCTTGGCTTTGGCAACTTCCCCGGCCCAACCATTGATGGTCTTGTCCAGGTCATTGCCATTGCGTTGCATCGCGTCGGCGAACTGATCGCGGAACAGCTTGCCAATGTTGATGCCGTTGATGATCACGTTGCGCAGCTTCCACTCGCCATCGATCTTCTCCAGCGTGTAAGACACGGGATAGATCGCGCCGTTGCTGCCTTTGACGGTCATGCCAACGCTGGTGCGGTCGCCGGACTCATCCTTGGCAGGTTCGACGGTGATGCCCTGGTTGTTGTACTCGAGCAGCGCATTACCATAAAACTGGAACAGGCCTTTCTTGAAGTTTTCTTCAAAGGTCTTCATCTGCGCAGGCGTGGCTTTGCGCGAATACTTGACGGTCATGATGCTCTTGGAAATGCCTTCGGCATCGACAACAGGCCCGACAATCGTATTCAGCGCCGTGTAAAAGTCCTGCGGATCCTGCTTGTACTTGTCTTTGTTGGCCGACAGGTCGGCGAGCATCCGGGTCGTGGTGTCCTGCACCAGATCATGCGCGGAAGGCGCAGCCACGGCGTTAGCCAGCATCGGCAGCGCTGCGAGTAATACCAACAGCCCACGTCGCAAGGTAGAGATCATTCAAAAGCTCCTCATTTGGCGTCTTTGCTAACGGTATTGAGCAGGAATTTACCGATCAGGTCCTCGAGCACCAGCGACGACTGGGTGTCATGAATGGTCCCACCCTCCTTGAGCAGGGTTTCTTCACCACCCACGCTGATGCCGATGTATTTCTCGCCCAACAGGCCAGCAGTCAGAATAGATGCAGTGGAGTCAGTCGGCAGGTTATCTACGCGCTTTTCCAGTTGCATCGTCACCCGACCGGTGAAACTGTCGCGGTCCAGATCGATCGCCGTGACCTTGCCGATGGTCACACCGGCCATGGTCACTTTAGCTCTGACCGTCAAACCGGCGATATTGTCGAAGTACGCATAAAGTTTATAGGTATCGGTGGTTGCGCTCGGGGACAGGCCACTTACCCGCAACGCCAGCAACAGCAAAGCCAGGATGCCAGCCAGCAAGAAAAGGCCGACACCGATTTCCAGGGTGCGGTTTTGCATCAGAAATCTCCAAACATCAAGGCGGTCAGAATAAAGTCCAGGCCGAGCACAGCCAAAGAGGCATACACCACGGTCTTGGTAGTGGCACGACTGATCCCCTCGGATGTGGGCTCGCAGTCATAGCCTTGGAATACGGCGATCCAGGTCACGACAAAGGCGAAAACGATACTTTTGATAATGCCGTTGAGCACATCGTCAGTGAACGTCACGCTGTTTTGCATGTTGGACCAGTAGGAACCTTCATACACACCCAGCCAGTCGACGGCTACCCACGAACCGCCCCAGATACCCACCACGCTGAAAATCATCGCCAACACCGGCAGGGAAATGAAGCCGGCCCACAGGCGCGGGGCAACGATGTATTTGAGCGGGTCGACACCAATCATTTCCAGACTGGACAGCTGCTCGGTGGACTTCATGTTGCCGATTTCCGCCGTCAGGGCCGAACCGGCGCGTCCGGCGAACAGCAATGCCGTGACCACCGGGCCCAACTCGCGCAACAAGGTCAGGGCAACCATCTGCCCCACCGCCTGCTCCGAACCGTAGCTGGAGAGGATGTTGAACCCTTGCAGCGCCAGCACCATGCCGATGAACACCCCGGAGACCACGATGATCACCAGGGACATCACGCCCACCGAGTGCAACTGCTTGATCATCAGGCCGAAACCGCCACCGATGCCGCCACGGCCGAGCAAGGCGTGAAACAGGAATATCGTCGAACGGCCGAACACCGCCAGCACGTCGATGGCCGCGTGGCCAAACCGGCGCACACGTTCTATGAGTGAAATCTTGCGCATCAACGCTTCCCCAGAAGATCTGCGCGGTAATCCGTCGCTGGAAAGTGGTATGCGACCGGGCCGTCGGGTTCGCCCGTCATGAATTGGCGAATCCGTGGCTCTTGCGAGTTCATCAGTTCCTCAGGCGTGCCCTGCCCCAACACCTGGCCTTCGCCGACTACATAGATGTAGTCGGCGATGCTCGCGGTCTCGGCCAGGTCGTGGGAGACCACGATGCTGGTGATGCCCAGGGCGTCGTTGAGCAGACGGATCAGGCGCACCAATACGCCCATGGCGATCGGGTCCTGGCCGACGAAGGGTTCGTCATACATGAGAATCTGCGGATCGAGGGCAATCGCCCGGGCCAGCGCGACGCGGCGCTTCATGCCGCCGGACAGCTCCTCGGGCATCAAATCGATGGCGCCGCGCAGGCCGACGGCCTGTAATTTGAGCAGCACGATGTCCCGGATCATTTCTTCCGGAAGCTCGGTATGAACGCGTAACGGAAAGGCGACGTTCTCGAACACGTCGAGATCGGTAAACAGTGCGCCACTCTGAAACAGCACACCCATGTGCTTGCGCGCATCGAACAGATCGCTGCGCGACAACTTCGGCAGGTTCTGACCGTTGACCCAGACTTCGCCCTTGGTCGGGCGCAACTGGGCGCCCATCAAACGCAATAATGTGGTCTTGCCACACCCGGAAGGTCCCATGATGCCGGTGACCTTGCCGCGTGGAATACGGATATCGACGTTATTGAAAATGCTGCGCGCACCGCGCTTGAAGGTCAGTCCCTTCAGCTCGACCGCGTAGGCGTTATCGGCACTCATCTAAACTCCTTGCGATGCAGCCTCTCACTCGGACGCCTGTCTCTCTGACGAAAGCACATCCCCTCCGGGCGGGCCGAACTGGCGGCGAACTATATCACTGCAAAGGCCCGGCGCCCAAGCGCCAAGGCGGGCCATGTTCGCCAGTGTTATCGGCAAAAAGCTTCATATCAGTGGGTTTCGGTTACAGGGATTGTCAAAGCACGACGAACTTGCGTGAGGGTTTCGATCATTACCGCTATAATCGCCGCCTTTTCATCAGGCTATACGATTTCCGACATGAGCCAATCCAGCGACCTGATTCAATCAGCTCAACGCACCATCCGCCTCGAACTGGAAGCCGTACAAGGCTTGCTGCCCCATATCGACGCAGATTTCGTACGCGCTTGCGAGATGATTCTGGCCAGCAAAGGCCGCGTGGTTGTGGTCGGCATGGGCAAATCGGGACACATCGGCAACAAGATCGCCGCGACCCTGGCCAGCACCGGCACCACGGCTTTTTTCGTCCATCCGGCCGAAGCCAGCCACGGCGACATGGGCATGATCACCCGCGACGACATCATTTTGGCCTTGTCGAACTCCGGTTCCACCAATGAAATTATCACCCTGCTGCCGTTGATCAAGCGCTTGGGCATCCAGTTGATCAGCGTAACGGGCAACCCCGATTCACCGCTGGCCAAGGCGGCCGAGGTCAACCTCAACGTGCACGTCGAGCATGAAGCCTGCCCGCTGAACCTGGCGCCCACGTCGTCGACCACCGCCGCCCTCGTCATGGGCGACGCCTTGGCCGTCGCATTGCTTGAAGCCCGCGGCTTCACCGCGGAAGATTTCGCGTTTTCCCATCCGGGTGGCGCGCTCGGCCGCCGCCTGCTGCTCAAAGTGGAAACCGTGATGCATGCAGGGCAAGAGTTGCCGCAGGTTCAACGTGGCACCCTGCTCAAAGACGCTTTGATGGAAATGACCCGCAAGGGCCTGGGCATGACCGCGATCGTGGAAGCCGACGGCAAACTCGCCGGAATCTTCACGGACGGTGATTTGCGCCGCACCCTGGATCGCACGATCGATATCCATCACACGACCATCGACGAGGTCATGACCGTTCACGGCAAGACCGCCCGGGCCGACATGCTGGCTGCCGAAGCACTGAAAATCATGGAAGATCATCGAATCAACGCATTGGTGGTGGTGGACAAGGAGGATCGCCCAATTGGCGCCTTCAACCTGTCCGATCTGCTGCGTGCAGGAGTAATGTGATGAGCAATGACCTGCTGCAACGCGGCAAAAACATCAAACTGGCGGTATTTGACGTCGATGGCGTCCTGACCGACGGGCGTTTGTATTTTCTGGAAGACGGCAGCGAATTCAAGACTTTCAACACACTCGACGGCCAAGGCATAAAGATGTTGATGGCGGCCGGCGTTCAGACCGCTATTATCAGCGGCCGCAAGACCCCGGTGGTCGAGCGTCGGGCGAAGAATCTCGGCATTCCTCACGTTTATCAGGGTCGCGAAGATAAACTGGTGGTGCTCGACGAGCTACTTGCCCAACTCAACCTAAGCTATGAACAGGTCGCCTACCTCGGCGACGACCTGCCCGACCTGCCGGTAATTCGCCGCGTCGGCCTGGGCATGGCGGTGGCCAATGCCGCCAGCTTCGTGCGTGAACACGCCCACGGCATCACCCAGGCCCGTGGTGGCGAAGGTGCTGCCCGCGAATTTTGCGAATTGATCCTGCGCGCCCAGGGCCGCCTCGATGCGGCCAACGCCGCGTACCTGTGAGCCAACTATGCTGAGCAAGAAATTTCGCAACATACTGGTGTTCGGTTGCATCGCCGCTATTTTTGCCGCGGTCGGCTACTGGAACATCAGTCCGGAACGCTTCCTCGACCAGCCAGCGGCAAAGGTCGACGAAACCGCGATCGACTATTACGCCACCAA
Organism: Pseudomonas sp. GB2N2; assembly: GCF_054897705.1. Lineage (NCBI taxonomy): Bacteria > Pseudomonadati > Pseudomonadota > Gammaproteobacteria > Pseudomonadales > Pseudomonadaceae > Pseudomonas > Pseudomonas sp. GB2N2. The sequence continues at coordinate 3,557,236 of NZ_CM142701.1, forward strand.
CGCTCACAGCGTGCAGTACCTGCCGGATGGCGGCCTGCAATACGAGATGACGTCGGACAAGGTTGAACACTTGAAGGCGACTGAAGTGACGCTGTTGACCAATCCGGACCTCAATCTGTTCCGGGGCACCGAGTTCCCCTGGCACGTCCAGAGCGAAAAAGGCGAAGTCAATCCGGACGGGACCCAGGTCGAATTGATCGACTCGGTGCGCATCACCCGTTTCGACGAGAAAGACCGCAAGACCCTGATTACTTCCACCCGCATGACCGTGTTCCCGCAACAGCAATATGCGCAGACCGAGCAACCCGTTAGAATCGACGGCGCTGGCGGTGTATCGACTGGCAAGGGAATGAAAGCGTATTTGAAAGAAAGCAGGATACACCTGCTATCGAACGTAAGAGGACAGTATGAGGCTCGTTAAAACTCTCCCTATTTTGCTCGGTCTGGGCGCAGCACTGGGAAGCGTGAGCGCCTGGGCTCTGCCGAACGATCAACAGCAGCCCATCCGCATTCAGGCCGACGACGCCCAACTGGACGACAAGAACGGCATTGCCACCTATAAAGGTGACGTGATCATCACCCAAGGCTCGATGAAGGTCACCGGCAATACTGTCACCATGACTCGCACCCCTGCGGGCGACATCGACGTCGTGACTTCGGTGGGCAACCTTGCCTACTTCGAGCAGTTGCAGACGGCGGGCGACACCAAGCCGGTTCAGGGCTGGGGCGTCACCATTCAGTATCACGCCTCGCAAGACCGCGTCGTGCTGATCGATCGCGCCAAGGTCGTCGACAAGGACGGTAACGTCACCCAAGGCGAGAAAATCGTCTACGACACCAACAAAAAGCTCGCCACCGCCGGTCGCGCCACAGGCACCAAAGTCACCGAGTCGCGCCCGCGCATCGACATGGTGATTCAGCCCAAGCCGAAAGCCGGCGAGCAGAAGGCCCCGTAATGGCAACTCTGAAAGCTCAGCATCTGGCCAAGAGCTACAAGAGCCGCCAGGTCGTGCGTGACGTGAGCCTGTCGATCGACAGTGGTCAGATCGTCGGCTTGCTCGGCCCGAACGGTGCCGGCAAAACCACCTGCTTCTACATGATCGTCGGCCTGGTTCAGGCCGATCAGGGCCGCGTTCTGATCGATGACCTGGACGTCAGCCACCAGCCGATGCACGGCCGTGCAAAAGCCGGTATCGGCTACCTGCCGCAAGAAGCGTCGATCTTTCGCAAGCTCTCGGTCGCCGACAACATCATGGCCATCCTCGAGACGCGCAAGGAACTGGACAAGGCCGGTCGTCGCAAGGAGCTGGAAAGCCTGCTGCAGGAATTCCACATCAGCCACATTCGCGACAACCTCGGCATGAGCCTGTCCGGTGGTGAACGCCGCCGCGTGGAAATCGCCCGCGCACTGGCGACCAACCCGAAATTCATCCTCCTCGACGAACCTTTCGCCGGTGTGGACCCGATTTCGGTCGGCGACATCAAACAGATCATCTACCACCTCAAGGCCAAGGGCATTGGTGTGCTGATCACGGACCACAACGTCCGTGAAACACTGGATATCTGCGAAACCGCTTACATCGTCAACGACGGCCAACTGATCGCTGAAGGTGACTCTGCCACCATCCTGGCCAACGACTTGGTGAAGGAAGTGTATCTGGGCCACGAGTTCCGCCTGTAAGCGCCAGTTGGCTGGCTGTCGCCGAGCGTTTGTCTCGATAAAAAATCAATAGTTTTTTATTGTTACAGCGCTCTAGGCAAACGTTAGGGTTTCAGGCATATAATTTGCTTATGTTTGGCGCTCCGGCGCCCTGTAGTGGATGGCGCATGTGCGCCGGGAATAAGGTGTTAAGCCCCTGCCATGAAACCATCGCTAGTCTTGAGAATGGGCCAGCAGCTGACGATGACACCGCAGCTGCAACAGGCCATCCGCCTGCTCCAATTGTCGACCCTGGATCTGCAACAGGAAATCCAGGAGGCCCTGGAGTCCAATCCGATGCTCGAACGCCAGGAAGAAGGCGACGACTTCGATAACGCCGACCCCTTGGCCGACAAAGCCGAACAGCCACCCAACGCCGACGTTTCAGAACCCTCCTACCAGGAAACCGCCCCGACGGTGGATAACCTCGAGGAAGGCGACTGGAACGAGCGCATTCCCAACGAACTGCCCGTCGACACTGCATGGGAAGATGTCTACCAGACTAGCGCCAGCAGTCTGCCGAGCAACGATGACGACGAGTGGGATTTCACCACCCGCACATCGGCCGGCGAAAGCCTGCAAAGCCACCTGCTGTGGCAGCTGAACCTTGCGCCGATGTCCGACACCGATCGCCTGATCGCCGTGACCCTGATCGATTGCATCAACAATCAGGGTTACCTGGACGAATCACTCGAGGAAATCCTCGAAGCCTTCGACCCGGAACTCGATATCGAACTGGATGAGATCGAAGCCGTCCTGCATCGCATCCAGCAATTCGAACCGGCCGGCATCGGTGCCCGCAACCTGAGCGAATGCTTGCTGCTGCAATTGCGTCAGCTGTCCGCCAAGACACCATGGCTGGCCGAGGCCAAGCGCCTCGTCAGCGACTACATTGACCTGCTCGGCAGCCGCGACTACAGCCAGTTGATGCGCCGCATGAAGCTCAAGGAAGATGAACTGCGCCAGGTCATTGAACTGGTGCAGAGTCTTAACCCGCGCCCGGGCTCGCAGATCGAGTCCAGCGAGGCCGAATACGTGGTGCCCGACGTGATCGTGCGCAAGGATAACGAGCGCTGGCTGGTCGAACTGAATCAGGAGTCGGTGCCACGGTTGCGGGTCAACGCCCAATACGCCGGTTTCGTGCGCCGCGCCGACACCAGTGCCGACAACACCTTCATGCGCAATCAGCTGCAGGAAGCCCGCTGGTTCATCAAGAGCCTGCAAAGCCGCAATGAAACCCTGATGAAGGTAGCCACCCAGATCGTCGAGCATCAGCGCGGTTTTCTGGAGTATGGCGACGAAGCGATGAAACCATTGGTGCTGCATGACATCGCCGAAGCGGTAGGCATGCATGAGTCGACGATTTCCCGGGTCACCACGCAAAAATTCATGCATACCCCTCGGGGAATATATGAGCTGAAATACTTTTTCTCCAGCCACGTGAGTACCTCCGAAGGCGGTGAATGCTCGTCCACGGCCATCCGCGCGATCATCAAAAAACTGGTTGCCGCGGAAAATCAGAAAAAGCCGTTGAGTGACAGCAAGATCGCTGGTTTACTGGAGGCACAAGGCATTCAGGTGGCTCGCCGCACCGTCGCCAAGTACCGCGAGTCCCTCGGGATCGCGCCTTCGAGCGAACGCAAGCGGTTGATGTAGAGCCACGCCACAGCGTTCCAGTGGTAGATCATCTGATCTACCGCTTTATGCACTGGCAACGAAGGAGAAGCTGTATGCAAGTCAACATCAGTGGACACCAACTGGAAGTGACCGAACCTCTTCGCACCTACATCGGCGAAAAACTCGAACGATTAGAGAGGCATTTCGACAAGATCACCAACGTGCAAGTCACGATGACGGTCGAAAAGCTCAAGCAGAAAATCGAAGCCACGCTGCATATTCCCGGTAATGAAGTGGTCGCCAACGCGGAACATACCGATATGTACGCGGCGATCGACGCATTGACCGACAAGCTGGATAAACAACTCAAAAAGCATAAGGAAAAGACCCAGAGCCTACTCCAGGGCGCGACCGGTCGTTAACACTCCCTACCCATGATCCGACTTGAAAGCATCCTGACCCCCGGCCGTTCCCTCGTGAACGTGCCGGGCGGCAGCAAAAAGAAAGCCCTCGAACAAATTGCCAATCTGATCGCCCGCGAAGTGCCGGGTCTGGAGATGCAAGATGTCTTCGAGGCTCTGATTGCCCGCGAAAAACTCGGCTCGACGGGGTTTGGTAACGGCATCGCTATTCCTCACTGTCGTCTCAAAGGTTGCACCTCGCCCATCAGTGCCTTGATGCACCTGGACGCCCCCATCGATTTCGACGCCATCGACGGCGCCCCGGTTGACCTGCTGTTTGTTTTGCTGGTCCCGGAAGCGGCTACCGATGCGCACCTTGAATTGCTCCGGCAGATCGCCAGCATGCTTGATCGCAAGGAAGTCCGTGATCGCCTGCGCAGCGCCTCGAGCAATGAAGCCTTGTATCAGGTTGTCCTGGACGAGCAAAACGGGCACTAATCATGCGCTTGATCATCGTCAGTGGCCGTTCCGGCTCAGGTAAAAGTACTGCGCTCGATGTGCTCGAGGACAGTGGCTATTACTGCATCGACAACCTGCCTGCCGGGTTGCTGCCGGAACTGGCCGAACGAGCGCTGATTAACACCGAACTGGCTCAGCCGCTGGTTGCGGTCTCCATCGACGCGCGCAACCTGCCGAGCCATTTAAGTCGTTTTCCGGAATTGCTCGAAGAACTCCGCGGCCGGCATATCCAGTGCGATGTCCTGTACCTGGATGCCGACGAAGAAACCTTGCTCAAACGCTTTTCGGAAACCCGCCGGCGTCACCCGCTGAGCAGTGCCAATCGCTCGCTGGCCGAGGCGATCAACTACGAAACCAGCTTGCTCGGGCCGATTGCCGACCTTGCCGATCTCAAGGTCAACACCACTAACCTGAACCTGTACCAACTGCGCGATACCATCAAGCTGCGGCTGCTGAACCAGCCGGAACCCGGTACCGCATTTTTGGTCGAGTCTTTTGGATTCAAGCGCGGCATGCCGGTGGACGCCGACCTGGTGTTCGACGTGCGTTGCCTGCCGAACCCTTATTGGAAGCCCGAGCTGCGCGAGCAGTCAGGACTTGATCAACCCGTTGCCGAGTACCTGGCAGCCCAGCCGGATGTCGAAGAAATGTTCCAGGACATTTCCTCGTACCTGCTTAAATGGCTGCCCCGCTTTGCCGCCAGCAACCGCGCTTATGTCACCATTGCCATTGGTTGCACCGGCGGGCATCACCGCTCCGTCTACCTGACCGAACGTCTTGGCCAGGTCCTGCAAAAATCCCTGAAGAACGTCCAGGTCCGCCACCGCGACCTCAGCTAAAGGATCCACATCGCGATGCCTGCTCTGGAAATCGAAATCATCAACAAGCTGGGTTTGCATGCCCGCGCTTCCGCCAAATTCGTTGGGGTGGCGGGCAAGTTCCCCTGCCAGATCAGAGCCGGGCGCACGCCTGAGTCCATGGTCGACGGCAAAAGCATCATGGCCATGATGATGCTGGCGGCCGGCAAGGGCACGAAAATCCATCTGAGCACGGAAGGCGAGCAGGAACAGGAAGCGCTGGATGCACTGGTGGCACTGATCAACAATTTCTTCGACGAAGGCGAATAACCCCGTTGTAGCAGTTGTCGAAGGCAGCCTTCGGCAGTTGCTGCAAAAGTCCGCACATAAAAAAGGCGCGCCACCCAATGGGTGGCGCGCCTTTTGTGCAACGGTGAGGTTTAGCTACCCGCCACCATCATCCGTTCGATCAGTACCGAACCCGTGCGAATGTTGCTGCGCAGTTCCAGGTCATTCCCCACCGCTACGATCTGCTTGAACATGTCACGCATGTTCCCGGCGATGGTCACTTCCTGCACGGCGAACTGGATTTCACCGTTTTCCACCCAATAACCCGCCGCACCGCGCGAGTAATCGCCGGTGACCATATTCAGGCCTTGCCCCATCAGTTCGGTAACCAGCAGGCCACGGCCCATGCGACGGATCAGGGCGGCCTGATCTTCGTCGCCGTGGGTCACGAAAAGGTTATGCACGCCGCCGGCGTTGGCGGTGCTCGGCATGCCGAGCTTGCGCCCGGAGTACGTCCCGAGAATGTAGGACACCAACTCGCCCTTCTCGACGAACGGTTTAGCGTAGGTTGCCAGACCATCGCCATCGAACGCCGAGCTGCCCATCGCCCGCATCAGGTGCGGACGCTCATCGAGGGTCAGCCATTCCGGGAACAGCTTCTGCCCGAGCGTGCCTTCAAGGAACGACGATTTGCGATACAGGCTGCCACCGGAAATCGCCGAGAGGAAACTGCCGAACAAACCACCGGCCAGCTCAGCGGAAAACAGCACCGGCACTTCACAAGTCGGCACCGGCCGCGCGCCCAGACGGCTCGCGGCACGTTGCGCGGCACGCTGGCCGATGCTCACCGGGTCGGCGAGCAAGTTGCCCTGGCGGTTCACGTCGTACCAGTAGTCGCGCTGCATCTGGCCGTCAGCTTCCGCGATCATAACGCAGCTCAGGCTGTGACGAGTCGACGCATAACCGCCGATAAAACCGTGACTGTTGCCGTAGACGCGGCAGCCCTGGTGGGTGCTCAGCGTAGTGCCATCGGCGTTCTTGATCCGTGCATCGGCATCGAATGCAGCGGCTTCACAGAGCAAGGCTTTTTCGATGGCCTGCTCCGGCGTGATATCCCATTCGTGGAAAAGATCGAAATCCTGCAGGTCCCTGGCCATCAGCGCGGCATCTGCCAGGCCCGAGGCTTCGTCTTCGGAGGTGTGCTTGGCGATGGCCAACGCCGCCGCGACGGTTTCGCGGATGGCTTCAGGCCCACTGGCCGAGGTGCTGGCCGAGCCCTTGCGCTGGCCCACATACAGGGTGATGCCAAAGCCCTGATCGCGGTTGAATTCAACGGTTTCCACTTCACGCTGGCGTACTGAAGTCGAAAGGCCCTGCTCCAGGGACACCGCCACTTCACAGGCACTGGCGCCTTGGCGTTTGGCTTCAGCGATGATTTGCTCGACCTGTTCCTGCAGTGCCGGCAACGCTTGCGGGCCGACGCTTTCAACTGCACTCATGCTGTTCTCCACTCAAATTCTGCTTTCGGTAAAGGCCTTCGAGCGACCGGGCCGGACAAGCGGCCCCCGACTGGTTATCATGGCGGCGTTTCTTTGCGGACGGCCACCATGGTTGATTCTTACGACGACTCCCTCGATACGGGAGAAAAAAGCAAATCCCAGGTTAAACGCGAGCTGCATGCTCTGGTTGACCTCGGCGAACGCCTTACAACGCTCAAGCCTGACTTGCTGGCAAAACTGCCGTTGACCGACGCCATGCGCCGGGCACTGGCCGATGCGCCCAAGCACACCGCGAATATCGCGCGTAAACGGCACCTCATGTTCATCGGCAAGCTGATGCGCGATCAGGACACTGACGCCATTCTCACTTTGCTCGATCAACTCGATGCCTCCACCCGGCAGTACAACGAACGTTTCCATGGCCTGGAACGCTGGCGCGATCGCTTGATCGCGGGCGACGATGCAGTCCTGGAGAAGTTCGTGCTCGACTACCCTGAGGCTGATCGTCAGCAGTTGCGCTCCCTGATCCGTCAGGCCCAGCACGAACTGGCGACCAACAAGCCACCGGCATCGAGCCGTAAAATCTTCAAGTACATCCGTGAGCTGGACGAGACGCAACGCGGTCTGCGTTAAATCTCGTATCGGGTGAGCCGCTAAGCGGTTCACCCGAAGCTCCATCCCCTACGATCCTGTGCCACCCACAGTGATCGCATCAATTTTCAGCGTTGGCTGGCCGACACCTACCGGCACCGACTGCCCATCCTTGCCGCACGTACCCACACCGCTGTCCAGCGACAAATCGTTGCCGACCATCGACACCTTGCTCATCGCTTCAGGGCCGTTGCCGATCAATGTCGCGCCTTTGACCGGGGCGGTAATCTTGCCGTCTTCGATCAAATACGCCTCACTGGTGGAGAACACGAATTTGCCGCTGGTGATGTCCACTTGGCCGCCGCCCAAGTTGGCGCAGTAGATGCCCCGTTTCACCGAGGCGATGATTTCCGCCGGGTCGCTTTCGCCCGCCAGCATGTAGGTGTTGGTCATGCGCGGCATCGGCAGGTGCGCGTAGGATTCACGGCGACCGTTGCCGGTGCGGGCCACGCCCATCAGGCGGGCATTGAGTTTGTCCTGCATATAGCCTTTGAGGACGCCGTTTTCGATCAACGTGGTGCACTCGGTTGGCGTGCCTTCGTCGTCGACACTCAGCGAACCGCGACGACCGGCCAGCGTGCCGTCATCGACGATGGTGCAGAGTTTGGATGCAACCATTTCGCCCATGCGCCCACTGTAGGCAGAGCTGCCCTTGCGGTTGAAATCGCCTTCCAGACCGTGGCCGACGGCTTCATGCAACAGTACGCCGGACCAGCCAGAGCCCAACACCACTGGCAATGTTCCCGCCGGTGCCGGAATGGCTTCAAGGTTGACCAGTGCCTGGCGCAAGGCTTCACGGGCATAACCCATGGCACGGTCTTCGGCGAGGAAATAACGGTAATCGGTACGACCGCCGCCGCCATGGCCGCCACGTTCGCGGCGGCCGTTTTGCTCAACGATCACGCTGACATTGAAGCGCACCAACGGCCGCACATCTGCGGCCAGACTGCCGTCGGTGGACGCCACCAGAATGCGTTCCCAGACGCCGGCCATGCTCACGGTCACTTGCTGAATACGCGTATCGAGCGCACGAGTGGCGACGTCAATGCGCTTGAGCAGATCGACTTTCTCGGCGCGGGTCAGCACTTCCAATGGGTTGTCCGGCCCGTACAGCTGGGCGACATCCTGAGTGGTGAACGCCTGCACCGTGCCATTCTGGCCGGCGCGCGAGATCGAACGGGCCGCGCGAGACGCCGCACCGAGGGCTTCGAGGGTGATGGCATTGCTGTAGGCAAAACCGGTTTTCTCACCCGATTGCGCCCGCACGCCAACGCCTTGGTCGAGGTTGAAGCTGCCTTCCTTGACGATGCCGTCTTCCAGCGCCCAGGACTCGGAAATCTGCCCCTGGAAATACAGGTCGGCGGCGTCGATGCCCGGGCCGGCCAGATCGCCGAGCACACCTTGCAGGCTCTCGATCGTCACGCCGCCGGGCGCTAACAGGTGGTCACTGACTGAGGACAACAACTCGCTCATATGCTTTACGCCTTAAATTCATCGTTCTGAGGCAGGTCGCTGGGCGCCCTGCGAGAAAAAGCGCCGGTGACTGGACACCGGCATCCGCGCCCGGATGGACGCCTGTTCGCTGCTATCGCGTTCGGCCAGCAGCACGGCCTCGCCCTGATCCCGTTGCGCCAGCACACGGCCCCACGGGTCGACGATCGAAGCATGGCCATAGGTTTCCCGTGGCCCCGGGTGCGTTCCGCCTTGCGCCGCCGCGAGCACATAACACTGGGTCTCGATGGCCCGCGCACGAATCAGCACCTCCCAATGCGCCGCGCCGGTCACTGCGGTAAACGCCGACGGTGCGGTAATCAATTCTGCGCCGGCAGCACGCAATTCGCTGTACAGCTCGGGGAAGCGCAAGTCGTAACACACCGTCAGGCCGACCCGACCGACGGGCGTGTCCGCCACCACCACGCCACTGCCATAAGCATAGTCATCGGATTCACGGTATCGCCCGCGGGTGTCCGCCACGTCTACGTCGAACAGGTGCAACTTGTCGTATCGCGCCACTGTCTCGCCGTGGTCATTGACCAGGAGCGAACAGGCATGCACCTTCGCCGTCGGCTGATCCACCGGCGGCAACGGCAATGTGCCGGCGACTATCCATAACTTGAGGGCGCGGGCGGTCTGTTTCAACCAGGGCAGGATTGGACCGTCACCCAAAGCCTCCGCGCGGCCGATGTCAGCGATGTCGCGACGGCCCATGGCGGCGAAGTTTTCCGGCAGCACGGCAAGCGTCGCACCCGAGGCCGCGGCTTGCTCGAGCAGGCGACGGGCCTGGGCCAGATTGGCCAGCACATCGCTCTGGCTGACCATTTGAATCACCGCAAAAGACATATCGACATCAACCTTGTAGGGCGAGCTCGCTCGCGATGGACGTGAACGATAACGCGGGTTGCCAGGTTAAACGCGTTACCCCTGCGTTTTTCGCGAGCAAGCTCGCTCCTACAAGGGGGGACGTCGTTTGAGCCATGCTACTCCATCGCCTCGCTTCAGAAAGGTTTGTCGAAGGTGATTTTCGGCTCTTTCCACGGGCCTTTAACGGTGTATTTCACGCTGGCGAAGCGCGCTACGCGATCACCGATCAGTTTGTCGATCAGGAACAACGCGCCACCGATGGCCGGGGCGCCGACGATCAACGCGGCAATTGGCAGGTTGTTGGTCACCGGCAAAGTCACCAACAGTTTTGCATCGACCTGATCACCGACCAGATCCAGCTTGCCATTAAGCTCGATATTGCTCGACGGCCCGGTCAACACGATCGGCTCGCGGGTCACGTACATCCCGTTGGTCGCGACCAGCAGCCCCTTGACCCGGTCATAACTCAAGCCTTTGCCGAAGAGGTCGGAGAAGTCCAGGCGCAAACGGCGGCCAATGGAGTTGAAGTTGAGCAGGCCAAACACCCGCAACGCCTGCGCGCCGCCCTCGACTTCGACAAACTGGCCTTTATTCAGCGACGCATCCAACGTGCCGGAGAAACGCTTGGACGCCAGCCAGGCCGGTGAGCCAGGCCAGTTACCGTCGACATCCATATGAAAATCTTCGCTGGTGACACTTGGCGCAAAACCCCAGCCTTTCAACACGTCGGCGAGATTCTTGCCGCTGATCCGGCCCTTGAACCAACTGGTGGACGCGCCCGGCGCTCCTTCCCAGCCGCCATTGCCTTGCAGCAGAATGCCTTTTAGGCCCATATCCAGTGTATTGAGCGCGATGCCCTTGGCGGTCGGACGTACTTTCAGCGACCAGCCCCCCACCAAATCCTGCCCCTGGAACAGTTGATTGATGGTGATGTCCAGCGCCGGGATTTTGCTTGGGTCCACGGTTGCCAACGGATCCGGCGAGTTTTCATCGGCGAGGACGGTCGGGTCCGGCGCCGGCAGGCGAACGTATTGCAGATTGACCGCGATCGGCGTGGCTTTCGTATCGGGGATTCCGACGGCACCCTTGACCTGCTGACTGTCGAGTTGCAAGGCCCACGCGTTCGGCTTGCGGTTCAACTGCACCGACGCCTTATCAAGTGTGGTGCCCATGCCGCTGAGCTTGCCAACCTGCAAATCCGCACTGCTGAGCAACTGCTTGGCGCTGCCGCCCGGGTCCTGACCGGCATACTTGTCGACGAGGTCTTTCCACGGGCCGACGTCCAGTTCCGAGAGCACGCCGCGCACGCGCAGGCCTTTGGCCCCAGGCAATGTGGCGTCGCCGCCGCCGAGGAACAGCTCGCCACGACCGTCAGCAAAACTGCCGGGCGGTGCCGCAAAGGTGAAGCTCGCCAGGTCGCCGTATTTGACCCAGTAACGCCGCTCCTGCCCTTGCAGGGTCATGCGGAACATCGTGTCGCGCCCGACATCGGCGGCCATGCCGAACGGCGCCGGCAGATCAACCACCACGCCTTGAAGGTTGGAGTTGACCATCAACTGGCTGTCGGCACCGTCCAGATTCAGCTGCAACGAATACGGAATCAGGCCGGACACCGGCAACGGCTGCGTGACGCTCAGCCAGTCGGTAAGTTTCTTCACCTCGACCTGCCCCGAAGCCGTAACACGAGTCTTGAGGCTGCCCGGACTGCCATCAGCAAAAATCTGTGCGGTGACCGGTTTGTCAAAGGCACGCGCAATGATGTTCTGACCGCTCAAACCTTTGGCGCTGTCGAAACGGAAATCGCCCTTGAGTTGCGTCAGCTCAAGCACCGGATCCGCCAGTTTCAGGCGCGCCTTGGCGGTCTTGAAGTCGACGAGGATTTTCGGCTGCTCACCTTTGGCCAGCGGGATATCCAGTTTCAGCTTGCCCTGCAGATCACCGTCACCCTCCCATCCGGCGAAGGTGTCGGCAGTGCCGATTGGCGCTTCCTGAAGAATTTTCAGGCCATCACCGAGCCCGCCGGCGAACGCGCCGTCGAGCAACAGGTGGCTGCTTTGTCCGGCCGGGGCATGGGGAATGTTGACGTAAATGTCACGCACCTGGGTGTCGAGCAATTGGCCTTTGCTGGCCAGAATCCGCACACCGCTGTCTTCGACAAACACATCGCCCGAGACCTTGCTGACATGCGGCCAACCCGGCTGGAACGCCAGTTCGGCATCGTGAACCTTGAAGAACAGGCTGATGCTGCGATCAGCGTCGGCCGCGCCTTGGTTCAGCGAGCCCTGGTACTGGAAGAAACCTTGGTCTACCGCGCCTTTGAGAATCGCTGTGCGCAACCATTCGTCGAGTCCCGGGCTGAGCACCGCCGGCAGGTACTTGGCGGTGTATTTACCATCGCCTTCGAGCATGCCGACCCGCAGGTCCATGTAGTCTTCCTGGGTGTGGTCGAAATGCAGGCGGATCAGGAAGTCGCCGGCAATCTTGCCCTCCTCGCCCAGAACTTTCAGGTACGGCGCGATCAAGGTGAAACTTTCTTTGTCGATTTTCCAGGTCAGGCGGGCGTTGGCCTGTATGTATTGCCATGGTTTGGCGAAAATCGGGTCCAGGTGCAGGACAAAATCCTTGCTGTCCATGCGCAGTTCGCCATGGCCAAGGTCACCGCTGATGCTGCCGCTGATATTCCGCGCGGCTGGCGCGCCGTGATAAGCGTTAAAACCGACCCGATCGAGGTTGGCGGCGAAGCTGACCTTGGTGTCGTCGGTGGCGTTGGGCCGAAAATCGACGAGCACGTTGCGCAAACCACCGGTGACCTTGAGTCGCTCGACGGCGATGGCGACACCTTCGGGCAACGGGCCCAAGGCATTCAGCAACGGGGTCAGCGGCGTGAGGTCGAGCCGGTCGGCTTGCAGGTGCCAGAGCTCCTGAGCCTTGTCGGTGGCCAGGCTTTGTTTGAGTTGCAGGTGCGATTCCCAGCGGGTTTCCCCAAGGTTCATGGCCAGGGAATCCAGAGTGACCAGGACACCGTCAGAGCCGCGCTGGAAGTAGCCGTTGAGCGCCAGGTTTTTAATCTGTACAGGCTTGCGCTCGGCGTAGGCACCCTTGAGTTGCGGCGCATTCAAGCGAATGGCGGCGCTTTGTAGCGCACCCTTGTTCCAGTTGATCCAGAGCTCGCCACCGGCCTTGATCTCGGAGAAATTCCATTGCCGGGTCAGACGTTCCGGTAGCCATTTTGACCAGTCGCTCTGCGGCAGGCTCAGGTAGGCATCCGCTTCGCCGTCCTTCCACTCGCTGGCACGAATGCGCGTACGCAGGCTCATGGCCACGGGCTGACCGTCGGGCAACGTCAGCCGCGCGTCGAGTCGCTGACGAGAGGCACCGGTTTTCAGGTTCAGGGCCACATAGGTCAGGGTCAGCGGCGGCTGATCCAGTGGCTGCAAAGTGACCTGACTGTCGAGCACCGACAGTTGCTGGACCATTTGCAGACGATTGAGCAATTGTTCCGGGTCCAGCGACTGATCTTGCTGAACCGGCAGACCTTCCAGCGCCCACTGACCGTCCGCGGCTTCCTTGAGGCTGATCTTCAGGCCATTGAGTTCCAGATGAGCGATGCGCACTTCGCGCGCCAGCAGGCTGGCCCACAGGTCCGGCACCGCACGCACTTGATCCAGGCGCAGCGCGTTGGTGCCCTCGCCTACCATCACGTCGTGCGCCAGCAGAATCGGTGCGAAACCGTGCCAGTTACCTTCCAGTTCACCGATGTGCAGCGGCATGCCCAGCGCGGCGCCGGCCCGGGTTTCGACTTCCGCCCGATACTCGGCCACCAGCGGCGTCAGTTCGCGACCGAGACTGACGTAAAGCGCCATCAGCACCAAAGCCAACGCGCACAGGCCCAGACCCCAGCGGGTCAGTGCGGCCAACATGCGTGTCAGACGGTCCATGTCAGGTGGCTCCCATGGCGAAAATACTGCAAAAAGCTGAAGCCAGCCCTGCTAGTCGAGTTGAAATACAGCGCTTCAGAGCAGCACCACGTCGTATTGTTCCTGGGAATACATGGTTTCCACCTGGAACCGAATGGTGCGCCCGATAAAACCTTCCAGCTCGGCGACGTTGCCCGACTCCTCATCCAGCAGACGGTCGACGACTTTCTGGTTCGCCAATACACGATAGCCCTCAGCCTGATAGGCGCGAGCTTCGCGGAGGATTTCCCGGAAGATTTCGTAGCAAACGGTTTCCGGCGTCTTCAGCTTGCCCCGGCCCTGACAGCTGCTGCACGGTTCGCACAGCACTTGTTCGAGGCTTTCGCGGGTGCGCTTGCGGGTCATCTGCACCAGGCCCAGCTCGGTGATGCCGATGATGTTGGTCTTGGCGTGATCACGCTCCAGTTGTTTCTCCAGCGTGCGCAATACCTGACGCTGGTGCTCTTCGTCTTCCATGTCGATGAAGTCGATGATGATGATCCCGCCCAGGTTGCGCAGGCGCAGCTGGCGAGCGATGGCGGTCGCGGCTTCGAGGTTGGTCTTGAAGATGGTTTCTTCGAGGTTGCGGTGACCGACGAACGCTCCGGTGTTGACGTCGATGGTGCTCATGGCTTCCGCCGGGTCCACCACCAGGTAACCGCCGGATTTCAGCGGTACTTTGCGTTCGAGGGCTTTCTGGATTTCGTCTTCGACGCCGTACAGGTCGAAAATCGGCCGTTCACCCGGATAATGCTCAAGGCGATCGGCGATTTCCGGCATGAGTTCGGCGACGAACTGCGTGGTTTTCTGGAAGGTTTCCCGGGAGTCGATGCGGATCTTCTCGATCTTCGGGCTCACCAGGTCACGCAAGGTGCGCAGGGCCAGGCCAAGGTCCTCGTAGATCACGCTCGGCGCACCGATGGTTTTGATCTGGTCGTTGATCTGGTCCCAGAGCCTGCGCAGGTAACGGATGTCCATGAGGATTTCGTCGGCGCCGGCGCCTTCGGCAGCCGTGCGCAGGATGAAACCACCAGCTTCCTTGATACCTTCCTTGGCCACGCAATCGGTGACCACTTGCTTGAGGCGTTCACGCTCGGCTTCGTCTTCGATCTTCAGCGAAATGCCGACATGCGCGGTGCGCGGCATGTACACCAGATACCGCGAAGGGATCGACAGCTGAGTGGTCAGGCGCGCGCCCTTCGAACCGATCGGGTCCTTGGTGACTTGCACCACCAGGCTCTGACCTTCATGAACCAGCGCGCTGATGCTTTCGACTGTCGGGCCTTCTCGCAGGGAAATTTCCGAGGCATGAATAAACGCCGCGCGGTCCAGGCCAATGTCGACGAATGCCGCCTGCATGCCCGGTAAAACGCGCACGACTTTGCCTTTGTAGATGTTGCCGACGATCCCGCGCTTCTGCGTGCGCTCGACATGGACCTCTTGCAGGACACCGTTTTCAACCACCGCCACGCGCGATTCCATCGGCGTGATGTTGATCAGAATCTCTTCACTCATGGCAGGGTCTCGTTCAGGCATGTTCACGATAATGGCCGCATCTTGTCAGTACGACGCTCAACGCGCGTTAAGGTTTTGCCAACAGGGTATGCCGAAATGGCCGAGCAGCTCAGCGGTTTCGCACAGCGGCAGTCCAACCACTGCTGAGTAGCTGCCATCGAGCCCGGCGACAAACACCCCACCCAGGCCTTGAATGCCGTAACCGCCGGCCTTGTCACTTGGTTCGCCGCTGGCCCAGTAGGCCGCCGCTTCAGCGCGATCAATAGGGCGAAAACGCACCAGACTGCGTACCACACGCGATTCGCAGCGCTCAGCATTGAGCACGGCAATGGCGGTGAGCACTTCATGTTCGTGTCCTGCCAGCATCATAAGCATGGCGCACGCGTCGGCTTCGTCCACCGGTTTGCCGAGAATTTTCCCGTTCAGCACCACGGCGGTATCGGCGCCCAGCACACAAAAATCGGCGCTGGACACGACCGTCCCGTGCCCGGCTTCGGCTTTGCCGCGCGCAAGACGCTCGACGTAGGCCGATGGCGATTCATGATTCACAGGGGTTTCATCGATGTCCGCGCTGATGGCGCAGAACGGCACGCCGATCTGCGTGAGCAGTTCACGCCGACGCGGCGAGCCAGAGGCGAGATACAGCTGTTTCATCCAGACATCTCCCTGTCGAGGTACGGGCTTATGCCTGACCGGTTTAGCTGATTTTGTAACGCCGGCGCAAACCACGCAAACCGTAGCTGACCCATGGCCAGAGCAACGCGCTGACCAGCGCCGGCAGCACCAGCGCCAGCGTCGGCTGACGGTTGCCGGTCAGGGCACTGAGCCAGAGTTGCACCAACTGCGCGAGGCCGAAGATCACCAGGATGACCAGACTCTGTTGCCACATCGGGAACATGCGCAGGCGCTGTTGCAGTGACAGCACCAGGAAAGTGATGAGCGTCAGGATCAATGCGTTCTGGCCCAACAATGTGCCGTAGAGCACGTCTTCGGCGAGGCCGAGGCACCACGCCGTCACCATGCCAACTTTCTGCGGCATGGCCAACGCCCAGAACGCCAGCAACAAGGCGAGCCACAGCGGGCGGAGAATTTCCATGAATTGCGGCAGCGGCGAAACGCTGAGCAACAGGCCAATGGCGAACGTCAGCCAGACCATCCAGCCGTTTCGGGAGGCGGTAGCACCGACCATTATTCTCTTCCCCCAGGGGTAGCCGGCGCGGAGACAGGCGGTTTGGCAGCAGGCTTCACAACGGCAGGTTTGGCAGCGGGCTTGGCGGCCGGTTTCGCCGGGGTTGCGGCAGGTGCTGCCGGCACAGGCGCAGCTGCCGGCGTCGGTGCAACCGGAGCGGGTGAAGCGGGTACTGTCGCCGGAAGGATAGTGGCGGGTCTGGACACGACGGGCGGAATCATCGGCCCGCCGCCGTGTTGATCCAGCGCTTCCTGGGCCTGAGCGGCTTCGTTGGCGCGTTCTTCGGCAGTACGACTGTCACTGAAGACCAGCAACAGGTAACGGCTGCGGTTCAACGCAGCGGTCGGCACGGCACGGACAATCGCAAACGGTTGGCCGGAATCGTGAATCACTTCCTTGACCGTTGCGACCGGGTATCCCGCCGGGAACCGCTGGCCAAGACCGGAGCTGACCAGCAGATCGCCTTCCTTGATGTCCGCCGTGTCGGCGACGTGACGCAGTTCAAGTCGCTCCGGGTTACCGGTGCCGCTGGCAATCGCGCGCAGCCCGTTACGGTTGACCTGGACGGGGATGCTGTGGGTGGTGTCGGTCAGCAGCAGTACACGGGAGGTGTACGGCATCAACTCGACCACCTGGCCCATCAGGCCGCGGGCATCAAGCACCGGCTGACCGAGGACCACACCATCGCGCTCACCTTTGTTGATGATGATGCGGTGGGTGAACGGGTTGGGGTCCATGCCGATCAACTCGGCCACTTCGACCTTCTCGTTGACCAGCGCAGAAGAATTGAGCAACTCGCGCAGCCGAACGTTCTGCTCGGTGAGGGCGGCAAGCTTTTGCATGCGGCCCTGCAGCAGCAGGTTTTCGGTCTTGAGTTTTTCGTTTTCAGCGACCAGCTCGGTCCGGCTGCCAAACTGGCTAGCCACACCTTGCCATAGCCGCTGTGGCAGGTCGGTGATCCAGTAAGACTGCATCAGTACCAGCGACATCTGACTACGCACTGGCTTGAGCAGTGTGAAGCGGGCATCGACGACCATCAGCGCGACCGATAGCACGACCAGCACCAACAAGCGCACGCCCAGTGAAGGCCCTTTGGTGAAAAGCGGTTTAATAAGCCGCTCCTCCCAGGCAAATATTTTCTTTTTTCATACGGCAGACCGGCCTGGAAACAGACTGACAGAAGATAAACGCCAACAGGCAGCACTGCAAAGTGCCGCCTGCGCGCTCAACAGCATAGATGCATCGGGCGAGATCACTCGCTCGACAGCAGATCCATGGTGTGTTTATCCATCATTTCCAATGCACGGCCACCGCCGCGAGCTACGCAGGTCAGCGGATCTTCGGCAACGATCACCGGCAGACCGGTTTCCTGGGCCAGCAGCTTGTCGAGGTCACGCAGTAAGGCGCCACCACCGGTCAGCACCAGGCCACGCTCGGCGATGTCGGAGGCCAGCTCCGGAGGCGATTGCTCCAGTGCACTTTTCACGGCCTGAACGATGGTGGCCAGGGACTCTTGCAGAGCTTCCAGCACTTCATTGGAGTTCAGGGTGAATGCGCGTGGAACGCCTTCCGCCAGATTACGACCACGCACGTCGACTTCACGCACTTCGCCGCCAGGGTAGGCCGTACCGATTTCCTGCTTGATGCGCTCGGCGGTGGATTCGCCGATCAGGCTGCCGTAGTTGCGACGCACGTAGGTGATGATCGCTTCGTCGAAGCGGTCGCCGCCAACCCGTACGGATTCGGCGTAAACCACACCGTTGAGGGAAATCAGTGCGATTTCAGTGGTGCCGCCACCGATGTCGACAACCATCGAACCGCGAGCTTCTTCAACCGGCAGGCCGGCACCGATCGCAGCAGCCATTGGCTCTTCGATCAGGAACACTTCACGTGCGCCGGCACCGAGGGCCGATTCACGGATGGCACGACGCTCAACCTGGGTGGATTTGCACGGGACGCAAATCAACACACGAGGGCTTGGCTGCAGGAAGCTGTTTTCGTGAACCTTGTTGATAAAGTACTGCAGCATCTTTTCGCAGACGCTGAAGTCGGCAATCACGCCATCCTTCATCGGACGAATGGCAGCAATGTTGCCCGGCGTACGGCCGAGCATGCGCTTGGCCTCAGTGCCGACAGCGACGACACTTTTCTGGTTACCGTGTGTCCGAATAGCCACAACCGATGGCTCATTCAGGACGATTCCGCGCTCGCGCACGTAAATAAGGGTGTTGGCAGTGCCCAGGTCAATGGAAAGATCGCTGGAAAACATGCCACGCAGTTTCTTGAACATGGGAAAGGGACCCTAGGCAACGCGTGGGTAAAAAAGTGCGGCAAACTCTAACAACGACAGGGATTTTGGGCAAGGCGCCAATATGTTAAATTGGCCGCTTTTCTGTGCACCAACCCCCACAATCGCGGCCTTATGACCGTAGAAATGCGGTAGTGTTCCGACAATCTAACACACGGATAGCATCCGTTCTGTTTTCCTTCCACTGGAGAATCCCATGACGCTTGAACGCTCCGACGTGGAAAAAATCGCTCATCTGGCCTGTCTGGGCCTTAATGATGCCGATCTTCCACACATCACTTCGGCCCTGAACAGCATTCTGGGACTGGTCGACGAAATGCAGGCGGTCAATACCGACGGTATCGAACCGCTCGCCCATCCACTGGAAGCCAGCCAGCGCCTGCGTGCCGACGTCGTGACCGAGACCAATCATCGCGAGGCCTATCAGTCCATCGCACCAGCGGTCGAAAACGGCCTGTACCTGGTTCCGAAAGTCATCGACTAAAGGGAAAGAGCCTGCAATGCATCAATTGACTCTGGCCGAGATCGCCCGCGGACTCGCCGATAAAAAGTTTTCTGCCGAAGAGCTGACCAAGACCCTGCTGGCGCGTATCGCCCAGCTCGACCCTCAGCTCAACAGTTTCATCAGCCTCACCGAAGACCTGGCGCTCCAGCAGGCGAAAGCCGCTGACGCACGCCGGGCCAAGGGTGAGAGCGGCGCCCTGCTCGGCGCGCCGATTGCCCACAAAGACCTGTTCTGCACCCAAGGCATCCGCACCAGCTGCGGCTCGAAGATGCTCGACAACTTCAAGGCCCCGTACGACGCCACCGTCGTCGCCAAACTCGCCGCGGCCGGCACGGTCACGCTGGGCAAGACCAACATGGACGAATTCGCCATGGGTTCGGCCAATGAGTCGAGCTATTACGGCGCGGTGAAAAACCCGTGGAACCTGGAGCACGT
Organism: Pseudomonas sp. GB2N2; assembly: GCF_054897705.1. Taxonomy (NCBI): domain Bacteria; kingdom Pseudomonadati; phylum Pseudomonadota; class Gammaproteobacteria; order Pseudomonadales; family Pseudomonadaceae; genus Pseudomonas; species Pseudomonas sp. GB2N2. Next base: position 3,576,976 of record NZ_CM142701.1, read on the forward strand.
GCCGGGCGGTTCGTCCGGTGGTTCCGCTGCCGCCGTGGCTGCACGCCTGTTGCCTGCCGCGACCGGCACCGACACCGGCGGCTCGATCCGCCAACCCGCCGCGCTGACCAACCTCACCGGCCTGAAACCGACGTACGGTCGCGTTTCGCGCTGGGGCATGATTGCCTACGCGTCCAGTCTCGATCAGGGCGGCCCTCTGGCGCGCACCGCCGAAGATTGCGCGATCCTGCTACAAGGCATGGCCGGTTTCGACCCGCAAGACTCCACCAGCATCGACGAGCCCGTGCCGGATTACTGCGCCAACCTCAACGGTTCGCTGCAAGGCCTGCGCATCGGGGTGCCGAAGGAATACTTCAGCGCGGGTCTCGACCCGCGTATCGCTGACCTGATCATGGCCAGTGTCGAAGCGCTGAAAAACCTCGGTGCCGTGATCAAGGACATCAGCCTGCCGAACATGCAGCACGCGATTCCTGCGTACTACGTGATCGCTCCGGCAGAGGCCTCGTCCAACCTGTCGCGGTTCGACGGCGTGCGCTTCGGTCATCGTTGCGAACACCCGAAAAACCTCGAAGACCTCTACAAGCGCTCCCGTGGTGAAGGTTTCGGTCCGGAAGTGCAGCGCCGGATCATGGTCGGCGCCTACGCGCTGTCGGCCGGTTACTACGACGCCTATTACCTGAAAGCGCAGAAGATCCGTCGATTGATCAAGAACGACTTCATGGCCGCCTTTAACGAGGTCGACATCATCCTCGGCCCCACCACGCCGAACCCGGCCTGGAAGCTCGGCGCGAAGAACAGCGACCCGGTCGCTGCGTACCTGGAGGACGTCTACACCATCACCGCCAACCTCGCTGGCCTGCCGGGCTTGTCCATGCCTGCCGGTTTCGTCGATGGCCTGCCGGTCGGCGTGCAACTGCTCGCTCCATATTTCCAGGAAGGCCGTTTGCTCAACGTTGCGCACCAGTATCAGCAGAACACTGACTGGCACACTCGCACCCCAACCGGCTTCTGAGGAGAAACACATGCAATGGGAAGTCGTGATCGGGCTGGAGATTCATACTCAGCTCACCACCCGGTCGAAAATCTTTTCCGGTAGTTCCACCACCTTCGGTTCCGAGCCGAACACCCAGGCCAGCCTGGTTGACCTCGGCATGCCCGGCGTACTGCCGGTGCTGAACCAGGAAGCGGTGCGCATGGCGGTCATGTTCGGTCTCGCGATCGATGCCGAGATCGGCCAGCACAACGTGTTCGCCCGTAAAAACTATTTCTACCCGGACCTGCCGAAGGGCTACCAGATCAGCCAGATGGAATTGCCGATCGTCGGCAAGGGTCACCTGGACATCGCACTGGACGACGGCACGATCAAACGTGTCGGCGTGACCCGTGCGCACCTTGAAGAAGACGCCGGCAAAAGCCTGCACGAAGAGTTCAACGGCGCCACCGGTATCGACCTGAACCGCGCCGGCACTCCGCTGCTGGAGATCGTCTCCGAGCCGGACATGCGCAACGCCAAGGAAGCGGTGGCCTACGTCAAGACCATCCACGCACTGGTGCGTTACCTCGGCATCTGCGACGGCAACATGGCCGAAGGCTCGCTGCGCTGCGACTGCAACGTGTCGATCCGGCCCAAGGGCCAGGTTGAATATGGCACTCGCTGCGAGATCAAAAACGTCAACTCGTTCCGCTTCATCGAGAAGGCGATCAACAGCGAAGTCCGTCGTCAGATCGAACTGATCGAAGACGGCGGCAAAGTGATCCAGCAGACCCGTCTGTACGATCCGAACAAAGACGAAACCCGTCCGATGCGCAGCAAAGAGGAAGCCAACGACTACCGTTACTTCCCCGATCCGGACCTGTTGCCGGTGGTCATCGAGAACTCGTTCCTCGACGAAGTGCGCGCCACCCTGCCGGAATTGCCGCCGCAGAAACGCGAGCGTTTCCAGGAGCAGTTCGGTCTGTCGGTCTATGACGCCAGCGTCCTGGCCACCAGCCGCGAGCAAGCCGATTACTTCGAGAAAGTCGTGAGCATCAGCGGCGACGCCAAGCTGGCGGCCAACTGGGTGATGGTGGAACTGGGCAGCCTGCTGAACAAGCAAGGTCTGGACATCGACCAGTCCCCGGTGACCGCCGAGCAACTGGGCGGCATGCTGCTGCGCATCAAGGACAACACTATCTCCGGCAAGATCGCCAAAGTGGTGTTTGAAGCCATGGCCAATGGCGAAGGCAGCGCCGACGAGATCATCGACAAGCGCGGCCTCAAGCAAGTGACCGACAGCGGCGCGATCTCGGCGGTGCTGGACGAAATGCTCGCGGCCAACGCCGAGCAGGTCGAACAATACCGCGCGGCAGACGAAGCCAAACGCGGCAAGATGTTCGGCTTCTTCGTCGGCCAGGCCATGAAAGCCTCCAAAGGCAAAGCCAACCCGCAACAGGTCAACGAACTGCTGAAAAGCAAGCTCGAAGGCTGATGAGCATGGAGCCAGGTTTAACGTCTGGCTCAGATCCTTGTAGGAGCGAGCCTGCTCGCGATGGTGTGTCAGTCGACATCTTCGTAGCTGACCCACCATCGCGAGCAGGCTCGCTCCTACCGTTGTTTTGGGGAGCATTTGTGGGAGCTTTTAAATGATGCGTCTACTCGGCGCCTGCGCCCTGCTCTCGTTGCTGGCCGGTTGTGCCAGCAACGACATCGTCGATCCACACGGCTACGACCAGACAGGCGTGGCGTCCTTTTACGGCGCCAAACACCAAGGCAAACGCACCGCCAGTGGCGAGCGTTTCGACAAGAATTCCCTGACCGCCGCCCACCGTCAGCTACCCTTCGGCACGCGGGTAAAGGTCACCAACCTGAAAAACGACAAATCCTGCGTAGTGCGGATCAATGATCGCGGGCCGCATACTCGCGGGCGCCTGATCGATGTGTCCCACGAAGCCGCCGAACAATTGGGCATGCTCGGCAGCGGCACCGCACGGGTTCGCGTGCAAGCCATCGACGACTGACCACGGAGCCCCGACCATTTTCGGACTTGCCGACATACCCCTGCTCAGCGTAATCGAACTGCTCAGCGGCCTGGTGCTATTGATCGCCGGAGCCGAGCTGATGGTGCGCGCCGCCGTGCGCCTGGCGGCGCGACTGCACGTGCGGCCGTTGATCATTGGCCTGACCATCGTCGCCCTCGGCAGCAGCGCCCCGCAAATGGCGGTCAGCCTGCAAGCCACGCTGGCGCAAAACGCCGACATCGCCGTCGGCAGCGTGATCGGCAGCAGCATTTTCAACATCCTCGTCACCCTCGGGCTGTCAGCGCTGATCATTCCGCTGCGGGTGTCGCGGCAATTGGTGCGTCTGGACATTCCGTTGATGATCGGCGCCAGCCTGCTGGTGTTCGTTCTCGCATGGAATGAAGAGCTGACCCGTACCGATGGTGTGATGCTGCTGACCGCGCTGGCGCTGTACCTGGGCTTGTTGCTGCGTCAGTCGCGGCACTCGGCCCGTCCGCAATCGAGCCCTCAGGTCGGCCCTGAAGTACCGTGGATCAGCAGTTTGCTGATGATCGTCGCCGGCTTGGCGATGCTGGTGTATGCCGGGCACTTGTTGTTGGGCGCCGCAGTGGCGGTTGCCACCGACCTGGGGCTGTCGGAGCGAATCATCGGCCTGACCATCGTGGCGGTGAGCACGTCGCTGCCGGAACTTGCCACCTCGCTGATCGCGGCGTTGCGCGGCCAGCGCGACATTGCCGTGGGGAACGTGATCGGCAGCAACCTGTTCAACCTCCTGGGGGTGCTGGGCGTGACCGCGCTGATTGCGCCGTCGCCGTTGTCGGTCTCGCCCAATGCGCTGGATTTCGACTTGCCGGTAATGCTCTGCGTCGCAACGCTGTGCCTGCCGGTGTTTTATTCCGGCTACCGGGTGACTCGCGCCGAAGGCTTGCTGTTTCTCGGCTTGTACCTGGCCTACGGGCTGCACGTGGTGTCATTTACCACCGGCATGCCGCTGGCCGGCAAGCTTGAACACCTGATGCTGTTTTTCGTCCTGCCGGCGCTGGTGGCGTTTCTGCTGTTCACTTCACTGCGCGCCTGGCATCGCCAACACCACAAGAGGGAATTGCCATGACCGAGACTAAAAAAGCGGGGGTTGAAGTGCGCCGCCAAGTGATGGGCGACGCGTTCGTCGATCGCGCATTGGGCAATGCCACCGAGTTCACCCAGCCGCTGCAGGATTTCGTCAATGAACACGCCTGGGGCAGTGTGTGGAATCGCGAAGGCTTGCCGCTGAAAACCCGCAGCCTGATCACCCTCGCCGCACTGACCGCACTGAAGTGTCCGCAAGAATTGAAAGGTCACGTGCGCGGCGCACTGAACAACGGGTGCACGGTGGAAGAGATCCGCGAGGCGCTGCTGCATTGCGCGGTATATGCCGGCGTGCCGGCGGCAATCGATGCGTTTCGGGCGGCGCAGGAAGTGATCGACAGCTATCAGAAGCCGGAGTAAATCCCGGTATTTACGGTGTTTGATCGACCGTCATCGCGGGCAAGCCCGCTCCCACAGGGTTTTGGGTGTGAACACAATTTGATTAACCACAAAGAAAACTGTGGGAGCGGGCTTGCCCGCGATGAGGCCCGAGAACACATCGCAGGATATGAACCTAGATCCACCCGCCCCACTGCAACAAAAAGATCCCGACATTGGTGGTCACCGCCGCCATCAACGTGGTGATGACGATGATCGCTGCCGCCAGTTCATGATTGCCGTTGGCCTGCCGTGCCATGACAAAACTGGCCGCGGCGGTCGGACTGCCGAAGTACAGGAACAGAATCCCCAACTCCGCCCCGCGAAATCCCCAGAGCCAAGCGCCCAGCGTCGCCAGCACCGGCAGGCCGATCATCTTCACCAGACTTGAACTCAGTGCCATCGACCCGCTTTTGCGCATCGCCGCCAGTGACAGCGTGCCGCCGATGCAGATCAACGCCAGCGGCAGCGTGGTTTGCGCCAGGTACTGACCTGATGTCTCGAGCCAGTCCGGCAAGCCGATCTTGAAATACGCAAACGGCGCCGCCGCAAACACGCTGATGATCAGCGGGTTGTTCATCACGCTTTTGCAGATGCTCCACGGATCGGACTTGATCACCGGGCTGTAGACCGCCAGCACAATGGTCGACAGCGTGTTGTAAAACAAGATCACCAGCGCCGCGAGAATCGCCCCGAGGGAGATCCCGTAATCGCCGTACATGCTCGCCGCGAGCGCCAGACCGATCACGCCGTTGTTGCCGCGAAAGGCGCCCTGGGTGTAAATCCCGCGATCTTCTCTTGGACATTTCCAGATCGCCCAGCCCCAGGCGATGGCGAAACTGACCAGCGTGGCGAGGGAGAAATAGATCAGCAGCGACGGTTGCAGCGCCGCGTGCAGGTCGGCATGCAGGATGCCCAGAAACAGCAACGCCGGCATGGTGACGTTGAACACCAGGGCCGACGCCGTGTGAATGAAATTGTCGTTGATCCAGTTGATGCGCTTGAGCAGCACACCCAGAAACAGCATGGCAAACACCGGCGCGGTGATATTCAGGGTTTCGAGGAAGATAGCCAGCATGCCGGGGGTTCACCTTGGGTGGGCGTTGTCAGGGCGCCAATGATAAGCCACCCGGCCCTCTGGCGTCTGGTAGACCGCTATCGCTGGCAAGCCAGCGATGCAGGCGACGCGGTCTCAGGTAATCGGCGCCGGGTTGAACAACGTGATGTCGTTATGCAGCTTGTGCTGCTCGGCCCACGTCTGTTTCTTGCCGCTGGCCACGTCCAGGTAGTAGTGAAACAACTCCCAGCCCAGGTCTTCAATCGACGCCCGCCCGGTCGCAATCCGCCCGGCATCGATGTCGATCAGGTCCGGCCAGCGCTGCGCCAGTTCGGTGCGGGTCGACACCTTCACCACCGGCGCCATCGCCAAACCATACGGCGTACCGCGACCGGTAGTGAATACATGCAGGTTCATCCCCGCCGCCAGTTGCAACGTCCCGCAGACAAAATCACTGGCCGGGGTCGCGCAGAAAATCAGGCCTTTGCGCTTGAAGCGTTCGCCAGGACCCAGAACGCCGTTGATCGCGCTGCTGCCAGACTTGACGATTGACCCGAGGGACTTCTCGACAATGTTCGACAACCCGCCTTTCTTGTTGCCCGGCGTGGTGTTGGCGCTGCGATCCGCTTCGCCCTTGGCCAGGTAACGATCGTACCAGTCCATTTCCCGCACCAGTTCCTGAGCCACTTCCTCGGTTTCTGCGCGGGAGGTCAGCAGGTAAATCGCATCGCGCACTTCGGTGACTTCGGAAAACATCACCGTCGCGCCGGCCCGCAACAGCAGGTCGGAGGCGTAACCGAGCGCCGGGTTGGCAGTGATCCCGGAGAACGCATCGCTGCCGCCGCACTGCATGCCGAGGATCAGCTCGGACGCCGGCACGGTTTCCCGGCGACGCTGATCAAGCTTCTTCAACCGGGTCTCGGCCAGCGCCATGATCTGCTCGATCATCTCAGTGAAACCGTGACTCGAATCCTGCAAGCGATACAGCCACGGATCGCTTAGATCCACCGAACTGTCGCCCTCGTGCATCACCTGCCCGGCCTGCAATTTCTCGCAGCCCAGGCTGATCACCAGCGCTTCGCCACCCAGGTTCGGGTTGCGCGCCAGATTGCGCACGGTGCGGATCGGGATGTACGCGTCGGTGGCGGTAATCGCCACGCCGCAGCCGTAACTGTGGGTGATCGCGACCACGTCATCGACGTTCGGATAAAGCGGCAGCAGCTCGTCCTTGATGCGCTTGACCGCATGATCCAGAACACCGGTAACGCACTGCACCGTGGTGGTGATCCCGAGGATGTTGCGCGTGCCGACGGTGCCGTCGGCGTTGCGATAACCCTCGAACGTGAAGCCTTCCAGCGGGGCCTGCGCAGCCGGCACTTCGGTGGACAGCGGCAAGCTGTCCAGCGGCGGCGCGGTGGGCATGCGCAGTTGATCTTCATTGACCCAGCTGCCGCGTGGAATCGGCTGCAACGCGTAGCCGATGGTCTGGCCGTAACGAATCACCTGGCCGCCCTCGGGGATGTCCTCGAGGGTGACCTTGTGGCTCTGCGGCACGAAGTCCAGGGTCACCAGACCGTCCGGGAATTCAGTGCCGGCAGGCACGCCCTGGTCGTTGACCACCACCACGACATTGTCCCGCTCGTGCAGGCGGATGTAGCGCGGCGAGTCGGAATGTTCAATCAACTGCATGACGCCGCTCCTCAGGAATGCGCTTGTGACAATTTGTTGTGGGTTTCAGGACCATTGACTGGCGGCTCTTTGAGCACCACACGTTTGATCGGACCGACGATCACCAGATAGCTGAACACTGCCACCAGTGCGTTGCAACCAACAAACACCAGCGCCCACTTGAACGAGCCGGTGGAAGCGATGATGTAGCCAATCACGATCGGGGTGGTGATCGATGCGAGATTACCGAAGGTATTGAACAGGCCACCGCTGAGACCGGCGATCTGTTTCGGCGAGGTGTCGGACACCACAGCCCAACCCAGCGCGCCCACGCCTTTGCCGAAGAATGCCAGGGCCATGAAGCCGACAATCATCCACTCAACATCGACATAGTTGCAGGCGACGATGCTGCTGGAAACCAGCAAACCGGCGATGATCGGTGCCTTTCGGGCGAAGGTCAGCGAGTGGCCTTTGCGCAACAGGTAATCGGAAATCACCCCGCCGAGCACACCACCAATAAAGCCGCAGATCGCCGGCAACGAGGCGATGAAACCGGCCTTGAGGATGGTCATGCCGCGTTCTTGCACCAGGTAAACCGGGAACCAGGTCAGGAAGAAGTAGGTGATGCCGTTGATGCAGTATTGGCCGAGGTACACGCCGAGCATCATGCGGTTGGTCAGCAGCTGACGGATGTAATCCCACTTCGGACCATCGCCTTTTGCGCGTGTGCCTTTGTCCTGATCCATGTCGACCATGCCACCGTTGTCGGCGATGTGCTTGAACTCGGCGTCATTGATCATTGGGTGTTCGCGCGGACTGTAGATCACCTTCAGCCAAATGCCGGAGAAGATAATACCGATGACGCCCATGACGAGAAACACGTGCTGCCAGCCGAAGCTGTAGACGATCCAGCCCATCAGCGGTGCAAACAACACGGTGGCAAAGTACTGCGCCGAGTTGAAGATCGCCGAAGCGGTGCCGCGTTCAGCAGTCGGGAACCAGGCCGCCACAATGCGTGCATTACCGGGGAAGGATGGCGCTTCGGCCAGGCCTACCAGGAAGCGCAGCATGAACAGCGCAACCACTGCCGTGGACATGCCGAACTCACCGACCCAGCCCTGCAACACGGTGAACAGCGACCAGGTGAAAATGCTTAGCGCGTAGATTTTTTTCGAACCGAAACGGTCCAGCAGCCAGCCACCGGGAATTTGCCCGGCCACGTAGGCCCAACCGAATGCAGAGAAGATGTAACCGAGGGTGACCGCGTCGATGCCGAGGTCTTTTTGCAGGCTGGAGCCGGCGATTGCGATAGTCGCACGGTCGGCGTAGTTGATCGTGGTCACCAGAAACAGCATGAGCAGGATCAAATAGCGGACGTGAGTCGGCTTCTGAGTTGATTGCATGTAGATGTACTCCCACTGATTATTTTTATGCGGGTAATAACGGTGTTGATTTTCTGTAGGAGCGAGCCTGCTCGCGAAGGTCGTCAACGATAACGCGGGGTATCAGGCTGAACGCCGCGTCCTCGAGACCTTCGCGAGCAGGATCGCTCCCACAGAAGGTGTTACGTTTACGAACCGATGTAGCTGGTTTTCACCACGGTGTAGAACTCTTGCGCATAGCGACCCTGCTCGCGCGACCCGTAGGAGGAACCTTTACGCCCACCGAACGGCACGTGGTAATCCACGCCCGCCGTCGGCAGGTTGACCATCACCATCCCGGCCTGGGAATGGCGCTTGAAGTGGTTGGCGTACTTCAGCGACGTGGTGGCGATGCCCGCCGACAGACCGAATTCGGTGTCATTTGCCATGGCCAGCGCGGCTTCGTAATCGGCAACGCGAACCACGTTGGCCACCGGACCGAAGATCTCTTCACGGCTGATACGCATCGCGGCTTCGCTGTCGGCAAACAACGTTGGCGCGAGGTAGTAGCCTTCGGTGTCGCACGTGACCACACCGCCGCCGCTCACCAGACGTGCACCTTCGGACTGGCCGATGTCGATGTACTTCAAGTCTTGCTCAAGCTGCGCTTGCGAAACCACCGGACCAATGTCGGTGCCGGCTTTCAGTGCATGGCCGACCTTGATCGACTTCATGCGCTCGGCCACGGCTTCAACGAATTTATCGTGAATGCCGGCGGTAACGATGAAGCGGCTCGACGCGGTGCAACGCTGACCGGTGGAGTAGAACGCGCTCTGTACCGACAGCTCGACCGCTTGCTTGAGGTCGGCGTCGTCAAGAATGATCTGCGGGTTCTTGCCACCCATTTCCAGCTGAACCTTGGCCTGGCGCGACACAGCGCTGACGGCGATCTGACGGCCGACACCGACCGAGCCGGTGAAGCTGATGCCGTCGACTTTCGGACTCTGCACCAAGGCATCGCCAACCACACGACCGCTGCCCATCACCAGGTTGAACACGCCGGCCGGGAAGCCTGCGCGGGAGATGATTTCCGCCAGCGCCCAGGCGCAACCCGGCACCAGATCGGCAGGTTTCAACACGACGCAGTTGCCGTAGGCCAGGGCCGGGGCAATTTTCCACGCAGGGATCGCGATCGGGAAGTTCCACGGGGTGATCAGACCGACCACGCCCAGCGCTTCACGAGTGACTTCGACGTTCACACCCGGACGCACTGACGGCAGGTAGTCGCCGGACAGACGCAGGGTTTCACCGGCGAAGAATTTGAAAATGTTACCGGCGCGGGTCACCTCGCCGATCGCTTCAGGCAAGGTTTTGCCTTCTTCACGGGCCAGCAAGGTGCCGAGCTCTTCGCGACGGGCGAGGATTTCAGTACCGACTTTATCCAGCGAATCGTGACGCGCCTGAATGCCCGAAGTGGACCAGGCCGGGAACGCGGCGCGCGCGGCGTCGATCGCGGCATGAACCTGAGCCAGGTCGGCCTTGGCGTAGTTGCCGATGGTGTCGGTCAGTTCGGACGGGTTGATGTTGGCGCAGTAGTCGCTGCCCGCAACCCATTCACCGTTGATGTAGTTATCAAAACGTTTTGCATCAGCCACTGGAAAGACTCCTCACGCAAAAAGCCGCTGATTGCTCAGCGGCCTTATTAATCGGTTGTGTTACTGCGCACCTTGCTTGTCGATCAGCGCGGCGAGCATTTCGTACTCTTCGCCAGTCAGATCGGTCAGCGGTGCACGCACAGGACCTGCGTCATAGCCGGCAATTTTCGCCCCGGCCTTGACGATGCTCACCGCGTAGCCGGATTTGCGGTTACGGATGTCCAGGTACGGCAGGAAGAAGTCGTCGATGATCTTGCCAACAGTGGCGTGATCTTCGCGGGCGATGGCGTGGTAGAAATCCATCGCGGTTTTCGGGATGAAGTTGAACACCGCGGACGAGTAGACCGGAACGCCCAGTGCCTTGTAAGCAGCGGCGTAGACTTCGGCGGTCGGCAAACCGCCCAGGTAGCTGAAGCGATCGCCGAGGCGGCGACGGATCGACACCATCAACTCGATATCGCCCAGGCCATCCTTGTAGCCGATCAGGTTCGGGCAGCGCTCGGCCAGACGTTCCAGCAGCGGCGCAGTCAGGCGGCAGACGTTGCGGTTGTAAACCACCACGCCGATTTTCACCGATTTGCACACGGCTTCAACGTGGTCGGCAACGCCGTCCTGGCTGGCTTCGGTCAGGTAATGCGGTAGCAGCAGCAGGCCTTTAGCGCCCAGACGCTCGGCTTCCTGTGCGTATTCGATGGCTTGACGAGTCGAACCGCCGACGCCGGCCAGAATCGGCACGCTGGTTTCGCAGGTGTCGACGGCCGTCTTGATGATTTCCGAATATTCACTGGCCGCCAGAGAGAAGAACTCACCGGTGCCGCCCGCGGCGAACAATGCCGTGGCGCCGTATGGGGCCAGCCATTCGAGACGTTTGATGTAGCCCGCGCGATGGAAATCGCCCTGAGCGTTGAAATCGGTAACCGGGAAAGACAGCAGACCGGAAGAGAGGATGGACTTCAGTTCTTGTGGATTCATTATTCGAACACCCTGGGTAGCAACGTGTGTGTGTGATGAAATCGTTCAGCCTGCGCTGAAGTTGTAGGTCATCGTACAACTTAAAAAATAACCGTCAACTGCATTTCATCGCCAGGACGGAAATACCTGGAAAAAGTCGTGACCGGCACGACATGAATTCATCACCTAGAGTTTGTCATTGCCGCGAATGGATCGTGGCGGACTTAGCACGGAGCGCACCACCGATGAGTTTTTTACCCCCGACACTTCCCCAATTCCCACGCCTCGCCCCCAACCAGATCGCGGTCGTTACGCTGTCGCAGTTGAGGGATTGTTTGATCGCCCGGGTGCCGGAGCCCAACGATATTCCGCCGAACTGGGATGTGTATCCGATGCTTGGGCGGAATCCGGAAGCGCCAGAGTGGCGGGGTGTCGATGAGTCCACCGGGTTTTGGGACGACACCGTTGAAGACATGGTGAAGCGGACAGGGATCGAACTGAAGATCCCGAAAGGGGTTCTGGAGAGTTACGCAGGGCAGACCGTTGAATTGCGCTACAAGTTTGCGGATGAGTCGAGCCTCGAGCCCTGCTCGGAACCGTTGTTGATGCGGATTGAATGCTGAATCAATGATTGTTCCCACTGCGTGGGAACAATCTCGGTCAGCGGTTAGCCGCGTTGGGCTTCAGCCTCTTCATGCGCATGGCGCAACCGCTCGCGGCTATTCGTCAGGTGCAAACGCATCGCTGCACGCGCGGCATCGGAATCCTGGCGCGCAATCGCATCGTAGATTTCTTCGTGCTCACGGCTCAGGCGCCCCATGTAGTGCTGCTGATCGTCATGGGCCAGCCGTGCCGAGTTGAGGCGCGTGCGTGGAATGATGCTGGTACCGAGGTGGGTCATGATGTCGGTGAAGTAACGGTTGCCGGTCGACAGCGCGATTTGCAGGTGGAATTGAAAGTCCGAGGCCACGGCATCACTGGCGTGGGACGCGCTTTCGTTCAAGGCATCCAGCGCGGCGCGCATCAGCGCCAACTGTTCGGCGCTGCGACGTTGTGCGGCGAGGCCGGCGGACTCTACTTCGAGGCTGATGCGCAGTTCCAGAATCGCCAGCACATCACGCAGCGTCACCACGGTGGCCGGGTCGATACGGAAACCGCTCGGGCTCGGGGTATCGAGGACGAAGGTGCCGATGCCGTGACGGGTTTCCACCTGCCCGGCCGCCTGCAAACGGGAAATCGCCTCGCGCACCACGGTACGGCTGACGCCATGGGCATCCATGATGGCCGACTCGGTGGGCAATTTGTCGCCGCGCTTGAGTTGGCCGTCGCGGATCTGCTCGGACAGCACCGTCACCAATTCCTGTGCGAGGCTGCGGCGCTTGCGAGGGAGGCGTGGTACGTCGATCGGGTTTTCCATGGGTAACGTCTGTCTCGAAAATTCGGCTGAAACCGCATCATAGCTCAACGCGGTTGTACGATCACAGTCACTGGATGAACACCGTTTCCCGTGTGGGAGCGGGCTTGGGTGATCAAGCGGTCACGGCTTGATCCACCAGATGACCGCTGTCGATACGCACATGGCGTGGATGGAATCGTTTCAAACTGCTGCGATGCCCGACGCTGACGATGCTCAGCCCCGGAATCTCATCGATCAACGCCTGATACAACGACGCTTCATCCTCTTCGTCCATCGCCGAGGTCGCTTCGTCCATGTACAGCCATTGCGGTGCATAAAGCAGCGCGCGGGCGAAGGCCAGGCGTTGTTGCTCACCCGGCGAGAGCATGCGTTGCCAGTGGTTGGCTTCATCCAGTCGCGAAACCAGATGAGGCAAACGGCAGGTTTCCAGCACATGCACGTAGCGCTCGTGGCTGTAGGTGTCGCCAGGCTGTGGATAACTCAATGCTTCGCGCAACGTGCCGATTGGCAGGTAGGGTTTTTGCGGCAGGAACAGGTAACGCGCCGCCGGCAGGCGAATGCTGCCATGACCCGCAGGCCACAGATGCCCCATCGCTCGCAGCAAGGTGGACTTGCCGCTGCCAGAACGGCCGCTGAGCATGACGCGCTCGCCCTCCTCCACGGTCATGTCGGCGCTGGTCAGCAGGTGACGACCGTCGGCCAGATCGAGGCCGAGGTTGTGCACCTCCAGCGCCGAGCCCGAATTCTGCACGTCGATGGCCGGTGCACGGTCTTCATTGTCAGCCATGGCCTGACGGAAACTCAGCAGACGATCACAGGTGGCGCGCCACGCGGCGAGGTTTTGGTACGCGCTGATGAACCAGCTGAAACTCTCCTGCACGTTGCCGAACGCCGAACTGATTTGCATCAGTTCTCCCAGTTCGATCTTGCCGGCAAAGTAACGCGGCGCGGCGACCATGAACGGGAAGATGATCGCAGCCTGGGTGTATCCGGACGTGAAGAACGTCAGGCGTTTGGACACCTTCATGATGTCCCAGAAGTTGTGCCAGACCATGCCGAAGCGGTCGCTCAAACGACGGTTTTCATTGGGCTCGCCGTTGTACAGCGCGATGCTTTCGGCGTTTTCGCGAATCCGTACCATGGAGAAACGCAGGTCGGCTTCGAAGCGTTGTTGTTGGTTGTTGAGGCCGATCAGGCGACGACCGATCAGATGCGTCAACCAGCTGCCGATCACCGCATAGACCAGCACACACCAGAACATATAGCCGGGGATGGTCACACCGAGCACTTCGATACTGCCCGAAACACCCCACAGAATGATCGAGAACGACACCAGGCTGACGATATTACGCAGCAGGCCAATGCCCAGTTCCAGGGTATTGGACGTGAAGTTATTCAGGTCTTCAGAAATCCGCTGGTCCGGGTTATCGGTGTAACCGCCCTGCTCCAGCTGGTAGTAATTCTTGTCGCCGAGCCAGCGGGCGAAATACTTTTCGGTGAGCCAGGCCCGCCAGCGGATGGTCAGCATTTGCGTGAGGTAGAGCCGGTATACAGCACCGACAATCGCCACCGCCGCAATCCCGCAGAAATACAGGATCAGCCGCCAGAATGCTGCTTCGTCCTTTTGCTGCAAGGCGTTGTAGAAATCCTTGTACCAGGTGTTGAACCACACCGAGATCCCTACGCTGAACAACGACAGCGCGATGACCGCAATCAACAGCGTCCAGGCCTTGCCCTTCTCTTCGCTAAACCAGTAAGGCGTGGTCATCGCCCAGACTTTGCGGAAGAACTGCCCGCGCACAGCATCATTGACCGCGGAATATTCAGCGTTCTGATTCATGAAAAAGGCTCGATAAAGAAAAAAACACGCACGAACCGATCATAGATGATCGGTTCGGTTTGTCGCGAGGCGAGGCCGGCATTTGTTCAGCGCAGGTTCAGCGACGGACCGGACGCTTTTGCAGTTTGCGCTGCAGCGTGCGGCGGTGCATGCCCAGGGCGCGGGCGGTGGCGGAGATGTTGCCTTCGTGCTCGGTCAACACGCGCTGGATGTGCTCCCACTGCAAGCGGTCCACCGACATCGGGTTTTCCGGCACCAGCGTATCGAGGTCGGCGTGCTCGGACAGCAGCGCGGCCAATACGTCGTCGGCGTCCGCCGGTTTGCACAGGTAATTGCAGGCGCCGCGCTTGATCGCTTCCACCGCGGTGGCAATGCTCGAGTAACCGGTGAGGATCACCACGCGCATTTCCGGGTCGAGTTCGAGCAATTTAGGCAGCAACACCAAACCCGAATCGCCGTCCATTTTCAGGTCCAGCGCAGCGTAATCCGGGAGGTCAGCCTGGGCGATAGTCAGGCCCTCTTCAGCGGAACCGGCGGTGCTGACGCGAAAACCCCGGCGGCTCATGGCGCGTGCCATCACGCGGGTGAACGTCGCGTCGTCATCTACCAGCAGCAAATGCGGCAGTTCTTCGCCTTCGACTTGGATCTCGTCACTCATGTTCGTCTCCTCGGGCGACACGGGGCAGGCGCAGCTCGGTGAGCGTACCGCCTTCCTCATGACTGTAGAGTTTCACTGAGCCGCCGGCGCGTGTCACGCTGGCCTTGCTCAAAAACAGGCCCAGGCCGAAACCTTTGCCCTTGGTGGTAAAGAATGGCTTGCCGATCTGCTCGGCAATGGCCAGCGGCACACCGGCGCCGTGGTCACGAATGCTGATGGTCAAATCCTCGGCATTCCAGTCCAGCGTCACTTGCAGCCCTTCGGGACAGGCGTCCGCGGCGTTGTTGAGCAAATTCAGCAGCGCCTGGGTCAGGTCCGGCGGTGGCGCCATGCGCGGCACGACGCCCTGGCCCAAACGCTGGAAGCGATAACTGGCTTCCGGACGCATCAGGTGCCAGCGGTTCAGCGCCTCATCGAGCCAGTCGGTGACGTCTTGCATTTCCACGGCCAGACGCCGATTGGCTTCCGCCGCGCGAACAAGCTGCTGAAGGGTTTCCTTGCAGAGCTTGACCTGATCCTGCAGCACGCTCAGGTCGTCCTGCAACATCGGGTCTTGATGGTCCTGACGCATTTCCTTGAGCAGCACGCTCATGGTCGCCAGTGGCGTGCCCAGTTCATGGGCGGCACCGGCGGCTTCGGTCGCGACGGCCAGCAATTGTTGGTCACGCAGGCCTTCTTCGCGTCGGATCGCGCGCAGCTCTTCCTGCCGGCGCAGCTCTTCGGCCATGCGCGCGGCGAAGAACGTGATGACCGCCGCCGCCAGCGCGAAGCTCAGCCACATCCCGTAGACCTGCAGGTTTTCCCGGGCAATCGGGAAAGTTTGCAGCGGATAGAAACCTGCCAGCAGCAAGGTGTACATCGTCAGCGCAATGCCCGACAGAATCACCGAGTAGCGCCACGGCAATGTCACGGCGGCGATGGTCAGCGGCACTAGGTAATAAGAGACGAAGGGGTTGGTCGAGCCGCCGGAGAAATACAGCAAAGCGCTGTGGATAAACAGGTCGCACGCCAGTTGCACAGCGTATTCAAGTTCGGTGACCGGCCATGAAGTGCGCAGGCGAATCGCCGTGAAGGCACAGAGCAACATCGAACAACCGAGGGTCGCGGCCAATTGAAACCAGGGCAGCGGCAGCAAGTCGAGCCAGTACGCCAGGCCCACGGAACCGGCCTGGGCCGCCAGCACCAACGTGCGGATAAACGTCAGCCGCCAGAGATTCTGGCGGGTGGCGGAAGTGATTTGAACGGCGGCGAGCATGAGCTCTCCTGATGAGCGCTCCAGGCGGATCGTACGGAGTATAACCAAGCACGGGGGCTGACAGGCAAAAGTGCGGCAAACCGCCACAGCAGCTGCTGCGAGCTATTAGCTTCAAGCTGCAAGCTTTTTCTTGTAGCGTGCAGCTTGAAACTTGCAGCTGCCCCATCGAGTCTGATGGTTTCACGCAGGCTCGGACCCAACCCCTGCGCATCGTCCAAGGAGTTTTCATGCACACTTTCCGCCGCAGCGCCGCCCTACTCGCCCTCAGCGCTGGCACCGTCGCCAGCCTCCCGGCACTGGCTGCCGACGAGCTTCACTACAACCAGATCGCCCTGCGCGCCGAAGTCAGTCAGGAAGTCGCTCGCGACCTGATGATCGTGACCCTCTACACCGAAGACCAAAACACCGACCCGGCCAAACTCGCAGCCGACGTCAGCACCACCATGAACAAGGCACTGGCCCAGGCCAAGCAAGTCAAAGACATCACCCTGCGCCAAGGCAGCCGCAACAGCTACCCGATCTACGACACCAAAGGCCAGAAAATCACCGGCTGGCGCGAACGCGCCGAATTGCGCCTGGAAAGCTCGGACTTCGCCGCCCTGTCGAAACTCACCGGCGAACTGTTGACCGACCTGAAAATGGGCGGCATGGACTTCGCCATCGCCACCCCGACCCGCAAAGCCAGCGAAGACGCCCTGCTCAAAGACGCCGTCACCGCCTTCAAGGCCCGCGCGCAGCTGGCTACCGACGCGTTGGGCGGCAAGGGTTACAAAATCGTCAGCCTCAACCTGAACAGCAACGGCTATCCACAACCGTACATGCGCGGCCCGATGATGATGAAAGCGGCCAGCATGGATGCAGCGCCGGTGACCCCGGAAGTTGAAGCCGGCACCAGCCAGGTCAGCATGACGGCGGATGGGTCGATTGAAGTCTTGATGCCTTGATTCGATAGCCCGTAAAAAAACGGCGATCACCGAAATGATCGCCGTTTTTTTATGGCTTGGGTAAAACAAGCGGTAAAGCCACCAACGCCAATGCCCAAAACCAAGGTCCACCGCACAAACGGATATTTTCGCCCAACCCGTCTAAACCGCTACGCTGAGGAAAATACCGCCGCCCAAATCCCCCGGGGACTCCATGCCACGAATCACCGTCAAACCACTATTAATCGCCCTGGCCCTGGCCACCACAGCCCCACTGGTCCATGCCGCCACCACCCTGGTCTACTGCTCCGAAGCCAGCCCGGCAGGCTTCGACCCCAGCCAATACACCAGCGGCACCGACTTCGACGCCTCGGCCGAAACCATTTTCAACCGCCTTACCCAATTCAAACGCGGCGGCACCGAAATCGAACCCGGCCTGGCAACCACCTGGGACGTGTCACAGGACGGCCTCACGTACACCTTCCACCTGCGCGAAGGCGTGAAGTTCCACACCACCGACTACTTCACCCCGACCCGCGACTTCAACGCCGACGACGTGCTGTTCACCTTCCAGCGCCTGCTCGACCCGCAGAACGCGTTCCGCAAAGCCTACCCCGCCGAATCGCCGTACTTCACCGACATGGACCTGAACAAAACCATTAAGAGCGTCGACAAAATCGACGACCACACCGTCCGTTTCAGTCTGAACAACCTCGACGCCGCGTTCGTGCAAAACCTCGCCATGAGCTTCGCCTCGGTGCAGTCCGCCGAATACGGCGCGCAGCTCTTAAAGGAAGGCAAAGCCCCGGACCTCAACCAGAAGCCGGTCGGCACCGGCCCGTTCGTGTTCAAGCGCTATCAAAAGGACTCGCAGATCCGCTACGCCGCCAACAAGGCCTACTGGAAACCCGAGGACGTGAAGCTCGACAACCTGATCTTCTCGATCACCCCGGACGCCGCCGTGCGTCTGCAGAAACTCAAGGCCGGCGAGTGCCAGGTCAGTGGCTACCCACGGCCCGCCGACATCGAAGTGATGGAGAAAGACCCGAACCTGCGCGTCCTCAAGCAAGCCGGTTTCAACCTCGGCTTCCTCGCTTACAACGTGACCCACCCGCCACTGGACCAGCTCAAAGTCCGTCAGGCGCTGGACATGGCCATCGATAAACCGGCGATCATCAAGGCGGTTTATCAGAGTGCCGGGCAACTGGCGCAAAACGCCTTGCCGCCGGCGCAATGGTCCTACGACCTGAGCATCAAAGACGCGCCCCACGACCCGACCAAGGCCAAGGCGCTACTGAAAGAAGCAGGGGTTGCACCCGGTACCACCATTAATTTGTGGGCCATGACCGTGCAGCGTGCCTCGAACCCCAATGCGCGGATGTCGGCGCAAATGATCCAGCAGGATTGGGAGAAGATCGGCATCAAGGCCAACATCGTCAGCTATGAGTGGGGCGAGTACATCAAACGCGCCAAAAATGGTGAGCACGACGCGATGATTTATGGCTGGACCGGCGACAACGGCGACCCCGACAACTGGCTTGGCGTGCTCTACAGCTGCGCCGCCGTGAAGGGCAGCAACTATGCCAAGTGGTGCGACCCGGCCTACGACCAACTGATCCAGCAAGCCAAGGTGTCCACGGACAGGGAGCAGCGGATCAAACTGTATCAACAGGCGCAACAAATCCTTAAGCAACAAGTACCTATCACACCGATCGCGAACTCGACGGTGTTCCAGCCCCTGCGCAAGGAAGTCACCGACTTCAGGATCAGCCCGTTCGGCCTCACCCCTTTCTATGGAGTGGGTATAAATAAGTAACACCGCGCGCCAACCGGGTGCGCAATGCGTCCCGGTTGCACCTCGTCAGTGCGTGGTTTGCACCGAAAAAATGACACGCAAACGGTCAAATGCGCGTCAATTTATACATATGCGACATTAAGGTACGTTCGTGCCACTGTTTAAGGCTTGTGACCATTCAACATCTTGCATTGGGTATGGCCCCTGCATAAGTATCCGCAGGCACGACTCACGAGGTCGTCCTCAAATTCAAAAATGACAACAAATCATGAGGCCACCATGCTTAAACAAACGGTCATTCCGTTTTTATTCGGCGCCAGCTTGTTGGCTGCCGCGCCGTTCGCTCAAGCTGCGAGTAATCTGGTGTTCTGCTCCGAAGGGAGCCCGGCCGGTTTCGATCCTGGTCAATACACTACGGGCACCGACTTCGACGCCTCTGCAGAAACCATGTTCAACCGTCTGACTCAGTTCGAGCGCGGCGGCACCGCCGTGATTCCTGGTCTGGCGACCAAGTGGGACATCTCCGACGATGGCCTGACTTACACCTTCCACCTGCGTGAAGGGGTCAAGTTCCACACCACTTCGTACTTCAAGCCGACTCGCGAGTTCAACGCCGACGACGTGCTGTTCACCTTTAATCGCATGATTAACAAGGATGATCCGTTCCGTAAGGCGTACCCGACCGAATTCCCGTACTTCACCGACATGGGGATGGATACCAACATCACCAAGATCGATAAAGTCGACGACCACACCGTCAAGTTCACTTTGAAAGAAGTGGATGCCGCGTTCATCCAGAACATGGCCATGAGTTTCGCCTCGCTGCAATCCGCCGAGTACGCTGCCCAGCTGCTCAAGGAAGGCAAAGCTGCCGACATCAACCAGAAGCCGATCGGCACGGGTCCGTTCGTATTCAAGAGCTACCAGAAAGACTCCAACATCCGCTACACCGGGAACAAGGACTACTGGAAGCCTGACGACGTCAAGATCGACAACCTGATCTTCGCCATCACCACCGACCCGTCGGTGCGTATCCAGAAGCTGAAGAAGGGCGAGTGCCAGATCACTCTGTTCCCGCGTCCGGCCGACCTGAAGGCGTTGAAAGAAGACAAGACCCTGAAAGTGCCTGACCAGGCTGGTTTCAACTTGGGTTACATCGCCTACAACGTGATGGACAAGGTCAAGGGCAGCAATGAGCCAAACCCGTTGGCCCAACTGAAAGTGCGTCAGGCACTGGACATGGCCGTCAACAAGCAGCAGATCATTGACTCTGTTTACCAGGGTGCGGGTCAACTGGCCGTCAACGCCATGCCGCCGACCCAGTGGTCCTACGACACCACCATCAAAGACGCCAAGTACGATCCTGCAAAAGCCAAAGAGCTGCTGAAGGAAGCCGGCGTCAAGGAAGGTACCGAAATTGTCCTGTGGGCGATGCCGGTTCAGCGTCCGTACAACCCGAACGCCAAACTGATGGCTGAAATGCTCCAGTCCGACTGGAAGCAGATTGGTCTGAACGTCAAGATCGTCAGCTATGAATGGGGTGAGTACATCAAGCGTTCCAAAGGCGGCGAGAACCAGGCAATGCTGATTGGCTGGAGCGGCGACAATGGTGATCCGGACAACTGGCTGAACGTGCTGTTCGGCTGCGACTCGCTGGAAGGCAACAACTTCTCCAAGTGGTGCGACAAGAAGTTCGACGGCATCGTCAAAGAAGCCAAGCGCACGACCGACCAGGGCAAGCGCACCGAACTGTACAAACAGGCGCAACACGTCCTCAAGGACGCCGTTCCAATGACACCTATCGCTCACTCGACGGTGTTCCAGCCTATGCGCAACGAAGTGCAGGACTTCAAGATCAGCCCGTTCGGCTTGAACTCCTTCTACGGCGTTAGCGTCAGCAAATAAGATTGGGCAGCGGCGACGTTTCTGACGTCGCCGCTGCTTTATCTACCGAGAAAGCAGGAAACAACCTACATCTATTTCCGTGGCGTACTACAGCTGCGGTAACGGACGTGTTGCCATTTCCTACGAGTCTTCAGGACTCTTCGCATTTACTGCCAGACCCACGGCTCATACCGTCGGGATCTGACCCGTTCATGCGTGGGCCCTCGGTTATTGCTGCACGCCATGGCTTGAGATCAATGATGCTTCCACCCCCAGGGACGGGACGGCGGCGCATTGAAAAACACACAAGAAAAAGAGAAAAGGGAGCGTCATGCGCCATACCTTGATTTTATCCGCATTGCTGGGCACCGGCCTGTTGGCCGCCACTTCCATCAGCCAGGCCGCCAATAACAGCCTGGTGTTCTGCTCCGAAGGCAGCCCGGCTGGCTTCGACACCGCGCAGTACACGACCGCGACCGATAACGACGCCGCCGAACCGCTGTACAACCGACTGGCAGAGTTTGAAAAAGGCGCTACCAACGTCGTACCAGGCCTGGCAACGAGCTGGGATATTTCCGAGGACGGCCTCACGTACACCTTTCACCTGCGCGAAGGGGTGAAATTTCATACGACGAAGTACTTCACGCCGACCCGCGATTTCAACGCCGACGACGTGCTGTTCACGTTTAATCGCATGCTTGATCCGCAGCAACCTTTCCGTAAGGCTTACCCGACCGAATTCCCGTACTTCAACGGAATGAGCCTGAACAAGAACATCGCCAAGGTCGAAAAGACCGGGCCGCTGACCGTGGTCATGACGCTTAACAGCGTGGACGCCGCGTTCATCCAGAACATTGCCATGAGCTTCGCCGCCATCCTGTCCGCCGAGTACGCCGACAAGCTGCTGGCCGAAGGCCAGCCGAGCGACATCAACCAGAAGCCGATCGGCACCGGGCCGTTTGCGTTCAAGAGTTACCAGAAAGACTCCAACATCCGGTACACCGGCAACAAGCAGTACTGGGACCCGAGCCGGGTCAAGCTCGACAACCTGATTTTCGCGATCAACACCGATGCGTCGGTGCGGGTGCAGAAGCTCAAGGCCAACGAGTGCCAGATCACCTTGCACCCGCGCCCTGCCGATGTTGACGCGTTGAAGAACGACGCAAAACTCAAGCTCATCGAAAAGCCCGGTTTCAACCTCGGCTACATCGCCTACAACGTGCGCCACAAACCCTTCGACCAGCTCGAAGTGCGTCAGGCGCTGGACATGGCGGTGAACAAGCACAGCATTCTCAACGCTGTTTACCAGGGCGCCGGTCAACTGGCTCAAAATGCCATGCCGCCGACCCAATGGTCCTACGACGAAACCATTAAAGACGCCGCCTACAACCCGGAAAAAGCCAAGGAACTGCTCAAGGCTGCCGGCGTGAAGGAAGGCACCGAAATCACTCTGTGGGCGATGCCGGTTCAGCGTCCGTACAACCCGAACGCCAAGTTGATGGCCGAAATGCTCCAGGCGGACTGGGCGAAAATCGGCCTCAAAGTGAAGATCGTCAGCTACGAATGGGGCGAGTACATCAAGCGCACCAAGAATGGCGAACACGACATCAGCCTGATTGGCTGGACCGGTGACAACGGTGACCCGGACAACTGGCTCGGCACGCTTTACAGCTGCGACGCCATTGGCGGCAACAATTATTCCCAATGGTGTGATCCGGCGTACGACAAGCTGATCAAGCAAGCCAAGGTCGTCACCGACCGTGACCAGCGCACCGTGCTCTACAAACAGGCTCAGCAGTTGCTCAAACAGCAAGTGCCGATCACGCCTGTCGCCCACTCGACGGTCAACCAGCCGTTAAGCGCCAAAGTCGAAGGATTCAAAGTGAGTCCGTTCGGCCGTAACGTGTTCTCGGGTGTCAGCCTGGAAAAATAACCGAATTACCAAAGAAACGTCGGGGGGCGGAATTCTGCCCCCACGCAGGCGTATTGCCGTAATTCGCCTAAATGGCTTATAGCAAACGTTTGCGATGCCTGAGTGAGTTGTAAACCAATAGCCGGATCACCAAAAAAGACCGGCATAAAAAAAATAGAAAGTAAGGAGCTTCACCCATGAAATTGAGCAGCACTGCGTTACTGGCTTTGGCCATCAGCAGCATCACCGCCACGGCTTACGCAGAAACCCAAAGCCAGGCTTACACCCCAGTCACCGTCAAGGAAAAGAGCGCCCAAAGCGCCGCCACCGGTTTTGTCGAAGGCCAGTCGGTCACCGGCAGCACGCGTAACTGGTACGCCAACGAGTCGTTCCGCCGCGGCGCGACGCTTTCTTACCGGGACAATGGCGTAACCAAAGACACTGATCGCCGCATCAACTGGGTGCAAGGCACCATCATCAAGTACAACTCGGGCTTCACCGAAGGCACCGTAGGCTTCAGCACCGAAGTGGCGGCCTACAATGCCATCGCCCTGGACCGCGACCGTAAAGACCTCGCGTCCAACAACGGCGGTGCTCCAGAGCCTGGCCGCAGCGGCCGTGGCAACAACCGTACCCTGACCGAAAGCGGCGGTGACGCGGTTGATCAGTGGAGCAAACTGGGCCTGGCCAACGTCAAGGCACGCTTCTCCAACACCACATTGACTGCCGGCCGCCAGAACTTCAGCAGCCCGCAAGTAGACGTGATCGGTAACCGTCCGCTGCCTTCGAGCTTTGAAGGCGTGACCCTGCACAGCGAAGAACTGGAAAACCTGTCCTTCGACCTCGGCACCTTCGATCGCAACTCGCCGCGGACCGAACAAAGCCAGCGCAAGTTCCGCTCCGAATACGGCGACGGCCGTGCGGAAGCTGATCACGTCAACACCGCCGGTATCACCTACCAGCCGTTCGCCAGCCTGACCACGAGCGTGTGGGGCACCCAGGCCGAAGACCTGTGGAACCAGTATTACTTCGGCGCCACCCATGTACTGGGTGACAGCTCGATCGTAAGTCTGACCACCGGCCTGAACTACTATAAAACTGTCGACGAAGGCAAAGCCAAGCTTGGCCAGATCGACAACGATACCTACTCCCTATCGTTTGGCCTGACCCACACGGCTCACTCCTTGACCTTCTCGTATCAGGAAGTGAACGGTAACGAGTACTTCGACTACCTGCACGAAACCAACGGCATCTACCTGGCCAACTCCCTGCTGTCGGACTTCAACGGCCCGAACGAGAAATCCTTCCAGATCGCCTACGGTCTGAACATGGCTGAATACGGCATTCCAGGCCTGAAGTTCAACATCTACCAGGCACGCGGCTGGGGCATCGACGGTACTCACTACAACAGCACCGGCTACACCGACGTGAAGGCGATGGATGGCGAGCACCACTACGAATACGGCATCGGTACTTCGTACGCCGTGCAGACTGGCCCGCTCAAAGCCACCACTGTTCGCGCGACCTACACCACGCACCGCGCCAGTGAATTTCAGGCGGATGGCAGCCTGAATGAGTTCCGTCTCGTGACCACCATCCCGTTCAACATTCTGTAATGCACCTGCCGAACGGCTGATTCGAATCCGCCGTTCGGCTTTTGTCCTTTAAACGATTGCAGAGGGTTCTTTGATGAAAATGCTTCCCCTACGTGCGGCCATCGCGGCTGCGTTGCTGAGTGTTGCCGTTGGCGTGTCGGCCAAGCCCCTGGTGGTTTGTACCGAAGCCAGTCCCGAAGGCTTTGACATGGTTCAGTACACGACTGCAGTCACAGCCGATGCGGTGGCCGAAACCATCTTCAATCGTCTGGCGGACTTCAAGCCTGGCACCACCGAAGTGGTTCCGGCACTGGCCGATTCCTGGGACATCAGCGAGGACGGTCTGACCTACACGTTCCACCTGCGTAAAGGCGTCAAGTTCCACACCACCGACTACTTCAAGCCGACCCGCGACATGAACGCCGACGATGTGGTCTGGAGCTTCCAGCGTCAGCTGGACCCGAATCACCCGTGGCACAAACTGTCGAGCGTGGGCTTTCCGTACTTTGAAAGCATGGGCTTCAAGGAACTGCTGAAAAGCGTCGCAAAAGTTGACGACAATACGGTCACCTTCACCCTGACCCGCCGCGAAGCGCCGTTCCTGGCCGACATCGCCATGGCATTCTCGTCGATCTACTCCGCCGAATACGCGGACCAATTGCTCAAGGCGAACAAGACCGGCGACCTCAACAACAAACCGGTCGGTACCGGCCCGTTTATCTTCCAGCGTTACAACAAGGATGCTCAGGTTCGCTTCAAAGCCAACCCGGAGTACTTCCGCGGCAAGCCACCGGCTGATGCGCTGATCCTCGCCATCGCCACCGACAACAACGTGCGCCTGCAGAAGCTGAAGGCCAACGAGTGCCAGATCGCGTTGTATCCGAAACCGGATGACATCCCGAGCATCAAGAAAGACGACAAGCTGAAAGTCGATGAAATGAACGCAATGACCGTTGCGTACATCGCCATCAACACCACGCATAAATATCTGAGTGATGTGCGCGTACGCAAAGCCATCGATATTGCCTTCGACAAGGAAGCGGCCGTCAACGCGCTGTTTGGCAAAGGCAATGCAACCGTGGCGGTGAACCCGTACCCTGACACACTGCTGGGCTATAACCACAGCCTGAAAAACCCGGCTCGCGACCTCGACAAGGCCCGTGCCCTGTTGAAGGAAGCCGGCGTTCCGGAAGGCACCGTGTTCACCCTGTTCACCCGTAATGGCGGTGGCGCGACCAACCCGAACCCGATGCTCGGTGCCCAAATGATGCAGGCCGACCTCGCCAAAGTCGGGATCAAAATCGACATCCGCGTCATGGAATGGGGTGAAATGCTCAAACGCGCGAAGAACGGCGAGCACGATATGGTGTCTGCCGGATGGGCGGGCGATAACGGCGACCCCGATAACTTCCTGACGCCTATGCTCAGTTGCGAAGCGGCGAAGAACGGCGAAAACTACGCACGCTGGTGCAATGACAAGTTCCAGACCCTGCTCGATCAGGCTCGTGAAAAAGTCGATCCGGCGGAACGTGCAGCACTGTACGAGCAGGCCCAGGTTATTTTTAACCAGGATCAACCGTGGATCAGCATCGCACACACTAGAATGTTCACAGCAATGCGCAAGAACGTAGAGGGCTATAACATTAGCCCGCTCACCACTAATAACTTCGCCACCACCCAGGTGAAGTAGATAAGAAACTACCGGCATTCCTGACCCAGGAATGCCGGGCACGCCTAACCGGCTGATGAGGTACACCACAAGATGTTTAGTTTTATTGCCCGCCGATTGGGGTTACTGATCCCCACGTTCTTCGGCATCACCTTGCTGACTTTCGCGTTGATTCGCATGATTCCCGGCGACCCCGTTGAAGTAATGATGGGCGAACGACGAGTCGACCCCGAAATGCATGCTCAGGCAATGGAACGCCTTGGTCTGAACAAACCGCTGTATGCCCAATACATGGATTACATTGGCAAACTGGCCCACGGCGATCTCGGCGAATCCTTGCGGACCCGTGAAAGCGTGTGGAGCGAATTCACCTCTCTATTCCCCGCGACCCTGGAACTGTCCATGGCCGCCCTGTTGTTCGCCGGCATCCTTGGCCTTCTGGCCGGGGTGATCGCGGCACTCAAGCGAGGGTCCCTGTTCGACCATGGGGTGATGGGCATCTCCCTGGCGGGATATTCGATGCCGATCTTCTGGTGGGGCCTGATCCTGATCATGTTCTTCTCGGTGTCCCTGGGCTGGACCCCGGTGTCCGGGCGGATCGACCTGCTCTATGACATCGAGCCGCGTACCGGCTTCATGCTCATCGACACGCTGCTGGCCGATGACGTCGGTGCGTTCTTCGATGCCCTGCATCACCTGATCCTGCCAGCCATCGTGCTCGGCACCATCCCGCTGGCGGTGATCGCGCGGATGACCCGTTCTTCGATGCTCGAAGTGCTGCGTGAAGACTACATCCGGACGGCCCGCGCCAAAGGCCTGTCGCCATCGCGCGTGGTGTTCGTGCACGGCCTGCGCAACGCACTGATTCCGGTGTTGACCGTGGTCGGCCTGCAAGTCGGCACGTTGCTGGCCGGTGCGGTCCTGACCGAAACCATCTTCTCCTGGCCCGGCATCGGCAAGTGGCTGATCGAAGCCATTGGCGCGCGGGACTATCCCGTGGTGCAGAACGGCATCCTGTTAATCGCCTGCCTGGTGATTCTGGTGAACTTCGTGGTGGACATCCTCTACGGCTTCGCCAACCCACGCATCCGTCACCAGCGCTGAGATCATGACCATGACCACTCCAGCTTCAACTCAAAATCCAGCGGTAACAGTCGATCAAAGCCTGCTGTATCCGTCCCCGTACAAAGAATTCTGGCAAGCGTTTTCCAAGAACAAAGGTGCCGTCGCCGGCCTGATGTTCATGTTGCTGGTGATTTTCTGCGCCCTGTTCGCCCCGTGGGTTGCGCCGCATAACCCGAGCGAGCAATACCGTGACTTCCTGCTGACCCCGCCAGCCTGGCTGGAAGGTGGGCAGATCCAGTTCCTGCTCGGCACCGATGAATTGGGTCGAGACCTGCTGTCGCGCCTGATCCAGGGTTCGCGCCTGTCGCTGCTGATCGGCTTGTCGTCGGTGGTGATGTCGCTGATCCCGGGCATCCTGCTGGGCCTGTTCGCCGGGTTCTACCCGCGTGTTTTAGGCCCGACCATCATGCGTCTCATGGACATCATGCTGGCCCTGCCATCGCTGCTGCTGGCCGTGGCGATTGTCGCCATCCTCGGCCCTGGCCTGATCAACACCATCATTGCCATCGCCGTGGTTTCGTTACCGTCTTATGTTCGCCTGACCCGCGCCGCGGTGATGGGCGAACTGAACCGCGACTACGTGACTGCCGCACGCCTGGCCGGTGCCGGTCTGCCACGCCTGATGTTCGTCACCGTGCTGCCCAACTGCATGGCGCCGTTGATCGTTCAGGCCACCCTGAGTTTCTCCTCGGCGATTCTCGATGCCGCCGCACTGGGCTTCCTCGGCCTTGGCGTACAACCGCCAACCCCTGAGTGGGGCACCATGCTGGCTTCGGCCCGCGACTACATCGAACGCGCATGGTGGGTGGTAAGCCTGCCGGGTTTGACCATTTTGCTCAGCGTGCTGGCAATCAACTTGATGGGCGACGGCCTGCGCGATGCGCTGGACCCGAAACTCAAGAACGCCGCCTGAGGAGATTCAAATGTCACTGTTAGAAATCAAGAATCTCAACGTTCGCTTCGGCGACAAGACCGCCGTTCCGGTGGTCGACGGCCTCGACATCTCGGTGGACAAGGGCGAAGTACTGGCCATCGTTGGCGAGTCGGGTTCCGGTAAATCCGTAACCATGATGGCGCTGATGGGCCTGATCGAGCATCCGGGGATCGTCACCGCCGACGCCCTGAATTTCGACGGCAAGAACATGCTCAAGCTGAGCAATCGCCAGCGTCGGCAGATCGTCGGCAAAGACTTGGCCATGGTCTTCCAGGACCCGATGACCGCACTGAACCCGAGCTACACCGTCGGTTTCCAGATCGAAGAAGTGCTGCGCCTGCACCTGAAAATGTCTGGCAAGCAAGCGCGCAAGCGTGCCATCGAGCTGCTGGAAAAAGTCGAAATCCCGGGCGCCGCCAGCCGTATGGACGCCTACCCGCACCAACTGTCCGGCGGTATGAGCCAGCGTGTCGCGATCGCCATGGCGATTGCCGGCGAGCCGAAACTGCTGATCGCCGACGAACCAACCACGGCACTCGACGTGACGATTCAGGCGCAGATCATGGACCTGCTGCTGGCGTTGCAGAAAGAGCAGAACATGGGCCTGGTGCTGATCACTCACGACCTCGCGGTCGTGGCCGAAACCGCCCAGCGCGTGTGCGTGATGTACGCCGGCCAAGCGGTGGAAGTCGGCCAGGTGCCACAACTGTTCGACATTCCGGCGCACCCGTACAGCGAAGCACTGCTCAAGGCGATTCCTGAACACAGCCTCGGCGCCTCACGCCTGTCGACACTGCCGGGCATCGTTCCCGGTCGTTACGACCGCCCGCAAGGCTGCCTGCTGTCGCCACGCTGCCCATATGTGCAGGAAAGCTGCCGCGCGCAGCGTCCGGCCCTTGACCCGAAAAGCAACAGCCTCGCCCGCTGCTTCTACCCGCTGAATCAGGAGGTGGCGTAATGGCCGTCGTACTAACCGCCCGCGACCTGACCCGTCACTACGAAGTGTCCCGTGGCCTGTTCAAGGGCCATGCGACCGTGCGCGCCCTGAACGGTGTGTCGTTTGAACTGGAAGCCGGCAAGACCCTCGCCGTCGTTGGCGAATCCGGTTGCGGCAAATCCACCTTGGCCCGCGCCCTGACCCTGATTGAAGAGCCGTCCTCCGGCTCCTTGAAAATCGCCGGCCAGGAAGTCACCGGCGCCGACAAGACACAGCGCAAACAACTGCGCAAAGACGTGCAGATGGTGTTCCAGAGCCCGTACGCCTCGTTGAATCCTCGGCAGAAAGTCGGTGATCAGCTGGCCGAACCGCTGCTGATCAACACCAGCCTGAGCGCCGCGGAACGTCGCGAGAAAGTGCAGGCAATGATGAAGCAGGTGGGTTTGCGCCCTGAGCATTATCAGCGCTATCCGCACATGTTCTCTGGCGGTCAACGCCAGCGTATCGCCCTCGCCCGCGCGATGATGCTGCAACCAAAAGTGCTGGTGGCGGATGAGCCGACGTCGGCACTGGACGTGTCGATCCAGGCGCAAGTGCTGAACCTGTTCATGGATCTGCAGCAAGAGTTCAACACCGCCTACGTGTTCATCTCGCACAACCTGGCGGTGGTGCAGCACGTCGCCGATGACGTGATGGTGATGTACCTCGGTCGTCCGGTGGAAATGGGCCCGAAGAACGACATCTACGCCCGTCCTCTGCACCCGTACACCCAGGCGCTGCTGTCGGCGACCCCGACCATTCACCCGGACCCGAACAAGCCGAAGATCAAAATCGTCGGCGAGTTGCCCAACCCGTTGAATCCGCCGTCGGGCTGCGCTTTCCACAAGCGCTGCCCGTATGCGACGGAGCGGTGCAGCACGGAAGAGCCGGCGTTGCGCTTGCTTGATAGCCGGCAGGTGGCGTGCCATTACGCTGAGCAGTTCCTCGACGGAGCGGCGTAACAGGTTAACGAAAAACCTGTAGGAACGGGTCTGCTCGCGAAGGCGATGTATCAGCAGCAGATACTGACTGACACACCGCAATCGCGAGCAGGCTCACTCCTACACGGGATCTGCGGTTTGTTTCACAAACCCCTTCTTCCCGGCTGCGCATCAGCCGAGGAAGAAGGGGTTTTCTTTTGCCTGCCTAATCAGGCCCCTTCATTTTCATCGGTATCCGCATCGGGATCTTCAGTGGTCGAATCGTCATCGTCCGCACTGCCGCCCTGTCCCTGATCACCGGGCTCAGACTCAGATTTGGCGATCATCAACACAGCCTGGGTCACCTGTCCGCTCGACGCCTGCTCACCATGTTCCGGGCACTCCGCCCATGCCGCCGACATGCCCACCGACAACATCACCAAAACCTTCAGCGCCAACACAATACGTTGAAAAATGTTCATAGCCGATTCCATCCTTTGCAGGTAAAGCGAGGGAGCCTGACGGCACTCATTGAAATCTAGTGCCGATTGGCCGGGTTTACCTGAATAGGACCCTAACGGTGGACGGGAAATGCCGTGGGTGGGAGATTGGTTTGGAATAAGCGTTATCACCGAATTCGCTAACGGCGTAGCACATGGGTGGGATTGTGCCAGGCATTAAAAAACCCCGGTGCCTTCGCGACCGGGGTTTTGGTGTGGCAGCTCAGCGATCAGTGATGCTCACGCGTCGCGCGGAATTTCACGTCTGGCCAACGCTCTTCCATCAGTGCCAGATTGACCCGGGTCGGGGCCAGGTAGGTCAGGTGACCACCGCCGTCGACCGCGAGGTTTTCCACAGCTTTGATGCGCAATTCCTCGAGCTTCTTCTTATCGTCGCAATCGATCCAACGCGCGGAGTACACGGTGATCGGCTCGTAGGAGCACTCGACCTTGTATTCCTCTTTGAGGCGGCTGGCGACCACGTCGAACTGCAGCACACCGACGGCGCCGAGGATGATGTCGTTGCTGCGCTCGGGGAAGAACACCTGGGTCGCGCCCTCTTCGGCCAATTGCTGCAAGCCCTGACGCAGTTGCTTGGACTTCAGCGGGTCACGCAGGCGTACGCGACGGAACAGTTCCGGGGCGAAGTGCGGGATGCCGGTGAAGCCGAGGGCTTCGCCTTCGGTGAAGGTGTCGCCGATCTGGATGGTGCCGTGGTTGTGCAGGCCGATGATGTCGCCAGCGAACGCTTCTTCCAGTTGCTCACGCTCGGAGGAGAAGAACGTCAGCGCATCGCCGATCCGTACGTCCTTGCCCGTGCGCACATGACGCATCTTCATGCCTTTTTCGTACTTGCCGGAGCAGATGCGCATGAAGGCGATACGGTCGCGGTGTTTTGGGTCCATGTTCGCCTGGATCTTGAACACGAAGCCGGCGAATTTCTCTTCTATCGGTTCCACGGTGCGCTCGTTGGCGACACGGGCCAGCGGTTTCGGCGCCCAGTTGACCACGGCGTCGAGCACGTGATCGACACCGAAGTTGCCCAGTGCGGTACCGAAGAACACCGGCGTCAGTTGGCCATCGAGGAATTCCTGCTGGTTGAATTCGTGGCAGGCGCCCTGCACCAGTTCCAGCTGATCGACAAAGCGATCGTATTCATCACCGAGGTGCGCCCGGGCTTCATCGGAATCGAGCTTCTCGATGATTTTCACATCGGTGCGCTCGTGCCCGTGACCGGCGGTGTAGACAATGATGTAGTCGTCGGCGAGGTGATAAACGCCCTTGAAATCGCGATAGCAACCAATCGGCCACGTGATCGGCGCAGCCTTGATCTTCAGGACTGCCTCGATTTCGTCGAGCAGTTCGATCGGGTCACGGATGTCACGGTCAAGTTTGTTGATGAAGCTGACAATCGGCGTGTCACGCAGACGGCAGACGTCCATCAGCGCGATGGTCCGTGGCTCTACGCCTTTACCGCCGTCGAGCACCATCAAAGCCGAATCCACCGCCGTCAGGGTCCGGTAGGTATCTTCGGAGAAGTCTTCGTGGCCCGGGGTGTCGAGCAGGTTGATCATGTGATCGCGATACGGAAACTGCATGACCGACGTGGTAATCGAGATACCCCGCTGCTTTTCCATTTCCATCCAGTCGGACGTGGCATGGCGGTCGGACTTGCGCGACTTCACCGTACCGGCGATCGCAATCGCCTTGCCCATCAGCAAGAGTTTCTCGGTGATGGTGGTTTTACCGGCATCGGGGTGGGAAATAATGGCGAAAGTGCGGCGTTTCGCGACTTCGGCGGCCTGTCTGGTCATGGGAAATCGCCTGGCGGTGATTCAAAAAAGGGCGGCGAGTATAGCGCAAACCGACCGTCACGGACCACCGCCCGCCCGGACGCACGGATCTTTGACAGGACATCAAGGGTGGCTATCTGCTGTTAAATATGGAACCTTTTAAAAGGTGCAGACGTCCACTCCCCTGTTACAGCACTCGTTTCAGGGGCTGAAAATCAGCAAGTTGGCCTGACGAGGCTGCGCTTATGGCTCGATCTCATGCGACTTCACACGCATGAAGAGCTGCTTCTCGCGACCGTTGATTTCCCGGCAGCCAGCAATGGCATTGCCAAGTGGGACTGCGGTCGCCGACAAAGAAAAAAGGAGTCTGCCTGTGGCTATTCGCTATGGCAAAGGGCTGATAGGAGGTGCGGTTGTCGTCGCGCTCCTGGTCCTGCTGGTCCACTGGATTGGCATCAACACGATCGAACATTACCGCGACGATTTGTTGTTTTACCTGCAAGCTCATCTGGTTCTCGTCCTCGTTTCAATGCTGGCCGCCCTCGTTGTGGGCATTCCCGCCGGTGTCTTCCTCAGCCGTCCGAGCATGGTGGATCGCGCTGAACGCTTCATGCAGATCTTCAACATCGGCAACACCGTGCCGCCGCTCGCCGTACTGGCCATCGCCCTGGGGATTCTGGGCATCGGCAGCGGCCCGGCGATCCTCGCCCTGTTCCTCGCCTCGCTGTTGCCGATCGTGCGCAACACTTATGAAGGCTTGAAAAACGTTCAGGGTTCTTTGAAAGAAGCCGCTGTCGGCATCGGCATGACACCTTCTCAAGTGCTGTGGCGCGTCGAATTGCCGAACGCCGTGCCGATCATCATCGGTGGCGTGCGCGTGGCGCTGGCGATCAACGTCGGTACGGCGCCGCTGGCGTTCCTGATCGGAGCCAACAGCCTGGGCAGCCTGATTTTCCCCGGCATCGCCCTGAACAATCAGCCGCAACTGCTGCTCGGCGCGGCCTGCACCGCCCTGCTGGCCTTGCTGCTCGACGGTCTGGTGACACTCGCCAGCCGCCTCTGGCTCGAACGCGGCTTGCGCCCGTCTTAAGCCTCGGCAAAGGAATTTTTATGAAGACATTAAGCTTTCTAATAGGCTGCGTCCTGCTGTTCTCGGGAACCGCACAAGCCGCTGAAAAACCGGTGATCCGCATTGGCGCCCGGGTGTTCACCGAACAGACCCTGCTGGCGGAAATCACCTCTCAATACCTGCGCACCAAGGGTTATGACGTCCAGGTGACCGGCGGCCTGGGCAGCAACCTCGCTCGCAGCGCCCACGAAAGTGGCCAGTTGGACCTGATGTGGGAATACACCGGCGTGTCGCTGGTGGCTTACAACCACGTCACCGAAAAACTCGACAGCGCTCAGTCCTACGCCAAGGTGAAAGAACTCGACGCGAAAAAAGGACTGGTCTGGCTGACCCCGTCGAAATTCAGCAACACCTACGCCCTCGCCCTGCCGGAAAAAACCGCGAAGGCCTATCCGCAGATCAACACCATCAGCGAACTGAACACAGTGTTGCAGGCGGAGCAGAAGGACAATCATCTGGTGGCGCTGGACACCGAGTTCGCCAACCGTTCCGACGGGCTGGACGGCATGGTTCAGCTCTACGGCATGAACCTGACCCGCCAGAATATCCGCCAGATGGACGCCGGGCTGGTCTACACCGCCCTGCGCAATAGCCAGGTGTTTGCCGGCCTGGTCTACACCACCGACGGTCGCTTGAACGCTTTCAAACTGAAGTTGCTGGAAGACGACAAGCATTACTTCCCGGACTACACCGCTGCGCCGGTGGTGCGTCAGGTTTACCTCGATGCCCACCCAAAACTGGCGGAAGAGATCAAGCCGCTGGCCGAACTGTTCGACGACCAGACCATGCGTGCGCTGAATGCGCGGGTCGACGTCGATCACGAAAGCCCTTCATCCGTTGCCGCAGATTTCCTGCGCCAGCATCCAATCAACTGAGGAGGAAAAGCCATGGAATTTCTGAACGCCTTTTCCCATCTCGACTGGCCGCTGGTCCTGCACCTGACCTGGCAGCACATCACCCTGGTCGGCATCGCGGTGACGCTGGCGATTCTGGCCGGCGTGCCGCTCGGCATCCTGATGACGCGCTTCCCGACCCTCGCCGGCCCGTTACAGGCCAGCGCCACGGTGCTGCTGACTGTGCCATCGATTGCGCTGTTCGGTTTGTTGCTGCCGTTCTACTCCAAGTTCGGCCAGGGCCTCGGCCCGATGCCGGCCATCACCGCGGTGTTTCTCTACTCGCTGCTGCCGATCATGCGTAACACCTACCTCGCCTTGACCGGCGTCGAACCGGGCATTCGCGAAGCCGCCCGCGGTATCGGCATGACCTTCGGCCAACGACTGCGAATGGTCGAACTGCCGATCGCGGTGCCAGTGATTCTCGCCGGCGTGCGCACCGCCGTGGTCATGAACATCGGTGTCATGACCATTGCCGCGACCATCGGCGCCGGTGGCCTCGGTGTACTCATCCTCGCTTCCATCAGCCGCAGCGACATGTCGATGCTGATCGTCGGCGCCGTGCTGGTCAGTCTCCTGGCCATCTTCGCCGACCTGCTTCTGCAATGGCTGCAACGCACGCTGACTCCAAAAGGACTCCTGAAATGATCGAACTTCAAAGCCTCAGCAAGACCTTCCAAAGCAACGGCAAAGATGTGAAAGCCGTGGACTCGGTCAGCCTGACCGTCAACGAAGGCGAAATCTGCGTGTTCCTCGGGCCATCGGGTTGCGGCAAAAGCACCACGCTGAAGATGATCAACCGCCTGATCAAACCGACCTCGGGCAAAATCCTGATCAACGGCGAAGACACCACCGACCTCGACGAAGTGACCCTGCGCCGCAACATCGGCTATGTGATCCAGCAGATCGGTCTGTTCCCGAACATGACCATTGAGGAAAACATCACCATCGTTCCGCGCCTGCTGGGCTGGGACAAACAGAAATGCCATGACCGCGCCCGCGAGTTGATGAGCATGATCAAGCTTGAGCCCAAGCAATACCTGACGCGCTACCCGCGTGAATTGTCCGGCGGTCAGCAACAGCGCATCGGCGTGATTCGCGCCTTGGCGGCGGATGCGCCGCTGCTGTTGATGGACGAACCGTTCGGCGCGGTCGACCCGATCAACCGCGAGATGATCCAGAACGAATTCTTCGAGATGCAACGGGCGCTGAACAAGACCGTGATCATGGTCAGCCACGACATCGATGAAGCGATCAAGCTCGGTGACAAGATTGCGATCTTCCGCGCCGGCAAGCTGTTGCAGATCGATCACCCGGACACGCTGCTGGCGCACCCGGCGGATGACTTTGTCAGTAACTTCGTCGGCCAGGACAGCACGCTCAAGCGTCTATTGCTGGTGAAGGCTGAAGACGCGGCGGACAACGCACCGTCCGTCAGCCCGGAAACCCCGGTGGCCGAGGCCATGGAGTTGATGGATGAGCATGACCGTCGCTACGTGGTGGTCACCGATGCCGAAAACAAGGCCCTCGGTTATGTACGACGTCGCGACTTGCTCCGTCAGACCGGCGCCTGCTCGCAGTATCTGCGTGAGTTCAATGCCACGGCCGCGTACGACGAACATTTGCGCATCCTGTTGTCGCGGATGTACGAATTCAACCGTTCGTGGTTGCCGGTGATGGATGCGGAGCGGGTGTTCCTCGGTGAAGTGACGCAGGAATCGATTGCAGAATATTTGAGTTCCGGCAAGTCCCGTGGCGGCAAGACCAGCATTGTTTCGCCCGCCGAGACCGCTGTCGCCTGATCCGGCGTCATCGCGGGCAAGCCCGCTCCCACAGGGTCCTTGGTGTACACCCGTTTTGTGTACGACATAAACCACTGTGGGAGCGGGCTTGCCCGCGATTGGTGGCGCCGCAAATCCGACTGAATCCCCGCAAATCTCCCTCCAACGGGAACATCACACTGTCATGCAGGCCGGTTACATCAATAGATGTAGAGGACCGCACGACGGAAGCGTGCAAAAACGCGACATTTTTTGTTGATCTCAAGCCCCTCACGCCCTAAAGTTCGCGCCGAACGTCCATGCTGGAAACGATCCATCCGGCTCAAGTACTGACGACGAGACAGCAAGGCCAAGGGAAACCTTTCCAGGTCGTTTGAGAGCGTAGCGAGCGCAGGCAAGACAAGGCGGGAAGAGGCGAGGAAGCGGAGTTTACTGGTTGTAAATGAGCATTCCGAGCCTCTTCCCAACGCAGTATTGCCAAGCGCAGCAGCTCTCAAACGATCTGGATGGCCTTTTTGCTTTCGGCGGCAATGCCTTGGGAAGTAGGCGAACCAAAGTGGGGATACGGAGGACGTTCATTTGCACCCATTGATTAATCTAGTTTGCCAGCAGGAGTTCCCAGCATGTCGATCAACGTCGAAGATTATTACGCGCGCGAAACCTTTCAGAGACTGAAAACCTTCGCCGACACGCAAGAAACCCCGTTCGTGGTCATCGACACCGCGATGATCAGCCAGGCCTATGACGACCTGCGCGCCGGTTTCGAATTCGCCAAGGTCTACTACGCAGTCAAGGCCAACCCGGCCGTGGAAATCATTGACCTGCTCAAAGAGAAAGGCTCGAGCTTCGACATCGCCTCGATCTACGAGCTGGACAAAGTCATGGACCGTGGCGTAAGCGCCGACCGTATCAGCTACGGCAACACCATCAAGAAATCCAAGGACATCCGCTACTTCTACGAGAAGGGCGTGCGTCTGTTCTCCACCGACTCCGAAGCTGACCTGCGCAACATCGCCAAGGCGGCACCGGGTTCGAAAGTCTACGTGCGCATCCTCACCGAAGGCTCGACCACTGCCGACTGGCCACTGTCGCGCAAATTCGGCTGCCAGACTGACATGGCCATGGACTTGCTGATCCTGGCCCGCGACCTGGGCCTGGTGCCGTACGGCATCTCGTTCCACGTTGGTTCGCAACAGCGCGACATCAGCGTCTGGGACGCGGCGATCGCCAAGGTCAAAGTGATCTTCGAACGTTTGAAAGAAGAAGACGGCATCCACCTGAAGCTGATCAACATGGGCGGTGGCTTCCCGGCCAACTACATCACCCGTACCAACAGCCTGGAAACCTACGCTGAAGAAATCATCCGTTTCCTCAAGGAAGATTTCGGCGACGACCTGCCGGAAATCATCCTGGAGCCGGGCCGTTCGTTGATCGCCAACGCCGGCATCCTGGTCAGCGAAGTGGTGCTGGTGGCGCGTAAATCCCGCACCGCCGTCGAGCGTTGGGTGTACACGGATGTGGGCAAGTTCTCCGGCCTGATCGAAACCATGGACGAAGCGATCAAGTTCCCGATCTGGACCGAGAAAAAAGGCGAGATGGAAGAAGTGGTCATCGCCGGCCCGACCTGTGACAGCGCCGACATCATGTACGAGAACTACAAGTACGGCCTGCCGCTGAACCTGGCGATTGGTGACCGTTTGTACTGGTTGTCGACCGGTGCCTACACCACCAGCTACAGCGCTGTTGAATTCAATGGCTTCCCGCCGCTGAAATCGTTCTACGTGTAAACGCAGTTCCCCCTGTAGGAGCGAGCTCGCTCGCGATGGACGTCAACGATTACGCTGGTTATCTGAATGTACGCGTTGTCTGGACATTTTTCG
Source organism: Pseudomonas sp. GB2N2 (assembly GCF_054897705.1). Taxonomy (NCBI): domain Bacteria; kingdom Pseudomonadati; phylum Pseudomonadota; class Gammaproteobacteria; order Pseudomonadales; family Pseudomonadaceae; genus Pseudomonas; species Pseudomonas sp. GB2N2. Next base: position 3,615,050 of record NZ_CM142701.1, read on the forward strand.
CGAGCGAGCTCGCTCCTACAAGGAGGCGAGTTGTTGCTCCAGCTTGGCGTGGCGTTCGGCATAGTCTGTAGCGAGGCCACGAATCTGTGGGTCGGTTGAGTTCAATAACGCCTTGCTCGCTACCCGCAGGAAATTCAGATTGCCCCCGGCCAGTGCCTTGCGGAGCCATCCCAAAGCCTCGTCAATTTTGCCCTCATCTGCTAACACCGCTGCATAACTGAACTGCCCGCGAAAATCCCCGCCGACCGCCGAGCGTCGATACCAGTCCACCGCGCCGAGCTGATCCGCCGGGCAAATCCGCCCTTCTTCCAGATAACGCCCCAGCAGGTTCATTGATTTGGCGTGCCCCAGCTCCGCAGCGCGGCGATAGAGATTCAGCGCTTGCAACTGATCCAACACCCCACCGCGCCCCGTCGCCAGCAGATTGGCGTAGTTGTACATCGCCCAATCCAGCCCCGCTTCTGCCCCGACACGATAATGCCGCGCGGCGACCGCAGCATCTGCCGCACACCCCCAGCCATGTTCATGACAGCGGCCAAGCATGTTGCGCGCCATCAGGTGCCCGCGTTGCGCGGCGATCCGGAACCAGCGCAACGCCAATGGTTGATCCAGCGCGATGCCCTGCCCGTCCAGCAGAATCTGCCCAAGCAAGGCTTGGGCATCGAGCACGCCTTCGCGGGCCGCAACCAGAATCGCCTGGGCCGCACGCGCGGGGCTTTCCTCCAGCATGGTCTTGAGCGAATCACCGTCGAGCACTTCTTGGCGGCGCAATTGAAAATTCATACCTCGACCCAGCGACGCAACAGGTTGTGATAAGTACCGGTCAGACGGATCAGCGAAGGATGGTCCGGCACGTCCTGCGTCAGTTGCCGGATCGCCCCGTCCATCTCGAACAGCAAGGCGCGCTGGCTGTCTTCGCGGACCAGACTCTGGGTCCAGAAAAACGCAGCGAATCGCGTACCACGGGTAACCGCATTGACCTTGTGCAGGCTGGTGCCGGGATACAGGACCATGTCACCGGCAGGCAACTTCACCCGCTGGGTGCCGAAGGTGTCCTGGATTTCCAGCTCACCGCCGTCGTAATCCTCGGGCTCGCTGAAAAACAACGTGGCCGAAAGATCCGTGCGCACGCGCTCAATGCCACCCTTGGGCTGACGGACGGCGTTGTCGATGTGGAAGTCGAAGCTGCCACCCGCCGTGTAACAGTTCAGCAACGGAGGAAAAACTTTGTGCGGTAACGCAGCCGACATGAACAGCGGATGTTTCCACAACCGTTCCAGCATCGCCGCGCCGACTTCCTTCGCCAGCGGGTGGCCTTCGGGCAATTGCAGATTGTGCTTGGCCTTGGCCGATTGGTAGCCGGCGGTTACTTTTCCGTCCGCCCAGTTCGCTTGCTCCAGGGCCTCGCGGATGCGCTGCACTTCTTCTTTGGCGAACACGCCGGGGATGTGCAGCAGCATGGGAAAACACCTGAAGGCAAAGGGGTCGCAATGGTATTGATTCTTATTGTCGGTGTAAAACCCCCGCGACGAATGAAACAGCTAAAACCGTAAGGACAAATTGTAAAGAATGTAAATTAAGTGCGAATAGTAACGTTTCGCAATTGATACAAAGACGCGTCTACCCTATATTCCGCGACCTCAAATCCTTGGGGAGGGGAATTCAAATGCCACGCCAACCATCACAATCACCCGTCAGTTCACCGCGTTTGCTCGCTTCCGCGATTGGCGTGGCAATCACAGCCGGCTCCGCGGGCCACATGGTGTTCGCTGCCGAGAAGACTGACGAAAAAGCCCCGAACGGCGCGATTTCCCTGGATGCGACCGCAATCACTGGTGAAGCCCAGGACGCGACGAGCTACAACGTCGAAAAAGCCTCCTCGCCCAAGTACACCGCGCCGCTAGTGGACACACCTCGCTCAATCACCGTCATCCCGCAACAAGTGCTCAAGGACACTGGCGCCCTGAACATGCAGGACGCGCTGCGCACCGTTCCCGGCATTACCTTCGGCGCTGGTGAAGGCGGCAACCCACAGGGCGACCGTCCGTTCATTCGCGGTTTTGATGCCCAGGGCGACACCTACCTCGATGGCGTGCGCGACACCGGTTCCCAGAGCCGCGAGATCTTCGCCGTCGAATCGATTGAAGTCAGCAAAGGCCCGAACTCCGCCATCGGTGGTCGTGGCGCGGCCGGCGGCACGATCAACCTGGTGAGCAAGAAAGCCCACCTTGGCAATTCGACCGACGGTGGTTTCACTTGGGGTTCGGACCAGACCCAGCGGTACACCTTCGATGGCAACTACCAGTTCACCGACACCGCCGCTGGCCGCTTGAACCTGATGAGCCATGAGAGCAACGTCGCCGGCCGTGACAGCGTCGATTACGATCGTTGGGGCATTGCACCGTCGCTGGCCTTCGGCCTCGGCACCGACACCCGGGTGAACCTCGATTACTACCATCTGGAAAGTAACGACACGCCGGACTCGGGCATTCCGTACTCGATTCCGACCGCAGGCTCGGCGGCCCGCACCAAGGCCAATCCGGACAAACCGAACGACGGCGGCGACAGCAACAACTTCTATGGTCTGAACGACCGCGATTTCCGCAAGGCCCGCACCGACACGGCGACCTTCGCCATCGAGCACGACCTGAGCGACGCGCTGACCATCAAGAACACCCTGCGCCACGGCACCAGCATGCAGGATTACATCCTGACCCAGCCGGATGACAGCAAGGGCAACGTCAACAACGGCAGCGTCTGGCGTCGCGCCAACAGCCGCGTCAGCAACACTGAGACCACGACCAACCAGACCGATCTGTTTGGTGATGTCTACATCGCCGGGTTCAAGAACAGCTTCTCCACCGGTATCGAATTGAGCCGCGAGGAAAGCCAGAAGTCTTCGTACAACGTCAACACCGACACCACGCCACTGACCACTGTTCCGGCTGCGAGCACCAACTGCAACCCTGCGCTGATCGGTGTGCGCAGCGGTTACAACTGCACCTCGTTGTCGAACCCGAACCCGAACGATCCATGGAACGGTGCGATCTCGCGCAACTACGCCGGCACTGACACCAAGGCCAACACCTACGCGCTGTACGTGTTCGACACGCTGGAATTGTCCGAGCAATGGCTGGTAAACATGGGCCTGCGCTACGACCATTTCGACACTCAATACAAATCCTACACCGCTGCCGGCGCAACCACGTTCAAGGGCGACGACGTCAGCGAATTCGTCACCGGCCAGTTCGGCGTGGTGTACAAACCGGCTGAAAACGGCAGTATCTATGCGTCCTACGCGACCTCCGCGACCCCACCGGGCGCCACCCTCGGCGAAGGCCAGGACGGCAACCCGTTGAGCGGCACACCGGATCGCAACGGCAACTTGCTGAGCAGCGACATGGAGCCGGAAACCACCAAGAACTACGAAATCGGCACCAAGTGGGACTTCATGAATGATCGCCTGTCCCTGACCGCCGACATTTTCCGCACCGAAAAAGAAAACGCCCGGGTCCAAAGCAACACCACAACCTACGAAAACGTCGGCAAAACCCGCGTTCAAGGTTTCGAACTGTCGGCTACCGGCAAGCTCACCGACAAATGGCAAGTCTTCGCCGGTTACGCCTTCATGGACAGCGAGCAAGTCGACGGCGGTGATCTGCCCGCCAACAAAGCCAACAACGGCAATCAACTGCCAAACACTCCGAAAAACAGCGCCAGCCTGTGGACGACTTACCAGGTCACGCCGAAGCTGACCATCGGTGGCGGTGCGTTCTACGTTGACGATGTGTTCGGCAGCGCAGCCAACACCACCCTGGTTGATTCCTATGTTCGCTATGACGCAATGGCGGCCTACAAGCTGACCAAGAACGTCGACCTGCAACTGAACGTGCAGAACCTGACCGACGAAACCTACTACGACAAGGCGTTCTCGACTCACTTCGCCAACCAGGCGGCGGGGCGGACTGCGTTGCTGAGCACCAACTTCCACTTCTGACCCGGTAGTTGCAGGAGTCGACTCATAGCCCCGTTCATCTTCTTGAACGGGGCTTTTGCGCGTAAAAAAGAATGTTTCTCGACAACCCACGGCATAATGCGCGCCGTGTTCACAACTTTCGAACGGACAAGGCGAGCGACGTGTTGAAGAAAACCCTGTTCCAGTTGCACTGGTTTTTCGGTATCAGTGCCGGGCTGGTCCTGGCCCTGATGGGCATCACCGGCGCGACGGTGTCGTTTCAGGACGAAATCCTGCGTGCACTCAATCCTTCGGTGTTGCAGGTCGAGAAGCAGGTCGCCGGCGTGTTGCCACCCGCCGAACTGGTGGAAAAAATCGAAGGCGCCTCGGGCAAGAAAGTCTCAATGCTGTGGGTCGAGACCGACAGCGGCAACGCCGCGCGGGTGATCTTCACGCCACCGCCGGGCGAACGTCGCGGCGAAATGCGCTACTTCGACCCGTACACCGCTGAGTTCATGGGCGACGCCACCGGCCAGGACTTCTTCGGCCTGATGCTGCAACTGCACCGGTTCCTCGCCATGGGCGAAACCGGCCGGCAGATCACCGGCGCGTGCACGCTGATTCTGCTGTTTTTCTGCCTGTCCGGGCTGTACCTGCGCTGGCCGCGCCAATGGAACAACTGGCGCGCCTGGCTGACCCTCGACTGGAAAAAAAAGGGCCGCAGTTTCAACTGGGATCTGCACTCCGTTGCCGGCACCTGGTGCCTGATGTTTTACATGCTGTCGGCGTTGACCGGGTTGTCCTGGTCCTACGAGTGGTACAACAAGGGCATGACCCAACTGCTTTCCGATGCGCCGCAGAACGAGCGGGTGCGCAATCGCGGTCCAGCGCCCGATGGCCCGGCACCGACGGCCGATTACGCCGCGATGTGGAGCAGCATCTACAGCGCCGCCGGCCCTGCATTGAGTGCGTATAACGTCCGCATGCCGCCCGTGGCCGGGCAACCGGCGACCGTGTTCTACCTGCTCAATTCGTCGCCACACGACCGCGCGCTGAACCAGATCACCCTCGATCCGGCCACCGGCATCGTCAAACGCCATGAGCGCTACAGCGACAAAAGCCTCAAAGCGCAGTTGCTGACCAGCCTCTATGCGCTGCACGTCGGCAGCTATTTCGGCATTGTCGGGCGGATCATCCTGACCATTACAGCGCTGAGCATGCCGTTGTTTTTCGTCACGGGCTGGTTGCTGTACCTCGATCGTCGCCGCAAGAAAAAGCAGATCAAGGATGCGCGCAAAGGCCTCGCACAACCGGGCAGCGATGCACCGGCTTGGCTGATCGGTTTCGCCAGCCAGAGCGGCTTTGCCGAGCAACTCGCGTGGCAGACCGCAGGACAATTGCAGGCTGCCGGTTTGCCGGTAAAAGTCCAGCCACTGGCCAGTGTCAGCGAGCAGGACTTGCGTGAGTCGAACAATGCGCTGTTCGTCGTCAGCACCTTCGGCGACGGCGAAGCGCCGGACAGCGCCCGCGGCTTCGAACGCAAAGTGCTGGGCCGGGCGTCGAGCCTGGAGAGCCTGAATTACGCGGTGCTCGGACTTGGCGATCGCCAGTATCAAAACTTCTGCGGTTTCGCCCGTCGCTTGCACAGCTGGCTCGGCGAGCACGGCGGCAAGCACCTGTTCGCGCCGGTGGAAGTCGACAGCGGCGATCCGTACGCCTTGCGTCACTGGCAACAGCAACTCGGCCTGCTGACCGGACAGGCGCCCGTGGATACCTGGCAAGCGCCGAGCTACGACAACTGGACGCTGGTCCGCCGCGAATTGATGAACCCGGACAGCAGCGGCGCGCCTGTCTATTTGCTGGGCCTCAATGCTCCGAGCACCAGCAGTTGGTTGGCGGGGGATCTGGTGGAAGTCCTGCCGCGAAATTGCCCGTGGGTGATCGAACATTTCCTCGACGGCCTGGGGATTGATGGTCGAGCGATGGTCACCCTTGGTGATCTGTCGCAACCGCTGGACCACGCCCTCGCCAGTCGGCAGTTGCTTGAGAACCGCACCCATCTGGTTGGCCTGCATGCGCAAGCATTGGTGGACGCCTTGGTGCCGTTGGAGATGCGCGAGTATTCGATTGCGTCGATTGCCGCTGATGGCGTGCTGGAACTGATCGTGCGCCAGGAACTGCATCCTGACGGTAGCCTGGGCGTTGGCTCAGGGTGGCTGACTGAACATGCGCCGGTCGGCGGCACCATCAGTCTGCGGGTGCGGCGCAACAGCGGTTTCCATCTGCCGGTCGAGCCACTGCCGATGATTTTGTTGGGCAACGGCACCGGCCTGGCCGGGTTGCGCAGTTTGCTCAAGGCGCGGATTGCCGATGGGCAGACTCGGCACTGGCTGTTGTTTGGCGAGCGCAATCGCGAGCAAGACTACCTGTGTCGCGCGGAGCTTGAAGAGTGGTTGATTGCCGGAGATATCGAGCGGTTGGATCTGGCATTTTCGCGGGATCAGGCGCAGAAGATCTACGTGCAGGATCGCTTGCGTGAATCGGCGGATTTGCTCAAGCAATGGCTGGCTGAAGGCGCGGTGATTTATATCTGCGGCAGTCTGCAGGGTATGGCTTCGGGGGTGGATCACGTGCTCAACGAAGTGCTCGGGATTTCGGAGGTTGATCGGTTGATTGAACAAGGACGATATCGGCGCGACGTTTACTGATGTTGCTTGGGTGAATATCCATTATCCGGGTGATGGCTGATAACGGTTCCGCCCTTACGGCGTGCTGACGCTGTTCCCTGTAGGAGCCGGCTTGCCGGCGATGGCGATATCAAAGACGCCATCGCCACAAGGGTCGATTATGCACTGACAGGCTCGACTGCCAGCTCCACCACCTCAGGCCGTTTCAGCAGCGCATACGCCACCGCCGTCAACAAACTCCCCGCGACAATCGCCAGCAAATACAGCAGCGCATGGTTGATCGCGTTCGGGATCGCCAACACGAACAATCCACCGTGCGGCGCCATCAGTTTGCAGCCGAAGTACATCGACAGCGCACCGGTCAGCGCGCCGCCGGCGATGCTCGCCGGGATCACCCGCAATGGGTCCTTGGCCGCAAACGGAATCGCGCCTTCGGAGATAAAGCACAACCCCAGCACCAACGCCGCTTTACCCGCCTCGCGCTCCGTCTGGGCGAACTTGCGTCGGGCGATGAAGGTGGCAATCCCGAGGCCAATCGGCGGCACCATGCCGGCCGCCATGGTCGCGGCCATCGGCGCATAACTCTGCGACGCCAGCAGCCCCACCGAGAACGCATATGCGGCCTTGTTGATCGGCCCGCCAAGGTCGACGCACATCATGCCGCCCAACAACACGCCAAGCAGAATGGCGTTGGTGGTGCCCATGCTGTCGAGGAAATGCGTGAGCCCGGCGAGCATGCCGGCCACCGGTTTGCCGACCACATAAATCATCACCAGGCCGGTGAACAGACTCGCCAGCAACGGGATGATCAGGATCGGTTTCAGTGCTTCGAGGCTTTGGGGCAAACGCGCATACCGATTGATCGCCTGCGCCGCATAACCGGCGATGAAACCGGCAATGATTCCGCCGATAAAACCCGCACCCAGGGTGCTCGCCAGCAAGCCGCCGATCATCCCCGGCGCAAGGCCCGGGCGGTCGGCAATCGAGTAAGCGATGTACCCAGCAAGCAACGGCACCATCAACTTGAACGCGGTCTCGCCGCCAATCTGCATCAGCGCCGCTGCCAGCGTGCCTTCCTCCTTGAACGCGGTGATGCCGAACACGAACGACAACGCGATCATCAGACCGCCCGCCACCACCATCGGCAGCATGAACGACACACCGGTCAGCAGGTGTTTGTAGACGCCCGTCTTCTCCTTCCTGGCGGGGCCCACGGCACCCATCGCCGCGCTTTCCTGCTTGCCTTCGGCCAACGCTTTGTTCAGCGTCGCTTCGGCTTGCTTCAACGCAATGCCAGTGCCGCAACGGTAGATTTTCTTGCCGGCGAAGCGCTCGGTGGCGACTTCAATGTCACATGCCAGCAGCACCACATCCGCATCGGCAATCGCCGCCGCACTCAATGGATTACGCGCGCCGACCGAGCCTTGGGTTTCGATTTGCAGGTCATAGCCCAGACGCTTCGCCGCTTGCTGCAAAGCTTCGGCGGCCATGAAGGTATGCGCCACGCCAGTCGGGCACGCGGTGATCGCGACCAGGCGCGGGGCATTTTTAGTGGCCGTGGCCGGTTCGGGCGCAGCCTCCGGGGCGACATAAACCCGAGCCTCGTCAGCACCGCGTCGCAGCACCGCTTCGACATCTTGCAGGGCCTGCGCCGGGGTGCTCTGGAATACGCGTTTGCCGGCAAACCGCGACATGTCCACCACGGTGCTCGTCACCAGCAACACCCACTCGGCACCCTCGATCGTGGCCGTCGACAACTGACGCTCCGGGTGTGCGGCGTCCACTACTTCAACGCTGGTGCTCCAGCCTTGGCGCTGCGCGGCGGCATCGAGCAAGCGTGCGCACAGCACACTGGTGACCATGCCGTTCGGGCAGGCCGTAACAATGGCTAACTTCATGACAAATCCTCTTATTGTTCTGTCAGGGGACGCACGCGCACACCCTGTTCAAGCCGCGCCAATTGAGCCGCATCGCCAATGCCGAAACCGATCTGCGTCACTGCCATCGCGGCGATTGCCGTGGCGGTGCGCAGGGTCTGTTCCGGCGTGTCGGCACTGAGCAAACCGTGGAGCATGCCGGCCAGCAGCGAATCGCCCGCGCCCACCGTACTGGCGACGCTGACCTTGGGCGGCGTGGCATGCAGCGCCGTGCCAACACTGAACCAGTTCACGCCGTCGGCGCCGTGGGAGATCACCACGTGCTCGATGCCTTGCGCGTGCAGACGGCTCGCGGCCAAGGCTTGAGCCGCGACGGACACCACGTCACAACCGAGCGCATCGGCCAGCTCCTCGGTGTTGGGTTTGATCAACCAGGGACCGGCCTTGAGCGCGGCTTTCAACGCCTCGCCACTGCTGTCCAGCGCGACGTTCAACCCCAGATTTTTCAAGCGCAGGATCAACGCCTGCAGCCACTCGGGACTGACGCCTTGCGGCAGGCTGCCGGCGACGACGACGGCGTCATGCCCCGGCGCAATCTGATCCAGCCGCTCCAGCAACGCCTGTTGCGCCGCCTCACTGACCTTCGGCCCCGGGCCGTTGATGTCGGTAATGCGTCCGTCGCTTTCGGCGAGTTTCAGGTTGCTGCGGGTTTCACCGGGGACACGGATAAATGCGTCGACAAAACCGCGTTTGGCGAACAGGGTTTCGAACGCTTGCAGATTGTCTTCGCCGAGGAAACCGCTGACGGTGAGCTGATGCCCGAGGTCCGCCAGCACCTGGGCCACGTTCACGCCTTTACCGGCGGCGTGGGTGTGCATTTCGTTGCTGCGATTGACTTGACCGGGCTCAAGGCGCGGCAACTGCACCGTCAGGTCCAGCGCCGGGTTAAGGGTCAGGGTCAGAATCCGGGCCATTACAGGGCCTCCACTAATGCGCGTACTTCATTCGCGCTGCCCACGGCCAACGCCTGTTGGGCAAGAATTTGACTCTGGGTCAGGCTGAGTTCGCGGATGCGCGCCTTGACCTCGGCGATGCTGCGAGCGGACACGCTGAGTTCATCCACGCCGAGGCCGACCAGCACCGGCACCGCCAGCGGATCGGCTGCCAGTTCGCCGCACACGCCGACCCATTTGCCATGGGCATGAGCCGCGCGCACGGTGATGTCGATCAGTTGCAGCACCGCCGGGTGCAAGCCGTCCGCCTGGGCCGACAACGTCGGATGACCGCGATCGATGGCCAGGGTGTATTGCGTGAGGTCGTTGGTGCCGACGCTGAAGAAGTCGACTTCCTTGGCCAGCACCGGCGCGAGCAACGCCGCCGACGGCACTTCGATCATGATCCCCAGTTGCAGGTCGGCGACCGGGATTTCCAGGCGCAAGCGCTCGGTCATGTCCCGCGCCTGACGCCATTCGTCCACGCTGCCGACCATCGGGAACATGATCCGCAGCGGGCGGTTGTCAGCGGCGCGCAGCAAGGCGCGCAATTGCGCTTCCATGATCTGCGGACGCTGCAAGGTCAGGCGAATGCCGCGTACGCCGAGGAACGGGTTTTCTTCCTTGGCAATCGGCCAATACGGCAGCGGTTTGTCGCCGCCGACGTCGAGGGTGCGCACCACCAGCGGCCGACCGGCGAGGCCGTCGAGCACGCGACGGTATTCGACTTCCTGTGTCGCCTCGTCGGGCGCCTGCGAGTGAGCCATGAAAATCAGTTCGGTGCGCAGCAGACCAATGCCTTCCGCGCCCTGCTCTACCGCACTGGTCACGCCCGCGCTTTCACCGATGTTGGCGAACACTTCGACCGCGTGGCCGTCGGTTGTCAGTGCCGGTTGATGACGTTGTTCGGCGGCCGCCTTCAAGCGATGTTCGCGGGTGTCGCGTTCCTCGGTGGCGCGCTGCAAGGTGTTTGCATCGGCATCCACATGCAGGCGACCGCGCTGGCCGTCGAGCAGCAACGGCGTGCCCGGCGCCAGCAGCAACACCGCCGCTCCGGCGCCGACCAATGCCGGAATACCCAGCGCACGGGCGACGATGGCGCTGTGCGCGGTGGCGCCGCCACGGGCGGTGAGAATACCGGCGACACGGGCCGGATCAAGGCGCGCCACGTCGGATGGCCCGACTTCATCCATCACCAGAATGTACGGTTGGTCGGGCTCGCTCGGGGTCTCGACGCCGCAGAGTTGCGCGAGGACGCGACGGCCGATGTCACGCAGGTCCGCCGCACGCTCGGCGAGCAAGGCATCCTGCAGCGATTCCTGCTGCTTGGCCGCGGCTTCGATCACCGCCATCCACGCCGCTTCAGCGCTCTCGCCCTGCTTGAGACGCGTCTCGACGTCATCGGTCAATTCCGGGTCGTCGAGCATTTCCTGATGGGTGATGAAGATCTCGCGGATGGCTTTGGAGGTGCTGCGGTCGATCAGCCCTTCGATGTCACGACGAACGTCTGCCAGCGCTTGCTTCAAACGCTCGCGTTCAATGGCGGCGGACTCACCGCGCAGCGGGTAGTCGAGGGTTTGCAGCACCTGGATATGCGCCGGACCGATGGCGATCCCCGGCGCGGCGGCGATGGCCTGGACCACGCTGCCGGACGCTGGCGCCAGCAGCACTTCGGCCACGTCGGCGATCACTTCGCGTTGCTGACTCACCGCGGGCAATGGCTCAATGTCTTCACCGAGCCCTTCTTCGATCGCAGCCAGCAGGGCCGGCAAGGCATCAGCCGCAATGCCCGGCTCTGCGATGAACTCCAACACCTGACCACGACGGGCGCCGAGGCTGAGCAACTTGCTCAAGCTTTTGACCGACACCGCGCTGTCCTGACCGTCAACAATCCGCACGCGGATTTCTCCGTCAAAACGCTTCGCCAGTTGCGCAAGGATTTTCGCCGGGCGCGCGTGCAAACCGTGGGCGTTGGCCAAGGCAATGCGCGCGCTCGGCCAGTCCGCCGGCAGTTCACCGCCGAGCACTTCGAGGACTTTACGACTGCTGGTGGCACGGCCCAGTTCATGGCCGCGACCTTCGATCAGCAGCGTGCAAAGGCGTTCGAGCAAGGCTTGATGCGCCTCGCCGAGGCTGGCCAGACAGAACAGCCCGCTGAGGGGCTGGCCGAGATAGCGCATCGGCTTATCCGGCGTGACGAAGGCCAGGCCCGGACGCTTGACCGTTTGTTCGCTGTGCAACCACCACAAGCCATCGCCCAGCGGCAGCGCTTCGACTTGCTGCAAGACCGCGGAGAAACCGTTGCTCACGCAATTTGCCTGACGCAGCAAACGGGCGCCGCGCCAGACCAGTTCTTCGAAGTCATCCGCCGAGACACTGAGGCCGATCATTTGCGCATCCAGCGCCAATTCCTGCGGCGCGCCTTGCAGCAGTTTCAGCAGGGCTTCGGCGGAACTGGCGCGACGCAGGGCCTGGCCCAGATCGGTCTCGCCGAGGGCGCGGGTCAGCAGTTGCAGGAGTCGCAAGTGTTCGTCGGATTTCGCCGCAATCCCGATCGCCAGATAAACGATCTGGCCGTCACCCCAATCCACGCCGTCGGGGAATTGCATCAACCGCACACCGGTGGAAAACACCTGATCGCGGGTTTGCGGCGTGCCATGAGGGATGGCGATGCCTTGACCGAGAAAGGTCGAGCCCTGGGCTTCGCGCGCTTGCAGACCGGCCAGATAACCGTCGGCCACCAGACCGTCGGCGACCAGATAATGTGCCAGCAGTTGCAGCGCTGCGGACTTATCCACAGCCGACTGGCCCATGGATATTTGCTCTTGGGTGAGCTCGAGCATGCGTTCTCCTTTTTGGCGCCTTGTGGGGCCAGGTATTGTTTTGAATGAGTCAGCTTAGGCGCTAGACCGGCACTTTTGGCGGTTTCACGGCAGAACCGGCCAAAAGCGCATAAAACGTAGAAAATACGCCTGCTGAAACGTTTAATCTAGATTGATTGGCACGTTACTCGATTATGTCCCATCCTTGAAGTCCAACTTGTCGGATGCGTTGGGACAAGGGTCACTTGCCCGAATCGGGTAGGATTGGCGTAAATGTCGGCTGAAAAACAAGGAACTCCCGAGTTGAAACTCAGTGATATCGCCCAACTGGCCGGTGTGTCCGTGACCACCGCCAGTTATGTCATCAATGGCAAGGCCGAACAGCAACGCATCAGCAGCGCGACCGTCGAGCGCGTGCGCGCAGTCGTTGAACAGCATGGCTTTACCCCCAATCCGCAAGCGGCCGGGCTGCGCAGTCGGCACACCCGCACGCTGGGTTTCATTCTGCCGGACCTGGAAAACCCGAGTTACGCCCGTATCGCCAAATTGCTCGAACAGGGTGCGCGGGCCCGCGGCTATCAACTCCTGATTGCCAGCTCCGACGATGCGCCAGACAGCGAACGGCAGTTGCTGCAACTGTTCCGCGCCCGTCGTTGCGATGCCTTGATCGTCGCCAGTTGCCTGCCGGCCGGTGACGACAGTTACCGTCAGTTGCAAGCCAAGGGCATGCCGATCATCGCGATCGACCGGGTAATGGAGCCCGAGCATTTCTGCTCGGTGATCAGCGATGATCGCGAAGCCAGCCTGCAGCTGACCCGCAGCCTGCTAGACCCGTTGCCCAAGCAGATTGCCCTGATCGGCGCCCGTCCCGAGCTGAGCATCAGCCAGGAGCGGGCGGCCGGTTTCAAGGAAGCGCTGAGCGGTTTCAAGGGTGAGATTCTGATCGAGCACGGCTTATCGTTCAGCCGCGAGTGCGGCAAGCAGATGATGGAAGAGATGCTTCAGCGCCTGGGGCATTTGCCGGATGCGCTGGTGACCACGTCCTACGTGCTGCTTCAGGGCGTATTCGACGCCTTGCATGACTTCCCGTTGAAAACCCGCCCGCTGCGCCTCGGCACGTTTGGCGACACGCAGTTGCTGGACTTCCTGCCGCTGCCAGTTAATGCCATGGCCCAGCAGCATCAGTTGATCGCCGACAAAGCGCTGCAACTGGCCCTGGCCGCCATCGAGCAGTCCGACTACCAACCCGGCGTGCAAGCCATCTCCCGGACCTTCAAGCAGCGTATTCGCCAGGACTGAACCGTGGAGCTGATCGACAGCCACACTCATCTGGATTTTCCCGACTTCGATCTCGACCGCGCGGCGTTATTGGCTGAAAGCCGCGCCCTCGGCGTGCGGCGGATGGTGGTGCTTGGGGTGTATCAGGGCAATTGGCAACGGGTCTGGGACTTGGTGCAAAGCGATCCCGATCTGCATGCCGCCTTCGGTTTGCACCCGGTGTACCTGAATGAGCATCGACCTGAAGATTTGCGCGAACTCGGCGATTGGCTGAGCCGCCTGGCCGGTCATCGACAGCTGTGTGCCGTGGGCGAGATCGGTCTGGACTACTTCATTGAAACCCTAGACCGTGAACGCCAGCGAGCGCTGTTCGACGCGCAACTGCAACTGGCTGCGGACTTCAATCTGCCGGCGCTGATTCATGTGCGACGCAGTCATGCAGCGGTGATCTCCACGCTCAAGCGTTTCAAGTTGAAACGCGCGGGCATCATTCACGCCTTCGCCGGCAGTCAAGAAGAGGCCCGCGAGTACATCAAGCTCGGTTTCAAACTGGGCCTTGGCGGCGCAGCAACCTGGCCGCAGGCGTTGCGCATGCACCGGGTGCTGGCCGAACTGCCGCTGGAATCGGTGGTGCTGGAAACCGACTCACCGGACATGGCGCCCGCCATGTTTCCCGGTCAACGCAACAGCCCTTCGCATCTGCCGATGATTTGCTCGGCGCTGGCGGAAATCATGGCGATCAGTCCGCAACGGTTGGCGGCTGCCAGCACCGCCAATGCCTGTGAGTTGTTCAACTGGTAATCAATCGGCGTGCGCTTTGGCCGCTTCCAGCAGCAGCGTCATGTGTTGTCGGTGCCTGGCAAACTGAATGACCAAGCAGTAGATCAGTAGCGCGATCAGCGAAAAGTTCAGCTGTTCAATCACGCTGAGCATCCCGACCCATTCCATCACCAGCGCCACCAGTAATGCGGTGCAGACCATAATCAACGTGCTCGCCTGAAGCATCGCGATCGAGTCGAGAGATTTGATGCGCTTGATCTGTTTCGGATCGCGCAGTTGCAAGGCTTTGTGGCAATGAGCACAGGCAAATGCTTCGTTGATGGCGATGGCGTTGAGTTGCCAGGATTCGAGCAGGAGCGTGCATCCGCAATGTGCGCAGTGGCCCTGGATTCCATTCGTTGTGGCAGACATTTCCAGGCTTCCTCAGGGCTAGAGTGAGATGGATCATCCTTTATTGAAGACCAAAAACCAGAGGCTGTAGGGAAACCGGAAATTGCTGACGTGACCCAGTAACAAATACTACAGACGGAGCACAAAACCCGTGGGAGCGGGCTTGCTCGCTCCCACATTGGTACTGTGTTCCCTACACCCGGAACGCGCTGATCAATTGTTTCAGCTCCACCACCTGAGCCGTCAACGCCCGACTGGCGTCCTCCGTCTGGTGCGCGCCTTCAGCGGTGCGCTCGCCGGCGCGGTTGATCTCGACGATGTTCTGGTCAATGTCATGCGCCACGGCGGTCTGTTGTTCCACGGCGGCGGCGATCTGCTGGTTTTGATCGACGATCATGCCGACGGCCCCGAGGATGTTTTCCAGCGCCTGCTGGACCTTTTCCGACTGCCCCACGGTGCCGTTGGCCATTTCATGGCTGGTGCCCATGGCCTTCACCGCCGCGCCGACACCACTGTGCAGCTTGGCGATCATCTGTTCGATTTCTTCGGTGGATTGCTGCGTGCGTTTAGCAAGGGTCCGGACCTCGTCCGCCACCACCGCGAACCCTCGACCCTGCTCGCCCGCCCGAGCCGCCTCGATGGCCGCGTTGAGCGCCAGCAGGTTGGTCTGCTCGGCGATGCTCTTGATCACTTCCAATACGCGGCTGATCGACTGGCTGTCGCTGGCCAGTTGATTGATCACCCGCACCGATTGATCGATCTCGCTGGCCAGCGCAGCAATGCTGCCTTGTTGCGATTCCACCAGACCGCGACCGCTGAGGGTTTCGTCGTTGACGCTGTGGGCACTGCTCACCGCGACGGCGGCACTGCGGGCCACTTCCAGTGACGTCGCCGACATCTGATTCATCGCCGTGGCCACTTGCTCGATCTGCGAGCGTTGCCCTGCGACGGCCTGATTGCTTTGAGCCGAGACATTTTCGACCTGGCCCGCCTGGCGCTCGACCTCATCAACGGTGTGGCCGACACGCTCGATCAGGTCATGGATTTTCTTCACCGTACTGTTGAACACCTCTCCCAACTCGCCCAGTTCATCACGGCTGTTGGCATTGAAGGTCACAGTCATGTCGCCAGCCGCCACCTTGTCCATCATCGCGCCAAGCCGCTTGAGGGTGTTGCGGGTCGAGGCGTAGAAGCCGCCGTAGAGATAAAAAATCAGCACGAACACCACCGACAACGCAACAGCCTGCAAAACCATGTGGGTGCGATTCTGCGTCAGGCGCTGCTGCAACTGTGTGTCGAGAAATTTCAGGGTGGCTTCGTTGAGCTGGTAAGTCTGGTCCATCAGGCCGGAGACCTGATCGTAAAAGGCCTGCCACGGCGTATCGAGGGTGTCGGCCGTCACTACCTGCTCTTCAAACAGTTCACTGGCCTTTTTCAGCGAGGCCTTGCTGCCCTCGGCCTGGGCCGACAGGGTTGCACGCGCTGCTTTGCTCGATCCCAATGCATCCTGCACTTTCAGGCCGTACTCGCCTTGCAGCTTTTCTATCTGCCCCAGCAACTCATCAAAACGTGTGCTCGACGACGAATTGAGGAAGCCTTGGCCCAGCGAGTAGGAACCCATTGCGCGGCCATCGCCCAGCGTCTGGGTGATGGCAGGTGTGATGCTGATAATGAGCTCGGTGAGCTGACGCATATCGCTCTGAGTATCGCGGCTCAAACCCGCCTGGCTGGCGATGATCTGACTGAATACCTGGGCGTTGCCGAGCAACTTGCCGATCAGCGCACTTTTGCTTTGCAGGGAATTTTCGGTTTGCTGGGCCTTGAACGCGGCGATCATCTCATCGCGTTTGCCATCGAACAGCGCGATGTGTTCCGGATCGATGCTCATCGCCGTCAGCCCTTGCAATCGGGTCAGAACACTGCGCTCTTGGGCGGTGATCGTCGATTCAAGATTGCCCGCCTTGCCGGCCTGGCCAAGGAAGACATTGATCTGCACAAGATTGTTCAGGGTTTCCAGATCCCGTCGCAAGGTCAGGCTGCTGCCCAGCAGATCGAGGCTTTGCAGTTCCACTTGAGTGCCCTGGAATTCACGATAGGAATCGCGCACCAGGTAAAAGTTGGTGACCAGCATGGGCACCAGGAACAGGACGCTGATCAGGCTGAACTTCATGCCGAAGCTCAGGCGATTCATCAGCGCGACGGCGGGATAGAGCAAGCTCTTCACTGGAAGTCTCCCTTTGATTTCTTATTTTTATTGGCAGTCACAGACAAGCAGCAGATCGCCACTATGAAGTGCCATCCCTGTATAGCTTAAATCGGCGGGAGGTTTTGTAACTTAAGGTTAACGGCGAAAGCAGCCCTTGCAGGAAGAGCGGGGTGGTTAGGGGAGGACTGTCCACAACGCAACACCGGCGTACCAGAGCACCGCTGCGCGCAGCAGCAATTCCCAGATCCGATCGAGGCTGTTGATGCCATCCGGCCCGACCACCGGAGCGGGAATTTCACCCGCCACCAGCCCGACCTTCTCGATCAATTGGGCGGCGCTGATGTTCCAGTTCAGCAGTTCGTGGAGCATTACCCGGCTCACTGCAACAAAATTTCCGACCAGCGCGAAGCTCGCAGCCAGCAGGCGCACCGGCACCCAATCGAAGGCATGACGCAGCTGTGCCGCGCGTTCGACCACGGCAGGGTTTTTCCCGTGCGCCTCGGCGAGTGCGAGCAATCGATAGCTCAACGCCGCCACTGGGCCCAGCAGGAAGTACCAGAAGATCACCGCAAAAAAGCTTTGGTACGCTTCCCAGAACAAATGCCCCTGCACCCGCTCCAGCAGTTGTTCGCCATCGTCGGCACAAATATTCAGGTCACGACTCGCTACATGCGCGGCGGCTTGCAGGTCTTCCCGACGCCAGGCATCGCGAAATGGCCCTAGACCGGCGAGCAGGTCACCGCGTCCGAGGCTGTAAATCACCACCAGCAAATGCACGGGCAACGCCAACAGACCGTAAGCGACTGGCTGCAGTACCACCAGCAGCAATCCCAGGATCGCCACCGGCAGCAGCACCAGAATCACCAAAATCAACCACGGACGGTCGACCAGACGAGGGCTGGCTTCAAGCTTGTGCAGCTCGCGCAACCAACCGCCATCACGTTGAATCCGATGGCGCAGGGCCGAGAATTTCTCGATCCACACCGCCAATAGCAACACCAGAAAACTCATCGTTGTTCCTCTTTAGCCAGGGCCGCGCGATACCTTGCC
Source organism: Pseudomonas sp. GB2N2 (assembly GCF_054897705.1). Taxonomy (NCBI): domain Bacteria; kingdom Pseudomonadati; phylum Pseudomonadota; class Gammaproteobacteria; order Pseudomonadales; family Pseudomonadaceae; genus Pseudomonas; species Pseudomonas sp. GB2N2. The sequence goes on from NZ_CM142701.1 coordinate 3,633,087, forward strand.
CAGTCGAACGCCGGCCCCGGGTCGGTCTTGCGCCCCGGCGCAATGTCGCTGTGCCCGCAAATGCGTGGCGCGGTAATGGCGGTGAAGGTGCTTTGCAGCTGCACGGTCAGGTTCGTCAACGCGTCATATTGAGCGTCGGTGAATGGCAGGTCATCCGTGCCTTCGAGCTCGATGCCCACGGAAAAATCGTTACAGGTTTCGCGACCATCGAAGCACGACACGCCGGCATGCCAGGCACGCTCAAGACAAGAGACAAACTGAGTGACGGTGCCGTCACGCTCAATCAGAAAATGTGCAGACACCCGCAGATCAGCGATCCCTTCAAAGTACGGGTGTTCGGTGACATCCAGCCGGTTCTGGAAAAATTCCTGCACCTTGCCGGTGGCGAACTGCGCCGGCGGCAGACTGATGTTGTGGATCACCAGCAGGGAAATCTCGCCTGTGGGGCGCGCATTGAAGTTGGGCGACGGGCAAACATTCACGCCCTGACACCAACCACTCGCGGGGTCCAACTGCATACAGGTTCCTTCAACGTCGACTGTGTGGGTGCCCAGTATGCCGCGATAGCCCCTCGGCATGCGATCACTTGCCGCGATTGAGACGGCGCAGATGGCCGATCACTGACTCGAGTGCCCGGTCGAACAGCAAGGTGTCGTCCAGCGTACGCACCGCGCCACAGTGAAAATCCAGCGCCAGGCTGCTACGGCTGCGCTCCAGCACTTTCATCCCGGTGCGGTCGACAAAAATGTAGTTGCCCGTCGCTTCGATGATCGCAGCCAGCTTGCAGCGCAGCGTGTTCTCCTCATCTTCCTGAAATTCGACCCAGCTACCCACGTGCAATTGATCGACCCGGAGCATGCCTGGATCATCCGCTGGCAAACGTACCGAAGCCGCGTCGATCAGCCCTTCATCAGCCGTGCGCAGGACTATTTCGTCTTGCACTTGCACCATGTCCGGCGCATCAGCCGCGCGGGCGGTTGCTGGATCGAACAGTTGCATATGCAGGCTTTCCAGTTCGCCGAAAAACTCTCCCGTGGCGAACGGATCGAATGCCGAACTGCTTAACCCGTCGCGCAATGACTTAAGCAAACCTGGCACCAGCGCCAGCAAGCGCAGGCTCGCGCCAGGCTCATCATGACGCTGCACGCTCCAGACCAGTTGTTCCATGGTCTGCACATCGGTATGCCATTCGGCTGACTGATCGCCATGCTTGAGACATGTCAGCAGCAACACTTGGCTCCAGGCCTCCTGGACGAAAGCGACCACCCGTTGCGGCAACACGTTGCCTAACAGTGCCTGATTCAATGCCAGCTCGACGCGCTGACGGGCCATTTCGGTTTTCGCGCGGCCTTCTTCGGCATCGCGGGTGCGCTGCTCCAACAGCTCGCTGCGACGACGCTCATCGCCGGTAAACGCGAGAAAGTCTGCCAGCAGTTCGGAAAAGATTGCCGGGTCGTCGACAAAGTCGTTCAGCAAGCGCTGCACCACTTGTTCGATACGCAGGTACAGACTGTCGCGCGCATTGTCATCGCATTCGCCCCAGCCCAACGCGGCAGCGGCAATTTCGTTCAGCAGACGACGGGCTGGATGGCTGGCGCGACTGAAAAAGCTCTTGTCGAGCACCGCGACTTTGAGCATCGGGATCTGCAAGCGACCGATCAACGCCTTGAGTGAATCCGGCACGTTGCGATCATCGAGAATGCATTCGAACAACATGGCGATCAGGTTGATCACGTCTTCATCGGCCACGCCGACCACACGCGACTTGCCGCTTTTCACGCTGACCCGGGTCAGCAGTTGTTCCAGCTGGTTGCGCAGGTCGAAGTCGTCCGTGGCAGTTGGTGCCGGCACGTATTGCTGCAAGTGCGAGAGCATGCGCAGCAGGTCGCGCGTAGAAATCGGCTGCGCCGGAGCACTGATTTCCAGAGTCGGCGCAACACTGCCGCGCACGTGGAACAGCAGTTTCTGAAGCGCGGCGAACACTTCCTGCACGCCTTCGTCGACCGGTGCGCTGCTGGCGCGGGTCGGGGCTTCGGCGGGCTCGGCATGGGCGCTGGCCAGCGCATGATCGGTGGCGCGTCGCGAAGGTGCAGGCTTGAGGTCGGGGAGCATTCCGGTGGCAATCAACAACTGATTCGCTTCGGCGTAGAGCTGGTCGGCGCCGCTGATCACATATCGCTCGAAGAGCTTGAGGATGATCAGCTTGACTTTGATCTCCACCCCCAGGTTGCGCACGGCCTGCATGAAGTACCCGCAGAGCATCGCGGGACCCAGCGGATTGTGCTGAGCCACCAGCTTCCTGCCCATCAAAGTGCTGAGTCGGGCAGTCAGTTGGTCGAGGGCAAAACCGTCGCGGTTCAGGACTTTATTGACCATGGCGTCTATCGCCACGCTACGTTCCAGATCATCGCCAGACTGGGTGGTTGCAAAATCGAGGGGCAAGGCAGTCGGGGTGGTGCCAGGCAAGGTGAGGCGGACAAATGCCTCGAGAAATTGTTCGAGAAACACCCGCTCGATACTTTTCCGCTTGAGACGCAAGTCGCGCATCGCTTCGAAAAAGAGGTTCTGTTCAACGTCATCTCGAGCGCGGTCGGCCATTTCGAACAGCGTGTCGTCCGCGTTATCGAACAGTTCCTGCAAGCCATGCCTGAGCTGGAGCATGGCCTTGTCACGAACCCGAAGCAGAATCACAGGCACACGGGCGAGCGGCGAATGGATCGCCTGATCCGTAGCAGCCTTGTGCAAAGGCACTACATTCCCGTCGTTGTGCATCCTGGCCTCCTGAAACGGTAATGCTGCGGTTTAGCGAGTGACGCACGACCTGTCAAAGTCGTGACGCCAAATGCAAGGCGCATTATCTTGCAAAAGATGTCCCCGGTGCCAGCAGACTTCTGCGCGCTTATGGAAATAGACGTTATTGATCGACCGCGGCTTAACACCAATTGCTCAGGCAAATCGACAAAATGCAGGGGCAGCGCTCTGGAAGGGTTTTCACGCCTTGGGTTGCCCGGCGCCATGGCCCTATAATTGGGCCACTTAGTTTGTGGAGTCTGTTATGCCGAATCTACGTCTCGCCGATTTGAACGCCGAAATCGAAGCCAACGTGCGCCGCGCGCTGCTCGAAGACATCGGCAGCGGCGACATCACTGCACAGTTGATCCCGGCCGAACGCCTGGCTAAAGCCACCATCATCACGCGCGACGCCGCTGTCATTGCGGGCACGGCTTGGGTGGATGCGGTATTCCGGCAACTGGACCCGCGAGTCGCCGTGCATTGGCAAGTGCGCGATGGCGAACGGGCAAAGCCCAATCAGGCGCTGTTCCACCTCGAAGGCCCTGCGCGCTCGTTGCTGACGGGCGAGCGCTGCGCATTGAATTTCCTGCAATTGCTGTCCGGTGTCGCCACTCGCGCGCAATACCTGGCGGATTTTGTAGGCGAAACCCAGGTAAAGCTGCTCGACACCCGCAAAACCCTGCCGGGGCTGCGACTGGCGCAAAAGTACGCAGTCACCTGCGGCGGCTGCCACAACCACCGCATCGGGCTGTACGACGCCTTCCTGATCAAGGAAAACCACATCGCGGCGTGCGGCGGTATACCTGAGGCAATCAACGCCGCGCACAAGATTGCACCGGGCAAACCGGTGGAAATCGAAGTGGAAAGCCTGGCGGAGCTGAAAGAAGCTTTGGAGGCCGGTGCCGATATCATCATGCTCGACGAATTGAGCCTGGATGACATGCGCGAGGCGGTGCGCCTGAATGGCGGCAAGGCAAAACTGGAGGCCAGCGGCGGCATTAACGAAAACACACTGCTGCCGATCGCAGAGACCGGGGTGGACTACATCTCGATCGGGGCGATGACCAAGGATGTGAAGGCTATCGACTTGTCGATGCGCCTCAGTCTTTGAGAAGCAGCTGCAAGCTGCAAGCTGCAAGCGGTCGCGCTTTGACTTGCCGCTTGAAGCTTGACGCTTGAAGCGCTTAAACGACTAAATTATTCATCTCGCAGTACTCTTCCCACTCGACGCCCAATACCTCGGCCGCCTCCTTGTGCAGCACCAGTCGCGCCGCCTCGAATTCTTCCGGGCTCGAGGTGTACTTGAGCGTCAGTTCCCACGGCTGCAAGCCCTGGGATTCTGCCTCGTCCTCGAACGCCCACTGGACCTGGTCTTTCTGATCGTCGGCGGGCAGGTCCTTGATCTCTTCGACTAGCTGGGGTGAATCAAGCAGGTACTTCTTGAGTGCTTCTTCGTGCCTGGCTTCCTGGGTCAATTCTTTAACGGTCATGTCGTTCTCGCTGATCGGGGGAATGGAAGATGGATCTGGATCATCAAGGATCTCTCTGACGCAAAAAACCGTATGACGCCCGGTTTGTCTGGCCTTCAGAACCATTCGTGGATCATTTGAAAACACAGTGTCGCTGGTGCCCGAGACAGGAATTGAACCTGCGACCTTCGCGTTACGAGTGCGCTGCTCTACCAACTGAGCTACACGGGCAGTGGGCTAAACCTAGCACTGACTTTCTGGTCAGGCAACTTTGCGATTTGTCTCAATTTCCTGCAGGCAAAAAAATGCCCCGCAGTGTTCACTGCGGGGCATTTTCTACAACGTTGAAGCGGTCAGGCGCGGGGGTGATTAAACGCCCGAAGCCTTGGCCGCTGCTACGTCCTTGATGGACAGCTTGATACGGCCGCGGTTGTCCACGTCCAGTACCAATACTTCCACTTCCTGGCCTTCTTTCAGGATGTCGGTCACTTTCTCTACGCGAGCATCGCTCAACATCGAGATGTGAACCAGACCGTCCTTGCCAGGCAAGATGTTGACGAATGCGCCAAAATCGACGATGCGCTCAACTTTACCGACATAGATCTTGCCGATTTCAGCTTCAGCGGTGATACCCAGAACGCGCTGACGTGCTGCTTCAGCCGCTTCCTTGGTTTCGCCGAAGATCTTGATCGAACCGTCGTCTTCGATGTCGATCGAAGCCTTGGTCTCTTCACAGATCGCACGAATGGTCGCGCCGCCTTTACCGATAACATCACGGATTTTGTCGGTGTCGATTTTCATCGCGATCATGGTCGGAGCGTTTTCCGACAGCTCGGTACGCGACTGGCCAATGATCTGGTTCATCTGGCCGAGAATATTCAGGCGCGCTTCCAGGGCTTGGCCCAGAGCGATTTCCATGATCTCTTCGGTGATGCCCTTGATCTTGATGTCCATCTGCAGCGCGGTCACGCCTTTGGCGGTACCGGCTACTTTGAAGTCCATGTCGCCGAGGTGATCTTCGTCACCCAGGATGTCGGTCAGGATGGCGAACTTCTCGCCTTCTTTAACCAGACCCATGGCGATACCGGCAACCGGCGCCTTCATCGGCACACCAGCGTCCATCAGGGCCAGGGAAGCGCCGCAAACGGAAGCCATGGAACTCGAACCGTTCGATTCGGTGATTTCCGACACTACACGGATGGTGTACGGGAACACGTCAGCGGCAGGCAGCATGGCGGCGATCGAACGACGGGCCAGACGGCCGTGACCGATTTCGCGGCGACCAGCACCACCCATGCGACCACACTCACCTACCGAGAACGGAGGGAAGTTGTAGTGCAGCATGAACGGGTCTTTTTTCTCGCCTTCCAGGGTGTCCAGCAGTTGTGCGTCACGGGCGGTGCCCAGTGTTGCAACGACCAGAGCCTGGGTTTCGCCACGGGTGAACAGCGCCGAACCGTGGGTCTTCGGCAGAACGCCGACTTCGATGTTCAGCGGACGAACGGTCTTGGTGTCGCGGCCGTCGATACGTGGCTTGCCGTTAACGATGTTTTCGCGAACGGTGCGGTATTCGATTTCGCCGAAGGCAGCTTTGACTTCGCTGGACGAAGGCTGGCCTTCTTCACCGGACAGCTTGGCAACCACTTGATCCTTCAACTCGCCCAGGCGAGCGTAACGGTCGGCCTTGATGGTGATGGTGTAAGCCTGAGAGATCGCTTCGCCGAATTCGGCACGGATAGCACCCAGCAGAGCGGTGGCTTCTGGTTGTGGAGTCCAGGTCCAGGTCGGCTTGGCAGCTTCGGCAGCCAGTTCTTTAACCGCGTTGATCACAACCTGGAACTCGTCGTGAGCAAACAGTACCGCGCCCAGCATCTGGTCTTCGGTCAGCTCTTTGGCTTCCGACTCAACCATCAGCACGGCTTCCGACGTACCGGCAACGACCATGTCCAGGCTCGATGCTTTCTGTTGCTCGTAAGTCGGGTTCAGCAGGTAGCCGGTGCTTTCGTGGAAAGCAACGCGGGCAACGCCGATCGGGCCATCGAAAGGAATACCGGAGATAGCCAGGGCAGCCGAAGTACCGATCATCGCAGCGATGTCGGGATCGGTCTTCTTGCTGGTGGAAACGACGGTGCAGACAACCTGCACTTCGTTCATGAAACCTTCTGGAAACAGCGGACGGATCGGACGGTCGATCAGTCGGGAAGTCAGGGTTTCTTTCTCGGAAGGACGGCCTTCACGCTTGAAGAAACCGCCAGGGATCTTACCGGCAGCGTAAGTCTTTTCCTGGTAATGAACGGAAAGAGGGAAGAAGCCTTTGCTTGGGTCAGCGTGCTTGGCACCTACAACGGTCACCAATACGGTGACGTCATCGTCAACGGTAACCAGCACTGCGCCGGAGGCTTGACGGGCGATACGGCCTGTCTCGAGGGTAACGGTCGACTGACCGAACTGGAATTTTTTGATAACCGGGTTCACGGTGTCCTACCTTCTTTGTGGCTCTTGGGGAACTTGTCTTCTTGCGAAATTCTTGGGCAATGTCGGGAATCGGCCCAACGCCTGTCCAGGGTAAAACGACCATCCAGATAAAACTTGAGGCTGGGAGCCTGCCATGCGCCAGCGGGAAACCCGTTGACGCACGGCAGACAACCAACCTCTAGCGCAATCGCTTATTAGCGACGCAGACCCAGGCGACCGATCAGAGCCTGATAACGACCCAGATCCTTGCCTTTCAGGTAGTCCAGCAGCTTACGGCGCTGGTTTACCATGCGGATCAGACCACGACGGGAGTGGTGATCTTTACCGTTGGCCTTGAAGTGACCTTGCAGTTTGTTGATGTTGTGGGTCAGCAGTGCAACTTGCACCTCTGGCGAACCAGTGTCACCAACAGCTTGCTGATAGTCAGCTACGATTTGAGCTTTTTCTTGAACGTCGAGAGCCATGAGGCAATCCTTTTATCAGGAAACTGTTTCAGAAAAACAGCTTCAACAGGCCAGGGACAAATCCCTGTATCTAAAAATGAGTAGTGACCATGCCTGTTAACAGCCACCCTCGTCCGGTCATTCTGACCGAATCAGTCGACGCGGCGCGATGCGCCCGTCTTCGCTCACTTCACCGATACCGATGAAGCGACCATTGTGATCCTGTACCCGTACCATGCCGAACTTCGGTGCATCCGGAGCGCGTACCGGCTGGCCGTTGAGCCAGTAGAACGAACTGTGCTCCGAGAACTGCAACAGTGGCCAATCCAGCAGGCCGCTGTCCGATGGCATCAGGAAGCGGTCGACCGCTTCGTTGCCGCCTTCGGCATGTACCGCTTCCAGCTCTTCGAGCGTGACTGTCTGCGCCAAGGTAAAAGGGCCGGCCTGGGTACGTCGCAATTGCGCAACGTAAGCGCCACAACCGAGCTCTTCACCAATATCCTCCACCAGGGTGCGGATATAGGTGCCTTTGGTGCAATCCACCGCAAGCCGCGCAGTATCACCTTCGAACGCCAGCAATTCCAAGCGCGCAATAGTAACAGAACGCGGTTCGCGCTCCACTACCTCGCCTGCACGCGCCAGCTTGTACAGCGGCTGGCCATCACGCTTGAGCGCTGAGTACATCGGCGGTATCTGGCTGATTTGCCCACGAAATTTCGGCAGTGCCGCTTCGACATCGGTGCGACCAACGGTCACCGGACGCTCCTGCAAAACTTCACCTTCGGCATCCGCCGTGGTGGTGGTTTTGCCGAGCTGCGCCAGGGTTTCATAAGCCTTGTCGGAATCGAGCAGGTATTGCGAAAACTTGGTGGCCTCGCCGAAGCACAACGGCAGCACGCCGGTGGCCAGCGGATCGAGACTGCCGGTGTGCCCGGCCTTCTCGGCGTTCAGCAACCAGCGAACCTTCTGCAGCGCCGCGTTGGAAGTGAAGCCAAGCGGTTTGTCGAGCAGGATGATGCCGCTGACGTTACGACGGATACGTTTGACCTGAGCCACCGATTACTCCTTGGTGTCTTCGGCTTCTGCCGCAACCGGGTGCTGATTGTCTTCAGCCACCGCACGCTCGATCAGTGCCGACAGGTGCGCGCCACGCACGACGCTTTCGTCGTAGTGGAAGTGCAACTGCGGAACGCTGCGCAACTTCATTTCGCGGGCCAACTGCATGCGCAGGAAACCGGCGGCGGAGTTGAGCACCTTGATGCTTTGTGCGATGTCTTCAGCGTTGTCCTGACCCATCACGGTGATGAAGATCTTCGCGTGACCGACGTCACGGCTGACTTCAACAGCGGTAATAGTGACCAGGCCGACGCGCGGGTCTTTGACTTCACGACGGATCAGCTGTGCCAGCTCACGCTGCATCTGATCGCCGATACGTTGGGTACGGCTGTATTCTTTTGCCATGTCTTGTTACCTGTTACTGCCACACGGTGAAACCCGTGGGGTCTGAAAGCGGCAAACGCCCGGCCTGACAAAAGCCAGACCGGGCGTTGCGTTTAGAGTCCTGACACCGTGCCGCGCATTGGCATGCGACGGCCTGGCGTGGCCCTTGAAGTGCGCGAGTTAGAGGCTGCGAGCAACCTGAACCTTCTCGAAGACTTCGATTTTGTCACCGACTTTGACATCGTTGTAGCTCTTCACGCCGATACCGCATTCCATGCCGGCACGTACTTCGGAAGCGTCATCCTTGAAGCGGCGCAGGGATTCCAGCTCGCCCTCGAAGATAACGATGTCTTCACGCAGTACACGGATTGGACGGTTACGGTGAACAACACCTTCGATAACCATGCAACCGGCGATCGCGCCAAACTTCGGCGAACGGAACACGTCACGCACTTCAGCGGTACCCAGGATGTTCTCGCGAACATCGCTGCCCAGCATACCGGTAAGGGCTTTCTTGACGTCTTCGATGATGTCGTAGATCACGTTGTAGTAACGCATATCCAGACCTTCCTGCTCGACGATCTTGCGAGCGCCAGCATCGGCACGCACGTTGAAGCCAAACAGTACAGCGTTGGAGGCCAGTGCCAGGTTGGCGTCGGATTCGGTGATACCACCCACACCGCCACCGACAACACGCACTTGCACTTCGTCGTTGCCCAGGCCGTTCAAGGCACCGTTCAACGCTTCCAACGAGCCGCGGACGTCAGATTTGAGGACGATGTTGAGCGTCTTCTTCTCTGCCTGGCCCATGTTTTCGAAGATATTTTCCAGCTTGCCGGCGTGAGCACGGGCCAGCTTGACTTCGCGGAACTTGCCTTGACGGAACAGAGCCACTTCACGGGCTTTCTTCTCGTCCGACAGCACGCTCATCTCATCGCCAGCGTCCGGGGTACCGTCCAGGCCGAGGATCTCGACAGGGATGGAAGGACCGGCTTCCTTGATTGGCTTGCCGTTCTCGTCGAGCATGGCACGTACACGGCCATAGTTCGAACCGACCAGGACCATGTCGCCTTGGCGCAGGGTACCGTCTTGAACCAGAACGGTAGCCACCGGGCCACGACCTTTGTCGAGACGCGATTCAACCACGACGCCACGGCCTGGAGCCGACGGAGTCGCTTTCAGCTCAAGAACTTCAGCTTGCAGCAGAACAGCTTCGAGCAACTCGTCCACGCCAGTACCGACTTTCGCCGAAACCGATACGAACGGAGTGTCGCCGCCCCACTCTTCCGAGGTCACACCGTGAACCGACAGTTCGCTACGGATGCGATCGAGATCAGCGCCCGGCTTGTCGATTTTGTTCACTGCGACAACCAGTGGAACCCCGGCAGCCTTGGCGTGCTGAACGGCTTCAATGGTCTGCGGCATCACGCCGTCGTCCGCTGCAACCACAAGGATCACGATGTCAGTCGCCTTGGCACCACGGGCACGCATTGCGGTGAACGCGGCGTGACCAGGGGTGTCGAGGAACGTGACCATGCCGCGATCAGTTTCAACGTGGTATGCACCGATGTGCTGGGTGATACCGCCGGCTTCGCCAGCAGCTACCTTGGCACGACGGATGTAGTCGAGCAGCGACGTTTTACCGTGGTCAACGTGGCCCATGACGGTCACAACCGGTGCACGGGAGAACGTTTCACCTTCAAACTTCAGGGACTCGGCCAGGGAATCTTCGAGGGCGGTGTCGCTGACCAGGGTCACTTTGTGGCCCAGTTCTTCGGCTACCAACTGAGCAGTTTCCTGATCAAGCACCTGGTTGATGGTCGCTGGAGTGCCCAGTTTGAACATGAACTTGATGATTTCAGCAGCCTTGACCGACATCTGATTGGCGAGATCGCCAACAGTGATGGTCTCGCCAATCTGCACATCCCGCACGACAGGGCCGGTTGGGCTCTGGAAACCGTGGGCGTTGCGTTTCTTCAGTTTGGCCTTGCCGCGACCACCACGACGGAAGCCATCGCTTTCTTCGTCGGTAGTACGTGGAGCAACGCGTGGAGCAGGCGCTTTCTCTTTGACCGAAGCACGATGCGGAGCGTTTTTACGCTCGCCGTCGCCACCACCGCTGCGACGATTGTTATCGTCGGCACGTGGCTTGTCCGGACGGCGCTGTTCGTTCTGCTTGTTGCGGACGTCAGCAGACGGAGCAGGAGCAGCTGCAACAACCGGCGCGCTTTCACGCACTGGCTCGGCAACGGCAACCGGCGCTGCAACAGCATCGTTGGAAGCGGTTTGCGCAGCAGCAGGGCGACGCGCATCTTCTTCGGAGCGACGCTTGGCTTCTTCTTCAGCCTTCTGACGAGCAGCATTTTCTACTGCGCGACGTTCGTCCAGTTCGCGTTTGCGCTCGGCTTCGATTTCTTCCGGGCTGCGCTGTACGAAAACTTTCTTCTTACGGACTTCAACACTGATGCTTTTGCTGCCAGCAACACGCAAGGTGCTGGTGGTTTTACGCTGCAGTGTAATCTTGCGTGGTTCTTCCACTTTCGCCTTGTGGCTGCTTTTCAAGTGAGTCAGCAAAGATTGCTTCTCACTGTCAGTCACATGTTCTTCGGCGGCGGTGTGCGGCAGACCTGCCTCACGCATCTGCTGCAACAGGCGCTCTACCGGTGTTTTGACCTCATCGGCCAGTTGTTTCACCGTGACTTGCGTCATGCACTTCTCTCCTCAGGCCGCGCCTAATTACTCGAACCAATGGGCTCGGGCGGCCATGATCAACTTGCCGGCACGATCATCGTCAATGCCGTCGATGTCGAGCAGATCGTCAATAGACTGCTCGGCCAGGTCTTCGCGGGTAATTACGCCGCGCACCGCCAGTTCCATCGCCAAATCCTTGTCCATACCCTCAAGCGAGAGCAGGTCTTCGGCCGGATGGGCGTCTGCCAGCTTTTCCTCAGTAGCGATAGCTTTGGTCAACAAACGATCCTTGGCACGAGCACGAAGCTCGTTGACGGTTTCCTCGTCAAAGCCGTCGATGTTGAGCATCTCTTCCACCGGTACGTAGGCAATCTCTTCCAGACTGGTGAAGCCTTCATCTACCAGCACCTGCGCCAGGTCTTCGTCGACTTCCAGCTCGTCGATGAAGTTGCGCAGGATGTCGCCGGTTTCTGCTTGCTGCTTAGCCTGGATGTCCGATTCGGTCATCACGTTCAGGGTCCAGCCAGTCAACTGGCTAGCCAGACGCACGTTCTGACCACCGCGACCGATGGCCTGAGCCAGATTGTCTGCGCCAACGGCGATGTCCATTGCATGGGCATCCTCGTCAACGATAATTGCCGCAACCTCAGCCGGGGACATGGCGTTGATCACGAACTGAGCCGGGTTGTCGTCCCACAGGACGATGTCCACACGTTCACCGCCCAACTCGCCCGACACTGCCTGGACGCGCGAACCGCGCATACCGATGCAAGCGCCTTGCGGGTCAATGCGTTTGTCCTTGGAGCGGACCGCGATCTTGGCGCGCGAACCCGGGTCGCGGGACGCGGCCATCACTTCGATAAGGCCTTCAGCGATTTCCGGCACTTCGATGCGGAACAACTCGATCAGCATTTCCGGCGCGGTACGCGACAGGATCAACTGCGGGCCGCGGTTCTCGGTGCGGATTTCCTTGAGCAGCGCACGCAGGCGTACGCCAACCCGGAAGGTTTCACGGGAGATAATGTCTTCACGAGCCAGCAACGCTTCAGCGTTGTTGCCCAGATCGACGATCACGTTGTCGCGAGTCACTTTCTTCACGGTGCCGGAGATGATTTCCCCCAGGCGCTCGCGGTAGGCGTCAACGACTTGAGCGCGCTCGGCTTCGCGAACCTTCTGCACAATGACTTGCTTGGCAGTCTGTGCCGCGATACGGCCGAACTCGATGGACTCGATCTTTTCTTCGACTACTTCACCGACCTGAGCGCCAGGGTGCGTTTCAGCAACCTTGCTCGGCCAGGTTTCGATGGCCGGATCGTCCAGGTCTGCTTCTTCGACAACCGTCCAACGACGGAAAGTCTCGTAAGCACCGGTGTGGCGATTGATTTCCACACGCAGATCGACTTCGTCCTCAAACCGCTTTTTGGTAGCAGTGGCCAGAGCCAGCTCCAGCGCTTCAAAAATTACGTTTGCCGGTACGCCCTTTTCATTGGATACCGACTCAACAACCAGCAGTACTTCTTTGCTCATCGTACGCCTCGCCTTTCGCAAGCCATTGGATCCGCGGGATCCGCGTCTCAGTCAAAACTGGGAATAATGTTGGCCTTGTCGATCATATCGATCGGCAACAGGAATTCATGGTCTTCTACCTGCACCACGACGTCCTGCTCTTCTACACCGCGCAGAAGGCCCTGAAAGTTGCGTCGCCCTTCAAAAGGCGAGCGCAGCTTGATCTTCACTTGGTCACCGGCAAATTTTGCAAACTGCTCAATAGTGAACAGCGGGCGTTCCATGCCAGGCGAGGAAACCTCAAGGGTGTACTCAACGGCGATTGGATCTTCAACGTCCAGGACACCGCTGATCTGACGGCTGACGATGGCACAATCGTCCACCAGCACGCCGCCTTCTTTATCAATATAAACGCGCAACATTGAGTGGCGACCTTGAGCCGAGAACTCAATACCCCAGCATTCATAGCCTAGGGCCACGACCACCGGGGCCAACAAGGCCTGCAACTCTTCTAGCTTGCTCGACACCTGAACCCCCTCGTGCATGTATGTGCATGCTATGCAAAATAAAAAAATGGGCGAAACGCCCATCCTTGAAACGCCGTCGAACAGCGGCGTAGAAAGTGTCCAGCTAACAAAAAGCCCCTTAAAAGGGGCTCCTTAAACTGGTTGCGGGGGCCGGATTTGAACCGACGACCTTCGGGTTATGAGCCCGACGAGCTACCAGACTGCTCCACCCCGCGACAAAGCTGGGGCGGAAGTATACGACCGATCCCTTGCAGGGTCAATGTAACCTTCCACCTACAAGAAAGCCCGCAACGGCGGGCTCTCCTGATAATTGGTACCGAGAAGGGGACTCGAACCCCTACACCCTATGGGCACAACCACCTCAAGGTTGCGTGTCTACCAATTCCACCACCTCGGCAATACTACGTTTGAAACCCTTCTTACTTTTGCTCTTGAGCTGGAGGCACGTCAGTCGCTGGAGTAGCCGACTTTTGCTCTTGAAGCACCGGTACATCATCAGAAGCCGGTTGTTGCTTTGGAACTTCCAACACTGCCGGGTTTGGCAAACCTACTTGAGTCAGCTGGTGAGCTTTCTCTTTAGCAAAATAACCTAACCCTAAGCTGGTTATGAAGAAACCGGCGGCAAGTATAGCAGTAAACTTACTAAGAAAGGTAGAGGAACCTTGGCTTCCGAACACAGTATTTGAAGCACCTGCTCCGAAAGACGCGCCAGCATCCGCACCTTTACCCTGCTGCAGCAATACCAGAGCAACTACGCCCAATGCACCCAGCAGATGAAAAACGACTACGACTGTTTCCAGCATTTTTTCAGTTTCCCGCGGCGCGAATGATCGCACCGAACTCATCTGCATTCAGGGAAGCTCCACCAATGAGCCCCCCATCGATATCCGGCATGCCGAACAGTTCGACCGCATTGGCCGCCTTCACGCTGCCGCCGTATAGAAGCCGCACACCTTGTGCGACTTCAGAATTTTCTGCCGCTAACTGGGCGCGGATGGCTGCGTGCACATCCTGCGCCTGTTGCGGTGAAGCAGTCAGCCCGGTGCCAATGGCCCAGACCGGCTCGTAAGCAATTACTGCATTTGCAAATACTTCGACACCCAGCTCCTCGATGATGCAGCCCAGCTGACGCCCGACCACTTCAAGAGTTTCCCCGGCTTCCCGCTGCTCCAGGGTCTCCCCTATGCACAACACCGGAATCAAGCCACATGCCTGCGCCGCTGCGAACTTGCGGATCAACATTCCGTCCTGCTCGCCCATAATCTGGCGGCGCTCGGAGTGCCCGACAAGTACCAGGGAACAACCTGCATCCATCAACTGACTCGGCGCAACTTCACCGGTCAATGCACCTTGCCCGGATTCCACCGCAGAATTCTGCGCGCCGACCGAAATCGACTTTCCTTCCAGGCCATCAATCACTTGATTGATATGCAGGCAAGGCGGGAATACCGCTACATCAACACCGCTCGGCAAGGCCAATTGACTCAGGCCTTTGATCAGCTCAGCGACGCTGGCGCGGGTACCGTGCATCTTCCAGTTACCAGCTACCATAGGGCGACGCATGCTGTACCTCGTCGGTCAAAGTGGGCGCAGATGTTACCCAACACAATCATGGCTGGCAAGCCGAATTCAGGCAGAAACTTCTGTAACCAGTTTTGCCAGCTCTTCGGCATAGCCGCGAACCTGTGTTTCGTCCTCGCCTTCCACCATGACGCGCACCAACGGCTCGGTGCCGGACTTGCGCAACAGAACGCGCCCACGACCCGCCATGGCCTTGGTAACGCGCTCGCTGGCCTCCTTGACCGACGGATGATCGAGCGGACTGGCACCACCACCGAAACGCACATTGATCAGCACCTGAGGACACTTGCGCAACGACTGACGGGCTTGAGCCAATCCCTCGGAGCGAGTCTTCAACGCCATCAGCACTTGCAACGCAGCAATGATCGCATCACCGGTGGTGGTGTGATTGAAGCAAACGATGTGACCCGAGTTCTCACCACCTACCAGCCAGTTACGCTCCAGCAGGTCCGCAATCACATAGCGATCGCCGACGTTGGCACGCACAAACGGAATCGACAGATCCGCGAGTGCCAGCTCAAGGCCCAGGTTGCTCATCAACGTCCCGACCACGCCACCTTTCAGCAGGTCGCGCTCATGCAGGTCGCGAGCAATGATGAACAGCAGTTCGTCACCATCGACGATAGCGCCGGTGTGATCGACCATCAGCACGCGGTCGCCATCACCGTCGAACGCAATGCCGAGATCCGCGTGCTCGGCCAGTACAGCCGCCTGCAGCTGCCCCATATGGGTCGAACCGCAGTTTTCATTAATGTTCAAACCATTCGGCTGCGCTGATAGCACGACGACGCTGGCGCCCAACTCGCGGAACACACTCGGCGCGACCTTGTAGGTGGCACCATGAGCGCAATCGATCACGATCTTCAGGCCCGAAAAGCTGGTGCCCGTCGGTACGCTGCTTTTGCAGAATTCGATATAGCGGCCCGAGGCGTCGTTGATTCGCGACACCTTGCCGATCTTGCTCGACTCGACCACAGTCATCGGGGTATCGAGCAACTCTTCGATCATGTGCTCGATTTCATCCGGCAGCTTGGTGCCCTTTCCGGAAAAAAACTTGATGCCGTTGTCATCGTGAGGATTATGCGAAGCACTGATCACAATGCCGGCTTCGGCGTGGAACGTGCGCGTCAGATAGGCGATGGCAGGCGTCGGCATCGGCCCCAGGAGCATCACGTCAGCACCGGCCGACGTCAGCCCGGCCTCGAGCGCTGATTCGAACATGTACCCCGAAATCCGGGTGTCCTTGCCCACCAACACTTTGCAGGCGCCCATTTTGCGGAACGCCATGCCCGCAGCCCAACCGAGCTTGAGCATGAATTCAGGAGTAATCGGATATTCGCCGACCCGACCACGAATGCCGTCGGTGCCAAAGTATTTCTTAGTCATAAGTGCTCCATCATTCTTATTCGGCTGATTCTACCGCGGCGATCATGCGCACCACGTCGACAGTTTCGGCCACATCATGGACGCGCAATATACGCGCACCCTTGAATGAAGCCAGCGCCGCGAGCGCCAGGCCACCAGATAGCCGGTCTCCGACCGGGCGATTCAACGCCTGCCCAATCATGCTCTTGCGCGAAACCCCGACCAACAGGGGCCGCCCGAAGGCATGCAAGGCTTCCATATGCTTGAGCAAACTTAGATTGTGCTGCAAATTTTTCGCAAAGCCAAAACCCGGATCCAGGATGATCCTTTCTGCCGGAATCCCTGCTGCCGCGCACTGAGCCATACGCCCGGCAAGAAACTCGCTCACCTCCAGGGTGACGTTTTCATAGCGCGGATTGTCTTGCATATCACCGGGCTCACCGAGCATATGCATCAGGCAAACCGGCAACCCGGTGTCCGCTGCTGCATCCAGAGCACCCTCACGACGCAATGAACGAACGTCATTGATCAGACCTGCACCCAACCGCGCGCTTTCACGCATAACGGCTGGCGTGGAGGTATCAACGGAGATAATCACGTCCAGTTCGCGATAGATGCGCTCGACGACTGGCGCTACGCGCTCAAGCTCCTCTAGCGGGGAGACTGCCCTGGCACCAGGTCGGGTCGATTCGCCGCCGATATCAATCAGCGTCGCACCGGCCAGCACCATGGCTTCGGCGTGGCGCAAGGCCGCATCGAGCTGGCTGTATTGGCCACCGTCAGAAAAAGAGTCGGGAGTGACATTGAGAATACCCATGACATGCGTCTGGGCCAAATCAAGAACCCGGTTGCCGCAAGGCAACCGGGTCGAGGACAGAACAGAAGTCATTTCAAACCTTAAACGTCAGCAGCCGGACCGCCGATCGGTGTTTCCGGACGCGGATCCTGCACTGCCGGAGGGGTCCCGGAAGTACCGGTGCCACCCGACCAGTCGCGAGGTTCACGAGGCGTGCGACCCGCCATGATGTCGTCGATCTGATCGGCATCGATCGTTTCATACTTCATCAGGGCGTCAGCCATGGCATCAAGCTTGTCACGGTTGTCCGTGAGGATCTGCTTGGCCGTGCCGTAGCACTGATCGATGATGCTGCGCACTTCAGAGTCGATCAACTTGGCTGTCTCACCGGAGAAGCTTGCGCTCTGACCACCGCCGCCGCGACCGAGGAATACTTCACCCTCTTCTTCCGCGTACATCAAAGGACCGAGTTTTTCCGAAAGACCCCACTTGGTCACCATGTTTCGTGCGATCTGGCTGGCACGCATGATGTCGTTGGACGCACCGGTAGTCACACCGTCGAAGCCCAGTGTCATTTCTTCTGCGATGCGGCCGCCGTACAGCGAGCAGATCTGGCTGATCAACGCACGCTTGGACAGACTGTATCGGTCTTCTTCCGGCAGGAACATGGTCACACCCAGCGCACGACCGCGCGGAATGATCGACACCTTGTAGACCGGGTCATGCTCTGGCACGACCCGACCAACAATGGCGTGGCCTGCTTCGTGATAAGCAGTGTTCTGCTTCTCTTTCTCGGACATGACCATGGATTTGCGCTCAGCGCCCATCATGATCTTGTCTTTGGCCAGCTCGAATTCTTTCATCTCGACAATTCGCTTGCCGGTACGGGCAGCGAACAGCGACGCCTCGTTCACCAGGTTGGCGAGGTCGGCACCGGAGAAACCAGGCGTACCACGAGCGATCACGGCCGGAGCGACGTCGTCACCCATCGGCACTTTGCGCATGTGGACTTTGAGAATCTGCTCACGGCCGCGGATGTCCGGCAGACCGACCACGACCTGACGGTCGAAACGACCTGGACGCAGCAATGCAGGGTCGAGTACGTCAGGACGGTTGGTTGCGGCAATGACGATGATGCCGTCATTCATTTCGAAACCGTCCATCTCTACCAGCAACTGGTTGAGAGTCTGTTCGCGCTCGTCGTGACCACCACCCATGCCAGCACCACGATGGCGACCGACAGCGTCGATCTCATCGATGAAAATGATGCACGGCGCGTGCTTCTTGGCTTGCTCGAACATGTCACGAACACGGCTGGCACCGACACCGACAAACATTTCGACGAAATCAGAACCGGAAATGGTGAAAAACGGCACTTTGGCTTCGCCGGCAATCGCTTTCGCGAGCAAGGTTTTACCGGTACCCGGAGGACCAACCATCAGCACGCCGCGAGGAATTCGGCCGCCCAGACGCTGGAACTTGCCCGGATCACGGAGGAACTCGACAAGCTCACCGACTTCTTCCTTGGCTTCGTCGCAACCGGCAACGTCACCCAAGGTAGTTTTGACCTGATCTTCGGAGAGCAGGCGTGCCTTGCTCTTGCCGAAACTCATCGGCCCGCCCTTGCCTCCGGCACCACCCTGCATCTGCCGCATAAAGAACATGAACACGGCGATGATCACCAGGATCGGGAAGCTCGCGACCAGGAGTTGGGTCCAGATACTTTGCTGCTCAGGCTGCTTGCCTTCGACTACCACGTGGTTGTCCACGAGATCGCCGATCAGACCGTTATCCTGGATTGCAGGACGGATGGTCTTGAAGCTGTCGCCATCGTTGCGCTTACCGGTAATCACATAGCCATCAACGGCTACGCGCTCGACCTTGCCATCCTTGACCTGCTGGATGAAGTCGGAATAGTTGAGGGTTTGCGGCTCGTTAGGGCTGGAGAAGTTGTTCATCACTGTCACCAGGACAGCCGCGATGATCAACCACAGGATCAGATTCTTTGCCATATCGTTCAATTAACTACCCTCTGAAGCAAGCTCCGCTAATGGCGCGCGCTTCGCATGATATTCACCGGCCTAACTTACTACATTACCTACGACTCTGGCAGGCGCCGTCTGTAACCCTTTGTGAAACACTTTCTACACAATATTCGCTAAAGCTCACGGGGCGAAATACGAAAAACCTATCGACCCGCAAAAAAACCTCGATTTACTCACTATGGCCGCGATAGCCCCAAGCCAGCATGTATTGCTCGCGGGAACTGCCACGGGAGGAGTCCGGCTTGATCATCTGGACCTTGTCGAATTTCTGACGGGCGTCCTTCACGTAAGCATCAAACCCTTCGCCCTGAAACACCTTGATCACGAAATTACCGCCCGGCTTGAGTATCCGAGCCGCCAGATCAAGAGCCAGCTCACATAGAAACATGGCTTTCGGCATATCTACCTCAGGCGTACCACTCATATTGGGGGCCATATCGGAAATCACAAGGTCCACCTGCGAATTACCCACGGCTTCAAGGATCTGAGCGAGCACTTCGTCCTGGGTGAAGTCACCCTGGATGAAAGTCACGTCCGGGATGCTGTCCATTTCCAGGATGTCCGAGGCGATCAGACGCCCCTGACCACCGATCAGCCGACTAGTGACCTGCGACCAGCCGCCGGGGGCCGCTCCCAGGTCGACAACGCTCATACCCGGACGGATCAGCTTGTATTTCTCCTGGACCTCCAGAAGCTTGTAACTCGCACGCGAGCGGTAACCATCTTTCTGCGCCTGCTTCACATAGGGATCATTGACATGTCTTTTCAGCCAACCAAGGCTTGTCTTGGAACGCGCCATTGGGCACCTCGATGATAAGGGTCGTGATTAATTGGGCGGATCCACGAACCCTCGGGTAAAATGGCCGCCATTTTACAGAATCCAGACGAAAGGGTCAGATTATGCCGCTCACTCAAGAGCAGAAGAAACAGTACAAATCCATTGGCCACCATCTGAAACCCGTTTTGATTGTGGCTGACAACGGTTTGACTGAAGGTGTGTTAGCCGAACTTGAACGCGCTTTGGCGGATCACGAGCTGATCAAAATCAAGCTCAACATCCTCGATCGCGAATCACGCCTGGCGTCCGTTGCAGAGCTCTGCAAGGTCGGCAAAGCGGATCTGGTTCAAGTCATCGGCAAGATGGCACTGATTTACCGCAAGAACTTCAGCGTCAACAAGCAGCTGTCGAACGTCCATCGCTTCAAGTGATGGCAAGGGTCAAGGGTGTGCTTCGCGCACCCTGCCACTCCATCCAGGCACTGGTTGCAACACCAGCACCAGCCCGGAAAAGCCCAGAACGAGATAGCTGAACACCTGCCAACGCACGGCATCTGGCCAGCCCGCACGCGCCACGCCGTACATTACGCATGCATACAGCGCCATCATCAGCAGTTGCCCGCGAATATCGCGCCATAGACTGCCAAGGCCCTCAGCCTGAACCAGCACCAAAGCCTGAAAAATCACGCACGCTGTGGCGAATCCCACCATCAGCGAATTGAGCATGCCTGCAATTTCGTCGATCAGCAGCGGCGCCAGGCCAATTCGCCCCAGCACCGGCAGCAGACCGATATGTAACAGCCACAGGCCGCCAACCCACAACATCTGAGCCAGCTGCCAAAGCATGGCGCCCGCACGGAGCGGGCGCCTTCTTTCAGATGTGGCGGACTTCGACAATCTCGTACTCGATAACGCCACCAGGCGTTTTCACGGCGACCACATCCCCCTCTTCCTTGGCAATCAAGGCGCGAGCCAGTGGCGAACCGACAGAAATCTTGCCGAGTTTGAAGTCAGCCTCGTCCTCACCCACGATGTGGTAAGTGACGCGCTCATCCGTCTCGACGTTGGCGATTTCAACGGTGGTGCCGAAAATCACCTTGCCCGTGCGAGGAATGCTCGTGACGTCGATGATGACCTGGTTCTGGATCCGGCCTTCGATGTCACGAATACGCGCCTCGACCATACCCTGCTGCTCGCGGGCAGCGTGGTATTCGGCGTTTTCCTTCAGGTCACCCAGCTCGCGGGCTGTACCAATGTCCTGGCTGAGCTTCGGACGGATGACCTTGGTCAGGTGAGCGTGTTCTTCTTCCAGGGCTTTCGCGCCCTGGACAGTCATTGGATATTTGATCATGCCTTCAATCCTGCGTGTAGATCCTGCAAGCGGCGCACAGTCTTCTCGGGACCGAACTTCAGCGCTTCGCAGATGGCTTCGCCAGCAGCAATGGTGGTGGTGCAGTAGATCTTGTGCTGCAAGGCGTTGCGACGAATGGAGTACGAGTCAGCGATCGACTGGCGGCCTTCGGTGGTGTTGATGATCAGCGTGACTTCGTCATTCTTGATCATGTCGACCACGTGCGGACGACCCTCGGTCACCTTGTTCACACGACGCACTTTCAGGCCTGCGGCTTCGATCAGCTTGGCAGTACCGGCGGTGGCGACGACTTCAAAGCCCAAGTTGATCAGATCACGGGCCACGCCTGCAACCAGTGGCTTGTCGTCATCACGCACGCTGATGAACGCGGTGCCGCCGGTCGGCAGCACTTCGCTGGCGCCCATCTGGGCCTTCGCGAATGCTTCGCCGAAGGTGTCGCCGACGCCCATCACTTCACCGGTGGACTTCATCTCAGGGCCCAGAATCGGGTCCACACCAGGGAATTTGGCGAACGGGAACACCGCCTCTTTCACGCTGTAGAAGTTCGGGATGATTTCCTTGGTGAAGCCGATTTCCTTCAGGGTTTTACCGGCCATGACGCGAGCCGCGATCATTGCCAGGGAAACACCGATGCACTTCGACACGAACGGTACGGTACGGGAAGCGCGCGGGTTGACTTCGATGACGTAGATGTCCTCGCCTTGCAACGCCAACTGCACGTTCATCAGGCCGACAACGCCCAGTTCCAGGGCCATCTTCTTGACCTGTTCGCGCATCTCGTCCTGAATGTGCGCAGGCAGCGAGTACGGCGGCAGGGAGCACGCGGAGTCACCGGAGTGAACACCCGCCTGCTCGATGTGCTGCATGATTGCGCCGATCACCACGTCGGTGCCGTCGCAGACCGCATCCACGTCCATTTCGATGGCGCAGTTGAGGAAGTGGTCGAGCAGCACCGGGCTGTCGTTCGACACTTTCACCGCGTCACGCAGGTAGCGTTTGAGTTCTTCTTCTTCGTAGACGATTTCCATGGCACGGCCGCCCAGTACGTAGGACGGGCGAACCACCAGCGGGTAACCGATCTTGCTCGCGGCACGAATCGCTTCGTCTTCGCTGCGCACGGTCGCGTTTGGCGGCTGACGCAGGTTCAGACGCTCAACCATCTGCTGGAAGCGTTCACGGTCTTCGGCACGGTCGATGGCGTCAGGGCTGGTGCCGATGATCGGCACGCCGGCTTCTTCCAGGGCGCGAGCCAGTTTCAGTGGAGTCTGACCGCCATACTGGACGATCACGCCTTTCGGCTTCTCGACGCGGACGATTTCCAGCACGTCTTCCAGTGTCACGGGTTCGAAGTACAGGCGATCGGAGGTGTCGTAGTCGGTGGATACGGTTTCCGGGTTGCAGTTGACCATGATGGTCTCGTAACCGTCGGCGCGCAGAGCCAGTGCCGCGTGTACGCAGCAGTAGTCGAACTCGATGCCTTGGCCGATACGGTTAGGACCGCCGCCGAGGATCATGATCTTGTCGCGGCCCGACGGCGCGGCTTCGCACTCTTCCTCGTAAGTTGAGTACATGTAGGCAGTGTCGGTGGCGAACTCGGCCGCGCAGGTGTCAACGCGTTTGTAGACCGGGAAGATCTCCAGCTTGTGACGGTGGCGACGCAAAGCTTTTTCGGTCACGCCCAGCAGCTTGGCCAGACGCATGTCGGAGAAGCCTTTGCGCTTGAGCTTGAACATCAAGTCGCGGTCGATGCTGGCCAGACCCAGGGTCTTGACCTTCTCTTCTTCCTTGATCAGATCTTCGATCTGCACCAGGAACCACGGGTCGATCATGTTCATGCCGAAGATGTCTTCGACCGACAGGCCGGCGCGGAAGGCGTCAGCCACGTACCAGATGCGCTCGGCGCCCGGCACGGTCAGTTCGCGCTTGAGGATGCTCATGCTTTCCGGATTGCTCAGGTCGAGCTTCTCGTCCAGACCGCAAACGCCCACCTCCAGGCCGCGCAGGGCTTTCTGCAGGGATTCCTGGAAGGTCCGGCCGATGGCCATGACTTCACCAACCGACTTCATTTGAGTGGTCAGGCGTGCGTCGGCTTTCGGGAATTTCTCGAAGGCGAAACGCGGCAGCTTGGTGACGACATAGTCGATCGACGGCTCGAAGGATGCCGGCGTAGCGCCGCCGGTGATTTCGTTCTGCAACTCATCCAGGGTATAGCCGATCGCCAACTTGGCAGCGATACGCGCAATCGGGAAACCGGTAGCTTTCGACGCCAGGGCCGAGGAACGGGACACCCGCGGGTTCATCTCGATGACGACCATACGGCCGGTGTCCGGGCAGATGCCGAACTGCACGTTAGAACCGCCGGTCTCCACGCCGATCTCACGCAGTACCGCCAGGGAGGCGTTCCGCATGATCTGGTATTCCTTGTCCGTCAGGGTCTGCGCCGGCGCAACAGTGATCGAGTCACCGGTGTGCACGCCCATCGGGTCAAAGTTTTCGATGGAGCAGACGATGATGCAGTTGTCCTTCTTATCGCGGACAACCTCCATCTCGTATTCTTTCCAGCCGATCAGGGATTCGTCGATCAGCAGCTCTTTGGTCGGCGACAGGTCCAGACCACGGGCGCAGATTTCTTCGAACTCTTCGCGGTTGTAAGCGATACCACCGCCGGTGCCACCCATGGTGAAGGACGGACGGATGATGCACGGGAAGCCCAGCTTCTCGAGCACGGTGTTGGCTTCTTCCATGCTGTGGGCGATACCCGAACGCGGGCAGTCCAAACCGATGGATTTCATCGCCTTGTCAAAACGCGAGCGGTCTTCTGCCTTGTCGATGGTGTCGGCGTCGGCGCCAATCATCTCTACGCCGAACTTCTCCAGAACGCCTTCGCGCTCCAGGTCCAGTGCGCAGTTCAGAGCGGTCTGGCCGCCCATGGTGGGCAACAGAGCGTCCGGACGTTCTGTCTCGATGATCTTGGCGACGGTCTGCCACTTGATCGGCTCGATGTACGTGGCGTCGGCCATGTCCGGGTCGGTCATGATCGTCGCCGGGTTGGAGTTCACCAGGATGACGCGGTAACCCTCTTCGCGCAGGGCTTTGCAGGCCTGGGCGCCGGAGTAGTCGAATTCGCAAGCCTGGCCGATCACAATCGGGCCAGCGCCGAGAATCAGGATGCTTTTTATGTCTGTACGTTTTGGCATGGGTTTGTCACTCAAATCCGCAGGTCAGTCGGCAAGCCGTCTTGTTCAATCTGTGAAGCCTTGAGGGGGTCGCCGGTGTCGGGACCACCCTCAAGCTTTGCTGCATCAGGGCAAGCGATCAGCGTCGCTTGGCCATTTCGTTGATGAAGCGATCAAACAGAGGCGCTACGTCGTTCGGGCCAGGGCTCGCTTCCGGGTGACCCTGAAAGCTGAAGGCGCTCTTGTCGGTACGCTCGATGCCTTGCAGGGTGCCGTCGAACAGCGATTTGTGGATCGCGCGAACGTTGGCTGGCAGGGTCGTTTCGTCTACCGCAAAACCGTGGTTCTGGCTGGTGATCATCACCACACCGCTGTCCAGATCCTGGACCGGGTGGTTGGCACCGTGGTGGCCGTGGCCCATTTTCAGGGTCTTGGCGCCGGAGGCCAGGGCCAGCAGTTGGTGACCGAGGCAGATGCCGAACACCGGAATCTCGGTTTCGAGCACGTCCTTGATCGCCTGAATCGCGTAGTCGCAAGGCTCCGGATCACCTGGGCCGTTAGACAGGAACACGCCGTCCGGCTTCAGCGCCAGCACGTCGGCGGCCGGGGTCTGTGCCGGCACAACGGTCACGCGGCAACCGCGCTCGACCAGCATGCGCAGGATGTTCAGCTTGACGCCATAGTCGTAGGCAACGACGTGGTATGGCAGCTCGGAAGCGTCGATGGTCGCGTGGCTGTCGGTTTTCAGGTCCCAGACAGTCGAGCGCCACTCGTAGGCTTCCTTGGTGCTGACGACTTTCGCCAGGTCCATGCCCTTGAGGCCAGGAAAACCCTGAGCCGCGGCGATGGCCGCTTCTTCGGAAATGTTGTCACCGGCCATGATGCAGCCGTTCTGTGCGCCTTTCTCACGCAGGATGCGCGTCAGGCGGCGGGTGTCGATACCGGCGATTGCCACGACATTGTTGGCTTTCAGGTAATCGGCCAGGGACATCGTGTTACGCCAGTTGCTCGCAACCAGTGGCAGGTCACGGATGACCAGGCCAGCGGACCAGACGCGATCGGACTCGGCATCTTCCGGCGTGGTGCCCGTGTTGCCGATGTGCGGGTACGTCAGGGTAACGATCTGTTGGGCGTAGGAAGGATCGGTAAGGATTTCCTGATAGCCGGTCATGGCGGTGTTGAACACCACCTCTCCAACGGTTTGACCGTCGGCTCCAATGGCTTCGCCGCGAAAAATGCTGCCATCAGCAAGGGCGAGTATGGCTGGCTTAGTCAAGAAGACCTCCCGTAAATAAAGCCTGAAAGGGCGATCGCAGGTGTAAAAAAGCGGAGTGACGTATGGACACGTCACCCCGCTCATTCACTGAATTATTCTGCGCGCTTTTAGTGAACACACTAAAGCTGTAGCTTACAGAAAAAGGCATTTTTGGTCTACCGCCAATGAGCCTTAAAGGCCGGGGAATGCGACAGGGCGTCGCTTGGCGTAATAAAACCGGGCCAAACGCAAGGTTTGAGCCCGATTTCGGCGGCACCTTAACGCAGGTCGAGCACGTCTTGCATGTCGTACAGGCCTGGCTTGCGACCCTCCAGCCACAACGCCGCACGCACCGCACCCTTGGCGAACGTCATGCGACTCGAAGCCTTATGCGTGATTTCGAGGCGCTCGCCTTCACAGGCAAACAGCACAGTGTGATCACCGACCACATCACCACCACGAACAGTGGCGAAACCGATCGTTTCACGCTCCCGCGCACCGGTGTGGCCTTCACGCCCGTACACCGCGACCTTCTGCAGATCGCGATTCAGCGCGCTGGCAATCACTTCACCCATGCGCAGTGCAGTGCCCGAAGGCGCATCGATCTTGTGCCGGTGATGAGCCTCGATGATCTCGATATCGGCCTCATCACCCAGCACCCGAGCGGCCATGTCGAGCAGCTTCAGCGACAGGTTCACCCCGACACTGAAATTGGCCGCGAACACGATCGGGATGTCCTTGCCCGTCTCGACCAGCAACTGCCTCTGAGCGGCATCCAGGCCGGTCGTGCCGATGACCATGGCTTTGCCCGCCTTACGACAGAACGCCAGGTTTTTCAGCATGACTTCCGGGAGCGTGAAGTCGATCAACACGTCGAACTCTTCAGCCACCGCTTCCACATGAGCGGACAGCGGCACGCCAATGCGCCCGAGCGAAGCCAGTTCGCCGGCATCCACGCCAATCAGCGTGCTGCCGGGACGCACGATGGCAGCGGTGAGACCGGTCAGCGGTGCGCGTTGCTGCACCGCTTCAACCAGGATCTTGCCCATGCGGCCAGCGGCGCCCATCACAGCTATACGTCGCATGCTCACTCCTTACAGGTCGCCGAAGAAGCGCTTCACGCCTTCGAACCAACCCGTGGTTTTCGGCGAGTGGCTGTTATCGTCCGCCAGTGAACTGCGGAACTCTTCCAGCAATTCGCGCTGACGGCGACCCAGGTTGACCGGCGTTTCCACCGCCACACGACACATCAAGTCACCCGCACCGCCACCACGCACGGGCGCAACGCCCTTGCCGCGAACACGGAACTGCTTGCCGGTCTGAGTCCCTTCCGGGATTTTCAGTTTGACCCGACCATCAAGGGTCGGAATTTCCAGTTCACCACCCAGTGCCGCATCGACGAAGCTGATCGGCACTTCGCAGAACAGGTGTTTGCCGTCGCGCTGGAAAATCGCGTGCTCGCGCACGTTGATCACCACGTACAGATCACCCGTAGGCCCACCCTGAGCGCCCGCCTCGCCTTCGCCCGACAGGCGGATGCGGTCACCGGTATCGACACCGGCCGGCACCTTCACGGAAAGGGTTTTGTACTCTTCGACGCGACCGTCACCGTTGCAGGAGGTGCACGGGTCGGAAATGACCTTGCCCTGGCCATGGCAACGCGGGCAGGTCTGCTGCACCGAGAAGAAGCCTTGCTGCATGCGCACCTGACCGATGCCGCCACAGGTAGGGCAGGTGACCGGCGAGGAGCCTTTCTTGGCACCGGAGCCATCGCAGGGCTTGCAGTTGACCAGTGTCGGAACGCGGATATTCACAGTGGTGCCGCGCACCGCTTCTTCCAGGTTCAGCTCCAGGGTGTAACGCAGGTCGCTGCCACGCTGAGCGCCGCCACGAGCACCGCCGCGACCGCCACCGAAGAAATCACTGAAGACATCACCGAAGATGTCAGAGAAATTCTGACCGCCAAACCCGGCACCGCCGCCGCCCATGCTCGGGTCGACACCGGCATGACCGTATTGGTCGTACGCCGCGCGCTTGCTCGAATCGGACAGCACTTCGTAGGCCTCGTTGGCCTCTTTAAACATCTCTTCCGATGCTTTGTCATCGGGATTACGGTCCGGGTGGTGCTTCATCGCCAGGCGACGGTAGGCCTTTTTCAGGTCTGCTTCACTTGAGCCGCGCTCAACACCCAATACTTCGTAATAGTCACGCTTTGCCATAAGTCTTTGCACTCTTAAGGACGTTCGGCAAACCTCTCCTGAGCCTCGCCAAACTCGTTGAGCCCCAATACAGGCCCGGACCCAACTCACGTCAATTCAACGATCCTGGTCTTTGATTCATTGCGGTACTTTCGGCGCGGAAAGCAGGAGCATTCCCGGCCATACCACCAGCGCGCGAGCGTTGTCGCATGCTGTAAAAATTCGTGTACTCCAGACACGCCAACGCGGGAGCAAGCTCCCGCGCGGCGACATCCTACCAGTCACCGCCGCGAGGCAGTCAACCGGACGACCACTGACTTACTTGTGGTCTTTGACTTCTTCGAACTCAGCATCGACAACGTCGTCAGCCTTTTCAGCTTTTTCGTCGTGCGGCGCCGCGCCTTCAGCAGGCTGAGCCTGTTCGGCGTACATCTTCTGCGCCACAGGCGCCGAGACTTTCGACAGCTCTTCAACCTTGGCTTCGATGGCTTCCTTGTCGTCGCCTTTGACGGCGGCTTCCAGGGCAACCACGGCCGCTTCGATTGCAGTCTTCTCTTCAGCGGTCACTTTATCGCCAGCGTCTGCGACCATTTTGCGCGTCGAGTGAACCAGTGCATCGCCCTGGTTACGGGCAGCGGCGAGCTCTTCGAACTGACGATCTGCGTCGACGTTGGCTTCAGCATCGCGAATCATCTGCTGAATTTCTTCCTCGGACAGACCGGAGTTGGCCTTGATCACGATCGACTGGGTCTTGCCGGTGGCCTTGTCTTTGGCGCCTACGTGCAGAATGCCGTTGGCGTCGATGTCGAAGGTCACTTCGATTTGCGGCACGCCGCGTGGTGCTGGTGGAATCTCGGCCAGGTCGAACTTGCCCAAAGACTTGTTCTGAGCCGCTTGCTTGCGCTCACCTTGCAGCACGTGAATGGTCACTGCGCCCTGGTTGTCGTCAGCAGTCGAGAACACTTGCGATTTCTTGGTAGGAATCGTGGTGTTTTTCTCGATCAGCGCGGTCATCACGCCGCCCATGGTCTCGATACCCAGGGTCAGCGGGCTGACGTCGAGCAGCAGAACGTCCTTCACGTCACCAGCCAACACGGCGCCCTGGATGGCAGCACCCATGGCAACAGCTTCGTCCGGGTTAACGTCTTTACGAGCTTCTTTACCAAAGAACTCGGTCACCAGCTTCTGAACCAGTGGCATACGGGTCTGACCGCCGACCAGGATCACGTCGTTGATCGCGCCAACGTCGATACCGGAGTCTTTCAGAGCGATGCGGCAAGGTTCGATGGTGCGTTGAACCAAATCCTCTACCAGCGCTTCCAGCTTGGCGCGGGAGATTTTCACGTTCAAGTGCTTGGGACCGGTGGCGTCTGCAGTGATGTACGGCAGGTTCACGTCGGTCGAGTTGCTCGAAGACAGTTCGATCTTGGCTTTTTCAGCGGCTTCTTTCAGGCGCTGCATGGCCAGCGGGTCACCTTTAAGGTTCATGCCGCTTTCTTTCTTGAATTCGTCGACGAGGTAGTCGATCAGACGAATATCAAAGTCTTCACCGCCCAGGAACGTGTCACCGTTGGTGGCCAACACTTCGAACTGGTGCTCGCCATCGACTTCAGCGATCTCGATCACGGAAACGTCGAAAGTACCGCCGCCCAAGTCGTAAACGATCACGGTGTGATCACCTTTCGCCTTGTCCATACCGTAAGCCAGAGCGGCTGCGGTTGGTTCGTTGATGATACGTTTAACGTCCAGGCCCGCGATGCGGCCGGCGTCTTTGGTCGCCTGGCGCTGGCTGTCGTTGAAGTAGGCCGGAACGGTGATCACCGCTTCGGTCACTGGCTCGCCGAGGTAGTCTTCGGCGGTCTTCTTCATTTTCTTCAGAATTTCAGCCGAGATCTGTGGCGGCGACATTTTCTGGCCGTTCACTTCAACCCATGCGTCGCCGTTGTCAGCCTTGGCGATTTTGTACGGGACCATCTTGATGTCTTTCTGTACGACTTCTTCGTCGAACTTACGACCGATCAGACGCTTCACCGCGTACAGGGTGTTGTGCGGATTGGTCACAGCCTGACGCTTGGCCGATTGGCCGACGAGGATTTCACCATCGTTGGCGTACGCAATGATCGACGGTGTGGTGCGCGCGCCTTCAGCGTTTTCGATAACTTTGGATTTGCCGTTTTCCATCACGGAGACGCAGGAGTTGGTAGTCCCCAGGTCGATACCGATAATTTTGCCCATGTTAACTCTCCCGAAACTTTGGATTTGGTTGCCGCAGCAGTGGTGGCTAACTGCGGTAGCACTTAAACGCTTGACTTATAAATGGGGGCCTTGCGGCCAATTTCAAGCCTGCTCGTCAATCGAAGGCGAAACTGGCGATACAGCCTTGCTGACCACGACCATGGCCGGGCGCAGCAGGCGTCCATTGAGCTGATAGCCCTTCTGGAACACCTTCAAAACGCTGTTCGGCTCGACGTCCGCGCTTTCCTGCATAGCCATTGCCTGATGCTGAACGGCGTTGAACGGTTCGCCATGCGGATCGATCGCTTCCAGCTGATAACGCTTCAGGGTGTCCTGGAACATTTTCAGGGTCAGCTCGATGCCTTCGCGCATTGGGCGAATGCTTTCATCATCCGGGTTGGACAAGTCCAGACCACGTTCCAGGCTGTCAATGATCGGGAGCAGGTCGCTCGCGAATTTTTCCAGGGCGAATTTGTGCGCTTTTTCTACATCCTGCTCGGCGCGACGGCGGACGTTCTGCAGATCGGCGGCAACCCGCAAAGCGTTATCCTGCGCAGCTGCCAACTGCTCTTCGAGCACCTGTACACGAACCGCCAGGTCTTCACCGGAACCCTGGTTGGCGTCTTGATTTGGCGTATCCACTGTCTGTTCGTCAGCCATAGATTTCTCCTTTCAATATCGTCCGCGAGCTCAACTCGCGCTTCTGTCCCGGTATATGGGGCCGCAAAAACCAGCTTCAAGGGGCGAATTGTGATTAACCCTACAAAAAGCAGCTCCATTGTCATTCCTGAATTGGCTATCGATTTTGTCGGAACAAGCAAATCGAGCTAAGCAAGGGCATTGTCAGTCGCGAACAAAACACTGTATAAATAACCAGACCTAAAGCCTGGGAGCGGCCTTTATGCTGGTGCACCTGTCCGTACACAACTACGCCATCGTCGAACATCTCGATCTCGAACTCGATCGCGGGATGAGCGTGATCACAGGGGAAACCGGCGCCGGCAAGTCGATCATGCTCGACGCCCTCGGCCTCACCCTTGGTGATCGCGCCGACAGCGGCGTCGTCCGCCCGGGTGCCGACAAGGCCGACATCCTGGCGACCTTCGATTTGGTCGACATCCCCGAAGCCAGCGCCTGGCTGGCAGAGCGCGACCTCGAGAACGACGGTCCGTGCATCCTGCGACGAGTGATCACCGCCGAAGGACGTTCGCGCGGCTATATCAACGGCACACCCTGCCCACTTGGCGATCTGAAGGCGCTCGGCGAACTCCTGATCGATATCCACAGCCAACACGAGCACCAGTCGCTGCTCAAGACCGATACTCACCGTCGCCTGCTCGACGAATACGCCGGCGCCACGGACCTTGCACGCCAGGTCCATCTGGCCGCCCAGCGTTGGCGCCAAACGCGCCAGGAAGTGGAGCGCCTCTCCAATTCCGGCGATGAACAACGTGCCCGCCATCAGCTGCTCAGTTATCAACTCGAAGAGCTGGAAAACCTCGGCCTCGGCGACAACGAGCTGGAGCAGCTGGAACAGGAACACAAGAACCTGACCAACGCCGAAACCCTGCTGGGCATCTGCCGGCAGGTGGTCGAGCAATGCAGCGAAAGTGATTCCGGCAATGTCTTGAACGCATTGACCGCCAGCCTTAATCGCCTGTCCAGCGTTAACAACTCGATTGGCGCGCTGGGCGAGGCCAGCAGTTTGCTGACCAGTGCACAGATCCAGGTTGAAGAGGCTGTGGGCGAACTCAATCGTTTTCTCGATAACTTCGATGCCGACCCGGCGCGGCTGCAATACCTGGAAGAACGCCTCGATGCGATCTACACCATGGCGCGCAAACACCGCATCCAGCCCACCGAAGTCGCGGAGATGCAGCAAAGGTTGCTGGATGAAATCGAAACCCTGAATGCCAACGATGAATCGATAGAACGCTTGAGTGATGAACTGGCCTCCTATGCCCGTCATTATCAGGAGAAGGCTCGGGAGTTGAGCGATCTGCGCCACCAGGCTTCAAACAGCCTCGCCAGCGCGGTAGAACAGGAAATCCAGCGCCTGGGCATGCCCGGCGGCCGTTTCACCATCGAATTGCGCCCCAACAGCAGCGATGAACTGCTGCCTAACGGCCTGGAACAGGTCGAGTTGCTGGTGAGCGCCAACCCTGGCCAGCCATTAAAAGCGTTGGCCAAAGTGGCCTCGGGTGGTGAGTTGTCACGGATCAGTCTCGCGATCCAAGTGATTACCGCGCAGACTTCCCGGGTACCGACCCTGGTATTCGACGAAGTGGACGTGGGTATCGGCGGACCTACCGCGGAAATTGTCGGCCAGTTGCTGCGTCGCCTAGGGGAGCGTGGGCAGGTGCTGACGGTGACTCACTTGCCGCAAGTGGCGGCGCAGGGTCATCAACATCTATTTGTGCACAAGGTGCGTGGAGAGGACGCGACTCATACGGCCGTCTCCAAGCTGAGCAAGAATGATCGTGTCGAAGAAGTAGCGCGGATGCTCGGAGGCATTGACCTGACCAAGGAGTCCTTGGCCCACGCGAAGAAAATGGTCATTACCGCAAAAATCTAGCAATAACAGAAACGAGCGAAGGCGACCCTAGGGTCGCCTTCGCTCGTTTCGCAAACCTGAAGTTCGCGCGACATGCTTACTTTTTCTTGCGTACGTACAGCACCAGATTGTGATCAACCATCTCGAAGCCGTACTTATCGACGATGGCTTTCTGCAGACGTTCGATTTCTTCGTCGAAGAATTCGATCACTTCGCTGGTTTCGACGTTGACCATATGGTCGTGATGCTTACCGTCGTCCAACTCGAAGACCGCATGGCCTCCGTCGAAGTTGTGCCGCACCACAAGGCCAGCTGCCTCGAACTGGGTCAGGACACGGTAAACCGTGGCCAGACCGACGTCCTCACCAGCCTCCATCAGCGCCTTGTAAACATCCTCGGCACTCATGTGGCGTTGCTCGGCGGAATCGAGCATTTGCAGAATCTTGACCCGTGGAAGGGTCACTTTGAGGCCGGCTTTGCGTAGTTCGCTATTTTCAACCATGGTCAGCTTTCTCGCGATGCTGCTTCGCAGCTTCTCTTAATGCGGGTATGATCGGCGTTTACGTTGTCCCAGCCAAGATAGTGGAAGTCGCCCACCGATGCAAAACACCAAGCTCTTGCTAACCAGTTTCACCTTTGTGGGACTGCTCGCACTCGCCGGTTGTTCATTCCCCGGGGTTTACAAAATCGACATCCAGCAGGGCAATGTCGTCACGCAGGACATGATAGACCAGTTACGCCCGGGAATGACCCGTCGGCAAGTACGGTTTATCATGGGTAACCCTCTGCTGACCGACACGTTCCATGCCGATCGCTGGGATTACCTGTATAGCCTGCAACCGGGTGGCGGTGAACGCCAACAGGAACGCGTTAGCGTTATCTTTAACCCGAATGACCAGCTTGTCAGCCTTTCCGGTGATTTTATGCCGGGCGTGAGTCGTGACGAAGCCATTCTCGGCAAGGACAGTGGCACTAACGTGGCCGCGCCTGCTGAAAACGTCGAGAAGCCGAAACCGGAAAAACCGGTCAAGCCGGGTTCGTTGCTGGATCAGATCCAGAAGGACGTCGACGGTGTAGAAACCGTTCCAGTCCCGACGCCGCAACCGCTGGACACCTCGCCGCAATAATTTGCGA
This sequence comes from Pseudomonas sp. GB2N2, assembly GCF_054897705.1. Taxonomy (NCBI): domain Bacteria; kingdom Pseudomonadati; phylum Pseudomonadota; class Gammaproteobacteria; order Pseudomonadales; family Pseudomonadaceae; genus Pseudomonas; species Pseudomonas sp. GB2N2. The sequence continues at coordinate 3,666,919 of NZ_CM142701.1, forward strand.
CGCAATAAAAAACCCGGAATATCCGGGTTTTTTATTGTGTGGCGTTTAGCGCATCACTGATTCCGCACCCTGGCCCCGGCAGCCTTGGCGGCGCGAAGCCGGCGCACCTCTTTTGGATCTGCGAGCAAGGGCCGGTAAATCTCGATGCGATCCCCCGCTTGAACCGGGCGAGTATCCGAATCAGCAACCACCTTGCCGAAGATCCCTACAGGACAATTCACCAGATCCAGTTCCGGAAACTCCTCGGCAACCCTCGTTCTCAGCAAGGCCGCCCGCACGGTTGTGCCTGCGGGAACCGTCGTCCGAAGAAGCACCTGACGATCCGCGGCGGCATACACCACCTCAACATTGATCACGATCTCAACCATGTATCTGCTTGGCGCGTTGGCAGAATGCATCGACCAACGTATTGGCCGCCTGATTGAACAACGGCCCCAGGGTCGCGCGGACAATCGGCCCCGCATAATCAAACGACAGGTCCAGGCTGATCTTGCAGGCTTTATCGGTCAACGCCTTGAACACCCAGATGCCATGCAACTGAGTGAACGGGCCTTCCTCCAGATTCATCTCGATCGATTGCCCCGGAACCAGGGTGTTGCGCGTCACGAAATGCTGACGAAGCCCACCCTTGGCCACGCCAACGCTGGCGCGCATATGCTCCGGCGAGCTTTGCAGAACGTCGGCCGACGAGCACCACGGCAAAAACTCCGGGTATCGCGCCACGTCATTGACCAGGTCATACAGCGCCTGCGCCGGGTAGGGCAGCAGAGCCGAACGTTGAATGTGTGTCGTCATGTCAGCGTCACTTCCACAGCTGGGCGGCAAACACTACAAGAATGCCGATGGGCGCCACATAGCGCATCAAAAACAGGGACAGAGTGAACAGCTTGGGGCTGCGGATCGACAACTCGTCGCGCACCGCTTCACGCCCCATCACCCAGCCCGCAAACATCACGAAACATAAACCACCGAGTGGCAACATGATCCGCGAGGTAAAGAAATCGATCACGCCAAAGAAATCCAGGCCGCCGGCCGCACCCCATTGATAGAGATGAAACACCCCGCCTTCGTTCACGAAAAATTTGGCTTCCTTCCAGATATTGAAGGAGAACACCGTGCCCAGCCCCACGAACCAGCAACTGAACGCCAACCAGAAAGTTACCCAGGCACGACTGACTTTAGTCCGCTCAACCAGGTAAGCCACCATCGGCTCCAGCAACGAAATCGCCGAGCTCCATGCTGCAACCGCGACCAGCACGAAGAACACTACGCCCATCAACTGACCAAACGCTACGTTACCAAAGGCAAACGGCAAGCTGACGAACATCAGGCCAGGGCCTTCGCTCGGGTTCAGGCCGGCGGCGAACACAATGGGGAACAACGCCAGGCCGGCCACCAGAGAAACAAAGGTATCGAGCAGCGCGACGCCAACGACGGTGCCTGCAATCGACGAGTCCTTCGGCATATAAGCGCCGTAGATCATGATCGAGCCCACGCCCACGCTTAAAGAGAAGAACGCGTGCCCCATCGCGGGCAATAAACCGTCGAGAACTTTCTCAGGGTGGAAGTCGAACATGAAATGCACACCCGCCATGAAATGGCCGGTAGTCATGCTGTACCCCAGCAGCACCAGTATCATCACAAAGAGCAAAGGCATCATGATGCGCAAGCTGCGCTCAAGCCCGGCGACGACCCCTTTGGCAATCACCATGGCGGACAGCAGCATAAATATCGTGTGCCAAAGTGTCAGGCGCCACGGGTCGGCAATCACCTTGCCGAAGTAAGCGCCGACCAGATCAGGCGTTGCCCCTTGGAAATCGCCACGGCCCATATTGATGATGTAATCCAGCGACCAGCCGCCGACAACACTATAGAAAGACAGGATCAGCAACGCCGTGATCATCCCGGCGAATGCACCCCACGACCACTTGCCAGAATGCCCGGCCTCCAGCGCCAGCACCTTCAAGGCGTTCGCCGGGCTTTGTCGGGCGCGGCGACCGATCAGGGTTTCCGCGAGCATGACCGGCACACCGATCAGCGCGATGCAGGCCAGGAACACCAATACAAAGGCGCCGCCGCCGTAGACCCCGACCATGTACGGGAACTTCCATATGCTACCCAGGCCCACGGCCGAACCGGTCGCGGCGAGTATGAAGACCCAGCGGCTAGCCCAACTGCCGTGGACAGAAACCTTGTCTGTCGACATCGTTACCACGTCCAAGCATTGCAAAAAGAGCGCGCATTGTCCGGGATTCAATCAACCTGCTCAAGCACGCAGCAACACCGTAGCCGACTCGCTTGCAACTCCCTATAATGCCGCCCCTATGGCTAAACAGAAGAAACACCCAACAGGGACCATCGCGCAGAATAAAAAGGCGCGACACGATTACTTCATCGAACATCGGTTCGAGGCTGGTCTGGTCCTGGCCGGCTGGGAAGTAAAAAGTCTCCGGGCAAGCAAACTGCAACTGGTTGACAGTTACGTGCTGCTCAAGGATGGCGAAGCCTGGCTGCTCGGCAGCCACATTTCGCCGCTGATGACCGCCAGCACTCACGTCATCGCTGATCCGACCCGCACCCGCAAATTGCTGCTCAACCGCCGCGAGCTGGAAAAGCTGGCCGCCGCCGTGCAGCAGAAGGGCTATGCGTGCGTGTGCCTGTCCTGGTACTGGAGCAAGCACATGGTCAAGTGCGAGATCGCTCTGGGCAAGGGCAAGAAGGAATACGACAAGCGTGATACCGAACGCGAGCGCGACGCCGGTCGTGAATTGCAGCGTGCGGTGCGCAACAAGGGCAAGGAGGACTGATTCTCTTTTTGCCTGAGACCGCCATCGCGAGCAGGGCTCACTCCCACAGGGGATTTGTGAACGACACAAAACAACTGTGGGAGTGAGCCTGCTCGCGATGGCGATCGTACATTCACTACAAACCTCACTGACTACATCCCCTTGCGCCGCTCCGCCCGCGCCATGCGCTGCACTTCCTGACGAACCTCTTCCAGCACCTCTTGCACATACAGAATGTGACGGCTCGAAACTTCCCGCGCCTGCTCTGCCCTGCCTTCGATAATCGCCATGTACAACTCCCGATGCTGGGTGATCAGCATGTCGCGGGTTTCCGTGCGCTGTTTGTACATGCCGCCGATGTTGGTCACCACGTTGCGCTTGAGCAAGTCGAACAACCCGCGGATGGTGTGCAGCAGCACCGCGTTGTGACTGGCTTCGGCGATTGCCAGGTGAAATTTCGCGTCTGCCGCGCCCTCTTCCGCCCGACTCACTTCGTCGTGACGCGTGTAGCAATCCTGCAACTCATTAAACGCCGCGGTCAGCCGGTCGCGATCGACATCCGTGGCACGCAGCGCGGCGTAATAAGCGCAGGATGCTTCCAGCGTATGGCGAAACTCCAGTAAATCGCGCTGGGCTTCGGGGTTGCTTTCCAGCAGATGCAGCAGCGGATCACTGAAGGTCGTGCCCAGCGACTCCACCACATAATTGCCACCCCCCTGACGACTGACCAGCAAGCCCTTGGCCGCCAGTTTCTGGATCGCTTCACGCAACGAAGGGCGTGACACGCCGAACTGCTCGGCCAACGCACGTTCCGCCGGCAAGCGCTCACCCGCCTTCAGCGTGCCCTCGAGGATCATCCCCTCGAGCTGCTCGACAATATCGTCAGACAAACGGCGCTGACGAATTTGATCAAACCCCATAACTCAGTTCTCCACGATCCCGACGGTTGCCGGGCTGTCTATTCTGGCGCATCCACGCCGCGCGGGCACCTACCCGAGAGCATTCGCCGAAGCGAATCGGGCAAGCACCACCACGCTTATGCGACAAAAGTTTTAGAGCGGCAAATTGACACACCGCCTACAAGGCTTTTACCCTAGCGAACAGCGATTGTAAATTGGTATTACCAATTACCCAAGAACGCTGATCAGTGCCTGACCAACAACAATTAGGGGCCACCCCATATGCAAACCTGGCAACAGCTTTATACCCCGCTCGGCAGCCTCGCCCTTTCCGCGCTCGCGGCCGTTATTCCCATCGTGTTTTTCTTTCTGGCGCTGGCGATGTTCCGGCTAAAAGGGCACGTGGCCGGCAGCATCACGCTGGCACTGTCTATCGCAGTCGCTATCTTCGCTTTCCAGATGCCAGTCGACATGGCATTCGCCGCCGCCGGGTATGGCTTCGCCTACGGTCTGTGGCCGATCGCGTGGATCATCGTCGCGGCGGTCTTCCTCTACAAACTGACGGTCAAGAGTGGTCAGTTCGAGGTGATTCGCAGCTCCGTCCTGTCGATCACCGACGACCAGCGCTTGCAGGTATTGCTGATCGGTTTTTGCTTCGGCGCGTTTCTTGAAGGTGCTGCCGGTTTCGGCGCACCGGTAGCGATTACGGCCGCGCTGCTTGTAGGACTGGGCTTCAATCCGCTGTATGCAGCAGGCTTGTGCCTGATCGCCAACACTGCGCCAGTGGCGTTCGGCGCCTTGGGGATTCCGATCATTGTGGCCGGGCAAGTGACCGGTATCGACGCGTTCAAGATCGGCGCCATGACCGGCCGCCAACTGCCGCTGCTGTCGCTGTTCGTGCCGTTCTGGCTCGTGTTCATGATGGACGGTCTGCGCGGCGTGCGCGAAACCTGGCCCGCAGCGCTGGTGGCCGGCTTGAGCTTCGCCGTCACTCAATATTTCACCTCGAACTTCATCGGCCCGGAACTGCCGGACATCACCTCCGCCCTGGCCAGCCTGATTTGCCTGACGCTGTTCCTCAAAGTCTGGACGCCTAAACGCACCGCCGGGGCGCAAATCGCCGGTGCGACGTCGGATTCGGTGATTACCGCCAGCGTCGGCGGTTTCGGTCAGAAGCGCACTACCGTGGCTTCGCCTTACAGCCTCGGTGAAATTTTCAAAGCCTGGTCGCCCTTCCTGATCCTGACCGTGCTGGTCACCCTCTGGACCCTGAAACCGTTTAAGGCGATGTTTGCCGCCGGCGGCTCGATGTACAGCTGGGTGTTTAACTTCGCCATCCCGCATCTCGACCAAATGGTGATCAAGGTCGCTCCGATCGTGACTGCCCCGACGGCCATTCCCGCCATCTTCAAACTCGATCCGATTTCCGCGACCGGCACGGCGATTTTCTTCTCTGCGCTGATCTCGATGCTCGTGCTGAAGATCAACGTCAAAACTGGTCTGACCACTTTGCGCGAGACCTTCTACGAGCTGCGCTGGCCGATTTTGTCGATCGGCATGGTGTTGGCGTTTGCCTTCGTCACCAACTACTCGGGCATGTCGTCGACCATGGCGCTGGTCCTGGCGGGCACCGGCGCAGCGTTCCCGTTCTTCTCGCCATTCCTCGGCTGGCTGGGCGTGTTCCTGACCGGTTCCGACACATCATCCAACGCGCTGTTCAGTTCGCTGCAAGCAACCACCGCGCACCAGATCGGCGTCAGTGATGTGTTGCTGGTCGCGGCGAACACCAGCGGCGGCGTGACCGGCAAGATGATCTCGCCACAATCGATTGCCGTGGCCTGCGCTGCGACCGGCCTGGTGGGCAAGGAATCGGACCTGTTCCGCTTCACCCTCAAGCACAGTTTGTTCTTTGCAACGATCGTCGGCCTGATCACCTACATCCAGGCGTACTGGCTCACCGGCATGCTGGTGCACTAAGCACTACAAGACTTAACGAAAAAACCGACGCCGGATCACGACTCCAGCGTCAGCGATTCACAACCCGGTCTGTAAGGCTGCTGAAAGCTTCGATCTCTATATTCAGCAGCCTCAGCGGACGGATAACCGGGCCCACCCGGAGACACGCCTGATGAGCCAGCTTTTTTACAACGCGGTGCCGAATGCGACCCGCGTTGCCCCGCCTCTGCCCGAACCGCGGAAATACCCTGACGCGAAACCGTCGCGGGTCTACCTGTTCGGGACCTGCGTGGTGGATTTGTTTTACCCGCAAGCCGGGATGGATGCGATCCACCTGCTGGAGCGCGAAGGCATCCGCGTCGAGTACCCGCAAGGACAAAGCTGTTGCGGACAACCGGCCTACACCTCTGGTTACACCGAACAGGCCCGGTCCGTGGCGCGCTCGCAACTGGCATTGTTCGCTGGCGATTACCCGGTGGTGGTGCCGTCCGGCTCTTGTGCGGGCATGTTGCGTGAACACTACGCCGACCTGTTCAAGGATGAACCGGAAACGTTGAAACAGGTTCAGGCGCTGGCAGCCCGGACGTTTGAGTTAGCCGAATTTCTGTTGTTCGTCTGCAAGGTGCAGCTCAAGGACAGCGGCGAACCGGTGAAAGTCGCGTTGCACACCTCGTGCTCGGCACGTCGTGAGATGAACACCCATTTGCACGGCCGTGAGTTGTTGGCGCAACTGGGCAATGTGGAACGCGTCGAGCACAGCCATGAAAGCGAATGCTGTGGCTTCGGTGGGACTTTCAGCGTCCGTATGCCAGATATTTCCGGCGCGATGGTAGCCGACAAGACCCGGTCGTTGAAGGAATCCGGTGCACACCAGGTACTCAGTGCCGACTGCGGTTGCCTGATGAACATCAACGGCTCGCTGGAGAAACAACGGGAAGCGTTGCGCGGCCAACATCTGGCCAGTTTCCTCTGGCAGCGCACCGGAGGTGTTCAATGAACGCTTCCGCGATTATTCCTACGGTTAACGTAGAAGAAGATTTCCGCACCCGAGCTCACAAGGCGCTGGGTGACCAGCAACTGCGAAACAACTTTCGCACGGCGATGGATTCGCTGATGACCAAACGGGCAGCGTCCTTCAGCGATGCCCATGAAAGAGAACATTTGCGAGCGCTGGGCAATGCTGTCCGCGCCCGTGCGTTATCCAAACTGCCCGACCTGCTCGAGCAGCTTGAACAAAACCTGACCCGCAACGGTGTGACAGTGCACTGGGCGGAAACGGTGGACGAAGCCAATGGCATCGTCCTCTCGATCATCCGCGCTCACGAGGGGCGGCAAGTGATCAAGGGCAAATCGATGGTCAGCGAAGAAATGGAGATGAATCACTTCCTCGCTGCCCGGGGCATTGAATGCCTGGAATCGGACATGGGTGAGTACATCGTCCAGCTCGACCACGAGAAGCCTTCACACATTATTATGCCGGCGATCCACAAGAATGCCGGCCAGGTCGCGTCCTTGTTCCACGACAAACTTGGCGTGGAATACACCAAGGACGTTGACCAACTCATTCAGATCGGTCGCAAAGTCTTGCGACAAAAATTCTTCGAAGCGGACATCGGCGTCTCCGGCGTCAACTTCGCCGTGGCCGAAACCGGCACCCTGCTGCTGGTGGAAAACGAAGGCAACGGGCGCATGACGACGACGGTGCCACCAGTACACATCGCCGTCACCGGGATCGAAAAAGTCGTGGAAAACCTGCGCGACGTCGTGCCACTGCTGTCACTGCTGACCCGTTCCGCACTGGGCATCCCGATCACCACCTACGTCAACATGATCTCCGGCCCGCGCCAGGCGCATGAACTCGACGGCCCGCAGGAAGTGCACCTTGTGCTGCTGGACAACGGTCGCAGCCAGGCCTTTGCCGACAGCGAACTGCGCCAGACCCTGAATTGCATTCGCTGCGGCGCCTGTATGAATCATTGCCCGGTCTACACTCGAATCGGCGGCCACGCCTATGGGGAGGTTTACCCTGGGCCTATCGGAAAAATCATCACCCCGCACATGGTCGGTCTGGCGAGTGTTCCGGACCATCCGAGCGCATCGTCACTGTGCGGCGCTTGCGGTGAGGTGTGCCCGGTAAAAATTCCTATCCCGGCATTACTGCGCCGCCTACGGGAAGAGAACGTCAAAGCCCCGGACAGTCCGCATCAGGTCATGCGCGGCCAAGGCAGCAAGTATTCGCGCAAGGAACGTTTTATTTGGAACGCCTGGGCGAAACTGAATAGCTCGCCGAGGCTGTATCGTTTGTTTGGCTTCTTCGCCACGCGGCTGCGCGCCCTCGCGCCGAGCAACGTCGGCCCCTGGACGCAAAACCACAGCGCCCCGAAACCGGCGGCCCGCTCACTGCATGACATGGCCCGCGAGCATCTGGCCAAACAGGGAGACCGTTGATGAGCGCCAAGCAAAACATCCTCGCCAAGTTACAGAAAAGTCTGACCGGCACCACGCCCGTGCCTGACGAATTCGACGTCGAACTGGTGACCGCGCCTTACACCTACGCACCCGAGCAACGCATCCCGCAACTGCGCAAAATGATGGAAGCGGTGCACACGGAAATCCATCTGACGTCTGGCGCGAATTGGCCCGAGTTGTTGGGGCAACTGCTGCGGAATCGTCAATTGCCAAGCTTGTTGATCGCACCGACGACGGCGCATGGTCAACGCATCACTCAGCACTGGTCGAGCAATCCTGACCTCCCAGCGCTCAAATCCTACGACCGCCCGGTAGAGGAATGGAAAGCCGAACTGTTTAACGACACACCGGCCAGCCTGACCACCACCCTCGGCGCAATCGCCGCGACCGGTAGTCTGATTCTCTGGCCGACGCGGGAAGAACCGCGCTTGATGAGCCTGGTACCGCCGGTGCATTTTGCCCTGCTCAAGGCGAGCGAGATCCGCGACAACTTTTATCAGGTGCAACAGGAATTCGCCTGGGCCCAAGGTATGCCAACCAACGCCTTACTGGTGTCGGGCCCGTCGAAAACTGCCGACATCGAGCAAGTCCTGGCCTACGGCGCTCACGGTCCGAAAGACCTGGTGGTTTTGATTCTGGAGGACCAATGAGTCTACCGGCGGCTTTCCTGCGAGATGCGCAGCAACTGATCCCTGAGGAGCGACGTTTCGACGACCCGTTGTCGACGCTGGCCTTCGGCACCGACGCCAGTTTCTATCGGTTGATTCCGCAGCTGGTGATTCGCGTCGAATCTGAAGATGAAGTGGTGGCACTGCTCAATCTCGCGCAACGGGACCGGGTCCCGGTGACCTTCCGCGCTGCCGGCACCAGCCTGTCCGGGCAGGCGATCAGCGATTCAGTGCTGATCGTGCTCGGGGATAACTGGAGCGGGCGTGAGATTCGCGGTCAAGGCACGCAAATCCGCCTGCAACCCGGCGTGATCGGCGCGCAGGCCAATGCCTGGCTGGCACCATTCGGGCGCAAGATCGGTCCGGACCCGGCTTCGATCAATGCCTGCAAAATCGGCGGCATCGTCGCCAACAATGCCAGCGGCATGTGCTGCGGCACAGCGCAAAATACCTACCACACGCTGGCGGGCATTCGCCTGGTGCTGGCCGACGGCAGCCGTCTCGATACCGAAGATGCGGCGAGTGTCGCGGCATTTCGCGAGAGCCACGCTGCACTGCTCGAACGCTTGGCGACATTGGGCCGCGAGACCCGCGCCAATTCCGAATTGGCCGCAAAAATCCGCCACAAATATCGTCTGAAAAATACCACCGGCCTGTCGCTCAACGCCCTCGTCGATTTCGATGAGCCTGTGGATATCTTGAGCCATTTGCTGGTGGGTTCCGAAGGCACCCTCGGCTTTATCAGTGCCGTGACTTACGACACCGTGATCGACCACCCGAACAAGGCGTCGGCCCTGATCGTTTTCCCGGATGTAGAAACCTGCTGCAACGCCGTTACCGTGTTGAAAAGCCAACCGGTGTCGGCCGTCGAATTGCTCGACCGCCGCAGCCTGCGTTCGGTGCAGGACAAACCCGGCATGCCGGGTTTCGTACAACACCTGTCGAACAACGCCTGCGCCCTGTTGATCGAATCCCGCGCCGCGTCTTCCACTTTACTGCGCGAGCAACTGGCGCAAATCATGGCGTCTCTGACTTCTTTTCCGGTGGAAGAACAAGTCGACTTCACCGAAGACCCGCGGGAAAACGCCTGGCTTTGGGCGATTCGCAAAGACACCTTCCCCGCCGTCGGCGCGGTGCGTAAAACCGGGACCACGGTGATCATCGAGGACGTGACCTTCCCCGTGGAACAACTGGCGATTGGCGTGAACCGTCTGATCGAGCTGTTCGACAAACATCACTACGACGAAGCGATCCTTTTCGGACATGCGCTGGAAGGCAATCTGCACTTCGTCTTCACCCAAGGCTTCAACAACCCGGAAGAAGTCGCACGCTATCAAGCGTTCATGGACGACGTCGCGCAGTTGGTTGCGGTGGAATTCGGCGGGTCGTTGAAAGCCGAGCACGGCACCGGCCGCAACATGGCGCCCTTCGTCGAACTGGAATGGGGCAGCGACGCCTACCAGTTGATGTGGCAGCTCAAACGCCTGCTCGACCCCAACGGCATTCTCAATCCGGACGTGGTGCTCAGCGAGGATCCGCAGATCCACCTCAAGCACCTGAAACCGCTGCCGGCTGCCGACGAAATTGTGGACAAGTGCATCGAGTGCGGCTTCTGCGAGCCGGTGTGTCCGTCGAAAGGCCTTACCCTGAGCCCGCGCCAGCGCATCGTAATCTGGCGCGACATTCAGGCGAAGAAACGCGCAGGCGTCGACACCACCGAATTGGAAGCCGCCTTCGAATATCAGGGCATCGACACCTGCGCCGCCACCGGTCTGTGCGCTCAGCGTTGCCCTGTAGGAATCAACACCGGCGAGCTGGTGAAAAAACTCCGCAGCCGCACAGCGACGCACACGAAAGCTGCCAACTGGCTTGAAGGACATTTCGCCACCGCCCTGCAAGGTGCCCGCTTCACCCTGCACGTGGCCAATGGCGCACGGATGCTGCTGGGAGCGCCGCGGCTGGCGAAACTTTCCGCCACGCTGACAAAATTATCCAAAGGTCAGGTCCCGCAATGGACCAATGCCATGCCGCAACCGGAAAAGGCCATTCGCTTCAGCCCGAGCGTATCGGACGCACGTCCGCGAGTGGTGTACCTGGCGGCCTGCGTTTCGCGCGTGATGGGCCCGGCGGCCGGTGATAAAGAGCAACTGTCGCTGTACGACAAAACCCGTGGATTGCTTGAAAAAGCCGGTTACCAGGTAGTCTCTCCGGACAACCAGGACGGCCTCTGCTGCGGCCAGCCGTTTGCCTCCAAGGGTTACGCCGAACAAGCCGAACACAAGCGCCAGGAGCTGATCGGCGCGTTGCTGCACGCCAGCCGTGGCGGACTTGACCCGATCTACTGCGACACCAGCCCCTGCACTTTGCGCCTGGCCCAGGACCTGGGCGATGTTCGACTGGACCTGTATGACCCAGTGCGGTTCATCCGGACGCACTTGATCGACCGACTCGACTTTACGCCGCAGGAGGCGCCTGTCGCGGTACACGTCACCTGCAGCACCCAGCACCTTGGGGAAAGCCAGTCCCTGATCGATCTGGCGCGCAAGTGCAGCAAAAACGTGATCATTCCCGAAGGCATTCACTGCTGCGGTTTCGCCGGCGACAAGGGCTTCACCACGCCGGAACTGAACGCCCACGCGCTGCGTACGCTAAAGGAAGCGGTGCAACAGTGCAGCGAGGGGATCTCTACCAGCCGCACCTGCGAGATTGGTCTGACGCAGCACGGTGGAATTGACTACCACAGCCTGGTCTATCTGGTAGACCGAGTCACACGTCCGAAGGTCATCTGAAGAAAAATAGAACCCTGATGCGCGGCTGTAGTCCACAGATTAAGCCCGGACATTACCGGGCCTTACCCAAACTCGGCAGCCCGTCCTGACGGCCAGCAAATGCCTGGACCCTCAGTTCAAGGAGATACACATGAAACGTTCTGTACTGTTAGGTCTGTTCGTTACTGTCTCACTGATGGCGTCCACGTCGTTTGCCGCCGAAGACCTCTGTGCGGTCAACCTGAAAACCATCGAGAATGCCAAGGCCCAGATTCCTCCGGCAATGACTGAACAGGTCATGGACAGCGTCGAGAAAGCCAAAGCCGATCACGCAAAAGGCACCAAGCAAGGTACTGATGACTGCATCGCAGAGACCACCCAGACTATTCAGTCGATCCAGAAAATGAGTGATGGCGGCAAGCAATAACGCCACCTGATGCGAAGACTTGACCCCGGATGCAACAAAACCCGCCAAGTGCGGGTTTTGTTGCATCCGGGGTCAAGTCTTGTGTGGAATTACTGCGCAGCGGCGCAGTCTTTAATTAGGGCCGAGCCGTCTGATCACAGGGCGGCACCGAGTACATCAGTATCAGGAGATATCCATGAAACGCACCGCAATCGCTGGTCTGTTCATGTCCGCTGCAATGTTGGCCTCTCCCGTATTTGCGGCGGACAACAACCTTTGTACGAGCAAGCTGCAAGAGCTCAAAGCCAAAGTGGCGTCACTGGCGTCAAGTTCGGACAATACCGCAATGGAGATAAAAAGATTGCTGGCCAGCGCCGAAGCGTCAAAAGCAGCAGGGGACGACAAAAAATGCGCTACCGAGGCCACCCAGGCGTTGTCCTTGGCAAACTGAGCAAAATCCCTACCCATGATCACTGACGGCCAACCTTCGGGTTGGCCTTCTGATCCGCGTTGGCGTACACTGCGCAGGCTTGTTGCTCACTATGATTCACAGAGCAACAGGCTCGGGGCCGTTTAGGATTCGACGCCGGTTGCGAAACTTTAGGTGCATGCCGAGTTGGTAACAGAACTCGTAAATCCACTGTTGCAACTACTTATAGTTGCCAATGACGAAAACTACGGCCAGGAAATGTCCATCGCTGCGTAAGCAGCCTTAGACCCTGAGCTTCTGGTACCTTCGGGTCCAGCAATCACTAGAGGATGTCTGTAAACTCGAAGTGATTGTCATATAGAACAGAATCGCCGTGCAGTACGTTGTGGACGAAGCGGCTAAAACTTACACAACTCGCCCAAAGCACCCTGCCCTTCGGGTCGCTGAGGGTTAACTTAATAGAAACGGCTACGCATGTAGTACCGACAGCGGAGTACTGGCGGACGGGGGTTCAAATCCCCCCGGCTCCACCAAATACGAAGCAAGACAAAACCCGTCAAGTGCGGGTTTTGTTGCATCTGGGGGGTGGGAATACAGGCTCACGCCCCCGACCCCAAGGTCACATCAACGATCACAAAAAAGGCACTGACGATAATCGCCAGTGCCTTTTTCATACCCCGCAACAACTGCTACCGAGTGGACAGCATAAACGTGTCGTACTCCAGATCCTCAAGCGCCGTGGTCAGTCGGTGCAACCCGAGCAGCACACACACCAGCAATGACAGCGTGAACCCGTAGCCGAAGAAGCTTGGGCCGAGGTACATGCTGAGCAGCGTCAACATGCCGTTCAACACCGCGAACAGCACGCACAACTCCAGCACCACGGTGCGTTTGTCGAGGTAGAAGAACACGTTGAGCAATGCCATGAACACCACCTGGATGCTCACGCCGATCAGGTCGATGTAGAAGAGCGGCAGGTAGTAGCTGGAGATGCCGAGCCAATCGAGCAAGCGCGGGGCGAACAGGAACAACAGCACGACTGTCAGCCCCTGGACTTTGCAGATTTCCAGCAGGCCCTGACGGATCGACAAGGTCATTTCAGTTTTCAGCGAGCCAATGTGCTGCAGCGTTTCGCCTTCGCGGATGGCCCGGAACAGGCGGTCATACCATTCGGCGAAATCGGTTTCGATGCGCACCAGGAACACCGCCATCCCCGGGATGATCGCCAGGTAGGCGAGGAAGATCGGCATGTCATAGAGGATCGACGCGCGCAGCGGGCCGATGACTTGGCTGGAGGTGCCGGGGTTGAACCAGAACAGGAACTTGTCGACCCAGATGCCGAAGTTGTAGAAGAAACCGGTGGCCAGCAGGCTGAGGAAGACCTGGCGGCGCTGGAGAAAATCGAAGGCGATCAGTTTCTCCGCCCGGTACTCGCGCAGGATGTCGTAGAGAAACAGGAACAGCAGCGTGCTGTGCCCGATCAACAATGCCAGGAGCAAGCCAGGCATTTCCAGGAAGCTCAGCAGATAAGCGCTGGCGACCATCAGCGTGTAGCCCACCAGCATCACCAGCAGAATGCGGTTGTAGGCCTTCATTCCCGACAGGAAGATGATCACCAGCCACAAGTTGCACAGCACCACGAAATTCGACAGCACAAGGACGCGGTAAATCAGCGGCTGGTCGAACAACACGGCCAGCACGATGATGCCGAGCACGCCGGCGCCGAGCGTTACCAGCAGCAGGATGCCCAGCAAGTTGGGCAGGATCTGGTCGTACTTGTGTTCGAACAAACGGTCGGACACGAACCGGGTGAAGAACAGCTGCAAGCCACCCGTGAGGATCAGCGACGTAGCCATCAGGTAGGTGACGGTGACCAGAAACTGCCCGACCAGCGAATGCGGCAACAGCAGGCCGAGGCTGATGATCCCCACCAGCATCACGCTGACGATCGAGAGCACCCAGGGCCCGGAACTGATCAGCCCGGCATACACGTACGCGTGCAGGGTTGCGGTGTAGGAGTCACGCGAAAGGATCTTGCGCAGTTCGAAGCCAATGCCGGCCATTTAACTGTTCTCCATGGCTGCTTGATACAAGTCGCGGTAACGCTGCAGCATCAAGGCTTCGGTGTAGTAACGAGTGACGCGCAGCAAGCCGGCGGCCTGAGCGGCCTCCCAGCGTTGCGGGCTGCGCAGCAGTTCGAGGATCGCGACGCTGGTAGCCTGTGGATCGGCAATTGCCACCACTTTGCCGGCCACGCCGAGGTCGCGGTCTTCGGCGGTGCCACCTTCGATCAGCTCGCGGCATGAACCCACATCGCTGCTGACCACCGGCGTACCGGCGGCCCACGCTTCGAGGATCACCAGCGGTTGCGCCTCGCTGATCGAGGTCAGCACCATCAGGCCGAGTTTTGGCAGCAGGTCCTGGATGCGCTGGAAACCCAGGAAATGCACCTTGCCCTCTAGCCCCAGGCTAGCCATCAGGCTGCGGCATTCGCTGACGTATTCCGGGTCTTCCTCTTCGGGACCGACGATCCAGCCTTCAGCCTCCGGCATGGCGCTGATCACACCGCGCATGGCCCGCAGGAAGGTTTTCACGTCCTTGATCGGCACCACACGCCCAATCAAACCCACCACCGGAGCGATACCCGGCGCCCGGGATTGCAGGGCGGCGGTCCACTGCGGCAGGTCGATGCCGTTCGGAATCACCTGTGTGCGGGCGGGGTCGGCGCCATCCTTGATCTGCCGCTGACGGTTACCGTCATACAGCGCGATGATGTTGTCGGCGCTGTTGTAGGTCAGTTGGCCAATGCGCTCGAAGAAGCGTACCCACAAGGTGCGGATGTAACCCGAGCCGGCGTCGAGGCTGCGATTGAGCGCCTGGCCCGAGCTCTCGGCGATCCAGCTGGCCTGGGCCAGGTCGATCTTGCGTTCCTTGGTGTAGATCCCGTGCTCGCTGAGCAAGTAAGTGCAGTTCCAGCGCTGCTTGAGGATGCACCCCAGCAACCCGGCGTAACCGGTGGAAATCGAATGCAGCACCCGCGCTCGCGGCATGTTGCGCGACGCTTCGGCGAGCATCAGCAATGGCGACTGCATCGAGCGCAGGGTCCAGAAATAGTTGACGAAGGACGGGTCGGCGCAATGCAGCCGATAGCCCTCGCTCAACGCTTCCCAACTGGCACGGCTGCGCAGTACGTCGTCGAGGGTCATGTGGCCCTGGGCGATGCAATTGAGCAAGCGTTCGCCCAGCTCGGGTTCCGGCGCATCCGGGTGATGCAGGAAGCGATACAGATCCGCCAGTTGCTGATGATCGGCATCTCGCGGAATGCCATAGGTGTTGGTCGGATGGGTCGCATCTTCGAGAAACACTTCTTCGATGTGCAGCACATTCGACGGCACTTCATAACGCCGCGTCGGGTAAGCCGATCGTTGGCCGCCGATAAACATCACCGAGAAAGTCACCTCCGGCAGGCCGAGGATCATCTGGTGAATCCAGCTCGACACGCCGCCGCGCACGTAAGGCCAGGTGCCTTCGAGCAGCAGGCAGATGTCGGCCAACGGCGCCTCTTCCTGGTGATTCATGTCCAGCTCCTCACCAGTTCAGCGAACGGTGGTCGCTGACGGGTTTTCTCGGGAAGTTTCTCGAGCAACCCGGGGATTTCGTGATAACGCCCCGCCTCGAACGCCAACTCGGCGTGAAACGGCAGCACCTGCGCGGCGCCCATGCCGTTGTCCTGGGCCTGATGCAACAACACTTCGGCGCGCTCGATGTCACCGCGCTCCAGGGCAATGCGCCCGGCCAGCAGGAACAGTTCGCCGCCCTCGCCCGCGTCCAGCCCTTGCTCGGCGTGTTCGCTGGCCTGGTTGAGCACGTGTTCGAGCACGCTGCCCTGCGCCAGGCCGAGATACGCCAGCTCCCAATACCAGCGCGCCAGCGTGCCGTGCAGCACACCCGCGGTTTTGGCATTGGCGCCGGTCAGTTGCCCGAGCGCAATCTGGATGTGCAGGTTGATGTCGCTTTCCTGCTTGTCGAGCATCGAGTACGCCAACAGCCGAACGTCGTCGCTGGGATCGCCCAGCGCCAGCTTGAGGATCGGCACCGCTTCCTTGCCCGGCATGCGCCGCGTGGCCAGCAAAGCAGCCAGGCGCTGATCCGGGTCGGGCGCATGGCGCAACACATCCTGCAAACCGCCGTCGGCGAAGATCGGCGAGTGGTGTTGGGTTTGCGCACGGAACGGCAGACTCGGAATACCGACGGCCTGCCAGGCCTGCTTGTCGCGTTTGCGTGGCAAGTACAGCGCTGGGAAGATCGCCGCCACCACACCGATTGCGCCGATCACCGGCACGAAGAACGCCAGGCTGAAAATGAACAGCGGGCTCCACGGCAAGGGTGCACGGTAGCGTGCCGGCAGCAACAGCCAGACTGCCGCGCACAACATCACGCAGGCCAGGCCATGGCTGAAAGTGAACACCAGCAATTGTTGCAACTCGGGCGCTGCGAGCCACAAGCTGGCCCAACTGCCCGCCTCTAACAACAAGGCTCCGCTAAACAGCCACTTGCTGATCATTCAGACCACACTCGTTGAACAGGAAATTACGCAGCCCGTTACGGTCAACGCCAGGCTCCAGATTGAAAGGCATGACCCGCACACCCAGGCTTTCCATGTCACTTTCAATACCAAAGTGCTCATGCAACAGCAGGCTGATGCGCGCCAGATAACCTTCGGTGCCCTGCGGGCTGGTCAACGGCAGCAGTACCAGCAACAGTTTGTGATCGCGATTGTTGCGCACCGGCAAATGCAAATCGAGACCGCGCTGGCTGCGCTCCATCAAGCGTGTCAGCTCTTCGTTGGGTCGAGTCATTTCAAACGCAAACAGCCCGGCGGGCAATTTGTACTGATCGACGTCCACCAGCGAGCGCTTGAGCTGTAAGGTGAATTGCTGAGCATCGGCGTCGGGCAGTTGCAGCACTTGCGGGTCGCGGCGCAACAGGTCGGCGATGTGCCCGGCGAGCAGCGCCAACAGGCTCAAGGTACGATCCTGGAAGGCGAAGAACGGCATCTGCCGAACCGCGAGGATCGCCAACAGGCGGCCCTCGGCATCGATCAGCGGGATGCACGCCTGCAGCGATGAAAACTGCGCGGAGTTGCCGGAATCGATCAGTTCCTGACGCACGCTCACCAGCTCGCCACGTTCCAGGCATAGCTTGACCAGTCCGTCTTCGGTGCCCAACGGGCCCATGACGCCGATGGTTGCCAGCGCTTGCGGCAGGACATTTTCTTCACGCTCGTCAACGCGGTACAAACCGGCCACGCGCAGTGCGCCGTACTGCCCGAGCATCGCCGCGATCGGTTCTGCCAGTGCGCTCAGCGCATCGCCGGCGTCCGGCATCACCCGCAGTTTTTCGCGCAAGCCCAGCAGGGAACTGCGCAGGCTCTGGTCGCTGCCGGCCACGCGCTGCTCCAGCAGGTCATGGGAGACCCGCAGGATCTGGTGCGCCCGGGTGAATTCGTCGAGACGATACTGACGGTATTCGTTGGCCATCTGCAGCCGCTCCAGACGGCGCATCCACAGGTCGCGAACCTCACCCACGAGCATCCCGCTCACCAGCACGCCGACAATGAATGACGGATCGATCTGGGCGTAGCTTTCAAGACCGCGGTGGCGGAGGGCAAACATCGCCAGCACCAGCAAACTGGCGCTGACCAGCCCGCGCACAAATCCGTAACGCACGCCCAACAACAACGGCGCGAGAATCGGCCAAGGGAACCCGCCGTGTACCTGCAACGGGTCTTCGGGGGTCAGCCACAAACCCAGGCCGATGGCCAGGCCCGTTACCAGAAGTGTTTCCAGCCAAGACACCGGGCCACTCGCTTGCGGCGCGAGGCTGTAATCCATGTGGGGAGAATTCATTGCGATCACTCGAACCGAAGGGCGCCAACAAGTTTGTCGAGCACCGTTTGCGCAGTGCCCGCGAGGCTTTCACGGGACCAGCCGGCACGTGCGCCACTCTTGCTCCAGAGCACTCGACCGCTGCTGGCTTCAAGCACGCGCAGGCTGATGCCGACCGCTGGCTCGCCGTCCAGACCGTTCTTGTATTGCCACTCTTCAACGCTGCCGGCGATCACGTAATCGAGCTTCTGGTCGCGCGCCCAATCCAGGGCACCGGCCAGACGTTCGTTGTCATCCATCAGCGCTTGTTCGCCCTGAGTGCTGACCGGGTAAACCCGTGGCTGCAGGCCGTGGCTGCTGAGCACGCTGAGCAGGATCTGCTCGCTGCGTTCACCGGCCTGCGGCGTCTGCGAATAGTTGATCATCGGCACGATGCCCCACTGCGCATTGCGCGGCAGGTTCGGGCTGGTTTGGTCGGTGAAGCTGGCGCAACCGGCGACCAACAGGACGGCGAAAGCCAGGCCCAGATTACGAATTACTTGCATAGTTTTTCTCCGTAGACATTCCATGATCAGCGTCCAAACCGCACGCCGTAGCTCACACCCAGTGTTCCGCCGGCCTTGCCATCACCACCCTGTGGCGCGGATTGGTAGCCGAAGGTCAGGGCCAGTTCGTCATCACCCAGCACTTCGACGCCTACCCCGGTGTTAATGCCGTAGTTAAAAGTTTGATCCAGCCATTGCCAGCCTGCCGTCACGTCCACCAGCCAGGTGTATTGCGGCTTGGTGCGCACCAGCGCGCCCGGTATGCCGCGACGCCAGGAGCTACCAACGTAGAGTTGGCCGTAGCGGCTTTGCAACAAATCGCTGCCCATGACGGTTTGCGTGTCAGTGGCGTCGAGCTCATTAGTATCAGCGTCACGCGTCTGCTCGGGCACGATTACCGGTCCGCCATTACGGCTGGACAGATAATCCAGCCGACGATCATCCACATTGTTGTGCTGATAATCGACGCCGCTGCGCACAGTCCAGTTAGGCCCGGCGAATTCCAGCGTGTGGTTGTATTCCATCTTCAGCGCCTGGCCATTGCCCAGGTTGTCGCCGGCACGGGTGGAGAATGACTTTTGCGCCACTTCCCAACTGATCTGATCGCGGGCGGTAATGCCATGACGGCCACCGAGCCAGACACTGTCCTGCTGACCGAAGGCGCGCATCAAGCCACTGTCTTCACTTTTGCGATGCCAGCCGAGACCGGTTTCCAGTTCGTCGCTCACACTCAACTGCCAGGTCCGTGAAAGACCGAGGCCGGTACGGTCATCGTCACTGCGTTGGCTGGTGTCGACGAACAATTTGTAGCTGCCGTCTTCCACCGCCCGCTGCAAGGTCAGAGCGGCATTGCGCTCCTCGCCAATTTTCGATGACTCGATGTCATCACCACGATACTTGCCCTGTTCCAGCTCCAGATTGGCGTACCAGTTATCGCCCAGATTATGCGCAATCTGCAGACGTGGCGCGTTGAACTCAAGGCCGCCGAAGTCCTGTTCATGCCAGGACAATTGTGCGCCTTGCGGCGTTGCTTCGTGGATCTCCACGGCCTGGCGTCGCAGTTGTTCGCGCACTGCCATCGGCTGCTCGTCACCGAGCGCGGACAGGCTGGTGTCGAGCGCTTCGCCCAGACGCCCCAGACGGCTGAGTGCCTGAGCACGCTGCGCCGGATTCAGATCGCTACTGGCCAACAGGGTTTCGACCTGCGCTTTGTTGCGGCTGCGCAAGGCTTGCTGAATCTGCTCGTAACGCTCGACTTTC
Organism: Pseudomonas sp. GB2N2; assembly: GCF_054897705.1. NCBI lineage: Bacteria > Pseudomonadati > Pseudomonadota > Gammaproteobacteria > Pseudomonadales > Pseudomonadaceae > Pseudomonas > Pseudomonas sp. GB2N2. The sequence goes on from NZ_CM142701.1 coordinate 3,686,994, forward strand.
AGGCCCTGACTGCGAGCCCAATCCAGCCACTGGTCTTTCTGCGACTCTTGATTGGTCGCGTCGAGACGCGCCAGCAAACGCTCAAACCACAGTTGCAGCATCGCCGGTGAGCCGTCTTTCCACTTCAGCACTTCGTGCTGTGCCTTGGCGGGCGAATAGCTGCTGGACATCAGGCGCAACCAGACCGCGTAACGCTGGGACGTCGGCTTGATGTCTTCAACTTCGGGGCTGCGCAGCAATTTCAAACGCAGGCGCTGGGCGGCGTCCTGATAACCGGCGCTGTCGAGTGCATCGGCATAGGCTGCCTGCACCAACCAGTCGTTCTGACTGCTCTTGAGGTACATGCGGTACCAGGCCAACGCCTCGCTGTCGCGGCCCAACATCTGGCTGGCACTGGCGAACGGCAGCCACAAAATCCGGTCTTCGCGGGCCCGGGCTTTCCATTGCGTCAGCAATGGCTTGAGCGCAGCGGTGTTGCCCTGATCGACGTAAAGCCACATCAAGCGTTCGCGAAACACGTTGTCATCCGGGTAGCGCGACAAACCCAGCAAGTACAAGCGCTGCGCTTCATCGACTTGTCCCTGCTGCACCGCCAGGGCACCGCGAACCGCCAGAACCTGAGCCTGTTCATACGCGTCGGGGTATTGCTCGGCGTCCTTGAGCAGGGCCACCACTTGCGGCCAGTCCTGCAATTCCTGAGCTTGCTGCAAAGCCTCAACCAGACGCTGCGGATTCTTCGTGCGCTGCCAGCTGTCGACCATCAGCGCCAAGGCACGCTTTGGATCGCTGGTGCGATACAGCGTGATCAACTGACTCTCATCGCCGATGTTGAGCGACCCTTTGAGTGCGAGCATTTTCTCGAGAGAAATCCGCAGTTCTTCGTCGAGCTCCAGGTCCCAGGCCAGGGCAGCCCGGGTTCGCCAGTAATTCTGATCCGTGATCGTGCTGTTATCGACCTGCAACACCTGCCACGCCGCCTGGTTATCAAACAGCTTGAGGTAGGTGTCGGCCCAATCGACCCGCTCCGTGGTGGTCAGCGCAAAGCGTTTCGAGTAGCCCTGGTAGACCTTGGCCTTGACCGCGTACTGCCCGGTATTTTCCAGGTTCTGCAGCAACCGCGTCCACGCCAGACGATGCGTCGGGTACTTGCGCAAATAGGCGTGCAGCCAGGCTTCGGCCTGACTTGGGGTGCCGCGCGATTCGTGGCCATAGATCAGCGCATCGAGTTCAACGTCGGTCAACGCGCGCTGGTGCATGATGTCGCCCAGCAACGGGATGGAGCGATCAAAGTCGAATTGCTGGCTCGCCAGACGCCACGCGTGTTCACGGGTTTGCGGGTCTTCGCGCAAGTTCAACAGGCGAATCCAGTAATCCAGAGCGGCAACACTCTCGCCGCGCCACTCGCCAAGGTGGGCCATTTGCTCCAGCAACGCCGGATCATCCGGATGTTCCAGCAGCAGTAGCTGACCGCTCTCCCAGGCACCCGGCAGATCGCCGAGGGCCAGGCGCATGCTGAAATCTTTTTCAAGGATTTTCGGGTTGTCCGGCTGCAAAACGCGCCACTGCTGGAGGAATTGCTGCGCCAGATCAAAGCGTTTGCTGGCAACGGCGACATCAACCCCCTGCTCCAGCCAGGGCGCGTCAGTTTGCGCATCCTTGAGCTGGTCAAGTTCATCGGCGAGCACTTGCACCGCCTGATCACCTCGCCCGGAGGCCAGCAAACTGTAGAACGCCAGCCGCGAGTATTCCAGGCGCTCGGCGGGTAGCTGGCTGTCCTTTTTCAGCTCCAGATAAATGTCTGCGGCACGCCCCGGTTGCTCGCCCGCCAGGTACCACTGGGCGGCGGCTTTGAGCGACTCGATACGTTGCGCCGGATCACGGCTGGCGATTTCTTCATAGACGCTGGCCGCAAAAGCCGGGGCCTGCAATGCCAGCGCCAGTTTGGCCAGGTTCTGCAATTGCGGCACCGGCAACTGGCGGTGGTCGAAGCTTTTCAACCGCTCCACCAACGCCTTTTGAGTGGCAGGATCACTGCCTTGCGCAGCTTCCAGTGCATCCAGTTCAAGCCGGTAATACGCCTGCAAATCCGGCAGCGGATTCGGCCAGTTCTCCAGATGCTGACGCGCCTTCGCGTAATCGCCGAGGCGGATCAACAGATCGACCAACTGCAGTCGCAAGTGATCGTCTTCCGGGTGGGCGGTCAGCAGCAATTCGGCGTAGTTGGCCGAAACGGCATCCGGCTCGCGGCCATCAGGCTGGAACACTTCTTCACGCTGGAAGGTCGCCCACAACAGCCCCCCGACAGCCGTCGCCACCACCGCCAAAGCCCAAGGATTGAGCAGGCGACTGCCTTTGGTTTTAGTTGCAGAGGAGCTGACCATGACTCACCTGCTTCATAGGTAATTGAAAAGTCCACAGACCGGCCGATGCCTTGCCCGCGAAACGTTGACCATCCACTTCCACCCGACAGGCGCTGGCCGAGCGCACCGAGAAGGTCAGGTCGACCTGCCCGGCAAACGCAAAACTCACACGGCGATCATCCAGGTAACGCCAGTCCAGCAACGGCAGATTGGCCTCCTCAAGCGCTGGTCTGTCATCCCGGTCGGGACGCAAGACCAGCAGCGCGTGGTCGCTGCTCAAGGCGACATAGCGCCCCTGCGGCAAATCCCGCACGCCGGCAATACCTTGCGAGCGCAGCAGATCCGGCCAGCCCATCTGCGGGTCCAGGCGCAAGGTACGCAAAGCATCCATCCCCCGAATCTGCCAGGCACCGTCGGCGGTTTGCGCCAGGCTGGCCAGGTACAGGCCGTGCAATCGATCCAGGTAGTCACTCATCCACAGCGACATCGGTTGCTGCTTGCCCATGTACCCGTAGATCTCGTTCATCGCCTTGATCGAGGCCTGTTTGGTGCTCGAATAGAAGTGGTAATACAGGTGAAGACCTCGCAAACGACGCGGGCTGTCGGTCAGCTCGAAGGTATCGATCACTTCGCGAAAACCGTAATACGGACCTTTCCAGAGATTGGTGTAGAGATTCTCGTTGATGATCGGCGCGTAATACTGCAAGCCCCCTTCGGTGGGGCGCAGCAACGGACTCAAACCAGTCAGCGACGGGTTGGCCTTGGTCAGCTTGGTTTCGGCACCGTTGACGTTTTTCAGACCGGCGTCGTAAGCCAGCTTGATGGTCGCCGCCGATGGCAACGCATCGCCCGGCCAGAAGACCAGCTTGACCGGTTTTTCAGGGGTGGTGAGTTGCTGATTGATGTAGTCGCGCGAGCCAAAGATTTCGCGACGGAAATCAATTTTGTCATACCCCGGAATCGCCATTTTCAAGCCGTATTCCGGGTTGAAATTTTCACGTTTCCTGGCCAGCTCCGGTTGCATGAAAAACGGGTGGCTGAAGGTGTGGGTCGCGACTTCGACTTTGGGGTTGGCAAACAACTCACGCGCAATCGGCTCAAGTTCGCGCGCCAGGAACGGGAACATTCCGCGCGGCGAAATTTCACCTTCGATGATCGACACCGAGGTCAGAAACGGATTGGGCTTGATGAAATCGTCGAGCACTTGTTTGCCGGCGTAGGGCGTTCCACGCACTTCGGCGCGGGACGGGAAACCGTCGCCATCAATGTGCACAGTGGCGATGCGCCGGCCATTTTCCGTGGTGGTGTCCGGACGCGGTTGTACCGGCAAACGCAGGCTGGCTTGCAGGAACGCAAACGGATCGAGGATCCAGCGACTGCGCTCGTTGTTCACTTCAAGGATATAGGGCGCCAGGGCCAGACCGCCCCACTCCGCCACCGCCACCGGGGTGAATGTCTGGCCGCCTTCGCCGGTCAGCAACAACGCCGCTTTCGGCCCCTTGGGCATCACGGAAATCGCGGTCAGGTCACGGGAGCGGGGTTGCACCGGCGCTTCGAACGCGCCCAAAAGCGACTTGTCCTGATAAGTGATGGTCAATGCTTGAGTGCCCGTGGGGGCTGCGCGATTCAAGCCCAGGCGCTTGAGCAGGACCTGGTCTTCAATCGGCAGACCGGCGAAAAATACCAGCGGTACCTTCTCGTCCAGACGCTTGCCGAGCCAATGGTTAAAGGCCGGGGTGTCCTGGGGCGGGCCGCTGGTCATCCAAGTGATGATGCCGGCGTACAAGCCACTGAAACGATGGTCCGGCAACGCGTCGGCGGCCAGGTAGTCGACCCGGTAACCGAGGTATTCAAGCAAACCGCCGAGCAGTGTGTGCCCGGCGTTAACGATCAGGTCACCTTCACGTGCGTCATAAACCAGCGCAATTCGACGCGGCTGAACTTCAACGTTGCTGATGCCCAACGAATCCAGCTCAGGCGTACTGATGAAAGGGATGAAGCCTTCATCACGCAAACGCTTGGCCAGCTTGCGCGCTTCGTCGCGACGCTCCGGTGGCAAGTAGTCGATCGCGACCAGCGGAATGCCTTTGGCGCGCAAAGGTTGCAGCTGCGTTTGCAGCCATTGGCGATCGGCTTCCGGCACCGGGCGATAACGTTTCGCGGCGGCATCCCAGCCAGCGTACATGGACTCGAAAGCCACCGCAGCGGCGACGCCGTCCAGCTCGGGCAACACTTCAAAGCCGCGGTTGAAGAACAGTTTCAGCGTCGGCTGACGCTTGTGCAGCTCGCGCAACAGACTGGCGAGCGCCACACGCTGCGCTTCCCGCGAGCCTTCCGGCAGCAGCTGGAAACTGTCGAGGGTGTCGAGAAACAGACCGTCATAACCGTCTGCCTGCAACGCCTTCGCGCGACCGAGCAAATGCTCGCGCCAGGCCGGCGAAGTGAGGTCCATGACCTGACTGTTCCAGGAGTCGTTTCGCACCGGGCTGACCGCATCACGCAACCCCGCTTTGTCGATGGCCGCCTTGTTGCCATCGAATTCGCCCACGGACACGTAGGCGAACGGATGACTGCCCAACGTGCGCAGGGTTTTGACATCGCCCGCGGTCATATGCCCCGGCTCGACCACCGCCCAGTCGAACTGAGCCAACTCGGAAATCGGCGGTTGGTCGGCGTACCAAAAAGCCACACTGGAAGGTTGCGGCAATGCTGAAGCCTGGACGGACGGTCCGCTCACGAAGAGCGCCAAGGCAGCTAATAGTCGATTGGCGACCGCGCGGACACGCGTCCTGCGAAAAACGATTTCCATAAATCACTCTAGAAATGACTGAACCGATACTGCTTGAACGTCGGGCCTTGCTACCGGGCGGATTATAAACTGCGCAGTAGCTGTGCCAGGCCGTTGCCGATAGACGTCGGCGCCGGGAGCGTAAAACGCTCAAGCAGACGAGCGTTGTTAGCACGCGAGTGGCGTATGTCGCCTTGACGCGGAGCCTGATAAGTCACCGTCAAAGGATGGCCGGTGGCGCTCCCCAGCTCGGTGATCAGGTCATTGAGGCTGGTCGAACGGCCAAGCCCGACATTCACTGCACCGCAGGCTGGCTCACTCGCCTCGACAGCCTGGACGAGGATGCTCACCAGGTCTTGAACGTAAACGAAGTCGCGGGTTTGTTCGCCATCGCCAAAGATCGCCACCGGCTTCTGGGCCATGGCGCGTTCGGTGAAGATGCTGATCACGCCGGAGTACGGCGAAGACGGGTCCTGACGCGGGCCGAAGATATTGAAGAACCTGAAAACCACCGGTTCCAGGCCGTGCTCCCGACGATAGAAGTCCAGGTAATACTCACTCGCCAGTTTGTCGCTGGCATAAGGCGTCAGCGGCGATTTAGGGGTGTCTTCGTCGATCGCCGAACCTTCGCCGTTGTTACCGTAGATGGCGGCACTGGACGCGAAAACCACGCGCTTTATGCCGGCCTTCAACATGTGTTCGCACACATTGAGCGTGCCCACGAAGTTGGCTTGATGGGTGCCGACCGGATCGTCGACCGACGCCTGTACGGACGCGACGGCCGCCAGATGCACGACCGCGGTGCAATCGCGCATGGCTTGTTCCACAGCGACACTGTCCGCGACATCACCCACGACAAGGTTCAGATTGGGGTTACCGACCGGGAGATTGCCGACTTTTCCGGTCGACAAATTATCCAGCACGCGGACTTTGTAACCGTTGCCAAGCAAAGCTTCTACAAGGTGTGAACCAATGAATCCTGCACCGCCGGTAACCAAAATTCGCCCATCAAGCATGAAGTTTCTTCCTGAAGATTCAAGCGGACAGTTCGAGTGCAAGTCCGCAAAACGGTGGCTCTATAAAACAAAGGTGTTGAGTGATGGCATTTAGCCCAAAACTCAGGAGACTGCGACCCCCCACACATCTCGAAGGTTCAAAATAAAGGAATAATTTATCGTGTCGGCACCGAATTTATGGCACGGGGCCATTAACGGGTCGCAGATAATGTGAGATCGCAGGGGCGGTGTCAATCGATTGTCGATGTTGTCGTCGAATGGAAAATCACTTCGAAAAAACGTCACTTAATTGACGACATTTAATAGCTACGGATAGTCCTATCAAGCAGCATTTGAATGCCGACTTTCAAGGCTCGCGTCAGCGCGTCGAGCCTCATTGACACCTCGACAACTTCACCAAAAGTGACGTCGAGAAGATCGCCTTGCGCGAGTCCGGGTTACCTGTGTTCTGCTTGGCCAACCACCGGTTTTTTTCATTTAGCCAGAACTACGTTTATCCATGTCCCCTCTACACTCATCCGCATCCCCCCAAACACCGAGCCACCATGACCACCCTTAAAGACCGCTTGAAACAAGGCAAGGATGCGCGAAAAAAATGCCCCCGCAGTTCACAGGCAGCCGTCGGGAAAACCAATCGTGACCCGCTTTCATTGATAAGGCGCTCCAGCGAGGGTCGGGTCAATTCGCTGGTGGAGTTACGCTACGGTCGCATGCTCGTATCGCCTTTTACCTTTTATCGCGGCAACGCACTGTTGCAGGCTCACGACCTGTCCGGCACGTCGAACATGGGGCTGGTATCGACCATCTGTGGTGACTGTCACTTGATGAACTTCGGCGGTTTTGCCACGCCGGAACGCAACCTGTTGTTCAGCGTCAACGATTTCGATGAAGTCCATCCCGGTCCCTGGGAGTGGGACGTCAAACGTCTGGTGGCGAGTTTCATGGTGGCCGCCCGCGACCTGCGCCATGGCGAAACCGTGGAAGAAAACGTCTGCCGGGAGGTGGTCAGCGCCTACCAGCAAACCATGCTCGAATGCGCGGAGCAAAGTGCGCTGGAGACCTGGTACGAATCCATCAGTTACGACGATTTACGCCAACAGGCGAGCAAAGCCACGCTGGAGCATGTGGAGCGCGCAATTGCCAAAGCCGAACGCCGCACGCATGCCGAACTGCTGCCGAAAATCAGCGAGCGTGATGCCACAGGCCGTCTGATCATTCGCGATGACCTGCCGGAAATTTTCCACCTGCACAAAAACACCACCTTGCTCGATGCCGACGATGACTGGCTGCGGCTGGCGGACTGGCGACCGCTCTACGAAACGCTCATGACCGACTATCGCGCGACGCTGCAAGCCGACCGACGCGGGCTGTTGTCGCGTTTTAATGTTCAGGACCTGGCGTTCAAAGTCGTCGGCGTGGGCAGTGTCGGCACCCGTTGCCTGGTGGCGCTGCTGACCGATGAGCAGGAATTCCCGCTGTTCCTGCAATTCAAGGAAGCACGGCAATCGGTGCTCGCCGATTATGTGAAGGCCAAGTCCCGCGTGCGGCATAACGGCCAGCGCGTGGTCGATGGTCAGCGGCTGATGCAATCCGCCAGTGACCTGTTCCTCGGCTGGACCACCGGCCCTAGCGGTCGTCACTTCTATGTCCGGCAATTGCGCGACATGAAAATTTCCGCCGAACTGGAAACCTTCGATGCCGAGGCCTTTGCCGCGTATGGGCGCGTCTGTGGCCGCGCCCTCGCCCGGGCGCATGCGAAATCGTCCGGGCATGCCGCGCAGATCAGCGGCTACATCGGCAAGAGCGATGCGCTGGCCGATGCGCTGCTCAAGTACGCGAAAACCTATGCCGAACAGAATGACCAAGACTTCGAACGCTTTCAGCAGGCCTGCCGCAAAGGGCAACTGCGGGCACGGTCAGAGGCGGACTTCGCGGCCGATCATTTGCCCTGAGCCGATACTCTGTTCTTGCAGCGATTAACTGAACAACCTCTTCGATCGCGACGACTGCAACTCGCACGCCCTGCCCGGGAACTGCGGGCACCGCGAATAAATGAATTTTTCTTCACCCCACCCTGTCCCGCTAACCAGTACATTGCCCTCGCTCATTCAAGAAACTACGGTTTGCCCGCCCTCCCGCGGGCTTTTTTTTGTCTGGTGTTTCTCACGGCGCTGGTCGTTAACGTGTTCATTAGTTTTTCGCGCGACGTTCACAATTTGTTAAGCATTCGCACCGTATGCTCGCGGGATCTTTTTTCCGGCAGCCAGACACCATGTCACGTCCCGCCTCTTCCCTTTTTCTGCTCGCAGCCCTGCTGTTTTTCTTCGCCCTCGGCAACCACCAACTGCAAGGCTCCACCGAAGCCCGGGTGGCCGGGATTGCGATGGAGATGCATCTGGACAACGATTGGGTGACCCCGCGACTGTTTGGCGAACCGTTTCTGGAAAAACCGCCCTTGAGCCTCTGGCTCGACGCCGGGGCGATCCGCGCATTCGGCGGAACGCCCTGGGCGGTGCGGCTGGCGTCAGCATTTGCCGGGTTGTTCAGTGTGATGTTGCTGTACGCGATGCTGCGGCGGTTCGGCCGACCCAAGGTGATTGCCTGGACGGCGGGGATTCTCTTGGCAACCATGGCCAGTTACTGGAGCAACGGTCGCGGCGTGGGTGAAGACGCGTTGCTGGCGCTCGGCGTGAGCATGGCGTTACTGGCGTTTTTTCAGGGACATCGGCAAGCGAGCGTCGGCAACGCATTGCTGTTTGCGGCGGGGATCGCCATCGCCACGTTGAGCAAAGGCATCTTGGGTCTGGCGATGCCGGGGGTGGTGATCTTTGCGTACCTGCTGGCCGACAACTTGATCGACAAACGCCTGAAACCCTCGGACTGGCTACGCCCCGGATTGCTGACGCTATTGGGGCTGGTGCCGCTGATGATCTGGCTCGCGGTGCTGTATCAGCGCGGCGGTGCGCAAGCGCTGGCGGAGGTGCTGCTGACCAACAGCGTCGGACGCTTCAGCGGTTCGTTTACCGAGGCTGGGCATTACGAACCGTTCTATTACTACCTGGCCAAACTGCCGCAGGCGTTTTTGCCGTGGAACATTCTGGTGTACCTGGGGCTGTGGCATTTTCGCAAAAGCCTGTTGGCCAACCGTTATTTGCTGTTCTTCACGCTGTGGGTCCTGGCGCAATTCGTCATGCTGACGCTGGCGTCGAGCAAGCGCACGGTTTACCTGATGTCGATGACGCCCGCAGCAGCGGTGATTGCAGCGGAGTATGCGAGCGTTTTGTTCGAACGAATGAAAGCTAACGAAGGCGCCTCGAACCTGTCGGGTCGCCTGGCTCGCCATCGTCAGGGGCTGGCCATCGGCACACTGGCGGTGGTGATCGGCGCCTACCTCGCCGCCGCTCAGTGGGCGCTGCCTCACGCAGATCGCAATCTGTCATTCCTGCCGCTGACCGAGCAGATTCAGTCGATGCAAGCCAGCGGCAAAAACGTGGCCATGTTCCAGGCCAATGAGCGGGTAGGCGGTGCCAGCGTGTTCTATACGCAGAGTGTGCTCAAGGGGCTGGATACCGAAGCGCAGTTGCATGAGTTTCTCAGCGTTTCAGCGTCCAATGTGGCGGTGATGGCGGGGGCTGCTGAACCGCCAGCCCCTTTGAAAGTGTTGAAGACCATGAAGGTCGGGCGACAGGCCTACTACTTTGTCGGGCAGTGAGACCGCCCTAATTCACCAACTGCGGCGAAGGGATCGTCGCCGGTTGCCCAGTTTTTTGTAGAACCGGCAACTCCAGCCGCGCTCGCCCATAAAACGCCAGAGCCGTCAGCAAACACGCCAGCCAGACAAAGATCCCGGCCCAGAACGTGTGGGACATGTAGTGCCAGCCTTGCAGGACCCGCGTCGTGCCGTAGATGAAACCGAGCAGCAGCGAGCCGTACATCAGCGCTTTCGAATAGCGCCAGCGATAACGCCGCGCCACGAAATACAACGCCAGCATGGTAAACCCGCCCGACGCATGCCCGCCCGGCCAGCAGCGACCCTCACCGGCCTCCCTGAACAGCTGGAAGTTTTCGTACCACTCCATGTGGGCAATCTTTCCACCATACAGAGTGGTCTCAATCGGGCAGTACACGCTGGTGTGCGACTTGAGGAAATGGATCACACCGGTGCAAATGGCAAACGCAACGACCACAAACAGAAAATCCCGACGATGATCCTTGGCAAATCTCAGCACCGAAGCGGCTTTGCTGCGCTCCAGAAAACCACCGAGACGCGGATGTTTCTGCGGATTGACCAGCGGCCAGACAAACGACAGCCCCGCGCCGATCAGGGCGATTTCTGCGGTCCAGTTTGGAATGATGCGCGCCCACTTGTGGGTGATCTTTTCAAAAAAGTGCACCTGGTCGAGCGGAAAGGTCTGGCTGACCGGATCGAAAAAAAGATTGCTGAACGCAATATCGATTTTGGTCATGTCGAACAACAGGAAAACCACTGCCGCGCAGGCCAGCGGGATACCAAAGTTAGAAAAATAGAAACGCATGGTCGTACTCATTGGGTGGTCACCGTGTTCCAGTCTGATGCTTCGATGAAACCGAGCATCCGCGGCGGTTGCGCAGGCTCGGCGGACACGAATAAAGAAGCACCATAACCGAGACTGGAGGTCGGCAGCTTCAGATCTTTCTCCATTTGCGACATGCATTCGCTGTGGGTCACCAGAATCAGATTGCGCCCCGCCACTTTGTGCGCCAGGGCATCGCGCAGCATCGTGCCTTTGCAAATGATCAACCAGTCATCGCCGGTGGTCACCTTGTTGAACATATAGGCCGCCGTCTGTGCCGTACGAATCATCGGGCTGTTGTAGACGTCAGCCCGGTCCAGACCGAGCCGTTCAAACTGAGCGCCAACACCCACAGCCACACTGCGGGAACGGTCGGTAATGCCGTCATCGCCCGTCAGGCACGCCGCTTTCGAGTGATCGCAGCGCTCGACGTGACGCACCAGCACAATCATGTCGCCCTTGGCCCAACCGGATAACAATGCCTGGGCGCCCGCGACATTGCCATGGGCCAGGTCCGGCACGGCGGCCGGCCGCAACAGCCAGAGGGTCAACGGGATCACCAGCAGCGCCGAGGCGAGCACCACCGAAATAGTTCGATAGCGGGCAAAACGGCTCAGATCGATCGAGCGTTTTATCCCGAGAAAATTCAGTCTCAATTCCACATCAGGCCGCCTCACCGGCATGCATCACTAACATTCGATGGGCGAGGTTAGAGAGGGTCGCGTCGGCAGTGGGTGAAACGCATGTGAAAAAAAGCTGAAAGCGCCGATGAACAGCGTATCTACAGGAAAATCGTCTGACAAAATCCTTTCAGCTCTTGCAATGGCTGCCGATACAGACCTTCTACACACACTTGGCTACCCAAAAAAAACAATCTTCCAGCCAACCGACGACCCGAAGCGCAACGTTCCTGGAGGAATTTGATGAATAGCTGGCTCGGCAACATCAGCGTGAACATGAAACTGGGCTTGGGGTTTGGCCTGGTCCTGGCCCTGACCTGCGTCCTCGCCCTGACCGGCTGGAGCAGTCTCGGCAGCTTGATAGACCGCAGCAACTGGATGAGCGACATCACCCAGCTCAATGCCGGTTTGACCAAGCTGCGCGTGGCACGCTTGCAGTACATGCTGGCCGACGGCGACGAAACCGCCGCACAGAACGTACAGACCAACCTCGATGCCTTCTCCGCTCAGCAAAAATCGCTGCTGGAGAAGTTCAAAAGCCCGGAAAACCTCAAGCTGCTCAAAGAGCAAGGGACGCTCATCGAGGCGTACAAGGTCTCCCTGAATAAAATGCGCAGCGCTTACCGCACCGGTAACAGCGCCCGCGATGCCATGGGCGCCCACGCGGGAACGGCGAACACGCTGATCAATGCCATCAACAGTCACGTGCAGCAAATGCCGTTGAGCGACCAACGCTTCGAACAGTTCCAGGCGATCACCGCGGCCAAGGAAGCGTTCATGCTGGCCCGCTACGAAGTGCGCGGCTACACCGCGACCACCAACGCCGAGACCGAGCAGAAAGCCGTCGGCCAACTGGACGCGTCCATCGCCAGCCTGAAGCAGCTCAATGTGTATTTCGCCGACACTCAGCTGGATACCCTGCGCCAGCTGGAAACGGCGTTAAGCAACTACCGCACTGCGTTGCAGGCCTATAAAACTGCCAGCAACGACACGGTGCTGGCGCGCAAGGAAATGACCGATCAGGGCAACACGATCGTGACCCTCAGCGAACAGCTCTATCAAATCCAGCTCGACCGCCGCGACGCCGAAAGCGCACAAGCCCGCACCCTGCAACTGATCAGCACCCTGCTGGCGCTGCTGGTGGGCGTGATTGCCGCCGTGATCATCACTCGGCAGATCACCGGTCCGCTGCGTGACACCTTGGCCGTGGTTGAACGCATCGCCAGCGGCGACCTGTCCCAGGACGTCAAGGTGACCCGTCGCGATGAAATCGGCGTATTGCAGCAAGGCATCGCACGCATGGGCGTGACCTTGCGCGACTTGATCAGCGGCATCCGCGACGGCGTTACCCAGATCGCCAGCGCTGCCGAAGAATTGTCGGCGGTGACCGGGCAGACGAGTGCCGGGGTGAACAGCCAGAAGATCGAGACCGATCAGGTGGCCACTGCCATGCACGAAATGACCGCCACCGTACAGGAAGTCGCGCGCAACGCCGAAGAAGCATCGCAAGCCGCCGCCGCGGCTGACGACCAGGCTCGCGAAGGCGACAAAGTCGTCAACGAAGCCATCGCACAAATCGAACGTCTGGCCAGCGAAGTCGCGCGTTCCACCGAAGCCATGAACAAGCTGCAACATGAAACCGACAAGATCGGCAGCGTCATGGACGTGATCAAAGCCGTGGCCGAACAGACCAACCTGCTGGCGCTCAACGCTGCCATCGAAGCGGCGCGTGCCGGTGAAGCCGGGCGTGGTTTTGCGGTGGTGGCCGACGAAGTCCGTGGCCTGGCCCAGCGCACGCAGAAATCCACCGAGGAAATCGAAGGCCTGGTGGCCGGCCTGCAAAATGGTACGCAACAAGTTTCCGCGGTGATGAACAACAGCCGCGTCCTGACCGACAGCAGCGTGGCCCTGACTCGCAAGGCGGGCGTATCACTGGAAAACATCACCCGCACGGTGTCCAACATCCAGTCGATGAACCAGCAGATCGCCGCCGCTGCCGAGCAGCAAAGCGCTGTGGCCGAAGAGATCAGCCGCAGCATCATCAACGTGCGCGACGTGTCAGAACAGACTGCCGCCGCCAGCGATGAAACTGCCAAGTCCAGTGTTGAACTGGCGCGGCTGGGCAACCAGTTGCAGATGATGGTTAGCCACTTCCGCGTTTGAATCTCGCCATGATCGTTCCCACGCTCCTGCGTGGGAACGATCAACGTGGGAATGATCAATCCCGGCGACTACTTTCGCGCGACCGGAAACCCGGGTAACGGATCGCTTTTTCATACAACCCGGTTGCCCATCGACCTACCGCCATTCCTGCCCGACTCCTGTACGTTTTCCTGACCAAGAACATTCCGTTCGAACAGGAGAATGACCCCACATGGACGTAAGCAACGACTCGCTGTTGCACAGGCTCGTTGACTCCACACGCAGCGAGGACGGGACACGAGTCGATTTCAAAACCGCCCTGCAGCGGATGGGGTTTGAATCGGTATTCGACATCGTGCGCTTGACCAAAGCGCAATTCACCCAGGCACTCAAAGAGCACACCGACGCAGACGCCGATCAGGCGTATGACAATGCGCTGAGCTACGCCCGACACATCAGCCGTTTGTATCAGGAGCATCAACTGTCGTCCGGCGATACTCACCGGCGCGTTCGGCGCAGTGCGGGTTCCAGCTCGACGTCAACAACCGCCACCTATCAAAACCTGTTCAACGAGAACTGGGCGCAGTTTTGCAAAGACGGTGATATCGCCGCTATCGACTCGCCGGTGGCCTATCTGCGGGCGCTGTATCTGTTTGCCGGTCAACTGGAAAATTCTTCAGTAAATGCGGACAAAATCACCCTGGAGGAACGACGCCCGGATCTAAAAAATCTGTTGCTGGACCACCACAGCGCTTTCGCGGCAAAACCGATGCTGAATATCGTCAACGAGACTTTGAGCGGTCATATCCGGGAGCACTTGAATAAAACCGAAGGCATCAGGAAGAGGACTGTTCGCACGGTACTGGCGAGCGAGCGCTACCCGCTCTCCCTGCCTTACGACCGTTATCACCACCAGTGCCTGCTCGGCTTGGGCGCGGATAAACCGGCACTGGGCGAGTTGAACTACCGGGTCAGTCTGAAACTTCCTTTTTTGCTCCACGGGTCTAACTACGGAAGCGTTTCCAAGCCCGCTTCCGAGGCTCAAAAGCTGCTATCCGGCCTGAGCCCGGAACAGCAGAAAATCCTGACCGAGGGGCACGACACCGACGTGGAGGTAAAAGCCTACGGCACCAAGGATTCAGATCCAAGGCTTGCCGTTGATCGCTTCAAGGCGCTCACCGGGCTGACGATGGAGCAGATTGATCAGCTGCTCGCGCAGGGAAAACACCGTCCGAACAACTCCGTCAACAGTCCGGATGCCCATCGTCCGTTCTACGGGTGCGAGTACATCAATGCAGCATCTGCCCGCAACAAATCAAGCGTCAATGCAACGAATCCGCCCGTGTTTGACTTCCTTCCCGTTCATTGTTTTGACCTTCTGCTGCGGATGGTCCGGTTGCAGCGCTGGACCGGCATCCCCGCTGCCGAACTGGACACGCTGATCGTCAACGCCTTGCATTCGGACGGCACGACATTACTCACGGGGCTGAAATCGCTGTGGCTCAATCCAAACACCGCCCGTGTGCTTGGGGTGTATCGATACCTGAATCAGCGTCACGGCATCGCGCCCGAAGAGTTTGCTTCGCTCTTGTACGACATGCCCACTTCCGCTGGCGGTGATCGTGCTCCGTTGTTCGATCAAGTGTTCAACCGCACGCAGCTGCTTCCCAGTCCTTTGTTGAAAAACAAAGGGAGCGACATTGATGTTGCAGCCGCCGATTCGCAACCGAGCCTCAACTATCTCGCCGCCGGATTGGGCCTGACCGTCACACAAGACTCGCTGTTATTGCTCGTGGCACAAACCAGGGAACACCTTTCTTCATTTAAAAACGACTTACCCACGGTGTCTTCACTCTACCGCCAGGCTCGCATCGCACAGCTGTTTGGCTTGTCGCCCGTCGAGTGCACGGAAATGGCACGGACGTTGGGTGGGGAAGCGTTTTGCGAGTTATTGGTGACAGGCAAAATCAGCGATCCCTATTTTTCGACAACCGACATACTCGACGTATTGATGGCCATGCAATGGGCGGTTGACTGGCTCAAGCAAAACAACCGTGATGTGCTGCAGTGGTGTCGTTTGTTCAACTCAACGCAGGAGGCGTTACCGCTCAACCCGAGTCTGGAGCGTCATCTGGAGACACTGCGCCGTGAAGCCACGCCTTCCCGCGACCAGCAGCAGCGCCTGGTGGAAACGCTGCTGCATGACATCGCCGACCTGCCCGCCGACTTCGTCCCCTGCGTGATGTTGATGGGCGGTTCCTCTGCAGAAGCAGTCTTCGCGGATATCCAGCACACCACGCCGGGACAGATGCCGCAGTCGTTGGCCACAGTCCTTCGCGCGGTCGAAGCCTGTCGCGGACTCGACCTGAGCAGCAGCACGCTTGAGCATTTGATGAATCAGCCGACCTGGCTAGCCTCGAACAACCCGGAAACCCTGACGCCGCAAACGTTTTACTTACTCGAACGCTTCAGTCATTGCGTGCGCCATCAAACGCAGTCAGAAGACAACCTTCTGCATTACTTGCGTCTCGCCAATCAGGATTCGTCTCGGTTTTCAGAGACAAAAGCTAACGGCCTGCTGGCCAAACTCCTGAACTGGAGCAGCGAAGAGGTCAGTAGCCTGACCGCGATACTGGGAAACAAATGCGCCACGACCATGGAAGACGTGGACTGGGTCATGCGCTGCCAGGACTGCTGCATGCGCACAGGGCTGTCGGCAAGTCTGCTGCTCAAGGCCACCGCCTTGACCACCGACAGCCCCGCACCCGACTGGAAAGCCGTGGGTGAAGCCCTGATCGCTGCCCGTCAATGACTGTTCCCCCACTTCAACATTCAAGGATTGAATATGACCGTTGCCCTGAAAAAGCAGCTTGATGAAAGCCTGCGCGATGCCCAGTTGGCGTATTACCTTGCCAAGGTTGCGCCTATAAAAGGTCCGAAGCTCAAGACTGCCGAGGATCTCTACGAACACTGGTTACTCGATGTGCTGGTCAGCCAGGATGTGCCTACCACACCGGTTGCCTGTGCAATTGCCAGCCTGCAGCAATACGTCAATCGCATCCTGATGAACATGGAGCCGGGTTACGACTCGGCAAGCATAACGCCCGAACGTTTGCGTCTTTGGCGCAACGAGATGCATCAGTATCCCACCTGGGCCGCTCATCAAAAGCTGCTGTATTTCCCCGCGGTGTACCTGGACCCAAGCCTGAGAGACAACAAAAGCCACAATTTCCGGCAACTGGAAAACGACCTGAACCAGAACCGCATTCAACCCGGCGCCGTTCAGTCAGCCGTGCTGGCCTACCTGACACGGTTCGAAGAAGTCGCCAACCTGAACATCCTCAACGGCTATATCGATAGCGACGATTTCGCCAACGGCACCTACTACTTCATTGCCAAATCCCGCAGCGAAAATACCTACTTCTGGCGCTCGTTGAACATGGCTCAACGCCCGTTCACCAGCGCGTCTACGCAGGAAAATGCACCCAAACAGGATCAACCTCATCCGCTAGCCTGGTCGGATTGGGAAAAAGCCGACGTGCCGATTCCGAACGATGCTGTCGAGCATTCCATTCGTCCGGTGTGGTTCAACAATCGTCTGTTCATTATCTGGGCAGAATGCGTTCATCAGGACCCTGCTGCGGTCAACTCCGCATCCTCGCAGACCGGTGAAAGCGCAAAACAACAGAGCAACCCTTTGCTGCGGTTGAACCTTTGCTACAAAAAACATGACGGTAGCTGGAGCACGCCCCGCACATGCCTGCAAGGTTACTGCGCAGATGAAACGCTACGTGGCAAGGACCTGAACGCCATCAAGCCATTGATTGACTCCCTCGCGGTGCATCACCAAAAAGAATCTCACGATGTGCTGTTCGTCGCCCTGTGCGCTCTGAAGGAAACCGCGAGTTCAACAGAGCCTGCCGAAAACGGATTCATTTTTGTACAAACGGCATGCATCGACCACAACCTCACTATCGAACCGGGCGTCTTAAAAACCGGAAACAATGGCGGGGTAGAAAACGGCAAAACGTCTCGCCACATCAATCAAAAAGAGATCATTCAATTACTTCGCCACAGTAGCCGCAGTGACGCCAGCGCACTAAAAATCCACTCAAGTTTGCAGTTCAAAACGCACGCCCAGCCTATATTTTCGCAATACACCACGCCGTATCCCACAGATGCAGCCGTGTGGAATTTCCATGGACACCAGACTTCAATAAGTTCGGAGTCACGGTTTGACGCGGACACGTCAGCCTTTACGCTTAATCTGACAACCCAACATGACGGCACAACGCTTTTAAGACTCGGCAACCTCTCAAAATCGAATCCAGTGCCAGAGTTACTTCTAATACTTCCCGACCTGGATTTCTCGCAATCACCCTATGTGAAGCTGGGTTATGGCTCAACGCTGACGCTACCTGCCGACATCAACAATGATCTCGCCAACACGCTGTCCCTGGATGGCCATTCGACAGACGTTCTGAGAGACCGAGCCATCGGCTCTGGCTTCTCATTCGACAAGGGAGACGATATAAGCGGCAAGTTCATGTCCACCGTCGCATTGCGGCATCTTGTGCATCTGGATAAATCTCAAACGCTCAGCATTTCCCTGACAAACAAATTTGGCCGTAGAACATTCGATCACCTTCAAGTTTCCGATGAGGGGCATCTAAACGCCCACCATATAATTTTCCGAAAAACCAATGCCAACGAAAAAATCAATGTTGATTATTCGAACCTGACGGTGATTGCAAAATCGCTAGGCGCCAGGCATCTGAAGGAGAGTTTTTCGTATACCTGGCAGAGCGACGCTGTCAGAAAAGAAGGTGAGACGTTCTACTACGGTGTCGCGTGGAGCCGCTCTGATGATCCGCAAAAGACAGCTTTTTCCGCCCTCAAATCCCTGGAACTGAAATTTCCTCTCGCCGCGGATTCCCGCTTACCTCCAACAATTACCGGCGACGGCACCAGCCAACTGGGGACCGCGCAAGCGCTTGATTTCTCATCGTCGGATATCAAGCACAGCGACAGCCGCCAGCAGCCTCGTCAGCCAATCCGCTTGAACACCGTATTTGCCGCCGAGTTGATCCGGCGGACAGAGAACAGTCTCGATGAGTTGTTCGGTTGGGACACGCAGCATCTGCCAGAGCCGCCCCTCTACGGCGACGCCACCAACAGGATGGATTTCCACGGGCCATACGGTCGCTATTTCACAGAACTATTCCTGTATGTGCCATGGCTGATTGCTCACCGATTAAACGTGGAACAGCAGTACGACGAAGCAGAGCGCTGGATCGAGTACCTGTTCAACCCGGCTCGCGGTGGCAACGATCGCCAGTCGCTCTACTGGGGCGCCGTGCCCTTGACCCGTTCCGACGTCGTCTGTTATTGCGATCACGCACCCCATGATCCTCACCAGATCGCCCTCAGCCATCCGGTGCATTTTCGCAAGGCGCTGTATTTTCTGTACCTGGACATTCTGATAAACCGAGGTGATGCCGCGTATCGCGAGCTGTCGCCTGACAGCCTCGGCGAGGCAAAGCTCTGGTATGTGCGAACGCTGGGGCTGCTGGGTTCACGTCCGGTTGTGCAGCGGGCCGATCAATGGGCAGCCATCAACCTGCAAGACTTGAGTAAATCCACCAGCGATGGCTTGCGCGCATTCGAGAGCGCTTTAACCCGATCGGACGCGTTCCCGCAACTGACCATACGACCAGGCGAATCAGGAAAATCAGTGTCCGCTGTCGATACCTCGCACCTGCATCTGCCCTTCAACCCGGCACTGCTCAAGCGCTGGGACATTGCCGAAAGCCGTTTATACAACCTGCGGCATAACCTCGACATCATCGGCAAGCCATTGCACTTGCCGCTGTTTGCCACGCCGCTGGATCCTCGCGACTTGTCCGGCCCCTCTGCACAGGGCGGCTCGGGAGAGGTTGCCTCGCGCTTGCCGAGCACGCCAATCCCGCACTATCGCTTCACGGTCATGCACGGGCAGGCCCTGAATGCCGCGGAAAGTATCTGCCAATTCGGCGCCACGCTGTTGTCGCTGATCGAACGCAAAGAGCAGGCTCATCTGCAGGAATTGCAACAGCAGCAAGCCTGGGAACTGGCGAAGACGTCCGTAGACCTGCAAACCCAGGCGCTGCGCATTGACCGTCAGAATCGCCAGGCATTGCTGGCCAGCAAGGCAATCGTCCAGGGTCGGGTCAATCACTACCAGCAATTGCTGGAAAAGGACGTCAACGCAACCGAATCCCAGGCCAGTCAGCTGTATTTGAGCAGCGGCACATCGGAGGCTACGGCCTCGGCAGCGCAGGTCGTGGCGGGCGGCATGATGATGGTTCCCACCATCTTCGGTTTCAGCAATGGCGGCAGTCGTTGGGAAGGCGCGATGCACGCAGCCACGGCGTTGGCGCAACGCTCCGCCATCTCGGACCGTACCGCGGCGGCCCATCTCGACCGAACAGCGCAATTCAGTCGACGCCGTGAGGAATGGACGCTGACCCGTGACCAGGCACAACTCGAATTGGCACAGATCGAGGCGCAACTCGCCCATTTCACCGAGCAGGAAACCGCCACACGCCTGCAATTACGTCAGGCCGAAACGACCCTGAGCCAGACCAGGGCCAGCTACGACTTCCTCAGCAAACGTTTCACCCAATCGCAGCTCTACCAGTGGCTCAACAGCCAGTTCGCCGCGCTTTACTACCAGGCTTACGACGTCGTTCTGGCGCTGAGCCTGGCCGCTGAAGCCTGCTGGCAATACGAACGCGCCGATTTCACCACGCGCTACGTTCGACCCGAGGCCTGGAACACAACCTACCGGGGACTTGGCGCGGGGGAGCAGTTGAAGCTGAGCCTGCTGAAAATGCAGGCTGACTATCTGCAACGTCACGAGCGCGAGCTGGAAATTCGCAAGACGGTGTCGCTGCGTCAGATCAAGGAAAAGGACCGTTCAGTCAATAAGACCTGGGCGCAGATTCAATCTGACCTCAAGAACGGTGCTTGTGATTTCGAACTGACCCACGCCATGTTCGAGGAGGATTACAAAAACCAGAACCATTACCTGCGGCGCATCAAGTCCGTCAGTGTGTCCTTGCCCGCCCTGCTCGGCCCCTATGAGAACATCCGCGCAACGCTGACCCAGACCGCCAGTAAAGTGTTCCTGTCAGCCGAGGAAAAAGCGCCGGGCATGGAGAGCAAACGCGCCAGCCAGCAAGTCGCCCTCTCCACAGGCGTCGACGACAACGGCCTGTTCACCCTCAACGTCAACGATGACCGTTACCTGCCTTTCGAATACACCGGCGCCATCTCCACCTGGCGTTTGACCTTCCCGAACCCCGAAGCGCAGAAAACCATGCTGGAGTCACTGACCGACATCATCGTGCACGTGAGCTACACGGCCCGAGTCGGAGGTGCGCAATGAACGAGCAGAGCGCATTGCCGGTCAACGCGCCGTCACTGCCCAAGGGTGGCGGGGCCATTCAAAGCATCGGTAAAGGCTGGGGCGCGATCGGCGCCCACGGCGCGGCATCCTATGAGCTGACCTTGCCGATTTCACCGGGGCGTGGTTTTGCGCCTTCTCTGGCGCTCGGTTACACCAGTTCGGTCGGCAACAGTGCGTTCGGCATCGGCTGGGGACTGTCGCTACCCACCGTTGCACGACGCACCCGCAAAGGTGTGCCGGCCTATGACGACGATGACGAGATTGTCGGGGCCAACGGTGTTGTCTGGATGCCCGAGCGCGACGCAACGGGCGTTGTCGTCGTTACCGCCATCAAGCACTACAACGACCTCGAACTTGAAACGACCTACACCGTCCTGCGCCACTTTCCACGTGTGGAAAGCAGCTTCGACCGCATTGAACATTGGTCCTCCGAAAACGACAAAGCCGGTTTCTGGCTGGTGCACGGGGCCGATGGCAGCCTTCATCTGTACGGAAAAAATCCGCCTTCGCGCCGTGCCGATCCGCAGGCACTGGAACAGGTCTGCGAATGGCTGCTGGAGGAGAGCCTGAATGCCCACGGCGAGCACATTCTTTACCAGTACAAGGCAGATTGCGCACAGCGTTACCTGAGCCGCGTGAGCTATGGCAATGTCGAGGCCGACGCGCAGCTGTACGCATGGAATGCCGATCGACTGAAGTTGGCGCAGTGGCATTTCGAACTGGTATTCGACTACGGCGAACGCAGTACCGACTACGACGCGAAACCCGCCTACGACGGCCTTCAGTGGCATGCACGTGACGATGGGTTTTCCAGCTTCGCCTGCGGCTTTGAATTACGCACTGAACGCCTGTGCCGCCAGGTGCTGATGTTCCACCGTTTTCCCGATGAACTGGGCGCCGCCCCCGTTCTGGTGCGACGACTGCTGCTCGAATACCGCCAAACGTCCCTGGGTTATCAGCATTTAAGCGCGGCCCACGAGCAGGCATTTGGCAGCGCCGGCACCGCCGAGAACCGTCCTCCCGTCGAGTTCACCTACAGCGAGTTCAAGTGCTTGCCCGATGCACGGGTCTGGCAGCCTGTTCAGGACATGCCCGGTGTCAACGATGGCAGAGGTTATCAACTGGTCGACCTGTACGGAGAAGGCCTGCCCGGTGTGCTCTTTCGCAACGACGCTGGCTGGCATTACCGTGAACCCATGCGGGACACAGCCAGGCCCGATAAAGTGACCTACGATGATTGGCGAGCATTGCCCGCCATTCCCGTTGCGGATACTACGAAACCGCTGCGCCAGACACTCGGCGACCTTACAGGGGATGGCCGGTTGGACTGGGTCATTGCTCAGCCGGGGTACAGCGGTTTTTTTTCACTGGGTCCGGATCGTGACTGGTCGGACTTGGCCTCCTTCAGTGCCTTCCCGGCGGAGTTTTTCCATCCGCAAGGGCAGTTGGCCGATCTGATGGGCGAAGGGCTCAACGACCTGGCATTGATCGGTCCGCGCAGCGTGCGCTTGTACGCCAATCAGCGAGAACAGGGTTTTTCGGCGGCTCGTGAAGTGCTTCGTCAGCAAGACGAAGACGCCCTTCCTTTACTGAGCTCTTCATCCAGCGAACTGGTGGCTTTCAGCGATGTACTGGGAACCGGCCAACAACACTTGGTGCGCATTCGTCACAACGAAATCAAGTGCTGGCCCACTCTGGGCCGCGGACGTTTTGGCAAAGGGCGGGTGCTGGGCTCGCCAGGGCTGGCGTACGAGACGTTCGATGCCGCACGTATTCGCCTGGCCGATCTGGACGGTTCCGGCGCTGCCGACCTGATCTATCTGGAAGCGGATCGGGCGCTGATTTTCATGAACCGCAGCGGCAATGGATTCGAGCCTCAGGTTTCGCTGCCCTGGCCAACCGGTGTCCGCTACGACTCGCTATGCCAGGTGAGCATCGCCGACTTGCAGGGTCTCGGCTGTTCCAGCCTGGTCCTGAGCGTTCCGCACATGACGGCGCAGCATTGGCGGTACGACTTCGTCGACGCTAAACCGTACCTGCTCACCGGCACCAATAACAACATGGGCGCGGCCGCGAGCATCAGTTACCGCAGCTCCGCACAGGAATGGCTGGATGAAAAAGCGCAAAGAATCAAAGCCGGCCAACCCCTGACCTGTCATCTGCCGCTCGCGCTGCATGTGGTATCGAAGCAAACGCAGCATGACGAAATTACCGGCAACCTGCTGACCCAGCGCTTTTCTTATCGCCAAGGCTATTACGACGGTATCGAGCGGGAGTTTCGCGGCTTCGGCCTGTTGCAGCAAACCGACAGTGAATCCCACCCCGGCGATGCTGACTCGCAGGATTTTACGACACCGTGCCTGAAAAAAAGCTGGTTCCATACCGGTGGAGCCGTGGATCTGCCCCGCACCGGTTATCACGAAGGGGACACGGCTGCCGTGGCACTGGGCAAGGCACTGCTTTGCCAATATCAACCGGGGAGCGAGGGTGACACGCTCATCTCCTCACCGGATCCTGCAACCGCTCTGGAAATGGCTCGAGCCCTGAGTGGGCATTTGCTGCGCAGCGAAATCTTCGGCGTCGATGAACGGTTGATGCGCACAACGCTGTATTCGGTTCAGGAACACCGATATCGGGTGCGTATGCTCCACGCCCCGGAGGGCAGTCGGCGCTATGCCCGGATGCTGCCGTTACCGCTGGAAACCCTCGATTACCAATACGAAGGCATTGTCGATGACCCGCAATGCCAGCACATCCTCAATCTGCAGCACGACTTCTATGGCGCGCTGACCCACAGCGTGACGGTCCGTTATGCCCGGCGCAAAACCCTCCGGGATGACTCGCGGCTCAGCGCAATGGACGAGATTGAATGGTGGAAGTCTGCCCATGATCCAGCGCAGCAGTTGCACTTTCTGCACGAAACTCGCGCCGAATTCATTCACCTCAGTCAACCCCAGGCATGGCGGCTGGGTCTGCCTTTTCGACGACGTACCAATGCACTGGAACGCCCCAAGTCCCCCGAAACCGGCGGGGTTATCACCACGAACCTGAATTGCGAAACGCTGATCAAACTTGCCAGCGAACAGGCCTGGGCAACCGAAGTCACCCTGACCGGCCTCTCCGTCCAGCGCTACAAGAACACCGTGACCCGTGAAATTCTGGAGGATGGGCATGCGCACTTTGAAGCCTTGCCAGATCACCTGGAAACTGCCGAGCTGGATGAAACAGCGTTCAAAGCCTTCGACGTATTGACGCAATCGACACGTCCCAAAGGGGGGCTGCTCACCCGAATGGGTTACCAGCGCATGACCGGTTTTTTCCCCGATGACACGCCCCCCAACGGTAAAACCCCCAAGCAGCTCTGGTCGATCAAGAGTGGCTTTGGCACCTACGCCACGTTGCAGGGCTTTTACAAACCTCAGACGGTACAGCCCAGTAAAAGCCATGGTGTCATTGCGGTCAGCTACGACCGGTACCAATGTTTCGTCAGCGAATTCAAACGCCCGGATGGTTGCATCACCAAGGCTGTTCACGACTATCGCTCGTTGGGCGCTCTGCGCATCACCGACCCGAATGGCAACATTCAAGAAGCGCTTTACGACAACTTTGGCCAGATACAGGCCAGCAGTGTCTACGGCAAGGAGGGCAACAAATTCGTCGGTTTCAAGCCGCTCACTGATTACCGCCGCACGACAGATCTCCGCCCGGCCGATGCCATCGAAGACAGTAAAAAAGCGCTGCAGAACGCCGCGAGCGCCATATTCACCGCCCCGTTCAGCTGGATGGCGCGCGTCTCGGACAGCGGGATGAAGGACGCTGGCTGGCTGGCACGTTGCATCGCGAAAAGTGAGGTGCTGCCCGGTGGATTCATTCGCGCCCAAGCCCGAAAACGCCTGGCCGACCTTGAGTCGCTGTCTTCCGACGAAGTGAAATTGAAAGCCGAAATCGATGCCTCAATCCGCGAGCCAGTCCATACCGTCGCCCTCGTTGCCGATCGTTATCCCGACGATGACCAGCAACAGATCCGCATCACCCTGACCGGCTTCGATGGCTTCGGCCGAACCTTGCAAACCAAGCAACAGGTCGAACCGGGAATGGCCTACGCCGTGTCCACCCAGGGAGCGTTGCAACTCAAGGACGGACAACCAACGGAGCGGATCGCAGCGAAGCGCTGGCGTGTCAGTGAACGGGTGGAATACAACAACAAGGGTTTGGCGATCCGCGTCTACCGCCCTTACTTCGCCGATCAGCATCGCTATATCAACGATTCGTCCCTGCGGGAGTCTGGTCACTGCGACCTGCAGTTTTACGATGCATTGGGGCGCCTGGTGCGCACGCGTCTTGCAAAACAGGACGGCCATTCCTATAGGCGGCGCCAAACCCGTCACCCTTGGTACACCGTGGATGAGGACGAGAACGATACGCTGGAAGAAGTCATGGCCGAACAGTCCTCGGCCACCACCGGAGGTAAGGCATGAACGCGCGCCTTCACCGCAAGACCCCCACGATCAGCGCTATCGACAGCCGCGGCCTGCCGGTGCGGCACATCGCGTACTGGCGCCGCAGTGCCGACGACAATCCTCAAGCGCGAATCACCCGTCAGACCCACGACGTTGCCGGACGCCTGGTTGCGCAATGGGACCCACGCCTGTTTGGCAACGCACCGGATGCCAATCAGAAGATCGTCTACAGCCTGTCCGGCAAAACAGTACGGGTCGACAGCGTCGACGCCGGATGGCGCTTGAGTTTGCCTGGTGACGCCGGCCAGACAGTGCACAGCTGGGATCAGCGCGGCACCCATTGGAAAACCACCTACGACGATCAATTGAGGCCGACCGTCATCCAGGAGGAAACACGCGATGGATCGCTGCGGGTGATCGAACGCCTCGGCTATGGCGACAGCTCGGCGCAATCGGCCGGACACAATCGTTGCGGTGCGTTGATTCGACACGATGACGCCGCCGGTACGCTGCTCATCCATGAATACGCACTGTGCGCCAAACCCGTCAGACACATACGCCGCTTCTTCTTCGATCCCACACAGGCGAATTGGCCAACAGACGCAGCCTATCGTGACGATCTGCTTGAAGCGGGCGATGGCCATGAAACGGCTTGGCGATACGATGCCCTGGGCGAAACAATCCAGCAGATCGATGCCGGTAAGCACCGACAGCGCTTCTCGTTTGATCTTGCCGGCCAGCTCAAATCCATCAGCCTGCTGATCAAGGACGCGACCACTGAACAGGTGATCCTCAAGGACCTTCTTTACAATGCATTTGGCCAGATCCAGGCCAAGACCGCCGGCAACGGTGTTGTCAGCCGCGCCGTGTTTGATCCGGCCAGCGGTCGCCTGACATCACTCAGCGCAACCGCATCCGGCAATACCCTGCAGGACTTGCACTACGACTATGACGCAGTGGGTAACGTGACGCGCATCGAGGACAGGGCTCAACCCGTGAAGTTCGGCAGCAACCAGCGGGTCGAAGCCGTCAGCCACTTCACCTATGACAGCCTCTATCAACTGACCAGTGCGACGGGCCGAGAGGCCGCGGCACAGGCGATCCAGCTGCAGCTGCCACGCGCCAGCCGGGCACCGATTGACGCGCTGCAACTGTTCAACTTTACCGAACACTACGAATACGACAGCGGCGGTAACCTGACGCAGCTGCGCCATGTCCGCGACCGCAACAACTACACCCGCACGCTGAACGTCGCGACTGACAGCAATCGATTGCTGTCCTGGAACAAGGGTGATTCGACACCCCGGTTGAATGCGGGGTTTGATGACAACGGAAATCAACAGGCCCTGAACCCGGACCAGACGCTGGAATGGAACGCGCGCAATCAACTTGTCAGCGTCACGCTGGTCCCCCGTGATGACGGGCGCGAAGACATCGAGGAGTACCGCTACGACAGCGGCGGTCAAAGGGTACGCAAGGTACAGACAACCTACGCAGCATCGATGACTCATACCCGAGAAGTCCGCTACCTGCCCGGCCTCGAAATCCGCACCCGCCATAACGAGCGCCTCGAAGTCATTACCCTGCAGGCCGGTCGTTGCAGTGTGCGTTATCTGCATTGGACTAAAGGCAGGCCCGCCGGTATCGCGACCCATCAACTGCGCTACAGCCTGAACGACCATCTGGGTTCCAGCTCAATGGAACTGGATGATCAGGGGTGGTTGATCAGTCAGGAAAGCTATTTGCCCTATGGGGGAACGGCCTGGTCGGCGTCGCGCTCGGAGGTGGAGGCGGACTATCGAACCCTCCGCTATTCCGGCAAGGAGCGTGATGCCAGTGGGTTGTATTACTACGGTCACCGGTATTACGCGACGTGGTTGCAGCGCTGGATCAGCCCCGATCCGGCGGGGGCCGCGGATGGGTTGAATCTGTACTGCATGGTGGGGAACAACCCCGTGAGATTTTTCGATCAGCAAGGGTTGGGAAAAGTGGAGCTGATCGATTACAGCTTCCCTTGGAACAAGGATGCAATTGCGCAAAAAATCGTAATGACCTCGAGCCCAAACGTGGCCGGCCCATCAAAAAAACAGCCCAAACCCTCGGCAAATGCCGCTGGGAGCGATCCCCAGCGCGGCCTCAGCAAAAACAGCCTCAAAGACCTTGTCGTTCACTCTTATGCCACCTTTTCAGATCCCCAATATGAGTGGCTGGTGAAAGCTTCCGGTTTCTACAATATCAAAGGGCCCAAATCCGGCCCGACGGGATACCGCGGGGTGGACAGCAACTATGCAGGCACCGCTACGAGTCCTGATTTCTACTTGAACTTCGGCAGCTACAAAATCAGTCATACAGCTGATTACATGGCAGATCTAGCCAGTCGATACCACGTCACCAAAGATGACCCGCTCCACGAAATAAAAATAAGTCCCGACTTACTGAAGGAACACCCAACGTTAAGCAGAACAAGTGCAAACGCCCATGACCTTCAGCAATGGACCCGAGATTCAATCGAGAAACATATCGATCAGAGTGGCGCGATCATTCCCGTAAGAGCTGGCGCACCCGGGGCTCATGGTGAAGTTCGGGGGCTGAATACAATTGTCGCGCTCTACCCGGACCAGGCGGAGAGATTGCTTGAGTACACAACGGTGTCCACTACCAAATTATTTGGTAACGATGCTGTCGAGCCCTTTATTGCCTGCTTCAATTGCAGCGGCATCATTCCCGATACGGTCAGGGTCTGGACCCGGCGCAACCCCACGGATTACGCAGGCTACAAGGCTCATGTACAGCAAATCAGTGGTGCTGGCCGTTGATAGCATCGCCTGACACAGAAACGTTCTAAAAGCTTTGATAGTTCAAACACTGATCGCATTGGTAAACACCAGGCGATTGCCGAACGGATCACTGATGGTCATGTCCTGACTCCCCCAGGGCATGGCCTGAATCTGTGGATGCGAGAACGGGTAGTCCTTGGCCAGCAGCTGCTGCTGAAAGGCCTCCAGCTCATCGGTCTCGATGCGCAAGGCCGAACCCGGTGTGCTGTCGCCGTGATGCTCTGACAAATGCAGCACGCATTCACCGCGAGAGACTTGCAGGTACAACGGGAAATTCGGCTCGAACCGATGCTGCCAGTCGATCTTGAAACCGAGGAAGTCGACGTAGAATTCCACGGCTTTGTGTTCGTCGAAAATCCGCAGGATCGGGGTGGTTTTGCCGAAGCTCATCTCGTTGCTCCCAGACTGGTAAGGCCCGGATTGTAGCCGGGCTTGTGTTAGCGCTTCGGCTCGTAGACGGTTTTCTTTAGTTGCAATGTGCCACTACGCCAACCCGTTCAAAAAAATGTCGACAGTTCCATCGTCTTCGCTGGCCAGCCAGGTTCCTACGGGGATTTGCGACAGCCTTGAAAACCTGCGCGCAAATCGCCTTGCCGCGCCAGAAACCGCCCCTCTCTTTTCCCGTTCGCCTGCCCCTCGCTGTAACTCAGCACACCGTTGACCCACACCCCGTCGATCCCTTCCGCCGCCCGTTGCGGATCATTGAAATCGGCGACATCGCGAATGGTTTCGGGGTTGAACAGCACCAGGTCCGCCCAATGCCCTTCGCGGATTTCGCCGCGTTCCTTCAAGCCAAAGCGCGCCGCGGACAAGCCGGTCATTTTGTGCACCGCCGTGTGCAGCGGAAACAGCCCGACGTCGCGACTGAAATGCCCGAGCACCCGTGGGAAAGCGCCCCACAAGCGTGGATGCGGGAACGGGTCTTCCGGCAAGCCGTCAGACCCGACCATCGACAGTGGATGCGCGAGGATTCTTCGCACATCGTTTTCATCCATTCCGTAGTAGACCGCGCCAGCCGGTTGTAGCCGGCGGGCAGCATCCAGCAGCGAAACGTTCCATTCGGCGGCGATGTCCATCAGATCGCGGCCACCGAGTTCCGGGTGTGGCGTCGACCAGGTGATGGTGATGCGATGCGCATCGGTGACTTGCTTCAAGTCCAAGGTCGAAGAGCTGGCCGCGTAGGGGTAACAATCGCAGCCCACCGGGTGGGTTTTTGCCGCCTCTTCAAGCGATGCCAACAGCTGCGGACTACGACCCCAATTACCGGCACCGGCACATTTGAGGTGGGAAATGATGACCGGGGATTGGGCATGCCGGCCGATCTGGAACGCCTCGTCCATGGCCTCCAATACCGGCTCGAATTCGCTGCGCAAATGGGTCGTGTACACTGCGCCGAACGCGGTCAGTTCTTCGGTCAGTTGCATCACTTCATCGGTGGACGCCGAGAACGCGCTGGCGTACGCCAGGCCGGTGGATAAACCCAACGCGCCGGCCTCAAGGCTTTCGCGCAACTGCTTGCGCATCGCGCCAATTTCATCCGCCGTGGCGGTGCGAAACAGGTCGTCGAGGTGATTGCTGCGCAACGCCGTATGGCCCACCAGTGCCGCGACGTTCAGCGTGGTGTTCGCCGCTTCGACCGCCGCGCGGTAATCGCCGAAGGTGGGATAAACGAAGGCCGCCGAGGTGCCGAGCAGGTTCATCGGGTCTGGCGGGTCGCCCTTCAGGCTCACCGGTGACGCGCTGATGCCGCAATTGCCGACGATCACCGTGGTCACCCCTTGGCTGAGCTTGGGCAGCATCTGCGGCTGGCGGATCACCACCGTGTCGTCGTGGGTGTGCACATCGATGAAACCCGGTGCCAGCACCCGCCCGGCGGCGTCGATTTCTTCGGTTGCGGTTGCGTCTTGCACGTCGCCGATGCGCTCGATGCGCCCGTTCAGAATCGCCACGTCGGCGCGGTAACCAGGCACGTTGCTGCCGTCGATGATCAGGGCGTTGCGAATCAGCGTGTCGTACATCATGTCAGTCTCCCAGCGGCAAGTGATCGTCGCCGCCGCGGTAATCGTCGAGGGCGAGCTTGATCCGCCGCAGACGTTCTTGATTGTCTTCAGGATTGGCCAGCGCCAGCTCGGTGGCAAGCACGTCGATGGCCAGCAGCATGCCGTAGCGCGCCGCCGTGGGTTTGTAGATGAACGAAGTCTCGGCGCTTTGCAGCGGCAGCACGATGTCGGCCAGTTGCGCCAGCGGCGAGTCGCCACGGGTGATGGCCAGAATCCGTGCGCCGTAGTTGCGCGCCAGCTCCACGGTTTCGAGCAACTCGGGGGTGATGCCGGTCAGCGAGCAGACGATCACCACGTGCTCGGCGCTGAGGCTGGCGGCGGTGATACGCATCATCACCGCGTCATGGCACACCGCAATCGGGTAGCCAAGCCGCACCAGGCGCACTTGCAGTTCATCGCTGCACAAGGTCGAGCAGCCGCCCATGCCGAACGCATGAATCATCCGCGCCTTGCGCAGCAACTTGACCGCATCGGCGAAGCGCGACTCGTCGAACGCCGACAAATGCTGACGCAAGGTCGATTCAATATCGCCAACGATCTGCCCATAAAAAGCCGACTGATCGGGTGTGCCTGCCGGGTCGAGAAAACGACTGCCGACGCCACTGGCCTGAGCCAGTTGCAAGCGCAGATCACGCAGGTCACGACAGCCCACCGTTCGGGCGAAACGCGACAGCGTGGCGGTGCTGACTTCCGCCCGCTGCGCCAGCTCATCGAGGCTGGCCGCCGAGGCAAATCCTACGTCGTCGAGCATCAGCCGAGCGATGCGTCCTTCGCCGGCGCTGAAGGAATCCTGACGGGCGCGGATCTGGTAGAGGATGTCCATGGCAGGCGACTCCGGTTAAATCAGGTAGGAAAGACCCACGGTCAACGCGAAAGCGACCACCGAAATAAGGGTCTCGAGCACGGTCCAGGTCTTGAAGGTCTGGGCGACGGTCATGTTGAAGTATTCCTTGATCAACCAGAAGCCGCCGTCGTTGACGTGGGAAAAGATAACCGACCCGGCGCCCGTCGCCAGCACCAGCAATTCCGGATGCGGATAACCCAGACCCAGCGCCACCGGCGCGACAATCCCCGACGCCGTGGTCATCGCCACCGTCGCAGAACCGGTGGCAATGCGCATCAGCGCCGCGAACAGCCAACCCATGATCAGCGGCGACAGGTGAAATTCGTGGGCCAGGCTGACGATCTGGTCGGTGACCCCGGCCTCCACCAGAATCCGGTTCAAACCGCCACCGGCGCCCACCAGCAAGGTGATGCTGGCGGTCGGCGCCAGGCATTCGTTGGTGAACTTGAGGATCGATTCGCGGTTGAAGCCCTGGGCGATGCCGAGGGTCCAGAAGCTCAGCAAGGTTGCCAGCAACAGGGCGATCACCGAGTTGCCAATAAACAGCAGGAACTGGTTGAAACCGCTGCCCGGCGTGGAAATCAGATTGGCCCAGCCACCGATCAACATCAACACCACCGGCAACAGAATGGTCGCCATGGTGAGGCCGAAGCTTGGCAGGCGCTCACGCGGTTCGCGGTCGAGGAACTGGCGTTCCAGCGGGTTTTCCGCCGGCAGTTGAATGCGCGGCACGATGAACCTGGCGTACAGCGGGCCCGCGATGATCGCGGTCGGAATGCCGATCAGAATCGCATACATCAAGGTCTGCCCAACGGAGGCCTGATACACCTGCACCGCCAGCATCGCCGCCGGATGCGGCGGCACCAGCGCATGCACCACCGACAGGCCGGCGACCATCGGCAAAC
Source organism: Pseudomonas sp. GB2N2 (assembly GCF_054897705.1). NCBI lineage: Bacteria > Pseudomonadati > Pseudomonadota > Gammaproteobacteria > Pseudomonadales > Pseudomonadaceae > Pseudomonas > Pseudomonas sp. GB2N2. The sequence continues at coordinate 3,719,089 of NZ_CM142701.1, forward strand.
CGACCATCAGGATCGAGACACCGACACGGCGCGCCACAGTAAAAGCGATCGGCACCAGCAACACAAAACCGACCTCGAAGAACAACGGCAGCCCGACCAGGAACGCGATGCAGACCATCGCCCAGTGCGCGTTCTTCTCGCCGAAACGATCGATCAAGGTCCGCGCCACCTGCTCCGCGCCACCGGACTCGGCCATCATCTTGCCGAGCATCGTGCCCAACGCCACCACCAGCGCAATATGCCCCAGTGTCTTGCCCACGCCCGCCTCGTACGCCCCGACCACGCCGGACGCCGGCATGCCGGCCAGCAGCGCCAGGCCGATGGACACCAGGGTGATCACGATGAACGGATTGAGTCGGTAGCGGGCGATCAGAACGATCAGCGCAATGATGGCGATGGCGGCATACACCAGCAGCCAATAGCCGAAGGACAGGGTCATGCGGTACTCCTCGAAAGGGTCACGTCGAATGGATTGTGAAACTCTTAAAACATTTCGAGAGGTGATTTTCAAACGAGGTGAAAGTTATTTTCGTACAGGGGTAAGGGATGTCGTTTTTGGATATGCAGCGTCGCTGAATATGAAACTCAGCCATGCGAATTTACATCCGCTTCCTGTGAGAGCGGGCTTGCCCGCGAAGAACGATGACGCGGTCTACAGCGAACTCACACCATCTCGTCAAGAATCCACTCAACCACCGACGTCCGCTTTGGCGCCCAGCCCAGCAACACCCGAGCATGCTTGCCGCGCACCCGACTGTTGGAGCCCAAACCATAGTTGGCCATTTCATAACCCCACTCGGCTTCGGCGTCTTTCAACGGCCAATCCTGCGGCTCACCCAGTTTCAACGCCTGGGCAATCGCCGTGGTCATCTCGACGAACGACGCTTCACCGCTTTCAACGAAGTAGAAAGTGCCGGGTACATTTTTCGTCAGTGCCAGCAGATACAGGGCCACCACGTCTTCGATGTGCACGTTGGACCAGATGTTCTGCCCCGTGCCGACTTGCCGGACCACGCCACTTTTGCGCGCCTGTTTCAACAAGCGCGGCAACTGCACGCTGTCACGTTTGACCCCCAGGCTGTGGCCGTAGATCAGGGTGTTGCAGATTACGGCGGAATTCACGCCGTCCTTCGCTGCGGCGAGAATCAGGTTGTCGATGGCCACGCGGGCCGCCTTGTCGACGGTCGGTTCCGGCAGCGTGTCTTCGTAATAGATGACGTCGCTGGATTTGCCGCCCGATGCATCGCCGACGATGCTCGAACCGCTGGTGTGCAGGAACACTTTGTTGGAACCGCGCAAGGCCTCGAGCAACGCTTCCACCGCAGCGCGATGGTCACTGCTGGCGGCGTTGATCACGGCGTCAGCCGCGCGGGCCTGTTCGGCCAATAATGCGCTGTCGTCAAGAGTGCCGATCACCGGGGTGATGCCCAGCGCACGCAATTCATTGGCTTGTTCGGCGCTGCGCACCAGGCCGGTGACTGTATGGCCAGCGCGGATCAGGCCGGTGGCAATGGAGCCGCCGATAAAACCGGCGGCGCCGGTAACGAATACGTTCATGGAGAAACTCCCTGCGTTAATAAGTGATGCAACGAGTATCCAGCAGTGGCCGCCGGCGAAAAATCCCCGCTGACCCAATTCACTCTTGCGCAGGAGTCACGAATCAACCCTTGAAATCTGAATCCGCGTAGACCGCCAATTTGCCCTGGATGAAGTCCAGGAAGCATTGAATCCGCAGGGCCAATTGCGAGTTGCGGTAATACACCGCGTTAATCGGCTGGCGATAGCCGCTGTTGAAATCCGCCAGCAGCACTTTCAAGCGCCCGGCACGAATGTCGTCGATGGTCATGAAGTCCGACAGGCTGGCAATGCCCTGGCCTTGCAACGCCAGGTGCCTGATGGTTTCGCCGCTGGACGCACCGATCGACGCCTGGATCGGCCAGCGATCGCCATGTACGTAACGCAACGGCCACTGGTTGAGGCCTTCGTTTTGGGTGAAGCCCAACAGGGTATGCCCGCTCAACTCTTCAACGACCAGCGGTGTGCCGTGTTGCTCCAGGTAAGCCGGGCTGGCGACGATGTGCAGCGGGCTGCAACCCAGCGAACGAGCGTGCAGGGTCGAGTCGGCCAGCGTACCGATGCGGATAGCGATGTCGGTGCTCTGTTCGAGCAGGTCGATGATCAGGTCGTTGCTATTGAGTTCGAGCTGAATGTCCGGGTAGAGCCGGCGGAATTCGTCGATGTACGGAACAATCGCGTGCAGCATGAACGGCGACGCGGCGTTGATCCGCAAACGCCCGGACGGGGTTTGCTGGCGTGAGGACAGACGCTCTTCGAGTTCGTCCATCTGATCGAGAATCCGCTTGGCGTGCTCGAAGAAATACTTGCCCTCCTCGGTCAGGTCCATCCGCCGGGTGGTGCGGTTGATCAGCGTGGTATCGAGCTTGGCCTCCAGCCGCGACAGGGTGCGACTGACCGCCGAAGGCGTTTGCCCGACCTGTTCGGCGGCGGCGGAAATCGACCCGCACTCAATCACGCAGACGAAAATCTGCAATTCATCGGATCTGGCTTTCACCGGTGTTCCTTATCGAAAATTCATTGGCTCAAATCGCTTTTCGTAGTGTTGGCTTCAGACATCGATAGTAGCCGAGCCTCAGGCCCAGAGGTTGAACACCTCTGGCAGGCTCAGCCCGTCAACAGCTACCCACTGATGAGCAAGTGCCCGCCGAGCACGCCGAGACCAGTGAAGAACACACGCTTGAACAGCACGGCGCTGATCCGCTGGCGCAGCCATTGCCCGAACAGCATGCCGAGCACTGCGGGAATCAGCGCCAGCAATGACGCGCTCAACTCGCCACCGCCCAGCGCCCCGCGCCACAACAGGCCTGCGGCGAGGGCCAGGGTTGACACGGTGAACGACAGGCCCAGCGCCTGCACCAGCTGATCCTTGCTCAAACCCAGGGTTTGCAGGTACGGCACCGCTGGAATCACGAACACCCCGGTGGCGGACGTGATGATACCGGTCAGCAGGCCGCACAGCGGACCGAGCCAGCGTTCGGTGCCTGTTTTTATACGCAAGGTCGGCAGAAACAATCCACTCAGCGCATAGAGCAGCAACGCCCCGCCCAGTCCCCGTACCACCCAATGACCGCCGGACATGCCGATCCACAGTGCGCCGGCACCGGTGCCGATGAAAATCGCCAATAGCATCGGCCATAGCCGTTTCGCCAAATCACGCAGATGCCCGCCGAATGCCAATTGCCAGACGTTGGTGACCGTCGCGGGGATGATCAGCAACGCGGCAGCCTGCGACGGTGCCATAGCCAGACCGAGCAGGCCCATGGCGATGGTCGGCAAGCCGAGGCCGATCACGCCTTTGATCACACCGGCGAGGAGGAAAGTGGCGATGACCATCAGGGACAGGGTCAGGCCGAGGTTTTGGTAGAAAGTGGCAAGTGTAGTCATGGGCGCATTTTGAACCCGGAGTGGCCTTGTGGAAATCCGCCATATACTGAGGGTGCCTCTTGTTTTGATAGAGGCTTAAAAAATGGTCGGGCCGACTGGCGCCATCGCTGGCAAGTCAGCGATGGCGTCCGCCCGGACACTGCACACCTGAAGGTTACTGAATGCACTTCAACCTGACCGACCTGCGCCTCTACCTGCACATCCTCGACAGCGGCAACATCACCGCCGGCGCCGCGCGCAGCCATTTGTCCCTGGCGGCGGCGAGCGCACGCATCCGCGCGATGGAATCTTCGCTCGGCATCGACTTCCTCGAACGTGGTCGGCGCGGTGTCACGCCCACACCCGCAGGCAAAGCCCTGGCGCAGCACGCCCGGCTCTTGCTGCAGCACGCCGAACGCATGCAGCAGGACCTGGCCGAATACGCCAAAGGCGTCAAAGGTCGGGTGCGCCCGTTGTGCAACACCACGGCGATCACCGAGCACTTGCCGGAAGTGCTCGCAGACTTTCTCCGCGACCATCCCAATCTCGACATCGACCTCCAGGAATTGCCCAGTGCTCGCATCACCCACGCGCTGCGCCAAGGTGCCGCCGACCTCGGCATCGTCTCCGACGCGGCGGACACGCATGCACTGAAAACCCTGCCCTTCCGCGACGATCCCCTCGTGCTGATCACGCCGCCCGGGCATCCCTTGGCCGAGGGCGAAACGCCGAGTTTCAGCGACACCCTGCAGCACGATTACGTTGGCCTCAGCGTCAACAGCGCACTGGCGGTATACCTCGAAGAGCAGGCACTGCACGCGGGCGCGCGCCTGCCCATCCGCATCCGCGCGGAAGGTTTTGATGCGGTGATGCGCATGGTCGCTCACGGCGCTGGCCTGGCCATTGTGCCGCTGGCGGCGATCCAGCGCCGGGGCGTCGAGCAACCCTTCAAAAGCTTCGCCCTGAAGGAAGACTGGGCCCGGCGAAAACTGTTGCTGTGCGCCCGTTCATTCACCGGCCTGCCCGGTTATGCCAAGGCGTTGCTCGACGCGTTGCGCGCTGAAAACCCGACTTGAAAACCTCACTTGAAAAACAGTGTTTGGCCCATCCGCCACCTGTATGACAACCGCCGCGCAGAGTAATATCTGCCCCTTCCAATCAGGCTCGGCCGCAACAACAAAAAAGGGAATCAGATGGCGGATGAAATCTTGCAACCGGCAACGCTCAAGCGAGGGTTGAAAAATCGACACATTCAACTGATCGCCTTGGGTGGCGCTATCGGGACAGGGCTGTTCCTGGGCTCCGCCGGCGTGCTCAAGTCCGCCGGACCGTCGATGATCCTCGGCTATGCCATCGCCGGGTTCATTGCGTTCCTGATCATGCGCCAACTCGGCGAGATGATCGTCGAGGAACCGGTGGCCGGCTCTTTCAGCCACTTCGCGCACAACTACTGGGGCGGTTTCGCCGGTTTCCTGTCCGGCTGGAACTATTGGGTGCTGTACGTGCTGGTGGGCATGGCCGAGCTGACCGCCGTCGGCAAGTACGTGCAATTCTGGTGGCCGGACGTGCCGACCTGGGTCAGCGCGGCGGTGTTCTTCGTACTGGTCAACCTGATCAATACGCTTAACGTCAAAGTCTTTGGCGAGATGGAATTCTGGTTCGCGATCATCAAGGTCGTCGCCATCATTGGCATGATCCTCCTCGGCTGCTACATGCTGTTCAGCGGCACCGGCGGCCCGCAAGCGTCGGTGAGCAACCTGTGGAGCCACGGCGGATTCTTCCCCAACGGCACCAACGGCCTGCTGATGGCGATGGCGTTCATCATGTTTTCTTTCGGTGGCCTGGAACTGGTCGGCATCACCGCCGCCGAAGCCAGCGAGCCGAGAAAGGTCATTCCCAAAGCCATCAACCAGGTGGTTTACCGGGTGCTGATTTTTTACGTCGGCGCACTCACGGTGCTGCTGTCGCTGTATCCCTGGGACCAACTGCTGGAGACGCTCGGTGCTTCGGGCGATGCTTACAGTGGCAGTCCGTTCGTGCAGATTTTCGCCCTGATCGGCAGTGACACCGCCGCGCAAATCCTCAACTTCGTGGTGCTCACCGCCGCTCTGTCGGTCTACAACAGCGGCGTTTACTGCAACAGCCGCATGCTCTACGGCCTGGCCGAACAAGGCGATGCACCGAAGGCTTTGATGAAGCTGAACAAGCAAGGCGTACCGCTGCTGGCACTGGGTGTTTCGGCGCTGATCACGATGTTGGCTGTGCTGGTCAATTATGTTGCGCCGCATGAAGCGCTGGAGTTGTTGTTCGCCCTGGTGGTCGCCTCGCTGATGATCAACTGGGCACTGATCAGCCTGACGCATTTGAAGTTTCGCAAGGCCATGACCCAGCGCGGGGTCGTACCGGGCTTCAAGGCGTTCTGGTCGCCGTACACCAATTATGTGTGCCTGGCGTTCATGGCCGTGATCATCTGCGTCATCTGGATGATTCCGCCGGTGCGCGCTTCGGTGTACGCCATGCCGGTGTGGGTGTTGCTGATCTACGGTTGCTACCGGCTGCGCATCGCACGGCAGCGCAACGTGCCAGTGGCACAATAAACACCGAATAAAAAAACGCCCCGGCATTCGACGAATACCGGGGCGTTTTTTTATGGCTTGCGCCAGTGACCGAGCGTTTCTGGACACCTCGATGTCGAGCACAGACAACTGACGCCACGCCAAGCCCGTTAGGGTGCGACTTCAGTTCTTCCTCACGCCCGGAGTCATCATGTCCGCACCGATTACCGTTCTTCGCGACACCCACCCGCTGCCCGTCCTCGACGCCTGCAAATGGGAAAAACTCGAAGGCGATCCGCACACCGTCAACCTCAACGCCTACACCAGCGATGACGGCAGCAAGATCATGGGCACCTGGATCTGCACGCCGGGCAAGTGGTACGTGGAATACGTGAAGTGGGAATACTGCGACTTCCGAGAGGGCTACTGCATCATCACCCCGGAAGGCAAAGAGCCGATCCATCTGCGTGCGGGTGATATTTTCGTCATCGAGCCGGGCATGAAAGGCACGTGGGAAGTCGTTGAAACCGTGCGCAAGTATTTCGTGTTTGCCTGATGCAAAAAAACCGGGGAATCACGCGACGTGATTTCCCGGTAAATGTCGATGCAAACACAATTCGTGCAGGCAGGGTTTATTGCGGTTTGCGATAGCTGTTGATGATCGCCGAGAAGTCCTTGCCACCTTCCCCACGCTGGCTCATCGCTTGATACAACTGCTGGGCCACCGCGCCGAGCACCACCGGTTGGTGCGCCTGACGTGCCGCTTCCGTCGCCAGCCCCAAATCCTTGAGCATCAATTCCGCACCGAACCCGCCGGTGTAACCGCGCGAGGCCGGTGCCGTTTCAACGATGCCCGGCCACGGGTTGTACATTTCCGAACTCCAGCAACGCCCCGTCGAACTGTTGATGATCCCGGCCAGCACGCCCGTGTCGATGCCCAGAGCATCCCCCAGCGCCATGGCTTCACTGACGCCGACCATGGAGATCGCGAGCAGCAGGTTGTTGCAGATCTTGGCGATTTGCCCGGTGCCGACTTCACCGCAATGCACAATGTTGCGGCCCATCTGCGCCAGCACCGGTTGCAGGGTGGCGAACAGCTCCGGAGTGGCGCCGACCATGAAGGTCAACGTCCCGGCCGTTGCACCGCCAGTGCCGCCGGAAACTGGCGCATCGGCCATGGCCACGCGTTGGTTGGCAGCCGCCGCCGCCACCTCCCGCGCCGTCTGTGGATCGATGGTGCTGCAATCAACGGCTGGCACACCTTGGCCGATGCCGGCGAGCACGCCGTCTTCGCCCAGCCACACGCTACGCACATGCACCGCGGCGGGCAGCATGGTGATCACCAGTTCCGCGCCTTGCGCCGCTTCACGGGCGGTCGCGCTGATGCTGCCGCCCAGTTGCTCCAGCTCAGCCAGGACGGTTTTGTTCAGATCGACCAGGCGCAGCGAATGGCCGGCCTTGATCAGGTTGCGGGCCATCGGCGCGCCCATGTTGCCGAGGCCGATAAAAGCGATTTTCATGTCCGCCTCCTTAACGCAAGTTGATGGTGGTGTTCACACCGTCGTTGACGCTGTTGTCATCGAACCAGCGACTGGTGACAGTCTTGGTCTGAGTGTAGAACTGCACCACTTGCTTGCCATACGGACCGAGGTCGCCGAGTTTCGAACCACGCGAACCGGTGAAGCTGAAGAACGGCACCGGCACCGGGATCGGGATGTTGATGCCGACCTGGCCGACGTCGATTTCGTTCTGGAATTTGCGCGCCGCCGCCCCGCTCTGGGTGAACAGGCCGGTGCCGTTGCCGAACGGATTGGCGTTGACCAGCGCGATGGCTTCGTCGAGGGTATTCACTTCCAGCACCACCAGCACTGGGCCGAAGATTTCCTGGGTGTAGATCTGCATGTCGGTGGTCACGCCGGAAAACAGCGTCGGGCCGACAAAGTTGCCTTGCTCGAAGCCCGGCACGCTGATCTGACGACCGTCCAGCTCCAGTGTGGCGCCTTCCTTGATGCCGCTTTCGATCAGATCGAGAATCCGCGCCTTGGCCCGTTTGGAAATCACCGGACCGACGTCAGTGCCCGGCTCGCTGCCGGCATTCACTGTGAGTTTCTGCGCCAATGCTTTCAGGTCTGGCAGCCACTGTTTGGCCGCGCCCACCAACACCACCACCGAAGTAGCCATGCAGCGTTGGCCGGCGGCACCGAAACCGGCACCGACCAGTGCATTCAGCGTCTGTTCGCGGTTGGCATCCGGCAGTACCACGGCGTGGTTCTTCGCGCCCATCATCGATTGCACGCGCTTTCCGTGTTTGCCGGCCAAGTCGTAGACGTGGGTACCGACGGCCGTCGAACCGACGAAGGAAACCGCCTTAATGTCTTTGTGAGTGCACAGCGCATCCACCACGTCCTTGCCGCCGTGAACCACGTTGAGCACGCCTTTCGGGACGCCCGCTTCAATCGCCAGTTCCACCAGCAGCAGGGTCGACAGCGGGTCCTGTTCGGACGGCTTGAGCACGAAGGTGTTGCCGCAGGCGATGGCCATCGGGAACATCCACAGCGGAATCATCGCCGGGAAGTTGAACGGGGTGATGCCGGCGCAGACGCCGATCGGCTGACGCAGGGTGTAGGTATCGACGCCGCTGGCGACGTTTTCAGCAAACTCGCCCATTTGCAGAGTGCCGATGGAGCAGGCGTGTTCGACCACTTCGAGGCCGCGGAAGATATCGCCTTCAGCGTCGGCAATGGTCTTGCCCTGCTCGTTGCTGAGCACCACGGCGATGCGCTTGGAGTGTTCGCGAATCAACGCCTGGAGCTTGAGCATGATGCGCATCCGCCCGCCAATCGGCGTCAGTTTCCAGGTCTGGAAAGCGCGGTGGGCGGCACTGATCGCCGCGTCAACTTCCTGCGCCGTGGCAAACGGAACCTTGGCCAGCACTTGCTGGGTCGCCGGGTTGACGATGTCGTGCCACTCGGTGGTCTGGGACTCGACCCACTCGCCGTCGATCAACAGCTTGACCTTTTGCACAGTTTGCGCAGTTTCCACAGTGGTTTCGTTGGGCGTAAGCGATGCGTTCATGACGGTCTCCGGGACATTGTTCTTATTTAGCATTGTTCTAATTTAGAGAGCTATCTAGGGAGCCAGGACGAGAATGTCGCCGTGACCGGTGTGAGCTGAGGCGTGTGTCGCGAATTGGTTGTCGGGCTGTTTTTGGAGTATAGATGTGCAAACTTCTAATAAGAACGCACATAAAAGCCGGTCCATCATGCAAAAAAACATCACGTCCTTAGGTTCGCTGAACTGGGATGACCTCAAGTTTTTCCTCGAGGTCGCCCGCACCCGCAAGGCCAGCACCGCAGCCAAACGCCTGGCGGTGGACTACACCACCGTGTCGCGGCGCATCAGTTCGCTGGAAGCAGCGTTGGGCACTTTGCTGTTCGAGAAATCCAGGACCAGCGGTTTCGTCCTGACCGCTGAGGGCCAGCGACTGCTCGGTTATGCCGAGTCGATCGAAAGCACGCTGCACATGGCCTGCGAGCAGGTTTCAGGTTCCGGCGTAGCGCTGTCCGGTCACGTACGGATGGGTTGCACGGAAGGTTTCGGCAGCTTTTTCATCACCCCGCAACTGAGCCATTTCGTCGATGCCTACCCGGCAATCTCGGTGGACATCCTGCCGCTGCCGCACTTCATCAGCCTGTCCAAGCGCGAGGCGGACATCGTCATCGCGCTGGAGCGTCCGGAGCATGGACCGTACGTCTGCTGCAAACTCTGCGACTATAAATTGCAGCTGTACGCGACCCAGGACTATCTGGACAAACACCCACCGATCCGCCGCCCGGCAGACTTGGGCAAACACTCATTTATCAGTTATGTCGACGACCTGGCGTTCAGTTCGGAGCTGTTGTATCTGGCCAACGTACTCCCCGGCGCCAGCGCCAACCTGCGCAGCACGAGCGTGATCGCCCAGTTCGTGGCGGCGCAGCAAGGCCGGTCGCTGGCGATCCTGCCATGCTTCCTCGCGGCGCAGGACCCGCGCTTGCTGCCGGTGCTGCCGGAGGAAATCAACATCACGCGGCAATTCTGGATGTACTGCCGCGAAGACCTGCGCAAGCTCAAGCGGATTACCCTGTTGTGGGATTACATTCGTGCGGTGACTGAGCAGAATCAGGGGTTGTTGATGGGCGAACGCCGGGACATGCTGTTCGCCGACTGACTGTTGTGGCATTTAAGAACTCTCCTACAGACCGTCCTACAGACACGCCAAGCCAGCATGGGATAGCGTCCTGTCGCGCCTCATCGGCCAAACAGGGCTCGAGTCAGTTTTTATAGGAGGGGTTATGCCGGTTGAAAACCTTTTCCCGAATTATCTGGGGGCAAATGGGCAAGATGCCAATAGGCTGCATGCCGAGGCTACAGAGGCAGCGCAGGCGGCTTGGAACAGAACAGTGGCGACGAACGAAAGGAACGAGCGGGAAGCGGACGCACGCAGGAATGCGATCAAGAAACGGGATGAAGTGGCCCCACGCGGATGCGTCTTCGCCAAGAGTTGCACGCTGCCAGATGGGACCATTAACTACACCAGTCCCAGCGGAGCCATTCCCACCGATCCGATTAGCCAGTATGGCGAGTTTGCCTTGCTGGGTGGCCGTGAAACGGATGCACAAGGAAACATTCCCCTCAAGAAAATCAGTGGCTCCCTACCCGCTTCACTGGGAACACTTCTATTAGGCGGCGCTGCTACTGCCAGCGCTGGCGGTGTGTCTTGTGGTGGTTTGTGTGCGGCTGGCGCTGTGGCGTCTGGCGCTACTTCTAGTGTTGTTGCTGGTGCATTGACGGGAGTGGTTGCATTACTGTGGCCTTCCAGCATGGGCGACAGCAGCCTGTGTACAGAACAACAGTTCAAGTCACTCAAGCAAGCTCGCACACGTGTCCGCCTGCACGTCGAATAACAAGCCGATGGCACCTTGAAAGGATACGGGTACAACACCCAAAAGCGCCGCGACTGGGAAATGATTCCAGTAGTACGGTTCGTTGCCCAAGGTTCGCAGCAAGTGGCTGACTTGGGTGACGGTGTAACCTTGGTATGGACACCAGCCGCTGACCCGTCCAGCACTTTAGGGATTCCAACGTTAGAAAGCGCACCACAGGTGCCCCATATCTGGATTTATCCGCCCACCGAACAGGCTGATAACATCATCGTCAGCCCGATTTACCCGGACGCTTACAAAGATTTCATTCTGGTGTTCCCGGCTGATTCTGGTGTGCAGCCGCTTTACATCGTGATGAATGTTCGCAAGACCCCCGGAACTGCAACAGGTCAAGGCGAGGATGTGGTTGGTATCTGGCTTATTGGGGCGAGTTCGGGAGTAGGAGTTCCGATACCTACGGACGTGGCGGACGCACTGAGGGAACGCGAATTCAAAAGCTTTGACACATTCAGAGCCGCACTTTGGAAAGCTGTCTCAGGATCAGCAGCAGCGGATCAGTTCGTCAAGCAAAGTGTTGGCCGTATGCTTACAGGTCGGGCTCCGCGTGTTCGGAAAGCCGATAGAGTCGGAGGTAGATTGTCTTACGAGCTGCACCACATCGAAAAAGTATCAGAGGGCGGTGGCTTGTACGACGTGGATAACCTGCGAGTTAACACACCGAAAAACCACATCGATCTTCACCGGAACAAATAGGCCAAACATGACGGACACACTACTGAAAAACAGCTTCTCTGAGTACACAGAAGCGGAATTTATCAAGCTGCTGCAGGAGCTCGCCAAGGAAGACGAACAAGCCGAAAACGATGACCGTGCAGACTTGCTTTTGTTGCACTTCGAGAAGGTAAGCGAGCACCCGGCAGGGTCAGACTTGATCTACTACCCGGAAACGGGAACAGATGGTTCCCCTGAAGGCGTGACGCAGATTGTAAAAGAATGGCGTGCCGCTCAAGGCTTGCCAGGATTCAAAAAATAATCAATGGACTGTGAGAGAACATATGGAGCTTCGTCCCGAGTTAATGCCTCCGTTGCTGGATGAGGCCTTGGTCGCCCGGCTGACGATACATTCTGAACAAATTGATTGCGGACATCCCGAACAAACTCGGGAACAGTTGGCCGCGTTCAATCGAGAAGCCATGACCAAGCTAGAGTTCATCGACTTTCAGGGGATTTATGGAGGACAAGACCATGACACCTGGGTTCGCAAAGTCCTAGCCAAGCCATATGAACGGCGCGTGGCAGATGTGACAAAGCAAGAGTTGGTAGAGTTGGCTCGAAGGGTCATGGAAGGTGATGGCGCTGACCATGAAGTCGAATTTTGGTTGACCATGCTGGCAATCAACGTACCCAATGAACGCGTATCCGATTTGATTTTCTGGCCAGACGAATACTTCAACGATGTGAGTTATTCGCAGACACTATCGCCAGAGCAGGTGGTAGAAATTGCGTTGAATGATAGAGATGTTTTGCTCTAGTAATGGCCCACATACACGGGAGTTCAGTCATCCTGCACCGTCACTGATCAGAATCAGAATCAGAATCAGAATCAGAGGCAGATGATGGGTGAACGCCGGGACATGCTGTTGACCGATCAATCCGCACTCACCACAATCGCCACCCGGCGATTCTCGGTCCGCCCCGCTGCGCTGTCATTTGAGGCCACCGGCTGGCTGCTGCCGAGTCCGCGTAGCTGGATGTTCTGTTCCTTCATTCCCACCGCGTTCAGCACGATACCGACGCTTTTTGCCCGGCGCAGGGACAGCGTTTCGTTGTAGGACTCCTTGCCCGATGCGTCGGTATGACCATCAATGCGCACCCGCTCGATCCCGACACCGAGCAACGCCTTGCCGATGCGTTCGACGATCTCGGTGCTCTGCGGGTTGAGGCTTTCGACGTCGCTGCCAAACAACACTTTGCCGGACAGGCCGAACGCCCAGCCCTCGTCGGTCAACTCGAACCCTTGTTGTTTGAGCACCGCGATTTGCGCCGGGGTCAGGCCTTTTTGCGGTGCCGTCTGGCAGCCGGTCAATGCCAGCAGCACCATGAACAGGGTGAGGGTGAAAAATCGCAGGGAAACTGAGAACACGGTATTAGCTCCTGATCTGAATATGGGCAACAGGTGACTTCGACCCTGAGGTGTGTTGTGCACCTCGGGCGAGGCGCTTGGCTTGGTACATGGCTGCATCGGCAGCGTGAAGCAAAGCCCCAGGCGTCGCGCCATGATCGGGGTACACGGCGATGCCAATACTGAGAGACGTCACCACGTGCGCTGCCCCCGGCATCGGGATGGGCATTTCCATACTCGCGAGGATTTTATCGGCGATCCGCTCGGCGTCTTCGGTCTTGTGCAACGGGGTCAGCAACACGGCAAATTCGTCGCCGCCCAGACGCGCCACCAGATCCCCTTCGCGCAATTGCGCACGCACCCGATTGGCCACGGCTACCAGCACCGCGTCACCGGCGGCGTGCCCGAAGTTATCGTTGATTTCCTTGAACCGGTCGCTGTCGAGAAACAGCACCGCCATGCGCTCGTTGTGCTTGTTGGCATTGCGCAGTGAGCGCATCAATCGACCCTCGAAAAACGCCCGGTTCGGCAACCCGGTGAGGCTGTCGTGGCTAGCCTTGTGGGCCAGGGCTTCGTTTTCGCTTTGCAGGTGGCTCTGCCAGTCTTCGAGTTCATCGAGCAGGGCATTGAAGTCGTTGCCGAGGTTGTCGAGTTCGGCGATGGCGGCGGGCGGTACGCGACGGTCGAAGGCCCGTTCGCTGCGCGCGGCGTGAGCCACGCAAGCCAGACTTCGCAGTGGCCCAGTAATCCCGCGAAGTTGTCGGCGCGCCAGATACAGCGCCACCCAGGCGCTAGCCGCCGTGCACAGAACGATACCCACCAGGCCGCTGAGCAGGAAGCGCATCAGGCTGCCGCCACCACCTGTCAGCTGAATGCTGCCGATTTCATGGTCCTGATGGACGATCGGCAGGCTGATCGGTTTTTCCAGAAAGGCCTTGGCCAACTGCATTTCCAGATCCGGGAACAATCCGGTTTCAGGCCGCTGCCAACGCGCCAACACCATGCCATGCCGGTCCAGCACCTGGGCATCGGCGACTTCTTCGGTGGAGGCGATCAACGCCAGTGCTTCAGTGGCCGCCGTCTTGTCGTTGAACACCACCGCCGCTTCCACGGTGTAGTTGATGGAGCGTGCGATCAGGTGCAGGTTGTGGTCGGCATACACCCGCAAAGCCAGGACACCGAGCAGCGTCAGCGAGACGCTGGCCATGGCGACGGCCACCAGTGCAACGATCAAATGCCCGCGACCGATGACTGAGCGCAAGGTCGGGCGACTGTCCGGTTTAAATAAACTCATGGCGCCGCCGGCTTGTGGCGGGACAGCTGCAGAACACTGGGGTGAATGCGCACACCGCTGCGGGCGACGGAGTCGAGGTTGACCTCAAAGGACACCTGGTCATCGCCGACACGCAGGCAGAACAGGCTGCCGACGGTGCACGGGTCATCGCTTTCGCTGATGCTCAATACCGGGTGGCCTGTCAGGGAAGCGAACAGCCGGCTGCGTTCTTCGCTGGTCAGTTTGCCGATGTACACCGCGTCGCAGTCACTGACGATGGACGGGTTGTCGGCCAGCAAGCGGCTGACGGTCACCGGGCGGCCGGTGGCCTGGGTCGTGCCTTTGACCAGATCATCGGTGTATTCGGTAGGGCCTACGATGCAAAAGCGCAGTTGTGCCGGCTCAACAGGCCAGCGGGCATAACCGAGGATGCCGAGGACGACTTGCGTGACCGATTGGGCACGCTGATCGGCCATGCCGGGCGGAGTTTGCGCTTGCGCAAAAGCGAAGCCACTGAGCAAACAGAGAAAGCCTGCCAGCATGATTTTCTGGCAGAAATCGATGCGCTCTGTCGTCCAGACAGCCACCTTCATGCAGGATTCCCTTCGATCGTAACAGGATAATGCGGCACGATAGCACAGCGTCTGGACACCCGCGAGGCCGCACCGGCCGGGGGTTACAGCCATTTTTTTGGCGTCGGAACGGCGACCCTCAGTCCGCGGGTGGCGCCACCTCTTCCAACTCCAGCATCAGCCCGCTCAAGCGCTTGACCTTGCGTCGCACTGCGTCTTCAAACACGCCGTTTCGAGGTTCGATCAAGGTGAACCAATGCTTGGCGCGAGTGATGCCGGTATAGATCAGTTCTTTGGTCAGAACCGGATTGAGGGCGTCAGGCAAAATCAACGCCGTATGCGCGAACTCCGAGCCCTGTGATTTGTGCACGGTCATGGCGTACACGGTTTCCACATCATTAAGCCGGCTCGGCAGGACAAAGCGCACGCCGCCCTGTCCGTCGTTACGCGGGAACGCCACGCGCAGCACCTGACGTCCCGCTTCGGGCCCCTCGCGCTCCGGCAGCTTGAGGGCAATGCCGATGTCGCCGTTCATCAAGCCCAGGCCATAGTCGTTGCGGGTCATCAGCACTGGCCGACCTTCGTACCACTGCTGATTGCTCTCGATCAACCGGGCCTTGAGCAGCGCGTCCGTGACTCGCTGATTGAGGCCTTCCACACCCCACGGCCCCTTGCGTACGGCACACAGCAACTGAAAGGCGTCAAAGGCTTGCAGCACTTCGCGCGCCCAATCGGTCCAGCGGGGATCGTCGAGGGCGCTATCGAGCGGCGGTCGTCGATTGCGCAGCAGGCTCAGATAATGCCGATAACCTTGCGGCCCAGCGTCATGACCTTCGAGCAACAAGCGCTCCAGCGATTGGTCGTGCTCACCTTTGAGGGACAGCGAAAACACATCGTCGTGGCTTCGGGCGGCCAACAACTTGCGCGCCTCTTCAGGCTGTTGCTGGTTGACCCAGCGCGCCAGCAGGCCTATGCCGCTGCCCTCGCCGAACCGCCGCGAGTGACGCAGCATCACCACCTGCTGCGCCAGTGGATGAGTGTCGTGGGTGTCTTCGTGCAAACCGCTGCTGCCGAGGTTCTCACCACTGACCGTTTCCAGCCATTGACGCGTTCGAGGGCTATACCAACCGGCCTCGGCGTCACGACACAAATCGCCCAGTACGGCGCCGGCTTCCACCGAGGCCAACTGGTCCTTGTCACCCAGCAACACCAGTCGGGCATGCGCTGGCATTGCATCGAGCAGATTGGCCATCATCTCCAGGTCGATCATCGACGCTTCGTCCACCACCAGCACATCCAGCGGCAAGCGATTGCCGGCGTGATGCCGAAAGTGTCGGGTACCGGGACGGCTGCCGAGCAACCGGTGAACGGTGGTGACGTCGGACGGAATTTTTTCTCGCACCGCTTCAGCGACTTGCAACGTCCTGACTTGCTGGCTGATGGACTCCGTCAGCCGTGCCGCGGCTTTACCGGTGGGCGCAGCGAGACGAATACGCAGCGGTTTGCCAGCCTCCACCGCCGGAGACTGGAGCAATGCCAGCAAACGCACGACCGTGGTGGTCTTGCCGGTCCCGGGGCCACCAGTGACGATGCTGAATGCACTGCGGGTCGCCAGGGCACACGCCAGTTTTTGCCAGTCGATCACCTCGCCGGGCCGAGCCGGACCGAACAGGCCAGTGAGGCGTTGGGGCAGATCATCCGGTGTCGATTCGTGCTCGGCGAGGCGCAGGCGCAAAGCGTTGTCGATGCGCCGCTCGTACGCCCAATAGCGGCGCAGGTAAAGGCGTTTTCCCGACAACACCAACGGCTCTTGTTGCGCCGATTCGCTGCCATCAGCTGCCAAAGCGACCAGACGGCTGGAGGCCAGAACCTTGCACCAATGGGCGCCGTCCAGCGTCTCGAGCAATTGCGAAGGCAGCAACATCGCGTCACTTTGCACGTCGCCTTCCGGTGGCAATGACAGCGCGAAGTCCGGTTCCCTGAGCGTCTCGAACAGATCCAGGCAGACGTGACCGTGGCCCAGTTGATGACTGGTCAATGCCGCCGCCAGCAACACCAACGGATCATCGTCGGGAGCCAGTTCGTGGAGGAAGGCGACAAAGGCCTTGTCCAGCGCTCGCAACCAGCCGCGTTCGACCCAGCGCGTGAGCAACAACAGCAAGTCATCGGCACGGCTCAATGGCGCCAGACCGGCCAGGCTTTCCGCTGCCAACGGGGTCGGCAACAACTCGGCAAAGGTGCGACTCATAGCAATACTCCCTGTTCCCACGCGGGTTCGGCCTTGGGTTCCGGTTTGCCCTGGAACAGCCGGTCAAGGCGCTCGATCAATTCCCGTGGTGGCCGGGCGAAATATACGCCCTGACTGGACGCACGCGTGCCACGCAAAAACAAATACAAGGCACCACCGACATGCCGGTCGTAGTCGTAATCGGCAAGCCGCGCTTTGAGCTGGCGATGAAGGGCCAACAGGTACAGCACGTATTGCAGATCGTAGCGATTATCCAGGATCGACTGCTCCATGGCCTGCTCGGTGTAAGCCATGTCATCGACACCCAGCCAGTTGGATTTGTAATCGGCGACGTAATAACGCCCATCGTGCTCGAACGTCAGGTCGATGAAACCCTTGAACATGCCGTTGAGCAAGACCGGTTCGGCGGCGACCCGGGCAACACCGTTGTGGGTGTACTGGCGGACCAGTTCATCGAGCTTGAGCACATCGACCTTATGGCTGGCGAACCAGAACTCCATCTCGACGCGGTACTGTTTCAGCTGCTCAAAGATGACAGGCGAATGGCCGGCACCGATCTGCAGCGGTGACGTGAGCAAGTGCTGCAGCCAATCGCTCAACGTGGTGATCCAGCCTTCCCAGCCGCGCCGATTGCAGCGGCGGGCAATGGCGTCTTCCACGGCTTGCGGCGTGGCGGCAAACCCTTCGTCACCGGCCCACTCCAGCAAGCCATGGAGAAAGGTGCCCGGATTCGGACCACGCGGGAATCGATGTATATCGGCACCGCCGGCGACCATTTCGCGCGGTGCTTCTGGATCGAGGCGCTCATCGTCGAATAGCTTTTGCGCTTGCGGGTTTTCCGGCGCTTCGTCGCTGCCCACGCTCAGGATATCGCCGATACGCAAGGCGCTGTAGGAGGCGATCCACCAGTTTTCGCTGGCCTTGCGTTTCGGGATCAGCGGTGCGAGCAATGCCGCAACGTTCTGCGGCGGATGGTAATGCTCGTCGGTTTTTTCCGGCATCTCGCGGTAGTTCAGTGCGGGACAGTCTTGCTGCAAGTCTTCCAGCCAACGCCTCAAGCCTTGTGATTCGGCCAACGAAGCGCCGCCGCCCAGCAGATAACCCAACGCCGAAAGGTGCAGCACCGAGCTGTTGTTATTGCCGCGCTTGAGGTCGGTGACGCCGAGCCAGCAGGCGTGTTGCGCCCGGGTGAGCGCCACGTAGAGTAAACGCAGATCCTCGGCCAAGCGCTCATCGTCGGCCAGCGCAATCAACTCCGGAGTTGGCCGCAAGGTTACTTGGGCATTGCCGGTTTCATCGTGGTAATGCAGCGGCAAACGGCTGCCGTCCACTGGTTTCGCCGAACACACGAATGGCAGGAATACCAACGGGTATTCAAGCCCCTTCGACTTGTGAATGGTCACCACCTTGACCAGTTGCTCGTCGCTCTCCAGACGCAGTATCTGTTCTTCCCCAGCCTGACCGGACAGCGCCAGATGCTCGGATAGATGGCGGATCAGCGCTTGCTCGCCATCAAGCTCGGCGGCGGCCTGTTGCAGCAGCTCGGACAAATGCAGCAGGTTGGTCAGCACCCGTTCGCCGTCACTGCGCGCGATCAATGCCTGGGGCAGCTGGAAGTCATGCAGCAAGCGTCGCAGCATCGGCAGCACGCCCTGCTTGCGCCAGAGTTCGCGATAACCACGAAACTGCATGACTCGCGCTTCCCAGGCCAGCTCATCCAGATTCAACCTCTCAAGCTCTGCCAGCGAGAGGTTCAACGTGATGCTCGCCAACGCAGCACGCAACGGACGCTCGACATCCGGCTCGGCGCACGCCTTGAGCCAGGTCAGCAGATCGCGGGCCTCCTGGGCGGCGAACACCGAGTCCTTGTCCGACAAATAGACGCTGCGCACATCCCGCGCGGAAAGCTCGGCACGTACGGCCTGCGCTTCTTTACCGTCGCGTACCAGAATCGCAATATCCGCCGGCAACAGACCTCTGAAGTCCTTGCCGTCCTGGACGAAACCCGCACGGCCTTGTTGCCCGCCGTTAAGCAACGCGGTGATTTCACTGGCGCATGCGGCGGCCAATTGCTGCCGGTAAACCGCACCGGACAGCGGTTGATCAGCGGACAGATGCCAGATGTTCAGCGCAGGGACAGGCTGACCCTCAATGTTCAGAATTTCTTTGCGGCCCTGCGAAGCGACCGGCAGAAATGGCACAGGGTTCACGCCATCTTTTTCGCGAAACAAGAAGGCACCACGACCGCTCTCGCGCACTTCGGCACGCTCGAATACGTGGTTTACCGCACCGACCATGCCATGGCTGGACCGGAAATTGGTTCCCAGCGTATGCAACCGCCCTGTGGTGGCCTGGCGGGCGCGAAGGTAGGTGTAGATGTCGGCACCACGGAAGGCATAGATCGCCTGCTTTGGATCGCCGATCAGGAACAGGCCGCACTCCGGGTTGTTGTCTTCAATGCGATAGATGCTTTCGAAGATCCGGTACTGCACCGGGTCGGTGTCCTGGAATTCATCGATCAACGCCACCGGAAACTGCTCGCGGATCAGGGTGGCCAAGCGTTCGCCACCCTCTGATTGCAACGCGGCGTCGAGACGCAGCAGCATGTCGTCGAAACCCATTTCCGCTCGGCGGCGTTTTTCCTCTTCGAACCGTGCTGCCACCCACTGAGCGGCGTGTTGCAGAACCGCGGCGTCGGGGGTCGGCAACCCATCGAGACGGAGCTTGAGGCCGGGCATGGCGTCCAGTCCCGGGTGATTGGGGACTGGGCCGTTTTTCCACGCTTCAGCCATGCCGTCCGGCGTCAAACGCGTGAAGCCGGTACCGATATCCAATTGTTCAAGCGTTTCGTCTTCGGCCCAGGTTTTCAACTTTTCAAACCAGGACTCGAAATAGCGTGCCTGCATCTTCCGACCGTCGACGCTCTTGCTCGCGATGCCTTCATGACAGATGGCGAGCAACTCGTCTGCCCACTGACGCCAAGGCATTTTGAGCGCGACCAGGGCTGCCCGCCGCTCGTGCAAACAGTCGACGATCAGTTCGGCAGGTTCTTTGCCTTCAGCGCTATCGCGCTCGCTGGCAAACAAACCTCTTAATCGTGGCAGCAGGGCTGCAGGACCCCCCCAATTGGCGCGCACCCAGCCCAGTGCATCGCCTTGCATCGGGTAGCAGAACAATCGCCAGTAATCGCGTAAAACTTCGCCCAGCAGATCGCTGTGATCGGTTTCCAGTGTCTGGGTAAACAGGCTGCCGCTGTCGAACGCGTGTTCGCGCAACATGCGCTGGCACCAACTGTGGATGGTCGACACGGCCGCTTCGTCCATCCACTGGGCCGCGATGTCCAGACGGTTTGCGCACCCGGGCCACTGTTCGGGAAGGTACTGCTCACGCAACTCCGCGATGAGCGCATCCGGCGGCGGCATTTCATCGCGGAAAAACCGCGCGGCCTCTGCGAGACGTGTGCGGATACGTTCGCGCAGCTCCTTGGTCGCGGCGTCGGTGAACGTTACGACGAGGATTTGCGGCGGCAACAATTCACGCCCGAAGCCGCTCGATTCGCCGCCGTGGCCCAGGACCAGGCGCAGGTAAAGTGCGGAGATGGTGAAGGTCTTTCCGGTGCCGGCGCTGGCTTCGATCAGTTGGCTGCCGCGCAACGGGAATGCCAGGGCCAGCGGTGTTTTCGCAGTCATGAGTGCGCCTCCTCGCTGGCCAATGAACGCCAGGGCGCTTCGAGCATCGGCTTGTACAAGGCATTGCACCAATCGGGGAAGGTCTCGTCGGCCATCAGTGCGTCATAGCCCGCGAACTGCCGGGCGAGCGCGGGACTTTCCCGGCGCTCGCCATCCGTGGTCAGGCCGTCGCCTTCATAAGCTTTGCGGGCCGCAGCATCGGCTTTGGCGGGGTCTGTCTGGGTGAGCCAGGCGAACGCTGTTTTCACGGCAATGGGCAGCGGCTGACGCATTCCCGCCTGCCAAGCCAACAACAAGTCGCCCAGCATTCGTGAGGCAGCCTCTTTTTCAATCGGACCCAGAAGCAAACTGTCGTCACTGGCGACAAGTGCGGTGGTCATTGGCATGCCACTGGCGCAGGCAACCAGATGATTGCCCCATGGCCGTGTCAGGCGATGCCATTTGCGGGCCTTGATCGAACCGATGCTGTTGGGAATCGTGGTGACCGAGAGCAAGCTGCCGTCGGCGCGTTGATGCAAACCGCTGAGCCAACCTTCCAGGCGCAGACCTTGCAGTTCAAGATTGATGGGCAGAGCGCTGGTGAGCGGTGTGGGCCATAACGCCAGAAGCTGTTGATAGCGTTGCAGCAGATCCGGCAACGGTTCGATCAACTCGCGTTGCAGACATTCGCCGAAACCCGCCATGGGCAGTAGCCCGCTGTTTTGCAGGCGCTTGGCCTGTGCTTCCAGCACCTCATCTGCACGCGAGAGTTGGCCCAGCGCCGCGCCGAGCAAACTGTCACTGAGGCTGTAGCGTTGCAGTGCATCGAGGACAAAGGGTTCTTCATCGGGAAGCGGCACTTCAGCGGCTTCGAAGAACACTTTCAGCCGCTGACTGAAGAAATGTCGCACAGGGTTGCGCAGGAAATCCTGCAACTGACCGAGACTTAGTGGTTCTTCCTGAACGTATGGGGCAAGGATGTTGTAATCGGTTGTTGGCTCGACAGCTTGATGGAGCACCTGCCATTCGTTGGCGAAGCTGAACAGCTCATCGCCTTCAAGGAAATAACGGGGGCTGAACGGTTGCAACGGATGTTTCTGAGTCATCGCCTCAAGCAGGTCCTCATCGACATCGTGTAATCGCCAACCGCTGGCCAGATGATCGCGAAGCTGGCCTATCAGTACGGATGCGGGGCGCTCGCTGTTGTCGCGAATACTGCGGCCGACCCAACTTATGTAGAGTTGATCCCGTGCCGACAGCAGCGCTTCCAACAGCAGATAGCGATCATCTTCGCGGCGTGATCGATCGCCCGGTCGGTAATCACTGCCCATGAGATCGAAATCCAGCGGCGGTTGCGCGCGCGGGTAATCGCCGTCATTCATGCCCAACAGACAGACCAGTTTGAAGGGGATTGCGCGCATCGGCATCAAGGTGCAAAAGTTAACCGCGCCGGCGAGAAAACGCTGGGACAAGCGCCCCTGATCGAGACCGGCGAGCCAGGCTTCACGGACTACTGTCAACGGTAAATCGTCATGCAAGCCGACAGACTCGCAGGTGTCCAGCCAGGTTTCGCGCAACTCTTCGAGTTGGGCCAGCAGGTAGTCGTCATGCTCGTTACTGGCTTGGAAAAACAACTGCATCAGCGCCTGTAACCGCATGCCCCACTGCTTGGGCGGAGCCGGCTGCGAAAGCTCCAGATGGGCAATCTCCAGCGCGTCGAGCAATGCCACCAGAGGTCCTATGAGCGAAGCATCCAGCCCCCCGATCTCATCGTAGGGCTCAATGCCTTCGCAGGCATTTCCGCTTCCGACGGCATAGCCGAGCAACATCCGGCGCAGCCCGAAACGCCAACTGTTTTGTTCCAGCTCCTGCGGCAGCCCCAAGCCTGCTCGTTGACCGGCGTTAATACCCCAACGGATACCGGCACCTTCGATCCAGCGATGCAGGGTTGGCAGGTCCCGCTCTTCCACCCCGAAGCGCGCGCGCAGGGCAGGAACATCCAGCAGATCGAGGATTTCACTGACAGGGAATCGGCTGTCGGGCAGCTTGAGCAAATGCTCGACCGCGATCAGGAGCGGATCACGGCCGCGCTGGCCCTGATCCGCGAGAGTGAAGGGAATGAAGCGCGGGTCATTGCGTTCGAGCTGGCCAAAAACAGCGCGGATGTGCGGTGCATAGCTGTCGATATCCGGGACCATCACGATGATGTCGCGCGGACGCAACTGAGGATTGGCGCTAAAACGTGCGAGCAATTGATCGTGGAGGATTTCCACTTCACGCTGCGCGCTGTGGGCAATGTGAAAACGGATCGACTGATCCGATATCAAGTCGACTGCGGGCCAGCGCTCCCGGGTTTCATTCAGGGGGCGCAATTCCAGAATGTCGTCCTGCAGTTGATTGAGCATGTTCAGCGGTTGGTTGTCACTGAACAGGTCGATCCGACCGTCTCGAAACGCTGAGCGATAGCTGTTGGGATCGTCGTAGCTGTCGAGCAAATTTATGTAGTCCCGCCCCTGCTTGCCCCACGCGGCCAACAGCGGATGGGCATGCTGATGCAATGTTTGCGGATCGAGCACTACCGGCATGCCGCTTTTGCGAGCTTGACGTTTGTATTGGTGCCGTAGAAGGTCTTTATCGGCGACGATGTCCGCCCAATGGTGCCGACAGGGATTATGGACGCATAGCAAAACCTGGCTGAAACGGGCCAGTCCGGCCAAGGCTTCCAGCGCTTGAGCGGGGAGTGACGAAATCCCGAAAACGATCACTCGTGAAGGCAACCCGGCAGGCGCGGTATCGAGGCTGTTAATGCGTTCGATAAACCGTTGATGGACGCCGGCGCGGCTTTGCGCCATGCCTAGTTCACCGACATCCAGCAGCAGTGCACGCCACAGTTCTGCTTGCCAGCAGTTGGCCGGGCTCAGGGATTTGGCTTCGCCGCGACCGTTGCGTAATTGATGACGACCTTCAGCCCAGTCTTCGAGCCAGTCGGCGCGGTACACCTGATACTGGTCGAACAAGTCAGCCAGTCGCTCGGCCAGTTGATAGCGTTTGCGTAAATCAGTGTCATGGGTAAGGAAGCGTTGCAGTGGCTCGAAGTGTGGCTGATCGATCAACTGCGGAAGCAGGCGCATGAGGCGCCAGGTCAGCGGGGCTTTATCGAGCAAGGACTTGACCGGGATTTCATCGCGTCCAAGGACCATGCGATAGAGCTGCCACATGAAACTGCCCGGTAACTGCACGTCGATGGCAGCGGCGATACCGCAGCCTCCCATATCGTCCTCCTCCGGGTCTTCGGCCAGTGCCAGCTTCAGCCACTGTGCGATGCCGTTGCTCTGTACCAGGGCGATTTCATTTTCCAGGGGTGCCAGCGGGTAACGCCGCATCCAGCTAACCACCAGGCTGCGTAGCTCGTCCAGACGGTTGCCGTGAACCACCATAAAACCAGCACTGAGGGACGTCGCGTCCGGCATAAAGGCATCCTTGGAAAAATACAAAAGCTAGGGCCGAACCTTAGCATTGTCGGGAGACTGTGACAGCCGGGAGCGGTCCGATGTTGCTGTACGAACTTTCCTGCGGGCAAAACAAAACCCCAATTGCTTTCGCAATTGGGGTTTCGGAATTTAATCTTGACGATGACCTACTCTCACATGGGGAAACCCCACACTACCATCGGCGATGCATCGTTTCACTGCTGAGTTCGGGATGGGATCAGGTGGTTCCAATGCTCTATGGTCGTCAAGAAATTCGGTGTGCCGACGCGTCTTTCGACGTTTCAGCAAATGGGTATGTGATAGCTTTCGGTGTTTTTGCGAGATCGAACTTTCGGTTCGTTTCGTCTTCACACACCGCAATCTGGTGCTCGTTAGAGCAAGCAAATTGCTTGGGTGTTATATGGTCAAGCCTCACGGGCAATTAGTATTGGTTAGCTCAACGCCTCACAGCGCTTACACACCCAACCTATCAACGTCGTAGTCTTCGACGGCCCTTCAGGGGACTCAAGGTCCCAGTGAGATCTCATCTTGAGGCTAGTTTCCCGCTTAGATGCTTTCAGCGGTTATCTATTCCGAACATAGCTACCCGGCAATGCCACTGGCGTGACAACCGGAACACCAGAGGTTCGTCCACTCCGGTCCTCTCGTACTAGGAGCAGCCCCTCTCAAATCTCAAACGTCCACGGCAGATAGGGACCGAACTGTCTCACGACGTTCTAAACCCAGCTCGCGTACCACTTTAAATGGCGAACAGCCATACCCTTGGGACCGGCTTCAGCCCCAGGATGTGATGAGCCGACATCGAGGTGCCAAACACCGCCGTCGATATGAACTCTTGGGCGGTATCAGCCTGTTATCCCCGGAGTACCTTTTATCCGTTGAGCGATGGCCCTTCCATACAGAACCACCGGATCACTAAGACCTACTTTCGTACCTGCTCGACGTGTCTGTCTCGCAGTCAAGCGCGCTTTTGCCTTTATACTCTACGACCGATTTCCGACCGGTCTGAGCGCACCTTCGTACTCCTCCGTTACTCTTTAGGAGGAGACCGCCCCAGTCAAACTACCCACCATACACTGTCCTCGATCCGGATAACGGACCTGAGTTAGAACCTCAAAGTTGCCAGGGTGGTATTTCAAGGTTGGCTCCACGCGAACTGGCGTCCACGCTTCAAAGCCTCCCACCTATCCTACACAAGCAAATTCAAAGTCCAGTGCAAAGCTATAGTAAAGGTTCACGGGGTCTTTCCGTCTAGCCGCGGATACACTGCATCTTCACAGCGATTTCAATTTCACTGAGTCTCGGGTGGAGACAGCGCCGCCATCGTTACGCCATTCGTGCAGGTCGGAACTTACCCGACAAGGAATTTCGCTACCTTAGGACCGTTATAGTTACGGCCGCCGTTTACCGGGGCTTCGATCAAGAGCTTCGCGTTAGCTAACCCCATCAATTAACCTTCCGGCACCGGGCAGGCGTCACACCCTATACGTCCACTTTCGTGTTTGCAGAGTGCTGTGTTTTTAATAAACAGTCGCAGCGGCCTGGTATCTTCGACCGGCATGAGCTTACGGAGCAAGTCCTTCACCCTCACCGGCGCACCTTCTCCCGAAGTTACGGTGCCATTTTGCCTAGTTCCTTCACCCGAGTTCTCTCAAGCGCCTTGGTATTCTCTACCCAACCACCTGTGTCGGTTTGGGGTACGGTTCCTGGTTACCTGAAGCTTAGAAGCTTTTCTTGGAAGCATGGCATCAACCACTTCGTCACCCAAAGGGTAACTCGTCATCAGCTCTCGGCCTTAGACTCCCGGATTTACCTAAGAGTCCAGCCTACCACCTTAAACTTGGACAACCAACGCCAAGCTGGCCTAGCCTTCTCCGTCCCTCCATCGCAATAACCAGAAGTACAGGAATATTAACCTGTTTTCCATCGACTACGCTTTTCAGCCTCGCCTTAGGGACCGACTAACCCTGCGTCGATTAACGTTGCGCAGGAAACCTTGGTCTTTCGGCGTGGGTGTTTTTCACACCCATTGTCGTTACTCATGTCAGCATTCGCACTTCTGATACCTCCAGCAAGCTTCTCAACTCACCTTCACAGGCTTACAGAACGCTCCTCTACCGCATCACCTAAGTGATACCCGTAGCTTCGGTGTATGGTTTGAGCCCCGTTACATCTTCCGCGCAGGCCGACTCGACTAGTGAGCTATTACGCTTTCTTTAAAGGGTGGCTGCTTCTAAGCCAACCTCCTAGCTGTCTAAGCCTTCCCACATCGTTTCCCACTTAACCATAACTTTGGGACCTTAGCTGACGGTCTGGGTTGTTTCCCTTTTCACGACGGACGTTAGCACCCGCCGTGTGTCTCCCATGCTCGGCACTTGTAGGTATTCGGAGTTTGCATCGGTTTGGTAAGTCGGGATGACCCCCTAGCCGAAACAGTGCTCTACCCCCTACAGTGATACATGAGGCGCTACCTAAATAGCTTTCGAGGAGAACCAGCTATCTCCGAGCTTGATTAGCCTTTCACTCCGATCCACAGGTCATCCGCTAACTTTTCAACGGTAGTCGGTTCGGTCCTCCAGTTAGTGTTACCCAACCTTCAACCTGCCCATGGATAGATCGCCCGGTTTCGGGTCTATTCCCAGCGACTAGACGCCCTATTAAGACTCGCTTTCGCTACGCCTCCCCTATTCGGTTAAGCTCGCCACTGAAAATAAGTCGCTGACCCATTATACAAAAGGTACGCAGTCACCCAACAAAGTGGGCTCCCACTGCTTGTACGCATACGGTTTCAGGATCTATTTCACTCCCCTCTCCGGGGTTCTTTTCGCCTTTCCCTCACGGTACTAGTTCACTATCGGTCAGTCAGTAGTATTTAGCCTTGGAGGATGGTCCCCCCATATTCAGACAAAGTTTCTCGTGCTCCGTCCTACTCGATTTCATGACCAAGAGATTTTCGCGTACAGGGCTATCACCCACTATGGCCGCACTTTCCAGAGCGTTCCGCTAATCTCAAAGCCACTTAAGGGCTAGTCCCCGTTCGCTCGCCACTACTAAGGGAATCTCGGTTGATTTCTTTTCCTCAGGGTACTTAGATGTTTCAGTTCCCCTGGTTCGCTTCTTAAGCCTATGTATTCAGCTTAAGATACCTAACTTATGTTAGGTGGGTTCCCCCATTCAGACATCTCCGGATCAAAGTCTGTTTGCCGACTCCCCGAAGCTTTTCGCAGGCTACCACGTCTTTCATCGCCTCTGACTGCCAAGGCATCCACCGTATGCGCTTCTTCACTTGACCATATAACCCCAAGCAATCTGGTTATACTGTGAAGACGACATTCGCCGAAAATTCGATAATACTCAATTAAGAGCAACTCACAAATTTTACCTTAGCCTGATCCGTTACCAGTGAAAGTAACGTCCAGTCTATCTTTCTATCACATACCCAAATTTTTAAAGAACGAACTAGTCAAAGACTAGAAATCAACATTCACCATCCTTCGATGGAATGCTCATTTCTAAACTCTACACAATCAGAAGCAGTAGTGGTGGAGCCAAACGGGATCGAACCGTTGACCTCCTGCGTGCAAGGCAGGCGCTCTCCCAGCTGAGCTATGGCCCCGTATTGCTACAGGTTCCCACACAAAAATTGGTGGGTCTGGGCAGATTCGAACTGCCGACCTCACCCTTATCAGGGGTGCGCTCTAACCAACTGAGCTACAGACCCAATTTCGGGCTGCTTCTTTTCGTCTCTTCAATGAATCAAGCAATTCGTGTGGGAGCTCATGGAGCAGCTGATGTCGTCGATTAAGGAGGTGATCCAGCCGCAGGTTCCCCTACGGCTACCTTGTTACGACTTCACCCCAGTCATGAATCACACCGTGGTAACCGTCCTCCCGAAGGTTAGACTAGCTACTTCTGGTGCAACCCACTCCCATGGTGTGACGGGCGGTGTGTACAAGGCCCGGGAACGTATTCACCGCGACATTCTGATTCGCGATTACTAGCGATTCCGACTTCACGCAGTCGAGTTGCAGACTGCGATCCGGACTACGATCGGTTTTCTGGGATTAGCTCCACCTCGCGGCTTGGCAACCCTCTGTACCGACCATTGTAGCACGTGTGTAGCCCAGGCCGTAAGGGCCATGATGACTTGACGTCATCCCCACCTTCCTCCGGTTTGTCACCGGCAGTCTCCTTAGAGTGCCCACCTTAACGTGCTGGTAACTAAGGACAAGGGTTGCGCTCGTTACGGGACTTAACCCAACATCTCACGACACGAGCTGACGACAGCCATGCAGCACCTGTCTCAATGTTCCCGAAGGCACCAATCCATCTCTGGAAAGTTCATTGGATGTCAAGGCCTGGTAAGGTTCTTCGCGTTGCTTCGAATTAAACCACATGCTCCACCGCTTGTGCGGGCCCCCGTCAATTCATTTGAGTTTTAACCTTGCGGCCGTACTCCCCAGGCGGTCAACTTAATGCGTTAGCTGCGCCACTAAGAGCTCAAGGCTCCCAACGGCTAGTTGACATCGTTTACGGCGTGGACTACCAGGGTATCTAATCCTGTTTGCTCCCCACGCTTTCGCACCTCAGTGTCAGTATCAGTCCAGGTGGTCGCCTTCGCCACTGGTGTTCCTTCCTATATCTACGCATTTCACCGCTACACAGGAAATTCCACCACCCTCTACCATACTCTAGCTCGTCAGTTTTGAATGCAGTTCCCAGGTTGAGCCCGGGGATTTCACATCCAACTTAACGAACCACCTACGCGCGCTTTACGCCCAGTAATTCCGATTAACGCTTGCACCCTCTGTATTACCGCGGCTGCTGGCACAGAGTTAGCCGGTGCTTATTCTGTCGGTAACGTCAAAACAGCAAAGTATTAATTTACTGCCCTTCCTCCCAACTTAAAGTGCTTTACAATCCGAAGACCTTCTTCACACACGCGGCATGGCTGGATCAGGCTTTCGCCCATTGTCCAATATTCCCCACTGCTGCCTCCCGTAGGAGTCTGGACCGTGTCTCAGTTCCAGTGTGACTGATCATCCTCTCAGACCAGTTACGGATCGTCGCCTTGGTGAGCCATTACCTCACCAACTAGCTAATCCGACCTAGGCTCATCTGATAGCGCAAGGCCCGAAGGTCCCCTGCTTTCTCCCGTAGGACGTATGCGGTATTAGCGTCCGTTTCCGAGCGTTATCCCCCACTACCAGGCAGATTCCTAGGCATTACTCACCCGTCCGCCGCTCTCAAGAGAAGCAAGCTTCTCTCTACCGCTCGACTTGCATGTGTTAGGCCTGCCGCCAGCGTTCAATCTGAGCCATGATCAAACTCTTCAGTTCAAACATCTTTGGGTTTTTAAGAAACCCTAAACTTGGCTCAGCAATCGTTGGTTACATCTTTGATTTCTCGCGGAGTAACTTGTGATGCTGATAATCTTGTTGACTATCAGTCTGACTCCACAAGCACCCACACGAATTGCTTGATTCAGTTGTTAAAGAGCGGGTGGTTAAGATCTTTCGTCTCAACCGAGGCGCGCATTCTACAGCGTCCTCTGTTTCTGTCAAGCGGTTATTTTCAGAAGTTTTCAAAGTTTCCTTTGCAACTTCAACCACTTGCGCTTCCGATCTCTCGTCAGCGGGAGGCGAATTCTACAGCGTTACTCGCTGCTGTCAACACCTCTTTTTCAACTCCCTTTCGGCTTCGATAACCTGAAGCAACTCGCTGTCGAAAACCGCGTAACTCTTTGTTTACCAAGGAGTTTTCCGTTTCGACTGCGCCGGAAGTGGGGCGAATTATAGACTTCCAGAATCTGCCGTCAAGCCCTACTTTCACATTTCTGTCATATAGGTCAAAAAAGCCTGAAAACAAGAAGGCCGAGCCCTAACGGGCTCGGCCTTCTTACCTTCTACTTACAAGCTAGGGAATGCGAATTGCGATGCTTCATAGCTCGCACGCTGTGGCCAGCGCTGGGTGATGGCCTTGCGACGGGTATAGAACCGCACGCCGTCCGGGCCATACGCATGCAGATCGCCGAACAGCGAACGCTTCCAGCCACCAAAGCTGTGATAAGCCACCGGCACCGGCAACGGCACGTTGACGCCAACCATACCGACTTCGATCTCGTCGCAGAACAACCGTGCAGCTTCCCCGTCGCGGGTAAAGATGCAGGTGCCGTTGCCATATTCGTGATCGTTGATCAGTTGCATCGCCTCTTCCAGGCTATTCACCCGAACGACGCACAGCACCGGACCAAAGATCTCTTCTTTATAGATGCGCATTTCCGGGGTGACGTTATCGAACAGGCAGCCACCCAGGAAGAAACCTTCCTCATGACCGGCCACGCTCAGACCACGACCGTCCACCACCAGGGTGGCACCGGAGGCCACGCCGTCTTCTACATAGCCACTGACTTTGTCACGAGCCTGGCCGGTGACCAAAGGCCCCATGTCCAAGCCACAATTAGTACCGGCACCAATCTTCAAGGCTTTGATCTGAGGCGTCAGTTTGGCCACCAACGCGTCCGCCACCTGATCGCCAACGCACACAGCCACCGAAATCGCCATGCAACGCTCACCGCAAGAACCGTAAGCCGCACCCATCAGCGCGCTGACGGCGTTATCCAGATCCGCATCCGGCATCAGCACGGCATGGTTCTTCGCGCCGCCCAGTGCCTGAACGCGTTTGCCGCGCTTGGTGCCTTCGGCGTAGATGTATTCGGCAATCGGTGTCGAACCCACAAAACTCAGGGCTTTAACTTCCGGTGCTTCAATCAATGCATCCACTGCAGCCTTGTCGCCATGAACCACGCTCAGCACGCCTTTAGGCAGACCGGCTTCCACCAACAATTGAGCGATCAACAGCGTCGAGCTCGGATCACGCTCGGACGGTTTGAGGATGAAGCAGTTGCCGCAAACGATTGCCAATGGGTACATCCACAGCGGCACCATCGCCGGGAAGTTGAACGGCGTGATACCGGCAACCACACCCAGCGGCTGGAAATCCGACCAGGCATCGATATTCGGGCCGACGTTGCGGCTGTATTCGCCTTTGAGGATTTCCGGCGCAGCACAGGCAAACTCGACGTTCTCGATACCACGCTTCAATTCACCGGCGGCATCTTCAAGCGTCTTGCCGTGTTCTTCGCTGATCAGTTGAGCGATACGCCCTTCGTTCTGTTCCAGCAGTTGCTTGAAGCGGAACATCACCTGCGCACGTTTGGCCGGCGGGGTATTACGCCAGGCCGGGAACGCAGCCTTGGCCGAATTGATAGCTTTCTGAACGGTTTCACGGCTGGCCAATGGCAGCTTGTGGATGACCTGGCCGGTCGACGGGTTGTACACGTCGGCTGTGCGACCGTCTTCGGTCACCAGTTCACCATTGATCAAATGCGGGATAAGGCTCATGCAGGGCTCCAGAAAAGTTGTCCACGGGCGCCCATCAAAGGGCGACTCTATATAGAAGGGAAAAATCAGTCGATCTTGCTCAGCACTTCGCCGACCGCGTCGAACAGACGGTCAAGGTCTTGCGGCTTGCTGTTGAAGGTTGGGCCGAACTGCAGGGTGTCGCCGCCAAAGCGGACGTAGAACCCGGCTTTCCACAGCGCCATGCCCGCTTCGAACGGACGCACGATGGCGTCGCCGTCGCGAGGCGCAATCTGAATTGCCCCTGCCAGGCCGTAGTTACGGATGTCGAGGATGTTTTTCGAGCCCTTCAGGCCATGCAGCGCGTTTTCGAAATGCGGCGCGACGTCGGCCACGCTCTGCACCAGGTTTTCCTTTTGCAACAGATCGAGTGCAGCCAGGCCAGCGGCGCAAGCCACCGGGTGCGCGGAGTAGGTGTAACCGTGCGGGAATTCGACTGCGTACTCAGGCGTCGCCTGGTTCATGAAGGTCTGGTAGATCTCGGAGCTGGCAATCACCGCGCCCATCGGGATCGCGCCGTTGGTAATTTGCTTGGCGATACACATCAGGTCCGGGGTCACGCCGAAGCTGTCAGCGCCGAACATCGAGCCGGTACGGCCGAAACCGGTGATCACTTCGTCGAACACCAACAGGATGTTGTGCTGATCGCAGATTTCGCGCAGACGCTTGAGGTAACCCTCTGGCGGTACCAATACGCCAGCGGAACCAGCCATTGGCTCGACGAATACGGCAGCAATGTTCGACGCGTCATGCAACTCGATCAGCTTCAGAAGCTCATCGGCCAACGCGATACCGCCCTCTTTCGGCATGCCACGCGAGTAAGCATTGCTTGCCAGTAAGGTGTGCGGCAGGTGATCGACGTCCATCATCGCCTGACCGAAAATCTTACGGTTGCCGTTCACGCCGCCAAGGCTGGTGCCGGCGATGTTCACACCGTGATAACCACGGGCACGGCCGATCATTTTGGTTTTGGTCGCCTGGCCTTTCAGACGCCAGTAAGCGCGGACCATTTTCACCGCGGTATCGGCGCACTCGGAACCCGAGTCGGTGAAGAACACGTGATTCAGGTTGCCCGGCGTCAGGTCAGTAATTTTCTCTGCCAGCTTGAATGACAAAGGGTGGCCGTACTGGAAGCCCGGCGAGTAATCGAGGGTGCCCAACTGCTTGGCGACCGCTTCCTGTATTTCCTTGCGAGTATGCCCGGCGCCGCAGGTCCACAGACCGGACAGCGAATCGTAGACCTTGCGGCCCTTGTCATCCGTCAACCAACTGCCTTCAGCCGCCACGATCAGTCGCGGATCGCGCTGGAAATTGCGGTTGGCGGTATACGGCATCCAGTGAGCATCGAGCTTGAGCTGGCTGGCCAGGGAAGTCGGGGCGTTTTCGGGCAAGTTCATGGGCAAAACCTCGCAGGGCAATAAGCGGCGTGGAGATGAAAGCGTTCTTGCAGCTAAATTGCCACGGAGATAAAGTCGGTGAAATCCAACTCTTCTAACGTTCAGTCAGGCCGTTACTAAACTATGAGCACTCGTCGCCCCGATCCACTGGCGCAAGTCAGCGACTTTGATATCCGCCTGTTGCGGATTTTCCGCAGCGTGGTGGAGTGCGGCGGCTTCTCCGCAGCCGAATCGGTCTTGGGGATTGGTCGCTCTGCGATCAGTCAGCAGATGAGCGACCTGGAGCAGCGCCTCGGTTTGCGTTTGTGCCAACGGGGTCGCGCCGGTTTTTCCCTGACCGAAGAAGGTCGTGAGGTGTACCAGTCGGCGTTGCAGTTACTCAGTGCGCTGGAAAGTTTTCGCACCGAGGTCAACGGCCTGCATCAGCATCTGCGCGGTGAACTGACCATTGGCCTGACTGACAACCTGGTCACCCTCCCCCACATGCGCATCACTCATGCGCTGGCACAATTGAAGGAGCGCGGGCCGGATGTGCAAATTCAGATCCGCATGATCGCGCCTAATGAAGTCGAACAAGGCGTGCTCGACGGGCGCCTGCATGTTGGCGTGGTGCCACAGGCCAGTGCGCTGTCGGGACTGGAATATCAACCGCTCTACAGCGAGCGCTCGCTGTTGTATTGCGCAGTCGGGCATCCCTTGTTTTATGTCGACGACAAACAGTTGGACGACGAGCGCCTCGACAGTCAGGACGCCATTGCCCCGACCTTCCGTTTGCCGGCGGAAATCCAGGCGTATTACCAGGCACTCAATTGCACCGCCAGCGCATCGGACCGTGAAGGCATGGCATTCCTGATTTTGACCGGGCGTTACATTGGCTATCTGCCGGACCACTACGCCAGCCTCTGGGTGCAGCAAGGCCGGCTGCGTGCGCTGAAACCGAGCGCACGGTTTTATGATTTGAGCCTGGCATCGGTGACGCGCAAGGGACGTCGCCCGCATTTGGTATTGGAAAGCTTTCTCGAGAGCCTGGCCGCGACACGTTGAAATTGCTTCAGGACTTGTCTGTAGCCTGTGGGTGCGCTATCAACGCACTGGTTGCACCCACTCACTCGTCTGGAAGTGCCTATGACCTTTGAAGTCCCCGCTCACGGCGGCAAGCCCGCCAGCCGCATTCGTCAAAAGAACGAAGAGGCCATCATCAAAGCTGCAGAAGACGAGTTCGCCCGTCACGGGTTCAAAGGCACGAGCATGAACACCATCGCCGTGAATGCAGGGTTGCCGAAAGCGAACCTGCATTATTACTTCACCAACAAACTCGGCTTGTACGTGGCGGTGTTGAGCAACATCCTGCAATTGTGGGACAGCACCTTCAACACCCTCACTGCCGAGGATGATCCGGCCGAAGCGCTGACGCGCTATATTCGCGCCAAAATGGAATTCTCCCGTCGTCAGCCACAGGCTTCGCGAATTTTTGCGATGGAAGTCATTAGCGGCGGCGAGTGCCTGACCGAGTATTTCAACCAGGATTACCGCACCTGGTTCCAAGGTCGGGCGGCGGTGTTCCAAGCGTGGATCGACGCCGGCAAAATGGATGCGGTCGACCCGGTCAACCTGATCTTCCTGCTATGGGGCAGCACCCAGCATTACGCGGATTTCGCCACGCAAATCTGTCGGGTCAGCGGCCGCACCAAGTTGACCAAGCAAGACATGGAAGATGCCGGCAACAACCTGATCCGCATCATTCTCAAAGGCTGCGGCCTCACTCCAGCGCCATAAGACACCTATGCCTTTTACCCTCAGCGGCTTTTGCGAGTTTCGCGAAGATATTCGCAAGAGCCGCTTCATCACGTTCGCCGCGCCGATCAGCAGCCCTGCTGAGGCCCAGGCGTTTATCGAGCAGCACAGTGATTTGAATGCCACGCACAATTGTTGGGCATGGAAACTTGGCGCTCAGTACCGCAGCACCGATGACGGCGAGCCGGGTGGCACCGCGGGCCGTCCGATTCTGGCGGCCATCGACGCCCAGGATTGCGATCAGGTCGCCGTGTTGGTGATTCGTTGGTATGGCGGCACTCAACTCGGCACCGGCGGCCTCGCCCGGGCGTATGGCGGTGGTGCGAACAAATGCCTGCAAGCCGCGCCCAAGATCGAGTTGATCAGCCGGGTGCCGGTGAGTTGCAACTGCGGTTTTGCGGAGTTAACGCTGGTGAAACTTCGCGTGGCGGAGTGGGGCGGACTGGTAGTGGAGGAAACCTTCACGGCCAATGGCGTCGAGTTGCAATTGGCGATGGGCGAAGCGCAGATCGATACCCTGCAAACCGTGCTGGCGGACCTGAGCCGCGGGCGCATTGTGTTGCAGCGCTGACCGCACCAACACTGTCCACAGCCCTTGCGTCCCGCCGGCGCAGTTGCCCACATCTGCTGTGCACCCGGCTGTGGATAACCTGAGCACATACCGCTGTAACCCTTCTGTCATGCGGCTTTGCGGCCATTGTTCAATTTTCACCCAATCCGCTGTCGAAAAGCTCAAACCCACGCGAAAACAATCAGTTAGCGCGGTTTAGAGCCTTTAGAAGAAAGCGCAGCAGTGCTTATGCCCGAGCTTCAAGCTTGCGCACAAATACTGTGGAGCAATCTGTGGATAACCCGTTTATGACCTTCGCGGCCCCATGCCCGGCATGGCTTGCAGTGAGTTGTTCGTTTTTTGAGCAATTGCCGATGCGCAAAACCGGAGCCTGATCAGGCGCCACGCCCTGATCTGGTGCCCATTGCAGGACCGAAAAATCGCCAAACCGCGTCCCCAACACCTCGACTGGCGGGAATTTGAAGTTTTCCTGACTCAATGGCCAGGAAATTGCTTTATCCACAGGCATAACTTCAATCGACCCGAGCCTGTCATGCCCAACCCCGTGCCGATCCCCGATCCTGTCCCCAATCCAATGGCGCGCTTGCAACTGCGCAGAATCAGCAAGCGCTACCCCGGTTGCCTGGCCAACGATGCCATCGACCTGAATATCGCTCCTGGGGAAATCCATGCACTCCTTGGCGAGAACGGTGCAGGTAAAAGTACGCTGATGAAGATCATCTACGGTGTCACCCACGCTGATTCCGGCGAGATGATCTGGCAAGGCCAGCGCGTCGACATGCGCAACCCGGCCCAGGCCCGCAGCTTGGGGATCGGCATGGTGTTCCAGCATTTCTCGTTGTTCGAAACCCTCAGCGTGGCGCAGAACATCGCGCTGGCGATGGGCGCGGCGGCTGGAACGCCGAAACAACTTGAGCCGCAGATCCGAGAAGTATCGCGGCGCTACGGCATGGCGCTGGAGCCGGAGCGACTTGTCCACAGCCTGTCGATCGGCGAACGGCAACGGGTGGAAATCATTCGTTGCCTGATGCAGGACATCCGCCTGCTGATCCTCGATGAACCGACCTCGGTGCTGACACCGCAAGAGGCCGACGAATTATTCGTCACCCTGCGCCGGCTCGCGGCCGAGGGCTGCAGCATTCTGTTTATCAGTCATAAGCTCGGCGAGGTTCGGGCCTTGTGTCACAGCGCCACAGTGTTGCGCGGCGGTCGGGTGGCCGGGCATTGCGTGCCCGCCGAGTGCACGGACCAGCAACTGGCGACGTTGATGGTCGGTGAAGCGGCCGGCCTGATGACCGTGTATCCCAAGCTGTCGGGCGGTGAAGAATGTTTAAAAGTGAACGGATTGTCGTGGCACAACCCGGACCCGTTTGGATGCTCGCTTGAAGGCATTGATCTGGAGGTGCGTCGCGGCGAAATCGTCGGCATCGCCGGGGTCGCCGGTAATGGCCAGGACGAGTTGTTGGCGTTGCTCAGCGGCGAAGAACGCCTGCTTCGCAAGGACGCCGCGACCGTCAGTTTCGACGGGCAAGCGGTCGCCCACTTACGACCGGACGCTCGCCGCAAACTCGGCCTGGCGTTCGTCCCCGCCGAGCGCCTGGGCCACGGCGCAGTGCCGGAATTGAGCCTGGCAGACAACGCCCTGCTCACAGCTTTTCAAAAAGGCCTGGTCAGCAAAGGACTGATCCAGCGGGCCAAGGTCGCCGCGTTGGCCGATGAAATCATCCGCCGCTTCGGCGTCAAGGCGCCCGACGCGCAAACCCCGGCCCGCAGCCTGTCCGGAGGCAACCTGCAGAAATTCATCCTCGGCCGGGAAATCCTCCAGCAACCGACCTTGCTGGTGGCCGCGCACCCGACCTGGGGTGTCGACGTCGGGGCCGCCGCGACCATCCACCGCGCGCTGATTGCCTTGCGCGATGCCGGCGCGGCGATCCTGGTGATCTCTGAAGACCTCGACGAACTGTTCCAGATCAGCGATCGGCTCGGCGCCTTGTGCAGCGGTCGCTTGTCGCCGCTCAGGGCCACGGTCGATACCCGCCTGAGCGACGTCGGCGGCTGGATGGCCGGCCAGTTCGCCCCCCCTCAATCACCTGCACCGGCAACGGTTTAACGGAGTTTCACATGCTGCTTTCTCTCGAACCCCGTGGCCAGCAATCACGCCTGATGTTGTGGTGCTCGCCGTTGCTGGCGGCAATCCTGACGCTGGGCTGCGGCTCATTGCTGTTTGTTGCGCTGGGCCATGACCCGTTGCTGACGCTGCACACATTGCTGATCGCCCCGGTCAGCGACCTGTATGGCGTCTCCGAGTTGTTGGTCAAGGCGCTGCCGATTCTGCTCTGTGCGCTGGGTCTCGCCGTGGCGTATCAGGCGCGGATCTGGAACATCGGCGCCGAAGGCCAACTGCTGCTCGGTGCATTGGCCGGCAGCGCGCTGGCCGTCAACATCATTGACCTGCAAAGTCGCTGGGCGCTGGTGCTGATCCTGCTCGTCGGCACCTTCGCCGGCGCGGCGTGGGCCGGGCTGACGGCGTGGTTGCGCACGCGCTTCAACGCCAACGAAATCCTTACCAGCATCATGCTCAATTACATCGCCCTGAACCTGTTGCTGTATTGCGTGCATGGACCGCTGAAGGACCCGGCCGGGTTCAATTTTCCGGAGTCGGCGGTGTTCGGTGATGCCAGCCGGTTGCCGCTGCTGATGGAGGACGGCCGGGTTCACGCGGGGGTGTATTTCGCGCTGCTCGCGTTGGTAGCCGTGTGGGTCTTGCTGCAGAAAAGCTTCGTCGGGTTCCAGATCAAAGTGCTCGGGCTGGACAAGCGCGCTGCCGGTTTCGTCGGGTTTCGCGAGAAGCGCCTCATCTGGCTGGCGCTGCTGATCAGCGGCGGCCTGGCAGGGCTGGCCGGCGTCAGTGAAGTCACCGGGCCGATTGGTCAATTGGTGCCGCAGGTCTCTCCCGGTTACGGCTATGCCGCGATCACCGTGGCGTTTCTTGGACGGCTCAATCCCATCGGCATTCTGTTTTCCAGCCTGTTGATGGCGCTGCTGTACATCGGCGGCGAGAGCGCACAAATGAGCATGAATCTGCCGCAGGCGATCACGCAATTGTTCCAGGGCATGATGCTGTTTTTCCTGCTGGCCAGCGACGTGCTGATTCTCTACCGCCCGCGTTTGAACCTGCGCTGGACTCGTCGCGCCCCCGCCACCGCCATGTACGCAGGAGTGCTGTGATGGATATCGATCTGCTGAGCAATATTTTCTACGCCATGGTCCGCTGCGGCACACCGTTGCTGTTGGTGGCGCTGGGCGAGTTGATCTGCGAGAAGAGCGGCGTCCTCAATCTCGGTCAGGAAGGGATGATGCTGTTTGGCGCAGTGGTTGGTTTTATCGTCGCGCTGAACAGCGGCAACCTGTGGCTCGGCGTGTTGCTGGCGATGCTCGCCGGGATGCTGTTGTCGTCACTGTTTGCACTGGTGGCGCTGGTGTTCAACGCCAATCAGGTCGCGACCGGTCTGGCCCTGACGATTTTCGGTGTCGGCTTGTCGACGTTTGTCGGCGCGGCGTGGGTGGGCAAACCGCTGGCGGGTTTTGAGCCGGTGGCGATTCCGTATTTGAGTGAGATCCCACTGATCGGGCGAATGCTGTTTGCCCAGGATTTGCTGGTGTACCTGTCGTTCGCGCTGTTTGCGCTGGTGGCATGGGTAATTGTGAAAAGCCGTGTCGGATTGATCATTCAGGCCGTCGGGGAAAACCCGGATGCGGCCAGCGCGATGGGCTTGCCTGTGCTGGGCGTGCGTACGCTGGCGGTGTTGTTTGGCGGGGCGATGGCTGGGTTGGCCGGGGCGTATTTGTCGCTGGCCTACACGCCGATGTGGGCGGAAAAC
This sequence comes from Pseudomonas sp. GB2N2, assembly GCF_054897705.1. Taxonomy (NCBI): domain Bacteria; kingdom Pseudomonadati; phylum Pseudomonadota; class Gammaproteobacteria; order Pseudomonadales; family Pseudomonadaceae; genus Pseudomonas; species Pseudomonas sp. GB2N2. The sequence continues at coordinate 3,758,448 of NZ_CM142701.1, forward strand.
ATGAGCGCCGGCCGCGGCTGGATCGCCCTGGCGCTGGTGGTGTTTGCCAGTTGGCGGGTGTGGCGGCTGCTGCTCGGGGCGTATCTGTTCGGACTCGCCAGCATCCTGCACCTGGTGGCGCAAGGACTGGGGCTGGCGATTCCGTCGAGCCTGTTGGCGATGCTGCCGTACGTCGCGACGATTGTGGTGTTGGTGCTGTTGTCCCGGGATGCGCTGCGCACGCGGTTGTATGCGCCGGTGTCGTTGGGGCAGCCGTGGCAGGGCGGGCATTAAATTCCGGGAGCAAAAAAGCTAAAGCCTGGAGTATAACTTGGGGCGTTACGCAGCGAGTTGCAGCAACGACTCGGTCAGCGTTGTCCCTTGAATCCATGACCCTCACTTATCCAGGAAGCCACTCATGTCTACGGCAAAAACCGCACTCATCATCGGCGCCTCCCGCGGCCTGGGCCTCGGTCTGGTGAAAACCCTGCTGGCCGACGGCTGGCAAGTCATCGCCACCGTGCGCAACCCCCAGAAGGCCGAGGCCTTGCAGGCCTTGGGCAAAGTGCGAATCGAAAAACTCGACATGGACGATCAGCAAGCCGTCATCGCGTTGAGCCAACAGCTCAAGGGCGAAGTGCTGGACCTGTTGTTCGTGAATGCCGGGGTCAAAGGCCCTGCCGTGCAAACGCCGGGCGGCGCGACGCTGGCTGAAGTCGGTCAGCTGTTCTTCACCAATGCGGTGGCGCCAATCAACCTGGCGCAGCGTTTTGTCGGGCAGATTCGTTCAGAGGCCGGCGTGCTGGCGTTCATGAGTTCGGGGCTCGGCAGCGTGACCGTGCCGGACGCGCCCGAACTGGCGTTGTACAAGGCGAGCAAGGCGGCGTTGAACTCGATGACCAACAGCCTCGTGACGCAGTTGGGCGATCAGAAACTCACCGTGCTGTCGCTGCATCCGGGTTGGGTGAAGACCGACATGGGCGGTGATGGCGCGGACTTGGATGTGGAGACGAGCACGCGTGGGCTGGTTGATCAGGTGAAGGCGTTCACCGGCAAAGGCGGGCACCATTTCATCAACTACAAGGGCGAAACCATTCCCTGGTAACCAGCACAAATTCAGTGTGGGAGCGCCGTTCGGTCGGGGCGGGGTTGCCGGCGAAGCGGTTTTGTCTGAAACTCCGCACCTCGCCCCGCGGCGACCCTGGATCAGCAGACAGGGTAATCACTGAGCTGGCTAACCTGAACTCAACTTTCAGAGGAGCCGGCCACCATGCCTGCGACCCGTACCTGGTTAAAAAACCCCCTCGCGATCTTCACTGCCAATGGCCTCGATGCCCGTGGCGGCCTGGTCGTGCAAGAAGGTCTTATCGTCGAAGTGCTCGCCGTCGGCCAGCAACCCTCCGCGCCCTGTGGACAAGTGTTCGACGCTCGCGAACATGTGATCCTGCCGGGGCTGATCAACACCCATCACCACTTCTATCAAACCCTGACCCGCGCCTGGGCGCCGGTGGTCAACCAGCCGTTGTTCCCGTGGCTGAAAACCCTGTACCCGGTCTGGGCGCGACTGACGCCGGAAAAACTCGCCCTCGCCACCAAAGTCGCGTTGGCTGAGTTGCTGCTGTCGGGCTGCACCACGGCGGCCGATCACCACTATCTGTTCCCCGAAGGCCTGGAAAATGCGATCGACGTACAAGTCGAAAGCGTCCGTGAACTGGGCATGCGCGCCATGCTCACCCGCGGTTCCATGAGCCTCGGCGAAAAGGACGGCGGCCTGCCACCGCAGCAGACCGTGCAGCAGGGCGCAGTGATTCTCGACGACAGCCAGCGCCTGATCGCCGAATACCACGAGCGTGGCGACGGCGCGCAAATCCAGATCGCCTTGGCGCCGTGCTCGCCGTTTTCGGTAACCCCGGAAATCATGTCCGCCAGCGCCGAACTGGCGAACAAACTCGACGTACGCCTGCACACGCACCTGGCGGAAACCCTCGATGAAGAAGACTTCTGCCTGCAACGCTTCGGCCTGCGCACCGTCGATTACCTGGACAGCGTCGGCTGGCTAGGCCCGCGCACCTGGCTGGCCCATGGCATCCACTTCAATCCGGACGAAATCGCCCGCCTCGGCGCCGCGGGCACCGGCATTTGCCATTGCCCGAGTTCGAACATGCGCCTGGCCTCCGGCATCTGCCCGACACTTGACCTGACCGCCGCCGGCGCGTTGCTCGGGCTGGGCGTGGACGGTTCGGCGTCCAACGACGCGTCGAACATGATGCTGGAAACCCGCCAGGCGCTGTACATTCAACGCCTGCGTTATGGCGCGGAGAAGATCACCCCGGAACTGGTATTGGGTTGGGCGACCAAGGGTTCGGCGAGCTTGCTCGGGCGTACCGACATTGGCGAGTTGGCCGTGGGCAAGCAGGCGGATCTGGCGTTGTTCAAGCTCGATGAGCTGCGTTTTTCCGGCAGTCATGATCCGGTGTCGGCGTTGCTGCTGTGTGGCGCGGACCGGGCGGACCGGGTGATGATCGGCGGCAAGTGGCGAGTGATTGATGGGCAGGTTGAGGGGCTGGATCTGAAAGGATTGATCGCTGATCACAGCCAGGCCGCTCGGCAGTTGATCGCTGGCGTCTAAACGGACGCCATCGCGGGCAAGCCCGCTCCCACAGGGATTTGCGCTGCACCTGTGGGAGCGGGCTTGCCCGCGATACTTTTATAAGCCCAACACCGACAACATGATGAACGTCGCAAACAACACAAAATGGGTCATGCCTTCGATGGCATTGGTCTCCCCGTCATTAAGGTTGATCGCGCTGACGATCAGGGTCAGGAAGATCATCACCGTCTGCACCGGCGTCATCGCCATCTGAAACGGCTGGCCGGTGTAGAGCGCCATCGCTTCCATCACCGGCACCGTCAGGATCACCGTCGACAACGACGCGCCCATGGCGATGTTGATACTTTTCCGTACTGTCAACCGTCTGTCTATATTTTTATCTGCATTTTCAGATAGATAGAAATATCTATGACACCAGCTTTTGACACCGTCCAAAGACCTACTACGTTTACCCCAATGACTCTGGGGTGGTGGGCGTATGAGGTTTGTCATAGAAGACAACAGGCTGATCTTGATCCGGGAGGATGTCCGATTCAGAGGCGGATCGGGCAAGAAGGTCGTCGCAGGTCCAGCTAACTCCTCCAGCACCCAACTGAGCAGGGTCGGCGAAGCGCTAGTGGGTTGGTCAGCAGGCATTCCGTTTCACTCAGAGTCGGCTTACCTAAACGCCCTTAGCTCGACATTTAGTTTTTTAAAACACCGTTCCCCAAACTGGCCCAGCGACGACCAGTGGCCCACGACCATTCTCGACTTCTACTGTCATTACTATGGTGAAGGTGCCGTTGAGGCAGGAAGGACAGTGCAATCAAGCCGTTCGAGCTGGAGCGGTATCCGCAGCCTACTGTTTCGACTCATGCGAGATGGCGTCATCCCCTCGTGCCCAGTTCCTGCTGCGTCACTCCCGGCCAGAATACCGGTGAGTGAATCGGCTGAGAATCTTGTTATTGGGGAGAAATATGAGTCAGTGCCTCCACCAGGAGAGCTTGAAGATCTAGCCTGGCCCAAGTCCTTTATCACGGACCTTTCATATACAGAGGATAGTGAGACCTTTTTTGACGATATTGCTAGAGAGCTAAGTACACCATTAGCTGCAACCCATAAAATTTGCCTTGAATATTGGGAGGAAATGCTCAACACCCATGATCTAAGTAGATCGCTAATCAATCAAATATCCCGTGCCGAATTACTTAGTGCTCTTGCGGATCCAAAGTGGCAGGAAATTCAGTATGGCAAAAAGGTCCACATCGCTGACCCTCGTACAGAACGAGGAGTAGCCTTTTTTCTTGCGGCAGTGAACTATTATTTCCTAGAGACAAATTACCTCAATGAGCTTAACTGGGTAAGTCTACAAAACATACCTTTTTTGGCACCAATCACAACAAGCTACAGTATTCAAAAAATATTGAAGGCGAAGATTATAGTAGAAACTGAAAACACACTAGCAGGGGCTCAATTCCCTGAGATCCTTGGCCGATCACTGGCTTTATTCAGTACAATGGACTGTTCGGTAGCTGCTGCCATTTTAATACATGAACAGCCGAAGTTCACCCCTGACGCTTTAGAAGACGCGGACCTGTATGATAAAAACGGCAAACTTCTATTGTCAGTTTCCGCTGCATCGGGAGGAAAATATACATTCACAGTTGATAAGCGAAGAGCACATAAACGCAAAGGCGGGATGCTGACGGATCTTGCATCTGATGTTATTGAAAAAGTATGGGAAAATAACACCAAGCTACGTATGAAAACAGATCGGAGTTTGCCTGCTACATCCCGAAAACTTTTCTTAGTTGCTACAAGAGATGGTTATGGCCGTGTTGGCCCGCTGAAGGATGGGCTAAATTCAAAACAACGCACAAATCTCTACTACCTTAAGAAAGCGGAGTTCGAGAAGGCCGGGATTAGCCGTGAAACATTCAATCTCAGCAGGATTCGAAATACCCAAGGCATCCTTATTTGGATTAAAACGACATCGGTAGCTGCAATGGCAAGTGCAATGGGCAATTCCATTGCGACCGTATTATCCTGTTATCTGCCACCGTGGCTGCTACGTCGAATGCATGCCCGGATCATAAGAAAATTTCAACAAAAAACGATTGTACTTGCAACTGCTGGATCCGATTGGCAACTGGCAGCATCGGACTTCGAAACCATTGATCAGTTGCATGCATTCATAGTTCAGATATTAACTGAGGATAAATATGGCAACCCATTCTCAGATGAATTCCACCATAGGTTTTCCAAAGACTTTGGCTCAGGCAACAACGATGAAAGCGGCCCTTTGCGCAACGAAGACCTATATATTTGCTTGTCGCCAGAAGCAATTGCATCCCTGGAAGTATTTTGCACAAATTACGACAGCACGAACGAGTTAGACAGCCACACGGAAAGCGGTCTTAATCCAGAATACCTTCTCGGTATATTCCAACTTATTTCGAGTGCAGTCCATTCCTCAGCAGAATCCCCTATCGACGAAGCAATTCACGATCTACTTCGTGGAACCTCTATGGCGCAACTCAAGTTTATTTGGCAAAAATCACGCAGGCTCGTTGAAGTTTATAATTCCAAGATCATTGCTGATGACGCGCAATAGCGATGGCCAAGTACACAACGCGTGAGTACTCACCCAGTGACGTGAAAAAACTTTTGGAGGCCGCCAGTGCGCTGTACGCACCGAAACCCAAAGTAACCGACCTTCAAGCATCTTGGTTACTAGAAGGAGGCATCGGTTCGCATATATGGCGAACCCAGAATGCTGGCCATGAGCATCTGGAAAACGGCGTGTGGAAAGGAACCATAAACATAAATTTTGCACATCGGCTGCCCGACAATACGTTGCTTACGGACCCTGAAAATTCGATACCCCTGCATGCTTTGCAAAGATGGGCTTTCGCTCTAAGGTCTGGGCTCCTTGGCTACTTCCCAGGACCTACAGGTTGGCAAAGGGCAGTTCGGTGGGCACTCAGTCTGACGTCATGGGCATATCTGCATGCCGACACACTGGAACCTCAAAAATTTGGTTTTAACCTATTAGACCTCGAAGAGGTAAAGGAATTGGCGTACCAGCTTTCGCTAGATAATTGGTCGGAGGCTCTTCAAATCACCAGCAGGCTATTCACCGCTCTTCACAAGTTCACATTCAATCGGAAGCCAACCAAAAAATCACTGGCTGCATTGCCTTATGTAGACACCGTGACAACAATACAAATCAAGAATAAATTGAGATCCGAAGGATTATATACAGTTTACACCCGCACGCCGGAGTCACTTATAAGCAGAGTTTTTCTAGCGAATCTGATACAACATACGCCAGAAGGTTTCCGCAGTGAAAAGGTCAGAGCATTTTTGAGACAGTTCGAAGGGGGCTTAGCTGAAGAACCTCTCTTATTACGCGGTAAAACTCTTACAAATCACCCAACTTTAAAGGCTCGTCCGATTGAAGATGTGGGGGACACTCAGGTAACTGAAAAATCCATGCTCGCACATAGTACGCATTTCGACTACTTTCTTGCAGGATGCCAGATCGATAATTCGCTAATTCCATACATTGAAAGAACAGCTAGGGATGTAGTTCATGAGCTTAATCAAAATATAGCACCCTCTCAGCATCAGCGCCTGATAGCCGTAGACGACGGTTTAGCCGTATTGAACGAAGCTGCAAGGTGGATCATAAATTTCGGAGATAACCTATTAGAAATATACAGCCAACACCTAACCAACTGCAAAGCTATAGATAATCGCATGGCCACTGAAGGTTACAATATTATGGCGGCAGAAAAAAAACAAGCATTTGATCTGCTTATTGCCAAATATAAAGATTTACTAGGCAACAACTCAGGCTCTCCCAAAATCATAGAATTTGCAGGATTAAATCTAGCATTTAAGAAACACAACCGTGAAATCATCTCTGGCGATCTCACCTTAGCCCAAGCGATATATATTCTAATAGGAGCCTGCACGTATGCACTTGGCATGATGAAGCCCATGCGCGAAGGTGAAATAGGGACAATCCCATATAACTGCATACTTCGCAACAACCTAACGAGTGGTTGCTGGATTAGAGTGCCTAACGAAAAATCAGCCGTACTCGGCTACTCAACGCAAGTCGAGCGCCCTGTACCCTATTTAACATATAAAGCCGTATTTTTGTTACAAAAATTGGGGATTATGACAGCCAAGCATTTTTTTGGCCTTGATGCCAAGCCTACAAGATTGCTCTATTTCCCCTCATCGAATGATGGTATGTCCCCACCCACCAAGGGAACTTCAAGTGGCGCTTTGGGGATTGCTATTACGAGGTGCATGGACTACTTCTGCGACCATTTAAATTTGGCTTTGGACGAGCACGGCCGTCGACAATACTTTCGAATTCATGAGCTTCGAAAGTTTTTTCTCTTAACGTTGTCTTGGGATGAGAAATATCACGGTGATGAATTGGCAGCCTGGATGGCAGCCCATCGAGACGCTGATTATACGCGAGCCTACACAGATGCAAATATCGATGGTGCAGAATTGTCGGATTTAGAGGCTAGGTATATCGAAAGCAAGATAATTGACATCGAGTTATCTAGCGGAAACAGGTTGGACTCTCCAACCGTGGCCACATACCGGAAAATTCTAAAAGAGCTAAAAGTTGATTCGATATCTAGCCTAGCTCCTGATAAATTCTCATCCTATGTGAGGAATGCTGTAGCGTCAGGGCATCTCTCGGCAAAGCTAATAAAAATTCGAAGTATAATCCCTGGAGATAAAGAGTTCACTGATCTCGCCGTAATTATTGGCAAGGATGGTTAAAATGAGCTTAAGCAAACTACAAAACGCAAAGAACCGAATCAATTGGCTCCAAGATATTCTCAATGAAAAAAAGAATACGTACGCAATCGAGCCAGAGCAACTTCAAGATGCTAAATCTTTCTGCTCGCTTGAAATTGAGAGCTTATTTACCGCACTCTCATATAACACATTGAAATCGTGCCTAAAAACTGCCCCCAACAACCACTTTAGAAATCATACATTTAATGACAATTGGTCATACTTTCTATCTCTTCGCGAGAAAGCGCATTCGCTGCTGTTAGCAAGGGCAGGAAGATCAAAAACGGCACGTGCATCGGACGTCCCTATTGATTATAAGCTCGCGCACCGAAACGCACTATGGCACGCTAACCTGTGCGCTAATGCTTACTTGCAACTTAGGAGAGATGTTCAGGGTATATTGAAAACCAGCGGCGATCTCGAACTGGATTACAAAAGATTAGAAAAAGCACTTAAAAAATCTTGGTCTATCTATAAGCAAATTATCTCATCCGAACCAGACAGACCTATACCAAAGCTAACAATCGTAAAGGCCAACACATAATGAGCCGGCAGCTTTATTCGGAATACCAAAATTGTCTTCTGCCCCGGACCGGAAGAAGCGGATCTCAAACGAAACCATGGTTTGCCTTATTAGCTTGGCCAAACGGAAAGCCGTGCACCTTAGTAAACTATTGGCTTACCGACTTGGCAACACGAACTACGGGTAAAACAGTAAAACAATATTGTGTCGGCATGACCCCTTTTGTGCGTTACTGCTATGACAAAGAGATATCGCTCGTTGACTTCAACGACGAGCACATGAATGATCTTTCATTTACGCTCGCAGCTGAAAAATTAGAAAACGGTAGCCGAAAAAAACAAAACGATTATGTAAATTCTATCCTCAGCAATATTATTGAATTCCTTACATGGATTCAATTTCATGGCAACCCGACCAATCATAGCAATCTCGTAGGGTTTAAAGCTGGCTCGCCGAATATTTGCGTGATCGAAAAAAAGAATAAATACGGAAAAACATATCTGCATCACGAATCATTCTTAGAGGCCCGTGCTCCACTCCACAAAAAAGACGCGATGCCCCGAGAGTTCATTCAATCTATTGAAGATCAGACTTTTTTAGAAAGCGACCCAGAGTTATATCCAAGCATTTATAAGCACCGATACAATAATTCGAACAAAAAAACCTTAATCCAACAAACATATTTGTATCAAAGACGCATCATGATCATGTGGGCCTTTAAGCGAGCAGGGCTCAGACCATCCGAGCTGATCGAGATGCCACTGGATGACAACCTGAACGTGGTTAACTCTTTAATTCTATATCTACCGACAAAAAAGCTACGTACAGATTCAGTAGTATTACGGCCATTCAAGACTACGAATGATGGTGCCTTGACTGTCAAATATTATCTCGATGCACGCGAAAATTTTATAGCTGAATACGGCGAAGCTACGAACAAACCGATCTCATCAACGTCTTTTTTTCTGACAGAAACCGGCCGTCCCCTCAGCGCAGATTCAATGGCTAAAGACTTTGGCCGGGTGGCGAAACGAGCTGGACTAACAGATGTAAGGGTATGCTTCTCCATGTTTCGCCACCGTTTCATAACCCTTGAAATCTTATCACATTTTAAAGAGTTATTCGGAAGCAACCGCCCAACCACGGAAATGCTTACGGTGCCGGTAGTTAAAAACATAGAAAATAGGATCAGAAAAAAAACTGGACACAAACTTGGCGATTCAATCTGGCACTACTTTGATGAAGCGTTTGAAGCGATAGATTTTTGGAAGTCTGTGGACAGAGCCTTAGCCAACATGGAGCAAATAGGTGACGCGGAAGATAACCTTCAAAGATTGAAATATGATCAAAGGAAGGCTTACGGGAATGAGGCACTACTCAGTAAAGAGCTTACTGACATTGAAAAGGGAATGGCCGCCATCAGGGCGAAAATGAATATTTTTGATTGACCGTCCTCTCACCCTTGAGTCTATGCATGTGAGGGCTATGCGTCTTGATTGGTGGACGATCTCGCGTATTTGATACCGTTTACCGTGCAAGACACCGCAGCACCCACTCCTAAGCCCAAAACGGCTTGGGCAATGTAGCCGTGCAGATACGACTTAACATTGGCGCTCAAAAACCAATCTGGCAAGGACAGAGCTGCTTCACTGATAAAGGATCCCCCAACAAAGAACATCGCAATTGTTCCTATCCAGGAGAGCAATTTCATCAGCTTGGGTGCGACGGCAACAAGCCCACTCCCTATGCTCCGTACCGCTTGCGCGAAGATGCCACGGGTGGTGGTCTTAATCATGCGTAGGCCTAAGTCGTCGATTCGGACGATGCCGGCGACCAGGCCATAAACACCAAACGTGACCAACAGGGCGATCAGGCTCAACGTAGCGACTTGCTGAAGGAATGGCGCTTCCGAAACCACATTCAGTGTGATTACTACGATCTCAGCGCTCAACACGAAATCCGTGGTGATAGCGCCTTTGATCTTCTTGGCTTCATACCTCTTCGCCTCTTCTTCGCTGAGCACCTTCACCTTGCGCGCACCATCCCCTTTGTCTTTGGGGGTGAGCTTCTCAATCAAGGACTCGATGCCCTCGTAACAGAGGTATATGCCGCCAATGACCAGAAGCCCATGGACGATGACTGGAGAGATGTAATTCAGCCCGAGCGCCAACGGGACCAGGATGGCCTTGTTTACCAGCGAGCCCTTGCAGACGCCCCACACCACAGGCAGTTCGCGATCAGCTTTAAGCTCAACCACCTTCTCCGCATTCACTGCCAAGTCATCGGTGAGGACGCTCGCCGTCTTCTTTGCCGCCACCTTGCTCATCACGGAGATGTCGTCCAGCAGCGTTGCTATGTCGTCAAATAACGCAAAAAAACTGCTCGCCATCAGTTAACTCCTTGGGCCCAATCCCTAGACATCGGTGGCGGCTGGACGTTCTGATCATCAAGTTGAAGCACCATCTGCTAGCGAATCCAGGGGCTGCCCATTCGCCCAATCGCATTCCTACGTAGCACCAGGCCAGGCGGTTACAAAATGAGCGGTGTGGAAGATCGTCACTGATTGCAACAACTCCGCTTCAATTTTTACCAGCTTTCGATCTACCAACATATAAAGATGACTAGAGACTAGTCGTTCACATCTGCAAAAAATATTTAGTACAGATTGAAATAAATTAAAAACTAATAAATCATGCATTCCTTGAATTTTCTTGAGGAGGATAAAATGGAAAAACCGCAAATTTATAGCATGACCGAGAGCGGCGCATGGAACAGCGAGTACATGTCACACCATCAGAATGCGTGGCACTACTATAGCGACTACGCCACTCTGACTAAGAGACTTACCAAATCCGAAAAACGGCACCAAAAAAAGGGGCATACCTGTGAGAGCCTCATCTTTCACCTAACCTCTGATTTACACGAAGCTTCATATCGTGCAGCCACGTCGACTCACCTTTACGCATGTCTAGCAATGGAAGGCTTTCTCAATTTCTATGGCGTGAGGAGGTTCGGTGAAACATATTACAAAGCTGAAATCGAAAGATTACCTATTGCTAAGAAACTTGAAAAAATCTTCCTCACAGTCTTTGGAGAACCTCCAAGTGATCTCTTGGCGCAAAGCGTACTAGAAACATTTCAGCGAAGGAATAAATTGGCACATCCAAAAACTCAAGAAATAAGCTCTTCTAACATCGAAACCTTCATAGATCCTCACCCCCGCGATCATTATGTAAAGAAATCCATGAAAACTCTTAACGATTTCGCTTTAGAAGTATGCGCAAACGACCCGGATATTAGCTTGGACTTCTACTTCCCAAAGCATAATCAATCCAGAGATCAATAGTAATGAATATAAAGCAGCTTGAGAAAGATATTGATGAACATCTTCAGCTATTTGAGCGTGTTCCGCTCAGAGCTGCTTGGCAGAGGCGAGATGCAAAGGTTTGTTTGATTTGGACGGGAACGGTCTTGATAGCTCTTCTATGGGCTTTGGTAACTGTTCCTAATGTAATGCTTACTGATTTTATCCCTACTCTACTCCCGATATTGATCATCACGATGATATGCGCGATTCACATGGGGGAGGTATCATCACAGGTGCGCGCAACGCGCCTCGGAGCAGGCCCTACCACCTCCCTTACCGAACGTTTGCACTTAAAGCAACAGTGGCTGTGCGCTCGCTATGAATGCACGCCAGAAAAGCTCTTAGAAAAAGCACGGGAGATTAGACTCCTGTGGGAGGAGCGCGAGGAAATCCGGAACTTGGCTAGCGACGACACAATGGGGCCGCGCTTCGCTGCATTCCTAAGACTTCCCGACCCAGCGAGATTCATCGGTTTGTTGACTGCTATTGCCGCAATTTTTGCCACGGTAGTGACACTCGGAAGCAACATCGACTCATTCTTCGAAGCGCTGCAAGACTGGAAAACGATTGTGGCAAACATTCTAATTTCGACCGTTTTGCTCGCCGAACTAATACTTCTATGGATTATGGTTACTGGGATGGTAGGTCAAATTGGACCTTCTATACTGGAGCAAGCTGGACTATTACCCCTGAGTAGACGTCGAGTGTATCGCTATCTATTCGCTATGCACATTGCGAGCGAGCCGATCACTCCGTTCGGGAAGAAGTTGCCATTATTTTTGAAAGCAGTATCACTATTATTCGTTCCTATTCCCACTCTATGGACGAAATCCCGAGCCCGTGTGCTGAGTCAGACCTGATTTAAACCAGTGGGTAATGAGAAGCAAAGCCCCACGTCGCCCACACGACTCAGGCCTTCAAAAGATCGCCCTGTAGGTCTTCAGCTTCAGGGCTCCTTGCCGACGTAATTCCTACATTCATCAGTCTTCTTCGGATTCGCTCATCATGGATAAACGCGCGCCCTCGGATGTTTTGCTTTCAAGTACGGTCACCGTCGCCGACTACCGTGTTTTCAAACGGGCAAAGGACAAGGAAAGCATTGCTGATTTCGTATATCAACGATTTCAGGAGCGCTATCTCAAGCCCTTCGAGTCTAAGGAGCATAAGCATGGCTTTGCGATGATGGCATGTGCGTGCCTGATGATCGAAACGCTAGAGGCTTTCTGGACTGGCTCCGCAAAGTCGGGTCTCAGCGGAGTTGCTTTCTGCCACTTCTTCGACCGTGTTGATCATTTTTCATCCCTGCGAGAGCACGGCAGACTCTTCTACAAGCACGTCCGTTGCGGAGTCATGCATCAAGGCGAAACAACCGGAGGATGGCGAATTCGAAGGGATACGTCTCAACTGTTTGATGCCGAAAACCTAGTCGTTGATGCCACACGATTCCTCGCTGCGCTTGAAATATCACTCCGCGAGTATTGTGATTTGCTCAAGGCGTCGCCTTGGGAAAGCGAGGTTTGGAGCCGTCTCCAGATGAAAATGAGGTTTATCTGCGCGGGCGCTTTGGTACCGCCTGAGTATCTGGATGTGCCAGTAGCGTCCTAATGCTTTCGCACCACTGGCCGTTGGTTCGCCGAAGGGAAAGTGGCCGAGCGGCTCATTCATTCATCCCCTTGAAGCCCTGCTCCCCCGGCGGGACACTAAACTCGTATGAGTTACAATGGAGGAAACTCATGACCCAAAAAACATCACAAATCCACCCTCAAGACTTGGTAGTTAAGCCGTCCACGGACTCATCGAGTCAGGTCCATTCTGAAGCGCCATTGAAAGCCACGAAGCCTTCCTTGGAAAGCCTGTTAGCGGAAACACCTGAGAACAGTCGAGACGATGCTTGGGAAAAAATGGCATCAGTGGGAAACGAACTCTGATTAAGAATATCGCCAGCCCTGTAGAGGACTCGGTATCAGATTCTCGCGACCTGTCCGATGCGCGAACGACTTTTTAGCCAGACGATATGTGTTCTGAAGAATCGGACTCAAAACTCATTGGTAAAAATCCCGGTTACCGACCAACTTGTCCACGATGTTCAACCGGCCGTTGCAGTTGTAATCGAAGGGCCGCGCCCGACGGCAGCAGTGAGGAATAATCTACATCATAACGATGTGCTTCATCCCTGAAACCAGCCCCGCGCAGTAATACTTCTCGGTGAATTTCGCTTGCGCTGTGTACTTACCCATCACCCCAATGAAAGTCGAGGCAAGAGCCGTATGCGGTTATTGCGTACGTAAGGATTTGTGCGGGGACAGATAGCCGCCATACCTAAGGCAACCATTTTTCCTCCATAGAACGCTCAAATCACGTAAGGCTCGAACAGCCTTCGGACATTCACCCGCGCCTTCAGCTTCGCGGCCAACAGGTACAAACCTACCACCTTGCGATGCAGAAACAACACATCTACCGGTGGCGTGTGCCAGAAGTCGCGGTCAACACCCAGTTCCCAACCGGTATCACGCAAGCGTACGGCTAGGTCAGACGTCGCAAAGTTATAGGAGCCTTGATGCCGCAGTGGCTCGCAGGCCTGTGTAATGAGGTCAGTGAGCACCGCGCGATGTTTGGGCAGCGTTTCAGGCTGAAAGTAGCCGACGTCCAGCGCGGCCTTAGTGATGGAGTTACGGTCTTCATGCATGCCTGCAATCAGCAAGCGGCGGTAAGCCTCGGTACTGTTGCGGTCATAAAGGCGCGTGGCGCCGAAATCGAACAACACTAGCCGTCCGGTGTCTTGCTGATATCGGTAATTCGCAAAGTTAGGGTCGGTCTGCACGCATCCGAACTCGAACACCTCGCGCAGAAACAGGCCGAACAGCAGCATGATGATCCGGTCGCGTTCTGCTTGGGGCGCGTGCTCTAGTGACTCCACGGGAACTCCGTCAACGAAGGACATCACCAAAATATTTGTCGTGCTGAGCTGGGCATACACGCGAGGAACCAGAAAGTCAGGACTGTCGGCCAACAGTTGATCAAAGCGCCGTAAGTGCTCGGTTTCCTTCAGGTAGTCTGCTTCATCTTGGAGCTGACGCTTGGCCTCTAGGAGAAGTGGGGCAACGTCCATGCCATTAGGCAGCAACCCGGACATGCGCAACAAGGTTGCAACGTTATCGACGTCACTGGAAATGCTCTCGCGCACACCAGGGTATTGCACCTTGATCGCCAAGCGTTGACCGTCCTTACCTTTCGCCGCATGCACCTGGCCGATGGACGCTGCCGCCAATGGCGTGAAGGAAAACCGTTCGAAGCGCCCTTCCCATCCCTTTCCCCAGCTTTCGTTGAGGACTACCACCAACTGGCTCATGGGCATCGGATGTGCGTCGCAACGCAGACGAGAAAGGATCTCGCTGAACTCACGCGGCAACAAATCACCTGCATCCATCGATAACAACTGTCCAACCTTCATGGCGGCGCCACGCAGTTGCGACAGTTGCTCGACCACCCGATGCACATTGCCCGATGTCAACAGCAGTTCGCTGAGCGCCGGACGTTTGCCCTGAACCCACTGCCGAGCGCCTTCGGCTAGCATGCCGCCCGCGATGCCCGAGGCCAAACTGCCAAAACGCATCAACCGCGATAAGCGGCTGCCAGGCACGGGCAACGAGCCGGGCACACGAGGCTTCATGAATGAAGCGCCTCAACGATCGCGGCAAGCAGCAAGCAGACGCTCGCCACGAGGGTAAGCCGTAATCGCATCGGCAGGTACCAGGCGGGCAAGCTCGTACCCCGCAACAGCTGCCTGTCCTGCCGGAGGTGGACAACTAAGCCGACGACCAACAGCAAGCAACCCAATGGCATTGGCAGTAACGTGGCAATCCAAGCAATAAGCGCAGGAATGACACTCCAGATGAACCGGTCGCTGCCCTGCTCGGCGCTCATGTCTTGCACGGTCATGGCGAAGCCCCAGTGTAAGGCGCCGACGAAGCTCAGGATGACTGCGCCATAGTTAACAAGCGCAATCGCAAACAACGGCCGATAGTCGAGAGAGAACGGGATCAACAGCGCCAGAAAAATAAACGGCAACAGACCGCCATAACCCAGCAGGCTGACGTGCTTTGGCAGAGAGGTTGAAGGCGACACGTTCATTTGTATTCCTTGCAGTGAGCGACGCTCAAGACTGTAGGCCCAAAAGCCCCCGCATGGGCGAGATATTGATGGGATCCGAAGCGGGGGTCAGCGTAATGAGTCGCGTTGCAGGATCAGATCATTGCCCCATCGCTACCTATAGTCTAAGCGTCCGCCGATCTCACATTGCATTACTCAGGCCGATACCCGCTGACAGGCAGCATGTTGGTCAATCTAACTCGCCCGCTGCGCCAACAACTGGCTATAGACAGCCTGGTCGCAGTTACTACGGGACGAATTTGGCTTTCAAGGGTTAGGCAAATCTACGTCAGGCTCGCCAGGCCAACCAAGGCTCGCAAAACTCTAAGGTTCCCCAGACCACCTCAGGCTGCTCCGAAGGTCCGACGAATGCGTACATTGAGCTACTGGCGGCGTGGGCTAATGCTGAATAAATAGCTCTGGCGCAAGTTGTCAGGTCGTTTTTTTGCGCCTATCTTATACAAAACCTATACAAGAACATCGACCATGTACAACCAAGAGCATTGGCCACTGACGCTGTACTTTGACGGTGAATGTCCGTTGTGTGCTCGTGAATCAGGGTCCTGCGCCGACACGCCGCTGCGAGCCAAGTGCTGTTTGTTGACATCAATAATGTTGAGTTCGACGCCAAAGCACTTGGTTTCACGTTTGAGCAAATGCAGTCGTCGCTTCATGCCTGTTTCGCCGATGGTCGCTGGGTTAACGGCCTGGATGCCACTCTGTGGAGCTGGCGTGCCGCCGGCCTTGGATTTTGGGCCACGCCGCTGACATGGCGGGCACTGCAACCGCTGCTTGCCCTCGGTTACCGCTTGTTCTGCCGCTTACGTCCCCATTTGGCGTGGCTGCCTCACCCGGATGGAAGCCGTCGATGTGTCGGTAACCGTTGCGCAATGACGGAATTAAAACCCGTACCCGACGAATAGCTCACTTTCAAAACTAAGCAGCCCTAGAACGCCTAATTTCAGTTTTGGCCTGACGACGAACTTGAGCCACAGGTGTTCTGGCGAAGCTCGTGGTTCGGGCGCAACTGAAAAGCCCCTACCGCAAAGGATTGCCCTCACATGAATCGCAGCATGGCTGCGAGGAATAGTAATGAACCCATCATTAGCCGAGCACTATCGTGAAATTCTCGTCGACGTAGGCGAGAACCCTGAGCGTGAAGGACTGCTGGACACGCCCAAGCGCGCAGCCAAAGCGATGCAGTACCTGTGCAATGGCTACACGATGAGTTTGGAGGACGTGATCAACGGTGCACTGTTCGAATCGCTAAACGATGAAATGGTCATCGTACGCGACATCGAATTGTATTCATTGTGCGAGCACCACCTGTTGCCCTTCATCGGCAAAGCTCATGTCGCGTATATCCCCACAGGACGGGTACTGGGCCTGTCCAAGGTCGCACGAGTGGTCGATATGTTTGCGCACCGCTTACAGATCCAGGAAAACCTGACCAAACAAATTGCTGACGCCCTTCAGCACGTCACCGATGCGGCCGGCGTGGCTGTGGTGATTGAGGCAAAGCACATGTGCATGATGATGCGAGGCGTGGAGAAGCAAAATTCAGTGATGACCACATCAGTGATGCTGGGCGCCTTTCGCGATTCGTCCGCTACGCGTCACGAGTTCCTGCAACTGATAGGGCGACTGGGTTAATAACAAAAAATCCAGTCAGACTGTGGGAGAGGCAAGATGAACAGTTCCTTCAAGATGAACTCCCTTGGCGAAGGCTATCGTGCCTTGGTGATAGGCGCCAATGGAGGGCTCGGCTCGGCTTTTTGTGAGTTGCTCAATCAGGATCCACGGTGTGCGGGTGTTCGTGAGCTGGCGCGCAATTGTGCTCCAGAATTGGATCTGGAAAAGCCCGACAGTATTGCCAGGGCGGCCGCCGAATTAGCTGAAGAAGCCCCGTACCAGTTGATTTTGCATGCTGCCGGTCTGCTCCACCGCGAAGACATCAAGCCTGAAAAAAGTTACTCCTCCATTGAAGCGGATGCTCTCCAGGCGATATTCCAAGTCAACACGCTCGGGCCTGCGCTGGTTTTGCGGCACTTTCTGCCTTTGCTTGACCCTCATGGCGCTATGGCGATGCTCTCCGCCAAGGTAGGCAGCATTGGCGACAACCGTTTGGGCGGCTGGTACGCCTATCGTGCCTCCAAGGCTGCGTTGAACATGTTGATTAAAACGGCTGCGATCGAACTAGCGCGAACACGCCCTCAGTCTCGTCTGCTGAGTCTTCATCCAGGCACCGTGATTTCGGGCCTGTCCCAGCCCTTTAAAGGCGCTTCTGCCGCGCGGCCCGCAAGCCTCGCTGCCCGCGAACTGTTATCACTGATTGACCGCTTGGTGCCTGCCGACAGCGGCAATTTCTTTTCTTATAACGGAGAACGCCTACCGTGGTAGGCAGGGAGTGAACCTTGAATCTGCAAGCGTTGATCGAACGGGCTGCTAATGGCGAAGTACGAGAGTTGGAGCTGCTATCTCTGGAAGGCGGTTTTTATCTGGCGCGAGTCAGGCTGGATCACGGCCAGTTCACGTTGCTGGACGATGCAGCGAAGCCTATGCACCTTCGCTCCATCAATCACCTGCGTGAGCTGTTGCAGCTTGTGCCGCCCTTTCCCTGCGTGCTTGTGCAGCAGTGCGTCCATGACGAGATGTGCGGCTCACGTGAAGGGCCCATTGAGTCGTTACGCATTCCTTTCTCGCTGAATGCGCCTTGGTGAGTAACCTTCCGCTGGGCGGTGTCTTGCTCGCAAAACTGGATATCGGGGAGTCGTTTTGAAGAAGAGCGAACTCAAGGTCAAAACCTGTGCGGTCTGCGGATTGCCTTTCGCTTGGCGCAAGAAATGGGCGCGCTGCTGGGCTGAGGTGCGCTACTGCTCGGAGCGATGTCGACGGCGCAGACGCAGTGAAAACTGAGCATTTATACTGAATACGAAAACAGATGCCGCATCGCAAACAAACCTCAAATCTACGTAGTTGAGCCCAACGCTTTATGGCTAAAAGGCATTAGATAAATACAAGATTCAAACGCGAGGACTGCTATGAAATATCAATTTATAGTCCCTAATATTCAGCCGTTCACACTATTGTTGAGCTTCTAAAAGGGTAGAAAAAGCAGCCTTGCAACATTCAGCTTTAGCTTCGCCATCAAGCAATGAAAAAACAGCAAATGGGGATTGGTCAATATGCGCCTCCATTTTGACTAGACGAGAGGGCGGTTAAGTGAAGCGGGAATTAGAACTCATCCGTGTAGAAGCCCCATTTACTGACTAATTCATGTATCGCAAGCGAAATCCTCGATTCAGCCATCAGCTCCACAGGGGTGTAACTCAATGCCACCGCGACCGTCATCGCAAAATCACTCAAGTCTCCTGGCTCGTAGGGCCAAATTTGGAGCTTCATTACTGACGCATCATGGGGATGGTATTCATCGACCACCTCCACCGAGTCCACCAGAGTTCGGTAATTAGTGAACGATATGGCCATGGTTTTTTGAGGGTCGTCCGCTAGCATCGAGCGCGAATCCAAATACGTGTCGCCAGCCTCGGCTAGCGCAGGATGGCTGAAAGCGCGAACGCATAGCGACCTCAATCGAGGCGACGATACGAGGCTCCTAACGTGGCGTAAATCCACCAACCCTTGATTAAATTCCCACTCCAATTCACGGCGCAAATGATCGTGTAGGTTTGGGTAGCTAGCCATCACCACACATTTCGTTCTAAGCAATTGCAACGTCACACCCCAACCCCATACTCAAGCCGTTTTAGCAAAAGGTAAATCGCTTGGCACCCTTCCTGCGTCGCGAGCATTTCGCAGGGTCGCCGCCCTGCAAGGGCGGTGCGTTCTTCTTGCACCCAAAACACTGCGCCTTCTCCGAAAAATGACAAAATCAAGTTCACGGCTTCTATGTAGCTGGCGATGTAGTCTTCGTCACTCTTAGGGTCTTCAGCCCGATCTATCGGCTCCGGCCCGGAATGTTGACCACATCGAGCTTGAAGCCACCCCTCGACACTTATCACTTCACCTGGCATCCCACATAGCTCACAAACACTCCTTGATACCAGCTCCGCGATATCGAAAGCGGCACCGATGCTCTCGTCACCTCCTCGATGATAGATCCTGAGCTGACCAAATTTATCTTTCACCTGCGAGACCTTCACTTCGAGCGCGCTAACCCTGGCACGTTGCTGAACCAGCGACAGAGTCGCTTCGATGACATCAGCCCAACCGTCATTGCATTCAAAACCGAAGATTGCACCCTCGGAAAAGTCTTTCGAAAAGAGCAGTGTGCGGTACTGAGCTGCAAGAAGCTTTTCGATGAAATTATTCATTCGTCCTGGCTTCCTTTGACCACACGGGATCGCGGCTCTTGCCCTGCATTTTCGAGGGGTAAACTTGTCCGCCCATCAACTCATAACAGAAAAGTTCTCCCACTGTCTGGATCTCACGAATTGGCTCCATCAACCACCTACCTTTTTGGTTCAACCACGGTGGCGATACGAGTTGCACCTCGCGGACAAATTGATCGGGACCGTCTCTTGAGACCAAACCCAAGAGAAACTGTACTTTCGAAATCAAGAACTGCTGCTGCGAAGAACCCTCCTCGCCTGCTACTTCATAGGTGACAAAAAACCACTCGTCATTCGACGTTTGCGAGACGTACTTCCAGCGGCGTGTGCCTTCCTCAAGCACGAAGAAGGGATTTTCCACACGTGCTTGCTCGTGAGTTTCAA
Source organism: Pseudomonas sp. GB2N2 (assembly GCF_054897705.1). Lineage (NCBI taxonomy): Bacteria > Pseudomonadati > Pseudomonadota > Gammaproteobacteria > Pseudomonadales > Pseudomonadaceae > Pseudomonas > Pseudomonas sp. GB2N2. Next base: position 3,778,622 of record NZ_CM142701.1, read on the forward strand.
ACATATTAATTCTCCAGTAATTCTTAACAGCGTACTATAGTACGCTGCTAAACGCAGCTCATTGTGGCTATATACTCCCTTTTGGAGGTAGCCGTGTGAGGGATCTGAACGCCGCTTTTGCGCAAGCTTTGCGAGACATGAGGCACAGGGCCGATCTTTCTCAGACTGATTTTCCGCCTATGGTAAGCCGAGAGCACGTCAGTTTGATGGAGCGAGGAATGCGATCGCCCAGCTTGAATACGATTGACGACTTGGCTCATGTCATGGGCATTTCGCCCTTGGCACTGGTGCTCCAGTGCTATCTCCACCGCGATCCAAACACCAGTTTTGACGCGCTTATCTCAAAGGCGGCGCGGGAAATCAGAACAGAAATGATCCCAGGCGGGCTCAGAGATGATGGAGATAGCTAGACCTGCTCAAACTGGTAGTTACGTCGTGTTGGGGTGTGGGTAAGACCCATAGCAGGGCAAGCCGTTCGCTTAAGATTTTGGAAAAGCCCGGAATACGTGCGTACGAACACTGGAGAAGACTCATGCTCCCTGCCTACGACCTTCAGGCCCCCAAACGAGCTGTCAATCTCAGCATTAATGGTGACCTGCTCAACAAAGCCAAGGAGTTAGATATCAACGTCTCTGCGACTTTGGAGCGCGCCCTGGTTGAGATAGTTAAACTGAATCAGCGCTAGAAATGGCTAGAAGAGAACCGTAACGCCATAAACGCATACAACGAATATGTCGAAACCCAGGGTGTTTTTAGCGACGACGTACGGAGGTTCTGACGCCTCAGTTCGCCGCTCATAGGAACAAAAAATACTCCCAAAGGTGCATGCTTGGAATGATGAAGCGCACAGAATCCGGTCAGGTAATGCGCTCCAAAATTTCAAAACTTTGAGCGAACGACTTGCCTCACTGGACCTTATTTTTTGCTACGGAACAATTACTTCTTGAGCCACGAATCGACGGTCGCAGAACCATGTTCAGACTTTCATTGCTTCAAGTCTTACGGTTGGCTAAATGTAAACTGATGTCGTTGTGAACGTCAGCCAGGGGTCGTTTTCGCCTCTTGCCAAGGGCATGAATCCACAGCCAAAAGCAGTCATTGAGAAGTAACTTTATTTGGCTTTCTCGGCAGCTCCATTGCGTGCTTTGGACCTATCCTGCCCCTGCTGTTTCAATGCCCAATCATTTACTCATTCGATACGACCATTAAGTAGCCCAAGCTCCCCCCCTCATCGATTCGTTTTTTGGCGAGCTTGATACGATGGCTATATGCCGCTAAAAGATAGCAATAGAACCAAAAATATAGGGATTGGACATGGCTTCGAGATATGTTGTCGTACCAGCGATACCCACGGAAACGGGATCGGTGCGTCACGGTCCTCGCTTCTATTCCAGCATGGCTCCTTGTGGCTTCAGCATCTACGACAACGAGGAAAAGTGTCGCCTTGCCGTGTCATTTTCATCGCGAGCTGATGCTGAAGCAGACTGTGCAATTAGAAACTCAGAACGGCTTTTTGGCTCAATGTTCTGACTGCCGTCTCTCGAACCTCATTTACGTGAACATCAGTTAGGGCCTGCTAATGACCTTATCAGGTGGCCTCGATCTGGTTCTCTCAAGATCGTGTCAGGGTATCACCGACGACATGGTAGCCATCGCACCGACCGAGCGAGGTGGCCGAGCAATAGGCGGCTATCGTGCAGTTGCTTACAGCTACTCCTCTGATCGGCGCCTGCTATCACTGACCCACCAGCGCCACGGACTAACCGTCCCGAAGCTGACTACCGCATGCGCAATGCTGCTGTATAGCTCATGGAATGGTGAGTGGGTAGGGTAATGGCGCTGGATCAAGCTGATCGAGGCCGCCAGCGAATGCGGTGTGCTGGAGGTCGGTACCCACCGAGCCCTGGGCGATGCTCGAATGACTCTGGACGTGCAGTGCTACCTGTACCGTCGCACCAATGGACGTAACTCAACAACGTTGCCCGCTGATAGATTTTCAGTAGATGCCGCCAAAGCTAATTCAATTTTTGATATAGCTAAAATCAAGCACCCCATGTCTATTGAAAGTATCCGTCAGTACCAATAGGATGACCCTGCAACAACCAAATCAATATTAACATCAAGGAGAGATCTTATGGCGCTTAAACCAGGCCCAAAACCAATTGCTAAATCAACCGGCGAAGTTGATAAGCGTCGTCGTGACAATAAAGACACGCAAGGAAATAATCCCGATTTAAAACCTAGCAAGTCTTCAAAAAAATAGGTTTTCGCTGACAGAAGCTACTTCAATGGTAGCTTTTGTCATTGGAGCTGTAGGGGATGAATGCATAGCCTGTGATTAGCTTTATCTGACGATCACACCCTTCTATAAACGCTACAACTACATATCGAATGTATCATTGCGGTATTTCCTTAGAGTTGAATTACCCTGCGTTTTCCAGATAATCTCTAGGCTCGCTGCATACGATTTTTTTCAACTCTACCGATAACTGAACTGCCCCTGTTTCGCAAATAAACTGAGTGACCGCTTTTGACCGTTGAGTGCCCGTCACTGAAGTACCAGCTTTCGCGCGCAGGCAAGCTGACGAAGGCTTTTAACCGTCACTCTTGAATGAGATGAAAAAAGGGCCCTCGGAGGGCCCTTTTGTACTCAAACCAAAATCACTTGGTCAGCCAAGACTCAACGGTCGCGGAGCCATACTCTGCTTTCCATTCTTTCAACGTTTTGTGATTGCCGCCTTTGGTTTCGACGACTTCGCCGGTGTGAGGATTCTTGTAAACCTTCAATTGGCGTGGCTTACGGGTGCCAGCTTTGGAGTCGACGGCAGGAGCACGACGGCTCGCTTGCGGATCTAGCAGGTTGATCACGTTCGGTAGGCTGTAGCTGTACTCGGCCAGCAGTGCACGCAATTTGGTCTCGAACTCGATTTCTTTCTTGAGCCCAACATCACCCTTCAGGGCTTCAAGAGCTTGGAGCTGTTCAGCCAAGTGCTTTTCGAGCTGACGAAATTCGGCGAGTTTTGACATGTTAGTTCTCTGTGTAGTTAGTCACCCAACAATACACCAAATCAACAATTTGAATCTAGGATGATGGGGCCTCATGCATGCGTCCAGGTTCGCGGCCCTGATTTATTTGTCCACCGCCAAGCGGCGTGTTGAGTCAACATCAATCTGATTGGCTAGCGAAATGATGCGAGCGACAGGACGCGTATCTTCAGAAAGCATTCGCTACAGATACGCATTCATGTCAGTTGCCATTAGTTAGAGAGTTCGGGATACGGTGGGATGAGATTTCAGCGTTTCACTCATTGCTAACCAACCGTTGGCATTTGACTTAATCAGCACATGCCGTCGTGACGACCGGCAGTTGACAGCCAAAAGCGGTCATTCGAGCAGCTCCAAACATACCGTTTTCTACCCAAGCGAATTTACCGATAGTGACCGACATGAGAAAGCATGCCGGTCACTGCCGCTACTTTATTTTCTGATGGACACAATGGTGGCTCTACCACCATCTAACCGAAACGAAAACGATACATGGTCCCCGGCCGTCAGCCCTTTCAGTTGATCTTCCGTAACGGAAAAGGCCATGGTCATCGGCGGCCATTGCACAGCTGGAACAGCCCCATGGGATAGGGTCACTGTATGCTTGGCAGTATCCATGGCCTTAATTGTTCCCTCGGCTTCGGCAACCGTGGCCTGTTTTGGTTCCTGCTCCATTTTCATGCTCTCCATACCGTCCATTTTCATGCCCGGCATGTCCTCTGCCAGGGCAGAAAGAGACAACGTAATTACGGTGCTAGCAACTGCAATCATGGTCAGTTTCATACGACTTTTCCTTGATGAGTGTTGGGTTCAACTTGGAGGTGCCGGCGACGCATCAGGCGATAAGCTGCCGGAATGACAAACAGGGAAAGCAAGGGGGCCGTGACCATGCCGCCCACCATGGGCGCGGCGATGCGACTCATCACTTCGCTCCCAGTGCCGCTGCCCAACAGAATGGGCAGCAGGCCGGCAATAATGACGGCCACGGTCATGGCCTTGGGGCGAACGCGCTGCACAGCCCCTTCACGAATCGCCGCGACCAATCCACGCTCAGTGCTGTCGCCGAGGTCTTCACGTTCGGCCCAGGCGTTCTTCAGATAGAGCAGCATGATCACGCCAAACTCGGCGGAAACACCGGCCAAGGCGATAAAGCCGACCCCGGTGGCGACTGACAGGTTGAACCCCAACAGATAGAGGAACCATGCCCCGCCAGTAAGGGCGAATGGCAGGGTGGCCATGATCAGCAAGGCCTCATCGAAGCGGGCGAACGTCAGGTAGAGCAACACGAAAATGATCAACAGCGTGGCAGGCACCACCAGTTTGAGTCGTGCGTTGGCCCGTTCGAGAAATTCGAACTGTCCCGAGTAGCTCAGGCTCATGCCAGGCTGCAACTTGACCTGCTCGTTGACCACCTGGCGTAGATCGGCGACTACCGAGGCAATGTCCCGGCCACGCACGTCAATGTAAACCCAACCCGAGGGGCGTGCGTTCTCGCTCTTGAGCATCGGCGGACCGTCCGTGACCTTGACCTTCGCCACAGTGCCGAGGGTGATCTGGCTCCCTAGCGGGGTGTTGATTGGCAATTGCTCTAGGGCGCCAATCGAGTCACGCCATTCCCGTGGATAACGTACGTTGATCGGGAAGCGGGCGAGCCCTTCAATGGTCTCGCCGACGTTTTCACCGCCAATAGCGCCGGCCACGATGGATTGCACATCGGTGATATTCAGTCCGTAGCGAGCCGCGGCTTTGCGGTCGATATCCACATCGATATAGCGGCCACCGGTCAGTCGCTCGGCCAGAGCAGAACTGACACCGGGTACACCCTTGGCCACTCGCTCGACCGCCTGAGTTGCGGCATCGATCTCCGTCAGGTTGGTGCCAGCAACTTTCACTCCGATGGGACTCTTGATCCCCGTGGCCAGCATGTCGATACGGTTGCGAATCGGTGGTATCCAGATATTCGTCAGCCCAGGGACTCGTACCACTCGATCCAGTTCTTCCACCAATTTCTCCTGGGTCATGCCTGCACGCCATTGCTCGTGCGGCTTGAATTGGATGGTGGTTTCAAACATCTCCAATGGTGCCGGGTCGGTAGCGGTTTCGGCACGCCCGGCTTTACCGAAGACGTGTTCGACTTCGGGCACCGTCTTGATCAGGCGGTCGGTCTGTTGCAGCAGTTGCGCGGCCTTCTGCGCCGACAATCCCGGCAGAGCTGAAGGCATATAGAGAAGATCGCCCTCGTCCAACGGCGGAAGAAACTCGCCACCCAAGCGAGACATTGGCCATAGCGCACTGACAAAAACCAATAGCGCCACCACCAGCGTGACCTTTGGCCGACGCAAGACTACGTCCAGTGCTGGTTGATAGATCCGGATCAACCACCGGTTCAACGGGTTCTGTTGTTCACTGGGAATTCGTCCCCGAATCCAATAGCCCATCAGCACTGGCACCAGGGTCACTGACAATCCCGCCGCTGCGGCCATGGCGTAGGTTTTGGTGAAAGCCAAAGGGCCGAACAGCCGTCCTTCCTGAGCTTCCAGGGTGAATACCGGAATGAACGACAGGGTGATGATCAACAAACAAAAGAACAGCGCAGGCCCAACTTCCGCCGCTGCTTCAGTCATCACGTGCCAATGACGCTCCCCCTTCAGTTCTTCCCCTGGATTGGCCGCGTGCCAAGCCTCGATATTCTTGTGGGCGTTCTCGATCATCACCACGGCGGCATCGACCATGGCGCCGATGGCAATGGCTATCCCACCCAAGGACATGATATTGGCGTTGATCCCTTGGTATCGCATGACGATGAAGGCAATCAACACACCCACAGGCAGCGAGATGATCGCCACCAGCGAGGAACGCAAGTGCCAGAGAAAAATCCCACACACCAGCGCGACAACAATGAACTCTTCGATCAGCTTGTGGCTGAGGTTTTCGACCGCGCGGTCGATCAGCTTGCTGCGGTCGTAGGTGGTGACGATTTCCACGCCGGCCGGCAGACTGCTCTTCAGTTCATCGAGTTTGGTCTTGACCGCCGCAATGGTCTCGCGAGCATTCTTGCCACTGCGCAAAATGACTACGCCGCCGACGGTCTCGCCTTCCCCATCGAGTTCGGTGATACCGCGCCGCATCTCAGGTCCCAACTGAATCGTGGCGACATCGCCAAGGGTCACCGGCACGCCGCCCGAGCCGAGCTTGAGCGGGATCGCCCGAAAGTCATTGAGCGTCTTCAGGTAGCCGGAAGCGCGCACGATGAACTCGGTCTCTGCCATCTCCAGCACCGCGCCACCAGTTTCCTGATTGGCCTTACCGATAGCGTCGGTTACCTCTGCCTGAGTGATACCGAGGCTGGTCAGTTTGAGCGGATCAAGCTGCACCTGGTACTGCTTGACCATGCCGCCCACGGTGGCTACTTCTGCAACATTGGGCAGGGTCTTGAGTTCGAACTTGAGGAACCAATCCTGAAGTGCGCGTAGCTGCGCCAGGTCGTGTCCGCCACTGCGATCCACCAGTGCGTACTGATAAATCCAACCCACTCCCGTAGCATCCGGCCCCAATGCCGGCTTGGCGCTGGCCGGCAAGCGACTTTGTATCTGGCTCAAGTATTCCAACACCCGCGAGCGGGCCCAGTACAAGTCAGTGCCGTCTTCGAACAGCACGTAAACGAAGCTGTCACCGAAGAAGGAGTAACCACGCACCGTCTTGGCGCCCGGTACTGAGAGCATGGTGGTGGCCAACGGATAGGTCACCTGGTTCTCGACAATCTGCGGCGCTTGTCCCGGAAAAGGGGTGCGGATGATCACCTGAACATCGGATAGATCCGGCAGCGCATCGATGGGCGTGCTCTGCACCGACCAGACGCCCCAAGCCGTGACAAACAGCGTCGCCAGTAACACCAGGAATCGGTTGGCCACTGACCAACGAATCAGGGCAGCGATCATGGCTGGCTCCCCGATTTATCCAGACGCTCAACACGCAAACCGTCGTCGGTCTGGCTCACCGCAATCCGAACCTTGTCGCCCGTTTTGAGGCCCTGCATCAACGCCGGACTAGCGAGTGGGAACGTCATCGTCATGCCAGGCATACCCAGAGTCTTGAAAGGACCATGGGCAAGCGTGACTTCTTTATCGTTGATTTCAACGATCTGCCCCTCTGCTTCATGAAAGCTGGAGGCTGCTGCGCGGGGTGGTGACTCTTCCTCCGAGCGGGCAACAATGCCCTTAAGACTGGCCTCCGAGTCGAGCAGGAACTGGCCAGAGGTAACCACCTTTTGGCCTTCCTCCAGACCTTTCACTATCGCCGTCTTGCCATCGCTTTCCTGCCCGAGTTGCACCTCCACTGGACGGTAGCGACCGGCGTCTTCGGAGAGCATCACCAAGGCACGTCGGCCCGTGCGAAGGACCGCCTCGCTCGGCACCCACAACACACTTTGCCCGGTCGAACGATTCAGGCGGACCTGGGCCGTCAAACCCGGCCTGAGGCGTCCGTCTGGATTGGGTAGTTCCACCCGCACACGAAGGGTGCGACTGTCCGGATTGGTCTCGGGCAAAATCGCGCTGACCTTGCCACTAAGCGTTGTCCCTGGGAAGGCTGGCAGACGCGCTTCGACTGCCTGCCCCACGGTGATTGATCCGGCATCCGATTCTGGAACGGCCACGGCTAGCCAGACACTGCTCAAGCCATTGACGCGTGCCAGAGTATCGCCAGTCGCCACGGTCATTCCTGCGCGTACGTTCAACTCTTGCAGCACACCGGCAATGGGACTGGTCAGCGTCAGGTATGGCTGAACCTTACCGCCACGCTCTACCTGAGCAATCAGTGTTGCCGGCATCCCTGTGAGCCGCAGTCGCTGGCGGGCCGCAGCCAACAAGTCAGCATCTCCATTGCGCTTGAGGGCAAGAAACTCTGTCTGAGCAGCGGCCCACTCAGGCACGAGGATATCTGCCAACGCCGCGTTGGCTTTGAGTACATCGCCGGGAGCATGGGCATAGACCCGCTCCACAAAGCCAGTGGTGCGTGCCTGAATCACAGCGACATCACGTTCGTTGAACGCCAACACACCTGTCACGTCGAGGCTGGAATCAAAGATCCCACGGGTGACTGTCGCAAAACGCAGACCGAGATTCTGGGTCAGACCTGGATCGATTCTGACTGTCGCCCGATCCCCTTCCCCACTGGCGTACTGAGGAACCAGTTGCATGTCCATGAAGGGGGATTTCCCCGGCTTATCGAACTTTTGCTGCGGGTACATGGGGTCGTACCAATACAGAGCCTTGCGTTCATCCGGTGAATTGAGGCTCTGTTCCGGGGCGGTACCTGGTACTCCGCTCATGCGCTCGTGAGCGAACCAGTAGCCACCGGCAACACCCAATGCCATCGAGATACCTACCAGCAATGCCCCGTTCCATTTTTTAAGGATCATTGGCTGGACTCCCCATAAGCAAAATACAGACGCGCACTGGTCAGCGCTCGCTGCTCTTCCACGTCGATCTGTTTGAGGCGGGCTTCGATGAGTTCACGTCGGGCGGCAACAACGGCGTTTAAATCGCCTTTGCCGGACCGATAACTGGCCATGCTGAGTTCGACCTTTTCCTTGGCCAGTGGTAACAGGCTTTCCTGGTTTCGGCGCACGGCACGATTCAGGCGTTCATAGTCAGCCAGCTCGTTTTCCAGTTGCTGAGTGTGCTCGCGTGACAGGGCTTCGCGCTCTGCCTCAAGCTGGCTGAGTTCAGCCTGTTTGGCTGCGATTTTGGGATTTTGTCGAGAGTCAGGAAACAGCGGCAAATCCCAGGAAAACTGCACGCTGACCATGTCGCCAAACTCACGGCCACGGTGCTGGTAATCCAGTTCCCAGCTCCAGTCCGACTGCTTCTCCGACACGGCTTCACGAACCTTGGCTTGCGCTTCGCGGGTCATCGGCGCAAACGCTGCCAGCTCGGGATGATGTTGCAGTTTATGGGCGTAGCCGGAGGTATCGACGGGCCATTCAGGCAAGCTACCCACAGGCTTGTCGCTGGCGGCTGAGCCAATCCAGCGTTTGAGGGCTGCTCGGGCCTGCGCTCTCTGGAGAATCAGATCATCCTGTTGCTCCGCCAGTTGAGCCGCTTCTTGCTTAGGCGTCACCGCATCGGCGGGTTGAGCGCGGCCACCGGCAATCTGGGCCCGGACGGTATCGGTCAACAGGCGGTTGTCTTTGTAGAAGTCCTGGAACAGCGCATCTTTGCGCTCAACCGAGTAGCTGCTGATCCAGGCCAACGCCGTGGACTGGCGTACCTTCAGACGTTCGACTCGACGCTCCGCAGCGGCGCGATCAACGGCCGCATCGGCGACTTCGATGCGCGCTTTGCGCTTGTCGCTGTTGGGCATCTCCTGCCTGACTCCGACCATTTGCATGGTCATGAAGTCTTGGTCGACGCTCCAGCGATCCGGACCGCCAATGGGGTAGTTCTGCACACCCAGCAGTAGTTTGGGGTCAGGTAGCTCCCCGGCTGGAATAGCCGCGCTGCTGGCAGCCTGAATTTTGGCGTCTTGTGCGGTCAGCGACGGTGCATTGTTTTCGGCCAGCTGCAACGCTTCATCGAGTGTCAATGCGGCAGAGAAGCCCGGCAATGCCAGTACGCTTGCCGCCAGACCGGCCACGAGGGACCAACCTGTGCAATAGCACTTGGAGTTCATGTTTACGATTCCTGTGATCATCCACTGCACGCGTCAAAAGACATGCGCGCAGCTAGTCCATCCCGCTAACGCGGAATGAGGCTCAATGTGGGACAGGAATCAAACGCGGGGCGGTCGCCATACCCCTGAAGGGGTTTGTACGGGCAGGAAATCACCGGAGATAGAAAGTACAACTGGGATGGATAGAGTGACTGGAGGCTTGATGATTGAGACTTGCAACATGCCGCCCGTCTTGCATTCCTGGCCCGGTTTGCAGGGCTTACCGTGCTCCGAAGGGCTTTTCATATCGGTGCAGCAGTCCATCCCCATGTCGTCCATCATCGCCATGCCCATCGTCTTCATTGGGCAAGGTTCTGTCGCTGCCTGAACGCCCGCCATCCCGCTGAGGGGAAGCGCCAAGCTGATCATGAAGATGATGCAAAACCGCAGATAGCGTTTCATGGGCTGGAGTGTAGTCGCTGAAAATGGCTCTTACAATTGGACTCGCGTCATCAGCAGCCTACCGGAATGCCCTGATTGAGGGATAACACCGAACCGGAATTAAGTCAGCATTATCTGGCACAAAATAGAAGCTCATTCCGAGCAGACTCTAGGTCTGTTGATGATCCATGCGCATTTTTGCGCACTCAAAGCCACTGACCCACGACTCGAATAGCATCAAGACGTCGGCGTTTCAATCATCCCGGATGGCAAGCAGGGTCTGAAGGACAGAAACCGCCTCGAAACGGTCATTCATTTCTGTTTCTCACTATGGCGAGCTAACAAGACCTGCCCATCCCAATCCGCATCTGCCACTCCTTCGGTCCGAGAGAGGAGCCGTCCACTGTCAAGACTGGCAGCGAGCGTGCTCCTCGGTGCATTCACATCGGGCTGTGTCGACGTCAATGTGACGAGAGATAGGGGATGATAAAAACGCTCCTCGACAATCGAGCCCATCCAGAGCGGTGTAGTTCGTCCGTTTGTGAGCTGAAAATCGACGACCCACAATCGAAGCACGAGGCGCGAACCGGCAGGTGCACCATCGCTATACGGTCGGACGAGGGTCAGACTGGGAAGACGACCACTTGCGAAAAGAGGAATAACTGGAAAAACGGTAGGGTCGGTCTGGGCGGTAAGCCAATTAAGGGCATTCAACGGTGTCCAGGCCGCTGAGTCGCGCCACCCGTTAAGTTGAAGGACATTTTGCAAGTCCGGCAGGCCACCGGCCCACTGGAACGTCAGTGGCTCATTCGTCTCGCCCGTGAGATCGATACGCCGCGCCGGCAGTTGCTGCCAATCCGACGCCCACCAATCAGTAGCCCTCATGCTTGGCGTCCCAACCTTGACGGCATAACGACCGCTGTCGGTCGCATGGCTACGATAGATATTGAAGCCGCCGGCAAGGATAAGCGCCGCACATCCGAGGGCGAGCAGCCCCCTTGGGTTGATGCGCTCGGCCTGCCGCCGCAAGTAGGAGAGTCCGAGCAACGCCAGCCAAGCGGACCCAAATGCCAGCCCCCCGAGCACGTCGGAAAGCCAATGCGCACCGAGGTAGAGCCGCGAGAATGCAATCAGAAATATCAGGGTTGCGGCGCCAAGAGCGACCGCGAGGCGCCATGCCGGGCGATTATCACGCGCGATGAGGATAGCGAGGAAACCGTATAGCACGACATTGATAGTGCTATGGCCACTGGGGAAGGAAAATGCACTCCACCCGGAGTAGAGAAGCTCACCGGGTCGCGCTCGATGCAATGCTACTTTGATGACAGTGTTGAGCACCGAAGCACCGCTGACTGCAACCAGCCAATAGGCTGCTGTACGCCAGGCGCGTGTCCACATGAGCCACAGCAAGACAACAATCGTGACCGCCACCACGACCTTGGTGTCGCCGAGTTCTGTAATGGCGATCATCACCGCATCACTTGGCGCTGTACGAAGATCCTGAAGCGCACGATATATCGCTCTGTCTGCGAGCAGCAACGGGTCACCGCTGACGATATCTTCAAGGACACCGAAGAAAAGCCAGGCGGCACCGACGAGAAAGACAGTTGGTAGTACGAGAGCCCGTCCTTCGGGCCGTGAAGGGTCGAGCAAGCTGCTGAGCCGCCGGCTCAACCAGGTGTCGTGGGTGCCGGCCCAACTCCGTAGCCGCGCCACTCCGACGATGAGGTACGGGATGCCGTAACGCAACGTCCAGCGCACGATTTGCAGGACTGCCCAACCCGCCCCAGCCAGAACGACCAGCAAAATCGCGAGCGGTTTTGCGGCCGCACCGAGAATACTGAACGTCGCGCCTAAGAGAACACCTGACAGGATATGGGCCACAGCCCAAGCGAACGCAGAGGCAACATTGACGATATAGAACCGACTGACCGCCATTCCCAGCATACCGGCAAGGAGCGGAATGAAGGCACGGACGCCTGGTACGAAGCGCGCGAGAAACACACTCATGGCGCCGTGACGCTCGAAAAAGGCCTCGCTACGCTGAATCAGTTCAGGGTGGTGGCTCAATGGCCAGAGGCCAAGAATTTCGCGGTGGTATCGATGCCCGAGCCAGAACGAAAGACCATCACTCGCGATTGCACCTAACGTGGCGGCGACCAGCAACGGCCAGAGCAATAAGACGCCGCTCGGCACCAAGGTGCTGAGGGCAAGGATCACGGCTGTACCGGGAACGACGGCGCCGATGATCGGGATTGACTCGGAAAGTGCCAGGAGAAACACCGCCAGATAGGTGACATGCGGATGCGCCGTCAGGAACTCGATGACCGATGAGACCAAGGACGTCATAATTGGCGGGCTGCCCATAGAGTGCCGGTGATGAGGCCACTGACGCGTGTTTCTGCAATTCCCAGCTGCAAAAACATTTTCTGCAACAAATCAAGCATAGCTACTTGCCGGTCGTGTTGGGCAGGAATCCAAAGCCAAAAGCAGCCTTTCACCGCAAAGGTCTAAAACGCATAGAACCGGTACAACGGGTGGCGCGGCTTAGCGGTCTGGACACCCTTGAAGGCCCTGAATTGGCATTCAGTACAGGCTAACCCTTCAGATCTTCCGGCATACCATTTTTCACAAGTGGTCGCCTCCGGAGTCTGACTCTTACTCGACCGAATAGTGGTGACGCACTTACCAGTTCTTTCCTCGTGCTTCGATTGTGGCCCGTCGATTACGAACGCTTTTTTATCATCCCCTGTCCCTCGTCACGTTAACGTCGACACAGCATTACGTGATTACCTCATGGAGCACACTGGTTGCTGTCTAGAAACGAAAAACCGCAAATGTCAATTGGGATAGCAAAGTCCTTTTAGTTGGCTATGTTGGACCGACCTGCTGCGATAACACTTTGCTCAAACGATGAGTTGTTCGTTCAGAACCATTTTTTCGATGGTTCGCTGTTCTTACCGCATCTTGATTAACAGTAAGAACAAAGCTGTTGTGGCAAGCAGTGCCCCCATGAGGAAAGTGCTGTCTGACCCAATGCTTTGCCAAAGCCAGCCCGCAAGAACGCTGGCGATCAGCATGCATATACCACTGACAAGATTGAACATACCGAAGGCCGTGCCCTTGAGTTCTGTGGGAGCTTTATCAGCTACCAGCGACGCAAGAATGCCTTGGCTAAATCCCATATGAAGCCCCCACAAGGCAACGCCCAGCATCAACGTAATGACAGAACTGGATTGAGCGAGCACCAGATCCGCCAGAACGAGTATCCCCATCCCTACGCAGAGCAATTTCGTGCGAGGGATGCGATCAGATAGCCAGCCGGCAGGATAAGCAGACAGCGTATAAAAAAGTGCCATTACCACCATCACGAGCGGAGTCCAAGTGATCGACAGGCCTATCTGTTGCGCTCGTAATACCAGAAAAGCCTCGCTAAAACGAGCAAGCGTAAACACCCCTCCCACTATGACGACCCACCAATACCCAGAGGAGAAGTCATGAAGGACTCTCCAATGAATTGGAGATCGAAATTTGTGTTCGCTGGCGCGGTGTATGGGCTCTTTAACTCCTGTGACAATGAGCGCCACCGCCACTGCTGCCGGAATCACGGCAAACCACAGGACAAGCTGTATATCTGCGAGCCATAACATAAGCACGATGGCCAGAGCTGGGCCAAGAACAGCCCCTACGGTGTCCATCGACTGCCTCAGCCCAAAGCAGGCGCCACGTATTTCTGGTGGCGACACATCTGCGACCAGAGCATCTCGTGGCGCCCCACGAATGCCTTTGCCAATGCGATCCAGCAATCGTGCGGTAAAGACCACTTCCACCGAATGAGCTAGAGGAAAAAGTGGTTTGCTCAGCGCGGCTAAACCATATCCAAGCAACAGCAATCCTTTGCGCCGACCGATAAAGTCGCTGATAGCGCCAGAAAACATCTTGACGAGCATGGCGGTCGACTCGGCAATACCCTCGATCACTCCGACGGCCAATGCACTCGCACCCAGTGTGGTGACCAAAAACACGGGCAGTAAACTGTGTACCAGCTCGGATGATAGATCCATGAACAGGCTGACAAAGCCAAGAGCCCAAATCGTGCGCGGAATACGAAAAGGCTCAGCTTTGGTGTCACTACTCATATTTTCATCCTGTACTCATCGGCATCAAGGAGAGACTGAGAAAGCTGTTTAGTAGTGCTTGCAAGCGAACTAAGTTCCCGCCAGCACGGCCGCTCAAACCGTCTTGAGACAAAATCAATGAAGCTGCCGTTGCCTCTGTAGCTCCCCCTTCAGCCAGGTGCTTGCTGGTTGTGCGCCTTCTGGACATCGCACCTCATAGGCGTGGCCACTCATACTGCTTTTAGTGGCAGCAAGATCGATGAAGTCTTCTGCGCTGTTCACCATGTTCTTGCCTTCGAGATAACTCAGCTTCTTCTCCAGATGCGCCCGAGCCCGGGGTCCTGGGTATTCGCTCCCGTTACGCACAAACTGACACTCACTGTGCTCGACAAAGTCCAGCAAGCCCTTTATCTCTTGAGTAGCTTGAGGTGTGGCTTGAGACTGCGCATTGGTAACGATTGCGATAACGCTGATACCAGCTGCAATCAGCAATTGGCTGATGGGGCGAGCCGCCACTATCCACATCCGCATGATTCATCCTCGTCCTGAAAAGTGGAATGAAGCATTTAGCTACAAACAACCACGAACTGCCGCTTCTAACTCAATTAACCTTAACCCATGCATCCAAGCGACCGGCGTTGCAGTTGATTGCTGGGCAGCATTGCCGTTGATTCAGGGTTGCTTACGGAAGAACAAGGTGATCTGGCCTACCTCTATCCCGAACTTGGTCATGAACGAACGATTGATCATGGTGTTCTTGTCCATAAGGTACATCCAGTCGTCTAGCTGAACCTGATACACCTTGCCATCCACCGGAAGGCTCAGTACATATTTCCAGCGCAATGTATTACCTGCCATCTCACCACGCGCCTCGCCAACCACGTCGCCAGCGGTTCCGCGCCATTGGCTAGGGCCATCGGGGGTTAACGTCCACACCCGTTTTTGCTTAGTACCATCACTGTACGTAAATGATTCGTCGAGGATCAGCCTGCTGCCTTCGGAGTGGCCATCGATCACCACGTGAAAGCGCTTGGTTACCTCGCCTGAACGCTTTTGAAAAATTCCCCAGGCTTCGACCCGGCCCTCGAAGAACTCGCGCAACTCAAGCGTCGGCGTCTCCTGGCTATAGGTGTGCACATCCACCCGGCTGCAACTCGCAAGGCCAATACAAAGCAGAATTATCCAGACCTTCAACATGTGCATTTCCTCAAAGGCCTCAGGGTTTAGCTGCGTTCAGAAATTGGGCGCGCAACTCCGGGTTGGGAGTTCGAGGGTCAAGCCAGCCAGATAGCAAAAAAGGCTTTGGCGAACGCCTCGTCCCTCACCACATGCTGTAGGTTCTCGCCGACGTAAAACGCGCGCCCTCTCCAGACTTATAGCCTCCGGTGATGCGGTCACCTACCCTGACAGTTACGATGCTCTCACTATGAGCCGAGCATCTCCACTGGATATGCGAACACATAGCCCTCATTGCGCACCGTCTTGATGTAAGTCGAACCATGTGATTCGTCCATCAAACGTTGACGCAAACGGCTCACGAGTATGTCGATGGATCTGTCGAACAGGTCGGCGTCGCGTCCTTGGGTCAGATTGAGCAATTGATCGCGACTGAGCACCCGCTGAGAGTGATCAAGAAACACACGTAGCAAACGGTACTCAGCACCGCTGAGAGTTACTACCGTGTCGTCTTCATCAAGCAAGTGACGCTCTGTTGTATCCAGGCGCCATCGACCGAATTTCAATAATCGTCCGCTTTCAGTGACGAGCAGATTTGGCGGAAGCATTCGCGTGCGTCTTAGTACAGCGTTGATACGAGCAAGCAGCTCGCGGGCGGAGAAGGGTTTGGTCAAATAATCATCCGCTCCCATTTCCAGTCCTAGAATACGGTCAGCTTCATCGGTTCGTGCTGTGAGCATCAGGATGGGCGTCGCCTTGTGCTTGCCCGAGCGTAACTCGCGACAAAGCACTAGGCCGTCGTCTCCAGGCATCATGAGATCCAGCACAATCATGTCAACCTGATGGGTTTCAAGAAAGCTGCGCATCTGTCTGCCATCGGCTACGACTGTCGCGGCCAAACCATTCTTTTTGAGATAATTGCCGACTAACTCGCGAATTTCTCGATCATCATCGACGATGAGAATATGGCTCACATGTTCCATCGCCCAGCCCTCTTACGGTTACCTCGGTGCGCATCTCAAGAAGCCAAGGAGCGATTTCCCTGCGTTTTTGTATCGCTCTGTATCTGGCGTCCAGTTGGAAAACTTCTGTCTCGTAAACGCGGCTTCACGACACATCTCAGACAACTCGGATCGATTAAATGGGCTCCATCGAGACAAGACGACTTGGCTCGAACCAACCACCCATTGATATCCGAGGAAAAAAAGATGAATTGGAAAAATCTTGTTGCTGCCAGCTTTTTCGCGATCCTGAACGTTGCCGCGCTTTCGGCTCACGCCGATACCCAGACTGCGTCGCAGAGGATTAATCACGGTATTCACCTGGACTTCAAAAAAGTTATTTCAATTGTAGATAACGACAACGGTTCGTGCGGCATCATCGACGCTCGCATGACCTACCTTGATTCCAACGACGTGCAAAAGGTGCTCGATTACCGCAAATTCGCGGAGTGTGCCAATCAAGGCAACTGAAGCCTTATCAGGCTCAGATGTTTGGAAGCACGGAAACCTAAGCGTTGCGCACCGACGGCGGCTACGGACGACCTAAGAGCTATCTGTTTATTAAACGCTGGTGAATCAATTTGAAAAATCATGTTTGAACAATGGATTCGACTACCGTCGTCTAAACATTCCAGACCCTCCAACTCTCTCGTTCGCGCGAAAGTTTTCCACGGTACTCAGCGTTGCCAGTGCGCACGCCGTGACTGCGGTGCCTGTCGGATTTCGGCGCTTATTGAAAGCTGACCACTCTGCATATGGCTAATTGAGGCATTTGGAATATATAGATGAGTCATTCACGCAACGCAATACCGCACTATAGTCAAAGCTAGAATTAAAAAATGTTAATAAATACTATTACCCTGGCAGATCCATAATCAGGAGCATGAAGGTACTTTTTTAAAATTAACTGACACTAAAAATTGTGGTTGGATGAGGAACGCAGCAAGTAGTACTGCAATCCGTTGTAGACCTAATGAAAAGTCATTACGGTGTTGTCTCGCTGGCAACGCCCCTCAATTTCACACCTTCAGAATAATTTCCTCACTTGGAGTACTTGGTGAAGACCAGATCGGTTGCGGGAGGCAGCTTTGTATGGCATGCGAAGCAGGTATTTACGAGAGTTTCACTGGGGTTAGGCTTTCCATCTTCAAATTGTCCGTAACCCCAACCTCCCGTGCTGGCATAACGTTTCGAATCTTTTACTGATATTTGAACATTCGTAGGATCGCCAGCAATGTAAGACTGTTCCCTACCGAAGACTGCGTTGTTTTGTGGGGACGAAACGTGTTGATAAGCCAGACGCGCTATGATCGCGCCATCCGGAAATGGTAGAGTCCCTTCTCTGAAAGCCCTCATAGCGATGTCATTTCCGAGAATTACGCGAATGTCTGGGACCTTGCCTTCCTCGTGGGCAAGGCTCACAAACTGCCAGTCGCGGTAGCCTGGCGGCAATGTCACACCGAATACTGGAGATCCTTCTGCATTTGAATTTTCAGTGGAGGCTGCGAGTGAGGACGCAGTAAGTTCAAACAATAGACTGATAGAACCAGCTGCCAGCGGGACGAGGAGCAATTTCCAGTTCATGATGAACGCTCTACGAGTAATCCAACGACATTGTTATAAGGTTCGGCGCTAAAGGGATGGCAGTTTCCTGCCATCCCGGCCCGCCCTTTATTTTCCGCCAAGGAACTCTTTTAAAATTTTAACGGTTTCCTCTGGTTTTTCTTCCGCAATAAAATGACCACTGTCTTCCATGTGAACGAGCTTGAGGTTCGGCACTTTCGGCTCAAGGGTGCCTTTCAACCAGTTGAATCCAGGACCACCTATAGCAAGAACGGGCATCGACAAATCGCCATACCCCTTGTGATCGACGATGTCCTGTGGGAAAGCCTGATACCAAGCATTCCCGGCACGTATCGCATCTTTTGTATTGTAGGCATTCGCGTACACCGCCCGATCTCTGGCATCTATTGCGTTTTCGTCCTTCAGCAAGTAACGGAAAAACCACTCTTGCTCAATTTGAACACGCCCAGCCAGCAGTTCTTCAGGCATCTTCTTCACTTGGTGAAAAGCGAACCACCACGCAAATGGATGATCTGCGTCTATCTTGTCTCCAAAGGTTCCTACACTAGGCAGGATGGGCCATTTGTAAAGGCCTTCGTCAGAAGGCGGCACGTCAAGCAATGTTAGTGTCTTAGTCATCTGAGGATAATTTGCCGCGATCGCATAAGCTACTTGCGCGCCGATGTCATGACCCAGCACGTCGATTTTTTCATACCCCATTTTTTTGGCCAGCTCATATACATCTTTGGACATGTTCTTTTTTTCATAGCCAGCATCGGGTTTATCCGAGGAGCCCATACCCCTAATATCAACCACAACCACGCGATGGTCTTTGGCGAGTTGCGGCATGATTTTGTGGTAAGACCACCAAGTTTCGGGCCATCCAGGAAGCAAGAAAATTGGATTACCCTTCCCTCCTGTAACATAGTGAATCTTCGTGCCGTTCACCGTCGCAAACTCACTTACGAATCCTGGCAGCGTTTCTAATAACGCGGAATCGCTTGTGTCCTTACTTGAATCTTGGCTCACGCTCCCTGCAATAGCAGCAGCCAAACTCATCGAGCTAGCTATCACCAACGCTCCAATGCAAATAGTTTTCTTCAACATATTCATGTTCATGATTATTGCCAGGTGATATTATTAATTAAACTCAGTTACTGGAAACCAATTCTCTAACAAACTCACATCTTCAAACTAGTCATCCTCGGTCGAAGGAAAGATTCCTTCAGCCGAATCGAACTCCAGTCACAGAAGAGAGCAATTCGAACAAATCCGAATCTAATCTCCCTTGCAACATAGCCAATATTGCGAAAAGTACGGAGTAGCACTACCCTCTACCTTTCGAACATATGTGCCTAGATGCAGGCAAAACTGGTTACCCTGTGCCAAATATCAACTTTAGCTTCAGTTGTTTGTCACACCTGAGCTTGACCGCCGTCGACAAACAGCTCGATCCCATTGACGAAACTGGCGTCATCCGAAGCTAAAAACAGCGCTGCGGCAGCGATCTCTTCCGCCTCGCCGACACGGCCCATCGGTATAAGCGAAGCCATATAGTCCAGCAAGCCTTGCTGCTGAGCTGCATCGGGACCAGCTAGTTCCACCAAGCCAGGTGTTCGGGTTGCGCCTGGGCTTAAGGTGTTGACGCGCACATTGCGATCTTTCAAGTCCAGGATCCAGTTGCGAGCGAACGCTCTAACCGCGGCTTTTGAGGCCGCGTATACACTGAAAGCCGGAGTACCGGAGCTTGCGGCTGTTGAACCGGTCAGAATGACAGACGCGTTTTTTGCCAATAACGGCAACGCTTTTTGCACAGTGAAAAGCACACCTTTAACGTTTCGATCAAAAGTATCGTCGTATTGCTCCTCGGTAATTCCGCCCAGAGGCAGCATCGTCCCTCCCCCTGCATTGGCGAACAGCACGTCGATTCGGCCATGCCCGGCTTTCACCTTATCAAACAGCGTATCCAGCTGGTCTAGCTTGGTTGAGTCGACTTGAACGCCGGTTGCGGTGCCCACCGCAGCCACTGCGGCATCCAGCTCGGCCTGACGACGACCGGTGATGTAAACGTGAGCACCCTCCTCAGCGAAACGTTTTGCAGTGGCTAGGCCGATGCCCGACGTACCACCCGTTACTACGGCAATTTTATTCTCTAGTTTGCGAGCCATGATGTCTTCCTGCGAAGCAGAATTTAGAGACGTTGAGCAACATTGAGTTACACAGTCAGCGTAGCAGATGGGGTATGGGTGAACAGCCAACCACTTTCAACTTTTGGTTGAAACTAAAACTACTCCGTGTCCACTAGTTCAGCGCCTGCTTTGAACTCATAGTTTTGCGATCTGTGGTGTTTCCGATTGTGATAGGCGACTTGTTTTTATGGCTAAGATTTTGGTAACGGGCGCGACCGGCAACCTCGGTGACGCAGTAATTCGTTCTTTGGTAAGCAAAATTCCAGCCTCCGATGTGGTAGCGCTTGCACGGGATGCATCCAGAGCTGAGCCTTTGAAATCGTTGGGCAAAGAAGTGCGTCAAGGTGATTATTCCAACTACGAATCCTTAGTATCCGCATTCGCTAATATTGAAAAAATTTACTTTGTTTCAGCGGTCGCTTTTACGGATCGCAGGTAGGATTGGTCAGAACAATACTCAATTTGAACCATGTTCCGCACACCACTGCTACGGGCACGAATCAGGTTTTTTTGGATGTGGAGCGGTTCTGGAAACGGTGGCGACCCATTCGGAAATAGGCACTGCCGACCTGTAATTTTCCCACACGTAGGAATGCCCAATGAAAAAGCTAATAGCAGGTCTGACTCTCGCAGTAGCAATGGCAATTGCCACCTCTATCTTGGCAGCACCCGTGAAACCGACCATTGTGCTCGTACATGGTGCATTTGCCGACTCAAGTAGCTGGAATGGGGTTGTCAAAATTCTAGAGAAAGACGGGTACACAGTGATTGCAGCATCGAACCCACTCAGGAGTCTTAAATCCGACGCGCAATCGGTAACGGATCTACTAGCGAATATCAAAACCCCGATTGTGTTGGTCGGACACTCCTACGGCGGAGCAGTAATCGGAGAAGCTGCTTCTGGAAACAGTAACGTCAAAGCGCTTGTTTTCGTGGCCGCCGTTGCGCTTGAGTCTGGTGAGTCCACAGCAGTAATGGCAGGCAAATTTCCAGGCGCCACATTAGGCCCTACCCTCGCCCCCCCCGTTACCTTGGCCGATGGCAGCAAGGATCTCTACATTCAGCAAGATAGGTTTCACGATCAGTTCGCCGCGGACGTGCCGAACGGAGACGCGAAGCTGATGGCGGCAACACAACGTCCTGTGACCGAGGCAGCACTCAATGAAGCGTCGAGTGAGCCAGCTTGGAAGACGATTCCTTCCTTTTTCGTGTATGGAGACAAAGACAAGAACATTCCTGCACAAGCGCAAGTTTTCATGGCGAAAAGGGCTAATGCTAAAGAGACAGTTTCAGTCCCCGGCGGGTCGCATGTCGTGATGGTTTCGAACCCGAAAGTAGTTGCCAAGCTTATCGAATCAGCGGCAACTGCAAAATGAAATATTCAAACGATTGAGGATGAACAGACCTGATTTGCGTTTGAAAACCGTTGAGGATAACCAGAAGGCGATCAATTTTTTGGTTCCTCAACGGTTCCACTTACTCTTCAATTTCAGTCCAGCAGCCTGTGATGCCCGCCAGCGCCTTGTGCGCCCGCTCGTAAGCTTCCGCGGCGCGGAGCACGTCTTCATTTCCCTCTGGCCCTGGGGTGGCCTTCATCGATTTAGCTTTAAGCACTAATCGGGTTTTTTTGACTGCTTCTATGTAAGGTTTCAGATGGTTGTCGTCCATGAGCATAAACAAAGTCCTCCATGAACCTAACGAAAAAATGCTTTAGGAATTTTGAATATATTTAGCTTTAGTGGTCGAGCCTATCGGACTATTTTTCCAAATTAAATACGTCTTTGAGAATGGTTTCGAGATCTTTTGGCTTGCGACCAAGGAGGTTCTCCAGCGTGCTGCTGGTTTGGTCAAAAGCGCCCTTCTCAATCGCAGCGAACAACCCGCTGATAAAGCTCGTAACCTTCGGGGACCACTCTGATTCCCTACACGAGCTTTTGAATAGCTCAGCAGAAATCGGTTGGTAATCAATTGCCCTGTGAGTTAAACGCGAAAGTGTCTGAGCGATTTCGTTGAAGGACCAAGCTTGGCCACTGTTAAGGAGGTAACAACGATTCTCATGACCTGCTTGGCTTAAAAGAACTGCGCCAGCTTCGGCAAGTTCGGTAATGCTTGCCAGCGCTACACGACCCGAGCCTGCCGGCGCACTGAAGCTCTGAATATCCGCATTGTTGCCGATAAAGCTGGGTAGCTCTTCAGCGTAAATAGGATGCCTGACGATGGTGTAGTCGATACCCCACACCTTTAGCAGATCTTCAGTTGCAATGTCAGTGTCAGTGAACACTTCAATCGTGCTCAAGTCATCATTGTCCCGCTGGATACTGTTGTAAAACACATGACGAACACCTGTTATGCGAGCCGCGTCGAAAATGTTTTTGTGTTGCGCGAAGCGATCACTGAAAGCGCTCGCCGACACCAAGTAGATTTTATCGACACCTGTAAATGCGGCTACTAATGATTCGTAATCGGTGTAGTCACCATAGCGTACATCGACCCCCAACCACTTGAGTGGGAGAGCTTTGCGAGCATCACGAGCCAGCGCAATCACATTAGACGCAGGTACTTTTTTTATCAGGGAACGCACTATTGCGCTGCCGAGTCTGCCTGTTGCGCCGGTGACCAAAATCTTTGTCATAGAGCGTCGCCTTTATGCAATCGAAACCCGCACTATGAATACAAAAGCGGCTGTAAATTAGCCCATTTTGGGTAGAATCAACTTCAACCAAAAGTTTGAGATAAACAATGGAAACGCTCGGCAATCTGGAATCGTTCGTGCGAGCTGCGGAAGCCAGCAGCTTCTCTGAAGCTGCGCGCCGCATGGGTATTTCCTCTGCGGCGGTGAGTAAAAACATAGCTCGCCTTGAGGCTAATTTGGGCACGCGTTTGTTTCAACGTAGCACTCGACGCCTGACGCTCACAGAGGCTGGCGAGGCCTTCTACCAACAAATTGCAGGCAACCTCGACAGCATCCAGGCGGCCATCGCGCAATTAGGCGAGTCGCGCATAATTCCAGCCGGTCGCTTGCGGGTCAATTTAGCGCCATCTTTCGCATACGATTACGTTCTTCCATTACTCAAGCCTTTCCTCCAAAAGTACCCGGCGATAATTCCAGACTGGCACTTGGAAATACGTCGCGTAGATTTGATCGGAGATGGTTTTGATGTGGCTATCGGTGGAGGTATGGAACTGTCTCCCGCTGTCGTTGCTCGCGAACTGGGAAAACTTCATTTGGTGGCAGTGGTTGCACCGGATTGGTTGGTCGGAAGAGAGATGCCTGTAGAGCCGTCGGATGTGCAGGGACTGGACGGAGTCGTTTCCCGCTCAACTGATACAGGAAGACTCCGCTACTGGACGATGCGTAACGCGGAGGGTGAGACATTTGAATTGAATCTCAAACCAGCAGCGATAATGAACGATCCAGAAGCTTTGTGTAGATGTGCCCTCATGGGCTTGGGGGTAGCCATGGTACCTCTGGACCGCGCTTGGCCATGGTTGCAAAGTGGCGATCTGATTCGCGTCCTGCCCGATTGGTACGTCGATCTGGGTCCTATCTCAGTCTACTATTCTGCGCGTAAATCGCTCCCGGCAAAAACACGAGTATTCATCGATTTTCTAATGGAACACTTTCAAGGACCTCTCAGCAATCGCTTCCGTGCAGACGCTGAGAAAAAGTGAGCAGCCAGTAAAGTTAATACGCACTGAATGTCACGTGCTACATAAAGTGACACGTCACCGGCAAAGCGCCACAGAGCCATTCTTTGGCGCTTCCCTCTTCGTTCATATTGGTATCAATGCGAGATTCAGATAAAGCAGACCGTGCTACCGTGCTTCTCTAGATACTGCTGCTGATCCGCGTCCGCCAGCTGGAACTAACCCAACGGCAATATCACGGTTGCGACGGTTTTGCTCAATTTCCCCGAAGCGTCCAGCCGCAGTTTCGCGCCAAGCGCCAACCGAGCTTGT
This sequence comes from Pseudomonas sp. GB2N2, assembly GCF_054897705.1. Classification (NCBI taxonomy): domain Bacteria; kingdom Pseudomonadati; phylum Pseudomonadota; class Gammaproteobacteria; order Pseudomonadales; family Pseudomonadaceae; genus Pseudomonas; species Pseudomonas sp. GB2N2. The sequence goes on from NZ_CM142701.1 coordinate 3,802,766, forward strand.
TGAACTGAATTGAAAAACAAGGCCAAACGATATTTAACCCCAACATCCGCTCCTTGAAGATCTACCGATTTCGGGTAGTGCAACGTCCAGAAGTGTTGGATCAGACGAATGTAGGTGATCACCTAGCATCGAAGTCGACCTTCACCACGTCAATCCATTCTGATTCGTCTCTCGACGAACTTGCAAACCCCACGCGACTGCCGACCAGCCCGGGCAACGCCCTGTAGGACGCCTCAACCCCCCAAAAACAGCCGACGCCAAAAGTCGTCTGCTCAACACTCAACTTTTTTCGTAAATCAATCATGCGCTGAAATCCTTCAAATGTGGCCACAAGTGCGAGTGTAGTTGCGCAACATGCTTTGGCCCAATTTCGCAACATCCAACGTCAATTTTGGCTCCTGCTGCGACCCAAGACTTCTACCAGCGGAGATATGAGTCGGGACCTAGATCTCGACGTATTTCCAGAACAGTGCTGATGGCCTTTGCCTCTTTGCCAGCGGGAGGGAACTCGTTCGCATACTCCGCAAGCTCATCGGACTGGTTGAGACCCTGAATGGCATCGGACGCCTCAGTAAATGCGGCTGCTATTACTTCAGGCTGGCTGCAATTGAACACCAACGCCTTGGCGCCGAAATCGACCGCTACGCGTACCGCCTTCTCTACCGATTCGGATGATCCCATCCTCGGAGGCTTGCCCGTTTCATTAAGGAGCGTAAGCGAAACCCAAAACGGATTAAGTTCGTGCTCGGGAAGCCTTGATCAATCGCCGCTCCTTTGTATTTCTCCTTCAGCAGATTGAAGAACAAAAAAACCGAGGTCCGCTCGAAGAGTTTTCGGGGAGTTTGTATCTGTTTGTAGCTGAGGTACCGACAGACACATTTCCATGCGTATGACGAGGTAAGTGGACACATGTAGGAAACAGGTTTTGTTTCAAATGGTCCTGTCGCTTCACCCTACCTTTCTACCTACAGGAACACCCGATGAACAAGTTATTTGCAGGTCTGGCACTTAGCGCAGCAATGTTTGGTACTACCGCAGCACTGGCTGCTCCAGTTAAGCCGACGATAGTTCTGGTGCATGGCGCCTTTGCTGACTCAAGCAGCTGGAACGGCGTTGTAAAAATATTAGAAAAAGATGGCTACCCCGTCATCGCTGCTTCTAACCCGCTGCGTTCTCTCAAGGGTGACGCACAATCGGTATCGGATGTCGTGGAAGGCATTAAGACCCCAGTAGTGCTCGTTGGACATTCGTACGGGGGGCCAGTAATTAGCGAGGCGGGTTACGGCAAAACGAATGTAAAAGCACTGGTTTTCGTCGCAGCAGTAGCACCTGAAGCAGGTGAGTCTACGGCTGATTTGGCTAATCGTTTCCCTGGCAACACTCTTGGCCCTACCCTTGCGCCCCCTGTTGAATTAGCTGATGGAGGCAAGGATCTCTACATCCAACAAGACAAGTTCCATGATCAGTTCGCAGCAGACGTATCGAAAGCCGACGCCCGGCTGATGGCCGCTACGCAACGTCCAGTGACCGTGGCAGCGCTCAACGAAGCGTCGAGCGAGCCTGCATGGAAAACTATCCCATCCTGGTTCGTGTACGGTGACCAAGATAAAAATATCCCTGCGAAAGCCCAGGCATTCATGGCTGAACGGGCGCACTCCAAGCAGACCGTTGTGGTCAAAGGCGCGAGCCATGTCGTGATGGTGTCCAATCCAAAGGTGGTTGCTAGCCTGATCGAAACCGCAGCTAATGCCAAATGACGTTGATTAGCGATATCTAATTTGATTGTCGCTGATTCGTGTGACGAGCATCTGGCCTCATGGCCGGATGCTCGATTTGGAAGAGCACATCACTTCAATCAGTGATAAATGCTGTGTTGGGCAATTCGATTCTAAGTGGTGAATAAGGTGACTCACGCTTACCACAGGGTCTTGCCAAAAAATGTAAGCGTCCTATCCCAAGCCTGCTGCGCCCATATAGCGTCATATTGGGTTCCGGCAATACGGCCAGTACCTATCGCCGTTTCGTTTGCAAATGCATGGTGAGCCAAATATCGGTAAAATTTCACATCGACTCCGGCATCCCGCAATTTTTCTTCAAGCTTTTTCACCGTTTCAATATCAAAAAACACATCCTGCGTAGCCCAATGTCCGATCACCGGTACGTTGATTTTGGAACGGCTCAACGCCTCGCTAGGTGGAAATCCATCAGACGACCCCAGCCGACAATCCAGGGATTGCATTCAACGCGAGCAACGTCAAAGCGCCTCCCATGCAGTAACCGGTGACTCCCACTTTGCTCGAAAATGACTTGAGGTAGGTGACGGCTCCTTGGATATCTTGGGAAATCGCGGATTCAAAATCCAGGCTGTTCATCAGATGGCTCGCCTCTTCCTCCTCCGCGGTTTTCTTTCCTCGATAAAGATCTGGAACTAAGGCTAGGTATCCACATTCTGCCAATCTATCGGCGACATCCGTGATTTGCTTGTTAACGCCCCACCATTCCTTGGATCACCACAATTGCCGGTGCGCCTCAAGCGTCTGCGGCTCCGCTAGATAGCCCTGAACTTGCAATCCATCAGGGCGCGGATATTCAATCATTCGACCTTCGGTACGGTTTTTTTCTTTCGTGGACATATGGCCTCCCTTTATTCTGTGGGAACAAATGTTTGGTTGATCTTCGTGGTTTTTTGGCCAAACCCAGCCAGCAAGCCGGCTGCGATCAAACAAAGCACACCGGCACCTATCAACGCTCCCGCATGTCCTATCGAATCCACCATCAGGCCACCACTGAAGGCCCCCAGAGCGAGCGCAATCTGCGCCACACTGACGAACAGCGCTGCGCCACTTTCGTAAAACTGGGGGGCGGCTTGGTACATCCAAATTTGCATACACACGGGAATAGAGCCAAAAGCAAAACCCCAGACGGCTGCGAATAAGAAAGCCGGCAATACTCCGTGCACGAAGAGACCACCCAGCAAAATCGTCGTACCTAACAACGCAGCCAAACCAATGAACGCACGTCGGATACCTTTAGCTGCCGCAAACTCGGCAAAAAAATTGCCGGCAATGCCGAATAGCCCATAGGTGAATAACAAGCGCGTGACAGTTAGCTGATCCATTCCCGGAATGCCGCGCAGAAAGGGCTCAAAATAGGTGTACCCCGCGAATTGCCCAGCGAAGACAAACAAGGTCGCCAGCAGTCCAAGCCTCGCTCTAGCGACCGAAAGCAAAGAGCGCATATCGCGAATGCCAAGAGCCTGGGTGACGGGTAGCGACGGCACCAGTACAAACTGGCAGATCAATACAACGAGACCCAAGCTGGCATTAGCAAGAAATGCTTGGCGCCAACCTAGCCACTCGCCTAGCTGAGATCCTGCTGGTACTCCGAGAATCATCCCGATTGATATGCCCGCAGAAATCAACGCCGTAGCACGTGCGCCTGACTCTTCTTCGACCAATCTTCGCCCCGCGGAAACTGCGAATGTCCAGAAGCCGCCAACCGCTACACCCAGAAAAAACCGGCCCGCCAACAACGTAGTAACATCGTTTGCAAACGCCACAATCAAGTTCGACGCACAGATTAATATGGTCATACCCAACAACATCAGCCGGCGGTCCAAGCGTCCTGCCAGCAGAGTCAAACCAGGAGCAGCGAACGCCGCAACCAGCCCAGGCACGGTAACGCTCATACCTGCGACGCCTTCGGTAATGCGAAGGCTCGCAGCCATCGAGGTCAATAAACCAATCGGTAAAAACTCACTCGTGACGAGCAGGAACGTTCCCGCGGCAACAGAAAGGACAGCAAACCAAGCCTTGCTTGTGGTCGATTTGGTTTCTAGCTTTTGATCGGCGGTTGACATGGCGCAACTCGACTCGGTTCTTGGATTGAGTGTAGTTAACGCCGCCAATCCACGCGGTGAGCAGTACAAATTGGTCACAGAAACAAAGCTATAGACCGGGAAAAAATGTCCCCTTGGGACTCTCTCCGCTTGGATTCGAAAATTTTCCATAGCGAAGTGCATCAATGCACATTAACTTGAAAAATCGTTCATTACTGAATGGAACGGAGAGTAGTGGACCGAAAAACGGCCCCAGGCAACTATTCAATCAGGCCTGATGGATCGGATTCCTGCTCCCGAAAAACCGCGACTGAACTCACCTTGGGCAATATTCAGCATGAACCAACTTTTAGCTATACGTGTATTTGCGCGGGTTGTCGAAACAGGTTCATTCACCAAAGCAGCCGACACCCTGGATATGCCAAAGGCGTCGGTTAGTAAGCTCATACAGGACCTGGAAAGCTTTCTGCACGTACGGTTGCTGCAACGAACCACCCGCAGTGTCACCGTTACCGCTGATGGTGCAAGGTACTACGAACAAACTGCGCGGATAATGCGAGATATGGAGGAGATCGACGCGGGCTTCCAGAGCGCTCAATTCAATCCTCGCGGGAAAATTCACATTGATGTCGGTGGGTCCGTCGCGACCTCACTGATCATTCCAGCTTTGCCTGATTTTTTTGAGCGATACCCCGACATTGAGATCGACCTAGGGGTAAGCGATAGACACGTGGATTTGTTCAGTGAAAACTTTGACTGTGTCATTCGTGGTGGCGCCATCATGGAACAGTCACTGGCCGCGAGACCACTTGGCCAAGCTTCGTGGACGACCTGTGCAGCACCTGCGTATCTGAAGCGTTTCGGGACACCAGCCCACCCATGGGAACTGGAAAACGATCATCGCGTCATCTGTTATCACTCTGCTCAAACCAACCGAGTGATTCCTGCGATGTTTCAGCGTGGCGATGAGAAATTGGAAGTTGTCGGCCGGGGGATATTGGGGGTCAATGAGAGCAATGCGCACATCGCTGCCGGACTTGTAGGCCTAGGCGTGATCCATACATTCAGTTATGCAGTGCGGCCCTACATTGAGACAGGGAGATTAGTGCCCATCCTTGAAGACTGGCGACCAGCCCCCTATCCATTCCATGTCGCTTACCCGCCCAACCGCTATCTCAGCAATAGAGTGCGCGTGTTCATTGATTGGCTGGTAGAGCACTTTTCAACGTTGAAGTAAGCAATTTCACCTGTGTCAAAGACGTGGTATTGCCATACCCCGCTGCACGGCTGGGCGGCTGCCAACTCTGTTCAGCCACGCGAACAGATTTGGCTTCCCAGCTAACTGCGTAGCCAAAACATCTTTGAGGAACGTGGTCGCGCTAAACACCCAAGGGTATGCGGCGATGTCCGCAATTGTGTATTCCTCACCTGCCAGATACGGAGACGCGGACAGACGTTGCTCCAAAACCGTCAATAGGCGCTCAGCTTCTGAGGTAAAACGTGCACTCGCCAGTGCAGACTTTTCATTGGAAAATTTTTCAAAAAACGATAGCTGGCCGAGCATTGGCCCCAAACCACCTACCTGCCAGTTCAACCACTCCAAAGCTTTGTAACGCTCCGGACCAGCCGCACTCAGAAACTGACCATACTTTTCCGCAAGGTACGTCAGGATTGCGCCGCTCTCGAACACGGACAGATCACCGGCTTCGGAATCGACAATTGCAGGAATGCGATTATTTGGAGAAATGGCTTCAAATTCTGGAGAGAATTGCTGCCGCTGGCTCAAATTGACTGGGTGTACTTCATAAGCAATCCCCAGTTCTTCAAGCATAATCGAGATTTTACGACCGTTTGGGGTCATCCAAGTATAGAGAGAAATCATAGCGGGTTCGCCTTTTCAGAGTATGAAGACGCATAGTGGAAACACCTCGCCGATGTTTCCACTATAGCCAATGGGTTTTAGATTTGTGCAGCGCCACCATCAACAAACAGTTCAATGCCGTTGATGAAGCTGCTGTCGTCTGAGGCTAGGAACAGAGCCGCTTTAGCAACCTCTTTCGGGTCACCCAAACGACCCATTGGAACCAGCGAGGCCAGGTGAGCGTAAAGACCTTCAACGTACTCAGCAGGAACAAGGCCTTCCAACCCAGGCGTTGCAACTGGACCAGGGCTAATAGCGTTGACACGGATGTTGCGAGGCTTCAGGTCGAGGAGCCAAGAGCGGGCAAAGTTTCGGACTGCGGCTTTGCTGGCGCTGTATACGCTGAAATTTTCGGTGCCCGAGGTGGCTGTAGTAGATGCAGTGAGGATCACCGATCCGCCGTCTTTAAGCAGGGGCAACGCCTTCTGCACGGTAAAGAGCAGGCCCTTCACGTTAGTGCTGAAAATACGATCGAAATGCTCTTCAGTAATGGAACCCAGCGGCAGCATGTCACCACCACCTGCGTTGGCAAATACAACATCGAGATGCCCGGCTTTTGCCGCGATCTCTGAAAAAACGAAGTCCAGATCGGCCAGGCTAGAAACATCGCCACGGATCCCAATCGCTCTCTCGCCAATCAATGCCACAGCCGCGTCCAATTCTGCCTGGCGACGGCCGGTAATGAATACCGTCGCGCCCTGCGATGCAAACTCTTGCGCGGATGCCAGGCCGATACCGGTGGTGCCGCCAGTAACCAGTGCAACTTTACCTGCCAATTTGTCGCTCATTTGATGTCTCCGATTAGCTTCGTAGTGGTTTGATCAGCTCGATGTCTCGAACCGGTGAATCCACTTTAGGCTTACGGATTCAACAGAAAAATAGGGCAAATATGTTAAGTCTATCCATACGGATGGATAATCCGAAACCGTCAAGATCCTTTAATCCTTCTAGCTCGTGGAGGTTGAACTCATCTATCACAGGAGGGGTTAGAATTGCCCGGTACGTCAGCGCGTAAGCTCTGCTCAGGCTCCTTCAGCCATTTGCACGCGTGATACATACACTCAATGGTTCGATCACAGCTACCTAAGACAAACCGAGGCTTGGGTACTATCATCAACAGGCTTAAGGAACGCATCATGAAAAATGCCGTAGAACTTTTGCAGCTGTATTTGGAGTCGATACAAAATCCAAGGGACGCCGCTGCCCTATTCGCCGACGATGGCGCTTTAGAAATCCCCTATCTTAAAACGCTAGGAATTACCCACCGAGCCCAAGGGCCGAAGGAAATTGAAGACTTCATCGCCTCGCTGCTCAAAAAAATACCTACATTCAAATTTCAGCGGATTCGTTTTCTGATTGAAACTCCTGACCAGGTGTTTGCGGAGTACGATGTGGAGGCTGAAATCCCGGCGACAGGTCGTGTCTATCATCAATCATATGCCGGACGCCTCGTGGCACGTGATGGCAAGATCCAGCTGCTGCGTGAATCGCTAGACACGGTCGCTGTAGCGAATGCCTTTGCTCCATAGAATGATGCAGATCTTAAGTTCAGCATCAGTTAACCAACTATATTAAGCAGATTATTCTAGTAGTCGGTAATGCGCTCTAATGCCCCTCGGGTCAAAGGCGCCGTGTAGTGACAGACGCTAAACAGCCTAATGCGATCAATTCGCAGAAAATTGTCACTCGCCGAGTTCCGCTGAAGGAGGCAAATAGTGATAGGCATCGACCGCTAATGAGCGATTGTTTTTTCACCCAAAACCACGCAACCAGTCTGCCTAGAATAACCTGTCCGGGCACGCTTACTAGACATGGACAGCCCTATGGAACCGCCAAAGCTTACTCACGGCACCGACGAGATCAGAGTCAACATCAAAGACAGCTCCGAGCTTACGTATTGGGCTAATAAATTTGGAGTGTCTGAGAATGAAGTGATATCTGCTGTCGATCAGGCGGGAGATTCGCTAACCGCAGTACAGAAGCAGATCAAAAAGATGCGACATGTCCGGGATGGAATGCCCGACTAGTAACCGGTTTTCGTTTCTACACTCTCTGGGGTACGCGACCTGTCAGCACACGGTGATCTGTTCAAAAGGCATCCAATGTCTCGCTTTACGAGTTGGACGTGACTGACTTACACAGGTAGAAGCTGTTGCTCTGTCGTCAATTACGAAGTTTGGCGACATAGATGTAGTCGTCAACAACGCTGGTTACTGCTTGATGGGGCTGACCGAGACATCCAGCATGCGTCAATGGGGTATAGCGCCCCCGAGCCAGCGATATCAGAAGGGTAAACCTCATTCGATTCAGCGAAGTCAACGAGCGCCCTGAATTCGTCCCAGATGCATTTTCTACGCTCGGCGTACTTTGCAAATTTCGGCTGAATGCCCCCCCCCAAAAAACCGATCCAAGTTCCTGTAACGCCGCACACACGCGGGAACCTTCAGCGCTTGCGCTGCTCTCAAGACAATGCAGAGATGTCGCACTCTACAAATTTTGTCGATCATGATGGTCTACAAACGGGGCCTATGAAAAGGCTCTCGGATTACCGAGAGCCTTTTGTTTAGCGCTAATCAATCACACACATGGATGAGAGAAGGAAGCCGCATAATGCCGTGCCGCTGGGACCATGATGCTCGCGCCTATAAATTCGCCTATAGCGTAGCTTTCGTTTGTCGAACGAACATCATGGAACAAAATAATTAGGGCGAACGTCTCCAGGAGAAACTAGCCCTGCGGATTCGTACCTGCGCATTCCAAGCTTCCAGTGATGATTTATGTTCCTCACATATTCATCGGTTATCACTGGCATCATTTCCACTTGGAACCTATCCCTGTCAAAGCATTCAAAACTGACGTTCCACCAATAAGGGTCTTCTGCGACGCCGAAAACATCATCCCATTCCCGTTTGAATTGCTCTGTTCTCACCAAATCACTTGTAGCATCAACCACCAATGTCACGCTGCCCGATCGCGCGCAGGCAAAAAGTACTGGAGCCAAAATTCCTCTCGCTAAACCATCCTCCAGCCACAGGAGAAAATTGGGCTCACTGAGTGCGCACCAAGCCACTCCCATACGCTGAATACTCCGGACCATTAACGGTTTCCCGTCCACAGTTTGCCACTGAATAGCCTGCAAGATACTGTAGCCACAGTGTTCTTCATCAATGAAAGGCCCGCTTTGCTCGTACTCTGTGTAGAAAAATCTGGAATAACGAGAATATTCACTTCTGATTAACATATCTTCGTGCCTGTTCTTGATAGCTACGAGCAATACAAGACCACAGCTGGAGAAAATTCAAGCATGTTCAACCAGATCATTCGGCGTGCATGTCTCCCGACACCGGCTATCGGGAAATCATGAATACTCCGCTTTTTATTGCGCACCCAAAAACAACGCAAATTGTTTATCTGATAAACGCCCCGCTTTTTCCGTGCATCGAGATAACCGCGACTATTATGGAGATCAACTAGTTACATATCACGACAAAACTCAAATTAACAAAATCACGAACCAATTAATAAACCAGAAAACATCAACTCTTGGTTTTTGTCTTTGAATACACCTTGACGATTCGCGCACACTGAACTTTCATTCAAAAGCATACTGGCTACCAGTGAGTGACTGACATGACATTCCCAAAAAAACCGCAAACGCATGATACCCGGAATTCCATCAAAGACTTCGAATCAACACGCCGCCTCGCACTCCAACTCCCAATGCAACACTCAGACATCAACCAAAAAATTAGCCGTATGACTGGACACAGGGCGCCACAGAATCTGGACTTTTACTTCTTGTTGGCCATTCAAGGTAGCGAAGAAGATGAGTAGCTCTATATGGATGCTTCATCACTTCCATGACCTTGACGTGAACACCGATTTTAGAACCGCTCCAGCTTGGTATAACGAGGCGGCGGAAATACTGGTTCTGGACTACGAAGGGGAAGCCTTCCTTGCCTTATATTCGGTAATGAAATTTGGTGGATTATCTCCGCTATACCCTCTAGTACATGGAGATTTCAGCGGCTATGGCTATAGTGCTGCATTGCTCTTCAAAGCAGGTGGAATCTACTCTACCGGCAAATACATCTTGCGTGAGAGGTTGCCATACAAGCCAATGGCAATTGCCTTGCTCAAGTCAGAATTGATCAATGCGGGAGCGCTGGAGGAACCTCAATCTATCATTAGAAACTATGGCTCGGAATTAGTAACTGACGAACTACGTGACCAGGATATTAGTCAGGATACTGCTATTGAGTACATACAATCCGAGATCAATGCTATTGCTGATATCCAAAACCGCCCACAACAATCAGCGGTCACCTACCAGAGTCAGTTGTTGTACTGGCAGCCTACCTCAATCGAGAACCAAAACCCCATTACTCTCTACAATGCATTGAGTTTCTTATTTCATAAATTGCGTTTGCCCGCTATTCGATTATTCGGTACAGGTGAAGAAGAATGCCACATATCAAAAGTGTACTTTATAGTCGATGAACGGGCTTACGCAGAATCTATTCAAAAGCTGGCAACTGGAATTTATCATGCGCGCGCAAACTACTCGGGATTAGCTTTCTCTCAATTGAGACTTTTAGACGCAAGAATCATAATCACAGATGAACTGCTTTCTCCGGCAGAGCAGCCATTGTCCATAGAAGAAATAGAGCAATATCACCCTAACGCCATAGTCCAAGCGGTAGACAATCTGACAGTGTTTGATTCAAAGATTGATGCAAAAATTTCTGAGGCCATAGAAGAAGCAATAAAAGATGGCAAGAATGCTGCGAATGATTTCCTTAAAGCTCATGGTGAATTTAGCTGGCCCTGTGGCGGAGCGCATGCAGAAACTTTTGAGATCACACATCCAATAGTTCAGCATATGATCCGGAGCGGGCTAGCTGAAACGTACGATGATTATGCAATTTTAGATCTACATGGGATGCATAATTCAATGTCACGATATGTGGACGAGGCGGCCTGCACCGCTGCGTGTGAAACCCTGACACGCCGCCTGGAGGTCTTTTTCTACATGTCTGGGTACGATGATTAGCGAGCCATTGCGACATAGTCAATATGGTTGTAAACGACTCGAACGCCTATAGCTCATAGAGATTTGACGATCCATAACTGATCAAGTTTTGTAGTGAAACTCTGGCTCATTAGATCCCGTCGCATAGACCACTGTGGATCTGTTGGAACGCTTGCTGAACGCAATGTCCCTCGCCCCCATCTGCCGTTAATCTCATCAAGAACGTCCATCACCTTGTTGGCGGCAGCGGGTTGGGAGCAGGCAAAAAGATCGTCAGTAAATTCACCTGGCTGACGCAGATCCATGAGCAATACCTCTGCCTTGCTGTATTTGAACCCTGGCCGAAATAACCTATTGATCGCCTCAGTTGCAGCTTTCGTCATCAGCCTCACGTCATTGGTGGGATAGGGTAGCTCGACCAGTGCGCCGTTGGCGTACTTAGCTTCTTCTGGGTTGAACATTCCAGTACGGATACTGACTCGGATCTTTTTGCAAAGAGAGTTCTGCGCCCGAAGCTTTTCAGCGGCGCGTTGGGTGTACGTTGCCACTGCCTCTTTGATCGGCTCGATGTCGGTCAAGCGAGTGCCAAACATCCGGCTGCAACAAATTTCCTGTTTAGGCGGATCAAGCTCCCCAAGCTCCAGGCAAGGAGTGCCGGCAAGCTCGCGTGCGGTCTTCTCGATGACCACGCTGAACTTTTGCCTAAGCATCGTTGGATCAGCGCTGGCTAGGTCCATCGCCGTCTTGATTCCGAGAGATTCGAGGTGTGCCTTCATACGTTTGCCAACGCCCCAGACTTCACCTACATCAGTGTTACGCAGTGTCCAATCGCATTTAAATTGATCGCAAAGATCCACTACGCCGCCGGTCTTATCGAGCAAGCGTTTAGCGGTGTGGTTGGCCAGTTTCGCTAGAGTCTTCGTACGGGCAATGCCCACTCCAACTGGGATGCCTGTCTGCTTGTAAATCATTGCTCGGATTTTGCGGCCGAATGCAGTCAGATCACCGGGCACCCCGGTGAGATCGGCAAATGCCTCGTCGATGCTGTAAACCTCAAGCGCGGGCACCATGCTCTCGATGATGGTCATCACGCGCTCGCTCATGTCTCCATAAAGCGCATAGTTACTACTGAACGCGACCACCCCATTACGACGAAGGTGGTCTTTGATCTGAAAGTACGGCGCGCCCATCTTCACAAAGGGCTTAGCGTCATACGAACGCGCGATGACGCAGCCGTCGTTATTCGACAGCACCACGATGGGCGTCTTTGCGAGATCTGGTCGAAAGACACGCTCACAGCTCGCGTAGAAGCTGTTGCAGTCGATCAGTCCAAAGACCGGTTCAGGTTTTTTCATGACTGCGCACGCTGTACTTCACCACACCCCAGATTAAAAGTTCGTCGCCCTCCATCACATGCCGTGCAGGGTATTTTGCGTTTTCGGACATCAGGCTTACCTGGTGCTGACGCATGTGCAGACGTTTGCAAAGGGGCTCGGAATTCAGCGCGGCGATAACGATGTCTCCATGCTCCGCCGTTACGCTGCGGTCGACGATCACCAGGTCTCCCCCATGAATGCCTGCACCCTGCATGCTGTCGCCCTCAATCTTGATTAAGTACACATGAGGCGCCCGAATGTTGAAAAGCTCATCCAACGAGATGTGCTTCTCGATGTGATCGGCCGCAGGTGATGGAAAGCCTGCGGGCACGTGGAACGAGTAGAAAGGGAGCTTTTCGCCGCCGACTGACAGTGGCCCGAGAATGGTGAAGCTCATGACACACGCTCGCATAAGATTGCTGTATATCTATACAGTTAACGATTTGCCTCGTCTGAGGTCAATCTCATATCTAGGAAATTTGACGGGTGACAGCATGTGTGGGCGATATTCGATCTACGAGTCCATGGATCACTACCTCAAAGAGCTGGCGCCGAAGCAGCTCATCATCAACGGCTACGACCTCTGGCCGATAGAGCGCTACAACGTTGCTCCAACGACCCGCGTGGAGATTATTCGGCCGGTGGAGGATGGGCTAAGCATCGACAAGGTGCGCTGGGGATGGTCGCCATTTTGGGCAAAGGGGAAGCGGCCTGACCCAATAAACGCCAGAGTCGAGACAGTGATGACAGGAAAGTTCTTCAAAGAGCTTTGGCCACATGGCCGGATGCTTGCGCCGGCAAATGGCTGGTTCGAGTGGGTGAAAGACCCTACCGATCCAAAAAAGAAACAGCCGTATTTCATCAGGCTCAGGGATGAGCGCCCGATGTTCTTCGCTGCACTCGGCCAAGTTCGACCAGGGCTCGAACCGGACGAGCGAGACGGTTTTGTGATTATCACGGCTGACAGCGACCAAGGAATGGTCGACATCCATGACCGCCGTCCCGTTGTCCTGAGCGCCGAGCATGCTGGGGAGTGGGTTGATCCGAATACCTCAGCACTACGCGCTGAGGAGCTTGCCAGGGAGTTCTGCCTGAATGTTTCGGAGTTCGTCTGGTATCCGGTTGGCAGGGAGGTGGGGAATGTGCGGAATCAGTGGGCTGAACTGATTGAACCGCTGGTTGCTGAATAGCAATCTACACAGTCACTCACAATGTGGGTAATTGCACGGACTTGCCCACCCATTTGCATTCGACCTGACCAGTCATTTGCATCGGATTTGACCAGCACGATTCGTGGGCATAACCGGCAGAAAATGACCCTTTGCAGTCTTTCACCAAACTCTGCTCGTATTAGCGTTTTTCGTTCAACTGATCAACGAAGCGGCCGCTTGTTCGGCAGCAAACTGCATGGCGCAGTAAAAGCAGTTTTCATCAAAGCTATTTTTGAGCACTTCGACTTTTGAAGTTATAATGTCCGTTACATTTCCCGAATCGGGAGTTGGACAGAAACGCCCCTCCTCATACATCGTTCGCGCTATATTAGATCCATAGCGGTTGCCAACGAGTACGATTAATTTATCCCAGCCAATTGGGGTGGCGTGCCCTCCGGATCCAGGACATCCAAAGAAGTAATCAATAGCAACGTCAGTGACGGAGGACCGACGATACACATCATCCAGTTTTGGCGGAAGATTCTCCTGGACTAAGTAGCCTGCCTTCGCCAAAGCCGAATATTCCGGCTGTTCAAATAGTCTGATGTCTGGAGGAAGGGGTGCAGTTCTACCGTAGCCTGCGACTTGAACCATGTATTCACCCCGAACGCATCCCTCCACCGAGCTACCTTTAGCTGTCTCCGGCCGGTAGCAAATGCGCTCTTCGGGCACATAATCCTCTATTTCTCTCCAAATAGCGGCATGCTCTTGAGCAATATTCGCACGCATTCCGCTGCACACTTTAATTTGTTCTTGAAAATGACTTTTGTACACGTCTAGCGTAGTACGCTTTTGGCCTTCGGAGGCACTAACAAACGCTAGAGCCGTTCGCTCTGCAATAAGTGCGCTACACAGAGCCGGAATTGCGAAAGGGTTTTGCAACGTCATAAGCTGAGATCGGGCACTGGCGAGAGTTGGTAAAATCTCACTCTGAACTCTTGGAACCCATATATTATTCGCTTCTACGATTCCGAGGGCGTTACGATCCATTTCGTAGCCCGGTAGTACCTCTAGGAACAAGCGATTACTGGAACCATAAATTTCCACAACCTTCAAAGCTTTTACGGTCTCGTCTGGAACATCGCGCACCAATTGCTTCAACTCGGCAAGCCTTGCATCGAGAACCTTGATTGCTGCCATTATTGTATCGATCTTATGCGATATCCCAAGCAGTATCTCCGTTTGTGCCTTGATCAAATCCCCTATATCAGCTCCCTTTGGGCCAAATAAGGATGCGGCCGTCAAACCCATTTGAATGCATGTTAGGACGACCATCGGGTTAGCATTGGTTTCTCGGATCGGAGTCAGCATGAGAAGCGCGCCGCCCATTGCACCCTTTAGAAAGTTTCGTCGGTTCATGTTAAGGCAACGTGAAGCGTTGAAAAGGATTGGGTTGAATAGGTTTAGTCGGCAGCGGGACGCCAGACTGCTGCCACTGAGAGTTCAACTGTTGCTCGTAGACCAAAATGCCATTGTATTTGATCTGTAAGGAATCGCGCATCATAGTTGCGTTCTGAAGCATAATTTGATTCTTGGTGCGTATGATCTCAATCTGTCCATCCAATGTGGACTCCTGCGCGGTCTCTTTGGAGCCTATCGGCTTGTCCTCGCAATATAACTTACTGACGGACATGGCTCCTTCGATTAGGCTCAATACAGACCTAGCACTTTGAAGTGTCGCTTGATATTGAGCGGCGGCCTTATAGCTATCGTAAATATTCTGAAACTCCTTGTATTTCTGGTCGATCTGAGCATTTTGTCCCTCCAGCAAGCTTGTCAATCGCGTTATTTCGTCGCGATACGCTTTCTCTGTCACGTTAGCCAAGCGCTCGTGTTCAATCTTTGACCAATAGTCACTAAGTTTGAAAGCCTCGATGTTCGCTGTTATAGACGGACCAACGATTTGCACTAATTCGTTACGCCTTATTGCCTCAGCGTTGGCAGCACTATTTAGCAGAGCATTGCCCGCGACCGGAATCTGTCGAGCGAAAAGTGTTCCATCACGTCGCTTCTGGACCCAGAAGTAAACCTGCTTCGTTCTTCCCGTAACTAGTTGCCGGATGGATGGTTGTCTGAGGCTCTCAGCCAGGGCATCAATCGGCTCCGCTCCAACTCCAGTCACTCCCAGCATGCTTCCGGCTGGAGCAAATATGTCTCCGTTGTCGTCTACAACCAAAGTTGCATACAAGAGAACTCCAGCGTGCTCAGATGCAATTGACTTCGAAAGCAATGGCTCCAGCTCCAGGCTTTCATCTGATATTCGTTTTTCGATGCCTGCATCCTTGACCACGAGCGCTGCTTCTCGGAGCAACGTCAGCCATAAGGATGTATCTGCAAGATCGATGATTTTGGGATCTGCGTCGACGTCAGCCCCTAGGCCGAGGCCTTCAATGGCTAATGCCTGTGAAGGCGCGAGGCTGCAAACGAGCATTGCAAATCCGCAACAAAATCTCACGAAATGGATGCAATGTTCGTAATTTCGCATCATTTGGACTGCCCATCCAATAGCACGCATGCATACCATTGCAGATCTACACATCTGCAAGTAGACGACAGTGTGGCGTAATACTTTCAGCAGCTTGCGTCTAATCGCGCTCCTTGCCGATGCGTAACTCCCGATGCCGTCTGTGTGTCCTATCAGGAACACGACATGTTACGAGAAGGATAGTTTTTGGCCACAATCCGTAGCTTAGCAGCGAATCCATGGTTCGCAATTGGCCGTTCTCCGCCGATCATGATTACAACGCGTGTTGGTCAAATCCGATGCAATCGCTGGGCAGAACGAATGCAAGTGACTGGTCAGGTCGAATGCGAACGGGTGGTCAAGTGGAGCGCAATTTCCCACCATGCATTTGTGAGGCTCAACCACAGGACACTCCCCAAGTGATCAAAGGGCGGTGTGTGCTCTAAGTGACGCTATTCGGCCTGCCAATCGGATTCAAGCTGCCGAGATCCGTGCTGCTTTCAAAAACAACGTATGTGCAGCAGATGGGCTTCCAGCAGAGTGCTTGGACGAATGAACAATGGATCACTATGCTTGCAACGCTGCCCAAAACAAAAAAAGAGAGCAAAAAAAGAATGGCACTTCCAATCACAGACTTGATCGTGGCGGCAGTCAGTAAGATGGTCGATGACTCCCAATCGGGGGCGTACAGAGAGCCAAGTCATTCGGATCTGGATTTCTACATTAGCCGCGCGGGATTATCGAACATTGACCCAAAGGTACAGGGTCAAACGGTGGGCAAAGCGAAGCGTGTTCGGGCTGTACTGTCTTGGGCACTCGATAACGACCAAGCTGCCGGAGGAAAGCTGGTCGAGAGCTTGATTTCCAAAATAAGAGCTTCCGGGGGTTTCAGGGAAACGTCCGAAAACTATGTAGGAAATGATGTCATTTTGCGAGCCGTAGACGTCTTCAATTCCGAAGGCTATGTGCTCGCAATGGATGGGGATCTACGATCCAAGAACTTGGAATCACTAAGTGGCCGGAACCTCACCGAGGCGCTACGAGCATATGCTAGACGCGCGAAGAAAGGTTCGGAAGACGCAGCGCTGCTCTCCGGCACCAGCAAAGACTTACTAGAAGCGACGGCGGCTCACGTCATAACGGTGAAGTTCGGCGCCTACCCTCAGCAAGCCAATTTTCCAGCATTGCTTGGCCAAGCCTTTGTTGCTCTCGGCATGGCTACCCCGGAAGACCCGCCATCATCGACGGAAGGTCCATGTCGAGTGATGGAACGGGGCATGTATCACGTTGCAGTAGGCGTTAATCGTCTTCGGAATAAAGAAGGCGCCGGCCACGGCCGGCCTTGGTCCTCTGGCATTACAAAGGTTGAAGCAGAAGCGGCGGTAGAGGTAGCTGGCGTAGTCGCTGGGTACATGCTGGACAAGCTCAACACATACTAAAAGTGAAGATCGCCCGAATCTCACAGCTTTAGCGACTTGCTCTGACGCTGCTGACATGTGCTTCTTCGTGGTCGTTAGCTTCAAAATCCGGTCTGATACCGGAGTTCCCCGGGAGAAAAGACAGATCTTTAAGGTTCCCGCGCTGGTAGCGCGTGGCCCATTTCCGACTTCAATAGCTCCCTCAAATTTCGCGGGAGATTCGGCCTTCATCTTTTAAACCTCCTGGCTGACACTCTCCGTCGCCCTCATTCCGAGGACATCAAAGACACCATCGGGAGACGAAAAATGAAAGACTACCTCGACGAGAAAAAACTGCTCATTCGTCAAGGCCATCAACTTTGGCACCTCCATAACGCCTTGCTCGAAAACCCTGAGGAGATAGTGATTTGCGAGATGGCCAACGTGTATAAAGAGGTCGGTCGAGTGCGAACCATAGCTGAAGGCATGGTTCTGGCTGGTGCGAATATCACCGCCTACCGCAGCACCGAAGAAGGAGAGCGGGTGATGCAGCGCACCCGTGACAATCTCAAAACTCGCCCAAAGGGCGACCCACTGTTGACTTAAGGAGACGAAAAATGGATCGCACGTTCCAGCCTATAGAGCGTGCGCTCAAAGATGAGTTCGAACGCATTGGGCGAGAGTACCCGGACCGAGAGATTAAGACAGCCATTGAGGACGGTATCGTCCGAAAGGTCATCCGCGAAATTTTGTCCTTGCCACCCCACGCAAAAGTCCCCGGTACAGCGGACGAGCATAGCTTGCTGGAAAGTATCATCTGCTTGGTAAGCATTCATAACAGAAAGTGGCTGAGTGAAATTCAGGTTGCGATCCCATACAGCCGGCTCACCTCGAAGCTACACCCAAAAGATGCGCAGTTGAAAGCCAAGGTACCGGTACGCACGGTTCCCGATGAGGTCGTAGGCTCCTGCATGTTGTCGGACATGCAGCTTCGCAACTACTTTCTCAAATGGCTATGGATGTGTGTTCCTGAATCCGAGTTGGAAACCTTTCCGCACCTGCTGTCGCTGTTCAACCAAAATGAAGACGCGGCAGAAACGACAGATCGGTTAGAAGTCGTCATGGAGTCAGGGGCTTGGGAGGTTGTGACCAAATGCCAACAGTTCGTGTATGCCTCCGAAATAAAGCGCGCCCAGCGAAGAGAAAGAGCGTTCGGGAATACAGTAACGAAGATATAAAAGGCATTCAGGCCAAAATTCTTGCATCTATGACACAGAGCGTCTCTGAAAGTACTTGGCGCTCTGACCTCCTCAACACGCTACCAAGCCAAGATGGATTGTTCGCCAAACTGCTGATCAATGCTGCTCTCAATCGCTTTATTTTGGAGAACTGGGCGTTCGAAAAGCGCACCCGATCTGTGGCCGAAATTCACTCAGGCTTTTTATCAGAGCTTGAAGAAACTGCTCCTGAAGGACTAGTTCAGATGCTCGATGAGCACCGAATTGAGGGGAAAATCTGTCACCGTGATCTTGCCTGGAGCATGCTCCAGCATTCTCTTTCGAACCACAGAAGTGGCCTAACACCCACTGTCGTCGAAGCACTTGATGCGCAGAGCGATGCAGTGCTCGCAAGTGCGGCATTAAAAGAGTACGAGGCCGAAAGAGAAGTGAACCGCATTTTCAGCCTTGATTCTGACACATCGCGCGCCATGATCTGGTTAGCCCTAGCGTGGATCTATCTCAACGGCAAGACACTACCCAATGACAATCCCACCCTTCATGCGACTGGTTTTCGTCCCGTGTCACGTCGAGCGAAAACGACGCAGATTGGTCAAAACATGGTTTCACTAAGACGCGTCCTATCATCACTACTACTCAACCATCATCATGAGCTTCCGTCCGCAGAGCGAAGCGGCCTGCATGCAAAGTGGGTCATTGATGTTAGAAGCACTGTGATTCGAACTCTCCTCGAAAACTTCAAACAAGCGACGCTATCTCAGTGGGACAGCGCCCTCACGAGCGGGACGACGGATATTGCCCTGAGCGATCTGCTAGGCCGCTGCGGCCTGCCTTCGAGGCCCGTGTAACACATGTACAAACAGATTAGGTCAGGCGGGAGCGATCACTCATGGACGCTTTCGTCGAATTGGTATGTTTCGGCGGCAGCTTAGGGCCGTATGCGGTCTTGAGCGACCGGCGAAAGATGACCGCTTTCGAACCTTTCCACATCACGTCTTTGTTGACTTATCCTTCGGTTGCGCCTGGCATCACGCGTCGAACTCGGAGCTGCTCCTTGTACTCCTCACAATATTCATCGATCAGAATCTGCCGAGGCATATCGCTAAACATGTTGCCACTGTTGGCAAGTTCATGATTTGGTGGTGGGGCCGTCGCAAAACTTCCATTCATTGCATCTACGACAAGGATATAAGAAAAGAGATGCCGTGCTTCCAGCCCACGAACCTGCCAGTTCGCCGCAAGTTGTTTGCGAGCATGGTATTTAGCGGCTTGATTTTTAGACCAAAAAAGCAACGCATGGATACCCCTATCATGGCCCAAACCAAAAGGTGCTCCGGTTTCCAAGTCGAAGAAAGTCCAGAAAGGGGTTCCCACGCAGAGTTCGGTTGGTATTGCATTATGACGAAGCCGCATCCCTAACAGCTGTCCAATTGAGGGAATCTCTTCGATACTCAAAGCTGAAATTCGGTTTCGCTCAGCGAAATCCTTGGCTCCAGATTGGAAACCGCTGGCAGAAACGATGACGCCTATTACATCTGAAAACTCGCCGATCTTGGCTTTGAACGCCAAGACATCGTTGCGTTCTACGCGTCTTTTTGTATTTTTACACTCAATAGCAACTCGATGGCGTATTCCAGCCACCTCAAACTCGTAATAGACATCAATCTGATACTCGGCGCCTTCTCGGCCCATCAAACAAGCATCCTTCGCAACCACGACGTTGTGGCCACCAAGGCTCAGAAGTGTTTGATAAACATATTGCACGTGATCCTCAAAATCCCTCCAATTTAGCGAGCTGGAGGGGTCGGCACGTTGCTGTTCGAGGGTTTCTATGAGGCCTAACATCGACCGTTGGATTGTTCTAGACATGGTGGGCAAGGTTCGAATTGGAAGCCATTGGAAACCGACGCCATAACGCCGGAGTGCATGCCTGTATTTTATATGCGTTACATTGCGCCCCGCATTAACTCAGCAGAATGCATCTATGAGGTGAATGGGCAAGATGCTTCAGACACGTGACGAGGGCTGTTGCTGGCCGTCCCCTGAAACTCACGTCAGGCAACAATCGGTAGACTGCTGCCTACGCACCATTAAAAGTTGACTAGGGCTTGGTCGGATCTGCCGGACGCCAGATCAGTTTGCTGGTGTCATACCCCTGTCGCTGGGCAATCTTTAGCAGTTGTTCGCGGTTGACGCCGTTAATTTCAGAAGCGCGTGAAAGCACCCATAGATATTCACGGTTCGGGTGGCCGACCAGTGCGAACTGGTAGGCGGAGTCGTGATAAAGCACCCAATACTCACCTTTGGTTATCCCTGGTGCGATGCGGCTGAACCAGTTATCAAATTGCACCCACAGTTTGTCTGTCCTACCTGCCTGCTGCGGTTCGGCGATTCCGCGAACCTCTTTCCAATCGCCACCCTCCTCCCTGCAACGATTGGTGACGTCAATGCGGCCATCATCACGTAGACCATAACGCGCCTCTGACTGCTGGCAATTCCGCTGAAAGAACATAGGTAACCTGGCCTGCTCGTACCAAGTGCCTTGGTATTTCTGAAGGTCGACTTGCATGGTCGTGGGAGGGGGCTCCTGGCTTGAGCCTGCACATCCAGCAAGTGCTAAACCCAGGTAGGAAAGTAAAACGATCTTGCGAATCGACATATAGACCTCCAGGTTGTCAGGAGAAACGCACATCTCATTGGAGGTAGGTGAGAGTGAAAAGTGCTAGCAATTTCTGGATGACGGCGTTCACTGTTGGCAGGGGCCGATTGCTGCCTTTCGCGACCGGCAGCATTAGGCCAGATGCGATTAGTCATGAGCGGTTGCTAGCGATCCAAAACAGGCATTTCAGGTAAAAAATCGTCGACTTGTCGGTAATAGGAACTCGACATACCATCTGGTATCCATTGGCGCAATGAACCAAATGGATCGGCAGTTCCAGACAAAGGAAGGCGAGCAATGGCGATTCAGAGCGGCAGTGAGCGCGGTTCAGAGTGGCGGCAGTGGGATTTGCATATTCACACTCCAGCGTCATTTGAGTGGGGCGGGAAGAAGTTTGACCGGAAGAACCTAGGTTCACCTGCTAACAACGCCCTTGTGGACGAGATGATTAAGGCGCTGAATGAGGCGGAGCCCGATGTCTTTGCGCTGATGGATTATTGGACGTTTGACGGCTGGTTTGCGCTGAAACGCAGATTGAGTGAGCCGGACGCCCCGAAGTTGACGAAAACTGTCTTCCCTGGGATTGAGCTGAGGCTTGCTGCCCCTATGAAGGGGCGCCTTAACGCCCATGTTCTGTTCTCCAACGAGCTAAATGATCAGATCCTCAAAGATTTTTTATCCCACCTCCGACTCGCCGAAAACAGCAGGCCATTGTCAGATGGGGCTCTCATTGATTTCGCCAAGCAAGTTCCGGACGCACTTCTCAGGCATCACGGTTTCAAGCCTGAGCAGGTGGCAGCAGATGATGCGCAGGCCTACATAGCTGGCGCTAAAATTGCCGAGTTGACTTGTGACAGCTACAAAGAGGCCATAGCAAAAGTTCCTGATGAACAAGCTATTGGGTTCATGCCATACGATACGAACGATGGCCTGAGCGATGTGAAATGGACAGATCACTACGCTTATTTCATTGGATTGGTACGATGTTCTCCGATTTTCGAAAGTCGAAATCTGGATGTCCGTGCTGCTTTTGTCGGAGAAGAAACACCCGGTAATGCCAAGTTTTATGCTGGTATCCGAGATGGATTAAAAGACGTCTCCCGCCTAGTTGTGGCCGGAAGTGATGCGCACTGCTTTGTTGGTATTCATGGAAGCAATGATCGTCGTGGGTACGGCGACTTTCCGTCAGACAAAAAAACTTGGATCAAGGCCGACCCCACATTTCGTGGGTTGCAGCAAGCGATACTAGAGCCCGCAAAGCGCTCATTCATAGGCATCTCACCGCCCAAGCTAGATCATATCGCGGCCAACAGGACGTATTTCATCGACCATGTGATGATCAGCAAAGTGCAGGGATCTGCACTGGCCTCGCACTGGCTGGCCGATGTCCAGCTTCCGTTGAACTCCGATCTTGTCGCCATAATTGGCAACAAGGGAAGTGGCAAAAGCGCTCTGGCTGACGTACTGGCTCTGTTGGGCCATTCGCGCCAGACCAATCACTTCTCCTTCCTTCGAAAGGAGCGGTTCCGGGGAAAGGCTGGAGAGCCTGCTCGACAGTTCGAGGGTTTCATCATCTGGCATGATGGAACCATTAACACCTGCAATCTCAACGCCGACCCGCCCGCCGAGATGGTTGAGATGGTGAGGTATATCCCTCAAGGACACTTCGAAGATCTATGCAACGCGCATGTTACGGGCCAATCTAACGCCTTTGAAAATGAGCTTAGGGCGGTCATTTTCTCCCATACCGATGATGCAATCCGTTTAGGTGCTCTGGATTTTGACCAGTTAATTGAGCAGCAGGAGAGCACGTACCGTCTTCAGTTGAACGAGTTTCGTAAGGATCTGAAACGGGTCAATCTTGAAATCGCCACCTACGAAAACCAACTCCATCCTTTAGTCAGAAAGAGCTTAACGGAACAACTCACCCTCAAGCGACGGCAGCTTACGGAGCATGAGGCCGTGAGGCCAGCGGCGATTGAAAAGCCTTCTGCTGAGCTGTCACCTGAGCAAAAAAGGACGGCCGAGGCCATTGAGGCAATCGCCGCAAATCTCAAACGTTTGGAAGATGAACACAACAAATCTAATGAGAAGGCCTCACAGCTAGCGGCCAAGAGCAAGGCCGTCAAGGACGTGAAGGAGCAAGTCCGGTTGCTCCAGCGTACCTACGACCAGTTCGTGAACGACACCAGTAGAGATCTCAAACTATTGGGCCTGGCTGTCACCGACGTGGCGAAAATCGACTTAAATCTTGGTACGTTGGTCCAGTTCGAAGAAGCGTTTCTAGCTGAGCAAACGACCATTGGTATTAGAGCCACCGCAGCGGAAGGTGAACGCCAGGAACTCTTAGGGAAGCAAGTCGAAGCTAAAGCGAAGTTGGATCAACCTCAGCTGTTTTATCAGAATCATCTGCTCGCAGTTCAAGATTGGCAGAGGAAGTATCTGGAGCTTATTGGCTCTAGTGACTCTCCAGAAACAGTGAAAGGACTGGAGGCCAGGATCGCTCAAATAGATGCTCTGCCAGAGTTGTTGAAAGCTCATCGAAGCGCTCGACTGGCGTTGGCAGGCGAGGTCTACGACATCCTCGATGCTCAGCGACGAGCTAGGGAGGCGCTGTTCAAGCCGGTTCAAGAACTAATCCAGGGAAACAGTCTGATTCGCGAGGAGTACAAGCTCCAATTCAAGGCGAAGCTCGGCGGCTCAATTGACGCTTTTGCCACCAGCCTTTTCACTCTGCTGAAGCAAAACGTCGGCGAGTTTCGAGGCGAGGACGAGAGCCTCAACACAGTGCGCCGATTGGGTGAAGCTGCTGATTTCGACAACCGTGAAGAGGCTGTTGCTTTTGCTCAAGCGCTGCACGACAGGATCTCGGCTGCGGCCGCTACGATTGGCGACAGGGTTGAATACGGCATCGACTCAATGCTGCGTAAGGACAAAAGTGCGAATGAGGTTTATGACCTCCTATTTGATCTTTCCTACCTAGAACCCCGGTATTCACTGACGTTTCAAGATGCTGAGATCGAGCAGCTCTCACCCGGTCAGCGGGGTGCTCTGCTCTTGATCTTCTATCTGCTGGTGGACAGGGGGCGCAACCCGATCATTCTGGATCAGCCGGAAGAAAACCTCGATAACGAAACTGTGGTGAGTCTTCTTGTGCCAGTGCTCACCGAGGCTAAGAAGCGTCGGCAAATCATTATGGTCACGCACAACCCGAACCTTGCCGTTGTCTGCGACGCGGAGCAAATCATCTGGTCTCATTTTGATCGAGCGAACAGCCAAAAAATCTCCTACACCGCAGGAGCCATTGAGAGCCCTGCTATCAACGGGCATGTGGTGAAGGTGCTTGAGGGGACGAAGCCTGCCTTCGATAATCGCAGGTTCAAATATCATTGATGAGCGCCCGGCATAATGTATCGATACCGATGCAAACTGTGCCGGGTGCTTCCTTCACTGGAATCTACCCGGCATTACTGCCGACTCAGCGACGTAATGCTCGGTGCATGTTTTGATCAACGGTGGAGTCTCTAACAGTATTGCCCCTTTGACAGCGACCAATGGATGGTCAACATTCATGACCGCCATCCCGTCGTACTGAGCGCAGAGCATGCTCGGAGTAAGTTGATCCGAATGCCTCACCGCTACGAGCTTCGGAGCTAGCACTCGCAGTGCTGTCGGAAGGTTGGGAACGTCGGCTGTAAGCGTCCGCCGAAGTCACCTTGCGTGACTCAGGCGGGCATCCACCGATGCGGCAGCAGTTGATCAATCTCACTGGCACGCTGCGTCGGCAGACGCGTCAGTACATCTTTGAGATAGGCGTACGGATCATGCCCATTCATGCGTGCCGACTGGATCAAGCTCATGATCGCGGCTGCCCGCTTACCGCTGCGTAGTGACCCGGCGAACAACCAGTTCGAGCGTCCAAGTGCCCATGGCCTTATCTGATTTTCGACCGCGTTATTATCGATGGGCACAGCGCCGTCCTCGAGATATCGAGCCAGTGCCGTCCAGCGCCTGAGGCTGTAATCCAGAGCTTTGGCAATAGCCGATCCTTCGGGCACAAGATCGCGCTGGGCCATCATCCAGGTATGTAGTGCGTCGATAATGGGTGCCGCTTTTGCCTGACGTATTCGCCAGCGATCTTCGTCGGTCATTTCCCGCGCTTGCCGTTCGATTTCGTACAAGCCGCCAATTGAGTGCAGCGCCTGTTCGGCCAGTTGGCTTTTGTTCGTCGCGTGCAGATCGAAGAACTTGCGGCGCGCATGGGCCATGCAGCCAATTTCGGTGATGCCTTGCTGGAAGCTTGCCTTGTAGCCGGCGAAATCGTCGCACACCAGCTTGCCATCCCACTGGCCAAGGAAGTTGCGTGCATGCTCGCCCGCACGGCTCGGGCTGAAGTCGTAAACGACTGCCCTGACCGCCGAAAACGGCGTAGTACAGTAGGCCCAGACGTAAGCACGGTGGGTCTTCTTCTGGCCCGGCGCGAGCATCTGCACTGGCGTTTCGTCGGCGTGGATCACGCTTTGGGCAAGTACCGTTTCGCGTAGCACATCGACCAACGGCTGGAGCTGCACGCCGGTCTGGCCGACCCATTGCGCCAGTGTCGAGCGGGCGATAGCCAGGCCAGCGCGGCCAAAGATTTTCTCTTGGCGATACAGCGGCAAATGGTCGGCGAATTTGGCCACCATCACGTGAGCCGGCAGCCCTGCGGTCGGTATACCCTTGTCGATTACCTGGGCCGGAACCGGGGCCTGAGTCAGAGTTTCACACTCGCGGCAGACCCATTTCCCGCGCACATGCTGCTCCACGGTGAACACGCCCGGCGTGTAATCCAGCTTCTCGCTGACGTCCTCGCCGATCCGCTGGAGCTGGCAGCCGCAGGGGCATTGGGTGTTGTCGGGTTCGTGATAAATCACGGTACGCGGAAACTGCGCAGGCAAAGGAACACGCTTGGGCTGCTTGCGTGGCTCGGCCGACGCAGCCGGCGGATTCAACGCCTTCAGCTCGGCTTCAATGGCCGCGATGTCGGTGTCGAGCAGATCATCGAGCAGGCTGCCTTGAGCAGGGCTCAATTGCTCACTGCGCTTGGCAAACTTGTTACGTTTGAACCAGGCGATTTCGTGGGTGAGTTGCTCGATGATGGTTTGGTCGCGGTCGTTCTTCTTGCCCATCCTGGCGACTTGCAGCCCGAGAGAATCAACCTGCGACAGCAACTGCGCCGCGAATACACGCAGTTGGTCGGGGGTCATCTGATCGAGGTTGGGCGAGGAAGTCATGCACTGGATTTTACCAAAGCAGGTCGCTTGCGGCAGTAGGCCAAGGAGCTAATTACAGCTTTTTAAAGCAGTGTGATTGCACCGCCAGCCCCAACGCGCTGCCAAGGTAGGCCGAGCACCAACGCTTGAAGTTGCTCAGCATCCAGCTCTATCTCGTAGCCATTACGAATGCCGGGCCAGTGAAACTTGCCTTGGTTCAACCGGCGAGCAGCCAGCCAGACGCCAATCCATCATGCACCAGCACTTTCATACGAGTGGCGCGGAGGTTGGCGAACAGATAAGCGCAGTGCGGCTTCGCCGCACCGAACACCGCGATCACCCTGGCCAGCGCCGTTTCAGTGCCGGCACGCATGTCCATGGGCTCGGTGGCAAGCCAGATGGCCTCGATGCGAATCATTGCGTGAGTCCACGGACAAAGCGGGCGCAGCCGTCAGGATCGGACGTTGGCCATTTCACTGTGATCGATTGCTCGCCAAGCGACAGCTCGATGATCGCCAATGCTTCCGTCTGCCGTTTGGGCGTAGTTCTCAACGGAACGAAAGCTGGCAACGCCGCTGGTGACTGATCTCGGTAAAGCGGTAGCCACTTGCGGATCACGTTGGCGTTGATGCCGTGGCTGATGGCGACGCTGGATAGGGTTGCGCCCGGTTGCAGGCATTCCTGAACAACCTGGGCCTTGAAGGGTTTCGGGTAAGAGCTTCGTTGGCGCATGGAAATCCTGACGTTAAGGGCGATCGCGTCCGCTTAAAAATACGCGGACACCATCGCCCTTAATGCTGGAGTTCGGAAGGTGTGTTGGCTGGACGCTTACCGTCGGCTGGTATCCGGTTGGTAAGGAGGTGCAAAAAGTGGGGAATCAGGAGTCAGAACTGATTGACCCACTGGTTGCTTGGCGGCGATGACCCTGTAGCTCGCAATGCGAGTCGAGCAGCTCGACATCAACCCTACGAGTCAGGTCTGATAAAAATCCTGGTCCCAATGGCTACATGGGCTCAACTGAAGCGCGTGCGATAATCAATAGCATGAAAGATTGGATGCTCAACCAATTAGAGACTCGTAACGAGTCGAAGTGGTCTTAGGGATAAAAATCTAGATGTCGACTCGACTCTCTGATGGCAATTCTCCCCCAAAGAGCACTATGCTCGTGCCTTCGTATGGCCGGTAACGTGTTATGGGGAACTCGCCAACACCGCCTCCCGAAACTATTTATCTGTCGACTCCCATCAATATTCGTGGCTACGGCCATCGTCCACTCAGGAAAAGGACATCCAGATGAGCATGATCACATGGGTAAAAAAAGAGAACAAACCCAACGCGGTGATTTTCGTACACGGGCTAAAAGGTGGACAAGAAACATGGTCTTTTGACGATAACGTCTCATTTCCAAGTCTTTTAGCGGCCGACCCACAGCTTATCGACCGTTACGATATCGGTTGTTTCAATTACTTCACCACATTCACCTCATCGTACGGTGTTACCAAAGGCTTATTTGCACGTCTGTTTAGCTCACGAAAAAGCATCAGAACAAATCTTCCGATCACTGAAATTGCTCAACTGCTGCGCACAGAATTTGAAGTCAATCTCGGTGATTACGAGAAAGTTATGGTCATAGCACACAGCATGGGCGGCCTGATATCTAAAGCATGCATCCTTGGCCAGCTAGAGGAAACCCAATCAACGGCTGTTAAGGGGTTCATTTCTCTGGCAGTCCCCCACACGGGGGCGAAAATCGCAAACATGGCGTCCTTTATATCCTCGAACGTACAACTTAGTGATCTAAATGTTTTGAGTGATGCGGTCTACCAATTCAGCCGCGACTGGATTAATACGTCCACCCCGCCCCCTACGAAATACATCTACGGTGCCCATGATAAATTTGTTGACAAAAAAAGCGCACTAGCAATTGAAAGTCTAAAAAAAGACTCTAGAGCGGTGGATGAAGATCACACAAGCATTTGCAAACCTAAAAGTAAAGAAGAAACAGTCTATAAAGCGGTAGTTAAGTATATTCTGGAATTTGAAGCGGCATACAAAGCTCCACTCGCGGTGCAGGACTTTAAAGACAACAATCAATATGATGATCATTTTTTTGTTCTTAAGATGGTCATAGCAGACGTTCATGAGGGCATTACAGGCAACGCAAAGGGATATTTCTTCAACGCGGAAGAAGCCAGAAAACTGTTTACCAGCGACCATGACAAAAAGCTTCTAAGTGTACTATACGGAAAAGTAAGAGAAATTTATCGTCAAGAACACGAACACCATATTGCGAACAAGACCACTCCAGATCAGTTTGTGCAAAGAGTTCATGCCAAAATAATGAGCGAAGATGGTTCATACCTCAAAACTTTGTTAGCCGAGTTAGATGGCGTTCACAAAAAAGGTATGATCCACCAACTTGCCAACAAAGAGGACATTGATGTTGTATGGTCAGCGAATACGTGCATTGAGGATGTTCTAGCTAAACGAGGATCATCACAATGAACGAAACACTACCATACATACTGATAGACGATGATTTTTCGTTAAACTACACTTTGCTTGCACTTATAATTTACAAATTAGGACTATCCTCTAAGAAAAATGCAGTACTAGACTTTGAAAAAATACAAGTATTTATATATCTTACAAAAAACCCATCAAAGATAAATGATGTACTGCGGTTAGCAGGAAAAAAATTTTCACCAATAAACTCTCAATACACCTACACCATTGAGAGCCTATCAACAAATGTTGATATACTCTTCGACCGGTCAAAGCTTAAAGCTCTAATCAAAGAATTAGCGGCACGTGGAATGTTAGCATGTGATGACAAAACAGATCCGGGTGCAATTAAATATTTACTGAGCCCGACAGGAAGTTCTTTTGTAGAAAGCTTGATTAGCCCAACCCTCTACGAGGCAGCAGCAAAGTCGCAATCGACCTCAGTCAGTCAAGATAGCCAAACCTACTTCTCTTCAGTTCAAGAATTAATAGAAAGTCTCTCAGCTTTGCGAACGCAAACAAATAGCAAACTTTATTCATTTCTCAATGAAGCTTTCAAAAGGAATTGAAATTGAAATCTCACATCAGCATTAGCGGCCTGAATCTAGTCGGCTATCGAAAAACATATTCGATACCTTTTTTTCCAGGTGTAAACATTATTTATGGTGATTCAGATACCGGTAAGTCGAGTATTTTAGAGTTTATTAACTATTTACTTGGCGCCAGCAGCATCGAACTCTCAGATGAAGTTAAGGCGTCCATTGAATATGCCGCTCTGGAGCTGGAAATAAATGGAACCTCTCTCACTATAAAGCGGAACATTTATGATCCAAAAGAATACATAGAAGTCTATCCATGTGTATTTGAAAAATGCGAAGACTTCTTTCCAAAAAAATATTCACCTAATTTCACAGACACACAATCCCCTGATGGTTTTTTTTCCGATTTCTTGCTGGATAGCTTAGGCTTCCCGAAAGTAAAAATTAAAGTTTCACCATCAAAAGCAGATTCTGAAGTAAAACGGCTCAGCTTTCGAAACCTATTTAAATATGTGTATGTCAACCAAGACGATGTCGGAAGCAAAAGCTTCTTAGATTTGAATAACTGGATAAAATCCAGTACAAATCGTGAAGTCATTAAATACATTTTCAATGTTCTGGACTCAAGCATAGCAGAGCTAGAGGTCCAAATTGCAGAACATACTCGCGAAAGTAAGAAACTTCTCAACAAATATACATCTGTTTCTGAGTTTTTGAGAGAGACAGGCTACGACAGTCAAACCTCCATTGACGACTCGATTACAACAATAGATAAAACAATTGATACATTAGAAATCGAATTTACAAAAATCAACAAATCTATGGTCGCCAGCTCTCAAAACCATACTGAACTTAAAGCTATTTTCAATGAACTATCATTGAATGAAAAACATGCAACACAAGAAATTATCAAGACGAGAGCGCAAATAGAAAAATACTCACGATTGAAAAATGATTACGAAAATGACATTGAGAAAATAAATGGCATTATTCATGCGCAAACTAGAATTGGACAAATCACATCGCACGCTAACCCTTGTCCTGTCTGCGACGCGCCCATAGAGCCAACGCAAGCAACGAATAGTTTCCAAGCAGTTAACAGAGACACCTTGTCAGATGAGCTAAACTCCATTCAGAAAAAGAAGAAAAGCATACAGTCGCTCATTGATCAACTATCTTCTAAATCGCGTGATTTGTCTAAAGATCATGCAGCATCCAATTCGGACCTGTCGCGCGCCAGAGAAATGTTAGACACCGAAAGTCAGGCAATGATCACGCCGTATCTCACGCAACGAGATACTCTAGTTAAGGAAATAGCATCCAACAAAAAAGCTCGTGACTTTCTAGTTAATAACATCCGAGTTAGAAATCAACAGCAAAAAATCCATGATGCTTACGAAAACTTAAACCTCATAATCAGGCAATTAAACGAACGCCTAGCTGAACTTCGGGAGACAGCACCCAGTGTTGCAGAGGTTTTAGAGACGCTCGGAGATTACCTGAGCAAATATCTCAAAAAAGTAAACATTAAAAGACAAGAAGGGATCAGTATCAGCCCTAAAAGCTTCGCGCCTATAATCCGAGATCGCGACTACCTAAACATAACTTCGGGAGGACTTAGAACAATATCCTCTGTTGGCTTTATGATTTCTCTCCTAGAATATGCGGTTGATTCAGAAATAAACCATCCTAGATTACTGATGATCGACACCGTAGGTAAGTATCTAGGAAAAACGACCAAAGAGAAATATCAGGATCAGACTAATGTACAGGAGGATACCCGCGAAGGTATTTCCGACCCATTGAAATACCAAAACATCTATGAGTATCTGCTCAGTGTGGCGACCAGAGCCGAAGAAAAAGAAGTCCCATGCCAGATTATTTTGGTAGACAACGACGTGCCTGATACATTTATTAATCGGTATAAGGCTTATATCGTTGCTCACTACAGTTCCACTGGAGAAAACGGGCTAAGCGTGGGGCTGATCGACGATATTGAACAATAAAAAATTGACTTAAGGATGAAGGGGCGGATTTATTTCTCAATGATAATATATTCTCCCCTTTTTTCCATCTCATCAGGGTCGACTGCACTCGTCGGTCCAGACCAAGTTTCTCCTAATTCGGCGGGAGGGGGGACGGTTTGAGGAAATAAAATTTCACCGACTGCTTATTGCCGATCTTTGCCGATCCAACCTAAGCACGCAATTCACCTAGATATTCACAACAGTCTGATTGCATGCAAACAACTCGCCAGCTAGTGCGATTAACCAATCTGTTTCATGCATTTAAGTCTTAGTGCGGTTTGCAACGCGAATGAAGCTGAGCGCTGGTAGTATTGGCAGAGCCGAAACGCTGAACTGGTCCTTTCTTGAATAATGAAATTCTGCCATCCGCAACGTGGATCTTAATCTAGGCCATTTGAGATTAGCGCACACGCTTTCAATGTCTCGACCATCACATGACCATCTACAACCATTTCGAGTGCGCGAATAACTTCCTGCACGGTGAGTTTGGTTTCAATTTCGACTTCCACGTCTGGAAAAGTAGGATCTGGGATTATCGTGATTTTATTCAGCGAATTGGCTTCAAGCAACGCTAGAAAGCTAAGTACATCGTCGCGGCATTCAGCGCGAAAGGAATAGGTACTTATGTGGTTAACGTTCACATTTTGTTTAATCATCATTTCACCATTTAGTTGATAATATTTACGGCAGAGGCTAGCGAGCCATGTCTGGGTAGTCGAGCCGAACCCGTCCCCGTTCCTGCACCGTCAGGCGCAAGCGCTTTCCGCTCGATTCGATGAACGTAGGTCACCGTATAAAGCTCGGTCTGATGCGCGAGGTGGAGTGTTAAAGCTTCCAAGCCTATGCATCCGTGCCTTCACACCGTGCGACGTTTCCACCAGAGATAAGCGTTCATAAAGAAAACGGCACGCCGGGAATCAATGGACTGAACCGGCGCTCCAGAATGCTTAAGCTGGTGTTTTGTCAGGACGATCAAGCCTAGAGCACTCCCAATCACAAGCCCTTTTCTAAGGTTTCCCAAGGCAGATCAAGAGCGTCAGAGCCTTATGGAATTTGACACTGAAAAAGGGTCTGTCTGGAAAATGACCACTGACTGCATGCGGTTGGCCAGTGCCGCGCGTAATGCGGTGAGAATCTCCGGCGCCGCGGAAATCGCCGCCACCAGAATCGCTGTGATCACCGGCGGCGCGCCCGTCCCTTCAAGGCCCAGGTCAAGGGTCTTGGACATCACCTCGGCCAATGCGCCGATGACCACTACACCAAACACTAATGTGCCGATACTCAGTCCCAGATTGACCGGTTCGGGTTCTTCCTCCGGGACTTTCTTGCGGCGTTTTTCAGGGTAGCTGTAGCTGAAGAAATAACTGTGCGGCCCGACCTGCATGCGCAGGAACAGTGCGTAGAGCACAACCATCGCACCTATGGTGAAACCCGAATAAATCTTCCAGTTGGCCTCTGGAATAAATTCCGGCACCACCATCGAAACGCCCATGGCGGTGAGGATCATCACGCTGTAGCTGCGCGCCGAGTCATCGTTGTAGGACTGTTCACCGTGCTTGATCCCGCCCATCAACGCGGCGAGGCCGAGGATGCCGTTGATGTCGAGCATCACCGCCGAATAGATCGTGTCGCGCACCAGCGTCGACGACGCTTCGTTGCTCATCATGATCGCCAGGATCACCACCTCCACCAGCACCGCGGCGAGGGTCAGGATCATCGTGCCGTAAGGATCGCCGACTTTTTCCGCCAGCAGTTCAGCGTGATGGGCGACGCGCATGGACGCGACGACGATGAAGGCGATCAGCACGAGACCGGAGATCAGCGCGATGGTCTGGCCGCTGTGCAGCATCCAGTGTTCCATCGGGTAAGCGATGAACGCGGCGATCAGGGCCAGCAGCAAAAACTTTTCTTGCTTGAGGATAGTGAGCATTGCGGGCCTTTTTTTGCCGAGTGGAGCGAAATCAGTGTGATGAGCTACTGACTGCGGGGCGGCGCTAACGTTTCGTTACACCTTAGCGCACCACGGGTAGGCAGGAAGATTGGGCGGCGCACCGCAGTGCGCCATCGCCGTTCAAGCCGGCTCCTACAAAAGCATGATCACCCCGCTCCCGTAGGCGCCGGCTTGCCGGCGATGGCGCACTTCCAATCACCACAAATCCTTAAACCCGTCATTTTATTGTCCTGTTGGTCAGCAATTTGCATTAGCCCTTCCAACCTCAAAACAAAATGGAGTTGGAATTCATGCATAAACGTCCGTTGAAGAAGCTGCTGTGCGCCGTTGCCGCGGCCATCGGTTTGGGCGCTGGCCTGAGCGCCAGTGCCGCCGACCCGCTGAAAGTTGGCTTCGTCTACATCGGCCCGATCGGCGACCACGGCTGGACGTATCAGCATGAGCAGGGGCGCAAGGCGCTGGCGGAAAAATTCGGCAACCAGATCACCACCAACTACGTGGAAAACGTCGCCGAGGGCGCCGACGCCGAGCGGGTGATCCGCAACATGGCCAAGGACAACTACGACCTGATCTTCACCACGTCCTTCGGCTACATGAACCCGACGCTGAAAGTTGCCAAGCAATTTCCAAAAGTGACCTTCGAGCACGCCACGGGCTACAAGCAGGACAAGAACCTCGGCACCTACCTCGCGCGCACTTATGAAGGTCGCTACGTTGGCGGTTTCCTCGCGGCGAAAATGACCAAGACCAAGAAGATCGGCTACGTCGCTTCGTTCCCGATCCCGGAAGTGATCCGTGACATCAACGCCATTCAACTGGCCCTGAACAAATACAACCCCGGCACCGAGATCAAAGTGGTGTGGGTCAACTCATGGTTCGATCCGGGCAAGGAAGCCGACGCCGCCAACGCGCTGATCGACCAGGGCGTGGACGTGGTGTTCCAGCACACCGACAGCCCGGCGCCGATTCAGGCCGCCGAACGTCGCGGGGTGTATGCCGTCGGCTACGCTTCGGACATGGCACACTTCGGGCCCAAAGCCGTGCTGACGTCGATCGTCAACGACTGGGCGCCGCATTACATTCAGGCGACCCAAAGCGTAATCGACCACGCGTGGAAATCGCAGGATTACTGGGGCGGTTTGAAGGAAGGTACGGTGGAATTGCCGATCAGCGATCTGGTGCCCGCGCCGGTGAAAGCCGAAGCCGAGCAGATCATTGCGGACATCAAGAGCGGCGCGCTGCATCCGTTCACCGGGCCAATCAAGGATCAGGCCGGTGTCGAGAAAATTCCGGCGGGGGTGATGGCGACGAATGCGGAACTGGCGTCGATGAATTACTACGTTGAAGGCATGAAGGCCGAGATTCCGAAGTAACCCCCAAGCCCTACCCAAAACCCTGTAGGAGCGAGCCTGCTCGCGATGGCGTCGGCGCATTCAACATCCTCGCTGACTGACGCACCGCTTTCGCGAGCAGGCTCACGCCTACAAAGGAACCTCAGCGTTATCAAGGACTGCGCATGAATAGCCTTCCCATCATCGACATCAGCCCGCTCTACACCGACGATCAAACCGCCTGGCAATCCGTCGCCACCCGGATCGACCGCGCCTGCCGCGAATGGGGCTTTTTCTATATCAAGGGCCATCCGATTTCGGCCGAGCGCATCCACGAAGTACTCGATCACGCTCGACGCTTCTTCGCCCTGCCCACCGCCGAAAAGCTCAGCATCGACATCACCCAGACCCGACACCATCGTGGCTACGGCGCCATCGCCACCGAACAACTCGACCCCAACACCCCCAGCGATCTCAAAGAAACCTTCGACATGGGCCTGCACTTGCCGGCCGATCACCCCGAAGTGCTCGCGGAAAAACCGCTGCGCGGCCCCAACCGGCATCCGTCGATGCACGGCTGGGCAGCGCTGATGGAACAGCACTACGTCGACATGCAGGCCCTCGCCCAAACGCTGTTGCGCGCGATGACAATGGCGCTGGGCATTGAACGCGATTTCTTCGACACCCGGTTCCGTGAGCCGGTCAGCGTGCTGCGCATGATTCACTACCCGCCGCGCCACACCGCCAGCTCCGCCGAACAGCAAGGCGCCGGCGCCCACACCGATTACGGCTGCATCACCCTGCTCTACCAGGACAATGCCGGTGGCCTGCAAGTGCGCAACGTCAAGGGCGAATGGATCGACGCGCCGCCTATCGACGGCACGTTCGTGGTGAACCTCGGCGACATGATGGCGCGCTGGAGCAACGACCGTTACCTGTCGACGCCGCACCGGGTGATCAGCCCGTTGGGAGTTGATCGCTACTCGATGCCGTTCTTCGCCGAGCCGCATCCCGACACCCGCATCGAATGCCTGCCCGGTTGCCAGGATGCCCTGCACACCGCGAAATACCCAGCGACCACCTGCGCCGAATTCCTGCTCTCGCGCTTCGCCGATACCTACGCCTACCGGCGGGAGCAGGAGGCGGGTTGATGAACCTCTTGGTCAGGTTTTACCAATTGTTGCAGTCAGCATCTGTAGAATGCCGCCATTGCACCTGATGAGATTTGAACATGTACGATTGGCTGAACGCCCTGCCCAAGGCAGAACTGCACTTGCACCTGGAGGGTTCGCTGGAGCCGGAACTGCTGTTCGCCCTGGCTGAACGCAACAAGATCGCCTTGCCGTGGAACGACGTCGAAACCTTGCGCAAGGCGTACGCCTTCAACAATCTGCAAGAGTTTCTCGACCTGTATTACCAGGGCGCCGACGTGCTGCGTACCTCCCAGGATTTCTACGACCTGACCTGGGCGTACCTGTTGCGTTGCAAGGCGCAGAACGTGATTCACACCGAACCGTTCTTCGATCCGCAAACCCACACCGACCGTGGCATTCCGTTCGAAGTGGTGCTCAACGGCATCGCCGCCGCGTTGAAGGATGGCGAGCAGCAACTGGGCATCAGCAGCGGTTTGATCCTGAGTTTCCTGCGCCACTTGAGCGAAGACGAAGCACAGAAAACCCTGGACCAGGCCCTGCCGTTCCGCGACGCGTTTGTAGCCGTCGGTCTCGACAGCTCGGAAATGGGTCACCCGCCGAGCAAGTTCCAGCGCGTGTTTGACCGTGCCCGTCACGAAGGCTTCCTGACCGTCGCCCATGCCGGTGAAGAAGGCCCGCCCGAGTACATCTGGGAAGCCCTCGACCTGCTGAAAATCCAGCGCATCGACCATGGCGTTCGCGCCATAGAAGATGAGCGTTTGATGCAGCGGATCATCGACGAGCAGATCCCGCTGACCGTGTGCCCGTTATCCAACACCAAGCTCTGCGTGTTCGATCACATGTCCCAGCACAACATTCTCGACATGCTGGAACGCGGCGTGAAAGTCACCGTGAACTCGGATGACCCGGCGTACTTTGGCGGTTACGTGACCGAGAACTTCCACGCGCTGTATACCGATCTGGGCATGACTCAGGATCAGGCCAAGCGCCTGGCGCAAAACAGCCTGGATGCGCGGTTGGTCAAACCATAAGTCTCACCGCGATATCCTTTGTAGGAGCTGGCTTGCCTGCGATGGCAGGCTCACATTCAACTTTGAATGTGATGGCTTAATCGCTGGCAAGCCAGCTTCTACAAAGGGCCCGCGTTTAGTCGCCTACAACGCCATCTCCAACTCAGCCTCCCTGGCAAACCGCTGAATCTCTCGCTGCCCCGTCGCCGTGATGTGCAAAGCGCGGGAATCGTTCGGCAGGCTCAGCCAGTTGGACTGCATGAACAATTGCAGCAACGCCGCCCCCAGTGAACCACCCATGTGCGAACGTCTTTCACTCCAGTCGGGGCAGGCACAGGCGGCTCGGCTGGTACTGTGCGCCAGCGCCTGGACAAACACGCCGCGTGCCGCCAGTTGCGTGGCGCCCTTGTGCGTGATCGACACCCGATGATCGAACTGTTCGATCCAGCCGGCATCCAGCAGCCGCTGATACAGATCGGCGGCCAGCGTGCCGCCCAGGTGATCGTCGCAGAGTCGGGCGCGCAACAACGACGAAGGCGCGGCCTGTGGTTTGGGGATGGGTGCGGAGCGTTTGAAAATATCGGGAATATCCCGGGGTGTGCTGGCAATCGTCGCACTGGCCAGCGCTTCTATCGCGGCGCCGATTTCAGGTGCGGCCAGGCGGAAGAATCGCTTGCGACCGCGGGTTTCGACTTTCAACAGACCTCCGGCGGACAAACGCCCCAAATGTGCACTGGCCGAAGATGGCGACAGGCGGGCCAGCAATGCCAGCTCCTCGGTCTGCCGCGCCACGCCGTCCATCAAGGACCACATCATTGCGCTGCGCTTTGGGTCAGCCAGCAACGTGGCGATCTGGCTGATGCAAGGTGCATGTTCCATGTATTCACTCCCTGTTGAATCGTTTCGTCTACTGCTCGGAGACATCTTGACCAGTAATGTGTCGTCGGCCAAGACGCGGAAACCGCCATAACCGGGCAATGCCAGTCACTCAACCAGGTCAATGCTTCCAAGACCCTGCAGAGGTCGCGATTGACCCAGCGGCCTGATCGGCTCGAACCGGGTCTCGCCACGGCGAGATCGACGGCGCGTACCTGAGGCGGGCGCTAGTATAAGCGTGTTGACCGCCGGTTCCTGCCCCCCGGAAACCGTTGGTGGTGATTGATCCTGAGGGAAATTTCGCTATTTGCCTGCGACTAATGATCGACACCCGTCAACAGGGGAAATTGACTGCTCAATCGAGTACATCGGCTGGCAAGCATTTCCCGCAGAAGGTTTACCGGCTTACTCAATTGTGCGCGATGGGCGCACAGCAAATTCAGCGGTGCGCGCTCACACACCAGCTCCGGCATCAGCACTTTCAGGCGACCGGCCAACACATCGGCGGCGACATCGAGCCAGGATTTGTAGGCGATCCCGGCGCCCGCCACCGCCCACAAACGCACCACATCGGCGTCGTCGCTGAAACGGTCACCGCTGACGGTCAGACTGACTTCGCGTTTGCCATCGTGAAAACTCCAGTGGTCGTGAACCCGGCTGCCGAGCATGAACAGCAGGCAATTGTGCTGCGCCAGTTGCTCCAGTTGCCGCGGCTCGCCATGCCGGACCAGGTAACTCGGCGCCGCGCACAGCACACGGCGGTTGTGCGGGGCGATGGGCAACGCAACAAGGCTTGAGTCTTCCGGCTCGCCGTAACGCAGGGCAATGTCCACCGGTTGGCGGAACAGGTCGGCGATGCGGTCGCCCAGCAGCAAGCGCACCGTGAGTTTCGGGTGCTCACGCTGGAACTCGTCCAGCCATGGCAGCAGCAGGTTGCGTCCGAAATCCGAGGGCGCGGACAACTGCAATACGCCGCTGACCTGATCCTGACCGCTGGCCAGCAAACGGCGGCCTTCGTCGAGATTGCTCAGCGCCGCCCGGGCGTATTCGAGAAACCCCTCGCCTTCAGCGGTGAGGCGCAGGCTGCGCGTGGAGCGGGCGAGCAGTCGGGCGCCGAGTTGCTGTTCGATGCGCTTCAACGCCGCACTGGCCACCGCTGCCGACATGTCCATGCCCCGGGCGGCGGCTGACAAACTGCCCAGGTCCGCCGCCCGAACGAACAACTGCAAGTCATCAAAACGCAGCATGTCAGCCTCGATTATCAAAAAAACATTGAAAGAGACTGCTCTTTTAGCGGGTTTTATCTTGCAGAGAAATAGCCAATCATCTGCCCATCGAAATCACCCCGCCTCCGGAGTCCAACATGTCCCAGCCATTTACCGCCATCGCCACCCTGATCGCCAAAGCCGGCCACCATGACGCACTTGAACAGCATCTGCGTGCGCTGCTGGAGCCGACCCGCGCCGAGGCCGGTTGTGGTCAATACGATCTGCATCAGGACCTGGCCAATCCGCTGGCCTTCTACATGATTGAACAATGGGCCAGCGACGAAGCCCTGCAAGCCCATGATGCGAGCGCACACATCCAGCACTTTCGCGCCAAGGCCGGTGACTTTCTTGAACACTTCGATCTCAAGCGCCTGCGCTCCGTGGCTTGATCCTTCTTGTATTACCGTTTATTACCGTTTGGAAATCCTTATGAAAGCCATTGCCTACTACAGCTCATTGCCGATCAGCGACGAGCAATCCCTGCAAGACATCGAGTTGCCGGAGCCGGCCGCTGGTCCGCGTGACCTGTTGGTAGAAGTCAAAGCCATCTCGGTCAACCCGGTGGACGCCAAGGTCCGCCAGAATGTCCAGCCGGAAGACGGCGCGGCCAAAGTGCTGGGCTGGGACGTGGCCGGCGTGGTCAAAGCAGTCGGCAGCGAAGTGACGTTGTTCAAGGCCGGCGACAAGGTTTTTTACGCCGGCTCCATTGCCCGCGCCGGCGGCAACAGCGAGCTGCACGTGGTGGACGAGCGGATCGTCGGCCATATGCCGAAAACCCTCGGTTTCGCCGACGCCGCGGCGCTGCCGCTGACGGCGATCACTGCGTGGGAATTGCTCTTCGAGCGCCTGCAAGTGCGCGAAGGTAAAACCGATGAAGGCCAGAGCCTGTTGATCGTCGGCGCGGCCGGTGGCGTCGGTTCGATTCTCACGCAACTGGCTCACCAGCTCACCGGGCTGAAAGTCATCGGCTCGGCGTCCCGTGTGCAAACCCAGAGTTGGGTGCGTGAATTGGGCGCCGACCTGGTGATCGATCACAGCCAGCCGCTGAGCGAAGAACTGAAACGTGCTGGCGTCGCACAAGTGACTCACGTCGCCAGCCTGACTCAAACCGATCAGCATCTGGATCAGTTGATCGAGGCGCTGGCACCACAAGGCAAACTGGCGCTGATCGACGACCCGAAAGCGCTGGACGTAACCAAGCTCAAGCGCAAGAGCCTGTCGCTGCATTGGGAGTTCATGTACACCCGCTCGCTGTTCGAAACGCCGGACATGATAGAACAGCATAAATTGCTCAATCGCGTGGCTGGGCTGATTGACGCGGGGACGCTGAAAACCACGGTCGGCGAGCATTTCGGAACGATCAATGCGGCGAACTTGCGCCGTGCGCACGCGCTGCTGGAGAGTGGCAAGTCCAAGGGCAAGATTGTGCTGGAGGGTTTCTGAAATACATTGATACAAGTGTCGTCCGCAAGGACGACGCCGTCAGTCCGAAGGTTGACCGTTGTCATGATAGCGGTCGTATTCAGGTCTACAATCGAGGGCTCTGCGATGCAATCTTTTACTGAAGGAGGTCAGCAATGAAGATCCTGATAAAAGAAGTGGCAACTTCCCAGTGGCAGGTCCGCCTGGATCAGCACGCCGTGACATTCCGCAGCGAAGCCGAAGCGCGCGCCTTCACCCGAACCCTCGAAGCGCGATTGCACGCTCCTCATCAGATCCCCGCCCATCAGCAGCGCGCTGTGGGCTGAGGCCTTTCTCAGACTTGGGCTCGTGCCAATGTCCGGGCATTTTGCAAACGCCGGGTGAGCATCGCTACGCTCACCACCAGAATCCCGCACAGGCTGATGACCATGGCCATCGGCATGGCGCTGCCATCGTACAAAATCCCTACCAGCGAAGCGGCTCCGGCGGCGACGCTGAATTGCAGACAACCGAGCATCGCTGAAGCACTGCCGGCCCGGGAGCCCTGCCCGTTCATCGCGCAAGCCGAAGCGTTGGGCAGGATGCAACCGAGGCTGGCGATACAGATGAACAGCGGAATCAGCAGTGGCCAGAGTCGTTCGGTGTGCAGCGAACTGACGGCGAGCAACGTCAAGCCGGCTGCCAGGTAAACCCAGACGGCACGCGCCAGCAAGAACGCCGGCCCACGCTTGGCCAGCAAGCGCGCGTTGACTTGCGCGACCAGAATGAATCCCGCCGCATTGGTGCCGAACAACCAGCCGAAGTGCTCGGCCGGGACACCGTAGAGTTTGATGAAGACGAACGGCGAACCGGCGATGTAGGCAAACATCCCGGCAATAGCGATGCCGCCGGTCAGCGCGTGGCCGAGGTAAATCGGGTCCGACACCAGACGCGCATACTGGCGCAGCGCGCCCGACAGCGGCTGACGTGGCATGTCGGCGGGCATGCTTTCCGGCAAACCGAGCGCCACGGCCAGCCCCGCCAAGGCACTGAAACCGGTCAGTACCAGGAAGATCGACTGCCAGCCTGTGGTATTGACCAGCAATCCGCCGAGCATCGGCGCGAGAATCGGCGCCAGGCCCATGACCAGCATCAGCTGTGAAAAAACTTTCGCCGAGCCCACCGCATCGCAGTTGTCACTGACGATCGCCCGGGCAATCACCATCCCCGCGCAACCGCCCAGCGCCTGAATGAAACGCGCGCCGAGCAGCCATTCAAGGTTAGGCGCATAGGCGCACGCCAATGAGGCAGCGGTGAACAGACCGACGCCCACCAGCAACGGAACGCGCCGGCCAAACCGGTCCGCCACCGGGCCGTACATCAGCTGACCCATGGACAAACCGAGGAAGTACGCCGCCAGGGTCAGTTGAATGTGTTGTTCATCAGTACCAAACGCCTGGGCAATGGCCGGAAACGCGGGCAAGTAGAAATCGATCGCCAGCGGCCCAAAAGCGCTGAGGGCGCCAAGTATCAAAATGGTACGGAAATTCATCGGGCATCCAGTAAGACTGAAGTCAGCAGCCCGACAGTTTAGCCGCGCAGCGACACATTGAACATTCCGATAGCTCGCTAACTATTAAAAACCGCAGGCTAAATGCAATCCCCTGTAGGAGCGAGCCTGCTCGCGAAGGCAGTGTGTCAGTCAGGAATGAGGTGAACTGACACACCGCAATCGCGAGCAGGCTCACTCCTACAGGGATCTGTGTTGGGATTTCAGGCTATTTTGACTTCGTAGCCTTCTTCAGCGATCGCCGCTATCACCTGATCCACGGTCAGCGCGCTCTCGACGCCAACCTCCTGTGCCGCCAGATCAACCCGTACGTTGGCCGCCGGGTCCCTGGATTGGACCGCTTGAGTGATGGCTTTGACGCAATGACCGCAGGACATGCCTTGAACGTTAAATACTTGCATGGGATGACTCCTTTGAGTGAGATTGCGAGCAGTGTCGAGCTTGCCACCATGGCAAGGTCAAGTTCTTAAACAAACTGCCGGGCTGGCAATCGGCGCCGCGGTCGGCCAAGCTGCGTGCATCAACTATTCGATCTCAGGAGATTCAGCCATGCGCTGGTCAGCTCTCAGCCTGTTTGGCTTGCTCAGCCTTTTCGCCGCCGTGCCCTCGGTCAATGCTGCCGGGGAGGATTACGGCGTGCTGATCATTTCCCGCGAGCGGCTGGAAGTGTCAACCAACTGCGAAATCGGCGTGTATATCCAGGATCAACTGTCGGCACGGCTGTTTCAGGAGCAGAGCACTTCATTCAATCTGCCACCGGGCAATGTGTCGCTGCGATTGAAACTGCTGCCGGGTCAGGCGCCGGGGTGCAATCCGGGGATGCTGGCGCCGGGATCGCAGAACATCATGCTCAAGGCCGGGGACGTGTTGAAGTTCAGGATCGCGATGACGCAGGAAGGGATGTACCTCAAGCCCGCCGCCCTCGAGTATTGAGTCGCCTGTAAATAGCGCTTGACCTTGCCAACATGGCAAGGTTGATCCTGCAGTCATCCACTACAGGAGCGCGACCCATGTCCGAATCCACCACTTTCGATCTGCCGATTGCCGGCATGACCTGCGCCAGTTGCGTCGGGCGTGTCGAGCGTGCCTTGAGCAAAGTCATCGGCGCCTCCGCCGTCAGCGTCAACCTTGCCACCGAGCAGGCGCGGGTGCAGGCGCCGAGCGACAGCCTGCCGGCGTTGATGGACGCGGTGCAGCAAGCCGGTTACAGCGTGCCGCAACAGAGCCTGGAATTGAGCATCGACGGCATAACCTGCGCGTCCTGTATCGGCCGGGTCGAACGGGCACTGGCGAAAGTGCCGGGGGTCAAGAGCGTTAGCGTCAACCTGGCCAATGAACGCGCCCACCTCGAACTGCTCGGGCAGATCGATCCCCAAACTCTCATCGGCGCCGTGACCAAGGCCGGCTACAACGCCAGCGTCTGGGAAGCCGAACACCCACAAACCGACACTCAACAACAGCGCCTGCACCGTGAGCGCTGGGTGCTGATCATGGCCATCGCCCTCGCCGTGCCGCTGGTGTTGCCGATGCTGCTGCAACCGTTCGGCGTGCACTGGATGTTGCCGACATGGGCGCAATTCGCGCTGGCGACGCCGGTGCAATTCATCTTCGGCGCGCGCTTTTATGTCGCTGCCTGGAAAGCCGTGCGCGCCGGTGCCGGCAACATGGACCTGCTGGTCGCCCTCGGCACCAGCGCCGGCTATGGCTTGAGCCTCTACGAATGGGCCACCGCCGCGGGGCGCATGCCGCATCTGTATTTCGAAGCCTCTGCCGTGGTGATCGCGTTGGTGCTGCTGGGCAAATACCTGGAGAGCCGTGCCAAACGTCAGACCGCCAGTGCCATCCGCGCCCTCGAAGCCTTGCGTCCCGAGCGGGCCATCCAAGTGATCGACGGTCGCGAGCAAGACGTCGCCATCAGCGCCTTGCGCCTCAATGATCTGGTGCTGGTCAAACCCGGCGAACGTTTTCCGGTGGACGGCGAAGTGATCGAAGGCCAGAGCCACGCCGACGAAGCGCTGATCAGCGGCGAAAGCCTGCCGGTGCCGAAACAACCTGGCGATAAGGTCACCGGCGGCGCCATCAACGGTGAAGGCCGACTGCTGGTGCGCACCCAGGCCTTGGGCGCGGAAACGGTATTGGCGCGCATCATCCGTCTGGTGGAAGACGCCCAGGCCGCGAAAGCGCCGATCCAGAAACTGGTGGATAAAGTCAGCCAGGTCTTTGTGCCAACGGTGCTGCTGATCGCATTGGCGACCCTGATCGGTTGGTGGCTGTACGGCGCGTC
Organism: Pseudomonas sp. GB2N2; assembly: GCF_054897705.1. NCBI lineage: Bacteria > Pseudomonadati > Pseudomonadota > Gammaproteobacteria > Pseudomonadales > Pseudomonadaceae > Pseudomonas > Pseudomonas sp. GB2N2. The sequence goes on from NZ_CM142701.1 coordinate 3,847,070, forward strand.
TATCGAAACGGCGCTGATCAATGCGGTCGCGGTGCTGGTGATCGCCTGCCCTTGCGCCCTCGGCCTGGCAACGCCAACCGCAATCATGGCCGGCACCGGCGTGGCGGCGCGCTACGGGATTCTGATCAAGGACGCGGAAGCTTTGGAACGCGCGCATGAAGTCAGCGCCGTGGTGTTCGACAAGACCGGCACGCTGACTTCCGGGGCGCCGCGCATCGCCCATCTGAGCGCCATCGACGGCGACGAAGCCGCTCTGTTGCAACAGGCCGGCGCCCTGCAACGCGGCAGTGAACACCCACTGGCCAAGGCCGTTCTGGATGCGTGCGCCGAGCGCGGTTTGGCCGTGGCGGATGTCAGCGACAGTCAATCGCTGACGGGTCGTGGCATTGCCGGCACGCTCGACGGTCGGCGGTTGGCGTTGGGCAATCGCCGATTGCTGGAAGAAAGTGGTCTGGGCCTCGGTCCATTGGCTGAAGCCGCCACTGCCTGGGAAACCGAGGGCCGGACCCTGTCCTGGCTGATCGAGCAAACTCCGCAACCGACAGTGCTGGGCTTGTTCGCCTTCGGCGACACCCTCAAATCCGGCGCGCTGCAAGCGGTGCAACAACTCAGCGCCCGCCACATCAGCAGCCATTTGCTGACCGGCGACAATCGCGGAAGTGCCAAAGTGGTCGCCGAGGCGCTGGGCATCACCGATGTGCACGCCGAAGTGCTGCCGGCCGACAAAGCCGCCACCGTCGCCGAATTGAAGAAAACCGGCGTGGTCGCGATGGTCGGCGACGGCATCAACGACGCCCCGGCCCTGGCTGCCGCCGACATCGGTATCGCCATGGGCGGCGGCACCGACGTGGCCATGCACGCGGCCGGTATCACTTTGATGCGCGGCGACCCGCGTCTGGTGCCGGCGGCACTGGAGATCAGCCGCAAGACCTACGCGAAGATTCGTCAGAATCTGTTCTGGGCCTTCGTCTACAACCTGATCGGCATTCCGCTGGCCGCCTTCGGTTTCCTCAACCCGGTGCTGGCCGGTGCGGCGATGGCATTGTCGAGCGTCAGCGTGGTCAGCAATGCGCTACTGTTGAAAACCTGGAAACCCAAGGATCTGGAGGATAACCGATGAACATCGGCCAAGCGGCCCGCGTCAGCGGCCTGAGCGCGAAGATGATCCGTTATTACGAATCCATCGGTCTGCTCAAGGCGGCCAATCGCACTGACAGCGGTTATCGGCTGTATGGCGATCAGGATTTGCACACGCTGGCGTTCATCAAGCGTTCGCGGGACTTGGGGTTTTCCCTGGAAGAGGTCGGCAAACTGCTGACCCTCTGGCAGGACCGCCAACGGGCGAGCGCCGATGTGAAGGCGCTGGCCCGTCAGCACATCGACGAGCTGGACCGGAAAATCCGCGAACTCGGCGAGTTGCGTGACACGCTGCAGGATCTGGTCGAGCACTGCCAGGGCGATCATCGCCCGGATTGCCCGATTCTCAAGAATCTTGAGTCGGGGTGTTGCTCGGCACCGGTGCGTGCCTGACGCGTTGATATTGAATGTACGGACGCCCATGCGGTTTCAAAACAATGCCCCAAAAAAAACCCGGCCGAAGCCAGGTTTTTTTATCCGATCACTGCATCCAGGGTGGAGGCGGTTCTTCGGTTTTGTTCGGTGGCGCGTCATCTGCCGCGCGGACCGCTTGCTTACGCTCTTCGTCGAGGCGTGCCGCCTCGATTTCGCGCATGATCCCGCCAACATCCGCCAACTCTTCCGGCTCGTCGAACACACCGGTCAACACGCTGGCCGGGTGCAAGGTGCCGGCTTCGTAAAGCGCCCACATTTCCTTGGCGTACTTGGTCTTCTTCAACTCCGGCGCAAACCGCCCGAAGTAGGAGGCCATGTTGCCGACGTCCCGCTCCAGCATGGTGAACGCGTGGTTGTTGCCCGCCGCGTCGACCGCCTGGGGCAAGTCGATGATGACCGGGCCGGTCGGCGTCAACAGCACGTTGAACTCGGACAGGTCACCGTGCACCAGACCGGTACACAACATCAGCACGATCTGGGAAATCAGGAACGTGTGATATTCGCGCGCCTGATCCGGCTCCAGCACCACGTCGTTCAGGCGCGGCGCAGCATCGCCGTATTCGTCGGCCACCAGTTCCATCAGCAGCACGCCTTCAAGGAAGTCGTAAGGCTTTGGAACTCGCACGCCAGCACCGGCGAGACGGAACAACGCCGCCACTTCGGCGTTCTGCCAGGCGTCCTCGGTCTCTTTCTTGCCGAACTTGGAGCCCTTGGCCATGGCCCGGGCCTGCCGGCTGTTGCGCACCTTGCGGCCTTCCTGATACTCGGCCGCCTGGCGGAAACTGCGTTTATTCGCCTCCTTGTAGACCTTCGCGCAACGTAGCTCGTTACCGCAGCGCACCACATAAACAGCTGCTTCTTTACCACTCATGAGTGGGCGCAGCACCTCGTCGACCAGACCGTCCTCGATCAGGGGTTCAATGCGTTTTGGAGTCTTCATCAGCTTTTATTGTGGGTCCTTTATTACCGAACACGCGAAAGTCATTCGTTATACGGCAATCCACGCAATCGGGGGAGGGGTTGCCGACGATTTACGACAGAGTCCGACCTACCCATGCGTACCCTTCGTAGGATTTTTTCCAATAGCCCTCAATTTCCTCCTCCGACAGCCGAAGTCTTCAGTAACAAAATGAATTGTCCGACGATCGTTCCGACACACAACGATGGCGCACCCAAGGGACCGGGATCAACTCAAGCATTTACGGCTGCCAATAATTCCGCGAGTCATCTGCACTGCGTGGGCCTACAAGAAAATCTGGAGCGCGGATGAACATCAAACAGAAGTTGACGTGGGCGTTTGCAATCATCGCCTGCTTGCCCGTGGTGCTGGTCGCCACCCTCGTTGTGCTGAACCTGCGCAGTGATGCCAAAGAAAATTTCGTCGACAGCAGCGGACGCGAGATTCGCCAGGTCAGCAACGCCATGCAGTTGTTTTTTGACGGCATCAGCCAGAACGTCGACTACCTGGCCAGCCAACCGCTGATCAAGAACTCCGACGCCAGCCTCAAGACCTACATGAGCGCCAACGCCGAGACCATCCCGCAGGGCGAGTCGGACAAACAAGTCTTCAGCCTCCTGCAGAACCTGGGCAACAGTCACCCGTCCTACGCCTATGCGATCCTCGGCACCGCCGCTGGCGGTTATGTGTCGTGGCCCGACGATGCCAAGCTGAACAACTACGACCCGCGCCAGCGCCCGTGGTACAAGGCGGCCCAAGCCAAACCGGGCAAGCCGTTTCGCACCGAGGCCTACTACTGGGCCCAGGACGATGCGACCTACGTCAGCACCGTGCGCACCATCGACAACACGTTGGGCACCAACGGCGGCGTGGTCAGCATCGACGTGACGCTCAAGCAGCTCACAGAAATCGTCAAGCAGATCAAACTGGGCGACACCGGCTACCTGATGCTCCTGGAAAACACCGGCACCGTGCTGGTCGACCCGAAGCAACCGGAACATAACTTCAAGGCGCTTAGCAGCCTCGGCGAAGGTTACGCGCAATTGGCCAAGGCCGGCAAAGGCCTGGTGGAAGTCGAGCTTAACGGCGAGCGTTACATGGCCAACGTCTGGCCGTCGGAGCAGCTGGGCTGGACCTTTGTCGGTCTGATCAAGCAGAGCGACGTGATGAGCTCGGCCACCCAGCTGACCTGGTTGATCGCCATCATCGCCGCCGTGCTGGCCGTGATCTTCGCCATCGTCGGCGCCAGTTTCGCCAGCGTGATCGTACGGCCGATTCGCAGCGTCGCCAGCGGTCTGGAAGGCATCGCCCAGGGTGAAGGCGACCTGACCAAGAACCTGCAGATTCGTGGCAGCGATGAAACCGCGCAACTGGCCAGCTGGTTCAACCAGTTCCTGGCGGCGATTCGTAACCTTATTCAAAGCATCGGCGGCGCCGCGACGAAAATTCTCGCCACCTCCAAGAGTTCGACCCAGGTCTCCAGCGACATGGCCGAAGCGGCCGGGCGCCAACGTGAAGCCGTGGACATGGTGTCCACCGCGTTCCACGAAATGGTCGCCACCGCCAACGAAGTCGCGCGCTCTTGCAGTCAGGCCGCCGAGTCGGCCGACAGCGGTCAGCGTCAGGCCCGTGAAGGCCAGCAGCAGATCGACGCGGCAGTGACCAGCGTTGATCGCCTGAGCCAGGAGATCGAACAGTCGGCGCAGTCGATGCAACAGCTGGAACGTGACAGCAATGACATTCAATCGATTCTCGGGACCATTCGATCGATCGCCGAGCAGACCAACCTGTTAGCGCTGAACGCTGCCATCGAAGCCGCACGGGCCGGTGAACAGGGTCGCGGTTTTGCGGTGGTGGCGGATGAAGTGCGGGCACTGGCCAAACGCACGGCCGATTCCACGGCGGAAATCGACGGCCTGCTCGGCAACCTCGCCAAACGCACGAGCCAGGTGACTCAGCAGATGCACGCGAGCCTGGAAGTGTCCCAGCAATCGGTGACCCGCATCGGCGAAGCGCGCAGCAGCTTCGGGCAGATTCGCGAATCGGTGGACGTGATCCGCGACATGAACACCCAGATCGCTACGGCAGCCGAGCAACAGCATCAGGTGGCAGAAGACATCAACCGGCACATCAGCCAGATCCATGGCGATGCGCAGTTGGTGGCGGAACTGGCGAACTCGGCGCGGCTGGATTCGCAGAGCCTGGCTGGATTGTCGAATGAGCTGGATGGTCTGGTTCGTCGTTTCCGCACCTGATTTTGGTATGCCGCACATCACGTGTGGGAGCGGGCTTGCTCGCTCCCACATCTGATGTGCGGTGCTACTGCCGAAACAATTCCCCTGGCGTAAACCCAAATAACCCTTTGAACGCCGCAATAAACGCCGACGTCGAATCATACCCGCACGCCAGCGCGGTATTGGTCACGCTGTCGCCTTCCTCCAGCAAACTCAGCGACGACAGCAACCGCATGCGCTGCCGCCAGCCGCGAAAACTCAAGCCGGTTTCCCGCTGAAACAGGCGCATCAGGGTTTTTTCCGAGGTACCCAGGCGTCCCGCCCACTCCTGCAGCGTCACCACTTGCTCCGGGCTTTCGATCAACTCGTTGCACAAACCCAGCAACCGCGTATGGCGTGGCAACGGCAGCGAAAAACCGACCTCGGGCAGGTTTGCCAACTGGTCCAGCAGCACACTCACCAATCGCGCTGACGGGCTGTCACCTTGCGCGTACTCCACGGGCAGCAGGCAAAAGCTCTTGATCAACTCCCTAGCCAGCGGGGTCACTTCCAGCACCCGACAACGATCGTCCGCCCACCGGCAATCTTCGCGGCGCACGTACAGGCTGCGCATCTCGGCGCGCATTGAGGTCACGACCTGATGCTCGACATCGGCCGGAATCCAGATGCCCCACTGCGGCGGCGCGAAGAAACTGCCCTCAGCGGTGTGAACCCCGAGAACGCCACTGATCGCGTAGGAAAACTGCACCCAATCGTGTCGGTGAGACGGCGTCCACGAACCAGCGGTCAGGCTTTCCGCCCGGGCATAGAGTGGGCGCGGCAGCGCGGTCAGGGCGGGGATCGAACGTTCGAGGGAAAGTTGTCCGTTAGTCGGCATTGATAGGCCTTGTGTCGCGGGGTGGCTAATGAATCAACCTTAACACCACAGCTCCCCTGTAGGAGTGAGCCTGCTCGCGATGGCGGTATATCAGTCGACACATTCTTTGACTGACACACCGCCATCGCGAGCAGGCTCACTCCTACAAGTTCCCGGTTTCATCCAGTCAAATCATCAGCGTTCGATGATGGCGGTGACGCCTTGCCCGCCTGCGGCACAAATCGAAATCAGTCCTCGGCCCTTCCCAGCCGCATCCAGCAGCTTGGCGAGGTTCGCCACAATCCGCCCACCGGTAGCCGCAAACGGATGCCCCGCCGCCAGCGAACTGCCTTTGACGTTAAGGCGGCTGCGGTCGATGGAACCCAGTGGCGCGTCGAGGCCCAGGCGAGTTTTACAGTATTGAGGGTCTTCCCAGGCCTTTAACGTGCACAGCACTTGGGCGGCGAAGGCTTCGTGGATTTCGTAGTAATCGAAGTCCTGCAAGGTCAGGCCGTTACGCGCCAGCAATCGCGGCACCGCGTACACCGGCGCCATCAACAGCCCCTCGGCGCCGTTGACGAAATCCACCGCCGCCGCCTCGCCGTCACGCAAATACGCCAGGATCGGCAAGCCGCGTTCCTTCGCCCACTCTTCACTGCCCAACAGCACCAACGAGGCGCCGTCGGTGAGCGGCGTGGAATTGCCGGCGGTCAGGGTGCCTTTGGCGCTTTTCTCGAAAGCGGGTTTGAGCGACGCAAGTTTTTCCAGGGTCAAGTCCGGGCGCAGGTTGTTGTCGCGGGTCAGTCCGAGGAACGGCGTCATCAGGTCGTTGTGCCAGCCCTCAGTGTAGGACGCCGCCAGTTTCTGGTGGCTCTCCAGCGCCAGCTGATCCTGTTCGGCGCGCGGAATGTTCCAGGTTTGCGCCATCAATTCACAGTGCTCGCCCATCGACAGGCCGGTGCGCGGCTCGCCGTTGCGCGGGAATTGCGGGACGAGATGACCCGGGCGCAATTGCAGGAAGGTTTTCAGTTTGTCGGCGGTGGTCTTGGCGCGATTGGCCTGCAAGAGAATTTTGCGCAAACCTTCGTTGATACCGATCGGCGCGTCGGACGTGGTGTCAACGCCGCCGGCAATGCCGCACTCGATCTGGCCCAAGGCGATTTTATTCGCCACCAGCAACGCCGCTTCGAGGCCGGTGCCGCACGCCTGCTGAATGTCATACGCCGGGGTGGTCGGCGACAGCCGTGAGCCGAGCACGCATTCGCGGGTCAGGTTGAAGTCCCGGGAATGCTTGAGCACCGCGCCCGCCGCCACTTCGCCCAGGCGCAAACCGTGCAGGTTGAAACGCTCGATCAGGCCTTCGAGCGCTGCGGTGAGCATCGCCTGGTTACTCGCGGTGGCGTACGGCCCGTTGGAGCGGGCGAAGGGAATACGGTTACCGCCGATAATCGCGACGCGGCGCAGTTGAGTCATGAAAAGCTCCTGATGAAAAATCCACAGACCAAGCGTAGGCCTTATCTCGCGGATCGAACGACTGATTGCCATTCGTGGTCCACACTTTGAACCCCAGCTGCTGGAGCGCGTTCCATGTCTGACCGCTATATCGACTTCGCCAATTCGTCCATCGGCCATCGCCTGGTCGGTGCCTTGGGTCTGCCGTCGCCGGTGCGCCTGGAACGTTGGCAGGCAGGCCAGTTGCGTCCGGTCGAAGGGGCGCTGCTGATCGGTGGCGGGCCGCTGGCGGAAAAAGTCAGTGCCTTCGCCAATCGCCTGACCGATGCGATTTACAGCTACGGCGCCGATCCTTCCCTGGCCGCGGCGTGGATTCCCGGCCATGGCCCCAAGCTCAAAGCCGTGGTGTTCGACGCCAGTGATTTGGTGCACACCGACCAGCTCAAGCAGCTGCGCGAGTTCTTTCAACCCTTGATGAAAAACCTCGACAGCTCGGCGCACCTGGTCATTCTCGGGCGCACGCCGCAGACGTTGAGCGATCCGTTTGCGGCCAGTGCGCAACGTGCGATTGAAGGCTTCAGTCGTTCGCTGGCCAAGGAGTTGCGCAGCGGCGGCACCTTGCAACTGATCCACGTCGGTGAAGGCGCCGAGGATCAACTGGAAGGTCCGCTGCGATTTTTCCTCTCGCCAAAAAGTGCCTTCGTCTCCGGGCAAGTGATTTGCCTGGACGCCTGCACCACGCCGGTGACCGACTGGACGCGTCCGCTGGCGGGCCGCAAGGCGCTGGTCACCGGTGCGGCCCGCGGGATCGGCGCATCGATTGCCGAAACCCTGGCCCGTGACGGCGCGGACGTGATTCTGCTCGACGTGCCACCGGCCAAGACAGATCTCGACGCACTCGCCGCACGCCTTGGCGGGCGCAGCATTACACTGGATATTTGCGCCGAGGATGCCGCTGCGCAACTTATCGAGCACCTGCCTGACGGCATCGATATCGTGGTGCACAACGCCGGCATCACCCGCGACAAAACCCTGGCCAATATGACCCCGGAATTCTGGGACGCGGTGCTCGCGGTCAATCTCAATGCCCCGCAAGTGCTGACCAAGGCATTGCTCGACAGCGGCACCTTGCGCGACAACGGCCGGGTGATTCTGCTGGCGTCCATCAGCGGCATCGCCGGCAATCGCGGGCAAACCAATTACGCGGCGAGCAAGGCCGGGTTAATCGGCCTGGCCGAAGCCTGGGCGCCGTTGCTGAACCAGCGCGGGATCAGCATCAATGCGGTGGCACCGGGATTCATCGAGACGCAAATGACCGCGCACATTCCGTTTGCCCTGCGTGAAGCCGGCCGCCGCATGAGTTCGCTGGGCCAGGGCGGTCTGCCGCAAGACGTGGCCGAAGCGGTGGCGTGGTTGGCGCAACCGGGCACCGGAGCGTTCACCGGGCAAGCGCTGCGGGTGTGTGGGCAAAGTGTTCTGGGGGCTTAGTGATGACCACCGACTGGCACACACTCAATCGCGAACCGAGCCTGCCCGGGTTGTACGTGCAGGCCGCGACGCGACGCAAGATCACCGGCACCACGCTACCGGATTCGGGTCTGCGCTGCTGGGTCGATGTCGATCCGCAGCGCCTGGCGGCTTATCGCAACGTCTGCGAATTTGCCGACAACGGTTTGCTGCCGCCGACCTACCCACACATCCTTGCGTTTGCGTTGCAGATGCAATTGCTCACCGCCAAAGACTTTCCGTTTCCGCTGCTAGGGCTGATTCACCTGAGCAACCGCATCCGCGTGTTGCGGCCCATGGGCGGGGTGAATCGCGCGCGGGTCAGCGTGCAAGTGCAGAATCTGCAACCTCACGCCAAGGGGGCGACGTTCGATCTGGTGACGACGCTCGACGATCAATTGGGTCCGCTGTGGGAAGCTGAAAGCCGCATGCTTTGCCGCGAAGTGAAACCAGACGGTGAGCCGGTTGAGGAGGTGCTCGCATCGTCAATGCCACTGATCGAAGTCACCCGCTGGAAAGCACCGGCGGACATTGGCCGGCAGTACGCCAAGGTGTCCGGCGACTACAACCCGATTCACCTGAGTGCGGTGAGCGCCAAACTGTTCGGCTTCCCGACCGCCATTGCCCATGGGCTGTGGAATAAGGCACGGACACTGGCAGCGCTGAGCAATCACTTGCCGACCGCCAATGTCGAGATTGCGGTTCAATTTCGCAAACCGGTACGCCTGCCGAGCGAGGTGACATCGCTCGCCAGTGTGGCGGGGTCGAGTGGGGATTTTCAGTTGGTCGGCGCGGGGGACCTGGAGCATATGGTCGGCCACTGGCGGCCGGTGGCCTGACACCCACTCTGCAAATAACACAAATCCGAGTAGGAGCCGGCTTGCCGGCGAAAAAATCCGGATGCAGCGGGGTGCTCGAGGACGCCATCGCTGGCAAGCCAGCTCCTACAGGGGCCGCGGTGTGCTTGCTGGCGAAGGATTCTGGAGAGTGCAGTGTTATTGGGAGGCCTTCGGGGGCAAGCCATGCACCTATACCATTAACCGACCAAATTCATCCGAGGCTGAGGAAACAGATTATTCAGCGTCTCCAACAACCGAACGTGATAAATCGGCTTGCGAAACAGATCGAGCACCTGCAAACGCAGCATGTCACTCACGTCCTCCATGTCCGCATGCCCCGACGTCACAATCACCGGCAAATGCTCCCGGGAGGTGTGCTCGCGCAGACGCCTGATCAACGACATCCCGCTCTCTTCCGGCATGCGCAAATCGGTGATCACCAGCGCGATGTCCGGGTGCCGAGTCAAATGATGCAACGCCAGTTTCACCGACGTAGCGGTCAGACAATGAAAGCCCTCGCCCTCCAGCAACTCCGCCAGTTCGAGCAACGCATCTTCTTCGTCATCGACCAGCAGAAGTTGTTGGCGAGGGAGTGTGAGAACAGTCATGGAGTTTTCCTGCGATGGACTAAGCGATGACGTTAGGACCACTCCGGCAAGTTAGCAAATTGCGTGATCAAGGCGCCGGAACCAGCGCTGCCTTGATGGTCGTAAAAATCGTGGTAATTGCACTCGAGATCGGCGCCATGAACGCCGCCAGAGCGACCGCCGCCATCCCGGCAATAATCGCGTATTCGATACCCGAAGCGCCCTCAGTGTCTTTCGCCAGATTGATGTAAAACGCGATTTCGGATTTGATCTTCTGAGTCAGCTTGCGAAAGGCCATGACGTTTCTCCTTGATGACGACGGGTGTTGCATGGACGCAACGTGATTCCCCTATGCCAGCATCAGCATTGACGCCAAACCCCGTCCCAACAACTGTAAAAAAGAATTATCACTAAAGTATTAGCCCTTTCGTTGACGTCAAAAAACCCGTGATCTGCGCCCTTATAGATAAATTTTCAGACCGGTAATGGCGTTTTGCTCTAGCTGCGCTACCGTCCAATAGCGAAATAGTTCAAGTTTATTGCTGCCGTTTGAGAAGTTGTCTCGTTGGATAGGACGGGGTTGTTTAAGCAGCAGGAAAGGGAGAGCCTTCATGAACAGTCGCGTCACCCTGGGCCTTGCCGGTTTGCTGCTGGTGGGCGCCATCGTTGTCGGTTATTGGGGCCTCACGCTGAGCCGCCAACCCGTCGCCGAACCCGTTGCGCAAACCGAGAGCAACACACCCGCGCCGACCACCCAGACCGTCGCCGTCGAAGACCCGACGCGTCATCCGGTGGTCGTCCTGCTGCGTGACGTCGCCCCGTTCGAGCAGATCAGCGCCGCCGACGTCACCCTGGAAAAACTCGCGATCGTCCCGGCCGGCAGCCTCACCCGTCTTGATCAAGCCGTGGGGCACACGACCTGGCGCGCCCTGAGCGCCGGCAGTTGGCTCAATGAGGAAAGCTTCGAATCCGGCAGCAAACTGGCGCGAATGATTCGTCCCGATGAACGCGCCATCGCCGTGGCCGTGGATGAAGTGACCAATGTCGGCGGGCAATTGAAAGCGGGGGATTACGTCGACGTGCTGCTGTTTCTGCGCATGGACGCCAACAACCCGCAGTCCTCGGCGCAACGGGTGCTTCCGGCCTTGCGCGTCCTCGGCGTTGGCGAGCAATTGGGCCTGACCAACGACGGCCAACCCGCCAGCCCGGCGCGCAGTACCGAAGAGCAGCTCAAGCAGGAGCAATCGCGGACCAGCGCCCGGACCGTGTTGCTCGCTGTGCCCGAAGCGCTCGTCAGTCGCCTGATGCTCGCGACCCAGGCCGGGGTGTTGCGCCTGGCCGTGCGCAGTGCCGATGAGAAACGCCTGTCGCGTTACTGGGCTGGCGACACCGAGTCATCGTCCAACCTCGCCAGCGCCAACCGCGAACTGATCCAGTTCAATCAACTGGCCATGACGGCCCCGCCCAAACCGCTCGCCACCGCTACAGCCAGCGTCGCAGCACCGCGCAAGTCGGGCGTGGAAGTCATTCGCGGCAACGAAATCACCCAACAAACTCCCTGAGTCGAGCAAGGACGCATCTAAATGCGCAGACGTTCCATGCCCATGTTCCAAGGCCTGCTCTGGGTCTCATTGTTGAGCGGATTGCCGCTCACGGCGACCGTTGCCGCTGCCGGCAATTGCGCCGCGCTCGCGCCGTTGCCGGCGGTGTTGCAAGTGGGTGAAGGGCTGCAGCAGGAGTTGCAATCACCGGTGGCGATCACTCGAGTGGCCGTCGGCGATCCGAAAATCGCCGACGTGCGGGTCAACGGTAATCAGGCCTTCCTGCTCACCGGCATGGCCCCCGGCGCCACCAGCCTGATGGTCTGGACGGCGTGCGCCAGCGCACCTCGGCAGAGCATGATCTTCGTGCAAGGCCGGGCCACGGCGGCGATGACCAGCGCCACGCCACTGCCGTCCAATGAGCCACCGCTGCCGTCGCAAGTGCAGACCGATATTCGCTTCGTGGAAGTCAGCCGCACCAAACTGAAACAGGCCGGCACCTCGATTTTCGGCAAGAGCTCGAACAACTTCCTGTTCGGCTCCCCCGGCACGGTGCCCAATACCTTCGTCACGCCCGGCGTGCTGCCACTGTTCAACATCGACCCGCGCATTGCAGTGCCGAGCATCCCGTTGCTCAACGACAGCTTCAACATCGTCTTCGGCGGCGGCAACTTCCTCGGCATCATCAATGCGCTGGAAGGCAGCGGGTTCGCCTACACCTTGGCGCGACCGAGCCTGGTGGCCCTCAGCGGGCAGAGCGCGAGTTTCCTGGCCGGCGGTGAAATCCCGATCCCGGTCCCCAGCGCCAACAGCAACAGTTACTCGATCGAATACAAGGAATTCGGGATTCGCCTGACCCTCACGCCAACCGTGGTCAGCAACGACCGCATCGCCCTGAAAGTAGCGCCCGAGGTGAGCGAGCTGGATTACAACAACGGCGTGACCATCGGCGGCACCACGGTGCCGGCGTTCACCATTCGCCGCACCGACACCAGTATCTCGCTGGCGGATGGCGAGAGCTTCGTCATCAGCGGTTTGATCAGCACCCACAACGCCTCGCAAGTGAGCAAATTCCCGGGGCTGGGCGACATCCCGATTCTTGGCGCGTTCTTCCGCAACTCGCAGGTCAACCGCGAAGAGCGCGAACTGCTGATGATCGTCACGCCGCACCTGGTCCAGCCGCTGGCCGCCAACGCCCAATTGCCTTCGTTGCCCGGGGAAAAGCTGCGCAACTACGACCCGAACTGGTATCGCCTGTACTTCCTTGAAAACGGTAACTTCGATAAACGCAGTGGGTTATCGCAATGAGCCAGAGTCAAATCCTGAGTCAGACCTTCCTCGCGATCACGCGCAACAATACCGATCTTGAGTGGCTGCAAGGCGCCCTCGCCCCGCTGGGCCAAGTGGTCAGCGCCGGTGGCGGCAGCCTCGACGAACTGTTGGCGCTGGTGGACGTGACCTTCGCCAGCCTGGTGTTCGTCGGTCTTGATCGTGAACACGTGGTCGCCCAAAGCGCGTTGATCGAAGGCGCGCTGGAAGCCAAGCCGATGCTGGCGATCGTCGCGCTGGGCGATGGAATGGACAATCAATTAGTGCTCAACGCCATGCGTGCCGGGGCGCGGGATTTCGTGGCGTATGGTTCGCGCTCCAGCGAAGTGTCCGGCCTGGTGCGACGGCTGAGCAAACGCCTGCCCCCCGTGGCGTCCAACACATTACTGGGCGGTTTGACCGTGCTTTACGGTGTGCAGAGCAATGCCGACGGCGCGCTGCTGGCCAACCACATGGCGCAGGTCGTGCAGAAGAGCGGCCAGCAGACACTGTTGCTTGACCTCGGCCTGCCGCGCGGCGACAGCCTGGCGTTGCTGGGTCTGGAAAGCTCGTTTCATTTCGGCGATGCCTTGCGCCATTTGCGCCGCCTCGATGCCACGCTGATCGATAGCGCCTTCACCCACTGCACCGCCGGGCTGCGGATTCTCGCCTACGCCAGCCACGATGAGCCGCTGGAACACACCAGCGCCGCCGAGTTGTACATGTTGCTCAGCGCCCTGCGCCAGCACTTCCAGCACATCGTCGTGAACCTCACCGGACAGCCCGACAGCGAAGCGTTGCGCACCTTCGTCAGCCATTGCGACAAGCTGTTGTGGTACACCGACCAGAACGTGCTCGACTGCCGCCGCAACCTGGCCGTACTGAATGCCTGGCGCGAGAAAGGCATGAAACTCGACCACGCCAAATTACTCGTGGACCGCTACCTGCGCAACGTTGCGCCGGACGTCGACACCCTCGCCAAGACCTTCGGCATGGAGGTCATCGCCACCCTCGCCTACAGCCCGGAAGTGCGCCTCAACGCCAAAAACCAGGGCGTGACCCTGTTCGAACTGGCCCCGCGCGAAGGGCTGACCCAAAGCCTGCGCGCCCTTGGCGAACGCCTGGCCAAACGCTCCGAAGGCCTCGCCAAGCCCAAGGCGGGCTGGTTCGAACGCTTGAGGGGCGCGCAATGAACGGCGAAAAACTGTTTGGCGCGCCGGTGCGCACAACGTCTGGCAACTCGGACCACGAGGGACTGAAACTGGTGCTGCACCGCTACATCATCGACGCCATCGAAGAGTCCGGGAAAAACCTGCTGGAAGGCTCGCGGCAAGTGCTGGCGCAATTCGTCATCGACAAAGTCGCGGAGTACATCGCCCGCCTGCACCTGGCGATTTCCCGCTATGAAATGGAGCGCCTTGCCGAAGAAATCGTCGATGAGCTCACCGGTTTCGGTCCGCTGGAAGTGCTGCTGCGCGACCCGGCGGTGACCGAGATTCTGGTCAACGGCCCGCACCGGGTGTTCATCGAGCGTGACGGCGTTCTGCATCAGAGCGACCTGCGGTTTATCGATGCGCACCACGTCGAGCGTGTGATGCAGCGCATTCTTGCGCCGCTGGGACGACGACTCGATGAGTCTTCGCCGATGGTCGATGCGCGCCTGCCGGATGGCAGCCGGGTCAACGCGATCATTCCGCCGATTGCCCTCGATGGCCCGTGCCTGTCGATTCGAAAATTCCGCAAGGACATGCTCAAAAGCACTGACCTGATGGCGATGCAAACCATCGACCAGGCGATCTTCGATTTCATTCAGGAAGCCGTGGCCAAGCGCTGCAACATTCTGATCAGCGGCGGCACCGGCACCGGCAAGACCACCTTGCTGAACATCCTCAGTCAGTTGATCAACCCGCACGAACGCCTGGTCACCATCGAGGACATCGCCGAATTGCAACTCGGCCATCCGCACGTGGTGCGCCTGGAAACCCGTCCGCCTAATGCCGAGGGGCATGGCGAGGTGAAATCCAGCGACCTGATCCGCAACGCCCTGCGGATGCGCCCCGACCGGATCATCCTCGGCGAGATTCGCGGCGTCGAAGTGGTCGACGTGCTCACGGCGATGAACACCGGCCACGACGGTTCGATGAGCACGGTGCACGCCAACAACGCCCAGGATGCGCTGTTACGTCTGGAAACGCTGGTGGGCCTGACCGGTCGCACCATCGCCGAACGCACCCTGCGGCAAATGATCTGCGCGGCGCTGGACGTGGTGATTCAGCTGACGCGCCTGCCCGACGGCCGGCGCTGTGTCAGCGAGGTGGTGGAGGTAATCGGCATCCGCGACGACGTCTACGTCACCAACACGCTGTTCCGTTTCGACCGACGCGGCGGTTTCGGTTTTCTGCGCGAGGCGGTCAACCCCGCCGGCGACAAACTGCGCCGCGAGTCGGCGATATCTCCATCGACGTACTGAGGGCCACGGCATGCTCAAACCGCTGTTGCTCGCGCTCATTTGCCTGGGGTTGTTCGGGCTGTCGGTGCGCCTGTTCTATCGCGCCACGCGCCAGTCCGGCACTGATCGGGTGCTGGGGCGCCTGGCTCACGGCCAACCCGAACTGGCGGTCGAGAAATCCTCTTGGACCGGTCTGGAACGGGCCTTTTTACGCGCCGGCCTCGGCCGCCCCACTGAACGCATCGGCTTATGGCTGACGCTGTGGGTGGTGGGCATCGTCCTCGGTTTTGTCGTCGGCAGCTGGATCGGCGCGCTGGTGTTGCTGCTGGTACCGCCCGTAATCGTGCGGCTGTATGTCAGTTGGCGTTATCAACGTCGGCTTCGGCGCATGATCGAACAATTGCCGCAGTTGCTCGATCATACGGTGCGCAGCCTCAAGTCCGGGCGAACCCTGGCCGATGCGGTGCTCGGCGCTGTCGAAACCGCCGAAGAGCCGTTGAAGAATGCCATGGGCCGGGTGCAGCGCAACGTGCAATTGGGCGTCAGCCTGCCGGACGCCGCCACTGACCTCGCCGAGTTGTATGAACGGGATGAACTGCGGCTGTTCGCCCTCGGTTTGAAGGTCAATCACCGCTATGGCGGGAACGCCAGCGAACTGCTGGAGAACCTGATCAAGATGATCCGCGAGCGCGAACAAGCGGCGCGCCAACTGCGCGCCATGACCGGTGAAACCCGAGTGACCGCCTGGGTCTTGGGGTTGCTGCCGATCTGCCTGGCCGGCTACTTTTTGCTGGCCAACCCGCATTACTTGCTGGCCATGTGGAACGACCACTCGGGGCGGAACATGCTCGCCACCGCGTTTGGTCTGCAGGTGGTGGGCAGCCTCGCGCTCTGGCGCATGTTGCGCAGCGTATGAAAATTCCTCTGCTGATTAGCGCACTGCTGTTTCTCGGGGCCGGGGTTTTACTGCTCAGCGGCTTGCTGGAACAACGTCGACGGGTTCGGCAAGTGGCGCAACGGCTGGACGGTAAACCGCTGGGTGACAACCGCGTGGGGCACTGGATGCAAGCACTGGGCAGCAGCCGGATCGGCCAGCGCTCGGTCAACCTGGACAATGAAACCCAAACCTTGCTCAACCGTCTGGGCTGGCGCAGCGCGCGGCGACGCTCGTTGTTCGCGGCGTTGCAGGTGGGCGCGCCGGTGCTGGCGCTGGCCCTGAGTCTTCTGATCCAGAGCCTGTTTTTCCCGCAGGTGGAAAACCACTGGATCGGCCCGGGCTTCGCCACCGGTATCGGTTACCTGCTACCCAAACGTCTGCTGGCCGCTGCCGCCAAACGTCGGCAAAAACAACTGGCAATCGAGATTTCCACGTTCATTCCACTGTTGCGAATTCTGTTTGAGTCAGGGATGGCCGTGGAGCAATCACTGCGGGTGTTGAGCAACGAAGGCAGACAGATTTTGCCGGCGCTGACCCACGAATTGCGCCTGGTGCTGGCCCGAGTCGATTCAGGCCTGGAGCTGGGAGATGAGTTGAACAAGGCCAGTCGCTTGCTGGCCGTGGAGGAAATCACCGACACCTGCGTGATCCTTCAGCAGTTGCTTCATCAGGGCGGTGGCGCGATGAAATCCCTGCTGGCACTCAAGCAATTGCTGGATGACCGACGCCTGACACGCCTGCAGGAATACATCTCGAAAATGTCCGCCAAAATGTCCGTCGTGATGATGCTGTTTCTCTTCCCGGCGTTGTTGATTGTGCTGGCCGGCCCGGGCTTCACTGCCCTGGCCCGTGCCTTTGCTTCTTAGAGGGGACCTGATGAAAGCATTGATTGCCGGTTTGAGTCTGCTGCTGCTGAGCGGCTGCGCGAGCAACGGCCAGACGCCCTGGAGTGCCCTGACCAGCACCGCCAGTTGCGGCAAGTTGAGTTCCGATGAACAACTGTCGCTGAGCCTGGCCGACGACATGGCCAACGACGGCAAACTGCACGCCAGCCTGGCCAACCTGCAAAGCCTGCCGGACAACCTGGCCGATGTGCGCCTGCGCAAGGCCAAGGTCTATCGACTGCTGGGCCGCAGCGAGGCCGAGCCGTTGTACCGCAGCCTGCTCGGCAGTTGCATGGCCGCCGAAGCCGAACATGGCTTGGGCCAACTCGCCGCCGCCAAGGGCGACAACGGCCAGGCCCAGGCCCACTTGCAACGGGCCGCACGCCTGGCGCCCACCGACGAAAAAATTCGCAACGACCTCGGCGTGGTGTACCTCAATCAACTGCGCGTAGAGGATGCGCGTTTCGAGTTTCTGACGGCGATTGAACTCAAGCAAAGCGACTCACTGGCCGCACTGAACCTGGTGACCTTATTGATCTACCAGGACGACTGGAGCCGCGCCGCCGAACTCGTGAGCCGCCTCGGCCTGAGCCCCGCCCAAGTCACTGAAGCCCAGGCCCGCGCAGAAAAACTCAAGGCAGCGGGCAAACCTGTTTCGACCGCTGCGAACCAGGTCGCGGCGGTCGTCGCACCGACAATCCAATAGGGAGATGGCGTTGATGAAAACCACTGTTCTCTGCTGCCTCGGCCTGCTGGCCTTGCCCTTTACCGTCCACGCCATAGACGCCGGTCCTGCGTCACCGCAACAACAGGAAACCGAGGGCTGGCTGCAACTGCAAAGCCGCAATCAAGCGGCGTCCACGAAGCCCCAGACTTCTACCGCTACGGAGCGTGAATTGAGCATGCAGCGATGGCTGAAGAGTTATGAGCATGCGATCCCGCAGTTCTTTGATCAGGATCAGGGAGGAAAAGTGGACAGTGGGTCGGGTGGGTAATCGAGGATTTTTTGCGACGCTCAGGCCGCCATCGCCAGCAAGCAGGCTCCTACAGTGGGAACGAGTGCAGTTTTAGTGAGCTGTCACTCGCTGGCGCAGCCCGGAATTATTGGGGGAAAGCGCCAAAGCCAATTGCGTGCGGTTATGCATATGCGTCAACCGCAACACCTGCGACACATACAACTTCACCGTGTTCTCGGTAATCCCCAACTCACAGGCAATCTGATAATTGGTCTGCCCCTTGCCCACCAACCGCGCCACATCCAGCTGCCGGGGCGACAACGGATTGAAAATCGCCGGAATCTCCAGTCGGTCCAGATCACTGAACTCGCCATCAGCACCCTCCGCCACCCGCGGACTACGCCGCACCTTGTCCAGATCCTGATAAAGATCATCGATCGATTCGGAAAGGAACTGCAGCTTCTGATTCAGATGCCCCAGCTGCACACTCTTCTGCCGTTCCTGCAACGCCACTTCCTGACGCTGAACGCCTTCGAGCATCTGATCCAGATCAATCGGCTTCTGATAGTAATCGGCAATCCCGGCGCGCAGGGCCTTGATCACGTCCTGCTTGTCCGCGCGCCCAGTGAGCATGATTGCCTCGAACACCCGATGCTTGCCGGACAAGCGTTGCAGCTCCTGCACCAACTCAATTCCGTCCAGGCCAGGCATGTGCAAATCGCACAGCACCAGGCCAATCTCCGCGTCCTCGCTGAAACGCTCGACCGCCTGCTGGCTGGACTCACACGGCACACAACGGTAACCACGGCTTTCAAGAAACTCACAAAGTTCTTCAACGATCAGCGATTGATCATCGACCACCAGAACTTTTATTGCGGAGGTAGGCTTGTTCACATGCAACTCCCTGCAAAGCCAAAGGCTGACTCACCCTGTAACGACAGCCAAGGGTTGTCTAACTGCTGTTTTGAAAATAGACGGACTTTCTGACTCTGTACATGAACAAGCGATTAGTGGATCCAAGCCAATGTGAGCAAAAAACCCGTCAACACAAAAGGCGCAAATGGCTGCTTGTTTGACGTTCCAGGTTCCAGATATCGAAGATGATGACTAAGTCGTTGACTCATATAAGGCCAGACTTTTGGCGCCAGCAGCAGCCACAGAATGGTGGCGAATCCTGCGCCGATAAACGTCCCGAGCACGTGCATACCGTCTGTCGCAAGGCCCAAAGCTGTCATTAATTTCACATCCCCCGCGCCCAGCCGTCGCAACGCATACCCCGGAAAGGTAAAGGCCAGCGCCAGCAAAAAGGCCCCGCCGCCCTGCGCGGCATCAGCGCCCAGCCAGGTGGCGCCGGTCAAACACAGATAGCCCAGCGCCAACACCCCGGCACCCAGGGTCAGCGCATTGGCAATATGCCGTTCTCGAATATCCTGCGCGGCGCAGAGCGTCAGCCAGATCAGTAGGAAAAAACTCTGCATGCGGTAAAAAACGTCCGTTTTGGCTGAATGATTCTATGCTGACATTACGCAGTGATTGTCAGGGTAGACGCACTCATGAAAACCCACCTCCCCCGCAAGCAAAAAGGCGCCGTAGCGATTGAGTTTGCTTTGGTGTTCGTGATTTTTTTCGCCGTGTTCTATGGGATTGTCACGTACAGCCTGCCGCTGTTGCTGATGCAATCGTTCAACCAATCAACGGCCGAAGCAGTGCGCCGCAGTGTGGCATTGGACACGAACACGCCGGGCTACCAGACGGCAATAATCGCTCTGGCCAAATCGGAACTGACGAAACAAACGGCCTGGATTCCAGCCGCACTGAATTTCAACGTTGTCACCGACGCCGACGCCACTTATGTCGGCGGGTTATTGAAGGTCGAAATAAACTACCCCACCAACAAACTCCGGCAAGTCATCCCGTTTCTGAACCTGCCGGGAATTGGCCAAGTGCCCAATCTGCCGGCAACACTCACCGCCAAATCGAGCCTGCAATTTTGAGTTCCGGGGCCTCGCTCTTCGGGCGTCTGCTCAACCGCCAACCGCCAACTGCCCAGGATGCCAACAGCCACTTGAGCGTGGCCAACGTCGGCTTACAGATGCACCTGGATGCCGAAGGTCGAGTGCTGCACCTGACCGGCCCGCTACGCCATGGCCTGGCTCAACAGGCGTCCACCACACAGGCGCCGCCCTTGCTGGATTTCCTCATGCCACACAGCAGCCTCGCCGTCGAAGGCCGGCCGGCGGACTGGCAAGGACAAACGCTGGACCTGGACTTTTACAGTCTCGCAGGCCAACCCCTGCACTTGCGGGGTTGGGTCCAGCCGTTGGGCGATACCTGGCTGTTACAGCTGTTGGACATCAGCGACTTGCTGCACGAACGCCGGCAATCGCAAGTGCGCGAACAGTGCCAGTTGCTGGCGACTCAGATCGGCGATCAATTGCGCTTGTGCAGCCTCGCTCGCCTGCCGGAAGCGCTGGTGGAGCAGCTGCAAAGCCTGACCCAGCGCTTTCAGATCCCGTGCATCGCCGTGGCACTGCTGGATGAACAGGAAGACGGTTGGCAGATTCACCAGCATTTCGCGGCCTCCGATGCCCCGCAGTTGTGGCAAAACGCTCAGCGCCTGGGCACCGGGCTCGACAGTTTAAGCGGCTGCGCCCCGCACCATTTAATCCTCGGTGAGCATCCGCGCCTGCGCGACATCTTCGGCAATGCCGAAGGGCTGGCGGTGCCTTATCACGACGCGCAAGGCGTGGTCGCGTGGTTGCTCTGTGGTTTCTATCCGGTGCAACAGCGCGCACCCGACGTCGGTGAGCGTGACTGGCTGCAACTTGCCGCCGCGCTGGCCGGGCCTTTGCTGGAGCGCTTGCGCGAGCATCGGCATCATCTGCAACTCGAGCGACTGGAATCGCTGCAAGCCCTGCTCGGCACAGGCTGGTGGGAATTTTTCAGCGACAGTGCCGAAGTGCAATTGGCCCCGTCGCTGGCGACTACGCTGAACCTGCCCGGCACGCGCCTGCCCGTGCACGACTGGCTTGAGCAGATCCACCCCGCCGACCGCGAAGAACTGCGCAGTCGCCTGCAAGACTTGCAGGATCAAGGCACGCCGCTGGTGGTCTGCGTGCGCCTGCATCTTCCCGACGCGTCGCTCTGGTATCGCTTGCAAGGCCAGGCCCTGGGCGTCGGCAGGCACCGGCGGCTGGTGGGCTTCATGCTCGACATCAGCGACATCAAGAACCAGGAACAAAAAGCCGCGGCGGCCCATGCCCGACTGGACAACCTGATCGCCAGCTCACCGGCGGTGATCTATGTGCAGCGCTATGTCGAAGGCGCGCTGCTGCCGAGCTTTTTCAGCGACAGCTTGCTGCCGCTGCTGGGTTGGCGCCTGGCCGAATGCAGCGCGGGAGAACTGGTCGAGCGCATTCATCCCGAAGACCGCGACCGCTATTTCGAGCGCACCCGACAGTTGCTGCGCGAAGGCGCGGCGAGTGCGCGCTATCGGTTGCGTGACAGTCGTGGCGATTATCACTGGCTGCTCGACGAAGCCAAGCTGCTGCGCGATGACCTCGGCCTGCCGGTCGAAGCGGTCGGCTTGTGGCTGGACGTGACCGACGCCACCCTGGCCGCCGAGCAGGTTAAACGCAGCGAAGAACGCTACCGGATTCTGGTCGAAGACTCCCCGGCGATGATCTGCCGTTATCGCCCGGACCTGACCCTGACGTTCGGCAACCGGCCGCTGGCGACTTATCTGGAATGCCAACCCGAGGCATTGCCGGGGGTGAATCTGGGCAACTGGATGTCGCCGGAACAACGTGAAGCGTTTGTGCAGCGGCTCAACCAGTTGAGCGCGCAATTCCCGGTCAGCACCGCGGAGATCAACCTGCAATTGCCCGGACGCGAACATGCCTGGTGGGTCTGGTCGGACCGTGGCGTGTTTGATGAGCAGGGTCGTTTGCTGGAAATCCAGGCCGTGGGCCGCGACAACACCGAGGTCCGGCGTTCCCAGCAACAGCTGGCCCAGAGCGCGAAAATGGCCACCCTCGGCGAAATGGCCACGGGCCTGGCCCACGAAATCAACCAGCCGCTGAATGTAATGCGCATGGCCATCGTCAATGTGCTAAAGCGCTTGAGCAACGGCGATGTGCAGGTCGACTACCTCACCGAAAAGCTCAACCGCATCGACGCCCAGGTCCAGCGCGCCGCGCGGGTAGTGGATCACATGCGCGTGTTCGGCCGCCGCTCGGAAGTCGAGCAGCAGCCGTTCAACCCGCTCGACGCCATCGACGGCACGCTGTCGCTGCTGGCGGAAGGCATGCGCGGTAAAGGTGTTGAGTTGCGGGTCGGCGAGCGCGGTTTCGACGTGCAGGTGCGCGGTTATGTCGATCAGCTGGAACAGGTGCTGATCAACCTGATCGTCAACGCTCGAGATGCGCTGCTGAGCAAACGCGAAGCTGATCGTGACTTCAATCCGTGGATTTCAGTGCAGGCCGAGCGTGACGAAAACGCGGTCCGTTTGTGGGTCGAGGACAATGGCGGCGGGATCGATCCGCGCTTGCTGGAGCGGATCTTCGAACCGTTCTTCACCACTAAACCGGTGGGCGTCGGCACCGGGCTTGGGTTGTCGGTGAGCTATGGCATCGTCGAGAACATGGGCGGAAAACTCAGCGTGCGCAACTCGGTTGAGGGTGCGCGGTTCTGTGTTGAACTGCCGATTTTCGTGGAGGCTCAGATCACCAGATAGGCTTTGCCTTTTTGGCCGCAGGTGAGGTTGAAGCCGACGTCGACCTTGTTGACGTCGATCCCGAGATTTTCCAGCAGGCCGTCGACAATCGGGTCAATGAGCGGTGCGAGCAGGCCGCTGATGGCCGAAATCAGAAGTTGCACCACATTTGCCAGCGTCGACAGTAACGTATTCAAAAGCGTGCCCAACAGACTGCCGATGGTGGGCGTGTGTTGAATCAACGTGATGCCCTGGAGCGTCCCCTTCAAACTGCCCACCACACCGGACACCGTTACCGGATGCGTGGGGTTTGGTGCCACGTTGATTTCATGGGGATTGGCGAAGGCGTAATTGGGCTCGGTGGTGCCGGCAACCGGGCTGTCGATCATGATTTCACTGCCGCCACCACCGAACGGTGTGCGTGCGCCGCAACTGAGCAGATGGCAGGTTTTCGAGCCGATATCGACCAGCGTCAGCGGCGAAAGGGCGGGCGCAGACGAGGATGACAGCCAGATGGTCGGATCGATCCTGCCTACCTTCAGCTGCAAGGCTGAAATGCTGGTGGTGGCGGTGAGGCTTTTGCTCGTCGGGCTGTTACAGGAATAATCGGTGACGTAACTGCTGCCCACGCCGGCTTCAATGCCGAGGTCGAGGTTGAGTCCATCAGGCAGGATTTGCAGGTCCGTCTGGGTGCAACTCAGAAGGCATGTCGTTGAGAGAAGTGCGTTGATCAGGTCAACTGCGCCCTGCAACGCTACATTGACGAGCTGCAAAACAGCATTGATCAATGACAGATCAACCGACACCAGGATGCGGATTTGCGCGGTGCGCACGTATATTTTGTTCACGCCCAAGGGGGCCAGTTTTGCCAGCGCCGGGTCGCCAATTGCGGAAAATTGCGGCGGCTGAATGATCTTGATCCGCGTGGTCATGCCCGCCAGCCCCAGCACATTCACCGGCAACACAGCGGTGACCGCGCTGTTTTTGTTCGCCAGTTGCACAAAGCCCTGAATCAACTGGAACAGCTGCACCGTGGCATCGAGCCCGGCGGCCTCGGTGCCGGTTTGCAGCTGCAGTAAATCACCCAACTTGATTGGTGAGGCGTTGGTGGCAGCCACCTCCAGGTTACCGAGCGCGGTCTTGACGGTCGCCGTGGAGCCGTTCACTGGGAGCGCATTGGCGGCGGCCTGAATGAACTTGGTGACGCTGGCCTGGGTGTTCAGCAACGCTGTGTAATCACCCGCCGCGACACCCAGTTTTATCGCTAATTGATCCATGAACTTGAGCAAGTTGACGTCGGTCTTGACCAACCCGTCCCAACCGACAGCCGTAAGGTTGACATTGCCGCCCAGCAGCGTTGAGAACAGCGGATTCAGCAGGTTTGACTGCGTCGTATCAACCCCCACCAAGGTGCTTCGGATACTGAGCTGCGCTAGCGTCGCTTTCGGCTCGGCAGCCACGGCAGTAGCGTGCAGTTGGGTGGTGAGACTCGCCGGCCCGCCGGACAGCAACGCACCAATGCCAGCGGCGACGCTGGTGGGAACGGTATGGGTGGCGATGACGCGCACGGCGGCGGATTTGGTCGAGTCGACGGTGAAGGCTCGCAGGTTATCTGCACCGGTCTGCAAGGTGCCGCAACTGACCGTCAGTGTGCCGTTGGCGTTGACGGTAAAACCGTTGCGAGCCGCACTTTGAGTGGCGTAACTGGCGGCGCTCAGCCCGGACCGGCAATCACCGTTGCGGGTCACGGCCTCAAGCGCGGCGGTATCCGCTACACGCTGTAATTTGCGTTGTTCGAGATAGAGCCGGCCAGTGTCGATGACCAACACCGTGAATCCCAAGGCCAGAGCCAGGGTCAGTGCTGCCATCAAACCGATCGCCCCTTGTTGCCGGGCCGGGCCGCCGAACTGCCAGCGGGGAAACATCGCGCACTCCTTTGCCGGCGCACTGCCGAGCGCTACCTCCATTGGTGAAAAGCAGTGTAGACAAGGCTGGGCAAGCCTGCTGGCAACGCGCCACCCCAGACAAAAAAATAACCCTGTGGGGCCCCACGGGGGGATTTCGGAATTTAGCGGGGTGGGTAATTGGCGAGGATTCGGCCGACCGTCTCACGTATCGCCGTGCTGCGATCGTTCGGGTTCGGCGAGCGGCTGAGGATTTGTTCGTCACTGCCGCGCCACACCAGTTTACCGTCCTTGCCGTCGAGCAGGTCGATCTGGATGATCGCCACTTTATAGCTGATGTTGCGAGTTTCGTTGTACATCGGCCCGCCCCAATAGCCATTCCATGGGCCACCCCAACCGCCGCCGTAGTTGGTGGTCACCTGTTGCTGACGGTCTTCGACGATCAGGTAAGTCTGTACGTTCACATCACCCTTGCTGCCCGCGGCGGCCGGACGCAAGCCGCGCTGATCCAGCTGATCGGCCACCGATTGGCGGATGCGCTGCTCGGTCAGGTCACTCTTGATCCGGGGGTCATCAGGGCGATATTGCAGCGCGGGTTCTCTCCAGCCCCAGCTGCGATAGGCAGCGAAGTCGCGGCTGGCGTCGAAATCATGATTGACCTGGTTGCCGGCGCAGGCACTGAGCAGCGCGGCCACGGCCAGTAAAGCGAGACGGCGGAACATGATGATTCTCCGGTTGAAGACATGAACCTGTGGAATGCTTCTGGACTACCGAAGCTAACTCGGAGGATACGCCGACATGGCCTTTTCCACAGCCTCCCGAATGGCGTCGGCCCGCGCACTCTGGGTGCCCTTGTTGCTGGTTTCGGCGCTCGAACTCCAGACGGGTTGCCCGCTTTGGGCATCGAACATGTCCACCCGCACCACCACGACCTGTTCGGAATAAGTGCGAATGATCGGCACCGTGTTGTACATGCCATAACCGCTGCCATAGCGGTTATACCCCCCATAACCGCCGCCATAACCGCCGCCGTAATAACCGGCGTCATCCTGGACCTGGCGCAGGCGGGTTTCCAGGTGCAGGTTGGCGCTGACGAACAGGTCGGCCGGGCGATTGTCATGCAGCGGCCGCAAGCCCCGCTGGTCCAGGGCATTGCTCACGGCCTCGGCGACTTGCGCCGAATCCGCCCAGGCTGAACCCGGCGGCATCTGCCCGTTGAGCCAGGCCCAACTGCGGTAGCGACCGTAGTCGCGCGGCGCTGCCGGGTAGGCACTTCGGTCAAAAGTGTTGGCCGCCGCGGGCGGCGCCGGTGGCAACGGTTTGGAACTGGCCACGTAGGGATTGCTGCCCTGGCAGGCCGCCAACCCCAGACAGATCACCAGTAACCCTGAACGACTTTTCATTTCGCGCTCCGATCAGACGGGCCGACAGATCCAGTGCAAATAGCGCCCAAGTCCGGCAAAACTTGGGTGACGCCGATGGGCCAGCTCCATTTCCAGCAAGTCCACCAGTTCGGCGCGGGCCTGGAATTCCACCGGCATGTAATCGTGGAAAACACGCACCCCGCTCTGGGTTTCGACCTGCCACAAGCCTTCAAGTTGCGCTGCGAGTTCACGCGGATCAAGCGGTTGCTGCGGGGTCAGGCTCTGCTTCTCGCCGGCCATGTCGTTCTTGCGCATTTTGCGGAAGTGGCCCTTGAGCAAGTTGCGGTAAATCAGCGCATCGCGGTTGTAGAAGGCCAGGGACAACCAGCCGTCCTTCTTCGTCAATTGATGCAACACCGGCAGGATCGCGTGGGGCTCGGCCAGCCATTCCAGCACGGCATGGCACAGCACCAGGTCGTAGGGTTCGGTGAGCTGACCCAGCAATTCCTGCCACGGTGCCTGGATGAACGTCGCGGTCTGCCCGGCGTCGGCGAAGCGTTGGCGGGCGCCTTCAAGCATCGGTTCGGCGGGTTCGGCCAACGTCACGTCATGCCCGCGTTGGGCCAGCCACAACGACATGTGGCCCAGTCCGGCACCAATGTCGAGGACCCGCATAGGTCGGTCCGGCAGGGTTTCGGCGAGGTCGGCCTGAAGCACCGCCAGACGGATCGCGCCCTTGGCGCCGCCGTAGATCTTCTCCGCAAAACGCGTCGCCAGTTGATCGAAATGACGATCACTCATCAGTTGAACCTCCGTTCACTGTCCGCGAGCTTGCTGCGCACCACTTCATTCATGTCCAACCCCAACTCGCTGCACAGCAACAGTAGGTAGAGCACGATATCGCCGACTTCCTGCCCGGCATGGGCCAGTTTGTCAGCCGGCAACTGGCGCGACTGGTCTTCGCTCAGCCACTGGAAGATTTCCACCAGCTCGGACATCTCCACGCTGGCGGCCATGGCCAGGTTTTTCGGGCTGTGAAATGGCCGCCAGTCATTGCGGTCACGGATGGCGTGCAGGCGTTCGGTCAGTTCAACAAGGTTCATCGGGCTCTCCTGAAGGCGTATAGCTTCGGGGGGATGCTCGATCAAGGCAAGGCCTATGTAACAGCGGCCGAAGGTTGCGTTCGGCAACTGCTACAGGGATCTTGCGTCATACTCAATGCCCCAGGGAACTCGGCGCTGCGATCAATGGCCCAAGCCTCAACCCCTTACATCAGGACGCTAACGACATGCAGGTAGAAGGTTTTTTCGAATGGCTCGGCCAGGCGCTCGGTTCAGTCATCCGCTTTATCGTTGATGGCCTCAGTGGCCTGTTCAATCTGTTGAGCCACGCCGGCGGGAATTTTGTCGAAGGCCTGTCCCGGGCACTGGGGATGGACACTTCGATCATCAGCATCATCGCGTTGATCCTGGGGCTGATGCTGTTGTGGTCGGCGATCCGGGCGTTCATGAGCGCGTCGATCATCATGGGAATCATCTGGCTGGTGCTCGGTTTGTGGTTGCTGAGCTGGATCATCCACTAACCTCCCACATTTGATCGGCGGATATGCCAAATGAATCGCTACAATGCCGGCTCTCCAGGGAGCCTGCATGTCCAACCTGATCGCCGACTGGCGCGACCGCCCGACTCATCGCCGGGTCTGGTCGCTTGCCGCGCCCATGATTCTCTCGAACATCTCCGTGCCGCTGGTGGCGCTGGTCGACAGCACAGTGATCGGCCACCTGCCCCATGCCCATCAACTGGGCGCGGTCGCGGTCGGGGCCAGCCTGTATACGTTCCTGGCGTGGGCGATGGGCTTTCTGCGCATGGGCTCCACCGGATTTGCCGCTCAGGCCGCCGGACGCGGGGATGGTGCGGCGTTGCGGCAGATTCTGTTGCAAGGTCTGTTGCTGGCCATGGGGCTGGCGATTGTCCTCGGTGCCGTGGGCATTCCGCTGAGCGGTGTCGCGCTGCACTTCATGCAACCCTCGGCAGAGCTGGAGCACCTGACCCGCGAGTTTTTCCACACGCGCCTGTTCGGCCTGCCCGCCGCACTGGCCAGTTACGCGCTGGTCGGCTGGTTCCTCGGCACCCAGAACGCACGGGCTCCGCTGGCGATTCTGCTGAGCACCAACCTGGTCAACGTTGCGCTGAACCTGTGGTTCGTCCTCGGCCTGGAATGGGGCGTGGTCGGGGCGGCCCGGGCCTCGGTGATCGCCGAATGGACCGGCGCACTGATCGGCCTGCTGCTGACCCGCAAGGCCCTGCGCGCTTACCCCGGCCACATCGTCTGGGCAGCGCTGGCGTTGTGGCAGAGCTGGCGACCGCTGCTGGCAGTCAATCGCGACATCTTTATCCGCAGTCTGCTGCTGCAATCGGTGTTTTTCCTGATCACCGTGCAAGGTGCACGTTTGGGTGACGCCACCGTGGCCGCCAACGCCCTGCTGCTCAACGGTTTGCTGTTGACCGCCCATGCGCTGGACGGCCTGGCCCATGCCGTGGAGGCGCTGTGCGGCCATGCCATTGGCGCTCGCGACCGCGACGCCCTGCGCCGTTCATTGGTGGTGGCGTGCGGCTGGTCGTTGCTGGCGAGCCTGGGATTTGCCGCGCTGTTCCTGTTCGCCGGGCACCTGTTCATCGAAATGCAAACCAACATTCAAAGCGTGCGCGACACAGCCTTCATCTACCTGCCCTACCTCGCCGCCCTGCCTTTGATCGCGGTCTGGAGCTACTTGCTCGACGGACTGTTCATTGGCGCCACCCGTGCTCGGGAAATGCGCAACGGCATGCTGCTGACGGTGCTGCTTATCCTGCCGTTTAGCTGGGCGTTGCAAGGTCTGGGCAACCACGGGCTGTGGATAACCTTCCTGCTGTTCATGGTGCTGCGCAGCCTGACGCTCGGGGCGATTGCCTGGTTTCTGCGCAAAAACGACGGCTGGTTCACGGGTCGGGCTTACTGAACCGGCGGTGCCTTCACGAACGCTGCGATTTGCTCCAGCACTGGCGCCAGCCCGCGCATCGGGCGTGACAGCGACGCCACCAACGTGGCGTGTCCTGGGCGCGAGAAATACAGGTCCTGTACCGGCACGCCCGCCGCCCGCAGCTTGCGCGCCAGACCACCGGTGTTGCGCGTCGGGTTGACCAGATTGTCGTCCTTCGCCGCCATCAATAACGCGGGCGGCGCGCCGCGACTGACATGATTGATCGGCTGCGATTGCGGCGGCGAATCCGGCCAGAAAAACACCGGCCGCACGTCACGATTTTCGATCGGCAAAAAGTCGTAGGGCCCGGCCAGGCCGATCCAGCCTCTGAGGTTGTGCGGTGACAAGCCCACGGCTCCGAGCAGGGTTGGGTCCAGCGCCAGCATCGCGGCGTTGTAGGCTCCGGAACTGTGGCCCATCAGGAACAACCGCTGTGGATCGCCGGAAAACTGGCCAATGTGCTCGTGGGTCCAGGCCACGGCTTTCGCGCCATCCTCCAGAAACAGCGGATAGCGCACCTGCGGATACAGGCGATAGTCCGCCAGCACCGCAACAATTCCTCTGGACGCCAAGGCCTCGCCGACAAAGGTGTAGTCGCTGCGTGAGCCGCTGTTCCAGCTGCCGCCGTAGAAAAACACCACCACCGGCGCATTCCCGGCTAGGTGGCGCGGCACATACACGTCGAGTTTTTGCCGCGGGTCATCTCCGTAGGCAATGCCCTCGGTCTTGTCGAAACTGCCGTCTGGGGTCAGGGCATTCAGCAATTTCAACGGCGAGCATGCCGTCATCGTGAAAAGCAAAAACCCGCCGATTGCCAGGGTGAACAGTCGCCGGATTGCGTTCGCCATGAATGTCGGACCTCATGCTCAGGATTGATCGTTTTGCCAGCGTTGGCGCAGGCTGTCGAGGCGTTCCTGCTGGGTCAGTCCCGACAGCGGCTGCCCCAGCAAAGCGCGGGGATGCTGCAAGCGTAGCCATAACCAGCCGTCAAGAACCGGCCGCTCGCTGAAACCCAGCGCAAGCCCCTCCTGCACATGGGACCACAGGCTGCTGTAATCGGTCCCGGTGGATTGGCTCCAGTGCCAGGCATGTTGTTCCAGCAGACAAGTCTGCAGATTTTCCCGCTGGCGAAGGCTGAGACTTTCTTCGACCGGCAATGGACTGACGTCGAGCTGCGGATTAAGCAACTGCTGCCAGCCCTGACTGCCGATCGCACGGTCAGCCCAGGTTCCGCCGAACCAGTGCAACTCCATGATAGGTCCCAGCCAGCGACTCAGTTCCACCGCATCGCAGGCATCGAAAAAATAGCTCGCCGTGTTGGGGTTGTAAAAACTCAGCAAGGCCCGGTGGTGCAGCCCCAGCGTGACGGTGAGCATGCGCCGCAAATGCGCCAGCAACTGCCCCGACGACGCCTTGCTGACGATCAGCAAGCCACGCCAGACCTGCGTTTGGCTGTAGCACGATTCCGCCAGTGCCGGGCAGGTTCGAAGGTCGATCAGGACCGGGCCGTCCGTGCGTAACGCCTGCCATTCTGTGTCCTCGAATAGCCAGAACTGGCTTGCCGGGGCGAATGACTGTTGCAGCAATGCCTTCGCTTTAGGTGCACTGGGCACGTCCAGCAACAGCCATTGCGCCGTTGCGCCGATCATGCCGCACCGCTCTGGCCAAACCCGGTCACCGCCCGACAGGTGCAGGGCGCCTCAGTGCAATGGCTGAAACTGCCGCCGCCAGGCAATAGACACAGGAGCACCAAAGGCTCGCCCGAGCGCAGGAGCTTCAGTAAACCTTCCTCGGGCAGACTCTTTTCTGTCGGGCCGAAACGCGCGACTTCTCCGACCGTCGACGGTGTGGGCAGAAACCCGCAAATCAACGGCTGATCCGGATCGCCCTCGATGAAACTCACCACCACCTCGGTGCCCTCGCTCAATGACGCGACGCCGGAATCGTCCAGCTCAGTGGCCAGCGGCAGCCAGCAGTAGCTGGGTGTCGCGCCTTCACCCTGATAGACCCAGTCAAACTGCACGGCCACTGGCCTGGACGCATCCGGCCGAGGCTCATCGACATCGACAACCCAGGCGCGCTGCAGGCTGTGCATCCGTGGTTTCACCGCGCAGGAGGGCGGGACGAAGGGTGTCTCCCAATGAATCGCGCGGATACGATTGCTGTAAGGCACCCGTGGGTCCTGGCTGCCCTCATGTTCAACATCGGTCAACAGCCACAGATGATTCCAGTCGGCGACCGGGTGGCCGGCCAACGGCATCAAGTGCCCGCTGCGCAACATCGGCAGATCGGTGCGCCCTTCGGCACTGGGCGCGGTACGCTGGCCTACCTGCAGCTGAAACTGCCGCACCGCCGGTTGCCCGCCATCGGACTGGAACCGTGCGCTCTCGCCGAGACGGAAATGCCCGCGGCTATCACCGAACACCACGCAGTGCCCCTGCGCATGCGGTTCGAAATGGTAATGCAGGCCCTCCTGAGCACACAGACGCTGGAGAAACTGCAAATCCGATTCCCGATACTGGGTGCAGAAATCCCGGGGCGGGTATTCGCCCATCAGTTCGAAGCGTCGATCCCTGCCGGCGATGCCGTGTTCCCTCAGCACCTGACTGAGAATGTCGGGCACCGACAGTGCATTGAAGATCCGCTGATTGAAACGCTGGGCAAGACACGCCAGCCTCGGCCCCAGTCGCAACCGGCAAAGCCTGACAAGAGAGCCATGGTCACGCTGGACCAGTTCATGCAACAGGCCATGCAACGTGTTGCCCTCGGGCCCGAAATGCAAAACGGCCGGACGGTACAGCAAGCTTGCAAGGTCGAGTGTCGGGTCATCGATCAGCAGATCCACATCGAACACAAAAGGCTCGCTGATCGCTTCTCTACCGGTAAAGGCCAGGACTTCGAACGGGTCGGGCAGACCGGCTACATCCAGACGAAATGACGGTTCGTTGGCTGGATCGAACATCGGCGATTCTCTACAGGAGGGGCGGCCGGGGATTCTCGCCGAGAGGCATGGCCGAGTAGAGTGCCGAAGTACAACTTAGGAAATGGCCTACGTGAAAAGAGGACCATATGGCTGTGATAGCCGGGAGTGTGGGCAATTTCGCAGGAAAATAGAGAACCGTCGCACCAGGTCATCTGAAATTTCCGCTGCGTGCGGAAACTTTTCAGACAACCTGATGAGAACGGCGACTTACCTCAAGAGGACAGGTAAGACGAACGGGTCAGGCCCAGGCGCAAGGCGTCGAGGAACTGGGTGCGTTCGGCCGCACTGATGCGCGCGCTGGCGCACTTGTCGCGGTAGTGGGTCATCAGCTCTTCCGGCGACAAATGCACGTAACGCAGCATGTCTTCGATGGTGTCGTGAGTTTCGATACCCGCGTGGTACACGCTGCCGTCGGCATTCTGGTAGATGTTCACCGAGTCGGTGTCACCGAACAGGTTGTGCATGTCGCCGAGAATTTCCTGATAGGCGCCCACCAGGAAGATCCCCAGCAAGTAGTCTTCACCTTCGTTCAGTGCGTGCACCGGCAGGCTGGTTTCGATGCTCTGCTCGTCGACGTATTGCTTGATCTTGCCGTCGGAGTCGCAGGTCAGATCCTGCAGCACGGCGCGGCGCAGCGGTTCTTCGTCGAGACGGTGCAGCGGCAGGATCGGCAGGACCTGGCCGATGGCCCAGGTGTCCGGCAGGCTCTGGAACACCGAGAAGTTGCAGATGTACTTGTCGGCCAGCTTGTCGTTGAGTTCATCGAGCACCTGGCGGTGCGAACGCTGACGCGCCTTCAACGAGTTGTGCAGGCGGCGGCAAACGGCGAAGTAGCACTGCTCGGCCAGGGCTTTTTCGGCCAGGGTCAGCTTGCCGTCGGCGTACTGGGTGGCGATGTCGCTCATGTAGTGCGTGGCGCGCCAGTAGGTTTCGGTGACCATCTCGATGTCGGTCGGGCCAAGCAGGTCAACCAGCCACTGCACGGTTTCCGGCAGCGTTTCCTTGTTGTCGATCTGCGGCACGTCGTCGTTGTGTTTTTCGACGTCGGTGACTTGCACCACCAGCATGGCGTGGTGCGCGGTCAGGGAGCGGCCGCTTTCGGAAAAGATGTTCGGGTGCGGCAGGTTCTGCGCGTCGCAGAATTCCTTGAGCATCCCGACCACGACACCGGCGTAATCGTCCATGTCGTAGTTGATCGAGCTGGCATTACGCGAATGCGTGCCGTCGTAGTCGACGCCCAGACCGCCGCCGACGTCGATGTGATCCACCGGCAAGCCAAGGTTGCGCAGTTCGCCGTAGTAACGAATCGCTTCCTTGAAACCGTGCTGGTAGTCCGCCAGGTTGGCGATCTGCGAGCCCATGTGGAAGTGCAGCAGGCGAATGCCCTGATCCAGGCCCGCCGCGCGGAAGCGCTCGACCACCGACAGCAGTTGCGCCGCCGACAGACCGAACTTGGATTTTTCGCCGCCGGTGTCGGCCCACTTGCTCGAGGCCAGCGACGACAAGCGTACGCGCAGGCCGACCTGAGGCTTGACCTTCAGCGAGGCGGCTTCTTCAATCACCAGTTCAACTTCGGATTCTTTCTCGATCACGATAAACACATTGTGACCGAGCTTCTGACCTATCAGTGCCAGACGGATGAACTCACGGTCCTTGTAACCGTTGCAGACGATGGTGCCGCCCTTCGGCGCCAGCGCCAGCACCGCCAGCAGCTCAGGCTTGGAGCCGGCCTCCAGACCGATGGACACGTCCTGGGTGGCGATGATGTTCTCGATCACCGCTTCTTGCTGGTTGACCTTGATCGGGTAAAGCGCGGTGTATTTGCTCTGGTATTCGAGGCGCTCGATGTTGGCGTCGAACGCGCCGGTCAGCTGACGCACGCGGTCTTGCAGAATGTCCGGGAAACGCACCAGCAACGGCAAGGACAGGCCGCTTTTGCGCAGCTGGTCGACTTGCTCGAACAGGTCGATTGGCGAGCTGTTCGGACCGTTCGGACGAACTTCGACGCGACCGGCGTCACTGATCGCGAAATATCCGGCCCCCCAATGGCGAATCCCGTAAACACTGCGGCTGTCCGCAACTGTCCATTGGCTGCCATCGTCTTTGCGTGTGCGTCGTACGGACATTGAAGTCCCCTATAAAGAAGTCATAGAGCGTCGCCTGGGTTCAGGCCGGCGCAGTCTAAAGGATGAAAATGACGGTTCGTCAGCGAAGGGATAGACCTCGCTGACCGCAGTGAGTTTAGAAACCGGTCAGAACAGGCTCTGTGAAAACCATGTGGGCGACGCCAGGCCGCGAGAAAATCAGGCACGGGTCAAGCCGGGGGTGGTTTTCACAGAGGCTGCTAGCCGCCGGACTTCTTTGCTTTGAAACCGAGTTTGATCAGCTCGCCCAACAACAGCTCGACATGATCGCCCTGGATTTCAATGATGCCGTCCTTCAGCGCTCCACCGGTACCACAACGCTTCTTCAACGTCGTGGCCAGGTCCTTGAGCGCGTCTTCCGCCAGTGGCACACCGGTGATGGTCGTCACCGTCTTGCCGCCACGGCCCTTGCTTTCGCGACGCACGCGAGCAATGCCGTCGCCGGCCGGGATAACGGTCTGTTTGCAGATACAGGCGTGCACCGGTTGACTGCAATCCGGGCAATGACGACCTGCGTCGGTGGAAAATACCAGGCCACCAAGGGCGGCGAAGGATGCGGCTTTTTTGGCCACCGGCAATCCTCTTGGGAGGACAAAGACTGGTCGCGGCACTCGGGAAGTGCCCTCGACCGCGAAGCCCCACTCAGGCAGGGGCAGCGCTACTGAACCGATAAAACCCTTGTAGGAGCGAGCTTGCTCGCGAAAACGCAAGGGCAACGCATTCATTCTGGACGCCCGCGTTATCGTTGACGTCTATCGCGAGCAAGCTCGCTCCTACAGGAAAGCAATACCGGTTCAGTTTCAAAAGGTCGCGCAGTGTAACGGCAAAAACGCCGATTGCTAAGAGCCAATCGGCGCCAATTCATGCCTCTTTTGCGACGTCCTTGTCACGCGCCTTGAGATAGCGCTTCAACGCCGCCAAAGAGTCCGGGCAATAAGGCTTTTGCCGGATTTCCAGCATCACTTGATCGATGGGAATAAAGCGCGCTTCGAGCACCTCTTCAGGCTGCAGGATCAGCGGGCCGTCCCACACGGCCGAAAACGCTGAACACCACAGGCGGTTGCCGGTGTCCTCGAAGAAAAAATGGTCGTGGGCGCTCAGTTTCACGCCGCTGACGCCCAGTTCTTCTTCCAGCTCCCGGGCTGCCGATTGCGCGTAGGTTTCGCTGGCGAGCACCATGCCCCCCGCCGCCACGTCCCAGTACCCCGGATAAATCGCCTTGCTCAAGGTGCGCCGATGCACACAGAGTTCGCCGGCAGAGTTGAACAGCATGATGTAGGTGCCGCGCCCAATCAGCCCGCGTTCGCGCAGGTCGGAGCGGACCAGGGCGCCGAGCAGGTTGTCCTGCTCGTCGACCCAGGCGATCTGTTCGGCATCGGAGGCCGCGCGATGGGCCGCCTCTCTGGCGTTATCGACCATGACTCAGCCCTGATTGAGCAATTGACGCAAATCGATCACCGCCGCGTTGGCCCGCGAGATGTAGTTGGCCATGACCAGCGAGTGGTTGGCCAGCACGCCGAAGCCGCTGCCGTTGAGAATCATCGGGCTCCAGACTGGCTCTTGCGAGGCTTCCAGCTCACGAATGATCTGGCGCACGCTGACCGTCGCGTTCTTCTTCGCCAGCACATCAGCGAAGTCGACTTCGATGGCGCGCAGCAAGTGGGACAACGCCCAGGCCTGGCCACGGGCCTCGTAGAACACGTTGTCGATCTGCATCCACGGGGTTTCGACGATTTCTTCATCAACCTGCGGCACTTGACCCGGCGCGACGACTTCAGTTTTCAGCGCAGTGTTCAGCTTGACCCGGCCAACGCTGGCCGACAGGCGTTGCGACAGCGAACCCAAGCGGGTGCCCACATCGCCCAGCCAGTTGTTCAGGTTGTCGGCGCGGGCATAAAACAGTGCGTTTTTCTGCGAAGGGTCGGACAGGCGGGCCTGGTAGCGGCTCAGGGAATTGATGCCTTCCTGATACTCCGACTCACTGGACGGCAGCACCCAGCTTTTATTATCGAAGTTGAAGCGCGGCTCGGCCTTCGCCAGATCGGAGTCTTCGGCCGATTGCGATTGCGAACGGGCGAAGTCTTTACGCAGTGCTCGCGTCAGGTCGCGGACCTGGACCAGCACGCCATATTCCCAGCTCGGCGTGTTGTCCATCCACAGGCCTGGCGGAAAACGGTCGTTGGAAATATAGCCGCCCGGTTTGTTCAGCAATGTACCGGCAACGGTCTTGAGGGTTTCCACCGTGGTGTAACCGATCACCATCTGCTTGCCTTCTTTCTCGGCAGCCATTTGCGCATTCTGTTGAACCGGGAACAGCGCCGGCTCCTGGCTCCAGTACCAGCCCAGCGCGATGGTCACGATCAGGTAGAGGCCGATCAGCGTGGCCAGCGCCCGACTGAACAACAGGCCACCGATGTAGCTGCGGGTAGCCGATTTCGGTTCAGCGGCACGTTCAGGCGCGCTGCCCGCGCGGTTCTTCCAGTCCAGCATGGCGATATCCTTTCAATCACTTGAGTTCATCGGTTCGACCACAACCATACAACAACGTGCCTTTGCCCGGCACCCGCCGTTGGGGTTATCCGGAAAAATTAGCGTCTGTGGATGTGACAACTGGTTGTCCATGAGCTCAAGTGGCCATGCCCGAGTCAATTACCGATGATCTTCATCGAAATCTGCTGCGTCTCAGTTGATGTAAAAAGATGCGCAATGCCCACGCCGTCGGTTCTGCGTGGCGATGTGTCGCCATCCACTGTGGCGATGTATTGATGCTGTGCCAGCGGCTTACCCGTTACGCTGTCTACGAGCCGAAATAATCTTGGCGATCGCGTTGGCTGTGCCGGTGGATTTTGCATCAGCTCGATTACCTTGGGATCAAAGGCCCGGTCCGGCATCTTCCAGTCAATGAAATCGGCCTCGGCCTTGATCAGCCACCATTCTCCCCGCTCGATCTGCTCGAGCACCTCGCTGTGGAGATTGATCAACAGGCCGCTACGCAGTTCGGCGAGACCTTCGATGGGTTGATGATCCCGCAACGCCTCTTGCACCCACTCCGACGCTTGCTCACTGGGCCACGCGTGTTTTCGCTGCAATCCGGAAAGATCACGCTCATTGACCAGCCTCATGCGTTTTCCCCGCCACTCCACTCATCGCAACCCATGGTTCGGCTGATTTCGTGCCGCCAGTAAATCCGCCGGTAGCTGAAGTGGACCTTTTCCAGCTGAGTCAGATGCGCGGTGCCGGGATTCTGGCAATGCGGCATCAGCACTTCAGCGCCGACGATCACCGCATCTTCCAGCTCCATCGTGTAGAAATGCTCCTGGATACCCTGAGCCGAGGTCCGATACCACTCGACGCGGCACTGGGTGATCAATTCTCCCGAACACAAAGCGTTGTTGATCAGCGGCGACGCCTTGTCGATGGTTTTGGTGATGATCAACGGCTTGTGCATCCGCCGCCCGGCCCCCGAACCCTTCGGCACGAAAATGCCATGGCTCAGGGCCTGAATCATAATCTGGTCCTTGCGCTCCATTTGGTAAATGTTGCCCACCGAACCTTCGGTGAAAGCGCCCGCGCTGATCAGGCCTTGCTTTTCGCCGCGGAGAGTCATGAAAGCGGGGGTTGGCATGGTGGGGCTCCTTTTTATTTGGGTTGTGGGGCGGGGAAGTGACTGGGTTCGTCGTACATGTCTTCGATTTCGTCGAAGGGAACCCAGGGTTTGGCGAGCGCCAGGGTGATGAGGTAGCGTTCTTCGGTGGGGTTTCGGTAATCCTCGAAGCGCCCTACTGCCAAAGTGACTTGATACTTATCACCGGCTTGCCAATTTGATTGCCCGTGCAAAACTCCTTTCCTCAGGTAGTCCCGCCATTCAGGGGTATCGTCGATCGTTGGATGTCTTCGCAGCCCCTTCGCCACCCAGCCTTTGGCACGCAATTGCTCTTGCAGGTCCAGCACTACGTTTAAAGCGTCGTCGATCAGTAATGGCTCGATTTGCGGAGACATGAGTACGTCTTCTATAACGTTGT
Source organism: Pseudomonas sp. GB2N2 (assembly GCF_054897705.1). Taxonomy (NCBI): domain Bacteria; kingdom Pseudomonadati; phylum Pseudomonadota; class Gammaproteobacteria; order Pseudomonadales; family Pseudomonadaceae; genus Pseudomonas; species Pseudomonas sp. GB2N2. The sequence continues at coordinate 3,885,300 of NZ_CM142701.1, forward strand.
CATTGAATGTAATTGTAAAAAAGCGAGCTAAAGGCGTATCAAATCCATATTGCGGGTCGATAAATCGCAAGCGAGCATCGGTCTTGGGAATTCCGCCCCAGACATGTCCGCGTATCAGCGGACTGAAAGGGGCCGTTGAAATTTTCCGCATTTCCTCATAGGTCCCGCCTATTTCAAGGGTTATTTGCGGGTCATCCCAAAGAGGCTGTTGCAATTGACGTATGGCGAACACCATCAAAGCAGCCAGAATCAGCAGGCCTGTGCCATGACGTAAACCGGAACGGCGCTGCCACAGATTCACAGGTTTACTCCGGCCGATGCGATCTCGTTAATCGATTGCACCAATGCGGCACGGTTGTCATCGCTGAGCATGTGATCAAAGCGCGCTGCCGCCCGAAGTACAAATGTCATTCTCTGGTTGATGTCCGACAAATCCGCCAGCGGGCTGTTGTCAAACTCTATGGTGCGATCATCCTCGGCACGCTGACATTGGCTGGTAAGCGTCAACTCGATAGCCTGTGCAACACCGGAAGGAAAACCCGTCACGTAAGAGGCATGGTTGCCGCGAAGCAACATCACCAGTTGCCGATCCTCATAAATGGTCGGCTGGAGGATGTTGCGTTGCTCATGCCAGGCTAGAAACTCGACACTTGCGGCTGTATTTCCTGCCTCTATTGCCTCGAAAGCCTGCAGTATTTGGTAGTGAACCTGCCCGAACCGAAGCTTTTTCTGCTCCACTGGCCACAACACCGGAAACTTCGAATGCCCATAAATTCCCTCCCTGGCGCCCAAGCATTTCTGAAATTCCTTCCACCCACGCTTCGCATAAAATTCATGCAATGGATAAATATCAAGAAACAGTGTGGTATTCCCCAGCGCCATCATCTCGTGCACATGCCGGAACTGCTGTTGCACCAGCGATAGCGCTTCTCTTTCAGACCGAAAATCCACAGAAGGAACAGGATTGCGCGCATCCGCTTCCTTATAGTCACGCAATTCGTCCGCCTGCTCGGCCATCTTGCCCGGCGTCAGCAACCCGAACTCACGTCGGCTATCACGCATCCGCTCTCGCGTCTCATGCTCCGAGCGAATGAGTTCGATACTGTCCGCCGCATGCAGCAATCCGCAGCCGACTTGCTTGGAGGCAAACGCCGCCAACCCGGCCCATTGAAACCTCGAATCGTGCAGCCATAGCCTGGCGTAAGCCGCATTGATCGCACGATTGCGCGCCACGGGATCAGCGATCAGCAACCCGCCGGGCGCAACGATTTCTTCTGCCTCGCGCTGATAAAGATGCCAAAGGCCCGCGCACGTTAAAATCGGCACGTCGGTGACGAGGGCCCTGGTGCCATAAAGCTCCACCTCACTGCATTCACAATCAGCAACGGGCGTGGAGTTGTGGTTCAGGCGCTGCTCATCGCAGGGCAGGTCTTTGAAACACTGGGTCATGATGGGCGAACAGCGTCTAGGGGAATCCCTGAACCCTATCAGGCAAAAATCCCGTCCGGCTCCAACGCGCGAAAAATCAGAATCCCCTGACAGACGAAGCTCGCCGAACGTGAGGAAGTTTCGTAAAAAACCTTCAGACGTCCGGAACCCCTGCCCAGAGGGCTAAGCCGATGAAAAATCACCAAACAAGACCGAGCAGTCAGAAACTGAATGATGCCGCATCGCAGTTTATTGACCTGCGACACTCATGCCATTGAAAAGAGGTGCTAGCATAGAGCCACCAGTCGATCTCAGCATGCACCCTAACTAGTAGTCAGGATATGACCGAGCCAGAAGACCCCAGCCGTGAGCGTCTCAAGCACCATTTTGCCCAGCGGGTAATTCATCAGGCACGTCAAATTCTTGAGATCTGGCAGCGCCTGCAACGCAGTGAGTGGTCCCCCACCGACTTATCGGAACTGAGCGAGGCCAACCTGCGTCTGCTGCGTTTCGCCGAGCGATTTGAACAACCGGAGCACAGCCAACTGGCGCGCCACATCGGCCAGTCGCTGGAGGCCGTCGACGCCAATCGCGGGCGCCTGAGCAGTGGCTTGATTACCGACCTCAATCGCTTGATGCAGCGCCTGTCGCGCACCGGCCTGCGTCATGGCGATCAATTTGAACATACGTTCCTGCCGCCGCTGCGCAAACCGATCTACGTGATGCTGCAGGATCACGACCGCGCCGAGCGCCTCGCCAAGCAGCTCGAGTTTTTCGGGCTCAGCGCTCAATCCCTCGACAGCGTGGCTGCGTTTCGCTCGGCGATGGTTGAACGCCTGCCGGCCGCGATCGTCATGGACGTGGACTTCAGCGGACCTGGCATCGGCCTGAAACTGGCGGCCGAAGCTCAGGTCGGCCTCGATGAACCGTTGCCGCTGCTGTTTTTCAGCCTGCTCGAAACTGACACGCCGACCCGGCTCGCCGCCGTGCGTGCCGGTGGTCAGGAGTTTCTCACCGGGACCCTCGAAGCCTCGAGCCTGCTGGAGAAAATCGAAGTCCTGACCTGCGTCGCGCAGTACGAACCTTATAAAGTGCTGATCATCGACGACTCGCGCGCCCAGGCCCTGCACACCGAGCGCCTGCTCAACAGCGCCGGGATTGTCACGCGGACCTTGATCGACCCGATCCAGGCTATGGCTGAGCTGGCGGACTTCCAGCCCGACCTGATCATCCTTGACATGTACATGCCGAGTTGCACCGGCACTGAACTGGCCAAAGTGATTCGCCATAACGACCGTTACGTCAGCGTGCCGATCATTTACCTGTCCGCCGAAGACGATCTGGACAAGCAACTCGACGCCATGAGCGAGGGTGGCGACGACTTCCTGACCAAACCGATCAAGCCGCGGCACCTGATCACCACCGTGCGCAATCGCGCGGCGCGGGCGCGCAATCTTAAAGCGCGAATGGTTCGCGACAGCCTTACCGGGCTGTACAACCACACGCACATTCTGCAACTGCTCGAAGACTGCAGCTTCCGCGCCCGCCGCGAAAGCAAGCCGCTGAGCTTTGCGATGCTCGACATTGACCACTTCAAACGGGTCAACGACAGCCACGGCCACCCCATGGGTGACCGCGTGATCAAGAGCCTGGCGCTGTTTCTCAAGCAGCGTCTTCGCAAGACCGACTTCATCGGCCGTTACGGTGGCGAAGAGTTCGCGATCGTCATGCCCGACACTGATATCGAAGCGGCCTACAACGTCCTCGACGAAATCCGTCAGCGCTTTGCGGAAATTCATTACCCCGCGCAGCCTCAGGATCTCTGGTGCACCTTTAGCGCTGGCGTGGTCGAGATGAACGAAGGGTCCGACGGCCTGATGATGGCCAGCCAGGCGGACGAGGCGCTGTACCGCGCCAAGCACGCCGGGCGCAACCGCGTGCAGACTTCGCGGGCGTCACAGCAAAGTGCCACCTTTTCATCAGAATCGACCCATTCAGTCATAACCCTGTAACAGAAACGCAATAACTTCAGGCGCTTACCATTCTGCCGTTGGTAGTCCCGCGATGCGCCTGAAGCTGCTGACCAATCTCAATACCCTCCTTTTAGTCGCCGTGTGCGTGGCCCTCGGCGCCACGCTCTGGTGGTCGCAAAAAGCCCTGGAGCGCCCGTACTTGTTGATGGAGCGCTACCTTGGGCTGTCTCAGCAGTTTCAGAATGAAGTGGCACGCAACGTCGAGGATTACCTCGCCAGCGGTGACGCGCTGCGCCTGAGCAGCGCCAGCCAGGCCATCGACGCACTGCAAAAGGAACTCGGTGAGTTGCCGCCCGCATTGGCCGAGACTTTGCGCCCGAGCCTGTCGAACCTGGAAGAATTCAGCAAAACCGACCTGCTGGCCGCTGGCAAACTCGCCGGCGACCCACAAGCGCTGCTGTTGCAGGCCGAACGCGAGCTCGGCGCCAGCCTCGATCAGCTCAGCCAATACGCCAGCGGCAACGCAACGTACCTCACGCCGTTACTGGCAGCCTCGCAACACTTGGGCAAACTGTCGCTGGCCCGGGACAAACTGGTCAGCAGCGGTCGCAGTGAACTGGCGGCCGATGTTGAACGGGAAGTCACCAGCATCCGCGCTCAGGCTGAACGTCTGAATGCCCTGCCGCTGCTCGGCGTGACCAGTCAGGCGGAATCAGGCACGGATGACTTCGCCGCCCTGATGGGCCTGGAGAACAGCGAAAAAGCCGTGGCCGAAGATGCTGGCGTCGGACTCAAACGCGAACTCGCCAGCCTGCTCAATCGCTACCCTGCGGAGCTGGCGCGCACCCGCGATCAGATCCAGAAACGAGCCGACCTCAGCACCGCGACCCACCTGAAAATCGCTGGGGTGCAGCAAGCCATCGCCGGGCTGGAACCGGTGGTACGCGCCCAGCACGGGCAAATCCAGAGCGAAGTGCGGCTGATGCAAGGCGTGATGATTGGCCTGATCCTGCTGATCGCGCTGCTCATCGACACCTTGCAACGACGCCTCGCCCGGACGCTGACCAATCTTGCGCCGGCTCTCTCGACTTGGGCCGAAGGGGACTTTAGCCGGGACATTGAACTGGGCAAAACCAATCGCGAGTTGCATGACATTCAAGCCTCGCTCAACCGCTTGCGCGCCTACCTCGTCGATCTGGTCGGGACCATTCGCCTCAACGCCGAGCAGGTCGCCGGCAGCAGCCGCACTCTCGCCGAATTGAGCAATGATTTGCACAGCGGCGCCGAGCACCAGGCAGGTGACACTGCACTGATTCGCGATTCCCTCGGCGAACTGGAAGCGACGATTCAACAAGTCGCCGGCGATGCCAGCCAGGCCGCCGACGCCAGTCGTCACGCCGGACTGGCGGTGGAGCATGGGCAAAAAGTCATTGGCTTGAGCCTCGCCGGGCTACACGCATTGGTCGATGAAGTGCAGGGCAATGCGCAAATGATCGAACACCTCGCTGAAGAGTCGGCGACCATCGGCGGCGTGCTGACGGTGATCCGCTCGATTGCCGACCAGACCAACCTGCTGGCATTGAACGCCGCAATTGAAGCGGCCCGCGCCGGGGAAATGGGCCGCGGTTTTGCCGTCGTGGCCGAAGAGGTTCGCTCGCTGGCGCAACGTACGGCCGGTGCCACCGCCGAGATCCAGACGTTGATCGCCGGACTGCAAACGGCCGCGCGGCAATCGGTGGAAGGCATGCGCGCACAGGTCGAACACGCCGAAGCCACGGCCAATCAGGCTCAGGCCGCTGACGGCGCGCTGGACAAAATCGTCGGGGCGATCCAGACCATTTCCGACACTGCCGTGCGCATCGCCGATGTCACTGCGCAGCAGAGCGGTGCTGTCAGCGAGATCCGGGATCACAGTGAGCGGATTCACCAATTGGGTGGGGATAATTTGCTGAGGATTGGCGAGGGGCGAGAACAAGGGGAGCATTTGCTGGTGTTGGGCGGGCGATTGCATACGGCTGTTCAAGCCTTCCGCGTCTGATAAACCGCCATCGCTGGCAAGCCAGCTCCCACACGGTCAGCGCAAAACCTGTGGGAGCTGGCTTGCCAGCGATGGCGTCCTTTCAATCAGCACGAAATCCCCCGCCCTGCACACCCGGCCACTGTCCGCTATCATGCCCCCACTTCCGATACGCGAGATCGTCATGCGCCGTTTGCTCTGCCTGCTGCTTTTAATGCTCGCCTTGCCGGCCTCCGCCACCGGCTTGCTGGAGAACCGGCCCGGCGCCACCCTGGGCTCGATCAACAACAGTGCCGACTTCCTGCCGGTTCGCGAAGCTTTTCAGCTGAGCCTGGTGGAGAGCACGCCGCTCTCAATCAAACTGCGTTTCGTTGCCACCGAGGGTTACTACCTCTATCGCCATCGCTTTCAATTTCGCGCTGATCCGGCCGAGATTGTCCTTGGTATTGCGCAGTTGCCGAAGGGTGAACAAAAGCACGATGAGTACTTTGGCGACGTCGAGGTTTACCACGGGATTCTCGATGTAGAACTACCTCGCACAGATCAGCGCGCCTTCACGTTGGCCGTGACCTATCAAGGCTGCGCCGATAGAGGCCTGTGCTATCCGCCCGAAACCGAACGCCTGAGCATCGATGGCGCAGGCAATGAAACCAGCGTCAAAAGCTGGAGTTGGCGCGAACTCGCGCTGTTCTTCCTCGCCGGCCTGGGCCTGACGTTCACGCCGTGCGTGCTGCCAATGCTGCCGATCCTGTCCGGCGTGGTATTGCGCGGGCAGGTCGGCGGATGGCGCGGCTTCAACCTGTCCCTGGCTTACGTGCTGCCGATGGCGGCGTGCTTTGCCCTGCTGGGTGCGTTGATGGGGATGTTTGGCGCGCAGCTCAACCTGCAAGCGCGCCTGCAATCCGCCTGGGTATTGGTGCCATTCGCGACGTTTTTTGCTGTGTTTGCACTGGCGATGTTCAGCGTCTTCGAACTGAAGTTACCGCAGGCGATCAGCAGCCGGCTGGACCGTATCGCCGGTCGCACGGAAGGTGGCTCATTGTGGGGCGCGGCGGTGCTCGGCGTAGTGTCCAGCCTGCTGGTTTCGCCGTGCGTTTCGGCACCTTTGGCCGGCGCGCTGCTGTACATCAGCGCCAGCGGCGACGCGCTGGGTGGCGGGCTGAAGCTGTTCATGCTCGGCCTCGGCATGGGCGCGCCACTCCTGTTGGTCGCCACCGGCGGCGCCGCCTGGCTGCCGAAAAGCGGGCCGTGGCTGATCTACGTGAAAAACGCGATTGGCGTGTTGTTGCTGGGTCTGGCGATTGGCTTGCTCAGCCGAGTCCTGCCGGGACAAATCACGTTGCTGCTGATCGGTTTGCTGGCAGGCGGCGTCGGTTTGTTCATGGGCGCACTGGAGTTTGTCTACAAACCTGCGCGAAAACGCCTGGGGCAGTTGTTCGGCATGTTCCTGCTGTTTTACGCGCTGGCCTGCTGGTATGGCGCGTTCAGTGGCCAGACCGACCCGTTCAACCCGATTGGCCAGCCGCGTGTTGTCAGCAGTAATGAGCCGGTGCAAAACACCGGCGACTGGCAAACCGTTACCACGGCGACCGAGCTCGATCGCGTCCTCGCCGAGGCCAAATCCTTTGGCACGCCGCTGCTGCTCGACTGGTACGCCGATTGGTGCATCAGCTGCAAAGTCATCGAACACGAAGTGCTCGACGACGGCAATGTCGTCGAACGCCTCAAGGGCTACCGACTGATCCGTTTCGACATCACGGCCAGCAACGCCGAGCAACGCGCCCTCCTCGACCGTTACAAACTGTTCGGGCCTCCGGCGCTGATGTTTTTCGGCAAGGACGGGGTTGAACGCTTCGATGTGCGGGTGATCGGCGAGATCAACGCGGCGGACTTCGCCGAACGTGTAGCGAACGCAAATGACCGGATTTAATCACCCGGTCACAAATTTCGCGCAAACATCGGCCATCGTGCTGGCTATTGCATAGAACTGGACAGTCACAAAGGCTTTGCGGCATAGTCGCCGGGTTCTGACAATTGCACATAGATATCAAGGAACAGCAGATGGCGACTTTACTGGTTCTGCACGGACCCAACCTGAACTTGCTCGGCACCCGCGAACCGGGCACCTATGGTGCTACGACACTGGCGCAGATCAACCAGGACCTGGAGCGCCGCGCCCGTGAAGGCGGCCATCATTTGCTGCACCTGCAAAGCAACGCCGAGTACGAATTGATCGACCGCATCCACGCTGCCCGCAGCGAAGGGGTGGACTTCATTCTGATCAACCCAGCAGCTTTTACACACACAAGTGTCGCATTACGTGACGCGCTGCTGGCGGTGAGCATCCCATTCATCGAAGTGCATCTGTCCAACGTGCACAAACGCGAACCTTTCCGCCATCACTCTTACTTCTCCGACGTAGCGGTGGGAGTGATCTGCGGCCTTGGCGCCAGCGGTTATCGACTGGCCCTGGAGGCCGCCCTGGAACAGCTTGAAAGACAGGCAACGGCTTGAACAACAAGCGTAACGCCCCTGACCGACCCTTGGGAGTTGATGATTCATGGATATCCGTAAAGTTAAGAAACTGATCGAATTGCTGGAAGAGTCCGGCATCGACGAGCTCGAGATCAAGGAAGGCGAAGAGTCCGTACGTATCAGCCGCCACAGCAAGACCCCGGCTCAGCAGTACTACGCTCCGGCGCCAATGCACGCTCCGGCTCCAGCGCCAGTGGCTGCCGCCCCGGTTGCCGCCGCCCCTGCTGCGCCGGCCGCGCCAGTTCTGAACGGCACCGTTGCCCGTTCGCCGATGGTCGGCACCTTCTATCGCAAGTCTTCGCCAGGCTCGCCGTCCTTCGTTGAAGTCGGCCAGACCGTGAAGAAAGGCGACACCCTGTGCATCGTCGAGGCGATGAAGATGATGAACCACATCGAAGCTGAAACCAGCGGTGTGATTGAATCCATCCTCGTCGAAGACGGCCAGCCGGTTGAGTACGACCAACCGCTGTTCACCATCGTTTGAACCGCGGAGAAACTTTGATGACTGCGAAGTTGGAAAAAGTTCTGATCGCCAACCGCGGTGAGATCGCCTTGCGAATCCTGCGTGCCTGCAAAGAGATGGGCATCAAGACCGTAGCCGTGTACTCCACGGCTGACAAAGAGCTGATGCATCTGGGCCTGGCGGACGAATCCGTCTGCATCGGTCCGGCATCGGCTGCGAAGTCTTACCTGCACATTCCGGCCATCATCGCTGCCGCTGAAGTGACCGGCGCCACCGCCATTCACCCAGGCTACGGTTTCCTTGCGGAAAACGCTGATTTCGCCGAGCAGGTCGAGAACTCCGGCTTCGCCTTCATTGGCCCGAAAGCCGACACCATTCGCCTGATGGGCGACAAGGTTTCGGCCAAGCACGCCATGATCGCCGCTGGCGTTCCAACCGTTCCGGGTTCCGACGGCCCGCTGCCGGAAGACGAAGAAACCGCTTTGCGCATCGGTCGTGAAGTCGGTTATCCGGTAATCATCAAAGCCGCTGGCGGCGGTGGTGGTCGCGGCATGCGCGTTGTGCACAAAGAAGAAGACCTGATCTCCTTCGCCAAACTGACCCGCACCGAAGCCGGCGCGGCGTTTGGCAACCCGATGGTCTATCTGGAAAAATTCCTGACCAACCCGCGCCACGTGGAAGTCCAGGTGCTTTCCGATGGCCAGGGCCACGCCATCCATCTGGGCGACCGCGATTGCTCGCTGCAACGTCGTCACCAGAAGGTTCTCGAAGAAGCGCCGGCACCGGGCATCGACGAGAAAGCACGGGCTGAAGTCCTCGCACGCTGCGTCAAGGCGTGCATCGACATCAACTACCGTGGCGCGGGCACGTTCGAGTTCCTGTACGAGAACGGCGCGTTCTATTTCATCGAAATGAACACCCGCGTTCAGGTCGAGCACCCGGTTTCGGAAATGGTCACAGGCATCGACATCGTCAAGGAGATGCTCAGCATCGCCGCTGGCAACAAACTGTCGTACACCCAGGAAGACGTCGTCATCCGTGGTCACGCGCTGGAATGCCGGATCAACGCCGAAGACCCGAAAACCTTCATGCCAAGCCCAGGCACGGTCAAGCATTTCCACGCTCCAGGCGGCAACGGCGTTCGCGTCGATTCGCACCTGTACAGCGGTTATGCGGTTCCGCCGAACTACGATTCGTTGATCGGCAAGCTGATCACCTACGGCGCAACCCGTGACGAAGCACTGGCGCGCATGCGCAATGCGCTGGACGAAATCGTGGTCGACGGGATCAAGACCAACATCCCGCTGCACCGCGATCTGGTCCGCGATGAAGGCTTCTGCAAAGGTGGAGTCAACATCCACTACCTGGAACACAAACTGGCTGGCGACAAGCACTAGTCTGTGATCCGCACCAACAAAGCCGCTTTCGAGCGGCTTTGTTGTTTCTGGACATTTCATCCGCCTTTGTAGGAGCGTGGCTTGCCCGCGAACCAGGCACCGCGGTGTATCAGGAAAGCCAATGCGCGCCCTTCGCGGGAAAGCCACGCTCCTACGAAGAGCAAGTCGTGTTCTGTGTCGCGCTCGCGTAAACTTGCGCGCTTCTCGCAGCCCGCTAGGCTGCAATCAATATTTTTCAAAGGTGCCCGCCATGCCTTGGCTGCAAGTCCGTCTCGCCATCAGCCCAGAACAAGCCGAAACCTATGAAGACGCTTTCCTTGAAGTGGGCGCCGTGTCGGTGACGTTCATGGACGCCGAAGATCAGCCGATCTTCGAACCGGAACTCAACACCACCCCGCTGTGGTCGCACACGCATTTGCTGGCGCTGTTCGAAGGTGGCACCGAAGCCGCCACGGTGCTCGCGCATCTGGAGCTGCTGACGGGCGTCCCGCTGCCCGAGCACCACAGCGAAGTGATCGAAGACCAGGATTGGGAACGCAGCTGGATGGACGGTTTCCAGCCGATGCGTTTCGGTCAGCGCCTGTGGATCGTGCCGAGCTGGCACGCCGCACCTGAACCGGACGCCGTGAACCTCCTGCTGGATCCCGGCCTGGCGTTCGGCACCGGCACGCATCCAACCACCGCACTGTGCCTGGAATGGCTCGATGGTCAGGACCTGAACGACTGCAACGTGCTGGACTTCGGCTGCGGCTCGGGGATCCTGGCGATTGCCGCGTTGCTGCTGGGTGCCAGGGAAGCCGTCGGCACCGACATCGACGTGCAGGCGCTGGAAGCGTCCCGTGACAACGCCGGGCGCAACCACATCGCCGAAGCACTTTTCCCGCTGTACCTGCCGGAAGATTTGCCGCAGGTTCAGGCCGACGTGCTGGTGGCCAACATCCTCGCCGGTCCGCTGGTGTCCCTGGCACCGCAACTGTCCAGCCTGGTCAAGCCGGGTGGTCGCCTGGCACTGTCGGGCATCCTCGCCGAACAGGGCGAAGAAGTTGCCCAAGCCTACGCTCAGGACTTCGATCTGGACCCGATCGCCAATCGCGATGGCTGGGTGCGCATCACTGGCCGTCGGCGCTAGAATGGGCGCCTGCATAATCCGGATCGCCGCATGACCGACAGCTTCGTCACCCAGTGCCCGCATTGCCAAACCAGTTTCCGCGTCAGCCATGCTCAATTGAGCGTGGCCCGTGGAGTGGTTCGTTGCGGGTCGTGCCTGCAGGTGTTCAATTCTGCCAAGCAACTGCTTGAGCAGGCGGGCAAGGAAGCGGTCACGCCGGCCATCCCCGATGCCGTCGAAGTGGCGGAGACGGAACAACGCGCCATCAGTCAGAAACAATGGACCGCCGCTGAGCTTGATCTGGACAGCCTGGACCTGGACGAAGAACTCGCCCGGCTCGAACAGCGGGAAATCCAGCCGACCACCGAGCTCGGTCGTCACCGCGAAGACAGCTTGAGTGCCCGCCGAGACACTTCCGAACATGACGAAGAGCCTTGGTCCGACAGCCTGTTCAGCGAATCGGCCGCCGATCGCGCGGAAGCGGCCGACGCAGCGATCACGCAAGAACCGGCCATCGAGCCGGGCAAAGCTTCGCGCACTGAGCCATCGCTGTCCCTGGAACTGGTCGAACAAGACGATGAGCCTCAGCCGCCCCGGCCCCCACAGCTGCGCCTGAACGACCCGCTCGACGCACCGCTTCATCACGAACGCCTGTCCGCAGCTGACGACAGTGACGACTTCGATCACCCTCTGCCTTCAATCGAACCCCTGCGCAAACGCCGCGAACGCAGTGAAACAGCGATGCGCGCCGAGGTTCTGCAAGACCTGACCGACGACCCGTTGCAACTCGACTGGCAAAAACGCCGCTCCCCCTGGGGCCGCCGGTTTCTCTGGTTGCTGTTGATTCTGCTCGGTGCCGGCGCGCTTGTCGGCCAGTACGTCGCCTATCACTTCGATGAACTGGCGCGCCAGGACCAATACCGTCCGTGGTTCCAGCAACTGTGCCCGCCACTCGGCTGCACCGTGCCGTCAAAGGTCGACATCGCGAAAATCAAAAGCAGCAATCTGGTGGTGCGTAGCCATCCGGAGTTCAATGGCGCGCTGGTGGTCGATGCGATCATCTACAACCGCGCCCCGTTCTCCCAGCCCTTCCCGTTGCTGGAGCTGCGCTTCGCCGACCTCAATGGTCACCTGATCGCCAGCCGTCGCTTCAAACCCGGCGAGTACCTCAACGGCGATCTCGAAGGCATGGCGGAAATGCCACCGCAAACGCCGATCCACATCGCCCTGGACATCCTCGACCCAGGCGCCAAAGCCGTGAACTACAGCCTGAGCTTTCATTCGCCCGAGTGAAACGGTTCAGTCCTACAGGTTTGACGGCATATTTCTGACAGAGACCGCTCATACCAAACTGCTGGCGATAACAGAATAACTGTTCAGATTTTGTTCAATTCAGCCTTTCTCCAGTCATCGAGAGCGGGTATCATGCCAACCCTTTTTCGAACTCTCATGATCCGGCCCCACAACAGGGAAGTCCTATGTCGGCGGTACGCATCGGTCCATACACATTGCACAACGGCTTGATTCTCGCCCCTATGGCGGGCGTCACCGACCAGCCCTTTCGTCAGCTGTGCAAGCGACTGGGCGCAGGACTTGTAGTCTCGGAAATGGTCACCAGCGACATGAGTTTGTGGAACACCCGCAAATCGCGCATGCGCATGATCCACGAAGGTGATCCCGAGCCACGCTCGGTGCAGATCGCCGGTGGTGATGCGCAGATGCTGGCGGATGCGGCCCGGGCCAACGTCGAACTGGGCGCACAGATTATTGACATCAACATGGGCTGTCCGGCGAAGAAGGTCTGCAACAAGGCCGCCGGTTCCGCGCTGTTGAAGGACGAAGCATTGGTGACCGAGATCCTGCAAGCCGTGGTGGCTGCGGTCGATGTGCCGGTCACCCTGAAGATTCGTACCGGCTGGGACCGGGACAACAAGAACGGCCTGACGGTGGCGAAGATCGCCGAGCAGGCAGGCATCACGGCGTTGGCGGTACATGGCCGCACCCGTGCCGATCTGTACACCGGCGAGGCCGAATACGACACCATTGCCGCGATCAAGCAGGCGGTGTCGATACCGGTTTTTGCCAACGGCGACATCGATTCGCCGGAAAAGGCCCGGTACGTGCTCGACGCGACCGGTGCCGATGGATTGCTGGTGGGACGGGCGGCCCAGGGGCGGCCGTGGATTTTTCGTGAGATCGACCATTTCCTGCGTACCGGCGAAAAACTTCCGGCGCTGGAATTGATCGAGGTGGAACGCATTCTGCTAGAGCATCTGGCTGCACTGCATGTCTTCTATGGAGACGTCATGGGCGTCCGGATCGCTCGAAAGCATGTGGGCTGGTATCTCGCAACCTTGCCGGGCGCCAAGGAGTTTCGCGCCCACTTCAATCGTTTGGAAGATACGGAAGCACAATGCGCCAACGTTCAGGGCTTCTTCGCCGAACGTTACAAGAGCCTGACAGGGGACGGAGAAGGGGTGGCCGCATGACGATGATGACCGAGACTTTAGTGAGTGGAACAACACCCGTGAGCGACAACGTAAATTTGAAACAGCACCTCAATACGCCGAGCGAAGAAGGTCAGACCCTTCGCGGCAGTGTCGAGAAAGCGCTGCACAATTATTTCGCCCACCTTGAGGGCGCTGCCGTCACGGATGTGTACAACCTGGTGCTCTCCGAAGTCGAAGCGCCCCTGCTCGAGTGCGTGATGAACTACGTCAAGGGCAATCAGACCAAGGCTAGTGAGCTGCTCGGATTGAACCGAGGCACCCTGCGCAAGAAACTCAAGCAGTACGATTTGCTTTAAGCATTCAATCAAACCAGAAAGGCGCCCGCGTAAAACCGGTCGCCTTTTTTGCTGACTCCTTTGCTTTTGATGGAAATTGAAATGACCGACCAGACAACCCGCCTGCCGATCCGCCGCGCCTTGATCAGCGTCTCCGACAAGACCGGGATCCTTGAATTCGCCAAAGAGCTTGAAGCCCTGGGCGTCGAGATCCTCTCCACCGGCGGAACGTTCAAGCTGCTGCGCGACAACGGTGTTGCCGCAGTGGAAGTCGCGGATTACACCGGTTTCGCGGAAATGATGGACGGTCGGGTCAAGACCCTGCACCCGAAAATCCACGGCGGGATCCTTGGTCGTCGCGGTATCGACGACGCCATCATGAACGAGCACGGCATCAAGCCGATCGATCTGGTAGCGGTCAACCTGTACCCGTTCGAAGCCACCATCAACAAGCCAGGCTGCGACCTGCCGACCGCCATCGAGAACATCGACATCGGCGGCCCGACCATGGTCCGTTCGGCGGCAAAAAACCATAAAGACGTGGCCATCGTGGTGAATGCCAGTGACTACGCCAGCGTGCTCGAAGGCCTCAAGGCCGGCGGCCTGACCTACGCTCAGCGTTTCGACTTGATGCTCAAGGCCTTCGAACACACCGCGGCTTACGACGGCATGATCGCCAACTACATGGGCACCGTAAACCAGGCCGCTGACACCCTCAGCACCGAAGGTCGCAGCGAATTCCCGCGCACCTTCAACAGCCAGTTCGTCAAGGCTCAGGAAATGCGCTACGGCGAGAACCCGCACCAGAGCGCGGCGTTCTACGTGGAAACCAAGCCTGCCGAAGTCGGTATCGCCACCGCGACCCAACTGCAAGGCAAGGAACTGTCGTACAACAACGTGGCCGACACCGACGCCGCGCTGGAATGCGTGAAGAGCTTCGTCAAGCCGGCTTGCGTCATCGTCAAGCACGCCAACCCGTGCGGCGTGGCCGTGAGCCCGGACGCCGAAGGCGGCATTCGACAGGCCTACGAACTGGCCTACGCCACCGACACCGAATCGGCGTTCGGCGGCATCATCGCGTTCAACCGCGAGCTGGATGCTGACACCGCCAAGGCCATCGTCGAGCGTCAGTTCGTCGAAGTGATCATCGCCCCAAGCGTCAGCGCAGAAGCCCGCGCCATCGTCGCGGCGAAAGCCAACGTACGTCTGCTGACGTGCGGCGAGTGGTCGACTGACCGCGCCGCTGCCTGGGATTACAAACGCGTCAACGGTGGCCTGCTGGTGCAGAGCCGCGACGTCGGCATGATCAGCGCCGATGACCTGAAAGTCGTGACCAAACGCGCGCCGACCGAACAGGAAATCAACGACCTGATCTTTGCCTGGAAAGTGGCCAAGTACGTTAAATCCAATGCGATCGTCTACGCCAAGAACCGCCAGACCATCGGTGTCGGCGCTGGCCAGATGAGCCGTGTGAACTCGGCCCGTATCGCCGCGATCAAGGCTGAACATGCCGGGTTGCAGGTAGCCGGTTCGGTCATGGCCTCTGACGCGTTCTTCCCGTTCCGCGACGGCCTGGACAATGCGGCCAAGGTCGGCATCACCGCGGTGATCCAGCCAGGCGGCTCGATGCGTGACAACGAAGTGATTGCAGCCGCTGATGAAGCGGGCATCGCAATGGTCTTCACCGGCATGCGCCACTTCAGGCACTAAGAAGCAGCCGTAAGCTTCAAGCTGCAAGCGACAAGTTAAGAGCAGACTTGCGTCGGCCTTGCTTGTCGCAACAGCCCGACTAATTTAGAGCTTCACGCCGCAATTGAAAGCTGCACAAATCCGCTTTCTCTTGCAGCTTGTAGCTTGCAGCTTCTCCGAAGGAGTCTTTTTTTGAATATTTTGATCATTGGCAGCGGTGGCCGTGAACACGCCCTGGCCTGGAAAGTGGCTCAGGATCCGCGTGTGCAAAAGGTGTTCGTGGCCCCTGGCAATGCCGGCACCGCCATTGAAGCCAAGTGCGAAAACGTCGCTATCGATGTGCTTGCACTGGAACAACTCGCAGACTTTGCCGAGAAGAACGTTTCGCTGACCATCGTCGGCCCTGAAGTGCCACTGGTCGCCGGCGTCGTCGACCTGTTCCGCGCCCGTGGCCTCGATTGCTTCGGTCCGACCGCTGGCGCTGCGCAGCTGGAAGGTTCGAAAGCCTTCACCAAAGACTTCCTGGCACGCCACAAGATTCCGACCGCCGACTACCAGAACTTCACCGAGATCGAGCCGGCCCTGGCTTATCTGCGTGAAAAAGGCGCACCTATCGTGATCAAGGCCGATGGCCTGGCCGCCGGTAAAGGCGTGATCGTGGCCATGACCCTGGTCGAAGCCGAAGACGCCGTGCGCGACATGCTCGCCGGCAACGCATTCGGCGAAGCCGGTTCGCGGGTAGTGATCGAAGAGTTTCTGGACGGCGAAGAAGCCAGCTTCATCGTCATGGTCGATGGCAAGAACGTATTGCCGATGGCCACCAGCCAGGACCACAAACGCGTCGGCGACGGCGACACCGGCCCGAACACCGGCGGCATGGGTGCCTACTCCCCGGCGCCCGTGGTCACCAGCGAAGTGCACAAGCGTGTGATGGACCTGGTGATCTGGCCGACCGTGCGTGGCATGGCCGATGAAGGCAACGTCTACACCGGTTTCCTGTATGCCGGCCTGATGATTGACAAGGCTGGTAACCCAAAAGTTATCGAATTCAACTGCCGCTTCGGCGACCCTGAGACCCAACCGGTTATGCTGCGCCTGCAGTCGAGCTTGGTGCTGCTGGTCGAAGCGGCCCTGGCGCAAGCGCTGGACAAGGTCGAAGCGCAATGGGACCCACGTCCTAGCGTGGGTATTGTTTTGGCAGCAGGCGGCTATCCTGGCGACTACGCTAAGGGCGTCGCCATTAATGGTCTGGATGCAGCGGCCGCGCTGGAAGGCAAAGTCTTTCACGCCGGTACTGCGCTCAAGGATGGTCAAGTGGTAACGGCCGGTGGTCGGGTGCTGTGCGCTACCGCCATGGGCGCCAGCGTCGACGCTGCTCAGCAGCAGGCTTACAAGCTGGCGGCGAAGATTGACTGGGAAGGCAGTTTCTATCGCAAGGACATTGGCTACCGCGCCATTGCCCGCGAGCGTGGCGAAAATCAGGAATAAGCGATCCATTCGGCAGGGCTTGGGATTCAGGCCCTTGCCGGACTATTCCGGCGCCGCGCATAGTTATATTCTGGCATCAACCTACGAAGGGATTTCGCCGTGCGCTGGCTCAGGATTGCCATAGGTTTCACTGTCACGTTGCTGACGCTGCTCTGCATGCTTGCGGCCCAAGCCGCGCAAGGCAGTGGTTGGGCGGTATTGCTCGACGAACAGGGCGACCTGCAACTGAGCGACATCCGCTCCGCACGCTACACCAATCAATTCAGCCCCATCGAACTCGAACGCCTCTCCGCGGCCGAGCCCGGCGGTGCGCTCTGGCTGCGATTCAGGCTGACACCCGGCAAACACGAGCAGTTGTTGCGGGTGTTCGCGCCCGACCTGGCGCACCTCAATCTTTATGTGCTGGACGGTGACCGGCTGATCGACCAGCTCAACACCGGAACCGAACAGCCGCAGGTTGAACGGCCGTTACCCAACAGCGACTTCATGTTGCCGTTGCCGCAAAGTGACAAGCCCCTCGATGTTTACCTGCGCCTGGTGTCTGAACACCAGATGCGGCCTTACATCACCTTGCAATCGGCGATCATGACGGCGGCCAATCAAAGCCAGACACTCATTTACGGCCTGCTGTTCGGCTGTATCGGCATGCTGGTGCTGCATAACCTGATTCGATACGCCTACACCCGGTCCCGCAGCAGCCTGTGGCTGGCGGGCTGTGAAGCATTGTTGATGCTCAGTCTGGCGTTGTTGCTGAACCTGGCCGGCCCGTGGCTACCGAATTGGCACGCGCTGCAGACACCGGGCGCCTACCTCTTCCTGCTGCTGACCGCACCGTGCGGGCTGATGTTTGCCTACCGCTTCTTCGCCCCGCTCGGCCCTCACCCACTGAACAAACTGCTGCTCGGCGATATCCTGCTCATCACCGTCTGCGGCCTGCTGCTGTTGTTCGTCAATACGCTGCCACTGAACATCATCACCTACACCCTGGTCGCCCTCGCGGGCCTGACGATGCTCTTCGTCAGCGCCTGGCACTGGCAAAAAGGCTATCGACCGGCACGGCTGTTCGTGGCCGCCATGGTGGTGTTCAACGTTGGCACTTTGATCATCCTCCCGGCCCTGCTGGGGCTGACACTGATCGAACCGCAAGGTCTGATCATCGCCTTGCTGATCTTCATCTGCATCAGCGGCCTGTTGATGAGCATTGCCCTCAGCGAGCGCCAGCGCAGCATCACCGAAGACCGTTTCAGCGTCAGCCGCGACCTTGCCGCCAGCAATGCCGAGATCAACGCCAAGGCCGAATTCCTGGCAAAAATCAGCCACGAAATCCGCACTCCGATGAATGGCGTGCTGGGCATGACCGAACTGTTGCTGGGCACGCCGCTCTCGGTCAAACAACGCGACTACGTGCAGACCATCCACAGTGCCGGCAACGAACTGCTGACACTGATCAACGAGATCCTCGACATCTCCAAACTCGAATCCGGGCAGATCGAACTGGACGACGTGCAGTTCGATCTCAATGCGCTGATCGAAGATTGCCTGAGCATCTTCCGCGCCAAGGCCGAACAGCAGAACGTAGAACTGATCAGCTTCATCCAGCCGCAAGTGCCGCGGGTCATCAGCGGCGACCCGACGCGCCTGCGCCAAACCCTGCTGAGCCTGCTGGAAAACGCCCTGAAGAAAACCGACGAAGGCGAGATCCTGATCGTCGTCGCCCTCGACGAACGCAGCGCCAAACCGCGTCTGCGCATTGCCGTGCAGGACAGCGGCGAGCCAATGGACGCCGAAGAACGTGATGCGTTGATGCACGCCGAACTGCACAGCAAGAACTTCCTCTCGGCCAACCGCCTGGGAGGCAACCTCGGGCTGGTGATCGCCCGGCAGTTGATTCGTCTGATGCACGGCGAATTCGGCGTCAAGAGCGGCGCCAATCAGGGCAGCACCCTGTGGCTGACCTTGCCCCTTGACCCAGACCGCCTCGAACACCCGACCTCCGATCTCGATGGCCCGCTGCAAGGCGCACGGGTGCTGGTGGTGGACGACAACGACACCTGCCGCAAAGTGCTGGTGCAACAGTGCAGCGCCTGGGGGCTGAATGTCAGTGCCGTGCCATCCGGCAAGGAAGCGTTGGCGCTGCTGCGGACCAAGGCGCACCTGCGCGATTACTTCGACGTGGTCCTTCTGGACCAGAACATGCCCGGCATGACCGGCATGCAACTGGCCGCCAAGATCAAAGAAGACCCGAGCCTGAACCACGACATCCTGCTGATCATGCTCACCGGCATCAGCAATGCGCCAAGCAAGATCATTGCGCGCAACTCCGGGATCAAACGCATCCTCGCCAAACCGGTCGCCGGCTATACCCTCAAGACCACGCTGGCGGATGAACTGAACCAGCGCAACAAGGGCCTTGCCGTTTCGCCGCACCTGCCGCCGGGCCCGACCCTGCCGGTCAAGGTCCCCAGCGATTTCCGCATTCTGGTGGCCGAGGACAACAGCATCTCGACCAAGGTGATTCGCGGCATGCTGGGCAAGCTCAACCTGCAACCGGACACGGCCAGCAACGGCGAAGAAGCCTTGCAGGCGATGAAGGCCCAGCGTTACGACCTGGTACTGATGGATTGTGAGATGCCGATCCTCGACGGCTTCTCGGCCACCCAGCAATTACGCGCATGGGAGGTCAGCAACCAGCGAATTCGCACGCCGGTGGTGGCGTTGACCGCGCACATTCTCGCCGAACATAAAGAGCGTGCGCGTCAGGCCGGCATGGACGGACACATGGCCAAACCCGTCGAGCTGTCGCAGTTGCGCGAACTGATCGAGCATTGGGTGGCCCAGCGCGATCAGCAGAACCGCACGGCGGCACAAACGTCCTGAGCCGACAGACCCGGCGACGCCTGATAGAATCCCCCACGACTTCCCTCGCCAGTGAGCTTGCACCATGCTCCACGTGTTGTTCAGCGTTTACCTGAAGATGCTGGTGCTCTACAGCCCGTTCTTCGTGTTGTCCTGTTTCATCAGCCTGACCCGTGGCTATTCACGTAAGGAGCAGCGTCGGCTGGCCTGGAAAGTGGCGACTGCCACGCTGGTGTCCAGTGTCTTGCTGTATTTGTTCGGGCGGGTCATTTTCAGCGTCTTCGGCATCACCGTGGACGCCTTCCGCATTGGTGCCGGCAGCGTGTTGTTCATTTCGGCGCTGGGCATGGCCCAAGGCAAGTCGGCGGTGCAGACCGACAACGTGCAACAGGACGTCACCATCGTTCCGCTGACCATTCCCCTGACGGTCGGCCCCGGCACCATCGGCGCCTTACTGGTGATGGGCGTGAGCCAGCCACACTGGGATGACAAACTCACCGCCATCCTCAGCATCGCGCTGGCCAGCTTCACGGTCGGCGTGGTGCTTTATCTGTCGAACCGGATTGAACGAATTCTCGGTGATCAGGGTTTGCAGATTGTCAGCCGGCTGATGGGGCTGTTTGTGTGCGCGCTGGCGGCGCAGATTATTTTCACTGGGGTGAAAGGGTATCTCGTGCCGTAACAGGGGACTGAAAGCCAGAGGCTTTATGCCTCTGGCAATCAACTGCGTTTAAACCGGCGAAAACTCCATGAACACCGCCTCGCGAAGATCATCGAGGTACTTGATGGCCTGCGCCTCTTTGCGCAAGTCCTCCTCGTGGATGGTGAACAACGCCTTACCTTGATACATCTCAACGTCAGAGCTGTTCCATTCGAAAAAGATAACCTTGGTATTGTTGGCGGATGCGTCGTAACGCACCGTACCTACGGCCATCGTGACTTCAGCGTCCTCATCCTGTTTGCACACGGACACACCAAAGTTTGCACCACCGGCTTCGAGGGCGTGACGCTCAAACAGTTGGACCGCATCGGGTTGCTTCTTCAGTGCCTCGATGGTTTTCTCCGCAACAACTTTCAAGGCACTCCCGACAGGACCCGCCACGCCACCGACAACCGAATACACAATATCCAGCGCTACGTTATCCATCATTAACTTTGCAGTACTGGACTTGTATTGAGTGAACGCACTGTGATACTCGGTCCACCCCATGGCGAACATCAATTTTTTAAAACAGTCGTAGCGAGCAACTTTCTGCGATTTGCCCGGAAACAGCATTTTGGAAGCGATATCGGCATAGGCGTAGGTATTTTTGACCATACGTTTGTTACGCCTCGACATCCCCTCCAGAAAGCCAACAATGCCACTGCCCATGATCGCGGCATTCAATTCATCCCGATCAATCGGCAATTGTGCTAATCGAGTTGCCGAAAAACCCTGAATCTTTGGAGCCATCTGCTTTAGTTTGGCCTGGCATTGACCAAGGCATTGATCAAAATAGGCATCAGCCTCTACATCGTTCATTTTATACATTAAAAAATCCATTTAATTTAAGTTTGAAAAGCGACCCAGACCGGGACACTTAATAAACCCTACTCCACCCCAACTACTCTTTCAACAACTTAAAAAACCACACGCCAACCAAAATAGATAACTCTCAGTGCAACTGAAAAAACTTAACACAGAACAAACAAGGCACCACCCACTTGAAACCAAATAAATGCGCACATCCTAGTATCACTTTCCATAACGCAAGAATGCGACCTATAGAAAAATGTAAACAATCCTACTCGCCAGTACACTTCGCAAGTAACGTTTCCCTACTCAACAGGGAGTTAACCTACGAAGAGCAATGACTCAGAGTGATGACAACCATTGTAGGAACGATGGGGGTTAGGCGGGCTTCTCTGGGTACCAACGCGGGGTAAAGACCCAATCACCGCCACCTGCCCGCGCAAATACGCGAGTTGTGGACGATCCCACAAGGACCATAGTGCGCATATCCACCTGATCCGGGGTCAGTTGGCCAAGCGTCGTCACCCGCAACGTCTGTCCCGGGCGACCAATGTCACGCCCCAAAACGACCGGTGTCTGAGGCGTGCGATGGCGGGCGACGATTTCCAATGCCCGGCCAAGTTGCCATGGACGCGAGCGCGAGATGGGGTTGTAGAACGCCAGAGCCAGATCAGCCTGCGATGCCAGATCGAGGCGTGTCTCGATGATGTCCCATGGCTTGAGGTTGTCCGACAGCGACAGCACGCAGAAGTCATGCCCCAATGGCGCGCCCGCCTGCGCGGCCGTCGCCAGCGATGCCGAAACGCCTGGCAAGATTTCCAGGTCGACGTTGTGCCACGCAGCGTCAGTAGACTCATGCAATGCTTCGAGCACCGCCGCCGCCATGGCGAACACACCCGGATCACCCGATGAAACCACCACCACGGAACGTCCTTGCGCCGCCAGCTCGAACGCATGACGCGCGCGCTGCATCTCTTCGCGGTTATCGGTGCAATGCAGCACTTGATCGGCGCGGAAGGGGCCGGCCATGCGCACATAGGTTTCGTAACCGAGTACATCGTTGGCTCGCGCCAGCTCGGCCTTGACCGCTGGCACCATCAAGTCGGCAGCGCCCGGGCCAAGGCCGATCACCGCGAGACGTCCGCGAGGACGACCGATCAATAATGGGTTTAGCGGTTGCTCGACCACCGCGATGGCAATGCGCTCATCGCCAACGATCGAAACAGACTGGCCAACAGCGTTGCGCGCAAGCTCACTGACCGCAACGCCCGCGTTGGCAAAACGCAACGGCACACCCAGTTCCAGCGCCGCCTCACGCAGCGCCGAATCCGCCATTGCGCTGTCACCTGCCAACAGCAGCGCCACGGATTGCACAGCGATTTTCGCCTGATGCAACGCGTCACGAATCGACCCTGACACGTTGTCCACGCCAGCACTTACCGCCACCAAAACGTTGCGCGGGTAGATCAACAATTCGTTGGCAGCTGGCGATCGCTCGGCATGCCCCACATGCACGGCCAACCGCGCTTGCGGGTGTTCAGGCAACTGCGCCTGCGCCAACCACGGCGCCGAACCCTCAATGCGCACCGTCTCACCGGCGAGCAAATCGGAGACAAAACGTTTGCCCAGTTCCAGGTCGCCCAAGGCATAACCATCGGGTGGATTGAGCAGACAGGTGCCGAAGCGCAACTCACCACTGGTGGTGATCGCGGCTGACACCTGCAGCGCTGCGGCAATCTCTCGTGCCAGCACGTTCACGCCGCCCAAACCGCCCAACAGCGGGACCACCGCGCTGCCATCTTCAGCAACCGCCAGCACCGGTGGCTCTGCACCTTTTTCCAGCAGCAACGGCGCGAGTGTGCGGATCACGATGCCCGCCGCGCACAGGGCAATGACCGGCGTGTCCTGCTGATAGAGCTCGCGCAGCGTCGCGCCGAATTCGTGATAGACACGATCTGCACCCTCGACTCGTTCGGCCAACCCGTGAATCAACGCGCCGGGGTAGACCTGCTGAATCCTGCGCGCGGTGGCGAGGCTGCCATTGCCGAGAATGACAATCGCCGGAACTGAACGCGTCATCAGCCTTGCCACCTTTCACCGGGAACGATGATCAACGAGAAGTAAGGCGACGACATCGGCGCGACCTGATCCAGTGGCACGATCTTCTGGTTGGCCATGGTGGCGCGTTCGACGTACAACGCGCGCCCGGCCAGCCCGAGTTCTTCGAGCACTTGGCGAACCTTGGGGAAATTACGCCCCAGCTTCATGATCACTGCCGCATCGGCATCGGCGAGGCGGCGCTTGAGATCGTCGTGAGGCAGCACGCCGGACAGCACCGACAGGCTTTGATTGCGATACACCAGCGGCGCACCGAGCACCGAAGCACCGCCCAGCATCGAACAGACGCCAGGCACCACTTCGGCTTCATAACGTTCGGCGAGGCGATCGTGCAGGTACATATAAGAGCCGTAGAAGAACGGATCACCTTCGCAGATCACCGCCACGTCGCGACCGGCATCGAGATGCGCCGCCAGCTCTTCGCCGGCCGCGTCGTAGAAATCACTGATCACTTGTTCATAGGACAGCGGCGCCGGCAACGCTTCGGTGGTCACCGGGTACACCAGCGGCAGCAGGCTTTGCGCGTCCTGCAAATGCGCTTCGATGATGCCGAAAGCGTTGCCCTTTTTGCCTTTGGCGACGAAGTACGCCACCACCGGCGATTCGCGTAACAGCCGCAGGGCCTTGACGGTAATCAGTTCCGGATCACCGGGGCCAACGCCCAGGCCGATCAAACGTCCGGGTTGCTGCATCATTCGATCTCCGTGGCGAGGGCATTGACAGCAGCGGCGGCCATGGCGCTGCCGCCCAGCCGGCCTTGCATGATGACGAACGGCACGCCACGGCTGTCCGCCGCGAGCGCTGCCTTGGATTCGGCGGCGCCGACAAAACCCACCGGGAAACCGAGGATCAGCGCCGGTTTCGGCGCACCGGCATCGAGCATTTCCAGCAGATAAAACAACGCAGTTGGTGCGTTGCCGATCACCACCACGCTGCCTTCGAGGTGCGGGCGCCACAGTTCCAGTGCCGCCGCGGAACGGGTGTTGCCCAGCTCGCGGGCGAGATCGGGAACGCTTTCGTCGCGCAGGGTGCAAATGACTTCGTTGTTCGCTGGCAAGCGCGTGCGGGTCACGCCTTCGGAGACCATCCGCGCGTCGCACAGGATCGGCGCACCGGCGGCCAGCGCCGCGCGCCCGGCCTTACCCGCGCCTTCGGAGAATTGCAGGCCGTCAATCGCCCCCACCATGCCGCACGCATGGATCACGCGGACCGCGAGTTTTTCCAGATCGGCCGGGATGCGTTCGAGGTTGGCTTCGGCACGAATGATCGCGAAGGAGTTGCGATAGATCTCCTGACCGTCGCGGATGTAATCAAGCATTCAAAAGGCTCCGTGAGCGGGCATCGAGCAAGGCGTCGACCGCTTCAATAGTAAGATTGCGTGCGTGCAGCGCGCCGAAACCCGGCTGCGCGGCATCGCGAAAATAGAGGTCGTAGTGACCGGGGGTGACGGCCAGTAACGTCACCGGCGCACAGTGCGCGGCGGCGCACGAACGCGAGCACCCGGACAGATGCACGCTCAATGGCTGGCCATGGCGCTGCAGCAGCGCCGCCAGTTGCAGCGCATCGCCCTTGGTATCGGCCAGGCCTTTGCCACAGCCCGTCGAACCGGTGCAGGCGATCATCCGTGACAACGCCTGATCGGCTACGCAGACAAATCCCGACGCCTGCAGGCGACGGATGACTTCATCGGCGTGCTCTTGGCGAATGTTCGGCAACAGCAGGCTTTGCCAAGGCGTGAACCGCAGCGTTGCGTCGCCGTAATCCTGCGCCAGGAGAGCGGCGGCCCGGAGCATGGCGCTATCGAGCCGCCCCAGCGGCGGCACTGCGCCGACATAGACCTGCCCGGCCTGCGCCTGCGGGTGCGCGCCAATGTGCAGGACCTCGGAACGCGATGAACGCTGCCACCCGGCGACAGCCTGCAAAGGCACGCGTTCGGCCAGACGCGCGAGGAACACGTCGACCGCAACGTCGGCCAGCACATGGCGCATGCGCGTTTGCTCGGGGCCCGCCAGTTCAAGAAACAGTTCAAGCACCGCGACTACCAGCGCATGACCCTGCTCCAGTGGCACCGAACCGGCCGGCCGATCAGTCGGGCATCCCGCCAGACCAAACGCCAGCCGCGGCTCATCTTCGTCTTCATCCTTAAAAACGGACAACCACAGGTCATGAGGATGTTCGAGCATCGCCAGACGTTCGCCTCCGTCGAGTTGCACGGCGAATTTGGCGCTGAGGTCGTGAAAGCGCTCCTGCTCTTGCAGGGTGGCAAGGATCTGTCGGGCGAGGCCGCGGGTGTCGAACAGCCTCTGCGGGTCAATCCCCGCACTGGGGCTCAGCATCAGGTTTCGTACATCGTCGCCCGCCGCATTCGAAGGGCCGAGCCCGGCGGCGAGCAGACTGTCAATCAACGCGGCCTGTTCATTAGCGATGCCGCGAATCTGCAGGTTGGCCCGGTTGGTCGCTTCGATGACCGAATCGGCATAACGCTGCGCGCCGTCGGCAACGGCGTTGGCCTGTTCAGCACTGATGACCCCGCCGGGAAGTTTGATCCGGCAGATACCACCGTCCCTGGCCTGCACGATACGCAGCAACCCCGGACAAGCCGAGGGGCGCAACGTACTGGACAACGTGAGTTTGCTCAAAGGGACGACCGGTTTAAAAGTGGAAGCGCCTCCCGACGGAAGCGCGCCGTATTATGCCTGCTTTGCCCCGCGGCATCATAAGACCGCGTGTCGCAAATGCATCGGCCCCTCAATCCTTCAGGCGGCGTCCCTCACAGCAGTTCTGCGTAAAACTCGAAGATGGCCTCCGCAATTAGGTCGAGCCGGTCACTCAACTCAGTACGAACCTCTTCAAATCTCGCTCTGTTGAGTGTGAGGGGCACAGCGCGATGCGTGAGCGCCACCCCGCCCTCGTTCCAGTCCCAAAACAGAAACCCGTCGCGTTGGACTCGCGCCCTCAACGAGTAATCATTCAAGCCCACTGACAGCCTGCCCTGTTGGTCATATTCAGCGGGGGCAATCGCAAACTCCCGGCCACGCCGACTTTCTTTGGACAATGACCAGAGTGCAGACGTATTAACCATTAGCGCATCAAACATATCCCTCGTCAGTTTGGCCATCGGCGGGTTAACACCAACAAGGGTATTCATATAGGCCCGACTTAGTTGGCCAGAAAAGTGATTGTAGTGTTTCTCGACAACATGACTGTCTTCATACTCCCAACCCATGGTCCACAAGGCGACGGCAAACTTGGAAAACCAGCCTTGAGCATCCGACTCACGATCGCGCTCCTGGCTCGCGTACCACTGCGCGTAGCGCAGGCTGGCGTTGACGTCGCGTTTATCCTGGCGTGACACACCCCTCGCCGTACTGATCAGATTGCCTCCCAGCAGCGATCCGGCCGCCCCGGATTGATCCAGCCCGGGTCGTGCCAACTTTTTATTACCTACTCCGAGAGTTCGTTCAAATCCTGAGGAATAAGCCAACAAGTCCAAGTTGCCCACTTTCTCAATACGCATCATTAAATCCTTTTAAAGTTAATCAATGAAAACCCAGACTAACCAACCTCGATAACATCAACCACCGAACTGGACCTCAAACTTAAAACAATCCATTACTCGCCTGCACTCCCGACGCGTTATCATGCGCCGCTTTACACAGATGAACAGAGAACGCACATGGCACGCTGGCTGACCGTGACAGGCATTGGTGAGGACGGCTTCAAGGGTCTGGGCAAGAATGCCCGGCATGCGCTGTTGGCCGCGTCGACGATTGTCGGCAGCCAACGGCAACTGGCCCTATTACCAGCGTGCATCCGCGGCGAGCGCCAGCGCTGGCCATCACCGTTTTCCCTGGACGGCCTGCTGGCTTTGCGTGGCGAGCCGGTCTGCGTGCTGGCCAGCGGCGATCCGATGTTCTTCGGCGTCGGCGCCAGCCTCGCCCGTCAACTGCCGAGCGATGAAATGCTGATCCTGCCGGCGCCCTCCTCTTGCTCACTGGCCGCCGCGCGCATGGGCTGGCCATTACAGGAGGTGGTCACATTGTCGGTGGTCGCCCGCCCGATCTCGGCGCTCAACGCGCAACTGTCCAGCGGTGTTCGCTTGCTGGTGCTGAGCAACGACGGCCAAAGCCCGGCCGCCATTGCCGCGTTGCTGCGCGAGCGCGGCTTTGGGCCGAGCCGCTTTACCGTGCTGGAGCATGTGGGTGGCGACGCCGAGCGACGCATCGACGGCGTTGCCCGGGACTGGACCGATCCGGTGATCGCCGATTTGAACCTGATCGCCATTGAATGCATCGCTGAAGCCCATACGCCACGCCTGTCGCGACTGGCCGGCCTGCCGGACTCGGCGTTCAAGCACGACGGCCAACTGACCAAACGCGATGTTCGCGCCATCACCCTCGCGCGCCTCGCCCCGGTGCCCGGTGAATTATTGTGGGACGTCGGCGCCGGCAGCGGCTCGATCGGCATCGAATGGATGCGCACCCACCCGAGTTGCCGGGCACTGGCCATCGAGGCGGATGAAGGCAGGCAGTCGTTGATCGAACACAACCGCGACGCGCTCGGCGTGCCCGGTCTGCAACTGATTCGCGGCAAGGCACCGCAGGCCCTCGCTGGACTCGAACGTCCGGACGCGGTGTTCATCGGTGGCGGCGTCACGCGCGAGGGCGTGCTGGACGCCTGCTGGACTCAGTTGAAACCTGGCGGCCGGCTGATCGCCAACGCGGTCACGTTGCAAAGCGAAATGACCTTGATGGCCTGGCGCGAGCAACATGGCGGTGAGCTGACGCGCATTCACATTGCCCAGGCGCAACCGTTGGGCGACTTCGATACCTGGCGCCAAGCGCTGCCGATAACCGTGTTGAACATGGTCAAACCTTTCGATGCGTGATGAAACCGCCGAACAACCCGCTCCGCTGCGCAGCGGCCTGACCACAGGCAGTTGCGCCACCGCCACCAGCCTGGCGGCGGCTCGCTTGCTGCTCGGCGGCGAGTGCGCGGACGCCGTGGACATCGTCCTGCCCAAAGGCAAACAGGTGCAAATGCGCCTGGAATTCTGCCGGCTAAACGATGACGGCGCCGAGGCCGGCACGATCAAGGATGCCGGCGACGACCCGGACGTGACCCACGGCGCATTGCTGTTTTCCCATGTGCGCTTGAACGCCGAACCAGGCATTCGTTTCAGTGCCGGCCGTGGTGTCGGCACGGTGACACGACCGGGACTGGTGTTGGCGGTCGGCGAGCCGGCGATCAACCCGGTGCCGCGCAAGATGATCACGGACCACTTGACCGCGCTCGCCGAAGAGCTCGGCTATCAGGGCGGTTTCGAGGTCACGGTCAACGTCGAGGGCGGCGAGGCACTGGCGTTGAAAACCATGAATCCACGTCTGGGCATTCTCGGTGGCTTGTCGATACTCGGCACCAGCGGCATCGTCCGGCCGTTTTCCTGCGCGGCGTACATCGCCTCGATCCATCAGGGCATCGATGTGGCGAAAACCAACGGCTATCTGCACATCGCCGCGTGCACCGGCAACGCCAGCGAAGACACCATGCGCCGCGTCTATGACCTGCCGGAAATCGCCCTGATCGAAATGGGCGACTTCGTCGGCGCCGTCCTTAAACACCTGCGCAAAGTGCCTGTGGATAAACTCAGTCTGTGCGGCGGTTTCGGCAAGATCAGCAAACTGGCGGCGGGGCACATGGATTTGCACAGCCGGCATTCGAGCATCGACCTGCCGCAACTGGCGGCATGGGCCGCTGCGATTGGCGCCGACACAGCGTTACAGCAAGCGATCGTTGAAGCTAATACCAGTCAACAAGCCTTGGCGATGGCCAGCGCCGCCGGCATCGCGCTCGGCGATGCGGTGTGCACGCACGCGCTGGCGTTCGCCCGCAGCGTGGTGCCGGCGCAGGTTCAGGTCGAAGTGTTTGCCATCGATCGCCAGGGCGGAATCGTCGGCCATGCGGGAGCTTTTCAATGAAACGTATCTTGCTGCTCGGCGGTGTCACCGAAGCCCTGGCGATCGCCCGGACGCTGGGGCCGGAGCACATTTACAGCCTGGCCGGTGTCGGCCGAGTACCGACCGATCTGAACTGCCAGGTCCGCGTCGGTGGCTATGGCGGTGCTGAGGGGTTGGCGCAATTCATCAACGATGAAGGGATCGATCTGCTGCTGGACGCGACTCATCCCTACGCCGCACGCATCAGCCAGAACGCTGCGACGGCCGCGCAATTGACCGGCATTCCCTGCTGGGCCCTGCGGCGCCCGGCCTGGCAACCGCAAGCCGGTGATGACTGGCGCGAAGTCAGCGACTGGGCCGAGCTGGTTGAAGCTATCAAACCGTTCCGCCGCCCGCTGTTCACCCTCGGCCGCGAACCCTTGCAGCACCTGGATGAAATCCCGCCGGAGCAATTCTGGACGCTGCGCGCACTGGATGTTTACCCCGGCAACGAACGCTGCGAGGTGATCGGCGCTCGCGGGCCGTTTTTGATCGACGATGAACGTGAGCTGTTTCAACGTCGGCAGATCGATGTGCTGATCAGCAAGAACAGCGGCAGCACCGCCACCGAGCCGAAACTGGAAGTGGCCCGCGAGCGCGGGGTGCCGGTACTGGTGTTGAAGAGGCCGGTATTGGTGGGGGTGGATCGGGAGTTTTGGAGCGTGGGCGATGTGCAAAACGCTCTACGGGCGTCAGACCTTTCCTGACACCTGCAGAGCCGTGCGATTTTACCCGCAACATTCAAGGAAAGAGCTGACTGTAACTCCCAGAGCTCCAATCCTATATTCGCATTCCTTAAATCCTATCAAGCATAACGACTCGACTCGACAGTACAAGACTACGCACGAGTAGGAGAAAGGCCGCTTGCCAACCTGTATCCCAAGGAATACGATCAGCCATGATCGACTTCGAACGATCCAGTGCATTTGCAGACTGGCTCGACTCACTAAGAGACACCATCGGAAAAGTTCGGATCATCGCCAGGCTCCGAGCCGCCGAACATGGAAATTTTGGCGATTGCGAATCTGTAGGCAAATCTGTCTATGAAATGCGTGTACATCATGGCCCGGGCTATAGAATTTACTTCACTCGCCGGGGCGAAGTGGTTTACCTGCTTTTAGTGGGGGGCGACAAGTCGACTCAAAAACGAGATATCAAACGCGCTATTCAAATGACGCAAAACATCGGTAATGAGGAGTAGGTCATGACCGAACAATTTACCCGTTTCGATGCCGCCGAGTTTCTCAAAACTCCGGAAGAAATGGCCGCTTATCTGGACGCTTGTTTTGAAGAAGATGCCGGCGACGGCGTTCTGATACGCGCAGCACTCAACGACATAGCCAGAGCGCAGGGCATGACTCAGGTTGCGCGTGATGCATGCCTGGGTCGTGAGAGCTTGTACAAAGCATTAAGCAGCACTGGCAATCCGGAATTCGCGACTATCATGAAGGTTATGAAAGCCTTGGGTCTGCGATTGCACGCCACTGCGATCTGACGGTGCTGCGACACCACACCGCACGCGGGCTTTTTACTTATCGGCACTGATCAGGCTAAATAGCCGCGCCTGATCGCCCACCCCACCGGATTTGTCCCATGTCCCGACAACGGCTCGCAATTGCCTGGATCGCCTGCTTCGCAGTGCTGTTCAACCTGCTCGCCATGCCGATGACCGGAGCGATGGCGCAGGCGGCGACGTCGCCGGCCGAGCAAGTGTTGTGGGGCAGTTTCTGCTCGTCCACCGGCACGAAGATGGTGGCGATTTCCCTGGGGACGCTTGAGCAGAAAGCGCCGCAGAATGACGATCATTCCAACATGCAGCATTGCTGGTGCTGCTCCGGCTCGGCGCCGCTGGTGGCGTTGCCCGGGCATGTGCCGCAGGTGTACTTTGCGCGTTTCGAGTCCAATCGAAGCCTGCCCGCCGCCTCATTCGACATCCCCACACCGCGCCAGCAATGGCCGAGCCTTAATCCCCGCGCGTCCCCTCTGGTGTGATTCTTTCTCGCAATTGACCTGCGTCTTGAATCGATCCGGAGAACTGCCATGTTGAACACACTCATCGTTCTGGCTGCGTTGCTGCTGCCTGCCTGCTTTGCCAATGCCCATGAATACAAGGCTGGCGAACTGGAAATCGCTCACCCCTGGTCGCAGGAATTGCCACCGAATGCGCCGACCGTTGCGGCTTACTTTGTAATTCAAAACAAAGGCAAGACGGCTGACAAACTGCTCAGCGTCGATTCGCCGGTTGCCGGTCTCGCCCAGTTGCACGAACACGTGATGCAGAACGACTTGATGAAAATGCAGCAGGTGCCGACCGTCGACATCCCGGCGGGTGGCGACGTCACGTTTGCACCGATGGCCTACCACGTCATGCTGCTGGAGCTGAAAGACCGCAGCCTGCTCAGCGATGGCAAGCGTTTCCCTCTGACGATGCACTTCGAGAAAGCCGGTGACGTGACTGTCGAAGTCGCGGTGCAGAAAAAGGCACCGGACGGCCAGGCGCATGCGCATAACCCGTAATCGCCTGAGCTGAAGTCGCCCATGCGCCCGCTTAGCGCCAGGTCATCCGCCCACCGTCGTCAGCCTTTGCGCCTGACCCGTGGCAGCTGGATCAGCCTGTTCGCGATGTTGATGATCTTTATCGGCCCGCTGATTTCTCAGTCGATGCCGATGGATCAGCGCGCTTCCGTGTTGATGCAAATCTCCATGAACATGTCGATGAACATGAGCATGGACATGCCGGCGATGGACCACGCCGACCACGACGCGCAACCCGCCGCCGAGCACTGTCCACCCCAACCCTCGCACCATGCGATCTGGGAAAAGTGCGGTTATTGCAGCCTGCTGTTCAATTGCCCGGCGCTGACCGGCGGCCAGTGTTTCGCTGCATTCGATACCCCACGCGCCACTGCTTTCAGCCCCCCCGCCACGCGCCTGGGTCACGCCCGCCCCACCTTCTTCCCCGGTGCCCGCACGCGTGCCCCGCCCATCGTCACGTAAACACCCACCGCTGATTTCACACGGTTTAAAGGGCAGCCGCAGGCTGCCGGCCGTGTCGTTTACGACTGTTCGATGGAAATTGTCATGTCCAGGTTTTCTGCTGACCCACGCTTGCGCATTGCCCAAGCATCCACGGCCCCGAGCGCATCACGCGTTCATTTCAGGCACGCCAGCGCCGTTCTTTGCGGCGCACTGCTGACCCCGATGGCGCTGGCCGACGAGCACGCCGGCCACAATGAGGAACTGAGCCCGACGGTGATCACCGCCATCGCCCCGAGTTCGCCGCTGACCATCGTCACCCACCCCAAGGACCCGCGCCAACCGGTGCCGGCCAGCGACGGTGGCGACTACTTGAAGACCATCCCCGGCTTCGCCCTGGTGCGCAACGGCGGCACCAACGGTGATCCGGTGCTGCGCGGCATGTTCGGCTCGCGACTGAACATCCTCACCAATGGCGGCATGATGCTCGGCGCCTGCCCCGGCCGGATGGACGCGCCGACCTCCTACCTCTCACCGGAAACCTACGACCAACTGACCGTCATCAAAGGCCCGCAAACGGTGCTCTGGGGACCGGGCGCCTCCGCTGGCACGGTCCTGTTCGATCGCGAGCCGGAGAGCTTCGGCGAACTCGGCACTCGGGTGAACGCCAGCGTCCTGGCCGGCTCCAACGGCCGTTTCGACAGGGTAGTGGACGCCGCCGCTGGCGGGCCGTTGGGCTACGTGCGGGTGATCGGCAACACCGCGCACTCCGACGATTACCGCGACGGCAACAACGACACCGTGGCCTCGCGTTACGACAAGTGGAACGGTGACGTCGCCGTGGGCTGGACACCGGACGCCGACACGCTGCTGGAACTCACCGCCGGCAAGGGCGATGGCGAAGCGCGTTACGCCGGGCGTGGCATGGACGGTTCGCAATTCAAGCGCGAGAGCCTCGGCCTGCGCTTCGAAAAATCCACTATCGGCGACGTGCTGGACAAGATCGAAGCGCAGATCTACTACAACTACGCCGACCACGTGATGGACAACTACACCCTGCGCACGCCGTCCGGCACCGGCATGATGGCCGGGCCGATGGCCTCGAATGTCGACCGCCGCACCCTCGGCGCACGGATCAAAGCCACCTGGCGCTGGGCCGATGTGCAATTGATCAGCGGCCTTGATGCGCAGACCAACGAGCACCGCGAACGCAGCAGCATGGGCATCGACACTTATAAAAACCTGCCTTACACCAAGGACGCCGATTTCCATAACTACGGCGTATTCAGCGAACTGACCTGGTACGCCGCCGACCGTGACCGGCTGATCACCGGCGCGCGTCTGGACCGTGCTTCGGCCACGGATTTCCGCCAAACCACGGGTTCTGGAATGACGACCCGCGCCAACCCGACCGCCGACGACACCCGCGCCGACACGCTGCCCAGCGGCTTCGTGCGTTACGAACATGACCTGGCCGACAGCCCGACCACGCTCTACGCCGGCCTCGGTCATACCCAGCGGTTCCCGGATTACTGGGAGCTGTTTTCGCCCGACTCCGGCCCCGCCGGTTCGGTGAATGCCTTCGATTCGATCAAACCCGAGAAGACCACCCAGCTCGACTTCGGCCTGCAATACAAGACCGCTGGCGTCGAAGCCTGGGCCTCGGGTTATGTCGGGCAGGTGCGCGATTACATCCTGTTCAACTACACGCCCGGGATGATGGGCATGACCTCGCAAGCGCAAAACATCGACGCGCGGATCATGGGCGGTGAACTCGGCGCGGCCTACAAGCTGACGTCGAACTGGAAGGCCGACGCGACCCTGGCCTACGCCTGGGGCAAGAACAGCAGTGACGGCACGGCGCTGCCGCAGATGCCGCCGCTGGATGCACGTTTCGGTCTGACTTACAGCGAAGACAACTGGAGCGCCGGCGCACTGTGGAGAGTGGTCGCGGCACAAAACCGTATTGACCAGAACAAGGGCAACGTGGTCGGCAAGGACTTCGACAAGACCTCCGGTTTTGGTGTGTTCTCGCTCAACGGCGCCTATCGGATCAACCAGCACTGGAGGGTCAGCAGTGGCGTCGACAACCTGTTCGGCAAAGCGTACGCCGAGCATTTGAACCTGGCCGGGAACGCCGGTTTTGGCTATCCGGCCAATGACCCGCAGGCCATTAAAGAACCGGGGCGCACGCTCTGGACCAAGGTGGACATGAGCTTTTAAAAGCTTCGCCCTGTAGGAGCGCGCTTGGTCCGGGCGGCGTTCCGACGAAGAACTTGAAGGCACCGCGCTCATTCAGAATGGTCGCGTCATCGTTCACGACTTTCGCGAGCAAGCTCGCTCCTACAGGGGCCTTACACAGACCACAAAAAAACCCAAGCCAAGCGGAGCACAACTGATGAAACAGCCCACACCGAATTTCTACAACCTGGCCTGGCGCTGGCATTTTTATGCCGGTCTGTTCGTCGCGCCTTTTATGGTGATGCTGGCCCTGACCGGGGTCATCTACCTGTTCAAACCGCAACTCGATCCGTTGATGTACGGCGACCTGATGAACGTCCCGACGGGTCACCACAATGTTGCCGCCGACGACCTGCTCAAGCGGGTAAAAGACGCGTACCCACACGGCACGATCAAGCAATACCTGCCGCCGGTAAACGCCGAACGCAGCGCGCAATTTGTGGTACTCAACGCCGGCACCGAGCTCAACGTCTTCGTCGATCCGTACCAGGGCAAAATCCTCGGCGAGCAAGACGCCAAGTGGAATCTGCAAGCCGTGGCGCGGGCGATTCATGGTGAGCTGATGATCGGCACGGTCGGGGACCGACTGGTGGAACTGGCCGCCGGTTGGGGCATCGTGCTGGTGGTCTCGGGGGTTTTCCTCTGGTGGCCACGCGGTCAAGCGGCGGGGATTCTCTGGCCACGCCTGAGCTATCGCGGACGCGCGCTGTGGCGTGATCTGCACGCAGTCACCGGGTTTTGGGGCGCGGCATTGTTGTTGGTGATGCTGCTCAGCGGCATGACCTGGACCGGGTTTTGGGGCAAGCAATACGCCCAGGTCTGGAACGTGTTCCCGGCGGCGATGTGGGACAACGTGCCGACCTCCGACGTCGAGGCCCGCAGCCTCAACAGCGCCACCCGCCAGACCGTGCCATGGGCGATGGAAAACACACCGATGCCGATGTCCGGCGACCACGCCGAACACATGGCCCACGGCGCCGCGCCCGCCGGCCCCGCAGCGCCGATCATCAGCCTGCAAGACGTGCAGAACATCGCCCTGCAACGCCAGGTCGAACCGGGTTACAGCATCACCTTGCCGACCACCGCGACCGGCGTGTTCACCATCGCCGTGTTCGCCGATGACCCGCGCAACGACGCCACGCTGCACGTCGATCAGTACACCGGCAATGTGCTCGCCGACGTGCGTTTCGAGCAGTACGGCAGCGTCGCCCGCGCCACGGAAATCGGCGTGATGCTCCACGAGGGTAAGATGTTCGGCGCGTTCAATCAGATCATCGTGCTGCTGATCTGCCTGATGATTCTGCTCAGCGCCGTCAGCGGCATGGTGATCTGGTGGAAGCGTCGCCCACAAGGCAAGGTGGGCGTTCCGCCGCTGCGCCACGATCTACCGACCTGGAAAACCGGCGTGGCGATCATGCTGGTGCTGGCGGTGTTGTTTCCGCTGGTGGGGGCTTCGCTGGTAGTGGTCTGGGTGGTGGATCGAGTGCTGCTTTCGCGTTTCACCCGGCAAACTGAATCGACCTCATCTTCATCATGAAACAAGCGAGATGCGCGCGGCAGAAGGCGCTGTAAACTCCGCGCCTTGAAATGAGTTCTTCAGGGCCATCAGCAGCACCCAATATTCCAGAGTTAACGCATGACCTCGCTGAACCTCAAAAACCTCGCCTGGACACCTCTGGGCCATGGCCACTGTCATCACCAGTTCCAGCTGCGTGATGCCTCGCTGCACGTGGCCGCTGGTGAGTTCGTCGGGTTGATCGGCCCCAATGGCAGCGGCAAGACCAGCCTGCTGCGCTGCGCCTGGCGCTTCAGCAAACCCGAAAGCGGTGAGGTCCGGCTCGATCACCACAACGTCTGGAAGCAATCCTCGCGCTGGTGCGCGCAACGCATCGCCGTGGTGTTGCAGGAGTTTCCCGACGCCTTCGGCCTGACCGTCGACGAAGTGGTCGGCATGGGCCGCACACCGCACAAAGGCCTGTTCGACGGCGACACCCTGGAAGACCAAAAACTCGCCACTCAAGCCCTGGCATCCGTCGGCCTCAAAGGCTTCGAAGATCACGCTTTCGCCACCCTCTCCGGCGGGGAAAAGCAGCGAGTGATCCTCGCCCGCGCTCTGGCGCAACAACCGCAATTGCTGATCCTCGACGAGCCAACCAATCACCTCGACCCGCGCTATCAGCTTGAGTTGCTGCAACTGGTCAAGCGCCTGAACATCGGCACCCTCGCCAGCATCCATGACCTCAACCTCGCCGCCGCGTTTTGCGACCGGCTGTACGTGATCGATCACGGTCGTATCGTCACCAGCGGTACACCGAAAGAAGTCCTGACCACCCCGCTGCTGCGTGAGGTGTTCGGCGTCGAAGCGCTGATCGATGAACACCCTTTGCATGGCTACCCACGAATCACCTGGATAACCCAACCATGAATGTGCGCTCACTGATGTGCGTCGCGGTGTTGCTGGGCAGTGCCCAGGCGCAGGCCGAGGCCACCCGTTACCCGTTGACGATCCAGAGTTGCAACCGCGAAGTGACCTTCGCGCAAGCGCCGAAACACGCGGTCAGCCACGACATCAACATGACCCAGATGATGCTCGCCCTCGGCCTCAAACCGAGCATGGCCGGCTACAGCGGCGTCAGTGGCTGGAAGTCGGTCACGCCCGACATGCAGACGATCCTCAACGGCCTGCCGGAGCTGGCCGAGAAGTACCCGTCGGTGGAAACCCTGCTCAATGCCAACGTCGATTTCTTCTTCGCCGGCTGGGACTACGGCATGCGCGTCGGGGGTGACCTCACGCCGCAGACGTTGCAACCGCTGGGCATCAACGTCTACGAGCTGACCGAGTCCTGCGCCTTTGTCATGCAGCGCCCGGCAGCCACGTTGGAAGACACCTACAACGACCTGCGCAACCTCGGCAAAATCTTCGACGTGCAGGATCGTGCCAACCGCCTGATCGCCAACCTGCAGGCGCAAGTCGCCGAGGTGCGCAAGAACCTGCCCGCCGACAAACCGCGCATATTTCTCTACGACAGCGGCGAAGACCGCGCCATGACTTCCGGTCGCCTCGGCATGCCGCAAGCGCTGATCGACGCGGCGGGCGGGCGCAACATTCTCGATGACGTCGACGCGAGCTGGACCCGCGTCAATTGGGAAAACGTGGTCGAGCGCAATCCGCAAGTGATCGTGATCGTCGACTATGGCGAAGTCACCGCTGCGCAGAAAGTCCAATTCCTGCTCGACAACAAGGCGCTGCAATCGGTGGACGCGATCAAAAACCAGCGGTTCATCGTTATTCCTTACGTGCAGGCCACGCCCGGCATCGACAACGTGCGGGCGGTGGAAACCCTGGCCAAAGGTTTCCACAGCGAATGATTGGTCGTCGCTACGCCCTGTTGCTGATCGCCCTCGGCGCATTGCTGTGGGTGTCGTGCGTGGTGTCGCTGGGCTTCGGCCCGGCGCGGGTGCCAGTAGACGTGGTGTGGCGGATTTTGCTGCACAAGGTGTTCGGCCTCGGCGAGGTAAATTGGGCGGCGGGACAGGAACACATCGTCTGGTTGATCCGCGTGCCGCGGATGTTGCTCGGTGCATCGGTCGGCGCTGGCCTGGCACTGGTCGGCGCGGTGCTGCAAGCGGTGACGCGCAACCCGCTGGCAGATCCGCACTTGCTCGGCGTCACCTCGGGCGCAACGCTCGGTGCGGTGATCGTAGTGCTGCATGTGGATGAAATCGTCGGCCTGCTGACCTTGCCCATCGCCGCGTTTATCGGCGCGCTGTTGAGCATGCTGATCGTGCTGATGATCGCCAACCGTCACGGCCGGCTGGACAGTGATCGACTGCTGCTGTGCGGCGTCGCGGTGTCTTTCGTGATGATGGCGGTTGCCAATCTGTTGCTGTTTCTTGGCGATCACCGTGCGAGTTCGGCAGTGATGTTCTGGATGCTCGGCGGGCTCGGGCTGGCGCGCTGGGAATTGCTCGCGGTGCCGGCCGCCAGTGTTCTGCTGGGGCTGGTTTTGTTGTTGGGCATGGCGCGTCCGCTGAACGCGCTGATGGCGGGTGAGCAGACCGCCGTGACGCTCGGCCTGAATGCCCGGGCCGTTCGGCTGCAGGTATTCGTGATTGCATCGCTGATGACCGGAGTGCTGGTGTCGATCTCTGGCTCCATCGGATTTGTCGGATTGATGGTGCCGCACATTGCGCGGCGATTGGTCGGGGCCGAGCATCGCCGGTTGTTGCCCGCGTGCGTCTTGCTGGGGAGCATTTTCCTGGTCTGGGTTGATGTCGCCGCCCGCACGCTGATCGCCCCCGAGGACCTGCCCATCGGCGTCGCCACCGCCGCGATTGGCGGGCTGTTCTTCATCGGCCTGATGCGCCGCCGGTGACGCACACAGCTCCCACATTCGATTTTTGGCGTGTCAAAAATTGCGCCCCAATGTGGCGCACCTCTTCGCACCAACGCGCCTGACGCGGTCCTTCGTGGTGCGCCGCCAAACCGCGCAACCGCTCTAATACGACATTTCCCTGCCTTTTTCCGACTGGGCACAGCCCTTGCAAAACAGCCTTCAGTAGTCCGCATCTGCCCATCAAAAAAATACTAATGTTCACGGAGATCGCACAATGAAGCGTCGCAGCTTGATCAAGGCTTTCACACTCACGGCAAGCATTGCCGCGATGGGCATGACCTGGACAGTCCAGGCCGCAGAGACCATCAAGGTCGGGATTCTGCATTCGTTGTCCGGGACCATGGCGATCTCCGAAACATCCCTTAAAGACATGGCGTTGATGACCATCGACGAGATCAATGCCAAGGGCGGCGTGAACGGCAAGATGCTCGAACCCGTCGTGGTCGACCCGGCGTCGAACTGGCCGTTGTTCGCGGAAAAGGGCCGTCAGTTGCTGACTCAGGACAAGGTCGCCGTGGTGTTTGGTTGCTGGACGTCGGTGTCGCGTAAATCGGTACTGCCGGTGTTCGAAGAACTCAACGGCCTGCTGTTCTACCCGGTGCAGTACGAAGGCGAAGAGATGTCGCCGAACGTGTTCTACACCGGCGCCGCGCCGAACCAGCAGGCGATCCCCGCCGTTGAATACCTGATGAGCGAAGAAGGCGGCAGCGCCAAGCGTTACTTCCTGCTCGGCACCGACTACGTGTACCCGCGCACCACCAACAAAATCCTGCGCTCGTTCCTGCACTCCAAAGGTGTAGCAGACAAGGACATCGAAGAGGTCTACACCCCGTTCGGCCACGCCGATTATCAAACCATCGTCGCCAACATCAAGAAATTCTCGGCCGGTGGCAAGACCGCGGTCATCTCCACAGTCAACGGCGACTCCAACGTGCCGTTCTATAAAGAGCTGGCGAACCAGGGTTTGAAAGCGACTGACGTTCCGGTCGTAGCGTTCTCGGTCGGCGAAGAAGAATTGCGCGGCATCGACACCAAACCGCTGGTGGGCAACCTCGCGGCGTGGAACTACTTCGAGTCGGTCGAGAACCCGGCGAACAAGAAATTCGTCGCCGACTGGAAAGCCTACGCGAAGAAACACAACCTGCCGGGCGCCGACAAAGCGGTGACCAACGACCCGATGGAAGCTACCTACGTGGGCATCCACATGTGGGCGCAGGCGGCCGAGAAAGCCAAGTCGACCGACGTCGACAAAGTCCGCGAAGCCCTCGCCGGCCAGACCTTTGCCGCGCCGTCCGGCTACACCCTGACCATGGACAAGACCAACCACCACCTGCACAAGCCGGTGATGATCGGCGAGATTCAGGCCGATGGTCAGTTCAACGTGGTGTGGCAGACCGAAGGCCCGATCCGCGCCCAGCCGTGGAGCCCGTATATCGATGGCAACGACAAGAAGCCGGATTATGCGATGAAGAGCAACTAAGTCACTGGATGTCGGGCCTGAACGGATTATTCAAGCCCGACACAAATCCCCTGTAGGAGCGAGCCTGCTCGCGAAGGCGTCGGCATATCCAACCTCCATGTGTCTGACACACCGCTATCGCGAGCAGGCTCACTCCTACAACTTTGTCCGTGCAAGGCTAACAATATGCCCATTGCCTTCTACCGTTTGATCCTCGCCTGCCTGCTATTGCTGCCGCTGGGCGCACAAGCCGGCGACACCGAAGACTTCGTCGCCGCCAACCCCGTCGAGCAAGCCAAGCTGCTCGAAGCCTGGGCCGCGCAGCCCGTTCCGGCCCGAATCGAACTGATCAACGCCTTGCAACAAGGCGAACTGATGGTCGAAGGCCAACTAAAAACCCTGCGCCTGAACAATCGCCTGCGGGGTCTGATCGACACCGCGCTGGCCAGTCATCAACTGCTCGCCGCCGACGCCAAAATCCGTCTCGGCGCCGCGCAGCAACTGCAGAAAAGTGCCAAACCGGCACAACTGAAATTCCTCGACCAGCAACTCGCCGGCGAACAGGACGAAAGCGTTCACGCCGCCCTGAGTCTCGCGCTGGCCAACCTGCAACTGGTCGACGCCGACCCGGCCGTGCGCCTCGCCGCTGTGCGCCTGCTCGGCGAAACCGGTGACCCGCTGGCCCGCACTCGCCTCGAAAGTCTGCTGCAACCGGGGGTCGAAGCCGACGCCGGTGTGCGCACTGCCGCTGAAACCAGCCTCGCGCAAGTCAAACGCAAACTGCTGATCGGCGAGATCCTCGGCCAAGCTTTCAGCGGCATGTCGCTGGGCTCGATCCTGCTGCTCGCGGCGCTCGGCCTGGCGATTACCTTCGGCTTGCTCGGGGTGATCAACATGGCCCACGGCGAGATGCTGATGCTTGGCGCGTACTCGACGTACGTGGTGCAGCTGATGTTCCAGCGCTTCGCGCCGCAAGCCATCGAGTTCTATCCGCTGATGGCGTTGCCGGTGGCGTTTTTCGTCACGGCAGCCATCGGCATGGCGCTGGAACGCACGGTGATCCGTCACCTCTATGGTCGCCCGTTGGAAACCCTGCTGGCGACGTGGGGCATCAGCCTGATGCTGATTCAACTGGTGCGCCTGGTGTTCGGCGCGCAGAACGTTGAAGTGGCCAACCCGGCGTGGTTGTCGGGCGGGATTCAGGTGTTGCCGAACCTGGTGCTGCCGTACAACCGCATCGTGATCATCGCGTTTGCGCTGTTTGTGGTGGTGCTGACCTGGCTGCTGCTGAACAGGACGCGCCTGGGTTTGAACGTGCGTGCCGTCACTCAGAACCGCAACATGGCCGCCTGCTGCGGCGTGCCGACCGGGCGCGTGGACATGCTCGCCTTTGGCCTCGGCTCGGGCATCGCCGGCCTCGGCGGCGTTGCCCTGAGTCAGATCGGCAACGTCGGCCCGGACCTCGGCCAGAGCTACATCATCGACTCGTTCCTGGTGGTGGTGCTTGGCGGTGTCGGGCAGCTGGCGGGTAGCGTGCTGGCAGCGTTTGGCCTGGGCATCGCCAACAAGATTCTCGAACCGCAGATCGGTGCGGTGCTCGGCAAGATCCTGATCCTCGCGCTGATCATTCTGTTCATCCAGAAACGTCCGCAAGGCCTCTTCGCACTGAAAGGACGGGTAATCGACTGATGAACCAGCCCCTGATGCTAACGGCCACGCAAAAGGCCGGCCCCAAAATCACGATGGCCGTCGGCGCGATAGTCCTCGTTCTGTTGCTGGCATTGCCGCTGCTGTCGCTGTTGTCGCCGGACAACACGTTTCACGTCTCGGCTTACACGCTGACCCTGGTGGGCAAGATTCTTTGCTACGCCATCGTCGCCCTGGCGCTGGATCTGGTGTGGGGTTACGCCGGTCTGCTGTCCCTCGGGCACGGTATGTTTTTTGCCCTCGGTGGTTATGCGATGGGCATGTATTTGATGCGCCAGGCCTCGGGCGATGCCCTGCCGGCGTTCATGACGTTCCTGTCGTGGACCGAATTGCCGTGGTACTGGACCGGCACCAGCAGCTTTCTCTGGTCGATGTGCCTGGTGGTGTTGGCGCCTGGATTGTTGGCGTTGGTGTTCGGTTTCTTCGCCTTCCGTTCGCGGATCAAGGGCGTGTATTTCTCGATCATGACCCAGGCACTGACCTTCGCCGGCATGTTGTTGTTCTTCCGTAACGAAACCGGATTTGGCGGCAATAACGGCTTTACCAATTTCCGCAGCATTCTCGGGTTTGGCATCACGGAACCGGGGACGCGCGCGGTGCTGTTTTTTGCCACAGTGGTGTTGCTGGTGGCGAGCCTGTTCATCGGCTGGCGCCTGGCGCAAAGCAAATTCGGCCGGGTACTCACGGCGTTGCGCGATGCGGAAAACCGCCTGATGTTTTGCGGCTACGACCCACGCGGATTCAAGCTGTTTGTCTGGGTCTTGAGCGCGGTGCTGTGCGGTCTGGCCGGGGCGCTGTACGTGCCGCAAGTCGGGATCATCAACCCGAGCGAGATGTCGCCGACCAACTCGATCGAAGCGGCGGTCTGGGTGGCTCTCGGGGGGCGCGGCACGCTGATCGGTCCGTTGCTCGGCGCCGGTGTCGTCAACGGCATGAAGAGCTGGTTCACAGTGGCGTTTCCGGAATACTGGCTGTTTTTCCTTGGCGCGCTGTTCATTGTCGTGACCCTGTACCTGCCCAAAGGCGTGATCGGCCTGCTGAAGAAAAGGGGTAATGAATGAGGTTTGTAAAATGAGAGTCACTGCGACCGCTGAATTCATGCTCGAACCGGCCTTCTATCCGCCGCAGCCGAACAAGGACGCCGGCACCAGCCGCGACGCCATCGGCCTCGGCCAACGGGTGGGCCCGGGGCTGGACACTCGCCACGGCACCATCCTGACCCTGGAAGACATCAGCGTCAGCTTCGATGGCTTCAAGGCGCTGAACGCGTTGAACCTGTACATCGGCGTTGGCGAATTGCGCTGCATCATCGGCCCCAACGGTGCGGGCAAAACCACGCTGATGGACGTGATCACCGGCAAGACCCGGCCGAGTCACGGCAAGGCCTGGTTTGGTGAAACCCTCGACCTGACGCAGATGAGCGAAGTGCAGATTGCCCAGGCCGGCATTGGTCGCAAGTTTCAGAAGCCGACGGTGTTCGAAGCGCTGAGCGTGTTTGAAAACCTGGAGCTGGCGCAGAAAACCGACAAGTCGGTGTGGGCCAGCTTGCGGGCGCGCTTGAGCGGTGAGCAAAGAGATCGCATCGGCGAAGTGCTGGACACCATTCGCCTGACCACCTCGGTCAATCGCCCGGCCGGCTTGTTGTCCCACGGTCAGAAGCAGTTTCTGGAAATCGGCATGCTGCTGATGCAAGACCCGCAATTGCTGCTGCTGGACGAACCCGTGGCGGGCATGACCGACGCCGAAACCGAATTCACCGCCGAGTTGTTCAAGCGCCTGGCGGGCAAGCATTCGCTGATGGTGGTGGAACATGACATGGGCTTTGTCGGCTCGATTGCCGATCACGTCACCGTATTGCACCAGGGCAGCGTGCTGGCGGAAGGATCGCTGGAGCAGGTGCAGGCCGATGAGAGAGTTATTGAGGTTTATTTGGGGCGGTGAATCGGCCAGCTACAAGCCGCAAGCTTCGAGCGGCAAGTGAAAAGCATAGCCGCACCGTTCCGTTCTTACTTGAAGCTTGCCGCTTGAAGCTTGCCGCTTGAAGCCCTACAAACGGAGTTCCAATGCTACAGGTCAAACACCTTCATCAGTACTACGGCGGTAGCCACATCCTGCGCGGCCTGACGTTTGAGGTGAAGGTCGGTGAAGTCACGTGCCTGCTCGGGCGCAACGGTGTCGGCAAGACCACGTTGCTCAAATGCCTGATGGGATTGCTCCCGTCCAAGGAGGGCGCGGTGAACTGGGAAGGCAAGCCGATCACCACGCTCAAGCCGCACCAGCGGGTGCACGCGGGGATCGCCTACGTGCCTCAGGGCCGCGAGATTTTTGGCCGGCTGACCGTCGAGGAAAACCTGTTGATGGGCCTGTCGCGGTTTCCGGGCAGTGAAGCGAAAGAAGTCCCCGCGTTCATCTACGAGCTGTTCCCGGTGCTGCTGCAAATGAAGCAACGCCGTGGCGGCGACTTGTCCGGCGGTCAGCAGCAGCAATTGGCAATCG
Source organism: Pseudomonas sp. GB2N2 (assembly GCF_054897705.1). Classification (NCBI taxonomy): domain Bacteria; kingdom Pseudomonadati; phylum Pseudomonadota; class Gammaproteobacteria; order Pseudomonadales; family Pseudomonadaceae; genus Pseudomonas; species Pseudomonas sp. GB2N2. The sequence continues at coordinate 3,929,942 of NZ_CM142701.1, forward strand.
GCCGGGCGTTGGCCAGTCGTCCACGGTTGTTGATTCTCGACGAGCCGACCGAAGGCATCCAGCCGTCAGTGATCAAGGAGATCGGTGCAGTGATCAAGAAGCTCGCGGCGCGTGGCGACATGGCGATTTTGCTGGTGGAGCAGTTCTATGATTTCGCCGCTGAATTGGCCGATCAATACCTGGTGATGTCCCGGGGCGAGATCGTGCAACAGGGTCGCGGAGAAAATATGGAAGCCGAGGGTGTGCGCGGCCTGGTTACGATCTAATCTGCAGCGTCCTGACGATAATTAGAACCCATGAACTCAGCCCTTCCCACTGTCCTGTTTACCCCGAGCTGGCACGCCGAGCTGGAGTTGGGCTACGCCCGATTCGGCGACAGCACGCGCCCGGTTCAGCGCCGACACATCGGCCCGTTGCGCGTGCAAAAGCATTTGTATGCCGAAGGTCCCGAGGTCTGCCAGCACATCATCGTGCACCCGCCCGGCGGGATTGCCGGTGGTGATCGGCTGGACATCAGCGCCAGCGTTGACCGCAACGCGTGGGCGCAAATCACTAGCCCCGGCGCCGCCAAGTGGTATCGCGCCGCTGGCCCGGCTTATCAGAAACTGCAACTGAAGGTGGCCGCCGGCGCGACACTGGAGTGGCTACCGCAGGAAACGATTGTCTTCAGCGCCGCCCAGGCCGAACTCAGCACCGTCATTGATCTGGAAGGTGATGCGCGCTTGTTCTACTGGGACGTCGTGGCGCTCGGTCGCCCGGCCAGCGGCGAGCGTTTTGACCTCGGGCATTTTCAGGCGCAGCTGGATATTCGCCGCGACGGCCAGTTGCTCTGGCATGAACGTCAGCGCATTGTCGGGGATGACGGGTTGCTCGGTTCGCCGATTGGCCTGGACGGGCAACCGGTGTTTGCGACGCTGTTGGTGACCGGGGAGATTGAACGTGAATTACTGGAGAAATGCCGATCGCTGCCCAATGACGTGCGCGGCGATCTGACCCAGTTGCCGGGACTGATCGTTGCCCGATGCCTGGCCAGCGAGGCGCTGTTGGCGCGGGGCTGGTTGATTGATTTGTGGCGGTTGCTGAGGCCGGCATTGCTCGGCCGAGAGGCAGTCCCGCCCAGAATATGGAGCACCTGAAATGCGATCCTCACTTTTTTAAATCTGCCGATTATGGATTCCACACAATGGACCTGACCCCACGCGAAAAAGACAAACTGCTGATCTTCACCGCCGGCCTCGTGGCCGAGCGGCGTTTGGCCCGCGGCGTGAAACTCAATTACCCGGAAGCCATGGCCTACATCTCCGCCGCGCTGCTCGAAGGCGCGCGTGACGGCCGCACCGTCGCCGAGCTGATGCACTTCGGCACCACCCTGCTCAGCCGCGAACAAGTGATGGAAGGTATCCCGGAAATGATCCCGGAGATTCAGGTGGAAGCCACCTTCCCCGACGGCACCAAGCTGGTCACCGTCCACCAACCTATCGCCTGAGGCTGCGCCATGACTGACTCCATCCGCGATGCGGTGCACGCCGATCTGCCGGCGATCCGCGACATCTACAACGACGCCGTGCTCAACACCACGGCGATCTGGAACGAACAGGCCGTTGACCTCGGCAATCGCCAGGCCTGGTTCAGCGCACGTCAATCCCAGGGTTATCCGATCCTGGTGATTGTCGACGGCGACAACAGCGTACTCGGCTACGCTTCATTTGGTGACTGGCGCCCCTTCGATGGTTTCCGCCACACCGTCGAGCATTCGGTCTACGTCCGCAGCGACCAGCGTGGTAACGGGCTGGGCCCGAAGTTGATGGACGTGCTGATCGAGCGCGCCAAAGGCTGCGACAAGCATGTGATGGTCGCCGCCATCGAAAGCGGGAATGCCGCCTCCATTCGCCTGCATGAACGGGCCGGTTTCGTTACGACCGGGCAGATGCCTCAAGTGGGCACCAAGTTCGGCCGCTGGCTGGACCTGACGTTCATGCAATTGACCCTCAATCCTGGCGCCGAACCGCCGCCCGCCAGCAAGGAGTAACGCCCGATGAATGCCGCTCAACTGCGCCGCGTCAATGTTGAAAGCTTTGCCCACTATCGCCAGGGTTTGATTGATCTGCTGCTCGACGCCGTCGGCTATGGCGCCAGTGTCGGCTTCATGGCTGACCTCGATGCCACGCAGGCGCGCGCCTATTTCGATGAGGTTCAGGACAACCTGAACAAGGGCAATGTGCTGCTGTGGGTGGTGGTCAAGGACGAACAAGTGCAGGCCAGCGTGCAGTTGACCCTGTGCCAGAAAGCCAACGGCCTGAACCGCGCCGAAGTGCAGAAATTGCTGGTACGCGAACAGGCGCGCCGTCGCGGCTTGGGCCAACAGTTGATGAGCGCTTTGGAACAGGCCGCGCTTCAGCACAAACGCGGGATGCTCTACCTCGACACCGAAGCCGGCTCCCCGGCCGAGGATTTCTACAGCGCGCTGGGTTACACCCGCGCCGGTGAACTTCCTGACTACGCCTGCGACCCGAGTGGTCGGTACAAGCCGACCGCCCTCTATTACAAAGTGCTCCAGGGAGCCCATTGATGATTCCCGGTGAATATCAGATCCAGCCCGGCGACATAGAACTCAACGTTGGCCGCCGCACCGTCAGTTTGAAGGTATCCAACAGCGGCGACCGGCCGATCCAGGTCGGCTCGCATTATCATTTTTTCGAAACCAATGACGCCCTGACCTTCGACCGCGCCGCCGGTCGTGGCATGCGCCTGAACATCCCTGCCGGCACCGCCGTGCGCTTCGAACCCGGGCAGAGTCGGGAAGTCGAGCTTGTCGACCTGGAGGGGTTGCGTCGGGTTTTTGGGTTTGCGGGAAGAGTCATGGGCGACTTATAGGTCGACTTCAGCTGCAAGTTTCAAGCTTCAAGCTGCAAGAAAGAGCAGTTTGCGGTGCCCCCCTATCTGCTTCTACTTGAGGCTTGCAGCTTGAAGCTTGCAGCTCAATTCCGAGGAACGAGGAAATGAAGATCTCCCGTCAGGCCTACGCCGACATGTTCGGCCCCACCGTCGGCGACAAGGTGCGCCTGGCCGACACCGAGCTGTGGATCGAAGTGGAAAAAGACTTCACCACTTACGGCGAAGAAGTGAAATTCGGCGGCGGCAAAGTCATCCGCGATGGCCAGGGCCAAAGCCAGTTGCTCGCCGCTGAAGTTGTCGACACGGTGATCACCAACGCGCTGATCATCGACCACTGGGGCATCGTCAAGGCTGACGTCGGCCTCAAGGATGGCCGCGTCGCGGGCATCGGCAAGGCGGGCAACCCGGATGTACAACCGAACGTGACCATCGCCATCGGCGCCAGCACCGAAGTGATCGCCGGCGAAGGCATGATCCTCACCGCCGGCGGCATCGACACGCACATTCACTTCATCTGCCCGCAGCAGATTGAAGAAGCGCTGATCAGCGGCGTCACCACCATGATCGGCGGCGGCACCGGCCCGGCGACCGGGACCAACGCCACCACGTGCACGTCAGGCCCGTGGCATCTGGCGCGGATGCTTCAAGCGGCGGACGCGTTCCCGATGAACATCGGCCTCACCGGCAAAGGCAACGCCAGCCTGCCGGAGCCGCTGATCGAACAGGTCAAGGCCGGCGCCATCGGCCTCAAGTTGCACGAAGACTGGGGCACCACCCCGGCGAGCATCGACAACTGCCTGAACGTCGCCGACCAGTACGACGTTCAGGTGGCAATCCACACCGACACCCTCAACGAGTCCGGCTTCGTCGAAACCACCCTCGCCGCGTTCAAGGGCCGCACCATCCACACCTATCACACCGAAGGCGCGGGCGGCGGGCATGCCCCGGACATCATCAAGGCCTGCGGCTTCGCCAACGTGCTGCCGAGTTCGACCAACCCGACCCGGCCGTTCACCCGCAACACCATCGACGAACACCTCGACATGCTGATGGTCTGCCACCACCTCGACCCGAGCATTGCCGAAGACGTAGCGTTCGCCGAAAGCCGCATCCGCCGCGAGACGATTGCCGCCGAAGACATCCTCCACGACCTCGGCGCGTTCTCGATGATCAGCTCCGACAGCCAGGCCATGGGCCGCGTCGGCGAAGTCATCACGCGCACCTGGCAGACCGCCGACAAGATGAAAAAACAGCGCGGACCACTGCCGGGTGACGGCGAGGGCAACGACAACTTCCGCGCCAAACGCTACATCGCCAAATACACGATCAACCCGGCGATCACCCACGGCATCAGCCATGAAGTAGGTTCGGTGGAAGTAGGGAAATGGGCTGATCTGGTGCTGTGGCGCCCGGCATTTTTCGGGGTCAAGCCGACGTTGATTCTCAAGGGCGGCGCCATTGCGGCGAGTCTGATGGGCGACGCCAACGCCTCGATTCCGACGCCGCAACCGGTGCATTACCGTCCGATGTTTGCCAGTTACGGCGGCTCGCTGCACGCCACCAGCATGACCTTCATCAGTCAGGCAGCGCAGGAGGCTGGTCTGCCGGAAGCCTTGGGGTTGAAGAAAAAAATCGCCGTGGTCAAGGGTTGCCGCGAGGTGCAGAAAACCGACTTGATCCACAACGATTACCTACCGAACATCGACGTCGACCCGCAGACCTATCAGGTCAAGGCCGACGGGGTATTGCTGTGGTGTGAACCGGCGGAAACATTGCCGATGGCGCAGCGTTACTTCCTGTTCTGACCCAATGCGCCTACCCCGTGTTGCAATTTGGCGCGCGCTATCGCTTGCTCGGTCAGGCTGGCGATCAGCGCCGTTTCCAGCGTGCCGATTTCAGCCATCTCGGCGTAATACTGCTCGTCGCTTAACACCGTACCGGGTTTGATTTCACTTTCCGGCTTGCCCAGCAGTCTCGCCAGCCGGCGCACTTGAGCACGCCAATGAATCCTGTGCACGGTCGAATCACTTCCAAGCCAGGCTCGTTGGGCGGCCTGAAGGTCCAGCAAGAATTCACCTCTGGATCGCAGAACGGTGATCCGTCGTGCATAGGATCGCTTGACAAAGTCCACCCAGAATTCCTGTTCGAGCAGCAGCGCTTGCAGCCGCGGCCCCTGCTCTTCTGCCAGCACCCGATCGTAAGCAGTCTGGATCATTTCGGCTGTCACATCGGGCGCGCTGAACCGCATCTCCCGGGATTGCCAAGGCAAATCCAGAAACTCCGTCGCCGCCAGTTGAGTGGGGTAGACCATATGGATTTCCACTTCATCAATATCTGGAAGCCGCTCTCCCTGAGCATCAAAGTGAGGCACCAGATTCTCGTCTTCATCGAGCTCGATAAGCTGGCGCCCTTCCCGCATCAGTTCGCGGATACGCTCTCGGGCAATCTTGCCCAACCTGTCCAGACGCGACTTGCCCCGCGCCAGCGTCACCAACTCCGTTTCGATCAGCTCGTTTGTGCCCAATTCATAGGCTTGAACAATCAGCACTTCCAGGCCCATGGCATTGAACAACTGCGCACCCGCATCGACGCAGGTAGTAGGCGCCGTGGCCATGAGAAACAGCTTTTCGCGCAATGCCGTGTTTCCGGTTGCGGCCTCGATCATCGACCAGACCTTACGGCTGAGCCCGATCTTGGCTGCCGGGTCTGCTGCCACCGCATCGGCAGACTCCGACAGGTTCCTCAGCTCCCTGAAAAAGGGGGTTGATCCAGGCTCGTTTTCGAGGTCGGCCCATAGATCCTGTTTGCCCCGCCACTGTTCCTCCGTCAGTCCGGAGGCCCAACGTCCACTGTCGGCGACACCGCGAGCGTACTCCGGTCGATTCGGCTCAAACCCTACCGAGTGGCCGTAGTGTCTGACCCGCTGCAGATTCTGCGCGGAAATATTGGCGGGTTCGTGACTGATAAGCGTGCGCGCGATGACTTCCGCTTGCGCCGACCCGGGCGCCACGTCAGGAACGATTTCCAGCACGTTAGCCTGCATATCCAGATACAGCGTGCGCAGCCGTGCCTGATCGAATAGCCCCACCGGCCAGGTATCGATTCCGGTATTGGCCAACAACACAATTTGCAGCCCCGGCATACGTCCGATGTCCGGAAGCATCCCCAATGGGTTGCCCTCAAGTCCCAGGTATCGCACGCGCTTGAGTTTTCGCAATTGCGCGACAGCGTTGGCGTCGAGTTCGATCAGGTTGTCGGACAGGTCCAGGGTGGACAGGTGGGTCATGCTCCCGAGGTTTTGCGGCAGCGCATCCAGTTCGTTATTGCCCAGCACCAACGTGCGCAATCGCTCGAAGTTACGCAAAAACCCGTCAGCATTGCCTTTGATGCCGGTACCCGATAAATCCAGATAAGTAACGTGGTTGAAATTCGCCGTGAGCGTCGGCAGTTCATTGATCTCGCCGCCGATGTCGAGCTCGGCCAAATCAATGCGCTGACCCTGGCGAAGACCGGTGCTGTCCACGTCCACCTCTCCCGTGCATTGCCAGGCCTGTTTGAGGGCTCTAATGATCGTCACGCGGGCGTCCCGACGGCGGCGGAAGGCACGGGTCGAACGCTCTTCCACCGACGCGGCTCTCAGCCACGCCCGATGCCAGGTTTCCAAATCTACTTTCATCTGCGCATATTCGATTTCACGATTTTTCAACTCGCCGTCCAGCGTCTCGTCCATATTCTCGATAAATGAACCGACCTCCTCCGCCGACATCGAGGGATACAGCGCCCGAAGCCGCGCCTCAGTGGCGCGCTCCCATCGGCTGATATCCGGCTGATCGCTCAGCGGGTAACCGATGCGTTCGCCGGACAGGCGCATCGGCGCCTTGAAGAACCGAGGCTGGCGCGGTTGCATTTTCAGCAGGGGCCGAAGTTGATCCGGGCTCATCTGATGTTCAAGAATTTTCGCCTTCAATCTGGCCCCCTGCGCAACGTCAGGCACTCCAATGGACTGACGCTGACGGTCGGGCAACGCATGCTGAATTGATGAATAAAAGTCATCGGCCCCGTGCAAATGCTCGTCACGATCATTACGTGCCTCATAGCGACCATCGTCCGTGCGCAGCAGCACTTTGCGCTCGCTGGCATCCTCGGGACCGACGCTGGCGCGCAGCTCTCCTCCAAGCCAACGTTCGCGCACTTCGAGACGGATATCACTCACCCAGCCCGGCAGGTGTTGCAACGTATTGAGCACGAGGATTTCGCTGTCCGTGTCCAGAAGCGCATCCAGGTACAAACCTTCATAGGCGCGGGTCAGGCGCATCTGCTGCTGTAACCGGCGCGCACCTTCGCCCAGGCGCAGCGGAACGCGCTTGTCGGTGTTCAGGGTTGCCCGTTCGGCAGTCGTCGCGTCTGCCAATAACTCTTTGATCATCGCAGCCGGCAGGCTGGTGAAGTCCCGCTGAACGGTAGCCACTTGCGCATCGGCCGACGGTTGTTGCTCGGCGTAGAGGCTGTGTGTCAAGCGTGCCCGCGAACTGACCGCACGTTCATGCAGTTTTTGTTTCAGGGTACTGATACGTTCCGCCGACGTTGCGGGCGTGTACTGAGGCAAGAGCGCTTTGATGTGCGCCTCGTTCATTGAGGCGATAATCCGCGCGGGCAACTGGCCGCTCATCAGGTCTTCACGGCTGATTTTGAGGATATCTTCTGGTAAGGCATCAACGTTGCCGTACTTGACCGAAGGCTCGCTCAAGCCTTCACCCGGAACAGCCTCGATGGCTTTGCTCGCCGGCCACCCCGGCAACTCGACCGCCAACGACGCGGCGTAGCCGCACAACGCGCTGGAAAGCGAGCCCTCACCGATGCCCTGAGCGACCTTCAGGGCAACGTCATAGGCGCGAAATCTCTTCAAGGTCTCGAGCAGGACCGCCGGCACTGGTTCGCCCTCGACATGCAACCGACGCAGGACATCCTTATCGACACCGCTGACCCGCCGGATCTGCTCCAGCTCAGCATCGTTGAAACCCTCCGCTATCGGGCCAAGCCGTCGCATCAGCGTCGCGTCCCAGGTCTGCGGGCGCTCCAGCTCATGACGCCAGGCACCTTCGCCGTTATGCAAAAGCTCAGGGCTGTAGGCGTCGGGGCGGTTGGGGTGGCGAATGCTGTACCGGTCGCTGGCCGCGTCGTGTCCGACCTGATAGTGGTCACCTTCAATCGGCAGAACCTTCTGTCCATTGTGCGGGTACAGACCCACCGCATCGGGGCGGGCCTCCGGCGCCAGTGTGACGCTGGCCTTGTACGTCGAAAGATCCGGGTTCCATAACTTCTGTTCGCCCTCCGCCAGCGTGACGGGCTTGAGTGAGTCCACCAGGCTCGACAATTGAATCTTCGGCAGCACCGCCGCCCCGGTGCCGACAAATGCCACATTCAGCGCCACGCTGGACAAGTGTGCCCACAGTTCTTTGGTTTCACCCTGCTCGTACGCTTCGATGCCTTCGAATACTTCATTGCACATCTGTGCCGCCCCGACCATTAGCATGATCGGCCCTAAACCGGGCACGACAAACGCCGCGAGGTTGAACACGTTGGTCACTGAATCCAAATAGCTTTCCAGCCGGCTTGCCCGGGCTTTGCGGTCCTCTTCGCCCGTCGTCACGACAACCGCTCGTGCGTCGGCGTACATTTTATTGATCGCGTTCTGACGCAGCTGTAGCCACAAATCTCCATTAATCAGCACTTCATCAAGTGGCAGCTTCGTCGGCCTGGACTGCACCGGGAAATCAGCCTGATTGCCGGCACCGTCGGGCTTGTACAATTTGTTGAAGTGGCCGAAAAACAAACCTTGCTGCCGCATTGGTACGAACTGACTGAAAAAGCGTCGATAGGCGGCACTGTGCAAGCGCGCTCTCAGGTCCGCCATGAAATCGGCGCTGGAGGCGTACTCCTTCAGCGGTTGTTCCGGGTCATTGGGCAGGTACACCGCCAACCGCTCGATCCGGTCAGCGCTCACTCGGTTCGGTCCGATCAGTAAGGGGCCCACCAACTCGATGCCAAATACCTTTAACGCCGCACAGGTCACCGGCCTGCCGTCCAGAGTAGCGCGGCTCCCGGTGAGGGTTTGCTGGAGCATCCGGTAGACGTCGGCGCTGATGCCCGACTCGACCTGCCGACTGCCCGGCCGGGTTGCCAGTTGCTGCCAAGCGGCTTCGGTGGTCACCGCCAATTGTTGCCGCAAATGTTCCTCCAGTTGCCGCTCCAGTGTTTCGCGTTCGTCCTGATCCTCAGGCTGCACGATGTCCTTGATGTGTTTCTGGTACAGAGCACCCAGGTCCAGGGTGCGACACAGGGCGGCAAACTCATGGGCTGCGATCGGCCTGGCCTGAGAGTTGAGCGCTTCGAACGTCGGGATGATGTCGCCGTCGTAACGGCTCCAGTCGGTGATGATCTGACAGTCATTGCAGCGCAGCGGCTTGGCTTCATCGGGCTCAAAGTTGGCCAGCGCGGCCTCAAGCAAGGAGGTGCCGCGGTACTCGTGGTTCAGGTCTCGCGTGTTTTGCTGCTCGAAGGCAAAGGCACCGTATAAATCATCCCGTCCCTTGAACGCATATTTACGCGCGAGAAAAACGTTTTTAACGTCCAGGTCGAGGTTGAACGTCGCCTTGATTGCGTCCTTGAGCGGTTGCTCGGCAAACTCGAAAACGTCCTTGATGCGTCCCAGTTTTGCGTCGATCTGATTCAAGCTTTCGCGAAAGCGCGAGTGGCTGTTCGCCAGGGATTTTTTTTGATAGGCCGTGGAGGTCCGGTACCAGGCCGGAATTTGCAGCGCGTGGCGGCCGGTTTCTACTTGCCGCTGCACGGAGGCGTCAGAGAACCAGGCGGGTAGGCGGTCTTTGAGAAAGTCGTAATGCACGCCGCGCAGGTCGGCGTTGAAGCTGCCTTCGGCAGTCGAAGTGGGTGTAAGTGATTCGAGCATGACAGGTCATCCATGACTGATTGAAAGTCATCAGAGCCTAACGAACGACCTCGTGAAAAAAGCGCAACTATGTACCACACGAAAAATCAATCTCTCAACAAAAACGACGCGATGACATAAGCACCATCGCGTCGCGACATCACTTCAGGTCTGTCGACTCAACCTCGAAAGGCACCTCGACCCGCTGCACTTTCGCCCGGTCCATGGCGTGTTGTGTCAACTGTTTGAGCAAGTCCTTTTTGTCGCTTTTGATCGCGGCGTACTGCTCTGCGAACTCGTCATCGTTCATCACCGTGCCGGGAGCGAATTCGCTTTCCGGTTTGCCCAGTTCAAAAGCCAGGATTCTGATCCGGGTTTTCAAACGGTCTTTTTCCTCGGGCAACAGGTCCAGCCCGTCAGCCCTTTCCTGCAGGGCAGTCTTGAACTCATACAGCGTATTCATCCGTCGCTCGAACGGCTTGAAGCGCGAACGGTTGGCCCCTTCCAGGTAGGATTTCCAGAACGGCAGTTCGACCATTGAATCACGCAAGCCATCTCCCTCCTCCAGCCCCAGCACCCTCAGGCGTGCGTTTTCGATCATCGGCCGGGTGACGCCGGCAATGCCGCGAAATTGCAGGGTGTGCGCCTGCCAGGGCAAGTCGAGGCCGCCAGCTGCCTCCGGTCTGGCCAATTCGGTAGTAAAGGCCAAGTGCACTTCAACGATATCGATGCTGCCAGTCACATTGTGATCGGCGTCGATTCGCCGAACCTGCTCACCGGCCGCCAGGCGTTGCGCAATGGTGCGTTCGGCAATTCGCTCGATTTCGTCCAGACGTGACGCGCCCTTGGCCAGGCTGACCAGTTCGGCTTCGACCAAACCGGGATTCGCCAACCTGTAGGCTTCATGAATCAGCACTTTCATGCCCAAGACATTAAACAGTTGGGTCGCCCCGTCGACACACTGCGTGCGCGCCACGGCCTCGGCAAAGAGAGTCATGCGCAGCTGGCTGTCTTTATTCATGGCCTCCAGCATGCGCCAGACTTTGGCCGTCAGCTCTCGCCGATAGAGTCCGGTTTTTTCAGTGAAATCGGCGGACTGGGTCAGCCGCCGGATCTCGTTGAAAAAGGGCTCGGAATTGAACTCATCCTCGACTGCATCCCAGATCGCCTGGCGGGTCTGCCATTTTTCGTCGGACAGACCATCGGCCCACTGGGTACTGTCCAGGGTGCCCCTCGGCGGGTACGGGCGATCAGGGTCGAGACCGACCGACTCGGTGTACTGGCGCAGCGTGTTCAGGTTCTCCGGGGATATCCACTGCGGCTCGCGACTCAGCAGGGTGCGGGCCAGAATCTCCGCACGAAACGAACCAGGCGCCACATCGGGAATGCGGCTGATCGGGTTACGCCACAGATTCACGTAGAGGTTGCGCGGCCGGGACTGGGTGAGCAGCCCTGTGGGCCACGTGTCGATACCGGTGCTCTCGAGGATCAGCGTGTGCAACTCCGGCATCCGACTGACATCGGGCAGCCGCTGCAGGGGGTTACCCTTCAGCCCAATGAACCTGAGTCGCGTCAGGCCCCTCAAGCGAGCAACCGCTCGCGCGGTCAGCTCGATCCGGTTTTCATTCAGAATCAGGTGTACGAGGTAAGGCATCTCGCCAATGGCCGGCGGCAGACGGTCCAGCAGGTTTGCGCCAAGGTCCAGATAACGCAACTGGTGGAAGGGTTCCAGAAATCGCGCGTGGCGGGTAAGCAGGCCTGCCCGGCGCATGTTCAACTCGGTGACGTGATCGAAGTTGGCGATCAGCTTCGGCATACTCTCCATGTGCTGCGCCATGAGTGGCCCATCCAGATTGAGTGTTTGCGGGCGCAGGATACCTGTCACCTCCTCACCGGCCGGACCGGTTCGCTGCCAGCATTGCTTGATGGCTGCGTAGACTTGCTGCCTGGAGGCGATTTCCGTACGAGCATCCGGCATCGACGCCGGCGACCTGACCCAGCGCTCGAGTGAACGCTGCAACTGGACGAATTCATTTTCCAAAGCTTTCAAACGCGCGGGCGCAGCGTCCCCGAAACCACTCAGCAATTCGCTCACCTGCGCTTCAGTGAACCCGGGATACAACCAGCCGCAACGTTGGTGCAGAGTTTGGGCGCTGATTTTTCGTGCATACCACGGCATGCCTCCGCGCAGACGCATGACTTGCGGATCGTAAGCCGGTTTGCGGATCGGCTGCTGTTCGAGGATCGGGGCGAACCGCTCCTGACTCAGCGGCGAGCGCTGGAGCGCCTGCTTGAGCCGTTCATCCTGATGAATGTCAAATCCGAGCGCTTCGCGTTCACTGTCAGGTAATGCATGCAACACCGCAGCGTAGAAATCATCGGCGCCGTGCAGGTGTTGCGCCTGTTCGTCCCGTGCGAGGTACAAACCTTGTTCATCAACGATCAGGACTTTGCGGATCGGTGCATCTTCAGGCCCTACGCTGGCCTGCAATTCGCCGCTGTAGGAGAAGGCTCGCACCTCGATGCGAACGTCGGCCGACCAGCCTGGCATGGCGGCCAGCGAGGCCAGCTCAAGTCGACGGGTGTCAGTGTCTTCCAGCGCTTCCAGATACAGGCCCTCGTAGGCACGGCTCATGCGCACCTGATCCTGGGCTGTGTGCGCCTTTTCGCGCAGGCTCAGGGGAATACGGCGTTTTTGTGCCAGATGAAGTAATTCATCCGGGGTGGCCTCGCGCAATAACGCTTCGACAACGGTCACTGGCAATGTCGGATAGTGGTCGCACAGCAAAAGCACATCCGCACTTCCAGTTGCATTTTTCTGTTTGTAGTGGGTGTCGAACACGCGTTTTCGGTGTTTACCGGCGTGTTCGGCCAGGCGTTTTCGCAGTTCGTCGATGCGTATCTGTTTGTCGCTGGAAATCCCCTGGCCGAGTAACTCATGAATGTCCCGCTCGCTGAAACTCTCGACCACCCGTATCGGCAACCGGCCTGCCCGAAGATCCACGCGGGACAACTTGATCTGACTGTTCGCCGAGCCGAAATCCACAGACACACCGTCCAGCGTTGGCCCGTCGAACAGCGCAATACCTCGGGATTCAGGCCAGCGCGGTAACTCGGTGATGAACGAGGGGATCAAGTTCTCCAACGCCTCGGGAACACGGTCGGCGAGGATTTGTGCGCCCAGTTCACCGGCCTGCGCGTACGCCTTGAAGCGATCGAGGGTATCGACCAGCATGGCGGGCGGTCTTTCGTGCTCCACATGCATCCGGCGCAGCGCGTTTTCCTCGACGCCACTGACGGTCAGAATCTGCTTGAGGGATTCGTCGGACAGCGTATCCGTCGCCGTGCCCAAACGCCGCAGCAAGCGCGGCTTGTCCCACTCCAGTGGACGATCGATTTCAGTCTTCCAGCTACTGGCACCGTCATGCTCGACAGGAAGTCGATACGCGTCTGGCCGCACCGGGTGCTCAAGGCTGTGCAGCCCGGTCTGCGGGTCCGTCGCCACCACGTAATGCTTGTCATCGAGTCGCAGGACGTTTTTGTTTTCATGTGGGTAAAGTCCGCGCACATCGGGCTCGGCGGCGGGCGGCAAGATCACCGGATGTTCATAGGCCGTCAGGTCGGGATTCCACAGTCGCTCTTTGCCGCCGACCTCCACGGGCCTGAGGTTTTCAACAAAGGGCGAAAGGGTGACAGGTGTTTTGGGCAGCACATGCCCGGCCCCCATCAGCGCAAATTGCGCGAAGTTGATCAGTACGCCGTTGATATGACTCGCCGCCTCCTCCCGGTCGCCCTTGCTCCAGTCCTCGATGCCTTCGGCCAGTTCCGCGAGCATCTGCGCAACCATGATGCCCAGCACCGCTTCACCCAAGCCGGGCACCATCAGGGCGGCGAAGCTGAACACATTCCAGCCGATGTCGAGGTAACTGGTCAGGCGTTTCCAGCGACTGGCCGCATCTTCATCGTCGGTTGGCACGGCAATACTGCGCGCATCGCTGATCACCTTGTCGCGCCGTTCCCGAAACAGCGTGACCCACAGGTCACCGGCGAGCACATGGGTGATGGGCTCGGCGTTGGGGTTTTCGATCGGGGTTTCTCGCCACCAGGGGCCCATGTCGAGCGGTTCACGCGGTGTCCACTTGAGGGTCTTGAGGCGCTCGTTGACCCTGGCGAAAAAATGGCCCTTGTCCTTCTGTGCCACGAAGCGGCTGAAGAATGCCTGATAGCGCGGGTCGCGCAGCTGGCCGATCAAGACTTTCATGAACTCGGTGAGCGATGAATACTCTTTCAGCGGATGGTCCGGATCATCCGGTACATAAGCGATCAACGGCCCGGTCAACCGGCGCTGTTGAAAAATATCGTCGTTGCGCAGCATTTCGTCCTTGATGCCGGCAGGGCCGTTAGCGAAGAAGGCCTGCATCAGCTTGAATTTTTCAAACTCATGGCCGGGCAAAAAGGGAATGAGCCAGGACCAGCCGGTCCAGAATTTGATGCTGTCGGGCGCCATCGCATCCACTGCCTTTTTCAAGGCAGAACCCTCGCTCACCGCGCTGAACAGCACGATCGACGTCAGCCGAAAACCCATCAACGACAACCGGTGGCTGAGCAGTGGCGCGCCACGGAACTGAACGTTCTGTTTTCCTTCTACGACGTCTTGCAGCCGGTCAAAGGCATCACTGCTGATATCGCCTTTCAGCCGGGCGATAAAGGCCGATGACTTGAACGCGGCTTTTTCGCTGGCGGTCGAGCGGTCCTGCAAACGCTGTTTCGCCTCGGCTGCCGGTGGCTCCAGCCGGGCCTTGATATGGGTTTGATACTGCCTACCGATATCCAGCCGTCGGCACAGGCTGGCGAACCTGGGCGGCGTAATGGCGTTGATTCGATGCGGGGTTCCCTGAGGGCTGTTGCGATACACGCCGGAGCCACTTCTGAACGCGCCCTCTTGCGTTTCAGCTTGTTCAAAGTTGTGCAATGCCGCAGCCAGTAGTGAATTTTGGCGGATGCGACTGACCCCGGTATCGATCCCCAAAATAAGGTTGTCGGGCACATAAAGATGCAGGGACAGGGTTTCGGGATCTTCTCCCGTATTGAAATTCGCTTGCAGCGATGTCGTCAGCAATGGTTTTGCGAAGGCATGAATATCGCTTTGGAGCCCACCCAATAGTTCATCCAGTTCACCTTGCAAGCGCCAGCGCTCATCTAGCATTGCTTTCAACTGCTGCCGGTCGGTTGCCGTTGTTTTCAAGTACCACGCCGGCCTCTTCGCGGTCAGCTTCAACATGGATTCAAGCGTGGCCGGTGATGCATTTTTTATCGCAGCGGGAATGACTTGGGTGACGCGTTGTTCGTGAACGCTTTTGGCAACTTCAGGTGCAGATGAAGCGTTCGCCGGGTTGCTTCCTTGCAATGCAGACATAGGGTCGAACCTCAGAAGAGTAAGTGAACCCCATAGACTATTTACCTTCCGGCAAAACAAAAGCCTGAATAACCGTTGGTTAGAAGGTGTTCATGGCCCTAATTGTTCAAAAAACAGGAATGCAAAAATACATATATACCGCCCAGGACAACGCCCATAATGCCGCAGCGTCACGGGAGGTTTTTTTCCGATCTGAAGGCGCTACTATGCGACACGTTCATCCTCCAGAATCTTCAGGAACCCGGTCATGCGCCTCCCCGAATTCATCAGGCTACAGGTAGACCGCATCGTCGATGAATGGGAGCAATTCGCCAGAACGATCACTCCGGCCGCCGAGAATATGGATCGAGTGGCCTTGCGTGATCACGCCAAGGAGATTTTGCTGGCTGCCGCGCGGGACATGACCACTGCGCAAACCGCCAGCGAACAACAGGCCAAGGCCAGGGGCGAGGGCCCGGAAAAAACCCCGAGCCTGGATGAGGCGGGTGCCAGCCACGGCGAGTTGCGCCACACCGTCGGCTTCGACCTGGTGCAGATGACCAGCGAATTTCGCCATCTGCGGGCCTGCGTGATCCGGCTGTGGGTCAATAGCCTGGAATCGCCGGACCTCGCCTATTTCCAGGACATGATCCGTTTCAACGAAGCCATCGACGAAGCGTTGGCCGAATCCACGGCGGCCTACGCTGAACAGGTCGATCACTCCCGGGATATATTTCTGGCGATCCTTGGCCACGATTTGCGTGCGCCTTTGCAAGCCGTGAGCATGTCGACCGAACTGCTGATGCGCAAAGCCACGCTTGAGGGTGACGCGTTGGCGTGTGCGATCAATATCAAGCGAGGCGCGCAACACATGGCGGTGATGGTCGGTGATTTGCTGGAGCTGGTGCGCAGCCGCCTGGGCAAAAGCCTGCCCATCGCCCCGGCCCCCATGGACCTGGCCGACGCCGCGCATGCGGCAGTCGTCGAAGCCTGCGCGGGCAACCCCGAATGCGATCCGACCTTGAAGGTGCAGGGAGATACCCGAGGCGTCTGGGATGCCGGGCGGTTGGACCAACTGCTGCGCAACCTGATTGGCAATGCATTGCAGCATGGATCGAACACACACGATGTGACAGTAAACCTCATCGGCGAGGCCGACGCTGTCCGCCTCACGGTGCATAACCACGGCATTCCGATTCCCGAGAATGCCATCGGCACGATTTTCGATCCGCTGGTGCGCAGCGCCGACGAAGAACTCGGCCAGCCCTCCACCAGCCTCGGGCTGGGGTTGTTTATCGTCAAGGAAGTGGTGGATGCGCACGGCGGCACGATCGAAGTCAGCTCGAATGAGGCTGACGGGACGCTGTTTACGGTGGTGTTTCCGAGATAAATGGCCTGAGCCGTGCTTGCCGGCGATGGCGATCTTGCGGGCTCCATCGCCGGCAAGCCGGACTCCTGCAGGTCGGAGTTCGCTTCAGCTATTCAACCACCAACCGCCCCAACCGCTGCTTCAGCATCCGATTCTCCGCCCGCAGCTGCTGGACCTCTTCCAGCAAATCAAGCGCCAGCGCAACGCCTTCCCATTCCAGCTCCAGGTCATGACGCAACTTCGCGGCACGCTTGGCCAGGACCAGTTCCAAATCGTTGAAAAGCCAATCCTTGGGCACTGAGCCCTGAGGTTCGAGGATGCCGTGTTCGACGATTTCGATCACGTAGACGTCCGACAGGTCGGTCGCCTCACAGAACTCTGCCATGTCCAGTTGAACGATCAGGGGGTTGCTCATGCCGGGCTACTCCGTCTCTTGGATCAGAAATTTTCTCTCGGGTCGAACGCGGCTTTGGTCGCCAGCTCCTGCCACAATGCCTTGACCTCATCGCTTGAGGTTTTAGGCATAACGACTTTCAATTGCACGAACAGGTAGCCGCGCTCGCCTGCCTTGTTCAGCAGACCATGACCTTTGGCGCGCATGCGCTGGCCGTTCTGGCTGCCGGCCGGCACTTTGAGATTGATCTTGCCGGTCAGCGTCGGCACGGCCACTTCAGCACCGAGCGCCAATTCCCACGGCGCCAGCGGCAGGGTGATGATCAGGTTTTCCCCTTCCACATCAAATTTCGGATGCGGCGCAAAGCGAATGATCAGGAACAGATCGCCATTCGCCCCACCGCCGATACCCGGCGCGCCCTGCCCCTTGAGGCGGATGCGCTCGCCGTCGGTGACGCCGGCGGGGATTTTCACGTTCAGGCTTTTGCTGGTGTTGCTGACGTGCTGGCCGGCCGCGTTGTACTGCGGCACCTGGAACGTGACCTTCTTCGATTCGTTCGAGAGGGTTTCTTCCAGAAAAATCGCTAATTCCATTTCCACGTCTTGCCCTCGACGCCCGGCACTGCGGCCCGACTGCCCACCACCAAAACCCGGGCCACGGTTGCCGAAAATCGAACTGAAGAAGTCCGAGAAATCGCCCGTGTCCTGACCACCACCAAAACCACCGCCGCCGCTACCACGCCCCTGCCAACCCGGCGGTCCCTGGAACGGCTGGCCGTGCTGGCCGTATTTGCGCAAGTCGTCGTACTCGGCGCGCTTGTCGGCACTTTTCAGCGCTTCATAGGCTTCCGAGGCGTCCTTGAACTTGGCCTCGGCGTCCTTTTCCTTGCTGACGTCAGGATGATATTTGCGCGCCAGTTTGCGATAGGCGGCCTTGATCGTCTTGTCGTCCGCGGTCGGTTCCACACCGAGAATCTTGTAATAGTCTTTGAAGTCCATCGTCGGAATCACCATCCATTAGCAAAATCGCGCCACTACCGGCAGCATGCGCTCATTGGCAGCCGCGAGGTTGACCGATCTCAAGGTTGTGACCGGGGCGCGCATCAGAAGTTAGAAGTTATCGGCAGCGGCGGGCGGTTCTTTTGACCGTCGCAATGGCTGCCAGGGCCAATGCAGACAAGTTTGGGGCATCGGGCCGTCATATCAAGGCGCTAATCAGTGAGATTTAGCGGATAGTCGGCCTTCGTATCTGTGCCGCACTGACATACACTGCGCGGCCGTTTTTTAACCGGAACCTGAAAGTCATGAAAAACGCATCTCCAGCCCGTGCCTGTGGTATCGACTTCGGCACGTCCAACTCCACCGTCGGCTGGCTGCGCCCCGGCATGGAAACGCTGATCGCGCTGGAGGACGACAAAATCACCCTGCCGTCGGTGGTGTTCTTCAACATGGAAGAACGTCGCCCGGTGTACGGCCGGCTGGCGCTGCACGAGTACCTGGAAGGCTACGAAGGCCGGTTGATGCGTTCGCTCAAGAGCCTGCTGGGCTCCAAGCTGATCAAGCACGACACCAGCGTCCTCGGCACGGCGATGCCGTTCAAGGACCTGCTCGGGCTGTTCATCGGCCAATTGAAGAAACGCGCGGAAGACGCAGCCGGTCGAGAGTTCGACGAAGTGGTGCTGGGACGTCCGGTGTTTTTCGTCGATGACGATGAAATGGCGGACCAGGAAGCTGAAAACACTTTGGTGGACGTGGCTCGCGCCATCGGCTTCAAGGACGTGTCGTTCCAGTACGAGCCGATTGCGGCGGCGTTCGACTATGAGTCGACCATCGAAAAGGAAGAGCTGGTCCTGATCGTCGACATCGGCGGTGGTACCTCCGACTTCTCGCTGGTGCGCCTGTCCCCTGAGCGCCGCGACCACGACAACCGCCATGAAGACATCCTCGCCACTGGCGGCGTGCACGTCGGCGGCACCGATTTTGACAAGCAGCTCAGCCTGCAAGGCGTGATGCCATTGTTCGGCTATGGCAGCCGGATGAAGAGCGGCGCCTACATGCCAACCAGCCACCACATGAACCTGGCGACCTGGCACACCATCAACTCGGTGTATTCGCAGAAGTCGACCCTGGCGTTGGGCAGCATGCGTTACGACATCGAGGACACCGGCGGCATCGACCGTCTGTTCAAGCTGATCGAGCAACGCGCCGGGCACTGGCTGGCGATGGAAGTGGAAGAAACCAAGATTCAGCTGACCCACGCCGAGAGCCGCCATGTACCGCTGGATCGCGTCGAACCGGGCCTGAGCGTGGAACTGAGCCGGGCGCTGTTCGAATCAGCCATCGACAACCTGCTCGAGCGCGTGCGCAACAGCGTGAGCAAAATGCTCAACGACGCCAACGTGCGGGTCGATCAGGTGGATACGGTGTTCTTCACCGGCGGTTCGAGCGGTATTCCGGCGCTGCGCAACAGTGTGTCGGCGATGCTGCCGAATGCGCGGCATGTGGAAGGGAACATCTTTGGCAGCATTGGTAGCGGATTGGCGATCGAAGCGGCGAAGCGTTATGGCTGAGGAGCAGTTTTGAGCTTCAAGCTGCAAGCTTCAAGTAAGGGCCAAGGGCAGACCGCGCTCGCTCTTGCTTTTACTTACGGCTTGAAGCTTGTAGCTTGCCGCTGCCTCTAGACCATCCCCACCTGCTTCAGCTCACTCTTCAGGTACGCGTAATAAATCGGCCCCGCCACCACCCCCGGCAGGCCGAACGCGGCCTCGAACACCAGCATTGCCAACAGCAACTCCCACGACTTGGCACTGATCTGCCCGCCGACAATGCGCGCGTTGAGGAAGTACTCGAGCTTGTGGATAAAGATCAGATACCCCAGCGCCGCCATCGCCACCCAGATCGACAACGACAGCCCGACGATGGTGATCAGCGTGTTCGACATCAGGTTGCCGATTACCGGAAGCAAGCCGAGCAGGAAGGTCAGCACGATCAGGGTTTTGGTCAGCGGCAGCTGGATGCCGAACATCGGCAGGATCACCGCCAGGAAAATCCCGGTGAAGAAGGTGTTAAGCAGGGAAATCTTGATCTGCGCGAACACGATGTTGCGAAACGCCTGCACCAGCAGGTGCAAACGATCAAACAGCGCGGCGGCCAGCGGTTTGCGTTTGGTCAGGTCCGGTACGCGCTGCAAGGCGATGATCGCCCCCAGCACCATGCCGATCAGCAGCGTCACGAACATGTGCGCAGCGTCTTTGCCGACGAGCTGCAAGTCGCTGAGGTGCTTGCTCAGCCACTCGCCAATGGCCACGCGAAATTCCGCGGCGCTGGCGGGCAGATAGGCGTCGATGAACGGCGGCAATTGCCCGCGCGCGCGATCGACCACGTGCATGAATTTGTCGAGGGACGCGCCGGGGTTTTCCGCTTCGTGCAGCAGAAAGCTGATGGCGCCGGCAAAGATCAGCGCCAGCACACTCACCACTAACGTGCCCAGCAACGCTACGGCGAGCCAGCGCGCACGCCGACCTTCGATCAGGCGCTGCAATTGCGGGGTGAGCATGTTGACCAGTTCGAACACCAGCAAGCCGGCCAGCAGGCTTGGCAACAAGCGCAGCGGGAGCACCAGCAACAAACCACCGAAGATGATTACCCAGCTGATGACCAGCAAGACTTGGCGTTGAGAAAACGTTGGCATACAGCCTCAAAACGAACGGCGTAAAAGGATTGGCAGTCTGCCAGCGTTCGGGTGTCAGCACTAGGGATTGTGTAGCGCGACCTTGGTCGGGGGTTGGAGCGTTCTCGCGGGCCTCATCGCTGACAAGCCAGCTCCCACCGGTTTTGTGTCGTACTCAATAACTGTGGGAGCTGGCTTGCCAGCGATGAGGCCAGCACAGCCACCACATTTGTCCGGCCCGACTGTTATTTTTTCTTCAGGCAATCACTCATGAACGCCTTGCGCTCGTCCCCCTTGAGCGCCTTGGTCGCCGCATCGGCATTACAGGTTTTCATCTTTTCCTGCTGCGGGGTCATGGTCTTGGCGTCGTTGGCCGCCGGCGCGGCTTTGAGGCACGTACTCATGAAGGCTTTGCGCTCATCGCCCTTGAGGGTTTTCGCGGTTGCATCGGCATTGCAGGTGGTCATCTTGTTCTGTTGGGCAGTGGCGGCGAAGCCCTGGGAGCAGAGCAGCAAACCGATCATCAACAAAGGGACACGCAACATCTTCATGGAGTTTTCTCCTTGTCGCCGCACCGAGGAGTGCGGCCTCGTTGTGCAGTGTAGACAACACCTGTTACACCTTCCTGTTCTTGAGTTGGCTGCGACGAACTGCTCCAGACAGGCGATAATCGCCCCTCATTAACGTTCTGGTTGTTCCCGATGCAATACGCTTATCCCTTGCTGGCCATTTTCATTTGGGCTGGCAATACCGTGATCACCAAGATGTCGGCCGGGGCAATCTTCCCGGCCGAGATCGGTTTTTACCGCTGGCTGCTGGCCGGATTGTTGTTCACGCCGTTCATGCTCAAACCGGTCATTGCCCATTGGCCGGCGATTCGTCCGAACCTGGGGAAAATTTTCATCCTCGGCGTGCTGGGCATGGCGGTCTATCAAAGCCTGGCGTATTTCGCCGCGACGCTGACGTCGGCCACCAATATGGGGATCATCCTGTCGCTGATGCCGCTGATGTCACTCGCCATGGCCATGGTCAGTCTCGGCCAGCGCCTGACCGCGGGCGCGCTGGGCGGTGCCGTGCTGTCGTTCGCCGGTGTGTTGGTGGTGGTGTCGTCCGGGAGCTTGGGCGCGTTGATCGAACATGGGGTGAACCTGGGCGATGCGATGATGCTGGTTGCCACGCTGGCCTACGCGATCTACAGCACGCTGCTGAAAAAGTGGCAGCTGCGCTTGCCACCGCTGGTGTTGTTGTATTTGCAGGTGTGGGTGGCGGTGGTGGTGCTGTTTCCGCTGTTCGCCGTGTCAGCCAAAACCGGCCTGACCGCGCAGAACATTCCGCTGGTGTTGTATGCCTCTTTGCTGGCGTCGATGATTGCGCCACTGGCGTGGATGCAAGCCGTGGTGCGTCTGGGGCCGAGCCGGACCACGCTGTTTTTCAATCTGCTGCCGGTGATCACGGCGTTGATTGCGGCGGGGGTGCTGCAGGAGCAACTGGCGCTGTATCACCTCGTGGGCGGGGTGTTGACGCTGGGCGGAGTGATTGTTTCCGAGCGCTGGACCACGGTATTGGGCCGTAAGGTCAGCGTCGTTTGAACTGACGCCATCGCGAGCAGGCTCACTCCCACAGGGGATGCATTTCAAATATGGCAGTGAGCCTGCTCGCGATGAACGATGACGCGGTCTGACATTTAAACCCCGGCAGCCTTGAGCCGCGCCGCATGCTCCACAAACAACCGGATCGGCTCCGCGCCCTTCCCCACCAGCCCCACCGACTGGTTAACAATGTCGAAGTGATCCAGCGGATATTCATCGCCGATCACCGTGCCCAAATGCGAGCTGTAACGCCCGACCATGCCATCGCAATGCCCGGTTTCGCGCACAAAGGTTTTTGCGAACAGCCGACAACTGCGATTCGTCCCGTCAAACAGATTGCGCCCGCGATCGGTCTTGCCCGGCTGCAGCGTGCCGGACCACGAGTAATAACGCACGCCACCGACCTCTTCCGGCCCGTGCCCACCCCAGACTTCAGGCAAGCCCTGTGGATAACGCTGATTGAACAGCGCCACACCGGCAGTGGTCAGGGATTCATGAGAGGCGTGGATATCCACCGGTAATTTTGGCCCGCGATAACCGGTTTCCAGCAAGCTCATCAACGCACCGATGATGCGCAGGAAAAAAGCCAGCACCCGGCCTTTCGCGCTGTCCGCCGGATAATGTGTGTGCAGGTAATCCGCCAGTTCAGAACCATGATTGGGACCGGCCACCGACGTCACCGACGCCACGCGATCCGGGCGTTTCGCGGCGGCGTAACGGGCCGTCAACGAGCCCTGGCTATGGCCGATCAGGTTAACCTTCTCGGCGCCGGTCTCGCGCAGGATCTCATCGATGCGCGCGAGCAATTGTTCGCCGCGCACCTCGGTCGAGTGCAGCGGCGAGACCTGCACCGCAATCACCGTCGCACCACCCCGGCGCAACGCCGCCACAATCCCGTACCAGTACGGATAGAGCACCAGACGGATAAACCCGAGCATTCCCGGGACCAGCACCAACGGATAACGCGTGGCGGAACCTTGCGACATGAGTGGACATCCTTGTGATCGGTGAGGTGACGCAAGGCTGAATGCAAGACATCAGCCAAGCATCGACATCGAACATGACAACTCGACGACCAGTTTATGACATCCGTCCTACTTCAATCCCACCACCCCGGCCACGATCAACCCGACCGACACCAGCTTGATCGCCGTCAGGCTTTCGCCAAGCAGCGCAAAGCCGAGAAACACCGTGCCCAGCGAACCCATCGCGGTCCAGATCGGGTAAGCGATGCTCACCGGCAACTCGCGCATGGCCAGGGTCAGAAAGTAAATCCCGCCAACGGCTGCCACAACCGTGATCAGCGACGGCCAGAGCCGGGTGAAGCCCTGCGCGTATTTCATGCCCATGGCAAACGTGACTTCGAACCCGGCGGCGATCAGCAGAAACACCCAGGCCATCTAGAACTCCCCGGCCAGAATGAGCAAACGCTGCTCGGCCTCGGCGGCGGAGATCTCGAAGGTGCGTTGCGCAGATTCCTCGCCCTCGGCGGCGACCACGGTGATGTCAGTGATGCCGATGAACCCCAGCGCCGTGCGCAACAGCGTATCGGCATGGTTCAACGCTTCCAGTTCACCGCCGGGACCGAAGCCAAAACCGCCTCGGCTGGTGACGATCAGGGCTTTCTTTCCCTGTACCAGTGGCTGGTATTGCGCGACGCCATTGTCCAGCGTGTGATTGAAGGTCAGCCCGAGCCGCACGATCTGGTCAATCCAGGCCTTGAGGCCGCTGGGCACGCTGAAATTGTGCATCGGGGTCGAGATCAGCAGCAGGTCGTGGCCGAGCAATTCCGCCACCAGTTCATCGCTGAACGCGAGGTCGGCCTGCATCGTCAGTGGCCGGGCATCCGGTTCGGGGTAAAACGCGGCGGCGATGAACGCTTCGTTGACCGAAGGAATCAACGCCCGCCCAACTTCGCGGCGGGTCAGTGGCGAGTGTGGATGGCGCGCCTGCCAAGCGCTTAGAAACACTTCAGCCAAACGGCGGGAGTGGGAGCGTTCGCCCCGTGGGCTGGCGTGAATGGCAAGAATTTTACTCATCTGAATATCCTCTGGATTAGACTCGGACAACATGTGAGCTGAACTCTGAGGCTCACCTCTCGCCGCTTCAAATGAGTAGAAATCAGTCAGGATGAATCCATTTCATCCATGGAGTGTTCAATGTTTGCCTCGCTGCCACTGACCGCCCTGCGCGCTTTCGAATCCGCCTCACGCCTGTTGAGCTTCAAGGCCGCGGCCGAAGAACTGGCGGTGACGCCGACAGCGGTCTCACACCAGATTCGCTCCCTCGAAAGCTGGCTCGGCGTGCCATTATTTGAGCGACTGCCCAGGCAAGTGCGCCTGACCGACTGCGGTGAGCGACTGTTTAGCAGCCTGCACGGCGCCTTGCTGGACGTGGCGCAGAGCATCGACACTTTGCGCCCGCAACGCAGCGGCACCAGCCTGACGCTCTCCACCACCGCCGCGTTCGCTGCGCTGTGGCTGGTGCCGCGACTTGGCCGCTTTTATGCGCGACACCCGAACATCAGCCTGCGCCTGGATACCCATTGCGAAGTGGTCGATCTGCACCAGGACGCCAGCGTCGATCTGGCGCTGCGCTACAGCCTCGGTGACCATCCAAACCTGTATGGCTTGTGCCTGTTTGATGAGTCGTTTGGCGTGTACGGCTCACCCGATCAAGTGGCGCAGGCGGCGCTGCGCACGCCAACCTTGATCAGCGTGCACTGGCACAATTCGAAGCTCTACGCCCATGGCTGGGAAGCGTGGTGCGCGCAGTCCGCCGAAACCTGGCTGACGGGGCAACCGGCGGTCCGGGAATACGACGAAGAACATTACGCCCTGCAAGCTGCCATCGCTGGGCAGGGCCTGATGCTGGCGAGCAATATTCTGGTGTCCGAGAGCGTGGCCCGCGGTTTGTTGGTGGCTTACCGGGGTGACATTCAGGTGGCTGGCGCCGGGTACAGCGCGCTGTGCGTACCGGGACGCGAGCGACATCCGCCAGTCCGGGCATTTTTTGCGTGGTTAAGGGAAGAAGCGGCGTTATCGGGGCTGACACCACGATAAAAAAATCACATCAAACTTTTCGCACCACGCATCACTCACAACTAGGTAGCGATCACTTCCCCCAGAAAGTGGCGCAAAACCGGATTAGCCTCCAGGAGAACGAGATGAGTGACATGCATTTGTCCGATGTAACGACCCTTCGCGCCCGTGCCCGTCAGAACGTCGAGAATGGCGCGGTGACTGAAAGCTACAACGCTGATCTCAATGAAGTGCTGCGTCTGCTCAACGCGTCGCTGGCCACCGAACTGGTTTGCGTGCTGCGCTACAAGCGCCATTACTTTATGGCCAACGGCCTGAAAGCCCACGTCGCCGCCGAGGAATTCCTCGAGCACGCCAAGCAGGAAGGTCACCACGCCGACCGATTGGCCGAGCGCATCGTGCAACTGGGCGGCGAGCCTGAGTTCAACCCTGACCTGCTGTCGAAAAATTCCCACGCGCAGTACGTGGCTGGCAATTCACTCAAGGAGATGGTCTACGAAGACCTGGTTGCCGAGCGCATCGCCATCGACAGCTACCGCGAGATCATTCAGTACATCGGTGAGAAAGACCCGACTACCCGGCGAATCTTTGAAGACATCCTGGCTCAGGAAGAAGAGCATGCGGATGACATGGCCGACATTCTGAAAGATTTGTAAGTGTTAAAAGTAAAAGATTTATTTAGTGGGCTTGACGGTCACAGGCGCCTTGCCCGCCTTCATCTGCTGCAACAACGGCGCACACTGATTCGGCTCGCCGCCACTCGGTGCCACCAACGCCAGCAATCCCGCCGCCGGTGCCGCGATCACGGCCAACGCCACCATTCCCGCCCCGCGCAACAACAGCGGCACCGCTTTCACGCCGGCATCCGGTTTGATGAACTTACCCCGCACGAACAGCGGCGAACGCAGCGAGATCAAGCGCCAGCCCTTGGATTCCGGCGTTACCGTCAGGTCGAGTTGTTCAGTCGCCATGTTCGCGGTGCCATCGATATAGATGATCGCGTTCTCGGTATCGAAGACAAACAAGCGTGTGGTCGCCAGGCCGGTCTTGATATCAAAGTCCGCCGCCGCACAGTTGATCTTCACTTCCTTGTCGCCAAAGATTTTGCCGACCACATAGTTCCCGACGTTTAGCCCCGCCAACTCCATCAACTCGCGACTGATGGCGCCGTCGTTGATCAGCATCTTCAGGTTGCCATTGGCCGTGCCCAGCAATTTCGCCACCGAGTTGCCACGCCCATTGATGTCGGCATCGCCATTCAACTCGCCAAAACTGGTCTTCATCGGTTCAAAGGTCGGGAACAGTTCCTTGAGTTTGAAACCGCGCGCAGTCAGTTTGGCACTGCCTTCCAGCGGCTCGGTGCGGCCGTTCAGGCGAATCTGCGCATCCAGCTTGCCGCCAGCCACGCCGAAGCGCAGGGGTTCGAGGCTGAGCACGCCATCGGTCAGCACCACGTGGGTATAGAGGTCATTGAACGGCAGTTTTTCACTGTGGACGATGCGCTTGCCGGTGAACTCGACATCGGCATCCATGTCGCGCCAACGTTCGGTCTTGAACTCCTCGACCGGCAATACCTTGTCCGTCGGCTGCTTGCTTTCACCGCCACGGGCCTTTTGCTTGGCGTTGGAATCGGCGCCGATCAGCGGCGCCAGGTCGGCAAACAGCAGTTGATTGGAAATCAGCGAGCCACTGAGTTTCGGCCGTGGCTGGCTGGCGACGTAGGCCAGGCTGCCATGAATGTCGCTGTCACCGATCTTGCCGTTGAACTCTTCATAGCGGAACACCGCGCCCCCCGGCTCATGCAACTTGGCGATCAAGTGGCCGTCGGTGGCGTAGGGCGGCGAATCCGGCAGGGTCACGCCGGTCAGCGGATAGAGGTTGCCGAGGCTGCTGCCCGCCAGTTTCAGGCGCAGGTCCAACGCACCGAGATTCAGCAGGTCGGTCAACGTACCGGCGAGTTCGACACGGGTGTCGGCAATGTTGACTTGAGCCTGCAAAGGGAAAGGTCGGGCAGCATCCTGCAAGGCCAGCAGGCCGCCGATTTTGCCGTCGCCCGCCAGTTTCTGACCGTGGTATTGGCCTTTGACCTTCAGCGCAAACGCGTAGTCCTGAGGCGTAGCGCCTTTGTCCTGCGCGGTTTTCGCGGCTTTATCGCCAACGATTTCGCTGAACGGAATCGGTTTGCCCAGCGGATCGATGATCAGGTCGAGTTGGGTTTTCAAGGTCTGGTCGTCAAGGGTGACGTGACCTTTGTCAAAACCGATCGCGCCGATGTCGACCACCCAGCTGGAAGGCTCGGCGTTCGGGTCTTTCGGGTCAAATGTGAAGGTCCAGTTCGCGCGGCCATCGGCCAGACGCTGGAGGTCGGCATTCGGCTCGGTCAAATCAATGCGGGGGATCGTGACCCGTTGCGCCAACAGCGCCAACGGCGAGATGCGCAGTTCGACGCGTTTGAGCGTGACCATTTGCGGCTGCTTCGACCATTCCGGATTGCCGAGGCTCAGGTCCTGCGCCACCACATGCGGCCACGGCACCCAGGCGCGCCAGCCGCCCTCGTCGAGTTCGCGCCGCCAGACCACCGACAAATCACCATTAATAGCGAACGATCGGTGCAGCTCTTCCGAAACTTTGTTGTTAATCGTCGGTTTGATCCGGTTCCAATCGAAGAACACGATGATCAGAACCAGTACCGCCAGCAATACAACCAGGCTGGCAAAAATCCAGGCAAACATTTTAGGGGTGCGCGTCATTGCACGGGGCTCCTGAATACGACTGAGCGCCCTTACCGCGACGCGCGTGTGAAACGTTAGGCCAGAACCGGCCTGCCATGACATCTAGGACTGGGAAACGGCGCGCAGGTTTAACCGAAATGGCGGCTTAACGCTCAAATAATCGTCCGCGATCACTCTGCCCCCAGATCCAGCGTTACCGACCCCGCACTTTTGTGCGGCGTGAGTGAGTCGAAACTACCCACCTCGGTGCAAAACGGCTGCCCGGAAACGCCCGGTCTAGAGCGCTCTAGCGGAACAATCAATTCCGTTGATTATTACCATTGCGTTTATGAACTTTTATATCGACTTATCGAGAGTAGCATTGCCCTCGTACCCACTTTATAGCCCTCCTACGGAGCATCCCATCATGAAACGCCAATTACTGTTAAGCCTTACCCTCTCCATGCTGGCCAGCACCGCTTTCGCTCTGCCAGCTGCTGATCAGGCGACTCCACAAGTCAAATCCAGCCACTCGGTGTTCAGCCAGACGGTTGCTGCTGATGGTTCCGACCGCACGCCACAAGGCCAGACCCTGGCTGAAGGCGGTAACGATCGCCTGAAAGAAAAAGGCCTGATCACTCAAGACGGTTCGGATCGCACTCCACAAGGTCAAACCCTGGCTGCCGACGGTTCCGATCGCACTCCACAAGGTCAAACCTTGGCTGCTGACGGTTCTGATCGCACCCCACAAGGTCAAACCCTGGCTGCTGACGGTTCCGATCGCACGCCACAAGGTCAAACCCTGGCTGCTGACGGTTCCGATCGCACGCCACAAGGTCAAACCCTTGCCGAAGGTGGTGGTGACCGCGTGATCGAGCGCAACAGCGCTTTGAGCTAAGCCCATGGCGGCCCTGAAAAAAAGCCCAATCCCCGGATTGGGCTTTTGACTTTATAGAACAGACTGTCTGCGCTTTATCCCGCTTGATCCCTCTCGATACTCGTTCGACGCCGGCAAAGCCGATTTGCTAGAGTGCGTCGCTGTCCTGTCCAGAAAACACTCTTGCGATGCTGCCCCGCGCCGAACAGAAGCAACAAACCCGCACCGCCCTGATGGACGCTGCCCGTCATTTGATGGAGTCTGGCCGTGGATTCGGCAGCCTGAGCCTGCGCGAGGTCGCGAAAACCGCCGGCATAGTCCCCACCGGTTTCTACCGGCATTTCGCCGATATGGATGAATTGGGCCTGGTGCTGGTCAGCGAAGTCGGTCAGACCTTCCGCGCAACCATCCGCCTGGTGCGGCACAACGAATTTGTCATGGGCGGCATCATCGACGCCTCGGTGCGGATCTTTCTCGACGTGGTGTCGGCCAATCGTTCACAGTTCCTGTTTCTCGCCCGCGAACAATACGGTGGCTCGCTGCCAGTGCGCCTCGCCATCGGTCGTTTGCGCGAGGACATCAGCTCGGACCTTGCGGCCGATCTGTCGCTGATGCCGAAACTGCAACACCTGGACATCGCCGGCCTCAATGTAATGGCCGATCTGATCGTCAAAAGCGTGTTCGCGACGTTGCCCGACATCATTGATCCACCGGTCGAGGCGCTGCCCGAGCATTTGACGCCGCAAGCGAAAATCACCCAGCAACTGCGCTTTATCTTTATCGGCCTTAAACACTGGCAGGGCCTCGGCAGTACCGAGTAAAACCGAGCGCCTACAAGGGCTGGCGCCGTCATTTGGTGCGCCTGCCCCAGTCGTGCACCAATTCACTGCAATAACCTGAACCACCATCAAAGCTCCGACAGGCATTTCCTACACTTTTCCCGATTGGCAAGCCCCTTGCTCTAGCCTCAGCAATGTCCATTGCTGGAAGCCTTCCGATGCTGGTGATTCATCGCAGAATCGACCCTCAACCCCTCTGGGCCGCCGAGTTGCACCTGACCTTCGAAGCGCGGAGCAAAAGCCGTTTGCGCTGTTTCAGTGCCGAGGGCGAAGACGTCGGGTTGTTTTTGGAGCGCGGCCAACCGCCACTGCATGACGGCGAATGCCTGCAGGCTGAAGACGGGCGCATCGTCCGCGTCTGCGCCCGGCCCGAGCAACTGTTACACGTCACCTGCGCCAACGCCTTCGAACTGACTCGCGCGGCATACCACCTGGGCAATCGCCATGTCGCTTTGCAGGTCGGCGATGGCTGGCTGCGCCTGCTCGACGATTACGTGCTCAAGGCGATGCTCGAACAACTGGACGCCAAGGTCGAACACCTCGAAGCGCCGTTCCAGCCTGAGCATGGCGCCTATGGCGGCGGTCATCACCATTCACGCCAGGGCGACGAGGACTTCAACTATCCGCCGAAACTGCATCAGTTCGGCGTGCGCCTATGAACCCGGCCTGGGCGCTGCTGCGCCTCGCCAGTCCGCAGTTGCCGATTGGCGGTTACAGCTATTCCCAGGGCCTGGAAATGGCGGTGGATAACGGCCGAGTGCCGGATGCCGAGAGCGCCCGCCGCTGGATCAGCGATCAATTGCTGCTGAACCTGGCACGTTTCGAGGCGCCGTTACTGCTCACCCATTGCGTGGCCGCCGCCGACGAAAACTGGAGCGAACTGCTGCAACGTTGCGAAGAACACCGTGCCAGCCGCGAAACCCGGGAGTTGCATCAAGAGAGCCGGCAAATGGGTTACTCCTTGCAGCAACTGCTCAACGGTTTGCCGGAACTCGACGCCCCCGCCCGCGCCTTTCTCGAACAAAGGCCGGAACCGCATCTGGCTCTGGGCTGGGCGCTGGCCGCCCGCGCATGGCGCATCAGCCCACAGGATGCCCTGGCCGCCTGGCTCTGGAGCTGGCTGGAAAACCAATTGGCGGTGCTGATGAAAACCCTGCCACTGGGCCAACAAGCGGCGCAGCGCCTGACCAGTCAACTGCTGCCGCTGTTGCAAGAAGCTCAGCAGAACGCCAGCCGAATCAATCCCCAACACGTTGGCAGCGCCGCTTTCGGCCTGTCCCTGGCTTGCATGGCGCACGAGCGCCAGTACAGCCGTCTGTTCCGTTCCTAGGGCCGGTTATTTTGGAGAATCACATGAATGCTCAACCTTTGCGCGTCGGCATCGGCGGCCCGGTCGGTTCCGGTAAAACCGCTTTGACTCTGGCGTTGTGCCTGGCCTTGCGCGACCGCTACAACCTGGCCGTCGTCACCAACGACATCTACACCCGCGAAGACGCCGATTTCCTGGTACGCAACGAAGCCCTGGCGCCGGAGCGCATCATCGGCGTGGAAACCGGCGGGTGCCCGCATACCGCGATCCGCGAAGACGCGTCGATCAACCTCGAAGCCGTCGACCAGTTGAACCGCCGCTTTCCGGGGCTGGACCTGATTCTGGTGGAATCCGGTGGCGACAACCTTTCGGCCACCTTCAGCCCGGAACTGTCCGACCTGACGATCTATGTGATCGACGTTTCGGCGGGCGACAAGCTGCCGCGCAAGGGCGGGCCGGGAATCTGCAAATCCGATTTGCTGGTGATCAATAAGGTCGACCTCGCACCGCTGGTGGGCGCGTCGCTGGAGATGATGGACAGCGACACCCAACGCATGCGCAACGGCAAGCCGTTCGTCTTCAGCAACCAGAAAACCGGCCTCGGCCTGGAAGCAATCATCGCTTTCATCGAACGCCAGGGCCTGCTGACCGCAGCCTGACTTATCAACAAGGAAGCTTATC
Organism: Pseudomonas sp. GB2N2; assembly: GCF_054897705.1. Classification (NCBI taxonomy): domain Bacteria; kingdom Pseudomonadati; phylum Pseudomonadota; class Gammaproteobacteria; order Pseudomonadales; family Pseudomonadaceae; genus Pseudomonas; species Pseudomonas sp. GB2N2. The sequence continues at coordinate 3,961,657 of NZ_CM142701.1, forward strand.
CATGACACTTAAACGCATCCTGGGCGCCATGGCCCTGCTACTGACCCCGGCCATCGCCTTCGCCCACCCCGGCCACGTCGATAATGGTTGGCTTGCCGGCATCAGCCACCCAATGGGCGGCCTCGATCATTTGCTGGCGATGATTGCCGTCGGTTTGTGGGCGGCGCAGCAAAAAGGCGCAGCACGCTGGGCGCTGCCGTGCACGTTCGTTGGCACCCTGCTGATCGGTGGATTGCTCGGTTTTGAAGGCTTGAACTTGCCGGCGCTGGAAGGCGGGATTGCGGCGTCGGTGCTGGCGTTGGGTCTGGCGGTAGCGCTGGCGGTGCGTCCGCCGTTGAGCGTGGCGGTGGGTGCGACGGCGCTGTTTGCGCTGTTCCATGGAGTGGCGCATGGGCTGGAGTTGCCGGACATGTCGAATCCGTGGGCGTATGCCGCCGGCTTTATGGCCGCCACAGCGGTGTTGCATGCGGCAGGTTACGCAGTGGTGAGCGTATTGCCGCAGGCCGCGGCGCCGTTGGTGCGCCTGGCGGGCGCGGCTTCGGCGGCGACTGGGGTCTGGTTGTTGGCGGTTTGATTTTGCATTGCTAGTGATGACCCCTTCGCGGGCGATCCATTGTGGGAGCGGGCTTGCCCGCGAAGGGGACCTGAAGGACACCACACCTCTCAGGCCTGATAACATGTCGCGCAATCAACCCTGCCGTGACGACGCCAGCCAATGCCGCATGCCCCCCGCTCCACTTCCCAGCCTGAATTGACCGCTCTGTTTGCTTCGGTGCAGCAGCATTTCCAGGACGTTATCGTGCCCCTTTGGCAAGGCCCCGGCTGGAATGCCGAGCTGGCGCTGCCTTATGAGGCGCTGGACGCCGGGCATCAACCATTGCCGCCCCAGCGTTATCGAGCAATGGCCTGCGCGCGGCAGTTGTATCTGTTTTCCAGCCTGATCGGCCAAGTGCCTGGCGCCGAAGTGCGTGCGGCGGCGCTGTTCCGTTCGCTGCAGCAACATTTCCATGACGCCGAGCACGGAGGCTGGTTCTACAGCATCGATCCTCAGGGTGCTCCGCTTGATCAGCGCAAGGATCTCTACACCCACGCCTTCATCCTGTTCGCCTGTGCTCATTATTGGGACAAGGTTCGCGAGCCGCTGGTGGATTCGGTGCTCAATGCCGTACTGGAAGTGGTTGCGCAGCGTTTCGCCACGGGCGACGGCCTGTACGAAGCCAGCCTCGGGCGTGATTGGTCGTCACTAAATTCCGGGCCACTGCAAAACCCGTTGATGCACCTGGCCGAAGCGTTCCTCGCTACGCTGTCGGTGCGCGATGACATTGCCGTGCGGGATTCGCTGGTCGCGTTATGCGCAGCCATGCAGAAGCGCTTTATCGATCCGCAGCACGATGTGCTGATGGAAAAACCGCTCGGGGCTGTGGATAACTGGTTCGAGCCGGGGCATCAGTTCGAGTGGTATTTCCTGCTGGAATCTTCGCCTCTGTTGCGCGGTTCGTCGTTGCACGCCTCTCTGGAGCGCGCCTTTAAGTTCACCGAGCAGGCAGGCGTTGATCAGTCGACCGGAGCAGTGCGGGCGATGCTCACTCTGGACGGGGATTCGAAGGACGGTACGCAACGTATTTGGGCTCAGGCCGAGTATCTGCGTGCATTGACCTTGCGGCCCCACAGCGATACCGAAGTATTTCGCCAGTTGCAGGCGCTGCAGCGGCATTCGCTGCATGCACGCGGCTGGTATGAATGTCGGGATGAGCACGGTGCAGTGAGCCGTCAGGACATGCCGTCGACCACGCCTTATCACTTGGCGACCTGCTATCGCGGGTTGGTCGAGTATCTTCGCTGACTGACACACCGCTATCGCGGGCAAGCCACGCTCCCACAGGATTTGTGCCGTGTCATTTCCGGCGAACGACACAGATCCTGTGGGAGCGTGGCTTGCCCGCGAAGGCCGTTACGCGGTCTCAGGCCTTGTTACGCTCAATCGAAAAACCTGCCCAGGTCTGGCTCACCGGCATCAACTCCAGACTGTTGATGTTGATGTGCGCCGGGGCATTAAGCACCCAGAAAATGGTGTCGGCGATGTCCTGCGGCTGGATCGGCTCGGCACCGGCGTAGGTCGCGTTGTAGCGATCCTGATCACCCGCAAAACGCACCAGCGAGAACTCGCTCTCGCACAGGCCTGGCTCGATGTTGCTGACGCGCACGCCCGTGCCTTGCAAGTCGCAGCGCAGGTTCAGGGAGAACTGTTTGACGAACGCCTTGCTCGCGCCATACACGTGGCTGCCCGGGTACGGGTAGTTGCCGGCGATGGAACCGAGGTTGACGATGCCGGCGCCACGACCGTGGGCGATCAGGCGCGGCAACAGCAGACGAGTGCTGTACATCAGGCCCTTGATGTTGGTGTCGACCATGGTGTCCCAGTCATCGAGGTCGCACTTCGGCGCAGGGTCCACGCCGAGCGCCAGGCCGGCGTTGTTGATCAGCCCGCGTAGCTTGGCGAAGGACGGCGGCAGATTGGCAATCGCCTCCTCCATGGCCTTGCGGTCACGCACGTCAAGTACCAGGCCATGGACCTCGGTCTGTTTCGACAACTCGGCGCACAAGGCACTGAGGCGCTCTTCACGACGGCCTGTCAGCACCAGTTTCCAGCCAGCCTCGGCAAAACGACGGGCACAGGCTTCGCCGAAACCGGACGTCGCGCCGGTAATAAACAGGGTGTTGGACATCGTGTTCTCCTTGCTTCGGCTGATGATCAGCCATTGGAATAGAAATCAGCAGGCAGCATGCCCGGCCTTGGGGACAGCGGCAACCACTACAACTCTGCGAAACCTGTACGAAAAACGATCAGCACCAGCGAAGCCATAGCCCTTGTGGCTTGCAGCCATGTACGCGCACGTTATCCACAGGCCGGTCCACAGTTTCCGGGGGCAAGTCAAAAAGCTGCAAGCCGCTGAGCACAAGGCTTTGCGGCGGATTTACAAAGTTTTTTGCTTGACCCTGAAGTGCCCGCCGTGTAGCCCATGGCATTTTGCACGATTGGCCTGAGCCATGAGCGATGGCGCCAAGCCAGCAACCACGGCCCTCATCCGAGTCTTTCCAGAGTTTAACCACAGACTTATCCACAGGCTGCACCGCTGTGGTTTAGAGTAATTTCGCCGTCAATAAAAAGATTGACAATGCTGAGCTTCGGCCCTGGAAAACCACTGATCAAAGAATAACCACATCTCTGCAAGCCACGTCGTTGAAGGCTTACAGCCAGCTACTCCCACGTTATTCACAGCCAGTTCCACAGCAAACGGGGACAAGTCAAAAGCGTGACAAAACAACTATTTGCAGCGGCTTTATGTCGCGGATTGAGAGCTTGGTGAATTTGTTTTCCACAATTTCAAAAAACAACGTTCCCACAGGGTTTATGGCGAATCGCAAAGATAAAAAAGCCCCGGCGATTGCTCGTCGGGGCTTTTTTTCAGCGACGAACTCAGTGCCCGCCGAGATAAGCGTTACGCACTTCCTCGTTCACCAGTAGTTCCTTGCCGGTACCCGTCAGGCGGATCTCGCCGTTGACCATCACATACGCCCGATCCGACAACTTCAGCGCGTGGTTGGCGTTCTGCTCGACCAGAAAGATCGTCATGCCGGTCTTGGCCAGTTCCCGCAGGGTCGCGAAGATCTGTTTCACCACGATCGGCGCCAGCCCCAGGCTCGGTTCATCGAGCAACAGCAGTTTCGGCCGGCTCATCAGCGCACGGGCGATGGCGAGCATTTGCTGCTCGCCTCCGGACATGGTCATGGCCCGCTGAGTGCGGCGCTCCTCAAGCCGTGGAAACAGCGTGAACATGCGCTGCATATCTTCCTTGGCGTACTTGTCACCGATCGGGATGGTGCCCATCAGCAGGTTTTCCTCGACGGTCATGTCGGGGAACACGCGCCGGCCTTCCGGCGACTGGGCGATGCCGTTGGACGCGATGTAGTGCGACGACTTGTGGGTGATGTCCACGCCCTGATAGAGGATCTGACCGTTTGCCGCACGCGGTTGACCGAAGATCGACATCAACAGCGTCGACTTGCCCGCGCCGTTGGAGCCGATCAGGCTGACGGTTTCACCTTCGTTGATGTGCAGCGAGACTTTTTTCAGGGCCTGGATCGGCCCGTAGAACACGTCCAGGTCCTTGAGTTCGAGGATGGGCCCGTTAGTCATACGAGTTCCTCTTCATCGGCGCCCAGGTAGGCCGCAATCACTTTCGGGTCGTTGCGTATCGCCTCGGGGCCACCCTCGGCGATGACAATGCCGTGGTCCAGCACCACGATGTGGTCGGAAATGCTCATCACCATGCCCATGTCGTGTTCGATCAGCACCACGGTCAGATCGTGCTCGTCGCGCAGCAGCCGAATCATCGCGCTCAGCGCTTCGGTTTCCTGAGGGTTGAGGCCGGCGGCCGGTTCGTCGAGGCAGATGATCTGCGGCCGGGTGCACATGGCCCGGGCGATTTCCAGACGGCGTTGCTGGCCGTAGGACAGTTCACCGGCCAGACGGTTGGCGCAGTCCACCAGGTCGACCACTTCCAGCCAGTAGAAGGCGTGGTCCAGCGCATCGCTTTCAGCCTTGCGGTAGCCCTTGGTGTTCAGGATGCCGGCCAGCATGTTGCGGTTGACCCACATGTGTTGGGCCACCAGCAGGTTTTCCAGCACCGACATTTCCTTGAACAGGCGAATGTTCTGGAACGTGCGCGCCAGTCCGGCTCGGTTCACCAGGTGAGTGCCACCGAACATCTTGTAATACAGCCGACTGGCGAAAGAAGCTGGCGAGACAAAATCGGTCGGTTTGAACGATTCGCCCAGCAGCTTGATGACGTTGGTCTGCTCGCCGCGCACATTGAGTTCGATCTTGCCGCCGGAGGCTTTGTAGAAACCGGTCAGGCAGTTGAAAACAGTGGTCTTGCCGGCACCGTTAGGGCCGATCAGGGCGAAAATCGAGTTGCGATGCACCTTCAGGCTCACATCGCTGAGCGCCTTGATGCCGCCGAAGTGCATCATCAGCTTCTCGACCGAGAGTACGACTTCGCTCATGGCGCTACTCCTTTACGCGGGGTCACACCGGTACGGCTGATACGAATCAGGCCCCGCGGTCGCCAGATCATCATCAACACCATCAGGATGCCGAACAGCAGCACGCGGTATTCCGCGAAGCCACGCAGCAGTTCCGGGGCCACCGTCAGCACGAAGGCTGCGATGACCACGCCGATGGTCGAGCCCATGCCGCCGAGCACGACGATGGCGAGGATCAGGGCCGATTCAAAAAAGGTAAACGAGGTCGGGTTGACGAACCCCTGGTACGTGGCGAAGAACACTCCGGCCAGACCCGCTGTCGAAGCACCAATGGTGAACGCCGAAAGCTTGACCAGCACGTGGTTCAGGCCCATGGAACGGCAGGCAATTTCATCCTCGCGCAAGGCTTCCCAGGCGCGGCCGACCGGCATCTTGACCAGACGATGTTTGATGTAGAGCACGGCCAGCACCACGAGGAACAACACCGCATAGATGAAGTAATACTTCACGTCGGGGTTGTAGGCGATGCCGAAAAACTCATGGAACGGAATACCCCCATCCTTCGCCCTTTTGCCGAACTCGAGGCCGAAGAACGTCGGCAGCGGCGCCGGCATGCCGTTGGGCCCACCGGTCAGCGACAGCCAGTTGTTGAGGATCAAGCGGATGATTTCGCCGAAGCCCAGCGTCACGATCGCCAGGTAGTCACCGTGCAGACGCAACACCGGGAAACCGAGGATGCAACCCGCCAGCCCAGCCGTAATCGCCGCCAGTGGCAGTACGGTCCAGAAACCCAGCCCGAGGTATTGATAACCGAGCGCCAGGCCATAGGCGCCGATGGCGTAGAACGCCACGTAACCGAGGTCGAGCAGGCCCGCCAGGCCGACCACGATGTTCAACCCAAGGCCCAGCAGCACGTAGATCAAACCGAGGATGACCACGCCCAGCAGGTAGGAGTTGGAGAAAAACGGGAAGACCACGGCGACGACAATTACCAGCGGGATGATCCAGCGCAAACGGGTTTTGTAATCCGGTGGCAGTACATGAACCCCGGAGCCGGTGCTTTCAAAGCCTTCAAGGATCTTCAAACCCTTGGGCGTTTGCAGGAACAGGCTCAGGGCAAAGCGGCCAGCCATGACGATGGCGACAATCCACGCCACACGGGTCGGTTGCAGGTTGAAGCCGTAGCCATCCAGGACCACGCCGACAATCGGGCCGAACACAATCAGGGCGACCAGACCGGCAAGAATCGCGTCAACCAGGCTTCTTTTGAGATCAATGGTTTTTTTAGTGGTTGAAGACATCGCTTACACCTTCGACACAAGAGGACGGCCGAGCAGGCCTTGGGGCCGAAAGACCAGAACGAGAACGAGCAGCGAGAAGCTGAAAACGTCTTTGTAGTCCGAGTTGACCAGACCCGAGAACAGCGACTCGGAAATGCCGAGAATGATCCCGCCGAGCATCGCGCCAGGCAGCGAGCCGATCCCGCCGAGTACCGCTGCGGTGAACGCCTTGATGCCGATGACGAAGCCTGCGTAGAAGTCGAACGTGCCGTAGTTCATGGTGATCAGCACGCCGGCCAGGGCCGCCATCGCTGCACCGATGATGAACACGTAGGAAATCACGCGGTCGGTGTTGATCCCCAGGATCGAGGCCATCTTGCGGTCTTGCTGGGTCGCGCGGCACATGCGGCCGAGTTTGGTGTACTTGATGACGTAGGTCAGCAAGCCCATACCGGCGAATGCGGCAACCAGAATGAACACCTTTGTGTAGGTCAGCTGAACGAAGCCAGTGCCTATGTCAACGCGCCACGCACCGGTGAGCAGGGTCGGTACGCCTTGTTGGCGAGCGCCCTGTGCGATCTGTGCATAGTTTTGCAGGATCAGGGAAATACCGATGGCGCTGATCAGCGGTGCCAGTCGGGTGGAGTTACGCAGGGGTTTGTAGGCAACACGCTCGATGACCCACCCATAGACCGCCGTGACGATGATGGTGAAGATCAGAGTGCCGAGCATCAGCAGAGGGAAGGATTCAATACCGAAGTATGCCAGCAGAGCCAGACTGATTGCCGCGAGGTAAGCGGAAATCATGTAAACCTCGCCGTGGGCGAAGTTGATCATGCCAATGATGCCATAGACCATTGTGTAGCCGATGGCGATCAGGCCATAGACCGACCCGAGGGTCAGGCCGTTGACCAGTTGCTGCAGGAAAATACCATCCATAACGCAATCTCACGCATTTGAGAGACTGCACAGAAGCCGGGTGCGACGGACCGGGGTTCAGCCACCCGCGCAACACGCTTGTGTGCAGCTCTACGAGAAAAGACAGGTACTGCACGGACATGTTCTCTGATTGCCCGGCGCACAGGGCGCCGGGCACATCAGCTCATGTCACTTCTGTTTTTCCAACTGGTGGTATTTGCCATCCTTGTCCCACTGGTAAACCACGTAGTCGGAGACTTTCAGGTCGCCTTTGGTGTCCCAGTTCTTGTCGCCCATCACGGTTTTGACGGTGTTTTTCTTCAACCATGCAGCCGCCTCTTCGCCCTTGTTGGACTTGGCGCCATTGAAGGCTGCAGCGAGGGTCTGAACCGAAGCGTAGGCGTACAGGGTGTAGCCTTCAGGCTCGGTGCCGGCTTTGCGGAACGCGTCTACCACGGTCTTGCTGTCTGGCAGCAGGCGTGGGTCGGCGCCGAAGGTCATGAGCACGCCGTCGACGTATTGCGGGCCGCCAGCGGTGGTCACCAGTTCGTCGGTCACGATGCCGTCATCGGACATGAATTTCACGTCTTTCAGGCCTTCGGTACGCAGTTGTTTAACCAGTGGACCTGCCTCTGGGTGCAGACCGCCGAAGTAAACGACGTCGGCGCCGGCAGCGCGGATTTTGGTGACCAGGGCGCTGAAGTCTTTTTCGCCACGGGTCAGACCTTCATAGATCACCGGGGTCACGCCGCGCTTGATCAACTGAGCCTTGGTGGCATCTGCCAGGCCTTGGCCGTAGGTGTCCTTGTCGTGGATGACCGCCACTTTCTTGCCTTTGAGCACGTCGACGATGTAATCGCCGGCAACGATGCCTTGCTGGTCGTCACGACCGCACATACGGAACATCGCGCTCAGGCCGCGTTCGGTGACCTGTGGGTTGGTAGAACCCGGAGTGATTGCAATGATGCCTGCTTCGTCGTAGATCTCGGAAGCCGGAATGGTCGACGAGGAGCAGAAGTGACCGACGACGCCAGCAACTTTCTGGTTGGTCAGGTCCTTGGCGACCGTCACAGCCTGTTTCGGTTCGCAGGCGTCATCGCCCTTGACCAGTACGATTTTTTCCCCGTTTACGCCGCCCGACGCGTTGATCGCATCGGCTGCTGCCTGCGCACCCTTCATGTACTGCTCACCAAATGCTGCGTTGGCGCCAGTCATTGGACCTGCCACACCGATTTTCACATCAGCTTGTGCAAACGCAGAAACACCCAACGCAGTTGCGACTGCGAGGGCCAGAAAGCCTTTCTTGTAAAACGTCTGGGACATGAGGTGGTGCTCCAAGGTTTTTTTTAGTTGGCACTGCGACTTCCTGAATGCTCAGAGCAAGCGCCGTGCCATCGGTTTTTTATTCTGAAAAAAGTCGCTGCTTTATTGTTATTTCGACTGTTTCGATCCCATTTTCATTGGGCGTGCAACCGTCTAAACCGCGGGAGGTGAAACCATTTATTTTAAAAGGCGCAACCCGCGTGCGCCATCATTGCAACCGCGGCGCCAAACGACGTGCAACCAGCCTGTAACAACGTGCGTCACCGAAGTGCACACTGCTGGTGCGGTACTGCTACAACCCGCACCTTTTACAGGCTAGTCGCTGCGCCGAAAAGCGCCGCTTCCAGCAACAAATTTCCACAATCAAATCACGATCCGCAGGCACTGGCCTGCGTGATACAGCGAAAACCCGGCCTCGTACAGACAACTGCGCAGACCCACACCCGCCAGCGGTTGCATGGGCGCGAAGGGAATCGGCAGCGCCTGAGGATTTCCGTTACACAAATAATCGGCAAAGGCTTTGCCGACCACCGTCCCCGTGGTCACACCCCGGCCGTTGTAACCGGTGACTGCCACTAAACCGGGCGCCGGTTCAAACAGGCGCATCAAGTGATCCGGGGTAAAAGCAATGCAACCGGTCCAGGTGCATTCCCATTCCACCGGTTTGAGGTACGGAAAATAGTGTTGCTGAACCCGATCGGCCCAAGCCTTGAGGAACCAGGCCGGTTTCTGGTTGCCATTACCGAGACTGCCAAGCAACAGACGCCCGTCTTTATCCCGACGAATGCTGCTCAAGACCTGACGGGTGTCCCAGGAACCCTGGCCACCGGGGAGGATTTGCTGCGCAGCGTCTTCCGTCAGCGGGACTGAGGCCACTTGATAGTAGTAACCGGGGAAAAAGTTGCGCCGCAGTTCGGTCCAGTCTCCTTCGGTGTAAGCGTTGGAGGCGATGACCACTTGCTCGGCGAACACCGACCCTTGTGCGGTCTGCACTGACCAGCGCTGGCCCTGACGCTCGAGTCGGGTCACGGGCGAATGATCGAACAGCTGACCGCCGAGGCCGATGGCCGCGTTGGCCAGCCCCGTCGTGTAAGCCATCGGGTTGATCGTGCCAGCACGCCGATCGAGCAGCGCGGCGGCGATTTTTTTGGTGCCGGTGGCCTGTTCGCAGGCCTGGCCGGTCAGCAGTTCGACCGGTGCACCGCGACGCTTCCATTGTGCTTCACGACTGCGCAAGTCCGCTTCGCCACGGGCGTTGTGCGCCATGTGCAGCGTGCCTTCGCGGCGCAACTGGCAATCGATGGTGTATTTGTCCACCAGGCTGAACACCAGCGAGGGCGCCGCCCCGAGCATGCGGTTGAGCTGACTGCCCACCGCTTCGCCGAACCCGGCCTCGATATCGTCCGGTGGAATCCACAGGCCGGCATTGACCAGCCCAACGTTACGCCCCGAACCGCCATGGCCGGCGCGATGCGCCTCCAGCACGGCTACCGTTTTACCTTGTTCGAGCAAATGCACCGCTGCTGACAGACCGGTGAAACCGGCGCCAATGACGCAGACATCGACTTTGACGTCGCCTTTGAGCGCCGGGTTATCGGGCCTTTGCGGCGTCAGTTTTTCCCACAGACACTCTTCGCGTAACGGCATTGCAAGCTCCTGTCGGAGCAGCTGCAAGCTTTAAGCTACAAGCTGCAAGCCAGTTTGCTTGAAGCTTGTAGCTTGCAACTTGGCGCTGCTTAATCGAACGTAATCCCCTGCGCCAACGGCAACTCCAGCGAATAGTTCACGGTGTTGGTCTGGCGGCGCATGTAGCCGCGCCATGCGTCGGAGCCCGATTCACGACCACCACCGGTTTCTTTCTCGCCACCAAACGCGCCGCCGATTTCCGCGCCGCTCGGGCCGATGTTGACGTTGGCGATGCCGCAATCACTGCCGACCGCCGACATGAACTGCTCGGCTTCACGCACGTCGGTGGTGAAGATGCACGAGGACAGGCCTTGTGGCACCGAGTTGTTCAGGTGCAGGGCTTCGGCGAAGTCCTTATAACCGACCACGTAGAGGATCGGGGCGAAGGTCTCGTCGCGGACCACGTCGCTCTGCTCCGGCATTTCAACGATGGCGGGCGAAACGTAGTAGGCGTTCGGGTATTTGTCTTCCAGTTGACGCTTGCCGCCAAACACGCGACCGCCTTCGCTCAGGGCTTGCTCCAGCGCGTCCTGCATGTTGTCGAAGCTGTGCTTGTCGATCAGCGGGCCGATCAGGTTGCCTTCCAGCGGATTGCCGATACGCACTTTCGAGTACGCGGCTTTCAGGCGGGTGACGATTTCCTCTTTCACCGATTCATGGGCGATCAGGCGACGCAGGGTGGTGCAACGCTGGCCGGCAGTGCCGACGGCGCTGAACAGGATCGCGCGAACGGCCATGTCGAGGTCGGCGCTTGGGCCGAGGATCATGGCGTTGTTGCCGCCCAGCTCCAAAATGCTGCGGGCAAAACGTGCGGCGATTTTCGGCGCCACTTCGCGGCCCATGCGCGTGCTACCGGTGGCGCTGATCAACGCGACACGCGGGTCATCGACCAATGCTTCGCCGGCATCGCGGCCGCCGATGATCACTTGGCTGAGGTGCGGCGGCGCATCACTGAAGTTTTTCAGCACACGATCGAATAGCGCCTGGCAGGCCAGCGCGGTCAGCGGGGTTTTCTCTGACGGTTTCCAGATCACCGGGTTACCACAGACCAGCGCCAGCGTGGTGTTCCAGGCCCAGACCGCGACCGGGAAGTTGAACGCGCTGATCACGCCGACGATGCCCAGCGGGTGCCAGGTTTCGCGCATGTGGTGGCCAGGACGCTCGGAGGCGATGGTCAAGCCGTACAGTTGACGGGACAGACCGACGGCGAAGTCGCAGATGTCGATCATTTCCTGAACTTCACCCAGGCCTTCCTGAGTGATCTTGCCGGCTTCCCAGGACACCAGCTCGCCGAGGTCGGCCTTGTATTCGCGCAGGATGTCGCCCAGTTGCCGCACCAGCTCGCCACGGCGCGGGGCCGGAACCTTGCGCCACAATTCGAACGCATGATCTGCGCGACTGATGTGCTGCTCGACTTCAGCGGCGCCTTCCCAGTTCACAGCGGCAATCTGGCTGCCATCGATCGGCGAATGCACCGGCACTTTGCCGTTCTGGTACAGGGCCGGGTTCACACCAAGACGATCAAGCAATGCGGCAACCATGGGTCACTCCTCAAGCGAAAAACAGAAAACGTGCAGCCGGAAAGCCACGGCTGATCAGACCTGTAGTTTTAGCTCGCCGGAGGTTACCCAACAAACGACCTTTAAGAGAGATATCATTCCGTTTATTCATGCTGCGAATTGCTGGTCAGAAAGAAACACGAAAAAGGACAACCCATGCTGAATAAACGTTACCTGCCTTCGATCACCGCGCTGCAGTGTTTCGAAGCTGTGACCCGGCATTTGAGCTTCACACGGGCCGCCGAGGAGTTGAACCTGACCCAGAGCGCGGTCAGCAAACAGGTCGCGCAACTCGAAGAATTGTTGCAGCACCTGCTGTTCCGCCGGGTGCGCCGACGTTTGCAAATGACCCCGGCCGGGGATTTGTACCTGGTCGAGGTACGAAAAATCCTTACGCAAGTCGAGATGTCGACCCATTACCTGCGTTCCTACGGCGGCGAAACCGAAGTCCTGCGTGTCTCGACACCGCCGACCTTCGGCGCCCGCTGGCTGGTACCGCGCTTGAAGGGCTGGCGCCTGCGCCATCCGTCGATTCACCTGGACCTGTGCAGCGAGCAGGAGGCCGATGATCTGCTGCAAGGTCGCAGCGATCTGGCGTTCTATTTCGGCCAGGGCTCACGTCCTCGGACGGAATGCCTGAAGCTGTTCGGCGAGGAGTTGGTGCCCGTGTGTGCACCGGGCAGCCTGCCGGACACACCGTTCACCGACCCCACCCAACTCGCCGACCTGGTGTTGCTGCAAAACGCTTCCCGGCCGCAGGCCTGGCACGACTGGTTCGACAGTCAGGGGTACCACACCGAACACAGCTACCACGGCCCGCGATTCGAAACCTTTTACATGTGCATCCGCGCCGCGCAGGTTGGCTGCGGTGTAGCGCTGTTGCCACGGTTTCTGGTGGAGGAGGAATTAGCCGACGGCAAACTGGTCATTCCCTGGCAGCATGCAATGCCCAGTTCCGACGCCTACTACCTCGCGTACCCCGAACATTCGGCGGAAGTGCCCAAGGTGCGGGACTTTGTGAAGTGGATGCTGGAGCAGATCGATAGTCCCGACATACCGAGAGTGTGAGAGCTCACACAATTCCCCGTATCGCCTTCAACGCAAAAATCACTGGCAATACCCGGCACCGATATGCGCCACTGTCCGTATTCAAAGTGGAGAACCCCGTTATGAGCGAGAGTGTGTTTGCCGATCGCATCGTGCAGAACCTGCTCGACACCGACTTCTACAAACTGACGATGATGCAGGCGGTGCTGCACAACTACCCGAACGTCGAAGTCGAATGGGAGTTTCGTTGCCGCAACAGTGAAGACCTGCGCCCTTATCTGGCAGAGATACGCTTTCAGATCGAACGCTTGGCCGAGTTGAGCCTGAGCGCCGACCAGTTGAGTTTCATGGAGCGCATCAGCTTCATGAAGCCGGATTTCCTGCGTTTCCTCGGGTTATTCCGTTTCAACCTGCGCTACGTCCACACCGGCATTGAAAACGGCGAACTCTTCATCCGCCTGCGCGGGCCGTGGTTGCATGTGATCCTGTTCGAAGTGCCGTTGTTGTCGATTGTCAGCGAAGTGCGCAACCGCTATCGCTACCGGGACATCGTGCTGGAACAGGCCCGTGAGCAGCTTTACCGCAAGTTCGACTGGCTGACCGCCAACGCCGGCAGCGACGAATTGTCCGAATTGCAGGTAGCGGATTTCGGCACTCGTCGGCGCTTTTCCTACCGCGTGCAGGAAGAAGTGGTGAGCGTGCTCAAGCACGACTTCCCCGGACGTTTCGTCGGCACCAGCAATGTGCATTTGTCCCGAGAACTGGACATGAAACCGCTGGGCACCATGGCTCATGAATGGATCATGGCCCACCAGCAACTGGGCCCGCGACTGATCGACAGCCAGATTGCCGCCCTCGATTGCTGGGTACGCGAATACCGCGGCCTGCTCGGGATCGCCCTGACCGATTGCATCACCACCGATGCCTTCCTCAACGATTTCGACCTGTACTTCGCCAAGCTCTTCGACGGCCTGCGCCATGATTCCGGGGACCCGGTGATCTGGGCGGAAAAGGCCATCGCCCGCTACCACCAGTTGGGCATCGACCCGATGAGCAAGACCCTGGTGTTCTCCGACAGCCTGACGCTGCCCAAGTCGCTGGAAATATTTCGCGCGTTGCGCGGTCGGATCAATGTCAGCTTCGGCATCGGCACCAACCTGACCTGCGATATTCCAGGTGTTGAACCGATGAGCATCGTGCTTAAAATGACTGCCTGCAACGGCCAACCGGTGGCGAAGATCTCCGACGAGCCCGGCAAGACGCACTGCACAGACCCGAATTTCGTCGCGTACTTGCGACACGTGTTCAAAGTACCTGCCGCCCTTTCCAGTACACCAAGCAAGGAGTGAATTCATGCAAGCCGTACAGCGTGAGATTGCCGAGCAGCTCAAGGTTCAACCGCCATTCGCGAACAAGGGCGCCCTCGAGGCTGAAGTCGCCCGGCGCATCAGCTTCATCCAGGATTGCCTGGTCAATTCCGGGCTCAAGACCCTGGTGCTCGGCATCAGCGGCGGTGTCGACTCACTGACCGCCGGCCTTTTGGCCCAGCGTGCCATGCGCGAACTGCGCACGCGCAGCGGTGATGACAACTACAAATTCATCGCGGTACGCCTGCCGTACGAAACCCAGTTTGATGAACACGATGCCCAGGCCTCGGTGGACTTCATCAAACCGGACGAGCGCCACACCGTGAACATCGGCCCGGCGGTGAAGTCGCTGGCCAATGAAGTGGCGGCCTTTGAAGGCAAGCACGCAGTGTCGGTGGATTTCGTCCTCGGCAACACCAAGGCGCGGATGCGCATGGTCGCCCAGTACACCATCGCCGGCGCGGCCCATGGTCTGGTGATCGGCACCGATCATGCGGCGGAAGCGGTGATGGGTTTCTTCACCAAGTTCGGTGACGGTGCCTGCGACCTGGCGCCATTGAGCGGTTTGGTGAAAAACCAGGTCCGCGCCATCGCCCGCAGTTTCGGCGCGCCGGAGTCGCTGGTGGAAAAAATCCCGACGGCAGACCTTGAGGATCTGTCGCCGGGCAAACCGGACGAAGCGTCCCACGGCGTGACTTACGCCGAGATCGACGCGTTCCTGCATGGCCAGCCGGTACGGGAGGAAGCGTTCAGGATTATTTGTGATACGTACCGCAAGACGCATCACAAGCGCGAGATGCCGTTTGCACCGTGAGAATGTCGGCGCCTGTCCCGACGCCATCGCGGGCAAGCCCGCTCCCAGGGATTGCGTCGTGCCCATTTCCGGAGTCCGACACAAAACCTGTAGGAGCCTGCTTGCTGGCGTTGAACGATGACTCGGTCTTTCGCCAGGCACAAAAAAAGCGTCCCTCGCAGGACGCTTTTTTATGAGGCCGATTCGCTTATTTCAGCGTAACCGTACCTTTCATCATCGAGATGTGGCCCGGGAACGAGCAGAAAAAGCCGTATTTCTCAGCCGCATCCAGCTTCGACACATCGAAGGTCACCGAGTCGGTTTCCTTGGCGCCGATGATTTTGGTGTGAGCGATGATGCGCGCATCACCTTCTTTCAGGTAGTTCTTATCAATCCCGGCACCCAGGCCATCGGTGGCGATCGGCTGCATGTCGGCTTCTTTGCTCAGAACCCAGTTATGGCCCATGACGTTTTTCGGCAGGCTGCCGGAGTGGGTCAGTTCAACGGTGAAGGTCTTGCAGCTTTTGTCGATTTCAATGGCCTTGGTGTTGAAGGACATTTGATCAGTGGAGTCGATGGTCGTCTTGCACTCGGCAGCCATCAGTTGGCTGCTGGCCAGTGTCAACAGGGATACCGCAACAAGTTTGGCAAACATGGTGAATCTCCAAGGCAGGGTTATCAAAAGTGCGAATGGACAGAAGACTGCCTGAAAACTTCGCAAGTTCCTATGACTTGAGTCAAAAACTGTATACAACTTTAGAGCTGTCAAAACGTCCCAGCGCGAAGTTTAGACCTTGGAGCGTTGCGCGCCTGACTGGTTTTCTTGATCATATCGTCGGCCAAAGCTTCGTTCGCGAAGAACACCGTGACATGCTGCAAGTGAGCGAATCGCCGCAAACCCTGCTCGATGCACTGGACGCCTGGTAACCTCGGTACTGTCAAAATGGACCGAGCAAAAACCCAGCTAACGGCTTGGCACCGATACAGGGCAGAATATGCGCCGCTCAACCTCACCTTCGACCCAAGAGGATCGCCCATGGCTAAACCTAATTATTCCTTCGCCAAACGTCAGAGAGACTTGGCCAAGGAGCAGAAGAAAGAGGAAAAGCTTCAGCGCAAGAAAGCTACAGCTGAAGAAGAAGCCGCTGCACTGAACCCGGAAACAGAGGGTGAAGTGGCCGCAGAAAGTGATATTGAAACACCGAAAGATCAGGCGCCCGACGCCTGAGACCTCAGGGCCCGATGATCTGATCAGGCCCACCGGATCTGTGTGTAGGAGCGAGCTTGCTCGCGAAGATATCGAAGACAGCGCGTTTTTCCAGACAGGACGCGCCATCGTGGATGTCCATCGCGAGCAAACTCGCTCCTACAGGGGTCTTCGTTAATCCAATGGCATCACGGTGACGCTGACTTCCGGGTCGTGATTACCGCCCCCCAGAATCACCCCCCGCAACGGCGAAACATCGGAAAAATCCCGGCCCCAGGCCAGGGTGATGTGTTCGAGTGCCGGTTGCACATTGTTGGTCGGATCGAAATCCACCCAGCCCGACACCGGGCAAAACACCGAAACCCAGGCGTGCGAGGCGTCGGCACCGATCAGTCGTGGCTGGCCCGGTGGCGGCTGAGTCAGCAGGTATCCACTGATGTAACGCGCCGCCAACCCGCGGGAACGCACGCACGCGAGCATCAGGTGCGCGAAGTCCTGGCAGACACCCCGTCGACGTTCCAGCACTTCCACCAGAGGCGTCGCCACTTGAGTGGCTTCGGCATCAAAGGTGAACTCGCTGAAAATCTTCTCCATCAACGCCTGGACACCCAGCAACAGCGGTCGACCCACCGGAAAGCAGCTTTCCGAAAATTCGACGAAATTGCGCTTGAGGTGCACATAGGGCGATTCGAACCGGTAACGGCAGGCTTCCATCACCTCGGGCGACAGCGGCTGACTGCTGTAGGTCAGCGCGTTGCGGGTGTCTTCCCATGCCGGTGACTGATTAAAATCCAGCGTTGGCCGGGGCAGCACTTCGACCGTGAGGCTGGCGTTGACCAACAATTCATCGTGTGGCCGCTCGAAGGCCAGCCGGGTCAGCGGATTACCGAACACATCCAGCTCGTCCCGGCGTGTTGTCGGTTCAGGACTGATCTGCAATTGCCGAGCGGTGCAGCGCTGCCAGGCACAGGGCCGTGGCCACAGATGCGCAAGCTGCTGAGCCAGCGACACCGGACTGTCGTAGTGATAATGGGTGTCGTGGAAAATCTGGTAATGGGCGCTCATCAAACGGACACCGTGCGCTGGCTGACATCATCGACATGGGCGAAATGGCGCAACGCCAAACGATCCGACACTTGCCCGCTGGCATCCGCAATCTCTTGCAGCAGATTGGCCAGACCATCAACGGCCGCGCGCACGCTGGTTTCACCGAACAGCGAATTCTCCAGACATCCCAGGTCGAAGCGCGCCAAGCGCTCCACCAATAACGGCAGGCAGGATTCACGCGGTACGCCAAAGTCATCGTTCAAGCGTTTGAGGGTGCGGGTCACCAGTTTCAGCTGGAACACCACGGCGTGGGGGTTCTGCTCGTCGAGTAGCAGCAGGTCGAGGACCGGGAGCAATTGCGCCACCGCCAGATACCGCGAGCGGTAGGTGATGCTGCTGTTGCCCAGCTCCAGCAGCCACTCCAGTCCGGCCTGATCGAATGCGCCACTGCCACGCAGAAACGCCGCCAGGCTGCCGCTGAGAAACTGCAGGCGTTCGATACGCCGGCCAATCATCAGGAAGCGCCAACCTTCGTCCCGGGTCATGTCGTCGAGGGCGAAACCGGACAGCGCCGCCAGCGACATCACCAGACGGTTGAGAAAATCCAGCAACTCGCCGAAATCCGGTTCCTCGGTTTCCAGTTCGATGGCCTCGCGTTGCAATTCCACCAGCGCCTGCCAGTTTTCCCGCGAGAGCTTGCCGCGCACCTGTGACGCGGCCCACTGCAAACGCTGCAGGTTGGAACGCAGGCTGAACGGCCAGTCATCGCCGAGCAACGCCGCCAGCAGTCGTTCCGGCAATTCACCTTCATCGGGCAACAACATCAGCCGTTCGCCCAGGTCGACCGCCGCCTCCAGGGCTTGCGGGTCGTCGCCATCGACATAACGCGTCAGCATGATCCGCAGCAACCGCGCGCTGTCATCGCAACGCTCACAGTAACGGCCGAACCAGAACAGGTTTTCCACGACCCGTGACGGCAGATACGGATCGAGTCGCACCAGATCATGCACGCCAATATTGCGCTGGGCTTTCCATTGTTCGCCGCTCGGGGCGCGTTCCCCCAGCACCCAGGTGTCCTTGCTCGCGCCGCCACGTTGCATCGACACCACTTCGGCGTCGGCATCGGCAGCTACACGGGTCAAACCGCCGGGCAGCACCCGATAGCCGTCCCGACTCGCCACCGCATACACGCGCATGCCGATGGCCCGGGGCTGCAACCGACCGTCTTCGGCCTGCCAGATCGGGGCGTGGGACAATTGCGCAAGTTCTTGCGCGACATAGGCGTAAGGCCGCGCCTGCATGCGCTCGGCGAGCGTCTGGCGCTGTTTTTCGCTCAAATCCCGGCCAAACACCGGGGCAAAGCTTTGTGACGGAAACGCGGGTTTGATCAGCAGCTCCGGGAGTTTTTCCAGTGCCTGGGCCAGCACCGGTGGTTCGCCGCACCACCACGTGGCGATAGAAGGCAGGATCAGCTCTTCGCCGAACAGGAATTGATTGATCCTCGGCAGAAAGCCCAGCAACCCCGGCGACTCCAGCACACCGCTGCCCAGCGCGTTGGCCACCAGCACGCGCCCTTGCCGCACGGCTTCAAGCAACCCCGGCACGCCGAGCGCCGAGTCGGTGCGAAGTTCCAGCGGGTCGCAGAAGTCATCGTCGAGCCGCCGCATGATCGCGTGGACGCGGCGCAAGCCGCTCAAGGTTTTCAGGTAGACCGTGGCGTCGCGCACCGTGAGGTCGCCGCCCTCCACCAGTGGGTAACCGAGCTGTCGCGCCAGATAAAGGTGTTCGAAATAGCTCTCGTTGAAGCGCCCCGGCGTCAGCAGCACCACCAATGGCACTTCATCATCGCTCGGCGCTTGCCGGGCCAGGGTTTCCTGAAGCGTGCGGAAGAACCCGGCCAGATGCTGCACTTTCAAATCGCGGTACAACTCGGGAAACGCCCGCGACACGATGGTGCGGTTTTCCAGGGCATAACCGGCGCCGGACGGTGCCTGTGTGCGATCCGCCGTGACCCACCAGCGCCCGTCGGGCGTGCGCGCCAGATCGACGGCATAAAGATGCAGAAAAGCCCCGTCGGGCGGCGCAATGCCCTGGCAGGGCCAGAGAAAGTTGTTGTGACCGAAGACCAGTTCGGCAGGCAGCAAGCCTTCCGCGATCAGGCGTTGCGGGCCGTACAGGTCAGCCAGTACCGCGTTCAACAAACGCGCACGCTGGGCAATCCCCGCCGACAATTGCTCCCACTCATCTGCCGCGATGACATGCGGCAGCAGGTCGAGTTCCCACGGCCGGTCCGCTCCCTTGGGGTCGGCGTAGACGTTGTAGGTCACGCCGTTTTCCTGGATCTGCCGGGTCAGCAGTGCCTGACGCTGCAGCAGTTGCGCGGGCGTGCTGCGTTGCAGCTGGTCGAACAGGCGCCGCCAGTGCGGACGCACGGCGCCGCCGTTGTCGAGCAGTTCGTGGTAAGTGCCCGCCGTCAGCGGGTAGCGGTCTAGCAGGTCAGGCATGGAAAGCTCGGCGGACAGCAAAGAACGGTCAGACTAACGCAGGCTCATGACGCCCGGATAGACGAATAATCCGAGCGTCGCGTAGGGTTTAGAAACGTCGCAAATCGAGAGTCATCGGCAGCTCGTCGTTAATTTCCACAATCGGTATAGGAAGTTTCCCCGGGCTGTGTCCGATTCGGAAGAAACGCGCCATTCGCCTACTCTCGGCTTCATTGGCATTCACCGGCAAACTGTCGTAGTTACGCCCGCCCGGATGGGCGACGTGGTACTGACAGCCGCCCAGCGAGCGCTGCATCCAGGTGTCGAGCAGGTCGAACACCAACGGCGCGTGGACCGGGATTGTCGGTTGCAGACAGTTGGCCGGTTGCCAGGCGCGGAAGCGCACGCCGGCAACGAACTCGCCCACCCGACCGGTGGGTTGCAACGGCACCGGAATGCCGTTGCAGGTCAGCAGGTAACGCTGCGGCGGCAGGCCGGTGAGTTTGACTTGCAGGCGTTCAAGGGACGAATCCACATAACGCACCGTGCCGCCGACCGCGCCCTCCTCGCCCAGCACATGCCAGGGCTCCAACGCCTGACGCAATTCCAGCTCGATGCCGCTGACAACGTAATCACCCACTTTGGGGAAACGGAACTCCAGGTGCGCCGCGAACCACTCGGCACGCACTGGATAACCCGAAGCGTTGAGATCGACGATGACGTCGGCAAAATCCTGCTCGATAAAGTGCGGCAGCAGGAAGCGGTCATGCAGCTCCGTGCCCCAACGCGCCAATTTCGGCGGCGCATACGGCTCGCGCCAGAACTTCGCGACCAGTGCCCGCAGCAGCAGTTGCTGGGCCAGGCTCATGCGCGCGTGAGGCGGCATTTCAAAGGCGCGCAACTCGAGCAAGCCGAGGCGTCCCGTCGCACCGTCCGGTGAATAGAGCTTGTCGATGCAAAATTCGGCGCGATGCGTATTGCCGGTCACGTCGATCAGCAGGTTGCGCAGCAGTCGATCCACTAGCCACGGCGCGCATTCCTCGCCGGGTTCAGGCATTTGCGCGAAAGCGATTTCCAGCTCGTACAGCGCATCGTTGCGCGCTTCATCGACGCGCGGCGCCTGGGACGTCGGGCCAATGAACAATCCGGAAAACAGGTAGGACAGCGACGGGTGGTTATGCCAGTAACTGATCAGGCTGCGCAGCAAATCGGGGCGACGCAGGAACGGTGAGTCAGCCGGCGTCGCGCCACCGAGAACGAAATGGTTGCCGCCGCCCGTGCCGGTGTGCCGGCCATCGATCATGAATTTTTCCGTGGTCAGGCGGGTCTGGCGCGCTTCTTCGTAGAGAAACTCGGTGCGTTCGACCAGTTCATCCCAGGTGGCGGACGGCTGCACGTTGACCTCGATCACGCCCGGATCCGGGGTGATGCGGAAATTGCTCAGGCGCGGGTCGCTCGGCGGCTCATAGCCTTCCAGCAGGACCGGGCAATGCAGCTCCTGCGCCGTGGCCTCAATCGCGGTGACCAGTTCCAGATAATCCTCGACCCGTTCCAGCGGCGGCATGAACAGGTACAAACGCCCTTCCCGCGCCTCGGCGCAAAACGCGGTGCGGGTCAGCCAATCGGCAGACTCGTCGATTTCCAGATCCCGCTCAATCGCTTCCGCCGCTGCTCTCGGACTGTTTAATTGCTGAGTGTCTGGCAGCGTCGGGAATTCCTGATTGGGGTCGGTGGGGTAGATGAACGGATACTCGGCGGCCTTCACCCAGGGCTGCGAACCCAACGGCAAGCGGTAACCCAGCGCAGAATCCCCCGGCACCAGCCGGCAGTGTTCGTCGCGCAAATACCAGCGGCCGCTTTGCCACTGATTGCCCTTGGCGGTGCGCGCCAGCGGCAGCACCTGGCCAATGACTTTTTCCAGGCCCTGGCTGAAAACTTTGCGCAGACGCGCGCGCTCCAGCGGTTCTTCCAGGCGCGAGTCTTCGGCGCTGACGTTCTGCGGCAAACTGCCTTCGCGCCACAGGTAATAAAAATTGTCTTCGTAGGCCGGGAACACGAAACGCGTCGGAATTTTCAGGCGCTCGGCGACACTCGCCAGAAAACGCCCGGCCAGCTCCCCATCGGCGCCATAGTCGTCCTGCTCGTCGGCAATCAGCGCGCTGTTGTGCCAGATCGGCACGCCGTCGCGGCGCCAGTAGCAATTGAGCGACCAGCGCGGCAATTGCTCGCCGGGGTACCACTTGCCCTGACCAAAATGCACCAGCCCTTTCGGCGCGTAGTGTTTACGCATGCGCTGGAACAGTTCGGCGGACAAACGACGCTTGTCCTCCCCGAGCGCGGCGGTGTTCCATTCGTCGCCGTCGGGATCGTCGATGGAGACGAAGGTCGGCTCGCCGCCCATGGTCAAGCGTACATCGCCTTCCAGCAGATCGGCGTCGATCTGCCGGCCCAGGGCCTGGATCGCCAGCCACTGGTCTTCGGTGTAGGGCTTTGTGACCCGCGGCGCTTCCCAAATCCGTTCCACGGACATTTCATGGGTGAATTCGCACTCGCACGGCTCCACCAGGCCACTGATCGGTGCCGCAGAGCCGGGATCGGGACTACACGCCAACGGAATGTGTCCTTCACCGGCAAACAGCCCTGACGTCGCGTCCAGGCCAATCCAGCCCGCACCCGGCAAATACACCTCGCACCAGGCGTGCAGGTCGGTGAAGTCCACGTCGGTGCCAGAAGGGCCATCGAGACTTTTGACGTCGGCGGTCAGTTGAATCAGGTAGCCGGAGACGAAACGTGCCGCCAGGCCGAGGTTACGCAGGAGTTGCACCAGCAGCCACGCCGAGTCACGGCAGGAGCCGGAGGCATGTTCAAGGGTGTGCTCGGGCGTCTGCACACCCGGCTCCATGCGGATCAGGTAACCGATGTCATCGCTCAGGCGCTGATTCAGCGCGACCAGGAAATCCACGCTCGGCAGCGGTGTGCGGTCGATGCCGTCCAGGTACGCCTTGAAGTTCGGCGTCAGGGGCAAGGTTTCCAGGTACGGCGCCAGTTCCTTGCGCTCATCCGCGGCGTAAATGAACGGGATGTTTTCCGCGTAGGGTTCGAGGAAGAAGTCGAAGGGATTAAACACCGCCATCTCGGCCAGCAGATCGACCTCGATTCTCAGCTCCGTGGTTTTCTCCGGAAATACCAGGCGCGCCAGGTAATTGCCCTGGGGGTCCTGCTGCCAGTTGATGAAGTGCTGCTCGGGCGAGACCTTCAGCGCATAGGACAGTATCCGCGTGCGGCTGTGAGCGGCCGGGCGCAGGCGAACGATCTGCGGACCGAGCTCGACAGCGCGGTCGTAGCGGTAATGCGTGACGTGGTGCAATGCGACATGAATCGACACGGCGTGCCTCCTGCGAGCCTTAAGCGTATTCGAAAGCGCGCAAGACTTATGCCATCCAGTGATGCTGGCGCTTTCATGGATTTGCTAAGGGCAGTACAGCACCAAAATCGGGCGACGCGGGAATTTGGTTTGAGGGAGTTGCACGCAAATGTGGCGAAGATCAAAAAAAACGCCAACCCGAAGGTTGGCGTTCTATTCAGCTCAAGCGAGGCTTAACGCGGCACAACAGGCTTGCGCGCAGGCTTGGGCCCTTTGCCTTTGGCCGCGTCCTTGCGATCCTTGGCCGCCTGCTGGTTGCGGGCAAATGCCGCAGCCTTGGCCTGTTCACGCTTGTCCCACGCGTTGCCGCCATCACTGGCGCGCGGTGGCAGACCGGTGTGCTGGGTGAGGATCCTGGTGGTCTTCTCACCGGCCACTTTATGGCTGCCAGCCGGCGTCGAGTTTTTGCGACGGGCGCTCTGGTAACTGTCGGTCGCTGGCTGATGCAGCGGGATCAACTGATCCTTGCCCGGTCCGATCAGGTCGGCGCGGCCCATGCGGATCAACGCTTCGCGCAGCATCGGCCAGCCTTTCGGGTCGTGATAGCGCAAGAACGCCTTGTGCAGACGACGCTGCTCTTCGCTCTTGACGATGGTCACGCTGTCGCTTTTGTAAGTGACCTTGCGCAGTGGGTTCTTGCCCGAGTGGTACATCGCGGTGGCGGTGGCCATTGGCGACGGGTAAAACGCCTGCACCTGGTCGGCACGGAAGCCGTTGCCCTTGAGCCACAGGGCCAGGTTCATCATGTCTTCGTCGGTGGTGCCCGGGTGGGCGGCGATGAAGTAAGGAATCAAGTACTGCTCTTTCCCGGCTTCCTTGGTGTACTTCTCGAACATGCGCTTGAATTTGTCATAGCTGCCGATGCCCGGTTTCATCATCTGGTTGAGCGGACCTTCCTCGGTGTGTTCCGGGGCGATCTTCAGATAACCACCGACGTGGTGGGTCACCAGTTCCTTGACGTATTCCGGCGACTCGACCGCAAGGTCATAGCGCAGGCCGGAAGCGATCAGGATTTTCTTCACGCCCGGCAACGCACGGGCGCTGCGGTACAGCTGGATCAGCGCCGAGTGGTCGGTGTTCAAATTCGGGCAAATGCCAGGGAACACGCACGACGGCTTGCGGCACGCGGATTCGATTTCCGGGCTCTTGCAGGCGATGCGGTACATGTTCGCGGTCGGGCCGCCGAGGTCGGAAATGACACCGGTGAAGCCTGGCACCTTGTCGCGAATCTCTTCGATTTCGCGAATGATCGACTCTTCGGAGCGGTTCTGGATGATCCGGCCTTCGTGTTCGGTGATCGAGCAGAAGGTGCAGCCACCGAAGCAGCCACGCATGATGTTCACCGAGAAACGGATCATGTCGTAGGCCGGGATTTTTTCCTTGCCGTACGCCGGGTGCGGGACGCGGGCGTAGGGCATGCCGAACACGTAGTCCATTTCGTCAGTGGTCATAGGAATCGGTGGCGGGTTGAACCAGACGTCAACTTCGCCGTGCTTCTGCACCAGCGCACGGGCGTTGCCCGGGTTGGTTTCGAGGTGAAGCACACGGTTGGCGTGGGCATAAAGCACCGCATCGCCACGGACTTTTTCAACCGACGGCAAACGAATCACGGTCTTGTCGCGGGTCATTTTCGGGCTGGCAAGGATCTGTACGACCTTGGCTTCGCTCGGGTCCTCAACCGGACCCTTTTCCTGCTCGATAGCGCAGGCTTGGGTGTCCTGGGTGTTGACGTACGGATTGATGATCTTGTCGACCTTGCCCGGACGATCGATCCGCGTGGAATCGACTTCGTACCAATCTTTCGGCGTATCGCGACGGATGAAGGCCGTGCCGCGCACGTCGGTGATGTCTTCGATCTTGTGACCGTAGGACAGACGCTGGGCGACTTCGACGATCGCACGCTCGGCGTTGCCGTAGAGCAGGATGTCGGCGCAGGCGTCGATCAGGATCGAGTTGCGGACCCGGTCCTGCCAGTAATCGTAGTGGGCGATGCGACGCAGGGACGCTTCGATGCCGCCGAGCACGATTGGCACGTTTTTGTAGGCTTCCTTGCAACGCTGGCTGTACACCAGACTCGCGCGATCCGGACGTTTGCCCGCCAGGCCACCGGGGGTGTAGGCGTCGTCTGAACGGATTTTCTTGTCGGCGGTGTAGCGGTTGATCATCGAATCCATGTTGCCGGCCGCGACACCGAAAAACAGGTTCGGCTCGCCGAGTTTCATGAAGTCGTCTTTGGATTGCCAGTTCGGCTGCGCAATGATCCCGACGCGAAAGCCCTGGGACTCCAGCAGCCGGCCAATGATCGCCATGCCGAACGACGGATGGTCAACGTACGCATCACCGGTGACGATGATGATGTCGCAGGAATCCCAGCCAAGCTGATCCATCTCCTCCCTGCTCATCGGCAGGAATGGCGCGGGCCCGAAACATTCGGCCCAGTACTTGGGATAGTCAAATAACGGCTTGGCTGTTTGCATGACGGTGACCGGTGTTGAGATGAAAAATCGCGGGCGCGGAATATAGCACAAAAAATGACCAATTCCGACGGCTAAAGTCGGAAATCACACGTTGCCCGCTCCCACAGGAGGTTATTCGTCGTCGAAGTTGTAGCTGCCCGGCGCCAGGTTTTCGAAGCGGGTGTACTTGCCAATGAACGCCAGTCGCGACGTACCGATCGGGCCGTTCCGCTGCTTGCCTATGATGATTTCGGCGATGCCTTTGTGCTCGGTCTCCGGGTGATACACCTCATCCCGGTACACGAACATGATTACGTCAGCATCCTGCTCGATCGCTCCGGATTCCCGGAGGTCGGAGTTGATCGGACGTTTGTTCGGGCGCTGCTCCAGGGAGCGGTTGAGCTGGGACAGCGCCACTACCGGACAGTTGAATTCCTTGGCCAACGCCTTCAAGGAACGGGAGATCTCGGAAATCTCATTGGTCCGGTTGTCGCCACTGGAACCCGGAATCTGCATCAATTGCAGGTAGTCGATCATTATCAGGCCGACATCGCCGTGCTCACGGACCAGACGCCGGGTGCGCGCGCGCATTTCCGAAGGACTGATACCCGCCGTATCGTCGATGAACAACTTGCGATCATTCAGCAGGTTGACCGCCGAGGTCAGGCGCGGCCAGTCGTCGTCTTCCAGGCGACCGGCACGCACCTTGGTCTGATCGATACGACCAAGGGACGACAACATACGCATGATCAGCGACTCGCCTGGCATCTCCAGCGAGTAGACCAGGACGCACTTGTCGCTGCGCAACACGGCGTTTTCCACCAGGTTCATCGCAAAGGTGGTTTTACCCATCGATGGACGGCCGGCGACGATGATCAGGTCGGACGGCTGCAGGCCGCTGGTCATCCCATCGAGGTCGGTGTAGCCGGTGGACAGGCCAGTGATGGCGTTATCGGTGTTGAACAAGGTGTCGATGCGGTCGATGGCCTTGGTCAGCAGGTCATTCACGCTCACCGGGCCGCCGGTTTTAGGCCGGGCCTCGGCGATCTGGAAAATCTGCCGCTCGGCTTCGTCGAGAATCTCTTCGGCGCTGCGACCTTCCGGGTTGAAGGCGCTGTCGGCAATCTCGGTGGCGATGCCGATCAACTGACGCAAGGTCGCCCGGGCGCGCACGATCTGGGCATAGGCCTTGATGTTGGCGACGGAGGGCGTGTTTTTTGCCAGCTCCCCGAGGTAACCGAGGCCACCAACCTGCGAGGTCTGACCTTCCTTGTCCAATTGCTCGGCAAGGGTCACGACGTCGATCGGGGAGTTCTGGTCGGCGAGCTTGGCAATCGCGCGGAAGATCAAGCGGTGGTCATGCCGATAGAAATCGCCGTCGGAGACTTGATCGAGCACGCGTTCCCAGGCGTTGTTGTCCAGCATCAAACCACCGAGCACAGCCTGTTCGGCCTCGATGGAATGCGGCGGCACCTTCAGGGAAGCGGTTTGCAGATCGTATTGCTCAGGAGCGGAGATTTCGTTCATGGCCACTTGGTTTAATTAGGAAAAGCAGGGATTTCAGAAAGACAAAGGGCACGACCTGTAAACAGGATCGTGCCCGATGTTACCGACAAGCACCCGAGGGTGCCAGCCGACAAGTGCTGCTTAAGCTGCTACCACAACAACGCGTACGGTGGCTTCAACTTCGGCGTGCAGGTGCACGGCTACGTCGAATTCGCCTACGTTGCGGATGGTGCCGTTCGGCAGACGAACTTCGCTTTTTGCCACTTCAACGCCAGAGGCGGTCAGTGCATCAGCGATGTCGTGAGTACCGATCGAACCAAACAGCTTGCCTTCGTCACCGGCGGTGGCAGTGATAGTCACTTCCAGCTCAGCCAGTTGGGCGGCACGGCTTTCAGCCGAAGTTTTACGGTCTGCTGCGGCTTTTTCCAGCTCAGCGCGACGCTCTTCGAACGCAGCCAGGTTGGCTGGGGTCGCAGCGGTAGCTTTGCCGTAAGGCAGCAGGTAGTTACGACCGTAACCAGCCTTAACGTTCACTTTGTCACCCAGGTTGCCCAGGTTGGTGACTTTTTCCAGAAGGATCAGTTGCATGTGAAAATCCTCTTAACTTTTAACCTTCACCGTTCGCGCTATCGGCGTCTTTCGGCGCCGAACGACCGCGAAAATCAATCAGGCTGTCGACGATGGCCAAGACCACCAGCAACGGATAGATCAGCTGCATGAACAGCAACAGCGTGACGTACAACCCCACCAGCCAGAACCTGGCCAGTCGCTTTTGCGCCACCAGCCCGTGAATCAGGGCCAGCCCGGCGAACACCAGCGGGACACTGCACAACGGCGTCAACATGGCCATCTGTGGACCGATATTCGGCCCCAGAAGCATGAACACCAGCAGTAACAACGCCAGCCCCAGCGGGAAGCGGATGGTGCGAAACTCGCGACCAAAACCACCCGGGTTGTACAACAACGCCTGCCAGTAGCGCCCGACAATCAGGCTCAGCACACTGACGATTTGCAACAAGGCCGCAATCAGGCCGGTCAGGACCGGTGCAATCAGGGACGCAAAATGCGCTTGCTCGTCTACCGACAACTTCTGGTAGACATCACCGAGTAGCGACGGCATGACTTTTATCAAAGCCTGCGCCAGCATCTCGATTTGGGGAGCAAAAGCTGTCCCCAGCACCACTGCAAACACCACTCCCATCGCTATGCTGACCAGCAGCACACGGTTCCAGGATTCACTTGCGCGCAAAACCAACGCAAGGCTCCAAGACCCCAGCAGCACCAGAAGTGCCCGTGGGTCATCGGAGTACAGCCACCAGACCAAGGCCGGCAGCAGTCCCAGAGCAAGTACGCTTGACGCGTCCTTCAATCCGCGCCGCAGGAGCACGAAGCACCCTGCGGCAGCACCCAACCAATACAACAACGGCAATGCCGCGCATCCGGCCACTACGAGAGTGGCCTGCATACGGCCGCGCATGATGAACTCAGCTATGGCACGCATGCTTTCAATCCTTTGCTACGTGTCGACTGCCCGGTCTCAGCGGCCGTGGCTGTCGGTGTAGGCCAGCAGGGCCAGGAAGCGGGCGCGCTTGATAGCGGTGGCCAGCTGACGCTGATAACGTGCTTTGGTACCGGTGATACGGCTTGGAACGATTTTGCCGGTCTCGGATACATAGGCTTTCAGAGTGTTGAGATCTTTGTAATCGATCTCTTTCACGTCTTCAGCGGTGAAGCGGCAGAATTTACGACGACGGAAGAAACGTGCCATGTAATAGGCTCCTCAAAAGGTCCGTGGATTACTCGTCAGCGTTATCGCTGTTGTCGCTGTCATCACTATCAGCGCTTTCAGCGCCTTCGTGCTCAGGACGGTCGCGACGCTCACGGCGCTCACTGCGGTTTTCTTCAGCCTTGAGCATCTCGGATTGGCCAGTAACGGCTTCTTCGCGACGGATGACCAGGTTACGGATCACTGCATCGTTGTAGCGGAAGTTGTCTTCCAGCTCGGCCAAAGCCTTGCCAGTGCATTCAACGTTCAGCATCACGTAGTGAGCCTTGTGAACATTGTTGATTGCGTAGGCCAGTTGACGACGGCCCCAATCTTCCAGACGGTGGATTTTGCCGCCGTCTTCTTCGATCAGCTTGGTGTAACGCTCTACCATGCCGCCGACTTGCTCGCTTTGATCCGGGTGGACCAAAAAGATGATTTCGTAATGACGCATGAATGCTCCTTACGGGTTGTAGCCTGCCGCTCAAAAGCGGTCAGACAAGGAGTGAATGACACTTATGGACTTGCCTGCGATAGACACATGCGTGCCTGCCGTCACAGCAAGGGGCGCAATTGTAGAGAAGGGACCGGAGAGGCGCAAGGCAATTGGTGATTATTTGAACAGCCGCACCAGAAAGCACTGTAGGAGCGAGCTTGCTCGCGAAGGTGATCAACGATAACGCGGGGAAGCCGATACTCCGCGGTGATCTTGAGCCCTTCGCTAGCAAGCTCGCTCCTACAGTGGATCGCGCTAATCAGGACTTCTTGGCAGCCCCAGCGGTTTTGACGCTGCGCTGGCGCTGCGCTTCGAACAGGCAGACGCCTGTGGCCACGGAGACGTTGAGACTGCTGACGCTGCCGGCCATCGGCAGGTGCACCAGGTAATCGCACAGGTCGCGGGTCAGGCGGCGCATGCCGCTGCCTTCCGCGCCCATGATCAGGATGGTCGGGCCGGTCATGTCGTGCTGATACAGACTCTGCTCAGCTTCACCCGCCGTACCGACCACCCACAAGCCGCGCTGCTTGAGTTTTTCCAGGGTGCGCGCCAGGTTGGTCACCGCAACCAATGGAATCACTTCGGCGGCGCCACAGGCGACTTTTCGTACCGTTGGCGTCAGCGTGGCTGACTTGTCCTTCGGCACGATCACTGCCAGCGCACCGGCCGCATCGGCCGAACGCAGGCAAGCACCCAGGTTGTGCGGATCGGTCACACCGTCGAGCACCAGCAGCAGCGGTGCGCCGTCGGTACGATCAAGCAGCTCGTCGAGCATTGCTTCGCCCCAGACCTGGCTCGGACTGACGTCCGCGACCACGCCCTGGTGAACGCCTTCAACCCAGGCATCCAGCTCGCGGCGTTCGGCATTGCCGACCGCCACGCGGTTTTCCGCCGCGAGCTCGATCAGCGTTTGCACGCGCGGATCATTGCGGCCTTCAGCCAGCCAGATCTGCTTGACGCGTTTCGGGTGGTGACGCAGCAATGCCTCTACCGCATGCACGCCGTAGATTTTTTCCAACTGACTCATGACTTGGCCTTAGGTTTACGTGCCCCGCCACTTTTGGCTGGAGCGGAACCCGCTTTCGGCGGGCCCTTACGGTGCTTGCTTGGCTTGCTGCCGGGAGCCTTGTCAGGCGCCGACCGTCCGGCCTTTCCCCCAGACGCCGCTTTACCACCGCTTTTCGCATCAGACAGCAACGCCTGCTTCATTTCACGGCTTTTACGCAGCTCGGCGTTTTTCGCCGCGGCATCGCTCGGGCGATACGCTTCAGGCGCTTTTTCCTTGGCAGGACGGCGGCCGGTTTTCGCCGGGGCCGGCTCTGCCGCAGTTTTACCCGTCGACTTGGCAGCAGGTTCGGTTTTTTCCGTCCCGCGCTTTTTGCGGCCAATTGGCGCGCTGATGGTTTTTTCAGCCATCTCGAAGTCGATCTTGCGCTCGTCGAGGTCGACGCGCATCACGCGCACTTCAACGGTATCGCCCAGGCGGAAGCTGCGACCGGTGCGCTCGCCGGCGAGGCGGTGGTGCACAGGATCGAAGTGGTAGTAATCGCCCGGCAGCGCGGTGACGTGCACCAGGCCTTCGACGTAGATATCGGTCAGCTCGACGAACAGGCCAAAACCGGTCACAGCGGTGATCACACCCGGGAACGATTCGCCTACGCGGTCCTTCATGAACTCGCACTTGAGCCAGTTCACCACGTCACGCGTTGCTTCATCGGCACGGCGCTCGCTCATCGAGCACTGCTCGCCGAGCTGCTCCAGCGCGGCTTCGTCGTACGGATAGATACGCGCCTTCGGAATGGTCATCGCACCGGCACGGCGTACGTGCGGCGTGTCTTGCTTGGAGTGGATGACGCTGCGGATCGCCCGGTGCGTCAGCAAGTCCGGGTAGCGGCGGATCGGCGAGGTGAAGTGGGTATAGGCTTCATAATTCAGGCCGAAGTGGCCCTGGTTATCAGCGCTGTACACCGCCTGGCTCAACGAACGCAGCATGACGGTCTGGATCAGATGGAAATCCGGACGGTCCTTGATGCTCGCCAGCAATGCCTGGTAGTCCTTCGGCGACGGGCCGTCCTTGCCTTTGTGCAGGGACAGGCCGAGTTCGCCAAGGAACGCACGGAGTTTTTCCAGACGCTCCGGCGGCGGACCATTGTGGACGCGATACAGCGCAGGGATTTCGTGCTTTTTCAGGAATTCGGCAGTGGCCACGTTGGCCGCCAGCATGCATTCCTCGATCAGCTTGTGCGCGTCGTTACGAATGGTCGGACGGATTTCGGCGATCTTGCGCTCGGTCCCGAAGATGATCCGGGTTTCCTGAGTTTCGAAATCGATCGCGCCACGGACGTGACGAGCAGCCAGCAATACTTTGTACAACGCGTAAAGCTGCTTGAGGTGCGGCAGCACGTCGTTGTACTCGCCACGAAGCTGACGCGCTTCGGTGAGTTTCGGCGTTTCCAGCATCGAGCTGACCTTGTTGTAGGTCAGGCGGGCATGGGAGTGAATCACCGCTTCGTAGAAGCAGTAGTCGGTCATCTCGCCGGATTTGGAGATGGTCATCTCGCAAACCATGGCCAGGCGATCAACTTCCGGATTCAGCGAGCACAAGCCGTTGGACAGCTGCTCAGGCAGCATCGGTATCACGCGCTCCGGGAAGTAAACGGAGTTGCCGCGAACCTGGGATTCGTTGTCCAGCGCCGAACCGATCTTCACGTAGCTGGAGACGTCGGCAATCGCCACGTACAACTTCCAGCCGCCGGAGAACAGGCGCAGCTTGCCCGGACGGGCTTCACAATAAACGGCGTCATCGAAGTCGCGCGCGTCTTCACCGTCGATAGTGACGAACGGCAGGTGACGCAGGTCGATGCGCTTCTCTTTGTCTTTCTCTTCGACTTCAGGCTTGAGCTTGGCGGCTTCTTTCAACACCGCTTCAGGCCAGACGTGCGGGATATCGTAAGCGCGCAGGGCGACATCGATTTCCATGCCCGGCGCCATGTAGTTACCCACGATTTCAACCACGTCGCCTTGCGGCTGAAAGCGTGGTGTCGGCCAGTGAGTGATCTTCACCTCGACGAACTGACCGATGTTGGCGCTGGCGTTGCGGCCCGGGGTGACCAGCACTTCCTGCTGGATCTTCGGGTTGTCCGCGACCACGAAGCCGATGCCGCCCTCTTCGAAGTACCGGCCGACGATAGTTTCGTGGGCACGGGAAACGACTTCGACGATCATGCCTTCGCGGCGACCGCGACGATCCAGGCCGGAAACACGGGCCAGCGCACGGTCACCATCAAACACCAGGCGCATTTGCGCCGGACTCATGAACAGGTCGTCACTGCCGTCGTCCGGCACCAGGAAGCCGAAGCCGTCACGGTGACCGCTGATGCGACCGAGGATCAAGTCGAGCTTGTCCACCGGCGCATAGGTGCCGCGACGGGTGTAGATGAGTTGAGCGTCGCGCTCCATGGCGCGCAGGCGGCGGCGCAGGGCTTCGATCTGGTCTTCTGTGGTCAGACCAAACTCTTCGACCAGTTGCTCACGGTTAGCAGGCGAACCCCGATCAGCAAGGTGCTGAAGGATCAGTTCGCGGCTAGGAATAGGGTTTTCATATTTTTCCGCTTCACGAGCGGCCTCGGGATCGAGGGACTGCCAATCGGCCATTAGAGAGTTTTCACCTTGTCTATATGCGGGTTAGTTTGGCATAGGCGTAATGAAACGGGAAATTTCAGGCTATCAGAGCCTGTCTAAAGGCCTTTATCGGCACCGCAAAGCTGATTTGAATGCCACTGGTAATATTTTTCAGGTTTTTTTGATACCGGGGGTTTACAGTTAAAAAGACGCTCCGTATAGTGCGCGCCATCGACGACGGAGACGTTGCCGATGCTGCCCAGATGGTGAAATTGGTAGACACGCCAGCTTCAGGTGCTGGTGACCGCAAGGTCGTGGAAGTTCGAGTCTTCTTCTGGGCACCAATTCCGAGCTTGAGATTAGATCAATTTCAACGCTCACACAAAAACCCGCGAAAGCGGGTTTTTTGCATTCTAAGTATCTGATTTATTAAAACCAAATCAGGGGTTTACAGATCAAAATGCTCTCCGTATAGTGCGCCACATCAACAGCGGCAACGCTTGCGATGAATGCCCAGATGGTGAAATTGGTAGACACGCCAGCTTCAGGTGCTGGTGACCGCAAGGTCGTGGAAGTTCGAGTCTTCTTCTGGGCACCAATTCAAATTCAAGGTCAAAATCTTGAATTTCACAGAAACCCGCGAAAGCGGGTTTTTGCGTTTCTGGTTTTCAAAAACACCCCCCCTGTGGGAGCGAGCTTGCTCGCGATGGACCTGAACGATGACGCGAGCTTTCTGAAACAGCTCGTGGATTCCTAATTCTTCGCGAGCAAGCTCGCTCCTACAGGAATTCGGCCGGCGCTCCGCAAGGCGCACTTGAGAAACAATATCGTTTATCATTGTTGCAAGTTTTTGCAATGCGACAGTGAGGAACCCTGCGAATGATGTTTCGAAATACCCTGCGCCGCGGCCTGACCATCACCCTGCTCGGCCTGGCCATGGCTGCTGCGCTTTCCCAGGCTGCTGATTCAGTTTCCCTGACACTCTATAACGGTCAACACAAGGAAGTCGGCGACGCCGTCGCCAAAGCGTTCGAAGCCAAGACCGGCATTCACGTCAACGTGCGCAAAGGCAGCAGCAACCAGCTCGCCAGCCAGGTCGTCGAAGAAGGCGATCGCTCCCCGGCTGACGTGATCTACACCGAAGAGTCGCCGCCCCTGAACAAACTCGGCGAACAAGGCCTGCTGGCTCAAACCGATGCCGCCATCCTTGCCGTTCTGCCAAAAGACTACGTTGCGGGTAATGGCACCTGGATCGGCATCACCGCCCGAGTGCGCGTGGTTGCGTTCAACCCCAAACTGATCGATGAAAAAAGCCTGCCCAAGTCGGTCATGGAATTTTCCGACCCAAAATGGCAAGGCAAGGTCGGCTTCGTGCCCACCAGCGGCGCCTTCCAGGAGCAAGCCGTCGCGATCATCAAGGTCCACGGCATGGACGCCGCCGAAGAATGGCTGACCGGCCTGCGCGCATTCGGCAAGACCTACAGCAACAACATGGTCGCGCTGAAAGCCGTGGAAAACGGCGAAGTTGCAACCGTGCTGGTGAACAACTACTACTGGTTCGCCTTGCAGCGTGAAAAGGGCCAGCTCGATTCGAAACTGCATTACTTCACCGGCGGCGATGTCGGCGGATTGATCACCGTTTCCAGCGCCGCGGTGCTGAAGTCCAGCAAACATCCAAAAGAAGCCCAGCAATTTCTTGCCTACATGGCCAGCGAAGAAGGTCAGCGCGTGATCACCCAGACGACCGCCGAATACCCGCTGCACAAAGGCATGCAATCGGATCGCGGCCTCAAGCCGTTCAGCGAGCTTGAAGCGCCCAAGGTCACGCCAGCCGACCTTGGCAACGCCGAACAAGCTCTGGACCTGGAACGTGACGTTGGCTTGAACTGATGAGCGCATCGCTATCCGCCCGCACATCCGGCGGGGGTTACGTGCCAAGGCGCAAGTGGCCGTCGATCTGGCTGGTGCTACCGGTTCTGCTGCTGGTGGTGCTCAGCCTGTTGCCGCTGGCGTATGTCGGGATCAAGACCTGGCAGGCGGGCTGGGCCGAAGCGCTGCATCTGCTGTGGCGACCGTACGTTTTTGGGTTGCTGCGCAATACGCTGGCGCTGATGGTGGGCGTGACGGCTGCCTGTAGCGTGATTGGTTTGTCGCTGGCCTGGCTGCTGGAGCGCAGCAATCTGCCGGGACGGCGCCTGTGGGGCGTCATCCTGTGTTTGCCGTTCGCTGTACCGGCGTTTGTCAGCAGCTTCACCTGGGTCTCGCTGAGTGCTCATTTCGAAGGTTTGGGCGGGGCGATTCTGGTGATGACCCTGTCCAAATACCCGCTGATTTTTTTGCCGGTCGCGGCGACGCTGCGCAATCTCGATCCATCCCTCGAAGAGTCCGCCCGTACGCTGGGGCAGAATCGTTGGGGGGTGTTTTTCAAAATCACCCTTCCGCTGCTATGGCCGTCACTGCTGGCCGGCTCGCTGCTGATCGCGCTGCACATGCTGGTGGAGTTCGGCGCGCTGTCGATCATTGGCTTGCAGACGTTCACCACCGCCATCTATCAGCAGTTCGAACTGGAATTCAGCAACGCCAACGCGGCGATGCTGTCTGCGGTGTTGCTGGCGATGTGTCTGCTGTTGCTGTGGCTTGAGCTGCGGGTACGCGGCAAAGGTCGACACGTGCGCACTGGACAAGGCGCAGCGCGCCGGGCGGAGCAGGTGCGACTGGGACGCTGGGCGGGCGCTGGACAAGTTTACTGCCTCACGCTGGCGATCATTGGCAGCGGAGTCCCATTGGCAATGCTGGCGTACTGGCTAACAGTGGGTTCTTCGGCAGCGTTTCCGGTGGCGGCGATCAGCGAGGCGTTGCTGTCGTCGCTTGTGCTGTCGCTGGGCGGCGCAGCGTTGTGCCTGGTGCTGGCGGTGCCGGTGGGATTGCTGGTGGTACGTTACAAAGGTCAGCTGGCGATCTGGGCCGAGCGCTTGCCGTATTTGCTGCATGCGCTGCCAGGCCTGGTGATTGCCCTGGCGCTGGTGTATTTCGCCCTGCACTATGTGCCGGCGCTGTACCAGACCTCGGCGTTGCTGCTGATCGCTTATGCGCTGTTGTTCCTGCCGTTGGCGCAGGCACCGATTCGCACAGCATTGAACAAGGCGGCGCCGCAACTGGAAGAAGCGGCGCGCACGCTAGGGGCCTCATCCTTCAGTGCGTTTTGCCGGGTCACCCTGCCGATCATTTTCCCGGCGCTGGGCGCGGCATTTGCGCTGGTGTTTCTGGATGCGATGAAGGAGCTGACGGCGACGCTGCTACTGAGTCCGACCGGGCTCAATACCCTGGCGACGGAGGTGTGGGCGCATACCGCGAATGTGGAGTTTGCGGCGGCGGCGCCTTATGCGGCGTTGTTGATTCTGGTGTCGGGGTTGCCGGTGTATCTGCTGACGACGCGGATATATTTGAGCCGCTGAGATCGCCATCGCGAGTGGGCTCACTCCCACATGGAACTGCATTCCTCCAGATGGAATGCGTTCGAATGTGGGAGTGAGCCTGCTCGCGAAGGGTCCAGTTCAAGCAACCGATCAGGCCCTGAACTGCCCCAGGCTCGCCTTCAGCTGCGCTGCCAGGCCATCCAGCACCTTGCCGCTGGCCGTGGTTTCCACCACCGCCTGAGCCGCTTTCTCAGCCTGTGCATGAATGGTTTCAACCCGACCCCGCACCGCATGCGCGCCTTGCGCCTGATGCGCCGCTGCCTGCGTCGCCAGCCCGATCGCCGCATGCACCTGCTCGACCGACGCCTGCACCGACTGCTGCAACTTGGCACTGTCACGCAACACCAGCAACCCTTCGCTGGCTTGACGCCCGGCCTGCCCAATCGCCGCCACCGCTTCACGCGCACCCTGTTGCAAGGCAACGATGTGCGCCTGAATGTCGCCCGTGGAGCTCTGGGTTTTGCTCGCCAGCGCTCGCACTTCATCCGCCACCACGGCAAAACCGCGACCGGTCTCACCGGCACGCGCCGCCTCGATGGCCGCGTTCAGCGCCAGCAGATTGGTCTGTTCGGCGATCCCGTGAATCACAGTCAGCACCACTTCAATCTGCTCGCTCTGCTGCGCCAGCCTCTCGATGACTTTCGCACCGGTATCGACCTGCCCGGCCAACGCTTCGATCAGGCTGCCGACTTTCGCCGAGGTCCGGGTGTTTTCGTCGGTCGCCGAGCGAATGTCCACCACTTGCTGCAACGCCGCCTGCATGGCATGGCTTTCGGACTGCGCTTCATCGGCCATTTGCGACAATGCGCGCAAGCTTTCGGCCACTTCGTCGCGCTGCATACCTGCTGCCGCATCGGCACCGGCGTTACGCAACGTCATGGCACCGATTTCAACGCCTGTACGCTGAGCGACATCCCCCGCTTCACGCACGATCGGCTGCAACTTATCCACAAAGCGATTGACCGCCGAGGCCATGTCGCCGATTTCGTCCTTGCTGTTGATCTGCACCCGCTTGGTCAGGTCGCCCTCGCCCGCTGCCAAATCGTCCATCGCGGCGATCAGCATCTTCAAGCGGTTGACCACGCGACGACCCAGCACCACGGCCAGCAACAGCAGCACGCCGCAACCGACCAGCGCCAGGCCCATACCGATGCGCCAGCGCAAGGTCGCCGCGGCTTCCTGCACGGTACTGGTGGTGTTGGCTTTCATTTCAGCAGCGGTGGCCTGGGCGGACGTCAGACGCGCGCGCATTGCCGTGGCGCTGTCGGCGGCGGCGCCCTTGAGGCTGTCGCCGACCAGTTGATCACTGCTGGCGATCAGCGCGGTGAAGCGCTTGTCGAGTGCCGCCAGATCGGTTTCCACCGAGGCGGTGGAGACGCCCATCAGAACCTTGCCGATTTCCACGCCGTTAGGGTTGATCGAGGCTTCGAGGTAGTAGACCGAAGGATCGTTCTTCGCCGCATCCAGCACTTTGTCCAGCGCACGCTCGCCCTGGCCTTTCTCCAGAAGCGCTTTGTTGATCGGGTTTTCACGGTTGAGATAGCGCGTCAGGTGCTGCCCCGTAGCATCGTCATACACCACAAACAGCACGTTGGGATTGCGCTGGGCCCGACGGGCGAATTCGGAGAGGGTCGGAACGTCGCTGTCCCACATGGCGCGGGGCGCAACCGAGGCCAGAAGTTGCGCCATATCATTGGCGGAATCCTTCAGGGCTTTTTCCAGCGTGGTCCGCAGCTGTGCCTGTTCGTCCTCTAGTCGCGAGGACAAACCGGCCGTCAGGCGCTGCCGCGTGCTGGCGGAAAGACTGTCCAGGCTTGACGTGACTTCGCGTCCCGCTTGCTCCAGTTCGCCGGAAAGTTTTTGACTGTCCGCGCCCAGGCGCACACCCAAATCGGCCTCAAGTGCAGTCACTGTGCTCCGCGTCAGGGCGACCGCTACCAGCACCTGCACTAAAAGGGCGATACCAAGGGTAACGAACACCGGCCGTAGTAAACGGCTTTGTAACAATGAGAGAACCGCCGACACTTGATATCCCTCTGCTTTGACGCCATTAAATTGATGGCACGCCAGAAGACATGCTCTTAATGAGCTCTTGAGGAAAACACAGCAAAGGTCATGCCGTGATGCCGGCAGATACGACAAAGGGCCCGATTAGGGGCCCTTTATTTTTTACATCAACGACTTATTAAGCGAACGGGTGACGCAGAACGATGGTTTCGTTGCGGTCCGGGCCTGTCGAAATAATGTCGATCGGCGCACCGATCAGCGCCTCGACACGTTTGATGTAGGCACGAGCATTGGCCGGCAGCTCTTCCAGGGTCTTGGCGCCCACGGTCGACTCGGTCCAGCCCGGCACTTCTTCGTACACCGGCTGCAGACCCACGTAGCTGTCAGCGTCAGTCGGGGCAACAGTATTACCTTCGGCATCTTTGTAGCCGACGCAGATGTTGATGGTTTCCAGACCGTCGAGTACGTCCAGCTTGGTCAGGCAGATGCCCGAGATGCTGTTCACATCGATAGCGC
The DNA here is from genome assembly GCF_054897705.1 of Pseudomonas sp. GB2N2. Taxonomy (NCBI): domain Bacteria; kingdom Pseudomonadati; phylum Pseudomonadota; class Gammaproteobacteria; order Pseudomonadales; family Pseudomonadaceae; genus Pseudomonas; species Pseudomonas sp. GB2N2. Next base: position 4,000,680 of record NZ_CM142701.1, read on the forward strand.
GACGCAGGATAACGGCGTCAAACCAGCCACAACGACGGGCACGGCCGGTCGTCGCGCCGAACTCGTGACCTTGTTTGGCCAGGTGCGCACCGACTTCGTCGAACAGTTCAGTCGGGAATGGACCCGAACCTACACGCGTGGTGTATGCCTTGGTGATGCCCAGAATGTAGTCCAGGAACATCGGGCCGACACCCGAACCGGTCGCAACGCCGCCAGCGGTGGTGTTAGAGCTGGTCACGTACGGGTAGGTACCGTGGTCGATGTCCAGCAACGAACCCTGGGCGCCTTCAAACATGATGTCTTTGCCCGCGCGACGCAGGTCGTGCAGCTCGGCCGTCACGTCCAGCATCAGCGGCTTGAGCAGCTCAGCGTATTCCTTGCACTCAGCAAGAGTCTTTTCGAACTCGATGGCCGGCTCTTTGTAGTAACCCACCAGCATGAAGTTGTGGTAGTCCACCAGTTCACGCAGCTTGTCTTCAAAGCGCGGCATGTTGAGCAGGTCGCCAACGCGCAGGCCACGACGTGCAACCTTGTCTTCGTAAGCGGGGCCGATGCCGCGACCGGTGGTACCGATCTTCAGCTCGCCACGGGCCTTTTCACGGGCCTGGTCCAGCGCTACGTGGAAGGACAGGATCAGCGGGCAGGACGGGCTGATACGCAGGCGCTCACGCACCGGTACGCCTTTCTCTTCCAGCTTGACGATTTCCCGCAGCAAAGCGTCGGGAGCAACCACCACGCCGTTGCCGATCAGGCACTGCACGCCTTCGCGCAGCACGCCCGACGGGATCAGGTGCAAGACGGTTTTCTCGCCATCGATCACCAGGGTGTGACCCGCGTTGTGGCCACCTTGGTAGCGCACTACGGCGGCAGCATGTTCGGTCAGCAGATCAACGATCTTGCCTTTGCCCTCATCACCCCATTGGGTGCCCAGGACTACGACATTCTTACCCATAACACTTGTCCTCATTCGCGCAAACTTGGTGCCGGCCACGGGCCGACAGGGAAACTCAAGAAGCCAGTGGCGATACTTGCCACAGCCCGTTCTGCTGAATCAATTGCCGGTCGCAGTCCGCTTCACGGGCGGCGGCCAATGGTTGCCCAGGCAACGCCTGGACGACACGCTGACCCTCACTGCGCAACTGGCAAACCAGCTGCCAGAGTGCCGCATCCGTACTGTCAGGCATCCAGATACCGCCAGACGGTAGCTCGATGTCAGCACGCCCCAGGGTCACCAGGGTTTTCAAATCGGTAGAGAAGCCGGTTGCCGGACGGGCGCGACCGAAGTCAGCGCCGATGTCATCGTAACGACCGCCCTGGGCAATGGACTGGCCAACACCCGGCACGAACACTGCGAACACCACACCGGTGTGGTAGTGATAGCCGCGCAACTCGCCGAGGTCAAAGTACAACGGCAACTCCGGGAACCGCGTGGACAAACGCTCGGCAATTGCCAGCAAGTCGTCCAGAGCAGCCAAAACCGGGGCCGGCGCATTTGCCAGACGCACCCGCGCCGCTTCCAGCACTTCACGGCCGCCACACAGGTCAACCAACGCCCGCAGCATGCCCGACAGATCGGCAGGCAAACCTTCGGTCAGGGTAATGACCTCGTCGATGGCCTTGCGTTGCAACGCATCGAACAACTGTTGTTCAACTTCACCGGACAAACCGGCGGCGCGGGCCAGACCGCGATAAATGCCGACATGACCGAGGTCCATGTGTACATCCGGCACGTCGGCCAGTTGCAGCATGGCCAGCATCAGGCTGATCACTTCAACGTCACTGCTCGGGCTGGCATCGCCGTACAACTCGGCGCCTAGCTGGATCGGGCTGCGCGAGGACGACAAAGCGCGTGGCTGGGCATGCAGCACGCTGCCGGCGTAGCACAGACGACTCGGGCCTTCGCGGCGCAAGGTATGCGCATCGATGCGCGCCACTTGCGGCGTGATGTCGGCACGGAAACCCATCTGCCGGCCCGACTGCGGGTCGATGACCTTGAAGGTACGCAGATCGAGATCCGAGCCCGCACCGGTCAGCAGGGATTCCAGGTACTCGATATGGGGAGTCACGACAAACTCGTAACCCCAGCTCTGGAACAGATCCAACACCTGACGACGCGCGACTTCAATGCGCGCCGCTTCCGGCGGCAGTACTTCTTCGATGCCATCTGGCAGCAGCCAGCGGTCTACCGTTGCCATTACGCCATTCCCCTATGGTCCGGGCGGCCAGCCTATGGGCGAGCCTTGAGTGAAGCAGAAAATGATCGGTTCATGTGCAAACCACGCGCATGAACGACGTGGCGAAAAGCCTGAAAACAGCTTCGCCTACCACTTTCCTCGAAAAACCTGTCGAGTCATTCAACTCGGGCGCCTGCATAAAAACTGCAATCAAACGTGCAGACGCAAAAAAGCCGGGAATTTCCCGGCTGCCGCATCATACACACGTTTTCCCAAAGGATCACCCCGCCCGAGGCTTTAGCCGCCAGGCGGGGGATGATTCAGGTCAACGCTGTATCAAGGCTTGGCTTTTTCCAGGTAACGGAAGAAGTCACTGCTTGGGTCCAGGACCATGACGTCGGATTTGTTCGCGAAGCTTTCACGGTAGGCACGCAGGCTACGGTAGAAACCGTAGAACTCCTGATCCTGACCGTAGGCCTTGGAGTAGATCGCAGCGGCCTGGGCGTCACCGTCACCGCGAACCTCTTCGGATTCACGATAGGCTTCAGCCAGCAGCACGCGGCGCTGACGATCGGCGTCGGCACGGATGCCTTCTGCCAGCTCGTTACCCTTGGCGCGGTGCTCGCGAGCTTCACGCTCACGCTCGGAGCTCATACGCTCGAACACACTGCGGTTCACTTCCTTCGGCAGGTCGATGGCCTTGACCCGAACATCGACCACTTCGATGCCCAGCTCTTTTTCTGCCATCTTGTTCAGCGACGCCGTGATATCGGTCATCAGCGCATCGCGCTCACCGGATACCACTTCGTGCAGCGTGCGCTTACCGAACTGGTCACGCAGGCCCGATTCCAGACGACGGGAAAGACGCTCGTCAGCGATCTGCTTGAGGCCGGACGTCGCAGTGTAGAAACGCTCTGCGTCCTTCACGCGCCACTTGGCGTACGCATCGACCATGACAGCTTTCTTTTCCAGCGTCAGGAAGCGTTGTGTCGGTGCATCCAGCGTCATCAGGCGTGCGTCGAATTTACGCACCTGGTTAACGTAAGGCACTTTCACATGCAGGCCTGGCTGAACATCGGCCTGGACCACACGACCGAACTGCAGCAGCACCGCACGCTCGGTCTGAGCCACGATGTAGAAACAGTTCCAGGCTGCGATCGCCACGACGACGCCGACAATAAGGGCGATCAGCGATTTATTGCTCATCAGCGACTCTCCCTGGTACGTGCTTGCTGTTGCTGCAGATCAGCTGCCGCACGCGCATTCGCTTCATTGCTGGTGGCTGCCGCGCCAGTCACCGGAGCGCTGGTGTTGCGGCCACTGTCGATCATCTTGTCCAGCGGCAAGTAGAGCAGATTGCTCTGGCCATTCTTGTTGCCGGTCACGAGAACCTTGCTGGTGTTGCTGAAGACTTCCTGCATGGTGTCCAGGTACAGACGCTCACGCGTGACTTCCGGGGCCTTGCGGTACTCGCTGACCAGCTTGGTGAAGCGATCGGCCTCACCCTTGGCGCGCGAGACGGTTTCGTCACGGTAACCATTGGCATCCTCGATGATGCGCTGGGCCTGACCACGGGCTTCCGGTACGACGCCGTTGGCGTAGGTTTCGGCCTGGTTGCGCGAACGCTGCTCGTCTTCACGGGCGCGGATCACGTCATCGAAGGCTTCCTGCACTTCACGCGGTGCGGCTGCGCTCTGTACGTTGACCTGAGTCACGGTGATACCGGTGCGATAGGTATCCATGAAGCGTTGCAGACGCTCCTTGATCTCGCTGGCCATCAATTCACGACCTTCAGTCAGCACCTGATCCATCGCGGTGGAACCCACCACATGGCGCAAGGCACTTTCAGTCGCGTGCTGGAGGCTGATTTCCGGCTGATCGACGCTCAGCACGAAATCCTGCAGGTTGCTGATCTTGTACTGCACGGTCAGCGGCACTTCGACGATGTTTTCGTCTTCAGTCAGCATTTGACCCTGCTTGGTGTAGGCACGCTCACGCGTGACGTTCTCCAGGTACTTGCGATCGATCGGCGGGAAATAGATGTTCAGGCCCGGGCCGACGGTTTCGTAGTACTTGCCGAAGCGAAGCACTACGGCTTGCTCCTGTTCGTCGACGACGTAGACCGCGCTGTAAAGCCACACGGCCGCCAGCACGACAAGCACGACACCAAGAATGCCGCCGAAGCCGCCACTCTTGCCCGAACCACCGCCGTCATCACCACGTTTCTTACCACCACCGAACAACCCGTTCAGGCTTTCCTGCAGCTTTCGGAAGGCCTCGTCGAGATCCGGTGGTCCCTTGCGGTCGCCGTTATTGCGGCGCTTGCCACCCCAAGGATCCTGATTATTCGAGTTGCCACCCGGCTCATTCCAAGCCATAGCGCTCTCCATCTGATAAAGCAAAGACGCACCCACGGCGCGCCGACCAATGCTACAGAATGCCTGCGACTGCGGCACAACCGCTTTCTCAGGCTTTTATTGCAAAGTGTGTTGCTCGATGAACTCCGTCGGCACAACGCCTTCACGGCTGACCAGCCGATTGAGCTCCGTGCGCGGCAATCGAACGGCCAGCAAGCTGACACCTTCTTCGTCGTATTCTTCTTTCTGCACCGCGCCGAGTTCGAAGAACTGCGCACGCAGTCGAGCGAATCGTTGCGGCAAGCGCAAGGTACCTACAAACAACTCACTGCCCAGCAACTCGGCAATGGCCTGTTCAAGCAACTCCAAGCCACTGCCATCACGCGCCGACAGCCAGACCCGTTGCGGCTTGCCATCGGCATCGCGCTGGATTTGTGGCTCAACGCCTTCAAGCAAATCGAGTTTGTTATAGACCTCGAGGATCGGCAAGTCCTGGGCACCAATCTCGCCCAGCACCACCATCACCTGCTCGATCTGCAACAGGCGATCCGGTTCGGCCGCATCGATGACGTGCAACAGCAGGTCCGAGTTGCTCGACTCTTCGAGCGTAGACCGAAACGCCTCGACCAGCTTGTGGGGCAAGTGGCGAATGAAGCCCACGGTGTCGGCCAAGACAATCGGCCCCAGGTCGTCCAGTTCCAGACGGCGCAGGGTCGGGTCCAGCGTGGCAAACAACTGGTCAGCCGCGTACACGTCGGATTTCGTCACGTTATTGAAGAGCGTGGATTTGCCGGCGTTGGTATACCCCACCAGAGATACGGTAGGAATATCCGCACGCATACGCCCGCGTCGCGATTGTTCGCGCTGGCTGCGTACTTTTTCCAACCGTCCCTTGATCTGTCGCAGGCGAACCCGCAGCAGACGACGGTCGGTTTCCAGCTGGGTTTCACCCGGGCCACGCATGCCGATACCGCCACCCTGGCGCTCAAGGTGAGTCCAGCCACGAACCAGCCGGGTGCTCATGTGGTCAAGCTGGGCCAGTTCTACCTGGAGCTTGCCTTCATGAGTACGGGCGCGTTGGGCGAAAATATCGAGAATCAGACCGGTACGGTCGATCACGCGACACTCGAAAACACGTTCGAGGTTACGTTCCTGACTGGGCGTGAGGATGTGATTGAAGATCACCAGATCGGCCTTTTCGGCATGGACCAGGTCGCGTAGTTCCTCGACCTTGCCGCTGCCGATCAGGTATTTGGCGGTTGGCCGATGACGCGGCACGTTAAAAAACGCAACGGTCTCGGCGCCGGCCGAATTAGCCAACTCCTGAAACTCCTGCGGATCTTCGCGCGCCTCAGGGTCCTGTCCATCCAAGTGAACGAGGATCACTCGCTCACCACCACCGTGGCGCTCAAAGAACAAAGGAGACTCCTATCAGGCGTTACCTGGCTCAGCGTCACCCGCTTCGGTTTCGGTTGCGCTAGGCAGACGAATTGGACGAACCGGAACCACTGTAGAGATAGCGTGTTTGTAGACCATCTGGCTGACGGTGTTTTTCAGCAGGATGACGAACTGGTCGAAAGACTCGATCGTGCCCTGCAGTTTGATCCCGTTGACCAGGTAGATGGAAACCCCAACTTTCTCTTTACGTAAAGTATTCAAGTAAGGGTCTTGTAGCGAATGCCCTTTTGACATGTGCCGCACTCCTTTAAGGATTCAATATAAAAAAATAGGTAAACAGATGGCTTTGGCCGTCACACCCCCAAGGATAGACGGCAATTGCAAGGACTCAGCTCAATATGGAGATGGTCCCCAGGTATTTCAAGGCGCGCGGCAGATTGTCGCAATCCAGGCTATCCAGCCAATGTAAATCAGCCCAACTGCGCAGCCAGGTGAACTGACGCTTCGCCAACTGGCGCGTGGCAATGATTCCACGCTCCTGCATCTCGGCTTGTGTCAGCTTGCCATCCAGGTAATCCCAGACTTGTCTGTAGCCTACGGCACGTATAGACGGCAACCCGGAATGCAGGTCACTTCGCTCACGCAGGGCTACGACCTCGTCAATGAATCCCTGTTCCAGCATTAACGTGAATCTTTGTTTAATTCGTTCGTGCAGTACCTGACGATTTGCCGGAGCAATGGCCAAGTTCGCGACAGTATAGGGCAATTGTTGCAGTCCCGAAGCGGCTGCTTCAGTACTTTGCGCAGATTGTCTCAGTCGCAGCGCGGTCATGCTCTGACCGCTGACACGGTAAACTTCCAGCGCTCGACTGAGGCGCTGAGGATCGTTCGGGTGAATACGCGCGGCGGATTCCGGGTCGATGCTCGCCAACTGGTCGTGCAGAGCTTGCCAGCCAAGGCGTGCAGCTTCTTCTTCGATCTGCGCGCGAACCTCGGGATCAGCCGCCGGCATGTCCGCCAAACCTTCGACCAAGGCCTTGTAATAGAGCATCGTGCCGCCCACCAGTAGCGGAATTTTCCCGCGCGCGGTGATATCGGCCATGGCTTCGAGCGCGTCGCGACGGAAATCGGCGGCCGAATAGCTCTCTGCGGGGTCGAGAATATCGATCAAGCGGTGCGGAAACTCGGCCAGGATCGCTTTCGAGGGCTTGGCGGTGCCGATGTCCATGCCGCGATAAACCAGCGCCGAATCAACGCTGATCAGCTCGCACGGCAGGACTTTGGTCAGCTCGATGGCCAGGTCGGTCTTGCCGGCTGCGGTCGGGCCCATCAGGAAAATTGCAGGTGGGAGCTGGCTCATCAACGACCGCGCAAGAACAATTTGTCCAGATCGTCCAGGCCCAATTGGGTCCAGGTCGGTCGGCCATGGTTGCATTGACCGCTGCGCTCGGTGTTTTCCATGTCGCGCAGCAGGCCGTTCATTTCCGGCAGGGCCAGACGCCGATTCGCCCGAATCGCGCCGTGGCAAGCCATGGTGCCGAGCAATTCGTTGAGGTGCGCCTGAATCCGATCGCTGGTGCCGTATTCCATCAGGTCCGCCAGTACGTCGCTGACCAGACGGTTGGCTTCCGCCTGCTTGAGCAGGGCCGGGATTTGCCGGATCGCCAGGGTTTCCGGCCCCAGGCGCTGCAATTCAAAGCCCAGGCGCTGGAACCATGCGACGTTCTCTTCGGCGCAATCGCCTTCGCGCTCGCTCACTGCCAAGGATTCCGGGACCAGTAGCGGCTGACCGCTCAAACCCTCGCTGGCCATGGCGATCTTCAGGCGCTCGTACATGATCCGCTCATGGGCAGCGTGCATGTCCACCAGCACCAGCCCTTGGGCGTTTTCGGAAAGAATGTAGATGCCCTTGAGTTGCGCCAAGGCGTAACCCAACGGTGGAATATCATCCTGACCGGCGGGAAGCGCGATCGCGTTGGCTTCCGGCAGCGGCGCAAAAAACTCACGGTAAGCCGCCTGGGCTTCAGCCGCCGGCACGCCGGACTGCGGACGCGGGGTGTATTGATACTGATAACCGGCGCCAGCACCTGAACCAGCCGTATTAAACGACGGTTGTGCCTGCGGCTGTTCCAGCAGGGCATTGGCCGCCAGGCGCATCTCGCCTTGCGGACCGAATTCGCCTGCATCGAGGCCGTGCGGTCGAACGATGGCCGTCGCCACCGGCGCCGCCAGATGATCATCCGGGCGCACGTCGCCCAAGGCACGGTGCAAGGTGCCGTAAAGGAAATCGTGAACCATGCGCCCGTCGCGGAAACGCACTTCGTGTTTGGTCGGGTGCACGTTGACGTCGACACCGGCCGGATCGACTTCGAAAAACAGCACGAAGGTCGGATGCCGGCCATTGAACAGCACGTCGCGATAGGCCTGGCGCACCGCGTGGGCGACCAGTTTGTCGCGCACCGCGCGGCCATTCACAAAGAAATACTGCAGGTCCGCCTGGCTGCGGTTGAACGTCGGCAAGCCAACCCAGCCCCACAAATGCAAGCCGTTGCGCTCGATTTCGATGGGCAGCGCCTGCTCCAGAAATCCCGCACCACAAATCGCCGCCACACGCCGGGCGCGGGCCGCGTCGTCATGGGCTTCATGCAGACTGAGGATGGTTTTACCGTTGTGGCGCAGATGAAACGCGACGTCGAACCGCGCCAGGGCCAGTCGCTTGATCACTTCTTGCAGGTGATCGAATTCGGTTTTTTCGGTTTTGAGAAACTTGCGCCGCGCGGGGGTGTTAAAAAACAGGTCACGCACTTCGACCGAAGTGCCCACAGGGTGAGCCGCCGGTTGCACGCGCGGCGCCATGTCCCGGCCTTCGGTTTCGACTTGCCAGGCCTGATCGGCATCCCGGGTGCGCGACGTCAGGGTCAGGCGCGCCACGGAACTGATCGAGGCCAGAGCTTCACCGCGAAAGCCCAGGCTCATGACTTGCTCGAGGTCTTCGAGGTTGCGGATTTTGCTGGTGGCGTGACGGGCCAGGGCCAGCGGCAGGTCATCGGCCGAAATGCCGCTGCCGTCATCACGCACCCGCAGCAGCTTGACGCCTCCCTGCTCGACATCGACATCGATACGCCTGGCGCCGGAGTCGAGGCTGTTTTCCAGCAGCTCCTTGATCACCGAAGCCGGGCGCTCGACCACTTCACCGGCGGCAATCTGGTTCGCCAGTCGTGGGCTGAGCAGCTCGATGCGAGCGCCGTCGATCACCGCCTGATTCATTCTTTGGACGCCAGTTCGGTACCAGGAATGGTCAGGGTCTGACCGATTTTCAGCTCGTCGCTTTTCAGGTTGTTGGCGCTGCGCAAGGTGGCCGGGGACACCTGATAACGCACGGCAATCATCGCCAGGGTTTCGCCCGGACTCACCCGGTGATCCCGTGGGCCTTGAGCGATCTTGCCGGAATCTCGCAGCCAGGCAATGTAGGTGCCGGGTGGCGGATTCTGCTGGAAGAACTGACGAACACCGGCGCTGATCGAACGCGCAAGCGCCTGCTGGTGACTGGCCGCCGACAGCTTCGAGGCTTCGTTAGCGTTGGAGATGAAGCCGGTTTCCACCAGGATCGATGGAATATCCGGGGACTTCAACACCATAAATCCGGCCTGCTCCACCCGTTGTTTGTGCAAGGGTGTGACGCGGCTGATGTTGCTCAAGACTTTTTGACCAACGTTCAGGCTGGACGTCAGGGAAGCAGTCATCGACAGGTCGAGCAGCACGCCGGCCAGCATCCGGTCCTTGTCGTCGAGGCTGACGCTGCCGGCACCACCGATCAAGTCGGAACGGTTTTCGCTGTCGGCCAGCCAACGGGCGGTTTCAGACGTGGCGCCGCGATCGGACAAGGCGAACACCGATGCACCGAATGCAGCCGCAGAAGGCGCGGCGTCGGCGTGGATCGAAACGAACAGGTCGGCGCCTTTCTTGCGCGCGATTTCGGTACGGCCTCGCAACGGAATGAAGTAGTCGCCGGTGCGGGTCAGCTCGGCGCGGAAGCCTTTCATGCCGTTGACCTGGCGCTGCAGTTCACGGGCGATGGCCAATACCAGGTCTTTCTCATGCTGACCGCGAGAGCCCGAGGCACCCGGGTCTTCGCCGCCGTGGCCGGCATCGATGACCACGACGATGTCGCGCTTGCCGGCCGGAGCAGGCGGCAGCTTGACTGGAGGATCGATCGGCGTGACCGGCACCGGCGCCACCGTGGCGACGTTGGTCGGCGCCAGAATCGGCGCGGCGTCGGCGGCGTTATCGAACAGGTCGACCACCAGACGGTTGCCGTACTGGGCATTCGGCGCGAGGGTAAAGCTTTTTGGCGTGACCGCTTTTTTCAGGTCGATGACCACCCGCAGGTCGGTCGGCGTGCGTTGGGCCGAGCGCATTGCGGTGATCGGGGTGTTGGCGGTGGACACATTCAGTGGCGAGCCAAGGGTTGCGCCGTTGATGTCGATCACCAGCCGATCCGGGGACGTCAGGGTGAAAACGCTGTGTTGCACCGGGCCGGTCAGGTCGAACACCAGCCGCGTGTTGTCCGGTGCCCGCCACAGACGAACGCTGTTGACCTTTGTTTCGGCCACAGCGTTGACGGTCACCGCCAAAAACAACAACCCTACGGCAGCTACCATCGCGCGAAAGCGCATACCAGACTCCATCATTTAATTGGATTCCAATGCCAAAGCGGCACACCACGACTCGCCACGCGAGCCTTGGGACAAAATTTTCAGCGAACGCCCGCTGTCTTGCGGACTAATGGTAATGGTCAGGTCGGGCTTTGGCAAAAAGCCTGCACCCTTCTGGGGCCATTCGATCAGGCACAACGCGTCATCTTCGAAGTAGTCGCGGATGCCGAGGTACTCCAGTTCTTCCGGGTCGACCAGACGATACAGGTCAAAATGGAAGGCGCGCACATCACCGATCTCGTAGGGCTCTACCAAGGTGAAGGTCGGACTTTTTACCGCACCGACATGCCCCAGGCCACGGATGATGCCCCGGGACAGGGTGGTTTTCCCCGCGCCCAGGTCGCCTTCCAGAAAAATCAGACCGTGCCCTTCGGTGGTTTGTGCGATGCGTGCGCCAAACGCGGTCATCGCCTCTTCATCAGCCAGGTACAGGGTTACTTCAGACACGGTGCTTGCTCCTCCAACAACTGACGAATGGCTGGAATCAGATCACTGGCCGCCAGCCCACGGCCCGATTTACCTTGTTGCGCGCCGGCATTGGCGTGCAACCACACCGCGAGGCAGGCCGCGTCGAATCCGCCCATGCCTTGCGCCAGCAATGCGCCGACCAGACCGGCGAGAACGTCGCCCAATCCTGCGGTTGCCATGGCCGGATGGCCTTGATGGCACACCGCCAGACGCCCGTCGGGGCTGGCAATGAGACTGCCGGCTCCTTTCAGAATCACTACAGCTGTATATTTTTTGCTCAACGCGTGAGCCGCTGCCGGGCGATCAGCCTGAACGTCGGCCGTCGATAGTCCCAACAACCGCGCGGCCTCGCCTGGATGCGGGGTGATCACGCAGTCCTTGGGCAAAATCACACGTTCTTCGGCCAGCATATTTAAAGCATCCGCATCCCAGACTTGCGGCAACGGCGCGTTGGCCGCCGCCGACAACAGACTGCGCCCCCACGGAGCCTGCCCCAAGCCGGGGCCGACCACCAGCACGGAAACCTTTTGCAGTAATCCCATCAACTGATTGGCGGACGACGTGCCCAGCACCATCGCTTCAGGGATTCGCGCCAGCGCCGCCGGCACGTGTTCGCCGCGAGTGGCCACTGACACCATGCCGGCGCCACTGCGCAGGGCACTTTGCGCACTCAACAGAATCGCGCCGCCAAAACCGCGATCACCACCGATCAGTAACACGTGGCCGAATTGGCCTTTATGAGCAGTCGGAGTACGCGCCACCAGACGCGGCAAATTGCCAGGGTCCAAGCGACGGGCACTGATGGCGACCCCGTCAAACGACTCAGGGGCAGCTTGCAAATCATTAAATATTAACTCGCCAATGACATCCGCCGCTGCGCCCGTGAACAGACCCAACTTCAACCCAATGAAGGTCACGGTCAGGTCCGCCCGAACGGCCACGCCAAGCACACACCCTGTGTCGGCACAGAGCCCGGAGGGAATATCCACCGCAGCTAACGGCAATCCACTGGCATTGATCGCCGCAATGACGCTGGCGTAAGGCTCTCGCACCTCCCCGGTCAGCCCCGTGCCGAGCAGGGCGTCCAGCACGACACCGCGCAAATCCGATTGCGCGCTCCAGGCTTGAATGGCGACCCCTTCGCAAAGGGCCTCGGCGTGTGCTAATCCGGCATCGCCCTGCAAACGCTGCGGATCCCCCGCCGCCAGCACGCGTACATGCCAGCCGGCCCGCCGGGCCAGCACCGCCACCAGATAGCCGTCCCCCGCGTTGTTGCCGTGACCGGCAACCACCGTCAATTCGTTCGCCGTCGGCCACTGCCGAACCAGCGCACGCCAGGTCGCCCGCGCCGCCCGCTGCATCAATGCAAAGCCAGGCGTGCCGGACGCGATCAGGTTCGCATCGAGGGCTCGCACCTGCGCGGCGCTGTACAGCGCGTCGGGTAAATCATCTTTAGTGTGCGGCATGCGTCGTCGGGCTCCGATGTCTGGCAGAATTATACGCATCTCAGCTCCGGTTTCTCTCGCCTCATGCCGCCTATTACCACAGACCTGCCCGCCCTCGCCCAATCCATCAAGGAATGGGGTCGCGAGCTGGGCTTTCAGCAAGTCGGCATCAGCGGCCTGGACCTGGCCGAGCATGAGCAGCACCTGGAACGCTGGCTGGCGGCCGGCTACCACGGCGAAATGGACTACATGGGCGCCCATGGCAGCAAGCGCTCGCACCCCGAAGAGTTGGTGCCGGGCACTTTGCGCGTAGTTTCCCTGCGCATGGACTACCTGCCGGGCGACACCGAAATGGCCAAACGCCTGGCCCAACCGGAAAAAGCCTACGTCTCGCGTTATGCCTTGGGCCGCGATTACCACAAATTGATCCGTAAACGCGTGCAGCAACTGGCCGATAAAATCCAGGCCGAGATCGGCCCTTTTGGTTTTCGCGCCTTCGTCGACAGCGCGCCGGTGCTGGAAAAAGCCATCGCTGAACAGGCCGGTCTTGGCTGGATCGGCAAGAACACCCTGGTCTTGAATCGCAAGGCCGGCAGTTATTTCTTTCTCAGCGAACTGTTTGTCGACCTGCCGTTGCCGGTTGATCCGCCTCACTCCACCGAACATTGCGGCAGCTGCACCGCTTGCCTCGACATCTGCCCGACCAACGCGTTTGTCGGCCCGTATGTACTGGACGCTCGGCGCTGCATTTCCTACTTGACCATCGAACTGAAAAACGCCATCCCCGAAGACTTGCGGCCCTTGATCGGCAATCGAGTGTTCGGCTGCGATGATTGCCAGATCGTCTGCCCGTGGAACCGCTTCGCCCGCCCGTCCGGCGAAAGTGATTTCAAGCCAAGGCACAATCTGGACAACGCCGGGTTGGCGGAGTTGTTTATGTGGGACGAGGATAAATTCCTCAGCAGCACTGAAGGTTCACCGCTGCGGCGAGCGGGTTACGAGAGGTGGTTGCGCAATCTGGCGGTGGGTCTGGGTAATGCGCCGTCGAGCATTCCAGTGCTGGAAGCGCTCAAGGCTCGACGGGAATATCCGTCAGAGTTGGTGCGGGAACACGTTGAGTGGGCCCTGAAACAACACGGCCTCCTGTAGCAGCTGCCGAAGGCTGCGTTCGGCTGCGCAGCAGTCGTTAAACGTGCAAGCGAGTCCTTCGGCCTCGAACGCAGCCTTCGGCAGCTGGGACCGCGTCAGGCCTCGTCGTTGTAGACGAATTTTGGCATTTCCCAGTGAAATCGAATTGCCAGCAACCGCAGCAGAAAACCGCCAAACAGTGTGATCAGGATTGCCTGCTCTCCGGGCATGTTCAGATAGAGGCACAGCATGTAACACCACGCCGCCGCGAACGACACACTGGCGTACAGTTCACGGCGGAAGATCAGTGGAATGTCGTTGCAGAAGATGTCGCGCAGGATGCCGCCGAAGACACCCGTGATCACGCCGCTGACCGACGCCACCAGCATGCCATGACCCATTTCCAGCGCGGTCATGCAGCCGATCAGGGTGAACGCCACCAAGCCCACGGCGTCGAGCACCAGAAACAGTGAGCGCAGGTGGCGCATCCAGCGCGCGGCAAACACCGTGAACATCGCCGCGATCGAGGTCAGCACCAGGTATTCGGGGTGTTTGACCCACGTCAGCGGGTAATGGCCAAGCAACACGTCGCGCACCGAGCCACCACCCAACGCCGTGATGCAGGCAATCAGCACCACGCCGAACCAGTCCATGCCCCGGCGACCGGCAGACAGCGCGCCCGTCATGGCTTCGGCGGTAATGGCGATCAGGTAGAGCATCAGCAACATGGTGGCGGTCCTTGCAGGAAGGCGCGCAGTCTAGCTACTTCGGGGAGGCACCAAAAGAGGGCGTTCACGCAGATAAACCAGCGCGCCCCCTTCGCGGACACCGCAGAGTCAGAACTTGATGAAATGCTTGCGGTAATGCTGCAGCTCGGCGATCGATTCGCGGATGTCGTCCAGCGCCAGGTGGGTGCTGCCCTTTTTGAAGCTGTCGCGCACATCCGGCGCCCAGCGCGCGGCCAGTTCTTTCAGGGTCGAGACGTCGAGGTTGCGGTAATGGAAATAGCTTTCCAGGGATTTCATGTGCGTATAAAGGAAGCGACGGTCCTGGCAGATGCTGTTGCCACAGATCGGCGATTTGCCCTTTGGCACCCATTTCTCCAGGAAGGCAATGGTCTCGGCTTCCGCTTCAGCCATGCTGATGCGGCTGTCGCGAACACGCTGGGTCAGGCCCGAGCCGCCGTGTTGACGGGTGTTCCACTCGTCCATGCCGGCGAGAATTTCATCGCTGTGGTGGATCGCGATTACCGGCCCTTCGGCCAAGGTATTCAGGTCGCTGTCGGTGACGATGGTGGCCATCTCGATAATGACGTCGGTATCAGGGTCCAGACCGGTCATTTCCAGGTCGATCCAGATCAGATTCTGTGGGTTTTGCATGTGTCGGCTCCTAGGCAATGCTGCGCAGTTTAGCCTAGGGCGGTGCCGGGGCGTGCTAAACTCGCCGCCGTTTTACCTAATCGCTGCATTCTTCATACGGAACACCCATGGCCAAACGCCAACTCAATCGACGTCAAAACTGGCGCATCGAAAAAATTCAGGGCGAGCGCGCTGCCCGCGCCGCCAAACGCGAGTCCTCCGCTGTCGAGGCACTTGAAGGTGGTGACCTGGGTCCGGAACAGACCGGCCTGGTGATCGCGCACTTCGGTGTACAGGTCGAAGTCGAAGCCCTTGATGGCGATTTGGCTGGCCAGGTATTCCGCTGCCACTTGCGCGCCAACCTGCCGGCGCTGGTCACCGGCGACCAGGTGGTCTGGCGTGCCGGCAACCAGGGTATCGGGGTCATCGTGGCGCAACTGCCGCGTAAAACCGAACTCTGCCGCCCGGACAGCCGTGGCCAGCTCAAGCCCGTCGCCGCCAACGTCGACATGATCGTTATCGTGTTCGCGCCACTGCCCGAGCCACACGCCAACCTGATCGACCGTTATCTGGTCGCGGCGGAACACGCCGGGATCCGGCCGCTGTTGCTGCTGAACAAATTCGACCTGATCGACGAGCAGAATGCTCCGGCGCTGAATGCCTTGCTCGCGGTGTATCGCACGCTTGGCTATCCGGTGCTGGAAGTGTCGGCGCATCACGGCAACGGCATGGAGCAGTTGCAGGAACAACTGGACGGACGGATCAGCGTGTTCGTCGGTCAGTCCGGCGTCGGCAAGTCTTCGCTGGTCAACAGCCTGTTGCCGGAAGTCGAAACCCGCGTCGGCCCGTTGTCCGAGCTGTCCGGCCAGGGCACTCACACCACGACGACCGCGCGGCTTTTCCACTTCCCCGGCGGCGGTGAGCTGATCGACTCCCCGGGTATCCGCGAATTCGGCCTGGGCCACGTCAGCCGTGCCGACGTCGAAGCCGGTTTCATCGAGTTCAACGACTTGATCGGCACCTGCCGCTTCCGCGACTGCAAGCACGACCGCGAACCGGGTTGCGCATTGCTCATTGCCCTGGAAGAAGGCCGCGTGCAGCAACAACGGATGAACAGCTACCGCTCGATCATCGCCAGTTTGCCGGAAAGCAGCTACTAAACAGATGCGCCTGCCGCCCCGACACGGAAGGGGCGGCGGGTCATCGGTTGCGTCCTACAAATCCCCTCATAAATTAAACGTCAGACAATTCTGTAAGGCGTTCGCACGTCCCTTTGTAGGGACATTCTCTTTCTAGGCCCAAGCCTTGTGACGTCCCTGCAAGTGCCTACATTCAAGCCCTCAGCGCACTCCTGCGTGACCGAGGGACAGCCATGCAAACCTTTCATTTGTTCATCAGCCACTCGTGGAATTACCCCCACGCCCACGACAGTCTTGTGCGTCTGCTTAACGCGCAACCCGACTTTGCGTTCAAGAATTTTTCGGTACCGACCCAAAACCCGATCGTCGACGCCCGCACCGACAAGCAGCTCGAAGAAGCCATTGAAAACAAGATCCGCCCTTGTTCCGCGGTACTGATCATGGCCGGCATGTATTCGACGTACAGCAAGTGGATCAACAAGGAAATCGAGATCGCCAAGCGCATGGGCAAGGTGATCATCGCGATCAAGCCCTTTGGCGCCGAGCGGATTTCTACGGTAGTGCGCAACGCTGCCCACGCCGAGTGCGCGTGGAACACCAACAGCATCGTCAACGCCATTCGATTGCACACGGCGGTGTAACCATGCGCAAGGGACTGTTTATCGGGATCAATCATTACACCCACGTTTCACCCCTGAGCGGCTGCAATAACGATGCGATGGCGATGGCGTCCGTGCTCGAGCGCCACGCCAGCGGCCGCCCCAACTTCGCCAGCAAAGTGCTGACGTCGGCGGAGGAAAACCTCACGCACGTGCTGTTGAAACAGCAGATCCAGAGCCTGTTCTCGGGGGATTGCGACGTGGCGCTGCTTTACTTTGCCGGCCATGGCCAGTTTGATTCCAGCATCGATGAAGGCCTGTTGATCCCTCAGGACTTCGGCCAGGGTGTTGAAGGCATTCGCATCAGCGACGTTCTGAAATGGGCGGAAGACGCCCGTCATATCAAGAACAAAATCATCATTCTCGACTGCTGCCAGGCCGGAGCCGCAGGGGCCATGCGCGGGTTACGCGGAGGTAGCAGCATTGTCAGCGAGGGACTGACCATCCTCACCGCCTGCAAAAAGGATCAAGTGGCGATGGAAGGCCGGGGGCACGGGGTTTTTACCGACCTGTTGCTGCAAGCGCTGCACGGCGGAGCCGCCAATGTGTTGGGCAAAGTCACGCCCGGCAGCGTGTATTCGTTCGTCGACAATGCCCTCGGCGCGTGGGAACAGCGGCCGGTGTTCAAGACCAACGTGTCGCAGTTTGTGCCCCTGCGTGAAGTCATGCCGCTGATCGCCGAAGACACCCTGCGCAAACTCAAGGACTGGTTTCCGGAGCCCAGTCACGTGTATCGACTCGACCCGAGCTACGAACCGACCGCCGCCGCGTTCGACCCGAACAATGGAGAAATTTTCGGCCAACTACAAAAGTGCAATCGCCACAGCCTTATCGAGCCGGTCGACGCCGAGCACATGTACTTCGCCGCCATGCACTCCACCGGCTGCCGCCTCACCGCGCTCGGCGCCTATTACCGCGAACTCGCGATCAAGGGACATTTCTGATGCCAGTCTTTATCAGCTACCGCCACACCGACCGCGTGCAGGCGATGGTCATCAACGATCGCCTGGTGCGAGCCAACATCAAGACGTACCTCGACGTGCTGGACACCGAATCCCAGCAAACCGACGACATTACCGCCGTCATCACCCGCAACATCACCGACTGCACGCATTTGCTGGCGGTGGTCTCGCAGGAAACGGCACAGTCGTGGTGGGTGCCGTTTGAAATCGGCGAGGCAACCATCTGCAATCGGCGGATCTGTTCTTTTCAGATCGGCCAGAACGCCCTGCCGCTGTACCTCGATAAATGGCCGAAACTGAGCGGCGATGCGGACATCAATTTCTTTATCGATGCCTATCGGGAAGAGACCTTGTCCAGTCGATCAGCGGGGCTGGAGTCGTTCAGCGAGGCGATTCGCGGTGTGTACAAGCGCGATGCGGATATGTTTCATGACAAGTTGAAAACGCGGATTCGTCGCGGGTTTTGACCAGCCAGCAGGCATATACCAAACCCCTGCAGGAGCGAGCCTGCTCGCGAAAAACGTCCAGGCAATGCGTTTATCCAGACAGCACGCATTATCGTTGACGTCCATCGCGAGCAGGCTCGCTCCCACATCAGGGTCACGACATAAGCCATGAAAAAGCCGACATCGCTGTCGGCTTTTTCTTGCATCACTGCTTCGGTGGTTCGCCCGGTTTCGGCGCCGGGTCCTCGAACAGGTTCAACCGTTCGCGAAGCTCGTGCGCCGGGACCGGTTGCTGTTGCGGTGGCAACGCATTCGGATCGGCCGGAGTGGCGTGCACTTCGCCCGGAGCGCCGTGGCCCGGTGTGGCGGCCGGATCGCCCGGTGCCGGTTCGGCGCCTTGCGAACCTTCGATGGCGGTCTGTGCCTTCTTGGTCAGTACAACGATGTCGATACGACGGTTGACCGGGTTGAACGGGTTCTTGCGATCGAACAACGCTGACGACGCGTAACCAACAACGCGAGCAACCTGCGAATCCGGATAGCTACCGGCAACGAGCGCACGGCGGGCGGCGTTGGCGCGGTTGGCCGACAGCTCCCAGTTACCGAAATCGCCGGTGCCGGTGTACGGCTTGGCATCGGTGTGACCGCTGATGCTGATCTTGTTCGGCACCGCTTTGATGGTGTCGGCCATGGCCAGCAGGATGTCTTCGAAATACGGTTTCAGACGCGCACTGCCCGAGTCGAACATCGGCCGGTTTTCCGCGTCCATGATCTGGATGCGCAAGCCGTTCGGCGTGATCTCGAACAGGATCTGGTCCTTGAATTTCTGCAGTTGCGGGTTTTCTTCGACCTTGTTCTGCAACTCTTGCAGCAACAGTTCGAGGCGTTCTTTCTCGACCTGCTCGGCCATGCCTTCGACCTGCTCGGTGTCGACGGTCACTTTGTCCGGCTGCGGCTGGGATTTCACCTCGGGGTTGAGGGTGTTCTCCGGCGCCAGGGTCGGCGTGCCGCCCAGATCGATGATGTACGGCGTGCCGCTTTCGGAAAAACCGACCGGGTCCTTGAAGTACCCGGCGATGGCGATCTTCTGTTCCGGGGTGGCGGTGGACAGCAGCCACAGCACCAGGAAGAACGCCATCATCGCCGTCGCGAAGTCGGCGAAGGCGATTTTCCAGGAACCACCGTGATGCCCGCCCGCGTATTTCTTGACGCGCTTGATGATTATCGGCTGGTTATTTTCCATGACTTAACGTCCGCGAACCGCTTGTTCCAGCTCAGCGAAGCTAGGACGGTGCGCCGGGTACAGAACCTTGCGGCCGAATTCCACTGCCAGCGAGGGCGGCATGCCGGAAGCCGAAGCGACGAGCGAAGCCTTGATGGCTTCGTAGACGTTCAGTTCTTCCTTGGCATCGTGACCCAGCGCATGCGCCAGGGGGCCAAAGAAACCGTAGGCGGCCAGAATACCGAAGAAGGTACCGACCAGTGCCGCACCGACGTGCAGACCGATCATTTTCTGATCGCTTTCACCCAGCGAGGCCATGGTCACCACGATACCCAATACCGCCGCGACGATACCGAACCCGGGCATGGCGTCAGCAATGCCGTTCACCGCGTGGGAAGGGTGATCCAGGTCTTCCTTGAGGCTGGTCAGCTCCATGTCGAACAGGCCTTCCAGCTCATGGGGCGCCATGTTGCCGGAGGACATGATGCGCAGGTAGTCACAGATATACGCCGTCATGCGGTCGTCTTTCAGGACTGCCGGGTACTTGGCGAAGATGGGGCTCGCGGCGGCGTCTTCGATGTCGCCTTCGATGGCCATCATGCCTTCGCGGCGGGACTTGTTGAGGATCTCGTAAATCAGCCCCAGCACTTCCAGGTAAAAGGTGTGGTTGAAGCGTGAACTGAACATGCCCAGGGATTTCTTGAGCACGTGCACGAACATGTGCCCGGGGTTTGCCTGCAGGAATGCACCGAGGGCCGCACCCCCGATGATCATCACCTCGAAGGGTTGGATCAGGGCGGCAATTTTGCCGTGGGAGAGCACGTATCCGCCGAGCACGCTCGCGAATACGACGATGATGCCGATTATTTTAGCCATAGGTAGGGGAGCACTTACTGAGTCGGGTTCAAGGTCATATTCGGAAGTTAAAAAATCTCTTCTTCTACTTATCGGCAAAACTGCGCCAGACTATAGCCAGTTCAAGCGAAAAGCCAATTTGGCCCCCTACGGCACAGGTAATGCAGACGATGATCGCGTCCAACCATGGCTAACGTAACGAACGTCCCCACGCCAAAACCGACCACACTCGCCGGCTGGGTCAAGCTTCTCGATGGCGTGCACCTACCCGTCCCGCAAGACAGTCATGACCTTGTATGCAAGGCGATCCGCGATAACCGCAGCTCGTTGCGCGACATCGCCGACTTGATGCAGGACAGCCCCGCCCTGGCCCTCGGCGTTATTCGTGAAGCCAACCGACACACCCACGGCAGCATGACGGCGCCGGCGGAAAACCTAGAGGTGGCGATCAATCGCCTCGGTTTGAAGCGCACCGAAGAGCTGCTCGCCCGATTGCCCGCCGAGCCGGAAGCGCAAATCCCGGTCGGCTTGCGCCAACTGCAGTTGATCAGCCAGCACGCGACCCAACAGGCCAACGGTTTTTTCGCCGCACGTCTTGCGCGACTGTGGCAAGACATCCATTGGGGCAGCCTGCTGTTTCTTTCGCCGCTGTGGCCCATGGCGCTGATCCATCCGCAGTTGCTCGAAGAATGGGAACTGCGGGTCATGCATAAAGGAGAGTCGGCACGCAAGGTCGAAAAACAATTGTTTGGCGTGCGCCTGCTGGAGATCGCTTACGCGCTGGTGGAGATCTGGCACCTGCCGATCTGGGTGCAGCAGGGTTACAAGCTGCTGCTCAATGAGCAACGCGAGCTGGTGAAAGTGCTGCGCATCGCCCGTGACAGCGATCACCCGTTGCGCCAGCAGAACCGCCTTGATGACGATCCGACCTTGCGCCGCTGGCTCAATCAACCGGCCAATACGGTATTGCTGGCCAACGGCCTGGCGCTGTCGGCGCAGCAAGCTTGGGACAGTCCGCACAGTGAACGCTGGCAGTACCTGACCAGCCTTTACCTGCAGATGCCGATGGACGAAGTGCAGCAGCAATTGCACCAACAGGCCGCCAACAGCGCGCGCCAGCATGCCCGGCCAGACCTCTGGCACCCTGCCGTTTCGCTGCTCTGGCCGTGGGGTGCGAACCGTGTTCATGCGGGATTGCTGCCGGCCGCCGCGCCAACGGCTGACGATCTGACGAAATGGCGCAGTCAATGTGCCGAACTGTTGGTAGAACCGAGCCGTTTCACCAATGCCATGCACTTGACCACCGCCGCCCGTGACGCGCTGGTCGCGTGCGGCATGCGCCGGGTGATGATCCTGATGGCCGACCGCACGCATGCCAATCTTCGAGTGCACCAGGTTGCCGGGCTGCCTAAAGAGGCCGCGGGCCTGAATATCGTGGTGAGCCAGAGCAAGGTGTTGCAACGCCTGCTGTCGCAACAGGCGCAGGTGCGCCTGTCACCGGCCAACAATGCACAGTTTTCGGCGCTGCTGCCGGTCAGCCTGCGTTCACAGTTCGGCGGCGAACACCTGCTGTTGCGCTCGCTGGTCAACAACGGCCGCGTGATCATGATCGTGGTGGCGGATCAGGGCGGCGGGCCGTTTTCTGAAATCACTGTGCAAGCCTTCGGCAAAACCGCGCAGTGCATCGAGAAAGCGCTGCACAGCTTTAGCCAACGCAGCCAATGAACCGTTACAATCCCCCTCTAATCCCTTCTACAATCCCCCCTTTGTGCTCTGGAGACCTCACATGTCTGACTTCTCTGGCTTGCCGCTGGTGATTGAACCGAGCGACTTGCTTCCTCGCCTCGACGCCCGCGATCTGATTCTGGTGGACCTGACCAGCAGCGCCCGCTATGCCGAAGGGCATATTCCCGGTGCGCGTTTTGTCGACCCGAAGCGCACGCAACTCGGCCAACCGCCGGCGCCGGGCCTGATACCGGCGCACGGGGCACTCGAAACGTTGTTCGGCGAGCTGGGGCACAACGCCGATGCGGTCTACGTCGTGTACGACGATGAGGGCGGCGGTTGGGCCGGTCGTTTTATCTGGCTGCTGGATGTCATCGGCCACCGCAAATATCACTATATCGACGGAGGTCTGACGTCCTGGCTGGCAGAAGGCTCGCCCATGTCGATCCAGATCCCGCCCGTAGGCGGCGGCCCGGTTGCGTTGACGCTGCACGACGAGCCTACCGCCACCCGCGAGTACTTGCAAAGTCGTCTCGGCGCTGCCGACCTGGCGATCTGGGACGCGCGCGGACCGCTGGAGTACTCCGGCGAGAAAGTCCTGGCAGCCAAGGCCGGGCACATTCCCGGCGCGGTCAATTTCGAATGGACTGCGGGCATGGATCAAGCGCGCAACCTGCGCATCCGCACGGACATGCCGCAGATCCTCGAACAACTCGGGATCAGCAAAGACAAGGAAGTGATTACCCACTGCCAGACTCACCATCGATCTGGCTTCACCTATCTGGTGGCCAAGTCCCTCGGTTATCCGCGGGTCAAAGGCTACGCCGGTTCCTGGGGCGAATGGGGCAACCATCCCGATACGCCTGTAGAGATTTAAGGTTTTTAAGGACAGTTAATGAATAAGCGTCTGTTTATCCTCAGCCAATACCTGTTGCCTCACCATTTGCTCTCGCGACTGGCGGGCTGCATCGCCGAATGCCGCGTGCGCTGGTTCAAGAATGCGTTCACTGCCTGGTTCGCCAAGCGATATCAGGTGGACATGTCCCAGGCCCTGGTCGAAGACCTGACCGCCTACGAGCACTTCAACGCATTTTTCACCCGTGCCTTGAAGGACGGCGCCCGTCCGCTGGACGAAACCCCGGGCGCCATCCTCAGCCCGGCCGACGGTGCCGTCAGCCAGCTCGGCCCGATCGAGCACGGTCGTGTATTCCAGGCCAAGGGCCACAGTTTCAGCGTGCTGGAACTGCTCGGCGGTGACGCGGCCAATGCAGCGCCATTCATGGGCGGTGATTTCGCCACTATTTACCTGTCGCCGAAGGACTACCACCGTGTGCACATGCCGCTGGCCGGCACCCTGCGCGAGATGGTCTATATCCCTGGCCGGATCTTCTCGGTTAACCAGACCACGGCTGAAAACGTTCCTGAACTGTTCGCCCGCAACGAGCGTGTGGCGTGCATTTTCGACACCGAGCGCGGGCCGATGGCCGTGGTGCTGGTGGGCGCGATGATCGTGGCGTCGATCGAAACCGTGTGGGCCGGTTTGGTGACACCGCCGAAGCGCGAGCTGAAAACCTTCCGTTACGACGAAGCCGCCCGTGCGCCAATCCATCTGGAAAAAGGCGCGGAACTGGGTCGCTTCAAACTGGGTTCGACGGCTGTCGTGCTGTTCGGGCCGGATCAGGTCAAGTGGGCTGAAGAGCTGGCGGCCGGTTCGCCAGTGCAGATGGGCCAGGGTCTGGGCCTGCCAAAAGCCTGATCCGCCGATCACCTGTAGCGAGCGTGCTCGCGATAGTCGTCAACGATAACGCGGGAAGCCTGACACCCCGCGTCATTCTCGAGTTTTTCGCGAGCAAGCTTCGATCCTACGAAAAGCATGTTAATTGCAATGCCCTTCTCTGGGGCATAACTGCTAAAGTCAGGCCATTCACTGCCCATTTCCCGGTTGGAGTTTGTTCACGGCATGAATGAGACCAGTCCCCACCTTCTGCTCCGCGCTCCGATCCCGACACAGTTACGCCTGTCGTTCTGCGAAGCCACCCCGCGCGACCTCAAGCGCTGGATCGCCGACCTGCCCAAAGCGAACATCGGCGAAACCGCGCGCCAGCTCTATCAGGGCTTGAGCGAACTGAACCAGTTGCTGACGCCCAGCGACAATCGCATCCAACTGCTCGAACTGCTGCGGCCCGAGGTGTATTTCGTCTGCAAACACCTGGAACGGCATTTCCTGCACCAGTCGATCGTCCTCGACGAGCGCTCGCGCAAGATCGCCAACCTCTGCCAGGCGCTGCAAAGCCACTTGGCGATTGGCTATAAACAGATCGTCATGCGCATCGCGCCGCGCTTCAGTAAGGACCGTGCGCCGCTGCTCGCCCAGGCGTTGCAACGGGCGATGCATTGCCTCAACGGACCGCTGATTCGCGCCACCGAACTGTATTGCCCGGTGCCGGAAGGTGTGTGGCTGGAACTGCATCAGCTGTATCGGATCGCCTGTATCCATCGGCTCCAGCATTTGGGCCTGCGCGATGAGCTGGCCAGTCAGACGCAAACGCTGAGCATCGAACAGACTTACGTGGCCGCACTGCTGCTGGGCGCCGCCCGTTGCAATCAATTGCGCCAGAACCAGATCGCACGACTCGCCGAAGTGCTGGAACCGTGGAGCAAACTGATCAAGCTGCAACCGCAAGCGCCGGCCGATGGACTGTTTGCCGTCGCGCAGGAACTCGACGCCGCGCCGCGTTACCGCTCGAAATTCCGCACTGAGCAACAGGCAAGTTTGCTGGGGCTCGATCCACAACCGCTGGTGGCCGCCATCGACGCGCACTTGCAAAAAGCCGACAGTGCTAACCCGCTGCCCGTGCCGGCAGGGCTGAGCCTGGATACGCTGCAACACCTGAGTGCCGCGTGGGGCCAGGCGGTCGAGCGCAGTTTCCAGCGCACTGCCAGCCAAGGCACTTTGACCCTGTGCGTTGGTATGAGCGCGTTGCACTTCTTTCTGGGCGGTCAACGCCCGTTCAATGAAATCCTCAAAGACTCCGGTGCCGGCCGCGCGCAATTTACCGCGACCTTGCCTGCCACCCGGGAGAAAGACCAGTGGAGCCACGCCTTCGACGCAGCCCCAAATGGCAGCCCCGACGCCTTGCTGCCCTATGAAGAAATCGAGTACCCGCAACTGCAGAATGATGACAGTCACGAAGCCGCCGACCGCAATCGTCATTTTCCGACCTACGCCCTGCCGGTGATCAATCACAGCCCGGGCGGTTATTGCCTGGCCTGGCCAGGCGCAGTGCCGACCGAGTTGCAGGCCGGCGAAATGGTCGGCATCGAGGATTCGGCGGGAGCGGGCTGGAGCATCGCAGTGGTGCGCTGGATTCGCCAGGTTCGCGGTGGCGGTACGCAAATGGGCATCGAGCAAGTCGCGCCCTATGCCGAGCCTTGCGGCCTGCAACTGGTGCGCACCCGTGACGATCACAGTCACTATTTGCGGGGCTTGTTACTGCCGGCCATCAGCGCGATTGATTTGCCGGCTACCCTGCTTGCCCCGCGCTTGCCGTTTCAGGAAGGCAACAAGGTGTTGATCAATACCAACGGCGAGGAGCGCCGGGCCGGACTGGATCGGCGGGTGGCGAGCACCAACAGCTTCAATCAATTTGCTTATCGGTCGCTGGAAGCCGCCAAGAGCGAAAGCGCCGGGGGGAGCGGCGTGGTCAATAGCGAGGAGGATTTTGACTCGTTGTGGCAGACGCTTTGAGGGTGAATCAGTAGCACCGTATCGCACCCATCGCGAGCAGGCTCACTCCCACACTTGACGCAATCCTCCCGAAAGAACTTGGTCAAGTGTGGGAGTGAGCCTGCTCGCGATGGGCCCGATCAGGCAGCCGAAATTTCAGAGCTGCCCGTCACGATCCCGAAAGCCTAGCAGGTACAGCACGCCATCCAGCCCAAGGGTGGAAATCGCCTGCTTCGCTGATTGCTTGACCAACGGTTTGGCGCGGAACGCCACGCCCAACCCGGCAATCGCCAGCATCGGCAAATCGTTGGCGCCGTCGCCCACCGCGATGGTCTGCTCCAGACGCAAGCCTTCCTTGTGCGCCAGTTCCTTCAGCAGGTCCGCCTTGCGCTGCGCATCGACGATTGGCTCGATCGCCACGCCGGTGACCTTGCCATCCACCACTTCCAGTTCGTTGGCGAACACGTAATCGATGCCCAGTTTTACCTGCAATTGCTTGGCGAAGTAGGTGAAGCCGCCCGACAGGATCGCCGTCTTGTAACCCAGGCGCTTGAGCTCGGCGAACAGGGTTTCCGCGCCTTCGGTCAATCGCAGCGAGGCGCCGATCGAATCCAGCACACTGACGTCCAGCCCTTTGAGCAACGCCAGGCGTTCCTTGAAGCTGGCGCGGAAGTCCAGCTCGCCGGCCATCGCCCGCTCGGTAATTTCTGAAACGCGGTCGCCCACCCCCGCAGCCTTGGCCAACTCGTCGATGACTTCGGCTTCGATCAGGGTCGAGTCCATGTCGAACACCGCAAGGCGACGGTTGCGGCGAAACAGCGAATCTTCCTGGAAGGCGATGTCGACGTTCAGTTCCTGGGCAACACTGAGGAATTCGGCCCGCAGCGCTTGTGGATCAGCCGCTTCGCCGCGCACCGAAAATTCGATGCAGCCTTTGCCCTGGTCAGCCGGGGTGTCCAGCGGCATGCGCCCGGACAAGCGATCGATATGGTCGATGTTCAAGCCATATTTGGCGGTGATCGAACTCACAGCCTGCAATTGCCCGGCAGTCACTTTGCGGGTCAGCAGCGTCACGATGTGGCGCTTTTTGCCCTGATTGCCGACCCATTGCTGGTAATCCTCTTCGGACACCGGCGTGAACCGCACCTGCTGATCGAGCTTGTACGCCGTGAACAGGATGTCCTTGAGCACCGACTTGCCTTGCTCGGTATCCGGAATTTCAACCAGGATGCCAAACGACAAAGTGTCGTGGATCACCGCCTGACCGATGTCGAGAATGTTCACACCACCCTGGGCCAGAACGCCTGTTATGGCTGCAGTCAGACCCGGACGGTCGACTCCCGTGATGTTTATCAGGACGATTTCGCGCAAGGCGCACCCCCGCAAGTGGAAAAAAACCGCATTCTACCCACTTTCAGTGACCATCGGGCACCGTCAGCGCTTTGCCGGTCTAGGGCCTGTCGCTATACTGCGCGTCAACTTCACGGACAAAAGAGCCGAGCTCAAGTGAACCGGCCCACGCCAGTAAAAACCGATAACTTCTTTCTGCTGATCTTCCGTGCACTGCGCCACCGCCGTGTACCGATTGCATTGCGCATCGCCAGCCATAACGTGATCCTGGTCGCTCTGGCCCTGGTGATCTACGCCTGTGTGATGGGTTTGCAGTTCAAGCAGGCCATGCACGAGCAGGCGGATGCGCTGGGCGAAAGCCTGACCACGCAGACCGCCACGTCCGCCACGGAGCTGTTGGTGTCCAATGACATCCTCAGCCTCAACGTGCTGCTCAACAACCTGACCAAGAACAAGTTGGTGGCTCACGCCGCCATCTATAGCGTGGATAACCGCATCCTCGCCGAAGCCGGTCAGCGCCCCAAGCACAGCCTGCTAGGCGAAGCCGAGGGCATGTACGAGAGCAAGATCACCTTCCAGGACGTGACGGCCGGGCAACTGCGCATCAGCCTGGACATGGACCAGTTCCAGCAGCCGATGACCATCAGCCTGCAAAGCATGGGCATTTTGAGTGCGATCCTATTGGCCCTGTCTCTGGCATTGAGCCTGCGTCTGGGTCGAAATCTCTCCACACCGTTGATGCAACTGCGGGTGTGGCTGCGCAATATCGACGAATACACCCCGGCGACCGGGCGTCAGGACGAGATTGGCGATTTGGCGCGCCAGCTGCACGCCAACTTCGCGCCGGAACCGGCCGAACCTGAGCCCGTGCCGGCACCCGAATTCGACGACAGCGATTACGAAGACGCCGACGAGCCGTCCTTCGAAGTGCGCAACCTGCGCGACCCGAGTTTCGACGAGTCCAAGCCTGTTGCGGCCCTAAAGCCTGCGCCACGGCACATTGTCAGCACCGTGGAAGATGATGATGATGATGATGATGACGATGATGCCTTTGCCGATTTGCGTGATGAGTCGGCCGCCAGCGCGCCGAAGCCTGTCGTCAAGCCGCAGATCTCGAACGTGCCACAACACAGCGCGGTGTTGGCCGTGCAACTGGGTGCTCAGGACCAACTGCGTCGTCTGCCCCGCGCACGCCTGGAAGAACTGCTCAAGCGCTATCGCGATTGCCTCGACCAGGCCGCCTCGCTCTATGAAGGCGAACTGCACAGCCTGAACGATGGCAGCACGCTGATGGTGTTCCACACCGAAGACAGCGGCGACGATTACCTGACCAACGCCATTTGCTGCGGCGAGTTGCTGCGGGCGCTGGGCCATCAGTTGCAGATCGAAGTCGCGGACAGCGGCATCACCTTGCAATTGCAGTTGGGCTTGACGCTGGGCGACGAGTTGTTCGGCCTGAGCCAGATCGACCTGCTGCTGACCGAAACCGCCCAGGACGCCCTGGCCCTGTCGCAACACAGCCGCAACTTGCTGCTGGTGGAGCGCAAGATCAGTGACGACGCACTGATTCGCCAACGTGCGCGGATTCGCCCGATTGCCAGCCCAGAGGGTGCGTGCTGTGTGGAGCGGTTGATGGAGCCTTATCCGTCGATGCTGGAGCGGCAGTTGGCGCGGATGCATGAGCGCCGGGCCTAAGCCCTGATGTGAAGAAGCCCGCAGACGAGTGATTGTCTGCGGGCTTTTTTGTTGCCTGTCTTGGCCCCATCGCTGGCAAGCCAGCTCCCACAAGGTTCTCGGTCGTACCCCCTTCTATGGCCACCATGAACACTGTGGGAGCTGGCTTGCCAGCGATGGGGCCCTAAGCATCACCAACAATCCCAACCCGCAAAAACAACAAAGCCCGCATCTCTGCGGGCTTTGCTTTGGATCAATCCAGGCTTAGAACCTGAACACTTCCATATCGGTCCGAATCGGCGACGCCATCGGGATTTTCGGCTGTTTCTCTTGCTCTGCCGCCGGAGCCACAGGCTTGGCCGCTTGTTTCTTGGGTGCTTCTGCAATCGGCGGCTGGTTGGCCAGCGGTTTGAGCGCTACCGACAACTGCTCGGCCAGTCGCTGCAACAACACACCCTGGGCCTGAACCTGAGCAGCCGTGCCACCCGCGTGTTGCTCTTGCAGGTGCACAATGCGGTTATCGCGAACCTGACCGCGACGGTCAATCAAGCGCCATTGCGCGTCGAGGATCGCCGGTTGCGACTCACCCGAGTCCAGACGCGTGATGGTCAGCAATACTTGAACGTCTGGCGCGAAGCCCAGGGTTGCCGGTGCCAGCACCACGCGCTGGCTGTCCAGATGACCCGCGACCTGACGCAGCAGCAGCTGATCAATGTCGGAAGAAAGGCTGCCGGCCCAACGGCCATCGGTCGAAGCCTGAAGGCTGCCATCCGGCTGACGCTGCAGCAGGGTTTCACGTTGCAGGTAATCGGCAACCGTAACCGGGCCCAGCAAAACCGCCATGCCCGCGCTTTGCGCAGGTTGTGCCGGACTTCCGCTGTCCAGCTGATACAGCGACACCGGTTGGTGCGTGCTGCAACCCGCCAGGCCAAGAACGCCAGCGAGCATCAAAATAAAAGGAAGGCGCAGAGCAGTCATCGTCCCATCCAGGTGGTTGCCACAAGGCTAACCACAGTGAAAATACTCAATAAATATGAAGAACGCTCGGCCACGCCGGCGCTTGAAAGGCCATATCATCCGTGAATATGCGTTCCGACTCCAGCGGC
This sequence comes from Pseudomonas sp. GB2N2, assembly GCF_054897705.1. Lineage (NCBI taxonomy): Bacteria > Pseudomonadati > Pseudomonadota > Gammaproteobacteria > Pseudomonadales > Pseudomonadaceae > Pseudomonas > Pseudomonas sp. GB2N2. The sequence goes on from NZ_CM142701.1 coordinate 4,030,588, forward strand.
AAAGCGCCGATCTACGCGTTAAATCGCAGATCAGGCGCTCTAGGACGCTTAATTGAGGTTTTCGACGAGCAGCGCATCCACCCTCTGAAAGCCACGTGGCAATTTGTTACCACGACGTCCACGTTCACCTTTGTAGTGTTCGAGGTCGTCCGCTTTCAGTGACAAGGTACGTTTTCCGGCCTGTAGCACCAAGGTGGCGCCCTCCGGCAGTACGGCGATGTCTGTGACATATTCTTCGCGGCTGGCCACACGCTCACCGGAAATCCCGATGATCTTGTTGCCCTTGCCCTTACCTAATTGTGGCAGATCGCTGATTTTGAAGATCAGCAGGCGACCTTCGGTGGTCACCGAGGCCAGCCAGTTGCTCTCACGATCGGCCACCGGACGCGGCAGAATCACCTTCGAATTGTTCGGCAGGCTCAACAGCGCCTTGCCTGCCTTGTTCTTGGCCTGGAAGTCTTCGCCCTTGACCACAAAACCATAACCGGCATCGGAGGCGATCACGTACAGCGAATCGTCTTCCGGCATCAGCACGCATTCAAAGGTCGCACCCGGCGGCGGCGTCAGGCGCCCGGTCAAAGGTTCCCCCTGGCCACGGGCCGATGGCAAGGTGTGCGAGGCCACCGAATAACTGCGCCCGGTGGAGTCAATGAACACAGCAAACTGGTTGGAGCGCCCGGCTGCCAGAGCCTTGAAGCCATCCCCGGCCTTGTAGGAAAGCCCGGTGGCGTCGATTTCGTGGCCCTTGGCCGAACGAACCCAGCCTTTTTCCGACAGCACTACGCTGACTTTCTCGTTCGGCAGCAGATCGTGCTCGGTCAGGGCCTTGGCTTCGGTGCGCTCGACAATCGGCGAACGACGGTCGTCGCCGTAGGTTTCGGCGTCCTTGATCAGCTCGGTGCGCACCAGCTTTTTCAGCTTGGTTTCGCTGCCCAGCAGGGCTTGCAGCTTGGCTTGCTCCTTGAGCAGTTCATCCTGCTCGGCACGCAGCTTCATTTCTTCCAGTCGCGCCAATTGACGCAGGCGGGTGTCGAGAATGTAGTCAGCCTGGATTTCACTCAGGGCAAAACGCGCAATCAGTGCCGCTTTCGGATGTTCCTCGGTGCGGATGATGTGAATCACTTCATCCAGGTTGAGGTAAGCAATCAGCAAACCGTCCAACAGGTGCAGGCGACGCTCGACCTTGTCGAGGCGGAATTGCAGACGACGACGCACGGTCTGTACGCGGAACTCCAGCCATTCAACCAGCAGCGCCCGCAGGTTTTTCAGCTGCGGCTTGCCGTCCAGGCCGATGATGTTGATGTTGACGCGGTAGCTCGACTCCAGTTCGGTGCTGGCAAACAGGTGCTGCATCAGCGCGTCATGGTCGAAGTTTTTCCGCGCCCCCGGAATGATCACGATCCGGCACGGGTTTTCGTGGTCGGACTCGTCGCGCAGGTCGGCGATTTGCGGGGCTTTGGACGGTTTGGCCTGCATCATTGCCGCGATCTGTTCCAGCACCTTGGCGCCAGACACCTGATGCGGCAAAGCGGTGACGATGATGTCACCGTCCTCAATGTGGTACACGGCACGCATGCGCACCGAGCCCTTGCCGGTTTCGTACATTTTCAGCAGGTCGGCGCGAGGCGTGATGATTTCCGCTTCGGTCGGGTAATCCGGGCCCTGAATATGTTCGCAGAGCTGTTCGACCGTAGCTTTTGGCTCATCAAGCAAGCGCACGCAGGCGGTCGCGACTTCCCGCAGGTTGTGCGGCGGCACATCGGTCGCCATGCCCACGGCGATGCCGGTGGTGCCATTGAGCAAGATGTTCGGCAAACGTGCCGGCAACACCAGCGGCTCGTCCAGAGTGCCGTCGAAGTTCGGGCCCCAGTCGGCAGTGCCCTGCCCCAATTCGCTGAGCAGCACTTCCGAGTAGCGTGAGAGCCGCGCTTCGGTGTAACGCATGGCGGCGAAGGACTTGGGATCATCCGGCGCACCCCAGTTACCCTGGCCGTCGACCAGCGTGTAGCGGTAGCTGAATGGCTGGGCCATCAGGACCATGGCTTCGTAGCACGCCGAATCGCCGTGCGGGTGGAACTTGCCGAGCACGTCACCGACGGTACGCGCCGATTTCTTGTGCTTGGAATCGGCGTCCAGCCCCAACTCGCTCATCGCATAAATGATGCGCCGCTGTACCGGTTTCAGGCCGTCGCCGATATGCGGCAAGGCACGGTCCATGATCACGTACATGGAATAGTTGAGGTAGGCATTTTCGGTGAAGTCAGCCAGTGACCGGCGTTCTACACCGTCCAGGCTGAGATCAAGGGAGTCGCTCATGCGGGCCTCATCGGTTCGTTGTCTGGCGCAGCAGCATGGTGCCACCGCGCTGGGTAAATTCAAGTTTGTTCAGCGCGCTCATTCCGAGCAGCACTTGCTTGCCATCCAGGCCTGGCACAACGATGGCGCGCACGTCACGCAGCACAATGTCGCCCAGTTGCAGGCGGCCGACCAGGGTTCGATAACCCTCGGTGCGACCGTTTGCGGTGCTCAGGGTCACACCGAAGCCTTGTTCAAGTTTCAGCCGTTCGGCCATGTCCGCCGGGATCGCGACATCGGTCGCCCCGGTGTCCAGCATGAAATCCACCGGCTGGCCGTTGATCTGGCCGCTGGCGACGAAGTGCCCCTGTGCGTTGCTGGCCAGTTTGACCTCGACGAAACCTTCGCCCTGCGCCGAGGTGACCACAACGTTAGGGTTCTGCTGCCGCTCTTCCCACTGGCCGAAAAAACGCGTGGCCAGAAACAATCCGGCGCACCAGGCCAAGACCATAAACACCCGCCCGGCGCGTTTTCCAGGTGTTTGTGGAGTCATGGCTTGGCGCTCCAGCCGCCTTCAGGCGCAGCGAAGCGCCAGACGATTGGACGGATCTCGCCATCGTCTCGGGCACGATCGTTGTTGTCGATGCCGACCCAGACGCCATCAGCATCCACGACCAACGCCTCCGCCAGACCATAAGCCTGTGAATATTGACGGCCGGGCTGCAACGCCTCGCTGGCGAACGACCAGCAACGCTCAACCTTTGCCGTCGCCGCATTGCGGCGGCAAATCTGGAACGCGTTGCGCTCCAGGGTAAACAGCTTGCCGTTGAACAATGACAAGTCGGCGAAGTCCCGCGAGACCGCTCTAGCCCTGTCAAACTGCGCGGGCTGCATTTCCAGCCCGGCTTCGCTCAACAGCACGCAGCCGCCGTCGCAATCCCAGACTGTTTGCTTGCGCTTGATCAACAGCAGACCACGGCGCTCGCGCTCGGCGGCCAACCACAATTGATCGCCCGCCGGATTGATCGCCAACCCTTCAAACAGCGCGTTGAAATGCAGCAACATGCCGCTGGCGCGGGCTTCGCGGACCAGCATCGGCGATATCTTCAGCCACGATGCCGGGCCCATCAGCGGCACTTGCAGCACTCCCGCATGGGCCTCGCTGACAATGTAGCGATTGCCGGCGCTGTCACAGCTGATGCCTTCAAAATCCAGCTCGCCGCCACGCACTAACGAAGCGGCCCAGGTCCGCGAACGCAGGCCCCAGGGCAAGCCGCTGTCGGGCACGGGTGGCACGTCGATGTGCACGGTTTTTGCCTGCCAGACGGTCTCGCGAGTATCGAGGCGGTAGATCTGATCATCGTCGCGATCGGACACCGTCCACAGATCCTTGCCACACTGGGCCAGCCCCGACAGGTTACCGCCGCGCATGCCCTCCACCGGATGCTCGGACAACAGGCGCAACTCCGGTGCCGGTTCGGCAAGCGCCGAAATGGAAGTCAGGAGTAACGCACACGCCAGGGCAAAGCCAACCCGCATCAGCCAAGAACCTCGGCCAGGTTGCCTTTGGATTCAAGCCAGGATTTGCGATCACCGGCGCGTTTCTTCGCCAGCAGCATGTCCATCATTTCCGAGGTCGCTTCGTAATCTTCCAGCGTCAGTTGCACCAGGCGCCGGGTGTTCGGGTCCATGGTGGTTTCGCGCAGCTGCGGCGGGTTCATTTCACCCAGGCCTTTGAATCGGGTGACCTGCGGCTTGCCCCGTTTCTTCTCGGCGACCAAACGGTCGAGAATGCCGTCGCGTTCAGCCTCGTCGAGGGCGTAGTAGATCTCCTTGCCGAGGTCGATACGGTACAGCGGCGGCATCGCGACGTAGACGTGACCGGCATCCACAAGCGGGCGGAAATGCTGGACGAACAAGGCGCAGAGCAAGGTGGCGATGTGCAGACCGTCGGAGTCGGCGTCGGCGAGGATGCAGATTTTGCCGTAGCGCAGCTGGGCGATGTCCGCCGAACCCGGATCGACACCGATGGCCACCGCAATGTTGTGCACTTCTTGGCTGGCCAGCACTTCGCTGCCGTCGACTTCCCAGGTGTTGAGGATCTTGCCGCGCAACGGCAGGATCGCTTGAAACTCCTTGTCCCGCGCTTGTTTGGCGGAACCGCCGGCGGAATCACCTTCCACCAGGAACAGTTCGGAGCGCATCGGGTCCTGCCCGGCGCAGTCGGCGAGTTTGCCCGGCAGCGCCGGACCGGCCGTAATGCGTTTGCGCTCGACCTTCTTGCTGGCCTTCAGGCGACGGCCGGCGTTGTTGATCGCCAGTTCCGCCAACAGCATGCCGGTTTCCGGGTGGGCGTTGAGCCACAGGCTGAACGCGTCCTTGACCACGCCGGAAACGAAGGCCGCTGCTTCACGGGACGACAGGCGTTCTTTGGTCTGGCCGGAGAATTGCGGCTCTTGCATTTTCATCGACAGGACGAAAGCGATGCGTTCCCAGACGTCTTCCGGCGCCAGCTTCACGCCACGCGGCAACAGGCTGCGGAACTCGCAGAACTCACGCATGGCGTCGAGCAAGCCCTGGCGTAGACCGTTGACGTGTGTACCGCCCTGGGCCGTCGGGATCAGGTTGACGTAGCTTTCCTGCACGCTGTCGCCGCCTTCCGGCAACCACAGCAGCGCCCAGTCGATCGCTTCCTTGTTACCGGCGAAACTGCCGCAGAACGGCTCGTCCGGCAGGCGTTCGAACTCGGTGACCGCATCCACCAGGTAAGAGCGCAGGCCGTCTTCGTAATGCCATTCGATTTTTTCACCGGTGGCTTTGTCTTCAAAACTGACCAGCAAGCCCGGGCACAGCACGGCCTTGGCCTTGAGCACATGCTTGAGACGGCTGATGGAGAATTTCGGTGAATCGAAGTACTTCGGGTCCGGCGCGAAGAACACGCTGGTGCCGGTGTTGCGCTTGCCGACGGTGCCGATCACTTCCAGTTCGGTTTTCTTGTAACCGTCGGCGAAGGTCATCTGGTATTCGCTGCCGTCGCGCTTGACGCGCACCCGGACTTCAGTCGACAGGGCGTTGACCACGGAAATACCCACCCCGTGCAGACCGCCGGAGAACTGGTAGTTCTTGTTGGAAAACTTGCCACCCGCATGAAGCTTGGTGAGGATCAGCTCAACCCCGGACACGCCCTCTTCCGGGTGAATGTCCACCGGCATGCCACGCCCGTCATCGCTGACTTCCAGGGAGTGATCGGCGTGCAGGATGACCTGCACCGACGTCGCGTGCCCGGCCAAGGCTTCGTCGACGCTGTTGTCGATGACTTCCTGGGCAAGGTGGTTCGGCCGACTGGTGTCGGTGTACATGCCGGGACGTTTGCGCACTGGGTCGAGGCCCGAGAGGACTTCGATGGCGTCTGCGTTATAAGAGCTAGCGCTGGGAGTGGCCATGGGGTCTCGTCGTCCGCCTGTAAAAAGAGTGTTCTATGAAAAAGAAGCGGTGACTCACAGTGCAGTGAAATCAACCGCTTTGTACAAATCTGAGCCGATGCCGGCAAAACTGAGCATTGCCGGCAACTGCCCGGCAAAACCCTGAAAACTATGGTCGCCACCGGCCTGGATGCGCAAGGCACAGGCCCGGTAATACTGCTGGGCCAGGCGATAATCCAGCGTTTCATCGCCGGTCTGCAACCACACCTGATACCGCTGCGAATCCTGGGGCGCCGGCACTTCCAGCTCGGCCAGGGCCGTTACGTGGTCGTGGGTCAATTCCCAGGCTTCATCGGTGTACAGGTTTTTCTGTGTCCCCAGGTGTCCGTCGAACATCCGGTGTGGACTGACGGCGGGATTGATCAACAGGGCCTTGAGGCTATGGCGCTCGGCCAAGTGAGTCGCATAGTAGCCGCCGAGGGAGCTGCCGACCAGCAGTGGCCGCCCAAGCTCGGAAATCGCCTGCTCCAGCTGACCGATGGCCTCGCGCGGGTGGTGATGCAAGGCGGGGACACGCAGGTGATCGCTCAAACCGAGGCGGTCCATTACCTGCACCAACTGCGTGGCTTTTTTCGAAGAAGGCGCGCTGTTGAAACCGTGGATATAAAGGATCGAACCGGACATTTGAACTCCCTGTGCGTCGGGTAAAGAAGGCGGAGTTTACAGGGAATCAGCGAGATCCGTGGAGTTCGGGTGGGCTGTGCAGACGCCTTCGCGACTCGGTGTGTCAGTAGCCGTTGGAGCCGTAGTCGACCTGGAAGTCGAACCCGGTCACACGTTCCACACCGGTTTCGATTTGTCCATCCGGCAACAACCGCAACCACCGATACCCCGGCGCCTGCTCCCCGACCTTGAAATCTTCGCTACCCGGCTCGAACTGGATGCAGGTCGAAGGCGAGGCAATCAAACGCACACCATTGCGTTCCTGATCAATTTCCTGATGGACATGCCCCCACAAAACAGCACGCACCTGCGGAAAACGGTCCAGCACGGCAAACAGCCCCTCCGGATTGCGCAGGCCGATCGGCTCCATCCATGCGCACCCGATCGACACCGGATGATGGTGGAAGCACACCAGATGATGCCGCTCCGGCGCTTCGCTCAACGCGCGCGCCAGCAGCTGCAATTGCTCATCCTGCAAAAATCCCGGCACCGAACCGGGAACTGCCGAGTCGAGCAACGTGACACGCCAGTTACCGAGATCCACGACGGGTTCCAGCAACGCGCTCTGAATGGCAGCCTCGGCCATGATTTGCGGTTCATCGTGATTGCCGGGAATCCACCGCGCTGGCGCATCCAGCTGCCGGGTCAGGTCGCGAAACTGTTGATAAGACTCCAGCGTTCCGTCCTGGGAAATATCACCGCTGGCAACAATCAGGTCGATCTGTGGCTGTTGCAACCTGACCAGCTCGATGACCCTTTGCAGGCTGTCGCGCGTTTTCATGCCCAGCAGCGTCCCGTCCGGTTCGGCAAACAGGTGACTGTCGGAGAGTTGCACCAGCATCGCCGGATCGGCGGTGGTCAATGTGGATACGCTCGGCAAGGCGTTCTCCCAAGTGAATCACGGGATAGATGAATGCCGCGATTATGCTGGGGGATGATCAAAAGGGGAAACGCGTGAACCTGACGCAGTTCACATCTCGCTTACCTGACGACTTCGTATTCGTGCCCCAGCGCCAGGCAATGACTCAACCACTCCCCCAGAAACATGTTCAGCTGGGCCTTTTCGTCCGGCTGATGCATCGCGGCGTTCGGGTAAGGGTAGATGCCGCGAAAGCGTCGTGCATGTTCGGCACTGACCACTTCGGCCATGCACGCGTCGTGGTACACCTGAACTTCAAGCTGCGGCACCGGCAGCCAGGGCAGGCTGTGTTCCTGGCGCACTTGCAGGGTCGTGGTGTAGGGACAGACCTGCAGCACTTCGAGGGCCAGCACGCCGAGCATCTGCTCGCCATGGGTCACGGCAATGCGCCGCGCCGCCGGCTCGTTGCGCATGTCCGGCAGCAGTCGCATCAGGCGCGCATAGTTGGCCTCGCAGGAGGCTTGCAGCCCCGCCAGGTCAACCCGATAGCGATCGCGCAGTTTGTTTACGACCATAACCCCCTCACTTCAACGCGGTTCAATGCCAGCCATTGCAAGGCAATGATGCTGGCCGCGTTGGCAATTCGCCCGTCGCGCACGGCTTGCAGGGCATCTTCGAATGCCCAGACCCTGACGCGGATATCTTCTGCTTCTTCCTCCAGCCCATGCAGGCCGCCGACCCCGATTGTCTCGCAACGCCCCAGGTACAAATGCACCAATTCATTGCTGCCGCCCGGCGATGGAAAATAGTGGGTCATCGGCCATAGTGCCCCGAATACCAACCCAGCTTCCTCCTGCGCTTCGCGGTGAGCAACTTCTTCCGGCACTTCATCCTTGTCGATCAGACCGGCGACCAGTTCGATCAGCCACGGGTTGGCAGTCTTGCCCATGGCGCCGACGCGAAACTGCTCGATCAGCACCACTTCGTCGCGCTGCGGATCGTAGGGCAGCACACACACGGCATCGTGGCGAACAAACACTTCACGACTGATTTCGCGGCTCATGCCCCCGGCGAACAATTCGTGGCGCAGGTGCACACGGTCGAGCTTGTAAAAGCCCTCGTAGCACTTTTCGCGCCGGACGATATCGACGGCGGTCGGAATGGCGTTGGCAAAATCAGTCATGACAATCCTCGTATCTTCACCGAGGCTCCTGCCTCGACTTCGCGCCATCCTAACGCGCCCGAGACATTTGATGCAGCCCCTTTCCCGTCATCGGGATAGACGGTGAGGGCGAAACCAACTCTAATTAGCTTAGTGGCGAACTGACTGCTTTGTTGAGAGTCGAAGCGGTAACTTTTCGCCTTTCCCTGTTTTATCAAGGACGCCCATGTCGCTTTTTAAAATGGCCTCCGTGGCCGCTATTGCCCTGACTCTGGGCGCTTGCCAAAGTCTGTTCCAACCCAACTACCGGGCGCCGCTGGAAACCACCCGCGACGCCACGGAAACGCTAAAACCGGGCTGCTCAACACCGGATTGCCCGCTGGTGAACATCGACACATTGCGCTTCCCCGCCGAGCCGCAACTGGACGGCATAGTCGAAAAACGCCTGCTGCAAATGACCCGCACCTCGTCGGACGCCCCGGCGGCACCGACGCTGGCCGCCTATCGCGATGAGTTTTTGCGCACCGCCGGCCCGCGCAACAGCAGTTACTTGCAGGCTAAGGTACGTGAGCAGCATGACGGCTTGGTGATCGTCGAGTTTTCCAGCTACCTGGACACCGGCGCCGCGCATGGCACGCCGGGCCGCAGCTTTATCAACTATTCGCGCCAGCAGCATAAAGTGCTGACCTTGTCCGACATGGTCATACCGGGGCAGGAAGAGGCGTTCTGGAAAGCCGCGCAGGTCGCGCACAACAGCTGGCTGATCAGCACCAAGCTCGATCAGGAAGCGGAGTTTGTGAAGAGCTGGCCGTTCCAGAAAACCCAGAACGTGGCGCTGACCTACGGCGCCGTGATCCTCAAGTACGACGTGAGCACCATCGCGCCTTACGCGCTGGGCCACGTCGAACTGAAGATCCCTTACCCGCGCCTGAACGGCATTCTCAAGCCCGAGCTGTTTCCCGGCCGTAACTGAAGGCCCGACCGAGCACCAGCTGCAGCAGCCCTGCCAGAATCAACGACGGCAGGGTTGCGCCGATGTCCGGGTACAGATTGGCCAGCAAATGATAGGTGCTCACCCCGCCCAACCAGGCGAGCAGCGTCGGCCAGCGCAATGCGACTTGTGCGACGTGGGCACTGCGTTTGCGCAGGATGAAGTGATCCACCAGCACCACGCCGAACAGCGGCGCAAATACCGAGCCGATCAACAGCAGGAAGTTCTGGTACTGAGCCAAGGGCGCCAGCAAGGCGATCAAGGTGCAGACCACGCCGATGGCCAGCGCCAGGTGTTCGACTTTCAAGCGCAACAGAATCCCGCTGGACACCGCCGCCGAGTGAATGTCGGCGAAAGCGTTTTCCGACTCATCCAGCAGAATCAGCAACAGTGGAATCCCCAGGCCGGCACCGGCCAGCGCCAGCAGCAGGGCGTTCACTTCACCACTCGGCGCGAACGCCAGGGTGTAAGCCACGCCCAGGCTCATTAGCCAGAAATTGCCGATAAAGAAGCCCAGCGCGGTACCGCCGAACACGTTTTTCGCCCGCTTTCCGAAACGCGAGTAGTCGGCAATCAGCGGCAGCCACGACAGCGGCATGGCGATGGCAATGTCGAAACCCACGGCGAATGGCATCGAACCGTCGCCAGCCTGCGCCCACAATACGGCCAGATCGGCTTTGGCGAACAGGTTCCAGGTCAGCCAGATGCACGCGGCGAGCAGCAGCCAGATGCCCCACTTGCGCAAGATTTGTCGCACGAAGGTCAACGGACCGCTGACGGCGAGCAAGGTCGCCAGAGCGCCGAAGACCAATGTCCACAGCAGCGGACTGCTGAACAGGCTGCCGTCGCTGGACGCACGGGCGCCGAGCAGGCTGGCGGCGTCACGCATGACGATGATTTCGAACGAGCCCCAACCGATCAGTTGCAGCAGGTTCAGCACCGCCGGAAGGCTCGCGCCGTGTTTGCCGAGGCTGAGTTTGAGCGCGGCCATCGACGAAAGGCCGGTGTCGCTGCCGATCACGCCGACGGCGGCCAGCAGCAGAACGCCGACCAGGGTGCCGAGGAAGATCGCCAGCAACGAGCCGGACAGGCCCAGACCCGGCGCGAGCAATGCGCCGGTCTGCAATACCATCAGGCCGATGCCGAGGGAAAACCACAGGGAAAACAGATCACGGCCGCCGAACACGCGCCTATCGGCGGGTATGGCTGTGTCAGGGGAATAGGTATTCAAGTCAGATATCTCAGGGGAAACATGGGTTACAAGCTGCACGCTGCAAGCTGCAAGAAAAAGCAGACGTTACGCGTGCTTCTAACTTGCAGCTTGCCGCTTGTAGCTTGCCGCTTAAACTTTCTTATACAGCTGACTGCCTTCCTGCTTGAACCGCTGCGCCTGGTCCGCCAATCCCTGGGCGACTTCTGCATCAACGGTCTCGATGCGCTGGTTGGCCGCATACTCGCGGACCTCCTGAGTGATTTTCATCGAGCAGAATTTCGGCCCGCACATCGAACAGAAATGCGCGACCTTGGCAGAGTCCTTCGGCAGGGTTTCATCGTGATACGAACGCGCAGTGTCCGGATCGAGACCGAGGTTGAACTGGTCTTCCCAACGGAACTCGAAACGCGCCTTGCTCAAGGCATTGTCGCGAATCTGAGCCCCCGGATGTCCCTTCGCCAGATCGGCGGCGTGCGCGGCGATCTTGTAAGTGATGATCCCGGTCTTCACGTCATCCTTGTTCGGCAGGCCCAAGTGCTCCTTTGGCGTCACGTAGCAGAGCATCGCGCAGCCGAACCAGCCGATCATCGCCGCACCGATACCGGAAGTGATGTGGTCGTAGCCCGGCGCGATGTCGGTGGTCAGCGGGCCGAGGGTGTAGAACGGCGCCTCGTCGCAGCAGTCGAGCTGCTTGTCCATGTTCTCTTTGATCAACTGCATCGGCACGTGGCCCGGACCTTCGATCATGCATTGCACGTCGTGTTTCCAGGCAATTTTGGTCAGCTCGCCGAGGGTTTCCAGCTCGCCGAATTGCGCGGCGTCGTTGGCGTCGGCAATCGAGCCCGGACGCAGGCCGTCGCCCAGCGAGAAGCTGACGTCGTAGGCCTTCATGATTTCGCAGATGTCTTCGAAATGGGTGTAGAGGAAGTTCTCTTTGTGGTGCGCCAGGCACCACTTGGCCATGATCGAACCGCCTCGGGAAACGATGCCGGTCACGCGCTTGGCGGTCAGCGGCACGTAGCGCAGCAACACGCCGGCATGAATGGTGAAGTAGTCGACGCCCTGCTCGGCCTGTTCGATGAGCGTGTCGCGGAACAGCTCCCAGGTCAGGTCTTCGGCGGCGCCGCCGACTTTTTCCAGGGCCTGGTAGATCGGCACGGTACCGATCGGCACCGGCGAGTTGCGGATGATCCACTCGCGGGTTTCATGGATGTGCTTGCCGGTGGACAGGTCCATGACCGTGTCCGAACCCCAGCGAATGCCCCAGGTGAGTTTCGCCACTTCTTCTTCGATGGACGAACCCAAGGCGCTGTTGCCGATGTTGCCGTTGATCTTCACCAGGAAGTTACGGCCGATGATCATCGGTTCCAGTTCGGTGTGGTTGATGTTCGCCGGAATGATCGCGCGACCGCGGGCGATCTCGTCACGCACGAATTCCGGGGTGATGATTTTCGGCACGCTGGCGCCGAAGCTGTGGCCGGCATGTTGCTGGTCCAGCAAACCCGAGGCGCGGGCCACTTCGAGCTTCATGTTTTCGCGGATGGCGACGTATTCCATCTCTGCGGTAATGATGCCTTGGCGGGCGTAATGCATCTGGCTGACGTTGGCCCCGGCCTTGGCGCGGCGCGGATTGTTGACGTGGGCGAAACGCAGCTTGGTCAGTTCGGCATCAGCCAGGCGTTCCTGGCCGAAGTTCGAGCTCAGGCCGGGCAAGCGCTCAGTGTCGCCACGGGATTCGATCCACGGCGAACGGATATCGGCCAGGCCTTTGCGCACGTCGATGATGACGTTGGGGTCGGTGTAAGGGCCCGAGGTGTCGTAGACCACGACCGGCGCGTTGATTTCGCCGCCGAAGTCGGTCGGGGTGACGTCGAGGCTGATTTCGCGCATCGGCACGAGGATGTCCGGACGAGAGCCCTGGACATAGATCTTTTGCGAGCGGGTAAACGGCTGAACCGATTGTTGATCGACTTGGGCCGAATCACTCAGGTTGGTCGTATTTTTTGGTTTTATCGTCATCACGGGCTCTCCAGACAGCATCCAGGCAGTGGAATTTTGTCGGAGCGAACCTGTAACGAATGGACGCGACCAATCAGCCATGACCACGCTGTTGGTGCTGTGCTCAGTGCTCGAGGGCTGTCGACTGTCGATTGTCGAACAACATCCCGGACGAAGCACAAGAGGACTCGCCGGGTGACGAGAAATCTTGTTCCCTACGCAGGCGCTAACCTGATCAGGTTCAACGGGATCCGAAATTATTCGATCTCAGCCTCATAGCAAGGCACCCCGACAAGAACCCGGCCAGTCTAGACACAACCGACCCAGAACGCCAACACCGCGGTAAACACCATGATGAATGGCGCAATTAGACGATTGTTGCCGAACGTGTGCCCAACTACACTCGCAACGGCCATGCCGCGCATTGACGCTGGCAGGTCTGCGCCGTACCTTTGGCGCTCAAATTATCAGCGTAATTTTTAGGGATGGCCTCATGCTGCGCAAACTCTCACTGGCCCTTGCCGTGTCTTGTGCGTCCAATGGAATGGCGTGGGCAGCAGAAGCGCCCTTATCGACCAACACCGACCTGGTCAGCGTCTATCAGGAAGCGGTGGACAACAACTCCGACCTGGCCGCCGCCCGCGCCCAATATGGCGCGCAGAAAGAAGTCGTGCCCCAGGCCCGCGCCGGCCTGCTGCCGAATATTTCAGGTGGTGCCCAGGTGGCCAACGTGCGCACCGACCTCGACCAACCGGCAGCGATCGCCAACCGCAGCGCCAATTCCTGGCAAGCGACGTTGGCCCAACCACTGTTCCGTGCCGATCGCTGGTTCCAGTATCAGGCGGCCAAGGACGTCAACGAACAGGCAGCGCTGCAACTCTCGGCCACCGAGCAGAACCTGATTCTGCAAACCGCTGAAGACTATTTCAACGTGCTGCGCAGCCAGGACAACCTGGCCTCCACCAAAGCTGAAGAAGCCGCGTTCAAGCGCCAGCTCGACCAGTCCAACGAGCGCTTCGACGTCGGCCTGTCGGACAAGACCGACGTGCTGCAATCCCAAGCCAGTTACGACACCGCACGGGCGAACCGCATCGTTGCGCAGCGTCAGGTGGACGATGCGTTCGAAGCGCTGATCACCCTGACCAACCGCCAGTACAACTCAATTCAGGGCATCGTCCACACGCTGCCGATCCTGCCGCCGGCGCCGAACGACGCCAAGGCCTGGGTTGACACCGCCGCCCGCCAGAACCTGAATCTGCTGGCCAGCAACTACGCGGTCAGCGCTGCCGAAGAAACCCTCAAGCAGCGCAAGGCCGGGCACGCGCCGACGGTAGATGCGGTGGCCAAGTATGAGAAAGGTGACAACGACGCCTTTGGTTTCAGTAACCCGAGCGCCTTTGGCCAGGCGTATGGGGGGCCCGTCGAGCAAACGACGCTGGCCTTGCAATTGAACATCCCGATCTACAGCGGCGGGCTGACCAGTTCGCAGGTTCGCGAGTCCTATTCGCGCCTGGATCAAACCGAACAACAGCGTGAAGGCCTGCGTCGGCAAGTGGTGGAAAACACCCGCAACCTGCACCGCGCGGTGAACACCGACGTGGAGCAAGTGCAAGCGCGCAAGCAGTCGATCATCTCCAACCAGAGCGCGGTGGAAGCGACCGAAATCGGTTACCAGGTGGGCACGCGCAACATCGTCGACGTGCTGGATGCCCAGCGTCAGCTGTACACCTCGGTGCGCAATTACAACAACACCCGCTACGACTACATCCTCGACAACCTGCGCCTGAAACAGGCTGCCGGCACGTTGAACCCGGGGGACTTGCAGGACCTCAAGCGCTACCTCAAGGCCGATTACAATCCGGACAAGGATTTCCTGCCGCCAGACCTGGCGAAGGCTGCGGCGGAACAGCTCAAAGCCCGGCCGTGAGGCAAATCCTGCAGGAGCCCGGCTTGCCGGCGATGGCGATTTCGATGACGCCATCGCCAGCAAGCCGGGCTCCTGCAAAAATCAGCGATCAATCAACCGATCCAACCCGTCCAGCAACCGCTGCAACGCGCCCTGATTGCGGCGCATCACCATCAACCCCGCCTCTGCCATCCGCTGTGCATCGCGCGGCAATTCGAACAACCGCTGCACCGCCAGTGCCAGGCTTTCGGCATCGTCCACTTCCTGCAACGCACCGGCGGCGCGCAACTGCGCGGCGATGTCCAGAAAGTTGAACAGGTGCGGACCACTGAGCACCGGCTTCGCCAGCGCAGCAGGTTCCAGCAAATTATGCCCGCCGTTTGGCACCAGGCTGCCGCCGACAAATGCGCTATCGGCCACGGCATACAAAAACAGCAACTCGCCCATGGTGTCGCCCAGCAACACCGACGTGTCAGCGCTGACCAGCTCACCGGTGGAACGCCGGACCGTGGCGAAGCCCTGTTGCTTGCACAGTTCGAACACCGAGTTGAAACGCTCCGGATGCCGCGGCACCAGAATCAGCAACGCATCCGGATGACCGGCCAGCAACTGCCGATGGGCCGCCAGCACCACTTCGTCTTCGCCGTCGTGAGTACTGGCAGCGATCCACACCGGACGCTCTTGCGCCTGCCATTGCCGGCGCAGCTCGGTGGCGCGCTGGAGCAGTTGTGGGTCGATGGTCAGGTCGAACTTGATCGAGCCCGTCACTTCGACGGTCGCCGCACGTGCACCCAGATCACGGAAGCGCTGGGCTTCGGCTTCAGTCTGCACCGCGAACAGGCTCATCTCTGCGAGCATTGGCTGGGTCAGTTTGCTGAAGCGTCCATAGCCCTTGGCCGAGCGCTCGGACAGCCGCGCATTGGCCAGCGCCACGGGAACCCCGCGCTTGGCGCACTGATGAATATGATTGGGCCAGAGTTCGGTCTCCATGATCACCGCCAGTGTCGGCCGGACCCGATCGAGGAATCGCGCGGCGGCGCACGGCAAGTCGTACGGCAAATAACAGTGCTGGATGCGCGGCTCATTGGCGAACAACATCTGGATGCGTTCGGAGCCGGTCGGGGTCATGCAGGTGACGGTGATCGGCAGCGCCGGATAACGTTGCAGCAACGCACGAATCATCGGCGCGGCGGCGATGCTTTCGCCAACGGACACCGCGTGCACCCAAATGCCACCCGGTTTCATCACCGGCAGCCCAAGGGAGAAACGTTCGCCGATGCGCTGGGCATATGCCGGCGCCTTGCGCGAGCGCAGCCACAGCCGAATCGCTACCAGTGGCAGCCCCAGGTAAAACAGCGCGGTGTACAGAGTTCTATTCATGGCGGCGGAGTTTATCGGCTTTTCTCGCCGATCGCCTGCAAGTGCACGGCAAAACGTTCCGCCAGCCAACGGGCCGCCGGGCCAAGGGGCTCGTCGCGGCGCCAGACCAACTCCACCACCAGTGCCGGCGGGGTCCATTCGCTGACCAGTTCGACCATCAGATTCTGATACGCCGGGTATTGCACGACGTGCCGCGGCAGCCAGGCCCAACCAAGACCGCGCACCAGCCATTCGGCCATCACATAGAAACTGTCCGCCCGCCACACCTGTGGGCTGGCTGGCTCGCTACCGGGATAAACACTGGACTGGGTCGACATCAGCAACTGCCGATGCTGCGCCAGTTGCTGGCAATCAACCTGAGCCTGCTTCGCCAGTGGATGGCCGACGCCGCACACCGTGACCATTTCGACGCTGCCCAGCACCTGTCGCTCAAGCGCCTCGGGAATCTGGTCGTGATAAAACAACAGGCCGAGATCGGCCCGGCGCTCTACCAGTTTGCGCGCGACATCGCCCTGGGCGGCGCTGGTCAGTTGCACTTCAAGGCTGGGAAATTTTTCCGCCAGCGCCTCGAAGCTTTCAATGATCGGCTGATATGGCATCGCCTCATCCTGAGCCACGCGCAGGCGCGCCTCTTGCCCGCGCATCATCGCCAGCGCCCGGCCATTCAGGCGCTCGCATTGACGCAGAACCTCACGCGCCTCATCCAGCAGGGCGTTGCCGGCCGCGGTGAGTTTTGGCTGACGGCCACTGCTGCGGTCGAACAGGGTCACGCCCAGATCTTCTTCCAGCAACGCGATCGAGCTGCTGACCGCCGACTGCGCCTTGCGCCGGTCCCGCGCCACAGCGGAAAACGAGCGCTGCTCCGCTACGCTGACAAACAGCCGCAGCTGCTCCAGATTCCATTGCATGTCCATGATCAACCCATCTCCAGAACAGATAGGTAATGACTTTACCGCATCTAGATAACCTCTAAAATGCCGAACTCAGAGAGCAACACTTCACACGAGGATGCACCCATGACCGCTTACTACTACCTGGCCATCGCCATCTGCGCCGAAGTGATCGCAACGGTTTCGATGAAAGCCGTCAAAGGGTTCAGCACGCCGCTGCCGCTGATTCTGGTGATCGTCGGCTACGGCATTGCTTTCTGGATGCTCACACTGGTGGTGCGCAGCGTGCCGGTTGGCGTGGCCTACGCGGTATGGGCCGGCATGGGCATCGTGATGGTCAGCGTGGCGGCGCTGTTTATCTACGGGCAGAAGCTGGATGTGCCGGCGATGCTGGGGATGGGTCTGATTGTGTTGGGTGTCGTGGTCATTCAGCTCTTCTCCAAAACCGCCGGCCATTAGGACCTGAAACCCAATCCCATTGTGGGGGTGAGCCTGCTCGCGATAGCGAAGTATCAGGCAACATTTGTGTCGACTGACACACCGCTATCGCGAGCAGGCTCGCTTCCACAGGTTTTGCGTACACCCCTGACTTAATCCACTGTTCTTCGAGTCTGTATACTGCGCCCTCGTCTTGAACACTGAGGTCGCCGAATGCCAACCGTTATTTCCACCGACGTGCTGATCGTCGGCGCTGGTGTTGCCGGCCTCTGGCTGAATGCGCGCCTGCGTCGCCAAGGCTTTTCGACGGTGCTGGTGGAAAGCGCCACCCTCGGCGGTGGGCAGAGCCTCAAGTCCCAGGGCATCATTCACGGTGGCGCCAAATATGCGTTGCACGGCGCTCTGACCGGCGCCTCGGAAGCCATCGCCGACATGCCGCGCCGCTGGCGTGAAGCACTGGCCGGCGACGGCGAGCTGGACCTTTGCGGCGTGCGTCTGCTGTCTGAGGCCCACTACCTCTGGTCCCCCGGCACGATCGCCGGCAACCTCACCAGTTTCTTCGCCAGCAAAGCCGTGCGTGGCCGCGTCGATCAAGTCAAAGGCGACCAATTGCCGCCGGCCCTGCAAGACAAGCGCTTCAAGGGCAAGGTCTATCGCCTGGCGGAACTGGTGGTCGATGTGCCAAGCCTGGTTCAGCGCCTGGCCGATCTGGCCGGTGATGGCTTGCTCGCCGGTCAGCAGATCGAACCGTTGCTCGACGGTGGCGTGCTGGTGGGACTGAAGGTCGACGGGCGCGAGATCCGTGCCCAGCGTATCGTTCTCAGTGCCGGTGTCGGCACGGCGGCGCTGCTCGAAACGTTGGGTTTGAGCCAGCCAGCCATGCAACGCCGACCTCTGCACATGATCATCGCCAAAGGCCCGAGCCTCAAACCGCTGTACGCCCATTGCCTGGGCGGTGGCACCAAACCGCGCATCACCGTCACCACCCACCCGGCCGCCGATGGCCAGTGGGTCTGGTATTTGGGGGGTGATATCGCCGAAGCCGAAGGTGTGAACCGCGCGCCTGCCGAGCAAATCGCCACCGCGCAAAAAGAACTCGGCCAGTTGCTGCCCTGGATCGACCTCAGCACTGTGCAATGGGCCACCTTGCGCGTGGACCGCGCCGAGCCGCTGCAATCGGGCCTGACGCGTCCGGACAACGCCTTTCTCGCCGAAGAGGGACGCCTGCTGGTCGGCTGGCCAACCAAATTGGCCCTGGCCCCGGACTTCGCCGATCGCGTGATCAACGCCCTGTCGCGTGACGGCATCCAGCCAAGCCACCCGGCGCCGCTGCCCGAATTGCCGAAACCGCCGATGGGCATCCCGGCCTGGGAGCAACTGCTGCCATGAGTCTGCCCACACTTCACACGCTGCATCGCCCGTTAGGCAGCACCGGCCTGATGGTTTCGCCGCTGGGCCTGGGCACCGTCAAGCTCGGCCGTGACCAAGGCGTGAAATACCCCAACGGTTTCCGGATTCCCGACGATGACGAAGCGCGCATGCTGCTCAAACAGGCGCGCGACCTCGGCATCAACCTGATCGACACCGCCCCGGCCTACGGTCGCAGCGAAGAACGCCTCGGACCGCTACTGCGCGGGCAGCGCCAGGAGTGGGTGATCGTCAGCAAGGTTGGCGAAGAATTTGCCGACGGTCAGTCGAGCCACGATTTCAGCGCGGTGCATACCCGCCGCTCAGTGGAACGCAGCCTGCAACGTCTGGAAACGGATTTTATCGACCTGGTGCTGGTGCACTCAGACGGCAACGATCTGGCGATTCTCAACGACAGCGACGTTTACGCGACCCTTGCGACACTCAAGGACGAAGGCAAGATTCGCGGCTTCGGTTTCTCCGGTAAAACCGTCGAAGGCGGGTTGAAGGCTTTGGAGCAAGGCGATTGCGCCATGGTCACCTACAATCTGAACGAGCAGCACGAGAAGCCGGTCATTGACTATGCTGCTGCTCACGGCAAAGCCATCCTGGTCAAAAAAGCCCTCGCCAGCGGTCACGTCTGCCTGAGCCCGGGCGTTGATCCGGTGCGCGCCAGCTTCGAGTTGTTGTTTGAACATCCCGGCGTGGCCAGTGCTATTGTCGGCACCATCAATCCGCTGCACCTCGCCCATAACGTCGCGACTGTTGCTCAGGTCCTACGTAGAAACTGATGCCGCCCACGCGGCCTTAAGCAGGAGCCGACATGCCGCGTACGCTCATCAGAAAGAATCCGAGCAACTTCAAGACCCTTCCGTTGTACGTCGAAGCGACTCCCGAAGGCCTGAATTATCAGAGTGTCGGGATGCCGCTCAACTTTTCCCAGACCCTGCAACGTCGCCGCCCGGTGACCGTGGCTGACAGCGAGCGATTTGCGCTGGAGCTGGCCAACCTCGGGGTATCGGTGCGTCTGACGCTGCATTGGCAGAATCGCGACTATTGGGTGTTGGTACGCCAGCGTAGGCAAGATCGGGGCGATGTGGTGCTCAAGTTGATCTCCGGTTACGTGCCGGCCCATGAATTGAATCTGCCACTACACACCGCGATCCAGGAAATTGCCGAAGAGTGCCTGCTGGAGACCCCGGAAGGCTGGCTCGGCGGACGCTTCAACGACACCTGGCTGCCAGCCCCCTACTCGTCCGCGCTGCACTATCGCGAGGCCTTACCCTTTCGCCTGACTCCGTTTTCAGGTTCGGCGCGGCCGGTGCGCTGCGCCAGGATGCAGCTGATCGAGCGTCCCCAGGCCTATGTGCACCTGCCGACCGCATCGCTGCAATTGATCTATGACCTGCGTCTGGAAGTGCCCAAGGAAGCCAAGTCCCTGAGCCTGTTTCATGTCGACGAGCGGCTGGAAGGCGACCAACTGGTGGCCCGGCTGGATCGCAAGCGACCGGATTTGTACCTGATGCCTCTGCACGATGGCCAGCCATTGGCCGAGTTATATACCCTGAAAAAAGATCAACTGTACCCGGCGAGTACACGAGGAGTGTACTTGGCCGAAAGTTTTGCCCGGCAGGAAGGTTGGCTGGTGCGCGATGAGCGGATTCGCTGGAAGGATTGGGTACGCGAGCAAGGGCTTTGCCCTGTCGGGAAAGACTCCGGTCTGGCCCGATTGCGTGGGAAGGCGAAGCAGTTACTGAAGAAAATCGTGCCGCGCAAGAAGGCCAGTTCATAAGATCTTCACGGCCAACATGAATCTGTAGGAGCCGCCCGCGGCAAGCTGTTGTGGCTCAATGTTTTTGGACCATGATGTAGGAGCATCGATCTAAGGAAGCATCATGGGATATCGCATTCTAAATATCGGGGAAAAAGCGGAGGCCATTCGCTTGGTTGTGGAGATGAATTGCTCCATACCTGAAGCCTGCAAGCTAACGGGAGTTGGACCTACAGCTCTACGCCGATGGGTTCTGCTCTGGCGTCGGGAGCATGCGGGGATTTCACAACCCTCTCGGCCACAGGACCAGGAACTGATCGAGTCGCTACAGGCAAAATTGGCGCTGGTCGAAGCCGAGAACCAAGTATTAAAAAAGCAATTGCCCTCTCATCTGAAGGTTCTGTTCAGTCGAACCAAGTGATTGACGGCGCTAGAGGGGAAGTGTCGATTAGACGCATGTGTCTGGTCTTAGGCTTGGCCCGCAGTAGCTATTACGCGAAACGTAAACCCAAGCCGCCTCGTGTTATCGAGAGTGGCTTGGAGATGAAGATTCGTGCGCTGCATATAGAGCATCGCGAAGCTTTAGGGGCCCGCGGCTTATCCAAGGAGTTGAGAGCGGAAGGCATTTTTATCGGACGCCACCGAATGCGCTCCTTGATCAAGACCCTTGATTTAGCTAGGCGCCGGCCACGTTACGCTCACTATCGTCGCGCCACCAAACCAAGTATCACGGCGCCGAACATACTTGATCGTCGCTTTAATCCGGTCCAGCCAGACACGCTCTGGGCAGGCGATATCACCTACATCAAAGTGAGGGATAGCTGGTTATATCTGGCCGTAGTGATGGATTTATTTTCCCGCCGAATTGTGGGGTGGGCCTGTTCAAGAACTGCTGACACAGACTTGTCGATCAAAGCGCTGAAATTGGCGGTAGCGCTGCGCAGCCCAATGCCTGAGCTGTTATTTCATTCAGATCAGGGCTGCCAGTACACCGCTGAGAGGTTTTCAGCGTGTCTGGCCGAAAGCCGAATCGTCCACAGCGTGAGTCGTCGTGGCAACTGTTGGGACAACGCGGTAGTAGAGCGTTACTTCAGAACGCTGAAGCACGACTGGATGCCAGAAAATGGTTACCAACGTCACTTTGAGGCGGAAAAGGATGTGATCGACTTTGTGTCGCACTACAACCATCGCCGTTGCCACACCGCATCGAATAACCTGCCGCCTGCGCTCTTTGAGCAGCAGGCGGTCTAAAACTCCTACGGAGTGGTCCAAAAAAACTGGACCCCAACAAGCCGGCTCCTATAAGTAGCGTGTCACTCGGACTTGCGGATTTTCTCGACGATTGCGGTCGTGGAGCTGTTTGCCACCAGCCCCAAGACTTTCACAGTCCCGCCGTACGCGGCGACAATGTCTGCACCGACCACTTGGTCGATCCCGTAATCCCCGCCCTTTACCAGCACGTCCGGCTTTACCTCGCTCAGCAGGTTTTCGGGCGTACCCTCAGGAAAGCTGATGACCCAGTCGACTGCACCCAGCCCGGCCAGGACGGCCATGCGACGGTCGACGCTGTTGATCGGGCGACCCGGTCCTTTCAGGCGGCTCACCGATGCATCGTCGTTGACCGCGACGATCAAGCGATCACCTTGGGCTCGCGCCTGCTCGAGATACGTCACGTGACCGGCATGCAAGATGTCGAAACAGCCGTTGGTGAAGACGATTGTTTCTTTATGTGCGCGGGCGTCATCTACCGCCAGCAACAATTGCTCCAGGCCCAGCACGCCACGCTCCGAACCTTCCTCACGCTGAATCGCCCGGCGAAGTTCCGGCGCGCTGATGGCCGCCGTACCCAGCTTGCCGACAACAATGCCGGCGGCCAGGTTGGCCAATGCCACGGCGTGGGGTAATTCCTCACCCGCGGCGATGGCCGCTGCCAGGGTGGAAATCACCGTATCGCCGGCACCGGTAACGTCGAACACTTCGCGCGCGCGGGCAGGCAAGTGCAGGGCGGGATGATCCGGACGCAACAAGGTCATGCCATGTTCGCCACGGGTCACCAGCAAAGCGCCGAGGTCCAGGTCCTGCATCAGGGTCGCACCCTTGCTCACAAGTTCGTGCTCATCGGCGCAACCGCCAACGATGGTTTCGAACTCACTGAGATTCGGTGTGATCAGGCTCGCACCTCGATAAATCGAGAAGTCCTTGCCCTTGGGGTCGGCCAGCACCGGAATACCACGGGCCCGCGCCGCCTGGATCAATACCTGATGGTTTTTCAGCGCGCCCTTGCCGTAATCGGACAGCACCAGCACCTTGATACCTTCCAGCAGCCCATCCACTTGCTCGCTCAACGCCAGGGCATCGGTGGCAAACGGTTCTTCGAAATCGATGCGCAGCAATTGCTGGTGACGACTCATGACCCGCAGCTTGACGATAGTCGGCTGGTGCGCAATTCGCTGGAACAATGCGCGCACCCCGGCACCGGCGAGGCTATTGGCCAGGCTGTCGGCGGCTTCATCGTCACCCGTCACGCCTACCAGGGAGGCGGGAGCGCCCAGCGCGGCAATGTTCAAGGCCACGTTAGCGGCCCCGCCCGGGCGGTCCTCGATCTGCTCGACCTTGACGACAGGTACCGGGGCCTCAGGGGAAATCCGGGATGTACCGCCATGCCAGTAGCGGTCGAGCATGACATCGCCGACCACCAATACAGGGGCTTGATCGAATCGCGGCATGGACAACTTCATGGAGCAACCCACATACAAAATGAACAGGGGCGGGATATTAGCACAGGGTTACCGCCGCCTTGTGCGGCGACTGCTACCGGATCGACCGCTGCAGTTGTGCCGGGTCTTGATCGCGGCAGGGCAAGCGAAGGCCGCCCTGCCGGCGGGCGTCAGGCGATGTCCTGCGCCGGCGCGTCCAGCCCCATCGCATGCAGACGCGAGTAGTAGCCTTTTTGCGCCAGCAGCTGTGCGTGGGTGCCTCGCTCGACGATCTGCCCTTGGTCCATCACCAGAATCAGGTCAGCCTTTTCGATAGTCGACAAGCGGTGTGCGATAACCAAGGTGGTGCGACCTTTCATGACTTGGTCCAATGCCGCTTGGATGTGACGCTCGGACTCGGTATCGAGCGCCGATGTCGCCTCGTCGAGAATCAGCAACGGCGCGTTCTTCA
Source organism: Pseudomonas sp. GB2N2 (assembly GCF_054897705.1). Lineage (NCBI taxonomy): Bacteria > Pseudomonadati > Pseudomonadota > Gammaproteobacteria > Pseudomonadales > Pseudomonadaceae > Pseudomonas > Pseudomonas sp. GB2N2. Next base: position 4,054,211 of record NZ_CM142701.1, read on the forward strand.
ACAATGCCCGGGCAATCGCCAGACGCTGACGCTGCCCGCCCGACAGCAACACGCCGTTTTCTCCTACCTCGGTATCCAGGCCGTCCGGCATCTGCGAAATGAAGTCCATCGCGTAGGCATCGGTGGCGGCTTTCTCGATATCTGCGCGGGGTGCGCCGGCCAGGTCGCCATAAGCGATGTTGTTGGCGATCGTGTCATTGAACAGGGTGACGTGCTGCGTGACTTGGGCAACGTGCCGTCGCAGATTACGCAGGCGATAGTCTTCGATTTCGACGTCATCGAGCAGAATTTCGCCGATGTCGTGATGATAGAAACGCGGAATCAGACTGGCGAGAGTCGACTTGCCACTCCCCGAACGACCGACCAACGCGATCATCTGCCCCGGTGCAGCGGTAAAACTGATGTCTTTGAGCACTTCACGCTCGGTACCCGGGTACGTGAAACTGAGGTTGCGCACTTGCAGATGGCCGTTGACGCGGTCGCGTTCAACCGTCCCGCTATCGATTTCAGGCTCGACGTCCAGTTGCTCGAAGATGCTTTCGGCACCGGCGACGCCCTTCTGGATGGTCGAGCTGACTTCCGACAGCTGCCGGATCGGCTTGGGCAGCAGGCCCGCTGCGGTGATGTAAGCCACCAGATCGCCGGCAGTGGCGTCACCGCGCAGGGACAGCACGAGGAACATCAACGCCGCCATGGCGGTATAGATGACCAGCTGCAGCATCGGCGTATACACGGCACCGGTTTTGGTCATGCGCAGTTGCTTGTCGGTGTTGCCCTGGCTGGCGGCGGCAAAACGCTGCTCTTCATAGGTCTCGCCGCCGAAGCTGCGCACCACGCGATAGCCCTGTATGGTCTCGGAAGCCACGTGGGTAACATCGCCCATCGCCACCTGAATCTTTTTACTCTGTTTGCGGAATTTCTTGCTGGTGTTACCCACCATGAATGCAATCACCGGCAGGATTGCGAGCATCACGATGGTCAGTTTCCAGTTCATCCACAGTAGGTAGGCTAACAGAAAAACCACTGTCAGGCCTTCGCGGATGACGACTTTGATGGCGTCGGTAGCCGCACCGGTAACCATGGTGACGTTGAACGTGATGCGAGAGATCAAATGGCCCGAGTTGTGGGTATCGAAATAACGATTAGGCAGCACTAGCAGCTTGTTGAACAACTCCACGCGCAGGTCGTGCACCAATCCCAGCGAAACCTTCGCCAGATAGTAGTTGCCCAGAAAGGATCCCAGACCTTGCCATGCCGCGATCAGAATGATCAGCAAGGGCACGGCCATCAGCAGCTTCAAGTCCCTCAAATAGGGCACGTTGGGGAAGAGCACTGATTCGGGATTGCTCAGGCCGTCGACGAAGTACTTCAGGATGCCGGCCAGCATGGGCTGGGTCGAAGCAAAAATCACGAAGCCGACGATACTCAGCAGGAAAAGGCCCAGATAGGGTTTTACATACCCCAACAGCCGAAGATAGATTTTCAGGCTGGAATCCTGTCCCGCTTTAGGCGGCGCATCACTCATCGTAGAGCTCACTGGTTAGGTAGAACGGGAAATTTTATCACAGGCGTCAGGGTTGGCCCGAGCGCATGCCAAGACGCTGGCCAGGCCAATAGGCAACCAACTGATGAACCACTCGGCTCGCGGTGTGCCGTTCAGGCTCGCCGCATCGAATTGCATGGCCAGGGTGGAGAATAGCCAGATACCGATGATCCCCCTGGCATAAAGCGTTTCCCGCCGCTTCCAGGCTTCGCACAGCACTGCAAACCAGGTCGCGCACCACAGCAGCAGCCCGGGTATACCCAACTCGAGGGCTACATGAGTGAACAGGTTGTGGGTGTGGTCAAAATACTGGCCTGAAGCGAAAACCTTATAGTCGCCGCCCACTCCCAGCCCCCCCCATGGATGCTCTGCGATCATTTGCAGGCTGACCATCATTATTTCCGGGCGATAAGATGTACCGCGCGCGACGAACACCGACTCGAAAAAGTAAAAAGCCAGTACTGCCACCAGAAATGCAAGTGCTGCAACCACACGACTTTGCCTGTCGCGACACCAGATCGGCATCGCAAGTATCGTGAGAAACAATGCCAGCACAGCGCCACGACTCTGGCTAAGCAATACAAATACACCAAGGATACCCAGCGCGATCACCCAAAGAATCCGCACCCGGCCAGCGGTAGGTGCCCAGAGGGCAAGCCAAATCGCGGCGAGACCGATGACATAACCGCCGAGGATTGGGTGGGACAATTCACCCAGCCCCTGCACACGCGCAATCAAGCCGTTGCCCTCAACCCCATAGAACTTGACGATGGCGATCAAAGCGGTCAAAGCCAACCCAAGCCCACCCCATTGCATGAGGCGAATCAGACGCTCGGGGCGACCATTGGCAAAAACGGGGAAAAACAGCAGGAACACCACGATGTAAAGCAAGCGCTTGGCTTCGCGACTCGGGTCGAGAGCACTCGTCCAGGAAAAACTGATCAGTGACCAGATCAGCAGCCCCAGCAGCGGCAGGTAAATCCAGCGTTGTTCATGGAACAGTTCCAGGAGCCGAGCGCGAGCAGGCCAGGCAAAAATCAACGCAGGCAACCAGACGAATACGACCAACCCTTGCTGATAGACCTTGTTAGTCGGGGCCAGGGCGATGGCCAACAGAAACCACAACAGACCTACCGACATCCATGCTTGCGTCCAACGTGTTTCGTGCATCTAATTGCTCCTGAGAGGATTCGGCAACGTAACCCGGCATGGTTAAAGCCGAGTTTTTTCGGCATCATTGCCTGCCACCGTGCCCCGTTCTTCCAACAAGGCTTTATACGATGCAATGTTCCCGGCTGCCGCAGGCCGCTTTGATTCAGATAATTGACGGTGCGAGAGTACTGGAAGCCGACAGCTACGGGGCGAAAGTCTACCTGTTGCGCGATGGGAATATTCTCAAAGTGTTTCGTCGCAAGCGTATATTTTCATCCGCGTTGTTTCGCCCCTACTCGAAACGCTTCATCGACAACGCCGTCAAACTACAGAAACTTGGCGTACCCACCTTGCAGGTCCTGAAGTACTACCAACTGGAAGCGCCCGGGATGACAGCAGTGCTGTATCAGCCCCTACCCGGTGAAACTCTCAGCCAGATTGCCAGCAAAGAGAATTTCACCTGGGCGCAGGCTCTGCCGGACCTGGCGGGGCTCATACGCAGTCTTCATCAATCGGGGATCTACTTCCGGTCACTGCACCTGGGGAACATCGTGATCACGCCCGACCACCGCATGGGCCTGATCGATGTAGCGGACATGCGCTTCATGCGCGGCCCTTTACCTCGACGTCTGATCAAACGCAACCTGCAGCACTTCGCCCGGTATATTTCGCGCGAGAACCTGAACGAGGCCTTTCCGATGCAAGCCCTCGAACAGTCGGTACTGGCATCATGAGAGAAGCGCCCGCGCAGTCTGGGCAAACGTGAGCCATGCCTCATCCGGGGCAAGCGCCCGATACTGATCCACAGCAATCGATTCGGCAGACACGTCATACGCTCGCACAATAACGTCCTGCCAGGCGCTGACATCCTCGACCGTGGCGTACCAACCGGATTCCGCCAGCTGTTCGCGAAACACGTCTATATCGCTGGCCAGTACCGGCACTCCCGCCATCACGGCCTCTTGCATGATCAGCCCCAAACCTTCGTTCAGCGAAGGCATGGCGACCCAATCGAACGCACGATAGAGCTGGGCTGCGTCGCTCAGATGACCTGGTAACAAGACTTTACCCTGTAGGCCCAGCTCCAGGATTCGCGACTCAAGCTCGGCACGGCCGGGCCCTTCTCCAATGATCACCAAATGCAAATCCGGCCGTTCACGTAACGCTCCCGCGAAGGCATCGACCAGACAACCAAAGCCTTTGCCCGGCACCAGCCTTCCAACGGCTCCAAGGACCTGAGCATTGTCCGCGGGCAAGCCCAGCCGCCCCCGCGCCTCAGTGCGGGGTAGCAGCGCGGAACGGAAGACCGCAGGATCAAAAGCGCTGCGCAGCGCGATGACCGGCAACTGTAGATTTTCGCTGACCGAAGCCGCGAGGGTTTCCGATACTGCGACCAAGGTAAGCTGGGCGGCTGGAAGCTGTTGAAAGAGCGCTCGATCAACAGGATGAAGCCGCGTCGAGCCATGAAAAACAACCACAGCCCGAATATGCGGTAACGCCTGAAGCAGTGGCAAGAACCTGCGCGCGACGCCCATGCCGTCGAGCAACAGCACACGCGCACCATTCTTTTCGAGGGCACGTCGAAACGCGGCTTGCATCCAGGGTCTGGCCAGTCGCCAGAAATGTCGCCCTTTCAATCGGGCGGAAGACAACCCCCACTCCCGCACCTCACCGACGTTCACCCCGCACTCGGATGCACGCCCCTGAAGCACCCAGGTACTGACCGGGACGGTGGGCGGTACCTGAGACAATATCTGCTGATGCACTTTATGAGTTGAAGCGAACGGAGCACCGCTAGCCCACATGACATTGAGAATGCTCATAGGTTGTAACGCCTGGTGACGGATTTGATCAAAAGCACCGCGCTGCATTTAGTTGATGAACCAGCCAATGCAGACTCCCAGTAGTAAAAACAACAGAAATTTGATCTGTTCGCGCCGACTGCGTCGCGCCTTGCGCTCGCGCTCCACCGCAGTTTGCACATGAAGCCCGAAGCCCGTATGCATCACCGCATCCGCCTCCAGCGTCACGGCCACCAGATTGAGCGCGGCATATTTCTGGGACAGCGCCTTTTCACCGCTGAAACTGCTGAAGGGCGCGCACAACCGGTATTCCTTCATTCGGCGCAGACCTGGATTCAGTGAAAAACCCTGCCACTCCGGCTTGTCGGAGATCAATGGATAGCAGGCGACGCCACCGACGACCTCGCGCTCCCCGAGGCGAATGTAAGGGCTATGAACGCGCAGATCATGATTATAGCTACGCAGCCAGACTTGCAGAATTTCCGGGCGGGACTCGAGAACGGTCATCGAGTCTTCGATAAATGCCGGGCGATAGAATTCCCAGTCATCCTCGCAATGGAAGATATACGGCGTGGTGACGTGCTCGTAGGACAAATCGATGGAAGCCAGCTGACCGAGTTTCGGCCGATTGACGAACACCGTGCAGTGCCCCTTCCAATGAGCAGGAATGATCTCGTGCACGCCTTCGGCGCCCGAATCTTCAGTGATGAACACTTCACGAATGGGCGCTGTATTGAATTGATCAAAGCTGGCCAGGGTCGCCTTGAGCAGATCCAGTCGTCCGCAGCTCGTGACTACCAAGGTGATTTGGCTTTCGTTGGAAAATTGCACCGGATTCTCGATTGCAGTAATGGCCGCAGCAATATCAATGGCTGGGCAGTGGATGTCAAACGCCCAGTTTCAGACGAATAGTTTCAAGCAGACTCAAGGGTGCGCGGATACGCAATGCGGGCTTAAGCTCCTCGACAATACGCTCACCGATGCGCGCGAAACTGAACTGGCTGACCGCCAGATCGCGACCGTTGCGCGCGATACTCTGCGCCAACGCCGGATCGCTGCGCAACCGGTTCAATTTCTGCTGAAGCTGCGCAATGCTCTGATAAAACACGACGTTGTGCATGTCCTTCAATTCCAGCGCCTGGTTTTCCTCCGCCCCCTGGTCATAGGCAAACAGCACGCAACCGCAGGCCATGGCTTCGAAATTCTTGATCATGAACTCGCCCATGCCGACGTCGGCACTGACGAAAAAGCGGATGCGGTTGAGCGTGTCGCGATATTCGTCTCCTGATTTGGTGCGCGTCACTACAAGAGGTTCCACGCGCCCCAGCTCATCGAGCAGGGCCTTTCGACCGCTGTAGGCGACACTGTTGGTACTGCCGACAAATGCCAGCTCGATGTCCCGCTCGCGCCCCTGATCCAGCAACTGCGTCTGGTCGTAGCCCTTGGGCACGAATACCGCATCAAACCCTTCTTCACCCAGGCGTTGTGTGACGACGAAACCGGAACTGATCACTCGGGCCCAAGGCAGGCGACGGTAGTGTGCGCTGAACTTGCCGGTGTACTTGCAAGGGATGTAGTTCTGGTAAGCATCGTGTTCGAGAATTACCAGGTTGGGAATCGTGCGAATGAAAGCCGCCTGGCGGATTTCCTGCTTGAAACGCAGGAAAAACACGATCCGGTCGTACCGTGACACATCGACTTCACGGCGGAAATAGCTGCGCAGATTGCGCTGTTCATTGCTGTCCAGCCATCGCAGGTCACACTCACAATGAGCCGCGACCGCGTCGTACAAACGGTCCAGAATCGCCCGCTGTTCTTTCTGCACCAGAAATAAAACTTTCATCGTTTTCCTTGCCGCAAGAGGCAAACCGAACAACACCTGAAATCATTCCCGCCCGCGGGCAGCCGTGCTTCAGGCCCGAACCACCTTACAAACGCCAGAACAGTTCATGGCGACGAACAGCCTTGCGAAAAAAATCGTTTTCGCCGTAGAGCGAACCGCGACGCCCTGCCAACAGTCGCTGCAACACCCGGCGTACACGGCGTTTGAACGGCGCCCCTGGCTGCAGATCGTGCATCATCCCCAACGCCATGGCCTTGTCCCGCTGCTGCCCGGCAGAAAGCATCAGACAGTAGGGATGAAGCGGCTGCTGGGGATCAAATGTCGGCGGAAGCGCCGTACCTGCTCCCGTGTCCCCCATGGGCCAGCGGTCATTGTCATGCAGGTGATTGGCGTAACCCAACAATGTCGTATTCCACCCCAGCACCTTCAAGACTTCGACTATCGCCGCATGCGTGCAAACGTGATCGGGGTGGGGATCGAGACTGGGGTGCGGCAACACGATGACCTCAGGCTGGGCTCTCAACAGCAACGCGTGCAGATCGGCCAGCAGGTTGTTCCACGTTGGCGCCCCGTCGACGTCGCCCGGCAACGCAACAGGGTTCAACTGACGGAACACTCGGATGTCATCCATCTCGGCTTCGCGCGATCCGACGGGCCGGGCCGGCGCCGACTGCATCTGCGCCAGTTGCAGGCAAAAATAGCCCAACTGCACGCAATGGGCTTCAGGCACCCCGGCCCAGCGCGGCACGGCGATGCTGTCCCAGGCGCGCAGTCGCCCCTTCAGGCGCGCCGCCTCGACCTCGTCCAGCCCCATCTGCTGATAGTGCCCGGCCTCGATTTCGCCGGCGGTTAGGGTCACGATCCAGGCTTCGTCGGCCTGACTGTACAACCCGAAGGCCGCCAATTCCGCGTCATCGGCGTGAGGCGCAATCACCATTACCCGCTGACGACGGTAATCCGGTTGCTCGAACGCCCAGAGCACGGGTTCGCCGAGCACTCGACAAAAACGTCCGCGCAAACGCAATGCTCCCTGCGACAGCACGTGTGCCTGACCCGTGAGGTTCAGATAGCGCAGACCGCTGGCGCCGCGCTCGAAGGTTTGACGATCGGGATGTTCGCCACCCGACAACTCGATGGCCGGATCGATAAATCGCCCCAGCCACGTGCTTTTGATCCGTAAGGCCAGCACCAGCGTCGCGTCGTCTACCAGCATGACGCCCTCATCCAGGCACAGGCGCTCACCGTTCAGGTGGACCTTGGGCTGCGCCGCGTATGGCGGAAAACTGTACGCGTAATCGTCCTTGGGCGAATAAAACAGATGGTCGGCGAACCACGCCTCATGCGCGATCCAGCCCAGTGTCGCCAGCACCAGCGGCAGCCACCACGCCACCAGCACGCCGATGGCAATCAGCAGCAACAGAGCGATGACCAGACCGATGCGTTTGTTGCGCCGGTGGCGCTTTAGCAGTTGTTGTTTACGACTCATGGGCAGGCTCGGCTCATACGGTAAAGACCGGCACAGGGTTGCACCAGCGCTCCTTGTACTCACGGTCGGCACGCCCGAAAGAGAACCGCAGTGGCTTGTCCAGTGCGCGCGCATCCTCCCAGGCACGTTGGGTATTGAGAAAGCTCAGGACGCTGCCGGGGCTGAATTCGCGGGTCTGTGGATCGACGCCGCCATTGATGTATTCGACGCTGATCCACTGCGGCGCTTCGACGCGATACACCAGCTGAATCGCAATGGCCGCGTCATTGAGGAAAATCACCGAGCCGATCAGCCAATCACGCAGCAACTCGATCACTTCGGCCATGCGCTCGGCACCGGTCGCCGGAAATCCCCAGCGGCGCTGGAACAAGTCGCAGTAGATCGTCGCCAGTTCGCCACTGGTAAAATCACTGACGGGCCGCACCACGCCACCCGCTTCCTCGAGCAACCGCAACTCACGGCGCTGGTTGTAGCGAAATTTCTTCGACAGCTCTTCGGGTGTGCGGGCCATGGCCAGTTGTTCCGCCTGCAATCGGATACCGCTAAAGCGGCCTTCGTTGAGCTCGGAAAGATACCGCGCACGATGGCGCAGTGGTGCTTGCGTGTCTGGCGCGGCGGGCAGAATGAGCTCGGCGTTGCCGAGGTCGAACAAGCCCTTTTTACCGTGTCGCTTGAGCACCTCCTTGGATAAGGCAAGATCTCGGCCCCACGTCGGGATAGCGCCAAGAACTTCGCCATCCGGCGCCCAGGCCAGATAGCGCACCGGGATACCGGCCAATTGCGCCAGGCGTTCAACGACGTGGGGATGAGTAGCGACACTGCCGCCGTATTGTTGCCAGGCTTGCTCATAGATCGAGGCATCGACCGTCGACCAGCCACGCTCGCGCCAGCCTTGAAATCGGTTGAGCATCAGCCCCTCGACGCCAGTTCGGTGACCTGCGGCAAACGCCAGAACGCCTCGCGCACGGCACGGTCACAGAAGCGCTCTTGCAAGCGGTCCAGCATCAGCTCGGCACACTGTCGGCGCTGCTGATCATCCATTGCGGCGAGATGTTGCAGCCCTTGCGCCAAATGTTCAGCATCGCCCAGCGGGAACAGAATGCCTACGCCCTCGACCACTTCCTTCGCACCACCGCAGGCGGTTGCGAGCAATGGCACGCCGGCGACCATGGCTTCCAGCAGGACCATGCCGAACGGCTCATGGTCCGAGCTCAAGGCGAACACATCGAAGGCACGGAAATACCGGCGGGCCTGTGGCACCTGACCTAGGAACAGCACGCGGTCGCCAACCCCCAGCTCACGTGCCATGGCCTTGAGCTCGTGCTCCAGACGACCGACACCCAGAATCACGAGCTGGCTATTAACCGGCAATTGCGGCAGGGCCGTGGCAAAGCCCCTCAGCAACGTCGCCTGATCCTTGTCCGGATGGAGTCGGCCAACGTTGCCGACAACCCACGCATCCATCGACAGCCCCAGGGTGTCGCGAGCTTCGCGCATCGACACCTGACTGTCTTGCACGGTCTGCACATCAATGCGGTTGTAAAGTGTCTGAATGCGCGCTGCCGGCCATGTCGGCAAACAACGGCGCATGTCGTCACGCACGGCGTCTGAGACACCCAGCAGGCTCAAACGCTTGCGAAAAAAACTCGCAAAGCCTTTGCGCGTGCCACGCAGGTAATCGCCAAACGCGTGATGCACACCAATCACCGGCAACGAAGTGCCCAGCAGGGCAATGTAGACCGGCTTGAAGCGGTGAGCGATGCAGAAGCTGAAGTTGCGCGAAGCGGCGATCTTGCGCAGATCGCCGATGGCGCCCAGCTTGAGGCCACGAATGGCCTTGGAGCTGTATTCCATGAACAACACTTCGTCGGAGGCGCAGCCCGCGGCGATTTCGGCATCGGCCACCCCGGTCAGAAACACCGTGGTCACGCGATATCCGGTCCCCGCGAACAAGCTGGCGTACTGCCGGGCACAGTCCAGAAACGGACCGTCATAGCCGTGGCAGAACTGCAGCACATGGCGTTCAGCCGAGCGTGTCATATGCGTCCGCGCCCTCTTTGACCACAAGGATGTCTTCCATGATCAAATACTGTAGGTCGGAACCGAAGAACATGTTCAGGGCATCCGTCGGCGAGCAGATCATGGGTTCGCCACGGCGGTTCAGCGAGGTGTTCAGCGACACACCGTTACCGGTCAGCACTTCCAGCGCCTTCATCATGTCGTAGTAGCGCGGGTTGTATTCGCGCTTGAGCACCTGGGCGCGGGAAGTGCCATCTTCGTGGACAACTTCCGGCACGCGGGTTTTCCACTCTTCAGCCACTTCGAAGGTGAAGGTCATGAACGGCGCGGGGTGATCGATCTTGATCATCTGTGGCGCGACGGTGTCGAGCATCGACGGGCAGAAAGGCCTCCAGCGCTCGCGGAACTTGATCTGGTGGTTGATGCGATCAGCCACGCCGGTCGCACTCGGGCAACCGATGATCGAACGACCGCCCAAGGCACGCGGACCAAACTCCATGCGCCCCTGGAACCAGGCCACCGGATTGCCATCAACCATGATCTTGGCGATGTTTTCCGGCATGTTTTCAAGCTTGCGCCACACCGGTTTGCTCGGGTGACGGGCGCACGCGGCGAGCACGTCTTCGTTGGTGTACGACGGGCCGAGGTAGACGTGTTCCATCTTCTCGACCGGCACGCCACGGGCGTGAGACACATAAGCCGCCGCGCCGACCGCGGTACCGGCATCGCCGGACGCAGGCTGTACGAACAGTTCTTTAACGTCGTCGCGAGCAATGATTTTCTGGTTCAGCTTGACGTTCAATGCACAGCCGCCGGCGAATGCCAGCTTGCCGGTTTCCTTGAGCACGTCGCCCAGGTAGTGGTCGATCATCTGCAGCGAGATTTTCTCGAACAGCGCCTGCATGCTTGCGGCGTAGTGGATGTACGGCTCGTCGGCGATATCGCCTTCGCGCTTCGGACCCAGCCACTCGATCAGCTTCGGTGAGAAGTAGAATCCCTTGCCCTTCTCTTTATAGCGACGCAGGCCAATGACGTTAGCGTAGTCGGTGTTGATCACCAGCTCGCCGTTTTCGAAAGAGGCCAGGCGCGAGAAATCGTACTTGGTCGCGTCGCCGTACGGCGCCATGCCCATGACCTTGAACTCGCCGTCGAGCATCTCGAAACCGAGAAACTCGGTGATTGCACCGTACAGTCCGCCGAGAGAGTCAGGATCGAAGAACTCCTTGATCTTGTGGATCTTGCCGTTTTCGCCATACCCAAAGAAGGTCGTGGCGTACTCGCCCTTGCCGTCGATTCCGAGGATCGCGGTTTTCTCTTTGAAACCGGAGCAGTGATAGGCGCTGGAGGCGTGGGCCAAGTGGTGTTCGACCGGTTCGATCTTGATTTTCTTCGGATCGAAGCCCAGTTGCTCGAGGCACCAGACAATCTTGTTGCGATAGCGCTTGTAGCGGCGGTTGCCCATCAGGATCGCGTCGAGGGCGCGGTCCGGGGCGTACCAGTAACGCTTGGCATAGTGCCAGCGCGCCTTGCCGAACAGGCTGATCGGTGCGAACGGAATCGCCACCACGTCAACGTCGGAAGGCTTGATGCCAGCCTGTTCGAGGCAGAACTTCGCCGATTCGTAAGGCATGCGGTTCTTTGCATGTTTATCGCGTACGAAGCGCTCTTCCTCAGCCGCCGCGACCAGCTTGCCGTCGATGTACAGGGCTGCGGAAGGATCATGGCTAAGGGCGCCGGACAGGCCAAGAATCGTCAATGCCACAGGGGTCTAGCCTCTCAAGTCTGCATACAGGCGCCAGGCGCCTCAAAATGAATGTGCTCTCGCCATGGGCGAGAGACAGCTAAAGGGCGGGATTATAGCGTAAACATGGAAGGAATGACCCTACGGTTATCTGCGCGATGACGACGAGCGACGCCCGCCTGGCTTCATCCACTACTGGGCCGCCAGTAGATCCGAAGATTGCCATCGCTCCCCTGCCGGTAAATCGTGTACGGCAGGAAAACGCTGTCCAGCACACCAGACAGCCCCAGATCCAGCAGCACCAGCGGCAGGAGAACTCCGGTGGGGTCCGGCGGCGCGTTCAATACACAGAAATCATAGGCCAGGCCGCTGTAGAGGCGAGGAATGGACTGGCAGTAGGTTTTTTGCTGCCTGAGACCACGAGCGGCGTCTTCATCATTCTGCAGGACGGTTGCTACCGTCCCGCAACCGGATAATGCCAGTGAGCATGCGCCGAGCATTGCCGCTGTTTTTATCGTCAAGATCTGCCCTCCGGGAACCGTCAGGCAAATTAGCATCGTGACTATTCAGCGCCCAGTTCATGGGGTCTGGGGATCATGTAGGACATTTCATAAGAACCTGTCCTCTAAAATGAGGTGTCTGATCTGACACCATCGCTGGCAAGCCAGCGATAGCCATTCAGGCAGCGCTGGAAATATCTCTGGGCAGACGCTGATCAATGACTTGATAAAGCGCAGAACTCTCAGGCCAGTTACGCATAAACCGCGCCCGATCCCGCGCATACGCCGGGGCGAAGCTGCCGAGCGAACCATGCTGACGCATCGCGTCCAGATCGATCAGCGCCCAGCGATCTTCTTGCCAGAACAGGTTGTGGCCCTTGAAATCGCCGTGACTGATCCGCTCGCCGATCAACTGTGCAAACAGATGATCCAGCGCGACCAGCTCGTTTTCAGGCGCATCACCGTTCTCAACGTAAGGCGTGAACCGCTCAATGATGTCCGGCCCCGGCAAGTGCTCGGTCACCAGATAAGCCCGACCGCGCAACCAGAAGAAGCGCTTTTCCAGGACCGCCAGCGGTGTCGGCGTGGCGATACCCAGGAACGCCAGTCGATTACCCTCGCGCCAGGAATGCCAGGCGCGGCTCGGGCGCCAGAAGCGTTTGAGCCAGTGGGCAAACCCTTTGATGTTGTAGCGCTTGATCACCAACGTCCGACCGGCCAAAGAGACTTTTCCGACGCTTGCCGCGCCGCCAGTCTTGTACAAATGACCTTGATCAAGCAGTGCATCCGCCTGCTCCAATACCGGCAGCATCGCCGCTTCTTCCTCGCGACGAATTGCCCGCAAACCAAACGCCCCGCGCTTTACGCTGAACAACGTGCATTCACGGCCGACCTTGATCAGGAAGTCCTTGAGGCGCCAACTGCGAACCTTGTCGATCTGCTGCTGCAACGCCTCCATCGGCAAGGCGTGTTCGCCGTTGCTCAGCAGGTAATACACCAGCAATTCTTCGGTGAACGGCTCCACCGACTTGGGCAACTGAGCAAAAAACACCCCGAGGTTTTCCAGAACCTTCTGCCGCGACAATGGCTGACCCGGGGTTTCGCTACAGATCCCGGCGCCATCAATCAAATACAGGCGACCGCGCTGACGCAACAAGTTGTCGAGGTGCAAATCTTCCTGCCACAGACCCTTGCGGTGCATCTGGCCAATAGCGCCCAACGCCTCGGCCAGTACGGCCCCCTGCCCATCCGAAAGCACCGGCAAATGCTCGACCTGCTTCCAGATATCACCCAGGCTTTCGGCGCCCTCGATAAAATCGAACAGCAGCCAGCCACCCTCGCCATCCTTCAGGCCATCAGCCAACAGCTGCGGCGTGGTCAGCCCTTGGGCGGCGAGCAAGCGCACGCCGTTCAGTTCACGCTGAAAATGCCGCGCGGCCTTGCTGCCCACCAACAATTTGGCCAGCACCGGGCGGCCACGCCAGACCCCGGCGCCGACGTAGCGCTGCCCCGGCAATACCCGCAACAGACTCAGCAGCTGCAACTCGGCAGGCCCGGCGGCATCGGCCAGAGGAATGCTCAGTGGCAGTTGTGGATGGCGACCGGCATTTTTAAGTTCGGACAACTGCATCAGACCGGCCTCTTGTAACTGCGTCGCGCGGTCAATCGCGTCAGCCAGCTGTCGATCAGCGAACTGTCTTGCGGTTGATCCAGATAGGCGGCCAACAACTCACGCAGCTGCCCATCAGTCCATTGCGGCGCCCGCCGCGTCAGCGGCTCCAGATCCTTGACCCGGTCACGCTGACCGAACAGCAGTGGCCGGGTTTTTTCCAGGTCGATCAACTGCGCCGTGTAACCGTCGCCAGTGGCCTGGAGAAAAATGTGTTTGGGGTAAAAGCAGCCGTGAACCTGACGCGCGCTGTGCAGACGTCGGGCCAGCTGTCCGCAGGCCTGCAAAATGGCCGAGTGCTGCGCAGGGCTCAGCTCCGGCCAGCGCTGCAGCAGCGAATCAAGGTCATCCCAACCGTCCAGCGCCCGCGTGAGCAAAATCGCCCGGACTTCGCCGTCGACTTTGCGCTCACCATAGAACGCCGCTTTCAGTGCGGGAATGCCGAGTTTTTCATATCGGCTGATGTTGCGAAATTCCCGGGAAAAACTGGGCTCGCCAAAGGGCGCATGCAAGGTGCGCATCTGATAGTTGCTTTGGCGTTTGAGGTAAAAGCCATGACCTTCAAGATCCAGCCGAAACACGCTGCTCCAGCCACCGCGCGCGGTGTTGGGTTCATCCACCGCCTCAAGCTGTTTGGCCCACAGTGCATCGAAGGTGCCGAGGCCGTGGCGTTCGAGTAGCGCACGGTCTTCAGCGGCCAGAAAATCAGTCATTCGCGTCCCTCGAAAAATCGCACCACGTGCCGGATGCGCTTTTTATCGGCGGCATTGAGCCGCGTCCGTTGGCGGTATTGCAGGTAAAAGCGCAGGCGCTGGGTGGCCGACAAGTGATACTTGGCGACCTTGTCCAGGCACGCCAGATCCTTGGTGATGCGGTACTTGAGCCAGAAACCGCTCCAGAAATCGCCATTGGGGCAATCGATCAGGAACAGCCGCGCTTCATCATCGACCAGCAGGTTGCGCCACTTCAAATCGTTATGGGTGAAACGATTGTCATGCATGGTCCGGGTGTAATCGGCCAATTGTCGACTGATGTGATCGACCCAGGCGCGGTCCTTCAGTTTCGGGTCATGCCGCTCAGCCAAGGCATTCAAGTCTTCGGTATGCGGCAGTTCGAGGGTGATCATCGCCCCGCGAGCATAGGTCGCACCGCGCCGCTCCAGGCCCCAGGCCACCACTTCGGCCGTGGGAATACCCCATTTGGTAAAACGCTTGAGGTTTTGCCATTCCATTTTCACGCGCGGCTTGCCAAGGTAGCGGCGCAAGCCCTTGCCCGCGCCTACGTAGCGCTTGACGTAATAGTTGACGCCATTGCGCTGGACGCGCACGACCTCGGACAACGGGTCACAGGTCAACTGCTCACCCTTGAGGGCAAACACCGCCTCAAGACTGCCGAAATCTTCAGCCAGACCGCTGTAAGCAGGTTCCAGTCTCCAGCCCGACATCAGAGCGCATCCCCGTATCGCTGTTTGCGGTCGTAAAGCTTGTTGGCCTTGCCTTCGAGCCAGTTGAGCAAGCCAGCCTTTTCGCCGAGGATCTGGCGCAGGGGCCGCTGGAAATAACCCTTGAGGAAACGCAACTTGTCGCGTCGGGTCAGGCCGATGTCCAGGGCCGAAAAGTACAGCGCCGCCAGATCCTTGTTGCGCCAGCGCTGGTTGATCGCCGGGCGGGTCTGGGCGCGGTGCAGGTCGATCACCGAGAGCTTGAAGTCTTCGGCGGTCACCGGTTTGTCGGTGTGCAGCAGGAAGTGGCAGAGGTAGCAGTCGCGGTGATTGACTCCGGCGCGGTGCATCATGCCGGTCATGCGCGCGACTTCGGCGATCAGCGCGTGCTTGAGCTTTGGCTCGGGCGGGTTCTTGATCCAGTCGATGCTGAAGTCTTCGAGGCTGACCGTGGGCGCCAGTTCTTCCGTGACGATGAACGAATGCTGATCCGCAGGGTTGCTGCCTTTCTCGCCGTAAGCGACGGCGGTCATGGTCGGCACGCCGACTTCGTTCAGGCGCTGAATGGCTTTCCACTCCTGACCGGCACCGAGTACCGGCAGCTTGGCGGTGAGCAGGTTTTTAAAAATCTCGCCCCAGCCAATGCCACGGTGAATCTTCACGAAAAAACCCTTGCCGCTCACTTCAGTGCGCAACGTGCGGCGCGCTTCCAGTTCGCGGTAAACCTCGCCCTGCAAGCCTTCGACTTCGGTGAACGCATCGCGTCCGGCCCACAGGCTTTTGAACGGTTCAGCCAGCATCAACTTCATTAAGCGTGCTCCGCCAGAATCACATCGGCCGCGTGTTGCGGCATGCTGTAGAGGTCGGCCGTCTCAGCGAAGGCCAGACCGTTGCGGCTCCAGGCCGCCCGTGCATTTGCGTCGTTCAACATGCCGGCCAGGTAATGCGTCAGTTGCGCCTGATCGAAGGGTTCGTCCAGCACCAGACCCGCGTCGGCCTCGGCGATGTAATGGGCATAACCGCAGACCGCGCTCACCAGCACCGGCAGCCCGGCCACCAACGCTTCGAGCAACACGGTACCAGTGTTTTCGTTGTACGCCGGGTGGATCAGCAGATCGGCCCCGAGCAGGAAACGCGGGATATCGCTGCGACCCTTGAGGAACGTCACGTTGTCGCCGAGCCCCAACGTGGCGCTCTGCATCTGGAACAATTTGGGGTCGTCCTGGCCAATTACAAACAGTCGGGTGCGTTTCTTCAGATCAGCGGGCAATGCGGCCAGCGCCTTAAGGCTGCGGTCCACGCCTTTGGTCTTGAACCCGGAGCCGATTTGCACCAACAGCAGATCATCGTCCTTCAGGTTGAATTCACGACGGAAATCGGCGCGGATTTCGGCGGCATTGGCCGGCGCGCGGCGATCCTGAGAGATGCCCGGCGGCAGCAAGTGAAAGCGTTCCAGCGGTGTGTCGTAATGCTTGATGAACAGTGGCTGCTGTACTTCGGAAATCATCAGCACTTCGGTCTTGGCGTCCTTGGCAAACACCGCGCGCTCATATTCGGCGAAGTGCCGGTAGCGGCCCCAGCGACGGTACAGCGAGTTGCGCAGGTTTTGCGCCTTGTCTTCAAAGCAGCCGTCGGCGGCGTAATACACGTCGAGGCCGGGCATCTTGTTGAAGCCGATCAGACGGTCCACCGGGCGCTTGGCCAGATCGGCTTCCATCCACTCGCTGAGCTTTTCGTTGCGCCGATGATTGAAGAACGCCTTGACCGGCGCCACCAGCACTTCGAAACCCGGCGGGATGTCACCTTCCCAGATCAGCGTGTAGACGCGAATCTGATGGCCGCGCTGTTGGCATTCCAGGGCGATGCGCATGAAATCACGCTGCAAGCCGCCAAATGGAAAGTATTTGTACAGGACGAATGCCAATTGCATCAGCGCAGCTCCTCAGCCAGTAACAACGTGCTCAGTCGGGTCGCGACACGCTCGGGATTCAAACGCGTGAAGCACAGCGGCCACTCGCGTTTCAGGTCAAACCGGCGGGCATCATCGGCCGTCGGTTGATACGTGCATTTCTTTTGCAGGCACGGTGCGCAGGGAAAATCGCTGGCGATGTGAATCTGCGCCTTGCCGTACGCGCCGGTCAGGCCCGGGTTGGTCGGCCCGAACAACGACAGCGTCGGCACGTCGAGTGCGGCGGCAAGGTGGCCGAGGCCGGTGTCCACCGCCACGCACGCTTGCGCACCGGCCAGGACTTTGCCGACGCCCGCCAGGTTCAGTTTCGGCAGCACTTCAACGTGGCGCATGTCCCTGGCGATGCGTTCGGCCCGAGCTTTTTCGGCCGGATTGCCCCAGGCCAGCTTCACGCCGACACCCAGATAACCGACGCGCTCGGCCAGCTCGCGCCAGTAGGCTTCGGGCCAGTGTTTGGTGTCCCAGGTGGTGCCGTGCAGGAACAGCACGTACGGATTCTTGCGCGGCAGTTCCACCAGGCGCTCGACGTTCAGGCCGTAATCACCCAGGCCCTTGGGCAGGTCGTAACCCAAGGCAATAGCGAACAACTGACGCACGCGCTCCACCGCGTGCTGGCCACGGGCAACCGCCAGACGTCGATCATAAAACCGCGCGGCCATCGGTTCCCGCGCCGAACCTTTATCGAGGCCCGCCACCGGCGCCTTGACGTATCGGGTCAGCAACGCGCTTTTCAGCAGGCCCTGCGCGTCGATCACCAAGTCGTATTTCGCGGCACGAACGCTTTGCTTGAAGCGTTTCCACTCGCCGCTCGCGAGCGTCTGCCAGATGTTCTTGCGCCAGCGGCGGATCGCCACCGGAATGACCTTGCCCACGGCCGGGTGCCAGGTCGGGATTTCGGCGAAACCTTCTTCCACCACCCAGTCGAATGTGATGCCGGGAATCGCCCGGGCCGCGTCGGTCAGCGCCGGCAACGCGTGAATCACGTCGCCCAGCGAAGAAGTCTTGATCAGCAGAACCCGCAAACTATTGGACCTCGACCACAGTGCCCTGCAACCGCTGCAAGGCTTCGTTCACCGCTTGCGGCATGAGCTGGCGCAGGCAGTTGTAATGACCGAAACGGCACGTGCGATCAAAGCACGGGCTGCATTCGATGCCCAGGCGCACGATCTCGACGTGCTCGGCCAACGGCGGGGTGAAGCCCGGCGACGTCGAGCCGTACACCGCCACCAACGGGCGGTTCAGCGCCGCGGCAACGTGCATCAGGCCGGAGTCGTTGGACACCACGGAATCGGCGCAGGACAGCAGGTCGATGGCCTCGGCGAGGGACGTGCCGCCGCTGAGGTTCACCGACTCTTCACGCAGGCCCGGAATCAGCCGCGCGCGGATGTCTTCGCCGACCGCGTGATCATTTTTCGACCCGAACAGCCAGACTTGCCAGCCTTCGCGAATCTTCGCTTCGGCGACCTTGGCGTAATGCTCGGACGGCCAGCGCTTGGACTCGCCGAACTCGGCACCGGGGCACAGCGCCAACACAGGACGGTCGAGGGCCAGGCCGAATTTGGCCAGTGCCGCTTCGCGGGTGACCGGATCGATCTGCAAGGTCGGGCGCGGATAGGGCTTGGGCAGTTCGAGGCCGGGCTCGTAAGCCAGGGCCATGAAGCGCTCGATCATCAGCGGGTAACGTTCCTTGTCCAGCGTACGGACGTCATTGAGCAGACCGTAGCGGAATTCACCACGCCAGCCGGTGCGTTTCGGAATGCCGGCGAAGAACGGCACCAACGCCGACTTCAGGGAATTGGGCAACAGGATCGCCTGGTCGTACTGGCCGGCCAGGGATTTACCGATGCGCCGACGCGTCGCCAGTTCCAGCGCGCCGTGGCCGAGCGGAAAGCTCAAGGCCTGACGCACTTCGGGCATGCGCTCAAGAATTGGCCGGCTCCACTCGGGGGCCAGCACGTCGATTTCGCAGTGCGGGTGGCGTTGCTTGAGACACTGAAAGAGTGTCTGCGCCATCACCATGTCACCGACCCAACTGGGCCCAACGATCAGAATTTTCATGTGGTTTCCAAAAACGAACCGGGGAGGCATACGCCTCCCCGCCTCGAGAATTCTACAAAACACTGCAGATCTATTGTGGGAGCGGACTTACCCGCGATGAGCCGTCACATCCAACATTGATGGTGACTGATACTCCGCTATCGCGGGCAAGCCCGCTCCCACAGGGGCATTGAATGTTTCAAATTGTCCTGTTTCAGCTTAGCCCCAGTTCACGCCAGATACGCAATACCTGCCGTCGTTCGTCCACGAACTGATCGCCCGGTATCACCCCGGCGTCCTTCTGCAAGGCCTGCCGGTGGGCGGCGGAGCGGTAGGCTTTGTAGGCCTCGCGCAACAGGCTGGCATCTTCGGCGGGCATCAGCCCTTCGTGTTCCAGCGCCTCCAGAATGCGGATGTTATCGGTCCAGCGCAGCAACGGCGGGTGTGCTTCGGACCACGCCAAGGCCGCGTATTGCACCATAAATTCAATATCGACGATACCTCCGGCGTCCTGCTTGAGATCGAACGGCGCCGTGGCCTCGAAGGCATTTGCCCCGGTGCCGGCCGCAGTGCTCTTGCTGCCGAGGTTATCGCGCATCTTGGCGCGCATCTCACTGACTTCCTGGCGCAAGGTCGACAAATCCCGAGCCTTGCCCAATATCGCTGCGCGAACCTTCTCGAACGCATGGCCGACATCCCGGCTGCCGACCAGCACCCGCGCGCGCACCAGCGCCTGATGTTCCCAGGTCCAGGCCTCATTTTCCTGATAGCGGGAAAACGCCCCCAACGAACTCACCAGCAAACCCGACGCACCGGACGGTCGCAGGCGCATGTCCACTTCATACAATTGGCCGGAGTTGGTCTGGGCCGTGAGCAAGTGAATGATCCGCTGCCCCAACCGGGTGAAGAATTGCGCGCCGTCGATCGGTTTGGGCCCGTCCGTTTCAGCCTGCGGATCGCCGTCGTGAATGAACACCAGGTCCAGGTCCGAACCATGCCCCAGTTCCAGCCCGCCGACTTTCCCGTAACCGACAATGATGAAACCCGGATCGCACAACGTACCGTCCGTGCGCTGCGGCGTGCCGTATTTGGCCACGGTCTGGCGCCAGGCCAGAGCCAGCACTTGTTCGAGAATCGCTTCGGCCAGCCAGGTCAGGTAATCGCTGACTTTCATCAACGGCAGGCTGCCGGCGATTTCCGAAGCGGCGACACGCAAGCGGTGCGCCAGTTTGAAATGGCGCAGGGCTTCCATTTGTTGTTCGAGGTCGTCCTCGGGAATTCGCGTCAGGCGCTCGCGCAACTCGGCGGCCAACTCTGGCGCCAACGGCGGCTTGAACAGACGGCCTTCGTTGAGCAATTCGTCGAGCAGCAGCGGAAAACGGGTGATCTGTTCGGCGATCCACGGGCTTGCGGCGCACAAAGTCAGCAAGCGTCGCAACGCGCCGGGATTTTCGGTCAGCAGCACCAGATACGCGGATCGCCGCGCCACCGCTTCCACCAGCGGCAGCACCCGCTCCAGCACCAGATCAGGATTGGCGTGTTCGACTGCCTGGGCCAGCAACCGTGGAATAAAGGCATCCAGTCGCTCGCGACCCAAGCGCTGCATCGCGCGAAGTTGCGGGCTGCCACGCAGGCCGGTCAAGGCTTTCATGGCCTTGGTCGCATCGCTGAAACCGCCCTCCTGCAACTGCCGGCAAGCGGCTTCTTCGTCCTGCGCCTCTTCCCAGAGTGGCAGCCACTCACCGCCGACCACCACTTCACGTTCGGTGCCTTCCTCTTCGTCGGGATCGGCGATCACCTGGCCAAAGTGCCAAGCCACACGACCGCGCCAATACATCAGCTGCGTGTGAAACGCCTCCCAATCGGCGAAGCCCAGCATGAAGGCAATGCGCGCCTGATCCTGCGCACCGTCCGGCAGCATCTGGGTCTGACGGTCGGCAATCGCCTGGATCGCGTGCTCGGTATAACGCAGGAATTCGTAGCCTTCGCGCAGTTCGCTGATCACCGCCGGCGGCAAGTAACCCTGACCTTCCAAGGTGCTCAGGACTTTTAATAACGGACGTTGCTGCAGGCTCAGGTCGCGGCCTCCGTGGATCAACTGGAACGCCTGGGCGATAAACTCAACTTCGCGGATACCACCGGAGCCCAGCTTGATGTTGTCGGCCATGCCCTTGCGCCGCACTTCCTGCTGGATCAGCTGCTTCATGGTGCGCAGCGCTTCGATGGCGGAGAAGTCCAGGTAACGCCGGTAAACGAACGGCCGCAGCATTTCCTGCAATTGCGCGCCCGCCACTTGATCGCCGGCCACCACCCGCGACTTGATCATCGCGTAGCGTTCCCAGTCGCGGCCCTGATCCTGGTAATACTGTTCCAGCGCGTTGAAGCTCAGCACCAGCGCGCCCGCCGAACCGTAAGGACGCAGGCGCATGTCGACACGGAACACGAAGCCGTCGACGGTCATCGGGTCCAGCGCCTTGATCAAGCGCTGGCCGAGCCGGATAAAGAATTCCTGATTATCCAGCGAGCGCTTCACGCCAATGGTTTCGCCGCCCTCGGGGTAAGCGAAGATCAGGTCGATGTCCGACGACAGGTTCAACTCGACCGCGCCGAGCTTGCCCATGCCGAGGATGACCATCTGCTGCGGCTCGCCGCTGCGCCGCCCGGTGGGCACGCCGAATTGCTGGCAATGCCGCGAGTACAACCACTGATAGGCCTGATCGATGCTGGCATCGGCCATGTCCGAGAGGTCGCGGCAGGTCTCGACCAGATCTGCCTGACGATTCAGGTCGCGCCAGATAATTCGCACCTGGTGAAGGGTGCGTTGGCGCCGCAGGACGCGACCGAGTTCGTCTTCGGTTTGCGCCGCGTTCGCCGCCGCAGCAATGTGCGCACACAACTCGCCAGGGGCAAAGCTGCGATCCAGTTCGCCGGACTGCTCCAGCACGAGCAACATCAAAGGGTCACGGACACTCTGTTCAATCACGAAGTCGCTGGCAGCGGTGACGCGGGCGAATTGCGCCCAGCGTTCCGGCGTCCAGGCCGACAGCCCATGATCGTCATCGAGTGCCTCGACGGCGGTACGGAACGACTGCTCGGCGCGGGTGACAAACGGCAGGAGAATGCCGGGCAGTTCGGCAAGCGAAGGAAGGCTCATGGTCTATCCTTGATCGGCGTATGGAAGGCGGCATGTAGTGAATTTTCAAATCCCACTACCTGATCGACTGTCGAACAAAGGTTAGAAATAGCTGAAATTTCTTTATTTTTGGCAGACAGCATCAAGCTTTCACCTTTTTCGGTTGGCAAAAGACCAACCTTAACGATTATTCTCACAACGCAGCCGGAGGCCACAAGCCGCTCATCTGTAGTTTTACTACTCGTATATACATTCGGATAGCTGAAATGCCCGAAGATTTGTAGTAAAACTACACGCCGCCGACACCTACCTCTCGGCAATCCAAGAATTTATACCGTCTGCCCACAAGGCCAGTCGCAAACTCAGGCAACCGATTCTGGAAGCCTTTCCGCCCTGGAGCAAGCCATGCAAGACCTCGATCCCGTCGAAACCCAGGAATGGCTGGACGCCCTGGAATCGGTTCTCGATAAAGAAGGCGAAGACCGCGCTCACTATTTGATGACCCGTATGGGCGAACTCGCAACCCGCAGCGGTTCGCAGTTGCCTTACGCCATCACCACGCCCTATCGCAACACCATTCCCGTAACCCACGAAGCACGCATGCCTGGCGACCTGTTCATGGAACGCCGCATTCGCTCGCTGGTTCGCTGGAACGCGATGGCCATGGTGATGCGTACGAACCTGAAAGATTCTGACCTGGGCGGTCACATCTCCAGCTTCGCCTCCAGCGCCACCTTGTACGATATCGGCTTCAACTATTTCTTCCAGGCCCCGACCGACGAACACGGCGGCGACCTGATCTACTTCCAGGGCCACACCTCGCCAGGCGTTTACGCCCGTGCGTTCATGGAAGGTCGCATCACCGAAGACCAGATGAACAACTTCCGCCAGGAAGTGGACGGTCAGGGCCTGTCGTCCTACCCGCACCCTTGGCTGATGCCTGACTTCTGGCAGTTCCCGACTGTTTCGATGGGTCTGGGCCCGATCCAGGCGATCTACCAGGCACGCTTCATGAAGTACCTGGAAGCCCGTGGCTTCATTGCGCAAGGCAAGCAGAAAGTCTGGTGCTTCCTGGGCGACGGCGAGTGCGACGAGCCTGAATCCCTGGGCGCAATCTCTCTGGCTGGCCGCGAGAAGCTCGACAACCTGATCTTCGTCATCAACTGCAACCTGCAGCGCCTCGACGGCCCGGTTCGCGGCAACGGCAAGATCATCCAGGAACTCGAAGGCGTGTTCCGTGGTGCTCAGTGGAACGTGACCAAAGTCATCTGGGGCCGTTTCTGGGACCCACTGCTGGCCAAGGACGTCGACGGCATCCTGCAACGTCGCATGGACGAAGTCATCGACGGCGAGTACCAGAACTACAAAGCCAAAGACGGCGCGTTCGTCCGTGAACACTTCTTCAACTCGCCAGAACTCAAGGCGATGGTTGCCGATCTGTCCGACGACGAGATCTGGAAACTCAACCGTGGCGGCCACGACCCGTACAAGGTCTACGCGGCGTACCACGAAGCGGTCAACCACAAAGAACAACCGACCGTTATCCTGGCCAAGACCATCAAGGGTTATGGCACCGGTGCCGGCGAAGCGAAAAACACGGCGCACAACACCAAGAAAGTCGATGTTGAAAGCCTGAAGCTGTTCCGCGATCGTTTCGACATTCCAGTTCGCGACGAAGAGCTGGAAAACCTGCCGTTCTTCAAACCGGAGCCAAACAGCGCCGAAGCCCGCTACCTGAGCGAGCGCCGCACTGCACTGGGCGGTTTCGTGCCTCAACGCCGCGCCAAGAGCTTCGACATCCCGACGCCACCACTCGATACCCTCAAGGCTATCCTGGACGGCTCGGGCGACCGCGAGATTTCCACCACCATGGCCTTCGTGCGGATCCTCGCGCAACTGGTCAAGGACAAGGAAATCGGTTCGCGCATCGTCCCGATCATCCCGGACGAAGCCCGTACTTTTGGTATGGAAGGCATGTTCCGTCAATTGGGCATCTACTCGTCCGTCGGCCAGCTCTACGAGCCAGTCGATAAAGACCAGGTGATGTTCTACAAGGAAGACAAGAAGGGCCAGATCCTCGAGGAAGGCATCAACGAAGCGGGCGCCATGAGCTCCTTCATCGCTGCCGGTACTTCGTACTCCAGCCACAACCAGCCAATGCTGCCGTTCTACATCTTCTACTCGATGTTCGGCTTCCAGCGTATCGGCGACCTCGCCTGGGCTGCCGGCGACAGCCGTACCCGTGGCTTCCTGATCGGCGGCACCGCCGGCCGGACCACGCTGAACGGCGAAGGCCTGCAACACGAAGACGGTCACAGCCACATCCTGGCTGGCACCATCCCGAACTGCCGCACCTTTGATCCAACCTACGGCTACGAGCTGGCGGTGATCATTCAGGACGGCATGAAGAAGATGACCGAAGAGCAGCAGGACGTTTTCTACTACATCACCGTGATGAACGAGTCCTATCAGCAGCCAGCCATGCCGGCCGGTGTCGAGGAAGGCATCATCAAGGGCATGTACCTGCTCGAAGAAGACACCCGCGAAGCGGCGCACCACGTTCAACTGATGGGCTCCGGCACCATCCTGCGTGAAGTCCGTGAAGCGGCGAAGATTCTGCGTGAACAGTTCAACGTTGGCGCGGATGTCTGGAGCGTCACCAGCTTCAACGAACTGCGTCGCGATGGCCTGGCCGTCGAGCGCACCAACCGTCTGCACCCGGGCCAGAAGCCTAAGCTGAGTTACGTCGAAGAGTGCCTGAACGGTCGTAAAGGTCCGGTCATCGCCTCTACCGACTACATGAAACTGTTCGCTGAGCAAATTCGTCAGTGGGTCCCGTCCAAGGAATTCAAAGTCCTGGGCACCGACGGTTTTGGCCGCAGTGACAGCCGCAAGAAGCTGCGTCATTTCTTCGAAGTTGACCGTCATTTCGTGGTGTTGGCAGCCCTGGAAGCACTGGCTGACCGTGGCGACATCGAACCTAAGGTTGTGGCTGAAGCCATCGCCAAGTTCGGCATCGACCCGGAAAAACGCAACCCACTGGACTGCTGAGGAGAGACTTTGTGAGCGAACTCATTCGCGTACCTGACATCGGCAGCGGTGAAGGTGAAGTAATTGAACTGTTTGTGAAGGTCGGCGACCGAGTCGAAGCCGACCAGAGCATCCTGACGCTTGAGTCGGACAAGGCGAGCATGGAAATTCCTGCGCCCAAGGCCGGCATCGTCAAAAGCATCAAAGTGAAGCTGGGCGATCGCCTGAAAGAAGGCGACGAACTGCTCGAACTGGAAGTCGAAGGTGCCGCTGCTGCGGCCCCCGCGCCTGCCGCTGCACCGGCGGCCAAAGCCGCAGAGAAACCGGCCGCTGCTCCAGCGCCGGCCGCTCCTGCTGCCGCACCCGCTGCCGCTTCGGCCCAGCAAGTGCACGTGCCGGACATCGGTTCGGCCGGCAAGGCGCAGATCATCGAGATTCAGGTCAAGGTCGGCGACACCGTCGAAGCTGATCAGTCGCTGATCACCCTGGAATCCGACAAGGCGAGCATGGAAATTCCATCGCCTGCCGCTGGCGTGGTCAAGAGCATCAGCGTGAAGCTCAACGACGAAGTCGGCACTGGCGACCTGATTCTGGAACTGGAAGTTGCAGGTGCTGCGGCCCCTGCTGCTGCCGCGCCAGCTCAGGCTGCTGCGCCGGCCGCCGCTGCTCCGGCACCTGCCGCTCCGGCTGCACCGGTGGCCGACAGCGTTCAGGACATTCATGTCCCGGACATCGGTTCGTCGGACAAGGCCAAGATCATCGAAGTGCTGGTCAAGGCGGGCGACACCGTCGAAGCCGACCAATCGCTGATCACCCTGGAATCCGACAAGGCGAGCATGGAAATTCCATCGCCTGCCGCTGGCGTGGTGGAAAGCGTTTCCGTCAAACTGGATGACGAAGTCGGTACCGGCGACCTGATCCTGAAGCTGAAAGTCAAAGGCGCTGCACCGGCTGCGGCTCCTGCTGCGGCATCGGCATCGGCATCAGTTGCTGCAACACCGAGCGCGCCTGCGCCAGCGGCCGCTGCTCCTGCTGCACCAGCACCGGCTGCGGCTCCGGCCAAGTCGGGCGCCAAGGTTCACGCCGGTCCTGCGGTTCGCCAACTGGCCCGTGAGTTCGGCGTAGAGCTGAGCGCAGTCAGCTCCAGCGGCCCGCACGGTCGTGTGCTGAAAGAAGACGTGCAGGTTTACGTCAAAGCCATGATGCAGAAGGCCAAGGAAGCACCGGCCGCTGCTGGTGGTGCAACCGGTGGCGCGGGCATTCCACCGATTCCGGTCGTGGACTTCAGCCGCTTCGGCGAAACCGAAGAAGTGCCGATGACTCGCCTGATGCAAATCGGCGCGTCGAGCCTGCACCGCAGCTGGCTGAACATTCCGCACGTGACTCAGTTCGATTCGGCTGATATCACCGAGCTGGAAGCGTTCCGTATCGCGCAGAAAGCTGTCGCAGAGAAGGCCGGCGTCAAGCTGACGATCCTGCCGCTGCTGCTGAAGTCCTGCGCGCACCTGCTCAAGGAACTGCCGGACTTCAACAGTTCGCTGGCTCCAAGCGGCAAGGCGATCATCCGCAAAAAGTACGTGAACATCGGCTTCGCGGTCGACACCCCTGAAGGCCTGCTGGTACCGGTCATCAAGAACGTCGACCAGAAAAGCCTGCTGCAACTGGCAGCCGAAGCCGCTGCGCTGGCTGCCAAGGCCCGCGACAAAAAGCTTACTGCTGACGACATGCAAGGCGCCTGCTTCACCATTTCCAGCCTCGGCCACATTGGCGGCACCGGCTTCACGCCGATCGTCAACGCGCCGGAAGTGGCGATCCTCGGTGTTTCCAAAGCAACCATCCAGCCAGTCTGGGATGGCAAAGCCTTCCAGCCGAAGCTGATGCTGCCGCTGTCGCTGTCCTACGATCACCGTGTGATCAACGGCGCCGCTGCTGCACGCTTCACCCAACGTCTGAGCAGCCTGCTGGCGGACATCCGCACCATCCTGCTGTAACACCGGCTGGCCCTCCTTCACCGGAGGGCTCGCTGGGTTCCACGTTTTCCGAGCGCCACGCTCGTACCTCAACCCCGCCAATTTGGCGGGGCTTTTTTTTGCCTGGTGAAAACCGGCTTCCTACATTTGTGGCAGACATCGCCCACAAGTCGAATCCATTTCCGCTCGATATTTTTTCGTGCTCAATAACTAAGCTTAGTTTCAGCGCCCTTAAATAACTGCGGCCACATCTATTCATGACACTCCCATAACTTCGAAAGGATTCGATCATGCTAAAGCCAACTGTCGGCCCTATTCTCGGCCACACTACAACTAACCACGCGCGAATTTTCTTACGTGGCAACTCACAAAAAAACGCACTTGTATTTGCCGGTATTCGTTACCGGCGCCACAGCGAGGAGCGTTGGTCCAAAGGTTATTTTGCGCAGCTGTCGCTGGCTCGCGACATGGGTGACGTGATCGTTCTGGACGACCTCGCTGCCGGTAGCGAGTATGAATACCAGGCAGGCTGGTTCAGCCCCATGAGCCCGGCTCACACCGTGGAGACGGTCGAGGAGTTACCGCTGCAATGGCCACGGGACATATATCGCTTCAGGACGCAGCCCGGCGAAAACGCGGCACCGCGGGCCTACATCGTCGGTTCATGCCGTTATCTGCGGATGACCGCCGGGTTGCCGTCGGCGCCGAATCTGGGCGACCGGATCTTTGCATCGATCACCTCGCTGATACAGAATTCTCAACCGCCTGTCAGCGCAATGTTGATGACAGGCGACCAGGTGTATATCGATGATTTGAATATCATCGCGCCTGATCGGGATTATCAGGAAATACTCAGCAAGTACCGCACGGCTTTTTCCCAGCCGCATATTGGAAAGTTGATGTCCAGTGTGCCGACTTACATGATGCTCGACGATCATGAAATCGAAGATAACTGGCCCGCTAACAAAAGCAAAAACGACGAACACTTATATAACAATGCAATGGCTGCCTACGAGTTGTATCAAGCCAGTCACAGCCCGGCTCATGAGCGCTTTGAAAACGGAAACATCAATCGATACTTGGAACGCTATTGGTATCAATTCACCAATGGCGACGTTGAATGGTTTGTCACCGACAGCCGGACCCGGCGCAATCTGTCGGCCAGCGATCGGCGCATTCTTGACGAGGAACAGGAACAAGCCTTGTGCAACTGGTTGATCCACAGCCCGGCACGGGTCAAGTTCGTGGTCACCAGCGTAATGTTCTACCCCGACCGCAAACGCCTGGGCGATGACGCCTGGCAAGCCTTTCCGGAACAACGCCTGCGCTTGCTGGAGACCATTCGCACACACCGCATCAAAAACGTCATCTTCGTGTCCGGCGATGTGCATGGTTCGCTGACCAGCCGGCTGACTCACAGCGACGATCCGGACTTCGAGGTTCATACCCTCGTCTCCTCGCCGCTGTGCAACAGCAAAATGCTGCCCTACGCCAAGGCTTCTACCTTCATCCTCGATCAACCGCTGGCCCAAACAGCGGCGGGGGACTATCGGCATGAGCTCACCAGCAAGGTAATCAGCCAGGATAACTTTGCCCATCTGGTGGTTGACGCAGCGCAGATCCGCGTGGGTTATCACGATCGGGATGGCAAGCTGTTGCATTCGATCCATATAGCGTTGCGTTGATGCCGGAAAAATCGCCAGCAAGCAGGCTCCTACAGGTTCAGCGTCATCCCGGAGATCGAAAATTAGCCTAATACCCTGTAAGAGCCTGCTCGCTGGGAACACCGGCAGCGCTTTTTCCACTCAAATACGTTAGTTTTCAGCCATTACTGAAGAAAAGTTAAAGCCGGCCGACATATTCTTATAGCACTTGGCCTTCATGTCTCTTGTCAGTCGGTGTCGCAATGATGCAACCTTGCCGCAGGCAACAGTAAAGAGGGCGAGAGCCCGGCGCGATCAGCACATTCGAAGCGAGTTTCCCTCAATGAAAAGCCAACCCGATGCCGCCAGCCGTATGGTGGCCGAGGTAGTGACGCAGTTGCCTGTGCCCTCGCGGCTTGGCATGCTGCGTTTCGAACGGCTGAATGAACCTAGCTGGGCTCTGCTATTTCTCGACCCCAATTGCGAGCGACAGTTTGGTCTGCCGGCGGTGGAGCTGTGTGCGCTGGTCGGCTCGCCCTACGCCAGCCTGATGGAGCCCGAAGCGCGCTATCAACTGCATGACGCCGTCCAGCAACAACTCGCCGACAGTCCGCACTACCTGATCCGCTACACCCTGCACACCGCCGCTGGCACCTTGAACCTGCTGGAATTGGGCGAAGCCTACAAACAACACAATCGACACTTGCTGCGCGGCTATCTGCTGGTGGTCGACGGCATGTTCAAGGACACACCGCTGTTGCCGGCGCTGGACCTGGAAACCCAGAACTCGCGCCTGCAGATCGCCCTTGAACTCAATCAGCGCGCCCAGCAGGAGCAGCTTCTGCACCTGGATCGCGTGCGCGCCCAGCAAGACCTGATCCTGCTGCTGACCCGCCAGCGCTACAGCACCGGCAACTCCCTGCAAGAAGCCGCCGAACTGATCACCCGCAGTGCCTGTGACATCTACCAAATCGATTGCGCCAGCCTGTGGAATCTCGAAGGTTCGATGCTGGTGCCGATTTCGGCGTACCACCGCGCCAACCAGGCCTATGAGCTGCCGGAACCGATCGACATCGGGGGTTTTCCCGATTACATGGACGCCCTGCACGGCAGCCGCGCAATCGATGCGCACAACGCGATTCATGACCCACGCACCCGGGAAATGGCCGAAAGCCTACGCCCGCGCGATGTTAACGCGATGCTCGACGCCAGCATTCGCGTCGATGGCCAGGTGGTCGGCGTGCTCTGCCTCGAGCAGACCGGTGCCACCCGCGCCTGGCAGTCCGACGAAATCGCCTTCGCCGGCGAGCTCGCCGACCAGTTCGCCCAAGTCATCAACAACCACAACCGCCGCACCGCCACCAGCGCCCTGCACCTGTTCCAGCGTGCGGTCGAGCAAAGTGCCAACGCCTTTCTGCTGGTCAACTGCGACGGCGTGGTCGAGTACGTCAATCCGAGCTTCACCGCAATCACCCAGTACAGCACCGAAGAAGTCCACGGCCAGCGGCTGTCGGAATTGCCGGCCCTGGAAAACCTCAGCGAGCTGCTGTTCGACGCGCCCTCGGCGCTGGCCAAAAGCAACAGCTGGCAGGGCGAATTCAAAAGCCGTCGGAAAAACCTCGAACCCTACTGGGGTCAGTTGTCGATCTCCAAAGTCTATGGCGACAACCGTGAGCTGACGCATTACATCGGCATCTACGAAGACATCACCCAGACCAAACTCGCCCAGCAACGCATCGAGCGCCTGGCCTACACCGACAACCTGACCAACCTCGGCAACCGGCCGGCATTCATTCGCAACCTCGACGAGCGCTTCGCCCGTGACAGCGACACGCCGATCAGCCTGCTGCTGGTGGACATCGACAACTTCAAGCGGATCAACGACAGCCTCGGCCACCAGACCGGCGACAAGCTGCTGATCAGCCTCGCCCGCCGCTTGCGCAACAGCCTGATCCCGAGTGGCAGCCTGGCGCGTTTCGCCAGTAACGAATTCGCCGTGTTGCTGGACGACACCGACCTCGCAACGGGCCAGCAAGTCGCCAATCAACTGTTGGCGACCCTCGACAAACCGATGTTCGTCGACAACCAGCTGATCAGCGTCACGGGCTCAGTGGGCCTGGCGTGCGCGCCGTTGCATGGCCGCGACCCGCAAACCCTGATGCGCAACGCCGGGCTTGCGCTGCACAAGGCCAAGGCCAATGGCAAACATCAGGTCCAGGTGTTCACCGAGGCGCTGAACGCCGAGGCCAGTTACAAACTGTTTGTCGAAAACAACCTGCGCCGCGCGCTGACCCAAAACGAACTGGACGTGTTCTACCAGCCCAAGCTCTGCCTGCGCAGCGGTCGCCTGCTGGGCATGGAAGCGCTGCTGCGCTGGAACCATCCGGAAAAAGGCATGATCCGCCCGGACCAGTTCATCAGCGTCGCTGAAGAAACCGGGCTGATCATTCCGATCGGTAAGTGGATCGCCCGTCAGGCCTGTCGCATGAGCAAAGACCTGACGGCTGCCGGCCTCGGCAATCTCCAAGTGGCGATCAACCTGTCACCCAAACAGTTCTCCGACCCGGACCTGGTGTCGTCGATTGCCAACATCCTCAAGGAAGAAGCGCTGCCGGCGAATTTGCTGGAGCTGGAGTTGACCGAAGGCTTGCTGCTGGAAGCCACCGAAGACACGCACTTGCAGCTCGACCAGCTCAAGCGCCTGGGCCTGACCCTGGCCATGGATGACTTCGGCACCGGTTACTCGTCGCTCAGCTACTTGAAAAAATTCCCGATCGACATCATTAAGATTGATCGAAGCTTTATCCACGAAATCCCGGACAACCAGGACGACATGGAAATCACCTCGGCGGTGATCGCCATGGCCCACAACCTGAAACTCAAGGTCGTGGCTGAAGGCATCGAGACGGCCGAGCAGTTGGCTTTCCTGCGCCGCCATCGCTGCGACGTCGGCCAGGGCTACCTGTTCGACCGGCCGATCCCGGGCTCCGAGCTGATCGAAAAGCTCAAGCGCTACCCGCGCGGCCCAATCGCCTGACAGCGGCGTTGCACTCGGGCAAACTGCGTGTCTGACATTTCAACCTGACTGAGAGGACTGATGATGGTTCTGCGCTCGGAAATTCTGGTGAACAAAAACGTGCTCCCGACTAAAGAACAAGCTCTGCCCGGCCGTGAAACGCCAATGAACCTTCCGGAAAAACACTTCGTCCACGACGCCCCGCTGCTGGGCCCGTTCGTCACCGACGTGGATTTCGCCATCTTCGGCCTCGGCTGCTTCTGGGGCGCGGAACGCAAATTCTGGCAGCGCGAAGGCGTGGTCAGCACGGTGGTGGGTTACGCCGGCGGCTTCACGCCAAACCCAACCTATGAAGAAGTCTGCTCGGGCCTGACCGGCCACAGCGAAGTCGTGCTGGTGGTCTACGAGCCGGCGAAAGTCAGCTACGAAGCGCTGCTGAAGATGTTCTGGGAACTGCACAACCCGACTCAAGGCATGCGCCAGGGCAATGACATCGGCACGCAATATCGCTCGGTGATCTACGCCACCAACCCGACCCAGCTGGAAGCGGCCAAGCACAGCGCGCAAGTGTTCCAGGCTGAGTTGACCAAGGCAGGCAAAGGCACCATCACCACCGAAATCGACGAAGCGCCGACGGTCTACTTCGCCGAGGCGTATCACCAGCAGTACCTGGCGAAGAACCCTGAAGGCTATTGCGGGATTGGCGGCACCGGCGTGACCTGCCCGATCTGAACCCCCGACTCTGATCGTTCCCACGCTCCGCGTGGGAACGATCACGGGTCAACTCTCAGCAATCAACCAATCCATCTGCCACCCACCTTGGGTCTGTCCCAACTTCTTCGACAACCACGGCAGCAACTCGCGCAATTCCTCTTCCAGCCCCCACGGCGGATTCGCAATCGCCAGCCCGGAGCCATTCAAAGTGTTCGGCGTGTCCAGCGGATGCACCAGCAACTCCACCCGCAGCAACTTCGGCGCGCCCGTGCCGGCCAGGTCTTGATAAAAACGACGCAGCATGCGCTGGTCCTTCACCGGGTACCAGATCGCCGCCACGGTTTGGCGCATCCGGCCAATCGCCTCTTTCAACGACGCCGCACAGCGCTGCATCTCATCGAGCTGCTCGAACGGCGGATCGATCAACATCACCGCGCGCTTCTCCTGCACCGGCAACATCGCGCGCGGCACATGCCAGCCTTCGCCCAAGTGCACCTTCACCCGACGATCACCCGCCATGTTGTCCTTGAGCAGCACCCCGTCTTCCGGGTGTTTCTCGTTTAGCATCAACCGATCCTGCGGCCGCGTCAGACGCCGCGCCAGCTCCGGCGACCCCGGGTAATAGCGCAACTGCCCATCCGGGTTCATGTCCCGCAACACCTTCATGTAATCGGCGGTCAGCTCCGGCAGATCCGGCTGATCCCACAACCGCGCAATCCCTTCCAGGTACTCACCGGTACGGCTCGCCTGATCGCCTTGCAGGTCATACAGACCCATACCGGCGTGCGTGTCGAGATAGGCAAACGGCTGCTCCTTGCGCGACATCAGGGCGATGAGGCGGGTCAAAGTCAGGTGTTTGAACACATCGGCGTGATTGCCGGCGTGGAAGGCGTGACGATAATTCATGATTGCTCCTGCGAAGGCCGGGAAGTTTACCTTGTACAGCGGCGAACGTCAGGGCTTCACAGCCGAGCGGCCGATTCACACGATGATCGTTCCCACTGCGCGTGGGAACGATCGCCGCCACTACTCCGAACGCTGCGCTTTCAACCGCCGCCCCAACACATCCAGCACATCACACCCATCCCGCAACGGAATGGCGCAGAGCAACGCAAAATCGCTGAGGATGAACGACTGACATTCGATCGAGCCACGCATCGACAGGTTTTCCATGACTTGGGTGACAGTGCGGATTCGATAACTGGCCGCGTCGTACAAAACGTCGAGCGGTGCGAGGGTATCGACGAACAGGGTGGGCATGTCGTCGCAGTTGCTGGTCAGTGCCATGAAACGGCTTTTGGGTGGAGGGGCTGGTTTTTCGTAGGGTGGATCGGGGTGAAGATTTGTCATTTTTAAACCTCTGGTAAGAAGGGAAGCTACCATCGGCCTTCCTACAGGCTTGGGTGGCAGCTATGCGCGGGGTAGGAATATCGAGACCAGAGAACTCGACCACACCGAAGCGTGCCCACGCACAGCCGCCGCAACTGATCTTACGGACGCACGTTGACGGCCGCAATTCAGGTGTCGACGCCTAAGCGTCCTCTCTGGTCTTAAAGGGTTCCTACACCCCACCACTGAATTTTCAGTGACCACCAGAGACTATCGACGGAGCGCGTTTCGCACCAGTTCATGGAAGCCGCCACAACTTGAAGGAAACTTCCGACGACCTTGCCCAGAAATTTCGCAGCCTGTAAGACCGCCTTTGCGGGCAAGGCTCGTTCCTACAAGGACCGAGGCATGCCGCGAAAAAATGAGAGCGCCCCAACCCTGTAGAAGCGAGGCTTGCCCACGAATTGAGCGCGAAGCGGTCATGAAATCTACCAACCACATAAACAACGAGGCTCACCAAGCTGCCTGATCTTCGAGGCTGGCTTTGTAGAGATCCTCTTTCCAATACTCTTGCGCCAGTATGTACACATGTTGAAGAAATCCCCGAGGATTCGCCAATTCGTACCACTCCCCACGAGGCCAGCTTGCAGCTTCATCCTCATCAATATCAAATAAACCCTGAAAATTATATTTTTCGTCATTGAGCTTCACAGCCAAAGACTCCACCAAAACAAATTTGTGACGATAAGATAAATAGTCTAAATTCAAGCAGTATTTTTTGATCAACTCAGCTCTATCGTCAATATCATTTGGATCATAAATTTCAAGCTTTGCGCCGAGAGTCTCTTCGCGATCATAGACACCAAAAACTCCAACAAACCACATTAAGTCCGGTTCAAACTCTTCATTTAAAAATGGATCAAGCAACATCATTTTTTCTCCGCAGGGAAACCAGTAAATGGCGGCGCCACATCTTCCTTATCGTGGCAAAAGGGTACGCCCATTGCTCGCCCCAACCTGCTATTTCGTAGAAATTATTGGCTGCCACTTCCTTGACTCTGATACCGCTGCAAACAATTAAGAAGATCTGTCATAAACTGCCTCTGATCTTCAACCACATCATCAAAAAACGTATCCATTTTTAAAAAAATCTCATCAAAAC
Source organism: Pseudomonas sp. GB2N2 (assembly GCF_054897705.1). Classification (NCBI taxonomy): domain Bacteria; kingdom Pseudomonadati; phylum Pseudomonadota; class Gammaproteobacteria; order Pseudomonadales; family Pseudomonadaceae; genus Pseudomonas; species Pseudomonas sp. GB2N2. The sequence continues at coordinate 4,089,410 of NZ_CM142701.1, forward strand.
TTTCACCTTTCTCTAAAAAACAAGACAAGGTTTCAATCAACAATTTCCGTTCTTTCTCACTATATATAAAAAATTCCGGCTGTAACAACGCATCAAAAAGCTCGGCAAGCTCGATCTCATCATTCACATTCTTCGAAACAATAATTTCCTCCCTATCCAAATCACGCGTATTTTCAATATCAAATACGAAAAGCAGACCACGTATACTCCACAGTGAGTAAGGACTATTCATTAGTCAAAATCCGTGAATGACGGTTTTGTAAAAAGGGGACAGACATATTTTTTATAAAGGGGACGGGCCCATTTTCAATTCTGGCGGCCTCCTGCTTGACTTTAATATATCCCGATGAAAGTCAAGCACTGGAAAAGTCTTACAGCCCGCAAACTCGCACCTCCACTATATTTATAGTTAATAATTTGAGCAAGAATTGGCGTTATTCTATTCATTAATAATATTTAAAACATGATTGAGCCATGCCTCACCCGAAGCCCATTCGTGCCAATAACAGTAACAGCAACTCATGTTTTTGAGCAGGAACTCCCTTAATTCTGGCTCAGCCATCCGCATTTCTAACAATGTTGTAATTCCCTGCTGGACGTCTGAAACTGTCTCTAATGTGGAATCGGCCTTGAAAAACTTGACAATATCGTCAGCCGATTCGGCCTCGCACATCCAGTCCTCGTTAAAGTAGGCACCAAAAAATTGAAAAAGCTGCGAATACATATTATCGATCACTTGCATACCCCGTTAATATTATGTAGCCAGACGGCAAACTTCTCTCTTTCTGAAGTACTAATTTTACAACAGCTAATGGCTCCAGCCTTCCACTGCTCCGCACAACTCCAACACCTACCGGAGCTGACATTGGCTGTGTGATAACGAGTTTCCGCGCATTACCTTTCATAAATTCCTCAATCATCGTCTCATTTGTACTCATAACACCTGAGACAGTGGCCTCTGCAGCGGTCCTGCTGGGGAACGTCGAAGCAATGGGTATATGCGGCTCAGCCCTGAGCCTGTCCCGCAATTGTGTTTCGGTCCTATCAATATGTTTCGCAATGAGATGCCCACCGCGCGCCTCATGCGCACCTAACCCCCCACCAGGAACAATTTCACTATACGGTCCATCAGCGTCCAAATCGCCTGGACATGGATTGCATGACAACCCCAACGGATCAACCCACCCCGTCGGGTTCAACGCGTACCGGTACTGATTCAGCCCGCCCGCCAGTTTCACCGGGTCCGGCGTCAGGTAGCGGCCAACATTCGGATCATAGTACCGATGCCGGTTGTAGTGCAGGCCGCTCTCGGTGTCGAAGTATTGGCCTTGGAATCGTAGCGGCTGGTCGAGTTGCTCTCCCCCGCCGTGCTCCAGATGCGTGACTTTTCCGTAGGCGTTGTACTTCGCTGACCAGACGATTTCGCCGCTGTAGTCCGTCAGTTCCTGCGGCGTTCCCAGGTGATCGAGCTGGTAATAAAACGGGCAGGCCTTGCGCGGGCCTTTGCCGTCGAGCATGGCCAGCGGGCGGAAGGTGCCGGGTTCGTAGACGTAGCTGCGGTAGTGCTCGCGGCTGCTTTCGGCGACGAGGTGGTCGCCCTGCCAGAAGAATTCGGTGGTGTGGCCGTCGACGGTTTTGGCGATGCGGCGGCCGAAGGCGTCGTAGCGGTAGCTGGCGCAGCGGCCGTCCGGGGTGGTGACGCCGATCAATCGGTGCTGGCAGTCGTAGGCGTATTCGGTGACGAGTTTTTGCGCGGTGCCGCGGCGTTCGCGGATGAGGTTGCCGAAGGCGTCATAGTCGTAGTGGCGGTCGCCTTGTATGAGCAGGCGATTGCCTTTGACGGCCGCGGCGCCGGGGCGGTCTTGCATCAACAGGTTGCCGGCGGGGTCGTGGGCGTAGGTTTCCGCCGGGTTATCGCGGGTGTGGCGGACGCGGGTCAGGCGGCTGAGTGGGTCGTAGTAATAGCTGCGCTGGCCGTGGCGGCTGTCGGCGATGGCGGCGAGGTTGCCGTTGACCGCGTAGGTGTAGTGGCGCAGGTACAGCGGTCGGGTGTGTTGATTGATCGCGTGGGCTTGCAACCGGCCTTGTTCGTCGTAGTGGTAGTGGCTGGTGAGTTGGCCTTGTTGGCGCTGTTGTTCGCGGCCGAAAGTAAATTGGTGGGTGGTCAGCGGTGCGCCGTTGAGGTCGATGGCGCTCAGTGCGCCGCCCTTTTTGTGGCGGTAATCGAGTTTGCTGCCATCAGGCAGGCGCAGACGGTTGAGCTGGCCGCAGGCGTCATAGCCGTAGCGCAAGGTGCCCCAACCCTGGTGTTCGGTGATCAGGCGGTCCTGGTGGTCGTACTCGAATTCCAGCGGGTGGTCACAGCCGTCGTCGACGCTGATCAGCCGGCCGAGGCTGTCGTAGCGGTATTCGACCTTGGTGCCGTCGGGCAGGGTTTTGAGCAGCAGGCGGCCGGCGCTATCACGCTGGTAATTCGTAACGAGTTGCGAGCCGTCAGCCCCGATCTCGGTTTTTTCCAGCAGATGGCCGTTGAGGTCGTAGGCGTACGCCGTACGTTGGCCATCGAATCCGGTCTCCTGTCGGATCAATCCGCCTGGCGTGTAGTCCAGCCGATATTTTTCGCCGGATTCGTTTTCGATTTCTGTGAGTAACAGCTGTGCGTTGTCGTAGCGGTACTTGAGCTGGGTGCCGTCGGCATTCAGGCGTCGGCTGACCAGGTGCAAGTCATCGACGTACTCGTAGCGAGTGACGTGGCCCAGTTCATCGCGTTCGGCGGTGATTTTGCCGTAGGCGTTGTAGCTGAAAGCGCGGTTGGCACCCGTAGGAAGTGTCGTCTGAATCAGTCGTCCAACCGCGTCCCATGCATAACGGGTGACTGCTCCGTGTTCGTCCTGACGGGTAATCTGCCGGCCCAAAGCATCGTAGGAAAACCGCCGTTGACCACCGTCCGGCAACGTCTCTTCGAGCAACTGCCCCAAGGCATTCCAGACGAAAACATGCCGGCTGTTATCCGGGTAACGGATCGACAGCAACCGACCTTGGTGGTCGTGGTGATAGTGGGTGACATGGCCGTCAGGATCGGTCGCCTCGGTGACATCGCCCTGCGCATTGCGCTGATATTTCCAGATCGCTTTGCCGCGATAGCGCGCGTGCAGGAAACCATTGCGGTATTCGTAGGACGTCGGTTCGTCTTCCGGCGGAATCAGCGCGACCAGGCGTCCGACTTCGTCGTAGTGGTATTCGGTGACGGCGCCGAGCGGGTCCTGTTCGGCAATCAGCCGGCCTTTATCGTCGTAGGCCTTGAGTTCCTCGCCGCCGTCCAGCCCGACCTTGCGCACCAGGCGCGCGCGGTCATCGTGCTGGTAAACCTCCTCGCTGCCGTCGAGGTTGTGGACGGTGACGCTGCCCGCGTCATCCCAGACGTAGCGCGCCTCCATCTGCGCAAACGACGCCCAATGTCGGATGCATCGTGCAGCCTTGCCGGACCTTTCCCACGCCCAGAAGAAACTCGCCCCACCGGCCAGTTGCCGCTGGAGGATCACGTGTTGATCGTCGTAGTCGTAGCGCTCGCTTTCGTCGGCGGCGTTGCTGGCGGCAATCAGTCGAGCGCGTTCGTCGTAGCGGTAAGTGACCAGTGTTTGCTCGGTGACCCACGCCTCGTCCAGCGTGTCCGCAGGGACGAAAACCTGATAATCGACGGCGACCAAGTGGCGGCGGTCATAGCGCAAGAGCAAGGCGCGCCCGGCGCCGTTGTCGAGGCGTTTGATGCGGTCCTGACGGTCGTGGGTGATGCGCAAACGGTTGTCGTAACCGTCGCTGATCGCGGTTAATCGACCGTTGATAAAGTGATAAAAACGCGTGTCATCGCCCGCCTGGGCGAGGATCAGTTCTTCCGGCTGGTCACCCAGAAAAATCGCCGCGCGCGAGAGGCTGTTGTGGATAGCCGGGCGTTCTACATTGGGTAATGGAAAAGCAATGCGGCGGTTTTCGTGGTCGATCCAGATGACCGAGTCGCCGTCGATTTCGAGGCGATGCGCGAGGCTGTGGCTCCAGCCAAAACCGAGGCCACAGTCGATTTCGACGGCGCTGGTGCGATAGAGCCGAGTGAAGTCGTAGGATAAAACCCCGTCCAGCGAACCGTCGGTGAGGGTCAGCAGTTCTTCGCCGGTGACCATTGATACCGGGCATTTATCGGTGGCGGTGTTGTCGGCGGAGTCGGCGCTGCCGCCGCGGGGGGTTTTTGCTTGGTCTGGGGCGTCGTCGCGGTGTTCGTTTTGATGGAGGGTGGTGTTGCGTTTGGCATTCCAACCCAGCTGCACTTTTCCTTTTTTCACACCTGCAGCAATGCCGCGGGCGGCAACTTTTTTGTAGCGGCTTACATAATCCATGAAGTTGTTGATGATCGTGACCATCGACTTCACGAATGCCATTGCGGCTTGATAAATCTGCGCGCTGTATTTGGCCAGACGCATTCCCAACCAGGCAACGCCAACCCCGACCACACTGAGCACCAGACCGATCAACAGGTCGATGACCAATCCGACGACAACTTTGGAAATGGCCTCGGCCGATGAGCCCGCCAGCAGCGTTGGCGGCAACATTTCCAGCCACAATGTTGCGGTGCGCATGAGCAAACACAGTGCAGCCTCGTCGCTGGCCAGCAACATGGCTTTTTCCATCAGGTCGGGAGCACTCTTTGCGAGTCTGGCAAGTTCGCCGGCGCTTTCACCCAGCTTCTCGGGAAAGGCCATGGGGTCTTTCAAAATGTCGGTGAGTTCACCGATGCCGTCCCAAACAGCCTGAATAGCCGCCCAACTCCCCGCGAGCATTCCGTTACCCACTGCGGCCAGCGAAGCGGATGCTGATTGCTGCGACCACTGCGGTTTGAACCTTTGCCATTCATTGCGCAGCCAGTCTTCCAACTGTTGGGTCAGGCCGTCGTAAGAAGAAAAAAGCTCATTAATCTGATCGGGTGTTACTTCACTCTGGACATGTACGCGGTAGAACTTCCCGGCAGCGCCCTCAAATACTCCCTTGCCGAATGTATCAAGCAAGATCGTCTTTTTTTCGCCGTCCTCCTCAGCAATTACATCAACCTGAATGTTCCCCAGCGGAATGTCATAAACCGATTCGAACTTGCTCTCGATCTCCAGAATCCCGCTCTTCGGGCACTGCGCCACACTGGAGATAAAGTCATCATCGCCAATGCCCACGGCGGTGGTGGTATCCCCCAGTTTGACCTGCCGCTCCATGCCCACGAGTGAGGGTATATCTGTTGCTTGGCTGACCTTGTCCGCAGTGCGACTCAAAAACCCCCGAAGTTGCTCTCGATACAAGACCAGCGTGTCCTTGAACCCATCCAGCTCCTGCTCAACCCGTACGATCTGATCCATCAGTCCAGCTCCGCTATCAAGTAATTCAACAACGCTGATTTCGGTGCGGGAGGCAGGTCCGGCGTCTTAAGAAAAATCGCTACCTTGTTTCGCAAAACAGGTTCAGAAAACGCTTCGAAAAGATCAGGACGATCCTCGCTCAGCCACTTGAGCAAGTTGTCCACCCGAGTGGCATCCGATTGTTCGGCCAGTTGATCCAGCAGCGCCATGGGGACTTCCCACCAAGGAAAAACCCTGGAGGTTTTCAGCGCAGCACCACTGATTTCCAGAGGCTGTCCATTAATCAGGCACCGTTCGACGCCAGGCAGAAGTTGAGCGGCATCGACCTCGCTAGACTGAAGAATCGGCAGCAAATAACGCCCGTCCCAAAACCGAAAAAACACTGGGTGGCCATTCGGCAGAAGCACTTGCGTGAGGCTGCGCAAATGTTCGATCAACTGGTCTTGAGTCAATGAAGAAACCACCAGCCAACCCCAGTCCGGAGACGAGGTCGTCGCAACCCAATCCAGAAACTCACCGCCCGAAGCGACGATTCCGACATAGGGCATGACCGGTTCCCACGCGGCGTAAACGGTGTCCGCCCAGATCGGGCTCGGCGCGTGCAAAGGAGTTGAGCTTCGCCAGGCTTTAAATGGCGCAGCAAAACTGGCATTGCTGAAAATCGCGAACAACTGCTCGGAAGGATTCAGCGGTTGGCGTTCCAGCCATTCGCGAGGCGACAGGCAATCAGGCTGCACAGATACCCTCCTTGCAGCGCTCGCATTCTTCGCAGAATGGCGCATCGCTTTTGAGGGTCAGAATCTGTGCGACGCTAAGTGCTGCGAGTTTTCGCGATACGCTCGGCGCACCCATCGCCGGCATCGGCGCACCACCCAGCTGGATCGGCACGCTGCTGAAGATCCCTGCGGGGCTGATGTTGATCCAGTGCCCACCGGCCTGGATCGTCGCGCTGGCCCCGCCGTCAATGACGACTTGCTGGCCGGCACCCACATGCAATTGGCCGCTGGCCTTGAAGGTCTGGCTATTGACGCGGATGTGCCTGTCGCCGTGAACATGAAGGTTGTCGTTTGCGGCAATGACCGCACTGCGCTGGCTGTCGACCTGAACGTGCATGTCGTTCAGCACATGTTGAGTCCAATTTCGCTGCGCCCGCAGGTAAATTTCCTCGGCGCCTTTACGGTCCTCGATGCGCAATTCGTTGTATCCACCGCCGCCCGGACTACTCTGGCTGCGGAAAACACTGCGGGTGTTGTCGGCAGGCAGATTCAACGGCGTCGCGTTGGCCCCATTGGGCAGGCAGCCCATGACCAGCGGCTTGTCCACATCGCCATCGATAAACCCCACCAGCACTTCCATGCCGACCCGGGGAATCAGGCCCACGCCATAGCCGTTATGCGCCCAACCGGTGGCGACGCGCAGCCAGCAACTGGAATGCTCATTGCGCTTTCCATCACGGTCCCAAGCGAGCTGAACCTTGACCCGGCCGTACTCGTCGCAATGAATTTCGCTGTCAGGCGGCCCCGTGACTAACGCGGCTTGATAGCCGGAAGAAGACGGTTTCACGATCGAAGGCGGACGAAACGAAACGTCCCACGGCGTCACCAGAAAGGTATTGCGATAGCCCTGAAAGTCATCCGTGCCTGCACTGCTGGCAGACTCTTCCAGCACTTGCGGCTGACGGCCATGGTGTTCAATGGCGGTGATCAGCCACAGGTCATTCCATGCCTGACGCGGATGCTCGGCGAGGTGTAGGAAATGCCCACTGACCAAGGCCGATTCATCGCTCCCACCTTCACCCTGGCGGTAATCCGCGTTATGCCGTTCAAGCGCTCGTTGAGCGAGATCCTTGCCATGCTCACGACCCGTGAAGTGGCCAGGAAAGTGATAATGCTCCAGCGCCGGCAACTGCTGGCTGTCGACGGTGCTTTCAAGTTGCAGACGAGGTTTGTGGAAGTCGTAGTCTCTAAGTGTGACTGCCGTCGTACGTGTTTCCAGGCGTACGTTGAAGCGCTTGATCGTTGGTGCACTTCCCCCCATTCCGTTTTCAGGGAGATAGGGCGTGGGTGCCGTCAATCGGGGAAACACCGTCTGGTCATCGCCAAACACCAACAGATGCCCGTCGGGACTGTGTTGGAAGTGGTAGTGAATGCCGAGTTCGGCACAGAGCCGCTGGATGAACGCCAGATCGCTTTCGGCGTATTGCACGCAGTACTCGCGCTCGGGGTACACAGTGCCCAATTGAAACTCGAAGGCATCACGCTGGATACCGTGATCCTGAAGGGTTTGCGCAATGATCGCCGGCACATTTTTGTGCTGAAAGATTCGCTGATTGATCCGCTGATCGAGGTAGGTCAGGCGGGGAACGAGGCTGATCTGGTAGCGAGTCAGACGCTCCCCTGAGTCGCCTTGGCCCACGCGAAAGATCTGACCGTGAATGCCGGAACCTTCTGCGTCGAAACTCAGAAATGCCTGACGGTGCAGAAGGCTTTCGAGCTCGATGTCCGGTCGCTCGCTGACCAGTTCCAGGTGAAAACGGTAAGGCTGGCTGATGGCTTCCTCGCCGTTGAACTCAAACACCTTGAGTTCATTTGGGTGGCCGTCGACGGTCAGCGTGAAGCGCGGTGGGTTGGCGAGAGCGAACATCCGATGTGTCTCTGCAGAACGAAGGCGGGCGATTCTGCATGAGGGACACGGGGTGTTGACGGGAGTACAGGAAACTCAGGTTTATCGTTTTTTTTTAGAGATTTTTCCTTCAGGAATCGGGATGTTTGGCTACAGACATTCCGTGCAGATGCCCTCTAAGCGGGCATAAAAAAACGGCCCGCCTCCAAAGGAAACGGACCGTTTTCATGTTCAGCGAAAGGTCAGAGCCTCAGCTCATCCAGATCACTTGTTCAAACGGAAATCGGCCTCGGCAGCCGCAAAGCGGTGCAGCATGCCGTGACTCGGCGCGCCCAGTTTGCTGACGATGTAGATCGCCAGGCTGGCGAAGATGAAGCCCGGGATAATTTCGTACAGGCCCAGCAGCTCGAAGTGTTTCCACACGATCACGGTGATCGCGCCGACCAGGATCCCGGCCAGTGCGCCGTTGCGGGTCATGTCTTTCCAGATCACGGAGATCAGGACCACCGGGCCGAACGCTGCACCGAAACCTGCCCAGGCGTAGCTGACCAGACCCAGTACGCGGTTTTCCGGGTTGGCGGCCAACGCGATGGCGATCAAGGCAACCAGCAACACCATGGCACGACCGACCCAGACCAGCTCAACCTGGGAAGCGGTTTTGCGCAGAAAGGTCTTGTAGAAGTCTTCGGTCAGGGCACTCGAACACACCAGCAACTGGCAGCTCAGGGTGCTCATTACCGCCGCGAGGATGGCCGACAGCAGTACACCGGCGATCCAAGGGTTGAAGAGGATTTTCGCCAGTTCGATGAACACACGCTCGTGGTTTTCGGTCACCGGCGCCGCCAGTTCAGGATTCGCCGAGAAATAGGCGATGCCGAAGAAACCTACAGCGACGGTGCCGCCCAGGCAGAGGATCATCCAGGTCATGGAGATACGGCGAGCGTTGGCAATCGACTTGACCGAATCCGCCGCCATGAAACGCGCGAGGATGTGCGGCTGGCCGAAGTAGCCAAGGCCCCAACCCATCAACGAAATCACGCCGATGAAGGTGGTGTTTTTCAGCATGTCGAAGTTGCTGGCGTCTTGCGCTTCGATGGCCAGGAACGTGGTGTCGACGCCGCCGGTGGCCAGCAGCACGATGATCGGCGTCAGCAAAAGGGCAAAGATCATCAACGTGGCTTGTACGGTGTCAGTCCAGCTCACTGCCAGGAAACCGCCGACGAAGGTGTAGGCAATCGTCGCCGCAGCACCGGCCCACAGCGCTGTCTCGTAGGACATGCCGAAGGTGCTTTCGAACAGACGGGCACCGGCGACGATGCCGGAGGCGCAGTAAATGGTGAAGAACACCAGGATCACCACCGCCGAAATGATCCGCAGCAGGCCGCTTTTGTCTTCAAATCGGCTGGAGAAATAATCCGGCAGGGTCAGTGCATCGCCGTTGTGCTCGGTCTGCACACGCAGACGGCCGGCGACGAACAGCCAGTTCAGGTAAGCACCGACGATCAGGCCGATGGCGATCCAGCTTTCGGACAGGCCGGACATGTAAATGGCGCCCGGCAGGCCCATCAACAACCAGCCGCTCATGTCGGAGGCGCCGGCGGACAATGCGGTCACGACGCTGCCCAGGCTGCGACCGCCCAGAATGTAATCAGAAAGGTTGTTGGTGGAGCGATAGGCCATGAAGCCGATCAGCACCATGGCGGCGATGTAGATCACAAACGTGATCAAGGTTGGATTGCTTACGCTCATTTAAGTGATGCCCTGGCTTTGTTTTTATGTAGCGGCAGAATGTGAAAACGCCGACAAACGACAACGTTCGATCAGACGATTTCGGGTTCCGCGCATTTGAGACTGATGTTTCCCCAGGAAAGCCATCAGCCGGTGCACCCGAATATCGAGCCGGTTGCACCTTGGGCGCGAATCCTATTCAACAACGCAAATAAGGTGCAACCCATTTTTTGAGAATTAGTTGCACCTAGCGTTGTTTACGTTGGGAACGTGCTTTTTTGCTCCCTTTTAGCGCAGTCACGACGGTTTACTAGAAGCAAAAGCACCAAGCTAGAGCGGTTCGTAGAGCGGTTCGTGCGTACCGGAAATTAATTCCTGACGAGCAGCGTAATATTCCGACAAAAAAGGGTTGCACCCGGTTGCACCTCGCTGTGCGCGCAGCTAATCTTGCGGCCAGCTGATGCCACGCGGTCGTGGCAAACATGAGGATAAAAATATGGCTACCACCACCCTTGGGGTCAAACTTGACGACCCAACCCGCGAGCGCCTCAAGGCTGCCGCGACTTCGATTGATCGCACGCCGCACTGGCTGATCAAACAGGCAATTTTCAATTACCTGGAAAAACTCGAGGGTGGTGCAACCCTGACCGAGCTCAGCGGGCTGACCGCCAAAGAAGCCGATGACAGTGGCGAAACCCACGTCGACCACACGCATCAATGCTTCCTCGAATTCGCCGAAAGCATCCTGCCGCAATCGGTGCTGCGCGCCTCGATCACCGCTGCTTACCGTCGCCCCGAGCCGGAAGTGGTGCCGATGCTGATGGAGCAGGCGCGTCTGCCGGCGGCGATGGCCGAAGCGACCAACAAGCTTGCATCTTCGATTGCCGAGAAACTGCGTAATCAGAAAAGTGCCGGCGGCCGTGCCGGAATTGTTCAAGGCCTGTTGCAGGAATTTTCCCTGTCGTCCCAGGAAGGCGTGGCGCTGATGTGCCTCGCCGAAGCGCTGCTGCGCATCCCGGACAAGGGCACTCGCGACGCACTGATCCGCGACAAGATCAGCACCGGCAACTGGCAGCCGCACTTGGGCAACAGCCCTTCGCTGTTCGTCAATGCTGCGACTTGGGGCCTGCTGCTGACCGGCAAACTGGTCGCCACCCATAACGAAACCGGCCTGACGTCGTCCTTGAGCCGCATCATCGGCAAAAGCGGCGAGCCGATGATCCGCAAGGGCGTGGACATGGCCATGCGCCTGATGGGCGAGCAGTTCGTCACTGGCGAAACCATCGCCGAAGCCCTGGCCAACGCGAGCAAGTTCGAAGCCAAGGGGTTCCGCTATTCCTACGACATGCTGGGTGAAGCCGCACTCACCGAGCACGATGCGCAGAAGTACCTCGCGTCGTACGAACAAGCCATCCACTCGATCGGCAAAGCGTCACACGGTCGTGGGATTTATGAAGGCCCGGGCATCTCCATCAAGCTGTCGGCCCTGCACCCGCGTTACAGCCGTGCGCAGTACGAGCGTGTGATGGACGAGTTGTACCCGCGCCTGCTGTCGCTGACCTTGCTGGCCAAGCAATATGACATCGGCCTGAACATCGACGCCGAAGAAGCCGACCGCCTCGAGTTGTCGCTGGATCTGCTTGAGCGCCTGTGTTTCGAGCCACAACTGACCGGCTGGAACGGCATCGGTTTCGTCATCCAGGCGTATCAGAAACGTTGCCCGTACGTGATCGACTATGTCATCGACCTGGCTCGCCGCAGCCGTCATCGCCTGATGATCCGTCTGGTGAAAGGCGCGTACTGGGACAGCGAAATCAAGCGCGCCCAGGTCGACGGTCTGGAAGGCTATCCGGTCTACACCCGTAAGGTGTACACCGACGTTTCCTACATCGCTTGCGCACGCAAATTGCTGTCGGTACCGGAAGTCATCTACCCGCAGTTCGCCACACACAACGCCCACACCCTGTCGGCCATTTATCACATTGCCGGTCAGAACTATTACCCCGGTCAGTACGAGTTCCAGTGCCTGCACGGCATGGGTGAACCGCTGTACGAACAGGTTGTAGGCAAAGTGTCCGAAGGCAAGCTGAACCGTCCGTGCCGCGTGTACGCACCGGTTGGCACCCACGAAACACTGCTGGCGTACCTCGTGCGTCGCCTGCTGGAAAACGGCGCGAACACCTCGTTCGTCAACCAGATCGCCGATCAGTCAATCTCGATCCAGGCGCTGGTCGCCGACCCAGTGGCCAGCATCGAGCAAATGGCTACCGTGGAAGGCGGCTTCGGCCTGCCGCACCCGCGCATCCCGCTGCCGCGTGATCTGTATGGTGCCGAGCGAGCCAACTCCAGCGGCATCGACATGGCCAACGAACATCGTTTGGCGTCGCTGTCCTGCGCGCTGCTGGCCACCGCGCATAACAGCTGGAAAGCCGTGCCGATGCTCGGTTGCGCCTCCAGCACTGAAACCCCTGCGCCTGTTCTGAACCCGTCCGATTTGCGTGACGTAGTAGGCCATGTGCAGGAAGCGACGGTCGAAGACGTCGACAATGCAATCCAGTGCGCGCTGAATGCTGCACCGATCTGGCAGGCCACCCCGCCGGCCGAACGCGCGGCAATCCTGGAACGTGCCGCCGATTTGATGGAAGGCGAGATCCAGCCGCTGATGGGCCTGCTGGCTCGCGAAGCCGGCAAGACCTTCGCCAACGCCATCGCCGAAGTGCGCGAGGCCGTGGACTTCCTGCGTTATTACGCCGTGCAGGCGCGCAACGATTTCACCAACGACGCCCACCGCCCGCTGGGTCCGGTGGTGTGCATCAGCCCATGGAACTTCCCGCTGGCGATTTTCAGTGGCCAAGTCGCCGCTGCTTTGGCGGCCGGTAACCCGGTGCTGGCCAAACCTGCGGAACAGACCCCGCTGGTAGCCGCTCAGGCCGTGCGCTTGCTGCTCGAAGCCGGGATTCCGGAAGGCGTGCTGCAACTGCTGCCGGGCCGTGGCGAAACCGTTGGTGCCCGCCTGGTCGGTGACGATCGGGTCAAAGGCGTGATGTTTACCGGCTCCACCGAAGTCGCTCGTTTGCTGCAACGCAGCGTCGCCGGTCGTCTGGATGCACAGGGCCGTCCGATTCCGCTGATCGCCGAAACCGGCGGCCAGAACGCGATGATCGTTGACTCCTCGGCACTCACCGAACAGGTGGTGATCGACGTGGTGTCATCGGCTTTCGACAGCGCCGGTCAACGTTGCTCGGCGCTGCGTGTGCTGTGCTTGCAGGAAGATTCCGCTGACCGTGTCATCGAAATGCTCAAGGGTGCCATGGCTGAATGCCGCCTCGGCAATCCGGAGCGTCTGTCCGTGGACATCGGCCCGGTGATCGACGCTGAAGCCAAGGCCGGCATCGAGAAGCACATCCAGGCCATGCGCGACAAAGGTCGTACCGTGTACCAGGTGGCTATCGCCGACGCCGATGAAGTCAAACGCGGCACCTTCGTGATGCCAACGCTGATCGAACTGGAAAGCTTCGACGAACTGCAACGGGAGATCTTCGGCCCGGTGCTGCACGTGGTTCGCTACAAACGCAAAGACATCGACCAGTTGATCGGCCAGATCAACGCTTCCGGTTATGGCCTGACGCTCGGCGTGCATACGCGCATCGACGAGACCATCGCCAAGGTGATCGACAACGTCCACGCCGGTAACGTCTACGTGAACCGCAACATTGTCGGCGCGGTGGTTGGCGTGCAACCGTTCGGTGGCGAAGGCTTGTCAGGCACTGGCCCAAAAGCCGGTGGTCCGTTGTACCTGTACCGTCTCTTGTCGACGCGTCCTACCGATGCAATTGAACAATCCTTCGCTCGCGGCGACGCTGTCACTGCACCGGATGTTCGCCTGCGTGACGCCATGAGCAAACCGCTGAACGCCCTGCAAGCCTGGGCTGACAGCAACAAGCTCAACGACCTGAGCGCCCTGTGCGTGCAGTTCGCCGCGCAATCGCAAAGCGGAATTACCCGTGTACTCGCCGGCCCGACCGGCGAGCGCAACAGCTATGCGATCCTGCCGCGTGAACACGTGCTGTGCCTGGCGGAAGTCGAAGGTGACCTGCTGACGCAACTCGCAGCGGTGCTGGCCGTTGGTGGTTCGGCGGTGTGGCCGGAGGCTGACCTGAGCAAGGCCTTGTTCGCACGCTTGCCGAAGGACATTCAGACGCGGATCAAGCTGGTTCCCGACTGGAACAAGGACGAAGCGCTGTTCGATGCGGTCCTGCATCACGGCCATTCCGATCAGCTGCGCGCGGTATGCCAGCAAGTGGCCAAGCGTGCCGGGGCGATTGTCGGGGTTCATGGTTTGTCCCAGGGCGAGACCCATGTTGCGCTGGAGCGCCTGGTGATTGAGCGGGCGTTGAGCGTTAACACCGCTGCGGCGGGTGGTAATGCGAGCTTGATGACGATCGGGTAACAGCAGCCGCAAGCTACGAGCTGCAAGTAACAGCACGTCGGGAGCGCCTCTGACTGCTTTTACTTGCAGCTTGAAGCTTTCAGCTTGCAGCTCGCACCTCGCAACTGCCCCTCTATCACTCCCATCAATCATCCTGTTCAGCCTCCATTCCCACGCCTAGACTCGGCCCATTCCAAAAAAGGTAGGCCGCCATGTCCGAGACGTTGCTCAGTTCCCGCAATCTGGCTTTCGAGCTGTATGAAGTCCTCGACGCTGAAGGCCTGACCCAGCGCGAGCGTTTCGCCGAGCACAATCGCGAGACCTTCGATGCCGCCCTCGGCACCGCCCGCAGCATTGCCGAGAAGTTCTTTGCCCCGCATAACCGCAAGGGCGACGAGAACGAGCCGCGCTACGAGAACGGTCAGGCGATTCTGATTCCCGAAGTGAAACCCGCCGTGGACGCATTCCTCGAAGCCGGTTTCCTCAATGCCGCGCGCAGTTTCGACGCCGGCGGCATGCAGCTTCCTACACTCTTGTCCCAGGCCTGCTTCGCGCATTTCCAGTCAGCCAACGCGGCATCGACGTCGTACCCGTTCCTGACCATGGGCGCGGCGAACCTGATCGAGAGCTTTGGCACCGAGGAGCAGAAGCAGCGCTTCCTGCAACCGATGATCGATGGCCGTTTCTTCGGCACCATGGCCCTCACCGAGCCGCACGCCGGTTCGTCGCTGTCGGATATTCGCACACGCGCAGAGCCTGCGTCTGACGGCACCTATCGACTCAAGGGCAACAAGATCTTCATTTCCGGCGGCGATCATTCGTTGTCGGAAAACATCGTGCACATGGTGTTGGCCAAGTTGCCGGACGCGCCGGCCGGGGTGAAGGGCATTTCGCTGTTTATCGTGCCCAAGTTTCTGGTCAACGATGACGGAAGCCTGGGCAAACGGAACGACGTGTTGCTGGCCGGGTTGTTCCACAAGATGGGCTGGCGCGGCACCACCTCCACGGCGCTGAACTTCGGCGACAACGGCGAGTGCGTCGGTTATCTGGTGGGCAAGCCGCATCAGGGCTTGAGCTATATGTTCCAGATGATGAACGAGGCGCGGATCGGCGTCGGCATGGGCGCGGTAATGCTCGGTTACGCCGGTTACCTGTATTCACTGGAGTACGCCCGCGAACGTCCGCAAGGTCGGGTGCCGGACAGCAAGGACCCGAGCACGGCGCCGGTAGCGATCATTCAACACGCTGACGTCAGGCGCATGCTGCTGACGCAAAAAGCCTACGTCGAAGGTTCGTTCGACCTGGGGTTGTATGCGGCACGGCTGTTCGACGACACCACCACACTTGAAACTGAAGCCGAGCGCAAACAGGCCCATGAGCTGTTGGATTTGCTGACGCCGATCGTCAAATCCTGGCCATCGGAGTTTTGCCTGAAGGCCAACGAACTGGCGATCCAGATTCTCGGTGGCCACGGTTATACCCGTGAATATCCTGTGGAGCAGTATTACCGCGACAACCGTTTGAACCCGATTCACGAAGGCACCCACGGCATTCAGTCGCTGGATTTGCTCGGACGCAAACTGGCGCAGAACGGTGGTGCGGGGCTCAAGCAATTGATCCGCCTGATCGCCAACACGGCCGAGCGCGCCCAGGCCTATGAGTCGCTGACACCGCTGCGTGAACCACTGGAGAAACTGGTGGCGCGCCTGCAAACCGTGACCCTCGGTTTGCTGACGGATCTGGCGCAAGGCAAGGTCAACAGCAGCCTGGCGAACTCGGCGCTGTACCTGAAAGTATTCGGCCATACGGTGATTGGCTGGCGCTGGCTGGAGCAGGCGATTCGTGCCGAGGAAGGGCTGGCCAAGGGGAATGCGGCGGATGCGAGCTTCTACAAAGGCAAGCTGCAGGCGGCGCGGTATTTCCTGACCTGGGAAGTGCCGGGCTGCCACCATGAGCTGGCGATTCTTGAGGCACGGGATGATGTTTGCCTGGGCATGCAGGATGAGTGGTTCTGATCACAATTTTGCATTGCTGCTGACATCCAATCGCTGGCAAGCCAGCTCCCACAGGTACAGGGTTGATTCACAATTTTGTATTCAACACAAAACCCTGTGGGAGTTGGCTTGCCAGCGATGGCATCAGCACAGACAACGCATCAACTCAACCTGAACCCACCCATCTGCCGCGCCAGGTCATCCGCCAACCGCTGCAAAGTCTGGCAATCCTCGCGACATGCCCTGACTTCCCCCGCCGTCGCCCGGGCCAGATCGGAAATCCCTTGCACGTTGCGGTTGATCTCTTCCGTCACCGCCGACTGCTCTTCCGTGGCCGTCGCCACTTGATGGTTCATGTCGCTGATGCGCTCGACCTGCCCGGTAATCGCCGTCAACGACGCCCCGGTACGCTGGCTCGACTCGACCCCGGTGCCCGTCGCCGCTTGCCCCGTGTGCATCGACGACACCGCATTTTCCGCGCCCTGCTTGAGACTGCCGATCATCTGCTGAATTTCATCGGTGGACGCTTGGGTACGTCGAGCTAACGTGCGCACTTCATCGGCCACTACCGCAAAGCCCCGGCCCATGTCGCCGGCCCGTGCCGCTTCAATGGCCGCGTTCAACGCCAACAGGTTGGTCTGTTCGGAAATCCCGCGAATCACCGCCAGCACCTGATCGATCGACGCGACCTGATGGGCCAGCTCGCCAACCGCGCTGGCGGCCAGGCCGATTTCGTCGGACATGCTTTCGATGTTCCGGATCGACCCGCCCACCACTTCCCGCGCCTGCATCGCTTCATCGCGAGCATTCTGTGAAGCGACCGCCGCGTTGCCCGCGTTCTGCGCGATTTCCTGTACGGTCAGGCCCATCTCGTGCACGGCGGTGGCGACCATGTCGGTCATTTCCTGCTGCCGACCGGACCGCTCGGCGGTGTTGTCGACGACCTTCGCCACTTGGCTGACGGCGGTGCGCAAACGCTCACTGGTGGTCAGCACTTCGCCAATCATTTCTCGCTGGCTATCGAGGAACCGATTGAAACCGCGCGCCAGATCCCCCAGTTCATCGGCGCGGCTGGAATCTAACCGATGGGTCAAATCTCCCCCGCCGCTACCAATGGCTACCAGCGCCGCTGTTACCTGACGAATCGGCCGCACCAATCCGCGCGCCAGCAACACCACCAGCACCAGGCACACCAGCGCCACCGTCAGACCAATGCCGCTGCTCATCCACATGGCGCGGCGGGCTTCGGCGTAGATCTGCGACTGTGGCACTTCGGCCACCAGGGTCCAGCCCAGATCCCGCAGCGGCAGACTCAAGGCCAGGTAGTCTTCACCCTCGCGGACAAAGCTGCTGCTGGTGGCGGTTTTTTGACCCATCACGGCCTGCGCTGCCGGCGCGCCGATTTGCTCGGCCAACGTACGTTTACCGCTAAATTGCGCCTCGGGATGAACTTGGATCAAACCGTCGGAACGCACGAGATAGACCCTGCCGCGCGCACCGAAGTTGAAGTTGTGGATGAGCTCCGACAGCTCTTTCATGCTCAAGCCAAGCCCGGCAACGCCCACGATTTTGCCGGCCTGCTCGACCTTGAGGTCGATGAACAGCGCCAATTCTCCGGTCGCGGTGTCATTGTCGATATTGAGGGTGCGCGGCTGGTTGCTGTCGATAAATGCATAGAACCAGGCGTCTTTGGGGTTGGCACGGCTGAGGGTGCGGTCCAGGCCTTTTTCCGTGAAGTAGTGGTTTGAAGCGGTGCCGACAATCAGCGAGGTAAAGGCTTTGTGCTCAGCGCGAATGCCTTCCAGGTATTGCACGAAAGCGTCGGTCTGGGCACTGTTTTCACCCCCGGCCAACCAGTCGCGCACCATGCTGTTGCTGGCGATGTCCTTGGCGGCGGTGAGAGGCTGCACGAGGATGCGCTCGATGTCGTTGCGCATCGCTTCGATGCTCGACGGCAGCGCTTGTTCGACCAGGTAGCTCTGGGCGAGACGGTTGACCACGAGGGTATAAATGCCAACCACGATCAGGATACTGACCAGCAGGGCGGTCCCCATGCTGAGGATCAACTGCCATTGAATACTGCGTCGCCAGAACTGCATGGAGCACCCCCAAAGAATAAGAGGCTGAAACACTGCAACAGCCGTGCCGATTGTATACAACGCAAACGACAATTTATTCTTTGGTTGTGCGCAAAGCCGATCAGGCCTGATTGATCGTCTTGGAGATCACTTCAACCGTGGCGCTGACTTGCTCTTGGTAACGGTCGAGTTCGAGCTTGTGCTGCTTTTTCATGTCGATCTGTTGCGAGCACAGATTCATCGCCGCCAGCACCAACAGGCGGTCACCAATCAGTGTCGGGTACTTCCTTTTGGTTTCAGCCAAAGCGACTTTCAACATAGTGGCGGCGTCCAGCAGGGTTTGCTCTTCCCCGGCCGGCGCCTTGATCGAATAGTCCTCCCCCAGGATCGAGACGACTTTTACCCCTGCGGCGCCGACGCTCATGCGCTAACCGGGCCGGCGCTGACACGTTCAACCAGGGCTTGAATACGCGCGGCGGTCGCGCCTTGTTTCTCTTCCTGTTCCATCAGGTTCAGTTGCAGGCTTTCGTTTTCATCCTTGGCCTGGGCCAGTTCTGCGCTCAGGGTCTGGTTAGTGCCGAGCAGGTTCTGGTTCTGTTGCACCAGATCGCTGACCAGCTGTTCCAATTGGCTTAGGGATGCTTCCAACATTTTGATTTTCCAAGCATTTTCAAAGGGCGCGTACGATAAAGAAAAGTCACCACGGATGCCAGGGTTATTGGGGCGCAAAGCCCTGATTTTCCTGGCGGACGACCTTTCTCGCGAGTTTTAAAGACTGTGATTGGCGGATCTGGTTCCTGCACTTCGTCGCCGAACACCGACTGCGACAAATACGCGCAGCGCCTCAAGACTTTAATCGCATGACCGATAAGTCACGCATACGTCAGTCTCAGCGCCGCACGGATGCGCTCTTTTCGGTAAACACCATGTCTCTTCGTAATATGAATATCGCGCCGCGGGCGTTCCTCGGTTTCGCTCTTATTGGCGGGCTGATGCTGGTTCTGGGTGTGTTTGCCTTGAACCAGATGAGCAAGATTCGCGGGGCGGGCGAAAACATCGCCTCCATGAGCGTGCCGAGCATCAAGAGTCTCGATGAGTTCACTCAGCTGACCCTGCGCCTGCGGGTCTTGTCGTATCGCTTGCTGGTGAACCGCGAGCCGGACGTTCAGCAAAAAACCGTGGACCTGCTGGAAACGCGCAACCAACAGATTCGCGCCGCCCAGGCGACCTACGAAAAACTGATCAGCGGCCCGCAAGAACGCGCCGCCTACGATCAATACGTGCAGTTGCTCGGGCAGTACCGTCAGATCGAAGACCGGATGAAAAGCCTGTCGCGCAACAATCAGGTGGATGAATTGCGCACGCTGCTCAATACCGATTTGCTGACCAACTCCGAAGCGGTCAACGCGGTGCTCGGTCGCTTGCTGGAGATCAACACTCAGCAGACCCTCGACACCAATCAGCAAGCCGCCGATCAATATTCCTCGGCGTTCAATCTGGTGGTTACGTTGCTGGTGATCGCGACGGGGCTGACCTTGCTGTTCGCCTGGCTGCTGACCAACAGCATCACCCAGCCGATCGCCAACGCCTTGAACGCCGCCGAAGCGATTGCCGAAGGTAACCTGACGCGCCCGATCACTGTGGATGGCGAAGACGAAGCCGGTCGCTTGCTGGCGGCGATGGCGAAGATGCAGGACAAGCTGCGCGACACGCTGCAGCGGATTTCCGGCTCGGCCACCCAACTGGCCTCCGCCGCGGAAGAACTCAACAGTGTCACCGACGAAAGTGCCCGCGGCCTGACCCAGCAGAACAACGAAATCGAACAGGCCGCCACCGCCGTCAACGAAATGACCAGCGCCGTGGAAGAAGTCGCGCGCAACGCAGTCAGCACCTCGCAAGCCTCGAAAAATGCCACCACCTCGGCCGGTGATGGCCGTGACCTGGTGCAGGAAACCGTCAGTGCGATCGAACGCATGAGCACCGATGTGCAAAGCACGGCCACGCTGATCGGCGATCTGGCGAACGAGTCTCGCGACATCGGCAAGGTGCTGGATGTGATCCGCGGCCTGGCGGACCAGACCAACTTGCTGGCCTTGAACGCCGCGATCGAAGCCGCTCGCGCCGGGGAAGCCGGGCGTGGTTTTGCAGTGGTGGCGGATGAGGTGCGCGCCTTGGCGCATCGCACTCAGCAATCCACCAGCGAAATCGAACGCATGATCGGCAGCATCCAGTCCGGCACCGAACACGCCGTGGACTCGATGCGTAACAGCACCGAGCGCGCCGAGTCGACCCTGAACATCGCACGCGGTGCCGGCCTGTCGCTGGACACGATCAACAGCGCCATCGTCGAGATCAACGAACGCAACCTGGTGATCGCCAGCGCGGCGGAAGAGCAGGCCCAGGTGGCACGCGAAGTGGACCGCAACCTGGTGAACATCCGCGATCTGTCGGTGCAATCGGCGACCGGCGCCAGCCAGACGAGCGCGGCGAGCAATGAACTGTCACGATTGGCGGTGGACCTGAACACGATGGTCAGCCGGTTCAGCCTCTGATTCATAGGCGCCCCAACTTGTGGGAGCCGGCTTGCCGGCGATGGCGGCCTCAAGATCGGCGCAATATTTGAGGGCCTCATCGCTGGCAAGCCAGCTCCCACAGGGGGTTGCGTCGAGGCATCTTGCGCATCGGGCTTTTGATCGGCAAAAGCTTTTTGACAGCATCACATTTCAACAGGTTAGAATCGCTGGCACGCAGACTGCATGGTCAGTTTGTGCCCGCCTTTCCGCTTCCTGGAGTACTGCCTTTGAATGCGACAACCATCAACAGCCTGTTCTTGATCGGCGCGTTGCTGGTAGGTGCAAGCATTCTGGTGAGCTCACTGTCGTCGCGCCTCGGCATCCCGATTCTGGTGATTATCCTGGCCGTGGGCATGGCGGCCGGCGTCGACGGCGGCGGCATTATTTTCGATAACTACCCTACGGCTTATCTGGTCGGCAACCTCGCGTTGGCAGTGATTCTGCTCGACGGCGGTTTGCGCACACGGGTCTCGAGTTTCCGCGTGGCATTGTGGCCGGCGCTGTCGCTGGCCACGGTCGGCGTGCTGATCACCACCGGGCTGACTGGCATGGCGGCGGCGTGGCTGTTTAATCTGAACCTGATTCAAGGCCTGTTGATTGGCGCCATCGTCGGCTCGACGGACGCCGCGGCGGTGTTCTCGCTGCTCGGCGGCAAGGGCCTGAACGAGCGGGTCACCGCCAGCCTCGAAATCGAATCCGGCAGCAACGACCCGATGGCGGTGTTCCTCACCGTGACGCTGATCGACATGCTCGCCAGTGGCCAAACCGGCCTGCACTGGAGCCTGCTCGGGCATCTGGTGCGTGAATTCGGCATCGGCGGCGTGATCGGACTCGGCGGCGGTTGGCTGCTGCTGCAACTGGTCAACCGGATCAATCTGGCCACCGGCCTCTATCCGATCCTGATGATTGCCGGCGGGCTGGTGGTGTTCGCTTTGACCAACGCCCTGCACGGCAGCGGTTTCCTCGCGGTTTACTTGTGCGGCCTGGTGATCGGCAACCGCCCCGTGCGCAGCCGCCATGGCATCCTGCACATGCTCGACGGCATGGCGTGGCTGGCGCAGATCGGCATGTTCCTGGTGCTGGGCCTGCTGGTCACGCCGCATGACTTGCTGCCGATCGCCCTGCCCGCGCTGGGCCTGGCGCTGTGGATGATTCTGTTTGCACGGCCGCTGTCGGTGATGGTCGGCCTGCTGCCGTTCAAGGCCTTCCATGGCCGCGAAAAAGCCTTTATTTCCTGGGTCGGCCTGCGCGGTGCGGTGCCGATCATTCTGGCGGTGTTCCCGCTGATGGCCGGGCTGCCCAACGCGCAGCTGTACTTCAACCTCGCGTTCTTTATCGTGCTGGTCTCGCTGCTGGTGCAGGGCACGAGCCTGCCGTGGGTGGCGAAGCTGTTGAAGGTGACCGTCCCGCCCGAGCCGGCGCCGATCTCCCGCGCAGCACTGGAAGTCCACGTCACCAGCGAGTGGGAGCTGTTCGTTTATCGCCTTGGCGCCGAAAAATGGTGCATCGGTTCGCCCCTTCGCGAACTGAAAATGCCCGACGGCACGCGCATCGCCGCACTGTTTCGCGGTCAGCAATTGCTCCATCCGTCGGGTAGTACGGTGCTCGAAGTCGATGATTTGCTGTGTGTAATTGGCCACGAACACAACCTTCCGGCCCTCGGAAAACTGTTCAGCCAGGCGCCGCAACGGGGTCTGGATCTGCGTTTCTTCGGCGACTTCGTTCTCGAAGGAGACGCCCAGCTGGCTGCGGTTGCTGCCTTGTACGGCTTGAAGGTCGAAGGCATCGATCCGGACATGACGCTGGCCCGTTTCATTGCCCACAAAGTCGGCGGCGCACCTGTCGTCGGTGACCAGGTCGAGTGGAACAACACCATCTGGACGGTCGCGGTCATGGAGGGGAACAAGATCGGCAAAGTAGGCGTCAGATTCCCCGAAGGAAGTAGCCCGGGTCCGGGACTATTCCTCTAAACTCCATTCTTCGTTTCGTTTTCGATCGGTCTCTATGTCAACCCTGCGCACCTTTTTCATCATGGCCCTGCTGGGCTTGAGCCTTTCTGTCGGTACGCTGCAAGCGGCCGAACCACCGTCCAGCGAAGCCGTACAGGCCAACCTCGACAAGATCGCCGAGCGCAAACTGCCGGAGGCCGACCAGAAAGCCTTGCAGACCGTCCTGCAAAACACGCTGACCCAGCTCGACAACAAGCGTGACTACGAGCAGAAGCTGACCGACCTCAAGCAGCAACTCGCCACTGCGCCGAAGCAAAACATAGAAAACCAGCGCGAACTGGCTCGCCTCAAGGCCACCAGCGTCACGCCAGTGGCGCAGCGCTACAGCAAAGAGTCGATTCAACAGCTGGAACAACTGCTGACCGACCGTTCGACCCAGCAAAGCGATCTGCAAAAAGCCTTGGCTGACGCGAACAGCCTGGTCATTACCGCACAAACCCGACCCGAGCGCGCCCAGGCCGAAATCTCCAGCAGCCAGACGCGCATCCAGCAGATCAATAACATCCTCAAGGCCGGCAAAGACAACGGCAAGACTTTGAGTGGCGAACAGCGCGACTTGCTCAACGCCGAGCTGGCGGCACTGAACGCCTTGATCCCGCTGCGCCGCCAGGAACTGGCCAGCAACAACCAATTGCAAGACCTCGGTAACAGTCAGCACGATGTGCTGACCGAAAAAACCGACCGCCTGGACCGGGAAATCCAGGAGCTGCAAACCCTGATCAATCAGAAACGCCTGGCCCAGTCCCAGGAGACGGTAACGCAGCAATCCATCGAGGCGCAGAAGTCCGGCAGCAGCACCTTGCTGGCCACCGAAAGCGCGGCCAACCTGAAGCTGTCCGACTACCTGCTTAAAAGCACTGACCGTTTGAACGTCGTCACCCAACAGAATTTGCAAACCAAGCAGCAGCTGGACAACGTCACTCAAAGCGACTCAGCGCTGGACGAGCAGATCAACGTGCTCAAGGGCAGCCTGCTGCTGTCGAAGATTCTCTACAAACAGAAACAAGCCCTGCCGCGTCTCAAGCTCGACCGTGACCTGGCGGACCAGATCGCCGATATTCGCCTGTATCAGTTTGAAGTCAGCCAGCAACGGGAATTGCTCAGCAACCCGGCGAGCTATGTCGACACCCTGCTGTCGACCCAGCCGCCCGAGCAAGTCACCCCGCAACTGCGCAAGAGCCTGCTGGAACTGGCCACGACCCGCGCCGACCTGCTGGAGCGGCTGAACCGCGAACTTAGCGCGGTGCTCAACGAATCGATCACGCTGCAACTCAATCAGAAACAACTGCTCAGCACTGCGCAAAGCCTGCGGGCGACCCTCGATGAGCAGATGTTCTGGATTCCGAGCAACAAGCCGCTCGATCCTGAATGGATGCGCGGTGTGCCAGAGCGTCTGCAACGTCAGGTCGCGACCCTGCCGCTGAAGTCGAGCGTGAGCGAACTGGTCGACGGCCTGACCCAGCGGCCGCTGCTGTTCCTGCCACTGGTGCTGCTGATCGGCGCCCTGCTGTGGCGGCGCAAAAGCCTGTATGCCCGGCTGAACAAGGTTCACCAGGACATCGGCCACTTCAAGCGTGACAGTCAATTGCACACGCCGCAGGCGATTCTGATCAATATCCTGCTGGCAATGCCGGTAGCGCTGGGCCTGGCGCTGTGCGGGCTGGCCCTGCAAATTGACGCTCGCGGGCAGAACGCCAATATGGGCTCGGCGCTAATGCAAATGGGCCAGGCGTGGCTGGTGTTCTACACCGCCTACCGGATTCTCGCGCCGGGCGGCGTGGCCGAACTGCATTTCCGTTGGGAAAAACCCCAGGTTGAATTCCTCCAGGGCTGGGTCCGTCGACTCGGACTGGTGGTCATGGCGCTAGTGGCCGTCGTGGCGGTCGCGGAGCTGCAACCGGCGGCGCTGGCCGATGACGTGTTGGGCATGCCGGTCGTGCTGACCTGCTACGCGCTAATGGCCTGGCTGCTGAGCCGTCTGCTGATCAGCAGTCCGGCGCATGAAAACGCGTCACTGTTCCGCAAAGCCGTCGGGATCATGTTCACCGTGCTGCCCGTGGCGTTGTTCGTGGCCGTCTGCTTCGGCTACTACTACACCGCGCTGAAACTCAGCGACCGGCTGATCAACACGCTTTACCTGCTGATGTTCTGGCTGGTGATCGAAGCCACCTTCGTCCGTGGCCTCAGCGTTGCCGCACGGCGCCTGGCCTATCAACGCGCGCTGGCCAAACGTCAGGCCGCCAAAGAGGCCGGCGAAGGCGAAGCGGTGATCGAAGAGCCGACCCTGGACATCGAAAAGGTCAACGAGCAGTCCCTGCGCCTGATTCGCCTGGCGCTGCTCGGCGGGTTCATGGCCGCGCTGTACTGGGTCTGGTCAGACCTGATCTCGGTGTTCTCGTACCTGGACAACATCACCCTCTACGAATACACCAGCGGCACCGGCGCCAACATGAGCATGGTGCCGATCAGCATTGGCGACATGCTCGGTGCGCTGATCATCATCGGCATTACCTTCGCCCTCGCACGCAACCTGCCAGGGCTGCTGGAAGTGTTGGTGTTGTCGAAGCTGAACCTGGCACAGGGCAGCGCCTACGCCACGACCACGCTGCTGTCGTACGTGATCGCCGGCGTCGGTTTCGTCTCGACCCTGTCGACCCTCGGCGTGAGCTGGGACAAGTTGCAATGGCTGGTGGCGGCGCTCTCGGTCGGGCTCGGTTTCGGCATGCAGGAGATCTTCGCGAACTTCATCTCCGGGATCATGATCCTGTTCGAACGCCCGGTACGGATCGGTGACACCATCACCATCGGCAACCTGTCGGGTACGGTGAGCAAAATCCGCATCCGCGCGACGACCATCACCGACTTCGACCGCAAGGACATCATTGTCCCGAACAAAACGTTCATCACCGGGCAACTGATCAACTGGTCGCTGACCGACACCATTACTCGGGTAACGCTCAAACTCGGCGTCGATTACGGTTCCGACCTGGACCTGGTGAAAGAGCTGCTGTTGAAAGCGGCCCGGGATAACCCGCGGGTGCTGAAGGACCCGGAACCCCACGTGTACTTTCTTAATTTCGGCGAAAGCACCCTCGATCACGAACTGCGCATGCACGTGCGCGACCTCGGTGACCGCAACCCGGTGCTCGACGAGGTCAACCGCTTCATCAACCGTGAGTTCAAGAAGCAGCAGATCAATATTTCGTTCCGGCAGATGGAGGTCTACCTCAAGAACCTGCACGGCGAGGAATACAAGATCGTGCCGATCGAGTCCGAAACCAAAACCATCGTGCCGCCGGTGGATGGCCAGCCTGCGCAAGAGCCGCCGCCCGCCAAACTCGACTAACCGCCCTGTTCCCAGCAGAATGCTCGGACATTCTGCTGGAGATGGCCGGTGAAAGCCCTCGACGAACTGACCTTCGACAATCGCTTCGATCGCCTGGGCGACACGTTCTCCACCCACGTGCTGCCCGAGCCCATCGACAATCCGCGCCTCGTGGTCGCAAGCCCCACCGCCATGGCCCTGCTCGACCTTGATCCGGCCGTCGCCGAAACCCCGGAATTCGCCGAACTGTTCAGCGGCCACAAGCTCTGGGCCGCCGCGGTGCCGCGGGCGATGGTCTATTCCGGGCATCAGTTCGGCTCGTACAACCCGCAACTGGGTGACGGCCGCGGCTTGTTGCTGGGCGAGGTCTACAACGAGGCCGGCGAGCACTGGGATTTGCACCTTAAGGGCGCCGGCCAGACGCCTTTTTCGCGCATGGGCGATGGCCGTGCCGTGCTGCGTTCATCGATCCGTGAGTTTCTCGCTTCCGAAGCCCTGCATGCCCTGAACATCCCGACCACCCGCGCGCTGTGCGTGATCGGTTCCGACACACCGGTGTGGCGCGAGAAACAGGAACGCGCGGCCATGGTCCTGCGCCTGTCCCCGAGCCATGTGCGCTTCGGCCACTTCGAATATTTCTACTACACCAAACGCCCCGAGAAGCAGAAAGAACTCGGCCAGCATGTACTGGCGATGCACTTCCCCGAATGCCTCGAACAGCCTGAACCCTATCTGGCGATGTTTCGCGAAATCGTCGAGCGCAACGCCGAGCTGATCGCCAAATGGCAGGCGTATGGTTTCTGCCATGGGGTGATGAACACCGACAACATGTCGATCCTTGGCATCACCTTCGATTTTGGCCCGTTCGCCTTCCTTGATGACTTCGACGCCAACTTCATCTGCAACCATTCCGATGATCAGGGCCGCTACTCCTTCAGCAACCAGGTGCCAATCGGCCAGTGGAACCTCAGCGCCCTGGCCCAGGCCCTTACGCCGTTCATCAGCGTCGAAGCCCTGCGCGAAACCCTCGGCCTGTACCTGCCGCTGTATCAGGCTCACTACCTGGACCTGATGCGCCGCCGCCTCGGCTTCACCACCGCTGAAGACGACGACCAGAAACTGCTCGAGCAACTGCTGCAACTGATGCAGAACAGCGGCGTCGACTACACCCTGTTCTTCCGCCGCCTCGGCGATCAATCAGCGGAACTGGCTGTCGCCCGATTGCGCGATGACTTCGTCGATATCAAGGGTTTTGATGATTGGGCTGCACGCTATGTCGCCCGGATGGATCGCGAGGGCGTGGCGGATCAGGAACAACGCCGCCAACGGATGCACGCGGTCAACCCGCTGTACATCCTGCGTAACTACCTGGCGCAGAAAGCCATTGATGCCGCGGAAAGCGGGGACTATTCCGAGGTTCGCCGGTTGCATGCGGTGCTGAGCAAGCCGTTCGAGGAGCAGCCGGGGATGGAGAGCTACGCCGAGCGGCCGCCGGAGTGGGGCAAGCATCTGGAGATCAGTTGTTCTTCCTGAAGTCAGATAAAGGATTCGACCGACACTCCAAAGCGTTCGGCCAACCAGCGGACCTGTCGCAGGTTTAGCTGGCGCTTGCCGCTCAGGATTTCCGAAACTACCGATTGCGTGCCAACACCCGGAAGATCGCTCTGGGTCAAACGGTGCTCACGCATCAAATAGCCGAGGATGGCAGCGCCGCTAGGCTTCGGCATCGG
This sequence comes from Pseudomonas sp. GB2N2, assembly GCF_054897705.1. Taxonomy (NCBI): domain Bacteria; kingdom Pseudomonadati; phylum Pseudomonadota; class Gammaproteobacteria; order Pseudomonadales; family Pseudomonadaceae; genus Pseudomonas; species Pseudomonas sp. GB2N2. Next base: position 4,117,291 of record NZ_CM142701.1, read on the forward strand.
CATCGGCATCGGCATCGGGTGATGTTTGTCTGTGACTGCGATACCTGTGGGCAACGTCCGCAAATGAAGAAGGCAATGCGCTACAAAATTTTTCCTTGAATACCGCGACCTTCGACTCCAGATCGGTTTCATCAACTGCCTAATCGAGAGTTCTTCATGACCGAACCACTCCTCATCCCCTGCCCCCACTGCAATGGCCTCAACCGCATCCCCGCCGAGCGCCTCGCCGACCACCCGAAATGCGGGCGCTGCAAGGCCGAGGTCTTGCTGAGCAAGCCTTTCGAATTGAAACAAGGTGATTACACCAGTCAGATCAAGGGCGATCTGCCGTTGCTGGTGGACGTGTGGGCGGAGTGGTGTGGGCCGTGCAAGTCGTTTGCACCGGTGTTCGAGCAGGCGGCGGGGCAATTGGCGGGCAAGTGTCGGTTGGCCAAGCTGGACAGTGAGGCGAATCAGCAGTTGTCGGCGCAGCTGGGGATTCGCTCGATTCCCAGTCTGATTCTGTTCAAGAACGGCCGGGAAGTGGCGCGCCAGAGCGGTGCGTTTCCGTTGCCGCAGTTGCTGAGCTGGTTGCGTAGCCAGGGGATTTAAACCCACCGCGGATCAAATGTAGGAGTGAGCCTGCTCGCGAAGGCTGTGTGTGGGCCAACGTTGAGTCGACTGATACACCGCTTTCGCGAGCAGGCTCACTCCTAAAAGAGTTCGGTGTGCTATCAGCGATTTTCCAGCAGATTATGCAGCTCGACAAATTGCTGAGTCAGTTTGTGCCGCGGATCGAGGTGGATCAGCGGGGTGTTGGCCTGGTGAGATTCGCGCATGCGCACCGAAGTGCCCAGGTACACCGGCAACACCGGCAAGCCCTCGGCGATCAATTCGTCGAGTATCTGCTGGGGCAGGCTGGCACGGGCCTGAAACTGGTTGACGACGATGCCTTCCACTTCCAGCCCTTCATTGTGGTCTTCCTTCAATTCTTCGATTTCCGCCAGCAAGCCATATAGCGCCTGACGCGAAAAACTGTCGCAGTCGAAGGGAATAAGTACACGATCAGCCGCGATCAACGCCGATACCGCATAAAAATTCAGCGCTGGCGGCGTATCGAGGTAGATCCGGTCGTAATCGCCTTCCAGCTCCTCGAGCAACTTGCGCAGCTTGTTGATCTTGTGTTTCGCCTCAAGCTTGGGCTGCAAATCGGCCAGCTCGGCGGTGGCGGTGATGACATGGAGGTTATCGAATGGGGTTTCGTAAATATCGACCTGGTTTTTCTTCGAGAACGGCCCCGACGACAGCGTTTGCTTGAAGAAATCGGCAATACCCATCGGAATCTCATTACCGGTGAGCCCGGTCAGGTATTGAGTGGAATTGGCCTGAGCGTCGAGATCCACCAACAGGGTGCGATAACCCTCGCTGGCACTGACCGCCGCCAGATTGCAGGCAATGCTGGATTTGCCTACGCCACCTTTTTGATTGAACACCACGCGCCGCATGTCAACACCTCCGTGTATCAAAGAATGACCGAGTGTAGTAGTCCACGGCGTCGCTTCGCTACCTCATCGGGACAGGGACTACATAGTCAGACGCAAACACTCACTGAATTCGCTGCTGTCTCATCCAAAAAATACGTCCGGAGCTGACAGACGCGCATTCCTCAATGTGGATAATGGCCAAACGACAGCCGCCCACGAACCAATCAGTACAATTCGTTGAGCAAAATGTAACCAGCATTTGCTACGCGCTCGCCGCACCGGGATAATGCGCGCCACTCGGCGCTCGGTGTCACATCAGGTGAACCGTTGTTTTTTCGACTCGCCGCGTCAAGAAAGCCCGCAGGGGCGGGATGAATGCCTGTGATCAACTTCAACATCGCCCAATGGCGCGCATGGGCCCCTGGGCTCGAAAGCGTGGACGATTGGCGAGCCTGGAGCCGACAACCGGTCGCGCTGCAGAACAGCGATGCCGCCCCCGACGTCTCGTTTCTGCCGGCCATGCAGCGGCGTCGGCTCAGCCGTCTGGCGAGGATGGCGTTCAGTGTCGGCTGGCCACTGGCCGACGGTCGCCATGATCTACCGCTGGTCTTTATTTCCCGTCACGGCGAAACCCCGCGCACCTTCGATATTCTCAGCGACCTGGCGAATGATCAGCCGTTGTCGCCGACCCAGTTCAGCCTGTCCGTGCACAACGCGGTGATCGGCCTGTGGTCGATCATGCGCGGTGAAACCAGCGAAATGACGGCGCTGGCCGCGGCCGGCGATGGTCTTGAACACGGTATGCTAGAGGCCGCGGCGCTGATAGCCGAAGGCGCGCCAGCGGTGTTGCTGGTGGTCACCGAAGAACAACCGCCCAAAGCCTACTCCGCCTGGATCGACGATGTGCCTTTTCCTTACGCGGTGGGTCTGCTGCTCACGCCGGGCAATGACTGGCAACTGTCCTTGAACAGCACTTCGGATGCGTTGTCCAACGCCCACTGGCCCCATGCCTTGAATCTCTTGCGTACCCTGCTCGGCCAGCAGACTACCTGCCAACATGCCTGGAAAAATCGTGTATGGACCTGGCAACGCAACCTGTAACGGGAAAAAGCCGCGACGCTTATTACTGGCGTTTGCTGGCCACTGCTGCAAGCTTCACCCTCTTCGGGCTGGGCGGGCTGTGCCTGCGCCTGGTGGTTTTCCCGGTGCTGAGCTGCCTGCCCGGCAATCCACAGACGCACCGGTTGCGGGCGCGGCAAACCGTCAGTCGCTGTTTCTGGTTTTTCGTCAGGTTCATGGCTCGTACCGGCGTCCTGACCTATGACATTCAGGGCGCAGAAAAGCTTGGGCGACCCGGGCAGATGATCATCGCCAATCACCCGTCGCTGATCGACGTGGTGTTCCTGATCGGCCTGGTGCGCCACTCCAACTGCGTGGTCAAAAGCAGCCTCTGGGAGAACCCCTTCACCCGAGGCCCGCTACGCCGCACCGACTACATCAGCAATGACGGCAGCATGGACATGCTCGACGCCGCAGCAGACGCGCTGAAAAGCGGCCAGACCCTGATCATTTTTCCCGAGGGCACCCGCACCCAGCCTGGCGAGGCGCCGGCCTTCCATCGAGGTGCGGCGTCGATCGCGCTGCGCGGTGCGAAAATCCTCACCCCGGTGGTCATCAAGGTCAGCCCGACCACCTTGACCAAGGCTGAACCCTGGTATCGCATCCCTAAACGTCGCGTGCACTTCAGTTTTCACGTCGGGGCCGATATAGACCCACAGGCCTACGCCGCACAAGGCCCGGCGCCTCAGGCTTCGCGCAAGCTCAATGATTACCTGCATCACTACTTTTTTAAGGAGCTCGCCGAAGATGAGCGATCTACACCGTGAAATCAAACAACTGATCATCGATGCCCTGGGCCTTGAAGACATCAGCGTCCAGGACATCGGCGACGACCAGACGCTGTTCGGCGAAGGCCTGGGCCTGGATTCCGTCGACGCTCTGGAGCTCGGCCTGGCGATCCAGAAAAAGTACGGCATCAAGATCGACGCCGACGCCAAGGACACCCGTAATCACTTCAGCAACGTGGCGAGCCTTGCGGCGTTCGTCACTGCAAAACAGGCAGCTTGAGACCGGACCATGCAAACTCGTGATGACATTTTCAACACCCTGCGCGATGCCTTGGTCGAACTCTTCGAGCTGGACCCCGAGCGCGTGAGCCTCGACTCCAACCTGTACCAGGATCTGGAAATCGACAGCATCGACGCGGTCGACCTGATTGATCACATCAAGCGCCAGACCGGCAAGAAAATCGCCGCCGAAGAATTCAAGACGGTGCGCACCGTCAGCGACGTGGTCGAGGCGGTCTACCGTCTGGTTCAACCGGCCGCATGAGCCGACTGATCGGCCTCGGCCTGCTGCTGGCAGGCCTGCTGTACCCCTTTGCGGTGTATTTCGGCATGGAGCATTTTGCCCCGTGGCAGTTTGGCCTGCTGCTGGGCAGCCTGTGGCTGGCACGGGCGTTGTCCGGTGTGCGCCGTCCGGGAAGCCTGTGGATGGCAGCGGTCGCCATCGTGTTTTGCCTGTTGCTGGCCCTGTTCGACAGCCCGGCGATGCTGCGCTGGTACCCCGTGCTGATCAGCGGTTTCATGCTGATGCTGTTCGGGTTGAGCCTGAAATACGGCCCGCCGATGATCGAGCGCCTGGCCCGACTGCGCGAGCCGCGTTTGCCGGCCAAAGCGATTCGCTATACGCGCCATGTGACGATTGCCTGGTGCGTGTTTTTTCTCTGCAACGGTTTGTGCGCCGCCGCCCTGACCCTCTGGGCGCCGCTGAGTTGGTGGATGTTGTACACCGGCCTGATCTCCTATGGATTGATCGGCCTGATGTTTGCCATTGAATGGCTCATACGACAACGGGTACGAGGCCACCCATGAATTGGATAAAACTTGAGCAGTTATTGCTCAAGGCGCCCCCGGAACGCGCCGTGACGGCCGAGCCGGCGCTGAATCATGCACAGGTGTGCGAACAGGCCCTGAGCCTGGCCGCCGGCCTGCAAGCCCAGGGGGTGCGGCGCATCGCCGTGCACCTTGAAGACGCCGCTGACCTGGCGATTGCGCTGCTGGGATCGTGGCGTGCCGGGGTCAGCGTGCTGCTGCCGGCCGATCTGCAAGCGCAGACACGCCAGCGCTGGTCGGGGGGAGTGGATTTGTGGCTGACGGATCAGGCCGATGATGCGCACCTCAGCGACTATCGCCACGCGCCACTGGACGCCGCCGCACTGGATCTGGATCGCTGTACGTTGAGCCTGTGCACGTCGGGCTCCAGTGGGGAACCCAAGCGTATCGACAAGACCCTGCGCCAACTGGCCAATGAGGTCGAGGCGCTGGAGCAGTTGTGGGGCGCGGATCTGGGTGCGGCCTGCGTGATCGGCAGCGTCGCCACCCAGCACATTTATGGCCTGCTGTTCCGGGTGTTGTGGCCGCTGTGCGCCGGGCGCCCGTTTGTGCGCAAGCAACTGGCTTTTCCGGAAGACCTGCAACGCGCCAGCCGCGAATACTCGACCTTCGCTTGGGTCGCCAGCCCGGCGCTACTCAAGCGCATGGGCGATAACCTTGACTGGCCGGCGCTGAGCGCGGTTCGCCGGGTGTTTTCCTCAGGCGGTGCGTTACCGGCCGAGGCGGCGCAAAGCCTTCAGCAACGCTTGAAGCAATGGCCAACGGAAATTCTCGGCAGTTCGGAAACCGGTGGCATTGCCTGGCGTCAGGGCGATGATTTCTGGCAGCCGTTTGCAGACGTTAAATTGAGTCAGGACAACGATGGCGCGTTGCTTGTCGCGTCACCCTATCTGCCGCCGGGGCATATCGAACACACGGCGGATGCCGCGCGAATCGCTGCCGATGGCCGTTTCGAATTGCTCGGACGGCTGGACCGTATCGTCAAACTGGAAGAAAAGCGTATCTCATTGCCGATGCTGGAACAGGCCTTGGTGGTCCACGACTGGGTCGCCGAAGCGCGCCTCGGCGTGGTTCAGGAAAATCGTGCCTCGCTGGGCGCGTTGCTGGTGCTCAGCGAATCGGGTTTGCATGCCCTGCGCAATCAGGGCCGACGCACCCTCACCGAAGAATTGCGCCAACACTTGAGCCAGCACTGCGAAGCCTTGGCGTTGCCACGACGCTGGCGTCTGCTTCGCCAACTGCCGCTGAACACTCAGGGCAAACTGCCTCAGGCCGACGTCGAAGCCTTGTTGCTGGCGCCGCGCCCGAAAGCGCCGCAAGTCCTTGAGCAAGTCGAAACCGAGGGCGAGTGGAGCCTGCAACTGGCAGTGCCTCCCGACCTCGCCTATTTCAGCGGCCATTTCCCACAGGCGCCGGTATTGCCCGGCGTGGTGCAAGTGGAGTGGGCGCTGAACCTCGGCCAGCAACTGATGAACCTGCCAGAAAAATTCGCCGGGATGGAAGTACTGAAATTCCAGCAACTGGTGCGCCCGGGTGATGAAATCCAGTTGCACCTGCGCTTCGATCCGGTGCGCAGCAAATTGTATTTCGCCTATCGCAACGAGACGGCCACCTGTTCCAGTGGGCGGATTTTGCTGGAGGCGACGCATGCATAACCCCTGCGCCATAGTCCCCGTCTACAACCACGAAACCGCCATCACTACCGTGGTCGACGCGCTGATCGCCAGCGGCCTGCCGTGCATTCTGGTGGACGATGCCAGCGATCAGTCCTGCGCGACCGTGCTCGATCAATTGGCCCGGCACGAGATGGTTTACCTGATCCGCCTTGCCGCCAACCAGGGCAAGGGCGCCGCGGTGATGACCGGCCTGCGCGAAGCGTCGCGCCTGGGTTTCAGCCATGCCTTGCAGGTTGACGCCGACGGCCAGCACGACCTGCAAGACGTCACAATCTTCATCGAACACTCGCGCAGCCATCCGCGCGCGGTGATTTGCGGTTATCCGCAATACGACGCCAGCGTGCCGAAAGGTCGCCTGTACGCGCGCTACCTGACGCACGTGATGGTCTGGATCAACACGTTGTCGCTGCAGATTCGCGACTCGATGTGCGGCTTTCGCGTCTATCCATTGCCGCCGACCCTGGCGCTGATCGACTCGGCGAAGATCGGCAAGCGCATGGACTTTGACTCGGACATTCTGGTGCGCCTGGCCTGGCGCAATCAGCCGATGCAATGGCTGCCGACCAAGGTGCATTACCCGCTGGACGGCGTCTCGCATTTCCGCATGTTCCACGACAATGTACTGATTTCGAGCATGCACACCCGGCTGTTCTTCGGCATGTTGCTGCGGGCGCCGGTGATTCTCTGGCGGCGGTGGCGAGCATGAGCAGCGACGTCGATAAAAAACACTGGGCCGACCGCCAGGAACGCGGCAGTTTCTGGCTGATGAAGCTCACCGCGTTCGGCGCCAAAGTGCTTGGCCGACGCCTGCTCAGCCCGCTCCTGTACGGCATCGTTCTGTACTTTTTCCTGTTCGGCCGCAGTGCCCGCCACAGCGCCTGGCAATACCAGCAACGCCTCGCTGACTTCAGCGGTCGCGTTGAACTGTGTCCGACCCATTGGCGAGTGTTCGGTCAGTTCATGGCCTTCGCCGATTCGATGCTCGACAAACTCGACGTGTGGAACGGCAAGCTGCGCATCGAGCAGATCGAGATCGTCGACCCGGCACTGCTGCGTAATCAGTTGCGCGGCAGCCGCGGGCAACTGCTGGTGGGCGCGCACCTGGGCAACCTCGAAGTGTGCCGGGCGCTGGCGGAGATCGGTGAGAAGGTCACGATGAACGTGCTGGTGCACACCAAGCATGCCGAGCAGTTCAACCGTTTGCTCGGTGAAGCCGGCGCGACCAATTTGCGGCTGATCCAAGTCAGCGAGCTCGACCCGCTGATCATGCTGCAACTGCATGAACGCCTGGAGCGCGGCGAATGGCTGGCGATAGCCGGTGATCGCGTGCCGCTGCATGGCGGACGCAGCGTGACCGTGGATTTCCTTGGCCATCCGGCGAAATTCCCGCAAGGGCCGTGGTTGCTGGCCGGCTTGCTGAAATGCCCGGTCAACCTGTTGCTGTGCCTGAAGAAACCCGACGGCGATTACCGGCTGACGCTTGAGCCGTTCGCCGAGGCGATCACCTGGAAACGCAGCGACCGCGAACAGGTCATTCATCAGTGGACGACCCGCTACGCCGAGCGGCTGGGTCACTATTGCCTCGAAGCGCCTCAACAATGGTTTAACTTTTACCCTTTCTGGAAGACCGATGACGACGCCAACGCTTGAGCCGGTAACCTTCGGCGAACTCCCTTTGCGCATTGAAGACGTGCTGGCCCTGGCCAACTGTCAGGTGCCGACGCAGTTGCAGGCCGATCCTGCTTACCGCGAGCGCATCGCCAAGGGTGCGCGGTTCCTCGATTCGCTACTGGACAAGGAAGGCGTGATTTACGGCGTGACCACCGGTTACGGCGATTCCTGCGTGGTCGCGGTGCCGCTGCATCACGTCGAAGCGCTGCCTCGTCATCTCTACACGTTCCACGGCTGCGGCCTGGGCAAACTGCTCGACGCACAGGCCACCCGCGCGGTACTCGCGGCGCGTTTGCAGTCGCTGTGCCACGGCGTGTCGGGCGTTCGCTTCGAGCTGCTGGCGCGCCTGCAGGCGTTCCTCGAACACGACATCCTGCCGCTGATTCCCGAAGAAGGCTCCGTCGGTGCCAGTGGTGATCTGACGCCGCTTTCGTATGTGGCCGCGACCCTGTCCGGCGAGCGCGAAGTGATGTTCCGTGGTGAACGCCGTCAGGCCGCCGATGTGCACCGCGAACTTGATTGGCAGCCGCTGGTGTTGCGCCCCAAGGAAGCGCTGGCGCTGATGAACGGCACCGCCGTAATGACTGGCCTGGCGTGCCTGGCCTTCGCCCGTGCCGATTACCTGCTGCAATTGGCCACGCGCATCACCGCGCTGAACGTCGTGGCGCTGCAAGGCAATCCGGAGCACTTCGACGAGCGCCTGTTCGCCGCCAAGCCGCACCCGGGGCAAATGCAAGTCGCCGCGTGGCTGCGCAAGGACCTGGCGATCGACGCGCCGACCGCGCCGCTGCATCGCCTTCAGGATCGCTATTCCCTGCGTTGCGCGCCGCACGTGCTCGGCGTGTTGGCCGACAGCCTGAACTGGCTGCGCTCGTTCATCGAGATCGAGCTCAACAGCGCCAACGACAACCCGATCATCGACGCCGAAGCCGAGCGTGTGCTGCACGGCGGGCACTTCTATGGCGGGCACATCGCCTTCGCCATGGACAGCCTGAAAAACCTGGTCGCCAACGTCGCCGACCTGCTGGACCGGCAACTCGCGTTGCTGGTGGACGAGCGTTACAACCATGGCCTGCCGAGTAACCTGTCCGGCGCCACGACGGATCGCGCGATGCTCAATCACGGTTTCAAAGCGGTGCAGATCGGCACCAGCGCCTGGACCGCCGAAGCGCTGAAAAACACCATGCCGGCCAGCGTGTTCTCGCGTTCCACCGAATGCCACAACCAGGACAAAGTGAGCATGGGCACTATCGCCGCCCGCGACGCGATCCGCGTGCTGGAGCTGACCGAACAGGTCGCCGCCGCCACCCTGCTTGCCGCCAATCAGGGCGTGTGGCTGCGCAGCAAAGCAGAAGACGCCCGGCCATTGCCACCCGCGCTGGCAGCCATGCACGAAGAACTGGCCAAAGACTTTGCGCCAGTCATCGAAGACCGTGCGCTGGAAGGTGAATTGCGCCTGTGCCTGAAACGGATTGCCGAGCAACACTGGAGGCTGCATGCGTAGCAAGGGCGTGCTTCACACCGATACGGAAATCCTCGTGCCGTTCTTTGACGTCGACACCATGCACGTCGTCTGGCACGGCCATTACGTCAAATACCTGGAAGTCGCCCGCTGCGCGTTGCTGGATAAAATCGGCCACAACTACAGCGCGATGGTCGAGTCGGGTTACGCCTGGCCGGTGATCGACCTGCAATTGCGCTATGTGCGCGGCGCCGTGTTCGGACAGACGCTGAATGTGCGGGCCAATCTGGTGGAGTGGGAGAATCGTTTGAAGATCAATTACCTGATCAGCGACCTGCAGACCGGTGAACGCTTGACCCGTGCCGTTTCGGTGCAAGTGGCGGTCAACATGAGCAGCCGCGAAATGCAGCTCGCCTCACCGAAAATCTTCACCGACGCTGTCGAAAGGGCCCTGCCATGATTGTCTGCCACCCCCGCTACCCTGTAGGAGCGAGCTTGCTCGCGAAAAACGTGCGGGCACCGCGCTCATTCAGGCAGTACGCGTTATCGTTGACGTCCATCGCGAGCAAGCTCGCTCCTACAGTGTTGTGCGTGTTGCTGGGCTTTCCGGGCCTGGCGCAGGCCTTCGATCTGCAACAGCTCAGCGATCAACTGGCCAGGCCCGAGGTCATCCACGGCCATTTCATCCAGGAAAAGCACCTGCGCGCCCTGCCCCAGCCGCTGACCAGCAAAGGCACTTTTGTGCTCGCGAAAAATCACGGTTTGCTGTGGTTGTTGAAAACGCCGCTGCAACAGGATTACCGCATCACCGCCAAAGGCATTGCCCGACGTGACGCCAGCGGCTGGCAAATGCTCCCGGGCAAGAGTGCCGGCGCCGAGCAGAACCGGTTGTTCCTCGCGGTGCTGCAAGGCGACAGCAGTGGGCTGCAGCGGGATTTCGAACTGTCGCTGAGCGGCGATCCGCAGAAGTGGACATTGACCCTGATCCCGCGCTCGCTGCTGCTCAAGCAAGTGTTCAACCAGATCAACATCGCCGGCGGTGAACTGGTGCACAGCATCGAGCTGCTGGAAACCCAGGGCGACAGCACGCTGTTGCGCATGCAGGACAGCACCAGCAACCAACCCTTGAGCGACACGGAGCAACATGACTTTGCCGAGTGAACGCACGCTTCCGCGCCTGTTTCTGATCCTGCTGCTGGCGGTGCTTGCGCTTGCCGGATGGCAATGGCGCGACGGCGCACCGTTCTCGGCCAACCTCATGGAGCTGGTGCCAGGCACCGCGCCGGACGCGTTGGAACTGCGCGCCGAACAGCGCATGCAAGAACCGCTGAACCGCGAAATGCTGGTGCTGGTCGGCCACAAGGATCGCCAGCAAGCCGTCACCATGGCGCAGCAGTTGGGCGAACAGTGGCAGGCCAGCGGTTTGTTCGAAAAGGTCCAGTGGAACCTGCACGCCGACTTGCCGGCACTGCGCACGCAGTTGCTGCAAGGCCGGCTGGCGATGCTTTCGGCGACGGATCGCCAACAATTGATCGAGCATCCGGACGCGTTCATCCAGCAGCGCGTGCAAGTGCTGTTCGACCCGTTCACCGGTTTCAGTCTGGTGCCGAGCCAGGATGACTGGATGGGCCTGACCGGGCGTATCCAGAACAGCCAGCCGCAACACGGTGCGGTGCAACTGGACATCGGCAGCGGTGCGCTGGTGGCCGAAGCCGACGGCAAGAGCTGGGTATTGCTGCGGGCCCGGACCACCGGCAACGCCTTCGACATGAACCTGCCGCTGCAAGTGGCGGCGCTGCTCAAGCACAGCCGCGAAGAAGCCGCACAAAACGATGTGCAACTGCTGGCCGCCAGTGGCCTGCTCTACGCCGCCAACGGTCAACAGCAGGCCACCCGGGAAATGACCTGGGTCGGCGGCGGCGCCACCGTCGGCATTTTACTGCTGTTGTTGCTGGCATTCCGCCGCTGGCGCGTGCTGCTGGCGTTCGTTCCGGTGCTGGTGGGCATGCTGTTCGGTGCAGTGGCCTGTGTGGCGCTTTTCGGCCATATGCATGTGATGACCCTGGTGCTCGGCTCCAGCCTGATCGGCGTCGCGGTTGATTACCCGCTGCATTATCTTTCCAAGAGCTGGAGCCTGAGACCCTGGCACAGCTGGCCGGCGCTGCGCCTGACTCTGCCGGGCCTGACGCTGAGCCTGATCACCAGTTGCATCGGTTACCTCGCACTGGCGTGGACACCGTTCCCGGCCCTGACCCAGATCGCTGTGTTCTCCGCCGCCGGGTTGCTCGGCGCTTACCTATCCGCGGTGTGCCTGTTGCCCGCGCTGCTCAAAGGCGCAGATTTACGTCCGGCGCAGTGGCCGCTGCAGGTCTCCGAGTTTTTGCTGGAGCGCCGTGAAGCACTGCTCAGGCTCGCGAAAACTCCGGTGCTCCTGGCCTTGCTGATCGCCTACTGTGTCGGCGGTCTGTTGCAACTTGAAAGCAAAAACGACATTCGCCAATGGGTCGGCATGCCGCAGCAATTGACTGACGAAGCGAAGACCATTGCGCGGATCACTGGCTATCAGCCGACCAGCCAGTTCTTCCTGATACGAGCGGCCAATCAGCAAGATCTGCTCGAGCGCCAGACCGCGTTGAGCGAGCGGCTGGATCAGTTGATCAACCTGGACAAACTCCAGGGCTATCTGTCACTCAATCAACTGGTCAGCCCGCCGAGCGAGCAACGAAAAGTGCGCGACGCCCTGAACAAGTTGCCGGCGTTCTGGCAGCCGTTGCTCGATGTCGGTGTGCCGGTCGCGGCGCTGAAAACCGAGCTGGCGACGTTGCAGGCCTTGCCCGTCGAAGACATCGACAGCGCGCTGAACGGGCCGCTGGCCGAACCCTATCGCGCATTGTGGCTCGGACCGACCGAGGACGGCGTGGCGGCGTTGGTCAGCCTGCAAGGCCTGAATAACCCGGAACTGCTACGGGTGCAGGCGCTGGATTTGCCTGGGGTGGAACTGGTGGATCGTTTGGGTGAGCTGAATAACGTGTTCGCCAAAACCCAGATCAGCGCGGCGGAACTGAAACTGGCTTCCTGCGTGTTGATCGTACTGGTGCTGATCCTGCCGTTCGGCCTCGGCGGCGCGTTGCGCATCGTTGCCCTGCCGTTGCTGGCGGCGCTGTGCAGCCTCGCCAGCCTTGGCTGGCTCGGGCAACCGCTGACCTTGTTCAGCCTGTTCGGCCTGCTGCTGGTGACGGCCATCAGCGTCGACTACGCAATCCTCATGCGCGAACAGGTTGGCGGCGCCGCTGTCAGCCTGCTGGGTACCTTGCTGGCGGCGCTGACCACATGGCTGTCGTTCGGTTTGCTGGCGGTGTCGAGCACGCCGGCGGTGAGCAACTTCGGCCTGTCCGTGAGCCTGGGCCTGGCATTCAGCTTCATGCTTGCGCCATGGGCGGCACGGCAGACGCAGGCGGCTACCGTCGCGGAGTCGGCAGCATGATGGTCCTGTTGTTTTGGGCGATGGCCCTGGCGCTGTTCGCCGTGGCCACGCGTGTCGGGCGCCACTTCGGCCTGATCCCGATTGTCAGCCAGTTGCTGCTGGCGACGATTGGACTGCCGTTGCTGATGTATTTCTGGATCGAGCCGCAATGGCAACTAAGCGGCGCGACGCTGGTGGCGCCGATCTGGCTGAAGAACCTCTACAGCCTGAGTTTCGCGCTGTTGCTCGGCTATATTCTCAGCGACGTGATCGACCTGCGACTCGATCGCCAGAGCCTGAAAATCGCCGTGCCGAGTTTCTGCGTGCCGTTCGCCTGCGGCCTGGCCACGGCGATCTGGCTGCTGCCTCCGCAGCCGTGGATCAGCTCACTGGCAGTCGGTCTGCTGTTCGCCATCACCGCGATCCCCGTGTTGTATTTGTACCTGCGGCACATCGGTTACCCGGCCGCCGCCACCCGGCGCCTGGTGCAGACCGCCATTCTGATCGACCTGACTTGCTGGACACTGTTTGCCATCGCCCAGGGCAGCCTGCATCTGAGCACTCTGCTGCTGCCCTTGGCCTGCGCGGGCGTGCCCATGCTGCTGCGGGTGCTCGGTTTGCGGCAGCCACGCCTGTACAGCGGCGTTTTCTTCGCGCTGTTGGTTATCGCCGAGCATTACAAACTCAATGCGCTGATTGTCGGCATCGGTTTCCTGCTCTGCATGGCCGCGCTGAAGATCCCGTTGGTGCTGCCCGTGCCGGCGCGCTGGATGAATCGCTTGCAGAGCTGGGTCGCGATCCCGCTGATCCTTACCTTCGGCATCGTCCAGATCAACGTCCACAGCGCCATGGACAGCCTGAGCTGGGCGCAACTGGCCGCGCTGTTGCTGCTGCCGATTGCGAGCAAATTGCTCGGTAACTGGCTGGGGCTGGGCTGGGCCGGCGCGTCGTTTCAAGGCGCCAGCCGCTGGCGCGAAAGTGTGCTGCTGAATATTCGCGGCTTGAGCGAGATCGTCTTTCTCAACCTGCTGCTGCAACAACAACTCATCAGTCCGCCGCTGTACTTTGCGCTGATGCTGATGGGTTTGATCGCAACATTGCTGCCGGCATTGGCCGGCATGCACCGAATCCCCCTGGAAGCTGCCGTCCCGGCAAGGAGCCCCCATGCCAACCGTTGAAATGGAACGTCGCCAGGTCGTGATCATCGGCGCCGGCCCGTCGGGCGCCATCGCCGCCGCGTTGCTCAAGCGCAAGGGTCATGATGTTCTGGTGATCGAACGCCAGCATTTCCCACGTTTTTCCATCGGCGAAAGCCTGTTGTCGCACTGCCTGGATTTCGTCGAAGAAGCCGGCATGCTCGACGCGGTGAACGCAGCAGGTTTCCAGTTGAAAACCGGCGCGGCATTCGCCTGGGGCGAGCACTACAGCGCCTTCGATTTTGGTGACACGTTCAGCAACGGCAAGCCGACGACCTTTCAAGTCCAGCGTGCCGATTTCGACAAACTGCTGGCCGATCAAGCCTCGTTGCAAGGCGTGGAAATCCGCTACGGTGAAACGATCGTCAGCGTCGACATCGAACGGGCAACACCGCTGCTCGGCGTCCAGCGCGAGGACGGTAGCGAATATCGCATCGAGGCAGATTTCATGCTCGATGCCAGCGGTTACGGCCGCGTCCTCCCGCGCTTGCTCGACCTTGAGGCACCGTCGAATTTCCCGGTGCGTCAGGCGGTGTTCACCCACGTCGAAGACCACATCGATCACCCGACCTTCGACCGCACGAAAATCCTCGTCACCACCCACCCGACTCAACGCGATGTGTGGTTCTGGACCATCCCGTTCAGCAACGGCCGCTGCTCGGTGGGCGTGGTCGCGGCCGCAGAACATTTTGCCGGCCGCACCGAGAATCTGGACGATTGCCTGGGCGGTTTTATTGCCGAGACGCCTAGCCTGTCCGGCGTGTTGAACAATGCGGTGTGGGATACGCAGGCGCGCACCATCGGCGGCTACTCGGCCAACGTCAAAACTTTGCACGGTCCGGGTTTTGCGTTGCTGGGCAACGCGGCGGAATTCCTCGACCCGGTGTTCTCCTCCGGCGTGACCATCGCCATGCGTTCGGCGAGCATGGCCGCTGCGGTTCTGCACCGCCAACTGCAAGGTGAAAGCGTCGACTGGCAAAGCCAGTTTGCTGCACCGCTCAAGCGCGGCGTCGACACCTTCCGCTGCTACGTCGAAGGCTGGTACGCCGGGACGTTCCAGGACGTGATTTTCCACCCGGACAGCTCACCGGACATCCGCCGCATGATCAGCTCGATCCTTGCCGGATACGCCTGGGATGAGCGCAACCCTTTTGTGGCCGAACCGAAACGCCGACTGCGGATGCTCTCGGAACTCTGTGCAAGGGATGCCACATGAGCTACATGAGCGACAACTATGTCGAAGAAACCCGCTTCGGTTTCTGGTTCCTGCGCAGCCACACCTGGCAGCACCATGTGTTGCGCGTGGCGATCAATGATCTGCGTAGCTTGTTCAGCGAAGCGTTGCCGGAGCATCCGGTGTTGCTGGATGCTGGCTGCGGCCAGGGCAAGTCGTTCCAGTACCTGCGCCAGACTTTTGCACCACAGCGTCTGATCGGTGTGGACGCCGACCCGCACAGCCTCGACCTGAGCGGCGAAGAAGCCGTCCGTCAGGGCATGGACGTCGAGCTGATCGGCAGCGACTGCGCCACGCTCACGGTGCCGGACGCCAGCGTCGATCTGCTGTTCTGTCACCAGACCTTCCATCATCTGGTGGAACAGGACCAGGCGCTCGCCGAGTTCTACCGCGTGCTCAAGCCCGGCGGTTATCTGCTGTTCGCTGAATCCACCGAGGCTTACATCGATACCTGGGTGATCCGCTGGCTGTTCCGCCATCCGATGCACGTGCAAAAGAGCGCGGCCGGGTACCTGGAAATGATTCGTCGCCAGGGTTTCGAATTCGGCCCGCACAATGTGTCGTATCCGTACTTGTGGTGGAGTCGCGCCAAGGATTTTGGGCTGCTTGAACGCATGGGTTTGCGCAAGCCGAAACCCTTCGGCCAGCGCGAAGAAACGTTGGTCAATGTGGTGGCGCGCAAACCCCTGGAAGGTGCCGTGTGATGTTCACTGCAGGAGCGAGCCTGCTCGCGAAAATCGCCCGGCCAACGCGTGCATTCAGACAGTACGCGTTATCGTTGAAGTCCATCGCGAGCAGGCTCGCTCCTACAGGGTGTGCGTTGCTGCTAAGTGCCTGCGCCAGCCATGCACCGCTGCCCGAGCAAACCCCGAGCCTGCCGTTGCCGCAGCAATTGCATATCCAGCGTCTGCTGGATGGCCAGCGTCAGGACTGGGTGCTGGTGATTGCCCGTGAAGGTCCGGGCATTCGCTGGTCGATGATGGATTTGCTGGGCATTCCCCAGGCGCGTCAGAAACTGCTCGACGGCCAGTGGCAAGCGGACGGCTTGCTGCCACCCAATCCCGAAGCCCGAGAGCTGTTCGCCGCGCTGCTGTTTGCGCTGACACCCAAAGATGAATTGCGCGGCAACTACCCCGACGCCTGGCAGCATGGCGCGCAACGATCCCTGTCAGAACACTGGGACGTCCATTACTCACAACTGCTGAACTTTGAATTGAAGCTGCCCAAAGGTCCGACGTATCTAGTCACGCCCCTGAGCGGTGAAACGCCATGACCGCCTACCTCAACGCCCTCGGGGTGATCTGCGCCCTGGGCCGCGGCAAACAGGAAGTCGCGCGCCACCTGTTTGCCGGTGACTGCTCTGGCATGCGCAACGAATCGGGCTGGGTCTCGGAGCGCTCGTTGCCGGTGGCGGCGGTGCGTGGAGAACTGGCCCCGATCCCGCCGGAACTGGCGAACCAGGGCAGCCGCAACAATCAACTGCTGCTGGAAGCGGCGCTGCAAATCCGTGATGACATCGATCAAGCGATCCAGACCTATGGCCGTGACCGCATCGGTGTGATCCTCGGCACCAGCACGTCCGGCATAGACGAAGCCAGTCGCGGGTTGGCGCATTACATCCGCGAACAGCAGTTCCCGGCCGATTACGATTATCAGCAACAGGAACTCGGCGCACCGGCGAATTTCCTTGCCGACTGGCTGCAATTGAGCGGGCCGGCCTATGTGATTTCCACGGCGTGCACCTCCAGTGCCCGGGCGCTGATGAGTGCCCAGCGCCTGTTGGACCTGGGCTTGTGCGACGCAGTGCTGTGCGGCGGCGTCGACAGTTTGTGCAAGCTGACCCTAAATGGGTTTTCGGCGCTGGAAGCGGTGTCCGAACAACGCTGCAACCCGTTCTCGGTCAACCGCAACGGCATCAACATTGGTGAAGCGGCGGTGCTGTTCCTGATGACCAAACGGGCCGGCGAGCAACAGTCGATTGCCCTGATCGGCAGCGGCGCCAGCTCCGATGCCCATCATATTTCCGCGCCGGAACCGACCGGCCGTGGCGCCTTGCAAGCGATGCGCAAGGCCTTGATCCGCGCAAACCTGCAAGCCGAACAGATCGCTTACCTGAACCTGCACGGCACCGCCACTCAACACAATGACGCGATGGAAAGCCTGGCGGTGACGGCACTGTTCCCGGCCGGTGTGCCGTGCTCTTCGAGCAAACCGCTGACCGGCCATACCCTCGGCGCAGCGGGCGCGCTGGAAGCGGCGTTCTGCTGGTTGAGCCTGAGCGCCGACAATCGCGCACAGGCGCTGCCGCCACATGTCTGGGACGGCCAACCCGACCCTGACCTGCCAGCCTTGGATTGGGTGACCCCGGCCCATCGCCTGGCGTCCATTGCACCTCGCTATCTCATGAGCAATTCCTTTGCTTTCGGTGGCAACAACGTCAGCCTGATTATCGGAGACGCACCATGATTGACTGGCCGCTCGCCGAACTGCTGCCGCACGCTGGCGACATGATCCTCATCGATCAGGTGTTGGCGTTCGATGACGAGCAGATCCACACCCGCCTCACCGTCAAGCCCGATGGCCTGTTCAACCGGCCCGACGGCAGCCTGCCGGCGTGGGTCGGCGTCGAACTGATGGCGCAGAGCGTGGCCGCCTACGCCGGTTGTCATGCGCGTCGACGGGGTAACGCAGTAGAGCTGGGCTTCCTGCTCGGCACCCGCAAATTCGAATGCAATGTCGACCATTTTCCCGCCGGCACCGAGCTGACCATCCACGGACTGCGCTCGCTGGAAGACGACAATGGCATGGGCGTGTTCGAATGCCACATCAACGCCCCCGGCATTCACGCCACCGCTCGTCTGAACGTGTTCCGCCCGCCTCACGCCGCTCAATACCTCAATGAAACCCCAGGAGCCCAGTCATGACTGAATCCATACTGGTCACCGGTTCCAGCCGTGGCATCGGCCGCGCTATTGCGGTGCGTCTTGCGCAGGCCGGGCACGACATCGTGTTGCATTGCCGCAGCGGTCTTGCGGACGCTGAGGCCGTAAAAATCGAAGTCGAAGCCTTGGGCCGCAACGCGCGCGTTCTGCAATTCGACGTGTCCGACCGCGCCAACTGCAAAGCCATTCTCGAAGCCGACGTCGAAGCCCACGGCGCCTATTACGGCGTGGTGCTCAACGCCGGCCTGACGCGTGACGGTGCTTTTCCGGCGCTGAGCGAGGATGATTGGGATGTCGTGATGCGCACCAACCTCGACGGTTTCTACAACGTGTTGCACCCGGTGATGATGCCGATGATCCGGCGGCGCGCCGCCGGGCGAATCGTCTGCATCACCTCGGTTTCCGGATTGATCGGCAATCGTGGGCAGGTCAACTACAGCGCGTCCAAGGCCGGCCTGATCGGAGCGGCGAAAGCATTGGCGATCGAATTGGGCAAGCGCAAAATCACCGTCAACTGTGTCGCACCCGGCCTGATCGACACAGCCATGCTCGACGAAAACGTGCCGGTGGAAGAACTGATGAAAATGATCCCCGCACAACGCATGGGCACCCCGGAAGAGGTGGCCGGCGCGGTGAATTTCCTGATGTCGGCGGAAGCGTCGTACATCACCCGCCAGGTTCTGGCCGTCAACGGAGGCCTGTGCTGATGAAGCGCGTCGTCGTCACCGGCATGGCCGGCATCACCTCACTGGGCAGCGATTGGGCAACCATCGCGGGCCACTTCGCGGCCAACCGCAGCGGTATCCGGCGCATGGACGAGTGGGATCGTTTCACCGAACTCAACACGCGTCTGGCAGGGCCGATTGACGATTTCAAAGTGCCGAGCCACTGGACCCGCAAGCAACTGCGCAGCATGGGCCGGGTCTCGCGCCTGGCGGTCGGCGCGGCGGAACAAGCGCTGGCCGATGCCGGTTTGCTCGGTGACCCGTCGATCAAGGATGGGCGCATGGGCGTTGCCTGTGGCTCGTCCACCGGCAGCACCGACGAAATCAAGGCGTTCGGCAACATGCTCCTCAACTCGGTGGCCGAGGGCCTGAACGCCAACTCCTACGTGCGCATGATGCCGCACACCACGGCGGCGAACATTAGCATCTTCTTCGGCCTCACCGGCCGCCTGATCCCCACCTCCAGCGCCTGCACCAGCGGCAGCCAGGGCATCGGCTATGCCTACGAATCGATCAAGTTCGGCCGCCTGCCGCTGATGCTCGCCGGCGGCGCCGAAGAGTTGTGTCCCACCGAAGCGATGGTCTTCGACGCGCTGTACGCCACCAGCCTGAAAAACGATGCCCCGCAGACCTCGCCACGCCCTTACGACAGCGGCCGCGATGGCCTGGTGATCGGCGAAGGCGGCGGCATGCTGGTGCTCGAAGAACTCGAACACGCCTTGGCACGCGGCGCACATATCCACGCCGAACTCGTCGGTTTCGGCAGCAACGCCGACGGCCAACACACCACGCGCCCGGAACAACTCACCATGCGCCGCGCCATGGAACTGGCCCTGGAAGACGCTGGACTGCAACCGTCGGACATCGGCTATGTGAACGGTCACGGCACCGCGACCGAGCAAGGCGACATCGCTGAAACCCTGGCCACCAGCAGCCTGTTCGGCGAGCACATGCCGATCAGCTCGCAGAAAAGCTTTCTCGGCCACACCCTCGGCGCGTGCGGTGCGCTGGAGTCGTGGTTCAGCGTCGAAATGATGAACCGCGACCTGTACGCGCACACCTTCAACCTCGATGAGGTTGACCCGCACTGCGGCAAACTGGACTACCTGCGCGGCGAGTTTCGGCAGATGAAGAATCAGTATGTGATGAACAATAACTTTGCGTTTGGCGGGGTGAATACTTCGTTGATTTTCAAGCGCTGGTCGTAGCAAACAGTAAGCGACATGGGTTTTCGACGACGAACGAGGCGTTTGAGGATTTTTCTTACTCTCTGCATCGCAATTTCCTCGCGCCTTGCGCATCTCGTCTGCCAGTGACTTCTGATTTTTCGTCCACGTGATCTGGGCGGGATTTATGGCTGTTAGGGTTTGGGGCTTCTTGATAGAGCAGCCCCGCAGCCATGAGCCAGTGCTTCAAAGAACACCCCAGCGATGAACAACGCTTGAACCACAACACCACGCCCATCGCTGAATGTGAATGCAAAGAGGTGCGGCTTTACGGCGCCCTCAGCATGGTGACCGAGGTTCCCATCCTCACGTGCGCTTGCCTTTGGCGTACCTACCAGCGCGAAGCCGAAGAAATCGTTGCCCCTGGCGGTGTGCTGATCGCCGACCCGGTGGAGCGCAACCGGGTGATCAACGCTGCTTACGCCCGGCTGTGGTTGCATGATCCTCGATTTCAGTGGGCCGGGCTCGCGGCGTTTGCTTCCAAGCAAGTTGGTTGCGGATTGCTGCATGCGGCGGACAGCACTGAACTCATTCGCAAGGAGCGTGAAACGCGAGAGCGAATGCGCGACAGCCGCCGAGAACATGGTTTATTGACCCCGGACAAGATGTCCGGGCAGGCAGATGAGCTGCGTGACTACAAGGAAGCCGATGATCGGAATCCGGTGCCTTCAGTGGATTTTCGTTCGGCGGGGGAGGACTTGTCGCTGGTGCAACAGCAATTCCGACATGTTCACGACATGATGGCGCTAGGGAACACCACGCTGTTCCTGGACATTTTTCCGCTGCATGAGTTTTATGCGAAGCGGGGGCTGAACGAGTTGAAGAAGTGCCTGAGAGCGCGAGAGGGAATCCATGGGCATCCGAAGTTTCCAGTGCTTTGGCCGGTAGGTCAGGAAACGCTCGTTTTCGGTCAATTTCAGCAGGAAATCCAATTTGCTTTCGAGGCAATTGAAGCCGGGGACATTGCGAGGAGCGTTGTATATCTAGCGAGGCATGAGCAACGCAACATTCTGCAGCCCGCCATTTACGAGGACCCGCAAATGGTGGTTTTGCTACGTGCAAACCACGCGGCCTACGTGACCGGTTTTCCATCTGGCGTGGCCCAGGCGATCGAGTTGACCCTCACGAGCCAATGCCAACCTGTTGAGGACGGACGCACCATTGGTTTCAGCAGCAATCCACTGGCGGACCTGTCGGACATCAATCAACGCATGCCTTTTGTTCTCCGGGCTGCGGACAGTTTTGATGGCATGCTCAACCACGGAAACCGAGCTGCAGTAGAGCAGTCGATTCGAGAAATCGCCTCGGGTGGCGAAGCATGAACCTGCGCAACTGGCACCTAGGCGCAGGCTGGCTGCTTATGGCTTTGCTGATACTGGCTGCCATCCATCAACTGAAGCAGCCTTTCTGGGGAGAACCGGAAATTGCCCTGGAAATAGGCGGAACATATGAAGACATGCTTAGCCGTTCTTCAGCCTCTTTTAGCCCGTTACTCCCTGGTCACCTATGGCTCGGTATTCCAGCGGTAGATGCACGATTGCGATTGATTGACCCGCAGTACGGGTTCATCACGCCTCCGGCTCGCTTTTTCACTGTCGGATTTGACGACAATGTCATCGAAGACATCCGCATGTCCCCCCAAATAGAACCGTTGCTGCTCGACAACGCCCTCAAGGTCGTTCTCGATTTACAGGACCAGTGGAGAGAAAAAGGCTGGATGGCAATGGGCGTGCGAAACGACCCCACCATCGCTGATACACCCGAATGGCGGGCCTGGCTTCGGAAAGGGATCCGGCACGGACGATCCTTTTGGCAGGCGGGCGATAAGTACCAGGTAATGCTGCTATTAGGCCGTTTCAAGGATTCCAGGAATCCGACCGAAGAACGCTATCTCATCACCCTTTCCATTGCCAGACCGTGGGTACCCTTCGATGAAAATGAAGAGGTGTGGGAGCGGGAATGAATTGAAACGCTGTTTCGTCCGTTAGCGAGTCGGCCCTTTAAGTGTTCAACGTTTATAGCTACGCATCAAAAACGACAAAGGGCGCCTTTCGGCGCCCTTTTTACATGCAGGTCGGCTTGTCATCACCCTGTACCTGCCTGGCTCTGCGATAGCTGGTTGCCCAGGATCCTCGGAGTCTCCAAACCCCGTTCGGGGACGCGGGCATCTTGTAGGTCAGGGCGGATCGAGGTTATCCAGCACGCGGTTTACTGCCAGTTCTCCCAGCATGATCGACTGTTGAATGCCTAACAGCGTGTTGCTTTGCGATCCCTTCAAATATCTCGCAAAGTCACTGGCCATGACGTTGGCAGACGCCAGGGATTCACAGGCGTATTCCAGCAGGGTGTGGTTGTCGATGCCGGGGGCGATGAGGAACATTTCGCTCGGTTCGTGGGCTGAGTCCGGATCAATGCCCGGTGAGTTTTTTGCTTTAGTCATTTTTCGGCTTCCTACAAAGTGCGGCCACCGAGTTGCTACTAATCAAAAGGGTGGCAGCGGTGCGCAGGTTAGTAGACCGGGGAAGCGCGAAGCCGGCGCGCCCGAAGGCGCCCTGCGCACTGCTGCCATAAAGTGCAGGTATCGAAGGACCTGACCAAATGGAACGCCAATACGCTTCACAAAACCACGAGCTACTAAACCCGATCACTGGGAATCAGTGATACGAACCAAGTTACCGACGGCCCCAAAAGCGCACAAGCCGGCGGATTCTGGCGTAGTCGTAGGCGCTGCCGCAAGGTGTTGTAGCCTCCCGGAAGGCGTCTTAGGAAACGTCCCACAAGACCTATTGGAAGAATGCAAACCCTGTAGGAGCCGGCTTGCTGGCGATAGCAGAGTGTCAGGCGACATCAATGTTGACTGATCCACCGCAATCGCAAGCAAGCCGGCTCCTACAGGGTTCGCGTTGGGGTTCGTGATCTGTGAACGCCATCTACACTTTCCGGATCAGGCCGCGCACACACAGCCTGTTCGAACCGAAAACGCTGATCAATCCAACACCTCGCGGTTCTCTTTCACGTCAAGGAGATGACCATGCAAGTGAAAGCCCTGATCGCCGCGTTGCTGTTCGGCCTGCTGCCCGGTGCCAGCCAGGCGACCAATCTGATGTACATGCCGTTCGAGACGGTGCTGTCCAATGCGCTCCGCTCCGGGCGGCTCGATGGCAGCGTGAAGTTTTACCTGGTCGGCAACGGACCGACGGAGCACCTGCAAGTGTTGCGTGCGAATGTGGTCAGCGACTGGCCTACCAATGCGTCAAACAAGAGTGATTTCGACGCCTGTGAGTGGGCCGTGCAATCGACGTTGATCGAGCTGCAGGAGGAGGCCAAACGGGTCGGTGCGAATGCGGTGACCAACATCGTGAGTTACTACGATCAGCATGTGCGCAAAGACCTGAACACCTATGAGTGCCGGTCCGGGGTGTTTGTAGCGCGGGTCGCGTTGCGCGGGGATTTGGTGCGGGTGCCGTGAGCGCGCAAAATCTGTAGGAGCCGGCTTGCTGCGGGCGGCGTTCCGACGATCGCGGAGTGTCAGGCAACATTGATGTTGACTGTTAAGCCGCCATCGCCGGCAAGCCGGCTCCTACAGGTTTGTGTCGGTCATGATTTGAGGGGTTCGACCTTACGCGTCAGCAGCTCCACAAACGCCTTGGCCATCGGCGATTTCTGGTCCTTTCGCTGCACCAGCCACACCGCCGACACCGCTTCCGAGTCCAGCAGCGGTCGATACACCACGCCATCAATCCGCATCCGCTGATAAGACGCCGGCAACACGGACACTCCCAACCCCGCCGCCACCAATCCGATGATGGTCATCGCCTCGCCCGCCTCCTGCGCAAAATTCGGGCTGAAGCCGGCATCCCGCGCCAGGCTGAGCAATTGCGCGTACAACCCGCTGCCGTAGCTGCGTGGGAAAAATACAAAGGGTTCGAGGGCCAGGGCTGACAGAAACAATCCGTCTTCACTGTCGACCACCAAGGGATGCTTGGAACTGAGCACGGCCACCAGCGACTCGCGCATCAACTCGACCACGCTCAGCGAATCCGGCAACCCCAATGGCCGCATGATCCCGACTTCGATCGATTCGTCCACCAACGCGTCAGCCACCTGGGTGCTGCTCATTTCCCGCAGGGTCAAATGCACCGCCGGGAATCGTTGCCGAAACGAAAAAATCGCCTGAGGAATGGTCGAGTTGAACGGTGCCGACGAGGTGAAACCGATCTTCAGTTCACCCAGCTCACCCAACTGCGCCCGTCGAGCCACATCCGCCGCCTTATCGACTTGCGCCAGCACCAATCGCGCCTCTTGCAGGAACAGCCGACCGGCTTCGCTCAGCTCGACCCGACGATTGGTCCGCTCGAAAAGCCGCGCGCCGACCTCCTGTTCCAGCGCCTGAATCTGCTGGCTCAGCGGCGGTTGCGAGATGCCCAGCACCTGTGCGGCGCGGCCGAAGTGCAGTTCTTCGGCGACGGCGATGAAGTAGCGCAGATGACGCAATTCCATGAAAACCCCATTAGGTCGTTAAACCTCTTAAACAGGTCGAACAATATATTGGATTGAATCATTAGGCAGCTATATGCTTTTTTCATTGCCTGACCGGCTGCGCTCCCCCCGAGGTCCGAAGTGAAAACTGCTGTTGCCCCACTCGCCCATGAAGTTCCGCCCGCCGCGTTGGATAATGCCGTCGCCGAGTTGAAGGAAATCTACATCGAAAAAGGCACGCCGATGTTCATGCGCACGGTGCTGGCCTTGTTCGCCGGCGGCTTTGCGACCTTCGCGCTGCTGTATTGCGTGCAACCGATGATGCCGATGTTGTCTCACGAATATTCCATCAATGCGGCGCAGAGCAGTCTGATTCTCTCGGTGGCCACCGGCATGCTCGCCATCGGCCTGCTGATCACGGGGCCGATCTCCGACCGGGTCGGGCGTAAGCCGGTGATGGTCGCGGCGCTGTTTGCTGCGGCCCTGTGCACCATCGCCGGTTCGATGATGCCGAGCTGGCACGGCGTGTTGCTGATGCGCGCGCTGATCGGGTTGTCGTTGAGTGGCCTGGCGGCGGTTGCGATGACGTACCTGAGCGAAGAGATTCACCCGCAACACATTGGCCTGGCGATGGGTCTGTACATTGGCGGCAACGCCATGGGCGGGATGAGCGGACGCTTGATCACCGGCGTGTTGATCGACTACGTCAGCTGGCATACGGCGATGCTGGTGATCGGCGGACTGGCGGTGATCGCGGCGGCTGTATTCTGGAAAATCCTCCCCGAATCACGCAACTTCCGCGCTCGCTCACTGCACCCGCGCAGCCTGCTGAACGGCTTCACGCTGCACTTTCACGACGCCGGTTTGCCGCTGCTGTTCCTCGAAGCCTTTGTGCTGATGGGCGCGTTCGTCACCCTGTTCAACTACATCGGCTATCGCCTGTTGGCCGGGCCTTACAACCTCGACCAAACCTTCGTCGGACTGCTGTCGGTGGTGTACCTGTCGGGCATCTACAGCTCGGCGAAAATCGGTGCGCTGGCGGACAAACTGGGCCGCCGCCGCGTGCTCTGGGCCACCATCGTGCTGATGCTGGCCGGTCTCGCCCTGACGATGTTCACACCGCTGCCGGTGGTGATCATCGGCATGCTGATCTTCACCTTCGGCTTCTTCGGCGCACATTCGGTGGCGAGCAGCTGGATCGGCCGCCGCGCCCTCAAAGCCAAGGGGCAGGCCTCGTCGCTGTACCTGTTCAGCTACTACGCCGGGTCGAGCATTGCCGGCACGGCGGGCGGAGTGTTCTGGCATCTCGGTGGCTGGAACGGGATCGGGCTGTTTATCGGCGCGTTGCTGGTGGTGGCGTTGGTCGTTGCGCTAAAACTGGCGAAGTTGCCGGTGTTGGCTGGGGCTGCGTCGGTTTAACACCAACCCTGTAGGAGCGAGCTCGCTCGCGATGGACGTCAACGATGACGCGAGCTGCCTGAATGAGCGCGTTGTCTGGACGTTTTTCGTCGGAACGCCGCCCGGAGCCAGCTCGCGCCTACAGTGAGCGCGGTTACCTCAGTACCACCCGCACCTCAAGCACCGCATCACGTTTTTCCAGCGCCAGTGATTGCACCGTCCCGCCATCACGCTCGGCAGCGTCCAGCCATTGCAACAGCGTCTTCGCATCGCCACTGAGGGTCAGGCGCAACTGGTCGTTGTCCGCCTCCATCTGATGTAGCTCAAGCCCTGCCGCTGCGGCGCTTTCGCTGATGCGCAGCGACAAGGGTTGGTCAGCGGCCACGGCAACGGTCCTCCGCGGTTGCGCCCGTTGCAGCTGCGCAGCCAGGCTCAGTTGCTGCTGATGCCGGTGCTCAACGGCTTCGAGGCGCTGACGGGTCGGCTGCCAGATCAGGCTGAAGCCCGCGACGATCAGCAAAAATACACTCACGCCCATTAACAGTCGCTGCTCACGACGGGACAAGCGTTGCCAGACCGCAATCATGTGTTGTCCTCCACCGCCAATGTCGCCTGGACGCGGTTGCGCTCTTTGCTCGCATTATCGAGCCTGACCTGCACGCCTTGCTGCCGCCCGCGCTCACGCAGTTGCTCAAGCTCGGCAAAGCTGTTGGCAGTCAGCTGGATTTTCCAGCCGTCGCCCAAACGGAATTCGATGCGTCGGACGTCAACATGGCTCGCGCCGATGACCTGCTCAATCAGACTCACCAAACCGGAGAGGCGGGTCTTTTCCGGCTCAGCGGTCTGGCTTTGCAGGGCCTTGAGCTGCGTCGCCAAGTCCACGATGCGGGTCTGGTCAGGGTACAGCGCTTTGAATCGCTGCTCGTTCTGGCTGTAGAGCCGGCGGGTTTCACTCTCGAGAAAATGGATTCGTGTCGCGCTCGCGCCCCAGGTCAGCAGGAGCATCATCATTAACGCCAATCCAACAAGACGCCACGGCAGACGTTTGCTGCGCAGGGCGAATTGGCCCTGCATCAGGTTGATCGCGTGCAACGGCCGCAGCGTCAGGCGTTGATCGACGTAAGCTGCATCTTCTCGCTCGTCGATCCAGCGACTGTCGTGCGGCAAGGCGGATCTGAGCGACGTCAACGCCTCATCCGCCATCGCCACGCGGGCAGGTATCGCGCCACCCAGCAGCCATCGGCCAAACCAGCGGGTAACCGTTGGCTCAGGCCCGGACGCGATATCCGCATCGACAAACACCGAACGCACCGCAATACCCGCCTTGGCCAGCACTACAAGGACTTCAGCAAATTGATCGCGGTCGATCACCATCACCGGATAACGTCCTTCTCCGTCACGATCGCCAATGCTCAGGTGCAGCTTCTCCAGCACGTCGCTCAGTTGATCTTCCACGGCAAACCCGATGGCTTGCGCGCTGGGCTTGCGCCTGGAAGGCCACGGATCGCTGCGCACCCAACTGCACAATTCCATGGGCAGCAGCAGATCGACGGCTTGCCCGCTCAGCACTCGCGCGGCTTGATGCAGGGGCAGGAACTGGCGCTGACCGGTCGAGGTCCACCGGCAGCAAGGCCAGTCGGGTGACGGGGCGACCAGTCCTTCGGCGGTCAGGTAAAGCCAGGTGTTCATCGCGGCATCTCATAGGGGGTCGATGGAAGAAGACGTCGTTGCAGGAGGGTGAACTGGTGCGTCTTAGGGTCGCGCTCGACATCCGTGGCCAGGCGCAAACGGCTCTGCCCCTGGATGACCTGCACCGTAATCCGGAACCAGCGGCTGCCGGTTCCCAACCCATGGCTGCTCAGGCCCGCGCCGGCGAGCAGCGGGTCTCGAGTAAAGGCTTGAACGCTCGGCCATGCAGTCGTCGAACGCTGACGGACCAATGCTTCAGCCGTCGTCGCATCTATGCCATCGAGCATCCTCAACACCTGCGCCGGTGCCGTGTTGATGTTCAGCACAGCGTCTGCAGGAAGCACCGCGACCCAGGGTTCCAGTTGCTGCAACAGCTCACCGTCAACGCCCGGCAACAGGCGCAATTGACTCAACTCCTGCAACGCGCCCACCTGATCCAGCGGCTGCGACGGCAGTTCAAGCAAGTTGAGCAAACGCTCCCAACGGTCGAGGGTGACCTGATCGATCTGCCCCTGAGTCAGCAATGAATTGAGATTGAACCGACCGGCAAGGTCCTCGATATCGACGCGCAACTGCGCACCTTCGATGTCTGCGTCGGGCGTCAGACGCGCCCAGTCCTGGGTCAGGTCGACGGTTTTCTGTCCAGCCCACGCGGCTTGCTGCAACTGCACCAGTGCCCAGGTTTCCCCGGCCACCGCGAGTTGCCGCAAGTGCACGTGCTGCACCGCTTGCGCGCTGCTTTGCAGTGACAGGCGATGACTGCGCAGCATGCCGCTGGTGATCAGCAATGCGAGGCTCATGACCAGCAACACGCTGATCAAGGCAATGCCCCGTTGACGCCCGTTCATGGCAATGCGCCCGGCAACAGCAGCACCCGCCGGATCGTCTCGAAACGGCCCACCGACACTTGCAGTTCCACGGCCAGCGGAGCATGCCCGTCTCGCCCGGCCGGCCACTCGTTGCGCCAGCCGGACTGACGATCAAACACGCGCCAACTGAAATCCCGCACACCCTCAAGCAGCTTCTGCCGTTGCATGATCGGCGTGCCTTCACCTTGGCTTTCACGCCACAGCACACCGCTGTCGAGTCGGTAGGTGAGCGTCTGGCGCTCGCTGCGAGGCTGGTCCAGAGGATTGCGCCAGTGGCTGCGTTGCAACTGCAATACCGTCTGTTCGAGCGAGACGGTTTGGGGGATCACTTGCAGCAGATCCCGCTCGATAACCGCCACCGCCCGTTGCACACTTCGAAATTCACGCTCGTGGGCTGCCGTGCCCTGCTGCACGCGAACCACGCCATCGAACAAGCCCCAACTGGCCAGACCGAGCACAGCAAAAATCGCCATGGCGATCACCAGTTCCAGCAAGGTGAAACCGGTTTGCCTATTCATGACGATCGGGTATCCAGCCACTGGCGCGATGAAGGGCGTGGTCGCGACCGGACAGGCTGACGTCAATCTCGACCTTGAGCAATCGCGGGTCGGTCGCCGCGCTGATGTGCTGGCGCAGCAGCCAGTCGCGGCGATCCATGTGCACCACGCGTTGCTGCTGGCCGAGGGTTATCCCGGGTTGAAGGCGCAGTTCATTCAAATAGTTATCCGCCAACCAGGCGGCAAACAGTCTTTCCTCTACCGTGCCGGTCTGCCTGATCACGTATTGGCTCGCCGACAGCACGGCCGCCGCCAGCGTCGAGAAGACCGCCAGGGCCACCATGATTTCCAGCAGCGTGAAGCCGCGCATGCGCGTTGCGGGCAGGCTGTCAGCCATCGATCACCACCTCGCCGAAACCGTCGCTCGACAGGCTCAGCAACGTCCTCTCCGGCGTCGAAAACGTCAGTGTGAAGGCGCTGATTTCATCGTTGCTGAGCATCAGCACCTGTGGTGGTCCTTCATCACTTCCGAGGATCAGCGGATACCCATCCTGCTCAAGGTGCAGTTGCACGTTGACCGGCCATGTGTACAGCACCGATACCGGCTCCCAGCGGTGAGCCGCGAGCCGCAGCGCGCGATAACCGCCGTCACTCAGGCGCAGGCCGAATTCCTCACCATCCAGCACCGCTCGTTCACGCAGTTGCTGAATCAAGCCAGCCATCCCTTGTGCATCCTGCCGGGCCTGACGTGCCGGATTCGGCCCGACGGCGAAGCTCACCATGCCCAGGAGCACGCCGACCAACACAATCACGATCATCAGTTCGAGCAAGGTAAATCCCCGGCAACGTTGACCCATAAATCAGCCACCCCAGTTCCCGATGTCGGCCGCATGCCCTTCGCCGGCGGTCACGCCATCGGACCCCAGGGAATACAAGTCGTAGCTGCCATCGATCGACTGCACACCGGGATTGAGGAATTGATACGGAGAACCCCAGGGGTCGACCGGCAGGTTTTTCAAATAACCCTGAACGTTCCAGTTCCGCGCTGTTGGCACACCCGAAGGGCGTTTACTCAACGCTTCCAGACCCTGCTGCGTCGAGGGGTAGTGGAAATTGTCGAGGCGGTACATTTCGAGGGCGGTGGCGATGGCCTGAATATCGATTTTGGCGGCGGTGACTTTGGCCTGGTCGGGACGGCTCATGAACTGCGGCACCACGATGGCCCCCAGCACGCCGATGATCACGACCACCACCATGATTTCGATCAGGGTAAAACCACGCTGGACGCGACGAGGGCTGCTGCGAGGAGAGTGCATGGGTCAATTCACCAATTGGTTGAGGCTGAGAATCGGAAGGAGAATGGCCATGACGATCAGCAGCACGACGCCGCCCATCAGCACCAGCATGGCCGGTTCGAAAAGACTGACGACCAGGGCGATCCGCGCCGCCAGGCTGTTTTCCTGTTGCTCGGCGGCCCGTACCAGCATGCGGTCGAGTTCACCCGCGCGCTCACCGCTGGCGATCATGTGCAGCATCATCGGCGGGATATCGCCGCTGAGTTCCAGGCCCCGGGTCAACGTTCCGCCTTCGCGGACAGAACGCGCGACATCGACCATGCGCCCACGAATGGTCAGGTTGCCGATGACGGCGGCGGCGATTTCCAGTGCATCCACCAATGGCACGGCACTTTTGCCGAGGATCGCCAGAGTGCTGGCAAACCGTGCAGCTTCCATCGCCCGCAACACCTCACCCGCTACAGGGAGATTCAGTGCCAGCCGATGCCAGCGCAGGCGCCAGAGTGGCTGACGCAGGCTCCAGCGGAACAGACCGATCACCGTCGCCAGCACGCCCGTCAACCACAGGAAGTGACTGCGCAGACCTTCGCTGAGGGCGATCAGCGCCTGCGTGAGCCAAGGCAACGGCTGGTCACTGTCGATGAAAATTTTCACCACGTCCGGGACCACGTAGCCGAGCAGGAAACCAACGATCGCCACGCTGGCCAGCATCAAAATCAACGGGTACACCAGCGCCATCTGGATTTTCTGCCGCGATGCCTGGCGCGTCTGGGTGTAGGCGGCCAATTGCTCCAGCACCTGGCCCAGGTGCCCGGAACGTTCGCCGGCGGCAACGGTGGCGCGGAACAGTTCGGGGAACGCTTTGGGGAACAGCCCCAACGCGGTCGACAGTGCATGCCCTTCCATCACCCGGCTGCGGACGGCTGACAAGAGCCCCGCGACCTTGCGCTTGGCACTCTGTTTGCTCACCGCTTCCAGCGCTTCTTCCAGCGGCAGACCGGCCTGAACCAGCGTGGACAACTGCAACGTCAACAGCGCCAGTTCAGCCGCGCTCAAGCGACCGCTGCGGGGTTGTGTGCCCGTGGCACCGCTGGCGCTCACCTCGTGCAATTCGAGCGGCCACAGACCTCGCTCGCGCATCAGTTGCCGCGCATGACGCGGGCTGTCGGCTTCAAGCCGGCCCTTGCAGCGTTGGCCCTGCGCATCGTCCGCCAGGTAATCGAACGTCGGCATTCGCTAGTCCTCCTGGATCACGCGCAGTAACTCGTCGAGGCTGGTCATGCCGTCGAGCACCCGTTGCCGACCATCCTGAAACAAGCTGCGGGAGCCTTTGCGCGCTTGCGCGATCAACGCCTGCTCACCGGCGCCTTGATGAATCAACGCCGACACGGGCGCGGTCACGCTGATCAGCTCATAGATGCCGATTCGTCCGCGATAACCGTGCTGGCACTGATCACACCCCTGCGCTCTGAACAGCTGTGGAGGCGACGCCGCATCGAGCCCGAGCCGCTGACAGGTGGCCGCGTCGGCGCGATACGACGCCTTGCAGTGCGGGCACAACGTGCGCAACAGACGCTGCGCCAGAATGCCCACCAGTGACGACGCCAGCAGGTAGGCATCCACACCCATGTCCACCAGCCGGGTCACCGCGCCCACCGCGCTGTTGGTGTGCAACGTCGAGAGCACCAGGTGCCCGGTCAACGAGGCCTGAACGGCGATTTCCGCCGTCTCGCGATCACGGATTTCCCCGACCATCACCACGTCCGGGTCCTGACGCAGAATCGCCCGCAAGCCTCGGGCAAACGTCATGTCCACTTTTGGATTGACCGGCATCTGGCCGACACCGGGCAGGTGATATTCGATGGGGTCTTCGACCGTAAGAATGTTGCGGGTCTGGTCGTTCAGGGTGCTCAATGCGGCGTACAGACTGGTGGTCTTTCCGGAACCGGTGGGACCGGTCACCAGCAGAATGCCGTGGGGTTTTGCCAGCAACAGTTGCAAGGCGGCCAGGGTCTCGGCCGGCATGCCCAGCCGCGGCAATTCGAGGCGCCCGGCCTGCTTATCGAGCAGGCGCAGCACCACCCTTTCACCGTGCGCCGACGGCAGCGTCGAGACCCGCACATCGACTTCGTGGCCGGCCAGTCGAAGGGCCATTCGACCGTCCTGAGGAATACGTTTTTCTGCGATATCCAGCCGCGCCATGACCTTGATCCGCGACACCAGCAACGTCGCCAATTCGCGCCGAGGCTTGAGCATTTCGCACAATTGCCCATCGACCCGCATGCGCACCGACAGCGAATGCTCGAACGTCTCAAGGTGCACGTCCGACGCCTGCGCGCGCACGGCTTCGCTGAGCAGGGCGTTGATCAGGCGGATGATTGGCGCATCGCCCTGCTGGTCCAGCAGGTCAGAGGTTTGCGGGACTTGATCGACCAGGCTGAGCAGATCGAGTTCATCGTCCAGCCCTTGGGCAACCTGCTCCGCCGCACTCTGACCCTCACGGTAAGCCGCCGCCAGACGCACAGCGAATTCATCGGCATCGACACTGCGCAACGGCAGGTTCCGGCCGCAGACCCGGCGCGCTTCCGACAGGGCGCTCAATGGCGTATCGGCTCGCAGCACAAGGCGCAAATCTGCGCCCTCGCCCTCCAGCAAAACGCCGAAACGCCGGGCAAAACCGAAAGGCAGCCGCTCGATTTTTTCACTCATGGCGTAACCGGCATCTGCTTGCGCAAATCGAACACCGGTGCGTCCATGGCCGGTTCGAACAACTGACGTGCTTCTGCCGGCAGCAGCAACGAATTGTTGCCGTGCGCACCCGGCTGGCTCAACTGTCGCAGCGCGTTGTAGCGCTGCTGGCTGACGTCGGCGAGGTCTTCCTTGCTGCGTACAATAGTGGGCCGCAAAAACACCATCAGGTTGCTTTTGGTTTGTGTGTCCCGGGTCCAGCGAAACAGTGCGCCCAGGTAAGGAATGTCGCGCAGCAGCGGCACGCCGCTTTGCTGGGTGCGCACGCTGTCGCGGATCAACCCACCGATGACGATGATCTCGCCATCGTCGGCCAGGATGGTGCTTTTGAGCGCGCGTTTGTTAGTGATCAGGTCG
Source organism: Pseudomonas sp. GB2N2 (assembly GCF_054897705.1). Lineage (NCBI taxonomy): Bacteria > Pseudomonadati > Pseudomonadota > Gammaproteobacteria > Pseudomonadales > Pseudomonadaceae > Pseudomonas > Pseudomonas sp. GB2N2. The sequence goes on from NZ_CM142701.1 coordinate 4,150,635, forward strand.
GAAGAATCGATGCCGGACACCGACGGCGCAATGTCCGAGACTTCTTGCTCCACCTCGAGGCGCAAGGTCGAGCCTTCGTTGATGTACGGTTTGATTTTCAGGCTGATGCCGACATCCTTGCGCTCGACGGTGGTGAACGGGTTGTCGGCACCGTTGCTGTTGGTCGCGTAGGAGCCCGTCTTGAACGGCACGTTTTGCCCGACGATGATTTCCGCCTCCTGATTGTCCAGGGTCAACAGGCTGGGCGTGGACAGCAGATTGCTGTGGGTGTTGCTGGCCAGCGCCGAAATCAGCGCGCCGAAACGGTCACCGCCCAACTGCAGGAGCGCGCCTTCCGGGGCCGATTTATTCTCGTCAAAATTGAGCCCGCCAATAATTGGAATATCGGTGCCCGGGAAGTTGATAAAGCCCTTCGCGTCGCCGCCGCTGAAACTCCACTGGACGCCCACGGCCTGGGCGATGTCCCCGGAAATTTCGACGATGGCGGCATGAATCAGCACCTGAGCCCGGGGTTGATCCAACTGGCGCACGATGTTTTCAATCGTGCGGATTTGCGCCGGCTCGGCGATCAGCACCAGCGCGTTCTGGCTTTCATCAGCCTTGATCGTGAACGGGGCGCCGGATGAATTGTCCTTCACGCCGTTAACGGGGGATGCCTGTTTCCGCCCCTGCCCCATCGCCTCCAGAACTTCGGCCAATTGCTTGGCATTGCTGTGGCGCAAGCGAATGACCCGAGCGTTGTCTAGAGAGGCAGTGGCGGGTGTGTCGAGGCCACGGGCCAAGTCGAGCAGGCGCTGGCGCACCGCTGGCGGGCCGATGACAATCAGGCGGTTGGTCCGGGTGTCGGGCAGTACCTGAATCGCTGTATCGGCGTTGCGTTTGCCCAGTGAAGATTCAATGATCGTGGCCACATCAGCGGCCTGGGCATGCTTGAGTTGCACCACGGCATGCAGGTTGTTCTGCCCCGAATCCAGCTGACGCACGACCTTGGCAATACGCCCTACGTTGGCGGCTGTGTCGGTGATGACCAGCGCATTGGCCGACACCGACGGACCGACATAACCATTGGCCGACACCAGCGGCCGCACCAGTCCGGCAATATCCGCGGCGCTGCTGGTGTTCAGCTCGATGACCTGGGTGACGAATTGCGACGCCGTCGCGGTTTTTGCCGAGTCCTGCCCGGCACGGGTTTTCGCTTCGGTGACCGGTGTGATGAGGATACGGTCACCCTCGTCGATGACCGTGAAGTTGTGGGCGTCGAGCACCGAATAAAACAGCCGGCGAACGCCCTCGCGGTCGAGGGCCTGACGAGACATGACGGTGATGCGCCCGGACACTCTGGGGTCGAGCACCACGGTGGTTCCGAGGATGCCGGAGATTTCTTCGACGATGTCGCGCAGCTCGGCATTGTTCATCGCCAGTTGCCATTTTTCTTCCTCGCCGTGCAGCGTCTGGGGAACAAGCGCCGTCGTTAGAACGGCCAGGAAAAGAAAGGTGCGCAGAGGCTGCGTGCCGATGAAGCTATTCATGGAAGTGATCACTCAGACGGCCCGGAGTGCGGGCGTAGATAACGTGTGGAAATGGCCGGTGGCTGGGCCTCGGCCTGCCCATCGAAACGGCGCAGGAAACTCGCAGTAGACGTTTGCAGCGCCAACACCTCTTCACGTCCCCTGTTCCACAGCACCGCCTGGTTCGCCTCGACGCGGCGAAGCACGCTGCCGCCCGGTAACGGATCGCCCACCTGATAAATCCGCGCACCTTGCGCGTCTGCCAGCAGGGCTTTGGACAACCCTGTACCGAGGACAAAACTGGCCTGCAAGGTCATCGGCTCGGCGCTAGCCAGCAACGGCGTTTCGGGCGACAGGCCCAGCACTGTTGTAATCGCCGTGCTATCGACAGGAGCGTGGGGCGATGGTGCCCGCAGTGCCGTGGCGAATGACAACGGTGAGACAAGGCTTTCGCGATAGCCCCATTCTTGCCACGCCAAAAACGCGGCGTAACCCACGGATACAACCAGCAGGCCGAACGGTAAAAGTCGCCTGGACATCATAACCACCGTCATTTTTGCGCACGTTTTCCGACAAAGGAATGAACCTTCAGGCGACCCAGTCCCGGATCGCCTGAAGTGTTACGCGACGGGCTTAGAGCTTGTCCCACGCCATGTGCCAGTGCGCACCGACACCGGGCTCAAAACCGTTGGCGGTCGGGGCGTACTGCTTGCAGTAACCGGACTCCGGGAACGGCTTGCATTCGAAGACTTCGTTGGTCTTCGGTTGCAGCACTTTGGTGCCGGCGGTGTACTCGCTGAGGCCATCGGGGAACACGAAGTCATGCTCGACACCGGCACCTTCGCCGATCATGTGGGTCGGTTGGGTATCCTGGCGGGTGGTGCGGCCATCCAGGGTGGTGCCCACCAGCGTCAGGGTGTGTTTGCCCGGGTTGCTGCGAACGTCCATCACCAGGTTGGTCGTGCCGCTGTCCACTGGAGCCTTGGTCGAAGCGACGGGCTTGTTGTGCTCATCAAACAGGGTCGCTTCGACGTTCATTTTGCGATTGGAGACCATGCTGAAATCGACTTTGGCCAAGCCTTTGACCAAAACGTATTCGGCTTGCTGAGAAGCGACAGACATCCGCGCAGCGGTGTCTTCCTTCATGTCCAGCTGGACTTCGTAACGGGTGATTCCGCTTTCTTTCTGGGCGTAGAGGGTGTTGGCGCCACGCACCGGCTTAATGTTCCCATCCTCATCACGGATACCGGCGCGGATAAGTGTTTGGGCGCCGTTGATTTTTTCTGCCAGTTTGAACGACCAGTTGTTTGGCGAGCCGTCCTCGACGCTATCGATGGAAATTTCGACGCTGAAATTCGACTGCTCGCCGGTAGCAGAGAAGGCGCGAGCCTTGACCTTGTCGCCGATCAGCAATTGAGTCGACGGTGCGATACTGCCAACGGAAGACCAGCCACCGGGCAACTCTGCTTCGGCAATAATGTTCACGTCAGTCGGGTTGTAAAACGCCGCGTCGGTGTCGCCAACCGTCCAGATGGCGAGAATCACATGCTGGCCGGATTTGTCTGCCGGGAGGGTGCAACTGTGCTTGGCACCCGATTCAGGCTTCTGGTTACCGCCATCGATGGTGCAGAACGGCGTGCCTTCAAAGGACGCGCGCTTCAGCGCCTCGTTTGGATTCCAGCCATTGCGAGTGATGAAGTACTCATGTTTGGTCGCGGGGTGAACAGCTGTGTAGTGCCACTGGAAATCAATGTTGCGGTCCTTGATCTCATTCAAATGCCAGCGAGTGGCAGATTGAGCATCCAACGCGGAAAACAACGCGTGGCCGCCACTTGGGATCTTGCCGTCGACTGGCCCTTGCAACGGGGCGCCACCCGTGCCGGCTGGAAAACCTTTGAACGTTTCGCCAACGCTTTGTGGTTCGTACTGCGCGCCGCCACAATTAATGTTCACACCTTTCTGGCAGAGCAATGCGCGCGAGGGCGGCACTTCGAGGTAGCCATGGGCTGAAACAGTTTGAGCCGCCAACATTGCCGATAACAGGATCATCGAAGAGGAGCATGCGGTGAACGCAGCACCCTTGTGGAAGATTTTTTTCATGATTGTGTTCCAGACTACTTATCGAAAATTCAGGCGCCTGGCTGGCGCCGCTGTTCGTAATCCCGGTCGGTTTGGGGTGCCGAACGAGGGTCTGAAACGTTACCGGGATGGAGGCAACTTCTATGTAGGACAAGTCGCCACTTGGTTGGGGATTTGTCTCTCAAAACACTTGTCTGACGATGTGAGAAAGCTTTCTTACAGGAAGAAACGCATTCGGTAGCCATGCGTTCAACAGACATAAAAAAACCTGTCCGGCGGTTAACCCGGACAGGTTCAGTGGATCGTCAGAAACACTACTCGTGATACTGCGCCGACAACTCGTGCACCGCGCGCATGAACGCGCCCGCATGCTCCGGATCGACATCCGGCGTGATGCCATGACCAAGGTTGAATACGTGACCGCTGCCCTTGCCGTAGCTGGCGAGGATGCGCCCGACTTCGGTGCGAATGGCTTCCGGTTTGGCGTACAGCACAGTCGGGTCCATGTTGCCTTGCAACGCGACCTTATCGCCGACACGAGCCCGTGCGTTGCCGATGTCGCAGGTCCAGTCCAGGCCCAGCGCGTCGGCGCCAGCGTCGGCAATGCTTTCCAGCCACAGCCCGCCGTTCTTGGTGAACAGAATGACCGGCACCTTGCGACCTTCGTGTTCGCGAATCAGACCGCTGACGATTTTGCGCATGTAGGCCAGGGAAAATTCCTGGTACGCCGCTGCCGAGAGGTTGCCGCCCCACGTATCGAAAATCTGCACTGCTTGCGCACCGGCCATGATCTGGCCGTTGAGGTAGGAGGTGACGGACTGCGCGAGCTTGTCCAGCAGCAAATGCATGGCTTGCGGGTTGTCGTAGAGCATGGCCTTGGTCTTGCGGAAGTCTTTCGACGAGCCGCCTTCGACCATGTAGGTGGCCAGGGTCCATGGGCTGCCGGAGAAGCCGATCAGCGGCACACGGCCGTTCAGTTCGCGGCGGATGGTGCTGACCGCGTCCATCACGTAACCGAGGTCTTTGTGCGGATCAGGAATCGGCAGGGCTTCGATGTCGGCCATTGTGCTGACCACTTTCTTGAAGCGCGGCCCCTCGCCGGTCTCGAAATACAGGCCCTGGCCCATGGCGTCGGGAATGGTGAGGATGTCGGAGAAGAGGATCGCCGCGTCCAGTTGCGGATAACGGTCGAGCGGCTGCATCGTGACTTCGCAGGCGAACGCCGGGTTCATGCACAGGCTCATGAAGTCGCCCGCCTTGGCTCGGCTGGCGCGGTATTCCGGCAGGTAGCGACCGGCCTGACGCATCATCCAGACAGGCGTGACGTCTACAGGTTGCTTGAGCAGGGCGCGAAGGAAACGGTCGTTCTTCAGGGCAGTCATGTCGGCATCCGGAAAAATAGTGCGGGCATTTTCTCAGAGCGCGACGCAAAAGGCACGGCAAGAGCCGTGCCTTTTGTCTATCGGGTCAATTTGTCGCATAGATGCAGCGGCAAGTTTCAAGCTGCAAGCCGCAAGCACCGTGGCTTTGAGCTTGCAGCTTGTAGCTTGAAACTTGCCGCTGGCGTCGTCAGACGCCCAGGTAATCCAGGATCCCTTCAGCGGCATTACGCCCTTCGAAGATCGCCGTCACCACCAGGTCGGAACCGCGAACCATATCGCCACCGGCGAAGATTTTCGGGTTGCTGGTCTGGTGCTTGTACTGACCTTGTTCCGGGGCTACGACGCGGCCCTGGCTGTCGGTCTGGATGCTGAACTGCTCGAACCACGGCGCCGGGCTTGGACGGAAGCCGAAAGCGATGACCACGGCGTCGGCCGGGATGATCTCTTCGGAGCCCGGAATCGGCTCAGGGCTGCGGCGGCCACGGGCGTCCGGTTCGCCGAGACGGGTCTCGACCACCTTCACACCTTCGACCTTGTCTTCACCGACAATGGCAATCGGCTGGCGGTTGTAGAGGAATTTCACGCCTTCTTCCTTGGCGTTCTTCACCTCTTTACGCGAGCCCGGCATGTTCGCTTCGTCGCGACGATAAGCGCAGGTTACCGACTTGGCGCCCTGGCGAATCGACGTACGGTTGCAGTCCATCGCCGTATCACCACCGCCCAGCACCACGACCTTCTTGCCTTTCATGTCGACGAAATCTTCCGGCGACTTTTCAAAGCCCAGGTTGCGGTTGACGTTGGCGATCAGGAAGTCAAGCGCGTCATGCACGCCCGGCAGGTCCTCACCAGCAAAGCCGCCCTTCATGTAGGTGTAGGTGCCCATGCCCATGAACACGGCATCATATTCCTCAAGCAGGTGTTCAATGGTCACGTCCTTGCCCACTTCGGTGTTCAAGCGGAACTCGATGCCCATGCCGGTGAAGACTTCGCGGCGATTGCTCAACACAGTCTTTTCGAGCTTGAACTCGGGGATGCCGAAGGTCAGCAAGCCGCCGATTTCCGGGTTCTTGTCGAACACCACCGGGGTCACGCCGCCGCGTACCAGCACGTCGGCACAGCCCAGGCCGGCCGGACCGGCACCAATGATCGCGACGCGTTTGCCAGTCGGCTTGACCTTGGACATGTCCGGACGCCAGCCCATGGCAAACGCGGTGTCGGTGATGTACTTCTCAACCGAACCGATGGTCACCGCGCCGAAGCCATCGTTCAGGGTGCAGGCACCCTCGCACAGTCGATCCTGCGGACACACCCGGCCGCAGACTTCCGGCAGGGTGTTCGTCTGGTGCGACAGCTCGGCGGCCTGAAGGATGTTGCCCTCGGCCACCAGTTTCAGCCAGTTCGGAATGAAGTTGTGCACCGGGCACTTCCATTCGCAATACGGGTTACCGCAACCCAGGCAGCGGTGGGCCTGATCGGCCGAGTGCTGGGGTTTGAAGGGTTCGTAGATCTCCACGAACTCTTTCTTGCGTTGACGCAACAGTTTCTTCTTCGGATCTTTGCGCCCGACCTCGATGAACTGGAAGTCGTTGTTTAGACGTTCGGCCATCTTTAAAACTCCTACCGCAGCCTCAAGCTTCAAGCTTCAAGCTGCAAGAAAATCATTTTCAACCGGTCCACCGCGCATGGCTTCAAGCTTGCCGCTCGAAGCTTGCGGTTGCTTTACTGCGGACTTGCCCGCGTACTCGAGAGGAGCGACTTCAAACTCGCCGCCTTCGGTTTGACGAGCCAGAAACGACGCAAATAGTCATCGAGGTTTTCAGCGAGGTTACGGCCCCATTCGCTGTCGGTTTCCGCGACGTATTCGTCCAGCACGCGTTGCAGGTGGCTGCGATAGGCTTCCATCGCCTCACCGCTGATCCGCTGGATTTCCACCAGTTCGTGATTGACCCGGTCAACGAAGCTGTTGTCCTGGTCGAGCACGTAGGCGAAACCGCCGGTCATGCCTGAGCCGAAGTTGTAACCGGTCTTGCCCAGAACGCAGACGAAACCACCGGTCATGTACTCGCAGCAGTGATCGCCCGTGCCTTCCACAACCGTGTGAGCACCGGAGTTACGCACCGCGAAACGCTCACCCGCGGTGCCGGCGGCGAACAGCTTGCCACCGGTGGCGCCGTACAGGCAGGTATTGCCAATGATGGCACTGTCCTGAGTCTTGTACGCGCTGCCTTTCGGCGGAACGATGACCAGTTTGCCGCCGGTCATGCCTTTGCCGACGTAGTCGTTGGCATCGCCTTCCAGGTACATGTTCAGGCCACCGGCGTTCCACACACCGAAGCTCTGACCGGCCGTCCCTTTGAAGCGGAAGGTGATCGGCGCGTTCGCCATGCCTTGGTTGCCGTGCTTGCGGGCGATTTCACCGGAAACCCGAGCGCCGATCGAACGGTCGCAGTTACAGATATCCAAAGCGAAATCGGCGCCGCTCATGTCGTTGATGGCCGAGGTGGCCATGTCGATCATTTTCTCGGCCAGCAGGCCTTTGTCGAACGGCGGGTTGCGGTCGACCTGGCAGAACTGTGGTTTGTCTGCCGGGATGTGGTCGCTGCCGAGCAACGGGGTCAGGTCGAGGTGGTTCTGCTTGGCGGTCTGGCCTTCGAGGATTTCCAGCAGATCGGTACGACCGATCAGCTCTTCGAGAGAGCGCACGCCCAACTTGGCCAGCCACTCACGGGTTTCTTCGGCAACGTAGGTGAAGAAGTTGATCACCATGTCGACGGTGCCGATGTAGTGATCCTTGCGCAGCTTCTCGTTCTGCGTCGCAACGCCGGTGGCGCAGTTGTTCAGATGGCAGATGCGCAAGTATTTGCAGCCCAGCGCGATCATTGGCGCAGTACCGAAGCCGAAGCTCTCAGCGCCGAGGATGGCTGCCTTGATCACGTCGAGGCCGGTTTTCAGGCCGCCGTCGGTCTGCACCCGGACTTTGCCACGCAGGTCGTTGCCGCGCAGGGTCTGGTGGGTTTCGGCCAGGCCGAGTTCCCAAGGCGCGCCCGCGTATTTGATCGAGGTCAGCGGCGATGCGCCGGTGCCGCCGTCGTAGCCGGAGATGGTGATCAAGTCCGCATAGGCCTTGGCCACACCGGCAGCGATAGTGCCAACGCCCGCTTCAGCTACCAGCTTCACCGAGACCAGCGCTTTCGGGTTGACTTGTTTCAGGTCGAAAATCAGCTGTGACAAGTCTTCGATGGAATAGATGTCGTGGTGCGGCGGCGGCGAAATCAGGGTCACGCCCGGCACTGCGTAACGCAGCTTGGCGATCAGACCGTTGACCTTGCCGCCTGGCAGCTGACCGCCTTCGCCAGGCTTGGCGCCTTGGGCCACCTTGATCTGCAGCACTTCAGCGTTGACCAGGTATTCCGGGGTCACCCCGAAACGGCCGGTCGCAACTTGCTTGATTTTCGAGCTTTTGATCGTGCCGTAGCGCGCCGGGTCTTCGCCACCTTCGCCGGAGTTGGAACGCGCACCGAGGCGGTTCATGGCTTCGGCGAGGGCTTCGTGAGCTTCCGGCGACAGCGCGCCGAGTGAGATGCCCGCGGAGTCGAAGCGCTTGAGCACCGATTCCAGCGGTTCGATTTCGCTGATATCCAGCGGCGTCGCCAGCGTTTTGACCTTGAACAGGTCGCGGATCATCGACACCGGACGGTTATCCACCAGCGCCGTGTATTCCTTGAACTTGCTGTAGTCGCCCTGCTGCACAGCGGCTTGCAAGGTGTTGACCACGTCCGGGTTGTACGCGTGATATTCGCCACCGTGGACGAACTTCAGCAGGCCGCCCTGCTGGATCGGCTTGCGCGGGCTCCAGGCTTCGGCGGCGAGGGCTTTCTGCTCGGCTTCGATGTCAACGAAACGCGCACCTTTGATCCGGCTTGGCACGCCACGGAAGCTCAGGTCGCAGACTTCTTCGGACAGGCCGATGGCTTCGAACAGCTGCGCACCACGGTACGAAGCGATGGTCGAGATACCCATCTTCGAAAGGATTTTCAGCAGGCCTTTGGTGATGCCCTTGCGGTAGTTCTTGAACACCTCATAGAGGTCGCCCAGGACTTCACCGGTGCGGATCAGGTCGCCGAGCACCTCGTAGGCCAGGAACGGATAGACCGCCGAGGCGCCGAAACCGATCAGCACCGCAAAGTGATGCGGGTCGCGTGCGGTAGCGGTTTCAACCAGGATGTTGGAGTCGCAACGCAGGCCTTTTTCGGTCAGGCGGTGGTGCACCGCGCCGGTGGCGAGAGAGGCGTGGATCGGCAACTTGCCCGGCGCGATGTGACGGTCACTCAGGACGATCTGGGTGCGACCGGCGCGAACGGCTTCTTCAGCCTGATCGGCGACATTGCGCACCGCCGCTTCGAGGCCGACGCTTTCGTCATAATTAAGGTCGATGACCTGGCGTTCGAAGCCCGGACGATCGAGGTTCATCAGCGAGCGCCACTTGGCCGGGGAAATGACCGGCGAGCTGAGGATCACGCGCGAGGCGTGCTCCGGCGACTCCTGGAAGATGTTGCGCTCGGCACCGAGGCAAATCTCCAGCGACATGACGATAGCTTCACGCAGCGGGTCGATCGGCGGGTTGGTGACCTGCGCGAACTGCTGGCGGAAATAGTCGTACGGCGTGCGCACGCGCTGAGACAGCACGGCCATCGGCGTATCGTCGCCCATCGAGCCGACGGCTTCATAACCTTGCTCGCCGAGCGGACGCAGCACCTGGTCGCGCTCTTCGAACGTGACCTGATACATCTTCATGTACTGCTTGAGCTGGTCGACGTCGTAAAAAGCCGAACCGTGGTCGTTGTCTTCCATGGTCGCCTGGATGCGCAAAGCGTTTTTGCGCAGCCATTGTTTGTACGGATGACGAGACTTCAAGCGGTTGTCGATGGCGTCGGTGTCGAGGATCTGACCGGTTTCGGTGTCCACGGCAAAGATCTGGCCCGGACCAACCCGGCCCTTGGCGATGACGTCTTCAGGCTGGTAATTCCAGACGCCGATTTCCGACGCCAGGGTGATGAAACCGTTTTTGGTCGTCACCCAACGCGCCGGGCGCAGACCGTTACGGTCGAGCAGGCACACCGCGTAGCGACCGTCGGTCATGACCACGCCCGCCGGGCCGTCCCACGGTTCCATGTGCATCGAGTTGTATTCGTAGAACGCGCGCAGATCCGGGTCCATGGTTTCGACGTTCTGCCACGCAGGCGGAATGATCATCCGCACGCCACGGAACAGATCAATGCCACCGGTGACCATCAGCTCGAGCATGTTGTCCATGCTGGAGGAGTCTGAGCCGACACGGTTCACCAGCGGACCGAGCTCTTCCAGATCCATCAGATCGTTGGTGAACTTGGTGCGACGGGCCTGGGCCCAGTTGCGGTTGCCGGTGATGGTGTTGATCTCGCCGTTGTGGGCGAGGAAGCGGAATGGCTGGGCCAGCGGCCATTTCGGCAGGGTGTTGGTGGAGAAGCGCTGGTGGAACACGCAAATCGAGGTTTGCAGGCGCTGGTCACTGAGGTCTGGATAGAAGGCGGTCAAATCCGCCGGCATCATCAGGCCTTTATAAATGATGGTCTTGTGGGAAAAGCTGCAGATGTAGTGATCGACGTCGGCGGCATTGGCCACGGACGAGCGACGACGGGCGCTGAACAGCTTGATCGCCATGTCCTGATCGCTCAGGCCTTCACCGCCGATGTAGACCTGTTCGATCTGCGGCAGGCGCTCGAGGGCCAGGCGGCCGAGGACGCTGGTGTCGATGGGCACTTTGCGCCAGCCGACCAGGGTCAGGCCTTCGGCGAGGATCTCGCGGTTCATGTTTTCGCGAGCGGCTTCGGCTTTGACCGGGTCCTGGTTGAAGAAGACCATGCCCACCGCATATTGCTTGGGCAGTTCGACGCCGAAGGCTTCCTGGGCGATCGCTCGCAGGAACACATCAGGCTTTTGAATCAGCAGACCGCAACCGTCACCGGTCTTGCCGTCGGCGTTGATCCCACCGCGGTGGGTCATGCAGGTCAGGGCCTCAATGGCCGTTTGCAAAAGGGTATGACTGGGCTCGCCCTGCATATGGGCTATCAAGCCGAAACCGCAGTTATCCTTGAATTCATCTGGTTGGTACAGACCTGCTTTCATAGACACTTTCTCACCAGGCTGCCTCTTATCGAGGCAAATTTCTTTTTAATTCAACCACTTGCGATCCGCGCCGAACGTGCGCCGGCTTAGCGGGGGCAAAAGGGTGGTCATTGTACACAGCGACACACAGGCTCACAAATTTGACGACGAACTGTCGCAAATCTATGTCGCATTTGTGAAAGGTTTAAAGCGATCTGCTGTGCTAGTCAAAACTTTTTTAATTCTGACCGCTACGACTCAAAGACTACTGTGACGCAGACACCACAAGGCACGCGGCCTTGAGAGGCGGCATGCGCTTGCAGAAATATTGAGGTGCCGGGAGAGGCGGCCTGGGTAAGGCCGCCGAATCTTCAGCGAGCTGTTGCCAGTTCCTGTTGGACGCTGGCGACAGAGCGAGGCCAAGGTTTACCAGCCTGAACCTTCGCTGGCAAGGCCTTGATGGCGGTAACGGCTGCATCGCGGTTGGCGAAGTTGCCGTAGGTGATGACGTAAAGCGGCTTGCCATTGAGGACTTTCTTGAAATAACGGTACTCGCCGCCCTGCTCCTTGACGAAGTTTTGTGCGGTCGCTTCAGAGCTGGTGCCGAGGATTTGCACCACGTAATTGCCGGTAGGCTGACCGGCGTACCAGGTGCCGCCCGCAGCCTTGGCGCCTGCGGCCGGTGCGACGGGTTTCTCGGCAGGCTTGGCGGTAGCGACAACGGCTGGTTTGCCAGGGGCAACGGCAGGTGCCGGGGCCGGCTTCACGGCAGGCGCCGTTGGAACCGGTTTGGCCGTGGCAATCTGAGCCGGCGCGGGGGCCGGCTTGGCGCCAGGCGTCGGTGCAGGACCGGCCGGAACGCCCGCAGGCGGCGCAGTCGTGGTCACGGTTGGCGGTGTATCGCTGGAGCCCTCGACCGGCACGCCGTCGTCGCCTTCGGAAATACCACCGGCTGCTTCAGCCAATGGACCGCGCATGACCGGCTGCGAATTACCGACCAGCGGCAATGGCATCGGTTGCGAATTACCGGCGAACTCGACGGCGGGTGCGCCGCCACTGTTCGGTTTCGGTGTGCCCTGGCCGAGCGGCAGTTGTGCCTGTTCGTTAGCGGGTGCGCCAGTGGTCGGTGCTTTGCTGCGACCCGGCATCAGCCAGGCGGCGGCTACCGCGACCACGACGACGGCGGAAATCGCCAATACGTGTTTCTTCGGCATGTTGAACCCCATACTTGGACGCTTGACCGCAGAGCGGCTGGCTATCATGGCTTCGATCATTGCATCGCGGGCCACCTGGTTGATGTTGCCAGGCCAGCCATCGGAGCTTTCGTGAATATCAGAGATCTGATCTGCGGTGAAAAGTTCGATACCCCGACCCGCGCCTTCGAGCCGCTGCTCCAGATACTCGCGGGTTTCTTCCTCGGTGTAAGGCTGCAGCTCGATGACGTGGAAGCGCTCTTCTTCAAGGCTCAACGCCTCGAGCTGAGCGATCAGCGACGACTCGCCAAACATGAACACATGCGGTCGACCTTCCGGCGCACCGGCAGCGAGTTCCATCAAAGCTTCCAGCGCAGATTCGTCCAGCTGCTCGGCGTCATCCACCAGCAAATAGACTTCCTGACCGGTGAGCGCCAGCTGGACCACTTGCGCCAGGATCGGGCCAATCTCTGGCTGGGAGACGTTCAACGCCTGGGCCACCTGACGCAGCACGCCAGCCGCATCACCGGCACCACGGGCGGAAACCACCACGCTCTGCACCGATTGCTTGTTGGTACTGGCCACCAGCGCCTGACGCAACAGCGTCTTGCCACTGCCTTGCGGGCCGGTAACCACCAGCAGCAACTGGCTGTAGCGAGCCAGGTGATGCAGTTGTCCCAGCACCGGTTTGCGCTGGGCCGGGAAGAATTTGAAGCCAGGCACCCGTGGAGCGAAAGGGTCATGACTTAACTGGTAATGGCCGAGGAAAGCCTCGTCGGCGTGCAAACTAGTCATCGGGATCTTATTAACCTTTAAGCTGAGCCAGGGCGCGGTAATCCGCTCCCAGCGTGGCCTGTAGAACCTCTTTCGGATAATCGTCGGTCACCACCGCTTCGCCCATGTGGCGCAGCAGCACCAGGCGTAAACGACCGTCGATCACTTTCTTGTCAATTGCCATGTGTTCGAGAAAATCGGCTTGCGTCATCTCTTCAGGCGGGATGACCGGCAGGCCGGCACGCTGAAACAGGCGGATACCGCGATCTCGCTCCTGTTCGTTGATCCAGCCCAGACGCGCGGACATTTCCAGTGCCATTACGGTGCCAGCAGCCACCGCCTCGCCATGTAGCCACACACCATAGCCCATGTGGGTTTCAATGGCGTGGCCGAAGGTGTGTCCCAGGTTCAACGTGGCACGAACTCCGGTTTCCTTCTCGTCGGCACCGACCACCGCCGCCTTGGCGGCACAGGAGCGCTCGATGGCGTACGTCAGGGCGACCTGGTCCAGCGCGCGCAGGCGATCGACGTTTTCTTCAAGCCAGGTGAGAAACGGCTCGTCGCAGATCAGCCCGTACTTGATGACTTCCGCCAGCCCGGCGGACAGCTCGCGGGCCGGCAATGTATTGAGGGAGGCGGTATCGATCAGCACAACGTTCGGCTGATAGAAGGCGCCGACCATATTCTTGCCCAGCGGATGATTGATTCCGGTCTTGCCACCGACTGACGAATCGACTTGCGACAGCAGCGTGGTCGGCACCTGGATGAAATCGACACCGCGCTGATAACAGGCCGCCGCAAAACCGGCCATGTCGCCAACCACACCGCCGCCGAGGGCGATGACGGTGGTGCGGCGGTCATGCCGTGCGGTCAGCAGTCCGTCAAAAATCAGTTGCAGGGTTTCCCAGGTCTTGAAGGCTTCGCCGTCAGGCAGCACCACGGAAATCACCGAGAACGGCGTGAGGCTGCGGGTCAGACGTTCGAGATAGAGCGGCGCAACGGTTTCGTTGGTGATGATCGCCACTTGCCGTCCGCGAATATGCGGGGCCAGCAGCTCGGGCTGATCCAACAAACCTTCGCCAATATGAATCGGGTAGCTGCGCTCGCCCAGATCGACCTTGAGTGTCTGCATGTGTCCCCACAGTGAAGATGAAATCAGGCGTCCTGCCTTGAGTTATCGAGTGTCCACGGCATCGATCATTGCGATGCCGCTCGGTAGCCATCTGCCACAACCTTGAGCGGTCATGACAGGACGCCGAGGATAGCGCATTTCGCGCTGTGCTTTAACGGGGAGGCAGCAGCTGTAAGCGGTCAAGGATGTCGAGCACCACCATTCGCGGCGGTCGCTCATCGGTTTCCACCACCAGGTCGGCGATTTCCCGATAAAGCGGATCGCGCAACTCCAGCAGGTCCCGAAGCGTCTTGGCCGGATCGGCGGTGCGCAACAGCGGACGATTGCGGTCACGGGCGGTGCGGCCGACCTGCTGCTCGACGGAAGCATGCAGATAAACCACCCGACCACCGGCACGCAGTGCCTTACGATTGGCTTCGCGCATTACCGCACCGCCGCCAGTCGCCAGCACCACGCCATCGCAGCCGCACAGCTCGGCAATCATCGCCTGCTCACGGTCACGGAAGCCCGGTTCGCCTTCCTTATCGAAAATCCACGGGATATTGGCGCCGGTGCGCAATTCAATTTCCTTATCGGAATCTTTGAACGGCAGGCGCAGCTCTTTGGCCAGCAACCGGCCGATGGTGCTTTTTCCAGCCCCCATCGGTCCAACAAGAATCAAATTTCGCACAGAATCAATGACTCACAGCAATCGCCTGGTTGTTCATGATACGCGGAGTGAGAAATACCAGCAGCTCGGATTTTTTCTCCGAAACCACGTCACGCCGGAAAAGGCGGCCAAGATACGGCACATCACCGAGAAATGGCACCTTATCTACAACCTTGCTCTGAGTATTTGAGAAAACGCCACCGATGACGATGGTCTCGCCGTCATTGACCAGGACCTTGGCGTTGACCTCGTTTTTCTTGATCGGCGGTACATCCTGCACCTTGTTCAGGTAGTCAGGCTCATCCTTGGTGACCTTGACCTCCATGATGATCCGGTTGTCCGGGGTGATCTGCGGGGTCACTTCCAGCGACAGCGAAGCCTCCTTGAACGACACCGACGTGGCGCCACTGGAACTGGCTTCCTGATAGGGAATCTCGGTGCCCTTGAGGATTTTCGCGGTCTCTTTGTCGGACGTGACCACCTTGGGCTGCGAGACGATTTCGCCGTTACCGGTTTTCTCCATCGCGGTCAGCTCAAGGTCGAGCAGCACGTTGTCGGTAATGAACGCGATGCCGAGCCCCGAGGTGTTGCCGGCAGTGCCCATGTCGACGAACGGCGAATTGGTGCTGGTGCTGCCGGGCGTGCCAATCGTCGACGACGCGTTGGAACCGTTGCTGACCCCGGACGTGTTCCAGTTGCCCTTGTTCTGCAACGAACCACCCCAGCGCACGCCAAGGCTTTTGTCGTAATCGACGTTGGCTTCGACGATCCGCGCCTCGATCATCACCTGACGCACCGGGATATCCAGTTGCGCAACGATACGGCGGAGTTCGTCGAGACGATCCTGGGTCTGATAGGCAATGATGTTGTTGGTCCGGTCATCAACGGTGATCGAACCTCGCTCGTCGGCTTTTGCCTCGGCACTGGTCACCGACGTGAACAGCTTGGCGATATCGGCCGCCTTGGCGTAATTGACCTGGAGTAGCTCGCGACGCAGCGGCGCGAGGTCGGCGATTTGCTTCTGCGACTCCAGTTCCTGGCGTTCGCGAGCGGCAATCTCATCGGCCGGCGCCACCAGCAACACGTTGCCGATCTTGCGTTTGTCCAGACCTTTGGTTTTCAGCACCAGGTCCAGCGCCTGATCCCACGGTACGTTTTGCAGACGCAAGGTGATGCCGCCCTGCACCGTGTCACTGGCCACCAGATTGAGGTTGGTGAAGTCGGCGATCAATTGCAGCACCGAGCGCACATCGATGTCCTGAAAATTCAGCGAAAGCTTTTCACCGGTATAGGCAAAACGCTCGGCGTTGCGCTTCTGCAGGTCATCGACGGTCATCGGCCGGATGCTGACGGTCAGTTTGTTGTCTGTCTGATAGGTCGAATAATCAAACGCACCTACGGGCTCAATGCTGATGGTCGCCCGGTCGCCGGTGGCACTGGCATTGACGAACTGCACCGGCGTGGCGAAGTCCTTGACGTCCAGTCGTACCCGCAACGGCTCAGGCAGTTGGGTTCTGGCGAAGCCGAGGACGACCTTGCCATCGCGCTCCTGAATGTCCGGGGCGATGGACGGATCTGACAGATCGATGACTACATTGCCTTCACCCTGGGTGCCGCGCTGGAAATCCACACCACGGATCGCCTTGCTTACCGGCGCATAGGCCTTGGCCGGCGCCGCAGTTGCCGTCGCGACCCGGGACGGCTTGGCTGCCGGCGCAGACGCTGCGGTACTGGCCCCACGCCCGACCACCACGAACAGCGTGTTGCCTTCGACTCGCGCGGTGTACGGAGTCAATTGCGTCAGGTTGATGATCAGCCGCGTGCGGTCCTTGGCTTCCACCACGGTAGCGCTGCGGGCATTGCCACCACCCAGTTCGCGTGTCTTGCTTGCCAGTTTGCTGACAACGCCGGGCAGATCCAGGGCAATCCGGGCAGGTTGCTCCGTCGTATAGCCGTGGGGCTCCGGAGGAGCTCCATCGAATGACAGCTTCAACTCGACGCGGTCGCCCGGCAGCGCGGCGACATCCAGCGCTTTGAGGTTGGCCGCCAGTACCATCGGTGACAACAACGCTATCCATAGCGAAATTCCGAAGGTTGCGAAAATCCTGTTCATTGTTCGAGTTCCACTATGAGTGCTCTTTCAAAGGGATGGTCCGCGGCCGTTCCAGCCAGGCGCCTTCGCCGTCGGGAACGATTTCGACCACATCGACTTGCGAGCCGCTGATGGCGACGATCCGGCCATCATTGCGTCCCAGGTAATCGCCGACTTTCAACCGATGCACGCCGCCCGCTCCGCGCAACAGCGCGAAGGAGCCACCCGCATTGGAAATCGTGCCGACCATTTCAAACTGCTCGATGTTGAATCCTTCGAGGTATTGCTTGACCCGTTGGGGATCAGGCTTGACGTTGCGCGAGCCGTGTTTCTGCCCTGCCAGATCAACTCTGAGCGGTCGGGAAAACGGGCTTCGCAGGTTAGCGGCGTTGTAAGTGAACGTTGGGTATGACCGGAACGTCGGCGTTGGTTCAATCTTCCCCGGTGCACGCAGACGCATTTCATTCATGTACGCGTCCAGGTCGCCGAAGTCATTACCGCCGCCACAACCGGCCAGGACGATCGACACCGCGACCATCGAAAATAAACGAGTCGGGCTCATTTTTGCAGCCCCTTGTCGTTGTAGCGGTAGGTCTTGGCGAGGATGCTCATGCGCAATTTCGGGCCGCCCTCGGGGTTGGCCGGCGCGACATCGAAATCATGCAGGGTGACGATCCGCGGCAACCCCGCCACCCCGCTGACGAACGTCGCGAGGTCGTGATAGGCGCCGGTGACGGTGATCTGGATCGGCAGCTCGATGTAAAACTGCTGAGTAACCTCCGGCAGCAGTTTGATCTCTTCGAACTCCAGGCCACTGCCCAGACCGGTTCGGGTGATGTCTTCCAGCAAACCGGGCACTTCGGTGTCGCTGGGTAATTGCCGCAACAGCACACCGAAGGAATTCTCCATTTCCTTCATTTGCTGGATGTACAACTCCAGATTCGCCGCCATGTGCACCTTGCTCGCGAATTGTTCCTTGAGCGTTGCCTCCTCTTCGCGTTTGAGATCCAGCTGAGTCTCAAGATCACTGATTGAAAAGCTGTAGCCCAGCGCGAACACCAAAATCATCAGCAGCACGCAGGCCAGCGCCTTGATGGCGGGCGGCCATGAGCCCATGTTGTTGGTGTCCAGATCATTGATGTCGATCTTGCGCAGGCCTTCAAACCATTCGGCCGGACTCATTGGGCGGCCTCCACAGTGGCGGGCTGGGTCTGACGTACGGTCAATTGAAAAACGTTGGCCTGATCCAGCTGGCCGGCAGTGGTTGCTTTTACCTCTGTCAACGTGGGCGCGTCGAACCAGTCGGAGGCATCCAGATTACGCATCAGGTCCGAAACGCGGTTATTGGATTGCGCCGCCCCGCGAATGGACAGGGTCTTACCTTCCATTTTCACCTCGGTGAAATACACCCCGTCCGGCAAGGTACGCGCCAACTGATCGAAGATTCGCCCACTGATCGGACGATTGCCTTGCAAGTCCTGAATGATGCGCATGCGCTCGACCAGTTGCTGGCGGCGGGCTTTCAGGTCGCTTATCTGCCTGATCCGCTCGTCCACCACCGCAATCTGTTGACCGATGTAATCGTTTCGGGCGACCTGACCGTCGATGGCGCTACTGATGGCCTGATCCGCAACCAGCAATGCCCCTACCGACCCCACCAGAACACCGGCCAGTGTCAGCAAAAAACGCTTGCGGCGTGCGTCTCGAAGCTCTTCGCGCCAGGGTAAAAGATTGATCCGCGCCATCAGTCGAAACTCCTGAGGGCCAGTCCGCAGGCAATCATGAGGGCCGGTGCATCGCTGGCCAGTGCCCCCGCATTGACCTTGCTGCTCAGGGCCATGTGCGAGAACGGATTGGCTACCTGCGTCGGCGTACCGAGGTGCTGCTCGATCAGGCGGTCCAGCCCGGGAACGGAAGCGGTGCCACCCGCCAGCAGAATATGATCCACCGTGTTGTACTGGCCGGAGGCGAAGAAAAACTGCAGAGAACGCGACACTTGCTGTACCAGGGCATCGCGAAACGGCTGCAGCACCTCGCTGACGTAGTCGTCCGGCAAGCCGCCCTGCTTTTTCGCCAGCCCGGCCTGTTCGAGGGTCAGGCCATAACGCCGCTGGATTTCTTCGGTCAGTTGGCGACCGCCAAACAGTTGTTCGCGGGTGTAGATGATCTTGCCGTTGTGCAGCACGCTCAGGGTGGTCATGGTCGCGCCGATGTCGACAATGGCGACTGTCAGTTGCTCGCGAGCGGTCGCCAGGTGCCCGGTCAGCAAACCGAAGGAGCGTTCCAGCGCGTAGGCCTCGACATCGACCACACGAGCGGTCAGGCCGGCCAGTGCGAGCGCCGCCTCACGGACTTCGACATTTTCCTTGCGGCAGGCGGCCAACAGCACATTGACCCGCTCGGGGTTGCGCGCCGACACACCCTGGACTTCGAAGTCGATGGCGACTTCGTCCAGCGGATAAGGGATGTATTGATCGGCCTCGATCTTCAGCTGGTTTTCCATCTCGTCGTCGGACAGGCCGGCGTCCATTTCGATGGTCTTGGTGATCACCGCCGAACCGGCCACGGCCACGGCAACGTTCCTGAGACTGGTTCTGGCCTTGAGCAACACGCGCGTGAGTGCCTGACCCACGCCTTCGAGTTCGGCGATGTTTTTCTCGACTACCGCGCTGGCGGGCAGCGGCTCTACCGCATAGGCTTCGACCCGGTAGCGGTCGCCCTGACGGCTCAGCTCCAGAAGCTTTACCGACGTGGAGCTGATGTCGATCCCCAACAGCGTATTGGCCTTTTTATTGAAGAGTCCTAGCACTACCAATTCCCTATGACTATCCGTGAGTTACGGACTCTGTAATGACCATTGCGTTCAATCCACCCGTCTTGACAGCAGCGCAAATGACGCCCCCCGACGTAAAAATGCTTATAATGCCCAGCGTTTTTTTCCGCTTTTACGCAAGCGCAGGTCTTTGCACTTTTACCCAGAGCCCTGATGCCTAATTCATTCTTTGCCCTGGATATCCCAAAGCCTTGATTCGTCTGCTGAAATTTTTCGGTTGGTCCATCGTCGCCGTTTTCTGCGGACTGCTCCTGAGTCTGAGTGGCGCCTATCTTTACCTTAGCCCTGGATTGCCGTCTGTGGAGGCGCTGAGAAGCATTCAGTTGCAGATTCCATTGCGCGTTTATAGCAGTGATAACAAGTTAATCGCAGAGTTTGGCGAAATGCGCCGCACGCCAATCCGTTTCGCCGACATTCCCCCCAATTTCATTAATGCGTTACTAAGTGCTGAAGACGACAATTTCGCCAACCATTACGGCGTCGATCCAAGCAGCCTGATGCGTGCCGCTACCCAATTGGTCAAAAGCGGTCACATTCAGTCCGGCGGCAGCACCATCACCATGCAGGTGGCGAAGAACTTCTTCCTGACCAGCGAACGCAGCTTCTCGCGCAAAACCACCGAGATTCTCCTGGCCCTGCAGATCGAACGGCAACTGACCAAGGACGAGATCCTTGAGTTATACGTGAACAAGATCTATCTGGGTAACCGCGCGTACGGTATCGAAGCCGCGGCACAGGTTTACTACGGTAAATCGATTCGTGATGTCAGCCTGGCGCAGATGGCGATGATCGCCGGCCTGCCGAAAGCACCATCGCGCTTCAACCCGCTGGCTAATCCGGCGCGCAGCAAAGAGCGTCGCGACTGGATTCTGGGGCGGATGTACAAGCTCGGCAAGATCACCGAACCCGCCTACACCGCTGCAATCAACGAGCCGCTGAACGCCAGCTATCACGTGCCGACGCCGGAAGTGAACGCGCCGTATATCGCAGAAATGGCCCGCGCCGAAATGGTCGGCCGCTACGGCAGCGATGCCTACACCGAAGGTTTCCGCGTCACGACCACCGTACCGAGCAACCTGCAGGAAATGGCCAACACGGCGGTCCACGAAGGCCTGATGAATTACGATCAGCGCCATGGCTATCGCGGCCCTGAATCGCGCCTGCCGGGCAAGACCCGTGAAGCCTGGGCAACCGAACTGACCAAGCAGCGCACAATCAGCAGCCTTGAACCGGCCATCGTCACCCAGGTCGACAAAAATGGCCTGCAACTGATGACCCGTACCGGCGACGAACACGTTGGCTGGGACAGCATGAAATGGGCGCGACCGTTCCTGAATACCAACAGCATGGGCGCCAATCCGAAGCAGCCTGCGGATGTGGCTCAGGTTGGCGACCTGATTCGGGTGCAGCGCCAGCCAGACAACTCGCTGAAGTTCAGCCAGATTCCGCAGGCACAAGGCGCGCTGGTCTCGCTTGATCCGCAGAATGGCGCAATTCGCTCGCTGGTCGGCGGCTTCGCCTTCGAGCAAAGCAACTACAACCGCGCCTTGCAGGCCAAACGTCAGCCGGGCTCGAGCTTCAAACCGTTTGTTTACAGCGCCGCGCTGGATAACGGTTACACCGCCGCCAGCCTGGTGAACGACGCACCGATCGTGTTCGTCGACGAATACCTGGACAAAGTCTGGCGCCCGAAGAACGACACCAACACCTTCCTCGGCCCGATCCGTCTGCGTGAGGGTCTGTACAAGTCGCGTAACCTGGTATCGATCCGCCTGGTACAGGCGCTGGGCGTCGATCGCACCATCGACTACATCAGCAAGTTCGGTTTCAACAAGCAGGACCTGCCGCGCAACCTGTCGCTGGCCTTGGGCACCGCGACGTTGACGCCGATGGAAATCGCCACCGGCTGGAGCACGTTCGCCAACGGCGGCTTCAAGATCAGCCCATACATCATCGACAAGATCGAAAGCCGTAATGGCGACACGCTGTTTGTCGCCAATCCCCCGAGCGTGCCGAAAGGTGATGTCGCCACGAACGGGATTGCCGCGCCGAGCGCCGAAGCCTTCACGGTCAACGCGACGCCGGGTGAGGCGGCGGGTCAGTCAACACCTCAGGCACCGGCCGTGGCCGAACGCATTGTCGACGGTCGAACCACATTCATTCTCAACAGCATGCTCGAGGACGTGATCAAGCTGGGCACCGGCCGCCGCGCCCTGGCCATGGGTCGCCCCGACATTGCGGGCAAAACCGGCACTACCAACGAATCCAAGGACGCCTGGTTCTCGGGCTACAACGCCGATTACGTGACCACCGTCTGGACCGGTTTCGACCAACCGGAAAGCCTCGGCAAGCGCGAATTCGGCGGCACCGTCGCCCTGCCGATCTGGATGAACTACATGAGTGCCGCGCTCAAGGACAAGCCGCCACATACGCAGCCAGAGCCGGAAGGCATCCTCAGCCTGCGAGTAGATCCGATCAGCGGCCGCGCCGCCACGCCGGGCACACCTGGCGCCTACTTCGAACTGTTCAAGGCCGAAGACACGCCACCATCGGTAAATGAACTGGGCAACGGCACTGCACCGGGCAGCCCGCTGCCAGCGGATGAAGCGGCGCCGATCGATTTGTTCTAGAGAGGCAGCTGCAAGCGTCAAGCTGCAAGCCACAAGGGAAAGCTGTTGGCGTGCCTCTGCTTTTAACTTGCAGCTTGAAGCTTGCCGCGTTGGCCCATAAAAAAACCCAGCACTTGGCTGGGTTTTTTATGGGCGCTGCTTTTAGCCGTTGAACACATCATCCACGCTTTTCAGCGGGTAGTTTTTCGGGTACGGCAGGGTGGCCACGCCGGTCTCGATCGCAGCCTTGGCCACGGCATCGGAGATCAGGGTGATCAGGCGTGCATCCATTGGTTTCGGAATGATGTACTCACGTCCGAATTCCAGCTTGATGCCGCCGTAGGCGTCGCACACTTCCTGAGGAACCGGCAGTTTGGCCAGTTCACGCAGGGCGTTGGCCGCGGCTACTTTCATTTCTTCGTTGATGCGCTTGGCGCGAACGTCCAGGGCACCACGGAAGATGAACGGGAAGCCCAGCACGTTGTTGACCTGGTTCGGGTAGTCCGAACGGCCGGTGGCCATGATCACGTCGTCACGGGTGGCGTGTGCCAGTTCCGGGGAGATTTCCGGGTCCGGGTTCGAGCACGCGAACACGATCGGGTTGGCCGCCATGGATTTCAGGCCTTCCGGGCTGAGCAGGTTCGGACCGGACAGGCCAACGAACACGTCTGCACCGGCCAGGGCGTCAGCCAGGGTGCGCTTCTCGGTCGCGTGAGCGAAGACAGCCTTGTACTGGTTCAGGTCGTCACGGCCGGAGTGGATCACGCCGGTACGGTCAACCATGAAAATGTTTTCGATGTTGGCGCCCATGCTCACCAACAGCTTCATGCAGGAGATGGCGGCGGCACCAGCGCCCAGGCAGACAATCTTGGCGTCAGCCAGGGTTTTGCCCGCGATTTCCAGGGCGTTGATCATGCCGGCCGCCGTCACAATCGCGGTGCCGTGCTGGTCATCGTGGAACACCGGAATGTCGCACTGCTCGATCAGGGCTCGTTCGATCTCAAAGCACTCAGGTGCCTTGATGTCTTCGAGGTTGATGCCACCGAAGGTAATGGAGATGCGCTTGACGGTGTCGATGAAGGCTTGCGGGCTCTCGGAATCGACTTCGATGTCGAAAACGTCGATGCCGGCGAAGCGCTTGAACAACACGCCTTTACCTTCCATGACGGGCTTGGAAGCCAATGGGCCGAGGTTACCCAGGCCGAGAATCGCGGTGCCATCGGAAATGACTGCAACCAGGTTGCCTTTACCGGTGTATTTGTAGGCCAGTTCAGGGTCGCGGGCGATTTCGCGGACTGGTTCGGCTACGCCGGGGCTGTAGGCCAGCGACAAGTCGCGGGCGGTAGCGGTGGCCTTGGTGAGCTCGACACTCAGCTTCCCTGGACGAGGATGGGCGTGGTATTCGAGAGCGGCAGTTTTCAAATCAGACATGGGGGCATTCCGCTTTTACTGTTGGACAGACTGGTCAGCGAGGATACGCGCCTCGCAAAGTCCCCACAAGACTGACCAGTCACCCCTGTCAGGCGCCCGGCCCTGCGACTTTGGGCCAAGAGCCACGGTACACAAGGGATTGACTGTCCACAATCGAAAGAAAAAATGTCTACAATTTTTTCTCAGGGCGCCGCTTGCAACATCGCTGGATCAGTCAATGGCAGGAGCCAGCGCGCTTGACCTGACGTCAATCCACCGCGGCGTGACCGGTCAACAACCCACCCTCGCGCCTCGATCTGCTTGCCCTTCAGGCGCTCCAGCGCCGCGACGTCGAATTGCCCCAGCAAATTGGGTGCAACGCGCAATACAAGCGCATCCTGCAACTCGATCCAAACCCCGCCGCGATTGCGCTGGACCTTGCTCACGCGCCCACCGACCACAGCAAAACCGGACGTGTTGATCTGCTCCGCTTTCAGCACAGGCGACTGGCGCCACACGCCGAGCCCGGCCTGCCGCGCACTGCGTTCGGCCGCTTGTTGACAGGCGACCAGATCGACATTCGGCGCGACCGCCACCTGAAAACCGAGCCCTTCGGCGAGCATTTGCGCTTCGAGGTTGGCACCACCGGCGCCATAAAGATGCGCAAGGGTACGACCGTAACGATCCTTGCTCTCTTTACCCGCAAGTACGCCGACCCGTCCGTCGCTGGCGGCTATCAAGGCTTCAAGTCGTTTGCGCGCCGCCACGGCGAACGGCTCGTCGGAGCGGCCCTGCTTGCCCAGTTCCGGCGTGTTCAAGCCGATCATGCGCACACTGCGGCCATCGCTCAGACGCAGAGTGTCGCCATCCACCACCCGCTGCACGGCAATTTGCGTCAGGCCACTCGGCGCCGGGCAGAAGGCATGGGCTGCCGATAGCCAAATCGCGGACACAAAAAAGGCGCCCGCGAGGGACGCCTTTTTTAACAGCGAGTAAAAGCCCATCGGGCTTTTCTGCCTTACTCTGCAGCAGCAGGAGCTTTCTTGCCGAAAGCGCCGAAACGGTCTGCGAAGCGCTGTACACGACCGCCAGTATCCAGAGTTTTCTGCTTACCGGTGTAGAACGGGTGGCACTCGTTGCATACGTCAGTACCCAGTGGCTTGCACAGGTTCGAACGAGTTTCGAACTTGTTACCGCAGCTGCAAGTGACTTCGATGGTTTCGTATGCTGGATGGATATCGGCTTTCATGATGTATTCCTCAGGCTAGCGTGCCGCCACTCAACACTATTGTTGAATACCGCACGTAATTAGGCCGCGGATTCTAACAGACATTGCCAATCACGCAAGCTGTCCCTTCTACCGACCGTCTGCTAGGCTCCCGGCCTTCTTCGCCGCTCCATCATCGAGAAAAACATCGCGTGCCTGACGCCATTCTCCGCCTCGCCCTGCCCTCGCCGCTGCGCCGCCTGTTCGATTACCGCGCCCCGGCCGGGGTCCTGCGCGAGCAATTGCAGCCGGGCATGCGCCTGCGGGTACCGTTCGGCCGGCGGGAGATGATCGGGATTCTGGTGGAGGTTACCCACACCAGTGAGGTCCCGGCAGACAAACTCAAACCGGCCCTGGCCCTGCTCGACGCCACGCCCCCCTTGCCGCCCGCGCTGTTCAAGTTGTGCCTGTGGACGTCGCAGTATTATCAGCACAGCCTTGGCGACACCCTGAGCTGGGCGCTGCCGGTGCTGTTGCGCCAGGGCGAACTGGCTGAAGCGCGCCAGGAACGTTTCTGGTCCGCCGCGCCGGGCGCCAGGCTTGATGATCCGCGCATCGCCCGGGCCCCGCGTCAGCGTGAGGCACTGGCGACCCTGGCCCAGCATCCCCACGGCGTCGCTCATCAACTGTTGAGCAAACTGATGCTGAGCAAGGACAGCCTCGACCTGCTGCTGGCCAAGGACCTGGTGCACGTCGAGATCCGCAAGCACGCCCCCGGCGCGCGCCATGAACATTGGCTGGCGCAACCGGAGTTGCCGCTCAACCCCGAACAGCGTGCCGCGTATGAAGCGATTCGCGCCGGGTTCGACAGTTATCACGCGTTCTTACTGGCCGGCGTCACGGGTAGCGGCAAGACTGAAGTCTATTTGCAGCTGATCCGCGAAACTCTCGAAGCCGGCAAGCAGGCACTGGTGCTGATCCCGGAGATCAACCTCGGCCCGCAAACCCTGGCGCGCTTCGAGCAGCGCTTCAATGCACGCATCGCCCTGATCCACTCGGCGGTGAATGATCGCGAGCGCCTTGAAGCCTGGCTCGCCGCCCGCGATGGAGAGGCCGACATCATTATCGGCACTCGCTCGGCGCTGTTCACGCCGATGAAAAATCCCGGCCTGATCATCATCGATGAAGAGCACGACGGCTCCTATAAACAGCAGGAAGGCCTGCGCTATCACGCCCGCGACCTGGCACTGGTGCGCGCACGGCAGGAAAACATCCCGATTGTGCTCGGCTCCGCCACACCTTCGCTGGAAAGCCTGCACAACGCCTACACCGGTCGTTACGGCCTCCTGCGCCTGAATGAGCGCGCCGGTGGTGCCAAACAGCCGCGATTCCTGCGCCTGGATGTGAAGAGTCGTCCGCTGGACAGCGGCATTTCCGGGCCGATGCAACAAGCCATCGGCCAGACCCTGGCCGCCGGCCAGCAAGTATTGGTGTTTCTCAATCGCCGAGGATTTGCGCCGACGCTGTTGTGCCATGACTGCGGCTGGATGTCCGAATGCCAACGCTGTGATGCGCGGATGACCGTGCATCAGCGCTCCGGCGAATTGCGCTGCCACCATTGCGGCTATGTTGAACGCGTACCGCGGCACTGCCCGAAGTGCGGCAAAGTTGATTTGCGGCCCGTCGGTGCCGGCACTGAACGCGCGGAAGAACGTCTGTCGATTCTGTTCCCGGACTTTCCGGTGCTGCGGGTCGATCGCGACAGCACCTCGCGCAAAGACGCGATGAATCAGCTATTCGCGACCATTCAGAAAGGCCAGCCGTGCATTCTGGTGGGCACGCAAATGCTCGCCAAAGGCCACCACTTTCCACGGGTGACCCTGGTGTCGATTCTCGATGCCGACGGTGGACTGTTTTCCGGTGACTTTCGCGCCAGCGAGCGCATGGCGCAGCTGATTGTCCAGGTTGCAGGACGCGCGGGCCGGGCGGAGGAGCCGGGCAAAGTGATTATCCAGACGCATCTGGCGGACCACCCGCTGCTGGTGCAACTGACCGAGCAAGGCTATTTCGCCTTTGCCGAACAGGCGCTGAGCGAACGACGTTCGGCCGGCTTGCCGCCGTTTGCGCATTTGGCGCTGCTGCGGGCTGAAGCGCACAAACCGGGGCAGGCTGAAAGCTTTCTCGATGAAGCGTGCAGCGAGGCCGAGCGCTTGCTGGCCGAGCAACACCTGACCGGGATCGAATTGCTCGGGCCGGTGCCGGCGCCGATGGAGCGTCGGGCCGGGCGCTATCGGGCGCAGCTGTTGTTGCAGGCGACAGCGCGCGCGCCGCTGCACCGGCTGCTGGCGAGTTGGTTGCTCGTGCTGGAGCAGATGCCGAGCGGGCGGGCGGTGCGTTGGTCTCTGGATGTTGATCCGGTGGATTTGTATTGATCAATAGGCCGCCATCGCTGGCAAGCCAGCTCCCACAGGGTGAGCGGTGAACCTATTTTCTGCGCCACACCATGAAACTTGTGGGAGCTGGCTTGCCAGCGATAGCGGCCGAACAATCACCATATATCCACAACCTGCCCGCTATAGTTGGCAAGCTCGTCTTCGCAACGGATAATGCCCAGTTTTTCCACCAGCGCATCGAAGCGCCGCCGCGCTTGCGGTCGAAAGAGAAGACCATGAAAGACACCATTCGCCAGCTGATCCAACAAGCCATCACCCAACTCGTCAACGAAGGTGTGTTGCCTGAAGGCCTGTCGCCGGCGATCCAGGTGGAAAATTCCCGCGACAAGAAAAACGGCGATTTCGCCAGCAACATCGCGATGATGCTGGCCAAGCCGGCCGGCATGAAGCCGCGCGATCTGGCGGAAAAAATCATCGCCGCGCTGCCGGTCGACGAAAACGTCACCAAGACCGAAATCGCTGGCCCTGGCTTCCTCAACTTCTTCCAGAACACCGAAGCGTTGGCCGCGCGCCTCGACGCCGCACTGGCCGATGAGCACATCGGCGTGCGCAAGGCCGGCCCGGCGCAACGCACCGTGGTCGATCTGTCAGCACCGAACCTCGCCAAAGAAATGCACGTCGGCCACTTGCGCTCGACCATCATCGGCGACGGCGTGGCACGCGTGCTGGAGTTCCTCGGCGACGAAGTGATCCGTCAGAACCACGTCGGCGACTGGGGCACCCAGTTCGGCATGCTGATGGCGTACCTGCAGGAAAACCCGATCACCAGCGACGAGCTGTCGGACCTGGAAAATTTCTACCGCGCCGCCAAGGGGCGCTTCGACGCCTCCGAAGAGTTCGCTGACCGCGCCCGTGGCCTGGTGGTCAAGTTACAAGCCGGCGACCCGGA
Source organism: Pseudomonas sp. GB2N2 (assembly GCF_054897705.1). Taxonomy (NCBI): domain Bacteria; kingdom Pseudomonadati; phylum Pseudomonadota; class Gammaproteobacteria; order Pseudomonadales; family Pseudomonadaceae; genus Pseudomonas; species Pseudomonas sp. GB2N2. Next base: position 4,178,989 of record NZ_CM142701.1, read on the forward strand.
CTGCCTGGCGCTGTGGACCAAGTTCAAGGACATCTCGCTGTCGCACTGCCAGAAAATCTACGAACTGCTGAACGTCAAGCTGACCATGGCCGACGTGATGGGCGAAAGCGCCTACAACGACGACCTGATCAACGTGGTCAACGACCTCAAGACCGCTGGCCTGCTGGTCGAAAGCAACGGCGCGCAGTGCGTGTTCCTCGACGAATTCAAGAACGCCGACGGCGACCCGTTGCCGGTAATCATCGTCAAGGCAGACGGCGGCTACCTCTACGCCACCACCGACCTGGCGGCCGTGCGTTATCGCAGTGGCGTGCTGAAGGCTGATCGCGCGCTTTACTTCGTCGACCAGCGTCAGGCCCTGCACTTCCAGCAAGTGTTCCAGGTTGCACGCCTGGCCGGCTTCGTGACGCACCCGATGGAAATGGAACACATGGGCTTCGGCACCATGAACGGCTCCGATGGCCGTCCGTTCAAAACCCGTGATGGCGGCACCGTGAAGCTGATCGACCTGCTGACCGAAGCCCGGGAACGCGCCTACACCCTGGTCAAGGACAAGAACCCGGAACTGGCCGAAGACGAACTGCGCAACATCGCCAAGGTGGTGGGCATCGGCGCGGTCAAATACGCCGACCTGTCCAAGCATCGCACCAGCGACTACAGCTTCAACTTCGACCTGATGCTGAATTTCGAAGGCAACACCGCGCCTTACTTGTTGTACGCCTACACTCGCGTGGCCGGTGTGTTCCGCAAATTGGGCAAGGACTTCAGCGAAGTCCACGGCCAGATCGTTCTTGAAGCCGCACACGAACTTGAACTGGCGGCGAAGCTCGCGCAGTTCGCCGAAGTATTGAACAACGTTTCCGACAAGGGGACGCCGCACACTCTGTGCACCTACCTGTACGATGTCGCCGGCCTGTTCTCCAGTTTCTACGAGAACTGCCCGATTCTCAGCGCTGAAACCCCGGCGCAAATGCAAAGCCGCCTGCGCCTCGCCGCGCTGACCGGCCGCACTCTCAAGCAAGGCCTGGAACTCTTGGGTCTGGAAACTCTGGAGCGTATGTAAGTTGGCTGCCAAGAAAAAACCTGCACCCAAGCGTGGCGCCAGCCGTTACCAAGCTCCTGCGAAGCAACCGATCCCGGGCTGGCTGTGGATGGCCATCGGCCTGACGGTCGGGGCGTTCATTGTGTTCCTGATGAAACTGGAGCCGGGCAAGGGCAGCGAAAGCGTCAAGCGCGAGAAGATCGAGCAGCAGAAAGCCAGCAAGATCGCCGAGGCCAACAAGACCCCGCCGAGCCCGACGCAACCGGTGAAGCCGAAGTACGACTTCTACACCCTGTTGCCGGAATCGGAAGTGATCGTGCCGCCGGACGCCGTGCCGGAGAAAACCCCGCCGACGCCGGCTGTGCCGACCACGCCGGTGACGCCAGCGGAAGCAGCGAAGATCGACACCGCCCGCGCTCAAGCCGCATTGGCCGGCATCACCCCGCCGCCGCCACCGCCGGTGACCAAGGCCGCTGCGGTGACCAAGTTCTTCCTGCAGGCCGGTTCATTCCGCAAAGAGGCGGATGCGGACAAGGTTCGGGCGCAGATCATTCTGCTTGGTCAGGCAGTGGCGGTTGAGTCCGGCACGGTGAAGGATGAGACCTGGTATCGGGTGCTGGTCGGGCCGTTCAGCAACCGTGAACAATTGACGACCGCGCAGAAACAGCTGGCCGGCGCGGGTTTCAGCAACCTGTTGTTACAACAACGCCAGAACCGCTGATTTCGCAGCAGGGTCACCGTGTCATCGTTCATCGCGGGCAAGCCCGCGATGACGTCATGAGCATCACCGCCTTCTCCGCACCTTGCACCGCTCGTCCCCTCTCCCGTCCCGCAGTTGAAAAACGCCCCACCACCCCCATATGAGTTGGCATGAGGCATTTTCGCCCCGCTGCGTGGAGACTCTCCCTTGACCACCATCGTTTCAGTTCGCCGCCACGGCAAAGTCGTCATGGGCGGTGACGGCCAGGTTTCGCTTGGCAATACCGTGATGAAAGGCAACGCGAAGAAAGTTCGCCGCCTGTACCACGGTCAGGTCATCGCCGGTTTTGCCGGAGCCACTGCCGACGCCTTCACCCTGTTCGAACGCTTCGAAGGCCAGCTCGAAAAACACCAGGGTCACCTGGTCCGCGCTGCCGTCGAACTCGCCAAAGAATGGCGCACCGACCGCTCCCTCAGCCGCCTCGAAGCCATGCTCGCGGTCGCCAACAAAGACGCTTCCCTGATCATTACCGGCAACGGCGACGTGGTGGAGCCTGAAGAAGGCTTGATCGCCATGGGCTCCGGTGGCGGTTACGCCCAGGCTGCCGCCAGCGCGCTGCTGAAGAAGACCGATCTGTCGGCCCGCGAAATCGTCGAAACCGCGCTCGGCATCGCCGGCGACATCTGCGTATTCACCAACCACACCTTCACCATTGAGGAGCAGGACCTCGCCGAGTAAGCCTGTTCTGGCCTTTGCGCCACGGCTCGCTTTTTGCTTGAGGACCGCCAATTACTATGTCCATGACTCCCCGTGAAATCGTCCACGAACTCAATCGCCACATCATCGGCCAGGACGATGCCAAGCGCGCCGTCGCCATCGCGCTGCGTAACCGCTGGCGCCGTATGCAGCTGCCGGAAGAGCTGCGCGTTGAAGTCACGCCGAAGAACATCCTGATGATCGGCCCGACCGGTGTCGGTAAAACCGAGATCGCCCGTCGCCTGGCCAAACTGGCCAACGCGCCGTTCATCAAGGTCGAAGCGACCAAATTTACCGAAGTCGGCTACGTCGGCCGTGACGTCGAATCGATCATCCGAGACCTCGCCGACGCCGCGATCAAATTGCTGCGCGAACAGGAAATAACCAAGGTTCGCCACCGCGCCGAAGACGCTGCCGAAGAGCGCATCCTCGATGCGCTGCTGCCACCGGCGCGCATGGGTTTCAGCAACGACGACGCCCCGGCGTCCGATTCCAACACCCGCCAACTGTTCCGCAAGCGTCTGCGTGAAGGTCAGCTGGATGACAAGGAGATCGAAATCGAAATCGCCGAAGTGGCGGGCGTCGATATCTCCGCGCCGCCGGGCATGGAAGAAATGACCAACCAGTTGCAGAGCCTGTTCGCCAACATGAGCAAGGGCAAACGCAAGAGCCGCAAGCTTAAGGTCAAGGAAGCGCTGAAGCTGGTACGCGACGAAGAAGCGAGCCGCCTGGTCAACGATGAAGAATTGAAAGCCAAGGCCCTGGAAGCGGTCGAGCAGCACGGCATCGTATTCATCGACGAAATCGACAAGGTCGCCAAGCGCGGCAATTCCGGTGGCGTCGACGTGTCCCGTGAGGGCGTACAGCGCGACTTGCTGCCGCTGATCGAAGGCTGCACGGTCAACACCAAACTGGGCATGGTCAAGACCGACCACATTCTGTTCATCGCCTCCGGTGCGTTCCACTTGAGCAAGCCGAGCGATCTGGTGCCGGAGCTGCAAGGTCGTCTGCCGATTCGTGTCGAACTGAAGGCGCTGACGCCGGAAGACTTCGAACGCATTCTCAGTGAACCGCACGCATCGCTGACCGAGCAGTATTGCGCGCTGCTGAAAACCGAAGGCTTGAGCATCGAGTTCCTGCCGGACGGGATCAAGCGCATCGCCGAGATCGCCTGGCAGGTCAACGAGAAAACCGAGAACATCGGTGCCCGCCGCCTGCACACCTTGCTTGAGCGTCTGCTGGAAGAGGTGTCGTTCAGTGCCGGTGATTTGGCCAGCGCCCACGACGGCAAGGTGATCCAGATAGATGCCGAATACGTCAACGGCCACCTGGGTGAATTGGCGCAGAACGAAGACCTGTCGCGCTACATCCTGTAGAGCGCCAAGTTGTAAGCTGCAAGCTGCAAGCTGATGGGGTTAAGCTTGCAGCTTGTAGCTTGCCGCCCAAGGCCTTTTCTATGATCCCCACCGACATCAAACTGCACAAAGCCTCGAAAACCCTGTCGCTGAAATACGCGTCCGGCGAGGAGCATCACCTGCCCGCCGAGTTCCTGCGCGTGCACTCTCCTTCCGCCGAGGTCCAGGGGCACGGCAAACCTATCCTGCAATTTGGCAAGATCGGCGTAGGCCTGAGCAAAGTAGAACCGGCCGGTCAGTACGCACTGAAATTGACCTTCGACGATGGCCACGACAGCGGCTTGTTCACTTGGGATTATTTGTATCAGCTGGGTGTGCGTCAGGAGGATCTCTGGAGCGATTATCTTGCCGAACTCAAAGCCGCCGGCAAGACCCGTGATCCGAACGAATCCGTTGTCAGGCTGATGCTCTAGACCGTGCCTCTTGCGCGTTAGAGCGCATTTTCTAATTACATCTGTTTGAATGCTTGGCCGTAAGGCCAGTCATTGGCCTGCTTGCGAAAAAAATTAAACTCGGGTAACCAATGGAGCTGGCAAGTTCCCTGCAGTGCCTCTCTGAACTAAAAAGCAGCGATGCAGAATTAACGGTCACCCGAGCAGTAGTACCTGGCATTGGCTGTGTACTGACACAGCTGGACCCTGGTACTCGTCTCAGGACAATGGAGCGTCGTAGATGAGTAACAAGAATAACGATGACTTGAAGTATCAAGCCTCGGAAAACACCTTGGGGCTGAATCCTGTCGTTGGGCTGCGTGGAAAGGATCTACTGGCTTCTGCTCGGATGGTGCTCAGGCAGGCCATCAGGCAACCGATTCACAGCGCGAAGCATGTCGCGCATTTCGGTCTTGAACTCAAGAATGTGCTGTTCGGCAAATCCGAACTGCAACCGACCAGCGATGACCGTCGCTTCGCCGATCCGGCGTGGAGCCAGAACCCGCTCTACAAACGTTATCTGCAAACTTACCTGGCGTGGCGCAAGGAACTCCACGACTGGATCGACGACAGTAATCTCGCCCCCAAGGATGTGGCGCGCGGGCACTTCGTGATCAACCTCATGACTGAGGCCATGGCCCCCACCAACAGTGCGGCCAACCCGGCGGCGGTCAAGCGCTTCTTCGAAACCGGTGGCAAGAGCCTGCTCGACGGCCTGTCGCACTTGGCGAAAGACATGGTGCACAACGGCGGCATGCCGAGCCAGGTCAACATGGGCGCGTTCGAAGTCGGCAAAAGCCTGGGCGTGACCGAAGGCGCGGTGGTGTTCCGCAACGACGTGCTGGAGTTGATCCAGTACCGGCCCATCACCGAGCAGGTACACGAGCGTCCATTGCTGGTAGTCCCGCCGCAGATCAACAAGTTCTACGTATTCGACCTGAGCCCGGACAAGAGCCTGGCGCGGTTCTGCCTGCGCAATAACGTGCAGACGTTCATCGTCAGCTGGCGCAACCCGACCAAGGAACAGCGCGAGTGGGGTCTGTCGACCTACATCGAGGCGCTGAAGGAAGCGGTCGACGTGGTCATCGCAATTACCGGCAGCAAAGACGTGAACATGCTCGGCGCCTGTTCCGGCGGCATCACCTGCACCGCGCTGCTGGGCCACTACGCCGCGATCGGCGAGAACAAGGTCCACGCCCTGACCCTGCTGGTGAGCGTGCTTGACACCACCCTGGACAGCGACGTAGCGCTGTTCGTCGACGAGCAAACCCTCGAAGCCGCCAAGCGTCATTCGTATCAGGCCGGCGTGCTGGAAGGTCGCGACATGGCGAAAGTGTTCGCCTGGATGCGCCCGAATGATCTGATCTGGAACTACTGGGTCAACAACTATCTGCTGGGCAACGAGCCGCCGGTGTTCGACATCCTGTTCTGGAACAACGACACCACACGGTTGCCGGCGGCATTCCACGGCGACCTGATCGAGATGTTTAAAAACAACCCGCTGATCCGTCCGAACGCACTGGAAGTGTGCGGTACCGCGATCGACCTGAAACAGGTCACGGCCGACATCTTTTCCCTGGCCGGCACCAACGACCACATCACGCCGTGGAAGTCCTGCTACAAGTCGGCGCAGCTGTTTGGCGGCAAGGTTGAATTCGTGCTGTCCAGCAGCGGGCATATCCAAAGCATTCTGAACCCGCCGGGCAACCCGAAGTCACGTTACATGACCAGCAGCGACATGCCGGTCAAGGCCGAGGACTGGCAGGAAAATTCCACCAAACACACCGATTCCTGGTGGCTGCACTGGCAGGCGTGGCAGGCCGAGCGCTCTGGCAAATTGAAGAAGTCACCAACCAGCCTGGGTAACAAAACCTACACCGCCGGCGAAGCAGCGCCGGGCACTTATGTACATGAAAGATAGCGGCAAGCCGGAAGCAACAAACTGCAAGCGAAACACATTTCGCTTGCAGCTTGCGGCTTGTAGCTGCTCCTCCCTAACCCGCAGGGTTTGAAACATGCCGCAACCGTTCATTTTTCGTACCGTCGACCTGGATGGCCAGACCCTCCGCACGGCGGTACGCCCCGGCAAGCCTCACTTGACGCCCTTGCTGATTTTCAACGGCATTGGCGCCAACCTGGAGCTGGTGTTTCCGTTCGTCGCGGCATTGGACCCGGACCTTGAAGTCATCGCCTTCGATGTTCCCGGTGTCGGCGGTTCGTCGACGCCGAACCGGCCGTACCGTTTTCCGGGCCTGGCCAAACTCACGGCGCGGATGCTCGATTATCTCGACTACGGGCAAGTCAACGTGATCGGCGTGTCCTGGGGCGGCGCCCTGGCCCAGCAGTTCGCCTACGACTATCCCGAGCGTTGCAAAAAGCTGGTGCTGGCCGCCACGGCGGCAGGCGCCGTGATGGTGCCGGGCAAACCGAAAGTGCTGTGGATGATGGCCAGTCCTCGGCGCTATATCCAGCCGTCGCACGTCATCCGCATTGCGCCAATGATCTACGGCGGCTCGTTCCGCCGCGATCCGACCCTCGCCGCCAGCCACGCGGCTAAAGTCCGTTCGGCGGGCAAGCTTGGTTACTACTGGCAGCTGTTCGCCGGCCTTGGCTGGACCAGCATTCACTGGCTGCACAAGATCAACCAGCCGACGCTGGTGCTGGCAGGCGATGACGACCCGCTGATCCCGCTGATCAACATGCGCGTGCTGGCCTGGCGGATTCCCAATGCTCAGCTGCACATCATCGATGACGGGCATCTGTTCCTGATTACCCGCGCCGAAGCGGTGGCGCCGATCATCATGAAATTCCTCGAGGAAGAGCGGCAGCGTGCGGTGATGCATCCGCATCCGTCGCCACTGGGCGGTTAACCGACGCATCGTCGCTCGGCAGGACGCCGCGCCGCGCAACAACCCGTTACAGCGTCTATGGTGATCTGGTTCGGTGTTTTGTTTTTGGCCTGAAGACGAAGGAGTGTTGATTCATGCGCGAAAAGCCAGCGAGGGATTTTTTACCCACTCCCGCCGCGTTCATCAACGCACAGAGCGCGATTACCGGCCTGCGTGGCCGGGATCTGATGTCGACCCTGCGCAGCGTTGCCGCCCATGGTTTGCGCAACCCTGTGCACAGCGCCCGCCATGCGTTGAAGCTGGGTGGGCAACTGGGGCGCGTGCTGCTGGGCGAAACCCTGCACCCGACCAACCCGCAGGACAGTCGCTTTGCCGACCCGGCCTGGAGCCTCAATCCGTTTTATCGCCGCAGCCTGCAGGCGTACCTGAGTTGGCAGAAGCAGGTCAAAAGCTGGATCGACGAAAGCGCCATGGACCCGGACGATCGAGCCCGTGCGCACTTCGCGTTCGCCTTGCTCAACGACGCCGTGGCGCCGTCCAACACGCTGCTCAACCCGCTGGCGATCAAGGAAATTTTCAACTCCGGCGGGAACAGCCTGGTGCGCGGCCTGAGTCATCTGGTGGATGATTTCCTGCACAACGACGGCCTGCCACGGCAAGTCACCAAGCAGGCGTTCGAAGTGGGCAAGACGGTCGCCACCACCACTGGCTCCGTGGTGTTTCGCAACGACATGCTGGAGCTCATCCAGTACAAACCAATGAGCGAAAAGCAGTATTCCAAACCCCTGCTGGTGGTACCGCCACAGATCAACAAGTACTACATTTTCGACCTGAGCCCGAACAACAGCTTCGTCCAGTTCGCCCTGAAAAACGGCCTGCAAACCTTCATGATCAGCTGGCGCAACCCGGATGTGCGTCATCGCGAATGGGGCCTGTCGACCTACGTCGAAGCCGTAGAAGAAGCGATGAACGTGTGCCGGGCGATCACCGGCGCGCGCGAAGTCAACCTGATGGGCGCCTGCGCCGGCGGGCTGACCATTGCCGCGCTGCAGGGCCACTTGCAAGCCAAACGCCAGTTGCGCCGGGTCTCCAGCGCGACCTACCTGGTGAGCCTGCTCGACAGTCAGATGGAGAGCCCGGCGACACTGTTTGCCGACGAACAGACTCTGGAAGCGGCCAAGCGCCGGTCGTATCAGAAAGGCGTACTGGATGGCCGCGACATGTCCAAGATTTTTGCCTGGATGCGTCCCAACGATTTGATCTGGAGCTACTTCGTCAACAACTACCTGTTGGGCAAGGAACCGCCGGCGTTCGACATTCTCTACTGGAACAACGACAACACGCGGCTGCCGGCGGCGCTGCATGGCGACCTGCTGGACTTCTTCAAGCACAACCCGCTGAGTCATCCGGGCGGTCTTGAAGTGTGCGGCACGCCGATCGACTTGCAGAAAGTCACGGTCGACAGTTTCAGCGTGGCCGGCATCAACGACCACATCACGCCGTGGGACGCGGTGTATCGCTCAACCCTGCTGCTGGGTGGCGAGCGCCGTTTCGTGCTGTCCAACAGTGGCCACGTGCAGAGCATCCTCAACCCGCCTTCCAACCCGAAAGCCAACTTCGTCGAGAGCGCGAAATTGAGCAGCGATCCACGGGCCTGGTATTACGACGCCAAACAGGTCGACGGCAGTTGGTGGACGCAATGGCTGGGCTGGATTCAGGAACGCTCGGGCGCGCAGAAGGAAACCCACATGGCCCTCGGCAACCAGAATTATCCACCGATGGAGGCGGCACCCGGTACTTACGTGCGCGTGCGCTGACGCTCAACACACCACGGCCACCATTGGCCGTGGCATGACCTGATCATTAAGAAGACTGGATGAAAACCCGCGACCGGATCCTCGAATGTGCCCTGCAGTTGTTCAACCAGAAGGGCGAACCGAACGTCTCCACCATGGAAGTTGCCAACGAAATGGGGATTAGCCCGGGCAACCTCTACTACCACTTCCACGGCAAGGAACCGCTGATTCTCGGGTTGTTCGAGCGTTTTCAGGCGGAGCTTGCGCCGCTGCTCGACCCACCTTCGGATGTGGAACTGGCGCCGGAAGATTATTGGCTGTTCCTGCACCTGATCGTTGAGCGTCTGGCGCACTACCGGTTTCTGTTCCAGGACTTGTCGAACCTCGCCGGGCGCTTGCCGAAGCTGGCCAAAGGCATACGCAACCTGCTCAATGCGCTGAAGCGCACACTGGCGTCATTGCTCGCGCGGTTGAAGGCTCAGGGGCAGTTGGTCAGCGACACGCAGGCGCTGGGGCAGTTGGTGGAGCAGATCACCATGACGCTGCTGTTCTCGCTGGACTATCAGCGGATTCTGGATCGGGAAGGTGAGGTGAGGTTGGTGGTGTACCAGATCATGATGCTGGCTGCACCGCACCTGCTGCCGCCGATCAAGGTGGCAACTGAGCAGTTGGCGATGCAGTATCTCGAAGAACATTAAAATCAAACCCGTCAAACAAAAACGCCCGACCTTTGCAGGCCGGGCGTTTTCCTGAGCCCTGAAATCAGGACTGACTGGTTGGCGTCGATGGAGCTGGCACGGCAGTCGGGGTTGCAGCAGGTGTCGGCGCGGTAGCAGAGTTCGAGCTGCTGACCGAAGGCGCCGGGGTTGCCGGTTTGGCGGCCACTGCTGGTTTTGGTGCAGCGGCTTTCGGCGCCGCCGGTTTTTTCACTGCAGGCTTTTTCGCGGCGGCAGGTTTTGCCGCTGGCTTGGCTACCGGTTTGGCCGCCGCAGTTTTAGCTGCAGGTTTCGCTGCTGCTTTAGCTTTAGCGGCAACCGGTTTGGCGACTGCGTTGACGGCTGCCTTGGCGGCTGCCTTGGCGGCCGGTTTAGCGGCAGTGGTTTTGGCAACGGCTTTAGCGGCTGGCTTGGCAACGGCTTTGGCAGCTGCCTTGACCAGTGGCTTGGCAGCCGGTTTAACCGCAGGTTTGGCCGCCGCGGTTTTCGCCGCGGGTTTGGCTGCAATAGGCGCAACCTTGGCACCGGTGAGTCGTTCGATTTGCTTGGTCAGGGTATCGACCTTGCTGTGCAGCGCTTTCACTTCGTTACGGCTCGGGACACCCAGGCGCGAAATGGCGCTGTTCAAGCGCTTGTCGAAAGCCCCTTCCAGCTCATCCCATTTGCCCAGTGCACGATCTTTCACGCCAGTGATGCGCGATTTGGCCGAGGAAGCGGAGTCCTTGACGTCATCGACTTTCTTGCCGACAGCGCTCTTGGTGAGCTTCTCGGCTTTCTCGCCGTCTTTAACCAATGTATCGAAGAGCTTGCTGCCGTCAGTGTCGATCTTCGAGTACACGCCTAAACCAGCCAGCCAGATTTTGCGGGAGTAGTCTTCGACTTTCCCAATCCACGAGCTGCCTTCTTTTTCGGTGTTCTTTTTACCAGCCATCCCGTTCTCCTTAAGATTTACGCGCGACGCGTTCGAGCAATGCCGTCAACTCATCGAGCTTAGCAGACAGTGTCTCCACGTCATGTTTAGACGGAATGCCGATACGATTCAAGGCACTTGCGACACGCGAGTCAAACGCCTTCTCGACTTTGTCGAGTTGAACTTCGACCTTGCCTTTGAACGTGCTCACTTCACTCTTGGCGTCATCGATCTCGGCATTAGCCGCTTCAAGTTTCTCGGCAACTACTTTTTTGCCTTTCTTTTCAACAGTTTGACCAGCTTCGATCAACTCTTGGAAGTAATCGCTACCCTCTTGGCCAACTTTGGCGTAGGCACCCAGGCCTGCCAGCCAGATCTTGCGGGCATAAGATTTAACGTCGCTCAGAGTGGATGTCGAAGCGTCGATTTTTTTCTTCAAAATAACTTTGGCCATGGTGCACCTCACGCGCAGAAGGTTTGAGGAACTGCCCGCGAAAGTGTCGGGCGCATGCACAAAGTAGGGAGAAAAATTAGAAACGGCACCCTAACAACTGACATGAAACCGAGGCTGCAATCTGTTCAGGATCACGCCAACGCTTTATCCAGCGCCTTTTCGATTTCCGATTTGATCGTGCCGCTCATGGCCGACATCAGCATGCCCAGTTCGACGTCGACCCGGATCGAATCATCGCCGACGTGCACGGCGCCTTTTACCCCGGATCGCTTGAGGTTCAGGGTGTCGCCGGACCACTGCGGCTCCAGGCCATATTGATCGGACAGCTTCTGCGCCAACTTGTCGGCCTTCTCGCGAGCCGCTTCCTTGCCCAGTCCATGGGCACGTTCAACACTTATACGGGCCATCGAATGACTCCTGTTTGATGAATACTTTCCTGGAGCATCTTGACCGCCACTGCGGCAAAAAGTCCCGGTGATTGCCTATCTTACCTTCAGCCTTGCCAAGACAAAGCAGGCCACCGGGATTAGAATGTCCCGCATTCTCTTCTGGTGACAGCGATATGAATGATCAGCGCAAAGGCAGCGATGCCGAACCCACCACTCACTTCGGTTTCAAAAACGTTCCGGAAAGCCAAAAAGCGGAAAAAGTCGCTGAGGTTTTCCACTCGGTAGCCGCCAAGTACGACTTGATGAACGACCTCCTGTCGGGTGGCATGCACCGTCTGTGGAAGCGGTTCGCAATCGAGCTGTCGGGCGTTCGCACCGGCAACCGTGTGCTGGACATTGCCGGCGGCACCGGCGACCTGACCAAGAAATTCTCGCACCTTGTGGGCCGGACCGGCCAGGTGGTGTTGGCCGACATTAACGAATCCATGCTCAAGGTCGGTCGTGACCGCCTGCTGGACCTGGGTGTCGCCGGCAACGTCGAATTCGTTCAGGCCGATGCTGAAAAGCTACCATTCCCGGACAACCATTTCGACTGCGTGACCATCGCTTTCGGCCTGCGTAACGTCACTCATAAGGAAGACGCCCTGCGTTCGATGCTGCGCGTGCTCAAGCCGGGCGGCCGTTTGCTGGTGCTGGAGTTTTCCAAGCCAACCAACGCGCTGATGTCCAAAGCCTACGACGCGTACTCGTTCGCCTTCATGCCGCTGATGGGCAAGCTGATCACCAACGACTCGGAAAGCTATCGCTACCTGGCCGAATCGATCCGCATGCACCCGAACCAGGAAACCCTGAAGTCAATGATGGTCGAGGCCGGTTTCGACCGCGTGACCTACCACAACATGACGGCCGGCATTGTCGCCCTGCACCGCGGCATCAAACCCTGATGTTGCTGGCCGGCCTGCTCGCCAGCGTTGAACTCGGTTTGAACCGGGTGCTGCGTCTCGACAGCACGGCGCTGCCACGGCTGGCGCATTTGAGCGGCAGAGTGATTGCTATCGATTGCCGCAACCCGGCCCTGCAAGTGTTCATCCTGCCCAGTGACGAAGGCCTGATGCTCGCCTCCCAGTGGGAAACCGGCGCCGACTGCACCTTGCGTGCACCGGCCTCAAGCCTGTTGAAACTGGCGCTGAGCAAGGACAAGACCGCAGTCCTGCACGGTCCTGAAGTTGAACTCGACGGCGACAGCGGCGTGTTGCTGGAGCTGGTGGCGATCCTTCAGAACCTCGAGCTGGATTGGGAGTACGAACTCTCGCGCGGGCTCGGCCCGGTGGCCACGCAACTGGTCGGCGGTCATCTGCGTAGCCGCGCACGCTGGTATCAGCAAGGATTTGCCAGCCTGGGCCAGAACCTGGGCGAATACCTGGCCGAAGAATCGCGCGCCCTCGTCGGCCAGCGCGAAGCGGAAGCCCGTTTCAGTGAACTGGACCGGATCAAACTTGATCTGGAACGTCTCGAGGCGCGTTTCGAGCGCCTTTCCCGATCCCTCGACCCAAGCGATAACGCATGAAGCTGCTTGCCGTCCGCCGTTTATTGCGCATCCAGCGCGTTGTGATTCGCTACCGCCTCGATGACCTGCTGTTCGCCCTGCCGCTTCCGTGGTTTCTGCTAGCGCTGCGCTACGCCTTGCCGTGGCGCTGGTTCCCGCGCAAGACGCTGGACCTCAGTCGTGGCGCGCGATTGCGCCTGGCGTTGCAGGACCTGGGGCCGATTTTCATCAAGTTTGGGCAAATCCTGTCCACCCGCCGCGACCTGCTGCCGGAAGACATCGCCGACGAACTGATGAAGCTGCAGGACCGCGTGCCGCCGTTCGATTCGCAGGTGTCGATCAAGCTGATTGAAGAACAGCTCGGCAAAAAGATCAGTGAAGTGTTCAGCCGTTTCGACGTCGAACCGCTGGCCTCTGCCTCGGTGGCGCAGGTGCATGCCGCGCAGCTGAAAACTGGCGAAGAAGTCGTGGTCAAAGTGATCCGCCCGGGCCTGAAGCCGATCATCGCCCAGGATCTGGCGTGGCTGTTCATCCTCGCCCGCGCGGCTGAAAAACTTTCGGCCGACGCACGCCTGCTGCACCCGGTGGACGTGGTGCTGGACTACGAAAAAACCATCTACGACGAACTCGATCTGCTGCGCGAGGCGGCCAACGCCAGCCAGTTGAAACGCAACTTCGAAGGTTCGCCGCTGCTGTACGTACCGCAAGTCTATTGGGACTGGTGCCGGCCGAAAGTGCTGGTGATGGAGCGTATCTACGGGATTCAGGTCACCGACCTGGCGACCCTCGCCGATCAGCGCACCGACATGAAAATGCTCGCCGAACGCGGCGTGGAGATCTTCTTCACCCAGGTGTTCCGTGACAGTTTCTTCCACGCCGACATGCACCCCGGCAATATCTTCGTCAGCACGGTCAACCCGTGGAGCCCGCAGTACATTGCGATCGACTGCGGTATCGTCGGCAGCCTGACGCCTGAAGACCAGGATTACCTGGCGCGCAACCTGTTCGCGTTCTTCAAGCGTGACTACCGACGTGTGGCGCAACTGCACATCGACTCCGGCTGGGTCCCGGCGGAAACCAAACTCAACGAATTCGAAGCGGCGATCCGTACGGTGTGCGAACCGATCTTCGAAAAACCGTTAAAAGATATTTCCTTCGGCCAGGTGCTGATGCGCCTGTTCCAGACTGCACGACGCTTCAACATGGAAGTGCAGCCGCAGTTGGTACTGCTGCAAAAAACCCTGCTGAACATCGAAGGCCTGGGCCGCCAGCTCTATCCGGACCTCGATCTGTGGAACACCGCGCAGCCGTTCCTCGAGCGCTGGATGCGTGAACGCGTCAGCCCCAAAGCCTTGCTCGGCAACGTGCAGAGCCAGTTCGAACAACTGCCGCACCTGGCCAACATGGCGCGCGACCTGCTCGAACGCATGTCCCAACCCCACGCCTACGACCCGCCACCACCCTGGCATCGCCGGCGGGACGAATGGTTCCTGCGCCTGCTTGGCACGGCACATTTGGCCGGTGGTGCGGTGCTCGCTATTGGCGGGCCGTTGAATGATCTGGCTTACTGGCCGGCCGGAATCATGATGGCCGTCGGTTTGTATCTGGTCGTTCGCCGATAGCCGGATTGAGCTGCAAGCGATAAGCTCCAAGCTTCAAGCGCTTCGTTCGCACGACACAGATTGTTTTTTACTTGCAGCTTGAAGCTTAAAGCTTGGAGCTACTTCAGGAACTGAAGATGACCAACTGGCTGGACGAGATCAAGTGGGACGCAGATGGCCTGGTGCCGGCGATTGCCCAGGATCACAAGACCGGGCGCGTCCTGATGATGGCCTGGATGAACCGCGAGGCACTGGAACTGACCGCCGCCGAGAATCGCGCCATTTACTGGTCGCGTTCCCGTGGCAAGCTGTGGCGCAAGGGCGAAGAGTCCGGCCACGTGCAGACCCTGCACGAGATGCGCCTGGACTGTGACGCCGACGTGATCATCCTGATGGTCGAGCAGATCGGCGACATTGCCTGCCATACCGGCCGGCAGAGCTGCTTCTATCGCGTTTACGAGAACGGCGACTGGACCACCGTCGACCCGGTTCTGAAAGACCCGCACACCATCTATTCCGCAGGACATTCCGCAGGACATACCCATGAGTGACACCCTGACCCGTCTGGCCGAGGTGCTTGAAGCGCGCAAAGGCGCCGCTGCCGACAGCTCGTATGTCGCCAGCCTGTACCACAAGGGCTTGAACAAGATTCTGGAAAAAGTCGGCGAAGAGTCGGTCGAAACCATCATTGCCGCCAAGGACGCCGCCATCAGCGGCGACTGCAGCGATGTGATCTACGAGACCGCCGATCTGTGGTTCCACAGCATGGTCATGCTTGCCCAACTGGGGCAGCATCCTCAGGCTGTACTCGATGAACTGGACCGTCGTTTCGGTCTGTCCGGACACACCGAGAAAGCCTCGCGTCCGTCCGCCTGAATAACTATTAGATATTAGAGAGGAGCAGCAACATGGGCATTTTTGACTGGAAACACTGGATCGTCATTCTGGTAGTGGTCGTTCTGGTGTTCGGCACCAAGAAACTGAAAAACCTCGGCACTGACGTCGGCGAATCGATCAAGGGCTTCAAGAAAGCCATGAACGACGACGAAAAACCGGCCGACCCGACTGTGACCCCGGCGCAACCGGTACCACCGGTTCAGCCACACACCACGCAGTCCGTGAACCAGCCGCACACCATCGACGTGCAGGCGCAAAAAGTCGAAGAGCCAATCCGCAAAGACGTGTGAGCACTGACTAATGTTTGGTATCAGCTTCTCTGAACTGTTGCTCGTCGGCCTCGTTGCCCTGCTGGTGCTGGGCCCCGAGCGTCTGCCGGGTGCTGCGCGTACCGCCGGCCTGTGGGTCGGTCGCCTGAAGCGCAGCTTCAACGCGATCAAACAGGAAGTTGAACGTGAAATCGGTGCCGACGAGATTCGTCGACAACTGCACAACGAGCACATTCTGTCGCTGGAACAGGAGGCGCGGAAGATCTTCTCGCCGATTCAGCAGGAAGCTACGCCGGTTCAGCCGATTGAACCGGTGGCAGAGCAGACGATTCTTGCTCCTGCTGCTGCCGAGCCTGCACCGGCCATAGCGTCCGCAGAGTCCGTGCCCGTCATCGCAACATCTCCAGTTGAACCCGCCACGCCCGCGGCTGCGCCTGTTGTGCCGGCCCCTCATGACCCCACATTGCCGCCGCGAGCCCCATGAGCGATCTCCCAGAAAACGACCAGCACATGCCGCTGGTTTCGCACCTCACCGAGTTGCGTACCCGCCTGCTGCGCTGTGTAGCGGCGATCTTCATCATTTTTGCCGGGTTGTTTGCTTTCACCCAGCAGATCTATACCTTCGTCTCCACGCCGCTGCGCGCCTATCTGCCGGCGGGCGCGACGATGATTGCCACGGACGTGTCGTCGCCATTCCTGACGCCACTGAAGCTGACCATGATGGTCTCGCTGTTCCTCGCGATACCGGTGATCCTGCATCAGATCTGGGGCTTCATCGCGCCGGGTCTGTACAAGCATGAGAAGCGCATCGCGGTACCGTTGCTGATGTCGAGCATCCTGCTGTTCTACACCGGCATGGCGTTCGCCTATTACCTGGTGTTCCCGCTGATCTTCAAATTCTTCGCCGCCGCCACCCCGGCCGGCGTGGAAATGATGACCGACATCACCAGCTACCTCGATTTCGTCATGACGCTGTTCTTCGCCTTCGGCGTGGCGTTCGAGATCCCGGTGGCCGTGGTGTTGCTGGTGTGGATCGGCGTGGTCGACGTCAAATACCTGAAGAAAATCCGCCCGTATGTGGTCATTGGCTGCTTTGTGGTCGGCATGATCCTGACGCCGCCGGACATCTTCTCGCAGACGCTGCTGGCTGTACCGATGTGGCTGCTGTTTGAAATAGGCATCCTGTTCGGTGGGTTGATCAGCAAACGCGGCGATCACCCGGACGACCAGCCGGTCGACGATCACAACGACCAGCCGCCAGCGACCCAAGTGTGAACCTGCTGCTGCTCGAAGAGGCCGACTTCATTGCGCCCGACCGGGTGATCCTGCGCGATCGCCGGCTGACGCACATGCAGGAAGTCCACCGCTGTGAAGTGGGTGACAGCCTGCGTGTCGGGCGTATCGGCGGCCTGATGGGTTCGGCCGAAGTGCTGCGCCTGGACGCCGATGAAGCCGAACTGCGCGTCACTCTTGACCGGTTGCCACCCACCAAGCTGCCGCTGACCCTGATATTGGCCCTGCCACGCCCCAAAATGCTGCGTCGGGTGTTTCAGACCGTGGCGGCCATGGGCGTGCCGCGAATCGTGCTGGTGAACAGCTACCGCGTCGAGAAGAGCTTCTGGCAAACACCGTTTCTGGAACCCGACGCCATTCGCGCGCAACTGATCCTTGGCCTCGAACAGGCACGCGACAGCGTGTTGCCGGACATTGTCATCGAAAAGCGCTTCAAACCATTCGTCGAAGATCGACTGCCCGCAATCACTGAAGGCACGCTCGGACTGGTCGGCCATCCTGGCAACTATCCACCCTGCCCGCGCGGCCTCGACGAACCGGTCACCCTGGCGATCGGCCCCGAGGGTGGCTGGATTCCTTACGAAATCGATTTGCTGGGCAAGGCCGGCCTGCAACCGGTGCAACTGGGCGAACGCATCCTGCGCGTCGAAACCGCTGTCACCGCCCTGCTCGCACGCCTCTTCTAAATACACCGCGCTCCCACGGGTTTTCCATTCGTCTAACGATAAGGGAAACCCCTACAGAATCCCGTCCGCCAGCCGATAAAGTCCCCATAAAACCAACTTGTGGTCCTGGGGAGTTGCAGCATGTACCAATGGCTAGCCGAGAAACTGGGAAATGTCAGCGTCAATCGCAAACTGGGTGTCGGCTTCGGGCTGGTGCTGCTGTTGACGTTGCTGATCACCTTCACCGGCTGGTCCGGATTGAGCAACGTGGTCAGTCGCGGCGACAAGCTCGGGTTTATTGCCAGCCTCAATGACCTGACCAAAGACCTGCGCCTCGCTCGCCTGGATTACGAAATGCGCCGAGGTGAACAAGGCCCGGGCGCCGTTAACGACCTGCTCGGCCAACTCGATACCGGGCTGAAAACTGCGCGCTCGCTAATCGAACAGCCTACCGACACCGCGATGGTCGACCAGCAACTGGCCGCCGTCAGCGAGTACCGACAAGCGTTCAGCGCTATGACCCAGGCCGGCGCCAACCGCGAAGATGCCCGCAGCAAACTCGGTGCTAACGCCGATAACGCCGTTGCGCGCGTGACTGAAGTCGAGAAAGCGCTGCTGCAAGGCGACAGCGTTGCCGATTTAAACAGTGTGGTCGAGGTCAGCAAATTGCTGCAGCAAGCCCGCTATCAAGTGCGCGGTTACACCTACAGCGGCAAAACCGATGCCGAACAACCGGCGCTCGACGCCATCGCCAATGCCCTGAACAACCTTGAAAGCCTGCCACCGAAATTGCCGCAACAGCACACCGCCAATCTGCAGCAGGCCAGCGAATCGCTAAAAGCCTATCGTGCCGCTGTCAACCAGTTCCGTGACTCACAGGTGGCAACTGCTGCCGCCCTGGCACGCATGGCGACCCAAGGCGACATCCTGAGCGACGTCAGTAAAAAACTCACCGTCTCGCAGACCGTCGTGCGTGACAACGACGCAGCACACGCCAAAAACATGCTGTTGCTGGCGAGCGCTTTGGCCATGGTGTTCGGCCTCTTCGCTGCGTGGGCTATCACCCGGCAGATTGTCATTCCCTTGAGCCAGACGTTGAAAGTGGCCGAGCGCATTGCCGCCGGCGACCTGACTCACAACCTCGTGTCCAAGCGCCAGGACGAGCTTGGCCAGCTCCAGCGTTCCATACAGAGCATGACCTTGGGATTGCGCGAATTGATCGGCGGTATCAGCGACGGCGTCAGACAAATCGCCAGCGCCGCCGAAGAATTGTCGGCGGTCACCGGGCAAACCAGTGCAGGGGTCAACAGCCAGAAGATCGAGACTGATCAGGTAGCGACTGCCATGAACGAAATGACCGCCACCGTGCAGGAAGTCGCGCGTAATGCCGAAGAGGCCTCCGAAGCCGCTGTCGCTGCCGATCAACAGGCGCGCGAAGGTGACAAAGTGGTCGCCGAAGCCATCGCCCAGATCGAACGCCTGGCGCTCGAAGTCGGTAACTCCACCGCAGCCATGGCCCATCTCAAGCGCGAAAGCGACAAGATTGGCAGCGTGCTCGACGTGATCAAATCCGTCGCCCAGCAAACCAACCTGCTGGCGCTCAACGCCGCCATTGAAGCCGCCCGTGCCGGTGAAGCAGGGCGCGGTTTTGCGGTGGTGGCCGACGAAGTCCGCAGCCTGGCCCAGCGCACCCAGAAGTCCACCGAAGAAATCGAAGAGCTGATCGTCGGCCTGCAAACCGGCACCCAGCAAGTCGCGACCATCATGGACAACAGCCGCACACTGACCGACAGCAGCGTCGAACTGACCCGTCGCGCCGGCGGCTCACTGGAAAGCATCACCCGCACCGTGTCAGCCATCCAGTCGATGAACCAGCAGATCGCCGCCGCTGCCGAGCAGCAAACGGCAGTGGCCGAAGAGATCAACCGCAGCGTGTTGAACGTGCGCGACGTGTCGGAGCAGACTTCGGCTGCCAGTGAGGAAACGGCGGCGTCCAGCGTTGAGCTGGCGCGGCTGGGGAATCAGTTGCAGATGCTGGTGGGGCGCTTCAAGGTTTGAGGTGATGCGTATGCCTCGGTTCGTTTGAGACCGAGGTGACCCTTCGCAGCAGGCTCGCTTGTAGGTCTGGTCTTGGGCGCCCTCACTCCGGCATTGCGCCGCGATGGGCTGACCGGGGTATCAAGCGGGCGCGCTTCGCTTGTTTGCTCGTGCTCATCTTCCGGACCAACGCCGATCCTTGTAGGAACCTGCTTGCTGGCGATGGCGGTGTGTCAGTTGACATGTTCATCACCTGAACGGACGACATCGCCAGCAAGCAGGCTCCTGCAGGGGAAGGCGTACTACCAGAGCGCGAGGTCGGCAATCAGGCCGCCTCGCGCAGAATCAGCGCAAAAAAAACCCGCTTTCGCGGGTTTTTTTTATCAGGCCAACTGAGGCTGTGCACTCAGCGGTTTAAGCGGCAGCAGCGGCGCATGCGGATCGGCTTGCACCGATTTACGCCAGGCTTGCAGCCACTCGGGGTGGCCTTCGCTCCAGATCTGCTCATGCAGGCGAGCCAATGCCACCGGGTCGCTCAGCAGTTGCACACGCTCATTGTTGTTCAAGCCGTCAGGCCCGACTTTCAACGCATGGCGAACCCGCTCGACCCGCAGCCATTCGATCGGCTCGGCTTCACGGTGACGCGACGTCGCCAGTGAGCACGCCAGAGCGTTCTGCTGTGGATCGACCACTGAACGGACAAAGCCGTCTTTCAGCGCGTGGTAGCGGTTTTCGTGGGTGTACTGGTCAGTCGCCAGCAACGCCTGGGGCGGATTGTATTCCTCAGGAATCAGGAACAGGCTCTCGTCACGGGACTTCAGGCCCAGACCCACGCGGCTGGAGATCACCGACACCGGAATCGACAGCATCAACGAACCGACGATCGGCACCAGCCACCAGAGAAAGCTCGGGTTGAGCCAGATCACCAGCAGTGCCCAGAAAAAGCCGAGCAAGGTTTGCGGACCGTGACGCTTGACCGCTTCACTCCATGGCGTGGAGTCGTCGTCACGTTGCGGCGAGTTCCAGGTCGCGGCCCAGCCGAGGAATGCGGCGAGCACGAAGCGGGTGTGGAAGATCATCCGCACCGGCGCCAGCAGCATGGAGAACAGCATCTCCAGCAGCATCGACAGGGTCACCTTGAACTTGCCGCCGAACTCTTTCGCGCCCTTGGCCCAGATCAGGATGATGCTCAATAGCTTCGGCAGGAACAACAGCACGACCGTGGTCGAGAACAGGGCGACTGCTTTGTCCGGGTGCCATTGTGGCCACAGCGGATAAAGCTGACGCGGTTCCATGAAGTACTGCGGCTCCATCAGCGTGTTGACCGCCAGCAGCGCCGTGGACAGCACGAGGAAGAAGAACCACAACGGCGCCGACAGGTAAGACATCACGCCGGTCAGGAACACTGCGCGGTGAACCGGGTGCATGCCCTTGACCAGGAACAGGCGGAAGTTCATCAGGTTGCCGTGGCACCAGCGACGGTCACGCTTGAGTTCGTCCAGCAGGTTCGGCGGCAGTTCTTCGTAGCTGCCCGGCAAGTCGTAGGCAATCCACACGCCCCAACCCGCACGGCGCATCAGCGCGGCTTCAACGAAGTCGTGGGACAGGATCGCCCCGGCGAATGCGCCTTTGCCGGGCAACGGCGCCAGTGCGCAGTGCTCGATGAACGGTTTCATGCGAATGATCGCGTTGTGGCCCCAGTAGTGGGATTCGCCCAACTGCCAGAAGTGCAGGCCGGCGGTAAACAGCGGACCGTACACGCGGGTCGCGAACTGCTGCATGCGCGCATACAGCGTGTCCATGCCCGAGGCACGCGGCGCGGTCTGGATGATCCCGGCGTCCGGCGTGGCTTCCATCAAGCGAACCAGACTGGTCAGGCATTCACCGCTCATCACCGAGTCGGCGTCGAGCACGACCATGTACTTGTAGTCACCGCCCCAACGACGGCAGAAGTCGTCGAGGTTGCCGCTTTTGCGTTTGACCCGACGGCGACGGCGGCGATAGAAGAGCTTGCCGAAGCCACCGGACTCACGGCAAACGTCCAGCCATGCCTGCTGTTCGGCAACGCAGATGTCGGCATCGTTGCTGTCGCTGAGGACGAAAAAGTCGAAGCGATCCAGGTCACCCGTGGCCGCGACCGATTCGAAGGTGGCGCGCAAGCCGGCGAACACCCGCGGCACGTCTTCGTTGCAGATCGGCATCACCAATGCGGTGCGCGCGTCTTTGGCAATCGGCTCGTTGCCGGCACTTTTACCGGAAATGCGGTATTTGTCGTGACCAGTGAGCAACTCGAGGAAGCCCATCAGCGCGGTCCAGAACCCGGCGGACACCCAGCAGAACAGAATCCCGAACAGAATCAGGATGCTGGTTTGCAGCGCATACGGCAGCACTTGCGTGACGGTTTGCAGGATCGGTTGATGCAGGACTTCGTTGAGGTCGACGAACGACCAGCCCTGGTACGGCATGATGCCTTTCATGTACCAGCCGGCAACGATGGTCTGACCGAGCATCAATACCAGCAGAATGTAGCGGCGGATCGAACCGACGGTGCGCCAGCGAGCCGCCGGCAACACGTTTTCGTCTTTCGGCGGTTGCGGCGGATTGGTCCGACCGGTCATGCGGCGCCAGCCACGCACCAGAATGTTGGTGCGCCATGGTTCAGGCACGACTTTGGTCCGACGGATCGGCGGCGTAGCCTTGAGGCAAACCCGACCGCTGGCGTCGAGCACCAGCATTTCCGCTTCTTCCAGCTCTTCAGCGGTGTTCAGGGTCAGACGACGGCCTACCGAGGCTTGCGCAGCGTCGGCCGGGTTGTCGAACGTCGAGGACGACAGACGCTGGTGCAGCTCGCTGAAGGACTGGCAGCCCGCGAGTTCCGCGCGCTGCTCGTCGGTCATTGGCAGATGCGCCAGATACTCGGCAAGAGTCTCTGGCTGTACTTGAGAGTTACTCATCGGCAGGCAACTGGTAGCTCCAGGTCTCGGTCAGGACTTCTTCAGTCGCCGCCGATTCCGGTGTGGCTGGGGCCGCGTTCGCAGCGGCAGGCTGCTTGGCGTCTTTGTTGTCCTTGTCCTTGGCATCCGCAGCAGGCTTGGCGTCGGCCTGCTTGGCATCGGCTGGCTTTGCTTCCTTGTCCGCTTTCTCTTGCTGACGGGCGGCAACCTTGTCGGCCTTGGCCACGGCAGACGTCGAGGCAGGCACTGAAGATTTGGCCAGGTCGGCGGGCAGAATGTTCTGCACCAGCGCCGCACGCATCTCGGTCGGTTTGCCCGGATCCTTGATCTTCATCCGCAGGGTCAGGCGCCAGCCGTTGGTGTCAGGGTTGTAGCGCACGCTGTTTTCGACCAGTTCGGCGTTGTCGCCGACGCTGACCTGGCTGCGAATGTCCGAACCTTCCGGCAATGCCGCGAGAGACGGGCCTTCGAAGTCGACCAGATACGCAACGCTGCCGTCCGGTTGACGAATCAGGTTGGACTGTTTGACGTCACCCGTGGAGCGCAAAGTCTGTTTGACCCACGCGCTGTCCGGGGCATGGATGGCCGCTTCGTCCATCGTCCAGTGCAGGCGATAAGCAACGTCCAGCGGCTGGCCAGGCTCCGGCAGTTTTTCCGGGCTCCAGAACGCAACGATGTTGTCGTTGGTTTCGTCGGCGGTCGGAATTTCCACCAGGTCTACAGAACCTTTGCCCCAGTCGCCTTTTGGCTCGATCCAGGCACTTGGACGTTTGTCGTAGCGGTCATCGAGGTCTTCGTAGTGGCTGAAGTCACGGCCACGTTGCAGCAAACCGAACCCGCGCGGGTTCTCGACGGAGAAGTTGCTCACCGACAGGTGTTTGGGGTTGTTCAGAGGGCGCCAGATCCACTCGCCGTTGCCGGCATGGATCGACAGACCGCTGGAGTCATGCAGTTCGCGACGGTAGTTCAGCACTTTGGAAGGCTGGTTGGCGCCGAACAGGAACATGCTGGTCAGCGGCGCAACGCCAAGCTTGGTGACCTTGTCACGCAGGAACATCTGGGCCTTGACGTCGACAATGGTGTCGCTGCCAGGACGCAGGGTCAGGCGATACGCACCGGTGGCGCGCGGCGAATCCAGCAGGGCGAAGATCACCAGATGCTTGTCACCCGGTTTCGGCTGTTCAATCCAGAACTCGGTGAACCGCGGAAATTCCTCACCGGACGGCAACGCCGTATCAATGGCCATGCCGCGAGCGGACAAGCCATAGGTGTGACCTTTGCCAACAACGCGGAAATAACTCGCGCCGAGCATGGTCATGATTTCGTCCTGCTTGTCGGCCTTGTTGATCGGGTACAGCACACGGAAACCGGCATAACCCAGTTGCTCGGTGGCCTTGGGATCAAACTTCAAATCGCCGAAATCGAAACGACTAGGGTCGTATTTGATCTCTTCGACGGTGTTCGCTGTGATTTCGTTGATTTTCACCGGTGTATCGAAATGCATGCCCTGGTGATAGAACGACAGCTTGAAAGGGGTTTTCTGATCGGCCCATTCGGCTTTTTCGGTCAGGAAACGAATTTTTTGATAATCCGCGAATTTCATTTCGCGGAATTCGTTCGGCAGGTTACTGCGCGGGGCTTCGTATTTCTGCCCGGCCATTTCTTTCGCCTTGGCCGACACGTCATCCAGACTGAATGCCCAAAGCTGACCGGCGCTGAGCAGGCAGAGCAGAGCAGAGCCCGCTACCAGAGCGCTTCGTAACCGTTTGGCAGACAATTTTGGTGCAATACAGGGACTAACAATCACGAGCAACCCTCGCCGAAAACAGATCAAAAAACCAACGGCCAGTTAAAGGATTTGCAGGGTGTACGGCATGAAAAAACCGACCCTGCAAACCATTCTTGCCAAGTTGGCGAGCATTGTTCCGACTCCTATGGGGCTAAATGATTCCCCAACAGGTCCAGGACAAGTCTCTACCTAAGTCAAAATGGGCCAACGAACGCTGATCCCCGTAGCGCGCGATTATCTAGTAGGGCGCGTTACAACGCATCAGGGGTAACAAAGTATTTATCGCGAAAAACCCCTGTTTTCAGTGAAAAAGCCCTTAAAAACTTGTTTCAAGCGCTTTCAGGTCTGTAACAGGAAGGTTACCGGGCCATCATTGACCAGGTGCACCTGCATATCGGCGCCGAATCTACCTGATGCCACAGTGCCATGCACCTGTTTCGCTTTCCTTAATAGATAGTCGAATAGCTCCTCGCCGAGTGCCGGAGGGGCAGCCGTTGAAAAACCCGGGCGCAACCCGCTTTTGGTGTCGGCGGCCAACGTGAACTGAGAGACCAGCAGCAACCCGCCACCGATATCCGTCAAAGACAGGTTCATCTTGCCCTCGGCGTCACTGAACACACGATAGTTAAGCAGCTTATGCAGAAGTTTGTCGGCACTGGCCCGAGTATCCTCCGGCTCGACCGCGACCAGTACCAGCAAACCCAGATCGACGGCACCCACCACCTCCCCCGCCACTTCGACTCGCGCGCCACGCACGCGTTGCAACAAGCCCTTCATGCTTCTGCAGGCGACAAATCGAGCAAGCGCCGGGCCATCTGATCGGCGGCGCGCACCAGCGCATCGGTAATACCCGGTTCGGAGGCGGCATGCCCGGCGTCGCGGATAACCTGCAATTCACTGTTCGGCCAGTTCTGGTGCAATTCCCAGGCGTTGTCCAGCGGGCAGATCACATCGTAGCGACCGTGAACGATCACACCGGGCAGGTGAGCGATCTTGCCCATGTCGCGGATCAGCTGGTTCGGCTCCAGGAAGGCATTGTTGGTGAAGTAATGGCATTCGATGCGGGCGATGGACAACGCGCGCTGGGGCTCGGAGAAGCGATCGACCACGAGCGGGTTCGGACGCAGCGTCGCGGTGCGCCCTTCCCAGGTGGACCAGGCCTTGGCCGCGTGCATCTGGGCGATTTGATCGTTGCCGGTCAGGCGTTTGTGGAATGCCGTGAGCAAGTCACCGCGCTCGTCCATCGGAATCGGCGCGACGTAATCCTGCCAGTAATCCGGGAACAGACGGCTGGCGCCGGCCTGGTAGAACCACTCGATTTCTTGCGGACGGCAGAGAAAAATCCCGCGCACAATCAGGCCGTGCACACGCTCCGGATGGGTTTGCGCGTAGGCCAGCGCAAGGGTTGAGCCCCAGGAGCCGCCAAACAACACCCATTTGTCGATGCCCAGGTACTGGCGAATCCGCTCAAGGTCGGCGACCAGATCCCAGGTGGTGTTGTTTTCCAGGCTGGCGTGAGGGATGGAGCGACCGCAACCGCGTTGATCGAAGGTAACAATGCGGTACAGGTTCGGATCAAAAAAACAGCGACTCTGTGCATCACACCCGGCGCCGGGGCCACCGTGGATGAACACCACCGGCAAACCTTGCGGTGAACCGCTTTCGTCGACATACAGCGTGTGGGTTTCATCGACTGCCAGATCGTGCCGGGCGTAGGGTTTGATCTGCGGGTACAAAGTCTGCATTGCGCGCTCCGTAAGGGGTCGAGGTCATCCCTGAGGGGACTTCTATTATTCTGCCGTCCGGCATCATAAACCCGAATTACGTCATAGAGCACGATCCCTGTGGGAGCGAGCCTGCTCGCGATGGTCGTCAACGATAACGCGTGAAAACTGACACGGCATGGCGCTCTCAGGTTCTTCGCGAGCAGGCTCGCTCCTACAGAATTTTGCCGCAAATTAGCGGTTGTAGTGTTTTTCGCCCCAGGCCAGCAGCCCCTGCAGCAATTCCTTGAGCACCACTTTAGTAGGGGCGGCCAGGTCCGGGCGGTATCGGAACGGCTCGAACTCTTCCATGTACGTGCACTGGCCCAACTCCAGTTGCACCGCATGGATATTTTGCGCCGGGTTGCCGTAGTGCCGGGTGATATGGCCGCCCTTGAAGCGACCGTTCAACACATGGCTGTAATCTTCGTGCCGCGCGCAGATCGCTTCCAGTTGAGTGGCCAACTGCGGATCACAACTGGCACCGTTGAAGGTGCCGAGGTTGAAGTCCGGCAGCTTGCCGTCGAACAGGTGCGGAATGATCGAGCGAATCGAGTGCGCGTCGAACAGCAGGGCGTAGCCGAACTCGGCCTTGAGTCGCGCCAGCTCGTTTTGCAACGTGGTGTGATACGGCGTCCAGATTTTTTCCAGATAGGTTGCGCGCTCGGCCGCCGACGGTTCCATGCCCTCGCGGAACAACGGAATGCCGTCAAACAGCGTGGCCGGGTACAAACCGGTGGTGGCGCCGACGTACAAAGGCTTGTCGTCGGAGGGCCGGTTCAGGTCGATGACAAATCGCGAGTACTCGCCGGCCAAGGTGCTGGCGCCCAGCTCGTTGGCAAATTCGTAAAGTGTTGGAATGTGCCAGTCGGTATCCGGCAGGCTTTTCGCGTCCGGGATCAACCCGGCTTCGACCGCCGGGGTCAGGCGCAGGCCGGCGTGGGGCATGCTGATCAGCAGCGGCACGCGGCCTTGTTTGAAGTTCAGAACCTTATCCACAACTCATCTCCTAAACGCTGGTTTCAACGCCGTGACGCACGACGCGTTTTTCCAGAACTCCGCCCAGCCAGTAAGACAGGTCGGCGGGACGATCGATTTGCCAGGCCACAAAATCCGCAACCTTGCCGGCTTCCAGCGAACCGTGGGTGCTGGCCATGCCTAACGCGGTGGCGGCATGAATCGTCGCGCCGGCCAAGGCTTCTTCCGGGGTCATGCGGAAACAGGTGCAGGCCATGTTCAGCATCAAGCGCAGCGACAATCCTGGCGAGGTGCCTGGGTTGAGATCGCTGGCGATGGCGATCTTCACCCCGTGTTTGCGCAGTGCGTCCATCGGCGGCAATTGGGTTTCACGCAGGAAGTAGAACGCGCCGGGCAGCAACACGGCGACGGTGCCGGACGCGGCCATGGCGATGGCGTCTTCTTCGGTCATGAATTCCAGATGATCGGCGGACAAGGCGTGATAACGCGCCGCCAGACTCGAACCGTGCAGCGACGACAATTGCTCGGCGTGCAGCTTCACCGGCAAGCCGAGTTCCTGAGCGGTGATAAACACCCGCTCGACTTGGGCTGGCGAAAACGCCAGGTACTCGCAGAACGCATCCACCGCATCCACCAGCCCTTCGGCGGCCAGGGCCGGGAGCATTTCAGCGCAGATGTGATCGATGTAGTCGTCGGCACGATCCTTGTATTCCGGCGGCAAGGCGTGGGCCGCCAGGCAGGTGCTGCGCACGCTGACCGGTAGTTCGGCGCCGAGACGGCGGGCGACCCGCAGCATCTTGCGCTCGTTGGCCAGGTCGAGGCCGTAGCCGGACTTGATTTCAATGCTGGTGACGCCGTCGCGCATCAGGCTTTTCAGACGCTTGGCAGCGCTGGCGAACAGTTCATCTTCGCTGGCCGCGCGGGTGGCGCGCACGGTGCTGGCGATGCCGCCACCGGACGCGGCGATTTCCGCGTAGCTGACGCCTTGCAGACGTTGTTCGAATTCACCGCTGCGGTTACCGCCGAACACCGTGTGGGTGTGGCAGTCGATCAGGCCCGGCGTGACCCAGGCCCCGTTCAAATCGTTGACGGCCGGGTATTCGCCCGCCGGCAGTTCAGCACGGGGGCCAATCCACTCAATGTGCGCACCGGACGTCACAATGGCCGCATCCTCGATGATCGAGTAGACGCCTTGCGCCATGGTTGCGACGTGGCAGTGTTGCCAGTGCGTTTTCATCCCGAGTTCCTCGTTTTGTTCAAAATCGAATCGCTGGCAAGCCAGCTCCCACAGTAGTTGGGGTTTTCCTGAAGTTTTGTCTTCACAGCAAATCCCTGTGGGAGCTGGCTTGCCAGCGATGGCGCCCTTACAGGCTAGGCAAAATCTTCGCCGTGATCAGGTCGTTCAGGCACCGCGTCGCCAGCAATTCAGTCGCCGCATTGATATCCGGCGCAAAGAACCGGTCCTTCTCATAAAACGGCACTTCTTTGCGCAGAATGGCGCGTGCCTTTTCCAGCTTCGGCGAAGTCTTCAGGCCATTGCGCAAATCCAGCCCCTGCGCCGCCGACAACCATTCCACCGCCAGAACACCGCGAGTGTTTTCGGCCATTTCCCACAGGCGCTTGCCCGCCGCCGGGGCCATCGACACGTGGTCTTCCTGGTTTGCCGAGGTCGGCAGGCTGTCCACCGAATGCGGATGGGACAGCGCCTTGTTCTCGCTGGCCAGCGCCGCAGCCGTCACCTGAGCAATCATGAAACCGGAGTTCACGCCGCCATTGGCCACCAGGAACGGCGGCAGTTGCGACATGTGCTTGTCCATCATCAGCGAGATGCGGCGTTCGCTCAGCGAACCGATTTCAGCGATGGCCAGGGCCATATTGTCGGCGGCCATGGCCACCGGCTCGGCGTGGAAGTTGCCGCCGGAAATCACGTCGCCCTCAGCGGCAAATACCAGCGGGTTATCCGACACGGCGTTGGCTTCGACCACGAGCACTTCGGCGGCCTGACGGAACTGGGTCAGGCACGCGCCCATGACTTGGGGCTGGCAGCGCAGCGAGTACGGGTCCTGAACCTTTTCGCAGTTCTGGTGCGAATCGGAAACTTCACTGCGCTCGCCGAGCAAATCACGGTAAGCGGACGCTGCGTCGATCTGGCCTTTCTGGCCACGGGCAGCGTGAATGCGCGCATCGAACGGCGAGCGCGAGCCCAGCACCGCTTCGACGGTCAAGGCACCCAGTGCCAGGGCACCGGCAAACAAATCCTCGCCTTCGAACAGACCGCGCAGTGCGTAAGCGGTGGACACCTGCGTGCCGTTGAGCAGCGCCAGGCCTTCTTTTGCGGCCAGGGTCAGCGGCGTCAGGCCGGCGACTTTCAGCGCTTCGGTGGCCTGCAGCCATTCACCCTTGTAGCGCGCCTTGCCTTCGCCCAACAGCACCAGCGACATGTGGGCCAGCGGCGCCAGGTCACCGGAGGCACCGACCGAGCCTTTCAATGGAATGTGCGGGTAAACCTCGGCGTTGATCAGGGCGATCAGCGCGTCGATCACCACGCGTCGTATACCCGAGAAACCCCGGCTCAGGCTGTTGACCTTGAGCACCATGACCAGGCGCACCAGCGCGTCGCTGATCGGCTCGCCGACACCGGCCGCGTGGGACAGAACCAGCGAGCGCTGGAGGTTTTCCAGGTCTTCGCTGGCAATGCGGGTCGAGGCCAGCAGGCCGAAACCGGTGTTGATGCCATAGGCGGTGCGGTTTTCGGCGAGGATTTGTTCCACGCAGGCAACGCTGGCTTCGATTTGCGCCGAAGCGCTGTTGTCGAGGGTGATTTTGACCGGCTGCTGATAGATATCACGCAGTTGGGCAAGGCTCAGTTGGCCGGGAATCAGGTTTAGCGCAGTCACTTTTATTCTCCTTTTGTGAGTTTTTCTTCTTTTATAAAGAAGAGTACTAACCAGACGCTCCGGAGATGTCCGTTGTCCGTCGCTTCCCGCCTGTTGGGGGGCTGGCGCCTTGGCACGCTGGTTTGATGTAGGAATCAGTTCAGGTTCGGTAACGTCTTGTGCAGCAAAACCGGATCTTTCAATACGTTGGCAGCCGCAGCAATATCCGGCGCCAGCCAGCGATCCTGATCGTAAGCCGGAACACGTTCACGCAGCAGACGCCACGCGGCATCGGTGCCAGCGCCGAAGCGTTGTTCTTTGAGGAACTCAAACGCCTGGGCCGCCAGCAAATACTCGATGGCGAGGATCTGCGTACAGTTTTCCAGCGCGCGATGCAGTTTCAGCGCGGCGTTGGTGCCCAGGCTCAAATGGTCTTCCTGCAGGCCGGACGTCACGTAGTTGTCGAGCACGGCCGGTTGTGCCAGTTGACGGTTTTCTGCGCACAACGATGCGGCGACATACTGCACGATCATCATCCCGGAATTCACCCCCGGATTGGCTACCAGAAACGCTGGCAGACCGCTGACGTGCGGGTTGATCAAACGGTCGAGGCGACGCTCGGCGATGGAGCCGATTTCCGCCATGGCGATGGCCAGCAAATCGGCGGCCATCGCCACCGACTGACCGTGCGGATTGGCCTGGGACATGATGCGGAAATTGTCCGGCGTGCCCAGCAGCAACGGGTTGTCGGTGCAGCCGTTGAGTTCGGTTTCGATCTGTTTTGTCGCGTGCGCCAGCTGATCCCGCGCCGCGCCGTGGACCTGCGGAATCGAACGGATGCTCAGCGCATCCTGAGTGCGGATGCCCTTGCTCGACGCAATCACTTCACTGCCATCGAGCAAGGCCCGCAGATTGACGCCGACCTGCTGCATGCCCGGGTGCGGCTTGAGCGCGATGATCTCGGCGTCGAACGCTGCGATCTGGCCACGCTGGGCCTCGAAGCTCATGGCGCCGATCACGTCGGCCCATTGCAACAGGCGCGTCGCATCGGCGATCGCCAGGCAGCTGAGGCCGGTCATGCAGGGCGTACCGTTGACCAGGCACAAGCCGTCTTTGGCGCCGAGTTGAACCGGCTGCAAACCTTCTTCGGCCAGGGCCTGTTGTGCAGAAACGATCTGCCCGCGATAGCTGACATTGCCGACGCCCATGAGCGCGATGCCGATGTGCGCCATGTGGGTCAGGTAGCCGACCGAGCCTTGGGACGGTACTTGTGGGGTGATGCCGCGATTGAGCAACGCCAGCAGGGCTTCGACGACTCGGCGATGAATGCCGGATTTGCCGTGGCTGTAGTTGCGGATCGCCGCGCACATGATTGCCCGGGTCTGCTCGTCGGCCAGTGGTACGCCGACGCCACAGGCGTGGCTGAGCAAGGTGTTGCGCGAGAGTTGGCTGAGTTGCTGGTCTTGCAGCGAGACGTTGGACAACCCGCCCAGGCCGGTGTTGACGCCGTAGGCACGCTCGCCGCTGGCGACGATGCGCTGAACGATCCCCTGGGCGTTTTCGATGCCTGCCCAAGCCTGCGCCGACAGTTCGAGCTGCGCGCCGTGACGGGCTACCGCGACCACATCCTGCCAACGCAACAGGGCGTCGGCGATGACGATTTTTTCAGCCTGGGACATTATTGACCTCGTGCGTACAACCTGAATATTGATGCAGCTTCACCGGCGCTATCGCGAGCAGGCTCACTCCTACAGGGGTGCGCATTCCAACTGTAGGAGTGAGCTTGCTCGCGATTAGGCCGCCACTGACACTGCAAATCTCTCAAACCACCGCCGCCCGCCGCTGTACGAACCGGTCGACATACTCATCCGCCGGCGAATGCAGGATTTCCCGTGGCGTGCCGACCTGAATCAGCCGGCCATCCTTGAGGATCGCGATGCGGTTGCCGATGCGCACGGCCTCGTCGAGGTCGTGGGTGATGAAGACGATGGTTTTATGCAAGGTCTTCTGCAGCTCCAGCAACTGGTCCTGCATCTCGGCGCGGATCAGCGGATCGAGGGCACTGAAGGCTTCGTCCATCAGGATGATGTCGGTGTCCGCCGCCAATGCGCGGGCCAGGCCCACACGTTGACGCATGCCGCCGGAAAGCTGATGCGGGTATTTGTTTTCGTAGCCCTTGAGGCCCACGGTGTTGATCCAGTGCAGCGCACGTTCGGAGCACATCTGCTTACTCTCGCCGCGCACTTTCAGGCCGTAGGCGACGTTATCCACAACGGTCTTGTGCGGCAGCAGGCCGAAGCTCTGGAACACCATGCTGATCTTGTGCCGGCGAAATTCGCGCAGGGCTTCCATGTCGTATTGCAGGATGTCCACACCGTCCACCAGGATCGCGCCGCTGGTGGGGTCGATCAGGCGATTGAAGTGGCGAACCAGCGTCGATTTTCCGGAACCCGAGAGGCCCATGATCACGAAGATCTCGCCGGTGCCGATGCTCAACGACAGGTCGTTCACGCCGACCACGCAGCCGGTTTCAGCCAGTACCTGATCCTTGGTCTTGCCCTGGCTGATCATGCCCAGCGCTTCCTTGGAACGGTTGCCGAAAATCTTGAAGACGTTTTTGACTTCGATCTTGCTGATGGCTTCGTTGCTCATTTGCTCACCTCATGCCGTGGCCGACCATACGCCTGAGTAATGCGGTCGATGACCACTGCCAGAATCACGATCGCCAGACCGGCTTCCAGGCCACGTCCGACGTTGAGGGTCTGAATCCCCACCAACACATCTTCGCCGAGACCACGGGCACCGATCATCGAGGCAATCACCACCATTGACAGCGCCATCATGGTGGTCTGGTTGATCCCGGCCATGATGCTCGGCAGGGCCAGCGGCAGTTGCACGCCAAACAGCTGTTGCCAGCGGTTGGCACCGAAAGCGTTGATCGCTTCCATTACTTCGCCGTCCACCTGGCGAATACCCAGGTCGGTCAGGCGAATCAGCGGCGGCGCGGCGTAGATCACGGTGGCGAAAATCGCCGGCACCTTGCCGAGGCCGAACAGCATCAGCACCGGGATCAGGTACACGAAACTCGGCATGGTCTGCATGATGTCCAGCAACGGCATCAACACCGAACGCAGGCGATTGCTGCGCGCCGAAAGAATGCCCAACGGGATGCCGATCAGTACCGAAATGACCGTCGCGACCATCATCAGCGCGAGAGTCTGCATCAGCTTGTCCCAGAGGCCAACCGCGCCCACCAGGAACAGCAAACCGACAATTACGGCGGTAGTCACGACTTTGCGCGTCGCGTGCCAAGCCACGCCTGCCACGATCGCCAGCATCAGCCACCAGGGCGCCGCACGCAGCAGCCCTTCAAGATTGACGATGGCCCACAACAGGGTGTCGGAGATCTGCCGGAACACGTCGCCGTAGTTGGTGACCAGCGAATCGACCCAACCATTGACCCAGTCGGCGATAGAAAAGGTAAAGCTTTCGGGAAACATAAGAGACTCTCAATCAAGGGGTTGCGATTGCGCCTCCGACTGCCGTTGCCGACAGTCGGAGAGGCTCAACCTACAAGGCCGCGTCGATCTTTTTGGCTGCGTCTTCGCTCACCCATGCGTGCCAGACTTCAGGATGTTCCTTCAAGAAGATCTTCGCCAGTTTTGGCGATTCGATCCGCTCTTTGGTCATCCGTCCCAGGTTCTGGTTCAGCAAGTCGATCGGCAGGTTGACCTTTTCCAGCACGGCCACCAGTTCCGGTGCTTGCTCGTGGAAAGCTTTCGAGAGGCCGACCTTGATGGTCACGCGCTTGTCTACGCCTGGCTTCTCTTCAAGCTTGACCAGGTCGACCTGGCCCATCAGCGGGGTTGGCGACCAGTAGTAGAACAGGATCGGTTCGCCACGCTTGTAGCTCGACAGCACCGCCGCATCCAGCGCTGGGCCGGTGCCTGGGCGGAAGTTGGTGTAAGTGCTTTCCAGGCCGTAGGTTTTCAGCATCTCGCTGTTGTCGAGTTCGCAGGTCCAACCGGCCGGGCAGTTGTAGAAACGGCCCTTGGACGGCTCTTCGTTGTCCTTGAACACCGAGGAGTATTTGGCCAGGTCGGCGATGTTTTTCAGGTCCGGCGCCTTGGGCTCCAGCTTGCGCTTGGCGTCGCCTTCGATCACGTAGCGCGGCACGTACCAGCCTTCAACTGCACCGACAACGGGAGCGCCGACACCGACGACTTTGCCGGCCTTCTCGGCCTTGTTCCAGACTTCGCTGCGGCCGACCCACTCTTCGGCAAACACCTGGATGTCGTTGCTGCTCAGGGCGTTTTCCATGGTGATGGAGTTGCCGGGCAGGCTGTCGGTCTTGCAGTCGTAGCCTTTCTCCAACACGACTTGCAGCACGTCGGTCAGCAACATCGCGCTTTCCCAGTTCAGGCCGGCGAATTTCACCGGTTTGCCCGACTCGCACCAACCGGCGGCCTGAGTGGCGCCGGCACTGGCCAGCAGGCCCATGGAAAGCAATGCGGTCAGCAGGGTCTTGTTCGATTTCATTGTGTGACGCTCCTAATCATGAATTGGCTTACGGCAGTCAAGAGGCATCCAGCCCTGTCCACGTCCAATCAGGCCTGCACCGCAGCGCGACCGGCCCCGCTTGTTTTATTAGGTAATGCAACGTTGTCCTGCTCGACCGGCAGGATCAAATGATCGGGTACCGAGCCGTGCCATTTTTTCGCACACAGGTAATACAAGGCGGCGGGCAGTACCAGACCGATGATCCAGGAGATGTCCACATCACCCAGAACCGCTACCAGCGGACCGGTATAGAACTTGGTGGAGATGAACGGCAGCTGCACCAGCACGCCGAACACATAGATGCTGATACCGAGCATGTTCCAGCGACCGTAGCGACCCTTCGGATCGGCCAGCGCGGGTACGTCATAACGCTCGCGGGTGATGCAGTAGTAGTCCACCAGGTTGATCGCGCTCCATGGCGTGAAGAACGCCAGCAGGAACAGGATGAAGGACTTGAACGCACCGAGGAACGAGTGCTGGCCGAGCAACGCCATCAGGGTCGCCGCACCGACGATGACCAGTACGAACACCAGACGCTGCAAGCGCGTGACTTTCAGCTCACCACGGAAACCACTGATGATGGTCGCAATGCACATGAAGCTGCCGTAGGAGTTCAGCGTGGAGATGGTGACCTTGCCGAATGCGATGCTGAAGTACAGCAGCGCAGCGGTGGCACCGGTGCCGCCCAACCCGACGATGTAGGCCACTTCGTGACCGGCAAATTGCCCGTTGGACGAGGCAGCGGCGAACACGCCGAGGATCATCGCCACTTGCGCGCCAATGACCGAACCCGCGCCAGCGGCGAAAAAGGTTTTCACCGAAGACGTCTTGCTTGGCAGGTAGCGTGAATAGTCAGCCACGTAAGGGCCGAAGGCGATCTGCCAGGAGGCCGCGAGCGACACTGCGAGCAAAAAGCTGCTCCAGCTGAAATGGCGGATTTGCAGGAGTGCGCCAACATCTGTCTGACTCACCAGACGAGCGAACAGGTAAACGAAGGCAATCACACCAATGACACTGGCAACCCGACCAATCCAGTGGATCACCCGGTAACCGAGCACCGTGACCAGCACGATGACACTGGCGAAGATCAGGATACCGACGCTGTCGCTGACGCCAAACAACTGGCCCAACGCCTGACCGGAAAGCACGGTGCCCGTGGCAGTGAAGCCGAGGTACATCAAGCACACCAGCACGATCGGGATGGCCGCCCCATAAACGCCGAACTGCACGCGGCTGGAGATCATTTGCGGCAAGCCCAGCTTGGGCCCTTGCGCCGCGTGCAGCGCCATGACACCGCCACCGAGCAGTTGGCCGATCAACAGACCGATCAACGACCAGAACACATCACCGCCCAGCACCACGGCCAGGGCCCCGGTGACAATCGCGGTGATTTGCAGGTTGGCACCCATCCACAGGGTGAACTGACTGAATAGACGACCGTGTCTTTCCGCTTCCGGGATGTAGTCGATCGAACGTTTCTCGATCAACGGTTTACTGCCTGCACGATCGGGGTTAACAGCCATGGTTCAACCTCTGTGGATTGTTATTCTGGGTTTACGCAATCCCTGTAGGAGCGAGCCTGCTCGCGATGAGGCCGGCAAATTCAACATCTTCGCTGGCTGATACATCGCTATCGCGAGCAGGCTCGCTCCTACAGGGGCAAGCATTACTTGCCGGTAATCATCGGCAGGTTCAGGCCTTGTTCCTTGGCGCAGTCGATCGCGATCTGGTAACCCGCATCGGCGTGACGCATGACACCGGTGGCCGGGTCGTTGTGCAGAACGCGAGCAATACGCTCGGCCGCTTCGTCAGTACCGTCGCAGACAATTACCATGCCCGAATGCTGGGAGAAGCCCATGCCGACGCCGCCGCCGTGGTGCAGGGAAACCCAGGTCGCGCCGCTCGCAGTGTTCAGCAGGGCATTGAGCAGTGGCCAGTCGGACACAGCATCGGAACCGTCCTGCATCGATTCGGTTTCGCGGTTCGGGCTGGCGACCGAACCGGAGTCCAGGTGGTCGCGACCGATGACGATTGGCGCCGACAATTCACCGCTGCGCACCATTTCGTTGAATGCCAGGCCGAGCTTGGCGCGCAGGCCCAAGCCAACCCAGCAGATACGTGCCGGCAGACCCTGGAAGCTGATGCGCTCGCGCGCCATGTCCAGCCAGTTGTGCAGGTGCGCGTCGTCCGGGATCAGCTCTTTTACTTTAGCGTCGGTTTTGTAGATGTCTTCGGCGTTCCCCGACAGTGCAGCCCAACGGAATGGACCGATGCCACGGCAGAACAGCGGACGGATGTAAGCAGGGACGAAGCCCGGGAAGTCGAATGCGTTTTCCACGCCTTCTTCCTGGGCCATTTGACGGATGTTGTTGCCGTAGTCGAAGGTCGGGATGCCCATTTTCTGGAAGTCGAGCATCGCTTGAACGTGCACGGCCATCGATTGCTTGGCGGCTTTGACCACCGCAGCAGGCTCGGTCTTGGCGCGAGCGCGATACTCTTCCCAGGTCCAGCCGGCCGGCAGATAGCCGTTGAGCGGGTCGTGGGCGCTGGTCTGGTCGGTGACCATGTCCGGGCGCACACCGCGCTTGACCAGTTCCGGCAGAATTTCAGCCGCGTTGCCGAGCAGGGCGATGGAAATCGCCTTGCCTTCCTTGGTGTATTTGTCGATGCGAGCCAAGGCGTCGTCGAGGTCGGTGGCCTGCTCGTCGACATAACGGCTGTTCAGGCGGAAATCAATACTCACCTGCTGGCATTCAATGTTCAGCGAGCAAGCGCCGGCCAATGTTGCGGCCAGAGGCTGAGCGCCGCCCATGCCGCCGAGGCCGGCGGTCAGGACCCAACGACCTTTCAAGTTATCGTTGTAATGTTGGCGACCGGCTTCGACGAAGGTTTCGTAGGTGCCCTGAACGATGCCCTGGCTGCCGATGTAGATCCAGCTGCCGGCGGTCATCTGGCCGTACATGGCCAGGCCTTTGGCGTCCAGTTCGTTGAAGTGTTCCCAGCTCGCCCAGTGCGGCACCAGGTTGGAGTTGGCAATCAATACGCGCGGGGCGTTGCTGTGGGTCTTGAACACGCCGACCGGCTTGCCGGATTGCACCAGCAGGGTCTCGTCGTCGTTCAAGTTGGTCAGGCTCTCGACGATCTTGTCGTAGCATTCCCAGTTACGCGCCGCACGACCGATGCCACCGTAAACCACCAGTTCTTTAGGGTTCTCGGCCACTTCCGGGTCGAGGTTGTTCATCAACATGCGCAGCGGCGCTTCAGTCAGCCAGCTCTTGGCGGTCAGCTTGTTGCCGCGTGCGGCACGAATTTCGACGTCACGGTATTTAGTGGGCTTATTGTCAGTCACGAAAAAGACTCCTCAGCGATCAATTCAAACCAACCCTGGCAGTGGGCAAGCCAGCCTGTGCGCGTCAAAGCGCCACAAGCGAATCAGTGGACGCTGCGAGGAGTCTGGAACAACTCATACGCATACGTCTTTACTTGTACATACAAGCATATGCAATCAAGCGGCCAACTTATGGGATGGGTATTCAAGAAAAATGTCGGAAGGTCTGGAGAAGCTGTAGATCAAGGGTTTGCGGAGGATGAAAATTTTCTGGGGGATTTTGCGAGGGTGAGCCCGCTTGTTACTTGAGAAGGGTTTTGCGCCACGCTGGGGCGTTCGGTAACAAAGTGGTGCGCTTTCGGGAACGTGCTTAGGGGGAACTTGCAGGAGCGAGCCTGCTCGCGATGGTCGTGAACGATAACGCGTAAAAACCAGATGCCCTGCGGCGCCTAGGTGTTTTTCGCGAGCAAGCCCGCTCCTACAGAAGATCAGCGTGCGGTCAGTTCGATCACGCAGCAAGCGCCGTTACTGGAGACGTCCAGCAAGCCGGTGTTACCGATCAGTTGCAGGCAGTCATGGCGACCCAGTTGCTGTGCGACGTCATTTACATTCACTTCCAGCGCATCACTCAGACTGAACACCAACACTGTCCCAGCCTCGCTGAAAAACCGCTGCTCGCCGCAAAGCCACTGCAACCGCGCACTGAAACGTTGCGGCGCATAAATCAGGTTGAAATCGCGAATCGGTCCGCCCAGCAAGGTGCAGGTCACGTGGCTTTCACCGCTGAAGGCAAACGGGTCCAGCGGTGACAACGCCCGCGTGTCTTGGCCATCAACGCGCAAGGTCATGCCTTCGCCTTGCAGTACGGTGATGATCCGCTCGTAACCCGCGAAGGTCGAGAACCCGCCCGACTCACCAATATCGGCAATCGACAGGCGCCAGCCGAAACCGTCGAGGCCGATGCCTGCGTCGCGGGTGATTTCTTCAGTGCTGCCGCCGCCGTTTTTCCACGGCATGCGTGGGTAATCAACTGCGCGTAAAACCTTGATGTCGCTCATTTATGAAACCGACCTTCCAGACGATGACGGGAACCGGGATGGATCAAACGTGCGGCGGTCACCGGTTGACGGCCGGACCAGGTGCGGCGACGAATCAGCAGGCACGGCTCGCCCTTTTCAATCTGCAGCAATTTGCATTCTGAAGCCTCGGCCAGAATTGCCTCAACCACGTGCTCGCCTTCGGTCAGCGGCGCCACCTGGTTCAAGTAGGCGTAAGGCGTTTGCAGGGTGAAATCCTGCTTGAGGTATTCCGGAGCAACCAGCGCGTTGACGAAACGGTCTTCGATTTGCACCGGGATATCGTTTTCGAAATGCACGATCAGCGAGTGAAAGACTTTCTGGCCTTCACGCATGTCCAGCGCCAGCGCGCGCTCGGACCCGGCGGCTTCCTCTTCAAGCGTGATCACCTTGCACGTATGGCGATGGCCACGGGAGGCGATTTCGTCAGCGATGTTGTGCACTTCAAACAAGGCGGACTGGCTCTTCGGCTCGGCGACAAACGTGCCGACGCCCTGCATGCGTACCAACAGGCCGTCGGCGGTCATCTCGCGCAGTGCGCGGTTGATGGTCATGCGGCTGAAACCGAGCTGGCTGACCAACTCGCTTTCCGACGGAACGCGGTAGTGCGGCGGCCAGTTTCCACTGTCGATTTGCTGGGTGATCATCTGTTTGACGCGGGCGTACAAGGGCGCCGGACTGTCGCCCATGTGTGCGGCCAACGGTGACACTGGGGGCGGAGTCGGCACGGTAAATCCTTGTTCGTTTGGTATGGGTTGCTAGCTTGCCGGAGTTTACCGAGCAGGCAAACGTCTGTATATGTATATACAAATAACACACGATGGGGTGCTGAACCATGTCCGCCTTCTTTGCCGAACGCGCGCTGCTGCCTAGTGGATGGGCCAACAATGTACGTCTTGAGGTTAGCGCCGACGGCGTTTTGACCCATATCCAGGCCGATTCCCACGCAGATGGCGCCGAACGGCTAAGCGGTCCGCTTTTACCGGGAATGCCGAATCTGCACTCCCACGCCTTCCAGCGAGCCATGGCCGGGCTGGCGGAGGTGGCAGGGAATCCGGACGACAGTTTCTGGACCTGGCGCGATTTGATGTACCGCCTCGTCGGAAAAATCAGCCCGGATCAGCTCGGCGTGATCGCCCGTCAGCTGTACATCGAAATGCTCAAGGCTGGCTACACCTCGGTCGCGGAATTCCATTACGTACACCACGACACTAACGGCCAGCCTTACGCAGATCCCGCCGAACTGGCGCTGCGCATCAGCCAGGCAGCCAGTTCCGCCGGTATTGGGCTGACGCTGCTGCCAGTGCTTTACAGCCATTCCGGTTTCGGCGGCCAGACGCCGAATGACGGTCAGCGCCGTTTCATCAATAGCACCGAAAACTACCTGAAACTTCAGTCACGCCTGCAGCCGATCCTCGCGCAGCAACCGGCGCAATCGCTGGGCCTGTGTTTTCACTCGTTGCGCGCGGTAACACCGCAGCAGATCAGCGAAGTGCTGGCGGCCAGCGACAAGCAGTGCCCGGTGCACATTCACATTGCCGAACAGCAGAAGGAAGTCGACGACTGCCTGAGCTGGAGCGGTCGCCGTCCACTGCAATGGCTGTACGAAAACACCCAAGTCGATCAGCGCTGGTGCCTGGTCCACGCGACTCACGCCAACCCGGAAGAAGTGACGCTGATGGCGAAAAGTCGCGCCATCGCCGGTTTGTGCCTGACCACCGAAGCCAACCTCGGCGACGGGATTTTCCCGGCGGTGGATTTCCTCGCCCAGGGTGGACGCATGGGCATCGGTTCCGACAGCCATGTGTCGTTGAGCGTGGTGGAAGAATTGCGCTGGCTCGAATATGGCCAGCGCTTGCGTGACCAGCGGCGTAACCGCTTGTACGGTGCGGATCAGCCAATGGTTGGGCGGACGCTGTACGACGCTGCGCTGGATGGCGGCGCGCAGGCGCTGGGGCAACCCATTGGTGCGCTGGAAGTGGGCAAACGTGCAGATTGGCTGGTGCTGGACGGCAACGATCCATACCTGGCGACGGCCAATGGCGACGGGATTCTGAATCGTTGGTTGTTCGCCGGTGGCGATCGCCAGGTGCGCGATGTGCTGGTCAATGGCCAGTGGGTTGTGCGCGATGGGCACCATGCTGGGGAAGAAGAAAGCAGCCGCGCGTTCACCCAGGTGCTGCGCGACCTCTTGGGTTGACACAAACGAAATGTGGGAGGGAGCCTGCTCGCGAAAGCGGATTATCAGCCAACATGATTGTTGGATTTGATGGCCCTTTCGCGAGCAGGCTCGCTCCCACATTTTTGTACGCGGCGTTCGTTAGTTCGAGGTCTTGGCCATCTGCGTATCCGTCGCACGCCAGATCAGTCGCGTCGTGTCGTAACCTTGCTGACGCGCCTTGCTCAGCAGCTCTTCACGCACCACACCGTTGACGCTCGGGGTTCGCGACAGCAGCCATAGATATTTGCGGCTCGGGTCGCCGACGATGGCGGTCTTGTAGTCGTCGCTGACGTACAACACCCAATACTCGCCCTTCGCCACGCCCGGTATCAGGCGGGAAAACCACGTATCAAACTCGACCCACAACTTGTCCGTTTTGCCCGGCACCTGTGGATAAGCCGTGCCCTTGGCCTCTTCCCATGTCCAATCCGCGGTCAGGCAGCGATTAAGCACCAGCACGGTACCGTCAGGCTTGAGCGTGTAATGCGCTTCGGATTGCGCACAATTGCGCTGGAAATACATCGGCAAACGCGCCAACTCGTACCAGGTCCCTTGGTACTTCTTCAGATTGACGCTGTTGACGGTTTTCGGCGCCAACGGATCTACGCCAGAAGTGGCGCAGCCGGCCAATACCAGGCCGGCAAAAAGGAGGATCAATAACCGCTTCATTGTTTTTCTCCCGTGGGCGCAACGCCCCGGTTTATTTCAGGCCTTGGCCGGAAAACATCAACACTTTGTCACCGGCGTACTGCACGCTGATAAAGCTGTTCTTGTCGCCCCAGGTGCAACTGGACATGCCAAGCGCGCCCGAGCAATCGGTCGGCTTGCCGAGCAGATTTTCCACCTCGGCCTTGGCCATGCCTGCCGACAATTTGGAGTAGTTTTCCTGATTGATCTTGCCGCATGCGGCCAGCAACACGCAGAACGAAAGCAGGGCGATGGAACGCAGCGACATGGAGTAGCTCCTGGAGCGAAGGGGATTGGCATGACTGCCAAGCTGAAGCTTAGAAGAGAAAACCCCAATCTGGTTCCCTGCCGGAACGCCTATTTATTGGCCCGCTCGTCTGCGTTTTGCCAAAAAATCAGCGACTTTCCCGTGCTGTTGAACATTTCGTCGGTTTTGCCGAAAACCGCCTAATCTTTGGCGCCGCTCAGTCGACACTGTAGGAGCGAGCTTGCTCCGGGCGGCGCTCCGACGATGGGCGTCAACGATAACGCGTGCTTGCTGACTTCAGGCTGAAATCCATCGCGAGCAAGCTCGCTCCTACACAAGCCCCCTCCGCGGTAGTGCATTTAATGACCAGAAACATGAAGTTCAGCCATAAAATCCTGTTGGCTGCTGCCCTCGTGGTGGCCGTTGCCTTTGCCTGCTTCATCCTGTTCAACGACTACCGCCAGCGCCAGACGCTGCGCAGCAGTACCGACTCGTCGATGCAGGAACTCGGCAGCCTGACCACCAGCAACATCCAGACCTGGCTGGAAAGCCGCATCCAGCTGCTGCAATCGCTGTCCCAGCAGATCGCCGTGGACGGCAGCGCACAGGCCAGTCTCAAGCGCGCCATCGACCTGCCGGCCTACACCAGCAATTTCCAGCTGAGCTACTTCGGTGGCACCGACGGCGTGATGTTCTCGGTCCCGGCCGGCAATCGCGCCGCCGACTATGACCCTCGCGCCCGTGGCTGGTACAAGGCTGCCAACAGCGCGCAACAGACCATCGTCACCGAACCCTACATCGCCGCCTCCTCCGGCAAACTGGTGATCACCGTCGCCACGCCGGTGCAGCGCCAGGGCCAGATGATCGGCGTTGCCGGTGCTGACATCGACCTGTCCAGCGTCAGCGCGATCATCAACTCGCTGAACTTCGGCGGTCATGGCCATGCCTTCATCGTCAGCGCCGACGGCAAGATCCTGATTCACCCGGACAGCAAACTGGTGCTGAAGAACCTCGCTGAAGCCTACCCGAACGGCGCACCGCAAATCAGCCCGGGCATGAAAGACGTCGAGATTGACGGCAAGCGTCAGTTCATCTCTTTCACCCACGTCAACGGCGTGGCGTCGGCGGACTGGTATGTGGCGCTGGTGCTCGATCAGGAAACGGCCTTCTCGATGCTCAGCGAATTCCGCACCTCGGCGATGATTGCCATGGTTATCGCGGTGGTGATCATCATCGCGCTGCTGGGCATGCTGATCAGCTTCCTGATGCAGCCATTGCTGACCATGGGCCGCGCGATGCATGACATTGCCGAAGGCGAAGGTGACCTGACCAAACGCCTGACCATTCACGGCAATGACGAATTCGGCGCCTTGGGCACCTCGTTCAACCGCTTCGTGGAACGTATTCATACCTCGATCCGCGAAGTGTCCTCGGCCACCGGCCAGGTCAACGAAGTCGCCCTGCGCGTGGTTGCCGCCTCCAACTCGTCGATGTTCAACTCCGACCAGCAAGCCTCGCGAACCAGCAGCGTCGCCGCCGCGATCAACGAACTCGGCGCCGCCGCCCAGGAAATCGCCCAGAACGCCGCCCTCGCCTCGCAGCATTCGAGCGACGCCCGCGCCTTGGCCGAAGACGGTCAGCAAGTGGTGGATAAAACCATCGCGGCGATGCAGCAACTGTCGGCGAAGATCAGTGACTCGTGTGGCAACATCGAAACGCTCAATAGCAACACGGTCAACATCGGGCAGATTCTGGAAGTGATCACCAGCATCTCGCAGCAGACCAACCTGTTGGCGTTGAACGCCGCCATCGAAGCGGCCCGTGCCGGTGAAGCCGGTCGCGGTTTTGCCGTGGTAGCCGATGAAGTGCGCAACCTGGCGCATCGCACCCAGGATTCGGCGCAGCAAGTGCAGAAGATGATCGAGGAACTGCAAATCGGCGCCCGTGAAGCCGTGAGCACCATGACCGACAGCCAGCGCCAGAGC
Organism: Pseudomonas sp. GB2N2; assembly: GCF_054897705.1. Classification (NCBI taxonomy): domain Bacteria; kingdom Pseudomonadati; phylum Pseudomonadota; class Gammaproteobacteria; order Pseudomonadales; family Pseudomonadaceae; genus Pseudomonas; species Pseudomonas sp. GB2N2. The sequence continues at coordinate 4,223,219 of NZ_CM142701.1, forward strand.
GAAAGCAGCGTCGGCATCGCCAACCAGGCCGGCGAACGGTTGGGCAGCGTGACGCAGCGCATCGGCGAGATCGACGGGATGAACCAGTCCGTGGCAACGGCGACCGAAGAACAGACCGCTGTGGTGGAGTCGATCAACGTCGACATCACCGAGATCAACACGCTGAACCAGGAAGGGGTGGAGAACTTGCAGGCGACGTTGCGGGCGTGTTCGGACCTTGAACAGCAGGCATCGCGCCTTAAGCAGTTGGTCGGTAGCTTCAGGATTTAAGCTGTATTTGAGGGCCCCTTCGCGAGAAGGCTCGCTCCCACATTAGATTTGTGTCGTGCACACATCCAATGTGGGAGCGAGCCTGCTCGCGAAGATGGCATCAGCCGCGATGAAGATCCAGCAGCGAGCCACCACTTTCGGTGATTCGGAGTCTCCGAACCACCTTTCAGACAGGGGCTGCCAGGCGCGCCGTCCTGTTTATTCCTTGTGGTAAGCCGTGGCGCGGGCGACTTCTTCTTTCGAGCCGAGGAACACCGCTACGCGCTGGTGCAGGCCTTCAGGCTGAATGTCGAGGATGCGTTGATGGCCATCGGTGGATGCGCCGCCAGCCTGTTCAACCAGGAACGACATCGGGTTGGCTTCGTACATCAGGCGCAGTTTGCCCGGCTTCGACGGCTCGCGGCTGTCGCGTGGGTACATGAACAGACCGCCACGGGTCAGGATGCGGTGCACGTCGGCAACCATCGCCGCGACCCAGCGCATGTTGTAGTTCTTTTTCAACGGTCCTTCTTCGCCCGCCAGCAATTCGCTGACGTAGCGTTGTACCGGCGCTTCCCAGTGACGCGAGTTGGACATGTTGACCGCGAATTCCTGGGTGGTTTCAGGAATGGTGATGTCTTCGTGGGTCAGGACGAAGCTGCCCATTTCACGGTCGAGGGTGAAGCCCTTGACGCCATTGCCCAGGGTCAACACCAGCATGGTCTGTGGACCGTAGATCGCGTAACCGGCGGCAACCTGCTGAGTGCCTGGCTGCAGGAAGGCCTTTTCGTTCAAAGGCTCGTTCTGGGTCAGGTATTCGTTCGGGCAACGCAGCACGGAGAAGATCGTACCGACCGGCGCGTTGATGTCGATGTTCGACGAACCGTCCAGCGGGTCGAATACCAGCAGGTACGCGCCTTTCGGGTATTTGCCCGGAATCTGGTAGGCATTGTCCATTTCTTCGGACGCCATGCCGGCCAGGTGACCGCCCCATTCGTTGGCTTCGAGCAGGATGTCGTTGGACATCACGTCGAGTTTTTTCTGCACTTCACCTTGGACGTTTTCGGTGCCCATGCTGCCCAGAACACCACCCAAGGCGCCTTTGGACACAGCGTGGCTGATTTCTTTACAGGCGCGCGCCACCACTTCGATCAGGAAACGCAGATCGGCAGGGGTGTTGTTGCTACGGGTCTGCTCAATCAAATAGCGACTCAGGGTAACGCGGGACATGGAAGGCTCCGGTGGAATGGGGGGCTGAAAACCCGCGCAGTTTAACGCGAGTCGGGGCGCATTTCCTCCTATCAGACGTGATACGCCCAATAGAGTTCATGCGCCGGGTTTAGCGTAGTCCGCAATGGGCATTTTTACCGGCTGACAAACCGCCTTCTCAGGAACTGGCCGGAGGTTTACGCAAGAGGCTGAACGCCATCGCCGCCAAGAACAACACGCTCAGTAACAGCACCGCCCACAGCCCGAGCTTCTTCCAGTGGGTGTCAGCCGCAACCGTCGAAGTGACGGGCGAAGTCGGTATCACCACCGCCCCGCTCGCTACAGTCGCCTTGCCCAGCGCCGCCCACTTCGCCGCGCTGTAATCCGGAATCAGCGTCGACAACGGCAAGTTCGCGGACTTCACCGTCGCACTGCCCAGCGCCAGCGTATAAGGCCCGGCGCCGCGTGCCAGGAACACCAGTTGCGTCGAGCGTACGGCAAATTTTACAGTCGGTGCCTCCGCTCCCAGTCCGCCGCCGCGCTCATCCACCGTCAGCTTCAACTGCTGCACGGTTTGCCCCGGCAACTGCAATTCGTTTTGCACCACGTCCTGGCCGTTTTGGGTCAGGCGATAGAGCAGACCGCTGCTCAGCCGCTGCCAAGGCAGGCTGCTGTCCCGACGCCCGGACAAGGTCACCGGGGCCAGGCTGTTCGGCTGACTGAGCTCGACCTGCAAGCGTTCGACATTCAGCCCCATCGGCAACTGCCAGGTGTATTCCCCTGCCTTCACGCTGTTGCCGGCCAGCGCCTGCGACCAGACCAATGGCAGCGGCAAGCTGCGGGTACTGGCGCTTTCCAGTTGTGCCAAGGTCAGCGTAGGTGCCGATTGCGGCGTGCTCCACAACAGGCGCAGATAGCGCGCCGATTGCCCCGGCAAGCCAACTTCATGTTGCTCGACCCGCTCGTCGGCGAAGGTCAGGCGCGCCACCTGGCCGTCGCCCCACGACTGCCAATGCTGCAAGTCGTCGCTGGCTTCGATGCTGAAACGCTGGAAGCCGTCGCGCTCGCTGGTCCAGTCGAGGACCAACTGCTGCAACGGCGCCTTGATGCCGCTGGCATCGAGCAACCAGCCGCGCAGCACTTCTTCGCCCGCCTCCAGCTGACTGGACGGCTGCACTTCGACCAGCGCGCCGTTGGCGCTCGATTGCACCCGCACACTCGGCGCGCGCTCGGTGGAATCCGCCGAGGTGTACAGCGGGAACCACTTCACGTCAGTCAGCGTGCGGTTTTCGCTGGTTTGCGCGGTTTCCCGCGCCAGCGCGTAGGCCTGAGCCTCACCCGCCGCGTTGAACACGCGCACGTCACTCAGGTCGGTTTGCCGCGCATTCAATTGCACCGCCAGGGGCAACTCCAGGCGATACCACGGGCCTTCGCCGCTCACGGTCAACGGCACTTGCGTGGCGAAATCCGCCGGTTTTTCCTGCGCGCTGGCCGACAGCGTTATGCCTATGGCCACCGCCCCCAACCAGGCAAGGTTCAGCTTCTGACTCAAGACGACACTCCTTCGGTTTGCGGCGCCGGCCCTTCAGGGTCCGTTGCGCCTTGGCGCGCAGCTTCGGCGCGTTTGGGCGGTAACGGGGCGAAATAGCCCACCACCAACAGCAACACGCCCACGCCGATAAAAGAGACGATCCGCGCCAGCCCGCCACGGTTACTCAATTCGACAAAAAACAGTTTGGCGACCACCACCCCGATCAGCGCCGCACCGATCAGCCAGACTTCGCGACGATGACGCAGATGGCCGCCGATCATCAGACTCAGCGCCATCAAGGTCCAGACGATCGACAGACCGGCCTGCACCTGCATCGACGCGAGCAGCACATCCAGCTCGAACGGCACGCGGCCCCAATGGTGGGCCGTGCGATTCACCAGCGCGGTGAAGAACGCAAACAGCGAAACGCCGGCAATCAGTTGCGTGGCGTGATCGAAGAGGTCCTTGCGGATTGCCCGTTGCGTCACCGCACTGCGCGCCCACACGTAGACACCGAACAGCGCAAACAGCAGGCCCAATTCCAGCGGATTGATCAGCGGCACGTATGGCAACGGTTCGGCAGTACCGTCGCTGACGATGTTAGCCAGCCAGAACCAGCCGAGCATCAGCAACGCCAGCGGTGCCGCTGCGTACAACCGGTATTCGCGTGAGTACGCCGACACCGGCCACGGCCCGCTGCGCGGTGCCGCCATCGCCACCAGATACAGACTTGGCAGAATCGCCCAACCCAACCAGCGCCAGGCGTTGTATTGCTCGGAAAGCAGCAACAAAGCGTAGCGCAGCTCCAGCGCCAGCACACCGATCAACAGCCAGCAGCCGAGCACGTGAGCGGTGCTCAAGGATCGAGTTGGCAGCATCGGCGCCAGCCGCCGCAGCGAGATGAAATGCACGACGAACACCGCCGCCCACGCGAGCCAGCCGAAATCCGCCGCCGGGTGATAACGAGAGTGCCAAGCGGCGAGCAACACCACGCCGGACGCCGGAATCAGCAACGTGCAGAGAAGGCCCAGCGACGGCCATTTCAGGCGCAACGCCAGCACGGTCCACAGCGCAACGCTCAGCGCCGCGACCGCCAGCAGCAAAGTCGCCTGCAGATTCACCGGCGCAAATCGCAGCACTTCACTGACCCACGCCAGCGCCCACCAACCGGCGCCCCACACCAGCAACACCTCGGACAAGCGCTGCAAACTCAACACATCGAACGCTGAAGCGTGGTTGCCGAGCTGCAAGCGCCAGGCGCCGACCAGCGCTGCCAGCCCCAACACCCACGGCGTCCAGAAACCGCTGTGCGCCAGCGGCTTGAGCCCTTCGCTGGCCAGCGGCCCGAGAAACTCCGGCCCGGCAAACAGGAATGCCGCACCGCCAATCACCTGCAACAGCAGGCCGAAGACAAAACTCACGCGCTGCTTCAAGTACAGGCTCAGCCAGATGATCAACAAACCACTGGCCGCCCACATCGCACTCGCGGTTTGCCACGGCAGCACGAACAGCACCGCCAGATTGATCAGCACCAGACCGGCCAGCAACACCACCGACACACCGCGCAGCAGCCGAACGTCGCTGCGTACCATCTCGTCGCGCGCGGCCAGCAACATGCCGGCGATCAATGCCAGACCAATCAGCGAGGCACTGAGCAAACCGCTCCAGCCGGCACCGAACACCGCGCCGGACTCACCGCTGGAACCTTGCAGTCGCAACAGGAACAACGCTCCACCGAGCAATTGCACGGCAAACGCGGTGAACAGGAAAGTCCGCGATTGCAGGCGCAGGCCGACGAACAACGTCGCCAGACCCGCGAGCGCCCAAGCGATCGCCGTGCCGTGGGTGAAAAAGAACAGCGGCGCCAACAGATAGAGAAAGGTCAGGCCCAGGCTCGCCAACACCGGCAACCCTTTGCGCTCCCACTCCGACGCCTGCTCAGGTAACGCAGTGCGCAACTGATAGAAACTGAACAGCAACGCCGCTCCGAGCATCAACGCGCCCAGCGGTGCGCCGTCGAGCAGGCTGCTTTCACCGAGGCGCAATTCGCTGAGAAACGCCAGCGCCGAGCCCAGTTGCAGCAGCAACGCAAAAGCACGGGCCAGTGGCCGCTGCTGGCGCAAACCGAGCCAGAAAATTCCCGCGCCTTCCACGGCCCAGGCCGCCGCAGTCCAACGCGCATCCAGGCCCAGCGGAATTGCCAGGCTGGCGAAGATAACGCCCAGCGCCAGGCAGGTTTCCGCCAGCAACAGCGCGCGTCCACCCATCAGCAGTCGCGCCAGGCCCATGTAGATCATGCCCAGCGCGAGGGCGCTGAAGGCGGCGGCAAACGCCAGGTGCTGAATCAGCGCGAATTGCAAACCGAAGCCCACCAGCGGTGGGCCAAACAGCATCGTGCCGTCGACATAATCACCTTTGCGCGCCGACCAGCGCAGCAAGGCCTCGCGGCTGGCGTCCTCGGGCGCGTCGCTCATTTCCAGCAACTTGCGCCGGGCGAACAGCAGGCCGATGGCCAGGTACATGAGGAAAAACACAATCAGGAACGGCTCGGTGCTCCACAACAGTTCCGGCGTGTAGGAGCGCAGGCCCCAGGCGAAACCGATGCCGAAAGTGCCGACGAAACCGATCAGGTTGAGCAAGCGCCAGGCCTTGAACCAGGCGATGGCAAGGATGCCGGCGTTGAGCAAAGCGAAGTAGCTGAACAGCGCGATGTGGTTGCCGGCGCCAGTGGACGTAAGAATCGGCGCGGCGAAACCGCCCAGTGCCGCCGCGCACGCCAGCGCCAGGGAATCCTGGGTGATGGCCAGAATCGCCGAGAACACCGTCACCGCCACCAGCAAACCGAGCGCGGCGGTCGGATCGAGCAACGGATGCAAACGCATCGCCGCAAAGACTGTCAGGTACAGCACGGCAATCCCGGTGCCTTGCAGCATCAACGCATAGTTGTTGTTGCGATGACGCAGCCACCAGCCCAAACCGAGCAGGCCTAGAGCAGCCGCTGCCACCCCGGCATAACGCATTTCAACCGGCACCACCATGCCTTCGGTGGCGTAGCGCAGCAGAAATGCCAAGCCTAGGAACAGCAACACCACGCCGATTCGCAGCACGGTGTTGCCGCCGAACAGCCAGCTACGCGCACCGCTGATGGCACGCTCGATGACGTTCGGGCCGCGGGGAATTTCAGGTTGCTGCGGTTCGCGGGCGACCGGTGCGGGTTTCCAGGCATCGTCCGGCAGCGCACGACTGGTTTGCGTGGCCGCCGCGGTGATCGGTTCGAGTTCGGGTGGAAGCTCCCAAACCATTTGCGGGGTCTCGTCGGGGATTTCTTCGAGCGTGAAAACGGGTGAAGGGGCGGGCTCGCCGGGGACGGGTTCCTCAGCAACCGCTTGGCTGTCAACCGGATCGCGGGTGGGCGACGCCTTGACGCCAGGCACCTCCAGCAACGCAAGGCGTTGCTGGACCGCGTTCAGCGCTACCTGCGCCTGCTCCAGCAGAACGCGCTGTTCGTCAGCCTGCGATCCCAATCGGGCGATACGAATGGCCTGGCCGAAGGCCAACCCGAGCAACGCGCCCAATAGCGCATCGCTGAACGACTCGTCGAGTATCCCGCCCAACACCAGCCCAATCAGCATGAAAATCCATTGCATGGTCGATATCCCTAAGCGGCCTATTGCCTGCGTTGTCCGCGTCGTCTGCGCTGCCCGCGATTGAGCGCGCAGCGCTCACAGAAACTGGCGCTCAGTATATCGATCAGGCCCAACAACCGTCGGGCCTTGCTCGCAATTATTGCTAAAAGTTACTCCAACGCCTTCCAAATCTCGGTGGCGTACTCGCGAATGGTCCGGTCGGAGGAGAACCAGCCCATGCGGGACGTGTTCAATACCGCCGAGCGCCACCACTCGTTCGAGTTGTGCCAATGGGCTTCAACGCGCATCTGCGCGTCCCAGTAGGAATCGAAATCGGCGCAGACCAGGAAGCGGTCGTAGTCGATCAACGAATCGATCAGGCCGGCGTAGCGGGACGGATCGTCCGGCGAGAACACCCCGCTGCGAATCGCTTGCAGCACATCATTGAGCCGATGGGACGCGGCAATGTCCGGCGTCGCATTGAATTCATGATTCTGCTTGCGCGCTTCAACCTGCTGCGCGCTGAGGCCGAAAATGAACATGTGCTCGGCGCCGATGCGTTCGCACATTTCCACGTTGGCGCCGTCGAGCGTGCCGATGGTCAGCGCACCGTTGAGACCGAATTTCATGTTGCTGGTGCCCGAGGCTTCGAAGCCCGCTGTGGAAATCTGCTCGGACAAATCCGCCGCCGGGATAATGCTCTCCGCCAGGCTGACGTTGTAGTTGGGCAGGAACACCACTTTGAGCAAGCCGCGCACGGTCGGGTCGTTGTTCACGACCCGAGCGATGTCGTTGGTGAGTTTGATGATCAGCTTGGCCTGGTGATAACTGGCCGCGGCCTTGCCGGCGAAGATCTTCACCCGTGGCACCCAGTCGATTTCCGGCTCGGCGCGAATAGCCTGATACAGCGCGACGGTGTGCAGCAAGTTGAGCAACTGGCGTTTGTACTCGTGGATTCGCTTGACCTGAACGTCGAACATCGCCGCCGGGTTGACCGCCACCCCGAGGCGCTCGTGAATGATGTACGCCAGGGCCTTTTTGCTGTGCAGACGCTGTTCGGCGAAGGCCTTGCGGAACGCAGGCTTTTCGGCGAACGGCTCCAGTTCCTGCAGGCGCGCTTCAGCGTTGTCCAGCAAATCCGGGCCGAGGGCATCGACCAGCATCGAGGTCAATTCCGAGTTGGCCTGATAGAGCCAGCGGCGGAAGGTAATCCCGTTGGTCTTGTTGTTGATGCGATCCGGGTAAAGCTTGTGCAGTTCGGAGAACACGGTTTTGCGCATTAGCTGCGTGTGCAGCCCGGACACGCCGTTGACGCTGTGGGAGCCGAGGAACGCCAGGTTACCCATGCGAACCCGGCGTCCGTTGTCTTCCTCGATCAGCGACACCGCACGTAGCACGTCGAAGTCATGAATGCCTTTAGCCCGTAGCGAATCGATGTGCTGGGCGTTGATCAGGTAAATGATCTGCATGTGCCGTGGCAGCATCCGTTCCATCAAACCGACCGGCCAGGTTTCCAGCGCTTCGGGCAACAGCGTGTGGTTGGTGTAAGAGAGCGTGTCGACGGTGACCTGCCACGCAGCGTCCCACGCCACATCGTAGACGTCGACCAGCTGACGCATCAGCTCGGCCACGGCAATCGACGGGTGAGTGTCGTTGAGCTGGATCGCCGCATGATCGCCCAGGGTCAGCACCGAGGTGTGCATGTTGCGATGGCGTCGCAGCAAATCCTGAAGCGACGCGGCGACAAAGAAGTATTCCTGACGCAGGCGCAGTTCCTGGCCAGCTTCGGTGCTGTCGGCCGGGTAAAGAACGCGAGAGATACTTTCCGCCCGGGCCACTTCAGCGACCGCGCCCAAGTGGTCGCCGGCGTTGAAGCGTTCCAAGTGCAAATCTTCCACCGCGCGGGCGCGCCATAGACGCAGCGTGTTGACGCTCGCCCCGCGCCAGCCGACCACCGGGGTGTCGTAGGCAATGGCGCGCACGGTCTCGCCCGGGGTCCAGACTTGCTTGGTCTTGCCGTTCGCGTCGGTCAGGGTCTCGACGCTGCCGCCGAAGCCAATCGGGTAAACGACCTCTGGCCGCTCGAATTCCCACGGGTTACCGAAGTCCAGCCAGTGTTCGGTCTGTTCCTGCTGCCAGCCGTCGACAATCGCCTGACGGAACAAGCCGTGTTCGTAACGAATGCCGTAGCCGTGGCCGGCGATGCCGAGGGTCGACATGCTTTCCATGAAACACGCCGCCAGACGACCAAGGCCGCCGTTGCCCAGAGCCGCGTCGGGCTCCAGCAGGCGAATGCGTTCCAGGTCGACACCGAGCTCGGTAAGCGCCTCGCGCGCGACGTCCAGCAGGCCGAGGTTGCTCAGGCTGTCGTAGAGCAGCCGGCCGATGAGAAATTCCAGGGACAGGTAATAAACGCGTTTCTGGCCTTTGCGGTAGATCTGCCGGGTGTGGTCCATCCAGTGCTCGACCATGTGGTCGCGCGCCGCCAAGGCAATGGCTTCGAACCAGTCATGGTCGAAGGCGTGATCCGGGTCTTTGCCCACCGCGTAGGTGAGCTTGGTCAAGACGGCGTCGCGGAATGCGGCCACCTCTGCTTCGCGAACAAGTGGTTCTTGAGTCATCGATAGGACCTCGAGCGAGCTTTGAATGGTCTGAGCCTAGACGGTCTGACAGGCGGTAGAGGCTCTGGTTCGGCAGTTTTTCCCGTTAGTACTTGTCAGGTCGGCATTACCTTGTCGAATGGCTGAATCAATGCAGGGCCCGTGCCGGAATTCACCGGTTACTGGACACCCCTTGAAAAATCTGGCGAAAGGTTGTTCAAAAATCCACCAGTCCCGGTATGATCGCGCGCCCTGATGCACACGCTGGTAACAACCGATGATGAAACCCAACCTGATCGCTGCCGCCGAGATTGATCGCCTCGATACCTGGGCCAAGTACTCTGCGCCGATGTGCGGCTCTTGCATATCCAGCTGCTGCACATTGCCGGTCGAGGTCAAGATCAAGGACCTGATCCGCATTGGCATCGTCGACGAGTTCGAGCGCGGCGAACCGGCGAAGAACATCGCCAAGCGGTTGCAGAAGGAAGGGATCGTCGAGCGTTACAGCCAGAAGACCGAGATCTTCACCCTCCAGCGCATGAGCAACAACGATTGCCTGTACCTGGATCGTAAGAGCCGTCTGTGCACTATTTATGAAAAGCGCCCGGATACCTGCCGCAATCACCCGAAAATCGGACCGCGTCCGGGGTATTGCGCTTACAAGCCGAAAGAAGTGGCGCGCGAGACGAGCAGCAGTCGTCGTCCGCTCGAGAAGTTCTGATCCGCAATCTCGCTGTCTGATCGGGCCTCATCGCTGGCACAAGTACCGCACAATCCCCAGACAAATAAAAACGCCCCCGACCTTGCGGTCGGGGGCGTTTTTTTGTCAGCTAACTAAATGACTCAGTTACCGGACTTCTTGGCAGCGCGGGTACGCTCGCTTTCGCCCAGGATCTTCTTGCGAAGACGGATGGACTTAGGAGTGACTTCGCACAATTCGTCTTCTTGAACGAACTCCAGCGCTTGTTCCAGAGTGAAACGGATAGGCGGAACCAGAGCGATGGTTTCGTCTTTACCCGAAGCACGCATGTTGTCGAGCTTCTTGCCTTTGGTTGGGTTGACGCCCAGGTCGTTGTCGCGGCTGTTGATACCAACGATTTGACCTTCGTACACGTCTTCACCGTGGCCGAGGAACAGTTTGCCGCGAGCTTGCAGGGTTTCCAGCGAGTAAGTCAGCGCCTTACCGGTAGCAACCGAAACCAGCACGCCGTTCTGACGGCCGGACATGTCGCCGGACTTCATCACGTCGTAACGGTCGAAGATCGAGGTCAGGATGCCAGCACCCGAAGTCAGGGTCAGGAACTCGTTACGGAAACCGATCAGGCCACGTGCAGGGATGTTGTATTCAAGACGAACACGGCCCTTGCCATCCGGAACCATGTTGGTCAGATCGCCCTTACGGATACCGATCTGTTCCATGATCGAACCTTGGGATTCTTCCGGCAGGTCGATGGTTACGTTTTCGTACGGTTCGTGCTTGACGCCGTCAACCATGCGGATGATCACTTCTGGACGACCAACACCCATTTCGAAGCCTTCGCGACGCATGGTTTCGATCAGTACCGAAAGGTGCAGCTCACCACGGCCAGAGACTTTGAACTTGTCGGCGGTGTCGCCTTCTTCAACGCGCAGGGCAACGTTGTAGAGCAGTTCTTTGTCCAGACGTTCTTTGATGTTACGGCTGGTGACGAACTTGCCTTCACGGCCGCAGAACGGCGAGTCGTTAACCTGGAAGGTCATCGAAACGGTTGGTTCATCAACGGTCAGCGGCTTCATCGCTTCAACGTTCTGTGGGTCGCACAGCGTGTCGGAGATGAACAGCGACTCGAAGCCGCTGATGCAGACGATGTCGCCGGCAGCTGCTTCTTCAACGTCAATGCGGTGCAGACCGTGGTGACCCATCAGCTTCAGGATACGGCCGTTACGGCGCTTGCCGTCGGCATCGATCGCCACAACCTGGGTGTTCGGCTTGACGCGACCACGAGCGATACGGCCAACGCCGATGATGCCCAGGAAGCTGTTGTAGTCCAGTGCCGAGATTTGCATCTGGAACGGGCCGTCACGGTCGACTTTCGGCGCTGGTACGTTGTCGACGATCGACTGGTACAGCGGGGTCATGTCTTCAGCCATGTCGGTGTGTTCCAGACCGGCAATGCCGTTCAGGGCCGAGGCGTAGACGACTTTGAAGTCCAGCTGTTCTTCGGTGGCACCGAGGTTATCGAACAGGTCGAAGATCTGGTCCAGAACCCAGTCCGGACGTGCGCCTGGACGGTCGACCTTGTTGATGACCACGATTGGACGCAGGCCGGCTTCGAAAGCCTTCTTGGTCACGAAACGGGTTTGCGGCATAGGGCCGTCTTGAGCGTCAACCAGCAGCAGAACGGAGTCGACCATCGACATTACGCGTTCAACTTCGCCGCCGAAGTCGGCGTGGCCCGGGGTGTCCACGATGTTGATGTGGTAGCCGTTCCAGTTGATGGCGGTGTTCTTCGCCAGAATGGTAATACCGCGTTCTTTCTCCTGGTCGTTGGAGTCCATCACGCGCTCGTCGTTGAGCTCGTTGCGCTCCAGGGTGCCGGATTGACGCAAGAGTTTGTCTACCAGGGTGGTTTTACCATGGTCAACGTGAGCAATGATGGCGATGTTGCGTAGATTTTCGATCACTTGTGTATCTCGATCAGAGGATTCGGTGTGCTGACAAGTCTTGGCAGCGATTAACAGTAGAGTCAGGCCTTGCCGTTACAGCTTGACGGCAGAGTCGGGGGGCCGGTGACGCAGGCCACAGGCAAACAGCCCCGGGCTCTTAGCTCGGTCGATAAACGCGCACATTGGCATGCCCCTCACTGAGCAAATGGTGGGCATGCAGGCGACTCATCACGCCTTTGTCGCAATACAGCAGGTACTGGCGAGTAGGGTCCAGTTCCTTGAAACGAGCGTTCAGTGCATAAAACGGCATCGTCTGTACCTCAATGCCAGCAAGTTCCAGCGGCTCGTCTTCAGCGGCATCCGGGTGACGGATGTCGATGATGATCTGGCTCGCCAGTGCTTCGCTGACTTCTTCGATCTGCAAATCCTGGCCCAATTCGTCGATCACGCGATCGATCGGCACCAGTTTGGCGTTCTCGAGCGCACGCTCAAGGACCGCCATGTCGAATTCTTTCTCTTCATGCTCCACGCGCGGACGCTTGGCGTGGGTCTTGGGGTTCACCGAGATGACCCCACAGTACTCCGGCATGTGCTTGGCGAAGTCGGCAGTGCCGATTTCGTTGGCCAGATCGATGATGTCCTGCTTGTGACTGGCAATCAGCGGACGCAAGACCAGCTTGTCGGTCACGCAGTCGATCACAGACAGGTTCGGCAACGTCTGGCTCGACACCTGGGAAATCGCTTCACCGGTGACCAGCGCTTCGATCTCCAGCCGATCGGCAATACGGGAAGCAGCGCGCAACATCATACGCTTCAAAACTACGCCCATATGACTGTTATCGACTTTCCCGAGAATTTCTCCCAGTACTTCCTCGAAAGGCACACTGACAAATAACACGCGTTGGGAGCTGCCGTACTTCTTCCAGATGAAGTGCGCAACCTCCATGACCCCCAATTCATGGGCCCGTCCGCCCAGATTGAAGAAGCAGAAGTGGCTCATCAGGCCACGGCGCATGATCTGGTACGCGGCAACGGTGGAGTCGAAGCCGCCGGACATCAGCACGAGCGTCTGTTCCAGGGCACCCAGCGGATAACCGCCGATGCTGTTGTGCTGGTTGTGGATCACGAACAACCGTTTGTCGCGAATTTCGAGTCGAACTTCGATTTCCGGCTCTTTCAAGGAAATGCCGGCGGCGCCGCACTGACGACGCAGTTGGCTGCCGACGTATTTCTCAACGTCCATCGAGGTGAATTCATGCTTGCCGGCGCGTTTGCAGCGCACCGAAAAAATCTTCCCTGCCAGCGCATCGCCAAAGTGCAGCTTGCACCTGGCAACAATATCGTCGAAGTCACCCAGAGGGTATTCGTCGACCTGCAGGAAATGCGCGATGCCCGGCATGCAGCTCAGGCGCTCGGTCATGTCCTTCAATACTTTGGGCTCGCTGACGCGGGTTTCAAGCTCGAGATTGTCCCACACACCGTTCACCACCACCGCCGGGTCCAGATCACGGAGCACGGTGCGGATGTTTTTGGCCAACTGGCGGATGAAACGCATCCGTACCGGGCGGCTCTTGATGGTGATCTCGGGGAAGACTTTTACGATTAGTTTCATGAAAACAGCGCGCGCTGGGCCAGCCGAAAAAGGGGGGCGCGGATTATAGCGGAAATTGCTCAAGGTTTAACCAGTTAATGTGCAGAAGGTTTTTAACGCACCAAAACAGGTCGTTTGCGAAATTTTGCGCCACATTGCAGGGCAGGTTTTTCTTCCTTAATGCGCATTCCACCCTCATAAGCGTGATTTTGGCGCAGAAAATCCATGCTGGGGCACTGGCATGCAATTTGCTCCCTTGTGAGGCAGGTTGCCTTGGCAGAGTATTCGCGCCGGCATCACCCACATTCCAAGGGCCATCCACTACCCAAGCCCGAAGCCACCCGGAGGACACTATGTCGAAGTCGGTTCAACTCATCAAAGATCATGACGTCAAGTGGATTGATCTGCGCTTCACGGACACCAAAGGCACTCAGCACCACGTGACCATGCCGGCTCGCGACGCACTGGATGATGCTTTCTTTGAAGAAGGCAAAATGTTCGACGGTTCCTCCATCGAAGGCTGGAAAGGCATCGAAGCGTCCGACATGATCCTGCTGCCAGACGACAGCACCGCCGTTCTCGACCCGTTCACCGAAGACCCAACGCTGATCATTGTGTGCGACGTCATCGAGCCGTCGACCATGCAAGGCTACGACCGCGACCCACGTGCGATCGCCAAGCGTGCCGAGGAATACCTGAAGTCGACCGGTATCGGTGACACCGTATTCGTAGGCCCGGAACCTGAGTTCTTCATCTTCGATCAAGTGAAGTTCAAGTCCGACATTTCCGGCTCGATGTTCAAAATCTTCTCCGAGCAAGGTTCCTGGATGTCCGACCAGGACGTCGAAGGCGGCAACCATGGCCACCGTCCAGGTATCAAAGGCGGCTACTTCCCGGTTCCACCGTTTGACCACGACCACGAAATCCGTACCTCCATGTGCAACGCCATGGAAGAAATGGGCCTGGTCATCGAAGTTCACCACCACGAAGTGGCGACTGCCGGTCAGAACGAAATCGGCGTCAAATTCAACACCCTGGTAGCCAAGGCTGACGAAGTTCAGACCCTGAAATACTGCGTACACAACGTTGCTGTTGCTTACGGCCGCACCGCGACCTTCATGCCTAAGCCTCTGTACGGCGACAACGGTTCGGGTATGCACGTCCACCTGTCCATCGCCAAAGATGGCAAGAACACCTTCGCTGGTGAAGGTTATGCCGGCCTGTCCGACACCGCCCTGTTCTTCATCGGCGGCATCATCAAGCACGGTAAGGCACTGAACGGCTTCACCAACCCGTCGACCAACTCCTACAAGCGTCTGGTCCCAGGTTTCGAAGCTCCGGTCATGCTGGCCTACTCGGCTCGCAACCGTTCCGCCTCGATCCGTATTCCTTACGTGTCCAGCCCTCGCGCTCGCCGTATCGAAGCACGCTTCCCGGATCCGGCAGCCAACCCGTACCTGGCCTTCGCTGCCTTGGTAATGGCTGGCCTGGACGGCATCCAGAACAAGACCCACCCTGGCGATGCAGCTGACAAAAACCTGTATGACCTGCCGCCTGAAGAGGCGAAAGAGATTCCACAAGTTTGCGGCAGCCTGAAAGAAGCTTTGGAAGAGCTGGACAAAGGTCGTGCGTTCCTGACCAAAGGCGGCGTGTTCTCCGACGACTTCATCGACGCTTACATCGCTCTGAAAAGCGAAGAAGAAATCAAGGTCCGCACCTTCGTACACCCACTGGAATACGAGCTGTACTACAGCTGCTGATCCGGTAGCGCCTGCACAAGCGGCGTGACAAAAAGAGGCCTCCTTCGGGAGGCTTTTTTTATGCGCGCATTTCAGCGGGCGCCAACGGCCCCGTGTGGGAGCGGGCTTGCTCGCACACATGGGATTTTTTTCGCCAAGGATATCCCGGTAATCCATGCCCAAATGTTTACCGCTTGGGTCAATCCCCAGCCCTGACCTATGCTGCAACCCAACGCTTTCGCTTCTGGTCTATTTTATGGGTCGTGGTTTTCTGTTCATTCTGCTGCTGATCGCCCTGCCCGCCGCCGCGCAGATCTACAAATACACCGACGCCGCCGGCAACACCGCCTACAGCAATCAGCCACCCGATGGCGTGAAGGCGCAGCCGGTCGAGTTGCCGCCGCTCAATAGCGTCGAGCGTCAGGCGCCTCCGACTCCACCGGCCGAAGCCTCCAGCCGTGACCAACCGCGCAGCGCCTACGAGGTACTGGAGCTGACCAACTTGCCCACCACCGAAGCGCTGCGCGCCAACAACGGCACCTTTACTGTCAACGTGTTGATCAAGCCGCGCCTGCAAGGTGCGCATCTGTTCAGGCTGTTGCTGGACGACCAGCCGTACGGCCAAGCGAGCAATGTTCCGATCCTGCAACTGGTCAACGTTGATCGCGGCACCCACAGCCTCGCGGTCCAGGTGATCGATGGGGAAAACGTGATCCAGCAGAGTTCGACAGTGACCTTCACCCTCCAACGGGTGCACACGCCGTGAGGCTGTGGTTGTTGATCGCCTGCCTGACCATCCCGCCCGCATCAGCGCAAGTGTTCACTTACGTCGACGCCCAGGGCAATCGGGTCTTCACCGACCAACCTGGCTCCGTCAAAGCCAAGCGCGTGCCGCTGGCGACGAGCAATCGCATGTCCGCCAATCCCACCGGCGCAGCGCCAGTGATTGCCGAGGAAAAAACCGAAACAAAACCGCTGTTCCGTTATGACATGCTCAGGGTGCTGGTGCCCGAGCCGGACGCGACGATCCGCAGCAGTGCCGGCGAGCTGATCGTCAGCATCACCAGCGAACCCGGCCTGCAACGGGGTCATCGCTACCGTTTGTTGCTGGATGGGCAGCCAACGGCTGAGCCTGGCCCGAGCCCGGTATTTGCCTTGAGCAACATCGATCGCGGCAGCCACAACCTGTCCATTGAAATCCTCGACGAGCAGAGCCGCATCGTCGAACGCACGGCCAATCAACCGTTCCACATGCTGCGCATTTCCCTCGCGCAAAAACGCCAGGTCAAACCTTGCACTCTGACTGACTACGGCCAACGACCGGAATGTCCACTCAAGGACAAACCGGAAGAAGAGAAAAATCCCTTCCTGCGCTTCTTCTAACGCTGTTCAGCTTTGCGCACTATATTGGTGCGACAGGTTGCACCGTACCCACTCTTTAGCCCATTTTGGTTCGAAAGTACCCGCGAAAGGTGGCAGAACGCCACGCAAACGCGCGTCAAACGCCCGTTTCAGGCCTTTAGCGCTTCTTTTCGGAGCCTTGGTTTGGTTTTTGCATTTTCCTCGTATTGGCGCGTTATTCACGCGCACGCCCTGCTCCAAAAGAGGTCCTGATGACCATTAGCGACGCACTGCATCGATTGCTACTCGACAACTTGACCACCGCCACCATTCTGCTCGACGCTGATTTGCGCCTCGAGTACATGAACCCGGCGGCGGAGATGCTGCTGGCCATCAGCGGTCAGCGCAGCCATGGGCAGTTCATCAGCGAGCTGTTCACCGAATCCACCGAAGCGCTGAATTCCCTGCGCCAGGCGGTCGAGCAGGCGCACCCGTTCACCAAACGTGAGGCGATGCTCACCGCCCTCACCGGCCAGACACTGACCGTCGACTATGCGGTGACGCCGATCCTGGCCAACGGCGCCACGATGCTGCTGCTGGAAGTCCACCCCCGTGATCGCTTGTTACGGATCACCAAGGAAGAGGCGCAACTGTCGAAACAGGAAACCAGCAAGATGCTGGTGCGCGGCCTCGCTCACGAGATCAAGAACCCTCTTGGTGGTATTCGCGGCGCCGCCCAGTTGCTCGCCCGCGAGCTGCCGGAAGAAAGCCTGCGCGATTACACCAACGTCATCATTGAAGAGGCCGACCGCCTGCGCAATCTGGTGGACCGCATGCTCGGGTCCAACAAACTTCCGTCGCTGGCGATGTGCAACGTCCACGAAGTGCTCGAGCGCGTTTGCCACCTGGTCGAGGCTGAGAGCCAGGGCTGCATTACATTGGTGCGCGACTACGACCCCAGCATTCCCGACGTGTTGATCGACCGCGAGCAGATGATTCAAGCGGTCCTGAATATTGTGCGCAACGCGATGCAGGCCATCAGCAGCCAGAACGAGCTGCGCCTGGGCCGCATAAGCCTGCGTACCCGCGCCATGCGCCAGTTCACCATCGGCCACGTGCGCCATCGCCTGGTGACCAAAATCGAAATCATCGACAACGGCCCCGGGATTCCCGCGGACCTGCAAGAAACCATCTTCTTTCCAATGGTCAGCGGCCGCCCGGACGGTACCGGACTCGGCCTGGCCATTACCCAGAACATCATCAGCCAGCACCAGGGCCTGATCGAATGTGACAGCCACCCAGGCCACACCACCTTCTCGATCTTTCTGCCACTGGAACAAGGAGCCACATCGACATGAGCCGTAGTGAAACCGTGTGGATCGTCGATGACGACCGTTCTATCCGTTGGGTCCTGGAAAAAGCCTTGCAGCAGGAAGGCATGACCACGCAAAGCTTCGACAGCGCCGATGGTGTGATGAGCCGCCTCGCGCGTCAGCAGCCCGACGTGATCATCTCTGACATCCGCATGCCGGGTGCCAGCGGCCTCGACCTTCTGGCACGGATTCGCGAGCAACACCCTCGGCTGCCAGTCATTATCATGACCGCGCACTCCGATCTGGACAGCGCTGTCGCGTCCTATCAGGGCGGCGCGTTCGAGTACCTGCCCAAGCCGTTCGATGTCGACGAGGCGGTGTCGCTGGTCAAGCGTGCCAACCAGCACGCTCAGGAACAGCAAGGCCTGGTAGTCCCGGTGGCGCTGACCCGCACCCCGGAAATCATCGGCGAAGCGCCGGCGATGCAGGAAGTGTTTCGCGCCATCGGACGCTTGAGCCACTCCAACATCACCGTGCTGATCAACGGCGAATCCGGTACCGGTAAAGAACTGGTGGCCCACGCACTGCACCGCCACAGCCCGCGAGCGGCATCGCCGTTCATTGCGCTGAACATGGCGGCGATTCCAAAAGATTTGATGGAATCCGAGCTGTTCGGCCATGAGAAAGGCGCGTTCACCGGCGCGGCCAACCTGCGTCGTGGACGTTTCGAACAGGCTGACGGCGGCACGTTGTTCCTTGATGAAATCGGCGACATGCCGGCCGATACTCAAACCCGCTTGCTGCGCGTTCTGGCGGACGGTGAGTTCTACCGTGTCGGCGGCCATGTGCCGGTGAAGGTCGATGTACGAATCATCGCCGCGACGCATCAGAATCTGGAAACCCTGGTGCACGCCGGGAAATTCCGTGAAGACTTGTTTCACCGCCTCAACGTGATCCGCATCCATATTCCACGCCTGTCGGACCGTCGCGAAGACATCCCGACCCTCGCCAGGCACTTCCTCAGCCGCGCCGCGCAAGAACTGGCGGTCGAGCCGAAGCTGCTGAAAAGCGAGACCGAGGAATACCTGAAGAACCTGCCATGGGGCGGTAACGTACGTCAGCTGGAGAACACCTGCCGCTGGATCACGGTGATGGCTTCAGGTCGCGAAGTGCACGTCAGCGATCTGCCGCCAGAATTGCTGAGCCTGCCGCAGGATTCGGCCCCGGTGACCAACTGGGAGCAAGCGTTGCGTCAATGGGCTGATCAGGCGCTGGCTCGCGGCCAGTCGAGTCTGCTCGACAGCGCGGTGCCGGCGTTTGAGCGGATCATGATCGAAACGGCTTTGAAACATACGGCTGGCCGTCGTCGTGATGCCGCGGTGTTGCTGGGTTGGGGGCGTAATACCCTGACGCGCAAGATCAAGGAATTGGGGATGAAGGTGGATGGTGGGGATGATGATGAAGCGGATGAGGGTTAATTAGCCTTTCAGTCATCCTCGTTGCCCGCGATGCTTCTGGGGCTTTGTGCACCGACTGAATGCACCGTGAACCGCAATCGCGCACGCTAACTGATCCGAAATCCTGTCAGCGTTCACAATCGAACCCCTACCGAAAAAACACGAAAGCCCCGTATTACGGGGCTTTCGACGTTTAAAGGCGCCTTTCTGTTTCAACTTGTTAAAACCTGGCACGCCCCCTGCAATAGTCCCTTCAGTGATTCAGTTCACCACCCGGTTTCGGGGACCTTGGTACAGGCAGGCCGGGGATTCCCCTCTTTACATCGGGCTCACACCGCATAAGCGACGAGCCCAAGCAGTTTTGGGGCCCTTGATACAGGCAGGTCAGGGGTTCCTTCTTTACACCGGTCTCACGACGCAACGCGCGAGCCCTCTCGTTTTGGGAACCTTGGTACAGGCAGGCCGGGGATTCCCTCTTTTATTGCTCTCGGAGATGGATCTCCAGCCGCCAGCGGTCACCGACCTCGCTACCGGCCCACTCGCCCTGCAGCGGCCGGGCCGCCACCACCGACAGCAACAACCCCCCATCACTCAAACGCACCCGCCAGTTCACGCTCTTTTCGCTGAGCTTGAGCTGACCTTTCTGCGTCTTGCCATGCGCTTCGAAGAGCAACGCGAGGCTGCCGTCGACGAACTCGCCATGGACCTTGGGTTCGTTGTTGAACCACACCACCAACCCGTCGCTCGTCACGTCGACCTGCTGCAGTTCGCTGGGGTCAGGCGTGGTCAGGCGACCGATCATCAGCCCCACCATCATCCCGACGATCGCCAGCGAACCCATCACCCGCGGGAATAGTTTCGAACGAGGATCCTTTGACGGCGTAGAATGCCCGCCATCACTACCTTCGGAGCCGTGCATGTTTCACGTCATCCTCTTCCAACCAGAAATTCCGCCGAATACCGGCAACGTTATCAGGCTGTGCGCCAACAGTGGCTGCCACCTGCATTTGATCGAGCCGCTGGGGTTCGAGATGGACGACAAGCGACTGCGCCGGGCCGGCCTCGATTATCATGAGTACGCCACTCTGCAACGCCACGCCGACCTCGCCAGTTGCCTGGAAAGCCTCGGCCATCCGCGGTTGTTCGCGTTCACCACCAAGGGCTCGCGACCGTTCCACGATGCCAGTTTCGCCGAGGGCGACGCGTTCCTGTTCGGACCGGAAAGCCGTGGCTTGCCCGCCGAAGTGCTGGATGCACTGCCCGGCGACCAACGTCTGCGTCTGCCAATGCGCGAAGGTTGCCGCAGCCTGAACCTGTCGAACACCGTGGCCGTCGCCGTCTACGAAGGCTGGCGTCAGCTCGGTTTCAAGTAACACCCATAACAAATGTGGGAGTGAGCCTGCTCGCGATAGCGGTGTGTCAGCGGACATTGATGTCCTCTGACACTCCCTCATCGCGAGCAGGCTCACTCCCACACGGGTGTCGCTGCGCCGCTTACTGAACGGTCGGAGTCTCGCCAGCCGCCTGCATGCGTTGCAGTTCCTGGGCGTACAGCGCGTCGAAGTTCACCGGAGCCAGCATCAGGGCCGGGAACGAACCGCGGGTGACCAGGCTGTCCAGGGTTTCGCGAGCGTAAGGGAACAGGATGTTCGGGCAGAACGCGCCGAGGGTGTGGCTCATCGAAGCGTCGTCCAGGTTTGCGATCAGGAAGATCCCGGCCTGTTGCACTTCAGCAATGAACGCCACTTCGCCGTTCTCGCCGTTTTTAACGGTGACCGACAGGGTCAGCACGACTTCGTGGAAGTCGCCTTCCAGGGCCTTTTGACGGGTATTGAGATCCAGACCGACGCTCGGTTCCCACTGCTGGCGGAAGATCGCCGGGCTTTTCGGGGCTTCGAACGACAAGTCACGTACGTAGATGCGCTGCAAGGAGAATTGCGGTGCGTTTTCTTCTTCGCTAGCTGCAGTGTTCTGTTGGTCAGTCATCTCAGATCCTTTCTGATCTTGGGGTCTTATAGGGAAGGCATTCAGGCCTTGAGCATGGCGTCGAGCTTGCCGGCGCGCTCCAGGGCAAACAAATCATCACAGCCACCAATGTGGCGCTCGCCAATCCAGATCTGCGGCACGGACGTACGTCCAGCCTTCTGAGCCATGGCGGCGCGCACCTGCGGCTTGCCATCGACCTTGATCTCTTCGAAGGCCACGCCTTTGTTCTCGAGCAGGTACTTGGCTCGCGAACAGTAAGGGCAGTAATCGCTGGAATAGACGACGACGTTGCTCATATCACTTCACCAGCGGCAGGTTGTCGCCTTTCCAGCTGGAGATCCCGCCGGACAGCTTGGCGGCGGTGAAGCCGGATTTCATCAGTTCGCGGGCATGAGTGCCGGCGGTCTGGCCCACGGCGTCGACCAGGATAATGGTCTTGGCCTTGTGCTTTTCCAGTTCGCCGACGCGCGCAGCCAGTTTGTCGTGAGGAATGTTCAACGCGCCGACAATGTGACCGGCGGCGAAATCCTTGACCGGACGGATGTCAACCACAACGCCCGCGTCCTTGTTGACCAGGCCGGTCAGTTCACCGGTGCTCAGGCTGCGTCCGCCGCCTTGCATCTGATAAGCGATCAGCAACGCCAGCAGTACGACGAAGATACCGACGAGCAGATAGTGGTTAGTGGCAAATTCAATCAGGTGAGCAACCATCGAAGGAGGTTCCAGGGCGTTAAAATGTCGGCCAGTATACACAGCCACTATGGTGGGCCAAACCCCGTCCGGCGGTGACGTGGCCGGAACTTCGCTTTAAACTGCCACTCCCTTTTCCATTGCCCTCTTTTAATTCAGCCACGAGTGGAATCCATGACTACCACGCCTAAACCTTTGGTCCTGATTATTCTCGACGGCTTCGGTCACAGTGAGAGCCACGAAGCCAACGCCGTGTACTCGGCCAGCAAGCCCGTACTGGACCGCCTCACCGCTACCGTGCCGAACGGATTGATCTCGGGCAGCGGCATGGACGTCGGTCTGCCGGACGGCCAGATGGGCAACTCCGAAGTCGGCCACATGAACCTTGGCGCCGGCCGCGTGGTGTATCAAGACTTTACTCGCGTGACCAAATCGATCCGTGACGGCGAGTTCTTCGAGAACCCGACCATCTGCGCCGCTGTGGATAAAGCCGTGGCTGCCGGCAAAGCGGTGCACTTCATGGGCCTGCTGTCCGATGGCGGCGTCCACAGCCACCAGGATCACTTGGTCGCCATGGCCGAACTGGCCTACAAGCGCGGCGCAGAAAAAATCTACCTGCACGCTTTCCTCGATGGCCGCGACACGCCGCCGAAAAGCGCCCAGTCCTCCATTGAACTGCTCGACGCGACCTTCCAGGCGCTCGGAAAAGGCCGGATCGCCAGCATTGTCGGCCGTTACTTCGCCATGGACCGTGACAACCGTTGGGACCGTGTGGCTCAGGCCTACAACCTGATCGTCGATGGCAACGGCCAATTCAACGCCGCCACCGCTCAGGAAGGCCTGCAAGCCGCTTACGAACGTGGCGAAAGCGACGAATTCGTCAAAGCCACTTCCATCGGCGAGCCGGTGAAAGTCGAAGACGGCGACGCCGTGGTGTTCATGAACTTCCGCGCCGACCGCGCCCGCGAGCTGACCCGCGTGTTCGTCGAAGACGGTTTCAAGGAGTTCGAACGCGCCCGTCAGCCAAAACTGGCCGGGTTCGTCATGCTCACTCAATACGCCGCCAGCATCCCGGCGCCATCGGCCTTTGCTGCCGGCAGCCTGGAAAACGTGCTGGGCGATTACCTGGCGAAAAACGGCAAGACCCAACTGCGCATCGCCGAAACCGAGAAGTACGCCCACGTGACCTTCTTCTTCTCCGGTGGCCGTGAAGAACCGTTCCCGGGCGAAGAGCGCATCCTGATCCCGTCGCCAAAAGTCGCCACGTATGACTTGCAACCGGAAATGAGCGCGCCCGAAGTCACCGACCGCATCGTCGATGCCATCGAAAACCAGCGTTTCGACGTGATCGTGGTCAACTACGCCAACGGCGACATGGTCGGTCACAGCGGTGTGTTCGATGCCGCCGTGAAAGCCGTGGAATGCCTGGATTTGTGCGTCGGCCGCATCGTCGATGCGCTGGACATAGTCGGCGGCGAGGCGTTGATCACCGCCGACCATGGCAACGTCGAGAAAATGTCCGACGAAGAAACTCACCAGGCTCACACCGCCCACACCACCGAGCCGGTGCCGTTCATTTACGTTGGCAAGCGCGACCTGAAGGTTCGCCACGGCGGCGTGCTGGCGGATGTGGCGCCGACAATGCTGATGCTGTTGGGCCTGGAAAAACCGACGGAAATGACCGGCACATCGATTTTGGTGTAATCCGCACTCCCAAACACCGCAAAACCCTGTAGGAGTGAGCCTGCTCGCGATAGCAACCTTACATTCAACATCTTTATTGAATGTGAGGTTGTTATCGCGAGCAGGCTCACTCCTACAAGGGTTTCAGGGTGTTTTCAAATGCAACGTGGCTCCAGTTATCACACAGCCCCAATTGGGCGTTTTTTTTGCGGCGCTTGGCGGGCATACTAGGCCGTCCCTTTCCCTGGTGTCGCCCGCCTCTATGCTTCGCGTCCTGATAGCCCTTGCCCTGACTTGCCTGCTCCAACCGGCTTTCGCTGACGAGCGCGCGCAAACCCAACAACAGTTGGACGCCACGCGTCAGGACATCGCCGAGCTGAAAAAACTGCTGGGCAAGATTCAGGAAGAACGATCTGGTGTGCAGAAAGAACTCAAGGGCACCGAGACCGAGATGGGCAAGCTCGAGAAGCAGGTCGAAGCCCTGCAAAAAGAGCTGAAGAAAAGCGAATCCGAGTTGCAACGACTCGATGCAGAGAAAAAAAAACTCCAGAGCGCGCGAACTGAACAGCAACGACTGATTGCCATCCAGGCCCGCGCGGCCTATCAGAACGGCCGTCAGGAGTATCTGAAGCTGCTGCTCAACCAGCAGAACCCGGAAAAATTCGCCCGCACCCTCACCTATTACGATTACCTGAGCCAGGCCCGCCTGGAGCAGTTGAAGAATTTCAACGAAACCCTGCGCCAACTGGCCAATGTCGAAAAAGACATCGGCCTGCAGCAGGCGCAATTGCTGGTGCAGAAGAGCAGCCTCGACAGCCAGCGCGACGAGCTCGACAAAGTCCGCCAGCAACGCCAGCAAGCCCTCTCCAAGCTCAACGACGACGTGAAGGCGCGCGACCAGAAACTGGTGGCGCGCGAGCAGGATCAGGCAGACCTGTCTAAAGTCCTTAAAACCATCGAAGAAACCCTGGCCCGCCAGGCACGTGAGGCAGAAGAAGCGCGGCAAAAAGCGCTGATTGCCCAGGAGGAAGCCGAAAAAAAGCGTTTACGTGAGGCTCAGGCTGAAGCAGAGGCCACTGACGCCCCACGCAAACCTGTCAAATCGACACCCGGTGCACTGGTTTCCAGTTCCGGCGAAACCTTCGGCGGACCTTTCGCTTCAACTCGCGGCAAACTTCCATGGCCGGTTGATGGTCGATTGCTTGCGCGCTTTGGTGAAACCCGTGGCGACGATGCCCGTACCAAGTGGGACGGCGTGATGATCAGTGCGTCCGCCGGAAGCCAGGTGCATGCCGTTCACGGCGGTCGCGTGGTGTTCGCCGACTGGCTGCGTGGCGCCGGTTTGCTGGTGATCCTGGATCACGGCAACGGTTTTTTGAGTCTTTACGGTCACAACCAGACGCTGCTCAAGTCTGCGGGTGACGTGGTGAAAGCCGGTGAGTCCATCTCCACTGTCGGTAACAGCGGCGGGCAGGACACACCAGCACTGTATTTCGCAATTCGTCAGCAGGGTCACCCGAGTGATCCGGCGCAATGGTGCCACGCGCAAGGATAGGCGTTGAGTCACCTACATTAGGAGTTCGTTCGACATGCTGCATTTGTCCCGTCTTACCTCGCTGGCCCTGACGATCGCCCTGGTGATCGGCGCGCCGCTGGCGTTCGCTGCCCAACCGGCGGCTCCGGCGGTCGCGCCTGCGGGCACGGCTGCAACGACCAAGGCGCCGTTGCCGCTGGAAGAGTTGCGCACCTTTGCCGAGGTCATGGACCGGATCAAGGCGGCCTATGTCGAACCGGTGGACGACAAGACTCTGCTGGAAAATGCCATCAAGGGCATGCTCAGCAACCTCGACCCTCACTCCGCCTACCTCGGCCCGGAAGACTTCGCTGAACTGCAGGAAAGCACCAGCGGTGAATTCGGCGGCCTGG
Source organism: Pseudomonas sp. GB2N2 (assembly GCF_054897705.1). NCBI lineage: Bacteria > Pseudomonadati > Pseudomonadota > Gammaproteobacteria > Pseudomonadales > Pseudomonadaceae > Pseudomonas > Pseudomonas sp. GB2N2. Next base: position 4,248,806 of record NZ_CM142701.1, read on the forward strand.
GCATCGAAGTCGGCGCCGAAGACGGCTTCATCAAAGTGGTGTCGCCGATCGACGACACCCCAGCCTCGAAGGCCGGCATTCAGGCCGGCGACTTCATCGTCAAGATCAACGGCGCACCGACTCGCGGCCAGACCATGACCGAAGCCGTGGACAAGATGCGCGGCAAGATCGGCCAGAAAATTACCCTGACCCTGGTCCGCGATGGCGGCACGCCGTTCGATGTGACCCTGGCCCGCGCCATCATTCAGGTGAAAAGCGTCAAGGCGCAGTTGCTGGAATCGGGCTACGCCTACCTCCGGATCACCCAGTTCCAGGTCAAGACCGGCGAAGAAGTCTCCAAGGCGCTCGCCAAGTTGCGCAAAGAGAACGGCAAGAAGCTCAACGGTATCGTCCTCGACCTGCGTAACAACCCAGGCGGCGTGCTGCAGGCAGCGGTGGAAGTGGTCGACCACTTCATCACCAAAGGGCTGATCGTTTATACCAAGGGCCGGATCGCCAATTCCGAGTTGCGCTTCTCCGCCACCGGCAAGGACGAAAGCGAAGCCGTGCCGATGGTGGTGCTGATCAACGGCGGCAGTGCCTCGGCCTCGGAAATCGTCGCCGGCGCCCTGCAGGACCAGAAACGCGCAGTGGTCATGGGCACCACCAGTTTCGGCAAAGGTTCGGTGCAAACCGTGCTGCCACTGAACAACGACCGCGCACTGAAAATCACCACGGCGCTGTACTACACGCCGAACGGCCGCTCGATCCAGGCCCAAGGCATCGTCCCGGACATCGAAGTGCGCAAGGCCAAGATCACCAGCGAGCAGGACGGTGAATACTTCAAGGAAGCCGATCTGCAGGGTCACTTGGGCAATGGCAACGGCGGTGCCGACAAACCGACCGGTTCCGGCGCCAAGCCGAAAGCGATGCCGCAGGATGATGACTACCAATTGGCCCAGGCCCTGAGCCTGCTCAAAGGGTTGAGCATCACCTCCGGCCGCTGAGATGCGCCTGCGGTTGGTTCTCGGCCTGCTGTGCTGTCTGGCGGGTGTCGTTCACGCGGCACCCGCGCAGCAAAAAGCCTACATCAGCCTGATCATCGATGACCTTGGGCAAAACCTGCCCCGGGATCGCCGCGTGCTGGCCCTGCCCGGCCCGGTCACCACGGCGATCATGCCCGACACGCCCCACGCCACCGAATTCGCCCGCGAAGCCCATCGCGCGGGCAAGATCGTCATCCTGCACATGCCGATGGACCCGGCCACGGGACCTTTCGCCTGGCATCCCGATTTGCCCATCGAAGAGCTTGAGAAACGCCTGAACGCTGCGTTCAAAATGGTGCCGTACACCGCTGGCATCAACAACCACATGGGCAGCCGCATGACCGCGCAACCGGTGGCAATGGCGTGGTTGATGGCCGAGTTGCAGCGGCGTCACAAATTCTTTGTCGACAGCCGCACCAGCGCGCAGACCGTTGCGGCCCAGCAAGCGCAGAAGATTGATCTGGCGAGCGTTTCGCGGGATGTGTTTCTCGATGACGAACGTACCGAGGCGGCCATTTTCGCTCAATTGCAGACTGCGATCAGCCTGGCGCGCAAGCAGGGCTCAGCGGTGATGATCGGCCATCCGTATCCGCAAACACTGGCGGTGCTTGAGCGGGAATTGCCCAAGCTCAAGGCTCAGGGAATTGAGTGGATCGATATCCGGCAGATGATCAGTGTGCGCAGTAATCGCGCTACGGCCGCCCACGGCCAAAACGGCGCATATCGGTAATAACCTGCAACGCCCTATACATAGTTACCGCCAGATACTCTGCGCGTTTCCTGATAGTGAGACCTCCACAGGTCGCGACTCTGCCGAGTCGCCTTTCACTATCTGGACTGACTATGACCACCGAAAACAACGTCTCAACGCCCCCGAGGCAAATGGAATCGATCAAACTCGATAACCTGCTGATCAACTTTACGACGGAGTTCCAGCAGATCTGGGATTCCACTGGCTCCTCCCATTCAGAACCCGCAGCCTTTTGGCATCCAACCCCTCCTCTTGATTTGCTGCCGGGCTATTTCCCTGTGGGAGACGTGGCTGTCCCTGGATATGAAGATATCAATGGAATTAAAGTCGTGGCTGTTGTGCGAGAGGCAGATTTTCCGAGCGAAGATCCTGCGCGAGGTAAAGCGCTCAGCCGCCCCAGTGACTATGTGCAGGTCTGGAACGATTCAGGCTCCGGGGCCACAAAAAGCTGCACGTTATGGCGGCCGATTCCTCCCGATGGCTATGTTGCACTTGGACTGGTGTGCGCTACGGGCCAGGAAAAACCTTCAGTCCACGCGGTACGTTGCATTCGGGCAGATCTGGTGATCGCATCCTATGTCGGCGACTCGATCTGGCGCGAGGGCCGCGGCTTCACGCGTAACTTCAGCGCCTGGGGCATCACACTTCCGCCCGCAGAAGCAGGTGAGATCTACTTTGCGCCTGGTACGTTTGTCAGTGATGGGAGCGGCAGAAAACCTGCGGATAATCTCACCTATGCCTTACGGATGAACATCCAGGTCCAAACTAATACCGCACCTGAAGCTCCAGTCATTTCAGCCTTCGAGGCCCCGATAGCGCCGCAAGCTTGCGAAGCCACGCAAGTCGCCTTGATTCCCTGGTTTGCGGTGGACACCTACCCCGCCTCAAATTCCGAGGCTTTAAGCGGAACCACATATTTCCGTCTGGAAAGGAGAGACCGTTACAAACTTGTCGGACATGGCCATAACGATGAAGACAAGAGCAGACTATTCAAATGGAAAACGCCCGGCGCTGTACTTCACGAGGAAGCGCAGATATTCAGCAGCATCACCTCTATCAAGTTCGACACAGAATGGCGAGCCGATACCTCGGATGATGACTACCCCATTCAGTTTTCGGCGAAATTAAGCCCGGCGTTCACTCGCACGGAAACTTTACCTAACGGATGGTCAGCCTCAAATACCGTGGTAATTGCTGCCATCGTTCCGAAGAACAAGCTGCTGGCGGTTTATCAATTAGAAAGTCACTACAACGTGCTGAGCGAAGATGGCACACAAATGGCAATCAGCTTCGCCTACACCGATGAAGACAGTTTGCTGTGGATGGAATATCCGCCAGAACAAGACAGCGAAGTCTTCATTCCCGAGCCTGTAACAGAACCGCCCGTCGTTACAGATACTTCGCCATGATGTTGTCGACCACGCCTTCCTTGCGCAGCTGATCCAGCGCAGCCTGCAACTTGGCAACGGTTTCGTCCGGGACGTCCTTGTTCAGCGCCAGATACAGTTCGGCACTGTTGAAGCGCAGCACTGTTTTGAGCCCGGTCACGCCGTCCTGGCGTGCCAGATAGCGTCCGGCGGGGTCGCCGGTGGCCCACAGGTCGATCTGGCCGCTGACCAGTTTTTTCGCGTTGTCCTGATCGCGCAGTACAACAATCGGATTGAGCCCCTGCTTGGCCAGTGTCTCGGCAATCGCATCGCCCTTGTACGCGCCGATCTTGTACTTGCGCGCATCATCCAGGGTTTCAAGGCTGATCTTGCTGTCGGCATTGGCCAGCATGATCCAGTCGTCCGGACCGATCGGGCCGACCCACTTGAAGAGCTTTTCGCGGTCAGGCAGGCGAGCCATGACAAATACGCCGTAGCCGGGCTTTTCCAGGGTGAGTTTGTAGATCCGCTCCCAAGGGAACCGCAGCGTCAGGCTGTAAGTAATTTCGGCGCGTTTGAAAATCTCGCGGACGATGTCGGTGGCGATGCCACTGATGTTCTCGTCCTGCGCGAAATTCTTGCCGTTCTTCGCCATGTTGTACGGCGGGAAGTTTTCCGTCAGCAACACCATGTCGGTATCGGGACTGTCTTCAGCGTGCACTCCGTTGATCAACAACAGGGAAGCGCTGGCGAGAATGAGAAGAAGGCGTTTGATCATGTCTGGCTACCGAAATCCATGGCGTGCCCAAGAGTGCCTTGAGCCCGCCATGATGTCCACTGGCCTGCATTGGATATTTAGCGCATCACGATTCCGCGATGAGCCATGTAAGCCTTGGCTTCCTGCACCGTGTATTCGCCGAAGTGGAAAATACTCGCCGCCAATACCGCGCTCGCGTGACCTTCGAGAATGCCGTCAGCCAGATGCTGAAGGTTGCCGACACCGCCAGACGCGATCACCGGAATGCCCAGGGCATCGCTGATGGCGCGGGTAACGCCCAGGTCGAAGCCGTTTTTCATGCCGTCCTGGTCCATGCTGGTCAGGAGGATTTCGCCGGCACCCAGGCCTTCCATTTTCTTCGCCCACTCGACGGCGTCGAGACCGGTTGGCTTGCGTCCGCCGTGAGTGAAGATTTCCCAGCGCGGGGTTTCGCCCGGGCCGGAAACCTTCTTGGCGTCGATGGCGACGACGATGCACTGCGAACCGAAATGCTGCGCAGCCTCGCCGACGAACTCCGGATTAAACACCGCGGCCGTGTTGATCGAGACCTTGTCCGCACCGGCATTCAGCAGGTTGCGAATGTCCTGCACGGTACGTACGCCACCGCCCACGGTCAGCGGGATGAACACCTGGCTGGCCATGCGCTCGACGGTATGCAGCGTGGTGTCGCGACCGTCGACGCTGGCGGTGATGTCGAGAAAGGTAATCTCGTCGGCACCCTGCTCGTCGTAACGACGGGCGATTTCCACCGGATCACCGGCGTCGCGGATGTTTTCGAACTTCACACCTTTGACGACCCGGCCGTTGTCCACGTCCAGGCAAGGGATGATGCGTTTGGCCAGAGCCATACTTAATCTCCGATTAAGAGTTGCAAGCGTCAAGCTTCAAGCTGCAAGTACAAGCGGATCGCAGTCGCGCTTCTAACTTGTAGCTTGCAGCTTACAGCTTGGAGCTGGCCGCGTAGCCATCACAAAAAGCTTGAGCCTCGGCAACATCCAAAGTGCCCTCATAAATCGCGCGGCCGGTAATCGCGCCGATGATGCCCGGCGCCTTGGCGTCGAGCAGCGACTTGATGTCGCCCAGATTGTGGATACCGCCGGAAGCGATGACCGGAATCTTCGTCGCGGCAGCCAGCGCCGCGGTGAACGGCACGTTGCAGCCCTGCATCATGCCGTCTTTGGCGATGTCGGTATAAACGATCGCGGAGACGCCATCGGCTTCGAACTGTTTGGCCAGATCGATCACCTGAATGGTGCTGATTTCAGCCCAGCCGTCGGTGGCAACAAAACCGTCTTTAGCGTCGAGACCAACGATCACCTTGCCCGGGAACGCGCGGCAGGCTTCGGCGACGAAGGCCGGATCTTTCACGGCTTTGGTGCCGATGATCACGTAACTCACGCCCGCTTTCACGTAGTGCTCGATGGTTTCCAGGGAGCGGATACCGCCGCCGATCTGGATCGGCAGGTTCGGGTAGCGCTTGGCAATGGCGGTGACCACTTCGCCGTTGACCGGCTGGCCTTCGAAGGCGCCATTCAGGTCGACCAGATGCAGACGACGGCAACCGCCCTCCACCCACTTGGCAGCCATGCTCACCGGGTCATCGGAGAACACCGTGGAATCTTCCATGCGGCCCTGGCGCAGACGCACACAGGCACCGTCCTTGAGATCGATAGCGGGAATAATTAGCATGCTTTTCCTTCGTCAAAGAGCTGCAAGCTGCAAGCCATAAGCTGCAAGCGCGCACGCGTGTCTATTTCTTGCAGCTTGCAGCTTTAAGCTTGCTGCTGCTTCTATTCTTTCTCGAGCGCCCACAAGTCGCTTTCGATGCTTTCGAACCTTTCTTTAAGGTGCGTCTGCACATCGAAAATCGCCCTGTTGTAATAGTGCGGAGCAATTTCGCGGGTAAACAGCTCAAGGATTTCGGCCGCTTCGAACGAACCCAGGGTCAGTTCGAAGCGATCCTCCATAAAGCGTTTGATCTTCTGATTGGCCTCGTTTTCCTGTTCGGGAGTGAGGGTCAGGATCGGCGGCTTCTTCTTGGCGGCCATTTACCAGCGACCATCCCACGCGGCGAAGTTCTGCAAGAGCTGCAGCCCATGGGTATGGCTTTTCTCCGGGTGGAACTGCACGGCGAAACGCGAGCCATCGGCCAGCGCCGCGGCGAAATCGACACCGTAGTGACCGCCACCCACGACCTGCCGCACGTTGCCGGCGGCGATGTAGTAGCTGTGCACGAAGTAGAAACGCGCCAGGTCCGGAATGTTGTGCCACAGCGGATGACTCACCGTCTGCTTCACTTCGTTCCAGCCCATGTGCGGGACTTTCAGGTGTTCGCCGTCTTCATGCAAACCTTTGCCGAAGAACTTTACCGCGCCCGGAAACAGGCCGATGCAGTCAACGCCGTCGTTCTCTTCACTGCTGTCTAGCAAGGCTTGCATGCCGACGCAGATGCCGAGGAACGGCCGATCCTGGCTGACTTCACGCACCAGCGAGTCGAAGCCCAGGCGACGGATTTCCGCCATGCAATCGCGAATCGCGCCGACGCCGGGGAACACCACGCGATCGGCTTCACGAATCACGTCGGCATCGCTGGTGATCAAGACCTTGCCGGCACCCACGTGCTCGAGCGCCTTGGCCACCGAGTGCAGGTTGCCCATGCCGTAATCGATAACCGCAACCGTCTGCATTACAGAACGCCTTTGGTCGACGGCATCTGACCGGCCATGCGGTCATCGAGCTCAACGGCCATGCGCAGGGCGCGGCCGAATGCCTTGAACACGGTTTCGATCTGGTGGTGGGTGTTGGTGCCACGCAGGTTGTCGATGTGCAGGCTGACCAGCGCGTGGTTGACGAATCCCTGGAAGAACTCCTGGAACAGGTCAACGTCGAAACCGCCAACGGTGGCGCGGGTGTAGGGAACATGCATCTGCAGGCCCGGGCGTCCGGAGAAGTCGATCACCACGCGCGACAGCGCTTCATCGAGCGGCACGTAGGCGTGGCCGTAGCGGCGGATGCCTTTCTTGTCGCCGATGGCTTTCGCAAAAGCCTGACCCAGCGTGATACCGACGTCTTCCACGGTGTGGTGGTCGTCGATATGCAGGTCGCCCTTGCTGACAATATCCAGGTCGATCAGCCCGTGACGGGCGATCTGGTCCAGCATGTGCTCAAGAAAAGGAACACCGATATCAAATCGGGCCTTTCCGGTGCCATCCAGGTTGATCGAGGCTTTGATCTGGGTTTCCAGAGTGTCGCGCTCGACTGACGCCTTACGTTCGGCCATCACCAGCTCCGCAAAATCATTGGGCGAAAAAGGCAGCCATTATAGGGGCGCGGGCGGGAAACAGAAACACGAGAGGTGATATCGCTGACGGAGTGAATTCACGGGTGGTGCGGGTAGACATGTCCATACAAGCTTTTATAGATGTCCCAAAACAACTGTAGGAGTGAGCCTGCTCGCGATGAAGGCCTCACAGTCAACATGTCTGTGACTGTCGGACCGCTATCGCGAGCAGGCTCGCTCCTACAGGGGTACTACGTTTTACTTAGTGGAACAGAACCGCCGTCTTCTGCAGGGTCACCCAAACACCCCACGCCAACGGAATCCCCACCACCAGCCACGCAGCAACCGCCAACGGCTTGCTGCCCGGCGCGGCTTTCCACTCCAGCACCGTGCTGCTGTCTGCGCCCTTGTCGTGGCCCAGCGCCTGTTCGGCGGCCAGTTCAGCGTCGGTCATGAAGTACTTGTCAGCCACCGGACGCACCAGCAAGTTGCACAGGAAGCCCAGCACCAGCAGGCCCGAGAGGATGTACAAGGTGATGTCGTAAGCGGCGGCGCGTTCAACGCCGATGCTCAGCTGATATTCACGCAGGTAGTTCACTAACACCGGACCCAACACGCCCGCAGCAGCCCAGGCAGTCAACAGACGACCGTGGATCGCGCCGACCATTTGCGTACCGAACAGGTCCGCCAGGTAAGCCGGAACCGTCGCAAAACCACCGCCGTACATCGACAGGATGATGCAGAACGCCGCCACAAACAGCGCAATGTTGCCCAGGTGACCAAGGTTCGGGATCAGCGCATACAGCGCAAAACCCAGCGCGAAGAACACAAAGTAGGTGTTTTTACGGCCCAGGTAATCGGAGAACGAAGCCCAGAAGAAACGCCCGCCGATATTGAACAGGCTCAGCAAACCGGTGAAACCGGCAGCAATCGCAGCGATCGACGCCAGTTGTCCGGCGTCCAGCTGACCAAATGGCAAGTCAACACCAATCAGTTTGCCGCCGAACACTTCCTGCAACAGTGGCGAAGCCATGCCGAGAATGCCGATACCTGCCGATACGTTCAGGCACAGCACCAGCCATACCAGGCGGAATTGCGGGGTTTTCCAGGCCACGTTCACGTGGACGTGGCGGTGGGTAATCATCGCATTCGAGGCTTTTTTCGCCGGAGCGGTCCAGCCTTCGGGCTTCCAGCCGGTTGGCGGAACGCGGTAGGACAAGGCGCCACCGATCATGAACACGAAGTAGATCGCGGCCATCACCAGGAAGCTCTGCCATACGCCGACGCTGGTCGGCGATGCGAAGTGGCCCATCAGGGCTGCGGCCAGCGGAGCACCGACCATCGCGCCACCACCGAAACCCATGATTGCCATGCCGGTCGCCATGCCGCGACGATCCGGAAACCATTTGATCAGGGTCGAGACCGGCGAAATGTAACCCAGGCCCAGGCCGATACCGCCGATGACCCCGGAGCCCAGCCACATCAGCCAGATCTGGTGGGTATAAATCCCCAGCGCCGAAATCAGCAGACCGCCACACCAGCACAATGCCGAGACAACGCCAGCCTTACGTGGCCCGGCGCGTTCCAGCCAGCCACCCCAGATCGCTGCCGAGCAGCCGAGGAAGATGAAGAACAGGGTGTAGATCCAGCCGAGCATCGAGATCGGCCAGTCGCATTCAGACGAGAAAACCTGCGAAATGAAGCTCATGTCTGGTGCGCACGCCACAGCCTTGGTCACGCCCAGAGCTTTGGACAGCGGCAGCCAGAACACTGAGAAACCGTACGCCATGCCGATGCAAAGATGGATGGCCAGCGCGGCCGGTGGAACCAGCCAACGGTTGAAACCGGGCTTGGCGATGATCCGCTCCTTGGACAGGAACGAGGGCTGGTCGGCGTGAATGCCGCCCGCCGTGGTACTCATGGTCATTGTGTATCCCCCAATTATTAGTATGGTTCGCCAGCCACTGGACTACCCCCAGCCTTTATGCGCACGCATGACTGTCTTGTAGAGTAAAGCTCCATTTTGGTGTGACATCACGTCGCAGAAGGACGCACGAACTGGCAGAGGTTACCATTTGCACGTGACAGAAAAACCAAACTGATATCACTTTTTCAAAGTCATCTGTTCTCGTACCACTGAAGGAATCACCATGCCTGTCGTTGTCGAGTTGTTGAACGAAGCCACCTATCAGGATCAACAGGATCTGCAAAAGATCTACCGCGACGCGCCGGACTGGCTGTTCGCTCCGTTCGCCGGTGACGTGCAGTTGATCGAAGGCTGTCTGCGGGACGGCTCACTGATCGGCGGGCGCTTCAACGATCGCCTGTTGGGTGCGGCACGCTTGCAACGGCACGAGGACGTCTGGCATCTGTCCCAACTATGCGTACGAAAAATTACCCGGCGCCGTGGGGTTGCCGAAAGGTTGGTGAACGAAGCTCGACATATGGCGTCGCAATCCGGTGCGACATTGCGCCTGCTGGCACCCGCCGGGCACCTTGAAGCCCAGGCTCTGGCTGTCAAACTGAACCTGTCGCTGGATGCACTGCCGGTTGATCGCTGACCGGTCGTCCGCTTCGGAGCGCTATACTCCCGCCAAATTCAAATTCGACTAACTACAAGGACTCGCCCATGAAAGCGTTCGGCAAAATCCTGGGTCTGGTACTTCTCGGGCTGTTGCTGATCATTGTGGCCTTGGGCTTTGCCCTGACCCACCTCTTCGATCCCAACGACTATAAAGACGAGATCCGCCAGATTGCCCGCGACAAAGCCCACATCGAGCTGACGCTCAATGGCGACATCGGCTGGAGCCTGTTCCCATGGCTGGGCCTGGAACTGCACGAAGCCAGTGTTGCGACCCTGGCCAAGCCCACCGAACCGTTCGCAGACTTGCAGATGCTCGGCCTGTCAGTGCGCGTGCTGCCACTGCTGCGCCGTGAAGTGCAGATGAGCGATGTGCGCGTCGAAGGACTGAACCTGCGCCTGAACCGCGACAAGGATGGCCACGGCAACTGGGAAGACATCGGCAAGGTGCCGGCGAAGGCCGACCCGACCGCACCAGTGGCGACGCCTGGCGAACCTGCACCGTCCACCATCGTTCAAGTGGAAAAACCGCCACAGCCGATCCGCCTGGACATCGACAGCCTGACCGTCAACAACGCCCGGGTTGAATACAACGACGAGAAAACCGGCAAGCAGTTCAGCGCCGAAAGCATCCAGCTGAGTACCGGTCCGGTCCACGACTCCACCAACATCCCGGTGAAACTCACCGCATTCCTCGGCACCAATCAACCGGTTTTGCGGGTGCGTACCGAACTCAATGGCGTGCTGCGTTTCGAACGCGCCCTGCAACGCTATAAGTTCGAAGACATGAAGCTCTCCGGCGAAGTCGCCGGCGATCCGCTGCAAGGCAAGACCGTGACTTTCGCCGCCCAAGGGCAATTACTGCTGGATAAAGCGGCTAACGTCGCCGAATGGACAGGAATCAAGGTCTCTGCAAACCAGCTGCGCGCCTTGGGCGAATTGAAGGTCAACGATCTCGACAAGACACCGCAAATCAACGGCGGCATTTCGATTGCACAATTCGACCTGGCGAAGTTCGTCGACAGCATCGGCCAGACACTACCGGCCATGGCCGAAGGCAGCCTGAGCAACGTCGAACTGGTCAGCCGCGTCGCCGGCACGCCGACCAGCGTGTCGTTCGACAACATCAATCTGAAAATCGATGACAGCTCCTTCAGCGGCCGCATCGCCGTCGAGGATTTCGCCAGGCAGTCGCTGCGCGCCGTCCTCAAGGCCGACACCTTCAACGTCGACCGTTACCTGCCACCAAAATCCGCCGAAGCCAACAGCGCGACACAAGTGCGCCAGGCCGAAGTCGCCAGCACCGAAGCCGATGCCATGGCCGGCGCCGGCAGCACACCGTTGCCGGACAAACCCACCAAAGGCGCGTGGAGCACCGAACGCCTGCTACCGGTGGAACGCCTGAGTACACTCGACGTCGACGCCGACCTGACCTTCGGTTTGCTGACCCTGGATAAATTGCCGATCCAGAATGCAGCGCTCAAGGCCAACGGCAAGGACGGTTTGCTGACCCTGGAAAATCTGCGCGGCGATCTGTACGGCGGCAACTTCGACGCCAAGGGAACCCTCGACGTACGTCAACAGACACCGACGCTGAGCATGCAGACCGGCATCAGCAGAGTGCCTGTGGAAAAGATCCTCGAAAGCCAGGGTAAAAATCCGCCGGTCAAAGGTCTGGTGACACTCAACAGCAGCCTGACCGGCAGCGGCAACAGCCAGAAAGCGCTGATCGAAACCCTCAACGGCACCACCAGTTTCGTCATCAACAACGGCGTGTTGCTTAATGCCAACCTCGAACAACAGTTGTGCAAAGGCATCGCCACGCTCAACCGCAAAACTCTCAGCGGCGAGCCGCGGGGCAAGGACACACCGTTCCAGGAGCTCAAAGGCAACCTGACCTTCCGTAACGGCGTCGCCACCAACCCGGACCTGAAAGTGCGCATCCCGGGCATGATCGTCAACGGTGACGGCGACGTGGACCTGCGGGTGCTGGGCATGGATTACCGTGTCGGCATTGTCGTTGAAGGCGATACCGGCGCCATGCCCGATCCGGCCTGTCAGGTCGGTGACAAGTTCGTCGGCATCGAATGGCCGTTGCGCTGCCGCGGGCCGCTGGAACTCGGTGCCAAGGCTTGTCGCCTCGACAACGAGCGCATGGGCCAGGTCGCCAGCAAACTGGCCGGCGACAAGCTCAGCGAGAAAATCGACGAGAAGCTTGGCGACAAGGTCAGTCCTGAATTGAAAAACGCGTTGAAGGGACTGTTCAAGCGATGAAAGCCGAGCAGTTTTCATCAGCGGTGCTGGACTGGTACGACCGCCATGGTCGCCACGACCTGCCCTGGCAGCAGGGCATCACGCCGTATCGGGTATGGGTGTCGGAAATCATGCTGCAGCAAACCCAGGTCAGCACCGTGCTGAATTACTTCGACCGGTTCATGGCCTCGTTACCGACGGTCGAAGTGCTGGCCGCTGCGCCGGAAGACGAAGTGCTGCACCTGTGGACCGGACTCGGCTACTACACCCGCGCGCGCAATTTGCAGAAAACCGCGAAAATCGTCGTCGCCGAGTACGGCGCCGAATTTCCGCACGACGTGGAAAAACTGGTTGAGCTGCCGGGGATCGGCCTGTCCACCGCTGGTGCGATCGCCAGCCTGAGCATGGGCCTGCGGGCGCCAATCCTCGACGGCAATGTCAAACGGGTGCTGGCGCGGTTTACGGCGCAGGAAGGCTACCCGGGCGAGCCTAAGGTCGCAAAACAGCTGTGGGCCAACGCCGAGCGCTTCACGCCCCATGATCGAGTCAACGCCTACACCCAGGCGATGATGGATCTGGGCGCCACGCTCTGCACGCGGAGCAAACCAAGTTGCCTGCTCTGCCCGCTGGAAAAAGGCTGCGAAGCGCACATGCTCGGCCTGGAAACCCGCTACCCGATCCCCAAGCCACGCAAACCCGTGCCGCAGAAGCGCACGCTGATGCCGATGCTCGCCAACGGCGAAGGCGCGATTCTGCTTTACCGTCGCCCTTCCACGGGCTTGTGGGGCGGTCTCTGGAGCCTGCCGGAACTCGACGACCTCGACGACCTGCAACATCTGGCCACGCAACACTCGCTGGAACTGGGCACGCAACAGGCATTGCCGAGTTTGGTGCACACCTTCAGCCATTTCCAACTGTCCATCGAACCCTGGCTGGTTCAGGTCCAGGAGACCGGCCATCACGTGGCCGAGGCCGACTGGCTCTGGTATAACCTCGCCACCCCGCCGCGCCTGGGCCTTGCCGCCCCGGTCAAAACTTTGCTCGAACGCGCGGCCGCCGTATTGAACGCAGGAGAGTCGTCATGACCCGCACCATCATGTGCCGCAAGTACAAAGAAGAATTGCCCGCCCTGGAGCGCGCTCCGTTCCCTGGCGCAAAAGGCCAGGACATTTTTGATCACGTCTCGGCCAAGGCCTGGGCCGACTGGCAGAAACACCAGACCCTGCTGATCAACGAAAAACGCCTGAACATGATGAACGCCGAAGACCGCAAATATCTTCAGGGCGAGATGGACAAGTACTTCTCCGGCGAGGAATACGCCAAGGCTGACGGCTACGTTCCGCCGGCAGAATAATCCCGTTTTATCGGGGGTCGGAACGTAAGCGACGGTAATAGTTAAATTTTTTTTGAAAACTTGCTTGACGACCCCCTGAAAAACCAGTTTAATGCGCCCCGTTGCCCAGATAGCTCAGTCGGTAGAGCAGGGGATTGAAAATCCCCGTGTCGGCGGTTCGATTCCGTCTCTGGGCACCAAATACCGAAAACCCTGAATCGCAAGATTCGGGGTTTTTTTATGTCTGGGATTTGGTGAAGTACCGTTCCAGGCTCCATCGGCACGCTAGCAAGCGCCCGCTGCGACTGCCGGGGCAGAGTCCAGAAAGACCGCCAGGCGCGGGTGATTGCCATTTCTTCGCAATCTCTCAGACCTGTCGGAACGCTCCGTATGCCTTAACGGAAAGGGACGACATACGCTGATCGTTGGATTGAGCAGAATCGGAGGAGGAGCTGCCGCATAACCGGGAGCAGATGCACAACAGGGATGTACACAATGCCGGGCGCCATGAAACAGGACGTCGAAACCGCTGAGTTTTTGCGTGAGCAGGAAATCAGAACTTTCAACTTTGATAGTCGACAGTCAGCATTGCTCCACACCTTCACCGAGGAACTGGCCGCTATTGGTGGGCCGCAAGCCTCCGGAGCCAAACCCATCGCCTCACGAGCAGCCACTGTACTAAACCTCTCGTTTTCAAAGGACCAATGCGAACTGCTGGGGGCCTACTCCGATGGCCTCGTTTGCGCGTTGATCTTTGAAGGGCTGCAAAAAATCACCGATGCCAGCCCTCCAGATGAACAGGTAGACCTGCTGTCGTTGGAGACTCGATATGATGTCCTTTGCCTGGGGTCCCGCAACCAGATCCTGTTGAGCCTCGTCGATAACAGTGCTTTTGCCTATGACATGGACAACGAGGGAAAACTGATTCGATTGGTCGCCAATTTCAAAGGTGGCGGACTCATCAAAATCAATTCCGAGCCGGAAATCAAAGAACTGAGTTCCCATTCCGGCCTCGCGCTTGGCCCTCATACAGAGGCGCCTTATTGGTGCGCCGTGAACGCAAAAAATGGGCACTCGCCCTCCCCGTCCTCGCTCATACTTTCCGCTTTGTGGAACCCAAGCCTGGAACCTACGCGAGTCATTCCACTACCTCCCATACTCGAAAAAATCGGCTTCACCCACTGCCTCGCTCTGACAACGAATAACTTCCAGTTCACTCGCAGTGACTCCTTCGTCAGCGGCAAAGGGGAAGGTGGCCGGAACGTTTCGATTCTGGAGTTCGACGACAAGGTTGGCTTCGCAGCCCGATTTAACTCATATCGCTTTTCGGTGAAAGACAATGTGTCGCCCTTCATCAAAGCCGCTTACGACGCCCTTTGCGATGGAGTAGGCAAAGCAAAACCCGCTGAATACACGCTGACCCAGGAATCGGCCATGGTCATCAACAACATCCGGGCCCTGCACTGTCGCGATGTTATCAAAGACAACAAGCGGGTCCTGGTTCGCATTTTTGGACTATCGAAATTTTCTCGCCCGATCGTGTTATCAGAAGACCCGTTGTTGTTGCAGGGTTGATTATTCAAGCAAGGCTGTTGAAGGACTAGCGGTTTGATGCCCGGCCGACAACTACAAGGAAGAAATGCAATGTCGTGGGACGTAATTGGGATCTTGGCGCTTGTCGCTTTTTGCGCAGGTTTTTTTGATGCGATTGCCGGTGGCGGTGGATTGATCACCTTGCCTGCATTGTTTTTGGCCGGGGTAGATCCGATCAGCGCAATCGCTACGAACAAGTTCCAGGCCGCTTCGGCGACTATCTCGGCAACTGTAACCTTCGCGCGCAAAGGGTTGATCGAGTGGCGCGAAGGTCGGTTCCTGGTTATCTGCGGATTTATCGGCGGTGCCAGTGGAGCCTTGCTAGTCAGCTCAGTTGATAAGCGCTATCTGGAAGTTTGCGTGCCTATCATGCTGATTCTGGTGGCCGCCTATTTTGCGTTATCACCAAAAATGGCCAATGAGAGTCGGCGCAACAGAATGGGGATTATGCTTTTCTCATTTACCGTGGCGCCGATCCTCGGATTTTACGACGGCATATTTGGCCCCGGAGTGGGCTCCTTCTTTATCGTCGGGTTTGTACTTCTCTGCGGACTGGGCATGATGCGGGCCATGAGCTTTACCAAACTCGCCAATGCCTCTTGCAACCTGGGCTCCTTGTCAGTCTTCATCACCAAGGGCGTGATTATCTGGCCGATTGCCATAGCCATGGCTTTGGCTGCCTTCATCGGCGCTCAATTGGGTGCACGAGCAGCCGTCAGGGTCGGCCCACGGTTGATTAAGCCCATGCTGATCGTGGTCTGCTGCGCCTTGGCCATTAAGCTGCTAAGCGTAGAAACCAATCCTTTGCGCGTTGCGGTGATGCAGTCGTTGGCTTCGTTATGAATCTCGCAACTCATTCGTATGCGCAAAGGCTATTGATCACTTTTCCAATTAAAAACCAGATTTCGCGGGGCGCCGGTTCCAACATCCGTCGTGTCACGTCGGGCCTCGCCGTTACGCGTTGCAACCACCGTGTATTTACCGGGCGGCAACTGCACGTAAACCAGCGGGCCGGCCTGACTTAACGTCAGGACTGTTTGTCCTTGGACCTTTTGAATGACCACATCGACGTCGGGCACGTATTTGCCCTCAGGCCCGACGGAAAAGGTCATGTGCAGGTTGTAGCCGGTCGCCTGCTGGATCGCCTTTGCTTCATCCTCACCGATGCCACCGGATAGGTAGGCCACGCCGTTCTGGTCCTGCCGCTGAATCTGCACGCCTGAACTATCGATGGATTCGAGGCTGGCGGCCTGCACCATCAGCGGGAACATCAGCAGGCCCACGGCGGCGATGGGTAGAAGAAACGCATGGACGTGTTTCATAGGGGTGACTCCCGGGCTCGACAAAACCCAATCGTTACTCCCTTTGGATTTCAGCCAGGCCGCCCAAGTTTTAGATCGATTAGTGCTCGGGACCGCTGCGAATCGGACTACACGTTGTATTCCTCAGGCGCCAACGACCGTCGGAGCGATCCCGCAAAAACAATCGGGTTTTCCTTCCGGTTTACCAGCCGTGCCCGGCATCGCCACCCCAACCTCCTTTGCCATCCTCTTCTGCCTGTTCATTCACTCGTGGAAGACTTCATGAACTCACTCGCACCCGATAACACTCAAGACGCAAAACTCGCCTCGCTGCTCGGCAACCTTGGAGAGCTGATTCGTGATGCTCGGCAGAAAGTGCTGCGCGCGGTCGATACCGTCCAGGTGCAAACGTGCTGGCAGATCGGGAGGCATATTGTGGAGTTCGAGCAGGAAGGGGCTCGGCGGGCGGGTTATGGCAAACACCTGCTGACTACGTTGGCAAAAATACTGACCAATGAGTTCGGGAAGGGCTTCGACGAAACCAATTTGAGAAAAATGCGCCTTTTTTATCAGGCGTTTCCAATTCGAGACGCACTGCGTCTCGAATTGAGTTGGACCCACTATCGACGATTGCTGCGTGTAGATAACGACCACGCTCGCCACTGGTACATGAACGAATCAGCCATTCAAAACTGGTCATCCCGCGCACTGGAACGCCAGATAAACACGCTCTACTACGAACGCTTGCTCACAAGTCGCGACCGACCTGCCGTCGCACAGGAAGCCGCCGCCAACATCGCGAAAATGAAAGCGCAGCCCCGGGATTTCATCAGGGATCCGGTGATGCTGGAGTTTCTTGGCTCGACCACCGCCGGTTTAACGCAGGAAACCAATCTGGAGCAGGCATTGATCCATCAGCTTCAAGCCTTCCTGCTGGAACTGGGTAAAGGCTTTGCCTTCATTGCGCGCCAGCAACGCATCAGTACCGAGAGCAAAGACTTCTACATCGATCTGGTGTTTTACAACTACGTGCTCAAGTGCTTCGTCATCTTCGATCTGAAGCGCGGCGAGCTGACCCACCAGGATGTCGGCCAGATGGACATGTACGTGCGCATGTATGACGACCTCAAACGCGGACCTGAAGATGGACCAACCGTCGGCATCATTCTGTGCGCGAAAAAAGATGAGTCAGTGGTGCGCTACTCGGTGTTGAAAGACAACGAACAACTCTTCGCCAGCAAATACAAAACCGTGCTGCCCAGCGAAGAGGAACTCCGCGCAGAACTGGAACGGGAACAGGCTGCAATCGAAGAGCGATTGCTCGACCAAATCCCTCTTTAGTCACCGACGGATTGTTCACCCGTCGCGTGAAGACTATCGTTGGCAACTCCCCACAAAGGTCCGAAGTCGATGAATGTGCAGGACGTGTCACTGGCACCCACTCAAATCGAGTTGCCACTGCCAGCCTCCGCTTCTGGCGAACCGTTCAGGGAGCCCGCCGCAGACGGCCTCCTGCTCGGCGGTTTCACCTGGCGGCACGCTTCTGCGGACATCGCGCGCCCGGTCGTCATCATCAACGCCGCCACCTCCGTGCGCTGCCGGCACTATTCGCGCTTCGCCGATTACCTGTTCGCCAACGGCTTCGACGTCATCGCCTACGACTACCGCGGCGTTGGCGAGTCGCGCCCTGAATCGCTGAAAGGATTCCAGGCGTCATGGTCCGACTGGGGCGCACTGGATTTCGAGGCGATGCTCAAGCGCGCCCAGCGCGAATTCCCCCACCAGCCCATCGACGTTGTCGGCCACAGCTTTGGAGGCTGTGCGGCGGGCCTGGCGGCCTCTGGGCCGGTCATCCGGCGTCTGGTGACGGTCGGTGCGCAATTCGCATACTGGCGCGACTATGCGCCTGCTCATCGCTGGAGGATGTTCGGCAAGTGGCATGTGGTGATGCCGCTGATAACCATGATCTACGGCTACTTCCCCGGCAAGCGCCTCGGCTGGCTGGAAGACACGCCCGCGGGCGTCGTTCGCGACTGGAGCACGCCTACTGCTCGATTCGAAACACGTCCCAGCGGACGCGCGCTGGGTTCGCTACCCTTCGCGACGATGACAGCGAATACACTGGCCATCAGCATCACCGACGATCCTTACGGCACGATCCCGGCCATCGAACGCCTGCTCGGCTACATCAGCGGCGGTACGACCACCCATCTGCGAATCGCCCCCGAAGACATCGGCGAAGAAGAAGTCGGACATTTCGCCTTTTTTCGCAGCGCATACCAAGCCACACTATGGCCCATTGCATTGTCCTGGCTGCAAAACGGCGAGTTGGCCCCCGGTACACCCGGGCGGACAGTCCCGCGCAGCGAGTCCTTTTAACGCACGATGGATCAACCGCCATGGCCTCCGCCAACAAACAGCAAAAACGCGCCACCCGCGCCAAAACCAAGGCCAAGCAGAACCGCACACAACGAGCGGCTGCACCGGTGGAACTGGACCCGAACGATGATCGCATCGACTTCGACTCGGTTGACCTGACCGAGCTGTTCAAAGAAATGATCGACGCAGCAAAAATCAGCCAACAAGCCATGTGCATGGCCTTCCTCGAACATCCATTGCTCGCCCTGGTGCTGCAGCAGGAAGGCGAAGAAACCGCGACAGATTTCATCATTGGCGCGCTGCTCGAATATCGCCAATGGTCCACTGAAGTTGACGAAGCCGAAGCCTTGGCCTGGATCGAATCCCCAGCCTTCCAGGTTGACTATGTGGCGGCTTCCGAAGCCATCGCAGCCCAAACCCAACAGACACCGAACTGAGTTCTCATGGCATCCCTGAACAAACAACAGAAACGCGCCAAACGCGCAAAGATCAAAGCCAAACAGATCAACATCCACGGCAGAAAACCCGCCGCGCTGGATGACGACCTGGGTGAAGTCGGCGAGCCAATCCCGGAATACACCCTGGCGATGTTCAGCAAAATGCGCGACGCGGAAGCCACCAGCCGCAGCGATATGCTGGCGGCGTTACTGTCGGACCTCGCCGAAATCATCAGCGACCATCCAGACCTGCTGGACATGGAAAACGCCGACAACGAAGACATGGCCGCCACTCACCTGGCTGCCGACATGCTGATCGACTACCGCATGTGGGCCGATGGCATGGACCGCGAAACCGCCCAGGCCTGGCTGACCGATCCGCAGTTCATCACGGACTTCGGCAATGCGCTGGACAGCTATCGCCAGTTGCTGGAAGCGCAGGAAGAAAAAGGCGAGTAAGCATTGCCTCGAGAAACAAAAACGGCCGCTTGTCATCACTGACAGCGGCCGTTTTCGTTACATCGAAAGTGTACGCAAAACTCAGCGTGCCACTGCGCCAACCAGTTGCTCATGGCGACGACGGCGCGCCACAAACAGACCGGCAGCCACTACACAAAGGCTCAGAAAACCGGTTGCGAGGATTTCCACGCGATGGGCGTCCTGGAACAGCATGATGGTCAAGGCCGCAACGATGAACACGATCACTGCGTAGGTCAGGCCCGGAAACAGCCACATGCTGAAGGCGATTTTTTCACCGCGGGCCATGCGCTGTTTGCGCATGCGCAGTTGCGAGAACGCGATCACCAGGTACACCAGCAACGCAATGGCGCCGGAGCTGGCCAGCAGGAATTCGAACACGGCAGCCGGGGCCACGTAGTTGGCGAAGGTCGCGAGGAACGCTGCGCCGGTGGACAACATCACCGCCCAATATGGCGTGCCACTTTTGTTGGTGCGCGTGGACACGGCCGGCGCATCACCGCGCTTGCCCAACGAAAACATCATGCGCGACGAGGTGTAGAGCGCCGAGTTCAGGCAGCTGGTCACGGCGACCAGTACCACGATGTCGACGATCATCTTGGCGTTTGGAATGCCCATGCGCTCAAGCACCGTCTGGTAGGAGCCGAGGCTGGCCAGGACCGGGTCGTTCCATGGCACCAGGGCCACGACGATGAAGATCGAAACGAGGTAGAACAAACCAATCCGCCAGATCACCGAGTTGGTGGCCTTGGAGATCTGCTTGCCAGGGTCCTTCGATTCCGCGGCCGCAATGGTCACGATCTCGGTGCCCATGAAGGAGAACATGGTGGTCAGGATCGCGCCGAGCACAGCACCCATCCCGTTAGGCAGGAAGCCTTGGGTGTCGAACAGATGCGACACACCGCTGACCTGACTGTTTGGCAGGAAACCGAAAATAGCCATAAGGCCAAGGCCGATGAAACCGATGATCGCCACGACTTTGATCAGGGCGAACCAGAACTCGAATTCGCCGTAGTTCTTCACGCTGAACAGGTTAGTCACCGTCAGCAGCATCGTGATGATCAACGCGAATGCCCAGATGCCGACGCCAGGGAACCAGGCGTGCAGGATGGTCGCGGCGGCGTTGGCCTCCAGCGGGATCACCAAAACCCAGAACCACCAGTACAACCAGCCGATGGTAAAACCGGCCCAGTGACCGATCGCGCGATCGGCGTACGTCGAGAAGGAGCCCGTGTCCGGCGAAGCAACCGCCATTTCACCGAGCATGCGCATCACCAACACCACCAACATACCGGCGGCGGCATAGGCCAACAGCACGGCCGGGCCTGCTGCAGCGATGGCGTGGCCCGAGCCAACGAACAGGCCGGCGCCGATAACACCGGCAATCGACAGCATGGTCACATGACGCGGTTTAAGCCCCTGTTCGAGGCCGTTAGAGCTTTGGGTATTGCTCATTGAAACTACCTTTGTAAGGAAAAGCGAATGCGTGCATCCCGCTTGGAAATCCCTTCTGTAAAAAGAAACCAACGGGGCGTTCCGGAATCTGCACGCAATAATTGCGCCAAAATGTTTCATAACCTTCTAATCCGGCGATCTCGACATGACCGGACAGTCATCGCAAGTCATTGAAAGCAATGGCACTTTGCCAGAGCGTTACCCTGCGACTCACTTCAAAGACGAAACCGTGCACCGGAAACACACCCGATTACGCTAAACGCACAACAAACGCCCAAAAATAGTGCAGATCAGCAACGTTTTTCCGGTCAACGCTTCCAACACCCCGCCAAAGCTGGCACCATCGCGCGCTTTTTGCGGAAGCCGACGCTTTCCATCGGAGCCATTCGTGTGGACTGGGGGGTTCAAACGGCTGTTCGGTTGATAGCAGCGCGACAGTCTGCTGTACCGATGCGACAACCTGCCGCGCACCGCCCCTTTAGCGCCCGTAGCGCTGTTGGCTGCCATTCAGACGCTATGCTAGGTTGGCCGCCTCGCCAGGAAGGCCCGCCAACAGCAGGAGCGAAACATCTATGAGGAACGCACATGGCTGAGGCCACGCCCGCGCTTGAAATCCGCAACTTGCATAAACGCTACGGACAGCTGGAGGTGCTCAAAGGCATCTCGCTGACCGCCCGCGACGGCGATGTGATCTCGATCCTGGGTTCCTCCGGTTCCGGCAAGTCCACGTTCCTGCGATGCATCAACTTGCTGGAAAATCCGCATCAGGGTCAGATTTTGGTGGCAGGCGAAGAACTCAAACTCAAAGCCGCGAAGAACGGCGAACTGGTCGCGGCCGACGGCAAGCAGATCAATCGCCTGCGCAGCGAGATTGGTTTTGTGTTTCAAAACTTTAATCTGTGGCCGCACATGAGCGTGCTCGACAACATCATTGAAGCCCCGCGCCGCGTGCTCGGCCAGAGCAAGGCCGAAGCCACTGAGGTCGCCGAAGCCTTGCTGGCCAAGGTCGGCATCGCCGACAAGCGCCACGCCTACCCGGCGCAACTGTCCGGCGGCCAGCAGCAACGCGCGGCCATCGCCCGCACGTTGGCGATGCAACCGAAGGTCATCCTGTTCGACGAACCCACTTCCGCCCTTGACCCGGAAATGGTCCAGGAAGTACTTAATGTCATCCGTGCATTGGCCGAAGAAGGTCGCACCATGCTGCTGGTCACCCACGAAATGGGTTTCGCCCGTCAGGTGTCCAGCGAAGTGGTGTTCCTCCACCAGGGCCTGGTAGAAGAGCAAGGATCGCCACAGCAGGTGTTCGACAACCCGCTTTCGGCGCGCTGCAAACAATTCATGTCCAGCAACCGCTAACGGAGCTACCCGCATGCAGAACTACAAAAAGGTCTTCCTGGCTGCCGCCGTCTCCCTGGCGTTCAGCGCCGGTGCCATGGCCGAAACCTTGAAGATGGGCATCGAAGCGGCCTACCCGCCGTTCAACAACAAAGATGCCAGTGGCAATGTCGTCGGCTTCGACAAGGAAATCGGCGACGCCCTGTGCGCCAAGATGAAAGTCGAGTGCACCGTGGTCACGTCCGACTGGGACGGCATCATCCCGGCCCTGACCGCCAAGAAGTTCGACTTCCTGATCTCGTCGATGTCGATCACCGAGGAGCGCAAGCAAGCGGTCGATTTCACCGACCCGTACTACTCGAACAAGCTGCAGTTCATCGCCAAGAAAGACGCTGACTTCAAGACCGACAAAGACTCGCTGCAAGGCAAAGTGATCGGCGCCCAACGCGCGACATTGGCCGGCACCTGGCTTGAAGACAACATGCCCGGCGTTGAAACCAAACTCTACGACACCCAGGAAAACGCTTATCTCGACCTGACTTCCGGTCGCCTGGACGGCATCCTCGCGGACAAATACGTCAACTACGAGTGGCTGAAAAGCGATGCCGGCAAGCCTTACGAATTCAAAGGCGACCCGGTGGAAGAAAGCGACAAGATCGGTATCGCCGTGCGTAAAGGCGACCCGATACGCGAGAAGCTGAACGTCGCACTCAAAGAAATCGTTGCTGACGGCACCTACAAAAAGATCAACGACAAGTACTTCCCGTTCAGCATCTATTGATTCTGACCTGCCGGACCGGTGTCGTTTAACGACGGCGCCGGTCCCCGGCCTTGCCTGCCGCGATTTGAAAATACATTCATGATTATCGACCTCTACGGATTCGGCCCGGCGCTCGCTGCCGGCGCGCTGATGACTGTGAAACTGGCACTCTCGGCCCTGTGTCTCGGGCTGGTGCTCGGTTTGCTCGGCGCCTTGGCCAAGACGTCCCCGTACAAGCCGTTGCAATGGCTTGGCGGCACCTATTCGACGCTGGTTCGTGGCATCCCGGAATTGCTCTGGGTGCTGTTGATCTACTTCGGCACGGTCAACTTGATGCGTGCCTTGGGCGAATTTTTCGGCAACCCCGACCTCGAGCTCAATGCCTTTGCCGCCGGCGTGATTGCGCTGGGGCTGTGCTTCGGCGCTTACGCCACGGAAGTATTCCGCGGTGCGATTCTGGCGATCCCCAAAGGTCACCGAGAGGCGGGTGTGGCGCTGGGCTTGTCGAAATTTCGCATCTTTACCCGGCTGATCATGCCGCAGATGTGGCGCATCGCCCTGCCTGGCCTGGGCAACCTGTTCATGATCCTGATGAAGGACACGGCGCTGGTGTCGGTGATCGGCCTGGAAGAAATCATGCGTCACGCGCAAATCGGCGTGACAGTGTCCAAACAGCCATTCACCTTCTATATGGTGGCGGCGTTCATGTACCTGGGCCTGACCATTCTGGCGATGACCGGCATGCACTTCATGGAAAAACGCGCCGCTCGCGGCTTCGCGAGGAGTACCCAATGAACTGGGAAGTCATCATTAAATGGCTGCCGAGACTGGCCCAAGGCGCGACGCTGACCCTGGAACTGGTGGCCATCGCCGTGATTGCGGGTCTGTTACTGGCCATCCCGCTGGGCATCGCGCGTTCATCACGTCTGTGGTGGGTGCGGGCTTTTCCCTACGGCTACATCTTCTTTTTCCGTGGCACGCCGTTACTGGTTCAGCTGTTCCTGGTCTACTACGGCCTCGCGCAGTTCGACGCAGTGCGTACCAGCTCGATGTGGCCGTACCTGCGCGATCCGTTCTGGTGCGCGACCGCGACCATGACCTTGCACACGGCGGCCTACATCGCCGAAATCCTGCGTGGCGCGATTCAGGCGATTCCACCGGGCGAGATCGAGGCGGCGCGTGCCTTGGGCATGTCCCGGCCGAAAGCGCTGTTCTATATCATCTTGCCGCGAGCGGCGCGCATCGGCCTGCCGGCGTACAGCAACGAAGTGATCCTGATGCTCAAGGCCAGCGCCCTGGCCAGTACCGTGACATTGCTGGAATTGACCGGCATGGCGCGCACCATCATTGCCCGGACCTATTTACCGGTGGAGATCTTCTTTGCGGCTGGCATGTTCTACCTGCTGATGGCTTACGTGCTGGTCAGCGGCTTCAAGCTGCTGGAGCGCTGGTTGCGCGTCGATGCCTGCCAGGGTCGCTGATTCCCGCGTGCTGACGGGCGGGGACCTGCTCGCCCGGTTCGTGGCGCTGGATGCTTTTTTGATCGAGCATCAGGCGCTGTGGAAACCGCGACCCTTCACCTGTCTGGAACTTCCCTGGGAAACTTCCTACTCCGAGTTGGCTTCGTGGCTACGCGGAAGGTCGCTGGAAGACGCAGAAAACAGTCATAACCAACCTCACCTGCTGGATGCGCCGGAGCCGTTTGCTTCGCTGGCGGCGTTATCCCTCGAGCTGGGCTCGGTCGGCGAACTACCCGCTCACACAATGGACACCGCCGGGCATCGCTTGAATGTCGATGTACCGGGGCGCAAGTGGCAGCAGATCGAGGCGTTTGCCAGTCGGTTGTCGTTTGCTGATGCGCCGAAGCATTGGCTGGATTGGTGTTCAGGTAAAGGCCATCTGGGGCGACGGTTGTTGCACGCTGGTCAGCAGCTCACGTGCCTTGAACACGATCCCGCGCTGGTCGTTAGCGGACAGGCACTCAGCCAGCGCCATCAGTTGCATGCACTGCATGTCGAGCAGGATGTGCTGGCGCCTGGCGCGGCCTCTTTGTTGAACGCCGACCACACGCCCGTCGCGCTGCATGCCTGTGGCGATCTGCATGTGCGGCTGATGCAACTCGCCAGCGCCGCCGGGTGCAGACAACTGGCTGTTGCACCGTGTTGCTATAACCGGATCAGTCTGAGCGAATATCAGCCGGTTTCCTCAATGGCTGCTCGCTCCGACCTACAACTGAATCTCGATGATCTTGCGCTGCCCGCGAGCGAAACGGTTACTGCCGGCGCTCGCGTCCGACGCCAGCGCGACACATCAATGGCTCGACGCCTGGCATTCGACCTGCTGCAACGGCAGCTGCGCGGTGTTGATGAATACCTGCCCACGCCTTCTCTGCCGAGCGCATGGCTGGACAAATCCTTCGCGGATTACTGCAATGATTTGGCCGCACTCAAAGAGTTATCCACAATCGGTCCGCAAGACTGGCCGGCGCTCGAAGCGGCCGGTTGGCAGCGATTGACAGAGGTTCGCAATCTGGAGTTGCTGCGCGGACTTTTCCGACGCCCGCTGGAGCTTTGGCTGACCCTCGATCGGGCGCTTTTCCTTGTTGAGCAAGGCTACGAAGTTCGCCTCGGAACCTTCTGCGAAACCCCAATGACACCGCGTAATTTCTTACTGCTGGCGGAGCGCACTTAAAGGGGCTCAGCCTGTGGATAACTCTGTTGATTAAATTATCCTGGATCCAATATCTGCGGCTGTTTCAGGGTTGAAACTCAACTGTTCAATTTTCGTACACCTGTAAAAAAAACGGAAAAAACAGGCATTTGCGGACAAATGAGAACTGATCCACATTTGCACTAGTGGCGGTAAGTATCCCAGCTCGCCGTTGTGCATAAGCGTTAAGCCAAAAGAACATAAACGACCTGGAAATCCTCGACTATCTTTGCCAAGCGTCAGAATTTTCTGATGTCAGGGACAGCAAGGAGCTGCATAACATGAGCACATTGAACAGTGCGCAGGAAGCCGTCGACACCGTCGCCAACCAAGCCATTTACGCTGCGCTGCAGCAGACCTTCGCAGTGGGCGGCGCCATCATCGACAACGCAACGGGCGAAGTCATCGCCGCACTGCACAACAATGTGCTGATGCCTTTTCCCGGCAGCGGTACAACCTGCTTTCTCCCCCATGACCCGACCGCCCACGGCGAACGACAACTGGTGGACTGGTACTACGAAAATGTCGCACCACTGAATCTGCCAGCGCCTTACCAACTAACCATCGTCACCACACTGGACCCGTGCGCCATGTGCGCCGGTTCGCTGTTGACTGCGGGATTCAACGTCGCCGTCAGTGCGATCGATGACTACGCCGGCATCAACTACAACAGCCAGTTCACCTTTGCGTCGCTGCCACCGCAAATCCGCCAGCAGGCGCAGAACACTTGGGCTTACTACGCAATCGCGGCCCCGGTCAGCCGAGCCTATCAAGGTTCGACCAGCCCGGTGTTCGGCGGGCAGACTATCGATTCGGCGGCCTACTTCCTGTGCAGCTCAATCTTCTCCGCCAGCGTCAACACGGTGCGCAACGCCAGCAACAACAGCGGCCTGCCACCGGATCAACTGAAAAACCCGGCGACCCTGCCGGCCAATAGCAAAGTGCGCCAGGCCCTGACGGCGCTCAGCCCGTTCGCGCTGACCGTACAATCGACCAACCCGCGCGATCCCGGCGCCGAACTCGCCCCGCCGCTGCTGCAAACAGCACAGCAAAGCCCGGTGTTCAATTCAGTGGCGCTAATCGATCCGTTCGGCAACCTGCTGGTATGCCTGGGAGGCGTCGAGAACCAGTCGCCGATTCGTACAGCGTTCATGGAAACCACCCGCAACTACGCGGTCATGCGCTGGACCCTGATGAACGACCCCGACCCGGCTGTACGCGCCGAAGCCGGTCAATACCTGACGCATCCGAAGTACGGTACTTTCGTCTTCCTCTACGCCCCCGACCCGACGACGCCCCAGGCCGTAATGACCTTCGGCGCCTACGGTTCGACCATGGAAGGCCCCGTGCCGCAGAGCTATCCGTCCAACCTGCAATACGTGCTGCTGCCGGGCAATACCACCGCGCAAGCATTGTCGGAACTGGCCCAGAACCTGCCGCCGTTCTACACGCAAAGCGTGCAAGTGGCGCCCGCGCAGGTGCTGAGTCAGGACCTGATCAACGCGGTTAAAAACGGCGTGTGATGCGTCGCTTTCCAGCGCCGCAGATGCGTCTGCGGGGCTGGCTTGAAGCGTGCGCAAAAATAGTCTGAATTCAGGGGTTTACAGAAGCTATCCAATCGCTATAATCGTCGCCCTAACACGCCGGTATAGCTCAGTTGGTAGAGCAACTGACTTGTAATCAGTAGGTCCCGGGTTCGACTCCTGGTGCCGGCACCATACAAAACGAAGCCCTCACAGAAATGTGAGGGCTTTGTTGTTTCCGCTGTTTGGAAAAACCGGTCTCAGTGACCCGCGCTCTGCCCACCATCGACGTGCAGGATTTCGCCAGTAACGAAGTTGGCGCTGTCGAGGTAAACGACCGCCTGAGCGATGTCGCTGATTTCCCCCATGTGCCCAACTGGATGCAGAGAGCCCAGCGCCGCATGAGTTTCCTCTCCATGCATTGGCGTTTTGATAATGCCGGGAGAAACCGCATTCACCCGAATCCCGCGCTTGGCGTATTCGATGGCCAACGATTTGGTCGCCGCGTTTAAACCGCCTTTGGTCAGCGAGGCGAGTACCGACGGCACGCCGTCAATCGCGTGGTCGACCAGGCTGGTGGTGATGTTGACGACGTGACCTTTGCCTTGTTTTTCCATCTCGGCGATGGCGAGTTGGGTGATGTAGAAGAAGCCGTTCACGTTCACCGACAGCACATTGGCGTAGTCTTCAGCGGTGTACTCGGTGAACGGTTTGGCGATGAAGATGCCGGCGTTGTTCACCAGGGTGTCGATGCGGCCGAAACGTTCGAGGGTTTCACGGATGACTTGTTGAGCGACTTCCGGGTTACCGATGTCGCCGGCCACGGTGAGGATGTCCGGATCGGTGGAGGGTTTGATCGAACGCGATGTGGCGACAACTTTGTAGTCCAGATCGCGGAAGGCTTTAACCATGCCGGCGCCCAGACCTTGAGAGGCGCCCGTGATAACGATGACTTTTTTCGAATTGCTCATGATGAACCTCTACTCATAAATGATGGTTTAAAAAAGTAAATAATCAGGCTTCGGCAGGGGCCTTCGACATTTGTCGCAACATCTCTTCGTAGTACTCGACCGATTGCGAACCGGAGACCAGGTGTCGACCGTTGAGGATCATGGCCGGTACCGAATTGATGCCGCGCTGTTGATAAAACGCTTCCAGCTCACGCACTTCCTCGGCGAACGCGTCGGAGGCCAACACCTCTCGAGCCGCCGCTGCATTCAATCCTGCTTCGGTGGCCAGTCGAACCAACGTCTCGCGGTCACTGGGGTTCTGGCCGTCGGTGAAATAAGCGCGTAGCAGGATCTTTTTCAGTGCCACCTGCCGACCTTCGTGCAATGCCCACAACATCAGTCGATGCGCATCAAAGGTGTTGTAGAAATGGCTGCGCTTCTCCAGATCGAAGGTGAAACCGATGGCCTCGCCGCGAGCGATCTGCATGGCTTTACCGGCCGCGATGTCCTCGGCGGTGCGTCCGTATTTGCGCATCAAATGCTCGACGGCGTTCTCGCCTTCAGGCGGCATGTTCGGGTTCAACTCGAATGGCTTGTAGGTCAGCTCCACCGAGACTTCACCGGCCACGTTCTCGATTGCCTGCTCCAGCGCGGTGGACCCAGTGCACACCACGGGCACACCACGTCGGAGATGAAATCGATGGAGACCGATGCCGTCACGACTTGCCCTCCTTTTCAGCCAGCTCCTTGCGGTACTGGGTGGTGGTGATGCCGGCGTAACCCCAGTTATCGGTGTCGACTTCTTCGATGACGATGTGGGTCAGGTGCGGGTCCTTTTTGAGGACGCGTTCCAGTGTTTCAGTGATTTCGGCGATCACCTGAGCTTTCTGCTCGGAGGTAACGCCATCGCGGGTAATGCGTACGCTGACGAAAGGCATGAGGAAGATCTCCAGTGACCTGCTCATCGGGATGATGGCCAGGTGGTGGAGTTCAATGTAGGAGTTTGCGAAGGGGGGATAAAGGTGGGGACGGGAACATCATTAGTTACGTGGTGTAATGATCTACTCCAAAGAACTGAAACGTTCGGCCTCAGGCACTTCTTCTTCCACGTCAACGAAACGCGTAGACATGACGGAATAACGTGTCGCAATTTTTCATTTTTTGCGACACGTCTTGGGAACATGTCGCCGCGGACGACATATTGGCAATACGTGTTACCTAAATAGGGTTTTGACGACATGAGCGTAAAACCGTAGGAGACCCCCTTGCCGGCGATGGCGATTTTAAGGACGAGACACCGTCCACAAAAAAGCCCCGAACCAGTCGGGGCTTCTCTTTTCTCAGTGTCTCAGCCTTGAATCAGGCATCGATACCGCAACCCATCATCAGAAAATGTTGATCGGGTAATCCACAAACACGCGCACTTCGTTACCGCTGACGTTGTACTCGCTCGACTTCTGCGCCACGCGCAGGATCGAGCTGCGCAGTTTCACGCTGAGGTCTTTGGCCGGGCCACTTTGTACGACGTACTTGAACTGGTTGAAGATTTCGCGCTCGGTACCGCCTTCGCTGGTGGAGGTGGTGATGTTGTCGCCGCGCACGTAAGCCACGTTGTAGCTCAGGCCCGGGACGCCGAAGGTGCTGAAGTCCAGACCGTAGCCGACCTGCCAGCTGCGTTCGTCTTCTGCGTTGAAGTCGGACCAGTAGGAGTTCGCCAAGTAGATACTGTTGCCACCGTCGCCGACGCGACCTTGATCTTTCTGGTAGCCGCCGTAGGCGTAGCCCAGATTGCTGTCGCCGGTGCTGCGCTGGTGAGCGACGGTGAACGAGTGTGGGCCGGTGGCGAAGGTCGCTGCCAAGCTCCAGATCTTGTTGTCGTCGCCGGTAGCGCCGCTATCACGGACGTAGGAGTTGTCCAGTTTGGTGCGGTAGCCGTTGAAATCGAGGGTCAGGGACTGATCCTTGTCAATCGGGAACACGTAGTTGGCGTTCACGTATTGCTTCTTCAACACATCTTCAACGTCGGAGGCGTATACCGCCGCCTTGAATTGCTCGGTGAACTGGTAGCTACCGCCCAACACGTTGATCGACTTCAAGCCACCACTGTCACGGCCTTCGGCGCTTTTGCGCGATTCGGCGGTGAAGCGACCGGCGTTCAGTTCCAGGCCTTTGATTTCCTTTGATGTGATCAGGGTGCCGGTGTAGCTTTCCGGCAGCAGGCGCACGTTGTCGTAGCTCAGCACCGGCAGGGACGGCATCTGGTCGCCGTAGGTCAACGTGGTGCTGGAGAGACGGAATTTGACCGCTGCACCGCCCTTCGACAGGTCGTCAGCCGCGTTGCCGCTGTCGCCCTTTTTGAAGAAGTCGATGCCTTGTGCGCCGGTGCGACCTTTGCCGCCGTCCAGACGCAGCGCGTACAGACCGAAAGCGTCCACACCCACACCCACGGTGCCTTGGGTGAAGCCGGACGAGAACGTACCGATGGCCGCTTGGCCCCACTCGGCTTTGTCCGGTCGACCGTCTTTGTAGTCACGATTGATGTAAGCGTTGCGCAGCAGCACTTTGAGGCTGCTGTCTTCAACAAAACCCTTGGATTCGGCCTGGTCGTTTGCCATGGCCTGTGTAGCGCTCAACATCCCCAGAGCGATCAGGCTGATTCGCTTGTTCAACATTTTATTCTTTTCCTTATTACCGGTTGATACGCACTGCGTCGAACGGCTGAATCGGCGCTATTGCGCTCTTTTTTCACCCCGAAACAAAAAGGCCCGCCCACGAAAAATCGCGGCGGGCCTTCTTATTATTTTGAGTCATGGCGGTTAGCCACAGGCGTTGGGGCGAATCCTAGTCGCGCCCAGAACCCTGTGTCAATTTCATGAATCGACTGAAGATAGACAAAATTTTTCCAAGCGCTGGGAGCCGCGTACATCCAGGTAAAACCATCGCCCATAAAAAAGCGCCGCCATCCCGGCAGCGCTTTTATCAATCCGTTGTTTTTTCTTCTTATCCTTTCATCACATCCCGCAACGCATCCAGTTCCGCTTCGCTGAACAAACCAGCGGGGTAGCGCTCGATCATCATCCGGCGCGGGTCAGGTTCTCTGACCTGACGCGTTCCATTGGATTTCAACCAGTGCGCCAAAACATGGAGCGATTCGCTGTTTACTGCCAAGGGATGCAATGCCCGCTCGCTCACTACGTTCATTTCGGCGTTCATTTCCGCGCTCTCTCCCGGTTTGTGAGCGGCTAACTTATCCAAGGTTTATGACAGAACATCGAAGTCCTCCCCCTCCTTGCATAACCTCTCGAGTGATACAAGAGCTGTGCCAATGTGTTCGAACACTCGACAAGCGGATACAAAAACGCCCGCAGCCCTGAGGGGCTACGGGCTTCATGCATAGGTTGCGGGGAAAACGTTTGCCCGAGTGATTTTGCAATCAACTCATGCTGTTACAACCGCACTCACTCTTTGTGCGGCGCAGGCTGTTGTTGGGTAAGGCAGTGGATGTTGCCGCCACCCAGTAACAGTTCGCGGCCCGGCACCATGACCACTTCATGTTGCGGGAACAGGCTCTGCAAAATTTCCTTGGCCGGGCCATCCAGCGGATCGCCGAAGCTCGGCGCGATGATGCCACCGTTGACGATCAGGAAATTCACGTAGGAGCCTGCTAGGCGCACAGTCGGATTTCGCTCTTGCGTCCCATCCACCGGATCAACACCGGCGCACTCTTCTTCGGTCGCGTAAAGCGGCCCCGGAATCGGCATCTTGTGCACCGTGAAAGAGCGCCCTTTGGCGTCGGTGCTGCTTTCCAGTACTTTCATGGCCGCCTGGCAACGCGGGTAGTTCGGGTTTTGCGGGTCGTCGGTCCAGGCCAACAGCACTTCACCCGGGCGCACGTAGCAGCAGAAGTTATCCACATGACCGTCGGTTTCGTCGTTGAACAAGCCGTCGGGCAGCCAGATGATTTTATCCACAGCCAGATTTGCACTCAGCACCGCTTCGATGTCTGCACGGTTCAGGTGCGGATTGCGATTGCGGTTGAGCAGGCACTCTTCAGTGGTGATCAACGTGCCTTCGCCGTCGACGTGAATCGAACCGCCCTCAAGCACGAAGCCCTCCGTGCGGTAGCGTTGGCTGCGCTCGATTTCGAGGATCTTGCCGCCGACCTGCGAATCACGGTTCCACGGCGAATACAGGCCTCCGTCAAACCCGCCCCAGGCATTGAAGTCCCAGTTCACACCACGGACTTCGCCACTGTTATTGATGACGAAGGTCGGGCCGGTGTCACGAACCCAGGCGTCATCGCTGGACATTTCCACGACGCGAATATTCGGCACATCGAGACGGGCGCGAGCGTTTTCGTACTGGCCGGCGGACACCGCCACGGTCACCGGTTCGAAACGGGCGATGGCCTTGGCCACTGCCACGTGCGCGGCTTGTGCCGGTTTGCCGCCCAGGCGCCAGTTGTCCGGGCGTTCGGGCCAGATCATCCACGTCTGGGTTTGCGCCGCCCACTCGGCGGGCATGTAGAAGCCGTCGGCGCGCGGGGTGCTGTTTAAAGTGGTCATTGCAGTCAGGACTCCAGGGAACCGTCGAGGGTTTTGAGCGCATTGTATAGGTTCGGGCGGCGATCGCGGAACGAGCCCCACGCGCTGCGAATGTGTTCCAGCTCATCAAGATCGAAGCTCTGGACCAGTACGCCTTCTTCGGTTTTATCGAGTTCCTGGACCTTTTCACCGAACTGGTTGGCGATGAACGACGAGCCGTAGAAGGTGATGTCGTACCCGTCTTGTTGTTCGTTGCCGATGCGGTTGCTGGCGATCAGCGGCATCAGGTTGGCACCAGCATGGCCCTGCTGCACACGCTGCCAGTGGTCACGGGACGAGAGGGTGTTGTCATGCGGTTCGCTGCCGATGGCGGTCGGGTAAAACAGGATTTCTGCGCCCAACAGCACCATGCTCCGCGCGCACTCCGGGAACCACTGATCCCAGCAGATGCCCACGCCGATTTTCGCGTAACGGGTGTTCCACACCTTGAAGCCGGTATCGCCCGGGTTGAAGTAGTACTTTTCGTGATAGCCAGGGCCATCCGGGATGTGGCTTTTACGATAAATCCCGAGGTTCGAGCCGTCGGCATCGATGATCGCGATGCTGTTGAAACGCGCGCGACCAGCCAGCTCGTAGAAGCTGATCGGCAGCACCACCTGCAGCTCCTTGGCGATTTTCTGGAAGTGCTTGATGGCGACGTTGTCTTCGACTGTGTTGGCCAGTTGAAGATACTCCGCGTTTGGCTTCTGGCAGAAGTACGGCGCCTCGAACAGTTCCTGGATCAGGATGATCTGCGCGCCTTTCGCCGCCGCCTCGCGGACCAGCCTTTCAGCGGTTTCGAGGTTGGCTTCGAGGTCCCAGGAACAGGCCATCTGGGTGGCGGCGACGGTAACGGTGCGGCTCATGAATCATCTCCGGGCAAGTGCTGTGGGTCGAGTTTGGCATCGACCGATGACAGAAAGGAAAGCGCCGGGCGTAATGAAGCGCTCACGGCAACGACAACTTTATAGCCGATAAAAATCGACTTTAAAAGTAACTAATCTGCCTTTCGTCGAAATATATGCCGCTTAATCCAGATAATAATCGATTATACCAATCCCCCTGTAGAAGCTGGCTTGCAAGCAATGACGTCTTATCATTCAACATTTACGTCGACTGACCTGCCGCTATCGCCTTCAAGCCGGCTCCTGCAGGGGGTTATGTGTTTACAGACCCTCCTCCAACACCTTCGCCAACATGTCGACAAAAAAATCCACACTCTCCCGGGACGTCACCATCGGCGGTTTGATTTTGAGCACGTTCAAATAATCCCCCGTCGGTTGCATGAAAATCCCCAACTCCCGCAAACGATCACACAATGCGGTGGTTTCTTCGGTCGCCGGTTCCAGGGTTTCACGGTCGCGTATCAATTCCACGCCCAGGTAAAACCCGGAACCGTGCACCGCCCCCACCAGCGGATGACTGTCGATCAACGCTTCCAGCCGCTCCTTGAAATAGCCGCCCACGACCTGAGCGTTTTCCCAGAGTTTTTCTTCTTCCATCACATCCAGAACCGCCATCCCGATCTGGCAACTGACCGGGCTGCCACCCGCCGACGAGAAGAAATAACCCTCGGCCTCCAGCGCTTCGGCGATTTCCCGGCGAGTGATCACTGCGCCCAATGGTTGGCCGTTGCCCATGCCTTTGGCCATGGTGATGATGTCCGGCACCACGCCCTGCTCTTCGAAACCCCAGAAGAAACGGCCCATGCGGCCGTAGCCGACCTGCACTTCGTCGGCGATGCACACGCCGCCCTGAGCGCGAACCAAGCCGTAAACCTGCTTTAAATACCCCGGCGGCAGCGAGATGCCGCCGGCGTTGCCGTACACCGGTTCGCAGATAAAACCTGCCAGCGGGCGCCCTTGCGCGGCGATTTTCACCAGGTTGTGTTCGACGCTGCGCACATAGTCCGCCGCGCTGTCCGGGCCACGGAATTCGCCGCGATAGGTGTTCGGCGCGAGCACCGGATGAACCCAGTCGGGACGGCTGCTCAGGGCCTTCGGGTTGTCGGCAATCGAGGTCGATACCGCGTCCGCGCCCACCGTCCAGCCGTGATAGGCCTCCAGCACGCTGACGATGTCGCGACCGCCGCTGTAGGCCCACGCCAGACGGATCGCCAGGTCGTTGGCTTCGCTGCCGCTGTTGACCAGGAATACCCGGTCCATGCCATCGGGCGACAACTTCAAAAGACGCTCGGAAAACTCCGCAACCGCCGCGTAGTTGAACCGCGAGTTGGTATTGAGCAGCGACCACTGACGGCTGGCCACCGCGGCCATGCGCGGATGCCCGTGGCCAAGCACCGCGACGTTGTTGAGCATGTCGAGATAGGAGCGGCCCTGCATGTCGATCAGGTGGTTGCGCCAGCCACGTTCAATACGCGGTGGATCGACGTAATAGTGTTTCTGGGTCCGAGCGAAACTTGCGTCGCGACGCGCCAGCAAGGTCTGCGAATCAAGCTCCACTTCGGCATCGCACGCCAGCCCCAGCAGTGTCGCCGGCGACGGACACAACGCTTGCCAGGCTTTCGCGCGCGAGGGCGTGCTGAACAACGGCGCATCCAGCGCAGCACCGCGGCACAATTGCACCCGTAACGGCCCACTGACCACCCCCAGCACCTGGCCTTTGACCAGCGCCGCACCGGTGTGCAGCGACGGCGTGACGCCCCACAACCGCACGCTCAATTGCGGGCCGTCCAGTTGCAGCACACCCGGCGATGGTTGGTGGACGACCCCGGCGAACGGCGACTCGACCGCCGTGCCATGGGGCACTCGCAACTCGACATGCAGCGGGCAGGTGTCCGGTTCGCTGGCACTGTCGGGGCGCGTACGGGACAACCGGTATTGTCCGTAACGGCTCGCCGCCAAGCCGTGTGCCGCCGCCGCATCGCTCAACAGACGCTGATCGATCCCGTCCTGCTCCCAGTTACCCGCCTCGAAATGCGGGCTGAGTACACTCAGGTCAATCAAGGCGAACTCACGCCCGACCAGGCCTGGCAGCAGCGGCGCAAAGCCCTCGCTGTCGAAGTCTGGCAGGCGTTGTCCGACAGACCTCAGGATCGCCGCTTCCATCAACGCCAGCGGCACCGAAGTGGCCACGCGGAAAATTTCCCATTCGTGGGTCAGATTGTCGCGACTGTATTGGTTATCCGGATCGATGCTGACCTGCTGTTCGCCGCTGAGTACCAGCACCGCCGCCCGCGCGACGATCAGCGGCCACAGCGCCAGCAGCTCTTCGTGTTGCAGCGGATTGACCGCGTGATAGGCCTGTACCGCCGGCAAAATGTAGAACGGGTCGCCATCGGCATGGTGCAGCAACGCCGCGCAGGTCACCGACAGGTCGGTGATGCGCCAGGTGCGGATCAGGTCGCCAAAATCGA
The DNA here is from genome assembly GCF_054897705.1 of Pseudomonas sp. GB2N2. Lineage (NCBI taxonomy): Bacteria > Pseudomonadati > Pseudomonadota > Gammaproteobacteria > Pseudomonadales > Pseudomonadaceae > Pseudomonas > Pseudomonas sp. GB2N2. Next base: position 4,285,055 of record NZ_CM142701.1, read on the forward strand.
TCACGCCCTGCAGGCGCCACTGCCTTTGTGCATCGCGCTGCCAGACCACATTGTCATCGGTGATGTCCATGTGAATGGCCTGCACCGGCAATTTATCCACTAAAGGTCGCAGATGCCCCTCGGCCTGTCCGGCTGCTTCGGCGATCAACGCTCGCTGTGCGTCATCCTTAACAACCGGCAGCAAATGCGCGATCAGGGCGCTGGCGTGGCGGGCATCCCACTGAAGGGTGCGCTCGAGACCGGGATGGTTGAACCCGGCTAATGCCTGGTCCATTTCACCGCACAGCCGACCGAAGCCCGCCACCACTGCAGAGGGCAAATGGTCCAGTTGCGTGAGCGATTGACCCTCGATGTATTCGAGCAGGCGTACGTGAACCGATTGCCCGGCGACTTCAAGCGACAGCAGATCGGCGCCGTTCTGCGCGGCAATAACCCGCGGCACCGGCATGCCGGAGTGCTCGGCCAAGTGCTTTAGCCCTGCGTGCTGGGCCTGCAGCTCCAGCGCCGAATAGTCGCCGCGGCAGATTTTCAGGACGAAACGTCCTTCCTTGCTGTCGACCCGGTAGTTGAGATCCTGCTGGCTGCCGAGTGCCTGTAAGCGTCCACTCAACCGGTAATGCCCCTCGAGCAGCTGTAGCGCTTGCGCCGCAGAGACCTGCGGGCTGGGCAAACTGGCGCGATGAATCAACGTGGCAAGCGGCATACAACAACCCCTGAAATGTTATTAGGCGCTTATATCGCCACCGCGCCACTCGATAATCAACCCCCTGTTAATGCGTGAAAATCCAAATAGCCGTCACAACCCTATTGCGCCACCCCGCGCCTGCCGACAAGCTATGCTCATGTGCTTCAATCGTCTTACAGATAAAGGCTGGCCTACATGCGTATTCTCATCACCGGCGGTGCCGGTTTCATTGGTTCTGCCCTGGTGCGCCAGCTGATTCGGCACACCAAACACGAAGTGCTCAATCTCGACAAACTGACCTACGCCGGCAATCTGGAATCGCTGACCAGCATCGCCAGTGATACGCGCTACGAATTCGTTCAGGCCGATATCGTTGATCAGGCCGCCGTCAGTGCGGTGCTGGCACGTTTCCAGCCCCACGCGATCATGCATTTGGCAGCGGAATCCCACGTCGACCGTTCCATCGATGGCCCATCGGATTTCATTCAAACCAATATCGTCGGCACCTATAGCCTGCTGGAGGCCACCCGCGCCTACTGGCAGACGCTGGCCGAGCCCGAGAAGAGCGCGTTCCGCTTCCATCACATCTCTACCGACGAAGTGTACGGCGACCTGCACGGCGTCGATGACCTGTTCACGGAAACCACCCCCTACGCGCCGAGCTCGCCGTATTCCGCCAGCAAAGCCGCTTCCGATCACTTGGTCCGCGCCTGGCAACGCACGTACGGCCTGCCCGTGCTGCTGACCAACTGCTCGAACAATTACGGGCCGTTCCACTTTCCCGAAAAACTGATCCCGCTGGTGATTCTCAACGCCCTGGCCGGCAAACCGCTGCCGGTTTACGGTAACGGCTTGCAGGTTCGTGACTGGCTGTTTGTCGAGGATCACGCCCGGGCCTTGTTCAAAGTGGTGACCGAAGGCGTGGTCGGCGAGACCTACAACATCGGCGGTCACAACGAACAGAAGAATATCGACGTGGTGCGCGGCATCTGCGCCCTGCTCGAAGAGCTGGCGCCGAACAAGCCTGAAGGCGTCGCTCATTTTGCCGACCTGATTACCTTCGTCCAGGACCGTCCTGGCCATGACCAGCGCTACGCGATCGATGCCAGCAAGATCGAGCGCGAACTCGGCTGGGTGCCCGAAGAAACGTTCGAAAGCGGCCTGCGCAAAACTGTGCAGTGGTATCTGGACAACCTGGAGTGGTGCCGCCGTGTCCAGGACGGCAGCTATCAGGGTGAACGACTGGGCGCCATCAATACCAAGGAGTTGATCGCATGATGAAAGGAATTGTTCTGGCCGGTGGTTCGGGCACGCGTCTGCACCCGATCACGCTGGGCGTGTCCAAACAGCTGTTGCCGGTCTACGATAAACCGATGATCTACTACCCGATCTCGGTTCTGATGCTGGCTGGCATCAAGGAAATCCTGGTGATTTCCACTCCGCAGGATTTACCGCAGTACCGCAATCTGTTGGGTGACGGCAGTCAGTTCGGTGTGCATTTCAGCTACGCCGAACAGCCGACGCCGGACGGCCTGGCCCAAGCCTTTCTGATCGGTGAGCAATTCATTGGCACAGATCCGGTGTGCCTGATTCTCGGCGACAACATCTTTCATGGTCAGCGTTTCAGCGAGCAGCTGGCTAATGCAGTTGATCGCACGTCTGGCGCCACCGTGTTCGGTTACTGGGTCAAAGACCCGGAGCGCTTCGGCGTGATTGATTTCGACGACCAAGGCCGCGCCCTGTCGATCGAAGAAAAACCGAAAGCCCCAAAATCCAGTTATGCAGTAACCGGCCTGTACTTCTATGACAACAGCGTGATCGAGATCGCCAAAGCCGTGAAGCCCTCACCCCGCGGCGAGCTGGAAATCACCGACGTCAACAATGCCTACCTCAAGCGCGGCGATTTGCAGGTCGAGCGTTTCGGACGCGGTTTCGCCTGGCTGGATACCGGCACTCACGACAGCCTGCTCGAAGCATCCCAGTACGTGCAGACCATCGAGCATCGCCAAGGGCTGAAAGTCGCCTGCCTCGAAGAGATTGCTTACCAGAACGGCTGGATCAGTCGCGAGCGTTTGATCGAGCGCGCCCAGTATTTTGGCAAGACCGGTTATGGTCAGTACCTGTTCAAACTGGCTGAGGGTGGACAATGAAGGTCATCGAAACCGCGCTGCCGGAAGTGTTGATCCTTGAGCCCAAGGTCTTCGGCGACGAGCGCGGCTTTTTCTACGAAAGCTTCAATGCCAAGGCATTCGAAGACGCGACCGGTCTGAAGCGGCAGTTCGTTCAGGACAACCATTCCGGCTCGCAGAAAGGCGTGCTGCGTGGTCTTCACTACCAACTGGAAAACACCCAGGGAAAACTGGTGCGGGTGACGGCCGGCGAAGTACTTGATGTCGCCGTCGATGTTCGACGCAGCTCAAAGAACTTCGGCAAGTGGGTCTCGGTGCGCCTGTCCGCAGACAACCGTCGTCAAATGTGGGTGCCGGAAGGTTTTGCCCATGGTTTCGTGGTGCTGAGCGACTTTGCCGAGTTCCTATACAAGACCACGGACTATTACAACCCGACTGCCGAGCGCTGCATCCGCTGGGACGATCCGACGCTCGCCATCGATTGGCAACTGGATGCAGCACCCCAGCTTTCGGCCAAAGACCAACTGGGTAAAACCTTGCAGGAGATTGATCTGTTTCCATGAGAATTCTCATCAGCGGTCAGGGTCAGGTTTCAACAGAGTTGCAGAATCGACTGGGTACTCTCGGAGAGTTGGTGGTCCTGAGCCGCGATCAACTGGACCTGGCCCAACCGGAGCAGATTCGTCGCGAGGTGCGGCGTGTTCGTCCGGATCTGATCATCAACGCTGCGGCGTATACCGCGGTGGACAAGGCTGAGGGCGATGCGGCCGCCGCTTTCGCCGTCAACGCCGAGGCCCCGGGTATTTTCGCCGAGGAAGCCTCGGCGCTGGGTATTGCGCTGATCCACTACTCCACCGATTACGTGTTCGATGGCAGCAAGACCGCGCCGTATAACGAAGCCGACACGCCAAACCCGCTGGGCGTTTACGGCCAGAGCAAACTGGCCGGCGAACACGCGATCACGGCGGTACAAGGCCAGCACCTGATCTTGCGCACAAGTTGGGTTTACTCCAACCACGGCCGCAATTTCCTGCTGACCATGCAACGCCTGTTGCAAGAAAAACCGGAACTGCGCGTGGTCGCCGATCAGATCGGCGCGCCGACCTGGGCAGGCACGATCGCCAGCAGCACCCTCGCTCTGATCAAGCGCTGGCAAGCAGGACAAGCGGGAGCCTGGGGCACTTATCACCTGACCGCACAGGGTGAAACCTCATGGTTCGGTTTCACCCAGGCCATCGGCGAAGCGCTGCGCGAACAGGGCAAGCCTTGCGCAAGCCTGCTGCCGATCCCGTCCAGCGACTATCCGACGCCCGCCGCCCGCCCGCTCAACTCGCGTCTGGATTGCACGCGCCTGCACCGCGAATGGGGTGTCAGTCAGCCTGACTGGCAGACCGCGTTGCGCGAGTGTCTTGCCGGGCAAGCCTAGGCATAATGCGCCTGTACCCACAGGCGCCTGATCCTCATGAATCCGACCCTCCCCCGTCGACCCCGCTGGCGCAGCCTGGCCCTGCTCGCGCTGTGCCTGGCGCCATTGCTATGGCCGCTCGAGCATCTGGCCGAGCGTTATTACCGCAGTGAGCTGGCCGGGCAGAACCGCCAGACCCTCGACCTGTACGTCGCCAACCTGCTGGGCACCCTACATCGCTACGAGGTGTTGCCGCAGATTCTGGGTGACCTGCCGGCCCTGCGCGCGGACCTGTCGACACCGGACGACGGCGTTGCGCAAGGCAACGCCAACCGGTTGCTGAAGAACATCAGCGCCCAGACCGGCGCCGAAGTCATGTACCTGATGGACACCACGGGCAAGACGCTCGCCGCCTCCAACTGGGATAAACACGACAGTTTCGTCGGGCGCAATTTCGCCTTTCGGCCGTATTTCAGCGAAGCCATGGCCGGGCGCCTCGGGCGTTTCTTCGGCCTGGGCACCACGTCGGCCAAACGTGGCTATTTCTTCGCGGCAGCGGTCCGAGACCGGGAAAAAATCATCGGCGTGCTGGTGGTCAAGGTCGACCTCGACCACACCGAAAGCCTCTGGGGTAAAACCCCTGAACAACTGCTGGTCACCGACCACAACGGCGTGGTCATCCTCACTTCGCGGCCGGAGTGGCGATTCGGTTCGACCCGGCCATTGAGCGACGCCGAGCACGCAGCGATCACGGCGATTCAACCCTACCCGACCCGCGAACCCCAGCCGTTGAATCTCAACCCTGACGCCTGGCTGACCCAGACCCGGCAAATCGACGAAACCGGCTGGAGCGTCAGCATCCTCGCACCGCGTACGCTGATTGATCGCCCGGTGCGCACGGTCGTCGCCATCGGCGGCGCGACGTTGTTGGTGTTGATGCTGCTGCTCGGGCTGATGATGCAGCGCCGCCGTCATTACCTCGAACGGATCGCCTTCGAAGCCAAGGCCCGGCGGGAACTGGAAGGCCGCGTTGCCGAGCGAACCAGCGATCTGGAAGGCCTCAACCGCCGACTGAAACAGGAAGTGCTGGAGCGCGAACACGCGCAGCAGGAACTGGTGCGCGCCCAGGATGACCTGGTGCAGGCCGGCAAACTCTCGGCGCTGGGGACCATGTCGGCGAGCATCAGCCACGAACTCAACCAGCCGCTGGCGGCGATCCGCAGCTACGCGGAAAACGCCGAAGTGCTGCTCGATCATCAGCGCACCGACGATGCGCGCGGCAACCTCAAGTTGATCAGCGAACTGACCGGGCGCATGGCCTCGATCATCGCGCACCTGCGCGCGTTTGCCCGACGTGATCGCCACGCACCGGAAAGCGTGGCGCTGCAGCCGGCGCTGGATGACGCACTGGCGCTGCTGGCCAAGCGCCGACGGAGCATGGAAGTCGAGCTGATCCGCGATTTGCCCGCCGCGGCACTGTGGGTCGAAGCCGGGGAAACCCGTCTGCGTCAGGTGCTTGGCAACCTGCTGGCCAATGCCCTGGACGCGCTGACGGAAAAAGGCCCGCCGCGTAAACTCTGGCTGAGTGCCCAATCCACCGCTGATGGCGTCAATCTGTACATTCGCGACAACGGCCCGGGGTTTTGCATGGAAGCGCTTGGCCGCGCCAGCGAGCCTTTCTACACCACCAAGACCCGCACGCAAGGGCTGGGTCTGGGGCTGGCGATTTGCGAAACGCTGATGCGTGCCTTCGGCGGTGAATTGTCGTTCTCCAACCACAAGGAGGGCGGCGCCCTGATTACCCTGAAACTGCGCGCTGGCGCACCGGGCGTGAGCCTGCAACCGTCTGAGGACCGAAGTGCATGACCATCGACAACCGCATCCAGGTCGTGCTGATCGACGATGATCCCCACCTGCGCCAGGCCCTGAGCCAGACATTGGACCTGGCCGGCCTGAAAATCCTGCCGCTGGCCGAAGCCAAGGGCCTGGCCGGGCAACTGGAACGCGACTGGCCGGGCGTGGTGGTCAGCGACATCCGCATGCCGGGCATGGACGGTCTTGAGTTGCTGACCGAACTGCACGCCCAGGACCCGGAGCTGCCAGTGCTGCTGATCACCGGTCACGGCGACGTGCCGCTGGCGGTGCAAGCGATGCGCGCCGGGGCGTATGACTTCCTCGAGAAACCCTTCGCCAGCGACGCTCTGCTCGACAGCGTGCGCCGCGCGTTGGCCCTGCGCCGATTGGTGCTGGACAACCGTAGCCTGCGGCTGGCCCTGAGTGATCGCAACGAACTGAGCACCCGACTGGTCGGGCAATCCGCACCGATGCTGCGTCTGCGCGAGCAGATCGGCGCGCTGGCGGCGACCCGGGCCGACGTGCTGATTCTCGGCGAAACCGGCGCCGGCAAAGAGGTCGTGGCGCGAGCGCTGCACGATTTGTCGAGCCGGCGTAACGGCCCGTTCGTGGCGATCAACGCCGGAGCGCTGGCCGAGTCGGTGGTGGAAAGTGAGCTGTTCGGTCACGAGCCGGGCGCGTTCACCGGTGCGCAAAAGCGTCGCATCGGCAAATTCGAATTCGCCAATGGCGGCACACTGTTCCTGGATGAAATCGAGAGCATGAGCCTCGACGTGCAGGTGAAACTACTGCGCTTGCTGCAAGAGCGGGTGGTCGAGCGTCTGGGCGGCAATCAACTGATCCCGCTGGACATCCGCATCATCGCCGCGACCAAGGAAGACTTGCGCCAGTCTGCCGATCAGGGCCGCTTTCGCGCCGACTTGTATTACCGCCTGAACGTCGCACCGCTGCGCATTCCGCCGCTGCGCGAGCGCGGTGAAGATGCGCTGATGCTGTTCCAGCACTTCGCCGATGAAGCCAGCGCCCGCCATGGTTTGCCGCCCCATGAACTGCAACCGGGGCAACGGGCCTTGCTGCTGCGCCACAATTGGCCGGGCAACGTACGGGAACTGCAAAACGCCGCCGAACGGTTTGCCTTGGGCCTGGAACTGGCGCTGGACAGCAGCGCGCCGGAGGGCGGCGCGGGCATCACGATTGAAATGGTCAGCGGCGGGTTGAGCGAGCAGGTGGAAAACTTCGAGAAATCATTGATTGCCGCTGAGCTGGCGCGTTCGCACAACTCGGTTCGCAGCCTCGCCGAAGCGCTCGGCATTCCGCGCAAGACCTTGCACGACAAGCTGCGCAAGCATGGGCTGAACTTCGCCGATCACTCTGCGGCGGACGAACTCGATTGAGCCACCGTAAAACATTCCTCTGCCAACAAAAGGCCCCGTCATGAGCCGCGACAGTCGTCATCTGGAATCAGTCCTGCATCGCGACATTCCCCTGACGCAAGCCATGGGTATCAAAGTGCTCGACTGGCACGACCAGCAACTGCGGCTGTTCTTGCCGCTGGAGGCCAACGTCAATCACAAGAGCACGATGTTCGGCGGCAGCCTGTATTGCGGCGCGGTGCTGGCGGGCTGGGGCTGGCTGCATTTGCGCTTGCGCGAGGAAGGCATTGAGGACGGGCATATCGTGATTCACGAGGGGCAGATCAGCTATCCGCTGCCGGTGACGATGGACGCGACGGCGATTTGCCAGCCGCCGAGTGCAGCAGTGTGGAAGAAGTTTTTGGCGATGTATCAGCGTTATGGAAGGGCGCGGTTGGCGCTGCATTCACGGATCGTCAACGCCGACAGCGATGAGGATGCGGTGACGTTCACCGGGCAGTACGTCCTTCACCGCTGAGCAGGCACCTGCAAGGTTGCGAGCTTGAGCAGTTTTTCGCGCCACGCCGCTTTCGCCGGCAGCGCCAGGAAAAACTCATTCAACAACGATTCCCGCGCCGGATAGCTGAACGGCGCACCGCGCAAATCCAGCACTTCTCCGCCCGCCCCTTCCAGTACACCCTGCGCCGCCGCCGTGTCCCACTGCGAAGTCGGTGCCAGACGCGGATAACAATCCGCCGCGCCCTCAGCCAATAGGCAAAACTTCAAAGAGCTGCCGATGTTGGCCAGCTTCAGTTGACCGAGGCTGTCACTCAATCCGGCCAGCAACCTTTCCTGTTCGGGACTCGAATGTCGACGACTGGCAACCACGGTGAACGCCTCACCGGGCGGCGGCACTTCACGCACGTGAATTGGCAACGGCTCAGCGCCTTTATCACCACGCCAGGCGCCAAGCCCGGCGCCACCGACGTAGAAGCGCTCGTTAGTCGGCATAGATACCACGCCAAATACCACACGGCCGTGCTCGATCAACGCGATGTTGACGGTGAACTCTTCGCTGCCGGCGATGAATTCCTTGGTGCCGTCCAGCGGATCGACCAGCCACCAGCGCTGCCAGCCGGCACGCACGCTCAGGGGAATATTGGCGTCTTCTTCAGACAGCACCGGAATGCTCGGGTCCAGCGCCGTCAATCCGGCCAGTATCAAATGGTGAGCGGCCAGGTCGGCGGCGGTCACCGGGGAATCGTCAGCCTTGGCGGTCACGGCAGTGCCGGTGCGCCAAAATGGCAGGATCGCGTTGCCAGCCCTCAACGCCAGTTCAACCACTGGCGCCATCAACGGATGCGGGAAATTCATGGCAGGAACACCCCACGCTGAGTCAGCAGGTCACGGGCCAGGTACAACGCCGCCAAGGCGCGGCCCTCGGTGAATTTCGGGTTCTGTGCCAGCGCCGACAGTTCGCGCAGATTGACCTTGTCCACGCCCATCGGCTCGGGCTCGTCACCTTCCAGGCTTTCTTCATAGAGGTCGGTGGCGAGAACCACCTGGATCTTCTGGCTCATGTAACCGGGCGACAACGACAACTCGGTCAGATGCTCCAGCTGTCGCGCGCCATAACCGGCTTCTTCCTTAAGTTCGCGCTCTGCCGCCGCCAGCACGTCTTCACCCGGCTCGATCAAGCCTTTAGGCAGCGACAGCTCATATTCATCGGTGCCGCCGCAATATTCCTCGACCAGCACCGCGTGGTCGGCATCGAGCATCGCCACGATCATCACCGCGCCATACCCGGTGCCCTTGCCGACCAGCCGCTCATAAGTGCGCTCCACGCCATTGGAAAAGCGCAGCTTCAGCTCCTCGACGCAGAACAAACGGCTGGTGGCAACGATCTCGCGGGCGAGGATGGTGGGTTTCTGGCGCATGAGCGGCTCCTTGGCGTTAGCGGGTTACTATACCCGGCCTATCCTGATTGTTGATCCCGGATATCTTTTTTACCGTTGGAGAGGTTTTTTATGTCACTGCTGCCGTGGCGCGACATCGACACCGTTCTGCTGGACATGGACGGCACGCTGCTGGACCTGCACTTCGACAACCATTTCTGGCTGGAACATCTGCCCCAGCGGTACGCCGAATTGCACGGGGTGAGCCGGGCCATGGCCGAGATGGAATTGCAGCCGCTGTTCGAACGCAATGCTGGCCAGTTGCAGTGGTATTGCCTGGATTTCTGGAGTGCCGAGCTGAAGCTGCCGGTGCGCGAACTGAAACTGGAAACCGCGCACCTGATCGCGTTGCGCCCGGATGCGGATACGTTTCTGGCGGCGATCAAACAGGCCGGCAAGCGGGTGGTGATGATCACCAATGCGCACCGTGATTCGCTGTCATTGAAACTGGAAAGAATTGAACTGGCACCTTACTTCGAGCGAATGATCAGCTCGCATGATTACGGGTTTCCCAAGGAGAACCCGCAATTCTGGGAGGCGCTGCAGGCGGATATCGGCTTTGATCCGGCGCGTAGTCTGTTTATCGACGATACGTTGCCGATCCTGCGCAGTGCGCGGGATTTCGGGGTGGCGCATTTGTTGGCGGTGAAGGAACCGGACAGCCGCAAAGGACCGAAGGACACGGCGGAGTTTGTGGCGGTGGTCGATTACCGCGAGCTTATTGCAGGGCTTTGATTCCCCGTAGGAGCAGCCTTCGGCAGCTCCTACGGGCCTCACATTATTCAGGAATCCGCAACGACTGCCCCGGATAGATCTTGTTCACATCCTTGAGCATCGGCTTGTTCGCCTCGAAGATCTTTTGATACTTGTTGGCATCGCCATACACGCGCAAGGAAATCGCGCTGAGGGTGTCGCCCTTTTCGACCACGACAAATTTTGCCGCAACGACCACTGGCCCGGTCACGGTGATCTGGTCTTCAACACCACTGACGCCAGCCACATTGCCCAGCGACAGGAGGATTTTTTCTTTCTCTTCCTGGGTCGCGGCCTCGCCACTGGCGATGACTTTATCGCCCTCGACCTTTACTTGAATCTTCGACGTGTCGATGCCCGTCAGCGCATCCTTCACGTGCTTGGTCAGCGCCTCGCTATTGGCTTCGGCCTTGTCCGGCGTCAGCGCATCGAGAATTTTTTCACCGGCTTCTTTAAGAAAACTGAAAAGGCTCATCGTGTGCTCTCCATGGATTAAAAGTTGTCCAGACGCGAAAGCCTAGACCAAGGTAGCCACACTCGTTTTCCACCCGACCAATGACGCCACTCACCGCCAGGCGCTAGAATCCCGGCCAACCCGCACCCTGGAGCGAAGATGGACATCAAGCAGCTGAAATTCCTCATCGCCCTCGACGAAACCCGACATTTCGGCCAGGCCGCTGCGCGTTGTCACGTCACCCAGCCAACCTTGTCCATGCGCTTGCGCAGCCTCGAAGAAGAGCTGGAGTTGCCACTGGTCAATCGTGGCCAGCGCTTCGAAGGCTTCACGGCGCCGGGCGAACGGGTGCTGGCCTGGGCGCGAACCGTGCTGGCGGCCTACGACGGCTTGCAGGCCGAAGCCGCCGCCTGCCGCGGCAACCTCGTCGGTACGTTACGCCTCGGTGTGGTGCCGTTGTCCAGTTTTGATCCGCTGCCGCTGTTGCAACGCTTGCACGGCGAACACCCGAGTTTGCGTTTCGAACTCTCGGCGCTGAGCTCCGAGCAGATCCTCGAGCAACTGGCGAACAATCGTCTGGACCTCGGTGTGTCGTACCTGGAGCGTCTGGACGGCGAACGTTTCGACTCCCTGGCCTTCAGCGAAACCCGCATGGGCCTGCTCTACGATCAGCGCTTCTTCACGTTCGGCGAGGCACCGCTGAGCTGGGAGTCGCTGATCGAACTGCCGCTCGGCATGCTTACCAGCGGCATGCATTTCCGCCAATCCATCGACCACAACTTCCACAGCCGCGGCCTCGCCCCGCAACCGTTGTTGCAGACCGATGCCGTGCATCAACTGTTACAGGCTGTACATGGCGGGTTGTGTTGCGCCGTGATGCCCCTGGAAGGCGGCCTGGAAAACCTCACCGATCATTTACGCCTGCAACCGATCGAAAACGCGCAGACCCTTGGCCGGCTAGGGCTGATCATGCGTCGCAGCGCGCCGCGCTCAGCGTTGGCGGAGGCGTGTTTTTCGATCTATCAGCAATCAATGAAAGACTCTTGATCGACGCCATCTATCGGCGGATCAGTAATAGCGATTAGACGCGACAACTTGACGCGCATAGGCTTGAAGCTGACCAATCCGTCGGTGATGCCTCATGAACGCCAAGCGTCCTGTCAGCGCGGCGCCAGCCCTTGAAACGCCCGCGCCCGCCGCCAGCCAGACCTACAGTTACAGCGATCTTCAATACATTGAATCCGCCAGCACCGCACTGGCCGAGGAAGTTGCGTTGGCGATTGCCTACAACGGCATCAGTCAGGCGGTGATGCTGGTGACCCCGACGGACCTGGAAGACTTCATCGTCGGATTCAGCCTCGGCAGCGGCATCATCGAAGACGCCTCCGACATTTATGACCTGCAACTCAGCGGTTCGGGTTCGGCGCACTACGCGCAAGTGACCATCGCCAACCGCGCCTTCTGGAACCTCAAACAGCAGCGTCGGCAACTGGCCGGCACCAGCGGTTGCGGGCTCTGCGGCGTGGAAGCGGTCGAGCAGGCGTTGCCAGACCTCAAAGTGCTGCCCGGTGCGCCGCTGCCGCCCGCCGAATGGCTAGAGGGCCTGCGTCAGCGCATCGGTGCGTTTCAACCGCTGGGCCAGCACTGCGGCGCGGTGCATGCAGCGGTGTTCATGAACGCTCAGGGCGAATTGCTGCTGGGTCGCGAAGACATTGGCCGGCACAACGCCCTCGACAAGCTGATCGGCGGGCTGATCCGGCAGGACATCCCGACCACCGGCGGCCTGGCGATTGTCACCAGTCGTTGCAGCCTCGAATTGATCCAGAAAGTGCTGCGTGCTGGCATCCAGACCCTCGTCAGCCTGTCGGCGCCCACCGGCCTCGCCGTGCAATGGGCCCGTCGTCACAACCTGAACCTTATCCATTTGCCTCAGAAGAATGCGCCGCGGGTCTACAGCCCGGCGTTGGAGAATCAAGCGTGAGCCAACACCGTCAAGCCGACCAGAAACCCGTCCCCCGCTACAAGCCCTACAAAGGCCCGGCCGGCGGCTGGGGCGCGCTGATCAGCGTGGCCCAGGCCTGGTTGACCAGCGACAACGCGCTGAAAAACCTGCGCATCATGCTCAAGACCAACCAGAACGGCGGCTTTGACTGCCCGGGTTGCGCCTGGGGTGATTCCCCGGAAAAAGGCATGGTGATGTTCTGCGAGAACGGCGCCAAAGCGGTGAACTGGGAAGCGACCAAACGGGCGGTCAACCCGGCGTTCTTCGCCAAACACAGCGTCACCTCGCTGCTGGAGCAGAGCGACTACTGGCTTGAATACCAGGGCCGCCTGACCGAGCCAATGAGCTACAACGCCGAAACCGATCGCTATCAACCGATCAGTTGGGACGATGCCTTCACCCTGATCGCCAGGCACCTGCGCGGGTTGTCGAGCCCGGATCAAGCCGAGTTCTACACCTCTGGACGCGCCAGCAACGAAGCAGCGTTTCTCTATCAATTGTTCGTGCGCGCCTATGGCACCAATAATTTCCCCGACTGTTCGAACATGTGCCACGAGGCCAGCGGTGTCGCCTTGGCGCAGAGCGTTGGCGTTGGCAAAGGCACCGTGACCTTCGACGACTTCGAACACGCCGATGCGATTTTCGTCTGGGGCCAGAACCCCGGCACCAACCACCCACGGATGCTCGAACCGCTGCGCGAAGCAGTCAAACGCGGGGCACAAGTGGTGTGCATCAACCCGCTGAAAGAACGTGGACTGGAACGTTTCCAGCACCCGCAGCACCCGATCGAAATGCTCACCAACGGCGACAAGCCAACCAACACCGCGTACTTCCGCCCGGCGCTCGGCGGCGACATGGCGCTGATGCGCGGCATGGCGAAATTTCTGCTGCTATGGGAACGCGATGCGCAGAAAGCCGGTGAACCCGCGGTGTTCGACCACGACTTCCTTAATGAACACAGCGCCAACGTGCTGGAGTACCTGGGTGCCGTCGACGACACCCCGTGGGAGCAGATCGTCGAGCAGTCGGGCCTGACGCTTGTGGAAATCGAGCAAGCGGCGCGCATGTACGCCAAAGGCAAGAACGTGATCATGTGCTGGGCGATGGGGATCACCCAGCATCGCCATTCGGTGCCGACCATCCAGGAAATCGCCAACCTGATGATGCTGCGCGGCAACATCGGCCGGCCCGGCGCCGGATTGTGCCCGGTGCGTGGCCACAGCAACGTGCAAGGCGACCGCACAATGGGCATCAACGAACGTCCTCCAGTAGCATTCCTCGACGCCCTGGAGCGTCGTTTCCAGTTAAAGGTGCCGCGCGAAAACGGCCACAACGTGGTCGAGGCGATTCATGCCATGGCCGACGGCCGGGCGAAAGTCTTCATCGGCCTGGGTGGCAACTTCGCCCAAGCCACGCCAGATAGCCCGCGCACCTTTCAGGCCTTGAGCAATTGCGACCTGACCGTGCAGATCAGCACCAAGCTCAACCGCAGCCATTTGGCCCACGGTAAAGACGCGCTGATCCTGCCGTGCCTCGGTCGCACCGACATCGATGTCCAGACCGAAGGCCCACAGGCAGTGACCGTGGAAGATTCGTTCAGCATGGTCCACGCGTCCAACGGTCAGTTGCAGCCGCTGTCGAGCCAGATGCGTTCCGAACCTGCGATCCTCGCCGGCATCGCCGCCGCGACCCTGGGCAGTAAACCGGTGGACTGGAACTGGCTAGTTGCCGATTACTCGCGCATTCGCGACCTGATCGCCGACACCATTCCGGGCTTCAAGGACTTCAACCAGAAGATCAAGAACCCGGGCGGTTTCTACCTCGGCAACAGCGCCGGCTCCCGTCGCTGGAACACGGCGTCGGGGCGCGCGAATTTCCGTCCGAACGTCCTGCCAAAAGACCTGGTGCACGAGCGCACCCGCGCGACTGGCGTATTGCCGGATCTGATCATGCAGTCCATGCGCTCGCACGATCAGTACAACACCACCATTTACGGCCTCGACGATCGTTATCGCGGTGTGAAAGGTCAGCGGGATGTGTTGTTCGTGAACGAGGCGGACATCATTCGTCTGGGCTTCAAACCGGGGCAGAAGGCCGACATCGTTTCGATCTGGGACGATGGCCGTGAGCGCCGGGTGAAGGGCTTCACGCTGCTGGCGTTTGATATTCCGGCAGGGCAGGCCGCGGCGTACTACCCGGAAGTGAATCCGTTGGTGCCGCTGGAAAGCACCGGGGATGGCAGCCATACGCCGACCTCGAAGTTTGTGGCGATCCGGCTGGAAACGGCGAGTGAGACCGGGTTGATTTTGGCTCAGTCGGCTTAACCATTTGCCTGGTCCGGCCCCGACGAATACGTTCCAATCGCCCACAAAAAAGGCCGTTTTCTCACAAAAACGGCCCTTCCGAAGTAGCTAAAGACCGGCGAAAAACACTTAAGTTCCGCCCAAAAAACAGCAACTTATAGAATTGTGTACAAGTCGTGCTACTCGTCGGATTTCGATTGTCACCACTACGACACAGCCTCAGGATCGCGCCGTCATCCCCTTGAGGTTCCTCTATGAAGTTCTCCTCGATTCTCTTGTTGTCCCTTGGCCTGGTCAGTGGTTTCGCTTCTGCCGGAGGCACCACCGAAGCAGGTGTGGGCGGCGCATTAGGTGGGGTTCTGGGCTCGGTCGTCGGTCAATCGTTAGGCGGCAACACAGGTTCCACCATTGGCGCGGCTTTGGGTGGCGCGGGTGGTAGCGCAGTCGGCGCAGACAAACGCAGCCGCGGCGAAGCAGCCATTGGCGGTGCGTTGGGCGCAGCAGGCGGTAACGTGGTCGGCCGCAGCATGGGCGGCAGCACCGGCAGCCTGATCGGCTCCGCAGCAGGTGGCGGCGCCGGTGGCGCGCTGGGTAACTACATGGGCAACAAGAGCAACGAAGATGATGATCGTCGCTCCTATCGCGGTGGCCGTGACGATCGTCGCTACTACCGTGACGGTCGCCATGATCGTGGCCACCACTACGGCCATCGCAAACATCGCTATCGCGACTGAGGCTGAATCGCCTCGTTTACCGGTAGATCGAAAAATCGCAGCCCAAGGGCTGCGATTTTTTTTGCCAATCAAACCACCAGTTTCTCCAGTGCACCGCGCAACCCGGCGGGAATCGCCACCGGCTGATTCGACTCCCGATCCACAAACACATGGACAAATCGCCCTGCCGCGCAAGCATCGTCTTCGCCGGCCTTGAACACCGCCAGTTCGTATTGCACCGAACTGTTGCCCAACTTGCCCACGCGCAACCCGATCTCGATCCGGTCGGGGAATGCGATGGAGGCAAAATAATCACAGGCTGAACTCACGACAAACCCCACGACTTCGCCGTCATGAATATCCAGGCCGCCGACTTCGATCAGGTAGGTGTTTACCGCCGTGTCGAAGAAGCTGTAATAGGTAACGTTATTGACGTGACCATAGGCATCATTGTCGTGCCAGCGCGTGGTGATGGGCTGGAAGTGCGGATAGTCGGCGCGTAGATTCATGAATTCGCAAACCCCTTACCCAGCGCCGCTAATTCCCCAATCAATCGCGCCGGCTGCCAGTGATCACCCTGCTTTGTTTCAAGCTGCAGCAACCGCTGATGAATATCCGCCAACCCCTGCTGATCCGCCCAGGCCATTGGCCCGCCCTTGGCCGCCGGAAAACCATAACCATTGAGGTACACCAGATCGATGTCGTGCGCTGACGCCGCAATCCCTTCCTGAAGAATCTTCGCGCCCTCGTTCACCAATGCTAGCAAGCAGCGCTCCAGCATCTCCTCAGGCCCGATCTCGTGACGATGGAAGCCCAACCCTTCGCTGACTTCCTGCACCAGCGCATCCACCGTTACATCGTGCTCGGCCTGGCGACTGCCTGCCTCATAGTGGTAATACCCGTTGCCACTCTTCTGGCCAAAACGGCCCCGTTCACACAGGCGGTTGTCGATCTGAATCTCTGGCGCATCCTGCCCCTTGCCCGCCAATTCCCGAGCCCGCCAGCCCAGGTCGATACCAACCACGTCGTACATGCGGAATGGCCCCATGGCGAAACCGAAGCCCTGCAACGCCGCATCTACCTGATAGGGAAAAGCTCCCTCCAGCAGCATCTTGCGCGCTTCGAGCACGTAGGTATTGAGCATGCGATTGCCGATGAAACCCTCGCAATTGCCTGCCACCACGCTAACTTTGCCCATGCGTTTGCCCAGTTCCAGCGCGGCCTCCAGCACAGCCGGTGCGGTTTGTGCGCCGCGCACGACTTCCAGCAGTTTCATGATGTGTGCGGGGCTGAAGAAGTGCAGGCCCAGAATTTGTTGCGGACGGCGAGTGGCTGCGGCAATCGCGTCGATATCCAGCGCCGAGGTGTTGCTCGCCAGAATGGCTTCGGGTTTAAGCAGGCAATCCAGTTCGCGAAAAATTTTCTGCTTCAGCTCGAGGTTTTCGTAGACCGCCTCAATCACCAGATCGACATCACGGATCGCCGCGTAATCGGCAGCCGCCGCGACCCGTGCGATGCGGGCATCGGCGTCAGCCTGATCAATCCGGCCCTGCCGTACGTTGTGCGCATAGGTTTCAGCGACGGAGGCCAAAGCCTGCTGGAGCATTTGCGGGTTGTTATCAACCCATTGCACCGGCACCCCGGCATTGGCCAGGCACATGACAATGCCACGGCCCATGGTGCCCGCCCCGATCACGGCGGCACGCTGAATGTTGAACGGTGTCTGGCTCATGATTGTTCTCTTGTTGGCGATCCAAAGACAGTCCCCACCATAGTCAGCCACCGGGGTTTTTTGAAATTTATTCCTGTGATGGGGAACATTCAGCGGATGGATGCGCCTCGGCCCAGGCCCGCACTTCGCCATACGGGTGCGCCTCCAGCGCCGCAAAACCCGCAATCGACCGTGCTTTGAGTTTGGTAAACAGCGGCACGCTGATCCCACACAAAAATCGTGTCAACCGCTCAGCCGAAGGAGCGCTGCCGGTGTGCTGTTCGTGCTTGTGGATAAAGTCACCGCACAGCGCATCGAAGTTTTTATCCACAAGACCCGGCAACTCCGGAGGCGCCGGCAGTCGTGCCGCGTGCCCGTGACACACCGAACAATGCCCGCACTGCTGCGGCGCGTTTTCATCGCCGAAATACTTGGCCAGGCGATAGCCCAGACATTGGTCGGTGGCGAACAGATCAAGCATGGCGTGGATCCGCGCGATTTCCGTGCGTTCGTGCTGAGTGAAACAGGTGTGCAGTTCAGCACTCAGCGCCTGACTGTCGAAGTCCATTTGCAGCAGGCCGTAGACCTCGGTCATCTGCTTGCTTTCCAGCTCGACCCAGCCCTTCTCCTGGAAATAATCCAGCGCCTTCACCACCCGATTTCGCTCGGCCGAATACTGCTCGTAGAGCACATCGAAATTCACCGTCGCCCAGGTCCGCGCTCGTCTGGAGGTCTGGATGATCGCGGCCACGAAGTCTCTGCGCTCACCCTCGAAACGGTCGAGCAAGACCTCGGGTTCCTGCAAATACTTGAAACGGTATTCCGCGTAATAAGCGTATCGCGGCGCAATGATCCGGCGCAGTTCCAACTGCACCAACAAAGTCTTGAGCGGCAACTGGCGAATGTTGCTCTGATCGGCCAACGGCCCCAGCAGAAATTCCCATTGCCCTTCCGGCGCGGCAGCCTTCGCGTCGTCGAGCACGTAGCGAATGCCTTCCAGCTCGGGCGTATCGCCGTAAACGAAGTTTTCCAGCACGTTGAGGCTGTCGCGGTTGGCCAGTACCAGGCAGTCCGATGGCTGTCCGTCACGCCCGGCGCGGCCAATTTCCTGGCTGTAGTTTTCGATGGATTTGGGCAGGTCAAAATGCACCACGTTACGGATGTCGCTCTTGTCGATGCCCATGCCAAACGCAATGGTGGCGACGATGCAATTGGACTGCCCACTCATGAATCGTTTCTGGATGGCTTCGCGTTGTTCGTGGGGCAAACCGGCGTGATACGCCTCGGCTTGAATGCCGTTGCGTCCCAGGTGTTCGGCAATGTGCTCGGCGGTTTTCTGCTGGGTGACGTAGACGATGCTCGGCTGGTCCGGACGCTGACTCATCCATTCGACCAGGCGTCGGCGTTTCTCTTGGCCACGCACCGGCTCCACCAGCAAATTGAGGTTGGGACGGTAGAAACCAGTGGTGACCACGTCTTGCGGGGCGATGGCGAATTTCGCCTGCATGTCCGCGATCACTTTGGGGGTCGCGGTGGCCGTCAGCAGCAGTGCCTGCGGGATGTTGAACTGGTGCTGGTAGTCGGGAAGCTTGAGGTAGTCGGGACGGAAGTTATGGCCCCATTCCGAGATGCAATGCGCCTCATCCACCACCAGCAGCGAAATCGGTACCTGCTGCAAGAAATTGCGAAAGCGCTCGTTCTTCAGGCGCTCCACGGAAATCATCAGAATCTTCAACTCGCCGGACTTGGCCCGCGCCATCACGTCATTGGCGTCATCGCGGCTCTGGGCCGAATCGATGCTGCCTGCCGCAATACCGTGGCGCTGTAGAAACGCCAGTTGATCCTGCATCAATGCCAACAGCGGCGAGACCACCAGCGTCAGGTGCGGCAGCAACACCGCCGGCAGCTGGTAACACAAAGACTTACCCGAGCCCGTGGGAAAAATCGCCGCCGCCGAGCGCCCGGCCAACACAGCGCTGATCGCCGCTTCCTGGCCAGGCCGAAACTGTGGATAACCGAAAACCTGTTCCAGGGTGTTGTGCATAAGCTGTCACTCCGTTGACCGCTGCGAAGTCCAAAGCCTAGCCGGCAAACGCAGCAAGTCAGGAAAAGGTTGGGGGCAAAAACGATACGAGATGATACCGCGTCCATCGGGCCAAGCCTTCGCCACAGGTTGAAACAGTCGGGGCACTTTGCCTCCCTGACGTCCGACCCCATAGCAGCGGTAAGGTGCTTACTTGATTCCCTTCAAGTTCTTTACCGGGCATTTTCGAAACGCCCTACAAACTCTGGCGCTTGCCATACCGAGGTTCAATGCGAAGTGCCTGACAACACCATGGGAAATTTCCGCTGTAGGGTTTAGTTGTGGAAAACCTTGGCAAACACGTAGGGCCATTCCACAAAAGCCAGTAAAACTCCCTACGCAAACTGTCGATTGTGGCCGTCTTGCCGCAGTTAGTCGCCCCCGTCATAGTCTTCGCCGCGGCTCAAACAGAGTATCGAGCCGCCAGACTTTCTACAGGACGGCCCCCGATGAATGACCGCTATCGACCACTTAAAAGCAGCTACAGCGACAAGCCCGTCCTGGTCATCGACACCGAGGCCGACCCCCATGAAATCCTCGACGCCGCCCGCCAACGCATCCGCGCCGCCAGCGACCTGCTCGAAACCCTTTACTGCCTGTGCTTCAAACAGGCAGACGCGAGTGACATCCCGAACATCGTCAGCGCCCTCTACCTGCTGACCCAGGACGGTCACGAACTCCTCGAAATCGCCTGCCAGCGCCTGCCGAAAATCCCCGCCACTTGATGCGCAACCACCGGCCGTGTAGGAGCGTGGCTTGCCCGCGAAGAACGAAAACTCGGTAAAACCTGACTGCCAAATTCAACCAAAGATAAATCCGTAGGCTACGCCCTTCCAAAGCTTCATCCCCGTCCTACAACAGAAGACACCTTGTCGCCTATCGCCAACCGGCAGCCATATCTATAGTTGGCTGTCGCTGGCAATCAGCGGCCGGGCTTGGTCACCCGATTGGTATACGCATCAGCCTCCGTTGTATCCTGCGGCACCTCCGTGTCTGCACGCTATATGGTGGCTGTGTTTGGGACGCCTTCGGGCGTGCCGGGTATGCGTATGAACCTCACCGGTTGACCAACCCGAACACAGTCCGCCTCCCATCGCTTGGTCACGATGGAAGCGGTATCGCTTGATGCATTTGAGGATAAATACAATGAACAAGTTGAACCCGTTCCCCGATCGCTACCGCCCACTCAAAACCAACCTAACCGATACCCCGGCCCTGATCATCGACACAGAAGCCAACCCGCAAGACCTCCTCGAAGCCGCCCTCCAGCGCGTGCAAGCCTCCAGCGAACTGCTTCGAACCCTGCACTGCCAATGCTTCGAGCAAGGCGATCTCGAAGACATCCCCCACATCACCCACGCGCTCTACCTGTTGACCCAGGACGGCTGCGACCTGCTCACAGTCGCCCAGCAACGCATGATGAGCTGGAAAGCGCCTGCCTGACGTCGAGTAAACAGATCGTTCTCACGCTGTGCGTGGGAGCGATCCAAACACAATGCGGTGAAAGCCGTCTTTGAACACTGGAGATAACCATGAGCAAATTTTTAGATGAGCTGATGGATAGCGTGCAACAGACGAACGAGATCCTGAGGGGCGAGCGTCAACCTTACCGGGAGTACAACGTTGATGGGCTGACGATGGTGATGAGTGAATTAACCTTTAATCAAAAACAAATGCACTACGAAAAAGTCCGCCGCTCAAACTACTTGGCGAGCCTGCGTCTGGCGGGATTCGACACCTCACCGGCAGACCTCACCAAGCCGCTTCTTACACGAGAAGAAGCACTCGCAAAATACCGACAAGACAAACTGCAACAGTTTGCTCCCGTTCTTCCCTGCGAGCCTGACGACTAATAAGATCCGCCCAAGCCCAACCGGACGCACCCGAATGAACCTCGCCCCCAATTTCCCCGACGACCACACCATGCACCTGCTCATGCAGCTGCTACACGAAGAACTCGGCTTGCCCAAACGCAAAACCATCAGCCTCACTACGTCGATAAACTTCGATTTGGGCTGCGACGGAGCGGATGCGCGCCACCTGATGGAAGCGCTGGAGGAACAGTTCGGGGTCGACTTTGCAGACTTCGATGCCTATCGCTACGTTCAGCCGGAAGGGTTTGATGTGCTTCTCAAGCGAAGGGCAAAGGGACGGGGCGATAAAGTCCCACTCACTATCGGCATGCTTTATCAAGCGATCAAGGTGCAGAACTGGGATACACAGGAACTGGAAAGCCAATTGAGCAGAAGCTGCGACTGAAGAGGTCCGCGTAACTGCAATTATTCTGGCAGCTAAAGAGGGGCGAAAGTACGGTTTAAGCCTAATGGTGGTCAGTCAACGCCCTTCAGAAGTATCAGACACAATATTCTTCCAATGCAGTAACTTCATATCTTTGAGACTCACGAATACCATCGACCAAGGTTATATCAAGGCACTTCTTCCAGACAGCGCCAATGGTTTAGTGGACCTTCTGCCAAGTCTAGCCCAAGGTGAAGCTTTAATCGTAGGTGACGCAGTTCTAATGCCCAGTTTGGTTCGTTTGAAAAAACCAGGCCCTGAACCAAAATCTGCAAGCGTAAATGTCTTCAAAGAATGGAATACAAACTGGCAAGAAGTCGTTTTCGAGACAGTTATAGAACGGTGGCAAAAACAAGACACTAGTTCTTCTTGATTCAAAAGTTATAAAAAAGCCGCCCTCAAAGGGCGGCTTTTTCATTCGTTAAATCCAAGCCTCATAGCCTAGGCCCAGCAGCCTTGATCGCATCGCTCACTTCGAACTTCTTGAAGTTCTCAACAAACAACCCGGCCAGCGCCTTGGCAGCTTCATCGTAAGCAGCCTTGTCAGCCCAGGTATTGCGTGGGTTCAACAGGCCGGTATCAACGCCCGGTACAGCCAGTGGCACGTCAAGGTTGATGGTGTCGAGGTGTTCGGTTTCAGCACCGATCAACGCACCGCTCTGGATTGCCGCGATGACGCCGCGAGTGGTCGGAATGTTGAAGCGTTTGCCGACGCCGTAGCCGCCGCCGGTCCAGCCGGTATTGACCAGGTAAACCTTGGAGCCGAAGCCGCGGATGCGCTTGATCAGCAATTCTGCGTATTCGCCGGCAGGACGCGGGAAGAACGGTGCGCCGAAGCAGGTGGAGAAGGTCGACTTGATGCCGCTGCCGGAACCCATTTCGGTCGAGCCCACCAGTGCGGTGTAGCCGGACAGGAAGTGGTAGGCCGCTTGTTCTTCGCTGAGGATCGAGACTGGCGGCAGCACGCCGGTCAGGTCGCAGGTCAGGAAGATCACAGCGTTTGGCTCGCCACCGAGGTTCTTCTCGGAGCGCTTGGCAACGTGCTCCAGCGGGTAGGCGGCGCGGCTGTTCTGGGTCAGGCTGACATCAGCGTAGTCGGCGTGCTTGGCGTCATCGATGATGACGTTTTCCAGGACTGCGCCGTGCTTGATGGCTTTCCAGATGACCGGCTCGTTCTTCTCGGACAAGTCGATGCACTTGGCGTAGCAGCCGCCTTCGATGTTGAAGACAATGCCTTCGCCCCAGCCGTGTTCGTCGTCACCGATCAGGTAACGGCTTTCATCGGCGGACAGGGTGGTCTTGCCGGTGCCGGACAGACCGAAGAACAGGGTCACGTCGCCCGCTTCGCCGATGTTGGCGGCACAGTGCATCGGCAGCACGTCAGCGGCCGGCAGCAGGAAGTTCTGCACCGAGAACATGGCTTTCTTCATCTCACCGGCGTAGCGCATGCCGGCGATCAGCACTTTCTTCTGTGCGAAGTTGAGGATCACGCAACCGTCGGAGTGGGTGCCGTCACGCTCTGGCACGCATTCGAAGTTGGCAACGTTGAGCACTTGCCACTCATCACGGCCGGCCGGGTTGTACTGGGCCGGATTGATGAACAGGCAACGACCGAACAGGTTCTGCCAGGCAGTCTGGGTGGTCATCTTCACGGCCAGGTAGTGCTCCGAGGCCTCACCTACATGCACGTGCGATACGAAATGCTCTTGCGCATTGTTGAACGCTTCAACGCGGTTCCACAGGGCATCGAACTTGTCGGCCGGGAACTTGCGGTTGATCGGGCCCCAGGAGATCGCATCCTGGGTAGTCGGTTCTTCAACAATGAAACGGTCAACTGGCGAGCGGCCGGTACGGTGACCGGTGTGAACAACCAGCGCGCCGGTGTCGGCAAGCTCGCCTTCACCGCGACTCAGAGCTTCTTTTACCAGATCGTCAATACTCAGATCGGTGTACACGGCATTATTGGCTTGCGTCATGAGATTCCCCGTCGGCCAGTGGCCGAGTGTGCTCCAAACGTTTTGTAGTAGAAAGTCGTGCACTACTACCGCGACAAAAAGTGGGCCGGATTATGCCAGAAAAGCCCAAAAAGAGTAGGGCCCTCCCGTCGTAACGGCGTTATTCCGGCGCTAACCAGTGAATTTACCTGCGCTGAACCGTTTTAGTGTCGGGTATCTGACGGCGTCTCGACGCCTGCGCCAGCGAACAATTGAGTGATGTCGGCGGAGTCGAACAGGTAACGCTGGTTGCAAAACTGGCAATCGATCTCGATGTTGCCACCGTGTTCGATAACCAGCGCCTGGGCATCTTCCAGACCCAAACTGACCAGCGCATTGGCAGAACGTTCGCGCGAGCAGCTGCATCGGAAGCGCAGTTTCTGCACGTCGAACAACCGAACCTGCTCTTCGTGGTAGAGGCGATGGAGCACGGTTTCGTTGTCCAGGCTCAGCAACTCATCGGCCGTCAGGGTGCCGCCCAGCGCGGTAATGTGCTGCCAACTGGCGGCGCGATCTTCTTCGTCCTTGAGACGGTCGGCGGGCAATTGCTGCAATAACAAACCGCGGGAGCGACGGCCATCGGCGTACAGCCAGAAACGCGTGCCCACCTGTTGCGACATGACGAAATAGTTGGTGAAGCATTCCGACAGGGTCTCGCCGTCCAGGTCAACGATGCCCTGATAACGCTGGCCCACGGTGGGGTCGACGGTCAGCGCCAACACGCCGTTGGGCATCAGATCGGCCAACGTCGCGTCGGGCGCAATCCGGTCGGCCTCGTAACGGGCCAGGCCACGGATTTCACGTTCGCTTGAACACTCAATCATCAACAACGGGATCGGCCCATCGGAACGCGCCTGCAGAATCAGCAGACCGTCAAACTTCAAGGTGCCGACCAGCAACGACGCCGCAGCCATCAGTTCGCCGAGCAATTGCGCAACCGGCTCCGGATAGGGGTGTTTGGCGAGGACTTCGGCGTAACTGCGCTCCAACGAAACCAGCTCGCCGCGGGTGTCGCTGTCATCGAAGATGAAGCGTTGGGTGTAGTCGGTATCCGTGAGATCGGTCATAGGTCTGGGTATCTGAAGTAAATGACAAAAATAAAAGTGAAAACTACGCCCCTGCACCAGCCTTCTGGTTATGGCCTACAGGTCAGAGGCTGTGTGCGATTTTCGACGAGTGGCTGTTTGGCCTGCTCGACTCGCGGTTGGCGAATTACCCGATATGGCTGCGCAGGTGGGTAATTGCAAGTCTACGGCCCGTGAAGGCCGGCGATGACGTCAGTCTGAACCACACAGAAATAACCGACTCACTCGTCGTTACTGCTCCCACGAAACTTAAACAAATCCCGCCGCTGTTTCTTGCTTGGCTTGCCATCGGTGCTAACGCCCAACGAACCCGCCTTGCGCATGGCCGCGGCCGCTTCGCGCTTGGCGATGCTGGCCTCGGTTTCGGCATACAGCGTCTGAGCTTCCGGTGCGCCACGGCGCACGATCGACAAGGCCTGGACCACCACCGTGCGCTCTTCGAATCCCATGCGAAGCTGGAACTCGTCGCCGACCCTCGGTTCCTTGCCTGGCTTGCAACGCTCACCCCGGCAATGCACCTTGCCACTTTCAATCGCCGCCTTGGCCAAGGCACGTGTTTTATAAAACCGCGCGGCCCACAACCATTTATCGAGACGGACCTTGTCGTCCTCTTCCTGTTTTTGTGCCACTTGAATTCCTCTTTCCGCCAATAGTCGGAACTGTACTACCGTTTCTGTCGGGCGCAAGAACTCGGCCCTCCAGATAGACTGTGATCTTGGCCGACCCATCGGCATGGAGTGCTCGAGTGACTAAATTTCCGTCTTCATTGACTTCGCCCAAGGGCGGTTGCCAGGGTTGCCAGCAAAGCGAGCCTTTAGGCTTCGACTTTTCCTTCGCCTACCAACCGATCGTCGACTTGCGAGACCAGTCGGTTTTCGCCCATGAAGCGCTGGTGCGCGGGGTGGCGGGAGAAGGTGCGATGTCGGTCCTTGATCAGGTCACCGAGGCGAATCGCTACCGCTTTGACCAGCTCTGCCGGACTCGCGCCATTGAAGGTGCGGCGCGTTTAGATATGCAGACACACTTGTCGATCAACTTCATGCCCAACGCCGTGTACCGTCCGGAGCTGTGTATTCGCAGCACGCTGGAGGCGGCAAAAAAATACAACTTTCCCATCGACCGGCTGATTTTCGAAACCCTGGAAAGCGAGCATGTAGATAACTATCGCCATTTGACTAATATTCTGCGTGAATACCGCGAATTCGGCTTCAAGACCGCCATCGATGATTTCGGTGCTGGATACTCGGGGCTCAATCTGCTGGCTGATTTCCAACCAGACCTGATCAAACTCGACATGGCACTGATCCGCGATGTCGACCGCGACCGTGTCCGCCAGGCTATCGTTCGGGGGATTGTCACAATCTGTGCGGAGTTGGACGTTACAGTCATCGCCGAAGGCATTGAAAGTGCCGGAGAACGGGATTTCCTGGCGGACTGTGGAATTTTTCTGATGCAGGGTTACTGGTTCGCCAAACCTGCATTCAAAGCGTTGGCCCAGGTGTCTCCTGAAGCCTGGACGCGCTAATCGCCGGTTTTTTCCTATTGAAGACATTTGATCATTTGACCGTTGTCGGTCTGCGCGAGTGGGTGGCGCTCCCGGGTCTGGGAGTCGCGGGCCTGCGGGCAAAAATCGACACCGGTGCCAGCACCTCCAGCCTGCACGCCACCGATATCGAGCCGTTTGAGCGCGATGGCGAACACTGGGTGCGTTTTACAGCGCACCTGGGCACGGTGGTGCAACTGCGTCACCGGCGCTGCGAAGCACCGCTGGTAACGATGAAAACCATTAAAAGCTCCAATGGCCATTCGCAGAAGCGCTACGTGGTCAGCACCACCCTGGCCCTCGGTGATCGAGTCTGGCGGGTCGAGTTCACCCTCGCCTGCCGCAAGTCCATGCGTTATCGCCTGCTACTGGGTTCCAAAGCCCTGATCGACGGCCAACTGGTGGTCAATCCAGGCATCAAATATGTACAAGACAAGCCGGTGTTCCCGGTATCTACCTCTTCCACAGGTGTTGCATGAAGATCGCTGTGCTGTCGCGGAACCCGCGTTTGTATTCCACTCGTCGTCTGGTCGAAGCCGGAACCGAGCGTGGCCATGAAATGGTGGTGGTCGACACGCTGCGCGCCTACATGAACATCGCCAGCCACAAGCCGCAAATCCACTACCGCGGCAAGCCGCTGGAAGGCTTTGATGCGGTGATCCCGCGGATTGGCGCGTCGGTGACGTTCTATGGCTGCGCGGTGTTGCGTCAGTTCGAAATGATGGGGGTGTTCCCGCTCAACGAATCGGTGGCCATTGCCCGCTCGCGGGACAAGCTGCGTTCGCTGCAATTGCTATCGCGCCGCGGAATTGGTCTGCCGGTTACCGGGTTTGCCCACTCCCCGGATGACATTCCCGACTTGATCGACATGGTCAACGGCGCGCCGCTGGTGATCAAGGTGCTGGAAGGCACCCAGGGCATCGGCGTGGTGCTGTGCGAAACCGCAACGGCGGCGGAATCGGTGATCGAAGCCTTCATGGGCCTCAAGCAAAACATCATGGTGCAGGAATACATTAAGGAAGCCGGCGGCGCGGACATCCGCTGCTTCGTGGTCGGCGACAAGGTGATTGCGGCGATGAAGCGTCAGGCCAAGCCTGGGGAGTTCCGCTCCAACCTGCATCGCGGCGGCAGCGCCAGCCTGATCAAGATCACGCCGGAAGAACGCATGACCGCGTTGCGCGCGGCGAAGGTAATGGGTCTGGCGGTGGCGGGTGTGGATATTCTGCGTTCCAATCACGGACCGTTGGTGATGGAAGTGAACTCGTCGCCGGGGCTGGAAGGGATTGAGACCACGACAGGGAAGAATGTGGCGGGGATCATCATCGAGCATCTGGAGAAGAATGGCGGGCCGAATATGACGCGCACCAAGGGCAAAGGATAGGGGAGTTTTGAGCTGCAAGCTGCAAGCTTCAAGCGGCAAGTGAAAGCTGCTTGTAGCTTGTAGCTTGTAGCTTGTAGCTTGTAGCTGCTCCTATACCGCATCGCGCGGCAACATCAATCCCAGCGGCAACCGCACCCGCGCTTCCAGCCCACCACCCGTTCGGTTACGTAGCTCGACATTCCCGCCATGCATCGAAGCAATCCGCTTCACAATCGCCAAGCCTAACCCAGTGCCCTTCCCGCCCCGAGCACGATCCCCCCGGGTGAACGGGTTGAAGATCGCTTCCAGCTCCGACGGATCAATCCCCGCGCCACGGTCCATGACACTCAACACCACGTACGGTGCACTCACGTCTCCGGACACATAGGCCGCCACCTCCACTCCGTTGCCGGCGTGATGCAGCGCGTTGCCGATCAGGTTGTTCAGCAACCGTTTCATCGACACCCGCCGCAACGGGAACGGTTGAATCGGCTCCAGGCGCAGGCACACTTTCTCTTCGTTCTGGTTGTACGGCGCGGCAACTTCACGCACCAGGTCGGTCAAGTCCACCTCTTCCACCGATTCATCGCGGCCATCGCGAATGAAGGCCAGGAACTGATCAAGAATCGCGTCCATGTCTTCGATGTCACGGACCATGTCGTCTGACAGATCGCTGTGGTCGCCCATCAATTCCAGCGACAGGCGCAATCGGGTCAGTGGTGTCCGCAGGTCATGGGATACACCCGCCAGCATTAGCTCACGCTCGCGACCAGCCTGTTCGACGTCTTCGGCCATCTGGTTGAACGCGCGATAGACCTCGGCCATTTCACTCGGTGTATCGCTGATCGGCAGGCGCACGCTGCGGCCCTGGCCGAGTTGCCTCGCGGCATAGACCAAACGCTTCAAGGGTTGATTGAGCTGACTGACGAAGATCCACGCTGAAGCGGTGGACAGCAAGCCGATGGCGAGGAACCAGCCCAGTACGTTCCAGATTTTCTGGCCGCGCAGGGGATGCGGGTACAGCGGCACTTTCAGCCAGCCATCGCCCAGGCTCGGCGCCCGGACCCACAGCGCCGGCGGCGAATGCATACGCAAGCGCACTTCGGTGTCGGCGCCCAGTTCCGCCTGCATCTGCCGCTGATAGATTTCGCTGTAGGGCCAGTGTTGCTCGCCTTCAGGCACACCCGTGCCTACGACCCGGATCAGGGTCGCGGCTTCGGCAATCTTGTCACGGTTTTCTTCATCCGCCGCCCAGTAGGCGCGTAGCGTCAGGGCGACGCCATGACTGTATTGACGGTCCACCAGCACGTCCTCGTTCATCAACAGATAAACCAGGGTCAGCGCCTTGGAGAACAGGACAACGATCAGCACCAGCCACAGGGTGCGGGAGAAAAAACTTTGGGGGAACCACACGGGGGTTTTCATGGATAACCGCTACACACTTGCAGGAGCGAGCGATGCTCGCATATTGCGGATCGCGAGTCTGCGGACGCTACGTCCGCAAGACCCGCTCCTACAAATCGCCGATCACTTGGTGGCGGCGCCATCCGGAACGAACACGTAGCCCACGCCCCAGACAGTCTGGATGTAACGCGGCTTGGAAGGATCAGGTTCGATCATCCGGCGCAGACGGGAGATCTGCACGTCGATGGAACGCTCCAGGGCATCCCACTCGCGGCCACGGGCCAGGTTCATCAGCTTGTCGCGAGTCAGTGGCTGACGCGCGTTCATGACCAGCGCCTTTAGCACCGCGAACTCACCGGTGGTGAGCATGTGCACTTCGTCGCCGCGCTTGAGTTCGCGGGTCGCCAGGGACAGTTCGTAGTCACCGAAGGTTACGCTTTCGTCTTCGCTGCCCGGTGCGCCCGGCACCGGGGTCGACTGACGGCGCAGGACCGCTTTGACCCGAGCCATGAGCTCATCCGGGTTGAACGGCTTGGCCAGGTAATCGTCGGCGCCCAGTTCCAGGCCTTTGATGCGGCTCAGCTCGTCGCCCTTGGCGGTGAGCATGATGATCGGAATCTGATTGTTCGCGCCACGCAGGCGGCGGCAGGCGGTCAAGCCGTCTTCGCCGGGCAGCATCAGGTCGAGGACGACCAGGTTGAACACTTCACGCGCCAGCAGGCGGTCCATCTGTTCGGTGTTCGGTACGGCGCGGGCGCGATAGCCCTTGCTGACGAAAAAGCGTTCCAGCAGGCTGCTGAGCCCCGGATCGTCGTCAACGATAAGAATTTTTTCGCCTTCAGCAATGTTTGCAGTGCTGCTCATTGGATGCTCCTTTGATCTCGGCGCGCATTATGGCGTAGCTGCCGTTATACGCACCGTGTGCATTGTTAGCAGATTTTTCCTTCACTGCCAGAAATCCGGGCATTGTGCCTACAGACTGTGACGCCCCCGAATGACACAACGCTGGTTATAATGCGCGGCGTTTTGTGTCAGGCAACGTCTGATCGTTACCGTACTGGCGACTTTTCATTTTCATCGCCACGGTAGTAATTGTTCGATTTCACGGGTCAACGGGATGCCTGTTGATCCAGGTAGCGGCGCAGGCCAGGCCGCTCAACCAGACTCGCCGAGCCTTTATTCCTGCGCCCGCGAGCCTGCTTTCACAATTTGTCAGGTGGTTTTATGGACAGCATCAACAGCCGCATCGCCGGGGAACTCGGCGTACGCCCACAACAGGTCGAAGCGGCCGTCGCGCTACTCGATGAAGGCTCTACCGTTCCCTTCATCGCCCGTTACCGGAAAGAAGTGACCGGCAGCCTTGATGACATCCAGTTGCGTCATCTGGAAGAGCGTCTGCGCTACCTGCGAGAACTCGACGAACGGCGCATCAGCATCCTCGCCAGCATCGAAGAGCAAGGCAAGCTGACCCCGCAACTGGAACGCGACATCAAGCTCGCCGACACCAAGACCCGCCTCGAAGACTTGTACCTGCCGTACAAGCAGAAGCGCCGCACCAAGGGCCAGATTGCCCTGGAAGCCGGCCTCGGCGAGCTGGCGGACGGTCTGTTCAACGACCCGAACCTGACCCCGGACGTCGAAGCCGCGCGCTTCATCGACGCCGAAAAAGGCGTGGCCGATGTGAAGGCGGCCCTCGAAGGCGCCAAGTACATCCTCATGGAGCGCTTCGCTGAAAACGCCGGCCTGCTGGAAAAACTGCGCGGCTACCTGAAGCAGGAAGCCATCCTCAGTGCCCGCGTGATCGCCGGCAAGGAAGAGGAAGGCGCCAAGTTCCGCGACTATTTCGAACACGACGAACCGCTGAAAAGCATGCCGTCGCACCGCGCGCTGGCGATTTTCCGTGGCCGCAACGAAGGCATTCTGAGTTCCGCGCTGAAAGTCGGCGACGAACTGCCGGGCACCATGCACCCGTGTGAAGGCATGATCGGCCAGCAGTTCGGCATCCAGAACCAGAACCGCGCCGCCGACAAATGGCTGGGCGAAGTGGTGCGCTGGACGTGGAAGGTCAAGCTCTACACCCACCTTGAAACCGATTTGCTCGGCGAACTGCGCGACGGCGCGGAGACCGAAGCGATCAACGTGTTCGCCCACAACCTGCACGACCTGCTGCTGTCGGCCCCGGCAGGCCCGCGCGCCACCCTCGGTCTCGACCCGGGCCTGCGCACCGGTTGCAAGGTCGCCGTGGTCGACTCCACCGGCAAGCTGCTGGATCACGCCACGGTTTACCCGCACGTACCGCACAACAAGTGGGATCAGACTCTCGCCGTGCTGGCCGCCCTGTGCGCCAAACACTCGGTGGACCTGATCGCCATCGGCAATGGCACCGCGAGTCGAGAAACCGACAAGCTTGCCGCTGAACTGATCAAAAAATACCCAGCGATGAAGATGACCAAAGTCATGGTCTCCGAGGCCGGCGCATCGGTTTATTCGGCGTCGGAACTGGCCTCCAAGGAATTCCCGGACCTCGACGTGTCGATCCGTGGCGCGGTGTCGATTGCCCGTCGCTTGCAGGACCCGCTGGCCGAACTGGTGAAAATCGATCCGAAGTCCATCGGGGTCGGCCAGTACCAGCACGACGTGTCGCAGCTGAAACTGGCGCGCGGCCTGGACGCCGTGGTCGAGGACTGCGTGAACGCCGTGGGCGTCGACGTGAACACCGCTTCGGTTGCGCTGCTGGCGCGCATCTCCGGCCTTAACGCGACCCTGGCGCAGAACATCGTTAGCCACCGCGACGAGCACGGCGCGTTCAAAACCCGCGCGGCGTTGAAGAAAGTCGCGCGTCTGGGCGAAAAAACCTTCGAACAGGCGGCCGGTTTCCTGCGCGTGATGAACGGCGACAACCCGCTGGATTCGTCGGCGGTTCACCCGGAAGCCTATCCGCTGGTGCAGCGCATTGCCGCTGAAACCGACCGTGATATCCGTTCGTTGATCGGCGACGCCAGCTTCCTCAAGCGTCTGGACCCAAAGAAGTACACCGACGAAACCTTCGGTCTGCCAACGGTCACCGACATTCTGCAAGAGCTGGAAAAACCTGGCCGCGACCCGCGTCCCGAGTTCAAGACGGCCGAGTTTCAGGAAGGCGTCGAAGACCTCAAGGACCTCGAACTGGGAATGATCCTCGAAGGCGTCGTGACCAACGTGACCAACTTCGGAGCATTCGTCGACATCGGCGTGCATCAGGACGGGTTGGTGCACATCTCAGCGCTTTCGGAGAAGTTCATCAAAGACCCGCGTGAAGCGGTGAAGGCCGGCGACGTGGTGAAAGTAAAGGTCATGGAAGTCGACATCCCACGCAAACGTGTGGGTCTGTCGATGCGCATGAGCGACACGCCGGGCGAGAAAATCGACGGCGCTCGTGGTGCGCGTCCAGGGTCGGCACCACGCCAGTCGCAGAACACGCCGCCACGCAAGGAAACCACGGCAGCCGCCCCAACCAACAACCCCATGGCTTCGCTGTTCGCCAACGCCAAGCAGTTGAAGAAACGCTGATGGAGTTGCCCGCCGGCGTCACCGAAAGTGCATTCTTCAGGCTGCTGGGCTGCCGTTTGCACAGCCTGGAAACCGGGGTGGCTCAAGTGGCCCTGGGGCTTGAGCCAGAACTGCGCAATCGCGGCGGCAAGCTGCACGGCGGGGCGTTGTTCAGTCTGGTGGACATTGCCATGGGGCTGGCCTGTTCCAGTGCCCATGGCTTCGACCAGCAGAGCGTGACCAT
This sequence comes from Pseudomonas sp. GB2N2, assembly GCF_054897705.1. Lineage (NCBI taxonomy): Bacteria > Pseudomonadati > Pseudomonadota > Gammaproteobacteria > Pseudomonadales > Pseudomonadaceae > Pseudomonas > Pseudomonas sp. GB2N2. Next base: position 4,317,910 of record NZ_CM142701.1, read on the forward strand.
CGAATGCAAGATCAACTACATCCGCGCCGTTTCCGACGGCGAGGTGATGTGCACGGCGCGGGTGATTCACCCAGGCCGGCGCACTTTAGTGGTCGAGGCCGACGTGATGCAGGGCGACAAACTCGTCGCAAAAGCACAAGGCACGTTCGTTGTCCTGTAGCTAGATGTCATCGATTTGAGTTAATTTCAGCGCAACGAATCCTGTAGGAGTGAGCCTGCTCGCGATGGCGGTGTGTCAGACGAAGCATGTGTTGACTGACACACCGCCATCGCGAGCAGGCTCACTCCTACAGGGATTGTGCAGTTCTTGATCGACCGGCATGGCTTGCGCGGTTGCAAAAACCAGGCGAAAACGCCAGTTTTAACTTCACCCTTGTAGACCGTCCTGCCCACCCCCATATTGGGGCGACTGACGCGTGAAGGAATCCAACTTGAGCGAACTTCTCAACCGCCGCCTGGCTCTGCTCGGCGAGCGCGCTAACCTCTCTCTGCTCGAACAGTGCCTTCACGGCATCGAACGTGAATGCCTGCGCGTGACTGGCGAAGGTCGCCTGGCGCAAACGCCGCACCCGGAAGAATTGGGTTCTGCGCTGACCAACGAACAAATCACCACCGACTATTCCGAGTCGCTGCTGGAATTCATCACGCCCGCCCTGCCCGACCCGGCCGACACCCTGGCGAGCCTGGACAAGATTCACCGTTTTGCCTACAGCAAGCTCGGCAACGAGTACCTGTGGAGTCCATCGATGCCGTGCCCGTTGCCGGCCGAGGAAGATATCCCTATCGCCTATTACGGCACCTCCAACATCGGCCAGCTCAAGTACGTCTACCGCAAGGGCCTGGCCCTGCGCTACGGCAAGACCATGCAGTGCATCGCCGGGATTCACTACAACTTCTCCCTGCCAGAGACGCTTTGGCCGCTGCTCAGGGAAACGGAAGGCTTTGTCGGCACCGACCGCGACTATCAGTCGTTTGCCTACATCGCGCTGATTCGTAACTTCCGCCGCTACAGCTGGCTGCTGATGTACCTGTTCGGTGCTTCGCCAGCACTGGATGCGGGTTTCCTGCGCGGTCGTTCGCACCAGCTGGAACAACTGGACCCGGACACGTTGTACCTGCCGTACGCCACCAGCCTGCGCATGAGTGACCTCGGTTACCAGAGCAACGCCCAGGCCGGTTTGACGCCGTGCTACAACGACCTGGCGAGCTACACCGACAGCTTGCGCGAGGCCGTGGCTACGCCGTATGCGCCTTATGTGGAAATCGGCACGCATCAGGACGGTGAGTGGGTTCAACTCAACACCAACATCCTGCAGATCGAAAACGAGTACTACTCCAACATCCGCCCGAAACGCGTGACCTACACCGGTGAACGGCCGATCCAGGCGCTGGTGGCCCGTGGCATTCAGTACGTCGAAGTGCGTTGCCTGGACATCAACCCGTTCCTGCCGATGGGCATCGATCTCACCGAATCGCGCTTCCTCGACGCGTTCCTGCTGTATTGCGCGCTGAACGACAGCCCGTTGCTGACCAACAACACCTGCGGCAACGCAACATCCAACTTCCTCAGCGTGGTCAAGGAAGGTCGCCGTCCAGGTCTGCAATTGCAGCGTGACGGGCAGCCGGTTGAAATGAAGGAATGGGCGAGCGAGTTGCTGGAGAAAATTGCTCCACTGGCTGCGTTGCTGGATCAGAGCCATGGCGGCGATGCACACAGCAAGTCGCTGGATGAGCAACTGGCCAAGGTCAAGGATTCGTCCCTGACACCATCGGCTCAGGTGTTGGCAGCTATGGCCGAGCACAAGGAAAGCTTCAGCCAATTCTCCCTGCGCCAAAGCCAGGCCCATGCCGAGTATTTCCGCAGCGAACCTTTGAGCGCTGAAGACCAGGCAACGTTTGAAGCGCGCGCGCGTTCGTCGCTGGCGGAGCAAGTGGAACTGGAGCAGAACGAAGTCGGCGATTTCGATGTGTTTGTCGGATCGTATCAGGCGAGCATTCTGGCGATCAGTAACTGACGCTGGCGGTCCTGCGGACCTTAATCGCCGGCAAGCCGGCTCCTAAAAAATCATGTGCATCACGCGGAACCCTGCAGGAGCTGGCTTGCCAGCGATGGCGATCGAAAGATCGCTGCAGGGCTTTAGGGCCTCATCGCCGGCAAGCGGGGCTTCGACAGGTGCAGTGGCGCTTAGAATTTTCCGTACATAAGCTCATTCGAAAAAGTTATTTATTTTCGGATTCTTAGATCATTTAGTCTCCTGTCACACCGGTCCTCGGTCGCCTGATATGGAGCTCCCCAATGAAACTGCACTTCCCCCTTCGCCTCCTGGCGGCCGCGTCTCTGGCTGCGGCGAGTCTGTTTGCCCAGGCGGCTGACGTAACGGTCGCCTACCAGACCACCGTGGACCCAGCGAAAGTCGCCCAGGCCGACGGTGCCTACGAAAAAGCCACGAACGCCAAGATCGACTGGCGCAAATTTGATAACGGTGCCGACATCATCGCGGCCATCGCCTCCGGCGACGTGCAAATCGGTTACCTCGGCTCCAGCCCCCTGACGGCGGCAATCACACGCAAGGTTCCGGTAGAAACGTTCCTCATCGCCACCCAGATTGGCGCCGCTGAAGCGCTGGTTGCCCGTGACGGTTCCGGGATCAAGACCCCACAGGACCTGATCGGCAAGAAAGTTGCCGTGCCGTTCGTGTCCACCGGCCACTACAGCCTGCTCGCCGCACTGAAGCACTGGAACATCGACCCGTCGAAAGTCACCATCCTCAACCTCGCGCCGCCAGCGATCATTGCTGCCTGGAAACGCGGTGACATCGACGCCACTTACGTTTGGGACCCCGCCCTGGGCGTGGCCAAGGAAAACGGCAAAGTGCTGATCACCTCCGGCGAACTGGCCAAGTTTGGCGCACCGACGTTCGATGCCTGGATCGTGCGTAAAGACTTCGCCGAGAAACACCCGGAAATCGTCACCGCGTTCGCCAAAGTCACCTTGGATGCCTACGCCGATTACCGCAAAGACCCGAAAGCCTGGCTCGCCAATCAATCCAACGTCGACAAGCTTGTGAAATTGTCGGGCGCCAAGGCCAGCGACATTCCGCTGCTGCTGCAAGGCAACGTCTACCCACTGGCGGCTGATCAAGTGATCACGCTCGGCGCACCGACCACCAAAGCCATCACCGACACGGCCGTGTTCCTGAAAGAACAAGGCAAGGTGGAAGCCGTACTGCCGGACTACGCGCCGTTTGTCAGTGCCAAGTTCATCACCAACTGATCGGGAGTGAATTGCGATGGCTTTGCTTCAGCTGGAGCGCATCAGCGCACAGTACCCCGGCAGTCCGGAACCGGTGCTGGCGGATATTTCCCTGAGCCTGGGGCCCCAGCAATTGCTGGTTGCCCTCGGCCCGTCCGGCAGTGGCAAGACTTCGCTGTTGAACCTGATTGCCGGTTTCGTCGAGCCCAGCGCCGGGCGCATCACCCTTGACGGTGTGCCGGTCAAAGGCCCGAGCGCCGAACGCGGCGTGGTGTTCCAGGACGATGCCTTGCTGCCTTGGCAAGACGTGCTGGCCAACGTCGGTTTCGGCCTGGAACTGGCCGGTGTGTCCCGAGAAAAACGCGAAATTCGCGCACGGGAAATGCTCTCGCTGGTGGACCTGTCCGGTTTCGAACACCGGCGCATCTGGCAGCTTTCGGGCGGCCAGAAACAACGCGTCGGTCTGGCCCGCGCACTCGCGGCTGATCCACGCGTCCTGCTGATGGACGAACCCTTCGGCGCCCTCGACGCCTTCACTCGCGAACAGATGCAAGAGTTGTTGCTGCAAGTCTGGCAGCGCACCGCCAAACCGGTATTCCTGATTACCCACGACATCGAAGAAGCGGTGTTCCTCGCCACGGATCTGATTTTGCTGGCGCCCAACCCTGGGCAAATCGTCGAGCGCCTGAGTCTGGATTTCGGTCAGCGTTACGCCGCCGGTGAGTCGGCACGGGCGATCAAGTCCGATCCGCGCTTCATCGAAACCCGTGAACACGTGCTCGGCAAAGTGTTCAACCAACGCAGCGCCGCCACGCGGCAGGAGCGCGCATGAGCAGCTATGAAATCCCGGTCGTGACGGCGAAACCCGGCTCGACGGTGATTCCGATTCGTCGCAGTTTGAGCACGCGCTGGATCAGCGTGCTGACGCTGGCCACCCTGGTTGCCCTGTGGTGGGCCGTCACCGCCACGGGCATGATCGAACCGCTGTTCCTGCCGCCACCGTCCGCCGTGCTGCAAAAAGGCTGGCTGCTGGCGACCACCGGCTACATGGACTCAACCTTGTGGCAACACCTGGGCTCGAGCCTCAGCCGCATAGGCCTGGGTCTCGGCTTTGCTGTGTTGACTGCCGTGCCGGTCGGCATTGCCATCGGCCACAACCGCATCGCCCGCGGCATTTTCGATCCGCTCATCGAGTTTTATCGACCAATTCCGCCACTGGCTTACCTTCCGCTGATCGTGATCTGGTGCGGTATTGGCGAGCTGTCGAAAGTCTTGCTGATCTACCTGGCGATTTTCGCCCCGATCGCCATCGCCACTGCCACCGGGGTGCGCACGGTCGACCCGGCCAAATTGCGCGCGGCGCAGTCGTTGGGCGCGACCAAAGCGCAGTTGATTCGCCACGTCATTTTGCCCAGCGCCTTGCCGGACATTTTGACCGGTGTGCGCATCGGTCTGGGTGTGGGCTGGTCGACCTTGGTCGCCGCCGAACTGATCGCGGCCACCAGCGGTTTGGGCTTCATGGTGCAGTCTGCCGCGCAGTTCCTGGTCACCGATGTGGTGGTGCTGGGGATTCTGGTGATTGCGCTGATCGCCTTCGCCATGGAAATGGGCCTGCGTGCCCTGCAGCGCAAGCTGGTGCCGTGGCACGGCCAAGCGCACTGAAGATTTGTCATTGACCATGCCGACAGCTCGGCACCCCGGATTGAAGAGAAAGACCATGAGTAACCTGACCATCGTCCCCCTCAGCTACGCGCTGGGCGCGCAGATCAGCGGCATCGACATCAGCCAGCCGCTGAACCTGGAACAGCGCGATACCATTGAGCAGGCACTGCTCAAACATCAAGTGCTGTTCTTCCGCGACCAGCCGATCACACCGCAGCAACAGGCGCGTTTCGCCGCCCACTTCGGTGACCTGCACATTCACCCGATCTACCCGAACGTACCGGAACAGCCGGAAGTGCTGATCCTCGACACCGCCGTCACCGACGTGCGCGACAACGCGATCTGGCACACCGACGTAACCTTCCTGCCGACCCCGGCGATGGGCGCGGTGTTGAGTGCAAAACTGCTGCCGGAGTTTGGCGGCGACACGCTGTGGGCCAGCGGCATTGCGGGGTATGAAGCGCTGTCGGCGCCCATGAAAAGCTTGCTTGAAGGGCTGACGGCAACGCACGACTTCACTCGCTCGTTTCCGCTGGAGCGTTACGGCAATACGCCCGAAGCCTTGGCCCAGTGGGAAGAAGCGCGGCGGAAAAACCCGCCGCTGTCGCACCCGGTGATTCGCACGCATCCGGTGAGTGGGCGTCGTTCATTGTTCGTCAACGAGGGCTTCACGTCGAAGATCAATGAGCTCTCGGACACCGAAAGCGAGGCGATTCTTAAGTTGCTGTTTGCGCACGCCACAAGGCCCGAATTCACCATTCGCTGGCGCTGGCAGCAGGACGACATCGCATTCTGGGATAACCGCGTGACACAGCATTACGCGGTGGATGATTACCGCCCGGCGCGGCGGGTGATGCAGCGGGCAACGGTGTTGGGGGATGTGCCGTTTTTCCAGTAAACCCTGATTTTTCATGGACTGTTCTGACCCCATCGCGAGCAGGCTCACTCCTGCAAAGTTCTCGGTTGGCCACACATTTTGTGGCCAACACCCAACCACTGTAGGAGCGAGCCTGCTCGCGATGCGCGCTACAGACGCCAGATAATCCGGCGCCGAACACTTATTCAGCCGTCGAAGGTTTTTCCCACAGATTGATCCCGCCTTCCTGGGCAAACCGGTCAATCTCCGCCAGCTCTTCTGCGCTGAAGCTCAAATTCTTCAACGCCCCGACGTTCTCGATAATCTGCTCTGGACGGCTCGCACCGATCAGCGCCGAGGTCACGCGCGGATCGCGCAGCGTCCAGGCCAACGCCAGTTGCGCCAGACTCTGACCACGACGCTTGGCAATCTCGTTGAGCCCGCGTACATGGGCGATGTTGGCTTCGGACAAGTGCGAGGACTGCAACGAACCACCGCCCGGACGGTTGACCCGCGCATCCTTCGGAATGCCGTTGAGGTATTTGTCGGTAAGCAGGCCCTGAGCCAATGGCGTGAAGGCAATCACTCCAGTGCCCAGTTCATCGGTGACGTCCAGCAAGTCTTTTTCCACCCAACGATTGAGCAGGTTGTAGGCCGGTTGATGAATCAGCAACGGCACTTTCCATTCCTGCAGCAGCGCGGCCATTTCACGGGTTTTCACCCCGGAATAGGACGAGATGCCAATGTACAGCGCCTTGCCCTGCTGCACCGCCGTGGCCAATGCGCTGGCGGTTTCTTCCAGCGGCGTGTCCGGGTCGAAACGGTGTGAATAGAAAATGTCGACATAGTCCAGACCCAGACGCTGCAGGCTCTGATCAAGGCTGGCCAACACGTATTTGCGTGAACCACCACCCTGCCCATAAGGACCCGGCCACATGTCCCAACCGGCCTTGCTCGAGATGATCAACTCGTCGCGATACTGCTTGAAGTCTTCACGCAGCAAACGGCCAAAGTTGATCTCGGCGCTGCCGTACGGCGGGCCGTAGTTGTTGGCCAGGTCGAAGTGGTTGATCCCCAGATCGAACGCCGTGCGCAGCAATGCGCGCTGTGTGTCGATCGGCGTGCTGTCGCCGAAGTTATGCCACAGGCCCAGGGACAACGCCGGCAACACCAGTCCGCTGCGACCAACGCGGCGATAGGGGATGGAGTCGTAGCGATTTTCGGCAGCGGTGTACGTCATCGAATGCTCTCTTGTCTGTCTTGAAGTGGTTATCGACTGCTTCGCGAGTTGCAGCATACGCCGAGATAAACGCCGATAAACCTCCGACTGGAGAAAATGCTGAAACGTTTCACAGATTTGCAGCGTTCACCGTGCGTCCGCAAACTGACCGCTTTGACTTGATCCACGTGGCTCCTTGCAATTGTTGGCGTTCTCCAGGATGCCGCCGCTGGAACGTCTGGCTCAGCCGGAGGATATGGCGTGTGTGGTGTCTTTTCTGCTGGGGCCGGATTCAGCTTGGGTCAACGGGCAGGTTCTGCGGGTGAATGGCGGGTTGGTTTAAGCTGGTTTGTACGCAGGGCCGACGCCATCGCTGGCAAGCCAGCTCCTACACTGAATTTGCATCGTTCAAAGATCCATTGTAGGAGATGGCTTGCCAGCGATGAGGGCCTCAAGAACAGCACACATCTGCAGGGAGGAACGCACCATGCACACCACGATCATCATCACCTTCGGCCTGATCCTGCTGGCGCTGATGCTGTTCATCGGCGAGAAAATCGGCTTCAGCCGCCAGACCATGACCTACAGCTTCATCGTCCTGTGGCTGGCCCTGACGATGATCAACGGCGCCATCGGCGTGGTCACCGCGGGCCAGCCCGTGACGACGGAGCTGGTGGTCGGCAGCATTGTGTTCGGCGTGCCGGTGGCGGCGTTGGTGCTGTTCATGGTGTTGAGCAGCGAGAGCTAGGATCAACGCACCAAATGCAAAAACTGCATGTGCCGTTCGTACTGATCGAGAATGTCGTTGATCACCTGTTCCTTGGTGTAACCCACCAGATCATAGTCCTGGCTGCCCTCGGCCAAATGCACTTCGGCCCGGTAGTAACGGCGATTGTTGAGTTCCTTGGAACCCATGCCGCCACGGGCGAATGAAGGCGTGAAGTAGCCACGCATCTGCACCTGATAGATGAACGGATGCTCCTCGCCATGGCCGATTTCCAGGCTGACGTTATCGTTGGCCGGGTCGGGCTGAGTGACCACGTTCAAACCTTTCTCGACGAACACCGCCGTCACCTCTTCGATCGCCGGGCGTACCGTCGTATCAAGGAAGCGGTAGACCTCATCCCGCGACGGGAAATGCACCGCCTGGCTCAGGCGCTGCCGCCAACCGCCACGCCGCGAACCGGACACCGGCGCCAGCGAATGCAGCTGTGCGATTTGCTTCTGCGACTCCAGATAAAACGCCTTGTGCAGGCCCCACATCATCAACAGCAAAATCATCGAGAATGGCAACGAGGTCAGCACCACCGCCGACTTCAGCGCATCGATGCTGCCGGAGAACAACAGTGCGCTGGTCACCAGCGCGGTCATCGCGCCCCAGAACACCCGCAGCCATTTCGGCCCGTCTTCATCCGGGTTGCCGCCCTTCGCCGAAAGCGTCGACAGCACCACAGTGCCAGAGTCGGCCGAGGTGACGAAGAACACGAAGCTGATGAACACCGTGACCGCAATCACGGTTTTGCTCCACGGGTAGGTTTCCAGCAGTAGATAAAGGGTCATCGACGGATTATCGATGGCCGACATGCCTAGCGCGCTCATGCCGTGATTGAGCACTTGATCGATGGCGCTGTTGCCGAAGATCGACATCCACGCCAAGGTGAACCCGAGCGGAATCAACAACACGCCGAAGACGAATTCGCGGATGGTCCGGCCACGGGAAATCCGTGCGATGAACAGGCCCACGAACGGCGACCACGCGATCCACCAGGCCCAATAAAATACCGTCCAGCCGCCCAGCCAATCGCTGGGTTTGTCGTAGGCGTAGAGGTCGAAGCTCTTCATCGGCAACGCGCCGAGGTAATCGCCGATGTTCTGGATCAGGGTGTTGAGCAAGTGCTGCGTGGGGCCGGCGAACAGTACGAACAGCAGTAACGCACAGGCCAGCAGCATGTTGATGTCGGACATGACCCGCACGCCTTTATCGACGCCGGACACCGCGACGATGATCGCCGCGCCCATCATCAGCGTGATCAGACCGACCTGGATCCACTGGGTGTGAGCGATGCCGAACAGGTAGTCGAGCCCCGAGTTGAGGTGCAACACGCCGAAGCCCATGTCGGCGCCGAGGCCGAACACCGTGGCGATGATGCCGAAGCCGTCCACTGCGTAACCGATCGGCCCGTTAATGCGCTTGCCGATCAACGGATACAGCGCCGAACGCAAGGCCAGCGGCAGGTTGTGGCGGTAGGCGAAGTAGGCCAGCGCCATGCCGACGAAGGCAAATACGCCCCAACCGTGCAGGCCCCAGTGCAGAAACAGAATCTGCATCGCCTGGCGCGCCGCGTCTGCCGTGCCGGCCTCGCCTTGCGGTGGTTGCGACAGGTGAGTCAGCGGTTCGGACACGCAAAAGAAAAACAGCGTGATGCTGATCCCGGCGGCGAACAGCATGCCGGCCCACGACAGGTAACTGAATTCGGGCTCGTCGTGGTCGGCACCGAGCTTGATCTTGCCGTAGCCGGACAAGGCGGTGACCACCACGAAGACCAGATACAGGGTCATCGCGAGCATGTAGTACCAGCCGACCGTATTGGCCGCCCAGTTTTGCGCTTGCAGAAGCCAGGCACCAGCCTGTTCGGGCATGGCAATGACGACGATACCGAACAGCAGGATGAAGCTCGCCGCGAAGTAAAATACCGGCGGATTCATGCGGACCTGGCCGCTGGCGGGGGTGGACGGTGCACTCATGTGCAGTGCGCCTCAAGGGGGTGAAACCGGACAATCAATGACGGACTCGGCAAGGGCAAGCCTCCTGTTGTGAGCGGGCAGCAAACCGGCGGTTTAACTTGAATGAGCGTTCAAGTTAAACATGAATAGGGTGCTAAGGACTAATCGCAGGGCTCGACGGTACTGTTTGTACGCTAGCTCAAGGATGGGTATGACGCGGGGGTTGGGGGATTCGTTCACTGGAGAATTGGCTGAATGCCATTATCTCGGTTTGCCTTGAGATCCAATCGCTGGCAAGCCAGCTCCCACAGGTACTGTGCATAAGACCTGTGGGAGCTGGCTTGCCAGCAATGGCGTCGGCAAGGTCGCTAGAGATCGGACCTTACTTCTGCGCCCCATCATCATGCTGCAAATTCGCCTGCGTCAGGTTCGCCCCCGCCGGCACACTGCGCGTCAGCCAGACGTTGCCGCCAATGGTCGAACCCTTGCCGATGGTGATCCGCCCCAGAATCGTCGCGCCGGCATAGATCACCACATCATCTTCAACGATCGGATGCCGCGCATGCCCCTTCTGCAACTGGCCGTCTTCGTCCGACGGGAAGCGCTTGGCGCCCAGCGTCACGGCCTGATAAATGCGCACGCGCTCGCCGATGATCGCAGTCTCGCCGATCACCACGCCGGTCCCATGATCGATGAAGAAACTGCGGCCGATCTCCGCACCCGGGTGAATGTCGATACCGGTCGCCGAGTGCGCGATTTCGGCGCTGATCCGCGCCAGCAACGGCAGCCCGGCGCGGTACAAATGGTGGGCAAGACGATGGTGAATCACCGCCAGAATGCCCGGATAGCACAGCAACACTTCGTCGACACTGCGGGCCGCCGGGTCGCCGTGATAGGCCGCCAGCACATCGGTGTCCAACACGCTGCGCAATCCCGGCAGAGCCAAGGCAAATCCCTGAATGATCTGAATGGTCCGGGCTTCGACTTCAGCATCGGCCTGATCACTGTGGCGAGCGGCGTAACGCAATTCCAGACGCGCCTGAGCCAGCAATGCATTCAGCGCGACGTCCAGCGTATGGCCGACGTAAAAATCTTCACTCTCTTCGCGCAGGTCCACCGGGCCGAGGCGCATCGGGAACAACGCACCGCACAGCGCTTCCAGAATCTCGGCCATGGCCGCTCGCGAAGGCAATTCACGACCGCCCTGCTCGCCGCTGACTCGGCCGTTTTGCGCACGCCACTGATCGCGCGCCGTGCGCAGCTGGCTGACGATGGTCTGCAATTGCCAATGGCTGGAACGCTCGGTCACGGTAAAAACTCCACACGGGCGGCCGGACTGTCTGGCCGCGCTGACGGCGATTACTTTACGGCAAGGTCTGCAGGCCAAATTAAGAACCGATTGTGCTGTGCTCAGCACTTTCAGCTATAAGCGATTGACGGTTGCCCACACCTATAGCCGTGCCTATAGTCCTGACATCCTTCACCGCCAGTACGGACCCATGATCAAACAACAGCTCGCCCGTTTCGACCGCCTCGATCTGCTCGGCCACCCGACCCCTCTGGAAAAACTTGAACGCCTGTCTGCCTGGCTGGGCCGCGACGTGTACGTCAAACGCGACGACCTGACGCCACTGGCGTTGGGCGGCAACAAGCTGCGCAAACTTGAATACCTCGGCGCCGATGCGCTGGCGAAGGGTGCGGACACGCTGATCACTGCTGGCGCGCTGCAATCCAACCATGTGCGCCAGACCGCCGCGCTCGCCGCCAAACTCGGCCTGGGCTGCGTCGCATTGCTGGAAAATCCGCTGGGCACCGACGACGCCAACTACACAGGCAACGGCAATCGGCTGTTGCTCGATTTGTTCGATACCAAGGTCGAATTGGTGGAAAACCTCGACAACGCTGACGAGCAGTTGGAGGCGTTGGCCGCACGTCTGCGCAACAACGGCAAGAAGCCGTACCTGGTGCCGATCGGAGGCTCAAACGCTTTAGGCGCTTTGGGCTATGTGCGGGCCGGGCTTGAATTGGCGGAACAGATCAAGGACACCGGCCTGACCTTCGCCGCCGTGGTGCTGGCCTCTGGCAGCGCCGGGACGCACAGTGGCCTGGCGCTTGCGTTGAGCGAAGTGTTGCCGGATCTGCCGGTGATTGGCGTCACGGTTTCCCGCAGCGATGAAGATCAGCGACCCAAGGTTCAGGGCCTGGCCGAACGCACCGCTGCGTTGCTGGGAGTGCAGCTGCCGGCGAGTTTCAAGGTCGAATTGTGGGACGAGTATTTCGCCCCGCGCTACGGCGAGCCGAATGCCGGGACATTGGCGGCGGTCAAACTGCTGGCGAGTCAGGAAGGTCTGTTGCTGGACCCGGTATATACCGGCAAAGCCATGGCCGGGTTGCTCGACGGGATCGGGCGTCAGCGCTTTTATGAAGGGCCGATTATCTTCCTGCACACCGGCGGCGCACCGGCATTGTTTGCGTACAACTCGTCATTCTGAGAGCGCTGCGCGGTCTATCCGACACATATTCCTTTAAGGAATAACAAAAACTGTATTTATTATTTTCGTATCTAAAAGCGCCATCATATAGTCATGCCGCAGGCGCATTTGCAGCGAGACGCATCAGCTGCTTTAGGGCAGGATATCCCAGTCGTCCACATCCCGATTTTGCCAACATTCCTAAAAGCGTCGTCATAAAAAACTCTTCATAAAACAACAGGGGCTTGACATGAATTTTTCCGTACTACGTCGAAATCTGCTGGTAGGTTCGCTGGGCCTGGCGCTGAGCGCCGGCCTGCTGGGGCAAGCGGTTGCCGGTGAGCAGCTGCAAAAAATCAAGGACGCTGGCGTGATCAACGTCGGCCTGGAAGGCACTTACCCACCGTTCAGTTTCGTCGACGCCGACGGCAAACTGGCCGGCTTCGAAGTCGAATTCTCCGAAGCCCTGGCCAAAGAGCTGGGCGTGAAGGTCAAACTGCAACCGACCAAATGGGACGGCATCCTCGCGGCGCTGGAATCCAAGCGTCTGGACGCAGTGATCAACCAAGTGACCATCTCCGAAGAACGCAAGAAGAAGTATGACTTCTCCGAGCCGTACACCGTTTCCGGGATTCAGGCGCTGGTGCTGACCAAAAAGGCTGCGGAGCTGAACATCAAGACCGCCGCCGACCTGGGTGGCAAGAAAGTCGGCGTAGGCCTGGGCACCAACTACGAGCAATGGGTGAAAGCCAACGTGCCGACCGCTGACGTGCGCACCTATGAAGATGATCCAAGCAAATTCGCCGACCTGCGTAACGGCCGCACCGACGCCATTCTGATCGACCGTCTCGCCGCTCTGGAATACGCCAAGAAAGCCAAGGACACTTCCGCCGCCGGCGAAGCATTCTCCCGTCAGGAAGCCGGTATCGCCCTGCGCAAAGGCGAGCCTGAGCTGCTGGCCGCAGTGAACAAGGCCATCGACAAGCTGCGTGCCGACGGTACGCTGAAAAAGCTTTCGGAAAAATACTTCAGCGCTGACGTCACTCAATAATGGAAGAAGCTTTCCAACTGGCGCTGGACTCCGCGCCCTTTCTGCTGAAGGGCGCGTACTACACGGTAATCCTCAGCCTGGGCGGGATGTTCTTCGGTCTGGTGATGGGTTTCGGCCTGGCGTTGATGCGTCTGTCGCGCTTCAAACTGGTGAGCTGGCTGGCCCGCATCTACGTGTCGTTCTTTCGCGGCACGCCGTTGCTGGTGCAACTGTTCGTGATCTATTACGGCTTGCCGCAATTGGGCATCGAACTTGATCCGCTGCCAGCAGCCCTGATCGGCTTCTCGCTGAACATGGCGGCTTATGCCTGCGAAATCCTGCGTGCCGCGATCAGCTCCATCGAGCGCGGCCAGTGGGAAGCGGCTGCGAGTATCGGCATGACCCGCGCGCAGACCCTGCGCCGGGCCATCATCCCGCAAGCGATGCGCACCGCATTGCCGCCGCTCGGCAACAGCTTTATCTCGCTGGTCAAGGACACGGCGCTGGCGGCCACCATTCAGGTGCCGGAACTGTTCCGCCAGGCGCAGCTGATTACCGCCCGGACCTTCGAAATTTTCACCATGTACCTTGCCGCCGCGCTGATCTACTGGATTCTGGCCACGGTGCTTTCGCACTTCCAGAACCAGTTGGAAGCACGGGTCAATCGGCACGACCAGGAGTCCTGACCCCATGATTGTCGTGGAAAAACTGACAAAGCAGTTCAAGGGTCAAGTGGTGCTTAACGGCATTGATCTGGAAGTGAAGGAAGGCGAGGTCGTCGCGATCATCGGGCCGAGCGGCTCGGGGAAAACCACGTTCCTGCGTTGCCTGAATTTTCTCGAAGAACCCACCAGCGGCCGGATCAAGGTCGGTGACATCGAGATCGATGGCAGCCGTCCCTTGAATCAGCAGCAAACGCTGGTGCGGCGCTTGCGTCAGCACGTGGGCTTCGTGTTCCAGAATTTCAACCTGTTCCCGCATCGCACCGCCCTGGAAAACGTCATCGAAGGCCCGATCATCGTCAAGAAGATCCCGCACGACGAAGCCGTTGCCCTGGGTAAAAAGCTGCTGGCCAGGGTCGGCCTGGCGGGCAAGGAAGACGCTTACCCGCGACGCCTTTCCGGTGGTCAGCAACAGCGTGTGGCGATTGCCCGGGCGCTGGCGATGGAACCGGAAGTCATTCTGTTCGACGAACCCACCTCAGCGCTCGATCCGGAGTTGGTAGGTGAAGTGCTGGCGACCATCCGCAGCCTGGCCGAAGAGAATCGCACCATGGTAATTGTCACCCATGAAATGGGCTTTGCCCGTGACGTCGCCAATCGCGTAGTGTTTTTCGACAAGGGCGTGATCGTCGAACAAGGCGAAGCCAAGGCGCTGTTTGCCAATCCAAGGGAAGAACGGACCAAACAGTTTCTCAGCAAGTTCCTTAATAACGCTCACAACTAAAACACCCTCGTACCACCGGGCAACTTCCATGGATGGAAGCACCCCACCCGCTTATAAAAAAACCCCACAAACCTATATAAATGTGTCCGTACGATAGGCGTCTTCTTGTGCGCGTGCGCGGTACATATGTATGCCCTGTGGACTGACTGACGCCTTTACTATCATCGCTCCTGAAATATGAAGAGAGGCGATAAACCAATGTTTCAGCCCGGTAGACACGGCTTGTTATGGCAGCTATTGCAGACAGAGCGCTATGGTTAATTAACATCGACGTGTAGGAGTTTTCTGAATAACGCCAGATTCAGTCTTTAACCAATTCACTCTATTGACTCTCGTCGATGCGCACTCTTATCTAGTCTTCAGCAATCGACACCCATCACGCTCAATCATTATTCCAATTAAGTTAATGAACGGTTTTGCTGTTCGTAATTCGCATTTTTGATTTTCCGGAAATGGACTTCGCTGCAAGACTTCAAGGAGAAACCCATGAACAATATCTCGAACAAACCCGAACTCGCCGCACCGACCGTGATGCAATCACACAAGAGCGGCATCAACGTGATTTCGGCGGCTCACCTACTGATCGATGTGGCGCCTTACCCTGGCATGGACAAAGGTGACCTGATCGAGCTGTTCTGGGAAAACTGTTACGTCGCCTCCAGAGTGCTGGATGCCGACGACGTCGGCAAAGCCGTCAGCCTGCGAGTGCCGGAAAGCTTCATCGCCAATGGCTCCTCACGCATCCATTACCGCGTCATGCAAGTCGGCCATGGAGCTGCGCTGTCCCCGACAACACGCGTCCTGATCAAGCTCGACTGCCCGGGTGGCCAGTTGCATGCGCTGTGCGGTGATGAAAACCAGAGCCTGGCGCCGGTGATCATTCCCGAAACGATCCGCCGTCAGGGCGTCAATCCGAACCAGATCAAGCGCGGCGTTCCGTTGACTATCGATCCGTATCTGAACATGGCTGCCGACGACGAAATCACCCTGCGCTGGGGTGATGTGCGCATGGACCTGCCACGGCTCAAAGCCAGTGAGGTGGGCAAGCCAATTCAGGTATGGGTGCCGCCGGCGATCATCCTTGAAGCGGGGGAGGACCTGCGGCTGGAAGTAACCTATTGCATCCTCGACCGTGTGGGCAACAACTCCCGCTGGGCACCGGCGCGCACGTTGAAAATCGGTTGCACCAAGGTCCGCCCTCTGTAGGAACGAGCCTGCTCGCGATGGACTGAAGGACGCCGTGATCATCCAGGAAAACCACGTCATCGTTAACGCCCATCGCGAGCAGGCTCGCTCCTGCAAAAGCGTGTCTGTTGCTGCACGAACAAACTGTTGCCCTGGGAACAGTTGCTCACGACACACTTCTATCTATATTCCCAAAAGTTAGTTTATTAATTATTTATACGCGCTTAGGGTATATGCACCGGACCACCGGACATTCTTGTTTTTACTTCGCCGCAACCATCGCGGCGTTTCCATGAGATGTGAGGTAGGTATGGTCCGGAACACAATCACCCCAGTGCAGATCGCCAGGGCATTGCGTGCAGCCAAGGAGCGGCTCTGATGTCCAGTCTGGCAGAAGCCACCGTCCAGAGTGATCTGGACATCGCCCCGCTGTTGTTGCCCGCGCAGGTGTTGCGCAATGACGCGCAAGCCATCAAGGCCGCTCATGAGCTGGCGCAAGTCGCCCGCCTGCAGGCGTCCAAACGGGACCAGCAACGCAAGTTGCCGTGGTCGGACATCGAACAGTTCACCCGCAGCGGTCTCGGCAGCATTGCCATACCGCGCGAATACGGTGGCCCGCAGGTGTCGTTCGTGACCCTGGCCGAGGTCTTCGCGATTATTTCCGCGGCTGACCCGGCATTGGGCCAAATCCCGCAGAACCAGTTTGGCATTCTCAATCTAGTGCTCGGCAGTGCCACCGAAGCGCAGAAAAAGCAGCTGTTCAAAAGCGTGCTCGAAGGCTGGCGCATCGGCAATGCCGGCCCGGAACGGGGCACAAAAAACACCCTGGAACTCAAGGCACGGATCACCGCCGACGGCGACGGCTTTGTCATCAGCGGGCAGAAGTTTTACTCCACCGGCGCATTGTTCGCCCACTGGGTCGCGGTCAAGGCGTTGAACGACGACGGCAAGCAAGTGTTGGCCTTCGTCCGTCGCGGCACGCCGGGCCTACGCATCGTCGATGACTGGTCCGGTTTCGGCCAGCGCACCACTGCCAGCGGCACCATTTTGCTCAACAACGTGAGGGTCGACGCCGAGCTGGTGGTGGATAACTGGAAGATCAACGACACACCGAACATCCAGGGTTCCGTCTCGCAGCTGATTCAAGCGGCCATCGACGCCGGCATCGCTCGCGGCGCCATCGATGACGCCATCGAATTTGTGAAAACCCGCGCCCGTCCGTGGATCGACGCCAAGGTCGAGCGCGCCAGCGATGATCTCTACGTGATTGCCGATATCGGCAAACTGAAAATCGAACTGCACGCCGCCGAAGCGCTACTGCGCAAGGCCGGCCAGGTACTGGATCAGGTCAACGCCGCGCCACTCACCGCCGAGTCTGCCGCACGCGCCTCGATTGCCGTGGCGGAAGCCAAAGTGCTGACCACCGAGATCTCGCTGCTGGCCAGCGAAAAGCTCTTCGAACTGGCCGGCAGCCGCGCCACCCTCGCCGAATTCAACCTTGATCGCCATTGGCGCAATGCTCGCGTGCACACGCTGCATGACCCGGTGCGCTGGAAGTATCACGCCGTCGGTGCCTATCACCTCAACGGCACGCTGCCCGCTCGTCATTCCTGGATCTAACGACCAGACATTTTTGACCAGATCTCTGGAGAAACACATGCCCATTTCTCACCACGTCGCGGTCATAACCAGCGATGAGCAAGCCCTGATTGTCGCCACCGACCTGGCCGAAGATTTCAAACGCGACAGCGCCCTGCGTGACCGCGAACGTCGCCTGCCGCACCCGGAACTGGAAGTGTTTTCCCGCTCGGGCCTGTGGGGCATCAGTGTGCCGAAAGAGTACGGCGGAGCGGGCGTATCCAACGTCACGCTGGCCAAGGTGATCGCCTTGATCGCCCGGGCTGACGGTTCGCTCGGGCAAATTCCGCAGAACCATTTTTACGCCCTTGAAGTACTGCGCGTGAACGGCAGCGCCGAGCAGAAAAAGCGTCTTTATGCCGACGTGTTGGCCGGCCAGCGATTCGGCAATGCACTCGCTGAACTCGGCACCAAAACCGCAAGCGACCGAACCACCAGCCTGAAGCGGGACGTAGATGGCTATCGCATCAACGGCCGCAAGTTCTACGCCACGGGCGCAATCTACGCGCAACGCATCCCGACCTCAGTCGTGGATGAAAACGGCGTGCAGCAACTGGCGTTCGTCCCGCGCGACAGCAAAGGCCTGACCGTTATCGATGACTGGAGCGGTTTCGGCCAGCGCACCACCGGCAGCGGTTCGGTGGTGTTCGAAGACGTCTACGTCGCCGCCGAAGACGTGATCCCGTTTCAAAGCGCTTTCGAACGCCCGACGACCGTCGGCCCATTGGCGCAGATTCTTCACGCCGCCATCGACACCGGCATCGCCCGCGCGGCGTATGAAGATGCGCTGCATTTCGTGCGCACCAAAACCCGGCCGTGGATTGATGCCACCCATGAAAAAGCCACCGACGACCCGCTGACCATCAAAAGCTTCGGCTACTTGAGCATTCGTCTGCACGCCACCGAAGCACTGCTGGAACGCTCGGGCGAATTCCTTGACAAGGCCCAGGCCGACACCAACGCCGAGACCGTCGCCGCCGCGTCGATTGCCGTCGCCGAGGCGCGGGCCATCAGCACCGAAATTTCTCTCGCCGCCGGCAGCACGCTGTTCGAACTGGCCGGCAGCCAGGCCACCCTGATCGAGCACGGCCTTGATCGCCACTGGCGTAACGCGCGGGTGCACACGCTGCACGACCCGGTGCGCTGGAAATATCACGCGGTCGGCAACTATTACCTCAACGATGAAAACCCGCCGCTGCGGGGGACCATTTGATGACCGACGCTAAAAAGAAAATCCTGCTCAACGCGTTCAACATGAACTGCATCGGGCACATCAATCATGGCTTGTGGACGCACCCACGGGACACCTCCACCCAATACAAAACTATTGAATACTGGACCGAACTGGCGCAGTTGCTCGAGCGCGGTTTGTTCGACGGCTTGTTCATCGCCGACATCGTCGGTGTGTACGACGTCTACCAGAACTCGGTCGATGTGCCGTTGAAAGAGTCGATCCAGCTGCCGGTCAACGATCCGCTGTTGCTGGTCTCAGCGATGGCCGCCGTAACGAAAAACCTCGGCTTCGGCCTCACCGCCAACCTGACGTATGAGCCGCCGTACCTGTTCGCCCGGCGCATGTCGACCCTCGATCATTTGAGCCGCGGTCGGGTGGGCTGGAACATTGTCACGGGCTACCTCGACAGCGCCGCCAAAGCCATGGGCCTGAGCGAGCAGGTCGAGCATGACCGTCGTTACGACCAGGCCGATGAATACCTGGAAGTGCTCTACAAACTCTGGGAGGGCAGCTGGGAAAACGGCGCGGTGCTCAACGATCCACAGCAACGGATCTACGCGCAGCCAGACAAAGTGCACAAGGTCGAGCACAAGGGCGAGTTCTATCAGGTCGAGGGTTATCATCTCTGCGAGCCGTCGCCGCAACGCACGCCGGTGCTGTTCCAGGCCGGCAGTTCGGATCGCGGTTTACTGTTCGCCGGGCGTCATGCCGAGTGCGTATTCATCAGCGGACAGACCAAGCCTTCGACCAAGGTTCAGGTGGACAAGGTGCGCGCCAGCGCCGTCGATGCCGGGCGCAATCCCGAGGACATCAAGGTGTTCATGGGCCTGAACGTGATTGTCGGCGCCACCGAAGAACTCGCTTGGGCCAAGCACGCCGAGTACCTGAGCTACGCCAGCGCCGAGGCCGGTGTGGCGCATTTCTCCGCGTCCACCGGGATCGATTTCTCCGAGTACGACATCGACGAACCGATCCAGTACGTGAAGAGCAACGCGATCCAGTCCGCCACCAAGAACCTGCAAAACAACGACTGGACCCGGCGCAAATTGCTCGAGCAACACGCCCTCGGTGGTCGCTACATCACCGTGGTCGGTTCACCGGAACAAGTGGCCGACGAGCTGGAATCCTGGATCGCCGAGACCGGGCTGGATGGCTTCAACCTGACCCGGATCGTCACGCCAGAAAGCTATGTGGATTTTATTGATCTGGTGATTCCCGAGCTGCAGCGTCGCGGGTCGTACAAGACCGCTTATGACGATGGCAGCCTGCGCGAGAAGCTGTTTCACGCCGAGGCGCATTTGCCGGAGCAACACACGGGTTCCGCGTTTCGACGCTAAAAGCATCGCTGGCAAGCCAGCTCCCACAGGGTTCTCGGGCGCTCAAAAAATCCCCGTGGGAACTGGCTTGCCAGCGATGAGGCCCGCCATGAAACCCAAAAATTAATGCACTGACTGGAAATCTCATTATGAAAAAGCACTACCTCTCTCACCCAGTCAAAGCACTGGCCCTGGCCCTCGGCCTGTTCAGCTCCATCACCTTCGCCGCCGACGCGCCGCTGAAAGTCGGGACCACTGCCGCTTTCGCCATCTCGCTGGAAGCCGCCGTCGAAGAAGCCAACAAACAAGGGCTCAAGGTCGAACTCGTCGAGTTCACCGACTGGATCGCCCCCAACGTCAGCCTCGCCGCCGGTGACATCGACGTGAACTACTTCCAGCACGTGCCGTTCCTGGAAAACGCCAAGGCCGCCGCCGGTTTTGACCTGGTGCCGTTCGCGCCGGGGATCATCAACAACGTCGGCCTCTACTCGAAAAAATACAAAAGCTTCGACGAGCTTCCTGAAGGCGCCAGCGTCGCCATTGCCAACGACCCGATCAACAGCGGTCGCGGTCTGCAACTGCTGGCCAAAGCCGGGCTGATCACCCTCAAACCGGGTGTCGGCTACAAGGCCACCGAAGAAGACATCATCGCCAATCCGAAGAAAATCAAAATCCTCCAGGTCGAAGCCGTGCAACTGGTGCGCGCCTATGACGACGCCGATCTGGTCCAGGGCTACCCGGCCTACATTCGCCTGGCGAAGACCTTTGATGCCGGTTCCGCGCTGCTGTTCGACGGCCTCGACCACAAGGAATACGTGATCCAGTTCGTGATCCAGCCGAAAAGCAAAACCGACCCGCGCCTGATCAAATTCGTCGACATTTACCAGCACTCGCCAGCCGTTCGCGCTGCCCTCGATAAAGCCCACGGCAAGCTCTACCAAGCCGGTTGGGAAAGCTGAGAATGACGGCAGCGATCCAACGGCGACTGGATATTCCAGAGCCTCAGAAAGCCGAAAAGACTGAACTGCACCGTGACCTGAACCATGCTCATGTACGGTTCATCGGCCTGGGCAAGACCTACAACGGCCAGCAAGGTCCGGTGGCGGCGCTGCACGGCATCGATCTGGCGATCCAGCGCGGTGAAGTGTTCGGCATCATCGGCCGCAGCGGCGCCGGCAAGTCGTCGCTGATCCGCACCATCAACCGCCTCGAACAACCGAGCACGGGGCGTGTGCTGATCGATCAGGTGGACATCGGCGAGTTCGATGAAGACCGTCTGGTCGCGCTGCGTCGGCGCATTGGCATGATCTTCCAGCACTTCAACCTGATGTCGGCCAAGACGGTCTGGCAGAACGTCGAACTGCCACTGAAAGTTGCCGGTGTGCCGAAGGAAAAACGCCAAAAGAAAGTTCGCGAACTGCTGGAACTGGTGGGCTTGCAAGAGAAACACAAGGCGTACCCAGCGCAGCTGTCCGGCGGGCAGAAACAGCGCGTCGGCATCGCCCGTTCGCTGGTGCACGACCCGCAAATCCTGCTGTGCGACGAAGCTACGTCGGCGCTGGACCCGGAGACCACGCAATCAATCCTCGGCCTGCTGCGCGAGATCAACCAGCGCCTGGGTTTGACCATCATCCTGATCACCCACGAGATGGCGGTGATCCGCGATATCTGCGACCGCGTCGTGGTGCTGGAGCACGGGCGTATCGTCGAGCAAGGCCCGGTGTGGGAAGTGTTCGGCAACCCGCAGCATGAAGTCAGCAAGACGTTGTTGGCGCCGTTGCAGCATGCGCTGCCGCAAGAGTTGCAAAGTCGCCTTCAGGCTCAGCCACAGTCGTCGGACGCCGCCGTGGTCTTGCGTTTGCAGTTCACCGGCAGCGCCACGCACGAACCGGACCTGGCCGCACTGTTCACCGCACTCGGTGGGCGCGTGCGGTTGCTGCAAGGTGGCGTGGAACGGATTCAGGGCCACGCGTTGGGGCAATTGTTGCTGGCGGTGGCTGGCTCGGCACTCGGTGCCGAGGAACTGCGTCAGCGCGCTGCTCACTTCGCGCAACAGGTGGAGGTGCTGGGTTATGTGGTTTGATCGCTTGCTGCAAGGGTTCATCGACACGTTTTTAATGGTCGGCGTGTCCTCGCTGATCGCATTGCTGGCGGGCATTCCGATGGCGGTGATTCTGGTCACCAGCGACAAGGGTGGCATCTACCAGGCACCGATGCTCAACCGCGTGCTGGGCGCATTCGTGAACCTGTTCCGCTCGATCCCATTCCTGATTCTGATGGTGGCGCTGATTCCGTTCACGCGGTTGATTGTCGGCACTACTTACGGCGTCTGGGCCGCCGTGGTACCGCTGACGATTGCCGCTACGCCGTTTTTTGCGCGGATTGCCGAAGTCAGTTTGCGCGAGGTGGATTTTGGTTTAATCGAAGCGGCGCAGGCGATGGGCTGCCGGCGCTGGCACATCGTCTGGCATGTGTTGTTGCCTGAGGCGCTGCCGGGGATCGTCGGCGGTTTCACCATTACCTTGGTGACCATGATCAACTCGTCGGCCATGGCCGGGGCGATTGGTGCCGGTGGGCTGGGCGACATTGCCTATCGGTACGGGTATCAGCGGTTTGATAGCCAGATCATGTTGACGGTCATTGTGCTGCTGGTGGTCCTGGTGGCGGTGATTCAGTTGGGTGGGGATCGGTTGGCTCGGGGGCTCAATAAGCGTTGAGTCAGTAAGGGCATGGCGTATATTCGGCGAATCCCAATTGCCAGCGCAGCCAACCATGAAACAGTCCCCCGACGATCTTCAGCAAATCACTTCCACCACCCTCGGCCATTACAACTCGGTGGCCGAGGGTTTTCGCGAAGGGACGCGCGATCACGATGTCAGCCAGAACATCGACGCGCTGTTACGGCATATTCAAGGCGAGGCGCCGTTCGACATCCTCGACTTCGGCTGCGGTCCCGGTCGCGATTTGCAGACTTTCACGCGCATGGGCCACATAGCGGTCGGCCTCGACGGCTCGGAAAAATTTGCGCAGATGGCGCGTGAAGACAGTGGTTGCGAGGTCTGGCAGCAGGATTTTCTGAAACTTGATTTGCCGGCGGAGCGCTTCGACGGGATCTTCGCCAATGCGGTGCTGTTTCATATTCCGCGCCAGGAGTTGCCTCGGGTTTTGAAGGAGTTGCACAGGGCTTTGAAGCCGGGTGGGGTGTTGTTCAGTTCCAATCCCCGTGGCGAAAACCAGGAAGGATGGAATGGGCCGCGGTATGGGGCGTATCACGATCTTCAGGCGTGGCAGGATTTGCTGACTGCGGCGGGGTTTGTCGAGCTGGAGCATTACTACCGGCCGGAGGGACTGCCGCGGGAGCAACAGCCTTGGCTGGCGAGTGTTTGGCGTCGCGCGGATTAGGCAGATCAAAAGATCGCAGCCTGCGGCAGCTCCTACAGGGTTTTGCGTCCACCCGTAGGAGCTGCCGCAGGCTGCGATCTTTTGTTTTTTATCAGGTCGTCTCTTTCTTCGGCTCGCGGATTTTGTACCAGGCCACATACAGCGCCGGCAAAAACAGCAGCGTCAGCAACGTCGCAATAATAATCCCGCCGATCATCGCGTACGCCATCGGCCCCCAGAACACTTCCCGGGCGATCGGGATCATCCCCAAGCTCGCCGCCGCAGCCGTCAACAGAATCGGCCGACGACGGTGTTCCGTGGCTTGCGCCACCGCATCCCACGGTGCCAATCCCTCTTTCTCCAAGGCGTCGATCTGCGTCACCAGAATCACCGAGTTGCGGATGATGATGCCGATTAGCGCCAGAATCCCCAGGATCGCCACGAAGCCCATCGGCGTGCCCGTCGGGATCAACGCCAGCACCACGCCGATCAGGCCAAGCGGCGCGACGCTGGCCACCAGGAACATCTTCTGCACGCTGTGCAACTGGATCATCAGGAACGTCGCCATCAGAAACAGCATCAACGGCACGACCTTGGCAATCGGCCCCTGGGCCTTGCCGCTTTCCTCAACCGTACCGCCAGTGGCAACCTTGTAGCCCACCGGCAAACCGTCGGCGAATTTATCGATTTCCGGTTTCAGTTGCTTGACCAGATCGGTCGGTTGAATCTCGTCGCGCACCGCCGCCTTGATGGTGATGGTCGGTTTGCGGTCGCGCCGCCACACCAGCGGCTGCTCCAGTTCATAACGCACGGTCGCGAAGGCCAGCAGCGGGATCGAGGTGCCACTCGGCGTGACGATTTGCAGGTTCTGCAAGGTCTCTGGCGTACCGCGCTCGGCGTCCACCGCGCGACCGACGACGTTGATCAGGTAGATATCGTCATCGACCTGGGTCACCGGCGCACCGACCACAATGCTGTTCATCAGGTTGGCCACGTCCTCCGACGACAGCCCCAGCTGCCGCGCCTTGTCCTGGGCAATGTCGATGCGCAGGACTTTGCCCGGCTCGTTCCAGTCGTAAATGATCTCGCCGATGTGCGGGTTTTTGTCGAGTTCGGTGGCCAGCGCGATGGCCTGTTTGCGCACCTGGTCGATGTCCTTGCCGCTGACCCGGTACTGGATCGGCCGGCCCACTGGCGGGCCCATTTCCAGCGCCTGCACATAGCTGCCGATGCCGACGAAATCCTTGCGCAGGCGCTCGCGCAAACGCTGGCTCAGGGCCGTGCGCGACTCCAGGCCTTTGCTGACGATGATCAATTGCGCGTAGTACGGGTTCTGCAGTTGCTGGTCGAGAGGCAGGTAGAAACGGATCGCGCCTTCGCCGATGTAGGTGCTCCAGCGCACGATGTCCGGATCGTCCTTGAACGTCGCTTCGAGCTTGTCCACCGCCTTGCGGGTTTCGGCGATCGAGGCGTTTTGCGGCAGGTTCAGGTCGACGAGGATTTCCGGACGGTCCGAGGACGGGAAGAACTGGTTCTGCACGAACTGCATGGAGAACACCGACGCCACGAACAAGGCGATGGTGATGCCGATGGCCCACCACCGATGGCGCATGGACCAGAGCATGCCGTAATTGAATGCACGGCCGATGCGCCCGGGCTCCGTGCTGTGAGGTTTCACCTTGGCGCTGAGAATGTGCACGCCGATCACCGGCGCGAACAACACCGCGACCACCCACGACACCAGCATCGCCACCGCAATCACCGCGAACAACGTGAACGTGTACTCCCCTGCCGAACTGGCGTTGAGGCCGATGGGCACAAAACCGGCCACCGTCACCAGCGTGCCGGTGAGCATGGGGAACGCGGTCGAGGTGTAGGCGAACGTGGCCGCCTGCTCCTTGGTCTCGCCCATTTCCAGGCGCGTGACCATCATCTCCACGGTGATCATCGCGTCGTCCACCAGCAGCCCGAGGGCAATGATCAACGCGCCGAGGGAGATCCGCTGCATGGTGATGCCGCTGTATTCCATGAACACAAAGACCATCGCCAGCACCAGCGGGATCGAGCACGCCACCACCAGACCGGCGCGCACGCCGAGGCTGATGAAGCTGACAATCAGCACGATCACCACGGCTTCGAACAGCGCGCTGGTAAAGCCACCGACGGCTTTTTCCACAACATCGGCCTGGTCGGACACGTTATGTACGCCGACACCGACCGGCAGGTCAGCCGTCAGCCCGGTCATGCGCTGGTGCAGCGCCTTGCCGAATTCCTGAATGTTGCCGCCCTTCTTCATCGCGATGGCGAGGCCGATGGCCGGGTGGCCATTGAAGCGGAATTCGGGCGTTGCCGGGTCGACGTAGCCACGGCTGATCTCGGCAATGTCGGCCAGACGATAGAAGCGATCGTTGAGCCGCAGGTTGACGTTTTCCAGGTCTTTCTCGGACGCGAATTGACCCGAGGTGCGCACGGAAATTCGCTCCGGACCGGCTTCGATCACGCCGGCAGGCGTCACCGCGTTTTGCGATTGCAGGCTCTGCACCACTTGGCGCTGATCGATACCCAGCGCCGCCAGTTTGCGTGTGGAAAAATTCAGGTAGAGCACTTCATCCTGCTCACCGACCATCTCGACCTTGCCCAGGCCCGGCACTTCACGAATCTCGGCGCGCACCTGTTCGACGTAATCGCGCAACTGGCGCATCGACAAACCGTCAGCAGTAAAGGCGTACACCGAACCGAACACATCACCGAACTCGTCGTTGAACCCCGGCCCTTGCAGGCCTTTGGGGAACTGGCCGCGAATGTCGTTGATCTTCTTGCGCACCTGGTACCAGATTTCCGGAATGTCCTTGGCGCTGGTGGTGTCGCGCAGATACACAAACACCGTCGATTCGCCGGGCCGGGTGTAGCTTTTCACGTAGTCGAGGGAATCGAGCTCTTCGAGTTTTTTCTCGATGCGGTCAGTGACCTGTTTGAGGGTTTCTTCCTGGGTCGCGCCCGGCCAACTGGACTGGATAACCATGGTCTTGATGGTGAACGACGGGTCTTCCTCGCGACCGAGGTTCATGTACGAGAACACGCCCATCAGCAGGGCGACGAACATCAGGTACCAGACAAACGACTGATGCTTGAGGGCCCATTCGGATAAGTTGAAACTCCCTTTCATTGTGGGCTGTCCTCATCGATTTTCACTTTCTGCCCCGGTTTCAGGCTGTTGACGCCGGCACTGACCACTCGCTCGCCGGACTTTACGCCGCTCGCCAGGATCATGGTCGAATCGGTGCGGCTGACCAGGCTGACGTCACGTGGGGACACGGTTTGGGTGGGTGCGTCGATGACCCAGATGCGTGTTTTGCCATCGACTTCCTGCAGCGCGGTCAGTGGCAGCTCAATGCGCGGTTTGATTGCGGAACTGAGGGTGACGCTGATCGCAGTGCCCAGCCGAAAACCGGGCGGCGTGTCCGTCAGGGTCAAGCGAGCGCGGCGGGTGCGGGTGGCGCTCTGCGCCTGGGGTTCGATTTCACGAACGATGGCGGTGGTGGTGATGCTCGGGTCCAGTTGCACGGCGACCTGGAACACCACGTCCGTCGGCAACTGCTCGACCAGCGTATCGGGCAGGTCGATCACCGCTTCCTTGATGTCCGGCTGCGCCAGGGTCACCACTTGCTGGCCGGCAGTCACCACTTGCCCGGCTTCGGCATTCCACGCGGTGACGATGGCTTTGTGATCGGTGCGCAATTCGACGTAACCGAGTTGGTCCTTGGCCTGATCGACCGCGGCCTTGGCCTGGTCCATCGAGGCCTGGGTGGTTTTCAGGTCGGTCTGGGCGATGTCCAGTTGCGCCTGCGCGCCAACGCCACGATCGAACAGTTCCTGCTGACGCCGGGCGTTGGCCTGGGCGTTGATCAGCTGCGCCTGAATCTTCGCCAGATCGCCCTGGGCCGAGCGCAGCTGGTTTTGCTGATCAGTGGGGTCCAGCGTGGCGAGCAAGGCGCCCTTCTGGACTTCGGCGCCGACATCGACGTTGCGGCTGGCGATCCGTCCCGGCACACGGAAACCGACATTGGTTTCGTAACGGGCCTGAATGCTCCCGGCGAAGCGGCCGAGGGTTTCCTCGTCCAGCGCCTGGACCTTGATCGACAACACCGGACGCACTGGCTCCGGCGGTGGCTCTTTTTCCGAACAGGCCACCAGCATCACACCGGCGAGCCCCAGCAACACGCGCCTCATGGCTGGGCTCCTTCGGCCAGGTCTTTGTAGGTGTTTTCGGCGATTTCCACCTTCACCCCGGGATGCAACAACTGGCCGCCGGCAATGATGACTTTTTCACCACCCTTCAGGCCGTCGCTGATGATGACTTTGCCGGTCAGGTAACGACCGACCGTGACCGTGTGCAACTGCGCCTTGCCTTCGTCGTCCACCAGCCACACGGCCGGATCGCTGAGATTTTTGGTCAGCGCCGACCACGGCAGCTCGACGGCTGATTTGCCCGGCGTCTTCGCCGTGGCACTGACCACCGAACCGAGCTGCATGCCTTCCGGCAGCGCATCAAGGGTGACTTTGACCTGCACCGTGCCGGTCTGCGCGGACACCGCCGGAGTGATTTCCCGGACGGTGCCCTTGGTTTTGATGGCGGGGTTGTCGAGCAGGCTGACCATAATGGTTTTATCTGCCGGCGCCTCCGCCAGCAGCGATTCGTAGACGTTGAACACCGCGTCACGCTCACCGTCCCGGGCGAGGCTGAAAATCGGCATTGTCGCCTGCACCACCTGACCGACTTCGGCCTGACGGGCCGTGATAATCCCCGGCGCATCAGCGATCAGCGAGGTGTAGCCCAGTTGCTCACGGGCGTTGGCCAACTGCGCCTGGGCCGCCGTCAACGCACTTTGGCTGCTGCGCAACGCGGCTTGGGCGGAGTCGAATTCACTTTGGCTGGTGTAGCCCTTGGGCAGGAGTTTTTGCTGGCGAACGAAGGCGGCGGCGGTCTGCTTGACCCGCGCCTGCTCGGCGGTGACCTGCGCCTGGGCCGAGTCGACACTGGTTTGCAGGTCTTTCGGGTCGAGTTTGGCTAATACCTGTCTGGCTGTAACCCGGTCTCCGACATCGACCATGCGCTGGATGATCTTGCCGCCCACGCGGAAGGACAACTCAGTCTGCACGCGCGCCTGCACATCGCCGGTGAGGGTCACGGACGCGGCGTAATCCAGAGGCGTGACGGCTTGCACGAACACCCGCGGACGGTCCTTTTCGCCCTGGGGTTTTTCCCCGCAGGCGCTCAGCAGGACAAGCAGGCTCAGGCCAACCACTCTTTTCAATCCGGGACCAGCCATGCAGACTCCTTTGCGTTGTACGGACGTGCCAATGGCGATACGACTGTGAGCTTAGAACAGGGTTCAATAGGTGCACAGGTTTGCTGTTCCCACTGTGCTGGAGAAAAACCTCGGGCAGAGCGGGATTGTTGGGGAGTGGCTACTGGATGAACCGGCTTGGTAATGGCCGGATTGATCGGCCAATCTGTCGGCTGTGCCTTCAGATAGACCTACGACGAATGTTGTTGGCCGTGCTCCAAAATTCTGTTGGTCCCAGGCCTGGCGTTAGTGGGGGAGCCGAGGGCTCGAAAGACACCGAAGGCCGTGGTGACGCGTGGGGTGTCGCGATGCTCACCTGCCCCTTGTTCTTCACAAAACTCACCAAGGCAGCTTCAGTCCCGGGCTTTCTCACAGCCCAGTAAGTCCCCACTCTCGAGGCTACCGCCAGCGTAGTCAGCCCTAATGCGACATAACCCAGTATTTTGGCTGCCTCAGGATTCTCGACGAATAACACAACGGCACTGGCAACCCCAGCCACACCCGTGGTGAGTATCAACCCACTGGCCACCACCGTGCTGGTTGCCGCAAAGCCCTGTCTGGCCGGTAATTTCCTCAATGCACCCAATCCCAAGGCATCCTTGGCCAGGTTAAAGGAGGGGATGGCACGGGTCATGCCCAGTCCTGTATTCGACAAACCCAGGATGCTGGTGATCAATCGGCCGATTTCGGCAAACTGCCCGGTCGGATCACTGAAATTTACTGGATCGCCCACACAATACGCATACGGATTCAGTCCACCGCGACTGAACGGGCTTAACTCGTCCGGCCTGTTGAAGCGCATCAGCGCCGGGTTGAACATGCGATGTCCATTGCCGAGCAGGTAATGACCGGTGAGCGGATCGACCGCTTCGCCGTTGTACCCCAAGAGACTCCCAGCACCGCTTTCGATCCGACGGTGACCATAAGGCGAATAAACCTGCTGCACCGATCCACCACGATCAGTCACCTGCAACACGGAGCGCTGTGGGTCCGTGGCCAGCAGCCGGTTATTGACGCCACCACTGTCACGCGATTGCAGCGCCAACAGTTGATGACCTTGCTGGAACACGCTCTGGCTGGCCGCGCCTTGAACATCGGTCGCCAGGTGCTCGCGGCAGTAAAACCGTTGCTGCGGTTGTTGCCCGGCGAGCTCAATCCCTGTCAGCAGATCAAGCGCGCTGTAGCGGTAACGACACAAGCTGGCTTTTGACGTGCTCATTGCAACACCCCCGCAAAAGTATTCAGCTTGCACCAGTACCCGAGGGGCGAATACCTAGCAGAAATGCTAGGTATTGGAGGCTCTCTATATGAAACGGCGAATCACCCCTGCCACTTGCCACCCTCGACAATCACGCTCTCAGGCTTGGTGTCATCGCTTAGTTCTTTACGCACATACTGGTCGTACAGCTTGAGCAAAAACTTCTCTTCGCCCAGCTTCGCCAACTCAGTATTCACCCAGTCACGCAGCTCGATATTGCCCTTCTTCACCGCCGGGGCAATCGGTGCTTCGGCGCCGAGTTTCTGGTCCAGCACGCGGTAGCCAGGGTTTTGCTTGGCCCAGCTGAACAGCACCAGATTGTCCTGCGCATAAGCGTCGCCGCGACCGTTGGCCAAGGCTTGCAGGGATTCGGAGTTTTTCTCGAATTTCAGCAGTTTCCAGTCCGGGTGATTCTTGGTCAGCCAGATGTCCGCCGTGGTGCCGGTGGTAACGATGGTCGTGCGGGTTGCCAGGTCATCGAGGTTTTTCACTTCGCTGGCCTGTGGCACCAGCGCCTGTACCGCAACTTTCAGGTTCGGGTTGGTAAAGTCCACCGCTTCCTTGCGTTCCGGGGTCACGGTCATGTTGGCCAGGATCAGGTCGACCTTGTCGCTTTGCAGGAACGGAATCCGGCTCGCCGGCTCGACCGCAACGAACTCGACCTTGTTTTCATCGCCCAGCAAATCCTTGGCGAATTGACGGCCGATGTCAGTATCGAAACCCACATAACGCCCGGCCTCATTGACGAAACCAAACGGCGGCTTGTCGGTGAAGACGCCGACGATCAGCTTGTCCCGCGCCTTGATTTTGTCGATGTAGCTGGCCGGCGCAGTGCTTTCACTGGCGACTTTCGGCTTCGCCGGTTCCTCGGTTTTGTTGCAACCGGCCAACAGCGCGAGGCCGAGCAGCGGCAGTAAAAATAGAGAAGACTTGG
The DNA here is from genome assembly GCF_054897705.1 of Pseudomonas sp. GB2N2. NCBI lineage: Bacteria > Pseudomonadati > Pseudomonadota > Gammaproteobacteria > Pseudomonadales > Pseudomonadaceae > Pseudomonas > Pseudomonas sp. GB2N2. The sequence goes on from NZ_CM142701.1 coordinate 4,348,865, forward strand.
CAGTTTTCATAACAGTTCCGATTCCTTCGTTTGAGTCATTTTGGGTAGTGCGGCGACGTAGGAGAACTTCTCCAGGAACTGCTGCGCTCGTGCGGTTTGCGGGTTCGTAAAGAACATCTCGGGAGGGTTTTGCTCAAGGATTCGCCCGGCATCCATGAACACAATGCGGTCGGCCACGGCGCGGGCAAAGGCCATTTCGTGGGTGACGATCAGCAGCGTCATGCCTTCGCGGGCCAGGCCCTGAATAACTTCCAGCACTTCCTTGACCATTTCCGGATCGAGGGCGGCGGTGACTTCATCGAACAGCATGACCTGGGGGTTCATGCACAGCGAGCGGACGATGGCGATGCGTTGTTGCTGGCCGCCGGAGAGCTGGCGCGGGAAGGCGTCGTGCTTGTCCAGCAGGCCCACACGCGCAAGCAGGGATTCGGCCTGGACACGGGCTTCATGGCGGTCGCGCTTCTGTACCTTGACCGGGCCCAGCAACAGGTTGTCGAGCACGCTCATGTGCGGGAACAGGTGATAACTCTGGAACACCATGCCGATCTGCTGGCGCACTTCGCGCCAGTCGGTGCCTTTGTCCAGCAGCTCACGGCCGGCAAACTTCAGGCTGCCACTGTGCGCGATTTCCAGACCGTTGAGGCAGCGCAGCAAGGTGCTTTTGCCGCAGCCGCTCGGCCCGAGGATGACGATCACTTCGCCCGGCTTCACTTGCAGGTCAATGCCGTCGAGTACCTGCTGCTCGCCGAAAAACTTGTTGAAGCCCTTGAACTCGATCAATGCGCTCATGCTTGCGTCCAGCGCCGCTCCAGCACGCGCGAAGCGGCCGAGAGCGGGTAGCAGATGAAAAAGAAAAACAGGAACAGCGCGCCATAGATCAGCACGGATTCGTAGGTGCGTTCGATGATCTGCTGGCCGACCTTGATCACATCCACCACGCCGATCAGCACCGACAGCGAACTGGTCTTGATGATGCGCGTGTAGACGTTGATGGTCGGCGGTGTCATGCGTTTCAGCGCTTGGGGCAGCAACACGTAGCCGTAGAGTTGCGGGCCGTTCAGGCCGATCGACAACCCCGCCTCGCGCTGGCCGCGCGGCAACGAATGCAAGGCGCCGCGCACTACTTCTCCGACTTCGCTGGCGCCCCACAACGACAGCACCAGCACCGCGCACCAGAAGCTCGGAATGCTCAGGCCAAAGAAAATCGGCAGGCCGAAAAACAATAGATACAACCAGACCAGCACCGGGATCGCGCGAAACAGTTCCAGATAGACCCGCAGGATCGCGTTCAACCATGTCGAATTCAGCGTCCGCAATACGCCGTAGAGCACGCCGCCAACCGTACTGATGGCGATGCTCAGAAAGGAGATCGACAGGGTTTGCGCCGCGCCCTTGCCCAGTTGCGGTAGTGACACCCAGAGCAATTCAAGACCCGAACTGGCCATGCTGGAGCCTCCTTTCCAGGCGGCTGAGCAGCAGCGACAGCGGCAAAAACAGCAGCACGCAAATCAACGTCAGCACGGCGAGCATTTCATAGGTTTTGTAGTAGAGCGCGATATAGCTTTTGGTGGTGTAGAGAATTTCCGGGACGGCCACGGCGGAGACCACGGTGGTCTCCTTGAGCAGGAAAATGAAGTTGGCGAACAGCGAGGGCAAGCTGAGGATGCCGGCCTGGGGCAGGATCACGTAGCGCAGCAATTGCCCGTGGGACAAACCGATGGAGCGCCCGGATTCGAGTTGCGCCTGGGGCACTGCGTCCACGCCGGCACGCAATACTTCAGTGAGGTAAGCGCCACCAAGGAACGTCATGGTGATGATCGCCGCAGCGAAGCCGGACACCTTGATGCCCAGCGCCGGCAACGCGAAGTACACAAAGAACAGCTGGATAAGCAACGGCGTGTTGCGCGCCAGCTCCACGTACAACCCGACCAGGCGTTGCAGGTAAGGCGTACGAAACACCAGGATCGTCGCGTTGATCAGCGCCACCAGCAACGAGGTGCCGATGGCGATAAAACCGACCTGCAGCGTCACGCCCACGGCCTTGAGAAACGCCGGCAAGGTGCTGAGGATAAAAGCGTAATCGAAGTTCATTGAACATCCTGAACGTCGCTCGGCAAGCGACGGCGGTGCGGTCCATGGGCGGTGGATAACCACCTGGCAGGCACAGACTTTAAAGGCATAAGAAAAAGAATTTAAATACCGTTAAAGCATATGGATATCACGCAAAAAACTATCTCGCGGATTTGCCGTGACGATGGAAGACGACTATTTTCCTTTGCGCTGTAGGAAGGATCTTTTTTTCGAGTTCCCCCTCCAAGGACGCACAGCTTTTGGCCAGACTCTCCCGGCCGACCCCTCACAAGGAAGCGAACATGGCTGAAGTAAAAGTGCCGCAACGACTGGATCCGCAGGACATTCTTAAACTGCTGGTGGCGTTGCGCAGGGCGTTGAAGGCCAGGGTGGCCTGAACGATATAGATCATTCCCACGCCGAGTGTAGGAACGATCACGCCGACGCTGGTGTTAGCCGTCGGCGTTCGAAACCTTGAAGGGGTTTGTTGCTGCGTCTAATCAGAACGCCGGCAATACCGCGCCGCTGTACTTCTTGGCGATGAATGCTTTCACTTCAGGACTGGTCAACGCCTTGGCCAGTTTCTTGATGGCGTCGCTGTCCTTGTTGTCCGGACGAGCCACCAGGAAGTTCACGTAAGGCGAATCGGCACCTTCAATGACCAGCGCGTCTTTAGCCGGGTTCAGACCTGCTTCCAGCGCGTAGTTGGTGTTGATCAAATCCAGGTCGACCTGGTCCAGAACACGCGGCAGCAAGGCCGACTCCAGTTCCTTGAACTTGAAGTTGTGCGGGTTCTTGGCGATGTCTTTCGGCGTCGACAGAGCGTTTTTCGGGTCTTTCAATTCGATCAGGCCAGCCTTCTGCAGCAGGAGCAGAGCACGACCGCTGTTGCTGCCTTCGTTCGGCAGAGCGATGGTTGCGCCGTTCGGCAGTTCAGCCAACGATTTGTACTTCTTCGAGTAACCACCGAACGGTTCAACGTGAACACCGATCACGGTCACCAGGTTAGTGCCCTTGCCTTTGTTGAAGCTGTCCAGGTAAGGCTGGGTCTGGAAGTAGTTGGCGTCCAGGTGCTTTTCCGCCACTTGTACGTTCGGCTGAACGTAGTCGGTGAACACTTTGATTTCCAGGTCCACGCCTTCTTTGGCGAGGGCTGGCTTGATCAGTTCGAGAATCTCGGCGTGTGGAATCGGGGTCGCCGCAACCACCAGTTTCTCGCCGGCCTGGGCCAGGCCCGCAGTCAGGGCAGCCGCCAGTGCGGTGAACAACAGAACCTTTTTCATGCAGTGTCCTTATCGAAAATCACGGTCGCCAGTGACGACGGCTAAAAGTTGAGGTGCCAGCGAAGTGCTATCGCTGGCGTGAAGCGGAAGATACCGAGAATTTTTATTCCCGAACAATATCTTTTATTCACTTTCATATTCCATTTTGTTCGCACCCTGTAGGAGCGAGCTTGCTCGCTCCTACAATGATTCGGTTTGCTTCAAGAGTTGCTTCAGGGCGGCTCGCTCGGCAGCAGTGCCTTTAATGAGGATGTGCTTGAGCTGCCGCTCGATCTGCGTCAGCGGCGCGGTCAGGTTCAGATGCTCTGGCAAAATTTCGTCGCCGGTGCTCACCAACAGTGCGAAGTGAATGACGTTTTCCAGCTCTCGGGTGTTGCCTGGCCAGCTGTGTTGTTCCAGCAGATGCTGCGCCGCTTCGCTGATCAGCGGCACGGGCAGGTCCAGGCGCTGGCTGTAGATACCGAGGAAATATTCGGACAGGGACAGGATATCGCCCACCCGTTCGCGCAACGCCGGCAATTCCAGCTGACCTTCGCTGAGGTAGTGATAGAGCCGCTCATGGAATTTACCGGCCGCCACGGCTTGCGCAAGGTCGATGCTGGTTGCCGCGACCAGGCGCACGTCCACCGGGCTCGGCTGAGACGAGCCGACGCGCGTGACTTCATGGTTTTCCAGCGCCGCGAGCAACTTGATCTGGATCGGCAGCGGCAAATCGCCGATCTCGTCCAGATACAGCGTGCCGCCATTAGCCGAACCGAACCAGCCAGCGCGGCTGCTTGCCGAACCGCTGTAACTGCCAGCGGCATAGCCAAACAATTCAGCGTCGGCATACGTCGGGCTGATCGCCCCGCAATTGACCGACACGAACAAGCCGCCTCGATCGCTGGCCCGGTGAATGTGCCGCGCGAGCAATTCCTTGCCGCTGCCGGTTTCGCCACGGATCAACACCGAGATCGCGCGCGGTGCCAGTTGCTCCAGCTCTTCGCGCAACTGACGCGAGCGTGGATCGACAAACACCAGCGCCTTGGCGCGGATGCTCAGGGGACTTTTTTCTGCATCGGGGAAGGTCAGCAGTGGCTGACCGAAAACTTCAAAGCTCATGGCAGACTCCCGCCCAAAACCGCCGGGAGACGGGGGGCGATTTTAAAAAAAAGAAAAAATAAAAAGACTCAAGCGCGGCGCAGAGCGTGATGTTCCATGCGGTTTTGCAGGCGATACAAATAAGCAAAGCCCTGCTCCCAACGCTGATGCCCGGACTTCACGTTGATGTGCCCGGCACCCGCCAGAATCCCTGCCTCGGCGCCCCAGTTACGCGCCAGTTCCAGGGCACGCGGAGCGCTGACGGCACTGTCGTTGTCGGAGCTGACCACTTGACTGGGGAACGGCAGCAGATTCGTCGGAATCGGTGCAAAGTTGCGCAGCGCCGGCGCACAGGCCGGGCGCTCGACATCCGCGGGCGCGACCAGCAAGGCACCGCGCACCTGACGCAGAAAATTCAATGGCGCGGTGGCCGCCCAATGCGCCACCGTGATGCAGCCCAGGCTATGGGCAATCAGGATCACGGGCGTGCTGTCGGCGGCAATCGCCTCGGCCAGCGCCGCGACCCAGTCTTCGCGACGCGGTGTCAGCCAATCGGCCTGCTCGACCCGTGCGCTGTTCGGCAAACTGTTCTGCCAGTGGCTTTGCCAATGATCATCTGGCGATCCTTGCCAGCCCGGCACAATCAGGTAGCGAATTGATTCGTTGCGCATGGGGAGCTCTCCTGCTGCATGTCTGTTCCCGGTCAAGTATAGGGAGGAGAGTTATATTCGTTAAGGAATAAGAAGCTATTTATTAAGACCCATAAAGAATATGAGAGACGGGTGTTTTCCTGGGAATAAAAAAAGGGCCGCACCCTGCCAAGGAGACGGCCCCGGAAAAACGAAATCTGTTAACGCGCGGTGATCACCGACAATTTGGTAATCCCGGCCCGTTCGATCGACGCCATGGCGCGCGCCACTTCGCCGTAATTCACCCCGTCATCCGCCTGCAATTGCACGCGCACATCCGGGTCCTTGGCCTTCGCCGACTTGAGGTTGAATTCCAGCAAGTCCGGCTTGATTTCATCCTTGTTGATAAACAGCTTCCCGGCACCGTCGATGCTCACCATCAGCGGGTCTTTCTGCTCCACCGGGGCCACGGCCTCGGTCTTGGGCAGGTTGATCGGTATCGCGTTGGTCAGCAGCGGCGCGGTGACGATAAACACCACCAACAGCACCAGCATCACGTCCACCAGCGGTGTCACGTTGATCTCGCTCAGCACCTCATCGCTGTCTTGCGTGGAGAAGGCCATATCAGGACGCCTCCTTCACTTTCTGCGCGTTGCCCGTGGCGGCGGCTTTGTGCGCCGTCGGGTGGATCAGTACGCGGAACGAACTCTTCTGCGCCAAGCTGTAGAAGTCATGGGCGAAGTCGTCCAGGTCCGCCGCCGTCAGTTTCAGACGCCGTAAAAAGTAGTTGTAAACCAGCACCGCCGGCACCGCGACGGCGATACCCACGCCCGTCGCCACCAGCGCCGCACCGATCGGTCCGGCCACCGTTTCCAGGCTGGCGGAACCTGCCGCGCTGATGCCTTTCAACGCTTCCATGATTCCCCAAACGGTGCCGAACAAACCAATGAACGGCGACGTGCTGCCAATACTCGCGACCACTGCCAATCCGGTTTCCAGCGAGCGCCGTTCACGCACGATCTGCTGACGCAAAGCGCGCTCCAGACGATCCTGATGATTGATCGCCTGGCTCAAATCCGCCGCCGGTGGCGCTTCTCCCACCTGAATCGCCGCGTAACCGGCCTGGGCCACACGGGCCGCTGCGCCGGGCTGAGTCTCGGCCAGTTCCGCTGCCGAATCCAGGCTCGACGCCGCCCAAAACTGTTTATGAAACCTTCGGTCCTGCGCCTTCAGGCGGCCGAACTGCACGCCCTTGAGCAGCGCCAGGCCCCAAGTGGCGACGGAAAAAACCACCAGCAGCCAGATCACCGCGCCTTCGATGGATTCAAGTGGAGATGCCAATAACGTCATGGTGAATTCCTCGTGTAAACGTTTCGCGCGAATTTGGTTTCTGTTTAATGAATTAGTGCAGCTTGAAATCGATGGGCACGCTGACCCAGCCTTCCTGGGCGACTTCACCTTGCTTGGCAGGCACGAAACTCCAACGCTTCACGGCGTTGATCGCCGCCTCGTCAAGAGCCTCACGACCGCTGCCTTTCTGGATCTGAATGTCGCCAGGCTTGCCGTTGGCCAAAACCTTCACCCGCAACAACACCGTGCCTTCCCAGCCGCGACGGACCGCCAGCGACGGGTATTCCGGCGCCGGGTTTTTCAGGTACGCGGCGTTGGCCGAGGCCGGTGTCACCGGCGCGGGTGTAGGTGGTGCGGGCGGCGCCGGGGCCGCGACAGGTGCCGTCGGTTGTGGCGGCGCTGGCGTTTGCGGAACGACTTTCTGCACCGGTTTCGGCACGGGCTTGACGACCGGTTTTGGTTTCGGGATCGGTTTCGGTGGTGGCGGTTTTGCCGCCAGTTCATCTTCCACCGGCGGTGGTGGCTCGACCACCGGAGGAGGTGGTGGTGGCGGCGGAGGTGGCGGCTCGACCACAGGTGGCGCCGGTTGCGAGAACTCAATCGTCATCGGCGGAATTTCCGGCGGCACGATCGGCAAGACCGTGGTCGGTTGCTGATTGACCCAGTAGATCACTGCGCCATGCACCAGCAACGCCAGCACACCGAGCAGGATCGTTTCCCGGCGACTCAGAATGCCCTTGGGGGCACGCTGCAAACGCAGCTGCCCTAAAGGCACGCGGTGCACCCGGCCGAGATCGACCAACTCGCCACCTGGCGCTTGGCGCCACAGCGCCTCATGTGCGCTGGCGGCGGTCTGGACTTTGCCCATTGATTAACTCCCTGCGGTCTCTTTTGCGGATAACCGAAACGCCGTACCAGACATCCCCCGCCGACGAATCGATGGGTAAATCATTGGGCCAGACGCTTATCACTTAAAGTAATTTTTAAAGTTATGTTTAGATCGTAATCGAATATATAAAACGCTTAACCCTCTGCAGGCCCTGATTTACAAGGGGTCTACGCCCGACGCCGAAACCGCATGCTTTCCAGGCATTGAAAATATTCCTCAGAAGCATGGTTTTCGGCGCTCTTGCTCCTCCAATGCCCGTCAGAAATCGTAACGACCGGTCAGGCCCAGCGTCCGGGGCGTGCCGAGCAGGCCTTCATAACCGCCGTTGCCGCCGGTCCAGAGGGTCGAGTAATAGGTTTTGTCGAAGGCGTTTTTCAGCCAAAACGAGACGTCCCACTGGCCCTGGTTGAAGTTGCCGCGCAGGCCGGTGGACAGGTTCACCACCGCGTAACTCGGGATCAGGCCATAGTCGGAATCTTCCACAGTGCCCACGGCCTTGGAGCGGAATGCGTAGCTGGCGGTGACGTATTCTTCGAAACCGTTACTCAGGTTCCATTTGTATTCGCCGTTGGCGTTGCCAATCCATTTCGAGGCGCCGACCATTTGATGGCCACTGAGGTCGCATGAGGCCGGAGCGCCCGGCGCCAGGCTGACTTCCGGCGGGCATGGCGCATCTTTGTACGAGAGGTAGCTGACGTCGTTGTAGGAGCCGTTGATGTTCAGGGTCAGGCGGCGGAACGGGATCAGCGTGCTTTCGAACTCGACGCCGCGCGAACGTACCGAGCCGGCGTTGGTCAGGTACTGCACGCGGTTCACGTCGCGACGCTGTGTTCCAGCGCCTGAATGCTTCGGTGCCATAGTCATTCACCGCGTAATGCTGGGTCGAGCGGTTGTCCCAGATCGCCACATCACCGGCCTTCCAGCGCCAGCGCACAGTGTTTTCCAAACGGGTGACATGGCTTTGCAACAGCCCGCACAAGTGCGCCGAATCTGCCTGCGAATAACCCTTGATGCGCTTGACGAAATGCCCCGGCAACAAACTCTTCTCGCCGCTGATCGGGTGCACGCGGACGACCGGGTGCTCGGTTTCATAAACGGTCGAAGTGAAGATTTTGCGGTAGCGCTCCAGCTTCTCCGCCGAGACGTCAGGCTTGGCGCCAGCGTATTCGTATTCGTATTCGTATTCGTTGCTGTGCACGGCCACCAGTTTGTCTGCCAGTTCACGCAGCTCAGGCCCCAGAGCTCGCCGGACAGTTGCACGCCACGAATCTCGGCACCAATCCGGCCGGCCACCGGATGGATTTCAAGCGCGTGGACAGCGGGTTCAACAGCTAAAGCGGCATTGCTCATGGGTAGACCCTCATCGGACGGCTTACGGTTGAGCGGCAGCGAAACAACGCTCTATCTATATTCAATTTAGATCTAATAGATATTCACATGCTTCGTTGACGGAATAAGAGCTTGCATTTAAAACCTCATGCAACCCTCGTCGCAAATGCCTTCGAGCTATTTTTAGGATGCCGGAAAAGCATATGGATCTTCGTCAGTTGCGTTACTTCATCGCCCTCAACGAGCACCGCAGTTTCGTTCGTGCGGCTGACGCCATGGGCATCACTCAACCGGCGTTCAGCCGCAGTATTCAAGGGCTGGAGCAAGAGTTTGGTTGCGTGCTGGTGGACCGCGCCAATAAAGATTTGCGCCCCACGCCCGAAGGCCAGGTGGTGCTGCAACATGCGCTGACGCTGGTACAGGGCGCCGCGCTGCTCAGTGCCGAAGTGACGCAGATGACCAAGCTCGATGCCGGTGAGTTGCGCTTCGGTTGCGGGCCGGCCCCGGCGGTGAAACTGGTGCCGGATGCGGTCGCCCAATTCATCAACGCGCACCCGAAAGTCCGCACCTGTTTTCAGGTGGATAACTGGGAAAAACTCAGCCGCGCGTTAAGCCGTGAAGAGATCGAATTTTTCATCGCCGACATCCGCCACTTCGAGGCCGACCCGAACTTCCAGACCCAGGCGTTGACGCCCAAGCGTGGGGTGTTTTTCTGCCGCCCGGGGCACCCGTTGCTGGCCAAGGAAAGCCTGTCGACCAACGACATGTTCGATTACCCGCTGGCGACCACGCTGATTCCGCCGGGCATTCGCAAACTGTTGGCGAACCTCAGCGGGCGAATGGATTTTTCCCCGAGCATCGAGACCGAGCATTTTCCGGCGCTGGTGAAGATCGTGTTGCAGTCGAATGCGATTGGCATCGGAACCGAGGAAGCGTTTGTCGAGGACATTGCCAAGGGTTCGCTGGCGTTGCTGCACTGGCGTAATTTGCCGCAAAACATCGAAAGCATGAGTGCCCGATGCGGGATTGTCAGCCGCACCGGGTTTCGGTTGTCGCCGGCGGCTCGGGCGATGATCGAGACGCTGGTGGCGGTGGATAAGCAGCAGATCGCCGTCGCGGTTTAGGGCCCCTTCGCGAGCAGGTTCACTCCTACAATTGGACTGCATTCCCTGTAGGAGTGAGCCTGCTCGCGACAGCGCCGCAATTGGCACTAGAGATTCAGAGCTTGGCCGCCGCCAGTTCCGGTGCCACCCATTCGCTCACCTTGAACGGCTTGCGAATCAGCTTCTGCTGTGCCACCAGATCCACCGAGTCCTGCAATTTGCCGAGGAACACCGGGTCCAGCGTCGACGGGAACACCTCGCTCAATTTCTGGTCCTGCAGGTCCTGCGTCAAAATCACCGGCGGATAACTCGCCAACCCAGAAACCAGCTGGATGTACGCGTCCTTGTTGCTGTCCTGGGTCAACCAGTCCACGGCCTGCTGTTGCGCCTTGAGCAATTTCGCGACCACCTCGGGATGCTCGTCGACAAATTTGCCCGTACCGACCAGCACACTCTGAACGCTGCCCGCGCCGCCCAGGTCCTTGGTGTTCAGCGGCAACTCGGCCAGCCCTTTGGCTTGCAGCGCGGTCAAACCGGTGCTGCCCCACGAAGCATCAATCTGCTTTGCTGCCAGCGCTGCAACGGCACCGCTGAAGTCCAGGTTGATCACCTTCAAGTCTTTCTCGCTCAAACCCTGGCTAGCCAGCGCGGCGTCGAAAGACAGTTGGGTGGCAGTGCCGCGAAAGATCGCCACGCGTTTGCCTTTGAGGTCCTGCAGCGTCTTGATCCCGGAACCCGGCACCACGCCGAGGTAATGTTTCACGCCCCGCGCCGAGGCGCCCAGCAGTCGTGTGTCGAGACCGTTCGACTTGCCGATGATCGCCGCCAGATCCCCCAGGTAAGCGAGGTCGACCTGACCGTTGGCGAAGGCTTCGTTGATCACCGGCCCGGCACCCTTGAAGAAATTCCACTGAATCGTGATGCCCTGGTCGGCGAACGCTTTTTCGTAGATCTGTTATTACGCAGCACGTCCACCACCCCGCCACCGCTGTGCTGGGTACCGGCACTGAGGTCGGGCACGGCAATCCTGATTTCCTTGAGTTCGTCGGCGTGGGCGCTGAACGCCAGCAGACCCGCCAATGCCGGAACGGCGAACAGACTAAAAACACGTTTGAAGGGAAGGCTCATGGGTGCAGCGCCTGGTGGCGACGGCGGTGTGGAGCTGAAAGTAGGCTGAATCTGGGAGTTGTTCGGGCGCCGGGCGATTCGGCAGGGCCAGTGGAAGGCGGTTTACATTCCCGGGCCGGTGGGGCCGGCGACCTGGCAGCTGTATGACCTGGGCAGTGATCCGGGGGAGATTCATGATTTGGCGGTGAACCAACCGGAGAAGCTGACTGCGTTGATCGAGCATTGGCAGCGGTATGTGGAGGAGACCGGGGTGATCTTGAGCGAGTCGCCGTTTCAGCCTGATTGAGTGTGCCCGCAACATCGTCATCGCGAGCAGGCTCACTCCTACAGAGATCGCGGTTGTTCAAAAATGTTGTGTCAACTGGAGATCCAATGTGGGAGTGAGCCTGCTCGCGATGGGGCCATCAGACGCGCACACCCTCTACGGCTTGCCCCTGAACCTCGTCATTGCGCACAAACCGGTTCGCCCTTCCAAACGTCCCGAAATCATTAAAGCGAACCCCCATCTCACGCATCACTTTATGCGCCGTTGGCACGGTCATCTGGCGAATGTAAAACGGCTCCTTCACCACAAAATGATGGATTCCGTGGCTGCTGCCGAAGTTGAAGCAGAACGCCTGCAACGGCCACATCCACCAAGGGTTCAAGACCTGGCACTGTTGCATCACATTGCCCAGTTCGACATCACCGTAGTAGTGCATGTTGGAACTGACAAAGTGCAGGCAGAAGGTGCGCAACACGTTCGGGCCGATGATCACCACCGCCGCGATATCGATCACCTGCATCAATTGCAGGGTGGTCGCGGACCATTCAATTGGCGTCCCGAGCAAATGGGCGATGCCATTCGCTGCATGAAAACCGAGAAAGACGTACCACGCGCCCCAATGCACCAGCGCCAGCGGCGCATAAACTTTCAGCGTGCGCTTGATGATGCTGGACTTGTGGGCCCAGGTTTTGGCCCGCAGCATGCGAATAAATGCCGACATCACGTTGTCGCCCACCATCAATAACCGCGCGAAACCCCAAGGTTCGCCGTTGGTGATTGCGCGCTCTTCCATGTCGGTTTCCGTGCCGGACACCTTGTGGTGGTTGAGGTGCAGAAGCCGACGAATCCACGGATTGATCGTGCTCGGCCGCGCCAGCCACACCAGGCCCATCATCAGATTGTGCGGCACGCGCTGCTTGCGGAAGTACATGCTGTGAATCAGGTCGTGTTCCAGCTCGTGGGTCAGCGAAGCAAAAAATGCGTTGAGCAGCAGGCACACCCACCCCGCCATGTGCCCGGTGATGTAGAGCGCCGCCGAGCCGATCATTCCGGCCAGCGCAAAGGCGAGAATGCCCGCGCCCAAAGCGTCCTGATGGTTGAGAATCGGGTAGCGTTTACGCAGTTCGACGCCTTTGGCCAGCACCACTTCGCGAATATGTGCTGATCGCTGGGCTGCATTCAGTCGCTGGGGACTTGCAGAAGTACCGTCCATGCTTCCATCCTCTGGTTATTGATGTTCGCATCCTGCCTTGTGAACCCTCGCAACGCGGTAGCCGTGGACGCCAACCTGTTGACCGGAAGCGCCAATCAGCATGACTGAACCGACCTCCCTCGCCAGCTGGACCCGCGCCCTGCGCAAGCAACTCGATGCGCTGGGCCTCGACAGCACCGCCCTGTGCCAACAGGCGGGGCTCGACCCGCAACTGATGGACGACCCGAACGCCCGTTACCCGTTGTCCGGCACCACGCGCCTGTGGCAAATCGCCGTGCAGGTCAGCGGTGATCCGGCGATCGGCCTGCGGGTGTCAAGGTTCGTCAGCCCGACCACCTTTCACGCGCTCGGTTATGCGCTGGTGGCCAGCGGCAGTCTGCGCGAAGTGTTCGAGCGCATCGTGCGTTATCACCAAGTGGTCAGCGATGCCCTGGAGCTTGAACTGACTCGCGCAGAAGATCGCTACCGCTTCTGCCTGAAGATCCCGCCCGGCAACCCGGCCCCCGCGTTCGAAGCCATCGACGCCTTCACCGCGATTTACGTGCGCACCTGCCGTAACCGTCTCGGCCGCGACTATGCGCCGCTGGCGGTGTACCTGCGCCGCCCGGAACCGGCGGACGCGCATCAATGGCACAAGGTCTTCCGCGCTCCGGTGTATTTTTCGGCCGGTGAAGACCGGCTGGAGTTTTCCCTGGCGGATTTCGACAGTCACCTGGACGACGCCAATCCGGAACTGGCCGAACACAACGAAACCGTGCTCAAACGCACGTTGGCGCAGCTCAAGTTGCTGACCTGGGAACGCAAGGTGCGCGATGCCATCGAAGAGCAATTGCCCGAAGGCGAGCCCAGCGCCGAGCATATCGCCCAGGCCTTGCACCTGAGTTTGCGCAGCCTGCAACGGCATCTGGCGGACGAGGGCTGCCGGTTCGATACGCTGCTCAATGAAAGCCGCGAGAATCTTGCGCTGCTGCACCTGCGCGACCCGCAATGCTCGTTGAGCGAGATCAGTTATCTGTTGGGGTTTGCCGATACCAGCAGTTTCAGCCGCGCGTTCAAGCGCTGGACGGGGATGACGCCGGGGCAGTTTCGGGATGGGTTGCGGTAGAGGTGTGTTGCCAGTTCCGGCTTCTTCACGCCAAGCCCGAACACCCCGGTAGATCCTAGCGCCCCCGATCCCGCCGCAACAACTTGCGCACCCGCGCCACCAGCTCACTCACAGTAAACGGCTTGAGCAGGTAATCGTCTTCATGCAGCTCCAGCCCGCGCAGCCGATCCTCAATGCCATCCCGGGTGGTGAGGAACAGCACCGGCGTCTCGCCGAGCTTGCGCACCTGTTGCTGCAACTGCCAGCCATTCAACCCCGGCAGCATGACGTCGAGGATGATCAGCTCGTATTCGCCAGACTCGATAAAACGGCGACCGTCCATGCCGTTGAGCGCCACATCCACCGTGTAGCTCGCCTCGTTCAGGCCGTTCGCCAAGAGCTTGGCGATCTCCGGTTCGTCTTCCACTAACAGCACACGCATGGCACACCTCATTTGTCGTGGTGACAGGCTAAGCGCCTTCGCGAGTAAAGCCCACCTTTACCGACGCTTTTAAAAAATCGCCAATGCCCGCAACCGCTCGGCATCGAGAATTTCGATCTCACCGTACTTCAGATCAAGAATTCCCAAGCCCTGCAACTCCTTGAGAATTTGATTGGTGGTCTGGCGCGACAACGACAACATCGACGCCAGTTGTTCCTGCGGCAGTTGCAGCACCCGCTTGGGCGGGTCGATTTCACCGTAACCGTCGGCGATCATCAGCAGCCGATGGGCCAACCGCGCCGGCGCCGACATCAGGCTTAGTTGTTCGAGGTTGATGAAGGTCAGGCGCAGTTTCTGGCTCATCAGCAGCGCCAGTTGCCGCCAGTACAGCGGCTGCTCGTCGAGCAAGGCCAGCAACGCTGACTGCGGAATGTGCAGCAGAACGCACTGGCCCACGCCAAAGGCATCATGGGTGCGCGGCTGGCCGTCGAACAGGCAGATTTCGCCGAACCAGTGCGGCGATTCCACCAGGCTCAGCAGCGCTTCCTTGCCTTGCTCGCTCACCGCGCCGATGCGCACCGCACCTTCGAGCACCGCGTACAGGCCACACGGCGGATCGCCGCGCTTGAACAGGCGCTGCCCCGTCGACAGGCGCCGCACCCTGGCGGCGGCCAGCAGACTATTCTGTAAGGGAGCCGGCAGATGGCTGAACCATTGGCCCGTCATCAGGCGCGAACGCCAAACCTGCATATCCATTAAAACTCCTGGAGATTGTCGCCTGCCTGACAGAGCGAAAGGGGAACCCGGGGCAAGATCAGTCACCCTACAGGAGGAATAACAATGAAAAGCCTCGTTGACCATCTCAGTCAATACGCCGCCTACCACCGTGACCCACGCAATATTGCCAGCCACTTTATCGGCATCCCGCTGATTGTCGTCGCGGTGGCGGTGTTGCTGTCCCGTCCGCAATGGGCCGGCGGCTGGCTTTCGCCGGCGGTGCTGGCGTCGCTGGCGTCGGCCTGGTTCTACCTGCGCCTGGAACTGCGCCTCGGGGTGTTGATGACAGCGTTGCTGGGGCTGTGCGTTTGGGCTGGTCACGAGCTGGCGCAGCAAAGCACGATGGTGTGGCTGTCGAGCGGGATCGGGATGTTTGTGGTCGGCTGGGCGATTCAGTTTGTCGGCCATCACTATGAAGGACGCAAACCGGCATTTGTCGATGACGTGACGGGGTTGATTGTCGGTCCGTTGTTTGTGGTGGCGGAGCTGGCGTTTTTGCTGGGGATGCGCAATGAGTTGAAAGCGCAGATCGAGGCGCGGGCGGGTGGTGTGCGGGTCAATCCGAAGCGCGCTGCTGCGTAAAACGCCTTCGTCGGAACGCCGCCCGGAGCAGGCTCGCTCCCACAGGGTTTTCGGTCGGTCACACAATTTGTATGCGACACCGATCCATTGTGAGAGCGAGCCTGCTTGCGATGCTTTTAGAGGTTGGCGATTTTCTGCCAGACCTTCGGCTTGAAGAACAGCGTCTCACCCTTCGCCAGCCCAGTCAGGCTGTCGTGGTCCTTGACCACTTCAGCTTCGATCAGCTCGCTCTGGCCTTCGACCTTCAGCGTCACCCGGGTCGTCGCGCCCAGCGGACGAATGTCCCGCACTTCGGCCGCGTGGTGGTCTTCCAGCTCATGCCGCGACAGGGACACTTCGTGCGGACGGAACAGCACGTGGTTGTCCTCACCCAAATGCAGACGGTTCGAATCACCCAGGAAGTGATAAACGAAATCACTGGCCGGGTTTTCGTAAACGTCGCCCGGTGAGCCGATCTGCTCGATCACGCCCTTGTTCATCACCACGATGCGGTCCGCGACTTCCATCGCCTCTTCCTGGTCGTGGGTTACGAAAACGGAAGTCAGGTTGATGTCTTCATGCAGCCGCGCCAGCCAGCGACGCAGCTCTTTGCGGACCTTGGCGTCGAGGGCGCCGAACGGTTCGTCGAGCAGCAGAACTTTCGGTTCCACCGCCAAGGCACGGGCCAACGCAATACGCTGACGCTGACCACCCGACAGTTGCTCTGGATAGCGATCCGACAACCAGTCCAGTTGCACCATGTTCAGCAATTCGTGAACCTTCACCGCGATCTGGCTTTCGCTCGGGCGCTGGTTTTTCGGTTTCATCCGCAGGCCGAAGGCGACGTTATCGAACACCGTCATGTGGCGGAACAACGCGTAATGCTGGAACACGAAACCGACGTTGCGATCACGCACGTCATGGCCGGACACGTCTTCGCCGTGGAACACGATGTTGCCTTTGTCCGGGGTTTCCAGACCGGCAATGATCCGCAGCAATGTGGTCTTGCCGCAACCCGACGGGCCCAGCAGCGCCACGAGCTCGCCGCTGTGAATATCCAGGCTGATGTTGTCCAGCGCCTTGAACGCATTGAAATTCTTGCTGACGTTACGCACTTCGATCGACATGAGTTATTCCTCCGCGGCGCTGGCGCGCAGGCGGTTAATACGGTTTTCGCTCCACTGCTTAAGCAGCAGGATGAAGAGCGCCATGATCAGCAACAGGCTCGCTACCGCGAACGCGGCCACGTGGTTGTATTCGTTGTAGAGGATCTCGACGTGCAACGGCAAGGTGTTGGTCACCCCGCGAATATGCCCGGAAACCACCGACACCGCACCGAACTCACCCATCGCCCGCGCCGTGCACAGCACCACGCCGTAGATCAGGCCCCATTTGATATTGGGAACGGTGACGTGCCAGAACATCTGCCAACCATTGGCGCCCAGCAGGCGCGCGGCTTCTTCTTCCTGGGTGCCTTGTTCCTGCATCAGCGGGATCAGCTCGCGCGCCACGAACGGCACGGTGACGAAAATTGTCGCCAGCACGATGCCTGGCAACGCGAAGACGATCTGGATATCGTGATCCTGCAACCACGGCCCGAACAGGCCCTGGGCGCCGAACATCAATACGTAGACCAGACCGGCGATCACCGGCGACACCGAGAACGGCAGGTCGATCAGGGTGACCAGGATGCTCTTGCCGCGGAACGAGTATTTGCTCACGCACCACGCGGCGCTGACGCCGAACACCACGTTCAGCGGCACTGAAATCAACACGGCGATCAGCGTGAGTTTCAGCGCAGACAACGCGTCGGGTTCAAGGACCGCGGTGAAGAACCCGCCCAGTCCGTTTTTCAAACCCTGGGACACCACGATCACCAGCGGCAGCAACAAGAACAGCGCAAACACCAGCCAGCCGAGACCGATCAGGATTCGCCGCGAATGGGCGCTGCCACGGCGGGCAGCGTTCGAGGAAGCAGCAGCAATAGACGATTGGGACATTTCTGCGCCTCCTTATGGGGTTTCGATGCGGCGTTGCAGCAAGTTGATCAGCAGCAACAGGACGAAGGAAACCACCAGCATCAATACGCCAATGGACGTAGCGCCGGTGTAATCATACTGGTCGAGCTTGACCATGATCAGCAGCGGCAGGATTTCCGTTTTCATCGGCATGTTGCCAGCGATGAAAATCACCGAACCGTACTCGCCAACCCCACGGGCAAAAGCCAGTGCAAATCCGGTGAGCCAGGCAGGCAACAGGGCGGGCACCAGGATATGGCGGAAAACCTGTAACGGTTTTGCACCCAGACACGCCGCCGCTTCTTCAACTTCACGGGGGATATCGGCCAACACTGGCTGTACGGTACGCACCACGAATGGCAGCGTGACGAACGTCAACGCCAGCGTGATGCCCAAGGGGGTGTAGGCGATCTTGAAGCCCAGGTCCGCAGCAAACTGACCGACCCAGCCGTTCGGCGCATACAGCGCGGTCAACGCGATACCGGCCACGGCCGTGGGCAACGCGAAGGGCAAGTCGATCATCGCATCGATGATCTTGCGACCGGGGAAGGTGTAGCGCACCAGCACCCAGGCCAGCAACGTACCGATGATGCCGTTGATGATCGCGGCGTACAGCGCGGTGCCAAAGCTCAGCTTCAGTGCCGCCAGCACGCGAGGCGCCGAGATGATTGCCCAGAACTGATCCCAGGTCAGTTGCGAGGCATGCACGAACATCGCCGCCAGTGGTATGAGCACAATCAGGCTGAGGTACACCAAGGTGTAGCCCAGCGTCAGCCCGAAGCCGGGTATGACGGGGGAGATACGACGCGACATAAAAGTCCTTGGTTGAGAACGCACAAAGCCCCGAACGTAAATCCGGGGCTCGTTTATGGCTTATTGCAGGTTACTGCGCCTGGTAAATCTGGTCGAACACGCCACCGTCGTTAAAGAATTTCGGTTGGGCAGTTTTCCAGCCGCCGAAGTCTTTGTCGATGGTCACCAGGTCCAGTTTCGGGAACTGCTTGGCGTACTTGGCGGAAACGTCCTTGTCACGTGGACGGTAGAAGTTTTTCGCGGCAATTTCCTGACCCGCCGGGCTGTACAGATGCTTGAGGTAGGCCTCGGCGATTTGCTCGTTGCCTTTCTTCTCGGCGTTCTTGTCGACGACAGCGACGGGCGGCTCAGCCAGGATCGACAGCGAAGGGACGACGATTTCGAACTTGTCAGCGCCGCCGTCTTCTTTCAGTGCCAGGAACGCTTCGTTTTCCCAGGCCAGCAGCACGTCACCCTGACCGTTGTTGACGAAAGTAATGGTCGAACCGCGAGCACCGGTGTCCAGCACGGGTACGTGCTTGAACAGGGTCTGTACGTATTCCTTGGCTTTGGCTTCATTGCCGCCATTGGCTTTCAGGCCATAAGCCCACGCCGCGAGGAAGTTCCAGCGAGCGCCGCCGGAGGTTTTCGGGTTTGGCGTGATCACCGACACGTCATTCTTGACCAGGTCGCCCCAGTCCTTGATGCCCTTAGGGTTGCCTTTACGGACCAGGAACACGATGGTCGAGGTGTAAGGAGTACTCGCATCCGGCAGACGCGTCTGCCAGTCCGCCGGCAGGGTTTTGCCCAGTTTGGCAATTTCGTCGATGTCACCGGCCAGAGCCAGGGTCACCACGTCAGCGCGCAGACCGTCGATGACCGCACGGCCCTGTTTGCCCGAGCCACCGTGGGACTGCTGGATTTTCACGGTGTCGCCAGCGTGGTCCGCCTGCCAGAACTTGACGAATTCAGCGTTGTAATCCTGATACAGCTCGCGGGTCGGGTCGTACGACACGTTGAGCAGTTCGTAATCCTTGGCAACCGCGGAGCCCGCAAAAAGGGCACTGGCCAGAGCGGCCAAAGCGAAATGACGAATCGACGACATGGTGAAAGCTCCTGGAATTCTAGGTGTGTTGGCTTTTTTTATGATTGCGGGAAGCGGTTTGCCGGTGCTTTTAGCTTGGTTTGTTGCTCGGGCTCTGCAAACGGAATTTTTCTTTGCGTTCGATCTGGACCACCTGAGCGTTGTGCACGGTGATTTCCACGGCGCCAAATCGCAGGTCACGCAGGGCGCTCTGGATCTCGCGCAAAATGGTGGCTTCGTCTTGACCGTCAACACTACGTAGGGATGCGCTCATGGTGCTGCTCCTTCGACTGAGAGGTTGCCTGGCAGTGGGCGGCACTGCTTGCGGCGTGAGGCCAATAGTAGATAGGTGCAGATATTCTTAAAAAGACTATTTAAGAATGTTTATATAACTAAAAGAAATTTTTTGCCGCCGCGAGGGTTTACGCTTGATCTATCTACAACACGAACCCTGTGGGAGCTGGCTTGCCAGCGATGAGGACGTTGAGGCTGGCGCAGAATGTGCGGCCGCTATCGCTGGCAAGCCAGCTCCCACAGGGCTTGGGACGGCCGCACATTGTTGGTGGTCAGTGGATTCCCGGGGCGTGCATCCAGTCCAGCTGCTCGGCCGGCACCGGCCGCCCAAACCAGTAACCCTGCCCAAGATCGCAACCTTGCTCGAGGAGGAAACTCGCCTGCTCAACCTGTTCAATCCCCTCGGCATGCACTTGCATGCCCATGCTCTGCGCGAGAGCGATGATCACCCTCACGATTGCCCCATCGTCCTCATCCCACGGCAACCCGGCCACAAAGCCCTGATCGATCTTGAGCTTCTGCACCGGCAAACGCTTGAGCCGCAACAACGACGAATACCCGGTGCCGAAATCATCGATGGCCAGTTGCACGCCGAGTTCACGCAAGTGATGCATCTGTTCCAGCGCCACTTCCGGATCGTCCATCACTGCGCTTTCAGTGACTTCCAGTTCCAGACAGGCCGGATCCAGCCCGGTTTCGTGCAGCACCTGCGCCACTTGCTCATACAGCTCACGGCGAGCGAACAAGCGTGATGAAACATTCACCGCGACAAACGACAGCACCACGCCAGCCTGCTGCCACTGGCACATCTGCTGACAGGCCTGGCGCATGACCCAGGCATCGATCTCGGCGATCAATCCGGTGCGCTCGGCAATCGGGATGAACTCTGCCGGCGACACCAGCCCGCGCTGCGGATGGTCCCAACGCACCAGCGCTTCGACCCCCACAAGGCCACGGCTTTTTAGGTCGTGAACCGGCTGGTAAAACACCCGCAGCTCCTGGTGTTCCAGCGCACGGCGCAACTCGGATGCGGTCTCGACCCTCTGCTGAGCGTGTGCGGTCAACGCTTCGGTGTAGAGGGCGTAGCCGTCACGGCCGGCGCTTTTGGCCTTGAACAGCGCCGAATCGGCGTTGCGCAACAGCTGCTCGGCGCTCACGGCGTCGCCGGGAAACAGGCTGATGCCGATGCTGGCATTGATAAACAGCCGATGCCCGTCGATTACGAACGGCTTCTTCAGGCCTTCGACGACGCGCTGGGCCAGCGCCGCGGCGTGTACCAGCTGTGGACAACTTTCCGCCAACACCGCGAATTCGTCGCCACCCAGCCGGGCCAGGGTAATTCCCGGACCAAACATCGCTTTCAGGCGCTTGGCCACGGCCTTGAGCAATTGGTCGCCGATGGTGTGACCGAGGCTGTCATTGATCATCTTGAAGTGATCCAGATCGATCATCAGCAAGGCGCAGCTGCGCTTGTGGATCTGCGCCGACGCCAGCGCCTGGTGGGCACGGTCGGTGAACAGCAGGCGGTTGGGCAGATCGGTCAGCGGGTCGTGATGAGCCAGGTACTTGAGTTCGTGCTCGGAATCCTTGATCGCACTGATGTCGGAGAACACCGCAACGTAATGGCTGAGCCGGCCCTGATCGTCGTGAATCACACGGATCGTCTGCCATTGCGGGTAGATTTCGCCGCTCTTGCGCCGGTTCCAGATCTCGCCGCTCCATTCGCCACCATTTTTCAGCGTCGCGAACATCGCCTGGTAGAAAGCCACCGGATGCCGGCCGGACTTGAACAAGCTGGGTTGCTGGCCCAGCACTTCTTCACGCTGATAGCCGGTGATTTCTATGAACGCCCGGTTCACGTGGACGATGACGCCTTTGCCATTGGTGACCAACACGCCTTCGCGGGTGCAATCGAACACCGCCGCCGCTTGGCGCAAACGCTCGCGGTCTTCGTGGCGCTCACGCAGTTTCGCGCCGAGACCCAGGCACCGAAGCAATCGTGCGCGCGCGATGAAAATCAACCCGGCGCTCAACAGGACCCACGCGTAACCGTTGATCAGTTGCCATCGCAACAGCTCGTCGGAGCTATCGAAGAAACTGTTCAATAAGTAACCACTGAACTGCAGCCAGACTACGGATAGCAACAGGTAAAGCAGCGCTGCGCGCAATGCGTCGCGATAGGTGGCAGACATTCGGCCGTCCATGTCCCTACAAAAGGGTTGGAATTATAGGTGAAAGAAACATCCAGCCACTCTTATCTGAAAGGGTGACTGGTTTTATCTGCGGGCTTAGTGATAATGCTACGGCTGTTTTTTTATTTATCGAGGGCCCTATAGCCTATGT
The DNA here is from genome assembly GCF_054897705.1 of Pseudomonas sp. GB2N2. Taxonomy (NCBI): domain Bacteria; kingdom Pseudomonadati; phylum Pseudomonadota; class Gammaproteobacteria; order Pseudomonadales; family Pseudomonadaceae; genus Pseudomonas; species Pseudomonas sp. GB2N2. Next base: position 4,370,599 of record NZ_CM142701.1, read on the forward strand.
GGTACGAAGGTTTTCTCGGCTTGTCACCTTGGTCACTGGTGGCAGTCACCCTGCTGATGACCCACGTCACGATTATCGGCGTGACGGTCTATCTGCATCGTTATTCAGCCCATCGCTCGCTCGAGCTCAATGCCGGCCTGAAACATTTCTTCCGCTTCTGGCTGTGGCTGACCACGGCGCAGAACACCCGCGAGTGGACTGCCATCCACCGCAAGCATCACGCCAAATGCGAAACCGTCGACGACCCCCACAGCCCGGTCATCAAGGGTTTGTCCACCGTCCTGCGCAAGGGCGCCGAGCTGTATCGCAGCGAAGCGGAAAACCCCGAGACCTTGCGCATCTACGGCAAGAACTGCCCCGAAGACTGGATCGAACGTAACCTGTACAGCCGCTTCCCGCTGCTGGGCGTGGCAATCATGGGCGTCATCGACCTGCTGCTGTTCGGCACCATCGGTATCACCATCTGGGCCATCCAGATGATGTGGATTCCGGTCTGGGCTGCCGGCGTGGTCAATGGCCTGGGTCATGCCGTCGGTTACCGCAACTTCGAATGCCGCGATGCGGCGACCAATCTGGTGCCTTGGGGCATTCTGATCGGCGGCGAAGAACTGCATAACAACCATCACACCTACCCTAATTCGGCAAAACTGTCGGTCAAGAAGTGGGAATTCGACCTCGGCTGGGCCTGGATCCAGGTCTTCAGTTTCCTGCGACTGGCCAAGGTTCAGCGGGTTGCGCCGATCGCCCACCGGGTCGAAGGTAAAGGCAGCCTGGACATGGACACCGCCATGGCCATCCTCAACAACCGCTTCCAGATCATGGCGCAGTACCGCAAATTGGTGATCGCGCCGCTGGTCAAGCAGGAACTGGAAAAGGTCGATCACTCGGTCCGCCACCAGTTCCACCGGGCCAAACGTCTGCTCTCGCGTGAAACCAGCCTGCTCGATGACAAACACCACGTGCGCATCCAGACCATGCTCGAGCACAGCCAGGCGCTGAAGGTAATTTACGAGAAACGGCTGGCCCTGCAGCAGATCTGGGTCAAGACCAGCTCAAATGGTCACGACATGCTGGCCGCCATCAAGGATTGGGTACACGAAGCCGAAGCCAGCGGGATTCAATCCCTGCGTGACTTCGCCGATCAACTGAAAACCTACTCCCTGCGCCCCGCCGCTTCTGCGTGACGCCGTTGATCGGTGCGCCCCGTTCGCGGGCGCACCCTTCGGAACTTAGCTCCAGATCCCCTATCTCAAAGACACTTCGCCACTACGGCGGGCTTCGTTGTGGCCGCTGTTGAACTCGCGGCACGTCCTGTGAGATTTGTGCCGATGGTCATCAAGAACCTGCAAGACACATCCCTGCCCCAGTGGCCTGAAGCCGCACAAACACTGATGGCGCTGATGCACGCCCAAGGCGAAGTCGCGCGCCTGACTGAACGCGAACAGCTGTTCAGCTCGCTGCTGGTGAGTGTTAACGCAGTACTCTGGGCGTTCAACTGGGAAACCCGTCAAGTGCTCTACGTCAGCCCGGCCTATGAACGGATTTTCGGCCGATCCGCCGGGCTGTTGCTGTCCGACTCCAACCAGTGGCGCGACAGCATCTACCCTGACGATCTGGAATACGCCGAGCGCACCCTCGCCGAAGTGCTGGTCAAAGGTGCCGTAGAAGACCGTGAGTACCGCATCATCGATGGCGAAGGTCAGGTGCGCTGGCTAAGCGACAAGTGCTTTATTAACCGACAGGCCGAATCGGGCCGTCCGGTAATCATCGTCGGCATTGCTGAAGACATCACCGAGAAGAAACAGATGGAAAGCGAGCTGCATCGCCTGGCCACCACGGACGGCCTGACCCAAAGCAGCAATCGCCGGCATTTCTTTGACTGCGCCCACCGCGAATTCGAACTGGCTCGCCAGCAAGGCACGCCCATGGCGTTTTTGCTGCTGGACATTGATGATTTCAAGTTGATCAACGATAGCTACGGGCATCCGGAAGGCGACAACGTGCTGCAACGCATCGCCGAGACCGGTCGCGGCACGTTGCGGCGCGGTGATGTGTTCGGGCGAATTGGTGGCGAGGAATTCGCCGCAGTGTTTCCCGGCTGCGCGCCAGACATGGCCATGCAAGTGGCCGAGCGCCTGCAAAAGGAGATTCAGCGATTGAGCTTCAGCCATGAGCACAAGACGTTCGGCATCACCGTCAGCCAGGGCTTGACCAGCATGACCGCTGAGGACGAAAGCATCGACAGCCTGTTCGCCCGGGCGGATGCGGCGATGTATGAAGCGAAGCGTCAGGGCAAGAACCGGATAATCTCTGGCTGACAGCCCCAGTTACTTTTTGCGCAACCGCATCAACTCCGGCAACCCGATCTTCAGCAACCGCGCTGTGCGACTATTAGCCAGCGCCTCGATGCCCTCATGCTCGGTCAGGCGTGCCAGCTGCGCCGCCATGTTCATCACCAGCGCCTCACGAGTGTAAACCCCGCCACCGAGCTGATAGACCGCCGCGATCAACTCTCGCAGCTCGAGAGGCAAGCGCCAGCGAGTGCGCAACGCCGACCCATAGGCCGCACCGAACTCGGCGAGCGCATCGCCGATCTCCTCCCATTCATCCAGCTCGCCACCCGCTTGCTTCCATTCCTGCAAACAGCGCAACAACGCCAGATCGCCCAAACGATGCAACATCCCCGCGCAATAGCACCGTTCCTGATCCAGATCGAGCAAACGGGCCAACGTCCGGGCATATTCGGCGGTGTGCAGCGACAGACCCCAATAGCGCTCGGCATAGTCCGCCAGTAACGGATCGCTGAGCTGTGCGCTGCGCTTGAGCGCCAGCCCCAGAATCAGGTTCATGCTCTGCCCTGTTCCAAGACGATGCAACGCCTGACCCAGGGTGAGCACCGCAGCGCCGTGATGCTGGGCCGCGCTATTGGCGGCGGCGATCAGCACGGCAGTAATCTGCGGATCGGTGCGGATTTCTTCCTCCAGCAGCGTCAGGTCGAGGCCGTTGGGGTTAAGGCTGCGTTTGACCGCCAGTTGCACGTCGGTCATCAACGGCGCGCCATCGGCCAGTTCACGACGACGCTCCAGGTACACCGACAGCCTCATGCCCGACGCAAGCGCCGGCACCTCGCAGAACACCTCTTCACCGGCATTGAGCAGCAAACTTTGCAGACGCTGGGTCAGGATTTCCATGTTCAGGGGTTTGGTCAGGTACGCCGTGGGCGCCAGGGGCAGGGCCTCGCGCACGCTAGCGCTGTCGTTGCGGCTGCTCATCAGAATGAAAGGTAAGGGCGGATTGCGTTTGCGCTGACGGACGTTGCGCAAGACGTTCAAGCCATCGACGCCGGGCAATTCCCAGTCGACGATCACCAGGTCGTAAGGAATGTCCGCCAAAAGCTGCAGCGCTTCCTGGCCGTCAGCACACAGGTCCAGCCGGGCATCGCAGCGCACACTCAACAACACCTGCTTGAGCAGGTCGCGGGTCCAAGGATCGGCCTCGGCAAGCAGCACGCGCGGTACAGCAGGTAAAACGACGGCGTTCATATGCACACTCCATTTGCACTCCTTGAACCTTAGCCAATGCTGGTCGTTTAACAGCGACATGCAACACACCGACATAAAAAAACCCGCCGAGGCGGGTTTTTTTGTGGCGCAGCTCACATCCGTATCAGAGCTCGGAGAAGCACTCTTCGATGATCGCCAAGCCTTTGTCCAGTTGCTCGTCCGGCGAAGTCAGCGGTACCAGGACGCGCAAAACGTTGCCGTAAGTGCCGCAGGACAGCAGGATCAGGCCCTTGTCGCGAGCCTTGGCGACCACCGCAGCGACCGCTGGAGCGTTCGGCTTGTGGCTATCGCCGTCGACGAACAGCTCGACCGCGATCATGGCGCCCAGGGCACGGACTTCTCCGATCACCGGGTACTTGGCCTGGATGGCTTTAAGGCCAGTCACCAGACGCTCGCCGACTGCTTTGCAGCGGTCCAGCAGGTGTTCTTCTTCGAACACTTCCATCACGGCCAGGGCCGCGGCGCAAGCGATCGGGCTACCGGCGTAAGTACCGCCCAAGCCGCCTGGAGCAATGGCGTCCATGTATTCGGCCTTGCCGCACACACCGGCCAACGGGAAGCCGCCAGCGATGGATTTGGCGAAGGTGGTCAGGTCGGCAGCAACGCCCATCTGTTCCATGGCAAAGAAAGTGCCGGTACGGCCAGCGCCGGTCTGCACTTCGTCAGCGATCAACAGAATGCCGTGCTGATCGCACAAGGCGCGCAGACGCTTCATGAACTCTTTAGGCGCGACGTAGAAACCGCCTTCGCCCTGTACGGGTTCGATGATGATGGCAGCGATGTCACGCGGCTCTGCGTCGTTCTTGAAGATACGTTCGATGCTGGCGATGGAGTCGTCGATACTCACACCGTGCAGCTCGTTCGGGTACAGCGCGCGGAACACACCGCCTGGCATCAGGCCCATGCCGGCCGAGTAAGGCACGACTTTACCGGTCAGGCCCAGGGTCATCATGGTGCGCCCGTGATAAGCGCCGGTGAAGGCGATCACGCCGGCACGGCCAGTGGCGGCACGGGCGATTTTCACGGCGTTTTCTACGGCTTCGGAACCGGTAGTGACCAGCAGGGTTTTCTTCTCGAAATCACCTGGCACCTTGGCGTTGATTTTTTCGCACACTTCAACGTACGGTTCGTACGCCAGCACCTGGAAGCAGGTGTGAGTCAGCTTGTTCAACTGCTCGGTCACGGCGGCTATGATTTTCGGGTGTACGTGACCGGTGTTCAGCACGGCGATACCGCCGGCGAAATCGATGAACTCGCGACCTTCAACGTCGGTCACGGTGGCGTTCTTCGCGGACTCGGCGAAGATCGGGTGAATTTGGCCAACACCGCGGGGTACAGCGGCTTCGCGGCGTTTCATCAGGGAAGCGTTAGTCTTGCTCATACAGTCCTCATTCGCCGCTCATCGGGCGGCGTAGCTCAAGGAAAATGTGGCGGGAGATGACGGCGGCAGTATTCGATGATCGACTGCCACAGCGCTCCAGGCCACAGAGAAAATTCCGTTTGTAACGCAGAAAGGGTCAGCGCTCTCGTGCCCTTTCCGCTTATAGCAATGCCTTGCCGAGCCTCTGTATTAACAGATTAGATGCCCAGGCAGAGGTATTTGATTTCCAGGTAATCTTCGATGCCGTACTTGGAGCCTTCACGGCCCAGGCCAGACGCCTTGATGCCGCCGAACGGCGCGACTTCGTTGGAGATCAACCCGGTGTTGACGCCGACCATACCGTATTCCAGGGCTTCCGCCACACGGAACACACGGCCCAGGTCACGCGCATAGAAGTACGAAGCCAGACCGAACTCGGTGTCGTTCGACATCGCGATCACTTCGGCTTCGTCTTTGAAGCGGAACAGCGGTGCCAATGGACCGAAGGTTTCTTCCTTGGCCACGGCAGCGTTATTCGGAACGTTAGTCAGGATGGTCGGCTCGAAGAAGTTGCCTTCCATGGACTTGCCGCCGGACAGCACGGTGGCGCCTTTGGAAACGGCATCAGCGATGTGCTCTTTGACCTTGGCCACGGCTTTTTCGTCGATCAGCGGGCCAGTGGTAGTGCCATCTTCCAGACCGTTGCCGATCTTGAGTTTCGACACCGCCACTTTCAGCTTCTCGGCGAATGCGTCGTAGACCGAATCCTGAATGTACAGACGGTTGGCGCAGACGCAGGTCTGGCCGTTGTTGCGGTATTTGGAAATGATCGCGCCTTCGACGGCCTTATCCAGGTCCGCGTCGTCGAACACGATGAACGGCGCGTTGCCGCCCAGTTCCAGAGACACTTTCTTGATGTCCTTGGCGCATTCAGCCATCAGCTGACGACCGATTTCGGTCGAGCCAGTGAAGGACAACTTACGCACGATCGGGTTGCTGGTTAGCTCGCTACCGATGTCGCCGGCACTGCCGGAAACAACACTGAACACACCCGCAGGAATGCCGGCACGCTGAGCCAGTTCGGCCAGAGCGAAGGCCGAGAACGGCGTTTGCGAAGCAGGCTTGAGCACCATGGTGCAACCGGCGGCCAACGCCGGGCCGGCTTTACGGGTGATCATTGCGGCCGGGAAGTTCCAAGGGGTGATCGCAGCGGTCACGCCGATCGGCTGCTTGATCACGATCAGACGCTTGTCTGGCTGGTGACCCGGAATTACATCTCCGTAGACGCGCTTGGCTTCTTCGGCGAACCACTCAATAAAGGAAGCGGCGTAAACGATTTCACCCTTGGCTTCGGCCAATGGCTTGCCTTGTTCCAGGGTCATCAAGCGGGCCAGGTCATCCTGGTTCTCGATGATCAGCTCGAACCAGCGACGCAGCTTGTTCGCGCGATCCTTGGCGGTCAGTGCACGCCAGGCCGGCAGCGCTTTGTCAGCAGCTTCGATCGCACGGCGGGTTTCGGCAGCGCCCATCTTCGGCACAGTGCCCAGAATTTCGCCCGTTGCCGGGTTGTTGACCTTGATCGTCTGACCATTGTCCGCATCGACCCAAGCGCCATCGATAAAGGCTTGCTGGCGGAACAATTGGGTGTCTTTAAGCTGCATGTCGGCTTTCCTTAACAGCACCGCGGCACGCGCGGAGCAAATTATGATTGTAGAAAGGCGCCTCAAAAGGCTGCCGTCAGGGAAATCATTCACCGGGCTGAAGCACATAAATAGCGCACGGAATGAACTCGTGCGGTTCAGCACCCAGACAAGAGCGTTTGAAATCTCAAACGAATCCTAGGATCAAAGGGGGTAAAGGACAATAGGCTGTTCGAAAAAAAGAACGAAAACGTCGAATTTGCTACAAATTTCAGATCAGCGTAGCAATGGCAGGTTACGCTTTGAAAAAGCGCTGTCGATTCAGCGGCATGGACGCCCGCAGTGCATATGAGTATCATGGCGCCCGCTTGCACCAGTAGCTCAGCTGGATAGAGTACTGCCCTCCGAAGGCAGTGGTCGTGGGTTCGAATCCCGCCTGGTGCACCATATAGATAGAAACGAGAAAGCCTCAGGCCGTAGGGTGTGGGGCTTTTTTGTGGGTGGCGGGAAAGCGTGACGCAGCGGTGACACTCATTAATCCTGAGCAGAAGAATCGAACTGGCGACCTATATCTCTGGCACTGTGCAGTACCCGCTCGATCAAAATGTGGTTTTGAACCTGGGAATAAAATATCAAATACAAGCCATGGGTAACTCTGCGCAAGCCCTTCGCGTAATACTCCTGAGAAACACCCATCTCTGGCTGATCAGCGAGTAGCTCGCACTGGGTTCGGATTTCACCAACAAAAGACCTCGCCCTGACTGGATTGTCCTTAGCAATAAAGCGAGCAATCTGCTGCAGGTCATCACGCGCCATTGCGGCGAATTTCAGTTGCCTCATCTACGATTTCGTTCGGTTGCGGCGATATCAATAATCGCGTCCAGCTCTGCAAAAACAGTATCAGCGTCAATAGGCGGCCGCGCGTCGTTTCTACTAGCAGCAATTGCCTCGCGGATTTCAGCAGCCTGCAATCGGTCTAGAAGTCGTTGATAAGTCGCTTGCGGCAGAAGATAGGCGGCTGGGCGATTGTGGTTCAACACTGCCACAGGCTCTGATCCGGCTTGCTCAATCACAGTGCTCGGACTGCGCTTGAGTTCTGTGATGCTGACTGAGCGGCTAGCGAGTAGTTGCTCCACGAGTAGACTCCAAGGTACCTAAATAGGTACCTGATAGTGCTCGATTTGACCTCTAACGGTCAAACCGTTCTGACCAGTAGTCGGTGTGGCGAATACGACGAGTTTGGGGAGAAACGTCGGAGCATTTCGACAACGCGAGCATTCAGACGGCCCGCGTCATCGTTAACGTCCATCGTCGGAACGCCGCCCGGAGCAGGCTCGCTCCTACAGGTCACTGCGGTTTTGCTGTCTGGCGAAAATCGCCGCCATCTCTGGCTCATCCAGGTGATCCAGCGCTCGTTCGACCAACAACTGCACGCCATCGGCCATGCGGCTGAGTGCCAGGGCTTTGGAGCGGCGTGAACCGTCCACATTGTCGGCGAGGTCGGCGGCGATGGCGCTGATCGACAGCAGGTCTTCCGAGGCATTGGCGAGCAGGGTTTCGGTGTTGATGTTGGGGCTGACGGTGAAGAGCGAGCCTTTGAGTTCAGGTTGCTCTACTTCCGTTGCTGATGGGTCAGGGACTAATTTGGACATTTGACTAACTCCAGAAGTGGAGCCGTTCACACGTCGCTGCTAAACGATGGGTGGCGGCTGTGCGCGGGTTAGCAGACCGGGGAGTTAGCAAACCGGCGCGCCCGAGGGCGCCCCACGCACAGCTACCATAAAGTGCAGGTTAATAACCTGACTGAAGAGGATGCTATGCACTTCACTAACCACGGCGGGCTGCTAAACCCGATCACTGACAACCAGTGACACGAATCAAACTACCGATCCGCGCCCAAGCGCACAAGCCGGCGGATTCTGGCTTAGCCGTAGGCAACGACGCAAGAATTTGTAGCTTGCAGGAAGAAAATCAAAGCCCCTTTTAAACAACCCAAAAATCACTCTGTCGTCCAATCAAACTCGTCGTACTCATCATCCTCGTCGTCCTCGATTTCCTCCTCATCAAGAACGGCTTCCTCCGGCGCGGCTTCTGCCTGCTTCGCCAGAAGAAACTCCTTACGACTCTCGGTAATGGCCCGCCTCAGTTCCTCGCCCTTTTCCGAGCAGTTGAGCATTTGGGCGATGCGGTCGATTTTTTTTGCCACGGCATCCTCCAACGCATCGGCTATGGGGCGATAGTGCGCGCTTTCGGGGGTGGATGCCAAATTGCGGCGCACTGGTTTTCTCAGTTTTTCTTCAATTCCTGAAGCCGCGCTGAGAGGTTTTCCTTGGGAAAGCGTTTGTGCAATGTCGTCATCAAGGTGTCCGCCGCTTGTGTCTGACCGGCATTTTGCAGGCGTACAACTTCAAGTAATTGCTCATCCAGGGTTTTCATCGGCGCAGCGGAACGTTTGCTGACTTTTGCTTCCTCGGCCACTTCTCCGGTGATGGATTCACTTTGTGCAGGGGCGGCAAGATCGGCCATCGGAGCAGCGGGAGCGGGAGCCGCCATCGAGCGCGCCACTGACGACGGCGCTTGTGCCACTTCTTTTTTGGCTACGGGGGCCGACGCGTTGGGCGCGAAGTCGTAACCCGGCGCCTGCTCCGGCGTTCGCTGTACCAGCGCCAGCATCAGTGCGACACCAACAAGACTGGCGAAAGCCACTTGCCAACGCGGTTTCTGGCAAGCCTGAACCCAGCGCTGCCAAAGGTTGAGTTTCGGCGCAGGCGCTTCACGCTGTGCGGCGGCCAGAATGAACGCGTCAAGGTGCGCCGGCGGCTCGCCGCTCGAATGCTTACGGAAATGCTCAAGCACTTGGTCTTTGGATGATTTGCGGGCGTCAGTCATGTCAGTACCTCCTCGGCCAGCAGCCGACGCAGTTTTTGCTGGGCGTAGCGCAAGCGGCTTTTGACGGTTTCCAGCGGCGTTTCGGTGAGGGCGGCGATCTGCGGCAGGTCGAGATCGCCGTGAGCGCGCAGCAGGAATACTTCGCGCTGGTCGGCGGGCAGGGTTTGCAGGGCGGCTTCGAGGCGCTGGCTGTCGCGGCTAAGGCTGAGCAATTGTTCGGGATCGGCGGCGTCATCGGCCAAGGCGTGGGTTTGTTCGTCGTAGCTGTCGTGCAAGGGATTGTGGATTCCGTGTTTGCGCCAGTGATCGATCAGGCGGTTGCGGGCTATCTGGAAGAGCCAGGTACGAAAATTCGCCCGGCCTTGTGGCTGACTGGTGCTGCGGATCAGGCTGAGCCAGGTGTCCTGGTAAACCTCTTCGGCGAGTTCGGATTTGCCGCTGAGGCCGAGCAGGAAACGATAAAGACCTTGCCGGTGACGGGCGTACAGAATCTCGAAGGCGGGCCCGTCGCCTGAGCGATAGCGGGCCAGCAGCGTTTCGTCGCTCGATTCGGGAGCAGACATGTCAGTTGTAGCCTCCTTTTACCGAATCATTGTTGGATGCGGTGGTGGTTCGCAGGCTCTGGGCCAATTCCACCAGCTGTACGAATTCTGAACGCAGACCGAATCGATCTTCGCCACGTGCGCCGCGAGCCAGCACTTCGGTGTCCTTCAGACTGAAATCACCGGTGTAACGCCCGTCCTTGAGTTGTTGGGAGAACGCCGCCACCGCCGCCGCGAATCTCAGGTCATCGCTGACCTTGCCTTCCGACGCAGTCTCTATCGGGCGCTCGATCAGACGACTATTCCCACCCTCCGGCACCTGATAACGCACCCGCAGCATCGCCAACTCTCCTGACTTCGAAGAGACAACGGAATCACCGCCATAGCGCAACGGCTCCAACCAGCCCTTCTCTCCCTTCGGCACAATTTCGTACAACGCCGTTACCGTATGCCCTGCACCGATCTCACCCGCATCGACCTTGTCGTTGCTGAAATCCTCACGTTTCAACGCGCGATTTTCATAACCCAACAACCGATATTCACTGACCTGTGCCGGGTTGAATTCCACTTGCAGCTTGACGTTCTTCGCCACCACCGCAAGGGTCGAGCCGAGCTGATCCACCAACACCTTGCGCGCCTCGCGCAGGTTGTCGATATAGGCGTAGTTACCGTCGCCGGCGTCGGCCAGTTGTTCCATCAGGTGTTCATTGTAGTTATCCACACCAAACCCCAATGTCGTCAGGGATACGCCAGTCTTGCGTTTATCCACAGCCATTTGCTTGAGGCTGTCGAAGTCGCTGATGCCGACGTTGAAGTCGCCGTCGGTGGCCAGGAGGATGCGGTTGATCCCGTTGGGGATAAACGCCTGCTGCGCCATTTGATAGGCCAGTTCGATGCCCGATGCGCCAGCAGTGGAGCCGCCCGCAGTCAGTTGATCGATGGCTGTACGAATTTTCGCTTTTTCCCGTCCGGAAGTCGGCTCCAGCACCACGCGTGAATCGCCGGCGTAAACCACTAGCGACACTCGATCCTGCGCACGCAATTGATCGACCAGTAATTTCAGGGTGCTTTTGACCAGCGGCAAGCCCTCGCGACGGTCCATCGAGCCGGACACGTCCACCAGAAACACCAGGTTCGCCGGGGCCAGTTCCGTCACCGCGCGGTCCGACGCCTTGATGCCGATACGCAGCAAACGGGTGTGCGGGTTCCACGGTGAGGCCGCCAGTTCAGTGGTCACGCCGAACGGCGAGCCATCGGTGGGCAATGCGTAATCGTAGGGGAAGTAATTGACCATCTCCTCCAACCGCACCGCGCCGTCGGGCGGCAAGCGCCCTTGATTGAGCAGGCGACGCACATTCGCATACGCGCCAGTATCGACGTCGGCGCTGAAGGTCGAGACCGGCGCCTCGGCCACGCTGTGAATCGGGTTGTCCGCCAGCGCTTGATACTGCTCGCGCTGTTCATCCTGATAACCCGCCGTGGAAGACTCAGGCGCAAAACCAGGGGCCAGCTGTACGCTGCGTTTGGCCACGGTCACATCGGCCATGACCGCCTCACTGCGTACCATCACACCCTGGGCCGGAGGCGAAACAGCGACCGTTTCAGATTCAGGCTTGGACGAAACACCGCAACCGGCAATCGCCAGCAGCAACCCGGCGGCAAAACCCTGGGCGGCCGGGCGAAAAAAAAGCAGAGGGATGAACATGGGGGCTGACCTCAGGAGGAAATTGATCCATTCATCCTCTGAGACGGGCAGCCCGACCGGTTCGGGTTAAACACGCTGACAATAAATTTCAGCGGTGATAACGCCGCACCACGCTGCTGTTTTTCAGCACATGGCCTTTGATTTTTTCCAGCAACTGCGCGCGGGTCAGGCCGGCGGGCAAAGCGTCCGGGGCGAGGTCCAGGGCGTAGAGCTGGAGGATGTAGTGGTGAGAGCTGTCGCCAACCGGCGGGCAAGGTCCGATGTAGCCGATGGAGCCTTTGCTGTTGCTGCCGCCCACGCCTTCAAAGGCAGATTTGGCGCCAACACCGGCCGGAATCTGCCGGGTCGCGGCTTTGATGCCGTAATGAATCCAGTGATCGACGCCCTGGCCTTTCTGACCGTCCGGGTCGTGCATGACGACGGCGTAGCTCAAGGTGCCGGTAGGGGGAGCGTTCCAGCTCAGGGCTGGAGACTGGTTTTTTCCGCCGCAACCGGCCGCATCACTCGCCGCCGCCGAGTCAAACAGACGGTTGTCCGTCACACCGGGAATGCTGACGGTGAAGCGTTCCGCGGCCTGCGCCGGAAACTGCACGCAAAGGGCGACGGCAATGGCCGCCAGCCAAGGGTTCAGAGAGGTCAATCGGGTCATACCGGAGCACCTTGTGCAGTTGGGCCGTGGTCGGCGTGCAAACTATAGCTGGACCGTTCGTGCGGTGGCAGTGGGAATTAGCAATGGTGATGCACCTACCTTCAGGAGGTGCCGCAAGCTGCGATCTTGTGCCTTTCAAGATCAAAAGATCGCAGCCTGGGGCAGCGCCTACAGGTAGCGTGATTTTACTGGACGGCGCCAACGCCACCGAGTTTGCTCATCACAAAGCCGACAAACTCTTCGACGGTCATTTTCTGGCCGTTGAATTCCACCTGGTTGTTGGCGTAATGCAACTTGCTGACGATGTCGTTGCCGTCCAGTTTGGCGAACTGGGTGCCTACCGCCATGGCGCCGAACATGTCCGCTGTAGCTGTGGCCTGGTCCGCGATGACCTTGGCGTCAGTCTGACCGTCGATTTGACCCTGAACGCTGAGCAAATCCACCAGCATCGGCTTGGACACTTTCAGATTAATGTCCAGCAAGGCGATCAGCTGTTGGGTCAACTGGTCGGGCGGCAGGTCCATGGATTTCGGCTTGGTCAGGTCGAGCACCAGGTTGGCGCGGCTTTCACCATTGGCCGTGGTGAACGACAGGTTTTCCAGCGCCACTTGCGGGCCGGCGGCCAGCAGTTTTTCCAGGCCGGATTTAACCTGGGCGTCTTCTTCCGGGGTCAACACCAGCTCGGGTGCCGGTTCGCCAGCGGCAGTCGCTTCGGCCGCAGCCTTTTCGTACGGTTGCAATTTGGTTTGATAAATCTGCATCAACGACATCGTCGCGGGAATGTCGAGGTTCTTCAGGCTCATGGCCAGTTGCGCGGAGCCGACGGTCTTGCCGTTCAGCGAGACCTCACCGATTTTGTAATCGGCACGCCCGGAAGCGCTGGTGCCCGACTCTTCAGTCCGGTTCTTCATTTCGAATTTCTTGATGCCCAATACCGCCTTCTGCGCACCGAACGTGGTTTTGCTGTCGGTGAGTTCGACGGTGTTGTCGCCGGTGTAATAACCGTAGGTACTTTTCACCAGGTTGCTGGCCAGGGTCAGGCCGCTCAATTCGACTTTGACCGGTGTCTGGTCTTCAGCCACGGTGGTCAACGTGAAGCTGTCCATGTAACCGTTGGCTTTGACTTTCTGCGCCTGGGCGCTGGCCGCGACATCGAGGTTGAGGCCGGAGAAGGTCAGGTTGGATTTGTCATCCAGCGCCACGTCCAGCGGCAGCAACTCAAGCGTGCCGTTGGTGGCATTGTCGTAGCCGATGTTGACCACGCCGGTGAGCGGCGACTTGTCCTTGGCGGCGGCGAACCACTTCGCGGTGAGCGGGGTCTTTTCCAGTTCGTAATGACTGGTGGCCATGACCGGCAGCAGCTTCAGCGACATCAGGCGCGAGAACGGCAGCGGGCCATGTTCGATGTGGTCGACGAAGAGCAATTCCACCGGCGCCTCGCCGAACATCTCGCCCTCACCCTTGAGGCGGTAGTGCGCGGTGCTGCTGAACACATGGCGCTCAAGCGACACGAGCTCCAGCGTAGCAGTGCCTTTGTTGCCGGCCAGCGCAGCTTGCAGTTCCTTGTTGGCGTCGGCGATCGAGGTGTTCAGCACGCCCTCGATTTTGGTGCCGGTGTACCAGGCACCGCCGGCGCTGATTACACCGATGGCCACGACAATTCCAAGAAGCACGCCTGCTGATTTATTCATGAATGACCCGTTCAATGTCCGTTGTTTGAGGTGTGGTCGTCTTCCCTGAACCCATGACGGGTTACGAGCGCGACTGCGACGAAAGTGCGATGGAGATTAGCACTGGGCGCGATGGGTGGCCCAATGTTTAAAGGTGAAAGAGTGTCTATGGACCGTGCGGAGGGTTCGAGAGTTTCGGTGCACATGAAATCGCCATCGCTGGCAAGCCAGCTCCCACATGGATTGCAGGGAACCTGTGGGAGCTGGCTTGCCAGCGATGGCGTCTGCTCACGCGACATCAATTCAGGAATATTGGACTTCCATCTCATCCAGCTGATGATCAAAGCTTTTTAGCCGCGCCGTCCACGTATACACCAGCACTTCAAAATCCCGGTTGATCACCGCCCCGCCCGTCACTTGCGCACGTGGGTCGCAGAAATCCAGCTGATAGCGCTCGCGCGCCATGGCGGCGGCAACGTTGGACAGTTCACGGGCATTGTTCAGCCAGTGCCAGTCGTCCTCGGCGATTTGTTTGTCCAGCTCAAGGCATTGCTTCTTCAGCGTCTCCAGGCTTTTTTCCAGCGGCGTGCCGGTCAGTTCGCCCATGACTTCCTGGAACGTACGCCCCGGTTGCCAGTAACTGCCCCAGAAATACCGGTCGAACACCGTCTCGACCCGACGCAACGCGACCTTGGTGTCCCAGATAAGCACCCGGGTCTTGCCTTGTTCGAGTTGTCTTTTCTTGATGCGCTGGCCCTGGAACGAAGCCCAGGCCACCACTGCGATAGCCATTACCGCGATCAACGCAGATGCGCTGTCGAGGAACACCAGCGCCTTGTCGATCTGGTGGGCCAGCATGATGCCGTAGAAGTAAGTGGCCGACAGCAATACCAATGCCGCAATAGCGCACCAGAAGCCGGGAGCATAAGGGTTTTTCATTATTAGAGTCCCCATGACCAACGCGAGCCTTGATCTGCGGACTGGCGTGGCTCGTGGCGCGTCAGCCCAACAATTCAAAGCATAGCAACGGCCTCAGGGTTTGCTGGTATTCGAGCCTTGCGTTCGTCCGCTTTCCCAGCCGCCGCCCAACGCCAGGAACAAATCGATCTGGCTCATGGCGACTTGCGTGTTGGCGGAGGCCAGTTGTGCGCGCACATCGGTGTAGGTGCGGGTCGCTTGCAGGTCGGCCAGGAAGGAGGCGCGACCGGCGGTGAAGAAGCGGTGAGTCTGATCCGCCGCCAGTTGCGCCGACTGCTCGGCATCCGCCAGGGCATCGCGGCGTTGCAGCAACGCGGAGTATTGCGCCAGACCGGTTTGCGTCTCGCGGATGGCGTTGAGCACCACGCCATCGAAATGCGCCAGCGCGCCTTGCGTCGTCGCTTCAGCTTCGCGAATGCGCGCGCGGGAGCCGTTGGACGGCACGGTCCAGGTCAACAACGGACCGAAGCCCCAGCGATTGGTCGCCGGTTTTCCAAGGTTTTCCAGAATGCCGACGGTGCCGACGGTCGCGCCAATGCTGATGTCCGGGTACAACTCGCCGGTGGCAACGCCGATGCCAGCAGTGGCGGCGGCCAATCGGCGCTCGGCCTGACGCACATCGGGACGACGCTTGAGCAACGTGGCGCCGTCACCGACCGGCAACAACTGTGCGATTTTTGGCAATTCGGCGCAGGTGGCAGTGCCCGCCGGCAATTGCTCAAGCGGTTTCGCCAGCAACATCGACAAGCGGAACAACCCGGCCTGACGTGCTGCCTCGTAACGCGGCATGTCGGCGCGCAGGGATTTGAATTGGGTTTGCGAGCGGGTGACCTGGGTTTCATCGCCACGTCCGGCGTCGCGCAAACGCTGGATCAGCGTGGTGCCCTGAGCTTGCAGGTCGAGGGAATGCTGGGCGATTTCCTGCTCTTCATTGGCCGCGCAGACTTGGGTGTAAGCACGAACGACGTCCGCCACCAGGGTGATTCGCGCCGTATCCGCGGCGGCTTGCGTCGCATCGGCATTGGCCTTGGCCGCCTCGATGCCGCGTTGCAGGGTGCCGAATAGATCAAACTGATACGAGGTGGTGATGCCGATGTCGCCAACATTGGCAACCGGCACTTTTTCCGGCTGCAAGAACGCTTCGCCGGACTCCTGCAAACGCTGGGCGCCGATTTTCACGCCGCCGCTCCAGCCCCCGGCCGCCTGCGCTTCTTCGACCTGAGTGCGGGCGCGGGACAGGTTCGCTGCGGCCACGCGCAAGTCGGTATTGGAGGCCATGGCTTGCTGCACCAACTGGTCCAGTCGCGGATCTTTATACAATCGCCACCAATCGCTCGGCACCGGCGCCGAAACGACATTTTTGCCGTTCACCGCCAGATCACCCTGCAAGTCTTCGCGGTGTACGGCGGCCTCGTCCGGCAAGTGATAATCCGGCCCGACCGCCTGACACGCCGACAGCAGCAGGCCTAAACCGGCGACCGCGAAACCCGAAGCCCTGCTCATTTGGGCGGCTCCTGCGGTAGGTCGTCGATAATCGACACCGTCGCGGTGCGCCCGGCAATCATGCGGAAGTCAGCGGGCACGTCGTCGAAGGCAATCCGCACCGGAATCCGTTGGGCCAGACGCACCCAGCTGAACGCAGGATTGACGTTGGGCAACAGGTTGCTGCCGCTGGTGCGATCGCGATCCTCGATGCCGGCGACGATGCTTTCTACATGGCCGCGCAACCGCGCACGGTCGCCGACCACGCGGATATCCACCGACTGGCCGACATGAATGCCGTCCAGTTTGGTTTCTTCGAAATAGCCATCGATGTGAAAAGAGTTGCTGTCCACCACCGACAACACCGGGCGCCCGGCGGTGACGAATTCCTGCGCGCGCGGCGCACGGTCGTTGACGTAGCCATCGACCGGGCTGCGGATGGTCGAGCGGTCGAGGTTGAGCTGGGCGCTGTCCACCGCGATTTGAGCTTCCATCAAGGCCACTTCGGCGCGGGCGACTTTGGACTGGCTTTCTTCCAGTTGCTCACCCGGCACCAGGTTTCCCAAGCCTCGGTTACGCTTGGCTTCGCGCTGCGCCTGGGCCAGGGTTTCCTGACGGTCGGCAACTGCCGCTTTGGCTTGGCGCAGCGCGAGTTTGAAACGGTCCTGGTCGATGCTGAACAACACCTGGCCGCGTTTCACCAACTGGTTGTCGCGCACCTCGACTTGCTGGATCAGCCCGGACACATCCGGCGCGATCTGCACGATGTCGGCACGGATGTGCCCGTCGCGCGTCCACGGGGCGAACATGTAATACATCACCATGCGCCAGACCACGACAACGGCAAAGGTCACGATCAATAGCGTCAGGACCACACGGCCGAGAGTCAAAAAGGGTTTTTTCATGTCATCAGGTATCGACTGAGTGAGTTCACGGCGCCGAGCAGCAAGGCGTAGAGAGCCACGTTGAACAATGCCCGGTGCCAGACCAGACGGTAAAAGTGCAGGCGCGTCAGCAACCCGTGCACCAACAGGTAAATCACATACGTAATGCCCATCAGCACCAGCAGCGTGGGCAGGAACACCCCGCTGATATCCAGATCACCGATCATAAAGGCGCTCCATCAATGCCATGGGGCAACGGTTCTTCGAGGTCACCGGTGCCGAGGAATTCCACACCGGGCAGCAAGGCCAGACGCAACCCGCTCAAGGCGTGCAGCAAATGTAGCCGCGCGCCGTCATCACACTCGTGATTGAGGGCGCGGCGCGTGCGGTCCATGGTCATCAGCAGCGCACTCGGCGCCGGCAAACGCTCGTCCGCCTTGAGGCAGGCCCTGAAATACTCGCCGACCTCGGCCACCACTTGGTGCAGCAGCACTCGCGGAACGCCGAGCACTCGCGGTGTGTAGGCCAGCAGGTCGAGCATATTCAGCGCGACGCGCACTTCGCGCAGCGCGATGCCGGTGTCTTGCCCGGTCATGGCCAGACGCGGCAGATGCTGCATCAATCGATCAAGGACCTGCACGCCCAACTGCCGGTGTTCGGCCAGCGAAGCGGGTTCGGTGAGGCTGACGATGTCGCGCCAGCTGAAACGGGTCAGGCGCTTGGCCGCCAGTTCCGCGCCAAACGGGCGCGCTATCAGGGTCCAGATAAAGGCAAACAGCAAACCGACCGGGCCGGCCAGATTGGAGTTGGCGAAAGCCAGGAAATCCGCGTCGTAAGCGCCCTGAATACTAATGAAGGACGAGGTATTGACCAGCGTCAGCAGCATGCCCAGGTAAAACTGTGGCTTGACGGTCAGGGTGCCGATGCAAATGAACGGCACGGCGAACGCCAGCACCAGCATGGGGAAATCATGCAGGTTGGGCAGCACCAGAAACAGGTAAAGACTGGCTAACAACACCGACATCGCAGTCCAGAAAAAGAAACGGTAAATCTGCGGCGCCGGGTCGTCCATCGACGCGAAGAAGCTGCACGCCACCGCCGCCAGGATCACCGCGGCACCGCCATCGGTCCAGCCGAGCAGAATCCACAGCACCGAGGCGACGATGATCGCAGACACCGTGGACGCCGCCGAGTACATCATCAAACCACGGTCGAGAAACGGCGTGAGGCGACCGAGGCGCCAGTGCCGGTACACCGCGCGCCAGCTGTCCTGGCTCTCGCATTGAATGGCGTATTGCAGGCTGCGGCAGTCTTGCCACAAATCGATCCATTCGCCGAGGCGATACAAGGCGTTGGAAAACAGCAGTTGTCTGCGATCGTCCAGCGCTTCGGCGGGCGGTTGCCGGGCTTCGAGTTGATCTTTCAGCGCTTGCCAGCGCGCCAGGTCGGCGTCCTTGTGATTGAGCCATTCAGCGGTCGCCGCCAGCAAGGGCGCGAATTTATCCACCAGCTCCGGCGTGCGTCGCTCAAGCGCATAAAGCGCGTCATCGAGAGCATCGATTACTGGCAGCAGATGGATCATTCGCCCGCGCAGCTCCTTGGTATTGCGCACCGTCTGCGGACGCGAACCCTCGTGGGGCAGTTGGCCGATCATCAATTCCAGGGTGTTGAAGGTGGCGACCATCGACGAACGCAGCGCACTGACTTCGTCTGGCTGCACGTTACGGCTGAGAAAGCGCAGGCTATAGAGCGAGGCATCGGCGAACCATTTCTTCACCGAATCGTTGAACACCGGCGCCAACCGGCGCGGCCAGAACATCGCGCCGAACACCGCCGCGACAGCGATGCCGAGGAAAATCTCTTCGGTCCGCGCTTCTGCAACATCCCATACGCCCAACGGGTTATCGACAACGGGCAAGGCAATCAGCGGCAAGGTGTAACCAGCGAGCATCAACGCGTAACTGTTGGCGGTTCGCAGGTGCAGTGAGAGGAACAATAGAATCCCGGTCCACAGCGCGATGACCACCACCAGCACATAGGGGCTCTGCACGAACATCGGCACGAAAAACACCGCCGCCGCCGCGCCCATGAACGTGCCGACGGCGCGGTACAACGCTTTGGAGCTGGTTGGGCCGACAAAGGGGCTGGAGACGATGTAGACCGTGGCCATCGCCCAATACGGACGTGGCATCTGCATGAGCATGGCGATGTACAGCGCGGTCATCGACGCCGCGAAAGTGCGCACGCCGTAGAACCAGTCCCGGGCCGGGGGGACGCCGGCAAAAAATCCGCTCAATGGCCCACCACCGACGGCGCGTTGGCCGCTTCAAACGCTCTTAATACCCGCAGCGCTGCTTCCAGATCGCTGGGGGCGATCCCTTCGAGGACTTCATTGCGCAAGCGCACCAATTCGATTTCGACGGCTTGCACCAATTCCCGGCCAGTGTCGGTCAGGCTCAGGCCTTTGGCGCGGCGGTCATGGGCATCCACGGTGCGACGCACATAACCGGCGTGGCACAGCTGATCGAGCAGACGCACCAGCGACGGACTCTCCATCCCGGCCGCCTGCGCCACCGTCACCTGCCGCACACCCTCCCCCAACCGCCCGATCATCAACAACGGGACGGCGCAGGCTTCGGAGATTCCATAATTGACCAGCGTGGTCTGGCAGATCTTCCGCCAATGCCGGGCGGCCACCACCATGGAGCTGCTGATGTTCATCTGGAGAACGGCGAGGGTTTTTGGCACAGGGTTAAACACACTGTTAGTTTGCTAACTATCAATATGGCACTGGAGGGGAAAGGTGGTCAAGTTTTGAAACAATTCTCATGCTAACCGTCAGGTTCTATAAATCATCAAGACTGCCAGGAATGCCTATTTCAGTACGACGTACATGATCAAGCTCCGCCCAATCAACATCCTCAAGACGTTTAACCATCTTGGCGTATAAGTCGGCCGACACCAGGTACGCTTTGATTCGATTGTTTTCCACCACCGCTATCGGTCCCTCAAGCGATTCACGCATCACGGCATCCAGCTTTTGCTCAAATTCATTGATCCCGATGGCTCTCTCTGCCAGAACGCGCTGCATGATTCGTTCTCATCGTTGAGTGTGTACAACGGAAGCTACGTCAGTCAGGTTAAAAACCTGCAAAAAACCTGTGACGAGGTTTTGCGGTCGTCACACCCCCCGCCCCTTCCGGAGCAACACATTCAACTGATCCACCACCTCCGCCCAATCCGCGTCGTCCAGAATCTCATCGCGTAAGAATGCTGCCTGGCTTTTGCTCCAGAAAAACGCGTCCGCCAGGTGCAGTTCCGGTTTGAGCGGTGAGTGGGTGGCGATGAATTGGTCGATGCTGACGGGGTCGTTTTCCAGGCCGAGTTGTTTGAACAGGGAAGGGAGGCTGTGGGTTGGGGATTGCATGTCTGGTCCTTTTTTATGGCAGATGATCGGGTGTCAGTTATACCGCCTTCGCGAGCAGGCTCGCTCCCACAGGGACACGCGTCAACTGTGGGAGCGAGCCTGCTCGCGAAGGCGTTGTAGCTGACGCCACAACACTCAATGACTCAACTCCCGCACCTCCGCATGCGGCACCATTTTCAGGAACTCCGGCATGCTCATGTGCAGCAGGTTGTTGTGGTTGCCGGCCTCCAGATAGATGTCTTTCTGGCGGGTCAGCATCGGGTCGATGACCATGTCCAGGCCATAGGACTCGCCCAGCGCCGGCACCGCCCCGCGTTCGCAATCCTGGAACAGATGCGCCAGGGTGCTTTCCCGGGTGACCTGCCATTCGCCGCTGCTGCGCACTTTGCTCAGGTCCAGATGACGACTCGCCGGCAGCACGGCCATCAGGTAGTGACCGTGGTGGTCGTCGAGGATCACCGACTTGGCCACTCGTTCGGCAGGAATGCCCGCGACTCGCGCCGTCTCAAGGCTGCTGGCCGAGTGGGGGTGGGTGATGATGTCAAATTCGCAATGCGCCTTTTCCAGGCTGCTCTGTATCGTTCTTGCCATACGCATGCTGCACCTCGGTGTCCGCCAATACGCTGAGCGGGCGATGGTTAAACCTTTTCTGTTCATTGAAAGTCTAGGCCCGCGGGGGTGATTGTGTGGGAAATCTGCTGGCTGGAGAGCGGTCGACAACTGGGTAAAACTCGTACAACCCGTGGCTCGACTAGACTGTAGGGAGTGATGGGCGTCAGCGGTGCGCGGGTTGTCTGGATTGGCGTAGTGCTCTCGGGTTCATCGCGAGCGAGCTCGCTCCTACAGGAGGGTGACGTGAATTCTCGTGGCTGGGCGGTGGTTTTGCTGTTGGCGTTGAGCGGATCGGCGTTCGCGGCGGACACTGTTGTGCTGATTCCCAATCCCCTCGGGCTCTGGTTGATCACCTTCGGCATCGCGTTTCTGATTGCCGAGGCCGCGCTGCCCAATTACGGCGTCATCGGGTTGGGCGGGATTGTGATGTTTGTGATCGGCGCGGTGATCGTGAGCAACACCGATGTGCCGGTGCCGTTGATCATCGGCCTCGGACTGATCAGCGCACTGCTGCTGATTTTCCTGCTGATCCGCGCCCTGAAAACCCGACCGCGTCACACCGTCAGTGGCGATGCCGGGCTCGTGGGCAGCGTGACGTCGGTGATGTCGCTGCAACCCGGCAATGCCTGCAACGGCTGGGTGCACCTGCAAGGCGAACAATGGCAAGTGCTTAGCGCCACGCCGCTGCAACCCGGACAGCGGGTTCGGGTGGTGGCACGCAAGGGATTACTGCTGCAAGTGGCCGCGGCTGACGCGGCACCGGGTGGAGAATAATCATGGGCCTGCAACTGGGTTTTGCCGCGCTGCTGCTGTTGGTGATTGCGCTGGCGGGATCGACCTTTCGCATCCTGCGTGAATACGAGCGCGGGGTGGTGTTCCAGCTCGGGCGTTTCTGGCAGGTCAAGGGTCCCGGCCTGATCCTGCTGATTCCGGTGGTGCAGCAAATGGTCCGCGTCGACCTGCGTACCGTGGTGCTCGACGTGCCGCCGCAAGACGTGATCACTCGCGACAACGTCTCGGTCAAGGTCAACGCCGTGCTGTACTTCCGCGTGCTCGACCCGCAAAAGGCGATCATCCAGGTCGAGGATTTCCTCATGGCCACCAGCCAACTGGCGCAGACCACCTTGCGCGCGGTGCTCGGCAAGCATGAACTCGATGAACTTCTGGCTGAGCGCGAACGGCTGAACATCGACATCCAGCAAGTGCTCGACGCCCAGACCGACGCCTGGGGCATCAAGGTCGCCAACGTCGAGATCAAGCACGTGGACCTCAACGAATCGATGGTCCGAGCCATCGCCAAACAGGCCGAAGCCGAACGCGAACGCCGGGCCAAGGTGATCCACGCCGAAGGCGAGTTGCAGGCCTCGGAAAAACTCATGCAGGCCGCCGAAATGCTCGGTCGCCAACCGGGCGCCATGCAACTTCGCTACATGCAGACCCTGAGTTCGATTGCCGGGGACAAGACCTCGACCATCGTCTTTCCGCTGCCCATCGAATTGCTCAAGGGCATGGCGGATTTGTCGTCGAAACCTTGAGTCATCAAGGTTTCGACGCCGCCCCGGAGCGCACGAACAGGTGCGCATAGGCGCCCCCCGCCTGGGTCTCGCCAACGCGCTGCCAGCCGGCGGGCAACGGCGCGAACTCGTCCGGCCCGCCAACGGTGCCGATCAGCCAGACCCGCCCCGTGTTCCTGGGCAAGTCGTCGAGGCGGTCGAGGTAGGTGTCCTGGGTGACCAGTGTGCCGAAGCCATAGGCGTTCGGCCGGCTCGAAACACCGTTGGTCAACGGTGGGGTGTACAGCAATGGCTGGGTGTCGGCCCGGTTGTAATAGACGTAGCTGAGGTACCAGAGCATGTCGCTGGTGACGATACGGTCACCGTTCGCGAAGTGCTGATTGACGTAATCGACCATGATGCTGATCTGATCATTGACGTCTGCCGAGGCGTTATTCTTCAGCCCCACCAGCTCAACGCCGACAAACAGCACCAGCACCGTCACCGCCAGCACCCGAAAGCCTGAATACAGGCGGTCTATCGCCAGCGCGACCACCATCGGCAACCCCAGCGCATACGCCGTCAGGTAACGCTCGATGAACACCGGCGTGATGAACGACACCGCAAACACCAGCAACAATGGCAATGCCGTGTAAATCACCAGCAGCGCGCTGCCCCGAAAGACACTGCGATCGCGCGCCAGCGCCACGCCGGCAATGGCCAGCAACGCCAGCGGCAGGGCGATGAACAGCAGCGTCGGCAGGGTTTCGCCATCGTCCTGAGTCAGCAACGACCAGATCATCGAAGGCAACGAGTCCAGCGTCACCGGTGTTTCCCAGCCCACGTCGCCATTGGCCTTGAGCTGACCCATGTGCTGGATCAGATCGATCAGGCTCGGCACCCAAGGCAGGAACAACACCACAATCGCCACGTTCGCCAGCCACCAGCCGGGGCGTTGAATGTGCCGCGAGCGATAACCCGGCTGTACGCGGATCAATCCCAGGTACACCCAGTGGCAGAGTACGCACAACGCGGTGAAGTAATGGGTGTAGAACGCGGCGCACATCAACAGCACGTACACCACCAGAAACCGCGTGCGCTGCGGGTGCCTGATCCAGTAGACCAGGGCAATCGTGGCGCCGATCAGCCACAGCCCCAGCAACGAATACATGCGCACTTCCTGGCTGTAGCGCACCGCCGTCGGCAGCAGCGCCAGCAGGACACCGGCCAGCAGCGCGGCCCGGCGAGTGGCAAGCAAATCCATCAGCCACACGCCGAGCCAGACCGTGGCGATGCCGGGCAATGCACTGAGGCTGCGGATCGAAAAAATGCCATCGCCGAACAGCTCGATCCAGCCATGCAGCAAAAGGAAATACAGCGGTGGATGGACGTCATGGGCCGCGTGCGCCCAAATGCCGGCCAGTGAATACTGACTCAGCAGCAGGCTCGAGCCTTCGTCGCCCCAGATGGCGGCCGCCGTCAGGTCGTAAAAACGCACCAACGCCGCCAGCGCCAGGATCGGCAACAGCCAGTGCGTGTGCGCCCATCGCAACCAGCGCTGCACAATCGCCCAGACGCCGGGCGCCGCGTGCGGCTCCTGGGTTTCGCCAAGCGGTGTTTCTCTGTGCGCCTCCATTGTTCCCCCCGAAACAAGCCTGATCACCAAGCCTGTTGATCACTGTAGGGCGGAGCACGTTCGTCGTCGATGCTGGCTTTACGACCAATGACCTTTTGCAGGGTCAAGGATCGCTGTGTTCAGCGCTTCGCCGTCAGCGGATAGACCGACTCCAGCCATCGCCCAGTGCCTTGTACAACCCGACCATCGCCAGCGATACCCCGGTCGAACTCTCGACCCACTGCTGTTGTGTCGCCAGCAACTCGCCTTGCACGGTAAGAACGTTGACGAAATCCACCACGCCTTCCACGTACTGCTGTTGCGCGGTACTCAGGGCAATCTGGTTCTGGCGCACGGCTTCGGCGAGGCTGTCGCGGCGCAGCTGAGTGGCGTTGTAGGCGGTCAGTTGATCGTCGATTTCATGCCAGGCACGCAGCACGGTTTGCTGGTAGGCAATCGCGGCTTCCCGCTGTTGCGCCTCGCGCAAATTCAGGACACCGCGCAGGCGACCACCGTCGAACAACGGCAGGCTGAACTGCGGACCGATACCGAATGCCCGCGAGCCCCAGGAGCCAAAATCGCTCAGCTGCATCGCTTGTGAACTGAGGTTGCCCGACAGGGTGATGCGCGGATAGAAATCGCCCTTGGCCACCCCGATGTTCGCCGTGGCGGCATGCAGACGCGCTTCGGCCTGGCGAATGTCCGGGCGACGTTCGGCCAGTTCTGACGGCAGGCCGATGGCGACCTGACGCGGGGTTTGCGGCACCGGAGCGTCGGTGGATAACTCGGCGTGCAACGCTTGCGGCGGTTCGCCCATCAGCAGGCTCAGGGCATTGATCAGCTGCAATTGACGCTGCTGCAGGGCCGGCAAGCGCGACTCGATGGCGGCAACTTGCGCGGCAGCTTCGGCGACATCCAGGTCCGTGGCCACTCCGTCCGCCAAACGAAGCTGCGACAGTTTCAGGCTGTGGCGGGCGACGTCGAGGTTCTGCTCGGTGACCGCTCGCGTACTTTGCACGCCGCGCAGCTGAATGTAGTCCTGGGCGGTCTCGGCGAGAACAGACAGCAACACACCGCGCTGGTCGTTTTCCGCGACTTCGAGAGTGGCGTCGGCTGCTTCGGTTTCGCGGCGCACGCGACCCCAGAAATCCAGTTCCCAGGAAGCCGAGAAGCCCGCGTCCCACAAGTTGAAAGCGGAGTCGCCATTTTTACCCGAAGGGTCGCTCAAGCCTTTGCCGCTGTTGCGTTCACGCCCGTAGCTGCCCGTGGCGGCGGTATGCGGAAGGCGATCGGCGGTGATCACCTGGCGTGCGGCGCGACTTTGCTGCAGGCGGCTGCTGGCGAGTTTCAGGTCGAGGTTGTCGGTCAGTGCACGCTGGGTCAGGGCTGAGAGTTTTGGGTCGTGGAAAACCTCCCACCAGCGCTCGTCCATGGGCTCGGTAACGGCTTGGCTGGTGGCGGCCTTTTCGGGTTTCGACCATTCGGCGATTTGTTGGGCCTGGGGTTTGAGGAAGTCCGGGCCGACGGTGCAGGCGGTCAGACTCACGACAAACAAGGCACCGAATGTCAGTCGAGGCAGACGGCGTTCTCGCGAGCAGTCAACGAAGCTCTTCATCGCTGCGCAACCTCATGTTCAGCGGTATCAGCCGTATCAATCCGCGCCTCCACTGACATCCCCACCCGCAACCGCTCAGCCAAAGGCTGCCCCGGCTCCAGCACAATTTTCACCGGAACCCGTTGCACCACCTTGGTGAAGTTACCGGTCGCATTGTCCGGCTTGATCGAGGCGAAGGTCACTCCGGTGGCCGGCGCAATGCTTTCGACGCGACCGCGCAACGCTGCGCCGCCAAGGCTGTCGACACGCACCTGCACGCTCTGCCCCGCGTGTACGTTGGTGAGTTGGGTCTCCTGAAAGTTGGCGACCACATACGCCTGTGTCAGTGGCACCACCGCCAGCAGCTTGCTGCCCGGTACGACATACGCGCCGACGCGCACCGCACGCTCGCCGACCATGCCGTCCTGCGGCGCGGTGATGCGCGTGTAGGACAGCTCGAAGCTGGCGATTTCCAGCGCCGCTTGTGCGCGTTTCAAGCCACCGTCGGCAGCGTCACGCTGTGCCGTCAGAATCTCCACTTGCTTGCGTTCCGCCGCCAGCACCGCCGTGACGTTGGCCAACCGGGCGCTGGCCTGATCAATGCGCGTGCGCGCCTGCTGAGCGTTTTGCACGGTGCCCGCGCCGACACCGGCGAGGTGATCGTAGCGAGCCAATTCATGCTCGGCGAACGCCAGTTCAGCCTTGGCCGAGACGACCGAAGCTTGTGCCTGAGCAATCATCGAAGCTTGGCGCTCAAGGGTGGCGCGAGCGTTTTGCAACTGCGCCCGCGCCACCAGTGTTTCGGCGTCGGCAGCCTGGGCGGCGGCGCGCAAATCGCGGTCATCGATCAGCGCCAGCAATTGCCCGGCCTTGACCTGCTGATTGTCTTCCACCAGCACGTCCTTGATGAACCCGGCCACCCGCG
Organism: Pseudomonas sp. GB2N2; assembly: GCF_054897705.1. Taxonomy (NCBI): domain Bacteria; kingdom Pseudomonadati; phylum Pseudomonadota; class Gammaproteobacteria; order Pseudomonadales; family Pseudomonadaceae; genus Pseudomonas; species Pseudomonas sp. GB2N2. The sequence goes on from NZ_CM142701.1 coordinate 4,397,627, forward strand.
GTACCACCAAGGTGAAGTCGGCGCTGACAAAGGCATCATTGGTGGTCTGTTGCGTGCGCTTGCCGAACATTCCAGGCGCGAGCAGATAAACCAGCACGCCGACCGCCACCAGGGCAGCAATGCCCACGGCCATTTTTTTCGTTGATTGAGTCGTCATAAAAACCTTCAGTGTCAGTGGAGCATTCATGTCGGTGCACGCGGCGGGAAGATCCGCGTTGGCAGCCAGAAAATCAGCAGAATCAGCGCCAGGGCGATGCCGCTCATGCACAGATAAAGGTCCGATGCGGTGAGCACCACGGCCTGCTCATGCAAGCGGTGGGCAAGACCCTGGACGTCGCTGTCGGCCAGCGGCGAGTTGCCGAGGCGGTCCACCAACATGGTCGAATGGAAGTGCAGCCGCGCCGTGGTCAGTGCGTCGATCAGCCCGGTGGCGATCACCGCCGACAGGCCCTTGACGGTGTTGAACCACGCCGAGGCGAACGGCCCTTCCATCGGGTGGATGCTGCCGGTCGCCAGCATCAACAGCGGCAACACCGCCATCGGTTGCCCGAAGATTTGCAGCAATTGCAGCACGTAGAAATCGTCGCGAATCCACTCCGACGTCAGCAGCGAACCGCCGATGCACGACAGCGCCAGCAGGCTCAGGCCGATGCCCAGCACCCAACGGCAATCGACCCATCGCAGGTTGCACAGCGCCGCCACCAGCGGCAACGCGATCAACTGTGGCAGCGCCGCCAGCAGCGTGATCGGCGCAGTCTGCACCGGCCGATAACCCTGGACCTGCGCGAGGTAACTGGACGGAATAATGATCACCGCCAGCAGGATCACCAGTACGCCAGCGAGGGTCAGCAAGGCGAACGACAGGTTGCGGATGCCGAGCATCTGCATCTTGAAAAACGGGATCGGTTGCGACCACTCGTTGATCAGGAACAGCACCAGCAACAGCATCCCGCCGCCAAGCAAGCCGCAGATCAGGCTCGACTCGAACCAGTCCAGGCGATTGCCCTGCAAGATGCCGATCACCAGCATGCAGATCGCCGGGAAACCCAACAGCAGTCCGCGCCAGTTGAAGTGCTTGAAACGCTCCAGACGCAATGGGTCCTGAGGTATGCCGTAAGCCACCGCCGCCATGGCGATCAGGCACGGCGCGATGATTTGCCAGAAGGTCCATTGCCAGCCGACATGCTCGGTCCACAACCCGGCCAGCGGCGTGCCGAGGCCGGGGCCGAATGTTGCCGTCAGGGCATAACCGGCGAGGCCATACACCTTCACGTTCGCCGGCAAAAAACGCAGCGCGACGGTCATCAGCATCGGCGGCAACGCGCCACCCGCCAGACCTTGCACGGTGCGCATCAGCAACAGGCTTTCGTAGTTCGGGGCAAATGGGCACAGCACGCCCAGCAAAGTAAACACGCTGATCGCGCAGAGGGTGAAGCGCCGCAACGACAAGGTCACCGCGCACCACGGCGCGAAGGCCGCCGCCGCCACCGACGTCGCCGCGTAACACGCGACCAGCCAGGTGCCTTCGTCGTAGCCGATGGAGAAGGCACCGCGAATATCGGCCAGGGCGACTTTGGTCACCATTTCGTTAAGGCCCGACACCAGCACCGCCAGCAACACGCCCACCAGACCGATGATGATCCGCGGGCCGAAGACCGGTGGTGTCACGGCGATTGGGCTGGCCGCGGCGAGAGGTGCCGGGACCGTGAGGGAAGTCATGAAGTGCAAGCTCCGGGATTGAATACCGGAACATTTTAAAAAGTGTGATACCTGACGAAAATCAACTTATTTACATTTTATAAGTGCGTATAACGCAACTATCAGAGCAAAGGTTGCGCGGCCTGCCAGGTCTCATCGCAACACGCCTTGAGCGTCTCGCGCATCCAACGATGGGCCGGGTCCTTGTCGAATCGCGGGTGCCAGGCTTGGGTCAGCATCAGGGTCGGCAAGGGGATCGGCAGCGTGAACGAACGCAGTTTCAAGCCCAGTCGCCCCACGCTCAGCAATGCTTCCTTGGGCACCGGTAGAATCAGGTCGGAATCGGGCAAGGCGAACATCGCCGCATGGAAACTCGGCGCAATCACCGCCACCCGCCGTTCCAGCCCCAGAGCGTTGAGCGCGGCATCGATCGGCCCCCGAGCGATCCCGCGCCGAGACATGCTGATATGGGAAAACCCGGCGTAGCGCTCGGCGGTGATTTCCTGGTCAAACAAAGGGTGATCTTCACGAGCCAGTCCGACGAAGTGTGTGGAGAAAAGGTTCTGCACTTTGACTTCCGGCATCACCGGCCGATTGTTGCTCACGTTTAAATCGATGCGGCCTTCACGCAACGCTTCGTCATCGCCATCGCCCTCCGGGACAAAGCGCAATTCGCAGTGCGGTGCCAGGCGCTCCATGGCGGCGAACAGCTTGCCGCCGTAGACGCCGACAAAGAAATCATTGGCGCGAATGCTGAAGCGTCGACGCAAACTGCCCAGCTCCACTTCATCGGCGGAGCGGAACAGCAACGCGGCCTGCTCCACCACATCCCGCACCTGCTCGCGCAGCGCCAGCGCCTTGGGCGTTGGCACCAGGCCGCGGCCGGCGCGCACCAGAATCGGATCGCCGATTGCCTCGCGGATGCGCGTTAGCGTGCGACTCATGGCCGCCGGACTGAGGTTCATTCGCCGCGCGGCACCCACCACGCTGCCTTCGTCGAGCAAGGCATCGAGGGCGACCAGAAGATTCATGTCCGGGAGTTGCATGCTGAGCACTCGTGACTGAACTGGATTGATTCAGACGCAATGCTAACAGATCAAAAGATGCACGCGATTTATCTGAACTAGCGCTGCATCCCCCACCGCTTCACCGTCATCCGCTCCAACGTGTCGAACACCAGGTTCTCCACCAGCAACCCGATCAGGATCACCACTGCCAACCCGGCAAACACTTTGTCGGTGTACAGCTCATTACGATTCTGAAAGATGTACCAGCCCAACCCACCCTTGCCACTGGTGGCGCCAAATACCAATTCAGCCGCGATCAACGTACGCCAGGCAAACGCCCAGCCGATTTTCAGCCCGGCAAGAATCGACGGCAGTGCGGCCGGAATCAGGATGAACAGCACAAAGCGCATGCCCTTCAGCCCGTAATTGCGCCCGGCCATGCGCAGGGTTTCCGAGACGCCGAGGAACCCGGCATAGGTGTTCAACGCCAAGGCCCACAGCACCGAATGCACCAGCACGAAAATAAGGCTGTTCTGCCCCAGGCCAAACCACAACAACGCCAGTGGCAGCAGGGCAATCGCCGGCAGTGGGTTGAACATCGAGGTCAACGTGCTCAGCAGATCGCGACCGAACTGCGTTGACACTGCCAAGGTGGTCAGCGCGAATGCCAAAACGATGCCAATCAGGTAACCCTTGAGCAGCACCACCAGAGAGATCCACACCTTGCTCAGCAATTCGCCGCTAAGCAGGCCGTCGTAAAGCGCGCTGCTGGTTTGCAGAAAACTCGGCAGCAGCAAGTCGTTGTTCTGAATGCGCGCCACCACTTCCCACAGCACCGCGAGCAAAATCAGAATCAGGCTTTTGCGCACCCAGCCCTGTTGCCACAGACGCTGCCCGAGCGGTAATTCACGTTCCAGCGGCACGCTGGTGAGCGGCTGCAAATCGGTTTCAAATTCTTCACGCGCGGATGATAACTGGCTCATCGGGGCTCTCCTCTCAACGGCTCAGTAAGCGATGCGAATGTCGGCGAAATCCAGCTCGCGCTCGGTTTCCGGCGACTGACCTTCATCGAACAGCAAGCGATGAATCCGCCGCGCCGATTCCTGAAACGCCACGCCGCCGAGACTGTGCAGATCATATTGATGGCTGTGGACTTCGGCGCGCACCCGACCCGGATGCGGCGACAACAACAGGATGCGATTGCCCACCACCAGCGCTTCTTCGATGGAGTGCGTGACGAACAGCAGGGTGAAGCGCACCTCTTCCCAGAGCAGCAGCAATTCTTCCTGCATCTTGCGTCGGGTCAGCGCGTCGAGGGCGGCGAAGGGTTCGTCCATCAGCAGGATTTTCGGCTGCATCGCCAACGCGCGAGCAATGGCGACCCGGGCTTTCATGCCGCCGGACAAGGTGTGCGGATACGCATCGGCAAACGCCGTCAGCCCGACTTTTTCGAGGTAGTGCAGCGCGCGTTCTTCGGCCTCTTTGCGCTTGAGGGTTTTTGATGCCAGCAGCGGAAACATCACGTTCTGTTTGACGGTTTTCCACGGTGGCAGCTGATCGAACTCCTGGAACACCACGATCCGGTCCGGCCCTGGCGCGTCAACACGCTGGCCGAGCAGGCGGATTTCTCCTTCGACCGGCTGGATGAATCCGGCGGCGGCCTTGAGCAACGTCGACTTGCCGCAACCGGACGGCCCGAGCAAAACAAAACGGTCCGCCGGATCGATTTCAAAACTGACTTGGTGGGTGGCTCGCACCACACGCTGCGGCGTGCGGTATTCGAGGCTGACATTGTCGACCGACAGCAACGCCTGGGTTGCTGCGTTCGGTTTGCTGACCGTGTGGCCTTGCAAAGGGGCATTCATGTCGGTCAGCTCCCTTGCAGCGGTTTGGCATCCTGGAAGAAATAATCCTTCCACGAGTCCGGTTTGTTTTTGATCGCGCCGACGCGGTAGAGGAACTCGGCGAGCGGGTAGGTATTTTTCGGCGTGACGCTGAATTCGAACTGCGGGTTGTCGATGATTTTCAGCAACTCGGCGCGGTCGATTTTTGCCTTGGTCACGCGGATATACGTGTCAGCGGCGGCGCCTTTATCGTTCTGCGCAAACTGCGCGGCTTCGGTCAGCGCTTCGACGAATGCCTTGTAGGTTTTCGGGTTGTCGTTGCGGAATTTCTCGGTGGCGAACAGCACCGTCGGCGAGTTCGGGCCGAGCAGGTCGTACGTGTTGAGCACCACGTGTACGTTTGGGTTGGCCAACGCCTGATCCTGGAACGGCGGATTTGAGAAGTGCCCGGTCAGCTCGGTGCCGCCGGCAATCAGCGCCGCCGTAGCGTCCGGGTGCGGGAGCGCAATGGTGTACTTGTCGAGGCGATCGAATTCCTTGTCGCCCCACTGCTTGGCAGCGGCGTATTGCAGGAAGCGCGACTGCACCGAAACGCCCACCGCCGGCACCGCAATGCGGTCCTTCTCGGTGAAGTCGGCAATGGTTTTGACCTTGGGATTGTTGCTCACCAGGTAGTACGGGAAATTGCCGAGGGAGGCGACGGCTTTGACGTTTTGTTTACCGTGGGTACGGTCCCAGATAGTCAGCAGCGGGCCGACGCCGGCACCGGCAATGTCGATGGAACCGGAGAGCAACGCATCGTTGACCGCCGCGCCGCCGGACAGCTGCGTCCAGTCAACCTTGATGTCGATGCCTTCCTGTTTGCCGTACTTCTCGATCAGGTTCTGATCGCGCACCACGTTGAGCAACAGATAAACGATGCCGAATTGTTCGGCGATACGGATTTCACCTTCGGCGTGGGCCACAGTCGGCGCCGCCAGGCTGCCGGCGAGCAAGCTGAAACCCAGGCCGATGGCCGCGGCCAGCGGGGCAAATGGAAGACGTCTGGACATGGGTGTTTCTCCGACAAATCAGAAAGGCGCGTCGCCCTGGATGGTGGTGCGATACAACTTGCGGCGCAGATGGCTGGGGCATCCGGCGGCGAGGTGGATCAGCGAGCGGTTGTCCCAGAACACCAGGTCGTGGGGCTGCCACTGATGGCGGTAGATGTTTTGCGGCAACACGCTGTGGGCGTAGAGTTCGTCCAGCAGTTGCTTGCTTTCGTCGTCCGGTAAACCGACGATGCGGGTCGTAAAGCCTTCGCTGACGAATATCGCCTTGCGGCCGTTTTCCGGGTGAGTACGCACAATGGGATGAACGACTTCAGCGACCTGCGCCAGTTGTTCCGGCGTCAATGTCGGGCGCCAGTTGCCTTCGAATTTGGTCTCGCTGTAGCGTGCCGTGTAGGAGTGCGCCGCCGAGCGGCCTTCGACGGCCTTGCGCAGCGCGTCGGGCAGGTTGTCCCAGGCTTTGTGCATGTCGGCGAACAGCGTGTCGCCGCCTTCGGACGGCAATTCCTGAGCGTGCAGCATCGAGCCCAGGCTTGGCAGCTCTTTATAGGACAGGTCGGAGTGCCAGAACTTGCCGGCGTCACCGAGGCCGATGGATTGGCCATTCTCAATGATGTTGGAAACGATGAGAATTTCCGGGTGCCCGGCCAGCAGGAACTGCTTGAGCACGTGGATCTGCAACACGCCGAAACGGCGGCTGAATTCAATTTGTTGTTCAGGGGTAATGCGCTGGTTGCGGAACACCACCACGTGATGATCCAGGTGCGCGCGGTGGATGCGGGCGAAGTCCTGATCATTGATCGGGCGGGATAAGTCGAGACCGACGATTTCGGCCCCGACGGCGCCACTGAAGGGGCGGATGTCGAAAATTTGCGGCGCGACGCTTTGGCTTGCAGAGACAACAGACATTAATCACTCCCACGCACGGCACGCTCGAGGGTGCACGCGTCGATCAGAAACTCACGGAGGTCCCGTGTTGGTTCGTTTCGTGCGACGTGCCGAATGGTCGGCAAGTACGCAGTGAGTTGACTTTATAGATATAAGAATTGAAATTTAAATACCGTTAGCGAATAACCATATGGCTTATTTCGCCTATGCTGCTGACAGGATGACGCTGCTCAACTCGTGAGGGATGCTCCATGTTCTACGTGCAACGCAATGCAGACGGCCAATTGATGCGCGTGGAAGCCGAGGCATTCACCGGGGCCAGCGATACGCTGGACGCCGATCACCCGGACCTGCAGGAATGGTTTGCCAATGAAGTGATGGAAACCAGTCACAAACAATTGCAGCAGATCAAACAGCTCAAGCAACTGAAACAGAGCGACCTGGACATGATCCGGGTACTCGACGACTTGATTCAGGTGCTGACCGACAAGGGTGTGATCCGCGTGACCGATTTGCCGGCGGCGGCGCAAGCCAAGCTGATGGACCGGTCACAGGCCCGGGAGGCTTTGGGGGGGTTGAGTCATTTGGTGGATGACGATGATGCGGGGTTGATCTAGGCGTTTGGTTTTTGTCGTCTGTTCAAACGCCATCGCCGGCAAGCTGGCTCCCACAGGTTTCTGGTCGATCGTTTATTTGTGATCGACAATGATTCTTGTGGGAGCTGGCTTGCCAGCGATGGCGGCGTCACAGGCTAAACAACGATCACTGCCAAGGCTTCGGCTCCCCAAACAACCGCCCTTGCACGCCATAAATCCCCATCTCGCGAATGACCGACAATTCGCCTTCGGTCTCGACCCGCTCGGCAATCAGCGGCAGATCAATGCTGTGCGCCGCCCGCTGTATCGCCTCGATAAACAGGCGCTTGTCACTCTCCTGATCAATCGCGCGGATGTACACGCCGTCTATCTTCAAATACGCCAACCCGAGCCGCGCCAGGTTGCCGATCATGCTGAAACGCCCGCCAAAATGTTGCAGGCTCAGCGAGAAGCCGATTTCCCGCAGGCGCCGCGTCAGGTCTTCCAGCTTCGCTTGCTCGGGCAGTTGTTCCTCGCCGATTTCCAGGGTCAGGCGCGGGCCGAGGTTGGAGTGCGTGCGCAAAATATCGAAGACTTTGCCCAGTGCCTGCGGATTGGCCAGTGTCGCCGACGACAGGTTCAGCGCAAGCGATGCTTCATGGCCAGCCATTTGCTCGAGCACCCGCTCCAGCATCAGGCGATCGAGCCGCGCCGCCCAGCCGAAACGCTCAAGCCACGGCAGGAAGCGTCCCGCAGGAATCGCTTGGCCTTGATCGTCGATCAGGCGCGACAGCACTTTGTAATGCAGCACCAGCGTCGGGTCGTGACTGGCCACGACCGCCTGGAAATACAGCTCGAAGCGCCGCTGATTCAGCGCCTGATCAAGCAGGTTGTGCCAGGCATGATGATCATCGCCGACGTTCGTCGACGCCATGCGATCCAGGCACACCCACCGCGTATCGCCCTGGCCTTCCGCTTGCGCCAGCGCCTGATCCGCCAGGCCGAGCACCGCCTGCGCAGAGTCGCCAAACACGAATGGCACCAGCCCGATGTACGCCACGGCAGCCACATCGGTGGCGCCGGTTGCATGCAGGCTGGTCAGGGATGTGTCGAGGTTGTGCGCCAGTTGCAGCGCTTCAGCGTGGACCAATCCTGGTGCCAGCACGGCGAACTCGCCACCGCGGATCCGCGTGACCAGGTTCAGCGTTTCAGGGTGTTTGGCGCACTCGCGGGACAGTTGTTCACCGACCGCGATCAATAAATTGTCGGTGTGTTGACCGCCCAGGCGCTGGTTCAAACCTGCGAGGTCCTTGACCCGCAACAGCAACAGATAACCCGAACTCGCCTGTTCCGGATTGCTCACCCGCGCATTCAGCTGCATCTCGAAATAACGTCGGTTGGCCAACCCGGTCAAGCTGTCCTGATAGGACTCGTCACGCAATTTTTCACTGCGCTCGGCCTGTTCCTGAAACAGCGCCTTAAGCTTCTCGACCATCTGGTTCATGGCCTGCACCACGCGGCGTAATTCCGGGGTGCGCGGCAGGTCGGGCAGGCTGAGGAATTCGCGGCGGGCAATGGCGTGGGATTGCTGGACCATGTAGTCCAACGGTTTCAACTGCCGGCGCAGCAGCATCGCGCCCAGTGCCGCACTCACCGCGCCGCACAGCAACAACCAGCCGAGGCTGCCCAAGGCGCTCTGCCACAACTTGGCCAGCGCAAACATTGGATGGCTGACCACTTCGACCCGAGCCGCCTGTTCCCAGCCACGGCTGACAATCGCGTCGCCGCCCGCCGGCTCGAGGCCGATCAGTTTGACGAACCAGTCGGGCACATTGTTCACCGCAGGAATGCCGCTGCGCTCGACCAGCGTCTTGTCGTTCGACAGGTCTACCACGCGGATGCTCGCGTAATAACCGCTGTCGAAAATCGAGCTGACGAGCAATTCGACCATCGCCGGGTCGTCGATGTTCGGCGTCAACGACAGCGCCAGCGCCGTCGCGGCGTCCTGCGCGTGGGAGCGCAACTGGTTGACGTACTGGGTGCGGGAGCTCTCGAGGCTGACCATGAAGCTGCCAGTGAAGGCGACCACCAGGAACAGACAGATTGCGAGCAACAGTTGTTTGAACAAGGACATCTGAGCGCGTGCTCCTAGTTAATCGTCTCGATCGGAAAACCTTCCGCCTGCATTTTTTTCAACACATCCTGCCACCGGGACAAGCGTTTGGTGTCACTGACCTTCTTGTTGCCCTTGGCGCCCGGCAACCAAACCCCTTCGGCATTAAAAGCGTAGACCGGCAGCAGATCGGTTCGTTGGCTCGCAGGTTTGATTGTGTCGATCAAACTGTCGAGCACCAGCGGCACGGCTTCCGCGCTGGCGTAATACGTCAGCACCATGTGGGCGCGGTTCAGACTCAAAGCCTTGACGTACGTGATGCGCAGTTTATCGCTGGAAACGCCGAGGTGGCGCAGGCTGAAATACTTGGCGATGGCGTAGTCTTCGCAGTCACCGGCGCCTTTCCACAAGGCTTCAATCGGGGTTTCCCAGTAGTCGACCTGGTGCCACAGATCGATGTCCTCTTCGTAGCGCACCTGTTTATTGAAGAACAGGTTGACCACATTGAGCTGCTCCAGCTCGCTGAGCTGCTTCTGCGTGGCCAGCAAATGCTGCCAGGCATCAATGCGCTGCTGCCCTGCGCCCAATGGCCCGTACAATGCCTGCGCCTTACGGCTGATCTGGGAAAAATCCCAATCGGCATGCAGGCCGCCCGGCAAGGTACCGGCCAGCAGCAACGCGCAGCACAGCCAGCGCAAAGTCCGAGGGATCGCGAAACGTACCGCCAATGGGAGATTTCCAGTCAGGCAGGTGGAATCGATTGATGGTGAAGGTTAGCCGGTTAAAAGACAATGGCACAGTGAGATCACCCGCAGCGCGCTAGACTTTGAGGTGTAAGCCGCTCCTTCAGGCGCGTTTGACAACCTGCCGGGCAGTCACTAGTGTCCTCTTGGATCCAAATTTCTTCAGTCAATCAGGGTGCGTTGTAGTGACACAAAAGCCCAACCCTCTCAGCAGTATCAAGGTCAACGGGCCGATTCCCGCTCACCTGGCTCGCTCGGTCATCGAAGAAACCCTGCGCGCCGCCATTCTCGACGGTCGAATTCCTTGCGGTACCGCCCTGCGGCAGCAAGACCTGGCCGACCTGTTCGGGGTCAGCCGCATGCCGGTGCGTGAAGCGTTGCGCCAACTCGAAGCGCAAACACTGCTCAATGTGGTCGCCCATAAAGGTGCGGTAGTCGCGCCGCTGGTTCAGGGAGATGCCGCTGAAACGTACGAGTTGCGGATCCTCCTGGAATCCGAAGCACTGCGCCGGTCGATCCCTTTGCTCACTGAGGAAGATTTCGAGCAGGCAGCCCGCTACATCGACGAACTGGAAACGCAACACGATTACACCGAGATCGGCCGACTCAACCGTCTCTTCCACATGGTGCTCTATAGCAAAGCGCCTAATCGCCGGCTGTTGAGGCTGATCGAAGACGGGTTGAACGAAGAAGAACGCTTTTTGCGCTTTAACCTGGAAGCCATGGGCTTGGGCCAACTGTCCCAGGACGATCACCGGGCTTTGTTGCGTGCGGCGCAAGACCGAGACGTCGAGCTCACGATCCAGCTGCTCGAACATCACCTCAATCGCGGCGTCGAGGTCATTACCCGCTACCTTGCAAGCCCGGAAGCAAAAAGCCGGAAACCCTCGAAATAATTCGTGGCTGCAGGCCTGAACGAGCAGATTGACCTGCTCGTCGGCGCTTGCCGCGACCGCGCACGCCTGCCTTTTCCCCCGAGCTGGATCAACGCACCGACCGTATGCCGCGCCGGAGATAGCGGCTGCCTCGATTTACGCTCACTCTTGGTCTGCCACTAACTAATAAACGGGCGATACACCGCATGAGCGGTGCAGTCCCCGCATCAAGAACCTACGGAAGGAGTCTTGCCACGGGAAAGGAAGCATCGGCGTCCCGGCCAACTTCCACCCCCTAAAATCACACTACTGATCTCCCTAAGAAAGTTGCTCGAGTGAGGCATTCGCTCTTTATTCCAATTTCGACTTATATAAGCCGGAAGGAGCAACTACGCCTGAATAAAACTCAAGTTAAAAGTTTTATTGGAACTTGTCGCGCCGTGAAAAACTGGACTTTAAATTAGTCGAAAATTAACTTGCTCATTGCTTTGTTCGTGTATTAGTTTTTCTTCGCCATCAATGATTACAGGCTGCAACGCCGTTACTAAACAATTTAACAACACCAGAGCCGCCCAGTTCATTCGAGGTATTCGTTCACCTTCGACAAACTAAATGTTCCCGCTACTTATTGACTTCACGTTATTGCAGACAACTTATAGGCCCGACATGAAATCGACTAAAGACCGTCTTGATCAGAAGAAAGCAGCGCTTAGCGCTCATCCGATTTTCGCTGAAATACATTCGCTTTCGGTACTCCAACGCTTCATGGAAACCCATGTTTTTGCCGTGTGGGATTTCATGTCGCTGACCAAGCGCCTGCAACAGGAACTGACGTGCGTTCAATTGCCCTGGCTGCCACCAAGAGATCCGCAGGCTGCAAGGTTGATCAATGAAATCGTGCTGGGTGAAGAATCCGATGACCGCCCGCCTCACGGTCATTACAGCCATTTCGAGTTGTACCTGGATGCGATGCGCGAAGTGGGTGCCAGCACAGTCGCGGTCGAGCGCTTCGTGGCGTTGCAGCAGGAAGGCGTGAGTTTTGAAGTGGCGCTGCAAAGCGTAGACGTCGACCCGGCCGCCGCGCAATTCGTGCGCCACACCTTGCACACCGCACTGCACGCGCCGGGCCACAGCGTTGCGGCGGCGTTTCTGCATGGCCGTGAGAGCGTCATTCCGCAGATGTTCCAGCGCATTCTCGACGATTGGGGCATCGGCATTGAACAGGCACCAACCTTCCGTTACTACCTGGAGCGGCACATCGAAGTCGATTCCGAAGACCACGGCCCGGCCGCAGAACAACTGCTGGCGCGACTGGTCGATGGCGATCCGCAACGTCAAGAAGACGTGTATGCCAGCGCCATCGCCGCCGTGGAAAGCCGTATCGCCCTGTGGGACGGCTTGCGCCTGAGCATGAGCGAACCAGTGGCGGAGGTGAACGCATGAATGCCGCCGACTACCAATCCTTCGCCGACACCTGGGAAAGCCGCGCGACCATCCGCACCCGCCCGCGTCGCGTGCTGGAGAACGACGACAAGCTGATCTATCCGCTCAGCCGCCAGCCGCTGGTGTTGAGCGAAACCTTCCTGCGCGAATGCCCGGAGCAACGAGACTTCGCCCTGGTGCAGACGCTTTACAAATTCATCAACGACGTGGTGATTTTCGAAACCGAGATCGTCGACAAAACCGCGCGCAGCATCGCCAAGAATCGCTTCGCCGTAGCCTTCCCGTTCGCCTGCCGCTACGACGCGATGACCGTGGTGGTGGACGAGGATTACCACGCATTGGTGGCAATGGATTTCATGCAGCAGACCGTCACCATGACCGGCATCATGCCGATCGAATTGCCGGATGAAATCGAGCTCAGCCGGGCGATCCCCGCCGCCGTCGCACTCGCACCCGAGCACCTGCGCAGCGCGGTGGAACTGATCTGCGTGGCCATCGCCGAAAACACCGTGACCGGCGATGTCGCAGCGTTCGCCAAGGACGATACGGTCAAGCAATCAATCAAGGGCTTGATGGCCGATCACTTGCTCGACGAAGGCCGGCATTCCGGATTCTGGGCGCGGTTGGTGCGCATCTACTGGCACACCGCAAGTGAAGAAGACCGTCAGTGCATCGCCCAGATTCTGCCGGTGTTCATCGGCCATTACCTGACCAACGACATCCAGAAATCCTTCGACTTCCACCTGATCGAGTCCTTGCAGATCAGCGAGGCCGCGTGTCGCGCACTCAGAAGTGAAGTATCGGGGCTGGCTTTCCCGATCAACCGTCATCACCCGCTGGTCGCCAACATCGTGCGGTTTTTCCGCAGCAGTTCGCTGCTCGATTCAGCGGGCGTGCAAGAAGCCCTGAGCGACTATCTGGTTTAACGAGGAGCACATCATGAGACGTCTCGACATTCTGCTTATCGGACAGAGCCAGGCCCTGAGCGAGCTGGCGCGGGAACTCGAACAACACGGGCACTCACTGACGCGGCTGTCGGCTGCGGACGGTCAACCGCTGGGCCACGCGGATTTGCTGATCGAGGATGGCAGCCTGCCGATTCAACCGTGCAGCGATGCACCGCGATTGGCGCTGCGCCTGGGCGTCGGTGTGCCGAGTGCTTCAGGGCTGCCTGGGCTGGATTTGCTGTACCGGCACGATGCGCAATTGCTCACACGACTACCGATTGCCGATGAACTGTCGGGCAACGGCCAGGCGTTGCGTCTGCGAGTGGTGGCGGACCTGGTGGATCACGTGGCGTTGCTGGTCAGTCGTTTCTGCCGTGACGCGGATTATTTTTTGCTGGCTGCTCCGGCGACGACTGTTCCTTTCGAGCGCGAGGAAAGCCTGCTGTTTCTCGAGAGCCTCGCCTATGTGCATCAGCTCAATACCACCGCTGAGCCTCGATTGCTGCAGCTCGCTCAGGTCCCGATGATCCAGCGCCTTGAGCAACGCTTCATTCAGTCCGCCGACAGGCCGGCGCTGAGCATCGCCGGCACGTCCCTCAGCTATCGCCAGTTGCACGCTCACAGCCGCGCCATTGCACAGCACCTGCAACCGTTGCTTGAGCGGCACGACGGGCCGTTAGTGATCGGGATCTGCCTGCCGAAGTGCAGCGCCTTGTATGCGGGAATCCTGGCGATTCTCGGCAATGGCGCGGTGTACCTGCCGCTGGAACCGAGCCATCCCATGCAGCGTCAGCACTTCATTCTGTCGAACGCCGGCGCCGTGTTGTTACTGCATGACGGGCAGCACCCGCTGGCGGATGAGATGCCCAGCCTGGACATCAGCGCGATCGACATCGAGAGTGCGGACCTCGATCAACCGCTGATGCATCAGCGCCCCGATCTCGATGCGCCCTGCATGGCGCTCTACACCTCGGGCACTACCGGGCATCCCAAGGGCGTATTGCTGAGCCAGGCCAACCTCGCGCACTTCACGGCGTGGTACGCCGATTATGTGCACCTGACCGAACGCAGCCGCGTGCTGCAGTTTTCATCATTGAGCTTCGACTCGTCGCTGATCGATATCTTCCCGACCCTGCTGCAAGGCGCCGAGCTGATCGTGCCCAGCGACGATCAACGCCGCGACCCGCTGCAACTGGTGGAACTGATCCGCCACCAGCAATTGAGCCATGCGTTTTTGCCGCCAGCCTTGTTGAGCATTTTGCCGCTGGAGCAATTGCAGTGCCTGGACCATGTGATGACCGGTGGCGACGTTTGCGAACCCTATGTCATCGAGCAGCTCAGCCGTCAGGGCAACCTCTACAACCTATACGGCCCGACCGAAGCGACGGTGCTGATCACCGCAAGACAACTGCGCGCCGGCGACAGCAATCGCACGCTCGGCGCGCCAATCGCCAACAGTCAGGTGCTGATACTCGACGAGGAGTTTCAGCCGGTCGCTGAACAGACCGTCGGCGAGTTGTACATCGTCGGACCGGGTGTGTGCCTGGGTTATCTGAATAATCCGCAACAGACCGCCGAACGCTATTTGAATTTGAATCTGCCGAACGGTTCTAGCCTGCGCGCCTACCGCACCGGCGACACGGCGAAGTGGACCGGCGCAGGTGTCGAACTCTGTGGACGTCTGGATAATCAGGTGAAGATTCGTGGCTTTAGGGTCGAGCCCGAAGAGATCGAACGCTGCCTGCGCGACAGTCAGTTGTACCGCCAGGTGGCGGTGGTCATCGACAGCCAGCGGCGAATTCTGGCGTTCCTCGCCCAGCCTCAAGAGGCTCAACCGGGCGCTGCCCGTGAAGCGCTGAAAGCACATGCCGCGCTGTTTCTACCGGACTACATGCAGCCTGCGGCGTGGACCGAACTGGCGAGCATGCCGGCCGCCAGCAATGGCAAAGTTGATCGTAAAGTGCTGCTGGCGTTGCCCGTCAATCTGGCAGAGAACGCGTCGCGGCGTTTGCCGGCCAGCGCTGATGAAGCGCTGCTGCTGGAGATCTGGGCTGAGTTGCTGGAGCTGCCACCCACCGATATATCTACCGACGAAAGCTTCTTCAATCTGGGTGGTCATTCAATATTGCTGTCGCGCATGTTGTTGCGATTGCGTGAGGAGTTCGGGCGCAGCATCTCGATCAATCGCTTCATCGAGCTGCCGACCATCGCCAAACTGGCAACGCTGGTGCGCGGCTCCGGCACTGAAGAAGTGTTGAGTGAACAAGCCCTGGCCGATGCCTTCCGCGAACTGGACATACAGCCGCTGCCCGTCAGCCGTATGGGCGATGTGCACAACGTGATCGTCACCGGCGCCAACAGTTTTGTCGGTGTGCACATCGTCGAGGCGCTGCTGACGTGGGGCGCCAGTGAAGTGGCGTGTCTGGTGCGCGATGGCGGTGGCCAATCGGCAGCTGAACGATTCACCCATGCATTGCGTGAGAACCGTCTGGAGCATCTGGATCTGAGTCGGGTGCGGGTCTATGCGGCGGACATCACACAGCCCGCGCTGGGGCTTGATATGGATGTTTACGAGCGACTGGATCGCGAGTTCGGCGCCTTGGTGCACAACGCAGCCAACGTCAATCACGTGCTCGATTACGAGTCGCTGGCACGGGACAACGTCGAGCCGATTTTCGAGTGCCTGCGCTTGTGCGAAGGGCGCAGTAAAAAAATCTTTAATTTCGTTTCGACACTGTCAGCGTCGAGCACGATTTCCGACGATGGCCAGGTGCTCGAACTGCCCGCCGCGCACACGCCGCCGATCTACATCAAGAATGGCTACAACCTGTCGAAGTGGGTCGGTGAATGCATTCTTGAGCGGGCCCGGGAGCTTGGGGTTCGGGTCAACGTGTATCGCCCCGGCAACATTAGCTTCAACAGCTTGTCGGGCGTCTGCCAGCCGCACAAGAACCGATTGATGCTGATGCTCAAGGGCTCAATCCAGCTTGGTCAGGTGCCGGAATTCGCACTGAATTTCGACCTGATGCCGGTGGATTTCCTTGCCCGCTTCATCGCCTTCCATGCCAGCCGGTATTCAGCGGAAAAAGCGGTGTTCAACCTGCATAACCCGGAGCCCTTGAGTTGGGACGATTACGTTGCGTCCTTCCGTGAGGCCGGTCGGGAATTCTCCATGGTCAGCGTCGCTGACTGGCAACAGCAACTGGGCCGGGTTGACGGCGACAACGCGCTGTTCGGCGTGCTGGGTTTCTACCTCAACGGCTTCGAGGAAGACATCGGCGACATCTCGATGATTGGTCATGACAACGCTCAGGCCGGCGTACGGCAGATGGGCGCGCACTACCCGGAAAAATCCCGGGCGCTGCTGCGTCGCGGCTGCGATTACCTGAAAGAAATCAACTTCATCTGATTCACTCAACCGGAGCAAAACCATGAAAACCCTGCAACCCGATACCCTGATCAGAAATGCTGAAGGCTGCCACGTTGTGTCTTCGGTGGAGGTGCCGGCAGAGGCCGCAAAAGTCTGGGCGGTGGTCGGCAACTTTGCCGGTTTCGATCGGTTCATCCCGGCGCTTTCGCACATCGAGATGACTGGCGTTGGCATGTCGTCCCTGCGCAAGAAATTTTTCAAGGACGGCAACCTGGTGGTCGAGCAGCTCAACTCACGAGATGACCAGGCATTGAGCATGACCTGGACCACGATCTACAACACGCTGGGAGTGGCCCATTTGTGGGCGGCGATGACGGTTGAACCGCTGGGTGAAGGTGAATCACGGGCAACCTGGACCATTATCGCCGAACCGGCTCAGGGGGGCGCCGAGGCAATGCCAGCGTTCAAGGATTTCGTGCAGGACTTTGCTGATGATGCGATGGGGAATGTGTTGAAGCTATTTGCGTAGGCTTTCGGTAAGCCTGAAACGACAAAACCCCTGTCTGCGTTAGCAGGCAGGGGTTTCGGAATTCAATCTTGACGATGACCTACTCTCACATGGGGAAACCCCACACTACCATCGGCGATGCATCGTTTCACTGCTGAGTTCGGGATGGGATCAGGTGGTTCCAATGCTCTATGGTCGTCAAGAAATTCTGTGACCAGCCCGTTACTCGGTAACGTGCCAGCAAAATAGATGACTTCTACTAAAACAAAACCCCAATTGCTTTCGCAATTGGGGTTTCGGAATTTAATCTTGACGATGACCTACTCTCACATGGGGAAACCCCACACTACCATCGGCGATGCATCGTTTCACTGCTGAGTTCGGGATGGGATCAGGTGGTTCCAATGCTCTATGGTCGTCAAGAAATTCGGTGTGCCGACGCGTCTTTCGACGTTTCAGCAAATGGGTATGTGATAGCTTTCGGTGTTTTTGCGAGATCGAACTTTCGGTTCGTTTCGTCTTCACACACCGCAATCTGGTGCTCGTTAGAGCAAGCAAATTGCTTGGGTGTTATATGGTCAAGCCTCACGGGCAATTAGTATTGGTTAGCTCAACGCCTCACAGCGCTTACACACCCAACCTATCAACGTCGTAGTCTTCGACGGCCCTTCAGGGGACTCAAGGTCCCAGTGAGATCTCATCTTGAGGCTAGTTTCCCGCTTAGATGCTTTCAGCGGTTATCTATTCCGAACATAGCTACCCGGCAATGCCACTGGCGTGACAACCGGAACACCAGAGGTTCGTCCACTCCGGTCCTCTCGTACTAGGAGCAGCCCCTCTCAAATCTCAAACGTCCACGGCAGATAGGGACCGAACTGTCTCACGACGTTCTAAACCCAGCTCGCGTACCACTTTAAATGGCGAACAGCCATACCCTTGGGACCGGCTTCAGCCCCAGGATGTGATGAGCCGACATCGAGGTGCCAAACACCGCCGTCGATATGAACTCTTGGGCGGTATCAGCCTGTTATCCCCGGAGTACCTTTTATCCGTTGAGCGATGGCCCTTCCATACAGAACCACCGGATCACTAAGACCTACTTTCGTACCTGCTCGACGTGTCTGTCTCGCAGTCAAGCGCGCTTTTGCCTTTATACTCTACGACCGATTTCCGACCGGTCTGAGCGCACCTTCGTACTCCTCCGTTACTCTTTAGGAGGAGACCGCCCCAGTCAAACTACCCACCATACACTGTCCTCGATCCGGATAACGGACCTGAGTTAGAACCTCAAAGTTGCCAGGGTGGTATTTCAAGGTTGGCTCCACGCGAACTGGCGTCCACGCTTCAAAGCCTCCCACCTATCCTACACAAGCAAATTCAAAGTCCAGTGCAAAGCTATAGTAAAGGTTCACGGGGTCTTTCCGTCTAGCCGCGGATACACTGCATCTTCACAGCGATTTCAATTTCACTGAGTCTCGGGTGGAGACAGCGCCGCCATCGTTACGCCATTCGTGCAGGTCGGAACTTACCCGACAAGGAATTTCGCTACCTTAGGACCGTTATAGTTACGGCCGCCGTTTACCGGGGCTTCGATCAAGAGCTTCGCGTTAGCTAACCCCATCAATTAACCTTCCGGCACCGGGCAGGCGTCACACCCTATACGTCCACTTTCGTGTTTGCAGAGTGCTGTGTTTTTAATAAACAGTCGCAGCGGCCTGGTATCTTCGACCGGCATGAGCTTACGGAGCAAGTCCTTCACCCTCACCGGCGCACCTTCTCCCGAAGTTACGGTGCCATTTTGCCTAGTTCCTTCACCCGAGTTCTCTCAAGCGCCTTGGTATTCTCTACCCAACCACCTGTGTCGGTTTGGGGTACGGTTCCTGGTTACCTGAAGCTTAGAAGCTTTTCTTGGAAGCATGGCATCAACCACTTCGTCACCCAAAGGGTAACTCGTCATCAGCTCTCGGCCTTAGACTCCCGGATTTACCTAAGAGTCCAGCCTACCACCTTAAACTTGGACAACCAACGCCAAGCTGGCCTAGCCTTCTCCGTCCCTCCATCGCAATAACCAGAAGTACAGGAATATTAACCTGTTTTCCATCGACTACGCTTTTCAGCCTCGCCTTAGGGACCGACTAACCCTGCGTCGATTAACGTTGCGCAGGAAACCTTGGTCTTTCGGCGTGGGTGTTTTTCACACCCATTGTCGTTACTCATGTCAGCATTCGCACTTCTGATACCTCCAGCAAGCTTCTCAACTCACCTTCACAGGCTTACAGAACGCTCCTCTACCGCATCACCTAAGTGATACCCGTAGCTTCGGTGTATGGTTTGAGCCCCGTTACATCTTCCGCGCAGGCCGACTCGACTAGTGAGCTATTACGCTTTCTTTAAAGGGTGGCTGCTTCTAAGCCAACCTCCTAGCTGTCTAAGCCTTCCCACATCGTTTCCCACTTAACCATAACTTTGGGACCTTAGCTGACGGTCTGGGTTGTTTCCCTTTTCACGACGGACGTTAGCACCCGCCGTGTGTCTCCCATGCTCGGCACTTGTAGGTATTCGGAGTTTGCATCGGTTTGGTAAGTCGGGATGACCCCCTAGCCGAAACAGTGCTCTACCCCCTACAGTGATACATGAGGCGCTACCTAAATAGCTTTCGAGGAGAACCAGCTATCTCCGAGCTTGATTAGCCTTTCACTCCGATCCACAGGTCATCCGCTAACTTTTCAACGGTAGTCGGTTCGGTCCTCCAGTTAGTGTTACCCAACCTTCAACCTGCCCATGGATAGATCGCCCGGTTTCGGGTCTATTCCCAGCGACTAGACGCCCTATTAAGACTCGCTTTCGCTACGCCTCCCCTATTCGGTTAAGCTCGCCACTGAAAATAAGTCGCTGACCCATTATACAAAAGGTACGCAGTCACCCAACAAAGTGGGCTCCCACTGCTTGTACGCATACGGTTTCAGGATCTATTTCACTCCCCTCTCCGGGGTTCTTTTCGCCTTTCCCTCACGGTACTAGTTCACTATCGGTCAGTCAGTAGTATTTAGCCTTGGAGGATGGTCCCCCCATATTCAGACAAAGTTTCTCGTGCTCCGTCCTACTCGATTTCATGACCAAGAGATTTTCGCGTACAGGGCTATCACCCACTATGGCCGCACTTTCCAGAGCGTTCCGCTAATCTCAAAGCCACTTAAGGGCTAGTCCCCGTTCGCTCGCCACTACTAAGGGAATCTCGGTTGATTTCTTTTCCTCAGGGTACTTAGATGTTTCAGTTCCCCTGGTTCGCTTCTTAAGCCTATGTATTCAGCTTAAGATACCTAACTTATGTTAGGTGGGTTCCCCCATTCAGACATCTCCGGATCAAAGTCTGTTTGCCGACTCCCCGAAGCTTTTCGCAGGCTACCACGTCTTTCATCGCCTCTGACTGCCAAGGCATCCACCGTATGCGCTTCTTCACTTGACCATATAACCCCAAGCAATCTGGTTATACTGTGAAGACGACATTCGCCGAAAATTCGATAATACTCAATTAAGAGCAACTCACAAATTTTACCTTAGCCTGATCCGTTACCAGTGAAAGTAACGTCCAGTCTATCTTTCTATCACATACCCAAATTTTTAAAGAACGAACTAGTCAAAGACTAGAAATCAACATTCACCATCCTTCGATGGAATGCTCATTTCTAAACTCTACACAATCAGAAGCAGTAGTGGTGGAGCCAAACGGGATCGAACCGTTGACCTCCTGCGTGCAAGGCAGGCGCTCTCCCAGCTGAGCTATGGCCCCGTATTGCTACAGGTTCCCACACAAAAATTGGTGGGTCTGGGCAGATTCGAACTGCCGACCTCACCCTTATCAGGGGTGCGCTCTAACCAACTGAGCTACAGACCCAATTTCGGGCTGCTTCTTTTCGTCTTCTTCAATGAATCAAGCAATTCGTGTGGGAGCTCATGGAGCAGCTGATGTCGTCGATTAAGGAGGTGATCCAGCCGCAGGTTCCCCTACGGCTACCTTGTTACGACTTCACCCCAGTCATGAATCACACCGTGGTAACCGTCCTCCCGAAGGTTAGACTAGCTACTTCTGGTGCAACCCACTCCCATGGTGTGACGGGCGGTGTGTACAAGGCCCGGGAACGTATTCACCGCGACATTCTGATTCGCGATTACTAGCGATTCCGACTTCACGCAGTCGAGTTGCAGACTGCGATCCGGACTACGATCGGTTTTCTGGGATTAGCTCCACCTCGCGGCTTGGCAACCCTCTGTACCGACCATTGTAGCACGTGTGTAGCCCAGGCCGTAAGGGCCATGATGACTTGACGTCATCCCCACCTTCCTCCGGTTTGTCACCGGCAGTCTCCTTAGAGTGCCCACCTTAACGTGCTGGTAACTAAGGACAAGGGTTGCGCTCGTTACGGGACTTAACCCAACATCTCACGACACGAGCTGACGACAGCCATGCAGCACCTGTCTCAATGTTCCCGAAGGCACCAATCCATCTCTGGAAAGTTCATTGGATGTCAAGGCCTGGTAAGGTTCTTCGCGTTGCTTCGAATTAAACCACATGCTCCACCGCTTGTGCGGGCCCCCGTCAATTCATTTGAGTTTTAACCTTGCGGCCGTACTCCCCAGGCGGTCAACTTAATGCGTTAGCTGCGCCACTAAGAGCTCAAGGCTCCCAACGGCTAGTTGACATCGTTTACGGCGTGGACTACCAGGGTATCTAATCCTGTTTGCTCCCCACGCTTTCGCACCTCAGTGTCAGTATCAGTCCAGGTGGTCGCCTTCGCCACTGGTGTTCCTTCCTATATCTACGCATTTCACCGCTACACAGGAAATTCCACCACCCTCTACCATACTCTAGCTCGTCAGTTTTGAATGCAGTTCCCAGGTTGAGCCCGGGGATTTCACATCCAACTTAACGAACCACCTACGCGCGCTTTACGCCCAGTAATTCCGATTAACGCTTGCACCCTCTGTATTACCGCGGCTGCTGGCACAGAGTTAGCCGGTGCTTATTCTGTCGGTAACGTCAAAACAGCAAAGTATTAATTTACTGCCCTTCCTCCCAACTTAAAGTGCTTTACAATCCGAAGACCTTCTTCACACACGCGGCATGGCTGGATCAGGCTTTCGCCCATTGTCCAATATTCCCCACTGCTGCCTCCCGTAGGAGTCTGGACCGTGTCTCAGTTCCAGTGTGACTGATCATCCTCTCAGACCAGTTACGGATCGTCGCCTTGGTGAGCCATTACCTCACCAACTAGCTAATCCGACCTAGGCTCATCTGATAGCGCAAGGCCCGAAGGTCCCCTGCTTTCTCCCGTAGGACGTATGCGGTATTAGCGTCCGTTTCCGAGCGTTATCCCCCACTACCAGGCAGATTCCTAGGCATTACTCACCCGTCCGCCGCTCTCAAGAGAAGCAAGCTTCTCTCTACCGCTCGACTTGCATGTGTTAGGCCTGCCGCCAGCGTTCAATCTGAGCCATGATCAAACTCTTCAGTTCAAACATCTTTGGGTTTTTAAGAAACCCTAAACTTGGCTCAGCAATCGTTGGTTACATCTTTGATTTCTCGCGGAGTAACTTGTGATGCTGATAATCTTGTTGACTATCAGTCTGACTCCACAAGCACCCACACGAATTGCTTGATTCAGTTGTTAAAGAGCGGGTGGTTAAGATCTTTCGTCTCAACCGAGGCGCGCATTCTACAGCGTCCTCTGTTTCTGTCAAGCGGTTATTTTCAGAAGTTTTCAAAGTTTCCTTTGCAACTTCAACCACTTGCGCTTCCGATCTCTCGTCAGCGGGAGGCGAATTCTACAGCGTTACTCGCTGCTGTCAACACCTCTTTTTCAACTCCCTTTTGGCTTCGATAACCTGAAGCAACTCGCTGTCGAAAACTGCGTAACTCTTTGTTTACCAAGGAGTTTTCCGTTTCGACTGCGCCGGAAGTGGGGCGAATTATAGACGTCCAGAATCTGCCGTCAAGCCCTTATTTGGCCTTTCTATCAATAACCTGCAGATATCCGGAAAACTGCCCGTCTTCCCTCTATATAAAACAATCAACGCTCGCCCTCTATATAGAAGGAATCTTCAAAGGACCCCGGCGTCCTTGAAAGCAGCTACCGCAGTTGCATCCAGACCCAACACTCGTTGCAGGACCTCCAACGTGTGCTCACCTAACAGAGGTGGCGCATTGCGGTACTCCACGGGTGTTTTGGACAGTCGAATCGGGCTTGCCACCTGCGGGACACTACCGGCCAGCACATGAGGCAACTCGATCGCCAGCCCTCGCGCTTTCACCTGGGGATCTTCAAACACCTGAGCCAGATCATTGATCGGCCCGCACGGTACGCCCGCCTGCTCCAGCTGCGCCACCCACTCAGCGGTGGTCTTGAACACCGTGGCCTGGCGGATCAACGGAATCAGCGCTGCCCGGTTCACCACCCGCAGTTTGTTGGTGGCAAAGCGCGAATCATCCGCCCACTGCGGCTGCCCGGCCACTTCTGCAAATTTTCTGAATTGTCCGTCGTTACCTACGGTAAGGATGAAATCACCATCGGCCGTAGGAAAATCCTGATACGGCACGATGTTCGGATGCGCATTGCCCAGACGCTTCGGCGCAGTGCCCGTAGTCAGGTAGTTCATCGCCTGGTTAGCCAAACAAGCCACCTGAACATCCAGTAGCGCCATATCGATATGCTGACCGCCACCGACATGGTCCCGATGCGCAAGCGCCGCAAGGATCGCCACCGTCGAATAAAGCCCGGTCAAAATATCCGTCAGCGCCACGCCGACTTTCACCGGTCCGGCACCCTCATCGCCCTCCGGCCGCCCCGTCAGGCTCATCAATCCGCCCAGGCCCTGGATCATGAAGTCATAACCCGCGCGCTTGGCGTACGGACCCGTCTGACCAAACCCGGTGATCGAGCAATAGATCAGGTCCGGATTGGCCGCCTTCAGCGACTCATAGTCCAGCCCATACGCCGCCAAACCACCGACCTTGAAATTCTCGATGAGGATGTCTGATTTGGCAGCCAGCTCACGCACCAGCTTCTGGCCTTCCGGGCGCGTGAAGTCGATGGTCACTGATTGCTTGTTGCGATTGGCCGACAAGTAATAGGCGGCCTCGCTGGTGTTCTCGCCATAAGCGTCTTTGAGGAAAGGAGGGCCCCAGGCACGTGTGTCGTCGCCATTGCCGGGGCGCTCGACCTTGATCACCTCGGCGCCAAGGTCCGCGAGGATCTGCCCGGACCAAGGCCCGGCCAGCACCCGCGATAAATCCAGTACCCGTAGATGCGAAAGCGCGCCCATGCCGTTCTCCTATTAATAGAACGCCTGGATGCCGGTCTGCGCGCGACCCAGGATCAGCGCATGCACGTCATGCGTACCTTCATAGGTATTCACCACTTCCAGGTTGACCAGGTGACGGGCCACGCCGAATTCATCAGAGATGCCGTTGCCGCCCAGCATGTCGCGGGCCATCCGCGCGATGTCCAGCGACTTGCCGCAGGAGTTGCGCTTCATCATCGAAGTAATCTCGACCGCCGCAGTCCCCTCATCTTTCATGCGACCCAGACGCAGGCAGCCTTGCAGCGCCATGGTGATCTCGGTCTGCATGTCGGCGAGCTTCTTCTGGATCAACTGAGTAGCCGCCAAAGGGCGGCCGAATTGCTGGCGATCCAGGGTGTATTGGCGAGCGGTGTGCCAGCAGAATTCAGCAGCACCCAGCGCGCCCCACGAAATGCCGTAACGTGCCGAGTTGAGACAGGTAAAAGGGCCTTTCAAACCGCGGACGTCCGGGAAAATGTTCTCTTCAGGGACAAACACGTTGTCCATGACGATCTCACCGGTGATGGACGCACGCAAACCGACCTTGCCGTGAATGGCTGGAGCGCTCAGGCCTTTCCAGCCCTTCTCCAGAACGAAACCACGGATGTCGCCCGCGTCATCCTTGCCCCAGACCACAAACACGTCGGCGATCGGGCTATTGGTGATCCACATTTTGCTGCCGGTCAGGCTGTAGCCGCCTTCCACTTTGCGCGCACGAGTAATCATCGCGCCCGGGTCGGAGCCGTGGTTAGGCTCTGTAAGACCAAAGCAACCGATCCACTCGCCCGAGGCCAGTTTCGGCAAATACTTCTGTTTCTGGGCTTCAGTGCCGAACTCGTTGATCGGCACCATTACCAGAGAGGACTGCACACTCATCATCGAACGGTAACCCGAGTCGACACGCTCGACTTCCCGGGCAATCAGGCCGTAGCTGACATAGTTCAGGCCGCTGCCACCGTACTGCTCGGGAATGGTTGCGCCAAGCAGGCCGACTTCGCCCATCTCGCGGAAGATTGCCGGATCGGTTTTCTCATGACGGAAAGCTTCAAGAACACGCGGCGCGAGCTTGTCCCGAGCAAACTGCTCGGCGGTGTCGCGGAACATGCGTTCTTCTTCGGTGAGCTGTTGATCCAGCAGCAGGGGATCGATCCAGTTGAAGCTAGCTTTACCGCCCATGAGTGTGTCCTCTCGAATCGGGTCAAATAACGTGGGTTGATCCTAGGCCCGGTTAGGCGTCACGGCAAACGAGGATTTTGCATACTGTTGTGCTAATTTCTCACTCCGTAACATCGGGAAACGGCTTTAGTGCGATGAATTAGTGAGGTTGACGTACATGCGCAGAAAAATCCCCAGCACAGCCGCCCTGATCAGCTTTGAAGCGGCCGCACGCCACGAGAGCTTTACCAAGGCCGCCCAAGAACTTTCCCTCACCCAGGGCGCCATCTGCCGACAGATCGCCAGCCTCGAAGAATTCCTGAGCGTGGAATTGTTCAGACGCTCACGGCGCGGAGTGAAGCTGACGGAGGCCGGTCTTTCCTACAGTCGCAGGGTCGCCACGCAACTGGATGCCGTCGAGCGTGACACCCTGTCGGTGATGGGCCAGCAGGGAGCCAACGTCATTGAGCTCGCCGTCGTACCGACTTTCGGCACTCAATGGCTGTTGCCTCGTCTCAAGGACTTTCAGCAAAAACACCCGGAAGTAACGGTTAACCTCACTAACCGCACCCGCCCCTTCCTGTTCGCCGACACCGACTTCGATGCTGCGATCTACTTCGGGGATGCCGATTGGTCAGGGACAGAATCCCACAGGCTGATGGGCGAAAATCCGATGCCGGTGTGCAGCGCCGCCCTGCTGGGCAAAAGCTCAGCACTGAACGCGAAAACAATCGCCGAGCTGCCGCTGCTGCAACAGACCACTCGCCCCTACGCCTGGCGCCAGTGGTTCAACTCGCAACACCTTAATATCCCGCGCGACATGACAGGTCCACGCTACGAGCTATTCTCCATGCTTGCCCAAGCGGCGATGCACGACATGGGAATAGCGTTGATCCCGCCGTTCCTGATTCAGCGCGAGCTGGCGGAGAAGCGCCTGGTGATTGCCAACGATCAGGCACTGTCGAGCATCAAGGCGTATTACCTGATGATTCCTGAGCGAAAGGTCGAATCCGCGTCATTGAAGGCGTTTCGCGATTGGCTAGTGAACCAGGCACAGAGCTACAGCCTTGAAGGGTAAAGGCTTCGCCTCATTAGCTGACCCCGTAGTCAGCACGTTCAAAGCCCTACAGATATAAGTATTTGTCGCATATTCACTGACTGTACGGATTAGCGATAAAAAGTCCTCCAAGTGCCTGACGACGTGGCCTTGAGCGGCTTAACGAGGCGCGATACTCATTCATTCACCGTACCGATGAGCAAATTCTTGAATTACGCCCGAAACGCTTAGAAGGCGCGGCCTGCAAGGGATTGAGCGAGCCCGTTGCGACATTCGGTCACGGGGTGACTTGTAGTTAATTTTCCGTCACCCGTCATAATCCCTTGAAGGGCACAAAGTTCGCCTGCAAAATGCCGCGCCCCGCCCTGATTTGGCGGGATCGTGCTGATCGGCCGCCCCAGCCGCACCATCCGAAGTGCCTGGGTTTACTCAATAAGATCACGCAGGAGATTTGACGTGCACATTGGTGTTCCTCTCGAAACCCAGACGGGTGAAACGCGGGTTGCTGCAACCCCGGAAACCATCAAGAAGCTGATCGGCCAGGGTCATAAGGTCACTGTTCAAAGCGGCGCCGGTATAAAAGCCAGTGTTGTCGACAGTGCTTACGAAGCGGCGGGCGCAACCATTGGCAGCGCCAACGATGCGTTTGGCGCCGAGCTGATTCTGAAGGTAGTCGCCCCCAGCGACAGCGAACTCGCTCTGATCAAGAGCGGCACTGTTGTGGTCGGCATGCTCAACCCGTTCAGCAATGAAACCATTGCCAAGCTGGCTGAGTGCGGTATCACCGCGTTCGCACTGGAAGCTGCGCCACGCACCTCCCGCGCCCAGAGCCTGGATGTGCTGTCCTCCCAAGCCAACATCGCCGGTTACAAGGCCGTGTTGCTGGCCGCTCACCACTATCCGCGTTTCATGCCGATGCTGATGACGGCGGCGGGCACCGTGAAAGCGGCGCGCGTGCTGATTCTCGGCGCCGGCGTCGCGGGGTTGCAGGCGATCGCTACGGCGAAACGCCTGGGTGCGGTGATCGAAGCGTCTGACGTGCGTCCTGCCGTCAAAGAGCAGATCGAATCCCTCGGCGCCAAATTCGTTGACGTGCCTTACGAGACTGATGAAGAGCGCGAATGCGCCGTTGGTGTCGGCGGCTACGCACGGCCAATGCCCGCCAGCTGGATGCAACGTCAGGCCCTGGCGGTGCACGAACGCGCGAAACAGGCGGACATCGTCATCACCACCGCACTGATCCCGGGCCGCAAGGCACCGACGCTGTTGAGCGCGGAAACCGTGGCGCAGATGAAACCGGGCTCGGTGGTCATCGATCTTGCAGCAGCGCAAGGCGGCAACTGCCCGCTGACCGTGGCGGATCAGGTGGTGATCGAGAATGGCGTGACCATTTGCGGTCCGACCAACCTGGCCGGCGCGGTCGGTGCAGACGCCTCGGCCCTGTACGCACGCAACCTGCTGGACTTCCTGAAACTGGTCTTCAACAAAGAAGGCCAGTTCGAGATCAACCTCGAAGACGACATCGTCGTCGCGTGCCTGATGTGCCGCGACGGCCAAGTCCTCCGCAAAAACGCCTAAGCAGGGATTCAGACGATGGAAGAGCTTATCTCCCCCGGTATCTACAACCTGATCATCTTCGTGCTGGCGATTTATGTCGGTTACCACGTGGTCTGGAACGTTACACCTGCGCTGCACACCCCGTTGATGGCGGTAACTAACGCCATCTCGGCGATTGTCATCGTCGGCGCCATGCTCGCCGCAGCGCTGACCGTCACGCCTCTGGGCAAGACCATGGGCACCCTGGCCGTCGCGTTGGCGGCAGTGAACGTGTTCGGTGGCTTCCTGGTCACCCGCAGAATGCTTGAGATGTTCAAGAAAAAAGCCCCGAAAGTCGTCAAAGAAGAGGCGCCGAAGTAATGAGCATGAACCTTGTAACGACGCTCTACTTGATCGCGTCGATCTGCTTTATCCAGGCCCTCAAAGGCCTGTCGCACCCAACCACGTCGCGGCGCGGCAACCTGTTCGGCATGCTCGGCATGGGCCTGGCGATTCTGACCACGGTTGGCCT
Source organism: Pseudomonas sp. GB2N2 (assembly GCF_054897705.1). NCBI lineage: Bacteria > Pseudomonadati > Pseudomonadota > Gammaproteobacteria > Pseudomonadales > Pseudomonadaceae > Pseudomonas > Pseudomonas sp. GB2N2. The sequence continues at coordinate 4,426,305 of NZ_CM142701.1, forward strand.
CATCTATAAGCTCGGCGCTGAGCTGGCGACGGCGGGCATTGGCTACGTCATCGTCGGCCTGCTCGTGGGCGGCACCGCCGGATCGATCATGGCCAAGCGCGTGGAAATGACCAAGATGCCGGAACTGGTCGCGTTCATGCACAGCATGATCGGCCTGGCGGCGGTGTTCATTGCCATTGCGGCGGTGGTCGAGCCGCAGTCGCTGGGCATTGTTAAACACTTGGGCGATTCGATTCCGGCGGGTAATCGTCTGGAGCTGTTCCTCGGTGCGGCCATCGGTGCAATTACCTTCTCCGGTTCGGTGATCGCATTCGGCAAGCTCTCGGGCAAATACAAGTTCCGCCTGTTCCAGGGCGCACCGGTACAGTTTGGCGGCCAACACAAGCTGAACCTGCTGTTGGGTCTGGCGACACTGGCGCTGGGCATCACCTTCATGCTGACCGGCAACCTCAGCGCGTTCGCGTTGATGCTGGCCCTGGCCTTTGTGCTGGGCGTGCTGATCATCATCCCGATCGGCGGCGCTGACATGCCGGTGGTGGTGTCGATGCTCAACAGCTATTCCGGTTGGGCAGCGGCGGGCATTGGCTTCTCGCTGAACAACTCGATGTTGATCATCGCGGGCTCGCTGGTGGGTTCGTCCGGTGCGATCCTCTCGTACATCATGTGCAAGGCGATGAACCGCTCCTTCTTTAATGTGCTGCTCGGCGGTTTCGGCAACACAGTCGATGCGGGTCCTGCCGGCGCCAAGGAAGCTCGCCCGGTAAAATCCGGTTCGGCTGACGATGCGACCTTCCTGCTGACCAACGCCGATACCGTGATCATCGTTCCGGGCTATGGCCTGGCGGTAGCAAGGGCGCAGCACGCGCTTAAAGAATTGACCGAGAAGCTGACCCATCGCGGCGTGACCGTGAAGTACGCGATCCACCCGGTTGCCGGTCGGATGCCTGGCCACATGAACGTGTTGCTGGCCGAGGCCGAAGTGCCGTACGACCAGGTGTTCGAGATGGAAGACATCAACTCCGAGTTCGGTCAGGCCGACGTGGTGCTGGTGCTCGGCGCCAACGACGTGGTCAACCCGGCCGCGAAGAACGATCCGAAATCGCCAATTGCCGGTATGCCGATTCTCGAAGCGTTCAAGGCCAAGACGATCATCGTCAACAAGCGTTCGATGGCCAGCGGTTATGCCGGTCTGGATAACGAACTGTTCTACCTCGACAAAACCATGATGGTCTTCGGCGATGCCAAGAAAGTCATCGAGGACATGGTTAAAGCGGTCGAGTAAAAGCTGCTCCAGCGCAATACCGAAAACCTCAGCCTTTAGTAGGCTGGGGTTTTTTTATGCTCTGTGAAACCCGACCAAAGGCTCTAAATCAGGGCTCGGCATTCGACCATGGTAGCGGGGCGGATTTTTTTCAAGTCACTAAACTGCACACCTTGCTTCCGTTGCCCGAGAACACCACCCATGTACCGTGATCGTATTCGCTTGCCTTCGTTGTTGGATAAGGTGATGAGCGCCGCCGATGCTGCTGCTCTGATTGAGGACGGGATGACCGTCGGCATGAGCGGTTTCACTCGCTCCGGCGAAGCCAAAGCCGTACCGCACGCACTGGCCGAACGCGCCAAAATCACCCCGCTGAAAATCATCTTGATGACCGGCGCGAGCCTGGGCAACGATCTTGATAAACAGCTCACCGAAGCCGGCGTTCTTTCGCGACGCATGCCGTTCCAGGTCGACAGCACTTTGCGCAAGGCCATCAACGCCGGCGAAGTGATGTTCATTGATCAACACCTTTCGGAAACCGTGGAGCAGTTGCGCAACCAGCAACTGAAGCTGCCGGACATCGCCGTCATCGAAGCCGTGGCGATTACCGAGCAAGGCCACATCGTGCCGACCACGTCCGTGGGCAACTCCGCCAGCTTCGCGATTTTCGCCAAGCACGTGATCGTCGAGATCAACCTGGCGCATAACCCGAATCTCGAAGGCCTGCACGACATCTATATCCCGACGTACCGCCCGGCCCGCACGCCGATTCCGCTGGTGAAGGTCGATGATCGCATTGGCAGCACCGCCATCCCGATCCCGCCGGAAAAGATCGTCGCGATCGTGATCACCCATCAGCCTGACTCGCCTTCGACTGTGCTGCCGCCGGACGTCGACACCCAGGCCATTGCCGACCACCTGATCGACTTCTTCAAGCAGGAAGTGGCCGCCGGGCGCATGACCAACAAACTCGGACCGTTGCAGGCCGGTATCGGCACCATCGCCAACTCGGTAATGTGCGGCTTGATCGACTCACCCTTCGAAGACCTGACCATGTATTCCGAAGTGTTGCAGGATTCGACTTTCGACCTGATCGACGCCGGCAAGCTGAGCTTTGCCTCGGGCAGCTCAATTACCTTGTCGAGCCGCCGCAACGCCGATGTGTTTGGCAATCTTGAGCGTTACAAAGACAAGCTGGTGCTGCGTCCTCAGGAAATCTCCAACCACCCGGAAGTGGTGCGTCGACTCGGCATCATTGGGATTAACACAGCGCTGGAGTTCGACCTGTACGGCAACGTCAACTCCACCCACGTCTGCGGTACGCGGATGATGAATGGCATCGGCGGCTCGGGCGACTTCGCGCGCAACGCGCATCTGGCGATCTTCGTGACCAAGTCGATCGCCAAGGGCGGCGCGATCTCCAGCGTGGTGCCGATGGTCAGCCACGTTGACCATACGGAACATGACGTTGACATCCTCGTGACCGAAGTCGGTCTGGCTGACCTGCGTGGCCTGGCGCCGCGGGAACGGGCGCGGGTCATCATCGATAACTGTGTGCACCCGGATTATCGCCAGGCTCTGGACGACTACTTCACCGCCGCTTGCGCCATCGGCGGGCATACGCCGCATATCCTGCGTGAGGCACTGAGCTGGCACATAAATCTGGAAGAAACCGGAAAAATGCTGGCGGTGTAATTGGTACAGCTAGCAGCTGACGCGAACACAATTTCGTCAGCTTGCGAATGCCAGGCAGGAATATGCTCAAAACTGTACTGCTGTACCGGTCATTTCCTACGTCACTTGCCTACCTTTCAAATCTAAATTCCTAAAAAGGCACTATATAGGTGCGTATAGGTACAGTTGCCTCAATTTAGACCCGTACACCACCCTTTAACAGTTAACTGGTCCCTCACAATACTGGTGAACTGTATCTAGGGAGACTGGCCAAACAGGAGGATCATTGGCATCAGTTAAACCACTACCTAATCCCGCCACAAGCGGAAGGATGAAAACCATGGAACGTACACTCAGTTCCGATCTGTTCTTTGAAGACACCGCTGCAAAAACCCAGGCTTCCATGCCTCTGCGCGTTATCGCCAACCTGATGTTGTGGCAGCGCCGCATCTCCAGCCGCCACCAATTGGCTCGTCTGGATTCGCGTCTGCTGGCTGATGCCGGGATTAGCGAAGCACAACGCTACGAAGAGCTGAGCAAGCCGTTCTGGCGCTAAGTAAGCGTCGCTGGCTCTGATCCTTAAGGTCAACCGCCAGCACCCGAATTGAACAAACAAGACCCGTCGTGGGAAACCACGACGGGTTTTGTCGTTCAAGGGGTGTAAAATCTTCAAAACAAAAAGCATGACTAATAGTAGGTACAGTTTTAAATTATCAACAACTGAACCAGTACAATTTTACAGCAGTGTGTCTGTTGTGGAATGCTCGTCGGGATCAACATGGAATTCCAACCCGACTGCAAAAGGACTGCACCATGAGCAATTCCCTGGATGTCACAGCTCCCACACCCGTGCGTTTTTCCTGGTTTCGACAATTGGACAGAGCCCTCCATAACAGCCTTGAAAGAGCCAGAACCAGGCGTTTATTGAGTCAGATGAATGAAAGTCAGCTTTCAGACCTCGGCATCAGTCTGTCGGACCGACTGCAGGAATTGGACAAACCGTTCTGGCGCTGACTTCCACTGGGACAGACAGGACTGTGCGAACCGACCCTTGAGGCCTAATATCACGTCGGAACGTGGCGATGACTGCCCGACTGGCGTCTGACTCACCAGACTCGACAGCTACCGCGCCACCTCTCAATCGATCTGTCCAAAGGAGTTACACCATGTCCCGTCTTCGTCTGCTCAGTGCTGCAGCCCTGCTTGCCGTGGCCGCCAATTCCCACGCCACCAGCTTCATCGTGACCACCGATGCTGTCGTCGGTGCACTCAAGTCCTCGTCCGACGCCACGTCCGATGTCACTTCATCCTTTCGCGACGACAAGATCGTACGGGCTGCACGCGACGACGCGGCCAGTTTTGTCGCCAGCAAAGGTGCCATTCGTGGCGTGAAACTGGAAAGCGCGCTCGACCACATCCGTCATCAGGCGCCGGCGTTGAACGCAACCGACGCGCAACTGGCCCAGGCCATCCTGACGATCTAAGCGTTATCTATTGCGGGGACACGCCAAGGTGTCCCGGTATTGCGCATCGCCCAACCAAAACTTCATGCAAGCGACCGTGAACTGGCACAAACTATTTTCGTCCAATAGTTAACCTCGTTCGTCCGGAGTCGTTCCATGCGTAGCCCGCTGATTATCGCCACCCTTGGCCTGCTGTTATTGGCCGATGCCGCCCAGGCACACACCCTGGTTGCCACCAGTAACATCCTGATCAACGCCACTCGGCGCACCCTTGATTTCACTTCCGATACCACGACGTCCATCCGTGACTCGAAAATCGTTCGAGAAGCCCATGACGACGCCGCCAGTTTCGTCGCCAGCAATGGCGATATCCGCGGTGCGCACCTTGAATCAGCGCTCAATCTGTTGCGCACCCGCGTGCCGGAAGCCCGGGACGCCAGTGATCAGGTACTCGCTGAAGCCATCCTCGCACTGTGAGGTCATTAAGCGCCTGGCTTCTGGCCGGGGTCGTGTTGCTGCTCGGCAACACGGCTCAGGCCGGCTTACAATTACGCCTCAAGACAAACGGCCTGAGCCCCGCACAACAGGAGGCCAGCCAAGCGTTGCTGGATGAAGCCATGCAGGCATTGCCGCCGCGCTTCATCCAGCAGCTTGACCGGCGTATAGACGTCGGCTGGACCGATGACATGCCAAGCAACGCCTACGGCCAGGCGTCACTGGTGTCCGAACTCGACCTCAATCGCAATTTGCTCGCCAGCCTCACCGACGGCAGCGCCGCGACCAAAAAGACTTATCGCCCCCATGGCACCGTCCGCCGCGAGATGCTGGCCACGGTGTTGCACGAACTCACCCACATCTATGATCGTTCGCGTCTGTGGCCAGATGCCGAACGTACGCTGATCCAGCGCTGCAGCCGACGCAGCAGCAGTTCAGGGCAGATTGGCATTCCGGATGAATGCCGCGGCCAATCCGATCGCCGCTTTACCCTCAGCGATGACCCGCGCCTGCTCGACCTCGCGGGCTGGCAGCAATATGTCGGCCGTCGCGGCGAGCGCGAACAGCACAACCGGCAGATCGCACGCAGCCCCGACCTCTATGAGATCAGCAGCCCGAAAGAGTTCGTCGCGGTCAACATGGAGTATTTCCTTCTCGACCCGAGCTACGCCTGTCGCCGGCCAGCGCTGTACCGTTACTACAAAGAACATTTCGGCTGGGCACCCGCCGCCCAAGAGACCTGCAACAAATCCTTTGCCTTCCTCAATGCCGGTAACGATTTCGCCAAACAACCCTTGGGCCAGGTCGATCCGGAACGGGTGTACGCAGTCGACTATCTGCTCGCCGAGGCCAATCAAAACTGGGTAAGCCGCTGGGGCCACAGCATGTTGCGGCTGGTGATCTGTGCACCCGGTCGGCCACGGGGGCCGGACTGCCGGCTGGATCTGGATCAGCACCTGGTGTTGTCCTACCGCGCGTTTGTCGGCGATGTACAGCTGTCGAGTTGGGATGGCCTGGTCGGCAAATACCCGTCGCGCCTGTTCGTCCTGCCGCTGGCTCAGGTGATCGACGAATACACCAAAACCGAACTGCGCAGCCTCGCCTCGGTGCCGCTGAACCTGTCGCGCACCGAGATTGAAGACGTGGTGGAGCACGCCGCCGAAATGCACTGGAGTTACGACGGCAACTACTTCTTCCTGTCCAACAACTGCGCCGTGGAAGGTTTGAAGTTGCTTCGCAGCGGCACCAACAACGCGAAACTGGTCGGGCTGGACAACATCATGCCCAACGGCTTGCTGGAAGTGCTCAAGGGCCGCGGGCTGGCGGATACCAGCGTCTTGGATGATCCTCGCGAAGCGCTGCGGCTTGGCTACCGATTCGACTCTTTCCGTGATCGCTATCAAGCAATGTTCGACGTGCTGAAGAAGCACCTGCCGATCAAGCAGGACACAGTGGAAGACTGGCTGGCTTTGAAGGCGCAAGAACGCCGCCCGTGGATTGAACAAGCCGACCTGCGTACCAGCGCCGCGTTGCTGTTGTTGGAGCAGGCGGCTTTCCGGCAGCAATTGGTGCTGGCCCAGGATGAAGTGAAGCAACGCTATCTCGGCGCGCGGGAGTTGAAGAACGGCGGCATGGACAAAGCCAATGCGACGTTGCAGCAGATTCTCGCCAACAGCGGCTACCTCAGCCGGCCGGCGGAGTTGCTCGGCACTGGTGGTTATGGATTGCCGCAACCCAGCGAATGGCAACGCCTGGAGTCGGAAAGCAGCCTGCGTCAAAAACAGCTTCAGGCGCTGACTGGCGATTTGGATAAAGAAGTGCGAGCGCTGCTCGAACCGAGTCGAGCCGCGGAAATGGCTGCCAACGAAGCCAACCTCAAACAAGTTGGCGAGCATTTGCGCACACTGCATAAAGCGGCGGGCGGGTTGGAATTGCCGTAAATTAAAAAGGCTTCGCGGATTGTCCGCGAAGCCTTTTTTTGCCCGCTGGTTAAATCAAAGCACGCCTTCCAGAATCTCGTAAACGATCCCGGTGCCTACCGCGATCAACACGATATCGCCACCGGCACGGCGCCATTCGTAACCCTGGTAATACGGCAGCCGGCTCAATGCGCGATTGTCCAGGCGTTCGCCGTAATAACCGCGCGGCAACGGCCGGCCGCGTTCCAGATGAATGCCTGGAGGTGGCGGCGCACCACGGACGAAGTAGCCGTGATTGTCGTGAATCGTCTGGCGCACCGGACCAAAGTCCCTCGGCGGAGGGCCGCCGCGATGATTGTCCTGCGGGCCACGGTGATCATCGCCACGGTTGTCGCCATAATTGTCGCCGTGATTATCGCCATGGTTATCGTAAGGGCCCTGTTGCTGGTCGCCGCGGTCGTGATCGTCGCGTTGATCGGCGCTGGCGTGCAGCAACGGAGTGGCGCTTAGCATCAGCACACCCAGGCTGGCAATCAGCCGTTTCGGCATTTTCATCGGGTCTTTCCTCACTGCACTAACAGCAAAAAGCGCCTCAGAACGTAGTCCTGAAGCCCTCGGTCTTGCTGTTTAGTCTGTGTTGCGCCCCTCTAATTCCTCTGTATCAGCAACTTTACCTTCAGCTGACCCGTGCCTTACGCACGCCATCGGCCAGCGCGGCGCAGAGGCCTAACACGCCGTCAATTGCCTGATCCGGGGTCGTCGCATTGGCGATGTGATCGATCAACGCCGACCCCACCACAACACCATCGGCCAGACGCGCGATGGACGCCGCTTGCTCCGGGGTACGAATGCCGAAACCAATGCTGATCGGCAGATCCGTGTGGCGACGCAGACGCGCAACCGCTTCTTCAACGTGCTCCAGCGTCGCCGCGCCGGCACCGGTAACACCGGCGACAGACACGTAGTAGACGAAACCGGAACTGCCGTTCAAGACCGTCGGCAGGCGCACATCGTCAGTCGTCGGCGTGGTCAGACGGATGAAGTCCAAACCCGCGGCCTGAGCCGGATCGCACAGCTCGCCGTTATGCTCGGGCGGCAGGTCGACCACGATCAGACCATCCACGCCGGCCTCTTTGGCGTCAGCGATAAAGCGTGGCACGCCGTACATGTGAATGGGGTTGAAGTAGCCCATCAGCACCAGCGGCGTATCACTGTTGCCTTCGCGGAACTCACGAACCATTTGCAGGGTTTTCGCCAGGTTTTGCTTGGCCTCCAACGCGCGGATATTGGCCAACTGGATCGCCGGGCCATCGGCCATCGGATCGGTGAAAGGCATGCCCAGCTCGATCACATCGGCGCCAGCGCCGGGCAAGCCTTTGAGGATTGCCAGCGAAGTGTCATAGCTCGGGTCGCCAGCGGTAACAAAGGTCACCAAGGCAGCGCGGTTCTGTTGCTTGAGTTCGGCAAAACGCGTTTGCAGGCGGCTCATCAGTGTTTCTCCTGCTGGGATTGCTCTGGTTGAGACTGTTCCATGTGATGCATCACGGTTTGCATGTCTTTGTCGCCACGGCCGGACAGGTTGACCACCATCAGGTGATCTTTTGGCAAGCTCGGTGCGCGTTTGAACACTTCAGCCAGGGCATGGGCGCTTTCCAGCGCAGGAATAATCCCTTCCAGACGACAGCATTTGTGAAACGCGTCGAGGGCTTCGTGGTCGGTCACTGAGGTGTATTGAACGCGACCGATGTCATGCAACCAAGCGTGTTCAGGGCCGATGCCCGGATAATCGAGGCCAGCGGAGATCGAATGAGCGTCGATGATCTGGCCGTCGTCGTCCTGCAGCAGGAAGGTACGGTTGCCATGCAGTACGCCCGGTACACCGCCGTTCAGGCTGGCGGCGTGCTTTCCGGTTTCGATGCCGTGACCGGCAGCTTCAACACCAATGATCTCGACACTTGTGTCGTCAAGGAACGGGTGGAACAAGCCCATCGCGTTAGAGCCACCGCCAATGCACGCCACCAGGCTGTCGGGCAGACGACCTTCCTGGGCTTGCAATTGGTCACGGGTTTCCTTGCCGATGACGGCCTGGAAATCACGCACCATTGCCGGGTAGGGGTGCGGACCGGCGACCGTGCCGATCAGGTAGAACGTGCTGTCGACATTGGTCACCCAGTCACGCAGGGCTTCGTTCATCGCATCTTTCAACGTGCCGGTACCGGCCACGACCGGGATGACTTCGGCACCGAGCAGTTTCATGCGGAACACGTTGGCTTGCTGACGCTCGATGTCGGTGGTGCCCATGTAGATCACGCAATCGAGACCAAAACGCGCGGCCACGGTGGCGGTCGCCACGCCATGCATGCCGGCGCCGGTCTCGGCGATGATGCGTTTCTTGCCCATGCGCCGCGCCAACAGGATCTGGCCGATGCAGTTGTTGATCTTGTGCGCGCCGGTGTGGTTCAACTCTTCACGCTTCAGATAAATCTTCGCGCCGCCGCAGAATTCGGTCAGGCGTTCAGCGTAATAGAGAGGGCTCGGGCGTCCGACGTAGTCGCGCTGAAAGTAGGCCAACTCTTCTTTGAAGGCCGGATCTTCCTTGGCTGTTTCGTATTCACGAGCCAGGTCGAGGATCAACGGCATCAGGGTTTCGGCGACGTAACGGCCGCCGAACGCGCCAAACAGGCCGTTGACGTCGGGGCCGTTGCGCAGATGAGTCTGGGTCATGGGTCGCTCCGATTGAATGCGTGAAATGATGCTTTTGAACAGAGAATGGGCCTAACTTTACCTCTGACGCCCGTCGCTGAAAACCGATAAGATCGCCGTAACCTGTCAGGAAAACTCACAGATACCATGAGCCACGACCTTCCCCCGCTGAACGCACTTCGCGCCTTTGAAGCCACTGCCCGCCTTAACAGCGTGAGTCAGGCGGCCGAACAGCTGCACGTCACCCACGGCGCGGTCAGCCGACAGCTGAAAGTACTCGAAGAACATCTCGGCGTGAGTCTTTTCATCAAGGATGGTCGCGGCCTGAAACTCACAGATGCCGGCGTGCGTTTACGCGACGCCAGCGCCGAAGCCTTCGAACGTTTGCGTACCGTGTGCGCCGAACTCACCCAAAGCACCGCCGACGCGCCATTCGTCCTCGGCTGCTCGGGTAGTCTGCTGGCGCGCTGGTTCATTCCGCGTCTGGGTCGCTTGAACGCCGACTTGCCAGACTTGCGCCTGCACTTGTCAGCCGGCGAGGGGGATCTCGATCCGCGCAGGCCAGGGCTGGATGCTTTGCTGGTATTCGCCGAACCACCCTGGCCGTCAGACATGCAAGTGTACGAATTGGCAAGCGAACGTATCGGTCCGGTCATGAGTCCGCGATTGATGGGCTACGAACGGCTTGGAAAAGCACCGGCTAATGCGCTTTTGAACGAACCGTTGCTGCACACCACCTCGCGCCCGCAGGCCTGGCCAAGCTGGGCGCAGCAAAACGGCCTCGACGCCAAAGCGTTGAAGTACGGGCAAAGTTTCGAGCATTTGTATTATTTGCTGGAGGCAGCAGTGGCGGGACTGGGTGTGGCGATTGCGCCGGAACCGCTGGTGACCGAGGACTTGAAAGCCGGTCGCCTGGTAGCGCCGTGGGGTTTTAGTGAAACCCCGGCGCAACTGGCGTTGTGGCTACCCAAGCACGCCGCGGACGGGCGCGCTCGGCAACTGGCGCAATGGCTCAAAAACGAGCTGCGCCAGACGGATTAGTCGCCGCGTTTGAACAGCAGATAAGCCGCGAGCAGACCCAGTGCACCGACCGCGACGCCGGCTGTGGTCCAAGGGTGTTCCTGAGCGTAATCCCGAGTGGCAAGCCCTGTTTCACGGGTTTTGACTTTGACTTCTTCGTACGCATCGCTGAGCAAATGACGCGAATGTTTCAGTGCGCTCTCGGCGTTCGTTTTCAACGCTTTCAGGGTTTTGCGCGACTCGTCCGAGGCGTCGTCCTTCAGGCTTTCCAAAGATTTCAGCAGACTCTCGATCTCGGCTTCCATGCTTTGCAATGAGGCTTTACGTAAAGAGGTGTTGGCCATGGTGGCTCTCCTGCATTGATGATGAGTGGCGTGTGTTGTTTGGGACTTCAGGGGTTTGAAAAAGTGCAGTAAATCTGAACTTCTGTGTCGTAAAGACCGACAGAAGTAATACGAAAAATCACTGCTAGGCTGTATTTCACACCCTGAGGAGAACGCCCATGACTGACCATCACACGTACAAGAAAGTCGAGCTTGTCGGTTCATCCGCCAGCAGCATTGAGGACGCCATCAACAACGCACTGGCTGAAGCCAACAAGAGCATCAAGCACCTGGAATGGTTCGAAGTGACCGAAACCCGCGGGCATATCAAGGACGGCAAGGCTGCACATTTCCAGGTGACACTTAAAGTCGGGTTCCGGATTGCCAGCAGCTGAGTTTGAGCTAGTCTTCTGAACTTGCGCGCTGGCCGAGTGCCATAGGGAATGGCAAAGCGCTACATGAGTGCATCCGGCTAATGGCTGGATGCTCCTTTTGATCCGACCAGGGAATGCGACCGATGAAGAAGTTTATATTGGCGGTAGGTTTGTTGAGCCTTGCGGGTACAGCGTTTGCTGACGGCAAATCATGCGAAGATCTCAAAGCCGAAATCGCAGCGAAAATCGATGCCAAAGGCGCGTCGAATTACTCACTGGAAATTGTCGATAAAGGCGCCGCCAGTGGCGGAAAAGTCGTCGGCAAATGTGAGAAAGGCACCAAGGAAATCGTCTACAAACGCGGATGATTCCCGCACAGATGTACAAATGCCGACGCAATTGCGTCGGCATTTTTATGGGCACCGTTTCAGCCTTTCATAACCTGTGCCAGCAGCTCGTAGGAGTGCACGCGATCGGCATGCTCGTACAGGTCGCTGGTGAAAATCAGTTCATCCGCCTGCGTCTGCTCGATCAACACGTCCAGTTTGGCGCGGATTTTCTGCGGGCTGCCGACCATCGCCAGCCCGAGGAAGTCACGCACGGCCTCCCTCTCATGGGGCAGCCACAGGCCATCCATGGTGTCCACCGGCGGACGCTGCACCAGGCTTTGGCCACGGATCAACGCGAGGATGCGCTGATAGACCGACGTCGCCAGGTACTCGGCCTGCTCGTCGGTGTCCGCGGCGACCAACGGAACGCCGAGCATCACGTAGGGCTTGTCCAATACCGCCGAGGGTTTGAAGTGGTTGCGATAGACGCGAATCGCCTCATGCATGTAGCGCGGTGCGAAATGGGACGCGAAGGCGTAGGGCAAACCGCGCTCACCGGCCAGTTGCGCACTGAACAGGCTCGAACCCAGCAACCAGACCGGGACATTGGTGCCGGTGCCCGGCATGGCAATGATTCGCTGGTCCGGCGTGCGTGGGCCGAGGTAGCGCATTAACTCGGTCACGTCTTCAGGAAACTCATCGGCGCTGCCCGAACGCTCACGGCGCAGGGCGCGGGCGGTCATTTGATCGGAGCCGGGTGCGCGCCCGAGGCCGAGGTCGATTCGGCCCGGATAGAGGCTTTCGAGGGTGCCGAACTGCTCGGCAATCACCAGCGGCGCGTGGTTGGGCAGCATCACGCCACCCGAGCCAACGCGAATGGTCGACGTGCCGCCAGCCAGATAGCCGAGCAACACCGAGGTCGCCGAACTGGCGATGCCGTCCATGTTGTGGTGCTCGGCCACCCAAAAGCGGTTGTAGCCAAACTTTTCGACGTGCTGCGCCAGGTCCAGGGAATTGCGCAGCGACTGGGCCGCACTGCCATTTTCGCGCACGGGCACCAGATCCAGAGTCGAGAACTTCACATCGGACAGTCGTTTCATAAACCTGCTTCTCCAAATTGAGGGCGCAGGTTTTTTCTTGCCAACGAAAACCTGCCAAATTCATAAGCGTATTTTATGCAATGAGGGCATATACCCGAGTTTCAATAGCCAGGGTAAAAAAACCTACGAAAATAGTAGGACTAATCAGATCAGGTGAACTTTGCACCACCGTCTATCCTCAGAACCCTTAGCAACCGAAAACCACGAAGGCGCGACGCTTCGCGCCGGATCCTGAGGAGGCAGACATGGCTATTACCAAGAAAGCATCGGCGCATTGGGAAGGTGATCTGAAAACCGGCATCGGTTCGATTTCCACGGAAACCGGCGTGCTCAGAGAAGCACCCTACGGTTTCAAGGCGCGTTTTGAAGGGGGCAAAGGCACCAATCCGGAAGAGCTGATCGGCGCGGCGCATGCTGGTTGTTTCTCCATGGCTTTTTCGATGATTCTCGGCGATGCCGGGCTCAAGGCTGACAGCATCGATACCCAGGCCGAAGTGACGCTGGACCAGGTCGATGGTGGTTTTGCGATCACCGCTGTGAAATTGATCCTCAAAGCGAAAATCCCTGGGGCAACTCAGGCGCAATTCGAGGAGCTGAGCAACAAGGCCAAAGAAGGCTGCCCGGTGTCCAAGGTGCTGAACGCGAAGATCAGTCTGGATGCCACCCTGGTCAGCTAGACCCGCGTAATCGCGATAAGTGATCGCAGCCTTCGACAGGCTGCGATTTTTTTGCGCCAAAACAAAACCCGGCTGGCTTCACTGTGGTCGAACAAATGACAGCAGCAAAACGCACCCACTAGCGTGCTGCCTCTAAGGAGCTTCAACCATGAAACGTTTTGCCTTGGCGATTATCTGCGGTGCATTGGCCACTTCCGCGTTTGCGGCGCCGAAAGACTGCGAAGAGCTCAAGAACGAGATCGAAGTGAAGATTCAGGCGAATGCGGTGCCGTCCTACACGCTGGAGATTGTTTCCAAGGAAGAAGCCGACAAGCATGACGTCGCCATGGTCGTCGGCACTTGCGACTACGGCAGGAAAGCCATCATTTACCAGAAGAACGACCGCTGATCCTTCTCACATAAGGCAGTAGGACTCTCTGTCCTCAGCGACGATTTCCCGCTTGGCGTTGTACAGCCGAGCGCTGGGAGTGAACGCAATCGAACGACCTTCGAGCACGTAACGCTGGCCTGCTTCGAAATGGTCGTAGTTGATGGTCAGGTAGCACAACCGCTCCGAGGGACCGTTCATCACACCCAAGCCACCACCACCGGGCACTTCAAAGTCGAATCGCACGATCAACTCATGGCTGCCGGGCGTCACTTGGAAAAAGCGTCCATCGCGCAACCGCTGCTTGTCCAGTCGTTCCGCCATCACCAACTTGTCGTTGGGGAATGGCGTCGAAAATTCAACCCAGGCCATCTGTGGATTGACCGCCGGCAACGGGCTCTGGCAGCCGGCAAAGGCGCCTGCCACGAGCAATAGCAACAACCTGCGCATGATGAATGTCCGGAGTTTTGGTCACTCAGCATAACGCCGATCAGGTACGTTGACAGCCTGCCGGTGTGCCCTGGCCTATGACTTTTCGTTGTTGATCATAGAGCTTGGCCCACGGTCGAAATCCGATATTCCCTGCTTGCAGCTGATATTTCTCACCTGCGTTGAAACTGTTGAATTTCACGTTCAGTTGGCAATCGCGCCACAGCGGCTCGGCATTGGGGCCGATGTTGCTCGGCTCGACCGGGAACTGATAACGCACCGTCAACTCATGACTGCCGGGTTGAACCTCGAAATAGCGTTTGTCGGTGGAGGCCTTGTCATCGACCTCAAGCGCTTGCAGTGCGGTGTCTTGCTGTTGTGAATCGAGATCGATCCATGCTTGAGAAGGGTCGTGGTGAGGTAATCCGAATCCTGCACAGCCGGTGAGCATCAACAGGCCTCCCGTCAGCATCATCGTGCGCATAGCGGAGCTCCAGTCAGGCGGGATAGTCTTGCGGGCAGACTTTCCAAGGATGATTTTATTTTGATCAGGCCGCTTCCAAGCCTTGGGTTACTTGATCGCGTTTTGCGCGTTTTGTTTCCGGGTGTGATGTTTTTGTTGCTCAACGGTTGCGCCAGCGTCAGCTATTACGGCCAGTTGGCCAGTGGTCAGCTGCAATTGCTGCGGGCTCGGGAGCCGGTTTCCGAAGTGATCGACGACCCATCACGCGATCAAAAGCTGCGTGCGCATCTGGCCCAGTCACAAAAAGCCCGGGCGTTTGCCAGCCGGCAGCTGCACCTGCCGGATAACCAGAGCTACCGTTTGTACGCCGACATTCACCGACCGTTCGTCGTTTGGAATGTGTTTGCCACCGCGGAATTTTCCCTGTCGCCGCAGAACCATTGTTTTCCGATCGCGGGCTGCGTGGCGTATCGCGGCTATTACAGCCAGAGCGCGGCTCGGGGTGAGGCGGCATTGCTGCGACTGCAAGGTATGGACGTATCCATCGGCGGCGTCGAGGCCTACTCGACGCTCGGCTGGTTCAACGATCCGATCATCAGTTCGATGATGGGTTGGGGCGATGAACGTTTGGCGACGTTGATCTTCCATGAGCTGGCGCATCAGCGCTTTTATGTGAAGGACGACACGGAATTCAATGAGTCGTTTGCTACGTTTGTGGAACAGGAAGGCACCCGGCAGTGGCGGGCGCATCGCGGATTGCCGCCAGACACTGGTGACCTGGCACAGCGACGGGATCAATTCACCCAGCTGGTTCTGGAGACTCGCTCACGGCTGGAACGGCTCTATGCCCAAACGCTACCCGCCGAGCAGATGCGCGAGCGCAAAGCGGCAGAATTCGAGCAATTACGCGCCGACTACCGGCAGCTGCGCGACAGCCAATGGGCGGGGGATAAACGCTACGACGCGTGGATCAACGCACCGATGAACAATGCGAGGTTGTTGCCGTTTGGTTTGTACGATCAATGGGTGCCGGCGTTTGCGGCGTTGTTCAAGCAGAAGAATGGGGATTGGGTGCTGTTTCATGCGTCGGTGGAAAGGCTGGGTGCGTTGCCGGTGGATGAGCGAAAAGCGGCATTAAAAGCGTTGGCTGAATTGAACATTCCCGGTGGTTGAACAGGCCTCTTCGCGGGCAAGCCACCTCCCACAGGGTGATGTGAAATTCACAAAACTCGTGTGCGACACATAACCTGTGGGAGCGGGCTTGCCCGCGAATGCGTACGTGCTAACCCCGCAAAAACGCCTGATGCAGGTCTTCCAACGTTTCGAAGTGATATGCCGGCGCCTCGGCACTCAATTCTGCACGGCTACCAAACCCATAACCCACCGCCGCCGCGTCCAGGCCATTGCTGCGGGCGCCGATCAAGTCGTGTTTGCGGTCGCCGATCATCAGGGTGTTGCTCGGGTCCAGCCCTTCCTCGGTCATCAGGTGGGCGATCAGCTCAACCTTGTTGGTCCGGGTACCATCCAGTTCGCTGCCATAAATGACCTTGAAGTGTCTGGCGAAGTCGAAGTGCCGGGCGATCTCTCGGGCGAAAATCCATGGCTTGGAGGTGGCGATGTACAACTGGCGCCCCTGCCCGCCGAGGGTTTCCAGCAACGGCGTGACGCCCTCGAACACGCGGTTCTCGTAGAGGCCGGTGACCTTGAAGCGTTCACGATAGAAATTCACCGCTTCCCAGGCTTTCGCCTCATCGAAGTCATAAAACTGCATGAAAGCCTGCAACAACGGCGGACCGATGAAGTGCTCAAGCTTGGTCAGGTCAGGTTCATCGATCCCCAGTTTGCCCAAGGCGAACTGGATCGAACGGGTAATACCCTCGCGCGGGTCGGTCAGGGTGCCGTCGAGGTCGAACAAAACGGTTTGGTAATGCATGTTGATTCCTGAATGGGAGCGCCGGGGTCAGAGCGGGTCGTAGCCTTCAGCCAGATGCAGGTTTTTGAGCTTTACGTAATTCGCCGCGCTGTAGGTGAAAAAGGCTGTTTCCTTGTCAGTCAACGCACGGACTTGCTTCACCGGACTACCGACATACAGGAAACCGCTGACAAGACGCTTGCCCGGCGGCACCAGACTTCCGGCGCCGATGATCACGTCATCCTCGACCACCGCGCCGTCCATGACGATGCTGCCCATGCCGATCAGCACCCGGCTGCCCACACTGCAGCCGTGGAGCATGACTTTATGCGCGATGGTCACGTCGTCGCCAATCAGCAACGGAAAGCCATCGGGGTTGAACGGGCCGGCGTGGGTGATGTGCAACACACAACCGTCCTGAACGCTGGTGCGCACGCCGATACGGATGCGGTGCATGTCGCCGCGAATCACCGTCAAAGGCCAGACGGAGCTGTCTTCGCCGATTTCGACGTCGCCGATCACCACCGCCGAACTGTCGACAAAAGCGCCTTTGCCCAGCAGTGGCACGTGGTTCTGATACTTGCGTAGGGTCACGATAGGGTTTCTCTCTATTGCCGATAGCTGCGGTGAACGTCGATTGTAATTAAGATGGCTGCATGTTTCTTCCAGCCAAGGTGCCAACCGTGAGCGTGAACAATCCTCTTTTGCAGTCCTACGACCTGCCGCCGTTCTCGGCGATCCGTGCAGAACACGTGCAACCGGCCATTGAACAGATCCTGGCTGACAACCGCGCCGCGATTATCGAGATCCTCAAAACCCAGGGCAAACAACCGACCTGGGCCGGCCTGGTGTTGGCGATGGACGAACTCAATGACCGCCTCGGCGCCGCCTGGAGCCCGGTCAGCCACCTGAACGCCGTGTGCAACAGCGCCGAGTTGCGCGAAGCCTACGAGTCCTGCCTGCCCGCCCTGAGCGCCTACTCCACCGAGATGGGCCAGAACCGCGAACTGTTCCAGGCTTTCGAAGCGCTGGCCAGCAGCCCGGAAGCCGCGGGGTTCGACGTCGCGCAGAAAACTATCCTGGAACACGCCCTGCGTGACTTCCGTCTGTCGGGTATTGACTTGCCTGCGCCTGAACAGAAGCGCTACGCCGAAGTGCAGAGCAAATTGTCGGAGCTGGGCAGTCGCTTCTCCAATCAACTGCTCGACGCCACTCAAGCCTGGACCAGACACGTTACCGACGAAACCACCCTCGCCGGCCTGACCGATTCGGCCAAGGCGCAGATGGCCGCAGCCGCGAAGGCCAAGGACCTCGACGGTTTCCTGATCACCCTGGAATTTCCGAGCTACTACGCGGTGATGACCTACGCCCATGACCGCGCCCTGCGTGAAGAAGTCTACGCCGCCTACTGCACCCGCGCGTCGGATCAAGGCCCGAATGCCGGTCAGAACGATAACGGTCCGGTGATGGAAGAAATCCTCGACCTGCGTCAGGAGCTCGCCAAGTTGCTCGGTTTCGCCAGCTTCTCCGAGCTGAGCCTGGCCACCAAGATGGCCGAATCCAGCGATCAGGTGCTGAGTTTCCTGCGTGACCTGGCCAAGCGCAGCAAGCCATTCGCGACCCAGGACCTGGAACAGCTCAAGGCCTACGCTGCCGAACAAGGCTGCCCGGACCTGCAAAGCTGGGACAGCGGTTTCTACGGTGAAAAACTTCGTGAGCAACGTTACAGCGTTGCCCAGGAAGCCCTGCGCGCGTACTTCCCAATCGATAAAGTGCTTGGCGGCCTGTTTGCCATCGTCCAGCGTCTGTACGGCATCGAGATCGCCGAGCAGAAAGGCTTCGACACCTGGCATCCCGATGTTCGCCTGTTCGAAATCAAGGAAAACGGCCAACACGTCGGCCGTTTCTTCTTCGACCTCTACGCCCGCGCCAACAAGCGCGGCGGTGCGTGGATGGACGGTGCCCGTGACCGTCGTCGCACCGTCGATGGCGTGCTGCAAAGCCCGGTGGCCAACCTGGTGTGCAACTTCACGCCGGCCGACAGCGGCAAACCCGCGCTGCTGACCCACGACGAAGTGACCACGCTGTTCCACGAATTCGGCCACGGCCTGCATCACCTGCTGACCCGCGTCGAGCATGCCGGCGTGTCCGGCATCAACGGCGTGGCATGGGATGCGGTCGAGTTGCCAAGCCAGTTCATGGAAAACTGGTGCTGGGAGCCGGAAGGCTTGGCGCTGATCTCCGGTCACTACGAAACCGGCGAGCCGCTGCCGCAAGACCTGCTGGGCAAAATGCTCGCGGCGAAGAACTTCCAGTCCGGCCTGATGATGGTGCGCCAGATCGAATTCTCGCTGTTCGACTTCGAACTGCACGCGACCCACGGCGACGGCCGCAGCGTGCTGCAAGTGCTCGAAGGCGTGCGCGACGAGGTGTCAGTCATGCGCCCACCCGCGTACAACCGCTTCCCGAACAGCTTCGCGCACATCTTCGCTGGCGGTTATGCGGCGGGTTACTACAGCTACAAATGGGCCGAAGTGCTGTCCGCCGATGCCTTCTCGAAATTCGAAGAAGACGGCGTACTCAATGCCGACACCGGTCGGGCGTTCCGCGAAGCAATCCTCGCACGCGGCGGTTCGCAGGAGCCGATGGTGCTGTTCGTCGACTTCCGTGGCCGTGCCCCGTCGATTGACGCACTCTTGCGCCACAGCGGCCTGAGTGAGGGTGCAGCAGCATGAGTGAGGGGCCTGTGATCACCAAGAAGCGCTTTATCGCCGGGGCGGTCTGCCCGGCGTGCAGCGAGCCGGACAAGTTGATGATGTGGAACGAAGACGACGTGCCGCATCGCGAGTGCGTAGCCTGCGGTTACTCCGACACCTTGAATGAACAAGGCCTGTCGGTGCCCAAGGAATTGGGCACGCGGGTCAACACGTCAGCGCTGAAAGTGCCGGACGCCAAGGTTCAGGCCGTGCAGTTTTTTCCGAATCCGAAGCTGAAGAAAAACCCCGACGAGCAGCACTGAGTCATCTCCACCTTCCACTATGAGCAGAGTGGAAGGTGGTAACTATCTAACACCTTTCCCCCTGCGCTTCCTTTTACGCTGATCAAAATCAGCCGTACTCAAGGAAGACTCATGTCCGATAGCAACCCGCTTTTGCAACCCTGGACGCTACCGCCCTATTCAGCAGTCCGCGCCGAGCACCTTGTCCCGGCCATCGAAAAAATCATTGCAGACAACCGGCAGACTGTTGCTGAAATCATCGCGTCCCAAGCCAAGTCCCCGAACTGGGACGACCTCGTGCTGGCAGTCGATGAGACCGATGCCCGACTGGGCGAAGCGATGTCCGTCATCGAAACACTGGGCATGGTGAAACGCGACATCGCCTGGGAATGGGCCAGTGCAAGGTGTGGCTACGTTACGGCACGCTATACCGCCGAAAAGTTGAACAACCAGGCGCTGTTCCAGACCTACCAAAGACTCGCTCGAAGCTCGATCGCAGTGAATTTCGAGGAGCCTCGTAAAGCAGTATTGAACAAGATTTTGCGCCGGTTTCGCCTGTCGGGAATCAATTTGTCTACCGAACAACAACGGTCACTCGCGCGCATCAATGTCGAAATCAACGCGCTGCAAAGCCTGTTTATGACTCAACTCGACAGCGCCTCCGCAGCCTGGACCAAGCGCATTGACGATATCGAACAACTCAAGGGGTTATCCCGAACAACTATCGACCGCCTGGCGCTGAATGCACAAGAGGCTGGCCATGGTGGGTGGCTGCTGCGCCTGGACCAGAACACCAGCCATCAGGTCATGACCTATGCGGAAAATCGAAGCCTGCGCGAGGAATATTTCGTTGCCTACAACACACGCGCTTCCGACCAAGGTCCCCATGCCGATCAGTTCGATAACGGCCCGGTACTCCACATGCTGTTGGCACTGCGTCACCAAAAGGCCCTGTTGCTCGGGTATGAGAACTTCGCGCAACTCAGCCTGGCAACGGAAATGGCCGAGTCCACCGCACAGGTCAGCGGGTTCCTGCGGCGGCAAATAATTCTGGCAAGGCCTGGCTTCGAGAAAGACGCGCAAGCGCTCAAGGCATTTGCGCCAGCGCGGAACATTTCAGAGGTCCAGCCTTGGGACACTGAATTTCTCGCCGAACAGTTACGCCAATACCCACTGGGTGGCGCACTGAAAAACCTCCGGGCTTATTTCCCGCTGGACGGAACGCTACGCCGACTCTGCCTCTTCAGTGAGCGTGTGTTCGGGATCACGATCGTTGAGCAGAAGGATTTCAGTCGTTGGCATGACAGTGTTCGCCTGTTTGAGATCAGCGAACGAGGCCAGGTGCTCGGGTACATCTATCTCGATCCTTTCCACCGTGAGGAAGCACCGGACTACGCCTGGACCGCCACGTGTCGCAACCGTCGGCGGAACGCGGAAGGCCAGGTGGCATTGCCGATTGCAGTCCTGCACAGCAACTTCAGGCCCGGAATCGATGAACAACCTTGTCTTCTCGCCCATCTGGACTTGCGCGTTCTGTTTCATGAGTTTGGTCATTGCTTGCAGCATGTGCTGACGCGTTCGCCTCACTACACCCTCTCCGGCATTTCCCAACTGGGACGCGATTCAGGGGAGTTTGCCGGTCAGTTGTTTGAGCTGTGGTGCCTGTCGCGGGAGTTTCTGCTATGGCTTGCGGCCCATTACGAAACCGGCGAACGCCTGACCGAGGAGCGAGTCGATGCGGCACTGTCAGCCATTCAAACCCAGAACAGTTGGCAGTCTGCACAGCTATTGATGAGCGCACTGTTCGACTTCGAGTTGCATCGCACCCAGGGTGATGGCCGTCGTATTCAGCAGGTCTTCGACGACGTAGAGCGGGAGGTCGATCACCTGCGACTTCCGTCCTGGTGTCGGTTCGCCAACAGCTTTGATTACATGGTGACCGGTTATGGGGCTTCGGTTTATGCCTACAAGTGGTCAGGGGTACTGGCGAGCGAAGCGTTCAAACGGTTTGAGCAGGATGGGGTCTTCAACGCGCAAACAGGACAGGCCTTTCGCGAGGCTTTCTTTTCGCCGGGCGATTCGCGCTCCTTACTGAGCGCCTTGGCAGCATTTCTTGGACGACCGTTCGCCGAGGGTCCTGGCGCTGCATCGTCGGAAACGGGCGCATTGTCGCAACGTATTACTCGACATGGGCCGACTTGAACCAGCTTTTCATCGAGCACGCGGCGAACGGGCTCGTGCTGCAATCCCCACTGGCCAGTGCGGTACGCAACTTATCCGCATCCGCCTGCATCATGTACCGAACGCCGTCCTTGAAATGAGCGCTGTCACCAAAACCACCCTGAGTCATTTCGCTTAGCGCGTCTTCCTTGCTCCAGCCTTGCACGACCACCCGGTACATGGCGGCCATCAGGCCAGTCCGGTCCGAACCATGTTTGCAGTGCATCAGCACCGGCCCCTTGGCCTCGGCGGTCTGGATGGCACGAAGGGCCGTGAGGACCTGCGCATCATCCACGTGATTGGTGCGGTATGGCAGACGCACCTGATCGATACCCGGCGCCGTCAGCCAGCTTGAATCGGACTCAGGCAGGAAAGTGATCACGGTGGTCACCTTGAGTTTTTCCAGCAACGGGACGGCACCCTGGTCAGGCAAGGCACTGCGATAAAGCGTCGGGGACATCTGGAAAAGGTTGTACTGAACCTCGACCGGCTGAGCCCACTCCGCCGGACGGGGTACAGCCGTGTCTTCGGCGTGGGCGCACGTCAGGTTGAACAGTGCGACCAGCGACAGGCATAACGCGGGGATAAGGCGTGGTGACATGCTTGGCGACCATCTGTAAGTAGGGGGATGACGACGCCAGACTGAGCCTCTGACAGTCAAAGGTGTGTGAGCCATCTGTCAAAGAATCGTGAATCAGCGAATTTTTAGATCCGCTGAAGTACTCGTAACTAAGCCTGCTTCAAACTCTGTCTATACGGGCCCGGTTATAAAGATGTTTATGGGTTCACAATACTTGCGTACGCTTCTGCCAAAGCCAACAGCTTTTCCTTGTCATCGTTGTCAATATTTCCGTCACCGTCCACATCGATTTTTACTAGGTTGATGCTGAAGGATCGACCTCCATCATTTGAAACCGCCGTGACATAGACAGAGTCTACCAGAGCCTCCGAAGGCTCTTGATTAACGGCATCCCAGCCAGACTCCTTGCGCGCCAGTTGCATGGACACTTGTGCTTCCCGGGGGTTGGTAATACTGGGCGCCAACAATTGTAAAAAGATACCGCGCTGATTAAAAAACGACATTTATAAATTCCATTTAATGAGTAAACACACGGAACTTTGTGTGCAACTGATACTACTTATCAAGTTGTCTTCCAGGCTATCCGTTATCTGTTTCCCGGAATTGCAAAAGTTGCACTTTTCACTCAACTCCACGACAGCGCGGTTTGAAAACTTGCCAAAGAGCCGAACGGCACTGGCCGACTTGCCCAACGTCGGATACTGTATGCGCATACAGTTACGAGTATCGTCCATGAGTACGCCTTTGCCGCCGCGCGGTCGCGGCACCGCCACCAACCCGCACAACCGCTTCGCGCCGAACCGCACGGTAGCGGAGGACGAAGGCTGGTATCAGGAAGCGCCGATGACCCAGGGCACCGAGGTGCGCATCGAGACGGCAAAAACCATCATCACCCGCAACACTTCTCCGGACCTGCCTTTCGACCGCTCGATCAATCCCTATCGTGGCTGCGAGCACGGCTGCATCTATTGCTACGCGCGGCCCAGCCACGCCTATTGGGACCTGTCCCCGGGGCTGGATTTCGAGACCAAATTGATCGCCAAGACCAACGCTGCCGATGTGCTGGAAGAACAGCTGTCGAAACGCGGCTATCAATGCGCGCCGATCAACCTGGGCTCCAACACCGATCCGTACCAGCCCATCGAACGCGAGCACAGGATTACCCGTAAAACCCTGGAGGTGCTGCTGCGTTACCGTCACCCGGTGACGATCATCACCAAGGGCTCGCTGATCCTGCGCGACCTGGACCTGCTCGCTGAACTCGCCGGGCAAAGGCTGGTAGCGGTGATGATCAGCCTCACCACCCTGGACGATGAACTCAAACGCATCCTCGAACCGCGTGCCGCTGCCCCCAAGGCCCGGCTCAGGGCGATCCGCGTGATGCGTGAAGCCGGGATTCCGGTCGGTGTGCTGTGTTCGCCGATGATTCCGATGATCAACGACAGCGAACTTGAAAGCCTGCTGGCCGAAGCGCAGGCCGCAGGTGCGCAAAGTGCGGCCTACATGATGTTGCGCTTGCCGCTGGAGGTGGCACCGTTGTTTGAGGAATGGCTGGCGGCCCACTATCCGCAACGCGCGGCCCATGTGCTGAGCCTGATCCGGCAGAGCCGTGGCGGTGAGCTCTACGACAGCCGATTCGGCAGCCGGATGCGCGGCGAAGGTCCATTCGCCGACCTGCTGGCCCAACGTTTTGCCAAAACCATCAAACGCTTGGGGCTCAATCGACGGGAAGGTTTTAATCTGGACTGCGAAGCCTTCTGTCCGCCGGGTCGCCAGATGTCCTTGATTTAGCGACAATTGGCCTAAGGTGAGAAGTGGGAACGGGCAGCGACTGCGGGCTGGTCACGTTTCTTGCGATCTGGAACACAGGTTCTAGAGCGGTTGATTCAGTTTGAGTTAAGTTTCGGTCGCTACCTTGTTCATCGAGTGACTGACGGGTCGAGATCGTTCACCTGGATGTTTTTCGAACAGCCACTGGCTTCACACCGGACAAAACGGGAAACTTCCCTGACTCCGCCAATGAGGATGAATTCATGAGTGACAAGGATAAACAGCCGTTGGCTGCGTCGGTTTCAGCCCACCCGGAGGCTGAATCCGCCGATGCAGCGTTGAAGCATATCGTTGACGGCTTTTTGCATTTTCATCATGAGATCTTTCCGCAGCAGGAAGAGCTCTTCAAAAAACTCGCCACGGCGCAACAGCCACGGGCGATGTTCATCACCTGCGCCGACTCGCGCATCGTGCCTGAACTGATTACCCACAGCTCGCCGGGTGATCTGTTCGTGACCCGCAATGTCGGCAATGTCGTCCCGCCTTACGGGCAGATGAACGGTGGTGTTTCCACGGCCATCGAATACGCAGTGCTGGCGCTGGGCGTGCAACACATCATCATTTGCGGCCACTCCGATTGTGGCGCGATGCGTGCGGTGCTCAACCCCGATAGCCTGGAAAAAATGCCCACGGTCAAAGCCTGGCTGCGGCATGCGGAAGTCGCGAAAACCATGGTGCATGACAACTGCAATTGCACCGACGAAAACGAGACGATGCACATCCTCACCGAAGAGAATGTCATCGCCCAATTGCAGCACTTGCGAACTCATCCTTCGGTGGCCTCGCGCATGGCGAACGGTCATCTGTTCATCCATGGCTGGGTCTACGACATCGAAACCAGTGCAATCAAGGCTTATGACGCGGATAAGGGTGCCTTCCTGCCGCTCGATGGCAGTCATCCGATACCAGTGGCAACGCCCAAAGCGCGCTTCTAAATCCTCCTAAAAATCTGTGTGGTTTGACCCCGGCCGCTGTTTCAGCGGTCCGGCCTTGCCATGCCTGAAGAAATCTTCGGGAGAATCACTATGCGTGCTACGCAACTCAAAGCTGTTCTGCCACGGGAGCTGCTCGCTTCGGTGGTTGTATTTCTGGTCGCCCTGCCCTTGTGCATGGGCATCGCCATCGCCTCGGGATTACCGCCGGCCAAAGGTCTGATCACCGGGATCATCGGTGGTCTGGTGGTGGGTTGGATCGCCGGTTCGCCCTTGCAAGTCAGTGGCCCGGCGGCGGGTCTGGCGGTCCTGGTGTTCGAACTGGTGCGCCAGCACGGCATTGCCATGCTCGGTCCGATCCTGTTGTTGGCGGGATTTCTGCAATTGGTCGCCGGCCGTTTGAAACTGGGTTGCTGGTTTCGTGTGACGGCGCCAGCGGTGGTGTATGGCATGCTCGCCGGCATTGGCGTACTGATCATATTGTCCCAGGTGCATGTGATGCTCGATGCCGTGCCCAAGCCGTCTGGACTGGATAACCTGGCGGCCTTCCCGGCTGCCGTGGCGCAAGCCTTGCCCTCGTTTGGCTGGCAGGCCGGTTTGCTCGGAGTTGCGACGATAGCGGTGATGTACCTGTGGGAAAAGCTGCGTCCGCATTCCCTGCGCTTTGTTCCAGGCGCTTTGCTTGGTGTGGGCTTGGCGACGGTCGCCAGTCTGGTGCTCGCCTTGCAGGTCAAACGGGTCGAAGTACCGGCCAATCTGGCGGAAGCCATCGACTGGCTGAAACCGGCCGACTTGCTCAATCTCGCCGACCCCACCCTGCTGATCGCGGCCTTCGCCGTCGCGTTCATTGCCAGCGCCGAAACCTTGCTGTCCGCCGCGGCGGTAGATCGCATGCACAACGGCCAGCGCTCGGATTTCGACCGGGAATTGTCGGCCCAAGGTATCGGCAACATGCTCTGCGGTCTGCTCGGCGCGCTGCCCATGACCGGCGTGATCGTGCGCAGCTCGGCCAACGTGCAGGCCGGCGCCACCACCCGAATGTCGACAATCTTCCACGGCCTGTGGCTGCTGGCGTTCGTGTTGCTGCTGTCGAGTGTGCTGCAGAGCATTCCGGTGGCGAGTCTGGCGGGCGTCCTGGTTTACACCGGTTTCAAGCTCGTCGATCTGAAAGTCTTTCGAGGTTTGGGCCGCTATGGCCGGATGCCAATGTTCACCTACGCGGCGACTGCGCTGGCGATCATCTTTACTGACTTGCTGACCGGCGTACTGATCGGCTTCGGCCTGACCCTGGCCAAACTGGCGTGGAAGGCTTCGCGGTTGAAGATCAGCCTGATCGATCTGCCCAAGGACGGTGAAATGGAGCTGCGCCTCATCGGGGCCGCGACCTTTCTCAAGGTGCCGGCGCTGACTCAGGTGCTGGGGAACATTCCCGCCGGGGCGACGGTGCATGTGCCGTTGAATAACCTGAGCTACATCGACCACGCGTGTCTGGAGTTGCTTGAGGATTGGGGGCGGGCCAACGCGGCCAAGGGCTCGACGCTGCTGATTGAAGCGCGGGGGTTGAAGCGTCGGCTGGAAGGGCGGTTGCGCACCACCACCGGTGTCGGCTCAACCCCATAACCGTAGGAGCCTGCTTGCTGGCGATGGACGATGATGCGGTCTTTCAGATAAACCGCGTTTCGTTCATCGCCAGCAAGCAGGTTCCTACAGGGCTTTAAGCGGCAGGCTGATCCAGTTCCAGGCCCACACCCAACCGTCGCGACATGCACGGCCAGCGCTTCCATGCCGTGCCGGTGTCCGGACTGCTAAGTTTCTCGCGGTAGGCTTCCACCGACTCCAGCGCAAAGCTGTCGTCGTCGAGCATGCTGTCCACCGCGTGGTGCACCACTTCATCCAGTTGGTTGGCGAACGCCTCACCGATCAATTGGTGGGCAATCAGGTTGGCGACAGTCATGTCCAATGGGATCAGTGGCTGGCCAAAATGCTTGATGTACAGGTCGTTGACTTCTTCGACAAACCGGTGCGCCAGATAGGCTTCGTCCAGCAGGCTGTCGAGCCCGACATGGCCGTTCATGATGTCCGGCGGCTGGAGGAAATACTGTTCGGCAATTTTCAGCACCGGTTTGATTTGTGACTCGATTCCAGCTTCCCTGGCGACTTCATTCGCTGCATCCAGCAGATCAGGCACTTCCTCAATGTAGGCGGCGACAAAACGCGTCAGCACGCCGTTGGCGTCCGCCTCCGGCAATTGGATAGACGGGTGTAGATGAGGCAGTTGGCTTTCCAGTTGGCGCGTCAGCAGGCCGGTCTCGGCCTCGTGTTGTTGGGCTTTTTGGATCTGCTCGCGCAATGCGGCGGTGTTCATGAAAACTCCAGGAAACAAAGGCAATGAAATTGGGAAGACATAACTTAGCTGGCATCCGACATCTGCTAAGACGCATTTGTCATAAATAATTCATCCTTGAGACTTCAAAGCTATATCGATGTGCCACCACTCGTCTGCATCCTTCTCCATTCGTGCCCTGGAACGCAAGTCCCACCTGTTTCAGATGATTTACGCGCGCACATTGCGAGGTAGCAGTCGCTGTCTATACTCGGTTTGGAATGGAGTTAGCTGATGACGTCCGACTGCACACGCAGCAAGACCCGGCGATTCAAGTTCGTAGTCTGAAAAGCCGCTCCCTTGCCGCAGGTGAAAGCCGGCGGGATAACAAGAACGATAAGGGGAACCCGCAATGATGCGACATCCACACGTCTGGATGGGCCTCCTGTTGTGGTCGATTTTCAGCCAGGCGCAAGCCGCCTGGACTGTGAATATGGCGCCGGGAGCGACTGAAATCAGTCACGCAGTATTCGATCTGCACATGACCATTTTCTGGATCTGTGTAGTGATCGGCATCATCGTCTTCGGCGCCATGTTCTGGTCGATGATGGTCCACCGCCGCTCGACCGGGCAGGTGGCCGCAAAATTTCATGAAAGCACCACCGTCGAGATTCTCTGGACCATCGTGCCCTTCCTGATTCTGGTGGCCATGGCGGTTCCTGCGACTGCAACCCTGATCAAGATGTACGACGCCAGTGAGCCGGATATCGATATCCAGGTCACCGGGTATCAGTGGAAGTGGCATTACAAATACCTGGGCCAGGACGTCGAGTTCTTCAGCAACCTGGCCACCCCCGCCGACCAGATCCACAACAAGGAAGCCAAGGGCGAGCATTACTTGCTCGAGGTCGACAAGCCGCTGGTGCTGCCGATTGGCGCCAAGGTGCGCTTCCTCGTGACGTCCGCGGACGTCATCCATTCCTGGTGGGTACCGGCCTTTGCGGTCAAGCGCGATGCGATTCCGGGGTTTGTCAACGAAGCCTGGACCCGCATCGACAAGCCCGGCATTTATCGCGGCCAGTGCGCCGAGTTGTGCGGCAAGGACCATGGCTTCATGCCCATCGTGGTCGAGGTCAAGGAAAAGGCCGATTACGAAAAATGGCTGGGCGAGCGCAAGGCTGAAGCCCTGCAGCTGAAAGAACTGACCAGCAAGGAATGGACGCTCGACGAGCTCAAAGAGCGCGGCGACAAGATCTATCACACCACCTGCGTGGCGTGTCACCAGGCCGAAGGCCAGGGCCTGCCGCCGATGTTCCCGGCGCTCAAAGGCTCGAAAATCGCCACCGGACCGAAAGAAGGTCACCTGAGCATTGTCTTCCACGGCAAGCCTGGCACCGCGATGGCGGCGTTCGGCAAACAGCTCTCGGAAGTCGACATCGCGGCGGTCGTGACCTACGAACGTAACGCCTGGGGCAACAACAAGGGCGACATGGTCACTCCTAAAGAAGTGCTGGAGCTGAAACAGGCGGAAAGCAAATGACCCAGTCTATTGCGCATGTAAGGAACCGGTCGGGACAACGCGCCCCGGCCTGCCCAGCCCATCTGTTTGCAGGAGACACGCCATGAGCGCCGTCATCGATGACCATGGTCATGCCGACCACGCCCACGGCCCCGCCAAAGGCCTGATGCGCTGGGTGCTGACCACCAACCACAAGGACATCGGCACGCTGTACCTGTGGTTCGCGTTCTCCATGTTCCTGCTCGGCGGCTCATTCGCGATGGTGATTCGCGCCGAACTGTTCCAGCCGGGACTGCAAATTGTCGAACCGGCGTTCTTCAACCAGATGACCACCATGCATGGCCTGGTGATGGTGTTCGGTGCGGTGATGCCGGCGTTCGTCGGCCTCGCCAACTGGATGATCCCGTTGATGATCGGCGCGCCAGACATGGCGCTGCCACGGATGAACAACTTCAGCTTCTGGCTGCTGCCGGCGGCGTTCATTCTGTTGATATCGACCCTGTTCACCGCCGGTGGCGGGCCGAACTTCGGCTGGACGTTCTACGCACCGCTGTCGACGACCTACGCGCCGGAAAGCGTGACCTTCTTCATTTTCGCCATCCACTTGATGGGGATCAGTTCGATCATGGGTGCGATCAATGTGATCGCGACCATCCTCAATCTGCGCGCCCCCGGCATGACGCTGATGAAAATGCCGCTGTTCGTCTGGACCTGGTTGATCACTGCGTTTCTGCTGATCGCGGTGATGCCGGTGCTGGCGGGTTGCGTGACAATGATGCTGATGGACATCCACTTCGGCACCAGTTTCTTCAGTGCCGCCGGTGGCGGTGACCCTGTGTTGTTTCAGCATGTGTTCTGGTTTTTCGGGCACCCCGAGGTGTACATCATGATCCTGCCGGCCTTCGGTGCCGTCAGCTCGATCATTCCGACCTTCTCGCGCAAGCCGCTGTTCGGCTACACCTCGATGGTTTATGCGACGGCGAGCATCGCGTTCCTGTCCTTCATCGTCTGGGCGCACCACATGTTCGTGGTCGGCATTCCGCTGGTGGGCGAGTTGTTCTTCATGTACGCCACGCTGCTGATCGCCGTGCCCACCGGGGTGAAGGTGTTCAACTGGGCGAGCACCATGTGGCAAGGCTCGCTGACTTTCGAGACACCGATGCTGTTTGCGGTGGCGTTCGTGATCCTGTTTTCCATCGGCGGCTTCTCCGGTCTGATGCTGGCCATTGCCCCGGCGGACTTCCAGTATCAGGACACCTACTTCGTGGTCGCGCATTTCCACTACGTGCTGGTGCCGGGGGCGATCTTTGGAATCTTCGCTTCGGCGTATTACTGGCTGCCGAAATGGACCGGGCACATGTACGACGAAACCCTCGGCAAGCTGCACTTCTGGCTCTCGTTCATCGGCATGAACATGGCGTTCTTCCCGATGCACTTCGTGGGGTTGGCGGGCATGCCGCGGCGGATTCCGGACTACAACCTGCAATTCGCCGACTTCAACATGGTGTCGTCAATCGGTGCATTCATGTTCGGCACCACACAGCTGTTTTTCCTGTTCATCGTGATCAAGACCATCCGCGGCGGCCCTCCAGCACCGGCCAAACCGTGGGATGGGGCGGAAGGCCTTGAGTGGAGCATTCCGTCACCGGCGCCGTACCACACCTTCACGACGCCACCGGAAGTGAAATGAACACCCGTGGCCTTGTGGTAATCCCTGTGGGAGCTGGCTTGCCAGCGATGAGGTCGGCGCGGTGTGCCAGACGCACCGCTATCACGGGCAAGCCCGCTCCCACAGGGCTCGGTAGTGAGGGTTGGAATCATGGCTGATTCGATTTCGACGAAGAAACTGGTCACCCGCCTGTTGCTGGTGGTGGTGGCGATGTTCGTCTTCGGGTTTGCCCTGGTGCCGATCTACGACGTGATGTGCAAGGCGTTCGGCATCAACGGCAAGACCGCCGGGCAGTACGAGGGCGAGCAGACGGTCGATGCTTCGCGGCAGGTTCGCGTACAGTTTCTGACCACCAATTCCGTCGACATGTCCTGGGATTTCTACCCCAAGAGCGAAGAGCTGACCGCCCACCCGGGCGCCGTCAACGAGATGATTTTCATCGCTCACAACCCGACCGACAAACCGATGAGTGCGCAAGCGGTGCCGAGCATCGCGCCGAGCACTGCCGCCGCGTATTTCCACAAGACCGAATGTTTCTGCTTTACCCAGCAAGTGCTGCAGCCCGGTCAACGGATCGAGATGCCGGTACGTTTCATCGTTGACCGAGACATGCCCAAGGATGTGAAGCACCTGACGCTGTCCTACACGCTGTTCGATATCACCGCCCGACATCCACCGGTAGCCGTAAACACTGGCGGTTGAGCGTGCCCGATAAGGAGAACAATAAATGGCAACTCATGAGCACTATTACGTACCGGCCCAAAGCAAATGGCCGATCATCGCCACGGTTGGCATGTTCGTCACGGTGTTTGGCCTGGCGACCTGGTTCAACGACCTGAAGGCCGCGCGCCCCGAATCCCACGGACCGCTGATCTTTTTCGTCGGCGGCCTGCTGCTGGCGTACATGCTGTTCGGCTGGTTCGGCACGGTGGTCAAGGAAGGTCGCGCGGGGCTGTACAGCGCGCAAATGGACCGCTCGTTCCGCTGGGGCATGAGCTGGTTCATTTTCTCCGAGGTGATGTTCTTCATCGCGTTCTTCGGTGCGCTGTTCTACGTGCGGCACATTTCCGGGCCGGCACTCGGCGGTGAAGGCCCGAAAGGCATTGCTCATATGCTCTGGCCGAACTTCCAGTTCACCTGGCCGCTGCTGCATACACCGGACCCGAAACTGTTCCCGCCCCCCAAAGAAGTCATCAGCCCATGGGGCTTGCCGCTGATCAACACCATTCTGCTGGTGACCTCCAGCGTCACCGTGACCATCGCCCACCATGCCTTGAAAAAGGGTCATCGCGGCGCGTTGAAAATCTGGCTGGCGATTACCGTTTTACTGGGTTGCGCGTTCCTCGGCTTCCAGGCCGAAGAGTACATGCACGCCTACCACGAACTGGGGCTGACCCTGGGTTCGGGCATCTACGGTGCGACCTTCTTCATGCTCACCGGTTTCCACGGCGCCCACGTGACCATCGGCACCATCATTCTCTTTGTGATGCTGATGCGGATCATGCGCGGGCACTTCGATAACGAGCACCAGTTCGGCTTCGAAGCGGCGAGTTGGTATTGGCACTTTGTCGACGTGGTGTGGATCGGCTTGTTCGTTTTCGTCTATGTGCTTTAGGGGCGGCTATAAGCTTCAAGCTGCAAGCTTCAAGTTTGAAGCGCTTGAAGCTTACAGCTACCAAGGAACGTGTGACACCAACTGGCCGCTGAAAAAACCCCAGGCGATCAAGCCGACGGTGATGGCGGCCAGCGCAACCCGAACACTCAAGGCAATGACGAGGCGGTTCGAGTTGCTGTCGTCCTTGACCAGAAAAAACAGGCCGCTGAACAGGCTGACAACCGTGGCAATCAGCATCAGGACGATGGCTGTTTTGAGCATGGTGGAACTCCAGGGGTAAGGCGATGCACTTGAGTATAGCTATCGCGATGACCGACTTTCTGGCGCTGCCATGAAGCGTTTCCGGCCGGGCATCGTACCGACACTGGTGGTCGCACTCTTGCTGCCGCTGCTGGTGTCGCTCGGGTTCTGGCAACTGAGCCGTGGCGCCGAGAAAAGCGCGTTGCTGCACACCTATGCCGAACGCCGGGTCGCCGAGCCGGTGGCCAGCACCGAACTTCAACACAGCGAAGACCCGGCCTTTCGTCGCGTGCATCTGCACGGCCAGTTCGATGCCGCGCACAGCCTGCTGCTGGATAACCGCCAGCGTGACGGCAAGGTCGGCGTCGAGCTCCTGCAACCGTTTCAGGATCAGGCCACCGGGCTGTGGCTACTGGTCAATCGTGGCTGGCTGCCGTGGCCGGACCGGCGCGCACCGCCGCAATTCACCACGCCGACTCAGGCGTTGAATCTGGATGCCTGGGTCTACGTTCCGCCCGGCGCTACCTTTCAGCTGCACGCCGATCCGAGCGCCACGAACTGGCCCGAGCTGGTGACCGCCGTCGAGCCGGCCAAGCTTTGGAAGGCGCTGGACCGCGAAGGGTTTGCCTACGAATTACGCGCAGAAACCGGCCCCGCAACCTACCAGGCCGATTGGCCGGTGATCGCCATGGGGCCGGAAAAACACATCGCCTACGCCGTGCAGTGGTTCGCCATGTCGATCGCCCTGCTCGGCCTCTTTATCTACCTCGGTTGGCACAACGCAAAGGAGAAACACCATGGGAGCGGCCATGAATCCACCCCGCATGTCTGAGGCGAAAACGCCGGCGAGTCGGCGCAAGGGTCGCTTGCAGCTGTTGTTGATCCTGCTCGGGGTGATCGGTCCGATGATCCTCGCCACCGGCATGTACAAATTGCAGTTCTGGGTGCCGGACGGTCGCAGCTATCACGGCGAACTGATCGGCAACGGCCAGACCCGCGCCGACCTCGGCGTGCAGGCGCAGGAGGAGCGCTGGCAAATGCTGGTCACCGCGCCGAAGGATTGTTCGGTGGACTGCCAACAACTGGTGTACCTGGCGCGGCAAATCCAGATCGGTCTCGGTCGTGATGCCTCGCGCGCCAGCCACGCACTCGCCGCCGCACAACCCCTGAGCGCCGATTACGAGGCCAAGCTGACCCGCGAATACCCGCAACTGCGACGCTACCCCATGGACCTGACGACCTTCAGCAAGACGACGGGCGACAAGACCGTGCCCCAACTGTGGATCATCGATCCGCACGGCAATCTGGTACTGCGCTACGACCCGACGGTGAAGGGCAAGGATTTACTGAACGACCTGCGTCATCTGCTGAAACTGTCGAACATCGGATAAGGGCATCGTCATGGCCAAACCTGGATTTCGCCTCGCGCTGTTTGCCACCCTGCTGGCACTGATTGTGGTGTTGCTCGGCGCCTACACCCGCCTGACCCACGCCGGCCTCGGCTGTCCGGACTGGCCGGGCTGCTATGGCTTTATCAGCGTGCCGAAAAGCGAAGCCCAACTGGCCCATGCCGAACTGCATTTTCCCGATGCGCCCGTCGAAGCCCACAAAGGCTGGAACGAGATGGTCCACCGCTACTTCGCCGGCACCTTGGCGGTGTTGATTTCGATACTGGCCGGCCGCGCCTGGATGCATCGTCGTCATCCAGGGCAACCGGTGAAGCTGCCGCTGTTTCTGTTGGCGGTGGTGTTCGCCCAAGCGGCGTTCGGCATGTGGACGGTGACGCTCAAGCTCTGGCCGCAGGTGGTGACCGGGCATTTGCTCGGCGGTTTTGCCACGCTCAGTCTGTTATTCCTCCTGACCTTGCGCCTGTCCGGCGTGCTGCCGGCGCTGACCGTGCCACGGCGTTTGCAGTATTGGGCGACCGCCGGTTTGCTGCTGGTGATCCTGCAAATTGCCCTCGGCGGATGGGTCAGTTCCAACTATGCGGCGGTGGCCTGCATCGACTTCCCGACCTGTCACGGGCAATGGCTGCCACCGGCGGACTTCGCCAACGGCTTTCACCTGACCCAACACATCGGCCCCAATTACCTCGGCGGGCAACTGGACAGCGATGCCCGCACCGCGATTCACCTCACTCACCGTATCGGCGCATTGTTGGTGACGGTGGTGCTGCTAGGGCTGGCGTGGCAATTGAAGGTCGTTGGCATGACTCGCCTCGCCGGGTTGGTGCTGATCGCCCTTGCCGCGCAAATCACCCTGGGCATCAGCAACGTCGTGTTTCATCTGCCGCTGCCGGTGGCTGTCGCGCATAACGCCGGTGGCGCAGCGCTGCTGCTGACGATGGTGCTGGTCAATTACCACGCGCGAACCAGTCTGGTTCGGGTCAAACAGCAATCCCCTGTGCGCTGGCGCTTCAGGCCGCGTAAACACTCGGCCGGGCCCATAACAATAAAAGGAGAGATGCCATGGCGACTCTGATCGGCGCACGTCACAGCCAGGCGATCTGGCGTGACTACCTGGAGCTGACCAAGCCGAAAGTGGTGGTGCTGATGCTCATCACTTCGCTGGTCGGCATGTTTCTCGCGACCCGTGCGGGCGTGCCGTGGACGGTGCTGGTGTTCGGCAACCTGGGGATCGCGTTGTGTGCTGGCGGGGCGGCGGCGGTCAACCATGTGGTGGACCGGCGTATCGATGCAGTAATGGCGCGCACGCACAAACGTCCGTTGGCCGAAGGCCGGGTGTCACCGACGGCAGCGCTGACCTTTGCGTTGGTGCTGGCACTGTTGGGCCAGGCCTTGTTGCTGGCGTTCACCAATCCGCTGACGGCCTGGCTGACCCTCGCCTCGCTGCTCGGTTACGCCGTGGTCTACACCGGTTTTCTGAAACGCGCGACGCCGCAGAACATCGTCATCGGCGGCCTGGCCGGTGCCGCCCCGCCGCTGCTCGGCTGGACCGCTGCAACCGGTCATGTCAGCGCCGAACCGCTGTTGCTGGTGCTGATCATCTTCGCCTGGACCCCGCCGCACTTCTGGGCCCTGGCAATTCACCGCAAAGAGGAATACGCCAAGGCCGACATTCCGATGCTGCCGGTGACCCACGGCGAGCACTACACCAAAATCCATATCCTGCTTTACACCTTCGCACTGCTGGCCGTGAGCCTGATGCCGTATGTGATCCACATGAGCGGCATGCTCTACCTGATCTGCGCGCTGGGACTGGGCGCACGGTTTCTGCAATGGGCCGTGGTGCTGTACCGTGGCACTCGGCCGCACGCGGCGATTAACACCTTCAAGTACTCTATCTACTACTTGTTCCTGCTGTTTATCGCGCTGCTCGTTGACCACTACTTACTGTTGAACCTATGACTCGAACCCAAAAAACCGTCTTCATTCTCGTCGCCCTGATCGCACTGGTTCTGGGCCTGACCATAAACAAAGTGCTGTCCGGCAAAGGCCAGGGCGACCCGACCGCGTTGATCGACGCCGGGATCATCCTGTTGCCGCAAAGTCGCAACCTGCCCGACGTAACGATGACCGATCAGGACGGCAAACCGGTGGCGGTCAACGCACTGAAAGACAAGTGGAGCCTGCTGTTCTTCGGTTACACCTTCTGCCCGGACATCTGCCCGACCACCCTCGCCCAACTGCGCCAGATCAAAAGCGAACTGCCGCCGGAGGTTGTGGATAAATTGCAGATCATTTTGGTCAGCGTCGACCCGAACCGCGACACGCCCAAACAGCTCAAGCAGTACCTGGGTTACTTCGATCCACAGTTTCAGGGTTTGACCGCAGCGTCGGTGGACGACCTTCAGAAACTGGCCAATGCGGTGAGCATTCCGTTTATTCCGGGAGACACCAGCAAGCCGAACTACACGGTGGATCACAGCGGCAACCTGGCAGTGATTGGCCCCGACGGGACCCAGCGCGGGTTTATTCGGGCACCGTTGAATAACACCAAGTTGGTGGCGCAGTTGCCCGTAATGCTGCAACGCAAGTAATTTTTAGGGTGAAGGCTCCTGAAGCATCAGGAAGCCTTCCACTCGCCTGTCGAAAAGAGAAGTACGGCGCGTTTGGAACTAAATAAAACGCTGTATCGTTAATAACTGCTTCGGCAGTAAGCAGATTGAAACAACCTAGAAGGAATATCGGATCAATCTCACTCGCCCGTCAATGTCTTCCACAAATTTTTTTATATGCATTAGTGATTCGACGCTTGGCTTATAGTGTCCCGAGTAGTTATTAACTTCGAAAAGGCTTTTTCCTCCCACGCTCTTTATATAACCGGCACTTATTACTTTGTTGCTTCCTGCGAATTGGCTTAGCACGGAATGAGAAACAAGATCTGCCGGGTGTTTCCCCGGATATCCACCAACGACCAATTGATATTGATCAGTTAGGACGTATTTGTAAAGTTCACCACGCTCTAACGAACGCAATTCGTTCGAAGTTGAAATATTCCTTATTATGTTCCCGTTAAGTTCATTTTGAACCATCTCGTAAGCCCGGTAATCCTCCGCAATACTGCTCACTATATTTTTTATTACTTTAGGTGCCTCGCTTACGCTACCTATGCTGGCCGTTCTAATTCTTGGATTTCCACCCCCTTTCAAATGTGCAGATGCATTTGATGACTTGAAGAGCTCCGCAATTTTATTAGACATTGAAGTTAACGCTGCACCCGCTCCGTGAAATAAAGAAAAATGTCCATTCATATCGTGTTGATTAACGGGATCACCCAAACAATACATATAAGCATTTAATCCACCTCTCCCAAATGGACTGAAACTGTCCGGACTATTAAAGCGCATAATTACAGGGTTAAAAGCCCGACAACCATTGCCCAACATATAATGCCCGGTGACAGAACTTCGTCGCTGACCATTGAAACCCAGCAAACTCAATAAACAGTTTTCAACTGGGGAATACCCATAAGGCGAGTAAGCAAATGATTTAAATGGTTTAGTCCTCAGGGTGTGCAAAATAGTGTGCGGTTGATCTGTCGCCAGTAGCGAAATCGTTGCTGAATTCTTCTTTATATATAGTTGCGCCAACGGTAAAACATCTTGTTGAAATAGCGCATAGCTCGCTGAACCCTGAATCTCCGTCGCCAAACGTTCTTTGCAGTAAAAGCGCCTGAGTTCAGCTTCTCTATCAGTAGAAGTACCCACCAGGCGATTCAGCGGATCGTAGTAGTAAGTGCATATCACTTCTTGAGCATTGGCGAGCAAGAGCTAAATCCCCTGAATAATTTTGATCTTATTCAGCCTGGGTAATCGAAGCAACGTTGTCTACTAGTAGAACTGATAGGGTTGAGAGCCAAGTGGTACTTGTAGGAGCCCGGCTTGCCGGCGATGGCGATCTCACGGACGCCATCGCCGCGGTGCGACGACTCGACAAGCCAAGGCCCTACAGGGATCGGTGTTTCAGGCACAAAAAAGGGAGGCCACATGGCCTCCCTTTTTCATTGCGCCGTTGGATCAGAACGCCGGCACCACTGCGCCTTTGTACTTCTCGAGAATGAAGGCTTTCACTTCCGGGCTATGCAGTGCAGCAGCCAGTTTCTTCATGTCTTCGCTGTCCTTGTTGTCCGGGCGGGCCACGAGGATGTTCACGTAAGGCGAGTCGCTGCCTTCGATGACCAGTGCATCCTTGGCCGGATCGAGCTTGGCTTCCAGCGCATAGTTGGTGTTGATCAGCGCCAGGTCGACCTGGGTCAGCACGCGAGGGATGGTCGCGGCTTCCAGTTCGCGGATTTTCAGGTCCTTGGTGTTCTCGGTGATGTCCTTGGTGGTCGACAGGATGTTGTTCGAATCCTTCAACTTGATCAGGCCGGATTTCGCCAGCAGCAACAGCGCACGGCCGCCGTTGGTGGCGTCGTTCGGGATCACCACGGTGGCGCCGCCCGGCAGTTCGGTCAGCGCTTTATACTTGCTGGAGTAAGCGCCCAGCGGTTCCAGGTGCACACCGGCCACGGCCACCAGGTCAGTGCCCTTGGCCTTGTTGAACTCATCAAGGTACGGCTGGTGCTGGAAGAAGTTGGCGTCCAAGCGTTTCTCGGCCACTTGCACGTTCGGCTGAATGTAGTCGGTGAAGACTTTGACTTTCAGGTCCACGCCTTCTTTGGCCAGGGCCGGCTTCACGAATTCGAGGATTTCTGCGTGCGGGACCGGGGTCGCCGCGACAGTCAGGGTGTCGGCGTGGGCGGAAAAGGCTGCAACGGCAGCGAACGCGACGAGTAGTTTTTTCATTCAGCTAACTCCATGTGAGGCGCCGCTCACGGCGCCTGCCAGCGAATGGCCGGCTCATGTATTAAATTACAAAAAGCTTATTTGCGCGAAAAGTGTACGACCAACTTGTCGCCAACGGTTTGTAGCACTTGAACCAGCACCAGCAGCAACACCACGGTCACCACCATCACGTCTGTCTGGAAACGCTGGTAGCCGAAACGGATCGCCAGGTCACCGAGACCACCTGCGCCCACCACACCGGCCATCGCCGTGTAGGAAACCAGTGTAATCGCTGTCACCGTAATTGCCGCGAAGATGCCCGGGCGGGCTTCCGGCAGCAAGGCGTTGGTGATGATCTGACGCGTCGACGCGCCCATGGCCTGGGTCGCTTCGATGATGCCGCGATCCACTTCACGCAAGGCCGTTTCAACCAGTCGGGCGAAGAACGGCGTGGCGCCTATCACCAACGGTGGAATCGCGCCGGCAACACCGAGGGAAGTACCGGTGAGGAAAACGGTGAACGGAATCATCACGATCAACAGGATGATGAACGGCAGCGAACGCAAAATGTTCACCACCAGCGACAACATCGCATACACGCCTCTGGCTTCAAGCAACTGACGCGGGCTGCACAGAAACAACAGCACGCCCAGCGGCAGGCCCAGCAAAACGGTGAACAGCAGCGAGCCGCCGAGCATCATCAAGGTGTCGCCGGTCGCCAGCCAGATTTCGAACCAGTCGATGTTGGAGAAGAATGCAGTCAGGGCTTCCATCAACGCAGCACCTCCATGTGGACATCAGCCGCAGTGAAGTGAGCAAACGCCGCTTCCATGTCGCCGCCGGTGACCGCAAGGGTCAACTGCCCATAGGGAATGTCTTTGATGCGGTCGATACGACCGGCGAGGATGCTGTAGTCCACGCCCGTTTCCCGAGCGACGGTGCCCAGCAACGGCGCGTAGGTCGCTTCGCCCTGGAACGTCAGACGCACGATGCGGCCCGGCACATGCGCGAAGTCGTCGCGCTGTTCGCTCTCTTCAACCTGCTCGCTCTCCTGGACGAAACGCTTGGTGGTCGGGTGCTTCGGGTGCAGGAATACGTCGGCCACCGAGCCTTGCTCGACGATCACGCCGTCGTCCATCACGCCGACCTGATCGCACACGCGACGGATCACGTCCATCTCGTGGGTGATCAGGACGATGGTCAGTTTCAGCTCGCGGTTGATCTCGGCCAGCAACTGCAGGACCGACGCCGTGGTCTGCGGGTCCAGTGCACTGGTGGCTTCATCGCACAGCAGGATTTTCGGCTTGGTCGCCAAGGCGCGGGCGATGCCGACGCGCTGCTTCTGGCCGCCGGACAACTGCGCCGGGTACTTTTTCGCGTGGTCGGACAACCCCACCCGCGCCAGCAGCTCGGCGACACGCTGGTCGATCTCGCTGCGCGACAGTTCGCCGGCCAGGGTCAACGGCAGCGCGACGTTGTCGGCCACAGTCTTGGACGCAAGCAGGTTGAAGTGCTGGAAAATCATCCCGACCTGCTGACGGAAGCGTCGCAAGCCGTTGGCGTCGAGCGCGGTGACTTCTTCCCCGTCGACGAAGATCTTGCCGCCACTGGCGTTCTCCAGGCGATTGATCAGACGCAGCAGGGTACTTTTTCCCGCACCGGAATGACCGATCAGGCCGAAGACCTGGCCATTCTCAATCGACAGATTGGTCGGGTGCAGGGCGGGAATATCCTTACCGGCGACGCGGTAGGTTTTGTGGACGTTTTGGAACTCGATCACGTAGCGAACCTTGTGGGGCGCGTTGGAAAGGGATCAGCGGTTAGCCGGGCGCGCATTTTAGCCTGTCCGTATAGAGGTTATTAGCATTTATTCCGCATTCAACCTTCCATTTGGCAATAACGCGATCAAAAGTCAGAAAAAAGGAACGGCTAAAAACCTCATCAGTCACTAATTAGGCAACTCGAAAACGCCCCCGGTGCCGTGCCTGGGGAATGCATAAGAGTCCTGGCTACGGCGGGAATCGCCACGAGGAGATCACGACTGATGAGTACTAAAAAGCCTGCCGCCCCCAAAAGCGCACTGGCCGGGACCGATACCCTGGACCGCGGCAACACCAACACCAAGCTCGACAGCCTGGAACAATTCCGCTCCGACGCTACCGAACAGGCCCTGCGCACTAATCAGGGCGTGAAGGTCTCGGACAACCAGAACACCTTGAAGGTCGGCGCTCGCGGGCCATCGTTGCTCGAAGATTTCATCATGCGTGAAAAAATCACGCATTTTGACCATGAGCGCATCCCGGAACGCATCGTCCACGCACGCGGCACCGGCGCCCATGGTTACTTCCAGACCTATGAAAACCATTCGGTGTTGACCAAGGCCGGTTTCCTGCAGGACCCGGGCAAGAAAACCCCGGTCTTCGTGCGGTTTTCCACGGTGCAGGGACCTCGCGGGTCGGGCGATACCGTGCGCGATGTACGCGGTTTTGCCGTGAAATTTTTCACCGACGAAGGCAACTTCGATTTGGTGGGCAACAACATGCCGGTGTTTTTCATACAGGATGCGATCAAGTTTCCAGACTTCGTGCACGCGGTAAAACCCGAGCCGCACAACGAGATTCCTACGGGTGGCTCGGCGCATGACACCTTCTGGGACTTCGTCTCGCTGGTGCCGGAATCGGCGCACATGGTCATCTGGGCAATGTCCGACCGGGCGATTCCGAAAAGTTTGCGCAGCATGCAGGGTTTTGGCGTGCACACGTTCCGCCTGGTCAACGCCGAAGGCAAATCGCGCTTCGTCAAATTCCACTGGCGTCCGTCCGCCGGCACCTGCTCGCTGGTCTGGGATGAAGCACAGAAACTCGCCGGTAAGGACACCGACTATCACCGTCGCGATCTCTGGGAATCTATTGAGCTGGGCGATTATCCAGAATGGGAATTGGGCGTGCAGATCATCGAAGAGGAAAACGAGCACTCGTTCGACTTCGATATCCTCGACCCGACCAAACTGATTCCTGAAGAAACCGTGCCAATCACGCCGCTGGGCAAAATGGTCCTCAATCGCAATCCGGATAACTTCTTCGCGGAGACCGAGCAGGTTGCGTTCTGCCCGGGGCATATCGTGCCGGGAATCGACTTTTCCAATGATCCGTTGCTACAAGGTCGGTTGTTTTCCTACACCGATACGCAAATCAGCCGACTCGGTGGACCGAATTTTCACGAAATCCCGATCAACCGTCCGGTCGCACCCTTCCACAATGGTCAGCGGGATGCGTTGCATCGCACCACCATCGACAAGGGTCGCGCGGCCTACGAGCCGAATTCCATCGACGGCGGCTGGCCGAAAGAAACACCGCCCGCCGCGCAGGATGGCGGCTTCGAAACCTATCCGGAGCGCATCGATGCCAACAAAATCCGCCAGCGTAGCGAGTCGTTCGGTGATCACTTCTCGCAGGCCCGGCTGTTCTTCCACAGCATGAGCAAGCACGAGCAGGAACACATCATCTCGGCCTACAGCTTTGAATTGGGCAAGGTAGAACGCGAACACATCCGAGCGCGCGAAGTGAATGAAATCCTCGCCAACATCGACCTGGAACTGGCCAAGCGCGTGGCTCAGAACCTTGGCTTGCCGGCACCGAAAGCCGGGACGGTCGATGTGCCAAAAACATCTTTGGACCGCTCGCCGGCCTTGAGTCAGGCCAATCTGCTGCCGGGCGATATCAAAACCCGCAAGGTTGCGATTCTGGCGGCTAATGGTGTCGATGGTGCTGCGATCGATGCGATGAAAGCTGCGCTGAAAGCCGAAGGTGCCCACGCCAAACTGCTCGGCCCAACGTCGGCGCCGGTGACTACCGCTGATGGCAAGGCGTTGCCGGTGGATGCGTCGATGGAGGGTTTGCCGTCCATCGCGTTTGATGCGGTGTTCGTGCCAGGTGGCGCGGCATCGATCAAGGCGTTGAGCGGCGATGGCGTGGCGTTGCATTACGTGCTGGAGGCGTACAAACACCTGAAGGCAATCGCGTTGCATGGCGAAGCGAAGCAGTTGCTGGATGTGTTGAAACTGGAGGCTGATGCCGGGTTGATCGTGGGCGCGGATGCCAAGTTGATCAAACCTTTTATTGCCGCGATCGGGCAGCATCGGGTTTGGGATCGGGAGGCTAAGGCCAAGGCGGTTCCGGCTTAATATTTGTATCGATATGGAGGACGCCTTCGCGGGCAAGCCTGTTGGGGTCCAGTTTTTTTGGACCACTCCGTAGGAGTTTTAGA
Organism: Pseudomonas sp. GB2N2; assembly: GCF_054897705.1. Taxonomy (NCBI): domain Bacteria; kingdom Pseudomonadati; phylum Pseudomonadota; class Gammaproteobacteria; order Pseudomonadales; family Pseudomonadaceae; genus Pseudomonas; species Pseudomonas sp. GB2N2. Next base: position 4,469,235 of record NZ_CM142701.1, read on the forward strand.
CCGCCTGCTGCTCAAAGAGCGCAGGCGGCAGGTTATTCGATGCGGTGTGGCAACGGCGATGGTTGTAGTGCGACACAAAGTCGATCACATCCTTTTCCGCCTCAAAGTGACTTTGGTAACCATTTTCTGGCATCCAGTCGTGCTTCAGCGTTCTGAAGTAACGCTCTACTACCGCGTTGTCCCAACAGTTGCCACGACGACTCACGCTGTGGACGATTCGGCTTTCGGCCAGACACGCTGAAAACCTCTCAGCGGTGTACTGGCAGCCCTGATCTGAATGAAATAACAGCTCAGGCATTGGGCTGCGCAGCGCTACCGCCAATTTCAGCGCTTTGATCGACAAGTCTGTGTCAGCAGTTCTTGAACAGGCCCACCCCACAATTCGGCGGGAAAATAAATCCATCACTACGGCCAGATATAACCAGCTATCCCTCACTTTGATGTAGGTGATATCGCCTGCCCAGAGCGTGTCTGGCTGGACCGGATTAAAGCGACGATCAAGTATGTTCGGCGCCGTGATACTTGGTTTGGTGGCGCGACGATAGTGAGCGTAACGTGGCCGGCGCCTAGCTAAATCAAGGGTCTTGATCAAGGAGCGCATTCGGTGGCGTCCGATAAAAATGCCTTCCGCTCTCAACTCCTTGGATAAGCCGCGGGCCCCTAAAGCTTCGCGATGCTCTATATGCAGCGCACGAATCTTCATCTCCAAGCCACTCTCGATAACACGAGGCGGCTTGGGTTTACGTTTCGCGTAATAGCTACTGCGGGCCAAGCCTAAGACCAGACACATGCGTCTAATCGACACTTCCCCTCTAGCGCCGTCAATCACTTGGTTCGACTGAACAGAACCTTCAGATGAGAGGGCAATTGCTTTTTTAATACTTGGTTCTCGGCTTCGACCAGCGCCAATTTTGCCTGTAGCGACTCGATCAGTTCCTGGTCCTGTGGCCGAGAGGGTTGTGAAATCCCCGCATGCTCCCGACGCCAGAGCAGAACCCATCGGCGTAGAGCTGTAGGTCCAACTCCCGTTAGCTTGCAGGCTTCAGGTATGGAGCAATTCATCTCCACAACCAAGCGAATGGCCTCCGCTTTTTCCCCGATATTTACAATGCGATATCCCATGATGCTTCCTTAGATCGATGCTCCTACATCATGGTCCAAAAACATTGAGCCACAACAGCCTCGCTCCTACAGAATCGCATCGGATCTGTAGGAGTGAGCCTGCTCGCGATGCTTTTAGGGCTTACGCGGGCTCAAGACCATCTGGGCCGGGATATTGCGCAGAATCTGCTTTTCCAGCTTCAGGTCAAAATCCGTGTCCAGCTTCTTCACGCGCTTGGTCAGCAGTGTCGCCAACCACGGGTAATCCTGCGTGCGCGGCGCCTGAATGCTCACGTCACACTGATAATTCACCACATCAGCGGCGATCGCATCCAACTGCCGACGTAGTTTGGCCATATCGGTGAGGTTCAGCGCCACCGTGGTGCTTTCAGCCGTCGGATCAATCACTTTCGCCTGAGGCTTGGCTTCAGCCGCCATCAGCGCCGCTTCGGCTCTGTCCAGCTCAGCCTTGCGCGCATTGACGATGGCGTTGTTGACCCCGCCAGTCAGCGCCGGTGCCTTGGGCATCAGCGCCCGGGCGCGGCTCAGTGCTGTCGCCGCGGCATTCACATCACCTTTTTGCAGCACGATCTGGCTGCGTTGCAGATAGGCTTCGGCGAGTTGCCGCTGGTACTGCACAAGGGATTGATCGTTGGGCGATGCGGTTTGCAAGGCAGCCAACTGGTCTTCAGCAGTGGCCAGCTCGCTGCTGGCCAGGCTTTGTTCGAGCTGTGCGATGGCCGCAGCCCGCGCATTGGTAGCCTCGGTGACCGCCGGCGGCGAGCTTTGACATGCGCCCAGTAGCAGCGAAAATGCGACAAGGAGCAGATAACGGGAGGCGAACGGCTTCATTCCTGCGACTCTCTATTTGCGCAAAAAACGAGCAAGTCTACACCCCTCGACGGGGCAGGACAAAACTCAGCAGAAACACTGCGGCGGCTGTCACAACAATTGAGGGGCCTGCCGGGGTGTCCTTGAACCACGACAACGCCAGCCCGCCACACACCGCGAGCATGCCCAGCAGGCTCGCGCCCAGTGCCATCTGCTCCGGTGACCGGGCGTGACGTTGTGCCGCAGCCGCGGGGATGATCAGCAGTGACGTAATCAGCAACACACCGACGATTTTCATCGCCACGGCGATCACCACCGCGATCAGCAACATCAAAGTCAGCCGCAAAGCCGGCACGGGCAAACCCTCCACCGTGGCCAGCTCTTCATGCACCGTGATCGCCAGCAATGGCCGCCACAGCGTTATCAACAAGGCCAGAACGGCCGCACTGCCGCCGAGAATCCACGCCAGATCGGTCGGACTGATCGCCAGCAAGTCGCCGAACAGATAGGCCATCAGGTCGATCCGCACTTCGTGCATGAAGCTTAGTACGACCAGGCCCAGAGAGAGCGTGCTCGGTGCGAGAATTCCCAGAAGCGTGTCGGACGCCAGCGGCTGACGCTGTTGTAACGTCACCAGCAATACCGCCAACAGCAGGCAGCCAACGGTGACTGCCACGGTCGGGCTGACATCCAGCAGGAAGCCCAGGGCCACGCCGAGCAAGGCTGCGTGAGAAAGGGTGTCGCCGAAATAGGCCATGCGCCGCCAGACCACGAACGAACCCAACGGGCCCGCTACCAGCGCCAATGCGAGACCTGCAAGCAGGGCGTAGAGCAGAAATTCAGCCATGCTTGCAGCCATCTCCGTGGACGTGGGGTTGCGCGGTCGAGGACGCGGTCACCACCGAGCCATGCAGATCATGGACGTGGTCGTGATGGTGGTGATAAATCGCCAGGCTTTGTGCGTTCTTTCCGAATAGTTCGACGAAAGCGGGATCGCCGCTGACTTGCTCAGGATGGCCGGAACAGCAGACGTGCCGGTTGAGGCAGACCACCTGGTCGGTAGTGCTCATGACCAGATGCAAATCGTGGGACACCATCAACACGCCGCAACCGTGGCGGTCGCGCAGACGGGTGATCAGGCTGTAGAGCTCGGCCTGGCCCGCGACATCGACGCCTTGCACCGGTTCGTCGAGCACCAGCAATTCGGGCTCGCGCAACAGGGCCCGAGCCAACAAAACGCGCTGCATTTCACCACCGGAAACAGTCTGCACCGGGCTGTCGATCACTTGTTCGGCGCCGACTTCCTTGAGTGCCGCTAAGGCGCGAGCACGGTCCACACCTGGCACCAGTCGCAAGAAACGCAGCACTGACAATGGCAACGTCGGATCGACGTGAAGTTTTTGCGGCATGTAACCGACCCGCAGTTTCGGCCTGCGCCACACGCTGCCACTGTCCGGCTTCAACAAACCGAGCACCGCGCGCACGAGGGTGGTTTTACCCGCACCGTTGGGGCCGATCAGGGTGACGATCTGGCCCGGCTCGACGCTCAACTCAATGTTATCCAGCACGTTTTGCCCGGCAAACGTGACGGCAACCTGCTCGAGGCGGATCAACGCATTGCTCATCAAGCCCCCTGGCAACCCGAACAGAGGCCGACCACTTCAACGGTCTGGCCTTCGACAACGAACCCGACGTCCTTGGCGCTGTAGACAATCGCGTCGCTGATGGATTTCTGTTCGAGTTCGATGGCGGCATGGCATTCGCGGCAAATCAGGAACTGACCCTGGTGCGCGTGCTCCGGGTGATTGCAGCCGACAAACGCGTTCAGCGAGGAGATGCGGTGTACCAGGCCGTTTTCCAGGAGGAAATCCAGCGCGCGATACACGGTCGGCGGCGCTGCGCGGCGGCCGTCCTGCTCGCTGAGTACCGCAAGAATGTCGTAGGCGCCCAACGGTTTATGGCTTTGCCACACCAGTTCCAGCACCCGCCGACGCAAGGCGGTCAGGCGCAAACCTTGACGTGCGCACAAAGTATCGGCCTCAGTCAAAGCGCTATGCACGCAATGGGAGTGGTCGTGGGGACGGCTGGCAATCGGTGTTTTAGGCATGAGCGGCGACGATTTTTGTGAGAGACGTTATTATGTTACCCGTTCTCGCCTCTTTGAGTGGTCATCGTGTCCCGACTTTTTTCTATCTTTGTCGCATTTGTCGCCAGTTTTGCGTTGATGGGTTCTGCTCAGGCCGAAGTCCGGGTCCTGACGAGCATCAAGCCGCTGCAGCTGATTGCCGCTGCGGTGCAGGATGGCGTAGCGATTCCGGAAGTGTTGCTGCCACCGGGCGCCTCGCCGCATAACTACGCTCTGCGCCCGTCCGACGTACGGAAGGTGCAATCGGTTGATCTGCTGTACTGGATCGGGCCGGACATGGAAGGTTTTCTGCCTCGCGTGCTGGACGGTCGGACGCTGCCAAGCGTCGCCTTGCAGGATCTGCCAGGGCTGACATTGCGTCGTTTCGCCGAGGACAGCCAGTCTCACGCCGAAGACGCCGACGAACATGATCACGATCACCGTCCGGGCAGCCTGGACTCGCATTTGTGGTTGTCGCCGGTCAACGCTCGGGTGATCGCGGCGAAAATGGCCGCTGACTTGAGCGCTGCCGATCCCGCCAACGCGGCGCGCTACCAGAGCAATCTCAAGGCATTCGACGAGCGTCTCGACGCGCTGGACCTGCGCCTGAAATCACGTCTGGCGGGCATCGCGGGCAAACCGTACTTTGTGTTCCATGAAGCGTTCGACTACTTCGAAGACGCCTACGGCCTCAAGCACGCCGGCGTGTTCAGCGTCGCCGCCGAAGTGCAGCCTGGCGCCCAGCACGTCGCGGCAATGCGCACGCGGTTGCAGGAAGTCGGCAAGACGTGCGTGTTCAGCGAACCGCCGTTGCGCCCGCGTCTGGCGGAAACCCTGGTGGCCGGGCTGCCGGTGAAATTGGCGGAACTGGATGCGCTGGGCGGGTACACGCCAGCGACGGCTCAGGGGTATGAGCAGGTGCTGGAGAAGTTGGGGAGTGATTTGGCGGGGTGTCTGGAGTCGTTGTAACCCCACAAAAAAGATCGCAGCCTTCGACAGCTCCTACGCCGATCTAAGTAGGAGCTGCCGAAGGCTGCGATCTTTTGACTTTAAAGGGCGAACGGCAACGGTGTACTGACCTTCTGCCGCTGCGCCAACCGCAGCTGAAACTCCATTGGATCGTGAATCAACACGTCCTGCCCGGCGAAAGACTCCGCGGCAATCAATCGCGACAACCAGAACCGCACGCACGCCACGCGCAGCATGGTCGGCCACAACTCCGCTTCGGCCGCCGTGAACGGCCGCAACCCCGCATAAGCCCCCAGCAACGCCCGCGCACGCTGCCCGTCGATCAAGCCCGCGTCGTCCGAACACCAGTCATTCAACGCAATCGCCACGTCATAGAGCATCGGCCCCGAGCACGCGTTGTAGAAGTCGATCAGCCCGGTCAGGTGCGTGCCTTCAAACATCGCGTTATCGCGAAACAGGTCGGCGTGGATATTCGCCCGCGGCAACGCCAGAATTTTCTCTTTCTGTTGCGTGATTTCGTCCAGTGCTCGCTGTAGCAGATCGCTCTGTTCGGCATTAAGGTGCGACAGCAGCTGCGTGCCCTCCTCCAGCATCCAGTCCAGACCGCGATCGGTTTTGCGCTTGATCATGTTGGCCTGGGTCGCCAGGTGCAGATGCCCGAGCAATTCACCGACCTGAGCGCAATGTTGCGCGTTGGCGACCTTGATGTGCTTGCCAGCCAGACGTGGTTGCAGCAGCGCAGGCTTGCCCGCCAACTCGCGCAAGGCGAGGCCGTCGGTGGTGCGCAAGGCATACGGCACCGGCAGATCGGCTTCATGCAGCACGTCCAGGAGTTCGATGAAGAACGGCATCTCCTGGACCGGACCGCGCTCGACCAGGGTCAGAACAAATTCGCCCTGCTCCAGGCTGATAAAGAAATTGGTGTTTTCGCTACCGGCGGCAATTCCCTGGAAATCCAGCAGGCGGCCGAGCCCGTATGGGGCGAGAAAGGTTTCCAGCTCGGGCCGAGCCAGCGGGGTGAACACAGACATGTTTTAACTGCCAGTACGGGCGCCGCTGCTCGAGCCAGCGCCGATTGAAATTAAGAAACTACTTCCATTCAAAAATCTTCCACGACGGAATCAGCATATCCGGCTGATCCGAGCGGATGAAGTTTGCATCCGTACCGTCCGCACGCACCAGGAAATACGGTGGCATGCCCTTCGGCGTGACCTTGATCGCGTACAGGAAACCGTTTTGCCGGTATTCTTGAATGACCTTGTCCCCTTCCGTGCGAATCGTGACCTCGGGTTCCGGCGTCGGCGCATCGTCCGCCGCCATCACGGCCAGTGGAACGGTTGCAAACAAGCCAGCCAGCAACAGGCGATTTAGTGTGCGCATGATAACCTTGTCCCTTTGTCGTCAACGGTCCCGCTATTCTAGCGCCGGACCCGCCGAAAAGGTTGATCCTGCTCATGAGCCAAGCCCCCCTCGTCCTGGTGGACGGTTCTTCTTACCTGTACCGCGCCTTTCATGCCCTGCCACCGCTGACCACGTCCAGAGGTCTGCCGACCGGGGCGGTCAAAGGCGTGCTGAACATGCTCAAGAGTCTGCGCAAGCAGTACCCGGACAGTCCGTTCGCCGTGGTGTTCGACGCCAAGGGTGGGACTTTTCGCGATGACATGTACGCCGAATACAAGGCCAACCGTCCGAGCATGCCCGACGACATGCGCGTGCAGATCGAGCCGCTGCACCAGAGCGTAAAAGCCCTCGGCTTCCCGCTGCTGTGCGTCGAAGGTGTCGAAGCCGATGACGTGATCGGCACGCTGGCCCGCAGCAGCGCCGCCGCTGACCGTCCGGTGGTGATCTCCACCGGCGACAAGGACATGGCGCAACTGGTTGACGGCCACATTACCTTGGTCAACACCATGACCGGTAGCGCACTGGACGTAGAGGGCGTGAAGGAGAAATTCGGCGTCGCTCCCGAGCAGATCATCGATTATCTGGCGCTGATGGGCGACTCTTCCGACAACATCCCAGGCGTTCCGGGCATTGGTCCCAAAACCGCTTCCGGCCTGCTGGTGGGTGTCAACGGCGGCCTGACCGAACTGTATGCGCAACTCGACATCGTCCCGACCCTGCCGATTCGCGGGGCGAAAACCCTGCCGGCCAAGCTCGAAGAGCACAGGGAGATGGCGTTCCTCTCCTACAAACTGGCGACGATCAAGATCGATGTTCCGCTGGACATCGGCCTCGACGACCTGCAAATGGGCCAGCCGGATCACGACAAACTGGCCGAGCTCTATACCCTGCTGGAATTCAAGAGCTGGTTCGACGACAACCAGCGCGACGCCAAGCGTTCCGGCCAGGAGATTGTCGAGGTCGTAGAAGAGCAACCTGACGCTGTCGCTGTTAAGTACGAAACCATCCTAGACCGTCCGCGCTTCGACGCCTGGCTGGATAAACTCGACAAGGCGCCGCTGATTGCCTTCGTTACGGAAACCAACGGCGCCGACGCTCAGCACGCGCAGCTAGTGGGTCTTTCGTTTTCCGTCGCCGTTAACGAAGCGGCCTACATTCCGCTGACCCATTCCTACATGGGCGTGCCAGAACAGCTGGATCGCGACACCGTGTTGCTGGCATTGAAGCCGTTACTGGAAAACCCGAACAAGCTGAAAGTTGGCCAGAACGCCAAGTTCGAAACCAATATCCTGGCCAATTGCGCCATTGGTGGTGATCAGAGCCATGGGATTAATGTCCAGGGCATTGCGTACGACACCATGCTTGAGTCCTACGTGCTCGACTCGACTGCGACCCGCCACGACATGGGCAGCCTTGCGCTGAAATACCTCGGCCAAAGCAAAACCGACATCCAGGAAATTGCCGGCAAGGGCGTCAAACAACTCACTTTCGATCAAATCTCCCTGGAACTGGCCGGCCCTTATGCGGCGGAAGAGGCTGACGTAACTTTCCGTCTACACCTGGCCTTGCAAGAAAAACTGGCGGCGATACCAAGCCTGGGCAAAGTGCTCACCGACCTCGAGATGCCGCTGATGCCGGTACTGGCCCGGATCGAACGCCAAGGTGCATTCGTCGACGCGAAACTGCTGGGCATCCAGAGCGTGGAGTTGGGCGAGAAACTGGTCGCCCTGGAGCGTGAGGCGTTTGCCATTGCCGGCGAGGAATTCAACCTCGGCTCGCCGAAGCAACTGGGCGTGATCCTGTACGAAAAGCTCGGTTTGCCGGTACTTAGCAAAACCGCCAAGGGCCAGGCTTCCACGGCCGAAGCAGTATTGGCCGAGCTGGCCGAACAGGACTACCCGCTGCCCAAAGTGCTGATGCAGTACCGCTCGCTGAGCAAACTCAAAAGCACCTATACCGATCGGTTGCCCGAGCAGATCAACACGCGTACAGGCCGCATCCATACCAATTATCAGCAAGCTGTCGCCGCCACCGGACGCTTGTCCTCCATCGATCCGAACCTGCAGAACATTCCGATCCGCACCGCGGAAGGTCGGCGGATCCGTCAGGCGTTCGTCGCGCCAACAGGCTACAAACTACTGGCCGCGGACTACTCGCAGATCGAATTGCGGATCATGGCGCACCTGGCCAAGGATGAAGGCCTGCTGCACGCCTTCCGCAATGACCTGGACGTGCACAAAGCCACCGCTGCCGAGGTGTTCGGCGTTGAGTTGGAGCAGGTCACCACGGATCAGCGTCGTAGCGCCAAGGCGATCAACTTCGGTTTGATCTACGGCATGAGCGCATTCGGGCTGGCCAAGCAGATCGGTGTCGATCGCAAACAGTCGCAGGCCTACATCGACCGCTATTTCGCCCGTTACCCCGGTGTGCTCGAGTACATGGAACGCACCCGCACCCAGGCGGCAGAGCAAGGTTTTGTCGAGACCATCTTCGGCCGCCGTCTGTACCTGCCGGAGATCAACGCGAAAAACCCGGCGCTGCGCAAAGGTGCCGAGCGCACGGCGATCAACGCCCCGATGCAAGGCACTGCGGCGGACATCATCAAGAAAGCCATGGTGGCGGTGGATGACTGGCTGACTTCATCGGGCCTCGACGCCAAAGTCATCCTGCAGGTGCACGACGAATTGGTGCTTGAGGTGCGTGAGGATTTGGTCGATCAGGTTCGCGACGAAATTCGCGCGCACATGAGCGACGCCGTGAAGCTGGACGTGCCACTTCTGGTCGAGGTTGGTGTCGGAAATAACTGGGATGAGGCGCACTAATCCCAGTCTCCTGCTCGCGATGGACTTGAGAACGCCGTGGTCGCCCAGAAACCCAGCGTTATCGTTATCGACCATCGCGAGCAGGCTCGCTCCTACACGGGGAGGCACTGCGGCACAGTGACGCGCTTGGTTCTGATAGCGATCCGGCTTATTTCAAATGGTTTTTGAAGCCCTGGAACTAAACCTGTGAACTGCGACTCAGAGTAACTGAATGGCTGGTGAAGCCGTTCAGCTCCTATGTTGTGTTAAGTGTTGGCAGATATCTGGACCCCGCCCTAACGGTCCGGAACTTGGACCCCGGAACTTCCCCCTCCCCATAAGAAGTCCGGGGTTTTTTTTGCCTGCGATTTACTGCTCGACAGGTTCCGCGCCCTTGTCAGCCAATTCCATCCAGCCTGCCAATACAGTGTAGGCGTCTTCCAGCCCGAGGCGTTTGGGCGCTGAAAACAGCTGGATGCTGATCGCATCGCCCCAGCCTTTACGAATATCCGACTGAACCTTGAGCAGCACGTTTTTTGCCGCGCCGTACGTCAGCTTGTCTGCTTTGGTCAGCAAAATGTGCATCGGCATGCCACTGGCGACGGCCCAATCGAGCATCAACAGGTCGAAATCGGTCATCGGATGGCGGATGTCCATCATCAGGATCAGCCCCTTCAGACTCTCGCGGCCACCCAGATATGCTTCCAGGTGACGCTGCCAGTGCAGCTTCAACGGGATGGGTACTTTTGCGTAACCGTAACCCGGCAGGTCGACCAGACGGCGATCATCGTCTAGCTTGAAGAAGTTCAAGAGTTGCGTGCGACCCGGGGTTTTCGAGGTCCGCGCCAGGCTGGCATGCGTCAAGGTGTTCAACGCGCTGGATTTACCGGCGTTGGAACGCCCGGCGAAGGCCACTTCAAAGCCTTCGTCATCGGGACATTGATCGACTTTGGCAGCGCTGAGCATGAAGGTGGACTGTTGGCACAGGCCGAGGATGGGGTTCTTGAGTTGCATGAGATTTCCGATGTGGGCGGCGCCGGGAATGGACGCGGCAAGCGGTGTCGTTTCCGTTTCAGTAGCGCCAGTATATAATGCCGCAGATTTTGTGTGCGCTTTGTCCCAGCGTAGGATGAAGTTCACGAGAGCGATTGACCTTGAATGCGCATTAGAACGCAGAACGCTCTCAACCCTGAAAAGGTCGTTTTATGACGAAATGGCTGCTAGCTGCCGGTGTCTTGATTCCGCTTTACGGCGCTCAGGCTACACAGGATCCGGAAGCTGTGTACAACCGTGTTTGTGGTGCCTGTCATTCCGGCCAGCTACCCACGGCGCCCCAAAAGGGCGATCCGGCAGCCTGGACGCCGAGGTTGGCGAAAGGTATGGAGACGCTGGTGCAACACGTGACCCAGGGTTTCAAGGCGATGCCGCCGCGTGGTTTGTGCATGGACTGCAGTGCCGAGGATTACCAGGCCATCATCCACTGGATGAGCGAGTGATCCCGGTCCATAACTCTTTAACCCTTAGCCGTAGTTGGATTAGCTGATGAACAAATTGATCGTGAGTCTGCTGTTGACCGTGGGGATCTCCGGCATAGCCCATGCTGCAGGTGATGCAACTGCTGGTCAGGCGAAAGCCGCAGTATGTGGCGCCTGTCATGGCCCGGATGGCAACAGCATGGCGCCTAACTTTCCGAAACTGGCAGGTCAGGGCGAGCGTTATCTGAACAAGCAGTTGCACGACATCAAGTCCGGCAAACGCACGGTGCTGGAAATGACCGGCCTGCTGACCAACCTGAGCGATCAGGACCTGGCCGATATCGCCGCCTACTTCTCCACCCAGAAAGGCAGCGTTGGCGCCGCCGACCCGAAAGTCGTGGCTCGCGGTGAATCACTGTTCCGCGGTGGTGATTTGGCCAAGGGCCTGCCAGCCTGCACCGGTTGCCACTCGCCAAATGGCGCAGGCAACGCCGCTGCCGGCTTCCCGCACCTGGGCGGCCAGCACGCCCAGTACGTTGCTAAACAGTTGACTGACTTCCGCAAGGAAGAAGGCGGCCGCACCAACGACGGCGACACCAAAACCATGCAGACCATTGCCAAGCGACTGAGCGACGAAGATATCGCTGCCGTGTCCAGCTACATTCAAGGCCTGCACTAAGACGGCGAATCGGGCGCCGCGCAGGACGTACATCTCCTGCAACGTTAACGCTCTATTAATCTGTCGCAGCAAGTATAAAAAGGGTGGCTACGGCTGCCCTTTTTTGTGGCCGCTGCCGTTACACTACCGAACTCAAGCCCGCCAGGACCTGTCTGAAAACAGGTCGCGCGAGGCGACCCAAATTGTCCAGGAGTAAAGCATGCGTAATCTGATCATCAGCGCCGCTCTCGTCGCTGCCAGCCTGTTCGGCATGACTGCCCAAGCCGCCGAAGCACCCGCCGCCCCGTATGTCGAACTGAGCAATCCGGTTCCGGTCGCAGTGCCTGGCAAGATCGAAGTCGTGGAATTGTTCTGGTATGGCTGCCCGCATTGCTACGCGTTCGAGCCGGTGATCAATCCTTGGGTCGAGAAGCTGCCTTCGGACGTGAATTTCGTGCGTATCCCCGCCATGTTCGGTGGCCCGTGGGATGCACACGGCCAGATGTTCCTGACCCTGGAAGCCATGGGCGTCGAGAGCAAGGTTCACGCGGCAGTGTTCAATGCGATCCAGAAAGAGCACAAGAAGCTTGTCGACAAGAATGAGATGGCCGACTTCCTGGCAACTCAGGGCGTAGACAAGGACAAGTTCCTGGCGACTTTCGACTCCTTCGCTATCAAAGGCAAGATCGTTCAAGCTCGCGAACTGGCGAAGAAATATGAAATCTCCGGCGTTCCAACCATGATCGTCAACGGCAAGTATCGCTTTGACGTGGGTTCCGCCGGCGGTGCCGAGCAAGCCTTGCAACTGGCCGACAAACTGGTTGATCAAGAGCGAGCGGCTAACAAGGCTGCTGCCAACTAAGCGCGGGGCCCGCCATGCGCCGCTGGGGTACCGAACGCATCGTTGGCCTGCATGCTCCGCGGGTCAACGAGCACCATCTGGAGTCGACGGGCTTGCCCGCAGACAGCCGTCTGCGCTTGCTCAGCTTCAACATCCAGGTTGGCATCAGTACCGAGCGGTACCGGCACTACCTGACTCGTGGCTGGCAGCACCTGCTGCCGCACACCGGGCGGGCTGACAATCTGCAAAAGATCGGCAATCTGCTGGGCGACTTCGATCTGGTCGCCCTGCAGGAAGCTGATGGCGGCAGCCTGAGATCCGGCTACGTCAATCAAGTCGAACACCTGGCCCAACTCGGCGCCTTCCCGTACTGGTATCAACAACTCAATCGCAATCTCGGTCGGCTTGGCCAGCACAGCAATGGCGTGCTCAGCCGCCTGCGGCCGTGGGCGATTGAAGATCATCCACTACCGGGGCCCAAGGGTCGCGGTGCAATTCTGGTGCGTTTCGGCGAGGGTCCGGAAGCGCTGGTGGTGGTCATGATGCATCTGGCGCTGGGTGCCCGCACCCGGAGCCTGCAACTGGCGTACATCCGTGACTTGATCGGCGGTTACAAGCATCAAGTGCTGATGGGTGACATGAACACCCACGCCAGTGACTTGCTGCAAAACTCGCCGTTGCGCGACCTTGGCCTGTTGGCGCCTCAACTGGAAGCCACCTTCCCGAGTTGGCGCCCGCAGCGCTGCCTGGACCACATCCTGCTGAGCCCGACCTTGACGCTGGAAAAGGTCGAAGTGCTGGCCCAGCCCATTTCTGATCACCTGCCGGTCGCGGTAGAGATTCGTCTGCCGGGTTCGCTCACGGCTGATGCATTGCCCGCGTTGAGTCCTGCCCATCGCGGAAGCCATGAATGAGCGACGAAACACAGCGTTGGAAAGAGAAATACCTCAAGGGCATCGAACAACAGGAAAAGCTCGAACGTCGCTGGGACGCCCGGCTCGACCTGCTGCGGCGCGGGCTGGTGCGCAGCACGCTGGCCGCCGAGGGCACTGACCGCGCCGTTGACCAGTGCATGAAAGAAATGCGCGACGTCATACGCACCGATGAGATGGACGCGGGCCTGGCGGCGCTGCTTCCGCGACTGGAAAAAGCCGTGCTCGACTCCGAGCAGCGCCGCGAAACCCGGGTCAATCAGACCAGTGCCGCGTTGACCGCGCTGGTGGCGCAACTGCAGAAATTGCCGCTGCCCAGGGAAGTCAGCCGGCCACTGAAGAATTTCGCCAAAACCCTCGATGGTCGCGTCAGCCAGGCGCGTGAGATGCCATTGCTGCTCAGCGAATTGAGCGGGCTGCAAGGCAAAGCCCTGAGCCAGCTGGAGAACCCGGCAGAGCCCGGGCGCCCGGGTTTGTTGCAGCGCTTGTTTGGCGGCCATGGGGCCGATGAAACGACGCACCCCGACGCGCCAGTGACCGCCGCGCAGCCTGTCGTAGACGTTGCTACGGTACCTGTCGAACTGCCAAGGGGGACCGTCGATCCCGCGCCCGTTACCGAAGATTCGGCCACGGCACCTGCAGCCGACCACCCTGCCGAGCCAGCGCCTCGGGTGATCGAAACCCCAACGGCCTCGCAAGCACCCGCAGTAGTCGTGGCATTTGTCCCGCCGATCCATGTTCCTCAGCAAGCGCCCGCGCTGGAAGTGCCGCTCCCGCCGGGCGTCCAGCCAGCAGAGCAGCACGCACCTGCCGTCACCCCGTCAAGCAATCCGGATGAGCTGACCCCGACAATATTCCTCGACCGCCTGCCCCTGCCCTCGGCCATGGTCCAGGCATTCGCCGCCATCGATCCCGAACAATCCGAGCATGACATTCTCTATGCCCTGCCGGATTCGCCGGAACCGTCCTACAGCTCTGTCGCCAAGCACATTGAAGACACGCTGCTGGGCTTGCTGGATGACCTGTCGCTGCCCGAGCGTCATCGTCCACAAGCCGAGGCTATGCGCGATCGCCTGCAAAACGGCTTGAACTGGTACGAATTGCTACCGATTCTCGACGATCTGGCCACCTTGATGCTGGCGATTAACGACAGCGGCCAACATGAATTCGAAGCTTATCTTCAGCAACTGAACGAGCGACTGGAGTCCTTTCAGAGCAACTTGCAAGCCGCCAGCGATGGCCATGCAGACAACCGCTCTGCCGCGCGCGCAATGGACACACAGATCCGCGAGCAGGTAGACGGTTTGCAGAGCAGCATGCAAGAGGCGGCGGACCTCGACGATCTCAAGCACGTGCTGGAGAACCATCTCGAAGGCCTGCTCGGCACCATGGATAAACACCAGCAGCAGCGCGATGAGCGTGAACAAGAAGTGGCGGCGCGCCTCAAAGGTCTGGCCGAACGCGTCGCGCACATGGAGCAGGAAGCTCAAGGTTACCGCGAGCATCTCGAAGAACAGCGCCAGAAAGCCTTGATCGATCCGCTGACCGGGCTGCCCAACCGGGCGGCCTGGAGCGAGCGGCTCGATCATGAGATCAGCGAGTGGCAGCAACACGGCAACACGCTGATGCTGGCCATGCTCGACCTCGACCACTTCAAACTCATCAACGACAACTACGGCCACCTCGCCGGGGACAAAGTCCTGAAAATCGTCGCCAGCGTGCTGCGCAAGCGCATCCGCGGGACCGATTTCATTGCGCGGTTTGGCGGTGAAGAGTTCGTGTTGTTGATGCCAGGCACAGTACCGGCGGTCGGAGCAAAACTGCTGGAAAACCTGCGCGCGTCCATTGAAGCCTGCCCGTTCCACTTCAAGGGTGAACCGGTGACCATAACCGTTTCTATGGGATTAACAGCGTTTAGACCGGGCGAACACGGCGATCTGGTGCTTAAAAGAGCCGATCAGGCGCTATATCGCGCCAAAAATGCCGGGCGAAATCGGGTGGAGCTGGGTTGAGAGCCAATTGTTCCATTTAAATGGACTCGTCAGCCGTCGTCGCGCGAGGCAGTACGTTACACTGTTGCATTACTGTCTTGCGCGTACTGTTATCTGCCATGAAATATCTAGCTCTCATCGTGTCGCTGATTCTGTTGGCCGGCTGTGCCACTGGCCCGCGGATCGACACCAGCCATCCGTCCGTCAATCACGACAGCCGAATTCAGTTCGTGGTGGTGCATTACACCTCCGCATCGCTGGAGCGTTCGCTGCAGTTGCTGACCCACGGCGAAGTCAGCAGCCATTACCTGATCGGCGACGATACCAACGCCACGATCTATAAGCTGATGGATGAAAACCTGCGGGCCTGGCACGCCGGAGAAAGTGAGTGGCAAGGCCGGACATGGCTGAACTCCAGCTCCATCGGCATCGAGATCGTCAATCGGGGATACACGAGCACCCCGGATGGCGGTCGTCGTTGGTATCCCTACAGCGAGGCGCAGATCCAATCTCTGATCGTCCTGCTCAAGGACATCAGCAAACGTTACGCCATCAATCCCCACAGCATCATCGGCCATAGCGACATTGCCCCGCTGCGCAAGCTTGATCCGGGCCCGCTGTTCCCTTGGAAACGCCTGGCTGCCGAAGGCCTTGGCGTCTGGCCGAATGAGCAAACTGTTGCACGCCAACAGGCGCAGTTCGCCGCAGAATTGCCGAGCATCAGCTGGTTTCAAGGACAGTTGGCTCGCCTCGGTTACGCCACGCCGCAAACCGGTGAACTCGATGTCGCGACGCATCATGTGATCGCAGCCTTCCAGATGCACTTCCGGCCGTCGCGCTTCGATGGAATGCCGGACGCGGAAACCGCGGCGCTGCTTCAGGTATTGAATCAGACAAAATAATGACGCCGCCCGACGGTACGGGCGTTTTTCCTGTCAGCAGCTATAACTCATTGGTAATTCTTCGGATATTGCCATATGCCTGCTGCTCGAGAGACGCTTCGTAGCTGGTTCTATCGCCCATGGTTTTTGGCGATGCTGGCTGCTGCCCTGAGCAGTGCATTGCTATTGGCGCTTAGCCTGTTTGTGGCATTGCATCAGGTAGAGCAGAACGAAAGTCTTGAGATGAACGCGCAAGGTGAGCGCTTTCTCATGCGCCTGGAGCAGCTGTTCGGGCAACTGCGCGAAAGCCTTGATGATCTGGAGGCCCAACCGCTGCGAACCTGCGACAAGGAAATGATCGCCACGTTGCAGCAGGTGACCTTCAATTACCGCTTCGTTTACGAAGCCGCGTATATGGATGATTTAAAGATCTGCTCCAACCGTCCGCGTCAGGAAGGCTTGTCGCTGGCACGGGCACCGGACATTAAAGAACCCATCTACAGCTACTGGCTGAACACCACCACCGAACCCGACGAAAACCGTGCCGCGCTGATGCTCGGCCGCGGCAATTTCCGGGTCGCGACCTCTCGCGGGCATTTGACCGACATGGTCGACCTGTCACCGGGGAGTAGTCTGCTGGTGATACTCGACAAGGGCACCCGCGCTATTCCAGTGCTGGGCCTGGCACAAGTCTGGCCGCCGACCGAGCCCTGGCCACCGAAAAGCAACGACGCCTTGCAAGTCACCCAGACTCACCTGATCTATCGCATGCCGACCAATAGCCCTGAATACCAACTGGTGCTGATCACCCCGCGCACCGCGGTCAATGTGCCCGCCGCCCTGTGGTGGCTGGTACCGGGCAGTCTGGCGCTGGGCATAACGGTGGGCTTCATGGTGTTTCTGCTGGTGCGGCAGCGCCAGTCACTGGATGCCGAATTGGCCGGGGCGATACGCCGGGGGGAGTTGCAGGTGTTGTATCAACCGATCTTCGACCTCGACAGCCGCAACTGCGTCGGGGCGGAAGCATTGCTGCGCTGGCGCCGGCCGGACGGCACCCTGACCAGCCCCGACCTGTTCATTCCGATGGCGGAAAACACTGGCCAGATCCGCCAGATGACCGACTTCGTCCTGCAACGTTTGCTTGAGCAGCTTGGGCAACTGTTGAGGGCCAATCCGCAGTTGTACATTTCGGTCAACCTGGCCGCCTGCGACGTAATGGTGCCGCGGATCGGCCAGGTGATGGCGCGGTTGTTGATCCTGCACCGGGTCGCTGCCAAACAGATTGCCTTTGAAGTGACTGAACGCGGTTTGATTGATGTGGTGGTGGCGCGGGAAAACCTGCAGGCCCTGCGCGACGTCGGGCATCAGGTGTTGATCGATGACTTCGGCACTGGCTATTGCAGCCTCGCCTACTTGCAAACCCTGCCGGTGGATTGCCTGAAAATCGACAAGGCGTTTATCGATGCGCTCGGGCATGACGCCGCCAGCAGTGGCGTGGCGCCGCACATCATTCACATGGCCCAGTCACTGCATCTGCGTGTCATCGCCGAAGGCATTGAACACGAAGCCCAAGCGGCGTTTCTCAGCAGTGAAGGGGTCAAGTACGGTCAGGGCTGGCTGTTCGCCCGTGCGTTGAGCGCTGTGCAGTTCATTGAACTGATCACCCGGGGCCGACGCCTGGCTGGTCGGCGCCTGGATGATGAGGCGTAGGACGCGGGTTAAACCGCCAGCGCCATGTAGAACTGAGTGCCCTGCCCCGGCCGCGAATAGACGCCCATCCGGCCACCGTGCAATTGCACGATTTCTTTGCACAACGCCAGGCCAAGCCCCGCGCCACCCTTTTTGCGCCCGACCTGCACAAAAGGCTCGAAGATCCGCCCCTGCTGACCGTAGGCGATGCCTTCACCGTTGTCCTCGACGCTGATGATCACCCGCTCGCCGTGGCGCCGAGCCTGCAAGCGAATCTGGCCCTCAGCGCCGGTGTGACGCAACGCGTTGTCGATCAGGTTATCGAGCACGCGGTCCAGCTGCGGTTGATCGGCCTGCAGCCATGGCAAAGGACCCTGCACTTCCACCACAAGATCGATGCTCTGCTCTCGTGCCAAATCAGCAAACCGTAAACGGGCTTGCTCCAGCAATGCCTCGATGGAACACGGCGCCAGCGTCAGTTTCTGCAATCCATTCTGGTAGCGCGAGAAATTCAGCAGGTCGTTGATCAATTGCATCAAGCGCTGCATTTCTTCATTCACGGTATCGAGTAGATCGGCTTCTCGTGAATCCGCCGGGAAATGCGCGCGCTCACGGAACAGACCGAAGGCCATATGCATCCCGGTTACCGGCGTGCGCAGCTCATGGGAGGCACGCAGGACAAATTCGCTGCGCACGCGCTCGAACGCGCGCTGCTCGGTGACGTCATGCAGCACCATCACGGCGCCGAGGATATGGCCCTGGGTATGGCTGACCGGCGTCAGGCTGTAGGTGAGGAGCCGCGACTCGCCATCGACCTCGATATTCAAATCTTCCGGAGCCCGCTCCAGCGTGCCGCCGCGCAATACCAGTTGCAGCTGCTGATCCAGCTCGGGACGTTCGAGCGCCGAGCCCAGCCCTTGGCCGAGACGGTCGCTGTCCCAGCCCAACTGGCGTTGCGCTACCGGGTTGAGGTGTTCGAGATGGCCGTCTCGACCAATTATCAATAAACCGTCGTCGATGCCGTCCAGCACCGCCTGCAACCGCTGCTGGCCGGCGAGCAACTCGTCGACGTTGGTAGCCTGATGCTCACGCAGCGCTTCCGCCATGATCCCGAAACGCTGAGTCAGCTGATTCATTTCCACCGCCGAGGAGATCGGCAGGATCACCTCGAAATTGCCTTGGCCAATGTTGTCGGCGGCATGCGCCAGCGCTTCAATTGGCGCGCCGAACCGTCTGGCAATCCCGTGGGCCGTGACGAAACCGATGATCAACACCGCCAACCCGACCAGCCCGAGCAGCCCGGCAATCAGCAATGCCCGATCCCGAGCCTGGCGTTGCGTTTCACTGATATTGTCCAGCGCGCGCTTGTGCTCGGTGATCAGCCCGTTACGCACCGCGTTGAATTTTTCAGTGAGTTTCTCGTTGCCCGTCAGGACGTGAGACGAATCGCTCGACAGGTCCAATGCCTGAAGAAAGCCCAGGTAATCGTTCTTGGCCTGCAAGAAGCCATACGCGTGTCCCTCGCCCTCCTGGTCATGGGCAATTCCTTCATCCAGCAGCTGAAAATAACGCTGCTTCGACGCTTCAAACGCCGACGGGTCGGGTTTGTCGCTGAGCATCAGAATCAGTTGATCGCCCAGGGTCTGGCGCAGTTTAAGACCGATGTCCAGGGTGACAAAGTTATCGCGGACCAGCGCCTCCTGTTTTCCAGCCATCTGGATCACGCTGACCAACCCGAGCAACAGCCCAAGCAGCGCAACGGTGATCAGTGCGGAAATACTGAGGAAGAGCCGAGTGCGCAACTTCATCGCCAGTTTCATCGGGCATGACTCACAGGTTGTATTGCTTGCGTTTGCGGTACAGCGTAGAAGCGTCGATGCCCAAGGTCTTGGCGGCCTGATCCAGAGTGTCGGCAGTAGCCAGCACCGCGCCGATGTGGGCCTTCTCCAGTTCGTCCAGGCTTAACGCAGCGCCGATGCGTGGCGCATTGTTGACCGGCGTTTCGGCCATGCCCAAATGGCTGATCTCGACGCGCTCCTGCGGACAGATAATGCTCGCCCGCTCCACCACGTTGCGCAGTTCACGGATGTTCCCGGGCCAGCGGTAGCTGAGCAACGCCTCACGTGCCTCATCGCTGAAGCCTCGTGCTGGACGTGCGTATTCCTTGACGAAGCGAGCCAGGAAGCGGTCTGCGAGGTTGAGAATGTCCTCGCGGCGTTCGCGCAATGGCGGCAAGTGCAAGGTGATGACGTTCAGGCGGTAAAGCAGGTCTTCGCGGAAACGACCTTCGCGAACCATGTCTTCAAGATTGAGGTTGGTCGCGGCGAGAATGCGCACATCGGCGCGGCGCGTGACCGGATCGCCGACACGCTCATATTCTTTGTCTTGAATGAAACGTAGCAACTTCGGTTGCAACGTCAGTGGAAAGTCGCCGATCTCGTCGAGAAACAGTGTTCCGCCATCGGCCTGATTGACTCGACCGAGGGTGCTCTCGCTGGCGCCGGTGAATGCGCCACGGCTGTGGCCGAAGAGCTCGCTTTCCATCAACTCTGCGGTCAGCGACGGGCAGTTAATAGTGACGCAGGATTTTTTCGCGCGCTTGCTCCAGCCGTGAATCGCTTGTGACAGCTCGCCTTTACCGGTGCCGGATTCGCCGAGTATCAGAATGTTGGCATCGGTGCCGGCTACTTGCCGGGCAGTTTCCAGCACCACTTTCATCGCCGGGCTGTGGGAATCCAGGCCGTCCTTGGGTTTGCGAATTTCGCCTTCCAGTGCCTCCAGTCGTGCAGACAATTGCCGCACTTCCAATTGCTTGGCGGTGGCCAGGCGCAATTGGTCGGGACTGCAAGGTTTGACCAGATAATCCGCGGCGCCGGCCTGAATCGCGTCCACCGCGGTGTCTACGGCCGAATGCGCGGTGACGATGACCACGCGCATCCACGGCGCCTGAATGCGCATTTGCGCCAACACATCCAGGCCATTGTCTTCGCCGAGACGCAAATCCAGGAAACACAGGTCAAACACCTGGCGTTGCAACAATGCATCCGCCTGCGCCGCGCTGTTGGCCGTGGCGACGCTGTAACCCTCGTCTTCGAGGCAATAACGGAACGTTCGCAGGATGGCGGACTCGTCGTCCACCAGCAGAATGCGGCCTTGATTCTCGGTGGCTGATTCCATTTTCCTACGCTCCTGAAAGAATGATCTTGGTTAGTCCCGGAAATATCGGGCAAGTTGCATGGTTGATTCTGGTCGATTCCGCGCACATCTGGGTAGTTATCTACTCACACTATGGCTAATCACCTGATTTGGTTGATTTTTATCGGTTTGACAGTTTTCTGACCTACACCCGACTCCCTTTCAGACATCTGCGCCCTCCTCGCAATTCAAAAATTCTGAAAGCTCCTACAAATTTATCGTGCATTACGCACGACTCCAATGGGGTCATCGTGCAGGATGCGTCCGACATGAATTTCTACATTGGTATAACTCATTGTTTTAAATGGTATTTTTCAATTAAAAAAACTGGCATGCAGGCTGCAATAGTTTGAGCAACAGGGGCAATCGAGCAATCAGTCAGTCGCCCACCAATCAAGATCACCACACTGTGGGAGGAGCTTCAGGATGAGTCGCCAACGTGCCGCCCAATTGCGAATCTCGCCGCTGCATATCCAACAGTGTCTGTTTGCTGTCTTGGCGCTTTTGATCACCTTGATTGGCGGCCAGCAGTTTCAGCGCTGGGAGCAAGGGCAGCAGCCGGAAGCGTCACACCTGTCAATTCAGCATCCGACCCAGACACACTTCAGTGCCGTCAGCAGCACCTCCGCTGACAGCGCGCCAATGCGAATGATGGACGTCGACCAGGCCCGGCCTGTGGATGAGATACCCCGTCAGGAACGTTGGGTGTTTTGATTAATGGACTGAACACCGAACTTGGCGCGTTCGATGCGCCGGGAAGCAGCATCACTAGCACTACCTCTAACACTACCTCTAAATAGAAGCGTAAGGAGAATCACCATGTTGAGCTGGGCAATCACATTCTTGATCATTGCCATCATTGCCGCAGTACTGGGCTTCGGTGGTATCGCGGGCACCGCCACGGGTATCGCCAAGATTCTCTTTGTCGTGTTCCTGGTGATGTTCATTGCTTCGTTCTTCTTCGGCCGTCGCGGTCGAGGTTGAAGATGAGCGTTTCACTCAAGACGCTGGCAGCCGCCTTGCTTCTGGGCGGCAGTGCCATCGTGATGGCGGCCAATGACGGCCAGGCGCGGGTCAACGAGTTGTTAAGCACTGACCCGCAGTTTCATGACACTTGGCAGGGCGTGGTCAAGAAGGAAGAACGCTTGCCGGAATGGGTGATGAACCTGTCCGGCGATGCCGAGCAAATGAATGCAGTGGAAGAAGATGGCGACAAGTACCTGGTGGGTCCGCTGTGCGAATCGCATGACACGTGCCTCAACAAACGCTTGATCGTCGCCGTCAGCTTCAATAAGAAGGACGCGTACGCCATGCTGGTCGAAGTGCCTGCAGGATTGCCGGCCGACAAGTCGCCCACGCGACATGCCGACTACCGCTTCCTCGGCAAGCCAGACCAAGGCATGCAGGGTCTGTTGATGGAACAACTGAAGAAAGATCCGAACTGGTACTGAATCTGTCATACGAAAGAAGCAGCATTGCTTCTCTCCAATGCGCTACCCGATGAAGGTAGACGCATGACCAAGGGGTCGGGACGTTCTGCCTGTTTCAGGGGCGGAGTGACCTACGGGTACAGGGAGTACCTGCGCAAGGGCCGGGTCAGGCAAGTAAAAAGCTGCGACGCGAGTTCGCCGATCCAATGGCGTTCGACGGACTTGCGAAGAGCTTCAATTCACACTCGTTGAAAGTGAGCAATCCACTCGGATTTGTTGCTCTAATTCCCATTCGTACGAATGATCACCGGAAAATTCTTTTCCCGGTGTTTCTTGGGCGACCGTACATCGAGAAAAAAGCCTTTGTTTTTACAGCGATTTCTCGCTGATCGATGGCGTTTTTACCCCGAATCACCCTCCCCTGCAACTGATCAAAAAACGTACGACCCACCTGCAAATGGCCGGTTCACGGCACGTATGTCTGCCGAAATGTCGTATCCGAACTGTTCGCGACGTCGGTTTCAGCAAAAAAACCTCATGCTGATTCGGCATAGGGTAGGCGTTTACGGCATTAGACGTCGCTTCCTTGCATCGGAATAGTTGCGCCTTTTTTCGCCTGCCAGAGAGCCATAGATACTGCTCCGGGGCTCCTTATACGGGGGCAGATGTTCAGGGCTTTTCCGCCACAAGCGGACCGGTTCCAGCCTCTGCCCGAGTCAAACGCAAGTAAGGGTAAAGATATGAAGAAGGCAAAGCTTAGCCTCGCCTGGCAGATCCTCATCGGTCTGGTATTGGGGATTGCAATCGGTGCGCTGCTCAACCATTTCAGCGCCGAAAAGGCCTGGTGGATCAGCAACGTCCTGCAACCAGCAGGCGATATCTTTATCCGTCTGATCAAGATGATCGTGATCCCTATCGTGATCTCGTCGCTGATCGTCGGTATTGCTGGCGTCGGTGATGCAAAAAAACTTGGCAGCATTGGCCTGAAAACCATCCTCTACTTCGAGGTCGTCACCACGATCGCCATCGTCGTCGGGCTGGTCCTCGCCAACGTGTTCCATCCAGGCGCCGGCATCGACATGAGCACCCTGGGTACGGTGGACATTTCCAAGTACCAGGCCACGGCCGCCGAGGTTCAGCATGAACACGCGTTCATCGAAACCATCCTCAACCTGATCCCCTCGAATATCTTCGCGGCTATCGCTCGCGGCGAGATGCTGCCGATCATCTTCTTCTCGGTGCTGTTCGGCCTCGGTCTGTCGAGCCTCAAGGCTGAGTTGCGCGATCCGCTGGTCACCCTGTTCCAGGGCGTCTCGGAAAGCATGTTCAAGGTCACTCACATGATCATGAACTACGCGCCGATCGGCGTTTTCGCACTGATTGCGGTCACCGTGGCCAACTTTGGCTTTGCGTCGCTGCTGCCGCTGGCCAAACTGGTGATCCTGGTTTACGTCGCGATCATTTTCTTTGCCTTCGTGGTGCTGGGCCTGATCGCTCGCCTGTTCGGCTTCTCAGTGATCAAGCTGATGCGCATCTTCAAGGATGAGCTGGTGCTGGCCTACTCCACCGCCTCCTCCGAAACCGTGCTGCCGCGCGTGATCGAGAAGATGGAAGCCTACGGCGCACCGAAAGCCATCTGCAGCTTTGTGGTGCCGACGGGTTACTCGTTCAATCTTGATGGTTCGACTCTTTACCAGAGCATCGCGGCGATCTTCATTGCCCAGCTGTATGGCATCGACCTGTCGATCAGCCAGCAGTTGCTGTTGGTGCTGACCTTGATGGTCACCTCCAAAGGCATCGCTGGCGTGCCGGGCGTGTCCTTCGTGGTGTTGCTGGCCACTCTGGGCAGCGTGGGTATTCCGCTGGAAGGCCTGGCGTTCATCGCCGGTGTCGACCGCATCATGGACATGGCGCGTACTGCGCTGAACGTGATCGGCAACGCCCTGGCCGTTTTGGTCATCTCCCGTTGGGAAGGCATGTACGACGACGCGAAGGGCCAGCGCTACTGGAACTCGCTGCCGCACTGGCGCAGCAAAGAGAAGCTGCCGGCTGGCGAAATTTCCGCCAACTAACCCATAACCCCTGTGGGAGTGGGCAAGCCCGCTCCCACAGGGAATCGCGTATAGCTCACAAATGAACCCCGGAGAAATCCGGGGTTTGTCGTTTCTGGCTACCCCGCTATCATTCGCCGCATTCTTCGGGGGATTTAACTGATGCTCAATGGCCTGTGGCTTGGCTTCTTTATCGTTGCGGCCGTGTCGGCGCTGGCGCAGTGGCTGATTGGCGGCAATGCCGGAATCTTCGCGGCGATGGTGGAAAGCATTTTCGCCATGGCCAAGTTGTCGGTCGAGGTCATGGTCCTGCTGTTCGGCACCCTCACCCTCTGGCTCGGGTTTCTGCGAATTGCCGAAAAGGCCGGGATCGTCGACTGGCTCGCCAAAGCGTTGGGGCCGCTGTTCCTGCGCCTGATGCCGGAAGTACCGGCCGGCCACCCCGCCATCGGCCTGATCACCCTGAACTTCGCCGCCAACGGCTTGGGCCTGGACAACGCCGCCACGCCGATCGGCCTGAAAGCCATGAAGGCGCTGCAAGAGCTCAACCCCAGCGCTACCGTTGCCAGCAACGCGCAAATCCTCTTCCTGGTGCTCAACGCCTCCTCCCTGACGCTGCTGCCGGTCACGATCTTCATGTACCGCGCCCAGCAAGGCGCGCCCGATCCGACGCTGGTTTTCCTGCCGATCCTCCTCGCCACCAGTTGCTCGACATTGGTCGGTTTGCTCTCGGTGGCCTTTATGCAACGCCTGCGCCTGTGGGACCCAGTGGTGCTCGCTTATCTGATCCCCGGTGCCCTCGCCCTCGGCGGCTTCATGGCGTTGCTGGCGACGCTCTCGGCGACCGCACTGGCGGGCCTGTCATCGATCCTCGGCAACCTGACGCTGTTCGGCCTGATCATGCTGTTTCTGGTGATCGGCGCGCTGCGCAAGGTGAAGGTCTACGAGGCGTTCGTCGAAGGCGCGAAAGAAGGCTTCGATGTGGCGAAGAATCTGCTGCCGTATCTGGTGGCGATGCTGTGCGCTGTGGGCGTGCTGCGCGCCTCCGGGGCGCTGGATTTCGGCCTCGACGGGATTCGTCATCTGGTGGAGTGGGCCGGTTGGGACACGCGCTTCGTTGAAGCGTTGCCGACGGCGATGGTCAAACCGTTCTCCGGGAGCGCGGCCCGGGCGATGCTTATCGAGACGATGAAGACGTCCGGGGTAGACAGCTTCCCGGCGCTCGTGGCGGCGACGATTCAGGGCAGCACGGAAACGACGTTCTATGTGCTGGCGGTGTATTTCGGCGCGGTGGGAATTCAGCGCGCGCGGCATGCTGTAGGGTGTGCGTTATTGGCGGAGTTCGCCGGCGTACTAGGCGCGATCGGCGTGTGTTACTGGTTCTTCGGCTAATTACAAAACCCTGTAGGAGCGAGCTTGCTCGCGATGGTGGCAGGAGCACCGCGCTCTTGCAGAATGCCCGCATCATCGTTTACGTCCATCGCGAGCAGGCTCGCTCCTACAGGATTTGTATTGGATTCAGGGTCGTGTCGGCGGTGCGACTTTCTGCCCTTGCTCCACCGCCCAATTCACCACCTGCGCCGTCAGCTGATCACTCGCCTGGCCAAACCCGGCCACCACCGACGGCACTTGAACATCGCTCAGTGGCTGATGCACTTCGAAGCGGCGGCTGGCGAGGATGCGTTGGTCATAACCGCGCACCAGCAGCGCATCCAGACGCACCACCACGCTGGCGGCCATGCCTTGATATTCAGTCTGAAACGCCTGCAAGCTCCCGCCCAATTCCAGATCCGCCTGGAAATTACTGTCGTCGGTGCTTAACAGCGTCACCCGACCGTCACGCTGGAAACCATCGAGCAGACGATTGCGCAACAGCTCCGGCGCCGGGTCGCTCCAGCGTGAAGCCTTGTAGCTGCTGACCCGATCGCCTTGTGGGATAACGGCAATCTTCGGACTGTTCAATGCTTCGCTGGCCTGCGGCTTGGCCAGGCGCAGCGACCAGCGTTGCGGCGTGCCATGACTGGCCGCAGCGCTGCTCTGGGCCGAAGGCAGACGATAGACATCGGACGGCTCGGACTTGGGCAGAATCGAACAAGCGCTGATCAACGTGAAACCGGCGAGGAGGGCGACGTGGTTCAGCTTCATGGCGTGAACTCCTTGTTCTTGTCATTGCCCAGCAGGTAACCGCTGGGATTGGCTTCCAGGCGTTGGGAGATCGCCCGCAACGACGTCAGGGTGTCGCGCAACTCGCGCACCGCCGGTGCCAGGCCATTGAGACCTTGCATGCCGCTGTTGAGCGAGTCCTGATTGTGAGTGAGTAGTGTGTTGATGGTCGCGCTGCTTTGTTCCAGCGACTTCATCGCTCGCTCGGCGCTGCCGAACATCTGTTTGCCCTGATCAGTGAGCAGGCCGTTGGCGTTGCGCATCAGTGCGGCGGTCTGCTCCAGCGTCGCCGTCGCCTGTTTACCAATGGCCGACAATTGCTGCATGGCCTGACGGATGTCGCCGCGTTGATCGGCGATGGTGCCGGTGGTTTGCTCCAGATGTTCCAGGGTCTTGCTGATGCGCTCGACGTTTTCCGAAGAAAACATCTGATTGGCGTTGTGCATCAACACGTTGACCCCGGCCATCAAATCATTGCTGTCGTTGAGCAACCGGGCGATGGGCGAGGGCGATGCGACAATCGTCGGCAAGTCGCCGTCCTTGCCCTTGAGCGTCGGGCTCTGTGGGGTGCCGCCGCTGAGCTGGATGATCGACGTGCCGGTAATCCCGGTCAGCGCCAGTTTGGCCTGGGTGTCTTCCTTGATCGGCGTCTCGCCGCCCAGGCGAATCCGCGCCAGCACCCGGCGCGGGTCTTTCGGATCGAGGCGCAAGGTCACCACATCGCCGACCTTGATCCCGCTATACTGCACGGCGCTGCCCTTGGACAAACCGCTGACCGCCTCGTTGAAGACGATTTCATAATCCTTGAACTCGGTGTCGACGCTGGACTTGGCCAGCCACAAACCGAA
This sequence comes from Pseudomonas sp. GB2N2, assembly GCF_054897705.1. Taxonomy (NCBI): domain Bacteria; kingdom Pseudomonadati; phylum Pseudomonadota; class Gammaproteobacteria; order Pseudomonadales; family Pseudomonadaceae; genus Pseudomonas; species Pseudomonas sp. GB2N2. The sequence goes on from NZ_CM142701.1 coordinate 4,496,617, forward strand.
GAGCAGGGCGCCTGCCACCACCATCACAGTGAACAGGCCGATCAAAACATGATGGGCTCGGGTTTCCATGTCAGACCTCTTTCAACTGTTGAGCGGCCGTCAGCGCCGCGCGGCCGCGAGGGCCATGGAAGTATTCGTGAATCCACGGGTCGTCGGTTTCCGACACCTTGTCGATGGCGTCCGCCACCAGCACTTTTTTCTGCGCCAGCACCGCCACACGGTCGGTAATGGTGTAGAGCGTGTCGAGGTCGTGGGTCACGATAAACACACTTAAACCCAGCGCATCGCGCAGGGTCAGGATCAACTGATCGAAGGCCGCCGCGCCAATCGGGTCGAGGCCAGCGGTGGGTTCGTCGAGAAACAGGATGTCCGGGTCCAGCGCCAATGCGCGGGCCAGTGCCGCACGCTTGATCATCCCGCCGGACAATGAAGCGGGGTACTTGTCGGCTGCCGACAGCGGCAACCCGGCCAACGCCAGTTTGACCGCCGCCAGGTGCTCGGCATCGTTGCGGCTCAGGCCTGCGTGCTCGATCAAGGGCAGGGCGACGTTCTCGGTCACGGTCAGCGAAGAAAACAGCGCGCCTCGCTGGAACAGCACGCCGAAACGCCGCTCGACCAGTGAGCGCTCGTGTTCGGACAGGGTAGGCAGGTTTTTGCCGAACACCCTCACCACGCCTTCGCTGGGCTGGCGCAAGCCGATGATACTGCGCAGCAGCACCGATTTCCCGCTGCCGGAACCGCCGACGACGGCGAGGATCTCGCCCTTGTACAAATCCAGGTCGAGGTTCTCGTGCACGCTCTGGCTGCCAAAACGATTGCACAGCCCACGGACTTCGATCACCGCCTCGGAAGGCGCTCGGGGTAGACGACTCACCAGCCCATCTCCATGAAAAACAGCGCGGCGACGGCATCGAGCACGATCACCACAAAAATCGACTGCACCACGCTCGACGTGGTGTGTGCGCCAACCGACTCGGCGCTGCCGCTGACCTTGAAGCCTTCAAGGCAGCCAATGGCGGCGATGAGGAACGCGAAAATTGGCGCTTTGACGATCCCCACCAGAAAGTGCTGAATGCCGATGTCGGTTTGCAGCAGCGAAAGGAACATCGCCGGGGAAATCCCCAGCGACACCGCGCACACCACGCCGCCGCCGATAATCCCCGAGATCATCGCCAGGAAGGTCAGCATCGGCAGCGCCACCAGCAACGCCAGTACGCGCGGTACCACCAGCAACTCCATCGGGTCGAGGCCAAGGGTGCGGATCGCGTCGATTTCTTCGTTGGCCTTCATCGAGCCGATCTGCGCGGTGAACGCACTGGCGGTGCGGCCGGCCATCAGGATCGCGGTGAGCAATACGCCGAATTCGCGCAGGAAGGAAAATGCCACCAGGTCGACGGTGAAGATACTCGCGCCAAAACTCGCCAGCACCGTCGCCCCGAGAAACGCCACCACGGCGCCCACCAGAAAGGTCAGTAGAGCAACGATGGGGGCGGCGTCGAGGCCGGTCTGTTCGATGTGCGCGACCATCGGCGTGATGCGCCAGCGTTTGGGCCGGAACAACCCACGGGCGATGGTTTCGAGGATCAGGCCGACGAAGCCCAACAGTTGGAGGGTGTCTTCCCAGACGGCGTCCACCGCGCGACCGATGCGGGTCAGCAGTTGAATCCCGACACTGATTTCCGCTTCCTTGATCGGCACGCAGAAGTCGGTCATCGAGCGATAAACCGTCTGTAGTAACGCACGGTCGGGGACGGACAAGGTGCAGTCAGGATGCTCGGCGGATCGACCCAGGCGCTCCGAACCGAGCAACTCCACCAACAGCGAGGCGCCGGCGGTGTCGAGGGCGCCGAGACCATTGAGGTCGATGTGGGTTTTGTCGTCGTACTGGCCGCGGAGCTTTTCGCTCAGGTCCTTGAGTTCGGCGTAATGGGCAAGCGTCCAGTCACCCGTTACCCGCAACTGGGCGGGGGAGTGTGAGGCGTCTAACTGGGCGTTGCCGGCCATTGTGCTGCTGGTCATAAGCTCCGTGCTTGTTCGGCTGATACGCAGAACTACGTAATAACACGAACCGCGTTACTTTTCTTTGGTCGGTGTGCTGTCTGTAATCTTGAAGCGCAACACACCGATCAGTTGCCCGTCCTCGGTCAACACCCGGACCTGCCAGTCACCCGCCGGGTTGCCGGGAAAGTTCTGCTTGTGGGTCCAGGCGCGATAGCCCTCCTTGCGCCCGCCGTGGATGTCCAGCGCGATGCGGTCGACCTCTTTGCCGTTGAACTGCCAGACGTGATAAATCCGCTCGTCCAGACCGCGCGGGGCGTTGATCGCGGTGTAGGCGTACAGGCCGTCGCCACGAATCTGCTCGGCGCTGACTTCGTCCAGACTCTTGCCGGGCGTGCGGTCCTGCATTTGAGTGCTGATGGCCACGTCGGTCATCCACAACGTCGCCGGTGGCACCCACGAACGCAGCACCCAACCCACACCGCCAATGCCGACGGTGATGCACAGAATCGCCAGGGCGTTGCGCACGGTGCGAATCGGGAAGATCGACGCCAGGCTCGGGAACGACAGGACCACCGAGATGCCCAGCGCCAGTTTGAAACTCTGCGAGGTGGTCAGGTGCAGGATGACGGGCAGGGCGGTCAGCAGCGCGGCGAACAGGGTCAGCGTGTGCAGCGCCAGGAACGCCCAGCGCCGTGGCGCCAGCCATTTGTAATAGAGCGGGTCGGTGATCGAAATCAACGCGGCGATGCCCAGCAACCCGGTGAAAAACAACTGGCCGCTGTTCCAGGTCGTGGTGATGGCAAAGAACGGCAGGACGAAAAACAGGCTTTCCTGGTGGATCATCTGCGTCGCATAACGCAGCAATGGCTGGGGGATTTCCCGTTTGAAGATCCGGGTGAACAGCTGAGTGAGGCTGTTTTCCAGCATCAGCCAGATCCAGCTGAGCACCATGATGATGGTGATCCAGGTTGCCAGGCCTTGCTGGCGGTCCACCAGCATGAAGCTGCCGACTCCGGAGATGAAACCACCGAGCGCAATGACCCCTGGGTAGCGCTTCATCAATTCAAGGATGCGCTGTACGTACAAGGTCAGGGTAGGCATTCGGCGATTCACAGTAGTCGTAGGAAAAATCCTCGACAGGTTACCGCCCGAGGGGCGGTGTGGCGAGGGTGCCGGTCTATGGACGAACACAAAACTCTGACATACGACGAACTGTGGGAGCTGGCTTGCCAGCGATGGTCGTGAACGATAAAGCGCGCTTTCTGGATAACCGGGCGCCTTGAAGTCCATCGCTGGCAAGCCAGCTCCCACAGGGTTATTTATCGTTTGCGATGGCGGCACCAAGCCAATAACCCTAGCAGCATCAGCGCAAACACCCCGGCAACCGCCCACATCAACTGATCATCACTGAACAAAGGCTTCTCGATCCGTAAGTAACCCGGCTGCAAGAGCAGTTCGCGAATGGCCTGGTTGGCCTCGGCCAGCGTCACGCCTTGCAGCTCTCTGGCCGGGTCGGCGAAACGGCCATCCTCGTAGTCGCCCAGCGCACTCCAATAGTAGTCCGCCAGCGCGCTATTGCCTTGCACCGCCCAGGCCTGTCGGGCGATGGCGGCCTGCTTGAGGCGGTTGAAGGTCTCGGCATCAAGGCCGTCCCTAAGCAACCCAGCCTTTAATTCCTCGAGTACTTGCTCGGCCTCGGGCAGATCGTCGCGGTCCAGGTCGGCGTTCAGGCTCATGAACCCTACGCCGCCAAACAGCTCGCGCTCCGCCGAAGGGCCGTAGGACAAGCTGTGCGTCAGGCGCATTTGCCGATAGAGCGCCCAGTCCAGATAGTCCTTGAGCAAATCATAGGTTTCGTCGTGTTGATCTTCCAGCACCGGTTCCGGCACCAGCCAGTGCAACTTGGCGCCACCGCCAACGAAGCCGTGACTCAACGTACGCTCATGGGCGGCGCTGGCCTGGATTTGCGGCAGCGGCGGGTGATCGGTCGGGTCAACCGCCTTGAGTTCACCCCATGCCCGCTCCAGATAAGCCGGCAGCAAGCGGTCGAGATCGCCGACCATGATCAGCGTCATGTTGTTCGGCGCGTACCAGGCTTTGCGCACCGCCTCCAGTTGTTCGCGGGTCAGGTGATCGACCTGGGCGCGCTCCGGGCATTTGAGGCCCAGTTCCACCGCCAGCTGGTTACTCGCCGTGTGGCCGAGGTCCTGACGATCCAGCCAGCGTTGCAGGTGCGAGTAATGACCGCCGTCTTCGCGCTCGACCACTTGTTTGGCGGCGTTGATGGCGTTGTCGTCGAATTGGGTCTGGGTCAGCAGCGCCAGCACCAGATCAAGCACCTTGCGCTGGTTTTTCGCCGGGGCCTCGATGACGAACGTGGTGTCGGCGTTGCTGGTGTAGGCATTCCATTCACCGCCCAAGGCCTGCATGCGTTCTTCCAGACCACCTTCGCCCGTGGCGTCGATGCCGCTGAACAGCAGGTGTTCGAGCAGGTGCGGCAGCTCCTTGTCGGCACAACTGAAATCATCGAGGCCGACGCCGACCACCAGCCGGATGGCCACATGCCCGCGCTCGGTGCCAGGCTTGAGCAGCAATTGCAGGCCGTTGGGCAACGTATAGCCTTCGACCTGGAAACGGTCCAGGGCGAACAACGGGAATGATCCGAGCAAGAGGCAAGCGAACAACAGACAACGCATAACGAGTTTCCGTACGGCTAGCGTAAGTTCAACAGACTTCAGGCAACTGTGGACGTTCAGGGTGAATGCGTGATGTCAGCCAAATCGTCGATGACGAGTGCTCCGGTGTCAGAGGTATCCAGCACCACGTACGCGCTGCTGCAAAACAGCGAATTCAAGCGCTTCATGTCGGCGATCAGTTCCAGGTGCAGCGAACTGGTCTCGATACTCTGCACGATCTTACGTTGCAACCGGCTGACATGGGCATGGGCCAAGCGGCGCTCCTGTGCGCGAAAGCGACGTTTTTCTCGCAGCAACTGCCGGGCACTTTCCTTGTCGGCGCTGAGGAACACCGACAACCCCAGGCGCAAATTGGCAATCAACTGACTGTGCAGCCCTGACAATTCTTCCAGACCGATTTCGGAAAACGACCGGCGCTGCGAGGTCTTCTGTTGCTGCACTTTGCGCAACATGCGTTCGATGAGGTCACTGGCGAGTTTGAGGTTGATCGCCAGTTCGATGGTCTCCGCCCAACGCCGGCTGTCTTGGTCACTGAGGTCTTCGCGTGGCATTTGCGCCAGATAGAGCTTGATCGAGCTGTAGAGCGATTCGACATCATCGGTCAGTCGGCGCATTTCCTGGGTGACGGCGGTGTGCTTGCCTTGCAGCACATTGAGCATGGCTTCGAGCATGTTGTCGATCAAATCGCCAAGGCGCAGGGTTTCCCGGGCGGCATTGGCGAGTGCGAGGCTGGGTGTCACCAGCGCCGTCGGGTCAAGGTGCCGCGGTTTGGCGGTGCCGTTGACTTCCGGCCGCTCCGGCAACAGCCACGCGCAGAGCCTGGCCATGACCCCGACCGTCGGCAGCAGGATCAGGCAGCGCACAGTGTTGTAGAGCAGGTGAAAACCGATGACCATTTCCTGCGGGCTGTAGTCGAGGCTGTCGATCCAGTGCACCAACGGGTCGAGCACCGGAATGATCAACAGCAAGCCGATCAGCTTGTACAGCAAGCTCCCGAGCGCCACCTGACGGCCCGCGGCGTTCTGCATGCTGGTGCTCATGAACGCCAGAATGCCGCTGCCGATGTTGGCGCCGATCACCAGGCCGATGGCCACCGGCAAGCTGATCACACTGGCACCGGCCAGCGTCGCCGTGAGCAGGACGGCGGCCAGGCTGGAGTAGGAAATCATCGCGAACAGCGCGCCGACCAGGGCGTCGAGCAGGATGTCGCCGGTCAGCGAGGCGAATATCACTTTCACCCCTTGGGCGTGAGTGATCGGTGCCGCCGCTTCGACTATTAATTGCAGCGCCAGAATGATCAACCCCAGACCGATGGCCACGCGGCCCATCTGCCCGAGCCGCGTCTGTTTGCGCGACAGGAAGAAAATCACTCCGAGAAAAATCAGCAGCGGCGACAGCCACGACAAATCGAACGTCAGCACCCGCGCCATCAGCGCCGTACCGACGTCGGCGCCCAGCATGGTCGCCAGGGCCGGCATCAACGCCATCAGGCCCTGGCCAACGAAGGAGGTGACGAGCATGGCGGTGGCGTTGCTGCTCTGGACCATGGCGGTGACGATGATGCCGGCGATGAACGCCAGGCCGCGCTTGGACATGTTCTGGCCAATCACATGGCGCAAATTGGAGCCGTAGACCCGCAGGATGCCGGTTCGGACGATGTGCGTGCCCCAGATCAACAAGGCCACGGCAGATAACAAATTGAGCAGGGTGAGCATACGGGCCCCCTGTGGTGGTCGCGCCCCAGAGGGGCAAGTTGACGGTACCGCGCTTTTTCTACGTTCTGTACTTTAGCTGTAGTTGGCTAACGGCTCGGGCGCCAGCATCGCATAGCTAAAGAAGCGTTTGAAACAAAACTGTCATGAAACCAGCTTCATGCAACCGCACAAAACAACTGTGGGAGCGGGCTTGCTCGCGAAGGTGGTGTGTCAGGCAACGATGATGTTGACTGATACAACGCTTTCGCGAGCAAGCCCGCTCCCACCGGTTTTTGCGTTTGGCTTACTGGCCGGGAATGTCCTTGCGCAGTTTCACCGGGTCCTGCTGTTTTTTCTTTTTCGCAATCGCGGTGCGCATCTTGATGTTGATCGCTTCCACCGCCAGCGAGAACGCCATGGCGAAGTAGACGTAGCCTTTTGGCACGTGCACGTCGAACGATTCGGCGATCAGCACCGTACCGACGATCAGCAGGAACGACAGTGCCAGCATCTTCAGCGACGGGTGCTTGTCGATGAAGTTACTGATGGTGCCCGAAGCCAGCATCATCACCAGCACCGCCACGATGATCGCCGCGACCATGACCGGTACGTGGGAGACCATGCCGACTGCGGTAATCACCGAGTCCAGCGAGAACACGATGTCGATGATCGCGATCTGGATGATGGTGTAGAGGAACTTGCCGCCCGTGCCTTTCGGCTCGTCGCTGGTTTCGTCTTCACCTTCCAGCGCGTGATACATCTCTTGCGAGCTCTTCCACAGCAGGAACAGACCACCGAAGAACAAGATCAGGTCGCGCCCGGAAATGCCTTGGCCGAACACTTCGAACAGATCGGCCGTAAGGCGCATGACCCAAGTAATCGACAGCAGCAACAGGATCCGCGTGACCATGGCCAGCGCCAGGCCGAAAATCCGGGTGCGCTGCTGCATGTGTTTGGGCATGCGGCTGACCAGGATCGAAATCATGATGATGTTATCGATACCCAGGACGATTTCCAGGGCGGTCAGGGTGAAGAAGGCAACCCAGATTTCAGGGTTGGTCAGCCATTCCATGTGTATTCCTTTGAGGATGTGTCAAACCACGAAGGGCCCGGGCTTCATTCAACAAAGCCTGGACCCGTCATGGTGAGTCTTGGACTTGTCTTGGGTTTATAGAGTGCTGAACAGCGGAAAGATCCCCATCAGCAATGCGGCAACCAGTATGCACATGCACACCAGCACTGCCCATTTCAGGGTGAAGCGCTGATGGTCACCGAAGTCGATACCGGCCAGGGCCACCAACAAATAGGTCGATGGTACCAGCGGGCTCAGCAAGTGGACGGGCTGACCGACGATCGAGGCACGTGCCATTTCCACCGCGGTTATACCGTAATGACTGGCGGCTTCGGCAAGTACTGGTAACACGCCGTAATAAAATGCGTCGTTCGACATGAAAAACGTGAACGGCATGCTCACCAGCGCGGTAATCACGGCCAGGTACGGGCCGAGGAAGTCCGGAATGACCGACAACAGGCTCTTCGACATCGCATCGACCATGCCGGTGCCCGTGAGGATACCGGTGAAGATGCCCGCGGCGAAGATCAGGCCGACCACCGCCAGCACGCTACCGGCGTGGGCCGCAACGCGATCCTTCTGCTGTTGCAGGCAAGGATAGTTAACAATCATCGCGATGCTGAACGCCACCATGAACAGCACCGGCAGCGGCAACAGGCCGGCAATCAGGGTGCCCATCAGTGCCAAAGTCAGCGCGCCGTTGAACCAGATCAGTTTGGGACGACGGGCGTCCGGGAACTGCGAAACGCTGATTTCGCTGTGGTCGATTTCATCACCGACCAGATGCAGTTCACCCAGACGTGCACGTTCACGTTTGCCGTAGAAGTACGCAATCGCCAGGATTGCCACTACACCGGCCAGCATCGCCGGAATCATTGGCACGAAAATGTCGGAAGGGTCCACGTGCAGCGCACTGGCCGCACGAGCGGTCGGACCGCCCCATGGCGTCATGTTCATCACGCCACCGGCGAGGATGATCAGGCCGGCCATGATTCGCGGGCTCATGCCAATACGGCTGTAGAGCGGCAGCATGGCGGCCACGCAGATCATATAAGTGGTCGCGCCGTCACCATCGAGGGAGACGACGAGCGCCAGTACGGCGGTGCCGACCGACACTTTCAACGGGTCACCCTTGACCAGTTTGAGGATCTTGCGCACGGCCGGGTCGAACAGGCCGGAGTCGATCATCAGGGCGAAGTACAGAATGGCAAACATCAACATCACGCCGGTTGGCGCAAGTTTGGTGATGCCCTCAAGCATCATCGGGCCGATTTTCGGCGCAAAACCGCCGAACAGGGCAAATATGATCGGAATGATGATCAGGGCGATCAGCGCGGACAGGCGCTTGGTCATGATCAGGAACATGAACGTGATGACCATGGCGAAGCCAAGGAAAGTCAGCATGGGAATACTCCAGGCGTAGCGCGGCTAGGGAATGGGCGAACCGGACAGGGTCAGCGCAGAACGGGAAGCACGAGGCGTACGGGTGGAGTTGCAGCGAAGCGGCGGGTAGCAAAGGACATCAGGGTCACCATTGTTGTTGTTAAATGGGCTGTGCAAGCGCTAAAACACTGGCACTGGCCGACCGGTCTGTTGCCGGTAGTGGGGGCGATCCTAATCGGGGAAGCTTTCAGCCAGCTTTCGTTGGTGAAAGCATTGACGGGATGTGTGACCGGTCGTCGGACCGGGGGCAGGGCATTAGACCCAGTTGAGGCCATCGCGAGCAGGCTCACTCCTACATTGAAACGCGTTCCTCTGTAGGAGTGAGCCTGCTCGCGATGGCGTCGGTACATCCGCAACAGGAGTGAAGGTAATGGAAAAATTCCACACAGGCGGCTGCCACTGCGGACACCTGCGCTATCAATTCAGCGGCCCGTTGCGGGACATCGCCCACTGCCACTGCTCGATTTGCCGCCGAGTCAGCGGTGGGATTGTGACGACCTGGATCACCGTGCCCACATCAACTTTCGAATGGGTCAAAGGCACGCCGGCGCAGTACGCGTCTTCGTCCAGTTGCATACGCTACTTCTGCCCAGACTGCGGCGCACAGCTCGCACTGGTGACACACCTCAGCCCCGAAAACATCGACGTCACCATCGCCACCCTCGACCACCCCGAGCAGGCACCGGCCGAGCGGCACATCTGGACCGACAACCGGCTGCCCTGGCTGCACCTCGACGAACACCTGCCGGGTGAAGCCGAAGAAACCCTGTGATCAAAAAATAGACAGATCCAGTGGGCGAATCGCGCCCATCCAGATCGCATGCTCGGTGTGATCGAGCAGATCGTCGCCGGTGTCCGGATGCAGGAACACCACCAGGCCCTTGCGATTGAGCGCCAGCCACGGCAACACCTCGCCGATCAGCTCCGGGACGAACGCCAACTGACAGCTCCAATCCGGGTGCGGACCCACCGGGCGCTCGTGCACGCGTCCCATTTTCAGCGGGAACACCTGCGCCGCTTGCTCGCACAACGTTCGCGCCTGATCAATGCTGCTGGCGTCGAAATACACATGGGCGTGATAGCCCTTGATCTGTTGCATCTAAAACCCTCTGAATCCCGGTCGAACCCTCACCGCTTCCCGCGGGTCACACGCCATATACGCCGGAAAACGGAGTCCCGCCATGAAAAATGCCGAAACCCCAGTGGTAAAAGTGGTGCTTTATGGTGCCATGAGTAGCCTGGGCAGTGCGCTGATGGCTGAAATGCTGCGGCGCCAACATGAAGTGATCGCGATTCTCGATGACCTGAATGCACTCGCTCCGCGCCCCGGCTTGCGCACCAAGACCGGCGACTTGTTTGACGCCGAGCGGGTCAATCAAAGCGTCGCGGGGTGTTCCGCGGTCATCTGTTTGCTTGACGCTCCCGGCCTGCCGTTCAACAGTGAACATGTGGAAAAAACCATTGTGCCGGGCCCGGTCGAGCAGGTGCTGGCGGTTGATGCGCTGATCGATGGCATGCAGGCCGCGAATATCTCCAGGTTGTTTCTGGTAGGTGATTTCGAGGTGCTGGACGATCCGGAGATTGAGGACAGGCTGCAACGCCACGCGGCCGAAGATATCCGCGAGGCCCTGCAGAGCAGCCCCCTGCACTGGACGCTGGTCAATTCACCACGCGGCGTCGCGGGGCTGACCATTGAGCATTTCAGTCAGGTCAGCAGCAGTCTTGAACCGGGACTGGCCGAACCGCTTGAGCGTTTGAGCCGAGTGGCTGTAGGGATTGCCGATGAGCTGCAACTGAACCTGCATGTTGGCGAACATGTGAATTTCATCGCGACCGAGGCTAGACAGCGATAGACGGCAGCGGCAAGCCATTCAGCGATTGCGCACTGCTGGCCTGCTCGGCCATCAACCAGTCCACAAACTGTTGAATAAGCGCCCCGCGCCGTTTGCGTTGGGGCAGGACCACGTAATAACCCTGGCGGGACATCACCGTGTCGGCAATCGGTCGGCACAACAGACCTTGATCCAGCAAGTTATCCACAAGGTGGCGCCAGCCGATGGCCACACCCTGGCCGCCAATCGCCGCTTGAATCAGCAAGGTGTAATTGTCGAAACGCAATTGCCCGGGGGCTGGTGCCGAACTGATCCCCAGCTCGCGAAATACGCCGCTCCAGTCGAACCAGTTGCTGCTGTTCTCACCGCGCAGGTGCAGCAGCGGAAATTCCAGCAGCGATTGAGCCGGCAAGGGCAAGGGACGATCCTTCAACAACAACGGGCTGCACACCGGAAAAACTTCCTCGCTGAACAGCCAATGGCTTTCGCCCTGTTTGAATCGACCATCACCGAACAACACCGCCACATCAATATCCGTGCGCAGCATATTGAGGCTGCGTTCACTGGTCACCAGGCTGACGTCCACTTGCGGGTTGGCGGCATGGAAGCGATGCAAACGAGGCATCAGCCAATAGGCGGCGAAGGCAAAATCCGTGGCGACCTGCAAGACTTCATGCTGATCCTGTGCACTGATCGCACTCAACCCTGCTTCGATATTCTGCAAACCGAGCTGAACGCGCTCGAACAAAATGGCCCCGGTCTCCGTCAGTTCTATGCCGCGATAAATCCGGTCGAACAGCCGAGTGCCGAGCTGATCTTCCAGTCGTTTGATCTGCTGGCTGATCGCCGGTTGCGTGGTCCCGAGCTCTCCCGCCGCGGCGGTGAAGCTGCGTTGACGGGCCGCTGCTTCGAACGCACGAAGCAAGTCGAGGGACAAATCACCCAAAGCGTCATACATAAGCTGTGCTTATCCTAGTCATTGCCTGGCATGGGCTTTACCACAATCTGCCTGGAATCCATGCTCGAACGCAGCACTCTCGCATAAATATTCACTATGGAATGCCGCGAATACATGAAGCGCAAAAATATTCTTTTCATCATGGCCGATCAGATGGCCGCGCCAATGTTGCCGATCTACGGTCCTTCACCCATCAAAATGCCCAATCTCAGCCGCCTCGCCGCCGAAGGCGTGGTGTTCGACGCCGCTTATTGCAACAGCCCACTGTGCGCGCCGTCGCGCTTTACCCTGGTCAGCGGTCAGTTGCCGAGCAAGATCGGCGCCTATGACAACGCAGCCGACTTCCCCGCTGATGTGCCGACTTACGCCCATTACTTGCGTCAACTCGGTTACCGCACTGCGCTGTCCGGCAAGATGCACTTCTGCGGCCCGGACCAGTTGCACGGTTACGAAGAGCGCCTGACCAGCGATATTTACCCGGCCGATTACGGCTGGGCGGTGAACTGGGACGAACCGGACGTGCGCCCGAGCTGGTTTCACAACATGTCGTCCGTGCTGCAAGCCGGGCCATGCGTGCGCACCAATCAACTGGATTTTGACGAGGAGGTGGTGTTCAAGGCTCAGCAATATCTGTTCGATCACATCCGCGAAGATGGCGACCAGCCGTTCTGCCTGACCGTGTCGATGACTCACCCACACGACCCGTACACCATTCCCAAGGCATTCTGGGACCTGTACGACGATGCCGACATCCCACTGCCGGAAACACCGGCGCAAACCGATCTCGATCCGCATTCCCAGCGCCTGCTTAAAGTTTATGACCTGTGGGAAAAGCCGCTGCCTGTGGATAAGATCCGCGATGCGCGCCGCGCCTATTTCGGTGCTTGCAGCTATATCGACAGCAACGTTGGCAAACTCCTGCAAACACTCGAGGAAACCGGGTTGATCGATGACACGATCATTGTCTTCTCCGGGGATCATGGCGATATGCTCGGCGAGCGCGGGCTCTGGTACAAAATGCACTGGTTCGAAATGGCCGCACGCGTCCCCCTGTTGATAAGTGCGCCGGGGCAGTTCGGTGCAGGGCGAGTCAGCGCCGCCGTTTCCACTGCCGACCTGCTGCCGACGTTTGTCGAGTTGGCGGGCGGCTCACTCGAGCCGGGCTTGCCGCTGGATGGCCGTTCGCTGGTATCGCACCTGCAAGGGCAGGGCGGCCATGACGAAGTCTTTGGCGAATACATGGCCGAAGGCACGATCAGTCCGCTGATGATGATTCGCCGGGGCGCCTACAAATTCATCTACAGCGAAGACGACCCTTGCCTACTCTTCGACGTACACAACGATCCGCGCGAGCGTGAAGAACTCAGCCAATCGCCACAGCATCGCGATTTGTTCGAGGAATTTCTCGCCGAAGCGCGGGCCAAATGGAACATCCCGGAGATACACCAACAGGTGCTCGCGAGCCAGCGTCGTCGGCGTTTCGTCGCCAATGCGCTGACCATCGGCAAGCTGAAGAGCTGGGATCACCAGCCACTGGTGGACGCCAGTCAGCAATACATGCGCAACCACATCGATCTCGATGATCTGGAACGCAAAGCACGTTATCCACAACCCTGCCAAAACCAATAATGTTAAGGGGAAGTCCATGCAAAAGTTATCCACAGTACTGACGGTCGGGCTGCTGGCTCTGGGCAGTGCGTCGGCGTATGCCGATCAGAGTTGCGAGACGGTGAAAATGGCCGATCCTGGCTGGAGCGACATCGCCGCAACCAACGCCATCACCGGGTTTCTGCTGGACGGCATGGGCTACAAGGCCAAGGTCGACACCCTCGCGGTACCGATTACCTTTGGCGGTTTGAAGGATGGCCAGGTCGATGTGTTCCTGGGTAACTGGATGCCGGCGCAGCAGGGCTTCTACGACAAGTTCGTGGCCACGGGCGACGTCACGCAATTGGCAAAAAACCTCGACGGCACCGAATTTACGTTGGCAGTCCCGGACTACGTCTGGGACGCGGGTGTGCATAACTTTGCCGACCTGAACAAATACGCCGACAAATTCGAGAAGAAGATCTACGGCATCGGCTCGGGCGCGCCGGCGAATATCTCGCTGCAGGACATCATCAAGAAAAACGACTTCGACCTGGGTCAGTGGAAACTGGTCGAGTCCAGCGAACAGGCCATGTTGGCCGAAGTGTCGCGCGCGGTGAAGAAACAGAAATTCGTCACGTTCCTTGGCTGGACGCCGCACCCGATGAACGTGCAGCTGAAAATGCATTACCTGAAGGGTGGCGAGAAATACTTTGGCGATACCGGCAGTGTTCATACGCTGACGCGCAAGGGTTACGCCCAAGCCTGCCCGAATGTGGGCAAGCTGCTGACCAACCTGAGTTTCACCCAGGAAATGGAGAACAGCATCATGTCTGAGGTGGTAAACAAGAAAGTCAGCAACGCGGCCGCGGCCAAGGCGTGGATCAAGGCCAACCCGGCGGTGCTGGATAAATGGCTGGATGGCGTGAAGACTGCGGATGGAAAGGACGCGCTGCCCGCCGTAAAAGCCAAGCTCTAACCCGATTTGTGGAAGCCCTGTAGGAGTGAGCCTGCTCGCGATAGCGGTGGATCAATCGACATTAAAGTCGCATGACACACCGCTATCGCGAGCAGGCTCACTCCCACAGGATCTACCACCAGGTCTGCTACCCTTGCGCAAATCCCCAACCGAGAGGCCCCATGGCCCTTCCCAGCCGCCATTCACTCTTTCCCTTCCTTTCCTGGTTGCCCCGGCAAACCCGCGCCAGCGTCAGCCGTGACCTGATCGTCGGCCTCAGCGGCGCGATTCTCGCGTTGCCGCAATCCATTGCCTACGCACTGATCGCCGGTCTCCCACCGGAATACGGTTTGTACGCGGCGATTATCCCGGTGTTGATCGCCAGCCTGTGGGGCTCATCCTGGCATTTGATCTGTGGTCCTACAGCGGCGATATCGATCGTCCTGTTCGCCAGCGTCAGTCCTCTGGCCGTTCCCGCGTCACAGGACTACATCACGCTGATCCTGCTGCTGACGCTGCTTGCCGGGATTTTCCAGTGGCTGCTGGGTTTGCTGCGTTTCGGCGCCCTGGTGAACTTCGTCTCGCATTCGGTGGTACTGGGTTTCACCCTCGGCGCCGCGGTGGTGATTGCCATCGGGCAACTGCCCAATCTGCTGGGGCTGGATTTACCCAGCCAGGCCACGGCACTCGACAGCTTTTTGAAATTGTCCCGGCATCTCGCCGCTGTGGATAAGCCTTCGCTGGTCCTGGGTCTGGCGACCGTCGGCGTCGGCGTCATTCTGAAATGGCTTTTACCGCGCTGGCCGACGCTGTTGATCACCTTGATCCTCGCCGGTTGGCTGGTTTGGCTGTGGCCGTCGATGTTCGGTCATGTGAAATTGGTCAGCGCCTTCGTCGGGCGCTTGCCGCCGTTCAGCCCGCTGCCGCTGGACCTGGACATGATTCTGCGTTTGCTGCCCAGTGCCGTGGCGGTCGGGATGCTCGGGCTGGTGACGAGCCTGTCGATTGCCCGCTCCCTGTCGGCGCGCTCGCAACAGTTGCTCGATGCGAATCAGGAAGTGCGCGCCCAAGGTTTTTCAAACATCGTCGGCGCGTTTTTCTCCGGTTCGCTGTCAGCCGGTTCCTTCACCCGCTCGGGCCTGAGCTACGAAGCGGGTGCCTGCTCGCCGCTGGCGGGGATTTTCTCGGCGTTGTGGGTGGCACTGTTTGCGATCTTTGGCGCCAACCTGATTGCGCATATTCCGATCCCGGCCATGGCCGGCAGCATTCTGCTGATCGCCTGGGGCTTGGTCGACCACCGCGGTATTCGCGCGTTGTTGCGGGTGAGTCGCGCGGAATTCGTGGTGATGGCGCTGACCTGCGTCGCGACGCTGCTGCTGGAATTGCAGACGGCAATTTATGCCGGGGTGCTGGCTTCGCTGTTCTTCTATCTGAAACGCACCTCGCAGCCCCGGGTGCAGCATTGGCGCGATGGCGATGAAGACATTTTGCGGGTGGGCGGTTCGATCTTCTTCGGCGCCAGCCATTACCTGCAAGTACGCCTGCAGCGGATGCACGGCACGCGCGTAGTGATTGAGGCGCAGCACATCAACTTTATCGACTATTCGGGCGTAGAAATGCTGCATCAGGAAGCGCGGCGGCTGCGCAAGCAGGATCGCAGCCTGACCTTGCGCGGGGCGCGGGCACCGGTGGTAGAAGAGTTGCGAAAGCTGGAAGGCGCAGAGAATTGCCCGATCCGTTTTGAAGATTGAAAAGATTTTAAAGGGCTAATTGGCGGCGCAGTTCCGCCAGCACGGGCGCGGTGTCCGGGCGCACTCCGCGCCACAGGAAGAACGCTTCCGCCGCCTGTTCAGCGAGCATGCCCAAACCATCCATCGACACCGCCGCGCCATGCTCGGTCGCCCAACGACAGAACGAGGTTGGCTCCTTGCCGTACATCATGTCGTAGCAAACGGTCTTGCCCGGCTCGATCAGGCTGTCGGCAATCGGCGGTACTTCGCCCGTAAGGCTGGCGGACGTCGCGTTGATGATCAGGTCCACCGACTCCCGCAGCCAATCGAAACCACTGGCCGACACCGGCCCCAGATCAGCGAACAACTCCGCCAGCACTTCGGCTTTTTCCACCGTGCGGTTGGCAATGATCAGCGACGCCGGCTGTTCCGCCAGCAGCGGTTCCAGCACGCCGCGCACCGCACCGCCGGCGCCGAGCAGCAGGATGCGTTTGCCCTTGAGACTGAAACCGGCGTTGACCGTCAGGTCGCGCACCAACCCGGCACCGTCCGTGTTATCGCCCTGCAGCGAGCCATCGGCGAGTTTGCTCAGCGTGTTCACCGCACCGGCCCGCTGCGCGCGCGCCGTCAGGCTGTTGGCCAGACGAAACGCCTCTTCCTTGAACGGCACCGTCACATTCGCGCCGCGTCCTTCAACGAAAAACACCTGGGCGAAGTCGGAAAAGTCATCAAGCGGTGCCAGCGAAGTGCTGTAGTCCAGTTGCTGAGCGGTCTGCTCGGCGAACAAACGGTGGATCAGTGGCGACTTGCTGTGGCCAATCGGGTTACCGAATACGACGTAACGGTCCATCAGGATTCCTCGTTCAGGCCTTTGGCCAACCAATCACGGTCTTGCAGGAAGTACTCGGTCAGGCGCGCTTCTTCGCTGCCCGGTTCGGCTTTCCAGTCATAGGCCCAGCGCACTTGCGGCGGCAACGACATGAGGATCGACTCCGTACGCCCGCCCGACTGCAGGCCGAACAGCGTGCCACGGTCGTATACCAGGTTGAATTCGACGTAGCGGCCACGGCGGAACTCCTGGAATTCGCGCTGTTTGGCGGTGAACGCATCGTTTTTGCGCCGCTGCACGATCGGCAGGTAGGCGTCGATGAACGCATCACCAATTGCACGCATGAAGGCGAAACTGGTGTCGAAGTCCCATTCGTTCAAGTCATCGAAGAACAGACCGCCAATGCCCCGCGGTTCATGGCGATGCTTGATGTGGAAGTAGCTGTCGCACCAGGCTTTGTAACGCGGGTAGACGTCCGCACCGAACGGCGCGCAGGCCTGCTCGGCGACACGGTGCCAGTGCACGCAGTCTTCTTCATTGCCGTAATAGGGGGTCAGGTCGAAACCGCCGCCGAACCACCAGACCGCTTCTTCGCCTTCTTTTTCAGCGATGAAAAATCGCACGTTGGCGTGGGAAGTCGGCACCTGCGGGTTATGCGGATGAATCACCAGCGACACCCCGAGGGCTTCGAAGCCACGGCCGGCCAGTTCAGGCCGATGGGCGCTGGCGGACGGTGGGAGACCGCTGCCGAAGACGTGGGAAAAGTTGACGCCGCCCTTCTCGATGACCGTGCCGTTTTCCATCACTCGGGTGCGACCGCCACCGCCGGCCGCACGGGTCCAGGCGTCTTCGACGAATTGCGTGCCGCCGTCTACGGCTTCGAGGGCAGCGCAAATGCGGTCTTGCAGGTCGAGCAGGTAGGCTTTTACGGCCTCGGTGCGGGTCGTCATGTCATCACCTTGAATCGGGCAAAACTACGCGGCGCGCCATGGATGCAGGGGCCGGCGCAAATGGGCGCGTAGCATAACATCGCGGAAGGGCTCGCCGCAGTTGACGCGGATCAAGCATAGGAGTCCGATAGGGCGCTTGGCGCTACACCTCCAGTAGCCAGACCTAAGGAGAGTTCTGATGGCAAAGCGAATCCAGTTCCGCGCCCACGGCGGCCCCGAAGTGCTCGAGTTTGTCGATTACCAACCGGCCGAGCCCGGTCCGCAACAGGTCCGCGTCACCAACAAGGCGATCGGCCTGAACTTCATCGACACCTATTTTCGCAGCGGCCTGTATGCGCCGCCCGCCTTGCCGTCCGGTCTGGGCGCCGAAGGTGCCGGCATCGTCGAGGCGGTGGGCAGCGAAGTCAGCCGCTTCAAGGTCGGTGATCGCGTGGCTTACGGCAGCGGTCCGCTGGGTGCGTACAGCGAAGTTCATGTGTTGCCGGAAGCCAATCTGGTGCACCTGCCGGATGCGATCAGCTTCGAGCAAGCCGCCGGCGTGATGCTCAAGGGCCTGACCGTGCAGTATCTGCTGCGTCAGACCTATGAACTCAAGGGTGGCGAAACCATTCTGTTCCACGCAGCCGCCGGTGGTGTCGGCTCGCTGGCGTGCCAATGGGCCAAGGCCCTGAGCGTGAAGCTGATCGGTACGGTCAGCTCGCCGGAGAAAGCCGCGCTGGCGAAGGCCAACGGTGCGTGGGCGACCATCGACTACAGCCATGAAAACGTCGCCGAACGCGTACTGGAATTGACCCACGGCAAAAAAGTCCCGGTGGTGTACGACGGCGTCGGTAAGGACACCTGGCTGACATCGCTGGACAGCGTGGCGCCTCGGGGCCTGGTAGTGAGTTTCGGCAATGCATCGGGTGCGGTGGACGGGGTCAATCTGGGGATTTTGTCGGCGAAGGGCTCGCTGTACGTGACCCGCCCGACACTGGCGACATACGCCAACAACGCGGAGAACCTGCAGCGAATGGCGGATGAGCTGTTCGAGATGATCATCAGCGGGAAGTTGAAAGTGGAAATCAACCAGACCTATTCGCTGGCTGATGCCGCCAAAGCACAGACCGAGTTGTCGGCGCGGCGCACTACTGGCTCGACTGTTTTGTTACCTTGAGATCGCCATCGCTGGCAAGCCAGCTCCCACCGGTTCTGTGTCGACCCAAACCCTGTGGGAGCTGGCTTGCCAGCGATGAACGATGACGCGGTTTTAAGCCGGGCGAATGACGGTCCCGGTCGCCACGTCGCGAATCACACTCGGATTCTTGCGCCCGCCCAGATTCCCGCCAAGGATCAAATCGATCTGCCCACGGAAATACTGCTCCACGCGAATCCGCGTTCGTGCAGCGGGCCGGCCCTGTGGGTTGGCCGACGTCGACACCAACGGCCCGACCGCCGCGCACAAATCCCGTACCTGCGGATGATCGCTGACGCGCAGCGCCACCGTCTCATGCATGCCAGTGATCCACGGCGGTAATTGATTCTGATGCGGTACCAGCCAGGTATTCGGACCCGGCCAGGTGCTCGCCATCCGATCCATCCACAATTCAGGGAAGTCTTCGAAGAGGAAGTCGAACTGGCGAATGTTATCGGCGACCAGAATCAGGCCCTTATCCACCGACCTCCCTTTGAGCAGCAGCAGACGTTCTACCGCTTCTTCGTTCCAGGGATCGCAACCCAGGCCCCAGACTGCCTCGGTTGGATAGGCAATCACCGCGCCTTGGCGAATGGCTTGCGCGGCTTTTTGCACACGCCAATTGTTGACCATGAAAAACTCTCCGGAAAAAGGCTCTGCGCAGTTTACCGATCTTCCTTGTAAAACCTAGCTCACCCGCGCAAACCAGCGCCCGTTTTCGCACACCGCCCGGCCCTCCATTTCCAGCTCCGTCAACGCCGCCAGCACTTTTGGCAAGGCCCAGCCGCTGCTGGCCGCCAACGCCTCACTGGTATGGGGAGCCGCATGCAGCAGCTTGAGCAGCGGATGAGTCACCGAAGGCATCGTTGAGGACAGCGGCAATCGTTGCCAGCCGCGCAACGCCTCGAGGATATGCTCGATGGTTTCCACCAGCATCGCACCGTCCCGAATCAACTGATGACAACCCTTGGCACCGGGATGATGAATCGAACCCGGAATCGCGTACACCTCGCGACCTTGCTCCGCCGCCAGCCGCGCCGTGATCAATGAACCGCTGGCGACACTGGCCTCGACCACCAGCACGCCGAGAGACAAACCACTGATGATTCGGTTGCGCCGCGGAAAGTTGCTGGCGGTCGGCGCGGCGTCCAGCGGGAACTCGGAAAGCACCGCACTTCCCGACGCAATCATCGCGTCCGCCAGCCTTCGGTTGCGCTGTGGATAAAAGTTTTCAAGTCCCGTGCCAAGCACACCCACCGTTCGCCCGCCCACGTCCAGTGCGGCTTGATGCGCGGCGGCGTCAATGCCCAGCGCCAGACCGCTGGTGATGACAAAACCGGCACTGGCAAGACTGCGTGAAAACGCGGCCGCGGTGTCCATTCCCGGTCGCGACGCGCGGCGACTACCGACCATCGCCAGTTGCGGTATTTCCAGAATGCCCGGATCACCCGCCACGAATAGCAGCGGTGGCGCGTCACTGATTTCCGCCAGCAATGCCGGGTACTCAGGCTGGTCCCACATCAGTAAAGACTGGCCCGGACGCTCTAGCCAAGCCAATGCATGGCTGGCGCCGTCACGGATTTCAGTCGAGCGCCGGGCCTCCGAGCAGGCGAGGGGCAAACCCAACGAGCGCCAGGCACTGGCCGGTGCGCTGATGGCTTTGGACGCCGAGCCGAAGGCTTCGAGCAACTTCTTGAAACGCATCGGCCCGAGTTCCGGCAAACGATGCAGGCGTAAACGAGCTTCAAGTTCCGCAGGGGAAACCGATGTAATTGCAGACAGCGACATGGATCATCCTTGATCGTTATGAGCCCCGTTCAAACGGGAATAAGCTGTGGATAACTCTGTTGGTAACTTGTGAAGCTGGCTAAGGATTTCGCACCTTGTCCATCACCGCCAATGAGCGTGATGCATTGAGCACCAACCCGTAACTAAGCTTGTCGTAGGTGCGAAAAACCATCAGCAGACCTGCGCGCTCATCGGGAATTTTCAGGGGTTGCCCGGTGATCCGGTCACGCACTGTTTCGCCGGTTTTCATCACCACCAGCACGTTGCCTTCGGCCAGACCGTCGCGCAGGCCCTTGTTCAGCGTGACCACATCCATCGTGCCAATCTGGGTCACCCCGCGCGGTACGTCGATGATCAGCCCGTCGATATCCGTTTTCGGCGCACTGGGCATGAAGGTCGAGTTGATGGATCGCTCCTCGCCGCTGAACAAGCGATCGCCAAGGCGCACTTCCTGAGTCGTGCGTTGCAGCGCCAGCGTCGCGACGTCGCCCTCGGCAGCAACAATTTCACCGCCGCCGATATCGTCGGCATTGATCCCCAGGAACTCCTTGCTCTGCGGGTCGGTGTAGACCTTGCCCTGGCGAAAGATCCCGTAGACCGGCTGGTTCGGATCGAAATGGCCACGGGCGAAGATGCGGTCCCCGGTGCCACTGAGCACCCGTTCGGCATCCCCCGCGACGATATAGGGCGCCTTGTCGAAATCCTCGACCTTGTCGACGATGCGGTTGCTCAGCAGAAAGCTGTTGATCGACTGCAACGGAATGCTCGGGATGGCGTCGGCCACCGGCGAGCTGCGCACCCGTGGCGACAGCTTGATGGTGCCCCGGGAAGCCCCGCGGTCGAGGGTCAGACGGGGCTGGCCGTTGACGTAGACCAGCGACAGCAAATCGCCGGGGTAGATCAGATTGGGGTTCTGGATCTGCGGATTGGCCTGCCAGAGTTCCGGCCATTTCCAGGGTTCACGGAGGAATTTTCCAGAAATGTCCCAAAGCGTGTCACCCGCGACAACCGTGTATTGCTGTGGAAAACCTTCCTTGAGTTGCACTTGCCCGTGCGCAAAACCGACCGAAGCCAGAAGGAGCAGGGCGAGTAGTGATTTCCTCATGCGGTGAATCCCTTTATTATGTGCGTTCGCGTGAAACGCCAGAGCCCTCGTGGCTCGCTTCCGACCCTTTACCAAAAAGAGAAGGTAGCTACGCTTCACAACGGTAGCCTGCATCTACGGACCCGCCAGGCCATCGACCCGACTTTACCTCACACGTGCATCAATAAGCCTATGGCCATTTTAGACATCCTCGAATTTCCCGACTCGCGTCTGCGTACTATCGCCAAACCAGTGGCCGTAGTGGACGACGAAGTGCGTCAGTTGGTCGATGATATGTTTGAAACAATGTATGAAGCGCCAGGCATCGGCCTCGCCGCGACCCAGGTCAACGTGCACAAACGTATCGTCGTGATGGACCTCTCCGAAGACCGCAGCGAGCCGCGGGTGTTCATCAACCCCGAGTTCGAATCCCTGACCGACGAGATGGAGCAGTACCAGGAAGGCTGCCTCTCGGTGCCGGGGTTCTACGAAAACGTCGATCGCCCGCAGCGCGTCAAGGTCAAGGCTCTGGACCGCGACGGCAAGCCCTACGAACTGATCGCCGAAGGCCTGCTCGCCGTGTGCATCCAGCACGAATGCGACCACCTCAACGGTAAGTTGTTCGTCGACTATCTGTCCAATCTCAAACGCGACCGAATCAAGAAGAAGCTGGAAAAGCTCCATCGCCAGAACGCTTGATGCCCTCCTTCCAAAGGCTTGCTGCGGCAAGCCTTTTTCTTTTGCGGCTGCTTTGTAAATGACTGCCTTTTAAAATGAGAATCCTCCATGACTGAGCCACTGCGCATCGTCTTTGCCGGCACCCCGGAATTCGCCGCCGAACACCTCCGGGCGCTGCTCGCCAGCCCTTACGAGATTGTCGCCGTCTACACCCAACCGGATCGTCCGGCGGGTCGCGGGCAAAAACTGATGCCGAGCCCGGTCAAGCAGCTGGCGCTGGAAAACAGCATCCCGGTCTTTCAACCGCCGACCCTGCGCAACGAAGACGCTCAGGCTGAACTGGCGGCGCTGAAGCCGGATTTGCTGCTGGTGGTTGCCTACGGCCTGATCCTGCCGCAAGTGGTTCTGGATATTCCGCGCCTGGGCTGCATCAACAGCCACGCGTCGTTGCTGCCGCGCTGGCGCGGTGCGGCGCCAATCCAGCGTGCCGTCGAAGCCGGCGACAGCGAAAGCGGCGTGACCGTGATGCGCATGGAGCTGGGCCTCGACACCGGGCCGATGCTGCTCAAAACCACCACGCCAATCAGCGCGGAAGATACCGGCGGCAGCCTCCACGATCGTCTGGCAAACATCGGCCCGCCGGCAGTGATTGAGGCCATCGCCGGCCTCGCCGCCGGCACACTCGAAGGCGAAGTGCAGGACGACAGCCTCGCCACGTACGCACACAAATTGAACAAGGACGAAGCGCGCATCGACTGGAACCGTCCGGCCGTTGAGCTGGAACGTCTGGTCCGCGCCTTCAACCCGTGGCCGATCACCCACAGCACGCTGAACGGCGAAGCCTTGAAGGTGCTGGCCGCGAGCCTCGCGGAAGGGAAGGGCGCACCCGGGGAAATCCTCGCCGCCAGCAAGGACGGCTTGATCGTGGCCTGCGGTGAGCAAGCGCTGTGTCTGACCCGTGTGCAATTGCCCGGCGGCAAGGCGCTGAACTTCAGCGATGTGTTCAACAGCCGTCGTGAGAAATTTGCTGTCGGCACCTTCCTCGGTCAAACGGCGGACGCTCAATGAACCCGCGTCTGGCCGCCGCCAAGGCACTTGCAGCCGTCCTAAACGGAAAAGCCTCACTTAACAGTTCGCTGCCGACACAGATGGACAAGGTCGAAGACCGCGATCGCGGTTTCACCCAGGACCTGGCGTTTGGCACGGCGCGCTGGCAGCCACGCCTTTCGGCGCTGGCGGCGAAGTTGTTGCAGAAGCCATTCAAGGCGGCGGACGCCGATGTCGAGGCGCTGTTGCTGGTCGGTCTCTACCAATTGCTCTACACCCGCGTCCCGGCCCATGCCGCCATCGGCGAAACCGTGGGTTGCGCCGACAAACTGAAAAAGCCTTGGGCCAAAGCCTTGCTGAATGCCGTGTTGCGCCGCGCGCAGCGTGAAAGTGAAGCGCTGCTGGCCGAACTGGAACACGACCCGGTGGTGCGCACGGCTCATCCGCGCTGGCTGCAAAAATCCCTGAAGGCGTTCTGGCCTGAGCAATGGGAAGCCATTTGCGCGGCGAACAACGCGCATCCGCCGATGATTTTGCGGGTCAACCGCCGCCATCACAGCCGCGATGCCTATCTCGGGCTGCTGACCGACGCCGGCATTGCCGCCACGCCCTGTGTCTACAGCCGCGACGGCATCATTCTCGAATCGGCGGCCGACGTGCGCAGCCTGCCGGGCTTTGCTGAAGGCTGGATCAGCGTGCAGGACGAAGCGGCGCAACTGGCCGCCGATCTGCTCGATCTCGCGCCGGGCCAACGGGTGCTCGACGCCTGCTGCGCACCCGGCGGCAAGACCTGCCACATCCTTGAAGCCGAACCGGCACTGGCCTGCGTGGTGGCCGTGGATCTGGAAGCCAAGCGCCTGGTGCGGGTGCGGGAAAACCTTGCACGGCTGGGCCTGAGCGCCGAGCTGATCGCCGCCGACGGGCGCGACACCGCCACCTGGTGGGATGGCAAACCGTTCCAGCGCATCTTGCTCGACGCACCGTGCTCGGCCACCGGCGTGATCCGTCGTCACCCGGACATCAAACTGACTCGCCAACCGGATGACATCGCCGCGCTGGCGGTTCTTCAGGGCGAACTGCTCGACGCCCTGTGGGTAACTCTGGAGGTGGGCGGAATTCTGCTGTACGCCACGTGCTCGACGTTGCCCACCGAGAACACCGAAGTCATCGAGGCGTTCCTCGCGCGCACGCCGGGTGCCCGGGAACTGGACCTCGCCACGACAGCCGGGATCAAGCAGCCCCATGGGCGCCAGTTGCTGGCCCAGGAAGGTGGGCATGACGGGTTCTACTACGCCAAGCTGATCAAGATCGCCGCCGCGCGCGGTTAACCGGATTCCAAGGGAGTGACTGGATGAAAATCATCATCCTCGGCGCAGGGCAGGTCGGCGGTTCGCTGGCGGAACACTTGGCCAGCGAGGCCAACGACATCACCGTGGTCGACACCGACGGCGAACGCCTGCGCGACCTTGGCGATCGGCTGGACATCCGCACCGTGCAGGGCCGAGGCTCGTTGCCAACAGTGCTGCGTCAGGCCGGCGCCGATGACGCCGACATGCTGGTGGCAGTCACCAACAGTGACGAAACCAATATGGTCGCCTGCCAGGTCGCCCACACCCTGTTCCACACCCCGACCAAAATCGCCCGCGTGCGCGAAGCCGCGTACCTGACACGCTCCGAGCTGTTCGACAACGACGCGATTCCGGTGGACGTGCTGATCAGCCCGGAACAAGTGGTCACCAATTACATCAAGCGCCTGATCCAGCATCCGGGCGCATTGCAGGTGATCGACTTCGCCGAAGGCAAAGCGCAGTTGGTGGCGGTGAAGGCTTATTACGGCGGGCCGCTGGTGGGTCAGCAACTGCGCCAATTGCGTGAACACATGCCGAACGTCGAGACGCGTGTTGCAGCGATTTTCCGCCGAGACCGGCCGATCCTGCCGCAGGGCGATACGGTGATCGAAGCGGATGACGAAGTGTTTTTCATCGCCGCCAAGGCGAATATTCGTGCGGTAATGAGCGAAATGCGCCGCCTCGACGAAAGCTACAAGCGCATCGTCATCGCCGGCGGCGGGCAGATCGGTGAGCGGCTGGCCGAGGCCATCGAAAGCCGCTATCAGGTGAAGATCATCGAAATGAATCCGATCCGCTGTCGTCATCTCTCGGACACCCTCGACAGCACGGTGGTGTTGCAGGGCAGTGCCTCCGACCGCGATTTGCTGATGGAAGAGAACATCGCCGATGCCGACCTGTTCCTTGCGCTGACCAACGACGACGAGGCCAACATCATGTCGTCGCTGCTGGCCAAGCGCCTGGGCGCGAAGAAGGTGATGACCATCATCAACAACCCGGCCTACGTCGATTTGATCCAGGGCGGCGACATCGATATCGCCATCAGTCCGCAACTGGCGACCATCGGCACTTTGCTCGCACACGTGCGCCGCGGCGATATCGTCAGCGTGCATTCATTGCGCCGCGGTGCGGCTGAGGCCATCGAGGCAATTGCCCATGGCGACGCGAAATCGAGCAAGGTGATCGGCAAGGCCATCGAGAACATTGGTCTGCCGCCGGGCACGACGATTGGCGCGATCATCCGGGACGAAGAAGTGATCATTGCCCACGACGACACGGTGATCGCGGCGGGCGACCATGTGATTCTGTTCCTTGTGGATAAAAAGCATATTCGGGATGTGGAGAAGTTGTTTCATGTCGGCCTTAGCTTCTTCTGACAGCTACACCGCTATCGCCGGCAAGCCGGCTCCTGCAGGGAATTGTGCACAAAGTGTAGGCGCCGCCTTGCCGGCGATGCGATTTCGATAACGATAACCTTCCGGAGTTGTTCCCATGCTCGAATCCCTGGAAAAAATGCTCGCCAAGGGTGTGGATAACTCATTGCTGCGTTTCGGTCTGGGCAAGGGTTATCTGGATCTTGGGGAGAACGCTAAAGCCGCCGAGCATTTGCAGCGCTGCGTCGAGTTCGATCCGAAGTATTCAGCGGCCTGGAAACTGTTGGGCAAGGCGCATCTGGCGCTGACGGACTATCTGGCTGCCCGTCAGGCGTGGGAACAGGGTCTGCAAGCCGCGCAGGCCCACGGCGACAAGCAGGCGGAGAAAGAGATGGCAGTGTTTTTGAAGAAGCTCGACCGCTCAGATCACAGATAGCGCAGGCCAATACCTTCGGCATCCACAAGCACCACTTCCATGCGCACCCGCGGCGCCCCTGTGGGTAAGTCCTGCACCTGGCCATAAACGACCGCGCCCTTGGGCAAGGCGGACAGGCCAGGATGTTTGACGTAGACACCCGTGGTCGAAAGATTGCGGGTCTGGCCCAGGCATTCCCCGAAGCTTTCATGACTGATCTTGATGCGAAACGATTTACGGTGTTCGGACATCTTCTGCGCCCTTTGATGAACGGTTGTGGATAACCTTTGTGCGATGGTTATCCACAGATCATGCCAATCGACTCAATACCAGCGCTCTTCACCCGGCGGGCGTTTCTTGAAGCGTTTCATGCTCCACATGTACTGGCTCGGATACGCTCCCACATAGCGCTCGACCACCTTGCTCATGGCTGCGCAAGACGTCTCGGTATCGGTGCTGTACATGGCCTCCGGCGCGGCTTCAAGGATCACTTTGTAGCCTGAACCGTCCGGCAGGCGCAGGGCGTGCAGGAACACGCCAACCGCTTTGCCACCCGCCAGCATGTTCGGCACGAACTTGCTGGTCAGCGCCTGAGTCGCAAAGAACGGCACGAATATCCCGGCGGATTCGGACGGTTCCGGATCAGCGGGAATGCCCACTGCACCACCTTTGCGCACTTCCTTGATCACACTGAGGATGCCTTCCTTGGTGGATGCGGCAACCCTGTTGCCCAATTGCACCCGTTGCTTGCGCAACAAGTCATCCACAGCCTTGAGCTTGGGCGGACGATAAAAAATGATCGGTTTGCACTGGCTGCAATAGAAGTGGTTCAACACTTCCCAGTTGCCGAGGTGGCTGGTGATGCCGACCACGCCTTTGCCGGAGGCGAGCGCGTCCTTCAACACATCGAGACCTTCGACTTCGCGCACCAGATCGATGGACCGTTGCGCCGGCCAAATCCACGCGCAGGCGCTTTCGGTCAGGGATTTGCCGATGTCTTTCAGGCTCTGGCCGACCAGACGCTCGCGCTGGGCAGGGTCCATCTCGGGAAAGCACTTGGCCAGGTTGATCCGCACCACGTCGCGGGAACGGTTCGGGGTTTTCCACATCATCCAGCCGATGGCCGTGCCAACGGCCTGCACGGCCCGCCACGGCAGCAGGGCAAACAGCCGCAGAGCGCCTACCAGCAAGGCGCCTTTAAACTTATCCACAGGTCACTCCTGATCTTGTGCTGTGCGCGAGGCGGCCATTCTAACCGCCGTTCGCCAATGTCGCGTAACGATCGCAATCGCGGGTGTGATCCATGACCATGCCCGAGGCCTGCATCAGCGCGTAGCAAATGGTCGGACCAACGAAGGTGAAACCGGCTTTTTTCAAGCCTTTGCTCATCTCTATGGCAGTCGGCGTCACGGCCGGGACTTCGGTGCGATCCTTGAAATGATTGATCTTCGGAACACCGCCAACGAACGACCAGAGAAATTCCACCGGATCTTCCAGCGCCAGCCAGGCCTGAGCATTGCGCCGAGCCGCGTTCAGCTTGAGGCGGTTGCGGATGATGCCTGGATCGAGCATCAATTCATCGATTTCGGCGTCGCTCATCTGCGCCACGCGCTGGACGTCAAAGCCGAACAGCACCTCGCGATAGCGTTCGCGTTTGCGCAACACCGTGATCCAGGAGAGACCCGCCTGGAACCCTTCGAGCAAAAGCAACTCGAACAATCCCTGCGCATCGCGTAGCGGCGTGCCCCACTCCTGGTCGTGATAAGCCATGTACAGCGGATCTTCGGAACACCAAAAGCAGCGTGGCATAAGGCTCCAGGGGGCGTGCGCAGCAATGAATCGGGTATACTCCCGCTCTTTAAATCGCAGCCCAAGAAACAGGTGAATTTCGTGAGCCAGCCTACGCCAGCCGTGCGTACCTTCCAAGACTTGATCCTCGCCCTCCAGCAATACTGGGCCGAGCAAGGTTGCGTGGTACTTCAGCCCTACGATATGGAAGTAGGCGCCGGTACTTTCCACACTGCCACGTTTCTGCGCGCCATCGGCCCGGAAACCTGGAACGCCGCTTATGTGCAGCCCAGTCGTCGCCCGACTGACGGCCGCTACGGCGAAAATCCGAACCGCCTGCAGCACTACTACCAGTTCCAGGTGGTGTTGAAGCCAAACCCGGACAACTTCCAGGAGCTTTACCTGGGCTCCCTCAAGCATGTCGGCCTGGACCCGCTGGTCCACGACATCCGCTTCGTCGAAGACAACTGGGAATCACCGACCTTGGGCGCCTGGGGTCTGGGCTGGGAAGTCTGGCTGAACGGCATGGAAGTGACGCAGTTCACCTACTTCCAGCAAGCGGGCGGCATCGAATGCTACCCGGTGACCGGCGAGATCACGTACGGCCTCGAGCGCCTGGCCATGTACCTGCAGGGTGTGGATTCGGTCTACGACCTGGTCTGGGCTGACGGCCCGATGGGCAAAGTGACCTACGGCGATGTGTTCCACCAGAACGAAGTGGAGCAATCGACCTACAACTTCGAACACGCCAACGTCGAGAAGCTGTTCGAGCTGTTCGACTTCTACGAAAGCGAAGCCAAGCGCCTGATCGAACTCGACCAGCCGCTGCCGCTGCCAAGCTACGAAATGGTGTTGAAGGCCTCCCACACCTTCAACCTGCTGGATGCGCGCCGGGCAATCTCGGTGACCGCGCGTCAGCAATACATTCTGCGTGTGCGCACCCTGGCGCGTTCCGTTGCGCAAGCCTACCTGCTGGCGCGCGCCAAGCTGGGCTTCCCGATGGCGACCCCGGATTTGCGTGATGAAGTACTGGCCAAGCTGGAGGCTGCACAATGAGTGCGCAAGATTTCCTGGTTGAACTCGGCACCGAAGAACTGCCCCCGAAAGCGTTGAATACCCTAGCCGACGCGTTCCTCGCAGGTATCGACAAAGGCCTGCAAGCCGCCGGCCTGAACTACGAAACCAAAACCGTCTACGCGGCGCCTCGTCGCCTGGCCGTGCTGATCACCGCGCTGTCCACCCAGCAACCGGATCGCAGCATCAACCTCGACGGCCCGCCTCGCCAGGCCGCGTTCGATGCCGAAGGTAATCCGACTCAGGCCGCCCTGGGTTTCGCCAAAAAGTGCGGCGTTGAATTGAGCGAAATCGATCAGAGCGGCCCGAAGCTGCGTTACAGCCAAAGCATCGCCGGCAAGCCGACCGCGAGCCTGTTGCCAACCATCGTCGAAGATTCCCTGAACGACCTGCCGATCCCGAAGCGTATGCGCTGGGGAGCACGCAAGGAAGAATTCGTGCGCCCGACCCAGTGGCTGGTGATGCTGCTCGGCGACCAGGTCATCGATTGCACCATCCTCGCCCAGAAGTCTGGCCGTGATTCCCGTGGTCACCGCTTCCATCACCCGCAAAGCGTGCGCATCACTTCGCCCGCCAACTACCTGACGGACCTTCGTGCCGCTTACGTGCTGGCCGATGCCAACGAGCGCCGCGAGCTGATCAGCAAGCGCACCGAAGAACTGGCGACGCTACAGGAAGGCACGGCAATCGTTCCGCCAGCCCTGCTCGACGAAGTCACTGCGCTGGTTGAATGGCCGGTGCCGCTGGTGTGCTCGTTCGAAGAACGTTTCCTCGACGTGCCGCAAGAAGCGCTGATCACCACCATGCAGGACAACCAGAAGTATTTCTGCCTGCTGGATGCCGACGGCAAGTTGCTGCCGCGTTTCATTACCGTGGCCAACATTGAAAGCAAAGACCCGCAGCAGATCATCGCCGGTAACGAAAAAGTGGTTCGCCCACGCCTGACCGACGCCGAGTTCTTCTTCAAGCAAGACAAGAAGCAGAAACTCGAAGACTTCAA
This sequence comes from Pseudomonas sp. GB2N2, assembly GCF_054897705.1. Classification (NCBI taxonomy): domain Bacteria; kingdom Pseudomonadati; phylum Pseudomonadota; class Gammaproteobacteria; order Pseudomonadales; family Pseudomonadaceae; genus Pseudomonas; species Pseudomonas sp. GB2N2. The sequence goes on from NZ_CM142701.1 coordinate 4,527,137, forward strand.
CCTGCGCCTGCAAAACGTGGTGTTTCAGGAAAAACTTGGCAGCGTCTACGACAAGGCCGAGCGCGTGTCCAAACTGGCCGCGTTCATCGCCCAACGCGTTGGCGGCAATGCAGCCTGGGCTTCGCGCGCCGGCCTGCTGTCCAAGTGCGACTTGGCGACCGAGATGGTCGGTGAGTTCCCGGAGATGCAAGGTGTTGCCGGTTACTACTACGCCCTCAACGATGGCGAGCCGGAAGAAGTCGCGCTGGCGCTGAACGAGCAGTACATGCCGCGCGGTGCCGGCGCTGAACTGCCAACCACCCTGACCGGCGCGGCCGTGGCCATCGCCGACAAACTCGACACGCTGGTCGGGATCTTCGGCATCGGCATGCTGCCAACCGGCAGCAAAGACCCTTATGCCCTGCGCCGTGCTGCGCTCGGCGTGTTGCGCATCCTGATCGAGAAGAAGCTCGACCTCGACCTCAATGACGCCGTGGCATTTGCCGTGAATGCGTTCGGTGCGAAGGTCAAAGTTGCTGGCCTGAACGATTCGGTGCTGGAGTTTATCTTCGACCGTCTGCGAGCCCGTTACGAAGACGAAGGCGTGGATGTTGGCACCTACCTGTCGGTGCGTGCACTGAAACCGGGTTCGGCGCTGGACTTCGATCAGCGCGTACAAGCGGTGGAAGCGTTCCGCAAACTGCCGGAAGCGGCGGCACTGGCGGCAGTGAACAAGCGCGTGTCGAACTTGCTGAGCAAGGTTGAAGGTTCGGTTCCTGCGGTCGTTGAAGCCAAGTACTTCGACAATGCCAACGAGTTCTCCCTGTACTCGGCGATTCAGCAGGCTGACCAGGCCGTTCAGCCAATGGCGGCGGCCCGTCAGTACAGCGAATCGCTGGCACGTCTGGCTGCCCTGCGCGAGCCGGTGGATGCATTCTTCGAAGCCGTGATGGTCAACGCCGAAGACGCCAAGGTACGGGCCAACCGCTATGCGCTGCTGGCGCGTCTGCGTGGCTTGTTCCTCGGCGTCGCTGATATTTCGTTGCTGGGGTAAGACTGTTTGAAACTGCTGATTCTCGATCGGGACGGGGTGATCAATTACGACTCCGACGCTTACATCAAGTCGGTGGAAGAGTGGAATCCGCTCCCCGGTTCGATCGAAGCCATCGCGCAGTTGAGCAAGGCCGGCTGGACGGTAGCGGTCGCTACCAACCAGTCGGGCATCGCTCGCGGCTATTACGACATCGCCACCCTTGACGCCATGCACGAGCGCTTGCGCTCACTGGTGGCGGAGCAGGGCGGTGAAGTCGGGCTGATCGTCTATTGCCCGCACGGGCCGGACGAAGGTTGCGATTGCCGCAAGCCAAAACCCGGGATGTTGAAAACCATCGCCACGCATTACAACGTATCGCTGACGGATCTATGGTTCGTCGGTGACAGTCTTGGTGACCTGGAAGCCGCCAAAGCCGTCGATTCTCAGCCAGTTTTGGTAAAGACCGGGAAAGGTGAAAAGACTCTTGGCAAGACTCTGCCGATGGGCACCTTGATTTTTGACGATCTGGCGGCGATTGCCGCAGAACTTGTGCACAAACGCACTTAACTAAGTGTGCGCTTCTGAAATTCCTGGCAAAGGATGATACGGCAGTGCGCTTTAAATAGACGGGCAGAGCCCGCACGGTAAACGTCGTCATGTCGATACTGCAGGCCATCAGAACCTTCCTCTTTTACCTGCTGCTGGGCACCAGCTCCTTGCTATGGTGCAGCCTGAGCTTTTTCATCGCGCCTTTTTTGCCGTTCAAGGCGCGCTATCGTTTTATCAACGTGTACTGGTGCCGTTGCGCGTTGTGGCTGAGCAAAGTCTTTCTGGGCATCAGCTACGAAGTGAAGGGCGCCGAAAACGTGCCTGACCAGCCCTGCGTGATTCAATCGAATCACCAGAGCACGTGGGAGACATTCTTCCTCTCCGCCTATTTCGAGCCATTGAGCCAGGTACTGAAGCGCTCTTTGCTGTTCGTACCGTTCTTCGGTTGGGCCATGGCCATGCTGCGACCAATCGCCATCGATCGCGACAACCCGAAGGCCGCGCTCAAACACGTGGCGAAGAAGGGCGATGAACTGCTGAAGGATGGCGTCTGGGTGCTGATCTTTCCCGAAGGGACGCGAGTGCCGTATGGCACCATCGGAAAATTCTCACGGGGTGGTACCGCGTTAGCCGTCAATGCAGCACTTCCGGTGCTGCCGATTGCGCACAATGCCGGCAAGTTCTGGCCGAAAACCGGATGGGCGAAGAGGCAGGGCGTCATTACTGTGATCATCGGCGAACCGATGTACGCAGACGGTAGCGGGCCGCGCGCCATCGCCGCGCTTAATGACCGGGTTCAGGCCTGGAATGAACAGATGCAGCGTGAAATGGGCTCGATTCCACCCGCTCCGCACGCGCCCGCTGCCAGCGATCAGATGGCTGTCTGAGATTCTGTGGATAACCTGTGTACCGTTTTCCTGAAAATCGGCGCATTTAAGTTGTAGGCTTATGATTTATATACATATTTCTTAAGCTCATAAAATACGGAAAAAGGTGCATAAGTTTTTTTTGGACGTAAAAAAACCGGCTGATATAGCCGGTTTTTTGTTGCCTTCTATCTGATCGATCAGGCGTTGTTCAGATCACGCAGGTCATCAGATTCCGTGGTGTTGCCACCCACGTGCGACCAAATAATCTTACGGTAGGTAAAGTACACATCTTCAATAATGGTCGATTGAGCCGAGCCCGCATCAGTGGATTGAATCATTTTCGACTGGATGTCCACAATAACGGCGTCCACCAAATCGATCTGGTAGTAAATCTCGGCGCCGTTCTGCCCGTTTCGATACCAGGTAAAGCAGCATGGCGTGAGTACATCCCTGATCGCCAGTGCTCTATGAAGCAATGGTGAGGACTTATCAACGACCTTAGAGATCATCAAGGGCTTATGCACCCGCGGTCCCGTGGAGTGTGGAAACTGAAGGTCCCGCGGAACAGTAACCTGATGGCTGAATGCTTGAACCATAATTTTATTCTGGTGACTTTCTTGAAACACATTCCCAACGGACGCCAAAGAAGATGCCCCATCGGTAATTAGCCCTAGCTTTTGGCCTTCCATATATAAGTATGCGGATGTAGGCATAACTGCATTCCTTGTGCGATATCCCAAAAATAATGGAGCCCCCCAAGTCATTGATTTGGCGAGGGTGCGTAGGATATGAGGCAGTGTAGGCAGTGTATGTCGGACGTTTCAGCCAGTTGTGTAGGTTGACGCAGCACGTTACTTACGAAGAGGCTCACTCAAGCAGTACGACTGAGTAAATTGTCGTAAAAAAGCCAGCGCAATGCGCTGGCTTTTTTAGTTTGGCAATCCCTCTGGATCAGAAATCCAGGTTGGAAACCGCCAGGGCATTGCTCTCGATGAAGTCACGACGAGGTTCGACCGCATCACCCATCAGGGTGTTGAAGATCTGGTCGGCGCCAATGGCATCTTCGATGGTCACTTTGAGCATACGGCGCTGGCTTGGGTCCATCGTGGTTTCCCATAGCTGATCCGGGTTCATTTCACCCAGACCTTTGTAGCGCTGGATGGTGTGACGCTTGGTGCTTTCAGCCATCAGCCATTCAAGGGCTTCCTTGAATTCGGTGACCGGCTTCTTGCGCTCGCCACGCTGGATGTACGCGCCGTCGTCCAGCAGGGTGCTCAGTTGAGCGCCCAGGGAGACAACCGTCTTGTAATCGTTGCTACCGAAGAAGTCGCGGTTGAAGGTGACGTAGTTCGACAAGCCGTGGGAGATCAGTTCGACCTCCGGCAGCCAGACGTTACGTTCACGGTCTTCACGCAGGCTCGCCTTATACACCAGACCCGATTTCTCGACCGTGCGCAGGCGAACTTCGTACTGAGCCATCCAGGCCTGCATGGCAGCGTGATCGGACAATTGCTCGAGGCTGACAGCCGGCAGATAGATGAAGTGCTCGGTCAGTTCCTGCGGGTACAGGCGCGACAAACGCTTGAGGGTCTTCATCACCAGGCGGAAGTCATTCACCAGACGCTCGAGGGCCGGTCCGGAAATACCAGGCGCGTCCTCGTTCAAGTGCAGGCTTGCATCTTCCAGCGCCGACTGCGTCATGTACTCTTCCATGGCGTCGTCGTCTTTGATGTATTGCTCTTGCTTGCCTTTCTTGACCTTGTACAGCGGCGGCTGGGCGATGTAGATATAACCGCGCTCGATCAACTCCGGCAACTGACGAAAGAAGAAGGTCAGCAGCAGCGTACGGATGTGAGAACCGTCGACGTCAGCATCGGTCATGATGATGATGTTGTGGTACCGCAGCTTCGCGATGTTGTACTCATCGCGGCCGATGCCGCAGCCCAGCGCGGTGATCAAGGTTCCCACTTCCTGCGAAGAGATCATCTTGTCGAAGCGCGCCTTCTCGACGTTGAGGATCTTGCCTTTCAATGGCAGGATCGCCTGGGTGCGACGGTTGCGTCCCTGCTTGGCCGAGCCGCCAGCAGAGTCACCTTCCACGAGGTACAGTTCGGAGAGGGCAGGGTCTTTTTCCTGGCAGTCAGCCAGTTTGCCCGGCAGGCCGGCGATGTCCAGCGCGCCTTTACGACGAGTCATCTCGCGGGCCTTACGCGCCGCTTCACGGGCACGTGCGGCGTCGATCATTTTGCCGACGACCAGCTTGGCTTCGTTCGGGTTTTCCAGCAGGAAGTCGGAGAAGTACTTGCCCATTTCCTGTTCGACTGCGGTCTTCACTTCGGAAGAGACCAGCTTGTCTTTGGTCTGGGAGCTGAACTTAGGGTCTGGCACCTTAACCGAGATGATCGCGGTCAAGCCTTCACGGGCGTCATCACCGGTGGTGGCGACCTTGTGCTTCTTGGCCAGGCCTTCCGCTTCGATGTAGGTGTTCAGGTTACGTGTCAGTGCGGAACGGAAACCCACCAGGTGAGTCCCGCCATCGCGCTGCGGTATATTGTTGGTGAAACACAACAGGTTCTCGTTGAAGCTGTCGTTCCACTGCAGGGCGATTTCCACGCCGATGCCGTCTTCACGCTGGATGTTGAAGTGGAACACCTGGTTGACCGGGGTCTTGTTGGTGTTCAGGTATTCAACGAACGCGCGCAAGCCGCCCTCGTACTTGAACAGCTCTTCCTTGCCGCTGCGCTCGTCCTTGAGGACGATGCCGACACCGGAGTTCAGGAAGGACAGTTCACGAATCCGCTTGGCCAGGATGTCCCAACTGAAGTGGATGTTCTTGAAGGTATCGCCTGACGGCTTGAAGTGAATCTGGGTGCCAGTGGTTTCGCTCTCGCCAACGATCTTCATTGGCTCTTGCGGAACACCGTGGATATAAGTCTGTTCCCAGATCTTGCCACTTCGGCGAACAGTCAGGATCAGTTCTTTCGACAGTGCGTTCACTACAGACACACCTACACCGTGCAGACCGCCGGATACTTTGTAGGAGTTGTCGTCGAACTTACCGCCGGCGTGCAGCACGGTCATGATGACCTCGGCTGCCGAGACGCCTTCTTCTTTGTGCACGTCTACCGGGATGCCACGGCCGTTGTCACGAACGGTGATGGATTCGTCCGGGTGGATGATGATGCTGATGTCATCGCAATGGCCGGCCAGAGCTTCATCGATCGAGTTGTCGACGACTTCGAAGACCATGTGGTGCAGACCGCTGCCATCGTCGGTGTCACCAATGTACATACCGGGACGTTTGCGAACGGCATCCAGGCCTTTCAGCACTTTAATGCTCGTTGAGTCGTAGGTATTCGTATTTTCTTCGCTCAATGCCTTCACTCCCGATGGTCGTGGGTCTGGGTGATACGGCCCTGTTCCACGTGGAACAGAGCGACTGGCGTTTCCGTCTGCCAGCCCTCCCTCAATAATTCTTGATCTACACAGGTGATGAACACCTGGCAGCGTAAGTCTTCCAGCAAGCGGCAAAGCGCGCGACGGTGGTGCTCGTCCAGTTCGGACGGCAAGTCATCCACCAGATAAATACACTGACCGCGTCGGGCCTGGCTGACCAAGTGCCCTTGGGCAATCCGTAATGCACAGACCACCAACTTCTGCTGACCGCGGGACAAAATGTCCGCGGCATTATGTGCGCCCAATTTGAGACGCAAATCAGCGCGTTGTGGTCCGGCCTGGGTATGGCCCATTTGCTGATCCCGTTGAACGGACCCAGCGAGGACTGCACTCAACTCGCGGTCTTTGTCCCAACCTCGGTAATAGCTAAGCGTCAAACCCTCAAGTTCAACCAACTCGCTCAAGGTCTGTTCAAAGACTGGTTTCAAGGCTTTGATATAAGCGCGACGGTATTCATCGATTTCATCGCTGGCCTGGCACAGTTCCCTGTCCCAAACCGCTTGCGAAACGGCGTCAAGTGTACCATGTCGCAGCCAAGAGTTTCTCTGGCGCAGGGCCTTCTGCAAGCGCTGCCAGGTGGACATGAATCGCGGTTCCACGTGGAACACACCCCAGTCGAGAAACTGCCGACGAATCTTCGGAGCGCCTTCTAGCAAGCGGAAGCTGTCGGGGTTGATCAGTTGCAACGGCAAAATTTCCGCCAGCTGTGCGGCACTGCGCGCGTTCTGCCCGTCGATGCGGATTTGGAACTCGCCTTGGCGGTCCCGGGATACGCCCAGGGCACTGTGTCCGCCCTCAGCCAACTCGACTTGACCGAACACCGTACACGCCAGTTGTTCATACTGAATAACCGGCAGCAGACGGGCACTACGAAACGAACGGGCAAGCCCCAGCAGGTGAATGGCTTCCAGAACACTGGTTTTGCCGCTGCCGTTGGCGCCGTACAGAATATTGATTCGGGGGGAGGGGGAGAGGGTCACCGGGTGCAGATTGCGCACCGCGGTGACCGAGACGCGACTTAAGGACATCTAGCTTCTGCTGGGCATGATTACAGACGCATCGGCATGACGACGTAGGCCGAGTCATCGTTGTCGGACTCTTGCACCAGCGCACTGCTGTTGGAGTCGGACAGGATCAGGCGAACCTGTTCGGTGGTCATCACGCCCAGCACGTCGAGCAAATAGCTCACGTTAAAACCGATCTCCAGATTGCCGCCGTTGTACTCAACGCCCACTTCTTCTTCCGCTTCTTCCTGCTCCGGGTTATTGGCCTGGATCTTCAGCTGACCATTGGCCAGTTGCAGACGGATACCGCGATATTTCTCGTTGGACAGAATCGCTGTACGGCTGAACGCTTCACGCAGCGCCTGGCGGTCGCCCAGCACAAGCTTATCGCCGCCCTTGGGCAGAACGCGCTCGTAGTCCGGGAATTTACCGTCGACCAGTTTCGAGGTGAAAGTGAACTCGCCGGTGGTCGCGCGGATGTGGTGCTGACCCAGAACAATGCTGACGAGGCCGTCCGGCTCGGTCAGCAGGCGCGCCAGCTCAAGGATACCCTTGCGTGGCACGATCACCTGATGGCGATCCGGTTGCCCAATGTCCGCCTGCATCGAGCACATGGCCAGACGATGACCATCGGTGGCGACGGCGCGAATGATACCGGCGGAGACTTCCAGCAGCATACCGTTGAGGTAATAACGCACGTCCTGTTGGGCCATGGCGAAGCTGGTGCGTTCGATCAAGCGACGCAGCTTGCTTTGTTGCAGGCTGCAAGTCAGCGAACCCGGGCCTTCTTCAACCGTCGGGAAATCATTGGCCGGCAAGGTCGACAGGGTGAAGCGGCTACGCCCAGCCTTCACCACCAGCTTCTGCTCGTCGACCTTGATGTCGATCAGCGCATCGTTCGGCAAGCTCTTGCAGATGTCCATCAGCTTGCGCGCAGGCACAGTGATGGAACCCGGATCTGCCGACTCTTCGAGTTGTACACGACCGACCAGCTCGACTTCCAGGTCCGTACCGGTCAGCGACAATTGCTGGCCTTCGACAACCAGCAGCACGTTGGAGAGCACCGGCAAGGTCTGTCGGCGCTCGACGACGCCTGCGACCAGTTGCAGGGGTTTCAACAGGGCTTCGCGTTGAATGGTGAAATGCATGGTCTAGTCCCTTGCCTTGATTAGCTGCGCGGTATGCATCAAGTGGTCAGTGTACGCAGCAGGTTCTTGTAGTCCTCGCGGATGTCCGCGTCGGATTCCTTAAGTTCGTTGATCTTGCGGCAGGCGTGCAAAACAGTCGTATGGTCGCGGCCGCCAAACACATCGCCGATTTCCGGCAGGCTGTGGTTAGTCAACTCTTTGGACAACGCCATGGCAACCTGACGCGGACGAGCGACCGAGCGTGAACGACGCTTGGACAGCAGGTCGGAAATCTTGATCTTGTAGTACTCGGCGACGGTGCGCTGGATGTTATCCACAGAGACGAGTTTATCTTGCAGCGCCAACAGGTCCTTCAGGGATTCGCGGATCAGCTCAATGGTGATATCGCGGCCCATGAAGTGTGAGTGGGCAATGACGCGCTTGAGCGCACCTTCCAGCTCACGGACGTTGGAGCGAATGCGCTGGGCAATAAAGAACGCGGCGTCGTGAGGCAGATCGACCTTGGCCTGGTCGGCCTTTTTCATCAGGATCGCGACACGGGTTTCCAGCTCCGGCGGTTCGACGGCAACCGTGAGGCCCCAGCCGAAGCGGGATTTCAGGCGTTCTTCAAGGCCTTCAATTTCTTTCGGGTAGCGGTCACTGGTCAGAATGACCTGCTGGCCACCCTCAAGCAGGGCATTGAAGGTGTGGAAAAATTCTTCCTGGGAGCGCTCTTTGCGGGCGAAAAACTGAATGTCATCGATCAGCAACGCATCCACCGAGCGGTAGAAGCGCTTGAACTCGTTGATTGCGTTCAGTTGCAGCGCCTTGACCATGTCGGCGACGAAACGCTCGGAATGCAGGTACACGACCTTGGCATTCGGATTCTTCTTTAGTAGATGGTTACCCACAGCGTGCATCAAGTGGGTCTTACCCAAGCCAACGCCCCCATAAAGGAAGAGCGGGTTGTAACCGTGCTTGGGATTGTCCGCCACCTGCCAGGCCGCTGCCCGCGCCAGTTGGTTGGATTTACCTTCGACGAAGTTTTCAAAGGTGAAGGTGCGGTTCAGGTAGCTGGTGTGCTTGAGCGCGCCTTCGACCTGCACCGTACGCTGCTCAGAGCGAATCGGGGCCTGTTGAGAACTGGCGCCCGCCATCGGGTCGAAGCTGTCGCGCGATGGCTCTTCATTGACCTCGGCCATTTTCTGCGTCGAACGCTTGGTTGGCGCGGCGACCGGGGCAGGGCTCGGAGCGCTGGCCGGCGCGTGAGCCGCCTGGGCTTGAGACGCTGCGGCGGCCAGCGGTGCATTGGGTGCGGCACGAGGAGCCGAACTGCGTTTGCTGCCTATTAATAAGGACAGCGCCGGCGCCAGGCCATTGCCGTGCTCATCCAGGAGCTCGAGAACGCGGCCCAGGTACTTTTCGTTGACCCAATCGAGAACAAAACGATTCGGTGCGTAGACACGCAACTCGTCGCCTTCGGCTTCGACCTGTAGTGGACGGATCCAAGTGTTGAATTGTTGGGCAGGCAGCTCATCGCGCAAAAGCTCCACGCACTGCTGCCAAAGTTCCACTGACACGGATATCCCCTAAGTTGAAAGCCGGTGAGGCAAAAACAAGCGGCCATTGTAGCGACCAGACGCTGACTTATCCACACGTAGGTGGGTCACCAACCAAGAAGAATCAACGATTTATACGAAAAAAAGACGACCAATGGTCTGTGCATAAGGTCTGTGGATAACCGGCCCTGAGGTCGTTGTACAAGTGGGGGCCAAACCCGGTGGATAACCAGCCTGTGGATAACCAGCCGTTTCACACACAGCTTATCCGACAGTGCAGCACAGGCTGACCACCGTTTTCCACTGTAGTTGTCATTCTCTGTACACCACGTTTTATAAGGCTTCAAAGCAGTTATCCACAGTTGAACGCGGCCCTAGCTTTTATAAGCTTTATAAAAAAGCTTTAAATACTTTCCTTCTTTATTTCTATATTTGGTTCCGGGTTGAAGGCCGGTGAAACGTTCGCGATCTATTTATCAGGAAACGCTGGTTGGAAATTGACCTAGAGGCTTGCTTTCTCTAGAATCCCCGGTCTCTTAAAACGGGGGCCATTCCGGCCCGTTGTGGACGAACCAGGTAACACGACAATGAAACGTACTTTCCAACCAAGCACTATCAAACGCGCTCGCACCCACGGCTTCCGTGCTCGCATGGCTACCAAGAACGGCCGCGCCGTTTTGTCGCGTCGTCGCGCAAAAGGTCGTGCGCGTCTGGCAGTTTGATAATCCGGCACTGAAGGTGAGTCAGGACTTCAGTCGGGAAAAGCGTCTGCTTACCCCCCGGCATTTCAAGGCAGTCTTTGACTCCCCTACCGGCAAGGTTCCGGGGAAAAATCTCCTGCTCCTTGCGCGCAACAACGATCTTGATCACCCCCGACTCGGGCTGGTTATCGGGAAAAAGAGCGTAAAGCTCTCCGTCGAGCGCAATCGCCTCAAACGTCTGATGCGCGAATCGTTCCGTCTGCACCAGGATTCGCTGGTCGGCTGGGACATTGTTATCGTCGCGCGCAAAGGTTTGGGTGACGTAGAAAACCCCGAATTGATTCAGCATTTCGGCAAACTCTGGAAGCGTCTGGCACGCAGCACGCCAGTACCAGCAGTCAAAACCGAAACTGTAGGGGTAGACAGTCCCGATGCGTAAACTGGCACTCGTTCCGATCCAGTTTTACCGCTATGCCATTAGTCCCCTGATGGCCAGTCACTGTCGTTTCTACCCCAGTTGTTCCTGCTACGCGTTAGAAGCCATAGAAAATCATGGCCTTCTTCGCGGTGGCTGGCTGACCTTTCGTCGTTTAGGTCGCTGTCATCCGTGGAATCCCGGTGGTTATGACCCGGTTCCGCCTATCCCTACCTCCCGTTCTTCTTCGATGGCCGAGTAATCATGGATATCAAACGCACGATCCTGATCGTCGCCCTCGCAATCGTGTCCTACGTTATGGTTCTTAAATGGAACCAGGACTATGGCCAGGCTGCCTTGCCGACTCAGAATGTTGCTTCCAGTACTACCGCACCGGGCCTACCGGATACGGCGACTGGCAATAATGCTTCTGTCAGTGACGACATTCCACGCGCCGCAAGCGATACCAGTGCCACTGCACCTGCTGAAACACCAGTAGCGGCAAGCAAAGATCTCATCCAGATCAAAACGGATGTGCTCAACCTGTCTATCGATCCACAGGGTGGCGATGTTGCCCAGCTGACGCTGCCACTGTATCCACGTCGCCAGGACCATCCGGAAATTCCATTCCAGTTGTTCGATAACGGCAACGAGCGGACTTACCTGGCCCAGAGCGGTTTGATCGGTACCGATGGCCCGGACGCAAGTCCTGCGGGTCGTCCGGTTTACTCCTCGGAGAAGAAGGTCTACCAACTGGCTGACGGTCAGGACCAATTGGTCGTAGACCTGAAGTTCAGCAAGGACGGCGTCAACTACATTAAGCGTTTCACTGTGAAACGTGGCCTGTACGACGTAACCGTTTCCTACCTGATCGACAACGAAAGCGGCAAGCCTTGGTCGGGTGCGATGTTTGCCCAGCTCAAGCGTGACGCCAGCTCCGATCCTTCTTCCAGCACTGCCACCGGCACCGCGACTTACCTGGGCGCCGCCCTGTGGACAAGTAACGAGCCGTACAAGAAAGTGTCGATGAAGGACATGGACAAGGCTCAGCTGAAAGAAACCGTCAACGGTGGTTGGGTTGCCTGGCTGCAACACTACTTCGTGACTGCGTGGATTCCGGCGAAGGGCGAAAACAATGTCGTCCAGACCCGTAAAGACAGCAAAGGCAACTACATCATTGGCTACACCGCGCCAGCATTGACCGTTGCGCCAGGTGCTAAAGCCGAAGTCAGCGCGGTGTTGTACGCCGGTCCGAAAAGCCAGGCTGTCCTGAAAGAGTTGTCCCCAGGTCTGGAACTGACCGTCGACTACGGCATTCTGTGGTTCATTGCCCAGCCAATTTTCTGGCTGCTGCAACACATCCATGCGTTGGTCGGTAACTGGGGCTGGTCGATCATCTTCCTGACCATGCTGATCAAGGGGTTGTTCTTCCCACTGTCGGCCGCCAGCTACAAATCCATGGCGCGCATGCGCGCAGTGGCACCGAAACTGGCCGCGCTGAAAGAGCAACATGGCGATGACCGGCAGAAAATGTCGCAATCCATGATGGAGCTGTACAAGAAAGAGAAGATCAATCCGCTGGGTGGTTGCTTGCCAATCCTCGTGCAGATGCCGGTGTTCCTCTCGCTGTACTGGGTTCTGCTGGAAAGCGTTGAAATGCGCCAGGCGCCGTTCATGCTGTGGATTACCGACCTGTCGATCAAGGATCCGTTCTTCATTCTGCCGATCATCATGGGCGCAACCATGTTTATCCAGCAGCAGTTGAACCCGACGCCTCCGGATCCGATGCAGGCCAAGGTGATGAAGCTGATGCCAATCATCTTCACTTTCTTCTTCCTGTGGTTCCCGGCTGGTCTGGTGCTGTATTGGGTAGTCAACAACTGCCTGTCCATCACCCAACAGTGGTACATCACCCGTAAAATCGAACGAGCTACCAAAGCTGCCGCTTGATTTACACTGTGGATAACCACTCAAAACGCCCCCTAGTGGGGCGTTTTGCTATCTGTCACTTTTGTCTGGATACCGGTTTATGAGCGTTCCTCGTGAAACCATCGCCGCCGTTGCCACCGCTCAAGGTCGTGGCGGTGTGGGCATCGTCCGCATTTCCGGGCCGCTGGCGAGCGTTGCAGCCGAAGCCTTCAGCGGTCGTGAACTCAAGCCGCGATTCGCCCATTACGGCCCGTTCTTCGGTGAAAACGATGAAGTGCTGGATCAGGGCATTGCCTTGTATTTCCCGGGACCCAACTCGTTCACCGGCGAAGACGTGCTGGAACTGCAGGGTCATGGCGGTCCCGTTGTTCTGGATATGCTCTTGAAGCGGTGCCTTGAACTGGGCTGCCGTCTGGCCCGACCAGGTGAATTCAGCGAGCGCGCCTTTCTGAATGACAAACTCGACCTGGCGCAGGCTGAGGCGATCGCCGATTTGATCGAAGCCAGTTCTGCACAGGCCGCACGCAATGCCCTGCGTTCCTTGCAGGGCGCGTTCTCCGAGCGTGTGCATAACCTCACCGAGCAGTTGATCGGTTTGCGCATCTACGTCGAAGCAGCCATCGACTTCCCGGAGGAAGAAATCGACTTTCTTGCGGATGGCCACGTGCTGAGCATGCTCGATAAAGTCCGAGACGAGTTATCCACCGTTCTGCGCGAAGCCGGGCAGGGCGCGTTGTTGCGTGACGGTATGACCGTGGTGATCGCCGGCCGGCCGAATGCCGGCAAATCCAGTTTGCTCAACGCGCTCGCCGGGCGTGAAGCGGCGATCGTCACCGAGATCGCCGGCACGACCCGGGACATCCTTCGCGAACATATCCACATCGATGGCATGCCGCTGCACGTCGTCGATACCGCCGGTCTACGGAATACCGACGATCACGTGGAAAAAATCGGCGTTGAACGGGCATTGAAAGCCATCGGCGAGGCGGATCGAGTGCTGCTGGTGGTCGATGCCACCGCCCCGGAAGCGCTTGATCCTTTCGCGTTGTGGCCGGAATTTCTGGAAATCCGCCCGGACCCGGCGAAAGTCACCTTGATCCGTAACAAGGCCGACCTCACCGGCGAGCCCATCGCCCTGGAAGTCAGCGAGGATGGTCATGTCACCATCAGCCTCAGTGCCAAGTCTGCTGGTCAAGGTCTGGACCTGCTGCGCGATCACCTCAAGGCCTGCATGGGCTACGAGCAGACGTCCGAGAGCAGCTTCAGCGCTCGCCGGCGTCACCTCGAGGCGTTGCGGCATGCCAGCGCGTCCCTCGAACATGGCCGTGCACAGCTGACCCTGGCAGGCGCCGGTGAGCTACTGGCCGAAGATTTGCGTCAGGCTCAGCATGCCTTGGGCGAGATCACGGGTGCATTCAGCTCCGATGACCTGCTTGGACGCATTTTTTCCAGCTTCTGTATCGGTAAATAGTCTTCCCGTAATTCACAGACAGGCCATTCGCGCCTGTCTGTTTCCTCTTTCCCAAAATTTTCCTCCAGTGCCGAGCTGATTTATTTCTGCTTGAGCGGTTTTACTGCACCTCAGATTTGGCGATCTTAGCGATTTCTGTGGATTAAGCCCTGTGAGTAACTACGTCTAAGGGCAGTTGATAACAGGGCCTGAAAACTGAAGATAATCTCACCTGTGGATAACAACCCCTTTCATCCACAGGCTTAAACCGGTTATCCAAGGGCCTCATTGGCACATGACCACAGGGTTTTGATTCTCTGTACACATTGAATATAAAGGCTTGTGTAGATCTATCCACAGAAAACGTGCTCTGTAGAAATAAACATAAAAACAAAGATTTAATAAATTTCTTTCTTTTTAATTTCTATAACCGCGACTTTTCCACAGCTGGTTAAATTTTGTGCAAAGGGTTCTTTAGGAAGGGCGAAGTCCCTATACTTGCCGACCGGGTCCAGAAACCCGGGCTCAAACTATTCCTGAATTACCTACTTAAGCAGGCACGAGGTGCGTGGTGGATTTCCCTTCCCGTTTTGAAGTGATCGTCATCGGCGGCGGTCATGCCGGTACCGAGGCAGCACTGGCGTCAGCACGCATGGGGGCGAAAACCCTGTTGCTGACGCACAACGTGGAAACCCTCGGTGCCATGAGCTGCAACCCTGCCATTGGCGGCATCGGTAAAAGCCACTTGGTGAAAGAAATCGACGCCCTCGGTGGCGCGATGGCCATGGCTACCGACAAGGGCGGTATTCAGTTTCGCGTGTTGAACAGCCGTAAAGGCCCGGCCGTGCGTGCAACTCGCGCTCAAGCCGACCGGGTTCTGTACAAAGCCGCTGTCCGCGAAGCCCTGGAAAACCAGCCGAACCTGTGGATATTTCAACAACCCGCTGATGACCTGATCGTCGAACAGGACACGGTGCGCGGTGTTGTCACCCAAATGGGCCTGCGTTTCCTCGCCGACTCCGTGGTGTTGACCACTGGCACCTTCCTCGGTGGACTTATCCACATCGGCATGCAGAACTATTCCGGTGGTCGCGCCGGTGATCCGCCATCGATCGCCCTCGCTCACCGTCTGCGTGAACTGCCGCTGCGTGTCGGTCGCCTGAAAACCGGGACACCGCCGCGTATCGACGGTCGCTCCGTGGATTTCTCGGTGATGACCGAACAGGCAGGCGATACGCCGATTCCGGTGATGTCGTTCATGGGTTCCAAAGAACAGCACCCGAAGCAGGTCAGTTGCTGGATTACCCACACCAACGCCCGTACCCACGAAATCATTGCCGCCAACCTCGACCGTTCGCCGATGTATTCCGATGCCGGGTTGATCGAAGGCATTGGTCCGCGTTATTGCCCGTCGATCGAAGACAAGATCCACCGCTTTGCCGACAAGGAAAGCCATCAGGTCTTCATCGAACCGGAAGGTTTGACCACCCACGAGCTGTACCCGAACGGGATCTCCACCTCCCTGCCGTTCGATGTTCAATTGCAGATCGTGCAATCGATCCGCGGCATGGAAAACGCGCACATCGTTCGTCCGGGCTACGCCATCGAGTACGACTACTTCGACCCGCGCGACCTGAAGTACAGCCTTGAAACCAAGGTCATCGGCGGTCTGTTTTTCGCCGGGCAAATCAACGGCACGACGGGCTACGAAGAGGCCGGCGCCCAAGGTTTGCTGGCCGGGGCCAACGCTGCACTGCGCGCTCAAGGCAAGGATTCCTGGTGCCCGCGTCGTGATGAGGCGTATATCGGCGTGTTGGTCGACGACCTGATTACCCTGGGAACTCAAGAGCCGTACCGGATGTTCACGTCCCGTGCCGAATACCGCCTGATCCTGCGTGAAGACAACGCCGACCTGCGCCTGACCGAAAAGGGTCGCGAGCTAGGTCTGGTCGACGATGCGCGTTGGGAGGCGTTCTGCACCAAACGTGAAAGCATCACGTTGGAAGAACAGCGCTTGAAAAGCACATGGGTGCGCCCGGGCACCGAGCAAGGCGATGCGATTGCCGAAAAGTTCGGCACGCCGCTGACTCATGAATACAACCTGCTCAACCTCTTGAGCCGTCCGGAAATCGACTACGCTGGGCTGATCGCCGTGACTGGTGGCGGCGCGGAAGATCCACAGGTTGCCGAGCAGGTCGAAATCAAAACCAAATACGCCGGCTACATCGATCGTCAACAGGATGAAATCGTTCGTCTGCGCGCCAGTGAAGACACGAAACTGCCTGTGGATATCGATTACACGAACATTTCCGGTCTCTCCAAAGAGATCCAGAGCAAGCTCGGCGCGACCCGTCCAGAAACCCTGGGCCAGGCGTCACGTATTCCGGGCGTCACGCCGGCAGCGATTTCGCTGTTGATGATTCATTTGAAAAAACGCGGCGCGGGCCGTCAGTTGGAGCAAAGCGCTTGAGTTCGTTGGTCACCTCGCAACACGCCGAAGAGTTATCCACAGGTGCTCGCCAGCTCGGTGTCACACTCACAGAAACCCAGCACGCGTTGCTGCTGGGCTATCTGGCCCTGTTGATCAAATGGAACAAGGCTTACAACCTGACCGCCGTGCGCGATCCGGACGAAATGGTCTCCCGTCACCTGCTCGATAGTCTGAGCGTGATGTCGTTCATCGAAAACGGCCGCTGGCTGGACGTTGGCAGCGGCGGCGGCATGCCGGGTATCCCGTTGGCCATCCTGTTTCCAGCGTCGCAAGTGACCTGCCTGGACAGCAACGGCAAGAAAACGCGCTTCCTGACGCAGGTCAAACTCGAACTCAAACTGGATAACCTGCAAGTTATCCACAGCCGCGTCGAAGCTTTCCAGCCTGCACAACCGTTCAACGGGATTATTTCCCGGGCATTCAGCAGCATGGAGAACTTCAGCAACTGGACGCGCCACCTCGGCGACGCCGATACACGCTGGCTGGCAATGAAGGGCGTTCATCCAGCCGATGAGCTGGTAGCATTGCCGGCAGACTTCCACCTCGATAGCGAACACGCCCTGGCCGTACCTGGTTGCCAAGGCCAACGCCATCTGCTGATACTGCGCCGCACGGCATGATTGGGAACACAAGCAAGAATGGCTAAGGTATTCGCGATTGCGAACCAAAAGGGTGGTGTGGGTAAAACCACCACCTGCATCAACCTCGCAGCTTCCCTGGTCGCTACCAAGCGCCGGGTGCTGTTGATCGATCTTGATCCACAGGGCAACGCCACCATGGGTAGCGGTGTGGATAAACACGGCCTGGAAAACTCGGTCTACGACCTGCTCATCGGTGAATGTGACCTGGCCCAGGCCATGCACTACTCCGAGCACGGTGGTTACCAGTTGCTGCCGGCCAACCGCGATCTGACGGCGGCTGAAGTGGTTCTGCTGGAAATGCAGATGAAGGAAAGCCGTCTGCGCAGCGCGCTAGCGCCGATCCGTGAAAACTACGATTACATTTTGATCGACTGCCCACCCTCGCTGTCGATGCTGACCCTGAACGCATTGGTCGCGGCTGACGGGGTAATTATCCCCATGCAGTGCGAGTACTTTGCGCTCGAAGGCTTGAGCGACCTTGTGGATAACATCAAGCGCATCGCCGAACTGCTGAACCCGAACCTGAAAGTCGAAGGCCTGTTGCGGACCATGTACGACCCGCGCCTGAGCCTGATGAACGACGTGTCGGCGCAGTTGAAAGAACACTTCGGCGAGCAGCTCTACGACACCGTCATTCCGCGCAACATCCGCCTGGCCGAAGCGCCAAGCTATGGCATGCCGGCGCTGGCGTACGACAAGACATCGCGTGGCGCCATTGCCTATCTGGCACTGGCCGGCGAGATGGTTCGTCGTCAGCGCAAAAATTCACGCACTGCCGCTGCTCAGCCAACTTAAGGAATCCCCATGGCCGTCAAGAAACGAGGTCTCGGACGTGGACTGGATGCACTGCTGAGCGGTCCGACTGTCAGCTCGCTGGAAGAACAAGCGGTTCAAGCCGATCAACGTGAGCTGCAACACCTGCCCCTGGACCTGATTCAGCGCGGCAAGTACCAGCCACGCCGCGATATGGACCCGCAGGCACTGGAAGAGCTGGCACAGTCGATCAGGGCGCAAGGCGTGATGCAGCCGATCGTGGTGCGTCCGATCGGTAGCGGTCGTTTCGAGATCATTGCCGGTGAACGCCGCTGGCGCGCCAGTCAGCAGGCTGGCCAGGAAACCATCCCGGCGATGGTTCGCGACGTGCCGGATGAAACAGCGATCGCCATGGCGCTGATCGAGAACATCCAGCGCGAAGACCTCAATCCGATCGAAGAAGCGGTCGCCCTGCAGCGTTTGCAGCAGGAATTCCAGCTGACTCAGCAACAAGTGGCCGAAGCCGTGGGCAAGTCCCGCGTGACCGTCGCCAACCTGCTACGCTTGATCGCGTTGCCGGAAGTCATCAAAACCATGCTGTCCCACGGTGACCTGGAAATGGGTCATGCGCGTGCTTTGCTTGGTTTGCCGGAGAATCAACAGGTTGAAGGGGCGCGACATGTTGTCGCACGGGGGCTGACTGTGCGCCAAACTGAGGCACTGGTTCGCCAGTGGTTGAGTGGCAAACAGGAACCTGCCGAACCGGTAAAAACCGACCCGGATATCGCCCGACTTGAGCAGCGCCTGGCTGAGCGCCTAGGCTCTGCGGTGCAGATCCGACACGGAAAGAAGGGGAAGGGGCAGTTGGTGATCGGTTACAACTCCCTCGATGAGCTTCAGGGTGTGCTTGCGCACATTCGCTGAAACATTTCCTCATGTAGCGTGCAGTCGGAAATCACTACCTGACAGTTGAATAGGGGCTGAACCGCCCCTATACTCTGCGCGCATTTTGTCGGCACAAATTATGCCAAGTTATTGAATTCTGGCAGCCGACCATTGGAGAGTAATTGTGATGGAAAGCCGCACGCCAAACCGCTTGCCGTTCCATCGCCTGGCAGTTTTTCCGGTGTTAATGGCTCAGTTTGTCGTTTTGCTGATCGCCGCTTTGGCGCTGTGGCAATGGCATGGAGTCGTTGCCGGGTACTCAGGACTTTGCGGAGGCCTGATAGCCTTGCTTCCCAATGTTTATTTCGCTCACAGGGCATTTCGGTTTTCCGGCGCCCGAGCAGCTCAAGCCATCGTCCGGTCTTTTTATGCCGGCGAGGCGGGCAAACTGATTTTGACGGCAGTGCTCTTTGCATTGACGTTTGCAGGTGTGAAGCCATTGGCGCCGCTAGCGGTATTCGGCGTCTTCGTGTTGACCCAAATGGTCAGCTGGTTCGCGCCCCTGCTGATGAAAACAAGACTTTCGAGACCTTAGGGCGTTTGAGGCAACCATGGCAGAAACAACCGCTTCGGGCTATATCCAGCACCACTTGCAGAACCTGACCTTCGGTCAGCACCCAACTGGCGGGTGGGGTTTTGCCCACACCGCAGCTGAAGCCAAGGAAATGGGCTTCTGGGCTTTCCACGTCGATACCCTCGGCTGGTCGGTCGCGTTGGGTCTGATCTTCGTTCTTCTTTTCCGCATGGCGGCAAAGAAGGCGACTTCCGGTCAGCCTGGTGCTTTGCAGAACTTCGTTGAAGTATTGGTCGAATTCGTCGATGGCAGCGTGAAAGACAGCTTCCATGGCCGTAGCCCGGTGATTGCACCGCTGGCACTGACCATCTTCGTCTGGGTCTTCCTGATGAACGCCGTCGACCTGATCCCGGTCGACTGGATTCCTCAGCTGGCCATCCTGATCACCGGCGACCATCACATTCCGTTCCGTGCGGTGTCGACCACTGACCCGAACGCTACCCTGGGCATGGCTCTGTCGGTGTTCGCGTTGATCATTTTCTACAGCATCAAGGTCAAGGGCATCGGCGGCTTCATCGGCGAACTGACCCTGCACCCGTTTGGCAGCAAGAATATCTTCCTGCAAGCGCTGCTGATTCCGGTGAACTTCCTGCTGGAATTCGTGACGCTGATCGCCAAGCCGATCTCGCTGGCACTGCGTCTGTTCGGCAACATGTACGCCGGTGAGCTGGTCTTCATTCTGATTGCTGTGATGTTCGGCAGCGGTCTGCTCTGGCTTAGCGGCCTGGGCGTAGTTCTGCAGTGGGCGTGGGCTGTGTTCCACATCCTGATCATCACCCTGCAGGCGTTTATCTTCATGATGCTAACCATTGTCTACCTGTCGATGGCGCACGAAGAAAACCATTAAGACCAGTCTCGACTAGTCTGATGTCCCACCCGGTCAAACGGGTGGGTGCCCGAACAGGGCTATGAAACGATTTGTTTTACCGCTTTAAAATCTAAAAAACCTAAACCATACGACGTAAAAGTCGGGAGGAAAGATGGAAACTGTAGTTGGTCTAACCGCTATCGCTGTTGCACTGTTGATCGGCCTGGGCGCACTGGGTACCGCAATTGGTTTCGGCCTGTTGGGCGGCAAGTTCCTGGAAGGCGCCGCGCGTCAGCCAGAAATGGTTCCAATGCTGCAAGTTAAAATGTTCATCGTTGCCGGTCTGCTCGACGCCGTCACCATGATCGGTGTAGGTATAGCTCTGTTCTTCACCTTCGCGAACCCATTCGTTGGTCAACTCGCTGGCTAATCACTCGAACCTTCGAGTGATTGGTTTGATGTGCAACGAACGAGCGAGGTGTTGGCGTGAACATTAATGCAACCCTGATTGGCCAGTCCGTTGCGTTCTTCATTTTTGTACTGTTTTGCATGAAGTTCGTGTGGCCTCCGGTCATCGCGGCTTTGCACGAACGTCAGAAGAAGATCGCGGATGGACTGGACGCTGCCGCCCGAGCAGCTCGCGACCTGGAGTTGGCCCAAGATAAAGCGGGTCAACAACTGCGCGAAGCTAAGGCTCAAGCAGCTGAAATCATTGAGCAAGCCAAGAAACGCGGTAATCAGATCGTTGAAGAGGCTGTTGAAAAAGCCCGTATCGACGCTGACCGTGTGAAGGTCCAGGCTCAGGCCGAGATCGAGCAGGAACTGAATGGTGTCAAAGATGCGCTGCGTGCCCAACTGGGTGCTCTGGCCGTCGGCGGCGCCGAGAAGATCCTGGGTGCCACAATCGATCAAAACGCGCACGCGGAGCTGGTTAACAAACTGGCTGCTGAAATTTAAGCGAGGGCGATCATGGCAGAATTGACCACGTTGGCCCGACCTTACGCTAAGGCAGCCTTCGAGCACGCCCAGGCCCACCAGCAACTGGCCTCTTGGTCAGCCATGCTCGGCCTGGCTGCAGCAGTGTCGCAAGACGACACCATGCAGCGCGTGCTCAAGGCCCCGCGACTGACGAGCGCAGACAAGGCCGCCACGTTTATTGACGTGTGCGGCGACAAGTTTGATGTGAAGGTGCAGAACTTCATCCACGTCGTTGCCGAAAACGACCGTCTCCCGCTTTTGCCGGAGATATCCGCTCTGTTCGACCTGTACA
Organism: Pseudomonas sp. GB2N2; assembly: GCF_054897705.1. Classification (NCBI taxonomy): domain Bacteria; kingdom Pseudomonadati; phylum Pseudomonadota; class Gammaproteobacteria; order Pseudomonadales; family Pseudomonadaceae; genus Pseudomonas; species Pseudomonas sp. GB2N2. The sequence continues at coordinate 4,548,690 of NZ_CM142701.1, forward strand.
AGGCTGAACAAGAGAAGTCGGTAGACGTTGAAGTGACCAGTGCTTTCGCATTGAACCAAGAACAGCAAGACAAACTCGCCAAGGTTCTCAGTGCACGACTCAACCGGGAAGTGCGCCTGCAAGTCGAGGAAGACAAATCCCTTATTGGGGGCATTGTCATCCGCGCCGGCGACCTGGTTATCGATGGCTCGGTTCGCGGCAAACTCGCGAGCCTTGCCGAAGCATTGAAATCTTGAGTTTGAAGGGGCAGCAGAGCAATGCAGCAACTCAATCCTTCCGAAATAAGTGAAATTATCAAGGGCCGCATCGACAAGCTCGATGTGACCTCCCAAGCCCGTAACGAAGGCACTGTCGTCAGCGTATCTGACGGTATCGTGCGGATTCACGGTCTGGCCGACGTAATGTACGGCGAGATGATCGAGTTTCCGGGCGGCGTCTTCGGTATGGCTCTCAACCTCGAGCAAGACTCTGTAGGTGCCGTAGTTTTGGGCTCCTACCAGTCTCTGGCTGAAGGCATGAGCGCCAAGTGCACCGGCCGCATCCTCGAAGTTCCGGTTGGTAAGGAACTGCTGGGTCGCGTAGTCGACGCACTGGGTAATCCTGTTGACGGCAAAGGTCCGCTGAACAACACCGAGACCGATGCGGTCGAGAAAGTTGCTCCAGGCGTGATCTGGCGTAAGTCGGTAGACCAGCCTGTACAGACTGGCTACAAGGCTGTCGATGCCATGATTCCTGTCGGCCGTGGCCAGCGTGAGCTGATCATCGGTGACCGTCAGATCGGTAAAACCGCTCTGGCGATCGACGCGATCATCAACCAGAAGAACAGCGGCATTTTCTGCGTCTACGTTGCAATCGGTCAGAAACAATCGACCATCGCCAACGTGGTTCGCAAGCTGGAAGAAAACGGCGCGCTGGCTAACACCATCGTCGTCGCAGCGAGCGCTTCGGAATCTGCAGCATTGCAATTCCTGGCACCGTACTCCGGTTGCACCATGGGTGAATTCTTCCGCGACCGCGGTGAAGACGCGCTGATCGTTTATGACGATCTGTCCAAGCAAGCAGTGGCTTACCGCCAGATTTCCCTGCTGCTGCGCCGTCCACCAGGCCGTGAAGCTTACCCAGGCGACGTGTTCTATCTCCACTCCCGTCTGCTGGAGCGCGCATCCCGCGTTTCGGAAGAATACGTAGAGAAGTTCACCAAAGGCGCAGTGACCGGCAAAACCGGTTCGCTGACTGCACTGCCGATCATCGAAACCCAGGCTGGCGACGTTTCCGCGTTCGTTCCGACCAACGTGATTTCCATCACCGACGGTCAGATCTTCCTGGAATCGGCCATGTTCAACTCCGGGATCCGTCCTGCTGTGAACGCCGGTGTTTCGGTATCCCGTGTGGGTGGTGCCGCTCAGACCAAGATCATCAAGAAGCTCTCCGGTGGTATCCGTACCGCTCTGGCTCAGTACCGTGAACTGGCGGCATTCGCCCAGTTCGCTTCTGACCTGGACGAAGCGACCCGTAAGCAACTTGAGCATGGTCAGCGCGTTACCGAGCTGATGAAGCAGAAGCAATACGCACCAATGTCGATTGCTGACATGGCGCTGTCGCTGTATGCCGCTGAGCGTGGGTTCCTGACTGACGTTGAAATCGCCAAGATCGGCAGCTTCGAACAAGCGCTGATTGCTTTCTTCAACCGCGATCACGCCGATTTGATGGCGAAGATCAACGTGAAGGGTGACTTCAATGACGAAATCGACGCTGGCCTCAAAGCCGGTATCGAGAAGTTCAAGGCCACCCAAACCTGGTAAGCCGCAGCGGGGGCCGAAAGGCTCCCGCTTGCTAACCTGATAGGTGTTACATGGCAGGCGCAAAAGAGATTCGCAGTAAGATTGCGAGCATCAAAAGCACGCAAAAGATTACCAGCGCCATGGAAAAAGTGGCGGTCAGTAAAATGCGCAAGGCACAAATGCGCATGGCTGCTAGCCGTCCTTATGCGGAGCGCATCCGCCAGGTTATTGGTCATTTGGCCAACGCTAACCCGGAATATCGCCACCCATTCATGATCGACCGTGAAATCAAGCGCGTTGGTTATGTCGTGGTGAGCAGTGACCGTGGTCTGTGTGGTGGCTTGAACACCAACCTGTTCAAGGCCTTGGTCAAGGACATGGCGAAAAACCGTGAAAACGGCGTCGAGATCGATCTGTGTGTTGTGGGTAGCAAGGGTGCGGCTTTCTTCCGCAACTTCGGCGGTAACGTCGTAGCAGCTATCAGCCACCTGGGTGAAGAGCCGTCGATCAATGACCTGATCGGCAGCGTCAAGGTGATGCTGGATGCCTACCTGGACGGCCGTATTGACCGCCTGTCCGTGGTGTCCAACAAGTTCATCAACACCATGACGCAGCAGCCTACCGTGGAGCAATTGATTCCATTGGTGGCAACCCCGGATAAGGAACTCAAGCACCACTGGGATTATCTGTACGAACCGGATGCCAAAGAGCTGCTTGACGGCTTGATGGTCCGTTACGTGGAGTCGCAGGTCTACCAGGCGGTGGTCGAGAACAACGCGGCTGAACAGGCTGCGCGGATGATCGCGATGAAGAACGCTACCGACAACGCCGGTGATTTGATCAGCGATTTGCAGCTGGTCTACAACAAGGCGCGTCAGGCTGCGATCACCCAAGAGATCTCGGAAATCGTCGGCGGCGCTGCCGCGGTTTAACGGTTCAAATATTCAGAGGATCCAGCTATGAGTAGCGGACGTATCGTTCAAATCATCGGCGCCGTTATCGACGTGGAATTCCCACGCGACAGCGTACCGAGCATCTACAACGCGCTGAAAGTAGTGAGCGCGGCTGAAACCACCCTGGAAGTTCAGCAACAGCTGGGCGACGGCGTGGTTCGTACCATTGCGATGGGTTCCACCGAGGGCTTGAAGCGCGGTCTGGAAGTCACCGACTCTGGCGCTGCCATCTCCGTACCGGTCGGTAAAGCGACGCTGGGCCGGATCATGGACGTGCTGGGTAACCCGATCGACGAAGCTGGCCCGATCGACACCGAAGAGCGCTGGGGCATTCACCGTCCTGCGCCAACCTTCGCTGAACAAGCGGGCGGCAACGACCTGCTGGAAACCGGCATCAAGGTTATCGACCTGGTTTGCCCGTTCGCCAAGGGCGGTAAAGTCGGTCTGTTCGGTGGTGCCGGTGTAGGCAAAACTGTAAACATGATGGAACTGATCCGTAACATCGCCATCGAGCACAGCGGTTATTCCGTGTTCGCCGGTGTGGGTGAGCGTACTCGTGAGGGTAACGACTTCTACCACGAGATGAAGGATTCCAACGTTCTGGACAAAGTGGCACTGGTTTACGGTCAGATGAACGAGCCGCCGGGTAACCGTCTGCGCGTAGCACTGACCGGCCTGACCATGGCTGAGAAGTTCCGTGACGAAGGTAACGACGTTCTGCTGTTCGTCGACAACATCTATCGTTACACCCTGGCCGGTACTGAAGTATCCGCACTGCTGGGCCGTATGCCTTCCGCAGTAGGTTACCAGCCGACCCTGGCCGAAGAGATGGGTACTCTGCAAGAGCGCATCACTTCGACCAAGAACGGTTCGATCACTTCGATCCAGGCGGTATACGTACCGGCGGATGACTTGACTGACCCGTCGCCAGCGACCACCTTCGCCCACTTGGACGCCACCGTCGTTCTGTCCCGTGACATCGCTTCCCTGGGTATCTACCCGGCGGTCGATCCACTCGACTCGACTTCGCGTCAGCTGGACCCGAACGTGATCGGCCAGGACCACTACGACACCGCTCGCGGTGTACAGTATGTTCTGCAGCGTTACAAAGAACTGAAGGACATCATTGCGATCCTGGGTATGGACGAGCTGTCGGAAACCGACAAGCAGTTGGTAAACCGTGCTCGTAAAATCCAGCGTTTCTTGTCGCAGCCGTTCTTCGTGGCTGAAGTCTTCACCGGTGCATCGGGTAAATACGTTTCCCTGAAAGACACCATTGCTGGCTTCAAAGGCATCCTCAACGGTGACTACGACCACCTGCCAGAACAAGCGTTCTACATGGTCGGCGGCATCGAAGAAGCGATCGAGAAAGCCAAGAAACTGTAATCCCGGCGCCCGGCAACGGGCGCTAATTTAGGTTGAGGCAATCAGATGGCTATGACAGTCCATTGCGATATCGTCAGCGCGGAAGGGGAAATTTTCTCCGGCCTGGTCGAGATGGTGATTGCGCACGGTGCACTGGGTGATCTTGGTATCGCCCTGGGCCACGCGCCGCTGATCACTAATCTCAAGCCAGGCCCGATCCGCCTGGTCAAGCAGGGCGGGGAAGAGGAGGTGTATTACATCTCCGGTGGTTTCCTCGAGGTTCAGCCGAACATGGTCAAGGTTCTTGCCGACACCGTGCAACGGGCTGCCGACCTGGACGAAGCCTCCGCTCAGGAAGCCGTTAAGGCTGCCGAGAAGGCCTTGCATGAGCGGGGCGCGGAATTCGATTACGGTTCTGCCGCCGCACGTCTGGCCGAGGCTGCAGCTCAGCTGCGCACCGTCCAGCAGATCCGCAAGAAGTTTGGCCACTAACAGGCCTCTACTAAATTGCGCGATTGATAAAAAAGGGTAGCCTCGGCTACCCTTTTTTCTTTTCCGAATTTAATTACTTGGTCGCAACCGCTGACCACCCAGGATTGGTAGCCAGTCATGTCTCTTGAAATCGTTATCCTCGCTGCTGGACAGGGCACTCGCATGCGCTCGGCGTTGCCGAAAGTCCTGCATCCGATTGCCGGCAATTCGATGCTTGGCCATGTTATCCACAGCGCCCGGCAACTTGATCCACAGCGCATTCACGTCGTGATCGGCCACGGAGCCGATGCCGTGCGTGAACGTCTGGCGGCGGATGACTTGAATTTTGTTCTGCAGGACAAGCAACTGGGTACCGGCCACGCGGTTGCCCAAGCGGTGCCATTCATTGAGTCCGACACCGTTTTGATTCTCTACGGTGACGTGCCGTTGATCGAAGTCGACACCCTCCAGCGCCTGCTCAAGCACGTTGCTCCACAGCAACTGGGCTTGCTGACCGTCGAGCTGGACGACCCGACCGGCTATGGCCGCATCGTCCGTGATGCCGCTGGCAAAGTGACCGCCATCGTCGAGCAAAAGGACGCCGACGAAACCGAGCGCGCGATCACCGAAGGCAACACCGGCATTCTGGCGGTGCCCTTTGCCCAACTCGGCGACTGGATGAGCCGGCTCTCCAACCACAATGCCCAAGGCGAGTACTACCTGACCGACGTGATCGCGATGGCGGTCAGCGATGGCCTGGTAGTGGCTACCGAGCAGCCGCATGACGCCATGGAAGTGCAGGGCGCCAACGACCGCAAGCAACTTTCCGAACTCGAGCGTCACTATCAGTTGCGCGCCGGCCGTCGTTTGATGGCCCAGGGCGTGACCCTGCGCGACCCGGCCCGCTTTGATGTGCGTGGTGAAGTGACCGTCGGCCGCGATGTGCTGATCGACATCAACGTGATCCTCGAAGGCAAAGTCGTCATTGAAGACGACGTGGTCATCGGTCCGAACTGCGTGATCAAGGACAGCACCTTGCGCAAAGGTGTGGTGATCAAAGCCAACAGCCATATCGACGGTGCCATCCTCGGCGAAGGCAGCGATGCGGGGCCGTTCGCCCGTCTGCGTCCGGGGACGGTGCTGGAGGCTCGCGCGCATGTGGGTAACTTTGTCGAACTGAAAAATGCTCACCTCGGCGAAGGCGCGAAGGCCGGACACCTGACCTATCTGGGCGATGCCGAAGTCGGAGCGCGGACCAACATCGGTGCAGGCACCATCACCTGCAACTACGACGGTGCCAACAAATGGAAAACCGTGTTGGGAGAGGACGTGTTCATCGGCTCCAATAACGCTTTGGTGGCGCCTGTGGATATCTCCAGCGGCGCAACCACCGCGGCCGGATCGACCATTACCCAGAATGTGGATAAGGATCAGTTGGCCGTCGGCCGTGCGCGCCAGAAGAATATCGATGGCTGGAAGCGGCCGGTGAAGATCAAGAAGCCGTAAGTTCCACAGATCTTTTTATCGCCCCGCGCTTGACGAAGTTTCGCCAATAGGTTTTGATTGCTTCCGTTATCTTTCGAATCGAAACTTACCAGACCATGTCCAAGCGCAATACACCTCAACGTCGTCACAACATCCTCGCCTTGCTCAATGAGCAGGGCGAAGTCAGTGTGGATGAGTTGGCCAAGCGCTTTGAAACTTCGGAAGTTACGATTCGCAAGGATCTGGCCGCACTCGAAAGCAACGGTCTGTTATTGCGCCGTTATGGCGGTGCTATCACCATGCCTCAGGAGTTGGTCGCGGATATCGGTCAACCTGTCTCCAAACACAAACAGGCCATCGCGCGGGCTGCAGTCACGCGAATTCGCGAGCATGCGCGGATCATTATCGACAGCGGCAGCACTACCGCTGCGATGATCCCTGAACTCGGGCAACAGCCGGGTCTGGTGGTGATGACCAATTCCCTGCATGTCGCGAATGCCCTGAGCGAACTGGAGCATGAACCTGTGCTGCTGATGACCGGTGGCACCTGGGACCCGCATTCCGAATCCTTTCAGGGCCAAGTCGCCGAGCAGGTACTACGCTCGTACGATTTCGACCAGTTATTCATCGGTGCGGACGGCATTGACCTGGTGCGCGGTACCACGACCTTCAATGAATTGCTGGGGCTCAGCCGCGTCATGGCCGATGTTGCCCGCGAAGTGATCGTGATGGTCGAGGCCGACAAAATCGGCCGCAAGATTCCCAACCTGGAACTGCCCTGGGGCAGCGTCCATACCCTTATTACCGATGATCGCCTGCCACTTGAAGCACGCGATCAGATTCAGGCCCGCGGTATCACTTTGATTTGCGCGGCTGTCAGTCAGGAGAAATAGCATGTGTGGAATTGTCGGCGCAGTCGCAGAACGTAACATCACCGCCATCCTGGTCGAAGGGCTGAAGCGCCTGGAATACCGCGGCTACGACAGCGCCGGCGTGGCGGTGTTTACCAATGACGCCAAACTTGAGCGCATGCGTCGCCCGGGCAAAGTCAGTGAGCTGGAACAGGCGCTTGAAGCCGAGCCGCTGATCGGTCGCCTCGGTATCGCACACACACGCTGGGCCACACACGGTGCGCCGTGCGAGCGTAATGCTCACCCGCATTTCTCCGGTGACCTGGCGGTGGTGCACAACGGCATCATCGAAAACCACGAAGCCCTGCGTGAACAGCTGAAAGCCTTGGGTTACGTGTTCACTTCGGACACCGACACCGAAGTCATCGCCCACCTGCTGAACCACAAACTCAAGGACCTGCACGATCTAACTGTGGCCCTCAAAGCCACCGTTAAAGAACTGCACGGCGCTTACGGTCTGGCGGTGATCAGCGCTGATCAGCCAGATCGCCTGGTCGCCGCCCGCAGTGGTAGCCCGTTGGTGATCGGTTTGGGCCTGGGGGAAAACTTCCTCGCTTCGGACCAACTGGCCCTGCGTCAGGTCACCGACCGCTTCATGTACCTGGAAGAAGGCGACATCGCCGAAATTCGTCGCGATAGCGTGCAGATCTGGGACGTCAGCGGCAAAGAAGTCGTGCGTGAAAGCGTGCAGTACCGCGACGGTGCCGAAGCGGCCGACAAAGGCGAATTCCGCCACTTCATGCTCAAGGAAATCCACGAGCAACCGACTGTTGTGCAACGCACCCTAGAAGGCCGTCTCAGCCCGAATGGGGTGTTGGTACAGGCCTTCGGCCCACAGGCTGCCGAGTTGTTCGCCAAAGTACGTAACGTACAGATCGTCGCCTGCGGCACCAGCTACCACGCCGGCATGGTTGCTCGTTACTGGCTCGAAGAGCTGGCCGGCATCCCGTGCCAGGTCGAAGTCGCCAGTGAGTTCCGCTACCGCAAAGTGGTGGTTCAACCTGACACGCTGTTCGTAACCATTTCCCAGTCCGGCGAAACCGCCGACACCCTGGCCGCGTTGCGCAATGCCAAAGAGCTGGGCTTCCTCGCCAGCCTGGCCATCTGCAACGTGGGCATCAGCTCGCTGGTGCGCGAATCCGATCTGACCTTGCTGACCCAGGCCGGCCGCGAAATTGGCGTCGCGTCGACCAAAGCGTTCACCACTCAGTTGGTGGGTCTGCTGTTGCTGACACTGTCCCTGGGCCAGGTTCGCGGCACGCTGGCCAAAGGCGTCGAAGCCACCCTGGTCGAAGAATTGCGTCGTCTGCCAACTCGCTTGGGCGAGGCCTTGGCGATGGACAGCACTGTAGAAAAAATCGCCGAACTGTTCGCCGAGAAGAACCACACGCTGTTCCTCGGGCGTGGCGCGCAATTCCCGGTGGCGATGGAAGGAGCCCTGAAACTCAAGGAAATCTCCTACATCCACGCCGAAGCCTACCCGGCTGGCGAGCTGAAGCACGGCCCGTTGGCGCTGGTGGATAACGACATGCCCGTGGTCACCGTGGCGCCGAACAACGAATTGCTGGAGAAGTTGAAGTCCAACCTCCAGGAAGTGCGCGCCCGTGGCGGCCAACTGATCGTCTTCGCTGACGAGAAGGCGGGCATGACCAACGGCGAAGGCACCCACGTTGTGCACATGCCGCACATCCACGACATCCTGTCGCCGATCCTCTACACCATTCCGCTGCAATTGCTTTCGTACTACGTTGCGGTGTTGAAAGGCACGGACGTCGACCAGCCGCGTAACCTGGCGAAGTCGGTGACGGTGGAATAAGTTATCCACAGGTGACAAAAAGGGGCGAATTCTGTTTCCCGACAGATCTTCGCCCCTCTTACGTTGCGCGCTAGAATTTTTCGGGGATTAACCGCAATGGATAATCCGGTTCTCGATAACTGCCCGGTTTTTGGCGTTTGGGTAACTTCACCTCGTCCCTTGGTAGCTCCTTGTAGGGAATGCGGCTGAGCAAGTCGGTGATGATGTTCAGCCGAGCCCGCCGTTTGTCATTCGAGTTGGCCACAAACCATGGCGCATGGTCGGTGTCGGTCGTCTTGAACATTTCGTCACGGGCGCGGGAGTAGTCATACCAGCGGCTGTATGACTTGAGGTCCATGCCCGTCAGCTTCCAGGTTTTGCGTCCGTCCTTTATGCGTGCCTGGAGCCTGCGCGTCTGCTCTTCCTGACTGACTTCCAGCCAATACTTGATGAGGATGACGCCTGAATCGACGATCGCGCGTTCCACTAAGGGAACGGATTTCAGGAAGCCAGTCGCCTGCTCGGGCGTGCAAAAGCCCATCACGCGCTCTACGCCCGCACGGTTGTACCAACTGCGATCGAAGATCACCACTTCGCCAGCCGCCGGCAAGTGTGGCAAATAGCGCTGCACATACATCTGGCTTTTCTCGCGTTCGGTCGGCGCGGCCAAAGCGATCACCCGAAAAATACGCGGGCTTACCCGTTCAGTCAGCGCCTTGATGGTGCCCCCCTTGCCCGCCCCGTCGCGTCCCTCGAAAACAATGCACACCTTGATGCCCTTTTGCCTGACCCACTCTTGCAGCTTTACGGTTTCGACGTGCAGGTGGCGTAGCGCTTTCAGGTAGTCCTTGTTCGTCATTTTTAAACTGTCAGCTGCAAGTGCCCTGCGTGCGTGTTCCCTATCTTTCGCCATGACCAAAACCTCACAAATCCACGGTTATGTCAGACTAGGTCGTTTTGGACATCGTATTGAAGTCGCAGCCCGACGGCTGCGATCGTCATCTGAATTGAGGACATGCCCAGTGGACCGATTCCAGGAAATGCAGGTGTTCGCCGCTGTGGCGCAGGATCAAGGTTTCTCCGCGGCTGCGCGGCGTCTGGGCCTTTCGGCGGCCAGCGTCACCCGAGCGGTGGCCGCGCTGGAAAAGCGCATTGGCACGCTGCTGCTGACGCGCACCACCCGCAGTGTGCACGTGAGTGAAGCGGGCCAGCGCTACCTGGAGGACTGTCGGAGAATTCTCGCCGAGGTGCAGGAAGCCGAGGATTCGGCAGCGGGCAGTCACGCCGAGCCCCGTGGGCAACTGACCATCACGGCGCCGGTGTTGTTTGGCGAGTTGTTTGTCACACCGGTGTTGGTGCGTTTTCTGACCCAGTTTCCTGAAGTCACGATCAATGGGTTGATCGTCGACCGAGTGGTGAGCATGGTCGAGGAGGGGATTGATGTGGCGATTCGCATCGGTGAATTGCCCGACAGCAATCAGCACGCGATTCGCGTCGGTGAAGTGCGGCGGGTGATTTGTGCTTCGCCACAATTTCTGCAGGCGCAGGGCAGGCCCTCACATCCTCAGGATCTGGCTCGCGCGCCGGTCATTGCGACGTCCGCGATCGGTCAGCTCAGAAGCTGGCCCTTTCAGGAGGCAGGCGAGCCGGTTGGCGTTCGCCCTGAGCCGCGCCTGGTGGTCACGGCGAATCAAGCCGCGATTACTGCGGCGTGCCTGGGATTGGGATTTACCCGCGTCCTGTCTTATCAGGTCGCCAGCAAAGTCGCGTCCGGCGAGCTGGAAATAGTATTGGCTGACTTCGAATTGCCGCCACTGCCCATCCATGTGGTGTATCAGGGCGGGCGCAACGCCCCCGCGCGTATTCGCAGTTTTGTCGACTTCACGGTGAAGGCGCTGCGGGAACACCCGGCTTTGAGAGCCTGACGGTTTATTGCACTAGATGAAATAATCGATTGCGTTTGCTGGTTATTCTGTTGTTTTTGTCGCGAGAGGATGATGGCCTCCATCGGTGCTGATCGCTTGGAACGGCGCCATCACTCAGCGGAGTCGACCATGCAGGCGATCAAACTTTACAACTTCCCGCGTTCTGGCCATGCCCATCGCGTGGAACTGATGCTGTCCTTGCTGCAATTGCCGACCGAACTGATCCTGGTCGATATGGCCAAGGGTGCGCACAAACAGCCGGAGTACTTGGCGATCAACCCGTTTGGCCAAGTCCCTGCCATCGACGATCAAGGCGTGGTGCTGACGGATTCCAATGCGATTCTGGTGTACCTGGCGCAGAAATACGACAGCGGCCGCTGGTTGCCTACCGATCCGGTGGGCTCGGCGAAGGTGCAGCGCTGGTTATCCGTGGCGGCCGGGCCGATTGCCTTTGGTCCCGGCAGAGCCCGGCTGATCACGGTATTTGGCGCGCAGTACAACGCTGAAGAGACGATCGCCTACGCCCATGTCTGGCTCACGCTGATCGATCAGGAGCTGGCTCACTCGCCTTACCTGGCCGGCAGCGAACCAACCATTGCCGATGTCGCCGCCTACAGCTACATCGCCCACGCACCTGAAGGCAATGTGTCGCTTGAGGACTACGCCAACGTGCGAGCCTGGGTGGCGCGCATCGAAGCCTTGCCTGGTTTTGTCGGCATGCCGCGCACCGTCGCCGGTCTGCAAAAAACTGCCTGATGCTTGCGGCCCGACTCTGTCGGGCCGTTCAGACTGCGCCCGTCGCGCAGGGGAGAAGAGGTTATGGATCGTTCACCTTGGCACGCTGGCGAGAAAGAGATGCAGGCACACGTCGGTGTTGCCGAGCGAATGGAGGCATTGGGTCGTAGGGTAGTTCGCACCGAGATGCCGGACCAGCACCGTAAATTCTATGGGCAGTTGCCGTTTATGCTGTACGGCGCCGTGGATGCGGAAGGCAAGCCTTGGGCGAGCGTACTGGAAGGGCCACCGGGTTTTGCGCACTCGCCTGAACCGGGTGCGCTGCAGTTCAGCAGCCTGCCGGCGGCGGATGACCCGGCGCAAGTGACCGATGGCGCAGCGATCGGCCTCTTGGGGATCGAACTGCACACACGGCGGCGTAACCGTCTCAATGGTCGCGTAGGCGCCGTGACGGCGGAGGGTTTTGAAGTCGCGGTCGAACAGTCCTTCGGCAACTGCCCGCAATATATCCAGTTGCGGCAGTTTCGCTCGGTGCCGCTGGCGGATCCGGCGACGCGTATCGCGCAGCACATGAACAGTCTCGATGACGCGGCGAGAGCCATGATCGTCGGCGCCGATACCTTATTCGTCGCCAGTTACGTGGACGTCGAAGGCCAGCGCGCGGTCGACGTTTCTCACCGTGGCGGCCAGGCTGGTTTCGTACAGGTAGAAGGTAATCGCCTGACCATCCCGGACTTTGCGGGCAACCTGTTCTTTAACACGCTGGGTAATTTGCTGATCAATCCGCGGGCGGGTTTGCTGTTTATCGATTTCAATTCCGGCGATTTGCTGCATCTTGGCGGGCGCACCGAAATCATCCTCGAAGGCCCGCGGATCGAGGCTTTTCAAGGCGCAGAACGGTTGTGGACATTCGAAGTGGAGCAGGTGGTGCGTCGGCCCGCCGCGCTAGCTCTGCGCTGGCGTTTCGACGGCGTATCACCGACCAGTCTGCTGACCGGCACCTGGGAACAAGCCAACGCCCGCCTGCAAGCCCAGGCCTTGGGTGATCGCTGGCGGCCGCTGCGGGTGGCGCGGATCGAAGCGGAGAGCGACACCATCCGCTCGATTTATCTGGAGCCCGCCGATGGCGCCGGGTTGCCGGTGTTTCAGGCGGGGCAGCATTTACCACTGCGCTTCAACATTGACGGTGAGGTGCATATCCGCACTTACAGCTTGTCGAGCGCACCGTCCGATGACTTTTTTCGTATCAGCGTAAAACGTGACGGGCAGGTGTCTTCGCACCTGCATGAACAGATTCGTGTCGGTGATCTGCTGGAAGCCCGCGCGCCGCAAGGGCATTTCACGGTACAGCCGCACGAACGTCGGCCGCTGGTGTTGTTGGCTGCCGGCGTAGGCATTACGCCGCTGCTGTCGATGGTGCGCGAGGTGGTGTATCAAGGCCTGCGCACGCGACACATTCGGCCTACATGGTTTTTCCAGAGTTCGCGCACTTTGGCGGATCAGTCGTTTCGTGCCGAGCTGGATCGTTTGTTCGAGCGTGCGGGTGATTCTGTGCGGGTCCTGCGTTTGCTCAGTCAGCCGGAGGCCGATGCGCTCGAGGGCGAGGACTTTGACCTGACGGGACGGATCGACACCGAGTTGCTCAGGAACACCCTGGAAGTGGAGGACTACGATCACCTGGATTTTGTCCTATGCGGCCCGGGCAGTTTTACCCAGGGGTTGTACGACAGCCTGCGGGAAATGGACATTCGTGACAGCCGGATTCACGCCGAAACCTTTGGCCCCTCGACCTTGCGTCGCCGACCGGACCCTGACGCGGTGGTCCTCGAACAGCCACCGGCAGCGACCACCTCAGTCCCGGTAGTGTTCGAGCGCTCGGCCAAGGAAGCCCGTTGGCAACCGGAGGGCGGCACGTTGCTGGAGTTGGCGGAAAGTCGAGGCTTGCGTCCGGAGTTCAGCTGTCGCGGCGGCTCGTGCGGGACCTGCAAGACTCGACTGATCAGCGGTCAAGTGAATTACCCACAGCCGCCCGCGGAAGTGCCGGATGACGGACAGGTGCTGATTTGTTGTGCGATACCAGCGCAGGGCTCGCAGCCGCTGGTGCTCGACCTGTAACATCCCGCTCCTGCAAGATGAGAATCAGGCTCAGGAGTTCTATGGTTTTTCTCGCTCGTCTTTTGGCCTTGCTGACGGTGCTGGCGCTACTGACCGGTTGCGAACGCGAGGACGGGCCGCCGCTGGATCAGCAGCTTTACGTCTGGCAACGGCAATGGACGCCGTCTCACGCAGCCGCACTCAAAGACAGCCGCTCGAACTTTTCGACGTTGCGCGTGTTGGCCTTGCAGGCGTTCCCCAAGGCGGGGTGGAGTCGGGCGCGAATCGACGCGGCGCTGCTTAAACAGGATGGTCGGCCGCTGATCGCGGTGATCCGTCTCGATGGCCAGCTCAAGTCGCTGGACCGGGACGAGGTCACCGCACAGATCCAACAAGTCCTCAGTGATTGGCAGGCGCAGGGGCTGACGCTCGCCGGTGTGGAAATCGACCACGACGCTGGCACCGCTCGACTACCGGCGTATCGGAAATTCCTGACGAATTTGCGCGCGGTGTTGCCGGCCTCTTTGCCGCTGAGCATTACTGCATTGCCTGCCTGGCTCGACAGTCCCGAACTGCCGGCATTGTTATCCACAGTCGACAGCAGCGTGTTGCAGGCGCATGCGGTGAGCGATCCGCGTCAGGGCTTGTTTGACCCGCAGCAGGCTGAAAAGTGGGCGAAGGCCTGGAGCCATATCACCTCGAAACCTTTCTATCTGGCACTGCCGGCCTATGGCGTGGCGTTGTTGCCGCAGGCAAGCGGCGCACCCGTGGTGGAGAGTGAAGTGCCGATTGAGCGCGGCGGCGAGCGCAGGGAATTGCTGGCTGATCCGCAACAACTGCGCACGCTTGTCATCGCATTGCGCAACGATCCACCGTCTCATCTGGCGGGCTTGATCTGGTTTCGCCTGCCTCTGGCCAATGATCGCCGGGCCTGGAGCCTGGCGACCTTGCGCGCCGTCGCTCGCGGCGACGCCCTCGACAGTCGCTTGACGCTGAAGCTCTCGGCGCAGGATGGGCTCTATGACGTCAGCATCAGCAACCAGGGCAACCTCGACAGTGCCTGGCCTGAGCGCCTGATGCTTGCTGTGCAGAACTGTGATGGCGCCGATGCGCTGGCCGGTTATGCGTTGCAACAACGCCCGGATCTGCTTACCTTCACTCGCCTGCGCGAGGGTCGGATTCCGGCCGGCGGGCAGCGTGCGATAGGTTGGGCGCGCTGTGCAAATATTGATCAAGGAGCTTCGAATGTTTACCCGTAACTGGCCCCGCCACTTGCTCTGCTTGAGCCTCAGTTTTCCACTGGGCTCGGCGGTGGCCTGCGGGCCGGACTTCCCCATGCGTCTGCTCGACAACCGGGACCAGTCGCTGGCGGAACTGCCGGAAGGTAATTTCCAGTTCGAGATCAATCGTCTCGGGCAGGCGATTGCGGGTCTGAAGAATGTCTCCAGTACCGTCAATAACGGTATGGATACGCCTGACTACGTCGAGCAGCGTACCGGTGCCGAGCACGTTGGTTTGACGGCTGAGCAACAAGACCTGGTGAAACAGTTGCGCACGTTAACCGATGCGCATCAGGTTGAAGTTGAGGGCGCGAGCCTGCCGACCGAGCTCAGGCTGTATCTGGCGGGCGCCGTGGCGTTCAACGCGGATGATCATAAGTTGGCCGCCGATTACTTCAAGAAAGTGCTGGCACTGACGGCGGATCAACGCGCGCTGCGCAGCACTTGGGCCGCGTATTCGCTGGGTCGGGCGCTGTTGGCCATGAGCGCTGAAGCGGACGCAGCGCCCAACCTGCTGGCGCAATCGCGCATGGCGTTCGAGCAGGCTCGGCAATTGAGCATCGACGGCTTCAGCGACCCGCTGGAACTGGGCATCGCCAGCCTCGGTGAAGAAGCGCGAGTGGCGCTCACGGCTGGCGACTGGGACAACGCGATCACACTTTACGCTACGCAAAATATCCACGGTTCAGCCGTGGGTTACACCTCACTGAAACTGTTGATGGCGCAACTGGCGGCGTTGCCAGACGACCAACTGGCGACGTTGCTTAAAGGCAAACCGGTGCAGCAACTGGTCACCGCGTCGCTGATCAGTCGTTTGGGCTGGTCATTTGGTGATCAACCCCCCAGCGAACAAAAATTGATCAAACTGCTGCAAGCCAGCACACGCGGCAGCCTCGACAATGCCGATCGGCTGGCGGCGGTGAATTATCAACAGGGTGATTACGCCAGCGCGAAGGCGTTCCTCGAACACGCAGGCGATGGTGGTCTGGCGTGGTGGCTGCGGGCAAAACTGGCGGTGCGCGAGGGCGATAAGGTCGCTGCCGCTGCGGCGTACGCCAAGGCTGCACAGGCCTTCCCGCAGAGTGAATCCTGGGGCGAGCGGCGCACACCGGACTACGACTTCGAAACGCTTCAGCCCAAGTGCCGGGTCGATGGCGAGAGCGCAATTCTAGCCTTGCAACGTGGTGATTACGTGCAAGCGTTCGATCAGCTCTATCGCAGCCAGGACATTTACTGGTTCGACGCTGCGTCCGTTGCCGAGCGTGTGTTGACGGTCGATGAACTCAAACACTACGTCGATACGCACGTTTCCGCGCCACCCGCGCTGACACAGCAAGAGCGTGATAATTATGTGCCGTTGCCGGTGCCGGCGAAGTTGCGCAATTTGCTCGGTCGCCGTTTGTTGCGTGAAGAGCGATATGACGAAGCGCCAGGCTATTTCGACAGTGCCGATCTGCAAAACAAGGCACGCGCGTATGGCCAGGTGCGTCATGAAGCTGATTCGGCCTGGTGGCCGACTCGTCGCGCCGGGGCGTTGTTTAATTCGGCCTGGATGGCTCGCGAATGGGGGATGGATATTCTCGGCTACGAGATGGCCCCGGACTTTGCAACGTTCGGTGGTCATTACAGCCTGGAAAGCCGCGAGCTGAAGGTTGGGCCACTCGTGGCTGAAGGTGAGATCCAGCGTCAACAAGCCAGCGCGGCGCAACCGGATCAGCGCTTTCACTATCGATATGTTGCCACTGCCCTGGCCAGTCGCGCCGCCGACAACTTGCCCCATACCAGTCAGGCGTTCGCCGCGGTGTTGTGCGCGGCGGCAGGCTGGAACACTAGCCTCGAAGAGGAAAGTGCCTTCTACCAACGTTATGTCAAAGAGGGCCCTTACGTGGATTGGGCGGTTAACTTTGGGCGCCGATGTCCTTATCCGGATTTTCAGAACGCGGACAAGCGATACCTGACACAGGCACTCGCCCCCGTGCGTTCAGCATTACAGCCTTACAAACGGCCGCTGCAAGTGAGCGCGATTGTCGGTTTTACGGCGTTGGCATTGGTGTTGATCAACCGTCGCAAACGCCAAGCGCGAACGTGATCACACCTGTTGAACAAAGGTCAGCCGCAGCGCAAAACCGATCAACAGGCTGCCAAACAACCACTGCTGAAAGCGCTGGGCCGAGGGACTACGTTGCAGCCAGCGACCCAGCGCGGCGCCCGCCAATGCGTACGCGCTGTCGAATAACAGACCGACACCGACCAGCACCGCACCCAAGGCCGCAAATTGCACCAGCACCGATCCTGCGTGTGGATCGATGAACTGCGGCAACAGCACCGAGCAAAACAGCAGTGCCTTGGGATTCAGCAGGTTTGTCAGCAAACCGCGCTGGATCGCTTCGCGCCAGCTGAGTTGTCCACAGGCTGAATCTGCACTGTTCATCTGCGGGAGCATGGTGGTCCGCAGGCATTGAATGCCGATCCACAATAAATAGGCGGCCCCCGCCAGGCGCACCCCATCAAAGGTCCACGGCGCTGCTTTGAATAACGTCGCCAGCCCCAGCGCCGCCAGCGCCACATGACAGCCCCGGGCAATGCCCAAACCCACGGCCGTCGCGAGTGCCGCGCCTTTGCCCTGCCGGGCGCCGGTCTGCAGCAACAGGATCATGTCCGGGCCCGGCAGCAGGTAAACCACCGCCAGCGCCATGAAAAACAGCCACAGTTCTGCCATGTTGCACCCACCTCGTTGTCGATTCGGTCGGGCTAGTCTAGGGCTGGAGGGCAGGGCAGGTGCTTGCGTAGTTGGCTTCTAAATAGCCATTGGTTGGCATAACCTGCCACTAAATTGCGCTACATCCATCGGGATCTACTAAACATGAAGCTGGACGCCTACGACCGAAAAATTCTCGCAGCCCTTCAACGTGACGGTCGCTTGAGCAACGTGCAACTGGCTGACGAGATCGGACTGTCCGCATCGCCCTGTCTGCGCCGGGTGAGGATGCTCGAAGAAGCCGGGGTGATCCGGGGCTATCAGGCCAACCTGGATCGCGACGAAGTCGGATTGGGTCTGACAGTGTTTGTCGGGGTCAAGGTTGAACGTCATAACGACGAGCAGGCGGAGGCCTTCCGATTGGCCGTGATGGGGTTGCCCGAAGTCATCTCGGCATTTCTGGTGTCAGGGGAATCGGATTTTTTGCTGCAGGTGGTGGTGCCGGATTTGCGCGCTTACGACCGGTTTCTCACCGGGCGTCTGTTGAAGTTGCCGGGGGTGAGTGACATCCGCAGCAACTTTGCAATTCACACGGTGAAGGCGCCGGGGGCGTTGCCTCTCGAGCATTTGCCGCTTTAAACCTGGCCTTTGGTCAAGGCTTCAGCCAAGCGACAGGTTGAGCGCCTTTGAATAGAATGTTTGAGTACAAAAATTTCACGCTTTTCGTTATATCGTAACGAACTGCGACTTGAGCAGAGAAGACACTGGGGTGGTATGCAAGTCGATCTCGAAGTTGAAGGGGCTGCGGTAGCCGGGCTCCCGCGCTTTCAGCAGGCCGTCTTTCAAGGGCGGCGATTGCGCCAGTTGGCCCTAGGCCTCGGCGGGTTGGCGGCGACGGGGCTGCTGTTGGTATTTTTTGTCGGTTTGTTTGCGCCACTGTCGCTTTGGCCAGCGTTGCTGAGCAACCTCAGCGCAGCGGTGCTGGTGCTGATTGCCGGACTGCAATCGGCGTGGTGGGTGACGCAATGGCGCGTTCGGGCGATGAATCCTGCTGTAACGCCTGTGCCAATGGCAGCCACGGACGCCGCGACTGGCTGGTATGAACAGGTGTTGGATCGGATCAGCCAGCGCTGGACACGAACACTGGTGAGCATCGGCGCGCCGACATTGTGGCTCGGGGGCTGGGCGTTAGCGGCGCTGTTCAGCGTCTACCAGGGCTGGAATCTCGCGCTACCACCTGCCGCGCCAGGCTTTTCGGCAAACGTAGTTGCGGCATTGTCACTGTTGCTGGCGTTCGGTTTGCTGGTGCTGGAACGACACTTCGCCCAGGAAAACCTGGCGCAATGGCCCGAGGCAGGGCAGTTGGCGCAGCTGACTCGCGTGGTCATCATCAGCCTCGTGTTGAGCGCGTTGTGCCTGTTGTTCGGCAGCGAGGCGTCGGTGTGGCCGGTGCGCCTGGCGGTGTTGATCGGGCTGCTACCGGGGTTGGTTGCAGTCGAACTGCTACTGCGTGCCGTTCTGTCATTGTTCAGCCCTCGCCGCGAACAGCTTGAACCCACGCTGCTGGCACGAAGCTTTGTCGCCGACATGCTGCGCTGGCCGCCGCAACCGTTGCTGGCACTGCAGCACGAATTGCATAACCGCTTTGGTATCGATCTGCGGCAGATCTGGGCGTTCACTTACATGCGGCGGGCGTTTGTACCCGTGCTGGCGGTGGTAACGATTGTTGGCTGGTCGCTGACCGGTATTCACGAAATTTCCCTGCAAGGGCGGGGCATCTACGAGCGCTTCGGTCAACCGGTGGAAGTCTTCGGCCCCGGTCTGCACGCGGGTCTGCCTTGGCCGCTGGGTCGGGTATTAAGTGTCGAAAACGGCGTAGTTCATGAATTGGCCACCAGTGTCGGCGAAGCGTCGGCGCCCATCACAGTGGAATCGGCTGAAGGTCCGGCCCCCGCAATTGCCAATCGTCTGTGGGACGCCAGCCATGTGAACGACAAATCCCAGGTGATCGCCAGCAGCCGCGCCGACAAGCAAAGCTTTCAGATCGTCAACATGGACGTGAGGTTCGTCTATCGCATCGGCCTGACGGACCAAGCGGCGCTGGCTGCGACCTACAACAGCGCCGATGTGCCGACACTGATCCGCAGCACTGCCAGCCGGATTCTGGTGCACGACTTTGCCTCGCGCACCCTCGACGGTTTGCTCGGCGAAGACCGGGCAGGGCTCGCGGAAGAGATTGGCCAGGCGGTGCAGGCGGACCTGCAAAGACTCGACAGCGGCGTGGAAATTCTCGCCACCGTGGTCGAAGCCATTCACCCACCCGCTGGCGCGGCCAACGCCTATCACGGCGTACAAGCGGCACAGATTGGCGCGCAGGCACTGATCTCACGTGAGCGCGGCGCGGCTGCGGAAGCGACCAATCAGGCGCAATTGCAGGCCAGCGTTGCCCGCGATCAAGCGACGGCCAACGCGCGTGAAATCAGTGCGGCTGCGCAAGCGGCGGGTCTGAAATTCAGTGCCGAGCAAAAAGCCTACGCCAGTGCCGGCCAAGCCTTCGTATTGGAACAGTATTTCAGCCAGCTATCGCAAGGCCTGGCCAACGCCAAACTGTTGGTTCTCGATCATCGTTTAGGTGGTAGCGCCAATGCGCCAACCATCGACCTCCGTACATTCACGCCTCCGGTTGACCTAGCGCCGTCGCGTAAAACTGCTCAGCCAGGAGCTGCCAATTGAGCCAGTCGCATATTCACGATCATCACGATCATGACGTCCACGCCGGCCACGATCACGGCCATGGCGGGCACCACCACGGACATCACCATCATGGTGACCCACAAGAAGCCGGCCCCTTTCCATGGCGACGCATGGGTTGGGCGGCGTTGCTGGTGGCATTTGCCATCGCGGCGGCGAGCCTGGTGCAAGTGCGTTCCGGTGAAGCTACGGTGATTACGCGTTTCGGCAATCCGTCGCGGGTGTTGCTGGTACCGGGACTTGGCTGGCGCTGGCCGGCTCCGTTCGAGGCCGCCATCCCTGTCGATTTACGGTTGCGCACGACGTCCAGTGGTTTGCAGGACGTGGGCACACGCGACGGTTTGCGCATCATCATCCAGGCTTACGTGGCTTGGCAGGTCCAGGGCGATCCGGACAATGTGCAGCGCTTCATGCGCGCGGTACAAAATCAGCCGGACGAAGCGGCGCGGCAGATTCGCACGTTTGTGGGCTCGGCACTGGAAACTACGGCCAGCAGTTTTGATCTGGCCAATCTGGTGAACACCGATGCCAACCAAGTGCACATCGCCGATTTCGAGGCGCAGTTGCGCCAGCAAATCGATCAGCAGTTGCTGACGACTTATGGCGTTCGCGTGCTGCAAGTCGGCATTGAGCGTTTGACCTTGCCATCGGTAACTCTGACCGCCACGGTCGATCGCATGCGTGCCGAGCGTGAAACAATTGCCACCGAACGCACGGCCGTCGGTAAACGCGAAGCTGCGCAGATTCGCTCCTCCGCCGAGCGGGATGCGCGAATTGTGCAAGCGGATGCCACGATAAAAGCGGCCGATATCGAAGCTCAATCCCGCGTTGAAGCGGCGCAGATCTACGGGCGCGCGTATGCTGGTGCGCCACAGCTGTATAACTTGCTGCGCTCCCTCGACACCTTGGGCACCATCGTCACGCCCGGAACAAAATTGATTCTGCGCACTGACGCCGCGCCCTTCAGGGTGTTGGTTGACGGTCCGCCGACCCTTGATAGCAAACCCGGGTCGCAGCCATGAATCTTGTTCCACGTGGAACAAACGAGTTGAGCAGCCCCTGGATACAGGCCGGACGCTTGGCTTTTCTTGCCCTGTATGCGGTGACGATATTGGCCGCGCTCGCGTGGGCATTTTCCAATGTGCGGCAGATTGATCCGCAAAACCGTGCTGTTGTGCTGCATTTTGGCGCGTTGGATCGCATCCAGAATGCCGGTCTGCTGTTGGCATGGCCGAGACCGTTCGAGCAGGTGATTCTGTTGCCGGCGGCAGATCGAGTGATCGAGCGCCGGGTGGAAAATATGCTGCGCAGCGATGCCGCGTTGCAGGCCGACAGGGTCGCTACATTCGCCACCCCCCTCAGTGATGCGCTCGCGGGGTCCGGTTATTTGCTGACTGGCGATGCGGGTGTAGTGCAACTGGATGTGCGGGTTTTCTACAAAGTTACCGAACCTAATGCTTTCGTCCTGCAAGGCGAACATGTGCTGCCGGCACTGGATCGACTGGTGACGCGCAGTGCCGTGGCACTGACGGCTGCCCGCGACTTGGACACGATTCTGGTCGCGCGACCGGAACTGATCGGTGCGGACAGCCGGGCGGCGGAAAGACGTGAGCGGCTGCGCGGTGATCTGGTGCAAGGCATCAATCAGCGTCTCGCCGAGTTGACGGCGAGCGGGCAGGGCGTGGGGATCGAAGTGGCGCGCGTCGACGTGCAATCGAGTCTGCCTGGGCCGGCGGTTAACGCATTCAATGCGGTGCTGACCGCGAGTCAGCAAGCCGACAAAGCTGTCGCAAACGCACGGACTGACGCCGAAAAAGTGACGCAAACAGCCAATGAACAGGCCGACCGCACATTGCAGGTTGCCCACGCTCAAGGGAGCGAACGGCTGGCGAAAGCCTCGGCCGATACGGCCACCGTGTTGAGTCTGGCCCAGGCGCAACAACAAGGCACCGACCCACAAATGCTGCTGCGCATTTATCGCGAGCGCCTGCCGAAAATTCTCGGGCAAGCCGGCTCGGTGACGACGGTCGATCCGAAAGACGATTCCCGCCTGATCATTCAGGGAGCTGCACAATGACCGCGCAAACCGCCGCCGCACCGAGCCTGTTGTCCTCGGCCGAGCAACGCAGCGCCGCCCGTCAACTGACCCTGGCCATGCTTGCCCTGGGGTTGTTGGCGCTCGGTTTGATCTGGCGCTGGGTGTCGCCGGAGCAGTTCGGTGTCAGCCAATTGTTGCTGGGTTTTGCCTCGCTGCTGGTCGCTGTGCCTGTGATGCGTTCAGCCTGGTACAGCCTGCGCTATCCGAGTTTGCACGGGATCACCGATCAACTGATTGCCTTGGCCATGCTCGGCGCCTGGGCGACCGGCGATCTGCTGACCGCTGCGTTGCTGCCGATCATCATGATTTTCGGCCATGTGCTGGAAGAGCGCAGTGTGATCGGTTCTCAGGAAGCGATCCATGCACTTGGCAAACTGACGCGCAGTCATGCGCGCAAGGTTCAGGCCGATGGCGCTATCGTCGAGGTGGACAACGGCACACTCAGGGCTGGCGATCAGGTGGAAGTTCGGGCCGGTGATCGGGTACCGGCCGACGGCCGCATACTCTCCGGTCAGGCCAGTCTCGATACGGCTTCGATCACGGGAGAGTCGGTGCCGGTGGAGGCGG
Source organism: Pseudomonas sp. GB2N2 (assembly GCF_054897705.1). Classification (NCBI taxonomy): domain Bacteria; kingdom Pseudomonadati; phylum Pseudomonadota; class Gammaproteobacteria; order Pseudomonadales; family Pseudomonadaceae; genus Pseudomonas; species Pseudomonas sp. GB2N2. The sequence continues at coordinate 4,571,599 of NZ_CM142701.1, forward strand.
GTGTCGGTATGTCGGTGTTCGGCGGAGCGATCAACCTCGACGGTTTGTTGCGCATCGAAGTGACACGGACTGGCAGCGAATCGACCCTCGGCAAAGTCATCGCGCTGATGCAAAGTGCCGAGCGTTCCAAGCCACCGATCACCCGATTGCTCGAACGCTATGCCGGCAGCTACATGGTGTTGGTGTTGTTGCTCGCCGCCGTCACCTGGTTCGTCACCAACGATGCGCAGGCGATGCTCGCGGTGTTGGTGGCAGCCTGTCCGTGCGCATTGGTGTTGTCGGCACCGGCCACGGCGATTGCCGGCGTCGCGGTCGCCGCTCGTCACGGGATACTGATTCGTAGTTCGGCGTTTCTTGAAGAGCTGGCGGACCTGACGTCGCTGGTGGTCGACAAGACCGGAACGCTGACCTTCGGCACCTTGCGCCTGCAATCCATCGACAGCCCGCTGGAAGATCGCAGTCACGTACTGAAACTCGCTGCCAGCCTGGGGTCTGCCAGTAGTCATCCAGTCAGTCGCGCGCTCGCCGGTCTGGTCACCCAGGAACACTTTCTGCTGCTTTCGGACATTCACGAACGCCAGGGGCTGGGCGTAGTGGCAATGACGGAGCAGGGCGAAGCCGCACTCGGTCGTCCAGAGTTGTTCGCGCAATTGGGAATCCCCACTTCGACCGTTCCCGAACATGATGGCCCGATTGCCGGGCTGGCCCTCGATGGGGAGTTTCTCGCCTGGCTGTTGCTGGCCGACACGGTTAAACCCGAGGCGCGGTTTGCCTTGAATGAGTTGAGTGAACTCGGTTTGGGCCGGCAATTGTTGCTCACGGGCGATCGCCACAGCGTGGCGGATGCGCTGGCGCGGGACGTCGGGATCCACGATGTCGAAGCCCAGGCTTTGCCCGAAGACAAACTCAACCGTGTACTCAAGGAAATCGGCAGCGGCTTTCGGCCGATGGTGGTCGGTGATGGCATCAATGATTCACTCGCGCTCAAGGCCGGCGTGGTCGGGGTTGCGATGGGCGCCGGTGGTGCTGACATAGCCTTGGCCTCGGCCGACATCGTGCTGATTGGCAGTGACCTGCGCCGGCTCGGCACCTGTGTACGGTTGAGTCGTCAGTGCCGGAATACTTTGCAAGTGAACGTCATCATCGGTCTGGGTTGGACGTTAGCGATTGTCGCTTTCGCTGCATTCGGCTGGCTCGGCGCGGCGGGAGCAATGATCGCGGCCCTTCTGCATAACCTCAGCACCTTGCTGGTGTTGGGTAACGCCGGACGATTGCTGCGATTTCAGGAACCGCTGCTCAAGCTGAAGGACGACAGTTGAGGGCGAACTGCGCTTCGGATTCGCAGTCATCTAAGTAAGGGTGATCATTTTTGTGACGGTGCGACAGTGAGTCTGAACACTCCCAGTCAGAGGAAAGGGCTATCAATTCGATAGCCAGCTATTTTTCAAGGATGGTCTAACCTCACATCAGACGTCTGAAACAAGGGGGATATTCCATGCTCGCGCAACTTCCACCGGCCTTACAGAATCTGCAGCTACCGCTTCGCCTGCGACTCTGGGACGGCCATGAATTCAATCTGGGGCCGACGCCCAGCGTCACGATTGTGGTCAAGGACCCACAAATGGTTACCCAGCTCACGCATCCAAGCCTGGACGCGCTCGGATCAGCGTTCGTCGAAGGCAAACTGGAGCTGGAAGGCTCCATGAGCGAAGTGATCCGAGTGGTCGACGAATGGAGCCAGGCATTGCTGGGCGACATCGACAGCCAGCCCGTGCGCACCGTCCATGACAAGGAAACCGACGCCAAGGCGATTTCCTACCACTACGACCTTTCCAATGCGTTTTACCAACTGTGGCTCGACAGCGACATGGCATATTCCTGCGCCTATTTCGAGACCGGTAGCGAGACCCTGGAGCAGGCCCAGCAGGCCAAATTCCGCCATCTCTGTCGCAAGTTGCGCCTGCAACCCGGTGAGTATTTGCTGGATGTCGGTTGCGGGTGGGGCGGGTTGGCGCGTTATGCCGCGCGGGAATTCGGGGTCAAGGTGTTCGGCATCACTCTCAGCAAAGAACAGCTGGAACTCGCCCGTGAACGTGTGGCGGCTGAAGGTCTGGACGATCAGGTGGAACTGCAACTGCTCGACTACCGCGATCTGCCTCAGGACGGCCGCTTCGACAAAGTCGTCAGCGTCGGTATGTTCGAACACGTTGGCCACGAGAATTTGGCGGAGTACTGTAAAACGCTGTTCGGTGCCGTGAAGGAGGGCGGGCTGGTAATGAACCACGGGATCACCGCCAAGCACACCGACGGCCGTCCGGTGGGGCGCGGTGCCGGTGATTTCATCGAGAAGTATGTATTCCCCAACGGCGAATTGCCGCACCTGGCGATGATGACTGCCGAGATCAGCGAAGCGGGGTTGGAGGTCGTTGATGTCGAGAGCCTGCGCCTGCATTACGCGCGAACCCTCGACCATTGGAGTGAACGCCTGGAAGACAACCTGGAAGCCGCCGGCAAGCTGGTTCCCGAGCAAGCGCTGCGAATCTGGCGGCTGTACCTGGCCGGATGCGCCTATGCGTTCGCCAAGGGCTGGATCAACCTGCACCAGATCCTTGCGGTGAAGGCCCATCCCGATGGCAGCCACGAGCTGCCCTGGACCCGCGACGACATCTACACGCCTTAAAGTATCGGGGAAATGAGCCGGGCGATCCGCATGCCAACTTGTTGCAGGCGGTGGGTCTCCCGGCTTTCTTCTTTGGCCACTTCGTGTGCCTGGGCGAAATCGTGGTTGAGCATCTGTTCCACTTGCCCGGCAAACACACTGTCGACGGTCAGCAACATCACTTCAAAATTCAGCCGGAACGAACGGTTGTCCATATTGGCGCTGCCGATTGCGCTGATTTCGCGGTCGATCAACACCACCTTCTGATGCAGGAAACCCGGTTGGTAGCGGAACACCCGCACGCCGGCGCGCACCGCTTCGAAGGCATACAGGCTGGACGCGGCGTAGACGATTCGGTGATCCGGTCGTGAAGGCAGCAGCAATCGCACGTCCACACCGCGCAGAACTGCCAGCCTCAAGGCTGCAAACACCGCCTCGTCGGGGATGAAATACGGACTGGTGATCCACACTCGTTCGGTCGCCGCGTGGATGGCCTCGACGAAGAATAACGAACAGGTTTCGTAGGAATCGGCCGGGCCGCTGGCCAGCAATTGGCAGAGCACTCCGTCGTCCGGATACACGTCCGGCAGGATCAGCGGGGGCAGCGACCTGGCGGCCCAGAACCAGTCTTCGGCGAACGATTCCTGCATGCAGGCCACCACCGGGCCGCGCACCCGCACATGGGTATCGCGCCACGGCGCCAGGGGCGGGCTCTCGCCCATGTATTCGTCGCCGACGTTGTGCCCGCCGACGAAGCCCAGCACGCCATCGACCACGACGATCTTGCGGTGGTTACGGAAGTTGACTTGAAATCGATTGAGCCAGCCGCTGCGTGTTGCGAACGCTTTGACCTCGACGCCGGCATCGCGCAATGACTGCACGTAACGGTGGGGCAGGGAGTGACTGCCGATGCGGTCGTACAGCAAATAAACAGCCACGCCTTGCGCGGCTTTTTCCAGCAGTAAGGTACGCAGGCGTTGACCGAGGCGGTCGTCATGGATGATGAAGAACTGGATTAGCACCGCTTCTTTTGCGTGGCGGATGGCGTCGAAGATCGCCTCGAAGGTCGCTTGGCCATTGATCAGCAAGCTGACTTCATTGTTCGCCAGGCACGGCATGCGTCCCAGCTTCGGCATGGCCCTCAGCGAGGCGTATGCGTTGGAGGCACGTGCAGCGAGCGCTTCTTCCACCCACGGACGCCAGTTCAACTCGGAGATTGCCTTGCGCATTTCTTCGTTGGCTTGTCGACGCGCCTTGATGTAACCATCGAAGGTACTGCGGCCAAAGACCAGGTAGGGGATAAGCGTAAGGTAGGGAATGAACAGTAACGACAGGGCCCAGGCGATCGAGCCTTGGGCGGTGCGAACGGTCAAAACGGCATGGATGGCGGCGATCAGCCCTAACGAGTGTGCCAGCGCGATCAAATAACCGAAAATATGCGGTCCAAAATAATCCATGGGGCAGCCTTGCTCCTGAAGATTCAATGCTTAACAGACCATGTTCCGTGCAGAATGTCGCTATTTAATTGGTCCATGAACCGAAGCCCGTGGCTGACGTCTAACGGCCACTATTGATCAGGAGTTACACGATGAACGTACGTCTGCTGGGTTTGGCCGTGGCTTTTGGTTTGGCACTTCCTGTGGCCGCTCAGGCGCAGATGCTGCAGCCAGGATTGTGGGAATTAACCTCGAGCAACATGAAGGTCGATGACCAGAACCTGCCGGACCTGCAACTGATTCTCGGCCAGCTTCAAAGCCAGATGACGCCCGAACAACGTGCGCAATTGGAGAAGCAAGGCATCACGATGGGCGGCAAAGGGATTCGCGCGTGCCTGACGCCGGAGCAGGTGAAGAGCGATAATATTCCGCTGACGGACCCGCAATCGGGGTGCAAGCAGGAAATCACCGACCGCACTGGCAACCAGTGGAAATTCCGCTTCAGCTGCCCAAAAGCGCAGGGTGCGGGTGTGGCGACTTTCTTGAGCGATCGCGAGTTCACCACCAAGGTGAATGGCACCTTCAACGCCACGGGTATTCAGCAGAAGGGCAGTCTTGATACTCGCGCGGTGTGGCTAGGACAGGATTGCGGAACAGTGAAGCCAAGAGCTTAAAAGCTTCGTCGGAACGCTGCCCGCGGCAAGGCTCGCTACTACCGTTTAATGTTTAACGTGTAGGAGCGAGTGGTTCGGCGCTCCGGCTTGCCCGCGAAGGCGTCCCTTCAAACGCCGGCAATCCCCGTCGATCGCAACCAGTCACACACTGCATCAACCGCCATCCTGCCGAAATCCTCTCCCGTTCGACTGCGCACACTGACAAATCCGCCTGCCTTTTCTTTCTCTCCAATCACCACCAGATACGGCACTTGCTGGCTGTGCTCGCGGATCTTGTGGCGGACTTTCTCGTTACGCAAATCTGCGCGGGCACGCACGCCGCTTCTGCGCAGTGCCTCTGTCACCGACTGGGCGTAATCCGCCTGACGGTCATCCATGCTGACGATCATCACATGCGGCGGTGCTCGCCACTCGTCCAGTTCTTGCTGGCAAGACCAGCAAGTGCCGTAAATCCGTTGTGGCGAAGTACCACTGATATGCTCCAGTGCGAATGCCTGCAGTACCCGGGTCGCGGGGACATGCGGACCCTTGGACATGCACTCCAAACTCCCGAAGAAGTAGGGCGTCAGTTTTTCCAGATGCATGGTCCGCGGTGAAAGTGCACGACGGCGTATCGAGTGATTGGTCGCGGCCAGCGTTTTCATGCGCGCTTCGATACCGGCAAGGTCGATCAGATTTAGCGGACGCTCAAACACAAACTCATAATAGAAGCCATCACCCAGTGCCGCGCCAGTCTGCAATTGCGCTTTTGGATAGAGCTGTTTCACGGCCATCGCCAGCATCAAGGCACAGGAGCGGCGCAGGATCTCCAGCCCGTCGGGTTCTTGCGGTGTGACGATGCTGACCCGGGCATCGGCTTCGAGCATGAACTCACAATCCACCAACACGCCGTTAACCCGCCCGGCGACTGCCGCTTTGGCCAGCCCTGGACCGATGCTGGCGGCGAGTTCATACACCGACAACGGTTGGTCGTATTCACGCAATGAACCATCGCTCAGGGTGATGTGGATCATGTCGGTGCTCTCTTGTGCTAGCGCATAAACCGTAGAGGTAAACCCTGGCAGTTGTCATTAAGGCATTTGTCACGCTATGCGAATTCCGCACGCCAACTCGGCAATAACCGGCAAATCACCGTATGGGTTCTGCGGATCATGGTTTGCTCAACGCCTCGTACAGAGTGTTGAGGTTGTATTCGAACAGGCCGGCAAAGGTGCTGGCCGGACCACTGGCAGCGAGTGCGTCGGAGTACAAAGTGCCGCCAATTTGGGCGCCGCTTTCATCGGCAATCTGTTTGAGCAGGCGCGCGTCCTTGATGTTTTCCATGAACACCGCTTTGACCTTGGCCTGACGAATCTGGGTGATCAACGCAGCGACTTCCGCGGCGGAGGGTTCGCGCTCGGTGGACAGGCCCTGTGGCGCCATGAAGTCGATGCCGTAGGCCTGGCCGAGATAACCGAAGGCGTCGTGAGAGGTGACGATCTTGCGGTTGCCCGGCGGCAGCGAACCGAGCTTGGTTTTGGCTTCGGCGAGCAGCGCGTGGATCTGTTTCAGGTAGGCCTGGCTGTTGCGTTCATAATCGGATCTGTTGGATGGGTCCGCGGCGGCCAGCGCCTTGGTGATGTTGCTGATATATAGCTCGGTGTTCGCCAGGTTGTGCCAGGCGTGAGGATCGGGAACGGTCTCGCCGTCTTCATCCAGCGAGCGCGGAATGACGCCATGGCTTGCGCTGATCACCGGGGCTCGGGTTTCAGTGCTGGTCACCAGACGGTCCAGCCATGGTTCGAAACCGAGGCCGTTTTTGATGATCAGTTTGGCCTTGAGCAACGCCTTTGCGTCGTCCGGCGTCGGCTCGTAGGTGTGGGCATCAGCGTCGGGGCCGACCATGTTGGTGATCTGGATATGCTCGCCGCCGACCTGGTGGGTCATGTCGGCAAGGATGCTGAAACTGGTGACCACCTGAAGTTTTTCCGCAGCGGACAGCGACATCGACAACATCAAACAGAACAGCACAAGTAGAGCGCGCATCGGGCAACACCTCATTGGGATGTGAGCAAAGGCGGGCGGCGCAGCAAACCGTGCACCGGACCGAATACCACGGACAGCAGATAAAAACCGCCAGCCACCAGCACGATCGCCGGACCGCTGGGCAGCGAGTAATAAAACGACAGCAACAAACCGAGCCATACAGACAGGCAACCCAGCACGGCAGCAACGCCCATCAGCACCGGTAAGCGACGGCTCCAAAAGCGTGAAGCGGCGGCGGGCAACATCATCAAGCCGACAACCATCAAAGCGCCGATGGCCTGAAAACCGATCACCAGATTCAGCACCACCAGCGTCAGAAATACACCGTGCGCGAGTGGACCGAGACGGCTGACGGTTTGCAAAAAAAGCGGGTCGAGGGTGTCCAGCAACAACGGTTTGTAGATGAACAGCATGGCGATCAGGCTGATGCCGGAGACCCACACCATGCCGGTCAATGTCGGGCCATCGACGGCAAGCGCGGAACCGAAGAGCAGGTGCAGCAGGTCCAGGCGTTTGCCGGCGATGCCGAGGATCAGCACACCGCTGGCGAGGGAAATCGGGTAGATCGCGGCGAGGCTCGCGTCTTCGCGCAGGCCGGTGCGACGGGTAATCCACGCAGCAAGTCCGGCCATGCTCAGGCCGGCGCCGAGACCGCCAATCGTCAGCGCTGGAAGGCTTAAACCAGCAAACCAGAATCCGAGCGCTGCGCCGGGCAGGATGCCGTGAGCAACCGCATCGCCGATCAGGCTCATGCGTCGCAGGATCAAAAACACCCCGAGCGGTGCTGTGCTGCACGCCAGGACCAATCCGCCGAGCAGGGCGCGACGCATGAATACAAACTCGTGGAACGGTAGCCAGAGTTGGGTGGCGGCTAGCATCGGGCCACCTGCGTTTGCGGTTGTTGGCGAATCAGATCGCTGCTGGTGCCGAGGATGCAGCCACTGGGTTTGATCAACAGGGTTTGCGGAATGTGTTGGCGAACGGCGGCCAGGTCATGGCAGACGACTAGCAGGGTTCGACCTTCGGCGTGCCATGCGTAGATGTGTTTCCACAGTAGCGCCTGGCCGAGTTCATCGAGGGCTGCGTGAGGTTCGTCGAGCAGCAGCAATGGCGCTTCGGCGAGGCTCAGACGCGCGAGCAAGGCGCGCTGTAATTCACCGCCGGAGAGGGCCATCAGTGGGCGTTGTTCCAATCCGGTGAGACACCAGTCTTCCAGCGCGGCTTTGAGTCGCTGGCCTCGGAGTGCGGGTGATTGCTTGATGCCCCAGAAACCGGCCGCCACCAGCTCTTGCAGACTGATTGGGAATTGCCGGTCGAGGTGTTGTTGCTGGGGGAGAAATGAGAGCGATCCCTTGCGCGGAACATCGAGGATCACTGTGCCATTTAGTGGCTTTTGCAACCCGGCGATGACTTTCAGTAGGCTACTTTTGCCTGAGCCGTTGGCACCGATGACTGCGGTCAGGCTTCCCTTGGGCAATTCAAAATCTACCGGCGGTGTGAGCGGTTGTCCCGGCGCACCCCAACGCAATGCGTGGCAACGAATCATGCGGCCTCCCAGTTCCATCGGCTTTCGGCGACGGCGTCGTGGGCGTGCAGGCTTTCGGCGTGAACGACTTTCAGGTGGAAAGCGTTGATCCCAGGTGAGCGTTGCAGGGCCAGATTCAATCGTCGCGCAGCGTCCTCACAGAACATCAGGTTCTGTCCATTGGCTAAGGCGAAGGCTTGTTCGTCTGCGCGTTTTACGGCGGTTTGCACGGCGGTGCCGAGAGCAGCTTCGGCATCGTTGATCAACGTGATCAGCGGCAGGCCATCCAGATAATCGTCGATACGAACCCTTAATTTTGCGTGGCTGCGCTGGCTGTGTGGGGTGGCGACGATGCCTTTTGTGGAGCCCAGCCATGCCAGCACGTCGGCGTGTTGCAGTGGGATGTTGGCAAAGTCATTGACGAATTGGTGCTGAATCAACTGTCGGGATAATGCTGCCGAACAGGGGCACGTTGAGGAATAAGGCACGTCGATTTTTAGTTCCACGTGGAACATTGCGTTTTTCAAGCTCGCCTCGATGCTGACTGGATAGGTTTTCCAGCCTGACAAAGGACTGATCAGCGCTGGCCTTTTCAGAAGTAAGTCGGTGTGAATTTTCAAGTGAGCGCTGTTGGAAAGGCCTTGATGAGAATCGAGAAAGCGCTGCAATACGCGCCGCATCAGAGCGGGTGTCAGGGTCTCCTGCTCGAGCATTTCCAACGCCAGATAAAGACGCGACATATGAATCCCGCGCGCTTCGCCATCGTCGAGGCTGACGCCCACGTCGGCTTTCGCGCTCAATCTCTGACCGTCAAAAAAAATGGGAAGAGCAATGCCGCACATGCCCACCCATTCAAGTGGCAGGGCTTGGCGTGAGGCCTGCGCGGCGATATCTGGCAGAGTCAGCGCATTCATGAGCAGGTCCATCGTGGAAGTCGGTTAGACATGTTATGTTATTACATTGACATCGACTACGCCTTTTTTACGAGCGGCTTCCACCATGCACAGACGTCACCTGCTCAACCTGATTCTGGCCAGCGCGGCCTTCGCATTGCCCTTCGCCGTGGGCGCCACGCAAATTCGCAACGCGCGGCTTTGGCGTTCGGATGACAAGCTGCGCCTGGTATTCGATCTGAGCGGGCCGGTGCAATACCAGATCGCGGCGGCGCCTGAGCCGCCAGTCGACAAGGCTCACCCCAAGCGCGACATCATCGTCGTGGTCGATCCCGGCCATGGCGGCAAAGACCCTGGCGCGGTCGGCGCCAAAGGTGAACGTGAGAAGGATGTGGTGTTGTCCATCGCGCAGTTGTTGGCGAAACGGCTGAAACGCGAAAAGGGCTTCGACGTGAAGCTGGTGCGCAATGACGACTTCTTCGTCCCGCTGCGCAAACGCGTGGAGATCGCCCGCAAGCACAATGCCGACATCTTCATCTCGGTGCACGCCGATGCGGCACCGCGTCTCACCGCCTCAGGGGCGTCGGTGTACTGCTTGTCCGAGCGGCGCGACGTCGGCCACGGCGCGCTTCATGGCGCAGCGGGAGAACGGCGCAGACCTGTTGGGGGCCACCAGCCTGCTCAATCTCAAGGACAAGGACCCGATGCTTGCCGGGGTGATTCTCGACATGTCGATGAACGCCACGATCGCGGCCAGCTTGCAGTTGGGCAGCACCGTGCTCAGCAGCCTGGCCGGTATAACCACGTTGCATCAGACGCGTGTGGAACAGGCCGGATTCGCCGTGCTGAAGTCGCCCGACGTGCCATCGATCCTGGTGGAAACCGGCTTTATCTCCAACGCCCGCGACAGCCAGCGACTGGTGACCGCGCGACACCAGCAAGCGGTGGCTGACGGCTTGTTCGAAGGTTTACAGCGCTACTTTCATAAAAATCCGCCGCTCGATAGCTACGTCGCCTGGCAGCAGGAACAGAACAAAGCCCAGGCCTGACAGCCCGTGATTCGGCTGCACGTGAACCTCGCGTTGCGGCCAGCAGAATCGTTATTCCACAACATTAATTTCGGCCCGGCACTGCGACCGGGCATCCCTGTGAGGATTACCTGATGCCCAATCGTCTCCCTGTCACCGTCCTGTCGGGCTTTCTTGGCGCCGGCAAAAGTACGCTGCTCAACTATGTACTGCGTAACCGCGAAAACCTGCGGGTCGCGGTGATCGTCAATGACATGAGCGAAATCAACATCGATGGCAGCGAAGTTCAGCGTGACGTCAGCCTGAACCGCGCCGAAGAAAAACTCGTGGAAATGAGCAACGGCTGCATCTGCTGCACCTTGCGCGAAGACTTGCTGGAGGAGGTGAGCAAACTCGCCAGGGATGGGCGCTTCGATTACCTGCTGATCGAGTCCACCGGCATTTCCGAGCCACTGCCCGTCGCTGAAACCTTCACCTTTCGCGACGAAGAAGGGCAGAGCCTGGCCGACATCGCGCGGCTCGACACCATGGTCACCGTGGTCGATGGCATGAACTTTCTGCTCGACTATCAGGCCGCCGAAAGCCTCGCTTCCCGTGGCGAAACGTTGGGCGAGGAGGACGAACGCTCAATTACTGATCTGTTGATCGAGCAGATCGAGTTCGCCGACGTGATCCTGATCAGCAAGATCGACCTGATCAGCAGTCGCGAACGGCGAGAGCTGATCGCAATCCTCGAACGACTGAATTCCCAAGCCGAAATTATCCCGATGGTCATGGGTGAAATCCCCCTGAAGAAAATCCTCAACACCGGTCGCTTCGACTTTGAAAAAGCCGCGCAAGCGCCTGGCTGGTTGCAGGAATTACGTGGCGAACATGTGCCGGAAACCGAGGAGTACGGCATCGCTTCCACGGTTTATCGAGCACGCAAACCCTTTCATCCGCAGCGCTTTTTCAGCTTCGTTGATCGCCCGTGGGTGAATGGAAAACTGCTACGTTCCAAGGGTTTTTTCTGGCTGGCGAGCAAACCCATGGACGCGGGCAGCTGGTCTCAGGCCGGCGGGTTGATGCGTCATGGTTTCGCTGGACGCTGGTGGCGCTTCGTGCCGAAAAACCAGTGGCCGCAGGACGAAGAAAGCACCGCGGGAATCATGGAAAACTGGACTGCCAGCACCGGTGATTGCCGCCAGGAACTGGTGTTCATCGGCCAAAACATCGACTTCGTCCAACTCACCGCCGAACTGGATGACTGCCTGCTGACCGATGATGAAATGGCGTCAGGGATGGAAGGCTGGCGCTTGCTGCCAGACCCGTTCGGCCCTTGGTATGAAGAGGACGCCGCGTGATGTTGGCAGCTACGTTTAAATTACGGCCGCTGATTTGTCAGGTTGAGGGCGAGACAGTGCAAACCCTTGCGCAGATTCTCGACGACGGAGTGAACCTTGCCGTCTGGCAACGCCAGCCCCCGGCCCACATCGCCGACTTCGCCAGTTTGTTGTTGTCCCTGAACGAGCCACTGGCCGAATCGCTGGTGCTGGAGTTGCCGGGTGATGACTGTGAACCCGATCTGCACGGCTTGGCCTCAGGTTTCACCGACCTCGAAGGGCATGAAGCTTTCATCGCCGATGTTTCCTGGCTGATCAGCGCTTTCGCCTGCTTGTTGGGCGCCAGGCGCATTGGCGTGCGTTTGCGGGTATTGGACAAGGCCATGTGCCCGCGCTTTCACGTCGATCATGTGCCGGTGCGACTGATCACAACGTATGCCGGCATTGGCAGCCAGTGGCTGAAGGAGGGCGCGATGGATCGTCGCCAATTGAGCCAACCCGAAGCCGAACCTGTGGACAATTCGCTGATCCAGCAAATAGGCAGCGGCGACGTAGCATTGCTCAAAGGCGAAAAATGGCACGGCAATGAAGGCGCTGGCCTGATTCATCGTTCGCCGCCGCTCGCGCCGGGCGAGCGCCGGTTGATCCTGACCCTCGATTGGCTGGGCTAATAGATCAGGGCTTAAGCCAGTTCCCTTGGCTCGGGCCCTCGCAAAACGGCTTCAGATACGCCGCGTCGGTGGCCACGCCGTAATAGTGAATATCCTGCCGGTAGGGCATATTGGCGACTTGCGCGTTGCTGCACACGCCAAACGCACCGCTTGGGCATTGGTCGACGTATTGCACCTCGACCTTCTGCCCGGCCAGATTCGGCTGGCAGAACCCGTCGGCGAAGAGTTTTTCCGGAATGCTGCGGTTCTGCTGGCAGACTTTCACGTCGAGTCGCTCAGCCGTGCTATGTACCATGCACGCCTGCGCCAGGGCCTCGCCGGAAACCAGCGTCAACAGCAACGTCCAGTCACTCAACCGCATCCCTTACCTCCTCAGAAAACATCGACCATGTTGCAGAACATTCCCACCCACGTCATTGCCGGCCCATTGGGCGCAGGCAAGACCAGTCTGATCAAGCACCTGCTGGCACAGCGGCCGCCGAATGAGCGTTGGGCGGTGCTGATCAACGAGTTCGGGCAGATCGGCATCGATGCTGCGCTGCTGACCCGGGACGCCGATGGTATCGCATTGGGCGAAGTGGCCGGGGGCTGTTTGTGTTGCGTCAATGGTGCGCCGTTCCAGATCGGCCTCGGGCGTTTGCTGCGTAAGTCGCGGCCGGATCGGCTGTTCATCGAACCGTCCGGGCTTGGCCATCCGGCGCAGTTGCTCAGGCAATTGAGCGAGGCGCCTTGGGTCGGCGTGCTGGCGGTTCAACCCGGCGTGCTGGTGCTTGATGCCCAGGCGCTCGCGGCTGGCAAACCGCTGCCGGTGACGCAGCAGGAGGCGTTGAGCCGCGCTGGATTGTTATTACTGAACAAGTCCGAAGGTCTCGGCGAAAGTGATCGACAGCGGATTGTCGCGCAGTTGCCGGCGCGTCCCTTGTATTGGACACAACAAGCTGTATTGCCGCTGAGCGAATTGCCGGGGCTTGAGTCGCAGGCTGTGGCGGGTGTAGATAACTTCATCGCACCTAAAGGTTTGGCGCAGATGCCGGCGGTATGGCCCGATCCTGGGCTGCCGATTTGCCTGAGTCAGCAACAAGAGGGCGTCTGGAGCGTTGGTTGGCGCTGGCATCAGAGCCAGACGTTTGATTCGGCGCTCGTTGGCCGTTGGCTTGAGAGCCTTGCCTGGCGGCGGGCGAAGCTGGTTATCCACTGCGACGGAGGCTGGGTTTCGGCGAATGCGTTGGATAATTCGGCACTGGCGTGGCAACCCAGCGAATGGCGGCAGGATTCGCGGATCGAGCTGATTTTCAGTGAGGCGCAGGATGTTGATTTATTGCAAAGCGCACTGGCCGACTGCCGATTGAATTAGGGACGCCATTTCGTGTGTTCTTGCCGCCACTGACTAAGCTCAATCACTTCTGCGCGAGGCTTCACGACCTCGACCACCGGCGCCGTGTCGTCGAACGGCACCGGGTAAGGCGCCAGTTCGATCTGGGCGCTGTGAGCGCCGAACTGGGTGATGGTGCCGTTGTGCCGGGTTTCGCCGGTCACCGTGAACTCGAAGTTATACACGCGAGCCAAGCGTCGCCGACCGTTGGCATCCTTGATGAACGCAATTTTCTTCAGCGCGACGTTGCCGTCCAGCAACTCGATCCCGAGCTTGGCGCAATGCTGCTTGACCCGGTCCAGTGCGCGCTCGCGCAAGCCATGGTTGTGCCACAGCCACGCGCCGCCCGTGGCGAGCAGCATTAACACGAAGATATTTCCGAGGGTCAGCATCAACAGGGTGCTCCAACAAGATAGTGCCAGCTTAACTGCGTCGCCGGCCTGTCGTACAGGCTGCGTTTAGTCGCATACTGCGCGGCTTGAATTTCAATCGGTTTACGGAAAACTCACCGCATGAAACGTACGCCTCATCTGCTCGCCATTCAGTCCCACGTGGTGTTCGGCCACGCCGGCAACAGTGCCGCGGTTTTCCCGATGCAGCGGGTCGGGGTGAATGTCTGGCCGCTTAACACTGTGCAGTTCTCCAACCACACCCAATACGGCCAGTGGACGGGTGAAGTGCTGGCGCCGCAGCAGATTCCCGACCTGGTCGAAGGCATTGCGGCGATAGGCGAATTGGGCAATTGCGACGCAGTGTTGTCCGGCTACCTCGGCAGTGCGGCCCAGGGCCGGGCGATCCTGACCGGCGTGGCGCGGATCAAGTCGATGAACCCCAAGGCGCTGTATCTGTGCGACCCGGTGATGGGCCATCCGGAAAAAGGCTGCAGCGTGCCGGCCGAGGTCAGCGATTTCCTGCTGGAAGAGGCGGCGGCCGTGGCGGATTTCATGTGCCCGAACCAGTTGGAACTGGACAGCTTCTCGGGACGCAAGCCGCAGTCGCTGTTTGACTGCCTGGCCATGGCGCGAGCGCTGCTGGCGCGCGGTCCGAAAGCGGTGCTGGTCAAGCACCTGGCCTATCCGGGCAAACCCGCGGATGTGTTCGAGATGTTGCTGGTGACGGCCGAACAAAGCTGGCATTTGCGCCGTCCGTTGCTGGCGTTTCCGCGTCAGCCGGTGGGCGTTGGCGACCTGACCTCCGGGCTATTTCTGGCGCGCGTGTTGTTGGGGGACAGCCTGGTGGCGGCTTTCGAGTTCGCGGCGTCAGCGGTGCATGAAGTGTTGCTGGAAACTCAGGCCTGCGCCAGTTATGAACTGGAACTGGTGCGGGCGCAGGACCGGATCGCGCATCCGCGGGTGCGGTTTGAAGCGACCCCGATCAGCCTTTGACGTCCGCGTCGAACCCATTCGCGAGCAAGCTGCCTAGAGAACGACTCAGGCCTTAAGCGTCGCCCTTGATCTCCTGATACCGCTTTTCCAGTTCCTGACGAATCTGCCGACGCTGCTGCGCCTGGATAAAGCGGCGCTTGTCTTCGCTGTTCTGCGGTTGCAGCGCCGGCACGGAGGCCGGCTTGCGGTCATCATCCACCGCGACCATGGTGAAGAAGCAGCTGTTGGTGTGGCGCACCGAGCGCTCGCGGATGTTTTCGGTCACAACCTTGATGCCCACTTCCATCGAAGTGTTGCCGGTGTAGTTGACCGAGGCGAGAAAAGTCACCAGTTCGCCGACATGAATAGGCTCGCGGAAAATCACCTGATCCACCGACAGGGTCACCACATAACGGCCGGCATAACGGCTGGCACAGGCGTAGGCCACTTCGTCGAGGTACTTGAGCAACGTGCCGCCGTGGACATTGCCAGAGAAGTTGGCCATGTCGGGGGTCATCAATACCGTCATCGACAGCTGGGCGTTTCCGGGTTCCATAGCGTTCTCACGGTTCATGGCAGGTTTCGGAGGAATGCACCTCTACGGGTGCCTGGTCGGTTTTTGCAAACCACAGTTATCGGGACGCCGGGCGGGTGATCGTCGTCACGCCGGATCGATCTGTTTCCATATATTGCACCGCCTTTCTGCCGGAAGTCGCGGTGTTACCCTTCAAAAGCCCACCCCAAGGGCAATTCCTACGCGGAATGTGGATTTTTTACCCTGTTCGATCAGACCTTTCCCGCGTCTGGCGATCGAGCAATGTCACCCAAGGAGCCTCGCGCCATGCATGCCATCAGTTTTATTCAGGATCTGGCAGTGATCATGTTGGTCGCAGGTGTGGTGACGGTGTTGTTCCACCGCTTCAAGCAGCCCGTGGTCCTGGGCTATATCGTCGCCGGTTTCATTATTGGGCCGCACACGCCGCCGTTCGGCCTGATCCATGACGAAGAAACCATCAAGATCCTTGCCGAACTCGGGGTGATTTTCCTGATGTTCTGCCTCGGCCTGGAATTCAGCCTGCGCAAGCTGTTCAAGGTCGGCGCGACCGCGTTTATCGCGGCGTTCCTGGAAATCGTGCTGATGATCTGGATCGGCTATGAAATCGGCCGCTGGTTCGACTGGAACACCATGGACTCGCTGTTCCTCGGCGCGATCCTGGCGATCTCCTCGACCACCATCATCGTCAAGGCGCTCAATGATCTGAAGATGAAGAACGAGCGCTTCGCGCAGCTGATTTTCGGTGTGCTGATCGTCGAGGACATCCTCGGCATTGGCATCATTGCCTTGCTGTCGAGCATCGCGGTCAGCGGCACGGTCAGTTCTGGCGAAGTGTTTTCCACCGTCGGCAAGCTGTCGCTGTTCATGATTGTCGCTTTGGTCATCGGCATCCTGCTGGTACCGCGCTTGCTGGCTTATGTGGCCAAATTCGAAAGTAATGAGATGTTGCTGATCACTGTGCTGGGCCTGTGCTTTGGCTTCTGTTTGCTGGTGGTGAAACTCGAATACAGCATGGTGCTGGGGGCGTTCCTGATAGGCGCGATCATGGCTGAGTCGCGGCAGTTGATGAAGATTGAGCGTTTGATCGAGCCGGTTCGCGACCTGTTCAGTGCGATCTTCTTTGTCGCCATCGGGTTGATGCTAGATCCGTTGATTTTGCTGCAGTACGCGTGGCCGATTGCGGTGATCACCGTGGCCGTTGTCCTTGGCAAGATACTGTCCTGCGGCCTGGGAGCGTTTATCGCCGGCAACGACGGACGCACCTCACTGCGGGTCGGGATGGGTCTTTCACAGATTGGCGAATTTTCTTTCATCATTGCGGCATTGGGCATGACCTTGCAGGTCACCAGTCATTTCCTCTACCCAGTCGCCGTGGCGGTATCGGTGATTACCACGCTGCTGACGCCATACCTGATCCGCGCCGCTGACCCGCTGTCGATCAAACTGGCTGCCGTGATGCCGCAGCGACTGGGTCGCGTGCTGGGGATGTACGGCGAATGGTTGCGCAGCATCCAGCCTCAGGGCGAGGGTGCGTTGCTGGCATCGATGATCCGGCGAATTTTGCTGCAGGTGGGGGTCAATCTGGCGCTGGTAATTGCGATTTTCTTCTCGGGCGCTTTCTTCGCCGAGCGCATGTCCGCGTACCTGGAAGGCTGGATCAGCGACCCGGGCTGGCAGAAAGCGTTGATCTGGGGCGGGGCATTGCTGTTGTCGCTGCCATTCCTGATTGCCGCTTATCGCAAGCTCAAGGCGTTGTCGATGCTGTTGGCAGAAATGGGCGTGAAAGCGGAGATGGCCGGCCGTCACACGCAGCGAGTGCGCCGGGTAATCGCCGAAGTGATCCCGATCCTCTCGCTGCTGGTGATCTTCCTGCTGCTGGCAGCCTTGTCGGCCAGTATTCTGCCGACCAACAAGTTGCTGGTGCTGATTGCCGTTGTCGCGGCCGCGGTGGTCGCGTTGCTCTGGCGCTGGTTCATCCGCGTGCACACGCGGATGCAGGTGGCCTTGCTCGAAACCCTGGACAATCACAACGATGCGACGGGGCATTGACCCGGCGGCGCGTCAGGGTTTCAGCTTTCCAGCCAGACGTCTCGCGCCCAGTGCCACACCGATTCCCAGGTTTCTTCGGCGATCAGTTCTTCCTCGGCCTGCCACAGCACCACGGTGCCGTCTTCTTCAACCAGGTAGTAGTCATCGCCGTCCTGGCAGATCGGAATCATGCTGCGGTCGACACCGGCATCCCAGGCGTTGGCGGCAACGTCCGGCAGGTAAGTGTGAGATTGCGGGTCGGTGACGGTCACCGGCTCCAGGCTGCCGTAAACCACATCGCTGACGGTCAGCAAAAATTCTCTGAAGACAAAAGGAATGTCGATGAACAGTTGTTCTTCGATTTCCACGATCTGATCTTCATCGGGCAACTCCAAGGGGACCGGTACCGGTTCGTTGGCTTCACGCAGTTGTTCGATAATTTCTTCCACGTCCGGGATCCTCTTGCTTGATGGCGCGGTTTAGTTGGGGCGGTTTATACAGTAGCTCGCTATGGATGTAACCGTGAAATAGAAAACCCCGGCCGAAGCCGGGGTTTTGTTACAACACGCTTAACGCTGGAGGCATCAGCCGTTCTGGCGGATACCTGCCACCAGCCAAGGCTGGTTCTCGCCCTGCGGACGTTCCATGTTCCAGCTTTCGCTGAACACTTCGCCCTGGTCGAATCGCGAAGTCTTCGATACACCGCTGAAGGTCAGGGTGGCGATGGTCTTGTCGGCGCGATCATCGACGCCGTCCAGTTGAACATTGAGGTTATCAATGTAGGTGGACTGGAAACCTTCACCCAGGTCGGCACGTTCGCGTTTGAGGAACTCCAGCAGTTGCGGGGTCACGAACTCGGCGATCTTGTCCATTTCGTTGGCGTCCCAGTGCTGCTGCAGGGATTGGAAATGGTTTCGCGCTGCTTCAATGAAGTTCTTTTCATTGAACCAGGCTGGCGCATTGATCACCGGACGGGCGGCAACCGGTGCGGCCGAACCGCCGAAGATCGAACCCATGGCGGCCGGCTTTTGTTCGAACACTTCACGCTGCATCGGCGCGCCCGCTGGAGACAGATGCTCCTGCTGCTTGCGGCGACGAGCGGCGATGAAACGGAAGACCAGGAAGGCGATGACCGCCATGATCAGGATGTCGAAGATTTGCATGCCCTGGAAGCCACCACCCATGAACATGGAGGCCAGCAGGCCACCGGCGGCGATACCGGCCAGAGGGCCGAGCCAGCGAGAAGCACCGCCGGCCTTGGCGGCAGCGCCAGCGGCACCGGCCGCGCCCGCAGTGGCAGCAGCGCCACCTGCAGCAGAAGAAGGAGCCATTTGGCTGGTCTGGTGAGTCGGCGCAGCGCCGGCGCTCTTGCCGCCACCAAAGCGCTTGGCGTTGGCGTCGAGGCTCATCGTCAGGCCGATGCACAACGCCATGGCGATGCTAAGAAAACGTTTCATAAAGGGAATTCCCATTTGTGGATGGCACGCGCGCCATGTTGCACAGCTGAAGTGTTACTGGCTAGCGGCAGAGTGTTTCGAGCTTTTGCCTGACAGGTTGCGTTCAGCTTCAATCAGGGCAGTAAGGCCTGTTAACTTTGGTCTGTAGGATAAGTGGATAAGTTCTGTCGGAAGGGTGCCTAGCGCCGCAGCGCGAGCATGACCACACCGGCCGTGATCAGGCCGATTCCGCCCCATTGGCGCAGGTCGAGTCTTTCGCCCAGCAGGATCACGCCGAGCACTGCCACCAGCACCACGCTGAGTTTGTCCACCGGAGCGACCAGCGAGGCCGGCCCCAGTTTCAACGCGCGGAAGTAGCAGATCCACGACGCACCGGTGGCCAGTCCCGACAACAGCAGGAACAGGTAGCTCCTGGCCGAGATCGATCCCAAGGACTGATATTGGCCCGTGGCGTACAAAATCAAGGCCAGGCTGACCAGAACCACGACTGTGCGCAGCAGTGTGGCGAAGTCGGAGTTGACGTTTTCGATGCCGATCTTGGCGAAGATCGCGGTCATGGCCGCGAATGCCGCTGACAGCAGGGCCCAGAATGTCCAGGAAGTAAAAAAACCTGAGCCCATGCCTGTTCCTCCTAGATTGATGATCGGTCCCACGCAGCGTGGGAACGATCGAGCGGACAGCCTTAAATAGCTTCCAGCTTGGCGTAGCCGAGCATCAGCCACTTGCTGCCTTCGCCGAAATTCACCTGCACCCGCGCCTGAGCCCCGGCGCCTTCGAAGTTCAGGATCACGCCATCGCCGAACACCGAGTGCCGAACGGCCTGGCCGAGACTGAAGCCGGTGTCCGGGATCTCGCTGCCGCCAAACAGGCTGCTGGAACTCTGTTGCTGTCCTCCGCCGAAAGGACGGCTGACGCTGTTGGAAAGCCGCACTTCCTGAATCAGGCCTTTCGGCACTTCCCGTACGAAACGCGAGACCTTGTTGTAGGTTTCACTGCCGTACAGGCGTCGGGTTTCAGCATAGGTCATCACCAGGTTCTGCATGGCCCGGGTGATGCCGACATAAGCCAGGCGCCGTTCTTCCTCAAGACGGCCGGGTTCTTCCAGGCTCATCTTGTGCGGGAACAGGCCCTCTTCCATGCCCACCAGGAACACGTAAGGGAATTCCAGGCCTTTGGCGCTGTGCAGGGTCATCAACTGAATGCTGTCTTCGTGCTCGTCGGCCTGGGTATCCCCGGCCTCCAACGACGCGTGGCCCAGGAACGCCGCCAGTGGCGTCAGGTCTTCGTCCTCTTCTGCGTTTTCGAAGTTGCGCGCGGCGCTGACCAGTTCCTCAAGGTTTTCTACCCGGGCCTGGCCTTTCTCGCCTTTTTCCGCTTCGTGGTAGGCAATCAGCCCGGACTGCTCGATAACCGTCTGGGTCATCAGGTGCAGCGGCATGTCCATGCACTTGGCGGCGAGGTTTTCGATCAGCTCGATAAACCCACCGAGCGCGCCGGAAGCCCGGCCGGTCAGGCCTTTATTGGCGACCAGCAGGCGCATCGCTTCCCACATCGACACATCGCTGTGGCGTGCATGTTCGCGAATCGCTTCAACGGTTTTTTCACCGATGCCGCGTGCCGGAACGTTGATCACCCGTTCCAAGGCGGCATCGTTGCCACGGCCTTCAAGCAAGCGCAGGTAAGCCATGGCGTTCTTGATTTCTGCCCGTTCGAAGAAGCGCTGACCCCCATAGATGCGATACGGGATGCGTTCGCGCAGCAAGGCTTCCTCCAAAACGCGCGATTGGGCGTTGGAACGGTACAAAATCGCGATATCGCTGCGAGCCAGGCCGGTTTTCAGCGCGCTTTCGATGGTCTCCACCACGTAGCGTGCTTCATCGTGTTCGTTGAAAGCTGCGTACAGATTGATCGCTTCGCCTTCGCCGCCGTCGGTCCACAACTCTTTGCCCATACGTCCGGTGTTGTTGGCAATCAGGGCGTTGGCTGCCTTGAGAATCCCGGCAGTGGAGCGGTAGTTCTGCTCCAGACGAATGGTTTCAGCGTCCGGGAAGTCGTCGGAATACTGATAGATGTTCTCGATTTTCGCGCCGCGCCAGCCGTAGATCGACTGATCGTCGTCGCCCACCACCATCAGGCTGTCGCCGCCCTTGGCCAGCAGACGCAACCAGGCGTACTGCACGGCGTTGGTGTCCTGGAACTCGTCCACCAGAATGTGCCGGAAGCGTTTCTGGTAATGCGCCAGCAAACCCGGGTGATCGCGCCACAGGTCGAGGGCGCGCAGCAGCAGTTCGGAGAAGTCGATGACGCCGGCGCGCAGACATGCGGCCTCGTAGGCTTCATAAATGCTGCGCATGGTCGCCAGGAACAGATCGCCGCTGGCCTGAATGTGTTGCGGACGCAGACCTTCGTCTTTTTGCCCGTTGATGAACCACTGGGCCTGACGGGCCGGCCAGCGTTGCTCGTCCAGCCCCAGCTCGCGGATCACCCGCTTGACCAGCCGCTGCTGGTCGTCGCTGTCGAGAATCTGGAAGGTCTGGCTCAGGCCGGCTTCCTGCCAGTGCGCCCGCAACAAGCGGTGCGCCAGGCCGTGGAAGGTGCCGACCCACATGCCGGCGGGGTTGAGCCCCATTAGCTGCTCGATGCGATGGCGCATCTCGGCCGCCGCCTTGTTGGTGAAGGTCACCGACAGGATCGAGTGGGGCGAGGCGTTCTCGACCTGGATCAACCAGGCGATACGGTGCACCAGCACTCGGGTTTTACCGGAACCAGCACCGGCCAGGACCAACTGACGACCCACGGAGGCAGCTACGGCCTGGCGTTGGGCATCGTTGAGGGAGTTCAGCAAAAGGGAGAGATCATCGCGCATCGGGGCATTCTAGGGGGCCGCGCCACACCGGGCAAACCCCGCTTTGCATTAGCCGATGAAAGTTACGCGCAGGACGACCGGTCGGTCACTGTCTGCAACCGTTGGCGGGGCTCGCTTACAGGGTTTTCAAGGGGCAGAGAGCCTCCAGACTTTTGTCGAATTTATGATCTGGAGCAGTTTGGTAAGGGCATTGGCTTGTGTATGCTCCGTCGACGTTTCGGGCTCATGCTCACCATTATAAGAACAAGAACATTGCCTATGACCCTCAGCTCTGACCTGTCGGGCCCCACTGTGGAGCCCCGGGTTATCCGCAAACAGTACGCCCTGGAAATGGCGGTCGAGCGCACGCGCCTGTTGTATCAGGGCTCGCTGCTGCCCACGCTGTTCATGCTGATCAATGGCCTGGTGTGCGCGGCATTGCTCTGGAGCCCCCAGCGCTACTTCCTCGTCAGTGTCTGGCTGGTGTGGTTGCTGTCGCTGGTGGCGTTGCGAGTGATTCAAGTGGCCGCGTTCGACTCGGCCATTCCCAATCGCCAGGCCCATCCGGTCTGGCGCCGCATGTTTCTGCTCGGTTCGGCCATGACCGGCCTGACCCTGGCCGGCGCCGGCATTGCCTTGGTGCCCGCCGACAATTTCATTCAGCAAGCCTGGGTGTTCGGCCTGATCGGTGCGGCGGCCCTCTCGGCGAGTGTTGCCTACGCCGTCAGCCTGCCTGCCTTCCTGTCCTTTACCTTGCCGTGTCTGTTGCCGGCCATCGCCTATCTCTTCTGGGGTGGCGACGAGCAGGGACAGGGTTGGGGCTGGTTCGGGCTGATTTTGCTGGGCGCGCTGAGTGTCGTGGCGTGGCAGGTCAATCGGCTGATTGATCGCGGATTGCTGCGGCGCTTTCAGAATCAGGCTCTGATTGAAAATTTGCAGCAAGCGCAAAGCTGTAGCGATCAGCTCAACCACGAATTAGCCAAGGAAATCGACCAGCGCCGGCGTGCCGAAGACGAGTTGCGCGCGATCCAGGTCGGACTGCAAAGCAGCGTCGCCCAGCGTGGCCTGGAGCTGGACGCTGCCAATCAGGCCTTGAGCAAAAGTGAAGCGCGTCTGGCGCTGGCGTTGAAAGCCAGTGAGCTGGGGCTGTGGGACTGGAACCTGCAAACCGACGAAGTTCATCACACGCACATTCAGGAGTTGTTCGGTCTGGAGCCCGAGTTCGTGACGGCCATGTTACGTCACCTCAAGCCGCGCCTGCACCCCGATGATTTGCCATCGCTGAAGCGCGCGCTCGTCGAGCATTTAAAGGGGCGCAGCGAGGACTATCAGATTGAATACCGCGTGCGGCATGGCGATGGTCACTGGGTCTGGATCGAAGACCGTGGGCGCGCGGTCGAGCGCAGTGAAAACGGCCGGGTGATCCGCATGGTCGGCACCCGTCGCGACATCAGCGCCAGTAAAAGCCAGGAAGTGCAGCAGCAACTGGCGGCGACCGTGTTCGAGGCCGCCAGCGAAGGCATCATGATTTTCGATCCGCATTACTCACTGATCGCAGTCAACCAGGCGTTCAGCCGCTTAACCGGTTATGACATCGACGACATGCTCGGTCGCAACGTCGTGGAGTTGCCGTGCAGCCGCGATGCCCGTCGCCACTACGGGGCGATTCATCAGGCGCTGGAGCAACACGGCAGTTGGCAGGGCGAGCTGGTGGAAACCCGCAAGAACGGCGAGCTGTATCCGCAATGGCTGCAACTGAATGCTGTGCGTGATACTCGGGGAAATGTCAGCCATATCGTTGGCTTTTTCGCCGATCTCTCGGCACGTCGTGAGTCCGAAGAGCGCATGCGCTACCTGACTCACTACGACGAGCTGACGGGTCTGGCTAACCGTTCGCTGTTTCGTGAACGTCTGCGAGAGGCTCATCAACGAGTGCGCCAGGGCGGGCGCAGTCTGGCGTTGCTGCACATCAACCTCGACCGCTTCAAGTTGCTCAACGACAGCCTCGGTCACGAAATTGCCGATCAACTGCTGCAGAAAATGGCCCGGCGACTGGTCAATGCACTGCCGGAGGCGGACACCATTGCGCGGTTGTCCGGCGATGAGTTCGCGGTGCTGTTCGACGCTTATGGCAATCTCTCGAGTCTGGCACGAGTGGCCACGCGGCTGTCGAGCAAACTGCGTGTGCCAGTGACCGTCGATGGGCATGAACTGGTGGTCAGCGCGTCCATGGGCATCAGCATGTTGCCGGACAACGCGCGGGAAATTTCCGCGTTGGTGAGTCAGTCGAACATCGCCATGCAGCATGCCAAACACTTGGGCGGCAACAATTTCCAGTTCTACACCGAGAGCCTGCAAGCCAGCACGATCGAGCGCTTGCAGCTGGAAAACCAACTGCGTAAAGCCATAGAAGAGAAGCAACTGAAGGTGTTCTACCAGCCGAAACTTTGCCTTGCTACCGGCCGGCTAAATGCCGCCGAGGCGTTGGTGCGCTGGAATCACCCGACCATGGGCCAAATACCACCGGGTGACTTCATCGGCCTGGCCGAGGAAACCGGGCTGATCGGCCCCATTGGCGAATTCGTCTTGCGTCAGGCCTGCTGGCAGGCCTGCGAGTGGCAGCGTCAGGGGCTTGAGCCGATTCGGGTGTCGGTCAATTTGTCGGTGCATCAACTGCGACAGGGCAAGCTGGTCAGCCTCGTGCGTCAGGTGCTGGAAGAGACCGGACTGGCGCCGCACTTCCTTGAACTGGAACTCACAGAAAGCCAGTTGCTGGACAGCGTTGAACACATCATTGCCACCTTCCAGCAGTTGCGTGATTTAGGGGTGAAACTGGCGATCGACGATTTTGGCACCGGCTATTCGTCCCTGAGTTACCTCAAGCGCATCCCGGTGGATTACGTGAAGATCGATCAGACATTCATTCGCGGTCTGGGGGAGGGCAGTGTCGATGCGGCGATTACCCGGGCGATCATCGCGATGGCTCACGGGTTGTCGTTGAAAGTGGTGGCAGAAGGGGTTGAGCGGTCGGAGCAGCTCGAGTTCTTGCAGGCTGAGCGTTGTGATGAAGTGCAGGGGTATCTGATCAGTCGGCCGATTGATGCTGACGGATTGGCGACACTACTAAGAGCGCAGGGTGCCGGATGAAGCAGGGTGGAGAAGCTGCCCGTCGGTGCGTGGATCGCCTGACGGGTAACTCCTGTTAATTGATTACTTGTTAGTCAGTAATCAGGACATCATCAATATGGTGCACCAGTTTGTCTTTATAGAAAATACTGACGCCGGTAACGTTGGAATCACCCGGTACTTTGTATTCGACACATTTGTCAGTTTCAACTTGCAGCGAGACTTCGCCGGAGTTTTCAAGTTTCAATTCCAGGCGCAGATCGAACGATTTGTCCTGCAGGGCAGTCCTCACCAGTATTGGCGTAATGCCCGTGTTTGCAACGGTTACGATGCCAAAGGTGCGGAAAGATTGTGCGCCTGGCATACGGTCAATTTGTGCGGTCCAGTCTTTGGTTTTAATGCTCACAGTATTTAATTCCTTTAGTTAAGTTTGATTGCGTCCTGCCCGAGCAATGTATCTAACCAAACTTGGCTGGGGAAGATTAAAGTAAGTTGCAATTGTAAGTTCGGATGTTTAGGGGGTGTTAGTTGATGAATAACTAAGGGTCGTGACTTTTGATAGTAGACGAAAGTCCTCGTGTCCTCGGGCATGGGCCAGACCGAGGCGCCTGCTCTGACATTCGGCGCTACATGAACCGCGCACGCCTGAAATCGAGGGAATCGGTTACGCATTGAGCAGGCAAAAAGCCGATTCATGTAGTATAACTACAAGCTCGCTACATCCCCGGCGCCTGCCAATAACAAAGAGTCCAGCCCCTTGAATCTGCTGCAACACATCGCCCAGTCACGCCACCTCTTACGCAAGTCGGAGCTCAAGGTCGCCGACCACGTGCTGCTTGACCCGGCGGCGGTGATGCACAGTTCCATGGCCGACCTGGCCCACAGCGTCGGCATCAGCGAGCCGACCATCGTGCGCTTCTGTCGCGCCATTGGTTGTTCCGGGTTCCAGGATCTGAAACTGAAGCTGGCACAGAGCCTGGCGGCCGGCGCGAGTTTCGGTCAGTTTGCAATCCATGAAGACGATTCGGTCGCGGACTACAGCCTGAAAATTTTCGACACCACCCTGCACACATTGATGGAGGTTCGCGAGAAGCTCGATCCGGTGGAGTTGCAGCGCGCGGTGTCGCTGATGTCTCAGGCTCAGCGTGTCGAGTTCTACGGCTTTGGCGCCTCGGGCGCTGTGGCGGCGGATGCTCAACACAAGTTCTTTCGTCTATTGCTGACGGCTGCGGCGTATTCCGACCCGCACATGCAGGCGATGTCGGCGGTGACATTGAAACCGACCGATGTGGCGATCTGCATTTCCCAGTCCGGGCGTTCCAAGGATTTATTGATCACCGCCAATCTGGTGCGCGAGAGCGGGGCGTCGCTGATTACGTTGTGCCCGAGCCAGACACCGCTGGCGGAACTGTCGACCGTCAACCTTGCGATCGATGTGCATGAAGACACTGAAATCTATACGCCGCTGACTTCCCGCATCGCCCACCTGGTGGTGATCGACGTGTTGGCGATGGGCGTGGCTATGGCGCGCGGGCCCAGCCTGGTGAACCATCTGAAGAGCGTCAAACGCAGCCTGCGCAGTTTGCGGTTGTCGCCCAAATCGGTAAAAGCGCTGGACGACTGACGACTGACGACTGACGTCGTCGTAAGGTCGTTCCGACCTTAATCGCGAGCAGGGTTTGTGGTGTTCACACATTTTGTGCAACACAGTCGATCCATGTAGGAGTGAGCCTGCTCGCGAAAGCATTCTTGAAAACTCCAACCTTCATCTGCTTGTAACGCGCAAGCCGCCAAACCGTCATCCCGCGCGCCCATCCTGTAACTCCCGCAATCGCCTTGGGAGACTCGAAATGGCCCAGCCCTACGAAGAACGCAACAGCGCCCTGAAAACCCGTCGTCAGCAAGAAGACCAGCGCCGCATGGAGTTTCGCCGCGCCATCGAAGACCGCTGCGAGCGCCGCCAGCTGTTGGCCGAAATCGGCGATTTTCCGGAGCTGGAACTCAACTACTGGCAGGCAGCTCCCGCAACTTCCCGTCGAAACGCTCAACCAGGGCGCTGATCTGCACCCGTTCGCTGCGGATAAACGCAAGGAATGCGTGGGCCACCGGCGACAGCCGCTTGGCCTTGGCCTGCACCAGGCACCAGCTGCGAAACAGCGGCAGCTCTTCGACCGGTAGTTCGATCAATCCACCGGTCGCCAATTCAAGGTTCAGGGCGTGGCGCGTCAACAGCGCGACGCCCAGGCCCGCCAGCACACACTCGCGCTGGGCCTCGGCCGAAGCAACTTCCTGGGTCTGGTTGAAGTGCACGCGCTTCTCTTTGAAATACTCTTCGCAGGCCATTCGTGTTCCCGAACCGGGTTCGCGCAGCAGCAGGGTATAAGGTTCAAGGTCCTGCAAGCGCAACGGGCCCATGTGGCACAGCGGATGGTCCGGCGGCGCGACGGCGACGATCGGGTTGTTGAGGAACGGCAGAAACTCCAGCCCCATGTCCTGCGGCACCATGGACATGATCACCAAGTCATCGCGGTTGTCGGACAGACGCCTGATCACTTGGCCGCGGTTAACCACGGTCAGTTGCAAATTCACTTCTGGATGCTGGCGCTTGAACGCGGCAAACAGGTGCGGGACGAAATACTTGGCGCTCGATTCCACCGCCAGTTTCAGCTGGCCCTGCAATGATCCCTGCATGTCCGACAGCTGCATGTCGAGATTCTCCAGGCGGCCGAAAATATCCCGGCTGGCACGCTGAAGCGCTTCAGCCGCTTCGGTCATGTAGAGTTTTTTGCCGACGTAATCGAACAATGGCTGCCCAATCAGCTCTTCAAGCTGACGAATCTGCAGGCTCACGGCAGGTTGTGTGAGCGACATTTCTTCCGCAGCGCGGCTGTAAGAACGTAAATCACAGACCTCGTTAAAAATCTGTAATTGACGCAATGTCATACGCATCAATGACTTACGCATTACTCAAGCACTCTCGCCCTGGGTTGATGATTCAACTATAAGTCTTTACTTATGCCTGACCCAATAATTAATCATTTTTGTTTATTCCTTGCGGGGACTAGTGTGGGCCTGCGACCAAATTGAAACATTTGGTCACGCGTCGACCTGGTCTAGCGGGTCGTGGGTACCACCGGCTCAAGGGAAACTCCAAGTGATAACAAAAATCCTGATCGCCAACCGTGGTGAGATTGCCGTACGAATCGTGCGCGCTTGCGCCGAGATGGGCATACGTTCGGTTGCGGTCTATTCCGACGCCGACCGTCACGCCTTGCACGTCAAGCGTGCGGACGAAGCCCACAGCATCGGTGCCGACCCGCTGGCCGGGTATCTCAACCCGCGCAAGCTGGTGAACCTGGCCGTGGAAACCGGTTGCGATGCCTTGCACCCTGGCTACGGTTTCCTCTCGGAAAACGCTGAGCTGGCGGATATCTGCGCAGAACGCGGAATCAAATTCATTGGCCCGTCGGCTGAAGTCATTCGCCGCATGGGCGACAAGACTGAAGCGCGCCGCAGCATGATCAAGGCCGGCGTACCGGTCACTCCGGGCACCGAAGGCAACGTTGCGGACATCGCCGAAGCGCTGACCGAAGGCGAGCGCATTGGTTACCCGGTGATGCTCAAGGCCACCTCCGGTGGTGGCGGTCGCGGTATCCGCCGCTGCAACAGCCGCGAAGAACTCGAACAGGCTTTCCCGCGCGTGATCTCCGAAGCCACCAAAGCGTTCGGTTCGGCGGAAGTGTTCCTCGAAAAATGTATCGTCAATCCAAAACACATCGAAGCGCAGATCCTCGGCGACAGCTTCGGCAATGTGGTGCATCTGTTCGAGCGCGATTGCTCGATCCAGCGCCGTAACCAGAAGCTCATCGAGATCGCCCCGAGCCCGCAACTGACCCCGGAACAGCGCGCCTATATCGGTGACCTGTCGGTTCGTGCGGCCAAGGCGGTGGGTTACGAGAACGCCGGCACCGTGGAGTTCCTGCTCGCCGAGGGCGAGGTGTACTTCATGGAGATGAACACTCGCGTGCAGGTGGAACACACCATCACCGAAGAAATCACCGGCATCGACATCGTGCGTGAGCAGATCCGCATTGCGTCCGGTCTGCCACTTTCGGTGAAGCAGGAAGACATCCAGCACCGCGGTTTCGCGCTGCAATTCCGGATCAACGCCGAAGACCCGAAAAACAACTTCCTGCCGAGCTTCGGCAAGATCACCCGTTACTACGCACCCGGTGGTCCCGGCGTGCGTACCGACACCGCGATCTATACCGGCTACACCATTCCGCCGTACTACGACTCCATGTGTCTGAAACTGGTGGTGTGGGCGCTGACCTGGGAAGAGGCAATGGACCGTGGCTTGCGCGCACTGGACGACATGCGTCTGCAAGGGGTCAAGACCACTGCCGCGTACTACCAGGAAATCCTGCGTAACCCGGAATTCCGCAGCGGCCAGTTCAATACCAGCTTCGTAGAAGCACACCCTGAACTGACCAACTACTCGATCAAGCGCAAACCCGAAGAGCTGGCCCTGGCCATCGCCGCCGCCATTGCCGCCCACGCAGGCCTATAAATGCAGCTGCGAGCTGTCAGCTGCAAGCTGCAAGTAAAAGCCACTGTGCTTTTTCTTGAAGCTTGTAGCTTGAAGCTTGCCGCTATGAGGAGATACTAATGTCCAAGAAAATCTTCGTTACCGACACAATCCTGCGCGACGCTCACCAATCGCTGCTCGCCACCCGCATGCGCACCGAAGACATGCTGCCGATCTGCGACAAGCTCGACAAAGTTGGCTACTGGTCGCTCGAATGCTGGGGCGGCGCGACCTTCGACGCCTGCGTCCGTTTTCTGAAAGAAGACCCATGGGAGCGTCTGCGCCAACTGCGTGCGGCGCTGCCTAATACGCGCCTGCAAATGCTACTGCGTGGCCAGAACCTGTTGGGCTACCGCCATTACAGCGACGACGTTGTCCGGGCGTTCGTCGCCAAGGCTGCGGTCAACGGCATCGACGTGTTCCGCATCTTCGACGCCATGAACGATGTGCGTAACCTGCGCGTGGCCATCGAAGCGGTGAAAGCTGCGGGCAAGCACGCCCAAGGCACCATCGCCTACACCACCAGCCCGGTGCACACCATTGATGCGTTCGTGGCGCAAGCCAGGCAAATGGAAGCCATGGGGTGCGACTCGGTGGCGATCAAGGACATGGCTGGCCTGCTGACCCCGTACGCTACCGGCGAACTGGTCAAGGCGTTGAAATCCGAGCAGTCGCTGCCGGTGTTCATCCACTCCCACGATACCGCTGGCATGGCGACGATGTGCCAGCTCAAGGCCATCGAAAACGGCGCCGATCACATCGACACCGCGATCTCCAGCTTCGCCTCGGGCACCAGCCACCCAGGCACCGAGTCGATGGTTGCCGCGCTTAAAGGCAGCGAGTTCGACACCGGCCTGAACCTGGAACTGCTGCAAGAGATCGGCCTGTACTTCTACGCCGTGCGCAAGAAGTACCACCAGTTCGAAAGTGAATTCACCGCCGTCGACACCCGCGTACAAGTCAACCAGGTGCCGGGCGGCATGATCTCCAACCTGGCCAACCAGTTGAAAGAGCAGGGCGCGCTGAACCGCATGGCCGAAGTGCTGGCCGAAATCCCGCGTGTTCGCGAAGACCTCGGTTTCCCGCCGCTGGTGACGCCGACCTCGCAAATCGTCGGCACCCAGGCATTCTTCAACGTGCTGGCCGGCGAGCGCTACAAGACCATCACCAACGAAGTGAAGCTCTACCTGCAAGGCGGCTACGGCAAAGCGCCGGGCACCGTGAACGAACAGCTGCGTCGTCAGGCAATCGGCAGCGAAGAAGTGATCGACGTCCGTCCAGCCGATTTGCTCAAGCCGGAAATGACCAAGTTGCGTGCCGAAATCGGTGCCGTGGCCAAGTCGGAAGAAGACGTGCTGACCTATGCGATGTTCCCGGACATCGGTCGCAAATTCCTCGAAGAGCGTGCTGCCGGCACCCTCACTCCGGAAGTGTTGCTGCCGATTCCTGAAGCAGGCGGCGTCGCCGCTGCCGGTGGCGAAGGCGTGCCGACCGAGTTCGTCATCGATGTCCACGGCGAAACCTACCGCGTCGACATCACCGGTGTCGGCGTCAAGGCTGAAGGCAAGCGCCACTTCTACCTGTCCATCGACGGCATGCCGGAAGAAGTGGTGTTCGAACCGCTCAACGAATTCGTCAGCGGCGGCAGCAGCAAACGCAAACAAGCCACTGCCCCGGGCCACGTCAGCACCACCATGCCGGGCAACATTGTCGACGTGCTGGTCAAGGAAGGCGACCTGGTGAAAGCCGGTCAGGCGGTGCTGATTACTGAAGCCATGAAGATGGAAACCGAAGTCCAGGCCGCCATCGCCGGCAAGATCACCGCGATCCACGTCGCCAAGGGCGACCGCGTGAATCCGGGCGAAATCCTGATCGAGATCGAAGGCTGAGTTAACAGCCTCGATACACCGCTTTAAACCTCGGGGGGGCATGTGCTCCCCTTTTTTTCGCCCGGTTTTCCTGCGGACACATGTGGCGGGTTAAAACGCCATCCGCCACTGCCCCATCAGGCCGTGGTTGCGGCTGTCACTGCCGATCTCGCTGGTGAGACCAACGCCTACGCTGTGGTGTATCGAGACGCCTAAATCCAGGCCGGCATCCACCAGCAGGCTGTTGCGATCCAGTTCTACACCGTACACCGTGTAGTCGCGGCCGCCAGTGACCAAACGCTGGCTGGTTTTGGTAAACACGTCACCGTACGTGTGTTTCCAGCCCGCGCTGAATCGAGGCATGAGTCGCATGCCATTACTCAGGGTATCGACCTTCGCCATACGCAGTCCCAGCGTGCTGTTCATGTTGGTTTTCGCCTGCTCATTGACCTTGAGCGACGCCGCCCCACCTTTTTCGGTGTAGGCATCGCGCTGATAGCGTTGAATGCCAAGGCTGGCAAACGGCTCGATGCTGATGTTGGCGCTCCCCAGGTTGTAGCCGATTTCACCAAAGGCTTGCTGAGTGCTGGCGTCATAGCGACCTTCCGGACGATCGCGGAACCCGGTGAAAGCTACCTGGCGTGCGGTATGGCCGTTATGGTTGCTGTAAGTTGCGCCGAGTCGAAGCGCTATCGGGCCACTTTGACGCAGCGCGTAGGCGCCCAGGTGCCAGCTGTCGAGACCACCGTCGAGTTCGCGACTGTCCAGCCCAGTGCGGGATTTGCCGCCCATGACGCCCAGGCGCCACTCCTCGTCGATACTCCAATCCGCGCCAATCAACAGGCCTTTGGTTGAGTGTTGCAAAGGCTCGACGTCGCGATCCAGTTTGCCTCCGTGGCCAAGTGCTTGTACCCAGATTCTGCCGTTGTCTTTGTTGCCGGCCGCCAGACGTGGCGCGTTGCGCAGAGGGTTGGAACCGTGGGCGCTGTCCAGTTGGCGCATGGCCGAGAGCAGGCTGCCAGTGACCGGGTCGACGCTGCTCAACGTCGCTTTGGCGAGGTTGGCGTTGCTGGAACCGGCCAGTTGTTCGAGGGCCATTGAGGCGGTTGCCTTGTTAGAGGCGAGCAGGGCGGTGACGGCCACGTTGGTGGTGGTGGCGGTTTTTTGAACCGTGGCAGCCGGGCTTGCGGTCGTGGTTGGTTGTGCTGCCGGTGCGGCTACGCCAGCGGTGGCGGGTGGCGCAGTGGGTGCGGGCATCGCAGCCGTTGTAACAGGCGGTATTTGAACAGGGGGAAGTATCTCCGGCTCTGTGATGCTTTTGCCAAATTCCGCCGCGTTCCCGGAAGTGGCGAGGTTCTCGACGGGAACGTCATTACGCGCGTAGATCAGGTCCACGCTCTCATTGTTGTATTGCGCAGTGGCGTCCATGAAGGCCAGATCGTGAAGAATCTTGCTGAATTCGCCCTCGATTTTTTTTGCTTCAATGACGGTGTACCGGCTGGTCTGCGGGAACTCACCTGCCGCGACGATGTTCAGGGTCGCCTGGCCAAGGTTCGCAGAGCCATCGACGTTGATCGTCTCGCCACGGCCATCAGGGTTAACCTCGTAAGCCAGAACGGCAGTGCTGGAAAGGTGCATATCGCCCTTTACCGTTGGCGCCCCCGCCGATCGATTAACGACGAGCTGGCCGTGCACGTCCAGCGAACCGACCGTTCCCCGGCCGCTAAAAGTGCCCGTCTGATCCACGAAGACATGGCCGTCCATTGCGCCGCTGTTTATCAAACTACCTTGCGTGACCGCCCCGCCTTTGATGTGTCCATCGTTGATAAGCGTCGCACCGGAGCGCACCACCACACCGTCTTCAAAATCGCCTTCACCGGCGGCGGTCCAACGGCCCTTTTTAACCTCCAGCATGTGGAAATTACCGGTGTCTGCGAAAGAACCCACGCCAGCGCCGTTAAGTTGCAAGACGTTCGTGCCTGCGCCACCCGCCACCGTTTTTTTGGACAACCCTTTATTCACCACTGAAACCAGATCATCGCGCTCGTCCAGCGCCAAGGCGTTCCAGTCGCCTGCTTTATTGATGGAAGTTCGGTGGATGTCGTCGCGGCTGATGAATGCATCGAGTCGGGTGATGAGATCGGTTGGCGAAGCATCAGCAAGTGTTTCAGCCAGTGAGATCTCAGCGCAGCCTATGGCAAGCGCTATCGCCAAGGTGAGGTGTTTCAGTCGGTAGGTATGTTGAACGGGCATCGAGTTCGGCCTCTTTTGACAGGAGGCCAAACTCTAAAAGATGCTCGATTTTGCGGATGTCAGCCGGGTTCGACGCGCTGCGTGGTAACGGTCGAATCGTTTTGCGGAAAAAACCCTGGCGGCAACATAGCGATGATTTCTGCCGATGCCTTAACGCGACTTCTGCCTACAACCCGTGCGCAAGCGAGCACTTTTCACACAATCAAAGCTCATTTGTCACTGCCCAATCAACCCAAAGTAGGTCAATGCCTGGATGCAATTTATTGCGGTCAGTGCAGATTAAAATCACTAAAAATGTAATTTAGTGCGTATTAGGCATAGGCGAAAATGGGGGTGGTGCGGATTCGCCGGGATATCAGCTGAACCGAAGGTTTTGACGCCCCCATCCTTCCCTACGCCCGACTCACATACGCTTTCCCATAATGGCGCTCCATCCGCGCCTGGATCAGCTCCAGACCGATCGACATCACCCAGTAAATCAGCGCTGCGGTCGTCAGCATTTCGATGTAGCGATAGCTCGAACGGCCATACGATTGTGCGAGAAACATCACTTCCCATACGCCCATCACCGAGATCAGGGACGAGTCCTTGAGCATCGAGATGAATTGGTTGGTGGTGGGCGGGATGATGGTGCGCATGGCTTGGGGCAGGGTGACGCGCCAGAAGATCACGGTGTCGCGCATGCCCAGCGCCAGGGATGCTTCGCGTTGGCCGTGGGGAACGCCGAGGATGCCGGCGCGGAAAATTTCGCTGAGGTACGCACCGTAGTTCAGCGACAGGGCAATGATGCCGGCGGCGACAGCGCCGGGGACGATGCCCAGTTGCGGCAGGCCGAGGTAGATCAGCAGGATCTGGATCAACAACGGTGTGCCGCGAAAAAATGAGGCGTAGAAACTGGCAATACCGAAGGCCACGGCGCTCTTCGACAGCCGCGCAATGGCGGTGATGAAACCCAGCAGTGACGAGGCGACGATCGAGCACAGGCACAAAAACAGCGTGAGTGCCGCGCCTTGCAGGAAGCCGTTAGGCGCCAGGTGCAGGCCGACGAGGTTGGGCAGTTTGTCGAGGATGATCGAGAACTTCAGGTCGAAGCTCAGGAAGAAACTGGCGAACAAAACCAGCATCGCCGCCCAGGTCAGGTATAGCCGCGTGCGGAAACCGAAGATCCGTTGCAGCCGGGACTCAGCCACCGGTTGCGGCGGCTGGGGAGACTGGGGAAAGGAAGTCATTTGCTGATGTCGGCGCCAATCCATTTTTGTGAAAGCTTGCTCAGAGTGCCGTCGTGTTTCAGCTGAGCGAATACGTCACGTACTTTGGCGTCCCACTGTGCATCGCCTTTTTCGATGGCGACCGAATTCGGCTCCGAGTACAGCGGTTCTCCGGCGAGCTTGAAGCGTTTGTCTTCGGTGAGTCGCGGTTGCGCGGTCACCAGGTTGGTGAGAACGGCATCCAGTCGAACGCCCGCGCCCAGTCCCAAGTCCTGGAACGCGACGTTGTCGGTGTCATACGGCGCGATCTGCACGTCTTCAAACGGATACTGCAATTGCGTGTCTTCGGCACCTTCGATCACCAAGTTTTTGTTGAGGTAGCTTTCGTAACTGGAGGCACTGGTGAGGCCGACTTTCTTGCCGCTCAGGTCTTTGGCGTTGTGGATGCTGTTGTCCTTGGCGTTGACCACGATCACCGCTGGCGAGGCGTAGTACTCGACCGGAAAATCGAAGACTTCAGCGCGGGCCTTGCTCGGGGTCATGGAGCAGATGCAGATGTCGTAGCGCCCGCTCCAGCGGCCGGCGGCAATCACGTCCCAGGACGGTGTTTCGAGGCGCAGCTTGACCCCGAGTTTGTCCGCCACGGCTTTGGCCACATCCACATCAAAACCATCGAGCTGGTTCTTGTCGTTGAGGAACGAGAAGGGTGGATAGCTTTCCATCAGCACGCCCACCAGTTCTTTTTTCTGCTCGATGCGGTCCAGCGTGGCACCCGCAAAGGCGTGGGTGGAGGCGCCCAGAATCGTCAGGCCCAAGGCCAATAGCGGTTGAAATTTCACAGATGGATTCCTGATAAAGGGGTTGTGATTAGCCGAATGGAGTGTATTAAATAGTTATAAGAACGGCTCTGATAGTGAGTTATTTTCATAAGCATATGAGTGAAAAGCATATGAGCGAAGAAAGCACAGTGATTCTGGATGGCGGCATGGGCCGCGAATTGCAGCGCCGCGGTGCGCCGTTCAGGCAACCCGAGTGGTCTGCGCTGGCGTTGAGCGAAGCGCCGCAGGATGTGGAAGCGGTGCACGCGGCTTACATCGAAAGCGGCGCGAACGTGATCACCAGCAACAGTTACGCGGTGGTGCCGTTTCACATTGGCGAGGCGCGTTTTGCCGCCGAAGGTCAGGCCCTCGCAGGGCTGGCCGGTGAACTGGCGCGGCGTGCGGTGGAGGCGTCGGGGAAATCGGTACGCGTGGCCGGTTCACTGCCGCCGTTGTTCGGGTCGTATCGTCCGGATCTGTTCGACGCGGCGCGTGCGCCGGAACTGTTGGCGGCGCTGGTAAACGGCCTGGCTCCGCACGTCGACCTCTGGCTGGCGGAAACCCAGAGTTCGACCGTTGAAGCGCGAGCCATTCACGCCGGTCTCCCGAAGGACGGCAAGCCGTTCTGGCTGTCGTTTACGCTGAAGGATGAAGACACGGACGAAGTGCCGCGCCTGAGATCCGGCGAACCGGTGGCCGACGCCGCGGCAGTCGCTGCCGAACTGGGCGTCGAGACGTTGCTGTTCAACTGCAGCCAGCCTGAAGTGATCGGTGCCGCGATTGATGCGGCGCGGGATACCTTTGAGCGTTTGGGCGTGAACATCCACATTGGCGCCTATGCCAATGCGTTTCCGCCACAACCGAAAGAGGCGACGGCCAATGACGGTCTGTGCCCGCTGCGCGAAGATCTTGACCCACCGGGTTATCTGCAGTGGGCGGCTGATTGGCGCAAGCGTGGCGCCAGCCATTTGGGTGGCTGCTGCGGGATCGGGCCGGAGCACATTGCGGTGCTGGCCCAGAAATTGGCGTGAAACCTATCGCTGGCAAGCCAGCTCCCCCAGGTTTTGAGTCGATCACGAGAGTGTGATTTACCACAATACCCTGTGGGAGCTGGCTTGCCAGCGATGGCGTCCGGTCAGTCGCCGCTGATTTACCCGCGGCACTCAGCCAGGGTTTTCACCTGCCCCGACTCCGTCTGATTCGCATCACTCAGCCACCGCTCAAAACCCGCGCCAACCGCTGGCCATTCCGAATCCAGAATCGAGTACCACGCCGTATCCCGGTTCTGCCCCTTCACCACCATGTGCTGACGGAACACGCCTTCAAAACTGAACCCCAAGCGCTCCGCTGCGTACTTGGAGCGCGCGTTGCCGTTGTTGCATTTCCATTCCAGGCGACGATAGCCCAGCGCAAACGATTCCTTGGCCAGCAGATAAACGGCTTCAGTACTTTTTGGCGAGCGCTGCATCGGCGCGCCGAATGTTACGTGGCCGATCTCGATACGGCCCTGTGCCGGAACGATCGACATCAAGCTGAGAATTCCCTGTACGTCGCCGCTCGCTCGGTCGATCACGCTGAAGAAATACGGGTCGCCGGTGGCCGCGTGATTGTCCAGCCAATCGTTGAACGCGCTGCGCTCCGGGAAGGGACCGTAAGGCAGATAGTCCCAGAGTTTCGGGTCTGCGCCGGGACCTTGCAGGGCGTTGAACAAGCCGTCGCCATGGCGCGCCGGGTCGAGTTTTTCCAGGCGGATGAAACGCCCTTCGAGGGTTTGAACCGTGGGTGGCGGAGCACCTTTCCAGTTTGCGAGTGAAGTCGTCATGTCGTTCTCCTTGAACCTTAGATAGCTTTGCGAAACTGGATGTAACCAGGGCGTTCGGCGATGCGCTCGTAGAGCTGGATCGCGGTGGCGTTGGTTTCGTGAGTGAGCCAGTGGACCTTGTTGCAACCGTCAGCCTTGGCCGTGGCGTAGACGAACTCGATCAGTTTGCGGCCGACGCCGGTGCCCCGGGTCTCGGGCACCACCAGCAGATCTTGCAAGTAGCAGGAATTTTCGATGGCCCAGTTCGAGCGATGGTAGATGAAATGCACCATGCCCACGGCTTTGCCATCGGCCCAGGCCAGCGCGGCGTGGGTGGGTTCGTTTGCGTCGAGCATGCGCTGCCAGCTGCTGTCAGTGACAGCCTCGGGCAATTCGGTTTTGTAAAAGCGCAGGTAGGCCTGCCACAACGGCAACCATGCGGCGTGATCGTCGGCGGTGACCTGACGGATTTCAATCTGACTCATCTTCGTTCCTTAACGCATCAGGTGGGCGAGGGCCTGGTCTTGCGCATCGAGGCTGGCGGCAAGCCCCGCGCGCACTCCGGCGATGTCTGCAGTGCTGCGGTTCTGACTGAGCTTGCGTTTACCTTCCAGACGCTGGATCGGCAATGCAAACCCGACGATAGCCTTGAGCATGCCGTCGATGTAATCCGCCGGCGCGTCGGCGACCTTCCACGGTTGTGCGCGGTCGGCTTCATGGCGATCGGTCAATGCGCTGACCAGGTTGAGCAGGCGCTCGGCATCGGTGAACACTTCAGCGGCGCCATAAGCGTGCACCGCGATGTAATTCCAGGTCGGCACCACTTTGCCGTGCTCGGTTTTGCTCGGATAAAACCCGGGGCTGACGTAAGCATCGGCACCGGCAAAGATCACCAGCGCTTCAGCGCCGTTCTGCAATTCTTGCCACTGCGGATTGGCCCGGGCGAAGTGCCCGTAGAGCGTGCCGTTCGGTCCCTGGTCAGGGTCGAGCAACAGCGGCAAATGACTGGCTTGCAGGCCTTGTTCGCCGTGAGTGATCACCATGGCGAGGCGTGTGTCGAGTATCTGCCGCTGCAGTGCGTGCAAATCGGTAATGGCAAAGCCGCTGGGGTTGTACATGGAAATATTCCTTGGCGAATGCCTCCATCCTAGGCAGGCTATTGGTCTGTTGTAAGAGCCATTAACGACCAATTTCATAGGTCCATTGTCATGAGCGAAGCGCCGCTTTCCCTCTCGTTCAATCCCGCCGGCATCGAACTCGATCGCCGCCAGGGCCTGAGTCGTCAGCTCTATCAAGCGTTGAGGTTGCGGGTGCTGGATGGACGACTGGCGAGTGGCACGCGCTTGCCAGCCAGCCGCGATCTGGCCGCCGCACTGGCGATTTCCCGCAACAGCGTGGTGCGCGCCTACGATCAGCTGTACGCCGAAGGGTTTATCGAAGGGCGGGTTGGCGACGGGACCTATGTCGCGCAATTGCCGCAAAGCAGGGTTGCGGCGAAAAAACTATCCACAAATGTATCCACAGGGTTGTCAACAAGGTTACCCACAGACTTATCCACAAATTGGCTGGATTTGCCTGTGGTTTCATCCAGTAAAGTTATCCACAGCGGCGCCTTGGGGCGCGTTGAAAAGAACCATTTGGCCCTGCCGCCGAGTGGCCCGCCGCGTGCATTTCGGGTTGGCATTCCAGCCTTCGATCTGTTTCCTTTCGAGGTTTGGGCCAAGCTGAATGCGGCTTTCTGGCGCAAGCCGGATCTGCAGCAGTTGTGCTACGGCGATCCGGCGGGCGATGCGCGGCTGCGCGGGCTGATCGCCGCTTATTTGCGCAGCTCGCGAGGCATGCAGTGCACCGCTGAACAAATAGTGATCACCAGTGGCGCACAGCAGGGGATTAGCCTTTGTGCACAGCTGTTGGTGGAGCCGGGCGACGGGGTGGCCATCGAGAATCCGGGGTATCGGGCCGCCGGTCATGCGTTCGCCGTGGCAGGCGCCCGACTGCATGGGGTGACGGTGGACAGTGAGGGCATCGACTGTGGCGAATTGGCCGGGCTTGGGGATTGTCGTCTGGCCTACGTCACGCCGTCGCATCAGTACCCGACCGGAGTGGTGATGAGCCTGGCCCGACGCCTTGAATTACTCGCGTGGGCCGAGCGCACCGAAGGCTGGATCGTCGAGGACGACTACGATGGCGAGTACCGCTACAGCGGCGCACCGTTGGCACCCTTGGCGGCGCTCGACCGGCAGGGGCGGGTTTTGTACGTCGGGACCTTTGGCAAAGTGGCGTTTCCGGCGCTGCGTCTAGGCTATCTGGTGTTGCCACCAGCGCTGGTGCAGGCTTTCTCGCAACGTCGGGCGGTGGACGTTCGACATTCGGAAGTCAGCACGCAAGCGGTGATGGCCGAGTTCATGGCGGCGGGGCATTTCCAGCGGCACATTCGTCGAATGCGCCGGGCCGCGTTAAGCCGGCGCAATTGTTTGCTGAACGGTTGGCCGGCCAGCGTCGCGGGTGTGGGCGAGTTGCCTGCGGTCTCTGCCGGGCTGCACCTGACGGTGTCCGTGGACGGCGTTTCACGAGAACAGCAGTTGATCGAGCAAGCAGAAAGTGTCGGCGTGGAAATCAATGGCTTGAGTAACTACTGGTTACCGGACTCCCACACGCCGATTGACCAGCGCGCCGGTCTGGTGATGGGGTTTGCCGCGGTGCCGGAGCCGGCGATCGAATGGGCTCTGGCACGCTTGCGGCAAGTGTGGAGGGTTTGAACGCTTCGCTGGACTAGGAGAAAAACACGCTGGTGGCCAGGGTTCGACTGATCTCGCTGCGGTATATCGCAATGAGTTCCTGGTTGCTGTTACCGCGCACATCGAAGCCCCCTCCCAATAACCGTTGCGCCGGAGTTTTCAAATGTGCCGCAGTGAATGATCCAGCGGCGGCGGAGGCATCGGCGTAGTGAAAGTGGGCATACCACAGCACCTTGCGGGTTTTGTTGTCGAGCACCTCGTATTCATCCAGATAATCCTTGCGTGGCCCTTTCAGCCGGCGTCGCGCAGCTTTCTTCGAGATCTCGACCTCTTTTTTGCCCTTGAGCCATTCGATACGGGCCGCCGTCGGAGGCTGCTGCTTGATCATCTGCACGCGAGTGCTGAGGCCTTTTTCGTAGAGTGCGGTTGCGGCGGTGTCGAGACGCTTGCTCACGCTGCCCGCGGACGTCGCCGGATCATTGATGAGATTAAGCGCGGTCAATGCGGAATCAATCGCTTCCCCAGCCTCGCGCAAACGTACGCCATGCAGGCGGTACATATCCTCCATCTCTACCGGAATGCGTTGTGCACCGCTGGCGTGGGCGTCAATGCGTCGATGGAACGCTGGCAGTTCATCCAGCAACGCCTGTCCAGAGCCAACGCTTTTGGCCAGGTCAGATTTGACTTTGAGCGCCGGCGCTTTAGCCGTGACCCTCACCACCCATACCCCTGGGGTTTTTTCGTGAAACGTGGTGATCTTTCCGGTGAGCGGCTCCTTCACATCGACCAGACCCTCTGTGTCTTTTCGCGGTTCGCCGATCAGCGTGCCTTTGTACCGGGTCTTGATGATCTTTTTGGTTGGCGCCTGTGGCCTGGACGGGCCGGCTACCGGTTCAACCAATCGCTGCTCGCGCAGCAGATTCGCCAGTTGGTCCATCGTGGCGTTGTTGAACCCGGCGATGCGAACGCGCACCTGATTCAGGCGGTCGTTCACCATCTGCGCCGGGAACTCGTCGACGATGTCGAGAAAGCGCTGGTCGATCACCGCAAATTGCTCCGCCAGACTACTCAGCGTCTCGATGCGTTCGCCGAGAATCAGCAGGCTGTCATCATCGCTCAGCTCCAGGAAACTCTGAACATTCAAAGCCGCATCATTGATCAGGTTTTCCAGGGCCATCCCTGCTTCCGGCGTTGCTCGCGGTTCGGTTCTGAGGCACAACTCCCGCCCCAGACTGACTTGCAGAAGCTTGAGGTCATTAAGCGAGTAACGCGGAAGTTTTTTCCGGTAGTAAAGGCTCACCTCGACAGCCTCTTTACCCAAGAGACTCAGTGCTGCGAAGAGTGAATGAGCGGTTTCGATCTTGTCGATCATTCCCTGCGTCAAGTCAGTCATCTTTTCGAAGGGCGCGACGCGCTCTGCCGATGGCAACGGGATTTCTTCGTCGACCAAGGCCAGCGTTGTCGACAGGCTACCGCGAAACTCCTCAGAGACCCCTCCAAGCCAAGACTGCGTCAGGAACAGCTGCAGGGATAAGCGATCGATCATTGCCGTGCGGTAGTTCGGAATGGGCTCCAGCCTGTTCAGTGCCTTGAGTTCCTGAATGTGCTCTTCATATTCCCTGAACTGTGCGTCCATCTTGTCCAGGAACGTTTTACGCGCGCTGGCGGCGGCGTCTGGAAGTGCATCGAGCATGAGCTTTCGGACCTCCGCCCGCTCCTTTTGCATGGTGTCCTGCCTGTTGTCGAACGCCGTGAGCACGGTTCTTTTGTCATTCAGGTTCGCCCGGTTTGCCTGTTGCATTTTCTTGCGTCGACTGCCCAGTCCACCCCCGCGTAAACGTAATCGAAGATCAACGACCCACTGGCCGCTCGCGGTACGGGTCAGCAACGGCCCGATGCGTGCAGGCTGTTGACGTGAATCGATGATTTGTACCTGCTCGCTGTCGTTGATCTGCACCTCGAACCAGCGCTCACCCACCTGCGCGTACCACTTGTGGTCATGAGCCTGGAGGTGCTGATGGTCACCGGTTTGCACCGGCTCGCCCAGTTCGTCAGGTTGGGGGATTTTCAGGTCATCCAGTAGCGCCGCCATCCCCGGACGTGATCGATTCCACGCGCCGATCGCATTGAGTGAAGTTTCATGGGTCGGTTCGACGCTGGTGATGTCCGGCAAACGTACCGTTTTGATGTTCTCGGGAACGGGCTTTTCAGGCGTAACAGTCTTTTCAACCAGCTCGACCGATGGGCGCGCTGAGCGTGTGCGGGTGGCCGCACGATGGGCGAGCACCATGCCCAATGCCATCAGGATATCGCTCAGCGCTGTCCAGTCGACCATGGCTTCTTGCTCATTTCCTGCGTCACTGATGCCCTGCAAATCGTCCATCATTTGCCAGATCCATGCGGCAGCGCCGACAGTGCGCCCCAGGAACGGCAGAGCCGCGTTGAACATCAACCATCCGCCCTGCTTGAGCGTCGACCAGCGCGCTTCAACGTTTGAAACCGACTGGCGGTCAGCCTGGGCGATCATGGCTTGAACGGTGGCGGTGAACAGCGTGTCCAGTAGATCCTTTTCGATAGCGCTTGCAGACAGTGAGACGGGGCCGCGCATGTCGAGCGCGATGGTGGGGTCAACCAGCAACTGCGGCACTGTCCAGATTGACGGCAGTTTTGCCGGAAATACGTATTGGCTGTAGTTGAAGCGCGCTTTGTCCGGGAGCCAGGCGAGCACCGATTCCCGCAGTGATCTGGAGTGGGTGATCGCATACAGCAAATTGCTCTCTGACGGGTATTGCAGCAGCGGCGGGTTGAGCAGGGGGCGATAGAGCACGCAGGGGCCCTTGTCCGCTTGGCGCGGGCCGATGATGAACATATTGGCGACCTTGTCAGGCGTGGTGTCC
This sequence comes from Pseudomonas sp. GB2N2, assembly GCF_054897705.1. Classification (NCBI taxonomy): domain Bacteria; kingdom Pseudomonadati; phylum Pseudomonadota; class Gammaproteobacteria; order Pseudomonadales; family Pseudomonadaceae; genus Pseudomonas; species Pseudomonas sp. GB2N2. Next base: position 4,614,751 of record NZ_CM142701.1, read on the forward strand.
GCGCGGTGCGGGGGGATGAACGCCAGCGGCCGAATCACGATTTCCTGCCCATCCACCTGCCGATCCGTGGCGCTTGCGCCGAACGCGGCGACCACGTAGCGATACCCTTGCTCATCGAACCCCGCCTTGCCGCGAATCTTGTGCTGCAAGGCCAGCAACGTCAGCTCCGCCGGTAACTGCACGGTGTACAACCGCTTGAGTTCACGCGCCTGGGACAGATTATCGAGCAGCCGGTTTTGGAGCATGGCGGGATAGGTCGCCCCAATGTCGACCGCTGTCACCAGTTTTTTCAGGTAGTCGGCGGTCATCCAGCTCGGCACCGGGATTCCGTCCGTGGTGTTGACGGTGGTGCTGCCCCAAGGTAATCCGGCGAGATTCTGCAGCGCCAGTTCAGTGAGCGATAACGTCAGGGTGTCGGTTTGGCCCGGTAAAACGAACGTGCCCCAGACCACCAGGCTGGTGATGTTGATCTCGATGTTGTCGAGCTTCAGGGTGCTCGACTGCGGATGGTCCTTGAGCATCTGCATGCCCAGCGCTTCCAGCGTGAATGCATGGATGTCGGTAATTTCGCCCTGAAAGGTTTTGCCGTCGTTGCGGTGCTGCACGACCGTCAGGTCCATCAGGTGCCGACTGTAATTCGACTGGTCCGTGGCTGACGCAGTGTCCAGCCACGGCGGCAGCAAGGGTTGCAGTCCATCAAAATGGGGTTTGAGCCGTGCGGGAGGTTCATTGCTTTGACCGGCCGTGCCGAGGTGAGGGTAGAGGTCGGCTTTGCTCGAATCCTGGAAAAAATTGATCGCGCCGATGGCATCCGCTTCCAGGGCGATCAGGGTGCAGGCCTGGGTGTCGAAGAAATTTCCTTCGGGCTCGAACAGTCGCCAGTTCAGGCTGCTGCCGGTGGCGCTGGTCAAATGCGACTGCTCCAAGGCCTGGCCCAATGCATCGAACGAATCGAAGTGCAGGAATCCTCGGGTGACCGAGTGCGTCAGTATCAGCGTGCGGTCGCCGAGGGAGCCGACCAGCACGGCGGTGTCGAGCACATCAAGGTGTGTGCGGACGGCCCCGTTTTGCTGATCGATGTCGATGAGGCAGGCGCGGGTTTTGTACGTGTCCGTGAGTTGGCGCTGTTGCTTGTCGGGCAGGGTGTAGACGGCCTTGGCCATTGCCTGCTGATCGGCGTCCCAGCCAAGGGACTTGTCGACATTCCACAGGTTGCGCAATGAGTCCGACAGTTGATACCAGCGCGGTTCGCCGGGGCGGGTGGGCTCGCTCCAGTAATCGAGCTGCTGTTCCTGATAGGCCACGAACAGCAGCGGCGCGAGTTCGTTGATCAGCAGTCCTATGGCCTCGATTTTCACCGGCAGCTTGGTCGCCCGCTCGAGCGTCGGTTGCAAGGTCAGGAAGTGTTCGCCGTCGATCAAGGTCACGGTAGTGCCGGACAGTCCGAGGCGTACCAGGATGTCAGTGAGAGATTCGACCTGATAGGGACCGGGGAAGACGTCATCACCTTCGATCACCCAATTGGGCGTCACGACCATGGCCAGTTGCGGGTCGATCTCCAGTTCCGGATACAGTTTTTTCAGCGCCGGGCTGAGTGCTTTCGAGGCGACCTCTGTGAGCGAGGGGCCGGTCACCAGTTGAGTCAGCACATCGACAGTGCTGGGAGTGGAGCTTTCGTACATCAGCGAATTCCTTGTCTAACCGTTGGGCGCTCGGGTGTGCGTCGGGTAGAGGCAAGGTAGCGGGCTGGTGAGGGTGATCGGTGGTACATAAATATCGCGGGCAAAAAAAACCCGGGACTGAGTTAACGCCTAACTGTAGGAGCGAGCTTGCTCGCTCCTACAGGGTCGGCGGTTGCATCACGTTCCGGACTTGATCTTGGTCCAGGCGCGCGTTCGCGCACGTTCGGCATCGCGCGGCAACGGTTGCAGGGTGTAGAGCGTGCCCATCGCCGCTTCCGTCGGGTACAGGTTCGGGTTGTTGCGGATCGCCGGGTCGACCAGTTCTGTTGCGTCCTTGTTCGGGTTCGGATAGCCGACGAAGTCACTGACCGGCGCAATCACCTGCGGTTGCAGCAAATAATTGATGAAGGTGTAGGCGTCTTCGGTGTTCTTCGCGCCCTTCGGAATGGCGAGCATGTCGAACCAGATCGGCGCGCCTTCTTTCGGCAGGCGCATGTCGACGATCACCCCGTTCTTCGCTTCCTTGGCGCGGTTGGCGGCCTGGGAGAAGCTGCCGGAGTAACCGACCGCGACGCAGATGTCGCCGTTGGCGATATCGGCCATGTACTTGGAGGAATGGAAGTAGGTGATGTACGGCCGGATCTTCATCAGCAGTGCTTCAGCCTTCGCGTAATCCGCCGGCTTCTTGCTGTTGGGGTCCAGGCCGAGGTGTTGCAGGGCGAGCGGCAGGATCTCCGACGGCGAATCGAGCAGGGCGACGCCGCACTGCTTGAGTTTGCTGATGTTCTCTTCCTTGAAAATCAGGTCCCAACTGTCTACCGGCGCATTGGCGCCCAGCGCGGCCTTGACCTTGTCCGGGTTGAAGCCGACCAGGATGGTGCCGTACATGTACGGCACGGCGAACTTGTTGCCTGGGTCGTTGGCCTCGATCAGCTTCATCAGCTTGGGATCAAGGTGGTTCCAGTTCGGCAACTTGCTGCGATCCAGCGGCTGGAACACGCCGGCTTCGATCTGCTTGGCGAGGAACACGTTGGACGGCACCACCACGTCGTAGCCGGAGTTGCCGGTGAGCAACTTGGCTTCGAGGGCTTCGTTGGTGTCGAAAATGTCGTAGACCAGTTTGGTCTGGGTGTTCTGCGCCTTGAAATCTTCCAGCGCCTTGGGGGTGATGTAGTCGAACCAATTGTAGACGCGCAACGTTCGCTCTTCAGCGTGCGCCGCGCCGCTGAGCACGGCTGCGCCCAGGGCCGGAACGATAAAACGCTTGAGTCTGTTCATTCTTGTTATTTCCCTTGAGCGCTTTCAAAACCTTCAAGAACGTTCACGGCGTTGATGCCGATTTCTTCGACCGCGTAACCGCCTTCCATGACGAACAGCGTCGGCACGCCGAGCCTGGCAATGCGTTCGCCCATCGCCAGGTAATCCGGGCTGTCGAGCTTGAACTGGGAGATCGGATCGTCCTTGAACGTGTCGACGCCCAGGGACACGACGACGGTGTCGGCGCCGTAGTGTTCGATCTCTTTGCAGGCGTGTTCCAGCGCTGCGCTCCACGCTTCCCAACCGCTGCCGGCCGGCAAAGGGTAGTTGAAGTTGAAGCCTTCGCCCGCACCGTCGCCCAGTTCGTCGTCATAACCGAGGAAGAACGGGAATTCGGCTTCCGGATGGCCGTGGATCGAGGTGAAGAGCACGTCGCTGCGCTCGTAGAAAATCGATTGCGTGCCGTTACCGTGGTGGTAATCGACGTCGAGGATCGCGACCTTTTTGTGGCCCTGATCGAGGAAGGCTTGAGCGGCGATGGCGGCATTGTTGAGGTAGCAATAACCGCCCATCAAATCGCTGGCGGCGTGGTGTCCCGGCGGACGGCACAAGGCAAAGGCACTGCGCGCGCCGCGCTGGATTTCTGCCTGTGCAGTCAGCGCCACTTGCGCTGCGCTGTAGGCGGCTTGCCAGGTGCCGGCGGTGATCGGGGCGCCGCCGTCGAAGCTGTAATAACCCAGTTCGCCGTGCAGGCTGGTGGGCTTGATCCGGCGCAAAGTGCGGGCCGGCCAGGTGTAGGGCAGCAAGTCGCCGTCGGTGTTGAATTCGGTCCAGCGCGCCCAGGCGCCTTTGAAGAAATCGAGGTAGTCGCGGCTGTGGACGCGCGCGATCGGGTCGAGGCCGAAATCCTTCGGCGCTTCTACCGGGCCGAGGTTCTGGTGTTGCACCCGTGCCAGGACGTGGTCGGCGCGCGAGGGCATTTCGAAGCAGGGCTTGAGTTGCCCGTCTATCAATTCGCAACGGCCGTGGTGCAGGTGGTGATCGTCCGAGTAGATCGTCAGCATTTCTTGTTCTCCGCAGGCGGGTTCGGTTAAACACAGTCTTGCGGCGAAGGTGGTTTTGGAGAACGGCAGGAAAGGCCAAAAGGGGATTCATGTGGCCAAAAAATTTGACCGAATTTCGCCCCTTTTTGACGCGACGGTGCCCCGGGTCGGGGCGATGGTTCATGGGCGAAACTGGCTGGGCGCTACACCACTCCAGCGGACGAACGCATGGCGGAAACTCGCGGTCTCACTGAAACCCAGCACCTCTGCGATCCGATAGATCGGCATCTGGTCTTCACACAGCATCAGCTTGGCTTGTTCGAAACGCAGCTCATCCAGCAATTCCTGATAACTGCATCCCAGGTCCTTCAGGTGTCGGCGCAGGGTCCGCGCGGAACAGTTCATCTGCTCGGCCAACCCTTCAAGACCCGGCGCCGCATTGAGTTGAGCGCTGAGCAACTGGCGAATTCGCCCCAGCCACGCCTGGCGCCCGGTGAACTCGAGGTTCTGCTTGCGGCAACGTTCAGTCATGGCCTGATGGGTGATGACGTCGGCCAGCGGTAGAGGCTGGTCGAGCCAGCGCCGTTCGAAGGCAAAGGCGTTGTCCCGCGCCCCGAAGTGCAGCGGGCAGTTGAAGTGTTCGGCGTAGGTGGCTTGATAGTCCGGTGCTGCGTGCTCGAACCGCGCGGCGATCAGCGGCAGCGAGTGACCGAACAAGTCGTCGCAAATGACTTTCAACGAGACCAGACAAAACTCGGCATTGAACACCGCCATCCCCGGGCTTTCCCGGTAATCGGCCGCCACGAACCAGACGCGCTCGCCGTCATCTTCCAGGCTCAGCTCAAAAAGTGTTCCCAACAGCGCCGGATAGCGCATCGCCAAACGCAAAGCGTCACCTAAGGTGGCACTGGTGAGCAGTGCATAACCGAGCATTCCGTAGCAGGAAACGTGCATGCGCCGACCCAGCTCCAGGCCGATGTCACGCTTGAGCGCGACCGCGTTGGCGCAGACTTGCATCTCCTGGTTGGTGGTAATCCGCGTGTCCGCCCGGTTCAGGTCGGCGGCGCAGATGCCACTTCCGGCGAGCAACGCTTCGCTCGACAGGCCTTCGGCCTTAAAGGCATTGAGCACCAAAGAGACGGCATTGAGGGTGGTGAGGTGGGAGTGGAGCATGGGCGACTTCCAGCCTTATGGACAGCTGAAACGCAGCAAGTTACATGCCGGGCACTTGTAGCAGCCTGCTTGCTGGCGATGCAGGCAACTCGGTGCAACAGATCCACCGCGTCATCGTTCATCGCCAGCAAGCAGGCTCCTACAAAATCAGCTCAACTCGCCGCACAGGTCGAGCTCTATCAATCGCCGAACCTCGGCGTTTTCAAGCCCCGCACCCAGCAACCCGTGCAACTTGCCGAATGCCGCTTCACGGGTCATGCCGCCACCCGACAGCACACCCGCACCTCGCAACCGGCTACCGGCTTCGTAAACGTCCAGCTCGACGCCACCTTCATGGCACTGCGTCACCGCAACCACCACCACATCGTTGTCTCGAGCCCGGGAAAGCGCCGCGAGAAATTCCGGGTTGTCGCTCGGGCCGGTGCCGCTGCCGTAACACTCCAGCACCAAACCTTGAATGCCGCTATTCAGCACGCCATCCAGTTGCTCGGCACAGATGCCGGGAAACAGCGGCAGCACCGCGACTTTCGCCAGTTGCTTGCGTTGGTCGTAGTTCAGTTGCACTGGCAGTGAAGTCGCCTTCACGCCACCGCCCTGACGTTGCAGACGCTTGAACGGGTGGCGTCCAAAACTGCGCACTTTCGCGCACCGGGTCGGGTCGAGCAATTCGCCGTGGAAATACAGATGAACGCCGGGCGCCAAGCCTTGGCCCAGCGCAACCAGAGCGCCGCTGAGATTTTCCCAAGCATCGCTATCGGCCACGCCGGCCGGCAGCATCGAACCGGTGAACACCACGCGAGCATCGAGCCCGAGCAATTGAAAACTCATCGCCGCGGCGCTGTAGGCGAGGGTGTCGGTGCCGTGCAGGATCAGCACACTGTCGCAGCCCTGCCCATCCACCGCGTCGACCACCGCTTCGCGCAGTTGCTGCCAGTAGGCCGGGCTCATGTTGGCGCTGTCGATCAGTGGCGACATTTCGCGAAAGTGCCACTGCGGCACCACCAGGTCAGGCTGGCTGTTCAGGTAGTTGCGCATCCGCGCTTCGAAACCGGACGCCGGCGCCAGGCCGTTTGCGCTGGCCTGCATGCCGATCGTGCCACCGGTGTAAAGCACCATGACGTGCTGCGCGGCAGGGTAGGTCGAGGAATTCATGGGGTTCTCCGAGAACAATGAACGTCGGCACTTTAACCGATAGCGGTCGCGGCCTTCACTGGCACTTCAACCTGGGTTACAGGCGGATTGGCCGGCCAGGCATTCAAGTCCAGATCCAGATCCGGAAACTTGCTCGAATCGAACACCGGCGTCTTGATCCCGGCAGCACGCTGGTCATCGTAGTCACGCAGGATGCGCATGCCGACCTTGAACAGCAGGAACAGTGCGATCAGGTTCACGAACGCCAACAGGGTCATGGTGATGTCGGCAAACGCGAACACCGTGCCGAGGTTCTCGATGGCGCCCCAAAAAATCAATACCAATACCAACGCGCGATAGCCGATCAGCGCCTTGCGGTTTTCACCGATCAGGAAGCGCAGGTTGCTCTCGCCCAAGTAGTAGTTGTAGAGGATCGAGGTGAACACGAACAGCGCCAGCGCCACGGAGATGAACATCCGGCCCCAGTCGCCCACAACCGCGGCGAGCGAGTTCTGGGTCAGGGCAATGCCGTCGCCTTCAAAACCCGGGGTGTAGAAGCCTGACAGCAGGATCAGCAAAGCGGTGCAGGTGCAGATGACAAACGTGTCGAGGAACACGCTGAACGCCTGGACCACGCCTTGCGCCACCGGGTGCTCGACCGACGCCACAGCCGCCACGTTCGGCGCGCTGCCCAACCCGGCTTCGTTGGCGAACACGCCACGCTTCACGCCCATGACGATTGCGCTGCCGATCAGGCCACCGAAGGCTTGATCCAGACCGAACGCGCTTTTGACGATGGTCATCAGCATCGCCGGAACGTGGTCGAACTGCAGCACGATCACATAGACAGTCACGCCGATGTACACCAGGGTTTTCACCGGCACCAGCAGGTCAGCGACCTTGGCGATGCGCTTGATCCCGCCGATAAACACCGTCCCCAGCAACGCCGCTAGCGCGAGGCCGGTCCAGGTGGTGTCGAGGCCGAAGGCGTTGTTCAGCGAGTGGGTCACGGCGTGGGATTGCAGGCCGTTGAAGGCGAAGCCGAACGTGATCAGCAGCAGGAACGCCATGATCATGCCCAACCAACGCTTCTGCAGGCCGTGCTGAATGTAATAGGACGGACCGCCACGGTACGTGCCGTCGGCGTCGGCGCGTTTGTAGAGTTGGCCGAGGGAGCATTCGAAGAAACTGCTGGACATGCCGACCAGCGCGGTCACCCACATCCAGAACACCGCACCTGGCCCACCGAGGGTCACGGCGATACCGACACCGGCGATGTTGCCCGCACCGACACGGCCGGCGAGGCTGAGCATCAGGGCCTGGAACGAACTGAGTTGCCCGGCGCTGCTTTTCAGGCTGTCGCGGAACACCGCGAACATGTGGAAGAAGTGACGCAGTTGTACGAAACGCGAGCGGATCGTGAAGTAGCTACCGAGCCCGACAATGAGCACGATCAGTACTTTCCCTGAGAGGAAGTCGTTAATGACTTCGAGCATGGAGTATTCCTCGCTATTTTTTATGTAGGCAAATGCTGGGCGGTCAGAAACATCGCGTTACACCGCTTTGCGCGCGGCAAAACGGGCGAGGCGAGGGTTCGTCCCGATTTCATCTTGCGGGTTTGTTATTAGTTCGGGTTTCGCATGGGTTTGGGCCTCGTTACCGACGACCGCTCACGCGAAGAGGGGCGGCACTATACCGATGACTGTGCCGTCCGTCTGCACGGTTGTGGTGCATTCGGTGGTCCGAGGGTTTAGCGGTGCAACCAAAATTAAAAAAAAGGGCCTGGGGAATAAATCCCCAAGCCCTCAAAAGGTGAGAGGTGTCTAGTCCCTCGACCTGGTGAGCGGTGCTACAAGTAACGCGTCGGTTCAGGCTTTAAGCGGAACCAGACGCGGAGCAATCATGTTTTCCGGGCGCAGGATGTCGGCGAGCATTTCTTCGTCGAGCAAGCCTTCTTCGCGCACCAGTTCCAGCACACCGCGGCCGCTTTCGAGGGCGATCCGGGCGATGCGGGTGGCGTTTTCATAGCCAATGTACGGGTTCAGCGCTGTCACCAGGCCGATCGAGTGCTCGACCAGTTCGCGGCATCGCGCTTCGTTGGCGGTGATGCCGACGATGCAATGCTCGCGCAGCATGTCCATGGCGCGTTGCAGCAGACGAATCGAGTCGAAGATCTTGAAGGCGATCAGCGGCTCCATCACGTTCAGTTGCAACTGACCGCCTTCGGCCGCGATGGTCAGGGCCAGGTCGTTGCCGATGATCTGGAACGCGACCTGGTTCACGGCTTCGGGAATCACCGGGTTGACCTTGCCGGGCATGATCGAGCTGCCTGGCTGACGCGCCGGCAGGTTGATTTCGTTGATGCCGGTGCGTGGACCGCTGGACAGCAGACGCAGGTCGTTGCAGATCTTCGACAGCTTGACCGCGGTGCGCTTGAGCATGCCTGAGAACAGCACGAAGGCGCCCATGTCGGAGGTGGCTTCGATCAGGTCGGCGGCTGGGACCAGCGGCTGGCCGCTGATCAGGGCCAGGCGCTGAACGGCCAGGTGCTGGTAACGGGGGTCGGCGTTGATGCCGGTGCCGATCGCGGTGCCGCCCAGGTTCACTTCGGTCAGCAGTTCGGGCGCCAGGGTTTTCAGGCGTGCCAGGTCTTCGCCCAATGTGGTGGCGAAGGCGCGGAATTCCTGGCCGAGGGTCATCGGCACGGCGTCTTGCAGCTGGGTACGACCCATCTTCAGGACGTGGTTGAATTCCACACCCTTGGCGGCGAACGCCTGGATCAGGCTGTCGAGGCTGGCGAGCAAGGCGTCGTGACCCAGCAGCAGACCCAGGCGGATCGCGGTCGGGTAGGCGTCGTTGGTCGACTGCGCCATGTTCACGTCGTTGTTCGGGTGCAGGTATTGGTATTCGCCCTTCTGGTGACCCATGGCCTCCAGCGCGATGTTGGCGATCACTTCGTTGGCATTCATGTTGGTTGAAGTGCCAGCGCCGCCCTGAATCATGTCCACCACGAACTCTTCGTGGAAATCGCCGCGGATCAATCGTGCACAGGCTTCGCTGATGGCCGCGTGCTTGGCTTCGCTCAGGTGACCCAGCTCGCGGTTGGCGTCAGCGGCGGCCTGTTTGACCATCGCCAGGCCGACAACCAGCTTCGGGTAATGCGAAATCGGAACGCCGGAGAGACGGAAGTTGTTCACCGCTCGCAGGGTCTGGATGCCGTAATACGCTTGAGCCGGTACTTCGAGTACACCAAGCAGGTCTTTTTCTGTGCGGAATGATGCAGCGGAGGACATGATAGAAATCATCTCGATAGGGACCCGGTCTGTGCCGGAACACTGCAAATGCTAGGCTTGTGGAGAATTTTCGGCCAATGCTGTTAAGCACTGGCCTATGCATATTCGGCATAATGTCCATGTGACGCCGTGTCTGTTGCGAGCGTGTGACCTAATTTGGTGCGTGTCCGGGAGGATGTGATGAATCTGGAAAGTAAATGGCTGGAGGACTTCAGTGCCCTGGCCGCCACCCGCAGCTTCTCCCAGGCTGCGGAACGCCGCTTCGTGACTCAGCCGGCATTCAGCCGGCGGATCCGCAGCCTCGAAGCCGCGTTAGGGCTGCAACTGGTCAACCGCTCACGCACGCCGATCGAACTGACGGCGGCGGGGCAGTTGTTTCTGGTGACCGCGCGGACTGTGGTCGAGCAACTCGGTGAAGTGCTGCGCCACCTTCATCATCTGGAGGGCGGCCAGGGCGAAGTGATGCAGGTGGCTGCCGCGCACTCCCTGGCGCTGGGTTTTTTTCCACGCTGGATCGCGCAACTGCGCAATGAAGGCTTGAACATTGCCACACGTCTGGTGGCAACCAACGTTGGCGACGCGGTGCATGCGCTGCGTGAAGGCGGTTGCGATCTCATGCTGGCGTTCTACGACCCGGACGCCGCCCTGCAGATGGACCCGGAAATCTTTCCGTCGCTGCACCTGGGTCACACCGAAATGCTCCCGGTGTGTGCGGCGGATGCCGACGGCAAGCCCTTGTTCGATCTGGAGGGTGAGGGCAGTGTGCCGCTGCTCGCGTACAGCGCCGGTGCGTTTCTTGGGCGCTCGGTGAACTTGCTGCTGCGTCAGCGTGCACTGCGTTTCACCACTATCTATGAAACCGCCATGGCTGACAGCCTGAAAAGTATGGCGCTGGAAGGGCTGGGGATCGCCTGGGTGCCGCAGCTCAGCGTGCGTGCCGAACTGGCCCGCGGCGAACTGGTGGTGTGCGGCGGCCCGCAATGGCATGTGCCGCTGGAGATACGCCTGTACCGCTGCGCGTTGGTGCGCAAGGCGAACGTGCGGTTGTTGTGGCGCAAGCTGGAAGGCGGTGCCGCGCAGGGTACGACCGGTTCTTGAAGTGAATTATTTATCCTGTGGGAGCTGGCTTGCCAGCGATAGCGGTGGGCCAGTCATGATCAATGTTGGCTGTTACGACGCATTCGCTGGCAAGCCAGCTCCCACAGGGAATCATGGCGATAAGCGGGCTGACCTTCAGGTCAATAAAACCGGTGCTTTGCGCCGTATGACAGATGGTCGCAATGGGGGCTGTTTATCTGCTTCATTGAGGTATACTGCGCGGCCTTCGGCCGGTTCGACTGGCCATAATTCGTACAATCAAGCCACGCATTTGCGTGGCTTGTTGTTTTTTGACGCGCCTGCGGGCGCCCAGAGAGAAGAGGCACGACGATGAGTGCACTGGTTGGCGTGATCATGGGCTCCAAGTCCGATTGGTCCACCCTTAGCCACACCGCCGATATGCTGGAAAAGCTCGGCATCCCTTACGAGGTGAAAGTGGTCTCGGCCCATCGCACCCCGGACCTGCTGTTCCAGTACGCCGAAGAGGCCGAATCGCGTGGCATCGAGGTGATCATTGCCGGTGCCGGTGGCGCGGCCCACTTGCCTGGCATGTGTGCGGCCAAGACCCACCTGCCGGTGCTCGGTGTGCCGGTCCAGTCGGCGATGCTCTCGGGCGTCGATTCCCTGCTGTCCATCGTGCAGATGCCGGCGGGCATTCCGGTTGCCACCCTGGCCATCGGCAAGGCCGGCGCGATCAACGCCGCGCTGCTGTCGGCGAGCATCCTGGGCGCCAAGCACCCGCAGTTCCACGAAGTGCTGAAAACGTTCCGCGCTGAACAGACAGACAGCGTCCTGGACAATCCAGACCCACGCATCGCCTGAGGTTGTTGACGATGAAGATCGGTGTAATCGGTGGCGGCCAGTTAGGTCGCATGTTGGCGCTCGCGGGCACTCCGCTGGGCATGAACTTCGCTTTCCTCGACCCGGCGCCGGATGCTTGCGCCGCTGCACTGGGCGAACACCTGCGGGCCGATTACGGCGATCAGGATCATCTGCGCCAACTGGCCGATGAAGTCGATCTGGTGACCTTCGAGTTCGAGAGCGTCCCGGCGGAAACCGTGGCATTCCTCTCGCAATTCGTGCCGGTCTACCCGAGTGCCGAAGCCCTGCGCATTGCCCGTGATCGCTGGTTCGAAAAGAGCATGTTCAAGGACCTGGGAATTCCTACCCCGGCATTCGCCGACGTCCAGTCGCAAGCCGATCTGGATGCCGCCGTGGCCTCCATCGGTCTGCCGGCCGTGCTGAAAACCCGCACCCTGGGCTACGACGGTAAGGGCCAGAAAGTGTTGCGCACTGCGCAAGACGTGGTTGGCACCTTTGCCGAACTGGGCAGTGTGGCGTGCCTGCTGGAAGGTTTCGTGCCGTTCACCGGCGAAGTCTCGTTGATCGCCGTGCGCGCTCGCGATGGCGAAACGAAGTTTTACCCGCTGGTTCACAACACCCACGACAGCGGCATCCTCAAGCTGTCCATCGCCAGCACCGATCACCCGTTGCAAGCCTTGGCCGAAGACTATTCCAGCCGCGTGCTCAAGCAACTGGATTACGTTGGCGTGATGGCGTTCGAGTTCTTCGAGGTCGACGGTGGCCTTAAGGCCAACGAGATCGCCCCGCGTGTTCACAACTCCGGGCATTGGACCACCGAAGGCGCGGAATGCAGCCAGTTCGAAAACCATCTGCGCGCCGTTGCCGGCCTGCCGCTGGGTTCGACGGCCAAGGTGGGCGAGAGCGCGATGCTCAACTTCATCGGCACCGTGCCGGAGACCGAGAAGGTCCTGGCCATCACCGATTGCCATCTGCATCACTACGGCAAGGCGTTCAAGGTCGGCCGCAAGGTCGGTCACGCCAACCTGCGTTGCGCAGACCGTGAGACCCTGGCCGCACAGATCCTCAAGGTCGAAGCGCTCATCGCCGAATAACCGAATAACCGAATAAATAGTTTCATGTGGCAGCAGCGGAACCATTCAGGGACTGTCGTTCTCTCATGGCAGGATGCCAAAGTCTGACTAGGCTTTGGCATAACGTCTAAATCAGAGGGGAATGCCATGGGAATTATCGGAACCATCTTTATCGGCTTGATCGTCGGCCTGCTGGCCCGGTTCCTGAAACCGGGTGATGACAGCATGGGCTGGATCATGACCATCCTGCTCGGTATCGGCGGTTCGCTGGCGGCCACTTACGGCGGTCAGGCCCTGGGCATCTACCAGGCCGGCCAGGGCGCAGGCTTCATCGGTGCGCTGGTTGGCGCGGTGGTGTTGCTGGTGATCTACGGCTTGATCAAAAGAAACTGATTCAAGCGACAAAGTCCTCTCGGCTGCGCAGCCCGAGAGGACTAGAATGCTCGGCGACTTATTGCCCTTCCTTTAACGAGCACCTCCATGCGCCGTCTTCTGTTGACTGTCCTTTTTCTGGGTGCGGGCCTGGCCCATGCCGGCGAGCTGCCGGAAACCGACTGGCTTGAACTGATGCCCAAGTCGGACCAGAAAGCCCTCGAGGCCATGCCCGAAATCGATCACAACTCCCCCGAAGCCACTGGCACCTTTACTGACAAGGGTGGCATGAAGCAGAGCAAAGGCTTGCCGGCGGTGATGTACTCGACCAAAACCGTGCCGTCGATGAACGACAAGAACATCCGCATTGGCGGTTATCCGGTGCCGCTGGAGTCCGACGCCAAAGGCCGCAGCACGCTATTTTTTCTCGTGCCGTACCCGGGCGCTTGCATCCACGTGCCGCCCCCGCCGCCGAATCAACTGGTGCTGGTGCGTTACCCGAAGGGGTTGAAGCTGGATGATATCTACACGCCGCTGTGGGTGACCGGCACGCTGAAGGTCGAGAAGGTCAGCAACGACCTGGCTGATGCGGCGTATGCGCTGGATGCGGCGAAAGTGCGGGTAGTGAAAGAATCGGATTTGTAAAAACACTTAGGAGCCAGCTTGCTGGCGATAGCGATCTTGAGGACGCCATCGCCGGCAAGCCGGCTCCTACAGTTCTACAGTGCAGCGCTGGCAATGCTCACGCCCAATGTATGACTCGCCCCCGGTGCCAACGTCACCACATCATCCATCACATTCGCCGTCTCGATGCACAGCATCCGCTGCCAGCCATCGTCCGCCATATCACTGAACGCCGCCGCACGCTCGATCCACGGGTTCCAGATCACCGCCGTGCGCGAACCGCTGCTGGTCAGCTCGATGCGCCGTTCCCAGGTCGGGTCGACGATGCTCAGCTGCTGCGGAGCATTAAGGTAAATTCGATCGGTCTCGCCGGTGAAACTCAGGTCGCCGGCCTGGGTGACGGTTTTCCAGTCATCCAGTGTCTCGATGTAATTCAAGCCGTCCAGCCCCTCAACCTGCACGTTGCGCACATCGCTGACGGCGAAATAGCTGTGCAGCGCCTGGCTGAGGGTGACTTCGTCGGCACCCTGATTGTGGCTGGTCAGGCTGATGTGCAGTTGCTTATCCAGACGAATGCTCAGCTTCAAATCCACCTGATGCGGCCAGCCCGCAAAGCCACCTTCGGGATAAGGCAAAACGAATTCCACCTTCACGCTATCACCGTCGGTTTCAATGCCGCCCAATTCCCAATCCATCGCCCGGACAAAACCATGGGCGCTTGGCGGTTCGTTGCCGACTCGCATCGCCTGAACGCTCGGCGGGTTGCGCGAAAAGTTGCCGAACCATGGCCAGCACACTGGCACACCGGCGCGGATGCTTTTGCCGGTCTTGAACTTGGCCTCATCGTTGAGCCAGATCAGCGGCGGTTGGCCGGCCAATTGATAACTGAGGATGTGCGCGCCTTGCTGGGCCACCAGCAATTCGGCCTGACCGTGACGGATGCGCCAGCAGTTCAGTTCATCCAGTTTCACGGCTTCAACGTTGGGCGTGCTCATGGGGCAACTCTCGATCGGGAACAATGACTGCAATGGACCGCAAAACGCCCGCAGTGTTTACCGTGCGCGTGGCGGAACCGAGCGCGTGCGACCGCTGCCGTCGATGGCCACGAACACAAACACCGCTTCAGTCACTTTGCGCCATTCACTGGACAACGGATCGTCGCTCCACACTTCGACCATCATCTGGATCGAACTGCGGCCGATTTCCAGGGCCTGGGTATAGAAGGACAGCTGCGCGCCCACCGCCACCGGCACCAGGAACGCCATACGGTCGATCGCCACGGTGGCCACGCGACCGCCCGCGACTTTGCTGGCCATAGCGGTGCCTGCCAAATCCATCTGCTCCACCAGCCAGCCGCCGAAAATATCGCCAAAGCCGTTGGTTTCACGCGGAAGCGCGGTGATTTGCAGGGCGAGATCGCCTTGCGGAATTGGATCTTCTTGTTCGAGCTCTAACATGCCGGGGGTGCCTCTGACCCGTGACTCTTCATTGGTACTTCAAGGTGAATAGCCGTCCTGGAAAAACGATTCAGCCCCGAACATACTACGTTCGTCACGTTTTTCGTAAGCCGCCTAAAGGGAAACTCTGCGAAACCGCCTATGGACCCCGGCAGGCGTTTTCGCACAGCAACCCTTTCAAGCTGTTGCAAGACCGCGAGTATATCGGTCGGTAGACCCCGAGACGACCGTCCGGTTCTCATTTTGACCGTCAAATACGCACCTCTATGTGCTTTTTCGAACAATTTGTTATCGTGCCCGACCTGCCCAAGCCTCCGCCAGCGTTGTTGGGGTTGCAGATCTGACTATAAGAGAAGCCCTTGCCATGACCCCAGCGCCCTCGAGCATCGCGCAGCCGACCCAGCCCGCACGTCCGTTGACCCGCAATGACTACAAGACTTTATCGCTGTCGGCCCTCGGCGGCGCGCTGGAGTTCTACGACTTCATCATTTTCGTATTCTTCGCCACGGTGGTCGGCAAGCTGTTCTTCCCGGCCGACATGCCCGAGTGGCTGCGCCTGATGCAGACGTTCGGTATCTTCGCCGCGGGTTACCTGGCGCGTCCGTTGGGTGGCATCGTGATGGCACACTTCGGCGATCTGCTGGGCCGCAAGAAGATGTTCACTCTGAGCATTTTCATGATGGCAGTGCCGACCCTGATCATGGGCCTGCTGCCAACCTACGCACAGATTGGCCTATGGGCACCGATCCTGTTGCTGCTGATGCGGGTGATTCAGGGCGCGGCGATTGGCGGTGAAGTGCCGGGCGCGTGGGTCTTCGTTTCCGAACACGTGCCGCAGCGGCACATCGGCTACGCCTGCGGCACCCTGACCAGCGGTCTGACGGCCGGTATCCTACTGGGTTCGCTGGTCGCCACCGCGATTAACAGCATCTATACCCCGGTGGAAGAGGCGGATTACGCCTGGCGGATCCCGTTCCTGCTCGGTGGCGTGTTTGGCCTGTTCTCGGTTTACTTGCGCCGCTGGCTGCACGAGACGCCGGTGTTCGCCGAGCTGCAACTGCGCAAAGCCCTGGCTGAAGAAGTGCCGCTGCGTGCGGTGTTGCGCGACCATCGCGGGGCGATCGTGATTTCGATGCTGCTCACCTGGCTGCTGTCCGCCGGCATCATCGTGGTCATCCTGATGACCCCGACCGTGCTGCAAACGGTCTACCACTTCTCGCCGACGACCGCGTTGCAGGCCAACAGCCTGGCCATCGTATTCCTGAGCCTGGGCTGTGTGGCGTCCGGCGCGTTGGCAGACCGCTTCGGCGCTGGCCGCGTGTTCGTATTCGGCAGCGCGGCGTTGCTGATCAGCTCCTGGACCTTCTACCACAGCCTGTTCAATCATCCGGAATGGCTGCTCCCGATGTACGCCGTGACCGGCCTGCTGGTCGGCACCATCGGTGCGGTGCCTTACGTGATGGTCAAGGCGTTCCCGGCAGTGGTGCGCTTCAGCGGGCTGTCGTTCTCGTACAACCTGGCCTACGCGATTTTTGGCGGCCTGACGCCGATGGTGGTGACGTTGCTGCTGAAAGAGAGCCCGATGGGGCCTGCGTATTACGTCGCGATTATTTGTGGCGTGGGCATTCTGGTGGGTGGATATCTCTGGAAGAAAGGGCGCTAGTTCTGGCCCCTTTGCGAGCCTGCTCGCGAAAAACGATAACGCGCAATTGCTTTGAAATCCGGAATGGTGGCCTTTCATCCAATTGTCATATTTCAGCCATAGAGTGTTCACACGGCCTGCTGATACTTGGCCCCGAATTAACACACCCTATCTGCTAGGAGTAAGGCATGAAACTGAAGCGTTTGATGGCGGCAATGACTTTTGTCGCTGCTGGCGTTGCGACTGCCAACGCGGTTGCCGCTGTTGACCCGTCGATCCCGAGCTACACCAAGACCACTGGTGTGTCGGGCAACCTGTCCAGCGTCGGCTCCGATACTCTGGCTAACCTCATGACCCTCTGGGCTGAGAACTACAAAAAAGAATACCCGAACGTAAACATCCAGATTCAGGCCGCTGGCTCCGCCACCGCGCCACCTGCGCTGACTGAAGGCACCGCCAACCTGGGCCCGATGAGCCGCAAGATGAAGGACACCGAACTGGCTGCCTTCGAGCAGAAGTACGGCTACAAGCCAACCGCTATCCCGGTTGCCGTGGATGCCCTGGCGATTTTCGTACACAAGGACAACCCGATCCAGCACCTGACCATTGAACAGGTCGATGCGATCTTCTCGTCCACTCGTCTGTGCGGCGCTAAAACCGAAGTGAAAACCTGGGGTGACCTGGGTGTGACCGGCGACCTGGCCAACAAGCCGGTTCAGCTGTTCGGTCGTAACTCGGTATCCGGCACTTATGGCTACTTCAAAGAAGAAGCCCTGTGCAAAGGCGACTACAAGCCAAACGTCAACGAACAACCAGGCTCGGCTTCGGTCGTGCAGTCGATCAGCTCCTCGCTGAACGGCATCGGTTACTCCGGCATCGGCTATAAAACCGCTAGCGTGAAGACGGTTGCTCTGGCCAAGAAAGGCACCACCGAGTTCATCGAAGACACCGAAGAAAACGCCCTGAACGGCAAGTATCCGCTGTCGCGCTTCCTCTACGTTTATGTCAACAAAGCCCCGAACAAGCCTCTGGCCCCGCTGGAAGCCGAGTTCGTGAAACTGGTTCTGTCCAAACAGGGCCAGGAAGTGGTCGTGAAAGACGGCTACATCCCACTGCCAGCCAAGGTTGCTGCAAAAGCACTGGCTGACCTGGGTCTGGCGGAAGGCGGCGCTGAAGTCGCAAAGAAGTAACACCTTGATCCGGGGCTAGCCCCGGATCTGTGTAGGAGCGAGCCTGCTCGCGATGGTTTTCCAGCCACAGAAGTTGTGGTGGATGAACGATTTCCGCGAGCAGGCTTGCTCCTACACACCCTCAAATTTTTAATCCACTGCCAGTTCCCGCTGGCGGCGGATTTGTCGCGTCACTGCATTGTCATCTTTCTGTCATACAGGACCGCTAGGGTGTGCGCATGAATGATCTGGCCAATTCCACCATGACTGTTAATTCCCCCGGTAATCCCCCCAAGCGAATTGATTTCAATACGCCTGAGCTGCAACGCAAGCGCCGCATTCGCGCGCTCAAGGATCGCCTGACCCGCTGGTACGTGCTGGTCGGCGGCCTCGCCGTTCTCGGTGCGATCACGCTGATTTTCTTCTTCCTCGCCTACGTCGTTTTCCCCCTGTTCCAGGGTGCGAACCTGACCGTCAAGGACGCCATCACACCCGCCTGGATGCAAGATGCCGGCAAGCCGCTGATGATCTCCCTGGAAGAGCAGAACCAGGTGGCGATGCGGGTTTCCGACAAAGGACAGGCGCTGTTCTTCGACATCGACAGTGGCGCCGAACTCAAGCGCGTCGATCTGCCGGTCCCGGCCGGCACCACGGTGACTTCCATCGGTGAGGACCAGCCCGGTCACCCGCTGATAGCGGTGGGTTTGTCCAACGGTCAGGCCTTGGTATTCCGTCACACCTATAAAGTCAGCTATCCGAACAACAAGAAAACCATCTCGCCAGCCATCGATTTCCCGTACGGCGAAACCCCGATTGCGCTCAACGAGGCAGGTGGTGCGCTGGAGCACGTCAGCCTCAACGCCACCGACACCACGCTGATGCTGGTTGGCTCCACCGGTTCGCAACTCAATGTTTTGTCGCTGACCAGCGAAGAAAACATGATGACTGGCGAAGTCACCCACTCACAGAAGCGCATCGATCTGCCGCAGATGAGCGAGCCGGTGAAGAACATCTTCGTCGACCCGCGTCAGCAGTGGCTGTACGTGATCAACGGGCGCGCCCAGGCCGACGTGTTCAGCCTGCGCGACAAGAGCCTCAAAGGTCGCTACAAACTGCTTGAAGACGGCGAAGCGCAAATCACCGCCAGTACCCAATTGGTCGGCGGCATCTCGCTGATCCTCGGCGATTCAAAAGGCGGCCTGGCCCAGTGGTTCATGGCCCGCGACCCGGATGGCGAGCAGCGCCTGAAGCAGATCCGCACGTTTCAGATGGGCACCACGCCAATCGTTGAGATCACTGCCGAAGAACGTCGCAAAGGCTTCATCGCCCTTGATGCGTCCGGCAAGCTCGGCGTGTTCCACAGCACCGCGCACCGCACCTTGCTGGTGGATCAGGTCGTGGAAGGCCAGGGTATCTTCGGCCTGTCGCCACGGGCCAACCGGGTGATCGTCGAAGCAGGCGGCAAAATTCAACCGCTGCTGCTCGACAACCCGCACCCGGAAGTCTCGTGGAGCGCGCTGTGGAGCAAGGTCTGGTACGAGAACTACGACGAGCCTAAATACGTCTGGCAATCGACCGCGGCCAACACCGACTTCGAACCGAAGCTTAGCCTGTCACCACTGACCTTCGGCACCCTGAAAGCCGCGTTCTACGCCATGCTGCTGGCCGCGCCACTGGCCGTTGCCGCCGCGATCTACACCGCGTACTTCATGGCTCCGGGCATGCGCCGCAAAGTCAAGCCGGTGATCGAGCTGATGGAAGCGATGCCGACGGTGATCCTCGGTTTCTTCGCCGGCCTGTTCCTCGCACCATATGTAGAAGGGCATTTGCCAGGCATTTTCAGCCTGCTACTGCTCATGCCGATCGGCATTCTTGTGGCGGGCTTCACGTTTAGCCGCCTGCCTGAATCCATCCGCCTGAAGGTGCCGGACGGCTGGGAAAGCGCGATTCTGATTCCGGTGATCCTGTTCGTGGGCTGGCTCTCGCTGTACATGAGCCCGTACATGGAAACCTGGTTCTTCGGCGGCGACATGCGCATGTGGATCTCCCACGACCTGGGCATCACCTACGACCAGCGCAACGCCCTGGTGGTAGGTCTGGCCATGGGTTTTGCGGTCATCCCGAATATCTACTCCATCGCCGAAGACGCCGTGTTCAGCGTGCCTCGCGGCCTGACCCTCGGTTCCCTGGCCCTCGGTGCCACGCCGTGGCAGACCATGACGCGGGTGGTGATCCTCACCGCCAGCCCCGGCATTTTCTCGGCACTGATGATCGGCATGGGCCGTGCGGTCGGTGAAACCATGATCGTGCTGATGGCCACCGGTAACACCCCGGTCATGGAAATGAACCTGTTCGAAGGTCTGCGAACGCTGGCCGCCAACGTCGCGGTGGAAATGCCCGAATCGGAAGTCGGCGGCAGCCACTACCGCGTGCTGTTCCTCTCGGCGCTGGTGCTGCTGTTGTTCACCTTCGTCATGAACACCCTCGCGGAGCTGATTCGTCAGCGTCTGCGCAAGAAATACTCGTCGCTTTAAGAAAGGTAGAAGTCTGTGAAACAGAACTCCCTGAACGGATGGTTCAAGAGCGGCGCCCCCGGCGTCTGGATCAGCGGTGGCGCGGTGTCCATCGCGGTCATCATGACCATTGGCTTGCTCGCGGTGATCGCGGTGCGCGGCTTGGGTCACTTCTGGCCGGCGGATTTGATTCACGCCAGCTACGACGTACCGGGCCAGGCCAATCACTTGGTCATCGGCGAAGTGGTCCAAAAGGAAGAAGTGCCCCGCGAGCGCCTGAAAAGCGCGGGCCTGCCGGTGCCGGATCAGGGCCCGGAGTTCATGACCCGCGAGCTGATCAAGGTCGGCAACCGTGACCTGAACGGCAACGACTTCACCTGGATTGTCGGCGAGTGGCTGACTAACCAGACCACCCCGCGAGAGCTGATGACCATCGAGCGTCGCGAGTGGGGCAACTTCTACGGTTACCTGGTCAACGTTAAGCAGGACGGCAAGGTCATCGCTGAAGGCGAGGCCGCGTGGCCTGAGTTGCAGGCCCGCGTCGATCGCGTCAACAAGCTCGCGGCACAGCTCAAGACCCTGGAAAAGGTCGACATCGGCGCGATCAATGCCGGTCTCGAACGCATCCGTCTGCACGGTCGCCAACTGGAACTGGCCGGCACGCTCGACGCCACCGCGCAAGCGGACATGGAATCCGAGCGCGCCGAGTTGAACGCGCGTTATCAGGACATCGAAGCGCGCTTGGGCGAACTGCATGCCCAGTTCAACCGCGACAGCCTGACGGCCCGCGATGCCAACGGCAAAGAGCTCGTGATCGACATCGGCAAAGTGGTCCACGCCTACCAGCCGAACGCCATGGGCACGATGACCAAGATCGGCTTCTACTTCAGCAAGGTCTGGGAGTTCCTCAGCGACGATCCGCGTGAAGCGAACACCGAAGGCGGGATCTTCCCGGCGATTTTCGGCACCGTGATGATGACGTTGATCATGGCGATGATCGTGACTCCGTTCGGCGTGCTGGCGGCGGTTTACCTGCGCGAATACGCCAAGCAGAACGTGCTGACGCGGATTATCCGCATCGCCGTGAACAACCTGGCAGGCGTTCCGGCGATCGTTTACGGCGTGTTCGGCCTGGGCTTCTTCGTTTATGTACTGGGCGGCTCGGTCGACCGGTTGTTCTTCCCTGAAGCGCTGCCGGCACCGACCTTCGGCACGCCGGGCCTGCTGTGGGCGTCGTTGACCCTGGCGCTGCTGGCCGTGCCGGTGGTGATCGTGGCGACCGAAGAAGGCCTGGCGCGGATTCCTCGCACCGTGCGCGAAGGCTCGTTGGCCCTCGGCGCGACCAAGGCTGAAACCTTGTGGAAGATCGTGCTGCCGATGGCCAGCCCGGCAATGATGACCGGGATGATCCTCGCCGTGGCTCGCGCCGCTGGTGAAGTGGCGCCGTTGATGCTGGTAGGCGTGGTGAAACTGGCGCCGTCGCTGCCACTGGACGGCAATTATCCGTACCTTCACCTCGACCAGAAGATCATGCACCTGGGCTTCCATATTTATGACGTAGGCTTCCAGAGCCCGAACGTCGAAGCCGCACGACCGCTGGTGTATGCGACGGCACTGCTGCTGGTTTTGGTGATCGCGACCTTGAACCTGTCGGCCGTCTACATCCGAAATCACCTGCGCGAAAAATACAAAGCATTGGATAGCTAAAGCCATTAGCCACAAGCGGCAAGCTACAAGCCGCCTTTGCTCAAAACTTGCAGCTTGCAGCTCGAAGCTCGCAGCTACGAACGGAGTGAGTCCCCATGCAGCACGAAACACATACCCACGGCATCAACATGTCTGCCCTGGGCCGCGACAAACAGAGCCTGAGCCTGGCGCAGGAAACCGTGGCCATTGAAGTGCCGGGCCTTAGCCTGTTCTACGGCGACAAACAAGCGTTGTTCGACGTCAGCATGAACATCCCGAAACAGCGCGTGACCGCCTTCATCGGCCCGTCCGGCTGTGGCAAGTCCACGCTGTTGCGCACCTTCAACCGCATGAACGACTTGGTCGATGGCTGCCGCGTGGAAGGCGAAATAAACCTCTACGGTAACAACATCTACCGCAAGGGCGAGGACGTGGCCGAGCTGCGTCGTCGTGTCGGTATGGTGTTCCAGAAGCCGAACCCGTTCCCGAAAACCATTTACGAAAACGTGGTCTATGGCCTGCGAATCCAGGGCATCAACAAGAAGCGCATCCTCGACGAAGCGGTGGAGTGGGCGTTGAAAGGCGCGGCACTGTGGGACGAAGTCAAAGACCGTCTGCACGAGTCGGCACTCGGCCTGTCCGGTGGTCAACAGCAACGTCTGGTGATCGCCCGCACCATCGCCGTGGAGCCGGAAGTGCTGCTGCTCGACGAACCGTGCTCGGCACTGGATCCGATCTCGACGCTGAAAGTCGAAGAGCTGATCTACGAACTGAAATCGAAATTCACCATCGTCATCGTCACCCACAACATGCAACAGGCCGCGCGGGTTTCCGACTACACGGCGTTCATGTACATGGGAAAACTGGTGGAGTTCGGCGACACCGATACGCTGTTCACCAATCCGGCGAAGAAGCAGACCGAAGACTACATCACGGGGCGATATGGTTAGTGGCAGCTTCAAGCTTCAAGCTTCAAGCGGCAAGTAGAAGCGATCCGAGTAACGACACACATCAGCTTGCAGCTTGCAGCTTGCAGCTCTTGGCACACAGCTTTTGCGGAGCAAACCATGATTTCTAAGGAAGGCTTGACCCACCACATTTCCGCGCAGTTCAACGCCGAGCTGGAGGAAGTGCGCAGCCACCTCCTGGCCATGGGCGGGCTGGTGGAAAAGCAGGTCAACGACGCGGTCACCGCGTTGATCGAGGCCGATTCCGGCCTGGCCCAGCAGGTTCGCGAGATCGACGACCAGATCAACCAGATGGAACGCAACATCGACGAAGAATGCCTGCGCATTCTGGCCCGTCGTCAGCCGGCGGCGTCCGACTTGCGTCTGATCATCAGCATTTCAAAGTCGGTGATCGACCTGGAGCGCATCGGCGACGAAGCGACCAAGATCGCCCGCCGCGCCATCCAGCTGTGCGAAGAAGGCGAAGCGCCGCGCGGCTACGTCGAAGTGCGCCACATCGGCGACCAAGTGCGCAACATGGTCCGCGACGCACTGGACGCGTTTGCCCGTTTCGACGCCGACCTGGCGTTGTCGGTGGCGCAGTACGACAAGATCATCGACCGCGAGTACAAGACCGCACTGCGTGAACTCGCCACCTACATGATGGAAGACCCGCGCTCTATCTCGCGGGTTCTGAGCATCATCTGGGTCCTGCGTTCGCTGGAGCGCATCGGCGACCACGCGCGCAATATCTCGGAACTGGTGATTTACCTGGTGCGCGGTACCGACGTGCGACACCTGGGCCTCAAGCGCATGAAGGAAGAAGTTGAAGGCACAAGTGGCGAAACCGCTAATGTTCCGGGCAAAGCTGACGATAAGTAAGACTGCCCGAGAAAAAAGCCCGGTCCTTTGACCGGGCTTTTTTTGTGGGTGGTGTTAGAGGCTGGACGCAGCACCCGCGAACGAAAAGTCCCGGCGTGACTGAAGGTTTTTGGCAATGTGCCATCAGCAAAGCGGTATGCTTGCCGGGATTTTTTCGAGGGGTGATGGATGAGCAAGATCAGTGTGTTGGTGGTGGACGATGCGGCATTCATTCGTGACCTGGTAAAAAAGTGCCTGCGTAATTACTTCCCGGGCATCCGGACAGAAGACGCCATCAACGGCAAGAAGGCTCAGGCCATGCTGGCCAAGGAAGCGTTCGACCTGGTGCTGTGCGACTGGGAAATGCCGGAAATGTCCGGGCTCGAACTGTTGACCTGGTGCCGCCAGCAGGACAACCTCAAGACCATGCCCTTCGTGATGGTGACCAGCCGTGGCGACAAAGAGAACGTCGTCCAGGCGATCCAGGCCGGGGTTTCGGGTTACGTCAGCAAGCCATTCACCAACGAACAACTGCTGACCAAGGTCAAGCAGGCGCTCAACAAGGTGGGCAAGCTCGACGCCCTGATGAACATTGCGCCGACCAAAATGAACTCGGCGTTCGGCAACGATTCCCTGAGCGCACTGACCGGCGGCAAGGCTGAAGTGCTCGCGACCGCACCGACCCCCGCGCCTGCGCCTGCCCGTGGCCTGCTCAACAGCCCGCCGGTCAAGGCTCCGGTCGCCGCAGCGGCAGCTTCCGTAAGCCGTGGCCAAGGCCAGTTGCGCCTGCCGAACGGCACTCAACAATGCGTGATCAAAGCCTTGAGCCTCAAGGAAGCCTTGCTGGTGATCAAGCGCGGCGAAGCGCTGCCGCAAGTACTCGACAGCGCCGTGCTCGACATGGAGCAGGGCGACAACGCCGAAGTCGCGCGCCTCAACGGCTACCTGCACGCCATCGTCGCCCACGAGCAGAAGCCCGACAGCGAATGGCTGCAACTGACATTCCGCTTCGTCGATCAGGATGCGCAGAAGCTCGACTACATCTCGCGTTTGATAGCACGTGGTACGGCACAGAAGCATTTCATACCGGGCGCATGATCTTCGTCGCCCGATAGTCCGTCATCGCGAGCAGGCTCACTCCCACATTTGGAATTCGTTCCCTTGTAGGAGCGAGCTTGCTCCGGGCGGCGCTCCGACGATGGGGCCATAGTCGACACCAACGTTTTACTCCGTGCGTCCGATCTCTCAATTATCGTCTTGATTTATATCTGTTCCGATATAAAGTCTATGGCAGGGTTCTCTCTCAGCCATGCCCTGAAACAACCTCAGCCCTCTCAAGCCAGCTTCGTCGATTACGCTTCCCTCTCATCAACAGGAGAAGTCGATGGTGAGGCACAAGGATGTGGTGTTCACAGGTAGTTCGCTCAAGGATTTGCGGGCTTTTCCACTCGATGCGCGCAGAGCTGCCGGTTTTCAGTTGGACCTGTTGCAACAGGGCGAGGACCCTTTCGATTGGAGACCCATGAAAACGGTGGGACGGGGGGTCAATGAAATCAGAGTTGCGGAGGAGTCAGGGGCGTTTCGAGTGTTTTACGTGGTCAATCGGCCTGAAGCCATTTACGTGCTCCATGCGTTCAACAAGACCACGCGAAAAACCGAAACACGGGATATCGAACTGGCACGCGCCAGACTGCAGGAAATAGGTTAACGACATGAAGAATCATCAAACCGATAATCAGCGCTTTGCCAGCGTTTGGGATGCGCTGGAAGACACGCCTCAGGAAGCCGCGAACATGCGGTTACGCTCCAAATTAATGCTGGAGTTATGCAAGACCATTCGCGGGTGGCAGCTTTCGCAGAAGGACGCAGCAGCGCGGCTGAAAATCACCCAGCCACGGCTCAACGATGTGCTCAGCGGTAAAATCGATAAATTTTCTCTGGATGCATTGGTGAATCTGTCCGCTGCTGCCCGATTGAACATCGACATTTGCTTCTCCCAGGCTGAGCCCGTTTCGTTGGTGTGATTCGACGAGTGAAACATCTGCCGACTCCCCGGGTCCATTGCACCTGCTAGGCTCCAATCCAGGCCTTCCTCGACAGAATCTTGCCCATGCTCGCGCGCTTGCTGTTTTTTTGCGGTCTGTTCATGGCCTCCGCCTCGACGTGGGCCGTGACGATCTACAAGTCCACCGATGCCAGTGGCGTGGTCTCCTACAGCGACCGCCCCACGCAGGGCTCGCAGGTGTTCACGTTTCGCGATCGCATGGTCGAGCACCTTGAGCGCCAGGTGTACCTCGTCATCACCAGGAAGAAGGGCGCGGACAGCGTTTACGTGCGCAATGACCTTTATGCGCCGGTAGAGGTCGAGTTGAGTTTCGCCGGGCTGGAGAACGTCAATGGTGCGCCGAGCCGGCCGATTCGTCGGGTCATGCCGGCGCGCAGCAGCATTCGTCTGGCGCTGCTCACGGCCATGAACACCGAGATCCCGCTCGTCTATACCCCGAAGTTCGAATACTTTCTGGGCGACCCGTCAGGAGCTGCCATGGCCTATCGTTACCCGTTCCCCTGGCGCGGGGGGCCGTTTCGGCTGAGTCAGGGAGCCAACGGTCAGTACAGCCACTTCGGGCCGAAGAACCGCTATGCCATGGATATCGCGATGCCTGAGGGCACGCCGATCATTGCGGCGCGAGGCGGGGTGGTGGTGAAAACCGAGAATGCGCAGACCGGACGTGGGACCGACGCGTCCGGCAATTTCGTGCGGGTGCTGCACGATGACGGGACGATGGGCGTGTACCTGCACCTCAAGCAAGGCTCAGTGAGTGTGCGCGAGGGGCAGCGGGTGTCGGTGGGAAGTCCGTTGGCGCTGTCAGGCAATACCGGCAACAGCAGCGGGCCGCACCTGCATTTCGTGGTGCAGCGTAATACCGGGTTGGGGCTGGTGTCGATTCCGTACCAGTTCAATCAACCGGTGGGCGCGCTGCCCAATTTCGCGCTCGGCAAACAATGATGTGTCGTCTTGACTGCCCGCAAAGGGGTCGACTCGGTTTAGGCCTGAGACCACTTAATCCAGCATCAACACCTTGGCCAAGATAATCTTCGGTCCCTTCATCTTCTTGATGATGATCCGCAAGCCTTCGACTTCCAGCACTTCCTCCTCTTCCGGCACCCGTTTCAGGGTTTCATAGATCAGCCCGGCAAGGGTCTCGGCTTCGATGTGATCCAGATCGATGCCCAGCAGGCGCTCGACCTTGAACAACGGCGTGTCGCCCCGCACCAGCAACTTGCCCGGCTGATACGCGAGAATCCCGCGTTCCGCTTTACGGTGTTCGTCCTGAATGTCGCCGACCAGCACTTCCAGCACGTCTTCCATGGTCAGGTAACCAATGATGTTGCCGTCGGCCTCTTCGACCAACGCGAAGTGCGAGCCACCCTTGCGGAACTGCTCCAGCAACTGCGACAGCGGCAGGTGCCGCGACACGCGCTCCAGCGGTCGGGTCAGCTCAGCCAGGTTGAACGATTCGGGAATATGATCCAGGGCCGCCAGCTCCAGCAGCAGATCCTTGATGTGCAGCAGGCCGACGAACTCCTGGCTTTCGCTGTCGTACACCGGATAACGGCTGAACTTGTGCCGACGGAACATCGACAGGATTTGTTTCAGCGGCGCATTGAACTCCAGCGTCACCAGGTCTTCCCGAGAGTTGGCCCAGTCGACTACTTCCAGCTCGCCCATTTCCACCGCCGAGGCCAAAACACGCATGCCCTGGTCGCTCGGGTCCTGGCCACGGCTGGAGTGCAGGATCAGTTTCAGTTCTTCACGGCTGTAATGGTGCTCGTGATGCGGGCCGGGTTCACCTTGGCCGGCAATGCGCAGAATCGTGTTGGCGCTGGCGTTGAGCAGGTAAATCGCCGGGTACATCGACCAGTAGAACAGGTACAGCGGCACGGCGGTCCACAGCGACAGCAATTCAGGTTTGCGGATCGCCCAGGATTTCGGCGCCAATTCGCCGACCACGATGTGCAGGTACGAGATGACGAAGAACGCGGCGAAGAACGACACACCCTTGATCACTTCGGCCGACTGCACGCCGATGGCTTCAAGCATTGGCTCGAGAATATGCGCGAACGCCGGTTCACCGACCCAGCCAAGGCCCAGGGAGGCGAGGGTGATACCCAATTGGCAAGCCGAAAGATAAGCATCGAGCTGGCTGTGAACAGTGCGCAGAATGTGCCCGCGCCAGCCGTTTTTATCGGCGATGGCCTCGACCCGGGTCGAGCGCAATTTGACCATGGCAAATTCCGCCGCAACGAAAAATCCGTTGAGCAAAACCAGGATCAGAGCAAAAAGAATCATGCCGAAATCGGCAAAGAGTGTCGCGAGGGTCAAGCCAGGGGAAGGGTCCATGATGGAGTTTTGCGGGTTCCGTGTATTCGAAAAGGGGTCAATGCGGTGCCTGAAGGGCAGGCACAAGTCAGCCAATGTAGCGGCTGACCGTGCGATTGACTAGGGGGGAACGCTGGCCGGTATCAGTCGGTCGCGCTGATGACCCGGGATTGGCTGACCTGCGCCGGCGCAAAGTGGCAGGTAAACGTACTGCCATGCCCCGGCACGCTGCTGATCTCCATGCGTGCCCGGTGGCGCAGCAACACGTGCTTGACGATCGCCAGCCCAAGCCCGGTGCCGCCGGTGTTGGAGTTGCGGCTGGAATCGACGCGGTAGAAACGCTCGGTCAGGCGCGGCAAATGTTTGCTGTCAATGCCGATGCCGGAATCCTGCACGCTCAGGTGCGCGCCTTGTTCATCGCCCCACCAGCGAACGCGGATATTGCCTTCGGCCGGGGTGTATTTCACCGCGTTGAACACCAGGTTGGAGAACGCGCTGCGCAATTCGGCTTCACTGCCCTTGAGCAGAATCGTCGGATCGGCCTCCAGGGTGATGCACTGGTTTTTCTGCCCTGACAACTGCTGAGCATCGCTCTTGATCGATTGCAGCAAGCCATCAATGGCCACCGGCTGATTGTCCGACGGGTAATCCGTGGCTTCCAGTTTCGCCAGTAGCAGCAAGTCGTTGAGCAACGTTTGCATACGCCCACCTTGCTGCTGCATTTGCTGCAGGGCACGGCTCCAGCGCGGGTTCACGTCCTCGACGTTGTCGAGCAGGGTTTCCAGATAGCCGCAGATCACCGTCAGCGGCGTGCGCAATTCGTGGGAAACGTTGGCGATGAAGTCCTTGCGCATCTGTTCCAGCTGATGAATGCGCGTCACGTCGCGCACCAGCATCAAGTGTTCGTTGTTGCCGTAGCGGGTGATGTACAGCTGAATGCGCAGGCGATCGTTGATCGGCGAGGGTATTTCCAGCGGCTCGGCGTAGCTGTCCTGCTCGAAGTATTCCTTGAACCGCGGATGGCGCACCAGGTTGGTTACGGGCTGGCCGCTGTCCTGTGGCGTCTTGAGGCCAAGCAGGGTTTCCGCCGCGCGGTTCCACCATTCGAGGTTGCCGTCGGTGTCGAGCATGATCACCGCGTCTTTCAGCGCAGCGGTGGATTCCTGCACCCGGTCAATCACCGCTTGCAGGCGTCCGCGCACGCGTTGGTCGCGGCGTTGCAGGTGGTAGATGCTGTCGAACACTTCGCCCCACAGGCCATAGCCATCGGGCGGCGCTTCATCGGGTTTGTGCAGGCGCAGCCACTCGTGCAGACGCAGCAATTGCTTGAGGGTCCAGGCCAGGTAAAGGCCCAGGCCCGCGGCGAGGCTCCAGCCGTAGTAGCCGGTGATCAGGCCGATCACCAGGCAGGCGGTGACCAGTAGCAGCATGTGGCGAATCAGGGTGCCATGCCAGTTTTGGTTCACGGAGAGTCCTAAAGGCAGCTTCAAGTTTCAAGCCGCAAGCCGCAAGTCAGAGCGGCATGGCGTTCACTTGCCGCTTGTAGCTTCAGGCTTGCAGCTGCTTTTATGCTTTCGTAGAGAAGCGATAACCGGTGCCGCGCACGGTTTGTACCAGATTTTCGTAGGCATCGCCGAGGGCTTTGCGCAGACGGCGGATGTGCACGTCGACGGTGCGCTCTTCGACATAGACGTTGCCGCCCCAGACCTGATCGAGCAACTGGCCACGGGTGTAGGCGCGTTCCTGGTGGGTCATGAAGAATTGCAGCAAGCGGTATTCGGTTGGGCCCATCTCGGCGGGTTTGCCGTCGATGGTCACGCGGTGGCTGATCGGGTCCAGCAGCAGGCCGCCGACTTCGATCGGCGTCTCGCCATCGGTAGGGCCGGCGCGACGCAGCACGGCCTTCAGGCGCGCCACCAGCTCGCGGGGGGAAAACGGTTTGGTGATGTAGTCGTCGGCGCCGACTTCCAGGCCCTGGATCTTGTTGTCCTCTTCGCCCTTGGCGGTAAGCATGATGATCGGAATGTCCCCGGTCAGCTCATCGCGCTTGAGGCGGCGGGCCAGTTCGATACCGGAGGTGCCGGGCAGCATCCAGTCGAGCAGGATCAGGTCCGGCTTGCGGTCGACGATGATCGCGTGGGCCTGCTGCGAGTTCTCGGCCTCCAGGCAGTCATAGCCGGCCATCTCCAACGCAACGGCGATCATTTCGCGAATGGGCGCTTCGTCGTCGACGATCAGAATGCTTCTGCCAACCATGCCTTTAATCCTCTTGTCATTTAACTGTCTTGCGCCGCATTAGATAACGGAATTATTGCAGTCGTGTGACAGTATTTTAGTCGCCCCGCCATTGTCACGATCCTGAACTATTCTCTAAGTCCGAACCCTGACAACCACAAAAGAAGGTTTCCATGACTCAATACACACAATCCCTTAAAGCCCTGATGCTGGCAGCTGCCCTGTCCTTGCCGGCAATGGCCTTCGCGGCCGAGCCTGCGATGATGAAAGACGGTGTGATGGTCGACCACAAGGGCATGACCCTTTATACGTTCGACAAGGACACGGGCGGCAAGTCAGTGTGTACCGGCCAGTGCGCAGAAAACTGGCCGCCGCTGAAAGCTGAAGCGGGCGCCAAGGACGATGGCAAGTGGACGGTCGTCAAGCGTGACGACGGCACGATGCAATGGGCCTACATGGGCAAACCGTTGTACTACTTCATGAAGGACAAGAAAGCGGGTGAAAAGGAAGGCGACAACATAAAGGAAGTCTGGCACGTCATCACCAACAACGGGCCGAAAATGTAAACATTCTTCCGATCTACCTGTGGGCGCGAGCCTGCTCGCGATGGACGTTAACGTTAACGCTGGGCGCCTGACACTCCGAGGCGTTCTTGAGTCCATCGCGAGCAGGCTCGCTCCTGCAATTTTATGTGTGGTTCAGCGAAGTGCGTAATCCAGCACAATCCCGACGAAAATCGCCAACCCGGCCCAGTGGTTGTGCAAAAACGCCTTGAAGCAGCGCATCCGGTCCTTGCCTCGGGTGTACCAGAACTCCCACGCAAAACAGCCTGCCGCTGCCAGCAGCCCCAAGTGGAACCAGCCACCGAGCTCGAATTTCGACCCGGCCAGCAGCAGGCAACCCAACGCCAACCCCTGCAGCGTCAGGATGATCACCCGGTCCGCTTCGCCAAACAGAATCGCCGTGGATTTCACGCCGATCTTCAAATCGTCGTCGCGATCAGTCATCGCGTAATACGTGTCATAGCCCACCGTCCACAACAGGTTGGCAATCCACAGCAACCACGCCGCCGCCGGCAGTTCACCGGTCTCGGCGGTGAACGCCATCGGCATGCCCCAGGAAAACGCCGCGCCCAGCACCACTTGCGGGTAATAGGTGTAGCGCTTCATGAACGGGTAACTGAACGCCAGCGCCAGCCCGCCGAACGACAGCCACACCGTCGCCGCGTTGGTGCACAGCACCAGCAGGAAACTCACGCCCATCAGCAGCGCGAAAAACACCAAGGCTTCCTTGGAACTGATTTTGCCGCTCACCAGTGGCCGCTGCTCGGTACGCTTCACATGACCGTCGACTTTGCGATCCGCCCAGTCATTGATCACGCAACCGCCGGCGCGGGTCAGGACCACGCCGAGGACGAAAATCACCACGTTGGCCAGCGACGGCGAACCTTTGCCGGCAATCCACAGCGCCCACAGCGTCGGCCACAGCAGCAGGTAAATGCCGATCGGCTTGTCCATGCGTGTCAATTGAATGAAATCCCAGGCCCGTGGGTTCATGCGATTCAGGGACTTGAGCAGGCTCTGGTACATCAGCAGTTCTCCGGATGGGCGAGGGCGGCGCTCCACAGGGTCGGCAAAAATATTTCGGCTACCAGCACGCTCAAGGCGCCCCGGTCGAAGCGCGAGCGACGGCCCCATAAGCCGGGTGCTCTGGATTCCAGCGGCAGCCATTCCTGAGGATAGTGACAAACCTCAATGGCGCGACGCTGAAACGCCTGGTCGCAGAAAAGCAGTTCGCCCAGCGAGCGGCTGCCCAACTCGTCCATGTGCAAGCCATCGCCCTGCAGCGCGCTGCGGGACGCCACGCTGCGGGCAAACACCCAGGCCTCGCCGTGGCCACGCAGGTACACCTCGCGCACCCAGCCTTCACTGCCCTCGGCAAGGTCCAGCGCCGCACATTCGTCCGTGCGCAGCGCTTGCCAGCCTTCGAACAGCGGCGTGACACTGAAACCGTCATTCGACAGGCGGATCAGCCGACGGGTCAGCGAACCTTCGTCGAACAACCAGTCGAGAGTAGGGGCGTCGGGGAGGGGCGCGAGTTGGCTTTGAGCAAGCCAAAATGGGGGTTTTGAGTGCGGCACAGTGAGTCATTATTGGCAGCAAATGAGGCGGCGAGCTTACCATGTCGGTCGGCGATTTTGAGTGATCCGCCGTGCCATTGCGTCGAACAGGCTTGCATCTGCCGGGCTCGATCAGTACAAAACGCCCTGAGCCGTACGGCGACGTTTTAACCATAAACCGTTTCATCAACCGTTCGCGCCGGCAAACGCCTGAATCCTGAGGAAGTAACTGAATGAAAAAGTGGCAATGTGTGGTCTGCGGCCTGATCTACAACGAAGCCGACGGCTGGCCGGACGACGGCATTGCGCCGGGCACGCTGTGGCAAGACGTGCCGGAAGATTGGCTGTGCCCGGACTGCGGCGTCGGCAAGATGGATTTTGAAATGATCGAAATCAACTAAGACTGTAAGCATTAAAGAGGAGTAAGGAATGAACGCACCTGTCGTGATCGTCGGCACCGGCCTGGCTGGCTACAACCTCGCCCGGGAGTTTCGCAAGCTCGATAGCGAAACCCCGCTGCTGCTGATTACCGCCGATGACGGGCGCTCCTACTCCAAGCCGATGCTCTCCACCGGTTTCGGCAAAAACAAAAACGCCGACGGCCTGAGCATGGCCGAACCCGGCGCCATGGCCGACACCCTGAAGGCCGAAGTGCGCACCCACACGCGCATCAGCGGTATCGACCCTGGCCACAAGCGCCTGTGGATCGGCGAAGAATCGGTGAATTACCGGGACCTGATCCTGGCGTGGGGCGCTGAAACCGTGCGGGTACCCATTGAAGGCGACGCCGCGGACGCGGTGTTCCCGATCAACGACCTCGAAGACTACGCACGCTTCCGTGCCTTTGCCGAAGGCAAACGCCGGGTGTTGATGCTGGGTGTCGGCCTGATCGGCTGTGAATTCGCCAACGACCTGATCCTGGGCGGGCTTGATGTGCAACTGGTTGCACCGTGCGAGCAGGTCATGCCGACCCTGCTGCATCCGGCCGCCGCCACTGCATTGCAGGCCGGGCTGGAAGGCCTCGGCGCGCGGTTCCACCTCGGGCCGGTGCTCAACCGTCTGCAGCGTGTGGCAGATGGATTGGAAGCGCATCTTTCCGACGGGCAAGTCATCCCGTGCGACGTTGTGGTGTCAGCCATCGGCCTGCGTCCGCGTATCGACCTGGCAGCGGCGGCGGGTGTGCAGGTCAATCGCGGCGTCGTCGTCGACCGCCACCTGAAAACCTCGCACGCCAACATCTACGCCCTGGGCGACTGCGCCGAAGTCGATGGGCTGAATCTGTTGTATGTGATGCCCCTCATGACGTGTGCGAGAGCGCTGGCACAAACCCTCGCCGGCAATCCGACGGCGGTGAGCTACGGCGCGATGCCGATCACCGTCAAAACGCCGGTCTGCCCGCTAGTGGTATCCCCGCCGCCACGGGGTCTGGACGGCGTCTGGACCGTTGAAGGGCAGGGCGCGGACATCAAGGTTTTATGCCGCGACAGCGCCGGAAAACTCCTCGGTTATGCCCTGACAGGCACGGCGGTGATGGAAAAACTCGCGCTGAACAAAGAGCTTCCGCCACTGCTGGCGTAAATACCGGTCGTTCTGTCGGAATAACCCCTCTTTTGCCCCCACAAACGTCGCGCCGAGACTGGCGCGGCTCTTCTGTGCGTGCCATTCTCACTCCCGTCTGCCGCAGAGTAGAGCACCTGCGGCGCTTTTGGCGCTGTTCCAACGAGAACAGCACGGACATAACAACAAAAAACCGTCAAAGGGGCTTCACTAATGCGCAAACCAGACCTCGCCGCCGCCATCGCGGAAAAAGCAGATCTCACCAAAGAACAGGCGAACCGCGTCCTCAACGCCGTTCTCGAAGAAATCACCGGCGCCCTGCACCGCAAGGACAGCGTGACACTGGTCGGCTTCGGCACCTTCCTGCAACGCCACCGCGGCGCCCGCACCGGCAAAAACCCGCAAACCGGTGAGCCTGTGAAAATCAAGGCCAGCAACACCGTTGCATTCAAGCCAGGCAAATCGTTGAAAGACAGCGTCAACCCGTAATCAGTATTCCCGACCCGCCTCGCGGGAGCGCGGAATAAAAAATGGGCACGCCAACTGAGTTGGGTGCCCATTTTTTGTGCCCGCTCAAGCCACAACACTATCCCTGTAGCAGATGGCGAAGCCTGCGTTCGGCTGCTACAAGGTGTGCGGTGAGGCTGTCAGCTGGTGACCGGGGTCCGCCAGTCATCGGAACCCGACGTACCGGATACTTCGTGGGTCCAGGTGATTTTGCGGTAGGTGAATTGCACTTCTTCCAGATGGGTGAAGTGGGAGTTCGACGGGTCCTGGCAGTTATGCATTTTGTTGTTGATGGCAACGATGACCGCGTCTTCCAGTTTGGTGGTGTAGTAGTGCTCCTGAGTACCTTGAGCGGAGGTACGGAACCACTGGATAACGATCTCGCTCATGCGCTCGCCGGAAGTCAGCGCCGCTTGCAGCAGCGGCGAAGCCTTGTCGTAAACCTTGGTAATCACCACGGGTTTGTGAATGCGCTGGCCGGTGGGCTGACCGGATTGCGGGTCACGCGGGATGATCACGTCGTGCGCGAAAGCCTGAACCATGACCTGATCTTCATGACCTTCCTGGTAGGTGTTGCCAATGGAATCGGCGGTGAAGGCGCCGGCTGTGATCAATCCCTGTTTTTCGCCAGTGACGGACATATACGCGGGTGTAGCCATGGGTGTGCTCCTTGCCGGTGGTTGAATGCCTCAATGGCAGTAGGTGAACATTAGCGGCGCAGAAAGGTATTTCAAGATCAACAGACCGAACCAGACGCGTCCTACGCGTGTTCCGGAAACAGGGAAGATAACTGTGTTGGTTTTTGTGCTCTCAACTGTTTGGTAATTGCCCTGGCGAGAAAAACCCCGATGGGAGGAACACACCATCGGGGTTATTTATTGCTTGGTGGAGTTAACCGACTTGGTTTTCTTGCCTGGCGAAAATCGCCGCCATTTCCGGTTCATCCAGATGATCCAGCGCGCGCTCTACCAGCAAATGCACGCCGTCGGCCATGCGGCTGAGCGCCAGGGCTTTTGAGCGGCGTGAGCCGTCCACATCGTCGGCGAGGTCGGCGGCGATGGCGCTGATGGACAGCAGGTCTTCCGAGGCGTTGGCAAGCAGGGCTTCGGTGTTGATGCCCGGGCAGACGCTGAAGAGTTGGCCGTTGCGTTTTGCTGGTTTGGGTTCTGCGGGCGGGAAGTGATGGTCGAGGGCACGCTCGGCGGCTTCGTTGAGTTTGTTTGAATCGGGGCTTTCGTATGGGGAGACTGGATCGGCGTCTGGCGGGTTGGGCGTTACCTTGAACATGGTGACTTTCCTATATATAGGGCCGTGACCATCTCGCGACTAAACGAAAGGGAGGCGGCTGTGCGCAAGTTAGTCGACCGGTAACGTCACCAAACCCGGCGCGCCCGAGGGCGCCATGCGCACAGCCACCATCAAGTGCAGGCGAACACCTGACTGGATGACACTTGTGCAACCGTAGATGACTAGCCGAGCGACTAAACCCGATCACTGATGGGCAGTGACAGGAACCAAGCTACCGACCGATCCCAAAGCGCACAAGCCGGCCGATTCTGGCGTAGCCGTAGGCAACGACGCAAGGTGTTGTAGCTTGCGAGAGGTAACCTTGAGGCGTTTTAAACGCACGCTATTAAATGGCGTTTAATCATCGGGAATGTAGGCATTTCTTACCAACTGCCGTACGGAATTCCGAACTTCTCTATGTAACTCCTGGATGTTTCAGACAAGGGTCGATGCTTGCCACCGGATTTTCCTTCGTAGGGGCCCCTTGGGTTGATGGTTCCTTCAACCCTAAGAATTTCAATAGCCTCCAGGCAGGCACCACCAAGCCAGACTTTTGCAATACCGCCTGGCGCCAAACCAATTCCGATGTTGTCACGGGATTCGGTGATCCATTCGGCACCGAAGCTACAAAACGCCTTTTCAGGTTTGCGCATAATTTCTCGTGCGGATTCAGGGATAACAATATAGGCCTCATAGGTTTGCGGTTCCGCCAGCGATTGCCAGCGCACGTAGATCGAACGAGGCAGATCCGCACCCGTGACATACCGGCCCTTACCCGCGCCATTACTGCTGACCCACCCTCTGGCAATACCCCGACTATTCGGTGGCTTTGGCACAGAAGCGATACCACCTCCCGCCCCTCGGAATACCCTCTCTTGGATATCCACCACGTCAGCAGTTTCAATCCAGACCTCCATATAAGCCGGCGCTGAAAAACCCAGGAACCAGGGTAATTTTGTCTCCGATTGCGCGAAGCTTGGCGAGCTGAAAGCCAGCAGCAATCCAGCCAACAGGCCGGTGCATATCTTGATTGGCTTGGCCGGTTTGATGATTGGCAAGGCCGCGAGGTAGTCGTTACCAAGAGCCATAAGGAATGCCGAACTGTTCTATGTAAGTTCTGGACGTTTCGGATAAGGGCCGATGCTTGCCACCAGATTTGCCTTCATAAGGACCCCTTGGGTTTTTGGTTCCTTCTACTCGACCTATCTCGACCGCCTGCAAGCAAGGGCCGCCCAACCAGACCTTGGCAATACCGCCCGGCGCCAGACCAATGCCAATATCATCGCGGTAGTCGGTAATCCATTTACCGTCCGCTCTACAAAATGCTTTTTCAGGTTTGCGCATGATCTCCCGCGCTGATTCGGGAATGACGATATAAGCCTCATAGGTTTGTGGTTCTGCCAACGACTGCCAGCGCACGTAAATCAGACGAGGTAGGTCCGCGCCAATGACGTCGCGACCGGCACCTCGGCCGGGATTTTTAGGCCAGCCAGAGGGCTCTCCCTTGTTGTGTTTTGGTGTCAGTACCGATGCGATCCCAGAGCCAGCACGACGAAAAACATGTTCACGGATATCCACAACGTCCGCTGTCTCAATCCAGACTTCCATGTAATCCGGCGCTCCGAAGCCGAGAGACCATGGCTCGTCATGCCCTGATTGCGCAAAACTTTGTACGTTTGCGGTCAGTAGCAAACCTAAAAGTAGACTGGCGCTTATTTTTTTAGAGTGCAGGAGGTTACTCATGTGGGTGCACCACACGTTTGCCGCCATTGGCAGGCCGGTTGATAAAGATGATGCTCATGTCGCTGCTGTCAAAGCCTCTGGCTGCGTTCCAGCTAGCGGAAATGTGGATGTAGCGACTGCGCAGCAATGCTCGTTCCTGGAGGGTTAAACCCTCAACTGCTGTCTCGCCAAGGGCATAGGCTTGCAACTTTTTGTGGATGGGTACCAAGTCGTCAGGCAGGGCTAGTTTTGGGTCGTTGGCATCAATGATGTCTAACGGGACATCGTGCCTGACCGCCAGCTCGCGCATGATTCGTAAATACACGAGCGACAGTTCGCCTCGCACCGGGCGTTCAATCGAGGCAGCTGCGAAAACCTTCTTCTGTGATTCGATCCTGGTCCTGGCGGGCCCTTTTGAGTAAGGCAGTCGCCTTTCCCAATACGCCACTTTGATTTTGTTACGCGGCCCCTCGACGTCGATGACGCCTTTTCCATACCAGGCGAATGCCTCTTTTTCGGCGGAAAGGTAAGCGGTACTTCGGGTTGCCGCCATGCTCTCGTCTACTGTGCTGGTTGCAGGTTTACCTAACAGGAGTTTTTCATGGGCAATTGGCAGATAACCGCCGCCAAGGTCTGAGTGCACACCGGGTAAAACCAGGTCCTTATCACCCAGGCTGTTGAGGGCGAAATTTTCGCGGGCTTCGTCTCGCGCGACCAGGTGCACTATTTTTTCAGCACAGCCGTCGGGGAGCCTGAGATTGACTCCTGGGTTTCTATCGTTGGCGACCGTAAAATCGAAAAAACCAGGCTTGGCAATGGCTGCAACGGTATCGAACAGGCCGATAAAATTGATGGAAACCCCGGCTTTTATGCGCCAGTTAAAGCTACGTGAAAAGATCGTT
Organism: Pseudomonas sp. GB2N2; assembly: GCF_054897705.1. Classification (NCBI taxonomy): domain Bacteria; kingdom Pseudomonadati; phylum Pseudomonadota; class Gammaproteobacteria; order Pseudomonadales; family Pseudomonadaceae; genus Pseudomonas; species Pseudomonas sp. GB2N2. The sequence continues at coordinate 4,653,304 of NZ_CM142701.1, forward strand.
GACGTAGCGGGGAGTGCCAGCGCTAAAACGCTTTTCTCACCGTTAAGCACTTCGTTCGCGAAATGCCGGGCCGCTGCGGCTCCTCGACTAAAACCAAAAATGTCGAACTCGATTTTTTCGATAACTACGTTTGGGTTTCCCTCTTGGAACAACCGTATTTGCTCCAGGATTTTTGCAGGAGTCTGTTCAACGCGGGCAACTACGCCAGTTTCGCCCCTACCTGTGATAAGCCCGTGGTACGAATCTTCACCGTTGCTTTTTGTACCGATGCCTTCCACATAGATGCGCAAAAAGGCTTTTTCCTCGTCCGCGGGAATAGGTTTGGATGAGTGATCTGCATACAGGTCATAAAGCCTCGCAATATTGCTCACATCATTCCCATAACTATTATCCGGCGAGCTCCCATCGCCGTCGTACCCATAAATCGCGCAATATTTTTGTACTTCTTCGGCCGCCTCCGCCAGGTTCGCGTCTGGTGCATAACACGCGGCCACCGTCTCACTGTTGTTTTTATTGTTGCCCGTGCCATCAAAAAACACCCCGATGCGCAACGTAATCCCTGCCTCTTCAACTTCCTCCTCCTCTTCCTCCAGCTCATCCGCTTCCAATGGCGAAGGCTCAGATGCGACGGCTACCAACACACCCGTGGCGGCCCCCTGCAACAACCTGTGCACAGGCGTACCCGGCATTGGAGCCCCCCCGACATCAATCGCGCTACTGCTAAAAATGCCATCGGCGCTAACCACGATGTGCTCGCCGCCGACCTTCACGGAAATGCTTTCACCCGCGCTAATCACCAAGTGTGTACCTGCCTTGATGTGCACGTGCTGACCGGCTTCGATAACCAGCGTTTCGTCAGATCTTGTGTGGCTCTCGCCCGAGACATGCAGGTAGTCATTGCCGCTGATCTGGATTTTTCGATCCGACTTGATAGTGAGGTGCTCCTCAGATCCCAGCACCGTAATACGGTCGCCCTTGATGGTTGCTCGACTCTCATTCCCCACTTCCAGCCGGCTGTCGTTTCCAACCTTCTGCTCCATATCCCGCTGAGCACGCAGGTGGACCAACTCATCGCCAGCGCGATCGTCCATCGACAGTTCGTTGTAGCCACCCGTTGTGGGGGAGCTGTGGGTGCGAAGCACAGTTTTGGTTTTGTTTTCGGGCAATGGGTAGGCCGGTGGCGTGACCTTGTTGATCAGGCAGCCCGTGATCAACGGATTATCGGGATTGCCTTCGAGGTAGGTGACGAGGACCTCCATCCCAATCCGGGGAATGATCACCGTGCCAAAGTTGTCCCCCGCCCAGCTGGACGCTACTCGCAACCAGCAACTGCTGTTTTCGCTGTTGCGTTCAGACCGGTCCCAGTGAAACTTGACTTTGACGCGGCCGTATTCGTCGCAGTAAATCTCCTCACCGACGGGACCGGTGACGCGGGCAGTCTGGCAATTCAGCAGGGGTCTGGTTGCAGGCATTGGGGGCCGATAAAACACATCCCAGGGAATCGCACTGAAGCTGTTGCGATAGCCCTGCACAAAGCCGTCCTCGGGTTTGGTCGTGCTGGTGGCGAACTCTTCGAGCACTTGAGGCTGCTTTCCAAAGTGGCTCACGCTTAGCAACAGCCACAGGTCGTTGTGCGCTTCGTGTGGGTAGTCCGTCAGACCGAAAAAGTGCCCGCTGCGCAGTGTGGGCTGGTCGCTTTTCCCTTCCGCCACCTGATAATCGGATCGGTGTCGTTCCAGTGCTTGGCGGGCAAGTTCTTCGCCGCGTTTTTTGCTATCGAAGAACAGGGGATAGCGGTAGTCCTCGAGCTTGGGGCCGAATTCTGCTGTAAAGCGACTTTCCAGCAACGCGCTCGGTCGTTTCAGGTCGAAGTCACGGCGGGTGACGACGCTGGGACGGGTGTTGAACCCCATGGAAAAATGGCTGACGACAGGGTGCTCAGCCACCATGCCGGCGTCTTGCTGATACGGAGTTTCTCCCAGTTTGGGGAAGTAGGTCTGGGCATCGGTAAACACCAGCATATGCCCTTGCGAAGAATGCTGGTGATGCCACGAAATGCCGTCCTCGGCGCAAAGCCGCTGGACAAACTCCAAATCATTTTCCCGGTACTGAGTGCAATATTCACGCGGGGGATTTGCTTTGACGTGGAAGGTGAATGTATCGGCGTGAATGCCGTGGGTTTTGAGGACCTGAGCGATGATCTGCGGCACCGTCTGATTCTGAAAAATGCGCTGGTCCTGACTGAATTGCAGGTAATACAGCGCCGGCACCAAGTTAACGTGATAGCGGGTCAGGCGTTTGCCAGGATCACCTTCGGACACACCGTCTATGTACCCGTGAATTCCTTCACCGTTGAGGCCGAATCGCAGAAATGCAGGTTGGTGGAGAAAGCTTTCCAGGTCGAGGTAGGGATATTCACTGACCAGATCGACATTGATTGAGTACAACGCGCTGATGGTTTCAGTGCCTTCAAAAGCCAGAACCTTAAAATCGTTGCGAACGTTGGGGATGGTTAAAGTGAATTGAGGGGCGATGGCGGGTGCGAGCATGCGCTTGTCCTTTTGCTTTTTTGCCCATCCTTGAGCTGAGAGATAAAAAAGTTACGACGCACTTGTTCTGGTCTGAGCGAGTCGCAAGAATCCGAAAAGCTATCAGCGCGCGGGTAGGAGTGATGTAAGACGCGTCTCGAAGCAGTGTCAGAAACTTCCTGCCGTTACCGAATGTTGCTCGCAGAGCACGTCGAGAGTCAGCCAGTTAAGACGTTCGGGTGGTGCAACTTTGAACGGTCACCAATGGTTTTCTATCCAGCCAAAAAGTCCAGTAGTGCAAGCACGACAGCCGAGCCAAAGCATGTGTCGAAAAAACGCCGGTCAGGTGAACGAAGCATGTAATGCGTTGATGTAGGAAAAATTTCGAGGCTCGGTAAGAAAAAGCTCGTTGAATATCCAAAGTTTCATTGTGGAACTTTGTTTTAAATTCAGCGTGGCCATCACATTCACAGCATTTTTCTCATTGTCTGCTGCCCCTTGACGATTTATTCATTAATGGCAGCAACATTTAGGAATGGTCCTACATTTTTATTTTTATTTTTTTGCCATGCTGCGCGCCTGCCAAAAGGGAGCAATCGGCAATGAGCGCGCCATTCATTCGGTTTAAAGACTGTTACTGCTCTATCTCGAAGGTTTCAGGTCGTTGGGTAGAGCGCTGAATTATTAAATTGACGTCAGGAATCCCCCGGATGGCGATCTCCCAGGGTAGATAAACGCACTTCATTACTGTTCAGTCGATTGCTTGCCAGTGGCCACCATCGTTAGTGCGTGGCGCCCACTTTTAAAGAGCATGTTCTCAATTGGATGAGACTTTTCGTAGCTATTTGTTCCTGTCCGCCGGCGTTGGAACTCCAATGGACGTACAACCGTAATCCAAACTAAAGGCCATGGATGTCGTACTCAAACAAACTTTCTGCTCATTACCTTGAGCTCGCAAAAGTCTCTGTTTCCAAAGAGAGTTTCGCGGGTGAGGACGTTCGTTTTTCGAGCGATTATGAGGCATTGGAAAGCGAGCTGGCCAAAGCCTCGTCCATGCACGAAAGCGGTCAGATCGACTGGCTGAAAATCCGTGAAACCAGTGAAAACCTGCTGCGCACCCAGTCCAAGGATTTGCGTGTTGGCGCCTGGCTGACCTGGGCTTTGTACCAGCGCGAATCCTTTCAAGGGCTGCTCGCCGGCCTCGGTCTGCTGCACTACCTGTGCGAAAAACACTGGGCCGAAGTCCACCCGAACAAGGCCCGCACCCGCGCTGCGGCGATCAGTTGGCTGTTGACGCGACTTGAGCAAGTGCTCACCGATAACGTTGCCATCAAAGATCAGCTGCCGATGTTCCGCCGTTTGGTGGAACACCTGGAGGGCCTCGACGCCGCTTGCACCGATCACCTGGGTGACGATGCGCCGCTGCTGCTGCCGATCTCCCGCCGTTTGAAAAACCGCGTGCAACGCGCCGCCGACAACCAGCCGGAACCCGGTGTGGTCGGTGCCGCCGTGGCTCAGGTCAAGCAAGTCGCCACGCAATTGCTCACGCCGATCGCGCCGATCGACAACGAAAAAGAAGCTCACAAAGCCCTGCGCGCCCAGCAGGAAAGCGCGCGTCCGTTGTGTGCCTGGTGGCTCAAGCAGAAGGCCACCGACCTGCGCGCCTTGCGCCTCAATCGAGCGTTGCTGTGGTTGCCCATCGACGCCGTCCCGGAACGCAACGCCGAGCAGATCACCGCGTTGCGTGGCTTGCCGGCGGACAAACTCAAGGCCTGTCAGGATCGTTACGACCAAGGCAAATACGCCGACCTGCTGGTGGAGCTGGAGGCGAGTCTGGCGAAGGCGCCGTTCTGGTTCGATGGCCAGCGAATGGTCTGGGAATGCCTCCAGGCGCTTAACGCGGAAATGGCGATGCACGAGGTGGAAATCCACTTCGCGCTTTTGGTTCAGCGCCTGCCCGGTGTCGTCGAATTGCGTTTCCACGACGGCGCGCCGTTCGCCGATCCGGCCACCCGTGCCTGGATCAGCGCCCACGTCATGCCGCACCTGCAAAGCGCCAGTGCGCCGCGCAAGGTTGAAGTCGCCGACAGCCAGCCTTCCTGGGAACTGGCCCTCGAAGAAGTCCTGCCCATTTTGCGCAAGGACGGCCTCAAGGCTGCCGTGCAAATCCTCAAGCAGGGCCTGCAAAGTGCCCAGGGCGGACGCGTTCGGTTCTCCTGGCAGTTCGCCCTCGCGCGGCTGTGTTTTCTGGCCAAGAAGTACGAACTGGCCAAGACCCAACTCGAAACCCTCGACCAGACATTACAGGACTCAGGCCTGCACGCCTGGGAGCCCGATCTTGCGCTGGAAGTGCTGCATTTACTGCATGGCTGCTACGAGTTGCTGCCGCAGAACCATGCCGTCCGTGAACGCAAGGAAGAGATTTATCGCAGGCTGTGCCACCTCGATCTTGAAGTGGTACTCGAATAGGCCCCAGGGCCGCAACCGCAAGGAGAAATGCCATGGCCAAAGAAGGCTCGGTAGCCCCCAAGGAACGCATCAACGTCACTTTCAAGCCTGCCACCGGTGGTGCCCGGGAAGAGATCGAGCTGCCGTTGAAACTACTGGCAATCGGTGACTACACCCACCGCAAGGACGAACGCAAAGTCGAAGATCGCAAGCCGATCAGCATCGACAAAGTGACCTTCGACGAGGTACTGGCCAAGCAGGGTTTGCAGCTGACGTTGAGCGTACCGAACCGTCTTCAGGAGGAAGGTGGCACTGAAGAACTGGCCGTGAAACTGCGCATCAATTCGATGAAGGACTTCAACCCGGCCAGCCTGGTCGTGCAAGTGCCAGAGCTGAAAAAACTGATGGAACTGCGCGACGCGCTGGTGGCCCTCAAAGGCCCGCTGGGTAACACACCTGCGTTCCGCAAAGCCATCGAAGGCGTACTCGCCGACGACGAATCCCGCGGTCGCGTAATGGGTGAGCTGGGCTTGAACGCCACCGCCCAGGACGCTTGAGTCTCCATCAGCCAAGGAAGCCAACATGAGCACGAGTGCAGCGCAGCAAAAGAGTAAAGAGAATGGCGACTACAGCCTTCTCGACAGCATCATCGCCGAAACCCGCCTGACCCCGAACGACGAAGCCTACGACATCGCCAAGCGCGGTGTGTCGGCCTTCATCGAAGAGCTGCTCAAGCCGCAGAACAGCGGTGAGCCGGTCAAGAAAGCCATGGTTGACCGCATGATCGCCGAGATCGATGCCAAGCTCAGCCGTCAGATGGACGAAATTCTTCACCACCCTGATTTCCAGTCCCTGGAATCGTCGTGGCGCGGCCTTCAGTTGCTGGTCGAACGCACCAATTTTCGCGAAAACATCAAGATCGAAATCCTCAACGTCTCCAAAGAAGACCTGCTGGACGACTTCGAAGATTCGGCAGAAGTGATGCAGGCTGGCTTGTACAAGCACATCTACACGGCTGAATACGGCCAGTTCGGTGGTCAGCCGGTGGGCGCGATCATCGCCAACTACTTCATGTCTCCAAGCTCGCCGGACGTGAAACTGATGCAGTACGTGTCCAGCGTCGCCTGCATGTCCCACGCGCCGTTCATTGCGGCGGCCGGACCAAAATTCTTCGGCCTGGAAAGCTTCACCGGCCTGCCGGACCTGAAGGATCTGAAAGATCATTTCGAAGGCCCGCACTTCGCCAAATGGCAGAGCTTCCGCCAGTCGGAAGACGCCCGTTACGTGGGTCTGACCGTGCCGCGTTTCCTGTTGCGTAACCCGTACGACCCGGAAGAAAACCCGGTCAAATCATTCGTGTACAAAGAGACTGTCGCCCACAGCCACGAGCACTACCTGTGGGGCAACACGGCCTACGCGTTCGGTACCAGGCTGACCGACAGCTTCGCCAAATTCCGCTGGTGTCCGAACATCATCGGACCGCAGAGCGGTGGCGCGGTGGAAGATCTGCCGTTGCACCACTTCGAAAGCATGGGCGAAATCGAAACCAAGATTCCTACGGAAGTTCTGGTCAGCGACCGTCGGGAATACGAGCTGGCCGAGGAAGGCTTCATCTCCCTGACCATGCGCAAGGGCTCCGACAACGCGGCGTTCTTCTCCGCGAGCTCGGTGCAGAAGCCGAAGTTCTTCGGCATCAGCGCAGAAAACAAGACGGCAGAGCTGAACTACAAGCTCGGCACCCAGCTGCCGTACATGATGATCGTCAACCGCCTGGCCCATTACTTGAAAGTGCTGCAGCGCGAGCAGCTCGGTTCGTGGAAAGAACGCACCGACCTTGAGCTGGAACTGAACAAGTGGATTCGTCAGTACGTGGCCGACCAGGAAAACCCGAGCGCCGAAGTCCGTGGCCGTCGTCCGCTGCGCGCTGCCGAGATCATCGTCAGCGATGTCGAAGGCGAGCCTGGCTGGTACCGCGTCAGCCTGAACGTGCGCCCGCACTTCAAGTACATGGGTGCCGATTTCACCCTGTCGCTGGTTGGCAAGCTGGACAAAGAGTAAGCGGAGCCCAACTCATGACTGGATACGGCAGCCTTTTGGAACGCCTGGGTGGCGACGCGGACAAACGCGTCGGCTGGAGCCGCGAGGCGTGCGCCAAGGCGTCCGTGGCTGCCCATCTGGCCAAGATGCTCAGCACCCGTGCGGGCAGCGTGCAAACGCTGTCCGACTACGGGCTGCCCGATCTCAATGACATGCGCCTGAGCCTGCACGACTCCCTGAGTCAGGCCCGCCTGGCCATCGAAAGCTTCATCGAAGCCTACGAACCGCGCCTCAGCAACGTGCATGTCATCTCCCTGCCGCGTGAACACGATCAGCTTCGTCTGTCCTTCAGCATCGAAGGGCTGCTGGAAGTGGATGGTTTCAAGCGCCAGGTCAGTTTCGCGGCGCGCCTGGATGGCCGCGGGCAAGTCAACGTCAGCTGACCCAATACAGGTATTGCGCGTGTCCTTTAACCACTACTACCAAAGCGAACTCACCGCACTTCGCCAGTTAGGTCGTCGATTTGCCGAGCGAAGTCCGGCGTTGGCGCCTTTTCTCGGGCAGGCCGGGCGGGATCCGGACGTGGAGCGGTTGCTGGAGGGTTTTGCGTTCCTGACCGGTCGCCTGCGCCAAAAACTCGATGACGAACTGCCGGAACTCAGCCATTCCCTGATGCACCTGCTGTGGCCCAACTACATGCGCCCGTTGCCGGCGTTCAGCATTTTGCAGTTCGACCCACTGAAGCGTTCGGGTCCTGCGTTGCGGGTCGAGCGCGATACGCATGTCGAGAGCAAGCCGATCGATGACGTACGTTGCCGCTTTCGCACGTGCTATCCGACCGAAGTCTTGCCGCTGGAGATGACCGCGCTGAATTACTCGGTGAAGGGCGACGGTTCGCTGTTGAGCCTGCGACTGGAGATGAGCGCTGAAGGTCACCTCGGCGAGCTGGAGTTGAGCTGCCTGCGTCTGCACTTCGCCGGCGAGCGCTACATCAGCCAGATGCTGTACCTCAACCTGTTGCGCAATCTGCAAGGCATCGAATTAATCCCGCTGGACGGCGCCGGCAAGCCCATCAACGGCGCCAACGGAACACCGATGGCGTTCAAGATGCCTGGCGACCGCGTGCAGCCGGTGGGGTTTGCCGAAGAAGAAGCGTTGATCCCGTATCCGCTGAACACCTTCCGTGGCTATCGCTACTTGCAGGAATATTTCGCCTTTCAGGACAAGTTCCTCTTCGCCGATATCAACGGTCTGGACCTGCTCAAAGCGCTGCCGGAAGACACGCTCAAGCAAATACGTGGCCTCGAATTGCGCTTCGATATTCGCAAGAGCGGCATCCTGCGCATGCGTCCGACCCTGGACAACGTGAAGCTCTACTGCACGCCCATCGTCAACCTGTTCAAGCACGACGCACTGCCGATCCGCCTCGACGGCAAACAGGACGAATACCTGCTGCTGCCCGCCGAATTCGATCTGCAAAACTGCGGTGTGTTTTCAGTGGAAACCGTGACCGGCTGGAAACCTGGCGGCCTCGGTTATCAGGAATACGTGCCGTTCGAATCCTTCGAGCACGACCGGAGTTTCGACGTGCCCAACAGCCGTCCGCACTACAGCATTCGTCAGCGTTCGTCCTCGCTGCACGACGGCCTCGACACTTATCTGAGCTTTGACATCCGCCACACCGAAGCCCACGAAACCCTGTCGATCGAGCTGATGTGCACCAACCAGAACCTGCCGCGCAAGCTCAAGCTCGGCGACATCTGCATGGCCAGCGAACACACGCCGGAGTTCCTGAGTTTCCGCAACATCACCCCGGCCACGTCGAGCTTCGCGCCGCCGCTGAACCGCGACTTCCTGTGGAAGCTGATCAGCAACATGTCGCTTAACTATTTGTCCCTGGCCGACGTCAACGCGTTGAAGGTGATTCTCGAAACCTACGACCTGCCGCGCTACTACGACCAGCACGCAGAAAAAGTCAGCAAGCGTCTGCTCGGCGGACTGAAGGCGATCAAGCATCAACACGTTGATCGGTTGCACCGAGGGCTACCGGTTCGCGGGTTGCGCACCGAGCTGACCATCGACCCGGAAGGCTACATCGGCGAGGGCGACCTGTTCATTTTCGCCTCGGTTCTCAACGAGTTTTTTGCGCTTTACGCCAGCCTCAATTCGTACCACGAGCTGCGGGTAAAAAGTACACAAGGAGAGGTGTACCAATGGACGCCACGTATGGGCCTGCAGCCGCTGCTTTAAGCGGGCTGACCCAGGGAATACGCGAGTACTCGCTTTTTCAGGCCGTGCTGCTGGTGGTTGACCGGCTGCGCGATGCACACCCGCACCTGAGCGAAGACGACCTGTACGATCAGCTGGAATTCCAGGCCAACCCGAGCCTGGGTTTTCCGGGCAGCGACGTCGATCGCGTGGAGTTTTTCCACGAGCACGGGCAGATGCGCGCGCGCCTGCGCTTCAACCTGATCGGCCTGGTCGGTTCCGGTTCGCCGCTGCCGGCGTTCTACGGCGAACAGGCGTTGGGCGACAGCGAAGACGGCAACCCAACGCGTAATTTCCTCGACCTGTTTCACCATCGCCTGCAACGGCTGATGCTGCCGATCTGGCGCAAATACCGCTATCGCGCCAGTTTCCAGAACGGCGCCCTCGACCCGTTTTCGGCGCAGCTGTTTGCCTTGATCGGCCTCGGTGGCGAAGAGATCCGCAAGGCTCAGGAACTGAACTGGAAACGCCTGCTGCCATACCTTGGATTGCTCAGCTTGCGCGCGCACTCGGCGGCGCTGATCGAAGCGGTGCTGCGCTACTACTTCAAGCACGCCGAACTGACCATCGAGCAGTGCATCGAGCGGCGCGTGGAAATTCTCGACGAGCAGCGCAATCGTCTGGGTCGCGCCAACAGCCTGCTCGGCGAAGACCTGGTGCTGGGCGAGTACGTGCGCGATCGCAGCGGCAAATTCCGCATCCACATCCGCGAGCTCGACTGGCAACGCTTTCACGAATTCCTGCCGATCGGTGTTGGCTATCAGCCGCTGTGTGCGCTGGTGCGCTTCACCCTGCGCGACCCGCTCGACTACGACATTCGCCTGGTACTGCGCCAGAAAGAAATCCGCGAACTGCGCATCGGCGAGCAGAACGCCTGTCGCCTGGGATGGACCAGTTGGCTGGGCCGAGAAAAAGCGGACGGCGTGGTGACCCTCGGCAGCAAAATTCATTAAGGACAGATGACCCATGATCAACGTAGACCTGCAACAACTTATCCAGGCGCTGGACGCCGAAACCCGTCGTGATCTGGAAAGTTCTGCCGAGCGTTGCGTCGCCCGTGGCGGCAGCAAAATCCTCGTCGAAGACTTGCTGCTGGGCCTGCTGGAGCGCCCGCAAGGCCTGCTCGCACGCGCGCTGCAAGACGCCGAAGTGGATGCCGGTGAACTGAGCGCCGCGTTGCAGTCACGAGTCGAGCACAGTGCGTCGCGCAACCCGGTGTTCGCCCCGGAACTGGTGCAGTGGTTGCAAGATGCGTTGCTGGCGGCCAACCTTGAACTGGGCCAGAGTCAGGTCGAGCAGGCCGCGTTGATCCTCGCGCTGCTGCGCAACCCGTTGCGCTACGCCGGCAGCCGCTACCAGGCTTTGCTGGCCAGGCTGAACATCGAGCGCCTGAAAGAATTCGCCCTGTCGCAGAAAGAACAACCGGCCACCGGCAAACCGGCCTTTCCCGGCGAACCGCTGCTGCAGCGTTTCACCCACAACCTGACCCAGCAGGCCCGCGACGGCACACTCGATCCGGTGCTGTGCCGTGATGGCGCGATCCGGCAGATGGTCGACATCCTCGCCCGTCGCCGCAAGAACAACCCGATTGTGGTCGGTGAAGCCGGCGTCGGTAAAACCGCAATCGTCGAAGGTCTGGCTTCGCGCATCGCCGCCGGTGAAGTGCCGCAGGTGTTGAAAGGCGTGGAGTTGCTGTCGCTGGACATGGGTTTGTTGCAGGCCGGCGCGAGTGTCAAAGGTGAATTCGAACGTCGCCTCAAAGGCGTGATCGACGAAGTCAAAGCCTCGCCGAAACCGATCATCCTGTTCATCGACGAAGCGCACACGCTGATCGGCGCGGGCGGTAATACCGGTGGTTCCGACGCGGCCAACCTGCTCAAACCAGCCTTGGCTCGTGGCGAGTTGCGCACCATCGCTGCCACCACGTGGGCCGAGTACAAGAAGTACTTTGAAAAAGACCCGGCGCTGGCCCGCCGCTTCCAACCGGTGCAACTGCACGAGCCGACCGTCAGCGAAGCGGTGACCATCCTCCGCGGTCTGGCTCAGGTGTATGAGAAGAGCCACGGCATCTACCTGCGCGATGACGCGGTGGTGGCGGCGGCGCAACTGTCCGCGCGATACCTCGCCGGTCGTCAGCTGCCGGACAAGGCCGTCGATGTACTGGACACCGCCTGTGCCCGCGTGCGCATCAGCCTCGCCGCTGCACCCGAAAGCCTGGAGCGCCTGCGTGGCGAACTGGCTGAGGGTGGCCGCCAGCGTCAGGCGTTGCGCCGCGATGCCGAAGCCGGGTTGCTGATCGATCACGAAGCGCTGGACGCTTTGGAAGATCGTCTGGCGGCTGCCGAAGTTGAAAGGGTCGCGTTGGAAACGCTGTGGACCGAGCAGAAAGAACTGGCCGAGCGCTTGCTGGATCTGCGTCAGCAACTCGCCAAGGCGCGCGAAGCTGCTGCCGTCTTGGACGAGGCGCAAAGCGTCGCGTCGCTGGAAGCTGCACTCAACGAAACCCACAAAGCCCTGACCGATGCACAAGTCAAAGAACGCCTGGTCAGCTTCGAAGTCTGCCCGCGTCTGGTGGCTGAAGTGATCAGCGCCTGGACCGGTGTGCCGCTGGCGCAACTGGCCCGTGAACACAACGCCAAGGTCGCCAGCTTCGCCACCGACCTGCGCACCCGCATCCGTGGTCAGGAACAAGCCGTGCACGCGCTGGCCCGTTCGATGCGCGCCACCGCTGCCGGTCTGAACAAACCGGACGCTCCGGTCGGCGTGTTTCTGCTGGTCGGTCCGAGCGGCGTCGGCAAGACCGAGACCGCGCTGGCACTGGCCGACTTGCTCTACGGCGGCGATCGCTTCATCACCACCATCAACATGTCTGAATTCCAGGAGAAGCACACCGTGTCGCGTTTAATCGGTGCGCCGCCGGGCTACGTCGGTTACGGCGAGGGCGGCATGCTCACCGAAGCGGTGCGCCAGAAGCCGTACTCCGTCGTGCTGCTCGATGAAGTCGAAAAGGCCGATCCGGACGTGCTCAACCTGTTCTACCAAATCTTCGACAAGGGCGTGGCCAACGATGGCGAAGGACGTGAGATCGACTTTCGCAACACACTGATCCTGATGACCTCGAACCTGGGCAGCGAGCGTATCAGCGAACTCTGCGAAAACGGCGCGCGACCGAGCGCCGAAGTGCTCGAAGAAACCATCCGCCCGGTGCTCAGCAAGCACTTCAAACCGGCGCTGCTGGCGCGGATGCGCGTGGTGCCTTATTACCCGGTCGGCGGCCCGGTGCTGCGCGAGCTGATCGAAATCAAACTGGGCCGTTTGGGCGAGCGCCTGAACCGTCGTCAGCTGCATTTCAGCTACTCGCAAGACCTCGTCGATCACCTCGCCGAACGTTGCACTCAAGGCGACAGCGGTGCGCGCCTGGTCGACCATTTGCTTGACCTTCACGTGCTGCCGTTGGTGGCCGACCGCTTGTTGGATGCGATGGCGACCGGTGAAAACCTCAAGCGCGTGCACGTAACGCTCGACGGCCACGCCAGCGTGACCCTGGAGATTCTCTGATGCCTGTTCGTCATTGGCACGCCGTCCTGCTGACCCTCGCCGTTCTATGCGGCCTCGGCGGCTGCAGCGGCAATTACAAATACAACGACAACACCTATCGCCCATTGGGTGATCCGCAGGCGGTCAATCGCGGCAAGTGACCGCAAGGAGTAGCACCATGGAACTGGTTTTCGAAATCCTCAGCACCAGGCAATTTGTGCCCACGGAACTGTGTCAGAAGACTTTCAATCAGGCCGGTGGCGTGATTGGCCGGGGCGAGGATTGCGACTGGATCATCCCGGACCGCAAACGTCACCTGTCCAATCACCACGCGGTGATCAGCTACCGCGACGGCACGTTTTTCCTGACCGATACCAGCAGCAACGGTATCCAGGACAGCAACAGCGGCGCGCGCCTGCGCAAGGGCGAAGCGATGCGCATCGAACACGGCAGCGTGTACGTGCTGGGGGATTTCGAGATCCGTGCGCGGCTGGTGCGCGATCCGGCGACCTTTGACGTTGAAGTCGGTCGTCCGCAACCCGCCGGTAGCATCATTCCGGACGACGCGTTTCTTGACCTCGATCCGCTGAACGCTCTTGATCAGCAAGAGCGCGTGTACTCGGAAATCGAAGAGCTGATCACTTCGAGCACCACGATCGAGGACACCCGTCAGCGCGCCGACTACGCGCGCATCGACATGGAAAACCTAATGGTCCCGGAGCTGATCGACGCCCCGGTCGAACCTGCGCCAGCGCCGCCGCAGAAAGCGATCGAGCGCCAGCGCGAGGGTTTCTGGGAGCACTTCGGTGCTGCGCTGGGCGTTGACCTCAAAGGCCTCGATCACGATGCCCGCGAGGCCCTGGCGCTGAACGCTGCGCGTCTGCTCAAGCAAAGCGTCAGTGGTTTGCAACAGAGCCTGCGCACCCGCAGCGAACTGAAAAACGAACTGCGGCTGGCCCAGACCACCGTGCAAGGCTCGCAAAAGAACCCGCTGAAATTCGCCGTCGATGCCAGTGAAGCGTTGGGCATATTGTTGCAACCAAACAAGCCGGGCCAGTTGCCGGCCGAGCAGTCGATCTCCCGCGCATTCCGCGATTTGCAGGCGCACCAGGTGGCATTGCTGACCGCGAGCCGAGCCGCCGTTCGGGGCACCCTGGAGCACTTCTCGCCGCAGCAATTGACCCTGCGTTTCGAGCGCGACAACAAGCCGTTGCTGGCCACGTCCGGCAGTCGCTGGAGAGCCTACGGTCGTTATCACCAGGCCCTGCGTCAGGACAACGACTGGAGCGAACGCCTGTTGGCTCGCGACTTTGCTCAGGCCTACGAAGAACAGATCCGCCTGATTTCCACCTTCCACACCGACCACCAAGGATGATGCGCATGTCTCGCTGCTCGACCGTTTTTTTCAAGACGCTGACGGCGCTCGTGGCCGTGGTGCTGCTGGCCGGCTGCTCGTCGCTGTCGCCGTATTCCCATGTCACCAAGGTCAACCTGAAACTCACCGGCAGCGATCAGTTGAACCCCGACCTCAACGGACGTCCGTCGCCGATTGTCGTGCGCCTGTTCGAGCTCAAGCACCCGGTGACGTTCGAGAACGCCGACTTCTTCAGCCTCTACGAACGCGCCAAGGAATCCCTGGCTCCGGACCTGGTGGCCAGCGAAGAAATTGAATTGCGTCCGGGTGAAACCGTCAAGCTCAAGCTCAGCGTGGAGGAGGGCAGCCGTTATGTCGGCATCCTCGCCGCCTACCGCGACCTGCCGGAAACCAAGTGGCGGTACACGGTGCAAATTAAGCCCGTGGAAGTGACCGAGGCTGACTTGACCCTCGACCAGGCCGGAATTCGCAACAGCAATGAAACGCTCGCCAAGGCGGATGACTGATCATGAATTCCCATAAAGTCATTTGGCAGGAAGGCATGCTGCTGCGTCCGCAGCACTTCCAGCACAACGATCGCTATTACGACTACCAGATGAAAACCCGCACCCAATTGCTGGGAAGTTACACCTGGGGTTTCCTCAATCTCGACATCGATTTGCAGTTCCTCAACATGGGCAAACTGGTGCTCAGCCAGGCCTCGGGAATTCTGCCGGATGGCAGCCTGTTCGAACTCGGTGGCAGCACCGAACCGCTGGCGCTGGACGTGCCGCCGAACACCGGCAACACGCCGATTTACCTGGCGCTGCCACTGGTCACCGGCAACCACATCGAGTCGCGCCGGCCAGAGCAATCCGACGTGCTGGCGCGTTACACCGCGTACGAAGCGCAAGTGACCGATTCCAACGCCGGCGATGATTCCGCCAGCCAGGTGAGCTGCGGTCGTCCGGACTTCAAACTGTTGCTCGGCGAGCAGCAGAGCGATCAGGCCTACGTGAAGTTGAAAATATGCGACGTGCTCGACACCACGCCCGATGGCGTGATTAGCCTCGATCCGGACTTCGTGCCGACCTACATTCAGGCGCATTCCTCCAGCTATTTGCTGTCGTGCCTGAAAGAAGTGATCAGCATGCTCGGTCACCGGGGCGATACCATCGCCGAGCGCATCCGCTCCAGCGGCAAGGTCGGTGGTGCGGAAGTCGGCGATTTCATGATGCTGCAATTGATCAACCGCACTGAATTGCTGCTGCGTCACTACCTCGGACTGGAGCAGGTTCACCCGGAAGAGTTGTACCGCACGCTGCTGACCATGCTTGGTGATCTGGCGACTTTCTCCAGCGACAGTAAGCGCCCGCGCCTGTACAGCCATTACCAGCACAGCGACCAGGGCGCGAGCTTCCGCAAACTGATGGAAGCGATTCGTCAGGTGCTGTCGATGGTGCTTGAACAGCACGCCATAGAATTGGTGCTGCAAGCGCGTCAGTACGGGATCATCGTCGCCCCGTTGCATGACCACACATTGCTGGGCTCGGCCTCGTTCGTGCTCGCGGCCAGTGCTAACTGCGATTGCGAAGAACTGCGCCACCGCTTGCCGGCGCACCTCAAGGTCGGCCCGGTGGAACGCATCCGCCAACTGGTCAACCTGCACCTGCCGGGCATCAAGGTCAGACCATTGCCGGTGGCGCCGCGGCAAATTGCGTTCCACGCCAACAAAACCTATTTCATCCTCGAACTCAGTTCCGAAGACCTGGCACAACTCGAGCGCTCTGGCGGTTTCGCGTTTCACGTGTCCGGCGAATTTTCCGAGCTTGAACTGACATTCTGGGCCATCAGGAACTGACCGACATGATCAAGGACATGGAACACCCTCAGGACGATAGAACCGTCTTGCTCGACCGCCAGGGCCACGGCCCGACGCGAAGCCCGCTGACCGACTTCGCTGCACCGCCGCGTTTCGAGCAGCTCGAAGCACGGATGATCTACGCCGCGCGCCTGCGTCCGGCGGAGTCGTTCAACATCAGCCTCAATGCGTTGGTGGCCGCCGGGTCCGACCTGCTATCGGAAGTGGTGCGCCTCAAGCACAGCGCCACCCGCGAAGACCTGTACGCGCTCAACGAGCGCCTGAGCGCCGGGCTGAAACTGTTCGAAGTGCGCGCCCTGCACGACGGCACCGAAAGCAGCCAGGTCATGACCGCGCGTTATGTGCTGTGCACCGTGGTCGATGAAGCCGTCGTGACCACCGCGTGGGGAAACGAAAGCGAGTGGTCGCAGATGAGCCTGCTGAGCAGCTTCCACAACGAAACCTTCGGTGGCGAGAAGTTTTTCCAGCTGCTGGATAGCTTGTCGAAAAACCCGGTCAAGCACCTGCCGATGCTGGAGTTGATGTACCTGTGCCTGTCCCTCGGTTTCGAAGGCAAGTACCGCGTGCAAACGCGCGGCATGCTCGAACTTGAAGGCCTGCGCGACGCCTTGTATCGGCAGATTCGTCAGCTGCGCGGCGACGTACCGCGTGAGTTATCGCCGCACTGGCAAGGTTTGAACAATCAGCGCCGCAGCCTGGTGCGCATCGTGCCCGCGTGGATGGTCGTGCTGTTTACCTCGGTCTGCCTGGTGGTGATGTATTCGGGGTTCGCCTGGGTCTTGGGCGAGCAACGCGACACCGTTCTGCAACCGTATCAGCCGCTGGATTCCGCCGCGGCCCAGCCGCTGTCACAGCCGTAAACAGGGACGTTTGATGAAAAAGTTTTTCAAGACAGTCGGCGCGTTCGTGCGCCAGACCTGGGTCTGGACCTTGCTGCTGGTGCTGTTCGTCGCGCTGCTGGTGTGGTTCGTCGGGCCACTGTTAGCAGTCGATGACTACAAGTTCTGGGAGGGTTCGACCTCTCGTTTGCTGACCATCAGTGTGTTGTGCCTGGTCTGGGGCCTGAGCATGGTCTTCGTCAGCTGGCGCGCCGGGGTGCGTAACAAAGCCATCGAAGCCACTGAAGACGGTCAGGACCAGATCCGTCGCGAAGAGCAGATCGACGACGAGCAGAAAGAGCTCCGCGTGCGCTTCAAGGATGCGTTGAAAACCCTCAAGACTTCGAGCCTGTATCGCGGTCGCAGCGAGCGCTGGCGCAGTGATTTGCCGTGGTACTTGCTGATCGGCCCGCAGGGCAGCGGCAAGACCAGCCTGCTGGACTTTTCGGGCCTTGAGTTTCCGATCAACAGGATCGACCGCAAACTGACCCGCGACACCCTCGGTACCCGGCATTGCGACTGGTATTTCGCCGACCACGGCGTGCTGATCGACACCGCCGGGCGTTACCTGACCCAGACCGATGCCGCAGTCGATAGCAGTGCCTGGAGCACCTTGCTCGACCTGCTGCGCAAGCGTCGCCGCAACCGCCCGTTAAACGGCGTGCTGGTGACCATTCCCGTGGAAATGCTGGTCGGCGAAAACGAAGAGGACCTGGAACTCCTGTCCCGTCAGGTGCGTGCGCGCCTGCAAGAGGTGCATCAGACGCTGCACGTCGATGTGCCGGTCTATCTGGTGCTGAGCAAAGCGGACACGTTGCTCGGCTTCGACGAGTTCTTTGATCAACTGACCCGCGAAGAAAGCGAACAGGTGCTCGGCACCAGCTTCCGCAGAGCGCAGAGCGGCACCGACGTCACCGTGCTGCGCGCCGAGTTCGAGGAGCTGCTGCGGCGCCTGAACAGTCAGGTGATTATGCGCATGCACCAGGAGCGCGACACCCAGCGCCGTGGCCGCATCCTAGACTTCCCGCATCAGTTGGGGCAGATCGGCGAGCGTCTGTGCGTGTTCGTCGAGTTGGCGTTCTCCGGCAACCGTTACCAGCGGGCCAGCCAGTTGCGCGGTTTTTACCTGACCAGTGCACCCTACCTGACTGAAACAATGGACCCGGACGCCGCCGCTGTCGGCGCCAATTTGGGGATGAAAGCGGGTGTTCTGCCAACCCTGCGCAGTGGCCGTTCACGGTTCATTCATCATTTGCTCAGCCGGGTGATTTTCCCCGAGGCCGATTTGGCCGGTCTGGACAAGCGCGAACGCAGCCGCATCCATTGGGGCCAGCGTGCGTTGTACGTCGGCGCATTGGCGGCGCTGGGCCTTTTCGGACTGCTGTGGGCGGGTGGTTTTTCGGCCAACTACGAGCGTCTGGAAAACCTGCGAAACATCGCGCAAACCTGGACGCAACAACGCTTGGCGCTGACTGCGCGTGATGACTCCAGGGCCGTGCTCAAACCCCTCGACGCCAGCTACGCGGCGACTCAGGTCTTTCCGAAAAAGGGCGATGTTTCGTACCACGAGCGTGGCGGCCTGTATCAGGGTGAAGATGTGAATCCGGTGGTCAGGGCCGGCTACGAGCGCGAGCTTCAAACGCAGTTGCTGCCGAAGGTCTCGACCCTGCTGGAAGGGCAGATACGCGCCAACATGAAAGACCGCGAGCGCCTGCTCAACAGCTTGCGTGCGTACCTGATGCTGAACATGAAAGACCGTCGTGACGGCGCGTGGCTCAAGGATTGGGTCGCCACCGAATGGTCCCAGCGTTACGCCGGCAATACCGCGGTGCAGAACGGTTTGAACACCCACTTCGAGCGCTTGCTCAAGCAGCCGTTTATCTTCCCGCTGAACGATCAACTGGTGGCTCAGGCGCGTCAGGTATTGCGCAGCGAGTCGCTGGCCAATGTGGTTTACCGGATGCTGCGCGAGCAGGCCCGCAACCTGCCGGAGTACCGCCTGAGCCAACACCTTGGCCCGCAGGGCTCGCTGTTTGTCGGCACCGAATACGTGATCCCGGGCTTCTACACGCAGCAGGGTTATCAGCAGTATTTCTCCGTTCAGGGCGCCGCATTGGTCAGCGATATTCTGCGTGACAACTGGGTGCTGGGCGAAGGCGCGGGCATCAGCGGCATGGACTTGCGCCGTCTGATGGTCGAGCTGGAGCAACTGTACTTTCGCGACTACGCCAATTTCTGGAGCGAAGCGGTGGGTCAGGTTGCATTGCCTCCGATCAGCGATTTCAGTGAGGGCGCCGAACAACTGGCGGGCCTGACCTCGGCCAACTCGCCGGTGCTGCAACTGCTGGTGGCAGTGCGCGAGAACACGCGGTTCCCGGTGATTGCCGACAGTGCGGACGACGCCGCCGATGTGGTCGGGCGGCTGGCGGAGAAGGGTGGCACGCTCGGTAAACTGGCTGCGGCGGCTGCGGACAAAGCCGGCGACATGTCCGCTCTTGTAACAAAGCAGTTGCCCGACACTGCAAAAAAAATCCTGCAACGCCGCTTCGAAACGCTGCACCGCTTGCTGGATGACAACAACGGCCCGGCCGCTGATTTGACCCCGGCACTGGCGGCGCTCAACGACCTGCAAATGCAACTGGCGAGCCTCGCCCGTGCCAGTGCGCCGGAACAGGCCGCGTTCGACATGGCCAAGACTCGCATGAGCGGCCAGCGCGATGCGCTGAGCAACCTGCGCAATGCGTCGAACCGCCTGCCGCGGCCGGTCAGCGTGTGGTTCAACGTGCTGGCGCAAGACACCTGGCGTCTGGTGCTCAACGATTCCTACCAGTACCTGAACCAGCGCTATCAGAGCGAGCTGTACAGCTTCTATGGCAAGGCGATCAACAAGCGTTACCCGTTCACGGCCCACAGTACCAGCGACGTGGCGATCAGTGATTTCCGCGAGTTCTTCAAGGCGCAGGGGATTGCCGACCGGTTCTTCGAGAACTACATGCGTCCGTTCGTGAGTGGCGATCCGGGCAACTACCGTTTGCGCAGCATTGACGGTCACAGCATGCCGATCTCCAAGCTTTACCTTGACCAGATGGCCGCGGCCCAAGTGATTCGCCAGAGCTTCTTCTCGATCAATCCGGCCGAACCGCAAGTGCAGTTCAAACTGGAGCCGTACACCCTCGATCCGGCCGTCAGCCGTTCCGAGTTCAAGTTCGGCGACAAGACCATCGAATACCGCCACGGCCCTATCGTGCCGGTTTCGTTCAAATGGCCGACCGATGCGGATGACGGTCGTTCCAGCCTGGTCCTCGACAAGATGGCCGGCCGCCCGATCGGCATTGAAAAGAACACCGGGCCCTGGTCGCTGTTCCGTCTGTTCGACCTGATGCAGACTGAGTACCTGAGCGGTCGCGATGTGCTGGTGCTGAAGGCTGACGTGGGTGGCCTGCGCGCCAACTACTTGCTGACCAGCCAGCGCACGCCGAACCCGTTCGACATGGGCGTGCTGCGCACCTTTCGTATGCCGGTGCAGCTCTGATGCGGGTGGCCAGTGCCTGGCGCAGCGCTGCGCGTACCGACGCCGGCAAGGTGCGGGCGCGCAACGAAGATGCTTTTCTCGACTGTCCACAGCGCGGGTTGTGGGTGGTCGCGGACGGCATGGGCGGTCATCAGAGGGGCGACATCGCCAGCCAGTTAATCGTCGCCAGCCTGGCGGAATTGCCGGTGCAGAATGACTTCGACGAACGACTCAAAGGCATTCGCCAGTGTCTGCACTGGCTCAACCGCCGCTTGGGTCAGGAGTTGACCGTCACTGCGGGGCGCCCCGACAGCATCATGGGCAGCACCGTCGTGGCGCTGCTGGTGGAAGGCAATCGTGCGGCCTGCATCTGGGCCGGCGACAGCCGCTGCTATTTGCGACGTGGCCAGCGTTTGTATCAGCTGTCCAAGGACCATTCGTTGCAACAGCAACTCATCGACGAGCAGCAGATGAGCGTCGAAGACGCCCGTACCCATCCTGCCGCGCACGCCCTGACCCGTGCGGTCGGGGCGGCTGAGCAGCTGACGCTGGATGTGCTCGAACTCGAGGTCTGTCCCGGCGATGCGTTTCTGTTGTGCAGCGATGGTTTGTACAACGGGCTGAGCTCCGACGCTTTGGGCAGTGCCCTGAGCCTGACCACGCCGCACGTTGCGCTGGAGCGTCTGTTCGCCGGCGCGTTGCGCGGCTCGGCCCGGGACAACCTGACTGCCGTGGTGATCCGCCAATGACCCAACTTATGCAGCCGCTCGACGACCTGCTGATGAGCGAAGAGCAGGCCAATAACCTGACTTACTTTGCGTTCGCCAAATCACTTGAGGGTGACCCCGCTCGGGTGCCGACACGAGCCAGCGTCGGTGAGCTGCCTGATGTGCTGGCAGGCCGTTACCGCATCGAGCGTCTGCTCGGTGCCGGCGGCATGGGTGCGGTTTACCGCGCACGCGATCTGCTGAGTGAACAGTTCGGCGATCCCGACCCTTACATTGCGCTGAAAATCCTCAGCGAAGAATTTGCCGAATCGCCGGACGCCAGCGCCTTGCTCTACAGCGAGTTCGCCCTGACCCGACGCCTGCGCCACGACAACGTGCTGCGCCCGCACACCTTTGAAGTGGACACCGATTGCCAGCGCGCCTTCATCACCATGGAACTCATGCGTGGAATGACCCTGGACAAACTGCTCTGCGAACGGCCCCTCGGCCTGCCGTGGCAAGAACTGCGCGACATCGCGCTGCCGCTGCTCGACGCGCTGGCCTACGCTCACGCGCGCGGCGTGCTACACGGCGACATGAAACCCGGCAATGTGATGCTCAGCGAAGACGGCGTGCGCCTGTTCGACTTCGGTCTGGGCCAGGCCGAAGAGGGTATCTTGGCCGGTTTGCCACACCTGAGCCGCGAGCGTTTCAACGCCTGGACCCCGGGGTACGCCGCGCCGGAATTGCTTGAAGGCCAGCCGCTGTCGGCCAGTGCGGATGTGTACGGCGTGGCGTGTGTGCTCTACGAATTGGCGGGCGGCAAACATCCGTTCCGCCGCTTGCCTTCGACCCAGGCCCGCGATGAACGCTTGGATAGTGAGCTGCAAATCCCTCTGAATTTACCCAAACAGTGTTGGCCAGCCCTGCGAACGGCATTGGCATTCGATGCGGTTGACCGAACGATCACTGCCGCGCAGCTGCGAGACGCCTTCGGTGCTACTTCGTCCTGGCTGCAACGTCTGCAACTTTGGGCGTAACATTTTTTGGCTGACAACTCCCACTGTGGGAGCCGGCTTGCCGGCGATCATGTACAGCACCGCGTATTGAAGGAAATGTCCGATAGCGTCGAGCGTAGAAAGCTCAATAATCTTGCACTTTTAAACAGCGGCGTTTCGTCAATGACTTGGTAGTCATCAGCGTCAAAAAGCACGGCATCTTCTTCTAACGCTCAATGGTGGCGTTCTCGCTTTAAGCCGCTACACTGCGCCGGCCGTTCATTTTCCTTTTGAGGCTGTGCGCATGAAATTTCGTTTTCTGCTGTGGATGCTGGGTTTGTTGATGGGTAAGGCCAGTCGGACTAATCCTGCGTTCCAGCAGCAGCTGGGTGACAAGGAATTGGTGTTTCAACTACAGACCCACGACGGGAAAGTGGCGCGGCATTTCTTTGTGAAGGATCAGCGCATTACCAGCAAGTCGGGCGTGTATGCCGAGCCGGCGTTTGCGATTGCTTTTAAAGATGCGACGTATGGTTTCGCCACGATGCAGGCGAAAAACAAGCAGTTGGCGTTTATGACGGGGATTCAGGACAAGTCGATTCAGATCAAGGGCAACCCGGCGTTGGTGATCTGGTTTCAGGGGTTGACCAAGTATTTGAAGCCACGCAAGGCTAAGCCGAAGGTTTAGGTCTTTCCGTGGCTGGAATTTTTGAAGTTACTCAGCAGTTTCTAAGTGGCCTAACGGAACGGAAGTCGTCAGCTACTTTTCTGTGAGCGCCTTTCCTGAAGGTAGCGGCCTTGAAGTGCCAAGATCTCTGATTTGCTCAGAACGCCTTTTTTTGAGATTGACGAGTGGCTGTTCGATGTTATCCAGCTCGACGACGTCGCCCATTAAATGCGTAATGCTTACGGCCATGAGACTCAGGCGGTCGCGTTCAGCGGTGACCTTGTTGTCTTTGGCAATTTGCGGACTTGGCTTGCAACACTGACAGTCGCTGACTGAGTCATCTGAAAGCCCTCTGGGGTGACGTACTAGTGTTGCGCGGGGGTGGTCTGCAGACCGAGTTGAAGTCTTCGCGAGCAAGCTCCCTCCCACGGGGTTTAGTAATCCCCTGTAGGAGCGAGCCTGCTCGCGAAGGCGTTCCGACGAATGCTTCAGGCCTGGCCGAATTGCGAAGCCAGTTCGCGCAGCAGCACTTCGGCTTCGAGGACTTTGCTCACGACGTCGTTCGCTTTATCACGCGTCAGGCCGACGCGCTCGAACAACGCTTCGGGGATGTCTTCGTCCGGGCCGGAACCGATGCCGCGACCCCGCAGCAGGCGCACAGACAGGCAGACGAGGTTCGGGTACTCGGCGTAGGCGCCATCGTAGCCCGGGTCATGCTGAAAGCGCAGCGCGGTGGCCAGTTCTTCGGGCATGTCCCAGTAGCGCATCAGCCATGAGCCGATCTGTTCGCGGCTGATGCCCAGCAGGTGTTGCTCGATGTAGCTGTGGCACAGGTGCGGGTTGACCTCCAGGTGACGGCAGATCAGCGAGAAGTGCGGCGGGAACACGTGGGCCAGCAGCAAATAACCGAAGTTATGCAGCAGGCCGGCAAGGTAGGTCAGGCCGGCTTCGGGGCGCTGGGCGCGTGGCATGGCGCGGGTCAGGCCTTCAATGACGGCGGCGGTGTAGATCGATTGCTGCCAGTACGGCGTGGTGTGTTGCGGGTGGTCTTTGGGCAGGCTCAGGGTTTTGCCCAGGGCCAGGCCCAGCGCGAGGTTGATCACCAGGTCGAAACCCAGCACGCGGACGATGGCGTCCTCAACCGAACGAATCTTGCCCGGCGACGCGTAGTACGGTGACGCGGCCCAGCTCACCACTTGTGCGGCCAGGGCCGGGTCGGTTTCCACGACGCCAGTGATGTCGTCGATGGTGGCGTTGGGGTCGACGCGCAGTTTGATAATTTTCTGAGCAGTCTCGGCCAGCGGCGGAATTTCGATGGTTGCTTCCAGGCGTTGCTGGATACGGCGCGCGGTGAAGGCCTGAACGGCTTGGGTGATTTCCTTGCCGTCATCGTCGGGACGGTCGAGGTTCGGGCGGATGCTGGTCAGGTTCTCGCCGAAGTTGGCGGCGCTGGCCTTGGTCAGCATGGTCTTGAACGCTTCGCTGGTGATCTCCAGCAGCACGCCTGGCTCGCCCGAGTTGATCAACAACTTCGGTTCGCGCAGCAGGCTTTCTTCGTACAGGCACGGCGAACTGGTCAGCGCCGGCAGGCCGGGGAGCAGGCTCAGGCTGTGTTTGCCGAGCATCTTTTCCAGGCGCTCGGTCGGTACGGCAGTGAGGCGGCGGCCCGTCAGTTCAGCCAGACGATTGAGGTCGAGCAATTGGCTTTGCGGAAACAGCACCATCAGCGCGCCCACAGCGTCGTCGAGCAAAACCGCCTGCACTTTGCGCGAGGCGTTCAGGCCGTGGTGGTCGAGTACTTCTTCGTAGGCGATGCCCAGCTTGCCGAGCATCAGCCGAATAACAGACGGAGCGTGCGGGGTTTCGGGGGCGAGGGCAGCTTCAGTCATGGTCTGTATCCGTATTCAAACAATTGCAGGAGTATAACCAGCTTGCTGGAAGGCATCGTCCAGAAAGTGCGACGGTGCTCACACTTGGCCGTATTGCTGCCCATGGCGTAGCCAGCGGTCGAGCAGCGGGCTGACATGATCGGGCCAGCGTTCGAGCAGCGCCTGGGCGGCGTCGCGCACGGCGGGCAGCAGGTCGGCGTCGCGCATCAGGTCGGCGACCTTGAATTGAAGCAGGCCGGTCTGACGCGTGCCGAGCATTTCGCCGGGGCCGCGCAGTTCGAGGTCTTTTTCGGCAATGACAAAACCGTCGTTGGTTTCGCGCATGATGCCCAGACGCTGACGACCGATCTGTGACAGCGGCGGATGGTAGAGCAGCACGCAATGGCTGGCGGCGCTGCCTCGACCGACGCGGCCACGCAATTGGTGCAGCTGCGCGAGGCCGAGGCGTTCGGGGTTTTCGATGATCATCAGGCTGGCGTTCGGCACGTCGACGCCGACTTCAATCACAGTGGTCGCCACCAGCAATTGCAGGTTGCCGGCCTTGAACTCTGCCATCACGGCGGCTTTCTCGACTGGCTTCATGCGGCCGTGAATCAGCCCGACCTTTAATTCGCCGAGGGCGGCGGTGAGGTCTTCGTAAGTGGTTTCGGCGGCCTGGCAGGTCAGTTCTTCCGATTCTTCGATCAGCGTGCACACCCAATAGGCCTGACGCCCTTCGGCACAGGCGCCGCGTACCCGCGCGATCACTTCGACGCGTCGGGTGTCGGTGACCAGCACGGTGTTGACCGGGGTTCGGCCTGGCGGCAGTTCGTCGAGGATCGAGGTGTCGAGGTCGGCGTAGGCGCTCATCGCCAGCGTTCGTGGAATCGGCGTGGCGGTCATGATCAGTTGATGCGGGCACATCCGCCCGCCAACGCCTTTCTGGCGCAATGCCAGCCGCTGTTGCACGCCGAAGCGATGCTGCTCGTCGATGATCGCCAGCGCGAGGTTCTTGAACTTCACCTCGTCCTGGAACAGCGCGTGGGTGCCGACCACCATCGGTGTGCCACTGGCGATCTGCTCCAGCGCGGCCACGCGGTTCTTGCCTTTGAGCTTGCCGGCCAGCCAGGCAACTTCGATACCCAGCGGTTCGAGCCAGCGCTTGAAGGTGATGAAGTGCTGCTCGGCGAGAATTTCCGTGGGCGCCATCAAGGCGACTTGATAACCCGCTTCCAAGGCCTGGAGCGCGGCGAGCGCGGCAACCACGGTTTTACCCGCGCCCACGTCACCTTGAATCAGGCGCAGCATGGGTTCGTGCTGGCTGAGGTCGTAGGCGATTTCGTTGCCGACGCGTTGTTGAGCGCCGGTCGGTGCGAAACCCAGATTCGCCAGATACTTGGGCGGCAACTGGGTGGCTTTCGGCATCGCTGGCGCACGCAAGGAGCGCATGCTTTCGCGCAAGCGTTGTTGCGACAGTTGATGAGTCAGCAGCTCTTCGAACGCCAATCGGTGCTGCGCCCAGTGATGACCGAGGGCGAGTTCGTCGACGTCGGCATCGGCGGGCGGGTGATGCAGGTAGCGGATCGCGTCGGCCAGCGGCGCCAGTTGATAGTCGCGCGCCAATTCAGTCGGGAGCCAGTCGGGCAGGCTGGTCGGGCCGAGCATCGTAAGTGTCTGCATGCACAACTGGCGCAGGCGTTGCTGGGTCAGGCCTTCGGTCAGCGGATAGACCGGCGTCAGGGTTTCATCCACTGGCGGCGGTTCGTCGCCGGTGATGGCGCGGTATTCCGGGTGATAGATTTCCAGCCCCGACGCACCCGGCCGCGCTTCGCCGTAGCAACGAATCCGCGTGCCGCGTTTCAGGCCTTCTTTCTGCGCGTTGCTGAAGTGATAGAAGCGCAGGCTGAGCCCGCCGGTGCCGTCCTGCAAGCGCACGACCAGGCTGCGGCGGCGACCCATCACCACGTCGGTGCCGCTGACGGTGCCTTCGATGACCGCATCTTGCCCGGGTCGCAAATGGCCGATCGGGACCACGCGCGTGCGGTCCTGATAACGCAACGGCAGATGAAACAGTACGTCCTGGAGATTCTCCAGGCCGACCTTGGCCAGTTTCTCGGCCATGGCCTCGCCGACACCCTTGAGTGCCGTCACCGACACTTGCGACAACTCGGTCATGACGCCAACTTAAGCCGCAGCCACCGGCGCGGTTGGCTTGGCCACCGAGCACAGGCGAATGGAGTCCGCGAGGATTTCAATCGCCTTCGGCCGCGGAAAGCTTGCGCGCCAGGCGATGGCCACGGTGCGGAACGGTACGGGCGGTGTCAGCGGACGAACGGCGATAATGCCGGGAGCGTAATGATGACTGTCAACGGCGGACAACGGCAGGATCGAAATCCCGAGGCCGGAGGCGACCATGTGGCGGATGGTTTCCAGCGAGCTGGATTCCACCGTGGTGTGCTTGGCGCCGTCGTTGCCTTTGGCCAGTGTCGGGCAGGCTTCAAGCACTTGATCGCGGAAGCAGTGGCCTTCGCCGAGCAGCAGCAGGCTCTTGTCGTTGAGCAGGCTGGCGTCGATGGATTCTTTTTGTGTCCATGGGTGTTGTGCAGGCATCAGGACGTAGAACGGCTCGTCGTAGAGAGGCAAGGTCAGCACGTCGGCTTCGTTGAACGGCAGGGCGATGATGATCGCGTCCAGTTCGCCGTTGCGCAGCTTGTCGCGCAGGACGTGGGTGAAGTTTTCTTCGATGTACAACGGCATCTGCGGGGCGACCCGGTGCAGTTGCGGAATCAGGTGCGGAAACAGGTACGGGCCGACGGTGTAGATCGCACCGACTTTCAGCGGGGCGGTCAGCTGGTTCTTGCCGGCCTGGGCCAGTTCGCGAATACCTTGGGCCTGCTCCAGAACTTTTTGCGCCTGGGCCACGATGCCTTCGCCGACCGGGGTCAGGCGCACGGCGCTCTTGCTGCGCTCGAAAATCAGCACACCGAGTTCGTCTTCAAGCTTTTTCACGCCCACCGACAGGGTCGGCTGGCTGACGTGGCAACGCTCGGCCGCGTGGCCGAAGTGCTGCTCTTGGGCGAGGGTAACGATGTAGCGTAATTCTGTAAGAGTCATAGCGGGCGTCCATGAAGTTGCGGGCCAAGCATACCGGCTGCAATCGATAGACGCACGTTATCAGAGAGAGTGTGTTGCGCGACACCGGGCAATGCGCTGGCGGATACGCAAAAGGCACCTTTCGGTGCCTTTCTGGCTCCTACAGGGGGCTGCGTTTGGCTTAGCGGCGGCGCTCCAGCGAGTAAACAAACGGCGCAACAATTTCTATCGAGCCGTTGTTAAGCATATCGGCCGGTGGCTTGGGAAGCGGTTGGGCGCGGCGGATCATTTCCAGGGTGGCCCGGTCCAGATCGGCGTTGCCAGAGCGGCCCACCAGTTCGAACGACAGCACATTGCCTTCAGCATCCACCACGAAGCGCAGACGGTTCAAACCTTCCTTGCCCCGCGCCTGAGCACTGGCCGGGTACTTTTTGTACTTGGCTAGGTGAGCGAGCAGCGTGCCTTGCCAACTGGCCTTGGCCGCTTGCTGCGCGGGCGATGGGCCCGGTGCCGGTTGTGCGGATTTATCTGTCGGTGCCTGGGTGGGTTGCGCGTCGCTCGGTTTTTCCTCGGACGGCTTCTCTTTCGGCGGCTCCGGCTTTTTCTCCACAGGCTTGGGCGGCTGAGGCTTGGGCTTGGGCTTGGGTTTTACCGGTTTCGGCACGGCAATCTCGGCCTTCGGCGCTTCAGCCAGCTTCGGGATCGGCAACTCCTCCACCGGGGCCGGTGGTTGTGGCGGCGTTATCACCTTCGGCGGTGCCGGTGGAGGCGGGGCCGGAACCGGCGCCAATTCGACCATCATGGCCTGCGGCGGCAGCTCGAGCGGTGGGCGCGACGTCCAGTTCAACGCCAGCGCAATGGCCAGCGCATGGACGCCCAGCACCACGGCCAGGCTCCCGCCGTAACGCGTCAGCTTATGGCGCGTCGTGATCATTTCTTGACTGCCGACTCGAGTCCGACCAGGCCGACCTTCAGGTAGCCAGCCGAGCGCAGGTTGTCCATCACGCTCATCAGGTTGCCGTAGTCCACGCCTTTATCGGCCTGGAAGAAGATCGTCGTATCTTTCTTGCCTTTGGTCCGGGCGTCGAGCGTGGCGCCGAGGGCATCGGCCTTCACTTCGTCTTCGCCGAGGAACAGGCGCTGGTCAGCCTTGACGCTGAGGAATACCGGTTTCTCCGGCCGCGGCGCCGGTTTGGCGGTCGAGGCAGGCAGGTCAACCTTGATGTCCACGGTGGCCAGCGGTGCGGCCACCATGAAGATGATCAGCAGCACCAGCATCACGTCGATGAACGGCGTGACGTTGATTTCGTGGTTCTCGGCCAGATCGTCGTCTGCGCCTTCTTTCAAATGCAGGCCCATGGCCGATTACCCCACTTTCACCATGTGCGGTTGCGAGCTGCGCTCAGGCTGGTGATCGAGGTCGCGGCTGACCAGCAGCAGGACTTCTGCCGACGCGTCGGACACCTGCGCCTTGTAACCGGCAATGGAGCGGGCGAAGACGTTGTAGATCACAACGGCTGGAATCGCTGCTACCAGGCCCAGTGCGGTGGCCAGCAAGGCTTCGGCGATGCCGGGAGCTACAACGGCAAGGTTGGTGGTCTGGGTTTTGGCGATGCCGATGAAGCTGTTCATGATGCCCCACACGGTACCGAACAGGCCCACGAACGGTGCCGTGGAACCGATAGTGGCGAGCACGCCGGTGCCGCTGCTCATGTTGCGACCGCACGCTGCAACCAGACGCTCGAGACGGAAAGCCACGCGTTCCTTGATGCCTTCTTTCTCGCGGCTGTTGGTCGACAGGCGCATTTCTTCCAGCGCATCGTGCACCAGCAAGTTGGCAAGAGTGCCGGGCTTGGCGGCGGAAGCGCTGGCTTCTTTAAGGGTGGTGGCTTTTTTCAGGTGGACGATTTCAGTGCGCAGACGACGCTTGGCGCCCATCAGTTCAAAGCCCTTGGCGATCCAGATTGTCCAGGTGATGATCGATGCGATGGCCAGGCCGATCATCACGATTTTCACGATAATATCGGCGTTCTGGTACATGCCCCACGGCGACAGGTCATGAGCCATGCCCAAGGTGTTGTCGGCTTCGAGCACCTCAGGAGCGTCTTCCGCGCTAGTATCCACGGCTTGAGCGGGATCGGTGGCAGCCGGAGCAGCGTGATCGGCCGGCACAGGTGTCGCGGCAGCAGCAGCCGGGGTGGCGGGTGCCGTTGCGTCAGCGAATGCGGCGACAGGCGCGAGCATCAGGCTGAGCAGCAGGGCGGCCACCGCGCCCCAGGCGCGAGGTCGTTTGGTTGGCGAAGCGGAGAATTGATTGCGTGTCATGCTGGCCGGACCTGAGATAAAAAGACGGTAAATGTTCTTCAAGGCCTCGGAAGCCGAGAACAAAAGGGGCAGGCATTATTGCAAGTAATTCTTGTTAACAGAAGTAATAGAGTCTCTTTTTTTCCTTCATTGCTAGCCGCTCGTTCATTGCCGGCGCTAGTTTGTGGCTTTCCGATAGGAGTTTTTTGATGTCCGCGCCATCTGTTTTGATCGCCGGCTGCGGTGATGTCGGCAGTCGTCTGGCCGCCCGATTGCTGGCTTCCGGGTGGGAAGTTCATGGCCTGCGCCGTGACGTTTCACGCTTGCCGGACGGTGTCATCGGTGTTGCTGGCGACTTGTTCAATGAAGAGTGTCCAGCGACCTGGCCAATTGGTGCGGTGGACTACCTTGTGTATTGCGCGGCGGCCACCGACCACGATGAGGCCGGTTATCGGGCGGCGTATGTGCAGGGATTGCAGCATGTGCTGGAGTGGCTGGGCGACTACGGGCAGGTACCGAGTCGACTGCTGTTCGTTTCCAGCAGCAGCGTCTATGGCCAGCAGGAAGGCGAGTGGGTCGACGAGACTTCACCCGCGATGGCGGCGGGTTACTCCGGGCGCGTGATGCTCGAAGCCGAGCAGATTGCCCTCAATAGTGGTATCCCGGCGAGCATCGTGCGCTTGACTGGCATTTATGGTCCGGGTCGTGAGTGGTTGCTGACCCAGGTTCGTCGCGGATACCGCGTGGCGACTGATCCTCCGCTGTACGGCAACCGCATTCACGCTGATGACGCGGCGGGTTTGATGGCGTTTTTGCTTGAGGCGGATCATCGCGGCGTGGCGCTGGATGGCTGCTACATCGGCGTGGACGATGCGCCGGTGCCGTTGGCCGAAGTGGTGGGATGGTTGCGCGAGTATCTGGGCGTGACTGAATGGGCTGACGACGCGAGCGTGCGGCGCACCGGCAGCAAACAGTGCAGCAATGCGCGGGCGAAGGCCTTGGGCTGGGTGCCGAAGTACCCGAGCTACCGCGAAGGTTATGCCGCGATTCTCGAAGGCCGCAGCTGACTGTAGGAGCCGGCAAGCCGGCTCCTACAGTTGGTTGTGCGTTGGCCTTAAGGCCGGGTTACTGCTTCTCGAGTAACCACTTGCGCTCACCCGGCGTAAACGATGGCATCTCATCTGCCTGCGCGGTGTTCACCGCCTGCAGAATCTCCAGCTCCTTGCCTTTACGCGCAAAGATCCAGGTGTTGCCCTGGCCGTTCTGTTGCAACCACATGTTGTCGTGGCCGCCGCTCATCGAAGCGCAATCGCCGGCCAGACACAGCGCATAGCGATCCGCCCCTGACAGGCCGGTTACCTGGCCGTCGGCCTGGAATTGCACGGTGCTGCCCTCGCCGGGGCCGCTGACAACGGTCCAGCTGCCGCCCATGTAGGCCGAGTACAGCGCGCGCTCGAAGCTGGCGCCGATCGGTGCGCCTTCCGGTACCGGGATTAGCGCGCGGTCGAAGACCTGCGCGGGTTCGTTGTCGCTGGCGGCCTGGGCCAGTTGTTTGCCGTCACGCTTCAGCTCGCTGGCGGAACTGCCATAAAAGTCGACTTTCCATGCCCCGGACTTTTCGCCCAGCAGCTTGCCTTCGACGTTTTCAAAACCGTTGGTGTAGCGGGCCTGAGCGGCCTTGGTGTTGACGTCCCATTCCAGGTTCGGACCATAGGCCTGGAGCGCTTCACGCAGGGGGCCGCCTTTGGACGCAGCGTCGATCGCCACCTGGTTAATCCAGGTGCCGCTGATGTCACGGTCGGCAGGGTTGCTGGCACATCCGCCCAAGAGTAGGGCGACCAGCGAGAGAGCTAGCGCGTGGCGCATGGTGGAATCCTTCCAAAAACAGAAGCGGCGCAGCCTTTGGTAGCTGCGCCGAACGTATTACTCAATGACCAGAATGGCATCCATTTCAACCTGCGAACCCTTTGGCAGGGCAGCCACGCCGATGGCGGCGCGGGCTGGGTATGGCTGATCGAAGTACTTGCCCATGATCTCGTTGACCTTGGCGAAGTGGCTCAGGTCGGTGAGGAAGATGTTCAGCTTGACGATGTCCTTGAACGAACCGCCAGCCGCTTCTGCTACAGCCTTGAGGTTCTCGAACACCTGGACGGTCTGGGCTTCGAAGCCTTCAACCAGTTCCATGGTTTTCGGGTCCAGTGGGATCTGGCCGGACATGTAAACGGTGTTGCCAGCCTTGATCGCCTGGGAGTAAGTACCGATGGCAGCCGGGGCCTTGTCGCTGGTGATAACAGTCTTGGTCATGAATGACTCCTTGTAATAGGTTGGATTAGGCACGCATGCGGGTGATGCGAATCACCCCGGTCAGTGCGCGCAGTTTCTTGATCACGCGGGCCAGGTGCACACGGTCGTGGACGCTGACCACCAGTTGGACCACGCTGATGCGACCATCACGTTCGTCCATGCTGATTTTTTCGATATTGCCGTCGGCCGCGTTGACGCTGCTGGCCAGCAACGCGATCAGGCCGCGCTGGTGTTCCAGCTCGACGCGCAGCTCAACGTTGAATTCGCCGGTGACATCCTTGGCCCACGAAAGCTGGATGCATTTTTCCGGGTTGTGGCGGATTTCGCTGATGTTGCGGCAGTTATCCAGGTGCACCACCATGCCTTTGCCCGCGGACAGGTGACCGACAATCGGGTCGCCCGGAATCGGCGTGCAGCATTTGGCATAGCTGAGCACCAGGCCTTCAGTGCCGCGAATCGCCAGCGGGCCTTCCGCGCTTGGCAGTTGTTCGCCTTCGCCCAACAAGCGGCGGGCGACCACGTAAGCCATGCGATTGCCCAAGCCAATGTCTTCAAGCAAGTCTTCGATCAGTTCGAGGCGGTACTCGGCCAGCATCGCCTTGACGCGCTCGGCCGGGACTTTGTCCAGGGAGCTGTCGAAACCGTTGAGGACCTTGTTCAGCAGGCGTTCGCCGAGGCTGATGGACTCGGAGCGGCGTTGCAGTTTCAACGCGTGGCGGATGTGCGTACGCGCCTTGCCGGTGACCACGAAGTTAAGCCACGCCGGGTTCGGCCGGGCGCCGGGCGCGCTGACGATCTCGACCGTGGAGCCGCTTTGCAGCGGTTCGGACAGCGGTGCGAGACGGCGATTGATCCGACAGGCAATGCAGCTATTGCCGACGTCGGTGTGCACCGCGTAAGCGAAGTCGACCGCCGTGGAGCCTTTGGGCAGCTCCATGATCCGGCCTTTGGGCGTGAACACGTAGACCTCGTCCGGGAACAGGTCGATCTTCACGCTTTCGATGAATTCCAGCGAGTTGCCGGCGCGTTGCTGCATCTCCAGCACGCCCTTGACCCACTGGCGGGCGCGGGCGTGAGTGCCTTTGGGCTGCTCGTCGCCACTGGATTTGTACAGCCAATGGGCGGCGATGCCGTTGTTGGCCATCTCTTCCATTTCACGGGTGCGGATCTGGATCTCGATCGGCACGCCGTGCATGCCGAACAGCGTGGTGTGCAGCGACTGGTAGCCGTTGGCCTTGGGGATCGCGATGTAATCCTTGAAGCGCCCCGGTAACGGTTTGTACAAATTATGCACAGCACCCAGCACGCGGTAGCAGGTATCGACCTTGTCGACGATGATCCGGAACGCATAGACGTCCATGATCTCGTTGAAGGCCCGACGCTTGCCGCGCATTTTCTTGTAGATGCCGTAAAGGTGTTTCTGACGACCGCTGACCTCCCCTTGAATGCCGTCGATAGCCAGGCAGTGGCTGAGGGATTCTTCGATCTTGTTGACGATTTCCTTGCGGTTGCCCCGGGCGCGTTTGACCGCCTGGTTGATCCGCGCGGAACGCATCGGGTGCATCGCCTTGAAGCCGAGGTCTTCGAATTCTATGCGGATGGCGTGCATGCCCAGCCGGTTGGCGATAGGCGCGTAGATTTCCAGGGTTTCCTTGGCGATCCGCCGGCGTTTTTCGCCGGACAGGACTTCCAGTGTGCGCATGTTGTGCAGGCGGTCGGCGAGTTTGACCAGGATCACGCGAATGTCACGCGCCATGGCCATGGCCATTTTCTGGAAGTTTTCGGCTTGCGCTTCGGCTTTGGTCTCGAAGTTCATCTGTGTCAGCTTGCTGACGCCATCGACCAGTTCGGCCACGGTTTCGCCGAACTGCGCTTGCAGCGCTTCCTTGGCAATACCGGTGTCTTCGATCACGTCATGCAGCATCGCAGCCATCAAACTCTGATGGTCCATGTGCATGTCGGCAAGAATATTCGCCACCGCAAGAGGGTGCGTGACGTACGCCTCACCGCTACGGCGGCGTTGACCGTCGTGGGCTTGTTCGGCGTAGAAATACGCTCGGCGGACCAGATTGACCTGGTCCTTGCCGAGGTAGGTCGATAAGCGATCGGCGAGGGCGTCTATGCTCGGCATGATGACTCCTGCCGTTCGCTGTGACCCCGCGCCGTGCTACGTCGACCAGGCATAGGCTTAGACGGCCTCGTTGGACTCGTCTTCGAACGCTGCGAACAGCGGTTCGTCTTCGACGATTTCAGCATTGGCGATGAACTCGTAGCTCATCAGGCCTTCAGCGATTTCACGCAGCGCTACGACGGTAGGCTTGTCGTTTTCCCACTGAACCAGAGGCTCTTTACCGCCGGTGGCCAGTTGACGGGCACGCTTGGTGGACAGCATGACCAGTTCAAAACGGTTTTCCACATGGTTCAGGCAGTCTTCAACGGTTACGCGGGCCATGGTATTCCTCGGAGCGAATGCAATATGCGCGCTGCCCGGGTGGGCGAGCGGACTCAACAGTTTAAAAAATCACCAGCAATTAGGGAAGCGCTGATTTTTTGACCAAGCCCTTCAACGCGCTGCAACTGCCAATGTAAAGCCCTTGCAGCGGTTTTGGGAAGTGCTCTTTAACCAAGCAATTCAGCCAAAAGTTTGCCGTTACGTTGTTGCTGGCGCTTCTGATGCAGCTGATTGGCGCGGAAAATCGCCTGCAAATCGTGCAATGCATGGGCGAAATTGTCGTTGATGATCAGGTAGTCGTAGTCGACATAGTGGCTCATCTCGCTGACGGCTTCACGCATCCGGCCATCAATGATTTCGTCGCTGTCCTGGCCGCGATTGGTCAGGCGCTGGTGCAATGCCTGCAAGGACGGCGGCAGGATGAAGATCGAACGGGCCTGTGGCATCAACTTGCGCACTTGCTCGGCGCCTTGCCAGTCGATTTCCAGAATCAGGTCGTGGCCTTCGTCCAGCGTCTGCTGCAAGTGACTTTGCGACGTGCCGTAGAGGTTGCCGAAGACTTCGGCGCGCTCGAGAAAATCGCCGTGCTCGATCATCTTCACAAACTCGCCGCGTTCGACGAAGTGGTAGTTCACACCATTCACTTCACCGGGGCGCATGGCGCGGGTGGTGTGGGAGACCGAAACGCGGATCTCCTGATTAGCGTCGGTCAGGGCCTTGACCAGGCTGCTCTTGCCCGCGCCCGAAGGTGCGGAAATGATGTACAGGGTGCCGGTGCTGTGGGTCATGTCGGGTTTGCCTTACTCAATATTCTGCACTTGTTCGCGCATCTGCTCGATCAACACTTTGAGGTTGACCGCCGCCTGGGTGCTGCGCGGGTCGAAGGCTTTGGAGCCCAGTGTGTTGGCTTCACGGTTCAGTTCCTGCATCAGGAAGTCGAGGCGCCGGCCGGCAGCACCGCCGGATTTGAGCACCCGGCGAACTTCGATGATATGGGTGCTCAGGCGATCCAGTTCCTCGGCAACGTCGCTCTTCTGAGCGAGCATGACCATTTCCTGTTCCAGGCGCTGCGGGTCCATCTCGGCTTTCATGTCGGCGAAGCGGTCGAGGACTCGCTGACGTTGAGTCGCGAGCATCTGCGGAACCAGCTCGCGCAGGGTCACCACGTCTTGTTCGATGGAAGTCAGGCGATCGTTGATCAACCGCGCCAACTCCGCGCCTTCGCGCTCGCGGCCGGCCTTGAGTTCCTTCAGGCCTTCATTGAACAGCGCCCGTGCTTCGGCATTCAACGCTTGCGGGTCGGTGGCATCGCCCACCAGCACGCCGGGCCAGGCCAACACTTCCAGCGCGTTCAGCGCGGCCGGGTTCTTGATCAAGCTGGCGATGGTCTCGGCGGCAGCGACCAACTGCGCGGCGCGTGCGCGGTCGACCTGAAGAGGTTTATCGGTGTTTTCTTCGGTGAAGCGCAGGGTGCATTCGAGCTTGCCCCGGGAGATTTCCTGACGCAACGCTTCGCGGACCGCGCCTTCAAGATCACGAAACGACTCTGGCAGACGCAAATGCGGTTCCAGGTAGCGGCTGTTGACCGAGCGCAATTCCCAGCTCAGGGTGCCCTGAGCGCCGGCTTTTTCGACGCGGGCGAAGGCGGTCATGCTGTGCACCATGGAGGTACCTCGCAATGCAGGTCCGAGCATTACCAAAGGTTTCGCGGACCCGCTATCTGTGAATTTAAGCCGACAGGCAGCAAAGGCGCAGGATTGTAGCGCAGTGGGGCGGATGCGCCCAAACACACGGTGTGACAAAGGCGTGCAGGCCGTCGGTAAAGCCGTGTTCTAAGCTCAAACGAGAGCCTTCAATCGTCGGGCGGATTTTTTAGAAGTGCCCAGGCTTGGCGCGCGGCTCTATAATGCTCGGCAGTTTTCCGTCCCCAGTACAGGTATTCCCTATGAAACGTCCAAGTGGTCGCGCTGCCGATCAGCTCCGCTCGATCCGCATTACCCGCAACTACACCAAACACGCCGAGGGATCCGTACTGGTCGAGTTCGGTGATACCAAAGTCATCTGCACCGTCAGCGTTGAAAACGGCGTGCCGCGTTTTCTCAAGGGGCAGGGCCAGGGTTGGCTGACCGCCGAATACGGCATGCTGCCGCGCGCCACTGGCGAGCGTAACCAGCGTGAAGCCAGCCGCGGCAAGCAAGGCGGCCGCACCCTCGAAATCCAGCGTCTGATCGGTCGTTCGCTGCGCGCTTCGCTGGACATGTCCAAGCTGGGCGACGTCACCCTGTACGTCGATTGCGACGTGATCCAGGCTGACGGCGGCACCCGCACCGCGTCCATCACCGGCGCCATGGTTGCATTGGTCGATGCCTTGAAAGTGATCAAGAAGCGCGGCGGCCTGAAAGGCGGCGACCCACTCAAGCAAATGATCGCTGCCGTTTCGGTGGGCATGTACCAAGGCGAACCCGTGCTCGATCTCGACTACCCTGAAGACTCGGCTGCCGAGACCGACCTGAACGTAGTGATGACCAGCACTGGTGGCTTCATCGAGGTTCAGGGCACTGCTGAAGGCGCACCGTTCCAGCCTGAAGAGCTGACCGCCATGCTCGAACTGGCGAAGAAAGGCATGACCGAGATCTTCGAACTGCAAAAGGCCGCACTGGCCGACTGACCGGACCCGCTCCAGACAAGGAGGACATTATGAGTGACGAGCAAGAGGTGCTTCCCATCCCGAGCAAAGACGTTCGGCAATGGGCGATGTTTTGTCACCTGTCCGCCTTGCTGGGGATCTGGATTCCGTTCGGTACGTTGATCGGTCCGCTGATTCTCTGGCAGATGAAGCGAGAGATGGACCCGTTCGTCGATGCGCAGGGCAAGGAGGCGCTGAACTTCCAGATCACCGTCGCCATTGCTTCCGCCATCTGCTTTCTGCTGATGGTGGTGATCGTCGGGTTCTTTCTGTTGGGTCTGGTGGCGATTGGTGCGTTGGTACTGACGATTATTGCTGGAGTGAAAGCCAATGAAGGGGTGCCGTATCGGTATCCGTTTACCTGGCGATTGATCAAATAGCGAGCAACGCATAATCCTTGTGGGAGCAAACATGCTCCTACGATGAGTCACCATTTGCGTGCCCCATACAATGAGTTTGCGTGCAAAGCGCAGCTCGTTACGGCTGAACGTTAATCCCATCATTTGTAGGACTTATCTTATTTTCAGTTGGAAAACTTTCTAAGTTGCCTCTTGTTGCTTACCATCTGGAGCCGCTCTCTTCAGGGTTTCGTGTATATCTGTTTTTAAACACTTTTAGTCACAACTACAATGCTTCAACACGACCTATGTTGTTGGCAGCGGGACTTGTCGATTGTTAAAGTTGCCTCAAACAATATCCATCAAAAAAATATTTAGATACGTTCAGACCATTGACGGTTCTTGAATCCAATACCAATTAGTGTTGATAAAAATCAACCTGTTCTAGAGGCGTGTCCGGGTAAACAGTTCGCCTCTGAATACATAGTCCAAGAGTATCCAATGATTGAGCTGGATTTTTATGGAACACTTGTGGCCGCCTCCTTAGTCCTTCTGTTGGGGCGCGCACTTGTCGCACGGGTCGGATTTCTACGTATCTACAATATCCCCGAACCTGTTGCAGGTGGCCTTGTAGTTGCCGTGATTCTCTTGGCGCTGCGCATCCTCGAGATTGAAGTACGGTTTGATACCTCACTGCAGACGCCGTTGATGCTGGCTTTTTTTGCCACCATTGGCTTGAGTGCGGATTTCGCCAGTTTGAAGAAAGGCGGGCACGTAGTCGGGCTTTTTCTCCTGGCGGTTATCGGGCTCCTCGTGGTGCAAAACGCCATGGGTATCGGTCTCGCCAAAATTCTGGGCCTTGATCCGTTGATGGGCTTGTTGACGGGCTCGATTACGCTGTCTGGCGGTCACGGTACAGGCGCGGCCTGGGGCGCAACGTTCAGCGAGAAGTTCGGTCTCGCGTCTGCCTCTGAGCTTGCCATGGCCTCTGCGACGTTCGGTTTGGTGCTGGGCGGGTTGATTGGTGGTCCGGTCGCTCGCCTGCTGATCAAGCGTGTCCAGACACCCGGCTGCGGACACGAGAAGCCGCGCCTGCCAAAGGGTTTTGAGCAGCCCAACAAAGAGCGCGCGATCACACCGTTCTCGTTTATCGAGACCCTTGCACTGATCGCCGTCAGCTTGATGGCGGGCACTCTCCTTAATGGCCTGCTTCACGGAACGGCGTTTGAATTGCCGACGTTTGTTTGCGTACTGTTCGTCGGTGTGATTTTACGCAACGGGCTTTCAGCGTTTGGCCTGTATCAAGTTTTTGAGCGTGAGGTCTCGGTACTGGGCAATGTCAGTTTGTCGCTGTTTCTGGCGATTGCTCTGATGTCACTCAAACTGTGGGATCTGGCTGCGCTGGCGTTGCCGATTTTCATCATCCTGGCCGCGCAAGCATTAGTGATGGCGTTGTTCGCGATTTTCGTCACGTTCAGAGTCATGGGCAGCAACTATGACGCGGCAGTACTGGCGGCGGGGCACTGCGGTTTTGGGTTGGGTGCAACGCCCACTGCCATCGCTAACATGCAAGCAGTGACGCAACGTTATGGACCCTCACAAATCGCATTTCTGGTGGTGCCAATGGTGGGGGCGTTCTTCATCGACATTATTAATGTCATCGTGATCAAATTTTATTTGGCGCTGCCGTTTTTCGCTGTTGTTTAAACATGTAACGCATAAAAAAATGCCCGTATCTTTCGATACGGGCATTTTCGTCAAGCGTTCAACTAGATCGTCAGCGTCCAGTCATAGTCTACGATCAGCGGCGCGTGCTGCGAAAACCGTGGCTGACGTGGCAAGCGAGCGCTTCGTACAAAGCGGCGCAGGCCCGGCGTCAGTATCTGGTAATCGAAACGCCAGCCCAGGTTGAGCATCTCAGCCTGTTCGTTGTCCGGCCACCAGCTGTACTGATCGCCCTCACGGCTGACTTCTCGCAGGGCGTCGACATAACCCATATTGCCGACAATCTCGTCCATCCAGGCACGTTCAGGTGCCAGGAAGCCCGGAGATTGCTGGCTGTCCCGCCAGTTCTTGATATCCAGCTTCTGTTGCGCCACGTACAGCGAGCCACAGTAAATGTACTCGCGACGTTTGCGTCGCTGTTTATCCAGATAACGGGCAAAGTCGTCCATTAGCTTGAACTTCTGGTTCAAGTCTTCATCGCCGTTCTGCCCCGAAGGAAGCAGCAAGGTCGCGATGCTGACCTTGTCGAAATCGGCTTGCAGGTAGCGCCCGTAGCGGTCGGCTGTCTCGAACCCGAGACCGCTGATGACTGCCTTCGGCTGCAACCGCGAGTACAAAGCCACGCCACCCTGGGCGGGAACTTCAGCTTCGCAGGCATAAAGGAAGTAGCCATCCAGTTGGAAGGCTGGATCGTCCAGTTCAAAGGCGGAGGCGCGGGTGTCCTGCAGGCAGATGACGTCGGCATTCTGTGCTTGCAGCCAACTGAGCAAACCTCGCTCCACTGCAGCCTGAATACCATTGACGTTCACACTGATGATCCGCATAAATGGCCCCAAAAATCGCGTGCGTGTATGATACACGGCGTCAACCTAATTAGCTAAATCCGTGGTATTTGGGGTTTTTTTCATGCAAGCGTATCAGCGCGATTTCATTCGTTTTGCCATCGATCGCGGCGTTTTGCGCTTCGGTGAGTTCACCCTGAAGTCCGGGCGCACCAGTCCTTACTTCTTCAATGCCGGCCTGTTCAACTCGGGTTCGGCCCTGGCGCAGCTGGGTCGTTTCTACGCAGCCGCCATTGTCGAGAGCGGTATTTCCTTCGACGTATTGTTCGGTCCGGCCTACAAAGGCATCCCGTTGGCGGCGACCACCGCGGTTGCGCTGGCCGAACATCACGACCGTGATTTGCCATGGTGCTTCAATCGTAAAGAGGCCAAGGCTCACGGCGAAGGCGGAAGTCTGGTCGGCGCGCCATTGATCGGCGAAGTGCTGATCATCGATGACGTGATCACCGCTGGCACCGCGATCCGTGAGGTGATGCAGATCATCGCTACGCAGGATGGCGCCAAGGCGGCGGGCGTGCTGATCGCCCTCAACCGCCAGGAGCGCGGCAATGGTGAGCTGTCGGCGATTCAGGAAGTGGAGCGAGATTTCGGAATTCCGGTCATCAGCATTGTTTCGCTAAACCAAGTGCTGGAATTCCTGGCGGACGATCCGCAGCTCAAGCAGCACTTGCCTGCCGTCGAAGCTTACCGCGCCCAGTTCGGCGTCTGACACCGACCCATTGTTGTGGGAGCGAGCCTGCTCGCGAAGAGGCATTCACATTCAATATTGATGTGACTGCAAGACCGGTTTCGCGAGCAGGCTCGCTCCCACAGGTTTGTCGGTGGGCAAAAAAAGACCCCGCTCAGCCAGGTTGAGCGGGGTCTTTTTACATTTGCTGCTTAGTGACGCTTGCGATTGCTGATCAAAGTACCCACACCGGTATCGGTGAAGATCTCCAGCAGAATTGCATTCGGCACCCGGCCATCGATAATCAGCGAGCTACCAACACCACCCTGAACCGCTTCCAGCGCACAACGGATCTTCGGCAACATGCCGCCGTAAATCGTGCCGTCGGCGATCAGGTCGTCGACCTGTTGAGTCGTCAGCCCAGTCAGCACAGTCCCCGATTTGTCCATCAACCCAGCAATGTTGGTCAGCAGCATCAGCTTCTCAGCCTTCAGCGCTTCGGCGACTTTACCGGCCACCAGATCAGCGTTGATGTTGTAAGACTCGCCATTGGCACCGACGCCGATTGGCGCGATCACCGGGATGAAGTCGCCTTTGACCAGCAGGTTCAGCAGGTCAGTGTTGATCCCGACCACTTCGCCCACTTGCCCGATGTCGATGATTTCCGGTTGAGTCATCTCCGGCGTCTGGCGAGTCACGGTGAGCTTTTTCGCACGAATCAGCTCGGCGTCTTTACCGGTCAGGCCGATGGCGCTGCCGCCGTGGCGGTTAATCAGGTTGACGATGTCCTTGTTGACCTGGCCGCCGAGGACCATTTCCACCACGTCCATGGTTTGCGCGTCAGTCACGCGCATACCATCGATGAAGTGGCTCTCGATCGACAGGCGCTTGAGCAGGTCGCCGATTTGCGGGCCGCCCCCGTGAACCACCACCGGATTGATGCCGACGGCTTTCATCAGCACGATGTCGCGGGCGAAGCCGGTTTTCAGCTCCTCGCTTTCCATCGCGTTGCCGCCGTATTTGATCACCAGCGTCTTGCCGACATAGCGGCGAATGTAAGGCAGCGCTTCGGACAGGACCTTGGCGGTATTGGCGGCGGCTTCGCGTTCGAGGGTCATTCAGGGCTCCGGGTGAATCAGAAGATCAAAACGGTAATTGGAGATCAGGTGCAACGCGGTTCAACTGGACTTTGAAAACGTCCTTGATGCGCTGCAGTTCAGCCTCGTCATCAGCCTCGAAGCGCAGCACCAGCACCGGCGTGGTGTTGGACGCGCGCACCAGGCCCCAGCCTTTGGCGTAGTCGACCCGCACGCCGTCGATGGTGGTCAGGTCAGCGCCTTCGCCCCACTTCGCGTCGTGCAGTGCATCAATGATGCTGAATTTGCTCTCTTCGGTCACATGGATATTGATTTCCGGCGTAGAAATATCGTTCGGGAAGGTCGCAAACAGCTCTTCCGCGTTGGATTTTTCCTTGCTGAGGATTTCCAGCAGGCGTGCGGCGCTGTAGATGCCGTCATCAAAACCGAACCAGCGTTCCTTGAAGAAGATGTGCCCGCTCATTTCGCCGGCCAACAAGGCGCCGGTTTGTTTCATCTTCTTTTTGATCAACGAGTGACCGGTCTTCCACATTAGCGGCTGGCCGCCATATTCCTTGATCAGCGGGGTCAGGCGGCGGGTGCATTTGACGTCGAAAATGATTTCCGCATCAGGGTTTCGCGCCAGTACGTCACGGGCGAAGAGCATCAGCAGGCGGTCCGGGTAGACGATGCTGCCGGTGTTGGTCACCACGCCGACGCGGTCGCCGTCGCCGTCGAAAGCCAGGCCGAGGTCGGCGTTGGTTTCCTTGACCTTGGCGATCAGGTCCACCAGGTTTTCAGGCTTGCCCGGGTCCGGGTGGTGGTTCGGGAAGTTGCCGTCGACTTCGCAGAACAGCGGGATAACTTCGCAGTTCAGGGCTTCGATCAGCTGCGGGGCAATCACGCCAGCCGCGCCGTTGCCGCAGTCGACCACGACTTTCAGGCGACGGGCGAGTTTGATGTCCTGGACGATTTCAGTGTTGTAGCGATCGAGGATCTCGACCTTGGTGACACTGCCGTTGCCGCTGCTCAGGTCGTTGGTCTTGAGGCGGTCGTGCAGGGCCTGGATCTGTTCGTTGGCCAAAGTGTCGCCAGCAATGACGATCTTGAAGCCGTTGTAGTTCGACGGGTTGTGGCTGCCGGTCAGCATCACCCCGGATTTTCCGGCCAGTACGTTGGCGGCGTAATACAGCGCAGGCGTCGGCACCAGGCCGACGTCGCTGACGTGGCAACCGGCGTCGGCCAGGCCTTTGATCAATTGCTCGACCAGTTCCGGACCGGACAGGCGACCGTCGCGACCCACGGAAACATTCGGTTCGTCCTGAGCCAGGCTCTGGGCGCCGATGGCGCGGCCGAGCCAGTAAGCGGTCTCAGCGTTGAGGAATTCAGGGACGGTGCCGCGGATGTCGTAGGCGCGGAAAATGCTGTCAGGGAACTTGGGTGCGACGTGGGCGGGGGTGCTCATCTGTAGGAATACTCCATCTCGAAAGTGGCTGGACCTTCGCACGAGGATTTCGGCGGGTGGCTCAAACTGAAGGGTATGACGGCTTTTTCCACAGAGAGTTCGTGGTGCGAAAAGGCCATGACGCCGGTTTCACTGAGCATTTGGCCGGCCAATGCGTTGATTTGCAGTGTTAAACCTTGCAGATGACGACTGTGCAATTTTCATCCTGAAAATGTTGATTACCTTTCAGGCCGGGCAGGGCGCCCGGACTGAAAAACCTGAAATCAATGGCTGCCGGAGTGACCGAAACCGCCCGCGCCGCGCTCGGTTTCGACGAACTCTTCGACCATTTCGAAGTGTGCTTGAACCACCGGCACCAGCACCAGCTGGGCCAGACGCTCGCCAACGACCATGTTGAAATCGGTCTGACCACGGTTCCAGCACGAGACCATCAGCGGGCCTTGATAATCGGAGTCGATCAAACCGACCAGGTTGCCCAGCACGATGCCGTGCTTATGGCCCAGGCCCGAGCGCGGCAGAATCAGCGCGGCCAGACCGGGATCGCCGATGTAGACGGACAGGCCGGTCGGGATCAGTACGGTTTCACCCGGCTTGATCACGGTGTCTTTTTCCAGCATGGCGCGCAGGTCGAGGCCGGCGGAGCCTGGCGTGGCGTATTGCGGCAGCGGGAATTCGCTACCGATGCGGGGGTCGAGGATCTTGGCTTGCAAAGCGTGCATGTAAATTAAACCTGGTTCAGACGTTCGGCGATA
This sequence comes from Pseudomonas sp. GB2N2, assembly GCF_054897705.1. Classification (NCBI taxonomy): domain Bacteria; kingdom Pseudomonadati; phylum Pseudomonadota; class Gammaproteobacteria; order Pseudomonadales; family Pseudomonadaceae; genus Pseudomonas; species Pseudomonas sp. GB2N2. The sequence goes on from NZ_CM142701.1 coordinate 4,697,691, forward strand.
AAAGTGATCAGCTGGCGAGCGATTTTGCTCTTGCTGGTCTGGGCGAAAAGTGTGGCGTGTAGCTCACGGTCGATCACGCTGCAGGCGTTTTCTTCGCTGTTGAAGCCAATGCTCGGGTTGGCAACGTCGTTGGCGACGATCAGATCAAGGTTTTTGTCTTTCAGCTTGCGTGCGGCGTAATCGAGCAGGTGTTCGGTTTCGGCGGCGAAACCGACACTGAATGGACGGTCGGGGCGCGTGGCGATGCTGGCCAGGATGTCCGGGTTGCGGACCATCTGTAGCAGCAAGCCGTCGCCGTTCGTAGGGTCTTTCTTGAGTTTCTGTGGGGCGACGACTTCCGGGCGGTAGTCCGCGACCGCCGCCGAGGCGATGAACAGGTCGCAGGGGATCGCGGCTTCGCAGGCAGCGAGCATGTCGCGGGCGCTGACCACGTCGATGCGCGTGACGCGATCCGGGGTCGGCAGGTGCACCGGGCCGGTGATCAGGGTCACGCGGGCCCCGGCTTCCACCGCGGCTTCGGCCAGGGCGAAGCCCATTTTCCCGGAGCTGTGGTTGGTGATGTAGCGCACCGGGTCGATGTTTTCCTGAGTCGGGCCGGCGGTGATCAGCACGTGTTTGCCGGTCAGCGCCTGGCGCTTGAAGCAGTCCGCCGCGCACTGGGCCAGTTCGACGGCTTCGAGCATGCGGCCCAGGCCAACGTCGCCGCAGGCCTGGCTGCCGGAGGCCGGGCCAAAGGCTTTGATGTCTCGGCTTTCGAGGGTTTGCAGGTTGGCCTGGGTCGCCGGGTCGCGCCACATGGCCTGATTCATCGCCGGGGCAATCGCGACCACGGCGTCCGTGGCCAGCACCAGCGTGGTCAGCAGGTCGTCGGCAACGCCTTGCGCCAGCCGGGCGATCAGGTCCGCAGTGGCCGGTGCGATCAGCACCATGTCGGCCCATTTGGCCAGCTCGATGTGGCCCATGGCAGCTTCGGCCGCCGGGTCCAGCAGGTCCAGATGAACCGGGTGCCCGGACAAGGCCTGCATGGTCAGCGGGGTAATGAACTCGCTGCCGCCTCGGGTCATGACCACGCGCACTTCGGCACCCTGGTCGATCAGGCGGCGAACCAGGTCAGCGCTTTTGTAGGCCGCGATGCCGCCGCCGACGCCCAGAACGATGCGTTTCCGATACAGCCGCTGCATAGGTCTGCCTTTCATTTCGTTAATGACTGCGTGGCGATACCCCCTCCCCAGGAGTGAAATCGCTCGCAAAAAAGATGGGCTACGATATCACAGCGACCGCGACGGAACAGCGGCGCCCACAGACCAGGGAGGTGTTATGAGTATTCGTGATTGGCCGGCGGCGGAACGACCGCGGGAGAGGTTGCTGGAGTTGGGTTCGGCGAGTCTTTCGGACGCTGAGCTGCTGGCGATTTTTTTACGGACCGGAGTGTCCGGCAAAAGCGCGGTGGATCTGGCGCGACATTTGTTGAATCAGTTTGGCAGCCTGCGTTCGCTGCTTGAGGCGGATCAACCAACATTCAGCAAACAGTTAGGGCTCGGGCCGGCGAAGTTCGCGCAATTGCAGGCCGTGCTGGAAATGGCACGACGGCATCTCGCGGAGCGCTTGCGCCACAAATCGGTGCTGGAAAATCCGCTGGCCGTACGTGACTACCTCAAGTCGATGCTGCGGCACGAGCCTCATGAGGTCTTCGGCTGCCTGTTTCTGGACTCGAAACATCGAGTGTTGGCATTTGAATCGTTGTTTCGCGGCTCGATCGACTGCACCAGCGTTTATCCGCGTCAGGTGGTCAAACGCGCTCTGGCCCATAACGCCGCAGCGCTGATCCTCTGCCACAACCATCCGTCGGGCAATTGCGACCCCAGCCAGGCCGACCGGATGCTGACCAAGCGCCTGCAAGAGGCACTGGACCTGGTCGATGTGAGGATTCTTGATCACTTCATCATCGGCGATGGCGATCCATTGTCGATGGCCGAATATGGATGGATGTAGGCCCCTGTAGGAGGGAGCTTGCTCGCGAAGAACGTCAACGATGACGCAGCGTGTCTGGTTACCAGCGTTGTCTGTGCGTTTTTCGCGAGCGAGCTCGCTCCTACAAGGGGTTGCGGTGCTACTTCAGGTTGACCTTGGAAAAGTCCTGGCGGCCAAACGGGCTCACCGAATACCCCTCGACTTCCTTGCGCATCAGCGCGAAAGCCGTCGGATGCGCCAGCGGCAGCCACAGTGCTTGCTGCTGGATCTGCGCCTGCGCCTGTTCATACAGCTTGGTGCGCACGCCTTGCTCGGAGGTGGTCTTGCCGGCACTGATCAGCTTGTCCAGGTCCTGATTGCAGTAGCGGGCGAAGTTGGTACCGGACTTGACTGCCGCGCAGGAAAACTGCGGCGTCAGGAAGTTATCCGGGTCACCGTTGTCGCCGGCCCAGCCCATGAACAGCAGATCGTGTTCGCCGGCCTTGGCGCGACGGATCACTTCACCCCATTCGATCACGCGGATCTCCGCCTGAATGCCGATTTCCGCCAGGTCCGACTGCAGCATCTGCGCGCCGAGGCTCGGGTTGGGGTTCAGCAGGCTGCCGGACGGGCGCGTCCAGATCGTCGTCTGGAAGCCATCTTTCAAACCCGCTTTAGCCATCAGCGCCTTGGCCTTTTGAACGTCGTGCGGATAGCCCGGCAAGCCTTTAGCGTAGCTCCAGGTGTTCGGCGGGTACGGGCCGTCGGCGGGTTGCGCGGTGTCTTCGAACACCGCTTTGATGTAGCTGGCCTTGTCGAAGGCGAGGTTGATCGCCTGGCGCACTTCAGGCTTGTCCAGCGGTGGGTGTTGACTGTTGATGGCCACGAACGCGGTCATGAACGCGTCGGTTTTCTCGACCTTCAGCGTCGGCTCTTTCTGTGCTGCCTGTACGTCCAGAGGTTTTGGCGACAAGGCGATCTGGCACTCGTTGCGGCGCAGTTTCTGCAGTCGAACGTTGGCGTCCGGGGTAATCGCGAAAATCAGCGTGTCCACCGCAGGCTTGCCACGGAAGTAGTCCGGATTCGCCTTGTAGCGAATCGACGCATCTTTCTGGAAACGCGTGAAAATGAACGGGCCGCTGCCAATCGGCTGGCTGTTGAGCTTCTCCGGGGTGCCGGCCTTGAGCAGCTTGTCGGCGTATTCGGCGGAGTAAATCGAAGCGAAGCCCATGCTCAGCGTCGGCAGGAAGGTCGAATCCGGATGATCAAGGGTGAAGCGCACGGTCAGCGGGTCGAGGGCGTCGATCTTCTTGATCAGTGCAGGCAATTGCATCGATTGCGCGTGCGGGAAACCGCTCTGCGCCACCTTGTGCCATGGGTGTGCCGGGTCGAGCATGCGGTCGAAGCTGAATTTAACGTCTTCAGCGGACAGGTCCCGCGTGGGCGTGAAGTATTCGGTGTGGTGGAATTTCACCTGCGGGTGCAACTTGAACACGTAGGTCAGGCCGTCGGGGGTGACTTCCCAGCTGTCCGCGAGACCGGCGACCACTTTGCCGCTGGCCGTGTCGAAGTCCACCAGGCGGTTCATCAACACATCGGCCGAGGCGTTGGTGGTGGTCAGCGAGTTGTATTGCACCACGTCGAACCCTTCGGGGCTGGCCTCGGTGCAGACGCTCAGGGCGGCGGCATGGGCCAACGGGCTGAGTAGAAGCGGGGCGAGCAATAGCGGTAGGGCAGCAAGGCGCATGGTCGGATTCCTTTACAGATCGAAGGCCCATCTGCAAGTGCAGTCTGGAAAAGGCCTACCCTAGTGGGCTCTTTTGCAAATGACTATCCCCTTTTTCATTTTAAGGGGACTATGTGCGATTGTTTTGGGTGTGTGCTGCCCGAGCGAAACCCTGAATCGACCGGTCGGACCGTTCTCTGCGACGAGCGGTCTTCATCGACGATAGCCTTTATCCAAGGCACTCGCAGCCTGAAAAACGGGGTTTTTATCAAGTCAGTTCACACGGAATGTTGTTGCACCCAAGTCTTTCTGGTATAAAGCAGCGCTCTTTTCTAGGGGCCCGGTTCCTTCGTTTGTAGGTGTAGCCGGTAAGACCCCTAAAGAAACGCGGCGCCTCGGCGCCAACTGAGAGATTAAGCGGCCAACCCATGCCGGGTTGGGCATGTGGTTTTAGAGGGCTGAGGCATGTCGAGAGTATGTCAAGTTACCGGTAAGGGTCCGGTGACTGGGAATAACATTTCCCACGCAAACAACAAAACCCGTCGTCGTTTCCTGCCGAACCTGCAGCATCACCGCTTCTGGGTTGAAGAAGAGAAACGTTTCGTGCGTCTGCGCGTATCTGCCAAAGGCATGCGTATCATCGACAAGCGTGGCATCACTGTCGTGCTGGCCGAAATTCGCAAAGCTGGCAAGATCTAAGGGAGCTAATCATGCGTGAATTGATTCGTTTGATTTCGAGCGCCGGTACTGGTCACTTCTACACTACCGACAAGAACAAGCGTACTACCCCGGACAAACTCGAGATCAAGAAATTTGATCCGGTTGTTCGCAAGCACGTGATCTACAAAGAAGGCAAAATCAAGTAATTGATTTTTCCCTCTTACGAAAAAGGCCCGTATCGCGAGATACGGGCCTTTTTTGTTTCTGCGGTTTCCCCATCAACTGAGCCGGGCAATTACCCGAAGTAGATGGCTGTGACGTTGTCCTTTTCATCAACGACCAGGTTGATACGTTCAGCCCGCGAGTCGTACGTCGCCACATAATGGCCCCAAGGGCGAGTGGGGCGACCGGTAGTGTCTTCGACCTGTTGGCGCAGTGCTTCGGAGTAAGGCGAGCCGATGACGGAACTGATCAGTTCGAGTGCCTGGTCGTCGGTGTAGGTGGTTGCGTTTGGCATATTGCTTCCTTGCGGCGAGTTCACTAATCGAGGCGCTACGTCCTTCGCAGCGCCTGTCGATAATCTGCCCGTGGAAGTGGCCGGGTGAGGTATATATTTAGTCTTTTTGTTCAAAGGCCACATAAATCTTGCGGCACGGCTCCAGCACTTCCCAAGTGCCCCTGAACCCCGCCGGAATCACAAAGCGATCCCCCGCGCGCACGGTTTTGCTGTTGCCGTCGTTGTCGCGCAGTACGGAAACGCCCTGCACGATTTCGCAGTATTCATGCTCGGTGAAATTCACGTGCCACTGACCGACTGCGCCTTCCCAAACCCCGGCATTCAACTGGCCGCACGGGCTGTTGTAGTGGTTGTACACCGCTTGCTCGGGATCGCCCTTGAGGATTTTTGCCGGGTCCGGCCGATAGCGCTCGGGCGCAGTAGTGGCCTGGCTGAAGTCGACGATGTTCTGGATGCTCATTGTTGTAATCCCCCGTGATTGCGGCGCGAGTGGCTGGAAAGGTGCTGGAAAGCCCAAAGTCTATGTTTATTAAAATGAACACCGCAAGGCCGTTTGCCGACCTTATGTCAAATATATTGAAACAACCCCGGCCACTGGTTTAGGGTGGCGGTTGCCTTCGGTCGAACAAGCAGGCTGGACTGGCAGAATTCCTGAGGACGTCCGCGAAGAACGCGGGGCGCTCGTATTCAACAAGAGGAGGACACTCGAATGACCACCCTGACTCGTGCCGATTGGGAACAACGGGCTCGCGATCTGAAGATCGAAGGCCGCGCCTACATCAATGGCGAATACACCGATTCCGTCTCCAGCGAGACTTTCGAGTGCATCAGCCCCGTCGATGGCCGTCTGCTGGGCAAAATCGCCAGCTGTGACGCCGCCGACGCTCAGCGTGCTGTTGAAAACGCTCGCACCACGTTCAATTCCGGCGTCTGGTCGCGCCTGGCGCCGACCAAACGCAAAGCCACCATGATCCGTTTTGCCGGCCTGCTGAAACAGCACGCCGAAGAGCTGGCCCTGCTTGAAACCCTCGACATGGGCAAGCCGATCAGCGATTCCCTGTACATCGATGTTCCCGGCGCGGCGCAAGCCCTGAGCTGGAGCGGTGAAGCCATCGACAAGATCTACGACGAAGTGGCCGCGACCCCGCACGATCAACTGGGTCTGGTCACCCGTGAGCCCGTCGGCGTTGTCGGCGCCATCGTGCCGTGGAACTTCCCGTTGATGATGGCCTGCTGGAAACTCGGCCCTGCGCTGTCCACCGGTAACTCGGTGATCCTCAAGCCATCGGAAAAATCGCCGCTGACCGCCATCCGCATCGCTGCACTGGCTGTTGAAGCCGGTATCCCGAAAGGCGTATTGAACGTGCTGCCGGGCTTCGGTCACACCGTCGGCAAGGCACTGGCCCTGCACAACGATGTCGACACCCTGGTGTTTACCGGTTCGACCAAGATCGCCAAGCAATTGCTGGTCTACTCCGGCGAATCGAACATGAAGCGCGTCTGGCTCGAAGCGGGCGGCAAGAGCCCGAACATCGTGTTCGCCGATGCGCCGAATCTGCAGGAAGCTGCTGAAGCTGCTGCTGGCGCCATCGCCTTCAACCAGGGGGAAGTCTGCACCGCCGGTTCGCGTTTGCTGGTCGAGCGTTCGATCAAGGATACGTTTCTGCCGCTGGTGATCGAGGCCCTGAAAACCTGGAAGCCGGGCAACCCGCTGGACCCGGCGACCAACGTCGGCGCGCTGGTGGATACGCAGCAGATGAACACAGTGTTGTCCTACATCGAAGCCGGTCACACCGATGGCGCCAAGCTTGTTGCTGGAGGAAAGCGCATTCTTCAGGAAACCGGTGGCACGTACGTCGAGCCAACGATTTTCGACGGTGTGAACAACGCCATGAAAATCGCCCAGGAAGAGATTTTCGGCCCAGTGTTGTCGGTCATCGCTTTCGATACCGCCGAAGAAGCCATCGCGATTGCCAACGACACGCCGTACGGCCTCGCCGCTGCGGTGTGGACCAAGGACATCTCGAAGGCGCACCTGACTGCCCGCGCACTGCGTGCCGGTAGCGTGTGGGTCAACCAGTACGACGGCGGCGACATGACCGCTCCGTTTGGTGGTTTCAAGCAGTCGGGCAACGGTCGCGATAAATCGCTGCACGCATTCGACAAGTACACCGAACTGAAGGCGACCTGGATCAAGTTGTAAGCTCCACGCAACGTAGATCCCCTGTGGGAGCGGGCTTGCTCGCGAAGCGCCGTGACAGCCGACGATGATGTTGGATGTGATGGCCTCTTCGCGGGCGAGCCCGCTCCCACAATGTTTTGTGCTGTATATAAAAATATCCACAGGAGCGTGGAACATGCGTTGGGCGACTTATTTCGCCGTGTTGGCGTCTGTCTTGAGTGTCGGCCTGGCGTTGGGCGTCAGCATGCCGCTGGTCTCGTTTCGCCTGGAAGGCTGGGGGTACGGCTCGTTTGCCATTGGCGTAATGGCTGCGATGCCGGCGATTGGGGTGCTGCTGGGGGCGAAGATCTCCAGTCATCTCGCCGCACGGTTTGGCACGGCGAATCTGATGCGCCTGTGCCTGTGGGCGGGCGCAGTGTCTATCGGCTTGCTGGCGCTGTTGCCAAGTTATCCGGTGTGGCTGGCGTTGCGCCTGATGATCGGGGTGATCCTGACTCTCGTCTTCATCCTCGGTGAAAGCTGGATCAACCAGTTGGTTGTCGAGCAATGGCGCGGGCGGCTGGTGGCGCTGTATGGCAGCAGCTATGCACTGAGTCAGCTGGCCGGGCCGGTGCTGTTGGGCGCTCTGGGCACCGACCACGATTACGGGTTCTGGGTCGGTGTCGCCTTGCTCTCGGCGGCGCCGTTCCTGCTGCTGCGCCGCAGCGGTGCGCCGACGAGCGAAGCCTGCAGCGTAACCTTCAGCGACTTGTGGGCGTTCTGTCGAGGCCTGCCGGCGATTGCCTGGGGCGTGGCGCTGTTTGCGGCGTTCGAAGCGATGATCCTGACCTTGCTGCCGGTCTATTGCCTGCGTCAGGGCTTCACCACGGAAATCGCCTTGGCGATGGTCAGTACCGTGGTGGTCGGCGATGCCTTGCTGCAACTGCCGATTGGTGCGCTGGCGGATTATCTCTCGCGACGCACGTTGTTCACCGGGTGTGCCTTGGTGCTGCTGGCGTCGAGCCTGGCGATTCCGATGCTGATCGACACATTGCTGATCTGGCCGTTGTGGGTGCTGTTCGGCGCCAGTGCCGGGGGCTTGTTCACCTTGTCACTGATCCTGATTGGCGAACGTTATCGCGACGATGCGCTGGTGCGGGCCAATGCGCATATTGCGCAGTTGTGGGGCATTGGTTGCCTGATTGGACCCTTGGCGGCCGGTGCCGGTAGCCAGTGGGTCAGCGGGCATGCGTTGCCGTTGTTGATGGCAGCGGGTGCGCTGGGGTTGGTGATTTTGCTGATGCGCCAAGGTGCATTCGGCGCCGTCGCCGAGCCTGCCTGACAACAACTGTAGGAGCGAGGTTGCTCGCTCCCACAGGGGTTTATCGCTGGTCAGAGCATCTTCTCCAAGCCCACCGCAGTGCTCATCCACGCATTGAACCGGCGCCACAGGCTGCCGGGCTCCTTGGTCAGCGTGTGCATTTTTCCGTCGTCCTCGGTCACCCAGACGATCCGGCCATTCTCGAGCTTCACCTGATAACTCAAGGGTGGCGCCATACCTTCCATGGCCGCTTTGCGCACATGCGCGGCGAGTTCCGGGCTGTCCACCAGCACCCCGACTTCGGTGTTCCATAGCACCGAGCGGGGGTCGAAGTTGAACGAGCCGATGAAGGACTTCTGCTGATCGAAGATCATCGCCTTGCTGTGCAGGCTGGAATCGGAGCCCTGGTACGACTTGCTGGAGAAAATACGCGGCCCGCTGCCACCGCCTTCACCGGGCTGGCGGCGTAATTCGTATAGCTTGACGCCATGTTCGAGCAGCGCCTTGCGATAGGGCGCGTAACCGCCATGCACCGCGGGCACATCGGTGGCCTCCAGCGAATTGGTCAGCAGGGTCACCGAGACCCCGGCATCGGCGCGGCCGGTGAGATAAACCAGCCCCGGCTGCCCCGGTACGAAGTAGGCCGAGATCATGATCAGCTCCTTGCTGACACCTCTGAGTTCAGGCGCCAACTGCGTGGTCAGCAGCAAATGCGGGTCAGGCTCGCCTTTTGACAATACCTTGCTCGGCGCGTCCCACAACGCCTGGTTCCAGGCCCAGATCAATTCCCGGCGCCAGATGTCCATGCGCGGCAGCGTGGTGTAAGTCATCAATTGTTGATACAGCGCGTGATTCTGTTTACGCGTCTCTTCCAGCGATTCTTCCAGGCGCGTGCGCGTATTCTGCAAATCTTTTTGCGTCGGTCGGCTCGACAGGAATTCATCGATCGGCTTGCTCAGCGCACTGTTCCAGTACTGGTCGAAGCTGTGGCCAAGCTGCTCGGCGACCGGCCCGACGCTCAGCATGTCGATGTCGGTGAAATTCAGGTTGGGTTCGGCATCGAAATACTCGTCCCCCAAGTTGCGGCCGCCGACGATGGCCGCGCTGTTGTCCGCCAGCCACAGTTTGTTGTGCATGCGCCGGTGTTGCAGCGACAGGTTGAATAGCCGACCCATCGTCCGCGTCACGCCGGTGCTGCGGCCCAGGTGCAGCGGGTTGAACAGGCGAATCTGGATCTGCGGGTGCGCGGCCAGCGTGGCGATGATCCAGTCGAGGCCGTCGCTGGTGGTGTCATCCAGCAGGATTCTCACCCGGACGCCGCGATCAGCGGCCTTGAGCAACTCGTCCACCAGCATTCGCGTGCTGATGCCGTCGTGGACGATGTAGTACTGCAAGTCGAGGCTGCTCTGAGCGTTGCGGATCAGCTCGGCACGGGCCATGAAGGCTTCGCTGCTATTGGCCAACAGTCGAAAACCGGATTGCCCTTGATGGGGCGCGGCTTGCGCCTGGATGGAACGGCCGAACGCCGAGTCGCTGGCGGGCAGCGCCTGGCTCGGTTCCCGTTGAACATCGAGGTTGGTACAACCGCCCAGAAGCGAGGCGAGTAGCAGAAGCGCGGGCAGGGACTGTCTGACTCTCACGTAGGATCGTTCCGATTGGTGGCAGTTATCGGCAGTTACGGGCGATTGGACGCTGGATTGCGGCGAAAGGTCAGTCAGTGAAGCTGTCATTTTCCGCGAGCAGTCTGATGGCCGCGGCGCCAACCTTGCGCACCGCTTCTTCGATCTGCGGTGTGGGCTTGGCAGCGTAGTTCATCCGCAGGCAATTGCGGTATTTGCCCGAGGCGGAAAAGATACTGCCGACCGCGATCTGTACGCCTTGATCGTGCAGCGCGCGATTCAGCTTCAGCGTGTCGAAGCCTTCCGGTAGCTCAACCCAGAGCATGAAACTGCCTTGCGGCCTACTGGCCCGGGTGCCCGTGGGAAAATAGCGAGTGACCCAGTCAATCATGATGTCGCGATTACGCTGGTATTGCGTGCGCATCCGCCGCAAATGCGGCTCGAAGTGACCGGATTTCAGAAACTCGGCGATCGCGATTTGCGGTTGTGGTGCCGTGCTGCCGGTGCTGATGTATTTCATGTGCAATACGCGCTCAAGGTAGCGGCCCGGCGCTACCCAGCCGATGCGCAAACCCGGCGCCAGGGTCTTGGAAAATGAGCTGCACAGCAGGACGCGGCCATCCTCGTCGAAGGATTTGATCGTGCGCGGTCGCGGGTAGTTATAGGCGAGTTCCCCATACACATCGTCCTCGATAATTGCTACGTCAAAACGTTGTGCGAGCGTCAACAACGCGCGTTTGCGCGATTCCGGCATGATGTAGCCCAGCGGGTTGTTGCAGTTGGGGGTCAGCTGTATGGCCCGGATCGGCCATTGCTCCAAGGCCAGTTCCAGTGCATCGAGGCTGATCCCGGTCAGCGGATCGGTGGGGATTTCCAGGGCCTTCATGTTCAAGCCCTTCAGCGTCTGCATAGCGCCATGAAAGCTCGGCGAATCGACCGCGACGATGTCGCCCGGCTCGCAGATCGCACGAATGCTGGTGGACAGCGCTTCGTGGCAGCCGGTGGTGATCACCAGGTCGTTCGCGGTCAATTGGCAGCCGGAGTCGAGCATCAGGCGAGCGATTTGCTCGCGCAGTTCGAGGGTGCCGTGGATGTTGTCGTAATACAGGCCGGGCATGTCCTGTCGCCGGCTGATGCGCGCGAGGTTGCGCAGTAACGGCTTCATGGTCGGCGTGGTGATGTCCGGCATGCCGCGCCCCAGTTGCACCACGTCCTTGCGCGGCACTGCGCGAATCAGTTCCAGCACCTGGTCCCACTGCGAAATATCCACCGGACGTTGCGCCGGTCGGCCAATCGCCGGCAACTCTGGAAGGTCGCGACTGACCGGGACGTAATAGCCGGACTTGGGTTTCGGCATGGCCAGGCCGCTGTCTTCCAGTACTCGATAGGCTTGCTGCACCGTGCTCAGGCTGACCCCGTGCTCAACACTCAATGCCCGGACCGACGGCAGCCGGTCACCGGGGCGATAGAAGCCCTGTTCGATCCGCGTGCCGAGCAATTCGGCGAGGTTGACGTAAAGCGTCATGGCGCAGTTCCGGTATGGATGAGTAGGTAAACCAGCACAGATGAGGTGAAAAATCTGGATTCAGAGCTAAATCGTCGAATCTGTATTGAATTAATACTGTGAGGTTGAATCTGTAACGCTTTTTATCGTCCGCGCATCATGAAAGCTCTGGCTACCCAAGTAAACAGGAGCGATCAAAATGAACGGCTTGAGCGATGTGCGGCTGACGTTACGCAGTCAGGAACTGGTGGCAGGGCAAATCAACGGTGCGCGCGGGACGCTGATGCGAAATGCACCGTCCGGCCTGAGTCGCTGGAGTCTGTTCTGGCATCGTCTGCACACGCGCAAGGCGTTGCTGGAGCTGACGCCGGAGCAGTTGCGGGATATCGGTCTGAGTCGGGAGCAGGCTCGGGAGGAGGGGCTCAAGCCTTTTTGGCGGATCTGAGTTCTGCGGTGCACTTTCGGACGCTTTCGCTGCTAATTCCTCAGACCCACTCCTTAAGCCGATGCCACAACATCCCCAACGCCAACAACGGCGAGCGCAAATGCTTGCCGCCGGGGAAGGTGATGTGCGGCACTTTGGCAAACAGATCAAACCCGCCACCCTGCTGCCCACTGATCGCCTCGGCCAGCAACTTGCCCGCCAAATGCGTGGCATTCACGCCATGACCTGAATAAGCCTGGGCGTAATACACGTTTGGCTGGTCCTTGAGCCGGCCAATCTGCGGCAGACGGTTCGCGCCAATGCCGATCATGCCGCCCCATTGATAATCAATCTTCGCGCCGGCCAATTGCGGAAAAACCTCCAGCATTTTTGGCCGCATATACGCGGGAATGTCCTTCGGATCGCGTCCCGAATAGTGGCAGGCACCACCAAACAGCAAACGCCGATCCGCCGAGAGCCGGTAGTAATCCAGCGCCACTCGCTGATCACATACCGCCATGTTCTGCGGCAGCAACGCGAGGGCCTGTTCTTCGCTCAAGGGTTCGGTGGCGATAATGTAGCTACCGGCGGGCAATACCTTGCCGCTGAGTTCCGGGTTGAGCTGGTTGAGGTAGGCGTTGCAACCCAGCACCAGTGTTTTCGCGCGGACCGAGCCCTGGGTCGTGTGGACGCTGACTTCAGGGCCGTAATCAATGCGCGTCACCGCCGAGTGTTCGAACAGCTTCACGCCCAATTGCTGCGCGGCGGCGGCTTCGCCCAGCGCCAGGTTCAGCGGATGCAAATGGCCCGAGCCCATGTCGATCAAGCCGCCGACGTAACGGTCGGAACCCACCACGCTGTGCATTTCATGGGCTTGCAGGAGCCGGGTTTCGTAGCGGTAGCCGAGCCCGCGCAACGCTTCGGCGTCTTCGGCGAAACCTTCCAGGTCACGAGGCTTGTTGGCGAGATCGCAGTAACCCCACGTCAAGTCGCAGGGAATCTGAAAACGCTCGACGCGCTGTCGGACGATTTCCACGGCTTCCAGGCCCATCAGTTTCATCTGACGGACGCCGTCCGCACCGATGACGTTAGCGAACTGATCGAGACCATGCCCAACGCCGCGAATCAGCTGCCCGCCATTGCGACCGCTCGCACCCCAGCCAATCTTGTGCGCTTCGAGCAGTACCACGCTGAGGCCGCGTTCCGCGAGCTCAAGTGCGGTGTTCAGCCCGGAAAACCCGCCGCCGACCACGCACACATCGGCGACCAGCGCGCCTTGCAACACCGGATGATCGGGCTGCGGCAGGCTGCTGGCGGCGTAGTAGGAGGCGGTGTGCTGGTCACGGGCATTCATGCGCGTCATCCTGATGCGGGTGTCTGGAAAATGGGACGGAGCATAAGCCGGACCTTCCGGCGCGGGCAACACTGGTCGGTAGTGGCTGTCTGGATCGGGGGTTATGCGTCAGAATCGCGCTTCATCCGCTGTGAGTCACCGTTTCGATGAGCTGCAACAGTCAGAAAATTCGCACACTGCGCCAGCAGATTCCCTCGTTCGAGTGCGTGCCCGGCTGCCATGACTGCTGTGGGCCGGTGACCACCTCACCGGAGGAAATGTCCCGCCTGCCGCGCAAGACCCGCGCCGAACAGGACGCGGCGATGGATGAGCTGAACTGTGTGCACCTCGGACCGAATGGCTGCACGGTGTATGACGAGCGCCCGCTGATTTGCCGGTTGTTCGGGACGACCAAAACCTTGCCATGCCCGAATGGGCGCGGGCCGGTGGAGCTGATTCATCCTCGGGTCGAGAAGCAGATTCATGCGTACATGGTCAGCACCCGGCAGGTTCTGGTCTGATGGTCACTCAATCCGGAATCGGCAGACTCAAACTCTCCTTCACCTCTTCCATCACGATATAGCTCTTGGATTCACGCACATGCGGCAGCTTGAGCAGGATGTCGCCCAGCAGCTTGCGGTACGAGGCCATCTCGGAAATCCGCGCCTTCACCAGGTAGTCGAAGTCCCCTGACACCAAGTGGCACTCCAGCACGTGAGGCAGTTTCAGCACCGCGCGTCGGAACTCTTCGAAAGTATCGCCGGATTTGTAGTCCAGGCTGATCTCGACGAACACCAGCAAACTACCCTTCAGATGCTGCGGATTGAGCCGGGCGTTGTAGCCCATGATGATCCCTTCGCGCTCCAGCCGTCGGACCCGCTCGGTGCACGGCGTGGTCGAGAGCCCGACTTTCTCCCCCAGCTCGGTGAAGGAAATGCGCCCGTCCGCTTGCAGGATGCGCAGGATGTTGCGGTCGATCTTGTCCAGCTCACGTTTGGTCTGAGTGTTGGTACGCATAGGGGATGCGCCTCCGTGAAAAGCGTTTTTGCCGAGAATTGTCGCCAAATATAGGTGCTTATATAGTGAAATGCACTGGCTAATCTTTTTTAAACTGCCCACATCTATGGTCTGAACTACAAACGTCAGCGGCGTGCCGCGATGAGGGATATGAAAATGCGCGTTATGGTCTTGGGTAGCGGCGTCATCGGCATCACCAGTGCTTACTATCTGGCGCGTGCCGGATTTGAAGTGGTGGTGGTGGACCGTCAGCCGGCTGCGGCCATGGAGACCAGTTTCGCCAACGCCGGTCAGGTATCGCCGGGTTATGCCTCGCCGTGGGCCGCGCCAGGAGTGCCGCTCAAGGCCATCAAGTGGCTGTTGCAACGCCACGCGCCGCTGGCGATCAAGGCCACCGCCGACATCGACCAATACTTGTGGATGGCGCAGATGCTGCGCAACTGCACCGCCAGCCGTTACGCGGTGAACAAGGAGCGCATGGTCCGTCTGTCCGAGTACAGCCGTGACTGCCTCGACGAATTGCGCGCCGAAACCGGCATTGCCTACGAAGGCCGCAGCCTCGGGACGACACAGCTGTTCCGCACCCAGGCGCAGCTCGATGGCGCCGCGAAAGACATCGCCGTGCTGAAAGAGTCCGGCGTGCCGTACGAATTGCTCGACCGCGCCGGCATTGCCCGGGTCGAGCCGGCGTTGGCCAGCGTCACCGACATCCTTGCCGGTGCCTTGCGTCTGCCGAACGACCAGACGGGCGACTGCCAGATGTTCACGACCCGTTTGGCCGAAATGGCCGCGAAGCTGGGCGTGGAATTCCGTTACGGCCAGGACATTCAGAAGCTCGACTACGCTGGTGATCGCATCAACGGTGTGTGGATCGACGGCAAACTGGAAACCGCTGACCGCTATGTGTTGGCGCTCGGCAGCTACTCGCCGCAACTGCTCAAACCGTTGGGCATCAAGGCGCCGGTGTATCCGCTCAAGGGTTACTCGCTGACGGTACCGATCACCAACTCGGCGATGGCGCCAACGTCGACCATTCTCGACGAGACCTACAAGGTCGCAATCACCCGTTTCGACAACCGCATTCGTGTCGGCGGCATGGCTGAGATAGCCGGTTTTGACCTGTCGCTGAACCCGCGTCGGCGCGAAACCCTGGAGATGATCGTCAACGACCTTTATCCTCAGGGCGGCGATCTGGCCCAGGCGAGTTTCTGGACCGGCCTGCGCCCGACTACGCCGGACGGCACGCCAATCGTTGGTGCAACGACCTTCAGCAACCTGTTTCTGAACACTGGTCACGGCACGCTCGGCTGGACCATGGCATGCGGCTCCGGCCGTTTGCTGGCTGACCTGATGGCGAAGAAAACGCCGCAGATCAGCGCCGAAGGCCTCGATATTTCTCGTTACGGTCACACAACTCAGGAGTCCGCAAAACATGTCAATCCAGCGCCAGCTCACCAATGAGCGCATGAGCCAGATCGTTGTCCACAGCGGCACCGTTTATCTGGCAGGGCAAGTCGGCGACGACATGAGTGCCGGGATTGAACAGCAGACCCGTGAAACCCTCACCAACATCGAGCGTTTGCTCGATCTGGCCGGGACCGACAAGACCCGTTTGCTGTCGGTGACGATTTACCTGAAAGACATCAATGCGGATTTTGCTGGCATGAACGCGGTGTGGGACAAGTGGCTGCCAAAAGGCGTCGCTCCGGCGCGTGCGACCGTTGAGTCGAAGCTGTGCGAACCGGAAATTCTGGTCGAACTGTCGGTAGTAGCCGCTCTGCCATAAGCCTGTCAGAAAGATCCCTCTCCCGGTGCTGTTGGCGGTTCACGCCGCCCGCCAGCGCCGGTTTTTATCCCCACGACCGCCTAGAAGCCTGCCGCCATGCGTCCAGCCCGTGCCCTGATCGACCTTCAAGCCCTGCGCTACAACTACCAAATCGCCCGTGAACTGACGGCGGGGGCCAAGGCCCTCGCGGTGATCAAGGCCGATGCCTATGGCCATGGCGCGGTGCGTTGCGCCCAGGCGCTGGAAGCCGAGGCGGACGGTTTTGCCGTGGCATGCATCGAAGAAGCACTGGAGCTGCGCGCCGCAGGCATCCGCGCACCGGTGTTGTTGCTGGAAGGTTTTTTCGAAGCCGACGAGCTGGCGCTGATCGTCGAGCATGATTTCTGGTGTGTGGTGCATTCGCTGTGGCAACTCGACGCCATCGAAAAAGCCACGCTGAGCAAGCCGATCACCGTCTGGCTCAAACTCGATTCGGGCATGCACCGCGTCGGCCTGCATCCCAAGGATTACCAGGCGGCTTATCAACGGCTGCTGGCCAGCGGCAAGGTCTCGAAGGTCGTACTGATGAGCCACTTCGCCCGCGCCGATGAGCTGCACAGCCAAGCCAGTGCCGAGCAGGTCGCGGTGTTCGAAGCCGCGCGTCAGGGCTTGTCCGCTGAGGTCAGCCTGCGTAATTCGCCGGCGGTGCTGGGTTGGCCGCAGATTCCCAGCGACTGGGTTCGCCCGGGCATCATGCTTTATGGCGCCACGCCTTTCGAAGAAGCCAACGCCGTGGCGTCCCGCCTGCAGCCGGTGATGACGCTGGAATCGAAAGTGATTTGCGTGCGTGAACTGCCGGCCGGCGAGCCGATTGGTTACGGCGCGAAATTCATCACTCAGAAACCGATGCGCGTGGGCGTCGTGGCCATGGGGTATGCCGATGGCTATCCACGCCACGCACCGACCGGTACGCCCGTCATGGTGGCTGGGCAGCGCAGCCAGTTGATTGGCCGGGTATCGATGGACATGCTGTGCATAGATTTGACCGACGTGCCTCAAGCCGGCCTCGGTTCGACCGTCGAATTGTGGGGCAAAAACGTGCTTGCCAGCACGGTGGCGGATGCGGCGGACACGATTCCTTACCAGATCTTCTGCAACTTGCGCCGGGTCCCACTGCTCTATTCCGGGGCTTGAGCCAAACCCCGCGAACCGGGAATCGCCTCGCTGAACAGGATTCAGGTCAAAGTGTTGTAAATACTGAACGCTGTCGCCATGATAACGCTCATATTTCTACAACCTGAATCTTGGAGGCGCAAGCTTGGACGTCGGTGAACGACTGCAATCCATCCGTAAGCTCAAAGGTCTTTCGCAGCGTGAACTCGCCAAGCGCGCGGGCGTCACCAACAGCACCATTTCGATGATCGAGAAGAACAGCGTCAGCCCCTCGATCAGTTCGCTGCGCAAAGTTCTGGGCGGGATTCCCATGTCCATGGTCGAGTTCTTTTCCGAAGAAATCCTGCAGGAAAAACCGACTCAGATCGTCTACAAGGCCAACGAGCTGATCGATATTTCCGATGGCGCAGTGACCATGAAACTGGTCGGCCGGGCGCACCCGAGCCGGGCCATCGCGTTCCTCAACGAAATCTACCCGCCAGGCGCCGACACCGGTGAAGAGATGCTCACCCATGAGGGCGAGGAAACCGGGATTCTGGTGGAAGGCAAACTGGAGCTGGTGGTCGGGCTGGAAACTTTTGTGCTCGAAGCCGGCGATAGCTACTACTTTGAAAGTACCAAGCCTCACCGTTTTCGTAATCCGTTCGACGCGCCGGCGCGACTAATCAGCGCAGCCACGCCAGCGAATTTCTGACAGAAGAGGCGTCCTGCCAGCACGGCAGCGACACCCGAAGGGTTTTTCCGCGGCGCAACAAGACCCCTTCGACTTTGGGGTTGTTTCAGTGCGGCGGGCTTACCGCTATACTTGCGCCCGCCTGCGAACCGTGGCCGTAGGCGTGACTAGCCACCATTGAGGGTGAACGCGTGAACCTAATTATGAAAATGCTGGCCGTACCAGCAACCGTATTGGCCCTATGGGCTGTCAGCGCTCAAGCTGCGACCAACGACGATATTGCGAAACGCCTGGAGCCGGTTGGCCAGGTCTGCGTGACCGGTCAAGAGTGCAAAGGCATGGAAGTCGCTGCTTCGAGTGGCGGCGGCGATGCCAAGACGCCCGATTCCGTGATTGCTAAACACTGCAACGCTTGCCACGGCACTGGCCTGTTGGGCGCGCCGAAAATCGGCGACACCGCGGCCTGGAAAGAACGTGCCGACCACCAGGGCGGCCTCGATGGCATCCTGGCGAAAGCCATTACCGGTATCAACTCGATGCCGCCTAAAGGCACTTGCGCCGATTGCACCGACGCCGATCTCAAAGGCGCCATCCAGAAAATGTCCGGCTTGAAATAAGCGTTCATTTTCAGCAAAAAGCCGCTTTCGAGCGGTTTTTTTGTGCCTGCGATTTTCCGTCCGAGACTGTTCATTGCAGCAAAGACCCGGCAAGCTCGGTCCAACCCCCATTCACGGAATAAAAGGGAGGATCAGATGGTGCAGCTGTGTTCTATCGAGCAAGCGGTCGATGAGGTACTGGCGCGGTTGCCGGCGCATATCCACATGGGCCTGCCCCTCGGTCTGGGCAAACCCAACCACTTCGTCAACGCGCTGTATCAACGCGTTGCGCAACTGCCCGAACGGCGGCTGACGATCTATACCGCACTGTGCCTCGGCCGACCTGCATTGGGCGACGGCTTGCAAAAGCGCTTCCTCGAGCCTTTCGTCGAACGCGTCTTCGGCAACTATCCGGAGCTGGATTTCCTCGCGGGCCTGCACAAGGACAACCTGCCGCCGAACATCCACGTTCAGCAATTCTTCATGCAACCCGGCAGCCTGCTTCACAGCGTCTCTGCCCAGCAGGATTACGTCAGCAGCAACTACAGCCATGCTGCACGCGACATCAACGCGGCGGGATTGAATTTGATCGCGCAACTGGTCGCCAGCCATTCCGAGCACCCGGATCGCCTGAGCCTGAGTTGCAATCCGGACATCACCCTCGACCTGTTTCCGATGATCGCCAAACGCAGGGCGGCGGGGGAAACAGTCCTGATACTGGGGCAGGTGCACAACGACTTGCCGTACATGCCCGGTGACGCCGAGATCGGTATGGACGCGTTCGACCTGCTGGTCGACGAAAAAGACAACACCACACTGTTCTCCACACCGAACATGCCGGTGGGTTTCCAGGACCATTTCATCGGGCTGCATGCCAGCGCACTGGTGCGTGATGGCGGGACCTTGCAGATCGGCATCGGCGCGATGGGCGATGCGCTGACCGCCGCGTTGCTGGCGCGGCAGGCCAACAACGCCGGGTACAAAGCGTTGCTGGCGGATGTGAATCTCAGCCAATGGGCGCAGTTGATCGATCGCGAAGGCGGCGTCGAACCGTTCGCCAAAGGTCTTTACGGTTGCAGTGAAATGTTTGTCAACGGCCTGCTGGTGCTGGCCGATGCCGGCATCGTACGGCGAAAGGTCTATCCGGACGTGCCGACTCAGCAGCAGGCTAACGACGGCACTCTCGACGAAACGGCGCAAGCCGACGGCATCTCGGTGCACGGTGGTTTCTTCCTCGGGCCGCGCAGTTTCTACGAGCGCCTGCGCGAGTTGCCGCAAAACAAGCGGCTCGAATTCAACATGACCCGCATCAGCTACATCAACGAGCTGTACGGTCAGGAAGAACTCAAACGCTTGCAGCGCCTCGATGCGCGATTTATCAACACGGTGTTCACCATGACGTTACTCGGCGCCGGTGTGGCCGATCAACTGGAAGACGGACGGGTGCTCAGTGGCGTCGGCGGGCAATATAACTTCGTCGCCCAGGGCCATGCGCTTGAAGGCGCGCGTTCGATTCTGCTGTTGCGCAGCTGGCGTGAGTCGGGCGGGGAGGTCAGTTCCAACATCGTCTGGGAATACGGCCATTGCACGATTCCGCGGCATCTGCGCGACATTGTGGTCAGCGAATACGGCATCGCCGATTTGCGCGGCAAGAATGATGCAGCAGTGATCGAAGCGTTACTGAACATCAGCGATTCACGCTTTCAATCGGGGTTGATCGAGCAGGCGCAAAACGTCGGCAAATTACCAAAGAATTTCCGCCTCGATCCGCGATTCGCCGACAACCACCCGGAGCGTTTGCAGGCGATCCAGACGCGGCATCCGCAGTTGTTCCCGGAGTATCCGCTGGGGTGTGATTTCACCGCGCAAGAGCGGGATTTGTTGCGGGCGCTGAACTGGCTGAAGAGCAAGTTCAAGCTGACGGAGATTCTGGAGTTGGGCAAGGCCGCGCTGGATGCACCGGAGCCGGCAGCGTTTCCTGAGCATCTGGAGCGCATGCAACTGACGAACCCGGAAGGGTTGAAAGAGGATCTGTTTCAGCGGCTGCTGCTCACTGGCCTCAAAGCCACGGCGCAATAACTGGCCGCCCAAAACAACTGTAGGAGTGAGCCTGCTCGCGATCGCGAGGTATCAGTCACCGAAGATGTCGACTGATGCACCGCAATCGCGAGCAGGCTCACTCCTACAGGGGATAGGCGGTGTGGCGGGTTACTCGATGAAGGTCACAACACCGCCAGCCAGCGACTGAACGCGAGCCAACGATTCAACGCGATACCCTTGCGCATCCAGCTCCGCACGTCCGCCCTGGAACGATTTCTCGATCACGATCCCCAGACCGGCCACGGTCGCGCCGGCCTGTTTGATGATCGAGATCAGCGCTTGCGACGCCTTACCGTTGGCCAGGAAGTCATCGATGATCAGCACGCGGTCGCTGCTGGTCAGGTGGCGCGGGGAAATCGCCACGGTGCTTTCGGTCTGCTTGGTGAACGAGTAGACGGTCGCCGACAGCAGGTTTTCGGTCAGGGTCAGGGACTGATGCTTGCGCGCGAAAATCACCGGCACGCCGAGGTTCAGCCCGGTCATGATCGCTGGAGCAATGCCCGAGGCCTCGATGGTGACGATCTTGGTGATCCCCGAATCCTTGAACAGCGTGGCGAATTCATCGCCGATCAGCTTCATCAGGGCCGGGTCGATCTGGTGGTTCAGGAAGGCGTCGACTTTCAGGACCTGATCGGAAAGCACGATGCCTTGTTCGCGAATTTTCTGGTGCAGTGCTTCCATGAAGCTTTCCTCTACTGGCGCCATATGCGCCTAGTTTTTTAATAGTGTCGGTTAAAAAGTGCTCAATTCTAGCGCTTTAACATCGCGCGTATATCGGCCAGTGCGGTATTTCCGCGAACGGCTTTGACTTCCACCGGCGTGTCGTCGGTGCCTTCCCACGCCAGGTCATCCGGCGGCAGCTCATCGAGGAAGCGGCTCGGTGCGCAGTCGATGATCTCGCCGTATTGCTTACGCTTGGCCGCGAAAGTGAACGCCAACGTCTGACGCGCGCGGGTAATGCCGACGTAGGCCAAGCGACGTTCTTCTTCGATGGTGTCAGCTTCGATGCTCGAGCGGTGCGGGAGGATTTCCTCCTCCATGCCCATGATGAACACGTAGGGAAATTCCAGGCCCTTGGAGGCGTGCAAGGTCATCATCTGCACACCTTCGGCGCCATCTTCCTCTTCCTGCTGACGTTCCAGCATGTCGCGCAAGACGAGTTTGCCGATGGCGTCCTCGACGGTCATCTCGCCTTCTTCGTCCTTCTCCAGAGTGTTTTTCAACGCCTCGATCAGGAACCAGACGTTACCCATGCGATAGTCGGCGGCCTTGTCGCTGGAGCTGTTGGTGCGCAGCCAATTCTCGTAGTCGATGTCCATGACCATGCTGCGCAGCGCCGAGATCGGGTCGTCGCCGGAGCACTGCTCGCGGACCTTGTCCATGAAGCGCTTGAAACGCGAGAGGCGATCAGTGAAGCGCGTGTCCAGATGCTCGCCCAGGCCGATTTCGTCGGTGGCGGCGTACATCGAGATTTTGCGTTCGGTGGCGTAGTTGCCGAGCTTTTCCAGCGTCGTCGAACCGATCTCCCGGCGTGGGACGTTGATCACGCGCAGGAAGGCGTTGTCGTCGTCCGGGTTCACGATCAGTCGGAAGTAGGCCATCAGGTCTTTCACTTCCTGACGTCCGAAAAAGCTGTTGCCGCCCGACAGCCGATAAGGAATCTGGTGATGTTGCAGCTTCAGTTCGATCAGCTTCGCCTGATAGTTACCGCGGTACAGAATCGCAAAATCGCTGTATGGCCGGTCGGTGCGCAAGTGCAGGGTCAGCAGTTCGACCGCCACGCGCTCGGCTTCGGCATCTTCGTTGCGGCAGCGGATCACGCGGATCTCGTCGCCGTGACCCATCTCGCTCCACAGTTGTTTTTCAAATTCGTGCGGGTTGTTCGAGATCAGCACGTTGGCGCAACGCAGGATGCGGCTGGTGGAGCGATAGTTTTGCTCCAACATCACCACTTTCAACGACGGATAGTCGTCCTTGAGCAGCATCAGGTTTTCCGGGCGCGCGCCGCGCCAGGCATAGATCGACTGGTCATCGTCGCCCACCACGGTGAACTGGTTGCGCGTGCCGATCAGCAACTTCACCAGCAAATACTGGCTGGCGTTGGTGTCCTGATATTCGTCTACCAGCAGGTAGCGGACTTTGTTCTGCCACTTTTCGAGAATATCGGCGTGTTCCTGAAACAGTTTCACCGGCAATAGGATCAGGTCGTCGAAGTCCACCGCGTTGAACGCCTTGAGCGTGCGCTGATAGTGGGTGTAGACGATGGCGGCGGTCTGTTCCTTGGGATTGCGCGCGGTTTCCAACGCTTCGGGCGGCAGGATTAGGTCGTTTTTCCACGAGCCGATCATGTTCTTGATCTCGTCGACGCCGTCGTCCCCCGCGTATTCCTTCTGCATGATGTCGGTCATCAGCGCTTTGACATCGGTCTCATCGAAGATCGAGAAGCCCGGTTTGTAGCCCAGCCGCACGTGTTCCTTGCGGATGATGTTCAGGCCCAGGTTGTGGAAGGTGCACACCGTCAGGCCACGGCCTTCGCCGCCCTTCAGCAGGGTGCCGACCCGCTCCTTCATCTCGCGCGCGGCCTTGTTGGTGAAGGTCATGGCGACGATGTACTGGGCGCGGATGCCGCAGTTCTGGATCAAGTGCGCGATCTTGCGCGTGATCACACTGGTCTTGCCGGAGCCCGCGCCGGCGAGCACCAAAAGAGGGCCGCCGACGTAGTTCACGGCTTCTTGCTGCCGGGGATTGAGTCGGGACATACGAAGTCAGGAAGTCGTTTGCGAAATGGGCCGGCATTTTAACAGGCTCAGCGAATTGTGCTGCTCTCTCCGACTTGTGACGCAACACGCTATCTATATTTGCCGGTTTTGTTACTTTCACGCAGGATGCAGGGGGGATTTGCGTCTAATGTTCGTAATTCCGGATACAAAGGTCTCGTTTGATAACTGATGTCATTTGGTCATTGGTTATCGGCACGGCATAATGCCCGCCGCCTACATCATTGCAGAGTCTAGGGAGCTAGCTTGTCTACGCCTGTCGAACCCTTGCGTTTGCTGCTATTGGCCGAAGAGCCAGCATGGGCAGCGTTGTTGCGCGAGTGTCTGGCTCCGATGGGGAGCTCGGCCGTGCTCATCAGCGCTCCGAGCTGGGATTCGGTCAGCACTCTGTTCGATGACAACCGCAGCGCGGTGTTGTTGACCATACCGGCTCTTCAGCCGGCGCCCGGTCGTTGCAATTTGCCGACGGTGTTGCTGCTCGAGCACGAACCGCTGTTGCCGCCCGATGGGGTGAGCGACTGGCTGGTGCGCGATCATCTCGACGCGGGCATGTTGCGCCGCTGCCTGCGGCATGTGCGCGAGCGCGGTGTGCTGGAAAACACCCTGCAACGCCTGGCCGAGCAAGACCCGCTGACCGGCATCGCCAACCGCCAGGGTTTCCAGACCTTGCTGGCCGCGCGCCTGGCGGACAACGACGGCCGTGGTTTGGCCCTCGGTCACCTTGACCTCGATAACTTTCGCCACGCCAACGACGCCCTCGGCCACCAAGCCGGCGACCGCTTGATCCTGCAAGTGGTCTCACGGCTGAAAAGCCAGCTAGAGGCCGGCGATCAACTGGCGCGCCTGGGCAGCGATGAATTTGCCTTGCTGATCGACACCCGCCGCGCGCCGCAACGCGCCGAATGGATGGCCGAACGCATCACCGAAGCGCTCGCCGAACCTTATTGGGTCGACGGCGAGAGCCTGTTGATCGGCTCCAGCCTGGGCATCGCCCACGCCCGCGCCCAGGCCGGCGCCGACCCGTTGATGTGGCACGCACACATCGCCATGCAACAGGCCAAGAGCACTCAAGGCTGCACCTTTCACATTTTCAACGAACGCATCAACCGCAATGCCCGCAGCATGGCCGACCTTGAAAGCGAGCTGCGTCGGGCGTTGCGTCGCGATGAGCTGGAACTGCATTACCAGCCACGCCTGAACCTGGAAGACGGCCAGATCGTCGGCCTTGAAGCTCTGGTGCGCTGGCGTCACGCCGAGCGCGGGTTGTTGCCGCCCAGCGAGTTCGTACCACTGGCCGAGCAAAGCGGGTTGATCGTACCGCTCGGTTACTGGGTGATTTCCCGCGCACTTCGCGACATGCAAGCATTGCGCGAAAGCGGTCTGCCGGCGTTGCACATGGCGATCAACCTGTCGTTCCGGCAGTTTCAGGACAGTCAGTTGCTGTCGACCCTGAGCCGGCTGATTGCCGAGCGTGGCGTCGAGGCGCAGTGGCTGGAATTCGAACTGACCGAAACCGCCGTCATGCGTCGCAGCGATCTGGTCAAGCAGACCATGGACGCCCTCGGGCGTCTGGGCGTGCGCTTCTCGCTGGATGACTTCGGCACCGGATTCTCATCCTTCGTGCACCTCAACAGCCTGCCGATTGCCTTGTTGAAGGTCGACAAGAGTTTTGTTGGCGGAATGGAGACTCGGGAGGAGAACCGCAAACTGGTTCACGCAATGATCAACCTGGCGCACAACCTCAATCTCGAAGTGGTGGCCGAAGGTGTGGAAACCACGGAACAGCTGGATTTGTTGCGCGGGTTTGGTTGCGATCAGGTGCAAGGGTATCTGATCAGCAAGCCGTTGCCGCTGGCGCAGTTGGTTGAGTATTTGACGTTTGGCAGCAGTCAGCAACCGCTGCTAGAGATCGTGAGCTAAACACCAATCCCCTGTAGGAGCGAGCCTGCTCGCGATGGTGGGTCAGCTAAGTAAGTGTCGGCTGACACACCATCGCGAGCAGGCTCGCTCCTACAGGGGGATCATTCAGTCTGGACGTTTGCGAAATTCTGCGCTGACGCCGGCTCCCGCCGAATCATCCGCTTCATCTTCCACTCAAACGCCAGCGTCAGGCTCACCGCCGCGCACGCCAGGCCCAGCGCCAATCCCCACCAGACGCCCGTCGGCCCCCAGTTCAAATTGAAGGCCATCCACCACGCGGCCGGCGCGCCGATCAGCCAGTAGCAACCCAGCCCGACCAGAAACGTGGTCTTCGCGTCCTTGAGCCCGCGAATGCAGCCCATGGCGATGGTTTGCGTACCATCGAACAGCTCGAACCACGCGGCCACCGCCAGCAGGCTCACAGCGAGGTTGATGACGTCGCGGAACGCCGGGTCGTTGTGGTCGAGGAACAGGCCGATCAACTGATTTGGCAAAAACCAGAAGACCATCGCAAAGCCGAGCATCGACGCCGCGCCGAAGGCGATCCCGACCCTTCCCGCCAGTCGCGCGTCGAGCAACTGCCCGGCGCCGTAGTGCTTGCCGATGCGCATGGTGATCGCATACGAAAGCCCCGCCGGAATCATGAACGCCACCGAGACAATCTGCAGGGCGATCTGATGCGCGCCCAGTTGCGTGCTGCCCATGGTGCCCATGCACAATGCCGCAAAGGCAAACAGCCCGACTTCCACCGCATAGGTGCCGCCAATCGGCAGGCCTAGGCGCCACAGCTCTTTCAGGTACTGACGATTGGGCCGTGACAGACCCTGACGCAGGGGATACGCGTCATACGCAGGATGCCGGCGAATGTGCAGCGCCAAGGCCACGGCCATCAGGTTGGCGACAATCGCTGTGACGAGGCCGATGCCCACCAGGCCCATTTTCGGCAGGCCGAACATCCCGGTGATCAACGCGTAATTGAGCACGAAATTGGCCACCGTGCCGCCGAGGCTGATGACCATGACCGGCGTCGCCCGGCCGATGGCGCTGGTGAAACCACGCAACGCCATGAAGCTCAGGTAGCCGGGGAGGGCGAACGGCAGGATCAACAGGAATTGCCCGGCGGCCCGGACGTTGGTTTCGGTCTGGCCGAACAGCAGCAACACCGGTTTGAGGTTCCACAGCAGCAACCCGGCCACCAGCGCCATCAACCACGCCAGCCACAGCCCGGCCTGAGTCAGCCGGGCAGCGCCGACGATATCGCCCGCGCCCTGACGGATTGCCACCAACGTACCGACCGCCGCGATCACGCCGATGCAGAAAATCGACACAAACGAATACGTCGCCGCGCCAAGCCCGCCGCCGGCCAGCGCCTCGGGGCTCAGGCGCGCCATCATCAACGTGTCGGTGAGAACCATCAGCATGTGCGCCAACTGCGAGGCAATCAACGGCCCCGCCAGCCGCAGGATGGCCCAGAGTTCAATACGCGCAGGATGCTGCATGGTCATCACGCTCTGTAGGTAAAGTTGACAGGAAAGCGTCGATTCTCGGCGCTCCGCGGGGTTTGCACAAAGGGATAAAAAGGATGGGTGGCATGATTAAAACTCATCCTGGAGAACTTCTGATAAGTTGAGGTCATTGCGCAATAGGAGCTTTCCGAATGTCCCGTCGTCTTCCTCCTCTTTATGCCCTTCGCGCCTTCGAAGCGGCGGCGCGGCACAGCTCGTTTACCCGCGCCGCCGAAGAGCTGTCGATTACCCAGAGCGCGGTCAGTCGGCACATTCGTACCCTCGAAGAGCATTTCGCCTGTCGGCTGTTTCATCGCAGTGGGCGTAACTTGCAACTGACGGAGTCGGCGCGGCTGATCCTGCCCGGCATTCGCGAAGGCTTCACCGCACTCGAACGCGCCTGCAACACCTTGCGCGCCGAAGACGACATCCTGCGCATGAAGGCGCCGTCGACCCTGACCATGCGCTGGTTATTGGCGCGGCTCAGCCGTTTCCGGCACCTGCAACCGGGCAACGAAGTGCAACTGACCAGCGCCTGGATGGACATCGACTCGGTGGACTTCAACCATGAGCCATTCGACTGCGCCGTCATCCTCAGCAACGGGCATTTTCCACCGGACTGGGAGGCGAGTTTCCTGTTCCCGGAGGAACTGATTCCGGTGGGCGCGCCGAATCTTCTGAAGGATCAACCGTGGGATGTCGCGCGTCTGGTCAATGCCGAGTTACTGCACCCGACGCCGGACCGTCGTGACTGGCGCAACTGGCTGGAGCGCATGGGGCTGACAGATCAGGTGTCGCTCAAGGGCGGGCAGGTGTTCGATACGCTGGAACTGGGCATGATTGCCGCCGCCCGAGGCTATGGCGTGTCGATGGGCGATTTGCTGATGGTCGCCGAAGACGTGGCTCAGGGGCGCCTGAGTTTACCGTGGCCGACCGCCGTCGCCAGTGGTGAGAATTATTACCTCGTCTGGCCGAAAACGCGCCCCGGAGGTGAACGGTTGCGCCGTTTAAGCGATTTCCTGCAAGGGGAAGTCCGAGCCATGACATTGCCAGACGTCGAGCACTTGAGCTGAATCGATGAAGCCTTCCAAATAGAGGCGTTGCGCCATACCCCGGCTAATTACTCAAGTATTCAGGTTTGCCGCCGAAGAATCTGCAAGTGGAACCTTCGTGCAGGTTCGACGTTTTCCCATTATTAGAAATTTTGCTGAGCAGCCGATCAAGGTAGATCCGGTCGCTCGGCCAGGAGCTGTCATGTCTCAACCTCGTGCCCGGATCGCCTCACAGCTTGGTCTCGCGCTCGCCGTGATTCTGGCGATTGTCATCAGCGGCAGTACCCTGTTCGCGTTGCGTTCGCTGGACACGGCCAACCTTGCCACTCGCGAAGAGCACCTGGCCAGTGAAGCCCGTTTGCTGGCCGACCAGTTGAGCACCTTTCACGGCACGCTGCGTGAGAGCACCCAGCGCTTGGCCGGATTGTTCGAGAAACGCTTCAGCGCAGGCTTGAATGTGCATCCGGACGAACCGGTGGCCGTGGCAGGCACGCAGGCGCCGGGCCTGCACCTGGGCAGCGAAGTGTTGAACAACAACTTCAAGGAAGTGGACGAGTTCAAGCAAATGACCGCGGGCGTGGCGACGGTGTTCGTGCGCAGCGGCGAGGATTTCATTCGGGTCAGCACCTCCCTGAGCAAACAGGACGGCACGCGCGCCATCGGCACATTGCTGGATCATGCCAATCCGGCCTATGCGCGCTTGATCGCCGGCCAGAGTTACGTCGGTCGGGCCTTGCTGTTCGAACGCTCCTACATGACCCAGTACACCCCCGTGCGCGACAGCGGCGGTAAGGTGATTGCCGTGCTGTTCGTAGGATTCGATTACACCGACGCGCAGAACGCGCAGTTCGCCAACCTCAAACGCTTCCGTATCGGCCAGACCGGCTCGTTGGCGCTACTGGACGAGCAAAACAAATGGCTGGTGCCGATTGCCGGCGTGCAAGCGCTGGAAAAAGCCGTCCCGGCCATCGCCGCATTGGCGAAAACGCCGGGCAAAGGTGATTTCTGGAGTGACACTTCGGAAGACTTCTACAGCGTAGCCGTGCCGTTCGACGGCGGGCCATGGTCGGTCGTGGCGAGCATGCCGCAGAAAGAAATCAGTGCAGTGACCTGGAGCGTCGGTATTCAACTGGCGATTGGCAGTCTCTTGGCGATGTTGATCGCGGTGGGTTCGGCGGTCTGGCTGCTGCGCAGCAAACTCGCGCCGCTGGGTGATCTGGTGCGTCAGGCCGAGGCCTTGGGTGCAGGTGATCTGAGCGTGCGTCTGAACGTGTCCAGCAATGACGAAATCGGTCAGTTGTCCCGGGCGTTCAACCAGATGAGCCAGGCGCTGTCGACCATGGTCGAGCACATCCGCAGAGCCTCGCAAGAGGTCAACAGCCGAGCTCAGGCTTTGTCCGGTTTGTCCGGTGGTGCCTATGAAGGCATGGAACAGCAGTCCGGCGAAATCACCAGCATGGCCGGTGCCGTGGAAGAATTCAGCGCCACCTCGCTGAACATTGCCGACAACATGGGCAGCACGCAGCGTCTGGCGCAGGAAAACGCGCAGCAAACCCAGATCGGTCGCACATCGATGGACGAAGCGTCCTCGTCCCTGGAGCAGATCGCTGGCGCGTTGAACAGCACCGCCACGGTGATCAACACCTTGGGTCAGCGTTCTCAGGAAATCGGCGGCATTGTCGGTGTGATTACTTCGATCGCCGAACAAACCAACTTGCTGGCGCTCAACGCCGCCATCGAAGCGGCCCGTGCCGGTGAGCAAGGTCGCGGTTTTGCGGTGGTGGCTGATGAGGTGCGTAACCTGGCTTCGCGTACTCGTCAGGCGACTGATGAAATTTCCGGGATGATTTCGAGCATCCAGCAAGAAACCGGCAACGCCATCAGCACCATGGAACAGGGCAACGTCCTGATGCAGGAAGGCCTGTCGCGAAATGCCAACGTCGCTTCGGCACTGGCGCGAATTGACGAGCAAAGCCGCTCTGCCGGTGAGCAATTTGCGGCGATCACCACTGCGACTCAGGAGCAGAGCAGCACGGCGACCTTGCTGAGCAGCAACCTGCAAAGCATTGCGCTGGCGAACAGTGAACAGCGCGAAGTGGTGTCGAACCTGGCGATCACCGCGAAGGAACTGGAAAGCCTGGCGGCGGAATTGCGCCAAGAGGTAGACCGGTTTCGTTGAGGCGCTGCGGCAATCGTCTTCGCGGGCTTGCCCGCGAATGGATCCACAGTTCGAGCACCGCTAGCTGTTCATACATTTTGCTTGATGAATCGTTTCAGCAAGTCTATACAAATGGCACAACTCCAAGAAAGGCTGCTGCCATGACCCCGCTCAAACTCTTCGTTGCCCTCAGCGCGCTCTCCGCTGCCACCCACGCTTCGGCTTGGGATTACGTTCTCCTCGATGCCGACAAAGCCGCGCAAAACTGGCAGATCACCAGCCAGCAACTCGGCGTAAAAACCGCCAAACCGTTCTCCGTTACCCTGCGAACCTTGCACGGCGGTCGACAGGAGGGCGTCAGCATCGTCGACATCGATAACGGCACAATGAAACTCTCGGTGGTGCCGACTCGCGGAATGAACGTCTTACAGGCGTCTGTAGGCAATACCCGAATGGGCTGGGATTCGCCGGTCAAAGATGTGGTCAATCCCTCTTTCATCGAACTCAACGGGCGCGGCGGACTGGGCTGGCTCGAAGGTTTTAACGAACTGGTCGCCCGCTGCGGCTACGAGTGGGTCGGCCATCCCGGGATGGACAATGGCGAACTGCTGACCCTGCACGGTCGCGCCGCCAACATCCCTGCGAGCAAGGTCACCCTGCACATCGACGAAAAGCCGCCTTATGCGATCAGCCTGCGCGGCGAACTCAAAGAGCAGGCGTTCAAGAAGGTCGACTTCTCCGTCGCCACCGAACTGGTCACCGAGCCCGGCAGTGTCAGCTTCAGCCTCAACGACACGCTGACCAACAACGGGGATTATCCGAAGGAATACCAGGCGCTGTATCACAGCAACTTCAGCACGCCGTTCCTCGAGCAGGGCGCCCAATTTGCCGCGCCGGTGAAACAGGTGTCGCCGTTCAACGACAAAGCCAAAGCGGACTTGCCGGACTGGCAAACCTACCGCGCGCCGACCAAGGATTACGACGAGACGGTCTACAACGTTGTGCCTTATGCCGACGCCAAGGGTGACACCTTGACCGTGTTGCACAACAAGGCGGGCAGCCTGGGCGTTTCGCTTGGCTTCAACACCCAGACACTTCCGGTCTTTTCCCTGTGGAAAAACACTGATACCCAGGGCCAGGGTTATGTCACCGGGCTGGAGCCGGGCACTAGTTTTTCCTACAACCGACGGTATCAACGCCCACTCGGTCTAGTGCCAACGATTGCGCCGAAAGAGCACAAGCAATTCCAGATCAATTACAGCTTGCTGGCGGACAAACGCGCTGTGGATAACGCATTGAAGCGCGTCACCGAGATTCAGGGCGGGCGTGAAACCCAAGTCAGACAAGCGCCTCTGGTGGATCTTTCCAAGGACTAGTTTGTACTCGGCCGATACTGCAACGCCTCGGCCAGATGGTCGCGGGTGATGCGGTCGACATGCTCAAGGTCCGCCAGCGTTCGTGCGACTTTGAGCAGTCGATGGGCTGAGCGGAGCGATAAGGTGAGCCGTTCACATGCGGTTTCCAGCCATGCTTCGTCGGTTGTGGATAACTTGCAGTGTCTACGCAGACCCGGCAAATCGAGAAAAGCATTCGCACAGCCCTGACGTTTATGTTGCCGCTCCCTCGCATCGGCGACCAGTTGCGCGGCAGTCGCGGTGTCGTCACCCGGTTTAATCGCCGGGTTCAATGCCGTGGCTTCCCGGGCGACGGTCAGGTGCAGATCTATACGATCCAGCAGCGGCCCCGACAGTTTGTTGCGATAACGCTGGACCATGTCCGGTGTACAACTGCATTTGCCGCTGGGTTCGCCAAGGTATCCACAGGGGCAAGGGTTCATCGCGGCGACCAGTTGAAAGCGGGCTGGAAACCGCACGCGATCCTTGGCGCGGGAAATCACGATGTGGCCGGATTCCATCGGCTCTCGCAAAACCTCCAACACCTTGCGATCAAATTCCGGCAATTCATCAAGAAACAGAACGCCGTGGTGGGCTAGGGTGATTTCCCCCGGTTGTGGTTGCGAGCCGCCGCCCACGAGCGCCGGCCCGGAAGCGGAGTGATGCGGTTGGCGGAACGGTCGTTGAGGCCAATGGCTCATGGGCGCGCAACTGGCGACGGATTGAATGGCCGCAACTTCCAGCGCTTCATGTTCCGGCAACGGCGGCAGCAACCCCGGCAAGCGGCTCGCCAGCAGTGTTTTGCCCGTCCCCGGTGGGCCGCTGAACAGCAGGTTATGAGCGCCCGCCGCCGCGATCAGCAACGCGCGTTTGGCGGAAAGTTGGCCCTGAACTTCATTCAAGTCTGGATACGGCTTGCTGGCATAGAGCAAACCATTTGAAACGTAAGGCTCGACCGGTGTGTGCCCATTGAAGTGCGAAACGGCCTCCAATAAATGATCCACCGCGAACACCTTCAACCCCGACGCCAGACACGCCTCCTCGGCATTCGCTCGCGGCACCATCAACGACCGTCCGGCCTTGCGCGCGGCCAGGGCGGCCGGCAACACGCCCCTCACCGCCCGCACCGCGCCGGACAGCGCCAACTCTCCCAGGCATTCGATGTCATCCAGCGTCAACGTCGGCACCTGCACACTGGCGGACAGAATCCCCAAGGCAATCGCCAGATCAAATCGACCGCCGTCCTTTGGTAAATCCGCCGGGGCGAGATTCAACGTGATCCGTCGCGCCGGAAATTGAAGACCTGAATTGATGATCGCGCTGCGTACCCGGTCCTTGCTTTCCTTCACCGCCGCTTCGGGTAAACCGACCATCGTCAGTGATGGCAAACCGTTGGCCAGATGCACTTCAACGGTAACGGCAGGCGCATCCACGCCAATCTGGGCGCGGCTGTGGACGATGGACAGGGACATGGATCGTTCCTTGAGCTTTACGGGGTCCGCTTCCTGCGGGTTTTTTAAGGGTAGACGGAGTAGGTGGATTTGGGGGGCGGTTCAGCTGGTAAAACTTCACTGAATGTTGCGAGTAAAAAGCAGGCTAATCGAGAGGTACAAAAAACCGCCATTCAGGCGGTTTTTTCAAGGCAGCTGCGTGCGGGTTGGCGAACCGGCCAAGCAAATCCCGGCAGACCCTAAGGTCTCCCACACACACAGGCGCCATAACTCGAATCGGGAAATTAATACCTGATGTCGAACGAGGTGCGCGGCATTGCTTGGTTCCGGGTCGCCAAACCCGGTGCTGAACATTCAGCATTGGGTGAGCTTAGGAACCGGGGCTTGGCGGCGCAATCGGACGGCGGTGGTTTTGTTGTAGGAAGTTGCAGGGATTTTTGCGGGCTGGAAGATCAAAAGATCGCAGCCTTCGGCAGCTCCTACAGGTCGTTCCTACCTCAATCGCGAGCAGGCTCGCTCCCACTGTGGATTGGGTTTCTACAGTGGATTTGCGAGGTTACTCGGCCGGGGGATTGAGCTTTGCTTCCAGCTCCGCGACTTTCGTCTCAAGACTTTCAAGACGTGCGCGGGTCCGCGCCAGCACCACCATCTGACTATCAAACTCTTCCCGGCTCACCAGATCCAGTTTGCTGAACCCACTCTGCAGCAACGCCTTGAACTGGCTTTCGATTTCGCTCTTAGGCAGCGGGGTTTCGCCGCTGAAAAGGCGGGAGGCGGTGCCGGTCAGGGCGTCGAGGAAGTCTTTGGGCGCGAGCATGGGAAAGGTCCTGGAAACAATGGCGGGCAGTGTATCACGCAGTGTCTATAGTCAATCCCGACGGCAGGGATGCACGCTTTTCGCGCATGCGGACGGACGGCTCCGCACCGTTGTTGTGCGTAACGCGTCAGGTGTTGCCGCGATGTGGCGGGCATTTGCTGGCAAAGGCTTGAAAACAGGAAGTTTTGTGGAGATGGCAAGCTTTCTGCAAAGTGCCTTGTGACCCATGCACTGATGCAGTCGATGTGACGAATGCAGTGCGCCAAGCGAAACGGGGAAGTGTTTCGTGCGGAGTGGTTAGCTGGCGTCGGACGGGCAGGTAAGGCCGACGATGCGTTACAAAGCCAGGCACTGCGCTTAGACTTGAGCCGGGTTTGTTTTCCTGGGGCAAGTCCACCAATTCGGGAGAGAGTTTTCATGAAGCTAGTCACTGCCATCATCAAGCCGTTCAAGTTGGACGACGTGCGCGAATCGCTGTCCGAGATCGGCGTGCAGGGCATTACCGTTACTGAAGTCAAAGGCTTCGGGCGGCAGAAGGGTCACACCGAGCTGTATCGCGGCGCGGAATACGTGGTCGATTTCCTGCCCAAGGTGAAGATCGATGTCGCCATTGACGACAAGGATCTTGACCGGGTTATCGAGGCGATAACCAAGGCTGCCAACACTGGCAAAATCGGTGACGGCAAGATCTTCGTGGTCAATCTGGAACAGGCGATTCGCATCCGTACCGGCGAAACCGATACCGACGCGATTTAAGCCGCCACACACCCCAACGCCCCAGGAGAAAACAATATGACTCTGCGTAAATTCGCAGGGCTAGGAGCCCTGTTGTCCCTCGTAATGCCCAGCCTGGCCATGGCGGCAGACGAAGTGGCGGCCCCAGTCCTCAATTCCGGCGACACCGCCTGGATGATGACCTCGACAGCCCTCGTGCTGTTCATGACCATTCCCGGCCTCGCGCTGTTCTACGGCGGCATGGTTCGGTCGAAAAACATTCTTTCCGTGATGATGCAGTGCTTCGCCATTACCGGTCTGATCAGCATTCTGTGGGTCATTTATGGCTACAGCATCGCGTTCGACACCACCGGCATGGAGCAGGGCGTCGTCAACTTCAACTCGTTCTTTGGCGGCATGGGCAAGGCGTTCCTCGCCGGTGTCACGCCAGCCAGCCTGACCGGGCCTGCGGCATTGTTCCCTGAGGCGGTGTTCATCACCTTCCAGATGACGTTCGCCATCATCACCCCCGCGCTGATCGTCGGTGCCTTCGCCGAGCGGATGAAGTTCTCCGCGATGCTGATCTTCATGGGCGTTTGGTTCACCCTGGTATACGCACCGATCGCGCACATGGTCTGGTCCGGTAACGGCGGCCTGTTGTGGGACTGGGGCGTGCTGGACTTCGCCGGCGGCACGGTGGTTCACATCAACGCCGGTGTGGCCGGGCTGGTGGCGTGTATCGTACTCGGCAAGCGTAAAGGCTTCCCGACCACCCCGATGGCTCCGCACAACCTTGGTTACACGCTGATGGGCGCCGCGATGTTGTGGGTCGGCTGGTTCGGCTTTAACGCCGGTTCCGCTGCGGCAGCCAACGGCACTGCCGGTATGGCGATGCTGGTCACCCAGATCGCGACCGCCGCGGCTGCACTGGGCTGGATGTTTGCCGAGTGGATCACCCACGGTAAACCAAGTGCGCTGGGTATTGCTTCGGGCGTTGTGGCTGGCCTGGTTGCCGTGACGCCGGCCGCTGGCACCGTGGGCCCGATGGGCGCGCTGGTCATCGGTTTGGCCGCGGGTGTGGTGTGCTTCTTCTGCGCAACCACCCTGAAACGCAAACTCGGCTATGACGATTCCCTGGACGCCTTCGGTGTGCACGGTATCGGCGGTATCCTCGGCGCGATCCTGACCGGTGTGTTCGCTGCACCGTCCCTGGGTGGCTTCGGCACCGTCACCGACATCGCCGCACAAGTCTGGATTCAGTGCAAAGGTGTGGGCTTCACGGTGATCTACACCGCGATCGTCACCTACGTCATTCTCAAGGTACTGGATGCCGTCATGGGTCTGCGTATTACTGAAGAAGAAGAGGCCGTCGGTATCGATCTGGCACTCCACAACGAACGCGGCTACAACTTGTAAGCACGCGCATAAAAATTTGCCCGGCTTGCCGGGCATTTTTTTGTCTGGAATTTGTCGGTTAAGGAACTGCTGAAAGGTTTTTTCGTACAGGTTATGCGCTGTTTGCGACGGGCGCTTTTGTACGGGCAATGGCTTACATGATTGAAGGAATATTAGGGCCTTTGTTTTTTCCCAGAGCGCGCTAGAATGCGCCCCGAACGTGCGGAGAACTGTATGTGGCAACAGACTCTGATTACCCTGCGGGCACGGCCCCGGGGCTTTCATCTGGTGACGGACGAGTTACTCGCCGGCCTGCCTGAAGTCAAGGCGTGCCGGGTCGGTCTGTTGCATTTGTGGCTGCAGCATACCTCGGCGTCGTTGACCATCAACGAGAACGCCGATCCAGCGGTACGTCGCGACTTCGAACGATTTTTCAATCGTCTGATCCCACAAGGAACAGACGGCTATGAGCATAACGACGAAGGCCTGGACGACCTCCCGGCGCACTTCAAGGCCAGCGTGCTTGGCTGTCAGCTCAGTTTGCCGATTTCGGCAGGCCGATTGGCGCTGGGGACCTGGCAAGGTGTTTATCTGGGCGAGCACCGTGATTTTGGCGGTGCCCGTAAAGTCCTCGCCACCGTGCACGGTGAAGAGGCATGAACCGCTGGTCACCAGCGGTTATTGAATTTTTCCGGCGACTGTCGACAGACGGTGAAGCTGGGCTATAACTAATCTGCTTTTCGCAAGTCATGAGGTAGAACATGAGCGACGATGATCTGGAAAACGACGACCTCGAAGTCGGCGACGACGAAACCGAAGAAGGTCTGGAAGCAGCGGCGGAAGACCCCGCTGAAGACGACGGCGGTGAAACGCCCGTTCCGACCGCCAAAGGCAAGGCCAAGGCTGCGGTATCGGTCGATGAGCTGCCGAGTGTCGAAGCCAAGAACAAGGAGCGCGATGCCCTCGCGCGAGCCATGGAAGAGTTCCTGGCCAAAGGTGGCAAGGTGCAGGAAGTGGAGGCCAATGTGGTCGCCGATCCGCCCAAGAAACCGGATAACAAGTACGGCAGCCGGCCTATCTAGGCGTCTGACTTTGCTTGCTGAAAAAGCCCGCCGTCGCTGCGGGCTTTTTCATGGGCGGGTGAAAACCCGAAGACTTGTATGATCCCCTGTGGGAGCGAGCAAGCCCGCTCCCACAGGTTTTGCGTCAGGCTGAGGCCGTGTTCCACCGCGCCAACAGCGCCGGCAATTCGGTCAGACTGCGAATCTCGGCATCCGGCGCTTTCTGCGCTTCCCACAGTTTGCCCTGCGGGTTAAACCAGATCGCCCGCAATCCCGCTTGCTGTGCTCCGGCAATGTCATCGCCGGGATGATCGCCGATATGCACCGCTGTCTCTGCCGTCGCGCCGCCGCGTTGCAATGCCTCATGAAACAGGCGCGCATCCGGTTTGGCGATGCCGATGTCTTCGGCGCACAACGCAAACTTGAAGTAATCCGCCAGCCCCAGGCGACTCACATCGGCATTGCCGTTGGTGACCACGCCGAGTGCATAGTGTTTGGCCAGCGACTCCAATGTCGGCTCGACGTCGGGGAACACCTCGATCTGATGCCGAGCATGCAGGAACACTTCAAAACTCTGGTCCGCGAGATCCGACGCCTGGCCGTGGTTGTAGCCGGCCTCTTCCAATGCATGGAAAAGCACCCGCCGGCGCAACGCGCTGATGCGATGTTTCAGCCCGGGTTCGCTGCTCAGGACGCGTTCGCGAATCGCCCACAAATGCTCGACCGGTACCCCGCCAAGATTCGGCGCATGTTCGCTCAGCCATTCGCGCAGTACGGCTTCAGCGCTGACGATCACCGGGGCGGTGTCCCACAGGGTGTCGTCGAGGTCGAAGGTGATCAGCTGGATAGTCATGAATCATCGCCCTTAATACGTTTGGCCCGTGGATGGGCGCTGTCGTAGACCGTCGCCAGGTGCTGGAAGTCCAGGTGGGTGTAGATCTGCGTGGTCTTGATGTCCGAGTGGCCAAGTAATTCCTGCACGGCGCGCAGGTCTTGAGAAGATTCCAGCAAGTGGCTGGCGAACGAATGTCGCAGCATGTGCGGGTGCAGGTTTTGCCCCAGTTCGCGCTCGCCCGCGGCCTTGACCCGCACCTGGATCGCCCGTGGACCCAAGCGTCGGCCTTGCTGGCTGACAAACACCGCGTCATCTGCCGGGTTGGTCAGGGCGCGCAGGGGCAGCCACAATTGCAGTGCTTCGCGGGCCTTTTTGCCGACGGGCAACAGGCGGGTCTTGCTGCCCTTGCCGAGCACCTGGACCATGCCGTCGGCCAGGTCCAATTGATCGAGATTAAGCCCGGTCAGTTCCGATAGCCGTAACCCGGAGGAATAGAAAAGCTCCAGAATCGCCTGATCGCGACGCGCGAGAAAATCATCTTCCACCGCCCCTTCAAGCAGTTGCAGTGCGCGGTCGGTGTCGAGGGTTTTCGGCAGTCGGCGTTCGCCTTTGGGCGGCGCCAGACCATTGGCCGGGTCGTGGTCGCACAGGCCTTCGCGGTTCAGATAGTGATAGAGCCCGCGCACGGCCGAAAGGAGCCGCGCCAGGCTGCGCGACGATTGACCTTGGGAATGCAAACGCGCGATCAGGCTGCGCAGGCGCTGAATATCCAGCGCGGCCCAGCTGCCGATGTTCTGCTTGACGCACCAGCCCAGCACCTTGTCGAGATCGCGGCGGTAGGCGTACAGCGTATGAGGCGACACCTGCCGCTCACTGCGCAAGTGTTCGCAGTAAGCGTCCAGTTGTCGTTCCACGATCAGCGTACCGAGCGCAGCGAGCTGTTGACCCGTGGCAGCACGCGGCCCATGACTTCGGCGATGTAGCTGAGGAACAGCGTGCCGACGGAGCTTTTGTAGTGCTGCGGATCGCGGCTGGCGATCGCCAGGATGCCGTGGATGCCTTGGTGGCTGATGGCAACGACGGCGGTCGAACCGATCTGCTTGCGCTGCTCTTCGCCGAACAGGAAGTCGAGTTCGTGCTCGCGCAGGCTGCCGCTGACGCTCTTGTCTTCCGAGAGCAAACCGCCAATCGCCGTTTGCGCGTCGGCGTGGGTCACCCAGCGGCCGACGGGCATCGGGTTGTCGCCCAGCAGGATCAGGCTGACAAAAGGCACCTGAAAGTCCTGACGCAGACTGTCTTCGACGCTGATGACGACGTCTTCCAGGCTGGTGGCGTCCATCAGCGCGAGAATCAGGCGGCGGGTCTTGTCGAAGAGGCGGTCGTTGTCGCGGGCCACGTCCATCAAGTGCGACAAACGATGACGCAACTCGATGTTGCGGTCGCGCAGGAGGGTCATCTGGCGCTCGACCAGCGAAATCGTGTCGCCACGCTGGTGCGGAATGCGCAGGGCCGGGAGCAGTTCTTCGTGCTCGACAAAGAAGTCCGGGTGAGCCTCCAGGTACGCGGCAATCGCCGCCGCCTCAAGGCTTTCGGAAGGGGATTCGTCGGGCTGTAGGGCGGGAACCTGGGGCTTGTCGGTCATGGGTTTGACTCACTCAAAGACGCACTTGTCCTTCATAAACTCGGACTGCCGGGCCGGTCATCAACACCGGTTGGCCAGGGCCTGCCCATTCAATGGACAGGCGCCCGCCGGGCAGGTCGATCAATAGCGGCGAATCCATCCACCCCTGGCTGATCGCGGCCACCGCCGCTGCACAGGCGCCGGTGCCGCAGGCCTGGGTTTCCCCGGCGCCGCGTTCCCAGACGCGCAACTGCGCGCGGTTCCGGTCGATGACCTGGAGAAAACCGACGTTGACCCGCGCAGGAAAGCGCGGGTGATGTTCGATTTTCGGTCCCAGCTCATGCACCGGTGCGTTGTTGATATCCGTGACGCGCAACACCGCATGCGGGTTGCCCATCGACACGGCGGCCAGTTCGACCGCTGCGCCGTCGACGTCGAGCGAGTAGCTCAGCGCCTGACTGTCGGCAACGAACGGAATGTCCGCCGGCACCAGGCGCGGTGCGCCCATGTCGACACTGATCTGGCCGTCGCTGCGGATATCCAGTTCGATAATGCCACTTTTGGTTTCGACGCGAATCTGCCGTTTTGCAGTCAGACGCTTGTCGAGCACGAAGCGGGCGAAACAGCGAGCACCGTTGCCGCACTGTTCCACTTCGGAACCGTCGGAGTTGAAAATCCGATAACGGAAATCCACGTCCGGGTTGCTCGGCGCTTCGACGATCAGCAACTGGTCGAAACCGATCCCTGTATGCCGATCGCCCCATTGCTTGGCGTGTTTGGGCAAAATGTGCGCGTGCTGGCTGACCAGGTCGAGGACCATGAAGTCATTGCCCAGGCCGTGCATCTTGGTAAAACGCAGCAGCATGGTTTTACTCCGGCAGCAGGCTTTCGCCAGCAAACAACTCGGCTACCGTCTCACGGCGACGCACTTCAAATGCCTGATCACCGTCCACCAACACTTCGGCGGTACGGCCGCGGGTGTTGTAGTTGGAACTCATGACAAACCCATAGGCGCCCGCCGAATGCACGGCCAGCAAATCGCCCTCTTCCAGCGCCAGCTGACGATCCTTGGCCAGGAAGTCGCCGGTCTCGCAGATCGGCCCCACGATGTCGTAGGCGCGAGCGGCAGTTGCACGAGGGCGCACAGCGGTGACGTCCATCCAGGCTTGATACAACGCTGGACGGATCAGGTCGTTCATGGCCGCATCGACGATGGCGAAGTCTTTGTGTTCGGTGTGCTTGAGGTACTCGACCTGAGTCAGCAGCACGCCGGCGTTGGCAACGATGAAGCGGCCCGGCTCGAACACCAGCGCCAGGTCGCGACCGTCGAGACGCTCGCGCACGGCTTTGATGTAGTCGCCAGCCAACGGCGGCTCTTCATCGCGATAACGCACGCCCAAACCACCACCAAGATCGATGTGACGCAGGTAAATGCCGCAATCGCCGAGGCGGTCGACCAGGCCGAGCAGGCGGTCGAGGGCATCGAGGAAGGGCGGCAGGGTAGTCAGTTGCGAACCGATGTGGCAATCGACGCCGACCACTTCCAGATTCGGCAACTGCGCGGCGCGGATGTACACGTCCTCGGCGTCGGCAATCGCAATGCCGAACTTGTTCTCTTTGAGACCGGTGGAAATGTAAGGGTGCGTGCCGGCATCGACATCCGGGTTGACGCGCAACGAGATGGGCGCGCGAACGCCGAGCTCGGCCGCTACAACCTGAAGGCGCTCCAGCTCATCGGTAGACTCGACGTTGAAGCAATGCACGCCGACTTCCAGGGCTCGACGCATGTCGTCACGGGTCTTGCCGACACCGGAGAACACGATCTTGTCGGCGCTACCGCCGGCGGCCAGCACACGTTCCAGCTCGCCACGGGAGACGATGTCAAAACCGGCGCCCAAACGCGCCAGGACATTCAGTACACCGAGGTTGGAGTTGGCCTTGACCGCGTAGCAGACCAGGTGCGGCATGCCGGCCAGTGCATCGGCAAAAGCCAGATACTGGGCTTCGATGTGGGCGCGGGAATAAACGTAGGTCGGCGTGCCGAAACGTTCGGCGATGGCGGACAGGGCAACCCTTTCCGCGAACAGCTCGCCGTCACGGTAGTTAAAAGCGTCCATGGCGTTCCCTTATTGGTAGACGTCGTGCTTGTGTGCTTTCGACGGCGTCTTTTGCGAGGACTGGGCCTGCTCGGCAGGGTCCTGGGAATCGTCAGGCAGGTACAGCGGGCCTTTTTGACCACAGGCCGACACAAGACAGGCAACCGCTAGGAGCGCGGCAAGGGAAGAGATCAGGCGCTTCATGGCGAAATCCTTGAAAATGCGTTAATTGCGCCGGAGTATACCGGCCACCCGGCAGCTTGCCTATGCGACCGGGCTC
The DNA here is from genome assembly GCF_054897705.1 of Pseudomonas sp. GB2N2. Classification (NCBI taxonomy): domain Bacteria; kingdom Pseudomonadati; phylum Pseudomonadota; class Gammaproteobacteria; order Pseudomonadales; family Pseudomonadaceae; genus Pseudomonas; species Pseudomonas sp. GB2N2. The sequence continues at coordinate 4,739,306 of NZ_CM142701.1, forward strand.
CCGTCCGGCGGGGCTGGGCAGATCCCTTCCCGAGCAAGCCCGCTCCCAGGTTAAGTGATCTGTCGGTTATCCTTTGCAATCACCGGGGCTCGGCCGTATCTTGCGGCGCTTGAGCGTGAACAGACAATTTTCGAGGTTGCCGTAATGAGTTTGACCGAAGCCCGTTTCCACGATCTGGTCGATGCTACCCAGCAATCGCTGGAGGATATTTTCGATGAGAGCGACCTGGACATCGACCTGGAGAGCTCGGCCGGTGTGCTCACCGTCAAGTTCGAAAACGGCAGCCAGTTGATCTTCAGCCGTCAGGAACCCCTGCGTCAGCTGTGGCTGGCGGCGGTGTCCGGTGGTTTTCATTTCGACTACGACGAAGAGAGCGAGCGCTGGATGTGCGACAAGAGCGAAGAGCAGCTCGGCGAGATGCTTGAACGCATCGTCCAGCAGCAGGCCGGCGTTGAACTGGATTTCGAAGGTCTGTGAAATCGTGAGCCAACCTGCACCCGTTCGTCCGCCCAAGCCGCTTTACAGCAACGTCAGCCCCGCGGTGCCCTCGCCGTGCAGCGGCGTGTGCCGGCTGGACGAACAGAAGGTCTGCCTGGGGTGTTTCCGCGCTGTCGAAGACATCCGCGAATGGCGTTCGGCCGATGATGAGCGGCGCCGCACGATTTGCGCCCAAGCCTCCAATCGCAAAGCCAGCGCCGACCCCTTGTAGGAGCAACTCGCTCCTACAAAATGGCCTGGCTTGTATATTTATTGAGCTGTGATAGTGTCCGGGAACGCCTCAACCCATCGAGGTTCGTGAAAACCCCGCCTTTTTCTGGCGGGGTTTTGCTTTTTTCGTGCAGAAGAAAGGAGTCTGCCCTGATCATGACCGCACCTTCCATCACCCTTACCCGACTGGACGTGCAACGTCTGGAACGCCTGATCGACAGCCTGGACGACACGCTGCCGGGCGTTATCGCGCTGCAAACCGAACTGGATCGCGCTGATACGCTGGTCGGTCACGAAGAAGTGCCTGCTGACGTCGTGACCATGAATTCCAAAGTGCATTGCCGTGAAGAAAGCAGCGGCAAGGACTATCACCTGACGCTCGTGTATCCCAAGGATGCCAACGCTGACGAAGGCAAGATCTCCATTCTGGCGCCGGTCGGCAGCGCGCTGCTCGGCCTAAAGGTGGGTCAACACATCGACTGGCCGGCACCGGGCGGCAAAACCCTCAAACTGACCCTGCTTGAAGTCGAATCGCAGCCCGCCAATGGCGGCGCTTTCCCGGAATAACGGTCTTCAGATCAGGTCGAGCGCGTCGTTTAATGCGCGCTCCAGGTCGGCCTTGTAGCGCAAATACAAATTGCTCGAACTCTGAACATCACCGAGCAGGCCCGAAAGGTCCAGGTCGGTGATGTAGCAGCGGTAGCGCTCGGTCTCGCGGCGCTGCTCGACGATTTCCCGGGCGACCACACTGAACAGCTGCGCGCCATGCTCCAGTTCTGAAAATTCCCGCTGATTGCAATACAACGTGACTTGCACCTGGCCCGGTGCGGCCTTGCCGATGATCGCCTGTACGTCGTAGAACGGCTTGTTGATCGGCGTTTGCGGGGCGCTGCGAGATTCGACCCGCCGCGCGCGCCCGGGGCCGGACGGCAGCAGTTGGTAATACAGCGTGTCCAGGCTCAATGGCTGGGCGGCGTCCATCGGCAGCAAGGCATCGCGCCGGTACTGGATCGATTGCAGGAAACGCTGCAACGGCACTAACAGGCTTTGATCCTCGTGATAGGGCAAGCGCTGCTGCCACAAGGCATTGAATTCATCCAGCACGTACACATCGGCCTGGTCTTCGTGAGTCCGGTAGAACACCTGAATGCATTCTGGCTGGCCCATGGGCAGGATCAACGCGATGTCCTGGTCTTCCAGCGCCATCGGGTCGAGGTGCAGCGGGCTGTAGTTCGCCAGTTCTTCGCCGAGGTAATCGAACAGCGCCGGCAACGTGGCGAGGGCGACATGATTGACCTGGCCCGGCACCAATTCCAGCACGTGGTAATGCTGCTGGACCTGAATCAGGTAGCGATGGTTGAGTTTGCTCAGCAGTAGATTCTGCGCGGTGTCGATAATTTCCTCGACCCGTTGGGCGATGAACTGTGCGCGGTTATGACAGAAGCAGCGCACCCGCAACGTCGGCTGTCGAAGGTCGTTCGGCAAATTGTTGAGGTAATCGCGCAGGCAGTCGAGCAGGGCGTGAGGACCGTCAAAGCGATTGACCAGCACCTCATTCCAGCTGTTGAGGGTGACCTGATCCAGGGTCAGCACCAGGTTTTCCCGGACTCCGGCGTAACTCAGGGAGTCCGTGCGTTCGGTGGTCATCAGGATGTTGAGGTCGCGATGATGTTTGAGCGGATCGACGCCGACATTCACCAGAATCAGCACCTCGCTTGGCACACTGGCGCACAGCAACGGTTCTTCGGCAACGGTCGGCAAGGGCAGGGCGATGCTCTGTTGCAGGCTGCCGAGCAGGTTGAACAGTTCGAACTCGCTCAAGTCGCTCTCGCCGGGGTGCAGAGCGAGGCGGGTGCTGCTGTCGATCACGCCGTTGCGATGGCACCAGGTCAGTAGTTCCAGCAATTGGCGGCTGCGCTTGATCGGGGCGAAATGCTCCCATTCCAGCGCGGTCAGGCTGCCGTTGTACAAGCCCCACTGGGTTTGCCCGGCTTCTTTCTTGTTGGGCGCGTTCACCAGCGTCAGGGTGTCTTCTGCCAGGTCTGGAGCGATGCCGGGGTTGATGAACTCGACCTTGTCGGCCTTGCGTTCAAACGCCGCGTACAGACGTCGACCCAGCACGTTGAGGTCGCGTTTATTGATCAGGCTGACTGTCTGCTCGTTGCGGGCGAACTCGGTCAGGAAGCGGTAGCTGTAATTCAATTCGTTGACCAGTGCCCGGCGCTCGGCACTGACCTGGCGGACTTTCCATTGGCTGCGACTGTCGAGCAGGGCCAGTTGGCGCTGATCCCAATGCCATTCCTGGGCCAGCCGCTCCAGCAGCGAGCGCTGCCAGCTCTGGGTGCGACTGTTGCCGGTAAGCTTGCGGTTGACCTTGAGGTACAGCGCGCGCCGCACCAGTTCCAGACGCTCTGGTTCGCCACGGGCGGTGAGGTACTCCTCGATGCGTCGGTAGACAACGACGTACGGGTCCAGCTCGTCGAGATCGAGCCGATTGGCAAACACCGCTTGCTTGAAACGCAGGCTCAGGCACTGAACCCTTGGGTGTTCGCTGGCGTAAACCTCGGTCAGCAATAGCTTGAGCACGGATTTGTAGGGTGACTCGATGCCCTTGAACAACTGCCAGAGCCCGGCGCCGATGAATTCGCCAGGCGGGATGTACGCCAGATTGCCCAGGTCCAGGCTCTCGTCGGCACGGATGAAGCGTTTGGACAACAGCGTGTGGGTGTAGCGGTCGTAAGCGGCCTCTTCGTAGACCGGCACCAGCCACCAGATCGGCGTGCGTCCGGCCAGCCAGATGGCGGTGCGATAAAACTCGTCCAGCAGCAAATAGTGCTGGGTGGTGCCGCAGTCTTCCGAACTCAATTGCGTATCGCGCTCGCCGAGCACGAAGCGGGCCGGGTCGATCAGGAAGAAGTGCGCCTCGGCGCCCTGGCTGGCGGCCCAGGTTTCGAGCAACTGGCACTTTTTGCGCAGCTCGGCGAGTTCGTTTTCCGTCAGGTCCGGCGCGTGGCAGACCCACACGTCCATGTCGCTTTGATCAGCCTGAGCGAGGGTTCCGAGGCTGCCCATCAGGAACAGGCCATGGATCGGTCGCGGCGGATTACTGCCATGGCGCGGCTTGTAGGAAAACGATCGGGTCAGCCGTTGGGCTTCGGTGAGGACGTTGGCGTCAGGTTCGAAGTTTGACAGCCCGGCGGGTGTGCTGCCCGAAACGTAGCCCGGCAGTAGCGGGTGATTCACGTGGAAAAACAGCGGCAGCAGGGTCAACACGCCTTGCTGGCGGGTCGACAACCCTTCCATGGCGCGCGCCATGCGGCCTTCGTTAAGCTTTAGAAAACGTGCGCGCAGTTGGCTGAGAACCTTGCGGTCGATTCCCTCGTCCAGATCGGGGCGGATTTCATGGGTGCGGGTCATGTTTGCTCAAACCGGCTCGCAGGGCACGGACGTCGGGTATCACGGAATGTAGGGCAGTTTAGCGCCTCGGTCGCGACACCTTCAGGCTGATTGTGTTTTTTTGGCGTCAGATTTCTATCGCTGGGCGACAGTTGTATCAGGGAGTGCCCGCGGAAATCCCGTCACTGGAGGTTTCCGTGGGCGATACGAGTAGGGTCAGGCTGTTTCCTGGACACTCAGAATGGTCAGAACCGTTTGCACATTTTGCGCGGCGTCACGACCCAGGCTGGTCAGATAACCACCGTCGGGCTGGTCAATCAGGTCTTTTTGGTACAGGCGTTGAGCGGCAGCAATGGCTTTCGGGGCAGCGGTCTGATGAATTTTCAAACCTTCCTGGGAACTGTCCAGGTTGAAGAGGGCGAGGATTTCCAGTTCGGCAACCAACTCAGGGGTAAGCGACATAAGGACTCCAGACTTTCTAGGAATTGGACGACAGCGCCCCTAAGGTGATCCCACTCGTGCGGCATGTCCAGTGCTCGCGACAGGGTTTTTCACCTCGAGGTGCATTCCCCGGCGGGTGGTGCGGCAGCGGGGTGCGTACCAGTGTAGTCAGGGTCTGGGGGAAGGCAGGAGTGATTGGTCACAAACTGTGTGGGAGCGGGCTTGCTCGCGAAAGCGGTGGGTCAGGCAGCATGGAGGTCAACTGACACATCGCTTTCGTGAGCAAGCCCGCTCCGACAGCGTTATATGCTTACTTCTTTTCCGGCGGCAATTCCGGCAACGCACGCAGCGCCGCTTCGTACCATTCGGTATTGAACGCGCGGTCTTCTTCGAGGATTGCGTCGATTTCTACCGCTAAAACGTGAGCCATCAGGTTGAGGATTTCCTCACGCTCGTAACCCACCAGGGTCAGCTTGTTGAAGGTCGCCTTGGCGGCCGGCGGGTTGTCGCTTTCGATCTGGTTTTCGATTGCTTCGACCAGCGTGTTTTCGGCGAACTCTTCTTCGTCGATTTCGATCTCTGTTGGCTCGCTCATGGCAGGCTCCTCAAGTTAAGGCGGGCAGTTTACCTGCATTCATCGCCGTGATGCTGCTGGCGAGATACGGCCAGGCGTTCTATAAACACGCACTGCCAACCCCGCACGGCCCGGAGGCTTTGTGATGCTCAAGCTTTATGGATTTTCCGTCAGCAACTACTACAACATGGTGAAACTGGCGCTGCTCGAGAAAGGGCTGCCGTTCGAAGAAGTGCCGTTCTACGCCGGGACCAGCCCCGAAGCCTTGGCGATCAGTCCACGTGGCAAGGTGCCGGTTTTGCGCGTCGAGCAAGGTTTCATCAACGAAACGGCGGTGATACTCGAGTACATCGAGCAGAGCCAGCAGGGCGTACCGCTGCTGCCGATCGACCCCTTCGAGCGAGCGCAGGTCCTGGCGCTGGCCAAGGAAATCGAGCTTTATATCGAACTGCCGGGTCGCGCCTGTTATGGAGAGGCGTTTTTCGGCATGCCAGTGCCGGAAGCGATCAAGGACAAGGCCAGGGCCGAGTTGCAGCAGGGGTTTGCTGCGCTGGGACGGCACGGCAAGTTCGCCCCTTATGTTGCCGGCGACAGCCTGGGCCTTGCGGATCTGTATTTCCTGTACAGCGTGCCGCTGGCCTGTGCGGTGGGACACAAGCTATTCGGGCTGGATTTGCTGGCTGAGATGCCGGCGGCCAAGGCGCTGCTGGAGCGTCTGGAGCAGAATCCGAACGTGCAGCGGATTGCGGCGGACAAGGAAGCGGCGATGCCGGCGTTTATGGCGATGGTGGCGGGCAAGCGATAAAAAAGAAGCGGCCATCTTGCGTGTCAGAAGATTCGTAATCTTTTGTCCCATTAGGCCGCCATCCACGTCGGGCGGCGCTTCTGTGCGTTTTCGTCGCATCCGGTAATACGCGAACGCTCACAGGCCTTCGGGCAATGTTTACCTTGAGCAACGAATTCATACGGTCAAGGAGACCCGACGATGCTCAAGCTCTATGGCTTTGCTGCCAGCAACTATTTCAACATGGTCAAACTGGCCCTTCTGGAAAAAGGCGTGCCGTTTGAAACCATCCCGTTCCATGGGTGCCAGAACCCGGACATCCTCGCTGTCAGCCCTCGCGGGAAAGTGCCGGTGCTGGAGACCGAGCAAGGTTTCCTGAGCGAGACGGACGCCATTCTCGATTTCATCGAAGATACTCAAGGTGGAATTGCGCTGCTGCCCAAAGATCCGTTCGCAAGGGCAAGGGTTCGAGCATTGGCCAAGGAAATCGAGTTGTACATCGAGCTCCCGGCGCGAGTCTGTTACGTCGAAGTGTTCTTTGGGGGCAGGCCGACGCCCGAAGCGCTGAGGGCCAAGTCCGAGCGAGACCTGATCAAAGGGTTTACCGCCTTGAAACACCGGGCGCGGTTCGCTCCTTACGTGGCGGGCGAGCAGTTCACCCTGGCTGATCTGTACTTTCTGTACAGCGTCGAGTTGGCGCTAGACGTTGGCAAGCGGTTGTTCAACATCGATTACCTGTCCGACATGCGCGACGCTAAAGCCTTGCTGGAGCGTCTGGCCGAAAATCCGAATGTACAAAAAGTTGCCGCTGACCGGTTGGCCGAAGCGCCGGCCTTTCTGGAACGGGTGGGGAAAGTGGGCGCGAAAAGCTGAGCATAAAAAAGCTCGATGGCCGGGCGGCCATCGAGCTCAGGTATTACAGTCGACTCAGCGGCTGGCGAGCAATTCCTGACCGCGAACCACAGCCTTCTTGACCTGTGCCGGTGCAGTTCCGCCGATGTGGTCGCGGGCGTTCACCGAGCCTTCCAGGGTCAGCACGGCGAAGACGTCCTGATCGATCTGGTCGCTGAACTTGCGCAGCTCTTCCAGACTCATTTCCGCCAGGTCCTTGCCGCTTTCCACGCCGTACTTCACCGCATGGCCGACGATTTCGTGGCAGTCACGGAACGGCAGGCCACGGCGAACCAGGTAGTCGGCGAGGTCAGTGGCGGTGGAGAAACCGCGCAGCGCCGCTTCGCGCATGATTGCGTGTTTGGGTTTGATTGCCGGAATCATGTCAGCAAAGGCACGCAGCGAATCGCGCAGGGTGTCGGCGGCGTCGAACAGCGGTTCCTTGTCTTCCTGGTTATCCTTGTTGTAGGCCAACGGCTGGCCTTTCATCAGGGTCAACAGGCCCATCAGTGCGCCGAAAACGCGGCCGGTCTTGCCGCGAACCAGTTCCGGCACGTCCGGGTTTTTCTTTTGCGGCATGATCGAACTGCCGGTGCAGAAACGGTCCGGTAGATCAATGAACTGGAACTGCGCGCTGGTCCACAGCACCAGCTCTTCGGAGAATCGCGACAGGTGCATCATCGCGATGCTCGCCGCCGAGCAGAACTCGATAGCGAAGTCACGATCGGACACGTTGTCCAGCGAGTTGCCGCCCACGGCATCGAAGCCCAGCAGTTGCGCGGTGTATTCGCGGTCGATCGGGTACGTGGTGCCGGCCAGCGCAGCGCTGCCCAACGGCATGCGGTTGGTGCGCTTGCGGCAGTCGACCAGGCGCTCGTAGTCGCGGCTGAGCATTTCGAACCACGCCAGCATGTGATGCCCGAAGGTCACCGGCTGCGCGGTTTGCAGGTGAGTGAAACCGGGCATGATGCTGCCGGCTTCGCGTTCGGCCTGCTCCAGCAAGCCTTTTTGCAGGCGGGTGATTTCCGCCAGGATCAGGTCAATCTCGTCCCGCAGCCACAGGCGGATGTCGGTGGCAACCTGGTCGTTACGGCTGCGCCCGGTGTGCAGCTTTTTACCGGTCACGCCAATGCGGTCGGTCAGGCGCGCCTCGATGTTCATGTGCACGTCTTCGAGGTCGATGCGCCAGTCGAACTGGCCGGCCTCGATTTCACCCTGGAGGGTCTTCAGGCCATCAGCGATGCTGTCGCGCTCGGCATCCGTCAGCACGCCGACTTTGGCCAGCATGGTGGCGTGGGCAATCGAGCCCATGATGTCGTGGCGATACAGGCGCTGGTCGAAGGTGACGGAGGCGGTGAAGCGGGCGACGAAAGCGTCGACGGGTTCACTGAAGCGGCCGCCCCAGGACTGATTGGTCTTGTCAGTGCTCATGAATTCGCTCGTATCGGCTGAAGAAAGATGGCGTTGAAAGCTGTCGCGGATAATAACAGGGTTGCCAATCCTGTCGCTGGCACTGGTCGATACGTTTTTTTCTCATGTCCCGGCCTATGCTCGACGCCAGCGTGACCGGAATTGCGCAACGATATTTTTCATTTGAGCAATAACGTCCCGGCAACCGTCTACAGTTGGACAGTAGGATCAGCGCGCTTCTCGATTCGCAAGCTGGCTATAAGAAGAGGGGGTGTTCATATTGTGTATCAGCAAACCCTACGGCGATGCCTCGCCAACGCGGGCCAGGGCCGCCCATTGCCTGGCAGATGATAATTTAGCCGTCGACCTGGCGGCACTTTTTGGCCCTCGCGCTAGTCTTAGCGTGGATCGCGGTGACGGACGTCACTTCACCTGTCTACGCTATCCTTGTGCGAGACTCACGCAGGAATCCAGCGCAATATGAATGTCCTGATCGTTGATGACGAACCCCTTGCCCGCGAGCGCCTGAGCCGAATGGTCGGTGAACTCGAGGGATACAGTGTCCTGGAGCCCAGCGCCACGAACGGCGAAGAAGCGTTGGCACTGATCGACAGCCACAAGCCCGATATCGTATTGCTCGATATCGGCATGCCGGGCCTCGATGGCCTGCAAGTGGCTGCTCGATTGTGCGAACGCGAAACCCCGCCCGCCGTGGTGTTTTGCACAGGTCCCGATGAATTTGCCGTGGAAGCCTTACAGGCCAGCGCCGTAGGCTATCTGGTGAAACCTGTGCGTACTGAACATTTGCATGATGCGTTGAAAAAAGCCGAGCGGCCCAATCGTGTGCAGCTCGCGGCCCTGACCCGTCCCGCCGCCGAAACCGGCAGCGGTCCGCGCAGCCATATCAGTGCCAGAACCCGTAAAGGTATTGAGCTGATCCCGCTGGGTCAGGTGGTCTATTTTATTGCCGACCACAAATACGTGACCCTGCGCCACGAAGGCGGCGAAGTGTTACTGGACGAGCCGCTAAAGGCCCTCGAAGATGAATTTGGTGACCGGTTCGTGCGCATCCACCGCAACGCCCTGGTCGCTCGCGAGCGCATCGAGCGACTGCAACGTACGCCTCTCGGGCATTTTCAGCTATTCCTCAAAGGCCTGAATGGCGACGCCCTGATTGTCAGTCGACGTCATGTGGCTGGCGTGCGCAAAATGATGCAACAGCTTTAATTCAACGTTTCCAGGCGCATTCCGCACCCGATTGCCGGAAATCCGGGGCCAGGGAGGCCGGGCAATACCTGATACAAGTCAAAGTGGATTTGGCTGAGCTGTTATTATCCGCCGTATCTATTCAGTACGGATTGATCCATGTCCTCTCGCGAAATCCGCATCGCCACCCGCAAAAGTGCTCTCGCCCTGTGGCAGGCCGAATACGTCAAAGCCCGTCTGCAACTTGCCCATCCGGGTCTGCTCGTGACGCTGGTGCCCATGGTCAGTCGTGGCGACAAGCTGCTGGACTCGCCACTGTCGAAGATCGGTGGCAAGGGCCTGTTCGTCAAGGAACTTGAAACCGCGCTGCTGGAAAACGAAGCCGACATCGCCGTGCATTCCATGAAGGATGTGCCGATGGACTTCCCCGAAGGTCTGGGTCTGTTCTGCATTTGCGAACGCGAAGATCCGCGCGACGCCTTCGTCTCCAATACCTACGCCAGCCTGGAAGAATTGCCCCAAGGCAGCATCGTCGGCACGTCCAGCCTGCGCCGTCAGGCCCAGTTGCTCACCCGCCGCCCGGACCTGCAAATCCGCTTCCTGCGTGGCAACGTCAACACGCGTCTGGCCAAGCTCGATGCCGGCGAATACGACGCCATCATCCTCGCCGCCGCTGGCCTGATTCGCCTGGGCTTCGAAGATCGCATCACCTCAGCCATCAGTGTCGACGACAGCCTGCCGGCCGGTGGCCAAGGCGCCGTGGGCATCGAGTGCCGTACCGTCGACAACGAAATCCATGCCTTGCTCGCCCCCCTGCACCATCTGGACACCGCCACCCGCGTGACCGCAGAACGTGCCCTCAACAAACACCTGAATGGTGGTTGCCAGGTGCCGATCGCTTGTTACGCAGTGCTGGAAGGCGAGCAGATCTGGTTGCGCGGTCTGGTGGGCGATCCGAGCGGCGGCCTGCTGCTCAGCGCCGAAGCCCGCGCGCCGCGCAGTGATGCTGAAACCCTGGGTGTGCAAGTGGCCGAAGACCTGCTGAGCCAAGGTGCCAATGACATTTTGAAAGCGGTCTACGGCGAGGCTGGTCACGAGTGAAGGGCTGGCGCCTGCTGCTGACGCGTCCGGCGGATGAGTCGGCGGCGCTGAGTGTTGCTTTGGCGCAAGAGGGGATTTTCAGCAGCAGTCTGCCGCTTTTGGAAATCGAACCGATTCCCGCCTCTGACACAATGCGTCAGGTCATTCGCGAGCTGGATCGTTACTGCGCAATCATTGTGGTCAGCAAACCTGCTGCCAGAATCGCGGTGGATCTGATCGACCAGTATTGGCCGCAACCACCGCGTCTACAGTGGTTCACCGTAGGCGCGGCGACGGCGCAGATTCTCGACGAACACGGATTGGACGTCAGTTTTCCCGACGAGGGCGATGACAGCGAAGCCTTGCTGGCATTGACCCGGTTGCGCGACGCTGTCGCACAGCCAGATCCACGGCTGCTAATCATGCGCGGAGAGGGCGGGCGTGAGTTGCTCGCTGAGCGTTTGCGCAAGCTTGGTGCTAGTGTCGAGTATCTGGAATTGTACCGTCGGGGCATGCCGCACTATCCGCCCGTGGCGCTGCCAGAACGGATCAAAGCGGAACGCTTGAACGGGCTGGTGGTCAGCAGTGGAATGGGTTTTGAGCACCTGCATCAATTGGCCGGCGATGCCTGGCCGCAATTGGCGCGGTTGCCGTTGTTTGTTCCAAGCCCCAGGGTCGCCGAGCTGGCACGTGCCGCTGGAGCCCAAACAGTTGTGGATTGTCGTGGCGCCAGTGCCGCGGCTTTGCTGACGGCGTTGCGGGAGCATCCCGAACCCGTTCTCTAATGCAAAGGATGGATACGTGAACGAAACTGCCTTGCCTAAAGATGACTCCCGGCCAGTGATCGATCTCGATAAGCCGATTGACCCTCCGGTTGAAAACGCACCCCCGGCTGCCATGCAGCACCGAGGCAATGGGCTGGCAATCGTCGCACTGCTGCTCGGCGCCGCCGGTGTGGCGGTGGGTGGTTGGGGCGTCTGGCAGGTGCGTCACCTGCAAGCCAATACGCAGCAGCAGTTGAGTCAGGTGCAGGCGTTGAACGATCAGGCGCAGAGTCTGAAGCTCAACGAACAGCGCCTGAGCGCGCGGCTGGAACAAATGCCGGCCGCCGACGAACTGGATGCTCGCAGCCGCTTGGTGACCCAGTTGCAAGGCGATCAGCAACGCTTGAATCAACGTCTCGAAACGGTCCTCGGTGCAAGCCGCAAGGACTGGCGTCTGGCCGAGGCCGAGCACTTGCTGCGCCTGGCCAGCCTGCGACTTTCGGCGTTGCAGGACATCAACAGCGCCCAGGCCCTGGTGCAGGGTGCCGACGAAATTCTTCGCGAACAGAACGATCCGGGCTCCTTCGCCGCCCGCGAACAAGTGGCGAAAACCCTGGTCGCCTTGCGCAGCACCGAACAGCCCGACCGCACCGGCCTGTTCCTGCGACTGGGTGCGTTGCGCGATCAGGTGATCAACCTCACCGAGCTGGCCCCCGAGTACAAGGACCGCGGTGAATCCCTGCTGGGCCTGACCGCCGATGGCGACGGCGCCAGTCGCTGGGCGCAGTGGTGGGACCAGATCTCGCGCTACATCCGTATCGATTTCAATGCTGACAAAAACGTCCGTCCGCTGCTGGCCGGGCAGAGCCTGAGCCAGGTGCGCCTGGCCCTGAGCCTGGCGCTGGAGCAGGCGCAATGGGCAGCGCTCAATGGCCAGGCGCCGGTGTATACCCAGGCGCTGACCGAGGCACGGGACGTGCTCAAGGGCAATTTCAACCCGGACAATCCGCAGAGCAAAGTGATGCTCGACCAGGTGGGTGAGTTGAGCAAGGAGCCAGTCACGGTGGTGACGCCTGACCTGACCGGCACGCTGAGCGCGGTTCAAGGTTACCTTGAGCGGCGCAACGTCAACGCCGAGGACTCGATCAAGCCGATGGCGAAACCTGCCGCAGACACGACGCAGGAGGCGACGCCATGAAACGCCTTTATGTGATCGTGTTTGCGGTCATCGCCGCAGCGGCTGCACTGGGGTTGGCGATCGCCGAGCATTCCGGCTACGTGCTGATCGCCTACAAAAGTTTCCGTTTCGAATCGAGCCTGTGGGCGATGCTGGCGCTGGTGGCGGTGCTGTGGCTGGTGTTCTGGGGTATCAAGGCGCTTGTCGAACTGGTCACCACCTCCAGCGGCGTGGTCAATCCCTGGTCGCGGCGCAACCGCAGTCGGCGGGTGCAGGTGGCGATCGAACATGGTCAGCTGGACCTGGCCGAAGGTCGCTGGGCCAGTGCGCAGCGTCATTTGCATCGTGCCGCCGAGGCCGAGCGCCAGCCGCTGCTCTACTACCTCGGCGCCGCGCGCGCCGCGAACGAACAAGGTCACTACGAGGAAAGCGACAGTCTGCTGGAGCGTGCGCTGGAGCGTCAGCCCCAGGCGGAGTTGGCCATCGCCTTGAGTCATGCGCAGTTGCAAACCGACCGTGGCGACACCGACGGCGCCCTGGCGACGTTGCAGGCGATGCATGAGCGTCATCCGCATAACGTCCAGACCTTGCGTCAGCTGCAGCGTTTGCATCAACAGCGCGGTGACTGGTCAGCGGTGATTCGCCTGCTGCCGGAGTTGCGCAAGGACAAAGTCCTGCCGCCCGCCGAACTGGCCGAACTGGAGCGCCGGGCGTGGGGGGAAAACTTGTCCTTGGCGGCGCATCAGGAAGAAAACGGTACGGTCGGTTTGCAGACGCTCAACGGCGCCTGGCAGCAACTCTCTTCAGCGCAGCGTCAGGAGCCGCAACTGGTGTTGGCGTATGCCGAGCAATTGCGGCAGTTAGGAGCCCAGGTCGAGGCTGAAGACATTCTACGGACTGCGCTCAAACGCAGCTACGACAGCCATCTCGCACGTCTTTACGGGTTGGTGCGCGGCAGTGATCCGGCGCGTCAGCTGCAGACCGCCGAGGGGTGGTTGAAGAATCATCCGGCTGATCCGAGCCTGCTATTGACCCTGGGTCGCCTGTGTTTGCAAAACAGCCTGTGGGGCAAGGCGCGTGACTACCTTGAAGGCAGCTTGAGCGTGCAGCGCAATCCGGAAGCCTGCGCGGAGCTGGCGCGATTGCTGGCGCAGTTGGGCGACACAGAGCGCAGCAATCAGTTGTTCCAGGAAGGCCTTGGCCTTCTGGATGAACGCTTGCTGGCGGCGCCGTTGCCTGTACCCGTCCGCGCTTGACGATCGCTTTTGTAGCAGCAAGCTGCGCTAGCTGCTACAAAGTTCGTTGTTCAGCCTCACGGAATCGTCGTTTTCCTACAGCTTTTTTCCGGTGGTGGCAAAGTCCTACAGAGGACTACATCTGATCCTCTCGATTCTGTCGGGAATTCCCTACGCTTGCGTGGAAGTGTCCCTGCTGCCTTATCTTGAAAGGCTGGCACGCTTTCCTCTACCGTAACCACTTGTCTCTACTGGTACGGAAAAGCCATGTCTTTGGCCTGCTCACGCTCCTTGTTTTTCATGGTTTTCGTCGCCGGTGCCCTGGCCTTGGGCATTTCCTATTACCTGGAATATGCAGTCGGCCTTCAACCCTGCGGCAGGTGTTTGTTGCAAAGGGTGTGTCTGGCGCTGCTCACGGGTGTCTGTCTGGTGGCTTCAGTGCATGGGCCCGATCGCCTGGGTGCTTTCCTGTATTGGTTACTGGGTGTGCTGTGCAGCCTGGCGGGAACTGTAATCGCAGGGCGCCAGGTATTGCTGCAAGGCGACCCGCTGCAACAGCTATCCCCTTGTTCGCCCAATTTCGTCGAGCTGTTCGCCAACAATTCCTGGGTTGGCACGGTGCAGCAAATGTTCAACGGCACGGCCGACTGCGCTCAGATTTCTTGGACGCTGTTCGACCTGAGCCTGCCGGAATGGAGTTTGCTGTTTTTTGTCGGGGCCACGATTGTGGGTGTTTATCAGTTGCTGCGCCTTCTGCGCATGACCCTCCAGCGACCGCCCAGCGGCGAGTCGTCGCATGCGGCGCTGGCGGGCGATTAAACACTTGTATGAACTTTATCTCCTGCGTAACTTGAAGCCATTGTCGTGCGGGCATAATCTGGCCCGCACGTGTCATTGGAATTGTGTTGCTCGGATGACGCTCTGCCTGGCGAACTTGACCTTCAAGTGGGCGTCGGGTGTAGGGCAGCATGACCCACAAGGGAAGAGAGATCACCATGCTCGAAAGTTGTCAGAATGCTCAGGAACGCTGGGGTGGAGTGCATCTGCTGATCGATCGCTGGTTGCAGGAGCGTCACGAACTGGTTCGGGCCTATGATGCTCTCGGCGCCAAGCCAGAGGCTCTGGGCGAGGACCGCAAGCCATTGCAGGAATTCTGCGGGGTGTTGGTCGATTACGTGTCCGCCGGACACTTCGAGATCTACGAACAGCTGACGGGGGAAGCCAAGGCGTTCGGCGATACTCGCGGGCTCGAGTTGGCCGAGACGATCTACCCGCGCATTGACGTTATTACCGAGAAGCTGCTCGCGTTCAACGACCTGTGCGATGCAGGCAAGTGCGTGGCAGAGAAGTTCAAGGAGTTGGGCGGTCTGTTGCACGAACGCTTCGAACTGGAAGACTGCCTGATCGAAGTGCTGCACACCGCTCACAAGGAAGAGGACTCGGTTCAAGCCTGAATCCCTCCCGGCAACACCTTCAAAAACGGTGCGCTCTGCGCGCCGTTTTTCGTTTCCGTCATTCAGCTCGTAGCGCCGCGCAATTCGACTTCGAATACCAGCGGCGTGAACGGCTCGATCAAGTCTCCGGCACCGTCGGCGCCATAGGCCTGGGCCGATGGAATCACCAACCGCCACTTCGCACCGACCGGCATGTTTTGCAGCGCGCTGCGCCATCCGCTGATCACGCTGTCGAGGCTGAACCACTGCGGCTGACTGTTCTGATCGAACACGGTGCCATCGGGAAGACGACCGACGTACAGCACCTGGACTTTGCCATTCGGACCGGCCTTGGCGCCGGTGCCAGGAACCAACTCAGTCATCAATACGCCGTCGGCCAATTCACGGACACCGGGCCTGGCTTTTTCCACGGCGAGAAAACGCTGTTCTTTTTCGAGGACGACTTCAGTCTGCGGTGCGCTTTGTTGCAACGACACCTGGGCTTCGTGCTCGGTCAGAATCTGTTCGATCTGCTCATCTTTCAGCGCCAGGGGTTTGCCTTGATAGGCTTGTTGCAACCCTTCGATCAGTGCCTGGAGCTGCAACTCGGGCACCTCCTGTCGCAAGCGTTCACCGAGGCTCGCACCCAGGCTGTAAGCGAGATCGTGAGCTTCTGTTTCCTTGGTTTTTTCAGCGGCCTGGGCTACGGAAAAAAACATGCATAGCGATAAAAAAAGGTAGCGCGACATCGGTACTCTCCGGCCTGGAATGCGACAGATTATGCCAGTGTGAATGCCTTCGACAGTGAACTTGTTTTACGCAAGCACAGAAGATTTTCGATTCGTTGCAACGCACTGCTTTCGATACTGTCAACATGCGCTAGCGGCGGTCCTTACAGAGGTCTAGTATGAGCCGCACCCACGTCAGCCAGGAGGTAAACCATGTCGGCCACCAAGAAGCCTGTAAATACCCCGTTGCACTTACTCCAACAACTCTCGGGCAGCCTGCTCGAGCATTTGGAAATCGCTTGCTCCCAAGCCTTGGCTGATGCTGAAAAACTGCTCGCCAAACTGGAAAAACAGCGCGGAAAAGCGCAGGAAAAATTGCATAAATCCCGCACCAAATTGCAGGACGCCGCGGCGGCCGGCAAAGCCAAAGCACAAGCCAAGGCGAAGGACGGCGTGCAGCAACTTGAAGACGTGCTCGATGCCCTCAAGGATCGTCAGTCCGACACCCGTGCCTACATTCTGCAACTCAAGCGCGATGCTCAAGAAAGCCTGAAACTGGCCCAGGGCGTCGGTCGTGTACAAGAGGCTGTCGGCAAGGCGTTGTCCCTGCGTTCGGCCAAGTCCGCTGCGGCCCCCGCCAGGAAAGCTGCTGCCAAACCGGCTGCTGCAAAAGCACCGGCCAAGCCTGCTGCCAAGGCACCTGTGAAAGCTGGCGCTAAACCAGCCGCTAAACCTGCCGCGAAAAAACCGGTCGCTGCCAGCGCTGCGAAACCGGCTACGAAAACTGCCGCTGCCAAACCTGCCGCCAAGCCTGCCGCTGCGAAAACTGCTGCTGCGAAACCGGCTGCAAAAACTGCTGCTACCAAACCTGCTGCCAAAACCGCTGCCGCCAAACCTGCTGCAGCGAAAACCGCCGCTGCCAAACCAGCCGCCAAAGCCGCCGCTGCGAAACCTGCTGCCAAACCAGCCGCAGCAAAAACTGCAGCCAAGCCAGCTGCAAAACCAGCGGCTAAAACTGCTGCTGCGAAAACTGCTGCTGCCAAACCCGCCGCTGCGAAACCAGCAGCCAAGCCCGCTGCTGCCAAACCGGTCGCCAAACTTGCCGCCAAGCCCGCTGTGAAAAAACCGGCCGCTGTTGCCAAGCCGACTCCGGCTGCTGCTGCCAAGCCTGCAACGCCTGCGCCATCTGCTTCGGCATCGGCCGCTCCAGCAGCTTCCACCTCGACCGCCACCACTGCGCCAACGCCAGTTGCGTCGTCGAGCACCAGCACCACCCCAACCAGCGCTTCCTAAGTGCCGGTTGCCGCGACGCGCAGCTGATGCAGCGCGTCGCGGTCCAGGTGTGCGGCGCCCGCCGCCACACCGTCCAGCCAGACTGATAAATCGGTCGCCTCGTTCTGCGGCCAATTCAACGCCAACCTTTCCAGTCGAATTAACAGATGCCGCTCGGCATCCAGCTCCAGCGCCTTCACTTGTTCGCGCAACACTTTCAGTCCTGCATCCTCGATCGCGATGACTTTCCATTGCGTACGCAAGGCTCGAAGCGGCCGCACGACGTCCGCATCCCAAGGTTCAGCGACATTGCAAAGCTGCTGCAATCGTCGCTCATTGCAGGCAACGCCTCTCTGCCCCAGCCACAATCCACACAGCAACAGACACACATTCACCCCCCCGGACTGCAAGTTCAGGCATGCGGCTTCAACGCCGGGCCGGGCGTAAGTGCCAAGGGAAAAGCTCCACAGGTCAGAGGACATAGTGCTACTCGCGCCAGTTGCGAGCGAAGCTGGTAGACTCCGCCGCCATTATGATTCGACTTCAGAACCTGACTTTACAGCGTGGCCCTCAACGTCTGCTAGAAGACGCCGAGCTGACCTTGCACGCCGGCCACAAAGCCGGCCTCATCGGTGCCAACGGCGCCGGCAAATCGAGCCTGTTCGCCTTGATCCGGGGCGAACTGCACCCGGACTCGGGCGACTGCTTTCTGCCGGCCGACTGGCGCATCGCCCACATGCGCCAGGAAATCGAGACGCTCGAACGCCTGGCGGTCGACTACGTGCTCGATGGCGACCTGCGCCTGCGCGAGGTGCAACGTGACCTCGGCGCGGCCGAAGCTGCCCATGACGGTGCTGCTCAGGCCCGCCTGCACTCGGAACTCGACAGCGCCGACGGTTACACCGCCGATGCCCGGGCCCGCAAGCTGCTGGCCGGCCTCGGGTTCACCAACGAACAGATGGATCGCCCTGTAGGCGATTTCTCCGGTGGCTGGAGGATGCGTCTGAATTTGGCGCAGGCGTTGATGTGCCCTTCGGACCTGTTGCTGCTCGACGAACCGACCAACCACTTGGACCTCGACGCCATCATCTGGCTCGAAGAATGGCTGAAAAGTTACCCCGGCACTCTGTTGCTGATTTCCCACGACCGGGACTTTCTCGACGCCGTGGTCGATCACGTCGCTCACGTCGATCAACGCAAGATCACGCTTTATCGCGGTGGCTACAGCGCTTTCGAACGCGCCCGTGCCGAGCGTCTGGCCCAGCAACAGCAGGCTTACGAGAAGCAGCAAGTGCAACGCGCGCACATGGAAAGCTACATCGCCCGCTTCAAGGCCCAGGCCACCAAGGCCCGTCAGGCCCAGAGCCGGATCAAGGCGCTGGAGCGGATGGAAGAGTTGTCCGCCGCTCATGTCGATTCGCCGTTCGACTTCGTTTTCCGCGAATCGACGAAGATTTCCAGCCCGTTGATCGACCTGTCCGACGCCCGTTTGGGCTACGGCGACAAAGCCGTGCTGGAGAAGGTCAAGCTGCAACTGACCCCTGGCGCGCGCATCGGTCTGCTCGGACCGAACGGTGCCGGTAAATCGACCCTGATCAAAAACCTTGCCGGTGAACTTTCGCCGTTGGGCGGTCGGCTTACCCGTGGCGAGAACACCGTTGTCGGTTACTTCGCCCAGCATCAGCTTGACTCTCTCGACTCCAAGGCCAGCCCGTTGCTGCACATGCAGCGTCTGGCGCCGACCGAACGCGAGCAGACCCTGCGCGACTTCCTCGGTGGCTTCGACTTTCGCGGTGCGCGGATCGACGAGCCGGTGCTGAATTTTTCCGGTGGTGAGAAAGCTCGCCTGGCACTGGCGTTGATCGCCTGGGAGCGGCCGAACCTGTTGCTGCTCGATGAGCCGACCAACCATCTGGACCTGGAAATGCGCCTGGCGCTGACCATGGCCCTGCAGGAATTCAGTGGTGCGGTGCTGGTGGTCTCCCACGATCGTCATTTGCTAAAAAGCACCACCGACAATTTCTATCTGGTGGCAGACGGCAAGGTCGAAGAGTTTGACGGCGACCTTGAAGACTATGCGCGTTGGCTGGTCGAGTACCGTCAGCGCAATGCCCCGGTCAGCACGCCGGTCAACCCGGACAAGACCGACAAGAAGGCCCAGCGTCAGGCCGCCGCCGCGCTGCGCCAGCAACTGGCGCCGCACAAGCGCGAGGCTGACAAGCTCGAAGCCGAGCTGGGCAAGCTGCACGAAAAACTGGCGAAGATCGACACCAGCCTCGGCGACAGTGATATCTACGAACCGGCACGCAAAAACGATCTGCGTGATCTGCTGGCCGAGCAAGCCAAACTGAAAGTGCGCGAAGCCGAGCTGGAAGAAACCTGGATGGAAGCCCTGGAATTGCTCGAAAGCATGCAGGCGGAGCTGGAGGCGCTGTCCTGATGGACGCGTTAAAGCTGCCGCTGCCGGCTGTCTGGATCGAGCCGATCTGGCTCGTCGTGCAAATCCTGCTGATCCTGTTGGCGGGCTACTTCGCGCAACGCTTCGTTGCCAAAGGCCTGACTCGCCTGGGCGAGCGCTACCCGTTTCCACCGCAGTTGCTGATGCCGCTGCGGGGCGGGTTACGCTGGCTGATCATGGGCAGCGCGCTGATTTTCGTGCTCGAACGCCTGGGTGTGTCTGCCACGGTGCTCTGGACCGCGTTGTCGGGATTCGTCGCGGTGGCGGCGGTGGCGTTTTTCGCCATGTGGAGCGTACTCTCCAATCTGCTCTGCGCGATCCTGATTTTTACCGTCGGCCCGTTCCGGATTGGCGACGTGGTCGAGTTGGTGGACACCACCGACAAGCCCGGCGTCAAAGGTCGGGTGGTGGCGATCAATCTGCTGTACACCACGTTGATCGAGGCAGAAGAGCTCGGGACGGGCAGTGCGATGGTGCAGGTTCCGAACAGCCTGTTCTTCCAGCGCTCGGTTCGGCGTTGGCGGGGTACGGATGTGTTCTCGTCTGGCGGGTTCGAGAAGTAAGCCATCTCCAAACTCAAAACAATTGCCAACCCCTGTAACTTCCCCAAAATTCGATAGTCATCCGCCCAAAGCCGCATTAGCTTAGACGTCTGTCACGAGTCTGAGTCGAGGTGTGCGATGGAGCTTCAAACATGGCTGGCTTTTTTTGCCGCCTGCTGGGTGATCAGCCTGTCTCCCGGTGCTGGCGCGATTGCGTCGATGTCCAGCGGTCTGCAATACGGTTTCTGGCGCGGGTATTGGAATGCCTTGGGCCTGCAATTGGGCCTGGCGGTGCAGATCGCGATTGTCGGCGCCGGTGTTGGGGCGATTCTTACCGCCTCGGCCAGCGCGTTTTATGCGATCAAATGGTTCGGTGTGGCGTATCTGGTTTATCTCGCGATCAAACAATGGCGCGCGTTGCCTGGCGACATGAGTGACGACGCAGCGGTGCGCCAGATCGGCAAGCCGATGGCTTTGGTGTTTCGTGGCTTTCTGGTCAACATCAGTAACCCCAAGGCGCTGGTGTTTATGCTTGCGGTATTACCGCAGTTCATCGACCCGCACGCGCCGCTGCTGGCTCAATACCTGATCATCGGCGTGACCATGGTCTGCGTCGACCTGGTCGTCATGGCGGGTTACACCGGTCTGGCGTCCAAGGTGCTGCGTCTGTTGCGCACACCGAAGCAGCAAAAACGCATGAACCGCACGTTTGCCGGGCTGTTCATTGGCGCTGCAGCGTTCATGGCCACATTGCGTAAAGCGGTGGTGTAAACCGATCGGGCAAAAAAATGGCGACCCCAGGGGTCGCCATTTTTCGTTCAACGGATCAGCGCAAAATCACCGGCGCCGAATCCCGTGGCAGGTTGTTTCTCAATGGGGCTTGCCCCGGTTGCTCAGACCCACCGCCGCCGAGTTGCTCGTTCAACTGCCGGGCCACGTCCTCGCCCAAGGACCTGGACACGTCACGCACCACCCGCGGGCGATTCAGTGAGATGCGCACGTCTCGATTGTTCAACAGCTTGGTGTCCTGACCTTCGCCCATCGCCGTGAAGGCCGAGGTGATTTCGAAGGTTTTGGTGTTGATCAGGCTGAAGTCCGCCACCAGCGTCAACGCCAGCACCGCGGAATAACTGTCAGTGTTGGCGAGTTCGTTGACGTCACGGTTAAAGTCGATGTCCGACACGGTGCCGAACAGTACGTAGTCGGCACCCTTGAAGTTACCGGCCTTGATCCGCTTGATTACGTCATAGACATCACCTTTGGACGCGGCAGTGTACGGCGTGCCTTGCACCAGTTGGAACATCCCCGAACGGAGCATTTCGCCCTTGATGTCACCGGTGAATTTGCGCAGCTCGGTTTGCTCGATATAGCTGCTGGTGGCTTCGATTTCGTTGTAGCTCGAAGAACCACTGGCGCTGTAGTAACCCTCGCGGTAATTGCTCTTGGCGGAAACGATGTGGATGTATTGCTCCACGCGCTCCTGATACGCCAGGTCAGTCACCGCGACCTTCGGGGCCGCTTGCACGCTGCACGCGCAAGCCAGGGCCATCATGCCAATCCATGCGCGCATTGATTAACGCTCCGTGGTTTTGCGAATCTCTTTTTCGTCCATCCACTCAGCCAGACCGCTTTCAACGTCGATCAATTGCAGGCTGAATTTGTAGAAGACGTCCTTGTAATCGCTGCTGCGCTTGACGATCGAGCTAATGGAACCCTCGATACGGTACTTGGCGGCGATCATGTTGCCGGTCTTGGCCACGGTGCCTTTCTTGTACAAGCCGCTCTGGTTTTGCAGCTTGAGCTGATCAACCTGGCTCTGCATTTCAGTGTTGTCGCTGGCGAAGCGGGCGGTGCCGGTCTTCATCAGCTGGGTCTTGATGCTGGTGGTGATTTCGCGGGTGTCGATGTATTCGCTGGTCTTGTTCTTCACGTCGTAGACCTGAACCACCGGACGACCTTGCAGAATGCCGGACTGAGCGAGGGAGCGGGTCATGGATTCTGCGATCATCTGCAGGTCGGTGGAGCCGAACTCGTTGGTCACGGTTTCCACGGCCTTGGTGTCGCCGTAGCTGATGTTCTTGCTGCCCAGGGTTGGCGAAGTATTGGCGCAACCACTGGCCAGCAGGGCAATAACAGCGATAAACGAAAAGCGTGCAAACATGGGAATGCTCTCTAAAACTGAACGAATAGGGGGTTAAGGCGTTTTGATTTCGAGGCGGAAATCCACGGCTTTGGCGGTGGGCGCGATCGCCTGAATGAAACTGGTCTGTTCGCCGTACATCATCTGGCTTTTCCAGGTTTCCTCTTCGGCAATCGGGAAGCCTTCAGGGCCGAGCCATGCGAAGCGGTAGTAGAAGGTCTTGTTGTTGAAGCTGGTGTTGCTCAACTGCACGTTGACCGTCATGAAGCCGTTTTCCCGGGCGACGCGCATGGCGCCCACCACGATGTTCTTCAGCTTGCCCATGGCCACGACTTTGCTCGCGGCGCTGCCCGGCTCCGGAGTCGGCGGTGTGGCGCAACCGGCCAACAGGGCCAGTGCAACGACAGCGATGAATTTGAAACGCATGTAAAGACTCCGTTCTTAAGGTTTGAGGCTGGCCACGGCGGTCGGGCTCGCGCTCGTGATTACATGGGCCGCGAGGCCGCTGGCGAATACCTGGTTGCCCACGGCACGCAGGGTGATGACCTGATAACGCTGGTCTACGGTGATCTTGACCAACGAACCACCGACTGCGCTTGGCAACGAAACCTGGTGCTCGCCTTTCTTCATGCGCAGGCGCACCACCTGAGTGTTGTCCGGCAGAGTGCGCCATGTACGGGTATCGGCACCTTCGAGCACGGCTGAAGTGAGGCCAACCGCCAGGCCCGCGAGCGGGTTGGTCTCGTTGATTTTTTTCTGCGCGATGCCTTTGGTCACGGCGCGTACGGTGGTGCGCAAGATAATCCCCGGCATGTCATCACGCAGCGCACGGCGGGACATGGCGGTGGTGCTGTTGAGTTGCGTCAGGTTCACCTGCTGACCGTCGACGCCGATCTGCGCGACGGTGACGGTGGAGGTGTCAGGCTTGATGATCGGGAACGACAGCGGGGTGATAACGACGTTGCCGCTGATGGGCAGAGGCAATGGTACGCGGATCGAATCCCGGGCCGGCGCCAGACCGCTTTGCACGACGATCAGGATGTCGCTGTCCTCGTCCTTGGCGTTTTTCTTGTCTAGGTCTTTCAACGCCTGTTCCAGCAGCGGGGTGTTCGGGCGCAGCTCGGCGGCTTTGCGATAGCCCGGCGCGGCCAGATCTTTTTCACCCAGAGCTTCGTAGACGAAACCGGCCAGGTAATGGCTGAACGCACTCTGGTAGCTGTTTTTCAAACCGACCACTTCCGGCGCATCCAGACTGGCGACCGGGTAACCCTGCAGGTCCTTGTACTCGGTCTTGATGCCTTCTTTCTCGGCTTCCTCTTCGCTCTTGAGGTATTCCTTGTCGCGCAGGTCGGCGATCACCGCTTCACGCTCGTGGGTTTTCTTGATCGCGGTGCGTGCGCCGTCGAAATCGTTCACGGCCAGCAGATTCAAAGCCATCTGAGTGGTCAGCATGACTTTTTCGTAGTCGTAGCCTTCGTAACGGCGGACCTTGTCGTTGACCAGGAAGCTGCCGAACTGGGCGAGGTATTTGCCGGTGTCCAGCTTGACCGAATCTTCCCATTGGCCGACCACGACGTCGGCGCTGCTCCAGGCGTTCTGGCTGCCGGACAAATCGCCCTTGGCACGCAGCAGTTCACCCTTTTCGAAGTAATAGAGCAGGTCTTTGTCGGTGCCGGTGTTGTTTTTTTCCAGCAGGGTCAACGCGGCATCGACCTTGCCGGAGGCCAGTTGCTCGTTGGTTTGTGCCAGTTCCGAATCGTAGTTGCGGAAGGCCGAACAGCCGGAGAGCAGCGTGACAGCGCTGAGCGCGATCAAAACAAGGGCGCGGGAGGCCATGAATACTTCTTCCCTGAATGTAAGCAGCCGGGCTTGCTGGTCGGGCTGTTGAGACCTATCGGCGCAGACGGGCGTCCTGCCAATTCCTCCAACACAGAGGAGCTTGAGTGCCATATCGATCAACTGAAGGCGCGGCATTATAAGCCCGGATGGTGGCTACGTAATGGCTTTTTAATTGCGTCTCTTCATAAAGTGCCATCATCGATTAAAAGCGTGAGCGGAACGTCGTCTTCGGCGTTTCACACAACAAAGCTTGAGCGAAACTCATTCGAAGTGAACAATGTGTTACTTCGTATTACCAATTGAGATTCATTCATGACTGCCCCGTCCCGTTTCCTGGCCTGGCTGGTGTTGCCGTTCTTTGCTCTATGCAGTTTCAATCTGCTGGCGGATACCGTGGAAGGCGCACCGCAAGCGCTTCATTTGCTCGATTACATCGGTGCGGATTACCCGCAGACGGTGCAGGCGGGCAAGGTTACCGACGAATCCGAATACCGTGAACAACTGGAATTCATCAAGGTGTTGCAGGATTTGATCGCGGCGATGCCGGCCAAACCGGAAAAAGCCGCGCTGGAGCAGGGCGTGAGCACGCTGCGCGACGGCATGACTGCACGTCAGGGCGGCGCGGATGTCGCCCGTCAGGCACGGCAACTCGGCGCGAAACTCGCGGTGGCGTATGAAATCAGCCAGGCGCCGATCATCACGCCGGACCCGACTCGCGGCGCGCCGTTGTACGCCCAGCATTGTTCGGTGTGCCATGGCGATGCGGGTGCCGGCGATGGCCCGGCCGGTGTCGGCCTGACGCCGCCACCGGCCAATCTGCGCGACGCCCAGCGACTCGATCACCTGAGCCTGTACGCGCTCTACAGTACCTTGGGCCTGGGCGTCGAAGGCACTGACATGCCGGCCTTTGCCGATCAACTGGATGACCGTCAGCGCTGGGACCTGGCGACTTATATCGCCAGTTTCAGCGCCGATCCAGCGGCGGCAAAAACCGAAAAAACCTACAACATTGCCGATCTGGCCCGTCAGACGCCCGCCGAAGTGCTGGCCGCCGAAGGCCCGCAAGCGGCGGCGACCTTCCGTGTGCAGCGCGCCCAACCGCCGCAGGTCAAACGTGGCCCGGCGCAGTTGCTCGATTACACGGCGGCGACCCTGGACAGGAGCGTCGCGGCCTACCGCGCTGGTGATCATGATCAGGCGTATGACTTGTCGGTGGCGGCTTACCTGGAAGGTTTCGAGCTGGTTGAAAGCTCCCTGGACAACGTCGATGCGAACGTTCGCAAGGACACTGAAAAATCCCTGATGGCTTACCGTCAGTCGTTGCAGGACGGTTTGCCGGTGGCTGAAGTTCAGCAGCGTCTGGATGCAGCGAAAGCCAAGTTGAAGGAATCCGCCGGCCTGCTTGGCAGTGATGCCCTGAGCTGGTCGCTGAGCTACATCTCCGGTCTACTGATTCTGTTGCGCGAAGGCCTGGAGGCGATTCTGGTGCTGGCGGCGATCCTTGCGTTCCTGCGCAATACCGGCCAGCAATCGGCGGTGCGCAGTGTCAACGTCGGTTGGGGCCTGGCGTTGCTTGCCGGGCTGGCGACCTGGGCGCTGGCGGCCTATGTGATTGATGTCAGCGGTTCCCAGCGAGAGCTGCTTGAAGGCGCGACAGCCTTGTTCGCCGCGGTCATGGTGCTCTGGCTTGGCGTGTGGATGCACGACCGTCGCCACGCAGCTGCGTGGCAGGATTACATCAAGACCAGTCTGGTGGGTGGGGGCGGGCGTTTCGGGTTTGCGACGCTGGCGTTCTTCTCGGTGTATCGCGAGTTGTTCGAAGTGATTCTGTTCTACGAAACCCTGTGGTTGCAGGCGGGACCAGCGGGGCATAACGCGGTGTTGGCGGGCGGTGCGACGGCGCTGGTACTGCTGGTCGGTCTGGCGTGGGTGATACTGCGGGGTTCGGCGAAATTGCCGTTGGCGCTGTTCTTCAGCATCAACGCCGGGTTGCTGTGCGCGTTGTCGGTGGTGTTTGCCGGGCATGGCGTGAAAGCGTTGCAGGAAGCCGGGATTTTCGGCACGCGGCCGGTGGCGTTTTTTGACTTCGACTGGCTGGGTATTCATGCCGATGCCTATTCGCTGAGTGCGCAGGCGGTGGCGATCATTGCGATCATCGTGTTGTATGGTCGTAGCCGGTTGGTCGAGAAGCGGCGGGTGCAGGTTTCCTAAGGGCATTCGCTGCCCGCGAAGCTTTTCGGAGGAGGAAAAAACACAATGCGTGTATGGATCGATGCCGACGCCTGCCCGCGGGCGGCGAAGGATCTGGTGGTGAAGTTCGCCCTCAAACGTCAGTACGAAGTGGTGCTGGTGGCGGGGCAGCCACAGATCAAACCCGCGCTGGCAATAGTGAAGTTGATCGTTGTGCCCAGTGGTCCTGATGCGGCAGACGATTATCTGGTGGAACACGCGGTGCCAGGCGAGTTGGTGATTTGCAGCGACGTGCCGCTGGCCGATCGGCTGGTAAAGAAGGGCGTCGCGGCGCTGGACCCGCGGGGCAAGGAGTTCGATGCGCAGAACATGGGCGATCGATTGGCTGTGCGTAACCTGTTCACCGATCTGCGTGAACAGGGACAAATGAGCGGCGGCCCCGCGCCGTTCGGCGATCGTGAGAAACAGGCGTTTGCCAATGCGCTGGACCGGATTCTTACCCGGCTAACGAGGAAGTGCTGAACCTTGCGCTGAGCCCTGTAGAAGCGAGCTTGCTCGCGATGGATTTAAGAGCGCCGCGTCTATTCTGGACGCACGCATTATCGTTAACGTCCATCGCGAGCAAGCTCGCTCCTACAGTAATCGGGGTCAGGCGTCGTTTTCGTGGGTCAGTTCGAGCACGCGGTCGACCAGTTTGTTAATCCCGGAAGCCGCTTCGCTGATGGTCTGCGCCAACATGTACGCTGGCGTGCTCACCAGTTTGCGCGCCTTGTCTTCAACAATCTCGCTCACCGCGCAGTCGTTGTGGGTCGCGCCCATCTTGTTCATCGCCGCCGCCGTGTCGGCGTCGTTGCCGATTGTGCAGACCACGCCGGGCCCGTAAATCTTCGCCGCCAGCGCCGGGGAAATGCAGATCAGCCCGACCGGCTTACCGGCCTCGGCAAACGCTTCGGTCAGGGCCAGCACATCCGGTTGCACGGTGCAGCCGGCGCCTTCGATGGCAAAGTTGGAAAGATTCTTGGCTGCCCCAAAACCGCCGGGGACAATCAGCGCATCGAACGCTTCGACGTCCGCTTCGCGAATGTCCTTGATGTTGCCCCGGGCGATCCGCGCCGATTCGACCAGCACGTTTCGCGACTCGGGCATCTCCTCACCGTTCAAGTGATTGATCACGTGCAATTGCGCGATGTTCGGGGCGAAACACTGCACCTGAGCGCCACGCTGGTCCAGGCGCAGCAGGGTGATCACGCTTTCGTGGATCTCGGCGCCGTCGTAGACGCCACAACCGGAAAGGATCACTGCAATTTTTTTGCTCATGGGTTTTTCTCCAGATTCATGGCGTTAAATGTCCACTAATTTGTCACTCGTTGCCATAGGGTTAATTCGCGGCTACACCTAGGATCTGTGCTTAAAATTCCGATCAGGGCGCGTCATGGACTTCATTCTGTATGCGGTGCCGTTTTTCTTTGTGCTGATTGCCATCGAACTGCTGGCCGACCGTTGGCGCGGGGTCAGCAACTATCGGGTGGCGGACGCGATCAACAGCATCAGCACCGGCGTGCTCTCGACCACCACGGGCCTGCTGACCAAAGGCGTGGGGCTGCTGACCTATACCTTTGCCCTCCAGCACCTGGCACTGTTCGACCTCGCTGCCGACAGCGTCTGGGTCTGGGTGTTTGCCTTTGTCCTCTACGACTTCTGCTACTACTGGCTGCACCGCATGGGCCACGAGCGAAACATTCTCTGGGCGGCGCATTCGGTGCATCACCAGAGCGAGGATTACAACCTTTCCACGGCGTTGCGCCAGACCAGTACGGGTTTCCTGTTGAGCTGGATCTTCTACTTGCCGATGGCCGTGTCGGGCGTGCCGCTGCTGGTGTTTGTCAGCGTTGCGGCGCTCAACCTGCTGTATCAATTCTGGGTGCATACCCGACACATTCCCAAACTGGGATGGTTCGAGTGGTTCTTCGTCACGCCGTCCAATCATCGGGCCCACCATGCGCAGAACGCTCTCTACATGGATCGCAACTACGGCGGGGTGTTCATTATTTGGGACCGTCTGTTTGGCTCGTTCCAGGAAGAAGACGACAACGAGCCGGTGATTTTCGGCGTGACCACGCCGCTGGCGAGCTGGAATCCGTTGTGGGCGAATGTGCAGTTTTACGCGCAGTTATGGGATGACGCGCGGCGGTCCGAAAGCCTGTGGGACAAGCTGCGGATCTGGTTCATGCGCACCGGTTGGCGGCCGGCGGATGTAGCGGCGAAGTACCCGATGAACAAGCCGGACCTGAGCCAGTTCCGCAAATTCGAAGTGTCGCTGGACGGGCGCCAGCAGATTTACGTCGTGTTGCAATTCGGCGTTTACGTCGCGCTGGGCAGTTACCTGATGAACTTTGAACAGCATCTGCCAACCGCCGCTCTGGTGCTCGGCTGGAGTGCGATGGCGCTGGGGTTGTTCACGTTGGGCGTGGCCCTGGAGAATCGCCGGTGGGCGTTGAAGCTGGAGCTCTTGCGGCTGGCCTCGAATGTGCCGCTGACGTGGCTGGCGCCGGTGCTCGGGCTTTGGCCGGCCAGCGCGGTGGGCTGGGTCGGCCTGCTGAGTTACAGCCTGCTCAGCGTCATCGGTCTCTACTGTTGCAGAAACCGCTTCACTCGCCTGGCGTCTTGATCTCGGCGGCCTTGGCCTGTTCGGCTTTCAAGGCCTGCTCGTCGGCGTAGACCTGCTTCGCCAGACGCGCATTCTTGAAGCGCCGACGCAGCCACAGGCCGACGCCCAGCACCAGCAGGGCGCCGAGCACCCACAGCTCGTACTTCTTGACGCTGCCCAGCATGCCTTCGAGCACCGCGCCGAAGTGATAGGCAGCGGCCGCCAGGGCGGTTGCCCAGATCGCTGCGCCAATCCCGTTGAGCAGCAAGTAACGGCCTGGCGGATAGCCTGACAGGCCGATCGCCACCGGCATCACCGTGCGCAAACCGTAGACAAAGCGGAAACTCAGCACCCAGATATCCGGGTGCCGGCGGATGTGTTCCAGTGCCCGATCGCCCATCAACTGCCAGCGGGGTTTGCGCGCCAGCAACTTGCGGCCGTGCTTGCGTCCCAGGAAGTACCACAGCTGGTCGCCGGCATAACTGCCACAAAAGGCCACGACCACCACCACGTTGATGTCCATGTATCCACGGAACGCGAGGAAGCCTGCGAGCACCAGAATGGTTTCGCCTTCGAAGAACGTGCCGAGAAAAAGGGCAAAGTAGCCGAAGTCATGCAGAAATTGTTGGAGCATTGTCTGGGTGCTGGCGAAATGAACGCGCAGCCTAACCCTTCGTGCACATTCATGAAAGTGTCCAAATGTGTCTCGACGTGAACATTTCCTACAAGGACAATGGAATGCGGCTACCTGTCGCAGGGGTGCACATATCTGTAACACCACCGTCATAATGGCCGCTTATAACTGTCACGCTCGCCTGCCAGCGCGGGCTCTGGAGTCTGCCGTGAGTTTTACCCCCGCCAATCGTTTGTTTCCTGCCACTCGCCTGCGTCGTAGCCGCCGTGATGATTTTTCGCGCCGACTGGTTCGTGAAAACGTACTGACCGTCGATGATCTGATCCTGCCGGTGTTCGTGCTGGACGGTGAAAACCGTCGTGAAGCGGTGGCCTCGATGCCGGGCGTCGAGCGCTTGACCATCGACCTGTTGCTTGAAGAAGCCGCCAAATGGGTCGAATTGGGCATTCCAGCCGTGGCGCTGTTCCCGGTCACGCCGCCGGAGCTGAAGTCGCTGGATGGCGCTGAAGCGTGGAACCCGAACGGCATTGCCCAGCGCGCCACCCGCGCGTTGCGTGCGCAATTCCCTGAACTCGGTGTGATCACCGACGTCGCGCTGGACCCGTTCACCACCCACGGTCAGGACGGCATCCTCGACGAAGAAGGCTACGTGCAGAACGACATTACCGTCGACGCACTGGTCAGGCAGGCCCTGTCCCTTGCCGACGCCGGCGCTCAGGTGGTGGCCCCGTCGGACATGATGGACGGTCGCATCCAGGCGATCCGCGAAGCCCTTGAGCTGGCCGATCACGTCAACGTGCGGATCATGGCCTACTCGGCGAAGTACGCCAGTGCCTATTACGGCCCGTTCCGCGATGCGGTGGGTTCGGCGCTGAACCTGGGCAAGGCCAACAAGGCCTCCTATCAGATGGACCCGGCCAACAGCAACGAAGCCCTGCATGAAGTGGCGGCGGACTTGTCAGAAGGCGCGGATATGGTCATGGTCAAGCCAGGCATGCCGTACCTGGACATCCTTTACCGGGTCAAAGAAGAATTCAAAGTGCCAACATTTGTCTATCAGGTCAGCGGTGAATACGCCATGCACATGGCGGCGATCCAGAATGGCTGGTTGAGCGAAGGGGTTATCCTCGAATCCCTGACCGCTTTTAAACGCGCAGGCGCGGATGGCATCCTGACCTACTTTGCCGTTCGTGCTGCTCAATTGTTACGAGAGCAACAATAGCCCTCCCAGGAACATTCCATGAATACCGAAGGACTCACTGAAGTTGCCGTAAAAGAGGCTCAACCCGTGGTGGAGCCAATCGCCGAGACCCCGCCGGAGCTGGAGCCTGCTCCACCCGCGGTGATCGTCGAAACCGCACCGGCGGCGCCAGCGATTGTCGTGCCAGGCCTGGATGACAGCAGCCTGTACATCCATCGCGAGCTCTCGCAACTGCAGTTCAACATTCGTGTGCTGGAGCAGGCGCTGGATGAGTCCTACCCGTTGCTGGAACGGCTGAAGTTCCTGCTGATTTTCTCCAGCAACCTCGATGAGTTCTTCGAGATTCGCGTCGCCGGCCTCAAGAAACAGATCACCTTTGCCCGTGAGCAGGCCGGCGCCGATGGTCTGCAACCGCACCAGGCCCTGGCCCGGATCAGCGAGTTGGTGCACGGTTATGTCGATCGCCAGTACGCGATCCTCAACGACATTCTGTTGCCGGAACTGGAGAAACATCAGGTCCGCTTTATCCGTCGCCGCCATTGGACCACCAAGCTCAAAACCTGGGTCCGCCGTTATTTTCGCGACGAAATCGCGCCGATCATTACCCCGATCGGCCTCGACCCGACGCACCCGTTCCCTTTGCTCGTGAACAAGAGCCTGAACTTCATCGTCGAGCTCGAAGGCATCGACGCCTTCGGTCGCGATTCCGGTCTGGCGATCATCCCGGCGCCGCGTCTGCTGCCACGTGTCATCAAGGTGCCGGAAGAAGTCGGCGGCGCTGGCGACAACTATGTGTTCTTGTCATCGATGATCCACGCGCACGCCGATGACCTGTTCCAGGGCATGAAGGTCAAGGGCTGCTATCAGTTCCGTCTGACCCGAAACGCCGACCTTTCCGTCGACACCGAAGACGTGGAAGACCTGGCCCGCGCCCTGCGCGGCGAGTTGTTCTCCCGTCGCTACGGTGACGCGGTGCGTCTGGAAGTGGCCGATACCTGCCCGAAACAGCTGTCCGACTACTTGCTCAAGCAGTTCAACCTGCACGAAACCGAGCTGTATCAGGTCAACGGTCCGGTCAACCTGACCCGCCTGTTCAGCATCACCGGCCTCGACAGCCAGCGGGAGCTGCAATACCTGCCGTTCACGCCGCAGATCCCGAAACTGCTGCAGAACAGCGAGAACATTTTCAGCGTGATCAGCAAGCAGGACATTCTGCTGTTGCACCCGTTCGAGTCGTTTACGCCGGTGGTCGATTTGCTGCGCCAGGCGGCGAAAGATCCGCATGTGCTGGCGGTCCGCCAGACGCTGTACCGTTCCGGCGCCAACTCGGAAATCGTCGATGCGCTGGTGGACGCCGCGCGCAACGGCAAGGAAGTCACTGCGGTGATCGAGCTGCGCGCGCGGTTCGACGAAGAATCCAACCTGCAACTGGCCAGCCGCCTGCAAGCGGCCGGTGCAGTGGTGATCTACGGCGTGGTCGGCTTCAAGACCCACGCCAAGATGATGCTGATTCTGCGTCGCGAGGCCGGCGAAATCGTGCGCTATGCGCATTTGGGCACGGGCAACTACCACGCTGCCAACGCCCGTCTGTACACCGACTACAGCCTTCTGACCTCGGACGACGCCTTGTGCGAAGACGTCGGCAAACTGTTCAGCCAACTGATCGGCATGGGTAAAACCCTGCGCATGAAGAAGCTGCTGCACGCGCCGTTCACGCTGAAGAAGGGCATGCTTGACATGATTGCCCGGGAAACGCAGTTCGCCCTGGACGGCAAACCGGCGCACATCATCGCCAAGTTCAACTCGCTGACCGATCCGAAGATCATCCGTGCGTTGTACAAGGCCAGCCAGTCGGGCGTGCGGATTGATCTGGTGGTGCGCGGCATGTGCTGCCTGCGTCCGGGGATTGCCGGGGTTTCGCACAACATCCACGTGCGCTCGATCATTGGCCGCTTCCTCGAACACACCCGGGTCTTCTACTTCCTCAATGGCGGTGAAGAGCAGATGTTCCTCTCCAGCGCGGACTGGATGGAGCGTAACCTCGATAAGCGCGTCGAGACTTGCTTCCCGGTGGAAGGCAAGAAGCTGATCATGCGTGTCAAGAAAGAGCTGGAGCTTTATCTCACCGATAACACCCACAGCTGGAGCTTGCAGGCGGACGGTCGCTACATCCGCAACACGCCGACCGGCAACCAGAACCCGCGCAGTGCGCAGGCGACGTTGCTGGAGCGGTTGGGCAGCCCGATTCTGGCGGTGCGTTAACGCGCATAACCTGTGGGAGCGGCTTGCTCGCGAAGGCGTCAGATCAGTCAACATAGATGTTGGCTGTGATGGCCTCTTCGCGAGCAGGCTCGCTCCCACAGGGCAATCGCACAAAAAAAGGCCTTCCGAAGAAGGCCTTTTTTATTTATCGGACGTTGAGGGTGAAACCCACCCGCGTCAGCCATTCCGCTTCCAGCGCAAAATCAGCCTGGGTCAGCTGGTTTTCGTCCAGCCAGTTCGTCGGGAATTGCACATCGAGGCTGTCGCCGTTGGCGTGCAGCACCACCTGAGGCATTTCCTGGGTGCCACGGATGTGATGGAACAGGATCGCAAACCTCAGCAGCACGCACAGGCGAATCAGCTTGATGCCGTCGTCGCCGAAGTCGGCAAACTTGTCCCGGGGAATGTTGCGGCGATGGCCACGCACCAGCAGGGCGAGCATTTGCTGGTCTTCACGGGAGAAACCGGCGAGGTCCGAGTGCTCGATCAGGTAGGCGCCATGCTTGTGGTACTGATAGTGAGCGATGTCCAGGCCTACTTCATGGACCTTGGCGGCCCAGCCCAGCAGTTCGCGCCAGACGCCGTCATCCAGTTCCCAATCTGCGGCTACCTGATCGAACGCATGCAGCGCTTTGCGCTCCACCCGTGCCGCTTGTTCCAGGTCAACGTGATAACGCTCCATCAACGAGCTGAGGGTGCGCTCGCGGACGTCTTCGTGATGATGACGGCCAAGCAGGTCATAGAGCACGCCTTCACGCAGGGCGCCTTCGCAGTGGTCCATGCGTTGCAGCTCGAGGGCGTCGAAAATCGCTTCGAGGATCGCCAGGCCTGCCGGAAAGATCGCCCGGCGGTCAGGCTTGATGCCTTCGAAGTCGATTTTTTCGGCGTCGCCCAGTTTGAACAGTTTGCGCTTGAGCCAGGCCAGGCCTTCGGCGTTGACCTCGCCGGTGCCGTGACCGCCGGCCTTCAGCGCCAGGCCGATGGCGCGAATGGTGCCCGAGGAGCCGATGGCTTCATCCCAGGTCAGGCGGTGCAGGGCGTGTTCAATGCTCATGATCTCCAGCCGCGCCGCGGTGTACGCCTGGGCGTAGCGGGCCGGGGTGATCTTGCCGTCCTTGAAATAGCGTTGGGTGAAGCTGACGCAGCCCATTTGCAGGCTTTCGCGCAGCAGCGGTTCGAAACGCTGGCCAATGATGAATTCGGTACTGCCGCCGCCAATGTCGGCCACCAGACGTTTGCCCGGCGTGTCGGCGAGGGTGTGGGAAACGCCGAGGTAGATCAGGCGCGCTTCCTCACGGCCGGAAATGACTTCCACCGGGTGACCGAGGATTTCTTCGGCGCGGTGAATGAATTCGGCGCGGTTGCGCGCTTCACGCAGGGCGTTGGTGCCGACGATGCGCACGGTGCCTGTCGGCATGCCATTGATCAGTTGGGCAAAACGCTTCAGGCAATCGAGCCCGCGCTGCATGGAGTCTTCGCTGAGGCGGCGCTCATCGTCGATGCCGGCGGCCAGCTGAACCTTCTCCCCGAGACGTTCGAGAATGCGGATTTCGCCGTTCTGGGCCTTGGCCACGACCATGTGAAAGCTGTTCGAGCCCAGGTCGATTGCGGCGATCAGGGACAGATTCTTGGCTTGGAATTGCGGCATGGTCTGGGGGTCTCGGTCGATAACCCAGACATCGTGCCACGATCAACCGCTGACGCCAACGCGCAGTGTTCAAAGCGTTGATCCACCTCACCACTCCGATCGTTTCCACGCGGAGCATGGGAACGATCAGGTGGCGTGTTCGACGGTCCCGATGAAATTCGCCAGCTCCGTCGTCTGCGGATTCGCGAACAGGATCTTCGGATCTCCCACCTCATGCACCTTCCCTTGATGCATAAACACCAATTTGTCTCCAACCTCCCGGGCAAAGCGCATTTCGTGGGTGACCATGATCAACGTCATCCCTTCCCTGGCCAGTTGCCGAACCACGCTCAGCACTTCATTGACCAACTCCGGGTCCAGCGCCGAGGTAATCTCGTCGCACAGCAACACCTTGGGCGACATCGCCAGCGCCCGGGCAATCGCCACGCGCTGTTGCTGGCCGCCGGACAGCCGATCCGGGAACGCATCGAACTTTTCGCCCAACCCGACCCGTTCCAGCATCTCCCGCGCCAATTCTTTTGCCTTGGCCTTCGGCACTTTCTGCACCACTTGCGGCGCCAGCATCACGTTCTCGCCAACGGTCAGGTGCGGGAACAGATTGAACTGCTGAAACACCATCCCGACTTTCTGGCGCAGGGTGCGCAGATCGGCACGCGCGGCATCGAGGTATTCGCCATCGACCTCGATCACGCCGTCATTGATCGATTCCAGGCCATTGAGCGTACGCAGCAACGTGGATTTGCCAGAGCCGCTGCGACCGATGATCGCCACCACCTGGCCTTCCTCGACGCTCAGGTCGATGCCTTTGAGCACATGGTGGTCGCCGTAATATTTATGCAGGGCGGAAATTCTAAGCAGAGGCATGCAGTCTCCTTTCCAGGTAGCGCGCGCTGAGGGACAAGGGGTAGCAGAGCAGGAAGTAACCGAGGGCGACGAGGCCGTAGACCATGAACGGCTCGAACGTCGCGTTGGCGAGCATGCCGCCGGTCTTGGTCAGCTCGGTGAAACCGATGATCGAAGTGACGGCGGTGCCTTTCACCACCTGCACCGAAAACCCCACGGTAGGTGCCACGGCAATGCGTAGCGCCTGGGGCAAAATCACGTAGCGCAGTTGCTCCAGCGGATTGAGCGCCAGGCTCGCCGAGGCTTCCCACTGGCCGTTGGCAATCGACTCGACGCACCCGCGCCAGATCTCCGCCAGATAAGCGCTGGTGAACAACGTCAGGGCCAGCGCCGCCGCGGCCCACGGTGAAATCTCCACGCCGGCCAGCGCTACGCCGAAGAACACCAGGAACAGTTGCATCAGCAGCGGCGTGCCCTGGAACAGCTCGATGTAGGTGCGGGCGACGTTGCGCGGCAGGGCCTTTTTCGAAATGCGCATGACCATGATCAGCAAGCCGATCAGCCCGCCGCCGATAAACGCCACCAGCGACAGCGCCAGCGTCCATTGCAGGCCCGTGAGCAGATTGCGCACAACGTCCCAGAAGGTGAAATCGCTCATTGGGCGCTCCTCCCGCTGCTTTTGTAGAGGCAGCGGCGTCCGATCCAGTTCAGCAACTGACGGATGAGCAGCGCCATGCACAGGTAAATCAGCGTGGTCAGCGCGTAAGTTTCAAAGGCGCGGAAGTTGCGCGACTGAATGAAGTTGGCGGCGAAGCTCAGTTCTTCGGTGGCGATTTGTGAACACACTGCCGAGCCAAGCATGACGATGATGATCTGGCTGCACAGCGCCGGCCAGACCTTGCCCAGTGCCGGCAGCAGGATCACGTGGCGGAAGGCTTCGAAGCGGCTCATCGCCAGTGCCGCTGCGGCTTCCAGTTGCCCGCGCGGAATCGCCTGGATGCCGGCACGAATGATTTCGGTCGAATACGCCCCGAGGTTGATCACCATCGCCAGCACCGCCGCCTGCCATTCGGAAATCTGCAAGCCCAGCGAGGGCAGACCGAAAAAGATGAAGAACAGCTGCACCAGGAACGGCGTATTGCGGATCAACTCGACGTAAACCCCGAAGATCGCCGAGAACGGACGGATGTTCCACGCCCGCACCAGCGCCCCGACGATGCCCAGGCCGACGCCGAGCACCGCGCCGATGGCCGTCAGTTCAAGGGTGAACAGCGCACCGCGCAGCAGCAGGTCAGTGTTTTGCACCACCGGCAAAAAGTCGAACTGATAGGCCATGTCAAATCTCCCGAGTGGCGATCAGAGATCGGCCGGCAGCGGTTCTTTCAGCCAGGTCTGGGAGTTTTTCTCCAGCGCGCCGTCGGTCTTGGCGGTGGCGAGGATTTGGTTGACCTTGCCCAGCAGCGCCGGCTCGTTCTTGTTCACGCCGACATAGACCGGTGAATCCTTGAGCTTCACTTTCAGCGCGGGAATGCGTTTTGGATTGCGTTCGCTGATGGTCACCATCACCACGTTGCCACTGGCGATCAGGTCAACCTGGCCGGCGAGGTAGGCGGCGATGGTGGAGTTGTTGTCTTCGAAGCGCTTGATGGTCACGCCTTCGGGTGCAACTTTGGTCAGCTCGATGTCTTCGATGGCGCCACGGGTGACGCTGATGGTTTTGCCCTTGAGGTCATCGAGGCTTTTGATCTCGGCGTCCGGCGGACCGAACACCGCGAGGTAGAACGGCGCGTAGGCGCTGGAGAAGTCGATGACCTTCTCACGTTCGGCGTTCTTGCCGAGGCTGGAGATCACCAGATCAACCTTGCCGGTGGTCAGGAAAGGGATGCGGTTAGTGCTGTTGACCGGCGTCAGTTCGAGTTTGACCTTGAGCTGGTCGGCCAACAGTTTCGCAGTGTCGATATCGAGGCCGCGGGGTTTCATGTCCGGACCGACCGAACCAAACGGCGGGAAGTCCTGCGGCACGGCGACCTTGAGCACGCCGCGTTTGACCACGTCCTCCAGACCGTCAGCGTGGGCGGGCGCCTGGCTCAGCATCAGGCTGGCAAACAGGGACGCGAGGAGGGCGCTGTAACGCAGGGTCATGGCAAATCTCCGGATCGGCGAGGAAAGAATTCTGCGGATCGACAGAGCACGGGGCATGCCAACATTGAGTTTTTGCCATGCGAGGCCCCGGTTTTGCTGGTTTGTTCGGTCTTACTGGTCTGAACAGTCGGGCTGCGTTTCGCACTGCGATAGCGCATCGACGTCCCTCATCGAACCCTGCTGGGGCACGACTTGCCGGACGTCGCGAATAGCTTTAAAACTAGCCGCTCATTCGCCTGGTTCGTCTGAACAACCATGAATTCGATCTCCCGAGCCGTACCAGAAGTGGCGCTGCAAGCCATCCGCAAATTGATCACCGAGCAAGGCTTCGGACCAGGAGACGCGTTACCTTCGCAACGCGACCTGGCGTTGCAATTGGGCGTGAGCCGGGCGTCGCTGCGCGAAGCCTTGTCGTCGTTGAGCGCGTTGGGCGTGATCAGCATTCAGCCGGGCAAGGGCGTGTTCGTGCAGGCGCCGGTAGACCTGCCGCGCTCCGATGCGGCGCTGAGCTGGCCATTCGCGGCCCAGGCCTCGCCGCTGGATATCTTCCAGTTGCGCTATGCCCTTGAGGGGTTTGCCGCCGGACTCGCGGCCGTGACGTTGACGCTCGAAGCGCTTGATGCGCTGGAGGACAACGTCGCCGCAATGCGCAACGAATTGAAGGCCGGCGACTTTGAGGCGGCGGCGCGACTGGACTTCGATTTTCACCGGCGAATCCTGCTGGCGAGCGGCAATCAGGCGATGTTGAGCATCCTCACGGCCAGTGCCGAGATCTTTCTGGAGAGTCAGAAGCTACCGTTCATCCGGGCCGACCGCGCCATGGAGACCTGGCACGAGCACCGCAAAATCCTCCGTGCGCTGGCGCGGCGTTCTTCAAGTGCGGCGCAGAAGGCCATGCACGAACATGTGCGCAACGCCGCCCTGCGCACCGGGATTGCCTTCGTCGCTCCCGCCCCTTCGTGACTTGAGCTATACCCAGACTCATGCACCACCATAGCGAGACTCAATCATTCGGACCTTCCTGAACGAGGGAAGGGCGGCTATGATGGGCCACGTTTTTTTGCTTACAACCTGGAGACTTCCATGAGCAGCGATCTTATCAAACACGTTAGCGACGCTAGCTTCGAGGCCGATGTACTCAAGGCCGAAGGCGCTGTGCTGGTCGACTACTGGGCTGAATGGTGTGGCCCTTGCAAAATGATCGCTCCGGTCCTGGACGAGATTGCCGAGACGTACAAAGGCAAGCTGACCATTGCCAAACTGAACATCGACGAAAACCAGGAAACCCCGGCCAAGCATGGCGTGCGTGGCATCCCGACCCTGATGCTGTTCAAGAACGGCAACGTTGAAGCGACCAAGGTCGGCGCACTGTCGAAGTCGCAACTGGCGGCTTTCCTCGACGCCAATATCTAATCGTCGTCCAAGCGTCGCTGTAAAGTGTCCGAAAAAAGGCCCCGCACATTGCGGGGCTTTTTCGTTATTGAGGGCTAGACGGTCCGAAACTCAGGTGGTACATTCGGCCCCGCACTGGTTTCTCCACTGCCCCCTGCTAGCCGTCGCCGACGCACTCCTTTTCGAATAAGTACGCGATCCTGTCGCCTTCTCTGCGGCGCGGCCTCATTAAGCCCAAAAGCTTAATTTCCCCCCCTCCATAAATGATTACGTCATTCCTATATGAATCTGACTGAACTCAAGCAAAAGCCGATTACCGAACTGCTCGAATTGGCCGAACAGATGGGCATAGAAAATATGGCCCGTTCGCGCAAGCAGGACGTGATTTTCTCCCTGCTCAAAAAGCACGCTAAAAGCGGCGAGGAAATCTCCGGTGATGGCGTGCTGGAGATTCTCCAGGACGGCTTCGGCTTCCTGCGCTCCGCTGACGCTTCCTATCTCGCCGGCCCGGACGATATCTACGTCTCGCCGAGCCAGATCCGCCGCTTCAACTTGCGCACCGGTGACACCATCGTTGGCAAGATCCGCCCTCCGAAGGAAGGCGAGCGTTATTTCGCACTGCTCAAGGTCGACACGATCAACTACGATCGTCCCGAGAACGCGAAAAACAAGATTCTCTTCGAGAACCTGACCCCGCTGTTCCCGACTGTGCGCATGAAGATGGAAGCCGGCAACGGTTCCACTGAAGACTTGACCGGTCGTGTCATCGACCTGTGCGCCCCGATCGGCAAAGGCCAGCGCGGTCTGATCGTTGCACCGCCGAAAGCCGGTAAAACCATCATGCTGCAGAACATCGCAGCGAACATCGCACGTAACAATCCTGAAGTTCATCTGATCGTATTGCTGATCGACGAACGTCCGGAAGAAGTGACCGAAATGCAGCGCACCGTGCGCGGCGAAGTGGTTGCCTCGACGTTCGACGAGCCGCCAACCCGCCACGTGCAGGTTGCCGAAATGGTGATCGAGAAGGCCAAGCGCCTGGTCGAACACAAGAAAGACGTGGTGATCCTGCTTGACTCCATCACCCGTCTGGCTCGCGCCTACAACACCGTGATCCCGAGCTCCGGCAAAGTGCTCACCGGTGGTGTCGATGCCCACGCCCTGGAGAAACCGAAACGTTTCTTCGGCGCCGCGCGGAACATCGAAGAAGGCGGTTCGCTGACCATTATCGCCACCGCGCTGGTTGAAACCGGCTCGAAGATGGACGAAGTGATCTACGAAGAATTCAAGGGTACGGGCAACATGGAGCTGCCGCTGGATCGTCGTATCGCTGAAAAACGCGTGTTCCCGGCCATCAACATCAACCGTTCCGGCACCCGCCGCGAAGAGTTGCTGACGGCCGACGACGAGTTGCAGCGCATGTGGATCCTGCGCAAGCTGCTGCACCCGATGGACGAAATCGCCGCCATCGAGTTCCTGGTCGACAAGCTGAAAACGACCAAGACCAACGACGAGTTCTTCCTGTCGATGAAACGCAAGTAACACGCAGTCCGCTGCAAACAAAGGCGCCCTAACCGGGCGCCTTTTTTTGTGTGTCTTGATATTTGTATCCGAAGTGATAACTTCCTTACCCCGCCGATGTCTCTGTCAAATCGGTTTTGTGTCAAAAAATATCAAGAGACGCTATGCACACATTCGGAAATCGCCGTGACATCGATGGGCTGCGGGCTCTGGCCGTTGTTCCGGTTGTACTTTTTCATTTCGGTTTCAGTACGTTCAGTGGCGGCTTTGTCGGCGTTGACGTGTTTTTCGTCATTTCCGGATTCCTGATCACCAGCATCCTGTTCCGCGAAATCAACGCGCAGCGTTTCAGCTTCATCGATTTCTGGGCCCGGCGTGCCCGACGCATTATCCCGGCGTTGAGTATGGTGCTGGTGGCGACCCTGGCGCTGGGCTGGATGTTGCTGACGGACAAGGACTTCTCCGAACTGGGAAGAACGGTTCGTTACCAGGCGCTGTTCATTTCAAACATTCTGTTCATGCGCGAAGACGGCTACTTCCAGCCGGCTTCGGAGCTGAAACCTTTGCTGCACACCTGGTCTCTGGCGGTTGAAGAGCAGTACTACATCTTCTTTCCGTTGTTGATGGTGCTGCTGATGCGCCATATCCGCCATTGGCGCTGGGTGCTGTTTGCCGTGTTGCTGGTGTCCTTTGGGCTGAACATCGCCTATATCGACCACAAACCCGACGTGGCCTTCTTCTCCCTGCCGACTCGCGCCTGGGAGTTGTTGTGTGGCGCGATGCTCGCGGTATTGCCGGCGCCGAAACATGCGGTGAAACCGTGGATTTCTCAAACTGTAGGCATGGCCGGTCTGGCGGCGGTGCTGGTAGCGGTGTTCACGTTTACCAAGGCGACGGTATTTCCGGGTTGGGCCGCCGCATTGCCCGTGCTCGGCGCCACTGCGCTGATCTGGTCCGGCGCGCAGGGGTCGACCTGGGTCAGTCAGATACTGAGTGCTCGTGCGCTGGTCTGGATCGGCTTGCTGTCTTATTCGCTGTATCTGTGGCACTGGCCGGTCTACGTCTATGCCAACGCCATTTCAATCGACGGCATCCAGCCCTTGGAGGCGGCGGGCTGGATGCTGCTGGCACTCGGCCTGGCATGGTTGAGCTTGCGCTACGTTGAACTTCCGTTTCGTGAAAAACGTCTGCTGGCCGGGCGTAAACCGGTGTTGGTGGGCGGTTTGTTGGTCATGGCTGTCTTGGCGGTGACCGGTACTGTGGTGCGTTCGCAGGATGGTTTCCCCAATCGTCTGACCGGCAAGGCGCAGGAATATGCGCAGGCTCGTGAATGGCGGGCCGGGCAATTGAAATGCATGGTGGTGACCAAGGATAAAAACCTCGACAAGGCGTGTCTGCTGGGTGCGAACAAACAGCTGCCCGCGACCCGGATGGTCTGGGGCGACAGCCATGCCGCGGCACTGATGCCGGCCGTCGAACGCAGCGCCACGCTTGAGGGTCGCCCTGTCTGGCTTTACAGCATGAGTGCCTGCCCGCCGATTCTCAGCGATGAACCGCGCCAGCGTTGCAGGGACTTCAACGAAAAGACCATGGAGCAGGTTCGCCGATTGCAGATCAAGGATGTGGTCCTGGCTTCCAACTGGAATCTATACGTCTACGGTCGCGAAGACGGTGACAAGACCGTGCTGCTCAATAAGCACGATAATGCCGCCCAGGCCGAGGCCCGCATGGCCGCCGCGGTCAAGGCGCGGGTGGCGGCGATCAGGGAAGCGGGCGCGCAAGTCTGGTTGTTTGAAGAGGTGCCGCAGCAGCGCAAGGGTTCCGTCGAGCGGCTGACCAGCCTGGCCCGGATCGGCCGTTCGACCGAAGGGCAGGGGCGTCCGCTTGAAGAGCACCTGGCGCGCCAGCATTTTCTCAGCGACCTGTTCAGCTCGATGAGCGCTGCTGACCCCGGTGTACACGTGATCGATCCGACGCCAATGATGTGTGGTGAGCAAGTCTGCAACATCGAGGTCAACGGTCATTCGCAGTACCGGGACGAGGGGCACCTGTCGGATGCCGGCAGCGCTCGACTGAGCCCGTTGTTCGTCCCGATGCTGCTGGGCATCACTCACAATTGAGGCCTGCAGCGCG
Source organism: Pseudomonas sp. GB2N2 (assembly GCF_054897705.1). Taxonomy (NCBI): domain Bacteria; kingdom Pseudomonadati; phylum Pseudomonadota; class Gammaproteobacteria; order Pseudomonadales; family Pseudomonadaceae; genus Pseudomonas; species Pseudomonas sp. GB2N2. Next base: position 4,781,997 of record NZ_CM142701.1, read on the forward strand.
GACGGGCTGCTGTTTGCGCGCCAGAGCAGGTAGGATGTACGCCTATTTTCGGGGTGGCATCTTCAATGAAATTCAAGGACCTTCGGGATTTCGTGCAGCAACTTGAGCAGCGCGGAGAGTTGAAACGCATCCAGATTCCCGTCTCTCCAGTGCTGGAGATGACGGAAGTCTGCGACCGCACGCTGCGGGCCAAGGGTCCGGCGCTATTGTTCGAGAACCCCACTGGCTACGACATCCCGGTACTGGGCAACCTGTTCGGCACCCCGGAACGGGTGGCCATGGGCATGGGCGCCGAAGCCGTGAGCGAGCTGCGCGAGATCGGCAAGCTGCTGGCGTTCCTCAAGGAGCCCGAGCCGCCGAAAGGCTTGAAAGACGCCTGGTCCAAGCTGCCAATCTTCCGCAAGATCATCGCCATGGCGCCGAAAGTCGTCAAAGACGCGGTGTGCCAGGAAGTGGTCATCGAGGGCGACGACGTCGACCTCGCGATGCTGCCGGTACAGACCTGCTGGCCCGGCGACGTCGGCCCGCTGATCACCTGGGGCCTGACCGTCACCAAGGGCCCGAACAAGGATCGCCAAAACCTCGGCATCTACCGTCAGCAAGTGATCGGGCGCAACAAGGTCATCATGCGCTGGCTGAGCCACCGAGGCGGCGCGCTGGATTACCGCGAATGGTGCGAGAAGCATCCGGGCCAGCCGTTCCCGGTCTCCGTGGCGCTGGGTGCGGACCCGGCAACCATCCTTGGCGCCGTGACACCAGTGCCGGACAGCCTCTCCGAATACGCCTTCGCCGGCCTGCTACGCGGTAACCGTACTGAGTTGGTGAAGTGTCGAGGCAACGACCTGCAAGTCCCGGCCACCGCCGAAATCATCCTCGAAGGCGTGATTCATCCCGGCGAAATGGCCGATGAAGGTCCGTACGGCGACCACACCGGTTACTACAACGAAGTCGACAGCTTCCCGGTGTTCACCGTCGAGCGCATCACTCACCGGATCAAACCGATTTACCACAGCACCTACACCGGCCGTCCACCGGATGAGCCGGCAATCCTCGGCGTGGCGCTGAACGAAGTGTTCGTGCCAATCCTGCAGAAGCAGTTCCCGGAGATCACCGACTTCTACCTGCCACCCGAGGGCTGCTCGTACCGCATGGCCATCGTGACCATGAAGAAGTCGTATCCCGGTCATGCCAAGCGGGTAATGCTGGGTGTCTGGTCGTTTTTGCGACAGTTCATGTACACCAAGTTCGTTATTGTCACCGACGACGATATCAACGCACGGGACTGGAACGACGTGATCTGGGCCATCACCACGCGCATGGACCCCAAGCGCGACACGGTGATGATCGATAACACGCCGATCGACTACCTCGATTTTGCCTCGCCAGTGTCTGGCCTGGGCTCGAAAATGGGCCTCGATGCCACGCATAAATGGCCGGGCGAAACCACGCGGGAGTGGGGCCGGGTCATCGTCAAGGATGATGCCGTGACCCAACGGATCGATGCCATCTGGAACCAGTTAGGAATAGATTGATGCGTGTAACCTTGCAGCCTTCCGGAGCAGTGCTTGAGATTCTGCCCGGCGAGCGGATTCTCGATGGCGCCCGGCGTCTGGGTTTTGAATGCCCGCAAAGCTGCCGCAACGGCAATTGCCACGTGTGCGCTGCGCTTCTGGTGGAAGGGCGGGTCGCGCAGGCTGGCAGTGTGCGCGACCATGGCGAGTTCTACACTTGCATAGCAGAGCCGCTGGAAGACTGCATCGTGCTGTGGGATGGCGTGCTTGCGCTGGGAGAGTTGCCGGTGCGCAGTGTGTCGTGTCAGGTCATTGAGTGCAGGGACGTCGGCGGCGATACCTGGCGCGTCAGCCTGCGAGCGCCGGCTGGCAAGCCGCCACGCTATCACGCCGGCCAGTATTTGATGATCGAGCGCGAGAACGGCGAGAAATCCGCCTTCTCCCTGGCTTCGGCCCCCCACGCCGGGCGTGATTTGCAAATTCATGTGCTGGCGCGCGAAAGCAGTGCGCTAGGCCTGATCGAGCAACTTCAACGCAATCCGCTGGTGCGGGTCGAGCTGCCCTTCGGTGATACACACCTGGCGGAATTGCCGGACGGTCCGCTGGTGCTGATCGCTGCGGGCACCGGCATGGGCCAGATCCACAGCCTGATCGAACACTGCCGGGCGACTGGCTTCAAGCACCCGGTGCATCTGTATTGGGGCGTGCGTCGTCCTGAAGACTTTTATGAAATCGAACATTGGGATGAGTGGCTGAAGCTGCCCAACCTGTTCCTGCATAAAATCGTCAGCGATCAATGTGGTTGGCCGGGACGCTGCGGGATGCTGCATGAGGCGGTAGTTGAGGACTTCACTGATCTGAAGGCCTTGCATGTGTACGCCAGCGGCTCACCGGCGATGGTCTACGGAACGCTGGACGCCTTGGTTGAAGCGGGGATGGATGCTCACCAGATGCGCGCAGATGCTTTTGCGTATGCGCCCAGGTAAGCAATGACGCTCCTGCATATAACTCTCTATATAGCCGATCGGTATTTATACAATTTTATAAATGCCGGTAGGTTATATCGCAGTAAGACAATTATCTAAAACTGTGCCATGGCACTTAAATTGCCTTAAAACATATGTGCCTTATTGTTACAGCGGTGCGTTCTATTAAGTAATTCATCACCCGCGGGGAGCTGAACGCTATTCGCCATGAGCGCTATTGAACCTGCTTTTCTGAATCTGCCTTACCCGCCGCGGCTCGATCTGGGACCGCAGCTCACTCACGAACAATTGCTCAGCTCGATGCAGTCAACGATGGCGCGTCACAAGGGTGGACCGGTCTGGTTGTTTGCTTACGGCTCGTTGATCTGGCGTCCCGAATGCCCGGCGGTCGAGCGTGTTCGCGGTCGTGTGCATGGCTACCATCGCGGTTTGTATTTGTGGTCCCACGAACATCGTGGCACCCCGGAAGTGCCGGGGCTGGTGTTTGGCCTGGATCGCGGCGGCTCTTGCAGTGGTTTTGCCTATCGCTTGCCGGAAGAGCAACTCGACGCTTCTCTCTACGCACTGTGGCAGCGCGAAATGCCATTTCCCTCCTATCGCCCGCACTGGCTTAACTGCCGTCTCGAAGACGGAAGCCAGGTTCAGGCATTGGGATTCGTATTGGAACGGCATCTGCCCAGCTATGCCGGCAACTTGCCGGATCACGTGCTCAGCCATGTCTTCGAAAACGCTTGCGGGCGTTACGGCACCACTCGCGATTATGTCGAGCAGACCGCTAACGCCCTGCGTAGCCACGCCATGCCAGACCGGAATCTGGAGGCGCGGCTCAAGCGCTGCAAATCAAAGGTCGATCAGGCAATCGCTTCGCGGGTCTGACTGGCGACCTGCTTGTGCCACAACGTCGGCGCAAGGAAGGCCATCGCCAGCAGGCATGCAGAATTGTTACCTCGCGAGGTTTTATGACGTGGATCTGCGCGAAGCGGGGCGGACCCAAAGCTTATTGAGTCTTGGCGTAAAAAAGCGGTTTGAACAGGGTGAGGTTCAAACCGCTTTTTTCATTCCAGGTGAACTCGGCTCAGCGAACCTGCACCACCACTTTCCCGACCGCTCTGCGCTGGCCAAGATCATTGATTGCCTGCGCCGCGTTGCTCAGCGGATAAACCTGCGACACCAGCGGCTTCAACTTGCCTTCGGCAAACCAGCCAAACAGCTGCTGGAAGTTCGCCGCGTTGTCCTGCGGTTGCCGCTGGGCGAACGAACCCCAGAACACGCCGACCACCGCGGCGCCCTTGAGCAGGGCGAGGTTGACCGGAAATTCGGGAATGCGTCCGCTGGCGAAACCGACCACCAGCAACCGGCCGTTCCAGGCGATGGCGCGGACGGCCTGGTCGAACAGGTCGCCGCCCACCGGATCATAGATCACGTCCGCGCCCTGGCCATCGGTCAGGCGTTTGATTTCGTCCTTGAGGCTGGTTTCGCTGTAGTTGATCAGTTCGTCAGCGCCGGCCGCCTTGGCCACGGCGAGTTTTTCGGCGCTGCTGGCGGCAGCGATCACGCGGGCGCCCATGGCTTTGCCGATTTCCACGGCGGCCAGGCCGACACCGCCGGACGCGCCGAGTACCAGCAGGGTTTCGCCCGGTTGCAGGTTGGCGCGTTGCTTGAGCGCGTGCATCGACGTGCCGTAGGTCATGCTGAACGCCGCGGCGGTGTTGAAGTCCATGGACGGCGGAATTGGCAGCACGTTGTAGCCCGGAACGGCGACTTCTTCGGCGAAGCTGCCCCAGCCCGTTAGCGCCATGACCCGGTCACCGACCTTCAGGTGGCTGACCTTTTCGCCCACGGCGCTGACCATGCCGGCCGCTTCGCCCCCCGGGGAAAACGGGAAGGGTGGCTTGAACTGGTATTTGCCCTCGATGATCAGCGTGTCCGGGAAATTCACCCCGGCGGCGTGCACCTCCAGGAGGATTTCGTTCTTCTTGGCGACAGGGCTGGCGACGTCTTCCAGCACCAGCGATTCGGCAGGGCCGAAGGCTTTGCACAGCACGGCTTTCATCAGGGCTATTCCTTTGGGAGTGATGGCCGATAAGTGTAGGTGTGTGAGTCGACGGGTCAACGAGCATGCCCCGCCCTGATAGTCAGCCATAAGCTTGTGCTTGCGCGGCGGGTCGTTATGCTAGGCCGCAAACCGGATAAGGAGCGAATTGTGAAAGCGTGGATCATGTTGTTGGCCTTGTCTCTGCCTGTGGTGGCAGCGGCTGAAGAAGCCAAAGAAGTTAAAGAAGGCGAGGCGCCGAAGGTCAATTACATCACCCTGAGCCCGCCGTTTGTGGGCAACTACGGGTTGGATGGCACACCGAAGCTCAAGGTCTACAAGGCTGATGTGGCATTGCGGGTGACCGGCGACGAGGCGACCAAACTGGTGAAGGCCAATGAGCCGTTGATTCGAAATCAGCTGGTGGCGCTGTTTGCCCAGCAGACGACCGAGGCGATGAACAATGTCGAGGCCAAGGAAAAGTTGCGTCAGGAGGCCTTGAAGCAGGCTCAGCAAGTCATGAATGACGAAACCGGCAAGCCGGTGGTTGAGGATTTGTTGTTCAACAACCTGATCATCCAGTAATGCTGGATCGTGTAGGAGCCGGCAAGCCAGCTCCTACAAAAGCATTTCAACGCAGCGCTAACACCGCCGCCCATTGCTCGTCGGTAACGGGCATCACCGACAGCCGCGAACCTTTCTGCACCAGCGGCATCTGCGCCAGCGTCGTCTGCTGCTTCAAATAATCCAGCTTCAACACCCGCGAAAACGTCTCCACATGCGCAACACCAATCGCGCTCCAGGCATTTTTCTCGGCGCTGGCCTTTGGATCGTAATAATGACTCTCTGCCTCCAGCGCCGTCGGGTCCGGATAAGCTGCTTCGACAATCTTGCCGATCCCGGCAATCCCGGGCTCTGGGCAGCTTGAGTGATAAAAGAAGAACTCGTCACCCACCGCCATTGACCGTAGAAAATTGCGCGCCTGGTAGTTACGAACCCCGTCCCAGCGCGCTTTGCCAAGCTTCTCCAAACCTTTGATCGAGAGTTCGTCGGGCTCGGATTTCATCAGCCAATAGGCCATGGGTTTTGCTCCTTGCGAGTCGGGTGGGCAAGTTGTCGGGCAATTTTATGACAAACCGACGGTCGGTTGACGCCAGTGTTTGCGTGTCAGTTCACGTTGCCGCAAAATGCCCGCCTTCTAAGCTTGACGCTGCTGCACGGCCTACACCTACAACGGAAACCGCTGCTGTCATCGTGTTGATGTGCCTTTGGGGGGCAATCGATGAAACGCAAACCGGATTTACTATGGATATTGGTTATTTTGTTCGGCCTTGGTGTCGTGACCACTGGCTATGCCCAAAGCCTGTGGAACAAGACCGATGCGCCGATTGAAATCGCGCAGCAACCGCAGCCATCAGCCTTCAAGCGCTGAGCCTGTTTTTTCGACGTCGCTGATAGCTGACATTAGTTGCGTCTAGCCAGCTAAATACCAGGCCTTGTCTGTCACCGTTCCTTGCAGCGGCGCATCCCAGCTCGCTTGAGCCAGTTTCTCGACCTTCTGACACTCATGGGCCAGCCCCAATAACGTCGGCTTGCGCCAGTTTTTGCGTTGCGCCAGATAAGCCAGGCTGCGATCGTAAAAACCTCCACCCATGCCCAGGCGTCCGCCGGCATCGTCAAACCCGACCAACGGTAACAGCACCAGGTCCAATGCCCAGATCTTGCGTTGGCGGGCGATGTTCTCCCGTGGTTCCAGAATACGGAAACGGTTGGGTTTGAGTTTTTCCCCGGGGCGAATTCGCTGGAACACCATTTTGGTTCGCGGCCAAGCACTGAGCACCGGCAGATAAGTCGCCTTGCCGCGGCGTTGCGCCGCGCGCAGCAACAGGCGCGGATCGATTTCACCGTCGGTGGGCAAGTACAGGGAGATGTGCCTGGCGCGGCGAAACAAGGGCTGCTGGGCCAATTGTTTATACAGCCCGCGAGCGGCCTGGCGTTGCTGACTGGGCGTCAGTGCACGGCGGGCCTTGCGCAGCATGCGTCGAAGTTGCGGGCGGGTGGGCAGCGCAGGTTCGGTCATGGATCAGGGCTTCGGCAGTGCGGGTACACAAAGCGTACCCGCAAAAAAGCCGATGCCGGTATTTAAACCGGCATCGGACTGGAATCAGGCTCCCCGGATGAACCGCTGCTGACTTAGCCCTTGAACCCGAAAGTTCAAGGTGGAAGATGCAGTAGGCTTTAAGGCTTTCCGTCTAGCGGACATGCACACCAGCCCAACGTGCAGCCTCCAGGGTAGTGCGAATCGGCTCAGGGACGTGGTCAACTGGCAAGCACCCCAGGGAGTGCTGCGAGTATACCCCAAGCAATCCGGCGAATCAGCCTTTGGTGACGTCCGGATCGGTGGCGAGCACCAGATCGACGCGGTCGAGCAGATCGCGTACCTGCTCGCGGGTCGAGCCGCTGGCCTGCACATCCGGGCGTTCTTCCTTGTGCAGCAGGTCATGCGTGATGTTCAGCGCGGCCATCACAGCGATGCGATCGGCGCCAATGACTTTGCCGCTGCTGCGGATTTCACGCATCTTGCCGTCCAGGTAACGGGCCGCGCTCACCAGATTGCTGCGCTCTTCCTGGGGGCAGATGATCGAATACTCTTTGTCGAGTATCTGCACGGTTACGCTATTGCTTGAACTCATGAGTCATGCTCCAGGGCCTTGAGGCGCGAAATCATCGATTCGACCTTACGCCGGGCGATTTCGTTCTTTTCAATGAGGTGAGCGCGTTCCTCGCGCCAGGTCTTTTCCTGAGCTAATAGGAGTCCGTTTTGACTCTTAAGTTGCTCGACCCGACTAATTAGCAATTCGAGTCTGGCCATCAGCGCTTGCAGGTCGGTGTCTTCCATTGTGTCCACTGAAAATGTCTGATGGGTGACGGACTTTGTAGGAGCGAGCTCGCTCGCGATGGACGTCAACGATAACACTGGGTACCTGTTACCCCGTTGTGTTCTCGGGTTCATCGCGAGCAAGCTCGCTCCTACAGAGGAGTCGATGTAGGATACAAGGCCTTCATTCTAGACATAGCGCCGTCTGGCGCCTAGCTGCCCATGCCCATTCAGAATTCTCCGTACCAAGCCTTCGCCACCCTGCTGACTTCCAGCGGTCATAACGTCTCGCCTGCCGAACTGCACGGCCTGCTGCTCGGTCGCAGTTGCGCCGGGGCCGGTTTCGATGCCGAAGGCTGGCTGGTAGATGCCGCCGAGCTGCTCGAAAGCGAGCCGCAAGACAACGTTCGCAATGCCTTGATCGGCCTGCAAGAGATGGTCAAGGGTGAACTCACCGGTGACGACGTCACCGTCGTTCTGCTGCTGCCCGTTGATGACGAGCCGTTGGCGGACCGTGCTGCGGCACTGGGCCAATGGTGTCAGGGTTTCCTCAGCGGTTTCGGCCTGAACTGCCGTGACAGCAGCATGCTGAGCACCGAAGCCACCGAAGTTCTGCAGGACCTGGCGGCCATCTCCCAGGTGCAAGACGCGCTGGAAGAATCCGACGACGGCGAAAGCGACTACATGGAAGTAATGGAATACCTGCGTGTCGCGCCGTTGCTGTTGTTTTCCGAAACCCGCAAGCCGGACGCGCCGGCTGCCGCCAAACCGTCGTTGCATTAATCGCGAGCCAGGAAAAGCCATCTGCCCATGATCCATATCCCGAAAGCGGAATACAGCCGTCGCCGCAAGGCCTTGATGGCGCAGATGGAACCCAACAGCATCGCGATTCTGCCCGCCGCCGCGGTGGCCATCCGCAACCGCGACGTCGAGCACGTCTACCGTCAGGACAGCGATTTCCAGTACCTCAGCGGTTTCCCCGAGCCTCAGGCTGTCATCGTGCTGATGCCCGGCCGTGAGCACGGCGAATATGTGTTGTTCTGCCGTGAACGCAATCCCGAGCGGGAACTGTGGGACGGCCTGCGCGCCGGCCAGGAAGGCGCGATCCGCGACTTCGGCGCCGACGACGCTTTTCCCATCACCGACATCGACGACATCCTGCCGGGCCTGATCGAAGGGCGCGACCGGGTGTATTCGGCCATGGGCAGCAACCCGGAATTCGACCGGCACCTGATGGACTGGATCAACATCATCCGCGCCAACACGCACCGCGGTGCCCAGCCGCCGAAAGAATTTGTTGCGCTGGATCATCTGCTGCACGACATGCGCCTGTATAAATCCACGGCAGAAGTGAAAGTGATGCGCGAGGCTGCGCGGATTTCTGCCCAGGCGCATATCCGTGCGATGCAGGCCAGCCAGGCCGGGCTGCACGAATTCAGCCTCGAAGCCGAGCTCGATTACGAGTTCCGCAAGGGTGGGGCGAAGATGCCGGCTTACGGTTCGATCGTCGCTACCGGGCGCAACAGTTGCATCCTGCATTACCAGCAGAATGACGCAGTGCTCAAGGATGGCGATCTGGTGCTGATCGACGCCGGTTGCGAGATCGACTGCTACGCCAGCGACATCACCCGCACCTGGCCGGTCAACGGCAAGTATTCACCAGAACAGAAGGCGATCTACGAGTTGGTGCTGGCTTCGCAGGAAGCCGCCTTCGCCGAAATCGCCCCGAACAAACACTGGAATCAGGCGCACGAAGCCACGGTTCAAGTGATTACTGCCGGGCTGGTCAAGCTGGGCCTGTTGCGGGGCGAGGTCGACGAGCTGATCGCCAGCGAAGCCTATAAAGCGTTTTACATGCACCGCGCCGGCCACTGGCTGGGCATGGATGTGCATGACGTCGGCGAGTACAAGGTCGGCGGCGAATGGCGCGTGCTGGAAGTCGGCATGGCGCTGACCGTGGAACCGGGGATCTACATCGCCCCGGATAACCAGAACGTAGCGAAGAAATGGCGCGGCATTGGCGTGCGCATCGAGGACGACGTCGTGGTCACCAAAACCGGCTGTGAAATCCTGACCAACGGCGTACCGAAAACGGTCGCCGAGATCGAAGCCTTGATGGCGCAAGCACGGACACAAGCGGCATGAGTCGAGTCAATCTGGCAATCATCGGTGGCGGCCTGGTCGGTGCCAGCCTGGCGTTGGCGTTGCAGGCCGGGGCCAAGGCTCGTGGCTGGAAGATCGTGCTGATCGAACCCTTCGCCCCCGGCGACACGTATCAGCCGAGCTACGACGCCCGTTCTTCGGCGCTGTCCTACGGGGCCAAGCAGATTTATCAGCGGTTGGGTGTGTGGCAGGCAATCTCCCGTCGCGCCGAGCCGATCAAGCAGATTCATGTCTCCGACCGAGGTCGCTTCTCCACCGCGCGTCTTTCGGCGATGGAAGAGGGCGTGCCGGCGCTGGGTTATGTGGTGGAAAACGCCTGGCTGGGCCAATGCCTCTGGCAGGGTCTGGACAAGGACGTGATCGCTTGGCGTTGCCCGGCGGAAGTCACGCGCATGGAGCCGCTGACCGATGGCTATCGCCTGACCCTCAACGATGAAACCACCCTGGAATGCGACCTCGCGGTGCTTGCTGATGGCGGCCGATCCGGCCTGCGCGAGCAACTGGGGATCGGCATCAAGAAGCGCCCGTACAACCAGAGCGCGCTGATCGCCAACATCACCCCGAGCGAAGCGCACAACGGCATGGCGTTCGAGCGCTTTACCGACGACGGCCCCATGGCGTTATTGCCGCTGCCGGACAACCGCTGCGCCCTGGTCTGGACCCGACTGGGCATGGACGCGCAACGGCTTGCAGACCTCGATGACCGCAGCTTCCTCAGCGAATTGCAGGGCGTGTTCGGTTACCGTCTGGGCACCTTGAAGCAGGTTGGCGCCCGACACCTTTACCCGCTGACGCTGATTGAAGCCGAGGAGCAGGTGCGTCCGCATCTGGCGATTCTCGGCAACGCCGCTCACAGCCTGCACCCGATTGCCGGCCAGGGTTTCAACCTGTCGCTGCGGGATGCGCAGGCCTTGGCGGATGCGCTGTTGGCCAGCGAGACTTCGCCTGGTGATTTCGCGACGCTGCAGGCGTATCGCGAACGCCAGCGCATGGACCAGAACCTGACCGTGGGCTTCTCCGACCAGGTCACGCGATTGTTCGGCAGCACTCAGCCGCTGGTCTCGCTGGGCCGCAACATCGGCCTGCTGGGCCTCGATCTGCTGCCGCCGGCCAAGCGCTGGTTTGCCCGGCAGGCCATGGGCCTGGGTACGCGTCCCGATGCTTAAGTGGCTGATGAGCACCTTCGGCAAAGCGCATTTGATGCGTTGGTTCATGACCTTGTACCCGCCTTATCTGGGCGCGGGCGTTCGGGTTCGACATATCAGCGATGACTTCCGCGAGATCAAGGTGTCCATGGGGTTGGGCTGGTACAACCGCAATTACGTCGGCACCCAGTTCGGTGGCAGCCTGTATTCGATGGTCGACCCGTTCTACATGCTGATGCTGATGGAAAACCTCGGCCACCGATACATTGTCTGGGACAAAGCCGCGGACATCGATTTCATCTCGCCGGGCAAAGGTCCGGTGTTCGCCAGTTTCAGGATCGACGAGACGTTGCTCGACGAGATCCGCCGCCAAACGGCAAGCGGCGAAAAGTACCTGCCGCAATTGCAGGTGGATATTCACGACGGCGCCGGCACCCTGGTGGCGCGGGTCCAGAAAACCCTTTACGTGCGGCTCAAGCCGCAAGCGAGACAGGCTTAAAGCATGGACATGCGCGCAGATCTGCTGATTGTCGGGGCTGGAATGGTCGGCAGCGCCCTGGCGCTGGCGTTGCAGGACAGCGGGCTGGAAGTGCTGCTGCTGGACGGCAGCCCGATGACGGTCAAACCCTTCGACGGGCAAGCGCCGTTCGAGCCGCGCGTGAGCGCCCTGTCGGCAGCCAGCCAGCGGATTCTCGAGCGTCTGGGTGTGTGGGACGGCATCGCCAACCGGCGCAGCAGCCCCTACACCGACATGCACGTCTGGGATGGCAGCGGCACCGGGCAGATCCACTTTTCCGCCGCCAGCGTACATGCCGAGGTGCTGGGGCATATCGTCGAGAACCGTGTGGTTCAAGACGCTTTGCTCGACCGTTTGCACGATTGCGACCTCGGCATGCTGGCCAATGCCCGCCTGGAACAGATGCGCCGCTCCGGCGACGATTGGCTGCTGACCCTGGCCGATGGCCGCACCCTGCGTGCGCCGTTGGTGATCGCGGCGGATGGCGCTAACTCGGCGGTGCGGCGCCTGACCGGCGTGGCGACTCGAGAGTGGGATTATCTGCACCATGCGATCGTCACCAGTGTGCGCAGCGCCCGACCGCATCAAATGACCGCCTGGCAGCGCTTCACCGATAACGGTCCGTTGGCGTTTCTGCCGCTGGAGCGTGACGGTCAGCAGGACTGGTGCTCGATCGTCTGGTCGACTACGCCAGGTGAAGCCGAACGCTTGATGGCACTGGATGACGAGGGTTTCTGCCGCGAGCTGGAACGCGCCTTTGAAGGCCGTTTGGGTGCGGTGGTCAGCGCCGATCCGCGCCTGTGTGTGCCGCTGCGTCAACGCCACGCCAAGCGTTACGTGACTGAAGGCCTGGCGCTGATCGGCGACGCGGCTCACACCATTCATCCGTTGGCTGGGCAGGGTGTGAACCTCGGTTTTCTCGATGCGGCCGTACTCGCCGAAGTGCTGTTGCAAGCGGCCGAACGGGGCGAGCGTCTGGCGGATGTGAAAGTGCTGAGCCGCTACGAACGTCGGCGTATGCCGCACAATCTGGCGTTGATGGCGGCGATGGAGGGCTTCGAGCGCTTGTTCCAGGCTGATCCGTTGCCAGTGCGCTGGTTGCGTAATGCCGGGTTGAAGATGGTTGAGCAGATGCCAGAGGCCAAGGCGTTGTTTGTGCGTGAGGCGCTGGGGTTGACCGGGGATTTGCCGGCGCTGGCCAAGGCCTGAAATTGCCTGTGCAACATCTGGTAACTCACCCGCGAACTGTTCGATTGAGAAGCTAAATGTGAGTCCTTATCATTTGGCCTCACTTTTCCAATCGAGAGATCGCTCCCATGTTGGCACCGAAGCGTCTACTGACCGCACTCGCCCTGACCCTGATCGGCAGCACCGTCGCCCAGGCCGCCGACGAGGTGGTGGTTTACTCCTCGCGTATCGACGAGCTGATCAAACCGGTATTCGATGCCTACACCGCGAAAACCGGCGTGAAGGTGAAGTTCATCACCGACAAGGAAGCGCCGCTGATGCAGCGCATCAAGGCCGAGGGCGAAAACGCCACCGCCGACCTGCTGCTGACCGTGGATGCCGGCAACCTCTGGCAGGCCGAGCAGATGGGCATCCTCCAGCCATTCACATCGAAAACCATCGACGCCAACATCCCGCTGCAATACCGCGCGGCCTCCCATGCCTGGACCGGCCTGAGCCTTCGGGCGCGGACCATCGCTTACTCCACCGAGCGTGTGAAACCCGGTGAGCTGACCACCTATGAAGGTCTGGCCGACAAGAACTGGGAAGGTCGTCTGTGCCTGCGCACGGCGAAGAAGGTCTATAACCAGTCGCTGACTGCCACCATGATCGAAGTCCACGGCGCCGAAAAAACCGAGAAAATCCTCAAGGGCTGGGTGAGCAACCTGTCCACCGACGTGTTCTCCGATGACATCGCGGTGCTGGATGCGATCAACGCCGGCCAATGCGATGTCGGCATCGTCAACACCTACTACTACGGTCGCCTGCACAAGCAGAAGCCGGACCTGGCGGTGAAGCTGTTCTGGCCGAACCAGGGGGATCGTGGCGTGCACGTCAATCTGTCGGGCATCGGCCTGACCAAACATGCGCCGCGCCCGGAAGCGGCCAAAGCCTTGGTGGAGTGGATGACCACGCCGGAAGCGCAGAAGATCTTCGCCGACGTGAATCAGGAATTCCCGGCCAACCCTGCGGTTCAGCCGTCCGCCGAAGTGGCGAGTTGGGGCAAGTTCGTCGCGGATACCTTGCCGGTGGAGATTGCGGGCAAGCGTCAGGCAGAAGCGATCCGGATGATGGATCGGGCAGGCTGGAACTGAGCCCCTTTCTGACGTACAAGCTCGCTCCTACCAGGGCATTTGTGTATATCCCAACCGCTTGAGAGTTTTTCCTTGGCCCACCCCGCCCAACGCCGCTGGTATCCCCTGGTCTTCACCATCGCTGCGCTGGTCCTGCTGCCCCTTAGCGTCCTGCTGCTCTCCTGGCAAACCATCGATCAGCAAATCTGGTCCCACCTCTGGGACACTCAAATGCCGCGCCTTCTGGCCAATACGCTGACCCTGGTGCTTGGCGTCGGCATCGGCGTAACGCTGCTGGGCGTCAGCCTCGCCTGGCTCACCAGCCTCTGCGAATTTCCCGGCAGAAAATGGCTGGACTGGGCGCTGATGCTGCCGTTCGCGATTCCCGCCTACGTGCTGGCGTTTGTCTTCGTTGGCCTGCTGGATTTCGCCGGCCCGGTGCAAACCCTGCTGCGTGAGTGGTTTGGCAGCGGCCTGCGCTTACCACGGGTGCGCTCGACCGGCGGCGTCATCCTGGTGCTGGTGCTGGTCTTCTATCCCTACGTTTACCTGTTGGCACGCACCGCGTTTCTGGCCCAAGGCAAAGGCCTGATGGAAGCGGCGCGGGTCCTTGGGCAATCGCCGTGGCAGGCGTTCTGGCGCGTGGCTTTACCGATGGCGCGCCCTGCGATCGGCGCGGGTGTGGCGTTGGCGCTGATGGAAACCCTGGCGGATTTCGGCGCGGTGTCGGTGTTCAATTTCGACACCTTTACGACGGCGATCTACAAGACCTGGTACGGCTTCTTCAGTCTTTCCACCGCCGCGCAACTGGCCAGCCTGTTGCTGCTGGTGGTGATGGTCGTACTGTACGGCGAGCGTCGTGCGCGCGGGGCCAACCGGGCGGGCAACGAACGACCGCGGGTCAAGGCGCTGTACCACCTGAGGGGGTTCAAAGCCCTCGTAGCGATGGGCTGGTGCGGTCTGGTGTTTGCCTGTGCCTTCATCATTCCGATGCTGCAATTGGTGGTGTGGTTCTGGCAGCGCGGGCGTTTCGATCTGGATGAGCGCTACACCGGACTGATTGTCCACACGCTGTACCTGGGTGGCGTGGCGGCGCTGATCACCGTTGGCGTCGCACTGGTGCTGACGTTCGCCAGGCGTCTGGCGCCCACCCGGGCGATCCGCTCCGGCGTCAGTCTGGCCAATCTTGGCTACGCACTGCCGGGTTCGGTGCTGGCGGTATCGATCATGCTGGCGTTCAGTTATCTGGATCGCGAACTGGTGATCCCGGCGTCGGATTGGCTCGGCGGCTCTGGCAAGTCGTTACTGCTGGGCAGTCTGTCTGCACTGTTGCTGGCGTATCTGGTGCGCTTCATCGCCGTGGCTTATGGGCCGCTGGAAAGCAGTCTGGCGCGAATACGGCCTTCTTTGCCCGAAGCGGCACGTAGCCTTGGCGTCAGTGGGCCACGACTGTTTTTCAAAGTGTATCTGCCGTTGTTACTGCCCGGAACGCTGAGTGCGGCGCTGCTGGTATTCGTCGACGTGCTCAAGGAAATGCCCGCGACCCTGCTGATGCGCCCGTTTGGCTGGGATACGCTGGCGGTGCGCATTTTTGAAATGACCAGCGAAGGCGAATGGGCGAGAGCATCGTTACCGGCGCTGACCCTGGTTCTGGTCGGGTTGTTACCGGTCATCGGATTGATCCGACGTTCGGCGCATCGAAACAGCTAGGTGTCAGTCCTACACCTTGAGGCTACAATGCGCGGCATTCGGTGCGGTCCGTCCTACAGACCTGGTAGCTGAGATTGGCTAAAAGCCTTGTGTTTCAAGGCTTTTACCCCGTGCAGCACCGGCCGCACCTTCGCCACGCCCGGAAGGAGAAACCCATGGGACAGCGTACGCCTCTGTACGACCTTCATCTCGCCCTCGGCGCGAAGATGGTCGATTTTGGCGGTTGGGATATGCCTTTGCATTACGGCTCGCAGGTCGAGGAACACCATCAGGTGCGCCGCGATTGCGGTGTTTTCGACGTATCCCACATGACCGTGATCGATGTCGGCGGCCGTCAGGCCAAGGACTGGCTCCAGCATTTGCTGGCCAATGACGTCGAACGCCTGCACAGCTCAGGCCGTGCCTTGTACAGCACCATGCTCAACGAACACGGCGGCATCGTCGACGATATGATCGTCTATCGCCTCGACGGCGGTTATCGCCTGGTGGTCAATGCGTCCACCCGCGATCAGGACCTGGCGTGGATGCAGGCGCACCTCAATGGCTTCGACGTCAAAATCGACGAGCGCTCGGACATGGCGATGCTGGCCATCCAGGGCCCTCACGCCCGGCACAAAATCTCTGAACTGGTCACCCAGTCTCGCGGCAACCTGATCCAGTTGCTGAAGCCGTTCGAAGGTCAGCCTGACGGTGACTGGTTCATCGCGCGCACCGGCTATACCGGTGAAGACGGGCTGGAAATCATTCTGCCGGCCAGTCAGGCGCCGGGTTTCTTCAATGACCTGGTCGGCGCAGGCATCTCGCCGATCGGGCTCGGCGCACGGGATACCTTGCGTGTTGAAGCCGGCATGAACCTCTACGGGCAGGACATTCACCAGAACGTTTCGCCGCTGGCCTCGAACATGGCCTGGAGCATTGCCTGGGAGCCGGCCACACGTCAGTTCATCGGCCGCGCAGCGCTGGAAGCCGAGCGAGCGGGGGGCGTACAGCACAAACTGGTCGGTCTGGTCCTTGAAGAACGTGGTGTTTTGCGCGCTCATCAGGTGGTCCGCATCGCCAATGTTGGCGAAGGGGAGATCACCAGTGGTAGTTTCTCTCCTACGCTTAGCAAGTCGATTGCACTGGCGCGCGTGCCGATGGCGACAGCCGACCGCGCGGAAGTGGAAATCCGTGGCAAGTGGTACCCGGTCCGAGTGGTCAAACCGACCTTCGTACGCCATGGCAAAACCTTGATCTAACCTTTTCTGGCGGGCAACGACCGCTGACAATTTCCTTGAGGACACAGAACATGAGCGATATCCCTGCCGACCTGCGTTTTGCCGAAAGTCACGAATGGGCCCGTCTCGAAGCTGATGGCACCGTCACCGTTGGCATCAGCGATCACGCTCAGGAAGCCTTGGGCGACGTGGTGTTCGTCGAGCTGACCGAAATCGGAAAGGTCTTCGCTGCCGGTGATCAGTCCGGTGTGGTGGAGTCGGTCAAAGCCGCATCGGACATCTATTCCCCGGTGGCCGGTGAAGTGATTGCGATCAACGAAGATTTGGGCGCTACGCCTGAATCGCTCAACACCGATCCGTACGGTGCGTGGATTTTCAAATTGAAGCCAAGCAACACCGCTGACCTGGACAAGCTGCTCGATGCAGGCGCCTACAAGAACCACATCGGCGAGTAAGCCTTCAGCGTCACCCAAAGCCCCGACCCGTCGGGGCTTTTTTGTGGCCGATGTCTATCCAATGTGGGAGCGGGCTTGCTCGCGAAGGCGGTGTGTCAGGCTACATAAATACCGTCTGACACGCCGCTTTCGCGAGCAAGCCCGCTCCCACAGGATTTGCATCCGACAGTGGCTGCTATGCTGGTTTGACCGTGTTGCATCGACGCTGAGCGCCAGTCCAGAGAGAGCCCGTCATGTCCCAGTTGCCGTCCTTGAGCCAGTTACGCGACCCCAACGCCTTCCTTCGCCGCCACCTCGGGCCCGATGCCGCCGAGCAACAGGCGATGCTCGACAGCCTGGGTGTCGGCAGCCGCGTCGAGTTGATCGAGCAAACGGTGCCGCCGGGAATCCGCCTGAACCGCGCGCTCGACCTGCCGCCCGCCCTCGACGAACAAGCCGCGCTGGCCAAACTGCGCGGGTACGCCGCGCAGAATCAGGTCTGGACCAGCCTGATCGGCATGGGTTACCACGGCACCCTGACGCCCACCGTCATCTTGCGCAACGTGCTGGAAAATCCCGGTTGGTACACCGCTTACACACCCTATCAACCGGAAATCGCCCAAGGTCGCCTCGAAGCGCTGCTCAACTTTCAACAACTGACCATCGACCTGACCGGCCTGGAATTGGCCAACGCCTCGTTGCTTGATGAAGCCACGGCGGCGGCGGAAGCCATGGCCTTGGCCAAGCGTGTCGCCAAGTCCAAGAGCAATCTGTTTTTCATAGACGAGAACTGTCATCCGCAGACGATTTCCGTGGTGCAAACCCGTGCCGAAGGTTTCGGTTTCGAGCTGATCGTCGACGCTGTGGACAACCTGAAGCAGCACCAGGTGTTCGGCGCGCTGCTGCAATATCCCGACACCCATGGTGAGATCCGCGACCTCCACCCGCTCATCGATCACCTGCATGCCCAGCAGGCGCTTGCCTGCGTCGCCACCGATCTGTTGAGCCTGTTGCTGCTGACGCCACCGGGCGAACTGGGCGCCGACGTGGTGTTCGGCTCATCCCAGCGCTTTGGTGTGCCGATGGGTTACGGCGGCCCGCATGCAGCGTTTTTTGCCAGTCGCGACGAGTACAAACGGGCGATTCCCGGCCGCATCATCGGTGTCTCGAAAGACGCGCGCGGCAACAGCGCATTGCGCATGGCCCTGCAAACCCGCGAGCAGCATATTCGCCGGGAGAAGGCCAACTCGAACATTTGCACCGCCCAGGTGCTGTTGGCCAACATCGCCAGTTTTTACGCGGTCTATCACGGTCCGGAAGGACTGAAGCGCATTGCCCAACGAGTGCACAGATTGACCTGCATTCTCGCTGCCGGGCTGGAGCGCCACGGCATCACCCGTTTGAACGCACACTTTTTCGACACGCTGACGCTGGAGGTCGGCGGCACCCAGACCGCAATCATCGAAAGCGCCCAAGCCGCGCAGATCAATTTGCGCATTCTCGGGCGCGGCCGGTTGGGACTGAGCCTTGACGAAACCTCTGACGAAACCACCGTTGCCAAGCTGTTCGATGTATTCCTCGGCGCTGATCATGGGCTCACTGTCGAAGCGCTGGATGCTGAAACCCTGTCACCCGGAATTCCCGTCGGTTTGCTGCGCTCCTCGCCTTACTTGCGTCACCCGGTGTTCAGCGCGCATCACAGCGAAACCGAGATGCTGCGTTACCTCAAGCAATTGGAGAACAAGGACCTGGCCCTGAACCAGTCCATGATTCCGCTGGGCTCTTGCACCATGAAACTCAACGCCACCAGCGAGATGATCCCCATCACCTGGCCGCAGTTCGCCAACCTGCACCCGTTTGTGCCGAAAGGACAGGCGGTCGGCTATACGTTGATGATCGAAGAGCTGGAACGCTGGCTCTGCGCGATCACCGGTTTCGATGCGATCTGCATGCAGCCCAACTCGGGCGCCCAGGGCGAGTACGCCGGGCTGCTGGCCATCCGCAAATACCATGAGAGCCGTCATCAGGGGGCGCGGGATATTTGCCTGATCCCGTCCTCGGCCCACGGCACCAACCCTGCTTCCGCGCAGATGGCCGGTATGCGCGTGGTGATTGTCGAGTGCGACGAGGCCGGCAACGTCGATCTCGATGACCTGAAGGAAAAAGCCGCGCACGCCGGGGAAAAACTCGCCTGCCTGATGGCCACATATCCCTCGACGCACGGCGTTTATGAGGAAGGCATCAGCGACATCTGTGAAGTTATCCACAGCCATGGTGGCCAGGTGTACATGGATGGCGCCAACCTCAATGCGCAAGTCGGGCTGGCGCGGCCGGCGGACATAGGCGCCGATGTCTCGCACATGAATCTGCACAAGACCTTCTGCATTCCCCACGGCGGTGGCGGGCCCGGCATGGGACCGATTGGTGTGCGGGCGCACCTCGCGCCCTTCGTTGCCAACCATCCGGTGGTGGCGATTGACGGGCCGTTGCCGCAGAACGGCGCGGTCAGCGCGGCGCCTTGGGGCAGCGCGAGCATTCTGCCGATCAGCTGGATGTACATCGCGATGATGGGGCCGCAACTGGCGGACGCCAGCGAGGTGGCGATCCTTGCCGCAAATTACCTGGCGCAGCATCTGTCCGGTGCATTTCCGGTGCTCTACACCGGGCGCAACGAGCGGGTGGCCCACGAATGCATCCTTGATCTGCGGCCGCTCAAAGCGCTGACCGGGATCAGCGAAGAGGACGTGGCCAAACGCCTGATGGATTACGGTTTCCATGCGCCAACCATGTCGTTCCCGGTGCCGGGCACCTTGATGGTCGAGCCGACGGAAAGTGAATCGAAGGCCGAACTTGATCGCTTTATCGGCGCGATGTTGAGCATTCGCGCGGAAATCACCGAAATGCAGAACGGCAATTGGCCCGCCGAAGACAACCCGCTGAAACGCGCGCCGCATACATTGGCTGACATCACCGGGGTTTGGGAGCGACCGTACTCCATCGAACAGGCCGTCACCCCGGATGCGCACACCAAGGCGCACAAGTACTGGCCGGCGGTGAATCGGGTGGATAACGTCTACGGCGACCGCAACCTGTTTTGCGCGTGCGTCCCGGTGGACGATTACCGCTGAGCAATGTGGGAGTTCGGCTGGCCCTTGATTAGTCTTCTTTGAAAAAAGACATCAAGACAGTTTGCTCACACATTGAATTGCGTCAGGCAAAAAAATGCCGCTCATATGAGCGGCATTTTTGTTCAGCCGTAGATCCTATTCCGAAGCGATGGCATTTTTCGCCAGGATCGCATTCGCCAGTTCCATGTCCGTGGCCTTCAGGCCAGGGTTGTCGGCGCGGACTTTCTGCATCGCGGCTTCCAGGTACGGGCCGCGAATGCCGCCGTCGCTGGCGACGAAACTGCCGGCATCGTCCTGGGCAGCAATGATCAGCTTATGATCCTTGAACGTCAGATAGGTCGAGCCGGTAGTGGCACCGGAAGAAATGACGTCACGCCAAAAGCCGTCGGCCATTGCAGAACCGATCGGAAGGGACAACAGCGCAACAGTAGCGACAGCAAGTTTAAGACGCATGATGGGTGACTCCACTGAGTTATCTACGGCGTTTGATTGCCGATCCCCCAGTCGAGTTCCATCACCGGTCATTCCGCCGGTTCCACCAGCAAAATTGCACCTTGCTGCCCGATCACCCGAACACGGGTACCGATCACGGCATCCGCGCCGCGCGCCATCCACACGCCATCAGCCACCTTGATTTTGCCGCGACCGTCGACAATTGTTTCGTGCACCACAAAGGTTTTGCCGATCAGTTCCTGACCGCGCAGGTTGAGGTTCGGCTCATCGCTCTGGCGCACCGCGCTGCGCTGGCGTCGCCACCAATACAGCGCAGTGGCGATCGAGAGCAGGCCGAACAGTAGAAACTGCAACTCCCAGGACATCTGCGGAAGCACGAACGTGAGCACACCCACGGCGGCGGCGGCGATGCCGATCCACAGCAGATAACCGCCGGCGCCGAATACTTCGAGAATCAGTAGCACGGTGCCCAGCGCCAGCCAGTCCCAGAACGATAAATGCTGCAGGAATTCCCACATATCGCGCCTCAGGCTTTCTTGTTGTCGAACGTGGCTTTGACGATCTCGCCGATACCGCCCACAGCGCCGATCATCGAGCTGGCCTCAAGCGGCATCAGGATGACTTTGCTGTTGTTTGCCGAGGCCAGTTTGCCCAGCGCATCGATGTACTTTTGCGCGACGAAATAATTGACCGCCTGCACGTTGCCGCCGGCGATGGCTTCGGTCACCAATGAAGTTGCGATCGCTGGAGTGTAGCGGCGCGGGTCCGGGATAAGTACCGTTAGGCGGCCCTCGCATCATCAGGAGACATAAAAGGTCTCACTTCTGCTCGCTCTGCGGCGTCACCCGCAACACCTCCTCGATCGTGGTCAGGCCTGCGGCAACTTTCTGCGCCCCCGATAGCCGCAAGCTGCGCATGCCTTCCTTGAACGCTTGGCGCCGGATCGCCAGCAAGTCGGTGTCCGGGTTGATCAGCGCCTTGACCCCGTCGGTCAGTTGCATGATTTCGTAAACCCCGGCGCGGCCGCGATAGCCGGTGTCGCGGCATTCCAGGCAACCGATGGCGCGTTGGGCATTGCCCGGCAGCGGTGCTTGCCAGGGTCTGGTCAGGGTTTGCCAGTCTTCTTCGCCCAGTGTCAGCGGTGCCTTGCAGTGCGGACACAAGGTGCGCACCAGACGCTGCGCCATGACACCGAGCACCGTGGCCTTGATCAGGTAATGCGGCACGCCGAGTTCCAGCAGGCGACTGATAGCGCTGGGCGCGTCGTTGGTGTGCAGCGTCGAGAGCACCAAGTGGCCGGTGAGGGCGGCCTGGATCGCCATTTCCGCGGTTTCGAGATCGCGGATCTCGCCGATCATGATGATGTCCGGGTCCTGCCGCATCAACGCGCGCACGCCGGCGGCAAAAGTCAGGTCGATGTTGTGCTGGACCTGCATCTGGTTAAACGCCGGCTCGACCATTTCTATCGGGTCTTCGATGGTGCAGAGGTTGACCTCCGGCGTCGCCAGTTTCTTCAGGGTGGTGTACAGCGTGGTGGTCTTGCCTGAACCCGTTGGGCCGGTGACCAGAATGATGCCGTTGGGCTGACTCGTCATGTCCTGCCAGCGGCGCAGGTCTTCGGCGGAAAAGCCCAACTGGTCGAAGTCCTTGAGCAACACTTCCGGGTCGAAGATCCGCATGACCATTTTTTCGCCGAACGCTGTCGGCAACGTCGACAGCCGCAACTCGACTTCGCCGCCGTCCGGCGTCTTGGTTTTTACGCGGCCGTCCTGGGGTTTGCGTTTTTCCGCGACGTTCATCCGGCCCAGGCTCTTCAGGCGACTGACGATCGCCATGGTCACCTGCGGTGGGAATTGATAGACGTTGTGCAACACGCCGTCGATGCGAAAACGCACGGTGCCTTGCTCGCGCCGGGGTTCGATGTGGATATCGCTGGCGCGCTGCTGGAAGGCGTACTGAAACAACCAGTCGACGATGTTGACGATGTGCGCGTCATTGGCGTCCGGTTCCTGGTCGCTGGCGCCGAGGTTGAGCAACTGTTCGAAGTTGCCCAGAGTGTTGCTCTGCTGATCGGCGTTGGTCGCGCCACTGACCGATTTGGCCAAGCGGAAAAACTCGACGCTGAAGCGCTGGATGTCCAGCGGATTGGCCACGACCCGTTTGATCGGCAGCTTCAATACGTGGGTCAGGTCGGCTTCCCAACCTGTGACGTAAGGCTGGGCGCTGGCCACAGTCACGGCGTCACGGTCGATGGATACCGCGAGGATCTTGTGGCGCTGCGCAAAGGCATAGGACATCAGCGGGGTAATGGCCGCGACGTTGATTTTCAGCGGATCGATGCGCAGGTAAGGCTGGCCGGCCTGCTGCGACAGCCACAGAGTGAGGCTTTCCAGGTCGAGGTGTTTGCCGGGACGACTCAGGTCGTCCAGCTGCTGGCTGGCGATGAATTCCAGCGGGTGCATCTGGCCATTGGCGGCGTGTCGACGGCGGGCGTTCAGCGCATGCTCGGCCGAGTCCTGGCTGATAAAGCCCTGGGCGACCAATTCGCGCAGCAAATCGTTGAGATCCAGCCAGCGGTCCTGAATGGCAAGTTGAACGGACATGCGGGCTCCTCGTGAACAACAGTTCGCCAAGGATAGTAGTGGACGCGGCGTCCGTTGGGCCACTACGTGTTGGATGTGCGGGCCTTATCGCCGGCAAGCGGCTCCTACAGGGGGTTTATCGTACACACGAACCCTGTAGGAGCTGGCTTTCCAGCGATGGCGGTCTTACATACGCAGCAACATCTTCCACGCACGGTTTTGATACACCGCAATCGCCTGCTGCTTGCGCGCATCCAGCGATTCATCGGTGATTGGCTCGTTAGCCAGTAAGGCAAGCTGCTTCAGCTCACCGTACAGGCGATCCATTTCCGGGATGTCCAGCACGTGACGGGCGTGGTGCAGCCAGGCCTGGATGCGTTCGATACGCGGCAGTTGCTCAGCCAGGTCTTCCGGCTGCTGCTGGTAACGCTGCAATTGCAACGAGGTGGCTTCTTCACCCAGCAAGCGCGGCAACCAGCTGCCCAATTGCGCAGCGCCCTGGCGATTGCCACGAACGTTGCGATCGGCGGTCCACGTGCGGGCCAGCAACCAGCGCGAAGTGCTCAGTGAGAACAAGCCCCAGCGCGGATCTTCCAGTTCTTCGAGGAACTGCTCCGGCGCGGCTTTGCGCACGTCTTCGTCGTCGAGGCCGGCTTGCACCAGGGGGCGCCAGTCTTCGAGCAAGGCATCCAGCGCGAGGCGCAAATCGTGGGTCGACTGACGCGGGGCGGCTTGACCGAGGCTGCTCAGGAGGGCGCGCAATTCGGCGAGGTTTTCGACCCAGTCCTGCAACAGGCGCCAGTGGCCATTGAAGCGATATTGCTCGGCCAGACGCTGGCTGCTGCCCAACAGGTGCCAGCTCAGTGCAGCAAACGCGTCGTCCAGCGGTGTTTCGGCGCTGATCTGCGGCGCCGGCAGGCTCAACGAATAGCTGTTGGCGTCGTACAAGCGATAACCGCGCTCAGCCTTGCTGATGTCGCACGGCATCAGCGCGAAGGTCGCGGCCAGTTCGGCGGCCAGCTCCAGCAGCGCGGCCGGTTCGCCTTCGCGCAATTCCAGTTCCAGCTCGCAGATTTCTTCTTTCTGCTTGCCAACGACCACGTGACCCAAGTCCAGCGCGGCTTCGATGACCACCTTGGTCTTGCCACGGCCCCAAGCGATTTCAGCGCGTTCGCGGACGAAATCGGTGGTGAAAATCGGCTTCAGGGATTTCTTGTCCAGCTCGGCCAGTTCTTCAGGCCAGCATTCGCCGTCGAGTTTTTTCACATCGAGCTTGGCTTTGGGCAGGTTCCAGTCGTATTCGTTACGCTCGGACAGACCGGCGACGCTCTGGCCACGGGTCTTGAGGGTCTGAATCACTTCTTCGCCATCGCGGCGCAGGCGCAGGGCAACCTTGGCGCGGGCCAGGTCGCGCTCAGGCGTGTCGAAGTACTGGTTCATCAGTTCACGGCGTTCCCAGCCACTTTTGTTGCGTTTTTTCAGTAGCGGGTGCTCGCGCAGGGCGGCGAGGGTTTCGCGGCTGACGCGGAGTTTGATTTCAGTTTCTTTCTGCATGGCCGGAAAATCCAGGATCGGGAGCGCAGCCGGGGGGAATGTGTGGCTGCCAAGGTCGTGCAGTGTACAGGACTACCAAGTCCTACGCGCCGCGACGGTTTATTCCTGTCACCGGATGGTTCTATGATGGACCTCAATTCGCGAGTGGGAGTCAGCGATGCCTTTGCCGTCCATGAAAGATCAGTTCGCTGCGCTGATTGCCGCACCGTCGGTGAGCTGCACCCAGGCGAGCCTTGATCAAACCAACCGACCGGTGATCGACCTGCTGGCAACGTGGCTCGGCGACCTCGGTTTTGCCTGCGATATCCAGCAGGTCAGCCCGGGAAAATTCAATTTGCTGGCCAGTTTTGGTTCCGGCCCCGGCGGTCTGGTACTGGCCGGGCACAGCGACACGGTGCCATTCGATGGCGCGTTGTGGCAGACCGATCCGCTGAAACTCACCGAGGTCGATGGCCGCTGGGTCGGGCTGGGCAGTTGCGACATGAAGGGCTTTTTCGCCCTCGCCATCGAAGCCGTGATCCCTTTGCTCGACCTGCCGTTCAAGCAGCCGCTGTTGATCCTCGCCACCTGCGATGAAGAAAGCTCGATGGCCGGCGCGCGCGCCCTGGCCGCAGCCGGTCGCCCGCTGGGCCGTGCAGCGGTGATCGGTGAGCCGACCGGGCTCAAGCCGATCCGCATGCACAAAGGCATCATGATGGAGCGCATCGACATTCTCGGTCAGAGCGGCCATTCCTCCGACCCGAGCCTGGGCCATAGCGCCCTCGAAGCCATGCACGATGCCATCGGCGAGCTGCGTGGCCTGCGTCTGTTGTGGCAGCGCGAATTCCGCAATCCGCAATTCGGCGTGCCGACCCCGACGATGAATTTCGGTTGCATCCATGGCGGCGACAACCCCAATCGTATTTGCGGCCAGTGCTCGCTGGAATTTGACTTGCGGCCCCTGCCGGGCATGGACCCCAAGTTCCTGCGCGCAGAAATTCTGCAACGGCTCAAACCGGTTGCCGAACGCCATCAGGTGAAGATCGATTACGCGCCGCTGTTCCCCGAGGTGCCGCCATTCGAGCAGGCTGAAGATGCAGAATTGGTCCGGGTCGCGGAAAAGCTCACCGGTCATCGGGCCGAAGCAGTGGCGTTCGGCACCGAAGCGCCTTATCTTCAGCGCCTTGGCTGCGAAACACTGGTGCTCGGCCCCGGCGACATCGCCTGCGCCCACCAGCCGGGGGAATACCTCGAAATGTCACGTTTGCAGCCTACGGTGCATCTATTGCGTCAGTTGATTGAACATTATTGCCTGACGGCCACATGACCTCTAGGAGCCTGCTTGCTGCGGGCGGCGTTCCGACGATCAGACGCCGCGGTTCATCAGGTGAGCCTCGTCATCGTTCACCGCCAGCAGGCAGGCTCCTACAGGTCTAAATGACTGGTGTTTTAACCCGTATTCATGAGGAGAGCGCGCGTGTCGCCAAGCCTGTTCCGACGATAACCATCAGCCCGCTGTGTATTTTCTGCTTCGCCCATTTTTTGGCTGCTATTTATTACAGGCCCAGGTTCATGCCCGAATACGTTAATTGGCTTCGTCACGCTTCCCCTTATATCAATGCCCACCGCGATTGCACCTTCGTCGTCATGCTGCCCGGCGACGGCGTGGAGCATCCGAACTTCGGCAATATCGTTCACGACCTGGTGCTGCTGCACAGTCTCGGGGTGCGCCTGGTGCTGGTGCACGGCTCCCGTCCGCAAATCGAAACGCGCCTCGCCGCCCGCGGCCTGACCCCGCATTACCACCACGGCATGCGCATCACCGATGCGGCAACCCTTGAATGTGTGATCGATGCGGTTGGCCAACTGCGTATCGCCATCGAAGCGCGGTTGTCGATGGACATGGCGTCGTCGCCGATGCAGGGCTCGCGCCTGCGGGTGGCGGGCGGCAACCTGGTGACGGCGCGGCCGATCGGCGTGCTCGAAGGTGTCGACTATCACCACACCGGCGAAGTGCGTCGGGTTGACCGCAAGGGCATCAATCGTCTGCTCGACGAGCGCTCCATCGTGCTGTTGTCGCCGCTGGGCTACTCGCCGACCGGCGAGATTTTCAACCTCGCGTGCGAAGACGTCGCCACCCGGGCGGCCATCGACCTGGGGGCCGATAAGTTGCTGCTGTTCGGCGCGGACCTCGGTTTGATCGACGAACACGGCCGCTTGGTCCGCGAACTGCGCCCGCAACAAGTACCGGCGCA
This sequence comes from Pseudomonas sp. GB2N2, assembly GCF_054897705.1. Taxonomy (NCBI): domain Bacteria; kingdom Pseudomonadati; phylum Pseudomonadota; class Gammaproteobacteria; order Pseudomonadales; family Pseudomonadaceae; genus Pseudomonas; species Pseudomonas sp. GB2N2. The sequence continues at coordinate 4,808,841 of NZ_CM142701.1, forward strand.
TTTGCAACGTCTGGGCAATAACTATCAAGGCGAACTGCTGGATGCGGCGGCTGAAGCTTGCCGGGGCGGTGTGGCGCGCAGTCATATCGTCAGCTACGTCGAAGACGGTGCGCTGCTGACCGAACTGTTCACTCGCGACGGTGGCGGTACGCTGGTGGCGCAAGAGCAATTCGAGGTGGTGCGCGAGGCGGCGATTGAAGACGTCGGCGGTTTGCTGGATTTGATCAGTCCGCTGGAAGAGCAGGGGATTCTGGTGCGCCGTTCGCGCGAAGTGCTCGAACGCGAGATCGAACAGTTCAGCGTGGTCGAACGCGAAGGCATGATCATCGCCTGCGCGGCGCTGTATCAGATTGCCGATTCGGACGCGGGGGAGCTGGCGTGCCTGGCGGTGAACCCGGAGTATCGACACGGCGGCCGTGGCGATGAGTTGCTGGAACGCATTGAAACCCGCGCCCGGGCTCAGGGGTTGAAGACGCTGTTCGTCCTCACCACACGCACGGCCCACTGGTTCCGTGAGCGCGGATTTGTCCCGAGCAGCGTCGAGCGCCTGCCGTCGGCGCGGGCCTCGCTGTACAACTACCAGCGCAATTCGAAGATCTTCGAAAAAACCCTCTGATCTGACCGTTCCCACGTGAGCGTGGGAACGGCTGTCTGGCAGCCGCCTCTCGTGCTGGCTTCAATGCCGGTGCGATAGCCCACGGTGACGTTCTCGGCCCGAGCGCCAAAAGAAATAAATACGATACATAAACTGTAACAATTGAGCTGGATAGTGCGCGCTTGATCGTCACGGCATGGCCTTCATCGATCAGATTGAATGTGGATTTATCAAATCCAATCGATCTAAGAAAACACTAAATAATAGTTTTTAGGAATGATTCTGTGAGGCGTTACGCCTCGGTGTTGCAGCCGATCTAAATTCCTAAAAGGTATGGAAACAAGTCGCGCGCGTCTTTTTAGCTTTATAGCGAGCGAAAAACTTTGCACGCCCCCGAAAACCGGGGGTTAGACCATGGTCGTAGACACACAAGGTTACGATTGACTTGTGGGTCACGGTCCGGCGCTAATCGCGAACCCTAGGATCCCGGGCATCTAACCCAGGGCCAGGAACACAAGAATTAGAAACGATAGGAGCTAAACAATGAACAAGTCCACCTTGGCCCTGGCCGTGGCCGTAGGGGTTTTGGCGCAGCAAGCAGGCGCCGCCGGTTTTATCGAAGACAGCAAGGCTTCCGTCAGTTCGCGTACTTATTATTTCGACGCCGACGTTCGTGAAGCTCCTACCAGTACTGCTCCTAGTAATGCTGGTAACAGACAACGAGAGGCCGCAGAAGGTCTGAAGTTCGATTACCTGTCGGGCTTTACCCAAGGTGTTGTGGGTTTTGGTTTCGATGCCCAGGCGCTGGTCGGTATCCATCTGGATGGCGGCAGAGGCCATCACCCGAACAACAACTCCTTCAGCCCTAGCGATTCCGATGGTTCGGCAACGGATTCATGGAGTCGCGTGGCAGGCAACGTCAAGGCACGCTTCTCGAAAACAGAGGCCCACCTCGGTGGCGCTCTGCAGCCAAACATGCCGATCCTGATCGCGAACGACAGTCGTGTGCTGCCACAAACTTTCGAAGGTGGCACCATCACCTCGAAGGAAATCGACAACGTGACCTTCAACCTGGGTCAGTTGGAGCGCGCGACAGGTCGCGCCTCGTCCAACAGCACTGGCCTGGCTGTGAATGGCGGTACTGAGGAAAGCAACCAGTTCCGCTACGCCGGTGCAGACTGGAAGGTCACCAAAGAACTGACGCTGCAGTACTACTACGCGAATCTGGAAGATTACTACAAGCAGAACTTCCTCGGCCTGGTACACGTTTTCCCGATCGCGCCGAACCAATCGTTCAAAACCGATCTGCGTTATTTCGACAGCAGCTCCGACGGCAAGAATGGTGACCCAGGCTACCGCTTCAACAACAACGGTGGCTACGCCAAACACTTGGGAGAAGTCGACAACAAGACCTGGAGTGCCACCTTCACCTACACCCTGGGTGGCAGTGCCTTCCTGCTCGGGCATCAGCGTGTCAGCGATGACGGCGGTTTTGTCTTCTTGAACCAAGGTAGTGTTCTTGATGGCAACGGTCGCAACGAAGGTGCTGGCGGCGCCAGCTTCTACTCGTTCACCGATGCGACGGTTGGCAGTTTTATCCGTGCAGGTGAAAACACCACGTACGGTCAGTACTCCTATGACTTTGCCTCGCTGGGCGTGCCAGGTTTGAAAGCTTCGATCGCATACCTGGATGGCCAGGACATCAAGACTGTTAGCGGTGCTGGCAAAGACTTGAATGAGCACGAGACCGACGCGCGCATTGACTACGTGATTCAAACGGGCCCGCTTAAAGGGTTCGGCACTACGCTGCGTCACGGTAATTACGGTGGTAACGCCACCGCTGACCAAGACCAGACCCGTCTGATCTTCAACTACACCTACAGCTTCCTGTAACAGGCTGCTGAAGAAGGCCTCGCCGATTGGCGAGGCTTTTTTTTTGGGTTTTTTTTGATATTCCAATTAGATCTTTTGTTGGAATTTATTATTCTTTTTAGCTTTTAGCGTAAACCCCTAAAGTGCATGCCTCAGGGGCCGATAGCGTGTGTCCGCAGTGAAATAGTTCTGCCGTTTTAATCCCTTACGGCATGAAAAATAATGAAATAAATTTTTTAACGTTTACCATGCGGGCCGCACACGCCGGGGCCGAGCCCCTTGGTGTAGACGCATGGGGCGCAGAGATGCCCGTTTTTGAAGATGAGCGTACATGTCCGGATCCCGAGCATTCGACTCAGCACCGGACTAAAAAAATTAGAAACGATAGGAGCGAAACAATGAACAAGTCCACCTTGGCCCTGGCTGTGGCCGTAGGGGTTTTGGCGCAGCAGGCAGGCGCCGCCGGTTTCATCGAAGACAGCAAGGCTACTTTGGGGCTGCGTAACTACTACATCAACACGGATAACCGTGATTCCGGCACCAAAGCGGCTGGTGCTCAGAACAAGCAAGAAGAATGGGGCCAAGGCTTCGATCTGCGTTTCATCTCCGGCTACACCCAAGGCACCGTCGGCTTCGGTATCGATGCCATCGGCCTGCTGGGCGTCAAACTGGATTCGGGCGGCGGTACTAACGGCGCCACTGCCGCTTCGTACGGCGGCACTGTGTTCCCGAGCAAATCCAACGGCGAAGCAGTTGATGACTTCTCCAGCCTGGGTCTGACAGCAAAAGCCAAGATCTCCCAGACCGAATTGAAGCTGGGTACCTTGCAGCCGAAGAACCCGGTTATCGTGACCAACGACGGTCGTTTGCTGCCGCAAACTTGGCAGGGTGGCCAGATCACTTCCGGCGAGATCAAGGACCTGACGCTGGTCGGTGGTCAGATCGAGCACGTGAAAGGGCGTAACTCCAGCAACAATGAACAGCTGAGCATCGGCGGCGCCAACTCCCGTGGCACGGCATTCCGCGACAGCAACAAGTTCATCTATGCCGGTGGTGACTACAAAATCACCAAGGACCTGACTGCCCAGTACTACTACGGCAACCTGGAAGATTTTTACAAGCAACACTTCCTGGGTCTGGTTCACAACTGGGCAATCGGCCCGGGCGTGTTGAAGTCTGACCTGCGTTACTTCAACAGCTCCGACGACGGTTTGAACGGTCACGATTCCGCTTACTTCAGCTCGGGTAACTACCAAGGCTTCCGTGCCGGCCGCGGTAAAGTCGACAACAACCTGTACAGCGGCTTGTTCCTGTACTCCGTTGCCGGTCACACCTTCGGTGGCGGTTACCAGGTCAGCAATGGCAGCAGCGACTTCCCTTGGCTGAACCAGGGCGACGGTTCGTCGAACTACACCATCACCGACATGCAAATCCAGAAGTTCGGCCGTGCCGGCGAGAAAACCTGGCAAGCTCGCTACTCGTATGACTTCGCTAAAGTGGGTGTGCCAGGCCTGACCGCCGGTATGGTTTACTTGCGTGGCGATAACATCGACACCACCGCGAACACGGTCGCTCACCCTGTTAACAATAGCGGCCGCTCCGAGTGGGAACGCGACTTCACCCTGGCGTACGTAGTACCTGAAGGCCCGCTGAAAAACGTCGGCTTCATGTGGAAGAACGCTACTTGGCGCAACGACATCGTGGGTCAACGCGACCAGGATGAAAACCGCCTGATCCTCAGCTACTCGATCCCGCTGTTGTAACAGCGCTCGCGTAACCGCTGAAAAAAAGCCCCGCCCGGCATCACGCCGGGCGGGGCTTTTGCGTTTTCAAGGCGGGGTCACCCCCGTAATCCCGCGCTGAAATTCCCTCTTTTGCAGCTACTCAAGGCCTTCTCGAACCTTGGAAGCGAAAGTCGTCGCGATGGCTTTGCAGGTCCAGTGAACAGATCTTTAATATTCATTTTAGATCTAATAATGTCGTTATTTATTCTTTTTACTGCATCCTGAACCCGGCTACAGTTGAGCTCTAAAACACACCATCAGGAGCCCACCATGACCATCAGACTCGGCGACATCGCCCCCGATTTCGAGCAGGATTCCAGCGCCGGCACTATCCGTTTCCATGAATGGCTGGGCGATAGCTGGGGCGTACTGTTTTCCCACCCGGCGGACTTTACCCCGGTGTGCACCACCGAGCTGGGCTTCACCGCCAAACTCAAGGAAGAATTCGCCCAGCGCGGGGTCAAGGCCATCGCGCTGTCCGTGGACCCGGTGGACTCGCACCACAAGTGGATCGAGGACATCAACGAGACCCAGAGCACGATCGTCAATTTCCCGATCCTGGCCGACGACGATCGCAAGGTTTCAGACCTGTACGACCTGATCCATCCGAACGCCAACGACACCCTGACCGTGCGTTCGCTGTTCGTGATCGACCCGAGCAAAAAGGTGCGGCTGACCATCACCTACCCGGCGAGCACCGGCCGTAACTTCCATGAAATCCTGCGGGTGATCGACTCGCTGCAACTCACCGACCACTACAAGGTGGCCACCCCGGCTAACTGGCAGGATGGTGATGAAGTAGTGATCGTGCCTTCGCTCAAGGATGAAGATGAAATCAAGAAACGTTTTCCCAAAGGCTATCGCGCGGTGAAGCCGTACCTGCGCCTGACGCCACAGCCGAACAGGTAAGCCGATCACCAAAAAGCAGGGGAATTCAGGGCCGTTTCGATGGCCTTTTTTTTTGCCTGGAAAAAAGGTTTTTGTATATCGCCGAAACGCATAACCAAATGAATAAATATGATTTATGGATATATAAATCACCTGTTAAGGTCACTTCCATCCAAGCGAGATCGCACACTGCGAATCGCCACACCGTTCAAGGAATCGCCTGAATGCTGGTTGTCTCACTCGGTGGCAGTCCCAGCCAACGCTCCCGATCCGGGGTGTTGCTGGAGCGCTCCCAACGCTGGTTGCAGGAACAGGGTGTGGAAGTGGTGAGTTACCAGGTACGGGACTTCCCGGCCGAAGACTTGCTGCACGCACGTTTCGACAGCCCGAAAGTCGTCGATCTGCTGCAACAGATTGAAAACGCCGACGGTTTGCTGATTGCGACGCCCGTCTACAAAGCGTCGTTTTCCGGCGCATTGAAGACCGTGCTGGATTTGCTGCCCGAGCGCGCACTGGCGCACAAAGTGGTGTTGCCCATGGCTACCGGCGGCAGCATCGCCCACATGCTGGCAGTGGATTACGCGCTGAAACCGGTGCTGTCCGCGCTGAAAGCCCAGGAAATGCTCCACGGGATTTTCGCTGTGGACAGCCAGATCGCCTACGGCGAAGGCAGCGCGCAAGCGCAACTGGCGCCGGAGCTGGAAGAACGACTTAACGAATCCCTGGAGCTGTTTTTCAGCGCCATGGCGCGACGGCCGAAGCCGCTCGATCCAAACCTGTTGAACGAACGTCTGTTGAGTGCTCGCTGGAGCATTTAAGCCACCGCGTACGTCACACCTGAATTTGAAGTACTCACCTTACTCAGCCGCTAACGGCCAAGCAGGTGCAGCCAAAAACCCCACTGTAAAAAGGAGAGCGCCATGCGCCCTGTCATTTTGCGTCGCGGTCTGGTCGCTCTGTTTGTTGCGGCTGTGTCCCTCGGCGCCATTACTCAAGCTCAAGCCGAGACCCTGCGGATCGGTTATCAAAAGTACGGCACCCTGGTGCTGCTCAAAGCCAAGGGCACGCTGGAAAAACGCCTCGCCGCCCAAGGCGTGGACGTGCAATGGACTGAATTCCCCGGCGGCCCGCAGCTGCTGGAAGGCCTGAACGTCGGCTCCATCGACTTCGGCGTCACCGGCGAAACCCCGCCCGTGTTTGCCCAGGCGGCCGGTGCCGATCTGCTCTACGTCGCCTACGAGCCGCCAGCGCCGCACAGCGAAGCGATCCTGGTGCCGAAGGATTCGCCGATCAAATCGGTGAAGGACCTCAAGGGCAAGAAAGTCGTCCTGAACAAAGGCTCCAACGTTCACTACCTGCTGGTCCGCGCGCTTGAAGACGCCGGCCTCAAATACACCGACATCCAGACCGTGTTCCTGCCGCCAGCCGATGCCCGCGCCGCGTTCGAACGTGGCAGCGTGGATGCCTGGGTTATCTGGGACCCGTACCAGGCGGCCGCCGAGAAACAGCTGCAAGCGCACACCCTGCGTGATGGCCAAGGCATCGTCGACAACCACCAGTTCTACCTGGCGACCAAGCCTTACGCACTGAAAAATCCTGAGGTGATCAAGACCCTTGTGGAAGAAGTTCGCGCTGTCGGTGAATGGTCCAAGGCCAATCCTGAAGACGTGACCAAACAGGTCTCGCCACTGCTCGGCCTGCCGGAAGACATCACCCTGACCTCGGTGAAACGCCAAGGCTACGGCGCGTTGTTCCTGACCCCGGAAGTGGTCGCCGCGCAACAGAAAATCGCCGACAGCTTCTACCAGCTCAAGCTGATTCCGAAGCCGCTCAGCATCAAAGACGTGATCTGGACGCCGCCGGCAGCCGTTGCCAAAGCTCAGTAAACAACAGCGCAGTCAATTCGATTCCCAAGGAGACCACTCCATGAGCCTCAATATCTTCTGGTTCCTGCCTACCCACGGCGACGGCCATTACCTTGGCACCGCCGAAGGCGCTCGCGCCGTTGACCACGGTTACCTGCAACAGATCGCGCAAGCGGCGGATCGCCTGGGCTTCGGCGGGGTGCTGATTCCCACCGGCCGTTCTTGTGAAGACTCGTGGCTGGTGGCCGCGTCGCTGATCCCGGTGACCCAGCGTTTGAAATTCCTCGTCGCCCTGCGCCCCGGGATCATTTCCCCGACGGTGGCCGCGCGTCAGGCCGCGACGCTGGATCGCCTGTCCGGCGGTCGTGCGCTGTTCAACCTGGTGACCGGCGGTGATCCGGAAGAATTGGCCGGCGATGGTTTGTTCCTGACCCACGAAGAACGCTATCAGGCTTCGGTGGAATTCACCCGCATCTGGCGTCGCGTGCTGGAAGGCGAAACCGTTGACTACGACGGTGAGCACATCAGCGTCAAAGGCGCCAAGTTGCTCTATCCGCCGATCCAGCAACCGCGTCCGCCACTGTACTTTGGTGGTTCATCGGACGCCGCGCAGGACTTGGCCGCTGAGCAGGTGGAAATGGTCCTGACCTGGGGCGAGCCACCGGCCGCCGTCGCCGAAAAAATTGCCCAAGTGCGGGCGAAAGCCGAGAAGCTCGGCCGCACGCTACGCTTCGGCATTCGTCTGCACGTCATCGTTCGTGAAACCAACGCCGAAGCCTGGGCCGCGGCGGATAAACTGATTTCTCACGTGGACGACGACACCATCGCTCGCGCCCAGGCTTCCCTGGCGCGCTTCGATTCCGTCGGCCAGCAGCGCATGGCCGCACTGCATGGCGGCAATCGCGACAACCTGGAAGTCAGCCCGAACCTGTGGGCCGGCGTCGGCCTGGTGCGTGGCGGTGCGGGTACCGCGCTGGTGGGTGACGGTCCGACGGTGGCCGCCCGCGTGAAGGAATACGCGGACCTGGGCATCGATACCTTCATCTTCTCCGGTTACCCACACCTTGAAGAGTCGTATCGCGTTGCCGAGTTGCTGTTCCCGCACCTCGACATCGCGCGCCCGCAGGCACCGCAAGGTGCCAACTACGTCAGCCCGTTTGGTGAGATGGTCGCCAACGACATTCTTCCCAAAGCCGCGTCCCAGAGTTGAGGCGCGCCATGAAGAAAATCATCCACAACCTGGCGCCCTGGGCGTTGCCGATCCTGCTGTTGGCGGTGTGGCAGTTGTCGGTGTCGGCGGGCTGGTTGTCGACACGGATTCTGCCGGCCCCCATCGCTGTGATCGAGGCCGGCGTAAGCCTGGTGCGCAGCGGTGAAATCTGGACCCACCTGGCAATCAGCGGCTGGCGTGCCGCGCTGGGGTTCACCATCGGTGGCAGCATCGGTCTGGTCCTGGGTTTCATTACCGGCCTGTCGAAGTGGGGCGAACGCCTGCTCGACAGTTCGGTGCAGATGATCCGTAACGTGCCGCATTTGGCGCTGATTCCGCTGGTGATCCTGTGGTTCGGCATCGATGAGTCGGCGAAGATTTTCCTGGTGGCACTGGGCACGTTGTTCCCGATTTACCTCAACACCTACCACGGCATCCGCAACGTCGATCCGGCGCTGGTCGAAATGGCGCGCAGTTATGGCCTGTCCGGCTTCAGCCTGTTTCGTCAGGTGATCCTGCCGGGCGCATTGCCTTCGATTCTGGTCGGCGTGCGCTTCGCGCTGGGCTTCATGTGGCTGACCCTGATCGTCGCGGAAACCATTTCCGCCAGCTCCGGCATTGGCTACCTGGCAATGAATGCCCGGGAGTTCTTGCAGACCGATGTGGTGGTGCTGGCGATTCTGCTGTACGCGGTACTCGGCAAACTCGCCGACCTCGCGGCCCGTGGACTGGAACGTGTCTGGCTGCGCTGGCATCCGGCGTATCAGGTTGTCAAAGGAGGCGCCGCATGACCGCTCAACCTCCACGCCTGCTGCGCGGTATTCCGCTGGTGGTGCGCAAGCTGCAAAAAACCTTTGGTTCGCGCCAGGTGTTGCGCGAGATCGATCTGCACATTCCGGCCGGGCAATTTGTCGCCGTGGTCGGGCGCAGCGGTTGTGGCAAAAGTACTTTGCTGCGCCTGCTGGCGGGTCTCGACAAGCCCACCGGTGGTGAGCTGCTGGCCGGCTCCGCACCACTGAGCGATGCCCGTGAAGACACTCGATTAATGTTCCAGGAAGCGCGTTTGCTGCCATGGAAAAAGGTCATCGACAACGTCGGCCTCGGACTTTCAGGCAACTGGCGTGCGCAAGCGCTGGAAGCGCTGGAATCGGTGGGCCTGGCGGACCGCGCCAATGAGTGGCCGGCGGCGCTGTCCGGTGGGCAGAAGCAACGTGTGGCCCTGGCCCGCGCGCTGATTCACCAACCGCGCTTGCTGTTGCTGGACGAACCGCTGGGCGCGCTGGATGCCCTGACCCGAATTGAAATGCAGCAACTGATCGAACGGCTCTGGCAGAAGCACGGTTTTACCGTGTTGCTGGTGACCCATGACGTCAGTGAAGCGGTAGCGATTGCCGATCGGGTGATCCTGATCGAAGAAGGCGAAGTCGGCCTCGACCTGCACGTTGAGTTGCCGCGCCCTCGAGTGCGTGGCTCCCATCGGCTGGCGGCGCTGGAAACCGAAGTGCTCAATCGCGTCCTCGCATTGCCCGGCCAACCGCCGGAACCGGAACCTGTTTCACCATTGCCTACGCAACTGCGTTGGGCGCAATAGAAGCAGCGGCAAGCTACATGCTACAAGCGGCAAGAAGAGGCAGAGCGCTTTCACTTGTGGCTTACAGCTTGGAGCTTGAAGCTCATTTCGACTCTAGGAGAAATCGTATGACTATCAAAGCCATCAACGTTCGTAACCAGTTCAAAGGCTCGATCAAGGAAATCGTACTGGGTGACGTGCTGTCGGAAATCGACGTTCAAACCGCTTCCGGCATCGTGACTTCGGTGATCACCACTCGCTCGGTGAAAGAGCTGGAACTGGTGGTCGGCAGCGAAGTGATCGCATTCGTGAAATCCACCGAGGTGTCGATCGCCAAGTTGTAAGGGCGTGCACTGCACCCAACCCCGGAGGGCCTTAGCCCTTCGGGGTTTTTTACGCGCGTTAGTCAGTCAATTCGGCGGCCGGCCATCGCGAGCGGGCTCACTCCTACATTTGGAATGCATTCCCCTGTAGGAGCGAGCCTGCTCGCGATGAATTCGGTGCAGCTGAAAAGAATCAGGCAGTAATGACGCGCTTCGGCAAATACGGTGGCAAATAGAGCCCCAGATAAGCATCAAACACTCGCATCCCTTCCTCGGCCATGCGCGGTGTAATCAGCCCGTGCTGTTGCACCGAGCGCGCATACACCCGATCACCCAGCTCCATGGCCAGCGCAAACACATCGACATCGTTCGACAGCCTCGGCAATTCGAAGTGATGATCGAAGAGTTTGTGCATCAAGTCGCCGAGTTCAATGTCGTGCTGGCGGTCGGCCTGGGTAACTTCGGTCAAGCCGTGCTGGGCGAGGATCAGTTGGCGGGCCGCGGCGTCCTCGTCGTAGATGTCGAGCATGCGTTGTTCCACCAGCCGCGACAGGTCGCGCCAATCAGTGAGCGCGGCGTGGTCGATCGGGGCTTGCAGGCAGGCGCGGAACGCGGCATGGACGTCGGCGGTCAGCGCTTCGAGCAGGGCCGGGACGCTGGCGAAAAAGTGGTAGACGGAGGAAGGAGGGATTTGCGCGCGCTCGGCGACGCTGTAGATCGACAGGCTGGCCACACCCTCGGCGGCTAGCAGCGTGCGGGCGGCATCGAGTATCGAATCGATCCGGGCCTGGCTGCGGGCGCGGGGTTTGCGAACGGTGGCGGTGCGCGTCATTGGAGTCTCCTGCGGGGCAGCGGGCATTGTACGAGCAGGGTTTGATGTTGTCTTGTCAGACGCCTTCGCGAGCAGGCTCGCTCCCACATTTAGACTGCATACCCCTGTGGGAGCGAGCCTGCTCGCGATCCGCCGAAGGCGGCCATAAAAAAACGCCGCAAGCCTAATCAGCCTGCGGCGTTCTTTTTACTGCAACCGCTTAAACGGTATGCAGGTACCAGTTGTATTCGAGGTCGGAGATGGAGTGTTCAAACTCCTCCAGCTCGCTTTCCTTGCAGGCCACAAAGATATCGATGTATTTCGGATCGATGTACTTGGCCATGACTTCGCTGTCGTCCAGCTCGCGCAATGCATCGCGCAGGTTGTTCGGCAGGCTTTGCTCGTTCTGCTCGTAGGAGTTGCCTTCCACGGGTGCGCCCGGTTCGATCTTGTTGGTCAGACCGTGGTGCACGCCTGCCAGGACCGAAGCCATCAGCAGGTACGGGTTGGCGTCGGCGCCGGCAACGCGGTGCTCGATGCGCACGGAATCGGCGGCACCGGTGGGAACGCGGATCGCGACGGTACGGTTGTCCAGGCCCCAGCACGGCGAGTTCGGCACGTAGAACTGTGCGCCGAAACGACGGTAGGAGTTGACGTTCGGGCAGAGGAAAGCCATCTGCGCCGGCAGGGTCTCGAGCACACCGCCGATCGCGTGACGCAGCGCGGCGTTCTGCTCGGGATCCTCGCTGGCAAAAATGTTTTTGCCGTCTTTGTCCAGAATCGAAATGTGTACGTGCAGACCATTGCCCGCCTGGCCCGGGTAAGGCTTGGCCATGAAGGTGGTATCCATCTCATGGTCGTAGGCGATGTTCTTGATCAGACGCTTGAGCAGGACCGCGTAATCGCACGCCTTGATCGGGTCGGCCACGTGGTGCAGGTTCACTTCGAACTGCGCCGGGGCACTTTCCTTGACGATGGCGTCAGCCGGGATGCCTTGCTCTTTCGCACCTTCCAGGATGTCCTGGAGGCAGTCGACGTATTCGTCGAGGTCGTCGATCAGGTAGACCTGGGTCGAGTGCGGACGCTTGCCGGAGACCGGCGAGCGTGGCGGTTGCGGACGACCGTTCACGTTCTCCTGGTCGATCAGGTAGAACTCCAGTTCGAACGCAGCGCAGATGGTCAGGCCCATTTCGTCGAACTTGCGCACGACATTGGCCAGCACTTCGCGCGGGTCGGCAAAGAACGGCTGGCCCTCGAGTTCGTGCATGGTCATCAACAGTTGCGCAGTCGGGCGCTTCTGCCAGGGCTCATTGCACAGCGTGTCAGGGATTGGATAGCAGATTCGGTCAGCATCGCCGATGTCCAGACCCAGGCCGGTGCTTTCCACCGTCGAGCCATTGATATCCAGAGCAAATAGAGAGGCCGGCAGGTTGATGCCTTTCTCGTAAACCTTGTGGAGACTGGTGCGTTCAATGCGCTTGCCGCGCACCACACCATTCATATCCGCAATCAGAAGGTCAACGTACAGAACCTCAGGATGTTCCTTAAGGAACGCGTTCGCTTCGTTAAGCTGAACGGCACGCGGGGGTACCGACATGATGCAACACCTTTGTTGTTAAAAATATCAATCATTGATCTCTTCGGGTTTCAGTCAACCCGAACGGCATGCCGAAGTCAAGCGAGGCCTTTTTTGCCCTAAAAAAGCGCCCGTGAGGCTTTTTTGAGGCACTTTGGGGCGTTTTTATGCCTTTGAGCGCTTTGCCGTCCGCGGGCTTGAGCGGGCCGTGTTGTATTTTTTACGGGGGTGTTGTGTAAAAAAATGAACAAGGCTAAGCTCCGATTCAAACCCATAACAGCAATAATACCGGGGTGCTTCATGTCTCGCCTGCCGTTAATCGGCGTCGCCATCTGCTCCAGGCAGATCGGTCTGCATGCTTATCACATCAGTGGCGATCGTTACGTTCATGCCAAGGCCCTTGTTGCCCAAGGCGTGCCGTCGACTCTTCCTTCCCCGGTGAACCGGCTGGCGCCGTCCGATATTCTGGACGGTCCGCAAGGCATTCTTGTGACTGCTCGTCCTTCCAATATAGAACCGTTTTACCGAGCTGGCCCGACTAACGTGTCGAGCATTGCTCATGATTCCGCACGCCCCGATCCCTAATCGCTCCTCCGCGCCATTACCCGATCGGGTGTTTGTGCGCGGCAATTGCAGTGGCAATCTGTACCGCGCGACGCCCACGCGTCAAACAACGCCTGACTTGCGAGAGTCAGGAAACTCAGCCTAAGAGGCATTTATGAGTCACAACCTCGACCAGCTCACTGATTGGTTGAAAGACCACAAGATCACAGAAGTCGAATGCATGATCGCCGACTTGACCGGGATTACCCGGGGCAAGATTTCGCCGACCAACAAGTTCATTGCTGAAAAAGGCATGCGCCTGCCAGAGAGCGTTCTGTTACAGACCGTGACCGGCGACTATGTCGAAGACGACATCTATTACGAACTGCTCGACCCGGCCGACATCGACATGATCTGCCGTCCCGATCATAACGCGGTGTTCCTGGTGCCGTGGGCCATCGAGCCGACCGCCCAGGTGATCCACGACACCTACGACAAGCAAGGCAACCCGATCGAGCTGTCGCCGCGCAACGTGCTGAAAAAGGTTCTGAAACTCTATACCGACAAGGGCTGGCAGCCGATCGTGGCGCCGGAAATGGAGTTTTACCTGACCAAGCGCAGCGACGATCCGGATTACCCGCTGCAACCGCCCATCGGCCGTTCCGGTCGCCCGGAAATCGGTCGCCAGTCGTTTTCCATCGAAGCGGCAAACGAGTTTGATCCGCTGTTCGAAGACGTCTATGACTGGTGCGAATTGCAGAAGCTGGACCTCGACACGCTGATCCACGAGGACGGCACGGCGCAGATGGAAATCAACTTCCGTCACGGCAACGCCCTGTCTCTGGCCGACCAGATCCTGGTGTTCAAGCGCACCATGCGCGAAGCGGCGCTCAAGCATGACGTGGCGGCGACCTTCATGGCCAAACCCATGACCGGCGAGCCGGGCAGCGCCATGCACTTGCACCAGAGCATTATCGACATCGAAACCGGCAAGAACATCTTCTCCAATGAAGACGGGACCATGAGCCAGTTGTTCCTGCACCACATCGGTGGTTTGCAGAAACTGATTCCCGAGTTGTTGCCGCTGTTTGCGCCCAACGTCAATTCGTTCCGCCGCTTCCTGCCGGACACCTCGGCACCGGTGAACGTCGAATGGGGCGAAGAGAACCGCACCGTGGGCCTGCGGGTTCCGGATGCCGGGCCGCAAAACCGTCGGGTGGAAAATCGCCTGCCGGGGGCCGATGCCAACCCGTACCTGGCGATTGCCGCGAGCCTGCTCTGCGGTTACATCGGCATGGTCGAAGGCCTGAACCCGAGCGCGCCGGTAGTGGGCCGTGGCTACGAACGCCGCAACCTGCGCCTGCCCCTGACCATCGAAGATGCGCTGGAACGCATGGAAAACAGCGCGACCGTCGAGAAGTACCTGGGCAAAAATTTCATCACGGGCTACGTCGCGGTCAAGCGGGCCGAGCATGAAAACTTCAAGCGCGTGATCAGCTCCTGGGAGCGGGAATTCCTGCTCTTCGCCGTCTGATACGCCGGGCGCGGCGGCTGGAATTTGCCGCGCCTTTCACTGAAATCTTAGGAGAGTTCGCATGACCAGTAACAACCCGCAAACCCGTGAATGGCAAGCCCTGAGCAATGATCACCACCTGGCCCCGTTCAGCGACTTCAAACAGCTGAAAGAGAAGGGCCCGCGGATCATCACCAGCGCCAAGGGTGTTTACCTCTGGGACAGCGAAGGCAACAAGATCCTCGACGGCATGGCCGGCCTGTGGTGTGTAGCAATCGGCTACGGTCGCGATGAACTGGCCGATGCCGCCAGCAAACAAATGCGCGAACTGCCTTATTACAACCTGTTCTTCCAGACCGCTCACCCACCGGTACTGGAATTGGCCAAGGCGATTGCCGACATCGCGCCGCAAGGCATGAACCACGTGTTCTTCACCGGTTCCGGTTCTGAAGGCAACGACACCATGCTGCGTATGGTCCGCCACTATTGGGCGATCAAAGGCCAGCCGAACAAGAAAGTCATCATCAGCCGCAAGAACGGTTATCACGGTTCCACCGTGGCCGGCGCGAGCCTGGGCGGTATGACTTACATGCACGAACAGGGCGACTTGCCGATCCCGGGGATCGTCCACATCGCCCAGCCTTACTGGTTCGGCGAAGGCGGCGACATGACACCAGAAGCGTTCGGTGTGTGGGCAGCCAATCAGCTGGAAGAGAAGATTCTGGAAATCGGCGTGGATAACGTCGGTGCCTTTATTGCCGAGCCAATCCAGGGCGCCGGCGGTGTGATCGTTCCGCCAGACAGCTACTGGCCGCGTATCAAGGAAATCCTCGCCAAGTACGACATCCTGTTCGTGGCGGACGAAGTGATCTGCGGTTTCGGCCGCACCGGCGAGTGGTTCGGTGCAGATTTGTACGACCTCAAGCCCGACATGATGACCATCGCCAAGGGACTCACCTCCGGCTACATCCCGATGGGTGGCCTGATCGTGCGTGACGAAGTGGTGGCTGTGCTCAATGAAGGCGGCGATTTCAACCACGGTTTCACTTACTCCGGTCACCCGGTGGCGGCTGCCGTCGCACTGGAAAACATCCGCATCCTGCGCGAAGAAAAAATTATCGAGCGCGTGCATGCAGAAACGGCACCCTATTTGCAAAAGCGTCTACGGGAACTGAGCGATCACCCGCTGGTGGGGGAAGTGCGTGGGGTCGGTCTGTTGGGGGCTATCGAACTGGTTCAGGACAAGGCCACGCGCAAGCGTTACGAAGGCAAGGGCGTCGGCATGATTTGCCGCACGTTCTGCTTCGACAATGGCCTGATCATGCGTGCCGTGGGCGACACCATGATCATTTCTCCGCCGCTGGTGATTTCCAAGGCTGAGATCGATGAGCTGGTAACAAAGGCTCGCAAGTGCCTGGACCTGACCCTCAGTGCATTGCAGGGCTAAGTGCTAGGCTCTGAGCGGCAGACATGAAACTTTCGCTCGGCGCAGTCATAAGGGGCGGCCTTTCCTTGAAAGACCGCCCCGGATCTTGCCAGACTAGCCGCGGTTCCAGTTGCCCGGATTCGGCCGCTGAACAAAGTGGTTCAAAAAAGAAAAAAATTTGGAGCATTACGCATGAAGGCATTAGGAAAGAAGCTTGCTGGCAAGACACTCCTCGCCATGTCCCTGATGGGCATAATGGCGAGTGCAGTTCAGGCGGACGACAAGGTGTTGCACGTCTATAACTGGTCCGATTACATCGCTCCGGACACCATCGCGAACTTCGAGAAAGAGTCCGGGATCAAGGTGGTGTACGACGTTTTTGACAGTAACGAAACCCTCGAAGCCAAGTTGCTGGCAGGCAAGTCCGGCTACGACATCGTCGTCCCGTCGAACAACTTCCTGGCCAAGCAGATCAAGGCCGGCGTTTACCAGAAGCTGGACAAGTCCAAGCTGCCTAACTGGAAAAACCTGAACCCCGACCTGCTCAAAGCGGTGTCGGTGAGCGACCCGGGCAACGAACATGCTTTCCCGTACATGTGGGGTTCGATCGGTATCGGCTTCAACGCCGAAAAGGTCAAGGCTGCATTGGGCGCCGATGCCCCGACCAATTCCTGGGACCTGATTTTCAAGCCTGAAAACGCCGCCAAGTTGAAGTCGTGCGGTATCAGCCTGCTGGATTCGCCGACCGAGATGATTCCGGCGGCGTTGCACTACCTGGGCCTGCCAACCGACAGCCAGAAGAAAGAAGACATCGACAAGGCAGAAGCCCTGCTGTTGAAAGTCCGTCCTTCAATCGCCTACTTCCACTCGTCCAAGTACATCTCCGATCTGGCCAACGGCAACATCTGCGTAGCCGTCGGTTATTCGGGTGACATCTACCAGGCCAAGTCCCGCGCGGCTGAAGCCGGCGACAAGGTCAAAGTCAGCTACAACATTCCGAAAGAAGGTGCCGGCAGTTTCTACGACATGGTCGCCATCCCTAAAGATGCCGAAAACGTCGAAGGCGCCTACAAGTTCATGACTTATCTGCAGAAGCCGGAAGTCATGGCGGCCATCACCAACGCCGTGCGCTTCCCGAACGGTAACGCGGCTGCCACGCCGCTGGTTGAAAAAGACATCACCGGTGATCCGGGCATCTACCCGCCAGCCGACGTGCAGGCCAAGCTGTACGCGATTGCCGACTTGCCGGCCGCGACCCAGCGAATCCTGACTCGCAGCTGGACCAAGATCAAATCCGGTAAGTAAGCCGTAAAACCTGTAGCAGCTGCCGAAGGCTGCGTTGAGGTCCGAAGGACCTCCGCGATTTCAACAGCACAACTGCTCCGCAGTTGAACGCAGCCTGCGGCAGCTGCTACAGATCTTCATAAAGTTTGCTGGAACGGTTTTTCGAGGGTAAGTTGCGCGCCGGTTTTGTTGCCGGGCAGCCATGACTGCCATGACTGTCATGTAACGCGGGGCAACTTGGGCCCAACTAATTTTAGAGGACCGCCACGTGCCTATTTTTTCTTTGTTGCGCAATGCCATGCTGTTCGGCGCGGGGCTGACGCTTGCTGTCAGTGTCCAGGCTGTCGGTACCGTGCATATTTATAACTGGTCGGACTACATCGGTTCGACCACCCTGGCCGATTTCCAGAAAGAGACCGGCATCAAACCGGTCTACGACGTCTTCGACTCCAACGAAACCCTGGAAGGCAAGTTGCTGGCCGGGCGTACCGGCTATGACGTGGTCGTGCCGTCCAACCACTTCCTTGGCAAACAGATCAAGGCTGGCGCGTTCCAGAAGCTCGACAAGTCGAAGCTGACCAACTATGCCAACCTCGACCCGGTGCTGCTCAAGCGTCTGGAGCAGAATGATCCGGGTAACTTGTACGCCGTGCCGTACCTGTGGGGCACCAACGGCATCGGTTACAACGTCGACAAGATCAAGGCGGTACTGGGTGTCGACAAGATCGACTCCTGGGCTGTGGTGTTCGAACCGGAAAACATCAAGAAACTGCACAACTGCGGCGTGGCGTTCCTCGATTCCGCCGATGAAATGATGCCCACCGTCCTCAACTACATGGGTCTCAACGCCAACAGCACCAACCCCGACGATTACAAAAAAGCCGAAGCCAAGTTGCTGGCAGTGCGGCCGTACGTCACTTACTTCCATTCCTCCAAGTACATCGCAGACCTGGCCAACGGCGACATCTGTATCGCCATCGGTTTCTCCGGCGACATGTTCCAGGCCCGCAACCGCGCGGCGGAAGCGAAGAAGGGTGTGAACATCGCCTACACCATTCCGAAGGAAGGTGGCGCGCTGTGGTTCGACATGCTGGCGATTCC
The DNA here is from genome assembly GCF_054897705.1 of Pseudomonas sp. GB2N2. NCBI lineage: Bacteria > Pseudomonadati > Pseudomonadota > Gammaproteobacteria > Pseudomonadales > Pseudomonadaceae > Pseudomonas > Pseudomonas sp. GB2N2. The sequence goes on from NZ_CM142701.1 coordinate 4,827,202, forward strand.
AAAGGATTCGGCCAACGTCAAAGAGGCGCACGCCTTCATCAACTATTTGCTGAAACCTGAAGTCATCGCGCAGGTCAGTGATTACGTCGGTTACGCCAACCCCAACCCCGGGTCGGACAAGCTGATGGAACAGTCCATCCGTACCGACGAGTCGGTTTATCCGCCGCAAGCAGTCCTCGACAAGACCTACGTGTCGGTCGAATTACCACCAAACATTCAACGATTGATGACCCGCAGCTGGACCAAGGTCAAGACGGGTAAATAGTTTCAGAGCTCAAACTATCCAGGGTTGGCTCACCTTGAGCGAACTGCACTCTTTTTTTTGGGAGTTTTGTAAATGGCAGTTGCCTCCGGCGCCTATAAGAAAGCCCTCGAGGGCGACCAGACACCTAAACAGGTGCTGGTCAAAATCGACCGGGTCACGAAGAAGTTCGACGAGACGATTGCCGTGGACGATGTGTCCCTGGAAATCAAGAAAGGCGAGATTTTCGCCCTGCTCGGCGGCTCGGGATCGGGCAAGTCCACCTTGCTGCGCATGCTCGCAGGTTTCGAACGGCCCACGGAGGGGCGCATTTTCCTCGATGGCGAAGACATCACCGATATGCCGCCGTACGAGCGGCCTATCAACATGATGTTCCAGTCCTACGCCTTGTTCCCGCACATGACCGTGGCTCAGAACATCGCCTTCGGCCTCAAGCAGGACAAGATACCCGCCGCTGAAGTCGATGCCCGTGTCGCGGACATGCTCAAGCTGGTGCAGATGACGCAGTACGCCAAGCGCAAGCCGCATCAGTTGTCCGGTGGCCAGCGTCAGCGTGTGGCGTTGGCGCGGTCCCTGGCCAAGCGGCCGAAGCTGTTGCTGCTCGACGAACCGATGGGCGCACTGGATAAGAAACTGCGTTCGCAAATGCAGCTTGAGCTGGTCGAGATCATCGAGCGCGTCGGCGTCACCTGCGTCATGGTGACCCACGATCAGGAAGAGGCCATGACCATGGCCGAGCGCATCGCGATCATGCACCTGGGCTGGATCGCCCAGATCGGCAGCCCGATCGACATCTACGAAACTCCGACCAGCCGCCTGGTCTGCGAATTCATCGGCAACGTCAATATCTTCGACGGTGAAGTGATCGACGACGCCGAAGGCCACGCGATCATCACCTGCAAAGACCTCGACCGCAAAATCTACGTCGGCCACGGCATCAGTACCTCGGTGCAGGACAAGTCCGTGACTTACGCGATTCGTCCGGAAAAACTGCTGGTAACCCCGACCCAGCCGACCTGCGAATACAACTGGTCGAGCGGCAAGGTGCACGACATCGCCTACCTCGGCGGCCACTCGGTGTTCTACGTCGAATTGCCGAGCGGCAAGATCGTCCAGTCGTTCGTCGCCAATGCCGAGCGTCGTGGCCAGCGTCCAACCTGGGGTGACCAGGTTTACGTGTACTGGGAAGACGACAGCGGCGTGGTACTTCGCTCATGAACATGCGCAAATTCAAACGCCGCCTCAACCGAATAATTCCCGGTGGCCGTCAGCTGGTCATCGGGGTCCCGTTCATCTGGCTGTTCATGTTCTTCATGCTGCCGTTCTTCATCGTCCTGAAGATCAGCTTCGCCGAAGCCGACGTGGCCATTCCGCCGTACACCGAGATCTACAGTTTCGTTGAACAGAAACTGCAGGTGCTGCTCAACCTCGGCAACTACGCGATGCTCGGCGACGACGAGTTGTACATCGCCGCCTACCTTGGCTCGCTGAAGATGGCGCTGATCAGCACCATCCTCTGCCTGGTGATCGGCTACCCGATGGCCTACGCCATTGCCAGTGCCCGCAAAGAGATGCAAACGGTGCTGGTGTTGCTGATCATGATGCCGACCTGGACTGCGATCCTGATCCGCGTTTACGCGTGGATGGGCATCCTCAGCAACAACGGCCTGCTCAACGGTTTCCTGATGACCATGGGCTGGATCAACGAACCGCTGCAGATCCTCAACACCAACCTCGCGGTCTACATTGGGGTCGTTTACTCCTATCTACCGTTCATGATCCTGCCGCTCTACGCCAACCTGGTGAAGCACGACCACAGCCTGCTGGAAGCCGCATCCGACCTGGGTTCAAGCACCTTCAACAGCTTCTGGAAGATCACCATTCCGCTGTCCAAGAACGGCATCGTCGCTGGCTGCATGCTGGTGTTCATTCCGGTGGTGGGTGAGTTCGTGATTCCGGAACTGCTCGGCGGTCCGGAAACCCTGATGATCGGTAAAGTGCTCTGGCAAGAATTCTTCAACAACCGTGACTGGCCGGTGGCGTCTGCGCTGGCAGTGGTCATGCTGCTGATCCTGATCGTGCCGATCATCCTGTTCAACCGTAGTCAAGCCAAAGAAATGGAGGGCAAGGAATGAAACGCTTCCGTTTCTCAAGTTTCATGCTGGTCGCGGGTCTGCTGTTCATCTACGCGCCGATGCTGATCCTCGTGATCTACTCGTTCAACGCCTCGAAACTGGTGACAGTGTGGGGCGGCTGGTCGATCAAGTGGTACGTCGGCCTGATGGACAACACGCAACTGATGGGCTCGGTGGTGCGCTCGCTGGAAATCGCCTGCTACACGGCGGTTGCCGCGGTGGCGCTGGGTACATTGGCCGCGTTCGTCCTGACCCGCATCACCCACTTCAAGGGTCGCACGCTGTTCGGTGGCCTGGTCACCGCGCCGCTGGTCATGCCCGAAGTGATCACCGGTCTGTCGCTGTTGCTGCTGTTCGTGGCCATGGCGCAGATGATCGGCTGGCCGCAGGAACGCGGCATCGTCACCATCTGGATTGCCCACACCACGTTCTGTGCGGCGTATGTGGCGGTCGTTGTGTCTGCGCGCTTGCGTGAGCTGGACCTGTCCATCGAAGAAGCGGCGATGGACCTCGGCGCGCGGCCGTGGAAGGTGTTCTTCCTGATCACCATCCCGATGATCGCGCCCTCGCTGGGCGCGGGCGGCATGATGTCCTTCGCCTTGTCGCTGGATGACCTGGTGTTGGCGAGCTTCGTGTCGGGTCCGGGGTCGACGACCTTGCCGATGGAAGTGTTCTCGGCGGTGCGCCTGGGGGTTAAACCCGAGATCAACGCCGTGGCCAGCCTGATTCTGTTGGCGGTGTCGCTGATGACCTTCCTGGTATGGTTCTTCAGCCGCCGTGCCGAAGAAGCGCGCAAGCGTGCGATCCAGCAAGCCATCGAAGAAAGTGCTGCCGACTCGTGGAAGCAACCGGACGTGCGTCGCGCACCGGCGCCGGAAGCGGCTTGAGCCGGTAATGATCGTTCCCACGCGAAGCGTGGGAACGGTCAGGCTTTACGCCACCCACGGGGATTTGCGGATGATCTCGACGAAGTTCATCGGCTTGAACCCCGGCTCGCTGTCCACCAGCACATCGGCATTCACCGTACCGAACGTGGTATCCGGCTTGTGTTTGAAGCCGTTGGCGAATGCACACAGGATGCACTCCTTGAACCCTTCACCGCGTGGATGCGCATGCACCACTGCTTCGCGTTGCGCGGTGGGAAACGCGGCGTAGTCGATACCCAGCACATCCATTTCCACACCTGCGGTCACCAGGGCCACATTGGGACGCAAGTGATGCACCACATTCGGGGTGGTGTGCAGGGCAATCGACAACCACACTTGCTCGATGTCGTCATCACTGAAACCGTAAGGCTTGAGGAACGCCTTGGCGGCGTTGGCGCTGTCGACTTCGAAACGTTCATTGTCGCTGCGATGACCTTCTACCAGACCCAGGTCATGGAACATCGCACCGACGTACAACAACTCCGGGTTGTAGGTCAGTTGCTTGCGCTCACCGCTCAATGCACCGAACAGAAACACTCGGCGCGAGTGGTGGTAAAGCAGGTCGGATTCGACGTCGCGGATGTATTCGGTGGTGGCCTTGGCCAATGCGCTGTCGGGGATTTTAATACCGGCGATGGTGCTGCTCATGGTGCTGTCCTCGTGGGGAACGCCGTGGCGGCGCTGATGGAACCAGTCTGTTCTCACCCCCCGGACCGAACAATCGGACCATGGCTGCGATCCTTGCCAATGAAGCGGCATATCGCGCCAACCTCGCTTGTTGGGCGCGGATTGGCTAAGTTTGCGTGCATTCCGAGCCATTGAGGGCGAGTCCTGCCATGAGTAAAACCGTTGCCATCGTGGTCTTCGCCGGCGTTCAGTCGCTGGACGTCACCGGTCCCATGGATGTGTTTGCCGAGGCCAATCGTTTCCTGGCGCCGGAGGATCACTATCGGCTGGACGTGATCGGCGTCGAGCGCGGGATGATGCCGTGCTCCAACAGTTTGTCGCTCAACGCCCATCGGCACTTCAGCGAGGCGCTGGAGGCGTACGACCTGTTGCTGGTGGCCGGTGGGCCGCAGTTGCCGTTCATGGATTTCGGTGCAGCCTTCAATGCCTGGCTGCGGGATGCCAGCGCACGGGCGCGACGGTTTGGCTCGATCTGCAACGGCGCGTTCATGCTTGCGCGGGCCGGTTTGCTCGAGGGGCGCACCGTGACGACGCATTGGGGCGATGCGGCGGCGCTCGCGGCGCTATGCCCGTCGACTCAGGTCGAAGCCGACCGCTTGTACGTCCAGGACTGCGAGCTCTACACCTCGGCCGGCGTCACGGCGGGTATCGATTTGTCGCTGTACCTGCTGGCCCGGGACCATGGACCGGAAGTGGCGTTGAGCGTGGCCAAGCGCTTGGTGGTGTTCACCCAGCGTTCGGGCGGGCAGTCACAGTTCAGTCCATTCCTCACGCCCCATGCCGAGCCGACCTCGGCGGTGGCGCTGGTTCAGCTGCACGTGCTGGCCAATCTGACGGGCGACCTGACCATCGCGGATCTGGCCAACGCGGCCAACATGAGCGCGCGCAACTTTTCCCGGGTGTTTGCCAAGGAAGCGAAAATCACCCCGGCAGAGTTCGTCGAACGGGCGAGGGTGGATGCGGCGCGGGTGATGCTGGAAAGCACCCATTCGCCGCTAAAGACAGTGGCCTATCAATGCGGGTTTCGCGATGCCCAGCACATGCGCACGGTATTCAACCGCCGGCTCGGTGTGACGCCACAGCAGTTCAGGTTGAATTTTGCGGTGATGGTTTAGCGGACATTTTGTGTCGCCTACAAGGGCCTCATCGCGAGCAGGCTCACTCCTACAGTTGACCGAGTCCGTTTAGGCAACCCGGTCAACTGTAGGAGTGAGCCTGCTCGCGATGGCGTCGGCCCAGACAACAAAAAACTAAGGCACAGCTCGCGCAGGCAACAGCTTCAACGTACTCCGCGTATTCGCCGTCACTTCCACCTCATCAAGATGCGCTTGAAAGTACATGCCTTCGACATACGCCTCCGCCTGATCCTCGTAATGACGGTCAAACGGCACACCACTCTGGCCCACCGGGTTAACCGTCAAACTGTGGGCCGGGTCGGCGAAGTCGATCAGGCGTCGGGTGGACGGCCCGTAAGTCACCGGCCATGGCGCCGGCCCGATCTTCGCCGACAGGTTGTTCGGCACTTCATGCGAGCCCGGTGCCGCGAACGGGCCGACATTGAAAATCCGGTCCAGCGGCTTCTGCTGCCCCAGCGGATGACCATGGGTCAGCGTGTGCGCCTTGCCCCACTGCCATTGCGCAAAGTCATTGCCCAGCGTGGTCTTGAGGTGCGCGATGCTCGCTTGCCACGCCACTTTCACCGTGTCGACGCGGGTTTCCTTTGCAGAGGTGTTGCGGTTGTCCCACCACGGCGAGTCGGGGCTCGCGGCCAGACGCGGCAGCGCGGCGTCGATCACCCGGGTCGAGAGCAGCGTTTCGAAGAAGTCGTTGCCCAACTCATCGTGCATGGTCGCGTCCGCGAAGTTGAACAGGAACTGGTTGAACAGCGTGGCGCTGGTGGAATCCAGCGGGTAGTCGCCGGTCCATTGCGCCAGTTGCTCCACCAGTTTGAGTTCGGCGGGATCGATCACCACGTCGCGCAGCACGGGCAACAACGGCGCGAGCAAGCGGGGCCCGTAGGCGGTTGTAGTGCCCAGTTGCAGCTGCTGGCTGGTTTCCAGATTCCACTTCACGGATTTATCGGCGAGCTGGCGATTGAGCTGCTGACCTCGATCAGCCAGGTTGTAGTAACCGGGGATTTCCATGCCGGTCGGCGACACGGGCTGGAAGTTGGCCGAGACGATATATCCACGCGCCGGGTTCTCTTCCTGCGGGTTGGCGCTGAACGGGTAGAAACCGTCCTTGTCCGCTTCAGCGCTGCTGCCGTCGAGGATGAACCACGGCCGCACGCCCTCCGGACGCTTGGGCAATTGCGCCGCCGCCCACCAGCCGATGTCGCCCTTGGCGTTGGCCCAGACAATGTTCAGACCCGGTGCCTGCACCTTGGCGGCGGCGGTTCTCGCCTTGGCCAGGGTGTCGGCGCGGTTGAGCTGGTAGAAACCGTCGAGGATCGGGTTCTGGCTTTCGAGAAAACCCCACCACATGGCGATTGGCGTTTTGCCGGCGGCGGTGCCCAGCGCATCGTTGACGATCGGCCCGTGCGGCGACTGGCGCAGCGTCAATGTCACCGGCGCCTGACCCTTGACCGCGATCTGCTGTTCGCTGGTGGTCATGTCCACCCACTGGCCGCGATACCACACTTGATTGGGGTTGTCCGGGTTGACCTTCTCGGCGATCAGGTCGAGGTCGTCGTTCTGGAACATGGTGATGCTCCAGCCGAACTCGCGGTTCATCCCCAGCGAGGCGAACGGCATCAATGCCTGATAGTGCCCGTAGAGTTCGAAGCCCGGCGCCGAGAGCTGCGCTTCGTACCACACCGACGGCGCGGAGAAGCGGATATGCGGATCACCTGCGAGCAGCGGCTTGCCACTTTGAGTCCGGCTGCCGGAAACGACCCAGGCGTTGCTGCCTTCGAACTGCGGCAAGCCGTTGTCGGCCAATGACTGTTCGCTGAGGCGGGCGAGGGCGTTGAGGTCTTTCCAGTCGGCGCTGGCGAGGGCCGGCACGGCGCCGCTGGTGTTTTTCGTCAGCACACCTTTGGACTGCCAGTCGAGGTCGAAGACGTTGAGGTACTCGGCACCCAATTGATCACGGACGTAGGTCAGCAACGGTTCGGTGCGAAACGCCGCGGCAAAACTGTAGGCCATGTAACCGGCGATGCTGATGGTGTCTTGCGCGGTGAACGGGCGTTTCGGAATGCCCAGCACATCGAACTCCACGGGTTTTGCGTGGCTGTCCTGATACTGGTTGATGCCATCGAGATAGGCCTGCATGGCGATGAACGCTGGCGACTGCTTGTCCATATTCGCGAGGTAGGTTTCGGCGCGTTCGCGAATGCGCAGACTGCGCATCAATTTGTCAGTGCCGAGCAGTTTCGGGCCCAGCACCTCGGCCAGTTCACCACGGGCGAGGCGGCGCAGGACTTCCATCTGGAACAGCCGATCCTGAGCGTGCACATAGCCGAGGGCACGATACAGGTCGATCTCGTTTTCGGCGCGGATGTGCGGGACGCCGCGCTCGTCGTAACGCACGGTCACCGAGCCTTGCAGGTGTTGCAGTTCCACCATGCCCTGGCGTGTCGGCTGCTTGCTGTAGACGTACCCGCCGACGCCCGCGGCGAGCACGACGATCAGCAGCAAGAGGACAGTCAGGAGACGTTTCATGGTGATTCCTTGTTCTTGTTTTGAGTGCGGCAATTCCCTGGCGACACTGTTTAACACGACCCGCTGCATCCGCCCATCATCCGTAGGAGGGATTCGTGTTGCCTTGTTTGTCGCTACTTCGGTGTATCGACAGGCCACGGGCAGTAACAGCCGACCGCCAGCGTGTGCGTGGCACTCACCGTGCGGCCTTCGTTCAAAGCTTGCAGGATTGGCTCGATAAAGCTGTTGTTCGAATTGCAGGTCAGGCCTTCGCTGTACGGGCCGAAATACGCCAGTTTGCCGCTGCGGTCCCAGATCGCCACGGCAGGGCTGGCGGGAATCTGTTCCGAGCCCGGTAGGACGGCGAGGGGTTTCAGGCTGCTCAAGGTGCTGGGCAACTGGCCGTGGCTGCCGGGTTTTTGCACCGCGTAGAACTCGACGCCTTGCGGTACATAGCGTTCGACCAGTTCGCTGAGGTGCTGTTGATTGCCGACGTTGCACGGGCAGGCCGGGTCCCAGAAATGCACGAGGCGGATGGCGCCGGGGCCGGCGTGGTTGTCGGGCAAGCGCAACGGGTCGCCGGAAAACACGGCCGTGTGTTCACTGAACGCACGCAAATAGCGTCCCTGAAACCAGTCGTAAGCCGCCCACAAAACACCGGCGCAGACGAGGACGAGCAGGCTGGCAAGCAGTGGGGTGCGGTAGGGCGAACGCATGGGGGGCGATCCTCGAAGGTCGCTCAGCTTGCCATGCTTGCCGCGACAGATGAATATCGCAGGCTTATAAAGTCCGCTTCGTGCTTTGGAATCGCTCATGTCCGCCACTTTCGACCCTGATCATCTGCGTGCCGGCCTGCGGCCGTTGGCCGAGTGGCAGCCGCTATCTGAAGAGGCGCTGGCTTATCAGCAGTTTTATGGACTGGATTTTCCGGGGCGTGAGTTGCGCAGTGGCTTGGGGCGTTTCGAGCTCGATGGTTATGAGCTGGTCAGCCAGCTCTGGTGGCCGGAGCGGGCGAAGGCGACGCTGTTTGTGTTCCACGGTTTCTACGATCACACCGGGCTGTACCGGCATGTGATCGAGTGGGCGCTGGATCAGGGCTTCGCGGTGATTGCCTGCGATTTGCCGGGGCACGGTCTGTCCAGCGGCGAGCGGGCGAGCATCAAGGATTTTGCCGAGTACCAGGACACCCTGCAAGGGCTGTTCGCCGAGGCGAAATCCCTCGATCTGCCGCAGCCGTGGCACCTCTGCGGGCAAAGTACCGGCGGCGCGATCGTGATCGATCATGTGCTCAACGCAGGCGCGAACAGTCCGGCCCAGGGGCAGGTGATTCTGCTGTCGCCGCTGGTGAGACCGCGCGCCTGGGGTTGGTCGCAGCTCAGTTATTACCTGCTCAAGCCTTTCGTCAACGCCATCGCCCGGCGTTTCAGCGAAAATTCCAACGACCCGGACTTCCTGCCGTTCCTGCAGGCCGATCCGTTACAGCCGCTGCGCCTGCCGACGGCCTGGGTCGGTGCACTGGCGCGCTGGATCAAGCGCATCGAAGCCGCGCCGGCCAGCACTCGGCGGCCATTGATCGTACAGGGGCAGGCGGACATGACGGTGGATTGGCAGCACAACCTTGAGGTGTTGAAAGCGAAGTTCGATCGGCCGCAGGTGTTGATGTTGCCGCAAGGGCGGCATCATTTGGCGAATGAGAGTGCGGCGTTGCGGGGGGAGTATTTCGGGTTTTTGACCAAGCGGATCAAAGGCCGAAATCTTTAGTGATTCTGGCAATGAGGCCCTTTCAGGCGCCGCAGATTACTGGCTTAGATTCGAAGGACTCTGCCCCACCGCCAACCCCGCCCGAATCGCCGCCAGCGCCGCCTGGTAATACGCCTTGCCCTCAGCCGACTCGGCAAACGTGGCGAACTCTTCCAGCTCGTTATCCGACAGGTCGCGATAGACATACAGCAGCGTGTTGTTGAGGTCGCTGCCGATCTGATCCATCAAACGCTGGCGCTGACCGTTCAACAAGCCTTGCGCCTGACCGCCGCCAAGGAGTCCGGGAATCATCGAGCTCAAGCTGTCCGCCGCCACACCGGCAATCGCCAGACTGACCTCCGCGCCGGCCTCTTTCGCCGGCAGCGCCTGAGCCAGGTGACCAATGATCAGCATGCGGCTGTCGCTGGCTTGGATCTTGGGCAGGCCCTTGGCATTTTTCGCCAGTTGATCACGACGGGTCGCCAGTAACTCGGCCGCGACGATTTTCTTGCCCAGTGGCGACTGGAAGAACGTCAGGGCAGGTTTCGGATCGGCCAGGGTTTTGCGTAATTGCGCTTCGGCACGCTGGTCGACGGCCTGCGGCGCGAAGCGCTGGTTGCTATTGTTGACCAGGGCCTGGAACACCGCGGGCGGCAGGCTGTTCTGGTAACGCTGCTGAGCGGCCGAAAGGGCGTCGTTGAAATGCGCGCGTTGTTCCGGCCAGCCGGCTACCTTGTACAACTGGTCGTGGCCGTCTGCCCAGGCGGGCATAACGCAGAACATCAACATGGAAAAAAGCAAACGGCGCATAGGGACTCCTGTCAGCAGGCGACTATTCTCCGTGTGGCATACAGACTTGTCGAGAATTCGTATCAAGCCGCCGCGCGGCTCTGTCAGATTTTCGGGCACAGGAATACTATGCGCGCCATGCGAATATCCTCTGACCACCCGCTGCTGTTACGTATCGTCGACGACCTGGCTGAACACGGCTGGTCGCAGCAGAATATTTTCCTGCCTCTGGCTCTGACCCGGGAACTGGCGGCTGAGTGCCATAAACGTGCTGCCGAGGGTGAATTGGCCCCGGCCGGCGTGGGGCGTGGGCCGTCGTCGGAGATTCGTGAAGGGATACGTGGCGACCACATTCAATGGATCGAGCCGAGTGATTCGTTAGCTTGCAACCGTTATCTGGAGCTGATGGACAGCCTGCGCGAAGCGATGAATCGCAGTTTGTTCCTCGGCCTCGAAAATTTCGAAAGCCATTTCGCGCTGTACCCGCCCGGCGCGTTCTACCTCAAGCATGTCGACCGTTTCCGCGACGACGACCGCCGCGCGGTGTCAGCGGTGGTCTACCTCAACGAAGGCTGGTTGCCGGAACACGGTGGACAGTTGCGCCTGTACCTCAAGGATGGCGTCGAACGCGACGTGGTGCCTACCGGCGGATGCCTGGTGGTATTCCTCTCGGGCGAGGTGCCCCACGAAGTCCTGCCCGCGACCCGGAATCGCCTGTCATTGACCGGCTGGTTCCGCCGTCGTGGCAGCGAGCCGTTCTGATCATGCAAAAAATTCTGGTAAGCCGCTGCCTGCTGGGCCACCGCGTGCGTTACGACGGCGGGGCCAGCGGGCCGTTCGATCAGCTTCAACAATGGCTCGACGAAGGTCGTGTCGTGCCGTTGTGCCCGGAAGTCGCCGGGGGGTTGCCGACGCCGCGGGCGGCGGCGGAGATTCCGGGCGGGCAGGGTAGCGAAGTGCTGGAGGGGCGGGCGTTGGTGATGACGATCGAGGGCGAGGATGTCAGCACGCAGTTTCTGAGCGGCGCGTATCAGGCGCTGGAACTGGTGCGCAAGCACGACATCCGCATCGCCGTGCTCAAGGCTAACAGCCCGTCATGTGGGAATCTGCTGGCCTACGACGGGACGTTCAGCGGGGTGAAGGTCAGTGGCGAAGGGGTTACCGCTGCGTTGCTCAAGCGCCATGGTGTGCAGGTGTTCAGCGAGCTGGAGCTTGCCGAAGCAGCCGCCTCGCTACAACTCTAGACCCCCCAAAACCTGTGGGAGCTGGCTTGCCAGCGATGGCGGCCTGTCTGCCAACATCACCTTTGAAGGTGATGGCCTCATCGCCGGCAAGCCGGCTCCCACAGTGATCACCAGGGTCGCAGGTTGCCTCAGGGTTTCGGCGCCGCACCCGCATCCGCCTCGAACCATTTTTTTTCCAGCGCCTCCATCCGCCCATCTGCCTTGATCCGCTGCAACGCACTCGCCAGGCTGGCATGAAACGCCGGGTTACCCTTCTGAAACGGAATCGCCAGACTCACCGCCGGGGCAACTTTCGGCTTTTCTTCCGTCAGCGACTGCACCAGCAGGATGGATTGCGGCGGTTCATCTTTCTGAGCGATCAATAGCGCGTTGGTGTGAAGGTAAGGTTCGCTGAAGTCGAAACGATCCTTGAGCTCCGGGGTCTCTGTTATGTGGTTGATCGCAACGTCGTACTTGCCGGTTTCAACGCCGGTCAACAGGTCGCTGGCGTCGGTGACGACAAAGTCGGCCCGCACATCGAGTTCGTTGGCCAGGAGCTGGCCCAGTTCGACGTCGAAGCCCGAGAGTTTGCCGTCGTCCTTGAAACTGAAGGGCGGTGTATTAGCCTCAAGGGCAATGCGCAATTCGCCACGGTCGTTTACATCGTCAATCAGTTCGGCATGAGCCAAAGGGCTCAAAAGGGGTAACAGGCAGATCAGGCCAGGCAAAAAGCGCATGGTCACTCCTTGAATACATTTATCGCGATGCGCTGGTTCAGGCTCGCTTTGCTATGGTTGTCGTGAGCCTTCGACAACGAATGGCCGTGAAGTTGTCATGGCCGCGCGGTTTTTATGAAAAAACTGGAGAAGAGAATGAAAACCTTTATGTCACGAGCAGCATTGGCTGGCCTGTTGATGGGCGTCTCGGTGCTGGCGTCGGCTGCGACACCGGCCCCCAAGGGCGCGGAAGTGTTCATCGTTTCCCCGGCTGACGGCGCCACGGTCAGCCCGGAGTTCCTGGTCAAATTCGGCGTCAAGGATGTCTCGCTCGCCCCGGCTGGGGATGTCACCAAGAATACCGGCCACCATCACCTGCTGATTGACGTCGACAAGTTACCGGCTGCCGGCGCCCCGATTCCGCTGGATGCCAACCACATGCACTTCGGCAAGGCGCAGACTGAAGCCACCATCAAGCTCGCTCCCGGCAAGCACACCCTGCAGCTGGAGCTGGGTGACAGCGGTCACATGCCGTTCGATCCGCCGATCGTGTCGAAAAAGATCACGGTCAATGTGAAATAAAAAACGGGAGCCCCAAGGGGGCTCCCGTTTTTTATAGCGGCAAGCTTTAAGCTTTAAGCTACAAGCTAATGCCAACTCAACTTGCCGCTTTAAGCTTGCTGCTTGGAGCTGCCCTTCTAGAACAACACGCGGCAACGAATAGTGCCGTTGATGTGTTGCAGCTTCTCTTGGGCGATTTCCGAGTAATCGGCATCGACGTCGATGACCACGTAGCCGACTTTCTCGTTGGTCTGCAGGAACTGACCGGAAATGTTGATACCGTTTTCGGCGAAGACCTTGTTGATCTCGCTCATCACACCCGGAATGTTCTCGTGGATGTGCAGCAGACGGTGCTTGCCAGGGTGAGCCGGCAGGGCCACTTCCGGGAAGTTCACGGACGATACCGAAGTACCGTTGTCGCTGTACTTGACCAGTTTTTCCGCGACTTCCAGACCGATGTTGGCCTGTGCTTCAGCGGTGGAGCCACCGATGTGCGGGGTCAGGATCACGTTGTCCAGGCCACGCAGCGGGCTTTCGAACTCTTCGTCGTTGGAACGTGGCTCCACCGGGAATACGTCGATGGCCGCGCCGATCAGGTGCTTGTCCTTGATCGCATCTGCCAGGGCTTGCAACTCAACCACAGTGCCGCGCGCCGCGTTGATCAGGATGCCGCCCTTCTTGATGGCGCGGATTTCCTTCTCGCCGATCATCCACTGGGTCGCAGCGGTTTCCGGAACGTGCAGGGTGACGATGTCGGACATGGCCAGCAGATCGTGAAGCTTGCCGACCTGGGTGGCGTTGCCCAGAGGCAGCTTGGTCACGGTGTCGTAGAAATACACCTGCATGCCCAAGCCTTCCGCCAGGACCGACAGCTGCGTGCCGATCGAGCCGTAACCGACGATGCCGAGCTTCTTGCCGCGGATCTCGAAGGAATTGGCCGCGCTCTTGATCCAGCCGCCACGGTGGCAGGAAGCGTTTTTCTCAGGGATGCCGCGCAGCAACAGGATCGCTTCGGCCAGCACCAGCTCGGCAACGGAGCGCGTGTTGGAGTACGGCGCGTTGAACACGGCAATCCCGCGTTCGCGAGCGGCGTTCAGGTCAACCTGGTTGGTGCCGATGCAGAAACACCCGACCGCCACGAGTTTCTTCGCGTGATCGAAGATCTCTTCGGTCAGTTGAGTGCGGGAGCGAATGCCGATGAAGTGAGCATCAGCAATCTTTTCCTTCAGCTGGGCTTCCGGCAGAGAACCCGTCAGGTACTCGATGCTGGTGTAGCCCGCCGACTTGAGGACGTCGACAGCCGATTGGTGGACGCCTTCGAGAAGAAGGAACTTGATCTTGCTCTTATCGAGAGAAGTCTTGCTCATCTGCGTAAACCCTGTATCCCGGAGAAAAATGGCAGGAAATGGAGCAGCCTGGAGCTGACCCGGACGGCAAGTAGGCCGTCGCCGCAGAACAGCCTTTCGGCACTACCCTGCGGGGTCGGTATGCTAGCATAGGCGCCCCGCTAAACACTCATTCCTGCGACGTGAAGCGTTCTCAGGATGACCATGAATTGTTCGAGAGTTCTGTCGATGACCAATCCTGCCCTGATTGATGAGCTGAAGACCCTGGTTGAGCCTGGCAAGGTGCTGACCGATGCCGACTCCCTGAATGCTTACGGCAAGGATTGGACCAAGCACTTCGCCCCGGCGCCTACGGCGATCGTGTTCCCGAAGACTACCGAACAGGTCCAGGCCATTGTCCTGTGGGCCAATAAACGCAAGGTGGCCCTGGTCCCGTCCGGCGGTCGCACCGGTCTTTCTGCCGCCGCCGTGGCCGCCAATGGCGAAGTGGTCGTGTCCTTCGACTACATGAACCAGATCCTTGACGTGAACCTCACCGACCGCACCGCCGTTTGCCAGCCGGGCGTCGTGACCGAGCATCTGCAGAACGTCGCCGAAGAAAAAGGCCTGTATTACCCGGTGGACTTCGCCTCCGCAGGTTCGAGCCAGATTGGCGGCAACATCGGCACCAATGCCGGCGGGATCAAGGTGATTCGCTACGGCATGACCCGTAACTGGGTTGCCGGCATGAAAGTGGTCACCGGCAAGGGCGATGTGCTGGAGCTGAACCGCGACCTGATCAAGAACGCCACCGGTTACGACATGCGTCAGTTGTTCATCGGTGCTGAAGGCACCCTCGGTTTTGTCGTCGAAGCGACCATGCGTCTGGACCGTGCGCCGAAAAACCTCACCGCGATGGTCCTCGGCACCACCGATTTCGACTCGATCATGCCGGTGCTGCACGCATTCCAGAGCAAGCTCGACCTGACTGCATTCGAATTCTTCTCCGACAAAGCGCTGGCCAAAGTCCTGGCGCGCGGCGACGTGCCAGCGCCTTTCGAATCCGATTGCCCGTTCTATGCGCTGCTGGAATTTGAAGCGACCACCGAAGAAGTGGCCAACGATGCCCTGGAAACCTTCGAGCATTGCGTCGAGCAGGGCTGGGTGCTGGACGGCGTGATGAGCCAGAGCGAAACCCAGTTGCAGAACCTGTGGAAGCTGCGCGAGTACATCTCAGAAACCATCTCCCACTGGACACCGTACAAGAACGACATTTCGGTCACCGTGTCGAAAGTGCCGGCGTTCCTGAAGGAAATCGACGCGATCGTCGGCCAACACTATCCGGATTTCGAGATTGTCTGGTTCGGCCATATCGGCGACGGCAACCTGCACTTGAACATCCTCAAGCCGGATAACCTGAGCAAGGACGAGTTCTTCGCCAAGTGCGCGACCGTGAACAAATGGGTGTTCGAAACCGTGGAGAAGTACAACGGCTCGATTTCCGCCGAACACGGCGTGGGCATGACCAAGCGTGATTACTTGACCTACAGCCGTTCCCCGGTTGAGATCGAGTACATGAAAGCGCTCAAAGCGGTGTTCGACCCGAACGGGATCATGAACCCGGGCAAGATTTTCGCTGTTTGAGTTTTGAACTTAAATGCAACGAACCAGGAGTCGGGCAATGAGCTATCAGCACCAGTATGTCGACGGTACGCGTATCCATTTCCCGCTGGGAAAAGTGGTGTGCATCGGCCGTAACTATGCCGAACACGCCAAGGAACTGGACAACCCGGTCCCAACAGAACCTTTGCTGTTCATCAAGCCGGGCAGCTGCGTCGTGCCGCTGGAAGGTGGTTTCAGCATTCCGACCGAGCGCGGTTCGGTGCATTACGAAGCGGAAATCGCCGTGTTGATCGGCAAGCCGCTGTCGACCAAGCCGAGCCGTGAAGAAGTGCTCGACGCGATTTCCGGTTTTGCCCCTGCGCTGGACCTGACCTTGCGCGACAAGCAGGCCGAGTTGAAAGCCAAAGGCCTGCCGTGGGAAATTGCCAAATCGTTCGACGGCGCGGCAGTCATCGCGCCGTTCGTATCCGGCAGCACTTTTGCGGACCTGACCGACATCGGCATTCGCCTGACCATCAACGGCGAAGTGCGCCAGGATGGCAACAGCAGCGCGATGCTCAACCCGATCGTGCCGATGATCCAGCACATGGCCGGCTGCTTCTCGCTGCAGGCCGGCGACGTGATCCTCACCGGCACGCCGGTGGGTGTTGGCCCGCTGAATGTGGGCGACGAGATCGTGCTGGAGTTGCCGGGCGCCAGCAGTTTCACTAGCAGCGTCCGATAGATCAGATGCAACAAAGCCGTGCGGGAGCTGGCTTGCCAGCGATGAGGCCAGCCAATTCAACCTCTGTGTTGAATTTTCAATCGCCATCGCTGGCAAGCCAGCTCCCACAGGGATTGTGTCCGGCGTCCATTCAGGTCAATCCCGCCATTTGCCGTTTTTTTCACATCCCGTCTGGATAATTCCGGGGCCTGCGCCCTCTGAGCTGGCGCCCATTGTGCTATTACCCTTAGCCTGAATTTCTGGAACGCATTCCTCGATGGCCATCCAACCGCTGCCCACGCTTGATACTGCCCGTCGCCCGCGCTTTTTCCTGCGTTGGTATGCCTGGTTATTGCTGGCCCTGGCCGCCGCGTATGGCCTTGCATTCGCCATGCATTGGGATGATCGCGGTGTGATTTGGGTGAAGGAGCGTTTCGTAAGCCCGGCTGAACGCCAAGCCAGTATCTGGCTCCCGGATTACCGGGCAGTGATCGATGCCAAACCGTTAACCGGGATGGAAAAGGACGAAGCGTCCGACCTCGCCTACGACCCTCAAACCAAAACCCTGTTTTCGGTGATGGGCAAGAACCCGTTCCTGGCCGAGCTGACCCTGCAGGGCGACGTGCTGCGCAAAATCCCGCTGGTGGGCTGGAGTAATCCGGAAGCGGTGACGGTCATGGGCAACGGTCTGCTGGCCATTGTCGATGAGCGCGAGCACTTGCTGACCATCGTCAAAGTCGACGCGCAAACCCGCGAGCTGAACATTGCCAACTTCCCCAAGTACGACCTCGGCCCGTCGAAAGACCAGAACAAAGCGTTCGAAGCGGTCGTCTGGGACGCGCAAAACAAGCACATGCTGCTGGGTGAGGAACGTCCACCGGCGTTGTTCACCTGGAAAAGCGCCGATGGCCTGACGCTCACCGGCGACAAACAGAAGCTGGCCAGTGACGCGCTGGATGTCCGCAACCTGTCGGCCCTGGCGCTTGACCCGCGCACCCACCACACGCTGGTGCTGTCCGCGGAGTCCCATCTGTTGCTGGAGCTGGACGAGAAGGGCGAGCAGGTGAGCTTCATGACCTTGCTCGGTGGCTTCAACGGTCTGAAGAAGACCATTCCTCGCGCCGAAGGCGTGACCATGGACGAGGCGGGCACGCTGTACGTGGTGAGCGAGCCGAACCTGTTCTACCGTTTTGAAAAGCAGCACTGATTCGGGACGGCGTAGGACGCGCGACGCTCAATTGTAGGACCAGCCCAGCGGCCTTTAAGCTTCAATTCAGACCGCCGTGGTATTTCATCCGCCCGTCCTGATGCCGAGCTTGCCTGAATGCGCCGACTTGCCCGTCCCAAACCCCTGATCCTGATCGTCTTGGTAATCGCACTGATCGTGCTGGTTGCCATCGGCCAGTACCTGCGGCTGTTCGAGCGCGCCTGGTTCAATGTGCATACGCTTTGGCAGCCGGAGAGCGAGCTGTCCATGGGCCTGGGTCACTATCAAGTCACCGTGGAGGCGCAGGTCATCGATGGCCTGGATGACGACGTGTCGGCGCTGACGTTCGATCCGGTACGCAAGAGTCTGTTTACCGTCACCAACAAAAACTCCGAGCTGATCGAGCTGTCGCTGGAAGGCCGGATCATCCGGCGCATCGCCCTGATCGGCTTCGGCGATCCGGAGGCGGTGGAGTTCATCAGCGCCGACACCTACGTGATCAGCGACGAGAGTCAGCAGCGGTTGATCAAGATTCATCTGGAGAAGGACACCACCTTTCTCGACGCGGCGGATGCCGAGCAGATGACTCTCGGCGTGCACATGAGTGGCAACAAGGGCTTTGAAGGCCTGGCCTACGATTCGGTGGGCAAGCGGCTGTTTGTCGCCAAGGAGCGCGACCCGATGCTGATCTACGAAGTGCAGGGCTTCCCGCATTACAACCCGGAAAAACCCTACACGGTGCACGTGGTCAACAATCCCAAGCGCGATGCCGGGATGTTTGTGCGAGACCTGTCGAGCCTGCAATACGACGAACGCAGCGGCCATTTGCTGGCGCTGTCCGACGAGTCGCGGCTGATTCTGGAACTGGATGTGGACGGGCGACCGCTGAGTACGATGTCACTGAGCAAAGGGCGTCAAGGCTTGCAGAAAACCGTGCCGCAAGCGGAAGGGATCGCCATGGACGACGACGCAACGATCTACCTGGTGAGTGAGCCGAACCTGTTCTACGTCTTCAAAAAACCAACCCAGCCCTAAGCATTAACGCCACCCCTGTAGGAGCCGACTCCTACAGGATCTTGTGCAGAGCTTATTGGGCGCGCAGGGTCTTGACGCCTTCGCGGGTTCCCAGCAACAGCACATCCGCCGGACGCGCCGCGAACAAGCCATTGGTCACCACGCCGACGATCGCATTGATCTGCTTTTCCAGTTCGACCGGATGGGTGATCTGCATGTTGAACACATCCAGAATGATGTTGCCGTTGTCGGTCAGCACGCCTTCACGGTAAACCGGGTCGCCGCCCAGTTTTACCAGTTCGCGGGCCACGTGGCTGCGGGCCATCGGGATCACTTCCACCGGGAGCGGGAATTCACCGAGCACCGGCACCAGTTTGCTGGCGTCAGCGATGCAGATGAAAGTCTTGGCCACGGCCGCAACGATCTTCTCGCGGGTCAGGGCTGCGCCGCCGCCCTTGATCAGGTTCAGGTGCTCGTCGCTTTCATCCGCGCCATCGACGTAGAACTCCAGGTCGCTGACGGTATTCAGCTCGTACACCGGAATGCCATGGCCCTTAAGCCGCGCGGCGGTGGCTTCGGAGCTGGCGACGGCACCGTCGAACGCGCCTTTGTGCTTGGCCAGTGCATCGATGAAGCAGTTGGCGGTGGAGCCGGTGCCGACACCGACGACGCTCTTGTCGTCGAGTTTCGGGAGGATGAAGTCGACGGCGGCCTGGGCTACTGCCTGTTTGAGTTGATCCTGGGTCATGCGGGCTCCGAAAGCGGGCAAGGGGAAAACGGAAAGGCCGGCATTATAGCCGCATGCCCGGCTAAAACCTCTTGATTCGTGTGGTCGCCCGCCCGAAAGCCGGGTTAGACTCCTTGGCCCTGCCCAGCCCGCTCAGTGATGCTTTCCGATGCTCGAACAGTACGTCAAGAAGATCCTCACCTCGCGCGTTTATGACGTTGCCGTAGAAACCCCATTGCAGACTGCCCGCCAGCTCTCCGAGCGGTTGGGCAATCACATCTGGCTCAAGCGCGAAGACTTGCAGCCGGTGTTCTCGTTCAAGATTCGTGGGGCCTACAACAAGCTCACGCAACTGAGCGATGAGGAGCGTGCGCGCGGCGTGGTCACGGCGTCGGCGGGCAATCATGCGCAGGGCCTGGCCCTGGCGGCGAAAGTCCTCGGCGTCAAAGCCACCATCGTCATGCCCAAGACCACCCCGGAAATCAAAGTCGAAGGCGTGCGTTCACGCGGCGGCAAAGTGGTGCTGCACGGCGATTCGTTCCCCGAAGCCTTGGCCTACTCGCTGAAACTGGTCGACGAAAAAGGCTACGTCTACATTCACCCTTACGACGATCCCCACACCATTGCCGGGCAGGGCACAGTGGCCATGGAAATCCTGCGCCAGCACCCAGGGCGCCTTGACGCGATCTTCGTTCCAGTCGGCGGCGGCGGGCTGATCGCCGGCATCGCGGCATACGTTAAATACCTGCGCCCGGAAATCAAGATCATCGGCGTCGAGCCGGATGATTCCAATTGCCTGCAAGCTGCCATGGCCGCCGGCGAGCGCGTGGTGCTGCCGACCGTGGGCATTTTCGCCGATGGCGTTGCAGTGGCGCAGATTGGCCAGCACACTTTCGACATCTGCAAGGATTACGTCGATGACGTGATCACGGTCACGACCGACGAAATCTGTGCGGCAATCAAGGACATCTACGACGACACCCGCTCGATCACTGAACCCGCCGGCGCCTTGGGCGTGGCCGGAATCAAGAAGTACGTCGAACAGAATGGCGTCACCGGCCACACCTTCGTTGCCATCGATTCCGGGGCCAACGTCAACTTTGACCGCTTGCGCCACGTGGCCGAGCGCGCCGAACTGGGCGAGGGCCGCGAAGCCATCATCGCCGTGACCATCCCCGAGAAGCCGGGCAGCTTCAAGGCGTTCTGCGAAGCCATCGGCAAGCGCCAGATCACTGAATTCAACTATCGCTACAACACCGGCAGCGAAGCGCACATCTTCGTCGGCGTGCAGACGCACCCGGAAAACGATCCGCGCAGCGCGCTGCTGGCCAGCCTGACCGAGCAGGGTTTCCCGGTGCTGGACCTGACCGACAACGAACTGGCCAAGTTGCACATCCGCCATATGGTCGGTGGCCGCGCAGCCCAGGTCGTCGATGAAGTGGTGCTGCGTTTCGAATTCCCGGAGCGGCCGGGCGCGCTGTTCAACTTTCTCAATAAACTCGGCGGGCGCTGGAACATCTCGATGTTCCACTACCGCAACCACGGTGCGGCGGATGGCCGAGTGGTCGCCGGCCTGCAAGTGCCGCACGACGAACGCCATCTGGTGCCCGCCGCGCTGGAAGAAATTGGCTACCCGTACTGGGACGAAAGCGACAACCCGGCCTACAAGCTGTTTCTTGGCTGAGCGGCTACGCTAATGGGCAGGTCATAAGGAAATCGATCCATGGAAACGTTAACCGCCCTGAAAATGGCGCACACCGCGGCGACGGCGATATTGTTGGGCAGTGCGCTGGGCCTGGGGATTTGGGTTTGGCAAACGCGGCGTAGTGGCGATGCGACTGCTGCGGCACGCACGCTACAGCGGCCAAGGGTGTTTGTCTGGCTGTTGATGGGGCTGGCGTTGCTGAGCATGCCGTTCACCGGCTGGTGGATGGTGCACCTGGTGGGCTGGCCGTTGGGGCAGATGTGGTTGCTGGCGTCGAGCGTGCTTTACACCGTGGCGGCGTTGGGCTGGTTCTGGGTGTTGGTGCGGCTTAACAAGTTGCGCAAGGCGCCGGGCGGCAGCGGCAAATTTACCTTCGCCCTCGCGTTGTTCAGCTTCGTCTGTTTGATTGCGATTGCCGGGTTGATGGGCGCTAAACCTGTTTAAGGCTTGAAACCGAAGTGACCCAATCGCGAGCAGGCTCACTCCTACAGAGGAACGCATTCCAATGTAGGAGTGAGCCTGCTCGCGATAGCGATATTAGTCGCGCAACGAAATTATCCGCCAGCCACGCGTCTCGGCTGCAGCGCGCAGATTGGGGTCCGGGTCGACAGCGATTGGGTTCGCCACCTGCTCCAGCAACGGCAAGTCATTCATCGAGTCGCTGTAGAAATAACTGTCTTCCAGCGTGAACCCGGTCTCCTCCAGCCAACGATTCAATCGCGTCACCTTGCCTTCACGGAAGCACGGGATATCAGTGCTGCGCCCGGTATAACGGCCATCAACCATTTCGCATTCAGTTGCGATCAGGGTTTCAACCCCCAAGCGCTCGGCAATCGGCCCGGTCACGAAACGGTTGGTGGCGGTAATGATCACCAGTTTGTCGCCGGCGGCGCGGTGCTTGGCCAGCAGTTCAATTGCCTGGGGCAGCACGATGGGTTCAATGCAATCGCGCATGTAATCGCGGTGCCATTGACCCAGCGTGGCCATGTCGGTGCGGCCGAGGACTTCCAGGCAGAAATTCAGGTAGGCGGCGTTATCCAGCGTGCCGGCCAGGTAGTCCTGATAGAACTCATCGTTGCGGGTCTTGTAGGCGACGGCGTCGAGGAAGCCGCGTTCGCACAGGTAATCGCCCCAGGCGTGGTCACTGTCGCCGCCCAGAAGCGTGTTGTCCAAGTCGAATAAAGCCAGGCGCATTGCGGTTACTCGCTGAAAAGTCTGTAGAAAGGCGTCCAGAATACGGACTTTTCACAAGAGTGCACATAAGGTAGGCCGGCTCGTTGCTGCCTTCACAACCTTTGTGGAACAATGCGGCGACATGCGTTTGCGAGGTTGTTGCCGTGATCGACCCCGATGGTTTCCGCCCCAATGTCGGGATCATTCTCACGAATGATGCCGGACAGGTGCTATGGGCTCGCCGTATCAATCAAGACGCCTGGCAGTTTCCGCAGGGAGGCATCAATCCCCAGGAGACGCCGGAAGACGCCTTGTACCGCGAGTTGAATGAAGAAGTGGGTCTGGAGCGCGAAGATGTTGAAATTCTCGCCTGCACCCGGGGCTGGTTGCGCTATCGTTTGCCGCAACGTCTGGTCCGTACCCACAGCCAACCGCTGTGCATCGGCCAGAAACAGAAATGGTTTCTCCTGCGCCTGATCTCGAACGAGCAGCGGGTGCGGATGGATTTGACCGGTAAACCGGAATTCGATGGCTGGCGCTGGGTCAGTTATTGGTATCCGTTGGGCCAGGTGGTGACATTCAAGCGCGAGGTGTATCGACGCGCTCTCAAAGAGCTTGCCCCGCGCCTTTTAACGCGCGACTGACGACGGAGTTCGACCCCGAGCCATGCTCAATACGCTGCGCAAGATCGTCCAGGAAGTTAACTCCGCCAAGGATCTCAAGGCGGCGTTGGGGATTATTGTGTTGCGCGTCAAAGAGGCCATGGGCAGCCAGGTCTGCTCGGTCTACCTGCTTGACCCTGAAACCAACCGGTTTGTGCTGATGGCCACCGAGGGCTTGAACAAGCGCTCGATCGGTAAGGTCAGCATGGCACCCAACGAAGGTCTGGTTGGCCTGGTCGGCACGCGTGAAGAACCCCTGAACCTCGAAAACGCCGCGGACCACCCGCGCTACCGCTACTTCGCCGAGACCGGTGAAGAGCGTTACGCTTCATTCCTGGGGGCACCGATCATTCACCACCGTCGCGTTGTCGGCGTGTTGGTGATCCAGCAAAAAGAACGCCGCCAGTTTGACGAAGGTGAAGAAGCCTTCCTCGTGACCATGAGCGCACAGCTCGCCGGCGTTATCGCCCACGCCGAGGCGACCGGTTCGATCCGTGGCCTGGGCCGTCAGGGCAAAGGCATTCAGGAAGCCAAGTTCGTCGGCGTGCCGGGTTCGCCGGGTGCGGCAGTCGGTACGGCGGTGGTCATGCTGCCACCGGCTGATCTGGATGTGGTGCCGGACAAGACCATCGTCAACATCGAAGCCGAGCTCGGGCTGTTCAAGACCGCCATTGAAGGCGTGCGCGCCGACATGCGGGCCTTGTCCGCCAAACTCGCTTCGCAGTTGCGCCCTGAAGAGCGGGCCTTGTTCGACGTCTATCTGATGATGCTCGACGATGCCGCGTTGGGCAACGAAGTCACCACCGTAATCAAGACCGGTCAGTGGGCCCAGGGCGCGCTGCGCCAGGTGGTCACCGAGCACGTCAACCGCTTCGAATTGATGGACGACGCTTACCTGCGTGAGCGCGCCTCGGACGTCAAGGACCTTGGCCGGCGTTTGCTGGCGTATCTGCAGGAAGAGCGCCAGCAGAACCTGGTCTACCCGGAAAAAACCATTCTGGTCAGCGAAGAGCTGACGCCGGCGATGCTCGGCGAGGTGCCGGAAGGCACGCTGGTCGGTCTGGTCTCGGTCCTCGGCTCGGGTAACTCCCATGTCGCGATCCTCGCGCGGGCGATGGGTATCCCGACAGTGATGGGCCTGGTTGATCTGCCCTATGCCAAAGTCGACAACATCGAATTGATCGTCGATGGCACCAAGGGCGAGGTCTATACCAACCCCAGCGAATTGCTGCGCAAGCAGTTCGCCGAGGTGGTGGAAGAAGAGAAGCAACTGGCGCTCGGTCTCGATACCTTGCGCGACCTGCCGTGCGTGACCCTCGATGGTCACCGCATGCCGCTGTGGGTCAACACCGGCCTGCTGGCGGACGTGGCGCGGGCGCAGAAACGCGGTGCCGAGGGCGTCGGTCTGTACCGTACCGAAGTGCCGTTCATGATCAACCAGCGCTTCCCGAGCGAGAAAGAGCAGCTGGCGATCTATCGCGAGCAGCTTGCCGCGTTCCACCCGCAACCGGTGACCATGCGCAGCCTGGACATCGGTGGCGACAAGTCGCTGTCGTACTTCCCGATCAAGGAAGACAACCCGTTCCTTGGCTGGCGCGGTATTCGCGTCACCCTGGACCATCCGGAAATCTTCCTGGTGCAGACCCGCGCCATGCTCAAGGCCAGCGAAGGCCTGAACAACCTGCGCATCCTGCTGCCGATGATCTCCGGCACCCACGAACTCGAAGAAGCCCTGCACCTGATTCACCGGGCCTGGGGCGAAGTCCGCGACGAAGGCACCGACGTGCCGATGCCGCCGATTGGCGTGATGATCGAAATTCCGGCGGCTGTTTACCAGACCAAGGAATTGGCACGGCAAGTGGACTTCCTCTCGGTCGGCTCTAACGACCTGACGCAGTACCTGTTGGCCGTGGACCGCAATAACCCGCGGGTGGCCGACCTCTACGACTACTTGCACCCGGCGGTGCTCCAGGCATTGCAGAACGTTGTGCGTGATGCCCATGCCGAAGGCAAGCCGGTGAGTATCTGCGGTGAGATGGCCGGTGATCCGGCGGCGGCGGTGCTGCTGATGGCGATGGGTTTCGACAGTCTGTCGATGAACGCCACCAACCTGCCAAAGGTGAAGTGGATGCTGCGTCAGATCAACCTGAGCCGGGCCAAGGAATTGCTCGCGGAGCTGATGACCATCGACAACCCGCAAGTGATCCACAGCTCGCTGCAACTGGCGCTGAAAAATCTTGGGTTGGCGAAGATGGTCAATCCGGCAGCGGCCAAGGTTCTCTAAAAGTCGGCAGGCCTCCTCGCTGGCAAGCCAGCTCCTACAGGGGATCACGATTACTCTGTAGAAACTGTCTTGCCTGCGATGGCGTCACTGAAAACACCGAAAATCTAAACCCTGATCTCCACCTCGCCCAAATGCCCGCCATACGGCCCGAAACTGCGCTCCACCATCTGCCGCGTCCCGTCCGCCTGCACAATTAACGCCGTACTCGCCCGGGTCCCGTAACTCTGGCTGGCGATAAACACACTCGACAACAACGTCTCGGTCGCCAACCCCACCCCGGTATCCGGGAGTTCTGCAAACGGCGCCGTCTGCGCATCGTTCAGCAACCCCAACAGCGTCTCCGGCCGTGGATCGTCCAGCACCGCCTCCAGCGCTGCCCTTGCCTTGAGCAACTTCGGCCACGGCGTATCCAGTCCCGCATTCGATAACCCGTAAATTCCGGCCTGCAACATCACCGCTTCAGCGTCCCGCGCGTTGTAGTGCCATAGCTCATTGGCGTTGCCTATCAGCAGGTTAAACCCGGCATATTCCAGCGAACGTACGACAACGTCGGCCAAGTAGTCATCAATCGGCATGTCACCATTGAGAAAACGCGCCACCAGCTCACCCCTGGATTTGCGTGCCGGCGGTTGATGGGGATCGCGGATATTAGTCAGCGCCGCGAAGCGCCCGTTGGCGCCGACACCGAGCCAGGTGCCCCCGGCTTCCAGGTCGCGACCGGCGTAGACGTGCGGCGCTTCGGGCCACTGCGCCAGCGGCAGGCTGGGCCGGGCGTAGAATTCGTCGCGGTTGGCAGCGACGATCAGCGGTTGCGCGTGACCCGGGCGCCAGGCAAAGACAATCAGGCACATAAGGTGGTCCTAGTGTGTTTTTTACCCACTCTACGCAGTCATTGTGCGGGTATCCATCGCCATCCAGTGGAGCCGAAGGTCATGCATCCGTTACCATGCCGCTCCGGTTTTGGGTGAAGCGTAGGGATCGCACATGGAATTTCTGCTCTATCTGGCGCTCGGCGCCTGCGCAGGCGTGCTGGCCGGGCTGTTCGGCGTGGGCGGCGGGATCATCATCGTTCCCGTGCTGGTGTTCAGTTTCAAGGCGCAGGGGTTCGATCCATCGATCCTGACCCACCTCGCCGTCGGAACCTCGCTGGCGACGATTATCTTTACCTCGGTCAATGCGGTGCGCGAGCATCATCGTCGCGGTGCGGTGCGCTGGCCGATTTTTGCTTGGCTCACCGTCGGCATTTTGATCGGCGCCGGTTTCGGTGCACTGACCGCCGAGGCGATCTCCGGGCCGAACCTGCAAAAGATCATTGGCGTGTTCGCCCTCGTCATCGCCGCGCAATTGGCGCTGGACCTCAAACCCAAGGCCAGCCGAACGGTGCCGGGTAAAGTCGGTCTGACCGTGGCCGGTAGTGTGATTGGCTGGGCCTCGGCGATTTTCGGGATTGGCGGCGGCTCGCTGACCGTGCCGTTCCTGACCTGGCGCAGCGTGCCAATGCAGCAGGCGGTGGCTACGTCGTCCGCCTGTGGCCTGCCCATCGCGTTGGCCAGTGCATTAAGTTTCATGATTCTGGGCTGGCACGATCCGTTGCTGCCGGCCCATAGTCTCGGTTTTATTTATTTGCCGGCGCTGCTGGGCATTGCCCTGACGAGCATGTTCTTCGCCCGCTTCGGTGCGCGACTGGCGCACAGTTTGTCGCCGAAGTTGCTGAAAAGACTGTTCGCCGCTTTGCTGTTCTGCGTGGGTTTGAATTTCCTGATCTGAACCGCAGCGCAATCCTGGCTTAATCCTGAGGTGGCAGCGTCGCCCGGGAATTTTGAAGCTTTCAACTCTAATGAGGAGTCGCAATGCTGCCTTACCCGCAGATCGACCCGGTGGCCCTGGCCATCGGTCCGCTGAAAATCCACTGGTACGGTTTGATGTACCTGATCGGCATCGGCGGTGCGTGGCTGCTGGCGTCGCGCCGGCTCAACCGCTTCGACCCGACCTGGACCAAGGAGAAACTCTCCGACATGGTCTTCTGGATGTCGATGGGCGTCATTGTCGGCGGGCGCCTGGGCTATGTGCTGTTCTACGATCTGCACGCGTATCTGGCTAACCCGGCGCTGATTTTCGAGGTGTGGAAGGGCGGCATGTCGTTCCACGGCGGCTTCATCGGCGTGATGCTGGCGGCGTTGTGGTTCGGTAAAAAGAACAACAAGTCATTTTTCCAATTGATGGATTTCGTTGCGCCAATGGTGCCGATCGGCCTGGGCGCCGGGCGGATCGGCAACTTCATCAACGCCGAGTTATGGGGCAAGGCGACCGACGTGCCGTGGGCCATGGTCTTCCCGCCGTTCAGCGACCCGGCGCAATTGCCGCGTCACCCGTCGCAGCTGTATCAGTTCGCACTGGAAGGCGTCGCGCTGTTCCTGATCCTGTGGCTGTTCTCGCGCAAGCCGCGGCCGACCATGGCGGTGTCCGGGATGTTCGCGCTGTTCTACGGCATCTTCCGTTTCATTGTCGAATTCGTCCGCGTACCGGATGCGCAACTGGGCTATCTGGCCTGGAACTGGCTGACCATGGGCCAAGTGCTCTGCGTGCCGATGATCGTCGGCGGGCTGTTCCTGATCTGGCTGGCGTATCGTCGCGCACCGGCGACCCCGGCGGCAGCGGTATAAATTCGAACCCCGGGGGCGACGGCCTCCGGGTTCAAGGACACAGGTAACTCATGAAGCAATATCTCGAACTGGTCGCCCACGTCATCAAGAACGGCACCAAGCAAGCTAACCGTACCGGCGTGAACACCATCAGTTTTCCCGGCGCGATGCTGCGTTACGACCTGCAAGAAGGTTTTCCGGCGATCACCACGCGCAAGATGGCCTTCAAATCGGCCATCGGCGAGATGTGCGGTTTCCTGCGTGGGGTGAGCAGCGCCGCCGAATTCCGTGCGCTGGGTTGCAAGGTCTGGGACCAGAACGCCAACGAAAATGCGCAGTGGCTGGCCAACCCGTTCCGTCAGGGTGAAGACGACCTCGGCGAAATCTACGGCGTGCAATGGCGCAAATGGCCGGCGTACAAGCAGATTCCGCTCAGCAACAGCGCCGCCATCGAGCAGACCCTGAAGCAAGGTTATCGTCAGATTGCCGAAGGCGAAGAAGACGGTCAGGCCTACGTGGTGCTGTACAAGGCGATCGACCAGATCCGCCAGTGTGTCGACACCATCATCAAGGACCCGGGCAGCCGCCGCATCCTGTTCCACGGCTGGAACGTTGCGCAGCTCGATGAAATGGCCTTGCCACCGTGCCACTTGCTGTATCAGTTCCACCCGAATGTCGCGACCAAAGAGATTTCTTTGACCCTCTACATTCGCTCCAATGATTTGGGCCTGGGCACGCCGTTCAACCTCACCGAAGGCGCCGCGCTGCTGAGCCTGATCGGTCGCCTGACGGGTTACACGCCGCGCTGGTTCACCTATTTCATCGGTGACGCGCACGTCTACGAAAACCATCTGGACATGCTGAATGAGCAGCTCAAGCGCGAGCCTTTCCCGATGCCGAAGCTGAAAATTTCGGACCGCGTGCCGGAGTTCGCCAAGACTGGCGTGTATCAGCCGGAGTGGCTGGAGTTGATCGAGCCGGGCGATTTCTCGCTGGAAGGCTACGAACATCACCCGCCAATGACCGCGCCGATGGCGGTCTGAAGGACCACGCAATAACCCTGTGGGAGTGAGCCTGCTCGCGATGACGTCGGCACATCCAATATCGATGTGACTGAACAACCGCTATCGCGAGCAGGCTCACTCCTACATTTGATTTGTGGTGGGTTTATGGCCGTGGCTGCGGCCCACATGTGAATGCTCCACCTCCGTCGCCACCACCCCGCCACTCACTTCCAGCCGCTGCAAAATCCCGCACTGATCGATTTCCGGCCCTTCGCCACACCGTTGGCGCAGGTCGAGCAGTTGTGCCTGTAGCGCCATCAAGCCATCGATTCGCGCTTTCACGTGATGAATATGCTCATCGATCAACGCATTCACGCTTTCACACTGATCCTGCGGACTGTCGCGCAACGCCAGCAGGCTGCGGATTTCTTCCAGCGTCATATCGAGGGTGCGGCAGTTGCGGATGAAGGTCAGGCGCTCGACATGGGCCTGGGTGTAGACGCGGTAGTTGCCGTCGCTGCGGGCCGGTTCCGGTAGCAGGTTTTCGCGCTCGTAATAGCGGATGGTTTCCACGGCGCAGTCGGTGAGCCTGGCCAGTTCTCCGATCTTCATGACGGCGATCTCCAAATGGGTGCTTGACCCTATAGTGGCTACAGGGTCTTTACTTGGCAACAGGCACCTTTCTGGACGCAACCCGATGAGCGATTCCCTTCACACCCACAAGCCCGACGATGGGCACGATCACGATCACGATCACGATCACGATCACGATCACAGCCACACGCCGCAGCCTGTGCAGAAGCATGACCCTGCCAGCCACGGGGATTCCTGCTGTTCCGCGAAAGTGGCTGCGCCGTCGCTGATCAAACTCAGCGAAGCGCCGACCGCCGATTCGCGCCTCAGCACCTTCCGCATCGACGCCATGGACTGCCCGACCGAGCAGACGCTGATCCAGAACAAACTCGGCAAGCTCACGGGTGTGCAGCAGCTGGAATTCAACCTGATCAATCGCGTGCTGGGCGTCACCCACGACTTGCCGAGCACCGCGCCGATCATCGACGCGATCAAATCCCTCGGCATGCAAGCCGAGCCGCTGGAGCAGGGCGTCGAAGCGCCGACCCCGATACCCGAGAAAAAACCCTGGTGGCCACTGGCGCTGTCCGGCGTCGGCGCGCTCGCTGCTGAAGTGATCCATCTCACCAACGCGGCCCCGACCTGGGTCGTGGCGATCATCGCGCTGATCTCGATCCTCAGCGGTGGCCTCACCACCTACAAAAAAGGCTGGATCGCCCTTAAAAACCTCAACCTCAACATCAACGCGCTAATGAGCATCGCGGTGACCGGTGCGATCCTGATCGGCCAGTGGCCTGAAGCCGCGATGGTGATGTTCCTGTTTACCATCGCCGAATTGATCGAAGCCAAGTCCCTGGACCGTGCGCGCAACGCCATCGGCGGTCTGATGCAGATGACGCCGGAGCAGGCCACGGTGTTGCAGGCCGACGGCAGCTGGGTCGAGCAGGACGTCAAAGCCATCGAGCTGGGCGCGCGGGTACGCGTGCGGCCCGGCGAACGGATCGGCCTGGACGGTGAAGTGGTGTCCGGCAGTTCCACCATCGACCAGGCGCCGATCACCGGCGAGAGCCTGCCAGTCGAGAAGACCCTGGGCGACAAGGTGTTTGCTGGCACCATCAATCAGGCAGGTTCACTGGAATACTCGGTGACGGCCGCTGCGAACAATTCCACCTTGGCGCGGATTATCCACGCCGTCGAACAGGCCCAGGGAGCACGAGCACCGACCCAGCGTTTCGTTGACCAGTTCTCGAAAATCTATACGCCCGCCGTATTCGCCCTGGCGCTGGCCGTCGCGGTGATCCCTCCGCTGTTCATGGGTGCAGTCTGGTTCGACTGGATCTACCGGGCGCTGGTGTTGCTGGTGGTCGCGTGTCCATGCGCGTTGGTGATCTCTACGCCAGTGACTATCGTCAGCGGCCTCGCGGCGGCGGCGCGCAAAGGGATTCTGGTCAAGGGCGGCGTTTATCTGGAGGGCGGTTACAAACTCGACTTTCTGGCGCTGGACAAGACTGGCACGATCACCCACGGCAAACCGGTGCAGACCGATTACCTGTCGCTTGAGCCCACCGCCGATAAAACTGCCCCGGCGATTGCTGCGGCGCTGGCCGGGCGTTCGGATCACCCGGTCTCGCTGGCCATCGCCAACGCCGCTGTGGATAAGTCCACGGCGCCACTGCTTGTGGGTAACTTCGAAGCCCTCGCCGGTCGCGGTGTGCGCGGTGAAATCAACGGTCAAGTCTACTACTTGGGCAATCACCGCCTGGTGGAAGAGCTGAACCTGTGTTCACCCGCGTTGGAAGAAAAGCTGTTTGCGCTGGAGAAACAGGGCAAATCCGTGGTGCTGCTGCTCGACGCGTCTGGCCCGCTGGCGCTGTTTGCCGTGGCCGACACGGTGAAGGAATCCAGTCGCGAAGCGATCCAGCAATTGCATGATCTGGGCATCAAAACCCTGATGCTCACGGGCGACAACGTCCATACCGCCCAGGCGATTGCTGCGCAAGTCGGCATCGACGAAGCCAAGGGCGATCTGCTGCCGACCGACAAACTGCACGCCATCGAAGCGCTTTATGCACAGGGCCATCGGGTCGGCATGGTGGGTGACGGCATCAACGACGCCCCGGCGCTGGCGCGGGCCGAAATCGGTTTCGCGATGGCCGCCGCGGGCACCGACACCGCCATCGAGACCGCTGATGTCGCCCTGATGGACGACGATTTACGCAAGATCCCGGCTTTCATCCGCTTATCGCGGCAGACGTCAAGTATCCTCAAGCAGAACATCGCATTGGCATTGGTCATCAAAGCGATCTTTCTTGGGGTAACCTTCGCCGGGATCGCCACCATGTGGATGGCGGTGTTCGCCGACATGGGCGTGAGCCTGCTGGTGGTGTTCAATGGTTTGCGCCTGTTGCGCAAGTAAGCGATGAGGAGCGGGTGTGCTGAGTGCCGAGCTGAAGGCGTTTTACATGGTGGCCCGCCTGGGCAGCATAACCCTGGCGGCGAAAAAGCTCGGCCTGAGCCAACCCACCGTGACCACGCAAATCCGCAATCTGGAGAACCACTACTCGGTCGAGCTGTTCTACCGTGGCGGACGCCGTCTCAGTGTCAGCGATGAAGGCGCGCGGTTGCTGCCGATGGTCAAGGCGTTGTTGCAGCAGGAAGCCGACATCGAGTTTTTCCTGCGCAACAGCGGCCAGGTCCAGGGCACGTTGCGCATCGCGGCCACGGCGCCCTACTACATCCTTGATCTGGTGAAGACCTTTCGCGAGCGCCTGCCGCAAGTGGAAGTGTCGGTGGAAATTGGCAACTCGCAGCAGGTGCTGGAAGCGCTGGAGGATTATCGGGTGGATGTCGCCGCTTCGTCGCAATTGCTCGATGATGCGCGGCTGATTCGTCGGGTGCTGGGCAGCGATCCACTGGTGCTGGCGGTGCACCGCAACCACCCGCTGGCGGTGCACGATCATGTGCCACTCAGCGCGTTGGCCGGGCATACACTTTTGATGCGCGAATCGGGCTCGACCACCCGGCGCTTGACCGAGGAGTTGCTGGCCAGTGCCGGGGTGAGTTTCGGGCCGTTGCTGGAGATTGGCAGCCGCGAATCGATTCGCGAGGCGGTGTTGCGCAATATCGGCATCAGCATCATCGCCCGGCAGGAAGTGCCGCATGACCCGCAACTGCGTGTGCTGACCATCGAGAATGCGCCGCAGATTCCCGAGTATCTGTACTGCCTCAAGGAACGCAAAGGCGCACGGTTGCCGGCGGCGTTCCTCGG
Source organism: Pseudomonas sp. GB2N2 (assembly GCF_054897705.1). Lineage (NCBI taxonomy): Bacteria > Pseudomonadati > Pseudomonadota > Gammaproteobacteria > Pseudomonadales > Pseudomonadaceae > Pseudomonas > Pseudomonas sp. GB2N2. The sequence goes on from NZ_CM142701.1 coordinate 4,859,792, forward strand.
TTTGGCGCAGGAAATGGCCCCAGCCTGAAATCTCTATTGCCTGTGCCCGCGAAGGGGCCCATACAGGCAACCCATCACTCAACCCAAATCTCTGAATACCACTATCAGCCGTTTTGGCCTCACTGCCACATGACGGACGCATTACATCCCTAGGATGGCCTCCATCAGCTTGAAGAGGCCCGTCCATGAACCACTCGATCGCAACTGCCCTGACCAACCCCGGCGCCCCGATGAAGGTGCGTGGCGTGCAGAAACGCTTCGGCGCGTTCACCGCCCTGGACAACGTGTCCCTCGACGTGGCGGCCGGTGAGCTGGTGTGCCTGCTGGGCCCGTCGGGGTGCGGCAAAACCACCTTGCTGCGCTGCATCGCCGGTCTGGAGAAGCAGGACAGCGGCGAGTTGTACCTCGGCGATCGCAACGTTTCCCACCTCGCTCCGCAAGCCCGGGACTACGGAATTCTGTTTCAGTCCTACGCGCTGTTCCCCAATCTCACCGTCGAAGCGAACATTGCCTACGGCCTCGCCGGCAGCGGTCGCGACGAAGTGCGCAAGCGTGTCGGTCAGATGCTGGAACTGGTCGGCCTGACCGGCAGCGAGAAAAAGTACCCCGGCCAATTGTCCGGCGGCCAGCAGCAGCGAGTTGCACTGGCTCGAGCCTTGGCGCCGGCGCCTTCGTTGTTGCTGCTGGACGAACCGATGTCGGCCCTTGACGCCCGGGTCCGCGAGCATCTGTGCACCGAACTGCGCCAATTGCAACGCAACCTCGGCGTCACCACGCTGATGGTCACCCACAATCAGGACGAGGCCATGTTGATGGCCGACCGCATCGCCGTGATGAACAACGGCAAGGTCGAGCAATACGCCTCGCCGCAGGACATCTACAACCGACCGGCCACGCCATTCGTGGCGGAATTTGTCGGCCAGGGCAACTGGCTGCCGTTCCAGCGCAGCAGCGACAGCCATGCGCAAGTCGGCGGGATGAACATGCGCCTGGCCGATGGTAGTGCGAAGACTGCGTCGGGCCGGTTGTTCTGCCGGCCCGAGGCGATCAATGTCAATCCGCTGGTGCACGAAGAAAACCTGTTCCCGGCCAAGGTGCGTGAAATCACTTTCCTCGGCAACCGCTGCCGTATGAGCTTCGAACTCGATCAATTGCCGGGTCATGCCCTGCTGGCTGAAGTGGCACCGGAAGCCATGCCACGCCTCGGTGCGCAGCAGATCATGGTCGCCTTGCCACCGCGCAGCCTGCAGGTGTTTGCCTGATGAGCGCGAACATCGCGCTGCCGATACCGCACAAGCAGGTTCGGCGGACGTCCCGTGCCGAGATCGGCGACCGGGTGTTCGTGGTGGGTGGCAAAGTCCTGTTGCTGGTGCTGCTCGGCCTCGCGGTGTTGATGCCATTACTGGCGATCTTCTGGCGCGGCTTCAGTGCCGAGGCCGGGCAGGGCGGCGGTCTGGTGGCTGCCCGCGAGCTGGTTACGAGTGCGAATTTCCACTGGTTGCTCGGCAATAGCCTGAAAGTTTCCCTCAGCGTTGCGGCCATCGTCGTACCGCTGGCTTACCTGTTTGCCTACGCGCTGCAGCGCACGTTGATTCCCGGCAAGGGCATCTGGCGTGGGATGTCATTGTTGCCATTGATGGCGCCGTCGATGCTGCCGGGTATTGCGCTGGTTTATCTGTTCGGCAACCAGGGTATGTTGCGTGGTTTGCTCTCGGACAACATCTACGGCTTCTGGGGCATTGTCCTGGGCGAGGTCATCTACACCTTCCCACACGCCTTGATGATTCTGCTGTCGGCGCTGTCCCTGGCGGATGCGCGTCTGTTCGATGCCGCGTCGAGCATGGGCGCCAGTCCGGCCAAAGCCTTCCGCAGCATCACCTGGCCGGCAACCCGCCAAGCAGTGTTCGCCGCGTTTTGTCTGGTGTTCACCCTGACCATCACCGACTTCGGCGTGCCGGTGGTGGTCGGTGGCGACTATCAGGTACTGGCGCTGGAAGCCTACAAAGCCGTGGTCGGCCAGCAACAATTTGGACGCGGCGCGTTGATCGGCATGGTCTTGCTGCTGCCGGCGCTGTTCAGCTTCGGCGTCGATGCCTGGTTGCGTCGGCGTCACGGCGATTCCATGAGCGGTCGCGCGCAAGTCTTTCAACCGGCGCCGTCGACACTTCGCGACGGTTGCTATCTGGCCATTGTGCTGCTGATCTGCGCGGCGTTGTTGCTGGTGTTCGGCATGGCGGTGTTCTCGTCGCTGGTGAAGTTCTGGCCGTACAACCTGTCGCTGTCGCTCAACCACTACCAGTTCAACGACACGGCCGGCGGCGGCTGGCTGGCCTATGGCAACAGCGTGAAGATGGCGTTGTGCACGGCGTTGATCGGCAGCGTGCTGATCTTCACCGGCGCTTATCTGATGGAAAAAACCAAGGGCCAGCGCGGCCTGAACCTGGCCCTGCGCATGCTCAGTTTCGTGCCGATGGCGGTGCCGGGCCTGGTGCTGGGTTTGGGTTACGTCTTCTTCTTCAACCTCAACGGCAATCCGCTGCATGTGCTCTACGGCACCATGACCCTGTTGGTGGTCTGCACCATTGCGCACTATTTGACCACCGCGCAAATGACCGCGACCACCGCGCTGCGCCAGCTCGACGCCGAGTTCGAAGCCGCCGCGCTGTCGCTCAAGGCGCCGTTGTATCGGCATTACCTGCGCGTCACCGTGCCGATCTGCCTGCCGGCGCTGCTGGACATCGTGCGCTACCTGTTCGTCTCGGCCATGACCACTGTCTCGGCGGCGATCTTCCTCTACAGCCCCGACACCATCCTCGCGGCGGTGGCGGTGCTGAACATGGATGACGCCGGCAACGTCGGCGGCGCGGCGGCGATGTCGACTCTGATTCTGTTCACCTCGGCGGGCGTGTCCCTGCTGCTGGCCTGGGCTTCGCGCGGTTTGCTGCGCCGCTCCCAGGCCTGGCGGCAGACCGCGCCCGGCCACTGATTTCCACTCCCGCACCTCAACTCAAAACAGGAAAAGATCATGTTCAAGCCCCTGGCCCTGGCCGCTGCTGTCCTTACCGCTTTCAGCCTGAACGCCTTCGCGGCGAAAACCGAGTTGACGGTGTACACCGCCCTCGAAGCCGAACAACTGAAGACCTACAAGGACGCCTTCGAGAAGGCCAACCCGGACGTCGAGATCAAGTGGGTGCGCGATTCCACCGGCATCATCACCGCCAAACTGCTGGCCGAAAAAGCCCGTCCGCAGGCTGATGCAGTCTGGGGCCTGGCGGCGTCGAGCCTGGCGATCCTCGATCAGCAAGGCATGCTGCAAAGCTACGCGCCTAAGGACCTGGGCAAGATCGGCGGCAATTACCGCGACGCCGCCAATCCGCCGGCCTGGGTCGGCATGGACGTCTGGGCCGCGACCATTTGCTTCAACACTGTCGAAGCCGAGAAGCAGGGTTTGACCAAACCTGTCAGTTGGCAGGACCTGACCAAGCCTGAGTACAAAGGCAAGATCGTGATGCCGAACCCGGCGTCGTCCGGCACCGGTTTCCTCGACGTCAGCGCCTGGCTGCAAACATTCGGCGAGAAGCAGGGCTGGCAGTACATGGACGACCTGCACCAGAACATCGGCCAGTACGTTCACTCCGGTTCCAAGCCTTGCAAACTGGCGGCGTCCGGTGAATTCCCGATCGGCATTTCCTTCGAATATCCAGCGGTACAGTTGAAGCGCCAGGGCGCACCGCTGGACATCATCCTGCCGAAAGAAGGCCTGGGCTGGGAGATCGAAGCGACCGCCGTGATCAAGGGTACGCCGCACGAAGACGCGGCGAAGAAACTGGCGGACTTCTCGGCCAGCCCGGCGGCGATGGATCTTTATAAAGAGAACTTCGCAGTGCTTGCTCAGCCAGGGATTGCCAAGCCGCAGACCGAATTGCCGGCGGATTATGAGCAGCGCCTGATCAAGAATGACTTTGCCTGGGCCTCGAAGAATCGCGATGAAATCCTGACCGAATGGCGCAAGCGTTATGACGGCAAGTCCGAGAAAGTGGTTGCCAAGTAAGATCTTTATCGGCTGAAGGGCCTCATCGCGAGCAGGCTCACTCCTACATTGGATCTCCAGGGGATGGGGATTGCGGGTTATCCCCGATCAAATGTGGGAGTGAGCCTGCTCGCGATAGCGGTCTTGAATTCAGGACAAAACCTCCATGACACACCACAACGACATGCTGATCGTAGGCGCCGGCATTCTCGGCCTGTCCCACGCCTACGCCGCCGCCAGACGCGGCCTCAAGGTCACGGTCTTCGAACGTAGCGCAACTCCGCTTGGCGCCTCGGTCCGCAACTTCGGCCAGGCCCTCGTCACGGGCCAGCCACCTGGCCCGATGCTCGAACTGGCGAAAGCCAGCCGTGAAATCTGGGGCCAATGGGCGCAACTCGCCGGCCTGCAACTCAAGCGCAACGGCTCATATTTGTTCGCCCGCACCGAAGCCGAAGAGCAATTACTGGAAGCCTTCTGCGCCGGTCGCGCCAAAGAGCACGGCTACCGCGTCGAACTGCTGCGCGAGGCTGCCTTGCGCGATTTATACGCCGGCCAGTTCAGCCATCACCGCGCCGCATTGCACGGCATGGACGACCAGCAACTGTATTCCCGAGAAGCGATTCCGGCGTTGATCGATTACCTGCGCCGGGAAATGAACGTCGAGTTTCACTTCTCCACCCTCGTGCGCGACATCGAACCCGGAAGTCTGCACAGCACCGCCGGCAGCTTCAGCGCGGAGCAGATCATCGTCTGCTCCGGCCACGATTATCAGACCTTGCTCGCCGAACCGATCGCCAAACTCGATCCGCAAATCTGTCGCCTGCAAATGCTCCGCGCCCGCCCGCACATCAACCTCAACCTGCAACACGCGCTGCTCACCGGTTTGAGTTGCGTGCATTACGGCGCGTTTGCCGATCTGCCGGAAGCGGCGGCGGTGCAGGCGCAGATCGTGCGCGAGCAACCGCACCTGCACGAAAACGGCATTCACCTGCTGATCAGCCCGACGCCTTACGGCGAACTGATCATCGGCGATTCCCACCGCTACGGCAGCGACGCCTCGCCCTTCAACGCCGAACAGGTGGATGACTGGATGATCGAACTGGCCGAACAGACCTTGGGCTGCAAGGTGCAGGTGGTCGAGCGCTGGCAGGGTGTCTATGGTGCACGGGGGCCGGGACCGTTCTCGTTCCTGCGGCCGATGCCGGGCGTGAGCGTGGCACTGATGCACACTGGCGTCGGCATGAGCGTGGGGCCGGCGATGGCCGAACGTAACGTCGCGACTGTATTGGGAGAGCTGTGATGGACCGTCATGCGCAGGTGATCGACCAGGTGTTCGCGCTCTACGAACGCTTTGGCGACATTGACTACATCGGTGAGCCGGTGTCGCAGATCGAGCACATGTCCCAGGCCGCCGAACTGGCCATCGCGGAAGGCTACGACGACGAAGTGGTGCTGGCCGCGTTCTTCCACGACATCGGCCATATCTGCACCGAGAGCACCGAGAACATGGACGGTTTCGGTGTGGCCAGCCACGAACGGCTGGGCGCCGATTACCTGCGCCGCGCCGGTTTCAGCGAACGCATGGCGCGGCTGGTGGAATACCACGTGCAGGCCAAGCGTTATCTGACGCTCAAGGAGCCGGGGTACTACGAGCGATTGAGCGAAGCGAGCCGTCGAACCCTGGAATTCCAGGGCGGCATGATGAGCGCTGAAGAGGCTGAGGCGTTCGAGCAGGACCCGTTATGCGCGGTGAGTTTGCGCATGCGCCAGTGGGATGAACTGGCCAAGGAAATGTGGGTACCGGTGATTGATCTCGACGTGTTGAAGGTCAAGGCTTTGCGGTTGTTGGCGGCGTAAACACCTGGAACCGAGTTGCGCCCAAAGGAGTCCGCGTATCCCTGTAGGAGTGAGCCTGCTCGCGATGGGGCCGCCTCAGGCACCACACAACTCAAAGCTGCTGCGCCAACACCTCAACCTGCTCCTGGCGCTCCGCTTGACTCAATTTAGGATGCGGATTCAGCGATGACCATTGCGGATGCGCCCGAGCCTTGTTCAGCGCCTCGGGCAACTTGCCTTCGCGCCAGCTCTTGTCCTGCGGCGTGGCGACCTGGATGCTGTCCATCGCCGCATGCCCCCGCGCATTCAGTGCCTGCAACAACTGCCGCTGCCGCAACGCCAACAGCCGCAACACGCTGTCATCCACCGTCAACTCGCGCTGCCCCTTGATCTTGCCGAGCAACCGGCTGCCATAGCTGCGGGCGGTTTGCAGGGCGCCGCCGGCAATCGCGCCGGCCAGTGCCGCCGCGCCGAGGGTCAGGCCGCCGACCAGCAGATCCACCCCGGCGCCGGCTGCCGCGCCGGCCGCGATACCACCGCCGACCCGCACGCCGAGTTGCTTGAGGGTCTCCGGGTTGAACAGGTCGTCGCCCCAGCGGCCATCGAGCAGCGGCAGATCACTGGCCGCCGCATCGTGCGGGCGAAAGGCGTAGAGCTTGAGCAGGGCTTCGACGCAGCGTTGCTCACGTTGGCGAACCGCTTTGCGCAGTTCGCTGATGGCCTGCTGTTCCTGTTCGGCATCGCTGACCACGCTGCGCCGACACGCTGCGCAATCGATCAATAATTCGGCAATCAAGCGCGCCGCGCTGTGCTGCCGCGCCAGACGCTGGGCCTGTTGATCAGCGATCAGACGTTGCAGTTGTTCGCGGGAGTTTTCCAGCAGCAGGGCGAGGCTTTCATACAGCCGGCGCTCGCCATCTTCCGGCGGCGCCACGCTGTCGAAACGTACCAGGGCGTGCAGGCCCAGACGTGCCAGCGCCTCACGCCAGTCCGGTTCGCGGTGGTTGGCGCTGCTGACAAAATTCAACACCGGCAGCAACGGTTTGCCGCAGCTGGCCAGCACTTCCAGTTCGTCGCGGTATTTGGCCAACACCGGTTCGCGGGCGTCGATCACATAGAGGCCAGCGTCGCAGGTGAGCAGTTGCCGCAGCACCTTGGCCTCCTGTTCGAACCGTTGCCGCGTTTCACTGCCTTCAAGAAAACGTACCAGTCGCGCCGGGCCGTCGAGACGTTCGCCGGGACGCTCCAGGCGTTCGAGGTAGTCGAGCAGGGCGATGGCGTCTTCCAGTCCCGGAGTGTCGAACAGGTCGAGCAGGGGCTCGCCGTCCACCGACAACCGCGCGCCTTCGACGTGGCGCGTGGTGCTGGGGCGATGGGAGACCTCGCCGAAGCCGACATCCCGGGTCAGCGTGCGCAGCAACGAGGTCTTGCCGACGTTGGTGTGGCCCACCACGGCGAGCTTCAACGGTGGTTTCCACGGATTAGTCATGACCGGTCTCCAGCCAGTTCAAGGGCGCGCAATCAGCGAATGGCAGTTCAAGCTGTTGCAACGCCACGTGCCAGTCGCCAAGACGCGCGGCATCCAGCGCTTCGCCGGTGGGCGCTTGCAGCAACCAGACGCGGGTGGCGCTGGCGTTGCGCGCCAGTTCGGCGATCAGCGCGAGGCTGCCGCGATCCGGCGAGCGCCGTGGATCGCAGGCGACGGCCAGGCGCGCGGGCGGGAAACGGCTGAGCTGTTCCAGCAGTTTGTTGCGCGATTCGCGGCTGTCGAGAATGCCGGCGTCGCTGACGTTTTTCGGCAGGGGCGGCGGCCATGGGCGTTGATCGTCCAGCTCGATGGCCACCAGCAGCGCGCCGTCGCTGTGCAATTCACTGACGGTGCTTTCCACGCGATGCAGATGTTCCGGCGCGGCATCGCTGATGCCCAGGCGTTCGCTGCTGGGCATCAGGCGTTCGCGCAGTTGCGCGTAGCCAGGCAGGTTCAGGTCAAGATGCAGATTGGCGCGGCCGCGCTTCCAGCGCCACAGGCAGAACAGCGCCAGGAGCAGGCGCGGCACCACGCCGTAAACCACCAGCACGCCGACCAGCCACGTTGCCCAGGCCTGACGAGCGCTTTCGATGTTCAGCGCGGCATCGCCGCTGGCGCGGATCATCTCCACCGTCGGCACGTTGAACCCCAGCAAGGCGGGCAGGGTGCCCAGTGCCTTCGTCATGGCCACGAAAGTGTCGGCGCTGAGCAGGGTGGTTTCCCAGACGAAGCCATAACGCCGGGTCGCCATCAGCATCAGTAGAATGACCAGCGCGCTCAGCATCGCCAGCGACCACAGGCTGTTGACCAGTAAGCCGAGCGCCCAGCGATTGAGTTTCTGGCGTTGCAGTAATAACAGCAACGCCGGTGCCAGTTGCGCGGCTTTAGCGTCGCGGGCGAGTTTTTCGCTGAGCCACAACCACAAGCGGCCCAGCGTCGCGCCGTGCTCGCCAGTGAACACCAGGCCCAGCGCCCAGCTCAGTAGCAGAATCAGGTTCACCCCAAGCAAACTGCCCAAGGCCCAGAACACATTCACCGCAGTTTGCCCGTCGCCCAGAGCGGCAAACGCCAGGCCGCTGCCGCTGACCACCGCCAGCACTGCCATGACGATCAGCGCCAACCGCGCACCTTGCAGCCAGTGTCTGAGGGCTTCACTCAAGCCATCGCGCTCGGCCAGCCACAATGCCCGCCGTTGAATGCGTGCCGGCAAGTCGCCGCCCGCCGCTCGGGCCAGTCGGTTGGCTTCCAGATCATCCAGGGCGCCGGCGTGTTCTTCACGCAGGCGAATGGTTTCCGTGAGCCAGAGGTTATTCAGTTCAGTCACGCGGCATCCCGTCGCTCAATTGAGCTGTGAGCATAACCGCTGTGGCGCTGGTCGGGGGGCTACGTTGCGAGAAGCTGAGCCTCTGGTATCCTCGCCGGCATGACTAAATCACTCCCCCTCAGCCTGATCGCAGCCCTCGGTGAAAACCGCGTGATCGGCGTCGACAACAGCATGCCCTGGCACTTGCCGGGGGATTTCAAATACTTCAAGGCCACCACCCTGGGCAAGCCGATCATCATGGGTCGCAAGACCTGGGATTCCCTCGGCCGTCCGCTGCCGGGCCGGTTGAACCTCGTGGTCAGCCGTCAGGCCGATCTGGTGCTGGAAGGCGCCGAGGTTTATCCGTCGCTGGAGGCTGCCGTGGTTCGCGCCGAGGAATGGGCGAAAGAACAGGGCGTTGATGAGCTGATGCTGATTGGCGGGGCGCAGTTGTATGCGCAAGGCCTGGCGCAGGCGGATCGGTTGTATCTGACACGCGTGGCGTTGAGCCCGGAAGGGGATGCGTGGTTTCCGGAGTTTGATTTGACTGAATGGAAGTTAGTGTCTGATACACCAAATGCGGCGCAAGGGGATAAGCCGGCGTACAGCTTCGAGGTTTGGGAAAAGGCTTAAAAGCATCGCGAGCAGGCTCACTCCTACAGGGGAACTCATTCCAATGTAGGAGTGAGCCTGCTCGCGATAGCGGTCTGTCAGGCGCTATTCAAGCCTGCGCCAACTCCGAATGCTCATCCGCATCCAGCAGCGCCTTGTCGGTCTGCTGCATGATCTGGCTGGTGATCGCCCCGGCCGTGATCGAACCGCTCACGTTCAGCGCCGTACGCCCCATATCGATCAGCGGCTCGACCGAAATCAGCAACGCCACCAATGACACCGGCAACCCCATCGCCGGCAACACGATCAGCGCCGCAAACGTCGCGCCACCGCCAACCCCGGCCACACCGGCCGAACTCAGCGTCACAATCGCCACCAGCGTCGCGATCCACAGCGGGTCCAGCGGGTTGATGCCCACGGTCGGCGCCACCATCACAGCCAACATCGCCGGGTACAGACCGGCGCAGCCATTCTGGCCAATGGTCGCGCCGAACGAAGCGGCGAAACTGGCGATGGATTGTGGGATGCCCAGACGGCTGGTCTGCGCTTCGATGCTCAGCGGAATTGTCGCCGCACTCGAACGGCTGGTGAACGCAAAGGTCAGCACCGGCCAGATCTTGCGGAAGAAACGCAGCGGGTTGATCCCTGCCGCCGACACCAGCACGCCATGGACCACAAACATCAGGCCCAGGCCGATGTACGACACCACGACAAAACTGCCGAGCTTGATGATGTCTTGCAGGTTGGAGCCGGCGACCACTTTGGTCATCAGCGCCAGCACGCCGTACGGGGTCAGCTTCATCACCAAACGCACCAAGCGCATGACCCAGGCTTGCAGGGTGTCGATGGCGTTGATCACTTTCTGACCTTTCTCGACATCATCCTTCAGCAGTTGCAGCGCGGCGACGCCAAGGAACGCGGCGAAAATCACCACGCTGATGATCGACGTCGGCTTCGCGCGAGCCAGGTCGGCGAACGGGTTCTGCGGGATGAACGACAGCAGCAACTGCGGCACATTCAGGTCGGCGACCTTGCCCGCGTAGTCGGTCTGAATGGTTTGCAGACGGGCCATTTCCTGGGTGCCGGCGACCAGACCTTCAGCGGTCAGGCCGAACAGGTTGGTCAGGCCGATGCCGATCAACGCTGCGATGGCGGTGGTGAACAGCAACGTGCCGATGGTCAGGAAGCTGATCTTGCCCAGCGACGACGCGTTGTGCAGCCGTGCCACGGCGCTGAGGATCGAAGCGAAGACCAGTGGGATCACGATCATTTGCAGCAACTGCACGTAACCGTTGCCCACCAGATCGAACCAGCTGATCGAGGCCTTAAGCACCGGGTTGCCGGCACCATAAATCGCGTGCAACGCAACACCGAACACCACGCCCAACACCAACGCGAGCAACACTTTTTTCGCCAGGCTCCACGTCGTGTTACGGGTTTGCGCCAGGCCGAAGAGCAGGGCGAGGAACACCAGCAGATTGAGCATCAGCGGCAGATTCATGAACACTCCATTAAGACTTGTGCCAGTCACTTTCTTGCGTGACTTCGAACCGGCAAGCCTAACAGCTTGATTTTCAATGAATTAATATCAAAAAAGTTGGATGACTGTCGTTTTTGGAATAAGCCGGTGTCGCTGTCCAGGATGCAGCTGACGCGAAAGGAACGTGAGCGGTCGCTGACAGGCGAGGACTGTCACAGATATTTGTTAGCGTCGGTGTCTTTGAATCAGGGAGAACTGTCATGAGACTCGCACCGAAATTTCTGCTCGCTGCACTGGGATTGAGTTTGGGTATTGGCCTCTCCGGCCAGGCCTTCGCCACGGATTTGAAGCATTGGCCGGCCGATCAGGCCAAGGCACTGGACGCGATGATCGCGGCCAACGCCAATAAGGGTAACTACGCGGTGTTCGACATGGACAACACCAGTTACCGCTATGACCTCGAAGAGTCGTTGCTGCCGTACATGGAAAACAAGGGCCTGATCACCCGCGAGAAACTCGATCCCTCCCTGAAACTGATTCCGTTCAAGGACACCGCCGACCACAAGGAAAGCCTGTTCAGCTACTACTACCGCCTCTGCGAAATCGACGACATGGTGTGTTATCCATGGGTCGCCCAAGTGTTCTCCGGGTTTACGCTCCAGGAGCTCAAGGGCTACGTCGACGAATTAATGGCCTCCGGAAAACCGGTGCCGGCCACCTATTACGAAGGCGACGTGGTCAAGACGCTCGACGTCAACCCGCCAAAAGTCTTCACTGGCCAGGCCGAGCTGTACAACAAGCTGATGGAAAACGGCATCGAGGTCTACGTGATGACCGCCGCCTCGGAAGAGCTGGTGCGCATGGTCGCTTCCGATCCGCAGTACGGCTACAACGTCAAACCGCAAAACGTTATCGGCGTGAGCTTGCTGCTCAAGGACAAGAAGTCCGGCGAGCTGACCACCGCGCGCAAGCAAATCACCGCTGGCAAGTATGACGAGAAGGCCAATCTCGGCCTCGAACTGACCCCTTACCTGTGGACCCCGGCAACCTGGATGGCTGGCAAGCAAGCGGCGATCCTGACCTACATCGACGAGTGGAAAAAACCGGTGCTGGTCGGCGGCGATACCCCGAGCAGCGATGGCTACATGCTGTTCCACAGCGTCGACGTGGCAAAGGGCGGCATCCACTTGTGGGTCAACCGCAAAGACAAATACATGACCCAGATTACCGGCATGATGGCCAAGCATGCTGCGGCCCAGGCCAAGGAAGGGCTGCCGGTCACGGCGGACAAGAATTGGGTGATCGTGAAGCCTGAAGAAATCCAGTAAGCCCGAATTGAACCTGTGGTCACCGCACATCCCCCTGTAGGAGCGAGCCTGCTCGCGATGGGCGTTAACGATGACGCTTACTGTCTGATTTAACCCGGCGTCTTTGCGTGCTTCGCGAGCAGGCTAGCTCCTACAGTTGACCGAGCCGTGCCCAAAAAAATACCCCGCACTTGGCGGGGTATTTTTTGTTCGACGGTTAAGCCTTACAGCCCGTCAAGCATCGCCTTGTTACGCACGGCGCCCTTGTCGGCGCTGGTCGCCAGCAGGGCGTAGGCCTTGAGCGCGGTGGTCACCTTGCGTGGACGTTTTTCCACAGGCTTCCAGCCTTTCTGATCCTGCTCGGCACGGCGCCCGGCCATTTCTTCGTCGCTGATCAACAGGTTGATCGAGCGGTTCGGAATGTCGATCAGCACTTTGTCGCCGTCCTGCACCAGGCCAATCGCGCCACCGGCGGCAGCCTCTGGCGAGGCATGGCCGATGGACAGGCCCGAGGTGCCGCCGGAGAAACGGCCGTCGGTGAGCAGGGCGCAATCTTTGCCCAGGCCTTTGGATTTCAGGTACGACGTCGGGTAGAGCATTTCCTGCATGCCCGGGCCGCCTTTCGGGCCTTCGTAACGGATGATCACGATGTCGCCGGCCTTCACTTCATCCGCGAGGATGCCGCGTACGGCGCTGTCCTGGCTTTCGAAGATTTTTGCGTTGCCTTCGAACACGTGGATCGACTCGTCGACGCCGGCGGTTTTCACCACGCAGCCGTCCACGGCAATGTTGCCGTAGAGAACGGCCAGGCCGCCTTCTTTCGAGTAAGCGTGTTCGACGCTGCGGATGCAGCCGTTTTCACGGTCGTCGTCCAGGGTTTCATAGCGGGTCGACTGGCTGAACGCGGTTTGCGTCGGGATGCCCGCCGGACCTGCCTTGAAGAAGTGATGCACCGCTTCGTCGTCGGTCTGGGTGATGTCCCACTTGGCGATGCCTTCGGCCAGGGTCTTGCTGTGCACGGTCGGCAGGTCAGTGTGCAGCAGGCCGCCACGGGCCAGCGAACCGAGGATGCTGAAGATCCCGCCGGCACGGTGCACGTCTTCCATGTGGTACTTCTGGATGTTCGGCGCGACTTTGCACAGTTGCGGCACATGGCGGGAGAGACGGTCGATGTCGCGCAGGTCGAAATCGATCTCGGCTTCCTGGGCCGCAGCCAGCAAGTGCAGGATAGTGTTGGTGGAACCGCCCATGGCGATGTCCAGCGTCATGGCGTTTTCGAACGCCTTGAAGTTGGCGATATTGCGCGGCAACACCGACTCATCGTTGTCGTGGTAGTAACGCTTGCACAGCTCGACGATGGTGCGGCCGGCCTGCAAGAACAGCTGCTCGCGGTCGCTGTGGGTGGCGAGGGTCGAACCGTTGCCCGGCAACGCCAGGCCCAGGGCTTCAACCAGGCAGTTCATCGAGTTGGCGGTGAACATGCCGGAGCACGAGCCGCACGTCGGGCAGGCGCTGCGCTCGTACTCGGCGACTTTCTCGTCAGAAGCGGTGGAGTCGGCGGCGATCACCATGGCGTCGACGAGGTCGAGACCGTGGCTGGCGAGTTTGGTCTTGCCGGCTTCCATCGGGCCGCCGGAGACGAAGATCACCGGGACATTCAGGCGCAGGGCCGCCATCAGCATGCCGGGGGTAATCTTGTCGCAGTTGGAGATGCAGACGATGGCATCGGCGCAGTGGGCGTTGACCATGTACTCGACGGAGTCGGCGATGATCTCGCGGCTCGGCAGCGAATACAGCATGCCGTCGTGGCCCATGGCGATGCCGTCATCGACAGCGATGGTGTTGAATTCCTTGGCCACGCCGCCAGCGCGTTCGATCTCGCGGGCGACCAGTTGGCCGAGGTCCTTGAGGTGGACGTGGCCCGGTACGAACTGGGTGAACGAGTTGGCAATGGCGATGATCGGCTTTTTGAAGTCGTCATCTTTCATCCCCGTGGCGCGCCACAGTGCGCGGGCGCCGGCCATGTTGCGGCCGTGGGTGGATGTTTTCGAGCGGTAATCAGGCATGAAGCACTCCGGGCGGCTAATCAGGTATCAAAAGGGAAGTGAGCTTCTATTGACGTCTGGAACACTCAGAAATGGCCGTGTGTCCGGAAGTTGCCGATAACTTTGCGGGATCGCCGCGCGCTTCAGCTTGAGCTCATAAACCCGCCGGGGGATGACTGGCGATGAATGTCGCGATTCTACACGGCTGACGGCGGGAGGGAATGCCGGGACGTGCCGAGACGGCGCTAACGAGACGTGCGGATGCGTAAGCAGCGCAATCTCCCGCTCTGTTTTCAGCACCTCAGCTCACGTTCAATGCAGGATTGCGTTGCGTGATCAACGCATTCACGACAAGGCCCGCGGCGCTCAAGACGAGGAAACACATGGCCAGCGCCGTACTCAGGTCTTCGGATGCCAGGTTGACCACCACGCTGATCACGCCGCCGCACATGAAGACCATCACGCCGCCGACCGACGAGGACGTGCCGGCATCTTGTGGATAGAGGGTCATGGCTTTGGAATTGGCGATGGGCCGGGCAATGGTGGTGCCGGCGGTACACATGAGCATGGGGATCAGCACCGCCGCCGCAGTCAGCCCGAACTGATTCGCCAGCCACAGCATGACCAATCCCGACAGTGCGATCAGCCCCAGGCCGATGACGATCTGCAAATGGGCCGGCAGCCGCCGATGCAGCGCGCTGGCGACGATGCCGCCGAACACATAGGCCACGCCATACAGCAACAATGTCCAGGCGAATTCGTAGGGCGAAAGTGCCAGGCGCTCCATGAAAATGATCGGCGACATGACGATGAATGAAAAATGGCAGGCAAAGGCCAACGCTGAAATCAGCCAGTAGCCCATGAATCGCAGATCGGAACACAGCCGCCAGTAAGCATTGAAAAAGCCGCCGTGTGAGGCGTTGCAACCGCGCGGGGTTTCCTTGAGCAGGACGGCAACCCTCAGCCAGACAATGACGGCCAGCGTGATAAAGACAGAGAAGCTGCCGTGCCAGCCCAGATGCATCTGCAGCCAGGTGCCGAGCAGCGGCGATAGGGAAATGAACACCCCGGCGCCGGTGGTCATCCAGATCCTGATTCGCTCCTGTTCCTTGCCGACGAACAAATCCTGAATCAACGCCTGCGAGAGTACGAAGGACCCGCAACCTACGGCCTGAATCACGCGAAACACCAGGAACCAGCTGTATTCGCTGGAAACCAGGCAACCGGCTGCACCAACTATCGAGACGGCGATACCGGTCAACAAAAGGTTTTTGCGCCCCCACAAGTCCGACAGCGGTCCGACCAGCACCACGGATAGCCCGAGGCCGATGGCGAACAGGCTGACGGACAGCGCAATGTTGGACGCGGTGGTCCGGAAGTAGTCAGTGAGCGCGGGGAAGGAGGGGAGTACGACGTCGAGCGGGAAAACGCCCAGTAGCGTCATCGTCATCAACAGCAGGATGAGTGAGGATTTTTTTGTGGTGTGCGCGGAAGTATTCATCAACAACGCTCTCGTTCCGTGAGGGGGGAACGAGAGTTGACTTGAGGAACGGGGAAGTCAATGCAGAAGGTGTGGGACTGTTCCGAATCCATTGTAGGAGCGAGCCTGCTCGCGAAAAACGAACAGGCGACGCGGAGAGTCAGGCTGCCAGCGTTATCGTTGACGACCATCGCGAGCGAGCTCGCTCCTACAGTGGTTTTGTGTGGTTAGCTGTTTGGCAGCAACCGGCAAGTGATGCTCTTGATGTAACGCGTTTCAGCAATCGCCGGGTGCACCGGGTGATCCGGGCCCTGGCCGCCGCGTTCCAGCATCTGGATGTTGCGGTCCAGGTGGCGGGCGCTGTTCAGCAGGATGTTTTGCAGGTCGTCTTCCGGCAGGTGCATCGAGCACGAGGCGCTGACGAGGATGCCGTCCTTGCTGAGCAGGCGCATGGCTTGCTCGTTCAGGCGACGGTAGGCGCCTTCGCCGTTTTTCATGTCTTTCTTGCGCTTGATGAACGCCGGCGGGTCGGCCACGATCACGTCGAAACGTTCTTCGCTGGCTTTCAGTTCTTTGAGGGCTTCGAAGACGTCGCCTTCGATGCAGGTCATTTTCTCGGCGACACCGTTCAGTGCGGCGTTGCGCTCGACGCCGTCGAGGGCGAAGGCCGAAGCGTCGACGCAGAACACTTCACTGGCGCCGAACGCAGCCGCTTGCACGCCCCAGCCGCCAATGTAGCTGTACAGGTCGAGGACGCGCTTGCCTTTGGCGTAAGGGGCCAGGCGTGCGCGGTTCATGCGGTGGTCGTAGAACCAGCCGGTTTTCTGACCCTGAATGACCGGGGCTTCGAATTTCACGCCGTTCTCTTCCAGCGCTACCCACTCCGGCACCAGGCCGAACACGGTTTCGACGTAGCGGTTGAGCCCTTCGGCGTCGCGGGCGGCGGAGTCGTTCTTGAACAAAATGCCGCTTGGCTTGAGCACTTGGGTCAGCGCCGCGATCACGTCGTCTTTATGCGCTTCCATGGTTGCCGAAGCGATCTGCACCACCAGGATGTCGCCGAAACGGTCGACTACCAGACCTGGCAACAGGTCGGAATCTCCGTAGACCAGGCGATAGAACGGCTTGTCGAACAGGCGATCGCGCAGGGACAGGGCGACGTTCAGGCGGTGTACCAGCAACGACTTGTCCAGCGGCAACTTGATGTCGCGCGACAGCAGACGAGCGCAGATCAGGTTGTTCGGGCTCATGGCGACGATGCCCAGCGGCTTGCCACCGGCGGCTTCGAGGATCGCCTGGTCACCGGCCTTGAAGCCGTGCAAAGGGGTCGCGGCGACATCGATTTCGTTGCTGTAGACCCACAAGTGGCCGTTTCGCAGGCGACGGTCGGCGTTGGCTTTGAGGCGCAGGCTAGGCAGGGACATGACGTCGCTCCGGAAAAAAGAGCGGGAGTATAGCGCGTTGAGGGTGGCTGCGGGCCGGGAGGGCGATGAACGCAGGTGGTTTCGTGATGGTGCTGAAAAGATCGCGCAGGCCGACCTGTCGGATCCAACTTTATAAGGGTTAGAATCGGCGCCTGTCCAAGAGTGTGTACTTATGTCCCAAGAGCTGACCACCGAACAGATCCAACAGTCCCTGCAAGGCATCAGCGTGCCGGCGCAGCCGCAGATCATGGTGGATCTGCAGATGGAGCAGTACATGCCCGACCCGGACCTGGAGACGATCGCCAAACTGATCTCCCAGGACCCGGGCCTCTCGGGTTCCTTGTTGAAAATCGTCAACTCGCCGTATTACGGCCTGACCAACAAGATCACCTCGATCCAGCGCGCGGTGAACCTGCTGGGCAGCCGTTCGATCATCAACCTGATCAACGCGCAGTCGATCAAGGGAGAAATGAACGATGACACCATCGTCACCCTGAACCGTTTCTGGGACACGGCTCAAGACGTGGCGATGACCTGCCTGACCCTGGCCAAGCGCATCGGCGTTCAGCCCGGCGATGAAGCCTATGCCCTCGGTCTGTTCCACGATTGCGGCGTACCGCTGATGCTGCAGAAATTCCCTGAGTACATGAAGACACTTGAAGAGGCCTACGCCAACGCGAGCGCGGAGTGCCGGGTAGTGGACACCGAGAATCGAGTGTTCAATACCAACCATGCGGTGGTCGGCTATTACACGGCTAAATCCTGGCGCCTGCCGGAACACGTCAGCGCCGCGATCGCCAATCACCACAATGCACTGGCGATTTTCAGCGACGAGTCTTCCCGCAACAGTCAGCTGAAAAACCTGCTGGCGATCCTGAAAATGGCCGAGCACATTTGCGCGTCCTACCGGGTACTGGGCAACCAGAACGAGGACCACGAGTGGGACAGCATTTCGTCGCTGGTGCTCGATTACGTCGGCCTGTCGGATTACGACTTCGAAACCCTCAAGCAAACGATTCGCGACCTCGGCGCTCACCGCTGAGCATTGAGGGCTTGATGTGCGAGCTTGATTCGAGAACCTGATTCGAGAGTGCCATGCCTGAACTGCCGGAAGTCGAAACCACCCGCCGCGGGATCGCCCCGCATCTGGAAGGCCAGCGCGTCAGCCGGGTGATCGTGCGTGATCGCCGGCTGCGCTGGCCGATCCCTGAAGACCTCGACGTGCGGCTCTCCGGCCAGCGCATTGTGCTGGTGGAACGGCGCGCCAAGTACCTGCTGATCAACGCCGAAGTGGGCACGCTGATCAGCCATCTGGGCATGTCGGGCAATTTGCGCCTGGTGGAAGCTGGCCTGCCGGCCGCCAAGCACGAGCATGTGGACATCGAACTGGAGTCGGGCCTGGCGCTGCGCTACACCGACCCGCGACGCTTTGGCGCGATGCTCTGGAGTCTCGACCCGCTCAACCACGAATTGCTGATTCGTCTCGGCCCGGAGCCGTTGACTGCCCTGTTCGACGGCGAACGCCTGTTCCAGCAATCCCGCGGGCGTTCGATGGCGGTCAAGCCGTTCATCATGGACAACGCGGTGGTGGTCGGCGTCGGCAACATCTACGCGACCGAAGCGTTGTTCGCCGCCGGTATCGACCCCCGTCGCGAGGCCAAGAGCATCTCCCGGGCGCGCTATCTGAAGCTGGCGATCGAGATCAAACGCATCCTGGCCGCCGCCATTGAGCGGGGTGGCACTACGTTGCGCGACTTTATCGGTGGCGATGGCCAGCCTGGTTATTTTCAGCAGGAATTGTTCGTGTATGGGCGCGGCAGCCAGCCGTGCAAGGTCTGCGGGACGGAGTTGCGGGACGTCAAACTCGGGCAGCGCGCCAGTGTGTTTTGCCCGCGTTGTCAGAGCTGAGGCACTTAAGGGCTATAGTCAGAGTTAGTCAGTGTCTCAACGCCTAGTCGAAGGACCGTGCCATGAATCTGTTTCGAACCCTTGCCGCAGTTGTGCTGCTGAGTGTTGGTGCGCCAGCGCTGGCGGACACCACTGGCAGCGGCGACCCGCGTTACACCATCCAGAATCCTCCGGCGTACGCCATGCTCGGCGACTTGCTGATTGCCCGACCCTTGCTGGTGGTGGCGACGGTAATCGGTGCGGGCGCGTTTGTAGTGTCGTTGCCGTTTACTGCGCTGGGCGGCAATGTCGGCGACGCCGGGCAGGCGCTGGTGGTTGATCCGGCGAAAGCGGCGTTTGTGCGGTGTCTGGGGTGCATCGGGGAGGGGTTTGAGCAGCGGGAGTGATTTCGGTGTTGGTGATGGACCCATCGCGAGCAGGCTCACTGCAACAGGGGAATGCATTCCAAATGTGGGAGTGAGCCTGCTCGCGATAGGGTCCGTATTAGCGCTACAAAACGATCTGGGTCAAGCTTTAGCGGTAATCACCCGATACTTCGCCATCAACTGCTCTTGCGTCTCCGGATGTGCCTCGTCCAGTGGAATGCAATCCACCGGGCAGACTTGCTGGCACTGCGGTTCGTCGTAGTGGCCGACACACTGGGTGCACAGGTTCGGGTCGATCACGTAGATCTCTTCGCCCTGGGAAATGGCGGCGTTCGGGCACTCGGGTTCGCAGACGTCGCAATTGATGCAATCGTCGGTGATGATCAGGGACATGCTAACTCCAGCCGGGGCGCGAGGCCCGGGCACAATAAACCAATGCGCGCAATTGTGCCGCATTGGCGAGCGTACTGCACGCTTGCGCGACGTTCTGTAGGAGCCGGCTCGCTGGCGATGGCGGTGTATCAGGCGGACCGCGTCATATTAATCGCCGGCAAGCCGGCTCCTACAGTTCGGGTTATTTCTTGAATCGAAGTGTCAAAGCGTCCGCCACCGCAGGGTGGACGAACTTGGTGATATCGCCGCCCAGTGCCGCGATTTCACGGACCAGTGTCGAAGAGATGAACGAATAACGCTCGGACGGTGTAAGAAACAGGCTTTCCACATCCGGCGCCAGCTGACGGTTCATGTTGGCCAGCTGAAATTCGTACTCGAAGTCCGACACCGCGCGCAAACCACGCAGGAACACGTTGGCGTTCTTCTCCTTGGCGAAGTGCGCCAGCAGCGTCGAGAATCCGACGACTTCAACGTTCGGCAGATGTTTAGTGACCTCGCGGGCTAGCTCCACGCGCTGTTCCAGGGGAAACAACGGGTTTTTCTTCGGGCTGGCGGCGACGGCAATGATCACGTGATCGAACAGGCGCGCGGCGCGTTCGACCAAGTCGCCATGGCCCTTGGTAATAGGGTCGAAGGTACCTGGGTACAACACTCGGTTCATCGCGTCGTCCTGGCGGGAGTCCGTTGGGGAGTCGGATGGTATCGCAGCCTACCCGGTCGGCCAAGTCGCCTGTTGGGTAAGAAAGCACTATAGACGATCGGAATATTCGCTCTTTTCACGGGTTTTTCAAACGGTCGGCCAGCGAAGTCGCCAGTTGCGCCGTCAACCCGTAGACCGACAATTGCGGGTTTGCGCCAATGCTGGTGGGGAACAGCGAGCCGTCGTGGATCGACAGATTGCTGAGTTGGTGATGACGGCCAAGGCTGTCGGTCACCGCGTTTTTCGGGTCTTCGCCCATGGCGCAACCGCCCATTACATGGGCACTGCCGAGGCGGGTGCGATACAGCTCAAGGCTCAAACCGTCGATCAGCTTGCGCGCCTCGGCCAGGCTTTTCACGTAACGCGCATCGGCGTGCATCGGCATGACCGCATTGGCGCCACCGGCGAACTGGATCTCGGCCATGCTGTGGAACGCGCGACGCAACCCGTCCCAGGCGTAGGGCGACACCTGATAATCAAGCACGGGCGTGTTGTCACCGCGCAGTTCGACGCTGCCGCCCGGGCTGTCCGGGTGAAAACCATCGCGCAGCAATGCCAGCATGGCGTGGGTGTGGGGCAGGTTTTCCATGTGCTGCGCGCTTTCCTGGCCGTAGCCGCCGAGCAGGGTGGCCGCGAGCGCGGGGTGCAACGGGGGTACTTCGAGTTTGTAGGACATCTTGCCGGTCGTGCCGTCCTGCCACTGGAAATGATCGGAGTAGATCGACTGCGGTGCGCCGTAGAACGGATTGATCACTTCATCGAACAGCCCGGCGGACATGTTTACCAGGTGCAGGAAAGTCCGCTTGCCCAGGCGTTTGTGCGGGTCTGGCGCATCGGAGCGCAACAGCAGCGCGGGGCTGTTAATCCCGCCGCCGGCCAACACGTAATGCCGCGCCTTGACTGTGATTGTCTTGCCAGTGGGGGCAACGCAGCGCTCGTCCATGGCCACGCACTGGAGGCTGGTGACCTTGCCATCCTTGATCATCAATTGTTCAGCGCGGGCGAGGTAAAGCAGCTCGCCACCTTTTTCCAGAGTGGCCGGAATCGTCGTCACCATCATCGATTGCTTGGCGTTGGTCGGGCAGCCCATGCCGCAATAGCCGAGGTTCCAGCAGCCGCGTACATTGCGTGGGATCACATGCCAGGCGTAGCCGAGTTTCTCGCAACCTTTGCGAATTACGTCGTTGTTGGCGTTGGGCGGAACCCTCCACGGGGCGACACCCAGGCGTTGTTCCATTTTCTCGAACCATGGCGACATTTCTGCCGGGCTGTGGCCTTTGACGCCGTGTTCTTTCGCCCAGTGTTCGAGCGTCGGGTCGGGGGTGCGAAAGCTCGACGTCCAGTTGATCAGCGTGGTGCCGCCCACCGCTCGGCCCTGAAGAATGGTGATCGCGCCGTCCTTGCTCATGCGGCCGATTCCTTCCTGATAGAGGCTGGAATAGGCCTGGTCTTCGAGCATCTTGAAGTCGCTGCTGGTCTTGAGCGGACCTTCTTCGATCAGCAACACCTTGTAGCCGGCGGCGCTGAGGATTTCCGCCGTGGTGCCGCCACCCGCGCCGCTGCCGATGATCGCCACTTCGGCTTCAAGGGTCAGGTCTTCGGTGAGCTGCGCGCCGTTGCGGGTTTTCCAGCCACGGGCCATGCCTTCGCGGAACGGGTCGGGTACGGGCATATTCAGGGTCTCTTATTATTTTTGGGTTCGGTGGTGAGGTGGCAGACTCGGTCTCAGACCGCGGGCGGCCCGGGATACCCGCAATGCCCCCAGGACTCCCGCCGGCCGTACCACGCCATCATCACCATTTGCTGCAACGAGCTGTGGCCCATGCGCAACAGGCTCAACGAACTGTTTTCCCAGCGCTGAAGAAAATGCCGGATCGCATGTCCACCAGCGTTTTCCCAGCTACCCCAGATCCCGGTCAACGGCCCGCGCGTCACGGCCATTCCCAGCACATCGAACAGTTGCCGGGTCAGCTTGAGCATTTCCGGCGACAGGTGATCGAGCGCGTTATCCAGGTTTTTCAAGGTGCCCTCGACCGCCTCAGGCATTTGTTCGTGGGCCACGGCGCCCTTGAGCATCACCGGAATCAGTGCGCGCAAAAACAGCAGGTCACCGCCGCGCAGTGTCGCGAAACCGTTGGCAGGAATGCTCGACGAACAGCCACTGAGGCTCGCACCCAGCCCGGCTGTGGCCAGGAAAGCACTGGCGCCGAGGCTGAATTTAAGCAGACCGCGCCGTGACAACGCGGGTGAATCGGACAGGCCTGGGCTCATTATTGTTATTACCCGACGGTGAAGATCATTAGCGGATAAATAGCTTCTGGATCAGTTTTTGAATGGATGTGCCGTACGGCGGGTAGATCAGTTTCGCCGCGTTGAAACGTTGTTTGATCAACACGCCCTTGGCCTTGCTGAACGTCAGAAACCCTTCGTGGCCGTGGTAATGGCCCATGCCCGAGGCGCCGATGCCGCCGAACGGCATATCGTCCTGAGCCACGTGCAACAGGGTGTCGTTCAGGCACACCCCACCGGAATGGGTTTCGTGCAGCACGCGCTGTTGTTCGCGTTTGTCGTAGCCGAAGTAATACAGCGCCAGTGGCCGCGGTCGCTGATTGATGTAGGCAAATGCGTCATCCAGTTCCTTGTAAGGAACGATCGGCAGCAGCGGACCGAAGATTTCGTCCTGCATCACCGTCATGTCGTCCGTGACCTTGAGCAACAGGCTGTGGCTCATGCGCCGACCCTGCCCCTGGTCGAACAGCGGAATCAGCAGCGCCCCTTTACTGGTGGCATCGCTGACGTAGCCGTTGAGCCGGGCCAGTTGTCGGTCGTTGATGATCGCGGTGTAGTCCGGGTTGTCCGTCAAGGTCGGATAAAACCCGCGAACCGCCTGCCGGTAGGCTTCAACGAAAGAGCCTACGCGGTCTTCCGGCACTAGTACGTAGTCCGGCGCTACACAGGTTTGTCCGGCGTTTAGCGTCTTGCCAAACGCAATGCGTTCGGCGGCATCCTTCAGTGGCACATCGCGGGAAACGATCGCTGGCGACTTGCCGCCCAGTTCGAGTGTCACCGGCGTCAGGTTTTCTGCTGCGGCGCGCATCACATGTTTGCCAATGCTGGTGGCACCGGTGAAGAGCAGGTGATCGAAACGCAAACGGGAAAACGCCACGCCCATGTCGGCCTCGCCGAGCACGACGCAGACCAGGTCTTCGGGAAAGATCCGGCCCAGCAACTCCTTGAGCAGCGCACCGGTGGCGGGCGTCGATTCGCTGAGTTTGAGCATCACCCGATTGCCCGCCGACAACGCGCCCACCAGCGGTCCGATGGCCAGGTACAGCGGGTAATTCCACGGCACGATCACCCCGACCACGCCAAGCGGCTGGTAAATGACTTTCGCCGAGGCAGGCTGAAACGCCATGCCGACCTTACGCCGCGAAGGCTTCATCCAGCCTTTGAGGTGCTGACTCGCATAGTGAATGCCATGCAGGCTCGGCATCAGTTCGGCGAGCAGGGTTTCATCGGCGCTGCGGTGGCTGAAGTCCTGGCTGATCGCTTCGGTCAGCGCCTGGCGCTCGGTGCTCAACAAATTCCGCAGTGCTTTGAGCCATTGCTGACGCTCTGCCGCAGGCGGCATCGGGTGGGCAGCATAGGCGGCGCGCTGGGCGTCGAACAGGTTTTGAAGTTCTTCCAGTGGCTGCTGCAGGTTCTGCAGGTAGGCAATTTCAGCAGTCATGGTCATCTCCGGATTTATTGTAATGATGAGCTTTTTAGAGTCTATGCTCTATAAAGTCAAACGACATCCGGGCACAGCTTTGTTTTATCCACTCGCGGATAGGTCGTAAGATGCCCGGCAACGCACTCTGAATTAAAGCTCAAGCCATGGCCCCACGAATAAAAACCAGCGAGCGCATCGTGCAGAACAGCCTGGAGTTGTTCAACCAGCAGGGTGAACGCAGCATCAGCACCAACCACATTGCTGCCCACATGGAAATTTCCCCGGGCAATCTGTACTACCACTTTCCCAACAAGCAGGCGATTATCGCCGTGCTGTTCAGTGAGTACGAAAACCTCGTGGACAGCTTCCTGCGCCCGCCTCAAGGTCGCGCCGCCACGGTGGAGGACAAGCGTTACTACCTCAAGGAGCTGCTGTCGGCCATGTGGCGTTACCGGTTTTTGCACCGTGACCTCGAGCATCTGCTCGACAGCGATCCGGAGCTGGCCGCCCGTTACCGACGCTTTTCCCAGCGCTGCGTTATTCAGGGTTCGGCGATCTACAAAGGGTTCGTCGAGGCCGGCATCCTTAAGATGGACCGGGTGCAGATTGAATCCCTGACGCTGAATGCCTGGATCATCCTGACCTCATGGGTTCGATTCCTGTGCACCACGCGGGAGAACTCCAATCACCTGAGCGAGCAGGCGATCAAGCGCGGCGTTTACCAGGTGCTGGTGCTGGAAGCCGGGTTTGTCACGGATCAATCCCGCGATGCGGTCAACGCATTGTTCGAGGAGTTTTACGTGCCGCTGGCCCAGGCGTTGGAAGAGGTAGGCTAGGGATTCGGGATAGGGATTTGGGATGCAAAGTGCAGTAGGATCGACTATCGCCCATTCACTGGAGCCCGTTATGCCCATTGCGCAACTGATCAGCCCGCAGGCACTGGACCTGAAGAAGAACCAGCCGGGGCTGGTGATTCTGGATTGTCGTTTTGCCCTCGAAGACCCGGATTACGGCCAGCGCAGCTATGCCGAAGGGCATATCGCCGGGTCGGGCTTCATCGATCTTGAGCGTGACCTGAGCGGTACAGTGGTCAAAGGTGTGACCGGGCGCCATCCGTTGCCGGAACCCGAAGACTTGATCGAGCGCCTGCAAGCCTTGGGCATCAACGCCGACAGCGAGGTGGTTTTGTACGACGACGGTCCCGGTGCTTTCGCGGCGCGGGCCTGGTGGCTGCTGGTCTGGCTGGGCAAACGTGACGGCGTGTTTATCCTCGATGGCGGGCTCAAGGCTTGGCACGCGGCGGGATTGCCGCTGAGCCTGGATGCGCCGCCCAACGAGCGCGGTACTTTCAACGGCGCGCCGGACAACGCGCTGGTCCTCAGCGCCGAACAACTTCAACAACGTCTCGCCCAACCCGCGCTGACCTTGCTCGATGCCCGTGCCTTGCCGCGCTTCAGGGGCGAAGTGGAACCGATCGACCCGATTGCCGGCCACATTCCCGGCGCGCAATGCGCGGCGTTCACCGACAACCTGGGCAGCGACGGACGTTTCCTGTCGGCCGATCAACTCAATCGGCGGTTCGCTGCGAAACTGGGTAGTCGCTCGTCGACCGATCTGGTGGCGTATTGCGGGTCGGGCGTGACGGCGTGTCATAACCTGTTTGCCCTGTGCCTGGCGGGTTATCCGTTGGGTTCGTTGTATGCCGGGTCGTGGAGCGAGTGGATCAACGATCCTGCGCGTGGCGTCGCCAAAGGCGAGTAAAGATCAAAAGTCGAGCACTGCGATACGACCCGGCCCAACCCCGTAAACCTGCTTGAACCGCCGACCATCGGCTTACTCACGACCCACGGTGGTCAGCCACTGTGGGATACGCCGTTCGAGGTAGTAACCCGGCTGGCGAAACGAGCCATCGACGAAACCAACGTGCCCACCCTTGGCTTGCAATTCGAACTGCGTGCAGACGGACAACTCTTCGGCATGCGGCAAACTGTGCGGAAACACAAACGGGTCATCGGCCGCCTGAATGATCAGCGTCGGTGTGCGAATTTCCCCAAGGAAATAGCGGCTCGACGCGCGCCGATAGTAATCCTGCGCATCGGTGAAGCCGTGCAGCGGCGCGGTGACCCGGCCATCGAAATCCCAGAACGTGCGCATGTTTTCCAGCGAACCCAGCGCCGCCAGCTTCGCCAGGCCATCCTCGCGCCCGTCATGCTGGAACTGCCGCTGCTTGTTCTTGATGTAGGCGACCATCTCGCGCATGAAGTGCGCCTGATACACCTTGGAAAAGCCCTGGCCGATGCGGTCGGCACACTGATCGAGCCGGAACGGCACCGACACCGCGACGGCGCCGAGCACGCCGCTGTTGCTGCCGGTCTCGCCCAGGTGTTTGAGCAAGACGTTTCCCCCCAGGGAATAACCGACCGCATACAGTGGCGCGAGCGGCCGTTTGGCCCTCAGGTGTTTGATGGTTTCGGCGAGGTCGTCGCTGGCGCCGGAATGATAGCTGCGCGGCAACAGATTCGGTTCACCGGAACAACCGCGCCAGTTCAGCGCGACGCTGGCCCAACCCTGTTCGCCCAGCGCTTTTTGCACGCCGGCCACGTAAGGCGAGTTGGCAGAACCGGTGAGGCCGTGCAGCACCAGCACCAGTGGCGCATCGGCGCTGTGCGGACCGTGCCAGTCGAGGTCGAGGAAGTCGCCATCCTCAAGCCACAAGCGTTCGCGCTCGCGTTCGATGTGCGTGGTTTTGCGCCACAGCGGTCCCCACAAGGTTTGCAAGTGCGGGTTGCCGAGGCCGAAGGCGGGGCTGAAGCGTTCTGACGGAAGGGACACGATTGCTCTCGATACAGCGGTGCGCAACCTGTGCGCACCTTTTCAGGCCGGTCGGTTAACCGGCGATCTCTGCCATACGGTGCCACAACGCGTAGTAGACGCGCCCGGATTTCTGCTCGCGGTGCAGGCGCCAGTTCGCCGGCAAACCGAGTGTCGACGGCGCGGTTTCGCTTTCGGTGTAGACCCAGGCATCGTCCGCCAGCCATTGGCGCTCTTCGAGCAGGGTGCATACGGCGGGCAGCAGGTTCTGGTTGAACGGCGGATCGAGGAACACCAGATCGTAAGCCACTGAAGTCTGGGTTTCCAGGTAACGCAGCGCGTCTGCGGTTTGCACCTGGCCGGTGGTGCAGCGCAGGGTGCCCAGATGTTCCTTGATGCTGGACACCGCAATGTTGCTGGCGTCCAGCGCTTGGCCCATGGCCGCGCCACGGGACAAGGCTTCGAGAAATAGCGCGCCGCTGCCAGCGAACGGATCGAGCACCTTGGCGCCCGCAACATACGGCGCGAGCCAGTTGAACAGGGTCTCGCGCACCCGGTCCGGGGTCGGGCGCAGACCGGGTGCATCAGGGAAGCTCAGTTTTCGGCTGCCCCATTCACCGCCAATGATGCGCAGTTGGTTCACGCCGTTATGCACGTTGTGAACGGGTTTTTTTGGACGGGAAGTGGCCATTAATGCTCCGGAACCCCGAGCGGCTGCTCGGCAGGTTTATCAGATGGGGCCGGTAACGGCTTTTGCGGCACGGTCGGGCCGGCGGTGACGATGACCATTTTGTCTGTGCTCAGGTGTTTGTTCAGTGCGGCTTTGACCTGCTTGACGGTCAGGCTCTGGGACTGTTGCATGAAGTCCTCCAGATAGCTCAGCGGCAGGTTGTAGAAACCCATCGCGCCGAGTTGACCGACAATGTCGGCGTTGCTGGCGGTGGACAGCGGGAAGCTGCCGGCCAGTTCACGCTTGGCGTCGTCGAGTTCTTTCTCGGTCGGCCCGGTTTCCAGGTAGTCGGCGAGGACGTCCTGCACCAGTTTCAGCGTGCCTTCGCTCATTTCGGCGCGGGTTTGCAAGTTGATCATGAACGGGCCGCGCGCCTGCATCGGGGTGAAGCCCGAATACACGCCGTAGGTCAGGCCACGCTTCTCGCGCACTTCGCTCATCAGACGCGTGCCGAAACCACCGCCGCCGAGGATCTGGTTGCCCATGGACAGCGCCGCGTAATCCGGATCATCACGGTCGATGCCCAGTTGCGCGAGCATCAGGTTGGTCTGCTTTGACGGAAACTCGATGTGGCCAATGCTGGCTTTCGGTTCTTCAGGTTGCGGCAGTTTCTCCAGTGCCGGGCCTTTTGGCAGCGCGCTGGAGACTTGTGCGGCAATCGCCTCGGCCTCGGCGCGGGACAGATCGCCTACCAGCGCGATCACCACGTTGCCGGCGGCGTAGGCTTTCTGATGGAAAGCCTTCAGTTGATCGAGGGTGATGGCAGGCACGGTTTTCGCCGTGCCGTCGCTTGAATGCGCGTATGGGTGGTCGCCGTACAAGCGGTTCATCAGTTCGATGCCGGCGAGTTTGCCGGGGTTCTGTTTCTGATATTCGAAGCCGGCGAGCATTTGGTTCTTGATGCGCGCAAACGAATCACCGGGGAACGTCGGCTGGCCGATGACTTCAGAGAACAGCTTCAGCGCAGGCTCGCGTTTGTCCGGAGCACTGAGGCTGCGCAACGAAGCCAGCGCCATGTCCTTGAACGCACCATTGCCGAAGTCGGCGCCCAGGCCTTCAAAACCCTGAGCAATCGCGCCGACATCTTTGCCGGCCACGCCTTCGTTGAGCATCGCGTTGGTCAGCACCGCCAGTCCCGGTGCATTGCCGTCCTGGCTGCTGCCCGCGGCGAAAATCAGGCGCATGTCGAACATCGGCAACTCACGGGCTTCAACGAACAGCACCTTGGCGCCTTCGGCGGTGTTCCACGTCTGGACGTTCAGGCTGCGGTGGCTCGGTGCCTTGCTGTCGAGTTCGGCCAGGGATTGAAGTTTCAGGCTGGACTTGGCCTTGTCCAGCGCTTCGCTGGCCACCGATTCGTCAGTCTTCAGGAAATACACGGCAGCCGAGCCGATCAAGGCAACAGTGATCAGGCCGATCAAGACCAGACGTGTTTTTTTACGCTCACTCATGGGGCGTCTCCAGTGGCAGTACATGGGCGACGCTGAGACGTTCGCGGGTGAAATACAGCTTGGCGGCGTTCTGGATGTCTTGCGGGGTCACGCTTTCCAGTTCGGCCAGTTCGGTGTCCATCAGTTTCCACGACAGGCCGACGGTTTCCAATTGGCCGATGGCAGTGGCCTGGCTGGTGATCGAGTCACGCTCATAGACCAGGCCCGCGATGACCTGAGCGCGAACCCGCTCCAGTTCTTCGGCGGACGGCGCGGTGGTTTTCAGCTGCTCAAGCAGCTTCCACAGACCCGCTTCGGCCTCGGCCATGGTCTTGTTTTTCTGGGTGTTCGGCGTGGCCGACAGGGTGAACAGGCTGTCGCCGCGGGTATAAGCGTCGTAGCTCGACGAGCCGCCGGACACCAGTTCCTCGCCGCGTTCCAGTTGCGTCGGGATGCGCCCGCTGTAGCCGCCGTCCAGCAGGGCCGAGATCAGGCGCAAGGCATTGACCGATTGCTTGTCTTCAGCGGTGGCGATGCTCGGCACGTTGAAGCCCAGCATCAGGCTTGGCAGTTGCGTCTGCACATGCAGAGTGATCTGGCGCTCGCCGGGTTCGGCCAGTTCCAGCGGGATTTTCGCCGGCGGTACATCGCGCTTGGCGATTGGGCCGAAGTAGCGTTGGGCCAGGGCTTTGACTTCGTCCGGCGTCACGTCGCCAACCACCACCAATGTGGCGTTGTTCGGCACATACCAGGACTGATACCAGTGGCGCAGCTCTTCGACCTTCATGCGGTCGAGGTCAGCCATCCAGCCGATGGTCGGCGTGTGGTAGCCGCTGGCCGGGTACGCCATGGCCTTGAAACGCTCGTAGGCCTTGGACATCGGCTTGTCGTCGGTGCGCAGGCGACGTTCTTCTTTAATGACTTCGATTTCACGGGCGAACTCGTCGGCCGGCAGGCGCAGGCTGGCCATGCGATCCGCTTCCAGTTCGAAGGCCACGCCCAGGCGGTCGCGGGCCAGCACTTGGTAATAGGCGGTGAAGTCGTCGCTGGTAAAGGCGTTTTCTTCGGCGCCGAGGTCGCGCAGGATCAGCGAGGCTTCGCCCGGCCCGACTTTCTCGCTGCCCTTGAACATCATGTGTTCCAGGGCGTGGGACAAACCGGTCTGCCCCGGCGTCTCGTAGCTGGAACCGACCTTGTACCAGACCTGGGAAACCACCACGGGCGCACGATGGTCTTCGCGCACGACGACCTTCAAGCCATTGTCGAGAGTGAATTCGTGGGTGGGTTGCGGATCGGCAGCGAAGACTGAAAGTGGCAGGCAAACTGTGCTGAACAGCAGGCCTGCAGCGCGGCGGGCTAGAGCATTCATTCGTTTTTTAAACCTTTGGGACTGCCCGCTTGTTCTTAGCGTCGGCGGGCGAGAGGGTGCTAGGATACTGATCCGTTTTACTGGCGGCCACGCCTATCAATTCTTTGTGTTTGATTTGGTTGAATGGTTTGCGGGAAAAGGTTGCGGTTTATCAACTAGACTCTGCGTTTTCGCCGACGATGCCGTTCCAGACCTTCGTGTTAGTCGACCTTTGAGGCGCTGTTTGCACCTCTACAAAATGTTGCGCGTGAACAAGCTGAGTCAATCGCAGTCTGTTCTGCATCGAATATTTATTGCCGAGGCGCCCTTTGGCGCGTCGCTACCGTGAGATAGCCGTCCTCCATGTTTGGTTCCAACGACGACAAGAAAGACCCAGCTGCGGCTGGCGAGAAAAAAAGCCTGTTCGGATGGCTGCGCAAAAAGCCGCAGGAAACCGTCGTCGAACAGTCACAGCCGCTACCTGAGCCCATTCCGACGCCGGTCATAGAAGAAGCGCCGGAGCCGATAGTGTTGCCACTCGCCGAGCCGGTGCTGCAACCGGTCGGTGAGGTGGAACCTGAAGTCGTGGCTGAACAGCCGCCGATCCCGGCTGCTACGCCATGGTTGACGTTGCCGGTGGCGGAAGAGCCAGTGGCGTTGGTCGAAGACGAGCTGGCACCGCATATTGTGCCGCCGATTCCAGCACCGAGTGCGTTTGTGGCTGAGCCTTCCGTAGTGGCCGAGCCTGTGCCGGCCGTTGCAGAACCTGTGACTCCCGCATTCGTTGCTCCGGTTGCTCCGGTTGCTCCGGTTGTCCAGGCGCCTGCGCCGGTCGGCGCCACCGTCGTGCCGGTCGAAACGCCCGGCGAGCCGCCGCGCAGCGAGGAATCCAAGGCCGGTTTCTTCGCCCGCCTGAAGCAAGGGCTGTCCAAGACCAGCGCCAGCATCGGCGAAGGCATGGCCAGCTTGTTCCTCGGCAAAAAAATCATTGATGACGAGTTGCTCGAAGATATCGAGACCCGTCTGCTGACTGCCGATGTGGGCGTTGAGGCCACGTCGGTGATCATCCAGCGCCTGACCCAGAAGGTCGCCCGCAAGGAGCTGGCCGACGCCGACGCGCTGTACAAATCCCTGCAAGCGGAATTGGCAGCGATGCTCAAGCCCGTCGAACAGCCGCTGAAAATCACCTCGCAGAACAAGCCGTTCGTGATTCTGGTCGTCGGCGTCAACGGCGCCGGCAAGACCACCACCATCGGCAAACTGGCGAAGAAGCTGCAGCTCGAAGGCAAAAAA
Source organism: Pseudomonas sp. GB2N2 (assembly GCF_054897705.1). Taxonomy (NCBI): domain Bacteria; kingdom Pseudomonadati; phylum Pseudomonadota; class Gammaproteobacteria; order Pseudomonadales; family Pseudomonadaceae; genus Pseudomonas; species Pseudomonas sp. GB2N2. The sequence continues at coordinate 4,891,527 of NZ_CM142701.1, forward strand.
GTCATGCTTGCGGCGGGGGATACCTTTCGCGCGGCCGCGGTCGAGCAGCTGCAGGTCTGGGGTGAGCGCAACAAGATTCCGGTAATTGCCCAGCACACCGGCGCTGACTCGGCTTCAGTGATCTTCGACGCTGTGCAGGCCGCCAAGGCCCGTGGCATCGATGTGCTGATCGCCGACACCGCCGGTCGCCTGCACACCAAAGACAATTTGATGGAAGAGTTGAGGAAGGTTCGCCGGGTCATCGGCAAGCTCGACGCCGACGCACCGCACGAAGTGCTGCTGGTGCTCGACGCCGGCACCGGGCAGAACGCGATCAGCCAGGCCAAGCAATTCCACCAGACCGTCGAACTGACCGGCCTGGCGCTGACCAAGCTTGACGGCACCGCCAAGGGCGGGGTGATTTTCGCCCTGGCCAAGCAGTTTGGCTTGCCGATTCGCTACATCGGCGTCGGAGAAGGCATCGATGATTTGCGTACTTTTGAAGCAGAACCCTTTGTCCAGGCACTGTTTGCCGAGCGGGAGCGTTCATGATTCGTTTCGAACAGGTCGGTAAACGCTACCCGAACGGTCACGTCGGCTTGCATGAGCTGAGCTTTCGAGTCCGTCGGGGCGAATTCTTGTTTGTCACCGGCCATTCCGGCGCCGGTAAAAGCACCTTGCTGCGACTGTTGCTGGCGATGGAGCGACCGACCACCGGCAAATTGCTGCTGGCCGGCCAGGACCTCGGTACCATCAGCAATGCGCAGATCCCGTACTTGCGCCGGCAGATTGGCGTGGTGTTCCAGAACCACCAGTTATTGTTCGATCGCACCGTGTTCAACAACGTCGCGCTGCCGTTGCAGATTCTGGGATTGTCGAAGCCCGAGATCGCCAAGCGCGTGGATTCTGCATTGGAGCGCGTGGCGCTCTCGGATAAAACCGATCTGTACCCCGGCGACCTGTCCACCGGCCAGCAACAACGTGTCGGCATCGCCCGCGCCATCGTTCACCGCCCGGCCTTGCTGCTGGCGGATGAACCCACCGGTAACCTCGACCCGCGTCTGGCGGCCGAGATCATGGGGGTGTTCGAAGATATCAATCGCCTGGGCACCAGCGTGCTGATCGCCAGCCACGACCTGGCGCTGATCGCCCGCATGCGCCACCGCATGCTGACCCTGCAACGCGGCCGACTGATCGGCGACGGGGAGGCCGCCGAATGAGTGCGACTCGCAGCCCCAAGGTTTCCGAACGCGTGGCCCCGAAAGCCGCCGATCCGCAACCGCAGAAGAAAAAACGCGACGACGACGACGGCCCGGATTTCGCCACGCTGTTCCGTGCCTGGATCGAAAGCCATCGCGCCAGCCTGGTGGACAGTTTGCGTCGACTGGGCAAACAGCCGATCGGCAGTTTTTTCACCTGCATGGTGATGGCGGTTGCACTGAGCTTGCCGATGGGCCTGTCGCTTTTGCTGAGTAACGTCGAACGCCTCGGCGGTTCCTGGCAGCGTGCGGCGCAGATTTCCCTATATCTGCAACTTGAAGCCAGCCCGGCTGAAGGCGAGTCGCTGCGCGAGCAGATCAAAGGCATGCCGGGCGTAGCTGATGCTGAATATGTCGGCCGTGATCAGGCGCTGGAAGAGTTTCAGCAGCAATCCGGCCTGGGCGAAGCCTTGAAGGAATTGCCGGAAAACCCGCTGCCCGGCGTGGTGCTGGTGACGCCGAACGAAGTCGACAAGCCTGCGCTTGAAGCATTAAGACAAAAACTTTCCGAACTGCCGAAGGTACAACAGGCGCAGCTTGATCTAGTCTGGGTCGAGCGTCTGGCAGCCATCCTCAAGCTCGGCGACCGTTTTGTCTTCGGTCTGACCGTGCTTCTGGTTTCTGCATTACTTTTGGTGATAGGCAATACCATTCGTCTTCATATTGAAAACCGCCGCACAGAGATAGAAGTGATTAAACTCGTCGGCGGCACTGACAGTTATGTACGCAGGCCCTTTCTTTATATGGGCGCGCTGTATGGCTTCGGTGCGGGGATTCTTTCCTGGGGTGTATTGGCGTTCGGCCTGAACTGGTTGAACGAGGCGGTAGTGGGACTGGCCGGTCTGTACGGCAGTAATTTCGCGCTGGCGGGAGTGCCAGCAGCCGACGGTCTGTCTCTCTTGCTTGGCGCGGTGCTGTTGGGGTATATCGGTGCATGGATTGCAGTCGCACGCCACCTGAGGGAGCTTGCGCCTAAGTAATATCATTTTGCTCGTATTGACCTTTCAGCGTTTTTGGGAACTTGTCTTTCGGTTTCCGGTCAATTTTCGCAGTGCTGAACTGCACGAGTTTGTAAGTCGGAGGTTTTTTCGTATGACCAATTCTTTGCAACCTGCATATGCTCTGGTCCCGGGTGCGAACCTGGAGGCCTATGTGCACACCGTGAACAGCATTCCATTGCTGACGCCGGAGCAGGAGCGTGAACTGGCCGAGAGTCTCTATTATGAGCAGGATTTGGGGGCGGCTCGGCAGATGGTCCTCGCCCACCTGCGTTTTGTCGTACATATCGCCCGTAGCTATTCCGGCTACGGTCTGGCTCAGGCTGACCTGATCCAGGAAGGCAACGTCGGCCTGATGAAGGCGGTCAAGCGCTTCAACCCGGAAATGGGGGTGCGCCTGGTGTCGTTTGCTGTGCACTGGATCAAGGCGGAAATTCACGAGTTCATCCTGCGCAACTGGCGCATCGTGAAAGTCGCGACCACCAAGGCCCAGCGCAAGCTGTTCTTCAACCTGCGCAGCCAGAAGAAACGTCTGGCGTGGCTGAACAACGAGGAAGTCCACCGTGTTGCGGAAAGCCTCGGCGTAGAGCCGCGGGAAGTGCGTGAGATGGAAAGTCGCCTGACCGGCCATGACATGGCTTTCGACCCGGCCGCGGAAGCGGACGACGACAGCGCTTTCCAGTCGCCGGCCAACTATCTGGAAGACCACCGGTACGATCCGGCCCGTCAACTGGAAGATGCCGACTGGAGCGACAACTCCAACCACAACCTGCACGAAGCGCTGGACGTACTGGACGACCGCAGCCGTGACATCCTCTATCAGCGCTGGTTGGCTGAAGAGAAAGCCACGCTGCACGACCTGGCGCAGAAGTACAACGTGTCGGCCGAGCGTATTCGTCAGCTCGAGAAGAGCGCGATGAACAAGCTCAAGTTGTCGATCGCCGCCTAAGCTGCGCACCCGGCAATAAAAAACGCCCCGATCATGGATCGGGGCGTTTTTGTTTGTGCCTTTTGTAGGCGCCTGCTTGCTGGCGATCCAGACAACGCGGTGAGTCAGGCCAATCGCAATCGCTGGCAAGCCAGCTCCTGCAGGAGTTGCGCTGTTATTCGGCCCAAGGTGCCCGGCGCGAATCATTGAGGCCCAGCAGATAACTGTCGCCACCCAATTGACTCATTTGCTGCCGAATCCACCCGGCCCGACGCAATACATAGGAGGTCGGATGGCTAGCGTTCCACACCCGCGGGTTAGGCAATACTGCCGCCAGATAACTGGCCTGCTGCCGGGACAGCGACCTGGCGCCGACCCCAAAGTGATGCCGAGCCGCCGCTTCCGCGCCAAACACCCCGTCATCCCACTCGACGCTGTTCAGATATACCTCGAGGATCCGCTGCTTGGGCCAGAACACTTCGATCAACCCGGTAAACCAGGCTTCAAGGCCTTTACGCAGCCAACTGCGGCCGGACCACAAAAAAAGGTTTTTCGACACCTGCTGACTCAGGGTACTGGCACCGCGAACCGAACCGCCGAGCTCGTTGTGCGCCAGTGCGGCGCGGATCGCGCCCAAGTCAAAACCCCAATGCTCCGGGAATTTTTGATCCTCGCCGGCGATCACCGCGACTTTCAGGTCATCGGAGATTTCATCCCAGGGCTTCCAGGTGCGTTGCAGATCAATCGGCTCGCCGTCGATCCAGGATTCGACCTTGCGCTCGACCATCAGCGCCGTTCCCGGCGGTGGCACCACGCGAAAAACCAGCACCAGTAATACGCTGCCGCCCGCGAACCAGAGCAGGGCCTTCGTGAATCGTCGCAGAAATAAACGCAGCATAGAGATGGCTTGGCCGAACCCGTTGAGCGGGCCATTATACAGACCCTGTTGATCGAGTCTGACTGGAGTTCCTCATGTTGCGTGGCTTTCTGATGCTGGCCGCTTTCTTCGGCTTCACCGGCGTTGCCCTCGGCGCGTTCGCCGCCCATGGCTTGAAAAACCGTCTGACCCCCGAATACCTGGCGATCTTCCACACTGGCGTCACCTACCAACTGGTGCATACGCTGGCGCTGTTGGGCATTGCGTTGCTCGCCACGCAGATTCCCGGGCGGCTAGTCACATGGGCCGGCGCGTCGTTCGCCATCGGCATTGTGCTGTTCTCCGGCAGCCTGTATCTGCTGACCCTGACCGGCGTCAGCAAGCTCGGCATCATCACGCCGTTCGGTGGCCTGGCGTTCCTGATCGGCTGGGTTCTGCTGGGCCTCGCGGCCTGGCGGTTGAATTGACGGCGCGCAATCAACCTCAACCTGCGCCTCTCAATGCATTCAGCAGTGCCTGCGTGAAAGCCGGCTCAAGGACGCGGTTGCCATGACCGCTGAGGTGATCGGCATCGCGGAACAGCGGTTTATCCTCGTCAAAGGCTGAACAGGTTCGGCCCGGGCACAACAGCGGTAACGGGTCCCAGACCTGCAGCGTTGGATACAGGCGGGTCAACCGGTCGATCAGCGCCATTTGCGGCGCGCGTAGCTGTTCGAGTTGGTCGCGCTCCATGGTGAAGCCGGGGGCGCAGATCGGGTTCATGCGGTTGAACCAGTCCGAACAGCGATAGGGTGGGGCTTTGAATAGTGGCTTGGGAGCGTCGATCAGCACGTGCAATCTGGCGGTTATCAAGCGCGTCAGCACTGCTTCGGCGGAGGCCTGGGCGCCTTCAATCTGCTGCGGCGTGAGTTCAGAAAGCACGTCGTTGACGACGTCCTGTTCTCCACGTGCCCACTCGCGCCCTGCGATCTCGGGCATGCGCAACGAAGCGAGGAAGACGATATCTCCCGGGTTTGCTTGCGCTTCAATATTGCGCAGGGCGCTTTCCCGAGCTTGAGTGCATGCCCCTTGCGGATCGGGTGCAATGAGGCTGACCACCGCGCAGCCGCCGCGCTCATATTCCACCACCTTGATACCCAGTTGTTGCGATGCGAGGCTTAACATCGTGCGGTAGGCGGCTGTGTGCGAATCGCCGATGACAAACAGCTGACGTCCTTGCCATTGCAAGTCCTTGAGCGGTTCGCTGGGCGCGCGTTGCGGCAGACGCCGGGAGAACCAGGTATAGGTATCGCTGGTTTTGCTCAGCGATAGCGCTTCGGGATTCTCCGACACCCACCGCGCAGCTGACCAGGACAGGCCGATTGCCGCCAGGCACGAGGCGATCGTGATCCAGACGGGGCGTTGCGGGAGCCAATTGCCAGCGCGCATCGGTGTCTCAACCGTGTGGTAGGAGACCGCAGCGAGTGCAGTGATGATGAGGGGGTAGGCCAATTGCACGGCCAGATGCTCCAGGCCGGTGGTCCAGCGCAGGAACACCAGGACTGGCCAGTGCCAGAGATACAACGAGTAGGACAGCCGGCCTATATAGGTTGCGGGGGACGATTGCAGTAGGCGCTGGGGTAGAGAAGGTGTGTTGGTTTGCTGTACCAGAGCGGTGATGACCAGCAAGGTGCCGGAAACTGTGACGAGTGCCCAAGGGAAGGGGAAGTGATTTTTGTCGGCAAGAAGCAGTGCGCCGATGATCAAGGCGAGTCCGCCGAGCAGCATGGCTCGGGTTGCGGCAGCCGGATACAGGGTTAAACGGCCTGTGCCGATCGTCTGATAAAGGATTGCCCCTGCGGCCAGCTCCCAGAACCGGCTGGGCAGCAGATAGAACGCTTCCAGCGGATCGGCCTGTGTCTGAATGGCACTGAACACCAGTGATATCAGGGCCAGAAGAGGAAGGAGGGCCCAGATGAAGGTATGGCGTTCTTTGTAGCGCAACCAGGCGAAGTAGATAAGCGGGAACAACAGGTAGAATTGCTCTTCTACGGCGAGGGTCCAGGTGTGCGTATAGGGATTTAGCAAAGTAGAAGGCGAAAAATAGCTGTCGGTGGCCCAGGCCAGTACGAAGTTGCTCATGCCAAAGAAGGCGGCCAGGCCGGTACGGTCATTCTGCATGCTTAGCCAGGCTTGCGGCACGAACATCGCCGAGACCAGGCTGCACACCAGCAGAACCACCAGCAATGCCGGGACAATTCGCAAGAGCCTGCGGCGATAAAAGTCTGCGAGATAGGCTGGGAAGCCCAAGTGGGAGCGAGCGGAAAGCGACTGGCTGATGACGTAGCCTGAGATCACGAAGAAGATGTCGACACCGGTAAAACCGCCGGGCAAGACGTTCAGGAAGTCGGCGTGAAAGATGATCACGCTCAGGACAGCCAAGGCGCGTAGGCCGTCGATAGCGGGGACGTTCGTTGTCGTGTGGACGCTGGACACAAGCCCTCCTTGGGCGCGTCAGTAATGGGGTGCGGCGTCGACGCGAGAGGGCGAATATAGAAGATTAGGGCACGGCGTGGACTGCGCAGTTTGTTGCAAGACTGGTCCGTACCCATTGCCTGCGCAGCGAGCGCCGCCTGGCGGTTGATCTGACCGGGTGGTCCATTTCATGACGAATGGCTTGGGTCGCCAAGACTGATCGGGCTAGAATGCCAGCCCCTAAAAATGATGGCGGCATCCGGCATGCGCATTCAGTTGAACGGCGAATCCCTTGAACTGCCCGACGGTGAAACCGTTGCGGCCCTGCTGACCCGTCTGGAACTGACTGGACGCCGGGTGGCGGTCGAACTCAATCTGGATATCGTCCCGCGCAGCCAGCATTCAGAAACCACGTTGAACGACGGCGACAATGTCGAAGTCGTGCACGCCATCGGCGGCGGCTAGTCGCTTGGCCCGCAAGGGCACAGAATTCTGCAAGAACCTCACCCCTACAGAGGATTTCCCATGAGCATCGTTCGTAGCGACAAGCCCTTCGTCCTGGCCGGTCGTACTTACCAGTCGCGTTTGCTGGTAGGCACCGGCAAGTACCGCGACATGGAAGAAACCCGTCTGGCCATCGAAGCCTCGGGTGCCGAGATTGTCACCTTCGCCGTGCGCCGCACCAACCTCGGCCAGAACCCGGGCGAACCGAACCTGCTCGAAGTCCTGTCGCCGGATCGCTACACCTTCCTGCCGAACACCGCCGGTTGCTTCGACGCTACCGAAGCGGTGCGCACTTGCCGTCTGGCCCGGGAGCTGCTCGGCGGCCACAACCTGGTGAAGCTGGAAGTGCTGGCGGACCAGAAAACCCTGTTCCCCAACGTGATCGAAACCCTCAAGGCCGCCGAAGTGCTGGTCAAAGAAGGTTTCGACGTGATGGTCTATACCAGCGATGACCCGATTATTGCCCGTCAACTGGCGGAAATCGGCTGCATCGCGGTCATGCCGCTGGCCGGCCTGATCGGCACGGGCCTGGGGATCTGCAACCCGTACAACCTGCAGATCATCCTCGAAGAAGCCAAGATTCCTGTTCTGGTCGACGCCGGTGTCGGTACCGCGTCTGACGCGACTATTGCCATGGAACTGGGCTGCGAAGCGGTGCTGATGAACTCGGCCATCGCTCACGCCCAGCAGCCGGTCATGATGGCCGAAGCCATGAAACACGCGATCGTCGCAGGCCGCCTGGCCTACCTCGCCGGCCGCATGCCAAAAAAACTCTATGCCAGCGCCTCTTCGCCGCTGGATGGTCTGATCAAGTAAGAGCCATTGATGACTGAATCAAACGACACGCCAATCCAGACGGAAGAAGGCGACGAGCGTCAACACCGCCGCATCAAGAGTTTCGTGATGCGCGCCGGGCGCATGACCGAAGGCCAGCAAAAAGGCCTGGATCAAGGCACGCCGCTGTTCGTGCTGCCATTGGCCGACGCTCCTGTGGATTACGACCAGGTGTTCGGCCGCTCGGCACCGCGCTCGCTGGAAATCGGTTTCGGCATGGGCCACTCGCTGCTGGAAATGGCCGCAGCCTCGCCGGAACAGGACTTCATCGGCGTGGAAGTTCACCGTCCGGGTGTCGGCGCGCTGCTCAATGGCGTGCTGACCCAGGGCCTGACCAATCTGCGCGTCTACGATTGCGACGCGATCGAAGTGCTCGATCGCTGCATCGCCGACAACAGTCTCGATCGCCTGATGCTGTTCTTCCCGGACCCGTGGCACAAAAGCCGCCACCACAAGCGCCGTATCGTTCAGGCATCGTTCGCTGAACTGGTGCGCAGCAAGTTGAAAGTCGGCGGTGTCCTGCACATGGCAACCGATTGGGAACCGTACGCCGAGTACATGCTGGAAGTGATGAACGTCGCACCGGGTTATCGCAACCTGGCCGAAGACGGCAAGTGCGTCCCGCGCCCGACCGAGCGCCCGATCACCAAGTTCGAACGCCGCGGCGAACGTCTTGGGCATGGGGTTTGGGATCTTAAGTTCGAGAAACTGTCCTAAGCCCTACACGGTAAAAAATGTAGGAGTGAGCCTGCTCGCGATGGCGGTGTGACAGTCACCTGATAGGTTGAATGTCATGACGCTATCGCGAGCAGGCTCACTCCTACAGTTGTTTTAGGCGTAACGAAAAATCAGCGGCGGTCGGCGACTACGCCAATCAACACCAACACCACCAACAACACCGGCGCCAGGCTGTAGTTGTTGAACTGGCTCAGGCCGCGGACGATCCACGGCGTCGCGTAGATCAGTGCCAGGCCGCTGCCGATCATGCACACCAGTGCGAGCAACGGGATGCGCAAGGCGCCGGCGATGCTGCCCAGGCGCTGGTCGATCCAGCCTTTGATGTCCGCGCCGAACAGCACCAGCAGGCAACCCACCAGCGCCAGTGAGATTTCCGACAGGTTGCTGCGGCTCCAGCGGGAGGCGGTGGCGAGCAGGTCGAATATCAAATCCATTGGTTTTCCCTTTAGGCTGAAATCAGCTCAGAAATTTTTGCAGCAAGTCGTTGAGGAACAGTTGCCCGCGCTCGGTGGCCGCCAGGCGTGACGGTTCGACCTGCAACAGGCCACTTTGTTCTGCGTCCAGGCGGCCTTCGGCGAGGCTTTTCAGAGGCAGCCCGGTGCGTTCCGGGTACAGCCGCGAATCGACGCCCTCGGTCAGGCGCAAGGCATTCATCAGAAATTCGAACGGCAGTTCATCGTTGGTCAGGGCTTTCTCGCCAGCCTGAAAGCTTTTTGCCGGATTGAGGTAGTCCTTCGGCAAGCGCGTCTTCCAGGTGCGCACGATGCGACCGTCCGGATGGCTGAGTTTGCCGTGGGCGCCGGCGCCGATGCCGATGAAGTCGCCGAAACTCCAGTAATTGAGGTTGTGCCGCGCCGGGCGGCCGGGCAGTGCATACGCTGAGACTTCGTATTGCGCGTAACCGTGCTCGGCGAGCAGCGCCTGACCGGCTTCCTGAATGTCCCACAGCGTGTCGTCTTCCGGCAGCGTCGGCGGCTGGTTCCAGAACACCGTGTTCGGTTCCAGCGTCAACTGATACCAGGACAGGTGCGTCGGTTTCAAGGCGATGGCCTGGCGCAGGTCGCCCAACGCATCGTCCAGCGATTGATCCGGCAAACCGTGCATCAAGTCGAGGTTGAAGTTATCGAAACCGGCCTGACGCGCCATGCCGGCCGCGCGTACGGCTTCGTCACCGTTGTGAATCCGCCCTAGCGCCTTGAGTTTTTCTTCTTGAAAACTCTGAATGCCAATCGACAGGCGATTGATCCCCAGCTTGCGGTAGGCAACGAACTTCTCTTGCTCGAACGTCCCCGGATTCGCTTCCAGAGTGATTTCGATATCACTGGCAAATGGGATGCGCTGTTCGACGCCTTTGAGTAACCGGCCCAAGGCTTCGGCGCTGAACAGGCTAGGCGTGCCGCCGCCAAAGAAGATCGAACTCAGCTTGCGGCCGTACACCGCATGCAAATCCTGAGCGAGATCAGCCAGCAACGCGTCGACATACTCGTGTTCCGGCAGCACCGGGCTGGCGGTGTGGGAGTTGAAGTCGCAATAAGGGCATTTGCGCACACACCACGGGATGTGGATGTACAGCGCCAAGGGCGGCAGCACGGGGAGCGCGGCCCGAGGCGATTGGGCGGCACCGCCGAAAATCAGCGGCGACGCGGATGAGTCGTGGGTCATTTCAGGCCCAGACGCTGGCGCAGCAGATCCATTGCTCGGGCGCGGTGGCTGATCTGGTTCTTGTCGCCCGGGCTCAGTTCGGCGCTGGAGCAATCGCGCTCCGGCACCCAGAACAGCGGATCGTAACCAAAGCCATGCTCGCCGCTGGCGTGGGTCAGGATGCGCCCGTGCCACAGGCCTTCGCAGAGGATCGGCAGCGGATCATCCGCGTGACGCACCAGCGCCAGCACGCAGACGAACTGCGCGCCGCGCTCGGCTTCCGCCACATCCTTCAGTGCGTCGAGCAGTTTGGCGTTGTTCGCCGCATCGCCCTGACCGTTCGCGTAACGCGCGGAGTAGATGCCCGGCGCACCGTCGAGGAAATCCACCGCCAGCCCGGAATCGTCAGCCAGTGCCGGCAGACCGGAGATGCGCGCGGCATTACGCGCCTTGAGGATGGCGTTTTCGACGAACGACAGGCCGGTTTCTTCAGGCTCAATGTTGCTGAACTCGCCGATTGAGCGCAGTTGCACCGAGTCGCCAAGCATGGCCTGGAGTTCTTTGAGTTTGCCGGCGTTGTGGCTGGCCAGTACGAGTTGCGTGAGGTTGATCATTCGCCGGGGAAAAGCTCTTGGTTGAAATTGATGGTGTTGATTTTGTCGCCGTTCTGCACCTTGATCTCGAAGGTGCGGATTTCCTGATGATCAACCGGGTACTGCGCGATGTAGTAGATCGCGCCTTGCTCGGTGACCTGTCTGAATTTGAGCGGCACGCTCTGGCTGGTCAGGTCTTTGACCGAACCGCTCACTTGAGCGATCAGCGGCTGGCCGGCCTTGATCACCGAAACATTGATTACGCCCTGGTTCTTGCTGCGGATCAGCTCGGCGGCCTTGGCGATGTCGGGTGTCAGGAAGGTCGAGTTGAAGGTGTTGTAATGCACCGTCACATCGCCAAAGGTTTCCTGGCGCTCGCCCTTGATGACGTCGGCAGCCATGGCGGTCACGCTCAGGCAGGCAGTGAGTAAAAACAGCGCTAGACGACCCATGATCGTTCTCCTTGAAATGGCGTGGTTCAGACCGCGATCCGGTGATCCTGCAGCATCGGGCTGCTGACGCGGTAGATACCGATCTCACCTAACAGATTAGGCCATAGCTTGCTGGCCCACCCATGCCGATGCTGTTGATCCACGGCCAGCCGATCAATGACCTTGGCGTCACGTTCGCGACATAACGCTTCAAAGTCTTCGAAGGTGCAGAAGTGGATGTTCGGCGTGTTGTACCAGGTGTAGGGCAGGAAGTCCGACACCGGCATCCGGCCCTTGCTCGCCAGGTACCAGCGGCAGCGCCAGTGACCGAAATTGGGGAAGGTGATGATGCACTGGCGACCGACCCGCAGCATTTCGTCGAGAATCTTGTCCGGGTAATGCACGGCCTGCAGCGCCTGGGTCATGACCACGATGTCGAAGCTGTTGCTGGCAAAGTTGCCGAGGCCCTTGTCCAGGTCCTGCTCGATCACGTTGATGCCCTTGGCCACGCACTGGGCGATATTATCCGGGTCGTTTTCCAGGCCGTAGCCGGTGACTTGCTTATTGTCGCGCAGCCAGGTCAGGAGTTCGCCGTCACCGCAACCGAGGTCGAGCACGCGGCTGCCGGCGGGGATCCATTCCTGGATGATTTCCAGATCAGCTCTCATGGCTTTCTCGCTTCTCACAACTTTATGCGGTTCATGTAATTGCTGAACGCCTGCAGGTAGCGCGGGATCGGAATCAGGAAGGCGTCGTGGCCTTGCGGAGCATCGATCTCGAGGTAGCACACGTCTTTTCTGGCGGCCATCAGCGCGTCCACCAGTTCCCGCGAGCGGGCAGGGGAGAAGCGCCAGTCGGTGGTGAAGGACATCACGCAGAACTTGGCGGTGGCGCCGACAAAGGTTTTGGCCAGGTTGTCTTCGAAGTTTGCCGCCGGGTCGAAGTAGTCCAGCGCCTTGGTCATCAGCAGGTAAGTGTTGGCGTCGAAACGCCCGGAGAACTCTTCTCCCTGATAACGCAGGTAGCTTTCGACCTGAAACTCGACGCTGTGGAAGTCGTAGTTGAGCTTCTCGCTCTTTAGTCCACGGCCAAATTTCTCGCCCATGGAATCGTCGGACAAGTAGGTGATGTGCCCGACCATGCGCGCCAGCATCAAGCCGCGCTTGGGGATCACGCCCGCTTCCTGGAACGAACCGCCGTGGAACTCGGGGTCGGTGAGAATCGCCTGACGGGCCACTTCGTTGAACGCGATGTTCTGCGCCGACAGCTTCGGTGCCGAAGCGATGGCCACGCAGTGACGAATGCGATCGGGGTAGGTAATGCTCCATTGCATCGCCTGCATGCCACCGAGGCTGCCGCCAATCACGGCCGCCCATTGGCTGATGCCGATGCGGTCGGCCAGGCGCGCCTGGCTGTGCACCCAGTCTTCCACGGTCAGCACCGGGAAATCGGCGCCGAAGGGCTTGCCGGTTTCCGGGTTGAGGCTGCTGGGGCCGGTGGAACCGTTGCAGCCACCGAGGTTGTTCAGGCTGACGACAAAGAACCTGGTGGTGTCGATCGGTTTGCCGGGGCCGATGCAGCTGTCCCACCAACCGGGCTTGCGCTCGTCGGGGCTGTGGAAGCCGGCCGCGTGATGATGACCGGACAAGGCGTGGCAGATCAGCACGGCGTTGCTCGCCGTGGCGTTCAGCGTGCCGTAGGTTTCGTAAATCAGGTCATAGGCCGCAAGTGAACGGCCGCAGGCCAGGGCCAGGGGTTCGCTGAAGTGCGCCAGTTGCGGCGTCACCAGACCAACAGAATCGGCGGGAAAGGCAGTTGGCATCGACCCTGCTCTCGTTGAAATGAGGCGTAAGTCTAAAGACCGCTGCCACCAGCAGCAAGCGACGATCAGTTCAGTCACACCGCGTTGTACCCATCGCGAGCAGGCTCACTCCTACAGGGAAACGCATTCCCCTGTGGGAGCGAGCCTGCTCGCGATGGCCGCGACTCGGTCTTCGCGGATCAAATCAGGCCGAGCAGCCCCTGCGGCATCAGCGCAAAGTACGCCAGGCGCGGGATCAGCCAGCTTTGCAGCAACTGGATCACGATGAACGCGAAGATGGGCGAGATATCGAGGCCACCCAGGTTCGGAATGATCCGGCGGAACGGGGCGAGTACCGGCTCCGTAATTTGCGCGACCAGCTCCGCGCCCGGATTGTGGCTGCCCGGGGCAACCCATGACAGGATCACGCTGATGATCATCGCGTAGAACAGGATGTTCAGGAACAGCGAGAACAACGCGATCAGCGCCCACGGCACCAGCAACACCCAGTCGACCATGAAGCCCTTGAGCGAGACGATGACTGCGATCAACAGCATCTGCACAATCAGCGCCAGCACCAGCGACGACATATCCAGCCCGAACATGCTCGGGATGACCCGGCGCAGCGGCTTGAGCAGCGGTTGGGTGGCTTTGACGATGAACTGGCAGAGCGGGTTGTAGAAGTTTGCCCTGACCAGTTGCAGGATGAAACGCAACAGCACGATCAGCAGGTACAGGCTGCCCAGGGTTTTGATGATGAAAATGGCAGCGTCATTGAGTCCAAGCATTATTGATTCCTTTATGAGAGCTGATTAGCGACCGAGCTGCTCAGCCATCTCGGCCGAGCGGTGCGCAGCGGCGCCGAGTGCTTTTTCTACCAGGGCTTCGAAGCCCCCAGCCTGGAAGGATTTGATTGCAGCTTCTGTAGTGCCCGCCGGCGAGGTTACGCGACGACGCAATTCTGCAGCGTCGACATCGCTGGAAACCGCCATGTGCGCGGCGCCCAACGCGGTTTGCAGGGTCAGTTGCGCAGCGATCTCCGCAGGCAGCCCGAGTTTTACCCCGGCAGCGGTCATCGCTTCGATCAGCAGAAAAAAGTACGCAGGGCCGGAACCGGAAACGGCGGTGACGGCGTCCAGTTGCTGTTCCTCGTTCAACCACAGGGCGATGCCGACTGCCGACAGCAATTCTTCGGCCTGTTGGCGTTGCTCGGCGCTGACTTCGGCGGTGGCGAACAAACCGCTCACGCCCTGACGCAGCAGCGCCGGAGTATTGGGCATGCAGCGCACAATCGGTTGCGCGCCGAGCCAGTTGTTCATGCTGGCGCAAGTAATGCCGGCAGCGATCGACACCACCAATTGATGGGGTTTCAAACTTGGGCGAATGGCTTCGCAGACGGCTTTCATCGCCTGCGGTTTGACCGCCAGCACGACCACGTCAGCGTCTTGAATGGCCTCGGCGTTGTCGGCGAACACTTCGATGCCGTGCTCGACGCTCACTTTGGCGCGGGTTTGCTCGCCCGGATCGCTGGCGCGGATCTGCCCGGCGTCGAGACCTTTGGCGCGCAGGCCGCCGATCAGACTGGCGGCCATGTTGCCGGCACCGATAAAGGCAATACGAGTCTTGCTCATGTCAGGTCCTTATAAATAGAAGAGTCGGCCATTGGTCACGGCTGACCATAGTCGCGGGCGCCAAACAGGGCCGTACCCACTCGGACCCACGTGGCGCCCATGGCGATGGCGGACTCGAGGTCATGGCTCATGCCCATGGAAAGTGTGTCGAGCGGCAGGTTCAGGCTGGCTTGCAGGCTTTGCACGGTCGCAAAAGCGGCGTCCTGTTCGGCGCGATCTTCAGTCGGTTCGGGGATGGCCATCAACCCTCGCAGCTTGATGCGCGGCAGTTCGCTGATGGCGTTGGCCAGGGCGGGCAGGTCGGCGGGAGTGCAGCCGGATTTGCTTGCTTCGCCACTGACGTTGACCTGGATGCAGATGTTCAAGGGTGGCAGATCGGCAGGACGTTGTTCGGACAGGCGTTGTGCGATTTTCAGACGATCCACGGAATGCACCCAGGCGAAATGCTCGGCGATGGCGCGAGTCTTGTTCGATTGAATGGGGCCGATGAAGTGCCAGATCAAGGGCAGGTCGGCCAATTCGAGCTGTTTGCCCAGGGCTTCCTGCAGGTAGTTCTCGCCAAAGTCGCGCAGGCCGCCGGCGTGGGCTTCGCGCAAGGCCTCGGCGGGCTTGGTCTTGCTCACGGCCAATAGCTGAACGCTGTGTTGGTCACGGTGGGCGGCAAGGGCGGCAGCCCGGATGCGAGCACTAACCAGGGCAATGTTGTCTGCTATCGTGGACATTCAAGAGGCGCCAGCGGGTCTGAGGTTGGCGGCATTCTACTGGAATTGAGGAGTGCTATGGATATCACTGAACTGCTGGCTTTCAGCGCTAAACAGGGCGCGTCCGACTTGCACCTGTCCGCCGGCCTGCCACCGATGATTCGCGTCGATGGCGATGTGCGCCGCATCAACCTGCCGGCGCTGGGTCACAAGGAGGTTCAGGAGCTGATCTACGACATCATGAACGACACCCAGCGGGTGGACTTCGAAAAGCATCTGGAAACCGACTTCTCTTTTGAAGTGCCCGGTGTGGCGCGCTTTCGGGTCAACGCGTTCAACCAGAACCGTGGCGCGGGTGCGGTGTTTCGGACCATTCCAACGAAAGTCCTGAGCATGGATGATCTGGGCATGGGCGAAGTGTTTCGCAAGATTACCGATTCTCCCCGTGGCCTGGTGCTGGTGACCGGCCCGACCGGTTCCGGCAAGTCCACCACGCTGGCGGCGATGATCGATTACCTGAACAACCATCGCCATCACCACATTCTTACCATCGAAGACCCAATCGAGTTCGTCCACGAATCGCGCAAATGCCTGATCAATCAGCGCGAAGTCCACCGCGATACCCGCAGTTTCGCCACCGCACTGCGATCAGCGCTGCGCGAAGACCCGGATGTGATTCTGGTGGGCGAGATGCGTGATCTGGAAACCATTCGCCTGGCGCTGACGGCGGCCGAGACCGGTCACTTGGTGTTTGGCACGCTGCACACAACATCGGCGGCGAAAACCATCGACCGGATCGTCGATGTGTTTCCGGGGGATGAGAAATCCATGGTGCGATCGATGCTGTCCGAGTCGTTGCTGGCAGTGGTGTCGCAGACGCTGGTGAAGAGGATCGGCGGTGGGCGGGTCGCGGCCCATGAAATCATGTTAGGGACGTCGGCGATTCGCAACCTGATCCGCGAAGACAAGGTGGCGCAGATGTACTCGTCGATTCAGACCGGTGGGAATCTGGGGATGCAGACGCTGGATATGTGTTTGAAGGAGTTAGTGACCAAGGGCTTGATCACTCGCGAGCATGCGCGGGAGAAGGCGCGTTCGCCGGATAACTTCTGAAGGCAGTTGATCGTTCCCGCGCAGAGCGTGGGAACGATCATCTCGTCCGGGATTTCAGATCAGCGCTGAACAACCTGCAGGCTGTTCTTCTCTTTTGGCAGAACCCGCTTGGCAACCACGTAGTGGCTTTCCCAGTACGGTTTCTTCAAGGTGTCGATGGTCACCGACTTGCCACGGCGTGGTGCGTGGATGAAGCGGTCGTTGCCCAGGTAGATGGCAACGTGGTTGACCCGACGGCTCTGAATGTTGAAGAAAATCAGATCGCCCGGCTTCAAGTCGCCGCGCTCGACTTTCTCGCCATGCCCGCTGGCCATGGCGTTCGAGGTGCGTGGCAGGTCAAACGTGGCGTCGTTGAACGCGTATTTCACCAGGCCGCTGCAATCGAAGCCTTTACTTGGGCTGCTGCCGCCCCAACGGTAAGGTGTACCGAGGACGTTTACCGCACGGCTCAACACATTGCTGCTGGTTTTGTTCGCCATCGGCGGGACCAGTTGGCTGTTGGCCTTGCTCAATTGGGTCGAATGTTTGGCTGTTTGCTTGTTTTTGCTCGAAGGAGCAGAAACATGGGATTTCGGGGTGTAACCATTAACGTTAGGAAGACGTTGCTCACGATTGGTGGCGTGTGCGGCCAGTGGCATCAAAAGGCAAATGGTTAGCCATGTCTTGAAAAATGGACGCATTAGGCAAGGCTCATATAAGTTAGCGCGAAACTTTATAACAGCTTTTTTTGTCATTCCGAGGCCGTTGGTCGATTGCATTCGGCGGCTAACGGAACCAAATGCGCGGCAAATGGACGCAATTGTCGGACAGAAGTCAGGTGCTATAAGGGTTTGACGGGAGACAAAGTAACATTTGCCATACGTCGGCTGCCTGTAAAAAAGTCACAAAGAATTCAAGAATATTTATCTATCGTGTGAATCGAGGTCCTTCATGAACACCTATCAACACCCCGTTCCACAGCAGGACACCCACAGCAAAGTGATCGGTTACCTGCTGTGGATTCTCGGTTTCACCGGCGCTCACCGCTTCTATTACGGCAAGCCGGTAACCGGGACGATCTGGTTTTTCACCTTCGGTTTGTTGGGTATCGGCTGGCTGATCGACCTGTTCCTGATCCCGGCCATGGACCGTGAGGCGGACCTGCGTTTCACCGCTGGACCGCTCGAATACAACGTAGCGTGGATTCTGCTGACGTTTCTCGGGGTATTCGGTGTGCACCGGATGTATCAAGGGAAGTGGATCAGCGGATTGCTGTACCTGGTGACGGGCGGGTTGTTCTTTGTGGGGGTCTTGTATGACTTCTGGACGCTGAATGATCAGGTGTCGGTGCGCAACGCGCAGAATCGCGGCACTTTCCAGTAGGCCATCGCTGGCAAGCCAGCTCCCACAGGGTGATCGGTCGGCCACACAATTTGTGGCCGCACGCAACAGTGTGGGAGCCGGCTTGCCGGCGATTGGAGCGCCTCGGTCTTAAGCCTGGTGGCTGATCCGCCCATCCACCAGCGTGTAACGCACCACACCCGGCAAGGTATGCCCAATGAATGGGCAGTTCTCGCCCTTGGACAACCAGGTTTCGCCGGCCACGGTGGACGCCGAAGGATCGAACAGCACGATGTCTGCCGGCCCGCCGACGGCCAACTTGCCCGCTGGCAGGCGCAACGCTTCTGCCGGCCCGGCACTCAAGCGCTTCAGCAGCGTCGGCAGATCCAGCAAGCCGTCTTCCACCAGCGTCATCGCCAACGGCAGTAGCAGTTCTACGCTGCTGATCCCCGGCTCGGTCGCACCGAACGGCGCCAGTTTGGCGTCCCGCTCGTGGGGTTGGTGATGGCTGGAAATCGCCGACACCACGCCCGACTTCACCGCTTCACGCAGGCCATCGCGGTCGGCGCGGGTGCGCAGCGGCGGCTGTACGTGATAGAGGCTGCTGAAGTCGATCAGTGCTTCGTCGGTCAGGATCAGCTGATACAGCGCGACATCGGCGGTCACCGGCAAGCCGCGGGCTTGGGCTTGAGCGATCAGGGCCACGCCGCGAGCGCTGGTGAGCTGGCTGAAGTGCGCGCGCACGCCGCTTTGCTCGACCAGCAGCAGGTCCCGGGCCAGGGCCACGGTTTCCGCGGTTTCCGGAATGCCCGGCAAGCCGAGGAAACTGGCGGTCGGACCTTCATGGGCCAAGCCACCTTCGGCCAGATCATGGTCCTGGGAGTTGAAAATCACCGTCAGGTCGAACGTCGCCGCGTATTCCAGCGCCCGGCACAGGGTGCGGGAATTGCGGAAGCTGTCCAGACCGTTGCCGAAGGCCACGCAGCCGGCATCGCGCAGGGCAACGAGCTCTGCGAGCTGTTCACCCTCCAGACCTTTGCTCAACGCCCCGATCGGGAAGACTTTGGTGTTGCCGGCCTCGCGGGCGCGGTCGAGGATCAGTTCGGCCACGGCCGAAGTGTCCAGCACTGGTTTGGTTTTTGGCGGGCAGCACAGGCTGGTGACACCACCGGCGGCGGCGGCGCGGGTTTCGCTGGCGATCGAACCTTTGCGGCTGTAACCCGGTTCGCGCAGGGCGACGTTCAGGTCGACGAGACCGGGAGCGGCCACCAGGCCTTGCGCGTCGATGGTGTCGACGGCGACGAAACCGGCCGGTGCA
Source organism: Pseudomonas sp. GB2N2 (assembly GCF_054897705.1). Classification (NCBI taxonomy): domain Bacteria; kingdom Pseudomonadati; phylum Pseudomonadota; class Gammaproteobacteria; order Pseudomonadales; family Pseudomonadaceae; genus Pseudomonas; species Pseudomonas sp. GB2N2. The sequence continues at coordinate 4,910,647 of NZ_CM142701.1, forward strand.
GCGCCCAGGGCGACGACCTTGCAGGCTTCGATGTGGATATCAGTCACTTGATCCAGCCCGCTGACTGGATCGATCACGCGGGCGCCGAGAATGCTGAGCTTCACTGGGCGTTCTCCTGCTCGAATTGGCGTTGGGCCGTTTGCCCGCTCATGGCCATGGACAGCACGGCCATACGAATCGCGATGCCGTAGGTCACCTGGTTGAGGATCACCGAGTGCGGGCCGTCGGCCACCGCCGACTCAATCTCCACCCCACGGTTGATCGGTCCCGGGTGCATGACGATGCAATCCGGCTTGGCCCCGGCCAGGCGCGCGGTGGTCAGGCCGAACAGGCGGTAAAACTCACCTTCGCTCGGCAGCAGGCCACCGGTCATGCGTTCACGCTGCAGGCGCAGCATGATCACCACGTCGACGTCTTTAAGGCCTTCGGTCATGTCGGTGTAGACCTTCACTCCGTATTGCTCGATGCCGATCGGCAGCAGCGTTTTCGGCGCGATCACACGGATATCCGGGCAACCGAGGGTTTTCAGTGCCAGCATGTTCGAGCGCGCGACCCGCGAATGCAGGATGTCGCCGACGATGGCCACCGAGAGGTTTTCGAAGCTGCCCTTGTGCCGACGGATCGTCAGCATGTCGAGCATGCCTTGGGTCGGGTGCGCGTGTCGGCCGTCGCCGCCATTGATGATCGCCACTTGCGGACACACGTGTTCGGCAATGAAGTGTGCGGCGCCGGAGTCACCGTGGCGCACGACGAACATGTCAGCGGCCATCGCTTCGAGGTTGCGCAGGGTGTCGAGCAGGGTTTCGCCCTTGCTCGCCGACGACGTCGACACGTTGAGGGTGATCACGTCGGCGGACAGGCGCTGGGCCGCCAGTTCAAAGGTGGTGCGGGTGCGGGTGGAGTTTTCGAAGAATACGTTGCACACGGTCTTGCCGCGCAGCAACGGGACTTTTTTCACCGCCCGGGCGCCGACTTCGAGGAACGAATCGGCAGTGTCGAGGATTTCCGTCAGCAGCTCGCGGCGCAAACCGTCGAGCGAGAGGAAGTGGCGCAGCTGGCCCTGATCATTGAGCTGCAGCGGGCGCTTGGTGTCTAGAGGCGTCATCGCGAGGGGGACTCTCAATAGGGCGAATTAAAGGGCGAGGTCTTGCAGTTCGAGCTTGAGTTCCGGGCCGGACAGCTTCACCCGCTCGTGGGCGGCCAGCGACAGGGTCGCGCCGACCACGTTCGGGCGGATCGGCAGTTCGCCGGCGTCCAGGTCCAGCAGGCACACCAGCGTCACGCTGGCCGGGCGGCCATAGTCGAACAGTTCGTTCATCGCGGCGCGAATGGTACGACCACTCATCAGTACGTCGTCGATCAGCACCAGGTGCTGACCTTCGATTTCGAACGGCAGGGCGGAGGGGCGCACTTGCGGGTGCAGGCCGTTCTGGCTGAAGTCGTCGCGGTAGAAAGACACGTCCAGCGTACCGAGCGGCGCATCGCCGCCCAGTTCCTCGAGCAACGCCTGGGCAACCCAGACGCCGCCGGTACGAATACCGATGTAACGCGGTTCGCTGATGCCACGGTGTTCCAGGTGTGCCTGGAGACGGATCGCCATCTGGCTGATCAGTTCGGCGGGATTGGGCAGGCTCATGGTTGCTCCTTCTTGGGCCCGAGCCGGGTGGTGCCAGGCGTGGCTCGGGTTGTAGCTAAGAGAGACGCCGTAACGGCTCTTCAGGATTTGGTGCGTCAGGATTCAAACAATGCGGTGTTTTCGTCGAGCCAGCCTTGCAGCAACAGGGCGGCGGCGATGGCGTCGACCGGGTTGTCGCGGTAACTGCCTTTCTGCCCGCCACGATCACGCCGTTCACCCTTGGCTTCGAAGGTGGTCAGGCGTTCATCGTGGGTATAGAAGGGCAGGTTGAAGCGGCCATTGAGGCGGCGGGCGAACTTCTCGGCGCGCAGGCACATCTCGCTGGGCGTGCCGTCCATGTTCAACGGCAGGCCGACCACCACGGCGTCGGGCTTCCACTCCTTGATCAGGGCTTCGACCTGATTCCAGTCGGGAACGCCGTTTTGCGCCTTCAGCGTGCACAGCTCGCGGGCCTGGCCGGTAATCACCTGGCCGACCGCTACGCCGATCTGTTTGGTGCCGTAGTCAAACCCCAGAATCAACCGCAGGGCCATCAGGCGTGCCCCGCCTGGCTGGTGAGCAGGCTGAGATTGACGCCCAGATGCTTGGCCGCCGCGTCGAGGCGCAGTTCGCTGCTGGTGTTGAACAGGATGTCGGCGTCGAACGGGCAGGTCAGCCAGGCGTTTTGCGCCAGTTCGGCCTCCAGCTGCCCGGCTTCCCAGCCGGCGTACCCCAGAGTGATGACACTCTTGGCCGGACCGACGCCGTCGGCGATGGCGAACAGCACATCCTGGGACGTGGACAAGGACAAGTCGCCTTCCAGATCAACGGTCGCCTGAAACGTCTTGCCGGTGGGGTGCAGGACAAATCCGCGGTCGGTTTGCACCGGGCCGCCGATGAAGATCGGCACATGCTGGCAGAGCGGCGGCGGCTCGATATCGGGGCGCAGTTGCTCGAGGATATCGGCAAGATTCAGGTCTTGCGGGCGGTTGACCACCAGCCCCATGGCACCATTGGCCGTGTGCTCGACGATGTAGGTCAAGGTGTGCGCAAAGTTCGGGTCGGCCATGTGAGGCATGGCGATCAGGAATTGATGCTTGAGGTAGCTGGGGCTGACGTTTTTCATGAGCGCTAGTGTGGCGTTGGAGGGGCGAACTGACAAGCTGGGGAATCAATGTTCGCTCAGATGAATCGCTGGCTAGCGGGGTCAAACCGAGTAAACACGGACCTTGTAGGAGCCGGCTTGCCGGCGATGGCGATCTCCGGGACGCCATCGCCGGCAAGCCGGCTCCTACAGGTCCAATGGGTGTCAGTTACTGGAAAGTTTGTCTCCGCGGGCAAATTTCCAAGTGCGGATAATTTCCAGGCGGTCGATATCGGACAAATCGCCGGTAAACGGCGAAAACGGCGCCGCCAGCCTGACGATCCGCTGTGCCGCCTGATCCAGCAGCGGTTGCCCGGACGACTCCAGCACCAGCACCTCATACAGCGAACCGTCGCGATTGATCGAGACCATCAGGCGCAAATTGCCGTAAATCTGTTGGCGCCGGGCTTCGTCGGGGTAATTGAGGTTGCCGATGCGCTCGACCTTCTTGCGCCATTCGTCCTTATACCAGGCGCCTTTGTCGCGCATGGTCGAGGCGGCGCTCAGGCGGTGGATGCGCGGCCGTTTGGCGTACAGCTGCTGTTCGTTGGCCAGTTCCGCTTCGAGGCTGGCAATGTCGCTGGACAATTGTTCCGTGTCGAACGTCGGCGCGGCGATCGCGGGTTTGGTCTCGGGCTTGGCTTCTTCGGTTTTCGCCGGGGCTTTTTTCGGCTGAGGGGCGACGGTGGTCACTGAAGCCTTGGGCGCTGCTTCCTGCACTTCGGGCTTGGCAGCCGGTGGTGGCGTGACTTTCTGCACCTTGTTGTCCTGGAACGGCGCGACCTCGGTGGTCTTGGGAATCGCCTTTTTATCCAGGGTGCCGCTGCCTTCCTGATTTTCCTGGGCGAGAAAGTCAGCCTTGGCCGGCTTCTTTTCGCTTTTGAAAGTGGCGAGGGTGATTTCCAGGGTTTTGCTGATTTGCTTGGGCTCCACCATGGTGAAACCGATGCCCAACAGCAAGGCCAGGTGAATCAGCGCCGCGAGAAACAGGGTAAATCCGAGGCGATCGGCCGGGCGCACGCCACGATGGGCGAGTTCTGCGGGCAGATCGGACGGGAGTGTCATCAGGCAAAAACCAACATCGCGTTTTTGTGGGCTGGGCATGATAACGCAATGTTGGTTTTTAGCTTCAAGCTGCAAGCCTTAAGCGACAAGCTGTAAGTGGCGCGTTTCAATCTTGCGTCTTGTGGCTTGCAGCCTGCAGCTTCTTCTCAATGGCCTCCATCAGCAGGCCACCGATGTCGGTGCCGAACGCGTTATCAATCTCGCGAATGCAGGTCGGGCTGGTGACGTTGATTTCGGTCAGGTGCTCGCCGATCACGTCCAGGCCCACGAACAGCAGGCCTTTCTCGCGCAGTGTCGGGCCGACTTGTGCGGCGATCCAGCGATCCTTGTCGCTCAGCGGACGGGCTTCGCCACGACCACCGGCGGCCAGGTTGCCGCGGGTTTCTCCAGCGGCCGGGATGCGCGCGAGGCAGTAATCCACCGGCTCGCCGTCGATCATCAGGATGCGTTTGTCGCCGTCCTTGATCGCGGGCAGGTAGGCCTGGCCCATGATCTGCTGGGTGCCCAGCGCGGTGAGGGTCTCGAGAATCACTGACAGGTTCGGATCGCCCACGCGGTGACGGAAGATCGAGGTGCCGCCCATGCCGTCCAGCGGCTTGAGGATCACATCACCGTGTTTGGCGGCGAATTCACGCAATACGTCGGCGCGGCGGCTGACCACGGTCGGCGGCGTGCACTGCGGAAACAGTGTGGCGAACAGCTTTTCATTGCAGTCACGCAGGCTCTGCGGCTTGTTGACCACCAGCACGCCGGCGCGCTCGGCCTGCTCCAGCAGGTAAGTCGCGTAGACGAACTCCATGTCGAACGGTGGGTCCTTGCGCATCAGGATCACGTCCAGATCGCTCAGCAGCGCGTCGGTCTCGGCTTCCAGTTCGAACCATTTTTCCGGGTTGGCAAAGACTTTCAATGGCCGCATCCGCGCCCGCGCTTCACCTTCGCCCTGGTACAAATCCTGCTGTTCCATATAGAACAGCTCCCAGCCGCGCTTCTGTGCGGCCAGCAACATGGCCAGCGAGCTATCCTTTTTATAGGAGATGCTGGCGATAGGGTCCATGACAATCCCGACGCGAACGCTCATGGGTTTTTCCTCGAATTTGGGAGGTCCGAAAGGACACGAAAAAGTGGCGTCAGAGTGGCGCCGAGTGTGTTCCCGGTCAAGGAAAAACCACTGCGCCAGTCGGCCGATAGATTGGTGTTGGAGACTGTGCTAAAAAGGCTGCCATGTCATGCTGGCCCTTAAGCATCAAGGGTTTCGAGCCACTGAAGGTCCGTAAACGGACAAATTGATTCGCAAAGGCGACGGTAGAGCATATATGGAACAGCATTCCAGCGCCTTGAAGGTCATGGTGATCGACGATTCGAAGACGATTCGCCGCACCGCCGAAACGCTGTTGAAGAACGTCGGATGTGAGGTGATCACGGCCATCGATGGGTTCGATGCCTTGGCCAAGATTGCCGACAATCATCCCGGCATCATCTTTGTCGACATCATGATGCCGCGTCTGGATGGCTATCAGACCTGCGCCCTGATCAAGAACAACAGTGCGTTCAAGTCCACGCCAGTGATTATGCTGTCGTCCAAGGACGGGTTGTTCGACAAGGCCAAGGGGCGCATCGTCGGCTCCGATCAGTTTTTGACCAAACCTTTCAGCAAGGAAGAACTGCTGAACGCGATCCAGGCCCATGTACCGGGCTTCGCCGCTGTTTTGCCGCAGTAGGACAAGCACAGTGACGCTCGGCCAGCGGGCCCGGCGTCGACAAGAAGAATGGGGAAAACCATGGCACGTATTCTGATCGTCGATGATTCGCCGACCGAAATGTACAAACTGACTGGCATGCTGGAAAAGCACGGTCATGAAGTGTTGAAAGCCGAAAACGGTGCCGACGGCGTGGCCCTGGCCCGTCAGGAAAAACCCGACGCGGTGCTGATGGACATCGTCATGCCCGGACTCAACGGTTTCCAGGCGACCCGCCAGCTGACCAAAGACCCGGAAACCGGGCACATCCCGGTGATCATCATCACCACCAAGGATCAGGAAACCGACAAGGTCTGGGGTACGCGCCAGGGCGCCAGGGATTACCTGACCAAACCGGTGGACGAAGAAACCCTGATCAAGACCCTGAACAACGTGCTGGCCGGTTGATCGCCCGGCCATGACCGAGTCGCTGACGGCTTTCGAACTGCTGCTGCAGATCGACGAGCGTTGTCGTCTGCTGGCGGCGGATCTGCCGTCCCAGCCGACCCGGCAGGACAGTTGGAGCGGCATCGGTTTCCGCCTGGGGGAGCACTGGTATGTCGCGCCCATGGGCGAGGTCAGCGAAGTCCTCCACGAACCGCGGTTCACCCAGTTGCCGGGCGTCAAACCCTGGGTCAAGGGCGTGGCCAACCTGCGTGGGCGATTGCTGCCGATGATGGATTTGTGTGCGTTCTTTTCCGATAAAGAACTCTGCCATGAATTGCCTTCGCGCAAGCAGCGGCGAGTGTTGGTGGTCGAGCATAACGACGTGTTCGCCGGGTTGATGGTCGATGAAGTTTTCGGCCTTCAGCACTTTGCGCAAGACAGCCTTGAGCGGGTAGATACCTTGAGCGGCCCGATTGCACCGTTCATCAAAGGCCGGTTTCAGCGCGAGCAGGATTGGCAGGTGTTCAGCCCGTTTGCGCTGGCGCAGTCGCAAAGCTTCATGCATGTAGCGCTGTAAACACCGACCCTGTGGGAGCGGGCTTGCCCGCGATGCAGACGCCCCGGTCTCACTTGGAACCGAGGTGATGCCATCGCTGGCAAGCCAGCTCCCACAAGGTGCTCGGCAAGGTTCACAGGTGTGGGTTAACAGGCGAGGACCGATGATTAAAGCAAAAACAGGCAGGCCAGAAGGATCGCGCAGCCGTTCGCAGATCGTCGCGCTGTTCATCGCGCTGATCGTCTTCATCATGCTGCTGTTCGCCAACTTCGCTTACCTCAACACGCAAGCCACGTACGACAAACAGTACATCGGCCACGCCGGCGAGCTGCGCGTGCTGTCCCAGCGCATTGCCAAAAACGCCACCGAAGCGGCCGCCGGCAAGGCTGCCGCGTTCAAGTTGCTCAGCGATGCGCGCAACGATTTCGCCCAGCGCTGGGGTTATCTGAAAAAAGGTGACCCGGCCACCGGCCTGCCTCCGGCACCGTCCAGCGTGCGCCAGGAAATGCGCGCCGTGCAGATGGACTGGGAACGCCTGCTGAAAAATACTGACGCGATTCTGTCCAGCGAGCAGACGGTGTTGTCGCTGCATCAAGTCGCCGCGACGTTGGCCGAAACCGTGCCGCAGTTGCAGGTCGAGTACGAAAAAGTTGTCGAAATTCTCCTGCAACGGGGTGCACCCGCGGCTCAAGTCGCGATGGCCCAGCGGCAGTCGCTGTTGGCCGAACGGATTCTCGGCGCGGTAAACACCGTGCTGTCCGGCGACGAAAATTCGCAACAGGCTGCGGACGCGTTCGGTCGCGACGCCACGCAGTTCGGCAAAGTGCTGACCGGCATGCTGCAGGGCGATCCGGCACTCAAGGTCACCCAGGTCGAAGACCGCGACGCCCGCGCGCGGCTGGTGGAGATTTCCGAGCTGTTCGAATTCGTTTCCGGCTCCGTCGATGAAATCCTCGAAACCTCTCCCGAGCTGTTCAAGGTCCGCGAGTCGGCGGGTAACATTTTCAACCTGTCGCAAACCCTGCTCGACGAAGCCTCGCACCTGGCCACCGGGTTTGAAAACCTCGCGGGCGGGCGCGACACCGACACCATCGGCGGTTACGTGCTGGGGCTGGCGGCGTTGATGTCGATTATCCTGATCGGCATGGTCATGGTGCGCGAAACCAACCGCCAGCTGCGCGAAACCGCCGAGAAGAACGAGCGCAACCAGACCGCGATCATGCGCCTGCTCGATGAAATCGAAGACCTGGCCGACGGCGACCTGACGGTGACGGCCTCCGTGACCGAAGACTTCACCGGGACCATCGCCGACTCGATCAACTATTCCGTCGACCAATTGCGTGATCTCGTCGCGACCATCAACCTCACCGCCGGCCAGGTCGCCGCCGCCGTGCAGGAAACCCAGGCCACCGCCATGCACCTGGCCCAGGCCTCGGAACATCAGGCGCAGCAGATCAGCGAAGCCTCCACCGCGATCAGCGACATGGCGCAATCCATCGATCAGGTCTCGGCGAATGCGGCCGAATCGTCGGCGGTGGCCGAGCGTTCGGTGGAAATTGCCAACAAGGGCAACGAGGTGGTGCACAACACCATCCACGGCATGGACAACATTCGCGAACAGATCCAGGACACCGCCAAGCGCATCAAGCGCCTGGGCGAGTCGTCCCAGGAAATTGGCGACATTGTCAGCCTGATCGATGATATCGCCGATCAAACCAACATTCTCGCGCTCAACGCGGCGATCCAGGCCTCGATGGCTGGTGACGCCGGGCGCGGGTTTGCGGTGGTGGCCGACGAAGTCCAGCGGCTGGCCGAACGCTCGTCCGCCGCGACCCGGCAGATCGAAACCCTGGTTCGAGCGATCCAGGCGGACACCAATGAAGCGGTGATTTCCATGGAGCAGACCACCACCGAAGTGGTGCGCGGCGCGCGGCTGGCGCAGGATGCCGGTGTGGCCCTGGAAGAAATCGAAGGTGTGTCGAAGACCCTGGCGGCGCTGATCCAGAGCATTTCCAATGCGGCGCAACAGCAGACGTCGTCGGCCGGGCAGATTTCCCTGACGATGAACGTGATCCAGCAGATCACCTCGCAGACCTCGTCCGGCTCCACCGCCACGGCGGAAAGCATCGGCAACCTGGCAAAAATGGCCAGCCAGTTGCGACGCTCGGTGTCGGGTTTCACGTTGCCGGCTGCCAAGGCGCAGACTGTGGACAAAGTGTGAAACGCCCGACGACCTATGCTTTTTTTGAGTAGAGCAGTGAACGGAGCAGTTATGGGTGATCGGCACGACTATGTGGCCCTCGAATGGGTCAAGGGCGAGATTGCCGAAACGCTGAAAGTCGCTCACCAGGCGATTGAAACGCTGCTGGATGACCCGCAGGCGACGCACGCGCTCAATGAGTGCCTGGCGTGCATCCATCAGGTTCACGGCAGTTTGCACATGGTCGAGTTCTACGGCGCGGCCCTGCTCGCCGAGGAAATGGAGCAACTGACCACGGCCTTGCAGCAGAACCGCGTCAGCCATCGCGACGAGGCGATCCACCTGTTGCTGCAGGCCCTCGGGCAATTGCCGATTTACCTTGATCGCGTACAAAACGCGCGCCGTGACCTGCCGCTGGTGGTGTTGCCGCTGATCAACGACTTGCGCAGCGCCCGAGGTGAAAGCCTGTTGTCGGAAACCAGCCTGTTCACCCCGCAATTGCCGGACCTGTTGCCGCTGGATAAGGCATCACTGGCGCTGCTGGAGCCAGCAGATCTGCCGAACGTGCTACGCAAATTGCGCCAGATGTTGCAAATGGCCCTGGTCGGCTTGCTGCGCGAACAGGATGACGAGACACACCTTGGTTATCTGGCCACAGTGTTTTCCCGCCTCGAAGGGCTTTGCGGTGACGCGCCGTTGAGCCCGTTGTGGCAAGTCGCTTCGGCGCTGGTCGAAGGTATGCGTGCCGGGTCGATCGCCAACAGCCCGGCCCTGCGTAGTCTGTTCAAGGACGCCGACAAAGAGCTCAAGCGTCTGCTTGAACAGGGCATGCCGGCGATCAATCAACCGGCGCCGCCGGAGCTGCTCAAGAGTTTGCTGTTCTATATCGCCAAAGCCGAACACTCCACCGGGCAGATGCTGACCATGAAAGATCGCTACGGACTGGATGATGCGTTGCCTGACAGCGCCATGGTCGATGAAGAACGGGCGCGGCTGGCCGGCCCTGACCGCGATGCGATGCGCTCGGTGCTCGCGGCGCTGTGCGAAGAACTGGTTCGGGTCAAGGAGCGCCTCGACCTGTTCGTGCGCAGTGACCGTCAGCACACCTCAGACCTCGAAAGCCTGCTCGCGCCGCTGCGGCAAATCGCCGACACACTGGCGGTGCTCGGATTCGGCCAGCCGCGCAAGGTCATCATCGATCAACTGGCGGTGGTGCTCAGCCTCGTGCAGGGCCAGCGCGAACCCAGCGACGCGATCCTGATGGACGTTGCCGGCGCCTTGCTTTACGTCGAGGCGACACTGGCCGGGATGGTTGGCACCGTCGAGCCGGAAAGCCAGGAAGACAGCCGCCTGCCAACCACCGACCTGACGCAGATTCACCAGATCGTGATCAAGGAAGCGCGGATCTGCCTGCAACAGGCCAAGGACATGATCGTCGACTACATCGACGCCGACTGGGACCGCCAGCATTTGCAGCCGTTGCCGGCCTTGCTGACTCAGGTCCGTGGGGCGCTGGCGATGATTCCGCTGAGCCGCGCAGCGAGCCTGATCGACACCTGCAATCACTTTATCCGCGATCACCTGCTACTCGACCCTGGCCAACCGGGCTGGGAAGAACTGGACAGCCTCGCCGACGTCATCACCAGCATCGAGTATTACCTTGAACGCCTCAGTGACGATCCCGAGTCTGCCAGTGAGCAGTTGCTCGACGTCGCCGAAACCAGCCTGGCTTCACTCGGGTTTTTCCCCAGCGAACACCAGGTGCCCGTGCTGGACGATGTGCTCAGCCCGAGCGAAGCGCAGGCCATGCAAACCCGGCAGGAGCTGGACGAACCGCTGGTGGTGCAGACCTTGGCCGACGTGCTCGCCAACCCGCTGTCCGCCGTTAACCCGCCCGCGCTGAACACGCCGGGCAGCCTGTTGCCGCCGCCGGCGGACGAGGCGCCGGTGGACGACGAGTTGCGTGAAGTGTTCCTCGAGGAAACCGATGAAGTCCTGGAAATACTCCGCGAAAACCTGCCGCGCTGGTCCGCCGAGCCTGAAGACGAAGCGGCCCTGAGCGAATTGCGCCGGGCCTTTCACACGCTCAAGGGCAGCGGGCGCATGGTTCGTGCGCTGGTGTTGGGTGAGCTGGCATGGGCGGTGGAAAACCTGCTCAACCGCGTGCTGGAGCACAGCGTTCAGCCCGGCCCGGCGGTGCAGCAACTGCTCGCTGAAGTGCTGACGCTGCTGCCATCGTTGGTGTCTGAATTTGCCGAAAACACCCAGCGTCAGCGCAACGATGTCGACCAATTGGCCGCGCGCGCCCACGCCCTCGCCAAGGGCCACGAACCCTTGGCCGATGAAGACGTGCAGGACGTCGCGGCCCTTGATCCATTGTTGCTGGAGATCTTCCGCAACGAGGCCGAAACCCACCTGGCCAGTCTCAACCGTTTCCTCGATCAGGCCGCCGAGCATGTGCCATTGCAGGCCAGCGACGAGTTGCAGCGAGCCTTGCATACACTCAAGGGCAGCGCCTCGATGGCCGGCGTGCTGCCAATTGCCGAGCTGGCGACACCGCTGGATCAACTGGCCCGCGAGTACAAGGCGCACTGGATTGCGCTGGATCTGGACGAAGTCGAGTTGCTGCTGGAGGCCGAAGGGGTATTCCGCCTCGGCTTGCGTCAGCTCAAGGTCGATCCGCTGGCCGAGATTCCCGGCGCCCGTTCGCTGATCGAGAGAACCCAGGCGCTGCTGACCGAGCGTCTGGAATCGCTTTTGAGTGCGCCTAATACCGCGTTGCGAACCAAGCGCGATCCGCAGTTGATCAACAACTTCCTGGCCCAGGGCATGGACATCCTGCTCGATGCCGAAAGCCTGTTGCAGCGCTGGCAGCAACACCCCGGCGAACGTCAGGAACTCAGTGCGCTGCTGGACGAATTAACCACCCTGGGCGAAGGCGCGCACCTGGCCGATCTGCACCCGGTGGACGAACTCTGCGAAGCCCTGCTGGATCTTTATGGCGCGGTGGAAGAAAGCAGCCTGGCGGTCAGTGACCGGTTTTTCCACGAGGCGCAAGGTGCCCACGAAGCGCTGATCAACATGCTCGACGAACTGGCCGCCGGCCAGGAAGTCAGCCCGCAACCGGAGCGCATCCGGGCATTGCGCGGCTTGCTCGACGAGAGCCTCGACCCGTCGGCCACGGGCCTGATTCGCAGCGACGGCAGCCGCACCCTGAGCATTCGCGAACTGGGCGCCGCCACCGCCGAACTGGCACAAACGCCTGTATTGGCGTCATCGTTGACGTCCATCGCCGGCAAGCCGGCTCCTACAGGGGATAGCCTCCACGACGAGATCGTTTCGATCTTCCTCGAAGAGGCAGTGGACATCCTCGAGAGCGCCGGCCAGGCTTTGCACCGCTGGTTGAAGGACCCGGAAAACGCCGCGCCGCTGCTGTCGTTGCAACGGGATTTGCACACGCTCAAGGGCGGCGCGCGAATGGCAGATGTCGAGCCGGTCGGCGACCTCGCCCAAGAGCTGGAAAGCGTGTATGAAGGGCTGGTCGATCGCCGCTATAACCACAGCGCGGCGCTGGCGCAATGGCTGCAACAAAGCCATGACCGATTGGCACAGTTGCTCGATCAATTGCAGCACCACAAGCCGCTGAGCGATCCGGGCGAGCTGATCGACGCCCTCCGTGAATTGCGCCAAGGCATCCCCAGCGCACCAGAACCCGTCGAACCGGCACGGGTGCAGGACTCACCGGGGCATGATCCGGAGCTGCTGGAAATCTTCCTCGAGGAAGGCTTCGACATCATCGAAAATTCCGGCGCGGCGCTGCTGCGCTGGCAGGCCGAACCGGCGAATCGTCAGGAAATGGAAACCCTGCTGCGCGATCTGCACACGCTCAAGGGTGGCGCGCGGATGGTCGAAATCGCCCCGATCGGCGACCTCGCCCATGAACTGGAATTTCTCTACGAAGGCGTATCCGCCGGCACGCTGAAACCGACGGCCGCACTGTTCGCGCTGCTGCAAAGCAGCCATGACCGACTGGCGCAAATGCTTGACGCGACACGCGCCGGTCAACCCATGCCACCGACTGATCGGCTGATCGACGCGATCCGCAATTTCAGCCATCCGGCTGTTGCGGAAGCGCCGGTTGCAGCGCCCGCGGCGCCCAAGGTCGAGACGCCTGCGCCGCAAGCGGATGCCGGCGCCGACATGGTCAAGGTCTCGGCGGAACTGCTCGACGATCTGGTCAACCTGGCCGGGGAAACCTCGATCCTTCGTGGCCGTATCGAACAGCAAGTCAGCGATGCACAGGTTGCGCTGAACGAGATGGAAACCACCATCGAGCGGATGCGCGATCAGTTGCGCCGGCTCGATACCGAAACCCAGGGGCGGATTCTCAGCCGCCAGCAAATCGACGCCGAGCGCTCGGGCTACGAAGACTTCGATCCGCTGGAAATGGACCGCCATTCGCAGTTGCAGCAACTGTCGCGTGCATTGTTCGAATCGGCCTCCGACCTGCTTGACCTCAAGGAAACCCTCGACGGGCGCAATCAGGACGCGCAGAACCTGCTGCAACAGCAGGGCCGCATCAACACCGAGTTGCAGGAAGGCTTGATGCGCACGCGCATGGTGCCCTTCGAGCGGATGTTGCCGCGCTTGAAACGCATCGTTCGCCAGGTGTCCGGTGAGCTGGGCAAGGACGTGGAGTTCGTGGTCGGCAACGCCGAAGGCGAGATGGACCGCAACGTCCTTGAACGCATGGCTGCGCCGCTGGAACACATGCTGCGCAATGCCGTCGACCATGGCCTGGAATCCGCTGAAGTGCGCCTCGCAGCGGGGAAACCGGCGCAAGGCCGGATCACCCTCGACCTGTCCCGCGAGGGCGGCGACATCATTTTCGACATCCGCGACGACGGCGCCGGCGTGCCGCTGGACGCGGTGCGGCGCAAGGCGATCAAGCGCGGCTTGCTCGCCCCGGACAGCGACATCAGCGACCGCGACGTGCTGCAGTTCATCCTGCAACCGGGATTTTCCACCGCCGAGAAAATCACCCAGATTTCCGGGCGCGGCGTGGGCATGGACGTCGTCCATGAAGAGGTTCGGCAACTGGGCGGCAGCATGAGCATCGACTCGGTGCCGGGGCAGGGCGTGCATTTTCGCCTGCGCCTGCCGTTCACCGTGTCGGTCAATCGGGCGCTGATGGTGCAGTGCGCTGAGGACCAGTATGCGATCCCGCTGAACACCATCGACGGCATCGTGCGCGTGCTGCCCAACGAACTCGAAGGGCATTACCGACTCGATCCCCCGACCTACAAATACGCCGGGCAGCACTACGAGCTGTGCTACCTCGGCGAACTGCTGAAAACCAGCACCCGCCCGAAACTGTTGGGCCAGAGCCTGCCGCTGCCGGTGTTGCTGGTGCAATGCAACGAACGGCACATCGCGGTGCAGGTCGATTCGATGGCCGGCACCCGCGAGATCGTGGTGAAAAGCCTCGGCCCGCAATTTGCGGCGGTGCAGGGCTTGTCCGGGGCGACGATCCTCGGCGATGGCCGGGTGGTGCTGATTATCGATTTGCTCGCGCCGATCCGCGCCATGCAGGCTCCACAACGACCGCGGATTCAAGACGTCGAACCCGAACCGCACAAACCCTTGCTGGTGCTGGTGGTCGACGATTCGGTCACGGTGCGCAAGGTCACCAGCCGCTTGCTCGAACGCCACGGCATGAACGTGCTGACGGCCAAGGACGGCGTCGATGCCATGCTGTTGCTTGAAGAACACAGGCCCGACCTGATGCTGCTGGACATCGAAATGCCGCGCATGGACGGTTTCGAAGTGGCGACCCAGGTGCGCGCCGACGAACGCTTGCAGCACCTGCCAATCATCATGATCACCTCGCGCACCGGCCAGAAACACCGCGACCGTGCCATGGCCATTGGCGTCAACGACTACCTCGGCAAGCCATACCAGGAATCGGTGCTGCTCGAGAGCATCGCACTGTGGAGCAGAACCCATGCTTGAACACCGCACCAGCAACCTCACCGGGCTGCTGCTGCCCCTGGCTGACCGCCACCTGATCCTGCCCAACGTCGCCGTTGCGGAGCTGATCGACTATCAGCCGGGCGCCTTCGATCTCGATACGCCGCCGTGGTACCTGGGCCGGGTGAGCTGGCGGGAGCGGCAGATTCCGCTGCTGAGTTTCGAGTCGGCGTGTGGCAACAAAATCGTCATCGGCGAGCGCGCGCGGATCGTGATTCTCAATGCCCTCGGCGGGCGACCTGAATTGAAATTCATCGCGTTGCTGGTGCAGGGGATTCCTCGGTCTTACAAGCTTGATAGTCAGCTGAGCTATGTGGATGTGCCGTTGTGTGCGCTGGAGCAGGCGGCGGTGCAGGTAGGTGAGCAAGTAGCGAAGGTGCCGGACTTGCTGGCGTTGGAGGAGTTGTTAGTCAGTGCCGGGTTGAGCTGACTGGCCCCGTCGCGAGCAGGCTCACTCCTACAGGAATGACTCGTTCCCCTGTGGGAGCGAGCCTGCTCGCGATGATGGCCTCCACATCACCACTGACCTGAAGGCTAAACCTTCGCCTGAGCCTTCATCTGCGCCGACTCGTGATGATCCAGCGCCCGCTCCACCAACAACTGCACCCCATCCGCCATACGGCTGAGCGCCAAGGCTACAGAGCGGCGTGAGCCTTCCACATCGTCCGCCAGAGCGGCAGCAATGGCGCTGATGGACAGCAGGTCTTCGGATGCATTGGCCAGAAGGGCTTCGGTGTCAATGTCGGGGGAGACGCTGAACAGGTAATGTTTGCGGTGCTTGCCCGGTGTTTCAGGAGGTGGAAAGTAGTGGGAAAAGACGCAGTCGGCGGCTTCCTTGAGTTTTGCGGCTTCTAGGGATGCTTCGGAATCGGGGTCGGTTTCCGGCGGGTTGGGAGTTGGTTTGAACATGGCAAAGATCCTTGTAGTGATGGAGCTGCCGTGTTTCGTTTCCAGGCGAAAAGGGTGGCAGCTGTACGCGGACTGGAAAAACCGAGAAAGGATCAAACCCGGCAGACCCGAAGGTCTCCCACGTACAGCCGCCATAACTTAGAACTACGGAGCAAAAAAAGCGCCGCATTATGTCATGTGCATTGATCCTGTTCTTCGGGTTTTCCAGACCCGGTCGCTGAATTGGCAGCGACACCCAAACGATAAAGCTCAGCACAAAAGCGCACCAGTCAGCGGCTTCCGGCATTGCTGTAGGTAGCGACGCCAGACTGCGTAGCCGCCCACCATTCCTGCGGACAAGTTTTTAAACAAAAACCTCACCTTGAAGATTCCCAAAAAGGGACCTATCGTTCCTTTTTTGGGACTTGTCGGTCTATACCGTGAATAACCTGTCATTGAGCGAAGCCTTGTTCACCACCACCCAGCAAAAAGTGCTGGGCCTGCTGTTCGGTAAACCCGACCGAAGTTTTTACGCCAACGAAATTGCCCGCTGGGCTCAAGTGGGTAAAGGCAGCCTCATGCGTGAGCTGGATCGGTTGCAGCGGGCAGGCGTGCTGACCCTGAGTCGGCAGGGCAATCAGACCCACTATCAAGCCAATCCTGGATGTCCAATCTATGCCGAACTGCTGGGCATCACTCGTAAGACCTTCGGTATTGCCGAGCCTCTTCGCCAGGCGCTCGAACCCTCTGCCAAGCAGATTACCTGGGCATTTGTGTACGGTTCGATCGCCAAGGATCAGGCAAACGCATCCAGTGACATTGATCTCATGCTGATCGGCGAAGGCCTGCACTACAGTGAAGTGATGGAGCAGCTGTTGCCTCTGGAAGAGCAATTAGGCCGTGTCCTCAACCCTACGATCTACACCCCTGAGGACTGGGCGGCGAAACTGGCGGCTGACAACAGTTTTGTCTTGCGGGTCTCCCAGCAGGACAAAATCAATCTGATCGGGGGAAACCCTTTGGAGTCCATGGATGGGCAGCAACGAAAATCTGGAAAACCTGTTACGTAGCGGCGGACTCAAAGCGGAGCCGCCAGACCGCAAGGAATGTGAAGGGTTGCTGCGTTCGGCTGTGGATCGTCTGACCCCTTCGCGGGCAAGCCCGCTCCCACAGGTATTGCGTCTACCGCAAATTTTTCTGCACGCGGACCCTGTGGGAGCGGGCTTGCCCGCGAAAGGGCCGAAACACCCATCAACCATTACCCTGACCGTAACGATCCATCGCTGTGCTTGATTGATGCCCCCACCCAACACTCCTAAGGTGACCCTCACGAAAGCGAACCCGTGGAGTGGTCATGACAACAACAATATCCCCCGACTCGCGATGGACGCGGCGGCGCAGCGAGAAGCAGCGGCGTCTTGAATTGGTCAAGGGCCTGGCCGATGGTGTGGTCCTGCCCACCGACAATATTGTTGCCGCGCTCGAAGCCCTGATCCTGCCCGGCGACCGCGTGGTGCTGGAAGGCAACAACCAGAAGCAGGCGGATTTCCTTTCCCGCTCGCTGGTCAAGGCCGATCCGGCCAAGCTTCACAACCTGCACATGATCATGCCCAGCGTCGGGCGCTCCGAGCACTTGGACCTGTTCGAACGCGGCATCGCCCGCAAGCTCGACTTTTCCTTCGCCGGCACCCAGAGCCTGCGCATCAGCCAGTTGCTGGAAGACGGCCTGCTGGAGATCGGTGCGATTCACACCTACATCGAGCTTTACGCGCGGCTGGTGGTCGACCTGATTCCCAACGTCGTGCTCTCGGCGGGTTTCATGGCCGACCGCGCCGGCAATATCTACACCGGCGCGAGCACCGAAGACACCCCGGCGTTGATCGAGCCGGCGGCTTTCAGTGACGGTATTGTCATCGTGCAAGTCAATCAGCTGGTCGACGACGTGACCGACTTGCCTCGCGTCGACATCCCCGCGTCCTGGGTCGATTTCGTAGTGGTGGCCGACAAGCCGTTTTACATCGAGCCGCTGTTCACCCGCGACCCACGGCACATCAAGCCTGTGCATGTGTTGATGGCGATGATGGCGATCCGCGGCATCTACGAAAAACACAACGTCCAGTCGCTGAACCACGGCATCGGTTTCAACACCGCCGCCATCGAATTGATCCTGCCGACCTACGGCGAATCCCTCGGGCTCAAGGGCAAAATCTGCCGCAACTGGACGCTCAATCCGCACCCGACCCTGATCCCGGCCATCGAAAGCGGCTGGGTCGAAAGCGTGCATTGCTTCGGCACCGAACTGGGCATGGAAAACTACATCGCCGCGCGGCCCGACGTGTTCTTCACCGGCCGCGACGGCTCGCTGCGCTCCAACCGGATGTTCAGCCAACTGGCCGGGCAATACGCCGTGGATTTGTTTATCGGCGCGACGCTGCAAGTCGATGGCGACGGTCATTCTTCCACCGTGACGCGCGGACGCCTGGCCGGTTTTGGTGGTGCGCCGAATATGGGCCACGACCCGCGCGGTCGTCGCCACGGCACGCCGGCCTGGCTCGACATGCGCCACGGCGATGCGCCTGAACCCTTGCTCGAACGCGGCAAAAAACTCGTGGTGCAAATGGTCGAGACGTTCCAGGAGGGCGGCAAACCGACCTTCGTCGAAACCCTCGATGCCATCGACGTGGCGAAGAAAAGCGGCATGCCGCTGGCGCCGATCATGATCTACGGCGACGACGTCACCCACCTGCTGACCGAAGAAGGCATCGCGTATCTGTACAAGGCGCGTTCGCTGGAAGAGCGCCAAGCGATGATCGCCGCCGTCGCTGGGGTGACCATCATCGGCCTGCGGCACAACCCGAAAGACACCGCACGCATGCGCCGCGAAGGCTTGATTGCCTTGCCGGAAGACCTCGGCATTCGCCGCACCGATGCCACCCGCGAGTTGCTCGCGGCGAAAAGCGTGGCCGATCTGGTCGAGTGGTCCGGTGGCCTGTACAACCCGCCCGCCAAATTCAGGAGCTGGTAATGCACGCATTCAACCTGCAACCCAAACCTCTTTCGCTGGCCGAACGACTGGCGGATCTGGCAGTCGACGCGCTGATCGACGAAGCGGACCTGTCGCCGAAACCCGCACTGGTGGATCGTCGCGGCAATGGCGCGCACACCGATCTGCACCTCGGATTGATGCACGCGTCGGCGTTGGCGCTGTGGCCGGCGTTCAAGGAAATGGCGGAAGCCGCCATAGCTTTCGGCGACATTGGTTTGCCGCTGCGCCAAGCGGTGGGGCGACTCGGCCGGGAAGGTGAGCAAGCCATGTTTGCCACCACGGGCGGCGTGAACACCCATCGCGGGGCGATCTGGGCCCTCGGTCTGCTGGTCGTCGCTGCGGCACTGGAGCCGCAATCCACTTCCGCCGGTTCAATCACGTTGCGCGCCGCACGCTTGGCGCTGCTCGATGACCGCTACGCGCCACGCCCGCTGAGCCACGGCGCGCAAGTCGCCCAGCGTTACGGCGCGCGCGGTGCCCGTGAAGAAGCGCAGTTGGGTTTCCCTGCCGTGATGCAACGCGCCTTGCCGCAACTCAAACACAGCCGCGCCGCCGGCCATGGCGAGCAGAATGCACGCCTCGATGCGCTGCTGGCGATCATGACTCGACTGTCCGACACCTGCGTGCTCTACCGCGCCGGCGAACAAGGCCTGCACGCCATGCAGCTTGGCGCCCAAGCGGTGCTCGACGCGGGTGGCAGTGCCAGCCTCGCCGGTCGCCGCCGTCTGCATGAGCTGGACCAACAATTAATCGCGTTGAATGCCTCGCCCGGCGGCGCTGCGGATTTGCTCGCAGCCTGCCTGTTTCTCGACCGCATCGAGTCGGCTGACGGCAACAATCAAGGAGCGCTGTGATGGAAACCTTGTCCTTTGAATTCCCCGCCGGGCAGCCGCCACGCGGTCGTACGCTGGTCGGCTGTGTCGGTTCCGGCGATCTTGAAGTGCTGATCGAGCCGGGCCAGGCCGGCAAGCTGAGCATCACTGTGCAGACCTCGGTGAATGGCAGCGAACAACGCTGGCAGCATCTTTTTGCGCGGATGTTCGAGGGCCAGACGCCGCCGGCGATGGCCATCGATATTCACGACTTCGGCGCGACACCCGGCGTGGTGCGCTTGCGCCTGGAACAAGGCTTTGAGGAGATCAGCCATGACTGACACTGCAGAACTCCTCAATAAGCACAGCTTCGTCGAACTCGGCGCGCGGCAACGGACAAAAGCCTTGCTCGATGCCGGCACTTTCCGTGAATTACTCGACCCGTTTCAACGTGTCATGTCGCCCTGGCTGTCGCGCCAGGGCGTGGTGCCGCAAGCCGATGACGGCGTCGTGATCGCCAAGGGCAGCATCGGTGGTTTGCCGGTGGTGATCGCCGCGATCGAAGGTGCATTTCAGGGCGGCAGCCTCGGTGAAGTCGGCGGCGCGAAGATGGCCGGAGCGTTGGAACTGGCGGCCGAAGACAACCGCAACGGCATCCCGACCCGCGCCGTGTTGCTGCTGGAGACCGGCGGCGTGCGCTTGCAGGAAGCCAACCTCGGCTTGGCCGCGATTGCCGATATTCATGCGGCGATTGTCGACTTGCGCCAGTACCAACCGGTGATCGGTGTGGTGGCCGGCAGCGTGGGCTGCTTCGGCGGGATGTCGATTGCGGCCGGGTTGTGCAGCTATCTGCTGGTGACCCAGGAAGCGCGGCTCGGTTTAAACGGCCCGCAGGTGATCGAGCAGGAAGCCGGGCTTGAGGAATACGACTCTCGCGACCGTCCGTTCATCTGGAGCCTGACCGGTGGCGAGCAACGCTTCGCCAGTGGACTGGTTGATCGCTACGTCGCCGATGACGTGGCGCAGATTCAGCAGCAGGTCAGTGAATTGCTCCAGCAAGGCTTGCCGGAACAGCAACGCAGCCGCCAGGCCGATCTGTTCCTGCAACGGCTGGCCCGTCTAGACGCCGAGCCGCAAATCGAGCCGGCGACGGTTCGCGATCTGTACCAAGGAGAGCGCTCATGAGTTCGTATTCCCTGAGAGGTCTGCACTGGTTTGACGCTTTGAGTGCGGGCGCGAAATCGGTCGAGGGTTTGCCCGCGTCGCTGAAAGTCGCGGACGGCGCGTTGGGCGAACAACCGGTGCGCTTTATCGCCGTGGTCGCTGACCCCGACAATCGTTTCGTCCGTGCGCGCAACGGCGAAGTCGGCTTGCTTGAAGGGTGGGGCCTGGCCAAGGCAGTCGATGAAGTCATCGCCGCGGATGCGGATAAATCGCAGAAGCGCGCCTTGATCGCCATCGTCGATGTGCCGAGCCAGGCTTACGGTCGGCGCGAAGAAGCACTCGGTATTCATCAGGCCCTGGCCGGTGCGGCGGACAGTTATGCCCGCGCCCGGTTGGCTGGCCACGCGGTGATCGGTTTACTGGTGGGCAAGGCGATGTC
The DNA here is from genome assembly GCF_054897705.1 of Pseudomonas sp. GB2N2. Classification (NCBI taxonomy): domain Bacteria; kingdom Pseudomonadati; phylum Pseudomonadota; class Gammaproteobacteria; order Pseudomonadales; family Pseudomonadaceae; genus Pseudomonas; species Pseudomonas sp. GB2N2. Next base: position 4,931,729 of record NZ_CM142701.1, read on the forward strand.
CGGGGCATTTCTGGCGCACGGCTACCAGGCCAATCGCTTGATCGCCCTGCGCGATCCGGGGGTGATGGTGCATGCGATGGGCAAGGCCTCGGCGGCGCGGGTGACCTTGCGCAGTGTCGAAGAGCTGGAGGCACTGGCCGCCAGCGTGCCGCCGATGGCCTATGACATCGACAGCTATGCGAGCCTCGGATTGCTCTGGGAAACCTTGTCGGTTGAACAGATCGAACAGCCGACCGCCGCCGATCTGGCGCGCGTGACGGAATGCCTGACGCAGGCGATTGGCGATGTCACTGCCAGTGGCCGTGACTTGAGCAGTCGCCTCGGCGCCAGCAACCGTGCCGTTTCTAAAAAGGTTCGCCAATTGCTGAGAGCGCAGTGGTGAACACGCTCCTGGCTCACGACCTGCTCTGGGGCATGACCCCACAGCAGTTGCCGGCGGAGGCGCCTGCGTGGGTGATCGAATCGATCAGCACGGGTCATCCGGTGGTGGTCCGGCGTGCGCTGAGTGCGCCGGGTTTCATCTCGGTCGGGGTGCGTGGGCCGTTGCGTGAGCAGCGCTTTGCGACGCTGATGGCGGTTGATTCAATTCAGCGTCGGGTCAAACCGGAAGATCTTTGTCAGGTTTTGATCGAGCGGGATTTGCCGGCGGTTCGCGCCCTCGGACACCTGCGGCCGCTGCTCGATGGCTGTGGCTGGGTCTGGGGTGTCAGCGGCAGTGCCGGGTTCGAATTGGCCAGCGGCGTGGTTGCCTTGCACGATGGCAGCGACCTCGATTTGATCCTGCGCACGCCGCAACCGCTGGAACGTGCTCAGGCACAGGAACTGCTGAAGATTCTGAATAGCGCTGCGTGCCCGGTGGACCTGCAATTGCAAACGCCTCATGGCGCCGTCGCTCTGCGCGAATGGGCCGGTTCTGCACGCCGGGTTTTGCTCAAAAGTGCCCGCGAAGCCTGCCTGGTGCTGGACCCGTGGAACCCGCAGGAGCAAGCCGCGTGAGCAGTTTGCTGGTGTTCCCCGGCCAGGGCGCGCAGCAGCCGGGCATGCTCCATCGTGTACCGCACGAAACGCTGATCGAGGCGAGTGACGTACTCGGTGAAGATGCGCTGCTGCTGGATTCCAGCGAAGCATTGCAGTCGACACGGGCGGTTCAGCTCTGCTTGCTGATCGCTGGTGTCGCGGCTGCGCGCCAGTTATCAATCGCGCCGGATTACGTCGCGGGATTGTCCATCGGCGCTTATCCAGCGGCTGTGGTTTCAGGTGCCATGAGCTTCCCCGATGCACTGCGTCTGGTCAGCCTGCGCGGTGAGCTGATGCAGCAGGCTTATCCAAAAGGCTACGGCATGACCGCGATCATCGGCCTGGAACTGGCCACAGTGGAAGACTTGCTGGCGAACATCCACAGCGTCGATTCACCGGTTTACCTGGCCAACATCAATGCCGATAACCAGGTGGTTATCGCCGGCAGCGATGAGGCGATGAAAGCGGTCGCCGCGCTGGCAAAAGGTCGCGGTGCCGGCTTGGCAAAACGCCTGGCGGTCAGCGTGCCGTCGCATTGTCCGCTGCTGGATACACCCGCGAAGACCCTCGCCGAAGCGTTCGCCAGCGTTCAGCTGAAAACGCCGACGCTGGGTTACCTGAGCGGCAGCCGCGCCCGGCCGATCAGCAGCACGGATGCGTTGCGCGACGACCTCGCTTTCAACATGTGTCGCGTCGTCGATTGGCGCGGCACGCTGCAAAGCGCTTACGAGCGTGGCGTACGTTTACAAATAGAACTGCCGCCCGGTGCGGTGTTGACCGGGCTGGCGCGCCGGGTATTCGAGCAGGGCACCGTGATCGCTTTCGACGGTGCGCGCCTGGACACCTTGCAGGCGCTGTTGCGTGAGGAGGGAAGCCGCCAACGCTAGGGCACCGACTCAGGCCTTCGAACAACAAAAACAACATTCGACGATGCACTTTGAGGAAACAACAATGATTATTTACGGTGTGGCGCTGTTGGCGATCTGTACGCTGGCAGGGGTGATCCTGGGCGATGCGCTAGGCGTGTTGCTCGGCGTGAAATCCAACGTGGGCGGGGTCGGGATCGCGATGATCCTGCTGATCTGCGCGCGGTTGTGGATGCAAAAGCGCGGTGGCATGACCAAGGATTGCGAGATGGGCGTCGGCTTCTGGGGCGCCATGTACATTCCGGTGGTGGTGGCGATGGCCGCACAACAAAACGTCGTCACCGCACTGCATGGCGGCCCGGTGGCGGTGCTTGCGGCCATCGGTTCGGTGGTGCTTTGCGGGTGCACCATTGCGTTGATCAGCCGGACTCACAAAGGTGAACCGTTGCCCGATGAACCGGCGGAACTCACGCCGGTCGGCACCCCAGTAGGAGGCCGCTGATATGTTGGAAATCATTCAGAAAGGCCTGGCCAATAACGGTCTGGTCACGGCGTTCGCGTTTGTCGGCGTGATCATGTGGGTGTCGGTGGTGTTGTCCAAACGCCTGACGTTCGGACGGATTCATGGCTCGGCCATCGCCATCGTCATCGGCCTGGTATTGGCCTGGGTCGGCGGCACCATGACCGGCGGGCAAAAAGGCCTGGCGGACCTGACGCTGTTTTCCGGCATCGGTTTGATGGGCGGCGCGATGTTGCGCGACTTCGCCATCGTTGCCACGGCGTTCGAAGTGCAGGCCACCGAAGCGAAGAAGGCCGGGCTGATCGGCGTGATCGCATTGCTGCTCGGCACGATTCTGCCGTTCATTGTCGGGGCGAGCATGGCCTGGGCTTTTGGTTATCGCGACGCAATCAGCATGACGACTATTGGCGCGGGCGCGGTGACGTACATCGTCGGGCCAGTGACCGGCGCGGCGATTGGCGCCAGTTCCGATGTGGTGGCGCTGTCGATTGCCACCGGGTTGATCAAGGCGATTCTGGTGATGGTCGGCACGCCGATGGCCGCACGCTGGATGGGCCTGGATAACCCGCGTTCGGCGATGGTGTTCGGTGGGTTGGCCGGCACCGTCAGCGGCGTGACGGCCGGGTTGGCGGCGACGGATCGGCGGCTGGTGCCTTATGGCGCGCTGACGGCGACGTTCCACACCGGGCTTGGCTGCCTGCTTGGGCCTTCGTTGCTGTACTTCATTGTTCGCGGGATTGTGGGTTAACCCGCTACATCGTTGCTGAATGTACTGACGCCATCGCGAGCAGGCTCGCTCCTACTGGGGATTGCATTCCAAATGTAGGAGTGAGCCTGCTCGCGATGGGCGCAACTCGGTTTCAGGTCTGGCGATTGGCATACATCCGGCACTCCGCCAGCAACGCCAGCAAATTCGGATCACGCTCCTTGGCCTTCAGGAACACCACGCCGATGTGCTGCTGCAACCGGTACTTTTCCTGCAATGGAATCAGCTTCACCCGGTTCTCATACACCGCCGCAATCCGCCCCGGCAGCAACGCATAACCCACCCCCGAACTGACCATGCTCAGCAGGGTGAAGATGTCGTTGACCTGCATCGCCACCTTCGGCTCGAACCCCGCCTGCTTGAACACCCGATTACCGTCCTGATGCGTGGCGAAGCCTTGGGTCAGGGTGATGAAGGTTTCATCGCGGACTTCGGCAAGATCCACTTCGGTTCTTTGCGCAAACTTCGAATCCGCCGGTGTGGCGAGGAAGATGTCGTCGGAAAACAGCGGGATCTGCGCGCAATCCGGGTCGTTGACGCTGTCGTCCAGCGACACCAGAATCGCGTCGACTTCCATGTTCTTGAGCTTGTAGAGCAAGTCGAAATTCGAGCCGAGAATCAGGTCGATGTTGAGTTCGCTGCGGCGGATTTTCAGGCCCATGATCAGCTGCGGTACGGTCTTCACCGTCAGCGAATACAGCGAGCCCAGCTTGAAGCGTTCAGCGGAGAAACCGGCGGCTTCGCGGGTCAGGCGCACGGTCTCGACGACGTCCTGAATGAGTTTTTGTGCCCTTTCCTCCAGCACATACGCGCTTTCCAGCGGCGTCAGGTTGCGCCCTTCGTGTTTGAACAGTGGGCAACGCAGGGCGCTTTCCAGGGAATGAATCGCCCGGTGCACGCTGACGTTGCTGGTCTCCAGCTCGGCAGCGGCGCGGGCCAGGTTGCCGGTGCGCATGAAGGCGAGGAACACCTCGAGTTTTTTCAGGGTCAATTCTTCGTCGATCAGCATGGGCGTGACTCTTGTTCGAATGGCTCGATTGTGCACGCATGTTGGGGTGTTTGTGTTTTGAAACATTGCGCTTTTACGCTTGAGGCCTGAGCCTTGCGCGATGTTGTATTGGATTGTGAGGTGAGCAACGCATGTATCACGGGGAAAGATTGAACGCCTGGACGCATTTGGTCGGGGCGGTAGCGGCGGCGGTCGGGGTGGTGTGGATGCTGGTGATCGCCGGCATGGACGGCAGCCCGTGGAAGATCGTCAGCGTGGCGATTTACGGGTTCACGCTGATGGTGCTCTACAGTGCATCGACCGTGTACCACAGCGTGCGCGGGCGGAAAAAAGCGATCATGCAGAAGGTCGATCACTTTTCGATCTACCTGTTGATTGCCGGCAGCTACACACCGTTTTGCCTGGTGACCCTGCGCGGGCCGTGGGGCTGGACGCTGTTCGGGATCGTCTGGGGGCTGGCGCTGATCGGCATCCTGCAGGAAATCAAACCGCGTTCAGAAGCACGGATTTTGTCGATCGTGATTTATGCGGTGATGGGCTGGATCGTGCTGGTGGCGGTCAAGCCGTTGCTGGCGGCGCTGGGCACGGCAGGGTTTGCCTGGCTGGCGTCGGGCGGGATTTTGTACACCGTGGGGATTATCTTTTTCGCCCTGGATCATCGGTTGCGGCATGCCCACGGGATCTGGCATTTGTTCGTGATTGCGGGGAGCTTGCTGCACTTTGTGGCGATTCTGGTTTACGTGCTTTAGGCCGCGTCGCGGCCATCGCTGGGGCCCTAGAAGTCACCCCATAGCTGCTGGGCCACCGCCAACGCCACCACCGGCGCGGTCTCGGTGCGCAACACCCGCGGCCCAAGGCGCGCCGCATGAAACCCCGAAGCCTTGGCCGAATCCACCTCAGCCTCCGACAACCCACCCTCCGGCCCGATCAGGAACGCCAGCGTCCCAGGTTTGGCATGGCTCACCAACGGCTCGGCCACCGGATGCAGCACCAGCTTCAACTCCGCCTCGGTTTGCTTCAACCAGTCCGCCAGCAGCAACGGCGGATGAATCACCGGCACCCGTGAACGCCCGCACTGCTCGCACGCGCTGATTGCGACCTGGCGCCAGTGCATCAGGCGTTTGTCGGCGCGTTCGTCTTTCAATCGCACTTCGCAACGGTCGCTGAAAATTGGCGTGATTTCCGTCACGCCCAGTTCCGTGGCTTTCTGAATCGCCCAATCCATTCGCTCGCCACGGGACAAGCCCTGGCCGAGGTGGATGTGCAGGGACGACTCGTCTTGCCCGGCAAAACTTTCATTGATCTGCACCACCACACGTTTCTTGCCGACCTCCGCCAGCGTCGCGCGAAATTCCTGGCCCGAGCCGTCGAACAACTGCAATGCATCACCCTCGGCCATGCGCAGCACGCGGCTGATGTAATGGGCCTGGGCCTCTGGCAATTCGTGTTGGCCAATGCTCAGCGGGGCGTCGATGAAAAAGCGGGACAGTCTCATGCGGGTTCTCTTTAATTTGATCTTTCCCACGCAGAGCGTGGGAACAAGCGCTGTTCAATCAACCCGGATCGCGGAAACCCGGATGAAAATCCTTCGGCACCGACACGCTGACGCTGTTGCGGGTCGCGATGTCGATCCCTTCACTGGCTACTTCAGCCAGGAAGTCGATCTGCTCCGGGGTGATCACGTAAGGCGGCAGGAAATACACCACGCTGCCCAGCGGTCGAAGTAAAGCACCGCGTTCCAACGCATGCTGGAACACCTTCAAGCCGCGACGTTCCTGCCACGGCCAGGCTTCCTTGGTCGCCTTGTCCTTGACCATCTCGATGGCCAGCACCATGCCGGTCTGGCGCACTTCCGACACGTTCGGATGATCGGCCAGATGCGCAGTAGAAGTCGCCATGCGCTGGGCCAGCGCCTTGTTGTTCTCGATCACGTTGTCTTCTTCGAAGATATCCAGCGTCGCCAGGGCCGCGGCGCACGCCAGCGGATTGCCGGTGTAGCTGTGCGAGTGCAGGAAGGCGCGCAGGGTTGGATAGTCGTCGTAGAAGGCGCTGTAGACATCCTCGGTGGTCAGGCAGGCCGCCAGCGGCAAGTAACCACCGGTCAGGGCCTTGGACAGGCAGAGGAAGTCCGGACGGATGCCGGCCTGTTCGCAGGCGAACATTGTCCCGGTGCGGCCGAAGCCGACGGCGATTTCGTCATGGATCAGGTGCACGCCATAGCGGTCGCAAGCTTCGCGCAGCAATTTGAGGTACACCGGGTGGTACATGCGCATGCCGCCGGCGCCCTGGATCAGCGGCTCGACGATCACCGCCGCGACGGTCTCGTGATTCTCGGCCAGGGTCTGTTCCATGGCGGCAAACATGTTGCGCGAATGCTCTTCCCAGCTCATGCCGTCGGGACGCAGATAGCAATCAGGGCTCGGCACCTTGATCGTGTCGAGCAGCAGCGCCTTGTAGGTCTCGGTAAACAGCGGCACGTCGCCCACCGACATCGCCGCCATGGTTTCGCCGTGGTAACTGTTGGTCAGGGTGACGAAGCGCTTCTTGTTCGGCTGGCCGCGGTTGAGCCAGTAGTGAAAGCTCATTTTCAGCGCGACTTCGATGCACGACGAACCGTTATCGGCGTAGAAGCACCGGGTCAGGCCTTCCGGCGTCATTTTCACCAGGCGTTCAGAGAGCTCGATCACCGGCTGATGGCTGAAGCCGGCCAGGATCACATGCTCCAGCTGATCGACCTGATCCTTGATGCGCTGGTTAATACGCGGGTTGGTGTGGCCAAACACGTTGACCCACCAGGAACTGACCGCGTCGAGATAGCGTTTGCCCTCGAAGTCCTCAAGCCACACGCCTTCACCGCGCTTGATCGGGATCAGCGGCAGTTGTTCGTGGTCTTTCATCTGGGTGCAGGGATGCCACAACACCGCGAGATCGCGTTCCATCCACTGTTTATTCAGGCCCATATCCAGTCTCCTCGAGGCTACCCGCGGCGTAGCGGGGCAAACAATCGCGCAAGCCTATGCAATGCGTCGCGCGGGAACAACCCATTGTGTGGATTGAGCTACTTTACTAGAGCCGATAGACGTTGCTGGCGGCGTACAGATGCCTGACGTATTCTTCGCGGTTCTTTGAGTCGTCTGACTCGTGAAACTGCTGTTTTCTCGTGTATTTCCGGAGTTCGCTGAATGTCTGCTGGTTGGCTGCGCGCCTGTGCGCTGGTGATGTTGGGGCTGTTCAGCGTGTCTGCGCTGGCCAAGGATAAAACGGCAATCGTGATCGGCGGCGGGCTCTCGGGCCTGACGGCGGCCTACGAGCTGCAGAACAAAGGCTGGCAGGTCACCCTGCTGGAAGCCAAGCCAGGCCTGGGCGGCCGTTCCGGCATGGCCACCAGCGAGTGGATCGGTAACGACAAGACTCAGCCGGTGCTGAACAAATACGTCTCGACCTTCAAGCTGAGCACCACGCCGGCCCCGGAATTCGTGCGCACGCCGAGCTACCTGATCGACGGTGTGTATTACACCGCTGCCGACCTGGCCACCAAGGAACCGGCCACCGCCGACGCGCTCAAGCGCTACGAAAAAACCCTGGATGACCTGGCGCGTTCCATTGAAGACCCGCAGAACCCGGCGGCCAACAGCACGCTGCATGCCCTGGATCAGATCAACGTCTCCAACTGGCTTGATCGTCTGACATTGCCACCGACGGCCCGTCAGTTGATCAATCAGCAAATTCGTACCCGCTATGACGAACCTTCGCGCCTTTCGCTGCTGTATTTCGCACAGCAAAGCCGGGTTTATCTCGGTGTGTCGGACCGTGATCTGCGTGCTTCGCGCCTGCTCGGCGGCAGCCTGGTGCTGGCCCAGGCATTCGTGAAGCAGCTGAAAACCATCAAGACCAGCTCGCCGGTCTCGTCGATCACCCAGGACAAGGACGGCGTGACCGTCAAGGTCGGTAGCGTCGGTTATCAGGCTGACTACGTTGTGGTCGCCGTACCGTTGCGCGCCCTGAACAAAATCACCATGACCCCGGCCCTTGATGCCCAGCACCTGGGCGCGATCAAAGGCACCAACTACGGTTGGCGCGACCAGATCATGCTGAAGTTCAAGACGCCCGTGTGGGAAAGCAAGGCGCGGATGTCCGGCGAGATCTACAGCAACGCCGGCCTCGGCATGTTGTGGGTCGAGCCCGCCCTGAAGGGGGGTGCCAACGTGGTGATCAACCTGTCCGGCGACAACGCCCGAGTGATGCAAGCGTTTGGCGACAAGCAGATGGCCGATCAGGTGCTGATTCGCCTGCACGAGTTTTATCCACAGGCGCGCGGTGCATTCACCGGTTACGAAATTCGCCGCTACAGCACCGACCCGTCCATGGGCGGCGCCTACCTGGCCTTCGGCCCGGGCCAGATCAGCAAATACTGGCGTCTTTGGGAACGTCCACTGCAACGCGTAGCGTTCGCCGGCGAACACACCGACACCTTGTACCCGGGCACGTTGGAAGGCGCATTGCGTACCGGTCAGCGGGCAGCCAGTCAGGTTGAAGACCTGGCGGCTGGCAAGTCGTTTGAACCGGCGAAAGTTGTTCCGGTAGCCGCTGCGGCGGCGGGTGCTGGCGCAGTTGCCGCGAAGAAGGGCAACTTCTTCAGCAACCTGTTCGGTGGTTCGGACGACGACAAGAAGCCAGAACCTGTGAAGGCGCCAGAACCTGTCGCACCGGCTGCTCCGGCACCGGCCCCAGCGCCAGCCCCGACGCCTGCTCCTGCGCCGGTTGAAGCGCCGAAGCCTGCGGCACCGGTGAAAGCCGAGCCTGCCAAGAAGGCGCCGGCGAAAGCAGCGGCGAAGAAACCGGCGGCGAAGGCTGAGGCCAAGAAAGCCCCGGTGAAGAAAGCCGAACCGGCGAAGAAACCAGCGGCCAAACCCGCTGCGACTCCGGAAACGGAAACCAAGGCGCAGTAAGCGTCTGGGTTAAAGAAACGCGGCAGAAATGTCGCGTTTTTTTACGCCTGGGGAAAAGATCTGAATAAATCGTGGTGTGGAGGTGTTCTACGGTTGGACTACATTCTTTGTCACGCATTGGCCTCTTAATCTGGCCTTAACTCACCGATTTCAGACTCTTGATCGTATTTCTCGATATTTCAAAGCGAAATTTTCCGCTTTAATTCGATAGGTAAGTCGATAGTCTTGGGCCAGCACTCACAGGGACTCGGTCATGCAATTACGTAACTCTACTTCTCGCTACGGTTGGGTCAGCCTCTTTTTGCACTGGGGCGTAGCGCTGGCAGTGTTCGGTTTGTTCGCGTTGGGTCTGTGGATGGTCGATCTCGGCTACTACGATCCATGGCGCAAGGCAGGTCCGGATCTGCACAAGAGCATCGGGTTGATATTGCTGGGCTGCATGGTGGTGCGCGTGCTGTGGCGCTTTGTCAGCCCGCCGCCGCCAACGCTGCAAAGCTATAGCCGCATAACGCGCATTGGCGCCAAATTCGGCCATGTGTTTCTTTATCTGAACCTGTTCGCTGTGATGATTGCCGGTTACCTGATTTCCACCGCAGAAGGTGTCGGGATTCCGGTGTTTGACTGGTTTGAAGTGCCTGCACTGGTTTCCGGACTACCGGACCAGGCGGATAACGCCGGTGCGATTCATCTGTATCTGGCGTGGTTGCTGGTCATTTTTTCCGGTCTCCATGCGTTGGCAGCACTGAAGCACCACTTTATCGACCGTGATGTGACCCTGAAGCGAATGCTGGGTCGCAAAGCCTGATGTTCAACCTCGACTCCTTAGGAATAAAAAGCATGTTGAAAAAGACTCTCGCCGCTCTGGCAATCGGTACCGCACTGTTGTCCGCCAACGTTATGGCGGCTGACTACGTCGTCGACAAAACTGGCCAGCACGCCTTCGTCGATTTCAAGATCAGCCACCTGGGCTACAGCTACATCACCGGTACTTTCAAGGACATCGATGGCAAGTTCAGCTTTGACGCTGCCAAGCCGGAAGACAGCAAGATCGAGTTCAATGTGAACACCGCCAGCGTTTTCACCAACAATGCCGAGCGTGACAAGCACATCTCCAGCAAAGACTTCCTGAACGCCAGCAAAGCCACGTTCGTTTCCACCGGCGTCAAATCCACCGGCAAAAACGCCGCTGGCAAAGACACTGCCGACGTGACCGGCGACCTGACTATCCTGGGCGTGACCAAGCCAGTCGTCGTCAAAGCCACTTTCCTGGGTGAAGGCAAAGATCCATGGGGCGGCTACCGTGCCGGCTTCGAAGGCACCACCAGCATCAAGCGTTCTGATTTCGGCAAGATGATGGACCTGGGTCCACAGTCTGATGCTGTTGAGCTGTACATCACGTTTGAAGGTGTCAAAGCGAAATAACATTCGCGCCTGACAAAAAAATGCCCCGGATCGTGAGATCCGGGGCATTTTTTATGGCAGCGATCAATCAGCGATTGCGGGTCAGCAACGCTGGTTTTTCGCCACGGGGACGGCCTGGCAATTGATCAAGCTGCTCGGGAGTTGGAAAACGATCGGTTTTCGACTCCTTGTGAATGATCTTCGGTGCCGGACCGCGCGGGTTTTGCACGGCCGGTTCCGCCAGCGGCTTGTCGTCACGTGCCGGGCGACGGTTGCGACCTTCTTCGCGACGGGCCTGACCGTCACGAGGAGCACCGTTGCGTGGACCGCTGCGCTTGGCCGGTGGAGTACCGGTGGTCGCGCCGTCACTGCTGCGTGGACCGCTTTGGCGACCTTGAGGCTTGCCGCCGGTGCGCGGAGCACCTGCGCCAGCGCCAGCAGCCGAACCTTGTGCCGGAGCACCTGGACGGCGGCCACGGCCTTGGGCCGGTTTGGCTTGCGGCACGTAGTCGACGCGGTTACCGAAGTTATCAACGTCATCGTCCAGGAACTCGTCCGGAGCGCGATCAGCGGCAGCGCGTGGCGCCGGACGCTGTTGCTCGCGAGCCGGCGTGCCTTCACGTGGTTTCTGCTCACGCGCAGGGCGTTCGCCACGAGCGCTGGCCGCAGGTTTTTCCTTGCCGCCCTTGTCCTTGCCCTTGTCTTTACGACCGCCGCCACCGCCGCTGCCATTCGGGCCGTCGCCGCGCGGGCCACGTGGGTTGCGCGGGTTACGCACATCCGGACGCTCGCGCACTTCCGGTTTCTCGGCTTCCACAGCGCTGGAATCGAAGCCCATCAGGTCGCCGTCGGCGATTTTCTGCTTGGTCATGCGCTCGATGCTTTTCAGCAGCTTTTCTTCATCCGGAGCGACCAGCGAGATCGCTTCGCCCGAACGACCGGCCCGGCCGGTACGGCCGATACGGTGAACGTAATCTTCGTCGACGTTTGGCAGCTCGAAGTTGACCACGTGCGGCAACTGGTCGATGTCGAGGCCGCGAGCGGCGATGTCGGTGGCCACCAGGATGCGAACTTCGCCGGCCTTGAAATCGGCCAAAGCTTTGGTGCGCGCGTTCTGGCTCTTGTTACCGTGGATCGCGACGGCGCTCAGGCCATGTTTGTCCAGGTACTCGGCCAGACGGTTGGCGCCGTGCTTGGTGCGGGTAAACACCAGCACCTGTTCCCAGGCGCCTGCGGTGATCAGGTGCGCCAGCAACGAACGCTTGTGGCTGGAGGCCAGGCGGAACACACGCTGTTCAATGCGCTCGACCGTGGTGTTCGGCGGCGTGACTTCGATGCGTTCCGGGTTGTGCAGCAGCTTGCCGGCGAGGTCGGTGATGTCTTTGGAGAAGGTCGCCGAAAACAGCAGGTTCTGACGCTTGGCCGGGAGACGGGCCAGGACCTTCTTCACGTCATGGACGAAGCCCATGTCGAGCATGCGGTCGGCTTCGTCCAGCACGAGGATTTCCACGTGGGACAAATCGACGCTGCCCTGGCCGGCGAGGTCGAGCAGGCGGCCAGGGCAGGCCACCAACACGTCAACACCGCGGGACATGGCCTGAACCTGCGGGTTCATGCCGACGCCGCCGAAGATGCACGCGCTGACGAACTTCAGGTCACGAGCATAAACCTTGAAGCTCTCGTGGACTTGAGCCGCGAGTTCGCGGGTTGGGGTCAGGACCAGCACGCGCGGTTGGCGCGGACCGTGACGCTGGGACTTGTCCGGGTGACCGTTGGGGAACAGCCGTTCCAGGATCGGAAGGGCGAAGCCGCCGGTTTTACCAGTCCCTGTCTGAGCCGCAACCATGAGATCGCGACCTTGCAACACGGCGGGAATGGCCCGCTGTTGCACCGGAGTAGGCTCGGTATAGCCCGCTGCCTCGATGGCGCGGACTAAAGCCTCGGAGAGACCGAGGGAAGCAAAGGACATGAGTAATCCTGTTTTAGTTAGGGCTTGGCCCAATGGGAGTCTTGCCTGGCGCGAATGACGTTTAAGAGGAACGTAATCCCGTCCGGTCCTGCTGGGCCTTGCAAGCTCGTCAGGAGCGCTCGCGCGGGCTGAAAAGCTGCGCTGTAGCGGGGTCGAGATGCCTTGAACAAGTCCGAGCGTCCGGGCGTGAGCCTGGCGGGAAGGCCGGAGTATAACAGAGCAATCACTGCGCGCCGCTTTCCTGCTGCTCAACGGTTTTTTCGCGGACAGCGGTGGCCCCGGCGGCTTTGGTGATGGCCTTCGGATCGGCGCCATAACGGGCGCTCATTTCGGCGTAAGCGGGTTCGTGCTTGAAGCGCTTGAGTTCGGCGCCGAAGCGTTGCACCAGCAAATCCATGCCTGCGTTGCGGCGCACCGCCAGGAACTGGCTCTGCTGGCTGATGACGGTGGGGTTTTCGCTGATCTTGTCGCGGATATTCAATTCGTCGAGCAGATGCTGACCGACCCGGCGGTCGGTGATCAGCAGGTCGATCCGCCCGCGCACCAGTTTGCCGAAATTGGCTTCGTGGGTGGGTGCTGGCTCCCGAGTGAAGAGGGTCGACTGGCTGAAATCGGGGCTGTACAGATAGCCCGGCGAAGTGCCGATTGTCAGGCCTTTCAGGTCCTCGAGGGTGCGGAACGAGTGGGGTCGCTCGTTGGCGTAGAACAGCACGAACTCGACTTCCGAGAGCGGTTCGCTGGGGTAAAGCAGGGTTGCATCACGCTCGACGCTGTGAAAAATGTCCAGCGCGCCATCGGCCTGGCCGGTTTCGAGCATCGACAGGCAGCGTTTCCACGGCAGGAATTGCCACTCGACTTCGATGCCCAGACGCTTGAACACAATCGCGGTGGTTTCGTAGTCCAGGCCCAGGGCTTTACCGTTTTCTTCGTAGACGTAAGGCGCCCACGGTTCAGTGACAATACGCAGTTTCTCGCCCCGAGCGGCGAAGCTCAGGCAAGTGAATAAAACCACGGTCAGTAACTGGGTGATCAAAGGCATGGGCTTGAGATTACGACGAGAAACGGGAAAGAGCCAGAAACCGGCGGCAGATGCTCTATCTCCGTGTGTTGCATCACAATAAAAGTGCGTGGATAGCAAAAAATCGCAGACTGCGGCAGCTCCTACAGTGATTAAACAATCCGATGTAGGCGCTGCCACAGGCTGCGATCTTTTGATCTTGCGTGTAACAACTATTAGCGTGGCAACTTCAGGTTGTTCCACACCGCCAGGCTCGCTTCAGCCTGATTCAGTGTGTAGAAGTGCAGCCCTGGCGCGCCACCTTGCAGCAGGCGTTCGCACATCTCGGTGATGACCTGCTCACCAAAGCGTTGAATGCTTTGGGTGTCGTCGCCGTAGGCTTCGAGTTGCTTGCGGATCCAGCGCGGGATTTCCGCACCGCAGGCGTCGGAGAAGCGTGCGAGCTTGCTGTAGTTGGTGATCGGCATGATGCCCGGCACGATCGGTATGTTCACGCCCAGCGCCCGCACACGCTCGACGAAGTAGAAGTAGCTGTCGGCGTTGAAGAAGTACTGGGTGATCGCGCTGTCAGCGCCGGCATTGGCCTTGCGCACGAAGTTGGCGATATCGTCTTCAAAATTGCGCGCCTGCGGATGCATCTCCGGGTAAGCGGCGACTTCGATGTGGAAATGATCGCCGGTCTCTTCACGAATGAATTCGACCAGGTCATTGGCGTGGCGCAGTTCACCGCTGGCCATGCCCATGCCCGAAGGCAGGTCACCGCGCAGGGCGACGATGCGCTTGATGCCGGCAGTCTTGTATTGCGCCAGCAGGCCGCGCAAATCGTCCTTGCTGTCGCCCACGCAAGACAGATGCGGCGCGGCGGGGACTTTGACTTCGCTTTCGAGTTGCAACACGGTGTTGAGGGTTCGATCACGGGTCGAACCGCCAGCGCCATAGGTGCAGGAGAAAAAATCGGGGTTGTACGTGGCCAACTGGCGAGCAGTGGCGAGCAGCTTTTCATGCCCAGCGTCGGTCTTCGTAGGGAAGAACTCGAAGCTGTAGCGACGGTCTTGGGACATGGGGGGGCCTCCAGCTGCAAGCTGCAAGCTTTAAGCCGCAAGAGGGCGGTGTGCCGGAATCTTGTGCTTGAGCCAGCAGCTTACGGCTGCGAAAAAGCGATGAAGAAGGAAGCTCCTAGCCTCAAGCCGCAAGTAAACCAAACGCTTTTACTTGCCGCTTGAAGCTTGGAGCTTGCAGCTGCGGTCAGTACCGATAAGCGTGCGGCTTGAACGGACCTTCAACGGTCACGCCGATGTAGTCGGCCTGGGTCTTGGTCAGTTGAGTCACGACGCCGCCGAAACCGCGGACCATTTCCAGGGCCACTTCTTCGTCGAGTTTCTTCGGCAGTACTTCAACGGTCAGGCGCTCGGCTTTCTGGGCTGGCGACAGGTCGGCGTATTTCTGGCCGAACAGGAAGATCTGCGCCAGAACCTGGTTGGCGAACGAACCGTCCATGATGCGGCTTGGGTGACCGGTAGCGTTACCCAGGTTTACCAGACGGCCTTCGGCCAGCAGGATCAGGTAGTCGTCGTTCTGGGCGTCGAATGCGCCGGAACCGGTACGGTGGATCTTGTGAACCTGCGGCTTCACTTCTTCCCATGCCCAGTTCTTGCGCATGAAAGCGGTGTCGATTTCGTTGTCAAAGTGGCCGATGTTGCAGACAACAGCGCGCTTCTTCAGAGCTTTGAGCATGTTCGCGTCGCAAACATTGACGTTGCCGGTGGTGGTCACGATCAAGTCGATCTTGCCCAGCAGTGCCTTGTCGATGCTTGCTTCAGTGCCGTTGTTGATGCCGTCGATGAACGGCGAAACCAGCTCGTAACCGTCCATGCACGCCTGCATGGCGCAGATCGGGTCGACTTCGGAAACTTTGACGATCATGCCTTCCTGACGCAGGGACTGAGCGGAGCCCTTGCCCACGTCACCGTAACCGATGACCAGCGCTTGCTTGCCGGACAGCAGGTGGTCGGTGCCGCGCTTGATCGCGTCGTTCAGGCTGTGACGGCAGCCGTACTTGTTGTCGTTCTTGCTCTTGGTCACCGAGTCGTTGACGTTGATGGCCGGGATTTTCAGCTCGCCCTTGGCCAGCATGTCCAACAGGCGGTGAACGCCGGTGGTGGTTTCTTCGGTCACGCCGTGGACGCGGTCGAGGATCGCCGGGTATTTCTTGTGCAGCAGCTCGGTCAGGTCGCCGCCATCGTCGAGGATCATGTTGGCATCCCAAGGCGCGCCATCCTTGAGGATGGTTTGTTCCAGGCACCACTCGTACTCTTCTTCGGTTTCGCCTTTCCAGGCGTAAACCGCGATGCCGGCGGCGGCGATAGCAGCAGCGGCCTGGTCTTGAGTCGAGAAAATGTTGCAGGACGACCAACGCACTTCGGCACCCAGGGCAACCAGGGTTTCGATCAGGACGGCAGTCTGAATAGTCATGTGGATGCAGCCGAGAATCTTCGCGCCCTTGAGCGGCTGCTCACCGGCGTACTTGCGGCGCAGACCCATCAGGGCTGGCATTTCGGATTCGGCGATGATGGTTTCGCGACGACCCCAGGCAGCCAGGGACATGTCGGCGACTTTGTAATCGGTAAAATCTGCAGGCGTGATAACAGCGCTCATGAAGAGCCTCCATTCGTAATGTATGCGAATGGGCGCCGTTGTGCGTTTAGTGTCTGGCCGTGGCCAGGCAACGCCCCATCCGAGCCTGACAGGTCGAACCTGCTGCAGCGCCCCTCGGACAGGTGGCGGGAAAACGGTACCAATAGAAGATGACCGTTCTGAAACGGTGGCGATTATAGCTTTCTTTGTCCGGCTAGTGGCAAGCGGCAAGCTACCAGCGGCAAGTAAAAGCGAATCCGCTTTTAACTTGCAGCTTGTCGCTTAAAACTTGAAGCTGGGGGGCATAAGCTATCGCCCAAGCACCTCAAGCCCGGAGCCCCCCATGAACTTCCACACCCGAAAATGGGTAAAACCCGAAGACCTCAACCCCAACGGCACGCTGTTTGGCGGCAGTCTGTTGCGCTGGATCGATGAAGAAGCGGCAATCTATGCGATCGTCCAGCTGGGCAATCAGCGCGTGGTCACCAAGTACATTTCCGAAATCAACTTCGTCAGTGCCTCGCGCCAGGGCGACATCATTGAACTGGGCATCACCGCTACCGAGTTCGGTCGCACCTCGATCACCCTGACCTGCGAAGTGCGCAACAAGATCACCCGCAAAAGCATTCTGACGGTGGAGAAGATGGTCTTCGTCAACCTTGGTGAAGACGGCCTGCCGGCACCGCACGGCCGGACCGAGATCAAGTACGTCAAAGACCAGTTCATAGACGAGTAATGCGAGCTGCTACAGAATGTGTTTTCTGTCTGTGGACGCAGTGAACAGCTCCGAGCCGCGCATGTCGTATTAAAATCGCACGCCACCGGTTACACACCTTTATGGACAAGCAAGAAGACGGCAAGACCCCGAACCTTTCGGAACAAGAGAAGCACGAAGTCGACAAAAACCAGCCGCCCCGTGCGGCGGTGCTGCACGAAATCATCCGCACCCAGGGCGATCAGGAGCTTGAGCGCAGTGTCGCGGCGCTCTGGTGGTCGGCGCTGGCCGCCGGCCTGACCATGGGCTTGTCGCTGATGGCCATGGGATTGCTCAATTCGCGTTTGCCGGATGGCGAGCACTTCAAGGTGATCGCCAGTTTCGGTTACTGCGCCGGTTTTCTCGCGGTCATCCTCGCCCGCCAGCAGTTGTTCACCGAGAACACACTGACGGCGGTGCTGCCGGTCATGACCAAACCCACCTTGAACAATTTCGGTCGCTTGCTGCGCCTGTGGTCGGTCGTACTCGTGGGCAACCTGTGCGGCACGTTGCTGGTAGCTTATGTGATGCTGCATCTGCCGATTTTCGACACCAAGACGGACCTGGCTTTCCTCGATATCGGGCGCAAGGTCATGGAAAACGACATCGGCAAGATGTTTGCCAAAGGCATCGTGTCAGGCTGGATGATTGCGACCATGGTCTGGATGATCCCGTCCATGGAGAGCGCCAAGATGTGGATCATCATCCTCATCACCTACCTCATGGCATTGGGGGATTTCACGCACATTGTGGTCGGTTCGGCTGAAGTCTCGTACCTGGTGTTTGCCGGCGAGTTGCCCTGGAAAGACTTCTGGCTGGTATTCGCAGGGCCGACGCTGGCGGGCAACATCATCGGCGGCAGCTTCATCTTTGCGCTGTTGAGCCATGCGCAGATCCGCAGTGAAAGCGGGCCGCCGAAGCAGGGCGCAGAGCAGCAACCCGACCCGCGCAAGATCAAAGAGTAATCAGTGACGCCTGGCCGTCACCAGCCGCTGCTCCTACAGTCGGTTGGGTGACGTTGAAAAGGAGTGTGCCGTGCTTGCAACGGCTTTGGTGTTAGTGGCGGCGCTGTTGCACGCGGCGTGGAATACGTTGATCAAGTTCAGTGCGGAGCGGCTGTTGGTCGTGGCCTGCATGGACAGCGTGGCGATGTTGTTTGTCGCCGTAATGCTGCCATTCGTGGCGTTCCCGCCAATTGAAATCTGGCCGTGGATCCTGGCATCGGCGGCGTTTGAATTGCTGTATCGCTATCTGCTGATTCAGGCCTATCGGGTCGGCGACCTCGGTCTGGTTTATCCACTGATGCGTGGCTTATCGCCATTGGTCGTGTTGGCTCTGACGCTGATCTTTGCCGGGGAAGTGCTGACGAACCAGCAGATCTTCGGAATCCTGCTGATTCCGTTCGGCATGCTGTGCCTGCTGTGGCAGGGCGGTGGCGGGGCGCGTTTGCCCTGGTCGATGCTGCCGGTGGTGGCGCTGATCGGACTGTGCATCGGCGGCTACACCTTTATCGATGGCCAGGCGTTACGGCGATGGTCGCATCCGCTGGATTATCTGGTGTGGGTGACGTTGATCAGCGCCTGGCCGTTTCCGTTACTGGCGCTAGTGAGCAAGCGACCGGCGTTCATGCTGTTCTGGCGTGCACAGTGGTGGCTGGGGTTGACGGTCGGATTTTGCGTGTTGTTCAGCTACGCTTTGGTGCTGTGGGCAATGCAGCTGGGCTCGATTGCCGAAGCGGCGGCGCTGCGCGAAATCAGCGTGATCCTGGTAGTGCTGTTGGGCATGCGTTACCTGAAAGAACCTTTCGGTCGGCCACGGCTCTTAGCCTGTGGGCTGGTGTTGATCGGCATACTGGTGATGAAGTTTTGACCGGCGCCCGAATTTTTTAAACTTGAAGAAAAGGACTGCGTATGACGGTTGCTCTGTGGTGCATTTTGATCGCGATCTTCCTGCCTTATATCTGCACGGGCATTGCCAAGGCCAGTGGCGGGTATGGTCTGAAAGACAACCATGATCCCCGGGATTTTCTCGAGTCACTGAACGGTCTGGGTCGACGAGCGCACGCGGCGCAACTGAACAGTTTTGAAGTCACACCGGCGTTTGCGGCGGCGGTGATCGTCGCACACTTGGCCGGCAACGCCGAGCTGGTGACGATCAATGTGCTGTCGGTGTTGTTCATTACCAGTCGGCTGCTGTACATCATCTGCTACCTGGCGGACTGGGCGATTCTGCGGTCGCTGGTGTGGTTCGTGGGGATGGGGTTGATTGCGAGTTTTTTTGTGGTTTCTGTTTAAGCAGGATCAAAAGATCGCAGGCTGCGCCAGCTCCTACATTGAACCTCATGGGTCGTTGTAGGAGCTGGCGCAGCCTGCGATCTTTTGACTTTAGAGCGTGTCAGCTACCTGCGGCACTTGTGGTAACGCCGCGCCTTTGGGCCACAACATCCAGATTTGCCCCTGCTGCTTCATGTCGCCGGCCAATTGCCCGGCCGCCTCGCCGGTGCCCCAGAACAAATCCGCACGCACTTCGCCGGCAATCGCGCCGCCAGTGTCCTGCGCTGCCACCGGACGAACCAGTGCCGTACCGTCCGGTTTGGTAGTGGATAACCACAACAGACTGCCCAGCGGAATCACTTTGCGATCCACGGCCGCGCTGTAACCCGCCGTGAGCGGGACGTTCAGCGAGCCACGTGGGCCTTCGTTGCTGTCCGGGTTGCGGGTGAAAAACACATAGCTGGGGTTGCTGCCGAGCAATTCCGGGATGCGCGTCGGATTCGCCTTGGCCCAGTTGCTGATCGCGCCCATGGTCACGTCTTCTTTCTTCAGCTCGCCTTGTTCCACCAGCCAGCGGCCAATCGGCCGATACGGATGGCCATTCTGGTCGGCGTAGGCAATGCGCAACTGGCGCCCGTCATTGAGCTGGATGCGGCCGGAGCCCTGGATCTGCAGGAATTGCAGGTTCATCGGGTCGGTAAGCCACGCCACGACCGGCGCCTTGACGCCTTTGGTTTCGATGGTTGCGGCGTCGTCGTAAGGCTTGAGCACGCGGCCTTCGAGTCGTCCGCGCAGGCGTTTGCCCTTGAGCTCCGGGTAAATGCTGTCGAGGGAAACAATGATCATGTCCTCGGGCACGCCATACACCGGAATGTTCGCCACAGCGGTTTGGGCCAGGCTGCCAGGGTAGACCGGTTCGTAGTAACCGGTGATCAAGCCGTTGGGATTGTCGTTGGCGGCGCGCAGGCCGTAGACGTCGAGGTTCTGTTTGAGGAAGCCGCGTATCTCGTTGGCAGTTGGCGGAACATTGGTGGCCGCGGCGCAGGTCGAACCCCAGACCGCGTCGGCTTTGAGTCGGTTGCAGGCACTGCGCCACGAACCGAAACCGGCAACCAGATCACTATCGGAAACGGCTGGGAGTGCTTCCCAGGTTGCGCTGGAATACGTTGCCAGTGCGTGGGTTTTCGGTTTGTTGCTGTCGCCGCCGGTGCAACCTGCGAGCACGGCCACTAGTGGGAGTGTCCACGTGAGGGGGTGACGGCATGCCTTGAAAAGGCTGTTCATGAAGTGATTCCTTTGCCGGTTGCCTGAGTGCTCCCTGCGCTCGAACAACCCGTAATGATAATAGGGCTATTGGTGTTTAGCGGTGACGCGAGGATACTGGCCGCCGTTCCCCGTGACCTGAAGCCACCATGACTTTGAAACGACTTTCCGTTGTATTGCTGGCCTGCCTGACCTTGTCTGCGTGTGGCGGCGTCGACCCGAACTCGCCACTGGGCCAGCGCAAGGCAATCTTCAAGCAAATGCTCAAGACCGGCGAAGACCTTGGCGGCATGTTGCGCGGGCGCATTGCGTTTGACGGTGCGAAATTCGCCGACGGCGCGTTGAAACTCGATGCGTTGTCCCATGAGCCGTGGAAGCATTTTCCGCAGGTGCGCGAAGAAGATCACACCAGCGCCAAGGACGATGTCTGGCAAAAGCAGGCACGCTTTCAGGACATGGCCCGCACCCTCGAAGCCGCCACCGGTGAGCTGGTGGTTGCCAGCAAGGTTCAGCCTTACAAGGCCAGTAACCTCGGGCCGGCGGTGCAGAAAGTCGAGGATGCGTGCAGTGCCTGTCATAAAGAGTTTCGGGATCATTGATTACCGCAGCGCTTACTTGTCCAGCTCGTCGAGCGCGTCCTGCAACTCCTTACGCGACTCGGCCAGTTTGTCTTTGCGCTTGTTGATCTTCTCGGGATCGCCTTTCTTCATGGCTTTGTCCAGGTCTGCCTGACGCTTGCTGACTTCATGCTTGGCGTCGAGGACTTTGTTTTCCCGCTCTTTCTTCAACGAAGCGTCGGTGCAATGGGCGGTGACTTCGCTCAACGCTGTTTCCAGGCCCGCTTGCTGATCGGCGTTACCGTGGGACTTGGCCAGTTCGATCTGGTTGATGATGCCCTGCTTCCTGGCGGCACAACCGGTGAGACCCGGAGCCTCTTCGGCAGCTATCAGCGGAGCGGCCATCACGCTGCAAAGGGTCAGCAGGGCGAGCGGTGAAAGAAATTTCATAAAAGCTCCATGTGCGAGTGCAATCGTGGCGATGGGCGTTGGAGCCCGTCGGCACATTTGGGTTCCCAGGGCGGACGGGAATCGCGCCGACTAAAACCCGTCGATCCCCGCCGCGCGTAATGTGTCACTCAACGCCAGGACCTGCGGGTCGCGGAAAAATGCGCTCAATTGCGCTGCGCGTCCCGGTCCGATGCCGTCTTCTGCCTGCCATTGTTCGGTGTTTCGTCGCGCCAGCGCCTGCCACGAATCGGCGAGGCGCGCCTGGCCGGTCGGCGGTAAACCCAGGGCTTTGAGCCAGCGGATAAAAGGGCGTTGGCGGGCGCTATCGAAGCTGATTAAAAGACGAGCACTGCTGCGCTCGCCGAAGCCGTTGATGTTAGCAAGCTCTTGAGCATCGAGGGTCAACCAATCCAGCAGGCCGTTCAGGTGGCCTGTTTCGAGAAGTTTCTTCCATGTGCCAGGGCCGACATGCGGCAAGGCCAGTCCCTGTTTGCCGCTGAGCCAGGTCAGGCGCGCGAGAAACTGGCTTTCGCACCCCGGCGTCGGCTGCCAGCAACTCAAGGAATGAAAGTCGGCTGCCGATGGCGCGTTTAATTCGGCTCGTTCGGCGGCTCGCAGGACCACGCCATCGAGCCTTGGAATGGTCAACCCCGCGAGACTGATCGACACTTGATCGCCGGGGCGGATATCCAGTTCCTCCCAGCGTCGTAGAGAGCTGGCACTGACACGCGTGATCTGCCGGTCATCGAGCGTCACCGGTTTCAGTTCCAGTATGGGTGTGATCCGCCCGGTCCTGCCGACTTTGAAGTCGACCGTTTGCACCTCGGCCAGTACTTGGGCGAAAGGGTATTTCCAGGCGATAGCCCAGTAAGGGGGTTTTGCCTGCCAGCGCTCGGCCGAGGGGCGCTGGCTCTGCCGGAGGACGACACCGTCAGTGGCAAAGGGCAGCGGCGAACGGTACCAGTGATCGCGCCAGCGTTCGGCATCGGCAACCGTCTCGATCGGCTGACTGTAAGACCCCGTACTTGGCAAGCCCAGCTTATCCAGAGCGGCAATGCGAGCAGGCAAGTCGACCGGCCCTTGTGGCCAGTCCCAGACAAACAGTCCGATGCCGGCGGATTCCTCCGGAGTGAGTGCCTTGCGGGCCATCAGACCCGCCACAGTGGAACGGGCATTGAGGCTGCCGGCGCTGGCTTGTACATGATCGGTCAGGCGCCAGTAGAGTTCGCCTTGCACCAGCAAGTCCTGCGATCGTGACAACTGCCGGGGAATGGCAGGAATGAGTTGCGCCGAAGTCGTCCAGTCCTGTCCATTGACGCCGTCACCGCGACTGATCGCCCGGTGCAGCAGGCCCTTGCGGTAGATCAGGGTCACGGCCACGCCATCGATTTTGGGTTGTACCCAGATGTTTTTGCGATCGCGCAGCCAGGATTCTACTGCTCGACCATCACGCAATTTTTCCAGACCGGTGTGGGCGATGGGGTGGGTTATTTTGCCGGCTGCGGTCAGCAACGGGTCTGGGTGGAGCCCTGAGTCAAAGCATGCACGCCATTCGGTCAGTCGCCCGCGGGATTGATCGTAGAGTTCGTCGGCAATCAGTGATGTTCCATGACGGTGATAACTCTCGTCCCACGTGTCGATTTGTTGTTGCAGGGTGGTGATTTCGTTCAGAGCGCGTGCGGGTGGCCAGTCGGGACAGTCGGCAGCTATTGAAATCGAGCAGATCAGGGTCAGGAATAAAACAGAAAACAAGCGCATCGTGAGCGTCCTTGCTCAAGGGGAGTGCTTAAGGCTAGCCAGTAATTTTGGCGAGAGAGCGTGGGTGTTTTGCCTGGTGTTTCTGGAGCGAACGCCAGCAAAAAGCCCCACACGGCAAACCGTGCGGGGCTTTGGGTACCGCCAGGGAAATCTTACAAGCCGGCAGCCAGACGAAGGTCGTCAGCACGGTCGGTTTTTTCCCAGGTGAACGTGGTGAAAGTGTCTTCGCCCACAGTCTTGGTCGCCGGGGTACGACCGAAGTGGCCGTACGCTGCGGTTTCCTGGTACATCGGGTGCAGCAGGTCGAGCATGGTGGTGATTGCGTATGGACGCAGGTCGAATATTTCGCGAACCAGTTTGACGATTTTGTCGTCGCTGATCTTGCCGGTGCCGAAGGTATTCAACGAGATCGACGTAGGCTGGGCCACACCAATTGCGTAGGAAACCTGAATCTCGCAGCGCTCGGCCAGGCCGGCAGCGACGATGTTCTTGGCCACGTAACGACCGGCGTAGGCCGCCGAACGGTCAACTTTCGATGGATCTTTACCGGAGAACGCGCCGCCGCCGTGACGGGCCATGCCGCCGTAGCTGTCGACGATGATCTTGCGACCGGTCAGACCGCAGTCACCTACCGGGCCGCCAATGATGAACTGGCCAGTCGGGTTGATGTGGAACTGGGTGTCTTTGCTCAGCAGTTCGGCAGGCAGCACGTGCTTGACGATCAGCTCCATCACGCCTTCGCGCAGGTCTTTGTACGACACTTCCGGGTTGTGCTGGGTCGACAGGACAACAGCGTCGATACCGACAACCTTGCCGCCTTCGTAACGGCAAGTCACTTGCGACTTGGCGTCCGGGCGCAGCCAAGGCAGCAGGCCGGATTTACGGGCTTCAGCCTGACGTTGTACCAACTGGTGCGAGAACGTGATCGGTGCTGGCATCAGCACGTCGGTTTCGTTGCTGGCGTAGCCGAACATCAGGCCCTGGTCGCCGGCGCCCTGATCTTCAGGCTTGGCACGGTCGACACCCTGGTTGATGTCAGGGGACTGCTTGCCGATGATGTTCATCACGCCGCACGTGGCGCCGTCGAAGCCGACGTCGGAGCTGTTATAGCCGATGTCGAGAATCACGTTACGCACGATTTCTTCCAGATCGACCCACGCCGACGTGGTGACTTCACCTGCAATGATTGCCACGCCGGTTTTCACCAGAGTCTCGCACGCCACACGGGCGAACTTGTCTTCAGCAATGATGGCGTCCAGCACCGCATCGGAAATCTGGTCGGCGATTTTGTCCGGATGCCCTTCGGACACGGACTCGGAGGTGAAGAGGGAGTATTCGCTCATCTCGATTTTTTCCTGAATTTACCGATGGTGAGTGTCGCCAGCCGGTCGCTGAAAATGGCGGACCTGGATCTGGAAACCATTACGTAAGCCTACATAGAGGCTTTCCCCGGGAACGAGTCCCGCAGCGGTGGCCCAACGGGCCAAATCGTCCTGTTCAAACCCCAACCAGAGATCACCGCAGGCCTCCTTGGCCCAACTCTGGTTGTGGCTACATAACTCTGTCACGAGCAGGCTACCACCCGGTTGCAGCAAATCGGCCATGTGCTTGAGCGCATCGGCCGGCGCGGCAAAATGGTGCAGCACCATGTTAAGTACAACGCAATCGGCCTTGAGGCTCACGCCATTCAATGCATCGGCCAGTTGCAGGCTGACGTTAGCCAGCGTTTCACGTTCGCAGACCTGGCGCGCCAGTTCGAGCATCGCCGGGCTGTTGTCCAGCGCCGTGACGTGACTGAAGCGGCGCGCCAGTTCCGGCAGAAAAGCGCCGTCACCGGGGCCGACTTCAATGGCCGTGGCCTCTGCACTGAGGCTCAGTTTGTCGAGCAAGGCCACCACGCTTTCGCGGTACTGCGGCAGGCCGGCAATCAAGTCCTGCTGGGCGCGAAATTTCTCCGCCACTCGTGAGAAAAAGTCCTGGCTGGCCGCCGCGCGTTGCCCGTGAACCTGGCCGATCCGCGACTGCACATCGGCAGGCAGGGTCAGGTTGTCGACTTCGTCGAGCAGTGCAGCGTGCAGCTTGCCGCCCAGCAGGTCGGTATGGGGCAGGGCGCGACGGTAGAAAATCGCATTGCCTTCACGGCGCGTTGCCACCAGGTCGGCCTGGGCCAGCACTTTGAGGTGATGGCTCATGCCCGACTGACCAATGCCAAAGATCTGCGCCAGTTCCAGCACGCCAAACGAATCGTTGGCCAGCGCACGCAGTACATTCAGTCGCAGAGGATCGCCGCCGGCCTTGCACAGGGCTGCCAGTTCGTCGCAATCGTCATGTTGAATGGAAGGCACGCGTAAATTCATAGGGCCAGCAGTCTAGTGACGCTCAGAAAACACCGCAAGAGCAATATCAAAAAGTTTTGATATTGCTCGATAGATGGCACTTCTCGGGGAAAGGGTCACTCTACAAATCGTCAGCGGAAAGGTTTCATCAGGCGAATGAGAATTTATCCACCGGAAAAACGCCTCCAGATGACTATCTGTCATTGCCCCGAGGCATGCCCGTGAGGGAAAATGCTCGCCTTTTTTCCGATTCGTTTTATTCACTCTTTATTCAGAACCCTCAGGAGAACAGCGATGCCAAGCCGTCGTGAGCGTGCCAACGCCATTCGTGCCCTCAGCATGGATGCCGTGCAAAAAGCCAACAGCGGCCATCCCGGTGCCCCGATGGGTATGGCGGATATCGCCGAAGTACTGTGGCGTGACTACCTGAAGCACAACCCGAGCAATCCATCGTTCGCCGACCGTGACCGCTTCGTGCTGTCCAACGGTCATGGCTCGATGCTGATCTACTCGCTGCTGCACCTGACCGGCTACGACCTGTCGATCGATGACCTGAAAAGCTTCCGCCAACTGCACAGTCGCACCCCGGGTCACCCTGAATTCGGCTACACCCCAGGCGTTGAAACCACCACCGGTCCACTCGGCCAAGGCCTGGCTAACGCCGTGGGTTTCGCCCTGGCAGAAAAAACCCTGGCGGCGCAGTTCAACCGCCCGGGCCACAACATTGTCGATCACCACACCTATGTGTTCCTGGGTGATGGCTGCATGATGGAAGGCATTTCCCACGAAGTCGGCTCGCTGGCCGGTACTTTGGGCCTGGGCAAATTGATCGCCTTCTACGATGACAACGGTATCTCCATCGACGGCGAAGTCGAAGGCTGGTTCACCGACGACACCCCGAAGCGTTTTGAAGCCTACAACTGGCAGGTGATTCGCAACGTCGACGGTCACGATCCAGAAGAGATCAAAACCGCCATCGAGACCGCGCGCAAAAGCCCGCTGCCAACCCTGATCTGCTGCAAGACCACCATCGGTTTCGGTTCGCCGAACAAGCAAGGCAAGGAAGATTGCCACGGCGCTCCATTGGGCGACGCGGAAATCGCGTTGACCCGCAAGGCGCTGAACTGGAGCTACGGCCCGTTTGAGATCCCGGCTGACATCTATGCCGAGTGGGACGCCAAAGAAGCAGGCCGCGCTGCTGAAGCCGAGTGGGATCAGCGTTTCGCTGCGTACTCCGCCGCTTTCCCTGAGTTGGCCAACGAACTGGTCCGCCGTCTGAGCGGTGAATTGCCGGCTGACTTCGCTGAAAAAGCCTCTGCTTATATTGCTGAAATTGCGGCCAAGGGCGAAACCATCGCCAGCCGTAAAGCCAGCCAAAACGCCCTGAATGCATTTGGTCCGCTGTTGCCTGAACTGTTCGGCGGCTCCGCTGACCTGGCCGGTTCCAACCTGACCTTGTGGAAAGGTTGCAAAAGCATCACCGGCGAAGATGCCAGCGGCAACTATGTGCACTACGGCGTTCGCGAATTCGGCATGAGCGCAATCATGAACGGCGTGACCCTGCACGGCGGCCTGGTGCCTTACGGCGCGACTTTCCTGATGTTCATGGAATACGCACGCAACGCGGTGCGCATGGCCTCGCTGATGAAGAAGCGTGTGGTGTTCGTCTACACCCACGACTCCATCGGTCTGGGTGAAGACGGCCCGACGCACCAGCCGGTCGAGCAATTGACCAGCCTGCGCAGCACGCCGAACCTCGACACCTGGCGTCCAGCCGACGCCGTTGAATCGGCGGTGTGCTGGAAACTGGCGATCGAACGCAAGGACGGTCCATCGGCGCTGATTTTCTCGCGTCAGAACTTGCAGCATCAGGAGCGTGATGCTGGTCAGATCGCCGACATCGCCCGTGGCGGTTACGTGCTGAAGGACTGCGCAGGCGAGCCTGAGCTGATCCTTATTTCCACCGGTTCCGAAGTTGGCCTGGCGGTTCAGGCTTACGACAAACTGACCGAACAGGGGCGCAAGGTGCGCGTCGTTTCGATGCCCTGCACCAGCGTGTTCGACGCCCAGGATGCCGACTACAAGCAGGCGGTTCTGCCGTTGCAGGTTGGCGCGCGTATCGCGATCGAAGCGGCTCACGCGGACTATTGGTACAAGTACGTGGGCCTGGAAGGCCGTGTGATCGGCATGACCACCTTCGGCGAATCGGCGCCTGCGCCAGCGTTGTTCGAAGAGTTCGGCTTCACCCTGGAAAACATCCTGGGTCAGGCTGAAGAACTGTTGGAAGACTAAGCGCGAAGCGGTGGTCCATGGCCACCGCAATCCCTTGCAGGAGCTGGCAAACCAGCTCCTGCAAGGGTCGTGTTGTTAACGAGAGTTCGTTTGCCTGCGTCTATCGAGAACCCCATGCCTCAACCGCGTCCCTACAAAGTTGCACTCAACGGCTACGGCCGGATTGGCCGTTGCGTCTTGCGTGCGTTGTTCGAGCGAGGTGAGAAGGCCGGGTTTGAAATTGTCGCGATCAACGATCTGGCGGACATGGCCAGCATCGAATACCTGACACGCTTCGACTCCACCCACGGGCGTTTTCCCGGGGAAGTGAAAATCGACGGCGACTGTCTGCATATTAATGGCGACTGCGTGAAGGTCCTGCGCAGTGCCACCCCCGAAGGCATCGATTGGGCGTCGCTCGGCGTCGATCTGGTGCTGGAATGCTCCGGCGCTTACCACACCCGTGAAGACGGCCAGCGTTTCCTCGACGCCGGCGCGCCGCGTGTGCTGTTTTCCCAGCCGATGGCCAGCGAGGCGGATGTCGACGCTACCATCGTCTACGGTGTAAACCAGGATTGCCTGACCGGCGCCGAGTTGCTGGTGTCCAACGCGTCTTGCACCACCAACTGCGGCGTGCCGCTGTTGCGCCTGCTGGATCAGGCCATTGGTCTGGAATACGTGTCGATCACCACCATCCACTCGGCGATGAACGATCAGCCAGTGATTGACGCCTATCATCACGAAGACCTGCGCCGCACCCGTTCGGCGTTCCAGTCGGTGATCCCGGTCTCCACCGGTCTGGCGCGTGGCATCGAACGCCTGCTGCCGGAACTTGCCGGGCGAATTCAGGCCAAAGCCGTGCGGGTGCCGACGGTTAACGTGTCCTGCCTCGACATTACGATGCAGACCGTCAGCGACACCGACGCCGCCGAGGTCAACCGGATTTTGCGCGAGGCCGCCACCAGCGGCCCGCTCAAAGGCTTGCTGGCGTACACCGAGCTCCCCCACGCAAGCTGTGATTTCAACCATGACCCACATTCGGCAATCGTCGATGCCAGTCAGACCCGCGTTTCCGGCCCACGGCTGGTGAACATCCTGGCCTGGTTCGACAACGAATGGGGTTTTGCCAACCGAATGCTGGATGTTGCAGAGCACTATCTGCAGTCAGCGACTTCAAAAAAACAGTAGGAAATGCGACCCATGACCGTGTTGAAGATGACCGACCTCGATCTGCAAGGTAAGCGCGTACTGATTCGCGAAGACCTCAACGTCCCCGTCAAGGACGGTGTTGTCTCCAGCGACGCGCGTATCCTGGCCTCGCTGCCGACCATCAAGCTGGCCCTGGAAAAAGGCGCGGCCGTGATGGTCTGCTCGCACCTTGGCCGTCCGACCGAAGGCGAATTTTCGGCCGAGAACAGCCTCAAGCCAGTCGCTGACTACTTGAGCAAAGCGTTGGGCCGCGAAGTGCCGCTGGTCGCCGATTACCTGGGCGGTGTCGACGTCAAGGCCGGCGATATCGTGCTGTTCGAAAACGTACGCTTCAACAAAGGCGAGAAAAAGAACGCTGACGAACTGGCCCAGCAATACGCCGCCCTGTGCGACGTGTTCGTAATGGACGCCTTCGGCACCGCTCACCGCGCCGAGGGTTCGACCCATGGCGTGGCCAAGTTCGCCAAAGTCGCCGCCGCTGGCCCGCTGCTCGCCGCCGAACTGGACGCACTCGGCAAGGCCCTGGGCTCGCCGGCTCAGCCGATGGCAGCCATCGTTGCCGGTTCCAAGGTCTCGACCAAACTGGACGTGCTGAACAGCCTGAGCCAGATCTGCAACCAACTGATCGTCGGCGGCGGCATTGCCAACACCTTCCTCGCGGCTGCCGGTCACCCGGTCGGCAAGTCTCTGTACGAACCGGACCTGCTGGACACCGCTCGCGCCATCGCTGCCAAAGTCAGCGTGCCGTTGCCGGTGGATGTTGTGGTGGCCAAGGAATTTGCCGAAAGCGCCACCGCCACGGTCAAGCTGATCGCCGATGTGGCGGAAGACGACATGATCCTGGACATCGGCCCACAGACCGCGGCGAATTTCGCCGAACTGTTGAAGTCGTCCCAGACCATTCTGTGGAACGGTCCGGTTGGCGTGTTCGAATTCGACCAGTTCGGTAACGGCACCAAAGTGCTGGCCAAGGCCATCGCGGACAGCTCGGCGTTTTCGATTGCGGGCGGCGGCGACACGCTCGCGGCCATCGACAAATATGGCGTGGCGGATCAGATCTCCTACATTTCCACTGGTGGCGGCGCGTTTCTTGAGTTCGTCGAAGGCAAAGTGTTGCCAGCCGTGGAAGTCCTGGAAAGTCGGGCCAAGGCCTGAGGTCGCGGATTTGGCCAGGCAAGGGAGTGTTCACATGGTCAGGATGCTAGCGCTGTTGATCGTAGCGGGTTCGCTGACGGCTTGCGGGAGTAACCCGAAAGCCAAGCCGGAACCTGCGCCGCAAGCCGTGGAAAAAGGCTGCTACCAGGCGGACTGGCAAGCGGAAACCAATCCGGTCATCAACAAGCGTTCCGGGCCGGATGGCCTGGACAAATACGAAACACAGACCCCCGCCAAGGAACGTGGTTGCCCTTGACGGGTCTGACTCCTTACTCAGGGCTGGCGGCGTGCGCCGTCAGTCGAGGAACACGGATGAAAGGTTTTATCGCCATTACGGCGCTGGCACTGCTGGCAGGTTGCTCGAATTTCAACCTGTTCAAGCCTGCCGAATCGACAGACAACTGGACCACCTGGACCTGCGACAGCCAGGCCAAAGTACTTTGGCGCTATACCGATGATAGCCACAAAGCCGTCGATGTACGCCTCGGCGGGGCTGATCAGGTGTATCGCCTGAAGCTTGAGCCGGGCGCCGAAGGTTCGTTGTACAGCAATGACATGCTGGCGTTTCATGTAAAAGGTGAGGAAGGCCTGGTGTACTGGGTCGCCACCAACGATTTGATTGGCCGCGGTTGTAAAGCCAACTGACAACGGTTGCCGCAAATCCTGTGGGAGCTGGCTTGCCAGCGATGAGGCCCTTGAGGCAGGTGGTGTCTTTGCGGACGTCATCGCCGGCAAGCCGGCTCATACAGGGGATGTGTTGGCCCGTATTGCACCACCCAATTCGCAGGCCTGGGCCTAACCCCCGATCTGCAAAAACTTGAATAGCCGCCGCCGCTCCGGCAGGCTGGCATGATTAACGACCCAAACCGGGAGAGACAGACACAATGGCACTTATCAGCATGCGCCAGATGCTGGACCACGCAGCCGAGTTCGGCTACGGCGTTCCAGCCTTCAACGTCAACAACCTTGAGCAGATGCGCGCCATCATGGAAGCCGCTGACAAGACTGACTCCCCGGTGATCGTCCAGGCTTCGGCAGGTGCCCGCAAATACGCCGGCGCGCCGTTCCTGCGTCACCTGATCCTGGCGGCAATCGAAGAATTCCCGCACATTCCGGTGTGCATGCACCAGGACCACGGCACCAGCCCTGACGTCTGCCAGCGTTCCATCCAGCTGGGCTTCAGCTCGGTGATGATGGACGGTTCCCTGGGCGAAGACGGCAAGACGCCGACCGACTACGACTACAACATCCGTGTTACCCAGCAAACCGTCGCCTTGGCTCACGCCTGCGGTGTTTCGGTAGAAGGCGAGCTGGGCTGCCTGGGTTCGCTGGAAACCGGCATGGCCGGTGAAGAAGACGGCATCGGTGCTGAAGGCGTTCTGGATCACAGCCAGATGCTGACCGACCCGGAAGAAGCTGCTGACTTCGTCAAGCGCACTCAGGTTGACGCCCTGGCCATCGCCATCGGCACCAGCCACGGCGCGTATAAGTTCACCAAGCCGCCTACCGGCGACGTGCTGGCCATCGACCGCATCAAAGAGATCCACAAACGCATCCCGAACACTCACCTGGTGATGCACGGTTCGTCTTCGGTGCCACAAGACTGGCTGGCGATCATCAACCAGTACGGCGGCGACATCAAAGAAACCTACGGCGTACCGGTTGAAGAAATCGTCGAAGGCATCAAGCACGGCGTGCGCAAGGTCAACATCGACACCGACCTGCGCCTGGCTTCCACCGGCGCGATGCGTCGCCTGATGGCCACCAACCCGAGCGAGTTCGACCCGCGTAAATTCTTCGGCGCGACTGTGACGGCGATGCGCGACGTGTGTATTGCACGTTATGAAGCGTTCGGTACGGCCGGCAACGCTTCGAAGATCAAGCCGATCTCGCTGGAAGCGATGTATCAGCGTTATCTGAAAGGTGAGTTGAACGCCAAGGTCAACTAAGACCCGGCGCATAAAAAAACCCGCAGCGATGCGGGTTTTTTTATGGGCTGGGATTTTTGCGTGCAATAACTACCCAAACGTCAGAGAAAATGGCGCTGCCGCTTGCTCAATGGCACTGACTACATGAGGCGCTTGTTCCCGATACTCGGGATGGCGCTCGAGTACTGCTTCAACCGAGGCAAGCAATTGCTGAATGCGCTCTCGGGGTCGCTCGATCTCGCAGGTGTGCGCAAACTCCAGCAGTCCTTGTCGTGAGGCAAACATTGACTTGTTGCCCGCCAGATCCAACGCCAAAACATCTTCCGAAATATAAGCCGTGGTGTTGACGATGTCGTAGGCCGGCGCCAGGCTTGCATCGCGACGCGTAGGCTCGGAATAGAGCAATCCAAAGTTTTTCAAGTGAGCGTCGCCATTCCCGACAATACAGCTCAGGGCAACGCTGTCGAAGAGTTGATCAAGGGAGGTGCGTACATGTTTAGTCGGGCAGAACACGCGAATAGCCTTGGCGATTGCCGCGTAGCTTTTGCTGTACTTCTGGTGGGCCGATAGCCCCATCAGCACCGCCATGTCTTCAAATCCGATTGGGTTGAGCTGGTCGTCACGATCAAAGCGACGCATGACAAACAGCTTGGCATTATCGGAAAGGTAAAACGGCGGAACGGGAATGCCGGCCTCCTTCGCAATGGACATGCAAAGGAACTCGTTGATTGTTAGACCGGGAAATTCCTCACGGCCATTTTTGATGATCAGGTCTGAAGTTTTCGAGGTCACTCGCGGTAATCCGGTTCCCTGACGTTCCGGTACCAACACCTTGGGTTGAACGCCGGAAATACCGGCACGCAGAATGTAGCGATCAAGAATGTCAGCGAAGATATCTTCCGTGCCGTCCCACGTCAGAATCTCTTCGAGTTTTTCCCCTGGAAATTGTTGCTCCTCCAGCAAGGCGTCAACCGTTTCAGAGCGCACTTGAACCCTGCCAATGGGTGAAGTGCTGCCGGAAAGAGCCAGCAAAAGCATCGGATCGACGTTCACAGTCTTGGCCAAGCGATTGCGCAGTTGCTCCAGTACATAGCCTTCCGGCAGGTTCATCTGGAAAATGGGGTGGAGTTCGCGCCGACGAAACTCGTCATGCCTTACTGGCATCGACAAGCTGATAGCCATTTCTGGCGAGGCATTATCGTGATAACGGAAGGTGAAGTCGTCGGCATCGCTGAAAAGGCTGCCGCTACGCCCCTCGGGTGTGCTGACCTTGAGAGAAGTCATTTTCATTCGAATAAATCCCCAAGCTCCTCAAGGGTCGGCATTGCGGCTGGAACGACAGCAAGCTCACAATCCAGGGCGCCGAGGACACGCGCATAGGCGATCATGCCGACAGACAGAGTGCCTTTCTCTACTGCGATGACTTTGTATCGAGTCAGTCCCGCGAGGTCGGCAAGCTGTGCTTGCGTAAGGCCGCGATTTATACGTTTTTCGCGTAATTGGCCGCCAAGACGGCTGATCAATAAAAAATAATCCATGTTCCGTTACCGTAACATTAATATTTGAATGTAGTGTATTCGCAACATTTTATCCACTTTGTATTTGCCTCCGATGTACCGGTGAGTGGAACGCCAAGGTCAACTGATACCCGGCGCATAAAAAACCCGCAGCGATGCGGGTTGTTTTATGGCCGAATCATCCTCATCTGTAGCAGCTGCCGAGCCTGAGTGCGGCTCGGCAGTTGCTACAGGGGAGATTGATGGGGCTACTTGTCGTGATCAATATCCAGCTTGCTGAACGTCACTTTGCCGCCTTCGCTGGTGTATCCGGTGTTGTCTTGCACATAAACCCCGGCCTTGAAGTACAGCGGTTTTACCCGCCACGTCGCGCTGATATTGGTATCCCACTGGTAACCCGCCGCACTGATACCCAGTGCACCGCCCCGGCTGAGGTGGATGAGGTAGGAAAACTCCTGATCCATTTTTACCCCCGTGGCAATGGTGATCACCCGACCTTCGCCGTCATCGGGGTGCATGCGCACTTTGGCGACGATGTTGCCGGTTTTGGTGCTGGTCTTGTACTGATACTCGACTTTGACCAAGGGCTTTTGGCTCTCATAGGCGTGGATCTGGCCAATGACGATCTTCCCCGAGCTTGGTACCTGATTTACGGCCAGAGTGGCGCGCAGGGTATTGTCGGCGTCCGGGTAGAGCCAGTTTTTGAGGGTGCCGTTGCTGTAGGTTTCTCGCAATTCGGTGCGCGGATACTTCGCGTTTTCGGTTTTGGTGCCGGTCACCGGCGACCAGAAAAACAACGTGCCGGTGTCGGAGTGAAAGTATTGATCCTTGAACCCTTTCACCAGTTTGGCTGTTTCAACGGTGTACGGCGGGTTGCCGACGGGAACACTGAGGTTCCAGGATGCGAGATCGATCATAGGCAAAGCTTCCACGGATTTTTGCAGCACGCACGTACCAGAAGCTCTAGCACGCGCCTGGAGGGCAGCCTTTATAAGCGTAGAAGGCTTATTTGTTAACGCCTGCCTGACAAATGGATGACGTCAAAATCCTGTTAAAAGGCCATCTTTCCCGGTTTCAGGGGCCTGTGGGGGTGACCGTTAGTCGGCAAATGGACTCATTGGTTAAATGATGGCGTACTGATATCTTCTGCTTTGACCATTCCCGGTCTAGAGTGAAGACTTGTTATTTGTCCGGTTTTCACGAGAAACCGGCCTGACGCCCCGACAAGAGAAGCAGCATGGAATGCGCGCGCACTACGCCAGCCGACGGCACCTCAACTCTTTTAATCGTCGATGATTACCCTGAAAACCTGATCAGCATGCGAGCGTTGTTGCAGCGTCAGGATTGGCAGGTCATTACCGCAGCGTCCGGTTTTGAAGCCCTCAGCCTTTTACTGGAACACGATGTCGACCTGGTACTGCTGGATGTGCAGATGCCGGGGATGGACGGTTTTGAAGTGGCGCGCCTGATGCGCGGCAGCCAGCGAACCCGCCTCACGCCGATTATTTTCCTTACCGCCAACGAGCAGTCTCAGGACGCCGTGATCAAGGGTTACGCCAGCGGTGCGGTGGATTACCTGTTCAAACCGTTCGACCCGCAGATTCTCAAGCCCAAAGTTCAGGCGTTGCTCGAGCACCAGCGCAGTCGCCGGGCATTGCAGCGCCTGAGTCACGATCTGGAGGTCGCGCGCGCCTTCAATGCCTCGGTGCTGGACAATGCGGCCGAAGGCATCCTGGTGGTCAGCGAGGACGGCCTGATTCGCTTTGCCAACCCGGCCATGTCGCGGCTGCTCAATGCCACGCTGCAAGATTTGCAGGGCAAGGAATTTCTCGATTACCTGCAAAAACCGCATATCCCGGTGTGGACTGATTCCGAGTTGTTCGCCGGTTACAAACGCGGCGAAACCTTGCGCCTGCATGACGCACTGTTGCGCACCGCACCCGGTCAGCAGGTGCCTGTGGCATTGTCCTGCGCGCCGCTGCCCGCCGAGCAACGCGCGATGGTCGTGACGGTGCTGGACATGTCGGTGGTGCGCCACCTGCATCAGCAACTGGAATTCCAGGCGGTTACCGACCCATTGACCGGTTTACTCAATCGCCGTGGTTTCTATCAAACAGTGGAAAACCTGCTGCTGCGCGGTGAGCGCACGGACAGCGCTTGGGTGCTGCTGTACCTCGATCTCGACGGGTTCAAGCGGGTCAACGATTCCCTCGGCCACGATGCCGGCGACCGGGTGTTGCGTTGGGTGTCCGAGCAATTGAAATCCTGCCTGCGGCCCTTCGACATTCTCGCGCGCATGGGCGGCGATGAGTTCACGGCGCTGCTCGATCTTGAGTTTCCCGAGCAAGCGGCGAAGATTGCGGAAAAGCTGATCGAACGGGTGTCGATCTGTCAGCAGATCGATGGCCTGGACATCGCACTGGGTGCCAGCATCGGCATAGCAACCTACCCGGATTGCGGGGCTAACCTTGATGGTTTGATGCGCGCGTCCGACATCGCCATGTATGAAGCGAAGCGGGCGGGTCGTCAGCAATATCGTTTCTATGACCACGACATGAACGGCCGGGCGCGTTCGCGATTGATGCTCGAAGAAAGTGTGCGTACTGCCATCGAAAATCGTGATTTCAATCTGGTGTACCAGCCTCAGGTGGCCATTGCTGACGGCAAGATTCGCGGGTTCGAAGCGTTACTGCGCTGGCAGCATCCGAGTGTCGGCGATGTGCCGCCCGGGCTATTTTTGCCGTTGCTGGAAGAGGCGCGACTGATCAGCCGTCTCGGCAGCTGGATTTATCATCGCGGTGCCGGTCAACGCAAAGCCTGGGAAACCCTGTTTGCCGAAGACCTGGTGCTTGGCGTGAGTTTGAGCAGTACCCAGTTTGGCATGCCCAACCTGGTCACCGAATTGCGTCAGGTGCTGGAGCGCCATGGCTTGCAGGCCCGACATCTGGAAGTCGAGGTCACGGAAGAGGCCCTGATGCACAACCCCGAGGAGACCCGCAAACAACTGCGCCTGTTGCGTAACCTCGGCGTACGGGTGGCGCTGGATGATTTCGGTTCGGGGCCGTGTTCGCTGGCGCATCTGCGAGATCTTGAGTTGGACACGCTCAAGCTCGACCGGTACGTAATCTCCCGGTTGCCAGCCTCATCGCGGGATGCGGCGCTGGTGCGCAATGTCATCGACTTGTGCAAGGAATACGCAATTCTGGTGATCGCTGAAGGGGTGGAAACTGTTGAGCAGTACGAATGGCTGCAAGCCAACGGTTGCGAGTATGTGCAAGGCTTTCTGGTGGCGCGGCCAATGATGGCCGAAGAAGTCGGCGACTTTGTGCAACCGTTCGACTGGAGCACGCTGATAGGCTGAATTCGCTACACTGGCGACCTTTCCGTAACCGATGTTGCCCGCCCCGATGACCGCGTTGAAATACCTTCAGGCCTATCCCGTTGATTTGCAGGACCAAGTGCGCCGGCTGATCACCGAAGGTCGGCTGGGCGAGTACCTGGAAAAACGCTACCCGCAAAAGCATGATGTGCAGAGCGACAAGGCTTTGTACGCCTATGCGCTGGACCTGAAGCAGGAATACCTGCGCAACGCCCCGCCCATCGACAAGGTCTTGTTCGACAACCGCCTGGATCTGACCCACCGTGCCCTGGGCCTGCATACCACGATTTCCCGGGTGCAGGGCGGTAAGCTCAAAGCCAAGAAGGAAATCCGGGTCGCCTCGCTGTTCAAGGAAACGCCCGCCGAGTTCCTGAAAATGATCGTGGTGCATGAACTGGCGCACTTCAAGGAATCGGATCACAACAAGGCGTTCTACAAGCTGTGCGAACACATGTTGCCGGGGTATCAGCAGGTCGAGTTCGATTTGCGGGTGTACCTGACGTGGCGGGAAATGCAGTAGCCAAGGAGTGTGTGGATGGACGTCAGCAAGACCAAAAGTAGCTTCTATCGCCGTTTGTACGTGGCGTACCTGATCGACAGCGGGCTGGCCAGCAGCGTCCCGGCGTTGACCGAAGTGACCGGCATGCCCCGGCGGACGGCGCAGGACACCATTGCCGCGTTGGCGGATCTGGATATTGTCTGTGAGTTCGAGCAGGAAGAGGGCGCGCGCAACCATGCCGGGCGGTATCGGATTCGCGAGTGGGGGGCAATTGATCGGGACTGGATCGAGCGTAATCTGCGGCAGGTTAAAGCGGTGCTTGAATACCCTTAATGTAGGAGCGAGCCTGCTCGCGATGAGGCCTTCAAGGACGACGCATTCCGATGTGTGGAATGTCATCTTCCAGGTATTCCTCGCCCGCCACGACAAACCCGTACCGTCCGTAATACCCCTGCAAATGCGCCTGCGCTGACAGATAAACCGGTACGTCCGGCCAGCGCTTTTCAGCTTGCTTCAACGCCTGCGCAATCAACTCATGACCCAATCCCTTGCCGCGAGAGCCCGGCGCGGTAATCACCCGCCCGATCACAACATCACCGCCCTGTAGCTCCGGATCGAGCAACCGCAGGTACGCCACCAGTCGATCGCCTTCCCAGGCCATCAAGTGGCAGGTGTCACCTTCCAGATCCTGACCATCCACGTCTTGATACACGCATTTCTGCTCAACAACGAACACCTCTGCGCGCAGCTGCAGAACGGCGTACAGCTGCTCCTTGCCGAGATCGCTGTGGTGTTTGCAGATCCAGTCGATTGTCATCTTCACATTCCTTTACCCGATGGCCCTGATACTAAGCGCCCGGACGGAAGTTGTCTTTATGGCGGAGAAATCTGTGACAAAGGCCAAAATGCCATCATTCATTTCGCGCGGCGTTGTCTTCTTTGTGTAATCTGGGCTGAAGCGCTGTGCAGTGGCGTCGATAAGCTAGTGTTAGTACCTGGGTTGTGCCGGTACGGGGCCTTGGCGTTTTGGCTGAAAACACGTCGGGCCACCCGCCCGCTAAGGATTGTCGAGCATGCTGCGAATGCATCGAGCTTTGGTCTTGATCGGATTGCTGTTACTGGCCCAGGGCGCCGCCGCCGAAAAGCTGCGACTGGTCGCCGATTCATGGCCGCCTTTTACCGACGCCACGCTGGTCAACGGAGGCTTGGCCACCGACATCGTCAGCACCGCGCTGGCCCGCGCAGGCTTTGCCAGCGATTTTGAGCAGGTGCCGTGGGCGCGGGCGCTGATGGGGGTCGGCGAGGGGCGCTACGATGTACTGGTAAACGCCTGGTACACCGATGAGCGGACCAAGCTCGGCCAGTTTTCCGGCGAGTACCTGCTCAACCGCGTGCGCTTTCTCAAGCGCAAGGACGCGCCGATCGAATTCAATAACCTGCAGCAACTGCACACCTACCCGATTGCGGTGGTGCGCGGTTATGCCTATTCGCCGGCGTTCGATGACGACGCGTCGCTGCAGAAAATCCCGGTGCACAGTTTCGCCATGGCCGTGCGCATGGTCGCCGCCGACCGGGTGAAGCTGACCCTGGAGGATGAATACGTGGCGCGTTATTACCTGGCCCGGGAATCGGCCAAGGTGCGCAATGCCGTGGAGTTCTTGCCCAAGCCGCTGAGCGAAAACAGCCTGCATATTCTGGTCAGCCTGAAAAACCCGCAGCATGAGCAGATTGTGGCCGGTTTCGATCGGGAGATTGCGCAGATGAAGGCGGATGGCAGCTATGCGCGGCTGATGAAGCAGCATGGGATGTGAGGTGTGGCTGATGGCCTTATCGCGAGCAGGCTCACTCCCACATAGGAATGCATTTCAAATGTGGGAGTGAGCCTGCTCGCGATAAGGCCGGTCCAGCCAACACACATCTCAATCCTCGCGGGTGTCTTTGATCAAGTGCGCTGCCAGCGTGCGCAACGGCCCCAACTGCCGGCAGATCAGCGCCAACTGTGTCTGCACCAGGCGCTGGCCTTCATCGATCTCGTCGGGCATCTGCTCCAGCTCGTTGGCCAGCGACTCTTCTTCATCGCTCTGAATCGCA
Source organism: Pseudomonas sp. GB2N2 (assembly GCF_054897705.1). Taxonomy (NCBI): domain Bacteria; kingdom Pseudomonadati; phylum Pseudomonadota; class Gammaproteobacteria; order Pseudomonadales; family Pseudomonadaceae; genus Pseudomonas; species Pseudomonas sp. GB2N2. The sequence goes on from NZ_CM142701.1 coordinate 4,971,318, forward strand.
ATCGGCAGTTTGCTCGCCAGGCCTTGGGCAATCTCATCAATGCTCGCCGCGAGTTTCACCCCGGCTCCCTCGATCAAGTGCTCTCGCACGTCAGCCGGCAGCAAGGTTTCGCGGTGTGCGCCGAGCCCGGACAAATAGCTGAGCAACGTGTGTGACAGCACCAGGAAGCGAAACCCGACATCGGCTTCCTTACGGAAATGCCCCGGCTCCATCAGCATGTTCGCCAGCGTCGTCGACAGCGCCGCGTCGGCGTTGTGCGCGTTGCGTCGGGCCAGTCGATAGGCGAGGTCGTCGCTTTTGCCGGCGGCGTATTGCTGCATGATTTGACGCAGGTAAATGCTGTTGCAGGTCAGGGTGTTGGCCAGCACTTTGTTCAGACGACGGCCTTGCCAGTCCGGCAGGAACAGGAACACCGCGAGTCCGGCGATCAGGCTGCCGAGCAAGGTATCGAACAGCCGCGGCAGGAACAGCCCGTAACCGTCGCCCACCTGGTTGAAGCAGAACAGGATCATCAACGTGATCGCCGCCGTCGCCAGGGTGTAGCGGGTCGTTCGGTTGGTAAAGAACACAACGCCGGCAGCAATCGCGAAGCACGACTGGATCAGCGGGTTGGGGAACAGGTCGAACAGCGCCCAGGCCAGGGTCAGGCCGATGGCAGTGCCAATGATTCGCTGACCGAGTTTGCGTCGGGTCGCGCCGTAGTTCGGCTGACAGACAAACAGCGTGGTCAGGATGATCCAGTAACCCTGGGACGGGTGAATCAAATGCACCATGCCGTAGCCGATGCTCAACGCGAGGGGCAACCGCAGGGCATGGCGGAACAGCAGCGAGGTCGGCGTCAGCTGCGTGCGCAAACGAATCCAGACGTCCTTGAGACTGCGTGGCGAACGGTCGAGCAGGCTGCTGTCGGTGGCGTCGGCGAGGGCGTCCGGGTTGCTCGCGTCGCTGAGCAAACGGTCGAGCGTGCCAAGGTTGGCGGCCAGTGCGCGCAAGGATCGCAGCAGTCCGCGCCAGGCCGGGTTGCTCTGGATACGCAGGTGTTCGAGGGAGGCGTGCAAGTCGCTGAGGGCTTCGGCGAAGCTGGCGTCATAAATGAACGGCTGGCGCATCTGGATCGATTCCGCCAACGCCCGGCATGCCTTGCCCTGTTGGCGCAGCAGGCGCTGACAGCGGAACAGCACGTCGCTGTGGAAAAAGGCCTCGGCCAGGGCGTTATATGGGTAGTGCGAGGAGCTGGCGCGCTCGTGGATGTCCTGGGCGAGGAAGTAAAGTTTCAGGTAGCGGCTGACTTTCGAGCCCGGCCGGCCATTGCCGACCCGGTGCAGAATGATCTCCTTGGCCGCGTTCAGTGCCGCCACGACCCGACCGTTCTGCTGTGCCAGTTCCAGTCGGCGCGCTTCCACGTCCATCTGCCGGATCGGCTCGAACAGCGACGATTTGAGCTTCAGGTAAAAACCCAGTTCACGAAACAACCGCGCCAGGCTTTGCTGCACCGGCTGATTGGAAAACATCGCCTGCCACAACACTGAGAGCAAGCCGTACCACGCCGCACCGGCCACCAACAGCACCGGTTCGTGCCAGAAATCGGTCACCGCACCGCCGCGCTGGTCCACGCCGATCATGGTGTAGACCGACAGAATCAACGTCGCCGAGGCAATCGCGCCATAACGTTCGCCGAGGGCGCCGAGCATGGTCAGGCAGAACGCTGCGAGGGCGAAGGCGAAGATGAAAAAGGTGGGGTAGGGGAACAGCAATTCGACCGACAGCGCGGCGACCAGGAAACACACCAGGGTCACGGCGAGCGAATTGAGGCGGCCTTGCCAACTGTCGTCGGTCTCGGCCAGGGCGCTGGCGATAATCCCGAGGAACAACGGGATCAGCAATCCCATTTCATCCTGATACCAACACAGCGCCATGCTGCCGGTCAGGGCGATGAACACGCGCACGCTGTAACTGAATTTATCCAGTGCCCATAGGCGACGCAGAGACTGACGAAATGGGGTCGATGACATGAAGTGCGAGGGCCTTCCGAGGCAATGACGCTAAATTGAGCCAGTAATGACGCCGACGCAATGGCGCCGATCACATCTGACAGCAAAATCTGTTCCCTTAAAGCTCAACACTCCTACAGGGATTTGTGTTTGTCACGCGAATTGCGCGGCCGCGTAACCCGAGGCCCACGCCCACTGGAAGTTGAAACCGCCCAGATGCCCGGTCACGTCGAGTACTTCGCCGATGAAATACAACCCTGGGCTTTTCATCGATTCCATGGTCTTGGACGAAACTTCGCGGGTATCGACGCCGCCCAGGGTCACTTCGGCCGTGCGATAGCCTTCGGTGCCGGCCGGTACCACTTTCCAGCTCGCCAGCTTCTCGGCGATGTCGGCAATTTCCGCGTGGGTGTACTGCTTCATCGGTTTGGAAACGAACCAGTTGTCCGCCAGCAGGTTGGCCATCTTCTTGGTGAAGATCTCGCCGAGTAGGGTTTTCAACTCGCTGTTCGGGCGTTCGGCCTGTTGCTGTTGCAACCAGCCCGGCACGTCGTGATCCGGCATCAGGTTGATTTCGACCGTGTCGCCGGATTCCCAGAACGAAGAAATCTGCAAAATCGCCGGGCCACTGAGGCCGCGATGGGTGAACAGGATGTTCTCGCGGAAACTCTGCTCGTTGCAGCTCACCAGGCAATCCACCGAGGTGCCGGACAGCTCGGTGCACAACTCCTTGAGCTGATCGGTGATGGTGAAAGGCACCAGGCCGGCGCGGGTGGGCAGTAGCTCGTGGCCGAACTGCCTGGCGACCTGATAACCGAAACCCGTAGCGCCCAACGTCGGGATCGACAGGCCGCCCGTGGCGATCACCAAGGATTCACAGGTGGTCTGGCCCAGCGTAGTGTCCAGCAGATAACCGCTTTCCAGCTTTTCGATGCTCTGGATCGAGGTGTCCAGGTGCAGGCTGACGCCGACCTGATCGCACTCGTTGAGCAACATGTCGAGGATGTCGCTGGATTTGTTATCGCAGAACAGCTGGCCGAGTTTTTTCTCGTGGTACGGCACGCCATGCTTGGCGACCATGCCGATGAAATCCCACTGGGTGTAACGCGCCAGTGCGGATTTGCAGAAATGTTCGTTGTGCGAGAGGAAATTGCCGGGTTCGGTATACATGTTGGTGAAATTGCAGCGGCCACCGCCCGACATCAGGATTTTCTTGCCGGCCTTGTTTGCATGGTCGAGCAACATCACCTTGCGCCCGCGCCCGGCGGCGGTCAGCGCACACATCAACCCTGCGGCGCCAGCGCCAATGATCACGACTTCGGTAGAGCGCAAAACGGTGTCCTCATACAAATTTCAATTCACCGGCAAACCAATGTGGGATCTTCGTTGAGTCGAAGTTTTCTTACAAAATACGAACCCGCAGCGAGCGGCCTTTGATCTTGCCTTCGTTCAGGCGTTGAACCGCCTGCTTGGCAACCCCGCGTTCCACTGCCACATAGGCCTGGAAATCGAAAATCGCGATCTTGCCGACTTGTGCGCCTGGAATCCCGGCATCACCGGTCAATGCACCCAGAATGTCGCCCGGACGCACTTTGTCTTTACGACCGGCGCCGATGACCAGCGTGCTCATTTGCGGCAGCAACGGACCGCCGCCCTGGGACGTGAGGTTGTCCAACTGATCCCAGCTCAACGGTGACTTCTGCAGCTGCTCGATGGCCTGGGCGCGGTGCGCTTCGGACGGGGCGACCAGACTGATTGCGATGCCTTTTTCACCGGCACGACCGGTACGGCCAACACGGTGAATATGGATTTCCGAATCACGAGCCAGTTCGACGTTGATCACCATGTCCAGCGCATCGATGTCCAGACCGCGAGCGGCGACGTCGGTGGCAACCAGCACCGAGGTACTGCGGTTGGCGAACATCGCCAGCACCTGGTCACGATCACGCTGTTCCAGATCGCCGTGCAGGCCGACGGCGGAAATGCCCTTCGAGGTCAGGTGATCAACGGTTTCCTGCACTTGCTGCTTGGTGAAGCAGAACGCCACGCAGGACGCCGGACGGTGATGCGCGAGGACCTTGACCACAGCGTCCATGCGCTCGTCTGGAGAAATCTCGTAGAAGCGCTGCTCGATCTGCGTGTCGTCGTGGAACGCTTCGGCCTTCACTTGCTGTGGGTTGCGCATGAATTTCGACGCGAGCTGCTTGATGCCCACCGGATAGGTGGCGGAGAACAGCAGGGTCTGGCGACGCTCCGGGCACTGGGCGATGATTTCTTCGATGGAATCGTAGAACCCCATGTCGAGCATGCGGTCGGCTTCGTCGAGGATCAGCGTGTTCAGGCCGTGAAGAATCAGCGAGCCTTTACGCAAATGCTGCTGGATGCGACCCGGCGTGCCGACGATGATGTGCGCGCCGTGCTCCAGCGAACCGATCTGCGGGCCGAAGGACACGCCGCCACACAGGGTCAGGACCTTGATGTTGTCTTCGGCACGGGCCAGACGACGGATTTCCTTGGCGACCTGGTCAGCCAGTTCCCGCGTTGGGCAAATGACCAACGCCTGGCAACCGAAGAAGCGCGGATTGATCGGGTTCAGCAGGCCGATACCGAAGGCCGCGGTCTTGCCGCTGCCGGTCTTGGCCTGGGCGATCAGGTCCATCCCCTTGAGGATCACCGGCAAGCTTTGCGCCTGGATCGGCGTCATCTGGGCATAACCGAGGGAGTCGAGGTTAGCCAGCATGGCGGCGGACAGCGGCAAAGTATTAAAAGCGGTGGCGATGGTGGTCACGGGACTGGCCTGCAAAACAAAATGTCGCGCAGTGTATCAGTCCCGTGGCCATTGGCCCTAAGGTTCGATGTGTTCTTCCGGACGTTTGACACGCCGTCCGTCTTCCTTTGAGAGCTGCGAGAAGATCGTCGCCGCCAGCATCGCCATGATTCCGACTGTGACAAAGGTCAGCTGGAAGGCGCCGAGAACCGTTTCCACGCCATCGTTGCCGACCTCTGCGGTAAACCCGCCGAGCAAGGCGCCGGCGCAGGCCACGCCGAGGCTCAGGGACAATTGCGCGACCACCGACAGCAAGCTGTTGCCGCTGCTGGCGCTCGCATCGTCGAGGTCGATCAGGGTTACGGTGTTCATCGCGGTGAACTGCAACGAGTTGATTGCGCCGAGAATTGCCAGCATCCCCAGCAGCAGCCAGTACGGCGTCTGCTCACTCACCAGACCCATGCTCGCCAGCATGATGCCCAGCGCCAGCGTATTGCCGGTGAGCACGATGCGATAACCCAGGCGCTCGATCAGTGGACGGGCGAACCACTTGGCGAACATCGCCGCCGCGGCCAGCGGCAACATGCTCATCCCGGCCTGGGACGGCGAATAACCCAGCGCCACTTGCAGCAGCAACGGCACGAGGAACGGTAGTGCGCCACTGCCGAGACGGGCGAACAGGTTTCCGAGAATGCCTACGGCGAACGTTCTAGTCTTGAACAGCGACGGTGCAAACAACGGATTATCAATCTGCCCGGCCCGCAGCCAGTACGCCGCCAGACACGCCATGCCGCCGAACAGCAGCAACATCACGCGCAAATGCGGCAAGTGCAGTTCACCCAGACCTTCCATGGCGATGGTGATCAGCACCATCGCCGCGCCGAACAGCAAAAAGCCCAGGCTGTCGAAGCGCGTGCGCTCGCTGCCGCGCAGGTCGGGGATGAACTTCCACACCGCGTAGCAACCGATAGCGCCCACCGGCAGGTTGATCAGAAAAATCCAGTGCCAGGTCAGGTATTCGACCATCCAGCCGCCCATGGTCGGGCCGATCAGCGGCCCGAGCAGGCCGGGAATGGTGATGAAGCCCATGATCCGCACCAGTTCCGAGCGTGGGTAGGCCCGCAGCACCACCAGTCTTCCCACCGGCAGCATCAGTGCGCCGCCCAGACCTTGAATGATCCGCGCGCCGATCAGCATGCTCAGGCTGCTCGAAAGAGCACAGAGCAACGAGCCGATGCTGAACAACAGAATCGCGCCGAAGAAGATTTTCTTGGTGCCAAAGCGGTCGGCGATCCAGCCCGAGGCGGGGATCAACAGGGCGACGGTGAGCATGTAGGCGATAATCACGCCTTGCATGCGCAACGGGTTTTCCGCCAGGTCGCGGGCCATGGCCGGTAGAGCGGTGTTGAGGATGGTGCCGTCGAGGGACTGCATGAAGAAGGCAATGGCGACGACCCACGGCAACCAGCGGGCGGTGACAGGGTCGAGAGCTGGGCGGTTGGGCATGGGACCTCTTGTCAATTGGGATAACACCCGCCCCTGTAGGAGCAGCCGGTCGACGCTCGATTGCTCGCGATGGAGGTCAACGATAACGCCGGCATCCTGATTCAACGCGGTGAGCTCAGGTTTTTCGCGAGCAATCGAGCGTCGACCGGCTGCTCCTACAGGAAATGCGTTTACAGGGTCAGGGTCAGCTTGCTGATCAGCGCACCCGGCAACAACGCCGAGGCCGTGGCCCGCTGACTGTACGTACTCGCCGACAGCAGCAACTCCCGCTCTTCAGTCAATGCCTCCAGTTGCGAACCGAGCAAACTGTAGGCGCTGTCATCGAACCGCATGGTGCTCACCGGCGCCTGGATCTCCCCGTTTTCAACCCAGAACGTCGCAAACCGCGTCATCCCGGTCATGCGTGCCATCGGCTGGTCCGAGTAGTTCAGGTACCAGAGATTGCTGATGTACAAGCCGGTGCCCAGTTGCTTGAGTATATCGGCCTCCGGCAGTGCGCCGGGCGCCATGTTTAACGCGCTCGGCGATTCACCGCCGCTGGCGCCGTTGGCAGTCAGGCCGTACTCGGCGGCGCTGCGCGAGCCGACCAGTTGCGCACCGGCCTGACCCTCGACGATCAGTTTCAGATCACTGCGCGGATAACCTTCTCCGGAAAACGCCGGGCTCAACGAGCCGCTGACTTTCTCATCGAGAGACAGCAGCGGGCTGAACGACTGGTCACCCGCGTAGAGTTTCTGCAACGGACTGCTCTTGCTCGCCACCGACTGCGCCGAGAAACCGCCCCAGGACAAAAGTCCCATGATTTCTTCCAGCGCGGCCGGTGCCAGATAGGCGCGGTATTGACCCGGCGCCAGCGTGCGCAATGGCCGACCGAAGAATTCAAGCTGCTCTCGCGCTTGCTGGAAACGTCTGGCGAACCCTTCACTGTTCCAGTCGTGCCCGGCGTAGCTGGCTTTCACCGCCTGACCGTTTTGGTGAAACAGACTGAAGTCGAAGTTGAAACTGTTGGCCTGATGCCAGCCAAACGCGCCTGAGGAACTGGCGAAACCGCGACTGATCGGCCCGGCCGCGTAGAAGCCCACCAGGTCCAGCCCTTCGGCGGCCCGGGTGATTTCAGCGACTGCCTGCTCAGTGTCCGGCAGCGGATGCGCCTGTACATTCTTGCTCTGCCAGCCAGTGTGGTTGAGCAGCAGGTATGGGTCCTGCGGCAGCAACGGCAAGGTGTCGCGCAGCTGTTGCAGCCCTTCGGCCAGCCGTTGCAGGTCGACCTCGGCATCGCCCGACAGCGTAATGTCGAGGTCTGCATGCCGGCCCTCGTTGATCAGTTTGAAACCGATGCTCGCCTGTTGCACCTGGCCGGCCTGACGCACCTTCCCATGGTTGAAGCGCACGAAGGCCGAGGATTCGGCGGCATAGCCGAGGGTGAACTGCTCGGGCTCGCGAATCGCCTCGCACAGCCATTTGACCAAGGCCTTGAACCCATCGGCCTGACTGTTCGACGTACTCATCAGGCGTCTCCCCCAAACACATCCACGTTGCTGAACACGCAGGCCGGCGACGCATGGCCGACGCGGATCACCTGATTCGGTTCGCCTTTGCCGCAGTTCGGCGTGCCCAAAACCTTGAAGGTGCTGGCGTCGCCGACGGCGCTGAGGCTTTTCCAGAAGTGCGCGGAAATCGCCCGGTAGTTCGGATTTTTCACCACGCCTTTGAGTTCGCCGTTTTCGATCAACTGCGCCCATTCGCAACCGAACTGGAATTTATTACGCGCATCGTCAATGGACCAAGAGCGGTTGGTGCTCATCAAAATCCCGTGCTCGATATTGCCGATCAGTTGCTGAAGCGGCTGATCGCCGGGCTCGATATTGAGGTTGGCCATGCGGTCGATTGGCGGACGGTTCCAGCCGCAGGCGCGACTGTTGGCGACGCCGTCCATACCGGAACGGAATTGCGAGAGGGCGCCGCCCAGTGGCTTGAGCAGCAAGCCCTCCTTGATCAAAAACTGTTTGCTTGCGGCGCTGCCGTCATCGTCATGCCTGTAGCTCGCGAGCTGCTCGGGGATGTCCGGATCGAAGGTCACGTTGAGCAGTTTCGAGCCATATTGCAGATGGCCGAAGTCTTCGGCCTTGACGAAACTGGTGCCGGCGTAATTGCGCTCGTCACCGAGGATTCGGTCCAGTTCCAGCGGGTGACCGATGGATTCATGGATCTGCAGCATCATCTGGTCCGGCATCAACAGCAGGTCCCGTGGACCTTGCGGGGTGTTCGGTGCCAGCAGCAATTGCAGCGCTTGATCGGCGATGGCCGGGCCGGCGCCGATCAGGCCGCAGCGGCTGATCACATCGGCGGCGCCCTGCTGGCCGAAGTTCTCGCGGCCGAGGCTGCGGGTCTGGCTGTCGTTGCCGTCGTAGGCCGTAACGTCGAGACCGGGGTAGACGAAACGCTGGGCCTGACGCAACTCGGCGCCGGCGCTGTTGAGGTAAATCTGCTCGACGTGGGTAATGCCGATGCTGACCTGCCAGCTCACCAGGCGTTCGTCCTTGGGCACGGACGCGGATTCCGCGCCGAGCAACTGGTAGCAATCGCTCAGTGACGGGAAGGGCTGGTCGAGGTTCGGCGAGAAATAGTCGGCGTGGTCGCTGGAAACAGCTTGCTCGCGCAGGTCGAGCAGCGCGTGGGGCTTGAGGCGACGGGCTTGTTGCTCGGCCTTATCCACCGCGGCTTGCAGGCCGGACTGCGACAGATCGTTGGTCGCCGCATAAGCTTCGACGCCATTGACGCGAACGGTCAGCATCGCCCCTTCATCACGGCTCAGGCTCGGCGGTTCGGCAACATTCTTGCGCACCGACAGGTACTGGCCGGACTCGCGCACATAACGCAGCGAAAAGAATTCAGCGCCCGTACGCAAGGCAGCAAAACGCTGCTTGAGCTGGGGGTGGAAATCGAACATTCGGGAACCTCCTTGGAATGGAGTGGCGGCGGAACGGTGGAGCGGGGGGAGAGGTGAAACGTTTGCGTGGCGCTAGATTAGGCCTGTGCGGGGGGAGGGATCAAGCTTGGAGAGGCCTAGAAAAGGATTGCCGGGAGATTTGTTAAGTCTGGTCGGGCCCCATCGCGGGCAAGCCCGCTCCCACAAGGTCCGAGTTGGATTACATATTTGTAATTCACCCCAGAAACTGTGGGAGCGGGCTTGCCCGCGATTAGCCGTGATGCGGTATGTCGACTTACTGAGGAGTAGGGCTCACATCCCGCAACGGCTTCCCACGCACCGGCGCATCGCCCGCGACGTAGTAGTCCGCCGTGCTGCGCGGCAATGGCTGGCGGCCGCGGATCTTGTCGGCGATTTTCTCGGCGATCATGATCGTTGGCGCGTTCAGGTTGCCGGTGGTGATGATCGGCATGATCGAGGCATCGACCACGCGTAGGGCTTGCAGGCCGTGTACACGACCCTCGCCATCGACCACGGCCATGTCGTCGGTGCCCATCTTGCACGAGCAGGACGGGTGGAACGCGGTTTCGGCGTGTTCGCGGATGAACTGGTCCAGCTGCTCATCGGTTTGTACGTCGATGCCCGGGCTGATTTCGCGGCCACGGTACTGGTCCAGCGCCGGCTGTTGCATGATTTCGCGGGTCAGGCGGATGCCGTCGCGGAATTCCTGCCAGTCCTGCTCGGTGGCCATGTAGTTGAAGAGGATGCTCGGGTACTCGCGGGGGTCCTTCGACTTGGCCTGGATGCGACCACGGCTCGGCGAACGCATGGAGCCCATGTGCGCCTGGAAACCGTGTTCTTTCACGCCGTTGCTGCCGTTGTAGTTAATCGCGACCGGCAGGAAGTGGTACTGGATGTTCGGCCAATCGAATTCTTCGCGGGTGCGGATGAAACCGCCGGCTTCGAACTGGTTGCTGGCGCCGATGCCGGTGCCGTTGAACAGCCACTCGGCACCGATGGCCGGCTGGTTGTACCAGAGCAGCGACGGGTACAGCGAGACCGGTTGGGTGCAGGCGTATTGCAGGTACAACTCGAGGTGATCCTGCAGGTTTTCGCCGACGCCTGGCAGGTCGTGGACCACCGGGATGTCGAGCGTATTCAGCAGTGCGGCCGGGCCGACGCCGGAGCGTTGCAGGATCTGCGGCGAAGCGATGGCGCCGGAGCACAGCAGGATTTCTTTGCGGGCGCGGGCTTCAACGCGCTCTTCAGCGGCGCCGATCAGGTAACGCACGCCGACCGCGCGCTTGCCTTCGAACAGGATCTTGTCGGTCAGGGCGTGGGTGACGATGGTCAGGGTCGAACGCTTCTTGGCCGTGTCCAGGTAACCGCGCGCGGTGCTGGCGCGGCGGCCATTCGGCGTCACGGTGCGGTCCATCGGGCCGAAGCCTTCTTGCTGGTAACCGTTCAAGTCTTCGGTGCGCGGGTAACCGGCTTGCACGCCGGCTTCAACCATGGCGTGGAACAGCGGGTTATTGCCAGCTTTCGGCGTGGTCACGCTGACCGGGCCTTCGCCACCGTGGTAGTCGTTCGGGCCGATATCGCGGGTTTCGGCCTTGCGGAAATACGGCAGGCAGTTGAGGTAGTCCCAATCTTCCAGGCCTGGCAGTTTCGACCAGTTGTCGTAGTCCATCGCGTTGCCGCGGATGTAGCACATGCCGTTGATCAGCGAAGAGCCGCCGAGGCCCTTGCCGCGACCGCACTCCATCCGGCGACCGTCCATGTGTGGCTCTGGATCGGTTTCGTAGGCCCAGTTGTAGCGACGACCTTGCAGCGGGAAGGCCAGGGCGGCCGGCATTTGCGTGCGGAAGTCGAGGCGATAGTCCGGGCCGCCGGCTTCGAGCAGCAGGACGGTGACGCCAGCGTCTTCAGTCAGACGGGTCGCCAGGGTGTTACCGGCGGAGCCGGCACCGATGATGATGTAGTCGTATTCGTTAGCCATAGGGTCTCCGGGGGAGCGGCAAGCTCCAAGCTTCAAGCTGCAAGGAAGAGCAGCGAGCGGGGTGAGTGGGAGCGTGCGGCAGCCCCAAACTGCTTTTACTTGCAGCTTGAAGCTTGCCGCTTGTAGCTCCTCAGAACACTGAGGCGTACTCACCCAGTTCGACTTGCACGGACTTGATACGCGTGAAGTTATTAAGAGAGCTGATCCCGTTCTCACGGCCCACGCCCGACTGCTTGTAGCCGCCGACCGGCATCTTCGCGTCGGACTCGCCCCAGGCGTTGATCCAGCAGATACCGGCTTCCAGTTGATGAATCACGCGGTGAGCGCGGTTCAGGTCCTTGGTGACAACACCGGCTGCGAGGCCGAAGTCGGTGTCGTTGGCGCGACGGATCACTTCTTCTTCGGTTTCGTAAGAGAGGATCGCCATCACCGGGCCGAAGATTTCTTCACGCACGATGGTCATTTCGTCGGTGCAGTCGGTGAACACGGTCGGTGCGACGAATGCGCCTTTGGCGAAGTCGCCGTCGGTCAGACGGCTACCGCCGCACAGCACGCGAGCGCCTTCTTCCTTACCTTTGGCGATGTAGCCGAGCACGCTTTCCATGTGGGCGAAGCTGACCAGCGGGCCGAAGTTGGTGTTTTCGTCTTCCGGGTTGCCGATGCGGATGCGCGCAACACGCTCGGCGATCTTGGCTTCGAACGCAGCTTTCAGATGGCTCGGTACGAACACGCGAGTGCCGTTGGTGCAGACCTGACCGGAGCTGTAGAAGTTGGCCATCATCGCGGTGTCAGCGGCGCGATCAAGGTCGGCGTCGTCGAAAATGATCAGCGGGGATTTGCCGCCCAGTTCCATGGTCACGTCTTTCAGCGACGAAGCGGAAGCGCTGGCCATGACCTTCTTGCCGGTGTCGGTGCCGCCGGTGAAGGAGATTTTTTCGATGCGCGGGTGCTCGGTCAGCCAGGTGCCGACTTCACGGCCGCTGCCGGTCAAAACGTTGAATACGCCAGCAGGCAGGCCTGCTTCGGTGTAGATCTCGGCCAGTTTCAGGGTGGTCAGCGAGGTGACTTCGCTTGGCTTGAAGATCATCGCGTTACCGGCCGCCAGGGCTGGGGCGGATTTCCACAGGGCGATCTGGATCGGGTAGTTCCACGCGCCGATACCGGCGACGACGCCCAACGGCTCGCGACGGGTGTAGACGAACGAGGTGGTGCGCAGAGGAATCTGCTCGCCTTCGATGGCCGGCACCAGGCCTGCGTAGTATTCCAGCACGTCTGCGCCGGTGACGATGTCAACGTACTTGGTTTCCGAGAACGACTTACCGGTGTCCAGGGTTTCCAGGGCGGCCAGTTCATCGTTGCGCTCGCGCAGGATGTCGACGGCGCGACGCAGGATGCGGGAACGCTCCATGGCGGTCATCGCGGCCCAGATTTTCTGGCCCTTTTCAGCGCTGACCACGGCGCGCTCGACGTCTTGCTTGCTCGCACGCTGGACGTTTGCGAGGACTTCACCGTTAGCCGGGTTGATGGCTTCGAAAGTGGCGTCGCTGCTGGCGTCGGAGTAGCCGCCATCGATGTAGAGTTTTTGCAGTTCGAAACGGGCCATAAAGTCCTCGCAAGTGCATAAGTGGTTGGCGTTAACCACCGGGTGTGCCGTGTAGCAGTTGGCATCGCCATCGGTAGCGTTCAGGGGTTGAGCGTTTTATGTGTGCTCTAACTCACCTGCTTGGCCAGTTGGAAATCCATGTATTCGTAAGCGATCCGGTGCGCCTGCTCGGTGTCGAAAGCATCTCCCGACAGCGCGCCGCGCAACCACAAACCGTCAATGAGGGCTGCCAAGCCCCGGGCGGCACTGCGCGCTTGATCGAGCGGCAATACACGGCGGAACTGGCAGCACAGGTTGGAATACAGACGGTGATCGTTGATCCGCTGCAACCTGTGCAAAGACGGGTGGTGCATGCTGGTGGCCCAGAAGGCCAGCCAGGTTTTCATTGCCGGGCCGTTGACCTGGCTGGCGTCGAAGTTGCCTTCGATGATCACCTGCAGATGCGCCCGCGGGCTGGCATCTGTCAGCGCCTGACGACGCGCGGTGACGTTCTCGCTGAGGACACTCATCAGGTACTGCGCCGTGGCAGCGATCAGGCCATTCTTGTCCTGAAAATAGTGACTGATGATGCCATTCGAGACACCGGCCAAACGGGCGATCAGCGCAATGCTGGCGTCCCCCATCCCGACCTGATCGACGGCCTGCAATGTGGCTTCGATCAATTGCTGGCGGCGGATGGGTTGCATACCGACCTTGGGCATCTTGCACATCTCCTTAGGCCTTCCGGCAGACGCAGAACGTCTATCGGATTGAAGGCCAGTCTATTTTGTTTTGATTGAACGTTCAATCAACAAAGAATAAGATCTGCGACAAATCGTCGCTATTTACAGATTTTTCCTACGTGTAAATGGCGGCAAACCGACATTCAAAACGGCTCGAAACCCTTGCGTACTGGCGCTCCGGGCTTCGGGCTTTTTTCGGGGTGTCTTTATATCACCCGCCGGTCGGCTGCCATCAAACCGATTGGTCGGGTAACGCGTTGCCTTGTGTTCTTCTCCCGCACTGCCCGGAGCATCTGTGCCATGAGTTCTGCCTCTCTTATAAAGACCCCGCCCGAGAAGGTGACGGTCAACGGTTGGGTGTTTTACACCTCTACCGCGCTGATCCTGTTGTTGACCGCCATTCTGATCATCGCCCCGCAAGAGGCCGGCAGATTGCTCGGTATCGCCCAGGCCTGGTTGTCCCGCAGCTTTGGCTGGTACTACATGGTGGTGATCGCCGCTTACCTGGTCTTCGTGGTCGGCCTGGCGTTTTCGTCCTACGGCAAGCTCAAGCTGGGGAGCAAGGACGACACCCCGGACTTCAGCTATGGCGCCTGGGCGGGGATGCTGTTCTCCTCCGGTATCGGCATCTCGCTGTTGTACTTCGGTGCTTCCGAGCCGCTTGACCATTACTTCAATCCGCCGGAAGGCGTGGCCGCCAGCAACATGGCCGCACGTCAGGCGGTACAGCTGACTTTCCTGCACTGGGGCTTGCACGGCTGGGCGATTTACGCCTTGGTCGGCCTGGCCGTGGCGTACTTTGCCTACCGTCATAACCAGCCGCTGGCGTTGCGTTCGGCGCTGTACCCGCTGGTGGGCGAGCGTTGGGTCAAAGGCGCGGCCGGTCACGCGGTGGACGGCTTCGGCATGTTCGTGACGCTGCTGGGGCTGGTGACGAACCTGGGGATTGGTTCGCTGCAAGTGTCGTCCGGGCTGGAAAACCTGTTCGGCATGCAGCACAGCAACACCAACCTGCTGATCGTGATCATCGTGATGAGCACCGTGGCGACCATCGCTGCCGTGTCCGGGGTGGAAAACGGCATTCGCCGTCTGTCCAACCTGAACATCGTGTTGTTCAGCGGCCTGCTGATTTTCGTCCTGCTGTTCGGCCCGACCTTGCACCTGCTCAACGGTTTTGTGCAGAACGTTGGCGACTACCTGAACGGCGTAGTGCTGAAGACTTTCGACCTCTATGTGTACGAGGGCGACAGCGACAAGTCTGACCGCTGGTTGGGCCTGTGGACCCTGTTCTACTGGGCCTGGTGGATTTCCTGGGCGCCATTCGTGGGCATGTTCATCGCGCGTATTTCCCGTGGTCGTACCGTGCGTGAACTGGTGGCCGGCGTGCTGTTGATCCCGCTGGGTTTCACCTTGGCCTGGCTGTCGATCTTCGGTAACTCGGCCCTGGACCTGGTGATGAACCATGGGGCGGTGGAGCTCGGAAAGACGGCGCTGGAACAGCCGTCGATGGCGATCTATCAGTTGCTGGAACACTACCCTGCCTCGAAAATCGTGATCGGCGTGTCGATTTTCGTCGGTTTCGTGCTGTTCTTGACCCCGGCGGATTCCGGTGCGGTGATGATGGCCAACCTTTCGTGCAAGGGCGGCAACGTCGACGAAGATGCGCCGCACTGGCTGCGGATTTTCTGGTCGGCGGTGATTACGCTGGTGACCATCGGCCTGCTGTTCGCCGGTAATTTTGAAGCCATGCAAACCATGGTGGTGCTGGCCGGCCTGCCGTTCTCGGTGGTACTGGTGTTGTTCATGTTCGGCTTGCACAAGGCCATGCGCCAGGATGTGCAGATTGAACAGGAGCAAGCGGAACTGGCTGCGCGTGGCCGTCGTGGTTTCAGCGAGCGCCTGACCCAACTGGATCTGCAACCGAACCAGTCGGTCGTTCAGCGCTTCATGGACAAGCAAGTCAGCCCGGCGCTGGAAGATGCCGCTGTGCAACTGCGCGCTCAGGGCCTTGATGTGCAAACGTTGCTGGGCAAGTCCAAGCGTTGCATGGGCCTGCGGATCGAGAGGGAAGAGGGCAACCCGTTTGTCTACGAAGTGAGCCTGGACGGCTATCTTGCGGCGGCGAGCGAAACGGTGTCGGCTGAAAGTGCTGACGAGCCCCGCGCACGTTACTACCGCGCCGAGGTGTATTTGCACAATGGCAGCCAGGACTATGACCTCATGGGCTTCACTCAGGATCAGATCACCCGTGACGTGCTCGATCAGTTTGAAAGCCATCGGCAGCTCCTTGGCCGTGTCTATAGCTGAGTGGTGAAGTGACGCGGTGTTTCAGTCAGAAGCACCGTGTTGCGTTCATCGCGAGCAGGCTCACTCCTACAATTGATCTGTGGTGTTCACACATCCAATGTGGGAGTGAGCCTGCTCGCGATGGGGCCGTAACGGGCAATGCAGATCTGCCCGATACTCTATAAACAAAAACGCCGCGATTCTCTCGCGGCGTTTTTGTGTCTGTTGCCTTAACCCAGGTTTTTGCCGAGCAGCGCATGGTACAGCTCGCTGTCACCGAGAATCCCGACCACTTGGTTGTTGTCGTGCAGCACCAGTTTGTTGCCGGTTTGATAACGAATCTGCAGTGCATCGCGCATGCCGATGTTGGAGTCCACCAGCGTTGGCCGACGCCCCAGACCTTCCACCGCTTGCCCAGGAGCCCAGTTCTGCAGGTCGAGGCTCGCGCCGTTCTGGCGGGCGCCCTTGATGGTGTTGCCTTCGGCCAGGTCGAGCCACGAATCGCCACCCGGATCGAGGCAGACTGAACCGTTGATGCGTTTGCAGTTGTCCAGGGTGCGCATCAGGCTGCGACCGCACAACACGTTCAGCGGGTTGGTGTGCGCGACGAAGGTCCGCACGTAATCATCCGCCGGGTTCAAGACGATCTCCTCAGGCTTGCTGTACTGGACGATCCGGCCGTCTTTCATGATCGCAATACGGCTGCCCAGCTTCAGTGCCTCGTCCAGATCGTGGCTGACGAAGACGATGGTTTTGTTCAGCTTGCTTTGCAGTTCCAGCAGTTCGTCCTGCAGGCCCTGGCGGATCAAGGGGTCGAGCGCCGAGAACGGTTCGTCCATCAGCAGAATGTCGGCGTCCATCGCCAGCGCCCGAGCCAGGCCCACACGCTGTTGCATGCCGCCGGAAAGTTCGTCGGGTTTCTTGTTGCGCCACTGGGTCAGGCCGACCAGCTCAAGTTTGTCGTCGACCAGTTTGCGCCGTTCTTTTTCCGGGCGACCCTGCATTTCCAGACCGAAGCTGATGTTCTCGCGCACCGTCAGCCAAGGCATCAGGGCGAACTTCTGGAACACCATGGCGATGCGCTTGGTGCGCATCATTTTCAGTTCCACCGGGGTGCAGGAAGCAATGTCGATCTGCCGGCCTTCGTGTTCGACGAACAGCTTGCCACGGCTCACGGTGTTGAGACCGTTGATGCAGCGCAGCAGGCTGGACTTGCCGGAGCCGGACAGGCCCATCAGCACGCAGATTTCACCTTTTTCGACGTCGAGGCTGGCCTTTTCAACGCCGACAATCTGCCCGGTCTTTTTCAGGATCTGGTCACGGGTCATGCCCTGGTCGAGCAGTTTCAGTGCTTCACGCGGGTCTTTGGAGAAAATTACGTCGACGTCTTCGAAGCGAATAATGCTCATGCGTCACCCCCTACTTTAGCGTCGGGTTGTTTGCAGATACGGTCGAGCATGATCGCCAGCAATACGATCGCCAGGCCGGCTTCAAAGCCGAGGGCGATATCAGCAGTGTTCAGTGCGTTGACCACGGGTTTGCCCAGGCCGTCGGCGCCCACCAGTGCCGCGATCACCACCATCGACAACGACAGCATGATGCACTGGGTGATACCGGCCGCAATGCTTGGCATCGCATAAGGCAGTTCAATGCGTGCGAGCAGTTGACGGCGCGAGCAGCCGAAGGCTTTGCCGGCGTCCATCAATTCTGCGGGAACATCACGGATACCCAGGTAGGTCAGGCGGATGGGCGCGGCAATCGCAAACACCACCGTGGAGATCAGACCCGGGACCACGCCCAGACCGAAGAGGGTCAGGGTAGGAATGAGGTAAACGAAGGTCGGTACGGTCTGCATCAGATCGAGTACCGGACGCATCAGTGTGTAGAACATCGGCTTGTGTGCAGCGACGATGCCCAGCGGCACGCCGATGACCACGCAGACCAGGGTGGCGAACAACACCTGGGCGAGTGTTTCCATGGTTTCCTGCCAGTACCCCAGATTGAGGATCAGCAGAAAGGAGGCGATGACGAAAACCGTCAGTCCCCATTTGCGTTGAATAAAGTGTGCCAGTAGCGCGATGAGGCCGATCAATGCCAGCGGGTTGAACCAGGTCAGCGCAAAAGTCACGCCGTGGATCATCGTTTCCAGTGTCACGGCGATTGCATCGAAGGTGTTGGCGCCGTGTTGCGTCAACCATTCGACGAAGCCCGCGATGTACTGGCCTAGAGGTATTTTCTGATCAATCAGCATGGTAGTGAACGTCCGCATGCAAGGAATAAACAGCCCGGGCGACCAGAGTCGCCCGGCGTAAACGATTTACTGCGCGAGCTTGGCTTTCACGGCCTCCAGGCCTGGTTTACCGTCAATGGTGGTCACGCCAGCGAGCCAGGTATCGAGGACCTGTGGATTCTTTTTGAGCCAGGCCTTGGCGGCCGCGTCAGGCTTCATCTTGTCGTCCAGGATGTTGCCCATCAGAGAGCTTTCCATGTCGACGGTGAACTCCAGGTTTTTCAGCAGGGTGCCGACGTTGCTGCATTCCTGGGTGTACCCCTTGCGGGTGTTGGTTGCCACGGTGGCGGCACCGAAGTCCGGGCCGAAGAAGTCATCGCCACCGGTCAGGTATTGGATCTTGAAGCGCTTGTTCATCGGGTGCGGCGCCCAGCCGAGGAATACCACGGCGGTGTCGCGTTTCTGCGCGCGGTCAACTTGCGACAGCATGCCCGCTTCGCTGGATTCGACCATCTTGAAACCGGCGTCTTTCAGGCCGAAGGCGTTTTTGTCGATCATACTCTGGATCAGACGGTTGCCGTCGTTGCCTGGCTCGATGCCGTAGATCTTGCCGTCGAGCTCTTTCTTGAATTTGGCAATGTCGGCGAAGTCATGCAGCCCTTTGTCGTACAGCGCCTGCGGGACGGCGAGGGTGTACTTGGCGCCAGTGAGGTTGGTGCGCACGACGTCCACGGTACCGGCATCGCGATAGGCCTTGATGTCGTTTTCCATGGTCGGCATCCAGTTGCCGAGGAAAATATCCATGTTCTTGCCGTCGGCCAGGGACTTGTAGGTCACCGGCACGGAAATCATGGTGGTTTTGGTCTTGTAGCCCAGGGCATCGAGCACGACGCTGGTGGTGGCGGTTGTCGCGGTGATGTCGGTCCAGCCGACATCGGAAAAGTTTACGGTGCTGCACTGAGCGGGTTCTGCGGCTTGAGCCAGTAACGGCAGACTCAGCATGGCGGCCAACAACAACGACGGGGAACCTTTCATGGATGGACTCCTTGGTGTTTTTTTTGGCAGTGTTCCGACTGGACCACCGCACTTATAGGTTGCGGTTGGATGGCGTTTTGGAGACCGCTCTACCTCGGCTCTCCCGCGGCGCCTTGCAATCGAGTCGATACGATCATGTACCAGTGAAAATCTGACGCCTACAGGGGGCGTCGTAACCAGTACAGGGATGGTCGCATCCAGTGTTGGTGACGTCGTTTACAGCTTTTTTCAGCCCTGTTTGGTCACCTGAGCCGCAAAAAAACGGCGAAAATGCGGCGTAAAAGACCTGCGGCGTTCGTGGGCATGAGTGCGTCGGTGTGAGACGTCGAAAGACACCGTAAAAGCCTGATGATGCGGCCATCCCGGCGGATTGCAGCTTGAGCGTAGCAGCTCCGTCACCGGGCGCTCCTGCGCCTGGAGTTGGCACATCCAGGAGTTCGGCAGTAATGGCTATCAGCGTTTTCGACCTGTTCAAAATCGGTATCGGCCCTTCCAGTTCCCACACCGTCGGGCCGATGCGCGCGGCGGCGCTATTCGTGCAGGGTTTGCGTGAACAAGGTCTTTTGGAACAAGTGCGCCGCGTCGAAGTTCAGCTTTACGGCTCGTTGTCGGCCACCGGCATCGGCCACGGCAGCGACAACGCCGTGATCATGGGGCTGATGGGCGAGTGGCCGGACGCAATCGACCCGTCGCAAATCGGCATTCGCATTGAAACCTTGCGCGAAACTCACACCCTGTTGCTCGATGGTCGCCTGTCGGTGCCGTTCATCTGGGCGCGGGACATGCGCCTCATCGAAGAAAACCTGCCATTTCATCCCAATGCCATGACCCTGATTGCCGAAGACGATAACGGCGAACTGCATCGCGACACCTACTATTCCATCGGCGGCGGCTTTGTCGTCGATGAAGCACAGGCCTCCAGTGGCGTGGTGGATCTGGATCGCACGGTGTTGCCATACGATTTCTCCAGCGCCGTCGAGCTGCTCAGCCTGTGCAAGCAGCACAACCTGCGCGTGGCCGAATTGATGATGGCCAACGAGAAAGTCTGGCGCAGCGAAGAGGAAATCCGTGCCGGCCTGATGAAACTCTGGGCGGCGATGCAGGATTGCGTCGAGCAGGGCCTTAAACACGAGGGCATCCTGCCCGGCGGCCTGAATGTGCGTCGTCGTGCAGCCAAATTGCACCGCAGCCTGCAGGAGTTGAACAAGCCCAACGTGATCGGCTCGACCTTGAGCGCCATGGAATGGGTGAACCTGTTCGCCCTCGCGGTCAACGAAGAAAACGCCGCCGGCGGGCGCATGGTGACGGCGCCGACCAATGGCGCGGCGGGGATCATCCCGGCGGTGCTGCACTACTTTATGAAGTTCAGTGAAGTGGTGACGGACGCCAACGTCGTTGATTATTTCCTCAGCGCTGCGGCGGTAGGGATTCTGTGCAAAAAGAACGCGTCGATCTCTGGCGCGGAAGTCGGTTGCCAGGGTGAAGTGGGTTCAGCCTGCGCCATGGCGGCGGCGGGACTCGCGGAAATTCTCGGTGCGACGCCGGAGCAGCTGTGCAACGCGGCGGAGATCGGCCTGGAACACAACCTCGGCCTGACCTGCGATCCGGTGGGCGGGCTGGTGCAGGTGCCGTGCATCGAGCGCAACGCGATTGCCGCGGTGAAAGCGATCAACGCCGCGCAGATGGCGTTGCGCGGGGATGGCGAGCATTTCATCTCGCTGGATCGGGTGATCCGCACCATGCGTGATACCGGGGCGGATATGCATGACAAATATAAGGAGACATCGCGGGGTGGGTTGGCGGTGAGCGCGGTTGAGTGCTGAGACCGCAGCCGCCTATCGCTGGCTTGCCAGCGATTGCGCCAGATCAGTCAAAACTGCGCGGTAAGTGAACACCGGATTCAAAACACGCCACCTTTTAGCGCGTCGCTTACAGATACGCCCCTTGCAACCAATCAGGTCTCCAGTCCGGTCCTGACCGTCCGTCCCCCGTGCTTGCGGTGACACTCTTTTCAGAGTGCTCGCAAGCCCGTTCCCACAAGTGCTACCGATTTGCTCACACGCAACGGAGCAGAGCGCTTGCCCCCTCGATTACCGCATATAACCCCCACTCTCGACGCGGCTTATATAGACACGCCGCGACGTCGTTTTCAGGAGTTATTGAACGTGCATTCAATTTTAGGCATGGCAATTGCTCTGTCATTACAAAGCCCGTCTCCCACGCGAGAATGATGGCAATAACAAGAGCCTCCGCCTGAGGCCATCACCCGCTTTGTGTGAGGAGATACTGCGATGACGTCGTTCAACTCCGGGGCCCAACCCCAGAACCGTGCGCCTCAATCCATCGGCTTTTTGCTGCTGGACAATTTCACGCTGATTTCTCTGGCCTCCGCCGTGGAACCTCTGCGTATGGCCAACCAATTGTCCGGTCGCGAGCTGTATCGCTGGACCACGCTTACGGTTGATGGCGGTCAGGTATGGGCCAGTGACGGTCTGCAGATCACCCCCGACGCCTCCATGCACAAAGCACCGTCGATGGACACCATCATTGTCTGCGGCGGTATCGGTATTCAGCGCACTGTCACCCGCGAACACGTCTCATGGCTGCAAAGCCAGGCGCGTCAATCCAAGCGTCTCGGCGCAGTCTGCACCGGCAGCTGGGCCCTGGCCTGCGCCGGCCTGCTCGACGGCTTCGATTGCAGCGTGCATTGGGAATGCCTCGCCTCGATGCAGGAAGCCTTCCCGCGTGTGGCCATGAGCACTCGCCTGTTCACCCTCGACCGCAACCGTTTCACCAGCTCCGGCGGCACCGCGCCGCTGGACATGATGCTGCACCTGATCAGCCGCGATCACGGTCGTGAACTGTCCGCCGCGATTTCGGAGATGTTCGTCTACGAGCGTATTCGCAACGAACAGGATCACCAGCGCGTGCCGCTCAAGCACATGCTTGGCACCAATCAGCCGAAGTTGCAGGAAATCGTCGCGCTGATGGAAGCCAACCTCGAAGAGCCGATCGACCTCGACGAACTGGCGGTGTACGTCGCGGTGTCCCGTCGTCAGCTCGAACGACTGTTTCAGAAATACCTGCATTGTTCGCCGTCACGTTACTACCTGAAGCTGCGCCTGATCCGCGCCCGCCAGTTGCTCAAGCAAACGCCGATGTCGATCATCGAAGTGGCGTCGGTGTGTGGCTTCGTTTCCACGCCGCACTTCTCCAAGTGCTACCGCGAATACTTCGGCATTCCGCCGCGTGACGAGCGCGTAGGCTCCAATACCACGCAACAGGTGGCGATGATGCCGCTGCCGCAGGCGCTGGTGCTGTCGCCATTGTCCGGGCCGTTGTCGGCGTTGAGTCAGGCGCGCAACGAGTCGACGTTCGCTAGCGTAAGGCTCTAGACCGAGCCGACTTCATCGCGGGCTTGCCCGCGTTGGCGTCCTGTCAGGCGCTACGACTCTGCTGGTATTGCGCCAAAGCAGGTAACAACTGCTTATCAATCGCCTGGCGCACCGCCGGCAGAATGGTCGCGCTGCTGGTGTACATCTGCTTGACCATGGTCCGCAGCGTCATCGCCCGTTCATCGTTCAAACCCCGCACCGCACACTCGCAAGCCTGCTCGGCGGTGGAACCGCTCGGCACTGGAAACCCCAACGATTTCAGCTGGCCCAACAGGTCTTCCTGGTCAATCAAATCGGCGTACATCATCACGCAATCCTTCTTCAGGGAACGGTGTCGTGAATCGATTCTCGTAGGGGTGTGGACTGGCGGCAAGGAGGATTTGTCGCAATGGCCGCAATGGCTATGAACAGGTCGTTTTCGGCTAACCTGCGGGAGGGGAGAGTGGGCACACTGGTGTCAGCTGGCTTCACGAAGGTTTGGTCACCCTCGCGCAACGGCTCCTCAACAGTACCCACCTCTGCCCCGATCCTGTCACGGCTTGATCGGGTTTTTTTTGTTTCTGAATCCGGTGGATTTGTGTTGATCATCAGACCGCTATCGTTGGAGCACGAGAATCCGCGACAACAACTCATCCCGATCGACATAACAGCCCTGAAAATGCCGCGCACCGCTGCCGGGGTCAAACGCATTGCGCGCATGCAGAGTACGGCGGTTATCAAAGCACCACAGTTCGCCGGGATTGAGCCGCGTCATCAGCCGAAACCGCGCCTGGCGAGTCATCGCGGTAAAGCGCCGATAGGCCCGATACAATCCGGGCATTTCCTCCACCGTTGCATCAAACGGCCCACGCAAAAAGTTCGCCATCCGGATTTCCGACACCTGCCCCAACGTATCCAGAGCAATGATCGGAGCGAGGCAACGGTAGTCGCTATGGCGGTCCTTGTTGCGGAATTCCACAGGGATTTCACACAGGGCTTTAAACGCTTGCGGATCTTCCTCGCGCAACGCCTGGGCGATGGCAAAACCGTCGACGAAAATGCTCTCGCCACCGTCGGCGTCATTGACCAGGCAATGCAGGAATTGCAGCCCCGGTTGCAACTCCCGGGTCGGCAAGTCGCTGTGCAAGGGCAGGTTGAACGAGGTGTAGGCATTGCTGTCAGCGTCGGCCTTGGATTGCACGTTGAACAGCACGCCGAAATTGCTCTCGCGGATGAAGGAAATCCGCTCGGCAATCAGTTTCAGCGAACCGGGTTCGGTGGGCACGCCATGCACTTGGGTCAGACCGATATCGCGCACCGCCAGCAGCCATTGCAACAGGGCAGTGTTGTCGTTCATCAACGCTTGATAGTCGAACACTGGCAGCTGCAAATCGCTGCGCCAAAGGCTTGCTTTTGGCTTGCCCGCCCGGCGCTCGGCGCGGGATTCGTCGTCATAGGCGTGGGCCCGCAACCAGCCCGGATCAAAGCGGCTCTGGTGGCCGTCGTGCCAATCGACGCACAGACAACCTTCGGCATCGACGACGGCCTTTGTCGCCGTGAGGTTTTCCGCCACGTCGACGATTTCCAGCACTTGCTCACGGGTCACTGTGTAGACGCATTGCGAGCACGGGCAGGTGTCCCGCAGCCATTGGTAATGGAAGGGGCTGACACGGTCATCGGCCCAGGTCACTTGAACGCGATCCGCCAGCGCCTGCACGCCAACTAGCGCGCTGATCAACGGATAAGTACGGAAGTCGGCAAACGCAGCGGCAGTGTTCATGCGAGCTCCTTGTTATTTTTTAGGTGGTAATGCGATCACTCGGCCGAGGTAGGCGGGGGTTGGCAGGTCGGTCTGTTCGGCAACGATGGCCTGCAGCTTGCCCAGGGTTTCTTCGCTGAACGGTGTGGAGCGTGGCCCGGCGAGGTCGACGTGCAGCAGCATTTGCTCATTGCCCGCCAGCTCCTTGGCATCACCGACCCCATCACCGACCAAGCGCAGGCTGTGATAGAGGTGCAGGCGTTTGCTGTCGTGGGCGATGATTTGCGTGTGCACTTCAACGTCGGCGTCGAGCTTCACTTCGTGCAGGTAGTTGAGGTGCAGTTCGAGGGTGAACAGCGAGTTGCCGCTGGCGTCGCGGTTGTCGCTGTCCATGCCCAGGCGATCCATCAGGGCGTCAGTGGCGTAGCTGAAAATCAGCAGGTAGAAGGCGTCGCGCAGGTGACCGTTGTAATCGACCCAGTCGGGGATGATTCTGGTTTGGTAGGTGGTAAGTGAGGGCATTTCATGGCATCCAAAATAGGTGGTGACTGGGCGGCCGTCA
This sequence comes from Pseudomonas sp. GB2N2, assembly GCF_054897705.1. Classification (NCBI taxonomy): domain Bacteria; kingdom Pseudomonadati; phylum Pseudomonadota; class Gammaproteobacteria; order Pseudomonadales; family Pseudomonadaceae; genus Pseudomonas; species Pseudomonas sp. GB2N2. The sequence goes on from NZ_CM142701.1 coordinate 4,996,081, forward strand.
TCGCGAGCCGGCTCACTCCCACAGGGGGACGCGCTCCAATGTAGGAGTGAGCCTGCTCGCGATGTGGCCGGTCCTGCGGGTGAATTACTCGCTGAACGCCATCCCATGCTTCTCTTTGGTGGTTTTTACTGCCTCCAGCACTGCCAGCAGGCAGTCATCACGATAGCGCTCCAGCGCCGAAATGCTGTGGTTGCCCAACTGATCAGTGGTGCCGTCCACCACATCATCAATCAGTTTGTCGGTCAGTTCCGGTGCAGGCAGATAGGTCCACGGTAACTGCAACGCCGGGCCGAACTGCGCCATGAAGTGCCGCATGCCGGCATCGCCACCGGCCAGGGTGTAGGTGAGGAACGTGCCCATGAACGACCAGCGCAGGCCGGCGCCAAAGCGGATCGCATCATCAATTTCACCGGTCGTCGCCACGCCGTCGTTCACCAGGTGCAGTGCTTCGCGCCACAGTGCTTCGAGCAAGCGGTCGGCGATGAATCCTGGCACTTCCTTGCGCACATGCAATGGACGCATGCCCAGGGATTCGTAGATTTTTATCGCCGCTTGAATCGCTTCCGGCGCAGTGTTCTTGCCGCCGACCACTTCCACCAGCGGCAGCAGGTAAACCGGATTGAACGGATGACCGACGACGCAGCGTTCCGGGTGGGTCGAGCTCTCGTAGAACTCGCTGGGCAACAGGCCCGAGGTGCTGGAGCCGATCAAGGCATTGGGCTTGGCTGCCGCGCTGATTTTGCTGTGCAGTTCCAGTTTCAGGTCGAGGCGTTCCGGGGCGCTTTCCTGAATGAAATCGGCGTCACGCACACATTCTTCGATGGTCGTGACGAAGCGCAGGCGCTCCTGCGATGCACCCGGTGCCAGGCCTTGTTTTTCTAGGGCGCCCCAGGCATTGGCGACGCGTTTACGCAGGGCCGCTTCGGCGCCGGGCGCCGGGTCCCAGGCCACTACGTCAAGGCCGTGTGCGAGGGCGCGGGACACCCAGCCGCTGCCGATGACGCCGCTGCCGAGGGCGGCGAAGGTTTTGATCTCAGTGATAAAAGTCATGAATGCGGTCCTGAGGATTGGTCGAGAAACCTGTGGGAGCGGGCTTGCCCGCGATGGCGGTGGTCAATTCACAGAACATGTGGCGGATGTACCGGCCTCATCGCGGGCAAGCCCGCTCCCACAGGGTGGAGAGTTGTCGCTGGTCAGCCGCGCTGGGTCAGGCCCATTTTTACCCGGCCTTCCGCCGGCGTCAGAACCCGGGCGCCGAGGCGGTTGAGGATTTCCGAGGCGCGTTCGACCAGTTGGCCGTTGGTCGCCAGCACGCCTTTGTCCAGCCAGATGTTGTCTTCCAGGCCGACTCGCACGTTGCCGCCCAGCAGCACCGCTTGCGCCGCCATCGGCATCTGCATGCGCCCGATGCCGAAACCGGCCCAGACCGCATTCGCCGGCAGGTTGTCGACCATGGCTTTCATGGTGGTGGTGTCGGCCGGCGCGCCCCACGGGATGCCCAGGCACAGCTGGAACAGCGGGTTGTCGAGCAGGCCTTCCTTGATCAGCTGTTTGGCAAACCACAGGTGACCGGTGTCGAAAATTTCCAGCTCGGCTTTCACGCCCAGCTCTTGAATGCGTTTGGCGCCCGCCCGCAGTTGCGCCGGGGTGGACACGTAAATGGTGTCGCCATCGCCGAAGTTCAGGGTTCCGCAATCGAGGGTGCAGATTTCCGGCAGCAATGCTTCGACGTGGGCCAGACGGGTCAACGGACCGACCAGATCGGTGTTCGGGCCGAACTCCATGGGGTTCTCGCCGGCGCCGATTTCCAGGTCGCCGCCCATGCCGGCGGTGAGGTTGACGATGATGTCGACGTCGGCTTCGCGGATGCGCTCCATGACTTCGCGGTACAGCGCCACGTCACGGCTGAACTTGCCGGTTTCCGGATTGCGGACGTGGCAGTGGACCACGGTGGCGCCGGCCTTGGCGGCTTCCACGGCAGCGGCGGCGATTTGCTTCGGCGTGACCGGCACGTGTGGGCTCTTGGCGGTCGTGTCGCCAGCACCGGTGAGTGCGCAGGTGATGATGACGTCGTGGTTCATTAGACGGTTCCTTACAGGCGTAGTGGTCCCGTGTCGCAGCCCGGTCGGGCTGCGAATCGGTGGTTCAGTCAGGGTTATTTGCTGGTGAGTTTCAGATTGTCAGCCGCGGGTTTGCCATCGAAAGTGGTGACGCCTTCGAGCCAGCGCTGTTTGTCTTGCGGGTGATCTTTCAGCCATTGCTTGGCGGATTCGAAGGCGTCCTTGTGATCCAGCAGCGGCTGCATCATCCGGCTCTCGTCTTCGGCGGTGTAGGTCAGGTTGCTCAGCAAGCGGCCGATGTTCGGGCATTGCGTAGCGTAGGTCGGCGCGGTCACGGTCCAGACGGTGGCCATGCCTTCGTCCGGGCCCAGCGCGTCTTCGCTGCCGGTCAGGTAAGTCATTTTCACGTTGACGTTCATCGGGTGCGGCGCCCAGCCGAAGAACACCACGGCCTCATTGCGCCGCACAGCGCGATCCACCGCCGCGAGCATGCCGGCCTCACTGGATTCAACGAGCTGGAATTTGCCGAGGCCAAACTGATTCTTGGCAATCATCGCCTTGATCTGGGTGTTGGCGCCCGAACCTGGCTCGATCCCGTAGAGCTTGCCGCCCAGTTCTTTTTCGAACTTGGCGATATCGGCGAAGGTTTTCAGGCCCTTGTCGGCGAGGTAAGTCGGCACGGCGAGGGTGGCGCGCGCATCTTTCAGGCTCGGCGCTTCAAGGACCTTGACCTGATTGGCGGCGACGAACGGCGTGATGGTCTGGGTCATCAGCGGGTTCCAGTAACCCAGGAACAGGTCCAGGCGCTGGTCGCGGATCCCGGCAAAAATGATTTGCTGGGACGCGCTGGTTTGTTTGGTGTTGTAGCCGAGGCCATCGAGCAATACCTGGGTCATGGCACTGGTCGCGATCACGTCGGTCCAGTTCACTACACCCATGCGCACGTTCTGGCACGCGGCGGGTTCGGCGGCCATGACACTGGCGCTCAGGAAAGCGGTACCGCTGAGTGCAAGAACACAGCTGCTGATCAGTCGTTTCATCTCAGGTTTCCTCGGCAGTTCATTATTGTGGATTCCGGTGTCTGCGCGCCGGTGATGCCAAGTTACGCAGCTAAGCGCGCATGAAAGCGCACAGCGGCGACCAGCACTTGCACTGCAGCGACCTGTGCTCTTGAATGCCGCTCGCAAGTGGCGTATCAACATCACACGCTAACCGCCCTCTCGTTACCGGCCATCGAGTGCGCACCATGTCCCAGGATTTCTACTTCATGTTGATGCCGGGTTTCTCGGCCATCGGTTTTATCTCGGCCATCGAACCGCTGCGAGTCGCCAATCGCTTTCGCGGCGAGCTGTATCGCTGGCATGCGTTGAGCGCGGACGGCGGGGCGGTGCTCGCCAGTAACGGCATGTCGGTTAACGCCGATGCTGCGCTGGAGCCGCTGAAGAAAGGCGCGACGTTATGGGTGGTCGCCGGATTCGAACCGCTGAAATTCGCCACTTCGGCGCTGGAGCACTGGCTGCGACGACTGGACAACGAGGGCGTGACCCTCGGCGCCATCGACACCGGCAGCTTCGTTCTCGCCGAAGCCGGCCTGCTTGACGGCCATCGCCTGACCTTGCACTGGGAAGCCATCGACGCCTTCAAGGAATCTTATCCACAGCTGACCGTCACCCAGGAGCTGTTCGAGATCGACCGCCGGCGCATCACCTCCGCCGGCGGCACCGCCTCTATCGACCTGATGCTCGACCTCATCGCCCAGGCCCACGGCCCGGAACTGGCGATCCAGGTCAGCGAACAATTCGTACTCGGCCGCATCCGCCCGCGCAAAGACCACCAGCGCATGGAAGTCGCCACGCGCTATGGCATCAGCAACAAAAAACTGGTTCACGTGATCGGGGAAATGGAACAACACAGCGAACCGCCGCTGAGCACGCTGGCATTAGCGGAGTCGATCAAAGTGACGCGTCGGCAACTGGAGCGGTTGTTTCGGCTGCACTTGAACGACACGCCGAGCAACTTTTATCTGCGGTTAAGGCTGGAAAAGGCGCGGCAGTTGCTGCGACAGACGGACATGAGCGTGCTGGAGGTGAGCATTGCGTGCGGATTCGAATCGCCGTCGTATTTCACCCGCAGTTATCGGGCACGGTTTGAGTGTTGTCCCCGGGAAGACCGCCGACAAACCCAGAAAGCTTGACGCTGATTACAGTAGGAGCCGGCTTGCCGGCTCCTACTGTAGGTGTGTCAGTTATTTCTTCACTAATGCCGAGCACGCCGCTTTGTAAGCTTCATGCTGATACTTGTTCAGCGTCCCCGGCAGCTCAAAATCGTGTTTTTTGTTCTGCGCATTGATCGTCTGCGGCGACAACAGCGTCACCTCGCAACTCTCCAGCAACTGAAAAACGCCCTCGATCTTGAACGTCGTCGGCCCCCCGGCGAACTCGCCCTTCTTGCTGCGCTTCTTGATCGCAATCCGGTCGATGGAATTCTCCCGCACAAACGACGCCACGTGAGCGGCGAAGATTTTGACGTTGGCAGCTTCGTCGTCATCGTCGAGGGCGATTTTCTTGGTGGCTAGCGGGACGTGGCTCAACACCTGACCATCGAGAGACGCCACGGCGATGATCGCTTCACTGCCTTTAATTTCAATGCCGCAGATTTTCATTTCGATCCCTTTACCAGTGGTTATGTGCTGCCTACAACTCAAGTTGATTAGCCATGATTCCAAACGCTGCAGCAATTTTTTCCCGAGTGGCCTTGCGAGGCTTGGCGACGGTCTCTTGCTGGGCAAAAGCCGGTTGAGAAACGCCCATGCGTTTGGCCACTTCATCCTGCGTAAGGTTCAAGTGTTCGCGCCAGGCGCGAATCGGCGTTGCGCCATCGACTATGCGACTGACCACTTCGTGAGGGATCAGGTCGGGCTCAGTTTTTTGTGCGACGTATTGTGCGTAAGGAATGACCACGAACGCGGGGTTTCCGTCTGCGTCATTGATGATTTGAACGTCAGTAGGTGCGTTCATCGCGTTTTTTGACCTCTTGAATACTGACCACTTTGATTGCGCCATCCCAGTCGAACATGACTCGATAATTACCCACTCGAAGTCGATAGGCGTAGTCATGACCGACCAATGCTTTGACATTGCCTGTATCAGGCATGCCAGTCAGCGCCGTAACGGCATCACGAACTTGGATCTGGTGAACGGAATGCAATTTCAGGAGCTGTTTAACGGCCTTTCGAGTCCAGTGAATGCTGTTCATGGAGAATATAAGTCTTTTATAAGATTTACTAATCTTTACTTATATTTTCACTACGGCCAATTCACACGATGCATGTCGGGATGTTGCCCGGCCCATAGGGTCTGCTCCGGGGGGTTGGGAGCGCTGTAGGCCCGGTCAGCCACGTCTGTGGGAAAGATCATTTCTAGAGGGGTGAAAGCTGGCGGTGATGCCAGCGATCGATGAACGAACGACATCACTCCTGCCCAATCGACTCCAAAAACTCCGACCGCTCATCACTCATCCGGGCCACGCAATCATTCAGCGCGATGGTGAAGGCCTTGCTGCCGCTGGTCGCCGGGAACGCTTCTACCGCGCAATCTGCGTCGCGGGTCTTCAGCCATTGCTGTTGGGCGGCTTTGAGCTTGGCGGTGATGTCGGCCAGTTGCGTCGGGTTCTTGCCGTAGGACGTCTGCATGCGCTCGGTCAGGCCCTGGAAGTTGTCTTTGAGCAGGTCTTCGGCGGTGGTTTTGCTGTAGACCGAGCATTCCAGGGTCTGGACGTCGTTTTCGACGGCATCGCAGGGGTTGTTGTCGGACTCTTCAGCCGCCTGTATGCCGGTCGTTATCAGTGCCAAAGCCAGGAATATCGATTTCATTGTTCCACCCCAAATTCCGTAATGCCGCGAATTCTGGCCCATGCGGGCGCCCTTGAACAGGTGGCCAATGACGGCCGGCGACGACCCTTTGTCGCCGATTGACGCTTTCGGCAAACCCCCTGTCGTTTTTGCACCCGGCTGGCCCGGCCCTCAGGCATATGCTGGCCCCAAAGCGCCGGCACACGATTCGGCGCACGAATCGCTAATAGGGGACAGCCTGATGAGCCCAGCCGAATTGCACGCCGACAGTATCGTTATCGACGGGCTGATTATCGCCAAGTGGAACCGCGAGCTGTTTGAAGACATGCGCAAGGGCGGCCTGACCGCGGCCAACTGCACCGTGTCGGTGTGGGAAGGCTTCCAGGCCACCGTCAACAACATCGCCGCCAGCCAGAAGCTGATTCGCGAAAACAGCGACCTGGTGATTCCGGTGCGCACCACCGCCGACATCCGCAAGGCCAAGGAGCAGGGCAAGACCGGCATCCTCTTCGGCTTCCAGAATGCCCATGCTTTTGAAGACCAGATCGGCTACGTCGAGGTGTTCAAGCAGCTCGGCGTCGGAATCGTGCAGATGTGCTACAACACCCAGAATCTGGTGGGCACTGGCTGCTACGAGCGCGATGGCGGCCTGTCGGGTTTCGGTCGTGAAATCGTTGCCGAGATGAACCGCGTCGGCGTGATGTGCGACCTGTCCCACGTTGGCTCGAAGACTTCTGAAGAAGTGATCCTCGAATCGAAGAAGCCGGTCTGCTACTCCCACTGCCTGCCGTCGGGCCTGAAGATTCACCCGCGCAACAAATCCGATGAAGAGCTGAAGTTCATCGCCGATCACGGCGGTTTCGTCGGCGTGACCATGTTCGCGCCGTTCCTCGCCAAGGGCATCGATTCAACCATCGACGACTACGCCGAAGCCATCGAATACACCATGAACATCGTCGGCGAAGACGCCATCGGCATCGGCACCGACTTCACCCAGGGCCATGGCCAGGACTTCTTCGAATACCTGACCCATGACAAGGGCTACGCCCGCCGCCTGACCAGCTTCGGCAAGATCATCAACCCGCTGGGTATCCGCACCGTCGGCGAGTTCCCGAACCTGACCGAAACCCTGCTCAAGCGCGGCCATTCCGAGCGCGTGGTCCGCAAGATCATGGGCGAGAACTGGGTCAACGTCTTGAAAGACGTCTGGGGCGAGTAAGCCGCATCTGAAGAATCTTTCCCCCGGCCGTCCGCGCCGGGGGCAATACCCGAAATTTTCTGGAGTTAAGTTTCCATGGCTAAAATCGCCCCGCAATTGCCAATCGAAGTCGACAGCGAGACCGGTGTCTGGACCTCCGACGCCCTGCCAATGCTGTACGTGCCGCGCCATTTCTTCGTCAACAACCACATGGGTATCGAGGAAGTGCTGGGCGCTGACGCCTATGCCGAAATCCTCTACAAGGCCGGCTACAAATCCGCCTGGCACTGGTGTGAGAAAGAAGCCGAGTGCCACGGCCTGGAAGGCGTCGCGGTGTTCGAGCACTACATGAAGCGTCTGTCGCAACGCGGCTGGGGCCTGTTCAAGATCCAGGACATCGACCTCGATAAAGGCACCGCCAGCGTCAAGCTCGAACACTCGGCGTTCGTCTACGTGTACGGCAAGGTCGGGCGCAAAGTCGACTACATGTTCACCGGTTGGTTTGCCGGCGCCATGGACCAGATTCTTCAGGCCCGCGGCAGCAACATCCGCACGGTTGCCGAACAGGTTTACGGTGGCTCCGAAGAAGGCCACGACGACGGTTTGTTCACCGTCAAGCCGTTGTAAGTCGAGGAACCCGCCATGGCTTTCGAAGCAATGTTCCAGCCGATCCAGATCGGCAAACTGACCATCCGTAACCGCGTGCTCAGCACCGCGCACGCCGAGGTCTACGCGACCGACGGCGGCATGACCACCGACCGGTACGTCAAGTATTACGAAGAGAAAGCCAAGGGCGGGATCGGCTTGGCGATTTGCGGCGGTTCCTCCAGCGTGGCCATCGACAGCCCGCAAGGCTGGTGGAAGTCGGTCAACCTGGCCGACGACCGGATCATTCCGCACTTCCAGAACCTGGCCGATGCCATGCACAAGCATGGCGCGAAGATCATGATTCAGATCACCCACATGGGCCGTCGTTCCCGTTGGGACGGCGAGCATTGGCCGACCCTGCTGTCGCCGTCGGGCATCCGTGAACCGGTGCACCGTGCGACCTGCAAAACCATCGAGCCGGAAGAAATCTGGCGGGTGATCGGCAACTACGCCAGCGCCGCCGCGCGGGCCAAGGCCGGTGGCCTGGACGGCGTCGAACTGTCCGCCGTGCACCAGCACATGATCGACCAGTTCTGGAGCCCGCGCGTCAACAAACGTACCGATGAATGGGGCGGCAGCTTCGAAAACCGCATGCGTTTCGGCCTCGAAGTACTGAAGGCTGTGCGGGCTGAGGTCGGCCCGGATTTCTGCGTCGGCATCCGTCTGTGCGGCGATGAATTCCACCCGGACGGCTTGTCCCACGAGGACATGAAACAGATCGCCAAGTATTACGACGACACCGGCATGATCGACTTCATCGGCGTGGTCGGCTCGGGTTGCGACACGCACAACACCCTGGCCAACGTGATCCCGAACATGAGTTATCCACCGGAGCCGTTCCTGCATTTGGCCGCCGGTATCAAGGAAGTGGTGAAGGCACCGGTGCTGCACGCGCAGAACATCAAGGACCCGAACCAGGCCACGCGGATTCTCGAAGGCGGTTACGTCGACATGGTTGGCATGACCCGTGCCCACATCGCCGACCCGCACCTGATTGCCAAGATCAAGATGGGCCAGGTCGACCAGATCAAGCAGTGCGTCGGCGCCAACTACTGCATCGACCGTCAGTACCAGGGCCTGGACGTGTTGTGCATCCAGAACGCCGCGACTTCCCGTGAATACATGGGCGTGCCGCACATCATCGAGAAATCGACCGGTGTGAAACGCAAAGTCGTGGTCGTCGGTGCTGGCCCGGCCGGGATGGAAGCGGCTCGCGTCTCCGCCGAACGTGGCCACGACGTGACCTTGTTCGAGAAGAAAGAATTCATCGGCGGGCAGATCACTACCGCCTCGAAAGCGCCGCAACGGGACCAGATTGCTGGCATCACCCGCTGGTTCCAATTGGAATTGGCACGTTTGAAAGTAGACCTGCGCCTTGGCGTCGCGGCCGATGCGGCGACCATTCTCGACCTGCGTCCGGACGTGGTGGTGCTCGCTGTCGGCGGTCATCCGTTCCTGGAGCAGAACGAGCACTGGGGCGCGGCTGAAGGCTTGGTGGTCAGCAGTTGGGACATCCTTGACGGCAAGGTTGCGCCGGGCAAAAACGTGCTGGTTTACGACACCATTTGCGAATTCACCGGGATGTCGACCGCTGACTTCCTTGCCGACAAGGGCAGCCAGGTCGAGATCGTTACCGACGACATCAAGCCGGGCGTAGCGATTGGCGGCACCTCGTTCCCGACTTACTACCGCAGCATGTACCCGAAAGAAGTGATCATGACCGGCGACATGATGCTGGAGAAGGTCTACCGCGAAGGCGACAAGTTGGTCGCGGTGCTGGAAAACGAATACACGGGCGCCAAAGAGGAGCGGGTGGTGGACCAGGTCGTCGTCGAAAACGGCGTGCGTCCGGACGAAGAAATCTACTACGCGTTGAAGGAAGCGTCGCGCAACAAGGGCCAGATGGACATCGAAGCTCTGTTCGCCATCAAGCCGCAACCTTCGCTGAGCCAGGCGGGCGACGGCTACCTGCTGTTCCGCATCGGCGACTGCGTGGCGCAACGCAACACACACGCCGCCATCTATGACGCACTGCGGCTCTGTAAGGATTTTTGACGGCGCAGCTGCAAGCCGTAAGCTGCAAGCCGCAAGTAAAAGCCCAGCCTCGCCGCTGCCCTTTCTTGCAGCTTGTAGCTTGCAGCTTGCACCTCGCTAGAGGTGACTCTGATGTTGAACACCCTTCTTCCAATCCTGTTGTTCGCCGCCCTGGGCCTTGCGGTCCTTGGCGCGTTGCGGCGGGTGGCCATGTGGCGCCGGGGGCGAGCTTCGAAAGTCGACCTAATCGGTGGCCTGTTCGCCATGCCCAAGCGCTACATGGTCGATTTGCACCACGTCGTCGCGCGGGACAAATACATCGCCAACACCCACGTGGCCACGGCCGGTGGTGCGGTGGCGTCGGCGGTACTGGCGATTCTGGTCCACGGTTTCGGCCTGCATAACCGCTTCCTCGGTTACGCATTACTGCTGATGACAGCGGTGATGTTCGTCGGCGCGATCTTTGTCTATCTGCGCCGTCGCAACCCGCCCGCCCGTTTGTCCAAAGGCCCGTGGATGCGCCTGCCGAAAAGCCTGCTGGCGTTCTCGGCGTCGTTCTTCCTGGTGACCCTGCCGGTGGCCGGCATCCTCCCGGAAAACTTCGGTGGCTGGATCGTCGCAGCGATCCTCGGCGTCGGTGTGCTGTGGGGCGTCAGCGAATTGTTCTTCGGCATGACCTGGGGCGGGCCGATGAAGCACGCCTTCGCCGGCGCCTTGCACCTGGCCTGGCACCGTCGCGCCGAACGCTTTGGTGGCGGCCGTTCCACCGGTTTGAAACCCCTGGACCTGAACGACACCTCCGCGCCACTGGGGGTAGAAAAACCCAAGGATTTCACCTGGAACCAACTGCTCGGTTTCGACGCCTGCGTGCAGTGCGGTAAATGCGAAGCCGCGTGCCCGGCGTTCGCCGCCGGTCAGCCGCTGAACCCGAAAAAACTCATTCAGGACATGGTCGTCGGCCTGGCCGGTGGCACCGATGCCAAGTTCGCCGGCAGTCCGTACCCCGGCAAAGAAGTCGGATTACACGCCGGCAATCCACATCAACCCATCGTCAACGGTCTGGTGGATGCCGACACCCTGTGGTCGTGCACCACCTGCCGCGCGTGCGTTGAGGAATGCCCGATGATGATCGAGCACGTCGATGCCATCGTCGACATGCGCCGCCATCTGACCCTGGAAAAAGGCGCGACCCCGAACAAGGGCGCCGAAGTCCTGGAAAACCTGATCGCCACCGACAACCCGGGCGGTTTTGCGCCGGGCGGACGGATGAACTGGGCGGCGGATCTGAACCTCAATCTGCTCAGCGAGAAAAAATCCGTCGACGTGTTGTTCTGGGTCGGCGACGGCGCGTTCGACATGCGCAACCAGCGCACCTTGCGCGCCTTCATCAAAGTGCTGAAAGCGGCCAAGGTCGACTTCGCGGTGCTCGGACTTGAAGAGCGCGACAGCGGTGACGTGGCCCGCCGCTTGGGCGACGAAGCGACTTTCCAGTTGCTCGCAAAGCGCAATATCCAGACTCTGGCCAAGTACAGCTTCAACCGCATCGTCACCTGCGATCCGCACAGCTTCCACGTACTGAAAAACGAGTACGGCGCGTTCGACGGCAACTACCTGGTGCAGCATCACAGCACCTACATGGCGGAAATCATCGACGCTGGCGCGCTCAATCTCGGCCAGCACAAAGGCAGCAGCGTGACCTATCACGACCCGTGCTACCTCGGCCGCTACAACGGCGAATACGAGGCACCGCGCGATGTGTTGCGCGCGCTCGGGATCGAAGTGAAGGAGATGCAACGGTCCGGCTTCCGCTCGCGATGCTGCGGCGGCGGTGGCGGCGCGCCGATCACTGACATTCCGGGCAAGCAACGCATTCCCGACATGCGCATGGACGACATCCGCGAAACCGGCGCCGAACTGGTGGCCGTGGGTTGCCCGCAGTGCACCGCGATGCTCGAAGGCGTGGTCGAACCGCGGCCGTTGATCAAGGACATCGCCGAACTGGTGGCGGACGCGTTGCTCGAAGACGCAGCGCCGAGCAAACCGTCCACCCCGGCCCAACGTGAACCTGCGGAGGCCCACTGATGAGCGACATTATCCGCCGCGACCCCCGCGCCGAATGGATTGCCCGTAACCGCCTGCACCCGCTGCACGCGGCCATGCAACCGGCGGAACACAGCTGGATGGGGCCGAGCGGCGTCATTCGCAAAAACCTCCACGGCATCGGTTTTATCGGTCCCAACGGCATCAAGCGCATCGACCGCAGCGGCGCACAACAGGGCGGCGCAACCAAGCGTTCGGCCGCTGTTGAAGTGCAATTGCCGTTGCATCAGGTGCCGGAACCGGCGTTTTACATCAGCGTGGTGCCGGACATGGTCGGCGGTCGCTTGAGCAGTCACGACCGCGATTTGCTTGGCCTGGCCCATCAGTTGGCGGGCAAAGACGGCGCGGTGCTGGCCGTGGTCTTCGGCGAACACAAAGAGAATGCCTTTGCCACCGCCGGTGTCGATCGCTTGCTGGTGCTGGAGGGCGACGAATTCAGCGGTTATGCACCGGAGCAACGTGTCCAGGGCCTGCGGGCTGTGGATAACCAGTTCAGCCCGCGTCACTGGCTACTGCCGGACAGCCGTAGCGGAGGCGGTGAACTGGGTCGACGCTTTGCCGCCGCACTGGGCGAACGCCCGGCTACGCGGGTCTGGCAGGTCAAGGATCAGGAATGCATCGGTCGCGCGGGTGCCGGGCTACAGGACCTTGCACGTCCAGTTGCCCGCTTGATTCTGGCGGCCGTCGAATGTGCGGAACCGGTCAGCGAAACCCGTCACGAAGCGTTGCCGGTGGAGTTATCCACAGCCGTGGTCCGCAGTCTGTCGCGTATCGAAGATCTGGGCGCAGTGGCAGTAGACCCGGCGGCCATTCCGATGGCCGAAGCCGAATTCATTTTCTCCGGCGGCAACGGCGTCCGCGATTGGGGACTTTTCCACAAGACCGCCGAAGCGCTCGGCGCTACAGAAGGCGCATCCCGGGTGGCGGTCGACGACGGCTTCATGGCGCGTGATCGGCAGGTCGGCGCGTCCGGCACCTGGGTCACCGCGCGGGTCTACGTGGCCGTGGGGATTTCCGGAGCGATTCAGCACCTGCAAGGCATCGGTGCCTGCGACAAGGTGGTGGCGATCAACCTCGACCCTGGTTGCGACATGATCAAACGGGCCGACCTGTCGGTGATCGGCGAGAGCGCCGGGATTCTTCAAGCCTTGATCGATGCGGTAGCGGCCTACCGCAACGACGCCAAGCGCGATGCGGCTTAAGGGAAGGAAAGGGTTATGAGCACGAAAATCATCAGCCTGGTGTCCATCGGCGCCCACCCGACCTCCGGCCGGCCACGTCGCGCGGAACAGGATGCGCGGGCGGTGGAGCTGGGCCTGCAACTGGCTGGGGATAATTTGCAGGTGCTGCACGCCGGTGACGTTGCGGAACCGGCGCTGCGCGCTTATCTGGGCATGGGCCTGGAACAGCTGCATGTACTGGAACAACCGGTTGGCGCCGATGCGCTTCCAGCGTTGACCGCGTATCTGCGTGACGCTGGCGCTCAGGTCGTGCTGACAGGGAGTCAGGCGGAAACCGGTGAAGGTTCGGGCATGTTGCCGTTCCTGCTGGCGGAAAGCCTCGGCTGGCCGCTGGTGGTCGGACTGGCGCAAGTCGAATCCATCGACGGCAATTCTGCGCTCGTCCTGCAAGCCTTGCCCCGTGGCCAGCGTCGTCGTTTGAAAGTACGGCTGCCGTTTCTGGCGACGGTGGATAACGCCGCGCCCAAGCCGCGTCAAAGCGCTTACGGCCCGGCGCGCCGTGGGGTGTTACAGGCGGATGACGTCGAAGTGATCGACGATGAACTGTTGGCAGTCGCCACGTTGCAACCGGCCAAACCCCGACCTAAACGCTTGAAAGTGATCAAGGCCAAAAGCGGCGCCGATCGCATGAAAGCCGCAACGGCCAAGGCCAGTGGCGGTGGCGGGCAAGTGCTCAAGGGCGTGACCGCGCAAGCGGGGGCTGAGGCGATTCTTAAATTGCTGATTGAAGAAGGCGTGGTTCGCTAATGTCAGTGGTCTTTCGCCCGGCAGTGCGCGCGGATTCGGGGGAAATTGCCCGCCTGTTCCAGATTTCGTCAGAGGGTGCTTCCGATTACATCTGGAGCCAACTCGCCGAACCCGGCCAAGACCTGCTGGACGTAGGCGCGCTCCGCTACGCCCGAGACGACGTGGATTTCTCCTGGCAGAACTGCCTGATCGCCGAGGCAAACGGCCACGTCGTCGGCATGCTGCACAGCTACGCGATGCGCCACGACCCATTGGCTGAACCCACCACCGACCCGGTGCTGGCGCCGTATGCCGACATGGAAATCCCCGACACGCTCTACATCTCCAGCCTGGCGCTGCATGACGGCTGGCGCAACCAGGGCCTGGGCAAGCAATTCCTCGCCCACGCACAGGAGCGTTCGACCCAACTGGGCCTCAAGGGTTTGAGCCTGATCGACTACGCCGCCAACACTGGCGCCCGTCGTTTCTACGAGCGCCATGGTTTCCGCGTCGTCGATACGTGCCTGATCACGCCGCATCCGATGATTCAGGTGACGGGAGAAGCGTTTCTGATGCATCGTCCGTAAGTACCCCGCCAATCCCTGAGAGCTATTTACCCACAATCCCTGTTGGCGCTTCTGTGGATAACATGTTTGTCCATCGCTGCAAGCCATGCAATTCAGGCCTTGCAGCGTTTCGTACAAAAAACAACCAGCGTAACTTTCGGTTTTTAAAGGCTTTTTCCGCTGGCTAAGTTTTAACGAGCGGCAATAGTTGCCCCCAATCTCTGTTGGCGCTTCTGTGGATAAGATGTTCACTGTCCGACGCAGCCCTTATGAAACGGGGCTTTCAAGATGTTGTGTGAAAAATGAACAATTCGAAGTTTCGAAGTAACAAAAGACGCGCAGAACCCGATTTATCGTAGCTTTCAGCGGTTTTCCACAGATGTACGCGAGTTGTCCCCGAAGTCTGTTGGCCGTTCTGTGGATAAGGTGTTCGCCATCCTATGGGAGCCAGGAATTACATGGCTTTCAGCCTGCTGATCAAGAAATAATCAAACGCTGTTTAAACCCAGACTTTTGGATAAGTCACGGATTTTTTTCGGTTTCTGGGGAGAAAGTTATCCTTGATGCCGCACTTGTCCCCAATAGCTGTGGGTGAAGGTGTGGATAACTTGTTTGCGGAAGGCTGGAAGCCAAGGGGGATATAGTGCTGAACGGAATAGATCATATTTCGTACAGTTCTATAATTAGAAACCCTTGTAGGAGCGAACTTGCTCGCGATGGGCGTGAACGATAACGCGTAGAACCAGATGGCAACGGCGCACTCGGGTTCTTCGCGAGCGAGCTCGCTCCTACAGGGTGGGTGTCTAGCCTTGAACTGGCACGCCTTTAAGGTACGGCGCAGGCTCCGCCCCCAGGTTGCTTAGCAACCGCTCGCTGTACCAATCCACGAAGTTCACCACCCCAAACTCATAAGTCTTGGAATACGGCCCAGGCTGATAAGCCGTGGAGTTAATCCCGCGCTGATTTTCTTCGGCCAGGCGACGGTCTTGATCGTTGGTCGCATCCCACACCTGGCGCATGCGCTCAACGTCGTAGTCCACGCCTTCGACCGCGTCTTTGTGCACGACCCACTTAGTGGTAACCATGGTTTCCTGGGCGCTGATCGGCCACACGGTGAACACGATGATGTGGTCGCCCATGCAGTGGTTCCACGAGTGGGGCAGGTGCAGGATGCGCATCGAGCCGAGGTCCGGGTTCTTGATGCGGCCCATGAGTTTGGCGCAGCCTTGCTTGCCGTCCATGGTCATCGACACGGTCCCTTTGAGCAGCGGCATGCGCACGATGCGGTTACGCAGTCCGAAGCTGGCGTGGGCGTAAGGGATTTTTTCGGCTTCCCAGGCAGCGGCGGAGGCGGCGACGTGGTCCTTGAACGCCTGGTCGGCGCGTGGGTCGGTGACGTCGTCCCACTCCAGCAGGGTTTTCAGCAGTTCCGGGTGCGACGCGTTGCAGTGGTAGCACTCGCGGTTGTTTTCCAGCACCAGTTTCCAGTTGGCCTTTTCCATCAAGGTGGTGGTGATGGCCACCTTGGTGTTCTCCATGTCGTACGGTTCCATGTAATGGTTCAGCGTCGACAGGAAGTCATCAATGGCCGGCGGATTCTCTGACAGGCTGATGAAGACGTAGCCGCCGGCGGTCTTCACGTTTACCGGTTTCAGGCCGTACTGCTTCATGTCGAAGTCAGCGCCCATTTCGGTGCCGGCGAACAACAGGCGCCCGTCCAGTTCGTAGGTCCACTGGTGGTAATGGCACACCAGTTTGGCGACTTTGCCTTTTTCACTGGTGCACAGCCGCGAGCCACGATGGCGGCAAACGTTGTGGAACGCGTGGATCACGCCTTCGGCGCCGCGAATCACGATGATCGGGTTCTTGCCGACTTGCAGGGTCAAGTAGTTGCCCTTGCTCGGGATCTCGCAGGCCATGCCGGCGATCAACCACTCTTTCTGAAAGATTTCCTGCATGTCGATATCAAACAGCCGCTCGTCAGAGTAAAACGGCTGCGGCAGCGAGTACGTGCGTTCGCGCTCTTGCAGCATCTGCGCGGTGGCCTTGCGTGCGGGTTCCAGCGGATCGCCCAGGCTGATTTTTGCGGTGACGTCCATCGTGTGTTTCCTCAAGGCCATCTGCGTGGCCGCGAAAGTGGCTGATCAGGGTTGCTACGCAAGGTGTAAAGACAGTGTCTTGGTATGGGGCGAGTGTGGGGCCGCCGTTGCCCGGAACCTTATCCATGGGCGACATGGCCCAATCTGTTCCCGACGCGCAACCCCCGGTAGTTGCGGGCTGGTCGCGATAAGTATGTGAATGTCGCAGATAGGTAAATGGGTGATCGGCGCTATACGCAGAATCGCCAACATAAGGCCGACCATCGGCGGTGGAGAACAGCATGTCCAACAGCTTCCTGAATCCGGTAACCACCCAGACCTGGGCCAATGGTCGACACATCGTCCGTTGCGTCAAAGTCATCCAGGAAACCTGGGACGTGCGCACCTTCTGTTTCATGGCCGACCAGCCAATCCTGTTCTTCTTCAAACCGGGTCAGTTCGTCACCCTGGAGCTGGAAATCGAAGGCGTGCCGATCATGCGCTCCTACACCATTTCCAGCTCGCCCTCGGTGCCTTACAGCTTTTCGGTAACGATCAAGCGCGTACCCGGCGGCAAGGTCTCCAACTGGCTGCACGACACCCTGCATGAGGGCCAGGAGCTGGCGGTGCACGGGCCGGTCGGGCTGTTCAACGCCATGGACTTCACCGCGCCGAAGGTGCTCTACCTCAGCGGCGGCGTCGGCATCACCCCGGTCATGTCGATGGCGCGCTGGTTCTACGACACCAACGGCAACGTCGACATGGTGTTTATCCACAGCGCCCGTTCGCCGAAAGACATCATTTATCACCGCGAGCTGGAGCACATGGCGTCGCGGATCGAAAACTTCAGCCTGCACCTGATCTGTGAGAAGCATGGACTCGGCGAGCCATGGGCCGGTTATCGCGGTTACCTGAACCACAAAATGCTCGAACTGATGACCCCGGATTTCATGGAGCGCGAAGTGTTCTGCTGCGGCCCGACGCCGTACATGAACGCGGTCAAGCGCATGCTGGAGTCGGTCGGCTTCGACATGTCGCGTTATCACGAAGAGTCCTTCGGCGCGACGCCACCGGAAGCCCGTGCGGACGCGGTGGAGCAAGCCGAAATCGCCGCCGACGCACCCGAAGTCGATCTGGCGGACCTGCATCAAGTGGAATTCACCGCGTCCGGCAAGAGCATTCGTGTGGCGCCGGGCGAGACCGTTCATGCCGCGGCGGCGAAGGTTGGCTTGCTGATTCCCAAAGCCTGCGGCATGGGGATCTGCGGGACGTGCAAAGTGATGAAACTGGGTGGCGAAGTCGAGATGGAGCACAACGGCGGGATCACCGAGGAAGACGAAGCGGACGGGTTCATCCTGTCGTGCTGCAGCGTGCCGAAGGGCGATGTGCGTATCGACTTCTAAACCACGCCCCAGACCTGATCGTTCCCACGCTCCGCGTGGGAACGATCAACACTACGGAGATGGCGTCGCGATGCTTAGCGGGACATCACTTCGCGAATATCCGCCGCCAACTCACGTACGCGCTCTTCTTCGGTGTCCCACGAGCACATGAAGCGTGCGCCGCCGTTGCCGATGAAGGTGTAGAAGCGCCAGCCCTTGGCGGTCAGTGCGGCGATGGCCGGTTCCGAGAGTTGCAGGAATACGCCGTTGGCCTGCACCGGGAACATCAGTTCCACGCCTTCGATGTCGCTGACCAGTTCCGCGAGCAGTTGCGCGCAATGGTTGGCGTGGCGGGCGTATTTGAGCCAGGCGTCGTTTTCCAGAATGCCGACCCAAGGCGCCGACAGGAAGCGCATTTTCGAGGCCAACTGCCCGGCCTGCTTGCAGCGGTAGTCGAAGTCTTCGGCGAGTTTGTGGTTGAAGAACAGAATCGCTTCACCCACCGCCATGCCGTTTTTCGTGCCGCCAAAGCACAGCACGTCGACGCCGGCTTTCCAGGTCAGGTCGGCCGGCGTGCAGCCGAGGAATGCGCAGGCGTTGGAAAAACGCGCGCCGTCCATGTGCAGGTTCAGGCCGAGCTCTTTGCAGGTGGCGCTGATGGCGCGGATTTCTTCCGGGGTGTAGATGCTGCCGACTTCAGTGGCCTGGGTCAGGGTCACGACGCGCGGTTTCGGGTAGTGGATATCCTGGCGCTTGAGGGCCACTTCGCGGATCGATTCCGGGGTCAGCTTGCCGTTTTCAGTGCGGGCGACGAGGAGCTTGGAGCCGTTGGAAAAGAATTCCGGCGCGCCGCATTCATCGGTTTCGACGTGGGCGGTTTCCGAGCAGATCACGCTGTGGTAACTCTGGCACAGCGACGACAGGGCCAGGGAGTTGGCGGCGGTGCCATTGAAGGCGAAGAACACTTCGCAGTCGGTTTCGAATAATTTACGGAATTGATCGGACGCGCGGGCGGTCCATTCGTCGTCGCCATAGGCGCGTTGGTGGCCATGGTTGGCCTGTTCCATGGCGGCCCAGGCTTCAGGGCAGATACCGGAATAGTTGTCGCTGGCGAATTGTTGGCTCTTATCGGTCATGGCCCTGCTTTCCGTGGTCGAGTCGCTTATGGTGAAGCGCCTCGTGGTCAATGATGGTGCGCACTTTACCGAAGATCATCCGGCGAGCACACGGGGTGCGTCTGGCAGAAAAGTACAAAGACGACGGGCAATTATGCACATGACGCAACGGGATGGGGCACTGGATCTGCTCAAGTGGCTGGCGCTACTAAGCATGGTGCTCGATCACCTGCGATATGTCGGTTATTCCGTCGATCTGCTGTATGTGCCGGGGCGGCTGGCGTTTCCGTGGTTCTGCTTGGCGATGGCGGCGAATATTGGTCGTTCACGAGAGGTAACACATCAGTGGCGATATCTGGGTTGGTTACTGCTGTTCAGTGCCATCAGCGAAATTCCGTACCGACTGTTCATTCCCGATCCCGACACCTTGAACGTGCTGCCGACGCTGGCGCTGGGGCTATTGGTCGCCCGTGGCTGGCAGCATCCGGCGCTGCAATCGCGACTGCTCGCGGCTGGCGCTCTAACACTGGCGGCGGTATTTCCGGAGCAACTGATGTTCGGTTTCTTTGGCGTTCTGTTGCCGCTGGCGATGCTGCTGGTGATCAGGCAGCCTTGGTATTTCTGCCTGTTGCCGGGGTTGATCTGTCTGGCGGCCAATCAGTGGGAGGTGCTGTATCACGCGGCGCGGTTAGGCAATAAGGCCGCGATCCTCGGCATAGGCACTTGTCTGATTGCGCCATGGATGGGATTGATCTTGTTGCGACATGCCCAGGCTCTCAAGCCACCGCCGATGCGCCGCTGGGCGTATGCCTTGTATCCGCTGCATTTCCTGCTGCTGCTACTCATCCGCCAAATCACCGCCTAACCCTGTGGGAGTGAGCCTGCTCGCGATGGCGGTGTGTCAGCAACATTGATGTCTCCTGACACTCCCTCTTCGCGAGCAAGCTCACTCCTGCAGGGGATTTGCGCGGCTTTGGAGGGTGTGTTCGGCCTGCCATTTCCCGCCATGTCGTAAACGCACCTTTGCGTGGCGTCCGTAGGCATTTGACCTGTCTGCGCCGGTCATACCATCGCATCAAAGGGCACTGCCGCAAGGTACGTGCCTCACCGAGACGAATGGCGCACCGCCGCCGCTGGGAGAGACGCGATGTTCAGCAAGCAAGACCAGATCCAGGGTTACGACGATGCACTGCTGGCGGCGATGAATGCCGAGGAGCAACGCCAGGAAGATCACATCGAGCTGATCGCGTCAGAGAACTACACCAGCAAACGCGTCATGGAAGCGCAAGGCAGTGGCTTGACGAACAAATACGCCGAAGGTTATCCGGGCAAGCGCTATTACGGTGGCTGCGAGCACGTGGACAAGGTCGAAGCCCTGGCCATCGAACGCGCCAAGCAACTGTTCGGCGCCGATTATGCCAACGTCCAGCCGCACTCCGGTTCTTCCGCAAACAGCGCTGTTTACCTGGCCCTGATTCAGGCAGGCGACACCATTCTCGGCATGAGCCTGGCCCACGGCGGCCACTTGACCCACGGCGCGAAAGTGTCGTCCTCGGGCAAGCTCTACAACGCCGTGCAATACGGCATCGACACCAAAACCGGGTTGATCGACTACGACGAAGTCGAGCGTCTGGCGGTTGAATGCCAGCCAAAGATGATCGTCGCCGGCTTCTCGGCTTACTCCAAGACCCTCGACTTCCCACGTTTCCGTCAGATCGCCGATAAGGTCGGCGCGCTGCTGTTCGTCGACATGGCCCACGTTGCCGGTCTGGTCGCCGCCGGCCTGTACCCGAACCCGCTGCCTTACGCCGACGTGGTCACCACCACCACCCACAAGACCCTGCGCGGTCCACGTGGCGGCCTGATCCTGTGCAAGGCCAACGAAGAGATCGAGAAAAAGCTCAACTCCGCCGTATTCCCCGGCGCACAGGGCGGCCCGCTGATGCACGTGATCGCCGGTAAAGCGGTGTGCTTCAAGGAAGCGCTGGAGCCCGGCTTCAAGGCGTACCAGCAACAAGTGATCGACAACGCCCAGGCCATGGCCGGCATCTTTATCAAACGCGGCTACGATGTAGTGTCCGGCGGTACCGACAACCACCTGTTCCTGGTCAGCCTGATCCGTCAGGGCCTCACCGGCAAAGAGGCGGATGCAGCGCTCGGTCGCGCCCACATCACCGTGAACAAGAACGCTGTCCCGAATGATCCACAGTCGCCGTTCGTGACCTCCGGCCTGCGCATCGGCACCCCGGCGGTGACCACTCGCGGCTTCAAGGTGACCCAGTGCGTGACGCTGGCCGGCTGGATCTGCGACATCCTCGACAACCTCGGCGACGCCGATGTCGAAGCGAACGTCGCGCAGCAAGTCTCGGCCCTGTGCGCAGACTTCCCGGTTTATCGCTGAGCGCGGTTTTGGAGTAAATGACTATGCAACGCTACTCGGGCTTCGGCCTCTTCAAACACTCCCTCAGCCATCACGAAAACTGGCAAAAAATGTGGCGCACGCCAACCCCTAAAAAGGTCTATGACGTGGTCATCGTCGGCGGCGGCGGGCATGGTCTCGCCACGGCTTACTACCTGGCGAAAGAGCACGGCATCACCAATGTGGCTGTGGTCGAAAAAGGCTGGCTGGGCGGCGGTAACACCGCGCGCAACACCACCATCGTTCGTTCCAACTACCTGTGGGACGAGTCGGCGCACCTGTATGAACATGCGATGAAACTGTGGGAAGGCCTGTCCCAGGACCTGAACTACAACGTGATGTTCTCCCAGCGCGGCGTCTACAACCTGTGCCACACCCTGCAAGACATTCGTGATTCCGAGCGTCGCGTCAGCGCCAACCGCCTCAACGGCGTCGATGGCGAACTGCTGGATGCCAAGCAAGTGGCCGACGAGATTCCGTACCTCGACTGCTCGAAAAACACCCGCTACCCGGTAATGGGCGCCACCGTCCAGCGTCGCGGCGGCGTTGCTCGCCACGATGCCGTGGCGTGGGGCTTTGCCCGTGCCGCCGATGCCTTGGGCGTCGACCTGATCCAGCAGACCGAAGTGATCGGTTTCCGCAAGGAAAACGGCGTGTGCATCGGCGTTGAAACCAACAAGGGTTTCATCGGCGCCAAGCGCGTCGGCGTGGTGACTGCCGGTAACTCCGGGCACATGGCCAAGCTCGCCGGTTTCCGCCTGCCGATCGAATCCCACCCGCTGCAAGCGCTGGTGTCCGAGCCGATCAAACCGATTATAGACAGCGTCATCATGTCCAACGCCGTACACGGCTACATCAGCCAGTCCGACAAAGGCGACCTGGTGATCGGCGCCGGAATCGACGGCTACAACGGCTACGGCCAGCGTGGTTCGTACCCGGTGATCGAGCACACCATCCAGGCCATCGTCGAGATGTTCCCGGTGTTGTCGCGCGTGCGCATGAACCGGCAGTGGGGCGGCATCGTCGACACCACGCCGGATGCCTGCCCGATCATTTCGAAAACCCCGGTGCCGAACATGTTCTTCAACTGCGGTTGGGGTACCGGTGGTTTCAAGGCAACGCCTGGCTCGGGCAACGTATTTGCCGCGAGCCTGGCCAAAGGTGAAATGCACCCATTGGCCGCACCTTTCTCCATCGACCGTTTCCACAACGGTGCGTTGATCGATGAACACGGCGCTGCTGCCGTTGCCCACTAGCCGTCGACCTAATAAAGAGGAGAAACCCCCATGTTGCATATCTTCTGTCCTCACTGCGGCGAACTGCGCTCAGAAGAGGAATTCCACGCATCCGGCCAGGCGCACATCCCGCGTCCACTGGATCCGACCACTTGCACCGACGAGGAGTGGGGCGACTACATGTTCTTCCGCGACAACCCTCGCGGCCTGCACCACGAACTGTGGGATCACGTTGCCGGTTGCCGTCAGTACTTCAATGCGACCCGCGACACTCTGACCTACGAGATTCTCGAAACCTACAAGATCGGCACCAAGCCACAATTCACCGACAAGACCGATAGCTCGAAAGCGGCTACGACGGCTCTGGGAGAGAAGGTATGAGCCAGATCAATCGCCTGTCCAACGGCGGACGGATCGACCGCAACAAAGTCCTGAGCTTTACCTTCAACGGCCAGACCTACAAAGGCTTTGAAGGCGACTCGCTGGCCGCTGCACTGCTGGCCAACGGCGTCGACATCATCGGTCGCAGCTTCAAGTATTCCCGTCCGCGCGGCATTTTCGCAGCCGGTGCCGAAGAGCCGAACGCGGTGTTGCAGATCGGCGCCACCGAAGCCACGCAAGTACCGAACGTACGCGCCACGCAACAAGCGCTGTATCAAGGCTTGGTCGCCACCAGCACCAACGGCTGGCCGAGCGTGAACAACGACATGATGGGGATTCTCGGCAAGGTCGGCGGCAAGCTGATGCCGCCGGGCTTCTACTACAAAACCTTCATGTACCCGCAATCGTTCTGGATGACTTACGAGAAGTACATTCGCAAAGCCGCCGGTCTGGGCCGTTCGCCGACCGAGAACGATCCGGACACCTACGACTACATGAACCAGCACTGCGACGTGCTGATCGTCGGCGGTGGTCCCGCCGGCTTGGCCGCCGCACTGGCAGCAGCTCGCAGCGGTGCCCGCGTGATCCTCGCCGATGAGCAGGAAGAGTTCGGCGGCAGCCTGCTCGATTCCCGCGAAAGCCTCGACGGCAAACCGGCCACCGAATGGGTTGCCAGCGTTATCGCCGAACTGAAAGACACCCCGGACGTGCTGCTGTTGCCGCGCGCCACGGTTAACGGCTACCACGACCATAACTTCCTGACCATTCACGAACGCCTGACCGATCACCTCGGCGACCGCGCGCCGATTGGCCAGGTACGTCAGCGCATTCACCGGGTTCGTGCCAAGCGTGTGGTGCTGGCCACCGGCGCCCACGAGCGTCCACTGGTTTACGGCAACAACGACGTGCCGGGCAACATGCTCGCCGGCGCTGTGTCGACTTATGTGCGTCGTTACGGCGTGGCACCGGGCAAGAAGCTTGTCTTGAGCACTAACAACGATCACGCCTACCGTGTGGCGCTGGATTGGCTCGATGCCAGCCTGCAAGTCGTGGCCATCGCCGATGCCCGCAGCAATCCGCGCGGTGCCCTGGTTGAAGAAGCGCGCGCCAAAGGCATTCGCATCCTGACCGGCAGTGCCGTGATCGAGGCCCGTGGCAGCAAGCACGTGACCGCCGCTCGCGTTGCCGCAATCGACGTCAAAGCTCACGCCGTGACCAGTCCTGGCGAGTGGCTCGATTGCGACCTGGTCGCCAGTTCCGGCGGTTACAGCCCGGTGGTTCACCTGGCTTCGCACCTGGGTGGCAAGCCGACCTGGCGTGAAGACATCCTTGGGTTCGTACCGGGCGAAGCACCGCAGAAACGCGTGTGCGTCGGTGGCATCAATGGCGTTTATGGTCTCGGCGATTCGCTGGCCGATGGTTTTGAAGGCGGCGTTCGCGCAGCCAGCGAAGCCGGTTTCAGCGTGGTCGAAGGCGTACTGCCGAAAGCCCTGAGCCGTCTCGAAGAGCCGACCCTGGCGCTGTTCCAGGTGCCGCATGAAAAGAACACCGCACGGGCGCCGAAGCAATTCGTCGACCTGCAAAACGACGTCACCGCCGCCGCCATTGAACTGGCGACCCGCGAAGGCTTCGAGTCGGTCGAGCACGTCAAACGCTACACCGCGTTGGGCTTCGGTACCGATCAGGGCAAACTCGGCAACGTCAACGGCCTGGCCATCGCCGCCCGTTCGCTGAACGTGACCATCCCGCAGATGGGCACCACCATGTTCCGTCCGAACTACACGCCGGTGACCTTCGGCGCCGTGGCCGGCCGTCACTGCGGGCACATCTTCGAACCGGTTCGTCACACCGCGCTGCATCACTGGCACGTGAAAAACGGCGCCGAATTTGAAGACGTCGGTCAGTGGAAACGTCCGTGGTACTTCCCGAAAAGCGGTGAAGACATTCACACCGCCGTCACACGCGAATGCAAAGCCGTGCGCGCCAGCGTTGGCCTGCTGGACGCCTCGACCCTCGGCAAGATCGACATTCAGGGCCCGGATGCGCGTGAGTTCCTCAACCGCATCTACACCAACGCCTGGACCAAGCTCGACGTGGGCAAGGCGCGTTACGGCCTGATGTGCAAAGAAGACGGCATGGTCTTCGACGACGGCGTAACCGCCTGTCTCGCCGACAACCATTTCGTCATGACCACCACCACGGGCGGCGCGGCACGCGTGCTGCAATGGCTGGAAATTTACTCGCAGACCGAGTGGCCAGAACTGAAGGTGTACTTCACCTCCGTGACAGATCACTGGGCAACCATGACCCTGTCCGGGCCGAACAGCCGCAAGCTGCTCAGCGCTGTTACCGACATCGATCTGAGCAACGAAGCGTTCCCGTTCATGACCTGGAAAGAAGGCCTGGTTGGCGGTGTGCCGGCGCGGGTATTCCGGATTTCGTTTACTGGTGAGCTGTCTTACGAAGTCAACGTGCAAGCCGACTACGCGATGGGCGTGCTCGATAAAATCGTCGAGGCGGGCAAGCCGTACAACCTGACGCCGTACGGCACCGAGACCATGCACATCCTGCGGGCGGAGAAGGGCTTCATCATCGTTGGGCAGGACACCGATGGGTCGATGACGCCCGATGACCTGAACATGGGCTGGTGTGTCGGTCGTACCAAACCGTTCTCGTGGATCGGCTGGCGTGGCATGAACCGCGAAGACTGTGTGCGTGATCAACGCAAACAGTTGGTCGGTCTGAAGCCGATCGATCCGACCAAATGGCTGCCGGAAGGCGCGCAGCTGGTGTTCAACACCAAGCAGGCGATTCCGATGTCGATGGTCGGTCACGTCACCTCAAGTTACCTGCACAACTCCCTGGGTTATTCGTTTGCCATGGGTGTGGTCAAGGGCGGCTTGAAGCGCATCGGCGAGCGCGTGTTTGCGCCGCTGGCGGATGGCAGCGTGATCGAGGCGGAAATCGTTTCTTCGGTGTTCTTCGATCCGAAAGGTGATCGCCAGAACATTTGATGGCCTCGGCTGCTGTGGGTGGGCTGCTATCGCTTTCGCGAGCAAGCCCGCTTCCACAGGGGAACGCGTTCAAAAATGTGGGAGCGGGCTTGCTCGCTAAGACGGCAGAACAGCCTCCACAGGGCTAACAGAATTCAGGAAAGGTGCTTTATGACCGCAGCCAATGTGTACCAACAACGCCCAACCACCGGGGCCAAGGCCGAGTCGTCGCTGCATCACGCCGACCTCGCCAGCCTGGTGGGCAAGGGCCGCAAAAACGCCGGCGTGATCGTGCGAGAGAAGAAACTCCTGGGCCACCTGACCATTCGTGGCGATGGCCACGATGCCGCGTTCGCCGCTGGCGTGCACAAGGCCCTGGGCATCGAACTGCCAGGCGCCCTGAGCGTCATCGTCAAGGGCGAAACCAGCCTGCAATGGGTCGGACCGGATGAGTTTCTGCTGATCGTGCCGACCGGCGAAGAATTCGCCGCCGAGCAGAAACTCCGCGAAGCGCTGGGCGACCTGCACATTCAGATCGTCAACGTCAGCGGCGGCCAGCAGGTTCTCGAACTGAGCGGCCCGAACGTGCGCCAGTTATTGATGAAATCCACCAGCTACGACGTGCACCCGAACAGCTTCCCGGTCGGCAAGGCCGTCGGCACCGTGTTCGCCAAGTCGCAACTGGTGATCCGCCACACGGCCGAAGACACCTGGGAACTGCTGATTCGCCGCAGCTTTTCGGATTACTGGTGGTTGTGGTTGCAGGATGCGTCGGCCGAATACGGCCTTAGCGTTCAGGCGTAATGATCAGAGGAGCAACACTATGAGCCGCGCCCCAGACACATGGATTCTGACCGCCGACTGCCCAAGCGTGCTCGGCACCGTGGACGCGGTGACCCGCTTTCTGTTCGAGCAGGGCTGCTACGTCACCGAACACCATTCGTTCGATGACCGGCTCTCGGCCCGCTTCTTCATTCGCGTGGAATTCCGCCAGCCGGACGGTTTCGACGAACGGGCGTTCCGCGCCGGCCTTGAAGAACGCGGCAAAGCTTTCGGCATGATCTTCGAACTGACGCCGCCGAATTACCGGCCGAAAGTGGTGATCATGGTCTCCAAGGCCGATCACTGCCTCAACGATCTGCTCTACCGCCAACGCATCGGCCAGCTGTCGATGGACGTTGCCGCCGTGGTCTCCAACCACCCTGACCTCAAGCCGTTGGCCGACTGGCACCAGATTCCCTATTACCATTTCCCGCTCGACCCGAACGACAAACCGTCACAGGAGCGGCAGGTGTTGCAGGTGATCGAGGCGTCCGGCGCCGAACTGGTGATCCTTGCGCGTTACATGCAGGTGTTGTCGCCCGAGCTGTGCCGCAAGCTCGATGGCAAGGCGATCAATATTCATCACTCCCTGCTGCCCGGTTTCAAGGGCGCCAAGCCGTATCACCAGGCCTACAACAAGGGCGTGAAGCTGGTCGGCGCGACGGCGCACTACATCAACAACGACCTGGACGAAGGTCCGATCATTGCCCAGGGCGTCGAGGTCGTGGACCACAGTCATTACCCGGAAGATTTGATCGCCAAGGGCCGGGATATCGAAGGGCAGACGTTGGCGCGGGCAGTTGGGTATCACATCGAAAGAAGGGTGTTTTTGAACGCCAACAGAACGGTAGTGCTGTAGCTGCAAGCTTCAAGCTTCAAGCCGCAAGCAAAGCGGTATGTACACTTCCTGCGGCTTGTAGCTTGCCGCTTGAAGCTCGATCCACTCTCTAACCAACAACAAATATAGAGGTGATGGCATGTCTGGCAATCGTGGTGTGGTGTATCTCGGCAATGGCAAAGTCGAAATTCAGAAAATCGACTATCCAAAAATGCAGGACCCGCGCGGCAGGAAGATCAACCACGCTGTCATCCTGCGTGTGGTGTCCACCAACATCTGTGGTTCCGACCAGCACATGGTGCGCGGTCGTACCACCGCGCAAACCGGCCTGGTACTGGGCCACGAAATCACCGGTGAAGTGATCGAGAAAGGCAGCGACGTCGAGAACCTGCAGATCGGCGACCTGGTGTCCGTTCCGTTCAACGTCGCTTGCGGGCGCTGCCGTTCCTGCAAAGAGATGCACACCGGTGTCTGCCTCAGCGTTAACCCGGCGCGTCCGGGCGGTGCGTACGGTTACGTCGACATGGGCGATTGGACCGGCGGCCAGGCTGAATACGCGCTGGTGCCGTACGCGGACTTCAACCTGCTGAAACTGCCGGATCGCGATCGCGCGATGGAAAAAATCCGCGACCTGACCTGCCTCTCCGACATCCTGCCAACCGGTTACCACGGCGCGGTGACAGCGGGCGTGGGTCCGGGCAGCACCGTGTATATTGCCGGCGCCGGTCCGGTCGGTCTGGCCGCTGCCGCGTCCGCTCGCCTGTTGGGCGCTGCGGTGGTGATCATCGGTGACGTCAACACCGTTCGCCTGGCACACGCCAAGGCCCAGGGTTTTGAAATCGCCGACTTGTCGCTGGACACGCCGCTGCACGAACAGATCGCTGCGCTGCTGGGCGAGCCAGAAGTGGACTGCGCCGTCGACGCCGTAGGCTTCGAAGCGCGCGGTCACGGGCATGACGGCGTGAAGCACGAGGCTCCGGCCACCGTGCTCAACTCGCTGATGGGCGTGGTTCGAGTAGCGGGCAAAATCGGTATCCCTGGCCTGTACGTGACCGAAGATCCGGGTGCCGTGGACGCCGCCGCGAAAATGGGCAGCCTGAGCATCCGCTTCGGTCTGGGCTGGGCCAAATCCCACAGCTTCCACACCGGCCAGACGCCTGTGATGAAGTACAACCGCCAGCTGATGCAGGCGATCATGTGGGACCGCATTCACATTGCCGACATCGTCGGCGTGGAAGTCATCAGCCTGGATGATGCACCGCGCGGTTATGGCGAGTTTGATGCGGGCGTGCCGAAGAAGTTTGTGATTGATCCGCATAAGTTGTTTAGTGCGGCGTAATGCCTCCAGCACAACCAAACGGCGCTGCTACAGGGCGCCGTTTGTTCGATTGTTCCAACCCGCTACGGGCCTTGATGGCAAAGTCATTTTTTTGCATAAACCTCACCTGTTTTGTCGCACTTTTTTGACGATCGACATTTTTTTTTGTGGATTAAACGCGACAGGCGAATAATTGAAGTGCTTGTATTCGCTATCGGATCGTTTGAAAGGATTTTCGGTAGCGACTCCGTAGTTAGTTAGTTCAATGTCCACTGTAGATAGGGCGCCTTTTCGCGGGGTAATGGTATCTGTCGGAAAAATTCTGCCGTTGTAGCCTGTTGTCTTGAGTTTGGTAGTGTTGGCGAAGGTTTGAGCTAAAGATACGGAATTGTCGCTGCCTGAGTTGGCAGAAAAACAGGCAATTAGGTGGGCTTCGTCATAATCGCTAAAAACTACATTGCGGCTGGTGAGCTCAGCTGCGAGTTGATTTGCATCCAGCGTTTTATTTGCGAATTTAACGATGCCGACGCCTCCGTGAATATCCAGATTCAGAGTTTTAATACCTTTCTCCTCGCTAACAAACATAAGAACATTGTTAGCAAGTTTCTTGGCAAGCCCTGAAAATTTAGCCAATACATGACCCGTCGGGTCGGATTTATTTATTGGATCTCCCGCACAATACGCGTATGCATTCAGCCCACCCTTTCCAAATGGGCTCCAACTGTCCGGACAAATAAATCTCATCAACACTGGATTGAACGGTCGATGATAGCCAGTCCCCAATAAATACAACCCCGTCACCCGATCCTGCCCTTCGCCATTAAAACCGAGCAGGTTGAGTAAGCCGTTCCCAAGCGATCCATTGCCGTAGGGCGTGTAGTCGAGTGGGAGAAGATGAGTAGCGTCTACCGCATTAAATACCGAACGCTGTTGATCAGTAGTAAGCAACGTCGTCGTCGTCGCCGCAGCATTGCTGCCCTGACGAGTCTGCTGCGCCAGCAGTTGATCTTCGTGCTGAATGATCGAACGCTGCACGTCGCCCTGAATCTCGGTGACGAAGCGTTCCTGCTGGTAAAAACGCACGGCGGCGGCCTGCGTCGGCGATGAACTCGTTATCAGTCGATCGAGCGCGTCGTAATGGTAGCTGCAGAGCAGCGCGAGGCTATTTTGCTGCATGAGATGTAACCCCCGAATTGCCCTCGTTTCAGGGTTCAACTGTGACGCAATTCATCAGCACTGCCTACTAACAGAACTGATAGGCTCGCAAGCTGATCCTCCCCACGAACATTGGAAAAACCTTCAGTTTCAAAGCGCCGCCAACGCCCCTTGATACAACACCGGCCCCGTCGGTTGCCCGGTCGGCGACCCGCCCTTCGGCTCAAGACTCACCGCCAGCGCCATCGGCTTGGCGATCAACGTTTTCTGCGCGTCGCTCAGTACTACGCGACCCTTGCCGCCCGCCGGAATCACGCCAAGGGAAATCGGTTTGCCATCCGCCGGAATCGCCCACAACTCCAGACTGCGTTGCGGATCAACCGCCGCCAGCGTCAGCGGCTCGACGTTCAGATAGCCCTCATGCGCCTCAACCTTCAGCGCCGGCTGCGCATCGGCGGTCAGCAATGTCGCACTGTAACGCGCACTGTCACGGTTATAGATCACACCCAAGGTCACCGCGATCACCAGCGAACACACTGCCGCGGTAATCCGCAGCCAGTTCCAGAACGGACGCTTCTGCGGCACATGCAGCACTTGCGGATCGATGCGCGCGGTAATTCCTTGCCACACGCGACCCGGTACCGGTTGTTCGGGCAGGGCGTCGGTCAGGCTGGCGAGGCTTTCCTGCCACTGCGCCAGTTCAGAACGCAACACTGCGTCGTCCAGCAACAATTGTTCGAAGCGCCGACGTGCGGCAGAGGGCATCAAACCAATCGCATAGTCGGCGGCGAGGGCGCGGCGCAGGGTCGGGGTTTGATAGTTCATGATTCAAGGCACCTGCGCAGGCGCTCCATGCCGCGGCGAATCCAGGACTTCACCGAACCCAGCGGCGCGGCCAGGTGTTCGGCCAGTTCAGAGCAGGACAGCCCCTGAAAGTACGCGACGGTGATCGACTGGCGCTGCATGCCTTCAAGGCTGTCCAGGCAGCGATTCAAGGCACTGGCCTCGCGGGCGCTGCTCAATTGTTCGTGGGCCGAGGGACTCTCATCCACCAGCGCCTGTTCTTCAAGTTCGGTCAGCGGTCGGTCGCGGTGTTTACGCAACTGGTCAATCGCTTGATTGCGGGTGATGTTGATCATCCAGGTCAACGGCGCGGACAGATGCGCCTCATAGCGCGAGGCGTTGTTCCAGATGCGCACGAAACTTTCCTGCAACACCTCCTCCGCCAGATCGGGCCGCCCCATAAAGCGCAGGGCAACACCCTGCAAACGCGGGCCGACACTGCGGTAAAGCGTCTCGAAAGCGCGGCGGTCACCCAGTGAGCACTGGGCCAGGAGCTGCCTGAGTTGATCGGTGTCGGCGACGGAAATAACGGTTCTCCAGGCAATCGAAGCGAGTTGTGTGAGGGGGCGATTGCAGCCAGAGGTTAGTACACGACGCGCAGTTGTTCCATTCACGGACGGACACCTCGAAAAAATCCGCCGACCCCGATGCGCAGGGCCGGCGGTACCACTCAACTTTTCGGCATCAGCACTTTGTCGATGACCTGAATCACCCCGTTGGACTGGTACACGTCGTAGGTGGTGATGTCGGCGACGTCACCTTTTTCATCCTTGATGGTGATGTTGTGCGGGCCGTTCATCATCGCCCACAGCTTGCCGCCTGCCACGGTGGTGAGTTCGGTTTTACCGCCGCCGGCCTTGATCTTCTCGGCGAGGGTCATCATGTCGAGTTTGCCGGCGACGACGTGGTAGGTCAGGAGTTTGCTCAGCGCTGCCTTGTTTTCCGGTTTCAGCAACGTATCGACAGTGCCGGCGGGCAGGGCGGTGAAGGCCGAATTGACCGGTGCGAACACGGTGTACGGACCTTTGCCCTTGAGGGTGTCAACCAGCCCGGCCGCTTTCACCGCTGCGACCAACGTGGTGTGGTCGGAGGAGTTCACCGCGTTATCGACGATGTCTTTGCTCGGCAGCATGCTTTGCCCGCCGACCATGACGCTGTCGTGGCTCATGGTCGCCGCTTGCACGGTGCTCAAGCTGAGTCCGCCGCCAAGGGCCAGGGTCAGCAGGCTGGCAATCAGCGGCGTTTTGATCGAAGTGCGTTTCATGGTGATGATCCTTGTGGGGAATCGGCCAGGAGTGTCTGTCCGTGCTTGATATACGCGGGCCTACCGAGACTGGATGCAGCGCGTGGTAATTCTTTTGAGCACCCACAGGTTTTGCGTTTCACCGGCATGGATGGAACGAATGTTCGCCGTCGCAAGGCTGGGAACAATCCCTGTGGATGCCAGTCCAACGCACAGTTTTTCGCCGTCCATTACCGGGCGGTGTTCATAGAGGATGTCTGAATGAAGATTTCACGCGGTTTTGCCCTGGCATCGTTCATGACCCTGGTGGCCAGCCCGGTCTTCGCAGGCTTCAGCCTCGACGACGTGACCAAAGCGGCTGCGAGCATGCAGGGCGGAGATGCCGCTGCGAAGGCTGCACCGACGTCTGAAACGGCGGGCCTGTTGAGCGCGCTCAGCCAATTGAACGTGACGCCGCAACAAGCCGTGGGCGGCACCGGGGCGATGCTCGGGTTGGCCAAGAATAAACTGAGTTCGACCGACTATTCGGAACTGGCAAAAAGCGTACCGGGCATCGACAAGCTGTCGGGTGGTGGTGAACTGGGTGCTTTGAGCGGGTTGCTCGGTTCGTCCGGCAAGGCGGCCGGTCTGGATAACGCGCTGGGTAACGTCAAGGACACCAGCGACCTGAACAACGCATTCAGCGCCTTGGGCATGGACAGCGGGATGATCGGCCAGTTTGCCCCGGTGATTCTGCAATACCTCGGTCAGCAGGGTGTTGGCGGTTCGTTGCTGCAAAGCCTCGGCGGCATTTGGGGTACCGGCAGCTGATTCAGTGGCGCCCGGTGCGCTCATCAGCTTCGGGCGAGAGGTCAAATCGGGGATGACGAATGTTTCACCTTTAAACCGTTAATCTCAGCGATCGTTCCAGAGCGGGGGAACGATCAATCAAACCACGGTCTAAAATTCCGCTGCCCACTCTTCCAGGATGCCCCTCACGTGAAATCCCTCCTAGCCCTGCTTTCCCTCGTGGCGCTGCCGGTCCTGGCGGCCGAGCCGACCCTGTACGGACGTTATGAATACATCGCGCTCCCGGAAATCGGCGGCGAAGTGCTCAAGGCCAAAATGGACACCGGCGCCTTGACCGCCTCGCTGTCGGCCAAGGACATCGAAACCTTCACCCGTGACGGCGACGAGTGGGTACGTTTCCGCCTCGCCACCAAAGAGGCGAGCAATAAGGTCTACGAACACAAAATCGCGCGGATCAGCAAGATCAAGACCCGTTCTGAAGAAGACGAAGATGAAGACACGGCAGCGCCAACCAAGCGGCCAGTGGTGGATCTGGAATTGTGCCTCGGTAACGTCAAGCGCACGGTTGAGGTCAACCTGACGGATCGCAGTAGCTTTAACTATCCGTTATTGATTGGTTCCAAAGCGCTGCGTGAGTTTGGGGCGGCGGTGAATCCGGCGCGACGGTTTACGGCGGATAAGCCGGATTGTTAAATACCGTGTTTGGGGCAAGGCATTTCCGCTGAGTTGCCTGCTGTCACCTTCGTATGCTCGCTAACTGATCTAATCCGCCGACAGGTTCCGGTACCAAGATCTCGACTTCGTGTATGGAATGAAAATCTGCAAAGGTCAGGAATTTTTGGCGTTCGGGAACGACAGGGGTTCGCGCTGCGTTGTGATGTTGTGAGACGAGCCTGGAGTACTTTTGCCTTAGCGATTCTACCTTTCGGTCGCGCTTCACCTTCGACCTTATGCTCTGAGTAGGATTATCAGGATTGTGTTCAGTTTGAAAAACGTGATTTTGGCGTTTCGATTCCAAGCGATTTTGTGTACGAGAAATTCGCTCAGGCCTTCGCTTACCTGGGATGGGTAGTTGCATATTTTTTTGAGTATTTATCTGAGCCAAGTCAGGTGATCGGGGTAATACCGTTTTCACCGTGATCGCTCTCCGGTTGGGGGGACTCATTAACCCGAATTCGCGTCGAACGATTTTCAGCCATACAAAAGTATGTCCCGTCGGATCGTGCCGATTAATCGGATCTCCCCCACAATACGCATATGCATTCAGGCCCCCATCCCCAAACGGACTCCAACTGTCCGGGCTGTTAAAACGCATCAACAGTGGATTGAACTGCCGATATCCCTTCCCCAGATGATAGTGCCCTGTACGCGGATCAGGCAGTTCGCCGTTGAACCCGAGCATCTTGAGCATGCCGTTTACCCGTAGGCGATCCCCGTAAGGCATATAGGCAACGGGAAGGGGCGGACCCTCACCTACGGCGCTAAACACCGAGCGCTGTTGATCGGTCGCTAACAAAATTGATCTGCTTGAATTCGTAGGCATTAGCCAGCCCCGCATCAGTTCGCTTAAGAAAAGTTTCCAGCATCGGACTTTTTTCAGTCATTGCCTACTATCAAAACTGTTAGTTCCTACAGACCAAACCACTAATTACCGCACCCCGATTGACGCCGAATCCTCCTTGGTTCACCGTTCGCTCCACCCCACTACCAGACCCGGACGGCATGCCTCATATCCTGATTGTCGAAGACGAAGCCTCAATTGCCGACACTTTGATTTTCGCCTTGGAGGGCGAGGGCTTCACCACGACGTGGCTGAGCCTGGGCGCGGCGGCGCTCGATCATCAGCGGCAAACACCGGCCGACTTGATCATCCTGGACATCGGCCTGCCCGACATCAGCGGTTTTGAAACCTGCAAGCAACTGCGGCGTTTCAGCGAAGTGCCGGTGATTTTTCTCAGTGCCCGCGATGCGGAGATCGACCGCGTGGTGGGCCTGGAAATCGGCGCTGACGATTACGTGGTCAAGCCGTTCAGCCCGCGGGAAGTGGCCGCACGGGTCCGGGCCATTCTCAAACGCATGGCGCCGCGTGCAGTGGCTGAAGCGGCATCGCCGCTGTTCCGCATCGACAGCGAGCGCGTGCAGATCTGCTATCGCGGTCAGCTGCTGACTCTCACCCGCCATGAATTCCGCCTGCTGCAATGCCTGCTCGAACAGCCCGAACGCGTGTTCAGCCGCGAGCAACTGCTCGATGCGCTGGGCGTGGCCGCCGACGCCGGCTACGAGCGCAGCATCGACAGCCACATCAAGAGCGTGCGCGCCAAGCTGCGTCTGGTGCAAGCCGATGCCGAGCCGATCCAGACCCATCGTGGTCTCGGTTACAGCTACAGCCCGGGACACAGCTGATGCCGTTGGGCATCCGGATTTTCCTGGTCTATGTGCTGTTCATCGGCCTGACCGGCTACTTCGTGCTCAATACCGTAATGGAGGAAATCCGCCCCGGTGTGCGGCAATCCACCGAAGAAACCCTGGTCGACACCGCCAACCTGATGGCGGAAATCCTGCGAGATGATTTCAAGGCCGGCACGCTCAATCAGAACCGTTGGCCGCAATTGCTCAAGGCCTATGGCGAACGGCAACCGAACGCCAGCATCTGGGGACTGCCGAAAAATCAGGTCAACCATCGCATCTACGTCACCGACGCCAAAGGCATTGTGGTGCTGGATTCCAGCGGTGTCGCGGTGGGCCAGGATTACTCGCGCTGGAACGACGTGCTGCTGACCCTGCGCGGTGAGTACGGCGCGCGCTCCAGTCGCAGCGATCCGAACGATGCGAGCTCTTCGGTGATGCACGTTGGCGCGCCGATCCGCGACAACGGCCAGATCATTGGCGTGGTCACCGTGGCCAAACCCAATAGTTCGTTGCAGCCTTACGTGGATCGTGCCGAGCGCCGGTTGCTCGCGTATGGCGCCGGTCTGATCGGTCTCGGTTTGCTGTTCGGCGCGCTGTTGTCGTGGTGGTTGAGCGCGGCGCTGCGGCGCTTGACCGCTTATGCACAGGCTGTGAGTGAAGGGCGACGGGTCGAGGTGCCGCACTATCGCGGCGGCGAACTGGAGCAATTGGCGACCGCCGTGGAACAGATGCGCACGCAGCTCGAAGGCAAGGCATATGTCGAGCGTTACGTGCACACCTTGACCCATGAATTGAAAAGCCCGCTGGCGGCGATTCGCGGCGCGGCGGAATTGCTGCAGAGTGAAATGCCGTTGGCGCAGCGGCAGCGATTCGTCAGCAACATCGACAGCGAAAGTGTGCGGATGCAGCAGTTGATCGAACGGCTGCTTAACCTGGCCCAGGTTGAGCAGCGGCAAGGGCTAGAGGAACGGGTGGCCATACCGTTGGCGACTTTGGTCGATGAATTGCTCAGCGCTCAGGCCGGGCGTATCCAAGGCAAACAGTTGCGGGTGGAACACGTGATTACCGAAGATCTGATGCTGACCGGCGAGCCGTTTCTGTTGCGTCAGGCGCTGAGCAATCTGCTGGAAAATGCGCTGGATTTTACGCCGGTGAAGGGCGGGCTGCGATTGAGCGCTGCGAAGGTTGGCGGTCAGGTCGAATTCAGATTATTCAACGAGGCCGAGGCGATTCCTGACTATGCGTTGCCGCGATTGAGTGAGCGCTTCTATTCCTTGCCGCGTCCGGACAGTGGGCGCAAGAGCACCGGATTAGGGCTCAATTTTGTAGAGGAAGTGGTGAAGTTGCATGGCGGGACATTGAGCGTTGGTAATGTTGAGAATGGAGTTGAAGTGGCGATGCATTTGCCTTCCGACCGCTAAAGATCGCACACAGTCTCCACATTCCCCCCACAAATCCCCCACATAACGTCCCCACACTCTCCCGATCCAAACAGGGAGAGTCCCATGAATCGAAATCTGACCCTAAAACTCGGGGCCATTGCCCTGCTGATTCTGTTGTTGCTGATCCCGTTGCTGATGATCAACGGCGTCATCCAGGACCGCCAACAACTGCGCGACGGCGTGCTTGAAGACATCGCCCGCAGTTCCAGTTACAGCCAGCGCATCAGCGGGCCGCTGATGGTGGTTCCGTACCGCAAAGTGGTGCGCACCTGGAAACTCAACGAGAAAACCAACCAGCGCTATCAGGAAGTCGGAGAGGAACGCGGTCGTTTGTATTTTCTGCCGGAGCGCTTCGAACTCGATGGCGAGGCCAAGACCGAACTGCGCGCCCGGGGCATTTACGAGGCGCGGCTGTTCCACGCCGACAACCGCATCAGCGGTCACTTTTCGATCCCGGCGCAGTTGGGCATCAAGGAAAATTTCGCCGATTACCAATTCGACCAGCCGTTCCTCGCGGTCGGCATCAGCGACATTCGCGGCATCGAAAATGCGTTGAAACTGGAGCTCAATGATCTGCGTCTGGACTTCGTTCCCGGCAGCCAGGTGGGTTGGCTGGGCGAGGGCGTGCATGTGACCTTGCCAGCGCTCAACCCCAACCAGGCGACGGAACTGGCCTTCGGTTTCAACCTGCGACTGCAGGGCACCGGCCAGTTGCAGATCCTCCCTGTAGGCAAGACCAGCAAAGTCTCGCTGGGTGCAGACTGGCCGCATCCAAGCTTCATCGGCAACTTCCTGCCGGCGCAACGTGAAGTTACCGACCTGGGCTTCACCGCCAATTGGCAGACCTCGTTTTTCTCGACCAATCTGCAAGAAGCCTTGAGCATTTGCGTATCCGCTCAAGACTGTGACGCCTTCAACAGCCGCAGCTTCGGCGTGAGCTTCATCGATCCCGTGGATCAGTATTTGAAAACCGACCGGGCGATCAAATACGCGTTGCTGTTCATCGTCCTGACCTTCGCCGGTTTCTTCCTCTTCGAAGTCCTGAAAAGCCTCGCGGTGCACCCGGTGCAATACGCACTGGTGGGCGTGGCCCTGGCGTTTTTCTACTTGTTGTTGCTGTCGCTGTCCGAGCACATTGGTTTTGCGTTGGCCTACTTGTTATCGGCGAGCGGTTGCGTGCTGCTGATCGGCTTTTACGTCTGCCACGTGCTTCGCAGCGTGCGGCACGGCTTGAGTTTTTCGGCGGGATTGGCGGCGTTGTATGGCCTGCTTTATGGCTTGTTGAGTGCCGAGGACTACGCGCTGTTGATGGGCTCGTTGCTGCTGTTCGGGTTGCTGGGCGTGTTTATGGTGCTGACGCGCAAGCTGGATTGGTATGGGGTTGGGCAGAAGGTAGCCAAACCGTTGGAGTTTGATCTTGGGACGGTGGAATGAGCCGGTCGCTGGGGTTGCGCGAGGATCAGCGGGAGGGGGAGGTGTTGGCGACGCTGATTGTTGAGTGGTTTGCGTTTGACCCGGTGGGGTGCATGCATCGGAACGCCGACCGGAGCGCTCACTCCCACAGCGGATCAAAATGTGGGAGCGAGCCGGCTCCGGGCGGCGATCCAACGAAGAGGCCGGAACAGGCAGCGAAAATCTAGACCTCAGGCATCGTCGCCAGCATCGAAGCCCGCTGACTCACCTCGAAATACCACCCCGCCAACTGCGGATTCAGCTCGCGCCATTCCAGGTCTGGATGGCGCAAATCCAGGTAGCCCAACGCACACGACACGCTAATTGCCGCCACATCGAAATGGCTGGTCAGTTCGGCAATCGCGTCTTTTTCCATCAACGCCAACGCGCGGCGAATCTTGTCGCGCTGGCCGTCGAGCCATTCGTCCCAGTGTTTTTCCGGGGCGCGCAGGGCGACTTCGTAACGCACCAGCACCGCCGCGTCCATGATTCCATCGGCCATCGAGGCCAGGGTCAGGCGGCGCCAGCGGGCCGGACCGTCGCGGGGGATCAGTGGGTTGCCGACGTGCTGGTGATCGAGGTAATCGAGGATCACCCGGCTGTCGTGGATGACGTTGCCATCGGCCAGGCGCAGGGCCGGGATTTTGCTCAGAGGGTTGTCGTCGATAAGAGCCAAGTCCGGATTGACGGGCGTGAGCACGCTGGTTTGCAGCGCGACGCGGTCTTGCTGGCCGGTCTCGTAGAGCAGCACCATGACTTTGCGAACGAAAGGCGACAACGGGTTGTGGTAGAGGGTCATGCTCGGGGCGGACATGGCAACATCTCGGCGGTGGACTGTGGCGGCAGCATAGCGCGTTGATGCTCCTACAGGGTTTTGCGGCGTTGCAGGAGGCCGCGCAGGGCGAGGATTGCTGGGATGCCGAGGCCGAGCCAGCTCAGCGCATCCCACGCACCATCGCCCAGCAACGCGGCAAACAACCCCGTCCCGCCCAGCAGCGCGATGACCAGCGGCGCGGCGAAGACTTTCCAGAAGTTCGACTGCCGGGGTTTCATGCCACGCTCTCCGTTTTTTCCAGCGCGGGTTTTGTGGCTTCGCGCCGCACCACCCACAAGTAGACGCCGCTGCCGAGCACGATGATGGTCAGCACATCCAGCGTCGCCCACAGGACCTTCATCGGCATGCCGCCATAATCGCCGAAGTGAAGCGGCTGCGACATGCCCATGGCGTCCATGTACCACGGCCGCTCAGCCACAGCGGTGACCTGCAATGTGCTGGCGTCGATCAGCACCGGCGTCAGCAGATGTGAAGTCAGGTGCGTGCTGCCTTTCATGAACACCGCGTAATGATGCTCGCTGGAAAACCGCGTGCCGGGGAAGGCAATGAAATCCGGCTGCATGCCGGGCGCAGCGCCCTTGGCGATGTCGAGCAAACGGGTCGCTGGCGCCAGTTGCGTCAGCGGTGGAGCGTCGCGGTACGGCGCGACCATCGCGCTCAGACTGTCGTTGCGCCACGCGGCGATCAGCAGGTCGGCGCAGGCGCTGATCACGCCGGTGACCCCCACCACCAGCGCCCAGCTCAGGGTCACCACGCCGATCAGGTTGTGCAGGTCGAGCCAGCGCAGGCGGGTGGATTTGTCCTGGCGCACGGTGGCGAATTTCAACCGGCGCATGAACGGCAAGTACAGCACGGTCCCGGACACCATCGCGGCGACGAACATGATGCCCATGAACGCCAGCAGCAGTTTGCCCGGCAGGCCGGCAAACATGTCCACGTGCAGGCGCAGCATGACCATCATCAAACCGCCATTCGCCGACGGCATTTCCAGCGCTTCGCCCGTGCGGGCGTCGAGCATGAAGGTGTGCGAAGAATTCGGTTCGGTGCCGGCAGTGGCGGCCATGATCGCGACGGCGCCGTTGGGTTCGTCGTCTTCGAAACCGAAATATTGCATGACTTCGCCGGGACGATGTTTTTCCGCGGCCTGCGCCAATTGCTGCAAATTCAGCTGCGGAGTATCGGCCGGCATTGACGGCAACTCGGCGGCATCACCCAGCAGGTGATCGATCTCGTGATGGAAGATCAACGGCAGGCCGGTCAGGGCCAGCAACAACAGAAACACCGCGCAGATCAGGCTGGTCCAGGTGTGGACGAGGGACCAGCGGCGGATTGTTTTGCTTTTCATTTCATAGCCTTCAGAAATACCAAAGCCGTCCATGGAGGACGGCCTGGTTTCAGCGTGTATCAAATCAAGCGATTACCACTTGTAGGTTGCGCTGGCGACGACACTGCGCAGGTCGCCGTAGTAGCAGTAAAAACCGTCACAGGTGGAGATGTAATCCTTGTTCATCAAGTTGGTCGCGTTCACGGCCAGCGAGGCACCTTTCAGGCTGTTGTCCAGGCGCCCCAGGTCGTAATGAACAGCGGCGTCGAACACGGTGTAGGCGTTAGCCTTGCCCAGCCAGGTGTTGCCCTGGTCGCCGTAGGTATTGCCGGTGTAGCGCGCGCCGGCACCCATGCCGAAGCCGTCCAGCACACCTTTGTGCCAGGTGTAGTCAGCCCACAGAGAAGCCTGTTGATTGGGCATCAGTTGCAAGCGGTTGCCTTTGAAGTCGCCTTTCTGCACTTCGGATTTGGCCAGGGTGTAGGCGGCGATTATTTTCAGGTTGTCGGTGACGTCGGAGACGGCTTCCAGCTCCAGGCCTTTGACCTTCACTTCGCCGGTCTGGTTGGTGATCGGTACAGCGCCAACGGTGGTGGTGGCCGAAACGTTTTGCTGGGTCAAGTCATACACCGCTGCGCTCAGCAGCGTGTTGCTACCCGGCGGCTGGTACTTGATCCCCAGTTCCCACTGTTTGCCTTCGGTGGGTTTGAACGTTTCGGTACTCGAGGCAATTGCACCCGTGGTGGGCTGGAAGGATTCGGCGTAAGACAGGTAAGGCACGATACCGTTGTCAAACACGTAGCTAATCGCCGCGTTACCACTGAAGTTCTTGCTGCGCTCGGTGTTGGTGGCGTCACTTTTGTTGAAGAACTCGGTGCCCGTGTGTACCCAGTCCTCACGGCCGCCCAGGGTCAGGCGCCATGGGTCGAGGGCCATCTGGTCCTGAACATACACACCGGTCTGATAGGTTTTCTGGTCGTAGTCATAAAACGCAGAGGAGCGAGGCGGACGTACGATCGGTTGGCCATAAATCGGTTTAATGACATTGGTGGTCAGGCCATCACCGAAGATCGAGGTGTAGTTGGTATTGCTGCGTTGGTGATCGAGGCCAACCAACAGCGTGTGGCGGATGTCGCCGGTGGCGAAGTCAGCCTGGAAGTTGTTATCCACGGCGAACTGGCTGATGTCCTCGTCGGTCGTGGTACTGGTCCGGCCGACGTTACCGTTGGCATCGACTTGGGTGAACGGATAGGCACCGGGGGTAAGGGCCTGGAACGACAAGTCCGACTTGGTGTAACGCAGGTTTTGCTTGAATTGCCAGACATCGTTCAGGCGATGTTCAAAGGCGTAACCCAACGCGTAGTAGGTGCGGTCGTAGTATTCCCAATCGGGGTCACCCAGATTCTTGTGGTGGGAAATCTCGCCGAGCGGCGAATGAATGCGGGTGCCCTGTACCGGCAGGAACTGGCTGGTGATCCCGGTATCGTCACGGGTGAATTGCGTCAGCAAGGTGAACCTGGTGTCGTCGTCGATGTTCCAGGTCAGGCTCGGCGCAATGTTGTAGCGCTTGTTGTCGACGTGGTCGATCTGCGTGCCGCTGTCGCGTATCACGCCGCTTACGCCGTAGAGGAACTGGCCTTCGTCATCGATATTGCCGGTGCTGGCGAAGTTGATCTGGCGGTGATTATCGCTGCCGTATTGCACCTGGATTTCATTGCTCGACTCCGCACTCGGACGGCGGCTGACCATGTCGAGCAGACCGCCCGGCGGGGTTTGGCCGTACACCGACGAGGCGGGGCCACGCAGCAGCGCGAGACGATCAAGGTTCCAGGTTTCCTGTTTCGGGTTGGCGTAAGACCCTTTGGGTAGCGGTAACCCGTCGAGGAACTGGGTCGGTTCGAAACCGCGTACCCTAATCCAGTCGGCTCGGGTGTCGCTGCCGTAGCTGCTGGCGGTGATGCCCGGCATGTAACGCACCGCGTCATCGAGATTCTGTACACCGCGATCTTCCATCTGCTGGCGAGTCGCGACCGAAATCGAGCGCGGCGCTTCGACCAGCGCGGTGTCGGTCTTGGTGCCGGCGGCGGTGCGTTTGGCCAGATAACCTTCTACCGGCCCCCAGGCACTTTCAGTGCTTTCAACGCCAATGATCGCGGTTTCCGGCAGCGCCATCACCCCTTCAGGTGCGGCGACGAGGCTGAAGGTGCCAGTGCTGCTCTGTTCCAGTTGCAGACCGGTGCCGCTCAAGGCTGCGCGCAAAGCGCCGACCGCATCGTACTGGCCGTTCACCGGGGCCGACGTTTTGCCGGCCTCCAAGGCTGGATTCAACGACAGTGCCAGGCCGGACTGGCTGGCGATCTGATTCAGGGTGCTGGCCAATGGCGCGGCCGGCAGGTTGTAGGCGCGGACGCTGGACGCCTGTTCAGCGGCGATCAGTTGGCTGCTGGCTAACGGGGAGCAAAGGGCAATGGCGACCGCCAGCAAACTGGGGCGCAACAAGGTGTCTAGCGAACGGGACATACAGCGGCTCCTGAAAGGGAATACTTCTCAATTGCCTAGGTGCCGAATGAAAATCCAAAAGTGATAGGGCTGGATGAAAATAATTTGTATTCAGTATTCGCGGTGAAGCTGCTGGCCTCTTCGCGAGCAGGCTCGCTCCCACATTTGATCGCGATCCCTTGTGGGAGTGAGCCTGCTCGCGATAGCGATTGACCTGTAGCCACGAACATCAGGGCATTGGATCGGCCTTCGCCACCGTCACCCACCACGCTGTCTGCTGCTCAATCTTCACCGGCAGGGTCGGCAACAGGGCGCTCAACGCCAGA
The DNA here is from genome assembly GCF_054897705.1 of Pseudomonas sp. GB2N2. Lineage (NCBI taxonomy): Bacteria > Pseudomonadati > Pseudomonadota > Gammaproteobacteria > Pseudomonadales > Pseudomonadaceae > Pseudomonas > Pseudomonas sp. GB2N2. The sequence goes on from NZ_CM142701.1 coordinate 5,039,402, forward strand.
TCAGTGTCGTGCAGAGGAAAGCTGCCGGTAATCCGCAGATCGGCGATCTCCGGCGCAACACCGAGATGCCCACGGCGATAACGCCCAAGCTCGTGGACCAGGTCTCCCAGCCGCGCGTTGTCGACCACCAGCATGCCGCGAGTCCAGGCATCGGCGCCGAGGTTGGCGGCAACGATCTGCCCCAAACCGTTGCTGCGCATCAGCACTTGCTGGCCTTCGCGCAGAATCTGCTCTTCAGGGCTCGACTCGGGATGGGCCGCCACGGCGGATTTCAAGACACTCAGGCGCGTGCCTTCCACTTCGCGCTTGACCAGGAAGCGCGTGCCCAGTGCACGCAGGCTGCCTTCACGGGTTTCGACGATAAACGGCCGGGCATCACCGTGGCCGGTTTCGACGAGGATTTCGCCGTCCTGGAGAATCACCCGACGTTGCTTCTCGTCAAAACGCACATCCACCGCACTGTGGGTGTTGAGGTTGATCACGGTGCCGTCGCTCAGGCGCAGGACCCGTTGCTCGCCGGTGGCGGTACGCTGATCGGCCAGCCAGTAATCGACCGGCAAGTAACGCTCGCCGGCGAACAGCGCCAGGCCGATCACCGCGACGACGCTTGCCATGCCGCTGCCCAGATTGCGCACCCGTCGGCGGATGCTTTCGCGCGATTGCAGCAACGCGGTACGGGCCGGGCCGCTGGCGACGCTGAAACGCTGATCGAGCATGCCCAGCTGGCGCCAGGCGCGGGCGTGTTCCTCATGGGCGGCGTGCCATTTGGCAAACTCTTCGCGCTCCACCGGGTTGCCGGAATCCAGCGACAATTGCCAGGCAATCGCCGCGTCCAGCACCCGCGCCGAAACCGGCTTGGAACTGACCGGGTTCATACCGGCTCGCCGTACAGGGCGATGTAGCACTGACGAATGCCCTGAGCCAGGTATTGGCGAACGCGCGGCACCGACACGCCAAGCCGCTGGGCGATTTCCGCGTGGCCAAGGCCGTCGAGACGGTTAAAGAGAAACGCCGCCCGCGCCTTGCTCGATAGCTTGCCGAGCAGGCGATCGATGTTTTTCAGGTCTTCAAGGATCATCTGCTGTTCTTCCACCGACGGTTGTTCGCCTTCGGGGATCAGCATCAGTTCGGTGAGGTAGGCCTGTTCCAGCGCGGCGCGACGGAAGTAATCAAACAGCAGGCCCTTGGCAATCGCCACCAGAAATGCCCGCGGTTCGCGAGGTTCATTCAGCTGATCACGGCCCAGCAAACGCACAAAGGTGTCCTGACTCAGGTCTTCGGCCCGTTGCGGGCAGGCGACATTGCGTCGAAGCCAGGCCAATAGCCAGCTGCGGTGGTCGCGATATAGCGCACCGACGAGCTCACTGTGGGGGCTTTGGACTGACGACACGCAGCATCACCGATTGGGAAGTGTTAACTAACGAGAATTGTTCGCGATTGTGGCAGAGGCGGGGGTGGTAAGCAATTGGCCGCTGGTCGGGTGGGAAGTTGACGCAGGACCTGTAGGAGCGAGCCTGTCGCGAAAAATGCCCAGACAACACGTTCATCCAGAAAGCGTGCGTTATCGTTGGGGCTCCATCGCGAGCAGGCTCACTCCTACAGGGGGACGCGGTGTGGCGCTCAAAACGACGGGGCGCGCTGCCGGCGTTTCCACTGACTCAACCGCTGCTGCAGATTCAACGGGCTGTGAATCTGCTGCTGGCGAGCGCGGCTGAACAGGATCAGCGCCAGTTCCGCCGTCGCCAGCGCATCGGCACTGGCGTTGTGGCGTTCAAACACGTCGAGCTTGAACCACTCGATCCACGCATCCAGCCCCGCTTCGCGAATCTGCGCCTGCGGGCACAGCAGCGGCGCAATGTCGGCCACGTCCAGAAATGCATGCTGCAACTTGTAGCCCAGATGATCTTTCAACGCGCGCCCGAGCATGTGCTGATCGAACGGCGCGTGAAACGCCAGCACCGGGCTGTCGCCGACAAACTCCATGAGCTCGACCAACGCTTGTGCCGGATCACTGCCGGCGGCAATCGCGCTCGGGCCCAGGCCGTGGATCAACACGCTGGGCGCCACTTTCATGTCGGCGCATTGCAGGGTGCGTTCGAATTGCTGGCTGAAGTCGATCGCCCCGTCTTCGATCACTACCGCGCCGATAGACAGCACCCGATCCCTATTCAGATTCAACCCGGTGGTTTCCAGGTCCAGCACCACCCAGCGCTGCTCGCGCAGACTGCATTCACTCAGCTCGCCAACGGTTGGCAATTTTTGCAGGCGTTGCTGCAATTCGCCGGACACCATTGGACCGGCCGGGCGCAGCCACGAAAACAGGCTCATAGCTGATACCGCAGGGTCAGGCTGCTTTGCAGGCGTTGCGCCTGGCGCAGGGATTCACGCAGGATCCGTCGGTCGAGATGATTGAGGCTGTCGGGATCGACGCGGTTGGAGTAGGGCAAGTTCTCCCGGGTCTGTAGCTGATGTTGCTGCATGCGGGTTTGCTGGATGAAGTGATAAGCCTCTTCGTACGCCGCACCGTCCAGGCGTTCGATGACTTCTTTTTCGACCAGTTGGCGAAAGCGCTCCAGCGTATTGTTGGTCTCGATGCCGTGGGCCAGCGCCAGTAAGCGGGCGCCGTCGACAAAGGGGGTCAGGCCCTGGACTTTCAGGTCCAGCGTGGCCTTTTCGCCATTTTTGCGCGCCAGCACAAACTCGCGGAAACGTCCTACCGGCGGACGGTTGCGCAAGGCGTTGTCGGCCATCATCCGCTGGAACAGGCGGTTGTCGGCGACTTGGTCGAGAATGCCGCGACGCAGTTGTTCGCAACCGTGCTCGTCGCCCCAGACCACCCGCAGATCGAAGTAGATGCTCGAACCCAGCAGGTTCTCCGGCGTCGCTTCGCGAATAAACGCCGAAAAGCGTCGTGCCCATTCCCCCCGGGACAGGCAGAGCTCGGGGTTACCGGCCATGATGTTGCCCTTGCACAGGGTGAAGCCGCACAGCGCCAGGCTCTGGTTGATCTGCTGGGCGATGGGCAGCAGCTTGCCGCGAATCTCTGCCGCGTGCGCTGCGTCACGCGCCTCGAACAGAATGCCGTTGTCCTGATCGGTGTGCAGCGTCTGCTCGCGACGTCCTTCGCTGCCAAAACACAACCAACTGAACGGCACGCCAGGGTCGCCTTTTTCCGCGAGGGTCAGTTCGATGACCCGGCACACGGTGTGGTCGTTGAGTAAAGTAATGATGTGAGTGATCTGCGTCGAAGAAGCGCCATGAGCCAACATGCGTTCCACCAACTGGCCGATTTCGCCGCGCAGCGCCACCAGGTTTTCCACGCGCTGCGCGCTGCGGATGGTGCGCGCCAGATGCACCAGATCGACCCGTTGCAGTGAAAACAGATCACGCTCCGAAACCACGCCACACAGGCGCTGATCCTTGACCAGGCACACATGGGCGATATGCCGCTCGGTCATCGCAATCGCCGCATCGAAGGCACTGTGGTCCGGCGACAGGAAAAACGGTGCCTGGGTCATGTGCCGTTCGATGGCTTCGTTGAAGTCATTGGTGCCGCCAGCCACCACCTGGCGCAGATCGCGAAGGGTGAAAATCCCCAGCGGCACTTTATGTTCATCGACCACCACGATGCTGCCGACCTGTTGGTCGTGCATCAGGGTCACGGCTTCGCGCAACGGCGTGCTCGGGCTGCACGTCACCGGATGGCGCATGGCCAATTCGCCGAGCCGGGTGTTGAGGGAATATTGGGTGCCGAGGGTTTCCACGGCTTTTTGCTGAACCTGCTGATTGACCTGATCGAGCAAACTGCTGACGCCGCGTAGGGCAAAGTCGCGAAACGTGTGAGAAAGGGCGAACAGTTTGATAAACGCCAGCTTGTTCAACTGTAGGCAAAAGGTGTCGTCAGCCGCCAGATGCTCGGTGCGCGTTGCGCGTTCACCCAGCAGCGCGGCAAGGGGAAAACACTCGCCGGTGGTGATTTCGAACGTGGTTTCAGTGCCGCCCTTGGCCGTGTGGGGACGTTCACCCACGACGCGGCCTTGCTTGACGATGTAGAAATGCTCGACCGGGCCATCGGCGGGCTTGATGATGCTCTCGCCGGGCGCGTAGAACCGCAGCTGGCACTGTTCAACCAGGTACGCCAGGTGCGCGTGTTCCATTTGATTGAAGGGCGGGAAGCGCTGAAGGAATTGCAATGTGCCCTGGATGTTTTGCAACACCGCGGTTTTCCCTGCCTGGGTGAAGGCGTCCGCTTTACTCATAACCATTACCGCAGTCGTTTTTCGAATTGTTGTTGTCGGATGACTCGGCCATGGTCGGCCCCCAAGCGCAGGGTGCCCATTGGACGTAAGTCTAGGGTGGCGCTGGCCGTGAGGAAATTTCGGAAATACCCTACGCAATCTTCGGAAGAACCTATCCTTTCCCCTATAGGAAATAAATCCGACGAAGTGCACATTGATGCCCCGCTTAGCGATGTCTCACCACTGTGCTAGGGAAAGAATTTGAACACTTAGAGAAAGCCATGTCCGACCACGATATTTTGAGTGACGCCGAGCGCGAGGCGCTGAGTGCCGTCATGCTGGAACCCGACCTGCCGCCGCAACGGGTGCTGATCGTCGATGACGATAAAGATGCGCGCGAACTGTTGTCGGAAATCCTGGGTCTGGATGGCATTCGCTGCATGACCGCTGCCAGCGGCGAAACGGCGCTGAAGATGTTGAGCGAAAAACCCTCGATCGGGCTGGTGATCACTGATCTGCGCATGGGCCACGTTGATGGTCTGGACCTGATCCGTCAGGTGCGCGAATCGGTACGGGCGGCGATGCCGATCATCATTGTTTCAGGCGATGCCGACGTGAAGGACGCGATTGCCGCCATGCATTTGAGCGTGGTGGATTTTCTGCTCAAGCCGATTGATACCGAGAAGTTGTTGGGACTGGTCAAGCATGAGTTGGGGATGGAACCCTGATCCGCCAAAAAAAAGGCCCTGATCCGAAGATCAGGGCCTTTTTTTGTCCGGCGATCAGTTACAGGCCATTGGCAGCCTTGAACTCGCGGCGACGACGGTGCAGCACCGGCTCGGTGTAGCCGTTCGGCTGCTTAGTGCCTTCAACCACCAGTTCGACCGCCGCCTGGAAGGCGATGTTGCTGTCGAAGTTCGGCGCCAGCGGACGGTAGAGCGTGTCGTTGGCGTTCTGGCGGTCAACCACCGGCGCCATGCGCTTGAGGCTTTCCAGCACTTGCTCTTCGGTGACGATGCCATGACGCAGCCAGTTGGCAATGTGCTGGCTGGAAATCCTCAGCGTGGCTCGGTCTTCCATCAGGCCGACATCGTTGATGTCCGGCACTTTTGAGCAACCCACGCCCTGATCGATCCAGCGCACGACATAACCGAGAATGCCTTGGGAATTATTATCCAGTTCGTTCTTGATCTGCTCAGGCGTCCAGTCGGGATTAACGGCCAGCGGGATGGTCAGGATGTCATCCACCGAGGCGCGCGCACGTTTGGCCAGTTCGGCCTGACGGGCGAACACGTCGACCTTGTGGTAGTGCAGAGCGTGCAATGCAGCCGCTGTCGGCGATGGAACCCAGGCCGTGTTGGCGCCGGCCAGTGGGTGAGCGATTTTCTGTTCGAGCATCGCTGCCATCAAGTCCGGCATTGCCCACATGCCTTTACCGATCTGCGCGCGACCTTGCAGACCGGTGCTCAAACCGATATCGACGTTCCAGTTCTCGTAAGCGCCGATCCACTTCTCGGCCTTCATGTCCGCCTTGCGGACCATCGGGCCGGCTTCCATGGAGGTGTGGATTTCATCGCCGGTGCGGTCGAGGAAACCAGTGTTGATGAACACCACGCGCTCGCTGGCGGCCTGGATGCACGCCTTGAGGTTGACCGTGGTGCGGCGTTCCTCGTCCATGATCCCGACTTTCAGCGTATTGCGTTGCAGACCGAGGACGTCTTCGATGCGACCGAACAGCTCGTTGGTGAATGCCGCTTCTTCCGGACCGTGCATCTTCGGCTTCACGATGTAGACCGAACCGGTTCGGCTGTTTTTGCGCGAGCTGCTGCCGTTGAGGCTGTGGATCGCCGCCAGGCTGGTGATCAGACCATCGAGAATGCCTTCCGGGACTTCGTTGCCGTCTTTATCGAGGATCGCGTCGATGGTCATCAGGTGACCGACGTTGCGCACGAACAACAGCGAACGACCGTGCAGGCTCAGTTCCTTGCCATCGACGCCGGTGTAGGTACGGTCGGCGTTCATGGTGCGGGTAAAGGTCTTGCCGCCCTTGGACACTTCTTCCGCCAGGTCGCCCTTCATCAGGCCCAGCCAGTTGCGGTAGATCACCACTTTGTCATCGGCATCGACAGCGGCGACAGAGTCTTCGCAGTCCATGATGGTGGTCAGTGCAGCTTCCATCAGGATGTCTTTGACGCCGGCCGCATCGGTCTGGCCGACCGGGGTGCTGGCGTCGACCTGGATTTCGAAATGCAGGCCGTTGTTTTTCAGCAGAATCGCGGTCGGTGCGGCGGCATCGCCGTGGAAACCGATCATCTGAGCGTCGTTGCGCAGGCCGCTGTTGCTGCCACCTTTCAAGGCGACCACCAGTTTGCCGTCAACGATCTTGTAGCCGGTGGAATCGATGTGGGAGCCGGCGGCCAATGGCGCGGCTTCGTCGAGGAAGGCGCGGGCGAAGGCGATGACCTTGTCGCCGCGAACCTTGTTGTAGCCTTTGCCTTTCTCCGCACCGTCAGCTTCGCTGATGGCGTCGGTGCCGTAGAGCGCGTCGTACAGCGAACCCCAGCGGGCGTTCGAGGCGTTGAGCGCGAAACGCGCGTTCATCACCGGCACCACGAGTTGCGGTCCGGCCATGCGGGCGATTTCGTCATCGACGTTTTGCGTCGTTGCCTGGAAATCGGCCGCTTCTGGCAGCAGATAACCGATGTCTTGCAGGAAGGCTTTATAAGCCACGGCATCGTGGGGTTGACCGGCACGGGCTTGATGCCAGCCGTCGACACGAGCCTGGATATCATCGCGTTTGGCGAGTAGGGCTTTGTTCTTCGGCGCCAGGTCGTGAATGACCTTGTCAGCACCGGCCCAGAATTTATCGGCGGTGAGGCCGGTTCCGGGAATGGCTTCGTTGTTCACGAAGTCGAACAGGACTTTGGCGACCTGCAGGCCACCGACTTGAACGTGTTCAGTCATTGCTTGCCTCACTCTGCTCAGCTATTTCGCTTTTCAGCTCTTCAAATTAACAATGAAGCCCCGGCTATTTAAACCACAAACCCCTTCCACCAGTACATGCCATTTCGGGCGGCTGGAATGGAACCGATCAACGGCGTTGAGGCCTTGCTGACTGGGCTTTCGGGGCTGCGATCGCGCCTGTGGCGGACATCGATCCAACGTTATGTAGTGCGCGCTGCGGCATACTACATGATGAATTGCGCTTGTGAAAATCAGACTAATTACGTCGTTCTGCGACCCCGTGACGCATTGCAGTCACGTCGGGGATGGGGATGTTCTCAAAAAACCATGAGATTGTTCCAGTTAAATATAAGAAGTTGTACACGATTTGTTGTTTGCTTCAGATCGGCGGTGCTCCGAATCGCTGGCAAGCCGGCTCCCACGGGTCTGGGTCGCTGCTTGTGGGAGCTGGCTTGCCAGCGATGGCGTCCGACGATTCAACACAGAATCGCCCGGTGCCTATACTTCTTTTTCAATAACAAAAGAGAGCTGCGCCATGGACCACCTCGTACTCACTGTTTTCGCCCCGGACAAGCCCGGGCAGGTCGAGCGCATCGCCCAGTGCATTGCCGAGCACGGCGGCAACTGGCTGGAAAGCCGCATGTCGCGCATGGCCGGGCAGTTCGCCGGGATTCTTCGGGTGGGTGTGCCGGCGGAGGCCTACGACGAATTGGTCGATGCCCTACAGGCATTGTCAGCCCACGGCATTCGCGTGTTGATTGCCGAAAGCGGCATCGAGCAGTCCTGCACCTGGAAACCCATCGCGATGGAATTGGTGGGCAATGACCGTCCCGGGATCGTGCGCGACATCACGCGCCTGTTGAGTGAGCAGGGGGTCAATCTGGAGCGGCTGGTGACCGAAGTGCGTCCCGCACCGATGAGCAGCGAGCCGTTGTTTCACGCCGAAGCGATTCTCGCGGTGCCGCTGACCTTGTCACTGGACGTCCTGCAGTCACGCCTGGAAACCCTGGCGGACGATTTGATGGTCGAATTGGTCCTGCGCAGTGAAGCCTGACTGCGGTTATCCAAGTTATACGTGCACCTGCCTGTGGATAACCTGTAGAGACAGCCCGCCAGCCCACGCCGGCCGGGCTTCTTCACGATCTGATCAAAAAACCATCAGTTTCAATAAGTTGCGCACATTCGGCGGGGATCACGCTGTGGATAACCTTGGGAACGATGCTTGCAGGCCAAGGGGGACGTGGCCTGCGGGGGTTTGTATGATTTTTGATCAGCTGCGACGGCGCAAACTTATCCACGCATCGACGCTGTAAATAGCCAGACCTGCCCAGATAAAGATGAACGCGACCAAGGTGCTGGACGACAGATGCTCGCCAAACAGCAACACGGCTTGCAGCAGCACCAGCGTAGGCGCCAGGTACTGGAGAAATCCCAATGTCGTGTAGGGCAAATGCCGTGCAGCGGCGTTGAAACATACCAGCGGCACCAATGTCACCGGACCGGCAGCCACCAGCCACCAGGCTTCGGATGTAGTCCAGAACTCAGGCTGGGCGCTGATGGCAGTCTGATTGAACAGCAGCCAGGCAATGGCAATCGGCACCAGCATCCAGGTTTCCACCACCAGGCCGGGCAGGGCCTTGACCGGAGCCTGCTTGCGGATCAAACCGTAGAAGCCGAACGTCAGCGCCAGGACCAGCGATACCCACGGCAGGCTGCCGACTTGCCATACCTGTTGCGCCACGCCGACGGCCGCCAGTCCAACCGCGACCCACTGCATGCGCCGCAACCGCTCGCCGAGGATCAGCATGCCCAGCAGCACGTTCACCAGCGGGTTGATGTAGTAACCGAGGCTGGCTTCGAGCATGCGCCCGTTGTTCACCGACCACACATACGTCAGCCAGTTGGCCGCGATCAACGTGCCGCTGAGGGCCAGGATCGCCAATCGTTTGGGGTTGTCGCGTAACTCGCGCCACCAGCCCGGGTGCTTCCACACCATCAGCAGCAGTGCGCCGAACAGCGCTGACCACAGCACGCGGTGAATGATGATCTCCACGGCGGGCACGCTGGCGATGGCTTTGAAGTAGAGCGGGAAAAGTCCCCAGATGATGTAGGCAGTGAGGCCCAGGATGTACCCGCGGCGCGGGTTGGCGGCTTGCATGCAGAATCCTTGCTTAGGCAGCTAACAAAGAGGGGATTGTATAGACATGTCGAGTTTTTTGTAGGAGCCGGCTTGCCGGCGATGAACGATGACGCGGTTTATCTGGAAGACTGCGTTAACGTTCATCGCCGGCAAGCCGGCTCCTACAGGGTCAAAACAATTTCAGGGGTTCTTCGTTGAGGGCGGACAACTGTTCACGCAATGCCAACACCTGATCACCCCAATACCGCTCCGTTCCGAACCACGGAAAACTGTGCGGGAACGCCGGGTCGTCCCAGCGGCGGGCGAGCCAGGCGCTGTAGTGCATCAGGCGCAGTGCGCGCAGCGGTTCGATCAGCGCCAGTTCCCGCGGGTTGAAGTCGTGAAACTCGTTGTAGCCGTCCATCAATTCCGACAACTGCCCCAGACATTCCTGACGGTCACCGGCGAGCATCATCCAGATGTCCTGCACTGCCGGGCCCATGCGGCAGTCGTCGAGGTCGACGATGTGGAACATCTCGTCGCGGCACATCATGTTGCCCGGGTGGCAATCGCCGTGCATGCGGATGTTCTGGTGCGGCGTGACGTTGTAAACATCCTCGACGCGCTTGAGCAGGTCGCGGGCCACCGACTCGTAGGCTGGCAGCAAGCTTTTCGGGATGAAGTTGCCTTCGAGCAACGTCGCCAGCGAGTCATGGCCGAAGTTTTTCACGCCCAACGCTTCCCGGTGTTCGAACGGTTTGGTCGAGCCCATGGCGTGAAAGCGCCCGAGCAACTGGCCCAGGCGATACAGCTGATCGAGATTGCCCGGCTCCGGTGCACGACCGCCACGCCGAGGAAACAGGGTGAAACGAAAACCGTTGTGCTCGTGCAGGCTGGCGCCGTTGTGAATCATCGGCGCTACCACCGGTACATCGCACTCGGCGAGTTCGAAAGTGAACTGATGCTCTTCGAGAATCGCTTCGTTGGTCCAGCGCTGCGGGCGGTAGAACTTGGCGATCAGCGGTTCGGAGTCTTCGATGCCGACCTGATAGACGCGGTTCTCGTAGCTGTTGAGCGCCAGAATGCGCGCGTCGCTGAGAAAGCCGATGCTTTCGACGGCATCGAGCACGAGGTCTGGGGTGAGGGTTGCAAACGGGTGGGCCATGCTGACTCCTGCGCGCAGCAGGCTGCCGCGTCCGGCCAAGCATGGTAGCGCAGACGGGCTGTCTATAGTGGTTGGGGTTGAGATGTAGGGTGTTTGGGCTGACAACATCGCGAGCAGGCTCACTCCCACATGAGGTCTGTGGTGTGCACAAAATGTGTGGCACACAGGAGATCAAATGTGGGAGTGAGCCTGCTCGCGATCACGGTTTATCAGGCGCCGACGATCCCGCCGTCTTCACGCGTAATGGCCATCACCGAAGACCGCGGCTTGCCATTCGGCAAATGCTCAGGGAACGTCGAGCCGCCGTTCTCCCCCGGATGCTGAATCCCGACAAACAGCGTCTTCTGGTCTGGCGAGAAGCTGATCCCCGTCACCTCGCAGCCAATCGGCCCGACCATGAAGCGGCGAATCTCTCCGGTCACCGGATCGGCGCAGAGCATCTGGTTGTTGCCCATGCCGGCAAAATCCCCGGCATTGCTGATGTCGCCATCGGTGAGAATCCACAACCGGCCGGCCTTGTCGAAACCCAGGCCATCCGGGCTGTTGAACATGTTCTGCGGGGTAATGTTCGACGAACCGCCCTTCGGCGTACCGGCGTGCACACCCGGGTTGCCGGCGACCACAAACAGATCCCAGGCGAAGCTTTTCGAGCCGTGATCATCGCGGTCGGTGCGCCAGCGCAGAATCTGCCCGTACACATTCTTCTCGCGAGGGTTCGGACCGCCCACCGGTTGACCGTCTTCACCGCGCTTGGCGTTGTTGGTCAGCGTGCAATAGACCTGGCCATCCTTGGGGCTGACGACGATCCACTCAGGACGGTCCATGCGCGTGGCTTTCACGACGGTGGCGGCGAGGCGCGCGTGAATCAGCACTTCGGCCTGATTGGCAAAACCGCTGCTGGCGTCGATGCCGTTTTTGCCGTGGGTCAGTTCGATCCACTCGCCCTGGCCTTTGGGGTGATCGGCATTGCTGTCGCCCGCGTCGAAGCGCGCCACGTACAAGGTGCCGTGGTCCAGCAGGTCGTGATTGGCCTTGAGGTTTTTGTGGTTGATCTTGTCGCGACTGACGAATTTGTAGATGAACTCGCCGCGCTCATCGTCGCCCATGTACACCACCGCGTGACCGTCACGGGTTTCGGCCAGGGCAGCGTTTTCATGTTTGAAACGGCCCAGCGCGGTGCGTTTGACCGGCGTCGATTTCGGGTCGAACGGGTCGATTTCCACCACCCAGCCGTGACGGTTGAGTTCGTTGGGGTTCTTCGCCATATCGAAACGATCGTCGTGCGGGTGCCAGTTGATTTCTTTACTCGCGGCGACGGCACCATAGCGTTTCTGCGCAGCGTCGAATTTCTGCTCGGCGTTGCTGCTGCCGAAGCAGTCGGTGAAGTTCTCTTCGCAGGTCAGGTAGGTGCCCCACGGCGTCTTGCCATTGGCGCAGTTCTGGAAGGTGCCCAGGACGTTCTTGCCGTGCGGGTCGGCGCTGGTTTTCAGCAGGTCATGGCCAACGGCAGGGCCGCTCAGGCTGATCGGTGCATTACCGTGGATGCGCCGGTTGTAGCGCGAACCCTGGACGAATTGCCATTGACCGTTCTTGCGCTGTACTTCAATCACCGACACGCCTTCACTCGCCAGCGCCTTGCGCACGTCTTCCTTCGATTGCGGCATGCCGCCGTGGGCATAGAGGTAACGGTAATTGGTGTATTCGTTGTTGATCACCATCAGCGCCCGGTCTTTTTCGCCGGGAAACTCGAACAGGCTCATGCCGTCGTTGTTGTCGCCGAACTGCACTTCCTGATGCTCGGCGCTGCCGTTGCCGCTCGGGTCGAACGCGGGCCCGTTCTTGTGCAGAGGCTGGCCCCAGCTGATCAGCACCGAGGATTTATAGCCGGCCGGCAGGGTGATGGCGTCGCTGGTGGCGGCGGCAATGCTGTCAAAACCCAACAGTTTGCTGGAACCGGCGCTGACACTGGCGGCCAGCACGCTGCGGCTCAACAGGTTGCCACCGAGGAACATCGCGGCACCGCACAAGGCGCCCGCGCTGATGAATCCACGGCGGCTGAGGCCGACCATGGTTTCGAGGTCGGTGGATTGGTTGTCTTCTAATAGGCTCACATCAGGCTCCCTGCGGGTTTTGCAGTCACCTTAAAGCGCGTTAATGACGCTTGTGTTTCAGAGCGGTGTACCGAGCAGGACGTTGGACGGGGCGAATTGCACCCGCACGGCTTTATCGAAGGTCAGGCCGCGCGTGCGCAAATGCAGCGGCTCGGCCAGCGCGCACAGCGTCTGGCCGTTGGGCAGACCGATGCGCACTTCGCTGGGGCCGTCTTCGGCGTCGAGAATTTCTTCGATGATGCCGGTCAGGTCATTGTGTCCAGGTGTTGCGCCGTCTTCGATGGCCAGCAGATCGAGCCAGCCGGCCTTGATCAGGGCCACGACTTCGGTGCCGGGTTCCAGCTCCAGGCGCACGGTGCTGTCGTGGGTGATCTGCGCATCGACGGTCAGGCCTGCGGCCAGTTCAAGCTGAATGAGGTCGTTGCGGCCCTGACTTTCGATGGCCACGACCTTGCCGTGCAGCTGATTGCGCGCGCTTGTGCGTAGCATCAAGCGGCCGAGCAGGTCCAGGTCGCTGGCATCCTCGGCGGCTTCCAGTACTTGGGCTTGCAGTGTTTGCAGCTTTTGATACAGGCGCAAAACGCGCTCGCCTTCGCTGGACAGCTTTGCGCCACCGCCGCCCCTGCCGCCGACACTGCGCTCCACCAGCGGTTTCTGCGCCAGGTTGTTCAGCTCATCGATGGCGTCCCACGCCGCTTTGTAACTCAGCCCCGCGCTTTTCGCGGCGCGGGTGATCGAGCCCTGTTCGGCGATGTGCTGCAGCAACGCAATGCGCTGCGGGCGACGGACGATGTGCTGGGACAGTAATGTAGGCAGAGACATGGCGGACGCTTTGGGCTGTGGCGATGGGCACGACGTTGGCGGCTCTTGGCGCGAGAGTCAAGTCAGCGGGAATCCCTGTAGGTGCGAGCCTGCTCGCGATGGACCTAAGGGCACTGCGTTCATCCTGATACCCCGCGCCATCGTTGGCGTCCATCGCGAGCAGGCTCGCTCCTGCAGGGTTATGTATCCTCATGTCAGACCGTGTCGCCGGGTTTTGGAGTGCGGGCCAGGCAGTAGACATCTACCCGCGCGGCGCCAGCCTCCCTTAACATTCGAGCCAGTGCCTGAGCCGTGGCGCCAGTGGTCAGTACGTCGTCGACCAGCGCCAGATGTCGACCTTTGATCGGTGCATTGGGAATCAGGGCGAAGGCATTACGCAGGTTTTTTTTGCGGGCATCTGCGTTGAGATCCTGTTGAGCATCGGTGTCCTGAATCCGCTTCACCAGCGCTTCCTCGCACGGAATATCCAGGCTGGTGCTCAGCCATCGAGCCAGCATCGCCGCCTGGTTGAAACCCCGCTGACGCAGACGTTTGGTCGCCAACGGTATCGGGACCAGCGCGTCAGGCCGCGCCAGATATTCATCGAACCGATGGTGCAAGAATTGAGCGAGCAGTTCGCCAAGCAGACGGCCATACGGCCACTTCGCGCTGTGCTTGAACCGGGTGATCAGGCTGTCCACCGGAAAGCTGTAGGTCCAGGGTGTGATCACCTGTTCGAAGGCAGGCGGCTGCTGCAAACACTGGCCGCACGTCAGGCCCGCCGCGGGCAATGGCAGCGCGCAGGTCTGACAGTGGTCGCCAAGCCACGGCAGGTCCGTCTCGCAGCCCAGGCAGATGGGCGTGGCTTCATCGGCCGGCTCGTTACACAGCAAACAGATCTGTTTGTTTTTTAACCAGATGTAAACCGGTCCTTCGTATCGTGGTTGACAGCGCATCGCTCTTCCTTAAATATGCCGAACATCCGTGTCGCGTCTGTGGGTATTGCGTCCCGCCGACCGCTTGCCCAGCATAAAACAAAGGAAACGCCCATGAGCGCCAGCACTTCTGCAACCCTGCGTCATGACTGGTCTTTGGCCGAAGTCAGAGCACTCTTCGTTCAGCCATTCAATGACCTGTTGTTCCAGGCGCAGACCGTGCACCGCGCGCATTTCGACGCCAACCGCGTCCAGGTTTCCACGTTGCTGTCGATCAAAACCGGTGCCTGCCCGGAAGATTGCAAATATTGTCCGCAGTCCGGTCACTACAACACCGGCCTTGAAAAAGAAAAGCTGATGGAAGTGCAGAAGGTCCTCGAAGAGGCCGCTCGCGCCAAGGCCATCGGTTCGACCCGTTTCTGCATGGGCGCCGCGTGGAAGCATCCGTCGGCCAAAGACATGCCGTATGTGTTGAAGATGGTCGAAGGCGTGAAGGCTTTGGGCCTGGAGACCTGCATGACCCTCGGTCGTCTCGATCAGGACCAGACCGAAGCGCTGGCCAAGGCCGGTCTCGACTACTACAACCACAACCTCGACACCTCGCCGGAGTTCTACGGCAGCATCATTACCACCCGCACTTACGCTGAACGCCTGCAAACCCTGGCTTACGTCCGTGATTCAGGGATGAAGATCTGCTCCGGCGGCATTCTCGGCATGGGCGAGTCCCTTGATGACCGCGCCAACCTGCTGATCCAGTTGGCCAATCTGCCGGAGCATCCGGAATCAGTGCCGATCAACATGCTGGTGAAAGTCGCTGGCACGCCGCTGGAAAATGCCGAAGACATCGACCCATTCGACTTCATCCGCATGCTCGCCGTCGCGCGCATCCTGATGCCGCAGTCCCATGTGCGCCTGTCCGCCGGCCGCGAAGCGATGAACGAGCAGATGCAGGCCCTGGCATTCTTCGCCGGTGCGAACTCGATTTTCTACGGCGACAAACTCCTGACCACCGCCAACCCGCAGGCTGACAAGGACATGCAACTGTTCTCGCGCCTGGGCATCCTGCCGGAAGCGCGCGAAGAGCACGCCGACGAGGTGCATCAGGCGGCTATCGAACAGGCGCTGGTGGAGCAGAAGAGCAGCGAGCAGTTTTATAACGCTGCTGTTTAAGGCTTCTTCGGTCGTTCTGAAGAAATGCAAAAACCTTGTAGGAGCGAGCCTGCTCGCGATAGCGGTATGACATTTAATGACGATGTCGACTGACACTATGCAATCGCGAGCAGGCTCACTCCTACAAGGGAACTGTGTCATTTGATAGTTGAGGCCTGCATGTCTTTCGATCTCGCCGCACGCCTTGCTGCCCGTCGTGCCGACAATCTCTACCGCCAGCGCCCCTTGCTCGAAAGCCCGCAAGGCCCGCAAGTGGTGGTCGACGGCCAGCCGTTGCTGGCGTTCTGCAACAACGATTACCTGGGTCTGGCCAATCACCCGCAAGTGATCGAAGCCTGGCGTGCCGGCGCTTTGAAATGGGGTGTCGGCGGCGGTGCTTCGCATCTGGTCATCGGCCACAGCACGCCGCATCACGCATTAGAAGAAGCCCTCGCCGATCTAACCGGTCGCCCGCGCGCATTGCTGTTCACCACCGGCTACATGGCCAACCTCGGCGCAGTCACCGCATTGGTGGGGCAGGGCGATACGGTGCTGGAAGACCGGCTCAACCATGCCTCGTTGCTCGATGCCGGCCTGTTGTCCGGTGCGCGTTTCAATCGTTACCTGCACAACGACGCCGCGAGCCTGTCCAATCGTCTTGAGAAAGCGACCGGCAATACGCTGGTGGTCACCGACGGCGTGTTCAGCATGGACGGCGACATTGCCGACCTGCCGGCGCTCGCGCGGGAAGCCAAGGCCAAAGGCGCGTGGCTGATGGTCGATGATGCCCACGGTTTTGGCCCGCTGGGCGCGAATGGCGGCGGGATCGTCGAGCATTTCGGCTTGAGTCAGGACGACGTGCCGGTGCTGGTCGGTACTCTCGGCAAGGCCTTCGGCACGGCCGGCGCTTTTGTCGCCGGCAGCGAAGAGTTGATCGAAAGCCTGATCCAGTTTGCCCGCCCGTACATTTACACCACCAGCCAACCGCCGGCGCTGGCCTGCGCGACGCTGAAAAGCCTGGAATTGCTGCGCACCGAACATTGGCGACGCGAGCATCTGAACACGCTGATCCGCCAGTTCCGCCAAGGTGCCGAGCAGATCGGCCTGGCATTGATGGACAGTTTCACACCAATCCAGCCGATCATGATCGGCGACGCCGGGCGCGCAGTCAGGCTGTCGCAGATGTTGCGCGAACGCGGGTTGATGGTCACGGCGATCCGGCCTCCGACCGTCCCCGCCGGCAGCGCCCGGCTGCGGGTAACCCTGACCGCCGCGCACAGCGAGTCGCAGGTGCAGCTATTGTTGGAGGGACTGGCCGATTGTTTTCAACAACTTGGAGCGGAGTCGAGCCATGCGTGATCGTCTGATTCTGCTGCCCGGCTGGGGCCTCGGCATTTCTCCGCTGGAACCGTTGGCCGCCGCTTTGCAAGGGCTGGATGAACACCTGCGCGTCGAGATCGAGCCGTTGCCGGAGCTGGAATCCAGCGACCTTGAAGAGTGGCTCGATGAGCTGGATTCGACCATCGCGCAGGATGTCTGGCTGGGTGGCTGGTCGCTGGGCGGCATGCTGGCTTCCGGGTTGGCGGCGCGGCGCGGTGATCGCTGCTGCGGTTTGCTGACGTTGGCAAGCAATCCGTGTTTTGTGGCGTGGTCTGGCTGGTCCAACGCGATGCACGAAGATGATTTCAATGCCTTCCTCAACGGCTTTCGCCTGGACCCCGGCGCAACCTTGAAGCGCTTCAGCCTGCTATGCGCACAAGGATCTGCCGACCCTCGCTCGCTGGCCCGACTCCTGCTGGCGGCGGCCCCGAAAACCCCGGTCGCCGCGTTGCTCAGTGGACTGCAGTTGCTCGGCGGATTGAGCACCCGTCAGGCCTTGCTGGATTTTCAGGGCCCACAATTGCATCTTTTTGCCGGCCTCGACGGGTTGGTCCCGGCCGAAGCTGCCGGAGAGCTGGTGGCATTGCTGCCCGATGTCGAAATCGGTCTGATTGAACAGGCCGGCCACGCGTTTCTTCTGGAAGATCCCCACGGTGTGGCGGGGGCAATCCAGGCCTTTTTGCATGAGTGTGGTGATGACTGATTTATCCCTTCCCAACCTGCCCGGCAGCTTGCCGGACAAGCGCCAGGTGGCCGCGTCCTTTTCCCGCGCGGCGGCCAGCTACGACAGCGTCGCCGAATTGCAGCGTGACGTCGGCAGCCAATTGTTGAGCCGTTTGCCGGAGGATTTTGTGCCCGGTCGCTGGCTCGATCTGGGGTGCGGCACCGGGCATTTCAGTCGTGTGCTGGGCGAGCGTTTTGCGGCCAGTCACGGCGTAGCGCTGGACATCGCCGAAGGCATGCTCAATCACGCGCGGCCCTTGGGAGGGGCCACGCATTTCATCGCTGGGGATGCGGAGCGGTTGCCCCTGCGCGACTCAACCTTTGATTTGATTTATTCCAGCTTGGCCGTTCAGTGGTGTGCGGACTTTGCCTCGGTACTCAGCGAAGCCCATCGCGTGCTGAAACCTGGCGGGAAATTCGCATTTGCTAGTCTGTGCGTGGGCACGCTGTTTGAGTTGCGTGACAGTTGGCGCGAGGTGGATGGCATGGTGCACGTCAATCGCTTCCGCGAGTTCGGGGTTTATCAGCAACTGTGTGCGGCCAGCGGTTTGCGGGTCGTGAACCTGCAAACCCGGCCGCATGTGCTGCATTACCCGGATGTGCGTAGCCTGACCCACGAACTCAAGGCGTTGGGGGCGCACAATCTCAACCCTGGCAGGCCGGGCGGTTTGACCGGCAGGACGCGGATTCTTGGCCTGGTCGAGGCTTATGAGCAATTTCGTCAGGCCGAAGGACTGCCGGCGACTTATCAAGTGGTGTATGCCGTTTTGGAGAAACCCTTATGAGCGCAGCGTATTTCATCACCGGCACAGACACCGACGTCGGCAAGACCACCGTCGCCGCCGGGTTGCTGCATGCGGCACGGTTGGCGGGGCTTAGCACGGCGGCGGGCAAACCGGTGGCGTCGGGTTGCGATGTGACGCCCAAGGGCCTGCGCAATGCCGATGCGTTGGCGTTGCTGGCCGAATGCTCGCTGCCGCTGACCTATGCGCAGGTCAATCCGGTCGCTTTCGAACCGGCAATCGCTCCGCATCTGGCGGCGCGTGAGGCGGGCGTCGCGTTGACCGTGCAATCCCTGTTGACGCCGATGCGGCAGATCCTCGACAGGCAGGCGGATTTCACCCTGATCGAAGGCGCTGGTGGCTGGCGCGTGCCGTTGGCGGATCAGGACAACTTGTCGGATCTGGCCATTGCGCTGGATCTGCCAGTGATTCTGGTGGTCGGCGTGCGCTTGGGCTGCATCAATCATGCGTTGCTGACCGCGGAAGCGATTGCCCGAGACGGTCTGCAACTGGCGGGTTGGGTGGCCAATATCATCGATGCGAAAACCTCGCGGCTGGAGGAAAACCTCGCAACGCTGGCCGAGCGAATCCCCGCGCCGTGCCTGGGGCGGGTGCCGAGACTCAAGCTGGTCACGGCCGAGGCGGTTGCCGAGCATCTCCAACTGGATTTGCTCGACTGATAATTCAGGCAATGGTTTTAACTATGACAAGGCACTGTGCCATTAGTGTTTTTGTCGGGCCTTTTGCTCGCTGGTCTGGTTCAATGGCGGCTGTTGATCCTTCACAGGGACGAGTTCTCCGATGGAAATCTCAGGAAGTACCGCTTTTTATGCCGGTCTGAGCACTATTCAGACAGGGCAGAACCGTGTCGATCAGGCCTCGGGGCAGATCGCCAACAATACGATCGAGCGTTCGGTCACCAGCCAGTCGTCCGAGGTCCAGGTCGATCGCCTGCGTTCGGTTGATCGCAGCCAGCAATCGGACCTTGCCAGTAACATGGTGGAAATGGCCCAAGGCAAGTTTCAGGTCGAGGCGGGCGTCGCCCTCGCCAAGGCTTCCGATAAAATGCTCGGCACGCTGATCGATACATTCGCCTGATACACCGCTGAATTCACACCTCTGACGCCGCGACCCTTCGCGGCGTTTTTGTGTGTAAGTCCTTCTCCTCCAACTAAACTTTCCTCTACTGCAGGTTGCCCAGCGCAACGGTGCAGCGTTATCGCGTGCCTGGCATTTAAACGATGCGATGACGAACGGCAAAAGATCGACGCTTGACAAGATTTGGGCGTAAACGTATGTTTCAAACAACTGTTTGACCGTCACAACAAATCAACGCGGTCGTTCATTCCCGGTTACATCAGCAGAGGTTTATCGCTATGCCTGACTACAAGGCCCCCTTGCGTGATATTCGCTTCGTTCGTGACGAATTGCTCGGCTACGAAGCGCACTATCAAAGCCTTCCGGCTTGTGCAGACGCAACTCCGGACATGGTTGACGCCATTCTCGAAGAAGGCGCCAAGTTTTGTGAGCAGGTGTTGGCTCCGCTGAACCGCGTGGGTGACATCGAAGGCTGCACCTGGAGCGAGTCCGGCGTTAAAACCCCGACTGGTTTTAAAGAAGCCTACAAGCAATTCGTTGAAGGCGGCTGGCCGAGCCTGGCCCACGACGTAGAGCACGGCGGCCAAGGCCTGCCGGAGTCTCTGGGTCTGGCAGTCAGCGAAATGGTCGGCGAAGCCAACTGGTCATGGGGCATGTACCCCGGCCTGTCCCATGGCGCGATGAACACCATCTCCGAGCACGGTACGCCGGAGCAACAACATGCCTACCTGACCAAACTGGTCTCCGGTGAATGGACCGGCACCATGTGCCTGACCGAACCGCATTGCGGCACCGACCTGGGCATGCTGCGCACCAAGGCCGAACCTCAGGCCGACGGTTCCTACAAAGTCTCCGGCACCAAGATCTTCATCTCGGCCGGTGAACACGACATGGCCGACAACATCGTCCACATCGTGCTGGCTCGCCTGCCGGATGCACCGGCTGGCACCAAAGGCATTTCGCTGTTCATCGTGCCGAAGTTCATGCCGAACGAAGACGGTTCGCTCGGTGCGCGCAACGCTGTGACCTGTGGTTCCCTGGAACACAAAATGGGCATCCACGGTAATGCCACATGCGTGATGAACTTCGACGCGGCCACCGGTTTTCTGATCGGCCCGGCGAACAAAGGCTTGAACTGCATGTTCACCTTCATGAACACCGCACGTCTGGGCACCGCGCTGCAAGGCCTGGCCCACGCCGAAATCGGCTTCCAGGGCGGTCTGAAATACGCTCGCGATCGTCTGCAAATGCGCTCGCTGACTGGCCCGAAAGCGCCGGAAAAAGCTGCTGACCCGATCATCGTGCACCCCGATGTGCGCCGCATGCTGTTGACCATGAAAGCGTTCGCCGAAGGCAACCGCGCGATGGTTTACTTCACCGCCAAGCAAGTCGACATCGTCAAGTACGGCGTGGACGAAGAAGAGAAGAAGAAAGCCGACGCGCTGCTGGCGTTCATGACGCCGATCGCCAAAGCCTTTATGACTGAAGTCGGTTTCGAATCCGCCAACCACGGCGTGCAAATCTACGGCGGTCACGGTTTCATCGCTGAGTGGGGCATGGAGCAGAACGTCCGCGACAGCCGCATTTCGATGCTGTACGAAGGCACCACCGGCATCCAGGCACTCGACCTGCTGGGCCGTAAAGTGCTGATGACGCAAGGCGAGGCCCTGAAAGGCTTCACCAAGATCGTCCACAAGTTCTGCCAGACCAACGAAGGCAACGAAGCCGTTCAGGAATTCGTCGCACCGCTGGCTGCGATCAATAAAGAATGGGGCGAGCTGACCATGAAGGTCGGTATGGCCGCCATGAAAGACCGTGAAGAAGTCGGCGCGGCATCGGTGGACTACCTGATGTACTCGGGTTACGCCTGCCTGGCTTACTTCTGGGCTGACATGGCACGTCTGGCTGCCGAAAAACTGGCCTCCGGCACTACCGAAACCGCGTTCTACACCGCCAAGCTGCAGACCGCGCGTTTCTACTTCCAGCGCATCCTGCCGCGTACCCGCACTCACGTTGTTACCATGCTGTCGGGCGCCAACAACCTGATGGACATGAAAGAAGAAGACTTCGCGCTGGGCTACTAAGCCTTCACGCAGTCAGTTTTGAAAAGACCGCTGCTCCTTCGGGAGTAGCGGTTTTTTTTGCACTCAACTTTGGTGAAGAAACCCCAGGGTTGGGGCCGTTTTCC
Source organism: Pseudomonas sp. GB2N2 (assembly GCF_054897705.1). Lineage (NCBI taxonomy): Bacteria > Pseudomonadati > Pseudomonadota > Gammaproteobacteria > Pseudomonadales > Pseudomonadaceae > Pseudomonas > Pseudomonas sp. GB2N2. The sequence goes on from NZ_CM142701.1 coordinate 5,061,055, forward strand.
CCGGCCTGAAGCTAATCGAGGCGCAGAAATATGTTGATACAAGGCCATTGAGCGCTTGGCAGACTATTTGCAAAACACCTGGAAACCGGCGGCAAAAAACAAGAATTCTCTGCCAGCGATCCCTTGCTTCCGGCCACTCGATATCAAATCGACAGTGCCACTAGGGTGACGCGCATGAACATCCTTCGAATACTCCGTTTGACCTGCCTGATCGCGCTGCCTGTCCAAGGCGCATTCGCTGCGACCGCGCCGGAAGTTGATCCCGTCGTTCCGCAAGTCCCATCCCTGCAATCACTTCGCGGCATGCTGCCGCCCGACCCCTCCGGCACCGAAGGCGGACGCAAAGTCGATCTGATGACCGACTACGTCCTCAACCGTGGCGCGGCGATCCTGCTGGGCAAAGCGCTGTTCTGGGACATGGAAGTCGGCAGCGACAGCGCTACGGCTTGCGCGTCCTGTCACTTCCATGCGGGGGTTGACCACCGAATCACCAACCAGATCAACCCCGGCCAGGCGAACACCAATCCGAACGTGACGTCGATCTTCAACAAGCCGTTCGTGGCTTCCGATATTCCCGGCGACGTGGCGTCCTACGCGACCCTGTCCGCAGGCAAGGGCGGCCCGAACTACACGTTGAAGAAAACCGACTTTCCGACCCACGTGCTGGCGAATCCGCTGGATCGCAACTCGCCCATCGTCTATTCCTCCGACGACGTGATCGGCTCCCAAGGCGTGTTCGACGCTAACTTCGTCAAACCGAATCAACCGCGTTTCGACAAGTGCACGCAGCAGCCGGACGGCATTTACCAGGTCGGCGGCATCAATGTCCGTCGCGCGACGGGACGTAACGCGCCGTCGGTGATCAACGCCGCGTTCAACGTGCGCAACTTCTGGGACGGTCGGGCCAACAACGTCTTCAACGGGTTTTCGCCGTTTGGCAATCGCGATCCCGACGCCGGGATCTTCGTCACCAGTGACCGCAGCGGTGTGGCAACCAAAGTGCGGCTGGCGCTCAATGATGCGTCGGCGGCTTCGCAAGCCGTTGGACCGCCGGGCAGCCCGGTGGAAATGTCCTGCGGCGGGCGTACCTTTGCCGACATCGGCCGGCGCATGCTTGATACGCTAATGCTCAAGCAGCAACGGATTTCTTCCACCGACTCGGTGCTCGGCCCGGTGTCCGGGGCAAGGCGGCCGACTTACCGTGAGCTGATCAAAAACGCCTTCCAGCCGCGGCTGTGGAACGCTACGCAGCAGGTTTCACTCGGTGGTGCGCCGTATACCCAGATCGAGGCTAACTTTCCGTTGTTCTTCGGGCTCGCGATCCAGATGTACGAATCGACGCTGATCTCCGATCAGGCGCCGCTGGACGCTTACCTGCAAGGCGATCATCAAGCCATGAACGCTCAACAAGTCCAAGGGATGAATCTGTTTCTCGGCAAGGGCAAGTGTGTCAATTGCCATGGCGGCGCCGAGCTGACCAACGCCGGCAGTCGCTTGCTGTTCCATCCCCGTGAGCGCATCGAGCGGATGGTCATGGGCGACAACCTGACCACGCTGTACGACAACGGCTTCTACAACACCGGTGTGCGCCCGACGTCGGAAGACCTCGCGCTCGGCGGGACGGATGCCTGGGGTAATCCACTGGCGTTCACCCGCGAATACAACACGCAGATCCAGGGCAACAAAGTGCCTGATCCGCTGGATGTCGACGTGTGCACCTTCGAAGCGCCCTTGAGCGCGGCATTGCCTTGCGACGGCACGCTCAAACCCAATGTCGGTTTCCGCGATGCAGTCGACGGTGCCTTCAAGACCCCGACACTGCGCAACATCGCGTTGACCGGTCCGTATTTCCACAACGGCAGCCGCGCGACGCTCAAACAGGTGATGGAGTTCTACAACCGGGGCGGCGACCGGCGGGGTTCGGAAGCCAACAACACCAGCGGTTTCGAGCATGCCAGTGTGAATCAGCACAACACCTCGAACCTCGATCCGGACATGACCGCGTTGAACCTGACGCCCGAAGAAATCGATGCTCTGGTCAAATTCATGGAGACCGGCCTGACCGATCCTCGGGTGGCGTGGGAGCAAGCGCCGTTCGATCATCCGTCGCTGGTGATTCCGCAAGGGCATGTGGGGGATGAAAACGCGGTGACGCCAAAACCGGTCAGTCCGAAGATCACCACCCGGCAGGGCGCGGATGCGTTGGTCACGCTTAAACCCGTTGGCGCGGAAGGTCGCGCAGCCGCAGAAGGGCCCTTGCAGCCGTTCAACAACGACCTTTGATCGGGTGAATCGCGCATTACTGGCTGCCCGAATGGCAGTCAGTAATGCGGCGTCAAAAAAACCTTGGCTAAACGCTCAGAAAATCAGTAGTACTGCCGTTATAGAGGTGGGCACAATGCCATCTATAGACATGACGGGTCGGAGCTTTACCCTTGCCGCGTTCTTCCGCTGTACATTTCAGTCATTTCCTACCGTCACTTCTGCTTTTGATCGCGGGGCTTGCGGCTGCGTACGTTAAAGACCTGAACGTCTTCCTTACTTCGCTGTTCAACGTGCTGCCAACCTTGGTGCTGTTGCTTGGCGGCGCTTACTGCGCGGTTTACCGACGTCAGCGTGAGCTGTTTCTGATGGTCACGGTGTACATCGCCTACTACCTGCTCGATACCCAGACCGACTATTACCGCGACAATGGCAAAGTGCGCGAAGACGCCGCGGTGGTCTTTCACCTGTGTTGTCTGCTGTTGCCATTGTTATTCGGGGTGTTCGCGGCGTGGCAGGAACGTACTCATTTGTTTCAGGACATGGTCGCGCGCTTCGCGGTATTGCTGGCCGTCGGCAGTGTGGCGCTGGGACTGGAGCAAAGTTACCCACAGGCGCTGCTGATGTGGTTGTCGGAGATCCGCTGGCCTGCCCTGCATGGTGCGTGGATGAGCCTGATCCAGTTGGCCTATCCGGTGTTTATCGCATCGTTCGTGCTGCTGAGCTGGCAATACTGGCGTAACCCGCGGCCCTTGCATGCCGCGCAATTGGTCGGGCTGCTGGGATTGTTCTGGGCGTTGCCGAAGACGTTCATCCTGCCGTTTACGCTCAACATCATGTGCAGCCAAGTGATGCTGATGATTGCCGCGGCGGTTGCCCACGAGGCCTATCAAATGGCTTTCCGTGATGAGCTCACCGGTCTGCCGGGACGTCGCGCGTTGAACGAGCGCATGCAGCGTCTGGGGCGCAATTACGTACTCGCCATGGGCGACGTCGATCACTTCAAAAAATTCAACGACACCCACGGCCACGACGTCGGCGACCAGGTACTGCGGCTGGTGGCGAGCAAGTTGTCGAAAATCGGCGGCGGCGGTAGGGCGTATCGCTACGGCGGTGAGGAATTTGCCCTGGTGTTCGCGGGCAAGACGCTCGAAGAGTGCATGCCGCACCTGGAAGTCATCCGCGAATCGATCGCCACTTACAACATCCAACTGCGTAACCAGGACAACCGTCCTCAGGACGATCAGCAGGGGCGACAGCGTCGTGCCGGTTCCGCCGCTTCAAGTGTGTCGGTCACCGTCAGCATCGGTGTCGCCGAACGCGTGGAGCAGCGCAACCCGGAAAAAGTCCTGAAGTCCGCCGACGAAGCGCTGTATGCCGCGAAAGGTGCCGGGCGAAATTGCGTAGTGGCTTACGGGCAGAACCGCCGTGGCGCGGTGCGCATGGACGCTGCTGCGGGTTGAGTGATGATGGCGCATTCAGCGTCTGGACTGTGATTGTGGGGCGTGGTCGGCGGCAGTAGGTTTAAGGGATCTGCTGCCGGAGAAATGACCATGCCCGAGTACAAAGCCCCCCTGCGCGACATGCGCTTTCTGATCGACCACGTCTTCGATTTTCACAGCAACTACGCAGCGCTGGGTGCTACCGACGCCAGCCCGGACATGGTCAACGCGATCCTCGAAGAGGGCGCGAAATTCTGCGAAAACGTACTTGCACCGCTCAATCGCAGCGGCGACGAAGAAGGCTGCCATTTCGATAATGGCGTGGTGACGACGCCTGCAGGGTTCAAGCAAGCTTTCGCACAATACGTCGAGGGCGGCTGGCATGGTCTGGCGGCGGACCCCGCTTATGGTGGCCAGGGCCTGCCGAGTTCTCTGGGATTGGTCATCAGCGAGATGGTCGCGTCCAGCAACACCTCTTGGGGCATGTACCCAGGCCTGACCCACGGCGCGATGTCGGCCATTCATGCCCATGGCACCGACGAGCAGAAAAACACCTACCTGAACAAACTCACCGCTGGCCGATGGACCGGCACTATGTGCCTGACTGAAGCCCATTGCGGCACCGACCTGGGCATCATCAAGACCCGCGCCGTGCCTGCGGCGGATGGCAGTTACGCGATCTCCGGCAGCAAGATCTTCATCTCTGCCGGCGAGCACGACATGAGCGACAACATCATTCACCTGGTGCTGGCGAAACTGCCGGACGCGCCGGTGGGGACCAAGGGTATTTCGCTGTTCATCGTTCCCAAATTCCTGCCCGATGCCGACGGTGAAGCCGGCGAGCGCAACGGCGTGTCCTGCGGCTCGATCGAACACAAGATGGGCATCAAGGCCTCGGCCACTTGCGTGCTGAATTTCGACGAGGCCAAGGGCTTCTTGATAGGCGAGGCGAACAAGGGCCTGAACTGCATGTTCACCATGATGAACCATGCGCGGCTCGGCACCGGGATGCAGGGGTTGTGCTTGGGTGAGGCGAGCTTTCAGGGCGCGATCAAGTATGCCAACGACCGTCTGCAAATGCGTTCGCTGACCGGTCCGAAAGCCCCGGACAAAGCCGCCGACCCGATCATCGTTCATCCGGATGTACGCCGGATGTTGCTGACCATGAAGGCCTTCAATGAAGGCAACCGCGCCCTGACGTACTTCACCGCGCAGTTATTGGATGTTGCGCACTTGAGCCCGGATGAAACCGCGCGGCAGGACGCTGAAGACCTGTTGGCGTTCCTGACCCCAATCTGCAAAGCCTTTATGACTGACACCGGGCTGGAAGTGACCAACCACGGCATGCAAGTGTTTGGCGGCCACGGATTTATCCGCGAATGGGGCATGGAGCAGTTGGTTCGCGATTGTCGGATTGCGCCGATTTACGAGGGCACGAATGGCATTCAGGCGCTGGATTTGCTGGGACGCAAAGTCCTCGGCAGCCAGGGCAAACTGCTGCGGGGCTTCACCAAAATTGTTCACAAATTCTGCGCGACGAACGCCGGGCATCCGCAGCTCGCCAGTTACGTGGCGCAGCTCAGCGAGTTGAACCAGCAGTGGGGCGAGTTGACCACTCGGGTCGGCATGGCCGCGATGAAAAATCCGGACGAAGTCGGCGCTGCGTCGGTGGATTATCTGATGTACAGCGGTTACATCATCCTCGGCTATCTATGGTTGCGCATGGCATTGGTGGCTCAGGGGCAACTCGACGCGGGTAGTGGTGATGCTGATTACTGCCGGGGCAAGCTGGCGACCAGTGAGTTTTACTTCAAGCGTCTGCTGCCGCGCACTGGGGCTCATCGTTCGGCTATCGAGGCGGGGAGTGATTGTCTGATGAATCTGCCGGCGGAGTTGTTTGCGCTTTGACGAATAGCTGAAAAAGCTTCGCGGGCAAGCCCGCGAAGGCGTTCTGACAGGCATAAGGCGTTGATGACTAAAAATTACAAATCGGTCACCGCCTGACCCTATGTGTCGCAAAAGTTGTTGGGTTACACTCGGACCCAACGAAAGCACCTTTCCTACGAATCACCTGTAAAGATCCTGCGAGGTTTGCCATGGCTGACTACAAAGCGCCCCTGCGCGATATGCGCTTCGTCCTCAATGAAGTATTCGAGGTCGCTAAACTTTGGGCCGAGTTGCCTGCGCTGGCCGAGACGGTCGATGCGGAAACCGTTGAAGCCATTCTTGAAGAAGCCGGCAAGGTCACCAGCAAAAGCATCGCACCCCTTAGCCGTGCGGCTGATGAAGAAGGTTGCCATTGGGCGGACGGTGCCGTCACCACGCCGGCAGGTTTCCCACAGGCGTACCAGACGTATTCCGAAGGCGGCTGGGTTGGCGTTGGTGGCGATCCGGCCTACGGCGGCATGGGCATGCCCAAGGCGGTTTCGGCTCAGGTCGAAGAAATGGTCAACTCCGCGAGCCTGTCGTTCGGTCTGTACCCAATGCTGACCGCCGGCGCTTGCCTGTCGATCAACGCCCACGCCAGCGAAGAGCTGAAAGCCGCGTACCTGCCGAATATGTACGCCGGTGTCTGGGCCGGTTCAATGTGTTTGACCGAGCCACACGCCGGTACAGACCTGGGGATTATCCGCACCAAGGCTGAGCCTCAGGCCGACGGTTCCTACAAGGTGAGCGGCACCAAGATCTTCATTACCGGCGGCGAACACGACCTGACCGAGAACATCATCCACCTGGTGCTGGCCAAACTGCCGGACGCGCCGGCGGGGCCGAAAGGCATCTCGTTGTTCCTGGTGCCGAAGTTCATGGTCAATGCCGATGGCAGCCTGGGCGCGCGGAACCCGGCGACGTGCGGTTCAATCGAACACAAAATGGGCATCCAGGCGTCTGCGACCTGCGTGATGAACTTCGACGAAGCCGTGGGTTATGTGGTCGGTGAGCCGAACAAAGGCCTCGCGGCGATGTTCACCATGATGAACTACGAACGCCTGGGCGTCGGTATCCAGGGCCTGGCCACGGGCGAGCGCTCCTACCAGAACGCTGTCGAGTATGCGCGCGACCGTCTGCAAAGCCGTTCGCCGACTGGCGCGCAGAACAAGGACAAAGTGGCCGACCCGATCATCGTCCACCCGGACGTTCGGCGCATGCTGCTGACCATGAAAGCCTCGAACGAAGGTGGTCGTGCGTTTTCGACCTATGTGGCCATGCAACTGGACACGGCCAAGTTCAGCGAAGACGCGAACACCCGCAAACGCGCAGAAGACCTGGTGGCATTGCTGACCCCGGTGGCCAAGGCGTTCCTGACCGACCTCGGTCTGGAAACCACCATTCACGGCCAGCAAGTGTTCGGCGGCCACGGTTACATCCGTGAGTGGGGCCAGGAGCAACTGGTTCGCGACGTGCGCATCACGCAGATCTACGAAGGCACCAACGGCATTCAGGCGCTCGACCTTGTAGGACGCAAGATCGTCGGTAGCGGCGGGGCGTATTACAACCTGTTCGCCGACGAGATTCGTCACTTCACCGCGACCGCCAGTGCTGAACTGGCCGAGTTCACCAAGCCGCTCAACGATGCCGTGACCACCCTTGACGAGTTGACCGCGTGGTTGCTGGACCGGGCAAAAAACAACCCGAATGAAATCGGCGCGGCCTCGGTCGAGTACCTGCAAACTTTCGGTTACGTGGCCTACGCCTACATGTGGGCACTGATGGCCAAAGCGGCCTTGGGCAAAGAGACACAGGAAGATTTCTACGCGAGCAAAATGGGCACGGCGCGGTTCTACTTCGCCCGCCTGCTGCCGCGTATCCATTCGTTGAGTGCGTCGGTGAAGGCGGGTAGCGAGTCGCTGTTCCTGCTGGACGCGGCACAGTTCTGAACCTGTAGCGGCATGTAAGCATTTTCTTACATGACGTGCTGCTGTTCTCCCATAGCTGCAAATTGGATCCACAGCTAATCTACTTCACATGGACGTCGCGCAGGAAGCGCACTAGCAACAACAGGGACACGTAGGATTCTGCCAGGACGGCGGAGTGAAATGGATGTCAGGGAAACAGTCTGCAAAGCCCCGCTTCGGCGGGGTTTTCTTTTGTCTGCAGAAAAGTTTTCCGCGCAGTCCATCCACTTTCTTCAGTGCGTGGACACAGATTGGAGACACGGGTTTGAAGCACCGCACTGAACCCTGACGAACGGTATTGGTCGATTAGCAGTAGGGCTCACACGAGTCCACTTCTAATCAGGAGCTGACCCATGGATTTCATTCGTATCATCATCGCTATTCTGCTGCCGCCATTGGGTGTGTTTCTGCAAGTCGGTTTTGCCGGCGCATTCTGGCTGAATATTCTGTTGACGTTGTGCGGTTACATTCCGGGGATCGTGCATGCGGTTTACATCATCGCCAAGCGTTAACTATCGCGGCGTCAGGCAGATCGCCATAGTTCCCACAGGGTTTGTGCACGCCGCAGATCCTGTGGGAGCGGGCTTGCCCGCGAAGGGCGCACCTCGGTCTCAGTTCGACAACGCCATCACCCGCCGATAAAACAACCATTCCTGCTCCAGCGCATGCGCCTGATTCCCGGCCTTGCGGAAGCCGTGACGTTCGTCCGCGTAATAATGCGCTTCAACCAGAATGCCGTTTTGCTCCAGCGCCTCGACCATATCGCGGGTCTGTTGCGGCACGACAACGGCGTCGAGTTCTCCCTGGAAGAAAATCACCGGCACGCTGATGTTGCCGGCATGCAACAGCGGTGTGCGGTCGGCATAACGCTCGGCGTCTTTGACGGGGTCACCGATCAGCCAATCCAGATAGTCGCCTTCGAACTTGTGGGTCGCCCGGCCCAAGGCAACGGGATCACTGACACCGTAAAGGCTCGCGCCTGCGCGGAAGACTTTCTGGAAGGCCAGTGCGCACAGCGTGGTGTAGCCGCCGGCACTGCCGCCACGAATAAACGCCCGGTCGCCGTCGATCAACCCACGCTCGGCGAGGTGGCTGACCACCGCGCAGGCATCTTCCACATCCACTTCCCCCCAACTCAAATGCAGTGCCTGACGATACGCTCGGCCGTAGCCGCTGCTGCCACGGTAGTTGAGGTCGGCCACGGCAAAGCCGCGTTGCGACCAATACTGGATGCGCGGATCGAGCATCGGGTAGCACGCCGAAGTCGGGCCGCCATGGATGAACACCACCAGTGGCGGTTTCGTGCCCCCGGTCATTGCCGGGTAGAAGAAGCCGTGCGCCTCGCCCGAACCGCTCGGGTAACGCAAGGTTTGCGGGACGCTGATCTGCTCGGCGGGCAGCGGAGCGATTCCCCCGGCCAAGACCTTGACCTGTCGGGTTTTGCGGTCGATGGCGACCACGGCGGACGAGCAGGTCGGCGAGGCAGCGATGCAGTAGATGAATTGATCATCCAGTGCGAGATGTCGGAAACGGCTGTAGTCCCCGGTGAAATCTTCTGTGGTGTCACCGCAAATGCCCATTCGGCCGAATCCGCCTTCTGTCCAGCTGGCCAGATAACGACCGTCATCCAACGGAAACCAGGTACTGCCACCCAGTTGCCACGGTGCAGGCCCATGATCAGCCGCGGCACTCGCCAGCGGGCTAAATCCTTCAGCAGATTCCACCCACGGCTGCCAATAGCCGTCGCGATCGGTCAGGCAATACAGTCGACCACTGTCATCGAATCGCGGTTGTTGCAGCGACTCCTGAACACCTTCGCCAGCCACACAACGCAATCGAGCGTAGCGGCCATCACTTTGAAGCTCTGCAACCATCAAGCGAGTTGCAGTCCATGGCTGGTGGGGACGGCTCCACTCGATCCAGGCTAACCGTTTGGCGTCAGGACTCAACGTCGGCGCGGCATAGAAGTCCGCACCTTCGGCCAGCAGATGACGCGTACCGCCCACCAGATCGATGGCCACCAGGCGATGCCGGTCCCCATGCTCTTCAACCGCCAGAACCTGCCCGTCGGCAAATTGCAGATCGCCATAGCGGCATTCACCTGAGGTGAGCACGACCGGCGTTTCACCCTTCAGTGATTGCCGATACAACTGCTGATCTGCCTCGTTGACGAAAACAACCCCGTCATCTGTCAGGCAAAACGCGCCGCCGCCATATTCGTACACCCGACTGCGCACGCTGAACCCGGCTGGCGTGAGGCAATGCGCCTGGCCGTCGCGCCAATGCCAGATCCGGCAAGCGCCGTCCTCGGGACGGTATTCGTTCCAGAGCAGGCCATGCCGGCCCACCTGCAATTCGGCAAAGTCAATACCGGCAGCGACCGCTTTGGCGGCGCTGAAGGGTTCAGCTTTTGGCGATGAGTCGTGAGTTTCGTTCATTGCGGAAGGCCAGTTGCTCAATGGTCTGGGTCGCGTGCTCGGCTTCTTCGCGGGCCTTGAGGATCACGCCGTGATGTTCCGACTTGCTGCATACCGGGTCGGCATTGCTGGCGTCACCGGTGAGCATGAATGCCTGGCAGCGACAGCCGCCGAAATCCTTTTCTTTCTCGTCGCAGGAGCGGCATGGCTCGGGCATCCAGTCGTAACCGCGAAAACGGTTGAAGCCGAACGAGTCGTACCAGATGTGCTGCATGCTGTGATCACGCACGTTAGGAAATTGCACCGGCATCTGTCGGGCACCGTGACAGGGCAGGGCGGTTCCGTCCGGTGTCACTGTCAGAAAAATACTGCCCCAGCCATTCATGCAAGCTTTCGGGCGTTCTTCGTAATAGTCCGGCGTGACGAAAATCAGCTTGCACGGATGCCCTTCAGCTTCCAGTTTGGCGCGGTATTCATTGGTGATGCGTTCGGCGCGAACCAGTTGTTCTTTGGTCGGCAACAGACCGACACGATTGAGCTGCGCCCAGCCGTAAAACTGGCAGGTAGCGAGCTCGACGAAGTCCGCCTCAAGGGCAATGCACAGGTCGATGATCCGGTCGATCTTGTCGATGTTGTGCCGATGGGTGACGAAATTCAGCACCATCGGATAGCCATGCGCTTTCACCGCGCGGGCCATTTCCAGCTTTTGCGCGAAGGCTTTTTTCGAGCCGGCCAACAAGTTGTTCACCTGTTCGTCGCTTGCCTGGAAACTGATCTGAATGTGGTCCAGACCGGCCTTCTTGAAGTCGCTGATTTTCTGTTCGGTCAGGCCAATGCCCGAGGTGATCAGGTTGGTGTAGAAACCCAAATTGCGCGCCTCGGCAATCAGCTCGGCGAGGTCCTGGCGCACCAAGGGTTCACCGCCGGAAAAGCCCAACTGCGCCGCGCCCATTTCCCGGGCTTCGCGAAACACCTTGATCCACTGCTCGGTGCTCAGTTCCCGGCCTTGCTCGGCGAAGTCCAGCGGATTGGAGCAGTAGGGGCATTGCAGCGGGCAGCGGTAGGTCAATTCGGCGAGAAGCCATAACGGCAGGCCGATTTCCGGCTTGGGCGGTAACTTGTCCGACACGGAATCAGGCAAGTTCGATCCAGTGCTGAGCACGGGCGACCTCCATGAATTGCTCGATGTCTTCACCGAGTTCAGGCACACCGGGAAATTGCGCGTCGAGTTCGCTGATGATCGCCGCGACATCGCGCTCGCCATTGATCAAACCACCGATCAGCGCCGCACTTTCATTGAGTTTGATCATGCCTTCCGGGTAGAGCAACACATGGCCTTTCTGCGCCGGTTCGTACTGGAAACGGTAACCGGGACGCCAGGTCGGAGTCTTGCTGCGATCGAAACTCATAAGGTGATTCCTTTGTGCCAGACGCGCTGGTCGGTCACGCTGTGATACGGCGGGCGTTTCAGTTCGTAGGCCATGCTCATGGCATCGAGCATGCTCCAAAGAATGTCCAGTTTGAACTGAAGAATTTCCAGCATGCGCTCTTGGCCGACCCGCGTCGTGTAGTGCTGCAACGTGATCGCCAGTCCGTGTTCGACGTCGCGACGCGCCTGACCCAGGCGAGTACGGAAATACTCGTAGCCGGTCGGGTCGATCCAGGGGTAATGCTGCGGCCAGCTGTCGAGGCGCGACTGGTGGATCTGCGGCGCGAACAGTTCGGTCAGCGAGCTGCTGGCAGCTTCCTGCCAATTGGCCCGGCGGGCGAAGTTGACGTACGCATCCACGGCGAAGCGCACGCCGGGCAGCACCAGTTCCTGGGACCGGAGTTGGTCCGGGTCGAGGCCGACAGCTTGTCCCAGGCGCAGCCAGGCTTCAATGCCGCCGTCTTCGCCGGGGGCGCCGTCATGGTCGAGCAAGCGTTGAATCCACTCGCGACGAATCTCGCGATCCGGGCAATTGGCGAGGATCGCGGCGTCCTTCAGGGGAATGTTCACCTGATAGTAAAAGCGATTGGCAACCCAGCCCTGGATTTGCTCTCGGGTCGCCCGGCCTTCATACATCGTCACATGATAAGGGTGATGGATGTGGTAATAGGCGCCTTTGGCACGCAGCGCGGCTTCGAATTCAGTGGGGGACAGTGCGGTGTCAGTCATTTCGGTTCTCCGGGTACGACCGCGAAATTGATGTTGCCTGGTCGAGCCTCATTGCTGGCAAGCCAGCTCCTACCGTGGATTTTCGGTGCACACAAAACCCTGTGGAAGCTGGCTTGCCAGCGATAGGCCGCGCAGCGGTCTCGGCACTTACAGCACAATACTCATACCGTCATACGCCACTTCAACATCGCGCCGAAGCAACTCCGCACGCTCCGGCGAATCTTCATCGAGAATCGGGTTAGTGTTGTTGATATGGATAAGCACCTTGCGCTGATTGGGCAGTTGCTCCAGCACTTCCAGCATGCCGCCGGGGCCGTTCTGCGCCAGGTGGCCCATCTCCCGACCGGTACGGGTGCCGACGCCACGGCGCTGCATTTCATCGTCGTCCCACATCGTGCCGTCCACCAGCAGGCAGTCGCTGCCGGCCATGATGTCCAGCAACGGCGCGTCGACCTTGCCCAGGCCGGGCGCGTAGAACAGTTTGCCGCCGGTATTCAGGTCTTCGACCATCAGGCCGATGTTGTCGCCAGGGTGCGGGTCGAAGCGATGTGGCGAGTAAGGCGGTGCGGCGCTGCGCAGCGGCAGCGGGGTGAAACGCAGGCTTGGGCAGGCCGCGATGGTGAAGCTCTGGTCGAGTTCGATGCGGTTCCAGTTCAGCCCGCCGTTCCAGTGGGTCAGCATGGTGAACAGCGGGAAACCGGTGCTCAGGTCTTCATGGACCATGTCGGTGCACCAGACATTGTGCGGGCAACCCTCGCGCAGACTGAGCAGGCCGGTGGTGTGATCGATCTGGCTGTCCATCAGGATAATCGCGCTAATGCCGGTATCGCGCAGGGCGCGGCCCGGTTGCATCGGCGTGTAGCTCTGGAGCTGGGCACGGATGTCCGGCGAGGCGTTGCACAACACCCAGTTCACGCCGTCATCGGAAATCGCGATGGACGACTGGGTCCGCGCCTTCGCCCGCAGGGTGCCACTGCGAAACCCCGCGCAATTGACGCAGTTGCAGTTCCACTGGGGGAAACCGCCGCCGGCGGCGGAACCTAGAATCTGGACGAACATGGGCGCTCCATCATTTCAACGCTGAACATAAAAACGCCCCGGTAAACCGAGGCGCTGAACGGCAGGACAAGCTTAGCGGCTAGCGAAGTACATGGTGACTTCAAAGCCGATACGCAGGTCGGTGTAAGCGGGTTTGGACCAGGACATGGAAGCGCTCCTTCAGGTGATGGGACGGTTGAGATCTATACATATAGTCCACCTCCAGCCGGAGATGTTCAGATAGTTAGGTGGCTATGTTACTCAAAATTACCAAACGATTGCCCTGCGTTCCCGGAAAAAGCTAATTGCACCAACGGTAATGATCATGTTTTTACCGGCCAAGGTGCGTCCGGTTCCGAGCTGCTGGCCAGTCCGCGCCAGCCGCCTTCGGCATTGATGAGTCGATGGGCGGCGGCGATCAGACCTTGGCGGTCGATGGCCAGGATCGACAAGGGCAATTGCGTCAGATAATCCGACGAGCGGTTAGCCAGACGGCTGTGCCAGAGCAGTTCGGCGGCTTTTGCGCCGGGGAGCGCAGTGACATCAAACTGGTCGGCCAACGCTTGGCGCTGATCGTTGAAAGCGACCTCATCCATGCCTGCGATCATTTCGGGCAATTCGCTGAAGAAGTGTTCAATGTGATGCAGCAAATCCAGAGGTGCGACGCTCGGTGATTGCACGCCAAACAGAATGCCCGTCTGCCCATGGATCTGGTGCAGTGCGCTGAACACTGCGTAACCCAATTGCAGATCCACGCGCAGCCGCTGGTGGAACGGGGTCTGCGCCATGTGCGCGAGCAAGCGCCACGCGGCTTCGTCGAAGATTTCCTGAGTGGCCGTCGGACAGAACAGCAACAATGCGTGTTCGCTTGATTCGGTATCGAGCGTTGTCCACAGGCGTTGAGAACAGATCGGGGATGGCGGAGCCGGTAGGGTATCCGCTACGCCGGGCACGCGACTCAGGGCCAAGCCCATTGCCGCTTGGGTCTGTGCCGTCAGACCGGTCGCCAGACCGTCCCAGCGCGCACTCGACCACAGCTGCTGCACGTCATCCGAGACTCCGGTGTGCTGATGGCAAAGATCGGGCAGCATCTTCAGCAGTTGTTTAATCGGTATCAGCGCAGGGCTTTTCGGTTCTTCCTGTGAGAACCCGCTATCAGGTTGTGTCAGTTCTTTCAGCACATGTTCGAGGACGGCGGGCATCGGCTGTTGCAGTCCCGTCAACTTCAGCAACCATTCATTGCCCGATGCGCTGAAGGCAACGTCGACGCCGGCGTGACGGGCGTCTTCAAACAATGACTGCAAACGATTTTCCAGACGCTGTTGGAGGCCCGGATGCGGTTCAGCTTCCAGTCGCCAGCGCAGATAAATCACGCCTTGCGCCGTGTTATCCGGCCACGCCTGGCTGAATTGCATCGGCGTTTGTTCCCGACGGCTGCGCGAACGATCCTGGGCAAACGTGCGCAGGCCACGGTGCTTACTGGTTTGCCCGCGAATCAGTCCGGCATGTGGCGCAGGCGCTTCGGCGCGCAAGAACGGATTGGGCGTCGGCAGTTTCCATGCGCTGCTGAAGTTATCCACAGCACCCATTTTCTTCAGGATATCCTTGAGGGCGACCACACCCTGTTCGGATAAGCCGGTTTCAAGTTGTTCGCTGTCGATTCGGGCCAGTTGCAATGCACTGCTGACCTGATGCTGGCAGTAGAGTAAAGCCGCGTACTCCTCACGCAGGCTGTCCCAATCTCGCCGAGAGGCAAAAAAGCCCAGCCAATCCAGGAGCTTTTCACGCAGGACACTCGCCGGTGCAGTCGTCTTGAATTCAACGTGCAGTACGGCCTGCCCGGCAAACTGATACAGCGGCGCGGCCTTCAGATATTCCGCCATTCCTTGGGCACGCAACTCAGTCAGCAGCCCCCCAGGTTTCGCGGCGTTCAACCAATGACACAGGAACGCCAGCGCTTCGGCCGATGCTTTGGGCAATGCTTCTAAGGTAAACAGCAGGTCGAGCCGACGCTCACCAGCCTGTTGATAACGTGTGTCCGAGGATTCCATCAACGGCACAGGCGGTTGTTGTGCGACGGTTTCGCCGACAGGAATTGCCGCGCCGAAACCCAGCGCCATTTTCTTCAATTCTTCGATACTTTGCGGGCCGGCCAGGCTCAGCGTCATTTGCCCGGTCTGATAAAACCGCCGATGGAAGCCCTTCAACGCTTGCTGAAAGTCTGCTTGCGCCACCGGCAGGCTGTCGCGGTTTCCTGCATGAAAGCCGCGCAACGGATGCGCTGGCGACAGCCCATTCAACAGCGCCAACTGCTGTTGCGCCGTGGGATTCTGTGACCAGGCGACAAATTCTGCGTGCAGCACTTCCCGTTCCCGCAGCTGCTCGTCCGGATTCATACGCGGATGAGCGAGCATGTCCGACAGACGCTCCAGACCAGCGCTGAACGCCTGAGGTGGCAACTCGAAAAAGAAGTCTGTGGTGCGTTCGCTGGTGCGTGCGTTCACCTGTCCGCCGCGACTTTGTACATAGGCCATCAGGCCTTGTTCTGCGGGGAAACGCTCAGTGCCTAGAAACAACAGATGCTCAAGAAAGTGCGCCAGACCGGGCCATGCCAAAGGTACGTCATGACTGCCCGCAGCGATCCGCAACGCCGCTGCACAGCGCTTTAGATCCGGGGCATGACGCAGGGTCACCCGCAATCCGTTGGCCAGGGTTTCAATGTGGGGGCGAGGGTGATTCAACGCAGGCATGAGCACTTCCAGAACAGAGAAGCGCTAATGCTAGCGGATTACGGAGTGCTAGCGCTTGTTCAACTCACCGTAAAGCTCTGGACGGCGATCGAGGAAGTAGCGATTGGCGGCACGGGAATCGACCATCAACTGACGATCCAGCTCGCCGACAATCAGTGCTTCGTCCAGGCCGGCCTGGGCGATGCGACTGCCATCCGGTGCAGCGATGCTGCTCTGGCCGCAATAGTGGATGTCACCCTCACTGCCACAGTAGTTGGCGTAGACCACATAACACTGGTTTTCGAACGCCCGGGCACGCACGGTGACGTCGGCGACGAAGTCGTAGGGAATCATGTTCGCCGTCGGCACCAGAATCAGCTCGGCGCCGGCCAGCGCCAGGCGTCGCGCGTTTTCCGGAAACTCCACGTCGTAGCAGATCAGGAAGCCGAGCTTCCAGCCATTGAGCTCCACCAGCGGAAAATCATCCTGGCCGGCGCTGAACATCGAGTGATCGAGGTCGCCATACAGATGAGTCTTGCGGTAGTTGCACAGGCGCTCGCCGTTGGCGTCGATCAATTGCACGGCGTTGTAGATCTGCCCGTCCGCAGTGCGCTCGGGATAACCGTACAAAATGGCAATGCCTGCGGTTTTGGCAATGCGCGCGATCTGCTGCGCCGATTCACCGTTGTGCACCTCCGCCAGCACGCTGACGGCATCGACACCAATGTTGTAGCCGGTCAGGAACATCTCCGGCAGCACCAGCAAATCGGCGCCTTTGGCCTCCAGCGCCAGCTGATGCAGGCGTTGCAGATTGCCGGCGACGTCAAGCGGCAGCGGTGGACATTGGTAAAGGGCTACGCGCATTGGGAACTCCTTTTACTCGGGCAGGGCGATCGGACCGATCTCGTTGAACACATCTCCTGGACCCGGGTTCTCGGCGTGAGTTTCACCGCCGAAGTGTTTCATGATGCCCCACACCGCATTCAACGACGTTTGCACCGCGCCTTCAACCCACGCCGGCGTCCATGAAACGTCGTCGCCGGCGATGAAAATCCCGCGTTGTTCAGCCGGCATGTGGTCTTGCATGAAATGCGCGTACATGCGCTGGTTGTAGCGATAATGGCCGGGCAGTGCGCCTTTGAAAGCCCCGAGGAAATGTGGGTCTGCTTCCCACGACACGGTGATCGGGTCGCCGATGATGCGGGCGGCGATGTCGACTTTCGGATAGATTTTTTTCAACGCATTCAACGCCAGCTCAACGCGTTTCTCCACTGGGTGCGGAAGCATTTTCAACGCGTCGCTCATCCACGAGTACGACAGGCATATAACGCCAGGTTTGTCGTCACCGTTGTCGAACAGGTAGGTGCCACGGGTCAGGCGATCGGTGAGCGTCATGCTCATCAGGTCGCGGCCGGTTTCCGGGTCCTTGTCCTTCCAGAACGGCCGGTCGACCATCACAAACGTTTTCGAGGATTGCATGTAGCGGGTGCGGTCCAGGGCCATCCACATTTTTTGCGAGAACAGGGTTTCGTCGCATTCGATCTGGGTGGTCAGCAGCCAGCTCTGGCAGGTGGTCAACACGGCGGCGTACTCGCGGGTGTCGCCGTTGTTGTCGGTGACCGCAAAACGGCCATCGGCGGCATGGGCGATTTTTTTCACCCCGGAGCGCGGCGCGCCGCGGTGCAGCGATTTCAGGCTGGTGCCTTCGGGCCAGTGCACGCAACGTTCCGGCACATGACGCCAGATGCCTTGCGGTACTTGTTCGACGCCGCCGACAACCAGATGCTGGTGATCGTCGCAGTTGGTCATCACCACGCGGAAGATTTCCAGCATCGAGTTCGGGAAATCCGAGTCCCAGCCGCCGGTGCCGAAGCCGACCTGGCCAAATACTTCGCGGTGGTGAAACGACAGTTTGGCGAAGGCTTCGGAAGTGGCGACGAAGTCGTAGAAAGTGCGGTCGTCCCACAGCGGAACCAGGGTGTTCCACAGTTCTTTAAGGCGCGGTACGTCGCGGTCGCGGATCGCTTGCTGGATATCGGCAAACTGCGAGCCAGCTTCCAGCGCATCCGCCCACGCGTCAGCCACTTCCTGAAACAGCGCAGGCAGATCCGCCAGTTTCTGTGCGTAGTGGGTTTTGCCTTCAATGTCGATGACGGTGCTGCCCGAGGCAGGTGTCAGCGGGTTAGGGAAGGGCTTGGTCTGTAGGCCGAGTTTGTCGACGTAGTGATAAAACGCCGTGGATGACACCGGGAAGCGCATGCCGCCCAGTTCCGCGACGATGCCATCGGTCCCGTTGAACGCTTGCGAACGCAGGCGGCCGCCCAGTTTCGACGCTTCGTAGACGACCGGCTTGAGGCCCAGTTTCATTAACTCATAAGCGGCCACCAGACCTGCGATGCCGGCGCCCACGATCGCCACTTCGGCGCCAAGATTATGCGCAGGAATACTGCCGAGGCCAGCCGGGTGCTCGATCCAGTCGTCGAAGCCGAAGGGAAAGTCCGGGCCGAAAATGGTGACTGGTTTTTTACCGTCTGCAGGATGGCGATTGTTGTTGTTCATGGCTGACCTTGCTGGCGACCGGATGCGGGATACGCATCTGAGTATAGGAAAAGATGGCAGCCATTCTAGAGAGCGTAGAGCACGTTAATAAGGCGCAATGTGTCGTCGATTTGCCAATTTACTGATCACTATGACGATTGATCACTGCATACCGCCCAGCGTTCAAGCCTGCGCCGGCGTTTAAACCGGTTGTCCCCGATCAATCTTGCTGCTGAGAATGATCGACGTAGTCGTCTTCTCCACTCCATCCACGCTCCCGATCTGATCCAGCAACTGATCCAGCTGCTCCGGCGAATCGGTGCGCAACCACGCCACATAATCAAATTCGCCACTCACCGCACACAACTGCTGCACCTGAGCCATGGCACTTAGCCGACGCACCACTTCCTTGCCGGACCGCGGTTGCACCGTAATCCCCACGTACGCCTGCAACCCGCCGTCCACCACCCGCTGACCCAGGCGCACGCCGTAACCGGTGATGACTTTGGCCTTTTCCAGCCGCGACAGTCGCGAAGTCACCGTAGTACGCGCGATGCCCAATTGCCGGGCAAGCATGGCGACGCTTTCGCGGGCATTGATCTGCAGAGCCGCGATCAATTGGCGGTCGATTTCATCAAGGACGGGCGGGCGGGTGTCGGACAAGGGGCGTCTCCAGCGGTGCAGAACAGTGGTTCTGCATGTTACAGGGACATCTCGGAAATCGAATGTCTGATCTAGGCTCATTACAGCCAAATGCGAGTTCCAGGTTGCGGGGCAATCAATGATCAAAAACATGCCCGCCGCTGTGCGGGATCGCGCATTGCAGATTGCCCATCACGAAATGGGCCACTACGTCATCGCCCGCGCCCTGGGGTTTGCAACGGGTGGCGTGACGCTGTCCGTGACCATGGACTTGCGGCATCTAGGGGGTGCATCCATTACTTTGGCGCGGCCAATTACTTCGCTGGACGCGATGAGGGAATACCTGGAAGCGCGGATGATGGTGCTCTTTGCAGGAGCCATGGGGCAAACACTCTCTTCACCTCGCTCCACCGGCCCACGTGTCGACAAGTCGTCGGCCATCGCGATCCTGCAGGGCGCGCTGGGTGCGGAACAGGATTACGCGAAGATAAAGGAGTTACAGAATTTGCTGCGCAATCTCACCTGTCCTGGCACGGAGTCCACCTCGCATGAGCGTGTCACGGCGGAGCTTAAAGTGATCACCGAGCGGGTGTGGTTGCGTACTCAAACAGTCGTTGAGGATGTAGCCGATACGATTACCGAGTTAGCCTTGGCATTGGTCAGTCGCATGGTAATCGTTGAGCAGTGGGGCAGGGCAGAGGATACGTATGAGGTCGTTGTTACGCGTGAAATGCTTGAGGGGTTGCCAGCAGTGCGGGCCATACAAGTCTTGAACGCTCGGAAGTAAAACCGCTCGCCGTCCCATCGCGATGTGAAAGCCCCGAATATCCGGGACTCATTCCACGGCCAATGTGCCGCTATTTTCTGGATTTCATCTCGGGGCCATCAGGTCCGCGCTCCAGTACCTTCATCACATCATCGACCACCGCTTTGCTCATTGACGTCAAGTAATGCGCAGCCCAGGCGAAGCGGTCGGTGTCCTTGGCGTAGGCCGCTTCGATGGTCAGCTCTTTGGCGAGGCACAGCAGATTGGAGGCTTGCGCCAAGGCGTCGGCGAGAGGGACGCCGCGGGTGACGTGGAACTGGGCTTGGTTTAAGCAATAAAGAAAGGGGGTGAGGCCAATGGTTTTCAGGTCTGAGGGGTGGGGCGAATTTGTATCTGTCATGGTGAAACTCCTAATTTGAAGTGGCGTCGCATTCGTTTCCAAGCGAATGGGTGACGGCTACGCGCAGGTTGGAAAACCGGGAAATTAGGAAACCGGCACGTCCGAAGACGTCCCGCGCACAGCCGCCATGAATCAGGAGGGCAAGCTACAAAGCTTTCAATCCTGGAGGAGTGCTGTTGCGATTAATTTCGGCGGGTTTCCAAGCCCGACCGCTGAATAGTCAGCGACGTCCCGAGAGTATCCCGTCGAATAAAAGCGCAACAAGGCATCAAAGTGCCCAAAAAACACGATTCGGATTTTGCCTACAAGGTCTGCGGACGTCATCCGATATTGCGCCACCAGAAGTAAACAAAACTAAACTTCAGAAGCCTTGTTGCCGCCTTTGACGAGTAACTAGCGCTAACAATTGCCAATGGCAACCGAGGTGGTCGCACTGCCGATACCGCCTAAAGTTATTCCCTTGAGATCATATTCCTTGGATGGCATATTGGTATGGGTTGGGAAGTTGAATACACCGATGAGTTTGAAGGCTGGTGGGAAGGGTTGGATGCCAAGGAGCAAGCCTCAGTGTCAGCCTGCGTCGATTTACTGGGGGGCTTCGGTCCAGGCTTGGGTTTTCCCCACAGCAGCGATATCAAGGGCTCGCGATTGGGGAATCTGCGTGAGCTTCGGGTCCAGCATGCGGGTCTACCCTACCGCGTGCTCTATGCGTTTGATCCGCGCCGATGCGCGTTGCTTTTAATCGGAGGCAACAAATCTGGTCAGAGCCGCTGGTATGAAGTGCAGGTCCCGCTGGCAGAAAAATTGTATGACGAACATTTGGACATATTGAGTAAAGAGGGCCGTAACGATGGCTAAGAAATTTGCTGAACTTCAAGCGCGCATGACGCCGGAATCACGAGCTGACGCGGAGCGGCTGTTCCAGCAACACCTCAAGGAAATGCCCCTGCACGAGCTCCGCAAGGCTCAAGAACTAAGCCAGGAAACGCTGGCCAAGGCGCTACACGTCAACCAGGCTGCCATTTCCAGAATGGAACGGCGCACAGACATGTACATCAGCACCTTGCGTAATTACATCCGCGCCATGGGTGGCGAACTGGAAATAATCGCGACCTTTCCCGAAGGCCAGGTCAGGATCGAGAATTTCGCCAACTGAGTGACATCCGTCACGCTGCTGTTCAATCAGATACGAAAAAGCCGCGCATAAAGCGCGGCTTTTTTTGTTTGGTGGGCCCACACGGACTTGAACCGTGGACCAAAGGATTATGAGTCCTCTGCTCTAACCAACTGAGCTATAGGCCCTCAGTAGGCCGCGGATTATAACGACGGTTTCTCGACTGTGCTATGCGAAAAATCTGATATGGCTATACGAAGAAACGTCGCGGCGAATTCGTCTGCGGGCAAGGGCTGGCTGATGATGTAACCCTGAATCTGTTCGCAGCCTTCTTCTGCGAGAAATTGCTGTTGCGCCAAGGTCTCTACACCTTCGGCAATCACGGTGAATTGCATGCTGCGACCCAGCGCGATGATGGCGCGAACAATCGCTGCATCGTGGGGATCGTCCGGCAGGCCGCGGACGAAAGACTGGTCGATCTTGAGAATATCCAGCGGCAGGCGCTTGAGGTAGCTCAGGGAGGAATAGCCGGTTCCGAAGTCATCGATCGCCAATTGCACACCCAAGTGTTTGAGTTGATGCAGCACCGCCAGCGCTTCTTCGGCTTGGCTCATGATGAAGTTTTCGGTAATTTCCAGTTGCAATAAATTGGGATGAAGACCGTTGTCCTTGAGCAGTTGTTCGATCCGGCCGAGCAGGTTGGGCTGACGCAGTTGCGCACCGGCGAGGTTGACCGACAGCGAGCCGAAGCATTCATAGGCCTGATGCCAGTCGTACATCTGCCGGCACGCGGTTTCCAGCACCCAGTCGCCGATCTGCAGGATCATGCCGTTTTCTTCGGCCAGCGGAATGAAGTGTTCCGGCGGTACGTCGCCAAAAGTCGGGTGACGCCAGCGGATGAGGGCTTCAGCGCCCACCAGGCGGTTGTCGTCCACGCTGATTTTCGGCTGGTAATGCAGCAACAGTTCATTGCGCTCGATGGCGCGGCGCAGTTCATGCTCGAGTGCGACGCGCTCGCTGGCCTGGGCCGTCAGATCGCGGGTGTAACTTTCGACCCGATTGCGGCCCTTGGCCTTGGAGCGGTACATTGCCGCGTCAGCGTTCTTGACCAGTGTGGCAACGTCACCGCCGTCCTTGGGATACAGGCTGGTGCCGATGCTGGCGCTGATGAAGAACTCATGCTCACCGGCCTGAAACGGTGCGCCAAAGCAGTTGAGCAACTTGGTTGCGATGTTGTCGGCATCACTGGGCTGCTGCAGGCCGGGCAGCAGGATGATGAATTCGTCGCCGCCGAGGCGCGCAACGGTGTCGATGTCGCGCAGTTGCTCTTTGAGGCGCACGGCGATGCCCTTGAGCAGCAAGTCGCCGACGGGATGGCCAAGGCTGTCGTTGATGTGCTTGAAACGGTCCAGGTCGAGGAACAACACCGCGCCCTGGCCACCGTTTTCTCGCTGGTTGTCGAGCGCGGTCAGCAGTCGGCTTTCGAACAGGGTGCGGTTGGGCAGGCCAGTCAGCGGGTCGTGATGCGCCTGGTAATCGAGTTTGGCTTGGGCGTGCTTGAGGCTGGAGATGTCGGCGAACACCGCGACGAAGTGGGTGATGAACTTATCGCGGTTGCGCACGGCGCTGATGGTCAGCCAGCTCGGATAGAGTTCGCCGTTCTTGCGTCGGTTGGAGATTTCGCCCTGCCAATGACCTTCGGCTGTCAGTTGATGCCACATGGCAGCGTAAAACGCGCTGTCATGCAGGCCCGAAGCGAGCAGGCGCGGGGTGTGGCCCAGCGCTTCGCTTTCGCTGTAGCCGGTAATTTCGGTGAACGCGCGATTGACCGCGCTAATGTGCTGTTGGGTATCGGTGATCAGCACGCCCTCGGCAGTGCTCTCGAATACGGTCGCCGCCTGTTGCAGTTTTTCCTGCATCAAGTGGCGCTCGGTGATGTCCCGGGCAATGGTCAGCATGCAATCTTCATCGCCGATCGGCAGTGGCCGACTCGACACCTCGCAGAGGCGGATCTGCCCGTCGCTGCGGCGGATATGGCAACTGAAATCGCGAACGAAACCATCGCGGTGCAGCAGGTCGAGCATCTGTTTGCGTTCGTTGAGATTGACCCATATACCCAGTTCCAGAGCCGAGCGGTCCACAGACATCGCACTGTTGAAACCGGTGATGCGACTGAAACCTTCGTTGACCTCCAGCAACAAGCCATCGCTCTGGCGTGACAGCAGCAAGCCGTCGGGTGACGCATGGAAGGCTTTAGCGAATTTTTCCTCAGAAGTTTGCAGCTGTTGCTGGGTTTCCTTGAGCTGACTGATGTCGCGCACGACCACCACGAGCGCAGGGGTGGTATCGAGGTCGAACGGCTCGGCGGAGATCAGCCCGGTAAACACCTGGCCATTGCTGCGGCGAAAAGGCATCTCCAGATTACGAATGCTGCCGGCCTGCAGGCGCTGGAGCAAGCCTGGTCCGACGCCGGGAATGCCCCAGATATTCAGGTTGGTGGCGGTCTGGCCGATGACCTCGTCAGCCGTTAGCCCGATCTGTTCCTCGAAGGCTTCGTTGACCTCCAGCAGGCAGCCGTCGGAGAGTCGCGCGATGACCAGAATGTCCGGGCATTGCTGGAATACCGAGGCAAATTTCTGTTCCGACAGGCGCAACGCCTCTTCGGTGCGCTTGGCTTCGCTGATGTCGATCATCAGCCCCCGCATCACCGGCTCTTGCCCATGCTCGATCAGACTGACGATGTCGCGCACCCAGATGCAGCGGCCATCGGCGGTGATCACCCGGTAATCGAGGCTATGATCGCGCCCGGCCAGGACTTCGTGATCACAGAAGGTCTGGGCTCGAGTCAGGTCGGCGGGGTGGATGATGTTGCGCCAGAAGCCGGGAATCAGCCAATGGGCCAAGGGGTAACCCAGCAATTCTTCGGCGTGGGGCGAGACGTAGCTGTAGGTAAAATCAGTGATCCGCGCTTCCCACGCAATAGCCGACAGGCTTTCCACGAGACCGCGATAGTGATATTCGCTGCTGCGCAGTTCCTGTTCAAGGTCGACACGGCGGGCGATTTCAGAGCTCAGTCGGCGGTTGATCCGAATGACCACCGCCAGCACGGTGATCAGCAACAGCAATCCCGGCAGGCCATACACCAGCAGGTCGGACCAGAAAGTCCGGTGATCGAGCACGTTGCCGACCCAATGTTCCTGGATGGCGCTGATTTCATCCGGAGTCATGTCAGCCAGGACTTTGTCCAGAATTCCGACCAGGATCTTGTTGTCTTTGGGCACGCCCATGGCCAATTGATAGCGATACGGTGTCTCGCCGCTGACGTAGAGCCCGTCGAGCTTGAGCTGACGCAAGCTCCAGACGCTGGAAGCGAGGTCGCCGACCACGGCGTCCACCTCATCGGTCGCCAGTGCCTGCAAGGCTGAGCTGACATTGGGCATGCCCACCAGGTTCAGATCGGGATGGTGGGTGCGCAGCAGTTCATGGGGGGCATAGTTTTCTACCACGGCGATTTTCAGGCCGTAGAGGTCTTCGAGTTTGCGCGGCTGGGCGCCCCCTACGTGGGCAAGAATGACAATCGGAAAATCCAGGTAAGGACGGGTAAATGACAGGTACGTCTGGCGTTCCGGGGTCGACATGATACCCGGCAACAGGTCCAGCTTGGCTTGTTTGGCTTGGTCGAGAACCGCCGTCCAGCTCACGGGCTCAATGGGCGTGAGTTTTACGGCCAGGCGTTGGCGAATCAGGTCGATGTAATCCGCCGCAAGGCCCTGATAGCGGCCGTGATCGTCGCGAAACTCGAAGGGTGGCCATGACGCATCGACACCCAGGCGCAAGTCCGGGTGGGCCGCCAGCCAGCTACGTTCATCGTCGGTCAGAGTCAGCGCGCCAGCCGTTGCGGTCCAGGTCATCAGCGACAGCAAAAAAAGCACGGTCGGCAGTCTGGGCATAACGGTCTCGTTATGGCTCGGGGGAATGTTTCGAGTGTAGACGGGCAATTCGGCGGGGGGGGAAGTACGAGGCGTTTTATCTGTAGATAGCAAAACCCCCCGGCCTGGGCCGGGGGGGCTGTCATTACTCGTCGAGGAAGGAGCGCAGATGCTCGCTTCTCGTCGGGTGGCGCAGCTTGCGCAGCGCCTTGGCTTCGATCTGACGAATCCGTTCACGGGTGACGTCGAACTGCTTACCAACCTCCTCGAGGGTGTGGTCGGTATTCATGTCGATGCCGAAACGCATGCGCAGTACCTTGGCTTCACGGGCAGTGAGGCCGGACAGCACTTCGCGAGTCGCTTCTTTAAGGCTCTCAACGGTGGCAACATCGATTGGCGACTGCATGGTCGAGTCTTCGATGAAGTCACCCAGATGGGAGTCTTCGTCATCACCGATCGGGGTTTCCATGGAGATCGGCTCTTTAGCGATCTTCAATACCTTGCGGATCTTGTCCTCAGGCATTTCCATGCGTTCGCCCAGCTCTTCCGGGGTCGGTTCGCGACCCATTTCCTGCAACATCTGCCGGGAAATACGGTTGAGCTTGTTGATCGTCTCGATCATGTGCACCGGAATACGGATGGTGCGAGCCTGGTCGGCGATCGAGCGAGTGATCGCCTGACGAATCCACCAGGTGGCATAAGTCGAGAATTTATAGCCGCGACGGTATTCGAACTTGTCTACCGCTTTCATCAAGCCGATGTTGCCTTCCTGGATCAGATCGAGGAATTGCAGGCCACGGTTGGTGTACTTCTTGGCGATGGAGATCACCAGACGCAAGTTCGCTTCAACCATCTCTTTCTTCGCGCGGCGGGCCTTGGCCTCACCGATCGACATGCGACGGTTGATGTCCTTGATCTCGGCAATCGTCAAACCGGTCTCGGTTTGCAGCGCGACCAGCTTTTGTTGGCAACGAATGATGTCCGGTTGCAGGCGACCAATGGCTTCAGCGTATTTGCTTTTGCCTTTGGCCAGTGCGTCGGTCCAGCTTTCGTCGACTTCATTGCCCGGGAACTGGCGCAGGAAGTCAGCACGCGGCATGCGAGCGTCACGAACACACAGTTGCATGATCGCGCGCTCTTGCTGACGCAGACGGTCCAGGGCACTGCGAACACGCTCGACCAGGCCTTCGAATTGCTTCGGCACCAGTTTGATCGGCATGAACAGCTCAGCCAGCAGCACCAGCTCGGCAATTGCCAGCTTATTGCCACGACCGTGCTTTTTCAGCGCCTTGCGGGTGACTTCCATCTGATCGGAGACAGCGCCAAAACGCTGTGCAGCGATGACCGGGTCCGGACCGCTTTCGGCTTCTTCTTCGTCGTCAGTCGTTGCTTCGGCGTCATCGTCGTCAGTTTCGTCGTCCGCTTTCACGGCTTTCGGATCGACTGGCGGCGGCACTTCTGCAGCAGGCGGCGCAATGCCGTCGTCCGGGTCGATATAACCGCTCAGGACGTCGGAAAGGCGACCACCTTCGGTGGTGACGCGGGTGTACTCGGAGAGAATATGGTCAACCGTGCCAGGGAAGTGCGCGATTGCGCCCATCACTTCACGGATGCCCTCTTCAATACGCTTGGCGATTTCAATTTCGCCTTCACGTGTGAGGAGCTCTACCGTACCCATTTCGCGCATGTACATGCGCACCGGGTCGGTGGTGCGACCGATGTCGGTTTCGACCGCTGCCAACGCTGCTGCTGCCTCTTCGGCCGCGGCTTCGTCGGTATCGGCGTCGGCCAGCATAAGAGAATCCTTATCTGGCGCAACCTCGAATACGTTGATCCCCATGTCATTAATCATGCGGATGATGTCTTCCACCTGTTCCGGATCTGAAATATCCTCCGGCAGGTGGTCGTTGACCTCTGCGTAAGTCAGGTAGCCCTGCTCACGACCCAGTGTGATCAACTCTTTGATACGAGACTGCTGTTGCGCTTTTCCGGACATAACACCCTATCCACTGAAGGTCTTGGCGGGCAAAAAACAAGCCGAGGATTATACCTGAGCTATGACCTCACGCGCCAGTTGAGGTCGGGTTTGGTAGAGCCTTATTGCGATTTAACAGGTCGCGCATCTGATTTGCGATCTGATTTGCTTCCTCTGCGGTCAATCCCGGCTGTCGTGCTTTTCTGATAAGTGCTTCCAGGCTATCCGTGTGTTGACCGGCGGATAGCCTAGTAATGGTGTCTAAAAACTGTTGTTCAAGGTTGTCGCCATCAATCAGCCATTCCTTTTCCGCCAATGCCTTGAGCAGTCGCCCTTGTTCAGTCCCATGCCAGCGGGCCATCAATTGAATTGAGTTTAGCTTAGGATTTTTTTGTACGGCCTCGACGAGGGCTACCAGCAATTGCGCGTAGGTGTTGCTCTCATTGGCGAAGTGATCGGCGGTTTCCACCTTGCCGGCCAGTTCTGGATGATGGATGAGCGTACGCAGCGCGATCAATGTCGGCGCTTCTACGGCAATGGGTGTGCGCGGAGCGGACTGTTGATCGCGATCACCGCCCCGTTTGCCATTCTTGTTCCAGGGTTTCTTGTCCCATTTCTTGCCGCCGGCGCCGGGTTTTTTCGGCGTCCATTCTTGCTGCGGCGCATAGGTGTCTTGGGCCTGCGGCTGATGGTAGTCGCTGTAATCCGGCATGGCGTCGTAATCGATGCCCGGGTCGTAGGCGGGTGGCGCGTCCTGCGGTGCGCTTTGCACCAGCTGGCTCACGGCCACACCGCTGAGCCCGGTAATCTCGGTCAGGCGCTGGCGCATCAGAATGCGCAGATTCGCGCCCGGAACCTTGTCGATCAGCGGCGCCGCGAGAGTGGCCATGTGAGCCTTGCCTTCAAGCGAGCGCGGATCGGATTCCTCGGTCAGTTGTTGAAAGAAGTAATCCGCCAAAGGCTGCGCATGCTGGTTGATTCGCGCACGAAAAGCGTCAGTGCCTTCCGAGCGCACCAGCGTGTCCGGATCTTCTCCCTCGGGCAGAAACAGGAAGCGCGCGCGGCGTCCGTCTTGCAGGCAGGGCAGTGTGGCTTCCAGTGCGCGCCACGCGGCGTTTCGTCCGGCCTGGTCACCGTCGAAGCAGAACAGCACGTTGGGCACGACGCGAAACAGGCGCTTCAAGTGCTCTTCGCTGGTGGCGGTGCCTAGCGTCGCGACCGCATTGCGCAAGCCCTGCTGGGCGAGGGCAATGACGTCCATATAACCTTCAACGACGATAATTTCGTCGAGGTTGCGGTTGTTCTTGCGTGCCTCATAAAGGCCGTAGAGCTCCTGGCCTTTATGGAATACCGGGGTTTCCGGCGAGTTCAGGTATTTCGGTTTGTCGTCGCCCAATACCCGGCCGCCGAAAGCAATAATGCGCCCACGGCTGTCGCGGATGGGGAACATCACGCGATCGCGAAAGCGGTCATAGCGTTTGCCGGTCTCGGCGTTCTCGATCAGCAGGCCGGCATCGACCATGGCTTTCTGTTGCAGGGTGTCGCTGCTCAAATGCTTGAACAGGTTGTCCCACCCCGGCGGAGCGAATCCTAGGCCGAAGTCCCGGGCGATTTCGCCGGTTAACCCGCGACCCTTCAAGTAATCCACAGCGGCTTTGCGCGATGGATGGCTTTTCAATGCCTGGCGGTAAAAGTCGGCGGCGGCGGTGAGCAGCGGGTACAGCGGCGAATCGGTCGGCTGCCGCGGCTTGTGCGGCCGGCCGCTCTCTTCGCGAGGGATTTCCATGCCGGCGGCTTTGGCCAGTTCTTCGACCGCCTGGATGAAGTCCAGGTTGTCGTGGTCCATCATGAAGCCGAGGGCGTTTCCGCCGGCGCCGCAACCAAAGCAGTAGTAGAACTGTTTGTCCGGACTGACGCTGAAAGAGGGAGTTTTTTCTTTGTGAAACGGGCAGCAGGCGGTGTGGTTCTTGCCGGCTTTTTTCAGTTGCAGGCGCGAGCTGACCACATCGACGATGTCGGTGCGGTTCAGAAGGTCGTCAATGAAGCTCTGGGGAATTAGCCCGGCCATGGCGTTCTCGTCAACTGCGCTGAAATGGACCCGAAACGAAATGTGGCCGAACGCAGGTCGTTGTTTGAGGCGCGCAAAAAAAGCGGCTCGACCAGTGTCGTCTGCGTAATCGCTGTCGGGGAGTGTATCTGCCGAAAATCCACTGACGTTAATACCATTAAGTATTCGACCAGTATTCGACTATTTGAAAGTGTTTCGCTGAATCCGCTGCGACCAGTTGATGGCCCCGGATAGCTCATAAGCGGGCACGCAAGAGGGTGCCTTGGGCTGATCGTCGTGAGAGGAATCAGTGGGTGTGCTCGTCAGTAGCCTTGGAAGGCTCGTCAGAAAAGACGTGCACCGCTGGCAAAAGAGCCAGGTCTGACGCTGTGAAGCAGGTTTGTCTGGGTCGCATGTGCGGCTTTGACGGTGAAGCATCAAGCGTTGTCCGCAAATGCCATCAGCCCGGCTGAGGGCCGGGCTTGGCAGAAGCTTGCTACGATCGTCTGTGTTTTAGTACAGACGAACGGCGCGGCGCTGTTCGCGCTGAACTTTCTTGGCGTGACGCTTAACAGCGGCTGCTGCTTTGCGTTTACGCTCAGAAGTTGGCTTCTCGTAAAATTCGCGGCTACGAACTTCAGCCAGTACACCGGCTTTTTCGCAGGAGCGCTTGAAACGACGCAGAGCTACGTCGAAGGGTTCGTTCTCTTTTACTTTGACGGCTGGCATCCAGAGCTACCTTCATTCATTACCGGGGTCAACATCCTCGCGGCAAAAGAGCACTTGAAGACGTCGGTTTTTAAGGGTTGCGGATGTTAACCCCTCATCGCTCGGAATGCAAAGCCTCTGATCGAAAACCGCTAGTCGGGGCATCGCATGGCGACTATTATGCGCGCCTTCGAATTCAGCCTAAACAAGGCGCAAACCCATGCTAGTACTGGGATTAGAAACCTCCTGCGACGAAACCGGTGTCGCATTATATGACAGTGAACGTGGCCTGCTGGCCGACGCGCTGTTCAGCCAGATCGACCTGCACCGCGCCTATGGCGGCGTGGTGCCTGAGCTGGCTTCGCGCGATCACGTCAAACGCATGCTGCCCTTGATTCGTCAGGTGTTGGTCGAGTCAGGCTGTGTGCCGACCGAGATCGATGCAATCGCCTACACCGCGGGTCCGGGGTTGGTTGGTGCCTTGCTGGTGGGGGCTTCCTGCGCTCAGGCGCTGGCCTTTGCCTGGGGCATTCCGGCTCTTGGCGTGCATCACATGGAGGGCCATTTGCTGGCGCCGATGCTGGAGGCGAAACCGCCTGAATTCCCGTTCGTCGCTTTGTTGGTGTCCGGCGGTCATACGCAGCTGGTTCAGGTCGACGGAATCGGTCAATACACGCTTTTGGGCGAGACCCTCGACGATGCGGCCGGTGAAGCTTTCGACAAGACCGCGAAGATGATGGGCCTGAATTATCCGGGTGGTCCGGAGATTGCCAAACTGGCAGAGCAGGGCGTTGCCGGACGTTTCACCTTTCCTCGCCCGATGTGCGACCGGCCGGGCCTGGCGTTCAGCTTCAGCGGCCTGAAAACCTTCGCGTTGAACACCTGGCACCAGTGCGTCAGCGCCGGGGACGACAATCAGCAAGCCCGTTGCGACATCTCTCTGGCGTTCCAGCAGGCCGTGGTGGAGACTTTGACCATCAAGTGCAAGCGAGCCCTGAAGCAGGCGGGCATGAAGCGTCTGGTGATCGCAGGCGGCGTCAGCGCCAACAAAGCGTTACGGGTTTCCCTGGAGAAAATGCTCGGCGATCTGAAGGGCGATGTGTTTTATGCCCGTCCCGAGTTTTGCACCGACAACGGCGCGATGATCGCGTTTGCCGGCTGCCAGCGCTTACGAGCCGGTCAGCACGAAAGCCTGGCGATCAGCGTGCAGGCGCGCTGGCCGATGGAGCAATTGTCAGGCTTGTGATGAGCGATGCTCGCGTCCGGCATTTAAAAATGCCGTTCGCGCCCGGCAAACAGGTCGCGTAGATTGCCGCGATGACGCCAGACGATCAGCGCCGTGAGCGCACTCATGGGCAACAAGGCCGCTGGTTCCTGCCAGGCTAGCAGCGGCAGGGTCAATGGTGTGGCAATCAGTGCGGCGAGTGAGCTGGTGCGGGTCAGGTAGAACGTCAGCAACCACGCGCACACCGCCAGCAGGGCCGCTGGGGGGTAAAGCCCCAGCAACATGCCGGCAGCGGTGGCGACGCCTTTGCCGCCGCGAAAGCGGAAGTACACAGGGAACAAATGACCGATCACGGCGCAAACGCCGACCCAGGCCTGTTCTTGCAGTGAAAGGCCGGCAACGCAGGCGATCAGCACCGGCAGCAGGCCTTTGCAGAGGTCGCCGATGAGGGTCAGGATGGCGAGTTTTTTGCCAGCCAGCCGCAACATGTTGGTGGCGCCGGCATTGCCCGAGCCGCTCATTCGCGGATCGGGGCTACCGGTCAGGCGGCTGAGCAAAATGGCGAAGGACAGCGAGCCGAGCAGGTAGGCGAGAGTCGCCAGTAACCAAAACATGCTAACTATTCCGGGCGAGGACGCCCTGATTCTAACGGCGCATTGCGCCCTTGTCGTGCAGTGGAGAAGAGTGCTTGGACAGAGTGTTTATCGAGGGCCTGGAAGTCGACACCGTCATTGGTGCCTACGACTGGGAACGAGGCATCCGACAGTGCCTGCGTCTTGATCTGAGTTTCGCTTGGGATAATCGCCCGGCCGCCGCCGGAGACGACCTGACCCTGGCGCTCGATTACGCGAGCGTTTCGGCACGCATCCAGGCCTTTGCGGAGCAGGCACGGTTTCAACTGGTCGAGACCTTTGCCGAGCGTCTGGTTGAAGTGCTGATGAGCGAATTCAACATCACCTGGATGCGCCTCAAACTGACCAAGCCTGGCGCCGTCCCGGCGGCAACCGGTGGCGTGGGCGTGGAGATCGAGCGCGGATGTCGCTGACTCAGGTGTACCTCGGGCTCGGTAGCAACATCGAGCGCGAAACCCATTTGCAGGCGGGTCTGGAAGCCCTGGCGGGTTTTCTGGTGGATATACGCTGCTCGGCGGTCTTCGAAAGCCAGCCAGTGGGGATCAAGAGCGGGCCGTTCTTCAATTTCGTGGTCTCGGCTTACACCGATCTGCCGCTGATGGAGCTCGACCGCCGCTTGAAATTCATCGAGGCGGACAACGGTCGCTATGCGCCGGACCGCAAGGGTTTGCCACTGGATATCGACGTTTTGCTGTTCGGCGATCGGGTGGGCAACTTTGATGGCTTGATCCTGCCGCGTGCCGAAATTCTGAAAAATGCCTTTGTATTGTGGCCTTTGTCGCTGATTGCACCGGACCGTGTGCATCCGGGCGTAGGCAAAAGCTTTGCGGCGTTGTGGGGCGAGGCAGAGATTGACCAGGTGTTGGCGCCGGTGGCGTTTGAGTGGCGGGGGCAGCAGTTGACCCCATTGAATCTGCTGTGAGGCACCAGACGCCTTCGCGAGCAAGCCCGCGAAGCCTTTCAGGCGGATGCCTCCTTATAAATCTTGAGCGCATTAAGCCGTTCACGCTTGATCGCCTCACCCAGCTCTGGCCCCTTGAAGCCTTTCTCCAGCAACGGCTGAACCGCCACGCTCCGAGCCGCAGTCGCCGCCCCACGTAAATAATCCGCCTGTGGATAACTTCGCTGTTCCAGCCCTTTGCGTCCTCGAGCATCCATTTCACACGCGGCGATGAATTCCTCAAATCGCTGCGGCCGGCGGTAGACGTCAAAGCTCTGCAGCAACTCCAGCAAGGTCGATGGCTTCAGTTCCAGGGCGCGGTGGCCGTGGGTGTGATATTGGCCCACGAGCAAGGCCAGTTCGTGGCAGTCCTTCGGCGCCTTGAAGCGCTCGTTCACCGCTTTGATCAGCTTCAGGCCTTTGTGCTCGTGTGCGATATGCCTTGGCCATTCTCCTTCCGGTGTCAGGCCCTTGCCCACGTCATGCAGCAGGCAGGCCCAACGCACGGTCAGTGGCTGTTTGTGCAGTGCTGCTTGCTCAAGCACGCTCAACGTGTGCACACCGGTGTCGATTTCCGGATGATGAGTTTCCGGCTGCGGAACGCCGAACAGTGCATCGACTTCCGGCATCATTACCTTCAGCGCACCGCAATCGCGCAGCACCTGGATGAAAACCTGCGGTTGATCTTCCATCAGCGCGCGGGAGATTTCTTTCCAGATGCGTTCCGCCGTCAACGCTTCAAGTTCGCCTGAATCGCTGAGTGCGCGCATCAAATCCAGTGTTTCAGGTGCGACAGTAAAACCCAACTTCTCATAGCGAGCGGCGAAGCGGGCAACGCGCAGAACTCGGAGCGGATCTTCGGCAAAAGCAGGGGAAACATGACGAAGAATGCGCGCTTCCAGATCGCGCTGGCCATGATGAGGGTCGGTCAGATTTTGCTGATCGTCTTCGGCGATGGCGTTGATCGTCAAATCGCGACGGATCAGGTCTTCTTCGAGGGTGACATCAGGACTGGCATGGAAGGTAAACCCGCCGTAACCCCGGCCACTTTTGCGTTCGGTTCGGGCGAGGGCGTATTCCTCTCCGGTTTTGGGGTGAAGGAACACCGGGAAGTCTGCCCCCACCGGGCGAAAACCCTTGGCGAGCATTTCCTCGGCCGTGGCGCCGACTACAACCCAGTCGATGTCTGTGACAGGCTTGCCAAGCAGACGATCGCGAACCGCGCCGCCGACTTTAAAAATCTGCATAAAAAACCTCCGTTAGCTCGACAGAATAACCGTTGCGTCGAGCTTTCGGAGGCAGAAACACGATCAAAGATGAATGACGGCCAGGTCCAACCGGCCGTAATCGCCTTCGCTATGCTCTGTTCTCGGTGGTACATGGTGGGTTTTCATCACCTGATCCCCTTGAAGGGTTTCCAGGTGAATGTCGAAGCCCCAGAGGCGATGCAGGTGTTTGAGCACTTCCTCGGTGGATTCGCCCAGCGGTTTTCGGTCGTGTTGCTGGTGACGCAGGGTCAGCGAGCGGTCGCCGCGACGGTCAATGCTGTAGATCTGGATGTTGGGCTCGCGATTCCCCAGGTTGTACTGTGCAGCCAGCGTTTCGCGAATAGTCTTATATCCCGGCTCGTCATGAATGGCCGGAACCAGCAGATCATCCTTCTGGTCGTCGTCGAGAATGCTGAACAACTTCAGGTCGCGGATCACCTTGGGTGACAGGTACTGCAGAATGAAGCTCTCATCCTTGAAGCTGCTCATGGCGAACTTGATGCTCGACAGCCAGTCGGTGCCAGCAACGTCGGGGAACCAGCGGTAATCCTCTTCCGTCGGACTTTCACACATGCGCCGGATGTCCCGATACATGGCGAACCCCAGTGCATAAGGGTTGATGCCGCTGTAGTAAGGACTGTCGAAGCCCGGCTGCATGACCACGCTGGTGTGCGAGGTCAGAAACTCCATCATGAAGCCGTCGGTGACCAGGCCTTCGTCATACAGGTCGTTCATCAGCGTGTAATGCCAGAACGTGGCCCATCCTTCATTCATCACTTGAGTCTGGCGTTGGGGGTAAAAGTACTGCGCGATCTTGCGCACGATACGCACGATTTCCCGTTGCCATGGCTCCAGCAACGGAGCGTGTTTTTCGATGAAGTACAGGATGTTTTCCTGAGGTTCGGCGGGGAAGCGCGCGTTATCCTTGTCGCTGTACTTATCCGCGCCTTTGGGAATGGTGCGCCACAGGTCGTTGATCTGCTTCTGCAAATGCTCTTCGCGATCCTTTTGCCGGCGACGCTCTTCCTCGGCGGAAATCGGGTAAGGGCGTTTGTAGCGGTCAACACCGTAGTTCATCAGCGCATGGCAGGAGTCCAGCAGGTCCTCCACCGCATCGATGCCATGTCGTTCTTCACACTGCATGATGTACTGCTTGGCAAATACCAGGTAGTCGATGATCGAACTGGCGTCGGTCCAGGTGCGAAATAGGTAGTTGCCTTTAAAGAAGCTGTTGTGCCCGTAACAGGCATGCGCCACCACCAGGGCCTGCATGCAGATGGTGTTTTCTTCCATCAGGTAGGCGATGCAAGGGTCGGAGTTGATCACGATCTCGTAGGCGAGGCCCATCTGGCCGCGCGAGTAAGACTTCTCGGTGCTAAGGAAGTGTTTGCCGTAGGACCAGTGGTGATACCCCAGCGGCATGCCGACGGAGGCATAGGCATCCATCATCTGTTCAGCGGTGATCACTTCAATCTGATTAGGGTAGGTGTCGAGCGCGTAGCGAGCCGCGATACGACTGATTTCGCGGTCGTAGGCCTGGATCAGCTCGAACGTCCATTCAGAGCCGGTGGAAATGGGTTGGCGCTTCTGCTCTTTGGCGGTCATGTCACTAACCTGCGCTGGAAGAGTTCACGGAAGACCGGATAGATATCCCCGGCCGAGACCAGTTGTTGCTGGGCAAAAGTGTCAGAAAAGGCATCGGCGATTCGTTCGTATTCAAACCACAGGGCCTGATGTTCGCGCGGGGTGATCTCAACGTAAGTGTAGTACTGCACAAACGGCATGATTTGGTTAATCAGGATGTCGCGGCAGATCGGCGAATCGTCGTTCCAGTTATCGCCGTCGGACGCCTGGGCAGCGTAGATGTTCCATTCATTGCTGGGATAGCGTTCAGCCATGATTTCCTGCATCAATTTCAACGCGCTGGAAACAATGGTGCCGCCCGTTTCGCGGGAGTAGAAAAACTCTTCCTCGTCCACTTCCCGGGCGCTGGTGTGGTGGCGAATGAACACGACGTCGATCTTGTCGTAGTTACGTTTAAGAAACAGGTACAACAGGATAAAAAAGCGCTTGGCGATGTCCTTGGTTGCCTGGGTCATCGACCCGGAAACGTCCATCAGGCAGAACATGACGGCTTTGGAGCTGGGATTGGGTTGTTTGATCAGCAAGTTGTATTTGAGGTCGAAGGTGTCGAGGAACGGAACGCGATGAATGCGCGCACTGAGCTTCTCGATTTCCGCTTCGATTTCCTGGATGTCGCCGAAGTTATCCGGTTCATCCCGTTTGAGTCGCAGCAGTTCCTCTTTGGCTTCGCGCAGTTTCGCCCGACTGCTGCCGGACAGGGCGATACGCCGCGCATGGGCTGAACGCAAGGTGCGGATAATGTTGATCCGCGACGGATTGCCCTCGTTACTGATGCCCGCGCGAACGGTCTTGAACGTGTCAGTGCCGGTCAGGTTGCGCTTGACCAGGTTAGGCAGTTCCAGGTCTTCGAACATGAATTCAAGGAACTCTTCCTGAGTGATCTGGAAGACAAACTCGTCCATGCCTTCGCCGGAGTTACCGGCCTTGCCTGGACCTCTGCCGCCGCCACCTCCGGGCGGACGGGCGATGTGCTCGC
Organism: Pseudomonas sp. GB2N2; assembly: GCF_054897705.1. Lineage (NCBI taxonomy): Bacteria > Pseudomonadati > Pseudomonadota > Gammaproteobacteria > Pseudomonadales > Pseudomonadaceae > Pseudomonas > Pseudomonas sp. GB2N2. The sequence goes on from NZ_CM142701.1 coordinate 5,097,798, forward strand.
CGCTGGTGAATTCCTTGTTTCCGGGGTGCACGACGGTCTGTTTGCCGCCGCGACCATGGTGAAGCACCGGCTCATCGATGTCGCGGCCGGGGATGCTGATCTGTTCGCCGTGTTCCATATCGGTAATGGAGCGCCGGCTGACCGCCTCTTCGACGGCCTTCTTGATGTGATCACGGTATCGCCGCAGGAAGCGCTGACGGTTCACCGTGCTCTTGTTCTTGCCATTGAGACGTCGGTCGATCACATAGCTCATAGGTGGCCCTCCGGGCAGCTTCAAGTTGTGAGCTGCAAGCTGCAAGAACAAGCAGTTACCCAGATACCAGGGTTTACGCGCTTTGTTCTCGCCGCTTGTGGCTTGTAGCTTGCGGCTGCTTCACTGCGATTTCCGGACCCGAAGGTACCATTCGGAAAGAAGCCGTACCTGTTTGTCGGTGTAGCCCCGCTCGACCATCCGTGTGACGAAATCGTTGTGCTTCTGCTGGTCCTCTTTGCTGGCCTTGGCGTTGAAGCTGATGACCGGCAGGAGGTCCTCGGTGTTGGAGAACATTTTCTTCTCGATGACCACCCGCAGTTTTTCGTAGCTGAGCCAGGTCGGATTTTTGCCATTGTTGTTGGCGCGGGCACGCAGCACGAAGTTAACGATTTCGTTGCGGAAATCCTTAGGATTGCTGATACCAGCCGGTTTTTCGATTTTCTCCAGTTCTTCGTTCAACGCTACGCGGTTGAGGATTTCGCCAGTTTCCGGGTCGCGGTATTCCTGGTCCTGGATCCAGAAGTCGGCGTACAGCACATAACGATCGAAGATGTTCTGGCCGTACTCGCTGTAGGACTCGAGGTAGGCGGTTTGGATCTCCTTGCCGATGAATTCGATGTAGCGCGGTGCGAGGTATTCCTTGAGAAAGCGCAGATAACGTTCGCGGGTTTCTGCCTGGAATTGCTCCTGTTCGATCTGCTGTTCCAGCACGTACAGCAAATGCACTGGATTGGCGGCGATTTCATGCGGATCAAAGTTGAAGACCTTCGACAGGATTTTGAAGGCGAAGCGAGTCGAAAGACCATTCATACCCTCGTCGACACCGGCGTTGTCGCGGTATTCCTGGATCGACTTGGCTTTCGGATCGGTATCCTTGAGGTTTTCGCCGTCATACACGCGCATCTTCGAATAGATGTTCGAGTTTTCCGGCTCCTTGAGGCGCGAGAGCACGGTGAACTGGGCGAGCATTTTCAAGGTGTCGGGCGCGCAATGGGCTTTTGCCAGAGAGCTGTTGAACAACAGTTTGTCGTAAATCTTCACCTCATCGCTGACCCGCAGGCAGTAAGGGACCTTGACGATGTAGATCCGGTCGATGAAGGCTTCGTTGTTCTTGTTGTTACGGAAAGTGTGCCATTCCGATTCGTTGGAGTGAGCGAGCAGGATCCCGGTAAAGGGTATCGCCCCCAAGCCTTCGGTACTGTTGTAGTTGCCTTCCTGAGTGGCGGTCAGCAATGGGTGCAGCACCTTGATCGGTGCCTTGAACATTTCGACGAATTCCATCAGGCCCTGGTTGGCCCGGCACAGTGCGCCCGAGTAGCTATAGGCGTCGGCGTCGTTCTGTGGGTATTCCTCCAGCTTGCGGATATCGACCTTGCCCACCAGTGCGGAGATGTCCTGGTTGTTTTCATCTCCCGGCTCGGTTTTGGCCACGGCGATCTGGTTAAGGATCGACGGATAGAGTTTCACCACGCGGAACTGGCTGATGTCGCCGCCGAACTCGGCAAGGCGTTTGGTGGCCCATGGCGACATGATGGTGTTGAGATAGCGCCGCGGAATGCCGAAGTCTTCTTCGAGGATCGCGCCATCTTCAGTGGCGTTGAACAAACCCAGAGGCGATTCGAAAACCGGCGAGCCTTTGATCGCGTAGAAGGGCACCTTCTCGATCAGTTGTTTGAGCTTTTCAGCCAGAGATGATTTACCGCCACCGACGGGGCCGAGCAGATAGAGGATCTGTTTCTTTTCTTCCAGACCCTGAGCGGCATGGCGGAAATACGACACGATCTGGTCGATGCATTCTTCCATCCCGTGGAAGTCCTCAAAGGCCGGATAGCGACGGATCACCTTGTTGGAAAAGATTCGCGAAAGCCTCGAATTGGCCGAGGTGTCGAGCAGCTCCGGTTCTCCGATGGCCAGCAACAGACGCTCGGCGGCGGAAACGTAGGCGCTGCGGTCCTTTTTGCACAACTCAAGATACTCTTGCAGCGAGAGCTCTTCCTGGCGTGTGGACTCGAAGCGTTGTTGGAAGTGGCTAAAGATACTCATGACGTCACCTCGCTCGATACGTGGAGCCGACGCCGGATCACTCAGTCGATGCTGGCAGCAACCGAACAGGCAGTCGCTGTTTACCCCCCAGAACTCTCCCGGAGCTGACAACTCCGAAAGCTACTCCCGATGATCCGCGCGCCGGTGTACCGGCTCTCCCCTGTTTTGGATGGCCTGCGCTTAAGGATAGTTGGGAATTCGGGAGGTAAAGGAGAGATACGTAATTAGTTGTGGCAGACCGTTCGTCTGCCACCGCCATAGCCCGCGGGGGCCGGGGCTTGCGCATTACAAAAAAATTATTCGCAAGCGCTTTGCGCCGTTTCCGAAGGATAAGTCGTACGCCACAGCTCAAAACCGCCGTCCATGCTGTAGACATCGGAGAAACCCTGGCTGATCAGGTAGGCGGCCGCGCCCTGGCTGGAATTGCCGTGATAACAGACCACGACCGTCGGTGCGTCCAGATCGGCGCCCTGAATGAAAGTGTGCAGGGAGTGGTTGTCCAGATGCTTCGAGCCGCTGATGTGCAGCGCGGCAAACGTTGCCGGGTCTCGAACATCGACCACGACTGCGCCGTGCTTGCGCAGGGCCTGGGCCTGCTCTGGGGGGATACGTTTGAATTCGCTCATGGCGGGCTCCTGTGGCTCGGCTGAAAGCGCAGTCTAGCGCTGGGCGCCGACGGGTGCTTGTTCGGAAATAGGCGGTACGACTGGCGGCAAGGTGCGGCCATGGTCATCGCATTTGCATTGCAGGCGCTCAAGGGTATCGACGTTCATCAGGGTCATTGATCCGCCCCAGACACAACCGGTGTCGAGCGCGAAAATACCCGGCTCGCTGCATTGGCCTTCAAGCGCGGCCCAGTGGCCGAAGATGATTTTCACGCCCTTGGTCTTGCGTTCCTTGTAGCTGAACCACGGCGCGTAACCCGGCGGCGCAGTGTCGGCGCCTTCCTTGCCCTTGAGATCGAGTTTGCCTTCGCTGGTGCAGAAACGCATGCGGGTGAAATAGTTGGTGATCACACGCAGGCGGGTCACGCCTTTAAGGTCACTGTCCCACTTCAGCGGCTCGTTGCCGTACATGCCATCAAGGTAGGGGGCAAAACGGTTGTCGTCGCGCAAGGCCTCTTCGACTTCGGCAGCGCATTTCAAGGCTTTGCGCAAAGACCATTGTGGCGGTATGCCGGCGTGGACCAGGGCGATGTTGCGCTGCTCGTCGTAATGCATGAGCTTTTGCTGGCGCACCCACTCCAGCAATTCTGCGCGATCCGGTGCTTCGAGAATTTCGCGCAGGGTATCGCCTTTCTTCAAGCGTTCGATGTTATGCCCGGCGGCTAACAGATGCAGATCGTGGTTGCCGAGCACGCACACCAGCGATTCGCGGAGGCTATAGAGAAAACGCAGGGTTTCCAGCGACTGCGGGCCACGGTTGACCAGATCACCCACCAGCCACAGTCTGTCTCGGGCAGGGTCGAAGGTGACTTGCTCGAGCAGGCATTTCAGCGGTTCGAGGCAACCTTGCAGGTCACCGACGGCGTACGTCGCCATCAGTGCAGGGCTCCGGGCACCGCCAGACGAAATGGAGCGATGGTGGCGTCGAAGTGCTTGCCGTCGTCGGCAATCATTTGATAGGAGCCTTGCATGGTGCCGACCTTGGTCGTCATCACAGTGCCGCTGCTGTAGGTGTGAATTTCGCCAGCCTGAATCAACGGCTGCAAGCCCACGACGCCGGCACCGCGCACTTCTTCGACATGCCCGTCACCGTCAGTGATCACCCAGTGCCGCGACAACAGCTTGGCGGGTAACTCGCCTTTGTTGTGCACGGTGATGGTGTAGGCGAAAGCAAAGCGGTTCTGCTCGGGTTGCGATTGTTCTGCCAGATAGCGGGTGACGACGCTGACGTCGACCTGATAACGAGGATCGGACATGCAAGAGGCCTTAAAAACGAAGCGGGACGCGGGGCGTAACTGATGGAATTCAGTCTAGGCCAAGTACCGGGTAGTAAACCAGACATGGGCGCTGGTGTACTACCCGATAACGCTTGTCGTCTGTCAGTCCGCGGCGGGCGTCTGTAGGACTTGTTCGCTGAGCTTGTCGGCCAAGCGCACGAAGGCGGCCAGATCGAGTTGCTCTGGACGCAGGCTGCCGTCGACACCGGCCGCGGTGATCTCATCGTTGCTTAGCAGCAACTTGAGGGTGTTGCGCAAGGTCTTGCGGCGCTGGTTGAAAGCTTCGCGCACGACGCGCTCCAGCAGTTTGTGATCCTTGGCCGGGTGCGGCAGCACGTCGTGAGGGACCAGGCGTACGATGGCCGAGTCGACTTTCGGCGGCGGATTGAATGCGCCCGGACCCACATTGAACAGGTGCTCTACGCGGCAGTGGTATTGAACCATGATCGACAGGCGACCCCAGTCACCGCCACCAGGACCGGCCGCCAGACGTTCGACCACTTCCTTTTGCAGCATGAAGTGCATGTCGCGGATGATGCTGGCGTTGTTCAGCAGGTGAAAAATCAGCGGCGTGGAGATGTTGTACGGCAGGTTGCCCACCACACGCAGGCTGTGCGGCGCCGCGTTCAGGCTGTTGAAGTCGAACTTCAGTGCATCGCCCTGGTGCAGGTTGAAGTTGCTCATGCCGGCGAACTGTTGGTTGAGGATCGGGATCAGGTCCTTGTCCAGTTCCACCACGTCAAGTTGAGCGCCGCTGTTGAGCAGGCCTTGAGTCAGTGCGCCCTGGCCCGGACCGATTTCCAGGAGGCGGTCTTCAGGTTTGGCGCGGATGGCGCGCAGGATGCGGTCGATAACGCCGGCATCATGCAGGAAATTCTGGCCAAAGCGTTTGCGCGCCTTGTGTTGGTAATGCTCGGTCATAAACGGGTCTCGGCCATCTGGTAGGCGGTTTCCAGGGCGACTTGCAGGCTGCCGGTGTCGATTTTTCCGCTACCGGCCAAATCCAGGGCAGTGCCGTGGTCGACCGATGTGCGGATGATCGGCAAGCCGAGGGTCACGTTGACTGCCGCGCCGAAGCCTTTGTATTTCAGCACCGGCAGGCCCTGGTCGTGGTACATCGCCAGCACTGCGTCGCAGTGCTCCAGATATTTGGGGGTAAACAGAGTGTCGGCGGGCAGGGGACCGCGAAGGTCCATACCTTCACCGCGCAGGCGCTCTAATGTGGGTTCGATGATGTCAATTTCTTCATGGCCCAGGTGGCCACCTTCACCGGCATGGGGATTAAGTCCGCACACCAGAATGCGGGGCTGGGCGATGCCGAATTTTTGCTGCAGGTCAGCATGCAGAATCCGCGTGACCCGTTCCAGGCGCTCTGGCGTGATCGCATCGGCAATCTCCCGAAGAGGCAGGTGAGTGGTCACCAGTGCCACGCGCAAACCGCGTGTTGCGAGCATCATCACTACTTGCGCGGTGTGCGTCAGGTCAGCGAGAAATTCGGTGTGACCGGAGAAGGCGATGCCTGATTCATTGATCACCCCCTTGTGCACAGGGGCTGTGATCATCCCGGCGAAGTGCCCGTCCATGCAGCCCTGGCCAGCGCGGGTCAAAGTTTCCAGGACGAAGGCAGCATTCGTCTTGTCGAGTTGACCGGCAACCACTGGCGCACTGAGCGGCGTATCCCAGACGTACAGGCCGTTGGCTGGCGCGGGTACGTCCGGCCAGGCGTCAGGCGTCACGGGCAACAAATCGACAACTACGCCCAGTTGCGCGGCCCGCTCGATGAGCAGGTCGCGGCTGGTAATGGCAATCAGGGGGTGTGGCTGGGCTTGCGAGGCGAGCAGCAGGCACAGGTCAGGACCTATGCCCGCCGGTTCGCCGGGTGTCAGCGCGAAACGTTTGGGTTTCACTGCGCTGCCTGGTCTGCACCAGGGAGTTTGATCTCTACATACGCTTCGTCACGAATCTGACGCAGCCAGGTTTGCAGCTCTTCGTCGTATTTGCGGTTACGCAGTACGGTCATTGCTTGCTGCTCACGAGCCTGGGTGGTGCTGTCGGTGGCGCGACGGCCAAGGACTTCGAGGACGTGCCAGCCATACTGAGTCTGAAACGGCTGGGACAGCTTGCCTTGTGGGGTCTTGGCCATCACTTCGCGGAACTCGGGTACCAGGGCGTTCGGATCGATCCAGTTCAAGTCGCCGCCGTTGAGGGCAGAACCAGGATCTTCCGAGTAGCTTTTCGCCAGATCGCCGAAGTCTTCGCCCGCTTGAATTCGAGTGTAGAGCGACTGTGCCAGCGCCTTGGTTTTGGCCTCGTCGCGGATCGGACTCGGTTTGACCAGGATATGACGTACGTGCACTTCGTCACGCGTCTGGGTCTCGCCGCCACGTTTGTCGAGAATCTTCAAGATAATGAAGCCGCCCGGCGTGCGCATTGGCTGGGTAATGTCGCCAACCGCCATGGTGCCCAGCATGCGATCGAACGGAGGTGGCAATTGAGCCGCTTTGCGCCAGCCCATGTCGCCGCCTTCCAGTGCGGTTTCGCTGGCGGACTTGGCAATTGCCAATTGACCGAAATCAGCGCCTTGCTTGAGTTGCTGATAAACGGCATCTGCCTGCTTCGCTGCACCCTGAATCGCGTCAGAATTGGCGCTTTCCGGCGTAGGAATCAGGATGTTGGCCAGGCGGAACTCTTCGGACAGCTGAATTTTGCCCAGGTCGGACGCGAGGAAATTCTTCACTTCCTGTTCCGACACCTGGATGCGCTCGGCCACACGACGTTGACGCACACGGCTGATGATCATTTCACGGCGAATCTGGTCGCGAGCGTCGTCGTAAGACAGGCCGTCGCGAGTCAGGGCAGTGCGGAATTGTTCGATCGACATGTTATTGCGCTGGGCAATGGTGCCGACTGCCTGGTTCAGTTCCTCATCGGTGATGCGAATGCCGGAGCGTTCGCCGATCTGCAATTGCAGGTTCTCGACGATCAGGCGCTCTAGCACCTGCTGATCCAGAACGCCGGCTGGCGGCGCGGCGGAACCGCGCTTGGCGATGGTTTGCTGAACTTCATGAACACGCTGGTCCAGTTGGCTCTGCATGACCACATCGTTGTCGACAATGGCCACCACTTTATCGATGGACTGTACCGCGGCATTCGCCGCAGTACCCAGGAACAGCGCGCCCAGCACTAGCGGGCGCAGACAATCAGAAAGCTTGGTCTTCACGTTCACGATAACCTTGGATGCCTTTGTCGAGGAAGCTCTCTACTTTGGCGCCGGTGAGGCCGCCGAGACCTTTCAGAACGATCTGTAGGAAGATGCCATGGTCGCCTTTTTCGTTTTGCGGAGCTTCCTGACTGAACTCGTCGTAGGAAACCCAGTAACGGTTGATCAGGCGCAGTTTCCAGCAGCAGTTGTCGTACTCGAAACCACCAAAGGCTTCCAGGGTACGGTTGCGGTTGTAGTCATACTGCCAGCGGCTGATGGCGTTCCATTGCGGCACGATCGGCCACATCACCGAGAAATCGTGCTGCTGGATCTTGTAGTAGTCCTTCACGTAGCCAGGTTGGCCTGGAGTGCCATAGTCACCCCCGCCCACCGACCATTGACCAGTAGTCTGGTCATAACGGACCTGGTCGTTGCGATAGCGATAGCCGGCGTTGATGATCTTGTTCGGATTATCTTCAGGCTGGTAGTGGAACATCGCGCTACCCGAACGCGGGCTGCGGCTGTCCGGGTCCCAGTTGTAATCAGCGGTCGTGCGCCAATCGCGGTTCCAGCGGTATTCGTATTCCAGCGCATACGGCGAAACGTCGGCTTGCGCGTCTTTGCGGGTTCTCTCATCGATACCCGGCAATTGGACTTTGCGATCCTTGAAGTACAGCGCCTGGCCGACGCTGATGCGTTGACGCTCGAAACCGTTTTCTTCGATCCAGCGGTTGGTCACACCCAGCGACAGTTTGTTCTCGTCGCCGACGCGGTCGGAGCCCGAGAAGCGGTTGTCGCGGAACAGCGATGCATAGTTGAAGGTGTATTCCCCGGTATCGAATACAGGAATGTCCTTCTGGTCCTCTTCAGGAACGTAGAGATAGAAGAGGCGCGGTTCCAGGGTCTGGCGATAGTTTTTGCCAAACCAAGTGGTATTGCGGTCGAAATACAGGCCGCTGTCGATGCTTGCAATCGGAACGCCGCGGCTCTGGTTGCTGCTGAACGTGCCATTGAGGCGGTCGCCTTCAGCACCCTGGCCAGCGATGTCAGTTTTACCCTTGCCGTCTAGATCCAGCTGATACTGGGTGTACTGATACTTGAGCGATGGCTTGATGAAACCATAGGTCCAGTCCAGTGGCAGGCTTACACCTGGCTTGACGTTGAGACGATCACCGTTGGCGCGCGCAAGACCGAACACATTGGTGTCCAGACGCGGCGTCAGGTTGCCATCTTCATCGGAGAACTGACCCTTTTCCAGGTCACGGTCAAACCGCACGATTTCTGTTTCGTAATCGAAATTCAAACCTTCCGGATGCGTAGGCAGCTGACCATTGAAGGTGATCTGCGGCAAACGATCATACGGCGTGATGTTCGACACGGTTGCCAACTGATACGCCTGGGCGTTCAAGCGAGCTGTGTAGCTGTCACCCCGATAGGTCACAGAACCCTGCTGATTGACGTAATCGGCGCTTTTTATACCGATCTGATCGGTCTGCAGATCCTGGAAGTAATACGGATCGCTGATCTTGGTGTAATCGACTTGCGTAAAGACGCGAGAGTCGAGACCGCCCTTGTGCTGCCAGTTGTACATGTAGCGGGTTTTTTCGTAGTCGGTCTGCTGGCTGCGGTCCGTGTTGTCATCGTTGAGGTACGCGGCACCGAACTGACCTTCGCTGGACTTGGTCAGGTAACGGAACTCGCCTTCCATCAACAAGCCGCGCTTGCTCATGTAGCGCGGGTACAACGTGGCATCGTAGTTCGGTGCCAGGTTGAAGTAATACGGTGTAACCAACAGGAAGCCGGTATCGCTGCCGGTGCCGATGGTCGGCGGCAGGAAGCCGGACTGACGACGGTCGTCGATCGGGAAATAAATATACGGCGTGTACAGAACCGGAATGTCCTTGACCCGCAGTGTCACGTTGGTCGCAGTACCGAAACCGGTGGCCGGGTTCAAGGTGATGTTGTTGCCCTTGAGCTGCCAGGCGTTGCTGTTCGGTTCACACGTGGTGTACGTGCCATCCTTGAGGCGGATGATCGCGTTCTCGGCGCGTTTGGCGTACAACGCGTTACCGCGGATACGGGATTTGTGCATCACGTATTCGGCGTTGTCGACCTTGGCTTCGCCGGTGTCGAGCTGCACTTCGGCGTGGTCGCCGACGATCAGCGCGCCGTTGTCGCGAATGCGCACGTTGCCGTCCAGCTCACCACGGCTTTCGGCCTGGTAAAGGTTGGCTTCGTCAGCTTCGGCCTGCATGCTGCCCTGGCGCAAGACGACGTCACCGGCCAAGGTAGCAATTTGCTCATCCTGCTTGTAGCGGGATGCCTTGGCGCCGACAAAGGTCGGAGCGTCACTTTTATTCGTCTTGTCATTCATGCCAGGACGAATCGGTTCGATATAGGAACCAGAGCAGTAAGGACCGGTTTCGGCCAATTGCGCGGCAGTCAGCTTCTCGCGCGGAACCCAGTCGAGGTGACTGTAGTCCTCGCTACGCGACTTCAGGCCGCGGCCTTTGGACTCGGTAACCAGTGCAGTCTTGGCACCAGTGTCTTCGCGGGTGCCGCCCTCGGCAGGCGTTTCACCGGTGGCGGAAACTGCGCTGCCGTCATGGACGGGACGCGGAGGCAATGCAGCCGCCGGCGTCTTGGGCGCACAGTTCCAGGCACCCGAAGCAGAGACTGAGCAGTCATACTGTTCCGCGGCTACCACGAACGAAGTGGCTAGGGGTTGCAGTGCCAGCAGACTGCCGGTAACCAACAACGGAAATTTTTTACGAAACGCGGGGGATTTCAATGCCATCTTATTAGTCCGGGCTTCCTGCGTGCCATCTGCCCGCGGTGTGGGCCGCACGCCTCTCGATGGTCTGAAAAAGATGCTGGATAATAAAGCATGACCCGCTTGACGGCTAGCGCCGTCGGAGACCCTTGCAATGCCTGACCAAGATGTACGTTTGCAACACCTGAAAGTTTGGCTCGATGAGCAGTTGGCAGTCCTCTTTGCAGAGCAAGGTTGGGGTGCCGTACCCCCGGCCACGTTGACCGCGGCCAGTAGTGACGCGAGTTTCCGGCGCTACTTCCGCTGGGAAGGCGAGGGCAGAAGTTTCGTTGTAATGGACGCGCCACCGCCCCAGGAAAACTGCAAACCCTTCGTGGATATCGCTTTTCTGCTGGCGAAATCCGGAATAAATGTTCCGAAAATTTATGCCGAAGACCTTGATCGTGGATTTCTTTTGCTCAATGACTTGGGCAACAAGACGTATCTGGACGTGATCGACAGCAAAAATGCCGACGATTTGTTCAAGGATGCCCTGCAAGCTCTGCTGGCTTTTCAGCAATTGCCGATGGTTGCACCACTGCCGGGTTACGACGTCGCGCTGCTACGTCGCGAGCTGGAACTGTTCCCCGAGTGGTACGTGAAGCGCGAGTTGGGCATCGAATTCGACACGGCGCAGCAAATACTTTGGCAGAACGTTACGCAGCTGCTGATCGACAGCGCGCTGGCGCAACCCAAAGTGCTGGTGCATCGCGACTACATGCCGCGCAATCTGATGCTCAGCGAGCCGAATCCTGGGGTGCTGGATTTTCAGGACGCCGTTTACGGCCCGGTGACTTACGACGTGACCTGCCTGTTCAAGGACGCTTTCCTGAGCTGGCCCGAGGAGCGTGTGCGTGGCTGGCTGGAAAATTACTGGCAACAGGCAGGCGCCCTCGGCATTGAGGTGCAACCGGATTTCGAAGACTTCCTGCGCGCGAGCGACCTGATGGGCGTGCAGCGTCACCTGAAAGTCATCGGTATCTTCGCCCGCATTTGCCACCGCGACGGCAAGCCGCGTTATCTGGCTGACGTACCGCGCTTCTTTGCTTATATAGAAGCCGTGATCGCCCGCCGTCCGGAACTGGCGGAACTGGATGTGTTGCTGCTGAGCCTGCGTGCTGGAGCGAATGCATGAAGGCAATGATATTGGCTGCGGGCAAGGGCGAGCGCATGCGCCCGCTGACCTTGACCACGCCTAAACCACTGGTACGTGCCGGCGGTGTACCGCTGATCGAGTACCACTTGAAGGCCCTGGCGATTGCCGGTTTTACCGAGATCGTGATCAATCACGCCTGGCTCGGTCTGCAGATCGAAGATTATCTGGGGGATGGCTCGCAATACGGCGTGCGGATTAAATACTCGCCGGAAGGTGAACCGCTGGAAACCGGCGGCGGAATCTTCGGTGCCTTGCCGTTGTTGGGCGACGATGCGTTCCTGGTGGTCAACGGTGATATCTGGACCGACTACGACTTCAGCGTATTGCATCAACCCATCAACGGTCTGGCGCATCTGGTGCTGGCGGATAACCCGCCGCACCATCCCGCCGGCGATTTCAGCCTGGTGGACGGGCAAGTGCACGATAGCCGGGCGGATACGTCGACTCTGACTTACAGCGGTATCGCGGTGTTGCATCCGCAGTTGTTCGACGGATGCTCGCCCGGGGCTTTCAAGCTTGCGCCGCTGCTGCGCAAAGCCATGGCTGACGGGCAAGTGACAGGGGAGCGGCTGAACGGTCGGTGGGTGGATGTCGGCACCCATGAGCGTTTGGCTGAAGTCGAAATACTGATTGAAGCGAGTCGCTGACATGCTGTGGCCAGGGACTCTGATAGGAGCCGGTGCGGGCTTTGCCATCGCCAGTATTCCAGGGGCCATGCTCGGCGCCTTGTTGGGACAGGCGCTGGATCGACGCCTCCAATTGCAGACGTGGGGACATTTGCGCGAAAAGCTCGGCGGCAAACCAATGCTGCGCAACGATGAACTGTTGTTCGTTTTGCTGGGGCGACTGGCCAAGAGCAACGGGCGAGTGGTGGACGGACACATCCACCAGGCGCGCCAGGAAATGCAGGCGCTGGACATGACCGACCCGGCAAAACAACGAGCGATCGCCGCGTTTAACCGCGGCAAGTCGGGCCATGACCGGTTACAGGGCTATCTGCGTCGTCTGAGTGTTCAACCCCATGCGGCCGAAGGCGTGTTGCGCGCCTGCTGGCGAATGATCTGGGCCGATGGTCGTGCCAGCACCGCCGAGCGGGCATTGATTGCCCAGTGGGGCAAATGGCTGGGTTGGAAGTCGTATCAGGTGCAGGCTCTGGCGGCTGACTACGAGCCGCAAAGACGATCGGTGGTAAGCAGTTCTGTCCTGTATCAGGAAGCATTGATGCTGCTGGGTGTAACGGCCTCCACCGAGCCGGCGCAGATCAAACGCGCCTATCGGCGCCTGCTCAGTCGTCACCACCCGGACAAGATTGCCGGCAGCGGCGCGACGGCGTTGCAGGTGCGAGAGGCGACGGACAAGACGCGGGAATTGCAGAGTGCGTACACGTTGATCCGTCAGCGGCGCAATTTTCGCTAGTCAGTGAGTGAGGCGTCGTCAGTGATGACGCCTTCGCTGGAAAGCCAGCTCCCACCTGTTGTGTGTTGTTTCATTGTCCAGGAACGACACACAACCTGTGGGAGCTGGCTTGCCAGCGAAGGGCGCGCCTCGGTCTATCAGTCCGCCACCGGCTGAGGATTCAACCAGCCCCGCACCCGGCGCACCAGCTGCTCTTGCTCGGCCTTGTCGTCCCCAGGCAATGCCTTCAACGACACCTGACTGAACGCCGAAGCCTTCAAGCGCTTGCTTGCCTGCAAGCGTTCCAGCGCCGCATTGCGATCCAGCGGTTTATCCATGTAGAAGATATCGACGGTCGGCAGTTTCAGGGTCGGTGTCAGTTCGGCCAGTTCAGGCTTGGCCGCAACGGGCGTCTGGGCAGCGACCATCGCGAACTTCTCGATTTGCGAGGGCTGTTTTTCGCTCAGATAACGCGCGGCCCAGTACGCGCCGGTGCCGTGACCCAATACAACGATGCTGCGGGCGCTCTGTTGTTCGGCGTAGGCAATGGCCGCATCGATGCGTGCGAAGATTCGTTCGGCATCGGCTTTGGCCTGTTCGTCGCTGGTTTCGGCGATGGCCTTGTCGGCCACTTCCGCTTCACCGCCAGCCGCCTGCTCGATGGGCGCGGCGGTCGTCGAGTCCTTGCTGCCGACCTCAGGCGCCTTAAGCGTTGGCGGGAGTTCGGTGACGCGAGGTGCAATGGCATCGCTTTGCAGATCGGGCAAGGTGATACTCAGGCTGCTCCACTTGGCGTCCGGCAGTTTGCGCCGCAATGGACTTATAGCTTGCGGCCAGTCAACGGTTTCACCGGCACCCGGGATGATAATCACCGCACCTTTGGGGTCTGCGGTGTTCGCCGGTTTCCACAAGGCCAGAAACGTATCGCTGCCCGCTTGCAGTTGTTGCTGTTCCTGAACAGGGATTTTTCGCTCAAGTGCTGTCGCCTCTTCCTGACTACGCTCAAGCAACGGCTGACGTTCCACCGGTTTTTCGTCAACGGGCTTTTCCACAGGGGCGTTTGCGGCGACAGCGGCCTCGACAGAAAAGGCGCAAGGCAGGATCAGCGACAGGCACAATGCTGGCAGCGCCAGGCGGTAGACAAGGGGCATCGGATATTCCAGGCCAGAAGTTATTCCGGCAGCCTAATGGGTTGGTCAGTATTTGTCAGTGTGTGAGATATCGATGAAGCGTTTTCGCTGCCTGTGGGTTATCGGCTGTTTGTGGTTTCCCTTGATGGGCTGGGCGGCGTCTGCGCCGGGGGCGCACGTCGCACCCTTGTCCGCGAGCCAGCAACAATGGCTGGCGCAGCACAGTGAGTTGCGGGTCGGACTGGTGTTGCAAGTGCCCTATGCGCAATACGATCGGCGTTTACAGCGGCTTTCCGGGGTTAACGTCGAGCTGATGAAGTGGCTGGCGAAGGCGCTCAAGGTCGAACTGAGCTGGCGCAACTTTCCCGACCTCGCGCAGTTGGAAGCCGCCGCGCGCGAAGGTGAAATCGACCTCGCGCCGGGGCTGGCGCAAACCCCCGGGGGCCTGCGCCTGTGGCAGTTTTCCGATCCGTACATGCGGGTGCCGCAATTGGTGGTCAGCGATCAGAAAGCAGCCGGTGTCGTGGAACTGGAAAAGCTCGACAGCCAGACCCGCGTCGCCGTGCGCATGCCCAGCGCCACCGCCGATTACTTGCGCAGTAATTATCCGCACTTGAACCTGCAGGGCGTTCCGGTCGAGCGGCAGGCTTTGCAACTGTTGTTGAGTCAGCAGGCCAGTTTCGCCGTGGTCGACGAAGCACAGTTGGGACGCCTGTCAGTCGAACCGGAGTTTTCCGGGTTGTTGGTGGTGGGCGACATAGGTCTGCCGCAATTGCTGCGCGTGGCCACGCGTCGGGACTGGCCGGAGCTGGCCGGCATTGTCGAAAGTGCGCTGCGGGCGATTCCGGCCAAGGACCTGGAGCAACTGCACAACCAATGGCTGCAACCCAAGTACCCGCGGCTGACGGAGTCTCCCGGTTTCTGGCAGAACCTCTGCCTGCTGTTGGCGGTGATCATGTTGAGCAGCATGGCGATCGTATTTTGGCAGCGTCGTCAGCAACACAACCTGGAACATCGTCTGCTCGTTGCGCGGGAGGACATTGCCTTGCGCGCCGCCAGTGAAGAGGCGTTGCGCTTGACCCAGTTTTCCATCGATCAGAGCACAGTGGGCATTCTCTGGGTCAATTGGGACAGCCACGTGCGCTACGCCAACCGCGCTGCGGAAACCATGCTCGGCTATCCGCCGGGCGGCATCATCGACCGGCCGCTGATCGATTTCGAGCCTGGTCTGCATATGGACCGTTGGCTGAACCTGTGGAAGCGCGCCCGGGCCAGTGAAGAAGGGCCATTGAGCTTCGAAACCAATTGCCTGCGGGCCGATGGCAGCATTCTGCCAACGGATGTTTCGCTGAGCTTCCTGCGGTTTCGCGATGGCGAATACCTGGTGGTCTACCTCAATGACGTCACCGAGCGACGTCGGGCACTGGCCGCCTTGCAGGAAAGCGAGGCGCGTTTGCAAGGGATCGCCGCCAACGTGCCAGGTTTGGTCTTTCGCCTGGAACGGGCCCCGGTGACAGGGCAAATCGACTTTGCCTACATCAGCGAAGGCAGTGAGAGTCTGGTAGGTTACTCGCCGGCGACACTGACTCATCGCGACAAAGGCCTGCGCAGTCTGGTGCACCCGGACGACAAGTCCAGCTATCACCAGACCCAGGATCGTGCGCTGGACACCGACAGCGACTGGTCATGGCAGGGGCGGATTCTCACGCGCCAGGGCGAGCAGCGCTGGGCCGAGATCAAGGCCATCACGCGTCGTCTCGAGGATGGCGCCTATGTCTGGGACGGCATTGTCTGGGACATCAGCGAGAGCAAACGCGTGGAGCTGGAACTGGCCGGCTCCCGCGAGCAATTGCGCGAGTTGTCGGCGCACCTGGAGAGCGTGCGGGAAGAGGAAAAGGCGCGTATTGCCCGGGAAGTGCACGACGAACTGGGTCAGATGTTGACCGTGTTGAAGCTGGAAACATCCATGTGTGAACTGGCCTACGCCCAGCTCGACCCGGGTCTGCACGAACGCTTGAACAGCATGAAGCGCCTGATCGCTCAGTTGTTCCAGCTGGTGCGCGATGTAGCGACGGCGCTACGTCCGCCGATTCTCGACGCCGGCATCGCCTCGGCCATTGAATGGCAAGCCCGCCGCTTCGAGGCTCGCACGCAGATTCCATGCCTGGTGCAAGTCCCGGACAACTTGCCGGTGCTCAGCGATGCCATGGCGATTGGGTTGTTCCGCATCCTTCAGGAGGCACTGACCAATGTGATGCGTCATGCCCAGGCGCATACTGTCGAACTGACACTGACCCTTGAGGGTGACGAGTTGTGTCTGACGGTCAGCGATGATGGCGTAGGCTTTGTCGCCACCACCGGTAGGCCGACGTCCTTTGGGGTTGTCGGTATGCGTGAGCGGGTGCTGATCATGGGCGGGCAGTTGTCGCTGGAGAGTGAACCGGGGGAGGGCACGACGTTAGAAGTGCGAGTTCCTCTGGAGTGATGAACATCGCATCAGCCCATTAAAGAGGAGAGTCAAGTGATCCGTGTACTGGTAGCCGAAGACCACACCATCGTCCGCGAAGGCATCAAGCAATTGATCGGCCTGGCCAAGGATTTACTGGTGGTGGGGGAGGCGAGCAATGGCGAGCAGTTGCTTGAGACGCTGCGCCACGTCCCCTGTGAAGTCGTGTTGCTGGATATCTCTATGCCGGGCGTGAATGGCCTGGAAGCGATTCCGCGGATTCGCGCGTTGAACAACCCGCCGGCCATCCTGGTGTTGTCGATGCACGACGAAGCGCAAATGGCCGCGCGGGCGTTGAAGGTTGGCGCGGCGGGTTATGCGACCAAGGACAGTGATCCGGCATTGCTGCTGACGGCGATCCGCAAGGTCGCGGCGGGTGGGCGTTATATCGACCCGGACCTGGCGGATCGTATGGTTTTCGAAGTCGGCCTGACCGATTCGCGGCCGCTGCATTCGTTGCTCTCTGAGCGCGAGTTTTCGGTATTCGAACGCCTCGCCCAGGGCGCCAACGTCAACGACATCGCCCAGCAACTGGCCCTGAGCAGCAAGACCATCAGCACCCACAAGGCGCGGCTGATGCAGAAACTTAACATCACCTCCCTGGCCGAGCTGGTGAAGTACGCGATGGAACATAAACTTCTCTGACAACCCGAATCCCCCTGTAGGAGCCGGCTTGCCGGCGATGGCACCCTCGAAATCGCCATCGCCGGCAAGCCGGGCTCCTACAAGGGATCGCCTGCGCATTCCCATTTGCGACATCCCGCCGAACCGCTTTTGCCTGTTCTTATGGCTTGGAGCTTGCCGCTTGCCACTGCGCTTACCCAAGCGCGCCATCCTTGTAGGGCAATCCCTACCCCCAACCTTCCATCCGGCTGAGGCGATTCTCTCCTGCGCCCCGATTTGCGTGCTCCCCAGCGTCCACTAGGCTTAGTCCACAGCAGTCATCAACAACAAAGGTGTGGGTATGAGCCAGGTCGATTCAAGCGCAGGGGCCAGCGATATTCTGGTCAGCTTTCGTGGAGTGCAGAAAAGCTACGACGGCGAGAACCTGATCGTCAAAGACCTCAACCTGGACATTCGCAAAGGCGAATTCCTCACCTTGCTCGGGCCGTCGGGCTCGGGCAAGACCACCAGCCTCATGATGCTCGCCGGCTTCGAAACGCCGACCGCTGGCGAAATCCTCCTGGCCGGGCGCTCCATCAACAACGTGCCGCCGCATAAGCGCGACATCGGCATGGTGTTCCAGAATTACGCGTTGTTCCCGCACATGACCGTATCCGAGAACCTCGCGTTCCCGTTGACCGTGCGCGGCTTGAACAAGAGCGATGTCAGCGACCGGGTCAAACGTGTTTTGAGCATGGTTCAGCTCGACGCCTTCGCCCAGCGCTACCCGGCGCAATTGTCCGGCGGCCAGCAACAGCGTGTGGCCCTGGCCCGCGCACTGGTGTTCGAACCGCAACTGGTGCTGATGGACGAACCCCTCGGCGCACTCGACAAACAGCTGCGCGAACACATGCAGATGGAAATCAAACACCTGCACCAGCGCCTCGGCGTGACCGTGGTCTACGTGACGCACGACCAGGGCGAAGCCCTGACCATGTCTGACCGCGTGGCAGTGTTCCATCAAGGCGAAATCCAGCAGATCGCTCCGCCGCGCAGTCTCTACGAAGAGCCGAAAAACACCTTTGTCGCCAACTTCATCGGCGAGAACAACCGCCTCAATGGCCGCCTGCACAGCCACACCGGTGACCGTTGCATCGTCGAGTTGGCTCGCGGTGAAAAGGTTGAAGCGCTGGCGGTCAATGTCGGCAAGACCGGCGAACCCGTCACGCTGTCGATTCGTCCGGAACGCGTGAGCCTCAATGGTTCCAGCGAGTCCTGCGTTAACCGCTTCTCAGGAAGGGTGGCGGAATTCATCTATCTGGGCGACCACGTCCGGGTTCGCCTGGAAGTCTGTGGCAAGACCGACTTCTTCGTGAAACAACCGATTGCCGAGCTCGATCCTGCGCTCGCCGTCGGCGACGTGGTACCGCTTGGCTGGGAGGTCGAACACGTTCGCGCGCTCGACCCACTTCTAGAGGCGAACTGATCGCCCCCTGCTTCAACCAACCCTGCACGTGGAGAGAACAATAAATGTTGAGATCCCTGAAATTCACAGCCCTGGTCATGGGCATGATCGGTGCGGCACACGCGATGGCGGCGGGCCCGGACCTGACCGTGGTGTCCTTTGGCGGGGCGAACAAGGCCGCGCAGGTCAAAGCTTTCTACGCACCGTGGGAAGCGGCGGGCAACGGCAAGATCGTGGCAGGCGAGTACAACGGCGAGATGGCCAAAGTCAAAGCCATGGTCGATACCAAGAGCGTGTCCTGGGACCTGGTAGAAGTTGAATCGCCAGAACTCTCCCGTGGTTGCGACGAAGACATGTTCGAGCAGCTCGATCCGAAGTTGTTCGGCAAGACTGAAGACTACGTCAAAGGCGCTATCCAGCCTTGTGGCGTAGGCTTCTTCGTGTGGTCGACCGTGCTGGCGTACAACGCTGACAAACTGGCTTCCGCGCCCACCAGCTGGGTGGATTTCTGGGACACCAAGAAATTCCCGGGCAAGCGCGGCCTGCGTAAAGGCGCCAAGTACACCCTGGAATTCGCACTGATGGCCGACGGCGTGGCGCCGAAAGACGTCTACAAAGTGCTGGCCGGCAAAGACGGTCAGGATCGCGCGTTCAAGAAACTCGATGAGCTCAAGCCAAACATTCAGTGGTGGGAAGCCGGCGCACAACCGCCGCAGTACCTAGCTTCCGGTGACGTGGTCATGAGCTCGGCCTACAACGGCCGGATCGCTGCCGTACAGAAAGAAAGCAACCTGAAAGTCGTGTGGAACGGCGGCATCTACGACTTCGACGCCTGGGCCATTCCAAAAGGTCTGGACAAGGCACGGGCTGAAGCAGCGAAGAAATTCATCGCGTTCTCGGTGGCGCCGCAGCAGCAGAAGACCTACTCGGAAAACATCGCCTACGGCCCGGCCAACACCCAGGCTGTACCGCTGCTGTCCAAGGACGTCCTGAAAGACATGCCGACCACTCCGGAAAACATCGCCAATCAGGTGCAGATCGACGTCAGCTTCTGGGCTGACAACGGCGAGCAACTGGAACAGCGCTTCAATTCCTGGGCTGCAAAGTAAACGCATGACCCTGTGGGAGCGAGCCTGCTCGCGAAAGCGGTCTATCTGACGGCCATGATTTCGGATGTGCCGACGCCTTCGCGAGCAGGCTCGCTCCCACACTAAAAGTTCGAGGTGATATGTCACCTCTGTAACGATCAAAGATTTCCGGAGTACGCCATGGCTATCGCCGTTCCCCTGAACGCGGGCACTGACCCCACCTTGAAGCAGCGGCTCAAGCACGCCGAGCGGATCAATCGCTGGAAGGCCCAGGCCTTGATTGCGCCGCTGGTGCTGTTTCTGTTGCTGGTGTTTCTGGTGCCGATCGTGGCGCTGCTCTATAAAAGCGTCGGCAACCCGGAAGTGGTCGGCGGCATGCCACGCACCGTGGCGGCCATCGCCAGTTGGGACGGCCGCGGCCTGCCCGCTGAACCAGTGTACAAAGCGGCCAGCGAAGACCTCGCCGAGGCGCGCAAGAATCAGACCTTGGGCGACCTGTCCAAACGCTTGAACATGGAGTTGGCCGGCTACCGCAGCCTGCTGACCAAAACCGCCCGCGCCTTGCCGTTCGCTACCGAACCGGCCTCTTATAAAGAAGCGCTGGAAGGGCTCGACGAACGCTGGGGCGACCCGGCCTATTGGCAAGCCGTGCGCCGCAACACCAGCAGCATCACGCCTTACTACCTGCTGGCGGCGGTCGATCACCGCATCGACGACCTCGGTGAAGTCGCCCCGGCCACACCGGATCAGGCAATCTACCTCGACATCTTCGCCCGCACTTTCTGGATGGGCCTGATCATCACCGTTATCTGTTTGGTGCTGGCGTATCCGCTGGCGTATCTGCTGGCGAACCTGCCATCACGCCAAAGCAACCTGCTGATGATTCTGGTGCTGCTGCCGTTCTGGACCTCGATCCTGGTGCGCGTTGCCGCATGGATCGTGTTGCTGCAATCGGGCGGCCTGATCAACAGTGGCCTGATGGCCATGGGTATCATCGATAAGCCGCTGGAACTGGTGTTCAACCGCACCGGTGTCTACATCTCGATGGTGCACATCCTGCTGCCGTTCATGATCCTGCCGATCTACAGCGTGATGAAAGGCATCTCGCCGACCTACATGCGCGCCGCGATTTCCCTCGGTTGCCACCCGTTCGCCAGTTTCTGGCGGGTGTACTTCCCGCAGACCTATGCCGGTGTCGGCGCCGGTTGCCTGTTGGTGTTCATCCTCGCCATCGGCTACTACATCACTCCGGCATTGCTGGGCAGTCCGAACGATCAGATGGTCAGTTACTTCGTCGCCTTCTACACCAACACCAGCATCAACTGGGGCATGGCGACCGCACTCGGTGGGTTGCTGCTACTGGCGACCGTGGTGCTTTACCTGATTTACAGCTGGCTGGTGGGCGCCAGTCGCCTGCGCCTGAGCTAAGGGGAGATTGAAATGCTGAGTCCTTATATGTCACCGGTCGAGCGGGTGTGGTTCTACAGTTTGCGGATTCTCTGCGGCTTGATTCTGTTGTTCCTGATTCTGCCGGTGCTGGTGATCATCCCGCTGTCGTTCAACTCGGGCAGTTTCCTGGTCTATCCGCTGCAAGGCTTTTCGCTCCACTGGTATCAGGATTTCTTCGCCTCGGCGGAATGGATGCGCGCGCTGAAGAACAGCATCATCGTCGCCCCGGCGGCCACGGTGCTGGCGATGATTTTCGGCACGCTGGCGGCGATTGGCCTGACTCGGGGTGACTTCCCGGGTAAGGCACTGGTGATGGCACTGGTGATTTCGCCGATGGTGGTGCCGGTGGTGATCATCGGGGTGGCGAGTTATCTGTTCTTCGCGCCGTTGGGCCTGGGTAACAGTTTCTTCTCGCTGATCGTGGTGCACGCGGTGCTGGGCGTGCCGTTCGTGATCATCACGGTGTCGGCGACGTTGCAGGGGTTTAACCACAACCTGGTGCGCGCCGCCGCCAGTCTCGGTGCTTCGCCGCTGACTGCATTTCGTCGCGTGACTTTGCCGTTGATTGCTCCGGGTGTGATCTCGGGGGCGTTGTTTGCCTTCGCGACGTCGTTCGATGAAGTGGTGGTGACGCTGTTCCTCGCCGGTCCCGAACAAGCGACCTTGCCGCGGCAGATGTTCAGCGGGATTCGTGAAAACCTCAGCCCGACGATTGCCGCTGCGGCAACGCTGCTGATCGCCTTCTCGGTGATCCTGCTACTGACCCTGGAATGGCTGCGCGGGCGCAGCGAAAAACTGCGCACCGCGCAGGTTTAACGCCTTACCCCTGTAGGCGCTCGCTCCTGCAGGGGTTTTCGGTTGTATTCGGGATCGTTCGTTATTCATGTGCTGAATAGCAGACAATCCCCAATCCCCAGCTACTATTGTGCCCAGCTCCCCTATCTATAAGAGGCTGCGCACGATGAGTATTTCCTCTTTCAAAATCGCTCACAAATTGATCACCGGCGCAGGGGCCATCGCGCAACTGGCGGCCGAGCTCACGCGGCTGGACGTCGATAACCCACTGATCGTCACCGACGCCGCGCTGGTCAAGTCCGGCACTGTCGAGCTGGCCCTGGCACAGTTGGGCGAGCGCAGTTACGAGATTTTCGACCGGGTGCTGCCGGACCCGGAAATCGCCATCGTCGAAGACTGCATGCGGGTTTACCGCGAAGGCGGGCATGACGGGCTGATCGGCCTGGGCGGCGGCAGCGCGATCGACATCGCCAAAAGCGTCGCGGCCTACGCCGGTTATCACGGCGCGCTGGAAGATTTGTTCGGCATCGATCAGGTGCCGCGCAAAGGCCCGCCGCTGATCGCCATTCCGACCACCGCCGGCACCGGCTCGGAAGTGACCAACGTTGCGATCCTCTCCGACAAGGTTGCGCAGCTGAAAAAGGGCATTGTCAGCGACTACCTGTTGCCGGACGTCGCGCTGGTCAGCCCGCAGATGACCCTGACCTGCCCGCGCAGTGTCACCGCCGCCAGTGGCGTCGATGCTCTGGTGCACGCGATCGAGTCTTACCTGTCGGTCAATGCCTCGGCGATTACCGACGCGCTGGCGATCGGCGCGATCAAGTTGATCGCCAAGTCGCTGCCCAAGGCCTACGCCAACCCGTCCAATTTGCAGGCCCGCGAAGACATGGCCACCGCCAGCCTGATGGCCGGCATGGCGTTCGGCAATGCCGGGGTCGGCGCGGTGCATGCGCTCGCCTATCCCTTGGGCGGGCGTTTCAACATCGCCCATGGCGTCAGCAACGCCTTGTTGCTGCCCTACGTAATGACCTGGAACAAGATGGCCTGCGTCGAGCGCATGCAGGATATTGCCGAGGCGATGGGGGTGAGGACCGCTCATCTGAGCGCCAATGAAGCGGCCGATAAGGCTGTCGAGGCGATGGCAGAGTTGTGCGCCGCAGTGGAAATCCCGTCGGGCCTGCGCAGCTTTGGCGTTCCGGAGGATGTCATTCCGGCGATGGCCGCGGAGGCCGCGGGCATCGAGCGCCTGATGCGCAACAATCCGCGCAAACTGAGCGCGATTGATATCGAGAAGATCTACCGCGCGGCGTACTGATCATCGCTGTGCCGGTGCGCGCGCCAAAGCATGAGGTATACAATGCGCGCCATCGTGATTCTGTTCAGAAAAGGTGCGTCATGCAGCCCTTCGTCATTGCTCCGTCGATTCTCTCCGCCGACTTCGCCCGCCTGGGTGAAGAAGTAGACAACGTTCTGGCCGCCGGCGCCGATTTCGTGCACTTCGATGTCATGGACAACCACTACGTGCCGAACCTGACCATCGGCCCGATGGTCTGTGCCGCGCTGCGCAAATACGGCGTGACCGCACCGATCGACGCGCACTTGATGGTCAGCCCGGTGGATCGCATCGTCGGCGACTTCATCGAAGCCGGTGCGACCTATATCACCTTCCACCCGGAAGCTACGCAGCACGTCGACCGTTCCTTGCAATTGATACGCGAAGGCGGCTGCAAGTCGGGCCTGGTGTTCAACCCGGCGACTCCGCTGGACGTGCTCAAATACGTGATGGACAAGGTCGACATGATCTTGCTGATGAGCGTCAACCCTGGCTTCGGCGGGCAGAAGTTCATTCCCGGCACCCTCGACAAGCTGCGTGAAGCCCGCGCGCTGATCGATGCGTCCGGGCGTGATATCCGCCTGGAAATCGATGGCGGCGTGAACGTCAATAACATCCGTGAAATCGCCGCCGCCGGCGCCGACACCTTCGTGGCTGGCTCGGCGATCTTCAATGCGCCGAACTACCAGGAAGTGATCGAGAAGATGCGCTCCGAACTGGCCCTGGCCCGCCCATGAGCGGCTTTGAGCAGCTGTTCCCAGGCCGCTTGCCGCGTCTGGTGATGTTCGATCTGGACGGCACGCTGGTCGACTCGGTTCCGGACCTCGCCGCGGCGGTGGACAACATGCTGCTCAAACTCGGGCGCCAACCCGCCGGCATCGAATCGGTACGTGACTGGGTCGGTAATGGCGTGCACGTGCTGGTGCGTCGGGCCCTGGCCAACCACATCGATGCCGAGGGTGTCGATGAGGTCGAAGCCGAACATGCCCTGGAATTGTTCAACGGCTTTTATGAGGACGGTCACGAGCTGACGGTGGTTTACCCTGGCGTGCGCGACACCCTCAAGTGGCTGAACAAACAAGGCGTGGAAATGGCGCTGATCACCAACAAGCCGGAGCGCTTCGTCGCGCCGCTGCTGGATCAGATGAAGATCGGCCGCTACTTCAAATGGATCATCGGCGGCGACACCCTGCCACAAAAGAAACCCGATCCGGCGGCGCTGTTTTTCGTGATGAAAATGGCCAACATCCCGGCGTCGCAGTCGCTGTTCGTCGGCGATTCACGCAGTGATGTGCTGGCGGCGAAGGCGGCGGGGGTCAAGTGCGTGGCCCTCAGTTACGGTTACAACCATGGCCGGCCGATTGCCGAAGAGTCGCCGGCGCTGGTCATCGACGACCTGCGCAAGCTAATTCCCGGTTGCCTGGATCCGGCCGCTGAGATAACGTTGGCCGACGCTGTCCAACCCCCTTCTGGAAACGCCATCGTGGTGGTCACTCGCAAACTCTGGATGAAAGTCATCAAGGCCCTGGCCCGCTGGCGTTGGCGCGCCTGACTTGTTCCTGGCCGGTATCCCGGCGCGTTTGCATACCTGACTGTTAGCACCTCAAGCCACGAGGCTACACCATGATCCGCGAAGAATTCCTGCGTTTGGCCGCTGCCGGCTATAACCGCATCCCGCTTGCCTGCGAAACCCTGGCCGACTTCGACACGCCGCTGTCTATCTACCTGAAACTGGCCGACGAGCCCAATTCCTACTTGCTCGAATCCGTTCAAGGCGGGGAGAAGTGGGGGCGCTATTCGATCATCGGCCTGCCGTGTCGCACCGTGCTGCGGGTTCATGACCATCACATCAGCGTGACGCATGATGGCGTCGAGATCGAAAGCCACGAGTCAGAGGATCCGCTGGCCTTCGTCGAAGCCTTCAAGGCTCGCTACAACGTCCCGACCATCCCCGGCCTGCCGCGTTTCAACGGCGGTCTGGTGGGTTACTTCGGTTACGACTGCGTGCGCTATGTCGAGAAGCGCCTGGGCAAATGCCCGAATCCTGACCCGCTGGGTGTGCCGGACATCCTGCTGATGGTGTCCGACGCCGTGGTGGTGTTCGACAACCTCGCCGGCAAGATGCACGCGATCGTCCTCGCCGACCCGGCGCAGGAAGATGCCTTCGAGCAAGGCCGCGCGCGCCTGGAAGAGTTACTGGAAAAACTGCGCCAGCCGATCACCCCGCGCCGCGGCCTGGACTTCAGCAAGCAACAATCGGCTGATCCGGTGTTCCGCTCCAGTTTTACCCAGAACGACTACGAAAAAGCCGTCGACACCATCAAGGAATACATCCTCGCCGGTGACTGCATGCAGGTCGTGCCGTCACAGCGCATGTCGATCGACTTCAAGGCGGCGCCGATTGATTTGTATCGCGCGCTGCGTTGCTTCAACCCGACGCCTTATATGTACTTCTTCAACTTCGGCGACTTCCACGTCGTCGGCAGTTCGCCGGAAGTGCTGGTGCGGGTTGAAGACAACCTGATTACCGTGCGCCCGATTGCCGGCACGCGCCCGCGCGGTGCGAACGAAGAAGCGGATCTGGCCCTGGAAAAAGACCTGCTGTCCGACGACAAGGAAATCGCCGAACATTTGATGCTGATCGACCTGGGTCGTAACGACACCGGTCGCGTGTCGGAGATCGGCTCGGTGAAGCTCACCGAAAAAATGGTGATCGAGCGTTATTCCAACGTGATGCATATTGTTTCCAACGTTACCGGGCAGTTGAAGGCCGGGCTGACGGCGATGGACGCACTGCGGGCGATCCTGCCGGCGGGCACTTTGTCCGGCGCACCGAAGATTCGCGCGATGGAAATCATCGACGAGCTGGAACCGGTCAAGCGCGGTGTCTACGGCGGCGCCGTCGGTTACTTCGCCTGGAACGGCAACATGGACACCGCGATTGCCATTCGCACCGCGGTGATCAAGAACGGTGAACTGCACGTGCAGGCCGGTGGCGGCATCGTCGCCGACTCGGTGCCGGTGCTGGAATGGGAAGAAACCCTGAACAAGCGTCGCGCCATGTTCCGTGCAGTTGCCCTGGCTGAACAAACCCCGGAAAGCTGACCCAACAATGTGCCCCGTATGCCATGTCAGCTGTGTCTGACACAGCGCTGCGCGTCGTTCATTTAAAGTCAGTCTTTATAGTCAGTGAATTCAAGAGGTTCTTTAGCCATGTTGCTGATGATCGATAACTACGACTCTTTTACCTACAACGTTGTGCAGTACCTCGGCGAGCTCGGTGCCGAAGTCAAAGTCGTGCGCAACGATGAGCTGACCATCGCCGAAATCGAAGCGCTCAACCCTGAGCGTATTGTCGTTTCCCCAGGTCCTTGCACGCCGACCGAAGCGGGCGTGTCGATCGATGTGATCAAGCATTTTGGCGGCAAGTTGCCAATTCTCGGCGTGTGCCTGGGCCATCAGTCCATCGGCCAGGCGTTCGGCGGCGACGTGGTTCGAGCCCGCCATGTCATGCACGGCAAGACCAGCCCGGTGTTCCACGAAGACAAAGGCGTTTTCGAAGGCCTGAATCATCCGCTGACAGTTACGCGATATCACTCGCTGATCGTCAAGCGTGAGACGCTGCCTGACTGTCTGGAGCTGACCGCGTGGACCCAGCTTGAAGACGGCTCGGTCGACGAAATCATGGGCCTGCGTCACAAGACGCTGAACATCGAAGGCGTGCAATTTCACCCTGAGTCTATCCTGACCGAACAGGGCCACGAATTGTTCGCCAACTTCCTCAAACAAACCGGCGGCACGCGCTAAGGACTTTCTATGAATATCAAGACAGCCCTGGGCCGTATCGTCGAGCAACTTGACCTCAGCACCGAAGAAATGCGCGATGTGATGCGCGAAATCATGACCGGGCAATGCACGGACGCGCAGATCGGCGCGTTCATGATGGCCATGCGCATGAAGAGCGAAAGCATCGACGAGATCGTCGGCGCCGTGTCCGTGATGCGCGAGCTGGCGGACAAGGTCGAACTCAAGACCCTCGACGGCGTTGTCGATGTGGTCGGCACTGGCGGCGACGGTGCGAATATCTTCAACGTCTCCACCGCTTCTTCCTTCGTGGTGGCAGCAGCGGGTTGCACCGTGGCCAAGCACGGTAATCGTGCGGTGTCGGGCAAAAGCGGCAGTGCAGATTTGCTGGAGGCGGCGGGTATCTATCTGAACCTGACGCCGGTTCAAGTGGCGCGCTGCATCGACAACGTCGGCATCGGTTTCATGTTTGCCCAGTCCCATCACAGTGCCATGAAGTACGCCGCCGGCCCGCGTCGCGAGTTGGGTCTGCGCACCTTGTTCAACATGCTTGGCCCGCTTACGAATCCGGCTGGCGTGAAACATCAGGTGGTCGGCGTGTTCAGCCAGGCGCTGTGCCGGCCGTTGGCCGAAGTCTTGCAACGCTTGGGCAGCAAGCATGTGCTGGTGGTGCATTCGAAGGATGGCCTGGACGAGTTCAGCCTGGCAGCGCCGACGTTCGTCGCGGAATTGAAAAACGACCAGATCACCGAATATTGGGTCGAGCCGGAAGACCTCGGCATGAAGAGCCAGAGCCTGCACGGTCTGTCGGTGGAAAGCCCGGCCGCGTCCCTTGAGTTGATTCGCGATGCCCTCGGCAAGCGCAAAACCGAAAACGGTCAGAAAGCCGCCGAGATGATCGTTCTCAATGCCGGTGCCGCGCTGTACGCTGCCGACCTGGCAAGCAGTTTGAAAGAAGGCGTTGCCTTGGCGCACGATGCGCTGCACACCGGCCTCGCTCGGGAAAAACTTGAAGAGTTGGGTGCATTTACCGCGGTATTCAAAGTGGAGAATGAAGGATGAGTGTACCGACGGTTCTGGAAAACATTCTGGCGCGCAAAGTCCAGGAAGTCGCCGAGCGTAGCGCTCGTGTGAGCCTGGCCGAGCTGGAAAGTCTGGCCAAGGCGGCCGATGCACCCCGTGGTTTTGCCAAGGCGCTGATTGCTCAAGCCAAACTGAAACACCCGGCGGTCATTGCTGAAATCAAGAAAGCGTCGCCGAGCAAAGGCGTGATTCGCGAGAAATTCGTTCCTGCCGACATTGCCCGAAGTTACGAGAAGGGCGGCGCGACCTGCCTGTCGGTGCTCACCGACATCGATTACTTCCAGGGTGCTGATGTGTATCTGCAGCAGGCTCGGGCGGCGTGCAAACTGCCGGTGATCCGCAAGGATTTCATGATCGATCCGTACCAGATCTTAGAAGCCCGTGCGTTGGGCGCCGACTGTGTGCTGTTGATCGTCTCTGCACTGGATGACGTGAAAATGGCCGAGCTGGCGGCCGTGGCCAAGAGCGTCGGCCTTGATGTGCTAGTGGAAGTCCACGATGGCGACGAGCTGGAACGGGCCTTGAAAACCCTCGACACGCCGCTGGTCGGCGTGAACAACCGCAATTTGCACACCTTCGACGTCAGCCTCGAAGTTACCCTCGATTTGTTGCCGCGAATTCCGCGCGATCGTCTGGTGATCACTGAAAGCGGCATCCTCAACCGGGCTGACGTCGAGCTGATGGAAATCAGCGAAGTGTATGCATTCCTGGTGGGCGAGGCGTTCATGCGCGCCGAAAGCCCTGGCACCGAGCTGCAGCGGCTGTTCTTCCCGGAGCGCGGTGCAGCGTTGAGTGGTTCTACACTCGACTAACCTTCATCTTCGCGGGCAACCCGATTCCCTGTGAGAGCGGGCTTGCCCCGGGCGGCGTTCCGATGAAGGGGCCGTCATGTCCCCAAGACTTCATATCTTACGGAGTCATTAATGGCCCAGCCCATCTCCCTGACCATCGAAGCCGGCCTCCAGGCCGAACAGGATCTGTTGGCCTCGGTCTGCACCGGCGACTCAGAATTCGGCCTGCTGTTCTGGCAACCCTGCGATCGCGCATTGGTCATGCCACGCCGCCTGAATCGCTTGCCCGGTTTCGAAGCCGCCTGCGAAGTCTCGGCCGCAGCCGGTTGGCCGGTTCTCTTGCGTGAAACCGGCGGAGAACCCGTGCCGCAATCCGCGTCAACCCTTAACATTGCATTGGTCTACGCACCGCCGCGTAGCGAGGGCGACGTGAACCGAATCGAAACCGCGTATCGCCGCCTCTGCGACCCGATCTGTCAGTTACTGGATGAACTGGGCGGCATTTCGTCGTTGGGTGAAGTGGACGGGGCATTTTGCGACGGCCGTTTCAACGTCAACCTCGACGGTCGCAAGATGGTCGGCACCGCGCAACGCTGGCGCCAGAGCCAGGGCGGCTCGCGCCCCGTCGGGTTGGTACACGGCGCCATGTTGCTGGATAACGAACGGGAATCAATGGTCGCGGCGGTCAATCGCTTCAACGAGGCGTGCGGCCTGGAGCAGCGGGTTCGCGCTGAAAGCCACATCGCGCTGCATGAGAAGTATGCTGCGCCGGATTCGCTGGAAAGACTCGACGCGCGCTATCGCCAGTTGCAGGCAGACGTATTCAGGGCTTAACGCTCACGGTTAGCGTGTACCGAAAACCACCATGGTCTTGCCTTTGACATCCACCAGGTTGCGTTCTTCCAGATCTTTGAGTACGCGCCCGACCATCTCCCGGGAACACCCGACAATCCGTCCTATTTCCTGACGGGTCACCTTGATTTGCATGCCGTCGGGGTGGGTCATGGCGTCTGGCTGCTTGCACAACTCCAGCAGGCAGCGGGCAACGCGACCGGTGACATCGAAGAACGCCAGGTCACCAACCTTGCGCGTGGTGTTACGCAAGCGTTGTGCGATTTGTCCGCTGACTACGTAAAGAATGTCCGGATCTAGCAGGGACAACTCGCGGAATTTCGCGTAGCTGATTTCCGCGACTTCGCATTCGATCTTGGCGCGCACCCAGGCGCTGCGCTCCTGTTCGAGGCCGGCTTGTTCAAACAGGCCCAGCTCACCGAAAAAATCCCCGGTGTTGAGGTAAGCAACGATCATTTCACGACCGTCGTCGTCCTCGATCAGGATGGTGACCGAGCCTTTGATTATGAAAAACAGCGTCTCAGAGCGGTCGCCAGCACAGATGATGTTGCTCTTGGCCGCATAACGACGGCGCTGACAATGCATCAGCAACTTGTCGAGGTTCTTGATTTTGGGTGTAGGGGGGGTAATAGCAACCATGGTTGTATCCCGAAAAGACTGCGCGGTGTGTTTGGTTTTCTTATGAGACGCTGAGGTTGCTGCGAAGCTGGCGACGCGCCAGCGAATTGGCGTCAGCTTAACAGGACACTTCCTGCAGTATTTAAGAATTTACCTACAAAGCAGACGGTTATGTCCTAGGAAGGGGAGCGCTGTCAATCAAGGCCCCTGTGCTAAGCTGGCGACCCTTTTTTAGACAGTGGAGTCTTGGCGATGAAGGCACGCATCCAATGGGCTGGCGAAGCCATGTTCCTCGGCGAATCCGGCAGCGGTCATGTCGTGGTCATGGACGGGCCGCCCGATGCCGGTGGTCGTAACCTGGGTGTCCGGCCGATGGAAATGCTCCTGCTCGGTGTTGGCGGTTGCAGCAATTTCGATGTGGTCAGCATCCTCAAGAAGTCCCGTCAGGCCGTTGAAAGCTGCGAAGCTTTCCTCGAAGCCGAACGCGCGACGGAGGACCCGAAGGTCTTCACCAAGATCCACATGCACTTCGTGGTCAAGGGCCGCGGCCTGAAAGAAGCCCAGGTCAAACGTGCTATCGAGCTGTCTGCCGAGAAGTATTGCTCGGCGTCGATCATGCTTGGCGCGGCGGGTGTAGAGATTACGCACGATTACGAGATCATCGAACTCGGTTGAATCGACATTCAACTATCATAAAAGCAGTGCAGACTCTGGCGATCCCAAGCTGACGTCTGCATAATGCGCCACTTTTTTCAGGGTAGTGGTCCGTCAGTCGACAGACCGCTGGCCCGAACAGACAACCAAAATCGCCATCGCGAAGAGGTGTTAACCGTCCTACGCAGGTGCGTCGTTCGCATCTGACGGGCATGCTTGATCACGCGGCCCGGGCCGCAATACATAGAGAGTTTTTAACGGTGAAAAGCAAACTCAAGCTCCACGGGTTCAATAACCTGACAAAGACCTTGAGCTTCAACATCTATGACATCTGCTATGCGGAAACCCCGCAAGACCAGCAGGCGTACGTCGAGTACATCAATGAAGAGTACAACGCGAAACGCCTGACGCAGATCCTCACGGAAGTTGTCGATATCATTGGTGCCAACATCCTGAACATTGCCAGTCAGGACTACGACCCGCAGGGCGCCAGCGTCACGATTCTGATCTCGGAAGAGCCGGTGACCCCGACTGAAAGCCAGATCGAAGAGTCCCCGGGCCCGCTGCCCGAAATCATCCTGGCCCACCTCGACAAGAGCCACATCACGGTGCACACCTATCCGGAAATCCATCCGGACGACGGCATTGCGACCTTCCGTGTGGACATTGACGTGTCGACCTGTGGCGTCATTTCACCGCTTAAAGCGCTCAACTTCCTGATTCACCAGTTCGATTCAGACATCGTGACCGTGGATTACCGTGTGCGCGGCTTCACCCGTGACGTCGAAGGTAACAAGCACTTCATCGATCACGAGATCAACTCGATCCAGAACTACCTGTCGGAAGATACCCGCGACGCGTATCAGATGACCGACGTCAACGTGTACCAGGAAAACCTGTTCCACACCAAAATGCTGTTGAAGAACTTCGAACTGGATAACTACCTGTTCGGCGACGCAACCAACAGCCTGTCCTCTGAGCAACGTGCCCAGGTGACGGACCGTGTGAAACACGAAATGCTCGAAATCTTCTACGCGCGCAACATGCCGACCTAAGATTTTCGAACACAAAAAAGGCGACTACCTCACGGCAGTCGCCTTTTTTTGTTTGGGATATAGGTCAGATCCGGTACGTACTCTTGGTCATCACCTTGGCCAACACACTCATCCCGAACTTCACCGGTGCCGGAAACCGAAAACCACCCGCATCCAGTGCGCTCTCGGCATGATGCTCTTCATCAATGCGCATCTGCTCAAGAATCGCCCGGGACTTTTCGTCCTCGGCCGGCAATTGCTCAAGGTGCTCATTCAAGTGCTTGCACACCTGATGTTCAGTCGCAGCGACGAAACCCAGGCTGACTTTATCGCTGATCAACCCGGCCACGGCACCAATCCCGAACGACATGCCATAAAACAGAGGATTGAGAATGCTGGTATGGCTGCCCAACTGCTTGATGCGTTGTTCGCACCAGACAAGGTGATCGATCTCTTCTTCGGCGGCATGCTCCATGGCGGCGCGCACGTGCGGCAGCTTGGCGGTCAGGGCCTGGCCCTGATACAACGCTTGGGCGCAGACTTCGCCGGTGTGGTTGATGCGCATCAACCCGGCCACGTGCCGCGTGTCTTCGTCGCTCATCTGCGCTTCAGGCTGCACGATCGCAGGGGATGGACGGTACGGCTGGCCACTAAAGGGCAGCAGGGTACGCATCGCGGCATCGGCTTGCAGCAGAAGTCGGTCAATCGGCGAGTAGTGACGTTGGGTAGTCATGCTGACCTCCGGAAAGAATCTCGGCGGCCAGTTTAACCCAATCGGCCGGGGAAGGTTTGCGCTGGGTCATTGCGCCGCAGGGGCGGCTTTGAAATCAACCCGGCGGCCAGTGCATCTGGCGCTGACCCAGCACGTGCATGTGAATGTGATAGACGGTCTGCCCACCCAACTCATTGCAATTCATGACCACACGGAAACCTTCTTCGCAGCCCAGTTCCAGTGCAAGCCGCTGGGCAGTGAACAGAATATGCCCGGCCAGTGCCTTGTCGTCTTCGGTGAGATCGTTGAGGGTACGCACAGCCTTCTTCGGGATCACCAGAAAATGCACGGGTGCCTGTGGGGCGATGTCGTGGAAGGCCAGTACCTGGTCGTCCTCGTAAATGATCTTCGCCGGGATTTCCCGGTTGATGATCTTGGTGAACAGAGTATCCACAGCTGTTTTCTCCGTTGTTTGGGCTTGCCTGAGTGTACTCATGAGGAATGCACCCGCCCAGTGTTTTGCCGTAGGGCTGATCAGCGCGGGCAGTAGGCTTTGTTGACCATGCCGGTAATTGTCCGGTTCAGCCAGCGCGAACCGAGTCGCGGCAGGAAGGCGAACCAGCGGTTGCGTCGACCGGGGATTATGATTGCGCGGTTTTTCTCCAGCGCCCGCACGGCGTAGAGCGCAACTTCCTCGGGGCTCATCAGCAGTTTGCTGTTGACCAGCTTGACCGTGTCCAGTTGTGCGGTGTGGTAAAACGCCGTGCGGGTTGGCCCGGGACAGAGCACGGATACCTTGACCGCGCATTTCTTCAGCTCGACGCGCAACCCTTCGGAAAAATGCAGCACATACGCCTTGCTGGCGTAGTAAGTGCTCATCCACGGGCCGGGCTGGAACGCGGCGACCGAGGCGACATTGAGGATTTGCCCGCCACCTTGCAACGCCATGCTGTTGCCGATGGCGTGGCACAGGCGAGTCAGGGCGAGGATGTTCACTTCGATCAGGTCTTGCTCAGTCATCCAGTCCTGCGCCAGAAACGGACCGCAGGTACCGATGCCGGCGCAGTTGACCAGCAAGTCGATCTGTCGGTCACCTTCCTCCAGTTCCAGCAGGAAGCCGGACAGCCGCAGCGGTTCGCCCAGGTCGCAGGCACGGAACAACACCTCCACGCCAAAGCGTTGGGTCAGTTCAATTGCAATAGTTTCCAGCTGATCACGCTGTCGGGCCACCAGAATCAGGCTGCGGCCACGGCGGGCCAGCGCTTCGGCCATCGCCAGGCCGATGCCACTGGAAGCGCCAGTGATCAGAGCGTAACGGGTCATGCAGTTCTCCATCGCAACCGCGCCGCGCCGGCGACGCAGGTGTCACGGGCGGGGAGCGCTGTTCATTCTTTCGCAGAGTCTACAGGGGCCGGGGCTTCTTCGGCTTCATCGTCTGCGGAATCCGGCACTGGCTCAGGTGCTTCAGCCTCTGCAGCCGGCGCGACTTCCACTTCATCGGTAGTGACCGAGCCACTGTCGTAGCTGCTCTCGGTGGTGCTTTCGTATTCATTTTGCAGGGCGCCGATACCGCCGGTGAGTGCGCCAATGGAGACAACGGCGACAAATAGCAGCCAAATTGCACAAAGTACCTTTACTGCGGTGGTGTTGGCCGGTGGCGGTGCGCCGTATTGGTTGGCTGTGGCATTGCCCGGCAGTACCGCGAGTAAAATAGGGAAAAGACCGCCCACGAATGGCACCAGAGTCAGCAGATACAACCAGCCGGACCAGCCGAGGTCATGTAGACGTTGAATGCTGATCTGAACGCTGACGATAAGGAACGCCATGCACAGCGCGGCCCCGACCAGCCCGCCGATCACCAGGCCGACAGTCGAGGTCAAGGCAATGAGCGACAAACCGATGGAAACGAATACGCCGGTGACGCCCATCAGTACCAGCATCAACGCCATCGTCCACGCCAGATAGCGCAAGCGGCCGATGCGTCCGTTGGAGGTGAACGCCTTGAGCGTGCCGAACGCCGGTACCGCCTCGCCGACTGGCGCGCGCGGTGGCGCATAAGGAGATTCTGTATCGGCCGATGCCCATTGGCCCGGGGTAGGGATAGGGATAGGGGCGGGAGAGGGCTCGTGAACGTCGGACAGGTTCAATTCAATGGACGGCTCGCTTTCGATCCGTGCATCGATACCGGTCTTGGTCAACGCCTGGAGATACGTCTGGGCATCGGCGTGTGACAGGTCACGTTTGAGCGCGACAGGTCGGCCACTGAACAAGCGTTCGATCGCAGCCACATCGCTTTTGAACAAATCGGCGAGATTGAGTTTCGCAGTGGTAACGTCAACGCCCGGCAGCAGAGCGCCGTCGAATACGATCTTGAAACGGGTGTCGCTCATTGCGAGGCATCCTTGTCGCGAGTATTTGAGATAGAGAATGTTGCAGGCATCAAGTGTAAGGCCAGCCGGTAGGGGCTGGCCAAGCTTTCATCTCAGCGCGGCCAGCGCTTTGGCAACTGCGCCACCAGTTCCTGTGCTTTGCGGTATTCAGCGTCCAGCCGGGCGATCAGTTGATCAACGCTCGGCAAGTCATCGATTTCGCCGACGCCTTGGCCGGCGGACCACACGGTTTTCCAGGCTTTGGCTTCATCACTCAAGGGCTTGAGCTTGGAGCCGAAATTGACATCGCCCTTGTTTTGCAGCGCCGCCATGTCGAAACCGGCCGCTTCCAGGCTCTGCCGCATAAAGCTCGCCGGCACGCCCGACACCGCGGGCGTATGGACGATATCTGCGGCTCTGGACGTCAGCAGCATCTCTTTATAGGCGTCAGGCGCATGGCTTTCCGTGGTGCCGATAAATCGCGTACCGAAGTAGGCCAGATCCGCACCAAGCACTTGCGCAGCGAGAATCTCATGGCCGTGGTTCAGGCAACCTGCCAGCAGGAGGGTCTTGTCGAAGAACTGGCGGATCTCCGCAATCAGCGAGAACGGACTCCAAGTGCCGGCGTGACCACCGGCACCAGCGGCCACGGCGATCAAGCCATCGACACCGGCTTCGGCGGCTTTCTCGGCATGGCGGCGAGTGGTCACATCATGGAACACCAGGCCGCCGTAGCTGTGGACGGCATCCACCAGTTCTTTCACGGCGCCAAGACTGGTAATGATGATAGGCACTTTGTGCTCGATGCAGATATCCAGATCCGCTTGAAGCCTTGGATTGCTGTTGTGGACGATCAGGTTCACCGCGTAAGGCGCCGGGTTCTCCAGCGTCGCCAGGCCTGCTTCGATCTCTTGCAGCCAGGCCTTGAAGCCGCTGCTCTCACGCTGGTTCAACGCGGGAAAGCTGCCGACCACGCCATTGCGGCAGCAGGCGAGCACCAATTGTGGGTTGGAAATCAGAAACATCGGCGCCGCCACGACGGGCAAACGCAAACGTTGTTCGAGCAGAGCGGGCAGCGACATTGGAAGTACCCCGATGAGTGGTGCAAATTGAAGACGGGTGCTGATGGAACTCAGAACGGCCGAACGACGACCAGAATGACGATAGCCAGCAATATCAGAACCGGCACTTCATTGAACCAGCGATAAAAGACATGGCTGCGGGTGTTCTCGCCACGGGCAAAACGTTTCACCTGCGCGCCGCACATGTGGTGGTAGCCGATCAGGATCACCACCAGGGTCAACTTCGCGTGAATCCAGGCGCCCTGAGTGAAGATGCTGGGGTTGAGGTAGATCAGTGCGATACCGAAGATCAGCGTGGCAATCATTGCCGGGCCCATGATGCCGCGGTACAGCTTGCGCTCCATGAGGCTGAAGCGTTCCTTGCTGACGGTGTCATCGCTTTGGGCGTGGTAGACGAACAGGCGCGGCAAGTAGAACAGGCCGGCAAACCAGCAGACCATGCTGACGATATGAAGCGCTTTGAGCCACAGATAAAGCATTTTGAGTTATTCCCAGGTTCACGGTAGCCCGGATAGTAGAGGCTTGAGCGGCCGCACGTCACCTTGCCGGTTGTCGCAGGGCGATACGGGCCCTATTATCGACGGCTTTCCAGTGGGTTCGTTGAGGGCAGGTTTATGGTCAAGGTCGGTATCGTCGGCGGCACGGGTTACACCGGTGTCGAACTGCTGCGTCTGTTGGCGCAGCATCCGCAGGCAGAAGTGGTGGTGATCACTTCCCGATCCGAGGCCGGTCTGGCCGTGGCTGATCTGTACCCGAACCTGCGCGGTCATTACGATGGCCTGGCGTTCAGTGTTCCGGACATCAAGACGCTAGGTGCCTGCGACGTCGTATTCTTCGCTACGCCTCACGGTGTTGCACACGCTTTGGCCGGTGAGCTGTTGGCGGCCGGGACCAAGGTCATCGACCTGTCGGCGGACTTCCGTCTGCAAGACGCCGATGAGTGGGCCAAGTGGTACGGCCAGCCGCACGGCGCGCCGCAACTGCTGGAGGAAGCGGTCTATGGCTTGCCGGAAGTCAATCGCGAGCGGATCAAACAGGCTCGCCTGATCGCCGTACCCGGTTGCTACCCGACCGCCACGCAATTGGGATTCCTGCCATTGATCGAGGCCGGTCTGGCCGATACCACGCGCTTGATCGCTGACTGCAAGTCGGGCGTCAGCGGTGCCGGGCGTGGCGCTGCCGTAGGTTCGCTGTACTCCGAAACGTCGGAAAGCATGAAGGCCTACGCAGTCAAAGGTCATCGTCACCTGCCGGAAATTCGCCAGGGGCTGCGGCTTGCAGCAGGCAAGGACGTCGGCCTGACCTTTGTTCCGCACCTGACACCGATGATTCGCGGCATTCACTCTACGCTTTACGCAACGGTCGTCGATCGCTCGGTGGACCTGCAGGCGCTGTTTGAAAAGCGTTATGCCAACGAACCGTTCGTCGATGTGATGCCGGCGGGCAGCCATCCGGAAACCCGCAGCGTGCGTGGGGCTAACGTTTGCCGTATCGCTGTGCATCGTCCTCAGGATGGCGATCTGGTGGTGGTGTTGTCGGTGATCGACAACCTGGTCAAAGGTGCGTCGGGTCAGGCGGTACAGAACCTGAACATCCTGTTCGGCCTGGATGAGCGCCTGGGCTTGTCCCATGCCGGCATGTTGCCGTAAGGCTTTATCCTACTCAGCAAAAAGGCCCGTCGGACGGGCCTGTTTGCATCGAGGACCGGCAATCGGGTTTATTGATATACCGTAACAATAGTTGACCGCTTTTCTAGGAGAAGCGGATAATGCGCGTCATCACGCATTATGGCGGCGTAACGCCGGGAGATAGTCAGCATGAGCGTCGAATCCTTCACCCCCACCGCTTTGCAATTCACCCACGGTGCCGCGCACAAGGTGAAAAGCCTGGTCGATGAAGAGGGGAATGATCGCTTGAAGCTGCGCGTATTCGTTACGGGCGGCGGTTGTTCAGGTTTTCAGTACGGCTTCACCTTCGATGAAGAAGTGGCCGATGACGACACCATTGTCGAGCGCGAGGGCGTGAGTCTGGTCGTTGACCCGATGAGCTTCCAGTACCTGGCAGGCGCCGAGGTGGATTATCAGGAAGGCCTGGAAGGTTCGCGTTTCGTGATCAAGAATCCAAACGCAAGCACCACCTGTGGCTGCGGTTCTTCGTTCTCGATCTGATCGCGCTTCACCGCATTATCAAACGCCGCATGGCTTGAGGGTTCTGCGGCGTTTTGCTGTCTGCGGTTTCGTATCAGGCCGGATAGATGGCGCCGAGTACGCGCAGGCCGCGGGCGCCAGTGACGCTTGGGCGATTGGCTGCGATCCCTTGAAGGCAGCAGTGGGCGAGCCATGCGAAGGCCATGGCTTCGACCCAGTCGGGGTCGACCCCGTGAGTCGCTGTGCTGCTGACGGTCGCGTTGGGTAGAAGGCTGGTCAGGCGGCTCATGAGCGTGGCGTTGTGCGCGCCGCCACCGCAGACCAGCAGCTCTCGAGTGTCCGATTGAGCGCTCTGCAGCGATTCAATGATCGTCAGCGCGGTCAGTTCCAGCAGCGTAGCCTGTACATCTTCTGCAGCAATCGTCGGCAATGACGAAAGGTGTTGTGTCAGCCATGCCAGGTTGAACACTTCGCGACCGGTGCTTTTCGGGCCCTTGGTCACGAAAAATGGATCGCTGAGCAATGCATTCAACAATACTGGCTCAACCTTGCCACTGGCAGCCCATTGGCCATCGCGATCAAAGTTGTCGCCGCGCTGCTGATGAATCCAGGCATCCAGCAATACATTCCCCGGGCCGCAGTCGAAACCCGCCACAGGTTTACCGGGTTCAATCAGGCTTAGGTTACTGAAGCCGCCAACGTTCAGGACGGCACGATTGCCAGCCTGTTCGTCAAACAGTGCTTCGTGGAAGGCTGGAACCAGTGGAGCGCCTTGGCCGCCAGCCGCTACGTCGCGGCTGCGAAAGTCGCTGACTACGGTGATGCCGGTCAATTCCGTCAGCAGGGCAGGGTTGCCGATTTGCACCGTGAAACCGCGCGCCGGCTCGTGGCGTATGGTCTGGCCGTGGCTGCCAATCGCGCGAATGTCTTTGGGTTTCAGGTTTTGTTGATCGAGCAGGGTGTGAATACCTTGTGCCGCGAGCTTCACCCAGTGCTGTTGGGCGATGGCGGAGCGGGCAATCTCGTCCGGGCCGCTGGCGCACAAGGCAAGCAGTTCGGCGCGCAGGGAATCAGGCATGGGAATGTAGTGCGTGGCGATCAGATTGATCGCCGGTGTCAGCTCGACCAGCGCAATGTCCAGTCCATCAAGGCTGGTTCCGGACATCACGCCTATATAGAGGGTCATGGTTTAGCGCTTGCTCGAAGCCAGTTGGGTCGACTTCTCTTGGTCCATTCGCGCCATCAGCGGCTGACTTTGCGCGAGGAAGCGTGCCCGCTCTGCCTTGGAAATCGGATCGGCCATCGCCACTTTTTGACCCAGTGGATCGACGTGCACGCCATTGACCTGGAATTCGTAATGCAGATGCGGTCCAGTTGAAAGGCCAGTCGTTCCGATGTAGCCAATCACCTGACCCTGCTTGACGGAGCTGCCGGTCTGGACACCTTTGGCAAAACCCTGCATGTGCCCGTAAAGCGTGCGATAGGTGCTGCCGTGCTGAATGATCACAGTATTGCCGTAACCGCCGCGACGGCCGGCCAACAAAACTTTTCCGTCACCAGCCGCTTTGATTGGCGTGCCGCGCGGAGCAGCGTAATCGACACCTTTGTGGGCGCGGATCTTGTTCAGGATCGGGTGTTTACGGCCCATGGAGAACTTCGAGCTGATGCGGGCGAAAT
Organism: Pseudomonas sp. GB2N2; assembly: GCF_054897705.1. Classification (NCBI taxonomy): domain Bacteria; kingdom Pseudomonadati; phylum Pseudomonadota; class Gammaproteobacteria; order Pseudomonadales; family Pseudomonadaceae; genus Pseudomonas; species Pseudomonas sp. GB2N2. The sequence continues at coordinate 5,137,793 of NZ_CM142701.1, forward strand.
CTACCGGCGTGCGGATAAATGCCTTGCGCATGCTGTTGCCGTCAGCGGTGTAGTAGCTGCTGTTGCCTTGTTTATTGGTGTAACGCACGGCGGTGTACGTTTTGCCGCGGCTGGTGAAGCGCGCGGACAGAATTGGCCCGTTACCGACTGCCTTGCCGTTCACGACTTTCTGCTCGTAGATGACGTCGAACTCGTCTCCCTGGCGAATATCCTGGGCGAAGTCGACGTCGTAGCCGAACACGCTGGCCATGTCCATGGTCAGGCTATGGGACAGACCTGCGCGAGCAGCGGATTGCGAGAGCGAACTGTTGATCACGCCATGCGCATAGGCGGAACGGACGGTTGGCTTGGCGGTGATGCGGTTGAAGACGTAACCCTTGTCGTTCTTGGTTAGGGTAATGCTTTCGAGGTCGCTGACTTTGCTGTGCAGGTTAGTCAGTTGGCCTTGGGGATTGAGTTCGAATTCGAGTTTCTGGCCATGCTTGAGTTGGCTGAATTGCTTGGCCTGTTTGTCGCTGGCCAAAACTTCATGCACCGAAGTGGCAGGAAGGCCGACTTTCTCGAACAACGTGGAAAGTGTGTCGCCTTTGGCAACGGTCACTTCCCTGTGATTGGGGCCCTTCTTTTCTTCGACAACCGGCGCCGGAGCAGCCTCGGCGGTTTCCTGGGACTCTTCCTCGCTGTTTTCAATCTGTGCGAAGGGGGAAGTTACCGGCTCATTTGTGGCTTGTGCAGCATCTGCGGCGTCTTGGTCTTGTGACAGTTGTTCAGCAGGGCTTTCCAGTTCAAGGCTCAGGGTGGTCTTTTTGGCTTCTACATCACTGGAAGGAAATACCAGAAGCGCCAGGCTCAGAAGGGCGGCGATACCACTTGCTGCGAGCAGATGGGTCTTCGGGTAAAGCGGTGGCGCTTTAGACGATTCTTGGGTCATAGGTAATTTTGACTTTGAAAAAGATGAATTGGAAAAGATGAATGACATGATGAAGATGAAATAACTGTATAAAATATAACCAAATCATCTCTGAAGCAAGTCCGTGGTCACTCTGCCGGCGGATTGGCGTCATTGCGCCGGCCAAACTTTGTATTTGACGCGTGATCTTGTATGGTTGGTTCCCTTTGAATTCGAGCCTTGCGGGTCTGTTATGAAGTCGGTTGAAGAGCAGCTAGCGCTGATTAAACGTGGTGCGGAAGAACTGTTGGTCGAGTCCGAGCTGATCGAAAAGCTCAAGCGTGGCCAGCCGCTACGTATCAAAGCAGGCTTCGATCCGACCGCGCCGGATTTGCACCTGGGTCACACCGTGCTTATTAATAAGCTGCGTCAGTTCCAAGAGTTGGGGCATCAGGTGATCTTCCTTATAGGTGACTTCACCGGGATGATCGGTGACCCTAGTGGCAAAAGCGCGACGCGTCCCCCGCTGACTCGCGAACAGGTTCTCGAGAATGCCGAGACCTACAAGACTCAGGTGTTCAAGATTCTCGATCCCGCCAAGACCGAGGTGGCGTTCAACTCCACCTGGATGGATCAGATGGGTCCGGCAGACTTCATTCGCCTGACTTCGCAATACACCGTCGCTCGCATGCTCGAGCGCGATGACTTCGACAAGCGCTACACGACCAACCAGCCAATCGCCATCCATGAGTTTCTCTATCCTTTGGTTCAGGGTTATGACTCGGTCGCTTTGCGCGCGGATGTAGAGCTGGGCGGGACCGACCAGAAATTCAACTTGCTGATGGGGCGGGAGCTACAGCGCGGTTATGGTCAGGAGCCTCAATGCATTCTGACCATGCCGCTGCTTGAAGGTCTGGATGGCGTGAAGAAGATGTCCAAGTCCTTGGGCAACTACGTTGGCATCCAGGAAGCGCCGGGTGTGATGTACAGCAAGCTGGTTTCCATTCCTGATGCGCTGATGTGGCGTTACTTCGAGTTGCTTAGCTTCCGCTCCATGGAAGAGATCAATGCGTTGCGCGCCGATGTCGAGGCGGGTGCCAACCCGCGCGACATCAAGATCAAATTGGCTGAAGAGATCGTTGCGCGCTTCCATGGTGAGGAGGCTGCGGCCAATGCCCACCGTGCGGCGGGCAACCGAATGAAAGATGGTGAGCTACCGGATGTCCTGCCGGAAGTTGAGTTGATCGCCACTGAAGATATGCCGATCGCGGCTGTCCTTAATAAGGCGGGCTTGGTGAAGAACTCGGCGGTGGCGCGTG
>NZ_CM142701.1:5145000-5873731 GCF_054897705.1 Pseudomonas sp. GB2N2
AGCGCGCTTGACTGCGAGACAGACACGTCGAGCAGGTACGAAAGTAGGTCTTAGTGATCCGGTGGTTCTGTATGGAAGGGCCATCGCTCAACGGATAAAAGGTACTCCGGGGATAACAGGCTGATACCGCCCAAGAGTTCATATCGACGGCGGTGTTTGGCACCTCGATGTCGGCTCATCACATCCTGGGGCTGAAGCCGGTCCCAAGGGTATGGCTGTTCGCCATTTAAAGTGGTACGCGAGCTGGGTTTAGAACGTCGTGAGACAGTTCGGTCCCTATCTGCCGTGGACGTTTGAGATTTGAGAGGGGCTGCTCCTAGTACGAGAGGACCGGAGTGGACGAACCTCTGGTGTTCCGGTTGTCACGCCAGTGGCATTGCCGGGTAGCTATGTTCGGAATAGATAACCGCTGAAAGCATCTAAGCGGGAAACTAGCCTCAAGATGAGATCTCACTGGGACCTTGAGTCCCCTGAAGGGCCGTCGAAGACTACGACGTTGATAGGTTGGGTGTGTAAGCGCTGTGAGGCGTTGAGCTAACCAATACTAATTGCCCGTGAGGCTTGACCATATAACACCCAAGCAATTTGCTTGCTCTAACGAGCACCAGATTGCGGTGTGTGAAGACGAAACGAACCGAAAGTTCGATCTCGCAAAAACACCGAAAGCTATCACATACCCATTTGCTGAAGCGAGGCCAACTGGTCACGACTCAGTACCCGAATTTCTTGACGACCATAGAGCATTGGAACCACCTGATCCCATCCCGAACTCAGCAGTGAAACGATGCATCGCCGATGGTAGTGTGGGGTTTCCCCATGTGAGAGTAGGTCATCGTCAAGATTAAATTCCGAAACCCCAATTGCGAAAGCAGTTGGGGTTTTGTTTTGCGCAAAGAAAATCTTCCAGGCGTGGTTTCTATGCAACGGCTCGATGCATGTCTATCATGCGGGCCTCATTGGGAGGCGGAACCTGCATGCTGACGTTGTTAAAGCTTCTTAAGGATGGCCGATTTCATTCAGGTCAGGCCCTTGGCGCTGCACTGGGTGTCAGTCGCAGTGCTGTATGGAAACAGCTTCAACTTTTAGAGGCTGAACTTGGTTTGTCCATCCATAAAGTGCGCGGCCGCGGTTATCAATTGGCTTCACCGTTGACGTTACTCGATTCGGTCTCGATCGCTGAGCAGGCGCCATCTTGTGATTGGCCCATTCTGGTTTTCGATTCTATCGACTCCACCAATGCCGAGGCTCTTCGTGCCATAGAGCGTGGCCAGGTAGCGCCATTCCTTGTGCTTGCCGAGCGGCAGACGTCTGGTCGTGGGCGCCGTGGGCGGAAGTGGGCGAGTCCTTTCGCGGAAAATATTTATTACAGTCTAGTGTTGCGCATTGAAGGCGGCATGCGCCAACTGGAAGGCCTGAGTCTCGTTGTCGGGCTTGCGGTCATGCAAACCTTGCGAGCGTTAGGTGTTTCAGAGGCGGGTTTGAAATGGCCTAACGATGTGCTGGTCGGCCGCAAAAAAATTGCAGGGATCTTGCTTGAATTGGTGGGGGATCCCGCAGATGTGTGTCACGTGGTGCTGGGTATTGGAATCAACGTGAACATGCAAATGACCGACGAGGTTGACCAGCAGTGGACTTCAGTGAGGCTTGAGTCGGGTCGTGCGTTCGATCGAAATAACCTGGTTGCGCAACTGGGCCAGATGCTCCAAGTCTATTTGGGGCGGCATCATACGGACGGGTTTCCCGCTATCCAGTCAGAATGGGAGCAAAATCATCTGTGGCAGGGGCGGGCGGTATCACTGGTGGTTGGTGTTAATCAAATAGATGGCGAAGTGCTGGGTATCGATAGTCAGGGTGCTCTGCGCTTGAAGGTGGGTGGTTTGGAAAAAGTCTTTAGTGGTGGTGAGCTTAGCTTGAGGTTGCGTGATGATTCTTGAGCTCGACTGCGGAAACAGTTTTATCAAGTGGCGAGTGCTCGCTGCGGATGCTCGCAGGACAGTCGGTGAGGGCGTAGTCGATTCGAATCTTGATTTGCTGGACAGCTTGAAAGCACTCAAGGGCGCTGCTTTCACGTTCTGTCGGATGGTCAGTGTCAGAACCGTCGAGGAAACCGGGGCGTTGGTTTCGCTGCTGACGGAGTCTTTTGGCGTGTCGGTGGCCTGCGCGACACCGAGTCGCGAAATGTCAGGTGTTCGAAATGGCTACGATGAGTTCGAGCGTCTGGGTCTTGATCGTTGGCTGGCGATGCTCGGAGGTTTCCATTTGGCCTCGGGTGCGTGCCTGGTGCTCGATTTTGGTACTGCTGTGACCGCGGACTTCGTCTCGAATGATGGAGAGCATCTCGGAGGGTTCATATGCCCGGGAATGCCGTTAATGCGGAATCAGCTGCGCACCCATACACGCAAAATTCGCTATGGGGATCTGGCTGCCGAGCGCGCTCTGGAGTGTCTTGCTCCAGGGCGGACCACCGTAGAGGCGGTCGAGCGGGGCTGCCTGCTGATGCTTAGGGGCTTTGTCCTGACCCAGTTAGAGCTTGCGCGTAGCTACTGGGGGGCAGATTTTTCAGTGTTCCTTACCGGTGGGGACGCCGAGCTCGTTTCCCAAATCGTGCCTGAGGCCAGAGTAGTTCCAGATCTGGTATTTGTAGGGTTGGCGATGGCATGTCCTTTGTCTTGAGGTTCATATGCGTTGGTTGTTCCTGCTGCTGCTTGTTCTCAACGTGTTCTATTACATCTGGCATCAACAAGAAGCTCCTCTGCGCGCGAAGGATGTCACTGCTTTGAGTTTGTATCGGGGTGCTCAGCAAGATATTCAGTTGCTGAGCGAAACGAGTGACGCATCCCGCGATAAAACGAAGCCCGTTCAGGCTGAGGCTGGTTGCTTGTACCTGGGTGGGTTCGTTCGCCAGGAAGCGGCCCAAGCCGTTGAGCGGCGCTTGACCGGCATGGAGATCAAGTATCAGCTCCTGGCCAAGGACGCTCCCGACTTTGCGGGTTACTGGTTCCGTGTGGCTCCTGAAAGCCGGCGCTGGCTCGATGATGTGCAGCTGCAAAACCTTTCCAGAGAATTCAATGAGTTAAAACATAAAATAATGCCGTGTGAGGGGGTTGCACCCGCGGAATAGTTTGCATAGAATGGCGCCCGCTTCGCAGTGAAGACCTTTGAAGGTCGACAGTGTAAAGCGAGGTCAACGCAGCTAACCTCAGGTTTTTAATGAGAAAATGCTTGACAGAAGGTCGGCATGATATAGAATGCCGGCTCGCTTAGGAGGGGTTCCCGAGCGGCCAAAGGGATCAGACTGTAAATCTGACGTCTACGACTTCGAAGGTTCGAATCCTTCCCCCTCCACCATTTTTAGCGAGAGCTGCAAGCTCCGCGGGTATAGTTTAGTGGTAGAACCTCAGCCTTCCAAGCTGATGATGCGGGTTCGATTCCCGCTACCCGCTCCAAGTTTGCAGATCCTGCAAAGTGTTACGCTCTTGTAGCTCAGTTGGTAGAGCACACCCTTGGTAAGGGTGAGGTCAGCGGTTCAAATCCGCTCAAGAGCTCCATATATAACAAGGCAGATATGAAAATATCTGCCTTTGTTTTAATGGCTTGCTTTACTTGCTCAATTCTTCTCCTAGGGGTGATTTTGATGGCTAAGGAAAAGTTCGAACGTAATAAGCCGCACGTCAACGTTGGGACCATTGGTCATGTTGATCATGGTAAAACTACTTTGACTGCAGCCTTGACCCGAGTCTGTTCCGAGGTTTTCGGTTCGGCGAAGGTAGACTTCGACAAAATCGATAGCGCCCCTGAAGAAAAAGCTCGTGGTATCACCATCAACACCGCTCACGTTGAATACGATTCGGCCGTGCGTCACTACGCACATGTTGACTGTCCTGGTCATGCTGATTACGTAAAAAACATGATCACCGGTGCTGCGCAGATGGATGGTGCGATTCTGGTTTGCTCGGCCGCTGATGGTCCGATGCCGCAAACCCGTGAGCACATCCTGCTGTCCCGTCAGGTTGGCGTTCCATACATCGTTGTCTTCCTGAACAAGGCTGACATGGTTGATGATGCCGAGCTGCTGGAGCTGGTTGAGATGGAAGTGCGCGACTTGTTGAGCGCTTACGATTTTCCAGGTGATGACACTCCGATCATCATTGGCTCTGCGCTGATGGCGTTGAACGGTCAAGACGACAACGAGATGGGTACCACTGCCGTCAAGAAGTTGGTTGAGACGCTGGATAGCTACATTCCGCAGCCTGAGCGTGCTATCGACAAGCCGTTCCTGATGCCGATCGAGGATGTGTTCTCGATCTCCGGTCGCGGTACTGTTGTGACTGGTCGTGTTGAGCGTGGCATCGTCCGCATTCAGGAAGAGGTTGAGATTGTTGGTCTTCGTGACACTGTCAAAACTACGTGCACTGGTGTTGAGATGTTCCGCAAGCTGCTCGATGAAGGTCGGGCGGGTGAGAACTGCGGCGTTTTGCTGCGTGGTACCAAGCGTGATGATGTCGAGCGTGGCCAGGTTCTGGTCAAGCCGGGCACCGTCAAGCCGCATACCAAGTTCACTGCTGAGGTTTACGTTCTGAGCAAGGAGGAGGGTGGTCGTCATACGCCATTCTTCAAGGGCTACCGTCCGCAGTTCTACTTCCGTACGACTGACGTGACTGGTAACTGCGAGCTGCCAGAAGGTGTTGAAATGGTGATGCCGGGGGATAACGTCCAAATGGTCGTTACCCTGATCAAAACCATCGCGATGGAAGATGGTCTGCGTTTTGCAATTCGTGAAGGCGGTCGTACCGTCGGCGCGGGTGTCGTAGCCAAAGTCATCGAGTAAGTTGTTGTAATGTCTTTTTCGGGCCGGCATAATGGTCGGCCTGATTTTGTTTTAGGTCAGTAGCTCAATTGGCAGAGCGACGGTCTCCAAAACCGTAGGTTGGGGGTTCGATTCCCTCCTGACCTGCCAGATTCACTTGGTGTGTCTGGCTTTCTTTTCACAGGATCTTCATAGATGACTCCTAAAGCTGAAGCTCAAGGCTCTCGCTTCGATCTGCTCAAGTGGCTAGTAGTAGTCGCCTTGGTGGTTGTTGGCGTTGTTGGCAATCAGTATTACTCTGCTTCGCCGATCCTGTACCGCGTACTTGCATTGCTCGCCATTGCTGCTGTAGCTGCCTTTGTAGGCCTGCAGACAGTCAAGGGCAAGTCTTTCTTTGTACTGGTTAAGGAAGCTCGCACCGAGATTCGTAAAGTCGTATGGCCAACTCGCCAAGAAACCACGCAGACCACGTTGATTGTTGTGGCTGTTGTTCTGGTTATGGCGTTGCTGTTGTGGGGGCTCGATTCCCTGCTCGGCTGGCTTGTTTCCTTGATTGTCGGCTAAGGGTGTCCCGTGGCTAAGCGTTGGTACGTTGTGCATGCTTACTCCGGTTACGAGAAGCATGTCATGCGCTCGTTGGTAGAGCGCGTAAAGCTGGCTGGCATGGAAGATGGCTTTGGCGAAATTCTGGTCCCCACCGAAGAAGTGGTGGAGATGCGTAATGGCCAGAAACGCAAAAGCGAGCGCAAGTTCTTCCCAGGTTATGTGCTGGTTCAGATGGACATGAATGAGGGTACTTGGCACTTGGTCAAGGATACTCCTCGTGTGATGGGTTTCATTGGCGGTACTGCTGATAAGCCTGCGCCGATCACAGATAAAGAGGCAGAAGCGATTCTGCGTCGTGTTGCTGATGGTAGCGACAAGCCGAAGCCGAAGACGTTGTTCGAGCCAGGTGAGTCGGTACGCGTCAACGACGGACCGTTTGCCGATTTTACCGGTACGGTTGAAGAAGTTAACTACGAAAAGAGCCGGATCCAAGTGGCAGTGCTCATTTTCGGTCGCTCTACTCCGGTAGAGCTCGAGTTCAGTCAGGTCGAAAAGGTCTAGCTGAGCAAGCATCCCAACCCCGCAGCCTAGGCTGTGGGGTTTTGTCGTCACTGGGATAAACGCGCAAGTAACCGGGGAGCCTTTCGAGGCGTTCGAACCCGTAATTGGAGTGCCTCATGGCCAAGAAGATTACCGCTTACATCAAGCTGCAAGTGAAGGCCGCTCAGGCTAACCCAAGCCCACCTGTTGGTCCTGCTCTGGGTCAGCACGGCGTGAACATCATGGAATTCTGCAAGGCTTTCAACGCCCGTACTCAGGGTATTGAACCAGGTCTGCCGACTCCAGTGATCATCACTGTCTACAGCGACCGTAGCTTCACTTTCGAAACCAAATCCACCCCTGCTTCGGTTTTGCTGAAGAAGGCGGCCGGTCTGACCAGCGGTTCCGCTCGTCCGAACACCGTTAAGGTTGGCACCGTGACTCGTGCTCAGCTGGAAGAAATCGCGAAAACCAAAAACGCGGATCTGACTGCAGCTGATATGGATGCAGCCGTGCGCACTATCGCCGGTTCTGCTCGTAGCATGGGCCTTAACGTGGAGGGTGTGTAATGGCTAAGTTGACCAAGCGTCAAAAGGCTATCGCCGGAAAAATCGAAGCAGGCAAGGCCTACAACTTTGTAGACGCTGCATCTCTGCTGGCTGAGCTGTCGACTGTCAAGTTCAGCGAGTCGTTCGACGTTGCTGTGAACCTGGGTGTTGACCCGCGTAAATCCGACCAGGTCGTTCGTAGCGCTACTGTGCTGCCACACGGCACTGGCAAGACTGTTCGCGTTGCTGTGTTCACCCAGGGTCCAGCTGCTGAGGCCGCTCTGGCTGCAGGCGCTGACCGTGTAGGTATGGACGATCTGGCTGCCGAAATGAAAGGCGGCGACCTGAACTATGACGTAGTCATTGCATCCCCGGATGCGATGCGCGTTGTAGGTCAGTTGGGTCAGATCCTGGGTCCACGCGGCCTGATGCCTAACCCTAAAGTCGGCACCGTAACGCCAGACGTAGCTACTGCGGTTAAAAACGCCAAAGCTGGTCAGGTTCGTTATCGCACCGACAAAAACGGCATCATTCACACTTCCGTTGGCAAAGTCGGCTTCGACGCCGTCAAGCTGAAGGAAAACGTTGAAGCCCTGATCGCTGATCTGAAGCGTATCAAACCAGCTTCCTCGAAAGGCATTTACGTCAAGCGCGTTACCCTGAGCACCACTATGGGCCCAGGTCTGGTTATCGACCAAGGCTCGCTCGACGCGTAAGACACAGGTTGGCGCAAGCAATTGCGCCAATTGAAAGATTGGGGTCCCTGCCTGGCGGGGGCTATCCAAGACCGTAGGCGGCGCAAGTCTTAAACCTCAAGCCTACGCAGATGGTGCTCCCGGTTCCTTACCGAATCAGACACCAAAACGACATCCGGCTTCGGTTGGATGAAACGGTAACAAGCAGGAGTTTTTCCCGTGGCAATTAAACTTGAAGACAAGAAGGCCATCGTCGCTGAAGTCAACAAGGCTGCCCAAGTTGCTCTGTCCGCTGTCGTGGCTGATGCCCGTGGCGTAACAGTAGGCGCTATGACCGGACTCCGTAAAGAGGCTCGTGAAGCTGGCGTTTACGTACGTGTTGTACGTAACACCCTGCTCAAGCGCGCCGTTGCTGGCACTCAATATGACGTGCTCAACGACGTGTTCACTGGCCCTACCTTGATTGCATTCTCCAAAGAACATCCGGGTGCTGCTGCCCGTATCTTCAAGGAATTCGCAAAAGGTCAGGATAAGTTCGAGATCAAGGCAGCTGCGTTCGAGGGCAAGTTCCTCGCAGCTAATCAGATCGACGTACTGGCAAGCCTGCCGACCCGTGACGAAGCAATTTCTCAGCTGATGAGCGTGATTCAAGGCGCAACCAGCAAATTGGCTCGTACTCTGGCGGCTCTTCGCGACCAGAAAGAAGCCGCTGCAGCCTAAGGCTGAGCGACTCCTTTCAGCGTTTATTGTTTATTTCGATGGCCGCGTAGGCTGTCACCCCAATACAGGAATTTATAGTCATGTCTCTGACTAACGACCAAATCATCGAAGCAATCGGCGAAAAATCCGTTCTGGAAATCGTTGAGCTGATCAAAGCCATGGAAGAGAAGTTCGGCGTTTCCGCTGCCGCTGCTTCCGCTGGTCCAGCTGCTGTCGCTGCTGTTGTTGAAGAACAAACTGAATTCAACGTCATGCTGCTGGAAGCTGGCGAGAAGAAAGTTAACGTGATCAAGGCAGTACGTGAACTGACCGGTCTGGGCTTGAAAGAAGCCAAGGCTGTAGTTGACGGCGCTCCTGGCGTTGTTCTGGAAGCCGTATCGAAAGATGCAGCTGACAAAGCAAAAGCCACTCTGGAAGAAGCAGGCGCTAAAGTCGAGCTGAAGTAAGCATCGACTTTGCTCCTCCAGCCCGAGCGTAAAGCGAAAGGCTGATGGCTGGTGGCTCTTGCCACCGGCCTTTTTCCGTTATTGGCAGCCGACTGGGTCGGTGCTGATAACGAGCTGTAACCACCCGATGCGGTGGCGCAAACCATGGGGTTTGCACGATTTTCTGGCTGCTCCCGTCGGGAGGGGCCAAACAAGCAGGTGACCAAGCTGGGGAACGCTGATGGCTTACTCATATACTGAGAAAAAACGTATCCGCAAGGACTTTAGCAAGTTGCCGGACGTCATGGATGTGCCGTACCTTCTGGCCATCCAGCTGGATTCGTATCGTGAATTCTTGCAAGCGGGAGCGACTAAAGATCAGTTCCGCGACGTGGGCCTGCATGCGGCCTTCAAATCCGTTTTCCCGATCATCAGCTACTCCGGCAATGCTGCGCTGGAGTACGTCGGTTATCGCCTGGGCGAACCGGCATTTGATGTCAAAGAATGCGTATTGCGCGGTGTTACTTACGCCGTACCTTTGCGGGTAAAAGTGCGCCTGATCATTTTCGACAAAGAATCGTCGAACAAAGCGATCAAGGACATCAAAGAGCAAGAAGTCTACATGGGTGAAATTCCCCTGATGACCGAGAACGGTACCTTTGTAATCAACGGTACCGAGCGTGTAATCGTTTCCCAGCTGCACCGTTCCCCGGGCGTGTTCTTCGACCACGACCGTGGCAAGACGCACAGCTCCGGCAAACTGCTGTACTCCGCGCGCATCATTCCTTACCGCGGTTCGTGGCTGGACTTCGAGTTCGACCCGAAAGACTGCGTATTCGTGCGTATCGACCGTCGTCGCAAGTTGCCTGCATCGGTTCTGCTGCGCGCGCTCGGCTACACCACTGAAGAAGTGCTCGACGCGTTCTACACCACCAACGTCTTCCACGTGCAAGGTGAAAACCTCAACCTGGAACTGGTGCCTCAGCGCCTGCGTGGTGAAATTGCTGTCCTGGATATCCTGGATGACAAAGGCAAGGTTATTGTCGAGCAAGGTCGTCGTATCACTGCTCGCCACATTAACCAGCTGGAAAAAGCCGGGATCAAAGAGCTGCAAGTGCCTCTGGACTACGTCCTGGGTCGCACTACCGCCAAGGTCATCGTGCATCCGGCAACCGGCGAAATCCTGGCAGAGTGCAATACCGAACTGAACACCGAGATCCTGGCGAAAATCGCCAAGGCTCAGGTGGTTCGCATCGAAACTCTGTACACCAACGATATCGACTGCGGTCCGTTCGTCTCCGACACTCTGAAGATCGACTCCACCAGCAACCAATTGGAAGCGCTGGTCGAGATCTATCGCATGATGCGTCCAGGCGAGCCGCCAACCAAAGACGCTGCCGAGACTCTGTTCAACAACCTGTTCTTCAGCCCTGAGCGCTATGACCTGTCTGCGGTCGGCCGGATGAAGTTCAACCGTCGTATCGGTCGTACCGAGATCGAAGGCTCGGGCGTGTTGTGCAAAGAAGACATCGTCGCGGTTCTGAAGACTCTGGTCGACATCCGTAACGGTAAAGGCATCGTCGATGACATCGACCACCTGGGTAACCGTCGTGTTCGCTGCGTAGGCGAAATGGCCGAGAACCAGTTCCGCGTTGGCCTGGTACGTGTTGAGCGTGCGGTCAAAGAGCGCCTGTCGATGGCTGAAAGCGAAGGCCTGATGCCGCAAGACCTGATCAACGCCAAGCCAGTGGCTGCGGCGGTGAAAGAGTTCTTCGGTTCCAGCCAGCTTTCCCAGTTCATGGACCAGAACAACCCGCTGTCCGAGATCACCCACAAGCGTCGTGTGTCTGCACTCGGCCCTGGCGGTTTGACTCGTGAGCGCGCTGGCTTTGAAGTTCGTGACGTACACCCGACTCACTACGGTCGTGTATGCCCGATTGAAACGCCGGAAGGTCCGAACATCGGCCTGATCAACTCACTGGCCGCTTATGCGCGCACCAACCAGTACGGCTTCCTCGAGAGCCCGTACCGCGTGGTGAAAGACGCTCTGGTCACCGACGAGATCGTGTTCCTGTCCGCCATCGAAGAAGCTGATCATGTGATCGCTCAGGCTTCGGCCACGATGAACGACAAGAAAATGCTGGTCGACGAACTGGTCGCTGTTCGTCACTTGAACGAGTTCACCGTCAAGGCGCCGGAAGACGTCACCTTGATGGACGTATCGCCGAAGCAAGTAGTTTCGGTTGCAGCGTCGCTGATCCCGTTCCTCGAGCACGATGACGCCAACCGTGCGTTGATGGGTTCGAACATGCAGCGTCAAGCCGTACCAACCCTGCGCGCTGACAAGCCGCTGGTCGGTACCGGCATGGAGCGTAACGTAGCCCGTGACTCCGGCGTTTGCGTCGTGGCTCGTCGTGGTGGCGTGATCGACTCCGTTGATGCCAGCCGTATCGTGGTTCGTGTTGCTGATGACGAAGTTGAAACCGGTGAAGCTGGTGTCGACATCTACAACCTGACCAAGTACACCCGCTCCAACCAGAACACCTGCATCAACCAGCGTCCGCTGGTGCGTAAAGGTGATCGGGTTCAGCGCAGCGACATCATGGCCGATGGTCCGTCCACTGACATGGGTGAGCTGGCACTGGGTCAGAACATGCGCATCGCGTTCATGGCCTGGAACGGTTACAACTTCGAAGACTCCATTTGCCTGTCGGAACGAGTTGTTCAAGAAGATCGCTTCACCACGATCCACATTCAGGAACTGACCTGTGTGGCACGTGACACTAAGCTTGGGCCAGAGGAAATCACTGCAGACATCCCGAACGTGGGTGAAGCTGCACTGAACAAGCTGGACGAAGCCGGTATCGTTTATGTAGGTGCTGAAGTTGGCGCAGGCGACATTCTGGTAGGCAAGGTCACTCCGAAAGGCGAGACCCAACTGACTCCGGAAGAAAAGCTGTTGCGTGCAATCTTCGGTGAAAAAGCCAGCGACGTTAAAGACACCTCCTTGCGCGTGCCTACCGGCACCAAAGGTACTGTCATCGACGTACAGGTCTTCACCCGCGACGGCGTTGAGCGTGATGCTCGTGCACTGTCGATCGAGAAGACTCAACTCGACGAGATCCGCAAGGATCTGAACGAAGAGTTCCGTATCGTTGAAGGCGCCACTTTCGAACGTCTGCGTTCCGCTCTGGTCGGCCATAAAGCCGAAGGCGGCGCCGGCCTGAAGAAAGGTCAGGACATTACCGACGAAGTTCTCGACGGTCTTGAGCATGGTCAGTGGTTCAAACTGCGCATGGCTGAAGATGCTCTAAACGAGCAGCTCGAGAAGGCTCAGGCCTACATCGTTGATCGTCGCCGTCTGCTGGACGACAAGTTCGAAGACAAGAAGCGCAAACTGCAGCAGGGCGATGACCTGGCTCCAGGCGTGCTGAAAATCGTCAAGGTTTACCTGGCAATCCGTCGCCGCATCCAGCCGGGCGACAAGATGGCCGGTCGTCACGGTAACAAGGGTGTGGTCTCCGTGATCATGCCGGTTGAAGACATGCCGCACGATGCCAATGGCACCCCGGTCGACGTCGTTCTCAACCCGTTGGGCGTACCTTCGCGTATGAACGTTGGTCAGATCCTTGAAACCCACCTCGGCCTCGCGGCCAAAGGTCTGGGCGAGAAGATCAACCGGATGATTGAAGAACAGCGCAAAGTCGCTGAGCTTCGTAAATTCCTCGACGAGATCTACAACCAGATCGGCGGTCGTAACGAAGATCTGGATAGCTTCTCCGACCAGGAAATCCTGGATCTGGCGAAGAACCTGCGTGGCGGCGTTCCAATGGCCACTCCAGTGTTCGACGGCGCCAAGGAAAGCGAAATCAAGGCCATGCTGAAACTGGCAGACCTGCCAGAAAGCGGCCAGATGCAGCTGACCGACGGCCGTACCGGCAACAAGTTCGAGCGCCCGGTTACTGTTGGCTACATGTACATGCTGAAGCTGAACCACTTGGTAGACGACAAGATGCACGCTCGTTCTACCGGTTCGTACAGCCTGGTTACCCAGCAGCCGCTGGGTGGTAAGGCACAGTTCGGTGGTCAGCGTTTCGGGGAGATGGAGGTCTGGGCACTGGAAGCATACGGTGCTGCTTACACTCTGCAAGAAATGCTCACAGTGAAGTCGGACGATGTGAACGGCCGTACCAAGATGTACAAAAACATCGTGGATGGCGATCACCGTATGGAGCCGGGCATGCCCGAGTCTTTCAACGTGTTGATCAAGGAAATTCGTTCCCTCGGCATCGATATCGATCTGGAAACCGAATAACACGTGACGCGAATCGAGAGCGGGGCAGGATTGCCCGCTCTCTGCTCCGCCAGGAGGAAAGGCCTTGAAAGACCTACTGAATTTGCTGAAAAACCAGGGTCAAGTCGAAGAGTTCGACGCCATCCGTATTGGATTGGCATCGCCTGAGATGATCCGTTCGTGGTCGTTCGGTGAAGTTAAAAAGCCGGAAACCATTAACTACCGTACGTTCAAACCTGAGCGTGACGGCCTGTTCTGCGCCAAGATCTTTGGCCCGGTAAAGGATTACGAGTGCCTGTGCGGTAAGTACAAGCGCTTGAAGCACCGCGGTGTGATCTGCGAAAAGTGCGGCGTCGAAGTCGCGCTGGCTAAAGTTCGTCGTGAGCGCATGGCGCACATCGAACTGGCCTCGCCAGTTGCCCACATCTGGTTCCTGAAATCGCTGCCGTCGCGTATCGGTTTGCTGATGGACATGACCCTGCGTGATATCGAACGCGTTCTCTACTTCGAGAGCTATGTCGTTATCGACCCGGGCATGACCACCCTTGAAAAAGGTCAGCTGCTGAACGACGAGCAGTACTTCGAAGCGCTGGAAGAGTTCGGCGACGATTTCGATGCCCGCATGGGTGCCGAAGCTGTCCGCGAACTGCTGCACGCTATCGACCTGGAACACGAGATTGGCCGTCTGCGTGAAGAAATTCCGCAAACCAACTCCGAAACCAAAATCAAGAAGCTGTCCAAGCGTCTGAAGTTGATGGAAGCCTTCCAGGGTTCCGGCAACCTTCCAGAATGGATGGTGCTGACCGTTCTGCCGGTTCTGCCGCCAGATCTGCGTCCACTGGTCCCGCTGGATGGCGGTCGCTTTGCGACCTCCGACCTCAACGATCTGTATCGTCGAGTGATCAACCGTAACAACCGCTTGAAGCGTCTGCTCGATCTGTCCGCTCCGGACATCATCGTGCGCAACGAAAAGCGTATGTTGCAGGAAGCCGTCGATGCACTGCTCGACAACGGCCGTCGTGGCCGCGCGATCACCGGTTCGAACAAGCGTCCTTTGAAATCCTTGGCTGACATGATCAAGGGTAAGCAAGGTCGTTTCCGTCAGAACTTGCTCGGTAAGCGTGTTGACTACTCGGGTCGTTCGGTAATTACCGTAGGTCCGACCTTGCGTCTGCACCAGTGCGGTCTGCCGAAGAAAATGGCGCTTGAGCTGTTCAAGCCGTTCATTTTTGGCAAGCTGGAAATGCGTGGTCTCGCGACCACCATCAAAGCAGCCAAGAAGATGGTTGAGCGCGAACTGCCAGAGGTTTGGGACGTTCTCGCTGAAGTAATCCGCGAACACCCGGTTCTCCTCAACCGTGCACCGACCCTTCACCGTCTGGGTATCCAGGCGTTTGAACCGGTACTGATCGAAGGTAAGGCTATCCAGCTGCACCCTCTGGTCTGTGCTGCGTACAACGCCGACTTCGACGGCGACCAAATGGCCGTGCACGTCCCGCTGACACTGGAAGCTCAGTTGGAAGCGCGTGCGTTGATGATGTCGACCAACAACATTCTGTCGCCAGCCAACGGTGAGCCAATCATCGTTCCTTCGCAGGACGTTGTGTTGGGTCTGTACTACATGACTCGTGAAGCGATCAACGCCAAAGGCGAAGGTCGCGTGTTCGCGGATCTGCAGGAAGTTGACCGTGTGTTCCGTGCCGGCGAAGCCGCACTGCACGCCAAAGTCAAAGTGCGGATCAACGAAACGGTAAACGATCGTGACGGTGGCAGCGTCAAGAACACTCGTATCGTCGACACCACTGTCGGCCGTGCGCTGCTGTTCCAGGTTGTTCCACCTGGCCTGTCGTACGACGTCGTCAACCAGCCGATGAAGAAAAAAGCGATCTCCAAGCTGATCAACCAGTGCTACCGCGTGGTTGGTTTGAAAGAGACCGTGATCTTCGCTGACCAGTTGATGTACACCGGTTTTGCTTACTCGACTATCTCCGGCGTTTCCATCGGCGTTAACGACTTCGTTATCCCGGATGAAAAAGCCCGCATCATCAATGCTGCTACTGATGAAGTGAAAGAGATCGAAAGTCAGTACGCCTCCGGCCTGGTAACCCAGGGCGAGAAGTACAACAAAGTGATCGACCTTTGGTCCAAGGCGAACGACGAAGTTTCCAAGGCAATGATGGCCAACCTCTCGAAAGAGAAAGTCATCGATCGCCATGGCGTTGAAGTCGACCAGGAATCTTTCAACTCGATGTACATGATGGCCGACTCGGGCGCGCGGGGTTCTGCTGCGCAGATCCGTCAGCTCGCCGGTATGCGTGGCCTGATGGCCAAGCCGGACGGTTCCATCATCGAAACGCCGATTACTGCGAACTTCCGTGAAGGTTTGAGCGTACTTCAGTACTTCATCTCCACTCACGGTGCTCGTAAAGGTTTGGCGGATACCGCGTTGAAAACTGCGAACTCTGGTTACCTGACTCGTCGTCTGGTAGACGTGGCGCAGGATCTGGTTGTGACCGAGATCGATTGCGGCACCGAACATGGCCTGGTGATGACTCCGCACATTGAAGGCGGTGACGTTGTTGAGCCATTGGGTGAGCGTGTATTGGGTCGTGTCATTGCCCGTGACGTATTCAAGCCAGGTACCGAAGAAATTATCGTTCCTGCCGGCACGCTGGTAGACGAGAAGTGGGTTGAGTTCATCGAGCTGAACAGCATCGACGAAGTGATCGTGCGTTCGCCGATCAGCTGCGAAACCCGCTACGGTATTTGCGCCAAGTGCTACGGCCGTGATTTGGCTCGTGGTCACCAGGTGAACATTGGTGAAGCGGTCGGCGTAATCGCTGCCCAGTCCATCGGTGAGCCGGGTACCCAGCTGACCATGCGTACGTTCCACATCGGTGGTGCGGCAAGCCGGACCTCCGCAGCCGACAGCGTTCAGGTGAAGAATGGCGGTACTGTCCGTCTGCACAACCTGAAACACGTTGAGCGAGTGGATGGTTGCCTGGTTGCGGTGTCCCGTTCCGGTGAGCTGGCAATCGCTGATGACTTCGGTCGTGAGCGCGAGCGCTACAAGCTGCCGTATGGTGCTGTGATTTCGGTTAAAGAAGGTGACAAGGTGGACGCTGGCGCAATCGTGGCCAAGTGGGATCCGCACACTCACCCAATCGTTACCGAAATGAAAGGTACCGTGACCTACGTGGGCATGGAAGAAGGCATCACGATCAAGCGTCAGACCGACGAATTGACCGGTATGACCAACATTGAAGTACTCGACGCCAAAGACCGTCCAGCTGCCGGTAAAGATATCCGTCCTGCTGTGAAGATGGTTGATGACAGCGGCAAGGATCTCTTGCTGCCGGGTACTGACGTTATTGCTCAGTACTTCCTGCCTGCTAACGCCCTGGTTGGTGTAGCGGACGGTGCGAAGATTGCGATCGGTGATGTTATCGCTCGTATCCCGCAAGAAACTTCGAAGACCCGTGACATCACCGGTGGTCTGCCACGTGTTGCCGACTTGTTCGAAGCACGTCGTCCGAAAGAAGCCTCGATTCTGGCTGAAGTCAGCGGCACCATCGCGTTCGGTAAAGAGACCAAAGGCAAGCGCCGTCTGGTTATCACTCCGAACGACGGTACTGATCCGTACGAAGAGCTGATTCCTAAGTGGCGTCACCTGAACGTCTTCGAAGGCGAACAGGTAAACCGCGGCGAAGTTATCTCCGACGGCCCAAGCGATCCACACGACATCCTGCGTCTGCTGGGTGTAAGTGCGCTGGCCAAGTACATCGTGAACGAGATCCAGGACGTTTATCGTCTGCAAGGCGTGAAGATCAACGACAAGCACATCGAGACCATCCTGCGTCAGATGCTGCGTAAAGTTGAAATCGCTGAATCCGGCGACTCGACTTTCATCAAGGGCGACCAGATGGAGTTGACTCACGTTCTGGTAGAGAACGAGCGTCTGGCTGGCGACGAGAAATTCGTTTCCAAGTTCACCCGTGTGTTGCTGGGTATCACCAAGGCGTCGTTGTCCACCGAATCGTTCATCTCGGCGGCTTCCTTCCAGGAAACCACTCGAGTGCTGACCGAGGCGGCGGTAACCGGCAAGCGCGATTACCTGCGCGGCCTGAAAGAAAACGTGGTCGTGGGTCGTCTGATCCCGGCCGGTACCGGTCTGGCTTATCACAGCGAGCGTAAACGCCGCCGTGAAGCTGACAAACCGTTGCGCGTAAGCGCCAGTGAAGTGGAAGCTGCACTGACCGAAGCGCTGAACTCTAGCGGTAACTGAGTTCTGCGATAAATGAGCGTAAGGCCCTGGTCGTTCCATTCATCGAATCAAGACAATATGTCGAGGTTGGATGAGTGGGAAGGTCGGGGCCTTGCCTTGACTGGGGGCAAGATCCTCTTTAGACTCTTGTACCCCTAAATTTGGCGGGAATTCGTTCCTGCCATTTTGCTTTTCTTGCAAGACAATAGCGTCGCAAGACAACAGTGGAGCTAGTAGATGGCAACTATCAACCAGCTGGTACGTCAGCCGCGTAAGCGTATCGTCGAGAAATCCGACGTACCTGCGCTGCAGAACTGCCCGCAACGTCGTGGCGTATGCACCCGTGTGTATACCACCACGCCGAAAAAACCTAACTCGGCACTGCGTAAAGTATGCCGTGTGCGTCTGACCAACGGTTTCGAGGTTTCCTCGTACATCGGCGGTGAAGGCCACAACCTGCAAGAGCACAGCGTGGTACTGATCCGCGGCGGTCGTGTAAAAGACTTGCCAGGTGTTCGTTACCACACCGTTCGCGGCTCTCTGGATACTTCCGGCGTTAAAGGTCGTAACCAGGGTCGTTCGAAGTACGGTACCAAGAAGCCTAAGTAGTAGCGGCTTTTTGTAAAAACTGAATCATCTATTTTTCTGAGTCGATAAGAGTAAGGTCGGAGGCGTCCCGCAAGGGCACCGATTCCGAGCGAACCTGAAGACCGTTTGAGGGCTTATCCATGCCAAGAAGACGCGTAGCAGCCAAGCGCGAAGTGCTTGACGATCCAAAATACGGCAGCCAGATCCTGGCCAAGTTCATGAACCACGTAATGGAAAGCGGCAAGAAAGCCGTTGCCGAGCGTATCGTTTATGGCGCGCTGGAAAAGGTTAAAGAACGCAAGAACAGCGACCCCCTGGAAATCTTCGAGAAAGCTCTCGACGCCATCGCTCCGCTGGTCGAAGTAAAGTCGCGCCGTGTAGGCGGTGCTACTTACCAGGTTCCGGTTGAAGTTCGCCCGTCCCGTCGTAACGCCCTGGCAATGCGCTGGTTGGTAGACTTCGCCCGCAAGCGCGGCGAGAAGTCTATGGCTCTGCGTTTGGCTGGCGAACTGTTGGACGCTGCCGAAGGTAAAGGTGCTGCAGTTAAGAAGCGTGAAGACGTGCACCGTATGGCTGAAGCCAACAAGGCTTTCTCGCACTACCGCTTCTAATTTTAGCGTCACTAATTTTGCGAGGGCTTTATGGCTCGTACAACACCGATTAATCGCTACCGTAACATTGGTATCGTTGCTCACGTGGATGCTGGTAAAACCACCACCACCGAGCGCGTCCTTTTTTACACTGGCAAAAGTCACAAAATGGGCGAGGTGCATGACGGCGCCGCGACCACAGACTGGATGGTTCAGGAGCAGGAGCGTGGTATTACCATTACTTCTGCTGCCATTACCGCCTTCTGGCAGGGTTCCGAGAAGCAGCACAAAGACCAATACCGCTTTAACGTCATTGACACCCCGGGCCACGTTGACTTCACCATTGAAGTTGAACGTTCCCTGCGTGTGCTCGACGGCGCGGTCGTTGTGTTCTGCGGTACCTCGGGTGTTGAGCCTCAGTCGGAAACCGTATGGCGTCAAGCCAACAAATACGGCGTTCCACGTCTTGTTTACGTAAACAAGATGGACCGTGCTGGTGCGAACTTCCTGCGCGTGATCGGTCAGATCAAGCAGCGTCTGGGTCACACTCCGGTGCCAATCCAGTTGGCTATCGGTTCCGAAGACAACTTCCAGGGTCAGATCGATCTGATGGCCATGGAAGCTGTTTACTGGAATGACGCTGACAAAGGTATGGTTCCAGTTCGCAAGCCTATCCCTGCTGAGTTGCAGGAACTGGCTGACGAGTGGCGCGGCAACATGGTTGAGGCTGCGGCCGAAGCCAGCGAAGAGCTGATGAACAAGTACCTCGAAGGTGAAGAACTCACCAACGCGGAAATCAAGGCCGCTCTGCGTCAGCGTACTATCGCTGGTGAGATCGTCTTGGCTGTTTGCGGTTCTTCCTTCAAGAACAAGGGTGTTCCCCTGGTTCTCGACGCCGTTATCGATTACCTGCCTGCACCAGTGGATATTCCTGCCATCAAGGGTACTGACCCGGATGACGAGACTATCGATCTGGAGCGTCATGCAGATGATAGCGAGCCGTTCTCGGCTCTGGCTTTCAAAATCGCTACCGACCCATTCGTGGGTACTTTGACTTTCGTCCGCGTTTACTCGGGCGTGTTGGCCTCCGGCGACGGCGTGATCAACTCGGTCAAAGGCAAGAAAGAGCGCGTGGGTCGTATGGTGCAAATGCACGCGAACGCCCGTGAAGAAATCAAGGAAGTGCGCGCTGGTGACATCGCGGCCTTGATCGGCATGAAGGACGTCACCACCGGTGAGACTTTGTGCGACGCTAGCAAGCCAATCATCCTGGTTCGCATGGACTTCCCGGAGCCGGTTATTTCGGTTGCCGTAGAGCCTAAGACCAAGGATGACCAGGAAAAAATGGGTATCGCACTGGGCAAACTTGCTCAGGAAGATCCATCTTTCCGCGTCAAGACTGATGAAGAGACTGGTCAAACGATCATCTCCGGCATGGGCGAGTTGCACCTGGACATCCTGGTTGACCGGATGCGCCGTGAGTTCAACGTCGAAGCCAACATCGGTAAGCCTCAGGTTTCCTATCGTGAGCGCATCACGAAGAACTGTGAAATCGAAGGTAAGTTCGTTCGTCAATCCGGCGGTCGTGGCCAGTTCGGTCACTGCTGGATTCGTTTTGCTCCTGCTGACGAAGGTCAGGAAGGTCTGCAATTCGTGAACGAAGTAGTGGGTGGTGTGGTTCCTAAGGAATACATCCCGGCTATCCAGAAGGGTATCGAAGAGCAGATGAAGAACGGCGTTGTTGCCGGCTATCCGCTGATCGGCCTGAAGGCTACCGTGTTTGACGGTTCTTACCACGACGTCGACTCCAACGAGATGGCGTTTAAGGTGGCCGCTTCCATGGCGACCAAGCAGCTGGCCCAGAAGGGCGGTGGTGAGTTGCTTGAGCCGATCATGGCGGTAGAGGTTGTTACGCCTGAAGACTATATGGGTGACGTGATGGGCGACCTTAACCGTCGTCGCGGCATGATCCTGGGTATGGAAGATACGGTTTCCGGCAAAGTGATTCGTGCCGAGGTTCCGTTGGGTGAGATGTTCGGTTACGCAACCGACGTTCGCTCCATGTCCCAAGGTCGCGCAAGCTACTCTATGGAATTCAAAAAATACAATACGGCTCCGTCGCACATCGTCGAAACCGTTACCAAAAAACAAGGCTGATTCAGCCCCTTTAGGCTAGGAGTTAATTGTCGTGGCTAAAGAAAAATTTGACCGTACCCTCCCGCACGTCAACGTTGGCACCATCGGTCACGTCGACCACGGTAAAACCACGCTGACCGCTGCTCTGACTCGCGTCTGCTCCGAAGTTTTCGGTTCGGCTGTTGTTGCTTTCGACAAGATCGACAGCGCACCAGAAGAAAAGGCTCGTGGTATCACCATCAACACCGCACACGTTGAATACAACTCGCTGATCCGTCACTACGCTCACGTTGACTGCCCAGGTCACGCTGACTATGTGAAGAACATGATCACCGGTGCTGCTCAAATGGACGGCGCTATCCTGGTTTGTTCGGCCGCTGATGGTCCGATGCCACAAACCCGTGAGCACATCCTGCTATCCCGTCAGGTTGGCGTTCCGTACATCGTTGTCTTCCTGAACAAGGCTGACATGGTTGACGACGCTGAGCTGCTGGAACTGGTTGAGATGGAAGTGCGCGATCTGCTGAGCACTTACGACTTCCCAGGTGACGACACTCCGATCATCATCGGTTCGGCTCTGATGGCTCTGAACGGCCAAGACGACAACGAAATGGGCACCACTGCCGTTCGTAAACTGGTTGAGACTCTGGATACCTACATTCCGGATCCAGTTCGTGTTATCGACAAGCCGTTCCTGATGCCAATCGAAGACGTATTCTCGATCTCCGGTCGCGGTACTGTTGTAACTGGCCGTATTGAGCGCGGTATCGTCAAGGTTCAGGATCCACTGGAAATCGTTGGTCTGCGTGACACTACCGTCACCACCTGCACCGGTGTTGAAATGTTCCGTAAGCTGCTCGACGAAGGTCGTGCTGGCGAGAACTGCGGCGTTCTGCTGCGTGGTACCAAGCGTGACGACGTTGAGCGTGGCCAGGTTCTGGTCAAGCCAGGTTCGGTTAAGCCGCACACCACGTTCGAAGCTGAAATCTACGTGCTGAGCAAAGAAGAAGGCGGTCGTCATACTCCGTTCTTCAAAGGCTACCGTCCACAGTTCTACTTCCGGACCACTGACGTGACCGGTAACTGCGAACTGCCGGAAGGCGTTGAAATGGTAATGCCAGGCGACAACGTGAAAATGGTTGTTACCCTGATCAAAACCATCGCAATGGAAGATGGTCTGCGTTTCGCTATTCGTGAAGGCGGTCGTACCGTCGGCGCTGGCGTCGTAGCCAAAATCATCGCTTAATAAGTGATGACTTGAAAAAGCCCCCGCCTAGCGGGGGCTTTTTTATTGGGTTGACACCCATCTGGGGCGTCTATAGAATTGCGCCTCCTTTTAACGGGCGTATTGCGCTCGGTGGGAATAGCAGCCGGAGTCTGAAATCCAATGCAAAATCAGCAAATCCGTATCAGGTTGAAGGCTTTTGACCATCGCCTGATCGACCAATCCACCCAGGAAATCGTGGAAACCGCGAAACGTACTGGTGCTCAAGTGCGTGGTCCAATTCCACTGCCTACCCGTAAAGAGCGGTTCACCGTTCTGGTCTCCCCGCACGTCAACAAAGACGCGCGTGACCAGTACGAGATCCGTACTCATAAGCGCGTTCTGGACATTGTCCAGCCAACGGATAAAACCGTTGATGCTCTTATGAAGCTTGATCTTGCGGCCGGTGTGGAAGTGCAGATCAGCCTCGGCTAAGACTCGGTCTTAGTCGTGTAACGCTCTGAAATGGGCGGCCATAGCGGGTGAAAGCCCCGTACACTCATGAGGTTTACAACATGACTATTGGTGTAGTCGGTCGTAAATGCGGTATGACCCGTATTTTCACCGAAGAAGGTGTCTCCATTCCGGTCACGGTCATTGAGATCGAGCCGAATCGCGTCACCCAGTTCAAAACTGAAGAGACCGATGGCTATCGTGCAGTGCAAGTCACTGTAGGCGAGCGTCGTGCTTCGCGTGTTACAGCTGCTCAGGCTGGCCACTTCGCTAAAGCGAACGTAGCCGCTGGTCGTACCGTAATGGAATTCCGCCTTGAAGAAGGCGAGTACCAGGCCGGCGATCTGATCAACGCTGAAATCTTCGCTGCTGGTCAACTGGTTGATGTAACCGGTCAGTCCAAGGGTAAAGGCTTCCAGGGTACGATCAAGCGTTGGAACTTCCGCGGGCAAGATAATACCCACGGTAACTCCGTGTCCCACCGCGTTCCAGGCTCTATCGGCCAGTGCCAGACTCCTGGTCGTGTATTCAAGGGCAAAAAAATGTCCGGTCATATGGGCGCTGAGCGCGTGACCGTGCAGTCCCTCGAAGTAGTGCGCGTGGACGCTGAACGCAATCTGTTGTTGGTCAAGGGCGCTGTTCCTGGCGCTACTGGCGGCAACTTGGTTGTACGTCCAGCAGCCAAGGCTCGCGGTTAAGGGGAAGCTGACATGCAATTAAATGTAAATGACGCTCAAGCGATCGAAGTTTCCGAACTGACGTTTGGCGGCGAGTTCAACGAGACGCTGGTTCACCAAGCAGTCGTGGCCTACATGGCCGGCGGCCGTCAAGGTAGCAAGCAGCAAAAGACCCGTTCCGACGTTCGTGGTGGCGGTAAGCGCCCATGGCGTCAGAAAGGTACTGGCCGTGCTCGTGCCGGTACTATCCGTAGCCCAATCTGGCGTGGCGGCGGTACTACTTTCGCAGCTCGTCCTCAGGATCACACCCAGAAGCTGAACAAGAAGATGTATCGCGCAGCAATGCGTTCCATCCTTGCTGAGCTGGTGCGTACTGATCGTCTGGTTGTGGTTCAGGACTTCGCTGTTGATGCACCGAAGACCAAAGATCTGCTGAACAAACTGACCGGCATGGGCCTGACTGACGTCTTGATCGTGTCTGAAGTGGTTGATCAGAACCTGTACCTGGCTGCTCGCAACCTGCCACACGTTGATGTACGCGACGTGCAAGGTTCC
Source organism: Pseudomonas sp. GB2N2 (assembly GCF_054897705.1). Taxonomy (NCBI): domain Bacteria; kingdom Pseudomonadati; phylum Pseudomonadota; class Gammaproteobacteria; order Pseudomonadales; family Pseudomonadaceae; genus Pseudomonas; species Pseudomonas sp. GB2N2. The sequence goes on from NZ_CM142701.1 coordinate 5,168,103, forward strand.
GACCCAGTTAGTCTGATCGCATACGACAAGGTGTTGATCACCGTGTCGGCCGTGAAGAAATTCGAGGAGCTGCTGGGATGAACCAGGAACGCGTATTTAAAGTTCTGCTCGGCCCGCACGTTTCCGAAAAGGCTACGGTTCTGGCTGACAAAAAAGGCCAGTTCGTTTTCAAGGTTGCAACTGACGCAACCAAGCTGGAAATCAAGAAGGCCGTCGAAAGCCTGTTCAGCGTGAAAGTAGAGCGTGTTACTACCCTGAATGTTCTGGGTAAGAGCAAGCGCACTGCTCGCGGTCTGGGCAAGCGTAATGACTGGAAGAAGGCAGTTATCTCCCTTCAACCAGGCCAAGATCTCGATTTCAGCAGCAGTGCTGAGTAAGGAAGGGGTGCATCATGGCAATCGTTAAATGCAAACCGACTTCCCCTGGCCGCCGTTTTGTGGTCAAGGTGGTCAACCAGGAGCTGCATAAAGGCGCTCCTCACGCACCGCTGCTCGAGAAAAAATCGAAGACTGGTGGTCGTAACAACAATGGTCGCATTACCACTCGTCACATCGGTGGTGGCCATAAGCAGCATTATCGTCTGGTCGATTTCCGTCGCAACGACAAAGATGGCATCTCTGCCACTGTCGAGCGTATTGAATACGATCCAAACCGTACTGCTCACATCGCTCTGCTGCTGTACGCAGATGGCGAGCGTCGCTACATCATCGCCCCTAAAGGCGTGAGTGCTGGTGACCAGCTGATCGCAGGTGCCTTGGCGCCGATCAAGCCGGGCAACGCTCTGCAACTGCGTAACATTCCAGTTGGTAGCACCGTACACGGCATCGAATTGAAGCCAGGTAAAGGCGCGCAAATCGCTCGTTCCGCTGGTGCTTCGGCTCAGCTGATCGCTCGTGAAGGTGTCTACGTGACCCTGCGTCTGCGTTCTGGTGAGATGCGTAAAGTGCTGGCTGAATGCCGCGCGACCCTGGGTGAAGTCTCGAACTCCGAGCACAGCCTGCGTTCGCTGGGTAAAGCTGGTGCCAAACGCTGGCGTGGCGTTCGCCCAACCGTTCGTGGTGTTGCCATGAACCCGGTTGACCACCCACATGGTGGTGGTGAAGGTCGTACCTCTGGTGGTCGTCATCCGGTATCGCCATGGGGCTTCCCGACTAAGGGCGCGAAGACTCGTGGTAATAAGCGTACCGACAAAATGATCGTCCGTCGTCGCAAGTAAATAGAGGGATACGACAGTGCCACGTTCTCTGAAAAAAGGTCCTTTTATCGATCTTCACCTACTGAAGAAGATCGAAGTGGCGGCGGAAAAGAACGATCGCAAACCAGTTAAAACCTGGTCGCGTCGTTCGATGATCCTGCCACAAATGGTCGGTTTGACCATCGCAGTACACAACGGTCGTCAACATGTACCAGTTCTTGTGAACGAAGACATGGTCGGCCACAAACTGGGCGAGTTCGCCGGTACCCGCACTTATCGTGGGCACGTGGCAGACAAGAAAGCCAAGCGTTAAGGGGTTAGGAAATGGAAGTAGCCGCTAAGTTGTCGGGCGCTCGAATCTCCGCCCAGAAAGCCCGCTTGGTCGCCGACCAGATCCGCGGGAAGAAGGTGGGCGAAGCGCTCAACTTGTTGGCTTTCAGTAGTAAGAAAGCCGCCGAGATCATGAAGAAAGTGCTGGAGTCGGCCGTAGCCAACGCCGAGCATAACGAAGGCGCAGACGTTGATGACCTTAAGGTCAGCACCGTTTTCGTCAACGAAGGGCGTTCGCTGAAGCGCATCATGCCACGTGCCAAAGGCCGTGCTGATCGCATCGTCAAGCGGTCTTGCCATATCACTGTCAAGGTTGCTGACAAGTAACGGAGTCGAAGAGATGGGTCAGAAAGTACATCCCATTGGCATTCGCCTGGGAATCGTCAAGGAGCACACCTCCGTCTGGTACGCAGACGGTCGGACTTATGCGGACTATTTGTTCGCTGATCTGAAGGTGCGCGAGTATCTCCAAGACAAACTAAAAAGCGCGTCCGTAAGCCGTATCGATATCCATCGTCCGGCCCAAACAGCACGTATCACCATCCACACCGCTCGTCCAGGTATCGTTATCGGGAAGAAAGGTGAAGATGTTGAGAAGCTGCGTCAGGACCTGACCAAGCAAATGGGTGTGCCTGTGCACATCAATATCGAAGAAATCCGCAAGCCGGAACTCGACGGTATGTTGGTTGCGCAGAGCGTAGCTCAGCAGCTGGAGCGTCGCGTAATGTTCCGTCGCGCTATGAAGCGCGCTGTACAGAACGCCATGCGCATTGGTGCCAAAGGCATCAAAATCCAAGTGAGCGGTCGTCTCGGCGGTGCTGAAATCGCACGTACTGAATGGTATCGCGAAGGTCGTGTGCCACTGCACACCCTGCGTGCCGACATCGACTATGCCAACTACGAAGCTCACACCACTTACGGTGTGATCGGTGTAAAGGTTTGGATCTTCAAAGGCGAAGTAATTGGTGGTCGCCAAGAAGAACTGAAACCACAAGCACCAGCGCCTCGTAAAAAAGCTGCTAAGTAAGGGGTACGCCAAATGTTGCAACCAAAGCGTACGAAGTTCCGCAAGCAGATGACAGGCCACAACCGTGGTCTGGCTCAGCGCGGTAGCAAAGTCAGCTTCGGCGAGTATGCGCTGAAGTCTGTAGCTCGTGGTCGTCTCACCGCTCGTCAGATCGAGTCAGCGCGTCGCGCTCTGACCCGTCACGTTAAACGTGGCGGCAAGATCTGGATCCGTGTATTCCCGGACAAGCCTATTTCCAAAAAGCCCCTCGAAGTTCGTATGGGTAAAGGTAAGGGTTCTGTGGAGTACTGGGTTGCCCAGATTCAGCCAGGCAAAGTCCTGTATGAAATCGAGGGCGTAACTGAAGAGCTGGCGCGTGAGGCTTTTGCCCTGGCTGCTGCAAAGCTGCCGCTCGCCACCGCCTTTGTTAAACGGACGGTGATGTGATGAAAGCGAATGAACTTCGTGAAAAAGACGCGCCGCAGCTTAACGAGCAACTGCTCGGCCTGCTGCGCGACCAGTTCAATCTGCGCATGCAGAAAGCAACTGGCCAGTTGGGGCAGTCTCACCTGCTCCGGCAAGTTAAGCGTGACATCGCTCGCGTGAAGACTGTGCTCAAACAGCAGGCAGGTAAGTAATCATGGCTGAAGCCGAAAAAACCGTCCGTACGCTGACTGGCCGTGTTGTCAGCGACAAAATGGACAAGACCATCACCGTTCTGATCGAGCGTCGCGTAAAGCACCCGATCTACGGTAAATACGTTAAGCGTTCGACTAAGCTGCACGCGCACGACGAAACCAATCAGTGCCACATCGGCGACAAAGTCACTATTCGTGAAACTCGTCCGCTGGCCAAGACCAAGTCTTGGGCATTGGTTGATGTTCTCGAACGCGCTGTGGAAGTCTAAGGACTAGGGGTCGGAGAAATTATATGATTCAGACTCAATCCATGCTCGATGTGGCCGATAACAGCGGCGCTCGCCGCGTTATGTGCATCAAGGTGCTGGGTGGCTCCCATCGTCGTTACGCTGGTATCGGTGACATCATCAAAGTTACCGTGAAGGAAGCAATTCCTCGCGGTAAAGTGAAAAAAGGCCAAGTGATGACTGCTGTTGTAGTCCGCACTCGTCACGGCGTACGTCGTGCAGATGGCTCCATTATCCGCTTTGATGGCAACGCTGCTGTTCTTCTGAACAACAAGCAAGAGCCGATCGGCACCCGTATCTTTGGGCCAGTGACCCGTGAACTTCGTACTGAGAAGTTCATGAAGATCGTCTCGCTCGCCCCAGAAGTGCTGTAAGGAGATCCGACATGCAAAAGATTCGTCGTGACGACGAGATCATCGTGATCGCCGGCAAAGACAAAGGTAAGCGCGGTAAGGTGCTTAAGGTTCTCGCTAATAACCGTCTGGTTATCGGCGGTCTGAACCTGGTTAAGCGTCATACCAAGCCTAACCCGATGTCGGGCGTACAAGGCGGTATCGTCGAAAAAGAAGCTCCACTGGACGCTTCTAACGTCGCCATTTTCAACGGCGAAACCAACAAGGCAGATCGCGTTGGTTTCAAAGTAGAAGACGGCAAGAAAATTCGTGTCTTCAAGTCGACCCAAAAAGCGGTTGATGCTTGAACACTGCTAGGTAGAAGACCATGGCACGACTAAAAGAGATTTACTGGAAGGAAATCGCACCGAAGCTTAAGGAAGAACTTAAGCTTTCGAACGTGATGGAAGTTCCACGCGTTACAAAAATCACCCTGAACATGGGTCTGGGCGAAGCGGTCGGTGACAAGAAAGTCATCGAGCACGCTGTTGCCGACCTGGAAAAGATCACCGGTCAGAAAGTCGTTGTGACTTACGCTCGGAAATCCATTGCTGGCTTTAAAGTCCGTGAAGGTTGGCCGATCGGCGTCAAAGTGACCCTGCGCCGTGAGCGTATGTACGAATTCCTGGATCGTCTGCTGTCGATCTCCCTGCCTCGGGTCCGCGACTTCCGCGGCCTGAATGCCAAGTCCTTCGATGGTCGTGGTAACTACAGCATGGGCGTTAAAGAGCAGATCATTTTCCCGGAAATCGACTACGACAAGATCGATGCTCTCCGCGGTCTGGACATTACCCTGACCACCACTGCCAAGAACGATGATGAAGGTCGCGCCCTGTTGCGTGCTTTCAAATTCCCGTTCCGCAACTGATTGGAGTAGGAAAATGGCCAAGACGAGCATGAAAAACCGCGAGCTGAAACGTCAGCTCACGGTTGCCAAGTACGCCAAAAAGCGTGCAGCACTGAAAGCTATCATCGTTGATCTGAACGCAAGTCCAGAAGCGCGTTGGGAAGCTACGGTAGCTCTGCAGAAGCAGCCACGTGACGCAAGCGCTTCGCGCATGCGTAACCGCTGCCGCCTGACCGGTCGTCCACACGGTGTTTACCGCAAGTTCGGCCTCGGCCGTAACAAATTGCGTGAAGCAGCAATGCGTGGTGACGTCCCAGGTCTGGTTAAAGCCAGCTGGTAAGCACTGTCAAAGTCTCGGTGCTCGGGTTCGCAAGATCCTGACCACCGGTGACCTTGAACTTGAATCAAGCCCCTTTTGGGGCTTGATTCATTTGTGGGGTGTGTCTAGAATACTCGGCTCGCCTGAGCCCGTGCTTTTTCCGCATGGATGTCCTCGGCGACAAGTAGTAGCCGCAAGGCTAATTTTTTTGTATTAGGAGCGTCTAGCCCATGAGTATGCAGGACCCGTTAGCGGACATGCTAACTCGAATCCGTAATGCCCAGATGGCTGAAAAGTCCGTCGTAAGCATGCCATCTTCTACTTTGAAGGTAGCTGTTGCCAAAGTCCTGAAGGACGAAGGTTACATTGCGGGTTATCAGATCAGCAGCGAAATCAAACCTCTGCTGTCTATCGAGCTGAAATACTTCGAAGGCCGTCCGGTCATCGAAGAAGTGAAGCGCGTTAGCCGTCCAGGCCTGCGTCAGTACAAGTCCGTCGATGATCTGCCAAAAGTTCGTGGCGGTCTCGGTGTGTCTATCGTCTCCACCAACAAAGGTGTGATGACGGATCGTGCTGCGCGCGCTGCCGGTGTCGGCGGCGAAGTTCTTTGCACTGTGTTCTAAGGGGGGATAAGCATGTCACGCGTCGCTAAGAACCCCGTTAAGCTGCCAGCCGGTGTCGAAGTCAAATTCGCAGGCCAACAGCTTTCGGTGAAGGGTGCCAAGGGCACTCTCGAACTGAACATCCATTCGTCCGTTGAGATCGTTGAAGAAGCTGGTGAGCTGCGTTTCGCTGCTCGCAATGGCGATCAACAAACTCGCGCAATGGCTGGTACCACTCGTGCGTTGGTAAACAACATGGTCCAAGGCGTAAGCCAAGGCTTCGAGCGCAAGCTCCAGCTGGTCGGTGTTGGTTACAAAGCGCAAGCAAAAGGCACAGTGCTGAACCTGGCTCTTGGCTTCTCGCACCCAGTGGATTATGAACTGCCGGAAGGCATCACCGCTGAGACTCCTAGCCAGACCGATATCCTGATCAAGGGCATCGATAAGCAGCTGGTAGGTCAAGTGGCCGCCGAGATCCGCGACTTCCGTCCACCAGAGCCGTACAAAGGCAAAGGTGTGCGCTACGCGGACGAAGTCGTCCGTCGTAAAGAAGCCAAGAAGAAGTAGGGCATAGCAAATGACCGACAAAAAAGTTACTCGACTGCGTCGCGCTCGCAAAGCACGCCTGAAAATGCACGAACTCGAAGTCGTGCGTCTGTGCGTGTACCGCTCGTCGCAGCACATCTACGCCCAGGTCATTTCGGCCGACGGCAACAAAGTCCTGGCATCTGCCTCGACTTTGGATAAAGAACTGCGTGATGGCGCCACTGGCAACATCGACGCGGCCACTAAGGTTGGCCAGCTGGTCGCTACGCGTGCTAAAGCCGCTGGCGTCTCGCAGGTGGCTTTCGACCGCTCTGGCTTCAAGTATCACGGTCGCGTCAAGGCGCTGGCTGATGGTGCTCGTGAAGCTGGGCTGGAGTTCTAAGTTATGTCAAATAACGACCAAAAGCGCGACGAAGGCTACATTGAGAAGCTGGTTCAAGTTAATCGCGTAGCCAAAACCGTTAAAGGCGGCCGTATCTTCACTTTCACCGCGTTGACCGTGGTGGGTGATGGTAAAGGGCGTGTTGGCTTCGGCCGTGGCAAGTCACGTGAAGTGCCTGCCGCGATCCAGAAGGCAATGGAAGCTGCTCGTCGCAACATGATCCAAGTTGATCTGAACGGCACCACTCTGCAGTACGCAATGAAGTCCGGTCACGGCGCTTCGAAGGTGTACATGCAGCCTGCTTCTGAAGGTACCGGTATCATCGCTGGCGGCGCTATGCGTGCTGTCCTCGAAGTTGCTGGCGTTCAGAACGTTCTGGCCAAGTGCTACGGCTCGACTAACCCGGTAAACGTGGTTCACGCCACCTTCAAAGGTTTGAAAGCTATGCAGTCTCCTGAATCCATTGCCGCCAAGCGTGGCAAAAGCGTCAAGGAGATCTTCTGATCATGGCTACCGTTAAAGTTACGCTGATCAAAAGCATGACCGGCCGCATCCCTAACCACAAACTGTGTGTTAAGGGTCTGGGTCTGCGTCGCATCGGTCACACTGTAGAAGTACTTGATACTCCCGAGAATCGCGGGATGATCAACAAGGCTTACTACATGCTGCGTGTCGAGGGTTAATCGATGAAACTCAATGATCTGAGTCCAGCGCCGGGTTCCCGTCGCGAAAAGCATCGTCCGGGCCGTGGTATCGGTAGTGGTTTGGGCAAGACCGGTGGCCGTGGCCACAAAGGTCAGTCCTCCCGCTCCGGTGGCACCATTGCTCCAGGCTTTGAAGGCGGTCAACAGCCGCTGCATCGTCGCCTGCCGAAATTCGGTTTCGTTTCCCTGAAAGCCATGGACCGCGCAGAAGTGCGTTTGTCCGAGCTGGCTAAAGTGGAAGGCGACATCGTCACCGTGCAGTCCTTGAAAGATGCCAACGTGATCAACGTCAACGTACAGCGTGTGAAAATCATGCTGTCCGGCGAAGTGACTCGCGCTGTTACCATCGGAAAGGGAATCGGCGCCACCAAAGGTGCGCGTGCGGCTATCGAAGCAGCTGGCGGCAAGTTCGAGGAATAAATGGCTAAGCAAGGTGCTCTCTCTGCGCTCGGCAAAGGCGGTATGTCTGAACTCTGGGCTCGTCTGCGTTTTCTGTTCCTGGCGATTATCGTCTACCGAATAGGCGCACACATCCCGGTTCCAGGTATCAACCCGGACCGACTCGCGGACCTGTTTCGACAGAATGAGGGGACCATTCTTAGCTTGTTCAACATGTTTTCCGGCGGCGCGCTGGAGCGGATGAGCATCTTTGCACTGGGGATCATGCCGTACATCTCGGCATCGATCATCATGCAACTGATGACAGCCGTCAGCCCGCAGCTGGAGCAGTTGAAGAAGGAAGGTGAAGCTGGCCGTCGCAAGATCAGCCAGTACACCCGCTACGGCACTGTCGTCCTCGCTCTCGTTCAGGCAATTGGCATGTCCATTGGTCTGGCAGGGCAGGGCGTTGCGTTCACTGGTGACTTTGGCTTCCATTTCGTCGCGGTATCCACTTTTGTGGCTGGTGCGATGTTCATGATGTGGCTGGGTGAGCAGATTACTGAGCGTGGTGTTGGCAACGGTATCTCGATGTTGATTTTTTCGGGTATCGTCGCCGGTCTTCCGAGAGCGATCGGGCAGTCTTTCGAGTCTGCACGTCAGGGTGATATCAATATCTTCGCCCTGGTTGCCATCGGTTTGCTGGCAGTAGCGATTATCGGTTTCGTGGTGTTCATTGAGCGTGGTCAGCGTCGTATTGCTGTTCACTACGCCAAGCGTCAGCAGGGCCGCAAGGTCTTCGCTGCGCAGACTAGCCACTTGCCGCTGAAGGTGAACATGGCCGGTGTTATCCCGGCCATTTTCGCGAGCAGCATTTTGCTGTTCCCGGCTTCGTTGGGTGCCTGGTTCGGCCAGTCTGAAGGTATGGGCTGGTTGCAGGACATCTCGCAGTCGATCGCTCCTGGTCAGCCGTTGAATATTCTGCTGTTTAGTGCAGGGATTATTTTCTTCTGCTTCTTCTATACGGCGTTGATGTTCAATCCGAAAGACGTAGCGGAAAACCTGAAGAAGTCCGGTGCCTTTATTCCGGGCATCCGTCCAGGTGAGCAGTCTGCGCGCTACATTGATGGCGTTCTGACTCGCTTGACCATGTTCGGTGCTCTTTACATGACGGCCGTGTGTCTGCTTCCCCAGTTCCTGGTGGTTGCGGCAAACGTACCGTTCTACCTTGGCGGGACCTCGTTGCTGATCGTCGTCGTGGTTGTGATGGACTTCATGTCCCAAGTACAATCGCACCTCGTTTCGCACCAGTACGAATCCCTGATGAAGAAAGCCAACCTGAAGGGTTACGGCAGCGGCATGTTGCGCTGAGTACCCATAAGGTTCGAGGAGTTGGTGATGAAAGTTCGTGCATCGGTGAAAAAGCTGTGCCGTAACTGCAAGATTATTCGCCGCGAAGGTGTTGTTCGAGTAATTTGCAGCGCGGAACCGCGTCACAAACAGCGCCAAGGCTGAGTGTGATTGTGCTTCAAGCCCGGTAGCTAGTGCGCTACCGGGTTGATTATTTGTTATTACAGCGATATTATCTCGCGCCCTATTTCTTGGCTTCCGGGGCGTAGGTAGCTGTCAATTGGAGTCCCACTGAATGGCCCGTATTGCAGGCGTTAACATTCCAGATAACAAGCATACTGTTATCTCGCTGACCTACATCTATGGTGTTGGTCGCACTACTGCGCAGAAGATCTGTGCAGTGACTGGGGTAAACCCAGCCGCAAAGATCAAGGATCTGAGCGACGAGCAGATTGAACAGCTGCGTGGCGAAGTGGCGAAGTTCACCACTGAAGGTGACCTGCGTCGCGAAATCAACATGAAAATCAAGCGTTTGATGGACCTCGGTTGCTATCGCGGTCTGCGTCATCGTCGTGGTCTTCCAGTACGCGGTCAGCGTACCAAGACTAACGCGCGTACCCGTAAAGGTCCGCGTAAGCCGATCCGCAAGTAATCGCCCCAGCGAATCGACAGGAAATTAATCATGGCTAAACCTGCTGCTCGTCCTCGTAAAAAAGTTAAAAAGACAGTGGTTGATGGCATTGCCCACATCCATGCTTCTTTTAACAACACAATCGTGACCATCACCGACCGTCAAGGCAACGCTCTTTCCTGGGCTACCTCCGGTGGTTCGGGTTTCCGCGGTTCCCGCAAGTCCACCCCGTTCGCTGCTCAAGTAGCTGCTGAACGTGCTGGTCAAGCTGCGCTGGAATACGGTCTGAAAAACCTCGACGTCAATGTCAAAGGTCCAGGCCCAGGTCGTGAATCCGCAGTCCGCGCTTTGAACGGCTGTGGCTACAAGATCGCCAGCATCACCGACGTGACGCCAATCCCGCACAACGGGTGCCGTCCGCCGAAGAAGCGCCGCGTGTAATCCAGGAGATTGTAAAGAATGGCTCGTTACATTGGTCCAAAATGCAAACTCGCTCGTCGTGAAGGCACCGATCTCTTTCTGAAGAGCGGCGTGCGCGCGATCGAATCGAAGTGCAACATTGAAGCAGCACCTGGTATCCACGGCCAACGCCGCGGTCGCCAGTCCGATTACGGCACCCAACTGCGTGAAAAGCAGAAGGTCCGTCGTATCTACGGCGTTCTCGAGCGTCAATTCAGCGGCTACTACAAAGAAGCTGCTGGCAAGAAAGGTGCAACCGGTGAAAACCTGCTGCAACTGCTCGAATGCCGTCTGGACAACGTTGTATACCGTATGGGTTTTGGCTCTACTCGTGCCGAATCCCGTCAGCTGGTATCGCACAAATCCGTCAGCGTTAACGGTCAGACCGTAAACGTGCCGTCTTACCAGGTTCGTGCTGGTGACGTGGTCGCGATTCGCGAGAAAGCAAAGAACCAACTTCGCATTGTCCAAGCTCTCGATCTGTGTGCCCAACGTGGCCGCGTAGAATGGGTAGAAGTAGACACTGAGAAGAAGTCGGGCGTTTTTAAGAACGTTCCAGCTCGCAGTGATCTGTCCGCCGACATCAACGAAAGCCTGATTGTCGAGCTCTACTCCAAGTAAGGGCTAGAAAATAGGTGCATCCATGCAGATTTCGGTAAATGAGTTCCTGACACCCCGCCATATTGATGTGCAGGTTGTCAGTCCAACCCGCGCCAAGATCACTCTCGAGCCTCTCGAGCGTGGTTTCGGCCACACCCTGGGCAACGCGCTGCGACGCATCCTGTTGTCCTCAATGCCCGGCTGTGCAGTAGTCGAGGCCGAGATTGACGGTGTGCTCCATGAGTACAGCGCCATCGAAGGCGTACAGGAAGACGTAATTGAAATCCTGTTGAACCTTAAAGGTCTGGCTATCAAGCTGCACGGTCGTGACGAAGTTACGCTGACCTTGTCGAAGAAGGGTTCGGGGGTGGTTACCGCTGCCGATATTCAGCTGGATCATGATGTCGAGATCGTTAACCCCGATCACGTAATCGCTAACCTGGCGTCTAACGGCGCCTTGAACATGAAGCTCACCGTAGCTCGTGGTCGTGGTTATGAACCGGCGGATTCGCGTCAGAGCGATGAAGATGAAAGCCGCAGCATCGGTCGCTTGCAGCTTGACTCTTCGTTCAGCCCGGTTCGCCGTATCGCATACGTGGTGGAAAACGCCCGTGTCGAACAGCGCACTAACCTGGACAAGCTGGTTATTGATCTGGAAACCAACGGTACCCTGGATCCTGAAGAGGCTATCCGCCGCGCTGCAACCATTCTGCAACAGCAGTTGGCTGCGTTCGTCGACCTCAAAGGTGACAGTGAGCCAGTGGTTATCGAGCAGGAAGACGAGATCGATCCGATCCTGCTTCGCCCGGTTGACGATCTGGAACTGACTGTACGTTCGGCTAACTGCCTTAAGGCGGAAAACATCTACTACATCGGTGACCTGATTCAGCGTACCGAAGTAGAGCTGTTGAAGACTCCGAACCTTGGCAAGAAATCCTTGACTGAAATCAAGGACGTTCTGGCCTCCCGCGGTCTGTCCCTCGGCATGCGCCTCGACAACTGGCCGCCTGCAAGTCTTAAGAAGGACGACAAGGCGACAGCCTGATCGTCGTAATCACCGAACGTTGTGTTTGGTAAGGAATGAACCATGCGTCATCGTAAAAGTGGTCGTCACCTGAGCCGCACCAGCTCGCACCGCAAGGCCATGTTTCAAAACATGGCGGTGTCGCTGTTCGAGCACGAGCTGATCAAAACTACACTGCCAAAAGCTAAAGAACTGCGTCGCGTTGCTGAGCCGCTGATCACTTTGGCCAAGACAGACAGCCTGGCTAACCGCCGTCTGGCTTTCGACCGTACTCGTTCGAAAGCTATCGTAGGTAAGCTCTTCAACGACCTGGGCAAGCGTTACGCTACCCGTGAGGGTGGCTACCTGCGCATCCTCAAGTGCGGTTTCCGCACTGGCGACAACGCGCCTATGGCGTACGTCGAGTTGGTTGATCGTCCTGCCGGCGGTGAAGCTGTATCCGCTGAGTAAGACGTCAGAAACGAAGAGCCGGGCCTAGTGCCCGGTTTTTTGTGCGCGTATGAAAAGTGTGCTGTTAGTAATTTTCTATCGATGCTTATAGGTTAATGAATTTGTAGGTGTAACGTTGCTGATCAATACTTCCTCTCAGCCGATAGACGGCAGCTTAAGACAGAGGAAGAGATCGCATGAGCCAAAACAAGATACTTACCACCGCCAGTGGCGCTCCTGTCGCCGACAACCAGAATTCCCGCTCTGCCGGCCCTCGTGGCCCGTTGCTGCTCGACGACTTCCACTTGATCGAGAAGCTCGCCCACTTCAACCGTGAAAACATCCCGGAGCGCCGTGTCCATGCCAAGGGTTCGGGTGCTTACGGTACGTTCACTGTTACGCGCGACATCACCCAATACACCAGTGCCAAACTGTTCGAATCCGTCGGCAAACAAACTCCAACGTTCTTGCGGTTTTCCACCGTAGGCGGGGAACGCGGCTCGGCCGATACCGAGCGTGATCCGCGCGGTTTCGCCCTGAAGTTCTACACCGAAGAAGGTAATTGGGACATCGTTGGCAACAACACGCCGGTGTTCTTCATTCGCGATCCGCTTAAATTTCCAGACTTCATTCACACCCAGAAGCGCCTGCCGCAAAGCAATCTGAAAAGCGCGCAGATGATGTGGGACTTTTGGTCGCACTCGCCTGAGGCGCTGCACCAGGTCACCATCCTGTTTTCGGACCGCGGCATTCCCGACGGCTACCGTCATATGCATGGCTTCGGCAGTCACACCTACAGCCTGATAAGTGCCAGTGGCGAGCGTCATTGGGTGAAGTGGCACTACAAGACTCAGCAAGGGATCAAGAACCTTGCGCCGGCAGACGCCGCGCGGTTGGCTGGGACGGATCCGGATTACGCGCAGCGCGACTTGTTCGAGGCAATCGAACGCGGTGACTTCCCGAAATGGCGCGTGTGCATCCAGATCATGTCAGAGGCCCAGGCTGCGGGGCACTACGAGAACCCCTTCGACGTGACCAAGACCTGGTCGCAGAAAGAGTTTCCACTGATTGAAATTGGCGAACTTGAGCTCAACCGCAATCCGCTGAACTATTTCGCTGAAGTCGAGCAAGCCGCGTTCGGTCCGAGCAACATGGTGCCGGGCGTAGGTCTGTCGCCAGATCGCATGCTGCAAGGTCGTGTGTTCGCTTACGCCGATGCGCACCGCTACCGTATCGGCACCAACCACCAGCATCTGCCGGTGAATGCGCCGCGCAGCCCGGTCAACAGCTACCAGCGTGACGGCTCCATGGCCTTTGGCAGTAATGGTGGTGCAGCGCCGAACTACGAGCCGAACAGCTACGTCGATTCGCCCAAGCAAGCACCTCGCTACGCCGAGCCTGCTTTGGCGCTTAGCGGTGCGGCAGACCGCTATGACCATCGTGAAGACACCGATTACTACAGCCACGCCGGTGCGCTGTTCCGACTGATGAGTGACGAGCAAAAGGCGCTGCTGGTCAACAACATTGCCGGCGCGATGGCGGGTGTATCCAGCGATGTGGTTGATCGCCAGTTGCAGCATTTCTTCAAGGCCGATCCGGTGTATGGAGAAGCAATCGCAAAGGCACTCAACGTACAGCTTAACGAAGTCTAAACGAGAAGCAGAACCGCCCTCATTTGGGCGGTTTTGGCGTTATTTGAACTACTTTTCTCAGAATATCTTCGCTTTTATCGCGTAAACGAAGTGACCAAACAGTCTCCTTGGTTCAAACTGCAGACTTTCAAGCAGGGAGATGCAGGGCGATGCAAGGCCACCCAGACGTAATCGATTACCTCAACACGTTGCTGACCGGCGAACTGGCCGCGCGTGATCAATATTTCGTTCACTCGCGGATGTATGAGGACTGGGGTTTCACCGAGCTCTACGAACGAATCAATCACGAGATGGAAGAGGAAGCCGGGCACGCCGATGCCTTGATGCGCCGAATTCTGATGCTCGAAGGCACACCGCGCATGCGTCCGGATGATCTCGATGTCGGCACCACAGTGCCTGACATGCTGGCCGCCGACCTGCGTCTGGAATACAAAGTCCGCGCCGCACTCTGCAAGGGCATTGAGCTCTGCGAGCAGCACAAAGACTACGTCACTCGCGAGATCCTGCGGATTCAGCTGGCTGACACTGAAGAAGATCACACCTACTGGCTTGAAAAGCAGTTGGGGTTGATCAAATTGATCGGTCTGCAGAATTACCTGCAATCGCAGTTCTGATTCCCGGAAAAGCCCACAGACACAAAAAAGCCCCTGTCACCGACAATGTGACAGGGGCTTTTTCATGGGCCTGATTCAGGCCTTGTCGCGGGCCAGCAGCGGTTTGAGATAGAAACCGGTGTGAGACTGCTTCATCTCCGAGACTTCTTCCGGCGTGCCGACGGCAATGATCTGCCCGCCTTTGGAACCACCTTCCGGCCCCAGATCCACCAGCCAGTCGGCGGTCTTGATCACGTCCAGATTGTGCTCGATCACCACCACAGTGTTGCCGTGGTCGCGCAGTCGATGCAGCACGTCGAGCAGTTGCTGAATATCCGCGAAGTGCAAACCGGTGGTCGGCTCATCGAGGATGTACAGCGTCTTGCCGGTATCGCGCTTGGACAGTTCGCGGGACAGCTTGACCCGCTGCGCTTCACCACCGGACAGTGTGGTCGCCGATTGCCCCAGCTTGATGTATGACAGGCCAACGTCCATCAATGTCTGGAGCTTGCGCGCCAGCGCCGGTACCGCGTCGAAGAACACCCGTGCTTCCTCAATGGTCATTTCGAGGGTTTCGTGGACGTTCTTGCCTTTGTATTTGATCTCCAGCGTTTCGCGGTTGTAGCGCTTGCTCTTGCAGACGTCGCACGGAACATAGATGTCCGGCAGAAAGTGCATTTCAACCTTGATCAAACCGTCGCCCTGACAGGCTTCGCAGCGTCCACCCTTCACGTTGAAGGAGAAGCGTCCCGGACCGTAACCCCGTGAGCGGGATTCCGGCACGCCGGCGAACAGCTCGCGTATCGGCGTGAACAAACCGGTATAGGTCGCCGGGTTGGAGCGTGGCGTACGCCCAATTGGGCTCTGGTCGATGTCGACGACCTTGTCCAGATGCTCCAGGCCTTTGATGCTGTCGTGAGCGGCCGCTTCCAGTGTCGTGGCGCCGTTGAGCGCCGTAGCGCTCAGTGGAAACAATGTGTTGTTGATCAGTGTCGACTTGCCCGAACCGGACACGCCGGTGACGCAAGTCAGCAGACCAATCGGAATATCCAGATCGACGTTGCGCAAGTTGTTGCCGCGAGCACCTTTGAGCGACAGCGACAGCTTCTTGTTGCGGGGCGTGCGTTTGGCGGGAACAGCGATCTTCACCCGGCCCGACAAATATTTTCCGGTCAGCGAGTCGGGATGAGCCATGACTTCGGCCGGCGTACCTTCGGCAACGATATGTCCGCCGTGCACACCGGCACCCGGGCCGATATCCACGACATAGTCAGCCAGGCGAATGGCGTCTTCGTCATGCTCGACCACGATCACCGTATTGCCGATGTCGCGCAGGTGCTTGAGCGTACCAAGCAGTCGATCGTTATCACGCTGATGCAGACCAATCGACGGTTCATCGAGGATGTAGAGAACACCCACCAGGCCGGCGCCGATCTGACTGGCGAGGCGAATCCGCTGTGCCTCACCGCCAGACAGCGTGTCCGCACTACGATCCAGCGACAGATAATCGAGACCGACGTTCACCAGGAACTGCAGGCGCTCGCGGATTTCCTTGAGGATCTTGTCGGCAATTTCGCCGCGACGGCCTGTCAGTTTCAGCCCGCCGAAATATTCGCACGCATCGCCAATCGGCAGATTGGTCACCGCCGGCAGCGTCTTCTCGCCGACCCAGACGTGCCGCGCTTCACGACGCAGGCGAGTCCCACGGCAATCCGGGCAAGGCTGGGTGCTGAGGAATTTGGCCAGCTCTTCGCGCACCGAGGCGGACTCGGTTTCGCGGTAGCGACGTTCCAGGTTCGGCACGATGCCTTCGAACGGGTGCGAGCGTTTGACGATATCGCCACGGTCGTTCAGGTATTTGAAATCGACGTTCTGCGAACCGCTGCCGTGCAGGATGAATTTCTGCTGATCGGCAGGCAGCTCGTTGAACGGCACTTCCAGGCTGAATTTATAGTGTGACGCCAATGACCCGAGCATCTGGAAGTAATAGACGTTACGCCGGTCCCAGCCGCGAATTGCGCCCTCGGCCAAGGTCAGATCGCCATTCACCAGGCGCTTGATGTCGAAGAACTGCTTCACGCCCAAACCGTCGCAAGTCGGACAGGCGCCGGCCGGGTTGTTGAAGGAGAACAGCTTGGGTTCCAGCTCGCTGATCGCATGGCCGCAAATCGGGCAGGCGAAGCGTGCGGAGAAGATCATTTCTTCGCCGGGCTCGTCGTCCATCGGAGCAACCAGCGCGATGCCGTCAGCCAGCTTCAGCGCGGTCTCGAAGGACTCGGCCAGACGCTGTTGCAGGTCGGCGCGAACCTTGAAGCGGTCGACGATCACATCAATCGAATGCTTCTTCTGCTTATCCAGCTTCGGCAGCTCATCCAGTTCGCAGATTCGGCCGTTGACCCGGGCCCGCACAAAACCCTGGGCGCGCAGTTCTTCAAAGACTGAAAGGTGTTCGCCTTTACGCTCGCGGATCACCGGTGCCAGCAGCATGAGTTTGCTGCCCTCCGGTTGCGCGAGGACCAGGTCGACCATTTGACTGACGGTCTGCGCTTCCAGCGGAATATCGTGGTCCGGGCAACGCGGTATACCCACGCGAGCATAGAGCAGGCGCAGGTAATCGTAGATTTCGGTGATGGTGCCGACGGTCGAACGCGGGTTGTGCGAGGTCGACTTCTGTTCGATGGAAATGGCCGGCGACAAACCTTCGATGGTATCGACGTCGGGTTTTTCCATCATCGACAGAAACTGCCGGGCGTAGGCCGACAGCGATTCGACATAGCGGCGCTGGCCTTCGGCGTACAGCGTGTCGAACGCCAGGGACGATTTGCCGGATCCGGACAGGCCGGTGATGACGATCAGTTTGTCCCGTGGCAGGGTCAGGTCGATGTTCTTCAGGTTGTGGGTTCGGGCCCCACGAATCAGGATCTTGTCCAAAGTGGCCTCGCTTGGCGGGCGTCGAAAACGTAGGAGTATACGGCCAAATACTGGATGGATGCACACTATCAAACGAGCGGGTGACAGTCTTAGATGAAGAGTCTGTCAGCGGAGCGCGTCAAAGCGTCGCGATATACCCTGTCAATCGATGGGACTGGTAGAATCGCCGCCGGTTCACACGAGGTTTTTCCATGCACGATCCCCACAGCGAACGCATGAGTGGCAGTGAGACCCGCGCGGCAAGCGGTCTGGCCCTCGTGTTCGCCTTCCGTATGCTTGGCATGTTCATGGTGTTGCCGGTATTGGCGACCTATGGGATGGATCTGGCCGGCGCGACCCCGGCCCTTATCGGGCTGGCGATTGGCGC
The DNA here is from genome assembly GCF_054897705.1 of Pseudomonas sp. GB2N2. Lineage (NCBI taxonomy): Bacteria > Pseudomonadati > Pseudomonadota > Gammaproteobacteria > Pseudomonadales > Pseudomonadaceae > Pseudomonas > Pseudomonas sp. GB2N2. Next base: position 5,185,765 of record NZ_CM142701.1, read on the forward strand.
TTACGGCCTGACCCAGGCGATTTTCCAGATCCCGTTCGGGTTTATATCCGACCGTATCGGCCGCCGTCCGGTGATTTACCTGGGGCTGATTGTCTTTGCCCTCGGCAGCGTGCTGGCGGCCAATGCCGACTCGATCTGGGGCGTTATCGCCGGACGAATCCTGCAGGGCGCCGGGGCGATTTCCGCAGCGGTCATGGCATTGTTGTCGGACCTTACTCGCGAGCAGCATCGGACCAAAGCCATGGCGATGATTGGCATGACGATCGGTCTGTCGTTCGCTGTCGCGATGGTTGTCGGACCGCTGTTGACCCGGGCGTTCGGTTTGTCCGGGCTGTTCCTCGCCACTGGCGCCATGGCACTGGTGGGCATTGTCATCGTGATGTTCATGGTGCCGCGCGCGATCGGACCGTTGCAGCATCGTGAGTCCGGTGTTGCGCGTCAGGCGCTCATGCCGACGCTCAAGCACCCGGACCTGCTGCGCCTCGACCTGGGCATTTTTGTGTTGCACGCGATGTTGATGTCGAGCTTCGTTGCCTTGCCCCTCGCCCTGGTCGAAAAAGCCGGGCTGCCCAAGGAACAGCACTGGTGGGTCTACCTGACCGCGCTGCTGATCTCCTTCTTCGCCATGATCCCGTTCATCATCTACGGCGAGAAGAAACGCAAAATGAAACGAGTTTTATTGGGCGCAGTGCTGACGCTGATGCTCACTGAGCTATTCTTCTGGCAGTTCGGCGATAGCTTGCGGGCTCTGGTGATCGGGACGGTGGTGTTCTTTACCGCGTTCAATTTGCTGGAAGCTTCGTTGCCATCGCTGATCAGCAAGGTTTCACCGGCGGGCGGGAAGGGTACGGCGATGGGGGTTTATTCCACCAGTCAGTTCCTTGGATCGGCACTGGGCGGGATACTCGGCGGCTGGATGTTCCAACACGGCGGCCTGTCGGTTGTGTTCCTGGGATGCGCCGGTCTGGCTGCCCTCTGGCTGGCCTTTGCTGTTACCATGCGCGAACCTCCCTACGTGACGAGCCTGCGCTTGCCGTTGTCGCCCGAGGCGATCCGCGAAGCGGGTCTGGTCGAGCGCCTCATGGCCGTTGTAGGGGTAACAGATGCAGTGATCATCGCGGATGAAGCGGCGATTTACATTAAATTGGACACCGAACTATTGGATCGCACCACCCTCGAGCGTCTGGTGAACAACCCGGCCGCGACAGCGTGCGAAGCCTAGGAGAACGTTATGGCCCGTGGGGTTAACAAAGTCATATTGGTCGGCACTTGCGGCCAGGATCCCGAAGTTCGCTACCTGCCTAACGGTAACGCCGTGACCAACCTGAGTCTGGCGACCAGCGAACAATGGACCGACAAGCAAACCGGTCAGAAGGTCGAGAAGACCGAGTGGCACCGTGTGTCGATGTTCGGCAAAGTGGCGGAAATCGCCGGCGAATACCTGCGTAAGGGTTCGCAGGTCTACATCGAAGGCAAGCTGCAGACCCGCGAGTGGGAAAAAGACGGTATCAAGCGTTACACCACTGAAATCGTGGTCGACATGCAAGGCACCATGCAACTGCTCGGCGGCCGTCCACAGCAGGGCGACCAACAAGGCGGGGGTAATAACTACCAGCAGTCCGCGCCGGCCCCACGTCAGCAGGCCCCGCGTCCGCAGCAGTCGGCGCCGCAGCAATCAGCTGCGCAACAGTCGCGTCCGGCTCCACAGCAGGCTGCGCCTCAGCCGGCTCCGGATTTCGACAGCTTTGATGACGATATCCCGTTCTAGGATTTTGCCTGGACTGTTGTAAAGTTTAGCTTCGAAACCCCCGATCAGTTCTCTGGACTGGTCGGGGGTTTTCTTTTGCGTGCTATTTGCTCGCGATGAACGATCACGCGGTTTACCTGATTAACGGCGTCGCCTGGATCGCCAGCAAGCAGGCTCCTACACGTTCATGTTCGCTCGTGCTGTGTGCAGTTTTTTGTAGCTGTCAATCAGGCGCAGGTGTCGATCGAGCCCCTCAAGTTTCATGCTGGTCGGCGTCAAGCCATAGAAGCGCACGCTGCCGTCCACCGAGCCAATCGCTGCATCCGTGCGCTCGTTGCCGAACATCCGGCGGAAGTTGGCCTCGTAGTCTTCCAGCTCCAGGTCTTCGTCCAGCTTCATCTCCAGTACCACGTTAACGGCTTGGTAGAACAAGCCACGCTCAACCGTGTTGTCGTTGTACTGCAGGAACATTTCCACGGCTTCTTTCGCCTCTTCAAATTGCTGCAAGGCGAGATAGATCAGCAGCTTCAACTCCAGAATCGTCAACTGACCCCAGGCGGTATTGTCGTCAAACTCGATGCCGATCAAGCTGGTGATGTCGGTGTAGTCGTCCAGCTCACTTTCCACCAGACGCTCAACCAGCGATTGCAGTTCTTGTTCATCCAGGCGATGCAGGTTGAGGATGTCGGCGCGGAAGAACAGCGCTTTGTTGGTGTTATCCCAAATCAGGTCGTCCGCAGGATAAATTTCCGAGTAGTCCGGCACCAGGATGCGGCAGGCCTTCGCGCCGATATGCTCGTAGACCGCCATGTACACTTCTTTGCCCATGCTTTTGAGAATGCCGAACAAGGTCGCGGCTTCCTCGGCATTCGAGTTTTCACCCTGGCCAGAGAAGTCCCACTCAACGAACTCGTAATCCGACTTCGAGCTGAAGAAGCGCCATGACACCACGCCACTGGAGTCGATAAAGTGCTCGACGAAGTTGTTGGGCTCGGTCACCGCATGACCTTCAAACGTCGGCTGGGGCAAGTCGTTGAGGCCTTCGAAACTGCGGCCCTGGAGCAATTCGGTCAGGCTGCGCTCCAGTGCAACTTCCAGGCTCGGGTGCGCACCGAACGAGGCGAACACACCGCCGGTCCGCGGGTTCATCAGGGTGACGCACATCACCGGAAATTCACCGCCCAGGGACGCGTCCTTTACCAGCACCGGGAAGCCTTGCTGTTCCAGCGCCTGGATACCGGCGAGGATCCCGGGATACTTGGCCAGCACGTCGGCCGGCACATCCGGCAGGGCAAATTCGCCTTCGATGATTTCGCGTTTCACCGCGCGCTCGAAAATCTCCGACAGGCACTGCACCTGGGCTTCGGCCAGCGTATTGCCCGCGCTCATGCCGTTGCTGAGGAACAGGTTTTCAATCAGGTTCGACGGGAAATACACCGCCTCACCGTCCGACTGGCGCACGAAAGGCAACGAGCAGATGCCGCGCTGTTCATTGCCCGAGTTGGTATCGATCAGGTGCGAGCCGCGCAGGTCGCCGTCGCGGTTGTAAATCTTCAGGCAGTGCGCGTCGAGGATTTCAGCCGGCAGCTCGTCTTTACGGCCAGGCTTGAACCAGCGTTCGTCCGGGTAATGCACGAACGGCGCGTTGGCGATGTCTTCGCCCCAGAACTGGTCGTTGTAGAAAAAATTGCAGTTGAGTCGTTCGATGAATTCGCCCAATGCCGACGCCAGCGCGCCTTCCTTGGTCGCGCCCTTGCCGTTGGTGAAACACATCGGCGAGTGCGCGTCGCGGATATGCAGCGACCAGACATTGGGCACGATATTGCGCCACGAGGCGATTTCAATTTTCATGCCCAGGCCCGCCAGTATGGCCGACATGTTAGCGATGGTCTGCTCCAGCGGCAGATCCTTGCCCGCAATGTAGGTGCCTGACTCTGAGCCGGAAGACGGCATCAACAAGGCTTGTGCATCGGCGTCGAGGTTTTCCACCTCTTCGATGACAAACTCAGGCCCGGCCTGCACCACTTTTTTCACAGTGCAACGGTCGATGGAACGCAGGATGCCTTGGCGGTCCTTGTCAGAGATGTCTGCCGGCAACTCGACCTGGATCTTGAAAATCTGGCTGTAGCGGTTTTCCGGGTCGACAATGTTGTTCTGCGACAGACGGATGTTGTCCGTGGGGATATTGCGCGTGCTGCAGTACAACTTCACAAAGTACGCCGCGCACAGTGCCGACGAGGCCAGGAAGTAGTCGAACGGGCCCGGTGCCGAGCCATCGCCCTTGTAGCGGATAGGTTGGTCGGCCACCACCGTGAAGTCGTCGAACTTGGCTTCAAGTCGAAGGTTGTCGAGAAAATTGACCTTGATTTCCATGGGGGTTACCAGATAACGGCTAGACGATTTGGCCGCCATTATCCGGCTTTTCAGCAGTAAGTGTTGCGGTTGTCTAGTCGAGGATCAGGTGTGGCAGGAAACGGCTTGAATCCTTGGTGATCAGGCTGTTGTCTTCCCGAACCCCGATTCCGGCCGCCTGATCGCCGATCACCCAGGAACCGATCAGCGTGTAGCTGTCGCCAAACCGTGGCAACGGCGCAAATTCCTGAAGGATGAACGGCGCATCCGTGTAGGGCCCGTCCTCTTTGACGATCAGACCGTCAGCCGTTTGCAGTTCGATGTTGGCGCCTTCCCGCGAGAAGAACGGCTTGCGCACCCAGCCCTTGGGCACCGCTTTATTCGGTTCAGCATCCAGGTGCGCCGCGAGCAGATTGGGATGACCTTTGTTGGATTCCCACAGCAACGGCAGGATGCCTTTGTTGGAAATGATGGATTTCCACGCCGGTTCGAAAAACTGTGTATCGCTCTGGGCAATCGCTGCACCGAACGGCTCATGGAAGATGAACTCCCAGGCATGCAGCTTGAACAAGTGAGGAATCCAGCGATCTTCCAGATCGACGAAGCGCCCGTCACTGGTCAGGCCAATGTCTTCGATATCGATATGCCGGGATTCGATGCCGACCTTTTCCGCGACCAGGCGCAGGTAGTCGGTGGTGCCTTTGTCTTCGACCGAGTCTTTCATTGAGGCGAAATAGAAGGGCTGCTTGAGTTGCAACTGGGCGAAGGCCTGATGCAGTTTGGTGTCGATGCTGTTGAACTGGTCGGCGTGCTTGGGCAGCAAGCCACGTTCGATGCACTGCTCCAGCCAGCCCCATTGAAACGCCGCAGCCTCGTACAGGCTGGTCGGTGTGTCGTAATTCAGTTCCAGCAGTTTGGCCGGGCCGCTGCCGTCGTAGGAAAAGTCCATACGCCCATACAGGTGCGGATGGCCTTCGAGCCATGAGGTGCGAATCATGTCGAAGAACGGCGCGGGGATGCTCAGGCGCTCCAGCAATTCTTCGCTCTGAACCACGCGGGCCACCAGGTCCATGCACATTTCATGGATCTCGGTGGTCGGGTCTTCGAGATCGTTTTCGATCTGCTTGAGCGTGAACTGGTAGTACGCGCTCTCGTCCCAATAGGGCTCGTCGTCGATGGTGTGGAACAGGAAGCCGAGGCGCTCGGCCGTCTGTTTCCAGTCATGACGTTCTGCGCAGAGGATCTTTTTCATCGCCCGAATTCCTTAACTGCTCGACCCGCCAAAACCTTTGCTCGACCCGCCCCAGCCGCTGCGTGCACTGGCCTTGCTGCCGAAGCCGCCACGGGAAGTGGACGAGGCGACGGACACCGGTTTGCTGGCGGAACGGATGGAATCGGCGTAGTTGCTGCTCCCGTACCGGGCCTGATTGGATTTGTTGAAGGTCGAGCCTTTCTCGATCCGCTGGCCGAGCGTCGAGGACGCATAACTGCCGCGATCATCGCGGTAGCGATACACCGGTTGCGAGTAATAGCTGTTGCGGTTATTGCTCAGCATGTTGCCGATCAGCAGACCGGTCAGCAGGCTGGTGCCGGAGAATCCGGAGCCGCCACTGTTGGCTTCCGAGGCGGGCAGTTGGGCCTTGGCAGCGTCCACCTGGGATTGCGTCACCTCGCCATCCGCGCTTAGTTCGAAGCCGCCGAGCTTGGGGATGAATTTGCCGGCGGAGTCCTGCTGGCACCAGTCGGCGACGAAGTCCGCGTCGCAATCGGCCTGGTTGTCGTACACCGGCGCAATGCGTCGATGTTCGGTCATGGCCGTCATGTAGGCGTCCGAGCAGACGTCCACGGGAAGTTTTTCATCGGCGCATTGCTGAACCGACTGAAAGTTGTACTTCTTCTGTACCGAGTAGGTTTTTTCCGTCGGCCCGCAGCCTGAAATCGCCATCGCGACCGAGGCTGCCAACGACAACTGAACGTACTTGCTTCGTTTCATCGGGAGCTCCGTGCGCGATCAGTTCGACGAGGGGGTCATGCAGGCGGCGTTCAACATGCCGACGCTGATGGCCACGGCCGCGACATAGATGCCCGCAGCGACTTCACCTTTCTTGATGCGTTCGGACGTGCCTTTCAATACCAGGCTGGTCACCAGGAACGCCAGCAGTTGCACCCCTGCGGCGATCACTGACCAGACAACAAAGTCGAGCAGGCTGATCGAGTAGGCAATCACGTTACTCGCCGGAATCGCGAAACCGATGATCGCGCCGCCCAAGGCAATCGCGGCCGCCACGTTGCCGGAACGGATCAGCTCGAATTCCTTGTGCGGGGTGATGCGGGTGTAGATGAACTGAAAGAGCGCGAACAGCACGGCGGCGCCGAGGATATACACGACAAACCCGAGCACGGCGGCTTTGTTCAGGGAAATGGAGAGTGCTTCAAGCATGGCGTTCTTCCTTGGTTAAAAAGCGTTCAAGTCGGTGGTGTACAGCGAAATGCCCAGCGACGTGCTCAGGCTGATCGTGCCTTCGGCGTCTTCTTCGACCGAAAACAGCAGGAACTCGCGGCGGTCGGTGAGGCCGGTCTCGCGAGCGTACAGCATCGAACGGTGCTCGATGCTGTAGGACTCGTCCGGATTTTTCAGCTGTTCGCTCAACGCCACCAATTCGGTCTGGCCATCCTCGGTACCCCACACGCGGGTGTACTCGGCACCTTCGTGGGTGTAGGTCGGCAGCCCGATCAGGCTTTGCGGGCCGGCCAGGCGACGCAGTTCCGCCTCGCTGCTGAGGGTGACGGAGCTGAGGTAGTTGAACAGGATCACCGACTCGACCTGGCCGGCGATGTCGCCGGTGGTGTGCACTTGCAGCCAGTAGTCTTCGTCGTTCATGTAGTAGCGCGATAGCCAGGTCGACTGGCCGAGATCAACGGTGCCGTTGCTCCAGATCTGCTGGGAGTCGGGAATGATCACAGCAGTTTTTTCGTCGAGCAGCAATTTCAGGGTCGAGTCGAACATCACGCCCTTGCCCAGACCCAATCCCAGCGGCCCGACGGCCGGCTGGGTTTCGTTGGCGGTCCATTTTGAGTGTGGATTCGCGTTTGGGGCCTCAAGCCCCATCAACTGCTTAAACCATCCCATTGAAGATTTCCTTGAGGCGGGTGGAGGCGATACAGGAGCGTGCACCGCCGTCAATGCGCTTCGCGCCAAGCGGGTTAACCGGCGGCATTAGACCTGCTGCGCGGCGCTGAGAAAAGTACCTTGGCTGCGATAACTCCGGCGAATGCACCCAATAAATGCCCTTCGAAGGACACACCCTGTCGCGGCAGGAAGCCAAAGATCAGGCCGCCGTAGAGCAGCGCCACGACACTGGCGATGATCAGGTTGCCCCAGCTTCTGTGAAACCAGGCGCGGGACAAGAGGTACGCCCATAGCCCGAACACCCAGCCGCTGGCGCCAATGTGCACGCCGGCAAAACCGAACAACCAGACCAGCGAACCGCCCAGCAGAATGATGATCGCGCTGACGGCGAGGAAACGGTGGAGCCCTTCGACAATAACGAGGGAGCCCAAAATCAGGAAGGGGATCAGGTTAGCGCTGAGGTGCGCAAAGGACGCGTGCAAGAAGGGTGACGTGATGATGCCGACCAGTCCATGCACAGTTCTCGGCACTAGCCCGAAAGCCATGAGGCTGTAGCCGGTCGCCAGATTGAGCAGTTGCAGCGCCAGCATCAAAATGGCCAGGGCAGCGATTGTCTTGAAACCCTTCAGGGCATCCATCCGTGACCTCGATTCAAAAAAACACACAGCCTCCTGTAGGAGCGAGCCTGCTCGCGAAAAACGCAAGAACGACGCGTACTTCCTGCAAGCACGCGTTATCGTTAACGTCCATCGCGAGCAGGCTCGCTCCTACAGGTAATACGGTTGCGCCCAAGCGGGTTACTCAGCCGATTTCTGCTTCAGGCGCTCCAGAATCGCATTGGCGCTGCCGGTGTCCGGGGTAATGCCGGCTTCGCGCAGCTTGCGCTCCAGGTCGGTGCCGGTCGAGGTATCGGCCAGTTGGTCTTGGGCTTCCAGTTCCGCGGCGCGTTGCTGCTGCTTGGCCTGCAAACGGTTCAAGGTACCGACCGCAGTTTCCAGTTTGCCGTTGGCACCGCCACTGGCGATGGACGCGCTGACCTGGGCTTTCTGCACGCTGTCGCGGGCCTTGGCCATGTCCACTTGCTGGCGCAGGCTTTTGATGCGGCTTTCGGCCTTGGTGATGTCTTTGCGCATATTGTCTGCGTAACCGCCGAATTCGGTGGCCTGCTTCTGCTCGACATCCAGCTCGTTGGTCAGGGTCGAAATGGCCTCGGCCACTTCCAGTGCCAGGTCTTCGCGGTTGGCCTGGATCGCAGCCAGAGCTTTGGATTCGAGGTCCTTGATCTTGGCGTTGTATTCGCTGACGCGATCGGCCGAGAGTTTGTGCTTGGCCATGATAGTGATCAGCTCGCGCTTGGCGTTGGCCAGCGCGCTGTCAGCATCGCGGATTTCCTGATCGAGGATGCGCAGGGCCTGTTGGTCGGCAATCGATTCGCCGACTTCGTTGGCACCGCCGCGCAGCGCGGTGAACAATTTGCTCCAGATGGACTGAGTCATTGGGATTTCCGAATAATTAATTGAAGAAACGTTCGAAGGCTTCGCTGGCGCGCTGGACGTTGTCGACGAGGGTTTTGACCTCGGTCACGACGTTGGTCAGGCTCGAATCGGAGCTCAGTGCGCCAAACATGTTGTAAACAATCTGCCCGTTGGGCATGGACTCGATGCCGATCGACGACAGCGGGAACAGCTCACGGCTGCGCAGCACGGCGTCATTGAACGTCGGCACGTCGGTAATCGACTCGACGTCGACCAGCACGGTATCGACGATGATCTGGTCGCCCACGACGGCGATGTAAATCGGCAAGCCACCGAAATCGTTCATTTCCAGCTTGATGCTGGACTCGGAGCCTTGAACCAGGGAGAGGGTGATGTCGTTCGAGACCACTTCGTCCAGGGCCTGAAGGGCGCTGTAGAGGCGGTCGATGTTCCAGTTGTTACCTGCGCTCATGTAATTCTCCGACATGAATGAGCCAGCCAGAATCGGTTGGCGTAGCTGTTTCTCCATCTGCTTGAGCAGGCTTCGATTTTCGGGAAGCACCCAAGTCTCGTGTTTGACATAACCGGCGGCCCCCAGGCCCGCTCGCATCTGCTTCATGTAGAAGCTCGACGGTTTCTTCGCGGACGGTTTCGAGCGCTCTCCCTTGGGGCTCGCGGAATCGGTGCCAGACTCGGCAGGCGGGTCTGGTGGAGAGCTGCTGTTCATGGGGGTAGGCCTCGTTGTGAAAAACTCACGCGTGAGGAACACTACAGGCAAATTCAGGAACCCTCAATAGCTCACGCGTGAGATTTTATACTGGACGGAACTGTGGGAGCGGGCTGGCTCCCACAGGTAATCATTTCAGCGGGCGAGGCATTCGTCGGTCGAGATGACGCTGGCATACGCAAAACCCAGCGCCGACATGAAAGCCGCATGAACATGCGCAGCCGGGACGGTAAGACCGTTGAACTCCAGATCACGGGAGGCGCAGGCATCGTGGACCACGGTCACGCTGTAACCGAAGTCAGCCGCCGCGCGGGTGATGCCGTCGACGCACATGTGGCTCATGCTGCCGACGACCACCAGTTCCTTGATGCCTTGCTCGTCAAGAATAGATTTCAGTTCGGTTTCACGGAACGAGTTGACGAAATGCTTTAGCACCACTGGCTCGTCGCGCTGGTTGAGCACTTTGGGGTGCAGCTTCGCGCCTTCGGAGCCGGGGGTGAAGAACGGCGCCTCTTCGGAGGTGAATTCGTGGCGAATATGCACCACAGAATCGCCGGCGTCGCGGAAGGCATTGAGCAGGCGTACGGCGTTGTCCGCCGCCGCATCGGCGCCAACCAGCGGCCACTTGCCTTGGGGGAAGTAGTCGTTTTGGATATCGACTACGATGAGCGCTTGCTTGGCCATGACTGTTTCCTCGATGTGTTTGGGTGTGGAATCAAGTATCGGCTGCGGCGAGCCTTCCGGGGATTGGCCGCACCGACAATAGAAGGGGGAAAACTGACAATGGACGCGAATAGGGCAATCGTCGAACTGGGCGTGCTGGTTTATCCCGGCGCGCAGATGGCGGCGGTGCACGGTTTGACGGATTTGTTCGCCGTGGCGAACCGGATCGCCGCCGAGCATCAGTCGGCGCAGTTGCCGCTGCTGCGGGTCAGTCATTGGCGGGTGGAGGGCGATGAGGTGCCGGAGCGCGTCTATGACAGTCATACCGCGCCAGACGGTCCCTTGGTGGCGGTGCTGATCCCGCCGTCGATTGCGAGTTTTTACGCCGGCCAGATTCCGCAGGCGTTGTTGAACTGGGTTCGCCAGCAGCATGCGGGCGGCGCGACTCTCGGTGGCGTGTGCGTGGGCTCGATTCTATTGGCCGAAAGCGGCCTGCTTGATGGCCGCAGTGCCACCACCCACTGGACCTCGGCCAAGTCATTCGCCGAGCGTTACCCGGCGATCAAGCTCAAGGCCGATACGCCGATCGTCGATGACGGCGACTTGATTACTACGGCGGGGTTGATGGCCTGGTCCGAGCTGGGTCTACGCCTGGTCGATCGCTTGCTGGGGCCGAGCATCGCCACCGGCACCGCGCGGTTTCTGGTGATCGAACACAGCGACAGCGCGAGCGAATGCGGGAGTAATTTTTCGCCGATTCTCAGTCATGGCGATGCCTCGATTCTCAAGGTCCAGCACTGGCTGCAAAGCACCGGAGCGACGGATGTGTCGCTGACGACAATGGCCGAAAAGGCCGGGCTGGAAGAGCGTACTTTCCTGCGCCGGTTCCGCGCGGCGACCGGGTTGAAACCCACTGAGTACTGCCAACATCTGCGGGTCGGCAAGGCGCGGGAAATGCTCGAGTTCACCAACGGCACCATCGACCACATTGCCTGGACCGTGGGCTATCAGGACCCGAGTGCGTTTCGTGCGACGTTCAGAAAGATCACCGGGCTGGCGCCGAGTGATTATCGAACGCGGTTCGGGGTATCGCCGACTGCGGCCGCGACCCGCCAATAGCCAAGCTCGCGCCTACACTGGATGTATGAAACATTTATAGTGCAAATGCCGGGGTCGAAACAGGTTGATCTGCAACCTGTTGAACACATTCATCCAGCACCAATTGAAGGGGGACACATGACCCCAACAAACCGCAAAAAACTGGTGGTTGCCCATTCCGTGCGGCCCGACGCACCACAGCACGAAGTCGACACCAATCGCGCCTTGGCCCGTTGGCTGGCGCACATCCTCGGGTTCAAGTACGGCGGCAGTTACGACCCCGAGCGGCACAGTGGGCGTGATCTTTATCTACTGCCCACGCAAACCCTGGTTGGCGACGCGGCCGCTCGGCAATTAGGCGTGAAGGGGCCAGACGATTTGTGGGGCGGTTACGTCGAGCATGATTTCATCTGCACCAAAGCAATCAGCCACGGTTTACTCAACGAAAATGCCCATGCTCCCCAGGGCTGGTCGCCACTGTTTGGCGAACGGGTGCGCAGCGTGGTGCTCGATGGGCTGAGCGTGTTTTCGTTCGACGACGCGCGTGCTGCGGCAGAGCACCTGTTGAGCGAAGGGCCGATCCGCCTCAAACCGGTTCACGCCTGCGCCGGGCGCGGTCAAGAGGTGATCAAAAGTCTCGACGAATTTGACGCCATCCTCGCCAGGCCGGATGCCAAAACACTGTTCAGTGAAGGCGTGGTGCTGGAGCAGGACCTGACCAACGTGGTGACCCACAGCGTCGGCCAAAGCTTCATCGGCGACAAAGTGCTGAGTTACTGCGGTGATCAATACTTGACCAATGACGCTCAGGGCGAGCAGGTTTATGGTGGGTCCAACCTGCTGGTGGTGCAGGGCGACTACGCCGAATTGCTCGGGCTTGGTTTGCCTGATGACGTGCGTCTGGCCATCGAGCAAGCGCAGGTGTTCGACAGCGCGGCGGCGGAAGCTTATCCCGGTTTCTACGCATCGCGGCGCAACTATGACATCGCGCAAGGCCAGGACAGTCGCGGCCAGCAGCGCAGCGGCGTGCTCGAACAGTCGTGGCGCATGGGCGGTGCCAGCAGCGCCGAAGTGGCGGCGTTGCAGAGCTTCGTCAACGACCCGGGGATGCGCGCGATTCGCGTGTCCTCGGTGGAAACCTACATCGATCAGGCGCTGCCGGCGGACGCCATCGAGGTGTATCGCGGACCGGCGCAAAACAGTGAATTTCTCCTCAAGTACGTGACGGTCAATTCCTATGACGGCTAGAAGCGAAACCATTCAGATCGACATTGATGACGAGCAGATGCTCGGGACGTTTCTCAGTCCCAAATCGAAAGTCCCCGGCGTGCTCTTCGTGCATGGCTGGGGTGGCAGCCAGGAACGCGACCTTGAGCGGGCCAAAGGCATTGCCGGTCTGGGTTGCGTATGTTTGACTTTCGACTTGCGCGGGCACACCGGCGGCACTGGCATTGCGCTGTCGCGGGTGTCCCGTGAAGACAACCTGCGCGACCTGCTGGCGGCGTATGACCGCCTGCTCTCGCATCCGGCGCTGGATACCTCGGCGATTGCCGTGGTCGGCACCAGTTATGGCGGTTATCTGGCATCGATCCTGACGTCACTGCGCCCGGTGCGCTGGCTGGCGCTGCGGGTGCCGGCACTGTACCGCGACGAGCAATGGCACACGCCCAAGCGGGATCTCGACAAGCTCGATCTGCGTGATTACCGCAGCACGCTGGTGCGCGCCGACACCAACCGCGCGCTGCATGCCTGTTCGCAATTTACCGGGGACGTGTTGTTGGTTGAGTCCGAGACGGACACCTATGTGCCGCACGCGACGATCATGAGCTACCGCGCCGCGTGCCAGCAGACGCATTCGCTGACGCACCGGATTATCGACGGCGCCGATCACGCGTTGAGCGAGCCGGTTTCGCAACAGGCGTACACCACGATTCTGGTGGACTGGATTACCGAGATGGTGGTGGGTGAGCGGTTGAGCATTATTCAGTCGACCTGAGATGTGTGGTGTTTTTGAGATCATTCGCGAGCAAATCGAGTCGTCGCTCTCAACCTTGCTCCTTGGGTTTCTTGGCGATCCGTAGCGACTTCGCCTTCGCTTCGACAATCAAATACATCACCAACGTAATCAACAACGGCAAGATGAAATAAATCGCTCGATAGGCCAGCAATCCCGCCACCAGACTCCCCCGCGAAGCCTCATGCTGCAGCAGCGCCACAAACACCGCTTCCAGCACCCCGAGCCCGGCCGGAATATGGGTAATGACGCCAGCAATCGCACTGATCAACAACACCCCCAGCACCAACGGATAATCCAGCTTGCTCGGCAACAACGTGAAAATCACCGCCGCCATCAGCGACCAGTTCAGCGCCCCAAGCGCCAGTTGCAGTATCGCCATGCGCAGCGACGGCAGATTGATTTCCACGCCGCGAATCGCCCACTCGCGACGCTTGGAAAACTGACAAGCCGCCAGGTAGCCCGCGCTCACCAGCAACAACAAAACCCCCACCGCCTGCAACGCTCCGCTGCTGAGTTTCCAGCCGGGCGGCATGCGCACCAGCCCGCTGCTGAACACTGCGCCAGCGATCACCATATAGCCGAACCAATTGGTCGCCAGGCTCAAGCCGAGAATTTTCGCGATGTTGCCTTTGCTCACCCCGAGCCGCGAATACAGCCGATAACGCATGGCGATGCCGCCGACCCAGGCACTTAAATTCAGATTGAAGGCGTAGCTGATAACCCCTACCGGCAGGATCTGTTTCCAGGTCAAATCCTGACGAATATAGGTACGGCCGATCAGGTCGAAGCAGGCGTACACCAGAAAACTGACCAGCGTCAGCCCGGACGCGATGATCAGCGTGCGCACCTTGAATTCAGCAAGGGTGTCGAATACCTCGTTCCATTCGATGCGCTGGGCGAGCATCGTGAACAGCACGATCAGTGCGAGGAAAAACAGGATCGTCAGCGGTTTTTTCCAGCGGCTGAAGCGCGACTTGCCGGGGCTGTCGGCGTGCACCGCCGGATGGGTTTCAGCGCGGCTCATGGTGATCGCTCCCGGCGGTGTGCGTGAACAGCTTCAGGCGCGGCTTGTGCGCCGGCAGCCAACCGGCCCACGCCGGGAAATGCCGCAGGAAGTGAAACACCAGCAAACCCACGGTCATGTGCCACACCCGTCCGCGGGGGGATTTGTCCGGTGACATGGCTTTGCAGTGATGTGCGCTGAGCATTTCGAGGCGTTCGGATAATTCGCGATTGAAGGTGCGATCGCGGATCAGCACATTGGCTTCCAGGTTCATCGACAGGCTCAACGGGTCGAGATTGCTTGAGCCCACGGTGCACCAGTCCTCGTCCACCAGCGCGACCTTGCCGTGCAGAGGGCGCTCGCAATATTCGTGGATCTGCACACCGGCCTTGAGCAAATAGTCATAGGTCATGCGCGCCGCCAGTTTGGCCACCAGCATGTCTGGCTGACCCTGCAGGATCAGCCGCACATCGACGCCACGGCGAGCGGCGTTGCGAATCTCGCGCAGCAGACGGTAGCCCGGGAAGAAGTAGGCGTTGGCGATCACCACGCGGCGCTGGGCACTGCGCAGGGCCAATCGGTAAACCTCTTCAATGTCGGTGCGATGGTCGCCATTATCGCGGTAGACCAAACGAACCTGACCATCGTGGTCACTGAACGCCAGTTCCGAACGGCGTTGGCGACGCCGTTGCCACCAGAATTTGGCCCGCGCCGGGCGACCGCTCTGCAGCAGGGCGAAATGATGAATGTCTGCCACTGCCGGGCCTTGCACTTCAACCGAGTAATCCTGCTTGGCCTCGGGGCCAAAGTCGGCGAGATGGTCGGCGGAAAAGTTGATGCCGCCGATGAACGCAATCGTGCCATCGACCACCACGATTTTGCGGTGCAGGCGCCGGAACCAGTTAGTGCGAAAGCCCAGGCGCTTGGGCGCCGGATCAAACATCTGGATCTGTACGCCGGCCTCGCTCAATGCCGCGAGGTAGCCAGTGGTCAGCTCGCCACAACCGAAACCGTCAAGGCTGGCGGTGACCCGCACACCGCGTTGCGCCGCTTCGATCAACACTTGCTGCAGCTCGTTGCCGACCTTGTCCTCGAACACAATAAAGGTTTCCAGGAGGATTTCCGTCTTGGCCTGACGCATCGCCTCGAACACCCTTGGGAAATACGCTTCACCGTTTTCCAGCAGATGCACCCGGTTGTTGCCATGCCAGCCATAGTCGACGTCGACCACGCCGGGCTCGCGGATCGGCGGATTGGCGGACACGTGTTCCACGCTGGTTTTTTCCATCGGTGCGCTGCTCATAACTCGATCTCCACCGATAGCGGTGCGTGGTCGGAAAGGTGTGACCAAGGCCGCGCCGCCAGGACTTGCGGGCGGTGGGCCTTGAGGTTGCGTACGTAGATGCGGTCCAGGCGCAAGGCCGGCAAGCGTGCCGGGAAACTGCGCGCTGGTTTGCCGTGAAGTTCGGCAAAGACCTCGCGCAAGCCGCACGGTTTGAGCAGCGCGTCGGCGCGCTGGCGCCAGTCGTTGAAGTCGCCGGCGAGGATGACCGGCGCGTCGTCCGGCAACTCTGCCAGACGCTGAGTCAGCAGTTTCAGCTGTTCGTTGCGATGGGTTTCGCGCAGCCCCAAATGAACACAAATCGCATGCACTTCCGGGCCGTCGCCGGGCAAGCGCAACACGCAATGCAGGATGCCGCGGTTTTCATGGCCGCTGATCGAGACGTCGAGGTTGTCGTGGCGAATGATCTGGAATTTCGACAGCAGCGCGTTGCCGTGATCGCCGGCCGGGTACACGGCGTTGCGCCCGTAGGCGAACTGCGGCCACAACGTGTCGGCGAGAAACTCGTATTGCGGCATTGCAGGCCAGTTGTCGTAGCGCTGGGGATGGTGCTCGTGCGTGCCGTGCACTTCCTGCAAAAACACCACGTCGGCGGACACGCTGCGCACCGCTTCACGCAGTTCCGGCAGGATGAAACGCCGGTTGAGCGCGGTAAAGCCCTTGTGCGTGTTAACCGTCAGCACGGTGAAGCGGCGTACTTCGGTCAGGGTCTGCGGCTGATCATCGGCGGTGCTGAACGGCTCGGGCCCACTCATGACAGCACGCCTTCGGCAGCGGGTTCGCCGGGAGCGGTGGCGAGGTCCTTGTCGAGGTGAAAGTGCTCGAGCAAGCGGCGGGCGTCGAAGGGCGCGCGGACCTTGATGTCATTGTCGAAATAGCAAAACACTTCGCGGGATTTACACACCTTGGGCTTCTGCCGTGGCGCGATCAACTGCGGGTCGGACGGTTGCCGCCCGTGGTTCCAGGCGTCAATCCGTTCGCCCCAGCGGTCCAGCGCTTGCTCCGTGTAACCACTGGCGTAGAGCGCCTCGGCGCCGTGCAGACGCAAATAGACGAAGTCACTGGTGAGGTCTTCACGATAAGGCCATTTACCGGCCGTGTCGGCGATCACCAGGGCGACGTTGTAGCGCTTCAGCAGGCGGATAAACGCCGGGTCGACAAAGGTGTCGTTCCTGATCTCGACGGCGTGGCGCAGTGGCTTTTTCTTGTAGGCCTTGATGCTGACGTGGCCGTGCAGGTGCGAGTCGTGCTGGCGGGCGAGGGCGGCGGCCTGCTGGGTGTTGGGCGGCAATTGTTCGAGAAAGCTTTCGAACAGTTCGGCGTCGAATTTGAAATTGGGCGGAAATTGCCAGAGGATCGGGCCAAGCTTTTCCTTGAGCTCCAGCACGCCGGAGGCAAAGAAATTGGCCAAGGGCTTGTGCACGTCACGCAGGCGTTTGACGTGCGTGATAAAGCGCGGCGCCTTGACGCTGAAAACGAAGTCTGCCGGGGTTTCGGCGTACCACTCAGCGTAACGTTCAGGCCGTTGCAGGGCGTAGAACGATCCATTGATTTCGATGCTGTTGACTGCCCGCGAGGCAAATTGCAATTCGCGCTTCTGAGTCAGCCCCTTCGGGTAGAAGTCGCCCCGCCAAGGCGTGTAGCGCCAGCCTGAAATGCCAATATGAATCGCCGCCATGTCGCCTCCCGTCTGATGGTCCTCGGTTGCCGCTGTCTTTTGATGACTGTCGGTCAATCGAGAAAGTTTCCACCGGGCTACAGACGGTAGGAATGTGAAACTCGTAGGAGCCTGCTTGCTGGCGATGGCCGTGGCCCATTCAACATTGATGTGAATGTCACACCGCTATTGTCAGCAGGCAGGCTCCTGCAGGGAGATGAGTGACAGGCGACAGTGCGCGTGGAACTCTCGGCGTAGGCGGAGCCGAAAAACACGCCGCGGGCCAGGCCGATGACGATCCGGGCAAGGATCGTTCCCACGTCGAGGCGTCGAACCGTCCACGAGGGAGCGATCAGGGCAATGGGTGAACTTGCCGGGCATTTGCCGATCAGTTCCTTACAGACCCTGCTCAAGGAGCTCCCCGTTTTGCTCAAGTTCAAGACCGTGATGTTACTGGGCGCGTTGCTGTTTCTAGGCAGCAACGAACTGGAAGCCGCCACGCTGCCGGGCCTTCCCGCCGCCGCTGCCGAGGAACCGGCAAAACCTGAACCACTGGTCCAGGGCGGTTTGCTCGGGGCAATCAGTTCCAGCATTGACGATGTTCAGGACAAACTTGACCTCAATGACCACCTGGTCGACGCCTGGCGTCTGCGGGCGGACCGGGCGGCGGATGAAGTCGACAAACTGGTGAATCAGCCGTCTTCGCGATCCCCGATGAGCGTGGTCGGCGATTTCATGTTGTTGTCCGGCGTCTGGCTCGGGGTGTTCGCCCTGCTCACGGTGCTGGGTGGGTTGCTGGATAAACGCCTGAGCGAGGGCCGGTTTTTTCGTGCACGGCAGCGCAGCCAGGACTTGCTCGGCTACCTGCTGCCGTACACGATTCCGGCAATGATCTGCCTGCCGCTGACTTTATACGTCAGCCATTTTCTGCCGAACTCGGTGGGACGGGCGCTGGCGCTGTGTTTCGCCTACGCCACCAGCAGCGGCATATTTTCCACTTCGATATTCTTGTGCGTGATCGTCATGTTCAACAAAGGGCACAAGCGCCCGGCCGTGCAGATCATCCGTGATTACTGCCCAAAACCGCTGTTCCTGATAGGGTTTCTCGCGGCACTCAGCGATGCATTGACCAGCCCGCAGATCGCCCGGCAACTGGGCAGCAATATCACCAGCAGCATCGCGGTGTTTACCGGTTTGTTTGCCTCGATCATTTTTGGATTACTGGTCATTCGCCTGCGCCGTCCGGTGGCGCATCTGATCCGCAATCGGCCGTTGGCGCTGCGCCTGAAGCAGCCTTCGTTGCAGGAGTCGCTGCGGATCTTTTCCGGGCTCTGGTACTGGCCGATTCTGTTGATGGTGATGGTCTCGGCGATCAACCTGATCGGCGTCGGCGAGGACAACCAGAAAGCCCTGCGCTGTGCCTTGTTCACCACCATTCTGCTGATCGCCACGGTGTTCCTCAGCACGATTTTCCAGCACCTGTTCAAGTCTCGAAAAGCCGAAGCAGTCTTGCGCAGCAGCGCCTACAAGGAACGCTTTCTCAGCTTGTTGCACGCGTTGCTGCGGATCGTCATGGCGGTAGCATTCATCGAGATCCTCGGACGGATCTGGGGCGTGTCGCTGTTCGAGTTCGCCGAGCGCAACTCGGTGGGCAGGGCGATCAGTGAGTCGCTGAGCAGCATGGGCCTGATCTTTCTGGTGACCTGGTTGCTGTGGGTGGTGCTTGATACGGCGATCCAGGAAGCGTTGAAACCGCCGATCAACAAACGCACGACGCAGCCGAGTACGCGGGTCAAAACCATCCTGCCGCTGCTGCGCAATGCGATCAAAATCATCCTGGTGGTGATCTGCGCGATCACCACCATGGCCAATCTCGGGATCAATGTGGCGCCGCTGTTGGCGGGTGCCGGGGTGGTCGGCCTGGCCATCGGTTTCGGTTCGCAGCAACTGGTGCAGGACGTGATCACCGGACTGTTCATCATCATCGAAGACACGCTGTCGATTGGCGACTGGGTGGTCCTTGACTCGGGACATGCCGGCACGGTCGAAGGCCTGACCATTCGCACCTTGCGCCTGCGCGACGGCAAGGGCTTTGTGCATTCGGTGCCGTTCGGCCAGATCAAGGCCGTCACCAACCAGTCGCGGCAATTCGCCTACGCGTTTTTCTCGGTGCAATTCACCTACGACACGGACGTGGACAAGGCCATCGAGCTGATCCGCGAGGCGGGTGATTCGATCCGTGACGACCCGTTTCTCAAGTACAACCTGCAAGGGCCACTGGACGTGTTTGGCGTGGACAAAATGGACCTCAACGGCATAGTGCTGACGGCGCAGTTCCGGACGGTGTCGGGTGGGCAATATGCGGTGAGCCGAGCGTTTAACCAGCGTTTGAAAAAGCTTGTGGATAACAGCCCGTGGGTGCACTTCGCGCAAACTTATCCACAGCAGGTTTTGATGCCTCGGCAGGCGATGGCTGAGCAGGAGGAGGAAGCGATCGCGCCGGAGCATTCGCCGGTGTTGCTGCCGGATCAGCCAAGGCCCCAATAATTTTTGTTGAGGCTTTCGGCCCCATCGCGAGCAGGCTCGCTCCTGCAGTGGAATGCATTTCAAATGTGGGAGTGAGCCTGCTCGCGATGAGGCCAGCAAAGACAGCCTCAATGCCGGGTCAGTTTTGCTTGTATTTCAACCGTCGATTCCACCCAGAAAACCAGCTTGCCGGCAATCTCGGCCGCCACCGGCAACCCATCCCGATACACCAGTCGATTATTCGCTAACGCCGGTACTTTCACCCCGGGCAACAACGTCCCGGCCAGGTTCAGCGGATCAACCCCGCACACCGCAATCAGACTCCCGTCATGCGCGCGCCGGCGCACTTCTCGCAGCAAAGGAATCGCTTCGGGCAAGGCAAATTGCTCACCGGCCAGACCACTGGCAAACCGCCCGCCGCGTATCTCGCCCCGCGCCTCCAGCCGATGGAACGTGCGCAGCAATTCGCGCCAGCTCGGCAACCAGTCCGCCTCACGTTCCAGCAGGCGCCAGAACACCACGCCATAGCGTCGCAGCAAGGTCATCGCGATATGTTCCAGCGTGTCGCTTGGCGTCGGCTGTTTCTTATCCAGCACCGGCGCCGGAGGCCCGCGTCGGAGCAAGGCCCAGCGCCCGGCATCGTCCATGCCGCCGATAAACGCACCGCGTCCGCGCCGGCTGCTGCGGGCCTGACGTTTGCTCGCCGGGGTGATCAGCGCACGCAACCCGGCGAAGCTATCGGCGTTCACCAGCCCGGCGCCGACCAGTTCCTGCAAGGCGATTTCCAGCTCGGTGCGCAGCAGATGGGCTTCGTGGATCAACTCATCGAAAAACAGCGCGCCGTGTTGGCTCAGCGCTTCATATGCCTTTTGCGTTTTTGGCGAGAGTTCGCTGACCGGCGTTTGCTCGGTCAGCGCGCTCCAGAGACCGACCTGACTGCGCGGCAGTAACACAATCGGCGTGCTGCGCAACGCCGTGCCGGCGTTTTTGTTGGGCACGGTCAGGCGCGTCCACACCAGTTTGCCGCTGCGGCACAGATCATCCAGCCAACTGGGCGAATAGCCGCTGATTCTTGCCGGCAGAATGTCGCTGTCCCAGGCAGAAGCGGCGGCTGGATAACCTTCGAACTGACCGACAATCGCCGGCAACACGCCGCTGCCCTGGCCTTGGGTCGGCACGGAAAGATGCTGCCAGTCGAACAGAAACCGCATGAAATCCTGCAGCGCCACCGGCTCTATTTCCCGCCGCAGACGCTTGACCGTGTAGCGATGAATCCGCGCCAGCAAATGCCGCTCGCACCATTCATCCTGAGCCGCGCCAAGGGTGAATTGCCCGCGCAGCACATAACCTTCGCGTTCCAGTGTCGCCAGCACTTGGGCGACGTGCGTCGCCGCCGATCCCAATGGCTCGGCAATCGCCTGCAACGGCAGCGGACCAAAAGCACTGAGCCGCGCGCGGATAACTTCCAGCAATGCGTCGTCGGCCTCCCAGACTTCATCGAACCCCGGCAGCGCCTCCAGTGGCGGTACCCAATCGGCCTGTGGATAAATCGCCCGCAAGCAGGTCAGTCGTTCCAGTGCCACCCACAGCGAATGGTGGGCATCGATCTGCAAACGACTGGCGCGACCGCCCTCGGCAAGAGCGCTCAGCCATTCCAGCCACTGCGCATTGGCCAGTGCTTCGGCCTCGGTGATGCACGCGAGGCTCATCAGCGCTTCATGCATTTCATCGACGCCGGTGGGCGTAGGCCAGGCTTCATCGCGCACTGCTTGAATCGCCTCGGCATCCAGCGCGCCGAGGTCGTCGGTGGACTGCGGATCGGTCCAGCGCCGGTTGAGCACGGCTTGCGTGCGGCGTTCTTCCAGCGGCGCATCGTCGAGAAAGGTGTAGGGCCGGGCGCTGAGGATTTCTGCGGCCAGTGGCGAAGGCGCCGGCAGGTCGCGGCTGATCAGGCGCACCTCGCCGCGCTCCATGCGCCGCAATAAGGCCAGCCATCCTTCGCAGTCCATGGCTTCGTGGAGGCAGTCGTCGAGGGTCTGTTCCACCAGCGGATGCTCGGGAACTTCGCGCTCACCGGCGAGGTTTTCCACGCAGGCAATCTGGTCGGGAAATACGCTGGCGATCAGGTCCTCGCTTTTCATGCGCTGAAGCTGCGGCGCGACTTTGCGGCCGCCGGTGTAACGCGGCAGCGCCAGCGCCACCCCGGCATTCCAGCGCCAGCGCACGCCGAACAGCGGCGCTTCGAGCACCGCTTGTATCAACAGATGCTCGGCGCTGTTGCTGTGCAGGTAACGCCAGACATCGTCCAGTTCGAAACTGTGGCTGGTGGAAAGCGACAGCACGATTGCGTCTTCGCTGGCGGCGGCCTGCAATTCGAAGTTGAAGGTGCGGCAGAAGCGCTTGCGCAGGGCCAGGCCCCAGGCGCGGTTGATACGGCTGCCGAACGGCGTGTGGATGATCAGTTGCGTACCGCCGGATTCGTCGAAAAAACGCTCCATCAGCAGCGTGTCCTGGGACGGCAAGGCGCCCAGTGTCAGGCGCGCGCGGGCGAGGTAATCCACCAGTTGCTCGGCGCTGGCGAGGTCGAGGCCAAGGGTCTCGGTCAACCAGTCAATGGCAGGTTGCAGGTTGCCGGGTGTGGCGCCGAGCAGATCGTCGAGTTGCGCTTGCAGGCGCGCCACGGCGAACGACAGTTCGGCACTGCGACCCGGCGCTTCACCGAGCCAGAACGGAATGGTAGGTGGCTGGCCCTGAGCATCCTCGACCCGGACCTTGCCGGTGTCGATCCGCAGGATGCGGTACGAGGTATTGCCCAGTTGAAAGATATCGCCGGCGATACTTTCCACGGCGAAGTCTTCGTTGACGCTGCCGATGTTCAGCCCTTGGGGTTCGAGCAGCACGCTGTAGTCGGCGTTGTCCGGAATTGTGCCGCCGCTGGTGACGGCGGTCAGTTTGCTGCCGCGCCGACCGCGCAACGTGCGGGTCACCGCGTCGCGGTGCAGGTAAGCGCTGCGCATGCCCTGGCGCCCGTTGTAGCCTTCGGCGAGCATGTGCAGCAGCGCCTGATAGTGCTTTTCGTCGAGTTCGGCGTAGGGCGAGGCTTTGCGGAACAGCGCCAGCAGCGCTTGCTCCTGCCATTCCTGGCAACTGACCTCGGCGATGATCTGCTGGGCCAGCACGTCCAGCGGCGCCACGGGAATGTGCAGGATGTCGAGTTCGCCCCGGCGTACGCAGTCGAGCAACGCGGTGCATTCGATCAAGTCGTCGCGGGTGGTGGCGAACAACCGGCCCTTGGGCGTGCCGCCGACCTGGTGGCCGGAGCGGCCGACCCGTTGCAGAAAACCGGAAATGGAACGCGGCGAGGAAATCTGGCAGACCAGGTCGACATCGCCGATGTCGATCCCCAATTCCAGCGACGCCGTGGCGATCAGCACTTGCAGGTCGCCGCGCTTGAGCCGCTGTTCGGCATCAAGGCGGAATTCCTTGGCCAGGCTGCCATGGTGGGCGGCGACGGCTTCCTTTCCCAGGCGCTCGCTCAAGTGCCGGCTCAGGCGTTCAGCCAGTCGCCGGGTGTTGACGAAAATCAGCGTGGTGCGGTGTTCGCGGGCGAGGGTGGCGAGGCGGTCGTAGACCAATTCCCAGACATCATTGGCCATCACCGCCGACAACGGCACCGGCGGCACTTCGATGCCCAGGTCCCGTGGGCGGGCGTGGCCGATGTCGATGATCTCGCAGTCACGATCGCGCCCGACCAGGAAGCGCGCCACCGCATCGATGGGTTTTTGCGTGGCGGACAGGCCGATGCGCATCAACGGTGTCGCACACAGCGCCTGCAACCGCTCCAGGCTCAAGGCGAGGTGGCTGCCGCGTTTGCTCGCGGCGATGGCGTGGATTTCATCGACGATTACTGTGCGCGTGGTGCTTAGCATTTTGCGCCCGGAGTCGGAGCCCAGCAGCACGTAAAGGGATTCCGGGGTGGTGACCAGGATGTGCGGCGCGGTCTTGCGCATCGCCGTGCGTTCTTTTTGCGAGGTGTCGCCAGTGCGCACGGCGGTGTTGATCTGCAACTCGGGCAAACCCCTGGCGCGCAGTTGCGCGGTGATGCCGGCCAGCGGGTTTTGCAGGTTGATCTGGATGTCGTTGGACAACGCCTTGATCGGCGAAACGTAAACCACCAGCGTTTCGTCGGGCAGGCCGTTTGGGGTTTCGAGGCCACGGTGCACCAGATCGTCGAGAACCGCGAGAAACGCGGTAAGGGTTTTGCCGGAGCCGGTGGGCGCGGCGATCAGCGTCGAACGGTGCTGGCGGATCAGCGGCCACGCCCGGGCCTGGGCGGCGGTGACCGTCGGGAAGGTGCTGCTGAACCAGGCGCTGACGGCGGGGTGGAAGCCCGCCAGTGCAGCGTCCGGGGGAATGGGCAGATTCATAGACGATTTATGCGGGCGGGGTGGCGAAGATGCAAGTACCGCTGGGGATCTGTGTCGACAGGCCGGGCGCCACAAATTCCGGACATCTACACTTTACGGATGACGGTTGCGCACTAAACCCGCAAAATGCAACGATTCCGACAATTATCGACGGCACCGCCCGCGCGCGGTGTCGATTAAGCCATTGTTCCAATCAGACTGGGCCTGCTGACTCTATGCGAATGCGCCTTATGTTACTGGGCGGCGGAAATGCCCTTGGGCAGGCGCTGATTCGCCTCGGGGCGGAGGAAGACATCGGCTTCCTCGCCCCCCGCCCACCGCAAGACGGCTGGGACGCCGCGACCCTGACGCAACTGCTCGACGACACCCGCCCGGACGCGTTGATCAACCTCGCCTACTACTTCGACTGGTTCCAGGCGGAGACGGTCAGCGATCAGCGCCTGGCCGGGCAGGAACGCGCGGTCGAGCGTCTGGCCGAACTGTGCCAGCATCACAATATCGTGCTGGTGCAACCGTCGAGTTATCGCGTGTTCGACGGCTCCCGCGCGACCGCCTACAGCGAAAAAGACGAGCCGGTGCCGCTGGGCCTGCGCGGCCAAGCGTTGTGGCGCATCGAGCAAAGCGTGCGCGCCACCTGCCCGCAACACGTGTTGTTGCGCTTTGGCTGGCTGCTTGATGACAGCCCCGACGGCACGCTCGGGCGATTCCTGTCCCGCGCTGAAAAGCCCGAAGAACTGCTGATGGCCGATGACCGCCGGGGCAACCCGACGCCGGTGGATGACGCGGCCCGGGTGATCATTTCGGTGCTCAAGCAGCTCGATTGCGCGGCGCCGCTGTGGGGCACTTACCACTACGCGGGGCACGAGGCGACCACGCCGCTGGCGCTGGGGCAGGCGATTATCACCGAAGCGCGCAGCCTGCACGAACTCGCCATCGAAGCACCGACCGCCCAGGCTCACGCCGCGCGCCCCGACGCTGCCGAAGAACCGCAACACGCGGTGCTGGCGTGCAAGAAAATCCTTCACACCTTCGGGATCAAGCCCCGCGCCTGGCGTGCGGCACTTCCGGGTTTACTGGACAGGTTTTATCGCCATGGCTGACGGCCCTGTTTTGATCACGGGCGGCGCCGGTTTTATCGGCTCGCACCTGACGGATGCTTTGCTCGCAAAAGGGCATTCGGTACGGATTCTCGATGACCTCTCCACGGGTAAACGCAGCAACTTGCCGCTGGATAACCCGCGCGTTGAGCTGATGGTCGGCGACGTTGCCGATGCGGCGCTGGTCGCCCGGTGCATGGCCGGTTGCAGCGCGGTTGCGCACCTGGCGGCCGTCGCCTCGGTGCAGGCGTCGGTGGACGATCCGGTGAAGACCCATCAGAGCAATTTCATCGGCTCGCTGAATGTCTGCGAAGCGATGCGCCAGAGCGGCGTCAAGCGCGTACTGTTTGCGTCCAGCGCGGCGGTCTACGGCAACAATGGCGAAGGCGAGTCAATCGATGAAGACACGCCCAAGGCGCCATTGACGCCGTACGCGTCGGACAAATTGGCCAGCGAGTTTTACTTTGACTTCTACCGTCGCGAGCATGCGCTGGAACCGGTGATTTTCCGCTTCTTCAACATCTTCGGCCCACGTCAGGACCCGTCCTCGCCTTACTCCGGGGTCATCAGCATTTTCAGCGAGCGTGCGCAGAAAGGCCTGCCGATCACCGTGTTCGGGGACGGCGAGCAGACGCGGGATTTTGTCTACGTTGAAGACCTGGTCGAGTTGCTGGTGCAAGCTATCGACAAACCGCAGGTTGAAATTGGCGCGGTCAATGTCGGCTGGAACCAGGCCACCAGCCTCAAGCAAATGCTGGAAGCGCTGGCGGTGGTGGTCGGTGATCTGCCGCCTGTGAGCTACGGCCCGGCGCGTTCCGGTGATATCCGCCATTCGCGGGCGAACAATCGGCGATTGCTGGAGCGCTTCAAGCCGCCAGCGCAGACACCCATGAGTGTCGGCCTGGCGCGGTTGTTGGCGATTTAGAACTTGTAACCAAGCCCGACCATGTAGATAAACGGATCGACATCCACATCCACCTTGGCCCGGGTGCCCGGTGCAACCGCGTTGTTTTCAACGGTCGCGGTGGTGTCTATATCGATGTAGCGCACCTGGGCGTTGACCATGATGTTGTCGGTGATCATGTAGTCGGCACCCACCTGGAATGCCATGCCCCAAGAGTTATCCGCCTTGAAGTTGCTGAAGCCGTTGGCTTGCGCTTCGCTGCCGACGTGTTCGTCGTAGATCCAGGTGTAGTTGATGCCGGCGCCGACATACGGCTGGAACGCGGATTTGCCGTCCAGCGGGTAGTACACGACGCTCAAGGTCGGCGGCAGGTGTTTCAGGCTGCCGAGTTTGCCATTGGCCGTACCCAGGGCGGTGCCTTTGATCTTCACGTCATGCTCGAACGGGGTCGCCGCGAGCAGTTCGATGCCCCAGTGGCTGTTGAGCATGTAAGCGAAGTTCAGACCCAGTTGCGTGTCGCTGCCCATGGTGGCCTTGCCACCGAGGTCGGCGCCCTTGAGCGGGCCTTGGTCGACCTTGACGTTGGAACTGTCGGCTTTCGGGTTGACGGTGATTGCACCGGCACGAAGGATGATGTCGCCACCTTCGTGGGCATAGGCAAACGGGGCTGCGAGCGCGAGGGCAAACAGCGAAGCGCTGAGCAAAGACTTGTGCATGGGGGCTCCAAAGGACGTTGAAAATGTTCGATGTCCAATGGTAAGGCGCCTAACGATCAGGTCTTTTGACGCAGCGCAAGGAAATGGTGAAGGTCACTCCGGCAATTCATACACATAAATTTTGTCCGCCTTCATCTGATACCCGGCATCCGCCAGTTCACTGGTGGACGCCTTGACCTGCAACGCCCCCTCGATCCAGTACGGCTGATACAGCTCGTCCAGCTTCACGCCGACTTCGCTTTTCACCTGCACGATCTGGTTCGACGGCGGTGGCGGTACGTGGATGCAGGCGCCGAAATACGGCACCAGCAAAAACTCGGTAGTGCGGCCCGCTTCGTTCACTTCCAGCGGCACGATGTAGCCCGGCAAGCGGATGTTTCGCCCGTCGAGACTCTGCACCACCGGCGCATTCGGCAGATCCTGCTTGGCTGCGGGCGCCGACTCGGCAGACAGCGTGCTGCTCATCTGCGACATATCATGCAGCGGCGTCATGTTCGGCACTTCCGGCAGGGCGTCCGGCGGGATCATTTCCGACCAGGTCAGTTCTTTCGGCTCGGCCGCCCACAGCGGCAGGGCGACCAGCATCAACAGCGCAAGCAGAGCGCGGGGCATCTTCAACGTCCTCATAAACGAATCGACAGGCCATCGGCCAAGGATTGGCGATACGCGCGCCAGGCCGGCACGCTGCCCATCAGCAGCGCGGCGATCAGGATGCCACCGAGCAGCGTCCATTCATATTCGCTTGGCCAGGCCAGTGGCAAAAACAAACCGTAATTGGCCTGCACATAACCCTGCGCGACGGCGATGCCCACGTACAGCAGGGCCACCCCGGCAATCACGCCGGACAAGGCCAGGGCAAACGCTTCGAGCACCAGCAACGTCGCGATGTGCCACGGTCGTGCGCCGACCGAACGCAGAATTGCCATCTCGCGCCGACGTTCATTGAGGCTGGTGAGAATCGCCGTGAGCATGCCGATCAACCCGGTCAGTACCACGAACAGCGAGACCACGAACAAGGCTTTTTCCGCCGTGCTCATCAGGCTCCACAACTCCTGCAACGCCACGCCCGGCAGGATCGCCAGCATCGGCTCACCACGGAATTCGTTGATTTCACGTTGCAGGGCAAAGGTCGAAATCTTGCTGTTGAGTCCGAGCATGAACGCAGTGATCGCCTGCGGCGTCAGGTCCATGTTGCGCGCCTGATCGGCACTGACCCGCCCGTTGCCACGCGCGGGAACGCCGTCGTGCCAGTCGATGTGAATCGCTTCCATGCCGCCGAGGCTGATGTGCAACGTGCGGTCCACCGGGGTGCCGGTGCGTTTGAGAATGCCGACCACGGTGAAGGGTTTGTCGTCGTGCTTGACCAGGCTGATCACGGCCACGCCGTGGGCCAGCACCAGTTTGTCGCCGAGTTTGTAATGCAGCGCATCGGCCACTTCGGCGCCGAGCACCACGTCGAACGGATCGGTGGCAAAGGCGCGGCCATCGGCCAGTTCCAGGTGTTGTTGATGGCCGTACTGGTAGTGCTCGAAGTAGGCCTCGGTGGTGCCCATCACCCGATAACCGCGATGGGAATCGCCGAGGGACATCGGGATCGCCCACTTCACTTTCGGGTTGTTGGCGAAGTGTTCGAAGCTGTCCCAACGGATGTTGTTGGTAGCGTTGCCGATACGAAACACCGAATACAGCAAGAGGTTCACCGAGCCGGAGCGGGCGCCGACGATCAGGTCAGTGCCGCTGATGGTGCTGGCGAAACTGGCTTTGGCCTCGGTGCGCACCCGCTCCACGGCCAGCAACAGGCAGACGGAGAGGGCGATGGCGAATGCGGTGAGGATCGCGGTGAAGCGGCGGTTAGCCAGGCTGGCCATGGCTAGACGAAACAAATACATCTCAGACCTCTGCAGACGTGGCGGCGCGATTGAGATCGGCCAGCGACAGGTGGCGATCGAACAGCGGCGCGAGGCTCTGGTCATGGCTGACAAACAACAGGCTCGACCCGGCTTCACGGCATTCGGCGAACAACAGGCGAATGAAGTTTTCGCGAGCGTCGTAATCCAGGGCCGACGTCGGTTCGTCGGCGATCACTAGCTCCGGCTGACCGATCAACGCACGGGCCGCGGCGACGCGCTGCTGTTGGCCGATGGACAGCGAATCGGCGCGGCGACTGAGGATGCTTTCATCTTTCAAACCCAGATGCGCGAGCAGGGTGGCCGCCGCTTGATCGACACTGCCGTGGCGCTGGATCGCACGCTGGGCGCGCAGTCTGGAAAAGTGGCAGGGCAGCTCGACGTTCTCGCGTACCGAGAGAAACGGCAGCAGGTTGAACTGCTGGAAGATGTAACCGGTGTGGTCGACGCGGAAGCGATCACGCGCGCCGGCACCGAGCTCGGTCAGTTCCTGGCCGAGCAGGCGGATGCTGCCGCGATCGGGCTTTTGCACCCCCCCGAGCAGGCCGAGCAGGGTGGTCTTGCCGCTGCCGCTCGGGCCTTTGAGAAACAGGGTTTCCCCCGGTTCCAGGCGAAATGCAGGGATATCCAGCAGCGGCGGGTGACCGGGCCAGCTAAAGCCCAGGTTTGACAGTTCGATGAGTGCTTGGGTCATGTGAAACCGGTCAGGTAATAGGTGAACCCCTGTAGGAGCGAGCAGGCTCGCTCCTACAGGGGGGCGGGGTGGATCAGAACTTGAGGGCGGCCGCCTTGGCCGTCACTTCAACCCCTTGCTGCCCGCTCGGGCTGATCAGTTGTACCTGAATTTTCTGGGTCGCCGGGAACGTGTTGAAGATAGTCGACAGGTCGAGGTTTTTCAGCGCGCCAGGAGCCGCACAGGTGAATTGATAGTGAGCGTGGATTTCGCTGTGGTCGTGGTGATGCTCGTCCTTGGCATCTTCGTCGTGGTCGTGGTCGTGGTCGTGATCGTCGTCGGCATCCGGCTTGTCACCGAACAGAGGACTTTCCAGTTCCTGGCTCGCCACAACGCAACCTGCGGCTTTCGGCAGATTGAACAGGGTCAGCGGCTTTTCAAGCTGCGCACGGACGGCGGCGACTTTGGCCTTGTCGGCGTCGGTGGTGGCGGCATGCTCGAACCCCACCAGGTTCATCGCCGGGCTTTCCAGCTCCAGCTCCAGGGTCTGGCCGTCCAGCGCCGCGTTCAGGCGACCGACACCGTGCTCGTGGGCGCCGAGGCTGCCGTGCTCATGGTCGTGTTCATCGGCAGCGTGGGCGACAGCCAGCGGCAACAGGGCAAACGGCAAAGCGAGCAGCAGACGACGCATGGCGGGTCTCCGAAAGTAAAATGAATAATTTGTTATGTGATCTTATAACGTTAGAGCCGAGAGTGTGACCGTCCGCTTGGCGTTGCACAAGTCCCGTGGGAGCATGGGGGTCAGAAATGTGCGGGAGCGGACTCATGTTGCGAATACGCGGAAGCATCGGCGACTGGCCGGTGGATTTGTCCCTGGAGATGGACGACGCGGACTGGGCACGGCTCGGCGCGCAGTTGCAGGTGGTCAAGCCTGAAGCCAGTGTCGCGCCGGCGAAACCGGTGAATCAGGACGATACGCAGTGGCAGATCGCAAAAGATTTGCTGCGCAAGGCCGGGCAATTGAGCGGGCCGGATTTGCTCGAGCAACTGGAAGGACTGACCGGTAGCGCAGCGTCGGGCAAACGGCTGTTGGTGCGATTGCGCCATAGCGCGGAGGTGAAAGTGTCGAGCGGCGGGGATACGCCGCTGTACATCTGGCTGTAGAAACGCGCTGTTGTTGCGGCCGCCATCGCTGGCTTGCCAGCGATGAACGATAACGCGGTCTATCAGTACAGCGCGGCAAACAACTTGCGGCGGTACGTGGTCACCAACGGGTGATCATTGCCCAGCAGTTCGAACACCTGCAGCAAGGTCTTGTGCGGCAAGCCTTCGCTGTAGCTGCGGTTGCGGATGAACAGCTTGAGCAACGCATCCAGCGCCGCGTCGTACTGCTGGCGGGCCAATTGCTGGATCGCCAGTTGGTACACCGCTTCATCGTCCTGCGGATTCTTCGCCAGACGCGCCTTCAGGTCGGCGGCATCCGGTAGGTCCTTGGCCTGACCGAGGAATTTGATCTGCGCCTTCGCGCCGGCCAATGCAGCTTTGTGCTCATCACTATTCACCGCGTCGAGCACGGTCTGCGCTTCAACCAGTTCGCCACGTTCAGTCAGGCAACGGGCATAGAGAATCAGTGCCTTGGCGTTGGTGTTGTCTTCGCCCAGCAGCACAGAGAGCAAGGCTTCAGCGTCGGCAAAACGACTCTCGTCGAACAGCGCCTGGGCCTGTTCAAACGGATCGGCGGCGGCTGGCGGCGGCATTTGGACGTGAGGTTCAAGCATCGCCCGTACCGCGGATTCCGGCTGCGCACCGGCAAAACCATCCACCGGCTGGCCGTCCTTGAACAGCACCACAGTCGGCAGGTTGCGGATGCCGAAGCGGGCGACGATGTCCTGTTCGAGATCGCAGTTGACCTTGGCCAGCAGCAACTCGCCCTGATAGCTCTCGGCAATCGTCTGCAGCATCGGCATCAGCACTTTGCAGGGCGCGCACCATTCGGCCCAGAAATCCACCAGCACCGGTTTATGGAAGGAGTTCTCGATCACCGACTGGTCGAAATCGGCGGTCGTGGCGTCGAAGATGTACGGCGTTTCCTGACTCATGAGGGATCTCTAGAAAGCGTGAATGGGGCCACTATAAAGCGGGGCGCCGCGCGTGGTACAGGCTCACATGCCGAAACTCTTCCGGCTCGGCCAGGTCCGGCAGGGTCATGGCTTCGAGCATCTCAATCCGCCGATACATCGGATGACGAAAATCCCGCACCCGTGAATCGGCCACCAGCGCTTCCCGGCCACGACTCAAAAACTCGTCGAGCAACGGCAGGTTCGCCCGGTCGTACAGCACATCGGCCACCAAAATCAGATCAAACCGATCCGCCTCGGCAAAAAAGTCCGTCGAGTAGCTGAGTTGCACCTCATTGAGTGCCGCATTTGCCCGACACGCGGCAATCGCCAGCGGGTCCAGGTCACACGCCACCACTTCCAGCGCGCCGGCCTTCATTGCCGCAATCGCTGCAACCCCGGAACCGGCGCCGAAATCCAGTACGCGCTTGCCTTTGGCCCACTCGGGGAATTCAGCGAGGTAACGCGCCACTGCCAGCCCGCTGGCCCAGCAGAAACTCCAGTACGGCGGCTCATGCAGAATCCGCCGGGTCTCCTCCGGGCTGAAGGCGCGGTCCATGTTGTCGCCGTCGATCAGCCAGAGTTTCAGCTCAGTGCCGGGCAAGGCGACCGGCACCAGCTGCGCATCACCGAGCAATTCAACCAACGCCTGTTGCAGGTCGAGCGGTGCAATCATGGCGCTTTGACGAATTGCAGCTGGCCCAATGCCTGGGTGGTGGGTTGGGTGATGGTCTGCGATGGCAGGTGCAAAATCAGCTGGCCGGACTGGCTGGCGCGACCACGCAATTCAACGCGGGACCCTACTGGAAAGGATTCCGGGTTGAAGCGCAGGTGAAACGGCAGCACTTGGTTAGTGCCGATCAGGCTGGAACTGGCGAGCAATTGTTGCGGACGGTCCTTTTCGTCGATCACCAGCAACGCCAGTTCGACTTCGGCCCCGGCCGGCACGCCTTGCAGGGTGCCGCTCAATTCACGTTGAAAAGCGGGCAGCGGACCGAGGTCGGCGGACTCGCGGGCTTTCTTCTGCGCCGCCTGCGGGGCAGGGCCCGGTGTTGGCGGCTGGGGCTTGGGTGCATCGCTGCCGCAGGCCACCAGCAGGCTGAAAACACTGAGCAGTACGAGCGGTCTTAGGGACATTTGCGGCTCCAGCAAGGTGACATCCATGGATCAAACAATATAGCCATGCTGTATACCGCAAACCCTATGGCTTGTCTTGCCACCGGGATGCGCTACCATGGCCCTCCCTTTTTTTGTTGCCTGCCACCATGCACTGTCCCTTCTGCGGTGCCAACGACACCAAGGTCATTGACTCGCGTCTAGTCGCCGAGGGCGAACAGGTGCGCCGCCGGCGCGAATGCCTGGCCTGCGGCGAGCGTTTCACGACGTTCGAAACCGCCGAACTGGTGTTGCCGCGCCTGATCAAAACCGACGGCAGCCGCCAGCCCTTCGACGAAGAAAAACTGCGCGCAGGCATGCAGCGTGCGCTGGAAAAGCGCCCGGTGAGTGTTGAACGCCTGGAATCGTCGCTGGTGCACATCAAACACAAGCTGCGCGCCACCGGCGAGCGTGAGGTCAAATCCCTTGTGGTCGGTGAACTGGTGATGGCCGAGCTGCAGAAGCTCGACGAAGTCGCCTACATTCGTTTCGCCTCCGTGTATCGGCGCTTCCAGGACCTCAACGAGTTCCGCGAAGAGATCGATCGCCTGGCCCGTGAGCCGGTGAAAGAATGACCCCCTCCCCAGAGCAAGCCATCCTCGACGCGCATTACATGGCCCGCGCCCTGGAACTGGCGCGCAAAGGTCATTACACGACGCACCCCAACCCTCGGGTAGGCTGCGTGATTGTGCGTGACGGGCAAATTGTCGGCGAAGGCTGGCATGTGCGCACCGGCGAACCCCACGCCGAAGTCCACGCCCTGCGCGCCGCCGGCGACAAGGCCCGTGGCGCCACTGCCTACGTGACCCTCGAACCCTGCAGCCACCACGGCCGCACGCCGCCCTGCGCCGATGCCTTGGTGAATGCCGGCCTCGCACGCGTGGTCGCGGCGATGCAGGACCCGAATCCGTCGGTCGCCGGTCGCGGCATGCAGCGCTTGGCCCAGGCCGGCATCGCCATTGAAAGCGGCGTGCTGGAAGGCGAGGCCCGCAAGCTCAACCAGGGCTTCCTCAAACGCATGGAACACGGTTTGCCGTTCGTGCGGGTCAAGTTGGCCATGAGCCTCGACGGTCGCACGGCAATGGAAAGCGGCGAAAGCCAATGGATCACCGGCCCCGCCGCACGTTCGGCGGTGCAACGCCTGCGTGCCCAGGCAAGTGTGGTCCTCACCGGCGCCGACACGGTGCTGGCGGACAACGCCCGTCTGACCGTTCGCGCCGATGAACTGGGTCTGGATGCCGAGCAAACCGCGTTGGCCATGAGCCGTCCGCCACTGCGCGTGTTGATCGACGGTCGTCTGCGGGTGCCGCTGGATGCGCCCTTCTTCAAGGCCGGCCCGGCGCTGGTCGCCACCTGCATGGCGATCGAAGAGCAATACGCCAACGGTCCGGAATGCCTGATCGTCGCCGGCGAAGATGGCTTGGTTGACCTGCGCAAGTTGCTGGTCGAACTGGCCCATCGCGGAGTCAACGAAGTGCTGGTCGAGGCCGGCCCGCGACTGGCAGGTGCCTTCGCTCAACAAGGTCTGGTGGATGAGTTCCAGATTTTCATCGCCGGCAAGTTCCTGGGTCCATCGGCGCGGCCGCTGCTGGATTGGCCGCTGGCCTTTATGAAAGACGCGCCAGAACTCAAAATCACTGAAATCCGTGCGGTTGGCGATGATTGGCGAGTCATTGCCATTCCTGCGCCAGCGGCGAGCGTATAATTTCCGGCCTGCGCCACGCGACGGCCCTGTTCTCGAGGAGGACTCCATGTTTACCGGCATCATCGAATCCATCGGCAGTATTCGTGCATTGACCCCAAAAGGCGGAGATGTGCGGGTTTACGTAGAAACCGGCAAGCTCGACCTGAGCGACGTCAAACTCGGCGACAGCATTGCCGTCAACGGCGTGTGCCTGACCGCAGTTGAGTTGCCAGGCAACGGCTTTGCGGCGGATGTCAGTCGCGAAACCCTCGACTGCACCGCCATGAACGACCTGAAAAGCGGCAGCCCGGTCAACCTGGAAAAAGCCCTGACCCCAACCACGCGCCTTGGCGGGCATCTGGTCAGCGGTCACGTCGATGGCGTCGGCGAAGTGGTTGCCCGCACCGAGAACGCGCGCGCCGTGGAATTTCGCATCCGCGCGCCGAAAGAACTGGCCAAGTACATCGCCCATAAAGGCTCGATCACCGTCGACGGCACCAGCCTGACCGTGAACGCGGTCGATGGCGCCGAATTCCTGCTGACCATCATTCCGCACACCCTGAGCGAAACCATCATGGCGTCGTATCAGCCGGGTCGCCGGGTGAATCTGGAAGTGGACTTGCTGGCACGTTACCTGGAGCGCCTGTTGTTGGGCGACAAGGCCGCAGAGCCAACGTCCAGTAACATCACCGAAAGCTTTCTGGCCGCCAATGGCTATCTAAAATCCTGACCAAGGGGGTGCCTTGTGGCGCTCAATAGCATCGAAGAACTGGTTGAAGACATCCGCCAAGGCAAGATGGTCATCCTCATGGATGACGAAGACCGCGAGAATGAAGGCGACCTGATCATGGCCGCCGAGTGCTGCCAGGCCGAACACATCAATTTCATGGCCAAGCACGCCCGTGGCTTGATCTGCATGCCGATGAGCCGCGAGCGCTGCGAACTGTTGAAGCTGCCCCTGATGGCGCCGCGCAACGGTTCCGGTTTCGGCACCAAGTTCACCGTGTCTATCGAAGCGGCCACCGGCGTGACCACCGGCATCTCCGCCGCCGACCGTGCGCGCACCGTGCAGGCTGCGGCGGCCAAAGACGCCAAGGCGGACGACATCGTCAGCCCCGGCCATATCTTCCCGCTGATGGCCCAGGCCGGTGGCACCCTCGCTCGCGCCGGCCACACGGAAGCCGCCTGCGACCTGGCGCGCATGGCCGGTTTCGAGCCGAGCGGGGTGATCTGCGAAGTGATGAACGACGACGGCACCATGTCCCGTCGCACCGAACTGGAAGCTTTTGCCGCCGAACACAACATCAAGATCGGCACCATCGCCGACCTGATTCACTACCGGATGATCCACGAACGTACCGTTCAGCGGATTGCCGAGCAGCCGCTGGACAGCGAACTGGGCCAATTCAACCTGGTGACCTATCGTGATTCCGTGGAAGGCGACGTGCACATGGCCCTGACGCTGGGCACCGTGTGCGCCGATGAACCGACCCTGGTTCGCGTGCACAACATGGA
This sequence comes from Pseudomonas sp. GB2N2, assembly GCF_054897705.1. Taxonomy (NCBI): domain Bacteria; kingdom Pseudomonadati; phylum Pseudomonadota; class Gammaproteobacteria; order Pseudomonadales; family Pseudomonadaceae; genus Pseudomonas; species Pseudomonas sp. GB2N2. Next base: position 5,221,697 of record NZ_CM142701.1, read on the forward strand.
CCCGTTGCGTGACCTGTTGATGGTCAGGCAACCCGGCCGCTGGAGCCTGCGTGCCGCCATGGCCGCGGTTGCAGAGGCGGGCAGTGGCGTGGTGCTGTTGCTCGGTCACCCGCTGGATGGCGACGTGTTGCTGGCGCACATCCGCGAAACTGCCGAACACACCACCCCGAAAAAGCCGACCACCTACAGCATTGTCGGTGCCGGTTCGCAGATCCTGCGTGACCTGGGCGTGCGCAAAATGCGCCTGATGTCTTCGCCGATGAAATTTAATGCGATATCCGGTTTCGATCTGGAAGTTGTAGAATACGTGCCCTCCGAATAACGACCGGTTGTTTTCGGCCCTGTATTCGCGGTTCAAACATCACTGAGGGACGCGTAGAAAACGCGTCCCGGCTCTTTAAGAGAACTAACGAATGACCCTGAAGACCATCGAAGGTACCTTCATCGCCCCTAAAGGCCGCTACGCTCTGGTAGTGGGCCGTTTCAACAGCTTCGTTGTTGAAAGCCTGGTCAGCGGTGCAGTGGATGCCCTGGTTCGCCACGGCGTAAGCGAAAGCGACATCACCATCATCCGTGCGCCTGGCGCCTTCGAAATCCCGCTGGTTGCGCAGAAAGTCGCTCAGAAGGGCGAATACGCGGCCATCATCGCCCTCGGCGCGGTCATTCGTGGCGGTACTCCGCACTTCGAATACGTGGCGGGCGAATGCACCAAGGGCCTGGCCCAGGTGTCCATGGAGTTCGGCGTACCGGTCGCTTTCGGCGTGCTGACCGTTGATTCCATCGAGCAAGCCATCGAACGTTCCGGCACCAAGGCCGGTAACAAAGGTGCCGAAGCTGCCCTGTCCGCTCTGGAAATGGTCAGCCTGCTGGCGCAGTTGGAGGCCAAGTGATTAGCGACGAAAGTGATCGTTTCAACCCGCGCGATCCAAAGCCCGCGGATGCCGGCAAGCCATCGAAAAGCGTCAAGCGTCGCGAAGCCCGTCAGCTCGCGACTCAGGCGCTGTACCAATGGCACATGGCCAAGCAATCGCTGAACGAGATCGAAGCGCAGTTCCGGGTCGATAACGATTTCAGCGATGTTGACGGCGCCTACTTCCGCGAAATCCTCCACGGGGTTCCGGCGCAGAAGGACAAGATCGACGCCGCGCTCAAGCCAGTCCTGGACCTGACCATCGAAGAGCTGGACCCGGTTGAACTGGCAGTATTGCGCCTGTCCACCTGGGAACTGCTCGAGCGTGTCGATGTGCCGTATCGCGTGGTGATCAACGAGGGTATCGAGCTGGCGAAAGTCTTCGGTTCCACCGACGGCCACAAATTCGTCAACGGTGTACTCGACAAGCTGGCCCCGCGTCTGCGTGAAGCTGAAGTCAAGGCGTTCAAGCGCTGATTGGCGCTTGAACTCTCTGTTCCAGCCATGGGTGAGTTTGAGCTGATCCGCCATTTCTTCGCCGCCGCGCCTTGTGCGCAGGGCGGCGAAGGCGTTGCCCTCGGGATCGGCGATGACTGCGCCTTGCTCGCTGTTCCCTCCGGGGAACAGTTGGCGATTTCCACCGACACACTCGTGGCCGGTGTGCATTTCGCAGATCCTTGTGACCCGTTTCTGCTCGGTCAGCGCTCGCTGGCCGTAGCCGTCAGCGATCTGGCTGCCATGGGCGCCACTCCGATTGCCTTTACCCTTGCCCTGACCTTGCCGACGGTGACCGCCGATTGGCTGGACGCTTACGCCCTTGGTTTGAACTGCATGGCACAAAGCTGTGGTGTGGCGCTGGTGGGTGGCGACACCACCCGTGGGCCGCTGAGCCTGACCCTGACCGTGTTCGGTCGAGTGCCAGCCGGCAAGGCGTTGACCCGCAGCGGCGCGCGGGTGGGCGATTTGTTGTGTGTCGGCGGTGACCTGGGCAACGCTGCCGGCGCCTTGCCGCTGGTGCTCGGTCGGCGCACGGCCGAAGCCGTTATCGCCGACCCGCTGCTGGCGCATTACTGGTCACCGCAGCCGCAACTCGCGCTGGGCCAGGCTTTGCGCGGCAAGGCGACTTCGGCGCTGGACATCTCCGACGGCCTGCTGGCGGACTGTGGGCATATCGCGCTGGCGTCGAAGGTCGGCATTCAGGTTGAACGTGACCGTTTGCCGCTGTCGAAAGCTTTAGTGGCCTTCCTCGGTCAACCGGGCGCGCAACAGGCGGCCTTGAGTGGGGGAGACGATTACGTGCTGGCCTTCACCCTACCGTCCGTCGAGTTGCCGGAATTGCTGGCCGATGGCTGGCCGATCCATGTGGTCGGGCGTGTCGTGGCGGGGCAGGGTGTCGTGCTGCTGGATGCCGCCGGACGAGACATCACCCCGCAAACACGGGGCTATCAACATTTTCGGGAGACACCGTGACAGATCATCCCAAGCAGGTTCCGGCGGAATTCGTACCGCCGTCGGTCTGGCGCAATCCCTGGCATTTTCTCGCGTTCGGCTTCGGCTCGGGCACTTTGCCAACGGCGCCGGGCACCTGGGGTTCGTTAGTTGCGCTACCCTTTATTCCGTTGTGGCAGATGCTGCCCGACTGGGGTTATTGGCTGATGCTGGGCATCACCATGCTGTTCGGCTTCTGGCTGTGCGGCAAAGTGGCCGACGATTTGCGGGTGCACGACCACGAAGGCATCGTCTGGGACGAAATGGTCGGGATGTGGATCACCCTGTGGCTGGTGCCGGAAGGCTGGTACTGGTTGCTCGCGGGTTTTGTGGTGTTCCGCTTCTTCGACATTCTCAAGCCATGGCCGATTCACTGGATTGACCGACATGTGCACGGTGGCGTCGGGATCATGCTCGATGACGTGTTGGCCGGGGTATTCGCATGGTTGGCCATGCAAGGGTTGGTATGGATCTTCGCTTGAGTGGCGAAACAGGGGGCTGGGATGGCTCGACGCTGGTTGGCAATGATGGTGTTCGCGATGTTCGGCGCTCTCGCTCAGGCGGGGGAGGCCGTGACGACGCCGTCGGTGATCCATCTGGCCAGCGAGGACTGGGAAGACTATACCGCCCCTGACGGCCATGGCCTGGGCTGGGACGTGCTGCGGGAAGTCTTCGAGCCCGCAGGCGTCAAACTGGCTATTCGCACCGAACCCTACACCCGTTCGATCGGCCTGGCGCAGAAAGGCGAGGTGGATGCATGCGTTGGTGGCTATCGAGATGAAGTCAGTGATCTGCTGTATCCCCGCTGGAACTTCGATACCGATCACATCTACGCCCTGGGGCTGGCGAGTAATCCTGCACCGACTGCGCAAACACTGGGCAATTATCGACTGGCATGGGTTCGCAGGTACGACTTCCAGAATTACCTGCCCAACATTAACCGCTACAACGAAGTCATTCGACGCACCGGCATTCTGTCGATGCTCACCCACAACCGTGCGGACTACTACGTCGACGCGCTGACCGAGGTTGATTACGTCCTGCGCAGAGCCAAGGATCCGTCCCAGTTCCGACGCACGCACATCGCGGAAATACCGCTGTACCTGTGCTTCGCCGATACGCCCAAGGCGCGGAAACTGCTGGCGCTGTTCGATTTGCGTATGGAGCTGCTGGTGAAAAGCGGCAGGCTGAAACCGATCTTCGAACGCTGGAAACAGCCGTACCCCTTCGCCCCAAATTGAACACAGATATCGGGGCGCACCGCTCCTGTGATCAAACTTTTAGATCGCTATGTCCCATAATTCAGCCTAAGCGTGTGTAGGAACGTGCTGTTACAATGCCGCGTCTGCGAATCGCCAGTACTTTTGAACAGGAGCACACCGGTGCCTGTCGTTTTTGTCGCCGCTTGCAAGCTGCCAACACCTTTTGCGCAATTCACCATGCACGGCTTCCTCGATGAAGAAACCGGACGCGAGCACGTTGTGCTGAGCCTGGGTGAATTCGACGACGGTGCCCCGGTACTCGGCCGATTGCACTCCGAGTGCCTGACCGGTGATGCCTTGTTCAGCCAGCGTTGCGACTGTGGCTCGCAACTCGAAGCCGCGTTGCAGGCCATTGCCCGCGAAGGCCGTGGCGTATTGCTGTACTTGCGTCAGGAAGGCCGCGGCATTGGCCTGCTGAACAAGATCCGCGCCTATGAACTGCAAGATGGCGGCGCCGACACCGTTGAAGCCAATGAGCGCTTAGGTTTTGCCGCCGACCAGCGTGTCTACGCCATGTGCCTGCCGATGCTTGAGCACCTAGGCGTGAAATCGCTGCGGCTGATGACCAACAACCCGCGCAAGGTCAAAGCCCTGACCGACATGGGCATCACCGTCGCCGAGCGCGTGCCGCTGCACACTGGCCACAACCCGCACAACAAGCTCTACCTGGCCACCAAGGCCAGCAAGCTCGATCACATGATGGGCAACGAGCACCAGGGTGAGGTAGACCGGGCGTGACCCGCGGACAAGTAAGGCGGCGGTTGTCCGTCACCTGGTGGCAGTACCTGGCGCTGGCTCTGCTGCCGCTGTTCGTGATCAATGGCGTGTTCGGCGAGGGCGAGGCGATTCTGCCGGTGCTGGCAATGCCCTTGTTCATTGCCGGTGTGGCTTCGATGTTTGTCAGCCTGAAGTTTTTCGGCGGCTACAAACACGCGCTGATCGCCACCCAGAAAGCCCTCGACACCCCTGAAGAACCCGCCGCATGGATCAACCTCGCGGCCAAACGTCGCACGGCGTTTCTAGCCGCGGGTCTGCCGGCCTGGATCGGCGCCCTGGCAGTGTTCGTCGGTCTCGAAGCGGTGCCATTGGTGCTGCTGGCGTTATCGACCGCAGTGCTGTTCTACCTCTACCGTATTCCGCGTCAACTCGGCTGATGCGCCGCACGTGGCTGGCGGTCCTGCTGCTGGCCGTCAGCGGCTCGACTTTTTCAGTCGAGCGCGTCGTCAGCCTCGCGCCATCCCTCTCTGAAATCGTGGTTGAACTGGGTTCGGCGGATCTGCTGGTCGGTGTGCTCGATGCCGGCGATCGTCCGGCCGAACTGAAAAACCTGCCATCCGTTGGCCGCTACGGCCAGATGGACATAGAGCGTCTGCTCAGCCTGAGACCCGATTTGCTGTTGCTCTGGCCCGCCAGCGTCGGCCCGGCTCAGCGCCAACAACTCAAGCGCTTGAACATCCCGACCTACGTCGCCGAACCTCTCAACTTCGAGCAACTGACCGCGCAAATCGAGGCGATCGCCACGCAGCTCGGCCGGCCCGAGCGCGGCGTTTCTCTGGCCGCCGATTTGCGTCAGCGCCTGGATGCATTGCGTCAACGCTATCAGCGGGCCGAACCGTTGCGGGTGTTTTACCAAGTCTGGGATCGGCCGTTGTACACCGTCGGTGGCGGACAGATCATCAGTGATGCGCTGCAAGTCTGCGGCGCGCGCAACGTGTTTGAGGATTTGAAACTGCCGGCACCGCAAGTCAGCGTGGAAGCGGTGTTGCAGCATAATCCCGAGGTGATTGTTGCCAGCGATCAGGCGCAGCTGGATGCGTGGAAGGTGTGGCCGCAGGTGTCGGCCGTGGCGCAGGGGCAGTTGCGGTTGGTCACGGATAAAGGGCTGGAGCGGCCGAGTGGGCAGATGATCGAGGCGACGGCCAGCTTGTGCCAGCTTATTGCGCCCGACCGCTGAAACCGAGGTGCATTCATCGCGGGCAAGCCCGCTCCCACAGGTTTTGTATGGGTGTGAAATTTATGTATTTAGCAAGTGCAGGCGCTGACGGACCGACGCTTCGATCCCGGCTTCATCCAGCCCACACTCAGCCAGCATCTGCGCAGGCTTGGCGTGCTCGACATAGCTGTCCGGCAAGCCGAGGTGCAGCATCGACTTGAGGATGTTCTCGCGGGCAAGAAACTCGCTGACTGCACCGCCGGCACCGCCCATGATCGCGTTCTCTTCGATGGTCACCAGCAACTCGTGGCTGCCGGCGATTTCGCGAACCAGCGCTTCATCCAGCGGTTTGACGAAGCGCATGTCGATCACAGTGGCATCCAGCGTCTCGGCGACTTTCAGCGCCTCGGCCAGTTGCACGCCAAACACCAACAGGGCGACTTTGCTGCCTTCTCGGCGGACCACGCCTTTACCGATTTCGATCGGTTGCAGGTCTTTCTCGATCGTGGCGTTCGGACCGTTGCCGCGTGGATAACGCACCGCCGCCGGACCGTTGTACAGATGGCCGGTGGTGAGCATCTTGCGCAGTTCGTTTTCGTCGCTCGGGGTCATCACCAGCATGCCCGGGATGCAGCGCAGGAACGACAGGTCGAAGCTGCCCGCGTGCGTCGGGCCGTCTTCGCCGACCAGACCGGCGCGGTCGATGGCGAACAAGACGTCGAGGTTTTGCACCGCGACGTCATGAATCAATTGGTCATAGCCGCGTTGCAGAAATGTCGAGTAAATGGCGACCACCGGTTTCGCGCCTTCGCACGCCATGCCGGCAGCGAGGGTCACGGCGTGTTGCTCGGCAATTGCCACGTCGAAATAGCGCAGCGGGAAACGCTCGCTGAACGCTACGAGGTCGGAGCCTTCTTTCATCGCCGGAGTGATGCCCACCAGACGCGGATCGGCTGCGGCCATGTCGCACAACCATTCGCCGAACACACCGGAATACTTTGGCCCGCCGGCCTTTTTCGGCGCAGCAGCCGGTGCATCGACGGGTTCGAGTTTGGTAATCGCGTGGTAGCCGATGGGGTCGACTTCGGCCGGCGCGAAGCCTTTGCCTTTCTTGGTGACGACGTGGAGAAATTGCGGGCCTTTCAGGTCGCGCATGTTGCGCAGAGTGGCGATCAGGGTCGGCAGGTCGTGGCCGTCGATAGGGCCGATATAGTTCCAGCCCAGCTCCTCAAACAGCGTGCCAGGGACCAGCATGCCTTTGGCGTATTCTTCAGTGCGGCGGGCGATTTCCCAGGCGCCGGGCAGGCGCGACAGGACCTTTTTGCTGCCTTCGCGCATGCTTGCGTAAGTGCGGCTCGAAAGGATTTTCGCCAGGTAATTCGACAGCCCGCCGACGTTGCGCGAGATCGACATATCGTTGTCGTTGAGGATTACCAGCATGTTGGCGTTCACTTCCGGCGCATGGTTCAGCGCCTCGAACGCCATGCCGGCGGTCAACGCGCCGTCACCGATCACCGCAATCGCCTTGCGATCACTGTTCTGCAGGCGGGCGGCAATCGCCATGCCCAGCGCTGCACTGATCGAGGTGCTGGAGTGGCCGACGCCAAAGGTGTCGTACTCGCTCTCGGAGCGACGCGGAAACGCGGCGACGCCGTCCTTCTGGCGCAGGGTGCCCATGCGCTCGCGACGGCCAGTGAGGATTTTGTGCGGATAGGCCTGATGACCCACGTCCCACACCAGCCGGTCGTCCGGGGTGTCGAAAACGTAATGCAACGCGATGGTCAGTTCGATGACGCCCAGACCGGCACCGAAATGCCCGCCGGTCTGACCGACCGTGTAGAGCAATTCCAGGCGCAACTCATCGGCCAGGGTTTCCAGCTCGGCTTCGCCTAACCGGCGCAGGCCGTCCGGCGTGTTGGCACGGTCGAGCAGGGGCGTGGTCGGGCGTTTGCGGGGAATCTCATGAAACGTCGTGGGCATCAGGCGAATCGTTATAGGTATAAAAGATGCGGCAGTTTACCTGATGCATCGCCCCCTGCCCACGCGTTGGTTTTAACTTGGCCAATACGCCATCAGCTGGGCCATCAACTGCGCCGCTCGACGATATAACGGGCAAGATCGCGCAGCGGCTCGGCGGCCGCGTCAAACGGTCGCAGCGCGTGCAGGGCCTGATCGCGCAGTTCCAGCGCGTAGGCCTTGGCCGCGTCGAGGCCGAGCAGGGCCGGGTAGGTCGGCTTGTCCCGCGCGATGTCGGCACCTTGGCGTTTGCCGAGGGTTTCGGTATCGCTTTCGACGTCGAGAATGTCGTCCTGCACCTGGAACGCCAGGCCGATGGCCATTGCGTAGGTCTGCAAGGACTTCAGTTCGTCTTTTTCGGCACGACCGCTGGCCAGGGCGCCGAGCTTGACGCTGACTTCGATCAGCGCGCCGGTCTTGTGCCGGTGCATGGTTTCGAGGGCTTTTTGATCGAGCTTCAAGCCGACCGAACCCAGATCGATAGCTTGACCGCCGACCATGCCTGCCGGGCCCGCCGCCACCGCCAGTGCGCTGACCATTTGCAGGCGAATCTCTGCGTCTGCGGTGCTCAGGCGCGGATCGAGCAGGGCGCTGAAAGCCAGGCTCTGCAAGCCGTCGCCGGCGAGAATCGCGCAGGCTTCATCAAATTTTTTGTGGGTCGTGGGTTGGCCGCGACGCAGGTCGTCGTCGTCCATCGCCGGCAAATCATCGTGGACCAGCGAGTACGCGTGAATCAGCTCCACCGCGCAGGCCGCGCCGTTGGCCTGTTCAGGCTTGCCGCCCAATGCTTCGCAGGCAGCGTAAGCCAGCAGCGGACGAACGCGTTTGCCGCCGTTCATCACGCTGTAGCGCATGGCTTCGTACAAGCGTGCCAGCTCTGGTCGTGGTGCATTGAACAGAGTCTCCAGGGCGGCGTTGACACGGGCCTGGCTGGTCGCCGAATACGCTGCAATCATTCTGGCTGATCCGCTTCGAAGGGTTCCTCGGCCAACTCGCCATCACGCTCGAGCAGCACTTGAACCTTCTGCTCGGCCTGGGCCAGCGCTGCCTGGCAATCGCGGGTCAGACCGATGCCTTGCTCGAAAGCTGTCAGCGAGTCTTCCAGCGACAATTCGCCGTTCTCCAGTCGCTCGACCAGCGTTTGCAGGTCAGCGAGGGATTGTTCGAAATCCAGTGCAGCTTTTTTGCGGGCCATGGCGGCGATTTCCGGTTGACGTTAAACCGGCGCGACACTAGCAGACATGGGGGTTATGGGCAAATCAGCGGAGTTGTAAGCCGGCCCCCAGCAGAAGCGAGCTCGCTCGCGAAAAACACCCAGGCAACACGTTCATCCAGACGGCAAGCGTTATCGTTGACGTCCATCGCGAGCCGGCTCGCTCCGACAAGTTTGTGGTAAGTGTGTGGTCGCAGTTTCAGGGTGTAGATTCACCGGGAAAGCGGATTTCGTATCGAGTACTGCGCCCGCCACCGGGCAGCCTTTGCAGGCATCCCTTCTCCAGCAACTCTGCCAGATGACGGGTGGCAGTGGCCTTCGACACTTTTGCCACCGCCTGATACTGCGCCGCGCTGATCCCGCCCGCGAAACCTCGCTCACCACCATCCAGCAAACGGTTAAGCACTTTCATCTGCTCGGCAGACAGTCCGGATTCCCGATGCGCCTGCCAGAAACGCGCCATGCCCAGTACCGATTCAATCCGCGTCATCGCCTGCTGGAGGCTGCGCAACAAGGTTTGCAAAAACCATTCGAGCCATTCGGTGATATCCACTGTGGCTTTCTGGCTGCTTTCCAATACCCGGTAGTAGCCGGAGCGATCTTCGAGGATGCTTGCTGACATTGCATAAAAACGGATGGCTTGCGCTTCGCCTTGGGCCAGTGCCAGGTCAGTAAGGGTTCGCGTCAGGCGACCGTTGCCGTCGTCGAAGGGATGCAGCGTCACAAACCAGAAGTGCGCAATGCCGGCCCGCAGCAATGGATCGAGGTTTGCCTGTTCGCGACTGGCTTCAAACCACAGCAGGAAAGCGTCGAGTTGCCGTTCAAGGCCTGCCCGCGGCGGCGCTTCGAAGTGGACGGTTGGGCGATCGAGTCGACCGGAAACCACTTGCATCGGTTCATCACCGCGCAATGCACCGACGCGGATTGGTCGGGCGGCGAGGGCAGTATCCTGCTCAGGAAACAGCCATTCGTGCCAATCCAGCAGACGTGTCAATGTCAGCGGCTCGGCGAAATGCTGAGTGGCGTCCAGCAGTAATTGCGCCAAACCTTCGCTGCGCTTGCTCACTTGATCGCCATCGACCGGTTCCAGTCCCAGGCGCCGCGCCAGCGACGAACGCACCGAGCCGACGTTGAGTTGTTCACCCTCAATGGCGGAGGACGTGACGATGTTTTGCAGCAAGGCATCCAGCTCGCTTTGCTCGCTCAGCGAATGGCCGACTGAAATGGCCATGCCCATCAATTGCCCTTGCGCTTGAACGCACTCGCGCAACAGGTACGCCAAGCGCTCGCCTTGCCAGTTGAAGTTGGGCCAGCCCGGTTGTTGCCAGATCCAGTGAGGTGCTATCAATTTGCAACTCCTAGGGGGGTGAGCCGATTAAAAACCATATTCGGCTCACCGAATGAGCCGAATATGACGTTTATTCGGCTCACCGTCCAGCAACCTCCGTGACCTCTACCGCAAATCAAGATGTATCCGATTGTTAAAAATCCACCAAATAGCTAACCTTCGCGCCTTCTACGACCCATTAGTCACGGGTCTTTCTGACGACACGCAGTTTTTCGATCTGTAACGCGCCGAGGATCAGGCGCAAGGTTTCGTTGTGCATGGCAGGAGGCGTCACATGCGTTCATTTCTACTAGTGCTGATGGGGCTGGTTTGCGCGTCCGTTGCCTGGGCCTGGCCGACGGCTGAGCTGTCGGAGCCGGTGGGCGGCTGGCGCTACAACGGCCTGCTCGACCGCAGCGAAAACCCGCAAGTCGCCTACCCCACGCCGCCCATCGACCGGGGCGTGCAGCGCAATCGCACGATGATCGAAGGCCAACTCAAGGCCATCGGCACGCAACGCGGGCCACACACGCTGGCGGTCAACGGTAATCCTCTGAATCTGTACACCGACGACGAAGGGCGTTTCGCCCGGCCGTACGCGTTTGGCGCCGGTTCCAACAGCGTCGAAGTGCGCAGCGCCGAAGGCAAGTCGCTCAAGCGTGTTCAATTCTATGAAGCCAACAACCTGCGCACGCCGGCACGGATTCGCGTGGTGCTGGGTTGGGATGATCCGAAAGCCGAACTCGACCTGCACATCATTACCCCCGACGGCCAGCACGCATTTTTCGCCCACACGGCGTTGACCAACGGCGGCGGCCTCGACCCGGATGGCGTCGACGGCCCCGGCCCGGAAATGTTCACCATGACCGCGCCGCTGCATGGCACTTATCTGGTTTACGTGAACTATTGGGGCAACTTCGGCAGCGAAGGCTATAACTTCGATGAGACCAGCAACCAGAACGAGGTGATCACCTCGCAAATCAACCTGGTGCTCAACGAAAACTCCGTCGACGAAAAACGCGAGACCTTCATCGTGCCCCTGCGCGCGATCGGTGACCTGCTGCTGGTCAAGACTTTCAACTATTAAGCATCCCGCTCCACGGATGAATTGCTGAGCTTTGGGAACATGAGCGTGAACATGAGCGATAACACTGTGACTCCGGTAGCCGACGCACCCGCTGCCAAACCTTCCCGGCGCTGGCCAGTGCTGCTGGTCGGACTGGTCCTGGTGGCGAGCGTGGCAGGCGGGTTGGGCTGGTTCATGCACGAACCCAAGCTGCCAGCGGCTGCGCTTGCCAGCGACACACTGGGCATGAGCCGCCCGGATGGCCTGCTCGAAACCCATTCCCTGAGCCAGTTGCCCAAGGATTTGCTGGCGGTGCCGTTCCTCAAGGAAACCCTGACCGAAGATTTCGTCTTCTACTACGAAGCGCAGGTGGACCGCCTCGGCTTGATCGGCAGTCTGCGGCGGATCATTTATGAACATGACCTGAAGTTGCAGGACAGCCTGATCGAGCAACTCTTCGATCAGCCGGCCGATGTAGCGCTGTGGCGTGGGGCGGACGGTCGCCTGAAAGACTTTTTGCTGGTGATGGATCGCGGTGGCCTGGCCAAAGTGCTGGAGCCGCTGGCGAAAGTCGCGCTGGACGATACGCAACTGACCAAAGTCAGCGATCTGAAAGTGGGCGCCGACGATGTGCCGCTTTACCAACTGACCTACAACGCCACCAAAGCACTGATGTTCGCCTCCCATGGCGACAAACTGGTGGTGCTGTCCAACGCGACCAAACTCTACGACCCGCAAAGCGGCCCGTCGGAAGAACCGGGCAGCGTGTCCACCACGTCCATCGCGGCGTTGCTCAACGGCGAAAAGCTTTTTCCCGAAGCCTTCGTCCTGCCCCCGCGCGCGCCTGAAGTGAAGCAACGCCTGTCGGTCAATTCCAGCGTCCTGGCCATGGGTTACCAGCGTTTCATCCCGAACTTCGCCGGCCTGCGCTTCGACATGGACGACAAGGGCTGGCACAGCTTCCTCGCGATGGATGAACTGGAAAACCAGCCGGACTTTGATTTCAAACCGATCTGGCAGGCCATGCCGATGGGCGCCAGCGCTTGCGTGGCCCTGCCGCTCGCTGCCGAACAACAGAAACCGTTGTTGGTGAAACTCGGTGCCGAAGAACCCGTGGCCCAGGCGCTGACCGAACACATGGCCGGGGCCGCCGGTCTCTGCTGGTACGCCGACTCGCGGCTGTACACGCCGCTGCTGGTGGCCAGCCTGAACGACAAGGACAGCGCCAGACTCGATGGCGACCTGGGCAGTCTGTTCAGCTCGATGGTCGGCGCCTACGAAGGCAACGTCGAAGAACACGCCTTTCCGGTGGTCGAGAAACAGGACGGTGGCAATCACCAGTGGCAGCGTCAGGTCAGCTCTAACTTCGGCCCTTACCCGGCCAAGGACGCTGCCGATCCGGACGCGATCACCGGCAAGGCCTTCATGAAAGTCAGCCTGGCGCGCCACGGTTCGACGCTGCTGTTTTCCCTCGACGACAAACTCGTCGACAAGGCCCTCGGCACCCTCGACAAACGCTTCCCGCCGATGGCCGACGCGGTGCCCAGAGACCTGCTGATGCCGGTCTACTTCGGCCCGGATTCCATGGCGCAACTGATGCAGCAGGAAACCCTCGACAGCCTGCCGCAGGACATGGAACCGGTGTTTTACAACGCCGCGCAAACCTACCTGATCCCGAAACTGCGCAAGCTCGGCGGCTACGGCAAATATGCCCTGACGTTGCCCGAAGGCAGCGAGCCCGACGGCCACTGGCAGTGGCTGCCGCTGGAGTGGAAAGCCCTGTGATCGCAATTATCCGGGGCCTCGGCCTGCTGGCGATGTTGCTTGGCAGTCGCGCCTTTGCCAGCGAAATCGCGCCGCTCGATCCGCAACAATCCCAGGTGTTCCGCGCCTGGTTCGTGCGCATCGCCCAAGAGCAACTGACCCAAGGCCCGAGCCCGCGCTGGTATCAGCAAGACTGCGCCGGCCTGGTGCGCTTTGCCGCCAACGAAGCGCTGAAAGTCCACGACGACAAATGGCTGCGCAGCAATGGCCTGTCCAACCGTTACCTGCCGCCGGAGTTGCAACTGAGCGAGGCACAACGCGGTCTCGCCCAGCAATGGCAGCAGGGCGGCGGCAAGGTCGGGCCGTACGTCAACGCGATCAAACTGATTCAGTTCAACAGCCATTTGGTCGGCCGGGATCTGGCGCAAGCCCGGCCCGGCGACCTGATGTTTTTCGATCAGGGCGACGACCAGCACCTGATGATCTGGATGGGCCGCTTTATCGCCTATCACACCGGCACCACGACACCTAACGATAACGGCATGCGTTCCGCGAGCCTGCAGCAACTCATGACATGGAAGGACACCCGATGGATACCCGACGCAGCCAACCCCAACTTTATCGGCGTCTATCGACTGAACTTTCTCTCCCAATGACCGGTGCCCGCATGCTGCGTTTACTGCCTCTACTGTTGCTGTTGGTCCTGCCTTTGTCGGCGGTGAATGCCGAAGACACCGTCCAGCCGAGCGGCTACTCGCCGGTCTCTGGTGAGAGCTTTTTCCTCCTGGCCGACAGCAGTTTCGCCAGTGACGAACAGGCGATGGTGCGCCTCGAAGCGCCGGGTCGTGATTATCGCCGCTTCCGCATGGAACCTTATGGCGGCGCCGACATACGCGTGTACCGCATCGACAAACCGCTGGAGTTCCTCAAGCGCCAGAAGAACCTGCACCGCGTGGTCAGCGACGGCCAGTTCAAGGGCGAAGGCCTGTCAAATACCCTCGCGTACCTGTGGGACAACTGGTACCGCAAATCCCGGCGAGTGATGCAGCGGGCGTTTTCCTACGAGTCGCGTAAACAAGTCACCGAGGAAGTGCCCGAGCTGAAGATGGGCACCGCGATTGCCGCGCCAACGCCCTACGACGCGCAGCCGCAATTCGCGTTGATTCCGGGCCTGCCGGTGGTCAGCCAATTCCGTTATCCGCTGTGGGAAGCAAAACCGATCCAGCCGCCAGCGGGCGTGAACCTGGCCGGTTCTTCCAGCGAGTTCGTCACGGTCGCGCCGGGCAACGTCTACATCCCGTTGGGCAACCTGAAACCGGGCCTGTACCTGGTGGAAGCGTTGATCGGCAAGTACCGCGCGACCACCATGGTCTTCGTCTCGAATACTGTGGCCGTGAGCAAGATTGCCGGTGATGAACTGGTGGTCTGGGCGGCGCGCAAACACGAAGGCAGTTCGGTGCCGAAAGTGAATGTGCTGTGGACCGATGGCCTCGGCGTGATGAGCAGCGGTGCCACCGATGCCGATGGATTGCTGCGCCTGAAACACGTCAGCCCCGAGCGTTCGTTCGTGATCGGCGAGGACGAAGAGGGCGGGGTGTTTGTCTCCGAAAACTTCTATTACGACAGCGAGATCTACGACACCAAGCTCTACGCCTTCACCGACCGGCCTCTGTATCGGCCGGGGGATTGGGTGTCGCTGAAAATCGTCGGTCGCGAGTTCAAGAATGCGCGGGATTCGGTGTTGCCGACGGCCGCCGATGTCAACGTGACCGTGCTCGATGCCACCGGCACGGCGCTGCAATCGCTGGCGCTGAAACTTGATTCAAAGTCCGGCACCCAAGGTCGTTTCCAGTTGCCGGACAACGCGGTCGCGGGTGGTTATGAGCTGCGTTTCAGTTACAAGGATCAGGCCTACAGCAGCGCCTTCCGCGTCGCCGAATACATCAAGCCGCACTTCGAGATCTCGCTGAACCTGGCCAAGCAGGATTACCGCACCGGCGAACCGGTGAAAGGCAGCCTGGTGCTGCTGTACCCGGACGGCAAACCGGTGGCCAACGCCAAGTTGACCCTGAGCCTGCGCGCCCAGCAACTGTCGATGGTCGATAACGAACTGCAATACCTCGGGCAATTTCCGGTGGAGCTGACCAGCACCGAACTGACCACCGATGCCAAAGGCAACGCGACCCTCGACCTGCCGGCCGCCGAGAAACCGAGCCGCTACATGCTCACTGTTTTCGCCAGCGATGGCGCGGCGTATCGGGTCAAGACCACCAAGGAAATTCTCATTGACCGAGGCGCCGCGAGTTTCAGCCTGCGCGCGCCGCAACGCTTCAGTGCGGTGGGCGACAAGGTGGCGTTCAGCTTCGTCAATGAAGGTGGCAGCGGGCAAAGCAAAGCCGTCACGCCGAGCAGCTACGGCTGGGTGCGTCTGGAAGATCAGACCACCGGCGAAGGTAAACTCGCAGCGAAGGATAAGGGCTTTACCCTCGCCTTCGAGCGTCCGGGCACGTACAACCTGAGCTTGAAGGATGAACACGGTCGCGTGGTTGGCGCCACTGGGCATTCCGTCACCGGCGAAGGCGTCAAAGCCGTGCCGGGCACCGTGGAAATCGTCCTCGACAAACCCGAGTACAAGGCCGGCGATGAGGCCCTGGCGTTGATCACCTTTCCCGAGCCAGTGAGCGATGCATTGCTGTCGCTGGAGCGCGACAAGGTCGAGGCCACGGCGCTGATGGCCAAGGGCGGCGACTGGCTGAAGCTCGAGAAACTCAGCGACACCCAATACCGCGCGCGCATCCCGGTGAAGGACAACTTCGCGCCGAACCTGACGTTCTCGGTGCTGTACACCAAGGGCGGGCAGTACAGCTTCCAGAACGCCGGGATCAAGGTGATTGCGCCGCAGATCGACGTGGCCATCGCCACCGATAAAGAGGCGTATCAACCGGGCGATACGGTGTCCGTGGACCTGACCACGCAATTCGCCGGCAAGCCGATTCCGGCGCACCTGACGGTCAGCGTGGTGGACGAAATGATCTATGCGCTGCAACCGGAAGTTGCGCCGACCATCGACCAGTTCTTCTACCATCCGCGCCGCAACAACGTGCGCACCAGCGCCAGCCTGTCGTTCATCAGCTACGACGTCGCGTTGCCGGGCAGCCCCGGTGCGCCGGGCAAGGCCAACCGCAGCGAACGCGGAGTGAAAGTGCTGGAGCGGCCGCGTCGCGAAGACGTCGATACTGCTGCGTGGCAACCGGAGTTGGTCACCGACGCCAACGGCAAAACCCGCTTCACCTTCAAGATGCCGGACTCGTTGACCCGCTGGCGCATCACCGCGCGAGCGATTGCCGATGACGGTCAGGTCGGGCAGAAAAAGCAATTCGTGCGCTCGGAAAAACCGCTGTACCTGAAGTGGAGCGGCCCGAGCAAGTTCCGCAGCGGCGACAAACCGGAGCTCGGCGTGTTCGCCTTCAGTCAGGCGGAAAAGCCGGTCAAAGCCGAGCTGGTGATTCATTTCGCCGGCGCCGAGCAGCGTGTTCCCGTGACGCTCAACAACGGCATCAACTACATCGCATTGCCAACGTTCGCACTGGCCTCGGGCGATTGGACCGCCGAACTGGTGCAGGACGGCAAAACCGCCGACGCCCTCGCCGTGCGCCTGGCCGCTACCGGCGAAGGCTGGCAGGTCACGCAAAGCCAAAGCCTGGACGTGGCCAGCGGCGACACACCGCTGACCTTGCCGGCGGACGCGACGGACATTCGCCTGCGTCTGGATGACAGCCCGCAAGCGCTGTTCCGTTCGGCGCTGGATGATTTGCTCAGTTACCCGTACGGCGGCGTCGAGCAGACGGCCAGTCGTTTACTGCCATTGAGCATCGCCTACCCGACCCTGGCGGCGAACCCGCAGATCCGCGATCGCTTGCGCCTGATCATGCAGAACAGCCGTCTGCGCCTGGTGCAAATGGCCGGGCCATCGGCCAGCTTCACCTGGTGGGGCATGGACGGCGAGCCGGACGCGTTCCTCACCGCATACGCTTACTACGCCGACTGGTACGCCAGCAAAGCGCTGGAACTGAGCCTGCCGCCGGAGCATTGGCAGCGGGTGCTGGAGGTCTATGCAAAACAGGTGCAAAACACGCCGTTGTTGCAGCGAGCGTTGATCCTGTCGTTCGCCAAACAGATGCAATTGCCGGTGAACACTCTGCTCAGCGGTTTGATGGATGACCTGGGGAAAGCGGGCGAGGGCAATGCCGCGAACCTGCTGGAGGATGGCGAAGACAGCATCGTCATGAGCGATCCTGATTCGGCGCTGGGTCTGGCGGCGGCGCGGGCGTTGACGGCTGCCTTGGCAAAGCAGTCGAAGGTCACTTTACCGGATGCGTTCAATCGCCAACTGCCTGACGCGCAACAGCGTCTGGCCGTCAGTTCGCAGCCATTTGCCGAAGCCTTAAACCTGTCGCTGCAAAGCTTCGATCAGGCTCACGCGCAAGCCTTGTTGCAACGTTTGCTGCCGCAGCAATCGACCCTGGAACGCGCATTGGCGCTGACCTGGTTGCAACGCAGCATCGAGCAGGCTTCGCCGACCATCGCACTGGCGCCGGGTGAAGGCTGGAAGAAAAACTACGGTGATACCGGTGAGATGTATTGGACGTGGCAAGGGGTTTCGGCCGTGCCGGCGGTGTTGTCGCTGACCGGGACCCAGGAGCGTCCGTTGCGGGCCGCGTTGAGCTTCCAGACCAGACAACCGGCGGTTGATCCGATGGCCGTGACCATCACCCGTCGCCTGTCGCGGCTGGTGCCGGGTGACGAGGCGTTCGCCTTTAAACTTGAGGCGGTCGGCAGCAAACCGTTGTCCAGCGACAGCCTGTACCTGGACGAAGTGATCATCACCAACAAAGCCGCGAAACCGCTGCGCTACGGGATGATCGAAGTGCCGCTGCCGCCGGGCGCCGATGTCGAGCGCACGACCTGGGGCATCAAGCTGATGGGCAAGGCGGGCACCGAACCGACCGCGCTGGAGAAGGCGCGTTTCGAACCGGGGCAAATGGCCTATGCGATTCCAGTGGATGCGCTGAGCGGCGAATTGCGCGTGCGGCACTTGGTGCGCTTCTCGCAGAAAGGCCAGTTCAACCTGCCTCCGGTGCGTTTCACCCAGGTCTACGCGCCACAGCATCAGGCCCAGGAACAGAAACCGGCGCTCGGCCAGGTCACGGTCAACTGACATGCCTCGGCGTTTGCGCTGGTGGTGGCTGTGGTTGATTCCTGCGTTGGCGACAGCGCAGGACGAGCCGCTGCGACTGGGCTTTAACGGGGAACTGATTTCCCTGAGTCGCACGCAGGTGATTTCCCGCGAGCCGTTGACTGATTCTTTGCATACCCCGCTGGGTAGTTTGTGGAAGCTGTTTGTTTACGGCTGGCTGGTGGACACCGGTGCGGATGAACCGGCTTACGAATGTCGCGGGCAGTCGAAAGAAGAAGTCTATTGCTGCACTGCCGGCGGCAAGATTGGGCGCGATCAGGCGCTGGTGAAGTCCTGCGGTCTGTATTTCGAGCCTGCTCGGCTTGGCATTGCTGGCGCCGATTGGCGCACGTACTGGCAGGCACGGCAGGCGCCGGAATGGCTGATGAATTTGCCTTCGCTGCAGCCTTCGACGCGAGTCTCGGTGGTTGAGTTGCTCAAGGTGTTGGCGACGATGCCCGCGCAGGATCAGGCGCGACGGGTATTGCTGGATGTGGTGCTGAACGCCGCTGACGGCAATGTCGTCGGCGAACTTGGTGGCCGCTTGCGAGTGAAAACCTGGAGCTGGCTGGGCGATCAGGATTTCTCATCGCGCCAGGGCGGCTTTGCTGGCTGGACGGCGGACGGCACGCCGATCTGGGCGGGTGGGCGCGGGACCAGCCAAATGGTTTTGCGCCATTATGGTCAGGCGTTATCTTCGGTGTTGCCGGTTGATTGGCCTTCGGATGCGGGGCGCTGTGTTGAAGTGGGGTTGTTTTCTCGTTATCCGATCAAGCGCGTTCTGGCGGAGGATCGTGTGGTTGCTTCCGGGCCATTACAGGGCGACTTTCGCGTGGAATTCTTGAACGGCAACCAACTCGACATTCACAGCGACGGCGAACTGTTTTTACTGAAAGACAAACTCGTCGCCCGCCTGGACCGCGAAGAATACGTCGCCCGCGTCCTCCAGCGAGAAGCCAAACCGGAACCGATTGAGGCCGCTAAAGCACTGGCCATCGCGATCAGAACCTACCTGCTGCAAAACGCCACCCGCCACGGTGACTGCCTGAGTATTGACGACAGCAGCAGCCGCCAACGCGTGGCCCCGCGCCCGGCGACCACCGAATCACGCAACATTGCCGCATGGACCAGCGACCTCGTCCTCGCCGGCAGCACCGTCACCTATCACTCTGACCAACCCGGCCCGGACAAACTCTCCTGGCAGCAAGCCGTCGACCAAGCCAACGCCGGCCAGCGCTACGATGCCATCCTGCTGCACGCCTACCCGCGCGCCAGCCTCAGCCGCTGGGACAACCCGGTCGCCTCCTGCGAAGCGCTTCCCGCCGCGCAAGACTGGCTGCAAACCCAACGACGCGGCTGGCGCCAACGTCTCGAAAGCGAAACCGGCTACAACGAAGTCAGCACATTCGCCGTCTGCCGCCTCAGCTTCGGTCGCCCCTACGTCGACCGCGAACGCCAGCGCATCTACGTGCGCGGCGTGCAATCGCTGCAAGACCGCCTCGACCTCACACACGAATATCTGCACCTGGCCTTCGAAGCACACCCCAACGGCCAGGATGAAACCTACATCGAAGGGCTCGCCCGCCACCTCTTGCTGGAATAGGCCATGAAACTCCGTTATCCACAGGTCTTCCTGTTCCTTTGTTCTTTTAGTGTGCTGCCGCCGACGTTCGCCGCCAGCGTGAACCTCGACACCCCCGTCGGCGGCTGGCGCACCGGAGCGGTCGAGGGCGAAGGTGAAAACTTCCGCCAGACCGTCAACTACCCGGCCTCCTCGGTAAACACCCCGGTCGGCCAGGCCAGCACCGCACGCATCACCGGCCAGATCAAAGCCACGCCCAAGACTACCGAACCGGGTCGGTTGATCGTCAACGGCGTAAGCATGCCGCTGAAGATTGATCCCGCTGGTCGCTTTGATCGGCCGTTCTCCTTTCCGAATGGCAGCAACAGCGTCGAAGTTCTTAGCCCTGATGGCCAACAACGGCATCGAACACAGTTTCTTAATGCCAGTGGCGGCGCGACGCCGGCCAAATTGCGGGTGTTGTTGTCGTGGGACAGTGATAACACCGACCTCGACTTGCACCTGATTACCCCGGATGGCGCGCACATCTGGTACGGGGATCGTGTTGCGCCTAATGGTGCGGCGCTTGATGTCGATGTGACCACCGGTTATGGCCCGGAAATCTTCGCCATGCCTGCGCCGATCAAAGGGCAGTATCTGGTGTATGTGAATTACTTTGGGGGTGGTTATCGCAGTGATGAAGAAGGGCAGGAGGATGCGGTTCAACCCCTGACCACGGCGCAGGTGACGGTGATTACGGAGGAGGGGACGCCGAGCGAGAAGATGGAAACGTTCGTGGTGCCGATGCGGGCGGTGGGGGAGTTGACGCTGGTTAAGGGGTTTAGTTATCCGTGAGGGCCGATAGCGATTGAGCCAAGCAGCAAGCTGCTGCCAACTGGCGCTTGAGGGCTACAAAACTCGTCAATTGGCCTCGATTTGTGGCCCTTGAGCTACAATTTCGAGCTGATCCAGTGCGTGGGCAAATCCAATCATTGAGCAGATTGCTGGCTAATTCGGTCCTGCGCATCGTTGTAAGCAGCCTCACCCTCGCGCTTACCAATGGCAACCATAAACACCACCACTTCCTGTTCGATGACCTGATAGATCAGCCGATAGCCTGCGCTGCGTAATTTCAGTTTGTAGCAGTCAGGCAGTTGGCGAAGCCGATTGGCTTCAATACGAGGATTTTCGAGTACTTCAGCAAGCTTTTTCTTGAACTGTTGGCGCAGCGTGTCGCCCAGTTTGTTCCATTCTTTCAACGCGCGACGATCAAATTCCAGGCTATAGGTCATCCAAGCTTACCTTGACTCGCTGAGGGGCGGCAAGACGTTCGTTGACCACGGCGATGAGCACTTCATCTTCTTCGCTTAGGAGGGCGGCCTTGAAAGGAAGCTTGCCGCGCTCGGCAACGTATTGAAGGGTTTGGCGCAGGAGCTCGGAGGGGGTAACTCCGAGTTTTTCCAGCTCGGCAAATGAACGCTGCTTCAGATCATCGTCGATGCGAATGTTGATGGAAGCCATGGTGAAATACCTGTAATGACGTTTGTCGTTACGGTAGCAACTGATATTCATGCCTACAAGCGTTGATTCGGCGTTTTCGGATGACAGGCAAGATTTTTACAGGCATTAAAAAGCCGGCTTGTGGCCGGCTTCTCGGGGACTGGCTTGGTTCATTTTTGGTAAACCGCGCCAGCCTTCAAAACGTACACCCGGATCTTGCGTCCGGCTGTGGGACTCGGCGAGAAAATCATCTGCGTTGTCGGTGCGATCAGCGCCGCGGGGCGGGGTGGTCGCAAATGTGGGGCGCAGCATACTGATTTTTTTGAGGAATTCCCAGTGCGGTGTGCGGGGTCGAGCGGCATGACGGGCTTTAACGAAGGCAATCGGCCTGGATTTTCCGTTGCATGTTCTACCGCCTTCGCGAGCAGGCTCGCTCCTACAGGTACTGCGCAATCCATGTGGGAGCGAGCCTGCTCGCGAAAGGTGCGGCGCGGTGTTACAGGAACGGCACAGGCGGTCTGCGTTTGCGCAAGGTCGACCACCAGAATACCCATCCCAGTACACGTATGTTCTCTGCTTCAATTTGCGGCGGTCTGAAGACTTCGTCCGGGTATTCGGCGTTGTTGTGGCTGCGCATGCGGATCGCGTTGCCCGGGACCCGGCTCAGGTATTTGATGCGCAGCATGCCGTCGTGCTCGATGGCGTAGATCTCGCCGTCGACGATTTGCGTGAGCCCACGGTCGATGGCGACGATGGAGCCGTCTTCGATTTTTTCGGCCATGCTGTTGCCGACCATGCGGGCGCAGATCGCGTCGGCGTGGTTGATTTCCAGTAAGTCGAGGTCGCTGCGTGGCAGGCGGATTGATCCGCTGGGGTCTTTGATGACGTGGGTTTTGTCGGAGCCGGGGGTGACTGCGGTTTCTTTGTAGAACGGCAGTTCGACATCAATGGGCTCGATGACTCGGTAGGTGCCGCGGATCGATTGGGCGTCGAAGGTATTGCCCGAGGCGTCGACCAGATGCAATGCCCTGGCGTTCTTCGGTCCCTCGCCGGTTTTCAGCCATTCGGTGTTCACGGACAGTCTTCTGGCAACATCTTCCATGCGGTAGTCAGGCACTCCGCGGGCGTACCAGTTATGCACGGTTTGAGGGTCGGGAATGCCGAGGAATTCGGCAAATCTCGTCGTGGTGATTTTGACCTCTTTCAAGAGGGCTCTGAAGCGTGGACCGCAGGTTTTATTCTTTTTCATAAACACGAGTCTAGCCTTGCCGCATAAGGCTTTGATTCAACAAGCCGTTCAAATCCAGCGTGTAATTTAAGTCCTGATGTAAGACGTCTTTGGTAAAAATTAAACAAGAAAAAACCGATGCGTACGGTCGATAAACCTGTCGTTTATAGCAAATTCAGGCGCCCACAAAAAACCCCGGATCAACCGGGGTTTTTTTCAAGTCGTCAGTGGCGCGAGGCCATTGGCGTCTCAGCCTTTATAGGCGGCAACCGACTTGGTGATCGCTTCGCGGGCGGCGTCTGCACCGGCCCAGCCTTCGATTTTCACCCATTTGCCTTTTTCGAGGTCTTTGTAGTTCGCGAAGAAGTGCTCGATCTGCTGGATCAGCAGCGGTGGCAGATCGGTGTATTCCTTCACGTCCACGTACAGCTGGGACAGCTTGTCGTGTGGGACTGCGATGACTTTGGCATCGCCGCCGCCGTCGTCGGTCATGTTCAGAATGCCGACCGGGCGAGCGCGGATCACGGCGCCTGGAGCCACCGGGTAAGGGGTCACGACCAGCACGTCGAGGGGGTCACCGTCGTCGGCCAGGGTGTTCGGGATGTAACCGTAGTTGGCCGGGTAGAACATCGGGGTGGCCATGAAACGGTCAACGAACAGGCAATCGCTGTCTTTGTCGATTTCGTATTTGATCGGCGCGTGGTTGGCCGGAATCTCGATCGCGACGTAGATGTCGTTCGGCAGGTCTTTGCCAGCCGGAATCTTGCTGTAGCTCATTGGGCGGTGCCCCCGTTAGTTGACCAAAAACACTTGGCCGGATTGACCAAAAAGTGGCGGCGATTATAGGCATATTCCGCCGCCGATGC
Organism: Pseudomonas sp. GB2N2; assembly: GCF_054897705.1. Classification (NCBI taxonomy): domain Bacteria; kingdom Pseudomonadati; phylum Pseudomonadota; class Gammaproteobacteria; order Pseudomonadales; family Pseudomonadaceae; genus Pseudomonas; species Pseudomonas sp. GB2N2. The sequence goes on from NZ_CM142701.1 coordinate 5,245,067, forward strand.
CACGCACCAAGGGTCGTAGAGACCTTAGTCGCGTGCCTGATAGACCGGGTCTTCGGCGAGAAGTTGCTGTAGCCGCGCAAGTGGGTCCTGCCGATAAAACAGCTTCAGTTGCTTATAGACCTGTGGATAAGCCTCGTGCAGCAAATCCGGGGCGCTGAAGAAGTATTCGCTGGTGACGGCGAAGAACTCGGCGGGGTTTTCCGCGGCATAGGGGTCGATGGCGGTTTCGGCGTCCGGGTCGCGCTCCAGTTGCCGGTCGAGGTCATCGTAGGCTTCTTGCATGACTTTGGCCCAGTCACTGACGCGCATGTCGGCGTGCAGCGGTGGCAGGCCGTTGGCGTCGCCGTTGAGCATGTCGAGCTTGTGCGCGAGTTCGTGGATCACCAGGTTGTAGCCCTCCCAGCCACCACTGGCCATCACGCCGGGCCAGGCGAGGATGATCGGGCCTTGCTGCCAGGCTTCACCGCTGTGTTCGCCATCCCATTCGTGCTCGACGCCGCTGGCGTCGCGATGGCGTTGGGGGCTGAGGAAGTCGTCGGGGTAGAGCACGATTTCGTGGAAACCCTGATACCAGTTCAGGTCGCCCAGGTTCAGCAAAGGCAATTGCGCCTGGGCGGCAAGCAGCAGGCGCTGCTCCTGATGGAGTTCGACGCCGGGCAGGGCGGTCAGGTGTTTGTCTTCCAGGAACAGCACGCTGGCTTCGCGCAGCCACTGGTCCTGCGCTGCGCTGATGCCGTCGAGAAAACTCAGATGATGGCGCACCCGTTGCCACAGGTCATCGGCAATCGGGTGTCTTGCCAGGATACGCCGGCGTCGCCAGGCGCTCAGCGACCACATCGGTCAGCGCGATTCGGCTTTGGACGCACCGCCGCCGAAGCGGCTGCGGACCACACCAATGATCATCGGCACCAGCGACAGCAGGATGATCGCGACCACCAACAGCGACAGGTTTTTCTTGATGAACGGTACGTTGCCGAAGAAGTAACCGAGGGTCACCAGGCCGCCGACCCACAAGATCGTGCCGAGGACGCTAAAACAGAAGAAACGTGGATAAGGCATCTTCGCCACGCCGGCAACGAACGGCGCGAAGGTACGGATGATCGGGAGGAATCGCGCGAGGGTCACGGTTTTGCCGCCGTGCTTGTCGTAGAAGTCGTGGGTTTTCTGCAGGTAATCGCGACGGAAGATTTTCGATTTCGGGTTGCTGAACAGTCGTTCGCCCGCCGTTCGTCCAATGACGTAGTTGGTGCTGTCGCCGAGGATCGCCGCCAGCATCAGCAGGCCGCCGAGTAACACCGGGTCCATGCCGCCACCGGCCGCCACGGCGCCCGCGATGAACAGCAACGAATCACCCGGCAGGAACGGCATCACCACCAGGCCGGTTTCGCAGAAGATCACCAGAAACAGGATGGCGTAAATCCATGGCCCGTAGTTGTTTACCAGCAAGTCGAGGTAGACATCGAGATGCAGGATGAGGTCGAGCGGGTTGAAATCCATGGAGGCACCTGTGATGTCGGCCCGACTCTGCAGGCTGTGCGGATGACTGCGTAAGACTACAGACGGGTGTAGTTTTTCTTACAAGCCGGAAAGGTCGGCATTATACGGGCTCAAAAGTGAAAAGCGCGTCGAGTTTGTAGCGGGGGGTGTCGCAAAAGACCGGCGGCGCGGTGTGCTTTTCTGTCTTTCTGTGTAGGAGCGAGCTTGCTCCGAGCGGCGCTCCGACGATGGATGAGAGAGCGCCATGGGCTGTCAGGCTTCCCGCATTATCGTTGACGACCATCGCGAGCGATCGAGCGTCGACCGGCTGCTCCTACAGGAAATCGGTGCGATCAAAGCTCATCGCTGATCGGCAGCACGTAGTTCTTGAACTCGGTGTCTTCCTTGAATCCGATGGATTCGTAGGTTTTCTGCGCGATTTCGTTGTGGCTGCTGGTGGATACGCGCATGCGCACGGCATTGGTTTCCTTGGCCATTTTTTTCGCGGTGCGCATCAGGTTGTCCGCCACCAACTGACGGCGGGCGTCTTCAGCGACATAGATGTCGTTGAGAATCCACACGCGTTTAAGCGACAGCGAGGAAAAGCTCGGGTACAGCTGACAGAAACCCATCAGTCTGTTGTTGTCGTCATCGGCGAGGGCCAGGTAGATCACGGATTCCTTGCGCCGCAGGCGTTTCTCAAGGAAGGCCCGGGACGAGTCCGGATACGGCAGGGAACCATAAAACTCGCGATATTTGACGAACAACGGGGTCAGCAGGTCCAGGTGTTCGAGGGTCGCTTGAATAATCCGCATCGGTAGGTCTCGTCTTCAAGTGGCTGTCTTCACATGCTCTGACGGCGAACGGTTCTCACTCGGGCAGCCGTGATTCGATCCTGCCTGAAACAGGATGCGGAACGCAATGCGGAAACGGTTCAGGCATCCGGCGCGCTCAGTAGGAAATTACCTTTGATGCCCGCACCTGCGTCCGACTCCAGCGTGTGAACCTGTGCTTCGTCCTTCAGATTGACCCCCGACAACTGCCGGCGACAGGCTTCACGCATCAAGTACAGCAAGCGGTGCACAGCCATCCCGTAACTCAAACCTTCCAGCCGCACGTTGGAGATGCAGTTGCGGTAGGCATCGGTCAGCCCGATCTTGGGATTGTAGGTGAAATATAATCCCAGGCTGTCTGGGGAGCTGAGGCCAGGGCGCTCGCCGATCAGGATCACCACCATTTTGGCGCCCAGCAATTCGCCGATCTCGTCGCTCACTGCGACTCGGCCCTGTTCTACCAGAATAACCGGCGCAACCGTCCAGCCATCGACTTCGATCTGCTCGCGCATGCGTGCAAGAAAGGGCTCTGTATGACGGTGCACAGCGAGTGCCGATAAACCATCGGCCACGACGATCACCAGATCCACGCCGCCGGGATAGGCCGCGGCATGGTTGCGCAGGATTTGCGCCGACTCATCGCTCAATTTCCGCCCCAGGTCGGGGCGCTGCAAGTAACTGTCCCGGTGGGTGGCTGCGCTGTGCAGGAGCACACTTTCGTATCCGCATTCGGCCATTTGAGCGCGGAGCCCGGCGTGATCGAAGGGCAGATGCACAGCGTCCCGGGCCTGAGCGTGGGCGTATTGGAAATCCAGCTGCGCGCGGGTGGGCATGCTGGTGCCGCTGCGGCCCAAGGCAATTCGCGCCGGGGTCAGGCGCCGCAGTTCCAGCAGTGGATTTCCTGAATCAACAGACGGTTTATCCCAATCGTCACTCATCCCAGTTGCCCCATCGCCTGGCGGAAAGCTGGCGGCAAATTGTCGCCAAAATGAATCTTGCCACCGGCCTGAGTGAAGATGCCCATTCTGGCCAGCCACTGCTCGAACTCCGGCGCGGGCTTCAGGCCCAGGGTTTGCCGGGCGTAGAGCGCGTCATGGAACGAAGTGGTCTGGTAGTTGAGCATGATGTCGTCAGAACCGGGAATGCCCATGATGAAGTTGATCCCGGCTACGCCGAGCAGCGTCAGCAGGGTGTCCATGTCGTCCTGGTCGGCTTCGGCGTGGTTGGTGTAACAGATGTCGCAACCCATCGGCACGCCCAGCAGCTTGCCGCAGAAGTGGTCTTCGAGGCCGGCGCGGATGATCTGTTTGCCGTTGTAGAGGTATTCCGGGCCAATAAATCCTACGACGGTGTTCACCAAGAACGGTTTGAAATGTCGCGCGACGGCGTAGGCGCGGGTTTCGCAGGTCTGCTGATCGATGCCGTGGTGTGCGTTCGCCGACAGGGCACTGCCCTGACCGGTTTCGAAATACATCAGGTTCTGCCCCAGCGTGCCGCGATTCAGGCTTAAACCGGCGTCGTAGCCTTCCTGCAACACGTTCAGGTTAATGCCGAAACTGGCGTTGGCAGCTTCGGTGCCGGCGATTGACTGAAACACAAGGTCCAGCGGAACACCGCGATTGATCGCTTCGATGGACGTGGTGACGTGGGTCAACACGCAAGCCTGCGTAGGAATTTCGTAGCGCTGGATGATGGCATCGAGCATTTCCAGCATCGCGCAGATCGAGGCGATGCTGTCGGTGGCCGGGTTGATGCCGATCATTGCGTCGCCGTTGCCGTACAGCAGCCCGTCGAGAATGCTCGCAGCGATGCCGGCCGGTTCGTCGGTGGGATGGTTGGGTTGCAGGCGCGTGGACATGCGCCCGCGCAGGCCCATGGTGCCGCGGAATTGCGTGACCACGCGGATTTTCTGCGCCACCAGCACCAGGTCCTGCACGCGCATAATTTTCGACACGGCGGCGGCCATTTCCGGTGTCAGGCCGGGGGCGAGGGCGCGCAGGCTCTGTTCGTCGGCAGCATCGCTGAGCAGCCAGTCGCGGAAGCCGCCGACAGTCAGGTGGCTGACCGCGGCGAAGGCCTGTTTATCGTGGGTGTCGACGATCAGTCGGGTGACTTCATCGTCCTCGTAGGGAATCAGCATTTCCTGCAGGAAATGGGAAAGCGGGATGTCAGCCAGGGCCATTTGCGCGGCGACGCGTTCGCCATCATTGAGGGCGGCGACGCCGGCCAGAAAATCCCCGGAGCGCGCTGGACTGGCCTTGGCCATCACCTCTTTGAGGCTGGCGAAGCGGTAGGTCTGGGCGCCGATGGAATGGGCAAATGTGGCCATGCGGTCCTCCTGGTCAAATCAATAACTCAAATACACCACCAAACCCCTGTAGGAGTGAGCCTGCTCGCGATAGTCGTGTGTCAGACCACATCAACGCAGCTGACACACTGCTATCGCGAGCCGGCTCACTCCTACACGTGCGGGGTGTGCACTTCAATATGGCAGGCGCCGGTAATCAGCCCGGCGCCGGTGCAACTCAAACGCCTTCGAGCATTGCATCCGCCGGCGCGTCGGAACGCTGCTTGGCGGTCAGTTGGAAGTACAGATAACCCGCCGCCATGAAACCGAGGAACACACAGCCAATCAGCGTGTTGAACCACGCCATCGCCACCAGGCACACCACCGCCAGGAACAGCGCGATCCCCGGGACAATCGGGTAACCCGGCGCACGGAAACTGCGCTCCAGGTTTGGCTCGGTTTTACGCAGTTTGAACAGGCTCAGCATACTGATGATGTACATCACAATGGCACCGAATACCGACATGGTGATCATCGCCGCCGTCAGGGTCATGCCTTGCAGGTTGATCAGGCCGTCGCTGTAGATCGCCGCGATACCGATCACACCACCGGCCAGAATCGCGCGGTGCGGCGTCTGGAAACGCGACAGTTTGGCCAGTGAACGAGGCAGGTAACCGGCCCGGGCGAGGGCGAAGAACTGGCGCGAGTAACCGAGAATAATGCCGTGGAAACTCGCCACCAGGCCGAACAGGCCGATCCAGACGAGCATGTGCATCCAGCTCGAATTGTTGCCGACCACGGCTTTCATTGCCTGAGGCAACGGGTCGTTGATGTTCGACAATTGACGCCAGTCGCCCACGCCGCCCGCCATCACCATCACCCCGATCGCAAGGAACACCAGGGTCAGAATGCCGCTGACGTACGCCTTGGGAATCGTCCGTTTCGGGTCTTTGGCTTCTTCAGCTGCCATCGCCGCGCCTTCAATGGCGAGGAAAAACCAGATCGCAAAGGGAATCGCCGCAAAGATGCCGGGAATCGAGGCTACCGTGAATTCATTGGCGCCTGACCAGCCGTTGAGCACGAAGTTACTGAAGCTGAAGCCCGGCGCAACCACGCCCATGAACACCAGCAGTTCGGCGACGGCCAGCACGGTGACCACTAGTTCGAAAGTGGCGGCGATGCTGACGCCGAGGATGTTCAGGCCCATGAAAATGAAATAAGCGCCGACTGCGGCAAGCTTGGGGTCAAGCTCCGGGTATTGCACGTTCAGGTAAGCGCCAATCGCCATGGCAATCGCCGGCGGTGCAAAGACGAATTCGATCAGGGTGGCGATGCCGGCGATCAATCCGCCCTTTTCGCCAAAAGCCCGTCGGCTATACGCAAACGGCCCGCCAGCGTGAGGAATAGCGGTGGTCAATTCGGTGAAACTGAAGATGAAACAGGTGTACATCGTCGCCACCATCAGTGCGGTGACGAGGAACCCCAGGGTACCTGCGGTGCCCCAGCCGTAACTCCAGCCGAAGTATTCGCCGGAAATCACCAGGCCGACGGCAATGCCCCATAGATGCAGGGTGCCGAGTGTGGGTTTGAGCTGTGTGGAAGAAGTCATAAGTCCTCGCTGTCTTTTTTATTGTTTGATGGAGTGGACTGTCGGGAACTGCATTTTCGTGTAAAGCGGGCACGCAAAGCCCGTGCCAGAGCAGCAGGGCGATGGTTTGTTGTGAATTTGAGGGCGCTATCGCCAGCAAGCGGGCTCCTACGGGCTGATCCTGGAGGAGCCTGCTTGCTGGCGAAGGCCGTTTACGCGGTATTGCGCCGGGTTAGAAGAACCCCAGCGGATTGATGTCGTAGCTCACCAGCAGGTTTTTGATCTGCTGATAGTGATCCAGCATCATTTTGTGGGTTTCACGGCCGACGCCGGATTTTTTGTAACCGCCGAACGCGGCATGCGCCGGGTACAGGTGGTAGCAGTTGGTCCAGACACGACCGGCCTTGATGGCGCGGCCCATGCGGTAGGCGCGATTGATATCGCGAGTCCAGAGGCCGGCGCCGAGGCCAAACTCAGTGTCGTTGGCGATGGCCAAAGCTTCGGCTTCGTCCTTGAACGTGGTGATGCTCACCACCGGGCCAAAGATTTCTTCCTGGAACACGCGCATTTTGTTGGTGCCCTTGAGCAGGGTCGGCTGGATGTAATACCCGGTTGCCAGGTTGCCCTCGAGTTTTTCAATCTTGCCGCCGGTCAACAGCTCGGCGCCTTCGCCCTTGGCGATTTCCAGGTACGAAAGGATTTTGTCGAATTGCTGCTCGGACGCCTGGGCGCCGACCATGGTGTCGGTGTCCAGCGGGTCGCCGCGTTTGATCGACAGGACTTTTTTCATGACTACTTTCATGAAGTCATCGTAGATCGATTCCTGAACCAGCGCGCGGGACGGGCAGGTGCAGACTTCGCCCTGGTTGAAGAACGCCAGCACCAGGCCTTCAGCGGCTTTTTCGATGAAGGTTTCTTCGGCTTGCATGATGTCGGCGAAGAAGATGTTCGGTGACTTGCCACCCAGCTCCACGGTGGACGGAATAATGTTTTCGGCGGCGGCGTGCATGATGTGGGAGCCCACCGGGGTCGAGCCGGTGAAGGCAATCTTGGCGATGCGCTTGCTGGTGGCCAGGGCTTCGCCGGCTTCTTTGCCGAACCCTTGCACCACGTTGAGGACGCCGGGTGGCAGCAGGTCGCCGATCAACTCCATCAGCACCGTGATGCCCAGCGGTGTCTGTTCGGCAGGCTTGAGCACTACGCAGTTACCCGCCGCCAGCGCCGGGGCGAGTTTCCAGGCGGCCATCAGGATCGGGAAGTTCCACGGGATGATCTGGCCGACCACGCCCAGCGGTTCGTGGATGTGATAGGCCACGGTATTGCCATCGATCTCGGCAGCGCTGCCTTCCTGGGCGCGGATGCAGCCGGCGAAGTAACGGAAGTGGTCAGCGGCCAGCGGGATATCGGCGTTGAGGGTTTCGCGTACGGCTTTGCCGTTGTCCCAGGATTCGGTGATGGCCAGCAGTTCCAGGTTCTGCTCGATGCGGTCGGCGATTTTCAGCAGCACCAGCGAACGCGCCTGGGCGGACGTAGCGCCCCAGGCATCGGCCGCGGCGTGCGCAGCGTCCAGGGCCTTATCGATGTCTTCGGCGGTGGAGCGGGGGAATTCGGCAATCGGTTGGCCATTGACTGGCGAGGTGTTGGTGAAGTACTGACCTTTGACAGGCGCGACGAACTCGCCGCCGATGTAGTTACCGTATTTGCTCTTGAACGAAACGATAGCGCCTTCAGTACCGGGGTGAGCGTAACGCATGGTGATTTCTCCTTGGCTTTTGTGCTTATAGGGGAGAGCGCATGTGCGCATGCTCTAAGCGTAGAGCAAAGGCTGGGCCACTGCCTTGCAGGCCAGGCAAATCAAGGCCTTGCGCGGGTTTAGTCGGACGGGCGGATGGCGTCTGTGACGCTTTCGGTACAGCCTGCGTGACACTTTGTACCGCTTGTGACGCAGCGTATGACGGGCCGGTCGGGCCAGCATTGCAATGCTGGCCCGGCTGGAGGATGCTCGGGCATCACCTCAGTACGGGTCGCCGAGCCCCGGGGAGAATAATAAGAAATGCACGACAACCATTTGAGTCGCCATGCCCAGCAAGTGCTGACCGTGACCCAGGGCAAATCCCACCTGCACGGGCCTGGCAGCGATCCGTCCATCGCACGTTCCTGGCTGCGTTGTCTCGAGGATTATCATCTCGACCCGGCGCTGACCATGGCGCCGACGGTGCTTGAACATGGCCGCGTCCTCGAAAGCCGCGAGCGTTTGCAGCAAGTGCTGCATATCGCCGGCAATGAAATGAACAGCCTGCATCAGCAACTCTCCGGCGCCGGCCACGCGGTGCTGTTGACCGATGCGCGCGGGGTGATCCTCAATTGCGTCACCGCTCCTGCCGAACGGAAGATTTTCGAGCGCGCCGGCCTTTGGCTCGGTGCCGACTGGAGCGAAGCCTGCGAAGGCACCAATGGCATCGGCACCTGCCTGGTGGAGCGTCAGTCGCTGACCATTCACCAGGACGAACACTTTCGTGGCCGCCACACCGGCCTGACCTGCTCGGCGAGCCCGGTGTTCGATCCACATGGCGAACTATTGGCGGTGCTCGACGTGTCGTCTGCGCGGCATGAGGTCTCGCGCCAGAGCCAATTCCACACCATGGCGCTGGTCAATCTGTCGGCGAAGATGATCGAGAGTTGCTATTTCCTGCGTTATTTCGACAATCAATGGCTGCTGCGCTTTCACCTGCAGGCCGAATCCGTCGGGTTGTTCAGCGAAGGGTTGCTGGCGTTCGACGGGGAAGGGCGAATCTGCGCGGTCAACCAGAGTGCCCTCAATCTGTTGGGGCATGTTCGCGGCGGGCTGCTGGGCAAAATGGTCGAGGCGTTTTTCGATTGTTCGCTGGACGAGTTGTTGGGCCGCGCGAGTGTCAATGCCAGCGCCAGTTGGCCGTTACGGACCCATGATGGGCGCAGTCTGTTTGCGGTGTTGCGGGGGCAGTCGCGCAGCATTCCAGTACCGGTGGTGCAAAGTCCTGTGGTTGCCGAGCGTTCGCGTCTGTCGGGCATTTGCCTGGGTGACGAGGGGCTGCAGGAAGACTTCCGCAAGTCCTTGCGCGTCTTCGAACGGGATGTGCCGCTGCTGATCAACGGCGAAACCGGCTCTGGTAAAGAGGCTTTCGCCAAAGCCGTGCACCAATCCAGCCAGCGCGCGGAAAAAACATTCGTCGCGCTCAATTGCGCAGCCATCCCCGAAAGCCTGATCGAGAGTGAGCTGTTCGGTTATCGCGGCGGCAGTTTCACCGGCGCGCGCAAGGAAGGCATGCGCGGCAAGTTGCAGCAGGCCGATGGTGGCACGTTGTTTCTCGATGAAATCGGCGACATGCCGCTCGCGCTGCAAACCCGGCTATTAAGAGTGCTGGAAGATCGGCAAGTGGTGCCGATTGGCGGCGAGCCGGAACCGGTCAACGTGCGGATCATCAGCGCTACGCACCGTAATTTGCTGAAGCGGGTGCAGGACGGCAGCTTTCGCGAAGATTTGTACTACCGGCTCAACGGCCTGGAAATCGCCTTGCCGGCGTTGCGCGAGCGCAGTGACAAATCCCAGCTGCTCGATTTTTTGCTCGCGGAAGAAGCGGGCGGGGAGTCGATATTGATCGATGAGCCTGCACGCCAGGCTTTGTTAGGGTTTGCCTGGCCGGGGAATGTGCGGCAGCTGCGCAACGTGCTGCGTACGTTGGCGGCGTTGTGCGACGGCGGACGGATCTGTCTGGAAGATTTGCCGGTGATGATTCGGCAGGCAAGGCCGGCGGTTGCCGTGTTGCCGGTGGAGGAAGCTTCCGCGCATCCGCTGGAAGATGCCGAGCGGCTGGCGTTGCTCAATGCGCTGGAGCAGACCCGTTGGCATATGACCCATACCGCTGAGCAACTGGGCGTCAGCCGCAATACCCTCTACAGAAAGCTACGTAAACACGGGATCGCCCGGTAAGTGCAATCCAACCTGCGGCCAACAACAAACAAAGGTGCGATTTTCGCCTCCCTACGCTAACCTGCGGCCATGTTTTACGAGGTCGACTATGCACATTCATATTCTTGGTATCTGCGGCACTTTCATGGGTTCGATGGCGGTTCTGGCCAAAGAACTGGGCCATCACGTGACCGGCTCCGATGCCAACGTCTATCCACCGATGAGCACTCAGCTTGAAGCTCAAGGCATCCAGTTGACTCAGGGTTACGACCCGGCTCAGCTCGATCCGGCACCGGACCTTGTGGTGATCGGCAACGCCATGTCCCGCGGCAACCCGGCGGTGGAATATGTGCTGAACAAAGGCCTGCCGTACGTTTCCGGCCCGCAATGGCTGGCCGACCACGTGTTGCGAGGTCGCTGGGTGCTGGCCGTCGCAGGCACGCACGGCAAAACCACCACCAGCAGCATGCTTGCCTGGGTGCTGGAGCATGCCGGCATGAGCCCGGGTTTCCTGATCGGCGGCGTACCGCAGAATTTCTCCGTGTCAGCACGTCTTGGCGGCACGCCGTTTTTCGTGATCGAAGCCGATGAGTACGACAGTGCGTTTTTCGACAAGCGCTCCAAATTCGTTCACTACGGCCCGCGCACGGCAATCCTGAACAACCTGGAATACGATCACGCCGACATCTTCCCCGATCTGCCGGCCATCGAGCGGCAATTTCATCATTTGGTGCGCACGATCCCGAGCGAAGGCCTGGTGATCCATCCGACTACCGAACCGGCTTTGCAGCGGGTGATCGAGATGGGCTGCTGGACCCCGGTGCAAACCACCGGCACCGGCGGACAGTGGCAGGTCAAGCTGCTCAGTGAAGACGGTTCGAAGTTCGAAGTGATGTTCGAAGGCGTCGCGCAAGGCGTAGTCGAGTGGGACATGACCGGTCAGCACAACGTCGCTAACGCCTTGGCTACATTGGCCGCGGCACGGCACGTCGGTGTGGTGCCGTCCCTGGGCATCGCCGCATTGAGTGCGTTCAAAAGCGTGAAGCGCCGGATGGAAAAAGTCGCGGAAGTGCGCGGCATCACCATTTACGACGACTTCGCCCACCATCCGACGGCCATCGCCACGACCCTCGACGGCCTGCGTAAACGCATTGGCGACGCGCCGTTGATTGCGGTCATCGAGCCGCGCTCCAACTCGATGAAGCTAGGCGCTCACCGTGAGGGTCTGCCGGAAAGTGTGGTCGATGCCGATCAAGTGATCTGGTACGCACCGGCCAACCTCGGCTGGGATCTGGGCGCCACCGCGGCGTTGTGCACGGTGCCGTCGATTGTCAGCGACTCGTTGGAAGGCATCATCGCGCGCGTGAAGAGCCAGGCTCAACCCGGCACTCATGTGGTGATCATGAGCAACGGCGGCTTCGGCGGCCTGCACGGCAAACTGGCCGAGGCGCTGCAATGAACAACGGCCCGGAACGCATCACGCTGGCGATGACCGGCGCTTCGGGCGCCCAGTACGGTTTACGCCTGCTGGACTGCCTGATCCGCGAAGACCGCGAGGTGCACTTCCTGATCTCCAAGGCTGCGCAACTGGTGATGGCCACCGAGACCGACGTCACGTTGCCACCGAAAACCCAGATGATGCAGGCCTTCCTCACCGAATACACCGGCGCCGCTGCCGGGCAGATTCGGGTGTATGGCAAGGAAGACTGGATGTCGCCCGTAGCCTCCGGTTCCGGCGCGCCCGCGGCGATGGTGGTGGTGCCGTGTTCCACCGGGACTTTGTCGGCGATCGCCACCGGCGCCTGCAACAACCTGATCGAACGCGCTGCCGACGTCACGTTGAAAGAGCGCCGCCAGTTGATTCTGGTGCCACGCGAAGCGCCATATTCGAGCATTCATCTGGAGCACATGTTGAAGTTGTCGAACATGGGCGTGACGATTTTACCGGCGTCGCCGGGCTTTTATCATCAGCCGCAAACCATCGATGACCTGATTGACTTCGTGGTGGCGCGGATTCTCAACTTGCTGAACATCCCGCAAGACATGCTGCCGCGCTGGGGCGAACAGCATCTGAACAGCGATGAATAAGCTGCTGGTTGTGGTGCTGGCGCTGCAACTCGCAGGCTGCGCTACGGCGCGCACGCTCGATGCCGCCAAGCCCGGGGCGCCGGTGGTGTACTCGGGGACACGGCTGGATTTGTACGCGTTAAATGGTGGTTGCTGTGCGAAGGACCGGTTTGGTGCGGAGGCACCGGGTTATCCGGGGGTTGACCTGCCGGGCAGTGCGTTGCTGGATACGCTGCTATTGCCATTGTCACTGCTGACGGTGATCGGCGTGAGTTTTCAGGCGACGGGTGGTTTGTAGCGCTTTGATCGTTCCCACGCAGCGTGGGAACGATCTGCGCAGTTTTATTTGCCTAACTTGCGCAACTCATCCGACTCAATCACCCGCACCCCATCCTGTTCTTCCAACGCCAGCCTCCACATTGCCCGGGCGAGCTGACAGGCTTCTATGCCGCGATACTTGCCGGGGATCAATCGGGATAACGGTCCGACGAATTGCTCGACCGTGCGCGGCTCAAGCCGCTCGCCCAGCAGGAATGAAGGTCGGCAAATGGTCAACTGTGGCCAGTCCTGCGCACGCAACGCGTATTCCATCTCGCCTTTGACCCGGTTGTAGAAAATCGAGGACCTGCGGTCGGCGCCCAAGGCACTGATCACGATCAGGTGCCGCGCGCCCATTTCCCGGGCTCGCTTGGCGAAGGCCACTACCATGTCCAGGTCGACGGCGCGGAACGCCTCTTCCGAACCAGCCTGTTTGATCGTGGTGCCGAGGCAACAGTAAGCGATGTCGACACGACCGTTCAGTTGCGGCAGAAACGCCGTCGGATCGCCGACCGGGTTTTCCAGGTGCGGGTGCTCAGCCAGTGGCCGGCGTGAGGGGGCCAAAACCCTCGAGATAGTGGGCTCGTTAAGCAGGCGATCAAGCAAGTGCTCACCGGTCAAACCGGTGGCTCCGGCAAGCAATACGTGCTGAGGCGTCAAGTACATAGTGTTTCTCCCTTGATACTGTTCAGCTTAGTTGCTCTTTGCATCCTTGTTGTCAATGGAGACACTTTGTAGTGCTTTTCGTGCCTGCTGTTTGCGTAGCAGCTGCCAGTGCGAGAGGACGGTTTTCGGGGCCCAAATCTGCGGTTCAGAAGCTTCGAAGCTGTCCGCCAGCTCGCGTTCAGCGACGGTGGCCTTGGCCAGTTTGAAGGCTTGTTCCAGATCGTCGGTCTGGTTCAGGGCCTGGGCGAACAGCGCGTCGCCGAAGTAGGTGAAGTTGGCTTCTTCCGAACAGCCGAAGGACACACGGTCGGTGCGCGAGGCGGTCATGATCAGGGTGCGCTCGTCCTTGAGGGCGGGGATGAAGCCGCCGGAGTAGCACGAAGAAATCACAATGATCTTGTCGCGATTTTTCAGCGGTGCGAGCACGGCCGCCAGTTCGGCAGCCGGCAGGTCCGACAGCTCCATGCGCGGCTGGTCGAGTACCAGTTCGTGTTCGCTGGTGCCGTGACTGGTCAGGTAGATGAAAATCAAATCTTCCGGGCCGCTGCGTTCGGCCAAGGTCTGCGCGGCGCGGCGCAGGTTTTCCCGGGTGGCCATTGGTCGGTCGACAAGATGATCGCGATGGTTCACCAGGCGAATCTGGCCAAATGCACCGAAGCGGCTGCTGAGCATGTTGCTGACGTAATCGGATTCGCGCAGGAACACGCTCTGCTTGCCGTCACCGCCGAGGGTCAGGGTGTACAGCTCGATCGCCGGGGTCGAAGCCCGCACATTGGCCAGTGCGTCTTCGAGCAAGCGGCCCTGGGCCAGCAAGCCGAGTTCGAGGCTGTCGGGCAGCAACTTGCCGTCAGCATCGCGCACGCGTTGGCCATTGACCCACGTGCCGCTTTGCACCGTGCCATCAGTGAGTACCAGTGTGCCGTGGCCCTGATAGCTGTCGCCGTCGAACTGGCCGATATAGAAGCTGCCGTCGGGCAGGTTCAGCCGGCCCTGACCGGTAAAGCGCCAGTCGCTGAACTGGCCGATGTAATGGCTGCCGTCGGCGCCGATCAGCTCGCCCTTGCCGTTCAGCGAACCTTCCTTGAACTGGCCGAGCCAGACATCGCCGTCGGCGTTTTCGTAGCGGCCCTTGCCGTGCAGCTGGTTGTTCTTGAAGCCGCCGACGTAGATGTCGCCCTCGGCGCTGTTGAAGGTCCCGTTGCCTTCCAGCTGACCGTCCTTGAACTGCCCGGTGAACTGATTGCCGCTGGCGTCACCGCGCTGGCCTTCGCCGTTGGGCTTGCCATGGGCGAACTGGCCTTGGTACGAGCTGCCGTCATCAAGTTCCAGACGGCCGAGCCCGGAATATTGATCGGCCTTGAATTCGCCGCGGTAAGTCATGCCGTTTTCTTTGAGGGTGCCTTCGCCTTCGCGCCGACCCGCCTTGAAGCCGCCGGTGTAACTGCTGCCGTTGGTGGTCAGCGTGCCCTGGCCGTCGAACAGGCCCAGGTTGAAATTGCCGCGATACACTTCGCCGTTGCTGCCGTGCCATTCGCCTTGGCCATGCCATTGACCCTTGTCGAAACTGCCGGCGTACCAGCTGCCGTTCGGGTAATCGATGCGGCCCTGGCCTTGCAGCAAACCGTTGACCAGGTCACCGCGATAGCGTCCGCCGTCCGGCAGTCGGGCATCAGGGGACAACAGCGATTCGCCGTCACCGCACGCGGTGAGCATCAGGGTCAGAGCGATGAGTGCAAATGAGCGCATAGCGGGATCCGGGCAATTAGGCGACCGAGTATGCCGCAGCTCCATGACCTTATATAGAGAGAACCACTGAGAGGTCGCGAAACAGCCAGCGCTGCTTCGCATTCGGGAGGAATTATACGAAGCAGAGCGACAACGGCTCGGCGATATAGGCCGGTTTTTCCGAACCTTCGATCTCCAGCGTAGCGGTCGCTTTAAGTAACCACTGGCCAGGTTTCTTCTCGGTGACTTCGGTCAGGTCGACCTTCAGGCGCACTTTCGAATTGACCTTGACCGGCTGAATGAACCGCACGCTGTCGAGGCCGTAATTGACCACCATCTTCAAGCCTTCTGGCAGGATGAGGATGTTTTCCATCAGTTTGGGGATCAGCGACAGTGACAGGAAACCGTGGGCAATGGTGCTGCCAAATGGCGTCTGCGCGGCTTTGACCGGGTCGACGTGGATGAACTGATAGTCCCCTGTGGCTTCGGCGAACAGGTTGATGCGCTCCTGATCGATGGTAAGCCAATCGGAACGTCCAAGTTCCTTGCCGACATAATCTTTGAGCTCTGCAACAGGAACATAGGGCATTGAGACTCTCCTTGGGTTCATCGGTTTTATAGTTTTAAGTAGGGGATTTCACTCCCGGATTACCACTTTAGATCAACATGGCAAATTGCTCCGGTCAACCGACCATGCTTTTGGCGAATGCCGGTCTATAGCGCTGACATGCTTATAATGCCGGGCGCGAATTTGCGGGGAGAGGACGGATGTTGTTACGTGGCCTGACCTGGCTGGTGTTGTTCCAATTGCTGGGCACAGCCCTCAATCATTTGTTTGTACCTGTGTTGCCCGGGCCAATCATCGGCCTGCTGCTTCTGCTGGTGTTCCTGATCAGCCGTGGTCAGGTCGGTGAACCGTTGAATGTCGCCGCCAGCAGTCTGCTGCGCTACCTGCCGTTGCTGCTGGTGCCGCCGGCCGTGGGCGTGATGGTCTACGCCAAGGACATCGCTGCGGATTTCTGGGCGATCGTCGGCGCGCTTGTGTTATCGCTGCTGCTGTCCATGGCGTTCGCCGGAGTGCTGATGCAGCGCATGGTCAAGCGCCACACGCACCGTGAGGACTCGCAATGACGTTTGACTGGCAAGGCGCGTGGGCCTCGGTGATTCATCATCCGCTGTTCGGCATCGGCATAACCCTCGGCGCTTATCAGCTGGTGCTGGCGGCGTTCGAGAAAACCCGCTGGATTTTTCTGCAACCGGTGCTGGTCTCCATGTTGTTGGTCATTGGTGTATTGGTCGGCTGCGGCCTGACGTACGCCGAATACCGCAAGAGCACCGAGATCCTCAGCATTCTGCTCGGCCCCGCGACAGTTGCGCTGGCGGTGCCGCTTTACCTTAATCTGCGGCGGATCCGGCAGTTGTTCTGGCCGATATTTACTACGCTGGTGATAGGCGGCGTTGTCGCCACGGGCATGGGCGTGTTGCTCGGCTGGTCGTTCGGCGCCGAACACATGATCCTGATGACCATGGCGCCGAAGTCGGTGACCTCGCCGATTGCCATGCTGGTGGCCGAACAGATTGGTGGCGTCGCAGCGCTGGCGGCGGTATTTGTGTTGATCACCGGCGTGATCGGGGCGATTTTCGGACCGAGCCTGTTGACCCGCCTGGGTGTCCACAGTCCCGAGGCGCGCGGCATGGCGCTGGGCATGACTGCTCACGCGGTCGGCACGGCGGTGGCGATGCAGGAAAGTGAAGAGTGCGGCGCGTTCGCGGCGCTGGCGATGAGTCTGATGGGCGTGGCCACGGCGGTGTTCCTGCCGTTGGCGGTTTCGATGGTGGTGTAAGGAAATGTTTATGAACTTGCCGCTTTTCCCGCTGAACACGGTGTTGTTTCCCGGCTGCATCCTCGACTTGCAGATCTTCGAGGCGCGCTACCTGGACATGATCAGCCGCTGCATGAAACAGGGCGGCGGCTTTGGCGTGGTGTGCATCCTCGACGGTGAAGAAGTCGGCATCGCCCCGGCGGGTTATGCGCTGGTCGGCTGTGAAGCGCTGATCACCGATTTCAAGCAGCAGGACAACGGTCTGCTGGGTATTCGGGTGCAGGGTGGCCGGCGTTTTCATGTGTTGCGCACCGAGGTTCAGCGCGATCACCTGACCCTCGCCGACGTCGAGTGGCTGGAAGACGAGCCCGAGCAACCGCTGCAGGATGAGGACGCCGACCTCGTCGCACTGCTCAAGGCCCTGGCCGAGCATCCGATGGTCGAAGCGTTGAACATGGGCACCGAAGCCACCGGCCAGCAGTCGTTGGCCAATCAGCTGGCGTACCTGTTGCCGTTCGCCGAGGTGGACAAGATCGACTTGCTGCAACTCGACGATCCGCAGCAGCGACTGGATGCGATTCAGGCGCTGCTGGATGAGTTGCAGGGCGAGTTGTTTGCCTGATCAGTAGGCGTATCTCAACATCGCATGCGGCAAATGTCGCAGCGCGAAGAAACCGAACAGCGCCACCATTGCCGGCAATATCAGCCACCAGGCTTTCGGCGGCAGGGCATTGAGTGGCGTCTGACGCTGACTCAACCACAGGCTCGCCGCACACACGCACGCGGCCAGCATCGCGCCGGCCAGCACGTCCGTTGGCCAATGCGCGCCGAGGTAGACACGCGACAAGGCAATCGCCAACGCCGGCAGGCATCCCAGCAGCAACCACGTCAGGCGCATCCGCGGCGGTTGTCCGCGCCCGGCGAGGACGGCGAGGGTCAAAAACAGCGCGAAAGCCCCGGAGGCATGGCCACTGGGCATGCTGTAGCTAGTCAGTGGGTCGCTGAGAACCTCCGGGCGTACGCGGGCGAAAAACTGTTTGGTGAACGTGTTGCCAAGTGCGGTGACGAGCAGCGTGCCGCCGGCGAAAATCGCCTGTCGCCATTGACGCGTCAGCAGCAGCAAAACGGTCAGCAGGGTGCTGAATAGCAGCATGTTGCGGAATTCGCCGATCAGCGTGAAGGTCACGGCGACTTCATCGAGCATCGGGCTGCGGTGCTCCTGCACCAGGGCCATCACGCCCTGATCAAGCGCGGTCAGGTGCGGGTAACCGATAAACAGTCCCGCCAGAATCAGAAAACTCAGGCCGGCAATCAGCACCGTTGCCTTGCGATGGCGGCGCAGGCTGCTGGTCACGCTTAAGCCGACCATCACCGCGATGCTGCCCGCGACGATCCCCGCTTCCGGCCAGAAACCTTCCGGCAGTGGCAAACGAATCGCCGCACCGGTGGCCCAGCCGGGCAGCAGATAGGCGACGCTCCAGCCGGCGGCAGCCAGCAGGCTGACGGCGACGAAGCGCGGGAAGGGCATGTCGAACATTCCGGCAACCATCGGCAGCATCGGCCGCAACGGTCCGATAAAGCGTCCGACCAGCAGGCTGGCGATGCCGTAGCGCTGGAAGTAGGCCTCGGCGCTGCCGATCCATTCCGGGTGATGGCGCAGGCCAGGCAGGCGCCGGATATTCTGATGGAAATGTCGTCCGATGAAGTAGGAAACGACATCGCCGAGCACGCCAGCGAGGAATCCCAGCAGCAGTGTTTCGCTCAACGACAACGCACCGCTGCCGGCCAGCACGGCGACGGCAAACAGCAGGACCGTGCCGGGAACGATCAATCCGGCAATCGCCAGGCACTCCACGAATGCCACGATGATTACTGCCGCGGCCAGCCACTGCGGGTTGGCCGCCAGCCATCCGGTCACGCTATCGAGCCATGGGCCCATAAAAACAACTCCCTCGAATGTCTAAAATCGCCCGCCATGAGCGAACACAACCTGCACAACACAACCGAACCCCTGTAGGAGCGAGCCTGCTCGCGATGTACTTGAGAACGCCGCGTTTATCCAGACAACGCGCGTTATCGTTGGCGACCATCGCGAGCAGGCTCGCTCCTACATGGGGCTCAATTGTTCAAGTCAGCAAAAAATAATCGCAACCTTCGACCTGCCCCCGTCGCAGCGGGTTCCGCGTGCAATACGGCGCGTAAGCTGCATCGACGAAGCGATACATCAGATGTTCATCGCGCCCCTGAGGAATGCCCAGTCGGGTGGTTTGAATAATATGGCCGGGCGTGGCGCCGACATTTTCCACCAGCAACACCTCATGATCGAAGCGCTTGGCGTCCCAGACCGGCACCTTCAAGCCCAGCGCCTTGCACAGCAAGGTTTGCCCGGCGCAGAGTTTCTGCGACGGGCGAGGGCGGCCTTGCGCGTCCGGGTTGTTCAACAGCATCTGCGCGAGACTGGCCGGCCCGCTGATTTCATCGACCCATGGATAAGCGGATTTGATCAAAACCGCGTTACCCGGTCCCTTGGCGCTGAAGTTCAGGGAATCGCCGCCACGGGCGTAGTACATATAGATGTGGCCGCCATCCAGAAACAAAGCCTTACGTTTTTCCGTGTAGCCGAGAGAGGCATGACTGCCTTTTTCTTCAAAGTAATAGGCTTCGGTTTCGATGATTCGAGCGCTGAGCCACAAATCGCCGACCCGATGCCGAATGACTTTGCCGAGTAAATCCCGGGCCAGTGTTTGCGCATCTCGGTCGAAAAAAGCGTCCGCAAGCCCGGTGGGCAGGATCGCAGAAGGTGCACGAACAGTCAGATTGGACATGATGAACGGCGTTTGTCAGGGCTGAATGAGGCGTGATGATAACAATTTGCAGCTTAATCCCGGCTGAACGTCGGCAAATTGCCCTCCATTTCGACCATCCGCCCGTCACCGCTGTTAGTCGAGAGACGCGACAGCTATAATCTGCCGCTTTCCTCTTTACCAAGACCCTAGCCAAGACCACCACAGACAATGACTGAGTCCGTTCTCGACTACATGACCCGCCTGGGTCGCGCTGCCCGCGAAGCGTCGCGCATCATCGGCCGTGCCAGCACTGCGCAAAAAAACCGCGCCTTGCAGGCTGCTGCCAATGCGCTGGACGCCGCGCGTGCCGAGCTGACGGCTGCCAATGAGCGGGATCTGGCGGCGGGTCGTGCCAATGGTCTTGAACCGGCGCTGCTGGAACGGCTGGCGCTGACCCCGGAGCGCATCGACGGCATGATCGTCGGGTTGCGCCAGGTCGCAGCGTTGCCGGACCCGGTGGGTGCCATTCGCGACATGAGCTTTCGTCCGTCAGGGATTCAGGTCGGCAAGATGCGCGTGCCATTGGGCGTGATCGGAATCATCTATGAATCCCGGCCGAACGTGACCATCGACGCCGCCAGCCTGTGCCTCAAGTCGGGCAACGCGACCATCCTGCGTGGCGGGTCCGAGGCCATTCACTCCAATCGTGCGATTGCTGCCTGCATTCAGCGCGGCCTGGCCGAGGCCGATCTGCCGGCGGCCGTCGTACAAGTGGTCGAAACCACCGACCGTGCCGCGGTTGGCGCGCTGATCACCATGCCTGAGTACGTTGACGTCATCGTGCCCCGTGGTGGCCGCGGCCTGATCGAACGGGTCAGCCGTGACGCACGCGTTCCAGTGATCAAGCACCTGGACGGCATCTGCCACGTCTACGTCAGTGAACACGCCGATCTGCCGAAGGCCCAGCGCATCGCCTTCAATGCCAAGACATACCGTTATGGCATCTGCGGCGCAATGGAAACGCTGCTGGTGGATCAATCGGTTGCCAAAGATTTTCTGCCTGCCATGGCTGCCCAGTTTCGCGAAAAAGGCGTCGAGCTGCGGGGTTGCGAGCGCACCCGGGCGACGATTGATGCGGCGCTGGCCACCGAAGATGATTGGCACTCCGAGTATCTGGCGCCAATCTTGTCGATCCGCGTGGTCGACGGGCTGGACCAGGCCATTGAACACATTAATAAGTACGGCTCCCATCACACCGATTCGATCGTCAGCGAAAACCTCGCAGACACCCGGCGTTTCGTTGCGGAAGTCGATTCGTCGTCGGTGATGATCAACACGCCGACGTGCTTCGCCGATGGCTTCGAATACGGATTGGGTGCCGAGATTGGCATTTCTACTGATAAGCTGCACGCCCGTGGCCCGGTGGGCCTCGAGGGCCTGACCTGCGAGAAGTACATCGTGGTCGGTGATGGCCAGTTGCGCGGCCAGGCGTCGGTCTGACTTGAGCGACCTTAATCCGTCGGCCCCGGTAACCACCAGCGAACCTGTGCCTCGACGTATCGGCATGCTGGGCGGGACGTTCGATCCGGTGCACATCGGCCATTTGCGCGGTGCGCTGGAAGTCGCCGAATCACTGGCGCTCGATGAGTTGCGACTGACGCCGAGTGCCAGGCCGCCGCATCGCGGCACGCCGCAGGTGTCGGCGAAGGACCGTCTGGCGATGGTCGAGTGCGCGGTGGCCGGTGTGGCGCCGTTGGTGGTGGACGCCCGCGAATTGCAGCGGGACAAACCGTCCTACACCATTGATACCCTGGAACTGATGCGCGCCGAACTGGCCGCTGAAGACCAGGTTTTTCTGCTTTTGGGCTGGGACGCATTTTGCGGCCTGCCCACTTGGCACCGCTGGGAAGAGTTGCTCCAGCATTGCCACATCCTGGTGTTGCAACGCCCGGATGCCGACAGCGAACCGCCGGATGCCTTGCGCAACCTGCTGGCAGCGCGCTCGGTGAGCGACCCGCTGGCCCTCAAAGGGCCGAGCGGACAGATTGCATTCGTCTGGCAGACGCCGCTCGCGGTATCCGCCACCCAGATCCGTCAACTGCTGGCCAGCGGTAAGTCGGTACGTTTCCTGGTGCCCGACGCGGTCCTGGCCTACATCGATGCGCACGGACTTTACCGTGCGTCGAACTGAAAAAGGGTGCGCTTCAAGTCACGTGAATGCGTGTAGCGAAGTGCCCGAACATACGAGCAAAACGAGTTTTATATGACTGACAAAGACGTAGCTAAAGTTAAGCGCAAAGGCACATTCAAGAGTGCTCCCCTGCCAGTAGAAGCACCAACCGGCCCTGAGCTGGCTGGCGAAGAGCTGGTCAAGGTTGCCGTAGCCGCCCTGGAAGACGTCAAGGCCCAGGACATCCAGGTGATAGACGTTCGTGAAAAACAGAGCATTACTGACTTCATGATCATCGCCACCGGTACGTCCAACCGCCAGATCGGCGCGATGCTGGACAAGGTTCGCGAAGCCGTCAAAGCCCAAGGCGTCAAGCCATTGGGCGAAGAAGGCAAGGGCGACAGCGATTGGGTCCTGCTGGATATGGACGACGTGATCGTGCACATGATGACCGCCTCGGCGCGCCAGTTCTATGACCTGGAACGCCTGTGGGCCGGTGCCGAGCAGAGCCGTTCGGCCAGCGCTGCGCATCACAGCCCGGAAAACACCCATGAGCACTTCACCAAGCTCAACAAAGACCAGCAGTAAGGGACCGCTGTGCGACTGCGACTGATCGCCGTCGGTTCACGCATGCCCAAGTGGGTGGAAGAAGGCTGGCATGAATATGCCAAGCGTCTTCCGTCCGAACTGGCGCTGGAACTGGTGGAAATACCGCTCAACACCCGTGGCAAGAACGCCGACGTGGCGCGCTTCATCCGTCAGGAAGGCGAAGCCATGCTGGCCAAGGTCGGGCCGAACGAGCGCGTAGTCACCCTCGAAGTCCACGGCAAGCCCTGGAGCACCGAGCAGTTGGCGGTCGAACTCGATCGCTGGCGGCTGGACTCGCGCACGGTCAATTTCATGGTCGGCGGTCCCGAAGGGCTGGCGCCGGAAGTCTGTGCCCGGGCCGATCAGCGTTGGTCGTTGTCGCCGTTGACGTTGCCGCACCCGCTGGTGCGGATTCTGATCGGCGAACAGCTGTACCGTGCCTGGACAGTTCTGTCCGGCCACCCTTACCACAAGTAGTTCTGCCTCATGTCCCAGCCGATCCGCATCAAGGACCACGAAAAAGACGCCCGTCTGGTGCGTGGTCGCGTCGTGTTCGGGGCCATTGCGGTCGTCACGCTGATCGCCGTACTGATCGCGCGCCTGTATTTCCTGCAGGTCATTCAGTACGAGTACCACTCGACGCTTTCGGAAAACAACCGCGTCCACGTGCAGCCGATTCCGCCGACCCGTGGGTTGATTTTCGACCGCAATGGCGTGGTGGTCGCCGATAACCGCCCCAGCTTCAGCCTGAGCATGACCCGCGAGCGCTCCGGCGACTGGCAGCAAGTGCTCGACGTGATCGTCGAAGTGCTGGAACTGACGCCCGAGGACCGGGTGATCTTCGAGAAACGCATGCGTCAAGGGCGTCGGCCATTCGAGCCGGTGCCCGTGCTGTTCGAACTGACCGAAGAGCAGATCGCCCGCATCGCCGTGAACCAGTTCCGCCTCCCGGGTGTGGAAGTGGTTGCGCAGTTGGTGCGGCATTACCCGCAGGGCGCGCACTTTGCGCACTCGGTGGGTTACATGGGGCGGATCAACGAAAAAGAGCTGAAGTCCCTCGATCCGGTCAGTTATAGCGGCACCCACCAAATCGGCAAGACCGGCATCGAGCGTTTTTACGAGCCGGAATTACACGGCCAGGTGGGTTACGAAGAAGTCGAAACCAACGCGCGAGGCCGCGTCTTACGCGTGCTCAAGCGCACCGAGCCGATTTCCGGCAAAGACATCGTCCTGAGCCTGGACATCAAATTGCAGGAAGCGGCCGAAGCGGCGCTCGGCGGTCGCCGAGGTGCGGTGGTCGCGCTGGACCCGAAAACCGGCGAAGTGCTGGCGATGGTCAGCCAGCCAAGTTTCGACCCGAACCTGTTTGTGACCGGCATCAGCTTCAAGGCTTATTCCGAGCTGCGCGATTCCATCGATCGGCCCCTGTTCAACCGCGTGCTGCGTGGGCTGTATCCGCCGGGGTCGACCATCAAGCCAGCGGTGGCCATCGCCGGCCTGGATTCGGGCGTGGTCACCGCATCGACCCGGGTCTTCGACCCCGGTTACTACATGCTGCCGAATTACGACCACAAGTACCGCAACTGGAACCGTACCGGCGACGGCTACGTGGACCTGGACACGGCGATCATGCGTTCCAACGACACTTACTTCTATGACCTGGCCCACAAGCTGGGGATCGATCGGTTGTCGACGTATTTGGGCAAGTTCGGGATCGGCCAGAAGGTCTCGCTGGACATGTTCGAAGAATCCCCGGGGCTCATGCCGTCGCGGGAGTGGAAGCGGGCAACCCGTCGTCAGGCGTGGTTCCCGGGCGAGACGCTGATTCTGGGGATCGGCCAGGGCTACATGCAGTCGACGCCGTTGCAACTGGCCCAGGCCACCGCGCTGGTGGCGAACAAAGGCGTGTGGAACCGTCCGCACCTGGCGAAGACG
The DNA here is from genome assembly GCF_054897705.1 of Pseudomonas sp. GB2N2. NCBI lineage: Bacteria > Pseudomonadati > Pseudomonadota > Gammaproteobacteria > Pseudomonadales > Pseudomonadaceae > Pseudomonas > Pseudomonas sp. GB2N2. The sequence continues at coordinate 5,269,278 of NZ_CM142701.1, forward strand.
GTTGAAGGCGAAAGGCCCAAGGATGAAAACCCGATGCCGGACATCATCCTGCGCGACCCGTCCGACTGGACCAAGGTCAACCACGGGATGCAGCAAGTGATGCACGGCGCCCGCGGTACCGCGCGCAAGGCAGCGATTGGCGCGCAATACCGGATTGCCGGCAAAAGTGGTACGGCCCAGGTGGTCGCGATCAAGCAGGGCGAGAAGTACGACCGCTCCAAGGTTCAGGAACGGCATCGTGACCACGCCTTGTTCGTCGGCTTCGCGCCGGCCGACAATCCGCAAATCGTGGTGGCAGTGATGGTCGAGAACGGCGAGTCTGGTTCCGGTGTCGCCGCGCCGGTCGTACGTCAAATCATGGACGCCTGGCTCCTGGACCAGGACGGTCGACTGAAAGCCGAATACGCCAGCCCTATCAGTGCGGAGGCTACGGCCCGTGATGAATAATTTTGATCGCATGCTCTCCAGTGAGGATGTGATGCGGCGTCGCGCGACGCTTTTGCAACGTCTGCACATCGACGGCCCATTGCTGATCCTGTTGCTGACCCTCGCCGCCGGCAGCCTGTTCGTGCTGTATTCGGCCAGCGGCAAGAGCTGGGACCTGCTGGCCAAGCAAGCCACCTCGTTCGGCATCGGCCTGGTCTCGATGGTCGTCATCGCCCAGTTCGAGCCGCGTTTCATGGCGCGGTGGGTGCCGGTGGGCTACGTGCTCGGCGTGCTGTTGCTGGTGGTGGTGGACGTCATGGGCCATAACGCCATGGGCGCCACGCGCTGGATTAACATTCCCGGAGTGATTCGCTTTCAGCCCTCGGAATTCATGAAGATCCTGATGCCGGCGACCATCGCCTGGTACCTGTCCAAACGCACGTTGCCGCCGCAGCTCAAGCATGTCGGCGTGAGCCTGTTCCTGATCGGTTTGCCCTTCATTCTGATCGTGCGCCAGCCTGACCTTGGGACATCGCTGTTGATCCTCGCCGGCGGCGCGTTCGTCCTGTTCATGGGTGGCTTGCGCTGGCGCTGGATTCTCAGCGTGCTGGCCGCCGCCGTGCCGGTCGCCGTGGCGATGTGGTTTTTCATCATGCACGACTACCAGAAGCAGCGAATCCTGACGTTCCTCGACCCGGAAAGTGATCCGCTGGGCACGGGCTGGAACATTATTCAGTCGAAAGCGGCGATTGGTTCCGGCGGTGTCTTTGGCAAGGGCTGGTTGCTGGGCACCCAGTCGCACCTGGACTTCCTGCCGGAAAGCCACACCGACTTCATTATCGCGGTGATGGGCGAAGAATTTGGTCTGGTGGGCATCTGCGCACTGTTGCTTATTTATCTGCTGTTGATTGGCCGCGGCCTGGTGATTACCGCCCAGGCCCAGACTTTGTTCGGCAAATTGCTCGCCGGCAGCCTGACCATGACGTTTTTTGTTTACGTTTTCGTCAACATCGGTATGGTCAGTGGCCTGTTGCCGGTTGTGGGGGTGCCGTTGCCGTTCATTAGCTACGGAGGAACTTCGCTGGTGACGCTGCTGTCAGCGTTTGGGGTTTTGATGTCGATCCATACCCATCGTAAGTGGATCGCACAGGTTTGAATAAGGTGAAGATTTCAATGCAAGTAATGCGTGGCTGGGCGACTCGACATGCGCCGTGGGTCGGCCTGGTAAGCATCCTTGGCACTACGCAGGAAGCGTTGGCCGGCGATTACGAAGGCACGCCCCAGGTGGCCGAATTCGTCGGTGAAATGACCCGCGACTACGGTTTTGCGGGTGAACAGTTGATGGGCGTGTTCCGCGAAGCCGAGCGCAAGCAGGCGATTCTGGACGCGATCTCGAAACCCGCCGAACGCGTCAAGCAATGGAACGAATATCGCCCGATGTTCATCACCGACGCGCGCATCGCCCGCGGTGTGGATTTCTGGCGGCAGCACGAAGCGGTACTGGCCCGGGCCGAGCAGGAATACGGTGTACCGGCCCAGGTGATTGTCTCGATCATCGGTGTTGAGACCTTTTTCGGCCGTAATACCGGCAATTACCGGGTAATCGACGCCTTGTCGACGCTCGGTTTCGACTATCCTCCCCGTGCCGAATTCTTCCGCAAGGAATTGCGTGAATTCCTCCTGCTGGCCCGGGAAGAACAGGTCGACCCGCTGACCCTCAAAGGCTCCTACGCCGGGGCGATGGGCTTGCCGCAGTTCATGCCGAGCAGTTTCCGCGCCTATGCGGTGGATTTCGACGGTGACGGCCACATTAATATCTGGACCAACCCGGACGACGCCATCGGCAGCGTCGCCAGTTATTTCAAGCGTCACGGCTGGGTCGCCGGCGAACCGGTGGTCAGTCGCGCCGATGTGCGTGGCGATCAGGTCGACGCGGGTTTGACCACCGGCATCGAACCGACTAAAACCGTCGGGGAGTTGCGGGTGTTGGGGTGGTCAAGTCATGATGCGCTGCGCGATGATATGCCGGTCACGGCTTTCCGGCTGGAAGGTGACAAAGGTCCTGAATACTGGATGGGTCTGACGAATTTTTATGCGATCACGCGTTATAACCGCAGCGTGATGTACGCCATGGCCGTACATCAACTGTCTGATCAGCTGGTCCAAGCACGGGGCGTCAAGTAATGCGGGCATTGCCTATGAATAAACCCCTGAAGCTGATGGCATTTGCCGCGTTGGCAGTGCTGGTCGCCAGTTGTTCGACCAGTCGCTCGCCGACCCCGAAGTCTTCCTCCACCGCCGTGCGCTCTGCGCCGGGGCTGGACATCAACCGCGCGCACAAAGATGGCGCGCCATGGTGGGATGTCGACGTGTCGCGCATCCCGGACGCCACACCGACCCTGCATTCCGGCCCTTACAAGGCCAATCCGTATACGGTGCTCGGCAAGACCTACTTTCCGCTGCAAGACTCCAAGACGTACGTCGCTTCGGGCACGGCGTCGTGGTACGGCACCAAGTTCCACGGGCAGAACACCGCCAACGGCGAAGTGTATGACTTGTACGGAATGAGTGCCGCCCACAAGACCTTGCCACTGCCAAGTTACGTTCGGGTGACCAACCTGGACAATAACAAGACCGTGATCCTGCGAGTCAACGACCGTGGCCCGTTCTATTCGGACCGCATCATCGACTTGTCCTACGCCGCGGCGAAAAAACTCGGGTATGCCGAAACCGGTACCGCACGGGTCAAGGTCGAAGGTATCGACCCGCAAGCGTGGTGGGCGCAAAAAGGCCGTCCGGCGCCTTTGATGCTCAACGAGCCGCAAGTAGCGCAAAATGCCGCGCCTACAATTACCGCTTCGGCGGGCACGGTTGAACAATGGACACCACCGCCGCAGCAGCACGCGGCGGCCGTTGTGCCCGTGCAGCTCGATGCAAAAAAAAACGCTTCTGTACCAGCCTCTGGCCAGTATCTGCAGGTGGGCGCGTTCGCCAACCCGGACGCTGCAGAACTCCTGAGATCGAAGCTGAGCGGGATGGTGAGCGCTCCGGTGTTCATCAGCTCGATCGTGCGCAACCAACAGACACTGCATCGGGTGCGCCTGGGGCCGATCGGTTCGCCGGGTGAAATCCAGCAAGTGCAGAACAGCGTGCGCATGGCCAATCTCGGTTCGCCGAGTCTGGTCACCGCCGAGTAACACGTAGACTTGATTGAAGGTTCACTTGCGGTTTTGGGGGGTGAACCTGGTTGTTGGCTCGTTGAAGAACAAAAGCCCGGCAAGGGTTCTGAGTGAACGACTGAACACGCGACAGCCCGTTAGAAGGCTGTCTGATTAGTTTTGCCTTCGGGCAGTTTCCATTAGCGATTTCGAGAGACGGATGAACATCACCACCTTTGCCAAACGCCTGTGCCTTCTAGTCCCGCTGCTCCTCTCACCAGCCGCTTTCGCGGTCGAGATGATGCCTTCGCCGCCACAACTGGCCGCCAAAGCCTACGTGCTCATGGATGCCAGCAGCGGCAACGTGCTGGTCGAGAACAACGGTGACCAGCGTCTGCCGCCAGCCAGCCTGACCAAGCTGATGACCGCGTACATCGCGACCCTGGAAATCCGTCGTGGTCAGATCGGTGAAAACGACCCGGTCACCGTCAGCGAAAACGCCTGGCGTACTGGCGGTTCGCGGATGTTCATCAAGGTCGGCACCCAGGTGACCGTCAGCGACTTGCTGCACGGCATCATCATTCAGTCGGGTAACGACGCCAGTGTTGCGCTCTCCGAGCACATTGCCGGCAGCGAAGACGCATTCGCCGACATGATGAACAAAACCGTGGCCGACCTGGGCATGACCAACAGCCACTTCATGAACCCGACCGGACTGCCGAACCCTGAGCACTACTCGTCGGCTCACGATATGGCCGTGCTGGCTCGCGCAATCATTCACGAAGACCCGGCTCACTACGCGATCTACTCGCAGAAAGAGTTCTTCTGGAACGGCATCAAGCAACCTAACCGCAACCTGCTGCTGTGGCGCGACAAGACGGTCGACGGTCTGAAAACCGGCCACACCGACGAAGCCGGCTACTGCATGGTGTCTTCGGCCGTACGTGATGGCATGCGCCTGATCGCCGTGGTGTTCGGCACCAACAGCGAAGTCGCCCGTGCATCGGAAACCCAGAAGCTGCTGACTTACGGCTTCCGCTTCTTCGAAACCCAGACCTTCTATCAGAAAGGCGCCGAGCTGGCTCAGGCTCCTGTCTGGAAAGGCAGCACCAATCAAGTCAAGGCCGGTTTGGCTGAAGACTTGACCATGACCCTGCCAAAAGGCCAGCTGAAAAAGCTCGCCGCCAGCATGACCATGAACCCGCAACTGGTTGCGCCAATCGCCAAGGGCGACGTGATTGGTAAAGTCGAAGTGAAACTGGACGACAAGGTGGTGCACAGTGCCGACCTGATCGCTCTGGACGCAGTCGAGGAGGGTGGTATCTTCCGTCGCATGTGGGATAGCATCCGTCTATTCTTCTACGGCTTGTTCAACTGAATTAGTGTGGACCCGCATGGCCTCGCTCCAATCCGGAACGGGGCCATGTCCGTTGCCACGGCTTACGCTTACGAGGCCGTTACGCCATGACAGATACCGAAGTAAAGGCGCCAAAGATCGAATTTCCAGCCAATGATTACCCGATCAAAGTGATCGGCGACACCATTGTCGACATCAAGCAAAAGATCATCGATATCGTGAAGAAGCACGCAACGATCAACGATGAGCGAGTGGATGAGCGCCAGAGCAGCAACGGCAAGTACACCACCATCCAGTTGCACATCATCGCCACCGGTCAAGACCAGCTGTACGACATCAACAGCGAATTGCGGGCTACCGGTTTCGTCCACATGGTGTTGTGATGTCTGGCACGCTGGGCTTTCGCGAGCTCGGCCAGATGGCTTACGAGCCGGTCTGGCATGCCATGCAGCGCTTCACCAACGAACGCGGCAGCGATGCGGCGGACGAGATCTGGCTGGTTGAGCATTCACCGGTGTTCACCCAAGGCCAGGCCGGCAAGGCCGAGCACCTGTTGCTGCCGGGAGATATTCCGGTGGTGCAGGTCGACCGCGGTGGCCAGGTGACGTATCACGGGCCTGGCCAGTTGGTCGCCTATTTGTTGCTCGATGTGCGCAAGCTGGGTTTCGGCGTGCGTGAGCTGGTCACTCGCATGGAGCTCTGTCTGATCGAGCTGCTGGGCAGTTACGGCGTCATTGCCGCAGCGAAGCCGGATGCGCCGGGTGTCTATGTCGACGGGGCGAAAATCGCGTCCCTGGGTCTGCGGATCCGCCACGGTTGTTCCTTTCATGGCCTGGCCCTGAACGTGGACATGAACCTGGAACCGTTTCGACGGATTAATCCCTGCGGCTACGCCGGGCTGGCGATGACCCAGCTGAGCGACCACGCAGGATCGATTGAATTTGCCGAGGTAAGTGCCCGGCTGCGCGCGCAGCTCGTCAAACACCTCGACTATGCTGAGCAGACGACCCTAACGGGCGGAATCGACTGATATGACTACTGACGCAGTGCAAACCATGATCCCTACGCTGGATGTCACCGAGCGTCCGGCCCCGCGTGCCAAGGTTGAAGCCGGCGTCAAGCTGCGCGGCGCCGAGAAGGTTGCACGCATCCCGGTAAAGATCATTCCGACCACCGAACTGCCGAAGAAACCTGACTGGATCCGCGTGCGTATCCCGGTTTCCCCGGAAGTCGACCGCATCAAGGCCCTGCTGCGCAAACACAAACTGCACAGCGTGTGCGAAGAAGCGTCCTGCCCGAACCTGGGCGAATGCTTCTCCGGTGGCACCGCGACCTTCATGATCATGGGCGACATCTGCACCCGTCGCTGCCCGTTCTGCGACGTCGGCCACGGCCGTCCGAAGCCACTGGACGTGAATGAGCCACAAAGCCTGGCCATCGCCATCGCCGACCTGAAACTGAAATACGTGGTGATCACTTCGGTGGACCGTGACGACCTGCGTGACGGCGGTGCCCAGCACTTTGCCGACTGCATCCGCGAGATCCGCAAACTGTCGCCGAACGTGCAGCTCGAAACCCTGGTCCCGGATTACCGCGGTCGCATGGACGTCGCGCTGGACATTACCGCCGCCGAGCCACCGGATGTGTTTAACCACAACCTGGAAACCGTACCGCGCCTGTACAAGGCTGCGCGCCCGGGTTCGGATTACCAGTGGTCGCTGACCCTGCTGCAACGCTTCAAGCAGATGATGCCGCACATTCCGACCAAATCCGGCTTGATGCTGGGTTTGGGGGAGACCGACGAAGAAGTCATCGAAGTCATGAAGCGCATGCGCGAACACGACATCGATATGCTGACTTTGGGCCAGTACCTGCAACCGTCCCGCAGTCACTTGCCGGTCCAGCGTTTCGTGCACCCGGACACCTTCGCCTGGTTCGCCGAGGAAGGTTACAAAATGGGCTTCAAGAACGTCGCTTCCGGCCCGCTGGTACGTTCCTCGTACCACGCCGACGAGCAAGCGAAGCTGGTTAAAGCGGAATTGATGTCGTCCCTGTAAAAAAACGCCCGCAAGGTTGTGTGCCTTGCGGGCATTTTTTTAGCCGTACCTACCGCCACCTCAGTCTTTTCCTGCAACCTGGAGGGCGACTGACCCTCTTCTGTTTATCCCCGTTCCTGACTACTGTGTGCTGAAGCTTATGCGCAGGGAGATTCATGGATGACCGTTCGACTGACTCACACGCTTTTTCCTCATACACCCGTTCCAGCGTTGCCCTCGGAAGGGCTGATCGGCGTCATTGCACCGGCCGGTCCCGCAGCGCTGGATACCGATAAAGCCATCGCCTGGATGCGCGCTCGCGGTTACGCGTTGCGAATCTTCCCTGGTGTCTACGAGCAGGATGGCTACCTGGCCGGTGGCGACGATGTGCGCCTCAATGACTTGCACGCGGCATTCGCCGACGGTGAGGTCGATGCAATCATTTGTCTGCGCGGCGGCTATGGCACCCCGCGTTTGCTCGATCGAATCGATTTCGAGCTGCTGCAAAACAATGCAAAGCCGTTCATTGGCTACAGCGACATCACTGCGCTGCACCTGGCGATCAGTCGTAATGCCGGTTTCGTGACCTTCCACGGTCCGTTGCTCAACGCGGATCTGTTGGGTGACAAGCAAAAGCCAACCGAGTCTTCGTTTTTTAACATGCTCAGGGGGCAGGTGAAGGCGGGGAGTGTGCTGACGCACCCGGTTGCCTGGCCGTTGACCACGATTGAGCCTGGCGTTGCTCACGGGCGTTTGCTTGGCGGCAATCTGTCGATGATCGCCGCGACCATGGGCACGCCTTATGAAATCGATGCCGAGGGCGTCATCCTGTTCATCGAGGACATCAACGAGCCGTTGTATCGCATCGACCGGTTGCTGACGCATTTGCGCCTGGCGGGCACCCTGGGCAAGTTGCGCGGAGTGCTGGTGGGGGACGTGGCCGGAGTGGATACGGTTGCGCTGGAGCGATTGCTCAAGCAGACCTTTGAACCGCTGCGGATACCGGTGCTGTCGGGGTGGCGAAGCGGGCATTGCGATCCGAACCTGACGCTGCCGATGGGGGCGTTAGTGCGGCTGGATGCGGGGAACAAGGAGTTGGTGTTGGAGCAGGATGTGGTGTTCAAGCGATAGGTATCTATCGCCTGACAGTCAGTCTTCGCCTGCAAGCCGGTCTCGCTCCCACAGTGGAAGCCGGTCAACTGTGGGAGCGAGCCTGCTCGCGAAGCTTCTAGCGGTTGCGCAGGCCTTCGAGCAACTTGTGCGTCGGATACCCATCCGCCGGCCAGCCAAACGACTGCTGCGCGCTGCGGATCGCCTTTCGGGTATTGGCGCCGATAATCCCGTCGGCCGTGCCCGCGTCGTATTTCTGCGCACTCAGCAGATTCTGCAACTCGATCCGCTCGGAACGGCTCAAGGGCAGATCATCCTTCGGCCAGGTGCCGCTGATCTGTCCTGCACCGTTGAAGCGCTCGGACAGCAGGCTCACTGCCAAGGCGTAGGACGACGAATTGTTGTACTTGAGGATCGCGCGGAAGTTGTCGAGCACCAGGAACGCCGGGCCGCGATAACCGGCTGGCAACAGCAGGGCCGCGGACAGATGCTCGGAGCCCGCCGGCACCTGCACGCCTTCAGGCATCGCGACGCCCGCTTGCAGCCATTCGGCGACGCTCTTGCGAATCGTGCCATCGGCCAGCACGTAGTTGAAGCTGCCAGGCAACCGGACTTCGAAGCCCCACGGCTGGCCCTTCTGCCAGCCGGAGCTTTGCAAGTAGTGTGCGGTGGACGCCAGGGCGTCGGCAGAACTGCCCCAGATGTCGCGGCGACCGTCGCCATCGAAGTCCACAGCGTGGGTGTTGTAGGTGGTCGGGATGAACTGGGTCTGGCCCATGGCCCCGGCCCATGAACCGAGCATCTTCTCAGGCTCGATATCGCCCTGTTGCAGGATCTGCAGGGCGGCGATCAATTGCGCGTGGGCAAAACCCGGGCGGCGGCCTTCGTAAGCCAGGGTCGCCAGTGAGTTGATCACCGATTTGCTTCCCTGGAACTGGCCGAAGTTACTTTCCATGCCCCACACCGCGACCAGTGCCTGACGATCGACGCCGTAGCGCTGTTCGATGCTTTGCAGGATGTCCGCGTACTGATTGACCAGCGCCTGACCTTTGCGTACGCGCAGTGGCGACAGGGCGCCGTCGAGGTATTCCCACACCGGGCGCGAAAATTCTGGCTGGCTGCGGTCGGCACGGATCACGCTGTCGTCGAAGCTGACATTGGCGAAAGCGCGGTCGAACAGGTCGGCGCGAATGCCGGCGGCCAGCGCATCCTTGCGAAAGCCCGCCTGCCATTCGGCAAAGGACTGGGTTGGCTGGGTGTCGAGGTCGTCACCGGTCGGCGCAACAGGAGGAATCACTGCTGGGGCGGTTGAGACGGGGAGGGTCTGAAGCGGCTGGGCATCGGCGGCGGTCGGTTTTTCCGCGCAGGCGACTAGCAGTATGAGGCTGGAGGCAGCGATCAATTGGCGCAGGTGCCAACGACGGGAAATACAAAAGGGCATGCACGGGTCCAGGGAATACGAATCAGGTGCAGACCTTAACATGTTGAGCGATGGCTTGCCTTTCAGGCGGCCAGAAAGTAAGAAGCCTCCCAGTTATCAGACTGGAAGGCTTCGCGGCGGTAGCTGCCTTTGCCCTTGCCGGCTCGTTCTTGACGGCTGCGGAACAGTGGTTGGGCGATGATGGATTTGGCCTTGTTGGGGCCCTGCCCGGATGGCTTTTTGCTCATGATCAGATCTCTCGACTGAGTGGGTTTTGCGGGGAGAAATGATCTGCCGAAGTTTGGGTTCTGTCTAGACCCCACATCGCGTAGGACCTTTCGGATTCCCTGTAGGAGCGGCCGTGATGCGATTACTCGGCCGGCAACGACAATCGCTGACCAGCCATCAACAGCGACAACCGGCTCAGGCTCATCCATGGCGAACCCGCCGCCTGCCCTTTAATCTGCGCATCAATACGCTGCGCCTCCAGCAACAACTGCGCCCAGCGTTGCGCCGAGTAGCGTTGCAGGGCTTTGCTCATCAAGGGTTTGCGCTTGTCCCAAACGGGCGGTCGGGCCTGGCTGAAGGCTTTGTCCAGCGGCACACCCTGACTGTATTGCAGCGCCAGGTTGGCCAGCAGGCGCAGTTCACGGGCCAGGGCCCAGAGAATGACCGGTGGTTCAACACCTTCGCCGCGCAGCCCTTCGAGCATGCGCAGGGCATGGGCGGCCTCACCGTTGAGAATCGCATCGGTCAGGCCGAAGACGTCGAAGCGTGCACTGTCGGCCACCGCCCCTTGCACGGTCTCCACGGTGATCTGGCCATCGTCGGTCATCAACTTGAGCTTTTCGATTTCCTGCGCAGCGGCCAGCAAGTTGCCTTCGACACGCGCGGCGATCAGTTCAACGGCGTCCTGGCTGGCGGAGAGCCCGGCTTGGGACAAGCGCTGCCGGATCCAGCTCGGCAACTGGTTGGCGTCCACCGGCCAGATTTGCACAAACTGGGTGTGCTGACCTTCGACCAGCGCCTTGCCCCACTTGGTTTTCTGCGCACTGCCGTCAAGTTTTGGCAGGCTGATCAGCAGTATCGTGTCTTCGGCCGGCCGCGAGCAGTATTCGATAAACGCGGCCGCCCCCTTGTCACCGGGTTTGCCGGAGGGCAAGCGCAGTTCCAGCAGGCGTTTTTCAGCGAACAACGACATGCTTGCACCGGCTTGCAGCAACGTTCCCCAGTCGAAACTGGCGTCGGCGGCGAACACCTGGCGTTCGTCGAAGCCCTGTTGCCTGGCGGCTGCACGAATCGCGTCGCCGGCCTCCTGGGACAGCAGCGGATCATCGCCACTGATGACGTAGACAGGCGCAAGCGTGCCTTGCAAGTGTTTGGCGAGTTGGGCGGGGGCGAGCTTCATAAGAAAGGGCGAACGGGGCGCCTGAGCGCCCCGTAAGTCTTACTGATGCGGGATTTCGATGGGCGACTGACGCGGCGTTTCCGCTTCAGCCTTCTGCGCGGCTTCCAGGGCTGCGGCGTCAGCCTTGGCTTTGGCCTCGGCGGTCTGCGTCATCTGGTCCAGCTGGGCCGGACTGATCTGTTGCAGGCGCAGTACCATCCGTTGGACCAGTTCACGACGCATTTCCTTGCGGGCATCGTTGGCTTCCTGATCGGAACCCACCAGGTTGTTGCCGTCGTGGATAAAGACCTTCTGCACTTCGAGCTTGTCGCTCATCAGCGGCAGGTCACCGGAACTGCGGATGTCGTAGCTGAGTACCGTTGTCACTTGATACTCGCCAGTACGACCGGCGCCTGCGTAGCTGAGGATGCGCTGGCTTTCCTGCTCATTGGCCAGTACCAGTTTGTAAGGCGCACCGGTGTAGATCTTGACGCCGCTGCTTTCCAGCACCTGGCGCAATTGCGTCACCGTTTCGCCATAAGCGTTGCGGGCGCTCAGGTCGAGTTCCTTGATCGCCAGTTCAGTGGTGCCAGTGCCGCGCAGCTGGAAACCGCAGGCGCTCAACAGAACCGCGAGGCCCATCACCAGCAAATTGCGTTTGATCATCTTGTTGCTCCCCTTGAAACCATGTGGGCCGACTGTGTGGCCCGAAAGGTTTTACTCGGCGCCAGGCTCACCTGGCGCCTGATCCAATTAGCTGGCGACGATATTGACCAGTTTCCCGGGCACTACAATCACTTTACGAATAGTCAGGCCATCGACAAAGCGCAGCACGTTTTCGTTGATGCGGGCTGCGGCTTCGATTTCTTCACGCGTCGCGCTGGCCGGCATTTCGATCTGGCCGCGCAGCTTGCCGTTGACCTGGATAACCAGTGTCAGGCTGTCCTGCACCAGTGCGCTGTCGTCCAGCACCGGCCAAGCGGCGTCGATCACCGGGTCAGCGTGACCCAGTTGATTCCACAGCTCGTGGCTGATGTGCGGAGTGATCGGCGCCAGCAGCAGCGTTACGGTTTCCAGACCTTCATGAACCAGCGCGCGATCCTGTGCCGTCGCTTGCGCGGCTTTTTCCAGTACGTTCATCAGCGTCATCACCTGGGCGATGGCGGTGTTGAATTTGTGGTTCTGGCCAACGTCGTGGCTGGCCTGTTTGATGGCCTGGTGAATCGAACGGCGAATGGCTTTCTGATCGTCGTTCAGGCTGGCGATATCCAGCTTGCCCGGCAGGCCCTGAGTCACGTGTGCCTGAGCCAGGCGCCAGACGCGCTTGAGGAAACGGTGCGAGCCTTCCACGCCGGAGTCGGACCATTCCGCGCTCATGTCAGGTGGCGAGGCGAACATCATGAACAGGCGGCAGGTATCGGCGCCGAACTGGTCAATCATCGACTGCGGGTCGACGCCGTTGTTCTTCGACTTGGCCATCTTCTCGGTGCCGCCGATTTCCACCGGCAGTCCGTCGACGATCAGCTTGGCACTGATGACCTTGGCCTTGCTGTCGCGTTCGAGTTCGACGTCCGCCGGGTTGAACCAGGTGTAGGCACCGTTGGCTTCGCGACGATAGTAAGTTTCGGCGATCACCATGCCCTGGGTCAGCAGGTTCTTGAACGGCTCGTTGGAGCTCACCAGGCCTTCATCCCGCATCAGCTTGTGGAAGAAGCGCGCGTACAGCAGGTGAAGAATTGCGTGTTCGATGCCGCCTATGTATTGATCCACCGGCAACCAGTGGTCGGCCGCCGATTTTTCTACCAGGCCACCGGCATAGTGCGGCGAGGCGTAACGGGCGTAGTACCACGAGGACTCGACGAAGGTGTCCATGGTGTCGGTTTCACGCTTGGCCGGTGCGCCGCATTTCGGGCAGCTGCACTCGTAGAACTCGGGCATGCGTGCCAGGGGCGAGCCGGCGCCGTCCGGCACGACATCTTCCGGCAGAACCACAGGCAACTGGTCTTCCGGGACCGGCACATCACCGCAGGTGTCGCAGTGGATGATCGGGATCGGGCAGCCCCAGTAGCGCTGACGGCTGATGCCCCAGTCGCGCAGGCGGAACTGGGTGCGCGAAGCACCGAGGTTTTTCTTGATCAGCGCGACTTCGATGGCATCGAACGCGCCGGCGAAGTCGAGGCCGTCGAACTCGGCGGAGTTGATCAGCGTGCCGTGTTCGCCATAGGCGTCCTGCCAAGGGGCCAGGTTGGTGTCACCGGAGCTGGTGCGCACTACCGACTTGATCGGCAGTTTGTACTTGTGTGCGAACTCGAAGTCACGCTCGTCGTGCGCCGGAACCGCCATCACCGCGCCGTCGCCGTAGTGCATCAACACGTAGTTGGCGACCCACACCGGCAGCTTCTCGCCGGTCAGTGGGTGCTCGACGAACAGCGAGGTCTGCAGGCCTTTTTTCTCCTGGGTGGCGACGTCGGCTTCTGCGACGCTGCCGCCCTTGCATTCAGCGATGAATGCTTGCAGCTCAGGGTTGTTCTTCGCGGCCAGGGTGGCCAGCGGGTGTTCAGCGGCCACGGCAACGTACGTGGCGCCCATCAGGGTATCTGGACGTGTGGTGAAGACTTTCAGCGCGCCGGTTTCGCCGATGGAATCGACGTTGTAAGGGAATTGCACTTCCATGCCGCGGGACTTGCCGATCCAGTTGCGCTGCATGGTCTTGACCTGCTCAGGCCAGCCCGGCAAATCATCGAGACTCGACAGCAACTCATCCGCATAGGCGGTGATCTTGAAGTAGTACATCGGAATTTCGCGCTTTTCGATCAGCGCGCCGGAACGCCAGCCGCGACCGTCGATCACCTGTTCGTTGGCCAGGACGGTCTGGTCGACCGGGTCCCAGTTCACGGTGCCGCTCTTTTTGTAGATCACGCCTTTTTCGAACAGGCGAGTGAACAGCCATTGTTCCCAGCGGTAGTAATCCGGCTTGCAGGTGGTGACTTCGCGGGACCAGTCCACCGCCAGGCCCAGGCTGCGCAGCTGGGTTTTCATGTAGGCGATGTTTTCGTAGGTCCACTTGGCGGGCGCTACGTTGTTCTTCATCGCGGCGTTTTCCGCGGGCATTCCGAAAGCGTCCCAACCCATGGGTTGCAAGACGTTTTTGCCCTGCATGCGCTGATAGCGGGAGATCACGTCGCCGATGGTGTAGTTGCGCACGTGCCCCATGTGTAGCTTGCCGCTGGGGTAAGGGAACATCGACAGGCAATAGAACGTTTCCTTGCCTGGCTGTTCACTGACTTCAAAGGACTTTTGCTCGTCCCAGAACGACTGGGCGGCGGCTTCGATTTCACGGGGCTGATATTGTTCGTGCATGGCTACTTTTGAACTGAATAGGGGTGGCCTAATCCTCTTCAATGCGACGCTGGACGATGAAGGCGCCAATTCGGCGTTTCGCTGCCCAGGCGAGCTGGAAGTGGAGTTACAGGAAGCGCCGTAGCATACATGACCGCACTCTACCGAGGGAAACCCTGATTGCTGCCGCAGGTCTTGCAGAATTGGCTGCGAGGGCCGTTGGTCGCGGCGTTCAGCCGGTTTGTTCATGGAAGCTAAGCTCTAAATGGGGAGCGAGTCTTATCTTCAATGAGGTGAGGGATGGTTGAGTCACAGCAAAACGTTACAAAACCGGAGCTGTACGAAAGACTGATCGATCGTCTGGGAATTGCCCTGGACGCGGCAAAAACCGCTGGCCGGTTGCGTGATGAACGTCCCCTGGAGCTGGAACTGCGAGGCCTGAGCCCCGCGGAATTTGCACTGGTCAAGGCGTATCTGGATCGCAGTGAACGTGAGACACACGGATGCTTGTCAGAAGCAGTGAAGCAACTCGACGCACCACGTTCGGCCAAGATCATCTGGCTCAAGGACAAGGCACCCGGCAGAGACGCGGTGAAGGTCCGGTCTCTGCATTCAAGTAAGGGCACTTGAATCCATGGCGTATGGCTTTTTGAAGCATGGTTCTTCCGCATTTGTTGTCGCATTGCGTCAACCCACTTAGGCTTCGGGCATCTTCAGGAGATGCTCGATGCCTTTTCGTTACTTCGTAAAACAACTTCTGCTACCGCCCGGCATTCTATTGCTGCTGCTGGCACTTGCCTGGTGGTTTCGCCGCTCTAGGCCGAGGCTTGCCGGTTTTTGCTTCGCGTTGGGGTTTGGTGGCTCTTTATTGATGAGTTTGCCGGTGGTGGTGCAATGGGGCGCCGCAGCCCTTGAGCGTGAACCGCCACTGACGCGAGAAGAATGGGCAACGTTGAGTCAGCGCGCGGACGCCATCGTGGTGCTCGGCTCGGGGCGTGAGCGGGGTGACCCGGCGTGGGGCGCTGATCAGCCGACCGGTATCGGTCTGGAACGCGAGCGTTATGCCGCAAGATTGGCCAAAGCTTCAGGTTTGCCGATCCTGACCAGTGGCGGTTTGCATTACGACACGCCGCCGTCAGAAGCCAGATTGATGGCGGACTCGATGCTCGATGATTTCGGTGTGACCGTGCGTTGGCAGGAAGGGCGCAGCCGCACGACGTGGGAAAACGCCCGGTTCAGTGCCGAGGTTTTACTGCCTCAAGGGATCAGACGCGTGGTGGTTGTGACTCATGCGAGCCACATGCCGCGCTCGGTCTGGAGTTTCCAGAAGGCAGGCTTCGAGGTGGTGGCCGCGCCGGTCGGGTTTCTTGGCGTGGACAATGCTCGCCCATTGGGCGGCTGGATGCCGGAGTTCAAGTCGATCTGGCAGAGCGGGCAATTGATGAATGAGGCGGTGGGGCAGGTTGGGTATTGGTTGTTCTATCGTTGAAAGCAAGGTGGCAGGCGCCGCACTACTTAAACGGTTTTCGCCATCCTGTTGGCCACCAGTGCCCAGCCAAACAACAACATGCACACGATAATCAGCGGCCACGAACGCCATTGCAGGTAAGGCGTCAGGTCGTGCATCGGCACTACTTCGCCGTACAGGATGCCGCGTTCGAACTGCGGGATCTGCGCGGTGATCTGCCCGAACGGGTTGATCAGGCCGGTGACGCCGTTGTTGGTGGCGCGGATCATCCAGCGTCCGGCCTCCAATGCGCGCATCTGCGCCATCTGCAAGTGTTGCAGCGGGCCGATGGATTTACCGAACCACGTGTCGTTGCTGATGGTCAGCAACAGATCGCTGCGGGCCGCGAGGCTGGCGGCAAACTCCGGATAAACCACTTCGTAGCAGATGAACGGCGCGATTTGATATCCCTTGGCTTGCAGCATCGCCTGATCGACCGGCCCACGGGCAAAGTCAGACATCGGCAAGTCAAAGAAGGCAATCAGGCCGCGCAATACATCCTGCAAGGGCACGTATTCACCGAATGGCACCAGTTTCTGCTTGAGGTAAGTGCCGTCGCCTTCGCCCGCCACGGTGATGCCGTTGAAAAAGCGCTTCTCATGACGAACGACTTCTCGGATCGGGACGCCGGTGATAAATGCCGAATCCCGCTCGGAAGCGAATTTCCCCATCATGGCCAGGTAACCCTCGGCCGACTCCTTGAGCACCGGGATCGCAGTTTCCGGCCAGATCAACAGGTCGACACGCTTGGAGCTGAAACTCATATCTCGGTACAGCGCCAGTTGCGCGTTGAGCTGCGCCGGGTCCCACTTCATGCTTTGTTCGACATTGCCCTGAATCGCCGCAACGCTCAGCGGCGCACCTGCCGGGGCGGTCCAGGCATGGCCCTTGAGCGCGATGCCGGCCACCCAAGGGCCGAGCAACAGCAGCACGCCCGCCGCAATAAAACCTGTGCGACCGGTCTTGATCAGGCGCGAAGCGTTGCAGATCAGCGCGGCCGTCAACGCCAGCGTGAAGGACACCAGCCACATCCCGCCCACAGGCGCGAGCCCGGCCAGCGGACCATCGAGCTGGCTGTAACCGGAATACAGCCAAGGGAAACCGGTGAGGAACCAGCCCCGAAAGGCTTCCTGGCCCACCCACAACGCTGCGAAGGCCATCGCATCGGCCAACGGTGCCTCGTTACGCCTCAACCACCGTGCCCACACCCAGGCGGGCAGGGCAAAGAACCAGGCAATCGCCGCCGTAAAGAGCAGCATCAGGAACCCGGCAAGCAGCACCGATGCGCCGCCGAAGTGGTGAATGCTGTAGTAGATCCAACTGGTGCCGGCGCCGAACAGGCCGAAGCCGAAACACCAGCCACGGCCCAAGGCCTGGCGGGGGCTCAGTTCGCGCAGGCCGGCGTAAAAAAATCCGACCGCCAGCAACGCCAGCGGCCAGATATCAAACGGCGCCAGGGCCAGTGTGGTGAGTGCACCGGCCGCCACGGCCAGCAGGTTACCGGGCCAGCCGGGGCGGGTTACGCGGAGCATGTCAGTCCTTAACGGGCAATGGGTGTCAGGCGAAGCAGGTGAATCCGACGACTGTCCGCATTCAGGATGCGAAAGCGATAAGGGCCGATTTCCGTGATTTCATTGCGTTTCGGCAGGTGCCCGAACGCGCTCATCACCAGGCCGCCGACGGTGTCGAATTCATCGTCGGAGAATTCGCTGTCGAAGAACTCGTTGAAGTTCTCGATCGGTGTCAGGGCCTTGACCAGGAAGTCGCCGCTGGGCAGCGGTTTGATGTAGCTGTCTTCCTCGACGTCATGCTCATCTTCGATGTCGCCGACGATCTGTTCCAGCACGTCTTCGATGGTCACCAGGCCCGCAACGCCGCCGTATTCGTCAATGACGATGGCCATGTGATTGTGGTTGGCGCGGAACTCGCGCAGCAGCACATTCAGACGCTTGGACTCGGGCACGAAGGTGGCGGGGCGCAGCAGATCCTTGATATTGAAGCTGTCGCCGTTCTCCTTGAGGATCAACGGCAGTAAGTCTTTGGCCAACAACACGCCCATCACGTCATCGTGGCTTTCGCCGATGACCGGATAGCGCGAGTGGGCCGAGTCGACCACGGCAGGCAAAAACTCACGCGGTGTCTGGGTCGCCTTGATGCTGACCATCTGCGAGCGCGGGACCATGATGTCCCGTACTTGCAAGTCTGCAACCTGGATAGCGCCTTCGACGATGGCCAGCGCTTCGCTGTCCAGCAACTTGTTCTGGTGTGCATCGCGCAGAAGCTCCAGCAGCTCCTGACGGTTCTTCGGCTCGTGGGCAAAAGCCTGGGTGAGCTTACCCAGCCATGACTTTTGCCCGTTGCTCGATCGATCTTCGCTCATAGCGATTACTCTGAATCCTTTGTTGTCACGATAGTGGATGTTTCAATTTCGTCGTCCGCGTACGGGTCGGGGTAGCCCAATTCGGCAAGCAACGTCCGTTCCAGTGCTTCCATTTCTTCGGCTTCGTCGTCATCTATATGGTCGTAACCCAGCAAATGCAAACAGCCGTGAATGACCAGATGTGCCCAGTGGGCGTTTAGTTCCTTGCCTTGTTCAGCAGCTTCGCGCTCGACCACGGCGACGCAGATCACCAGGTCGCCGAGCAGCGGGATGTCGAGGAATTCGTCAGGCACATCGGCAGGAAACGACAGGACGTTAGTCGCGTAATCCTTGTGCCGCCAGGTGTGGTTCAGCTCGCGACCTTCTTCCTCGTCGACCAGCCGAATGGTCATCTCGGAGTCGGCAGTGCGCTGGCGCAGGGCGAGTTCGCACCATTGGCGGAACTCGGCTTCGCTGGGGGCGGGTGCTACGGTGGCCAGTTGCAGATCAAGCTCAAGCATCGCGGCGACTGTCCTTTGGGGTTTCGTCGGCCACGCGATTCTCGAAGCGCTCGTAGGCTTCGACGATCCGCTGCACCAATGGGTGGCGCACAACGTCTTTTGGCTTGAAATGGGTGAAGCTGATACCCGGCACGTCTTTGAGCACCTCGATCACGTGGTTCAGTCCGGACTTGGTGCCTTTCGGCAGGTCGACCTGGGTGATGTCACCGGTGATGACCGCCGTGGAGCCGAAGCCGATCCGGGTCAGAAACATCTTCATCTGCTCGACGGTGGTGTTCTGGCTCTCGTCGAGAATGATGAAGCTGTTGTTCAGGGTGCGACCGCGCATATAAGCCAGCGGCGCAACTTCGATCACTTGGCGCTCGATCAATTTGGCGACGTATTCGAAGCCGAGCATTTCGTAGAGTGCGTCGTACAGCGGACGCAGGTACGGGTCGATTTTTTGCGACAGATCGCCGGGCAGGAAACCGAGTTTCTCGCCCGCTTCAACTGCCGGGCGGACCAGCAGAATGCGCCGGATCTGCTCGCGTTCCAGCGCGTCTACTGCGCAGGCAACTGCCAGATAGGTCTTGCCGGTACCGGCGGGGCCGATGCCGAAGTTGATGTCGTTGCCGAGGATTTCCTTCACGTAGCGCAGCTGATTCAAGCCGCGAGGGCGAATCATGCCTTTTTTGGTGCGCAGGGCGACGGAGGGTTCGGACGCGGAAATGTTGTCCATCTCTTCGACGGCCGATTCCTGCAGGAACAGGTGGACCGTGTCTGGCGACAGCTCGGTACCCTGGGTTTCACGGTACAGGCGGCGCAGGAGGTTTTCCGCGGAGGAGGTGTGTTTGGGGTCGCCGATCAGCTCGAACTGGTTTCCGCGGTTGCGGATCTCGATGGTCAGGCGTTGCTCGATCAAGCGCAGGTGCTCGTCGAAAATCCCGCACAGATTGGCGAAGCGGCGAGCTTCAAAGGGCTCGAGAATAAAACGATGTGGTTCTATGGGTGCGTTCAAGGTCGTATTTAGCCGCCCTGGGGCAATTAAGATGAAATCAAGGATAACGCCAGTGGCTCGGGTGCGAAAGCTCTTAAATATCCCAAGCCCAAACACCCTCCCACAGGGATTGGTCGTGCTACTGGATCAACGAGCCCCGCAGCGAGTGCGGCTGTGCAGCATCGATGTGCACATCGGCGAACTGGCCGATCAAGGTCGGATTGTCGCAGCGGAAGTTGACGATCCGGTTGTTCTCGGTCCGGCCTTGCAGCTCGCCGGGGTCTTTTTTCGAGTAATCGGTGACCAGGATTCGTTGGGTCGAGCCGACCATTTGTCGGCTGATCTCGAAACCTTGCTGGTTCAAGCGATGTTGCAGGGCATTCAGGCGTTCTTTTTTCAGCGCTTCCGGCGTTTCGTCAGCCAGATCAGCCGCTGGCGTGCCCGGACGTTGGCTGTAGACGAACGAATAGGAGAAGTCGAAGCCGACGTCTTCGATCAGCTTCATCGTCTGTTGGAAATCTTTCTCGGTCTCGCCCGGGAAGCCGACGATGAAGTCCGAACTGATGCAGATGCCCGGCACAGCGGCGCGCAGTTTGCGCAGTTTGGATTTGTATTCCAGCGCGGTGTGGTTGCGCTTCATCGCCGACAGAATCCGGTCGGAACCCGATTGCACCGGCAAGTGCAGGTGTTTCACCAACTCTGGTACGTCGGCGTGGGCCTGGATCAGGCTGTCGGAGAACTCCAGGGGATGGGACGTGGTGTAGCGAATCCGGTCAATGCCATCGACTGCCGCGACGACCCGGATCAACTCGGCCAGGTCTGCCAGGCGACCGTCGTGCGTGCTGCCGCGATAGCCGTTGACGTTCTGGCCGAGCAAGGTCACTTCACGCACGCCGTGTTCGGCGAGGTGAATGATTTCAGCAATCACGTCATCGAACGGCCGGCTGACTTCTTCGCCGCGGGTGTAGGGCACCACGCAGAACGTGCAGTACTTGCTGCAGCCTTCCATCACCGACACGTACGCGCTCGGGCCATCGATGCGTGGCTCGGGCAAGTGGTCGAATTTTTCGATTTCCGGGAACGAGACGTCGACCTGCGGCAGCTTGGTGGCGCGGGCCGCGTCGATCATTTCGGGCAGGCGATGCAAGGTTTGCGGGCCGAACACCACATCCACGTACGGCGCGCGGTCGCGGATGGCGGCGCCTTCCTGGCTGGCCACGCAACCGCCGACGGCGATCACCATGTCAGGGTTGGCCAGTTTCAACTCGCGCCAGCGACCGAGCTGGGAATACACCCGGTCCTGGGCGCGTTCGCGGATCGAGCAGGTATTGAGCAGGATCACGTCGGCGTCTTCGGCACGAGCGGTGACTTCCAAGGCCTGATGCTCGCCCAGCAGATCCACCATGCGCGAGCTGTCGTACTCGTTCATCTGGCAACCGTGGGTTTCGATGTAAAGCTTCTTGGCCATGGATACAGTCATCACGTGATTCAAGGAACCGCGCATTATAGGGAACATGTCTCCAGGTTCCTACCGTTGCGCGTCCGGTGGCTATGCTATAGTTCGCGCCCTCATTTTTATCCCCGATGTGTTGCTCGCCCACCATGACCAAACGTGAAGCTCCAATCTACAAGGTGATTTTCCTCAATCAGGGCCAGGTGTACGAAATGTATGCCAAGCAGATCTATCAAAGTGATCTGTGGGGCTTCCTGGAAGTGGAAGAGTTCGTCTTTGGCGAGCGCACGCAAGTGGTCGTCGACCCGAGCGAAGAGAAGCTCAAGGCTCAGTTCGAGGGCGTGGTGCGCAGTTTTGTGCCGATGCATTCGATCGTGCGCATCGACGAAGTCGAGCGTCTGGGTACACCGAAAATCAGTGAAGCCCGTGGCGCGGTCGGCAATGTGATGCCGTTTCCGATGCCAATGCCTGACAAGTAAGGCTCAAGACCGCGTCGCTGCCATCGCTGGCTTGCCAGCGATGGGGCCAGTTTGAGCAACGCAGAAATCAAGGAAGAGGCGAAAACGGCGTACGCCCATCGGCGCTCTGTAATTCCATCAGGTACTTGCGGAAGATTTGCCCCAGCACCTGGGTGGCGACCTCAAGTTCTTCCCGAGGCATCTTCTCGGCCACTTCATCCGCTGTGTCCAACGCATCTTCTGCACCATTGACTGCCGCCATCTTCAGCACGATATAAGCCTGAACATTGTTGGCCGGTACACCTTCGCCGTGGAAGAACATGGTGCCGAGTTTGAATTGCGCCTGAGCGTGGCCCTGTAGCGAGGCCTTTTCAAAATAGGCCAACGCCAGTTTGAGGTCGCGCGGGGCGGTTTTGCCGTCGTAGTAGAACTCACCCAACTCGTATTGCGCTTGCGCATCCCCGTCATCCGACGCTTTCTGGCAGGCGGCAAGCGCCTGTGCCAGGTCTTGCGGCTGGGTATTGAGGGTGCAGCGACCCATCGCTGGGATTAACAACGAGTTGCCGCCTGCTTGTGCTAGCGCGAGCAGGGGCTGAAGGAGCAACAGGCAGCCCAGTGCAAGGGCGCGGCCGGTGCGGTTCATGGGAATCGACTTACCTCTGGAGGGCGCGCGGACCCATCGAGGGATCCAATAAGCGCGCATTATGAAATAAGCAGGGCCAACCTTACAAAGTCTTTACTCGTTTTTCTGCTGCATGGGGAATATATCGCCCGGTTTGCGGGGGATTGTCAGCCTATGAGTAGGAAAAGACCCGGGCATGTAGGTTAAAGCTGACGCGGGCAATCGCCAACGTCAGCGGCACAGCGTTATTTCAATGCGGCGAATGCGCGTTCGGCGGCATCCAGCGTCAGTTTCAACTCGACTTCGCCATGGGCGATCGAGGTGAAGCCGGCTTCGAAGGCACTCGGCGCCAGGTACACGCCCCCTTCAAGCATCAGGTGGAAGAAGCGCTTGAACAGGTTCGCGTCGCTGGACATCACGTCATCGAACGTCACGATGTCGTCGGCGCCGCTGAAATACAGGCCAAACATGCCACCAGCCTGGGTGGTCACGAATGGAATGCCGGCGGCATCGGCGCGCTGTTGCAGGCCGTCGAGCAGGCGGCTGGTGTAGTCGCTCAGTTCGTCGTGGAAGCCAGGACGACTGATCAGGCGCAGGGTGGTCAGGCCCGCCGCCATCGCCAATGGGTTACCCGACAAGGTGCCAGCCTGATAAACCGGGCCCAATGGCGCGATGTGCGACATGATTTCGCGCGTGCCGCCGAAGCAGCCGACCGGCATGCCACCACCGATGATCTTGCCGAAGGTGCTCAGGTCCGGAGTGACGCCGTAATGCGCTTGCGCGCCGCCGAGTGCAACGCGGAAACCGGTCATCACTTCGTCGAAAATCAGCACCACGCCGTGCTTGTCGCACAGTGTCCGCAGGCCTTCGAGAAAACCCGGCGCCGGAGGCACGCAGTTCATGTTGCCGGCCACCGGCTCGACGATGATGCAGGCCACTTCCTGGCCAACTTCGGCGAGCAGGGCTTCCACGGCGTCGATGTCGTTGAATGGCAGGGTCAGGGTGTGTTTGGCAAAAGCCGCCGGCACACCGGCGGAGCTCGGCACGCCTTGGGTCAGCAGGCCGGAACCGGCCTTGACCAGCAGGCTGTCGGAGTGACCGTGGTAGCAGCCTTCGAACTTGATGATGCTGTCGCGACCGGTGAAACCACGGGCCAGGCGAATCGCGCTCATGGTCGCTTCGGTGCCGGAGCTGACCATGCGCACCATTTCCATCGACGGCACGATCGAGCAGACCAGGTCGGCCATCTCGGTTTCCATCGCGGTCGGGGCGCCGTAGGACAAGCCGTGGACCAACTGATTACGCACTGCGTCGAGCACTTCCGGGTGGCTGTGGCCAAGAATCATCGGGCCCCAGGAACCGACGTAATCGACATAACGCTTGTCGTCTTCGTCGGTGACGTAGGCGCCTTCGGCGTGCTTGAAGAACAACGGCGTGCCGCCAACACTCTTGAATGCGCGAACAGGCGAGTTCACGCCACCGGGAATGTGTTTCTGGGCATTGGCAAACAGCGTTTCGGAACGAGACATGATCGGGCTCTCAAATCGGATTTTAAGCTACTTAATAGAAAGCAGTTCATTAAAGGCGCGCGCGCGGCGGGTCACTTCAGCTGTGCTCTCGGCACCAAACAGGCCGTGGACCACTGCCAGCAAATCGACCCCGTGGGCCACCAGCGGAGCGGCGTTTTCCAGGGTGATGCCACCGATCGCGCAGATCGGCAGGTGCAGTTTGCTGCGAGCCTGGTCGAGCAGTTCGAGGCCGCAGGTCGGTGCGCCGGGCTTGGTGCTGGAGTTGAAGAAGCGGCCGAAGGCGACATAACTCGCGCCTTCCTTGGCCGCTTGTTCCGCGAGATCGAGTTGTGCGTGGCAGGTCGAGCCAATGATCGCCTGACGACCGAGCAGTGCGCGGGCCGGCGTCAGCGGGCCATCGGTCTGGCCCAGGTGCACGCCGACGTTCAGGCGCGCGGCCAGTTCGGCATCGTCATTGATGATCAGTTGGGTTTTATAGCGTTCGCACAGATCGCGCAGGGCTTGTGCCTCACGCAAACGACGGGCCTCGTCGCTGCTTTTGTCGCGGTATTGCAGCAGGGTGACGCCGCCTTCCAGCGCCGCCTCCACGTACGACAGAAATTTACCGGCCAGTAACTGGCTGTCGGTGATGGCGTACAGGCCACGTAGTTTCATCGGGCAAGCCTCATGGCGTTACGAACAGAAATCCAGTGGCAGGCGGCGCGGCACGAACTGGCCTTTGCCCAACTGCTCGGCATCGCGCAGGGTGCGCCACGTGTAGTTAAGCGCGGTCTGCACGGCGCTGACGAGGTTTTCACCCTGAGCCAGACGACCGGCGAGGGCGCTGGCCAAGGTGCAACCGGAACCGTGGTAGCTGCCGGGCAAGCGCTGGCAGGTGTAGGTCTCGCGCAGGCCATCGCGGCTGTACAGACGATTGTGTATTTCGTGTTCATCGCCATGGCCGCCGGTGATCAGCAGGTGTTTGACGTACGGCAGTAGTTTTTCAGCGCACTCGTCCGCGGTGCCTTCTGGCAGTTCGGCGAGGATACGGGCTTCGGGAAGGTTTGGAGTCGCGATGATGGCCAGGGGAAGCAGGCGTTCGCGCATGGCGTAGCCGACTTCATCCTTGCCCAATCGTCCGCCGCCGCCGGCGCGCAGCACCGGGTCGCAGACCATCGGCAAATGCGGGTGCGCCTGAAGCAGTTCGACGACGGTATCGACCATTTCCAGCGAACCGAGCATGCCCAGTTTGACGGCGGCGACTTCGGAGTCGTTGAGCACGGCGTTGGCTTGAGCCAAAACCCACTCACGATCGAGGACGCGGAAATCCGTGACGTTGACCGTGTCTTGCACGGTCAGGGCGGTGACGGCCGGGGCCGCATGACAACCCTGGGCGAGCAGGGCTTCGATATCTGCCTGCAAGCCGGCGCCACCACTTGGGTCGTGGCCGGAGAGACAGAGGACAACGGGGCGAGAGCTGTAGATATTCATGGTGCGCGAGCTTACCACCAGTCGACCAGCGAGTCATGACGGGGACTGTGTAGCAGCCGCACGCAGGCTTCGTCAGCTGCTACAGGAATGGGCGGAGCAGCCGATGCGTTATCAGGACGTGACCGAGCAAACAGCTCTAACTCAAGGTGCTGCGCTGGAACGCCCGTGCTAGAGCCTTTCTGTTAAAAATTTCAATGGTGTTCAATGGCCATCAACGGCTATGCTAGAGTGGATCCAAATCAATAACAGGTGTTACCGGTTTACGTCTACTCAAAGGGAATGAGGGGCTTCCTGAGAAAACCGGACAGGCCACGCTGGGGCTTAAATGCGCTATTTGCTGATGTTGCTGTTTTGCTTGCCCCTTATGGCGAGCGCCGTCGAGTTCGATGAGCTCACTCAAAGCCTGCCCTTGGGCCGAACCCTGCAAGTGTTCGAAGACGCCGATGGCCAGGCGACTATTGCCGATGTGCTTGCGCAAGCTGCGGCCGGACGTTTCAAGGCTCACGACAAAGCCACCCTTAACGCGGGTTATTCGCGTTCGGTGTTCTGGCTGAAAATCGACCTGCATTACCGCCCGACCAATCCCGCCGCGCAACGCACCTGGTTGTTGGAGCTGGCCTATCCGCCCCTTGATCACCTTGATTTGTACTTGCCCGATGCTGCGGGTGCCTATCAACTGGTTCGGCAAACCGGCGATGCGCTGCCATTCGCCAGCCGCGAAATCCGCCAGAACAACTATTTATTCAATCTGAACTTCACGCCGGATCAGGCGCAGACCGTCTACCTGCGCCTGCAAAGCCAGGGCTCGCTCCAGGCGCCGGTGACGTTGTGGTCAAGCACGGCCTTTCTTGAAGAACAGCCAGTGCGCCTCTATGTGCTGGGCCTGATTTACGGTGTGTTGCTGGGGATGCTGGTTTACAACCTGTTCATCTACCTCAGCGTGCGCGACACCAGTTACCTCTATTACATCTCCTACATTGCCTCGTTCGGCCTGTATCAGCTGTCGGTGAATGGCGCAGCGGTGCAGTATTTCTGGCCGGACAACCCTTGGTGGGCCAACGCTTCCACTCCGTTTTTCATTGGCTGCGCGGGGCTGTTCGGCAGTCAGTTCGCCCGCAGCTTCCTGCAAACGGCAACCCTCAACCGCTGGCTCGATCGCTTGCTGCTGGCGTTGATTGCGTTCGGGGCGGTGGTGGTCGGGTTGTCGTTGATGACCAGTTACGCCCTGGCCTTGCGCCTGGCGACGACGCTGGCGCTGACGTTCACCGTGGTGATTTTCGCTGCGGGGTTTTTCGCCTGGTGGCGCGGCCTGCGGGTGGCGCGCTATTTCATCATCGCCTGGTCGGCGTTTTTACTCGGCGGCATCATCAATACGCTGATGGTCCTGGGTTATCTGCCGAACGTGTTCCTGACCATGTATTCCAGCCAGATCGGCTCGGCCATCGAAGTGGCGCTATTGTCACTGGCCCTGGCCGACCGCATCAACGCCATGCGCGAGCAACAGGCGCAGACCTTGTTCGACGCCGGTCAAAAACTCGAAGTGCTCAACCAGCAGTTGGCGCGTAGCAACAAGCTCAAGGATGAATTCCTCGCCACGTTGACCCACGAACTGCGCACGCCGATGAACGGTGTGATCGGTTCACTGGAATTGATGCAAACCGTCGAGATGGACCCGGAACTGGAGCAATACCAGCAAACCGCTGCGGGCTCGGCGCGGGACATGATGCGTATGGTCAACGGCATCCTGACCCTGACCGAATTGCAGGCCGGCAAGCTCAAGGCCAATACATCCGCCTTCAGTTTGCGCAGCGTGGTCGATGCCTTGCGCGTGCAGTTCGAAGGCAATGCAGGGGGCAAGTCGCTGGATTTCAAAGTCGACGTGGTACCCGGTGTGCCGGACCGTCTGCTGGGCGACAGCAGCAAGTTGGTGCAATGCCTTGAATGCCTGCTGGACAACGCGATCAAGTTCACGCGAGTGGGCGGGGTGGCGCTGCGCGTTTCGGGTAAGACCGTAGAGTCAGGACGGCTGGCGCTGTCCTTTGCCGTGATCGATACCGGCATCGGCTTCACTGATTTGGGTGAGGCGACGATGTATCAACGCTTCTTCCAGCTCGACGGCTCGATGACTCGCGAATATGGCGGCTTGGGCGTGGGCCTGGCGATCTGTCGGCAATTGGTCGAATTGCTTGGCGGGCACCTGACGCACCGCTCCGAGCCAGGGCGCGGCAGTCGCTTCCAGCTCGACGTCGAGTTTCAGTTGCCAGTGGCGGAGCGCGCGCCGACGCCGTTGGTCAATCGCGATATCGAGCGCCTGCGCCTGCCGCAAGACTGCACGGTGCTTTTGGTGGACGACAACAGCATCAACCAATTGGTGATGCGCGGCATGCTGCTCAAGCTCGGTTTCCGGGTACGCACGGCCGACAATGGCGTTACCGCACTGGATCTTGTGCAACGTGAAACGTTCGACGCCGTGCTGCTCGATTGCCAGTTGCCGACGCTGGACGGCGTGTCTGTGTGCTGCCAGATCCGCGCCTTGCCGGGCTGCGCGCAATTGCCGATCTTCATGATCGCCTTGAGTGGTGACCGGGAACGCTGCCCGACCGGTGCGTTGATCGATTACCTCAGTAAACCGGTGAAGTTCGAAGACTTGCAGGCGGCGCTGTATCGACGGGTGCTCTGTTCGCAACAAGGCGAAAGCGCCGGCAGTTAGGCGGATATGCCACTTTGATCAGCTTAGGGGCGGTGATTAACTGAACCCCTTGGCTGACCAGAGGAGCCCCGTCATGAACCTGCATCAGTTCGCCGAAACCCACGAAGTCACCAACCAGCCGCCGTCGCTCGACGGCACCAATCTGTACCGCATCGACCTGCCGTTGCAGGAATGGTCGCGGCGCTTTGGGGCGGGTTGGGCGGAATCGAGGATTGACGCTTACGGCGCACTGGCCGGCGGGCCGCTGATGGAAGCGGGGTTTCTGGCGAACCAGAACAAACCGGTGTTCAGCAGTCATGACCGATACGGCCATCGCATTGACCTGGTGGAATTTCACCCGGCCTATCACCAACTCATGCGCACGGCCATCGAGCACGGTTTGACCTCATTGCCCTGGGCGCATCCGCAGGACGGTGCGCATGTCGCCCGCGCATCTATGACCTACCTGCACAGCCAGGCCGAAGCCGGCAGCGGTTGCCCGCTGACCATGACCTTCGCCAGCGTGCCGGCAATGCGTCTGCAAGCGGATCTGGCCGAACAATGGCTGCCGAAAATCCTCGCCACCGAATACGATCCGCGCAACGTCGGCATGGCGCACAAGGCCGGTGTCACGATCGGCATGGCCATGACCGAAAAACAGGGCGGCACCGACGTGCGGGCCAACACCACCAAGGCCTATCCGGTGGGCGCCAGCGGTCCGGGCCAGGCTTACGAACTGGTCGGCCACAAATGGTTCTGTTCCGCGCCGATGTGCGATGCCTTCCTGACCCTGGCGCAGACCGACAAGGGCTTGACCTGTTTCCTCCTGCCGCGCCATCGCCCGGACGACACGCACAATCAGTTCTACATCCAGCGCCTGAAAAACAAGCTCGGTAATAGTTCCAACGCCTCCAGCGAAGTTGAATTTCGCGGTGCGCTGGCATGGATGGTCGGCGAAGAAGGGCGGGGGGTTCCGACCATCATCGAAATGGTTGCCATGACCCGTTTCGATTGCATGGTCGGTTCCAGCTCGCTGATGCGCCAGGCGCTCACACAGGCCAGCCATCACTGCGCCCATCGCAGCGTCGGTGGCAAGTTGCTCAGCGAACAACCCTTGATGCAGAACGTGCTCGCCGACCTGGCGCTGGAAAGCGAAGCGGCCCTGGCGTTGAGCCTGCGCATGGGCAGGGCGCTGGATCATCTGGAGGATGAACACGAAGCGAAATTCGCGCGCCTGGTAACGGCGGTGGGCAAGTACTGGATCTGCAAGCGCGCCCCCGGGATGATCAACGAAGCCGCCGAATGCATGGGCGGTGCGGGGTATGTTGAAGACAGCATCCTGCCGCGTTTGTACCGTGAGGCGCCGGTCAATTCGACGTGGGAAGGCTCTGGCAACGTGCAATGCCTGGACGTGCTGCGGGCACTGTCGAAAGAGTCGGGCGTGCTGGATGTGTTGTTCAGTGAGTTGGGCGACGGACATGGCGACAAGCGTCTGTCTGCGCACATCGTTCACTTACACACGGCCTTCAAGGACACCCGCGACATTCAATATCGCGCCCGCCAGCTCACCGAAGACATCGCGTTGGGACTCCAGTCCAAGCTGCTGCTGGAGGCCGGCAATTCGGCGGTCAGTGACGCTTTCATCGCCAGCCGCCTCGGCGCCGCTGGTCGAGTCTACGGCGCACTGCCACGCGGGCTGGATGTGGAAGCGATTGTCACCCGCTCAACCCCATTTCTCTAAACCACAAAACCCCTGTAGGAGCGAGCCTGCTCGCGATGGACGTCAACGATAACGCTTACCGCCTGAATAGGCGCGTTGCCTAAGCGTTTTTCGCGAGCAGGCTCGCTCCTACATTGGATTTGGGGTGAATTCGGTGTTTGTGTATCAACACACCGCTGTTCCCGTCCGACGACGATGCAGGCAAGATGAAGGCCTGCAAGTCAGAACACAGGATGCTGATCGTGACCGAAGCTTTTATTGTCGTTCAAACCGCCGAGCAAGCCGTTGACCAGCTTGCGCACTTGCACAATCGTGCGACGACCGCGCTGAATCAGGCGCTCAAGCGTTACCTCAAGGATCGTATCGAACCGGACGCCGAACAGCGTGCGATGTTTCGATATCCCGAACTGCGTCTGACCTACCACTGCCAGGGGGAAGTCCCGCAGACCACGCGCGCCTACGCCAAGGTCCAGTTGCCGGGGACCTACAGCGTCACCGTCACGCACCCGGCCGCCTTCCGTAAATACCTGCTGGAACAGCTGGTGCCGTTGATGCACGACTTCACCGTGACCGTGGAAGTCGGCATCAGCCAGCAGAACATTCCGTATCCGTACGTGGTCGAGCAGGGCGATGAACTGGCCGGCTCCGGCGTTACCGCTGCGGTGCTGGCGCGGGTGTTCCCGAGCACCGACCTGTCCGCCGCGACCGACGGCATTGCCGATGGTCTGTACGACTGGGAAAACACCGATCCGCTGCCATTGGCCCTGTTCGATGCCGCGCGGGTGGATTTCTCCCTGCGCCGCCTCGTGCATTACACCGGCAGTGACTGGCGCCATGTGCAGCCGTGGATTCTGCTGACCAACTACCACCGTTACGTCGACCAGTTCATCGTGCACGGCCTGGAGCAGTTGCGCAGCGATCCGCGTTTCGTGCGCATGGTCTTGCCCGGCAACGTGATCATCGAAAAGAGCATGGACCACGGCGAAGCCTCGGCCATTGCCGCCGGTGTGGTTTGGCATCGTTATCAAATGCCGGCCTATCACCTGATCGCCAGCGACGGTCATGGCGTGACCCTGGTAAACATCGGTGTCGGCCCGTCCAATGCCAAGAACATCACCGACCATTTGGCTGTGCTGCGTCCGCACTGCTGGTTGATGATCGGTCACTGCGGCGGTTTGCGTCAGTCGCAGACCATCGGCGATTACGTGCTGGCGCACGCCTACATGCGTCGCGACGGGATTCTCGACCGGGTGGTGCCGCCAAACATCCCAATTCCTGCCCTGGCCGAAGTGCAGATGGCCTTGCAGCAAGCGGCCGCGAATATCACGGGCGAGAAGGGCGACGAGTTGAAAAAACGCCTGCGCACCGGCACCGTGCTGACCTACGACGACCGTAACTGGGAATTGCGCTGGGCCCAGGAACGGCCGCTGATCAACCTGTCCCGTGCCGTGGCGGTGGACATGGAAAGCGGCACCATCGCCGCCCAGGGTTATCGTTTGCGGGTGCCGTATGGCACGTTGCTCTGTGTCTCGGACAAACCGCTGCACAGCGAAATCAAGCTGCCGGGTTCGGCCAACGCGTTCTATGAGCGCGCGGTCAGCCAGCACTTGAAGATCGGTATCGAGGCGGTGGATCTGCTACGCACCGAACTCAACTCGTTGCACTCGCGCAAATTGCGCAGCTTCGACGAGCCGCCGTTCCGCTGATAGCGAGTTGTCATGGTCATTTGGCGGTCAGGGCACTAGCATTAGCAGCCCTGACCGTTAGATGTTTTTCTTCCCATGTCTCGTCCTCAACGTCCCGTGTCTCGCCGCCCTGGCGCAAACACCCCGTCATCAGCAGCCCAGCGCCGTGTCGCCAAAGCGCCACCGGCCGAGCCGAAGCTGATTCTGTTCAACAAACCGTTCGATGTGCTGACGCAATTCAGTGACGGTGAAGGGCGGGCGACGCTCAAGGATTACATCGAGATTCCGGGGATCTATCCGGCCGGCCGGCTGGACCGCGACAGCGAAGGTTTGCTGTTGCTGACCAACGACGGCCAGCTTCAGGCGCGGATTGCCGATCCCAAACACAAACTGGCCAAGACCTATTGGGTGCAAGTGGAAGGCGAACCGAGCGCCGAGCAGTTGCAGCGGTTGCGCGACGGTGTGGAGCTGAACGATGGCATGACCTTGCCTGCCGAAGCGCGGCAGCTGGAGGAGCCTGAACTGTGGCCACGCAACCCGCCGGTGCGCTTTCGTAAAAGCGTGCCGACCCGCTGGCTGGAATTGGTGATTCGCGAGGGGCGTAACCGGCAGGTCCGGCGTATGACCGCGGCAGTCGGCTTGCCAACGTTGCGTCTGGTGCGGGTCAGGATTGGCGACTGGTCGATCGAAGGGCTCGATCAGGGGCAGTGGAAGGAAGTGCCTGCGCGGCTATAGCGCGCCGGATTCAATCAGGCCGATGACCACGCTTTTGATCACGAAGGCGGCGATGCCCAAGCCCAGCACGAAGAACAGGATGAACGAGCCGAAGCGCCCGGCCTTGGATTTTTTCGCCAGATCCCAGACGATGAACGCCATGAAAATGATCAGAATGCTGACCAGTCCGGTCATCATCCACTCTTCGAATACTGCAGGGTCCATCGGTCATCTCCAGCGCGGGCGGGGCTAACAGGCGCGGGAGTATACGGCATGGGGGATTGACGCGGGATTGACCTGCGTCGGTGTGTCGCAGTCATTCGTCGCCTGTGCTGGCCCCTTCGCGAGCAGGCTCGCTCCTACATTTAACCGAGTTCTACCTGAGGATACGGTCGAATGTGGGAGTGAGCCCTGCTCGCGATGGCGTCATCAGCTGCGCAGATGAGTCAGCGGCAACTCGGTGCTGTTGAGCACCTGATTCAGCACAAAACTCGACCGCACACTCGTCACCCCGTCAATCCGAGTCAGATGCCCCAGCAGCAATTTCTGATAGTGATCCATGTCCGGCACCACGACCTTGAGCTGATAGTCCGCGTCCATCCCCGTGACCAGGCTGCATTCCAGCACTTGCGGCAAGGTGCGGATCGCCGCCTCGAAGTTCTCGAATCGCTCCGGTGTGTGCCGGTCCATGCCGATCAGGACGTAGGCGGTGAGGCTCAGGCCGAGCATTTTGCGATCCAGCAGGGCCACCTGGCGCGAGATGTAGCCGTCGTCCTCCAGTTGCTTGACCCGACGCGAGCACGGTGAAGGCGACAAGCCGATGCGTTCGGCCAGCTCCTGGTTGGAAATGCGCGCGTCGCGCTGCAATTCCGCCAAAATGCTCAGGTCGTAGCGGTCGAGTTTGCTCATCAGTCAGGCCTTTGTCATATCGATTGCGGCAGATTATCTATCCAGGGTTAAAAATTGCGCAAGTCATGTTTATTTGAGCAATCTTCGCAATCCTCTGCCGCTGCCCCAAGCCTATTCTTATCACCAGAATCACTGCTCGGACAAACAGTCCACAGCGGCTCGCCCAATCAGGCCAGTCGCGGTCGCCACCCCCACCGGGGATGTGCTGGCCCCCGAGCTGCACACTGTCCAGAAGACGGCGTGAGGTGAGCCGACGTCATAAGCGTCGAGCAAGGACGAAGTTCTCAAAGGGAGGCCGACGGGTCTCCCTTTTCTTTTGCCTGCCAATTTATCACCGCCCCCTCAATAAATAAGTTGCGCGACTGATAACCTGTTGCAGAACCGGCCTGTGCTTTCCCAGTCTTACGTACAAGCCCTAACCCGCAGTGAGGAAAAGCATGAAGTCGCGCATCTGGCGTTTGGCCGGTGTTGGTTTGCTGTGTATCAGTGTCACTGCGCAATCGCTCGCCGATGAGCCGCAGAACCGGGGTCCCGAGAACGGACAACGTGGAGACGGTCGTCAGGGCAACAATCAGGGTCATGGCGGCAACAACCCGCCGCGCCCGCAAAACAATCCGCAGCAGAACAATCCCCAAGAGAACAACCAACCGCGTCCGCAGAACAACGAGATCATTCGGGGCGACAACAGTCGCCAGTTCGAGCACAACGGCCAGCCGCGCAATGGCGGGCAGTGGCAAAACAACCAACCGCGCGACAATCAACCCAGAGACAATCAGCCACGCGATTTCAATAATCCCGTTCGGCCGCCACCACCGCCGCCGCGATTGCCGGCCAACGACCTGCCGATTCAGGGCCGCCCCGACACCGTGCGCCAGACCCAGGAACCGCAGCGTGGCCACTATCAGGACATCCCGCGAAATAATGGTTACAACCAGCAATGGCAGGCGGGCGGCCCGGGTTCACGTCCCGATGATCATCGCTGGGCCGGGCGCCCGGACGGGCACGGCAACGGTTGGGGCCCAGGCCCGCAGTACCGTCCCGGGCATGTGATCGACCGCTTCCCGGACCGTGACTATCGCGTGCCCTATCGTGGTCAGGATTATTTCTTCTCCGGCGGTTACTGGTATCGCCCGCTGGGCCCACGTTACGTCATCGTGGAGCCACCGCGCGGGATTCGCGTCAGCTACCTGCCGGATTACGCCCGTGAAGTGTGGATCGGCGGCGCGCTGTTGTTCCTCGCGGCCGGCTCGTATTACGCCTATCAGGAAAGCTCTCAGGATTACGTCGTGGTCGAGCCGCCGGTGCAGCAGCAACAGCCGCAACCGCAACCGACCAGCAATGGCTATGACGTGACGGCTTATCCCGCCAACGGCCAGTCACCGGAACAGGTCAATCAGGACGGTTACGAGTGCTATCAATACGCGGTGCAGCAGAGCGGCTTCGATCCACGCACGGCCACTTACCAGCCGGACCCATCGGTAGTGCAAGCCTACCGTCAGGCCCAGGGCAACTGCCTGGGCAGTCGCGGTTATCAGGTTCAGTAGCAGCGACGAGCCACAAGCTACAAGCTGCGAGTGCCAGGCTTCAGCTTGCCGCTCACAGCTTGCCGCTCACAGCTTGCCGCTTGCCGCTGCCTTAATCGGATCGGCGTGCACCAGCACCTCGGCTCGCGGGTAGGCAGCGTGAATCGCATCCGCCGCCTGGTCACTGATGCCGTGGGCGACTGACAGGGTCAGATCCCCCGGCAGTTCCAGGTGCAATTGCACAAACCACTGGCTGCCGGAAATCCGTGTGCGCAGGTCATGCGCGCCCAGCACGCCGGGCACGCTGCACGCCAGTTCGAGCATGTGCTGACTGACGTCCAGCGGCAGTTCCTCGTCCATCAGCACGGTAAAACTTTCCCGGCCGATCTGGATGGCGCTCCATAGAATGTACGCCGCGATTCCCAGCCCAAACCACGCATCTATCTGATGCCAACCAAACCCGGCGAGCACCAGCGCGACCAGGATGCTGCCGTTAAGCATCATGTCCGAACGGTAATGCAGCGAATCGGCGCGCACTGCGTTGGAGCCGGTGGCCTTGACCACCCGATGCTGCAACATCAGCAATGCCAGCGTCAGCACCAGGGAAAACACGATCACCCCAATGCTGATCCACGGCGCACCGACCGGCTCCGGATGCTTGAGCCGATCCAACGCCTGCAAGGCAATCAACACTGCACTGCCACCGATAAACAACGCCTGAGCCATGCCCGCCAGCGACTCGGCCTTGCCGTGCCCGTAACGGTGATCGTCATCGGCGGGGCGCAAGGCGTAATGCACCGCCAGCAAATTGAGCAGCGAGGTGACGCCATCGAGGACCGAGTCGGTCAGCCCGGCGAGCATGCTCACCGAACCGCTCAACCACCACGCAATGGCTTTGGCGACGATCAATGTGCACGCCACCGCGACCGAGGCACGGGTCGCCAGCCGCAGCAGGCGGGCGTGTTCGGAGCTGGAAATCATAGGGACGGCGTTTCCTTCATGGGCATGGATTACGCGGCGGGTTGCAGGCCAAGCAAAGCCAGTTGCTGAGTGCTGCCCTTGTGCTGGATCAAGCGCGGATCGTCCAGCGGGAAGCTGCGGCCCAGTTCGGTTTCAAGAATAGTCTGCAACTTGTGGTTATCGACCTTGCCGTCGGCGCCAATCGCTTCCTTGAGTTTTTCCGGCTCCACGTGGGCGGTCTCGCCCGGTGCGTAGTAAATCGCGCCGCTGGCGAAGTCGACAGCAAACGCGATCAGGCCGGGGATGATGTAGAACAGCAGGCCGATGGCATCCAGCGCAGCGATGGCCGGGTCGATCTTGCCGTCAATTTGTCCACGGCGATCGGGGTAGAAGATCGATCCGCAAGCGGTAACCTGGGTCAGCAGGGTGGCAACCAAAACACCGCCAATCAGGCGAAAGGGAATACGCATATGAAAACTCCTGAGTCATCTGGAAAACGAAGCGTCGTCGATATGAATTAGGACCGCGACAAAGGTCCGGCAGTTCGCCGTTATACTCGGGCCTCTGTTATGGAGCCAGCATGATTTCTCTGCCAATTGATGAAGTTTTACCCGCCCTGCGTGAAGCCTTGGCGACACGCCATGAAGCCGTGCTCGAAGCACCGCCCGGCGCCGGTAAAACTACGCGCGTGCCGCTGGCCTTGCTCAATGAGACGTGGTTGGGCGGGCAAACCATTCTGATGCTTGAACCGCGTCGCTTGGCGGCGCGTGCAGCAGCGGAGCGATTAGCCAGTGAGCTCGGGGAAAAGGTCGGCGAAACCGTCGGTTATCGCATTCGGCTCGACAGTAAAGTCGGCCCCAAAACCCGTATCGAAGTGGTCACCGAAGGCATTCTCACCCGGCGCTTGCAGGATGATCCGGCGCTGGAAGGCGTCGGCCTGCTGATCTTCGATGAATTTCATGAACGCAGTCTCGATGCCGACCTGGCATTGGCCCTGAGCCTGAATGGTCGGGAACTGTTCCGCGACGATCAGCCGCTGAAAATCCTCCTGATGTCGGCAACGCTGGAAGGCGAACGCCTGGCCGGATTGCTCGACGACGCGCCGATCCTGCGCAGTGAAGGGCGCATGTACCCGGTGGCGATGCGCTGGGGCCGGCCGTTCCAGCCCGGTGAATTCATCGAGCCGCGCCTGGTGCAGACCATCCTCGACGCCTTGAATGATGAGACCGGCAGCGTTCTGGTGTTCCTGCCAGGGCAAGCGGAAATCCGTCGGGTGCACCAACAATTGGCCGATGCACTGGGCGACAGTTCGCCGGTTTTGCTCTGCCCGTTGCACGGTGAGCTGGACCTCGCCGCGCAACGGGCGGCGATTGATCCGGCGCCGGCGGGCTTTCGCAAAGTGGTGCTCGCGACCAACATCGCCGAGACCAGCCTGACCATCGACGGCGTGCGCGTGGTGATCGATGCCGGGCTGGCGCGGGTGCCGCGTTTCGACCCGGGCAGCGGCATGACCCGTCTCGACACGCAACGCATCTCTCGCGCCAGCGCCACGCAACGCGCCGGTCGGGCCGGGCGGCTGGAGCCGGGTGTGTGTTATCGCTTGTGGTCGCAGGATCAGCACGAGCAACTGGCGGCGTACGCCAGTGCGGAAATTCTCTCGGCAGATCTCGCCGGGTTGGCGTTGCAACTGGGGCGTTGGGGCGTGACGCCGGGTCAACTGGTGTGGCTCGATATGCCGCCAGCGGCGGCTTATGCCCAGGCTCAGGATTTGCTTGATCGCTTGGGCGCACTGGATGGCGAAGCGCTGACCCGTCACGGTCAGGCGATGGCCGAGCTGCCGGCGCATCCGCGTATTGCGCATTTGTTGTTGCGCGGGCAGGCGCTGGGTTTGGCGGAGATGGCGTGCGATGTCGCGGCACTG
The DNA here is from genome assembly GCF_054897705.1 of Pseudomonas sp. GB2N2. NCBI lineage: Bacteria > Pseudomonadati > Pseudomonadota > Gammaproteobacteria > Pseudomonadales > Pseudomonadaceae > Pseudomonas > Pseudomonas sp. GB2N2. The sequence continues at coordinate 5,306,527 of NZ_CM142701.1, forward strand.
CTCGGTGAGCGGGATATTTTGCGCGGCGCGGGCGCGGATCTGCACAGCCGGCTGGTGTTGTTGTCCGGCGCAGAACGCGCGACACGCGGCGCGCAGGGTGGCGTGCAACGCGCCCGGCAACTGGCGCGGCAGTATCGCGGTTACCTGCGCGGCAAGGCGTCGGAACCGGTCAGCGATCCGGAGCATCCGCGCTGGCTCGGTGCGCTGCTGGCGCTGGCCTATCCCGACCGTGTGGCCCAGCAACGTCGGGCCGGTGGCGCGGAATATCGCCTGGCCAACGGACGCGCCGCGCTGTTCGCCGAAGCCGACAGTTTGATGAAGCAGTCGTGGCTGGTGATTGCCGATCTGGGCAGTCGTCAGGGCCAGCGCGAAGAGCGGATTTATCTGGCGGCGGATTTCGATCCCGGGTTGTTCGACTCGGTGTTGGCTGAGCAAGTGCGGGTGCTCGATCAACTGGATTGGGATGAGCGCGAAGGCGTGCTTCGGGCTGAGCGTCAGCGCAAGGTCGGGGAGTTGGTGCTCAGTCGCGAGCCGTTGACCGGGCTGGATGAAACGGCCCGCAGTCAGGCGCTGGTGAATCTGGTGCGGCGCAAGGGTCTGGAGCTTTTGCCGTGGACGCCGGAGTTGCGTCAGTGGCAGGCGCGGGTCGCGCTGCTGCGCCAGTTGGACCTCGCGGCCAAGGGTGACAGTGAGTGGCCGGATGTCAGTGATGCGGCGTTGCTGAACAGCCTTGAACTCTGGTTGATGCCGTATCTGGGGAAAGTCTCGCGACTCAGTCATTTTGCCAACCTGGACTTGTCGAGCATCGTGCGTAACTGCTTGCCGTGGCCGCTTCCGCAACGCCTGGATGAGCTGGCGCCGCAGCATTTGAGCGTGCCCTCGGGGTCATCGATTCGGCTGGATTACAGCGAGCAGCCACCCATTCTGGCGGTGCGCCTGCAGGAGTTGTTCGGGTTGGCCGAAACGCCGCGCATTGCCGGTGGGCGGCAGGTGGTGAAGCTGCATCTGTTGTCGCCGGCGCGGCGACCGGTGCAGGTGACGCAGGACCTGGCGAACTTCTGGCGCAGTACGTATGCCGAGGTGAAGAAGGATTTGAAGGGGCGGTATCCGAAGCATTACTGGCCGGATGATCCGTTGGTGGCCGAAGCGACCGCGCGGATCAAACCCCGGAAGTAATGTTGTGATCGTTCCCTTGCGGAGCGGGGGAACGATCACAGGGTTGATCGTTCGGCCTTCGCGGTCAGCTGTTCGCGGCAGTAATCAGCAAACAACTGCGCCGGTTTGGTCAGCTGTCCACGCTTGAGCCACGCCGCTACCAGTCCTGAACCGGTGACGTCTTCGACGATGTCCACGCACACCACTTTCTGCCCGTCGTAGGTGCATTCCGAGTGCGGCCGCGTGACCAGGATGGAGAAGCCGAAACCTTGCCCGACCATGCCCCGCACCATCTCGATCGACGGTGAGCTGAAGGCGATGTTTGGCGACAGGTTCAACTCTTCGAACAGGCTGACGAAATAGGTCCGGCTCGGTTGCACGTCCAGCAGAATCATCGGCTCCAGGCACAGGTCGCGCAGCGACACTTGTTTGAGCTGGGCAAAGCGATGATCCGCCGGCAGCAGCGCGTAAGGCCGCTGTGCCGGCATCAGCGGTTCGGTTTCGATGGTGGCGTCGAGTTCGTGTTCATACAGGATCGCCAGGTCGAACGTGCCCGAAGTCAGACCTTGCACCAGTTCCTGTTGCTCGCCGTCGCGGATGCGGATTTTCACCCCCGGGTACAGCGCCGAGAACCCGGCAATCAACTGCGGCAGGTAAAGCGGCGCGACCGTTTCGAAGCAGCCGATATCGATTTGCCCGGACACGATGTCGTTGTCGGCCAGGGCGTTCTGCTCGAACTCCTTGGCCATGCGCAGCAGTTCCTGGGCCTTGCGGTAGAAACGTGCACCGCTCGGAGTCAGGGACACGCCCTGGGCGTGATGACGGATCAGCAGTTGCACGCCGAAGCTGTCTTCCAGGCCTTTGATCGCCGTGGAAATGGCCGGCTGGGCGATGTACAGCTTGCGCGACGCCTCGGCGACGCTGCCGCATTCGACGGTGGTGATGAAGTACTTCAATTGACGCAGGTTGTAGGCAGCCACGGCAAACCTCGGGGTGGATGGACTCGACATCCAGGCAATTTTTGCGCCGACTGCGTCCGTTCTGACGACGGTGTTGTTGTGCCTGAACAATAACCACATACCGCGCAACCGGGGAGATAGGCTGCCCAGTTTTTTCATGGTCTGCGAAGACATTTTTACTCATTTTCCTCGACGCGGGCCTGCGAGACCATCCAGGCACAAGAAAAGCCCATGGAGCATCTCGTGTTCAAGCTTGCAGATTGGCAAAACAAAGCGGCTTTACTGTCTTTTCCCGACAAGGCGATGATCGGTGGTCAACACCGTTCGGCGCAGTCCGGCCAGACCTTCGCGGCGATAAACCCCGGCACCGGCCAGACGCTGGCCAATGTGGCCGCTTGCGGCGCTGAAGACGTGGACGCGGCGGTAAACAATGCGCGGCAGGTGTTTGAGGCTGGCACCTGGTCGGCGCGTTCGCCAAGTGAGCGCAAACACGTGCTGCTGCGCCTCGCCGATCTGATCATGACCCATCGCGAAGAACTGGCGCTGCTGGATTCGCTGAACATGGGCAAACCGGTGATGGACGCCTACAACATCGACGTGCCGGGCGCTGCCGGGGTGTTTCGCTGGTACGCCGAAAGCCTCGACAAACTCTACGACCAGATCGCGCCCACTGCGCAGAATGTGTTGGCAACCATCACCCGCGAAGCGCTGGGCGTGGTGGCCGCCGTGGTGCCGTGGAATTTCCCGCTGGACATGGCTGCGTGGAAGCTGGCGCCAGCCTTGGCCGCAGGCAATTCGGTGATTCTGAAACCCGCCGAGCAATCACCGTTTTCCGCCCTGCGCCTGGCCGAGTTGGCGCTGGAGGCCGGCCTTCCCGCCGGCGTGCTGAACGTGCTGCCCGGCCTCGGCGAGCAGGCCGGCAAAGCCCTCGGATTGCACTCGGACGTCGATTGCCTGGTGTTCACTGGCTCCACCGAAGTCGGCAAATACTTCATGCAGTATTCCGCGCAGTCGAACCTGAAGCAGGTGTGGCTGGAATGCGGCGGCAAGAGCGCCAACCTGGTGTTCGCCGATTGCCAGGATCTGGACCTCGCCGCCGAAAAAGCGGCGTTCGGCATCTTCTTCAATCAGGGCGAAGTGTGCTCGGCCAACTCGCGGTTGCTGGTGCAACGGTCGATTCACGATGAATTCGTCGAGCGCCTCAAGGCCCAGGCCGAACGCTGGTTGCCGGGTGATCCGCTGGACCCGTCGAGCCGCGCCGGGGCGATTGTCGACAGCCGTCAGACCGCGCGCATCATGAGGTTCATCGAGCAGGCCGAACGCCAAGGCGCGACGATGCGGTGTGGTGGTCGGCAGTCGACTTTCAACGGTTCCGACAACTTCATTCAGCCGACCATTTTTACCGGTGTGACCCCGGACATGCCGTTGTTTCGCGATGAAGTGTTCGGCCCGGTGCTGGCCGTCACCGCCTTCGACGACGAGGCACACGCCTTGCAGCTGGCCAACGACAGCGTTTACGGTCTGGCCGCTTCGCTGTGGACCGACGACCTCAATCGCGCCCACCGCGTGGCGCGGAAATTGCGCGCGGGCTCGGTCTCGGTCAACAGCGTCGATGCGCTCGACGTGACGGTGCCGTTCGGCGGCGGCAAGCAGTCCGGTTTCGGCCGCGACCTGTCGCTGCACTCATTCGACAAATACACCCAGTTGAAGACCACCTGGTTTCAGCTGCGCTAACAACAAAACGGAGAACTGGCGATGACCACCCCACGTGAAACCCGCGACTACCAGGCCGCCGACGCTGCGCACCACATCCACGCATTCGTCGATCAAAAGGCGCTCAACGACGAAGGGCCCCGTGTGATGGTTCGTGGCGAACGCCTGCACCTGTGGGACAACGATGGTCGGCGTTACCTCGACGGCATGTCCGGGCTGTGGTGCACCAACCTCGGTTACGGACGCAAGGACCTGGCGGCGGCGGCGACCCGACAGCTTGAGCAGTTGCCGTACTACAACATGTTTTTCCACACCACCCACCCGCAGGTGATCGAGCTGTCGGAGCTGCTGTTCAGCCTGTTGCCGGGGCACTACAGCCACGCGATCTACACCAACTCCGGTTCCGAGGCGAACGAGGTGCTGATCCGCACGGTGCGCCGTTATTGGCAAGTGCTCGGCAAGCCCGAGAAGAAAATCATGATCGGGCGCTGGAACGGTTACCACGGCTCGACGCTGGCGGCGACGGCGCTCGGCGGCATGAAGTTCATGCACGAAATGGGTGGCATGCTGCCGGACATCGAACACATCGACGAGCCGTACTTCTTCGCCCACGAAGGCCACCTGACCCCAGCTGAATTCGGCCTGCGGGCGGCGCAGCAACTGGAAGCAAAAATTCTCGAACTGGGCGCCGACAAGGTCGCCGGGTTTATCGCCGAACCGTTCCAGGGCGCGGGCGGGATGATCTTCCCGCCAGAAAGCTACTGGCCGGAAATTCAGCGGATCTGCCGCCAATACGACGTGCTGTTGTGCGCCGACGAAGTGATCGGCGGCTTCGGTCGCACCGGCGAATGGTTTGCCCATGAACACTTCGGTTTCGAGCCGGACACGCTGTCGATCGCCAAGGGCCTGACCTCCGGTTACATCCCCATGGGCGGGCTGATTCTGTCGAAGAAAATGGCTCAGGTCCTGGTGGAGCAGGGCGGGGTATTCGCCCACGGCCTGACCTATTCCGGGCACCCGGTCGCGGCAGCGGTGGCCATCGCCAACCTCAAGGCATTGCGCGATGAAGGCGTGGTGACACGGGTCAAGGACGACATCGGGCCGTACCTGCAACAGTGCCTGCGCGAGGTGTTCGGTAATCACCCGTTGGTGGGGGATATCCAGGGTGTGGGCATGGTCGCGGCGCTGCAGTTTGCCGAAGATAAAACCAACCGCAAGCGCTTTGCCAACGAGAACGATATTGCCTGGCGGTGCCGCACGATTGGCTTTGAGGAAGGCGTGATCATTCGCTCGACGCTGGGACGGATGATCATGGCGCCGGCGTTGATTGCCAGTCGGGAAGAGATTGATGAACTGGTCGGCAAGACCTTGAAGGCAGTTGATCGTACCGCCCAAGAGTACGGCCGGCTCTGACATTGCCGGAAGGTCCTGCGGACCTTATCGCGAGCAGGCTCACTCCCACATTGGATCTGTGTCGATCACAAATCCCTTGTAGGAGTGAGCCTGCTCGCGATTGCCGATTCAACACATCTCTCAGGATTTGCACCCACCCCGTGCACCCCCGCCAACACCGCCCCTTTACCGCGCACGCTACCCAGTTTTTTCATCATTCCCATCGACATATTTCCTAATTTTCCAAATCCCCACCTTGGTCCAACATCGACTTCGCCAGTCAGCCAGACGCTGCTCACCCAAAGGTCCATCAGAGACCACAAGGGACAGCGCTTTTCCAAGGCTCGCTGGCCGTACTGCCCATGACAAAACTAAATCAACAGCTTTGGGAGTGCTCCATGATCAAGTCCTTGTTTGCCCGCGTTGCTCATCCACTGGCGATCACCGCCATTGCCGCGACGGTCGCCACCAGCGCCCAGGCCGGCACCCTGTCCATCGGCCATACCACCTGGGTCGGTTACGGCACCCTCTACCTGGCCCAGGACCTGGGCTACTTCAAGGAAAACGGCCTGACCGTCGAATTGCCCGTCGTTGAAGAAGCCTCGATGTACATGGCCGCGCAAGCCTCGGGCGAATTGTCTGGCTCGGCGTCGACCATCGACGAAGTGCTCAAATACCGCCCGCAATTCTGCTTCAAAGCCGTCGCCGCACTCGATGACAGCCACGGTGGCGACGGTGTTCTGGTGGGCAAGGACGTCAAGAGTCTGCAAGAGCTGAAAGGCAAAGCCGTGGCGGTCAACGAAGGCTCGACCTCGCAGTTCTGGCTGTCTTATCTGCTGAAAAAACACGGCATGAGCATGAGTGACATCACTGTGCAGAACATGACAGCTGACGATGCCGCCACCGCGTTCATCGCCGGTCGCGTGCCCGCCGCCGTGACCTGGGAACCGCACCTGTCGATGGTCCGTGACAAGAAACAAGGCAAGGTATTGATCGACAGCAGCAGCACGCCGGGGGTGATTGTCGATGTGGTCGCACTCAACTGCACCGTCATCGAAAAGCAACCGGACGACGTCAAGGCGCTGGTCGCCGGGTTGTACAAAGCGGTGCAGTACACCAAGGATCACCCCGAAGAAGCCTACAAAATCATGGCCAAAGGCGTCGGCGGTTACCTCGCCGATCCGAAGGAACTGGCCGCCGCCGCGCAGGGCGTGCGCTTCTACGATCAGGCCATGAGCGAAAAACTCTTGGGCTCTCCGGGCAAGCCGGGCGACAGCGAACCGTTGATCAAACTGGCCAATGAAACCGCCAGTGAATTGCAGGGCAAACCCTACAACGTCAGCAATGACGACTTGATCGACAACCGCTTCGTCACCCCGCTGTAGGAGGTTCGCATGTTCAAGCGCAATTCATGGCTGAGCCGCTGCATCACCCCCAAGACCGGCCTGCCGGTCTCGGTGATCTGGAGCGCGAGCGGCTTGGCCTGGGTGCTGTTGGTTGGCTTGTGGGCCGGGTTGTCGTACGGCGGCATCGTGCCGGGGATGTTCCTGCCGACACCCGGCGCCGTGCTCGAGGCCGCCGTGCGCCTGGGCCGCGACGGCACCCTCGGTTTGCATGTGTGGGCCAGTCTCGAAGTGGTGGTGGTCGGTTTCGTCATTTCGTCGCTGGTGGCGGTGCCACTGGGCTTGCTGATGGGCAGCTTCCGCATCGTCCAGGCGTTCCTCGAACCGTTGGTGAATTTCATTCGCTATTTGCCGGTGACCTCGTTTGTGCCGCTGTTCATTCTGTGGATCGGCATCGGTCTGGAGCAGCGGGTCTCGGTGATCATCTTCGGCGTGTTCTTCCAGCAACTGGTGATGATCGCGGACGTGTCCAAGGGCATCTCCAAGGATTTGATCAACGCTTCTTACACCTTGGGTTCGACCCGCCGCGATGCGGTGCTGCATGTGATCGCCCCGGCGTCGTTGCCGGGTGTGCTCGACACCTTGCGCGTCACCATGGGCTGGGCCTGGACGTACCTGGTGGTCGCTGAACTGGTCGCGGCGTCGAGCGGCCTGGGTTACTTGAGCCTCAAAGCCATGCGCGGCTTTCAGGTGGATGTGATTTTCCTCGCCATTGCGATCATCGGCCTGTTGGGCCTGGTCACTGACCAACTGTTCCGTTTCCTACGTCTGAGGATTGCCGCATGGGCTCAGTAACTGCCGTCAACCCGCGCCTTGTCACCCCGATGGCCGCCCCGGCGCACGCCGCGCCACGGCTGCAAGTGGACAAGGTCAGCCTGCGTTATCAGAAGCCTGACGGCGGTGTGTTTACCGCGCTCGACCAGGTGTCGTTCGAAGTTCCGGACCAGCAGTTCGCGGTGCTGGTCGGGCCGTCGGGCTGCGGCAAGTCGAGTCTGCTGTACCTCACCGCCGGCCTGAACGAGCCCACGGAAGGCGAGATTTACGTCGGCGGCCAGCAAGTGCAGGGGCCGGGTGCGGATCGCGGCATGGTGTTTCAGAGCTACACGCTGTTCCCGTGGCTGACCGTGCGGCAGAACGTCGAGTTCGGCCTCAAGCGTCGCGGCATGGCGGCGGCGCAGCGCAAGGAAATCGTCGATTACTACGTCAACGAAGTCGGCCTGACGGGCTTCGCCGACAACTACGCCAAGCAGCTGTCGGGCGGCATGATGCAGCGCGTGGCGATTGCCCGGGCGCTGGCCAACGACCCGCAGATCCTGCTGATGGATGAACCCTTCGGCGCCCTCGACAGCCAGACGCGCCTGCAAATGCAGCAGTTGTTACTGCGGGTCTGGGGCAACAGCAAGAAGACTGTGCTGTTCGTCACCCATGACATCGACGAGGCCATTCTGCTGGGCGACCGGGTTTACGTGATGGGCGCGCGGCCGGGGCGGATCAAGCAGATTCTGGACGTGCCGATCGAACGGCCACGGACCCTGGACATGGTCATGGAGCGCTCGTTCATCGAGATGAAGCGCGATATTTTCGGGCTGCTGCATGATGATCTGGAAGAGGTGCATTGACTCGATTTTCAGTCATCCATTCATCCCTGTGGGAGCTGGCTTGCCAGCGAAGAGGCCCTCAAATGCACCGTCTTTTTTGTTGACTGACAGTCCGCTATCGCTGGCAAGCCAGCTCCCACAGGTTTTGCATTTGTCTGGAGTCCACGGCTACGGCGCAGCCGGCAGGAGGAACCGCGCAATCACCGGTAAATGATCGGAAATCCGCAAGGTATCGTCCTGCCGCACCATCGCTTCGACCCGTTTGATCCGCGGACTGTAGAACAGGTAATCGACGGTACGGTCCGGACCGTTTAGACCGAGATCATTCGGGTAATGCGTCAGCCAGCGTGCCCGATCGATTCCGCTGGCTTCATTGTTGGTCGGAATCATCGGGTACTTGTCCCACAACAGGTGCAGTGCGCTGTCGGCGGAGTAGGGCGTGCGCTGTTCGGTGGGCAGGCGTCGATATTGCCCCAGCGGCAACAGGTTGAAGTCGCCGCCGATCAGCCAGGGCGTGCCCCGGCTTTCAAACGTGTCGAGGACTTTGGCAACGGCGGTCACCTGGGCTTGCAGCGTGTCGTCAGGCTGCTGAGCACGGTCCAGATGGGTGCTGAGCACCGCGATCTGCCCGCCGTCGCTCACCGGCAGGTAAGTGATCAGCAACGCGTTCTTCGGTTTGAACTGGCGGCTGATGATGTTGACTTGCTCGACCGGCAGTTGCAGGCGTTCGGCGTGTTCGATCTGGAAGCGACTGAGGGTCGCCAATTTTCGGCCGACACTGCCAAAGATGTGCGGCTGCGGGACGAAGTCGGCTTTCCAGTCGAAGGCGTGGGCACTGCACGGATACAAGTCGGCGAGGCGTTCCTGGAGCAGTTTGAACTGGTTCTGGTAGTCGCTGGCCTTGGCGCCGTCATCGAGCTCTTGCAACAGCACGACGTCCGGTTGCTCATCGCGAATCACCCGCGCCACTTCATCGAGGCTGAAGGCCATGTCTGCGGGCGTCGGGTTTTCGTCGTTGCCCTGAGCGAGGTCATTCCAGAACACGTAGCGCTTGCCCGCCAGGTATTGGACGTTCCAGGTCATCACTTTCAGCGCCTGTCCCGGCACCAATACCGGCACAGGGGTCGGCGCCTGAGCGTTGCAACTGACCGGCAGCAATTCCTCGGCATCGGGGCGCCAGGTCAGGCTGTAGATCAACAAGGCAGTCAGGCTGACGGCGATCAACAGGCCCAGCAGGGTGTAGCGCAGCAGACGGGTCATGGCTCGGCTTATCGCGTTACAAAAGAGGTGTCCGAGCATAACCGAGAGCGGGGCCGAAGCCCACGGTCAGAGCGGCCGGTCGACTTGTTCGGGGGCGTCGCCGATGAGCATGAACAACCGGAACAACACCACGCTGGTGAACAGTTGCAAAAAGCTGTGTGCGCTGTCGATCACCAGGGAAATCACCGGGTTCTGCGGCTCTGGGTACACCTCTATAGTCAAGCCCTTGAGCAGCCACAACGGTCCCATCACACACAGGATGCACACCAGAATCCGCAGGAAATGACCGCGGGTCAGGCGCAGGCTGGCTTTCATCGCGGCCAGCGGTGCCATGCCCCTGAGCACCAGCAAGTATTCGCTGAACGCCAACATCACCATCAGCCAGATGCCCGGCAGAAAGTACAGCGACAGGCCCAGCAGGATCAGCAGGGTATTAAGTGCCGTGAGCAAGGCGAAACGCGGCCACAGCCAGGCGGCCCTAGTCAGCAGGTCACGGGTACGCGGCGATTCGCCACGGCTGCGCGCATCGAGAAACAGGATCAGTGCGGCGGTGTACAGCGGATACACCAACAGGCCGACGATCACGCTGATGCCGGGAAAGCTGTCTGGCACAGTGTTGTGGTCGACCACTTGTTGCAGCAGCGCTTCGAAAATCACCAGCGGCAGGCACAGCTGCACGATCTGGCCCAGATTGCGCTTGAAGAAATACAGCGAGTCACGCAGCACGTCGAACGGATTCATCAGTCGGTATCGCAGTCATATTCAGTAACTCACTGTAACCGATCATGTACCGCCTGAAGCAAACGTAAACGTTCGGTAAAGGTCATTGAAACAAGTTGTTTCAGCCTCCATTAAGGTCGAGCACCGTATCCTCATTGGAGAAGGTCTACGATTTCCCCGGCAATCTACGAGGTCGCCATGAACAGCGAAGAACAAACCCTGATCGATGGACTGTTTTCCCGGCTGCAACAGGCCGAAACGGACGCAGCCCCGCGCGACGCCCTGGCCGAGGCGCGGATCAAGGAGCACCTGACTCGCCAGCCCGCTGCGGGCTATTTCATGACCCAGGCGATTCTGGTGCAAGAGCACGCACTCAAAAGCCTCGACGAGCAGAACAAGCAACTCACCCAGCAAATCCAGCAATTGCAGGCCGAACTGCAATCGGCCAAGGCGCAAACACCGGCACCGGCACCGAGCGGCGGTGGTTTCCTGTCGAGTATTTTCGGCGGCAGTTCCCGTGAAACGCCTGCGCCCAGTGCACCGCCCGCCAGCGGCGGCTGGCGTGAGCCGGGGCGTCCGTCGTTCAATTCGCCACCGCCACAGCAGAACTTCGCTGCGCCGCCACCGCAGCAGAACTACGCGCCGCAACAGCAGGCGCCCGGGATTGGCAGCGGTTTCCTAGGTGGCGCGCTGAAAACCGCGGCTGGCGTGGCGGGTGGCGTGATGCTGGCGCAAGGCATCAGCAGCCTGTTCCACAGCAATCAACAGCCTCAGGAAATCGTCGAAGTCATCAAGGAAGAACCGGCCCAGGTCAACGATCACAGCGGTGACAAAGCCTGGGGCGATGAACAGCGCGTGGCCGACAACCATTCCAGCGATCAGGGCGGTTACGCCGACGCTGATTACAACGATGACAGTTCATCGTTCTTCGGCGGTGATGACGACGATTCCTTCGTCTGACCCGCCATTCGTCCGGAGCGCTGCGGCGCTCCGGGCCGATTATTCGCGGAACAATCCTTCAGGCTGGCATACTGGGCAACTTTTCGGGCCCGGTGCCTGATCCCGCCTGCGCGAAAGAGGATGCACGGTGAAGAAAATTGCAGTGTTCGCCGATGTCCAGAACCTCTATTACACCGTGCGCCAGGCATATGGCTGCCACTTCAACTACGCCGCGCTGTGGGCTGATATCAGCAAACAGGGCGAGATCGTCGAGGCCTATGCCTACGCGATCGATCGTGGCGACAGCAAACAGCAGCAATTCCAACAGATCCTGCGCAACCTCGGCTTCACCGTGAAGCTCAAGCCCTACATCCAGCGCAGCGACGGCTCGGCGAAGGGCGACTGGGACGTGGGCATCACCCTCGACATCATGGACGCGGCGGACCACGTCGACGAAGTGGTGCTGGCCTCCGGCGACGGTGATTTCGACATGCTGCTGGAACGCATCATCAGCAAGCACGGCGTGCAAGCCGTGGCTTATGGCGTGCCGGGCCTGACGGCCAATTCGCTGATCCGCGCCGCCAGCCGCTACGTGCCGATCGAGAGCGCGTTGCTGCTCAAGAATTGATTTTTACGGAGTTGAAACAGGTTTGGAACGCATAGCAGTCATCGACTTTGAAACCACCGGGATCTCCCCGAGCAGCAGCTGCCGGGCCACGGAAATTGCCGTAGTGATCCTTGAACAGGGGCGCATCGTCGAGCGTTACCAAAGCCTGATGAACGCCGGCGTCCGCGTCCCGCCCTTCATTGAGCAACTGACCGGCATCAGCAACGCCATGCTGCGCACCGCGCCAACGGCGGAGCGGGTGATGAACGAGGTCAACGAATTCGTCGGCACCACGCCGCTGCTCGCGCACAACGCCGCGTTTGACCAGAAGTTCTGGGATTTCGAGCTGGGGCGGATCAAACGCACGCGATTGCAAAACTTCGCCTGCTCGCTGCTCCTCGCCCGCCGTCTGATGCCTGCCGCGCCGAATCATAAACTCGGCACGCTGACCACCTTCGCCCAACTGCCCGACACCGGCAAAGCTCACCGGGCCATGGCTGATGCCGAGATGGCCGCCAACCTGACAGCGCACCTGGCGCAGGAGTTGCGGCACAAGCATGGGTTGCGCGAGTTATCGCATGATTTGCTGGTCAGCCTGCAGAAAGTGCCGGCGGCGAAGATCAACGAGCACCTCAAGCGCCATCGCGGGTTTTGATTCGCACAAAACCCTGTAGGAGCCAGCTTGCTGGCGATGGACGTTAACGATGGCACGTGTTTTTTGAACAAACGCGGCGTTCTTGAGACCATCGCGAGCAGGCTCGCTTCTACAACGGCCGTGTCGTGTCAGTGTCCGTGATTTGAAAAGTGTACCGGCGCTATAAACAGGTTTTGTAACTTATTTTTCGTTGTCAGCCTTTCTAGAATGGCTGTTCACAAGTCCTGCCTGCGAGCTGCCCAATGCCTGGCTTACGTCGTTTTTCCTTACCGTTGATCGCTGCGTTTTTTGCGCTGTATGTGATTTGGGGTTCGACGTACCTGGTCATCCGCATCGGCGTCGAATACTGGCCGCCCTTGTTGCTCGCGGGGATCCGCTTCGTCACCGCCGGGACGTTGATGTATGCATTTCTGCGTTGGCGCGGGGCGCCCGCACCGACCTGGGCGCAGTGGAAAGCGGCGGGCGTGATCGGGATTTTGCTGTTGGCGTGCGGTAATGGCGGCGTCAGCGTGGCGGAACATACGGGCGTCGCCTCTGGCATTGCGGCGCTGGCCATTGCCACCGTTCCACTGTTTACCTTGCTCTTCGGCTATTTCTGGGGCGCGCGCAATACCCGTCTCGAATGGGCCGGGATTGCGCTCGGTCTGATTGGCATCGCGATGTTGAACCTCGGTTCCAACCTGCAATCGAGCCCGCTGGGCGCCTTGTTGCTGGTCTTTGCCGCGGCGACCTGGGCGTTTGGCTCGGTGTGGAGCAAACATTTGCCGTTGCCTCAGGGCGCAATGGCCAGTGCCGTGGAAATGCTGGTCGGTGGTGTGGCGCTGCTGATCGGCAGCGCGCTGAGCGGCGAGCATCTGCAAGCCATGCCGCCGATCGAAGGCTGGGCTGCGCTCGCGTATCTGATCTTTTTCGGCTCAATCATCGCCTTCAACGCTTACATGTACTTGTTGAAAAACGTGCGGCCGGCGGCGGCCACCAGTTATGCCTACGTCAACCCGGCGGTGGCGGTGTTGCTGGGGATTGTGTTCGTCGGCGAGAGCATTGGACTCGCGGAAGCATTGGCCATGTTGGTGATCATCAGTGCCGTGGTGTTGATCGGATTGCCGCAGTGGCGTCGGGCGCCTGTTCGGCCTGCCGTAGCCGTGCCGACAGAATCCCGTGTGAATTAGGGTAAACTGCGCGCCATTGCACACTTGTTATGCACAATCGCGCTGAATTTTCCTACGGTAATCCCATGACTTTCGCCTCCCTTGGCCTGATCGAACCCTTGCTGCGCTCTCTCGAGACGCTCGGCTACCAGACCCCGACGCCGGTTCAGGCGGAAGCCATTCCTGCGGTGCTGGCGGGTCGCGACCTGATGGCAGCGGCTCAGACCGGCACCGGCAAGACCGCCGGTTTCGCACTGCCGCTCCTGCAATTGCTGACCATGGAAGGGCCAAAAGTCACTGCCAACTCGGTGCGCGCGCTGATCCTGGTGCCAACCCGCGAACTGGCGGAACAGGTTCATGAAGCCGTGAGCCAGTACGCCGAGAATCTGCCGTTGAGCACTTACGCGGTGTACGGCGGCGTCAGCATCAACCCGCAGATGATGAAGCTGCGTAAGGGCGTTGACGTGCTGGTGGCGACGCCGGGCCGTTTACTCGACCTGTTCCGCCAGAACGCGCTGAAGTTCAACCAGCTGCAAACCCTGGTGCTGGACGAAGCGGACCGCATGCTCGACCTGGGCTTTTCCGAGGAGCTGGGGAACATTTATCGCGTGCTGCCGAAGAAACGTCAGACACTGCTGTTCTCCGCAACATTCTCCGACGCGATCCGCTTGCTGGCCGGGCAAATGCTCAACGACCCGCTGAGCATCGAAGTCAGCCCGCGCAACGTAGCGGCCAGTACCGTCAAGCAATGGGTGGTGACGGTGGACAAGAAGCGCAAGCCGGAACTGTTCATCCATCTGCTGCGCAAGGGCAAGTGGAAGCAGGTGCTGGTGTTCGCCAAGACCCGCAACGGCGTGGACGCGCTGGTGGAAAAACTGCAGGGCCTGGGCATCAACGCCGACGGCATCCATGGCGACAAACCGCAAGCCACCCGTCAACGCGCGCTGGACCGTTTCAAGGCCAGCGAAGTGCAGATTCTGGTCGCCACCGACGTCGCGGCCCGTGGTCTGGACATCGAAGATTTGCCGTTGGTGGTCAACTTCGACCTGCCGATCGTGGCGGAAGACTACATCCATCGGATCGGTCGTACCGGGCGTGCGGGTGCTTCCGGGCAGGCCATATCGCTGGTGTGTGCGGATGAAGTGAATCTGCTGTCGGCCATCGAGATGTTGACCCGTCAGACGTTGCCTCGTCAGGTGGAGCACGACTTCGAACCTGAGCACCGCGTACCGGATACCGATTCCAGCGGTCAGGTGGTGACGAAGCCGAAAAAACCGAAGAAGCCGAAGACCTCCGGTGGCGGTAAACGCAATTTGGGTAAGTGGGTCGAGAGCGGGGACGCTTCGGCGCCGGAGCCTTCGATCAAGCCTGTGCGGAAAGTGCCGGTGTTTAATACCGGGCCGCGTAAGAAGAAGCCTTGACAGCAGCGGCAAGCGGCAAGCTGCAAGCGGCAAGTTACCTCGCGCCCGCTCTAACTTGCCGCTTGCAGCTTAAAGCTTGCCGCTACCACCAAACCACTCCACCATCCCCAACCCCGCCGCACGCCCACTGGCGAAACACGCGGTCAGCAAATAGCCGCCCGTCGGCGCTTCCCAATCGAGCATTTCCCCCGCGCAAAACACCCCAGGCAATTGCTTGAGCATCAGGCGTTCATCCATCGACTCGAACATCACGCCCCCGGCGCTGCTGATGGCTTCGTCCAGTGGGCGGGTTTTCACCAGGTTCATCGGCAGCGCTTTAATCGCCTTGGCGAGCAATGCCGAATCGGCGAAGCATTCTGCCGCCGTCAGTTCGCGCAGCAGCGCCGCTTTCACCCCATCTATCCCGAGCTGACTGTGCAGATGTTTGGACATTGAGCGGGAACCGCGCGGTTTACTCAGCGCCGCCTGAACTTTATCCACAGGCCGGCCGGGCAGCAGGTCCAGATGAATAGTCGCCGAGCCATGCTGATTGATCGCTTCGCGGATCGATGCCGATAGCGCGTAGATCAAACTGCCTTCGATCCCGGTCGCTGTAATCACGCATTCACCCAGCCGGGGAACGTCGTCATTGAGGCCGATAGCGATATTTTTCAGCGGGGCACCAGCGAATTTGCTGACCATCAATTCGCTCCAGGCCTGCACCTCGAAACCGCAATTACTCGGTTGCAAAGGCGTCAGTCCTACACCGCGTTGTTCGAGTGGCAGCATCCATGCTCCGTCGGAACCCAAGCGCGACCAACTGCCGCCGCCGAGGGCCAGCAGGGTTGCGTCAGGATGGAGGATTTTTTCGCCGTCAGGACTTTCAACGCGCAAACCACCGTTGTCATCCCAACCCAGCCAACGATGGCGGGTGTGGATAACTACGCCAGCCTCTCGCAACCTTTTGAGCCAGGCCCGCAACAGCGGCGCAGCCTTCATGTCCGTAGGAAACACCCGGCCAGAGCTGCCGACAAAGGTTTCGATACCCAAGTCATGAATCCACTGGCACAGCGCTTCGGCACCAAAGCTGCGCAGCAGCGGTGCAATCTGCGGTCCGCGCTCGGCGTAGCGTGAGAGAAATGCCGGGTAGGCTTCGGAATGGGTGATGTTCATGCCGCCCACGCCTGCCAGGAGAAATTTGCGACCTACCGAAGGCATGCCGTCGTACAGATCGACCTTGATTCCGGCCAGGCCCAGCACTTCAGCCGCCATCAAGCCTGCGGGGCCGCCGCCAATGATGGCGACTTGCGGGGGGAGGACGGCGGAAGTCTGAGTCATGGAATGCGCTGCGGTATGGCGGAATAAGCCGGGCATTCTACCGCACAGCTGGTTTCAAGGGCTGTTCAAAAAATAACCAGGCTTTTGCAGGGCACGTGCAGCCTAGCCTGCAGGCCCTTTCACTCAGGTTATCCACAGGCAGTTCCACAGACATTGTGGGTAAACACTCACAGCTCAATGACAACCTGATGACGTCCATACCCGTTGCGCGCTGTGGTGCAATATCCCGTGACGCCGCGCCAGCGCCTTGCGGTCCTTGCTGTAGCCGCCGCCAATCACCCCGACCACTGGAATATCCCGGCCCAGGCAATGTCGCATCACGCTTTCATCGCGAGCGGCCACACCTTCGTCTGTCAGCTTCAGGTAACCCAGCGCGTCATCCTTATGCACATCGACCCCGGCGTCGTACAACACCAGGTCCGGCTGATAAAGCGGCAACAAGTAATTCAGCGCGTCGTCCACCACCTTCAAATAGTCCGCATCGCTCATGCCTTTGGGCAGCGGGATGTCCCAGTCACTTTCGGCTTTGCGTGCGGGAAAATTCTTCTCGCAATGCAGGGAAACGGTCACCGCGTCCGGGGTGTTGTGCAGAATCCGTGCAGTCCCGTCACCCTGATGCACGTCGCAATCGAAGATCAGCACCCGGTTCACACGGCCACTTTCCAGCAGGAAATGGCTGATCACCGCCAGGTCATTGAAGATGCAGAATCCCGCCGGGTAGTCGTAATGCGCATGGTGCGTGCCGCCGGCCAAGTGACAGGCCAGTCCGTGTGTCAGCGCCTGTTCCGCCGCCAGCAATGACCCGCCGACCGCACGCACAGTGCGCCGGGCCAGTGCTTCGCTCCATGGCAGGCCGAGGCGTCGCTGGTCCTCTCGGGACAAATCGCCGCTCATATAACGTTCGATATAGGCAGCGTCATGCGCGAGGGCGAGAATTTCTGGCGGACAGAGTTCCGGGCGCAGCAGGTCGGCGTCCCGGACCAGGCCGCTGTCCACCAGGTGATCGCGAAGCAGGCGAAACTTGTCCATCGGGAAGCGGTGATCCGCCGGGAACTCGGGGCTGTAATCTTCGTGGTAAATCAGCGGCAGCGGCATGGCAGGCTTTTATTGAGTACGGCAGACAGGAATAAAGGAAGGATCCTACCAGCGTTGTAGACTTGCGACAGGGAAAGGGGAGTGGACGATGGAGCCGATACAGGAACTCGAAAGTGCGCGACTGCTGCTACGACAGTGGCGGGATGAGGATTTGCCAGCGTTTGCGGCGATGTGCGTCGATCCACAGGTGATGCGCTATTTTCCGGCACACCTGAGCCGGCTGGAAAGTGCCTCGCTGATCGGACGGATTCGTGGCCACTTCGCCGAGCATGGTTTTGGTCTCTGGGCGCTGGAGCGCAAGGACACCGGCGCGTTTATCGGGTTTACCGGTCTCGGAGTGGTCGGTTTTGATGCGCCGTTCACCCCGGCCATCGAGATCGGCTGGCGCCTGGCGCGCGAGCATTGGGGTTTGGGGTATGCCAGTGAAGCAGCATGGACCGCTCTGCGCTGCGGGTTTGACCGCTTGGCGCTGAACGAAGTCGTGGCGTTCACCACGCACACCAACACGCCTTCGGAGAAAGTCATGCAGGCGATCGGCATGCACCATGATTCAGCTCATGACTTTGAGCACCCGAAACTCGCAGCCGATCATCCCTTGCGTCACCATGTGCTGTACCGCATCACCCGTGAGCAATGGCTGCAAACCTTGCATGGATAAGCCGGCCTGGACGTTTACAATGACGCCAATGATGGCCCCGGCCGGAAACTGAATCGACCGCCGCAGCCAAGACTGCGCGGCATTGCATTGTGTGAGGAGACTCTGAATGAGCCAAGTGTTGGATGATCTGGTCGATTTGCTGACCCTGGAACCGATCGAGGAAAACCTGTTCCGTGGCCGCAGTCAGGACTTGGGTTTTCGCCAGTTGTTCGGCGGCCAGGTGATCGGTCAGTCGCTGTCGGCAGCCAGTCAGACGGTCGAAGAAACGCGGCATGTGCATTCGATGCACGGTTACTTCCTGCGTCCGGGCGACTCCGCGTTGCCGGTGGTGTATCAGGTTGACCGGGTGCGCGACGGCGGCAGTTTCAGCACGCGCCGTGTCACGGCGATCCAGAAGGGCAACCCGATTTTCACCTGCAGCGCATCGTTCCAGTACGACGAGAAAGGCTTTGAGCATCAGGCCGAGATGCCGGTGGTGGTCGGCCCGGAAAACCTGCCGTCGGAACTTGAATTGACTCAACAACGCGCGCACCTGATTCCCGAACACATGCGTGAAAAACTGCTGTGCCCGAAACCGATCGAGTTCCGCCCGATCACCGAAAAAGATCCCTACAACCCGCAACCGTCCGATCCGGTCAAGTATGTCTGGTTTCGCGCCGACGGTGCCTTGGCCGATTCTGCGGCGCTGCATAAATACCTGCTGGCGTACGCCTCGGATTTCGGCCTGCTGACCACATCAATGCAGCCTCATGGCAAGTCGGTCTGGCAAAAAGACATGCAGGTCGCCAGCCTCGATCACGCGTTGTGGTTTCACGCCGACCTGCGCGCCGATGACTGGTTGCTGTACGCGATGGACAGCCCCTGGGCCGGCAATTCCCGTGGCTTCACCCGTGGCAGCGTATTTAATCGCGCCGGGCAACTGGTGGCGTCGGTCACGCAGGAAGGCCTGATTCGTCACCGCAAGGATTGGGCATGAGCCTGGCCGACGTGCGGCACTGGGTGTTCGACATGGACGGCACCCTGACGGTGGCCGTGCATGATTTCGCGGCGATCCGCGTGGCGCTGGCGATCCCTGCCGAAGACGACATCCTGACCCATCTCGCCGCATTGCCGGCCGATGAAGCAGCGGCCAAACATGCATGGTTGCTGGAGCACGAGCGGGATCTGGCGCTGGGCTCGAAAGCGGCGCCGGGGGCCGTAGAACTGGTGCGTGAACTGGCCGGGCGCGGTTACCGCCTGGGCATTCTGACGCGTAACGCCCGGGAGTTGGCGCATGTGACGCTGGAGGCGATTGGCCTGGCGGACTGCTTCGCGGTGGAGGACGTGCTGGGACGTGATGAAGCGCCGCCCAAGCCGCATCCCGGTGGCTTGCTGAAACTGGCTGAAGCCTGGAATGTGCCGGCGAGCGAGATGGTGATGGTCGGTGATTACCGGTTTGATCTGGATTGCGGCAGGGCGGCGGGGGCGCGGACGGTGTTGGTGAATTTGCCGGATAACCCGTGGCCCGAGCTGACGGATTGGCATGCGGTGGATTGTGGGGTATTGCGGGAAATGTTGTCGGCTTGAAGGCCTCATAGCTGGCTTGCCAGCGATGGCGTGAGATCAAGCAGCACAAAACTCACTGCCCAAACAAAACCTTCTGCCCCTCCGGCGACGTGAACATCGCGTCGCCGTTATGCCCGACCCCGGGCACTTCAACCAGTTGTTGATTCAACCCCTGCGGATGGCTGCGTTTCAGATACTCGAAATAATTGCGTCCGCGGGCCAGGCGATAAGCGCCCTGCGCCTCGGCTTCGCAACTTTTATCCAGTGCCGGATGGTTTGGGTCGATGTCCTGCTGCCCCAGCAGATAAACGATGTCACGCTGGACGTAGTTGTCTTCCAACTGCGCGGGCGTTTGTCCTTCGGCATAAGCCGGCAAATCGGTCAGACCGTACTTCCAGCGATTGAAGTTGGCGCATTTGGCATGATTGAACGCTACCGGCCGCCGTTCATCGAAATACGCATAGGAAGACGGGTTGGCGATGACATAACGCACATGCACGCCAGCAGCCTTGAGTTCCGGTTGCTCATGATTCAACAACGCATAGCGCTGAACCACTTGGGCACCCCCCGAGTGGCCGGCGATGACGACGTCCTTCACATCGGGGAACTGTCGACGATCGCCGAGCCGGGCGATGATTTGGTCGAGCGCCGCGTAGGCGCTCAACGCAAACGGCGCGGTGGATAAGCCGCCTCCCATCCAGTCATTGCCCTGCCAGCGCAAAACCGTATCTGCCACGGGATGCCGGGCAACGTCGGTTTCGTTGAGGAACTGCGGGGCGATCACCAGCGTGCTTGAGCTTTGCCCTGCTTGTTGAGCAGCCTTTTCCGCGCTTCGCCGGTACGTTTCGGAGTTGCGCAATCGACCATGGATGATAATCAGCACCCGCTCTATTTTCGCCGGCGCGGGACCTATGCCCACGGCCATCTCACCTTCTTTCAACAACAGCCGGCCGGGGCTGATTTCCTTCACGCCATGTTCGGACGCCTGAGTACTTGCACAGGTCAACAACACCAGCAACAGCCACTTATTCATCTACAGATTTTTCGCCGCAAAGGTATCGCACTGGCCCACCTGGCCTTGCGCAAATCCGGTTTTAAACCAGCGCACCCTTTGCGCCGACGTACCATGGGTAAACGAGTCCGGCACCACGCGACCCTGTCCTTGCTGTTGCAAGCGGTCGTCGCCGATGGCGTTGGCAGCATTCAGAGCTTCCTCGATATCACCCGGTTCCAGCCAGTTCAGACGTTTTTGCGCATTGTTGGCCCAGACACCGGCCAGGCAATCCGCTTGCAACTCCTGACGCACCAGTAAACCACCATCGCCTTCCATTTGCCGGCCTTGCTGGCGGGCGGCCTGAATTTTCGCCGAGACACCGAGCAACGTCTGAACGTGATGTCCGACTTCGTGAGCGATCACGTAGGCCTGGGCGAAGTCTCCGGCGGCGGAAAAGCGTTGCGACATCTCCTGGAAGAACGCCATGTCGAGATAGACCTTCTGGTCGGCCGGGCAATAGAACGGGCCGGTCGCCGAGGTGGCCAAGCCGCACGCCGAGTTCACCCGGTTGCTGAACAGCACCAGGGTCGGGTTCTTGTACTGTCGACCGGCTTGCTGAAATATCTGACCCCAGGTGTCCTCGGTGTCACCGAGGATCGAACGGACGAACTCGGCACCTTCGTCATTGGCCGGTGGCGCCTTGCGGGTTTGAGTCGAGGCGGGTGCCGATTGCTCGGTCACTTGACCGGTCAGTTGGCCGAGGATCTGCATCGGGTCCTGGCCAGTGATCCAGCCGATTCCGACAATCAGAATGATCGCCGTCAGACTCAGACCTTTCCCACCACCGAAGCGCATCCCGCCGCCGCCGACATCGTCACCACGGGCATCGACCACATTGTCACTGCGTCGGCCTTTTTTCCATAGCATGTGGGAATCCTCTGATTGTCCTTGGGGGCAGGTGGTGCTGATGAATTGTGCTGATGAGTGTTGCTGGTGAGTGAGGGCGGCGCCAGTCCAGTCGTCCGGCTTTTTTCGCACGGCCGGCGTTACGGAACCAGTCTGTAGACGCAGAAAATATTACTGCCTGTATTGAACCTTGATCCTTCATTGAATTCCGTCTGACGATGGATATTTATCGTTCAGACGGTATTCAGTTCCAAAATTTGCATTACTGAGAATGTATTTTAGAATCAGGAAAACATTAGCGGATCTCCATTTCATGGCCGGCAGTCAGATCGAACGCGTTTTCAGCGTGCTGGAAAGCCTCACCAATGAACCTCGCGGCGTGCCGATGAAGGCGCTGGCGGAACAACTCGACATTCCCAAAAGTGCGACCCACCGCTTGCTCGCCGAGCTGATTCGCTTGGGTTATGTGCTGCAAAATCCGGATAACTTGCGCTATCACTTGTCGACCAAACTGGTGGCTATGGGCTTTCGTTATCTGGCGAACAGCGGCACGGACATCGTGCAGCCGGTGCTTGATCGTCTGGCCCATGAAACCGGTGAACTGGTGCGCCTGGGTGTCATCGAGGGTGAACGGCAGATCTGGATCGCCAAATCCCAGGGCGCCCCTTCGGGGCTGCGCTACGACCCGGACATGGGCCGCGACGCACCGCTGTTCTACACGGCATCGGGCCATGCGTGGCTGGCGTGCATGAGCGATGCCGAAGCGTTGTTGCTGGTGGAGCGGCAGGGCGGCGAACGGCCGAAAGATCTGGGGCCGAACGCACCGCGTTCCAACATCGAACTGCTGGAACGGCTGCGGTTGGCGCGTGAGCAAGGTTATGCCTGGGTTGAGGAGAGTTCGGCGGTGGGCACGTCAGCGATTGCGGCGGTCGTGCGTCACCCAAGCGATGGGCGAGTGGTCGGTGTGTTGAGCATTGCCGGCCCCAGCGCGCGGATGCCAGGGGCACGACTGCATGAGTTGGCACCGATGTTGTTGAGATTTACCGAAGAGCTGTCTGCGGCCTGCCTGGCATCGGAATTCTTCAACTAGGCGTGATTAGCGTTATCTGGAACCAGGTTCTGATTTATTCAAATCCGCAAGGCGTAAAGGAAACTCCATGACCGTCAGCACCCCACTCTCCGGTGTCAACCAGCCCTTCAAAGGGATTCTGCTGATCGTTTTAGCGACGTTCCTTTTTTCCAGTCACGACGCCTTGTCGAAATACCTGTCGGGGTTCTATCCGATTGTCATGGTGGTCTGGGCCCGTTATGTGGTTCACACCTTGTTGATGGCCGGGATTTTTCTGCCGCAATCGGGGTTGCGTGTCCTACGGACCAAACGACCGCTGCTGCAACTGTTGCGGGCGTTGTGCCTGCTGGGTACCAGCCTGTTTTTCACCACCGGTTTGCAATACATCCCGTTGGCGGAAGCCACGGCGGTCAACTTTCTCGCGCCGGTGCTTGTGACCGCGCTGTCGGTGCCGCTGCTGGGTGAGCGGGTTACGCGCGGCCAATGGATCGCGGTGATATGTGGATTTATCGGTGTGGTGATCATCGTCCACCCCGGCGGCGATCTGTTTACGCCAGCGGTATTGCTGCCGCTCTGCTCGGCGCTGTTTTTCTGCTTCTATCAATTACTCACCCGCAAACTCAGCAGCATCGACAGCCCGACCACCAGCAACTTCTTCGCCGGGTTGTGCAACACCCTGGTGATGAGCGCGTTGGTGCCGTTCTTCTGGCAAGTGCCGAGCTTTGGGCATGGCTTGATGATGGTGGCGCTGGGTGCGTGCGGGATGACGGCGCATTTGTTTCTGACCCAGGCATTCCGCTACGCCGCCCCGGCGTTGCTGGCACCGTTCGGCTATTGCCAGATTGTCTTTGCCGGGTTGCTGGGCTGGTTGCTGTTTTCCCATACCCCGACGCTGACCACGGTGGTGGGGATCGCAGTGATTTGTTGCAGCGGGTTGGCGGCGGCGTGGCAGCAGAGCCGGAGGTAGACGTTCGCCAAATCCCGCAGCGGCGCCATTCGCCAGGCCAAGTTGTAGCGAATTCGTAAACGCGGCGTTAAACCTCCGCCCCGCGGCTTCCTTCACTGTGCCGTGCGGCTCATAATCGCCGCCCTGTGCAGTGATGGCCGCGAGCCCGCAATGACGACAATTTCAGAACTCTCCGCAGCGTCCGACGAACCTTTGGCCGAGCCTCGCAAGAGTCGTAAGAACAACCCGGAAAAGACCCGCGAAAACATTCTTCAAGAGGCCATTGTCGAGTTCGTCCAACAGGGCCTTTCCGGCGCTCGTGTCGATGCGATCGCCGATCGTATTCATACCTCAAAACGCATGATCTATTACTACTTCGGCAGTAAGGAACAGCTTTACATCGAAGTGCTGGAGAAGCTTTACGGCGACATCCGCAGCACCGAGAACCGCCTGCACCTGGCCGAACTGGCGCCGGTGGACGCGATTCGGCGACTGGTGGAATTCACTTTCGATCACCATGATCGCAACGTCGATTTCGTGCGCATCGTCAGCATCGAGAACATTCACAACGCGGAATACGTGAAGCGTTCTGACGCGATCAAGGCGATGAACAACACCATTCTCGATTCTCTGGGCGTGATTTTGCGGCGAGGGGCTGAAGAGGGTGTGTTCCGGTCTGGGCTTGTGCCGTTGGATGTGCATCTGCTGATCAGCTCGTTTTGCTTCTATCGCGTGTCGAACCGCCACACCTTCGGTGAGATTTTTCAGATCGACCTGCCGGATGAAGGCATCAAGCAGCGTCATCGGGAGATGATTTGCGAGTCGGTCTTGCGCTACCTCCAGGCCTGAAATATCCCGTCCTGCGGCAGCTCCTACAGGAGCACGCGTCCCAAATGTAGGCGCTGCCGAAGGCTGCGATCTATTAACGTGGCAAATGCTCGACCATAAAATCAATAAACGCCCTCAACCGTAGCGGCACATGACGACTTTGCGGGTAGAGCAATGTGAACGGTCGCGAGCGTCCGCCATAAGGTTTGAGAATCTCCACCAGCGAGCCATCGGCCAATTCTTTTTCGACGATGAAGCGATACGTCTGGAATAACCCCGCCCCGTGTTTGGCCAGGGTCACGCCGCCCAGAACGTCGTCGGAACAACTGAGATCACCCTCGGCGAGAATCTCGCGCTCCGCGCCGGCGTCATTGAATAGCCAGGCAATCCGCCGACCGCTGCTGGGCAAATCGTATTGGATGCATTCGTGTTTTTTCAGGTCGTCCAATGTCTGCGGCGTGCCCGCGCGCTTCAGGTAATCCTGGCTGGCAATCATCACCAGCGCGGCGTCCTCAAGCTGTCGGGCAATCAGTCCGGAATCCGGAATCGCCCGCACACGAATGGCGAGGTCATAACCTTCGCCGACGAAATCGATGTTGCGGTTGCTGATGTGCGACTCGACTTTCACTTGCGGGAAACGCTCCCGAAACGCCGGCAGTAACGGCAGGATCCGATGATGCGCGTACGTCGTCGGAATGCTGATACGCAACGTACCGGAAGGCTCCTGCTGCTGGCCCATGACTTCGCGCTGAGCTTCGACCAATTGCGCCAGCGCCTGGCGGCATTCTTCGTAATAGCGGCGGCCACTGTCGGTCAGTTTCACGCTGCGGGTTGTGCGTGCGAACAATCGAACGCCCAGGCGCTCCTCCATGCGCGACACCGAACGGCTCACCGCTGCTGGCGTCACGCCAGCCACCAACGCGGCGGCGGTAAAACTGCCAGCTTCGGCGGCGAGGCAAAACAGCTCAATGCTGCCGAGCTGAAGATCGTCGAATGTTCGCTGCATGATTGATTACACCAGGGATCAAATGGATAGGCCTGACGCAGTGTTTATCAAATAGCGGAAAGGATTGCTTACCATTTTTGCCGCTAATCGCCGCGCCCGGAACGCGTTTGAGCGCTAGCCTGCAGTTCAGACGACAGCGTTAAGGACTGCACCAGTTATCGGATTTTCAATGGAATGACGAGTCACAGGACTCATAAACCTAACGGATGGGTTAGCATGAAACTGTTCAGCTACAAAGGGCTTTCAATGGTGATCATGCTGCGCGATGAACACTGCCCGCCGCACGCACACGTAGAAGCCGGAGCCTGGAGCGCACGCTTCAAGTTCTGCTTCTGGCACAACGGTGTCGAGCTGTGGGACGTGGTGCCTCATTCCAACAGGCCACCTGCAGCCGTGCTGGAAGGTTTGCGTCATGCGCTCAGGCAACCCGCCCACTTGCGTCGCGCGCGCACGATCTGGTGGGAAAAGCTGCACACGGTGTGCCTTGAGCACCAGATATGGGACTGGCGCACCAGTGAAGTCGCAGGGGTGAAGCGGATAGCCAGTGCGACCAACATGATTTATTCGGCTTGCTATGAGCCCGAGACGAACAAGACCTTGCTGGCGCTATTTGGCGTTTCGGAGGGCGTGGAGATCAAATTATGAAGACGATAGAGGCAAGCACCCTGGCCGATCGGCCAGTGACAGACGCCCTGCTGGAAGTGGCCATCCGGCGAGGGCAAGCGCGCCACAAAGGTGGTTTTCAGGCTGCGGCCGTGTCCTTTGTGGACCCGTGCCTTGCAGTCAGTTTCCTAGATGGCAGTGGCGTGCTGTTGCCTGTGCAGCACTATCCGGAGTTCGATGGTTTCGACGTCGAGGATTTTGCCGAACTGAAAGTCGGCTTTTCCGGGACCGCTCTCTGCCATGAGGGCAAGGACCTGCACGTGTCCATAGCCGGGATGATTTCGGCAAGCAAGCCGTTGATGGAGATGGCCGCCTCGGTCATTGCTACGCGCAATGGTCGCCAGAGCAGCGCTGCCAAGGCCGAGGCTGCCCGGGCCAATGGCCGCAAGGGCGGGCGGCCGCGTAAGCCGGATACCCCCGTTTGAACACGCGCAAAAAAGCCGTCGTACTGACGGCTTTCCTGTATCAGGCAGCAATCAACGTCGGGTTAACAACACCCCGGATTCCATGTGGTGGGTCCACGGGAATTGGTCAAACATCGCGCATTGAGTAATGCGGTGGGTGTCATGCAACTGAGCGATGTTCGCCGCCAGGGTTTCCGGGTTGCAGGAGATGTAAAGGATGTTATCGAAACGCCGCGTCAGCTCGCAGGTGTCCGGGTCCATACCGGCGCGGGGCGGGTCGACGAAGACGCTACCGAATTCGTAGCGCTTGAGGTCGATGCCGTGCAGGCGACGGAAGGGGCGAACTTCGTTCAAGGCTTCGGTCAGTTCTTCGGCGGACAAACGCACCAGTGTGACGTTATCCACCGCGTTTTCGCTGAGGTTGCTCAGCGCCGCGTTGACCGAAGTCTTGCTGATCTCGGTGGCTAGCACTTTGCGGACGCGGGTCGCGAGCGGCAGGGTGAAGTTGCCGTTGCCGCAATACAGCTCGAGCAAATCGTCCGGGCGATCGCCGAGGGCGTCGTATGCCCAGTTGAGCATCTTCTGGTTCACCGTGCCGTTGGGCTGGGTGAACGCGCCTTCTGGCTGGCGGTAACTGAACGCGCGGCCGCCGACTTCCAGCTTCTCGACCACGTAATCATGGCCGATCACTTCGCGCTTGCCTTTCGAACGGCCGATCACGCTGACGTTCAAATCGGCCGCCAGCTTCGACGCTGCCACGTGCCAGTGTTCGTCCAGCGGACGGTGGTAGCACAGCGTGATCATTGCATCGCCGGCCAGTGTGGTGAGGAACTCCACCTGAAACAGCTTGTGGCTGAGAGCCGCGCTGGCTTTCCACGCGGCCTTGAGCTGCGGCATCAACTCATTGATGCGCAGGCTGGCAATCGGGAACTCTTCGATCAGGATCGGCGTGCGTTTGTCTTCCTGGGAAAACATCGCGTAGTGACGCTCGCCACCCTCGCGCCACAGGCGGAATTCGGCGCGCAGGCGGAAGTGTTTCAGTGGCGAATCGAACACCGCCGGTTCCGGCGCATCGAACGGCGCCAGCAGGTCACGCAGGCGCGCGACCTTGTCTTCGAGCTGAACAGTGTAAGCCTGGGAATCAAAAGTCATGCGTTGAACCAACCCAACTTGATCACAAACAGAATCGACAGAATCACAAGCGCCGGGTTCAGCTCACGGCCACGACCGGACAGCAGTTTGATCGCGGTCCAGGAAATGAAACCGAAAGCGATGCCGTTGGCGATGGAATAGGTGAACGGCATGGCCAGCGCGGTGATCACGACCGGTGCGGCAACGGTGATGTCGTCCCAGTCTATTTCGGCCAGGCCTGAAGTCATCAGTACCGCGACGAACAGCAGGGCAGGTGCCGTGGCAAATGCCGGAACGCTGGCGGCCAGTGGCGAAAAGAACAGTGCCAGCAGAAACAGGATCGCAACAACGACGGCTGTCAGACCGGTGCGGCCACCGGCGCTAACGCCCGCTGCGGATTCGATGTAGCTCGTGGTAGTCGAGGTACCGAGCAGCGAACCCGCCATGGCGGCGGTGCTGTCGGCGATCAGCGCGCGTCCCATTTTCGGCATATGGCCGTCCTTGCCCATCAAGCCGGCGCGCTTGGCGACGCCAATCAGCGTGCCGGAGTTGTCGAACAGGTCGACGAACAGGAAGGCGAAGATCACGCTGACCAGGCCGATGTCCAGCGCGCCTTTGATGTCCAGTTGCAGGAAGGTCGGTGCCAGCGAGGGCGGCATCGACATCACGCCTCCGAACGGGGTGAAGCCGAGGGCGATCGACGCAACGGTTACCACCAGAATCCCGATCAGTACCGCACCGCGCACGGCGAGCGCTTCAAGGGCAACGATCAGGGCAAAGCCGAGGGTCGCAAGGATCGGTGCCGGTTGTTTCAGGTCACCAAGGCCCACCATGGTCGCCGGGTTGCTGACGACGATGCCGGCGTTGTGCAGGGCGATCAGCGCCAGAAACAGGCCGATACCGGCGGCAATCGCCGAGCGCAGCGGCAGCGGGATGCTGTTGATGATCCATTCCCGAATGCGAAAAATCGACAGCAGGAAGAACAGCACCGCCGAAATGAATACCGCTCCCAGCGCCACTTGCCAGGTATGACCCATGTGCAGGACGACGGTGTAGGTAAAAAAGGCGTTCAGGCCCATGCCCGGCGCGAGGGCGATCGGGTAGTTGGCGATCAGGCCCATTACCGTGGAACCGATGGCGGCCGCCAGGCAGGTCGCGACGAATACGGCGCCCTTGTCCATGCCGGTCTCTCCGAGAATGCTCGGATTGACGAACAGAATGTAGGCCATGGCCAGGAAGGTCGTGACGCCCGCAAGAATCTCGGTCCGCACGTTGGTGTTGTGTGCCTTGAGTTGAAACAGCCTTTCCAGCATGTCTGCTCCCCGTGGCGCGCCCGGCGCCGTGAATGTATCGACCTCAACAGCAAAGCACAGACCTCTGCAGGCGCCTGTAATTTTCTGTGGGTCGGAAAAAGCCGCGCATCATACCAGCAGCGTGGGTCCGTGGCTGCTTATGGCTGCGAACGTCGTCGATGTTTTGCGTTAAAGCCAAGTGCGCCATACTGCGCGCTGGTTTTAGGGGAGAGGGGGGATTGCATGAAAAAGCGTCTGCTGAGCGTGTTCGGGACAATGATTGCCTTGTTGCTGGGAGCGCCAACCGCGCTGGCTGCTTCGGCCGCGCCGTTGAGCCAGGTCAAGGTGCTCAAGGTCGAGTCGCCCGCCTGTGGTTATGAAAATATCAGCGAAGCGCAGGAGCAGACACGCTGCGATCACAGTGGGCCAAGCATCAAGATCTACGTGCTGGAAGTCGGCTACGGTCGCGCGGCACAGGTCGGGCTGGACGGTTTTGAGGTCAACGGCACCCGGACCCCGGTCTGTGCTTACGATAATGGCAACCTGACCGACTGCACCGTCGGGAGAAAAACCGTTGGCTATCTGTATATCTTCGATCTGGCCGGCAAGCAGGGAGGCACGTTCACCTTCAGCAACACCTCCATCAACGCGCCGGGCAACACGATGTCGACCCAGCTTTACATCAAGTAACGGCTCGCTTGGCCAAGAGCCGGGAAAGCTGACTACGCTTTAAAGATCTTCCTGCGGACTGCGCCCATGACCTTTAGAGCTCTGATTACCCTCGCCGAGGGCATCGATGACCTGCAAACAGTGACGTTGATCGATGTGCTGCGCCGCGCCAAGGTGGAAGTGGTGGTGGCCAGCATCGAGGGGCGGCGCATGCTGACCTGCGCGCGGGGCACCCGAATAACCGCCGATGCAATGCTGGTGGACCTTCTGGCCCAGCCGTTCGACCTGATCGCACTGCCCGGTGGAGTGGTCGGCGCGCAACATCTGTCCGCCCATCAGCCTTTGCAGCAATTGATCAAGGATCAGGCCGCGGCCGGTCGTCTGTTCGCCGGCATCGCCGAAGCTCCGGCCTTGGCGCTGCAAGCCTTTGGTGTCTTGCGCCAGCGGCGCATGACCTGCCTGCCGACCGTCAGCCATCAACTGTCGGGTTGCACCTTCGTCGATCAACCGGTGGTGGTCGATGGCAACTGTATTACCGCGCAAGGTTCAGGAGGCGCGCTGGAGTTTGCCCTGACGCTGGTGGAGCAGCTTTGTGGTAAAGCCACTCGTTCAGCGGTGGTGGGGGAGTTGGTGGTGTAGCGTTTTGGCGAAGCGATTAGCGCTTTCGCCACAGGTCATTCTTCTTGAACACCCACACCTCCGAGAAGTCGTACCCCTTATAACGGCGGTTTGCCAAAACGCCGCGAATGTACGACCAACCGTGAGGTGTTTATGAGCGCGACCCTTTCCGAGGCGGCGCAGCCGTCCTTCGTCCGTCACCCGGTACGCCTGACCCTCAATGGCCAGGAACGTCAGTTGAAGGTCTTGCCCTGGACCACATTGCTGGATCTGCTGCGAGAGCAGCTGGATCTGATCGGCACCAAAAAAGGCTGTGACCACGGGCAATGCGGTGCCTGTACGGTGTTGTTGAATGGCAAACGAGTGAATGCTTGCCTGACGTTGGCGGTGATGTGCGATGGCGCCGAGCTGATCACAGTTGAAGGATTGGCCAGCGGCGACGAGCTTCACCCGATGCAGCAGGCGTTCATCAAACACGATGCCTTTCAGTGCGGCTATTGCACGCCGGGGCAGATTTGTTCGGCGGTTGGGCTGGTCAATGAAGGTCGCGCGCAGACCCCCGAGGAAATCAAGGAGCTGATGAGCGGTAATCTCTGCCGCTGTGGCGCCTACAGCAATATCCGTGATGCCATCCAAGAAGCACTTCCGGCCTGTCGTCAACGCAACGTGCAAGGAGATGGCCAATGAACCCCTTTCATTACAGCAAGCCAGACTCCGTGCAGGACGCGGTCCATCTCGCCGGGCCGGCATCGCGCTTCATCGCCGGCGGCACGAACCTGCTGGATTTAATGAAGGAAAACATTTCCCGCCCGGAACACCTGATCGACATTACCGGGTTGCCGTTGCGTGAAATCACGGAAACCGCCAGCGGCGGGCTGCTGATCGGCGCGCTGGTCAGCAATGCCGATCTGGCCTGGCACCCGCTGATCGAACAGCGTTATCCGTTATTGTCCCAGGCGATTCTGGCCGGGGCTTCGCCGCAACTGCGCAACATGGCCAGTACCGGCGGTAATCTGCTGCAACGCACGCGCTGTTATTACTTCTATGACGCCAGCGTGCCGTGCAACAAACGCGAGCCCGGCAGTGGTTGCCCGGCGCGCGAGGGGTTGAACCGCATCCACGCGATCCTTGGAGCGAGTACCCAGTGCGTCGCCACCCATCCATCCGACATGTGTGTTGCTTTGGCAGCACTTGACGCGGTGGTTCATGTGCAGGGTCGCGATGGCGGGCGAACCATTGCCTTCGACGAGTTCCATCGCCTACCGGGCGATGCACCGGAGCGCGACAATCACTTGGCCGACGATGAACTGATCACGGCTGTCGAATTGCCCTCCGCAGGTTTTCGCGCACACAGCCACTATCTTAAGATTCGGGATCGTGCTTCCTATGCGTTCGCTTTAATTTCTGTCGCGGCTGCGCTCGACATGAGCGGGCCGATCATCCGTGAAGCGCGTCTTGCTCTGGGTGGTGTCGCGCACAAACCCTGGCGCGACAAGGCGATCGAGGCTTCGCTGGCGGGAAAAACACCCAGCCTCGAAACATTCAGCGCCGCCGCCGATGCCTTGCTGCAAAACGCCGAACCGCTCGAACACAACGCTTTTAAAGTGCAACTGGCGCGTCGGGCCATCATCCGCGCCCTGAGCGATGCCGCGCAGGGAGGGCAAACCTCATGAACACATTCACCCCAGCCATTGGCCAACCGCTGGACCGGGTTGACGGTCATTTGAAGGTGACCGGTCAGGCTCGTTATGCGGGGGAGTTTGCCGAAGATGGCTTGTTGTACGGCAGCGTCGTATCCAGCACTATCGCCTGCGGACGGGTCGTCAGCATTGATGCGTCGAAAGCATTGGCGTTGCCCGGAGTGATTGCTGTCATCGATCACAGCAACCGCCCGAAAATCGCCAGCTATGACAAAGATTACGAAGACGCGGACTCGGCCAAGGGTTCGCCTTTCCGTCCGCTGTACAACGACCGCGTGCTTTACAGTGGGCAGCCGCTGGCGCTGGTTGTCGCCGATAACCTTGAGTTGGCGCGTCATGCAGGTTCGTTGGTCACTATTGAGTACGAAACAGAGCGTCATCAGACCGATCTGCTAAGCCTGCAGGATGAGGCTCATTCAGCACCGGCCGAGCTGCCCAAACCCCGTGGGAATTTTCAGACCGAGTTTGCCGGCGCGGCCATCAGTCTGGACCTGAATTACAGCACCCCGATCGAACATCACAACCCGATGGAGCCCCACGCCAGCACCGTGCTGTATCAGGCCGATGGCAGCCTGCACATCCACGATAAAACCCAAGGCCCGCAGAACTGCCAGTCCTACGTGCAAAAGGTCTTCGGGCTTGAGAAAGAGCAGGTCAGGATTTTCGCCGCTTATGTCGGCGGTGCATTTGGCTCGGGATTGCGTCCGCAATATCAAATGCCCTTGGCGGTGATGGCAGCGCTGCAGCTCAAGCGCTCGGTTCGGGTCACGTTGACCCGTCAGCAGATGTTCACGTTCGGCTATCGCCCGCGCACCTTGCAACGCCTGCAATTGGGCGCGGCAGCCAATGGACGCTTGCTCGCGGTCGCGCACACGGCCATCGGGCAAACCTCGCGTTTCGAGGAGTTCACCGAACATGTGGTGGAGTGGAGCGGCATGCTCTATCACTGCAACAACGTGCAGTTGACCTACAAACTGGTTCCTCTGGATGTCTTCACGCCCCTGGACATGCGTGCGCCGGGCGCGGCGCTTGGCTTGATCGGCCTCGAATGCGCGATGGATGAACTGGCCTGCGCGTTGGCGATCGATCCGGTGCAGTTGCGTTTGGTTAATTACAGCGAGCGCAATCAGAACGAGGATAAACCCTACTCCAGTAAGGAACTGCGCGAATGTTACGCCCAGGGCGCCAAGCGTTTTGGCTGGGATCAGCGCAATCCTGAGCCGCGCAGCATGCGCCAGGGCCGGCAATTGGTGGGTTGGGGCATGGCGGGTGGTGTCTGGGAGGCTTTGCAAATGAAGGCCAGTGCCAAAGCCACGCTCGATCATCAAGGCAAACTGACAGTCAGCAGTGCGACGACGGACATCGGCACAGGTACCTACACCGTGATGACGCAGATTGCTGCGCAGGCGTCAGGCGTTTCCTTGAAGGATGTCACCTTTGTCCTCGGCGATTCTTCTTTGCCGACCGCGCCGTTGCAGGGTGGATCGTTCACGGTTTCATCTGTGGGCACCGCCGTACAGCAAGCCTGCGAAGCGTTACAGGAGAAGTTGCTGGCACTGGCGCGGCAGACTTTTCCGGCCTTCAGTGATGTGACGTCGCAGCAGGCGATTTTCGAGGACGGGCAGCTGTCATTCGGTGACGAACGGATATCCCTCGCCGATCTGGCCCGAGCCAGTGGTGATGGGGTCGTTGAAGTTCAAGTGGACGCCGAGCCAGACAAAAAGCGTGATGCCTATGCCACCGCGACGCATTCGGCGGTGTTCGTGGAGGTTCTGGTCGATGAGGCGCTGGGCACGGTGCAAGTCAGTCGTGTGGTCAGCGCCATCGCGGCGGGTCGGGTGGTCAATCCGAAAATGGCCCGCAGCCAGATTCTCGGTGGCGTGGTGTGGGGCATTGGCATGGCATTGCATGAGGAAACGCAAACCGACCATGCATTGGGGCGGCACATGAACCACAGCCTGGCCGAATACCATATTCCGGTAAACGCCGACATCGGCGACATTGACGTGCTGTTCGTCGAAGAACACGACGACATCGTCAATGCTCTTGGCTCCAAGGGCGTCGGCGAGATCGGTATCGTCGGGGTGGCGGCAGCGGTGGCGAATGCGATCTATCACGCGACCGGCACAAGGGTGCGGGACTTTCCCATCACCCTCGACAAGCTCCTTTAAACCTTCACGTCTTCCGCCGGCACATGCATGCGGTCGCGGTTGGCCAGGGTCGGGAACAGTTTGATCCAGACCCCGGTCACCACCAGCGTGCCGATGCCGCCCATGACCACCGCCGGCACGGTGCCGAACCAGTGGGCAGTGAGGCCGGACTCGAACTCGCCCAGCTGGTTCGAGGCACCGATGAACAGGCCGTTTACAGCACTGACCCTTCCGCGCATCTCATCCGGTGTTTCCAGTTGTACGAAGGACGCGCGGATTACCATGCTAATCATGTCAGCCGCGCCCAGCACCACCAGCACGGCCAGGGAGAACCAGAACGAGGTCGACAGGCCGAACGCTATAGTCGCGACGCCGAACACACCGACCGCGGTGAACATGACTCCACCGACCTTGCGGTCCACGGAAAACCGCGCCAGCCAAAGCGACATCAGCAACGCACCGACGGCCGGAGCCGAGCGCAACAGGCCCAGCCCCCACGGTCCGGTCAGCAGAATGTCCTTGGCAAACACCGGCAGCAACGCCGTCGCGCCGCCGAGCAAAACGGCAAACAAATCCAGCGAAATGGCGCCGAGAATGTCCGGACGGCTGCGAATGAAGCGGATGCCTGCGAGCAGCGAATCCAAAGTCGCCTTGCCTTTGTTCAGCGGTGTTTGCCGAGCGGGCAGGTTGAGCATCAAGGCGCAGGCGATTACGTAGAGGATTACCGTTGGCCCGTACACCCAGACGCTGCCGAAGGCATACAGCAAGCCGCCGAGCGCCGGGGCGACGATGGTTGCCGATTGTTGTGCCGACTGTGCGGCGGCGACGGCACGTGGGAACAGCGCCGTGGGCACGATACTGGGCAGCAATGCCTGGGTGGTTGGCATCTCGAACGAGCGCGCGGCCCCGAGCAGGAACGCGAGGATGAAGATCATTTCCCGGGTGACATGGCCAGTGGCGCCGCCTATCGCCAGGGTCAACGCGATCAAGGCTTGCAGCGACTGGCAGATGGCCGCGACCTTGCGCCGGTCATAGCGGTCGGCGACGTGCCCGGTGTGCAGCATGAACAGCACCCGCGGGGCAAATTCCACCAGCCCCACCAAACCCAGGTCCAGCACGTTGCCGGTCAGTTGATACAGGTTCCAGCCGATGGCCACGGTAAGCATCTGAAAACCACTGGCGGTGAATACCCGAGCCAGCCAGAACGCGATGAAAGGGCGATGATGACGTAACAGCAAGGGCGCTTGGCTGGGCATCTGAGGCGGATCTTGAGCGAGGGGAAGCGCGAGATTATCACCAACCTGTAACCGGAAGTTGCAGCCAGGGTAATATAGTTAGCTAAACACCGATTCCGCAAACCCTTAAAACATTGGTGGGAGCGGACTTGCTCGCGAATGCGGTTTGATATTCAACATAGATGCTGGCTGACAGACCGCCTTCGCGAGCAAGCCCGCTCCCACAGGTGAAAATGTTGCGACGGATCTCGAGGCCTATGAGGCAACCTGTCACGCGGCAAAAGACCACACCGTCCAGCGTCAAAAACAGGACTACTCTTTTACCCATGCTTGATCCAGATCAAAACCCTGCGGGAATTGATCCGGTGGCCAGATGGCCAGATTCCCTACGTGTGATGTTGGTATAAAAAGAACGAATCCAAATTCGCCACACTCCATATCCGTGGGGGCAGTGGGTGCAGGCTCAAGCCTTCAGCCGGTATTACCTGACAGAGGAAGACTTATGTTCGGTTTGGAGGCGCTTGAACTCGCCCGAATTCAGTTTGCGTTCACCATTTCGTTCCACATCCTGTTCCCGGCCATCACCATTGGCCTGGCGAGCTACCTGGCGGTGCTCGAAGGCTTGTGGCTTAAAACCAACAACGATACCTACCGCGATCTGTATCACTTTTGGTCGAAGATCTTTGCCGTCAACTTCGGCATGGGCGTGGTCTCCGGGTTAGTAATGGCCTATCAGTTCGGCACCAACTGGAGCCGTTTCTCGGACTTTGCCGGTTCCGTGACCGGGCCGTTGCTGACCTACGAAGTGCTGACCGCGTTCTTTCTCGAAGCCGGTTTTCTGGGGGTCATGCTGTTTGGCTGGAACAAGGTCGGACGCAACCTGCACTTCTTCGCCACGATCATGGTCGCCGTCGGCACGCTGATCTCTACGTTCTGGATTCTCGCCTCCAACAGCTGGATGCAAACCCCGCAGGGCTTCGAAATCATCAACGGCCAGGTTATTCCGACCGATTGGTTTGCGGTGATCTTCAACCCGTCGTTCCCGTATCGCCTGGCGCACATGGCGACAGCGGCATTTGTCGCGACGGCGTTCTTCGTCGGTTCCTCGGCGGCCTGGCATTTGCTGCGGGGCAAAGACAACCCGGCGATCCGCACCATGCTGTCGATGGCCATGTGGATGGCCTTGATCGTGGCGCCGATCCAGGCGGTCATCGGTGACTTCCACGGGCTGAATACCCTGGAGCATCAACCGGCGAAAATTGCCGCCATCGAAGGCCACTGGGAAAACGTCGGTGATGAACCGACGCCGCTGATCCTGTTCGGCTGGCCGGACATGAAAGCCGAGAAAACCAAATTCGCCGTCGAAATTCCCTATCTGGGCAGCCTGATTCTGACGCACTCGCTGGACAAACAGGTGCCGGCACTCAAGGACTTCCCGCCGGAAGATCGACCCAATTCGACCATCGTGTTCTGGTCGTTCCGGATCATGGTCGGCCTCGGCTTCCTTATGATCTTCACCGGGCTGTGGAGCCTGTGGCTGCGTAAACGCGACAGGCTGTATACCTCGCGGCCGTTCCTGTACCTGGCGTTGTGGATGGGCCCGTCCGGCCTGATCGCGATTCTCGCCGGTTGGTTTACCACTGAGATCGGCCGTCAACCGTGGGTTGTTTACGGCCTGATGCGTACGGCGGATGCGTCCTCCAACCACAGCTTTGTTCAGATGAGCATCACCCTGATCCTGTTTGTCGTGGTGTATTTCGCGCTGTTCGGCACCGGTCTGGGCTACATGATGCGGCTGGTGCGCAAAGGCCCGCAGATCGATGAAGGCAAGGAAACCAACGAAGGTGGCCCTGGCAAAAAACGCACGCCGGCACGGCCGCTGTCCGCGGCTGACGATGATGACGCCGAGGGCGACCACCGTCCCAGCCTGACCAAGGAGATATGAGTCATGGGTATTGATCTTCCGCTGATCTGGGCCGTGATCATCATCTTCGGCATCATGATGTACGTGGTCATGGACGGTTTCGACCTGGGAATCGGGATTCTTTTCCCGTTCATCCCGGGCAAGACCGACCGTGATGTGATGATGAACACTGTCGCGCCGGTCTGGGACGGGAATGAGACCTGGCTGGTACTGGGCGGTGCGGCGTTGTTCGGCGCCTTTCCGTTGGCGTATTCGGTGGTGCTGTCGGCGCTGTACCTGCCGCTGATTTTCATGTTGATCGGGCTGATCTTTCGCGGTGTGGCGTTCGAGTTCCGCTTCAAGGCCAAGGATGACAAGCGTCATCTGTGGGACAAGGCGTTCATTGGTGGTTCGGTCGCCGCGACCTTCTTTCAGGGGGTGGCGCTGGGGGCCTTCATCGATGGGCTGCCGGTGGTCAACCGCCAGTTTGCCGGTGGTTCACTGGACTGGCTGACGCCGTTCACCCTGTTCTGCGGCCTGGCGCTGGTGGTGGCTTACGCATTGCTCGGCTGCACTTGGCTGATCATGAAAACCGAAGGCAAGTTGCAAGAGCAGATGCACAATCTGGCGCGGCCATTGGCTTTCGTGGTGCTGGCGGTGATCGGCATCGTCAGTATCTGGACGCCGCTGGCGCATGCGGAGATCGCAGCGCGCTGGTTCACCCTGCCGAACCTGTTCTGGTTCCTGCCGGTGCCGATCCTGGTGCTGGTGACCATGTACGGCCTGATGCGCGCGGTGGCACGCAACGCGCATTACACACCGTTCCTGCTGACCCTGGTGCTGATCTTCCTCGGGTACAGCGGCCTGGGCATCAGCCTGTGGCCGAACATCGTGCCGCCGTCAATCTCGATCTGGGACGCCGCCGCACCGCCGCAAAGCCAGGGCTTCATGCTGGTCGGCACGTTATTCATCATCCCGTTCATCCTGGGTTACACCTTCTGGAGCTACTACGTGTTCCGCGGCAAGGTCACCCATGAAGATGGATATCACTAGCGCATGCGGCAATGGCGCGGGCTGATACCTGCGCCATTTCAGAGGAGATAACGATGATGGCTGGTAAACACACCTTGGAAGAAATCCAGGCCGCCGAAAAAAAACCGCTGTGGCAGCGGCTCGGCTGGCTGGCAATGATCTGGGTGGGCAGCGTGGCGGCGCTGTTCATCGTCGCGAGCCTGATGCGCATGTTTATGAATGCCGCAGGCCTCTCGACCCACTGAAACTTATACGCTCCCAGCCCGCTGCCTTGCGGCACGGATTGACAACCCTCCAGCGCTGGAGGGTTTTTTTGTCTGGAATTACTTGCGGGCCTTGAGGATCACGAACTTGGGTGTGGCCGCCACTTGCTCAACGCCACGGAACAGTCGCGCGAGCTTGCTGTGATAACCCAAGTGGCGATTGCCGACGATGTACAGCGCACCGCCCACCACCAGCGCTTCCCGCGCTTGCTGGAACATCCGCCAGGCGAGAAAGTCGCCCACCACTTGCTGTTGGTGAAACGGCGGGTTGCATAGCACCACATCTAATGATTGCGCTTCCTGCCCGGCCAAGCCGTCGCCGGCACGCACGATCACCTCGCGGTCACCCAGCGCGGCGCGCCAGTTTTCGGCTGCCGATTGCACCGCCATGAATGATTCGTCCACCAGCGTGTAGTGCGCTTGCGGATTCTGCAGGGCACTGGCGATGGCCAGCACACCGTTGCCGCAACCGAGGTCGGCAACCCGTCCCGCGCCTAGGTTTTTCGGCAAGTGCGGGAGAAACGCCCGCGTGCCGATATCCAGACCTTCGCGGCAAAACACGTTGGCGTGGTTGAGCAATTCGATGGACGGCGCGTCGAGACGATAGCGGGTCGGATAGGGCGAAACAGCCGGTGCCTTGGCTTCAGCCGTAGCAATCAACAGCCGAGCCTTCTTCACCGCCAACGACGCCTGCACCGGGCCGATGTAGCGTTCCAGCAAATCCCCGGCGGCTCGTGGCAGATGTTTGATCATGGCGCCGGCGATCACATGGGCGCCGGGTGCCAGTTGGTTTTGCAGGCGAATCAGTTGTTCTTCCAGCAATGCCAGGGTTTTGGGTACCCGGATCAGCACCCGGTCAAATGGGCCGGTAAACGCCTCGCTGGCCGGAACGCTGGGCACTGCATCAAATGCCTTGCCGTTGCGGATCAGATTTTTTTCCAATCCCTGAAAGGCCAGGAACGAGTCGCCGCTGCTGGTGACTTGAACGTTGCCCACCAGGCTGGCAGCCAACGCACCAAAGCTGTCGTTGAGCACCAAAACGCGGGTATCCACGGGCGGGAGTTGTTCGGCCAGATGGTTGAGCAGGTATTCGTCGGCGGCATCAAACGCCTGCAGTGGTTCGTCCTGCTGTTCTGGCTGGCGGATAAGGTCGAGTCGGGCGAACGGTGTTTCGAGCAAGGGCATGGGGTGGGGCTCTGGGGTAATCAACGGGAATCCCGCGGCCCAGGGGCGTTGTAGCGGGCGAGACCGTCCGAGTGTACTGCGTCGTGGTGCGTCACACGTCATCACTCAGGAGGGGCCGCAAATGGTACGGTTTTTTCTTTTGGATTACTTGTGGGTTTTAACCGGTCAGCGAATCGAGGCGCTGCTGATGTAGCCGGCCTTGATGGCAGCAATAATCGCCGAAATTTTATTGCAGACTCCGAGTTTCTCTATGCAGCTTTGCGTGTGGAAATGCACGGTACGGGGGCTGAGGTTAAGAATCCTGGCACTTTGCTCGGCGGTCTTGCCCGTTGCTGCCAGTTCTAGCACAGCGATTTCCCGTGGAGTCAGGCGGGAAGACGATCTCGGCTTGGGCAGTGATTGCGCAATCAGTGCATGAAGATGACGGCACATGAACACTGAGAAGCCAAGATTTTCATAGAGCTCCCATGCCGTGACCTCGCAATGAGTCCTGGCCAGACTCAGAATGCTGCACAGGCCGCTTTCCTCATCATGCAACGATTGTGACCACCCGTGCTGCAATCCCTGCGCCTTAAGGGCTTCCCACAACGAAGGAATCTCTGAAAACAGCTGTTGCCTCCACAGAACCGGCGTCGTTGATTGATTGCAATGAGCTACTACTGGATCTACGGTACGTAAATTTTTTCGGTCATATTCGATGTTCCACTCAGCGGGGTAATTGTTGTGGCGGACCGTTTTGGACTGGTTGTCTTCGGCTTTATAAGTAGTTGAAAACGCGAAAAATTTAAACCCGATGTTTTTCGCAAATCCAAGTGCAACCCGATACGCGTTATCTATATCCGTCGTATTCGACAGTTGGGTAAGTTGTAACTCCTTCCATCGTTCCATCAGGCGTCTCCATAGCTCAGGTCTCTTGGGGCGTCATTTGGATCCAAGATCCGACACGGTGTGAAGTGTAGGATGATTCCTACGGCGAAGTGAGAATTTTTGGCTTTACCGAGACCTTAAAAATTAAATATTGGTTCTAATAAATGATATGTGGGTATTAATTCAATACCCGTGGTTAGAGCAATTGAGTAATGGCTCTAATAATGGCGATGCATTGAAATGATTCGGGTCGATAATGGAAAA
Organism: Pseudomonas sp. GB2N2; assembly: GCF_054897705.1. Lineage (NCBI taxonomy): Bacteria > Pseudomonadati > Pseudomonadota > Gammaproteobacteria > Pseudomonadales > Pseudomonadaceae > Pseudomonas > Pseudomonas sp. GB2N2. The sequence goes on from NZ_CM142701.1 coordinate 5,347,237, forward strand.
TCAAAGGCATTACAAACCGTCGGTGTTTAACACGGCCACTTTGCGGGACACTGGAGCCACTTGTTCAATGGAGCGCCCCATGACCGCCAGCGCAGAAAAATTTACCCGCCAGGCCCTGATCGAGGTCCAGTCGTTGACCCCGAACCTGTTTACCCTGCGCACAACTCGGGATTCTGGATTTCGTTTTCGTGCCGGGCAGTTCGCCCGGCTAGGGGTCACCAAGCCGGATGGGAGCACGGTGTGGCGTGCCTATTCCATGGTCTCTTCACCTCATGACGAGTTTCTGGAGTTCTTTTCGATTGTGGTCCCGGGGGGCGAATTCACCAGTGAGCTGAGTCGGCTGGGCGTTGGCGACACATTGCTCGTCGACCGTCAGGCCTTTGGATACCTGACGCTTGACCGTTTCGTGGACGGGCGTGACCTCTGGTTGTTATCCACAGGCACCGGCGTGGCACCGTTTTTGTCGATCCTGCAGGACTTCGAGGTCTGGGAGAAATTCGAACGAATCATCCTGGTCTACAGCGTGCGTGAACCTCAGGAGCTGGCGTATCAGACGCTGATCGCGGAGTTGGCTGAACGAGACTACCTGGCTGAATACGCACACAAATTTCAGTTCATCGCCACCGTCACGCGGGAGGAACATCCGGGCACCTTGAATGGCCGGATCACGACGCTGATAGACAATGGAGAACTGGAGAGCGTGGCGGGCGTGGCCCTGACGGCCGAGCATTCGCGGGTCATGCTCTGCGGTAATCCGCAGATGATCGAGGACACGCGCGCACTGCTGAAACAGCGCGACATGCACCTGAGCCTCAGTCGACGTCCCGGGCAGGTAGCGGTAGAAAATTACTGGTAAAAAAACGGCGCCCATAAGGCGCCTTTTTCGAGTGAATCAGGTCACTCTGGCTGATTATTCTGGGCCTTCAACAGATCGCGAATCTCGCCCAACAGCTCTTCTTCCTTGGTCGGAACAGCCGGCAGGGTTGGCGCTACGGCTTCTTCGCGCTTCAAGCGGTTGATGGCTTTGACGCCCATGAAGATGGCGAATGCGACGATGACGAAATCAATCATGCTCTGGATGAATTTGCCGTACGCCATCACCACGGCGGGGCCTTCAGCAGTGGCTGCCTTGAGCGTGATGGCCAGATCACTGAAATCCACCCCGCCGATCAGCAGGCCGATGGGTGGCATGACCACGTCACCCACAAATGACGAAACGATCTTGCCGAAGGCGGCCCCGATGATGATACCGACGGCCATGTCGACCACGTTGCCTTTGACCGCGAAGGCCTTGAATTCACTGATCACGCCCATAGGTTATTTCCTTGTTACAGATGAGGTTGGTAACGCAGTGTAAATCAGCAGGAAGCATCCTGCTTGAAACACCTGCTTACGATGCTTGCCGTGCAGTCGACCTGATGAGGCGCAAAAAGTTTTGCACGGAACGTCGTTGAGGTAAGAGGGGCTGACTGCAGTTCTGTTAAATGAACTTTACAGTTTGATGCGCATAATATTCGTCAGAAGGGTGTTTCATTGAATTCATAACGATGGTTGTTTTAAGTATCAGCTCTAAATGTCGGAGAAGTGGGTAGTTAAGTCGGCAATTGGTTTGTTGATGGATAAGTTGAAACTGTACGTTCTGATTTGCAATAAGAAAGGGTTGTACAATTTTTAGTGTGCAGCGTGGACTCGATACTGTTCATTTCAGATAAAAGTTGTACAGGTTTTTGAGTTGGCGCGTGTTGTTTTACTTTTCTAGGACTTTTGCCCCGGCATACCTTAATAAGGCAACCGTTTCACGCCGATCAATTCCAGCTGGGTTATCATCGCACTTTTTTGCCGGGAGTTAAGATGGCCAAGGCCAAACGCATGTACGGCTGCACCGAGTGCGGTTCAACGTTCCCCAAGTGGGCCGGCCAGTGCGGGGAGTGCGGAGCCTGGAACACTTTGACCGAAACCATGGTTGAGAGCGGCGGTGCCGCAGCGCCCAGCGGTCGAACCGGCTGGACGGGTCAGCAGGCGCAGATCAGGACCCTGGCTGAAGTCAGCGTCGAAGAAATTCCGCGGTTTTCCACCGCCTCCAGCGAACTCGATCGAGTGTTGGGTGGTGGTTTGGTGGATGGCTCGGTGGTGTTGATCGGCGGTGACCCCGGCATCGGCAAATCGACCATCCTCCTGCAAACCTTGTGCAACCTCGCCAAGAGCATGCCGGCGCTGTACGTCACCGGCGAAGAGTCCCAACAGCAGGTCGCCATGCGCGCCCGCCGTCTGGGGTTACCGCAGGATCAACTGCGGGTCATGACCGAAACCTGCATCGAAACCATCATCGCCACCGCCCGGGTGGAAAAACCCAAGGTCATGGTCATCGACTCGATCCAGACAATTTTCACCGAGCAACTTCAATCGGCGCCGGGCGGCGTGTCTCAGGTTCGGGAGAGTGCGGCTTTGCTGGTGCGCTACGCCAAGCAGAGCGGCACGGCGATTTTCCTGGTCGGTCACGTGACCAAGGAGGGCGCATTGGCCGGGCCGCGCGTGCTGGAACACATGGTCGACACCGTGCTGTATTTCGAGGGCGAGTCCGATGGGCGCCTGCGTCTTCTGCGGGCGGTGAAGAACCGCTTCGGCGCGGTCAACGAGTTGGGCGTGTTCGGCATGACGGACAAGGGCTTGAAGGAAGTCTCCAACCCATCGGCGATTTTTCTCACCCGTGCCCAGGAAGAAGTACCGGGCAGTGTGGTCATGGCGACGTGGGAAGGGACTCGGCCGATGTTGGTGGAAGTCCAGGCACTGGTGGATGACAGCCATCTGGCCAATCCGCGGCGGGTCACGCTGGGGCTGGATCAGAACCGTCTGGCGATGTTGCTGGCAGTATTGCACCGTCACGGCGGCATTCCGACCCATGACCAGGACGTGTTCCTCAACGTGGTGGGCGGGGTGAAAGTGCTGGAAACCGCGTCCGACCTGGCGCTGATGGCGGCGGTGATGTCCAGTTTGCGCAACCGGCCGTTGCCCCATGATCTGCTGGTGTTTGGTGAAGTCGGTTTGTCTGGCGAGGTGCGCCCGGTGCCCAGCGGTCAGGAGCGTTTGAAGGAAGCCGCCAAGCACGGCTTCAAGCGGGCCATCGTGCCGAAGGGCAATGCGCCTAAGGAAGCACCGCCGGGGTTGCAGATTATTGCAGTGACGCGCCTGGAGCAGGCACTCGACGCATTGTTCGAGTAATCACTGTCCCTGTGGGAGCGAGCCTGCTCGCGAAAGCGGTGTACCAGTCAAAACAAAGGCTGCCTGACACACCGCATTCGCGAGCAGGCTCGCTCCCACATTGGGACGGCGTGGTCTTTCAGACTTCGATCAATGCCCCCAACTCGCGCTCCAGCTCTTCCTGATCCCCCAGATTAAGCTCGATCAACCGCCGCAAACGCTCTATGGATTCGAGGCTGATATAGCGGCAAACAAAGCCGAGCTGGCCGCGATCGTCATGCGTCAACTGCACGTCCATCTTGATGTCGATCTCATCACTCAGATGAATGTCGACGGCAAACACCTTTGTCCGATCGCCCAGCCAAGGCTCGGGCCGCTCGATCAGCAATCCCTTGAGCGATAAATCAACCAGCTTGACCGGCCAGATGAACGGTCCCTGGCTCAGCTCGGTTTGGGCATCGAACGCAATACGTTTGAAGCGGCGACGATCGGCAGGGTGTTCGCTCATGGCGTAATCCTCTGAATGTTCGCTGACTATAGACCCGCATTGTTAATGCCTGCCAGCCAGTGCAAGCGGCTAGACCAATGTCGGGGTATGGCCTTTGCCGTCAGGAGAGCTAAACTCGGGGTGGCTGTCTTTCTTGTCCACCCTGGCTGGAATTAAAAAAATGAAAAATAATAATAGCCTGCTCCGCCATCTACCCTGGCTGCTGCTGGCAATCGTAGGAGCGTGCGCCCTTGGCGTAGTGGCATTGCGCCGAGGCGAGGCAATCAACGCCTTGTGGATCGTGGTCGCTGCCGTGGCCATTTATCTGGTTGCGTACCGTTATTACAGTCTGTTCATCGCTAACAACGTGATGCAGCTCGATTCTCGACGGGCCACTCCCGCCGTGCTCAACAACGATGGTCTGGACTACGTCCCCACCAACAAACACATCCTCTTCGGTCACCACTTCGCCGCCATCGCTGGCGCAGGTCCGCTGGTCGGCCCGGTATTGGCGGCGCAGATGGGTTATCTGCCCGGCACGCTGTGGCTGATCGCCGGGGTGGTGCTGGCCGGTGCGGTTCAGGACTTCATGGTCCTGTTCATGTCCACCCGCCGCAACGGCCGGTCCCTGGGCGATATGGTTCGTGAAGAAATGGGCCAGATCCCCGGCACCATCGCGCTGTTTGGCTGCTTTCTGATCATGATCATCATCCTCGCGGTGCTGGCGCTGATCGTGGTGAAAGCCCTGGCCGAAAGTCCGTGGGGCATTTTCACGGTGATGGCGACCATTCCGATCGCGATGTTCATGGGCATCTACATGCGCTACATCCGCCCGGGCCGCATCGGTGAAATCTCTGTGGTCGGCGTGTTGCTGCTGCTCGGTTCGATCTGGCTGGGTGGGCAGATTGCCGCCGATCCGGTCTGGGCCAAGGCGTTCAGTTTCACGGGCGTGCAGATTACGTGGATGCTGGTCGGTTACGGTTTTGTGGCCGCCTCGTTGCCGGTGTGGCTGATTCTGGCGCCGCGTGACTACCTGTCGACCTTCCTGAAAATCGGCACCATCATTGCCCTGGCGATCGGGATTCTGGTCACCATGCCCGAGCTGAAAATGCCGGCATTGACCCAGTTCACCGACGGTACTGGCCCGGTGTGGAAGGGCGGTCTGTTCCCGTTCCTGTTCATCACCATCGCCTGTGGCGCGGTCTCGGGTTTCCACGCGCTGATCTCTTCGGGCACCACGCCGAAACTGTTGGATAACGAGGTGAACTCCCGCTACATCGGCTACGGCGCCATGTTGATGGAGTCGTTTGTGGCGATCATGGCGATGGTTGCCGCTTCGGTCATCGAGCCGGGTGTGTATTTCGCCATGAACAGCCCGGCCGCCGTCGTCGGCGGTGACGTGGTCACCGTGGCGCAGACCGTCACCAGCTGGGGCTTTGCAATTACCCCGGAAGCCCTGCAAGCGGTGGCCAAGGACATCGGTGAAACCACCATCCTGGCCCGCGCCGGTGGTGCGCCAACCTTGGCGGTCGGTATCGCGCAGATCCTGCACAGTGTGCTGCCAGGTGAAAACACCATGGCGTTCTGGTACCACTTCGCGATCCTGTTCGAAGCGCTGTTCATCCTGACGGCGGTCGATGCCGGCACCCGTGCCGGACGCTTCATGCTTCAGGACTTGCTCGGTTCCTTCGTGCCGGCGCTTAAACGCACCGAATCCTGGACCGCCAACCTGATCGCCACCGCCGGTTGTGTAGCGATGTGGGGCTGGTTGCTGTACCAAGGCGTGATCGATCCGCTGGGTGGCATCAACACCTTGTGGCCACTGTTCGGTATCTCCAACCAGATGCTGGCCGGTATCGCGCTGATGCTCGGCACTGTCGTGCTGATCAAAATGAAACGCCAACGCTATGTCTGGGTCACCATGCTGCCTGCGGTATGGCTGCTGATCTGCACTACGACTGCCGGTTTCATCAAGCTGTTCGACGCCAACCCGGCGATCGGCTTCCTGGCGCTGGCGAAAAAATACAGCGATGCACTGGCCAACGGTCAGATCCTCGCCCCGGCCAAGGACATCACTCAAATGCAACACGTGATTTTCAATGCCTACACCAACGCAACACTCACCGCGCTGTTCCTGTTCGTGGTCTTCAGCATCCTGTTCTATGCGCTCAAGGTCGGCATTGCCGCCTGGGGTCAAAAAGAACGTACGGATAAAGAAGCGCCATTCCAGGCACTGCCAGACGCGTAATCGAGGGATGCAGCATGTTCAATGATCTGAGTCGCCTCGGTAAATACCTCGGTCAGGCCGCGCGCCTGATGGTCGGCATGCCTGACTACGACACTTACGTCGAACACATGCAGACCAAACACCCGGACAAGCCGATGATGAGCTACGAGATGTTCTTCCGAGAACGTCAGGAAGCCCGCTACGGTGGCAAGGGTGGGCCGAAGTGCTGTTGACCTTGTAGGAGCGAGCAAGCTCGCTTCTACAGTTTTTTAGGAGATTTTTTTGTTCACACCCATCCCGGTCACGATCCTCAGCGGCTTCCTCGGCGCCGGCAAGACCACGTTGTTGCGCCACCTGCTCAAAGCCGAGCACGGCCTGAAAATCGCCGTGATCGAAAACGAATTCAGCGATGCCGGCATTGACACCCAACTGTTGGGTGACGAACCGGTGCAAGTGATGACGCTGTCCAACGGTTGCGTCTGCTGCACTATCCACACCGACCTGACCAAAGCGCTTTATCTGTTGCTCGAGCGCCTGGACAGCGGCGAAATCGCCTTCGACCGGCTGGTGATCGAATGTACTGGCCTGGCTGATCCGGCACCGGTGGCGCAAACCTTTTTCATCGACGAGGAGTTGCGCGAGCGTTACATCCTCGACGGCATCATTACTTTGGTCGATGCCGCTCATGCCGATGTGCACCTGACCCAAACCATCGCCCAGGCGCAGATCGGTTTCGCAGACCGTTTACTGGTGAGCAAACGCGATCTGGTGGACGAGCCGACGTTTACTGCGTTGAGCGAACGCTTGACGCGCATCAACCGTCGCGCGCCGATTCGCGTGGTCGAGCACGGCCAGATCGATCTGGCGGAATTGCTCGACGTGCGTGGCTTCAATCTCAATGCCGACCTCGGTGGCGGCGTGAGTTTGCGCCCGGTGAGCAAGGCGCCCTCTATCGACCGCATTTCGAGCCTGGTGCTGCGCACTGACAAGCCGCTTGATATCGACAAGCTCAGCGAGTTCATGAACGAATTGCTGGAAGACCATGGCAAGCAACTGCTGCGCTACAAAGGGGTGCTGAGCATTCTCGGTGAGCCACGGCGCATGGTGTTTCAGGGCGTGCTGAAGTTGTACGGGTTCGATTGGGATACGGAGTGGGCAGACGATGAAACGCGCGAAAGTGTGATCGTGTTCATCGCCGATGATTTACCGGAAGAGGAGATTCGTAAGGGATTTGCGCGGGTGGCGGCGGGCTGAAATGTGTAGCGTCAGTGCTGACCCCATCGCGGGCTTGCCCGCGATGGCGGACTAACCGGCAGCGAGATTTTGGCCCGGAATCGATCTCGAGTTCAGCAATTCGCTTTCAATACGATTCAAATGCTGGTGCAGCAATGCCTCGGCCTTCAGGGCATCGCCACGTTGAACTGAAATCAAAATCTCTTCGTGAACCTGCCAATCGCAATAGCCCACCACCCGCACATCAAACTGCGCAATCGCCAGCGAAGTCAGCGGCACCAAACTCCCAAGAAAATGCGCCAACGGTGTATTCCCCGCCATTTCCGCCAACTGCAAATGAAAGGCCCCCGCCAACCGAATCGCCGCGCCACGCGCGGTGCATCGGCGCTCGCTTTCAATCAACCCACGCAGACATTCGAGATCCCGCGGTCGAGCCCGCTGACACGCCAGTCGCACCACTGTAGTTTCGGCCAGTCGCCGCGCATGCAGCGTCTGCTGGATCTGCTCGCAATCGAGCAGTGCGACGCGAGGACGATGATGCGTGCGCAACACGATGACCTGCTGATGTGACAGTTGCGTCAGCACACCACGCATGTCACTGCGTCGAACATTGAACATCTGCGCCAGGCTCTCCTCAGTAAAACGACTGCCCGCATGAAGGCGTTGCTCGAGAATGGCGTCGAAGACGCGCGAACACAGATCATCCGTCTGCGCGGGATAGGGCAGGGCAACAAGAGTCTGCGGTGAAGCGAAGCTGTTCATGGCCTGTCTCCGGTTCCAAGAGGTTTAACTGCCGAGGTGGTCGTCCGGGATGTTCAGTTCGATGCCCATCCGTTGACCTTCGCGAAGAATGTGTCGACGCATCTCGGCGCTGGCCTGAGCGCTGTTCTTGCTGCGGATCGCGCGCACCACGGCTTCGTTTTCTTCAAGGCGTTCGGCCAGATGCTCGGGCGAATTGCGCAGCACCTCGGCGCTTTGCTTGAGGGCGTTGCTGGTTTGCTGCACCACGCTCTGGAAAATCGGGTTTGAGGTCAGCGTGAACAGTTCTTCGTGGAAGGCAATGTAAGCGTTGACCCCGGCTTCGCTGTCGTTGGCGTCGAGCGCTTCGCGCATGTCCATCAGGGTCAGGCGCAGTTGCCCGACTTCCTTGCTGCTGATCGATTGCGCGACCAGACCGACGATAAACGGTTCGAGGGTGTAGCGAAGTTGCAGCACGTCTTCGAGGCTGGCGTTGGCGACCGCGCTGTCATGGCTTTGGCTGTCAGTAAGATTCGCGTCCAGCACCACCACGCCTTTGCCCGGCATCGAGCGCACAAGGCCGAGGGTTTCCAGCACTATCACAGCTTCGCGCAGACTCGGGCGGCTGATGCCCAGTTGCTCGGCCAGCTCGCGCTGCCCCGGTAGCATCTCCCCCGAACGCCACTGGCCGCGGGCCAGCGCGGCGCGAAGTTTTTCTACCACTGAATTGACGACGGTTGACGTGGTAATCACGGTTTGCTCCAGGTCTCGATAAATGTGCCCGCCTCGTAAGCGGGCACACGTTGTTTAAAATTCCTGCTGGTGCGCGGGGGCCACCGGTTTTCTCGGCTGGAAGGTATAACCCGCCTGACCGGAAAGCACCTTGTTTGCGCGCTGTATATCGATGTCCTTCTCCCAGCGAGCGATGGCCACGGTAGCGACGCAGTTACCGATCAGGTTGGTCAGCGCGCGGCCGATGCCCATGAACCAGTCCACCGCCAGCACCAGCACCAGACCGACCACCGGGATCGCCGGGATCGCGGTCAGCGTTGCCGCCAGAATCACCAGCGCCGAGCCGGGAATACCATGGGCACCTTTGGAGGTGATCAGCGACACCAGCAGAATCGTCAGCAAATCAGTCATGGCCAACGGTGTGCCGGTGGCATTGGCGATGAACACGATCGCAAGGGTCAGGTAGATGGAAAAGCCGTCGAGGTTGAACGAGTAACCGGTTGGAATCACCAGGCCGACCGTCGAGCTGCCGATGCCCAGGTGCTCAAGCTTGCGCATGATTTGTGGCAGCACGGCATCGGACGAAGCGGTGCCCATGACGATCATCAGTTCTTCGCGCAAGTATTTGAGCAGCGGCCACATTCGCAAGCCGGACAGGCGCATCACCAGACCGAGAATCAGCGACACGAACGCCATGCAGGTCAGGTAGAACAGGCCGACCAGACTGCCCAGGTGTTGCAGCGAATCCAGGCCATATTTGCTGGTGGTGAAGGCAATCGCGCCGAACACACCAATCGGCGCCAGGCGCACGATCATGCCCATGATGCGGAAAATCACATGGCTGAGTTCGTTGATCAACCGGGAAATGCCGGAGGCCGCTTCACCCACCAGATTGAGCGCGCTGCCGAACAGCACGGAAAACAGCAGCACTTGCAGGATGTTGTTGTCGGCAAAAGCACCGATGACCGACGTCGGAATCAGGTCCATCAGGAATTGCGTGGTGGTGTGCATGTGCTGGCCGCGCTGGGCGATATCGCCCATGTCGGCGGCGGACAGCTGCTCCAGATGGATGTTCGCGCCGCTGCCGATGCCGGTGCTGAAAGCGAACAGCAGGCCAATCACCAAGGCGATGGTGGTCAGCACTTCAAAGTAGATGACCGATTTGAGGCCGATGCGACCGACCTTTTTCAGGTCGCCGGCGCCGCTGATACCGCTGACCACCACGCAGAACACGATCAGGCCGATGAGCATCTTGATCAGTTTGATGAAGCCGTCGCCGAGGGGTTTGAGCTGGGCGGAGTATTCGGGAAGGGTCAGCCCGCAGACGATGCCGAGCACCAGTCCGAGAACCACTTGAAGGAAGATTGAACGCGAGCACCATCTGAGCATGGGAGGAATCCTGGTCGGTGCCCTGGCTGCCGAGCGCAAGGCGCATCAGATTCAGGACTTAATTATTGTGGTCTTACCGGTATGTCCAGTGCAGGCGCAGTCTAGGCGGGGTTTCGATGGTGACGCAAGCGAAAATTCGGGCATTGGCTTGACCGGTCTTACCAGTGGCTCCGAATGGTCCGGTCTTGAGCCATTCGCCACCTTTGAAAGAATGGGCGAGACACGCTCGTCGTCGCCCGGTGCACTAGAAGTATGTCCGTCACACCTCGCCAAGGTAGCCAAGGTTCGGGGCGTTTCTTTGCTGAATGTGCAGATCGAAAGTCATCGGCACTCCACCCAAATCAGCGATGTAATTGTAGTGAGAGTCATGGCTTTTATGGTGATGCACCAACCGGAGTCTTTGACTGGTAGATGAATCTTCGTCACATCCTTTTTTATATGATCAAGGTTTATGACTGCACCGGTAGCACCTATCAAGTTTAAGACTTTGGACCCTGTAGGAGAAAAGGCTTCCCATAGTCCGGCGTCATGTTTGTTTACCTATCGGCCTCGTACAATCCGCGGCTCAGGATGTTGAGTTTGAAGTCCACTGGCTGCTTGCTTTTGTTGGAGGTGCAGACAAGGTGGCCCACCCTGGTGGTACCTCGCACACTGAGGGTGGAACCTTCGTTGGTCTTGATCCTGATAGTGGGGTTGTCGTGGTCGAAGTGCTCAAGCGTGGTGATGAGTCCTTGCGGGGTGGCCAGGTTGTAGAGTGTCGACGCGTCTTCAACTTTAAACGCACCGATGAAGTCGTTGTCTTCGTTGCTTAATGAATGAAAAAAGTAAGGACCTTTGGTGGTCAGGTAGATGGCGTAATGGTGGTTGTCAAAACAATGGAAGTAAAATTTGAGTTGTTCCGGTGTTGGCTCTTTTCTCGCGCATAGATAATTTGAGACGTCGAAAGTAGACTCGAACGAAAATGGTTCATAATCGAATACCTTGATGCGAGTGCGTCCTCCATAAGTGAGTTGAGGGATGTGCAAGTTGCCGTAGTTAGTTGTCATGGTTGCGACAAAAGAGCGTTCAGGGTCCACAAACATATTATCCATTCCGTTGGTTGTTGTTCGGTGCCGATGCTGTTCGGCGGGTGAGTAAACTATCAGTCGTGTTGCTGCAGCAGGAAGTTGATTGGTGATCGAATATTTCATCGGTAGTTGATTTGATAATTACGGAAGCCTTACTAGTTTGCTCTGTCGGGAACGGGCGAGAGGTTGCTGGCAGGTTGTAAACGTATATGAGTTCGTAAGCTTCATGGGCATCGTTGGAACAATTGCCTGCACGCTACGAGTGGGGTTACTGCAGACAGGCAGTGAGATTGCTTACATTTTGATTTGGTTAAAGGGGCGTGATTTTGATTGGCTGATGATAGTTTTGCACCTCGCCACCCAAGGCGATTAATACTTCTATCAGGAGATACACCATGCAAGAGCTAATCATGGATCTGTCCGGTGAGTTTGGCGCTGACTTCCAGTCGTATGTAGATTCTGGTAATACCATTGTTGCTGCGGAGATCGGTTGTGAGTCCACTCTTAGTTGCTCGACCTTAGGCTGTACATTCGGCTGCTGCCTCCCGTAACAATACGAGGCGGGCCTCGGACCGCCTTGTTTCTCCCAAGTATCAAGCAATTGGCCGATCTTCTGACAGTCGGGAAAACATAATGAGCGCATCAACGTCACAGGAATATGACACGCTGAGAAAAATGATCGATTTTTTACACAAGGACGATAAAGCTCTTCAGCGTTACTTTGGTGTCGGTCGTCAAACGTTACTGGAAAATTATCGCGATGCTTTATCACAAGCCGAAGCTAAAACCGATCCGGTGACGGATGCGCTTGAAGTGAAAATCACACATATTGTCTCTTTGCCAATGGCATGTAATCCGCCGAGCGTTACATTTGGCAAGTTTTATTGCCGCTGGTATGTTTTTTTTAAGCATGTTTTTGAAAATGATCTAAAGTACAGTTCTATCAGTAACTGGATAGATGCAAATGCATTTTTGCCAAGCATTCGCTCCCACTTGATCTCGCTGGTTAGAAGTCTGGCAGAGAAGTCATTGGTTCATCAATTGAACAGCCGGATCGCGGACGGCGCTGAGCTGGAGCCGCAAACTTTCGATCAGGAACTGGCGGGTGCAGGTCTGGCACACTTTCTGATTGCGTATCCGGTACTGACACGTTTATTGATAGAGCGGATTGAAAGTACTGTGATGTACCTGTACAAAATCCTCAATTGTTTCGCCGAGGATTTTCACCGTCTCCAGAGCACTTTCACATTGTGCGAAAGGCGTGTCGGGGGAATCTCCCTGGGGCTCGGAGATGCGCATGCCAACGGTGAAACTGTGTGCTGCGTGCGGGTCGGCAGTCAGGAACTGGTTTTTAAGCCAAGAAGCAATCGTGAAGCGTTGTTTTACAATGCATTGCTGGAACAATTGCGCACGCATACCGCCAACCACTGCTTCACCGTTTACGCACCCCTTATGGTTTCATCGGACAGCCACTGCTGGATTGAAAAAATCGAAAACGTGCCCTGCGAATCAGAAAGTGAGCTGTTGCTCTTCTTTCAACGCCTTGGGGCACAGGTCGCAGTGATCCATGCATTGAACGGTATCGACTTCCACTATGAAAATATCATTGCGTGCGGCAGCAGCCCGGTAATGATCGATCTGGAATGCCTGTTCACGTCGGCCATGGTCGACGTGAGGATCGATTTACCCCATGGTCGTGCACTTTTCAAAATCATCAAACTCAACAGCAGGTCAGTATTTGCTACAGGATTTGTGCCTAATTCAGCGGATTCAGACGACGACCGAAGTGGCTTAAGCCCTCAGCGGCAGTTTGTCGCCAACACCCAAAAACTTGTACGTGAGCAAGGTTTCTATCGCTTGAAGCCGCATACCATCGACGAGCGTCCGCTAATGCAACACCGGCCCATTTTTGAAGGTGAGTCGTATTCGGTCGAGGACCACAAAGACGCGTTTTTCCAAGGTTTCGAGCAGGGTTACGATGAAATAATGAACCACCGCGTCGTGGTTCTTGAATTGCTGGAAAAGCATGCCGACGTTCTGAAAACCCGGGTGCTGGTCAAAAATACCCGACGTTACTCCGATTTTATCGGGATGATGACTCACCCGCGATTTACTCAATGCCAGACCCAGCATGAATTGTTGTTGGCAACACTTTGGTCTGATCTGGGCGACACGCTTGATGAGTACGAGATTCCAAGCCATGAGATCAACCAGCTGAAGAGTGCCAATTTCCCCTGTTTCACTCAGCCTTTGCTGTCCAGCCATTTGCTCAACGCACTGGGTCAACCCGTTGCGCTTTTGCCTATCGAGCGCCCAATTGATAGCTGCCGTCGCAAGCTGGAAACACTGTCGCCCAAAGACAAAGCGTTTCAGATCCATATATTGCAGGCGTGTCTGTTCCCCAGCGCCAGCGAATGCTTGCCACTCGATCGAAGTCATCACCTTGAAGCCGCACCTGAGCTTGGCCGCGCGCAGTATCTCGACGGCGCCATGCGCATTGCCGAGGTCATTGAAAAAAACCGCATAGACGGCGAGGAGGGCGATGTCGGCTGGACGTTCATGGATACGCATCCACGAACCAAGCGGCATTTCATAACGTACATGGGCAATAGCTTGTACAACGGAAAGGGCGGGCTCGCGCTTTTCTACCTGAGTCTGTTCCGGGTCAGTGGGGCGACGCGCCACCGGGATGAGGCCGAGCGAATCCTGTTTGAGATCAGTCGATCCCAAGAGCATTTCCCAAACAAACTGGCGGTCAGTGCGTATTTCGGTCTCACATCTTACTTATATGTGTTGGTCAATTATGAGCTCATGACTGGCCGCCAGACCTATCAGGCGACCGTCGAAGAGCTGTTGTTGAAACTGGCGCATTTTCCACGCGAGGGCGATGAATTCGATTTCATTCAAGGCTGGTGTGGCGCTTTGACCGTTTTGGTCAATCTCTACCAACTCGGCAAGCGCGAGACATTGCTTCCCCTGATCGAAAAATTCTCGAAAGCCATACAATCGGCACTGACGCTGGACGACGGAACGCTGCGGCTCAAGGCAACGGGGCAGCCGCTTTGGACCGGTTTTTCTCATGGCATTTCCGGAGTGTTGCAGGCAATCGGCAAAGCGTGGGAGGTCACGAAAGATCCGCTGCTCGCCGAGCTGATTGCTCAGTGGTTGCGGGCGGAAAATCGCCACTCGACCGATGGTTTCTGGCTCGACCTGCGGGAAAATGCGCAGTCTGAGTACCTTACAAAGTGGTGCCATGGCGACGGCGGTATTCTCCTATCTCGACGTTGGCTGACTCACACGATGAAGGAGGCGCTGGACGTCGAAACCCGAGCGGTACTTGTGCAGGATGCCGAGCGCTGTGAGCGCCATTTGTGGGAACAGGGACTCGGGTCTGGTTTCAGCCTGTGCCATGGCGATTTCGGTAATCTGATGTGCCTGCTCACACTTTATCGCGACAGGCGCGATGAGCAGGGCGTTGCGAAGGTAAAGCGTGCGCTCTCCCAAGTTGCTCACAATTTCTTCAAGGAAAACTTCCTGGATGAGCACACCATTCCCGATCTGGGCCTGATGCTCGGGATCACGGGTGTGGGTCAGGCACTGCTACACGCCGTGGATAGCGGTTTGCCTGATGTCTTGTCGCTGGAGTTCGCAAAACCGAAGGCTGGCTGAGCGACACAAACCCTGGACGAAAAAAACCGGCCATCACTGGCCGGTTTTTTGTAGCTGCGGTTAAGCGGGCTGATTAAGCGCCGTACACCGGCAGCTTCTTGCAGACGGCCTTGACCTTCTCACGCACGGCGTCGATCACCGCTTCGTTGTTCAGGTCCGCCAGGATGTCGCAGATCCAGCCGGCCAGTTCCTTGCACTCTGCTTCCTTGAAGCCGCGAGTGGTCACAGCCGGTGTGCCGAAGCGCAGGCCGGAGGTGACGAACGGGGAGCGTGGATCGTTTGGCACGGAGTTCTTGTTCACGGTGATGAATGCTTTGCCCAGAGCAGCGTCGGCGTCTTTACCGGAGATTTCCTGCTTGATCAGCGACAACAGGAACAGGTGGTTTTCAGTACCGCCGGACACCACGTCAAAACCGCGCTCGATGAACACGCCGGCCATGGCCTTGGCGTTTTTCACCACTTGCTGCTGGTAGGTCTTGAACTCAGGCTGCAGCGCTTCCTTGAAGCAGATCGCCTTGGCCGCGATCACGTGCTCCAGCGGGCCGCCCTGGGCGCCCGGGAAAACGGCGGAGTTCAGCTTCTTCTCGATGTCGGCGTTGGCGCGAGCCAGGATCAGGCCGCCACGTGGACCGCGCAGGGTCTTGTGCGTGGTGGTGGTCACGACGTCAGCGAATGGCACCGGGTTCGGGTAGACGCCAGCGGCGACCAGCCCCGCAACGTGAGCCATATCCACAAAGAGATAAGCGCCAACCTTGTCAGCGATCTCGCGAAAGCGCGGGAAGTCGAGGATCTGCGAATAGGCAGAGAAACCGGCCACGATCATTTTTGGCTTGTGCTCAACGGCCAGGCGCTCGACTTCGTCGTAGTCGATCAGGCCATTGGCGTCGATGCCGTACTGAACGGCGTTGTACAGCTTGCCGGAGGAGGAAACGCTGGCGCCGTGGGTCAGGTGACCGCCGTGGGCCAGGCTCATGCCCAGGATGGTGTCGCCAGCCGACAGCAGGGCCAGGTAAACGGCGCTGTTGGCTTGCGAACCGGCGTGCGGCTGAACGTTGGCATAATCGGCGCCGAACAGTTCTTTTGCACGGTCGATGGCCAGCTGTTCAACGATGTCGACGAACTCGCAACCACCGTAGTAGCGCTTGCCCGGATAGCCTTCGGCGTACTTGTTGGTCAGTACCGAGCCTTGAGCTTCCATCACCGCAGGGCTGGTGTAGTTTTCCGAAGCGATCAGCTCAATGTGCTCTTCCTGGCGCTGAGCTTCTTGCTCCATGGCGGCAAAGAGATCGGCGTCGTACTTGGCAATAGTCAAATCACGGCTGAACATGGCGGTCCTCAAGGATCGGGGCAGAAAAGGGGGGCATTCTAACCCAACCGCTTTTAGAAGGGATATGAAACGCAGTCAGGTTGTGGATAAGCGGGCTTCAAGCAGCAAGCCCCAGGCAAAAGCCGATTTGCTCTTACTTGTAGCTTGCCACTTGAAGCTTGCAGCTCTTTTCATGTTCGATTGATTGAAGCTGTCAGCTTCAATCAATCGAACATGAAGAGCGCATCATTGCTGAACTGCGCTTCAAACCCCGCCGCCGGCATCGGACGCCCGAACAGATACCCCTGAACCTCATCGCAACCATGCTCGCGCAGGAAGTCGAGCTGCTCATGGGTTTCCACACCCTCGGCGATCACCGCCAGATTGAGGCTGTGGGCCATGGCGATAATCGCCCGGGCAATCTGCGCGTCCTGCTCACCCGAGGGCAAACCGTCGACAAAAGTGCGGTCGATTTTCAGCACGTCGATCGGAAATTGCTTGAGGTAGTTGAGCGACGAATAACCGGTGCCGAAGTCATCGACCGCAATGCTCAGGCCGAGGTTTTTCAAGCCGGCCAGAATCTGCATCGCCTCGCTGACTTCGCGCATCAGGATACTTTCGGTCAACTCCAGTTCCAGGCACGCCGGCGGCAGCCCGGTTTCCTTGAGGATGGTGGCGATCCGCGTGCCCAACTGGCCGTCGGAGAACTGCCGGGCCGAGATGTTCACCGACACCTTCGGTACGCGTACTTTGGCCTGGTGCCAGGTCTTGAGCTGACGGCAGGCTTCGGTCAGTACCCAGTCGCCGACATCCACCACCAGCCCAAGCTCTTCGAGCACCGGAATGAAATCCGCTGGCGGCACCAGGCCGCGGCGCGGATGACGCCAGCGCAGTAACGCTTCGGCACCGGTCAGGCGCTTGCCGTCGCCGCTGAATTGCGGCTGGTAGTACAGGACGAATTCGTCCTGTTCCAACGCATGGCGCAAGTCGCTTTCCAGCTCCAGACGCTCCAGGGCGCTGGCGTTCATGTCCGCCTGGTAGAACTGGAAGTTGTTCTTGCCGCGTTCCTTGGCGTGGTACATCGCGGTGTCGGCGTTTTTCATCAACTGGCTGAGTTCGTTGCCGTCCTGCGGGCTCAGGGCGATGCCGATACTGGCGGTGACGAAGAACTCGCGACCTTCGAGCACGAACGGTTTGACCAGGCTGGCAAGGATCTGCTCCGCCACATGAATCGCTCGGTTCAGGGCGATTTCCCGATTGATCCGCGGTTGCAGGAGCAAAGTGAATTCATCGCCGCCCATGCGCGCCACGGTGTCGTCATCGTCGACGCAACCGAGCAGGCGCGTGGCCATTTCCTTGAGCATCCGATCGCCGGCGGCGTGGCCCAGAGAGTCGTTGATCGGCTTGAAACGGTCGAGGTCGAGGAACATCAGCACCACCCAGGATTTCTGCCGCTCCGCCGATTGCAGTGCGGTGTGCAGGCGATCCTGGAACAACGTGCGGTTGGGCAGGTGGGTCAGGGCGTCGTAATAGGCGAGGCGGTGAATCCGTTGTTCACTGGCTTTGCGCTCGCTGATGTCACTGAAGAAACACACATAACTGGCCAGATCGCCTTCGTCGTCGAGCACCGCCGTGATGCCGACCCAGGCCGGGTAATGCTCGCCGTTACGGCGCTTGAGCCAGACCTCGCCTTCCCAGGTGCTGTGCTGATTCAATTGCTTGAGCACATAACGCAGGTGCGCTTCCTGTTGCTCGTCGACGGTCAGCATGTTTGGCAACTGGTCGAGCACTTGCTCCACGGCATAACCGCTGACGCGACTGAAGGCTTCGTTGGCCTGAACGATGTAGCCCGCCGGGTCGGTGATCAGGATCGCCGACGTCGAGTGTTCGAATACCGTGGCTGCCATGCGCAGGTCTTTTTCGGCGCGGCGCTGCTGGCTGATGTCGCGGCCGACGCCGAGTACGCCTTCGAACGCACCGTGCTCGTCCCAGACCAGCACCAGCCGCAACTCTATGGGAATCTTGCGCCCGTCGGCCCGCAGGCAGTCGAACAAGAAAAGCTGGGTCTGCACCTGACTGCGCAACAGCGCTAATTGATCCGGTTTATCCAGCGCTTTGCTGACGCGGTCCATCAGGCTGTGGATGCCGGACAATTGCTGCGGGTTGGCAATGGTCGTCTGCCAGCCGTTCTGGAAGATCCAGTCGGCGTCGTAACCCAGCACGGCTTGCACCGACGGGCTGACGTAGTTGAGCGAAAGCTTGCTGTCGGTGGAGAAAATCACGTCGCTGATGCTTTCGGCGAGCATCCGGTAACGCTGCTCGCTGTCGCGCAGGGACTCGCTGGCCTCGATCTGTTCGGTGATGTCCTTGGCCACGCCGATGATCCGCGTGACCTGGTCATGCTTGTCCCGCGCCAAAGCCTGTTCACGAATGTCGAAACGCCGCCATTTGCCGTTCCGGTGACGGAAGCGCAGCTGGCATTGCAGCAATTGGGCGTAGCCCGTCTGGCGCTGGGCTTGGCGCGAGCGGTGGTAAAAGTCGGCATCTTCGGGGTTCAGGAGGATTTCCCAGAAGTATTCGCCCATCTGATGCAGTTCGGTGCGGTTGTAACCGAGTGTCTGGCCCAGGTGGTGGTTGCTGAAAATCATGCGTTGGCTGATCACGTCCTGCACGTACAGATGATCCGGCACCGTGCGCACCACGTCGGACCAGAAGCCTTCTCGCTCTAGCAGCGACAGTTCGATGAGCTTGCGACTGGTGATGTCGCTGATGCTGAGGATCACCGCTTTATAGTCGGCGTGATCTTCAGGCAGGCGCAGCACCAGCCACAGGTGCTGGTCGCGGCCGTTGGCGTCCGGCAGCTTGATCTCCAGCTCAAGCTGTTTCTGCTGGTTGAGCACCGCTTCCAGCACTTGATTGCCGATGGCGGGGCCTTCCAGCGGATTGCCGTCGATCAGCAGTTTCCAGGCCTGTTCGCAGGTATTGACGTTGAGCAGTTGCAGGGCAACCTGGTTGACTTCGGTGACGCGCAGTTCTTGCAACAACTGATGCCGCTGCTCGTCTGACGCCAGCCATTCCCGCAGTTGTTCGCTGTTGTGCAACCGGGCCTTATCGAACACGTTTTTGAGGCCCGATACATCGAGCACACACAGCGCGACGCCGGTGCCTTCGAAAATATCCTTGTAACGCCGGCGACCTTCGGTGACTTGGCGCTGGCGGCGACGGATGTTCAGCAGCGCAATCAGCGGCAGCAGCGAGATCGCCAGCCCCAGCAGGCATTTGCCGATAAACGCTGGCAGCAGTTCTTCGATCACGCGCTGGCGGTCGAAGAGGCCGCGCAATTGCCAGTCGCTGCTGCTCAGGGGAACCGTCAGCACGCTGTTGGCGACATCGTCCTCGGACAGCCCGCCTGGCTTGGCCGACGGCAGTGATTCATCGCGGCTGATGACTTGGTGATTGAAGCGGTTTTCCACCAGCCACATCGGACGGAGTCCGGTCTCGTTCTGCTTGGTCAGCGACGAGAAAAAGCTCGGCTTCAGACGCAGGGCCCAGTACCCACGAGTGCTGCCACTGGCTTGATGCAGCAGCAGGTAGACCATCGAACCGTTATCGGCGTTGCTGAAGTAGTGAGCCTGGGCACGGCTGTGACGCACCAGCTCAATGAGGTAGTCGGCGTCAGTGCTGTCGTCGGCACTGTCGCTGAGCATTTTGCCGGACGGGCTCAACAGCGCCAGGCTCAGCAGGTCGGGCAGGGAATGTTGCAGTTTGCGCACCAGATCCCGCTGTTCGTCGGCGCTCTGCGGCTGTTCGACGATCGGTAGCAGGTTAAGCGCGATTTGCGCGTTCAGCGCCATGTTCAGGCTGACTTGCGCGGCCAGGTCGGCGGTGTAGTCGATGGTGTACTGGCGCTGGCTTTTCTGCGTCTCGCGGAGCTGGTCCAGCAACTGCCAGAACAGCAGGGCGAGCAGCAACAGCACGAGTATCGCCAGCGCGCCTTTGAAAGTTCCGCGCAGGGGGGAGCCGGGTGCAATGGGGGCTGCACGGCTGGTCAGGGGCGGCGAGACATTGGACAAACTGGAATCCTGCGGTTTGGCTGGACTGGCGCGACGTGCACTATAAGCCGGACGCCCGGAGGGCGGCTAGCATGCCTTGAGTTGTGGCAAAGTGCCAGCCCCTCCCGGCTGGACTGCCTTCTGTCAATAAGGTAACTTTGCCGGTTACGCGGGAGCGTTCCAGCTCCTAGAATCAGGTTTTTTCAGCGCGCAGCATTGATCCCTATCAATCGTCGACGCGCACGGCCTGGCCGGGCATCGCCCGCGCTCCAATCATTCATCTGTCACTGACCCAAGGTTCTCCATGGCTCAATACGTCTTCACCATGCATCGGCTGGGCAAAATTGTTCCGCCGAAGCGGGAAATCCTGAAAAACATTTCGCTGTCCTTCTTCCCTGGCGCCAAGATCGGCGTGCTCGGCCTCAACGGTTCGGGTAAATCCACGCTGCTGAAAATCATGGCCGGCGTCGACACCGAGTTCGAGGGCGAAGCCCGTCCTATGCCGGAGCTGAACATCGGCTACCTGCCACAGGAACCGATTCTCGATCCAACCAAGACCGTGCGTGAAGTGGTCGAGGAAGCGGTCAGCGTGATCAAGAACGCCCAGGCGCGCCTGGACGAGGTCTACGCGGCTTACGCTGAAGAAGATGCCGACTTCGACAAGCTGGCCGCTGAACAGGCCAAGCTCGAAGCCATCCTGCAGGCGAGCGACGGTCATAACCTGGAGCGTCAGCTGGAAGTCGCCGCCGATGCGCTGCGTCTGCCGGCCTGGGATGCCAAGGTCGAATTCCTCTCCGGTGGTGAAAAGCGTCGTGTGGCCCTGTGCCGCCTGCTGCTGTCTGCGCCGGACATGCTGCTGCTCGACGAGCCGACCAACCACCTGGACGCCGATTCCGTCGCCTGGCTGGAGCATTTCCTCCACGACTTCCCGGGCACCGTGGTTGCGATCACGCACGACCGGTACTTCCTGGATAACGTCGCTGGCTGGATTCTGGAACTCGACCGCGGCGCGGGCATTCCTTACGAGGGCAACTATTCGGGTTGGCTGGAAGCCAAGTCCGATCGTCTCGCTGCCGAATCCAAGCAGCAGTCGGCCCACGAAAAAGCCATGAAGGAAGAACTGGAGTGGGTGCGCAAAGGCGCCAAGGCCCGCCAGTCGAAATCCAAGGCTCGTCTGCAACGCTTCGAAGAGATGCAGTCGCAGGAATTCCAGAAGCGTTCGGAAACCAACGAAATCTACATCCCGGCCGGTCCCCGCCTGGGTGACAAGGTCATCGAATTCAAGAACGTCACCAAGGGCTACGGCGATCGCGTGCTGATCGACAACCTGTCGTTCTCCATGCCAAAAGGCGCCATCGTTGGCGTTATCGGCGGCAACGGTGCCGGTAAGTCGACTCTGTTCCGCATGTTGATGGGCAAGGAACAACCGGATTCGGGCAGCATCGAAGTCGGCGAAACCGTGCAACTGGCGTGCGTCGATCAGAGCCGCGAAGACCTGGATGGCAGCAAGACTGTGTTCCAGCAAATCTCCGACGGTTCCGACCAGATCCGCATCGGCAACTACGAGATTCCGTCGCGCACCTATGTCGGTCGTTTCAACTTCAAGGGCGGCGATCAGCAGAAGTTCGTCAAGGACCTGTCCGGTGGTGAGCGTGGTCGCTTGCACCTGGCCCTGACCCTGAAAGAGGGCGGCAATGTTTTGCTGCTCGATGAACCGTCCAACGACCTCGACGTTGAAACCCTGCGTTCCCTCGAAGAAGCCTTGCTGGACTTCCCGGGCGCCGCGATTGTGATCTCTCACGATCGGTGGTTCCTTGACCGCGTCGCGACTCACATCCTGGCGTACGAAGACGACTCGCAAGCGGTGTTCTTCGAAGGCAACTACACCGAATACGAAGCCGATCGCAGGAAGCGCCTCGGCGAAGCGGCTGCCCAGCCGCATCGTGTACGGCACAAGAAACTGGCCTGATTTGGGGTCGGTTGCATGAAAAAACGGAGCCTTTGGGGGCTCCGTTTTTTTTGGTGTTGTTCAGTGAGACCGAGTTGCGCCCATCGCGAGCAGGCTCACTCCCACAAGGGAATGCGTTCCAACTGTAGGAGTGAGCCTCCTCCGGGCGGCGTTCCGACGAAGGCGTCTTCAGCATCAACCCTTTTCTATGCCCAAAACCTCAATCACCAAATCCCCCACGGGCCGCTTCCACATCACCTCATCCCCTATCTGCGCGCCCAGCAATGCCCGCCCCAACGGTGACCCCCAATTGATCAAACCCACCGCCGCATCCGCCTGATCCTCGCCCACCAATTGCACGGTTTGCTCGGCACCGTGTTCGTCAGCGAACGTCACCCAACTGCCAATCTGCACTTTCGTAGTTGAATCGGCCGCGGTCACGACCTGAGCGCTTTGCAGGCGCTGATTGAAGTAGCGCAAATCCCGTTCAAGGTCAGCCTGGCGCTGCTTGTCCACCAGTTCGCCCATGGCTGATTGTTCGCTGTGCAGCAGGTGCAACTCAGCGACTTTCGCCTGTAGCTGGGCCAACCCGGTGGGTGTGACGTAATTAGGCTGCGCGCTGACCTGGCGTTCGACAGGCTGATCGGCTTGCGCGGCGGCGTTATCTTCATTGACGAAAGCGCGGCTCATGGTGTCCTCCCGTAATAGGGTTTGGGCCATGGTCACAGGCTTTTAGTTTCGATGGATGTCTGCCTCGGACTCATTGCGCGCGAAACGCACGGGCGGTGTCCTGGTCTTTCTGTTGCTGCCAGGCTTTTTCGCGCTCGTCCCAGTGATGGCTGCGATAGTCGTCGCGGTCCTCGCTTTCGCGCATGGCCTGACACTGGCGGAAGCCATCGCTCCAGCCTTCAGCGTATGGCTTGTCCTTGAGGTAGCGGGGGACGTTCTTGCGAAACTCGCCGGTGATCGCCCCGGCGGCCTGGCGACCGCTGCTGCAGCCGTCATCGAAGCCGTCGGCGAACGCCGGTGGATAACCTTTGGCAATCAGATCTTCGTGAGTGGTCTGGCAACCCGCGCACATCAGCAACACTGCGACCATCGTCACACAACGCCACATCTCGAACTCCCGGCCGTTTGACGGCCTATGGGTGAAGTCTAGGAGTGGATTCGTGAGGCGCCTGTGAAAGGTGTGTGATTAATCTGTTGGCGTTAGTAGTGATACCACTTCACCTCAAGCATCACTTCGTTTTCGGGTGAGGCGACGTGGCTGAATTCGCGCTGGGCACTCAGGCGTAAACCCAAATTGCGCGACAATTCCCACTGCTGATTCAGACTCATGCTACGGCGCACTTCACCATTGGTGAAGAAGTCGCCCTTGGTCTCCAGACTGAAGTTGCCCAGCGGGTTTTTCCACAGCACGCCACTGTTAAATCCCGCCGCCGGCGCAACAAATACGGCGAAGTCATTGTTGTGCTCCACGCGCACGGTGCCCAGGGCAAAACCGAGCATATCGTCACTCAATTGCCACGTGCCGCCAGCACCGCCATTGACGTGGCTGACCAGAGTCTCATCGTCATGCTTGCCCGGCACGCGCTCAAGGCCGCCCGTCACCTGCCACGACAGCGGCTGCAACAGCTCATTACGTGGCGTCAGCGAACGAATGGTCGCCAGGTCCAGTTGCTGCAGCTGCCAATGATTACCTTCGTACTGGCGCAGTTTCATCTGCAAAATTTCGATCTGCGCGCCGAGGGGAAAGCTTTCCGCGTTGTCGTTGAGGTCGTGATAGGCCATGCGCAAGCCATACTCACCGAAAGCCTCGTCACCGCGAGTGCCGATGCCGGCCTGCCAGGTGCGGGATTCATGGCCATCTTCGGGGAGGCCCGGTTGCGGGATGTCCAGCTCCGGCGCCGGGTTCTGATTGATCGCGCGCAGCAATTCGAAACTGCGCTGGGCCCGTTGCGGGTCGCGTTCCTGGCCATTGGCGCGGTAGCGTTCGAGTCGATAAGCCGCATCGATGATCAGCGCCTGACGCTCACGCGGTTGCGCCTTGAACGCCGGTTCCTGCAAGTGCTTCTGATCAGCGCTGATTTTCAGTACCCACTGCTGTTCTTCCGGGTTCAGCGGTTCGGCGCGGCTCAGAAGCTCACGCTCGCGGGAAGGCCGGTATGCAATGGATTCCACCAAACCGGCTTCTTTCACGGCTTTCACGGTGTCGGTGGGAATCGCGGTCAGCGGGAACTGTTCGGTCAGGCGCAGGCTTGGGCGTGCCACTTGCAGCAGTTCCAGCAGGCGATAAGAGCAGTTTTCGTCGAAGAAGAAATAGTCGAACTGGATCTGCTTGAGTTCCCAGACGTGCTCGACCATGCGCTCGGTTTCCTGCTGGGTCAGGTTCAAGCGGTATTCCCACAGGTCACGGTTTTCGAGGCTGCGGTATTCCGAGAGTTTTTCCTGATACGGCACCAGCGCAAACAGGCCCGGATAGCCGCCCATCAAGCCTTTCCAGGCGTACAGAATGCTGTTGTCCGAACCTTCGATGTAGGCACCGAAGTTGATCGCGTAGCTGAGCAAAGCAGTCTTGTCGCTCTGCACATCTGCCTGATCGATACGCAGCAAGGTGTGGCCGAACATCGAGGACGGACTGTTCAAATAGGCTGCCGGGAAAATCATCACCGCGCTGTGGGGCGAGACATCCTTGAACCATTGCTTGAATTCAGCGCAGTCCAGCGCCGGCAGATCGGTCAGATCGAGTTGTGCCTTGAGCCAGCGAGTACGCGCCGGGTAGACACACTGGGCGTGTTTTTCGCCGACACTGGCGGGGGCGTACAGCGCTTGCACGGTGGCCGCCAGTTCATGGTCGGGATGTTCATTACCGTCGGGCGCGAGGAAGAATTTCTTGTCGCTGACATAGCTGCGCCAGCCGCCGAGCTTGGCGGTTTCGTAATGACCGAGGGAAATCCAGAAGGGATCGTTGGCCAGTTGCTGCAAACGTTGATTGTCGACGTGAGGCGCGGCGGACAGCGGGGCGCAGACACAGAGCGCCAGCCAGGCAAGGCGTTTGAGCATAGTGGGCAACTTAGAAGTTCGAAAGAAAGACCCAAGGGAGCGGGCCAAAAAGGATCAGGTTGAAAAAATAAAACCCGCTCCTCGAAAGGAACGGGCGGGGTGGAGCTTAAGCTTGAGTAGCGTACTTGGCCAGACGCGGATCGCTCTTGAGAACGGCCAGGGTGTTGGTATGCACATCTTCTGCGGTCACGTCAGCTTTGCTGAAGATCTGCTGGAAGTGCTCGTGGGTCACGGCGGCGAAGTGCGCGCGGTCTTCCGGCGCCACGCCCAGTACCACAGCGTAGGTAGTCAGCGCTTCGCCGTTACCTTTAGCCATGTCTTCGGACAGCTCGTTCATCATGCCATTCATGGCAAACCAGGATTTGCCGCCATAGGTCAGCGACGCATTAGTCGAGCAACCGTTGGTACCGGAGGTCATACCGAAGGTTGCGTTGCCGGAAGTGCCGTTGGTGGTGGATGCCAGGAAGTGAGCCGGGGTGCCACGCTGACCTTCGAACAGCATGTTGCCCCAACCGCAATCCGGGCCGCCTGGCGCTTGCGCCATAGCGTTGAGGGATACAACGGTGAAGAGAGTACCGAGAAGAATCCGTTTCATAGCTTTGTTCTCTTTATGTGCATACCAATGGACAGGGTCTGGCCCGATCTGGCGCCAGTGGGCCGGTTATTGTTCCAGCCGCGCAATTTGGAGTTTAGGCACGATCCAAGGGTTCCGTTATTTTTTGCAAAAGATTCGTTGGAAACCTTGATTTAGCCCCGGCCCGCCTGGGGATGCCGGTTTGGCTATGCTTTGACTCAAGGCGCGCCTTGCCAGTGGGGTACGGGCAGCGCCAGAATGCCGCTATCTGCCCCGCCTGATGTAAGGAAGCCCGATGCCTGATCCTGTTGCTGCCAGCTTGCGTCTAGCGCCCGAAGCGCTGACTCGTCCGTTTTCCGCTGAACAGTTCAGCTTCTCTACCACCAATGATCTGGAGCCCTTTCGCGGTGTGCTTGGCCAGGAACGTGCGGTTGAAGCCTTGCAGTTCGGTGTGGCCATGCCACGCCCCGGTTACAACGTATTCGTCATGGGCGAACCTGGCACCGGCCGGTTTTCGTTCGTTAAACGCTACCTTAAAGCCGAAGGCAAGCGCCTGCAGACCCCGGCGGACTGGGTCTACGTCAACAACTTCGATGAGCCGCGCGAACCACGTGCGCTGGAATTGCCCTCGGGCACGGCCGGTGCATTCATCGGTGATATCAACGGGTTGATCGACAACCTGGTGGCGACGTTCCCTGCAGTGTTCGAGCACCCGTCCTACCAGCAAAAGAAAAGTGCCATCGACCGTGCGTTCAACCAGCGCTACGACAAGGCGCTGGACATCATCGAGCGCCTGGCCCTGGAAAAGGACGTCGCGCTGTACCGCGACGCCAGCAACATCGCGTTCACCCCGATGGGTGAAGGCAAGGCCCTGGACGAAGCGGAATTCGCCCAGTTGCCGGAAGCCGATCGCGAGCGGTTCCACGAAGACATTTCCGGCCTGGAAGAGCGCCTGAACGAAGAGCTCGCCAGCCTGCCGCAATGGAAACGCGAGTCGAGCAATCAGCTGCGTAGCCTCAACGAAGAAACCATCACGCTGGCCTTGCAGCCATTGCTGTCGCCGCTGTCGGAAAAATACGCCGAGAACGCGGCGGTCTGCGGTTACTTGCAAGCGATGCAGGTGTACCTGCTGAAAACCGTGGTCGAGCAATTGGTCGACGACAGCAAGATCGATGCGGTCGCACGCAAGATGCTTGAAGAACAATACGCGCCGAGTCTGGTGGTCGGTCACTCGGCCAGCGGCGGTGCGCCGGTGGTGTTCGAGCCGCACCCGACGTACGAGAACCTGTTTGGCCGCATCGAATACAGCACCGATCAGGGCTCGCTCTACACCACGTATCGACAGTTGCGTCCGGGCGCGCTGCACCGCGCCAACGGCGGTTTCCTGATTCTTGAAGCGGAAAAAATGCTCAGCGAGCCGTTCGTGTGGGATGCGCTCAAGCGCGCCCTGCAATCGCGCAAACTGAAAATGGAATCGCCGCTGGGTGAGTTGGGCCGTCTGGCCACCGTGACGCTGACACCGCAACACATCCCGTTGCAGGTCAAAGTCATCATCATCGGCGCGCGTCAGCTGTATTACACGCTGCAAGACCTCGATCCGGACTTCCAGGAGATGTTTCGCGTCCTGGTGGATTTCGATGAAGACATCCCGATGGTCGACGAGAGTCTGGAGCAGTTCGCCCAGTTGCTCAAAACCCGTACTTCGGAAGAAGGCATGGCGCCGCTGACGGCGGATGCGGTCGCGCGTCTGGCGACTTACAGCGCGCGTCTGGCCGAGCATCAGGGCCGTTTGTCGGCGCGGATCGGCGATCTGTTCCAGCTGGTCAGCGAGGCGGATTTCATTCGTCACTTGGCCGGCGATGAAATGACCGATGCCGGGCACATCGAGCGTGCGCTCAAGGCCAAGGCGACGCGCACCGGGCGGGTTTCGGCGCGGATTCTCGACGACATGCTGGCCGGGATCATCCTGATCGACACCGATGGCGCGGCGGTCGGCAAATGCAACGGGCTGACCGTGCTGGAAGTCGGTGACTCGGCATTCGGGGTGCCGGCGCGAATTTCCGCCACGGTGTACCCGGGCGGCAGCGGCATTGTCGACATCGAGCGCGAGGTAAACCTCGGCCAGCCGATTCACTCCAAAGGCGTGATGATCCTCACCGGGTACCTGGGCAGCCGTTACGCCCAGGAATTCCCGTTGGCGATCTCCGCGAGTATCGCCCTGGAGCAATCCTACGGTTACGTTGATGGCGACAGTGCGTCGCTGGGCGAGGCCTGCACGCTGATTTCGGCGCTGTCGAAAACGCCGCTTAAACAGTGCTTTGCGATCACCGGTTCGATCAACCAGTTCGGTGAAGTGCAGGCGGTGGGCGGGGTCAACGAGAAGATCGAAGGCTTCTTCCGTCTGTGTGAAGCCCGCGGGCTGACGGGTGCACAGGGCGCGATCATTCCTCAGGCCAACGTGGCCACGTTGATGCTGGATGAGAAGGTATTGGCGGCGGTGCGTGCGGGGCAGTTCCATGTCTACGCGGTGCGCCAGGCCGATGAGGCGCTGAGCCTGTTGGTCGGCGAGCCGGCGGGTGCGCCGGATGAGAATGGCGAGTTCCCCGAAGGCAGCGTCAATGCGCGCGTAGTGGAACGCTTGCGGGTGATCGCGGAAATGATCAGTGAAGAAGACCTGAAAGAGGCCGAGAAGGAAGCGGCGCTGGAAGCACTGGTGGAAGCCAAGCCGGCCTGACGTACCTGAGGTGCTAAACCCACTGTGGGAGCGGGCTTGCTCGCGAACGCGATTGACCATTCAACACATTTGTTGACTGATCCATCGCTTTCGCGAGCAAGCTCGCTTCCACACTGGTTTTGGGATGCACCCGGAAAAGTGCCATCACTCTGACGTCAAACTTCACACAATGACCGCTCGGCGCCTTCTGGTCTCAGTTGGCGTGCGGGTCGAACTTTTCTTCTATTCTCAGCTCAAGGATATCGACAGTAATCACTGGATCGAGACAGCTCTCCTGTGGGGGCTGAACACCGGATCTACCGAGGGTCGCCGCCATGTCGCGCAACCTCTGCCTCACCCGTCAATGTTTGGGCCTTGTGACCCGTATCGAGTGTGCCATCCGTCCTTTGGCGGGAGATACGGGCATGTGGACCTTGCTTTTCGCCGCCGGAATGGCCGGCGAACAACCTTCAGCCATCAAGGCCCAGGGCCCGTTTCATGGCCCCTTCGCGGCTGAATCAATCCTCGACACCATCGTTGAAAGCCTGACCCTGCACGGTTACGAGCTGGCCGACGATCCGCAAATCTGGTGTCTGCACCTGCAAGCCCAGCTGCGGGAAATCAACGGCGGTCGTTGCCGTAGCCTGGGTGGCTCCTAGCTTCATCCCGGCGATTGACGCCCCCTATTGGTCGAGGCTGGACGTGTCAGCCTTGTCCAGCTTGACTTCGAATCCATATTGCACGGTGGTGAGGTCGGTTCGCTGGTAGGTTTCCAGTCGCGTCGGCTGGCCATAGAAGTAATGCACGCTGAACAACGCCGGACCTTGCGCACTCGCATCGTGAGTGACCGACAGAATTTCCTTGAGATAGTGACCGCTGTCGTCCCTGGCGAAAAAACGCCAGTCCTGGGCGGGAAACAGCTTCAGGTCGATCACCAGTGCATTGCCTTTTAACTCCAGGCCCTTGGGCAGTTGGTGTGAATCGATGGTCTGCTTGTCGACGGTCGCCAGGAACAGCGGCATCGAGCCCACGGCGAACGCTGGCGTCTGCGCAAACAGATTCAGATCGTAAGTGATGACGCCGCGCAGGGGATCGATCTGATACGCCTCGGCTGGCAACTCGATGGGCTCATCGCGTTTACCGGCGCTGTCCTCGGTAAAGAAGGTAACGGGGCTGTCGCCGGGGCTGAAGGAGGTGCCCAGCAGTTCATCGTTGAAGCTGCGGGTGTGATCGAACTCGATGCGCGCGGCACTCGGGTCATCGACCGATTGGCGGACGCTCACGCCTTTTTTCAACTGCTCCTCGCTCAGCGTTGCACCTTTGAGCCACGTCGGGGCCTGATCGTCGTACACCACTACCGGCAAGGTCAGTGGCTGGATGGCTTTTGCGGTGGTGTGTTGGTCGAAGCGACGGATCGGCAGGTCGAGATCCTTGCGGGTGACGGTGGCTGCCGAGAAGTCGAGCACGCTGACTTCAAGGCTTTCGATCGGCCCATTGAAATACACTTTGGAATAGTGGTTTTTCTGTTGCTTCTCAAAGGCGCGCTGTTCTTCATCGAGTTGTTTTTCGAACGCCTCGCTCCAGGCTTTTTGCTGCTGCATTTTTTCCAGTTGTTTTTGATAAAAAGCGACTTGCGCGGCGGTCTCGTTGATCGATCCCGAACGCGAAAGAAATTGCCCGGTGGTGTCCCGGGCCTGGACGATCAGCGGATTGAGCGGTGTCTCGCTCACTTCGGGCGCCAGCGGTGCGCTGTTGTTGAACTCGATCTCGGCGTAGTTATTCGTCAGCTTCAGCAGCGTGACACTGAGGTTGTCGCTGGTGCGCGTCTGGCCAACGTCCTTTTTCGTCAGATCAAAGCTGTAGAGCCTGCGCGGCGCGATGACTTCCACTTTGCCTTGCAGGCTGACCGGCTGCGGCTGGTTCTTGTTTTCCACGTCCAGGCCGTCGATGAACGGGTAAGTCACCGTGAGGTCGTCGGGGTTGGTCAGGTTGGAGCTCGAGGGGCTCAGCTGAATGCCGGGATCGGTTTCCGACCATTCCGGCTGGAACGCAATGACGCGCTTGTTACTGAGGGTCACTGATTGCCATTCCAGGCCATGGGGAAAGAGAAACTCGGCGGGAATGTTGAAGTTGAAGGGGAACACCGGCTGCAGGTCGGTCAGGTAATCGGAGCTTGAATCCTTGTGCAACACGATCAGGCCATTGATGTACGTGTCGACCAGCGCCTGGGGCGTCGGGTAGTGCTTGAGTACGGCGAGGACGTCTTCGCCGTATTCGGTTTCCACCGGTTTGCTGTCGAGTTTGAGTTGCGCACGTTCGAGTAACAGCAGTGAGCCGCCGAGTTCAGCCACGGCATCCTTGAGCTTCGGATCCTGAATGGCCGCCAGGGACGTTTCAAACTGCGCGGTCTTTTCCTCAAGGCTGACCTGGCGCTTGTCATCGCCGGGCGAGCAGGCGCTCATCAGCAGAGCCAGGCAAATCCCGGTGCTCATCAAAGGCAATCGCACATCCATTCCCGTCTTCCTGTCCGATGTCGCTGAGCGTTCAATGATTTGGACACTAGCAGAAAAACCTTGTCACACACGCGCAGGTTGCGGATTTTCCGACCGTTTCTGGGTGTTACGAGGGGCTGATATACTCGCGGCCATTTCCAGCCCACTGTGTGAGATTCAATGGAACGCTTTATAGAAAACGCAATGTACGCCTCCCGCTGGCTGCTGGCGCCGATCTACTTCGGCCTGTCCCTCGGCCTGCTGGCACTGGCACTGAAATTCTTCCAGGAAGTCTTCCACGTCATTCCCAACGTATTCTCGATGGCCGAATCCGACCTGATCCTGGTGCTGCTGTCGTTGATCGACATGGCGCTGGTGGGCGGTTTGCTGGTGATGGTGATGATTTCCGGCTACGAGAACTTCGTTTCCGAACTGGACATTGACGACAGCAAAGAGAAGCTCAATTGGCTGGGCACGATGGATTCGTCTTCGCTGAAGATGAAGGTCGCAGCGTCCATCGTGGCGATTTCGTCGATCCATCTGCTGCGGATATTCATGGACGCTAAAAACGTCGATCCCGAGCATTTGAAATGGTACGTGATCATTCACATGACCTTCGTGGTATCGGCGTTTGCCATGGGTTATCTGGATAAACTCACCAAGCACTGATGCCACAACCCTTTCAGGTTGTGAAACAGACGGGCGGTGCGGGTATTGGCTTGTACTTTGATGTCATGGCGCCTATGCCTGTAAGGATGCTGGCTCGCCACTTTGTGAGGTGCGTTCATGAACCTGCAAGAACTCAATGCCTATGCCATCGCCGGAAAGGTCGATGAGTTGAACCTGATCTCCATGGAAGGCGGGATCTACCTGTTGGAAGCGCGCATGCATGGCGCGGCATATCCCTTGAGCGATGCCCGCGGGCAGATGTTTCATTTGCGCTCGGTCGAGCATGCGCGTGAGTTGCTCCGTTCCTTTCCCACCTTGCCCTTCAATCTTGTGCATACGTCGGTCCATGACGAAATGTGCGGTCTGGGCGCCAGTGCGGAAGAAAGCCTGAAAGTGCCGATCGCCTTCCGCACAACGTGGCAACACTGACACGCTCTTCCGTGCCGGGACATCTGTGCTAGTCTGCTGGCCCTTTTGGTTCCGGGCGCTCCGGGACGCGCTGTGCACGCACGGCAAGTTCCAGGGCCGTCCGCACAGCGGAGCACTGTCATGTCCGAAGTAAATCTGTCCACCGACGAAACCCGCGTCAGCTACGGCATTGGCCGTCAGTTGGGCGACCAACTGCGCGACAACCCGCCACCGGGCGTTAACCTGGACGCGATCCTCGCGGGTCTGACCGACGCATTCGCCGGCAAGCCGAGCCGCGTGGGCCAGGAAGAAATGGCCGCGAGCTTCAAGGTCATTCGCGAAATCATGCAAGCCGAAGCAGCCGCCAAAGCTGAAGCCGCCGCTGGCGAAGGCTTGGCGTTCCTGGCTGAAAACGCCAAGCGTGATGGCATCACCACCTTGGCTTCCGGTCTGCAATTCGAAGTGCTGACCTCCGGTGAAGGCGCCAAGCCATCCCGTGAAGACACCGTGCGTACTCACTACCACGGCACCCTGATCGACGGCACTGTGTTCGACAGCTCCTACGATCGTGGTCAGCCAGCAGAATTCCCGGTTGGCGGCGTGATCGCTGGCTGGACCGAAGCCCTGCAACTGATGAACGCCGGTAGCAAATGGCGCCTGTACGTGCCAAGCGAATTGGCTTACGGCGCTCAAGGCGTTGGCAGCATCCCGCCGCACAGCGTTCTGGTGTTCGACGTCGAGCTGCTCGACGTTCTGTAAGCTTTTGATCGTGTAGGAGCCTGCTTGCTGGCGATCCAGCCGCCCCGGTGTGTCATTTGCACCGCGGTGATGCAATCGCCAGCAAGCGGGCTCCTACAGGGTTTTCGTCGTTTATCATAGTTCGATTTTGTGCTGCAATTCATGCGACGGGCGCAACGCTCGGGCATAGCAGAAAAGAAACAGATTGCGCACCAGTTCCTTGAGCACCATCGGCTCGCTGGAACTCAGGCCGTTGACGTCCAGATCACCCTGATCCTGCAGTTCGTTCAAGGCTTCCTCTTCAAGTACCGCACAAACTTCCCCGGTTTCCCGATGCAGGATTCTCAGGTACGGGTGTGGGCGGTCCAGCCAGGCATCGATCAAATAAGTCATGGGTCTCATCTCCATTGATGGTTTTCAATGAGAATAATTCCTATTCATTAAATAGCAAGGACCTATTGGCGGTTTGGGATATTTTCCGGGTAAAGGTTGTGTAAGGTCAAAACGACTGGCGTTTGGCGACTGCGGGCAGGGAGGGTGAGGCGCCATCCTGCGCAGGGCGCAGGATGGAATACAGCAATTTCAGACTTTTCTGACGAATTCGGACTTGAGCTTCATCGGGCCGATGCCGTCGATCTTGCAGTCGATGTCGTGATCGCCATCGCACAAGCGGATGTTCTTGACCTTGGTACCGACCTTGACCACCAGCGACGTGCCTTTGACCTTGAGGTCCTTGATCACGGTGATGGTGTCGCCGTCCTGCAGGACATTGCCGACCGAATCCTTCTTCACTGTGTCATCGGAGGCCACTTCAGATTCGCCGCTGGCGGACCATTCGTGGGCGCACTCCGGGCAGATCAACTGAGCGCCGTCTTCATAGGTGTATTCGCTATTGCATTTCGGGCAGGGTGGCAACGTGCTCACTAAAGCTCCTTGATTGAGGATCGCTGTAGGAGCGAGCTCGCTCGCGAAGAACGTCAACGATAACGCGTGCATCCAGGACAAACGCGGTGCTCTTGAAATCTTCGCGAGGAAGCTCGCTCCTCCAGGGGGACG
This sequence comes from Pseudomonas sp. GB2N2, assembly GCF_054897705.1. NCBI lineage: Bacteria > Pseudomonadati > Pseudomonadota > Gammaproteobacteria > Pseudomonadales > Pseudomonadaceae > Pseudomonas > Pseudomonas sp. GB2N2. The sequence goes on from NZ_CM142701.1 coordinate 5,380,996, forward strand.
GGCGTATTCAGTGCGTGCGGGCGACCGCGAACTCGCTGAGTTCGACCAATGCATCGCGATACTCGCTGGCAGGCAGCGCGTCGAGGCATCTGATTGCGCGGGCGACGTAGTCGCGGGCCAGATTAGCGGTGTATTCCAGCGAGCCCGAAGCTTCAACCGCTTCGCGAATGCTCTCCAGGTCTTCGATACCGCCTTTCTGAATCGCCTTGCGCACCAGGGCTGCCTGTTCCGGCGTGCCTTCGCGCATGGTGTAGATCAGCGGCAGGGTCGGCTTGCCTTCGGCCAGATCGTCACCGACGTTCTTGCCCAGCGTCTCGGCGTCACCCTTGTAGTCCAGCAGGTCGTCGACCAGCTGGAAGGCTACACCCAGGTGATCGCCGAACGTGCGCAGGGCTTCGGCCTGTTCCGGCGTGGCTTCGCAAAGCGCAGCGGCGCTGTGGGTCGAGGCCTCGAAGAGCATCGCGGTCTTGCCGCGGATGACTTCCATGTAGGTTTCTTCGGTGGTGCTGGCGTCGCGGACCTTGGACAGCTGCAGCACTTCGCCTTCGGCGATGATGCGCGTGGCTTGCGAAAGGATTTTCATCACCGGCATCGAGCCCAGTTCGACCATCATTTCGAAGGAGCGCGAATACAGAAAGTCGCCCACCAGCACGCTTGGCGCGTTACCCCACATCGCGTTGGCGGTCGAACGGCCACGGCGCATGCCGGACATGTCGACCACGTCGTCGTGCAACAGCGTGGCGGTGTGCAGGAACTCGATAGTGGCTGCCAGCAGGCGCAGGTCATCGCCTTCACGACCCAGGGCCTTGCCACACAGCAGCACTAATAAAGGACGCAGGCGTTTACCGCCGGCCGAGGTAATGTAGTCGCCGATTTTCGATACCAGCGGCACTCGGGAAGTCAGCTGCTTCTTGATGATGCCGTCGACGGCGCTAAAATCGTCCGCCACCGCGCGGTAGAAAGCTTGGGGTTGCATCAGCGACAGTTGCTCCAGAAGGGTTGCGCGGCATGCTAGGACCCACGTCGGCGGGTGTCAAGGCGCGATGGACGGCCTCTTGCATCGCCCCGGCAGCTTGCGTACAATCGCGCACCCTGAACTTCCTGGGCAGCACCTGCCTTACGCAATTGCAAACAGGCCTTCCAGCCTTATGCAGCCATGCCAGCCAATACCTCTTCTTATAAAGAGCTGGGTGAGCAGGATTATCGGAGAAATACCATGTCGTACGCAGTAATTGTTACTGGTGGCAAGCAATACAAGGTCGCCCCAGGTGAATACCTGAAGATCGAAAAACTGGAAATCGCTACCGGCGAATCCGTTACTTTTGATCGCGTTCTGTTGGTCGCCAATGGCGACGACGTGAACATCGGCGCTCCAGTTGTTGCCGGCGCTACCGTTGTGGCTGAAGTGATCTCCCAAGGTCGTCACGATAAAGTCCGCATCATCAAGTTCCGTCGTCGTAAGCACCACATGAAGCGTATGGGCCACCGCCAGTGGTACACCGAGATCAAAATCACCGGTATTCAGGCTTAATTTCAGCCTAATTCCTCACTAGGAGAATTGACTCATGGCACACAAAAAAGCTGGTGGTAGTACCCGTAACGGTCGCGACTCAGAAGCCAAACGCCTTGGCGTGAAGATGTATGGCGGCCAGGTTATCATTCCGGGCAACATCATCGTGCGTCAGCGCGGCACCCAATTCCACGCCGGTTACGGTGTTGGCATGGGTAAAGATCACACTCTGTTCGCTAAAATCGACGGCGTGATCAAGTTCGAAGTAAAAGGCGCTTTCAATCGCCGTTACGTGAGCATTGTCCCGAAGACTGCAGTCGTCGCGGCATAATTACGTAGATGCTGGAAAAGCCCTGTCTCGCGACGGGGCTTTTTCGTTTGTGGGGTGAGTCTCTTGCAAAGCTGTTTGTAATGGGCTCCAGCGCTGGATTTGCGGTCGTTGATTGAGGTCGCTGCGCTCATTTTTGCAAGAGTCTTATGTCTGGATTTTTTCGGCTCGTCCGTATGGCGAGAGGCGTTTTGTTATGAAGTTTGTTGATGAAGTATCGATTCGAGTAAAGGCCGGCGACGGCGGCAACGGTTGCATGAGCTTCCGTCGCGAGAAATTTATCGAGAATGGCGGCCCGAACGGCGGTGATGGTGGTGATGGCGGCTCGGTCTACATGATCGCCGACGAAAACCTCAACACCCTGGTCGACTATCGTTACACCCGGCATTTCGATGCCGAGCGCGGTTCCAATGGCGGAAGTACCGACTGCACCGGCAAGAAAGGTGAAGAGCTGGTGCTGCGCGTTCCGGTGGGTACCACCGTTATCGACGCTGCCACTCAGGAAATCATCGGCGACCTGACCAAGGCCGGTCAAAAGCTGCTGGTTGCGCATGGCGGCTGGCACGGTCTGGGCAACACCCGTTTCAAATCCAGTACCAACCGTGCTCCGCGTCAGACCACTCCGGGTAAGCCGGGTGAGGCGCGTGACCTCAAGCTGGAAATGAAAGTGTTGGCGGACGTCGGCCTGCTAGGCTTGCCGAACGCGGGTAAAAGTACCTTCATTCGCTCGGTATCGGCCGCCAAGCCGAAAGTCGCCGACTACCCGTTCACCACGCTGGTGCCGAACCTGGGTGTGGTCAGTGTCGATCGCTGGAAGAGCTTCGTGGTCGCGGACATTCCGGGCCTGATCGAAGGCGCTTCCGACGGTGCGGGCCTGGGGATTCGCTTCCTCAAGCACTTGTCGCGTACCCGTCTGTTGCTGCACCTCGTGGACATGGCGCCGCTGGATGACGCCAGTGCTCCGGATGCCGCTGAAGTGATCGTCAGCGAACTGACCAAGTTCAGCCCGTCCCTGGCTGAGCGTGATCGTTGGCTGGTACTGAACAAGTGCGACCAGATCCTTGAAGAAGAGCACGATGCTCGCGTCAAGGAAATCGTTGATCGTCTGGAGTGGACCGGTCCGGTCTACGTGATCTCGGCGATCTCCAAGCTGGGCACCGAGCGCCTGTGCCACGACATCATGCGTTACATGGAAGACCGTGCCGATCGACTGGCGAACGACCCGGCTTACAAGGAAGAGCTGGCCGATCTCGATCAGCGCATCGAAGACGAAGCCCGTGCTCAGTTGCAGGCGCTGGATGATCAGCGTGCCCTTCGTCGCAGCGGCGTGAAGTCGGTCCATGACATCGGCGACGATGATTGGGACGAAGAAGATGTGGATGACGAAGACGGTCCGGAAATCATTTACGTGCGTGACTGATCCGTTGCGATAAACTTGAACGCCGCTCCCAGGAGCGGCGTTTTAGTATCTGGAAATCGATCGTTGGTCACAAATAGCCACGATTAACGTCACGGGCAGTGCCAGGTCGTGCTGCCCTCAAGCTAAGGTTGAAGATGATGCGGAGCAAGGTGACAGGTGCGCAGCGTTGGGTCGTGAAAATCGGCAGCGCTTTGCTGACGGCGGACGGCAAGGGCCTGGATCGCGCGGCAATGGGTGTCTGGGTCGAGCAAATGGTGGCGTTGCATGAGGCAGGGGTCGAGCTGGTGCTGGTGTCCTCCGGGGCAGTGGCGGCGGGGATGAGCCGTCTGGGCTGGACCGTGCGACCCAGTGCAATGCACGAGTTGCAGGCGGCTGCCGCCATCGGCCAGATGGGCCTGGTGCAGGCCTGGGAGTCGAGCTTTGCCGAGCATGGTCGGCACACTGCGCAGATTCTCCTGACCCACGACGACCTGTCTGACCGCAAGCGCTACCTGAATGCCCGCAGCACCTTGCGTGCGCTGGTCGAGCTGAAAGTGATCCCGGTGATCAACGAAAACGACACCGTGGTCACGGACGAAATACGTTTCGGCGACAACGACACGCTGGCCGCTCTGGTGGCCAACCTGGTCGAAGCTGATTTACTGGTGATTCTCACGGATCGTGACGGTATGTTCGACGCCGATCCGCGTAACAACCCCGATGCCCAGCTGATTTACGAAGCTCGCGCCGATGATCCGGCGCTGGATGCGGTAGCAGGCGGTACCGGTGGTGCGCTGGGCCGCGGCGGCATGCAAACCAAGTTGCGCGCTGCGCGACTGGCGGCGCGTTCCGGTGCGCACACCATCATCGTCGGCGGGCGCCTTGAGCGTGTGCTGGATCGCCTCAAAAGCGGCGAGCGCATCGGCACCTTGCTGTCGCCGGAGCGAGGCATGCTGGCGGCGCGCAAGCAGTGGCTGGCGGGGCACCTGCAAACCCGTGGCACCCTGGTGCTGGACGCGGGCGCAGTCACGGCGCTGTCTCAGGGCAATAAAAGTCTGCTGCCGGTCGGCGTCAAACTGGTTCAAGGCAGTTTCCGTCGCGGCGAAATGGTGGTGTGCGTGGCCCCGGATGGTCGGGAGATTGCCCGTGGCCTGGCCAACTACAGCGCGCTGGAAGCACAAAAAATCATCGGTCAGTCGTCTGAGGCGATTGTCGGTCTGTTGGGTTACATGGCGGAACCGGAGCTGGTTCACCGCGATAACCTGATCCTGGTCTGAAGGAATATTTGAATGCGTGTGGCAAAAGGATGGTTGGGCCTGCTGTTGGCAATGCCGCTGCTGGCTTCGGCCGAAGAGATCGGCCAGGTGTCGACGGTGTTCAAGTTCGTTGGCCCGAACGACCGTATCGTCGTCGAGGCGTTTGATGATCCGAAAGTCGACGGCGTGACGTGCTACCTGTCCCGAGCCAAGACGGGCGGGGTGAAGGGCGGTCTGGGTCTGGCTGAAGATCGCGCAGAAGCGTCCATTGCGTGTCGTCAAGTTGGTCCGATCAGCTTCAAGGGCGAATTGAAGGATGGCGACGAGGTGTTCAAGGAGCGCACGTCGCTGGTGTTCAAGACCATGCAGGTGGTGCGCTTCCTCGACAAGAAGCGCAATACGCTGGTGTATCTGGTGTATAGCGATCGCTTGATCGAGGGCAGCCCGCAGAATGCCGTCACGGCAATTCCGATCCTCCCGTGGACGCACGCTCAATAACCTGACGCACATCCAGGTTGTAGGAGTGAGCCTGCTCGCGATAGCGGTGTACCAGTTAGCACTAATGCCGACTGACACACCGCTTTCGCGAGCAGGCTCACTCCTACATTTTTGTGCGGCGTTTGTTAAATCACAGGCAATAAAAAACCGACCCTGAGGTCGGTTTTTTAACAAGCTTATCGCTTATGCGGCAACAGCAAGGTTCAGAGCCTTGACGTGACCGTTCAGGCGGCTCTTATGGCGAGCAGCCTTGTTCTTGTGGATGATGCCTTTATCGGCCATACGGTCGATAACTGGCACGGCCAGAACGTAAGCAGCTTGAGCTTTTTCAGCGTCTTTTGCGTCGATGGCCTTAACTACATTCTTGATGTAGGTACGAACCATGGAACGCAGGCTGGCGTTGTGGCTGCGACGCTTCTCAGCCTGTTTTGCACGTTTTTTGGCGGAAGGTGTGTTGGCCACCGTCGAGCTCCTCGAAAGACTTTTTAGGAAATAGCAAACAAAATAGGCCGCGAATCATGCCGATGAGTTGATGTCTTGTCAAGGGCGGTTGAGACGTTCCGCTAAGTGGTAGGTATAAAGAGGCGGGATATTTATTTCCGGCGCTTGACCTGTAAACTCGCGAGCTTTGGCTCTGTGCTGCTGCGGCGCGGAGTATCGCATAAGTGGGCGCGTTGTTCGCCTGCTGTTTATCGACAGGCACAAACTCTTTCAATGAATTTGCTCAAATCGTTGGCCGCCGTCAGCTCTATTACGATGCTTTCCCGGATTCTGGGATTCGTTCGTGACACCCTTATTGCGCGGACATTTGGCGCGGGAATGGCCACCGACGCCTTCTTTATCGCCTTCAAACTGCCCAATCTGCTGCGCCGGATTTTCGCCGAAGGTGCATTTTCCCAAGCGTTCGTGCCGATTCTTGCCGAATATAAAAGCCAGCAGGGCGAGGAGGCCACGCGAACCTTTATTGCCTACGTCTCCGGCCTGTTGACACTGGTACTGGCGCTGGTCACCGCGTTGGGCATGATCGCCGCGCCGTGGGTGATCTGGGCAACGGCGCCGGGTTTCACCGATACGCCGGAAAAATTCGAGCTGACGTCCAGCCTGTTGCGGGTGACCTTCCCCTATATATTGCTGATTTCCCTGTCTTCATTGGCCGGGGCGATCCTCAATACCTACAACCGTTTTTCGGTGCCGGCGTTCGTGCCGACCCTGCTCAACGTCAGCATGATCATCTTTGCGCTGTTCCTGACGCCGTATTTCGATCCGCCGGTCATGGCCTTGGGTTGGGCGGTATTGGCGGGTGGCCTTGCGCAATTGCTCTATCAGCTGCCGCACCTGAAAAAGATCGGCATGCTCGTGCTGCCGCGCCTGAACCTGCGGGACACGGGTGTGTGGCGGGTCATGAAGCAGATGTTGCCGGCAATCCTCGGCGTTTCGGTCAGTCAGATTTCGCTGATCATCAATACGATTTTTGCTTCGTTCCTGGTCGCCGGTTCCGTTTCGTGGATGTATTACGCCGACCGGCTGATGGAATTACCGTCCGGTGTGCTGGGTGTGGCATTGGGCACAATTCTGCTGCCAACGCTGGCCAAGACCTACGCCAGCAAGGACCGCGCCGAGTATTCGCGCATTCTCGACTGGGGCCTGCGCCTGTGCTTCGTGCTGGTGCTTCCGTGCTCGCTGGCGTTGGGGATTCTGGCTGAGCCGCTGACGGTTTCGCTCTTTCAATACGGTCAGTTCAGTGCCTTTGATGCGTCGATGACGCAGCGGGCGCTCGTCGCGTATTCGGTCGGCTTACTCGGGATTATTGTGATCAAAGTGCTGGCGCCAGGCTTTTATGCGCAACAAAACATCCGCACCCCGGTGAAAATCGCGATTTTCACCTTGGTCGTTACACAATTGTTCAACTTGGTCTTGATCGGTCCGCTGGCTCACGCCGGTCTGGCGTTGGCCATCAGTGCCGGTGCCTGTCTCAATGCCGGGCTGCTGTTTTATCAGCTGCGCAAGCAGCAGATGTACCAGCCGCAACCGGGCTGGGCGAAGTTTGCTGCCAAACTGGTGGTCGCGGTGCTGGTAATGTCGGCGGTGTTGCTGGCCGGCATGCACTTTATGCCGGCTTGGGACCAAGGCCACATGCTTGAGCGTTTCCTGCGTCTGGGCGCTTTGGTGGGCGCTGGCGTGGTCACGTATTTCGGCATGTTGGCGCTGATGGGCTTCCGTTTGCGCGACTTCAATCGCAAGGCGTTGACCTGAGGCTTTTGCCTCGATAAACATGGGCGAGCCGGCGGTTTTGTCGGCTCGATTACTTTGGGTTACGGTGTTGCCTGTCGTCGGCCGCCGGGTGTGGTTATAATCGACCACTTTATGAGCAAGAAGCGCGTTATGCAGCTGGTTCGAGGCCTCCACAACCTGCGCCCCCAGCATCGGGGCTGTGTCGCCACTATTGGCAACTTTGACGGTGTTCACCGTGGCCACCAGGCAATCCTGGCGAGGCTGCGTGAGCGAGCGCTCGAGTTGGGCGTGCCCAGCTGCGTGGTGATTTTCGAGCCGCAGCCCCGGGAGTTTTTCGCCCCGGAGACCGCGCCGGCTCGCCTGGCCCGTCTGCGCGACAAGCTGCAACTGCTGGCTGACGAAGGTGTCGACCGGGTCCTGTGCCTGGCCTTCAACCAGCGCCTGAGCAAACTCAGCGCCAGCGAGTTCGTCGATACCATTCTCGTAGACGGCCTCGGCGTGCAGCACCTGGAGGTGGGTGACGACTTCCGTTTCGGTTGCGACCGGGTAGGGGATTTCGATTTCCTGCAACAGGCCGGCGTCATGCAGGGTTTCACCGTCGAAGCGGCGCAAACCGTCGAACTGGACGGCATTCGAATCAGCAGCACACAGGTGCGTAATGCCCTGGCCGCGGCTGATTTTGTCCTGGCAGAGCGCCTGCTCGGTCGTCCGTTTCAGATTTCCGGGCGAGTCCTGCACGGCCAGAAACTGGCGCGCCAACTGGGCACGCCGACCGCCAATATTCAACTCAAGCGTCGTCGTGTGCCGCTGACCGGGGTTTATCTGGTCAATGTCGACATCGACGGCAAGACCTGGCCAGGCGTCGCCAATATCGGCGTGCGGCCAACGGTCCAAGGGGATGGCAAAGCCCACCTCGAAGTCCATCTTTTAGATTTTGCCGGCGATCTGTATGACCGGCGTTTGACGGTGGGTTTCCACCACAAGCTGCGTGAAGAGCAGCGTTTCGCCTCTCTGGAGGCGCTTAAGACGGCGATCAATGCGGATGTCGCCGCCGCCCGTGCCCTGTCGCACCTAGCGCCAATCGCTAATGAAGAGCCATAAATGACCGACTATAAAGCCACGCTAAACCTTCCGGACACCGCCTTCCCAATGAAGGCCGGCCTGCCTCAGCGCGAACCGCAGATTCTGCAGCGCTGGGACAGCATTGGCCTGTACGGTAAGTTGCGCGAAATTGGCAAGGATCGTCCGAAGTTCGTACTTCACGACGGTCCTCCGTACGCCAACGGCACGATTCACATCGGTCATGCGCTGAACAAAATTCTCAAGGACATGATCATCCGCTCCAAAACCCTGTCGGGTTTCGATGCGCCTTATGTTCCGGGCTGGGACTGTCATGGGCTGCCGATCGAGCACAAAGTCGAAGTGACCCACGGCAAAAACCTCGGCGCCGACAAGACGCGCGAACTGTGCCGCGCCTACGCCACCGAGCAGATCGAAGGCCAGAAATCCGAATTTATCCGTCTCGGCGTGTTGGGCGACTTCGCCAACCCGTACAAGACCATGGACTTCAAGAACGAGGCCGGTGAAATTCGCGCCCTCGCCGAAATCGTCAAGGGCGGTTTCGTGTTCAAGGGCTTGAAGCCGGTGAACTGGTGCTTCGACTGCGGTTCGGCGCTGGCTGAAGCGGAAGTCGAGTACGAGAACAAAAAGTCCTCGACCATCGACGTGGCGTTCCCGATTGCCGACGAAGCCAAACTGGCTGCCGCGTTCGGTCTGCCATCGCTGGCGAAACCGGCCTCGATCGTGATCTGGACCACCACCCCGTGGACCATCCCGGCCAACCAGGCGTTGAACGTTCACCCGGAGTTCAACTACGCCCTGGTCGATGTCGGCGACAAACTGCTGGTGCTGGCAGAAGAGCTGGTTGAATCCTGCCTGGCCCGTTACAGCCTCGAAGGCTCGGTCATCGCGACCACCACCGGTAAAGAGCTGGAGCTGATCAACTTCCGTCACCCGTTCCACGATCGGCTGTCGCCGGTTTACCTGGCCGAGTACGTTGAACTGGGCGCTGGCACCGGCGTGGTTCACTCCGCCCCGGCGTACGGTGTGGACGACTTCGTGACCTGCAAGAAATACGGCATGGTCAACGACGACATTCTCAATCCAGTGCAAAGCAATGGCGTTTACGCGACCACGCTGGAGTTCTTTGGCGGCCAGTTCATCTGGAAAGCCAACCCGGCCATCGTCGACAAGCTGACCGAAGTCGGTGCGCTGTTGCACACCACCGTCATCGAACACAGCTACATGCACTGCTGGCGTCACAAGACCCCGCTGATCTACCGCGCCACCGCGCAGTGGTTCATCGGCATGGACAAAGAGCCGGTCACTGGCGACACCCTGCGCAAGCGCGCCATCAAAGCCATCGAAGAAACCAGGTTCGTTCCGGCCTGGGGCCAGGCGCGCCTGCACTCGATGATCGCCAACCGTCCCGACTGGTGCATCTCCCGCCAGCGCAACTGGGGCGTGCCGATCCCGTTCTTCCTGAACAAGGAAAGCGGCGAGCTGCACCCACGCACCGCCGAGCTGATGGAAGAAGTGGCCAAGCGCGTCGAAGGCGAAGGCATCGAAGCCTGGTTCAAGATGGACGCTGCCGAACTGCTCGGTGACGAAGCGCCGCTGTACGACAAGATCAGCGACACCCTCGACGTCTGGTTCGATTCGGGCACCACGCACTGGCACGTCCTGCGCGGTTCGCACCCGATGGGCCACGAGACCGGTCCGCGTGCCGACCTGTACCTGGAAGGCTCGGACCAACACCGTGGCTGGTTCCATTCGTCGCTGCTGACCGGTTGCGCCATCGACAACCACGCGCCGTACCGCGAGTTGCTGACTCACGGCTTCACCGTCGACGAGTCCGGCCGCAAGATGTCCAAGTCCCTGGGCAACGTAATCGCGCCGCAAAAAGTCAACGACACCCTCGGCGCCGACATCATGCGCCTGTGGGTCGCGTCGACCGATTATTCGGGCGAAATGGCGGTGTCCGAGCAGATCTTGCAACGCAGTGCGGACGCCTACCGGCGTATCCGTAACACCGCGCGTTTCTTGCTCTCCAACCTGACCGGCTTCAATCCGGCCACTGACATCCTGCCGGCAGAAGACATGCTGGCGCTGGACCGTTGGGCCGTGGACCGCACGCTGCTGCTGCAACGCGAGTTGCAAGAGCACTACGGCGAATACCGCTTCTGGAACGTCTATTCCAAGATCCACAACTTCTGTGTTCAGGAGTTGGGCGGTTTCTACCTCGATATCATCAAGGACCGTCAGTACACCACTGGCGCCAACAGCAAGGCTCGCCGCTCGGCGCAGACCGCGCTGTATCACATCTCCGAAGCGCTGGTGCGCTGGATCGCGCCGATCCTCGCATTCACCGCTGACGAACTGTGGGAATACCTGCCGGGCGAGCGTAACGAATCGGTGATGCTCAACACCTGGTACGAAGGCCTGACCGAACTGCCGGCCAATGTCGAACTGGGCCGCGCCTACTGGGAGCGGATCATGGCGGTGAAGGTCGCGGTCAACAAGGAAATGGAAATCCAGCGCGCGGCCAAGGCCGTCGGTGGCAACCTGCAAGCCGAAGTGACGCTGTTCGCCGAAGAGGCACTGAGCGCCGACCTGGCCAAGCTGAGCAACGAATTGCGCTTCGTGCTGATCACCTCGACGGCCAGCGTTGCACCGTTCGTGCAGGCGCCGGCCGATGCCGTGGTGACCGAAGTCAGCGGCCTGAAGCTGAAGATCGTCAAGTCGGCTTTCGCCAAGTGCGCCCGTTGCTGGCACTGCCGTGAAGACGTCGGCGTGAACCCGGAACATCCGGAAATCTGCGGTCGTTGCGTCGACAACATCAGCGGCGCTGGCGAGGTTCGTCACTATGCCTGAGGCCATGGGTCGTTTCGGACGGCTGAGCTGGCTCTGGTTGAGCTTGCTGGTCCTGGTCATTGACCAGGCCAGCAAGTTCTACTTCGAAGGCTCGCTGAAGATGTACCAGCAAATCGTGGTGATCCCCGATTACTTCAGCTGGACCCTGGCCTACAACACGGGCGCGGCCTTCAGCTTTCTGGCCGACAGCTCGGGCTGGCAGCGCTGGTTGTTTGCCCTGATCGCGGTGGTGGTCAGTGCAGTGCTGGTGGTGTGGCTCAAGCGCTTGGGGCGCAACGAAACCTGGCTGGCAGTGGCGCTGGCCCTGGTACTCGGTGGCGCGCTGGGTAATTTGTATGACCGCATTGCCCTGGGCCATGTGATCGATTTCATTCTGGTGCATTGGCAGAACCGCTGGTACTTCCCGGCATTTAACTTCGCCGACAGTGCAATCACTGTCGGTGCCGTGATGCTGGCACTGGACATGTTCAAAAGTAAAAAGACCGGAGAAGCCGTTCATGACTGAACAGGTATTGGCTGAGCAACGCATCCGCCAGAACACGGAAGTCACCTTGCACTTTGCACTGCGCCTGGAGAACGGCGACACCGTCGACAGCACCTTCGACAAAGCCCCGGCGACCTTCAAGGTCGGCGACGGTAACCTGTTGCCAGGTTTCGAAGCGGCATTGTTCGGCTTCAAGGCGGGCGACAAGCGGACGCTGACGATCCAGCCGGAAAACGCGTTCGGCCAGCCGAACCCGCAAAACGTACAAATCATCCCGCGTTCGCAGTTCAAGGACATGGACCTGTCACCGGGTTTGCTGGTGATCTTCAACGATGCGGCGAATACTGAGTTGCCGGGCGTCGTGAAAGAGTTCGATGACGAGCAAGTGACCATCGACTTCAACCATCCGCTGGCGGGCAAGACATTGACCTTTGACGTCGAGATCTTCAGCGTCAAATCGTTGTAAACGCTGTTCTGTAGGAGCTGGCTTGCCTGCGATTGGGCCAACAGGTTCGCCGTAACGCTCAGGGGCTTCGTCGCCGGCAAGCCGGCTCCTACAATGATCTAATTTTCCTGCGCGCAAGACACGAGGCACAGCATGCAAATCAAACTCGCCAATCCCCGTGGCTTCTGCGCCGGTGTGGACCGGGCGATCGAAATCGTCAATCGCGCCCTGGAAGTCTTCGGGCCGCCGATCTATGTGCGCCACGAAGTGGTCCACAACAAATTTGTCGTCGAAGACCTGCGCGCGCGCGGGGCGATCTTCGTTGAGGAACTGGATCAGGTTCCGGACGACGTCATCGTGATCTTCAGTGCTCACGGCGTTTCCCAGGCGGTGCGCACCGAAGCCGCTGGCAGAGGCCTCAAAGTGTTCGACGCGACCTGTCCACTGGTGACCAAGGTGCATATCGAGGTCGCGCGTTACAGCCGCGACGGTCGTGAATGCATCCTCATCGGTCATGCCGGTCACCCGGAAGTCGAAGGCACCATGGGCCAGTACGATGGCAGCAATGGTGGCGCGATTTATCTGGTCGAGGACGAAAAAGACGTTGCCGCGTTGCAGGTGCACAACCCCGAAAAACTCGCATTCGTGACCCAGACCACCCTGTCCATGGACGACACCAGCCGCGTTATCGATGCCCTGCGTACGCGGTTCCCGGCCATCGGCGGCCCGCGCAAGGACGACATCTGCTACGCCACGCAAAACCGTCAGGACGCGGTCAAGACGCTGGCCGACGAGTGCGACGTGGTGCTGGTGGTCGGCAGCCCAAACAGCTCCAACTCCAATCGCCTGCGTGAACTCGCTGAGCGCATGGCCACGCCGGCTTACCTGATTGATGGCGCCGAAGACCTACAAAAGAGCTGGTTCGATGGCGTCGAGCGTATCGGCATCACCGCGGGCGCCTCTGCTCCGGAAGTGCTGGTACGTGGCGTTATTCAACAGTTGCAGGCCTGGGGTGCTACCGGTGCCGATGAACTGGCCGGTCGCGAGGAAAACATCACGTTCTCCATGCCTAAAGAGTTACGCGTTCGTTCGCTGCTTTGATTTTTTGTCTTTTTCGCACACTGCGTGCGCGGTGGTATCGCTGCGCAGGCTGACGCGGCCGGTGGCGGCCAGCACCACCTGGAGTTTGCTCACCGGCTCACGAGCATCGCAAAAGTGCAGCGTTCCGGCCTGAAAGGCTTTTTGGGGCATCAGCGGCTCACCGAGACTGCTGAAACGTATGTATCGCTTGACCCACCAGTTACCGAATATCGGCACCGGGGTGTCGCTGGTGTGCTCGAACACCATCGGGTTGCTGGTGTCCTCCCAACCTTTGCCACTGATGTCGACAATGATTCGCCAGCCCTGACCCCAATCGCCGTTGACGCCGTGAATGACAACGCTCTGGTTGCGCGCGATGGCGAGGGACCTGGCGTTGCGCATTCCGCTAATCAACGACTCTGCAGCTATCTCTCGATGATTCGATTCGGTAAGCGCTGCGAACGCCGGACTGACCAGATGCAGAACAATCCCGACAATCACCAGTCCCATAAGCAGTTCAACCAGACTGAAACCTCGCTGACGCATAAATTCTTCCTCCCTGAAAAGCGGCGACCCGCGCAATCCATGCGCGTGTAAAGGCAAAACAACCGAACATCTGTCGGCCGAATGTTCTAGCGTGTTACAGCAGGTATAGCCGACGGCAACGGAGGGCATTGATGGATCATCGTACAAAAGGTTTCACGCTGATCGAGTTGCTGATCGCGATGGCGGTCTTTCTGATTCTCATCACGATGGCAGTGCCGGCGTTTACCCGTTCAGTGCAAGGCACCAAGGCCGATACTGAAATCAGCGACCTGCAACGCGCCCTGAATTACGCCCGGCTTGAAGCCATCGACCGGGGCATTACCACGCGGGTGCGGCCGACGGCGGGCGGCAGCGTCTGGACCGGGGAACTGTCGGTCTACGACAGTACTGGCGCTGCGGCCAATGTATTGCGGGTTGTTCCGGCGATGAGCAGCGGCGCGATTCTGACGCTACCCTTGGGAGTGATCGCGATCGATTTCAACAATCTCGGTGGGCTGTCGGCGCCGCCTGCGGCGGTGGTAATCAGCTACGTGCTGGGGGCGCAAAACAGGACGCTGAATGTGTGTTTGAATGGACGAATTCTATTGGGTGGAAATTGCGGATGAGGGCAGGGAGCAAGCGTGCACAGGAGGGCACAACGCTGATCGAGGTGCTGGTCGCGTTGTTGATTCTGAGTGTGGGGCTGCTGGGGGCGGCGGCGTTTCAGCTCAATGCGCTGAAGTACACCGACAGCTCACGGCTGACCAGCCAAGCCAGCTTTATCGCCTATGACATGATGGACCGCATCCGCGCCAACTCCGGTGCGGATTACACCGTCGCTCCACCGGCGGCTGCCAACCTCAGCGTTGCCCGTGATCAGGACCTGTACGACTTCACTTCCAATATCACGAGTATCCTTGGAACCACCGCCACCGGCAGCGTCACCCTCAATCAGCGGGTGTACACCATTACCATCACCTGGGACGACTCGCGAGCCGCCAACGTCGCCAATTCCCGTCGCAACTTTGTGCTGACCAGTCGCGCCACCGTCGATCCAGTGGCGACGCCATGAACCGTCTCAATCGAGGTTTTGGCCTGATCGAATTGCTGATCGCCCTGGCATTGAGCCTGGTGGTAGTGCTCGGCGTGGCGCAGATTTTCATCGCCGCCAAAAACACTTATGTCAGTCAGAACGCGGCGGCGAACATGCAGGAAGATGCGCGTTTTGTCCTGAGCAAGATGATTCAGGAAATCCGCATGGTCGGGATGTTCGGTTGTCTGGGGACGATCGATTCGAGCGCAGCGGCTAATTTCAATGCTGCGCAGTTAACGCCGATCAGTTGGGACAATGCCACTCTCAACCTGACATTGGTGACCGCCGACGTGGGCGCCGGGGGTGGAATACCGACCTGGACGGTGCTTTCCGATTGCCGGACCACGGCGACGGCTTACTCCAATAAGCAGAACCCCGCGGCGGGACAGCAGGCATTTCCGATTCGACGACTGATCTATAGCCTCAGGAACAACCAACTGACGATGGGGGTTGGCGCCGGAACGCCCGCTCAGGCGGTGCTCATCGACAACGTCAGTAAATTCGACGTGAGTTTCGGCCTTGCGGCTTCTGCCACTGACGTAGCCGCTTCAAGCTACAGCAGCAACCCGTCGGACCCTGCGCGAATTCGCAGCGTGCGCCTGACGCTGACCCTCACAGACCCGAACAAAAAGGTCCGCGATCAAACCTTCAACGTGGTTGCCGCTTTGCGCAACCGCCTGCCATGAAGAGAAGGCCCGTGAAATTTTATTCGCTAGCCCTGCGCTCCCAGCGCGGCATGGCCCTGTTGGTCACCCTGGTGTTCCTGCTGTTGCTGACATTGATCGGCATTTCATCCATGCAAAACGCGACCTTGCAGGAAAAAATGGCCACCAGCGTGACCCTGCGCAACCAGTCGTTCCAGATTGCCGAAGCGGCGTTGCGCATCGGTGAAAGCGCGGTGCAAGTGAGTAACTACGCATTGGCGGTGTGCAGCGGCAATACGCAGTGCGCGCCGCCGGCCGAATCATCGACCGTCGCCGGCGCCGGATTCAATGCCACTTCGGGTGTGACCTGGATTGCGGCCGGTAACGGCGTCTATGGCGTACAAAACATCGGCACCACCTTGAACGCCGTGAATGTGCCGAGCAACACCTCTACGACGCTGTATCGGGTCACGGCCGTGGCCATCGTCGGCAACAACGTTCGCAGTGTGGTGGAGAGCATCTATGCCAAGTATTGATAGATGCTCCGGGATGTGGAGGATGTTTCTGGGCGTGGTGCTGGGCCTGTACCTGTCGGCTCCGGCGTATGCGTTCACGCCTTCAGAATCGCCCCTGCTGAGCGCTGCGGCGGTTCCTCCCAATGTGATGTTGTTGATCGATGATTCCGGGAGCATGAATAACATCATCTGGGCGTCGGGTTTCGATCCGACGGTCAACCGTCCGCAAATCGCCAATTGCAGTTCCAACAGCTCGTGTCTGAGCGGTCAGAACCTGGACATGGACGACACCAATATCTTCTTGTCGAGCCTCAACCGAGGCGGCTGTTCCACCAACGGCAACTGGTACGGCTTTTTTCGCGGCTTTTTGGGATTGTCGTCGATATGCCTGAAGCTGCCCGACCCGGTGGGCAATGAAAATACGCGTTACACGGCCAATTATCTTTCGTATTTGGTAAGCCAGGCAAATAGCCAGAGCAGGGACTACACCACAGGGGCAATCCCCAATGATTACCGGATAAACGTTGCAAAGGACGTTGCTACAGACCTGGTCACCGGTAATCGATCCCTGCGAATCGGTCTGGCGACCTTCAACCCTCCGAACAGCAGCAACTCCGGCCCCGGCGGTTTTATTGCCCGCGCGGTGAGTGATCTGTCTCCTGTCAGTGGCAGCGTCACGCAGGCTCAGGCGGATACCAGCTTCAATGCCCTGATATCGTCGATCAATAATTTGGGTGCGATTGCCAATACCCCGCTGGCAGAAACCTACTATGAGATCACCCGCTATATGCGCGGCATGGCGCCTTACTACAACTCGACGCCAGCCACCTACACCAGCCCGATCCAGTATCGCTGCCAGAAAAACTACGCAGTGGTGGTCACCGATGGCTTGCCGACCTTCGACCGGACGTTCCCCACTAACGATCCGCTTGGCGGAACACGCTTGCCAAATTGGGATGGCAATAGCGCGAACGATGGCGACAACCTCTCCGGTGATGGCGAAGGAGACACGCTGTATCTGGACGACATCGCCAAATTCGCCTTCGACATCGACATGCGTACCACTGGAACAGATGTAACCGGCAAAAACTGGAATGCGGTGGATTTCCCCAAGCAAAACATGAACACCTACACGGTAGGATTTACCGCGGCCAATCAGATGTTGTCCGACGCGGCTACCTACGGGCAGGGCAAGTACTACCAGGCCACGGACAGCGCCGGTTTGAATACGGCGCTGGCCTCTGCGTTGAGTGATATCACCTCAAAAGCCGGTTCGGGAGGAGGTGGCACCACGAGTGGTCCGATTGTCGGGGTAGGTTCGGCTTTTTACCAGACAACCTACGACCCCAAAGACTGGCGTGGCACCATCAAATCGTTTGGGTTCAACGCCAGCGGCGTGGTGAATACCGCCGACGTGCGCTGGACTACTGACACTGCCATCGTACCCGGTGTAGCGGCGCCGATTTACCAGTCGTGGAACAATGCGCCAATCTCATTGGCTTATACCAACTTCTCGACAGTGCAGCAGACCGTTCTGAGTCAGGGACTGCCCACTGGAATCACGGGCACCGATCTTGTGGAGTGGAGCAAAGGTACCAACAAAGCAGGTTTAAAAGTGCGCAGTGTGTTACTCGGAGACATCATCAACTCACCTTTGGTCTTGGCCTCGCCAACCGAGCAGACCGCAGCTGATCTGGTGAATGACAGCAGCTACAGTACCTATCTTGCCCTCAAAACCAACAATATGAACAGCAATCTGGTGGTCAATGCCAACGATGGTTTTGTCAGCGTCATCAATACGGCCAGCGGTGCAAGGCGTTACGCTTACATGCCATCCAGTGTGTTGCCATCGTTGCGCATCATTGCAGATCCCGGTTACATCAACGGCGTCGGTCACAAGTTTTTGGTCGATGGTCAGCTCGGCGTTTTCGACGCCCGGCTCGATAATGTCTGGAAAACTCTGGCTCTCGGTGGGACAGGTGCGGGTGGCAAGACGTTCTACGCGCTTCAGCTGTTTGACGCGTCCCCCAGTAACGCAATCAATGTGCTTTGGGAGATCAGCGCTCCTGTGCCGGTAAATCCAGCGAACGTTTTCAATGACCTGGGTTACGCCTACGCGCGTCCGGAAGTGGCGCGCTTAAACGATGGTCGATGGGCCGCGTTCATTGCCAACGGCTATGGAAGCGCGTTAGGTCTGGCGGCGTTGTATGTGGTGGATCTGCGCAACGGCTCATTGATCAAGAAAATCGTCGTCGACACCAAGGACACCAGCAACGGTCTGTCATCGGTGAAACTTAAGGTCAACTCGCAGAATGTGGTGCAGGCTGCCTACGGCGGAGATCTGAAAGGGCAGCTATGGAAGTTTGATTTGAGTTCCACCAGCACGGACAGCTGGGGTGTGGCGTTTTCCGGCAAGCCGTTGTTCACCGCCCCGGGCGGTGCATCCCAGCCAATTACCGCGCAGCCGTTGCTCGCGGACAATTCCCTGGGTGGCAAGGTTGTGTTTTTCGGCACCGGCAAGTTCAACGAGACTGTCGACAAGACTAGCAAAGACCTACAAGCGTTTTATGCAGTGTGGGACGCGGACGGTGGCTCGGGCCAGATCACCACAGCGAGTTTGCAGGCCCAGTCGATAACCAGCACGTTCTCGGGAGCGGCGGGGCAGTTCGTTACCACTAGCCAGAACGAAGTGACCTATCCGGCAGAGAAGGGCTGGTACCTGCCCCTGAGTTATAACGGTGTGTTGACTGGCGAGCGAGTAATCAATCAGGCCACCCTGTCGTTGGGCCGCATCCTCTTTACGACTGCTAGCGTGGACACCACTGACCCCTGCGCCAGTTTCGGTACCGGCAAGCTGGTCGCGCTCGATGCGTTCAGCGGTAAGATGCTCAACTATGCGGTGCTCGACACCAATAATGATGGTTTAGTCTCCATTCTTGACACAATATCCAGCGGCGTAATCATTTCCACCGGAATTCCGACGCTAAACGGTATCGTCAATGGAGGAACGATGGGTCAATTAACCGATTCCAGTGGTGGCATCAGACCGTTGCCGCTCGGGGCCAGCAGCGGCAGCGGCAGCCGTCGCATCATGTGGCGACAAATCCAGTAAGCGAGAGTTGAGGCATGCGCAGATCGAACCGAGGTTTTACCCTGATCGAAATCCTGATCGTGATTGCGATCATCGGGATCATCATTACCATCGGCTACCCGAGCCTCACCGAATATGTGAAAAAAGGCCGGAGAACTGAAGTGGCCGGTCTGCTTTCGGAGCAGGCGCAAATTCTCGAACGGTTTTACTCGAAGAACAATGTGTATACCGCCGCAGTCGGCCTGAGCGCTGGCAATGACTACTACACCATCGTTCAGACCCTGACCGATCAGACCTTTCTATTGACCGCCGCGCGCAAGGCCGGCAGCGCCATGGCGACGGACAAGTGTGGCGATTTCACCATCACCAATACCGGTGTCAGAAGCATGGTCGGTGCAACGGCTGGGCTGACCACCAAGGATTGCTGGGGTCGCTGAGTTTCTTTTTCGGGTGCCTTTTTCACCCTTTGTCTATCTAACGGTGGATCAGAGCATGACCATGCAACAACAAGTGGTGATTGTCGGCGGTGGTGTGATTGGCTTGCTGACGGCGTTCAATCTCGCGTCGCACGTACAGAGCATTGTGCTGCTGGACCGTTCGAATGTCGGTCAGGAATCGTCCTGGGCCGGCGGCGGCATCGTTTCCCCGCTCTATCCATGGCGTTACAGCCCGGCAGTTACTGCGCTGGCGCATTGGTCCCAGGATTTTTATCCACAACTGGGAGAGCGTTTGTTCGCCGCGACCGGGGTTGATCCCGAAGTGCACACCACAGGCATGTACTGGCTGGATCTGGACGATGAAGCCGAAGCGCTGGCCTGGGCTGTACGGGAAAACCGACCGCTGCGGGCTGTGGATATCTCGGCGGTGCATGATGCGGTGCCGGTCATGGGCAGCGGTTTTTCCCGGGCGATCTATATGGCTGACGTTGCCAATGTGCGCAATCCACGCTTGGTGAAATCGCTCAAGGCGGCTCTGCTGGCATTGCCGAATGTGATGATCCATGAGCAGTGCGAAGTCAGCGGGTTTGTTCGTGAAGGCGAAAAAGTCGTCGGCGTGCAGACGTCGGCGGGCGTTATCCAGGGTGATCAGGTGGTTCTGACGGCCGGTGCCTGGAGCGGTGATTTGCTCAGAAACCTGGGGCTGGAACTGCCGGTCGAACCCGTCAAAGGGCAGATGATTCTTTACAAGTGCGCGGCGGACTTCCTGCCAAGCATGGTGTTGGCCAAGGGGCGGTATGCGATTCCGCGTCGAGACGGGCACATTCTGATTGGCAGCACGCTGGAACATGAAGGCTACGACAAGACACCGACCGAATCGGCGCTTGAGAGTCTGAAAGCGTCGGCGGTGGAATTGATTCCAGCGTTGGCGGAGGCCGAGGTGGTCGGGCATTGGGCCGGGCTGCGACCGGGTTCACCCGAGGGGATTCCCTATATCGGCCGGGTGCCGGGGTTCGACGGGTTGTGGCTCAACTGCGGACATTACCGCAACGGTCTGGTGCTGGCGCCGGCGTCGTGTCAGTTGTTTGCGGATGTGATGCTGGGCAGGGCGCCGATCATTGATCCGGCGCCATATGCACCGACCGGCAGGATCTGATCGCGGCGCCTGTCAGATCGCTATCGCTGGCAAGCCAGCTCCCACAGGTTTTGCGTCGATCACGATATTTTCCATCGACGCAAACCCTGTGGGAGCTGGCTTGCCAGCGATGGCGTCCTTCAATCCAACCCGAATTTCTTCAGTCGATAGCGCATCGACCGAAACGACAAATTCAATCGCTGAGCCGCCGCCGTGCGGTTCCAGCGGGTTTCCTCCAGCGCCTGGAGGATGAGTTTGCGTTCGACGTTATCCAGATAGACTTCCAGATTATCAATCTGCGTCAGGTCCGGCACGCTGCTGTCGGCGGTGCAATTGCCTTCAGCCAGGCGCAGGTCGCTGGCTTCGATCTGTTTGTTTTCACACAGCGTGTGAGCCCGTTCGAGCATGTTCTCCAGTTCCCGCACATTGCCCGGAAAGCGATAGCTTTTCAGCGCCTCAAGGGCTTGCGGGTGGAGTTTCGTTGCAGGCTGGCCGGCGGCGAGGCGCTTAAGCACATGACTGGCTAATGTCTCGATATCGTCGCGGCGTTCGCGCAAGGGCGGAACCCGCAGTTCGATGACATTCAGCCGATAGTACAAATCCTGACGAAAACGTTCGGCAGCGACTTCGGCGTCGAGGTCTTTGTGGGTAGCGCAGAGAATGCGCACATCGACCACCGTTTCCTGTTGCCCGCCGACGCTGCGAATGGCTTTCTCCTGGATCGCCCGTAACAGTTTGACTTGCATTGCCAGCGGCAGATCGGCCACTTCGTCGAGGAACAGCGTGCCGCCATGGGCCGCCTGGAACAGGCCGGGCTTATCTTCGATGGCACCGGTGAAGCTGCCTTTGCGATGGCCGAAAAATTCACTTTCCATCAGCTCCGACGGGATCGCCCCGCAGTTCACCGGGACAAATGGCTGATGGGTACGCGACCCTTGTTCATGGATCAGTCGCGCGACCAGCTCTTTGCCGCTGCCGGATTCGCCGCTGATGTACACCGGCGCCTGGCTGCGCGCCAGTTTGTCGATTTGTTTGCGCAAGCTGCGCATGGGCAACGAGTCGCCCAGGAGCCGACGATCAATAGTGACGCCTGGCGCCGGCATGCGCAGGGCGCTGCTGACCAGTTCGCGCAGGCGAGTAAGGTCCACCGGTTTGGTCAGGAAGTCGAAGGCACCGGCCTTGAGGGCGTTGATCGCAATTTCGAGGCTGCCATAAGCGGTGATCATCGCCACCGGAAGTTGGGGGTAACGTTGTTGAATGTGTTGCACCAGCTCAAGACCGGTGCCATCCGGCAGGCGCATGTCGGTCAGGCACAGGTCGAACGTCTCGCGTTTCAACAGGGCCTGGGCCTCGCCAACGTTGCGAGCGCTGAAGGTGTCGAGTTTCATCCGCCCCAGGGTGATTTCCAGGAGTTCGCGGATATCCGGTTCGTCGTCGACGATCAGGATTTTTTGCCGTGGGCTCATGTTCAAACTTGTTTCCGTCCGTGAGCAAAGGTAATGCGAAAGCAGCCGCCGCCTTGGCGTGGCTTGAAGTCTAGGCGGGCCTGGTTGCTTTCGCACAATTCACGGGACAGATAAAGTCCCAGTCCGGTGCCCTGGGCGCTGGTGGTGAAGAACGGTTCGAACAAATGCCCGCGTTGATCCGGCGCCACGCCGGCACCATCGTCCAGCACCTCGATGATCGGCAGCTGGGTATCGGGATCGACGAATAATGCCAGCCAGACCTGCGCCTGATCGTGGAGTTGAGCGCTGTGGCGCCAGGCGTTACGCAGCAGGTTGTCGAGAATCTGAGTCAGCTGGTTTGGATCCATCAGGGTTTTGAAGTCGCCTGAATCGATACGCAGGTGAATCTGTTGGCGCTCGAGCGCACTTTCGCGGCTCTCGGCAACGAACCGTTCCAGCCAAGGCTCCAGATCGAGGCGCTGCGCTACGGTTTGCTGGCGACGAGACAGTTGCAGGACGTTTTCAATGACCCGATTCATGCGCTGAGAGTGGTCTTGAATAATCTGGGTCAGACGGCGGTCCGCGCCGTTGAGTTCCTCTGATTCCTGCAACAACTGGGCGGCATGACTGATGGCGCCCAGTGGATTGCGTATTTCGTGGGCGATGCCGGCGGTCAGGCGGCCAAGGGCGGCGAGTTTCAACTGTTGCGCCTGTTGGGAGATTTGCGCGAGGTCTTCAAGAAACACCAGGGTCTGTTGCTGTGGGCGTTGGTCCAGGGCAATGAAACTCGGTTGCAGCTCCAGGCCGTTGCCGCTGATTTTCAGGCTTTGGGGACGCAGCGTCGGGTTGTTCAGCCACAGTTGCAGGCGTTCGACCAGCGTCGGTGAGCAGTCATCGATCCGCTGGCCTTCAAGCGTGTCCCGGCCCAGCAAGGTCAAAGCGCTGTGATTGGCGAGTTGCACTCGCCGCTGGTCGTCGAGCACCAGAATGCCGGTGCGCATGCGTTGCAGGATCAGCGCATTGAGCACTTCGAGGCCCACGACTTCGCTGGCCCGTTGTTCGGCGAGTGTTTCGCTGACTTCCAGGCGCTGGATCAGCCCTTGCACCAGCAGTGCTGCAGCAAAGCACAACGCGCCGAGCGTGCCGACTTGCAGGTAATCATTAGGGCTGGCGGCGTGGCTGAAACTCAGGAGGAAGCTCAGCCCGACAATGCCGAGCGCGCCGATAGCGGCAATCAGCAGCCCGATGCGCCTTCGCAACATCGCGTTGCTGATGGCTACCGACAGCACCAGCAAGTTGCCAATGGCACTGGCGACACCGCCGGCGGCATAGAACAGGCCGCACAGCAGCAGGACATCGATCAGCGCCAGGCTGAACAATTGCGCCGGACGGCGAGTGTTCTCGAGGAACACCACCAGCAAAATGTTCAACACCAGATACAACCAGCTGCCACTGCGCAGCAGGTCGTCATTGGTGAAGGTCAGCAACTGGTTGTCGAGGTTGCTGGAGATCAACAGCACCAGGGTGATGCCGACGCTCAGACGGTAGAGATGATAGAGACGCAGCAGTCGCTGGGCTTGTTTGCTACCAGGACTGGATGTCTCAGCGAGCACTGGAGCCCGGGCCCTGCTCAAGGTGAGCCTGGCTGCAATACCACTGTTGTTGAAGACTCAGTGCGCGATCGCGGGGCAGGTGAACGCCGCAATGGGCACAGCGGACCATCGGCGCTGCTTCCAGCTCGGCAGAGGATTTGGGCACGGAAGCCTGACCCTTGAACTTGCGCCAGAACCATACCGCAGCGGCAATCAGGGCGATCCAGAACAATAAACGAAGCATGGCTAGCTGCTTTATGGCGAGAGATCCAGCAGTTTAGCCAAGGACATGACGGCCGCACAGCGATATCACACTACAAAACCTTGTAGGAGCGAGCTTGCTCGCGATGGACGTCAACGATCATGCGTACTGTCTGGATGAACGCGTGATCGTTGACGTTTTTCGCGAGCAATCGAGCGTCGACCGGCTGCTCCTACAGGGGCGGATCGATCAGTCGAACACGCCGAAGGTCATGAAGCTGAACCACGAACGGTCGCTGTTGTTGCCTTCCGCTTCGTGCTGCTCTTCTTCGATCACGTCGCCATTTTCATCTTTAGGCTTGAGATCGCTCGGAATCGCGTCTTTCGCGTCCTGGAATTGCTTTTGCACGTCCTGGTTGGCGCGGGTTTCGCCCGGCGGCAGCGGCGGACGGGACTCGATCAGGCCCAGGGTCGCCTTGCTCAACCACGAACGGTTGTCGGCTTCAGCCACCGAAGGCACGAACTGACCGTCCACCAGGCTTGGGTGGTTCGGGTAGTTGAGCTTCAGGGTTTCGAGGCTGGTGTTGGCCAGTTCGTCCAGGTGCAGACGCTGGTAGGCCTCGGTCATCACTGCCAGGCCGTCACCGACCGATGGGGTTTCCTGGAAGTTTTCCACTACATAACGACCACGGTTCGCGGCGGCGACATAGGCCTGACGGGTCAGGTAGTAGTCGGCGACGTGAATCTCGTAGGCCGCCAGCAGGTTGCGCAGGTAAATCATGCGCTGCTTGGCGTCCGGCGAGTAGCGGCTGTTCGGGAACCGGCTGGTCAGCTGGGCAAACTCGTTGTACGAGTCGCGGGCAGCACCCGGGTCACGCTTGGTCATGTCCAGCGGCAGGAAACGCGACAGCAGGCCGACGTCCTGGTCGAAAGAGGTCAGACCCTTGAGGTAGTAGGCGTAATCCACGTTCGGATGCTGTGGGTGCAAACGAATGAAACGCTCGGCGGCAGACTTCGCAGCCTCTGGCTCGGTGTTCTTGTAGTTGGCGTAGATGAGCTCGAGTTGAGCCTGGTCAGCATAGCGACCGAACGGATAACGCGACTCCAGCGCCTTCAGCTTGGCTGTGGCGGCGGTGTAGCTGTTGTTGTCCAGATCTTGCTGAGCCTGCTGGTACAGCTCGACTTCGCTAAGGTTTTCGTCTACGACTTCCTTCGATGAGCAAGCAGCGGTCAATGCGAGGATGGCGATCAGCAGCAGGTGTTTCACTTGCATGGCGGCTTGCGTCCCTATGACGGCCGCTGTCTTGGGCGGGGCCGTCCTGTTATGATGAGCGCCCCGTTGAATAGCCTCGGGGCAAAAGACGCCGTATTTAACCACAAGCGCGCAGCCGAAACCAAAGGCTGTGCCGACGCCTAGTCCGAGCATGTCCGATAAAATTGAACTTCGCGCAGAGGTGCCGTCCGAATTGGGCGGCCAACGCCTCGATCAAGTCGCCGCACAATTATTCGCTGAGCACTCGCGCTCGCGCCTTTCCGCCTGGATCAAAGACGGCCGCCTGACTGTGGATGGGGCGGTAATCCGCCCGCGAGACATCGTTCACGGTGGCGCCATTCTTGAGCTGACTGCCGAGCAGGAAGCTCAGGGCGAATGGATCGCTCAGGACATCGAGCTGGACATCGTTTATGAAGATGACGACATCCTGGTGATCAACAAACCCGCGGGCCTGGTGGTGCATCCTGCCGCCGGCCACGCGGATGGCACCTTGCTCAACGCCTTGCTGCACCACGTGCCGGACATTATCAATGTGCCCCGCGCCGGTATCGTGCATCGCCTGGATAAGGACACCACCGGTTTGATGGTGGTGGCCAAGACCATTCAGGCGCAGACGCAGCTGGTTACACAGTTGCAGAGCCGCAGTGTCAGCCGGATCTACGAATGCATCGTGATCGGCGTGGTAACGGCGGGTGGCAAGATCAACGCGCCAATCGGTCGGCACGGCCAGCAACGCCAGCGCATGGCCGTGATGGAAGGTGGCAAGCAAGCCGTCAGCCATTATCGCGTGCTCGAGCGTTTCCGCTCCCACACTCACGTGCGGGTGAAGCTGGAAACCGGTCGTACCCACCAGATTCGCGTGCACATGGCTCACATCAACTACCCGTTGGTCGGAGATCCTGCCTACGGCGGTCGTTTCCGCATTCCGCCGGCAGCGAGTGTAACCATGGTCGAATCGTTGAAAACGTTCCCGCGTCAGGCCCTGCATGCGCGGTTCCTGGAGCTGGATCACCCGACGAGCGGTAAGCGCATGAGCTGGGAATCGCCACTGCCGGACGACTTCGTCTGGTTGTTGACCCTGCTCAAGCAAGACCGCGAGGCGTTCATCGGATGAGTGACTGGCTGATTCCCGACTGGCCAGCGCCTGCCGGGGTGAAAGCCTGCGTCACCACCCGTGCGGGCGGCGTCAGTCTGGCGCCGTTCGACAGCCTCAACCTCGGCGATCACGTCGACGACAACCCTGAAGCGGTTGCCGAGAATCGCCGTCGCCTCACCGATCATTTCTCGATTCAACCGGCCTGGTTAAAGCAGGTTCACGGTATAGCCGTGGCCCACGCGGACCCAGGCGTTACGGCGACCGCCGACGCCAGTTGGACCGAAACCCCCGGAATTGCCTGTGCGGCGATGACCGCCGATTGTCTGCCGGCACTGTTTTGCGACCGCGCCGGCACTCGCGTCGCGGCGGCCCATGCCGGCTGGCGCGGGTTGGCGGCAGGTGTGCTCGAAGCGACGCTCGATACGTTGGCCGTTCCAGCAGAGGAAGTGTTGGTGTGGCTGGGTCCGGCGATTGGCCCGCGAGCCTTTGAAGTCGGCCCGGAAGTCCGGGAAACTTTCATCGAACAATTGCCTGGGGCCTCCAGAGCTTTCGTTCCAAGCGAAAATGCCGGCAAGTTCTTGGCCGACATCTATGAGCTGGCGCGTTTGCGTCTGGCAGCTCGTGGCGTCACTGCTGTTTACGGTGGCGGTTTTTGCACCGTGACCGATCCCCGCTTTTTTTCTTACCGCCGCAGTCCTCGCACCGGTCGGTTTGCCTCCCTTATCTGGCTTTAGTGCCCTGTCTCACGAAGTCTGTTCCTTTTTGGCGGCGTCTGTTGTCGTCATGCTGCGTTGCCGCTCCTCGCCATAGCGAGCTATGACTCGTCGCGGCGCCTTACCTGCCGGCAACAGCCACGCGTCAAAAGAGGAACGCCTTCATGAAACAGGGCACACGCTAGACTCCCCTGATCTGCATCAACGTCTCGACGCTTGAAACTCTCAGAATCGACCGCATCTATAACGGTATCTGGCAGGTTTCTTCATTCAGGATGTTTTATAGGTCCGGCCTGCTCAAAAGGAAGGTGACCCATGCGTATAGATCGTTTAACCAGCAAATTGCAGTTAGCTCTATCCGACGCCCAATCGCTGGCCGTCGGCCTTGACCATCCCGGCATCGAGCCGGCGCATTTGATGCAAGCCATGCTTGAACAGCAGGGTGGTTCGATCAAACCCCTGTTGATGCAGGTTGGTTTTGACGTCAACAGCTTGCGTAAAGAGCTGACAAAAGAGCTCGACCAGCTACCGAAAATCCAGAACCCCACCGGCGACGTGAACATGTCGCAGGACTTGGCGCGTCTGCTCAACCAGGCGGATCGTCTGGCCCAGCAGAAGGGCGACCAGTTCATTTCCAGTGAGCTGGTGTTGCTCGCCGCCATGGACGAGAACAGCAAGCTCGGCAAGTTGTTGCTCGGCCAGGGTGTGAGCAAGAAAGCCCTGGAAAACGCGATCAACAACCTGCGTGGCGGCGAAGCAGTGAATGACGCCAACCACGAAGAATCGCGCCAGGCGCTGGATAAATACACTGTCGACCTGACCAAGCGCGCCGAAGACGGCAAGCTCGATCCGGTGATTGGTCGCGACGACGAAATTCGCCGGACCATTCAGGTGCTGCAACGCCGGACCAAGAACAACCCGGTGCTGATCGGCGAGCCTGGCGTCGGTAAAACCGCAATTGCCGAAGGCCTGGCCCAACGGATCATTAACGGCGAAGTGCCGGATGGCCTCAAAGGCAAGCGCCTGTTGTCGCTGGATATGGGCGCGCTGATTGCCGGTGCCAAGTATCGCGGTGAATTTGAAGAACGCCTGAAATCCCTGCTCAACGAACTGTCGAAGCAGGAAGGGCAGATCATTCTGTTTATCGACGAACTGCACACCATGGTCGGCGCCGGTAAAGGCGAAGGCTCGATGGATGCGGGCAACATGCTCAAGCCAGCTCTGGCTCGCGGTGAGTTGCATTGCGTCGGCGCGACCACGCTCAACGAGTATCGCCAATATATAGAGAAGGATGCGGCGCTCGAGCGGCGTTTCCAGAAAGTGTTGGTGGATGAGCCGAGCGAAGAAGACACCATCGCCATTCTGCGTGGCTTGAAAGAACGCTACGAGGTTCACCACAAAGTGGCGATCACCGACGGCGCGATCATTGCCGCGGCCAAGCTCAGCCATCGCTACATTACTGACCGGCAGTTGCCGGACAAGGCCATCGACCTGATCGACGAAGCCGCCAGCCGTATCCGCATGGAAATCGATTCCAAGCCGGAAGTGCTGGACCGTCTGGAGCGTCGTCTGATTCAGCTGAAGGTGGAATCCCAGGCGCTGAAAAAAGAAAGCGACGAAGCGGCGATCAAGCGCCTGGAAAAACTCCAGGAAGAAATCGTTCGTCTCGAGCGGGAGTATTCGGACCTCGAGGAAATCTGGAACGCGGAAAAAGCCGAGGTTCAGGGTTCTGCGCAGATCCAGCAGAAAATCGAACAGTCCCGTCAGGAACTGGAAGCCGCCCGCCGTAAAGGCGACTTGAACCGCATGGCCGAGCTGCAATACGGGGTGATCCCGGACCTGGAGCGCAGCCTGCAGATGGTCGACCAGCATGGCAAAAGCGAGAACCAGTTGCTGCGCAGCAAGGTGACCGAGGAAGAAATCGCCGAAGTCGTGTCGAAGTGGACCGGCATTCCCGTGTCGAAAATGCTCGAAGGCGAGCGCGACAAGCTGATGAAGATGGAAAGTCTGTTGCACCAGCGCGTGATCGGTCAGGACGAAGCGGTGATCGCGGTTTCCAATGCGGTGCGCCGTTCGCGAGCCGGGTTGTCCGACCCGAATCGTCCGAGCGGTTCGTTCATGTTCCTCGGCCCGACCGGTGTCGGTAAAACCGAGCTGTGCAAGGCGCTGGCCGAGTTCCTCTTTGATACCGAGGAGGCGATGGTGCGGATCGACATGTCCGAGTTCATGGAGAAACATTCCGTGGCTCGACTGATCGGTGCGCCACCAGGCTACGTGGGCTACGAAGAGGGCGGTTACCTGACCGAGGCGGTGCGTCGCAAGCCTTATTCGGTGATCCTGCTGGATGAGGTCGAGAAGGCCCACCCGGATGTATTCAACATCCTCCTGCAAGTGCTGGAAGATGGCCGCCTCACTGACAGTCATGGCCGTACGGTGGATTTCAAGAACACCGTGATCGTCATGACGTCCAACCTGGGCTCGGTGCAGATCCAGGAACTGGTCGGTGATCGTGAAGCGCAGCGTGCAGCGGTAATGGACGCGATTTCCACGCACTTCCGGCCGGAGTTCATTAACCGGGTCGACGAAGTGGTGATCTTCGAGCCTCTGGCGCGGGATCAGATCGCAGGCATTACCGAGATCCAGTTGGGTCGTCTGCGCAGTCGCCTGACCGAACGGGAGCTGAAGCTGGAACTCAGCCCGGAGGCCATGGACAAGCTGATCGCAGTCGGTTACGACCCGGTCTATGGCGCGCGGCCGCTGAAACGCGCGATCCAGCGCTGGATCGAAAACCCGCTGGCGCAGTTGATTCTGTCGGGTCGGTTCATGGCTGGCGATACTGCCAAAGGCACCGTGGTCAACGACGAAATCGTCTTCGTCTGAGCCCCTGTTGTAGGCGCGAGCTAGCTCGCGATGGTCGTTAACGATGACGCCTGCTTCCTGGATAAGCGCGGTGTCGTTGAGTCCTTCGCGAGCAAGCTTGCTCCTACAGAATATGTACGTGAACGGAAGGCCTCGCATCGCGAGGCCTTTTTTTCGTCAGGTTGTTGAACTGAAAGGAAAAGGCTTGTAAAGTGCGCCCCGCAGTAAGTCGCCCGGAAGGGTTTCTGCTTCCCAAGCAGGAATCTGAATTAAGTTGCAAATCATTAACTTGAATGCAATTTAAGGGGTTGACAGAGGTGCTTAAGATTGTAGAATAGCGCGCCTCAGACACACGAACGCAGCGATGCGAACGGGTCGAAGAGGTGAAGCAAGCTTCACAGTTGCAAATTGAAATATGTAGTTCCGTGATAGCTCAGTCGGTAGAGCAAATGACTGTTAATCATTGGGTCCCAGGTTCGAGTCCTGGTCACGGAGCCAATTTCAAACCGGGGTATAGCGCAGTCCGGTAGCGCGCCTGCTTTGGGAGCAGGATGTCAGGAGTTCGAATCCCCTTACCCCGACCATTTTTGGGTCGTTAGCTCAGTTGGTAGAGCAGTTGGCTTTTAACCAATTGGTCGTAGGTTCGAATCCCACACGACCCACCATTTTTGAAACCAGTTAACGCTGGGATCAGATCTTAAGATCAGAGGCCAAAAGCGCTGATCGAAGAAGGCGACTGTAAAGGTCGCCTTTTTTTTACCGGGGTATAGCGCAGTCCGGTAGCGCGCCTGCTTTGGGAGCAGGATGTCAGGAGTTCGAATCCCCTTACCCCGACCATATTAAAAATCCTCGTATCGAAAGATACGGGGATTTTTTTTGCCTTTGATAAAGTGAATCACTTCAAGTCATCGTACAACTTGCCGATAACGAAGCCACGGGGCCTGCCGCAACAACGCCCCAACTCCCGGCCACTACAAGAAAAAGGCACTCGTTATGTTGCTTCGTCAGTTGAATATCGCTCCTCGGGCAGCTTTGGGGTTTGCCTTGATCGCCGTGTTGGTGGCACTGCTCGGAATGTTTGCCCTGGGGCAAATGTCGAGCATTCGCGAGAGCGAGGTCGCGGTGGAGAAGCAATGGCTGCCAAGCATCCGCGGCGGTGACGAGATCCGCGAGCTGATGCTGCGCATCCGCACCATTTCCCTGCGCATGGCTTTGGATCAAGACCCGAAGAATATTCCGACCTACCGCGGCCAGATGGATACCCGCGATACGGAGCTGAGCGAAAAAATCGCGGCTTACGATCAGTTGGTCAACACCGCCGAAGGCCAGGCCTTGTATGACCAGTTCAAAACCACCTTCGCCGCTTATCGCGCCGGCATCGCCCAGTCGTTCACCCTGGCAGAGCAGGGGCGTCGTGATGAATTGACCAAACTGCTGCTGATCGACATGAAGACCGTGGTCGACGGTTCCGGCAAACAGCTTAATGACCTGGCAGACCTGTTCGCCAAACAAGTCGCCATCGAAAGCCAGAAATCCGCAGCGCACTACGAAACCTCGCGCACCATCGTCAGCCTGTTCATTGCTCTCGCGGCGCTGGCGACGGTCGGCCTGGCCATGTTGCTGACGCGCAGCATCGTCCGTCCCCTGAATGAAGCACTGAGCGCGGCGGAAAGCGTGGCTCAGGGCGACCTGACCCGGCCGATCGCCACCCATGGCAACGACGAAGTGACCCGTTTGCTCAAGGCGCTGGCGACCATGCAGCAGAACCTGCGGGAAACGCTGCAAGCCATCAGCGGTTCGGCCACGCAACTGGCCACGGCGGCGGATGAGTTGAACGCGGTCACGCTCGACAGCACCCAGGGCTTGCAACAGCAGAACAACGAGATCGAGCAGGCGGCCACCGCAGTCAACGAAATGACCATCGCCGTCGAGGAAGTGGCACGGAATGCGGTGTCGACTTCCGATGCCACCCGTCAGTCCAGCGAATCGGCGCATCTGGGACAAGAGCGGGTCGGTGAAACCGCCAGCGCCATCAGTGCCCTGTCCAGCGATGTGCAGCACACCGGTGAACTGGTGCAGTCGCTGGTCAATCAGTCTCAGGACATCGGCAAAGTGCTGGATGTGATTCGGGCCATCGCCGAGCAAACCAACCTGTTGGCGCTCAACGCGGCGATCGAAGCGGCGCGCGCGGGGGAGAGTGGTCGCGGTTTTGCGGTGGTGGCCGATGAAGTGCGTGCCTTGGCCCATCGCACCCAGCAATCGACTCAGGAAATCGAACAGATGGTTCAGGGCATGCGCAGCGGTTCGAGCCTGGCGCTGGACTCCATGAACGCCAGCGTATCTCGCGCAACCAGCACGTTAGCGCTGGCCGAGCGCGCCGGTGAAGCGTTGCAGACCATCACAGCGTCGGTTCACGAGATTCACGAGCGCAACCTGGTGATCGCCAGTGCCGCGGAAGAACAGGCGCAAGTGGCTCGAGAAGTGGATCGCAACCTGGTGAACATCCGCGACCTGTCGGTGCGTTCCGCCACCGGTGCCGATCAGACCAGCGCATCCAGCCATGAGCTGTCGAAACTGGCCAATGCGCTGCAAGGCATGGTTCAGCGCTTCCGGGTGTAAATTCGCCAGACGTAAAAAAGCCGCGCTTTCCTAGGGGAAAGGGCGGCTTTCTACTGTGTGGCTTAGGCGCCGTCTTGATCTTTCAAGTGCTCAAACAAGCCTTTTGGCATTTTCTTGCCGTTGGCTTCGTAGTTGGCTTTCACGTTATCGAACGCTTCTTGCTCGTCGATGAAACCGTCATGGTTGGTGTCGATCTTGTCGAAGTTGGACTTCGGCGCGACTTTGAGGAATTCGGCGCGGGAAACCTTGCCGTCGCCATCGGTGTCGGTTTTTGCCATCGAGGCATCGCCACACTTGCCTTCACCGCATTTGCCTTCAGGGGTCTTCACCACTTGCGCGGCCGAGGCCAGCAGGTAGCCCTGAGTCAAAGGCTGCGAAGCGAAAACCGAGCCAGTCAACATCATGCCGCCAGCGAGTACGGCGCCGAGCAAACCGATAGTGTTCTTGGTAGTACGGGACATTTGAAATCTCCTGGGTTGCACGACACAACCGTTCGATAAAGGACGCCACGCAAGTGCGGCGATAACCAGAGCGGGCGGGGTGCCTTGCTCGGATGTGGCCATTTAACGGTCAGGGTGTATCGCTACTGTGTCGCGCAGGGGGGAGTTTGTAAGCGAAGGGGCGAAATGGCCGGGGGAGATACAGTGAGACACAGATCTTCGGGTGGTTAATTAAAAATGGGGAGCGAGCCTGCTCGCGAAGGCGGTTTGTCATTCAACATCGATGTTGAATGAACTGACGCTTTCGCGAGCAGGCTCGCTCCCACAGGGGATTTGCGTTTAGTGGAGTTTCAGTCGCGGCTCGGTCCCGCGCCCGATCTTGCTGCCCAGCATCAGCATCGCCGTGCGGAATGCGCCATACAGCGCCATCTGGTGCATGCGGTACAGCGACACATAAAACATCCGCGCCAGCCAGCCTTCGAGCATCACGCTGCCGGTCAGGTTGCCCATCAAGTTACCCACAGCCGAAAAACGCGACAGCGAAATCAGCGAGCCGTAGTCGGTGTACTTGTACACAGGCAGCGGTTTGTTTTCGATGCGCAGCTTCAGCGACTTGGCCAGCAACGACGCCTGCTGATGCGCAGCCTGGGCACGCGGCGGCACGTTGCGATCGGTGCCCGGTTGCGGGCAGGCTGCGCAGTCACCGAAGGCGAAGATGTTCTCGTCGCGGGTGGTTTGCAGGGTCGGCAGCACTTGCAGCTGATTGATGCGGTTGGTTTCCAGGCCATCGATGTCCTTGAGGAAACCCGGCGCGCGAATCCCGGCGGCCCAGACCTTGAGGCTGGCGTTGATCACTTTGCCATCGGCGGTGATCAGGCTGTCGGCCGTCACTTCACTGACCGCCGAATTGGTCATGACATTGACCCCGAGTTTCTCCAGGGTTTTATGCACAGGCACGCCAATGCGTTCCGGCAACGCCGGCAACACCCGCGGACCGGCTTCGATCAGGGTGATGTGCATGTTTTCCGGTTTGATCCGGTCCAGACCGTACGCCGCCAATTCATGCGCGGCGTTGTGCAGTTCGGCGGCCAGCTCGACGCCCGTGGCACCGGCGCCGACGATGGCCACGCTGATCTGTTGCACCACATCCGTTTGCCCGGCGTGCGCCCGCAGGTAATGGTTGAGCAATTGCTGGTGGAAGCGCTCGGCCTGTTTGCGGGTGTCGAGGAACAGGCAGTGCTGCGCCGCGCCCTGGGTGCCGAAATCATTGGTGGTGCTGCCGACGGCGATCACCAGCGAGTCGTAAGCCACTTCACGCGCGGGCACCAGTTCCAGGCCGGCTTCGTCATACGTGGCGGCCAGCTGGATTTTCTTCTGCGCGCGATCAAGCCCGCTCATGCGCCCCAGCTGGAACTCGAAGTGGTTCCATTTCGCTTGGGCGACATAGTTGAGTTCGTCTTCGGAAGAGTTCAGGGAACCTGCCGCCACTTCGTGCAACAGCGGTTTCCAGATGTGGGTCAGGTTCGCGTCAACCAGCATCACACTGGCCGTGCCGCGCTTGCCCAGAGTCTTACCCAGACGGGTAGCCAACTCCAGACCGCCGGCGCCGCCGCCAACGATGACAATACGATGAGTCATGGGGATATCTCGCAAGGCTAAAAGAAATCGGTGCGATTACCCGAGCGAGCGCGAGGCGGCTCATAGCGTCAGGTAACTGATAAATCGGCTCAGCAGGCCCAGGCCAATGGTCACTGCCAGTACCACCACGAGGAGCATCCACGGCCGGAAAGGCCGGCGCTCGACTCGGTGCTGGGACAGGTGCAGGTATTCTTCGACATTCTTCTGGTCGTCGGGGTTCAGGCGGCTGGTCATATCGGGCCTCGTCAGGGGTAGACGTTGCTGAATGTGTGGAAGCTACACGCGGGCTGCTGATCAACACGTCAGCCCACATTGAACGGAGCATAGCCGCTGTCGGGAATTGGCTCGACACTGACCGTATCGTCCAGGCGAATGATTCCACTTTGTAACACTCGGGCGGTGATTCCGCCATGTCCGCGAACGGCCTGAAAGGTCCCTGGGCCGAGGTTGTTTTGCAGGCGTGCGCAAGGCTGGCACCAACCGGTGGTTTCAAAAATCGCCTGGCCGATCCGGAAGCGTCGGCCCTTGAGGCTGAACAGATTGATCCCGCTGACGACGATGTTGCGGCGCAAATCTTCAGGCGAGACGGGCCGGCCCATCAGCGAGCTGATCACGGGCAGATGCTCCCACTGAATCAGCGTCACCTGCCGTGCATTGCGTACACCGGGACGGGCGCGATCACCTGTGAGGCCAGCTTCCAGCCGCGCTTCCACCGCGTCCAGTTCGATCATTGGCACATGCGGTTCCGGGCGCACGCCGATCCAGCGCACGCGACCGGTTTGCGGGACTTCGGCAATCAGTTCCTGCAATGGGCTCACAGGCTGATCCCGACATCGAACACGATGCTGCGGCCCAGGTTGCTGCGCAAAAAGTCCGGCGCATCCGGGTGGGCGAACAGCACGCGGGCGAACGTCGGTCCGACCAGCGACAACGAGCGCCAGCCCTGGCGCAAGTATTCGGTGGGCGGCGGGAAATGGCTGTTGAGGTCGAGCACTTCGCGCTTGAGGCTGGCGAAGGCAATGATGTCCAGCTCGCCAAGGTCCATGCCGCGCTCTTTGTAGTTGTGGGCTTTTTTACGCAGGGTCGGCGCCAGTCTCAGGAGGAATTCATTGGCTGGAATGCGCTTGGGTTTGGCTTCGCGGCGCACCAGTGAACTCAGGGAAAACGCACTGCGCCGCCGTTGCAGCTCGTCGCGCCATTCATCGTTGAGGCGCCGACCCTCGTCGAGGACGAAAAACACTTCGAAATTCGCCTCGCGAAACAACACGTCCGGCGGCTCACCGGCCGGGGCGAATTCGTCGACGCGGTAGGGAATGTTCAGCCCTTGCAGCAGGCGCTGGCACACCCAACGCTCACGCTCCCATTTGCGGGCATTGGAGAGAAACGCGTTGGCTTGCTCGGCCGCAATGGTCAGCAGGCGTAAATAATCTGAGTCATCCATAGGCCCAAGCTTAGCGTTCAAATGCGTTCGCAAAGAAGACAGTTTGTCGGAGAAGGTCAAAAGCCTTCCGAAAAATTCCCTCACCCGGCGCCCGGTTCCGGGCATTGCACAAAACGGATAGCGATCTGCGCACAGCAGATTTACCGTGCCCAACGGGTCTGCGCGCAACCCTGCCGAGTTCGGGGTGTGCCGGTTCATTGCCGGGCTAGGCATTGGCGGGGTGATGCCCAACGTGGTGGCGCTGATGATTGAATACGCGCCAAAGAAAATCCGCGGCACGCTGGTGGCAATCATGTTCAGCGGTTACTCCGTGGGCGGGATGCTTTCGGCCGGCCAGGGCATCGGCACCCCCGTGTTGCAACTGTTCCGCGAAAGGCGTGCGTTGCGCACGCTAGTGGTGTGGCTGGCGTTTTTCTGCTGCCTGCTGATGGCCTATGCCTTGAGTCCGTGGCTGCTCAAGCTCATGGCCAGCACTGCTTTCCTGTGGGAGCGAGCCTGCTCGCGAAGGAAGTCCATGCAACGCGTTCATTCAGACAGCACGCGTTTTCGTTGACGTCCATCGCGAGCAGGCTCGCTCCCACAGGGGCGGTGCGTATGATCGGGAAACAACCGAAGCCCAGGCAAACCCCGGTGTAGACTCAAACCCATCCTGAACCGGCAAAAAGCGGAGCCCACATGATCGGCGCCGAATTACTCACCTCCGAATCCCTCACCCTAGGATGGCTGATCTACATCCCGATTCTGATCTGGGCCATCGCTCGCGCCCCGTGGGTCGAACTGTTTAGCGACCGCCGTCGCCAGCACCTGCTCTTCGGCACCGTGTTCGCACTCTTCATGCTCTGGCTGGTAAGACGGGATTTCGACACCGGCGTGTCGTATCACTTCCTCGGAATCACCGCCGTCACCCTGCTGCTGGACTGGCCGATGGCAATCGTCGGCGGACTGGTCGCGCAAGCAGGTCTGGTATTGCTCGGACGCCAGGATCTCGCGGCAATGGGTGTCAACGGCGCGTTGTTCATCCTGTTACCCGTGCTGGTCACCGAATGCTGCGCCATCCTCGTCGAGCGCGCGCAACCGCGAAATCCCTTCGTCTACATCTTCGTTTCGGGATTTTTCGCCGCCGCGCTCTCGGCCCTGCTGTGCCTGTTATTGGCCCTGTGGCTGCTGTGGTTCGACGAGATATTCGCCATGCCCTATTGGCTGGAAGACTTCATCGGTTACCTGTGGCTGATCATTTTTCCGGAAGCGTTCATCAACGGCATGGTGGTCAGCGCGCTAGTGGTGTTCTGCCCGGAATGGCTGGAGACCTTTAACCGCACGCGCTATCTTTCGGCACCCTGGAAAGACGACGATCCAAATTCTTGATCCTGCATGCGGACCTGATTCGCGGGATCAATGGCGGGGTTCGAAGTCTTCGCTGAACAGATCATCCTCGGCATCCGGGCTCACCGGAATCTTGTGTTCTTCCGAGGCCCAGGCACCCAGGTCGATCAGTTTGCAGCGATCCGAACAGAACGGTCGGAAGGTGCTTTCGGCGTTCCATTCGACAGGGGCGCCGCAGGTTGGGCATTCGACGGTTGGGGTTTGGCTCATGACTGGCCTCCACGCAAAGTAAGGTAAAAGTGATGCAGGCGTTCGACCTCGCTGTGCAGCCAGGCGAGGTCGCGGTCGTTGACCACTACATCGTCGGCATGGCTCACGCGATCCTGACGGCTGGATTGGACCTTGAGGATTGCCTGGACCTGTTGCTCGCTGGTCTGGTCACGCTGCAGGGTGCGTTCGATCTGTAGCTGTTCGGGCGCATCGATCACCAGCACTCGCTGGGTCATTGCGTACTGCCCGGACTCGATCAGCAGTGGCGAAACCAGAATCGCGTAAGGCGATTGTGCTTGGCCCAGGTGTTCGACAATTTCCCTGGCGATCAGCGGATGCAGCAACGCTTCGAGCCAGCGACGTTCCTCCGGCACTTCGAAGATCAGCGTGCGCAACGCCGCACGATCCAGTTGGCCGTCGGCTTGCAAGACGCCGGGGCCGAAATGTTCGGCGATCTGCGCCAGCGCCGGACGGCCCGGTTCCACCACCCAGCGCGCCGCATGATCGGCATCGATCACGTGCACGCCGAGGTCGATGAAGTGCTGGGCCGCGGCGCTTTTGCCACTGCCGATGCCGCCGGTCAGGCCGAGAATCCAGGGTTTTTCCACAGGGGTATTCATTTCAAACCGACAAACTGCCAATAGAAGTCGGTTATTTGACCACCCCAGAGCAAGGCAATCCAGCCGGCAATTGCCAGATAGGGTCCGAAGGGGATCGGGGTCGAGGTTTTCGCGTCGCGCAGCCGCAGCAAAATCACGCCGATGACAACGCCGACCAGCGACGACAGGAGGATCGTCAGCGGCAAAATCTGCCAGCCGCCCCAGGCGCCCAGCATGGCCAGCAGCTTGAAGTCGCCGTGACCGATGCCGTCCTTGCCGGTAATCAGCTTGAACAGCCAGAACACCGACCACAGCGCCATGTAGCCGACAATCGCGCCCCACAGTGCCTCCTGCAACGGCACGAACAACTCGAAGCTGTTGACGATCAATCCCAGCCACAGCAGCGGCAACACCAGAACGTCCGGCAGCAATTGATGCTCGGCGTCGATCAGGCTCATCGCCAACAGGCCCCAACTCAACACCAGCACCATCGCGGCCGGCCAACCGAAACCGAAATGCCAGGCAATGAACGCCGACAGCAGGCCACAGGCCAGTTCGGTCAACGGGTAGCGTTTGCTGATCGGCGTCGCGCAGCCTGAGCAGCGCCCACGCAAGCACACATAGCTGAGCAGCGGAATATTCTCCCAGGCGCGGATCCGGTGCGCACAGTGCGGGCACTGCGAGTGCGGCAGCATCAGGTTGTAGGTTGGCAGCGGTGTTTCGCCGGGCAAACCGAGAATCTCACAGGCCTGCAATCGCCACTCACGCGCGAGCATTTTCGGCAGGCGCCAGATCACCACGTTGAGGAAGCTGCCGACCAGCAAGCCGACCACCAGCGCAAGGACGACAAAGGCCAGCGGGTAGACCGTCAGGATTTCATTCAAGGGCATGTCAGATCGCTGAGCCGAGTTGGAAAATGGGCAGGTACATCGCAACCACCAGGCCGCCGACGATAACACCCAGCACCACCATGATGAACGGCTCCATCAGGCTGGTGAGGTTATCGACCATGTTGTCGACCTCGGCCTCATAGAAACTCGCGACCTTGTCGAGCATGTCATCCAGTGCGCCAGACTCTTCACCGATGGCCGTCATCTGGATCGCCATGTTCGGAAAAATGCCGGCGGTGCGCATGGAAAAATTCAGCTGCATCCCCGTCGATACGTCCTGCTTGATGCGCAGCACCGCCCGCTTGAACACAATGTTGCCGGTTGCGCCTGCCACTGATTCCAGCGCTTCCACCAGCGGTACACCGGCGGCGAAGGTGGTCGACAGCGTACGGGCATAACGGGCCACGGCGGACTTGTACATCAAAGTGCCCACCAGCGGCAGTTTCAGCAGCCAGGTGTCCGTCCAGTCCCGAAAACCCTGGGATTTCTTGAAGGCGCGGCGCACACCGAAGATCGCCGCGATGATTGCCCCCAATATCAGCCACCACCAGTCCTGCAGGAATGTCGAAAGGCTGATGACCATTACCGTGAACGCCGGCAGTTCGGCGCCAAATCCCTTGAACACCGACTCGAACTGCGGCACCACCTTAATCAGCAAAATCCCGGTGACAATGATTGCGACGAACACCACGGCCAGTGGATAGGTCATGGCTTTCTTGATCTTGGCCTTAAGGCTCTCGCTCTTTTCCTTGTAGGTCGCGACCCGCTCCAAAAGGGTGTCCAGGGCGCCCGCCTGTTCGCCGGCGTCCACCAGGTTGCAGTAGAGCTCATCAAAATACTGCGGCTTTTTCCTCAGGGCGGCGGCGAAGCTGTTACCGGCGGCGACTTCCTGTTTCACCTCATCCACCAGTTTGCGCATGGCCGGATTTTCGAAGCCTTCGCCAATGATGTCGAACGACTGCAGCAACGGCACGCCGGCCTTCATCATGGTTGCCATCTGCCGGGTGAACAGGGCGATGTCCTGGGCCTTGATGCGCTTGCCCAGGTTGAAAATCGACACGGATTTCTTGCGCACCTTGCCGGGGTTGATGCCTTGCTTGCGCAGTTGCGCCTTGATCAACGCCGGGTTCTGACCGCTGAGTTCGCCGGCCATTTTAGTGCCTTTCTTATCGGTGCCTTCCCAGGCATACACACTGATTTTCGCTGCTTTGACCGCCATGTTCAGTCCTTGGTGACCCGGTTGATTTCTTCAAGGCTGGTGATGCCTTGCATGGCCTTGATCAGCCCCGAAGTACGCAGGTCGTTGAAACCGTCTTTGCGCATCTGAATATCGATTTCCAGCGAGTTGCCCTCGGCCATGATCAGCCGCTGCAAATCGGGCGTGTTCTTCACCACTTCATAAATCCCCACGCGCCCTTTGTAGCCACCGTTGCAGTGATCGCAACCGACCGGCTCGTAGATTATGAACGAGCCGATGCGCTCCTCGGGAAAGCCTTCCTTGATCAACGCTTCGCGGGGAATGTCGATGGGTTTTTTGCACTCGTTGCACAACTTGCGGGCCAGGCGCTGGGCGATGATCAGGCTGACCGAAGTGGCGATGTTGAAGCCCTGGATGCCCATGTTGTGCAGGCGGGTCAGGGTTTCGGCGGCGCTGTTGGTGTGCAGGGTTGAAAGCACAAGGTGACCGGTTTGGGCCGCCTTGATGGCGATCTCGGCGGTTTCCAGGTCGCGGATCTCGCCGACCATGATCACGTCCGGGTCTTGCCGCAGGAACGACCGCAGCGCCTGGGGAAAGCCCAGTCCCTGCTTGACGTTGATATTGACCTGGTTGATGCCTTCCATGTTGATTTCCACCGGGTCCTCGGCGGTGGAGATGTTGATGTCCACGGTGTTGAGAATATTCAGCCCGGTGTAGAGCGACACGGTCTTGCCCGAACCGGTGGGGCCGGTTACCAGGATCATCCCTTGCGGTTGCTTCAGCGCGGCCATGTACAACGCTTTCTGGCCGGGCTCGTAGCCGAGGGCGTCGATGCCCATTTGTGCGCTCGACGGATCGAGGATCCGGATCACCACTTTCTCGCCCCACAGCGTCGGCAGCGTATTGACCCGGAAGTCGATGGACTTGCTCTTGGACAAACGCATTTTGATGCGCCCGTCCTGGGGTTTGCGTCGCTCGGAGATGTCGAGGCTGGCCATGACTTTCAGGCGTGCGGCAATGCGGCTCGCCAGCTGGATAGGGGGCTTGGCGACTTCGCGCAGCATGCCGTCGGTGCGCATCCGCACGCGGTAGGTTTTTTCGTAGGGCTCGAAGTGCAGGTCGGAAGAACCGCTTTTGATCGCGTCGAGCAACATCTTGTGGACGAAGCGCACCACGGGGGCGTCATCGGCATCCTGCCCGCCGCCGGTGTCCTGTCGGTTGTCATCGACGGACTCGATGTCTACGCCATCAAGGTCAACGTCGGCCATGTCTTCTAGGCCAGTGCTGTGACTGTCGAAAAATTTGTCGATGGCGTCGCTGAGCTTGTCGTCTTCCACCAGGATGGCTTCGGTATTGAGCCCGGTGCTGAACTGGATGTCGTTGATGGCCTGGTGGTTGGTCGGGTCGGACACGCCGACGAACAATTTATTGCCACGCCGCCACAGGGGCAAAGCGTGATGCTGGCGCACCAGTTTTTCGCTGACCAACCCTTTGGGCTGCGATTCTTTATCCAGACAGTGCAGGTCGAGCAGCGCCATGCCGAAGTGCTCCGAGGCAATCTCGGCCACCTGGCGACTTTTTATCAGTTTGTTCTGGACCAGATAGCTGACCAGAGAAATTTTATGGCGTTGGGCTTGCTGATACGCCTGTTGCGCGCTTTTTTCAGTGAGCAGTTCGGCCAGGACCAATTGTTTGGCCAGACCGCTAAGGGCGATGTCATTCATGGGGATACCGGACGCAGACAGTTCATGACTTATAGCCTAGTCAACGGTCGGAACCAAACCAGCGCTGCTCTGGTGACAAAAAGTGTCAGTTAGTACGGATTCTCGGGATGGAAAACGGCGCAGCGTGGGTTTTGTGCCTTGCGAATAGGGGTAGAAGCATTTGGCACAGGATGTGCTGGGAGTATTTCAGATCATGAGATATCGACTCATGCATGGAGCTTGTCTATGAATACTCAGAAAGGTTTTACCCTTATCGAACTGCTGATCGTCGTGGCGATCATCGGGATCCTGGCGACGTTCGCCATTCCGGCGTACTCGAAGTATCAGGCGAAGGCAAAAGTAACTGCCGGCATTGCAGAGGTATCCGCTCTCAAGCCTTCTTTTGAGGATGTGATCAACGCCGGTTCCGCTGATGCGACCAACGCCAACGTAGCTGCCGGGGTGGCTGCGACTCAGAACTGCACCCTGACCGTGGCAGGCACCGTGGCTGACGGTAAAGGCACAATCACTTGCAAGCTGCTCAATGCGCCTGCACCGGTTCTGGGCCAGACCGTTACGCTGACTCGCGACCCGCTAAAAGGCTGGACTTGCGCTTTTACCGGTTCGAAAGATTTCACGACGACCAGTTGCCCTGGCGTCTGATCTGACTGGCAGAATCAGTACCCCGCCTTTAAGCGGGGTATTTTTTTGCCCGGCGTTCCCGACGGTTACCCGGACAAAGAGAAATCCTCGCAAATTCATGGCCTTAGGCCCACGCCAAAACCTGCAACTTGCATGTACATATTTTCAAAGTCATGCAATTTGCATGATTCCGGGAATTAATCATTTTTATAACTTATTGATTTATATAGTTTTATTGTCTGTTCCGAAGTTGGCACACCGTTCGCAATATACACAGTAACCCTGCTGACAAGACACGCAGCAGACTTTCCAGAAAAACAGGAGTTACTCGTATGAAGAAGTTCGCTATCGCTGCCGCTGCTGCTACCGCGCTGACCCTGACCATGGCCAACGCTGCCTTTGCACAGACCCAGGCTACCCAGGCGCCAATGACCCTGGCTGCCGGTGAAATGACCAAGGCTAAAGAAACCACTTCCGATACCTGGATCACCACCAAAGTCAAAAGTGACCTGGTAACTGAAAAAGGCATTCCTGGTACCGATATCAAAGTCGAAACCAACAAAGGTGTTGTATCGCTGTCGTCGACTGTAGCTGTCACCGAAGCTCAGAAAACCACCGCTGTAGCCATCACCAAGAAAATCAAAGGCGTCAAAGCGGTCTCCGCTGACGGCCTGAAAGCCGAGTAAGGCACGACTTCTCGCCTGGACCGGGAGAAGGTGCGGTAGACGAGCCGAGTCATACGTCTGCTGCCACTTTGGAGTTCATGCGACGGCCATAAGGATGTGGCCATTACAGGCCCCTGACATTCGTGTCCGGGGCCTGTTCTATTCCGGGCCCGCAAAACAAAACTGTAGGAGCGAGCTTGCTCGCGATGGGCGTGAACGATAACGCCTGTTCTCTGGATTAACGGGTCGTCCGGACGTTTTTCGCGAGCAAGCTCGCTCCTACAGAATTTGCGCGCGGGTCAGTTACCGCGCTTGCTGGTGATCTTTCGCAGGCGATTGCCTTCAAACCGCAGGTACTGATACATGCCGCTGTTCGGTCCGTAGGTCCATTCCTCGACCTGGAACTCTTCCCGTCGGTTGGCGCTGCGCTTGTAGCCCAACGGATCTCGACTGACCGGCTCACCGCACTTCTGCAGTA
The DNA here is from genome assembly GCF_054897705.1 of Pseudomonas sp. GB2N2. Classification (NCBI taxonomy): domain Bacteria; kingdom Pseudomonadati; phylum Pseudomonadota; class Gammaproteobacteria; order Pseudomonadales; family Pseudomonadaceae; genus Pseudomonas; species Pseudomonas sp. GB2N2. Next base: position 5,424,686 of record NZ_CM142701.1, read on the forward strand.
CCTCGCTGGAGCGGTCGCCGACGCTGACCAGTTGACTGCCGCAGCGCAGAGTATCGGCGGCCGAGGCCTCGCTGGCGACCATCGCCAATGTCAGGCCAAGCAGCAAACGTCTGATCATCATTCCGCATCCAGATGCAAAGGCGTCACCACTCGACCGTCACTTTCCGCTTCGCCCAGGTTGGCATCGACGAAGTACACGCGGTCGTCTGCCAGTTGGCCCTTGTCCACCAGATAGTCCTTGATGCTGCTGGCCCGGTCCTGACCCAGTTGGCGCAACAGCACATCGCTGGAACTCCAGAACTTGATCACGTCCGCGCGCATTTTCGCGGTGCGTTCTTCCTTGCCCAGGTCTTTCCATTCAGCCGGTGGCTGGTTCTTCAGGCGGGTCCGGTAGATCCCTTCCAGCAACGGACCTTTCTCGCCGTCCGGCACTTCAAGCAGGGACGCTTGCGCCGGCACCTTGTCGCCGCGACGCTGGAGCATTTTGTAGTAGTTGTACTGGTATTCCCGTTCCAGGCGTTGCTCGGCGATCAGTGGGCCATCGCTGCTTTTCGCAGCGGTGCCTTCGATTTCCAGACGCAGTGCCGGACGTTCCTTGAGGGCCTGAGACAGTTTGACCAGTGAGGCTTCGGCCTCTTTGCTCAGATCACTGGAGCCCGCCGCAAACGACACCGTGCCCAAGTCTTCAGAACCCCCGCCACTGATCAGCCCGCCAATCATCTTGAACGGTGCGGCAGCGGCTTTGACGATCAGGTTGCGCAGGGTCTGCCAGACAATCGGCATCACACTGAATTGCGGGTTATTGAGATCGCCGGTCACCGGCAGCTCAATGGAAATCTTGCCGTCGACGTCCTTGAGCAGCGCGATAGCCAGCTTCAGTGGAAGGCTGGTGGCGTCCGGGCTGTCGACTTTTTCGCCGAGCTGCAATTGCTCGACCACCACTTTGTTTTCCGCCTTGAGCTGGCCTTTGGTGATCAGGTAATGCAGGTCGAGATTGAGCCGGCCCTTGCGGATACGGTAGCCAGCGAACTTGCCGGAGTAGGGCGTCAGCGTGGTCAGTTCGACGCGTTTGAAACTGGTCGCGATGTCGAGGCTGGCCATCGGATCGAACGGATTGACCGCGCCTTTGATGGTCACCGGCGCGTAGCGATCAACCTTGCCCTTGATGTCCACGGTTGCCGGTTTTGCCTGGCGGCTGTCGATCGTGCCGATCTGGCCGTTGAGCTGTTGCACGGCGGTGGCAAAATTCGGGGTCAGGCTGAAGTCGGCAAAGTTGGCCGAGCCATCGTTAATCGCGATGCCGCCGACGTGGATGCCCAGTGGCTTGTCCTTGCTGGCCGGTTTCGCCGCAGCGGTCTTGGCGCCGGAATCAGCGGGTTGCGGAATGAGCAGGTCGTCGATGTTGGTGGTGCGGTCATCGTTGATCATGAAGCGCACATAGGGTTGGAACAGGTTGACCTTGTCGATCGACAGGCTGTCGCCGTGCTGATAATTCAGGCCTTCGACCACCACCTGCTGCCACTTGAGAAAGTCGCGGGTTTTCAGGGTGTCGAGGGTGTGCAGTTGATCGATCTGCGCGCGTCCGGTCACGCTCAGTGCAAGTGGCTCGGTGCTTTTCAGGTTGACCGCCAGATCACTGCCGAGCATGCCGCTGCGCAGTTCGAGGCGAATGAACGGGTTGATGTAGGACTGGGCGACCCGCAAGTCGATGTCCTTGGTCTGCACGTTGAGCTTGGCACTGACCGGGGCCAGGTTGACCTCACCGTTCGCTGTGATCTTGCCTTGCTTGCCCACGCCTGTGTCGAGCTTGAGGCTGAAAGGCGAGCCGTTGAGGCTGTCGAAATTTTGCAGGTCCAGGTTCAGCGGGCTCAGGTCCAGCGTCACAACGGGTTGCGCTTTGCGGTCGGCCAAATGCACCTGGTAATCGCGTAGTTGCACGTCTTTCAACAGTACCTGCCAGGGTTTGCTGGCGGCGACGGGCTCTTTTGGCGAGTCGGCAGCCGCTGGCGTAGCGACGGGTTCGGCTTTGGCTTTGGCGGCTGCCTTGGTCGGTTGGCTGGCGAACAGTTTTTGCCAATCGAGCTGCCCGTCAGCTTCGAGCGCTGCCCAGGTTTCCAGTTTATTGCTGCGGATCTTGCCGACTACGACTTGCTGTTTGGCCAGATCGACTGTGGTGTCCGTCACGTCCAGTCGTTCGAGTTTCACCAGTGGCCGACCGTCCGGGGCCTTGATGGCGAAGGGGGCGACGCTGACCGCGACGTTACTCAACAGCAGTTCGGTTTCTTTGGAAAGGTTGAGTTTGTAATCGGTGCTGAGGTTCAGGACGCCGCTTTCAAGATCCAGCGGCAAGGCGTCACGTACGTAGGGCCAAAAGGCTTTCATCTTGCCGTCGGTAACTTTCAACTTACCTTCGGAGGCGAACGGAATCAGGCTGAAGTTGCCCGTCCAGTCGATTTGCCCACCACCCGGGCCGACAGCGACCAGGGTCATGTCAGCGTTATCTTCTGGCAGCGTGCTGAGGTTGTTCAACTCGAAATCGAGTTTGTCGTAGAGAAACTCGATGGGTTCGCTGGGCCGTGCATCCTGGAAGTGCACATAGCCGTCGGCCAGTTTGATCCGCTCGATGCGCATCGGGAACGGTTTGGCGTTCGGGTCGGCCGGGGTCGGTTCGCTGGCGGGGATTTTGAACAGGCCGAGCAAATTGAGTTTGCCGTCCTTGCCGAAAAGGATTTCGGTCTTGGGTTTGTCCAGCTCGATATCGGACAGGTGCAGCGCTTTGGTCCAGAGACTGTCGATCTGCAGATTGGCGTACAGGCGTTCGAAACCAACCTGTTCCTTGCCCGGCTCGCCGATGACCAGGCCCCAGAGGGTGACTTCAAGGCTGAACGGGTTCAGTTCGATCCGCTGAATGCTCGCGGGTGTAGTGGCGTAGTTGGCCAACTGTTGGTTGGCCACTCGCAACGCGATGCCCGGCAAAATCAGAAAACCCAGCAGGCTGTAGAGGCCCAGTGCAGTCAACAAGGCGCCGATAGCGCGAATCAATCCTTTGGGCATGTGCGGCTTCATCTGTCTGAATCGGAGTGCCTTGGAGTATGGCACGCGAAACCGGTTCCGAAGTCACCAAGCGTTATAGGATTTATCTGAAAGTGTCGGTGAGTTTCAAAGCTGCAGGATCAGGGTTTTAAGCGGAGGCTGTTGATCCATGGACGGGAAATCGCCCCCCGGTTTCATCACGGTCCATTCGCGCACAGGGCGCCCGGCTTTTTCTGCGCAGCGCAGAACCTGTTCGCGCCAGTCGTCCAGGCTGACTTTTGAGAGGTTGTTGCAGCAGATCAGCACGCCGTCATCGGCGGTGGTCAGCAGCGCGGGTTTGAGCAGGCTTTGATAGTCGCGCAGCAGGTCAACGGTGCCGAATGCGCTTTTGGCCCACGCCGGTGGGTCCAGCAAAACCAAGTCGTATTGCCGTTGCTCCAGGCGTTGATAGCTCGGTAATTTCTGCCCGCGACGCTGGCTGATCGGCAGGCCGGCCAGTTGGCGGATCGCCGGGAAATAATCGGACTGGATGAACTGCATGGTCGGCAACTGCGGGTTGAGCAAGCCGTTTTCGCGGCCAACCGCCAGATTCCCCTCTGCGAAATCGAGGTTGCACACTTCGCGCGCGCCGCCGGCCGCCGCGCTCAGGCCGACGCCGCAGGTATAAGCGAACAGGTTCAGCACGCTTTTGTTCTGGCTGTGGTCCTTGACCCAGCCGCGGGTGTTGCGCAGGTCGAGGAACAGCAGCGGATCCTGACCGGCGTGACGGCCGCGCACCCGGTAATTCAGGCCCCATTCGTGACCGACCAAATCCTGCAGGGCGGCTTCGTCGGCGCGGTAGACGGTGTCGTCACGGTCAATACGCGAGTTGCCCCGGGAACGGTCGTTGTACACCAGCAGCGTGTCGAGGCCCAGGTGTTGGTTGATTGTCTCGTGCAGTTGCAGCAAGTCGTCACGTTCCAGTGCCTGGTGAAAACTTTGCACCAGTAATTGCGGGCCGTAGCGGTCGATGGTCAGACCACCGGCGCCTTCCTGGCTGCCATGGAACAGACGATAGCAATTGGTGCCTTGCTGATGCAGTTCGGCAAGCAGGTCTTGACGATGTTCGAGGGCGGCGCGCAGCGCCTGAATCAAGGAAGACATGCAGGGCGCCTTGCAGGAGGGAATTTGGCGCGGGAGTTTAGCAGTTACGGAGCTGCATGCTGCAAGCCTGAAGCCTGAAGCCTGAAGCCTGAAGCTCTGAGCGTCAGCCCAGCCCCATCCGGCGCTTGGCCCGATGCACCGAGCCGTTGCGCACCGCCCAGCGCAGTATCGGCGCGCTGCGGTTGACGCTGGCGCGGATCAGCGTGCGTTGCAGCGAGCCCTGGCGCACGCCGAGCATGTCGCTGGCCCAGTCCGGCAGCAGGTCGATGCCCGCCTGCATCATCAATCCGCCAAAAGGCTTGGCCAGGCGGCTGGGGGAGGGCGCGTCCAGCAACAATCGCAGCACCTCGCGACTGCGCTCGTCACACAGCAATTGCGGGCGGATGCGCTCCAGGTAGTCGGCAATTTGCTGCCGTGATCGAGGCACGTCCCGGGCGCCGAGGCGTTCGGCCACGAGCGCGATTTCGTCGTAATAGCGATCCTGGTCGGCCGCCGACAAATGCGGATTGCGATAACGCAAATGCGCCGCGAGGAAGTTGCTGACTTCGGCCACGTGCACCCACGTCAGCAGATCGGGATCACTGGCGGCATAAGGCCGGCCATCCGGCGCGTTGCCGGTCACTTGCAGGTGGATGGTCCGGACTTTTTCGATCAGCCAGTCGGCGTCCCGGCGCGAACCGAACGTGGTGCCGGAAATGAACTGCCCGGTACGCCGTAAACGTCCGAGCATGTCCTCGCGAAAGTTCGAATGATCCCAGACTCCGGCCAGCGCCAAGGGGTGCAGGGCTTGCAGCATCAGCGCACTGATGCCGCCGACGAGCATGCTGCTGAAATCGCCGTGAACCTGCCAGCTCACCGAATCGGGACCGAACAGGCCGGGATCGCCCTTGGGATTTTCCAGGTCGAGCTTGCCGAGTGACAGGCCGGTGAGGCTCATGACCTGGGTTTCGATGCGGCTGCGGATGAATTCCATGGCGACTCAGTGATGAAAATAATGGGCGCCGGTGCCCTTTTAGGAGCGAGCAAGCTCGCTCCTAAAAGGCCAAGGTGTTACTGGTTCAGGCGTTTATCGACCAGTTCCTGCACCACGCTCGGATCGGCCAGGGTCGACGTATCGCCCAGGCTGTCCAGTTCGTTGCAGGCAATCTTGCGCAGAATCCGCCGCATGATCTTGCCCGAGCGTGTTTTCGGCAAGGCCGGTGCCCATTGAATCAAATCGGGTTTGGCGAAGCTGCCGATTTCCTTGCTGACGTGGGCCAGCAGTTCTTTCTTCAGCTCGTCGCTGGGCTCGGTGCCGTTCATGGGCGTGACGAACGCGTAGATGCCCTGGCCTTTGACGTCGTGAGGGTAACCGACCACGGCCGCCTCGGCGATGCTGTCGTGAAGCACCAGGGCGCTTTCCACTTCGGCAGTGCCAATGCGATGTCCGGACACGTTGATCACGTCGTCTATGCGCCCGGTGATCCAGTAATCGCCATCCTCATCGCGGCGAGCGCCGTCGCCGGTGAAGTAGTAACCAGGATAGGGTTTGAAGTAGGTGTCGACCATCCGTTGCGGGTCGCCATAGACGCTGCGGATCTGCCCCGGCCAGCTCGATTTTATTGCCAGCACGCCACTGCCGGCACCTTTGATTTCCTTGCCGGTTTCATCCAGCAACACCGGCTGCACCCCAAACATCGGTTGGGTGGCACAGCCGGGTTTGATTCGTTGCGCACTGACCAGCGGGCTGAGCATGATGCCGCCGGTTTCGGTCTGCCACCAAGTATCGACGATCGGGCAACGCTGTTCGCCGACGGCATTGAAGTACCAATCCCATGCTTCGGGGTTGATCGGCTCACCGACACTGCCGAGTAATCTGAGGCTCGCCCGCGACGTTTCCTTCAACGGTTCAGGCCCTTCGCGCATCAGCGAACGCAGGGCGGTAGGCGCGGTGTAGAAGATGTTCACGTGGTGCTTGTCGATCACCTGCCAGAAACGCGAGCTGGTTGGATAGCTCGGCACACCTTCGAAGATCAGCGTGGTCGCGCCGTTGGCCAGCGGGCCGTAGACAATGTAACTGTGGCCGGTGACCCAACCGACATCGGCGGTGCACCAGAAGACTTCGTCGTCGCGGTAGTCCAGCACGTATTTAAAAGTCATCGCCGCGTGCAGCAGGTAACCGCCAGTGGTGTGCAGCACGCCTTTGGGTTTGCCGGTGCTGCCGGAGGTGTAGAGGATGAACAGTGGGTCTTCGGCGTCCATCGGTTCGGGCGGGCAATCGTCGCTGACGTCGCGCAGGGCCTGGTGATACCAGAGGTCGCGACCTTCGACCCAATTCACCTCACCTTGGGTGCGCTCGACGACGATCACGGTGCTGACGTTCGGGCAGCTTTGCAGCGCCTTGTCGACCTTCTCCTTGAGCGGGACGAATTTGCCGCCGCGTACGCCTTCATCGGCGGTGATCACCGTGCGGCAGTCGGCATCGAGAATCCGGTCGCGCACGGAGTCCGGTGAGAACCCGCCGAACACCACGGAGTGCACCGCACCGATCCGCGTGCAGGCGAGCATGGCGTAGGCCGCCTCGGGGATCATCGGCATGTAGATGCACACGCGATCACCTTTCTTCACGCCACGGCTTTTCAGCACATTGGCGAGGCGGCAAACGTTGTGATGAAGTTTCCGGTAGGTGATCTGTGCCGACTCGGCGGGGTCGTCGCCTTCCCAGATGATTGCGATCTGCTCGCCGCGTTTTTCCAGGTGCCGGTCGATGCAGTTGTAACTGACGTTGAGCTTTGCGCCGGCGAACCAGCTGGCTTCACCGGTTTTCAGGTCGTAGCGCTGGACCGTGTCCCAAGGGGCGCTCCAGTCGAGAAAGCGCGAAGCCTGTTCCGCCCAGAACGTGCTGGGGTGCTCGATGGATTCGCGGTATAGACGTTTGTAGTCGTCTTGGCTGAGGTGTGCGGCCCGGCGGACGGCATCGGCTTTGGGGAACGTGCTGATATCGAACATGACGGTTCCTTATTCTTGTTTGCACCACAAGAGATAAAGATGCGCCGAGTGAAGACCCGGTTCAAGTCATACACAAACAACTGTGGGAGCGGGCTTGGTCGCGAATACGGTGTGTCAGTCAACATAAATGCCGAATGACACACCGCCTTCGCGAGCAAGCCCGCTCCCACATGGGATAACTGGGGCGGGTTATCCGCGGTGACGGCCGCGGAAGTAGTTGATCAACCCTTGGGTTGAAGCATCGTCAGCCGGGGTTTCTTCGCTGCCGACCAGACGGTTGTAGACGCCTTTGCCCAGCTCCTTGCCCAGCTCTACGCCCCACTGGTCGAAAGCGTTGATGCCCCAGACGACGCTTTGCACGAAGACTTTGTGTTCGTACATCGCCACCAGTGCGCCGAGACGACGCGGGCTGATGCGTTCGACCACCAGGGTGTTGCTCGGACGGTTGCCCGGGATCACCTTGTGCGGCGCGAGTTTCTGCACCTCGTCCTCGGCCATGCCTTTGTCACGCAGCTCGGTTTCCGCCTCGGCGCGGGTCTTGCCGAGCATCAGTGCCTGGCTTTGCGACAGGCAGTTGGCGTACAGCCACTGATGGTGATCAGACACCGGGTTGAAGCTGACGATCGGCACGATGAAGTCGGCCGGGATCAACTGGGTGCCCTGGTGCAGCAACTGGTGATAAGCATGCTGACCGTTGCAACCGACGCCACCCCAGATCACCGGGCCGGTGTCGGTGGAGACTGGCGTGCCGTCCTGGCGCACGCTCTTGCCGTTGGATTCCATGTCCAGCTGTTGCAAGTGCTTGGTGATGTTACGCAGGTAGTGATCGTATGGCAGGATCGCGTGGCTTTGCGCGCCCCAGAAGTTGCCGTACCACACGCCGAGCAACGCCAGCAGCACCGGCATGTTCTGCTCGAACGGCGCGCTCTGGAAATGCTGGTCCATGGTGTAGGCACCGGACAGCAGTTCCTTGAAGTTGGACATGCCGATGGCCAGGGCAATCGGCAGACCGATGGCCGACCACAGCGAATAACGACCGCCGACCCAGTCCCACATCGGGAAGATGTTTTCTTCGCGAATCCCGAAAGCCACCGCCGCCGCGTTGTTGCTGGAGACTGCGATGAAGTGGCGGTACAGCTCGGCTTCCGAACCGCCCTGAGCCAGATACCAGGCGCGTGCAGCCTGGGCGTTCTTCAGGGTTTCGAGGGTGTTGAAGGATTTCGACGAAACAATGAACAGCGTCGTCTCGGCGCGCAACTTCATGGTCAGCTCGTGGAACTCACTGCCATCAATGTTCGCCAGGTAGTGGCAGCGCACGCCTTTTTGCGCGTAAGACAACAGCGCTTCGGACACCAGCTCGGGGCCGAGGAAGGAGCCACCGATGCCGATGTTCACCACGTCGGTGATCGGCTTCTCGGTGTAACCGCGCCACAGACCGTCGTGGATGCGGCCCACGAGGTCGGTGATCTGATTCAACACCTTGTGAACTTCCGGCATCACATTGACGCCATTCACCGACAGCTTGTCGCCGACTGGACGACGCAGCGCCGTGTGCAGGGCCGGACGACCTTCGGAGGAGTTGACGATCTCGCCTTCGAACAGCGCCGTAATCGCGCCCTTGAGGTCGACTTCGTTGGCCAGGCCCACGAGCAGGTCGCGGGTCTCGGCGTTGATCAGGTTTTTCGAGTAGTCGAGAAACAGACCGCAGCTGCTGAGGGTGAATTGCGTAAAGCGCTGCGGATCGGCATTGAAAGCCTCGCGCATGCTGAAATCCTGCATGGCTTGGCGGTGGTCTTTCAACGCTTGCCAGGCGGGCAGAGCGGTCACATCGTGAGGAGTGCGGTAGTACGCCATCGCTGCGGGTTTCCTTTTTACTTGAACGGCCTTTTGAACACTAAAAATCCCGGAACGCTGCGGGTGGGCGTCCGGTCAACTGCGTCGACACGATTTCATGGCACAGGGCGAATACAGTAAACCTCGCGCTGCGATCTGTCTTGACTTTGTCTGACCCGTTCCCGGTACTTTTTTATACCTGTAGCAGGGAACGGCCCGACAAACGGAAGAACGGCTCGATCAGGCGACCTGAACCGGAATGGCATTGCTGGTGTGACTCAGCTCGTTACCCGGGGCCATGTAGAGCATGCGCGGCTTGAAGTTGAGCAGTTCGGCTTCGCTGTAGTGAGCGTAGGCACAGATGATCACGCGGTCACCGACCTTGGCCTTGTGCGCGGCGGCACCGTTGACCGAGATCATGCGCGAACCGTCTTCGCCACGAATTGCATAAGTGGTGAAGCGCTCGCCGTTGTCGACGTTGTATATCTGGATCTGTTCGTATTCACGGATACCGGACAGGTCTAGCCATTCGCCGTCAATGGCGCAGGAACCTTCGTAATCGAGAACAGCGTGGGTGACTTCGGCGCGATGCAGCTTGGCCTTGAGCATGATGGCGTGCATGAGTGTTTCCCAGAAGATTTGTCGTGTTCAGGCAGGGGCGTCGAGGTTCAGGTGCAGGTTGTCGATCAACCGCGTGGTCCCGAGGAACGCCGCCACCAGAATCACCAGGTCCCGATCTTGCGCAGTCGCCGGACGTAGCGTCAGCGCATGGCGGATTTCCAGGTAGTCGGTGCGCAGACCCGCCGCTTCCAGCTGTTTGATTTGCCCGTCGATCAGCGCCGGGAAATCCCGCTCACCGTGTTTAATGGCGTCGGCAATCGAGGCCAGCGTGCGATAAACAACCGGCGCCACAGCCCGCTGTTCTTCGCTGAGGAAACCATTGCGCGAAGACAGTGCCAGGCCGTCCTCTGCCCGAACCGTCGGCTCGCCGATGATCTGCACCGGCATGTTCAAGTCGTGCACCAGCGCGCGAATCACCGCCAGTTGCTGGAAGTCTTTCTGGCCGAAGATCGCGAGGTCCGGCTGGACCATGTTGAACAACTTGCTGACCACCGTCGCCACGCCTTCGAAGTGCCCCGGGCGGCTGGCGCCGCACAGGCCTTCGGACAGTTGCGGAACGCTGACGAGGGTCTGGCCGGTCATGCCGTCGGGGTACATTTCTTCAACGGTTGGCGCGAACAACAAGTGGCAACCGGCCTCGAGCAGTTTTTCCTGATCGGCTGCAAGCGTGCGCGGGTATTTGTCGAGGTCTTCGCCGGCGCCGAATTGCAGCGGGTTGACGAAGATGCTCGCGACCACGAAATCCGCCCGTTGCGAGGCTTTGTTAATCAGCGCGATATGGCCAATGTGCAGGTTGCCCATGGTCGGAACCAGGGCGATGCGCTTGCCTTCGCTGCGGGCACGGGCCACGGCGGCCCGTAACTCGCGTACGGTTTTTACGGTGTTCATGCAGAGAATCCGTGTTCGATACCTGGGAAAGTCACTGCTTTGACTTCAGTGACGTAAGCGCTCAGGGCCGACTGAATGCTGGTCTGGCCGTTCATGAAGTTTTTCACGAATTTCGGTACGCGACCCGTGATCGACAGGCCGAGCATATCGTGCAACACCAGCACCTGGCCGTCGGTGGCGCTGCCGGCACCAATGCCGATCACCGGAATGCCCACTGCCTGGGTAATCTCCTGGGCCAGTTCGCTCGGCACGCACTCGAGCAACAGCATGGCGGCACCGGCCTGTTCCAGGGCGATGGCATCAGCGCGCATCTGCCGCGCCTGGTTCTCGCTCCGGCCCTGAACTTTGTAGCCACCCAGGATGTTCACCGATTGCGGGGTCAGGCCCATGTGCGCGCACACCGGGATACCGCGCTCGGCCAGCAGACGGATCGAGTCCGCCAGCCACAGCGCGCCTTCAACCTTGACCATGTGCGCACCGGCCTGCATCAGCGCGGCGCTGTTGATCATGGTTTGTTCAAGGGTGGCGTAGGCCATGAAGGGCAGGTCGGCGAGGATCAATGCGTCGCTGTTACCGCGTTTAACGGCTGCGACGTGGTAGGCCATCTCGGCCGTGGTCACTGGCAGGGTGCTGTCGTGACCTTGCAAGACCATGCCGAGGGAGTCGCCCACCAACAGCACTTCGACGCCAGCCTCGTTGCAGGCATGGGCGAAGGTTGCGTCATAGCAGGTCAGCATGGTGATTTTTTCACCTTTTTGCTTGAGACCTTGCAGCGTGGTCAGGGTGATGGCTGGCATGAAAAGTTCCTCATTCAGGCGCTGTGGAAACTACTGCGAGTAACGCGCGTGATTCTTCGTTAAATACAGGCGCACGGTCTGTTGTCGTGCTTTTAAGGCCTGAATTGCGCCCTTTAGCGCCGTGTTGGCGGCAGCGGGACGCCTATAGTCGTGAGGAGAACTCGGGAAGTCAATTGCGTGTGTTACCGCGTTGTTACGTGGGGGGTGTTACCGGGGTTACTGATCCGATTCAGCAAGCCGCGCACCTGTGTCCCACACAAAACAAATGTAGGAGTGACCTGCTCGCGATAGCGGTTTTACATTCAACTTCGCTGGTGAATGTTAAACCGCTGTCGCGAGCAGGCTCACTCCTACAGGAATTTTTGCTAATGGGAGGGGAGGCGTTCCAGGCCGACGAACGGGCAGGCTGCAAGTAATTCCTGCAAGCTGCGACCATCCGCCAAGCGCAAATCCGCAGGCGCCAGCTCGGCCAGGGGATACAGAACGAAGGCGCGTTCCTGCAAATGGTAGTGGGGAACCTTGAGGCGCGGTTCGTCGATCAGCCGATCACCAAACAGCACAATGTCGAGATCCAGCGTGCGCGGCCCCCAGCGTTCCAGGCGTTCGCGGCCCTGTCCAATTTCGATGGCTTGCAGCGCATCCAGCAACGCCAGTGGCGCAAGCGTGCTGTCGAGGGCGGCAACCGCATTGGTGTAGCGCGGTTGGCCGGACAGCAGTGAATCACTCTGATAAAACGCGGAAACCCCTATCAGTTCGGTCTGCGGCAACTGCGCCAGCGCCTCGACGGCGCTGCGCAATTGTTCGGCGGGGTCAGCCAGATTGCTGCCCATGCCGATGTAGATGCGCTCCATGTTTACTCGTCCGTCGTGCTCGACGCGCCGGCTGCACGTTTGCGCTTGGCGCCACCGCTGCGCCGGCGTTTACGTGGAGCGCCGCTGCCGTCTTCCTTGCCGCTGAGGTCGCGGATCATGTCGCGACGTTCACTGTCGTTGGCGTCCTGATAGTCCGTCCACCATTCGCCCAGGCCATCAGTCTGCTCACCTGCGCTTTCACGCAGCAACAGGAAGTCGTAACCGGCGCGGAAACGCGGGTTGTCCAGCAGCAGGTCGGCACGTTTGCCGCTGCGGCGTGGCAGGCGTTCCTGCATGTCCCAGATTTCGCGGATCGGCATGGTGAAGCGTTTTGGAATCGCAATTCGCTGGCATTGTTCGGCAATCAACTCGTGCGCCGCTTCCTGCATCGCCGGGATCGGCGGCATGCCGCGTTCTTGCAGGCGCAGGACGCGAGCCGGCAGGGCAGGCCACAGCAAGGCTGCAAACAGGAACGCCGGAGTCACCGGTTTGTTCTGCTTGATGCGCAGGTCGGTGTTGACCAGCGCCTCGCTGATCAGGGTGTGGGTGTACGTCGGATTGTATTCCAGCGCTTCGGCACTGGCCGGGAACAGCGGATCGAACAGCTGCAGGTCGACCAGCATCTCGAAGGTGTCCGCGGCGTGGCCGGAGAGAAACAACTTGAGCACTTCTTCGAACAGGCGCGCCGAAGGAATTTCACGGAGCATCGGTGCCAGTTCGCGGATCGGCTGGGCACTGTGTTTTTCGATGCCGAAATTCAGCTTGGCGGCGAAACGCACGGCCCGCAGCATCCGTACCGGGTCTTCCTGGTAGCGCTGTTTCGGGTCGCCGATCAGGCGGATCAGGTGATTGCGAATGTCGTGCACGCCGTTGGCGTAATCGAGAATGCGCTCGCTGACCGGGTCGTAATACAGGGCGTTGATGGTGAAGTCGCGACGTTGCGCATCTTCTTCCAGCGTGCCGTAGACGTTGTCGCGCAAGATGCGCCCGCTCTCGTTTCGGGAAGACTGGTTGCTGTCTTCCTCTTCGTCGTTTTGCGGGTGATTGGCGCGGAAAGTCGCGACTTCAATGATTTCGCGGCCAAAGTGGATGTGCACCAGCTTGAAGCGGCGCCCGATGATCCGCGCATTGCGGAATTCGGCGCGGACCTGTTCAGGGGTGGCACTGGTGGCGACGTCGAAATCTTTCGGCGTGATGCCCAGCATCATGTCACGCACACAACCGCCAACCAGATAAGCCTGGTAACCGGCGTTCTGCAGGCGTTCGACGATATTCACCGCGTAACGGCTGAATTGCGCCTTCTGCAACGAATGTTGGCCGCTATTGAGCACTTCAGGCGTGCTGCGGATGTGTTGCGTATGACGCTTGGGAGAACGGAATGACTGGAACAACTTCTTCAGCATGGGATGCACTGTTTGAAGGAATGTTCGGCCATAACGAAGAATGACCGCATGATGGGCGGGGATTCTAGCATTTAGTCGGGGGATGGTGTAGGAAGCTGCGCAAGCGCGTGAAGGGCATGTCTGGCGCTGGCGTGGACGCCAGAAACTACAAGGGGAGCCGAAGCTCCCCAAGAAGTAGTTGCATGTCTATTTTTGTTATTGGTTTCGGGCTTTTTGTTTTTGTTGAGTGCCCGCATCATGAAGCTTTCCTTCATGACCCTCCCAATCGGGAGCCAAGAGCAAACGGATTGCTTTGGTCGCTGTGCTGCAGTGATCTTGCGATCCAACCAGTTCAGGCTCTGTCTTAAGACAGTTTTTGTTGTTCTCGGCCTGGTCGTGGGGCTAGCCCCAAATACAACGCCTCTCCAAAAGAATCAGTTAGCTGCGCCTCATGCCGTCTTGTTTTTATTGTGCGTGAGTCGATTCGTCTTATTTTTATTGTCTTGTACATTGCTTGTTATTGTTCTTGTATCAAACATATAGCAGGGTGCGTGCCAACTTTTGCGAAGCCCAGCAAAACAGGGGGTTAAGCCTTCTGAGCGCCTTTTTCGAGGCCCAAAAAAACCGGGGCTTCGTTACCGTAAGCCCCGGCCTCTGTTACGTGAAAAGACTTGGGTAACAGTTTTTTCACAAAGTGACGTGTTACCCCCACACGGTACAGGTGGGGTTCAGCTCTCGCTGGCCACCCCGGTCTTGCGCCGCGGGATACCCAGGCGCTGACGACGTTCCCACAGGCACTTGCGACTGACCCCGAGTTTGCGTGCCAGCTCGGTTTCGGTCATGTGGTCCTGATGCTCGAGAACGAAGTGCTGGAAGTAGTCTTCCAGCGACAGGTCTTCGGTTGGCTCGTGGCTGCTGTTACCCGTGCCGTTGCCTTGCTGCGGGGGCAGGCCGATGAAATCGTCGTCCTGCAGATCGCTCAGCTCAATGTCGATACCCAACAGCTCGGCGGAAATTTCCGGGCTTTCGCACAGAATAACCGCACGCTCGACCGCGTTTTCCAGCTCGCGCACATTGCCCGGCCAAGAGTAATGACGAATCGCCTGCTCGGCGTCCGGGGCAAACTTCAGGTCGGTACGGTTGACCCGCGCGCTCTGCCGTGCCAGGAACGCATTGGCGATTTCGTTGACGTCGGCACCGCGCTCGCGCAGGGCCGGCAATTTCAGAGCGATCACGTGAAGGCGGTAATACAAGTCTTCGCGGAACTGGCCGATCTTGGCCAGGCTTTTGAGGTCGCGGTGAGTCGCAGCGATCAAACGCACATCGACTTTCTGCGACTGCACCGAACCTACCCGACGAATTTCGCCTTCCTGCAGCACGCGCAACAGTCGAGCCTGGGCTTCCAGCGGCAGTTCGCCGATTTCATCGAGGAACAGGGTGCCGCCATCGGCCGCTTCCACCAGCCCGGCACGCCCGGCACTGGCGCCGGTAAACGCGCCTTTTTCGTGGCCGAACAGTTCGGACTCGATCAGGCTTTCCGGAATCGCCGCGCAGTTCACCGAAATCATCGGCGCCTTGGCGCGTTTGGACAGATTGTGCAAGGCACGGGCTACCAGTTCCTTGCCGGTGCCGGACTCGCCCTGGATCAGGACGTTGGAGTCGGTTGGTGCCACTTTGCGGATTTTGCTGTACAGATCCTGCATCGGTGGGCAGGAACCGATGATGCCAATTTCGCCATTGCTGTTATCAACGCCCGGTTTCGCCGAGCCATTGGCGGCTTTGCCGACGGCAGGTTCACCGCTGGTTTGCACTGATTGCCGGTCCCGCAGGATGCGCGCGACGGCCTGGAGCATTTCGTCGTGGTCGAAAGGCTTGGCGATGTAATCCACCGCGCCCATCTTCATGGAGTCGACCGCCGAACGCAGGCTCGCGTAGCTGGTCATGATCAGCACCGGCGTGCCTTGGCCAAGTTTGATCAACTCGGTGCCCGGTGCGCCCGGCAGGCGCAGGTCACTGACGATCAGGTCGAACGTGGGAATGGTGAAGCGTTCTTGTGCTTCCTGCACGGAACCGGCTTCGCTGACCTGGTACTGGTTGCGTTCCAGCAGGCGGCGCAAGGCGGAGCGGATAATTGTTTCGTCTTCGACGATCAAAATGTGCGGCATTGATTCGATACTCTCGACGGTCTCAGTTCACAGCGGACGTCGCTTCGACATGACGCGGCAAGGTCACCCGGATACGGGTGCCGCGTTGGCTTTGAACATCAGCCGGGCTGTCGATGGTGATTTGTCCATAATGCTCTTCAACGATGGAATAGACCAGTGCAAGGCCCAGACCGGTGCCTTCGCCAGGGTCCTTGGTGGTGAAGAAAGGTTCGAACAATCGGTCCATGATGTTCTTCGGAATACCGCTGCCTTCGTCTTCCACGATCAGGTCGACCGTGTGCTCGCCAGCTTCGCTTTTTACCCGCACCGCGCTGCCGGGAGGCGAGGCGTCACGGGCGTTTGAGAGCAGATTGATCAGTACTTGGGCGAGCCGCTGCGGATCGCCTTCGACCCAGTGATCGGGGTCGCACAGGTTGTAGAACTGCACTTCGAAATTGCGTCGGTTCAAGGCCAGCAAACCGATGGCATCCTGGGCGACTTCGGCCAGACAGACGGGCTCGTCGCTG
This sequence comes from Pseudomonas sp. GB2N2, assembly GCF_054897705.1. Classification (NCBI taxonomy): domain Bacteria; kingdom Pseudomonadati; phylum Pseudomonadota; class Gammaproteobacteria; order Pseudomonadales; family Pseudomonadaceae; genus Pseudomonas; species Pseudomonas sp. GB2N2. The sequence continues at coordinate 5,440,893 of NZ_CM142701.1, forward strand.
TGCTGATGGCTACCGGCATGGGCAAAGCTCATCAATGACTGAACGATGCGCGACACGCGTTTGGTCTGTTCCAGGATTTGCCCGCTGATTTCCGTCAGCTCGCTGTCGTCTTCACGCTCTTCGCGCAGGTTCTGCGCCAGGCAGGCGATGCCGGTGATCGGGTTGCCGATTTCATGGGCAACACCTGCAGCGAGGCGGCCGATACTCGCCAGGCGTTCGGAGTGCACCAGTTTGTCTTCGAGCATCTGGGTTTCGGTCAGGTCTTCCACCAGCAACACCAGGCCGCTGTTGCCCGGCGCGAGCGGTTCGTCGATCGCCGCTTTGTGCAGGTTCAGCCAGCGGGTCTGGCCATCCAGCGCCAGATGCTGCTTGTGCAAATGCTCGTCCGGCAGATTGATAAAGCCTTGCAGCAATTCTTTCCACGGATCGCCGATGGTGCTCAGGCGCGAGCCGACCACACGCTGCGCGGCAATCCCGGTCAGCTCCTCCATGGCTTTGTTCCACATGAGGATTTCCTGATCCTTGGCCAGCGAACACACACCCATCGGCAGTTCCTGCAAGGTCTGACGGTGATAGCGGCGCAGGGCGTCGAGCTCGGCGGCGAGGCCGGTCAGGCGCGAGTGGTAATCCTCGAGACGGCTTTCGATGAAGTGAATGTCTTCGGTGACGTAGTTTTCGCCGCCGGCCTTATAAGGCAGGAAGGTCTCGACCATGTCCTGCGCCACGCTTGGGCCCATCAGGCCGGAAAGGTTGGCTTCGATCCTGTCGCGCAAGCGGCGCAGGGCGTAAGGCCGGCGTTCATCGAACGGCAAGTAGAGATCGCGCAGTGCCTGTTCGACTTCTTTCTGCGCAGCCTTGGCGCCCAAGGGCTTGGCCAGTTGCGTGGCGAACTCCTGGGGCGAGGCGGCGTGCAGTTCGCGGCGTTGCGGGCGACGCACGTTATCCACGGCGCAGGCCTCGGCGGCGCTAGCCTCTTCGGGGCTGGCGTTGGTGAACAGCGAGATCAGGGTGAACATCAGCACGTTGGCCGCGAGCGACGCGATGGCCGCCATGTGCCAACTGGTGTCGTCCAGCACGTAGATCATGTTCAGCAGCGGAATGTAGAAACCCTGCAGGTTGCCCACCAGCGGCAACAGCATGGTCACCAGCCACACCAGAATCCCCGCGAGCAAACCGGCGATGAAGCCGCGGCGGTTGGCGGTTGGCCAATACAGGACGGAGAGTACGCCCGGCAGGAATTGCAGCGTCGCCACGAATGCGACGATGCCGAGGTTGGCCAGATCCTGCTCTGCACCCAGCAGCAGGTAGAAGCCGTAGCCGGCCATGATGATCGCGACGATCAACGCTCGGCGGGTCCACTTCAGCCAACGGTAGATATTGCCTTCGGCGGGCGGTTGATAGAGCGGCAGCACCAAGTGGTTCAGTGCCATGCCGGACAGCGCGAGGGTGGTGACGATGATCAGGCCGCTGGCAGCCGACAATCCCCCAACATACGCCAACAGCGCCAACGCCTTGTTGTTGGCGGCGATGCCGATGCCCAGCGTGAAGTATTCAGGATTGGTCGTGGCGCCGAGTTTCAGGCCGGCCCAGAGAATCAGCGGCACGGCCAGGCTCATCAGCAGCAGGAACAATGGCAGGCCCCAGCTCGCGCTGACCAGCGAGCGCGGGTTGAGGTTTTCGGTGAACGTCATGTGGTACATGTGCGGCATCACAATCGCCGAAGCGAAGAACACCAGCAGCAGTGTGCGCCACGGGCCTTCTTGCAGCGGTGTGTGCAAGGCGGCGAGGGCGGTCTGGTTTTGCAGTAGCCACAGTTCCAGCTGCTGCGGGCCGTCGAACACGCCATACAGGGCGTACAGGCCAACGCCGCCAATTGCGATGAGCTTGATCACCGATTCAAAGGCAATCGCGAACACCAGGCCTTCATGCTTCTCACGGGTAGCGATGTGGCGCGAGCCGAAGAAAATCGTGAACAGCGTGATCAGTGCACAAAAGCTCAGGGCCACGCGATGCTGCACCGGCTCGCGGGTGAGGATGCCAATGGAGTCGGCGACCGCCTGAATCTGCAACGCCAGTAGCGGCAACACACCGATCAGCATGAAAATTGTGGTCAGCGCGCCGGCCCAGGTACTGCGGAAGCGGAACGCAAACAAATCGGCCAGTGACGACAGTTGGTAGGTACGGGTGATCTTCAGGATCGGGTACAGCAACACCGGCGCCAGCAGGAATGCGCCGGAGACCCCGAGGTAGCTGGAGAGGAATCCGTAGCCGTACTGGTAGGCCAGACCGACGGTGCCGTAAAACGCCCAGGCACTGGCGTAGACGCCCAAGGACAGGGTGTACGTCAGCGGGTGGCGAATGATCGCCCGGGGGATCATGCCCCGTTCGCTGATCCAGGCGACGCCGAACAGCACCGCCAGGTACGCGGCGCTGATCAGGATCATCTGGGTCAGGCTAAAGCTCATCGGCATCTTTTTGGCTCTGCAGGATGAAGGTCACGACAATGAGAATCAGCCAGAGCAGATAAGGGCGATACCAGGCGCCAGTGGCGTCGATCCACCAATCCATGATGGCCGGGGAGAACAGGTAAATCCCCACTACCAAAAGCAGGACCAAGCGATAGATGTACATCCCGGCCTCTCTTTTTTATGCGCGTGCCCGAAAACGTGCGGCGATGGTAACGGATGGGCGCGCCACTGCAAGTGTGATCACTGTAGTTGCGCTTCGGGAAGGTTGAGTGTGCGCGGGATCTGCGCGGCATCCCAGTGGGCGATGCCCCAGTCCAGCACCTCCCGCGGTGTGGCGTAGGCCAGTTCGGCGCCGGGATTTTGCCCGAGTGCGCGCAACGCCCGCAGTAATAAAGGTGTGGCCTGATCGGCGGTCAGCGGCGGCGAACGGTAGGACTTGCCGAGCTTGTTGCCATCGGGCTGGGTGATCAGCGGGATGTGCAGGTAGCGCGGTTGTGGCAGGCCGAGCAATTCCTGCAAGTAGAGCTGGCGCGGTGTGGAGTCCAGCAAATCGGCGCCACGGACGATGTCGGTGATGCCTTGCCAGGCGTCATCCAGCACCACGGCCAGTTGATAGGCGCAGAGACCGTCGCGACGGCGGATCACAAAATCGCCAACCTCGCGCCCCAGGTGTTGGCGGTATTCGCCCTGTACCCGGTCGATGAAGTGGTATTCGAGTTCGGGCACGCGAAGGCGAATCGCCGCGTCTTCAATGCCGTGGCCCGCATTTCTGCACAGCCCCGGATAGATGCCGTGATACGGCTCCAATTGTTTGCGCGAGCAGGTGCAGGCGTAAGCCAGGCCATGATTGAACAGGCGATTGAGCACTTCGGCGTAGGCCTCGTGCCGGTCACTCTGTCGGACCATTTCTCCATCCCACTCGAAACCGTAGCTTTCCAGCGCTTGGAGAATAGCGGCCTGCGCACCGGGTTCTTCCCTTGGCGGATCGAGGTCTTCCATACGCATCAGCCAGAGACCTCCCGCCGAACGGGCGTCGAGGTACGAGGCCAGGGCCGCCACCAGCGAACCAAAATGCAGGTGACCACTGGGTGTGGGGGCGAAGCGGCCGATGTAGGCGGGGGCAGTCATGATGGCAATGTTACGTATCCAGGATTACGGCAGACCCCCTGTGGGAGCGGGCTCGCTCGCGAAGGGGCCATCAACTTCACTATTGATGTTGGCTGACACAACGCCTTCGCGAGCAAGCCCGCTCCCTCAGGGGTTTGTGCCGGGGCAAATTTCAGAAACAAAAACGGAGCGTTCGCACGCTCCGTTCTTCGTTCAAGCCGCAATTACTTGCCGACTTGCTTTTCCTTGATTTCCGCCAGGGTCTTGCAGTCAACGCACATGTCGGCGGTAGGGCGGGCTTCCAGTCGCTTGACGCCGATTTCGACGCCGCAAGACTCGCACCAGCCATATTCTTCGTCTTCGATCAATTGCAGCGTCTTGTCGATCTTCTTGATCAACTTGCGCTCACGGTCGCGTGCGCGCAATTCAAGGCTGAATTCTTCTTCCTGGCTGGCACGATCCGCCGGGTCAGGGAAATTGGCCGCTTCGTCTTTCATGTGATCAACCGTGCGGTCGACTTCCTGCATCAAGTCCTGTTTCCACTTGTTCAGGATCTTGGTGAAGTGCGCGCGCATGGGCTTGCCCATGTACTCCTCACCCTTTACTGGTACGTAGGGTTCGAAGCCGCTGATCGACTGGTTTTGCTGCTTTGCTTGGGTGGGCATGAAATGGACCGCCTCTACTCTTGTAATCCATCTGCGCAGGATTGCTCCATCACCGACACCTGCCGGCCCTGCGGCTGCAAGCGGGCGAACTTACCAGATCAAAACGGACCGCGCTACTCCCGGATGTCGCGGTAGTGGCCCGAGGTGCTTGCAAAAGAATGCCAAGCCTTGTCTGGTGGTGGTGGAGACCTGATCAATTAATGATTTTAGTCAAACCATGCGCACTCGCATGAGTCGTTTGTGTCCAGGGTCTCTAGGCGTCTGACAGCTTTAGGTTCTCGCTCGTTCCTGCGCTTGGGTAGAATCGGTTTTTTCCCCGTTGAAGGAAGGCTAATGGCTCAGTCCTATAGTGCCCGCAGTCGCGCGATCGAACCGTTCCATGTCATGGCACTGCTGGCGCGAGCCAATGAACTGCAGGCCGCCGGCCACGACGTGATACACCTGGAAATCGGCGAGCCAGACTTCACCACCGCCGAGCCGATCATCCAGGCCGGGCACGCTGCACTAACGGCCGGGAAAACCCGTTACACCGCCGCCCGCGGAATTCCGGAGCTGCGCGAGGCGATTTCAAGCTTCTATCAACAGCGTTACGGTTTGAACATCGATCCGCAGCGAATTCTCATCACTCCTGGAGGTTCCGGCGCATTGCTGTTGGCCAGCGCGTTACTGGTGGACCCGGGCAAACACTGGCTGCTGGCCGATCCTGGCTATCCCTGCAACCGGCATTTCCTGCGATTGGTAGAAGGGGCGGCGCAGCTGGTCCCGGTCGGTCCAGACGTGCGTTATCAGCTGACGCCGGACCTGGTCGCGCGTCATTGGGACCACGACAGCGTTGGCGCTTTGGTGGCCTCGCCGGCCAACCCGACGGGAACGATCCTGACCCGCGACGAGCTGGCCGGGCTGTCGAGCGCGATCAAGGCACGTCATGGCCATCTGGTGGTGGACGAGATCTATCACGGCCTGACATACGGCACCGATGCCGCCAGCGTACTGGAAGTCGATGACAGCGCCTTCGTGCTGAATAGTTTTTCGAAGTATTTCGGCATGACCGGCTGGCGCCTCGGCTGGCTGGTCGCGCCGCAAGCGGCGGTCGGGGAGCTGGAAAAACTCGCGCAGAACCTCTACATCAGTGCGCCGAGCATGGCTCAGCATGCCGCGCTGGCGTGCTTCGAACCCGCGACCATCGCCATTCTCGAAGAGCGGCGCGCCGAGTTTGGTCGTCGCCGTGATTTCCTTCTGCCCGCGTTGCGGGAATTGGGCTTCGGCATCGCCGTAGAGCCGGAAGGTGCGTTCTATTTGTATGCCGATATCGGCAAGTTCGGCGGTGATGCCTTCGCGTTCTGCCGTTATTTCCTCGAGACAGAACACGTAGCGATCACGCCGGGTCTTGACTTCGGGCGTTATCAGGCCGGCCACCACGTTCGGTTTGCCTACACCCAAAGTCTTCCGCGTTTGCAGGAAGCGGTTGAGCGCATCGCGCGTGGTCTGCGGAGCTGGCAAGGCTGATGCGCTTTAACCCTCCCCTCGAAGAAGGTCGCCTGATCCGACGTTACAAGCGTTTTCTCGCCGACATCGAAACCGTTGACGGCGAGTTGTTGACCATTCACTGCCCCAACACGGGCTCGATGCTCAATTGCCAGGTTGAAGGCGGACAGGTGTGGCTCAGTCGCTCCAACGATCCGAAACGCAAGTTGCCCGGCACCTGGGAAATCGGTGAAACCCCGCAAGGCCGGTTGTTTTGTGTGAACACCGGGCGAGCTAACGGGTTGATTGAAGAAGCGCTGATGGCGGGCGTTATCGCCGAACTCAACGGCTTTACCGCGTTGAAGCGTGAAGTCGCCTACGGCCAGGAAAACAGCCGCATCGATTTCCGCCTCGATTACCCGAGCGGGCCGGCGTATGTGGAAGTCAAAAGCGTGACCCTGGGTTTCGAGGGCACTTCAGTCGCGGCGTTTCCCGATGCGGTGACTCAGCGCGGGGCCAAGCATCTGCGGGAATTGGCTCACCTGGCCCGGGACGGTATTCGCGCAGTGCAGTTGTATTGCGTGAACCTCACGGGCATCGATGCCGTGCGTCCCGCCGAAGAAATCGATTCGGCCTACGCAGCGGCCTTGCGCGAAGCGGTGGCGTGCGGGGTCGAGGTGTTGGCGTATGGGGTGCGCCTGACTCATGAAGAAATGGTGGTCGACCGACGCCTGGACGTGTTGCTCAACGGTTAAACGCTGACCCAGACGCCTTGCGCGTCTTCGCGGCATTCGACGGCGGTGAGGAATTGTCCCGCGCATGGACCCGACACGCATTCGCCGTCCTCGATCAAGAACAGTGCGCCGTGGGTCGCGCACTGGATCAGGCTGTTACTGGGGTCGAGAAACTGGTCGGGCGTCCATTCCAACCCGACGCCCCGGTGCGGGCAGCGGTTGAGATAGACGTAGACCTGACTCTCCCGGCGCACGGCAAAGAGCTTCTGGCCGTCGATGTCGAAACCGCGACTGCTGGAGTCGGCCAGGGCAGCGCCGGCGCAAAGAAACTTCATGTTTATCCTCAAATGTCGCAGTGCGTTGTAGGAAATGTCCGAGCTTGACGTGCAAATGCAAACAATTATCAAATGGCCGCCTTGCCCGTCGGGTGGAGGTGCCAGAAGCCGAGGATACGTGGCCTGTCATCTCGATGCCTGGGAAAACCGAAAAGGAAGCTGTTTATGCGCCTGAGTTCCCGCGTTGCCGCGTTGTGTGTCGGACTGTTTGTCAGCCATTACGCCACGGCGGCCGAGTTGCCACAACGCTGGGTCAGCGCCGGTGGCGCCCTGTCGGAATGGGTCAGCGCGCTGGGTGGCGAATCGAAATTGGTCGGCGTCGATACCACCAGCCAGCACCCGCCATCCCTCAAGGCGTTGCCGAGCATCGGTTACCAGCGGCAGTTGTCGGCAGAAGGCGTGTTAAGCCTGCGCCCGCAAATTCTGGTTGGCACCGAAGAAATGGGCCCGCCGCCAGTGCTGGCGCAGATTCGCACCGCCGGCGTCCAAGTCGAACTGTTCTCGGCCCAGCCCGATCTGCCGGCGCTGCAAGGCAATCTGCAGCATTTGGGCAAATTGTTGGGTGCGCAGGACAAGGCTGCGCAACTGTTCCAGGCGTATCAACAACAACTCGATCAGCAAAAAATCCGCGTGACCAAGGCGCAACTGACGCAACCATCGCCGGGCGTACTGGTGCTGATCGGTCACGCCGGCGGCAAGCCGCTCATCGCCGGCAAGGACACCGCCGCCGATTGGCTGATCCAGAAGGCCGGCGGACACAACCTGGCGACGCACACCGGTTACAAACCTTTTTCCAACGAATCCCTGATCAGCCTCGACCCCGAGGTGCTGGTGTTTGCCGATCGCACATTGGCCGGCGAGGCAGCGCGTGCCGCCTTATTTACGGAAAATCCGATCCTGTCCTCGACCCGCGCCGCCAAAAACAACCGCGTCATGGAGCTTGATCCGACGCTGCTGGTGGGCGGGCTCGGCCCACGATTGCCCGATGCCTTGGAAAAAATCAACGAAGGTTTCTATCCCGGCGCGGCTGCGCAATGACCCTCCTGGTAAAACCACGCTCGTTATTCATCGGTCTGAGCCTGCTGTGTTTGCTGGCGATCTGGCTGTCGTTGGCGTTGGGGCCGGTGAGCCTGCCTTTGCTGGATACCTTGCGCGCCGCGTTGCGCCTGATCGGTTTGCCCATCGCGCCCGATGGGCTGGAGCAGGCTGAGCTGATCCTTGGGCAGATTCGCTTGCCTCGGACCTTGTTGGGATTGGCGGTGGGTGGTGTGCTGGCGTTGTCGGGCGTGGCGATGCAGGGGTTGTTCCGCAACCCTCTGGCCGATCCGGGGCTGGTGGGGGTTTCCGGTGGCGCGGCATTAGGCGCGGCGATTGCAATTGTCGGCGGCTCGGCCTTCGGGGGGCTGCCTGAGTACCTCGGGCCTTATCTGTTATCGCTGTGTGCGTTTCTGGGGGGGCTCGGGGTTACGGCGCTGGTGTATCGATTGGGTCGACGCAACGGGCAGACCCATGTGGCTACCATGCTGTTGGCGGGGATCGCATTGACCGCGCTGGCCGGCTCGGTCGTCGGGCTGTTTACCTATCTGGCAGACGACACGACCCTGCGTACGCTGACCTTCTGGAACCTCGGGAGTCTGAACGGTGCCAGTTATGCGCGACTCTGGCCGTTGCTGTTAATCAGTACGGGCGTGGCGCTGTGGTTGCCGCGTCGGGCCAAGGCGCTGAATGCGTTATTACTCGGTGAGTCGGAGGCCGGTCACCTTGGCATCGACGTCGAAAAGCTCAAGCGCGAATTGGTGTTTTGCACGGCGCTAGGGGTTGGCGCAGCCGTGGCGGCGGCGGGAATGATTGGCTTCGTCGGGCTGGTGGTGCCACATCTGGTGCGTCTGCTGTCCGGTCCCGATCATCGGGTGCTGCTGCCGGCCTCGGTGCTGGCCGGCGCCAGTCTCCTGTTGTTCGCCGATCTGGCGGCGCGGCTGGCGCTGGCGCCGGCAGAGTTGCCGATCGGCATTGTCACCGCGATGATCGGTGCGCCGGTCTTCCTTTATTTATTGCTGCGAGGACGTGCCTGATGTTGCGAACGCAAAATCTGCACATTCGTCGAGGCCGCAAGCTCGTCCTGACAAACATCACCCTTGAGCTCAAACCGGGAGAAATCCTTGGCGTGCTGGGACCTAACGGTGCCGGCAAAAGCACGCTGCTGGGCGCGTTGTGTGGCGACTTGCAGGCTGATCATCCCAGCGTATGGCTCGATGACCGTGAGTTGCGTGAGTGGACCGGCGTCCAGCGAGCGCAGCGTCTGGCGGTATTGCCGCAAGTTTCCACGCTGGACTTCGCCTTTCGCGTAGAAGAAGTCGTGGGCATGGGCCGCTTGCCGCACCAGACCGGCCGGGCCCGCGATGATGAAGTTGTCGCCGCCGCGTTGCAGGCCGCCGATGCCGGGCATTTGAGTGGTCGCAGCTATCTGGCGCTGTCCGGTGGCGAGCGTCAGCGGGTGCATTTGGCACGGGTGCTGGCGCAACTCTGGCCGGGGGAGGCGGGGCAAACGCTGCTGCTCGATGAGCCGACCTCAATGCTCGATCCCCTGCATCAGCACACCACCCTGCAAGCGGTGCGCGAGTTCGCTGATCGCGGTGGGGCGGTGTTGGTGATCCTGCATGATCTGAATCTGGCGGCGCGCTATTGTGATCGTCTGCTGTTGCTCGAAGATGGCTGCCCGGTCGTGCTCGATACGCCTGAACAGGTGTTGCGTCCGGAACCGCTCAAAAAAGTATTCGGCCTGGAAGTGCTGGTGCAACGGCATCCGGAGCGCGGGCATCCGTTGATCATCGCCCGCTGAATGTTCAAAAGGGGTGAGCACATGCGTGTTCTGGTGATTCTGACTGTGCTGATGTTGAGTGCTTGTCAGCATGTCGCAGTGCCGCCGCCGGTCGTCGGCGAGATTCGCGATTTACGCACCGGTCAGACGCTGACGGCACGGGAGTTGTTGGTGCAACTGGCGAAGCCTTCACGCGTGATCGTTGGTGAGCAACACGACAATCGTGAGCACCATCAACTGCAACGCTGGTTATTGGAGGCACTGGGGCAGAAGCGCCCGCAAGGCAGTCTGCTCCTGGAAATGCTCACCCCGAATCAACAACTGCGCGTGGATGACGTACGCCACGCCTCGACGCTGCCCGCCAATTTGCCCGGTGCACTGGCGTGGGAGGACGGTTGGGACTGGAATCTGTACGGCCCGATTGTCCGTTTCGCCCTTGTTCAACCGTATCCACTGCTGTCCGCCAACCTCGACATCGTCGAGGTGCGGGCTGTTTACGCCCAGCCGCCGGCATTGAGTGGCGCTCGAGCGAATGCCGCACCGGTCAAGGCTGAGTTGCTGGAGCAGATCAGTGGCTCCCATTGCGGCTTGCTGCCCGCCTCGCAACTCCCGGCGATGCTCGCCGTCCAGCAACAACGTGACCGGCGCATGGCCGAGCAGCTGCTGGCGGCACCTGCGCCTGCGTTGCTGTTTGCCGGTGCGTATCACGCGCGCAAGGATGTGGGTGTTCCGATCCATGTGCTTGATCTTGGCGCGACTGAACCGCCGACGGTATTGATGTTGTCGCAAGAGGGCGGTGAGGTCACGGCGGCGATGGCTGATTACGTCTGGTACACAACCGCCATGCCGGCGCCGGATTACTGTGCGCAGATGCGCAAGCAATTCGGCAAGTAGGCCGGGTATGTTTCGTAGGTAAAAATCGCAGGCAAAAAAAGACCCGGCAAGAGCCGGGTCAAATAACCGTGATTAGCCTGATGAGGAGATATCTGAGAGTCCGAACCAAGGGCTTTTCAAATATCGACCAGTCTCGCGACCAGTTGTGATAATCATAGCGATTCTCATTACCAAGTCAACCGCTGATTTTTCATTTCTTTAAAATTTGTCTTCGGATCGCCTACAGTCCTCGTAGTCGTTGGGTTTCAGGCTTTTTGATTGAGGTTTGCGAACTGCGTGACCTGTCTGTTCAGCTGATCAATGCGTCGGGCCATGCTTTCGATCAGGCTGTGGGCAATCTTCGGGTTGCTCTGGGTCAGGCTGAGAAACTGGTCTTTGGGGATCAGCATGACGGTGCTCGGTTCGCTGGCGATGACAGTGGCATTACGTTTCTCGCCGGTGAATACCGCCATCGCGCCGAAAATTTCGTCCCGCGGGACATCGCCGACTTTATGGCCGTCGACAAACGCCTCGGCATGGCCTTCTATGATCACGAACACGTGATCGGCCTCATCACCCTGATGGATCAGCACCTCGTCGCGCGCCACGCGCTTGAAGCCGTTGGTGCTGCGAAACTCGGGTTGTTTAAGGCGAGCGACGGCGTCGGTCAAGAGAGCGGTCTGCCCGGCCAGGTATTGCAGGAACAGTTCCGAGCGTTCCGGGTCGGCATAGATGTGCCGGAAAACCTCGGACCGCCGATAGGGCGTCAGCGCCAGCGGACTGTCCGTGCACAGGCGCCAGCGCGGCAATTCGGCATCCTGGCGCAAGCCGACCAGATCGCCCTCATGCAAATAAAACAGTGGGCGTTCGTCGATGCAGCCGTGCAGCAGGCCACTTTCCAGCACGAACAATTGATCGCCAGGCAGCGCGGCGGTCAGGTTGTCGACCGCTGCAAACTCCAGCGCCGGCCCACAGGGGGACAGATGTTCCAGCAGGCGCGCGGGAATGCTTTGCAGACGATTGATCAGTGCATCGGCGTAAGCCGGTTGTTCCCCAAGCAAATACATGTCGGCAGAGCCTGTTCAGTTCTTGTGGCGTGACGATATAGCTTCCAGCTGTTTATTCAACGCTTCCTTGCGCTCGGCTGGAATGTCGTTCCAGTGCACATCCATCAAAGCGCCTTCGATCGCATACAACAACACCTTGGATGCTCGAAACCCGCGTGTACGCACGGCCCGATAAGCATCCACCGCCCCCAGGCGACGCAAGTCCGAGGCGCTGTGGATGCCCACTGCATGCAGCCATTGCGCCGACGTCTTGCCAAGATTTTTCAGGTGCTGCAGTTCATCATTCATCAAGCCTCCTTGCGACGGCCGAACTGTGCGTGGGCAAGCTTCTGAGGAGTGTAGCCATCAGTAGGAAAAGCGTGCTTGTTTGGTCGGTTTCGGAGCAAAAGCTTCTAAGAGGCACGCTCAAGGAGAGGTGCCATTGTGCGCAAGTGTGACAGGAAGCGAGGGGGAGAATTCAGTCTGAGAGCGGAAAATGCCCACAGTCCGGCGCAAAGCGGGGGCGCCGGACTTTTTCAGTCATCAGTCGTTTTTAACGGGTGCGATAACGCAGGCGTGTGCCGAAATTCATCGACATCAGGATCTCGTCAGCACTCAGTTCCGGTGGGAAGTAGGCGCCCGAGATCTGCGCGTGGGCCAGGCTTGCACCTTCAAGCTTGGAATGCGTGAAATCGATGCCGCGCAAATCGGCGGAGCGGAAATAGGCATCGGTGAAGTCGATGCCGTCGGCGTTCAGTTCGCGCAGGTCGAGGCCGCGGAAGTCACCACCGACCATGTCGATAGGCCCGCTTGGTGGACGCTCTTTGTTGAAACCAGTGATGTCGTCTTTGTGCAGCAAGGCGTAAAGCGGGGTGTCGAGAATTTTCGGCTGGTTCATGTCAAATCACCGGTTGGTTTTATGACGCCAGTATAGTGCCACTATTTGACAGCCGTGAAGCCGAAGGCGGCTTCACGGCTGAAATAGTTTTTACAGGCCCGGCAAGCGTTGACGAATCTGCGCAACGACAGCGTCGAGTGTTCCGCTTTCATTGGTCTGAACGCGTTTGCTGCAGAGAATCTCGGCCGGCGTCAGCGCTTCCCGATTGGCTTGCTGAGCAGCGATAACGGCCAAGTTGGCGTCGGACGGATCCGTGTCGTCTGCCTGACGCAGCGCCAGCCAGCTTTCGATGACCGCTTGTGGCGCGTTGCAATCGAGGATCAGGAACGGCGCGCCAGTGGCTTCGGCGATTTTTGCCGCGCCGTCGCGCTGATCGCGCTTGAGGTAAGTGGCATCGATCACCACCGGGAAACCGGCACGCAGGATCACGCTGGCGATTTCATGCAGGCGCGTGTAGGTCGCGGCACTGGCGTCGGCGCTGTAGATACCGGCCTGCGGAGCGTTCGCAACGGTTTGCTCGCCGAACAAGCGTTTGCGCTCGACATCGGAACGCAAGCGGATTGCGCCCAACGCTTCCACCAGCCGCATGGCGACGCGGCTCTTGCCGACAGCGGAAACGCCATGGGTGATGGCCATGAAACGCGAAGGAATGGTGCTGTAGCTTTCCGCCAGGTTGGCGTAGTTGCGGTACTGGCGCAGAGTCGTGGCGCGCTGCACCGGGTCAGCTTCGGCCGGCATGCTGAACAGACTTACCTTCGCGCGAACAAGAGCGCGGTAGGCTTTATAGAAGTTCAGCAGTTCCAGGCCCTGATAATCGCCGGTCAGCTCCAGGTACTGGCTGACGAAACGACGAGCGAGACTCTTCAAACCACGGTCTTCAAGGTCCATCGCCAGGAAACCGGTGTCGGCGTAGACGTCGGTGAAGCGGAACGGTTCGTTGAATTCGATGCAGTCGAAGATCACGACCTTGCCGTCGATGACCGTGGCGTTGCCCAGGTGGATATCGCCGTGGCATTCGCGGATAAACCCTTCGGTCTTGCGTTGTGCAAACAGTGGCTTGAGACGTTCGAAGCTGCTTTCGGCCCAAGCCTGCAGCGCATCGAGTTGCAGCAGGTCAACCTTGTCACTCAGGAACGGGCGGATCTGTTCGAAGTTCTGGCGTACCGGCGCCATGACGCTGTCCGGCGTGCCGGCTTCATGCTCGGCGGAGACTTTTGGCGCAGTGAGGTGGAATTGAGCGATTTGCGCGGCCATCTCGTCGATGTGCGCAGTGGTCAATTCACCGTTTGCTTGCAGCGTACTGAGCAGCTGGCTCTGTGGGAATTGACGCATTTTCAGGGCGAAATCGACCGCCGGGCCTTCACCACCCAGCTGTGGAGCGTCGGCACTGCCGGTGATAGGCAACACTTCGAGATACAAATCACGAGTCAGGCGCTGGTTCAGGCGCAGCTCTTCAGTGCAGAAATGCTCGCGGGCATCGAGGGTGGTGAAGTCGAGGAAGCCGAAATTGACCGGCTTCTTCACTTTATAAGCAAAGGGACCTGTGAGGATGACCCAGGAAATGTGGGTCTCGATGACCTGGAACCCGTCTACCGGATGCGGGTAAAGGGCCGGGTTTTGCAGGGCGGCGATCAGGGACTGGCTCACAGGCGTTCCTTCAGGGTCTGGGAAAATTCACGGCCGCCATTATGGCCGCAAGTCCGCCCGACGCAAACCTCGGAGGTCGCCTGTTGAGTATGAATAAAATGCGTATAATCCGGCGCCATGACTCGTACTCGATCCCCCCGCACTCCCAAAAAACCACCTTCCAGAGGCCTGCGCCCCTGGCTGGGCTGGGCCCTTAAACTCAGTCTGGTCGGCCTTGTCGTGCTCGCCGGATTTGCGGTTTACCTCGACGCCATCGTCCAGGAGAAGTTCTCAGGCAAGCGCTGGACCATTCCGGCCAAGGTGTATGCGCGCCCACTGGAACTGTTCACCGGGCAGAAGTTGAGCAAGGACGACTTCCTCACCGAACTCGATGCCTTGGGCTATCGTCGCGAAAGCGTGAGCAACGGCCCCGGCGCCGCTGCCGTCAACGGCAATACAGTCGACTTGAACACCCGTGGCTTCCAATTCTATGAAGGGTTGGAGAAAGCCCAGCCCGTGCGCGTGCGATTCTCCGGCGACTACGTGGCCGAACTCTCGGCGACCAACGGTTCGAAATTGTCTGTGGTTCGTCTCGAGCCACTGTTGATCGGCGGGATTTACCCGAAGAATCTCGAAGACCGCATCTTGATCAAGATCGATCAGGTGCCGCCGTATTTGCTGGAAACCCTGGTTGCCGTCGAAGACCGGGATTTCTACAGCCACTGGGGCGTGTCGCCGAAGTCGATTGCCCGCGCCATCTACGTCAACACCTCTGGCGGCAAGATGACCCAGGGCGGCAGCACGCTGACGCAACAGTTGGTGAAGAACTTCTACCTGACCAGCGAACGCAGCCTGACCCGCAAACTCACCGAAGCCATGATGGCGATGTTGCTGGAACTGCATTACGACAAACGAGACATTCTTGAGGCTTACCTCAATGAAGTGTTCGTTGGTCAGGACGGTCAGCGCGCGGTGCATGGTTTCGGTCTGGCCAGCCAGTTCTTCTTCGCTCAGCCGTTATCCGAATTGAAATTGCATCAGGTCGCGATGCTGGTGGGCATGGTCAAGGGGCCGTCCTACTACAACCCGCGTCGCAACCCGGAGCGCGCGCTTGAGCGGCGCAATCTGGTGCTCGATGTCCTTGAACAGCAAGGTGTCGCCACCGCCGAGCAGGTCGCCGCAGCGAAGAAAATGCCCTTGGGCGTGACGACGCGTGGCAAGTTGGCTGACAGCTCGTTCCCCGGTTTTATCGACCTGGTTAAACGTCAGTTGCGTGAAGACTATCGCGACGAAGATTTGACCGAGGAAGGACTGCGGATCTTCACCAGTTTTGATCCGATTTTGCAGATGAAGGCTGAAGCGTCGGTCAACGACACCTTCAAGCGCTTGTCCGGGCGCAAAGGCGCCGATGATGTTGAAGCGGCGATGGTGGTGACCAACCCGGAAACCGGTGAAGTCCAGGCCATGATCGGCAGTCGTCAGGCAAGTTTCGCCGGCTTCAACCGGGCGCTGGATGCGGTGCGACCGATTGGTTCGCTGATCAAGCCGGCGGTTTATCTGACAGCCCTGGAGAAACCGAGCCAGTACACCTTGACCAGTTGGCTGTCTGACGAATCTTTTTCGATCAAAGGCGCTGACGGTCAGGTCTGGAAGCCGCAGAACTATGATCGTCGTTCCCATGGCACGGTTTTCCTTTACCAGGGACTGGCGCATTCCTACAACCTGTCGACCGCGCGTCTCGGGTTGGCGGTGGGCGTGCCGAACGTGTTGAAGACCCTTGCTCGCTTGGGTGTGAGTCGCGAGTTCCCGGCGTTCCCGTCGATGTTGCTGGGCGCCGGCGGCATGACCCCGATTGAAGTGGCGACCATGTATCAGACCTTGGCCAACGGTGGGTTCAATACACCAATGCGCGGGATTCGTAGCGTACTGACGGCCGAAGGTGAGCCGCTCAAGCGCTATCCGTTCCAGATTCAGCAGCGTTTCGATCCCGCTTCTATTTACCTGATTCAAAGCGCGATGCAGCGGGTCATGCGTGAAGGCACCGGCAGTTCGGTTTACAACGTGTTGCCGAAAACCCTGACGCTGGCCGGCAAGACCGGTACCAGTAACGATTCGCGAGACAGCTGGTTCGCCGGTTTCAGTCAGGATTTGCTGGCAGTGGTCTGGCTGGGGCGCGACGATAACGGCAAGACACCGTTCACCGGTGCCACCGGTGCGTTGCAGGTCTGGACCAGTTTCATGCGTAAGGCC
Source organism: Pseudomonas sp. GB2N2 (assembly GCF_054897705.1). Classification (NCBI taxonomy): domain Bacteria; kingdom Pseudomonadati; phylum Pseudomonadota; class Gammaproteobacteria; order Pseudomonadales; family Pseudomonadaceae; genus Pseudomonas; species Pseudomonas sp. GB2N2. The sequence goes on from NZ_CM142701.1 coordinate 5,457,177, forward strand.
GATCCGTTGCCGCTCGACATGCCGCAGCCGGACAACGTGGTTCAGGCCTGGGTCGATTCGCGTACCGGACAAGGCTCTGATGCCAACTGCCCAGGCGCCGTGCAGATGCCGTATATTCGCGGCAGCGAACCGCCTCCCGGCGCCGCGTGTGGTGGCGACAGCCCTGCTTCCGGCGAAACGGTGATGGATTGGGTCAAAGGCTGGATGAACTAAGCGAAGAGGATTTCAAGTGAACAAGTGGTTGATTCCAGCGGTTGCCGCCGTGGCTTTGCTCAGCGGTTGTTCTAGCGTACAGCGCGGCTCGATTCCGGTTGTGGACTCCGGCAGCGCCGTGTCCAACAGTGAACGGATATCGGCCAATGGCGGTTACCGTCAAACGACGGTCAAGCGTCCCGTGCAATCCCAGACCCAGGCGATTCCGCAAGGCGATACCGGCGTCGTCGTGATGGTGCCGGGTGGCGGCGCAGTTGCATCGGCCCCGATCAGTACGTCGCCGATTACCCCGGGCCCGATTACCCCCGGTCCCATCGACACCTCGCCGGTGCAATCGGCACCGGTCAATCAGGGCAGTTACAGCATGCCATCGACCCCGAGCGGGATTCCGTCGTCCAGCTCCGGCGGCCTGTCCGCCGACGAACAACTGGACGGTCCGGTGTTGGCCTTGCTGACCACCGCTCAACAGCAACAGGCCGGCGGCGACCTCAATGGTGCCTCGTCCAGCCTCGAGCGCGCTCAACGTGTCGCGCCGCGTGAACCGCAAGTGCTTTATCGTCTGGCGCAAGTGCGCATGGCTCAAGGCGATGCGCCACAAGCCGAGCAGTTTGCCCGTCGCGGGCTGACGTTCGCCGCGGGTCGTCCGGCGCTTCAGGCCAGTCTGTGGGAATTGATCGCCCAGGCGCGTGAGAAACAGGGTGATTCCGCAGGCGCATCATTGGCCCGTCAGAAGGCCAAGGTTTCGTCGTGATGGACATACGTTTTCCGAAGATCGCCGAGCAGTTGCTGTTGATCGAGCGCGAGTTGCGTGTTCAGGGGTGGTGGGACGAGGTTTCGCCCTCAGTTGAAGCCTTGTCCAGCGTCGAGCCGTTTTCGGTCGATACGCTGGATTTCGAGCAGTGGCTGCAATGGATTTTCCTGCCGCGCATGAAGATGATCCTCGAGCAGGATTTGCCGCTGCCCAATGCGTCGGGGATTCAGGAGATGGCCGAGATGGTCTTCGCCGGCCGCGATGTTCAGGGCCGGGATCGGCAGTTGCAAGTGCTACTCAAAGAGTTCGACCTGCTGATTACCGCGTCCCGCTGATCAGGCCGCTCTGCAGGAGCGAGCTTGTTCGCGAAAAACGTAACGACGACGCGTTTTTTCAGATCGAACGTGTAATCGTTCACGTCCATCGCGAGCAAGCTTGTTGGGGTCCAGTTTTTTTGGACCACTCCGTAGGAGTTTTAGACCGCCTGCTGCTCAAAGAGCGCAGGCGGCAGGTTATTCGATGCGGTGTGGCAACGGCGATGGTTGTAGTGCGACACAAAGTCGATCACATCCTTTTCCGCCTCAAAGTGACTTTGGTAACCATTTTCTGGCATCCAGTCGTGCTTCAGCGTTCTGAAGTAACGCTCTACTACCGCGTTGTCCCAACAGTTGCCACGACGACTCACGCTGTGGACGATTCGGCTTTCGGCCAGACACGCTGAAAACCTCTCAGCGGTGTACTGGCAGCCCTGATCTGAATGAAATAACAGCTCAGGCATTGGGCTGCGCAGCGCTACCGCCAATTTCAGCGCTTTGATCGACAAGTCTGTGTCAGCAGTTCTTGAACAGGCCCACCCCACAATTCGGCGGGAAAATAAATCCATCACTACGGCCAGATATAACCAGCTATCCCTCACTTTGATGTAGGTGATATCGCCTGCCCAGAGCGTGTCTGGCTGGACCGGATTAAAGCGACGATCAAGTATGTTCGGCGCCGTGATACTTGGTTTGGTGGCGCGACGATAGTGAGCGTAACGTGGCCGGCGCCTAGCTAAATCAAGGGTCTTGATCAAGGAGCGCATTCGGTGGCGTCCGATAAAAATGCCTTCCGCTCTCAACTCCTTGGATAAGCCGCGGGCCCCTAAAGCTTCGCGATGCTCTATATGCAGCGCACGAATCTTCATCTCCAAGCCACTCTCGATAACACGAGGCGGCTTGGGTTTACGTTTCGCGTAATAGCTACTGCGGGCCAAGCCTAAGACCAGACACATGCGTCTAATCGACACTTCCCCTCTAGCGCCGTCAATCACTTGGTTCGACTGAACAGAACCTTCAGATGAGAGGGCAATTGCTTTTTTAATACTTGGTTCTCGGCTTCGACCAGCGCCAATTTTGCCTGTAGCGACTCGATCAGTTCCTGGTCCTGTGGCCGAGAGGGTTGTGAAATCCCCGCATGCTCCCGACGCCAGAGCAGAACCCATCGGCGTAGAGCTGTAGGTCCAACTCCCGTTAGCTTGCAGGCTTCAGGTATGGAGCAATTCATCTCCACAACCAAGCGAATGGCCTCCGCTTTTTCCCCGATATTTACAATGCGATATCCCATGATGCTTCCTTAGATCGATGCTCCTACATCATGGTCCAAAAACATTGAGCCACAACAGCTCGGCTCCTACAGGCAGTGTTCGGTGATCTGTCGCTGCGCTTCGGCGGTGCGTTCCTGACGTTGTTCGTCGGTCAGCCTGCGCATCTCGCCGTCCACTTCCTCCCGTATCCGTGGATTGTTTTGCAATTGCGCCAGATTCGTCCGGGCCTGCTCGCAAAACGCGTTCAACTTCGCTTGCTGCTCCGCGACCTGCTTTTTCACCGACTGATCAATGGCCTTCTGGTCGCCGATCGTGTTGCTGTTTGGCAGCGCAGCCGGTTTCTCCGAAGGGGAGGAGGGCGTGACTACGGTCGTGGCTTCGCGACCTTGCGGCGGTTGCGCATCGAAGTGAGTGACGCCCTGTTCATCGATCCATTTGTAAATCTGAGCGGCCATGCACACAGGGCTGATGCCGATCAGCAGACTGGCGGCCAGGAAAAACGTTCGCATGCCATTTCCTTGTATTGGGTTGCGCAATTGAAGCTAACACAGTTGCTGTTTCACGGTTTTTTCTTGCTTTCTCATGCGCTTACTTCAATAAAGCACATTGACGACTTGACTTGCGGGGGACGAAACAGAAGAATCCCAAGTCCGCTGTAGAGGGACTGCCAGAAGCAGGCCCACTCGGCAGATCATGAGGCGCACATCCGCGCCGACCTGTTACACCCGCAACGCGTTACCTCGCGCTGGGTGGGAAAGCCCCGCAACACTTGGGACGATCCCAATACTTGCTCAGTCAGTGCTGACGTAGTCGGCGACCACCGTCGCTCATGCTCTGCCGAGAAGTAAACCTATTAAGACCCGTCCTCTTGTATGTGGGCGGTATTCTGGCGTTTTAGAGGTGAACAACGTGGAGCTTTTATCTGGCGGTGAGATGCTCGTCCGCTTTTTGCGTGACGAAGGCGTCAAATACATCTACGGGTACCCGGGTGGTGCTCTTCTTCATGTCTACGATGCCCTGTTCAAAGAACCGGAAGTGACTCACATCCTGGTTCGCCACGAGCAGGCTGCGACCCATATGGCTGACGGCTACGCCCGTGCCACCGGTAAAGCCGGCGTGGTACTGGTGACGTCCGGCCCGGGCGCGACCAACGCGATCACCGGTATTGCCACGGCCTACATGGACTCCATTCCGATGGTGGTCATTTCCGGCCAGGTGCCTAGCACCATGGTAGGCACCGATGCGTTCCAGGAGACCGACATGATCGGTATCTCCCGGCCTATCGTGAAGCACAGCTTCATGATCAAGCACGCGTCGGAAATCCCGGAAGTCATGAAGAAAGCGTTCTACCTGGCGCAATCCGGTCGTCCTGGTCCTGTCGTTGTCGATATCCCGAAAGACATGACCAACCCGGCCGAAAAGTACGAATACATCTTCCCGAAGAAAGCCAAGCTGCGTTCCTACAGCCCGGCTGTTCGCGGTCACTCCGGGCAAATCCGCAAGGCAGCCGAAATGCTCCTGGCGGCCAAGCGTCCCGTGATGTACGCAGGCGGCGGTGTGATCCTCGGTGGTGGCTCCGCGCCACTTACCGAATTGGCGAAGATGCTCAACCTGCCCGTGACCAATACGCTGATGGGGCTGGGTGCCTACCCTGGCACCGACCGTCAGTTCATCGGCATGCTCGGCATGCACGGCAGCTACACCGCCAACCTGGCGATGCACCATGCTGACGTGATTCTCGCCGTCGGCGCACGTTTCGATGACCGCGTGATCAACGGTCCGGCCAAGTTCTGCCCGAATGCCAAGATCATTCACATTGACATCGATCCGGCTTCGATCTCCAAGACCATCAAGGCCGACGTACCTATCGTCGGTCCGGTCGAAAGCGTCCTGACCGAAATGGTCGCGATCCTGAAGGAAATCGGCGAGACCCCGAACAAGGAGTCCGTTGCCAGTTGGTGGAAACAAGTTGATGAGTGGCGCGGTGATCGCGGCCTGTTCCCTTACGACAAGGGCGACGGCAGCGTCATCAAGCCGCAGACTGTGATCGAAACCCTGTGCGAAGTGACCAAGGGCGATGCCTATGTCGCTTCCGATGTGGGCCAGCACCAAATGTTCGCGGCGCAGTACTACACGTTCAACAAGCCGAACCGCTGGATCAACTCCGGTGGCCTGGGCACCATGGGCTTCGGATTCCCGGCTGCAATGGGTATCAAGCTGAGCTTCCCGGATGCCGACGTCGTCTGCGTAACGGGCGAGGGCAGTATCCAGATGAACATTCAGGAACTGTCCACCTGTCTGCAATATGGTCTGCCGGTGAAAATCGTCATCTTGAACAACGGTGTTCTGGGTATGGTTCGCCAGTGGCAGGACATGAGCTATGGCAGCCGTCACTCGCATTCCTACATGGAGTCGCTGCCTGACTTCGTCAAGCTGGCAGAAGCCTACGGTCACGTCGGCGTGCGCATCACCGACTCGAAAGATTTGAAGTCGAAGATGGAAGAAGCGTTCGCCATGAAAGATCGTCTGGTGATCATCGATGTTTCGGTTGATACCAGCGAGCACGTCTACCCGATGCAGATCAAAGACGGCTCCATGCGCGATATGTGGTTGAGCAAGACGGAGCGTACTTAATCATGCGACACATTATTTCCTTGCTTCTGGAAAACGAACCCGGCGCTCTGTCTCGTGTAGTCGGCCTGTTCTCGCAGCGCAACTACAACATCGAAAGCCTGACCGTGGCGCCAACCGAAGACCCGACCCTGTCGCGTCTGACGCTGACCACGGTTGGTCATGATGAAGTGATCGAGCAAATCACCAAGAACCTGAACAAGCTGATCGAAGTGGTCAAACTGGTCGACCTGTCGGAAAGCGCTCATATCGAACGTGAACTGATGCTGGTCAAGGTCAAGGCCACCGGCGCCCAGCGCGCCGAGATCAAGCGCACTACCGATATTTACCGTGGGCAGATCGTCGATGTCAGCGCTAGCGTGTATACCGTTCAGTTGACCGGTACCAGCGACAAGCTCGACAGCTTCATTCAGTCCATCGGCACCGCCTCGATCCTGGAAACCGTCCGTAGCGGCGTAACCGGCATCGCCCGCGGCGACAAAGTACTCAGCATCTAAACCAAATTAGCGAACGGCCTGAACGGCCTGGATATATAGGGGAATTTCATGAAAGTTTATTACGAAAAAGACTGCGACCTGTCGATCATCCAGGGCAAGAAAGTTGCCATCATCGGTTACGGTTCCCAGGGCCACGCTCAAGCGTGCAACCTGAAAGACTCCGGCGTTGACGTTACCGTTGGTCTGCGCAAAGGCTCTGCGACTGTTGCCAAAGCCGAAGCTCATGGCTTGAAAGTGACTGACGTTGCTTCCGCCGTTGCGGCTGCCGACCTGGTCATGATCCTGACCCCGGACGAGTTCCAGTCTGCCCTGTACAAAAACGAAATCGAGCCGAACATCAAGAAAGGCGCCACCCTGGCCTTCTCCCACGGCTTCGCAATCCACTACAACCAGGTCGTTCCGCGCGCTGACCTCGACGTGATCATGATCGCGCCGAAAGCCCCGGGCCACACCGTACGTTCCGAGTTCGTCAAGGGCGGCGGTATCCCAGACCTGATCGCTATCTATCAGGATGCTTCGGGCAACGCCAAAAACGTTGCGCTGTCCTACGCCGCTGGCGTTGGCGGTGGTCGTACCGGCATCATCGAAACCACCTTCAAGGACGAGACCGAAACCGACCTGTTCGGCGAACAAGCCGTACTGTGCGGCGGTACCGTTGAACTGGTTAAAGCTGGTTTCGAAACCTTGGTTGAAGCTGGCTACGCGCCAGAAATGGCCTACTTCGAGTGCCTGCACGAACTGAAGCTGATCGTTGACCTCATGTATGAAGGCGGTATCGCCAACATGAACTACTCGATCTCCAACAACGCCGAATACGGCGAGTACGTGACCGGTCCGGAAGTCATCAACGCCGAGTCCCGTCAGGCCATGCGCAACGCCCTGAAACGTATTCAGGACGGCGAGTACGCCAAGATGTTCATCAGCGAAGGCGCAACCGGCTATCCTTCGATGACCGCCAAGCGTCGTAACAACGCCGCTCACGGTATCGAAATCATCGGCGAGCAACTGCGCTCCATGATGCCGTGGATCGGTGCCAACAAGATCGTCGACAAAGCAAAAAACTAAGTCGCGCACTTGTACGGAAAACGCGGCCTAGGCCGCGTTTTTTCGTTTGGATGGCCGGTTCTGGTATAAAGCTGCAGCGTTTGTGGCCGAACCGTCGTCCCAGACATCTGTCGAAACTTTCCACCCCGTTGCAAGGTAATGTCCATGAGCGAACGTCCCGAAGAGCCAAACCAGGCCTCTGACGCCGAAAGCCTGCTGCCCATCGATGAACACATCGAAGAAGGGCATGACGCTGAAGGCCGTAAAGTCCGGCATCGTGGTATCTATCTTCTGCCGAATCTATTCACCACTGCGAACCTGTTCGCAGGGTTTTATTCCATCATCAACTCGATGAGTGCCCAGGCCGCTTTGAGCGCCGGTGATTCGGTCAATGCGAGCAAGTACTTTGCGTTTGCAGCGATTGCGATTTTTATCGCCATGGTGCTCGACGGCCTCGATGGTCGTGTGGCCCGGATGACCAACACCCAGAGTGCCTTCGGTGCCGAGTATGACTCGCTGTCGGATATGGTCGCCTTTGGTGTCGCGCCGGCATTGCTGGCATTCGGTTGGGCCTTGGGCGACATGGGCAAGGTCGGCTGGATGGTCGCCTTCATTTATGTCGCGGGTGCCGCGCTTCGTCTGGCGCGCTTCAACACCCAGGTCGGCACCGCTGATAAACGCTACTTTATCGGTTTGGCCAGTCCGGCTGCCGCGGGTGTTGTGGCCGGGATTGTCTGGGCATTCAGCGATTACGGCATCCAGGGTTCCAAGATGTCTTTCCTGGTAGCGCTGATGGTCGCGGCTGCGGGCATGCTGATGGTCAGCAACATCAAGTACAACAGCTTCAAGGAGCTGGATCTGAAAGGGCGCGTTCCTTTCGTGGCGATCCTGGCTGTCGTATTGGTGTTCGCCGTTGTCTTCAGCGATCCACCGCGCATCTTGCTGCTGGTTTTCCTCGGCTATGCGGCATCGGGTCCGGTTCAATACCTGTTACGTCTTCGCCAGCACAACAACACGTAATTTGCCTCATACTCCGCAGTCTATTGGTGCATCTGTCCTCCAATGCTGCGGAGTAGCCATGCTGATCAAAATCCCTCAAGCGTCTGATTGCCACGAGTCGGATGTCACGCCTGAATCCCTCTATCTATCTCGCCGAAAACTGCTGGGTGCTGCCGTTACCGGTTTGGCCGTGAGCAGTGTGCCGCGTTGGGCGAGTGCTGAAGATGCCGCGCGATATGCGGATGTCGAAGCTGGTAATGCCCCTTCCTGGTTTGCCGACAAGCTTCCTTCTACCAAATGGGGGGCGGTCAACGTCAAGGATGAGGCCGTCACGCCGTTCAAGGATGCGACCCACTACAACAACTTTTATGAGTTCGGCACCGATAAAGGTGATCCGGCGGCCAACGCGGGTACGCTGAAGACTGAACCCTGGAGCGTGGTGGTGGACGGGGAGGTGGGTAAGCCGGGGCGATATGCGCTGGAAGATTTCATGAAGCCGTTCCAGTTGGAGGAGCGTATCTACCGTCTTCGTTGCGTGGAAGCCTGGTCGATGGTCATTCCGTGGATCGGTTTTCCCATCTCTGCGTTGCTCAAGGAAGTCGAGCCGACGTCCAAGGCCAAATTCATTCGCTTCGAAACCTTGCAAGATCCCAAGGTCATGCCGGGACAGCGCTCGGGTTTTGCCTTGATCGACTGGCCGTATGTGGAAGGGCTGCGTCTGGATGAAGCAATGAACCCGTTGGCCATTCTTGCGGTGGGCATGTATGGGCGCGAGTTGCCCAACCAGAACGGTGCGCCTTTGCGATTGGTAGTGCCATGGAAGTACGGCTTCAAGAGTGTCAAATCCATCGTGCGCATCAGTCTGGTGAGCGAGCAGCCGAAAACTACATGGCAAAGCATTGCAGCGGACGAGTACGGCTTTTATGCCAACGTCAATCCGACTGTCGATCATCCGCGCTGGACGCAGGCTCGGGAGCGGCGTTTGCCGAGTGGTCTGTTCAAGCCCAATGTTCGCGACACGCAGATGTTTAATGGCTACTCGGATGAAGTCGCTTCGTTATATGCAGGACTCGATCTGCGGAAGAATTACTGATGCGATATCCGTTCTGGCGAGTAGGTGTCTTTATTGCGGCGGCGGCATGGCCGTTACTTTGGCTCTACCAGGCTTGGGCGGATGTGCTGGGGCCCGATCCGGGTAAAGTGCTGGTTGATCGGTTGGGGCTGGGGACGCTTATTCTGCTGCTGATTACGCTGAGCATGACGCCATTGCAGAAAATTACCGGCTGGGCGGGGTGGATTGCAGTACGCCGGCAGCTGGGGTTGTGGTGTTTCGCCTATGTGGTGCTGCATCTGAGCAGTTACTCCGCGTTCATCCTTGGCTTCGATTGGTCCCAGCTGGGAGTCGAATTACGCAAGCGGCCCTACATTATTGTCGGCGCGCTGGGTTTCCTGTGTTTGTTGGCGCTGGCGCTGACCTCCAATCGCTACAGTCAGCGACGTTTGGGGTCTCGATGGAAGAAGTTGCATCGATTGTCCTATGCAATTCTCGGACTTGGATTGCTGCATATGCTGTGGATCGTGCGTGCTGATCTCAAGGAGTGGGCGGTCTATGCCTTTATAGGTGTGTTGCTATTAGTGCTGCGCCTGCCTCCTGTCGCGCGCCGAATTCCACGTTTAATAGCTAAAAAGGCATCCTCTGCGAGAAAAGCGTAATCAGGGGTTGACGGCAGATTCTGGAAGTCTATAATTCGCCCCACTTCCGGCGCAGTCGAAACGGAAAATTCCTTGGTAAACAAAGAGTTACGCAGTTTTCGACAGCGAGTTGCTTCAGGTTATCGAAGCCAAAAGGGAGTTGAAAAAGAGGTGTTGACAGCAGCGAGTAACGCTGTAGAATTCGCCTCCCGCTGACGAGAGATCGGAAGCGCAAGTGGTTGAAGTTGCAAAGGAAACTTTGAAAACTTCTGAAAATAACCGCTTGACAGAAACAGAGGACGCTGTAGAATGCGCGCCTCGGTTGAGACGAAAGATCTTAACCACCCGCTCTTTAACAACTGAATCAAGCAATTCGTGTGGGTGCTTGTGGAGTCAGACTGATAGTCAACAAGATTATCAGCATCACAAGTTACTCCGCGAGAAATCAAAGATGTAACCAACGATTGCTGAGCCAAGTTTAGGGTTTCTTAAAAACCCAAAGATGTTTGAACTGAAGAGTTTGATCATGGCTCAGATTGAACGCTGGCGGCAGGCCTAACACATGCAAGTCGAGCGGTAGAGAGAAGCTTGCTTCTCTTGAGAGCGGCGGACGGGTGAGTAATGCCTAGGAATCTGCCTGGTAGTGGGGGATAACGCTCGGAAACGGACGCTAATACCGCATACGTCCTACGGGAGAAAGCAGGGGACCTTCGGGCCTTGCGCTATCAGATGAGCCTAGGTCGGATTAGCTAGTTGGTGAGGTAATGGCTCACCAAGGCGACGATCCGTAACTGGTCTGAGAGGATGATCAGTCACACTGGAACTGAGACACGGTCCAGACTCCTACGGGAGGCAGCAGTGGGGAATATTGGACAATGGGCGAAAGCCTGATCCAGCCATGCCGCGTGTGTGAAGAAGGTCTTCGGATTGTAAAGCACTTTAAGTTGGGAGGAAGGGCAGTAAATTAATACTTTGCTGTTTTGACGTTACCGACAGAATAAGCACCGGCTAACTCTGTGCCAGCAGCCGCGGTAATACAGAGGGTGCAAGCGTTAATCGGAATTACTGGGCGTAAAGCGCGCGTAGGTGGTTCGTTAAGTTGGATGTGAAATCCCCGGGCTCAACCTGGGAACTGCATTCAAAACTGACGAGCTAGAGTATGGTAGAGGGTGGTGGAATTTCCTGTGTAGCGGTGAAATGCGTAGATATAGGAAGGAACACCAGTGGCGAAGGCGACCACCTGGACTGATACTGACACTGAGGTGCGAAAGCGTGGGGAGCAAACAGGATTAGATACCCTGGTAGTCCACGCCGTAAACGATGTCAACTAGCCGTTGGGAGCCTTGAGCTCTTAGTGGCGCAGCTAACGCATTAAGTTGACCGCCTGGGGAGTACGGCCGCAAGGTTAAAACTCAAATGAATTGACGGGGGCCCGCACAAGCGGTGGAGCATGTGGTTTAATTCGAAGCAACGCGAAGAACCTTACCAGGCCTTGACATCCAATGAACTTTCCAGAGATGGATTGGTGCCTTCGGGAACATTGAGACAGGTGCTGCATGGCTGTCGTCAGCTCGTGTCGTGAGATGTTGGGTTAAGTCCCGTAACGAGCGCAACCCTTGTCCTTAGTTACCAGCACGTTAAGGTGGGCACTCTAAGGAGACTGCCGGTGACAAACCGGAGGAAGGTGGGGATGACGTCAAGTCATCATGGCCCTTACGGCCTGGGCTACACACGTGCTACAATGGTCGGTACAGAGGGTTGCCAAGCCGCGAGGTGGAGCTAATCCCAGAAAACCGATCGTAGTCCGGATCGCAGTCTGCAACTCGACTGCGTGAAGTCGGAATCGCTAGTAATCGCGAATCAGAATGTCGCGGTGAATACGTTCCCGGGCCTTGTACACACCGCCCGTCACACCATGGGAGTGGGTTGCACCAGAAGTAGCTAGTCTAACCTTCGGGAGGACGGTTACCACGGTGTGATTCATGACTGGGGTGAAGTCGTAACAAGGTAGCCGTAGGGGAACCTGCGGCTGGATCACCTCCTTAATCGACGACATCAGCTGCTCCATGAGCTCCCACACGAATTGCTTGATTCATTGAAGAGACGAAAAGAAGCAGCCCGAAATTGGGTCTGTAGCTCAGTTGGTTAGAGCGCACCCCTGATAAGGGTGAGGTCGGCAGTTCGAATCTGCCCAGACCCACCAATTTTTGTGTGGGAACCTGTAGCAATACGGGGCCATAGCTCAGCTGGGAGAGCGCCTGCCTTGCACGCAGGAGGTCAACGGTTCGATCCCGTTTGGCTCCACCACTACTGCTTCTGATTGTGTAGAGTTTAGAAATGAGCATTCCATCGAAGGATGGTGAATGTTGATTTCTAGTCTTTGACTAGTTCGTTCTTTAAAAATTTGGGTATGTGATAGAAAGATAGACTGGACGTTACTTTCACTGGTAACGGATCAGGCTAAGGTAAAATTTGTGAGTTGCTCTTAATTGAGTATTATCGAATTTTCGGCGAATGTCGTCTTCACAGTATAACCAGATTGCTTGGGGTTATATGGTCAAGTGAAGAAGCGCATACGGTGGATGCCTTGGCAGTCAGAGGCGATGAAAGACGTGGTAGCCTGCGAAAAGCTTCGGGGAGTCGGCAAACAGACTTTGATCCGGAGATGTCTGAATGGGGGAACCCACCTAACATAAGTTAGGTATCTTAAGCTGAATACATAGGCTTAAGAAGCGAACCAGGGGAACTGAAACATCTAAGTACCCTGAGGAAAAGAAATCAACCGAGATTCCCTTAGTAGTGGCGAGCGAACGGGGACTAGCCCTTAAGTGGCTTTGAGATTAGCGGAACGCTCTGGAAAGTGCGGCCATAGTGGGTGATAGCCCTGTACGCGAAAATCTCTTGGTCATGAAATCGAGTAGGACGGAGCACGAGAAACTTTGTCTGAATATGGGGGGACCATCCTCCAAGGCTAAATACTACTGACTGACCGATAGTGAACTAGTACCGTGAGGGAAAGGCGAAAAGAACCCCGGAGAGGGGAGTGAAATAGATCCTGAAACCGTATGCGTACAAGCAGTGGGAGCCCACTTTGTTGGGTGACTGCGTACCTTTTGTATAATGGGTCAGCGACTTATTTTCAGTGGCGAGCTTAACCGAATAGGGGAGGCGTAGCGAAAGCGAGTCTTAATAGGGCGTCTAGTCGCTGGGAATAGACCCGAAACCGGGCGATCTATCCATGGGCAGGTTGAAGGTTGGGTAACACTAACTGGAGGACCGAACCGACTACCGTTGAAAAGTTAGCGGATGACCTGTGGATCGGAGTGAAAGGCTAATCAAGCTCGGAGATAGCTGGTTCTCCTCGAAAGCTATTTAGGTAGCGCCTCATGTATCACTGTAGGGGGTAGAGCACTGTTTCGGCTAGGGGGTCATCCCGACTTACCAAACCGATGCAAACTCCGAATACCTACAAGTGCCGAGCATGGGAGACACACGGCGGGTGCTAACGTCCGTCGTGAAAAGGGAAACAACCCAGACCGTCAGCTAAGGTCCCAAAGTTATGGTTAAGTGGGAAACGATGTGGGAAGGCTTAGACAGCTAGGAGGTTGGCTTAGAAGCAGCCACCCTTTAAAGAAAGCGTAATAGCTCACTAGTCGAGTCGGCCTGCGCGGAAGATGTAACGGGGCTCAAACCATACACCGAAGCTACGGGTATCACTTAGGTGATGCGGTAGAGGAGCGTTCTGTAAGCCTGTGAAGGTGAGTTGAGAAGCTTGCTGGAGGTATCAGAAGTGCGAATGCTGACATGAGTAACGACAATGGGTGTGAAAAACACCCACGCCGAAAGACCAAGGTTTCCTGCGCAACGTTAATCGACGCAGGGTTAGTCGGTCCCTAAGGCGAGGCTGAAAAGCGTAGTCGATGGAAAACAGGTTAATATTCCTGTACTTCTGGTTATTGCGATGGAGGGACGGAGAAGGCTAGGCCAGCTTGGCGTTGGTTGTCCAAGTTTAAGGTGGTAGGCTGGACTCTTAGGTAAATCCGGGAGTCTAAGGCCGAGAGCTGATGACGAGTTACCCTTTGGGTGACGAAGTGGTTGATGCCATGCTTCCAAGAAAAGCTTCTAAGCTTCAGGTAACCAGGAACCGTACCCCAAACCGACACAGGTGGTTGGGTAGAGAATACCAAGGCGCTTGAGAGAACTCGGGTGAAGGAACTAGGCAAAATGGCACCGTAACTTCGGGAGAAGGTGCGCCGGTGAGGGTGAAGGACTTGCTCCGTAAGCTCATGCCGGTCGAAGATACCAGGCCGCTGCGACTGTTTATTAAAAACACAGCACTCTGCAAACACGAAAGTGGACGTATAGGGTGTGACGCCTGCCCGGTGCCGGAAGGTTAATTGATGGGGTTAGCTAACGCGAAGCTCTTGATCGAAGCCCCGGTAAACGGCGGCCGTAACTATAACGGTCCTAAGGTAGCGAAATTCCTTGTCGGGTAAGTTCCGACCTGCACGAATGGCGTAACGATGGCGGCGCTGTCTCCACCCGAGACTCAGTGAAATTGAAATCGCTGTGAAGATGCAGTGTATCCGCGGCTAGACGGAAAGACCCCGTGAACCTTTACTATAGCTTTGCACTGGACTTTGAATTTGCTTGTGTAGGATAGGTGGGAGGCTTTGAAGCGTGGACGCCAGTTCGCGTGGAGCCAACCTTGAAATACCACCCTGGCAACTTTGAGGTTCTAACTCAGGTCCGTTATCCGGATCGAGGACAGTGTATGGTGGGTAGTTTGACTGGGGCGGTCTCCTCCTAAAGAGTAACGGAGGAGTACGAAGGTGCGCTCAGACCGGTCGGAAATCGGTCGTAGAGTATAAAGGCAAAAGCGCGCTTGACTGCGAGACAGACACGTCGAGCAGGTACGAAAGTAGGTCTTAGTGATCCGGTGGTTCTGTATGGAAGGGCCATCGCTCAACGGATAAAAGGTACTCCGGGGATAACAGGCTGATACCGCCCAAGAGTTCATATCGACGGCGGTGTTTGGCACCTCGATGTCGGCTCATCACATCCTGGGGCTGAAGCCGGTCCCAAGGGTATGGCTGTTCGCCATTTAAAGTGGTACGCGAGCTGGGTTTAGAACGTCGTGAGACAGTTCGGTCCCTATCTGCCGTGGACGTTTGAGATTTGAGAGGGGCTGCTCCTAGTACGAGAGGACCGGAGTGGACGAACCTCTGGTGTTCCGGTTGTCACGCCAGTGGCATTGCCGGGTAGCTATGTTCGGAATAGATAACCGCTGAAAGCATCTAAGCGGGAAACTAGCCTCAAGATGAGATCTCACTGGGACCTTGAGTCCCCTGAAGGGCCGTCGAAGACTACGACGTTGATAGGTTGGGTGTGTAAGCGCTGTGAGGCGTTGAGCTAACCAATACTAATTGCCCGTGAGGCTTGACCATATAACACCCAAGCAATTTGCTTGCTCTAACGAGCACCAGATTGCGGTGTGTGAAGACGAAACGAACCGAAAGTTCGATCTCGCAAAAACACCGAAAGCTATCACATACCCAATTTGCTGAAGCGAGGCCAACTGGTCACGACTCAGTACCCGAATTTCTTGACGACCATAGAGCATTGGAACCACCTGATCCCATCCCGAACTCAGCAGTGAAACGATGCATCGCCGATGGTAGTGTGGGGTTTCCCCATGTGAGAGTAGGTCATCGTCAAGATTAAATTCCGAAACCCCAATTGCGAAAGCAGTTGGGGTTTTGTTTTGCCCGTAATAAAAGCTCGATGCGACCCAGCACAAATTTGCACAGTTATTTTCGACCCATGACACTAGAATAGGTCCAACTTTTTCGGAGGCAGAGTCTTTATGCCAGATCCGGTTGACGCCTCCGGGCTGTCAGAACTACCGCTGGACGACTTGGTGGCGTGCCATGAGTGCGACTTGCTGATGCGTAAGCCCGAGCTTGCCCATGGCGAGAAAGCCCTGTGCCCGCGTTGCGGATATGAGCTTTATGCTCATCGGCACAATGTTGTGCAACGCAGTCTTGCCTTGGTCATCGCCGCATTGCTGTTATATGTCCCGGCGAACTTTTTACCCATCATGCAGCTCAATCTACTTGGGCAATCGTCGCAGGACACTGTCTGGACCGGCGTTGTCGGCCTGTTCGATAGCGGCATGCAGGGTGTCTCGGTTGTCGTGTTTTTGTGCAGCATGGGAATCCCGTTGCTCAAACTGCTTTGCCAACTGGCCGTGCTACTGAGTATTCGTTTTGATCTCGGCCGCAGTTACGGCTTGCTGCTCTACCGCATTTATCACCATTTACGTGATTGGGGGATGCTCGAGGTTTACCTCATGGGTGTCCTGGTGGCGATCGTAAAACTGGCAGATATGGCAGCCATCACGATCGGTCTGGGTCTGGCGTGCTTTATCGGGTTGTTGTTGGTTCAGGTCTTGTTGGAGGTTGTGATGTCGCCTCATCAGATCTGGCAGGCTTTATCAGGAGAAGATGCCCATGCGGGCGATTGATGCAGGCATTCTGATTTGCACTGAATGCCATGAATTGAACAAGCAGGACGCTGACGCCGACGAGCAGGTCTGTACCCGTTGTGGTGCGCTCGTTCACGCCCGGCGTCCGAATAGCCTGGTTCGTACCTGGGCGTTGCTGGTAACGGCCGCCATTCTCTACATTCCGGCCAACGTACTGCCGATCATGACCGTCAGTTCTCTCGGGCAGGGCGATCCCAGCACCATCATGTCTGGTGTCATCCAGCTGGTTCAGCACGGCATGATTCCCATCGCAGCTGTGGTTTTTATCGCCAGCATCCTCGTACCGACGTTCAAACTGGTGGGCATCGCCTTGCTGCTGTTTTCGGTGCAGCGCCGCCAGCCACTGTCTGCACGCCAGCGAATCTGGATGTATCGCTTTATCGAGTTCATCGGGCGCTGGTCGATGCTCGACATTTTTGTGATCGCCATTCTGGTGGCGGTGGTTAATTTTGGACGGCTTGCCAGCGTCGAAGCCAATCTTGGCGCCATCGCTTTCGCCAGTGTGGTGATTCTGACGATGCTTGCCGCTGTAACTTTCGATCCCCGACTGATTTGGGATAACACGGAGTCGGACGACGACCATGACTGATTTGCCCACCGCTAAAACCCGACCGGCCTCGAACTGGTCTGCCATTTGGGTGTTGCCCCTGATCGCCCTGATCATCGGCGGCTGGCTCGGCTGGCGTGCTTACACGGCAACCGGTATCGAGGTTCAAGTGCGTTTCGAGAGCGGCGAAGGTATCCAGGCCAACAAGACCGAAGTCGTTTACAAGGGCATGTCGGTCGGTAAGGTCAAAACCCTCAAGCTCGACGACGAAGGCGCCACCAAAGGGGTGATCGCCACCGTCGAAATGAACAAGGACGTGGAGGAATACCTGCGCACCAGCACGCGCTTCTGGCTGGTCAAGCCAAGCGTGACCCTGGCGGGTATCACTGGCCTGGAAACCCTGGTCTCCGGTAACTACATCGCGATCAGTCCCGGTGAAGGCGAGCCCACGCTCAAGTTCAAGGCCTTGGCCGAAGAGCCGCCGTTGTCGGACGCCAAGCCCGGGTTGCACCTGACTATCAAGGCCGATCGCCTGGGCTCACTCAACCGTGGCAGCCCGGTCTTCTACAAACAGATCAAAGTCGGCCAGATAAAAAGCTACCTGTTGTCCGAAGACCAAAGCACGGTTGAGCTCAAAGTGTTCATCGAGCCGACCTACGCCAAGCTTGTGCGCAAACACACCCGTTTCTGGAATGCCAGCGGCATCAGTATCGACGCCAACCTGTCCGGGGTTAAGGTGCGCAGTGAATCCTTGGCCAGCATCGTCGCCGGCGGTATCTCGTTCGCCACCCCGGAAAACCGCAAGGACAGCCCGCCCACCGATCCGAGCCTGCCGTTCCGTCTCTACGAAGACTTCGATGCGGCCGCGGCCGGTATCCGGGTCAAGGTCAAACTCAGCGATTTTGAAGGGCTGCAGGCTGGTCGCACACCGGTGATGTACAAAGGCATTCAGGTCGGCAATCTAAAGGCGCTGAAGATCGATCCTGATCTGGCGGGTGCAACTGCTGAGCTGACCCTTGATCCTCTGGCCGAAGATTATCTGGTCGACGGCACGCAGTTCTGGGTGGTCAAACCCTCGATCTCCCTTGCGGGCATCACCGGTTTGGAAGCCCTGGTCAAAGGTAACTACATCGCTGTGCGCCCTGGCGACAAGGGTGCCGCGCCGCAGCGCGAATTTGTGGCGCGGGCCAAGGCGCCACCGCTGGACTTGCGATCACCGGGCCTGCACCTGGTGTTGTTCACCGAGAATCTGGGGTCGCTGGAAGTCGGCAGCCCGATACTCTACAAGCAGGTCAAGGTCGGTTCAGTCCAGAGCTATCAGTTCTCGCGCACCAAGAAGCAATTGGTGATCGGTGTGCACATCGAGAAGGAATACGAAGGGCTGGTTAATGCCTCGACCCGTTTCTGGAACGCCAGCGGAATCACGCTCACGGGCGGGCTGACAGGCGGAATCCAGGTCAAGAGTGAATCACTGCAAAGCTTGATGGCCGGCGGCATTGCCTTCGAGACCCCGCAAGCGAAAGCGCCGTTGCAAAAGAAGATTCCGCGTTTCCGCTTGTTCGCCAACCATGACGAGGCCAACCAGAAAGGTACCATGGTCACGATCAAGGTCGATCGCGCTGATGGCTTGCGCAACGGCACGCCGGTGCGTTTCAAGGGGCTGGATGTCGGCAAGATTGAAGACATCGACCTCAGCGATGATTTGCAATCGGTGTTGCTCACCGCGCGGATTACCGAAGTGCCGGAGCGAATCGCCCGGGTGGGTAGCCAGTTCTGGGTGGTTAAACCTGAGTTGGGTCTGATCAAGACGTCAAACCTCGAAACCTTGGTGACCGGCCAATACATCGAAGTGCAGCCGGCAGCGAAAAACCTCGGGCCGCAGAAGAACTTCGTGGCCCTGGCCACGCCACCGGAAGCCGTTTCCCAGGAAGCTGGTTTAAGCCTGGTCCTGAGTGCCGCTCGCCGCGGTTCGCTGAAAACCGGCGTGCCGGTGACCTATCGTGAAGTGACCGTGGGCAAGGTGACGAGCTACGAACTGGGCCAGACCGCTGATCGGGTGTTGGTTCACATTCTGATCGAGCCGAAATACGCGCCGTTGGTGCGCAGCGGTACACGGTTCTGGAACACCAGCGGTTTCGGTTTCGACTACGGATTGTTCAAGGGGGCGACAGTTCGTACCGAATCGCTGGAGACGCTGATACAGGGCGGCATCGCGTTCGCCACGCCGGACGGGGATCGCATGGGTAGTCCGGCGCGACCGGAGCAGACCTTCCCGTTGTTCGACAAGTTTGAAGATGAATGGCTGACGTGGTCGCCGAAGATATCCCTCGGTAAATAGATTACTGAAATTTACTGAAATTCTAAAAAACTTCACCATAAAAAAGGCCGCGATCCCAATGGATCGCGGCCTTTTTATGACCTGTAATTAACCCAAATCAAACCGCATCCATCTCCGGTTCATCCGCCTCAACGTTAACCACCGCCTTCACTTCATCGTGACGACGAATGTACTTCCAGTCCGCCTCATCAATATAGATCCCGTTGGGCCCGCTGCCACCTTCCAGGTCAATCGCGACACTGGCGCAGACCTGCGGCTTCACACTCGCCAGGATCGGCACGAAGCCCAACTGCAGACTGGTTTCCAGCAATGCGGCCTGGTTCTTCTCGTCGATGTCTGCGGCCTCGTCGAGGTAGTACGGCAAGCGCACGCGGCCAGCCTGGTCGCGGTCCATCAAATGCAACAACAAGTACATGTTAGTCAGCGCTTTGATAGTCATCGTCGTGCCGTTGGAGGCGGCGCCGTCGATGTCTGTGTGGATCACCGGCTGACCGTTGACCTTGGTGATCTCGAACGCCAATTCGAACAAGTCCTTGAGCCCGAGCTGGTTGTGGTTCGCTGCCACCAGCCGCGCCAGGTATTCCTTGGCTTCTTCGTTCTTGTTGTCCTGATCGGCGCTTTGGCTCAGGTCGAACACAGAGAGGGTCTCGCCTTCTTCGTACTGGCCGGCGCTGTGGATGATCTGGTCGATGTGCTTGAGCGCTTCCTTGTTTGGCGCGAGTACGATGCGGAAGCTCTGCAGGTTCGAGACCTGACGCTTGTTGATCTCGCGGTTGAACAGCGCCAGTTGGTGTTCGAGGCTGTCGTAGTCGCTACGAATGTTGCGCAGGGTCCGGGCGATGTCGGTGACGGCGGCGCGGCGGGCCTTGCCGAGGGTCAGGGCTTCGTCGGTGCGGTGCGCATAGGCGTTGATCAGCAATTGCAGGCGACGCTCCATATCGTCTTCGCTGTCGAACTTGGCTACGCCCTTGAGACGAACCTGAGCATACAGCGCGTCGATCTGACCGTCGCTGCGCTGCAAGCCCTGCCAGCTGTCCTGATAGTCATTGAGCAGTGGCAGCAGGTTGTCCATAGAATCGTCGATCGGGTCCATGAACGGCGTGCCGAATGGCATGTCGGCGGGCAACAACTGACGGCGGCGCAGGGCGTCATCGAGGGTGCGTTGCTTGGCTTCCATGTCGCCAATCTGCCGACCGACCAATTGCAGCTTGGCCGATAATTGCTGGACGCGTTCGGTGAAGGCGTCGCTGGAGCGCTTGAGTTCTTCCTGGGCGGCTTCCATCTGCGCCAGTTGTTCGAGCTTGTCGTCTTCCTCGGCGCTGAGGGTTTGCGCGCGACGGAAATCTTCCAGGGCTTTTTGCGCGTCCAGCACTTGCTGGTACAGCGCTTCGGTCTGGGTCTTGCTCGCCGCGCGGTCGGCGGCCACGGCGGCTTGGGTTTTCAGCTGCTTGAGTTCTTTTTCCAGGCGCTCTTTCTGATCGCGCAACGCGGCGCGGTCAGCCAGGGCTTGCAGCGCCGGCGGCTCGATGTGCGAGATGTCGATGGACAGCCCCGGCACTTCGAAACGCTCGCCTTTGAAGCCGTCGAGGATCAGCTCCATGGATTTGACCCACTGACCGTCCTCGTCCAGCGTGATGCCATGCTCACCCAACGGCAGGCTGAACAGCGCGCTGTTGAACAGACGCATCAGGCGCTCGACATCCTGTTGCGAAAATTCTTCGCGCAGGCGGGCGTAGCTGTTGTTGTCGGCGTGATCGAGTTGCTGCTTCACGGACTTCACGCGTTTTTCCAGATCCCGCAGGCGCTCTTCCAGATCTTCGGCAGAGAACTGCCGCGACTGCGCCAGCGCACCGGCCAGTTCATCGTGGGCGTCCTTGGCTGCGAGCAATTGCTGCTCAAGGATTTTGACGTCAGTGACCAACGCGAAGCGATGCTTGAGCACCGACAGCTCGCCGAGCCAGCGCTGGATACCGGTGATTTCCCGTTCCAGGCGCATCAGTTCCTGAGTGCCGCCGCGCTGATCGTTTTGCAGCGAGTCCTGCTCATTGCGGTAATGTTCGGCCTGAATCGTCAGCTCTTCCTTGCGCGCACTGGCGTAGTCCGACCACGTGCCCAGCAGCGAGTCGAGCAGCGGCGAGATCCGGTGCAGTTTGCCGCGCAGGATGTTGCGCTGGGTCACCCCTGAAGCGAGGGCTTCAACCAACGGGCCGGCGGTGACCAGCGAGTTGTAGTCCTGCTCCATGCGTCGTACATCGCGGAACGCTTCTTCGCACGCAGCAATGTAATCGACACTGCCGGAACGCAGGCTGTGTTCGAAGGCATCGAGGAACAATTGCTTGAGCTTGGCCGCAGTGATTTCGCGCATGTGCAGCAAATTGATGAACAGCGCGCGAAAGGTCTTCAGGCTCTGTTCACTGGTGGAGCGCAGCGGGATCAGCGTCAGGTCCAGCGGGATCGAGGTGTGACCGCCGACCAGCAAGCGCCGCAGTTCATCCGGCTTCAGTTCGTAGGCTTTCAGGCCTTCGCGCTCGAGGTTGGTGAACAGCTCTTTCTGGCGCAGGCAGGTGTCGTTTTTCTGGTAGTGCGCCAGATCGAGCTTGCCGGCGTAGGCAAAGAACTGGTGACCGAAACCACCGCCCGGGCCGCGACCGACCACGCCAATTACGTGAGGGCCGTGGGGCAAAGAGACTTCCACGAGAATGTAACTGGTGTCCGAGGCGAAGTAGAAACGCCGGGATTGTTCGAGGCTGTACTTGCCGAAACTCATGTCCGACATGCGCGCCAGAATCGGGAACTGCAAGGCGTTGATCGAAGCGGACTTGCCGAGGTTGTTCGCGCCGTAGACCGACAGCGGTTCTTCCAGCGGGAATAGGCCGAGGCTGTAACCGGCGGTGTTCAAAAGAGCGAAGCGGCGAATGCCGTAGCGTTCCTGGCTCATGCGTCGGTCTCCTGCTCTTCGGCAATGGCGCGGGCCATGGCGTCTTCTTCGCTTTCTTCGGCGAAGTCGCTGAGATCCAGCGGGTCATCGGTTTCCAGGAGTTTTTCGTCGCTGTCGTCATCGATCAGCACCGGAACCGGCAGCGGCAGCACGCTGTGCAAACTGGCGGCCAGATCGCGGTCCTGTTGAACCGACAGGCAGACATCGAGGAAGCGGTGCATCGGCGGCAGGAAGCGGTAGATACCGTTTTCTTCACCCGCGAAACCGAGCTGAGTCATGCGCCGCATGATTTTTTCTTCGAGCTCTTCAACGGTCTGCACTTCGGCCTGGATAAACAGGTCGCGGTACTTTTCCAGCAGCGACGGCAATTCGTCGCGGCCGAGGCTGCCGCCGTCGAGCACGGCAATCGGGTCACGGCCCTGATCCGCCAGATGCTCGACGAGGATGAAAGTGAACAGCGCCAGACGTTGCGCGGTCTTGTTCACCGCGGCGGCGGCGAGGTCTGGCACGAAGTAATAAAAGCCGCGGGTGTCGCAGACCAGCTCAAAACCCAACGCCTTGAACAGCGTGCGGTACTGATCCTGGAAGTTCGACAGTTGTGCGTACAGCTCCGGATCGCGGCGGCTGACGTGGTAACCCTTGAACAGCTCGCGGAAGATCGGCGCGAGCTGGGACAGTTCGGATAGATCAAGATGCATGTGAGGTACTTGCATGGAGGGTGCTCGCAGAATCCTCGGCGGTGGTGTCGCGGGCCGAGAGCAGGGCGAAGGAGCGCAGGCTGACCTGGTGCTCATGAGTGTGGTAATCGCGGCGTTCCAGACGCTCGCGTTTGAAGCGTTTCTCCCGCGACAGGCGCGAGAACCAATAGAGCAATTCGTCGGTGGCGCCGTCCGGTTCCTGTTCCAGGAGCCAGGTCATCAGGTCTGGCATCGGCAGCGCGTCTTCGCAGCGTTCGAGCATTTCGCGAACGGTGCGGGGCGCGCGCGGGGCCTCGCCTTTTTGAGTCTTGTGGGCCTTGGGAAAACGCGCCGGTTTCGGCTCGAAACGGGCCAGTGCGTAAACGTAGGCTTCGACCTGACTGGCACTGCCGAGGAAGGTGCTTTGCGGTCGCGTGAACATTGGCATCGCCGCTTGTGGCACCGCGTCGATGCCTTTGCGCCGGATGACCGACAGTGCCAGTGCGGCGCCACGGGTCACGGCATTGTGGCGGCGTGCTTCTTCACGCAGCGGCAGCAGCAATTCGCGGGCATGACGCAGCGTCAGTTGGGCGCTGGTCTGCATTTCAAGGATGCGCGCGTGGGTGCGCAGCAGCATGTCGTCGTCGACCAGATGGCCGAGGCGTTGCTGCTCGGTGAGCATTTTCAGAAGGACGTTTTCTACCTTGCGCACGCCTTGTTCGAAGGCGCCGTCGGCGTTCACCAGCTGGATCATCGGCTCGACGTATTCGTCCCAGGTCGCCAGCACTTCGGCATAACGCTGACGCAGCGGGATTTGCCGGTCGCTGGTTTTGGCGCGCTCGGCAACGGCCATCAGGGCCTGTTCGTCGTTGGCGAGTTTCTTCAGAACGTCGCGTACGCGCATGTCGAGCAAACGCAATTGGCGCGCCAGGTCGTGGCCGTCACGAACGTCGAAGGCGTCCTGGATATAACCGGCCAGGCGTTCGAGATGGCGCAAATAGGCTTCGATTTCCAGGCACAGGCCCAGACGGTGCTCACGACGCAGGTAAGCGAGGAAGTCATGAATCTGTGCGTTAAGCTCGAAACGGTTCGGGCTTTTTGCCACGGGCACCAGAATGTCGAGACGGATCCACACGTCCAGCAGGCTGGTGATGTCCTGCGGCGTGCTGTCGAGTTGCTGGGCGGCCAATTGCGTGCGCAGTTCGTTGAGGCTCAGTGTGCCTTGGTCGAAGTGCTCGCACAGTGGCTCCAGAAGTGCCCAGTGTTCAGCGAGGGCGCGCAAGACGCGCTTGGGTTCGATCATCGGGATGGCCGGCTGGTTGGCGATTAAAAGCCGCGATTGTACTGCATCGGGGCCGATACGATTCACTCTCGGGACGGGCTGTAGCTGTTTCTAAGGGAAAGAGTATCGATCAAGCGCGGGCGATCTTGAGCGAAGGGCGGTAGAATCAGCGCACTTTAGTTATCCACAAGTGGCCGACCTTTGCTTATCGAGTCCCGTCGTCGCGCTTATTTGACTGCCATGCAGGTGGTCAACTGGCTGCCGCGCACCGAATTGCCCTTCGCCGCACCCTCGCGGCCCGAGCTGCTGGAGATACCCGCACCGTTGGTCATCGCCCCGGTTGCGCGTGCGCCTGTGGCTGACGTGGCCGTGGAACCGGTGGTCAAACCGACGGAACGGGTGAAAATCGAAGGGCCACGGCCATCGTTGGCCAGTACGCGCACGAACGCCAAGGTGGAAGAAGAGGAGGCACCCGTCGCGGTCAAGGCGCCGATCGTGCCGCCTCCGCGGTTCTCCCTACAATTGCTGCGCGCCGGTCGCTGCCTGCTGCTGGTGGAGTTACCCACAGGCGAAGCGTTCCAGACCCGTGATCCCGCCTATTTGCTACTCAAAGACATGTTGCGCGCCGCCGGTCTGCCGGACAGTCCGCAAATTGTCGGCGAGCCGGTGCGCTGGCCGCTGCTGACCCGAGGCACGATGGATCAGGGGCCGGAAGCGGCTCGCGACTTCGTGCAGGGCTTTCTATCGGCCCGACTGGAAGATGCACCGTGCGTCTGTGTGTGGCTGATCGGTCTGCCGGCGGTGCGTTTTGCCGGTGAGGCGAATGCCGAATCCTTCAACCGTGAACTCCAGGTCGAAGGCCTGGGCTCGGTCTGGGCCCTGCCGGGTCTGGAATTATTAATGGAAGAGCCACAGCGTAAGGCTGATGTCTGGCAAGCCATGCGTCGGCTGATGGCGCGCTGGAAAGAATCGAATGAGTGACGCTGTAACGTTTCGCCCGATGACCGAGGCGGACATGGACGCCGTGCTGAAAATCGAATTTGCCGCGTACAGCCATCCCTGGACCCGCGGAATTTTTCTCGATGGGCTGGGCAAGTATCAAATCTGGCTTATGTTTGAAGGTCAGCAGCAGGTCGGTCACGGCGTGGTGCAGATCATTCTGGATGAAGCGCACCTGCTGAACATCACCGTCAAACCGGAAAATCAGGGCCGTGGCCTGGGTTTGACGTTGCTGGAACACTTGATGTCGATTGCCTACAAGGCCGAGGCAAGGGAGTGCTTTCTGGAAGTGCGCGACAGCAATCGGTCGGCATTCCGGTTGTATGAGCGGTACGGGTTTAACGAGATTGGCCGGCGCCGGGATTATTATCCGGCGGTGGGTGGGCGTGAAGATGCCGTGGTCATGGCCTGCACCCTGGTTGACTGAAATCCTTTAAAGCATCGCGAGCAGGCTCACTTCTACAGGGGAATGCATTCCCGTGTGGGAGTGAGCCTGCTCGCGAAGGCGCCCTTACTGACGCCAACGATCAACGATTCCCATCCAGCGGATCCCGCTTCGCCAACTCCTCCTCATCCAACCCATTTCCCCCGCCAATCTCGGCTTCATCGACAACGCTCAAATCCCAATCGGCCTGGCCATCCTCGCCTGCTTCCCTGGCATCCCGTGCACCGTCTTCACGGATCAGCGTTTCCGGGCTCATATCATCATCGGTTGGCTCATGGTCAGCCGTCGAAGCCCCTGTCAAACCCGCTTCCCGCACCCGCTCGTCGGGCTGTTCTCGTTCGCCTGAAGGCGGTTCATCGCCGATTCTGGCACCGCCTTCATCCTCGTCAAAATCCAGTTCATGCATCGAACCCATGCGGTCTTCATTGTCATCGATGGGCTCGGGTTGCATTGCATCGAACGGACGTCGTGAATCATTCATGGCAATTCCTCATACTGTGGGCCTTACTAGGGTGGACCCACAGGGTTGCCCGGAAATTCCACCGGAATGGAACACCGGTAAAACGACATCATCGGCAAAATGCATCGCGCGCGTGACCCCGACGGACGGTTGTCTGTCAAAGCTGCGCATCATTCTCGAGGCTTCATTGCATGAACGAATTACAAGATCTGATTGATAACAACGAGCGCTGGGCTGACGCGATCACCAAAGAAGATCCTGACTTCTTCGCCAAACTGGCCCGCCAACAAACGCCGGAATTCCTCTGGATCGGCTGCTCCGACGCCCGCGTGCCGGCGAACGAGATTGTCGGCATGCTGCCCGGCGACCTGTTCGTCCACCGTAACGTGGCCAACGTGGTGTTGCACACCGACCTCAATTGCCTGTCGGTTATCCAGTACGCCGTTGACGTGCTCAAGGTCAAACACATCCTCGTCACGGGCCACTATGGCTGCGGTGGCGTGCGAGCCGCGATGCAGGATCGCCAGTTTGGCTTGATCGACGGCTGGCTGCGTACGATTCGCGACCTTTACTACGAAAAGCGCGAAGAGCTCTCCAAATTGCCGACCGAAGAGGAACAGGTTGATCGCCTCTGCGAACTCAACGTGATCCAGCAAGTGGCCAACGTCGGGCACACCAGCATTGTGCAAAACGCGTGGCACCGCGGGCAGAAACTGTCGATTCACGGCTGCATCTATGGCATCAAGGACGGTCGGTGGAAGAGCCTGAACGCCACCATCAGCGGTTTCGAACAGTTGCCGCCGCAGTACCGTTTGCGTCCGTTCGAGCCGCTGTAAAAACTCGGCGCGGGCGTCATCGGCGCCAATGCTGGAAAAACAGCAGGCCATTGGCATTCGGCGATTCGTCGTAGCCCATGATCCAGCCACGGCAACAAGGACAACCACAGCGGCAGGCAAACTGCCGCTGCAACTTGTCTTCGGTCGCGGCGAAATCCATGGTCAGTCGATCGCCATTCTTGATGTCCTTCAGTGCCCACAACTGCATCTCGCTCATATCGGGGAAAACGCTGGGGTCACAGCTGTGGTTGAGCAGGCCCAGGAATCGCGGGTCGTAGACATGAATGCCCGGCGCCATTTGCCGGGTATGTCGGCTGCGATAGGGCAACAAATGTCCGGAGAACCGGCAGGCCCGGGTCAGACGAGGGAATTCGCGCAGGGCGGCAACAGCGATGGCCGATCGCCGAGCGTCGTAGATGATTTCAAATTCATCTTTGGACGGGTATCCCAGTCGCAAAGGCAGCTCTACGAAGGGGTAGATGCCATTGGATGACCGTGAGGTGATTCGTTGGTCGACGTGGGCTGTCATAACATTCCTTGTTGGCAAGGTGCTGCGACCTCCGTCAACTGACATCCTGTCAGCCCTGCAACACGTGAGTACGGCTCAAGACTCTCGCAAAAAACTCCGCGGGTCTACTGTCACAATTGACAGTGCAAAAATGCACATTCCCGCGTAAGCCATGGCTCACGAGGGAACACCGTTCAGTCGTCTACAGAGGCGGAGCAGGCACCGCGGGCGCCGGTGCCGGTGCTTTGAGCAGTTTGAGCTGAGCCTTGATCGGTGTGGTCGCGCACTTGGCCGTGGCTTGTCCGGCCGTCAGGTTGCGGATCGAGGTATAGAACAGCTCGCAGGTTTGTTCGGCCTGGGCCACCTGCCAGGTTTGGGTACAACTTCTCAGTTCAATGTCCGGATTGCTGTCGAGGTCGCGGCCCATGGCGGCTTGCCAGCACGCGGCACTCAAATCCTGGCCCATGACTTTCAGGCCTGCCGCATCGGCCTGTGCCTGGGCATCTTTACCGGTATAGCTGGCCGGGTCGGCGGCGTACCAGATGTAGCTCGGGTGGTTGGAACCCAGCACCGGCACTTTCACTCCGTCGCTCGGACTGATGCTGACCAGGCCCAACACGTTCACGGTCGGCCCGTATTGCTGCTTGATCCAGTTACGCACGGGCGCGCCGAAAGCCACCATCGGCAGTGGGTCACCGTTGGCGTTCTGGCTGATGTGCTTGACCATGCTGGTTTGGTAATCCTTGAAGTAGTCGTAGACGCCTACCAGGTCCTTGCCGGCATTTGAGGGCGCGGCAATCGGCGCGATGTCGATAATGGTCTGGAAAGCCGGCGTCTTGTCGGCAGCGATCCCGTTGAGTGTCAGCAACGTGGCCCAACGATCACTGGTGGCCGACTTCAGGTAATCCTGTGCCTGGGTCAGCGAGTAATCCGGCGGGAAGTGCAGCAGCTCGACGCTTCGACGGTTATCCAGGGCCATGCCCAGTGGCAGGAACAAATACCAGTTATATGCCCACTTGCCGTCGGCATTCAGCTTGCTGGCGCCGGTATAAGCGAGATCACCGGCATCGAGCAGCGCTGCCAGCGGTTTTTCATAGCCCTTGGGCACGCCGGTGATTGCCGCATAGAGCTGACCGTTATCGGTTTTGACGTGCACCTTCGCGTCGGCGTAACCATCGCGTTGCACGCTTTGCGTCAGGTAATGCTCGACGGTCTGCTCGAGCGTCGAGTTGCGAAAACAGATCACGTTGCAGTTGTTGGGGTAGGCGAACAGGCGGGTGACACGCTCGGTGCTACCCAGCTTCAGGTCGGCATCCGCATGGACGGCGGTACTCAGAGTCAGGGCGGCAACGGTGAGGGCTGCGAGTTTGAACATGCTCAGATCCTTTTCAGCGTGTGGGCCCCGACGAGGGGTAACGACATACTGAAACAGACGGGGCTGAACGAGAAGTGGGGCCGATAGAAATATCGGCCCCTTTTTTCATTACGGCATCACCGGCGCCGTATACGTCAGCGTCGTCCCCAACGCCCACAGCAGAAACAGCACCAGCGGCGTGTGCACCAGCAGTTGCACGAACGAGAAACCGATGAGGTCCCGCGCCTTTAACCCCAGCACGCCGAGCAGCGGCAGCATGTAGAACGGGTTGATCAGGTTCGGCAGGGCTTCGGCCGCGTTGTAGATCTGCACGGCCCAGCCCAGGTGGTAGTTCAGGTCGGTGGCCACTTGCATGACGTACGGCGCTTCGATGATCCACTTGCCGCCGCCCGACGGAATGAAGAAACCGAGGATTGCCGAGTACACGCCCATCAGCAGCGCGTAGGTGTCATGGGACGCGATCTGGACGAAGAAGGTCGAGATGTGGTGCGCCAGGGTCTGTGCGTCAGAGCCTTTGACCGTGGTCATCAACGCGGCGATCGAGCCGTACAGCGGGAACTGGATCAGCACGCCGGTGGTGGTCGGCACCGCGCGGGATACTGCATCGAGGAAACTGCGCGGCCGCCAGTGCAGCAGGGCGCCGACCATGATGAACAGGAAGTTGTAGGTGTTCAGCCCGGAAATCGCACTGATTGCCGGTTTGGTCGAGAATTCGTGGAACAGCCACCCGGCCGCCAGCAACACCAGCAAAATAATCAGCAGCGGGCTGTGCTCCAGCCATTCGCCCGGGCGCGTGCGCGGTTGCAGCGGCGGCAGGTTGAAGCTTGGATCGATGCCACAGGCTTCGGCGTCACGGGCCGAGTTCGGGCCGGGGGCGGTGGCGTAGGCAATGATCAGCGAAACAACAATCAGCGCCAGCAACATTACGCCGGACTGCCAGAGAAAGATGGTTTGGGTGAAAGGAATCACGCCGGTGATCGACAGAATCGACGGCGGCAGGCTGGCCGGGTTGGCCTGCAATTGTGCGGCGGACGACGACAGACCCAAGGCCCACACGGCGCCAAGGCCCAGGTACGCGGCAGCACCGGCGGCGCGGTAATCCATTTTCAGGTCGGTGCGGCGGGCGAGGGCGCGGACCAGCAGGCCACCGAACACCAGCGACAGGCCCCAGTTCAACAACGACGCGACCATGGAAATCAATGCCACCCATGCCACGGCGGAACGACCGTTCTTCGGGATTCGCGCCAAGCGGTCGATCAGCTTCACGGCGGGCGGTGAGCTGGCGACCACATAACCACCGATCACTACGAAGGCCATTTGCATGGTGAACGGGATCAGGCTCCAGAAGCCGTCGCCAAATGCCATGGCGGCATCGGTAGGTTTGGCGCCCATGAACAGTGTAGCCACGGCGACGATAATCACGGCCAGTGCGGCAAATACCCAGGAGTCGGGGAACCAGCGTTCGGCAAAACTTGAACAGCGCAGGGCAAAGCGGGCGGAGCGGCTATCGTCGATATCAGCGGCCACGGGAGTACCTCGAATTTTTATGTTTATTGTGGTCTTCAGGGCTGCAATGCCCGTCTGGACAGGTGCCAACAGTAAATCAATCGGTCACGTTTTGTGACGAAGTTTTGCCCATACGGGACTATGGTCTAACGGGTTGTCCGCTGGCGCATTTGCGTAGACCATGTGCGCCTTGGTTTTTTGCCCATGCCAGAGTTATTTTTGATGACTGATTTCAACGATTCGCGCCCGGCCCCGTTCTGCCGCTCGGACTACAAGACCCTGGGCCTCGCGGCGCTCGGCGGTGCACTGGAAATCTACGATTTCATCATTTTTGTGTTTTTCGCCCTGACCCTCAGTCAACTGTTTTTTCCGCCGGACATGCCGGAGTGGCTGCGCCTGCTGCAAAGCTTCGGGATTTTCGTCACTGGATACCTGGCGCGGCCGCTGGGCGGGATTCTGATGGCGCATTTCGCCGACCGGCTGGGGCGCAAGAAAGTCTTCAGTTTGAGCATTTTGATGATGGCGCTGCCGTGCCTGTTGATCGGCATCATGCCGACCTACGCCGACATCGGCTATTTCGCACCCCTGCTACTGTTGGCCCTGCGCATTTTGCAAGGCGCGGCGGTGGGCGGTGAAGTACCGAGCGCCTGGGTGTTCGTCGCCGAGCATGCCCCGGCGGGGCATCGCGGTTACGCGCTTGGTTTCCTGCAAGCGGGACTGACTTTCGGCTACCTGATCGGCGCTCTCACCGCGACTTTCCTGGCGCAAGCGTTCACTCCGACGGAAATCCTCGATTTTGCGTGGCGTTACCCGTTCCTGCTCGGCGGCGTGTTTGGGGTGATCGGTGTCTGGCTGCGCCGCTGGCTCAGCGAAACGCCGGTGTTCATGGCGATGCAGGCCCAGCGTGACGCGGCCGTCGAGCTGCCCCTACGCACGGTTTTGCGCGAACATCGCCTGGCCATATTGCCGGCGATGATCCTCACCTGCGTACTGACTTCCGCCGTGGTGGTCTTCGTGGTCATTACCCCGACGATGATGCAGAAAACCTTCGGCATGACCGCCAGCCATACCTTCGCCTTGAGTGCGTTGGGCATCGTATTCCTCAACATTGGCTGCGTGCTCGCCGGTTTGCTGGTCGACCGTATTGGTGCCTGGCGCACGGTGATGCTGTATAGCCTGCTGCTGCCGCTGGGCATCGGCGTGCTCTATACCTGCCTGATCACTGGCGGTGACTGGATCGGCCTGGCGTATGCGATTGCCGGGCTCAGTTGTGGGGTGGTCGGCGCGGTGCCATCGGTGATGGTCAGCTTGTTCCCGGCGCGGATACGGGTTTCGGGGATTTCCTTCACTTACAACATTGCCTATGCCGCGTGGGCGAGTATCACACCGCTGCTGCTGATCGGTCTGATGCCGTGGAGTCCATGGATCTGCGTGATTTTTTGTGCCGTGATGGGCGCAGTGGGCGTGAGCAGCGCGGCGTATTTCGGCGCGCGCATGCCCCACGTCGGAAGCCGCAGCGGGGCCCCTTGCACTCAGTGACGGTCAGCGGGTCTCGGTGCCTGTTTCTTGCGCAAGTCAGCCCGGAAGATGAGGCACTGCTCAAGCCTGAATAATCTGTTCGTAACTATTTTTGTAGGACAACCCTGAAACACACTTCAGAAAATATTCCCAAGGCCGATGGCTAGGCTGCATGCCGCTTTCCATCTCTGTCCATCGGTGCTTTCCCATGTTCAACAAACGCTTGAAGCAAGAGTTGTCGGCTCTTCGCGAAGAACTCTCCAGCCTTCAGCAAGTGAAGGACAGTCTGGAAAGCGAAATGCTGGTGCTGACACTTCACGCCGATGGCCGGATTCAGTCGGCCAACCAGAACTTCCTGAACGAGATGCTCTACAAAAGCAGCGACCTCGTCGATCGCACCCTCGATGACATCGTGCCGGCTCACGTGAAGTCCGACGATTTCCACCACCGCTTCAAGGCCGCACTGACCCGTGGCGAACACTTTGCCGGTGCTGTGCGCCTGTTGCGCGGCAATGGCCAGGAAGCCTGGTTGCGCTCGATCGTGCAGCCGGTGCGCTCCGCCGACGGACGGATCAATCATTTTTCGATTTACTCCAGCGATCTGACCCGCACCATAGAGGCGTCCCGTGAACACGAAAACCTGATCGATGCGCTGGTGCGCTCGACGGCGGTGATCGAGTTCGACCTCGGCGGCAACGTGCTGTCGGCCAACGAGCGATTCCTCAGCGGCATGGGTTACAACCTGGCGCAGATCAAGGGTAAACATCACCGCACCTTCTGCGATGCGCAGGAATACAACAGTGCCGAGTATCAGGACTTCTGGCGTCGGCTGAATAATGGTGAGTTCGTGGCCGGCCGCTTCAAGCGCGTCGACCATCATGGTCGTACGGTCTGGCTGGAGGCGTCCTACAACCCGGTGGTCGATGCCAACAACAAGCTCTACAAAGTGGTGAAGTTCGCCACGGTGATTACCGATCAGGTCAATCAGGAACAGGCGGTCGCCGAAGCGGCGAACATTGCCTACAGCACCTCGCAGCAAACCGATCAAAGCGCCCAGCGCGGCACGGCCGTGGTAACTCAAGCCGTGGATGTGATGCGCGACCTGGCCAAGCACATGCAAACTGCCGGCGATGGCATCGAAGCCCTGAACGAGCAATCGCTGGTGATTGGCACCATCGTCAAAACCATCAGCGGCATCGCCGAACAGACCAATCTGCTGGCGCTCAACGCGGCCATTGAAGCAGCCCGTGCCGGCGAACAGGGGCGCGGTTTTGCGGTGGTCGCGGACGAGGTCCGGCAACTGGCTTCACGGACCAGCCAGGCCACCGACGAAATTGTCCTGGTGGTGCGCAAGAACCAGGAGATGGCGCGTAACGCTGTGGCCCTGATGACTGACGGCAGGCTCCAGGCCGAACAGGGCCTGGCGCTGGCGGCGGAGGCGGGCACGGTGATCGTCGAGATTCAGGATGGCGCGCAGAAAGTGGTGAATGCGGTGGGGCAGTTCGCCAATCAACTCTCGAGTTGATGACTGCCAAGCGGGCGGAAATCGCTACAATCGGCTCTTTTCCAACGAGCAGATGCCCATGAACGCTTCCCATCGCCGCCCGGTTCCCTTGTCCAAAGCCTATCGTCTGCTCAATCATGGGCCGACCGTGCTGGTCAGCGCGGCCCATGACGGGCAGCGCAACATCATGGCGGCAGCCTGGGCCATGCCGCTGGATTTTGAACCGCCGAAAATCGCCGTGGTGCTCGACAAGTCCACCTGGACCCGGCAGCTACTGGAAGCAGCGGGCACGTTCGTGTTGAACGTACCCTGCGCCGCCCAGGCCGATATCGTGCAGACAGTTGGCTCGACGTCGGGCCTGGAACTGACTCGGGATCAGGGTCGGGACAAATTCCAGGCCTATGACTTGCAGACATTCAGCGGCGAGTTGATCGACGCGCCGATGCTCGAAGGTTGCGTGGCCTGGCTGGAGTGTCGATTGCTGCCTGAACCGAACAACCACCAGCAGTACGATCTGTTTCTGGCCGAAGTGA
The DNA here is from genome assembly GCF_054897705.1 of Pseudomonas sp. GB2N2. Taxonomy (NCBI): domain Bacteria; kingdom Pseudomonadati; phylum Pseudomonadota; class Gammaproteobacteria; order Pseudomonadales; family Pseudomonadaceae; genus Pseudomonas; species Pseudomonas sp. GB2N2. Next base: position 5,490,599 of record NZ_CM142701.1, read on the forward strand.
TCGCCGCCCAGGCCGACGAGCGCGTCTTCAGCGACGGTCGCTGGCATTTCGAGGGGCACGATGCATTGCGCACCTTGCACCACGTGGCGGGCGGGCATTTCCTGACAATCGGTGATCCGGTGGCGGGTAAAGTCCTGCAGCCGTAAATCGGCGAATGCGTGTCCATATATGGACGTATTCCCCTGTAAGAGCTGGCTTGCCAGCGATGGCGACCACGAAGTCCATACAAGGCTCAAGGCCCTCATCGCCGGCAGATTCCGGATCATCCGGCTTTCCGTACTACGCAATCCTCAATCCCCCAACGCTTCCCCCTCCCGCCGCGGATCAGCGCCACCCGCCAGCGAAGCCTTACCCTGCGCATCCTTGACCCGCACAATCGCCTGCGTCCCGCTGGTCATGTCGATCTCGTCCACGCTGTGCCCTTTGTCCTTCAGCGCCTGAATCAACGTTGCGCTGAATTGCCCCTGTTCCAGTTCGGTCGCACCATTGCGGCTGCCGAAGTTGGGGAGGTTGATGGCAGTTTGCGGGTCGAGGTTCCAGTCGAGCAGGCCGATGGTGGATTTGGCCACGTATTCGATGATTTGCGAGCCGCCGGGCGAGCCAAGGGTGGCGAGGAATTCGCCGCTCTGGCGATCAAAGATCAGCGTGGGGGCCATGGATGAGCGTGGGCGTTTGCCGGGTTCGACGCGGTTGGCGACTTTTTGTCCATTTTCTTCGGGGATAAACGAGAAGTCGGTCATCTGGTTGTTGAGCAAAAAGCCCTGGACCATCAAGTGCGAGCCGAACGCGGATTCGACCGTGGTGGTCATCGACACCGCGCCGCCTAGGTCATCGACCGCCACTACTTGCGAGGTGGAAATGCGCAGCGGCGAACGGTCCGGTGCGTAGGCAACCTGGATGCCGGGCGGCGTGCCGGGTTGCGCGGTGCCCATGCTGCGATCGCCAATCAGGACGGCGCGGCTGGCCAGATAGGTCGGGTCCACCAGACCTTTGACCGGGACGGGCACGAAGTCGCTGTCGGCAACGTATTGCGCTCGGTCGGCGTAGGCGAGGCGCTCAGCCTCAGAAATAAGGTGTACAGCTTCAGGGGGCGGTGCGATGCCTGCGGGCCTGTCGGTCTTGATCGGCTTCATCGTCGCCAGAGCGAAGCGCGGGTCACGGGTTTCCAGCGCTTGCAACGTGCCAAGGATCTGCGCCACGGCAATACCGCCCGACGACGGCGGCGGCATGCCGCAGACCTGCCAGCGTTTGTAGTCGGTGCACAGCGGCGCGCGTTCTTTGGCGGAATAGCCGTCGAGGTCGTTAAGCGACAAGCTGCCGGGGTTGGCGTGGCCCTGAACCTTGGCGACGATTTCCTGCGCGATCAAGCCTTTGTACAGCGCGTCTGGACCTTCCTTGGCGATGCGTTTGAGCGCAGCGGCCAATGCCGGATTTTTCAGTTGAGTACCCGCGGCTTTCGGGGTGCCGTCGGCGTTGAGGAAGTACGCCATCATGTCGGGCGAGCGCCGCATGGAAGAATCTGAAGCGATCAGCCGATGCAGGCGCGGCGAGATGGCGAAGCCTTTTTCAGCGAGGTTGATCGCTGGTTCGAACAATTGCGCCCAAGGTAAACGCCCGTGCTTCTGATGGGCCAGTTCAAGCGCGCGCAATACACCAGGCGTGCCCACCGAGCGACCTCCAATCTGCGCCTGAGTGAACGGCATCGGTGTGCCGTCGGCCTGCAGGAACAGTTTCTCGGAGGCGCCGGCCGGCGCAGTTTCGCGACCGTCGTAGGTGCGGACGGTCTCGCCGTCCCACAACACGATCAGCGCGCCGCCGCCGATGCCCGATGATTGCGGCTCTACTAGCGTCAGCACCGCTTGCATCGCGATGGCCGCATCAATAGCCGAACCACCCTGGCGCAGCATTTCCCGTCCGGCCTCAGCCGCGAGAGGATTGGCCGCAGCCGCCATGTGCTTCGCAGCGTGCCGGGTTTGCAGGTCGGTGCGAAAACCCGAGGCGGCTTCCGGTGCGATCGGCAACGTCGAAGCGGGCGGAGCGTTGCACGCCGCGAGGGTCAATGCGCCGGCAATCAGCGCAAGGACTGACAGGCGATAGCGATTCAAGCGTAGGGCTGAGAACACGCGGGGCACTCCGTCCGTGGGAAAAGGTTCAGGGACTCTATCCGCCGACAAGAAGCAACGCAAACCGCCGGGCGTTTTTGTCCTTCAACCATCAAGGAATTTTCTGTAGGGTCGGGGCAACAGACAGGCCAGAAGATCGACAAGAGGCAGACATGCACAGCGAATTTCCCACCCAGCCCGGCTATCGCACCCTACGAGAACAGTTTCTGGCGGCGGCGACCGTGGCTGGCGCGACGCTGACCGAGTATCCACACCCGCTCAAAGGGCCGTTCGGTGAGGATTTGAGCACCGATGTGGCGGTGCTGGGTGATCCGGGCGCCAAGCGCTTGTTGATCGCGCTGAGCGGTACTCACGGGGTCGAAGGGTTTTATGGCTCTGGGTGTCAGATCAAATGGATGCAGGCGTTGGGTAATCGTTCGCTGCCGGCGGATGTCGCGGTGGTGTTTGTCCACCTGATCAACCCCTGGGGCACGGCGTGGTTGCGCCGGGTCAACGAAGACAACATCGACCTGAACCGCAATCACCTGAATTTCGAACGCCCGCTGCCCGACAACCAGGCTTACGCTGCGCTGCATGAAATCTATGGCTGTACCGAGTTGCAAGGCTCCGAGCGTGATCGCGCCGATGCACTGCTCGACGAGCAGATCCGCGAACACGGCTGGCCGGCAGTGATGTCGATTGTCGAAGGAGGGCAGCACAGTCATCCCGATGGCCTGTTTTATGGTGGGCAGGCGCCGAGCTGGTCGAACCGTACGCTGCATCAAATCCTGCAGAAACACGTCGCCCATGCTGACGACGTTATGTGCTTCGACCTGCACACCGGCGCCGGGGAATACGGCCATCCGATGTTGCTGACCATCACCGAGTCGGCGTATCCGGCGCTGCCGCAAGCGCAGGCCATCTACGGACCGTGGCTCTACACGCTGCTGACCGGCGCCGATACGCTAAGCGAAACGGGCGTGGCCGCGACGGCAACCGGCTACACCTCGCAGGCACTGATCGACGCGTTGCCGCAGGTGCGACTGATGCCCTTTGTGATCGAGTGCGGGACTTACCCGGGGGCGGCGGTGCATCGACATCTGCGTGACGACCACTGGTTGCATTTGCATGGCAATCCGCATGACGCGACGGGGCGCGAGATCAAGCTGAATCTGCTGGAGCAGTTCTATCCTGCCGACAACGATTGGCAGGCAATGGTCTGGTTGCGTACGTGGCAGATTTGGGAGCGGGCGCTGTCGGCGTTGCGTGCCTGACTCAGGTTTTGTAGAGCCTGTTCGGCCCTCATCGCCGGCAAGCCGGGCTCCCGCAGGTTTTGTGCAGGCAGTTGAAACCCGGGTAGTTTTCTCGGGGCATAAAAAAACGGCCTACCTTTCGGTAAGCCGTTTTTAGTACTTGGTGGCTACACAGGGACTTGAACCCCGGACCCCAGCATTATGAATGCTATGCTCTAACCAACTGAGCTATGTAGCCAAGTGGCGCGCATTATTCGCGGGAAACGAATATGCGTCAAGCGCTTTTTTAAAAAATTTATCTACGCTATCAACCGTTTATCAAAATTCCTCGTTCAGCAGCGGCGAAGGACAGCGCTGGAACCAGCGACTGGCTTGCTCGTAAGCGTGGGCCAGTTGCCGCGATAAGGCGAAGGGAGCGATTCCATTGAGCGTCTCAGCTCAAACGAAACCGTCCGGTGTTGTCGCTCAGGGCCTTGCTGCCTTGGCTCAAGGTGTCCGCCGCCTGATTCACCGCCCGTGCGCCTTCGAGCAAACGGACCGCCGCCTGATCGACTTGCTGGATATTGCCGCTGACTTCGTCCGCCGTCGTCGCTTGCTCGTCGACCGCCGTCGCAATCTGCGCCAGGGTGTCGGTGACGCTCTGCACGGCGCTGGCGATTTCCCCCAGTCGTTCGCCGAGGCCGGTGACCGCATCAGCATCGGATTGCGCTTGCCCGCAGGCAGCTTCCATCAGGCTCACGGCTTCGTTCACCGTATTGCGCAGACTGTCGACGGTGCCGGCGATCTGCGCGGTGGAGGATTGGGTGCGCTGCGACAGGCTGCGCACTTCATCGGCTACCACCGCAAAACCACGACCCTGTTCGCCGGCGCGCGCGGCTTCGATGGCGGCGTTGAGCGCCAACAGGTTGGTCTGCTCGGCGACACCGCGAATGGTGTCGACCACCAGTTGAATCTGCTGCCCTTGCTCGCTGACTCGACCCAATGCGGCGGCCGTGTCGTTCAAGCGCTGATTGAGTTGTTGAATGCTTGCGGTGGTGCGCTGGCTGTCGCGACTGCTGTCGGCGGCAATGCGCCGGGTGTGCTGGGCGCTGCCGGACGCTTGTTCGCAACTCTGGGCGACACCTTGTGACGTGGCGGCCAATTGCGTGGCCGCTGCGGCGATCTGGCTGATCTGCAATTGCTGCGCTTCGACCTCGCCCAACGCGTCGCTGGAATGTTGATTGAGCGTGCGCACGGCGTTGCTCAGTTGCAGGGTTTCGTGATCAACCCCCAGCAGGCTGTTGCGCAGTTGCACCACCGCGACGTTGAGCGCGGTGCTGATCGCCGCCAGTTCGTCGCGGCCTTCAACCGGCACTTGCAGGCTCAGATTGCCGTCGCGCAAGGCTTCGGCCAACAGCGTGATGCCGCTGGCGCTGCGGCGGATCGAGGCCTGCAAACAGATGAACAGGTACAGCGCGGCCAGCAGCAGGCATCCGAAGATCGTCGCCACCAGAATGAACTGGCGGATCGCCGAGCCGTGGTAGTAATCCAGGCGCTGATCCAGCGAGACCAGCGACTGCTGGCGCAACGACGCAAGGTCGGTGAGCAGGACGTCCAGGCTGCGTTCGAACTCTTCGGGCTTGAGTTTGATGCTGCCGCCAAACACGCCGTCATCGAGGACTTTCAACGCGTCGTCGAGGTGCTTGAGGCTGTCATGGTATTGCCCGGCCCAGGTCTGCAAGGCGCTGGGCAAACGCGCTTCCAGCAGGCTCGCGGTTTTCACCAGCTGTTCGCGGGCATCGCCGATGCGGCTGCGCAGGTCGCGCAATTGCAGGCGGCTTTGCAGGGTGAACTGCCCGGACACCACCGAGGCCTGGCCGACACTGGCGAGGCGGCCGACGCGCTCGATCAAGTCCGGCGCGTGTTGCGTCGAAATCTGCGTCAGTAAGTAGGTTTCCAGCCAAGGCGCGAGCGTCAGGCGATTGTCCATGGCGATCTGTTCACGCAAGGCTTGCAGGGCGACCAAGGCATTGGTGAAACGGTCGTAACCGTCCGGCCACCAGCCGACGCTGCTCAGGCTCTTCGAATCGAGGCCTTTGAGCGCGGTTTGCAGCGTTTGATAGCGGGCCAGGGTTTCACCCTCGGCGCCTTCGGTTTGCAATGCGCTGCCCAGGTCCGTGGTGGCCTGGGTGACGGCCGGCTGAACGGCATCGAACGCGGCCATAGCGGCGAGGGTGGCCGGTGTCGGCTGACGGGTGGTCTCGGTGGCACGCCAGCGCGCGGCGCGGTCACGCTGGGCGGCGAGCAGGTTATCCAGTGTATCCAGTGCGAGCAGTTGCCGGACCCCGGCCCGCTCGCCCGAGATCAGGTTCAATTTTGCGCGGTAGTCCTGGCCGATCATCAGCAGGCTGCCCGTGAGCGGCAGGATAAACAGAAGGAACAACAGCTGAAATTTGCGAGCGAAGCCGAAACGCCCCAGCAACCCGATCCCCGGTGATAAAAACGACATGCCCCACGACTCCCCTGGACACCACGCACCATTGGCGTGCGTCGAAGTCGTTGCGACTGCGACTGGTGCCCTTTTTAAAGGCCTCGGAATTTCACCCTCGTCAGCTCTGTAGGCCGACTCTGTGGCGAAACTTCCCATTCTCGGCACCCTTTGTAAGAGCGCCGCGTTGAAGCCGAAAACAACGCAAGATTCAGACCATGGCGGTGCGCTGCCAGCCGTGATTCATTCGTTAGCTGGCTAAGGGGATAGCGCTCTTGCACTGAAAAATGGCACATTGACGCACCTGCCCGTGTGCACCCATCTGTTGTACGGAAACTTCAATGGCTATCAGCAATGCCCAAACCGGCGCGACGCCGGCATCCGCGACTCCACAAAGCAGCCCTCTGGTCATGCGCATCATCGGCGCGGTGGCGCTGGCGCATTTGATCAACGACCTGATTCAGTCGGTGCTGCCCTCGATCTACCCGATGCTCAAGGCCAATTACGGCCTGACGTTCACCCAGGTCGGCCTGATCACCCTGACGTTCCAGCTGACCGCTTCGCTGTTGCAGCCATGGGTCGGTTACCACACCGATCGCCATCCCAAGCCCTGGCTGCTTCCCGCCGGGACAGTGTGCACGTTGATCGGGATCTTGATGATGTCGGTGGTCGGCAGCTTTGCGATGATCCTGCTGGCGGCGGGATTGATCGGCATCGGTTCTTCGACCTTTCACCCGGAAGCCTCCCGCGTCGCGCGGCTGGCCTCGGGCGGACGATTCGGTCTGGCGCAGTCGACCTTTCAGGTCGGTGGCAACGCGGGCTCGGCCCTCGGCCCGTTGCTGGCGGCGGCGATCATCATTCCTTTCGGCCAGGGTCATGTCGCATGGTTCGGGTTGTTCGCAGTGTTTGCGCTGTTCGTGCTCTACCGGATCAGTCGCTGGTACGCCAATCACCTGAACCTGTTCAAGCTCAAGCAAGGCCAGGCCGCCACTCATGGCTTGTCGAAGCAGCGGGTCATCAGTGCGCTGGTGGTGCTTGGGTTGCTGGTGTTCTCCAAGTATTTCTACATGGCCAGTTTCACCAGTTACTTCACCTTCTATCTGATCGAGAAATTCGACCTGTCGGTCGCGAGTTCACAGTTGCATTTGTTCCTGTTTCTGGGGGCGGTGGCGGCGGGGACATTCTTCGGCGGGCCGATCGGCGACAAGATCGGGCGTAAGGCAGTGATCTGGTTTTCGATCCTCGGCGTGGCGCCGTTCACCCTGATTCTGCCGCACGTTGATCTGTTCTGGACCACCATTCTGAGCGTGGTGATCGGCTTCATTCTGGCGTCAGCGTTTTCGGCGATTGTGGTGTACGCGCAAGAATTGGTGCCGGGAAATGTCGGGATGATCGCCGGGGTGTTCTTCGGTTTGATGTTCGGCTTCGGCGGGATTGGTGCGGCATTGCTCGGGCATCTGGCAGACATTCGCGGCATCGAATACGTGTACTTTTTGTGCTCGTTCCTGCCGTTGCTGGGCGTGTTGGCAATCTTGCTGCCAAGAACCAAGAAGGCCTGATTCAACACAATTCCCTTGTAGGAGCGAGCCTGCTCGCGAAAGCGATGTGTCAGCTGCAATGATGTCGACTGACACGGCCGCTTCGCGAGCAGGCTGGCTCCTACAGTTGATTGATGGTGTGGCGGAGAAATATTCCAGGCATAAAAAAGCCGCGTATCAAACGCGGCTTTTTTATTGGGCGTGTCTCGTCCTGAAACGCTTACACGTTAAAACGGAAGTGCATCACGTCGCCGTCTTTAACGATGTAGTCCTTGCCTTCCAGACGCCATTTCCCGGCTTCCTTGGTGCCGGCTTCGCCCTTGTACTGGATAAAGTCGTCATAGGCGATGACTTCAGCGCGGATGAAGCCTTTTTCAAAGTCGGTGTGGATCACGCCAGCGGCTTGTGGTGCGGTGGCACCGACGCGGACGGTCCAGGCGCGGACTTCTTCGACACCGGCGGTGAAGTAGGTCTGCAGGTGCAGCATCTCGTAACCGGCGCGGATCACGCGGTTCAAGCCAGGCTCTTCGAGGCCCAGGGCTTCGAGGAACATGTCTTTCTCTTCGCCGTCATCCAGCTCGGCGATTTCGGCTTCGATCTTGTTGCAGACCGGAACCACTATGGCGCCTTCTTCTTCGGCGATGGCTCTGACGATGTCCAGCAGCGGGTTGTTCTCGAAACCGTCTTCAGCGACGTTGGCGATGTACATGACCGGCTTGGTGGTCAACAGGTGGAAGCCGCGAATCACCGCTTTGTCGTCGGCGCCCATGGTCTTCATCAGCGTGCGCGCAGGCTTGCCGAGGGTGAAGTGAGCGATCAATTGCTCGAGCAGGCCTTTCTGGACCACGGCGTCCTTGTCACCACCCTTGGCATTGCGGGCGACTTTTTGCAGTTGCTTCTCGCAGCTGTCGAGGTCGGCGAAGATCAGTTCCAGGTCGATGATTTCGATGTCGCGTTTCGGGTCGACGCTGTTGGAGACGTGAATCACGTTCTCGTCTTCGAAGCAGCGGACCACGTGGGCGATGGCATCGGTCTCGCGGATGTTGGCGAGGAACTTGTTGCCCAGGCCTTCACCTTTCGAGGCGCCAGCGACCAGGCCCGCGATGTCGACGAATTCCATGGTGGTCGGCAGGATGCGCTTTGGATTGACAATGGCGGCCAGGGCTTCCAGACGCGCATCCGGCATCGGCACGATACCGGTGTTCGGCTCGATGGTGCAGAAGGGGAAGTTCTCGGCCGCGATCCCGGATTTGGTCAGGGCGTTGAACAGGGTGGACTTGCCGACGTTAGGCAGGCCGACGATGCCGCAATTGAATCCCATGGTGTTTCCCCTCGGATAAGAGTCAGGCCTTCTGGCTGTGCAGGTTTTTCATCGCGCGGTTCCATTCCCCGGCGAGGATATCCGGCAGCACGCCGAGGGCAAAGTCGATGCTGGCATCGAGTTTTTCCTGTTCGGCGCGTGGCGCACGACCCAGGACGAAATTTGAAACCATACTGGCTACGCCCGGGTGGCCAATGCCAAGCCGCAAGCGATAGAAGGTATTTTGATTGCCCAGTTGCGCGATGATGTCGCGCAACCCGTTGTGACCGCCATGGCCGCCGCCCAGTTTGAGTTTGGCAACGCCCGGAGGCAGGTCGAGTTCGTCGTGCGCCACCAGGATTTCTTCGGGCTTGATGCGGAAGAAGCCCGCGAGAGCCGCCACGGCCTGGCCGCTACGGTTCATGTACGTGGTGGGAATCAGCAGACGAACATCCTGACCCTGATGCGAATAGCGTCCGGTCAGGCCAAAATATTTGCGATCGGCCACAAGGTTTACACCTTGCGCGTTCGCGATGCGCTCAACAAAAAAGGCCCCTGCGTTATGCCGGGTCTGCTCGTATTCAGCGCCTGGATTTCCCAGGCCAACGATCAGTTTGATGGCAGTCACGATAGGGGCCCTTCCTTGGAGTGGTGGTTAACATCGCCGCGACAGGTGTGTGCGGCGAAAGTGGACGACAAGTGCTCATTTACCATTATGTAAACTCCGCGTTCTCGCCCGCTTTCTCGCTACGTTCCAGTCCGCGATGTTACCGGGTCACTCCGGCATCACAGAGTAAATTACTCTGCTGCGCCTTCTTCAGTAGCTTCTGGAGCAACACGTGGAGCGTGGACGTTGGCAACAGCCTTGTCATCGCCGTGTGCCAGAGCAACAAACTCAACGCCTTTAGGGGCTTTGAGGTCGGACAGGTGAATGATCGAGCCGATTTCGGCGTTAGCCAGGTCGACTTCGATGAACTCAGGCAAGTCCTTCGGCAGGCAGTTCACTTCGATTTCCGAAACAACGTGCGAAACTTCGCCGCCTTTCTTGATCGGAGCTTCTTCACCAACAAAGTGTACAGGCACGTTAGCGGTCAGTTTCTGGCCAGCTACAACGCGTACGAAGTCAGCGTGCATCACGTGGCCTTTGGCCGGGTGACGCTGCATTGCCTTGATGATTACGTTTTGCTTGGTGCCGCCAACGTTCAGTTCGATGATGTGGCTGTAAGCCGCTTCGTTTTCAAACAGTTTGGCAACTTCTTTAGCCAGCATGCTGATGGATTCAGGGGCTTTGTCGCCACCGTAAACTACAGCAGGTACCAGGCTTGCGAGACGACGCAGGCGGCGGCTCGCACCTTTCCCCAGGTCGGAACGCACTTCAGCATTCAGAGTAAAATCGTTCATGTTGTATCTCCAAAATAACCACATTCGCCCCAGCGGTTGCGACCAGCGCTAAAGGCGATATGGGCAAAAAAGCCCCGCCCCGACAGGAATGCCGGGGCGGGGCGCTTTTCGTCAACGAAATGTTCGAGAAGGGCAGGGCCCTTAGCGGAACATCGCGCTGATCGATTCTTCATTGCTGATGCGGCGGACCGCTTCGGCAACTACCGGCGCGATATCCAGTTGACGGATACGCGAGCAGGCTTGAGCAGCAGCGGACAACGGGATGGTGTTAGTTACCACCAGTTCGTCCAGCATGGAATTCTCGATGTTTTCGATCGCCCGACCGGACAGCACTGGGTGTGTGCAGTAGGCGAAAACCTTGGCAGCGCCATGCTCTTTCAAAGCCTTTGCCGCGTGGCACAGAGTGCCGGCGGTATCGACCATGTCATCGACCAGAATACAGGTACGCCCTTCGACATCACCGATGATATGCATCACTTCAGAGTGATTGGCTTTCTCACGACGTTTGTCGATGATCCCGAGATCCACGCCCAGGGATTTGGCAACAGCACGTGCACGCACGACGCCGCCAATGTCCGGGGACACGATCATCAGGTTTTCGAAGCGCTGATCTTCAATGTCATCCACCAGAACCGGGGAGCCGTAGATGTTATCTACCGGAATATCGAAGAAACCCTGGATTTGGTCAGCATGCAGATCAACCGTGAGAACACGGTCGATGCCGACTACGGTAAGCATGTCAGCGACGACTTTCGCGCTGATAGCCACACGTGCGGAACGCGGACGGCGATCCTGACGGGCATAACCAAAATAAGGAATAACAGCAGTAATACGAGTAGCCGAGGAGCGGCGGAAGGCATCAGCCATCACTACCAGTTCCATCAGGTTATCGTTGGTCGGAGCGCAAGTCGGCTGAATAATGAAGACATCTTTACCGCGGACGTTTTCATTGATCTCGGCAGTAATTTCGCCGTCGGAAAACTTGCCGACAGAGATGTCACCGAGAGGGATATGCAGCTGACGTACGACACGTCGAGCCAGATCGGGGTTAGCGTTCCCCGTAAAGACCATCATCTTGGACACGCGCAGTACCTAGAGGCTGAGGGTAACCTGGATGAGTATGGAAAATGGCAGGGGCGGCTGGATTCGAACCAACGCATGGCAGGATCAAAACCTGCTGCCTTACCGCTTGGCGACGCCCCTGTATCTGTTGCAACGAGTACCCAGTACTCGGTTCCTTTAGAGCAGACTTTGCAGCTTGCGATGCAACATCGAAACGTTGCTTCCTTTTGCTACAAACCCTGTAAGGGTCTCTGTAAGAAGGGCCGAGACTTTATCAGCTTCAGCTTTGCTTGGGAAGCCCCCAAACACACAACTTCCAGTTCCGGTGAGTTTTGCTTCGGTAAAATTACCTAACAAATTCAATGCGTTACGAACATCTGGATAACGCCTTGCTACCACCGGTAAGCAGTCGTTTCGACTGTTTCCCTTGGGAACGGGGCGCACTTTAATGGGAGGAGAGTTACGTGTCAACAGTGGATCTGAAAAAATTTCTGCTGTACTTACAGATACTTGCGGAACAAGCACGAGATACCACGGTTCCTCGGGTTCTACAGGGGTGAGTTTCTCGCCCACACCCTCTGCAAAAGCCGAGTGGCCACGCACGAAAACCGGGACGTCAGCCCCCAGCGTCAGGCCCAGCGCAGCCAGTCGATCCTCGTCCCAGCCCAGTTGCCAGAGGTGGTTGAGGCCCAGCAGCGTCGTCGCGGCATTGGAACTGCCGCCACCGATTCCACCCCCCATGGGCAGAATTTTTTCGATCCAGATATCGATCCCGAGCGCACAACCGGATTGCTCCTGAAGTTTTTTCGCGGCGCGAACAATCAGATTGCTGTCGTGCGGCACGCCTGGGAATTCGGTGTGCAGTTGAATCACGCCGTCATCACGCACGGCAAAGGTGATTTCATCACCGTAATCGAGGAACTGAAAAATCGTCTGCAACTCGTGGTAGCCGTCTTCACGGCGACCGAGGATGTGCAGCATCAGATTGAGTTTGGCCGGGGAGGGCAGCGTCAAGCGTGGGGCGCTCATGGTCATTGCCCCAGTTTGCGCGGTTGCCATTCCTTGATCACTAGCGTGACGTCAAGGTCGGCGCCATGCAGTTTGATCCGCTCGGGCAGCCAGTAGCCGTTTTGTTCGGCGTAACTCAGGTATTCAACCTGCCAGCCATCCTGATCCAGATTGGCCAGGCGGCTGTCGGCGTCCAGGGTCAGGCGACTTTTGCTGTCCGGCGCCGGCAGCCCGCGAACCCACCAGGCCAGATGCGAGACCGGCAATTTCCAGCCAAGCTGTGCTTCGAGCAGCTCTTCCGGTGTCGCTGCTTCATAGCGACCCTGGTTGGCGACTTCCATCGAGACTTTGCCGGGGCGGCCGGTCAGCCGTGCTGCCCCGCGACCCAGTGGGCCGGAGAGACGGATGTCGTAATAATCCTGTCGCTGCAGCCAGAACAGCGTGCCGCTGCCCGAATCTTTCGGTGCGCGAATGCCTATCTTGCCGTTGATCTGCCAGCCATCAAGGCTGGAGAGTTGCTCTTTGTGCACGCGCCACTGGGCCGGATCGCCCTGGCCCTGTACCGATTCGCGGGCGCCGAAGCCCGCGCAACCGGCGAGCAGGGCGATGAAACTGAACACGATGAAGTGGCGCAAAAACATAATCTTAAAGAGTCTCTGATCCGGTCAGGCGCTTGATGGTGCCGCGCAGGACTGGGCTGTCGGGTTGGTCCTTGAGGAATTTTCCCCAGATTTGCCTGGCTTCTTTTTGCTTGCCGTTGACCCACAGAACTTCGCCGAGGTGAGCGGCAACTTCCTGATCGGGGAAACGATCAAGGGCCTTGCGCAGCAGTTTTTCCGCTTCGTCGAAATTGCCCATGCGGAAATTCACCCAGCCAAGGCTGTCGAGTACCGCCGGGTCTTCCGGATTGATCTGGTGCGCCTGTTCGATCAAAGCCTTGGCTTCGGCATAACGGGTCGTGCGGTCGGACAGGGTGTAGCCAAGGGCGTTCAGTGCCATCGCATTGTCCGGGTCACGCTTGATGATCAGGCGCAGGTCTTTTTCCATCTGCGCCAGGTCATTGCGTTTTTCCGCCTGCATCGCCCGGGTATACAGCAGATTCAGATCGTCCGGGTATTGCTGCAAGGCCTTGGCCAGAACACCCCAGGCCTTGTCCCCCTGCTTATTGGCGGACAGGGTTTCAGCTTCGATCAGGTACAGCTGAATCGCATAGTCAGGTTGTTCATCGCGCTCGGTCGCCAGGCGACTTTGCGCTTCGGCCGTCTTGCCGTTGTTCATGAGGATATCGGCCTGACGCAGTTGCGCCGGCAGGAAGTCGTTGCCGGGGCCAACCTGGGCATATTCGATCAGTGCGCCCTGAGGATCATTACGTTCTTCCGCGATGCGCCCGAGGTTCAGGTGGGCTGAATCGACGTGGCTTTCCCGGGCAATCAGTTCTTCCAGATAACCCTTGGCCTCGTCCCAGGCTTTGGCTTCCAGGCACACCAGTGCCAGGGAATAACGCAGCTCATCGTCTTCCGGGTATTGCTGAACCAGGCTCGAGAACTCGGCCTTGGCGTCGCTCATGCGGTCCTGTTCGACCAGCATGCGCGCGTAAGTCAGGCGCAGGCGTTTGTCGTCCGGGTACTTCTTGATGCTTTTTTGCAGCAGCGGCAGGGCTTCATCGCCACGATCGAGGGTTTGCAGCAGGCGTGCGCGCAGCAGAATCGGGGCGATTTCGCCGTCGTCCGGCGGATTGTCTTCCAGTAGGGCCAGTGCCCCCTTGCCGTCGCCGTCCTGTTGCATCAACAAGGCCTTGCCGAAAATCAGCTGACTGTTTTTCGGATGACGCTGCAACAAGCGGTCAAAACTCTTCATCAGGCCGTTGCGGGTTTCCTGATCGGTATCGGCAGCGGACAGGGCAAGGAAGTCGAAATGCGTGTCGCCCTTGCCTTGCAGGACTTTCTCCATATAAACCATGGAGTCGTCATAGCGCCCGGCACGCGCCAGTTGCACGGCAGCAGCCCGTTGCGCCTCGAGGTCATCAGGCGCGTTTTTAGCCCATATCAGCGCGGTGTCGAGGGCGGCCTGATCGGCGCCCAGGTACTCGGCGATGCGGAAGGCCCGCTCGGAGATGCCCGGATCCTGGGTGTTGATGGCCTGGGTCACGTAGTTGTCCAGCGCAATGTCGAAACGATTGCGCTGGCCAGCCAGTTCGGCGCTCAACAGGCTGAAGATGGTTTCTTCACTGAATGAGCTATAGACCTTGGGCTTTTCAGGGGCCGGAGTGCTGTCTTCAACCGGCGGCGTACCGTCCGACGAAACGGGTGCCATGGCCTGGCAGCCGCTGAGGAAGACAAAAGCGAGGAGCAACGCGGAAGATCTATTCATATAGGAAGAGGACGACTAACCTGCGGTCGGATCATCATGACACAAGCCTTCGGGCAAACATAACCGAGACTCAATTGATGCCTTTATAGAGGCAAGTGATTGGGACAATAGTCAGCGGTAGTTGTTCTGTCTCTGTCGAAGTAGGACAATTGCCGGCTTCACGTCACCATCAGCGACTTTGAATGGCCTTCCTTGCACTCGGTATCAACCACAAGACTGCTTCAGTAGACGTCCGCGAGCGCGTGGCCTTTACCCCTGAGCAGCTGGTGGAGGCCTTGCAGCAGCTCTGCCGACTTACCGACAGCCGCGAAGCTGCGATCCTCTCCACCTGCAATCGCAGCGAACTCTATATAGAACAGGATCACCTGTCGGCTGACATCGTGCTGCGCTGGCTGGCCGATTATCATCATTTGAGCCTCGAAGAACTGCGTTCGTGCGCTTATGTGCACGAAGATGATGCGGCAGTTCGTCACATGATGCGGGTCGCTTCCGGGCTCGACTCGCTGGTGTTGGGCGAACCGCAGATTCTCGGCCAGATGAAATCATGCTACGCCGTGGCCCGCGAGGCCGGCACCATCGGTCCGTTGCTCGGGCGCCTGTTCCAGGCGACGTTCAACGCCGCCAAACAAGTGCGCACCGACACCGCCATCGGCGAAAACCCGGTGTCCGTGGCGTTTGCCGCGGTCAGCCTGGCGAAACAGATTTTCAGCGATTTGCAACGTAGCCAGGCCCTGCTGATCGGCGCCGGCGAGACCATCACCCTGGTCGCCCGCCATCTGCACGAGTTGGGTGTGAAGCGCATCGTCGTCGCCAACCGTACCCTGGAACGCGCGAGCATTCTTGCCGAGCAGTTTGGCGCCCATGCCGTCTTGCTCTCGGACATCCCGGCCGAACTGGTGCGCAGCGACATCGTCATCAGTTCCACCGCCAGCCAGTTGCCGATACTCGGCAAGGGCGCGGTGGAAAGCGCCTTGAAGCTACGCAAGCACAAACCGATCTTCATGGTGGACATCGCCGTACCGCGCGATATCGAGCCGGAAGTCGGCGAGTTGGACGACGTTTATTTGTATAGCGTCGACGATCTCCACGAAGTGGTCGCGGAAAACCTCAAGAGCCGTCAAGGCGCTGCACAAGCGGCGGAAGAGATGGTTTCGGTGGGTGCCGACGATTTCATGGTTCGCCTGCGCGAACTCGCGGCAGTGGATGTGCTCAAGGCCTATCGTCAGCAAAGCGAACGCCTGCGCGACGAAGAATTGCAGAAAGCCCAGCGGCTGCTGGCTAACGGCAGCAGCGCCGAAGACGTGCTGCTGCAACTGGCGCGCGGCCTGACCAACAAACTCATGCACGCCCCGAGCGTGCAATTGAAAAAGCTCACTGCCGAAGGTCGCCTCGACGCACTGGCCATGGCCCAGGAGCTCTTTGCCCTCGGAGAGGGCTCATCGGATAGCTTTTCGGATAAGAAACCGCAATGAAAGCGTCACTGCTCAATAAGCTGGACATCCTCCAGGACCGTTTCGAAGAATTGACCGCCTTGCTCGGCGACGGCGAGGTCATTTCCGATCAGACCAAATTCCGCGCCTATTCCAAGGAATACGCGGAAGTCGAGCCGATCGTCGACACCTACAAACAGTTGCTCAAAACCCAAAGCGATCTTGAGGGCGCCCAGGCATTGCTCAAGGACAGCGACCCGGACATGCGCGAAATGGCCGTGGAAGAAGTCCGCGAAGCCAAAGAACAACTGATCGAGATCGAAGCCAGGCTGCAACGCTTGTTGCTGCCCAAGGACCCGAACGACGGGCGCAACGTTTTTCTCGAAATCCGCGCCGGCACCGGCGGTGACGAGGCGGCGATCTTCTCCGGCGACCTGTTTCGCATGTATTCGCGTTACGCCGAGCGTCGCGGCTGGCGGGTGGAAATCCTCTCGGAGAACGTCGGCGAGCACGGTGGCTATAAAGAAGTCATCGCGCGGGTGGAAGGCGAAAACGTGTACGCCAAACTCAAGTTTGAATCCGGCGCGCACCGCGTACAGCGGGTTCCGGCCACTGAATCCCAGGGCCGCATCCACACCTCGGCCTGCACCGTGGCGGTGTTGCCCGAGCCGGACGAGCAGGAAGCGATCGAGATCAACCCGTCGGATTTGCGCATCGATACCTACAAGTCCTCGGGTGCCGGTGGCCAGCACGTCAACAAGACTGACTCGGCGATCCGCATCACTCACTTGCCGTCGGGTATCGTCGTCGAGTGCCAGGAAGAACGTTCCCAGCACAAGAACCGTGCGCGGGCGATGTCCTGGCTGTCGGCCAAGCTCAACGACCAGCAGACCAGCGCCGCGGCGAATGCCATTGCCAGCGAGCGTAAGTTGTTGGTGGGTTCGGGTGATCGCTCGGAGCGCATTCGCACCTACAACTTTGCCCAGGGTCGGGTCACCGATCACCGGGTCAACCTGACTTTGTACTCCCTCGACGAAATCCTCGCTGGCGGCGTCGATGCGGTCATCGAGCCGTTGCTGGCTGAATACCAAGCGGACCAACTGGCGGCCATCGAATGACGATCATCGCCAGCCTGTTGCGCGCCGCTGATCTGCCCGACTCGCCGACTGCACGTCTGGATGCCGAATTGCTCCTGGCTGCGGCGTTGGGCAAGTCCCGCAGTTTCCTGCACACCTGGCCGGAGCGCATCGTTCCGAGCGATGCAGCGCTGAAGTTTGCCGAGTACCTGCAACGCCGTCGAGGCGGCGAGCCGGTGGCGTACATTCTCGGTCAGCAAGGTTTCTGGAAGCTCGACCTGGAAGTCGCGCCACACACGCTGATCCCGCGCCCCGACACCGAGCTGCTGGTGGAAACCGCGCTGGAATTGTTGCCGGCCACGCCGGCGAAGGTCCTCGATCTTGGCACCGGCAGTGGCGCCATCGCCCTGGCCCTGGCCAGTGAACGCCTGGCGTGGAAAGTCACTGGTGTGGATCGGGTGATCGAGGCCGTGGCCCTGGCCGAGCGCAATCGCCAGCGCCTGCACCTGAACAATGCCACCGTGCTCAGCAGCCATTGGTTCAGCGCGTTGGAAGGTCAGCGTTTTCAACTGATTATCAGCAACCCGCCGTACATTGCGTCGGCTGATCCGCATCTGGTCGAAGGCGACGTACGCTTCGAGCCGGCCAGTGCGCTGGTGGCCGGTGTCGACGGGCTCGACGATTTGCGTCTGATTGTCGCCCAGGCACCGGACTACCTTGAAGCGGGCGGCTGGCTGATGCTCGAACACGGTTACGATCAAGCCGAGGTCGTGCGTAATTTGTTGTCGAGTCGTGGTTTTGAAGAAGTCCACAGCCGCACCGATCTGGGCGGCCACCAACGGATCAGCCTGGGGCGCCTGCCGTGCTGAATGATCAGGAATTGCTGCGTTACAGCCGGCAGATTCTGTTGCAACACGTCGACATCGACGGTCAGTTGCGACTGAAAGAAAGCCGTGTGTTGATCGTCGGTCTTGGCGGGCTCGGTTCGCCGGTTGCGCTGTACCTCGCCGCCGCCGGTGTCGGGGAGCTGCATCTGGCGGACTTCGATACCGTCGACCTGACCAACCTGCAACGCCAGATCGTTCATGACACCGATAGCGTTGGCCTGACCAAGGTCGATTCGGCGATTCGCCGACTGAGCGCGATCAACCCCGAGATTAAACTGATCGCCCATCGCGCGGCATTGGACGAAGATTCCCTGGCCGCTGCGGTGGCGGCGGTGGATCTGGTCCTCGATTGCTCGGACAATTTTTCCACCCGCGAGGCGGTCAACGCTGCGTGCGTGATCGCCGTAAAACCATTGGTCAGCGGCGCGGCGATTCGTCTCGAAGGACAATTGTCGGTGTTCGACCCGCGTCGTCCGCAGAGTCCGTGTTACCACTGTTTATACGGGCACGGCAGCGAAGCCGAGTTGACGTGCAGTGAAGCCGGGGTTATCGGGCCATTGGTCGGACTGGTGGGCAGCCTGCAAGCGCTGGAAGCGATGAAGTTGCTGGTGGGTTTTGGCGAACCGCTGGTAGGGCGCCTGTTGTTGATCGATGCCTTGGGCTCACGCTTCCGTGAGTTGCGGGTCAAGCGTGATCCGGGCTGCAGCGTCTGTGGGCCAAAGCATGCGTGAAGCGCCGATTGGCGTGTTCGACTCCGGCGTCGGGGGGCTGTCGGTGCTGGCCGAGATCAAGCGTTTGCTGCCCAACGAGTCGCTGCTGTACGTCGCCGACTGCGGCAACATTCCCTACGGCGAGAAAACCCCGGAATTCATTCGTGACCGTTGCAGTGTGATGGCTGGGTTTTTCCAGCAGCAGGGCGCCAAGGCGCTGGTGCTGGCCTGCAACACGGCAACCGTCGCCGGCGTCGCCGATTTGCGGCGCGATTATCCGCAGTGGCCCATCGTTGGCATGGAGCCCGCGGTCAAGCCCGCCGCCGCGGCCACCCGCAGCGGTGTGGTCGGGGTGCTCGCCACCACCGGCACCTTGCAGAGCGCGAAATTCGCCGCGCTGCTCGACCGCTTTGCCACCGACGTGCAAGTGATCACGCAGCCGTGCCCCGGCCTCGTCGAGCTGATCGAGAACGGCGATCTGCACAGTGCAGCGCTGCGTGAGTTGCTGGCCAGGTATGTCGGGCCGCTGCTCGCTGCGGGCTGCGACACGATAATTCTTGGCTGCACGCATTATCCCTTCCTAAAGCCGCTGCTAAAGCAGATGATCCCTGAGGACATCAGTTTGATCGACACCGGCGCCGCCGTGGCACGTCAGCTTCAGCGCCTGTTGGCCGAGCGTGAATTGCTCGGTGATGGGCCTGCACGTGCCGCGCAATTCTGGACCAGTGCCGATCCGGAACATTTCAGAAATATCTTGCCGATACTGTGGAATACCTCGGGTGTTGTGCGAAGCTTTAACCGGTAAGTGAAGTGTTGGGGAAAAACGGGAAACTGGGATGAACTTCTGATTAAGCGTCGACTTCTATAGTTTCAGTTTTGCTGAGCAACAAAAAAACCATTCGAAATCGTTCGGGAAAGGAAGTTTCTAGTGAAGCGACTATTCTGCTTGGCCGCGATTGCGGCCGCACTGATGGGGCACGGTTTGGCAGCACAGGCGGCAGGCGTTGAATTCGGGGTCGGTCAGACCAGCGATTCAACCATGACGTATCGACTGGGTTTGCAATTCGATTGGGACAAGAGCTGGCTGCAAAGTGACGTCGGTCGTCTGACCGGTTACTGGAGTGGCGCCTACACCTATTGGGAAGGCGACAAGACTTCCGGCAACAACAGCGTTTCGTTTTCCCCGGTCTTTGTTTATGAGTTTGCCGGGCAGAACGTCAAGCCGTATGTCGAGGCGGGAGTGGGCGTCGCGCTTTTCTCCCATACCGAACTTGAAGACAACAACATTGGCCAGTCCTTTCAGTTTGAAGACCGCTTCGGTTTCGGCCTGCACTTCGCTGGCGGACATGAAGTCGGGATTCGTGCGACGCACTATTCCAATGCTGGTCTGAGCAGTAACAACGACGGTGTAGAGAGTTATTCGCTGCACTACACGATGCCGTTGTAAGGTCAAACGCGATCCCTTGTGGGAGCTGGCTTGCCAGCGATGGGGTGTCATCTACGGTGATGTCGACTGACCCACCGTCGCTGGCAAGCCAGCTCCCACAGGGAACGAGGTGTCCGCAAAATTACCGATACGCCGTGGTAATCCCCCGGCGCTCTTCGATGCACTCCGGTGCGCCCATCTCGAACTCCCGGCAGATCAGCGGGCGTTTTTCGTAGATCGTGCACATCATGCTGTTGCGATCCAGCGCGGCGCACCAGCCGTCGTCCAGGCGCAACATCACTTCCCCGCCCCAATCATCGGTATCGATAAATCGTTCAGGCACGCCCGTGTCGGTGATCAGCATGACTTCGAGCTGGCAACAGCAGGCTGCGCAGGTCGAGCAAGTGACCGCCGGCTCGGCGATTTGCGTGTGGGGAATGGTTTTCATGGCGCGCAGTGTAAGGCAGTCGGTCGGCGCTGTGTGAAAGGCCTGACGGACGCTCAGTGGTGAGTGTCGGACGCTGCCAGTCGTTGGGCCATGAAATGCAGCGTGGGAAACAGCAAGGCCCAGAGTAGGCCGATGCCAATCAGCGTCGGCCATTGGCCGAAGGGAAATTGCACCCCGGCCAGTTGTCCTCCCGCGTAATACGACAACGGGCCACTCACGGCGCCCAATACGCTGCCCAGCCACCATGGGTGTGCCGTCCATTGCAGGCAATGGCGCAACGTCGTTGCCAAGAGCGCCCACAACACCATCAGCCACAGGGGAATCAGTGGCGCGACATCGTTGAATTCAAACACCCCCAGCCAGCGCAAGGAGCTGTCGACCGTGGTGCCCAGCAGCACGACGCTGAGGATCAACCGGCCTTCGTCCGCCCAGCGACTTATCCACAGCAGATGAATCACCAGCACGCCCAGTGCCACCAACAACCACAAACTGTTGCCGCCGACCACGCAGGCAAACCAGCCGAGTTGAAACAGTGCGGCATTGGCCAGGCGCTCAAGCATCGAAACGACCGAGCAGGGGCGCGGTCATCGCCGACGGTTTGGCCAGCAGCAATTGCGCGGTGCCGATGGTGCGCTCCAGGAAGCCGCCTTCGCAGTAGCACAGGTAAAACTCCCACAGCCGCAGGAAATAATCGTCGTAGCCCAATTCGCTGAGTCGACCGTGGGCGCGGCGAAAATTCTCATGCCACAGGCGCAGGGTTCGCGCGTAGTGCAGGCCGAAATCCTCCATGTGCAGCAGGTTCATGTCGGTGTCGCGGCTGACGATCTCCAGCATCTTCTGCACACAGGGCAGGGCGCCGCCGGGGAAAATGTAGCGCTGGATGAAATCGACGTTGGTCTTGGCCTGCTCGTAGCGCTGGTCGCGGATGGTGATTGCCTGCAACAGCATCAAGCCATTGCTTTTGAGCAAGTGCGCGCATTGCTTGAAGTAAGTCGGCAGAAAACGGTGGCCCACCGCTTCGATCATCTCGATCGACACCAGTTTGTCGTATTGCCCGGTGAGGTCCCTGTAATCCTGGAGCAGCAACGTGACCTGGTCCTGCAACCCGAGGGCTTCGATCCGTTGCGCGGTGAACGCAAACTGTTCTTTGGAAAGCGTGGTAGTGGTGACTTTGCAGCCGTAATGCTGCGCCGCATAGAGCGCCATGCTGCCCCAGCCGGTGCCGATTTCCAGCAGGTGATCGCTCGGTTTCAGGTCGAGCTTCTGGCAGATCCGTTGCAGTTTGTTCAACTGCGCCTGTTCCAGGGTGTCATCGGCGCTGAGAAATTGAGCGGCCGAGTACATCATGGTCGGGTCGAGGAATTGCTCGAACAGATCATTGCCGAGGTCATAGTGGGCGGCGATGTTTTTCTGCGAGCCCTTGCGTGTGTTGCGGTTGAGCCAGTGCAGCCCTTGAACGAACGGCCGGCCGAGTTTTGCCAGACCTCCTTCCAGCGCATCCAGCACTTCCAGATTGCTGACGAACACCCTGACCACCGCGGTCAAATCCGGAGAACTCCAATAGCCGTGGATAAACGCCTCGCCCGCGCCGATCGAACCGTTGCTCGCCACCAGTCCCCATACCGCGCGATCAAGGATGTGGATTTCCCCGAGCAAATGGCTGCCCACCGTGCCGAAGACATGGCGCTCGCCGTCTTCGATGACCACCAGTTGCCCGTGTTTGAGGTGCGCCAGTTGCCGCAGCACGCCACGGCGCAGCAGCGATCCGGTCAGGCCGTTGGTGTTGAACAGGTTGGCTTTGGCCGAGACACTAGAGGATTTCATGGCGGCGATCCTTGGGCGGAACGGTGGCGGTTTGAAAGCTGCCGTCGGCAGCTTGATGAGCAAATATCGGTACGCGTTTGAGCAGCAGACGCACGGCTTGCCAATAAATCGCCAGGCAGGTTTTTGCCGTCATCCACGGAAAACGCCGCAAGTAACGGTGCAAGCTGGTGCGATTCAGGGCTTCACGTTTCAGGTTGAGCGTGGCGTCGAACAGTTTCAGTTCGCCCTGCCAGTCCGCCATGTGCACGCCGAGTCTTTTCGCGACGGGGCTGAAGCTCATTCGATGTTCGAGATCACGCGGTAGAAACGGCGACACATGAAAAGCCTTGGCCACGGCGAAGTGCTGATGGAAATCGCGCAGGTCCTCCGGTGTTCTGGCCGGCAACACGTAGTGATAACGCTCGCGCCACGGCGTGTTGGTCACTTCGGCGAGAATCGCCGCCAGCTGACCGTCGGCTTCGTAGCAGTAGAAAAAACTCACCGGGTTGAACGACAGGCCCCAGCTGCGCGGCTGGGTCAGCAGGCAGATCGAACCTTGTGGCGCATGGCCGGTGGCCTGACGGACCTGTTCGCGCACAGCGTCGCTCAAGCGCATACCAGTACCGGTGAAGGTTTTCAGGTAATCGCTCTCGCGAAACGAAAAGGGCGAAAAGCGGCTGTTGCCCGACAATGCCGACAACCCGAGCACGGCGTCCTGTTCGGCGAGGTCGAGGTACAGCAGGCCGATCCGATAACGAAACGCATGCTGGCGAGGGGCGAACCGCCGATGGCTGATCCAGCCGCTATAAAGGGCGCTGTTCACAAGGTTTCTCCCAACGACCCGGCGACGCGCAACGCGCTGACCACGCCGTCTTCATGAAACCCGCTGGCCCAATAGGCGCCGCAATAATAAGTGTGCTGCGCGCCGTTCAATTCTTCCCAGCGTGCTTGCGCGGCAACCGCCGCCAAGCTGTATTGAGGATGTGCGTAGATGAATCGACCGAGCACGTGCGATGGGCTGATGCCGGCGCTCTGATTGAGGCTGACGCAGAACGTGGTGTCGCTCTGGATGCCCTGCAGGATGTTCATGTCGTAAGTGACGGCGGCCAGCGAATGGCCGACGCCGCCGAGGCGGTAGTTCCAGCTGGCCCAGGCGAGTTTTCGCGAAGGCAGCAAGCGGGTGTCGGTGTGCAGCACCACTTCGTTGTCAGCGTAAGGCAGGGCGCCGAGGATCAACTGTTCGGCGGCGCTGGGCTTGGCCAGCAGTTTCAAGGCCTGGTCGCTGTGGCAGGCGAACACCACTTTGTCGAAGCGCTCGCTGCCGGCGGCGCTGTGGATAACTACGCCGTCGGCATCGCGCTCGACACGCGTCACGGCGCAGTTGAGGCGGATTTTCTCTTTATAGGATGCCGTCAGCGGCGCGATGTAAGCACTTGAGCCGCCCTCGATCACACACCATTGCGGACGGTTGTTGACTGACAGCAACCCGTGATTCTTGAAAAACCTGATGAAGAACTGCAGGGGAAACCCGAGCATCTCGGCCATGGGCATCGACCAGATCGCCGCGCCCATCGGCACGATGTAATGCAGGATAAAACGCTCGCCGTAACCGTCGGCCCTCAGGTAATCATCGAGGGTGGTGTCGGCAGCGATTCGACCTTCGGCAAGGTCCAGCTGCGCTTGTTTGTTGAAGCGCAAAATGTCCCGCAGCATGCCCCAGAAACCCGGCGACAGCAGGTTGCGCCGCTGGGCGAACAAGCTGTTGAGGTTATTGCCGTTGTACTCAAGCCCGCTGTCCGGGTCGGTGACCGAGAAGCTCATCTCCGTCGGTTTGAAACCCACGCCAATCTGGCCCAGCAGGCGGATGAAGTTCGGGTAGGTCCAGTCGTTGAACACGATGAAACCGGTGTCCACGGCATAGCGCCGTCCATCGACCGTCACGTCCACAGTGTGGGTGTGACCGCCTATCCGCTCGCCGGCCTCGAACAGGGTGATCTCGTGGCGGCGATTCAGCAGGTAAGCGCTGGTCAGCCCCGAGATGCCGCTGCCGATGATGGCGATGTTCACGGTGCATCCTTGATCGGTGGACTGCTGCGCACCATGCGTTTGCCGATCGCGAGTTTTATCCGGTTGGGCATTTTCGACAGCGGCCAGAGTGCCGCCATGAACAGCGCCGGGAAGGCGATTTCCAGCGGACGGTTTTTCAGTTTGGCGAAGATGTGCCGTGCGGCTTTGCCGACCGGCCAACTGAGCGGCATGGGGAAATCGTTTTTGGCGGTCAGCGGCGTGTCGACGAACCCCGGGCTGACGATGGTGATTTCAATGCCTTCCGGCGCCAGGTCAATGCGCAACGATTCGAACAGATAACGCAGCCCGGCCTTCGACGCACCGTAGGCTTCGGCGCGTGGCAGAGGCAGGTAAGTCACCGAGCTGGCGACCCCCACCAGATGCGGCGCAGTGCCCTTGCGCAACAGCGGCAGGGCGGCTTCGATGCAATAACTGCTGGCGAGCAGATTGGTGCGCACGACGTGCTCGATGATGGAGGCATCAAACTGCTGCGCGTCGACGTATTCGCAGGTGCCGGCGTTGAGAATCACCGTGTCCAGCGAGCCCCAGTCTTCAGCGATTTGCTCGCCGATTTCGCGCACGGTCTGACTGTTGGTCAAATCCCCGGCCACCACCAGCACTTGCCCGGGATAGCGTTGTGACAAGACTTTAAGTGGGGCCACCGAGCGCGCACTGACGGCCAGGTGAGCGCCGGTTTTCAGAATTTCTTCGGCCAGCGCGGCACCTATGCCGCTGCTGGCGCCGGTCAGCCAGTATCGTCGTGGCGTTGTAAGGCTCATCCCATTCTCCTTTTCAACCAGGCAATCGCCCGACCCAACACAGGTAAATGTTCGTAAAGCATGGCCCCGGCATCGAAGTAATCCCGATGCCGGTAAACCTTGTCGTGCCAACGCAGGTGCGAGCATCCGTCGACCCGGATCAACCGGCCACTGGCCAGGCGCGGATGGCGGTAACTCATGACCCAGCGCAGATAACCTTCGCCTTCAGCGATCTGATCGAAGCCGTGAAAATCAAAGCGCAGTTCACTGACATTGGCGTAGAGCTCGCCGAAGTAATTGCGCAAGGTGTCGATGCCCTGCACGTCGTGCAACGGATCGGTGAAGTGCACGTCGCGGGTGTACAGCTCGTTCAGGCGCTGCAGGTTGTCCTTGTTGAGCCCCGAGAACTGTTGGGCAAAATGCCGCAGGAAATTACTCATACCCGCCTCCGGCATTTTGTCGCGAGGGCAGGTTTTTGAACGCTGCCAGCGCGCGTGTGCGGGAAGTGCTCAGGTTGACGATCGGCGACGGATAATCGGCAATCCCGAACAGCCCTCCAAGATTCGCAGGGTTGTGCACGTCTTTCTTGTTCAGCCCAGCCAGTTCCGGTAGCCAGTGCTTGATGAACAGCCCTTCGCTGTCGAATTTTTCCGACTGGCTCAGCGGGTTGAAAATCCGGAAGTAGGGCGCCGAGTCGGTGCCGGTGGACGAACTCCACTGCCAGCCACCATTGTTCGCCGCCAGATCACCGTCGATCAGGTGACGCATGAAAAAGCGCTCGCCTTCACGCCAGTCGATCAACAGGTTTTTGGTCAGGAACATCGCCACGACCATGCGCAAGCGGTTGTGCATCCAGCCGGTTTCCAGCAGTTGGCGCATCGCCGCGTCGATGATCGGCAAGCCGGTGCGCGCCTCCTGCCACGCCAGCAGTTCTTCCGGTGCGTCGCGCCAGGCCAGCGCTTCGGTTTCCGGGCGAAAGGCGCGATGGCGCGAGACTCGCGGATAACCCACCAGAATGTGCTTGTAGAACTCGCGCCACAGCAGCTCGTTGATCCAGGTCACCGCGCCGACTTTGCCGCTTTCGAACTCGCCCTGATTGCTTTGCAGGGCGGTGTGCAAACATTGGCGTGGAGAAATTACACCGGCCGCGAGGTAGGCCGACAGCTGGCTGGTGCCGGGTTTGGCCGGGAAATCACGCTCGCTTTTGTAGTAGTCGATCTGCGCATCGGCGAAAGTGTCGAGCCGCCGCCGGGCCTCGGCTTCACCGGCGGGCCACAGGGCACGCAAGGTGTTGCTCGGGGTTTCGAAGCCTTCAACGCTTGCGGGTACTGTGTCGCTGGCGATGTCCAGCTTCGCTTGCGCCATGGGCGCACTGACCAGACTCGGCATTGACTGGTGCAGTCGCTCATAGCAGACCTTGCGGAACTGGCTGAAGACCTGGAAATAGGTGCCAGTCTTGGTCAGCACGCTGCCGGGTTTGAACAGCAGTTGGTCGAGGTAGCTATAGAAGTCGATGTCGTTGGTTTTCAGTGCTTCGGCCACCGCCTCGTCACGACGGTTTTCGTGAATGCCGTATTCTTCGTTGGCGTGCACGGCGTCGATCTTCAACTGCTGGCAAAGCTCGAGCAACACCTTCGGCGCGTCATCCCAGCGAGGCGCGCGGCGGATCAGCAACGGAATGTTCAGCTCATTCAGCGCGTGGCTCAACTCGCTCAGGTTGCGCAGCCAGAAATCCACTTTGCACGGCGCGTCGTCGTGTTCGCGCCATTGCTCCGGGCTCAGCAGATACACCGCCACGCTCGGGCCTCGTGCAGCGGCGGCCGAGAGGGCGGTGTTGTCATGTAGGCGCAAATCGCTGCGCAGCCAGATCAATTGCATGGGAGTTTCCGCACGATTCATTTAAACAATTCCGCGCTGTACCAAGTCTTGATGAGCCCGTAACGGGTCTTCAGCCAGGAACAAGTCAGCGATCTCTGAGGTTTTTACGGACAACTCGGCGTGGTGGATGCATACCGTTGGTCCGGCAATCATTTTTGGGCAACTGACGCCATTGAAAAGTTTCGGCAACTGCGCGAGGTTCATCGCTTTGCTCGAATACAGCAGCACGCCGCGGGCTTGCAGGTGATCGACCGCCAGCGCGAGTTCGCCGGAGGGCAACGGCCAATCGAAGACTTCCACCGGGCAATCGGCGCTGCTGATCAGCCACGCGGTCAGCCACACATGAGGTTCCAGCGGCAGGTCCGAATGATTGATCAACAGCAGCGGTGCGGTGCGCAACTGACGGTTGTTATGGTAGATGCG
The DNA here is from genome assembly GCF_054897705.1 of Pseudomonas sp. GB2N2. Taxonomy (NCBI): domain Bacteria; kingdom Pseudomonadati; phylum Pseudomonadota; class Gammaproteobacteria; order Pseudomonadales; family Pseudomonadaceae; genus Pseudomonas; species Pseudomonas sp. GB2N2. Next base: position 5,518,006 of record NZ_CM142701.1, read on the forward strand.
CGCGCCGAATTTGCTGCGCAGCCAAGAGTAGAAAAACACCCGTTCCATCTGCGCGCCAAACTGGCCCTGCCAGCGTTGCTCGAGTTCCGCGAGCAACGGCATCAGCAGTTGTTCACACAAGGTGCGCGGCGGGTACAAGGCGATGGCCTGATTCACCGTGTCATCGAGGGTGCGTTCGTTGAGTTGCGTGACGGCCTGCAGCAACGTGTTGCGCAGCACCTGCCAGTCGTTTTCGACCGTATCGGTAAACGCCTGTGGCGTGTCGAGCAACTGCTTGACCTGGCTGACGGCGACGCCGCGATTGAGCCAGGTGAGGATCGTCAGGATGCGTTGCACGTGTTCGGCGCTGAACAACCGATGGCCCTTGGGTGTACGTTGTGGCACGACCAAGCCGTAGCGCCGTTCCCAGGCGCGCAGGGTGACGGCGTTGACGCCGGTTTGCCGCGCCACTTCTCTAATGGGCAGCCAGCCTTCGTCGAGGGCTTTCTTGAAGTCGGCGCCGAGGTCTTCGCCGGCGCTGGTATCGATCGGGGTTTTCATCAGATTGCGTTTCGCAGGCTGAGGTTTTCCGGGTGCGGTTGCAGGTAAACCTGCTGCGCAATATACGGATCCGGATGTTGGCGAAAGTAGTGTTTGAGCAGGGTCAACGGCACTACCAGCGGCACGATACCGTGTCGGTATTGCCCGATGACGTGCTGCACTTCCTGTTTGTCTTCAGCGCTGATGACCTGTTTGAGGTAACCGCTGAGGTGTTGCAGGACGTTGGTGTGGGTACGGCGGGTGGCGCATTTTTTCAACGCCGCCATCAACTCGCTGAAGTAGCGTGGGCCGAGTTCATTGGGATCGGTCTGGCCCATGTTGCCCAATAGATTGCCCAGGGTTTTGTACTGCACCGGGTTGTGGGCCATCAGCAGGTATTTGTAGCGCGAGTGAAATTCGATGAGTCCGCGACGAGTCAGGCCTTCTTGCAACAACTGCTGCCAGGCGCTGTAGGCAAACACACGGGTGAGGAAGTTTTCCCGCAGCACCGGGTCGTTGAGCCGACCGTCTTCTTCCACCGGCAAGTCCGGGTGCCGCGCGCAGAAAGCCTGGGCATAGATGCCACGGCCACCGCCGTCTACCGGCGCACCGTTGGTGTGGTAGACCTTGACCCGATCAAGTCCGCAGGACGGCGATTTCTGCATAAAGATGTAGCCGCAGATGTCATTCAACTCCGCGGCCATTTTTTCACCGTACTCGGCCAGCGGGCCGGTGACATTCAGTTCGGGGTGAACGGTGCCGACGGCTTGGGGATGTTCGGCGTCGCCGACCAAGCGGATCGGTTGCCGTGGAATGCCGAGCCCGATCGCGACCTCGGGGCACACCGGGACGAAATCGAAATATTCAGTGAGGGTGCGGCTGCACAGTCGCGATTCCTTGTGCCCGCCGTTGAAACGCACCTCGGCGCCCATCAGGCAGGCGCTGATGGCGATTTTCGGTTTCACGCTGGCATGGGGCATCGGAGCACCTCGAATCTGAGCCTGTACAGATTATTGGGTCTGTACAACATGCCTTCATCATAGATTCAAAGGTGTACAAGTCAAATTGTTTGTACAAGTTTTCGACCGCGCGCAATGCCCCTGTGGGAGCTGGCTTGCCAGCGATGAACGAAAAACGCGGTCCTGTTAAACCGCAGTGCCTGGATCGCCGGCAAGCCGGCTCCTGCAAGGATCTATTTCCAGCCTGTTTGCCAGTCGTCGCTGTTTTTCAAAGTTTGCCACGTCAGGCGTTCACTGCGTTTGGTCAGCACCGCCTGCAACTCGACCTCCAGCACAGTGCCTTCCTCATCACGGAACAGCTCGGTCACCAGAAAATGTTTTTCGCGGTTTTGCGGGTGGGCTGCTGTCCATTTCGACAGCAGCAATTTGCTCGGGTTGATGCGATTCATTGCAGGTTTTCGTGCAAGCGACGGGCGGCTTCCTGGCCACTGAGCCAGGCGCCTTCGACGCGGCCGGACAAGCACCAGTCGCCACAGGCGTAGAGGCCGAGATCGGCATCGGCAAGCGCGCCCCATTCATGGCTGCTGGCAGGGCGGGCGTAGAGCCAGCGATGGGCGAGACTGAAGGTCGGCGCGGGCATGGCGCTGTGCAGCAATTCGGCGAACGCACCGTGCAATTGTTCGATCACGGCTTCCTTGGACAGGTCGATATGTTGCCGGCTCCAGGCACTTGTGGCATGCAGCACCCAAGTGTCCAGCGTGTTGTCACGCCCCGGTTTGCTGCGGTTTCGAGCCAGCCAGTCGAGCGGACTGTCCTGCACGAAGCAGCCTTCCATGGGCGTATCCAGCGGTGTATCGAAGGCCAGTGCGACCGCCCAGGTCGGGTCCATTTTTACCCCGGCAGCGGCACCGGCGAGTTTCGGCGCGGAGGCCAGCAATGCGGTCGCCTGAGGGGCTGGCGTGGCGATGATCACATGGCTGAACGGCCCATGGGTAAAGCCTTCCGCGTCCTGCAAATGCCAGTGCTCTTCACCGCGATAGACCTCGGTGATGCGGCAGGCAAACTGCACTTGTGCATCACCCAGCAAGCCTCGGGTGATAGCGCTCATGCGTGGCGTCCCGACCCAGCGCGTCTGTTCGTCCGGCGACAGATTCAACTGCCCACCGTGGAAGGTGTAGAGCTGCGGCGTCCATTCGGCGACCCAGCCATTGGCTTGCCAGCGCTGGACCTCGGTGACAAAGCGGCGATCACGTGCGGTGAAATATTGCGCGCCCATGTCGAGTGCGCCCGCATCGCTGCGCTTGCTCGACATGCGTCCGCCACTGCCGCGGCTTTTGTCGAAAATCTGCACGACATGCCCGGCCTCTGTAAGCGCCTGCGCGGCGGACAGTCCGGCGATGCCGGTGCCGATGATTGCGATAGGTACAGTCATAGGGGCCTCGTTTACCTTTCTGTACAGACTACGCCGGGGTTGAAACCTGTACAATATTGTTTTTTGGTATAACTTTCAGCGTTCTCGTTCTGACAGCTTGGCCTATGGTTAATCACAGAGCCTGCCCGATACCAAAGATCCCTGCTTATAAAAATAGACTAGTGATCAGGGTAAAACGCCACGCGAGGAAGAAGTCATGCACATATTGCTGACCGGCGGTACTGGTTTGATAGGACGTCAACTCTGCCGACACTGGTTGAGCCAGGGGCACCGTCTGACCGTTTTGAGCCGCACACCTGAAAAAGTCGCGAAAATCTGCGGTGCCGACGTGCGCGGCATCGTCCGGCTGGAAGACTTCGGGCAGGAGCCGCTGGACGCGGTTATCAACCTCGCGGGGGCGCCGATTGCCGACCGCCCCTGGACGTCCCGGCGCAAAGCCTTGCTCTGGAGCAGTCGCATCAGCCTGACCGAGACGCTGCTGGCGTGGCTGGAGAGTCGGGAGCAGAAACCGCAGGTGTTGATTTCGGGTTCCGCTATAGGCTGGTATGGCGACGGTGGCGAACGGGAACTGACTGAAGAGTCGGCACCCGGGATAGACGATTTCGCCAGTCAGTTGTGTATAGCCTGGGAAGAAACCGCGCAACGCGCCGAGGCGCTGGGCATTCGCGTGATCTTCGTTCGGACCGGGCTGGTGCTGGCTGCCGAGGGCGGCTTTTTGTCGCGGCTGTTGCTGCCGTTCAAACTGGGGCTGGGCGGGCCTCTGGGCAGTGGTCGGCAGTGGATGCCGTGGATCCATATCAAGGATCAGATCGCCCTGATTGATTTTCTTCTGCATCAGAAAACCGCCAGCGGTCCCTATAATGCCTGCGCGCCGAAACCGGTGCGCAATCGCGAATTTGCCAAGACGCTGGGCAGCGTGCTGCACCGCCCGGCGTTCATGCCCATGCCGGCGCTGGCCTTGAAGGTAGGCCTGGGCGAGTTGTCATTGCTCCTGCTGGGCGGCCAAAAGGCCCAGCCGACCCGCTTGCTCGAAGCCGGTTTCACTTTCCAGTTCACTGATCTGCGCGCGGCACTGGACGACTTGTCCAGCCGCCTTTGAAATAGGACGTTGCATGACTAATCACGCGTTGCTTCTGGTCAACCTGGGCTCTCCAGCCTCCACTTCGGTGGCGGATGTGCGCAGCTACCTCAATCAGTTTCTGATGGACCCGTACGTGATCGACCTGCCATGGCCGGTGCGACGCTTACTGGTGTCGCTGATTCTGATCAAGCGCCCGGAACAGTCGGCCCACGCCTACGCCTCGATCTGGTGGGAGGAAGGCTCGCCGCTGGTGGTGCTCAGTCGCCGCCTGCAACAGGCGATGACCTCACAGTGGACCCACGGGCCGGTGGAGCTGGCGATGCGTTACGGCGAGCCGTCGATTGAAACGAAGCTGCTGCAACTTGTTGCTGAAGGGCACACACGAATTACCCTCGCACCGCTGTATCCGCAGTTCGCCGACAGCACCGTGACCACGGTGATCGAGGAAGCCAGGCGGGTCATACGGGAAAAGAAACTCGACGTGCAACTGTCGATCCTTCAGCCGTTCTACGATCAGCCGGAATACCTCGATGCGTTGGTGGCGAGTGCCAAGCCGCATCTGGCGCAGGACCATGATCATCTGCTGCTGAGCTTCCACGGTCTGCCGGAACGGCACCTGACGAAACTCGACCCGAGCGGCCAGCATTGCTTCAAAAATGAGGATTGCTGCAAGAACGCGTCGTCGGAGGTATTGGCTACCTGCTACCGCGCGCAGTGCCTGCGCACGGCTTCCGAGTTTGCCAAGCGTATGGGACTGGCAGACGGCAAGTGGTCGGTATCGTTCCAGTCGCGCCTGGGCCGGGCGAAGTGGATCGAACCCTACACCGAAGCGCGCCTGGATGAATTGGCGGGTATGGGCGTGAGGAAGGTGTTGGTGATGTGCCCGGCGTTCGTGGCTGATTGCATCGAAACGCTTGAAGAGATTGGTGATCGCGGGCGGGAACAGTTTCGGGAGGCGGGGGGCGAGGAGTTGGTGCTGGTGCCGTGTCTTAACGATGATCCGCAGTGGGCGCGGGCGTTGGCCGCGTTGTGCGAACGAGCGCCGTTGGCCCTTTAAAAGCATCGCCGGCAAGCCGGCGATAGCGTCATAAGCCCTGACAAAAATCTACGGTTTACAACAACGGCTCATCCGCCTTCTTGTGCTTCCAGCTGTCATTCCCCGGCAGCAACAGGTTCAGTCCGATCGCCACCACCGCGCACAGCGCGATGCCTTTGAGGCCGAAGTCGTCCGGACCCGTGCCGGTGCCGACCAGCACGCCACCAATCCCGAACACCAGTGTCACCGAGACAATCACCAGATTGCGCGCTTCGCCGAGATCGATCTTGTGGCGGATCAGCGTGTTCATCCCCACCGCCGCGATCGAACCGAACAACAGGCACAAAATCCCGCCCATCACCGGCACCGGAATGCTTTGCAGCAGCGCGCCGAATTTGCCGACGAACGCCAGGCTGATGGCAAAGATCGCCGCCCAGGTCATGATTTTCGGGTTGTAGTTTTTGGTCAGCATCACCGCGCCTGTCACTTCGGCGTACGTGGTGTTGGGTGGGCCACCGAACAGACCGGCTGCGGTGGTGGCGATGCCATCGCCGAGCAGCGTGCGGTGCAGGCCGGGTTTCTTCAGGTAGTCACGACCGGTCACGCTACCCACGGCGATGACGCCGCCGATGTGTTCGATCGCCGGCGCCAGGGCCACCGGCACGATGAACAGAATCGCCTGCCAGTTGAATTCCGGCGCGGTGAAGTGCGGGATCGCGAACCACGGTGCAGCGGCAATCTTCGCGGTATCGACCACACCGAAATAGAACGCCATCGCAAAACCCACCAGCACGCCGGAGATGATCGGCACCAGGCGAAAAATGCCTTTGCCGAACACCGCGACGATCAGCGTGGTCAGCAGCGCCGGCATCGAGATCAGCATCGCCGTCTGGTAGTGAATCAGCTCGCTGCCGTCGCCGGCCTTGCCCATCGCCATGTTGGCGGCAATCGGCGCCATGGCCAGGCCGATGGAAATGATCACCGGACCAATCACCACCGGTGGCAGCAGGCGATCAATGAAGCCGGTGCCTTTAATCTTCACGGCGAGGCCGAGGAAGGTGTAGACGAAACCCGCCGCCATCACGCCGCCCATGGTCGCGGCGAGGCCGAACTGGCCCTTGGCGAGAATGATCGGGGTGATAAAGGCAAAACTCGAGGCGAGGAACACCGGCACCTGACGCCCGGTGACGATCTGGAACAGAATGGTCCCCAGGCCGGCGGTGAACAGCGCCACGTTCGGGTCGAGGCCGGTAATCAGCGGCATCAACACCAACGCGCCGAACGCCACGAACAGCATCTGAGCGCCGGACAGCACTGTGCGCCAGAGCGGATCGTTGAACTCTTGCTGCATGGTCACGCGTCCTTCTGCTTGGTGCCGAAGATCTTGTCACCGGCATCGCCCAGGCCCGGGATGATGTAACCGTGCTCGTTGAGCTTCTCGTCGATGGACGCGGTGTAGATAATCACGTCGGGGTGCGCCTTCTCCACGGCGGCGATGCCTTCTGGAGCGGCGACCAGCACCATCGCGCGGATGTCGCGGCAACCGGCTTTTTTCAGCAGGTCGATGGTGGCGACCATGGAGCTGCCGGTGGCGAGCATCGGGTCGATGATCATCGCCAGGCGTTCGTTGATTTCCGGGACCAGTTTTTCCAGGTAGGTGTGGGCTTGCAATGTCTGTTCGTTGCGGGCCACGCCCACGGCGCTGACTTTGGCGCCCGGAATCAGGCTGAGTACGCCTTCGAGCATGCCGATGCCGGCGCGCAGGATAGGTACCACCGTAATTTTCTTGCCGGCGATTTTCTCGACCGACACCGTGCCGCACCAGCCTTCGATGTCGTAGGATTCCAACGGCAGGTCTTTGGTCGCTTCATAGGTCAGCAGGGCGCCGACTTCCTGGGCGAGTTCACGGAAATTCTTGGTGCTGATGTCTGCGCGGCGCATCAGGCCAAGTTTATGACGGATCAGCGGATGGCGGATCTCGAGGATGGGCATGGGAAAGGCTCCGGCGGCGGGCAAAAAAACCGGCCTAGATTAATCTATCCGAGGGTGTTGTCCTATAGACATAGAGTACGTTAGTCCACAAACGCTTGATCTGGCCGGGCGGGATGCGTACCTTTGCCCGCTTTTCCTGATTCCGCCATTCCTTGGAGAGCACCATGTCCGCTGATCTCGAGCATATCCGTCAAATCATGCGAGAGGCTGACTGCCTGTACACCGAAGCTGACGTCGAGGCGGCCATCGCCCGCGTCGGTGCACACATCAACGAACAACTGGCGGACACTAACCCGGTGGTGTTCTGTGTGATGAACGGCGGGCTGATTTTCGCCGGCAAGCTGCTGACCCATCTGCACTTCCCGCTGGAAGCGTCCTACCTGCACGCCACCCGTTATCGCAACGAAACCAGCGGCGGCGACCTGTTCTGGAAAGCCAAGCCGGAAGTCTCGTTCATCGACCGTGACGTGCTGATCATCGACGACATCCTCGACGAAGGCCACACCCTGGGCGCGATCATCGACTTCTGCAAACATGCCGGCGCGCGCAAAGTGCACACCGCCGTGTTGATCGACAAGGACCACGACCGCAAGGCTCGCCCGGACCTGAAAGCCGATTTTGTCGGCCTGCCGTGCATCGACCGTTACATCTTCGGTTACGGCATGGACTACAAAGGCTACTGGCGCAACGCCAACGGGATTTACGCTGTTAAAGGAATGTAAGCACATGGCAGCGCCGAGCTTTCTGGATCAAACCCTGTTCAATGAATTGGCCGAGAAAGCTGCAGCCAATCCGCGCGGGCGTCAGCACCACAACTTTCATCAGATGGAAGAACCTTGTCATCGCATGGCGGTGGGGTTGCAGCCGAGTACCTATATAGCGCCGCATCGGCACCTGGCGGGCGACAAGGCTGAAACCCTGCTGGTCCTCAGAGGGCGCCTCGGCGTGTTGATCTTCGATGAGTCCGGCGCGGTGGTGAACAAGCGGGTTCTGGCGGCGGGCGGCGACTGCATCGGCGTGGACCTGCCAACCGGCGTGTTTCATGGTTTGGTGGTGCTGGAAGCCGACAGCCTGATGTTCGAGTGCAAGGCCGGGCCTTATCGTCCGGTCAGCGACGGAGAGCTGGCGCACTGGGCGCCGCGCGAAGGCGAGCCGGGCGTGACCGAGTATCAGGCCTGGATGCGCGCGCAGTTCGATTGAGGCCCTCGCTGCTACAGGGATGCGTTACAGTTCCGGGTATCTACGTTCGGAGCCCGCCATGAGCCTTTTGATCCGCAGTTGCGTCACCTTGTTGCTGGCCCTCAGCCTGCCACTAACCGCCGCGCCGGCGCCGATGCACGCGCAGTTCCTGCCTCCGGATGACCTGACCCTGCGTGACGCCGAAGCTGAACAGCAGCAGTTGATGCAGGTGACCGAGTATTCGGTGGTGGTCGGCAGTCAGCGCCAGTCCAACCAGCAACCGATCCCGGTCACGTCTCCGCTGCTGATCCGCCTCAAGGGCAAATCGTTGAACAAGGGCGCAACCATCAATCAGGTGTTGGTCAACTTCGATGGCGAAAGCAAAAGCCTGAAAAAGCCGATCTACGACGACAAGAGCAAAACCCTCACGTTGTTTTACCCGCTGGCCCACTACCGGGTGGTGATCGACTTGTTGCGCAATGACACGGTGTATTGCCAGTTCCTCAGCTACGCCAACGGCCACATCTGGGCCGATCTGCACACCGCAGCCGCTCGTCCGCGTTGAGCCTGACGGCCAGTGAGGGGTAAACTGCCTGCCCCGTGAAATGTCTGCGAGCTGGAGTCGGCAATGCGTAAAGATAAGAAACAAGTGATTGGTGACGAGATCGGCGATGAGCAGATCAAGCTGTTTCTCGATTTCGAGCCGGTCGACGCCACTTCGCCGTCCCTGCACAAACTGATCAAAGCCTACCGTGGCCTGCGCATCGACGACTTCGAGCGCTTCCTGACGTTCTTCGTCGAGGCTGGTTTTGATCTGGACGGCAAGGATGAACACGGCAATGACTTCATCGCGGTGATCAAGGATCAGCGCAATGCGGCCGAGTACATCGAGTTGATCGAAAAAGCCCGGGGCTGACGCAACACCCGCTTCATGCATAAAAAAACGCCCCGAGGGGCGTTTTTTTTTATGCGCGACGATCAAGCGAAGCTGGGTGTCTCGCTGCTTTCTTCAACCAGTTCCAGCGCGATGTTGTTCTGCGTGTTGATCTTGCGATACAGCGCAGCATCGGTTTCCAGAACTTTTTCCCGCGCCGGGAAGATTTCCGCCAGTTTGGCCGCCCACTCGCCGGACGCTTTGGCCGGGAAGCATTTCTCGATCAGCTCGAGCATGATCGATACAGTCACCGACGCGCCTGGCGAAGCGCCGAGCAGGGCCGCGAGGGTACCGTCCTTGGCCGACACCAGTTCGGTGCCGAATTGCAGGACGCCGCCCTTTTTCGGGTCTTTCTTGATGATCTGCACCCGTTGGCCGGCCACTTCCAGGCGCCAGTCTTCGGCTTTCGCTTCAGGGTAGAAACGACGCAGCGAGTCCAGGCGTTGCTCCATCGATTGCATCACTTCGCTGACCAGGTATTTGGTCAGGTCCATGTTGTTTTTCGCCACGGCCAGCATCGGCCCGATGTTGCCGGCGCGAACCGACAGCGGCAGGTCCATGAAGGAGCCGTGCTTGAGGAACTTGGTGGTGAAACCGGCATAAGGTCCGAACAGCAGGGACTTGTTGCCATCGACCACGCGGGTGTCCAAATGCGGCACGGACATCGGTGGCGAGCCCACGGCAGCCTGGCTATAAACCTTGGCTTGGTGGTGTTTGACCACGTCCGGGTTGTCGCAACGCAGCCACTGGCCGCTGATCGGGAAGCCGCCGAAGCCTTTGCTTTCTTCGATGCCCGAGGCTTGCAGCAACGGCAATGCCGCGCCGCCCGCGCCGAGGAACACGAACTTGGCGTCGACTTCGCGGGTACTGCCGCTGTTGACGTCCTTGATGCTGACGGTCCAGCCGCCGTTGTTGCGCTTCAAGCCGGTCACGCGCTTGCAGTACTTGACCTGCGCATCGGGTGCGCTGGTCAGGTGCTTGAGCAACTGGTTGGTCAGTGCGCCGAAGTTGACGTCGGTGCCGTTCATCACGCGGGTCGCGGCGATGACTTCGTCAGCCGGACGACCGGGCATCATCAACGGCATCCAGTCAGCCATTTTTGCCTTGTCTTCGGTGTATTCCATGTCCGAGAAGGCGTGGTGCCTGCTCAGCACATTGAAGCGTTCCTTGAGGAAGGAAACGCCGCCGTCGCCCTGCACGAAGCTCAGGTGAGGCACCGGACTGATAAAGGTCTTGCACGAGCCGAAGGTGCTTTTTTTGGTCAGGTACGACCAGAACTGTTTCGACACTTCAAACTGAGTGTTGATGTGCACGGCTTTCTTGATGTCGACGGTGCCGTCGGCAGCCTGCGGTGTGTAATTGAGCTCACACAGCCCAGCGTGACCGGTACCGGCGTTGTTCCACGGGTTCGAACTCTCCGCGGCACCGGAATCCATCAGCTCGACGACTTCCAGCTTGATTGCGGGGTCGAGCTCTTTGAGCAGTACAGCGAGGGTGGCACTCATGATGCCGGCCCCAACCAGTACTACGTCGACTGCTTCGTTATGCGCCATTTAACGCGTCTCCAAAATCTGCAGCACCAAATTGTCGGCATGGCTGCCAGGCGTTCCGGGGCGTGTCAGTGAAGCCCCAGGTTCCCGCGGCAGAGTTGCCATGTCCGAATCTTCGCAATTTATCGCAACTTCGACGGACGCTACCGGCCGGGTCAATGAGGTCTATGAACTCATTTCAACACGCGACTGGCAATTCGACTTATGGTCGAGACATCCGTTTGTGCAACCAAATCCGTAGCGGACAGGCTTCAGGCTCCGGTGTTCGAGGAGTGCTCGGTCCTGTGTCGTTGGGCTGTTCCAGACGCTAATGGTGCATGTTCAGACGCAAAACTATTCATTTGCTCGCCACACTCTTGTGAAGTTGTGAAAACCCGTTTTTTTCACGCTCTTTTGAAGACGTGAACCTCAAAAAAGGGCTGTCCCAGCCTGGCACCGTGCCCGCATGGATTGCCGCCATGGGATACATGACCGGCAAATCGGGCAAACAACTCGGTGGCCGAGCGTAATGACAGCTCTGCAGATTCGCGAAAAGTAGGGGTTTTGCTCAAGGAACAGCAAGCGCGCCAGCTTCACTCGATCTGTGTGGGCGGCTCTCTGTGGGCGGTGCGGGGTGTCAAATTCCAGTGCAATACCGAAACATTGACGATGCTGCGAGGCCCGATCAGGAGACGTCCTTATAATCGGGGGGAGATTGTATCTAAGAAACGCAGGGAAATGGGCGTGTTTAATGACTTTATTAGGCGTCTGGTCAGGTCGCCAACAGCTGTTGCGTCCGGGCGCCTGGCTGGCGCTGGCTGATACGGGCACCGGCGGGCAGGGGATGGTGCAGCCAGTTGAGGCGGATTTCTTCGATTTCGACCCAGCCATCGCCCATCGGTTGCAGGCTGCACTGCTTGAACGCCTGGCAATGACCATTGCGGTCGAGCAGGGCGAAGCAGCGGTGAAGCGGTCGTGGCGCGAACAGCGAGATGAGGTAGCGCATGGGAAATTACCGTGTGAGGTGACTGCTGTGAAGGTTGCCAGCGAGCCATGACGTGCACGTGTAACAGCGGTGACATCTGTGTGACAGGAACCGGCTGCGCAAGGGTTGGTCAGACATTTCAGTATTCACTGTGAGGCGCTGGTTACCCACAGTGGCGCACCGCTATACTGCCGGCCTGTTTGTGCCTGATTCTGGAGAGAAGAGCATGTTGCAACGCTTGTTGTTCGGTTTGATCACTGTGACCAGTTTGACCCTGGTCGGCTGCGCCCACAGCCCGCAACAGCTGAACCCGGAGCCGAAGCTGACCACTCAGCTGGCGCCGGTCGGTCATGGCCAGCAGGTCGTGGTTCGGGTGGTTGATGGTCGTCCTTCGCCTACCCTGGGGACCCGTGGTGGTTTGTATCCTGAGACCAGCGCAATCACCGTTCAGGGCGCGCAGGTCCTGCCGAAGTTGCAGGCTCAAGCGGAAGCCGCCGTACGCTTGCTGGGCTTCACGCCGGTGTCCAACGGCATGAATGCGCCGCAATTGACCGTGACCCTGGCCGAGCTTAAGTATCAGTCGCCTAAAGAAGGCATGTACGTGACCGAAGCGACCATCGGCGCGACGTTCCGCTCCGACGTGCAGAATGCCAACCGCCGTTACAGCGGTCGCTACGGTGCGTCCCTGGATCAGCGTTTCGGCATGGCGCCGAATCAGGAAACCAACACCAAGCTGGTCAGCGATGTGCTGAGTGACGCGTTGACGCGTCTGTTCAAGGACCCGACCGTGGGTCAGATTCTCGGCGAATAACCTGTCGCGAGACCCAAAAAAAGCCCGGTGCCAGCAATGGCCCCGGGCTTTTTTCATGTCACTGTCTCGTCCTGAATAAGGTTTACACCTTCTGACTTCTTATCAGCAAGGTGCAATGGATACGGGCGGCGTCACGCGGCTTGCGAGTAAAACTCCAGCACACTCACGCCCGTTAGCAGATCCGCTTCCGGCAGATCCGCGTGTTGATGCCCGCCCAGCGCGCAATACACCAGCCAATGGCGATCCTGGACGTTGAACGCGAGGCTGCCGACCAATGTTTGTTGTTCGTCGCTTTGAGCTATGAGGTAGAGGCGGTCCTGGTTTTCGGCGTGCAGCATGACAGTGTCCGTGTCGGTTTTGATGGGGCGTGAGACTGGCGTATTCAGATGACGAAGTCGTGACGCAGGACAGCAATCGGCCAAATGGTGAGTTATTTGTCGTAAAACCCGGGCACGAGGGACGACTTTCGGTAAAATCCGCCGCGGTCGTCGGTCCGGCGCCTGCCACAGCTGCTTTATCCGAGGTTTGTGATGTCGCTGCACTTGATGACGCTGTTTACCGCCCATCCCGCCAAATTGATCAACCTGCTGGCCTTGCTCTTGGCCTTTCCCGGCAGTTGGCTGCTGCATGCGACGCGTCGTCGTGAACAACGGGCGCGAGCCAGTCTGGCCGCCCAGCTTCATAGTCGTCCGACGGAGCAAGCCAGCCTGGACTGGGCGACCTTGCGCATGAACCGGTTTTTCTATCGCTTCGGTTTCGCCTGCCTGGTGCTGGCGTTGCTGGTGTCGTGGGTCAGCACGCGCGTCTGAATACGCCGCAACCTGAATGGGTGTGCGGGCTTGTATCCAGTTCGAAGTTACAGCGGCAGTTACAACGGCAACCCGGCCTTCACCCGGTACTGATTACGCACCGGCGTAGCGTATTGCAGCACCATGAACGGACGATGCTCTTCAGGGCATTCACCCAACCGACGCAGCCATTCTTCCTGAGCCTTGGCCAGTTCGTCGGCCGCAAACACTTCAGCCGCTTTCGGCACCTGCAACTGCGGGTCGGCGTCTTTCCACTGGGCGTACGCCAGGTAGTGCACCGGGAACAAGCGGTAGCCGCCGAGGATCTGCTTGTCCATCTCGACCGCCAATTGCTTGGTGTCTTCGAACAGCTCACTGATCGGCGCGGCGAAGTTCACATGGACGCGGCCCTTGTAGCCGGTGATGCCTTTGGCGATGCTCACATCGTCCTCGCCCGGCACTTTGCAATAGCTGCCGGTGGTGGCGCGAATGAATAGCTCGCGCGCCTTGGCCTGGTCGCACGGGTCGTATTCGTAGCTGATCGACACCGGGGTGACGTTCAACGAGCGGATGACTTCGCCGAACGGCTCGTCCTTGCGGCTCATGTGGAACATCTTGAGGATCGCTGACTCGGTGCGGTCGTCGCCATCCTTGGCCCGGCCTTCCGCCTGGGCGATCCAGATCGAGGCGCAATCGTTGCGGATCGAGTGGTTGATGTAGGCCGACAGCAGGTTATAAGCCGCCATCTTTTCCCGGCGACCGGTAATCGAACGGTGAACGATGAAGCTCTTGTTCAGGCGCATCAGGTCGCTGACGAAGGGTTTTTGCAGCAGGTTGTCGCCGATCGCGATCCGCGGTGTCGGCAGGCCGGCGTGATACACGGCGTAGTTGACGAATGCCGGGTCCATCACGATATCGCGGTGGTTGGCGATGAACAGGTAGGCGCTGCCGGACTTGAACTGCTCGACGCCGGTGTAGGTCACACCGTCCGTGGCGCGTTCGATGGTGTGGTCGACGTAATACTCGACTTTGTCCTGCAGCGTGGCCACCGAATTGATGCCGGCGAACTCACGGCGCAACCGATGAGCTATAAGAGGTTTGAGCATCCAGCCGAAAGCACCGGCATAGCGCGGGAAACGGAAGTGAATGAGGATATCTAGAAATGCCTTGTCGCCGAGCAGACGGTTCAGTACCGCTGGGACTTCGCTATCGTCGTAAGGTCGGATGGCATCGAATTCGCCCATCATGCTCTCTTGTTAGAAACGGCTAGGGTAAGTAAAGGTTTTGATCGAAAACCAACGGGGCGCGGTCTGAAAAAGTAGCCAGACAGCCCTGCAAATAGACCGGCGATTATACGCACAAGTCACCCGGGAGACCGCGATGCTGGAAACCGAGCGCTACGAATGTCCGTATTGTGGTGAAGAGGGCGAGGCCCTGCTGGATTTGTCCGGCGGCGATCAGACCTATATCGAGGATTGTCCGGTGTGTTGTCGCCCCATAACCTTCGTCCTGCAGACCGACGGTCACGAATGGTTGCTCGAAGTTCGCAGTGAAAATGAATGAAAGGGGCATTCCATGCAGCGAATCTATGAACCGGAAAACCTGATGGAAGGTGAGTTGCTGCAAAGCATGCTGGCCAGCGAGGGCGTCGAGGCGCATCTGGTCGGGCGCGATCTGCTCGGCGGCACAGGTGAATTGCCAATCTTCGGGCTGTTGGGATTGTCGGTCGATAACGACCAGGCCGAATACGCCCGGGAGTTGATCACCGCGTACAATGCCGCGCTGCCAATGCCCGGTGATGAACCGGAGAGCTTTCCCGGCACGCTGGTCTGTTAGGCTGGCGGTCGTTTTATCAAGAGTCGTGTTGCCCCATGTGTGGACGTTATGCCCTGTTTCGCTGGAACCCCGCCTTCGCGGCCCTGCCTGGCTTCCCCGCCGATCAGCAGGCCCAGTGGAATATTTCCCCCAACGATTCGGTGTTGATGCTGCGTGCCGGCGTCGATGGACAGCGTGAGTTGGCGCGCGCGCGCTGGGGTTTGACGCCGCCATGGCTGACCGATCTGTCGCGCACGCCGGCTCATGCCCGCGCCGAAACCGTTGCTGAACAGCCGATGTTTCGTCAGGCCCTGCGCGAGCGCCGGTGCCTGCTGCCGGCCAATGGTTTTTACGAATGGCGCGGCACCACCCGCAAACGCCCGTATTGGCTGACGCCGGGGGAGGGCTCGGCGCTGTTTTTTGCAGCGATCTGGGAAGCCTATCCGGTGCAGGAACAGGTGTGGTTGAGCACGGCGGTGATCACGCAGCCGGCGGCGAGTCAGCGCCGGCCATTGATTCTGGATGCGGCGGGGCAAGACGCCTGGCTCGATCCCGAAACACCGCTGCATGTGTTGCAGGGGTTGCTGGCCAGTGAGCCCGTGGCGTTGCGCGAGCGGGTGTTGGCGAATCTGCTGAATGATCCGAAATTGAATGGGCCGGAGTGTATTACCCCCGGCTGATGCGTCTTCGGATCAAACCTTGAACTGATTGATCAACCGTCGCTGCTGCTCGGCCAATTTGGTCAGGTCCGCACTTGCCGCGCTCGACTCATCCGCGCCGCCCGCCACTTCGTTGGCCACTTGCCCGATGTTGATCACGTTCCGGTTGATGTCATCCGCCACCGCGCTCTGCTCCTCGGCAGCACTGGCAATCTGGTTGTTCATGTCGTTGATCACCGACACCGCCTGAGTAATCGCATCCAGCGCTTGAGCCGCCTTCGCCGCGTGCTGCACGCTTTCGTCAGTACGGTTCTGGCTGTCTTCCATCACCCGCACCACATCGCGCGTGCCTTGTTGCAGGTGCTGGATCATGGTCTGAATTTCTTCGGTGGCCTTCTGGGTTTTCTGCGCCAGGTTGCGCACTTCATCGGCCACCACCGCAAAACCCCGGCCCTGTTCACCGGCGCGTGCCGCTTCGATCGCCGCGTTCAACGCCAGCAAGTTGGTCTGCTCGGCAATCCCGCGAATGGCGGTGAGGATCGCGTTGATGTTCTCGCTGTCCTTGGCCAGGGTTTGAACTACGCTCACGGCCTTGCCGATTTCCAATGCCAGTACGCCGATCGAGTTCGACGTATCCAGCACGATCTGTTTGCCTTGAGCCGCTGCCTGGTCGGCATGGCTGGCTGCCTGCGCCGCCTGGGTCGCGTTGCGCGCCACGTCCTGGGCGGTGGCGGTCATTTCATGCACCGCTGTGGCCACCTGGTCGATCTCGGCCATTTGTTTTTGTACGCCGATATTGGTGCGGATGGCGATGTCGGCGGTGTGTTCCGATGAATCGCTCACGCTCTGCACCGACGTCACCACTTGGCTAATCATCGCCTGCAACTTGGCGAGGAAGGTGTTGAAACCCTTGGCGATCGAACCCAGTTCGTCGGTACGGTCGCTGGTCAGCCGGCGGGTCAGGTCGCCTTCACCTTTGGCAATGTCGTCGAGCATGGCGACCATCTGTTTCAGCGGACGGGCGATGCCGTGGCCCACCAGCCAGATCACCAGCAGGCCAATGCCGGCAATCAGCAGGCCGACCATGGCCATGCCAAAGGTGTCGGATTTGCGTTGGTTGTTCAGGTCGGCCTGGAGTTTTTGCAGGTCGGCCATGACCGCGTCCAGCGGCAGTTGCAGCATCAGCGTCCAGCGCGCATCGGTCTGGCCGACGCCGAACGGCAGGTACAACTCGATACGGCCTTGGGCCTTGTCGACGGTATAGGTCACTTCGCCGCGTTTCAGATTGGCCATGTTGGCGATCTGCTGACTGTCGAGAATGTCGCTGACCTTCTCGCCGAATTTGCTCGGGTCCTTGGTATACGCAACGATCCGGCCGTTGCCGCCGATCAGCGCCATGACGCCCGAGCCGTTGTACAGTTTCTGGTTCGCGCCCAGGAGCATTTCCTGGATGAAGTTCACCGACAGGTCGGCGCCGACGATGCCCTGGAACTGGCCGTTGAGCATGATCGGTTCAATAAAGGAGGCGAGCATGACGATCTTGTCGCCGACCTTGTAGGGCGCCGGATCGATCACGCAGGATTTTTTGGTTTCTTTCGAGCACAGGTAATACTCGCTGGCGCGCACGCCAGTGGACAGGGTTTTCTGGTCGTCGACGTCCACCAGTTTATCCAGGCCCAGGCTGCCGTCTTCGTTGCGGAACCACCACGGCAGGAAGCGACCATTGCTGGCGTCGATGCCCACGACCTTGGTGTCGACGTACGCCGCGTCGTTATGGTCGAGAGCGTTTTTCTCCCAGCCAATGTAAGTGCCGAGGATTTTCGGGTTCTTGGCGACGTTTTCCTTGATCAGGCTGATCAACTGCTCACGGCTCAGGCTCAACTGCGGCTGGCCGTCGGGCCCCGGCGTGCCGATCAACGCGTTGATTCGGACCAGTCCGCCGGCAATCAGCAGCGGTGCTTCGAGTTCGCGCTGGATCTGGCTGACCTGGGTTTGCGCCAGTGACGTCAGGCGCTGTTCGATGACTTGCTCGAATTGCGCCTGGGTCCGCTCCTGAACCATGTCTTGCGTGCGCGCGCCGGAAAACAGCGCGTACAGCACCAGTGCTGCCACGACACTTAAAACGATGGCGCCGGCGAGGGCTGCCACGGAAAACTGGATCGACTTGAATTTCATGGGTGCTCCGCACGCAAGAGGACGTCTGCGCTGGTGTATCGGCAAGGCGTTCGAGGTCCATGAGCGAGGCAAGGCGAAATGGTGGTTTTGGAGCGGTTGATGTCGCAATTGAATCATTGCGAGCGGTTACCGGCCGTGGCGGCGGTGGGTATGTGAATTTTTTCTTGCAGCGCTGAGAGCTTTGTCTGAAATGTGCGTCTACACATCTGTTGTATCTGGCGTGGATACAATTCCACGCCTAGGATACGCGGCATGTTTTCAGGGAGTTTCCAGATGAACAAGACTTTGGTTGTGTGTGCGCTGAGCGCAGGTTTGCTGCTCGCCGGTTGTCAGTCGGTCAACACTACCAGCGGCGGTGCCGTGGGCGTGGAGCGCAAGCAGTACATGTTCAGCATGTTGTCCACGGACGAGGTCAACCAGATGTACGCCCAGTCCTATCAAAAGACTGTGGGCGAGGCGAGCACCAAAGGCGTGCTGGACAAGACCAGTGCCGAGGCCAAGCGTGTGCAGGCGATTGCCGATCGGCTGATTGCCCAGGCGCCGGTTTTCCGTCCGGACTCGGCCCAGTGGAAATGGGAGGTCAACCTGATCAAGAGCGACGAGCTCAACGCCAACTGCGGGCCTGGGGGCAAGATCATTTTCTATACCGGGCTGATCGACAGCCTGAAACTCACCGACGATGAAATCGCCGCGGTCATGGGCCATGAAATCGCCCACGCCTTGCGCGAGCACGGTCGCGAAGCCATGTCCAAGGCGTACGGCATCGAAATGGCCAAGCAGGGCGCCGGTGCTTTGTTCGGCCTCGGCCAGGACAGCCTGGCTTTGGCGGACACCGTGGCCAACTACGGCATGACACTGCCCAACAGCCGAGCCAATGAAAACGAAGCCGACCTGATCGGTCTGGAACTGGCGGCCCGCGCCGGTTACAACCCGAACGCTGCAATCACCCTGTGGAACAAGATGAGCAAGGCCTCGGAAGGTTCTCCACCGGAGTTCATGAGCACGCACCCGGCGTCGACCAGTCGGATTGCTTCGTTGCAGGCAGCGATTCCGAAGGTGATGCCGCTTTACAACAGCAGCAAGCAATAAGCGGCAAGCGGCAAGCTCGAAGCTCAAAGCAGATTTGCGCTGCTTGGAGCCTGTAGCTTGCCGCTTATAGCTGCTCTAAACCCACCCGCTGCTCTGCATCGCCTTGTACACCGCGACAATCGCCAGGATGAAGAACGCCGACGCCGCCAGTCGACGAATCAACGTCAATGGCAACTTATCCGCCGCAAAATTACCCGCAAGAACAACGGGCACGTTGGCAATCAACATGCCGACGGTGGTGCCGATGATCACCAGCCACAATTCCGGGTACTGCGCAGCGAGCATCACCGTGGCGACTTGGGTTTTGTCGCCCATTTCCGCGAGGAAAAACGCGATCAGCGTCGTCAGGAACGGTCCGTACTTGCGGGCAGTGCTGGCTTCGTCGTCATCCAGCTTGTCCGGCACCAGGGTCCACAACGCGGTCGCGGTGAAACTCGCGGCGAGAATCCAGTGCAACATCGCATTCGAGAAGAAACTGCCGACCCAGGCGCCAACCACTCCGGCTGCCGCGTGGTTGGCCAGGGTGGCGGCGACGATGCCGGCGATGATCGGCCACGGTTTGCGGAAACGGGCAGCGAGAATGAGCGCGAGCAGTTGCGTCTTGTCGCCGATTTCGGCCAAGGCAACGATTGCGGTGGGAACGAGAAGTGAATCCAGCATCAGGGTTTTCCTAAGGGGCGGGTCGACACGGCTATGACACGTACAGCCTTCCCGCCCCGGGTAAGGTGTTCGTGTCATAGGTCTTGTCAAACCCTGGCGATCCGTCTGATGCGGACGCTTGGGTCGCATACGCCATGGTCTGAGGACCAAGTATGTTGACGTATGCCGGACGAGCATGGCGCTCGTGGGAGACTACTCCCCTAGGACGGAGCGGATTCTGCCTAGGCAAATCCGATTGGGCAAGCCTCTTTTTAAAATGAAGTGCTAGCCGCGTTTGGCTCGATAGATTCTGAAACCCTGCCCTTCAGCCTTGACCGCACACACGCCCAAATGCTCTTCGATCAGCGGTTGATACTTGAGGAAGCTGTTGGCAACTAGCCGTAGTTCGCCGCCGTTTTTCAAATGTTTCGCTGCTTTTCGCAGCAAGTTCTCAGTAGCGAGATAGTCCGTGTGCACGCCGACATGGAAGGGCGGGTTGCTCAAAATCGCGCTCAAACCCATCGGTGCCGCGTCGATTCCGTCACCGGTAATCACGTCCGCTTCCAGACCATTGGCCGCCAGCGTCAAGCGACTGCTGGCCGCTGCGAATGCGTCCACATCGAGCAACGTGACCTGATTGTGCGGATAGCGACGCTTGACCGCGGCGCCTAACACACCCGCGCCACAGCCGAAGTCCAGCAAGTGACCACTCGGCAATTTATCCAGATGCTCCAGCAACAATGCGCTGCCACGATCCAGCCGACCGTGACTGAACACGCCCGGCAGGCTGATGACTTTCAGTGGACCTTCGGCCAGTGGCAATTCATAAGTCTGCGCCAGGCTTTCCAGGGATTTGGCTGCTGGCGCATTGGCCACCGTGACCAGCCAGAGCTGGCAATGACGCGCGCTGTCGAGCTTGCGCGGCTTGCCGAATGGGCTTAGCTGTTTGGCCGCGCCTTCGATGCCGCTGCGTTTTTCCCCCACCAGGTACAGCTCGCGCCCGGCCAGGCGCGAGGCGAGGGCATTGAGAATGTAATCGGTAAGGTCCTTGGACTTGGGCAGAAACACCACCGCGGCGTCGAACTCGCGCTCAGGCGCCGTCACGCCAAAATGGCTGTGCTCGGCGAAGCGAGCGTCCAGCGTGGCCTGGTCACCGGCGTGCCAGCACCAGCCGTGAGCGTTGGGCAGACGACTGAGCAAATCATCGGCGGGCAAGCCGGCCAGCAGCACCGAACCCTGAAACAACTCAGGCTGACGGAGCAGTACTTCACTGCGCGGATCCATGTTCTGCTCTCTGAAAAAAAGTGCCGCAGTCTATCAACTGACGACTCGCAGCGCCTTACCGCTGAAGTATCCCTGCGCGTTTTCGGTCAGTTGGCCGACGATTCGCTGCCGCGCCTCGCGACTGCCCCAGGCGTTGTGCGGTGTGACGATCAGGCGTGGAATGTCAGGGGTGAGCAATGGGTTGCCGGCGGTCGGTGGTTCGACGCTCAACACATCCGTGGCCGCACCGCCGAGGTGACCGCTGCGCAAGGCATCGGCCAGCGCCTGTTCGTCGATCAGGCCGCCGCGTGCCGTATTGACCACGAAAGCACCGGGTTTCATCGACGCCAGTTCGCGGGCGCCGATGAAGTGACGGGTGTGTTCGTTGAGCGGGCAGTGCAGGGTCAGCGCATCGATCTGTGGCAGCAGTTCATCCAGCGGCAAGCGGTCCGGGCGGGCAGGGCGCCCCGGAATCTGCCCGAGCAGCACACGCATGCCGAAGGCTTCGGCCAGGCGGGCAACCGCGCCACCCAGTTCGCCATGACCGAGCATGCCGAGGGTTTTGCCTTCCAGTTCAGTGATCGGGTAATCCAGCAGGCAGAACTGTTTCGCCTGTTGCCAGCGACCTTCACCAACGGCTTTTTGATAGTCCGCCAGGCGCGTCGCCAGGTTGAGCAGCAACATGATCGTGTGTTGCGCCACCGACGGCGTGCCGTAACCCTGGCAATTGCAGACGGTGACGCCATGGGCGCGGGCGGCGGCGAGGTCGACGTTGTTGGTGCCGGTGGCGGTAATCAGGATCAGCTTCAGCTCGGGGCTGGCGGCAATGGCGGCGGCATCGATCAGGATTTTGTTGCTGATCGCCACGGTGGCACCCTTGAGGCGTTCCAGCACCTGGTCCGGCGAGGTTTGCGCGAACAGTTGCAAATCGTCGAAGCAACCACGCAATGGGCTGAGGTCGAGATCGCCGAGGTCCAGCGATGGGTGGTCGAGAAAAACGGCGCGTCGAGTGTTCGTCATCAACTGTACCTTTTGTGCGGTGAACTGAAGGCGTAATCTGCCGAGCCTATCAGATGAAACAAATCGTTACGCTTGGCCAATTGGAGCGCCCATGTACTGGACAGAGTTCTTGACCGTTGCCCTCATCCACTTGCTGGCCGTCGCCAGCCCCGGACCGGACTTTGCCGTGGTCGTGCGTGAAAGCGTGACCCACGGGCGTCGCGCCGGCACCTGGACGGCACTGGGTGTCGGCACCGCGATTTTTCTGCACGTCGGTTATTCGTTGCTGGGCATCGGCCTGATCGTCTCCCAGTCGATCGTGCTGTTTAACGCCTTGAAATGGGCTGCAGCGGCGTATCTGCTGTATATCGGCTTCAAGGCCCTGCGTGCGCAACCGGCCAACCCGGTGGCTGACGATCTGCACAAGGAAGCAGGCGAGCGCACGGCTCGCGGCGCCTTCACATCGGGTTTCGTGACCAACGGCTTGAACCCGAAAGCCACGCTGTTCTTCCTCTCGTTGTTCACCGTGGTCATCAATCCGCACACGCCACTGGCGGTGCAGGCCGGCTACGGGGTGTACCTCGCGGTGGCGACGGCGTTCTGGTTCTGCCTGGTGGCGATGCTGTTCAGCCAGCAGCGCGTGCGCGCCGGCTTCGCACGCATGGGACACTGGTTCGACCGCACCATGGGCGCTGTGCTCATCGCCATCGGGGTGAAACTCGCGTTCACCGAAATGCATTGATCACCCCACGCCAATGAATCGCAAACACCCGCAAAAGCTGGCGCAACGCTAGCATTTGCTGAATGTTGCAAATCATCCCTTCGGCTGATTTGGTTGTCATGGAAGGGCACTAGAGTGCTTACTTTCAGCCACGACCGTGCAGTCAGAAAAGGGATTCTTATGTTGCAGACTCGCGTTATCCCCCCAGCCGAAGGCGCTTACCAGTACCCGTTGCTGATCAAACGGCTGCTGATGTCTGGCGCGCGCTATGAGAAAACCCGCGAGATCATTTACCGCGACCAGTTGCGCTATAGCTATCCAACCCTGATCGAACGGGTCGCCCGGCTGGCCAACGTGCTCACGGCGGCCGGCGTCAAGGCCGGTGACACCGTGGCGGTGATGGACTGGGACAGCCATCGCTATCTGGAATGCATGTTCGCCATCCCGATGATCGGCGCGGTGATCCACACCATCAACGTGCGCCTGTCGCCGGAACAGATCCTCTACACCATGAACCACGCCGAGGACCGCTTCGTGCTGGTCAACAGCGAGTTCGTAGGGCTGTACAACGCGATTGCCGGGCACCTGACCACCGTCGACAAAACCCTGCTGCTGACTGACCTGCCGGAAAAAACCGCTGATCTGCCGAACCTCGTCGGCGAGTACGAGCAGTTGCTGGCGGCCGCGAGCACGCAGTACGACTTCCAGGACTTCGACGAGAACTCGGTCGCAACCACCTTCTACACCACCGGCACCACCGGTAATCCCAAAGGTGTGTATTTCACCCATCGGCAGCTGGTGCTGCACACCATGGGCGTGTCGACCATCATGGGCTCCATCGACAGCGTGCGCCTGCTGGGCACCAACGACGTGTACATGCCGATCACCCCGATGTTCCATGTGCATGCGTGGGGTTTGCCGTATGTGGCGACCATGCTCGGGCTCAAGCAGGTCTATCCCGGGCGCTATGATCCGGAGTACCTGGTGGAGCTGTGGCGCAAGGAGAAGGTCACCTTTTCGCACTGCGTTCCGACGATCCTGCAAATGGTCCTCAATGCCAAGGCTGCGCAAGGCATGGACTTCGGTGGCTGGAAAATCGTCATCGGCGGCAGTGCGTTGAATCGTGCGCTGTACGAAGCCGCCAAGGCCAAGGGCATTCAACTGACCGCCGCTTATGGCATGTCGGAAACCGGGCCGCTGGTCTCGTGCGCGCACCTCAACGATGAGCTGATGGCCGGCACCGAAGACGAGCGCACGACGTATCGAATCAAGGCTGGCGTGCCCGGCCCGTTGGTGGAGGCGGCGATCGTCGACACCGACGGCAACTTCCTGCCCGCCGATGGCGAGACTCAGGGCGAGCTGGTGTTACGCGCGCCGTGGCTCACCGAAGGGTATTTTAACGAACCGCAAAAGGGCGCCGAACTCTGGGCTGGCGGCTGGCTGCACACCGGGGACGTGGCGACGCTGGACAGCATGGGCGTGATCGACATCCGCGACCGGATCAAGGACGTGATCAAGACCGGCGGCGAGTGGATTTCCTCCCTGGACCTCGAAGACCTGATCAGTCGCCATGCGGCGGTACGCGAAGTAGCAGTCGTGGGCATTGCCGATCCGCAGTGGGGCGAGCGCCCATTTGCCTTGCTGGTGATCCGCGAGGGCCATGTAGTCGGGGCGAAGGAACTCAAGGAACACCTCAAGCCGTTCGTCGAACTGGGGCATCTGAGCAAGTGGGCGATCCCGAGCCAGATCGCCCTTGTTACTGAAATTCCCAAGACCAGCGTTGGCAAGCTCGACAAGAAGCGGATTCGCGTCGACATCACTGAGTGGCAAGCCAACAACAGCACCTTCCTTTCGACGCTTTGAGCGTCTTACGGCGTGCCCTAAACGGCACGCCAGGCCCACCAAGCAAGCGCTTGGCTTGTGAAATCCGAATTTTCAGCCATCCTTCCCGTGCCGACGGGTGTCGGCCTGGCGAAAGGACTGTTCCAGAGTGGCCGGCAGCTGCAAATCACACTTTAGAGGGATCAAGCAGTACTACCTGCTGGCTATAGTCCGCTCAAGGATTTTTAAGAACGGGGCACACGCACAAAACGGGGCGATGCAACTTTGGAGTGACTTCGGGAAGCCTTGGCTCCCGGTCAACCACAGCGTTTTTAAAAGTACTCACTGCCATAACAATAATGCACATGGAGTAGCGTCGATGACATCAGTAAACCAGTTCTGGCGCCGGGCAAAACTGCCTCTGGCTGTCAGTCTTGCCTCTACGCTCGCCGGGCCCGCATTCGGCGTCAGTTTCAACGTTGGTGAAATCGAAGGTCAGTTCGACTCATCCCTGTCAGTAGGTGCCAGTTGGTCTACCGAGAACGCCAACAAGAACCTCATCGGCGTCAACAACGGTGGTCGTGGCCTGTCCCAGACCTCCGATGACGGCCACTTGAACTTCAAGAGCGGGGAAACCTTCTCGAAGATCTTCAAAGGTATCCACGACCTCGAGTTGAAGTACGGCGACACCGGTGTCTTTGTCCGGGGCAAATACTGGTATGACTTCGAACTCCAGGACGAAAGCCGTCCGTTCAAGGACATCAGCAACGACAACCGCAAGGAAGGCGCCAAGTCCTCCGGCGGACAGATCCTCGACGCCTTCGTCTACCACAACTACTCGATTGCCGATCAACCCGGCTCCGTGCGTCTGGGCAAGCAGGTTGTCAGCTGGGGTGAAAGTACTTTCATCGGCGGCGGTATCAACTCGATCAACCCGATCGACGTGTCCGCATTCCGTCGTCCGGGTGCCGAGATCAAGGAAGGCCTGATCCCGGTCAATATGTTCTACGTCTCCCAGAGCCTGACCGAGAACCTGTCCACGGAAGCGTTCTATCAGCTGGAATGGGACCAGACCGTCACCGATAACTGCGGCACCTTCTTCTCGCAACCGGACGTGATTTCCGATGGCTGCGACAACAACCTCGCCGTGCTGCGGACCCGTAACGGGCTCAACAACTCCTTGGCGGCCGCTCGTCTGCCAGCCGGGGCGCGTAACGCTGTCCTCAACACGCTGGCGGCCAGGGGCGTGAACTGGGGCAACCCGGATGAAGGCGCGATCGTGCGTCGTGGTCCGGACCGCGATGCGCGTGACAGCGGCCAGTTCGGCGTGTCCTTCAAGTACATGTTCGAGCCGCTGGACACCGAATTCGGCGCCTACATGATGAATTACCACAGCCGCGCGCCAATTTTCAGTGGCAAGGGTGCTCCAGCCAGCGCCTACAGCGCGACTGCTTTGGGCGGCGCGCTGGGCGGTGCACTGGTTGGCGCAGGCATTCCTCCGGCCGCCGTGCCGGGTATCGTGGGTGGCGCAAACGGCTTGGCGGCACAGACTCTGCCACTGGTGGTTGCGGGCAACTCCAGCTACTTCGTCGAATACCCGGAAGATATTCGCCTGTATGGCCTGAGCTTCTCCACCACGTTGCCTACCGGCACCGCGTGGAGTGGTGAATTCAGCTACCGTCCGAACGCACCGGTACAGCTCAACACCACCGACATCCTCTATTCCGGCCTGACGCCGCTGAACCCTAACGTCTCCGTACTGCAAGGGCGGCCTGGGGCGGATCAACACGGCTATCGCCGCAAGGAAGTGAGCCAGCTGCAAACGACCTTCACCCACTTCTTCGATCAAGTGATGGGTGCCGAACGACTGACCGTGGTGGGCGAGGTGGGCTGGACCCACGTCGGCGGCCTGGAAAGCACTTCGAAAGCCCGTTACGGGCGTGACCCGAGCTACGGCCCTGGCCCATTGCCAAACGGTCAGTGCCAGGCATTGAACGCTTCGACCCTGGCGGGCGGACCGCAAAACAACGTCAGCCGCTACTGCGAAAACGATGGCTTTACCACGACAGACTCCTGGGGCTATCGCGCTCGCGCCATCTGGGAATACAACGACGTGTTCGCTGGCGTGAACCTCAAGCCGAACATCGCCTGGTCCCATGACGTCGACGGTTACTCGCCAGGTCCTGGCGGCAACTTCGAGGAAGGTCGCAAGGCCGTCAGCATGGGTGTCGATGCCGAATACCAGAACACCTACACCGCGTCCCTGGCTTACACCAACTTCTTTGACGGCAAGTACACCACTGTGGATGACCGCGACTTCGTTGCGCTCAGCTTCGGCGTGAACTTCTAAGCACTGCATTTTCAGGACGAACACACCTATGAAAACAACAAAGAGTCTGTTCCACGCCGGAGTTCTGGTGCTTACGCTGCTGGCGACCAGTGTGATGGCGGCGGTTCCTGCCGCCGAAGCGGACAAGCTGGGCAAGAGCCTGACGCCAATGGGCGCCGAGATGGCGGGCAATGCCGACGGTTCGATTCCAGCCTGGAAGCCGCTGCCGAAAAATGCCGGTGCGGTTGACAGCAAAGGTTTCCTGTCGGACCCGTATGCCAGTGAAAAACCGCTGTTCACCATCACGGCGCAGAACGTCGACCAGTACAAGGACAAGCTTGCTCCGGGTCAGTACGCGATGTTCAAGCGCTACCCTGAAACCTTCAAGATGCAGGTTTATCCGTCCCATCGCGGTGCGACCGTGCCGGATAACGTGTTCGCCGCCATCAAGAAAAACGCTACAACCACCAATCTGGTGGCGGGCGGCAACGGCCTGGAAAACTTCGAAACCGCCGTACCGTTTCCGATTCCGAAGACCGGTGTTGAAGTCATCTGGAACCACATCACCCGTTATCGCGGTGGCAGCGTGACTCGTCTGGTCACCCAGGCGACGCCGCAACCCAACGGCTCGTTCAGCCTGGTGTATTTCAAGGATCAGTTCGTCTTCCGTGACAACATGAAGGATTACGATCCGAAAAATCCGGGCAACATCCTGTTCTACTTCAAGCAGGAAGTGACCGCGCCGGCACGGCTGGCCGGTGGTGTGCTGCTGGTGCACGAAACTCTGAACCAGGTGACGGAACCGCGTTCGGCGTGGGTCTATAACGCCGGTCAGCGTCGTGTGCGTCGCGCTCCGCAAGTGTCCTATGACGGGCCGGGTACCGCCGCTGACGGCCTGCGTACCTCCGACAACCTGGACATGTTCAACGGTGCACCGGATCGTTACGACTGGAAACTCGAAGGCAAGAAAGAGCTGTACATCGCCTCCGACAGCTACAAGCTCGACGATCCGAAGCTGAAGTACGGCGACATCATCAAGGCCGGTCACATCAACCAGGACCTGGCTCGCTATGAGCTGCGCCGGGTCTGGCATGTCGTGGCCACCTTGAAGGAAGGTCAGCGTCACATCTACGCCAAGCGTGACTTCTACATCGATGAAGACAGCTGGCAAGCGGCGGTGATCGATCACTACGACGGTCGTGGTCAACTCTGGCGTGTGGCGGAAGCTCACTCCCAGAACTACTACAACGTTCAAGTGCCGTGGTACACCCTGGAAACCCTGTACGACCTGCAGTCCGGTCGTTACCTGGCACTGGGTATGAAGAACGAAGAGAAATCGGCGTACAACTTCGGTTTCACTGCGACCACCAGCGACTTTACTCCCGCGGCGTTGCGTCAGGACGGGGTTCGCTAACCTGACCGAACAGAGGCCGCATCCTCGAAAAAAGCCCCGACTGGTTCGGGGCTTTTTTTTGTTCGTAGGCTTTTTGTAGCCATTTGTAGCAATAACCTTCATTACCTCTTCGTTTACCGCTAGTCTGCGGACATCTGCAACGCCGCCAACAGCAATTCAAACAAGAGCCGGCCATGACTGATCTGTCCCCAATTCCGGGCCCTGCAAGCGTGACCGTCGCGACACTGGACGGACGTTTTTTTCGTCCGCCCCTGCCTGACGGTCATGTGCTGCGGCCGCGTTTATGCGAGCGCCTGAGTGCTGGCCTCGGTGGTCGGTTATTGCTGGTCAGCGCTCCGGCGGGGTTCGGCAAGAGTTCGCTGGCGGTGGAGTTCTGTCAGGCGCTGCCGGCTCATTGGCAAAGTCTCTGGCTGGGATTGAGTCCGCGGGACAACGATCCGGGACGCTTTCTCGAACGATTGCTCGAAGGCCTCCAGGACTTTTTCCCGCAGTTGGGCAGGCAGTCCCTGGGCCTGCTGAAAATGCGTCAGCGGCATCAACCGTTTGCCTTCGAAGAATGGCTGGACGGATTGCTCGACGAGCTGGCCGTGCAGTTGCTACCGACGGCGCCCCTGCTGCTGGTGCTGGATGATTACCATCTGGCCCAAGGTCCGGTGCTTGATCGCTGCCTGCAATTTTTCCTCAATCATCTTCCCGACGGCTTGCTGGTCATGGTCACCAGTCGCCAGCGTCCGGACTGGCACCTGGCGCGCCTGCGGCTGTCCCGGCAACTGCTTGAGTTGCATGAACAGGACTTGCGCCTGACCCACGATGAAGCCTTGACCCTGCTCGATCGGCACAGCACATCCCTGCGCGGTGAAGCCCTGGAAAGCCTGATCCAGCGCAGCGAGGGCTGGGTTGCCGGCCTGCGTTTCTGGTTGCTGGCGGCCTCGGAAGCGGGTTCTGAAGGCGCGTTGCCGCAATCGCTGAATGGCGGGGAGGGATTGATCCGCGATTACCTGCTTGAAGAAGTGATCGATTGCCTGCCCGCCGAGGTGCAGTCATTCCTGTATGACACGGCGCCGCAGGATCGTTTTTGCAGCGAGCTGTGCGACGCGGTCCGCGAGGCGCACGACAGCGCCGAGATCCTCGGTTTTCTGCTTGCGCATCAAGTGTTTCTGGTGCCGTTGGATGAACACGGTCACTGGTATCGTTACCACCACTTGTTTTCCGACCTGCTGCGCACCCGGCCGACCCGCCAAGCGATGGTGCCGGCCGCCAGCCTGCACTTGCGCGCCTGTCGCTGGTTCAATGCGCAGGGTCTGCTTGATGAAGCGGTGGAACAAGCGTTGCGCGCCGGGCACCTGGACGTGGCAGCAAACCTGGTGCAGAACCTTTCTGAAGAACAACTGCTCGCCGAACAGAACGTTGGCATGTTATTGCGCTGGAAAATGGACTTGCCCGACAGTCTGCTGATCAGTACGCCACGGCTGATCGTGCTCTACAGCTGGGCGCTGGGGTTGGCTTGTCAGTTGGACGCGGCCGAGGAACTGGCCAGTCACCTGAGCCGCTTCCTGCCGGCGCCATCTGCCACCGCGCAGAAATCCATGTTGGCGCAATGGCTGGCGTTGAGCGGGATCATCGCCCGTGGGCGCGGCAATCGAGAATTGACGCTGCTCTATTGCACCGAAGCGCTGGAAAGTCTTCCAGCCAAGCGCTATGGGCAGCGGCTGATGTGCCTCTCGACGCTGTCCAACCTGGCCATTGCCGACGGTGACTTGTGGCGCGCCCGCGGCTTGAACCGGGATTCGCTGGAGCTGGCACAACGAGTCGGTAATCCGTTGTTCGAAGCCTTGGCGCATTACGATCGTGCCCGGGTGTTGCAGGCCCGAGGGGAAATCCTCCGTTCGCTGGATGAGGTCCGCCAAGGGCTGCAACGCCTGCAGGGTTTGTCACCGCAGCGTCTTTACGCCGTGCGCGCCCGACTGACGTTGTACGAAGGATTCCTGCTGGCCCTGCGCCTGCAACCTCACACTGCACGGCAGCGATTGCAGGCCGGTTTGACTGAAGCCCGCGCCTGCCGCGACATCAGCGTATTGATCGGGCATTGCGTGATTGCCAGGCTCGAAGGCGGCAGCGGTGAATTCGCTAAGGCTTTCGCAGAACTCGCCGAAGCCGAACGGCTGATGCACATCTGGGATGTGCCTCCGATTTATTACCTGGCGATGATCACCCTGGTGAAATGCGAACTCTGGCTGGCTCAGGGGCGCACCGATCTGGCGGAAGCCTGGCTCGCACGACTGGGCCAGACCTACAACGGTGAACAGCCGGCAGCACCTCCGGAATTCCATCCACAACTGCCGCTCCACGTCGACTTGCAGCAGGCTTTGCTGGAAGTCATCAAGGGCCAGCCGATGCTGGCCGAGGGGCGATTGAATGCGCTGCTGGAACATGGGGAGCAAACCGGTCGTCAACTGCTTTGCGTGATGGTGCTCACGCAGAAAACCGAACTGCTACTTGCGCACAACCGTGAGCCTGAAGCGCGGCAAGCCTTTGCCCAATCGCTGGAGGCGGCCAGCGGTGGCGCACTGCAACCTTTCGACAGCTTGCTGAGCAAATACCCTGACTGGTTGCGCGAGCAGCTGCGCAATGGCGTAAAGGCGCCGGTCTCCCAGAGCCTGTCAGAGCGACTCCCGGTCGTGGTTGCCAGGGTTGTCGTCGAGTCGACACAAGCCTGCGAACAGCTCAGTTCCCGAGAATTGGCCGTTTTGAAACTCATTGCCCAAGGCTGCTCGAACCAGGAAATCAGCGACCAACTGTTCATTTCCCTGCACACGGTGAAAACCCACGCCAGCCATATCAACAGCAAACTCGGGGTAGAGCGGCGTACCCAAGCGGTGGCGCGGGCGAAGGCATTGGGAGTATTGGGCTGAGGGTGTTTGCCGAAACACAGGATCGTAAATGACCCGGTGCCAATCTGTGCGAAAATCCGCCGTCCCTGTTTATCGAGCGTGCCCCGATGTTCCAGCAACCGACCCTGATTCGCGAAACCTTCCCCGTCGGCCCGTTGCAGTGCAACTGCACGATTATCGGCGATCCGATCACCAAAAAGGCCATCGTGGTCGATCCGGGGGGCAATCACGAACTGATCCTCGCGCGGCTCGACGCGCTGGGCCTGAAGGTGGTCAGCATCATCCACACCCACGCGCACCTCGATCACTTCCTGGCTTCCGGTCAGTTGAAGGAAAAAACCGGCGCAACCCTGCACCTGCACAAAGAAGATCAATTCCTCTGGGACAACCTGGAGATGCAATGCCAGATGTTCGGCGTTCCCTATACGCCGGTTCCATCGCCTGATCGCTGGTTGGCCGATGATGAAGAACTCGCCTGCGGCTGCGGCGTGGCGTTGCACACACCGGGGCATACGCCAGGTTCCATGAGCTTTTGGTTTTCAGAGGCTAAGCTGCTGATTGCCGGTGACACACTGTTTCGTCGTGGGGTCGGACGCACAGATTTGTGGGGCGGCGATCAGGCAACTATTGTCCGTTCGATCAAGCAGCGTCTGTATACCCTTGATGAAGACGCGACGGTGGTGACCGGTCATGGCCCGGACACGCGTCTGGGCGATGAAATGCGCGACAACCCTTTTGTGCGGGCTTGATCGTCACTGACGGAATTTTCGGCGTCGCAGATGATCCAACGCCCGCAAAGGCCGATGCCTTGGTCCGTTGCACCACAGAATGCAAAAGTAGGAGCTCTTCATGTTCACCAAGCAGCGTTTGATTATTGTCGCTACGGCTGTGGCCTTGCTGTCTGGCTGCGCCTCGCCTAACCCTTACGACAACCAGGGCCAGGCCGATGGTGGTTCTCAGGGCATGAGCAAAACCGCGAAATACGGCGGTCTCGGCGCTCTCGCCGGTGCGTTGGCCGGTGCGGCTATCGGCCACGATAACCGTGGCAAGGGCGCGCTGATTGGCGCCGCCGTCGTGGGTGCTTCCGCCGCCGGTTATGGTTACTACGCGGATCAGCAAGAGAAAAAACTGCGCGCCAGCATGGCCAATACGGGTGTGGAAGTGCAGCGTCAGGGCGACCAGATCAAGCTGATCATGCCGGGTAACATCACGTTCGCCACCGATTCAGCGAATATCTCTTCGAGTTTCTACCAGCCGTTGAACAACCTGGCGGGCTCACTCAAGGAGTTCAGCCAGAACCAGATCGAAATCGTCGGCTACACCGACAGTACCGGCAGCCGTCAGCACAACATGGACTTGTCCCAGCGTCGTGCGCAGAGCGTGGCAACTTACCTTACGTCCCAGGGCGTGAGCGGTGCCAACTTGTCGGCTCGCGGTGCCGGGCCGGATAATCCGATTGCGAGCAATGGCGACGTCAATGGCCGGGCGCAAAACCGTCGCGTCGAGGTCAACCTCAAGGCGATTCCGGGCCAGCAGTATCAGCAGCCGACCCAGTAATAGACCCAGTAATATCTGTAACGGCCTGACTAAGCCCGGGCGTAAAAAAGCCCGCCCGATCCTCAGCAGATCGGGCGGGCTTTTTGTTTAGCGCAAAACCTGATTACTTCTTCAGGCCGTAATGCTCATCCAGCATGCCCGGCGCGTTCGGCGCTTTTGGGGCGTAGTCGCGAGGCGGCTCCTGATTGCGCGGTGGCGTCAGGCGTTCCCGTGGGGCCACGGCCGCGTCGGGGTGCAGCGAGGCCAGCAATCGTTGGCGGGTCTGTTCGTCCAGGGCCAGACGGTTGGCGCCCTCGGCGAGATGATCCTGCACTTCCTGATAGCTCTGAGTCATTTTCTTGACCAGGGTGGCAGTGCTGTTGAAGTGGGTGACCACCTCGTTCTGATAACTGTCGAAACGTTCCTGAATGTCATCCAGCTGACGCTGTGTGCTGCTCGGCGCGGCGTTCGGCACCAGGCGAGCGATCAGGAAACCAACGGCGACACCCACAACCAGGGCAAGAGTCGGCAACAACCAAACTAAGAGCGAGTGTTCCACGAGTCCTTCCTCTATAAACGGCTTTGCTTTACGTTAACGGCTCGAACCTGTGCTGTATACCGCGATTCACTCGCAATACATCGGCACAGACAATTTGCTAGACGAGTCGACCCGATTCGAGGTCACGGAGTTCCTTCCTTGCTTATGCGCGAAACCCCTGTAGTGATTGATGGCCCGGTCGGCCAACTGGAAGCGCTTTATCTGGATAACGAAGCGCCGCGCGGCATTGCGCTGATCTGCCACCCGAACCCGGTGCAGGGCGGCACCATGCTCAATAAAGTGGTTTCAACCTTACAACGCACGGCGCGTGACGCCGGTTTGATTACCCTGCGTTTCAATTACCGTGGCGTCGGTGCCAGCGAAGGCACGCACGACATGGGCACTGGCGAAGTCGATGATGCCCAGACCGCCGCTGAATGGCTGCGGGACAAGCACCCGGATTTGCCGCTGACGCTGTTCGGTTTTTCCTTCGGCGGTTTTGTTGCAGCAAGTCTCGGCGGTCGTCTGGAAGCGAAGGGCGAACAGCTCAAGCATTTGTTCATGGTTGCGCCAGCGGTCATGCGTCTGGGTGATCAGGACCCACTGCCGCAGCAGGGCGATCTGACCCTGATCCAGCCTGAAACTGACGAAGTCATCGATCCGCAAGCGGTCTACGACTGGTCCGACACACTCGATCGTCCCCATGAGCTACTGAAAGTGGCAGAATGCGGACACTTTTTTCATGGTAAGCTGACCGATCTCAAGGATCTTATCCTGCCGCGCCTTTCGAATTGATTGCAGTCTGACAAGCGATTACCCATGACGACTCGTACCCGTATTCTCACCGGCATCACCACCACCGGCACGCCGCACCTGGGCAACTACGCCGGCGCCATCCGCCCGGCGATCGTCGCCAGCCGCGACAGCAATGCCGATTCGTTCTACTTCCTGGCCGATTACCACGCCCTGATCAAATGCGACGACCCGCTGCGCATTCAGCGCTCGCGTCTGGAAATCGCCGCGACCTGGCTGGCCGGTGGCCTGGATGTCGAGCGCGTGACGTTCTATCGCCAGTCCGACATCCCGGAAATCCCTGAGCTGACCTGGCTGCTGACCTGCGTCGCCGCGAAGGGCCTGCTCAACCGCGCCCACGCCTACAAGGCCTCGGTGGACAAGAACGTCGAAACCGGCGAAGACCCGGACGCCGGCATCACCATGGGCCTGTATAGCTACCCGGTGCTGATGGCAGCGGACATCCTGATGTTCAACGCGCACAAGGTGCCGGTCGGTCGCGACCAGATCCAGCACGTGGAAATGGCCCGTGACATCGGTCAGCGCTTCAACCACCTGTTTGGCCAGGGCAAGGAATTTTTCACCATGCCCGAGGCGCTGATCGAAGAAAGCGTCGCCACGCTGCCGGGTCTCGACGGTCGCAAGATGTCGAAAAGCTACGACAACACCATTCCGTTGTTCAGCAGCGCCAAGAACATGAAGGACGCGATTTCGCGGATCGTCACCGACTCGCGCGCGCCGGGCGAAGCCAAGGACCCGGACAATTCGCACCTGTTCACCCTGTTCCAGGCGTTCGCCACGCCCGCGCAATCCGACGCGTTCCGCAGCGAATTGCTGCAGGGCCTGGGTTGGGGCGAGGCGAAGAACCGTCTGTTTCAGCTGCTCGACAGCGAACTGGGCGAGTCCCGCGAGCGTTATCACCAACTGATCGAGCGCCCGGCGGACCTGGAAGACATGCTTCAGGTCGGTGCCAAAAAGGCCCGTGCCGTGGCGACGCCGTTCCTCAACGAACTGCGTGAAGCGGTCGGTTTGCGCTCTTTCGTCGCCCAGACGCAAGTCGCCGCGACCACCAAGAAAAAAGCCGCGAAAGCCGCGCGCTTCGTCAGCTTCCGTGAAGATGACGGCAGTTTCCGCTTCCGTCTGCTGGCGGCCGATGGCGAGCAATTGCTGCTGTCGCGCAACTTTGCCGACGGTAAAACCGCCGGTCAGGTGACCAAGCAACTGCAAGCGGGCCAGCCGTTGGACGTGCGCAGTGAAGACTTGAGTTTCAACGTCTGGCTGGAAGGCGAGTGCATCGGCGACAGTCCCGCCTTCGCCGACAGCGCGGCTCGCGACGTCGCCATTGACGCCCTGCGGATCGCGCTGACACCGGTTCAGGAATAATCAACGGCTCGGTCCGACCAAGGGCTGATTGCCATTCCCACGGGCCGTCGCTACAGTGACGGCCCGTTTTTGTTGCCTTGCTAACGAATTATGACGCCCCTAGAACGATATCAAGCTGATCTGAAACGCCCGGACTTCTTTCATGACGCCGCGCAGGAAACTGCCGTGCGCCATTTGCAGCGCCTGTACGACGATCTGGTCGCAGCCTCGCAAAGCAAACCGGGCCTGTTCGGCAAACTGTTTGGCAAGAAAGAGCAGACGCCGGTCAAGGGCCTGTACTTCTGGGGCGGCGTGGGTCGCGGTAAGACCTACCTGGTCGACACCTTCTTCGAAGCGCTGCCGTTCAAGGACAAGACCCGCACGCACTTCCACCGCTTCATGAAACGTGTGCACGAAGAGATGAAAACCCTCAGTGGCGAGAAAAACCCGCTGACCATCATCGCCAAGCGCTTCTCCGACGAATCGCGAGTGATCTGTTTCGATGAGTTTTTCGTCTCCGACATCACCGACGCGATGATCCTCGGCACGTTGATGGAAGAACTGTTCAAGAACGGCGTGACCCTGGTCGCGACCTCGAACATCGTGCCGGACGGTCTGTACAAGGACGGCCTGCAACGTGCGCGTTTCCTCCCGGCCATCGCGTTGATCAAGCAGAACACCGAGATCGTCAACGTCGACAGCGGCGTCGATTATCGTTTGCGTCACCTCGAACAAGCGGAGCTGTTCCACTTCCCGCTGGACGAGGCGTCCCACGAAAGCCTGCGCAAGAGCTTCCGCGCGCTGACGCCGGAATGCACCGCCGCGATCGAAAACGACGTGCTGATGATCGAGAATCGCGAGATCCGTGCCTTGCGCACGTGCGATGACGTGGCCTGGTTTGACTTCCGCGAACTGTGCGACGGCCCACGCAGCCAGAACGATTACATCGAACTGGGCAAGATCTTCCACGCCGTGCTGCTCAGCGGTGTCGAGCAGATGAGCGTCACCACTGACGACATCGCCCGACGCTTTATCAACATGGTCGACGAGTTTTACGACCGTAACGTGAAGTTGATCATTTCTGCCGAAGTCGAGCTGAAAGATCTCTACACCGGCGGTCGCCTGAACTTCGAGTTCCAGCGCACCTTGAGTCGTCTGCTGGAAATGCAGTCACACGAATTCCTGTCGCGGGCACATAAACCGTAGAAATCATGGAATTGAACAAGGGTCTGCAATGCAGGCCCTTTTTTGTGCTCTGAGATCCCTTGCAGGAGCGAGCTTGCTCGCGATGAGCCCGAGAGCGCCGCGGGTTGCCGGATTTCGCGCGTAATCGTTGACGAACATCGCGAGCAAGCTCGCTCCTACCGTTTCATGTGTGAATTTCAGAGAGGTAGCCCGCCAACTCGTCCTGCCGCCGACAACCCACCAGCAACCACAGCAAGATTCTGGCCTTGCGCGGACCCAGAAACCCAGCCATCACAGCGCCCCTGCGCGCCAGGTCGATCTCGCCACCCTTGAAGCCATAAGTCGAGCGAGCCGTGGAGCCAGAACCTGTCCGGGTTGCAACGATGACGGGAATTTTCCGAGCGATTGTTTCGATCCTTTCAGCCCAGCCATCCGACACATGTCCCGCACCGAATCCCGCGATCACCAAGCCGTCGTAGCCTAGCTCAATGACATTTTCCAGGAACAGGCTGTCGGCGGACAGCGACGCCTCCAGCAGGGCAATCTTCTGCGTGATCTGGACAGGCAATGGCAGGACCTTGCGCGGGGAGGGCGGGCGTAGATAGCGAACGCTATCCTCTACCAGCAGGCCGGCAGGGCCGACGATGGGAGAGGAAAACGCCTGCAACGCCAATGAATCGGTTTTACGCACGGCGCTTGCCGGATGAATCTGCCCATTCATGACCACCTGCACGCCTCGCTGACGGCTGCTCGCCGCCAGTGCCACCCGACAGGCGTCCAGCAGATTCGCCGGACCATCCGCCCCGGCCTGGCCTGCAGAACGCATGGCGCCCGTGAGGACAAGTGGTGAATCGTGGTCCCACAAGTAGTCAAAGAATGTCGCGGTTTCTTCCAGCGTGTCAGTGCCCTGAATGACCACGACACCGGCGGCACCTTGCTTGATTTGAAAATTTGCCCAGGACAGCACGCTCAGCAGAAACTCGAAATCCAGCGAGGCGCTGGGCAGCAAGCCGAGGGTTTCAATCGTCACCTCGGCCAACAGCGATAGCTCCGGCACAGAAGTCAGCAACGATTCGCCACTGACCGTCGGGATAACACCTTCGCCAACACTCCCGGCTTGCATGCTCACGGTGCCGCCGAGTGCGGCAATGGCCAGTTTTGGGATGTCCATGTGATACCTCGTGGTTAAGGACGTCGGCTGTACCCCTTTCGCGGTACAGCCGAATGACGACGTGGCTCAGTTGGCGATCAGCAAACCGACAAACGGAATGATCAGCAGCGTACTGATGGCCATCGACAGCACATTACCGATGAAACCATGCATGTCGGCCGGCAATCGCTTGGCAATCGCATGCGCCAGAGGCGGTGCAATCAAGGCCCCGAGCAGTGCGCTCATGACGATGACCGGCCAGCTGCCGCCGTAGGTCAGAATCGCCGCCGGCACCACGGACACCAGCGGCACGTAGGTGGGATACCAACCGTGGGACATCCAGTGTCGACGCCAGATCATCACGCCGATCGCCGAGGTCAGCGCCTGCGCACCGATCAGTTGTGGCAGCAACGCCGAGCCGTAAACCGGGCTCAGCGGATTCAGGGTGAACGCCAGCAGAGCACCCAGAATCAGACCAAGACTGGCCCATTCGTTGCCATAGAAAGGCGCTTCCGAAAAATCCGCCAAGACCCTGCGCAGGCTCCAGATGACGCCATAGTCGGGCGTTTTGGTGATGGCGGTTTCGGGCGCGGGACTTGACGGCTTATCACTGACGTCAGACTTCACCAGACTCGGCCAGTAACGACACAACAGAAAGGCCAGCACGCTGGCGACCGCCATGCCCGAGACGTTGCCGATCACTGCAGGCAACTTCAGTGGGTTACACACGTAGTTGACCATTAGCAAACACATCGGTGTAACGAGCACGGCTCCAAGGATTGCGCCGTTGATCGTGACCTTCCAGCCTCTGCCGAACATCAGCACCATCGCAGCCGGCAGTGAAACGAAGGCGGCGAATGTGGGTTGCCAACTGTCGGCTGCCACCGTCCAGCCCCACAGCAAGTTGCTCAGCAGCAGCCCGAGCAACGAACTGGTGACCAGCCATGGCCACAATCCGCTGCCGTAGGAGATGGGAAAGCCTTGCCAGGACTTCCTGGTGCGGTTCGCCCGGTAGGCCAGGTATGCGCCTGCCAACAACCCGATGGAGGCGAACTCGTGTTTGTAGAACGCGACTTCACTGATGTCTCCCAGCACCCAGCGCAACCATGCGCCGGGATGGGGAAGGTTCGAGACCAGATGAGCGTAATCGGGCCAGTGGGCCGCCCAGATCGAGCGGTAGGTAATTGACAGCCAGATGATCAGTATTGCCGCACCGAGCAACAGCGCGAGCAGCGTCACGTCTAGCGCTGCGTGACGTTTTTGCAGGCGTTTTCCGAGTGTGGTTTCCATCAGTCATGCCCCCCTTTTCAGCGCGGCAGACATGGATGTTGGGTGTAGCCGAGCATCTGATCGTAGAGGTCGCTCCGACGATCGCGATGCAGGTCGTTCAGGTCATTCCAGATTGGCGCACTGCGCGAGCTGGTCACGTCGATGTCTGCGAACAGGATTTCCTGTTGGTCTGCTGAAGCCACTCGGCCAATCGGCCAGCCATTGGTCCCGGCAATCAACGAACATCCCAGGTAACGAGCGCCTCGCTCTTCACCAATCCGGCTGGCGGCGGCGATAAACACATTGTTGACGTGCGCGGCCGTTATCGTCAGGTACGACGCCATGCACTTGCCGGCCTCGTCGAACAGCGGCGGTGGCGTCCAGACCCAGTTGTTCAGGCTGCAAATGATGTCGGCACCTTGCTGGCTGAGGATTCGTGGCACTTCTGGAAACCAGATGTCCCAGCAGATCAGCAAGCCGATACGGCCGATCGGTGTATCGAAAACCGGGAAGCCGAGGTCTCCGGGGGTAAACCAGAGTTTTTCCAGGTTCCATAGGTGCGCTTTTCGATATTTACCGATAAAGCCGTCAGGGCCGACCAGCACCCCGGTATTAAACAGGCGCATGCCGTCGCGCTCGGTCAAACCGGCCACGAGGTAAACCTTGTGTTTGCAGGCGAAGTCCATCCATAGCTGCACGCTTGGCCCGTCGGGAACGGACTCGGCATGGGCAAAGGCATCCTGCCGATTGCTGAAGAAATATCCGGTATTGGAAAGCTCGGGCAGGACGATGAGATTCGCTCCGCCGTTGACTGCTTCCAGGGCTAACTGCAGGCTGCAACGCAGGTTATCTGCACATTTCTCGGTGCCCACCTGAGGGTCGAATTGCACGACTGCTACACGAACAGGGCTGGTTGGATTGCTCATTGCCGATGACCTCTTTTTATTGTTATTCACGCCGTTTAATGACGTGTTTATTAAGAGTTGAAAGCGCAAAAGGATGAAAGTCGGCGGCTTCCGGTACGGCTGTAGTCCGTTTCCGAAGATGATGAGAGAGGTGTTTGATGGCTGAGCGAGGGAAGGCTGGGGCGAAGAGCCAATGCACGGCTGCATGGCTCTGGAACGCGGGGTTCAGGCTTTTAGCTGGTAGTGTGGATAGTCATTCAGGGAAAAACCGCCATTGAAGTTCGCGGCGGTCTTGTTGCAAATGTTAATGACGGCATCGACGGCGCCCCGAAAGCAGGGTTCTGTCCAGCCGGCGTCGACGGAAAATGACTCGCCGGAAAAATACAGGCCTGAGATGTGCGCAAAATCCCGGTTGTACTTCATCAGGCTCACGGCATCGTAGTAGGTGCCGGGCCGGTATAACTTTGCACAACCCAGCGCATTTTTATCAGTGATCCAGCGTTGGACGACCGCTTGGTCCAGATCGATGTAGGGTGAGATTTTTTGCTGAATGTTGGTGCAGTTCAGCAGGATGCGATCCAGTTCGCCGGCGCACTGCGCTATCAGTTCCCGGTCGCTGAATGAGGCGAGTTTGGTCGCATCATCCTCCCAGGTGTAACTCAAGAGAATGCAGTCATAACTGTAGTGGTCGTTGTAGCGATAGGTGTAGACATCGTGGATGAAACTGTCGGTAACGATGGCTTGCGGGATACTCAGATCCTTTGACAGAAATGATTTGTCCAGCGGCGCAAACACCTTGCAGCTGGTTTCCCAGTGGGCGGTCTTATAGGCATTGATGGTGTCGAAGGGCAGCATTTCCTCGGTGAATTTTTCAAGCTTGATGCGTGTTTCTATCAGCCAGGAGGGCAGGGTCATGATGACGGAGTCGAAGTCTTCAAAGTGTTCCTGGGTGTGCTCGGGTTGGCTGTACTTCCAATTGAAGTAGACGCGGATTTTCTGGTTGCTCAGTTTTTTCAGGCGGGTAACTGAGGAGTCAGTCAGGAGGCCGGTATCGGTTTCGCGGCTGTGCTCGTAGACGGACTTGCCGGTTTCTTCGGTTTTCATGAACAGCAGGCATTCGTCCAACGCGGCGAGCCCGATGTATCGGGGCTTGTCGAAACCGAGTCCGGCGCAATCATAAACCGCCGCACTGTGCAGATGGGGTGCGGGCAGCGGATCGCCTTTGGCATCCACCCGACCGTGGATCAATTGCAAGCGGCTACTGAATCCGAAGATCGCTGTGCGCAACGGATACAGGCAACAGACATCGTAAAAGGCGCCCCAACTGCCGTCACCGATGCCAATCGCGTAGAAGATCGCCGATTCTTCTGCGGACATTCCCAGCCCGCCAAAGTCACCCGGCGAGCGTTCATCCCGGGTTTGCAATGCCGGCATGCGCACCAGATCGCGGAAGGAGAAGCTCTCGTATCTCTCGACGATGGCGCTCCAGATGGCTTCCCATTCCTGGCTGGCATACACCTCTGCAACGTGATGGGTCATTCGGTCGGCGAAGGCTTTCCACTTGGTATAGACCTTTTGCAGATCTTCGCCCGGAGGAGGCGTCAGTCCGTCGAGGTTTTTCCATATCAGCATGTGCGGCGTCGGTCCGCCGCCGAGGCTGCCCTCTCGCAGATAAATGCCGGTCGAGCGGACCCACTGGCTTCCGGGGTTGGGGAAATCCGAAAACGCCAGATCAAATGCCTGGGCGTAGTACGCCATGAGTGATCGGCCTTCTGTCGGCGACTCTCCCGCGCGGTTGAAAAAGGGCATGCGCATGGCGCCCATTTCAAACGGGGTTCGACTCTGCGGGGAGTTTCGGCTTCCCGTCACGGTCAGGTGTCGGCCACCGATGCGGGTGGACTGTTCGATGAGGGAAATATGCGTGAAGCCGCAGCGGTAGAGTTCTCGGGCGGCGGTCAGCCCGGTGACGCCGGCGCCGATGATGCAAATCCGGTGTTGCGGGTCGGTTGCCTTGGCGATGCCGTTTTTCTGTTCAACCAGTGCTCGATAGTCGAAGCACAAATCCGGCGGATTCGGGAATCGCGCCTTCCACTTGTTGTGTGGCGGGTCTGTTGCGCGAGTGGCCTCCGTGGCGGCACCGGCGAGATAATCGTAGCTTGATCCGATAGTCACTGCTGATCTTCCCTGATGGTGTTGGCAGGGAAGATGGTGAGGTGCCGGGCGCAGGGCGCATAGGCGGCGAATGCGTCACGCAGAGACTCTTCATTCGGTTTTTAGCGTGGGAAAAGAGCTGCAGGGTTCTGGAAAAAGACCCCTGCAGTATGCGTCCTACGCGGCCTGCTGAAATTGCTGCCGATACTGGTTCGGTGACAACTCCGTGTGCTGACGGAACAGGCGCGCAAAAAAGCTCGCATCGTCATAACCGACTTCATAGCTGATGGTCTTGATGCTCTTGCGGCTGCCGGACAACAAGCCCTTGGCGGTTTCGATGCGCAAGCGTTGCAGGTAATGCAGCGGTTTGTCGCCGGTGGCGGTCTGGAAACGGCGCATGAAGTTGCGGATGCTCATGCCGTGCTCGCGCGCAACATCTTCGAAGCGGAATTTATCGGCGAAATGCTCTTCGAGCCAATGCTGAATCTGCAGGATAATCACATCCTGGTGCAGCTTCTGCCCACCGAAGCCGATCCGTCCTGGTGCATAGCTGCGCTGTACTTCATAGAGAATGTCACGGGCAACGGCTTGCGCGACGTTGGCGCCGCAGAAGCGTTCGATCAGGTAGA
This sequence comes from Pseudomonas sp. GB2N2, assembly GCF_054897705.1. Taxonomy (NCBI): domain Bacteria; kingdom Pseudomonadati; phylum Pseudomonadota; class Gammaproteobacteria; order Pseudomonadales; family Pseudomonadaceae; genus Pseudomonas; species Pseudomonas sp. GB2N2. The sequence continues at coordinate 5,560,583 of NZ_CM142701.1, forward strand.
TATAGAGATCGCACGCCGAAGTAGTACCGCCGGCGCAGTACAGGTTGTCGGCGTCGGTCAGGTGTTTGTCCTGCTTGAGGTGCACCCGCGGGAAACGCTCGGCAAAGGCGCTAAAGAAACGCCAGTAGGTCGTCGCTTCCTTGCCATTGAGCAGCCCGGCTTCGGCCAGCCAGAACACTCCCGTAGCCTCCCCGCACAGTACCGCGCCGCGAGCATGTTGCTGGCGCAGCCACGGCAGGACTTGAGGATAACGTTGGCACAGGGTTTCGAAATCGTCCCAGAACGCCGGGAGAATGATGATGTCGGCGTTTTCCAGGCCGCCGTCTACCGGCATGATCACGTCGCTGAAGCTGTTCACCGGTTTGCCGTCGGGGCTGACCAGTCGCGTTTCGAACGCCGGAGTCAGGCCCTGACCCAGTTGTTTGCCATAGCGCAGGCTGGCGAGGTGGAAGAAATCCTTGGCCTGCATGAGGGTGGAAGCGAAAACCCGATCGATAGCCAGGATGCTGACGCGCCGCAAGGGCGTGGAGACTTGGTTAGACATAATTCAACTTTATTCTTATAGGGGGAAGTGGTCAGCAGACGGCTGGATCGTCTTATTTTTTGTCTGATGTGTCCAGTGTCCTGTATCGGGTGCGCGGCTTAGTCTCTGAAGGTCAGATTCTTCTAACAATAACGACAGGTGCCGCATGATCCCCAGAACCTTGTTCAGTCCCGAGCACGAACTTTTTCGCGACAGCGTGCGCACATTTCTCGAAAAAGAGGCTGTGCCCTTTCATGCTCAATGGGAAAAACAAGGCTATATCGACCGTCAGTTGTGGAACAAGGCGGGGGAGGCGGGGATGCTCTGTTCGCATCTGCCGGAAGAATATGGCGGGTTGGCGGCGGACTTTCTCTACAGCGCAGTGGTGATCGAAGAGGTCGGTCGCCTGGGCCTGACCGGGATCGGGTTCTCCCTGCATTCCGACATCGTCGCGCCTTACATCCTGCATTACGGCAGTGAAGCGCTAAAACACAAATACCTGCCCAAACTGATCTCCGGCGAAATGGTTACCGCGATTGCCATGACCGAGCCGGGCGCCGGTTCCGACCTGCAAGGGGTGAAAACCACTGCGGTGCTCGATGGCGATGAGTACGTGATCAATGGTTCGAAAACGTTCATCACCAACGGCTTTCTCGCGGACCTGGTGATTGTCGTGGCCAAGACCGATCCGAAGGCGGGCGCGAAGGGCACCAGCCTGTTTCTGGTCGAGGCCAACACGCCGGGCTTCGCCAAAGGCAAACGCCTGGAAAAAGTCGGCATGAAAGCGCAGGACACTTCGGAGCTGTTCTTCCAGGACGTTCGCGTGCCCAAGGAAAACCTGCTGGGCCAGGCCGGCATGGGCTTCGCGTATCTGATGCAGGAATTACCGCAGGAGCGACTCACCGTTGCCATTGGCGGGCTTGCTTCGGCTGAAGCCGCTTTGCAATGGACGCTGGAATACACCCGCGACCGCAAGGCGTTTGGCAAGGCGATTGCGGACTTTCAGAACACCCGTTTCAAGTTGGCCGAGATGGCCACTGAAATTCAGATTGGCCGGGTGTTCGTCGACCGTTGCCTGGAATTGCATCTGCAAGGCAAGCTCGATGTGCCGACCGCAGCAATGGCCAAATACTGGGGCACGGACCTGCAATGCAAGGTGCTCGACGAGTGCGTGCAGTTGCACGGCGGCTACGGTTTCATGTGGGAATATCCGATCGCCCGGGCGTGGGCGGATGCGCGGGTGCAGCGGATTTATGCCGGGACCAATGAAATCATGAAGGAGATTATTGCCAGATCGCTTTGAATTTACCGTGACTGGACTGACGTCATTGCGGGCAAGCCCGTTCCCACAGGTATTGCGCCGAACCTGTGGGAGCACGCTTGCCCGCGATTCGGCCCTAGCCTGGAGGTCGATCAAGGCGCTGGATTCGGGTGATCCTTGTGAATCGCCTCAATTCCCGTCAACACTTCATCGGATAGTTTCAGTTCGAAGCTGGCAATGTTGCTGTCCAGCTGTTCAATCGTCGTCGCACCGATGATGTTGCTGGTCACGAACGGCTGTTGATTGACAAACGCCAAGGCCATTTGCGCCGGGTCCAGGCCATGTTCACGGGCCAGCGCCACATACCGGCTGCAGGCTGCTTCCGACTGCGCATTGAAATAGCGGCTGAAGCGGCTGTAAAGGCTCAAGCGACCTTTTGGCGGGCGCGCGCCACCTTCGTACTTGCCCGACAGGAAGCCGAACGCCAGCGGCGAATAGGCGAGCAGGCCGCAGTGTTCGCGGATGGCGATTTCCGCCAGGCCGACTTCGAAGCTGCGGTTCAGCAGGTTGTACGGGTTCTGGATCAATACCGCGCGTGGCCAGCCACGGGCTTCGGCCAGTGCGAGGAAACGCATGGTGCCCCACGGCGTTTCGTTGGACAGGCCGATGTGGCGGATCTTGCCGGCCTTGACCTGTTCGTCCAGCGCTTCGAGCGTGTCTTCGAGCGGCGTCAGGTTGGCTTCGGTCTGGTGTTTGTAGCCCAGCTGGCCGAAGAAGTTGGTGCTGCGCTCCGGCCAGTGCAATTGATAAAGGTCGATGTAGTCGGTCTGCAGGCGCTTGAGGCTCGCATCCACGGCCTCGGTGATGTGCTGGCGGTTGTGGCGCAGGTTTTTGTCGCGGATGTAGTCGATGGTGTTGCCGGGGCCGGCGATCTTGCTGGCCAGAATCCAGTCGGCACGATCGCCGCGACTTTTGAAGTAATTGCCGATGTAACGCTCGGTGGTGGCGTAGGTTTCAGCCTTGGGCGGTACCGGGTACATCTCGGCGGTGTCGATGAAATTGATCCCGGCACTTTTGGCCCGTTCAATCTGGGCGAAGGCTTCAGCCTCGCTGTTTTGCTCGCCCCAGGTCATGGTTCCGAGGCAGATGGCGCTCACGTTCAGATTGGTTCGGCCTAGCTGTCGATAGTCCATCAAGTGCTCCTTGGACAAAACAATCATAAAAGCAGGTTGAAATATTTTTCGCAATCTGCATAATTGCGCACCTCTTTCTGCAGTGGAAGTGATGCGCCGCCGCCGAAGAATCTTGCCGTTGAACGGACGCGCCGACCCGAGCCCCCGAAAGCGTCTGTATCCGGCTGCCTTTGACTTGTCAAAGTACGCACTATTCAGTAAGATCCGCCGTCTAATTTACAGGGCGGCCCCTGAGGCTATAAAGAATGAAAACTTTTACTGCTAAACCGGAAACAGTACAGCACGACTGGTTTGTCGTCGACGCTGCAGGTCAGACCCTGGGTCGTCTGGCCACCGAAATCGCGAGCCGTCTGCGTGGCAAGCACAAAGCTGAGTACACTCCTCACGTTGACACCGGCGACTACATCGTCGTCATCAATGCCGAGCAGATTCGTGTAACGGGTGCTAAAACCACCGACAAGATCTACTACTCCCACTCCGGTTTTCCGGGCGGCATCAAGTCGATCAACTTCGAAAAGCTGATCGCTAAAGCCCCTGAGCGCGTGATCGAGACCGCGGTCAAAGGCATGCTGCCTAAGAACCCGCTGGGTCGCGACATGTATCGTAAGCTGAAAGTCTATGCGGGCGCTGTACACCCTCATACTGCTCAGCAGCCCCAAGAACTGAAGTTTTAACGGAATAGTTCATTATGTCGGCGACTCAAAATTACGGCACTGGCCGTCGCAAGACCGCAACCGCACGCGTTTTCCTGCGTCCGGGTACTGGTAACATCTCCATCAACAACCGCACCCTGGAAAATTTCTTCGGCCGCGAAACTGCCCGCATGGTAGTTCGTCAGCCGCTGGAACTGACTGAGACTGTCGAGAAATTCGACATCTACGTCACCGTGATCGGTGGTGGTGTAAGTGGTCAAGCTGGCGCAATCCGCCACGGTATCACTCGCGCACTGATGCAGTATGACGAAACCCTGCGTGGCGCTCTGCGCAAAGCTGGCTTCGTTACTCGCGATGCCCGTGAAGTTGAACGTAAGAAAGTCGGTCTGCGTAAAGCGCGTAAGCGTCCGCAGTACTCGAAGCGTTAATTCGCTTTCTCGTTCAAAAAAGAACGCCCAGTTTCCTCACGGAGCTGGGCGTTTTTTTATGCGCGCGATTTATCAAAGAATTGCGCTGTGACAACTTGCCACATCCGCAGAGCCCCTATACTGCAAGGCTTGGCAGTGGAGCCCTTGGGTAATTACCTTGTCAGAATTGGGGCTTTTCATTACCATTCGGCAAAATTTTTATAAGTACATAGATTTACTTAGTAGATGCCTGATTTAACAGGCCACAAAGCTGATGGGAGAGGACTGAATGAGCAATGACGGCGTGAATGCAGGCCGGCGTCGCTTCTTGGTAGCAGCCACATCCGTGGTGGGTGCTGCAGGAGCGGTGGGGGCTGCGGTCCCGTTCGTGGGGTCATGGTTTCCCAGTGCCAAGGCGAAAGCCGCAGGTGCACCGGTGAAGGTGAATGTCAGCAAGATCGAGCCAGGCCAGCAGATGATTGCTGAGTGGCGCGGCCAGCCGGTATTCATCGTCCGCCGAACACCGGAAATCCTGGGGAATCTGAAGAAAATCGAGGGCCAGTTGTCTGACCCGACCTCCAAGAACTCGACTCAACCGACTTATGTCGATCCGGAAACGCGTTCGATCAAGCCCGAGGTTCTGCTGCTGATCGGTATTTGCACGCACCTCGGTTGCTCGCCGACCTTCCGTCCAGAAGTGGCACCTGCGGATCTCGGCAAGGATTGGGTAGGTGGTTATTTCTGCCCTTGCCACGGTTCCCACTACGATCTGGCTGGCCGCGTCTACAAGTCGCAACCTGCGCCTTTGAACCTGCCAGTTCCCCCGCATTCCTATGAGACCGATGAGATTATTATCATTGGCGTCGATACGGAGAAAGCGTGATGAGCAAGTTCATGGATTGGGTTGATGCGCGCTTTCCCGCGACCAAAATGTGGGAAGACCATCTCAGCAAGTACTACGCCCCGAAGAACTTCAACTTCTTCTACTTCTTTGGTTCCCTCGCACTGCTCGTTCTGGTCAACCAGATCGTCACCGGTGTCTGGCTGACCATGAGCTACACCCCGTCGGCGGAAGAAGCATTTGCCTCTGTCGAATACATCATGCGCGACGTCGAGTACGGCTCGATCCTGCGTCTGCTGCACTCCACCGGCGCCTCCGCGTTCTTCATCGTGGTTTACCTGCACATGTTCCGTGGCCTGCTCTACGGTTCGTATCAGAAACCGCGTGAGCTGGTGTGGGTTTTCGGCATGCTGATCTATCTGGCGCTGATGGCGGAAGCCTTCATGGGCTACCTGCTGCCGTGGGGCCAGATGTCCTACTGGGGCGCCCAGGTGATCATCTCGCTGTTCGGTGCGATCCCGGTCATCGGCAACGACCTGACCCAGTGGATTCGTGGTGACTACCTGATTTCCGGTATTACCCTGAACCGCTTCTTCGCCTTGCACGTCGTGGCCTTGCCGATCGTGATCCTCGGTCTGGTGGTGCTGCACGTTCTGGCGTTGCACGAAGTCGGGTCGAACAACCCGGACGGTGTGGACATCAAGAAACACAAAGACGACAACGGCGTACCGCTGGACGGCATTGCCTTCCACCCGTACTACACCGTGAAAGATATCGTCGGCGTGGTGGTGTTCCTGTTCATCTTCTGCTCAATCGTGTTCTTCTTCCCGGAAATGGGCGGCTACTTCCTCGAGAAGCCGAACTTTGAAGTGGCGAACGCCTTCAAGACCCCGGAACACATTGCGCCGGTCTGGTACTTCACGCCGTTCTACGCGATTCTGCGCGCGATTCCGGACAAGCTCATGGGCGTGATTGCCATGGGGGCTTCGATTGCTCTGCTGTTCGTCCTTCCTTGGCTTGATCGCAGTCCAGTCAAGTCCATGCGCTACAAGGGTTGGCTGAGCCGGATCTGGCTGGTGGTGTTCTGCATTTCGTTCGTGCTGCTCGGCTGGACCGGTGTCAAGGCTCCGACGCCGGCGCTGACGTTGTTGTCGCAGGTCTGCACCTTCCTGTACTTCGCCTACTTCATTCTGATGCCGTTCTACACCAGGCTCGAGAAGACCAAACCGGTTCCGGAAAGGGTGACTGGCTGATGAAAAAGCTATTTGCGGTACTTATTCTTGCTGCTTTGCCAGTGCTCTCTTTCGCGGCCGAACATGGTCCGGAGCTGGAAAGTGTCGACATCGACGTTTCCGACAAGGCCGCCATGCAAGACGGCGCACGTACGTTCGCCAACTATTGCATGGGCTGCCACAGCGCCAAGTTCCAGCGCTACGAGCGTGTTGCCGATGACCTGGGCATTCCCCACGATCTGATGCTGTCAAAGCTGATGTTCACCGGCGCCAAGATCGGCGACCACATGAGCATCGGCATGCAGCCGGCTGACGCCAAGACCTGGTTCGGCGCGGCGCCACCCGACCTGACCCTGGTGGCTCGTGTTCGCGGTACTGACTGGCTCTACGGTTACCTGAAGTCGTTCTACGAAGACCCGTCGCGCCCTTGGGGTGTGAACAACAAGGTCTTCCCGAACGTGGGTATGCCGAACGTCCTGGTGGGCCTGCAGGGTCGTCAGGTCATCGGTTGCAAACAAGTGCAGATCGTCGAAGACGGCAAGAAGCAATATGATCCCCTGACCGGTACTGCGCTGACTCATGAAGCGTGCGATCAAATGACCATCGTGCCCAAGAGCGGTGCTCTGAACGAAGAGCAGTTCGATGAGAAGGTCAAGAATCTGGTAACCTTCCTCGCTTACTCGGCTAACCCGGTTAAGCTGCAGCATCAGCGCATCGGTACCTATGTATTGTTGTACCTGGCGTTCTTCTTCGTATTCGCTTATCTGCTCAAGCGCGAATACTGGAAAGATGTGCACTGATAAAGATTCAAGCAATTGCTGTTAATCGCGCGCGCCCAAGGGCGTCTCTTAAGGTGTAACGAGTCTGGTGACCCAGGCGTTACGGGAGGCGCCCTCTGGGCGCGCGCGTTTTTTCCGCTTCCGATAATTTCAACAAGCGAGGAGGATCGCCATGGGCGTGACCAATCGGTTGGCCTGTTACTCCGACCCCGCCGACCACTATTCCCACCGAGTGCGTATCGTACTTGCAGAGAAGGGTGTCAGCGCCGAGATCATTTACGTGGAAGCTGGTCGCCAGCCGCCTAAACTGATTGAGGTGAACCCTTACGGAAGCCTGCCCACCCTGGTCGATCGTGACCTGGCGTTGTGGGAGTCGACCGTGGTGATGGAATATCTGGATGAGCGTTACCCGCACCCGCCGTTACTGCCGGTTTATCCAGTGGCGCGTGCCAACAGTCGTCTGCTGATCCATCGTATTCAGCGTGACTGGTGTGGTCTGGTGGATCTGATCCTGGATTCGAAGACCAAGGAAGCCGCCCGGGTCGTGGCTCGTAAAGAGCTGCGCGAAAGCCTGACTGGCGTGTCGCCGCTATTTGCCGACAAGCCGTTTTTCCTCAGCGAGGAACAAAGTCTGGTGGATTGCTGCCTATTACCAATACTCTGGCGCTTGCCGATTCTGGGTATTGAACTGCCACGGCCAGCCAAGCCGTTGCTTGATTATATGGAGCGCTCGTTTGCGCGTGAGGCTTTCCAGGCGAGTCTGTCTGGTGTCGAACGCGATATGCGCTAAGGCTTAAGGAGCCGCTATGAACTCCAGTCGACCTTATCTGGTCCGCGCGCTCTACGAGTGGATTGTTGATAACGATTGCACCCCGCACATGCTGGTCAATTCCGAGTATCCGTCGGTGCAGGTGCCGCAAGGTTTCGCCAGTGACGGACAGATTGTCTTGAATGTATCGCCGGCCGCCGTGCGTCATTTGCACATGGACAACGAAGCGGTCAGCTTCGAAGGGCGTTTCGGTGGGGTACCACACACCTTGTTCGTGCCTATAGCATCGATCCTGGGCATTTACGCCCGGGAGAACGGCCAAGGCATGGTGTTCGATCTGGAATCGCCTGCAGAAGACGAGGACGAGATCGAGCCGGATGATGATCTTCCGCCACCGGACAGTGAGCCGCCGCGTCCTAGCGGCCGGCCTAGCTTGAAAGTGGTGAAATAAAAAAAGGCGATCCGAAAGGATCGCCTTTTTTATTACTGTAGGAGCCCGCTTGCTGACGATGGCGATCTTGAGGGCGCCATCGCCGGCAAGCCGGCTCCTACACGGTGATCAAGATGCCGTCACCGATGAGCATGTATCAGTCAATGTACTCAAACAACTTCACAATCTTCTGCACGCCGGAAACACTCTGCACCAGATTGGTCGCCTGCGCCGCTTCCTGCTTGGTCAGCAGACCCAGCAGATAGACGATGCCATTCTCGGTGACGACTTTGATGCGCGAGCCCGGGATGTTCGGGTCGGTGAGCATCTGGGTCTTGATCTTGGAGGTCAGCCAGGTGTCGTTCTGGCGGGCAAGAAAGCCGGAAGGTGGCAGAACCTGCAGTTCGTTGTGCACCGTCTTCACGCGCTGGACCGCAGCGGCGGCCTGTTCGGCCTTCGCCTTGAGATCGGCGCGTGGTGTTTGTCCGGCGAGCAGCACGACACCGTTGAAGCTGGTGACGACGATGTGCGAGTCGTTGTCCAGGGCCGGATCGGCCTTGGCGACGTTCACGCCGACCTTGGTGTCGATCAGGGAGTCGTCGATCTTGCTGCCGAAGGTGCGCGTGCCGCGGTCATCATCAATCGGTGCTTCACGGCTGGCGTTAACCACCGAAGTGCAGCCGCTGATGCCGAGGCACAGGGTCAAGGCCAGAAGGCCTAGGCGATTAGGGGTCATTCTTCACTCCCGAACAGTTGGCTGTCGATCAAGTCGCAAAGGCAATGGATCGCCAGCAGGTGGACTTCCTGAATACGTGCGGTGACGTTGGCCGGTACGCGGATCTCGACGTCCTCTGGCAGCAGCAGCGCCGCCATGCCGCCGCCATCGCGACCGGTCAATGCTACGACAATCATTTCGCGATCATGTGCGGCCTGGATCGCCTGAATTATGTTGGCCGAATTGCCACTGGTTGAAATCGCCAGCAATACGTCGCCCGGCTGGCCGAGTGCGCGGATCTGCTTGGAGAAGATTTCGTTGTAGCTATAGTCATTGGCGATCGAGGTGATCGTCGAGCTGTCAGTGGTCAGCGCGATGGCCGGCAAACTCGGGCGTTCGCGCTCGAAGCGGTTAAGCAGCTCGGACGAGAAGTGCTGGGCGTCGCCGGCAGAGCCGCCGTTGCCGCAGGAAAGCATTTTGCCTTCGTTGAGCAGGGCGTTGACCATGACTTGACTGGCTTGCTCGATGTGCGGTGCAAGTACGTCCATCGCCATTTGCTTGGTATCGATACTGGCCTGAAAAAGCTGGCGAATTCGGGATTGCATGTCCATCTGTGTGACCTTAATTAGCGCGGCTACTCGGCACATGAATGTGCAGCCCGCAAAGCAAAGAGCAAAATTGTTTGTGAAAGTGTCCGGTTCGGGACATACGCGATCAGCTGTCGAAGGCATTCTGCAGCCAGTTCAACTGATCGTGGCTGCTGTCGATGGCAACCACGTCGAAGCGGCAAGGGGAATTGGCCCAACGCGACTCGCGCTGAAGAAAATACTGCGCAGCAAATATCAGCTTTCGCTGTTTGCGCTCATCGATGCTAACGAGCGCGCCACCCCATTGGGTGTTTTTTCTGTAGCGAACTTCAACGAATACTACTGTATCGCCATCAAGCATGACCAGATCAAGCTCGCCGCGCTTACACAACCAGTTCTGCGCCAGCAGGCGCAGACCCTGTTGTTGCAGATGCTCGAGCGCATGGCGCTCGGCATCTTTACCGCTTTGCTGGCGGGACCTGTCAGGCATCAGCGCGGGGTATCCGGCAAGCGCTGGACTTGACCGTTGACGAACTGTGCCCACGGCAACTGACGCACGACGCGCTGGTTCTGAGTCATGCCCAGGCTGCCCGATTGACCTTCGATGCGGCTGTCCGGCAAAGCTTTCAGATGTCCGAGGCGCGGCGCCAGGCGGTAGGCGTCGACGCCCATCGCATACAGGCGACCCAGGCTACCGCCAGCTTGTGGCCACTGTGCGGTGACTTGCTTGCGCAGTGGGTCGTTGGCATCCAGCAACCATGGGGTTTCGCAGAAGCGAATGCCGTTCATGTCGTTGTACTGGTTGACGTCGCCGCTCGCACTGAACACGTGGGAGGTAGCGTAAACCGGCACATCGCCCGCGTACTGAAAGTTCAGGGTCGGCTTGATTTGCTGGGCCTGCTGGGGCGTGGCAGCGAGGAAGATAAACTCGATGTCCTGGCGACGCGAAGGCTGAGCGGCTACCTGCGAACCCACTGTGCTTTGCAGGCTCTTGGCGCGGCCTTCGCTCTGGCGCAGCTGGAACATGTCGGCAATCTGCTGGGCCAGTTGCACCGGTTGATCAACCCGTTCGGTGGCGACGATGCTGCCGCCGTTGGCTTGCCAGTCCTGGCTGAACGCCCGGAGGACGCGGTCGCCCCATTCGCCTTTCGGCACCATGATGGCGGCGCGATGCAGGCCGTCGGCGCGAGCGCGACGGGACACTTCGCGGGCTTCGTCTTCAGCCGCGAGACCGAACTGGAACAACTGCGCCGGACCTTGTTCGCCTTCGCTGTAGTTCAGCGCCAAGGTGGTGATCGGCAGTTGTGGGCGAGCGCTGAGTTGTTTGACCAGCGGCTTCTCAAGCGGGCCGACGACCAGTTGCACGCCATCGGCCTGGGCCTTGCGATAGAACTCGTCCATCGATGTCAGCTTCGAGCTGTCATAGAGCACGATGGCTGGCGGTTTCTGCCCGGCTTGTTGTGCCTGGTAGTGAGCGGCCATGAAGCCGTCGCGCAGCGCCTTGCCAACCGATGCCAGTTGGCCGTCTTGCGGCAACAGCAGGGCGATCTTGCCCAGTGGCTGGCTGGCCAGTTGCTTGAGGTTGGTCAGGGCCTGCGGCAACTGAATGGCAGCCGGGTGCTTGGGGTTTTGCGCGCGCCAGTTGTCGATCGCGGCTTGTTGCTGTTCCAGGGTGCCGGCGGTTTTCACCGCCAGTGCCAGGCCCATCCAGCCGCCAAGGTCGTCATTGGTGGTGGGTTGCAATTGATCGGTCGGCAGCGAAGCGATCAGGGTCCAGATCGCTTCGTGGTTTTTGCTGGCCGCTTCACCGCTGAGCATCGGCGCGATGAAAATGCGCTCCCGGGCAGCGGCGAGAGTCTGGCCATCGGCCTCAAGTGCGCGGGCGTGGACGGTGCCGGTGCGAACCTGCTGCTCGACCGGCAGTTCGCCCAGGCGTTGCAGGCTCGGATGGCTCAGGGCTGTCAACGCCGCTTTCGGCTGATTACGCACCATCGCCAGTTCCGCTGCCAGCGTGCTGGCGAACACCTGTTGACCAGGCTTGAGTTGCTCGACCGGCACTTGTTGCAGGATTTGCGCGGACTGACCGGCATTGCCCTGCTGATAAGCGAGGTCGGCGGCGCTCAAGCGGAGCAGCGCGGCTTGTTCCGGTGTTTTGCTTTTGGCAGCCTGATCGAGCAGTTGCTCGATGCTGGCATCCGGGGTCCGTGGAAGTTCGCCAAGGCTGGAAGAGGGCGAGCTGGCGCAAGCCGCCAGCAAGGCAGCGAGGCAGAGGGCAGTGAACAGCCGCAGGCAAGCGATCATGTAGTGTTCCTGATACTCGATCAAATTAGCGTGGAATTGTACCCAAGCACTGGCCGGGGCGCGATGTTACTGGCGTGAATCGATCAATTTAGCTCGTGCAAATGTTGCAGCACTGCATGAAAGGCTGAAAAAACCGCTTCTGCTTGCGCGTATCGAAATCAGCGCCACGCGCTACAATGGTGGTTTTTACCGATCATGAGGTGTGCGCTTTGACTGCTCCAGGTGCTTTGAATTCCGCTGCTGGCTCGCTTTACGTGGTGGCGACGCCCATCGGCAACCTGGACGACATCAGTGCACGTGCGCTGAAAATCCTGCGCGACGTCGCGTTGATCGCCGCCGAAGACACGCGTCACTCCCAGCGACTGATGCAACACTTCGGCATCCCCACGCCGTTGGCAGCCTGCCATGAGCACAATGAACGTGATGAAGGTAGCCGCTTTATTACCCGTCTGCTCGCCGGCGACGATGTGGCGCTGATCTCCGATGCCGGAACCCCGCTGATCTCCGATCCGGGTTATCACCTGGTGCGTCAGGCCCGCGCGGCCGGGATCAATGTGGTGCCGGTGCCGGGTGCGTGCGCGTTGATCGCCGCACTGTCGGCGGCCGGGCTGCCGTCGGACCGTTTTATCTTCGAAGGCTTTCTGCCGGCCAAGGCTGTCGGGCGGCGTGCTCGTCTGGAGTTGGTCAAGGAAGAGTCGCGCACTCTGATTTTCTATGAGGCGCCGCACCGGATCCTTGAGTGCCTGCAAGACATGGAGCTGGTATTCGGTGGCGAGCGCCCGGCGTTGCTGGCCCGTGAAATCACCAAAACCTTCGAAACCCTCAAAGGGTTGCCGCTGGCTGAACTGCGCGAGTTCGTCGAGTCGGACAGCAATCAGCAGCGTGGAGAGTGCGTGGTCCTGGTGGCCGGCTGGTCGGCCCCTGAAACCGAAGACGCCGTCAGCAGTGAAGCCATGCGCATTCTTAACCTGCTGCTTGAAGAGATGCCGCTCAAACGTGCTGCGGCGTTGGCAGCGCAAATTACCGGTGAGCGTAAGAATGTTCTTTATCAGGTAGCGCTAGATAAACAGAAAGGCGAGTGAAACCCGACGTGCTGGCTTAGCTGAAGGCGTTTAGCGCTTGTTCTTCAGGCGCTCTGCCGTTACCCTTCGCGGCGGAGAGTCGATCGGACAGTCGCTGCCTTCTATGAAAATTAGGGGGGGGAGGAAAGTCCGGGCTCCATAGGGCGAAGTGCCAGGTAATGCCTGGGAGGCGTGAGCCTACGGAAAGTGCCACAGAAAATAACCGCCTAAGCGCTTCGGCGCCGGTAAGGGTGAAAAGGTGCGGTAAGAGCGCACCGCACGTCTGGCAACAGTTCGTGGCTAGGTAAACCCCACTTGGAGCAAGACCAAATAGGGTCCCAAGGCGTGGCCCGCGCTGGGACCGGGTAGGTTGCTAAAGATGTCCAGTGATGGCCATCGTAGACGAATGACTGTTCAAGACAGAACCCGGCTTACAGATCGACTCTCCACCTTTTCCCCCTCCCTGTTTGAACCTCGAACAGGGCGCTCGTGATGGCAGTTTCCCTCCTTGTAAAATCAGTCGCAGAACCTCCTTTGTAATACCGAAAAAATCTTACTCTTGAGAAACTACTTTAACTTCTGAACGCAGCTTCTTGGGCTGATTCAGGTTATAGGGAAGATTCACCCGCCAGATTCTCGTTACCCCTCTCGATACGCTCCTAAATCTCAGTTCTGTAAGGCTTTTCCTTCGCTGCGCGCCTTGACGGTGCGGTGGCCGCATTCCTATAGTGTGCGCAAGTGGCGGAAAGTGGCATGAAGTGGGTTTTTTGAACGCAAAACGCTAATATTTGGAGAAACGCTGACGTGTTTCGCGGAGCTAACGCTATCAGTCTCGATGCAAAGGGCCGTCTCGCCATGCCGAGCCGGTACCGTGACGAGCTCGTTTCGCGTAGTTCCGGCCAGCTTATCGTCACAATTGATGCCGTTGATCCGTGTTTGTGTGTTTACCCCCTCGATGAGTGGGAAATTATTGAAACCAAACTGCGCGCACTGCCTTCGCTTCGCGAAGAGAACCGCCGCCTGCAACGTTTACTGATTGGTAATGCCGTCGACCTCGAGCTCGATGGCAGTGGTCGTTTTCTGGTTCCGCCGCGTCTTCGCGAATATGCCCGTCTGGACAAGCGCGCGATGCTGGTAGGCCAACTGAACAAGTTCCAATTGTGGGACGAGGATGCCTGGGATGCGGTTTCTGCCGCTGACCTGGCTGCTATTCAACAACCGGGCGCCATGCCTGATGAACTGCGTGATTTGATCCTGTGACTATTGATAGCGGCTTTAACCACATCACCGTACTGCTTGACGAAGCCGTGGAGGCTCTCGCCGTACGTCCTGATGGCTGCTATCTGGACGGTACGTTCGGGCGCGGCGGGCACAGCCGGTTGATCCTCAGCCAGCTCGGTCCCGAGGGGCGGTTGCTCGGATTCGACAAGGATCCTCAAGCGATTGCTACCGGGCAGACGCTAGCGGCCGAAGACGGCCGCTTTGTCGTTGTGCAGCGCAGCTTCGCCGAGCTCGGTTCGGAAGTTGCCGAACGCGGTCTGGCCGGCAAGGTCAGCGGCATTTTGCTCGACCTTGGCGTGTCCTCGCCACAGCTCGATGACCCTGAGCGCGGGTTCAGTTTTCTCAACGATGGCCCGCTGGACATGCGCATGGACCCGTCCCGCGGGATCAGCGCTGCCGAATTCGTCAACACTGCGCCGGCGGAAGAAATCGCCCGGGTGTTCAAGGAATACGGTGAAGAACGTTTCTCCGGGCGCATGGCCCGTGCCGTGGCCGAGCGTCGCGATATCAAGCCGTTCGAGCGCACCGGCGACCTCGCCGAAGTGCTGAAAGTCGCCAACCCGGCGTGGGAAAAGGGCAAGAACCCGGCGACTCGCGCGTTCCAGGGCCTGCGTATTCACGTCAACAACGAACTGGGTGATCTGGAAGCCGGCCTCGAAGCCGCGCTGGAATCCCTGGAAATCGGCGGTCGCCTCGTAGTGATCAGCTTCCATTCGCTGGAAGACCGCATCGTCAAACTGTTCATGCGCAAGCTGGTGAAAGGCGAAGCCGACAACCTGCCGCGTAACCTGCCCGTGCGTCACGTCGCGTTCGAACCGAAAATCAAAGTCCATGGCAAAGCGCAGTCCGCCTCCGAGGCCGAACTCAAAGCCAACCCACGTTCCCGTAGCGCCGTCATGCGCGTCGCGGAGAAGCTGCGGTGAGCAAGCTTTTCGCCAAGCCACTTCCCGGCGGAAGCTTTTTGATGCTGCTGCTGTTTGTTGGCGTGCTCGTGTCGGCCATCGGTGTGTCGTACAGCGCGCACTGGAACCGGCAATTGCTGAACTCGCTGTACAACGAGTTGAGCGTGCGCGACAAGGCGCAAGCGGAGTGGGGTCGTTTGATCCTCGAGCAAAGCACCTGGACCGCGCATAGCCGCATCGAAGTGCTGGCCACCGAACAACTGAAAATGCACATCCCCGGTGCCGCCGACGTGAAGATGGTGGCGCCATGATGAAGCTCGAAGGCGCACTGTTCCCGTGGCGTTTCCGTCTGCTGGTGGGTTTGCTCGGCGTCATGGTGGCCGCGATTTGCTGGCGCATCATCGATCTGCAAGTGGTCGACCGTGCCTTCCTCAAAGGTCAGGGCGACGCGCGCAGTGTCCGTCACATCCCGATCCCGGCTCACCGCGGTCTGATCACCGACCGTAACGGCGAGCCTTTGGCCGTCAGTACGCCGGTCACGACCCTGTGGGCCAACGCCAAGGAAATGCAGCTCGCCAAAGAAAAATGGCCTGCATTGGCGGCCGCGTTGGGTCAGGACCCGAAAGCCCTGGCTGAGCGTCTCGAAGCCCAGGCCAACAAAGAATTTATCTATCTGGTGCGCGGGCTGACGCCTGAGCAAGGCCAGTCCGTGCTCGACCTGAAAGTACCCGGCGTGTACGGCATCGAAGAGTTCCGCCGTTTCTACCCGGCCGGTGAAGTGACGGCGCACATGGTCGGCTTTACCGACATCGATGACCACGGTCGTGAAGGTGTCGAACTGGCCTATGACGAATGGCTCGCCGGTGTCGCCGGCAAGCGTCAGGTGATCAAGGATCGGCGCGGTCGACTTATCAAAGATGTTCAGGTGACCAAAAACGCCAAGGCCGGCAAGCCCTTGGCGTTGTCCATTGACCTGCGTTTGCAATACCTGGCCAACCGCGAACTGCGCAACGCCATCATCGAGAACGGCGCCAAGGCCGGCAGCCTGGTGATCATGGATGTGAAGACCGGCGAGATCCTTGCCATGGTCAACCAGCCGACCTACAACCCGAACAACCGTCGCAACCTGCAACCGGCGATGATGCGTAACCGCGCGATGATCGACGTGTTCGAGCCGGGATCGACCATGAAAGCGATTTCCATGAGTGCCGCAATCGAAACCGGCCGCTGGAAACCGAGCGACACCGTCGAGGTGTACCCGGGCAGCTTGCAGATCGGCAAGTACACCATCAAGGACGTCTCCAAGACCGAAGGCCCGGTGCTCGACCTGACCGGCATCCTGATCAATTCCAGTAACGTCGGCATGAGTAAGGTCGCGTTCGATATCGGCGGCGAAACCATTTTCCGCCTGGCGCAGAAAGTCGGCCTCGGCCAGGACACCGGCCTCGGCTTCCCGGGCGAGCGCGTCGGCAACCTGCCGAACTACCGCGAATGGCGCAAGGCGGAAACCGCCACGCTGTCCTACGGCTACGGTATTTCCGTGACCGCGATCCAGTTGGTCCACGCCTTCTCGGCCTTGGCCAACAACGGTCGCCTCGCGCCCCTGACCCTGATCAAAACCGACAAGGCGCCGCAAACCACGCAAGTGCTGCCGGAAGCCGTGGCGAAAACCATGCAGGGCATGTTGACCCAGGTGATCGAAGCCCCGCGCGGTGTGTTCCGTGCGCAGGTGCCGGCATATCACGTGGCGGGCAAGTCCGGTACCGCACGCAAGACTTCGGTGGGCTCCAAGGGCTACGCCGAAAATTCCTACCGCTCGCTGTTCGCAGGCTTCGGCCCGATGAGCGATCCGCGTTACGCCATCGTGGTGGTGATCGATGAACCGACCAAGGCCGGCTACTTCGGTGGTCTGGTCTCGGCGCCGGTGTTCAGCAAAGTGATGTCCGGGACCTTGCGCCTGATGAACATCACGCCGGACAACCTGCCGCCGACTCAACAGGCCAACGCAGCACCGGTCGTTCCGCTGAAAGCCAATGGAGGGCGCGGCTGATGTCTCTGAGTCTGAACAAGATTTTTGCCCACGCCGGCCGCGATCTGTTGATCCGCGAGTTGGCCCTCGACAGCCGCAACGTCCGCGCCGGCGATCTGTTCCTCGCCGTGCCTGGCGGCAAGTTCGACGGCCGCGCGCACATCACTGACGCCTTGCAGCGCGGTGCGGCGGCGGTGGCTTATGAAGTCGAAGGCGCCAACGTGCTGCCCATCACCGACGTGCCGCTGATTCCGGTCAAAGGCCTGGCGGCGCAGTTGTCGGACATCGCCGGTCGTTTTTATGGTGACCCGAGCCGTCACCTGAACCTGGTAGGCGTGACCGGGACCAACGGCAAAACCAGCGTGACCCAGTTGGTTGCGCAAGCGCTGGACTTGCTGGGTCAGCACTGTGGCATCGTCGGTACGCTGGGCTCCGGTTTTTACGGCGCGCTGGAAAGCGGCCTGCACACCACGCCCAACCCGATCGCGGTGCAAGCGACCCTGGCTGACCTGAAAAAGGCCGGCGCCAAAGCGGTGGCGATGGAAGTTTCTTCCCACGGTCTGGATCAGGGGCGCGTTACTGCGTTAGCGTTCGATGTGGCGGTGATGACCAATCTGTCCCGCGATCATCTGGATTACCACGGCACCATGCAAGCCTACGGCGAGGCCAAGGCCAAGCTGTTTGCCTGGAACGATTTGAAATGCCGGGTGGTTAACCTCGACGACGATTTCGGCCGGCAACTGGCCGCCGAAAAACGCGAGTCGCGCGTGATCACCTACAGCCTGCTGGACAGCAGCGCCTACCTGTATTGCCGCGAAGCGCAGTTCAGCGACGAAGGCGTGCGCGCCACCTTGGTCACGCCCCAGGGCGAACACCACTTGCGCAGCACGCTGCTCGGTCGCTTCAACCTGAGCAACGTGCTGGCGGCGGTCGGTGCCTTGCTCGGGCTGGACTATGCGCTGGACGAAATCCTCAAGGTCCTGCCAAAACTCGAAGGCCCGGCCGGTCGCATGCAGCGTCTTGGCGGTGGCACCCAGCCGCTGGTGGTGGTCGATTACGCCCACACCCCGGATGCGCTGGAAAAAGTGTTGACGGCTCTGCGCCCGCACGCGAAGGGCCGATTGCTTTGCCTGTTCGGCTGCGGTGGTGATCGCGATCGCGGCAAGCGTCCGCTGATGGCGGAAGTGGTCGAGCGCCTTGCCGATGGCGTGCTGGTCACCGATGACAACCCGCGAACTGAAGATCCGGCCGTGATCTTCGCTGACATTCGTGCCGGTTTTACCGATGTGGACAACGTCACTTTCGTCGCCGGTCGTGGCCAGGCAATTGCTCAGTTGATCGCCAGCGCTTCGGTGGATGACGTGATCGTCCTGGCCGGTAAAGGGCATGAGGACTATCAGGAAATCAACGGCCAGCGCCATGACTTCTCTGATCTGGTCGAGGCCGATCACGCCCTGACTGCTTGGGAGGTGGCCCATGCTTGAATCTTTGAAATTGAGCGAGCTGACCGACGTATTGAATGGCCGGTTGAACGCGGCCGATGCCACGTTCAATGGTGTCAGCATCGACAGCCGTGCAATCAAACCGGGTCAGTTGTTTATTGCCCTGACCGGTCCGCGCTTCGACGGCCATGACTATCTGAACGAGGTGGCCAGCAAAGGCGCCGTGGGTGCTCTGGTCGAGCGCGAAGTCGCCGACAGCGGGCTGCCGCAATTGCTGGTCAAGGATACGCGTCAGGCATTGGGCCAATTGGGCGCGATGAGCCGTGCCGCGTTCAACCATCCGGTCGCGGCCATCACCGGTTCCAGCGGCAAGACCACGGTCAAGGAAATGCTCGCGAGCATCCTGCGCACCCGCGGTCCGGTGTTGGCGACCCGTGGCAACCTGAACAATGACCTCGGCGTGCCGCTGACCTTGCTGGAACTCGCGCCGGAACATACCGCCGCCGTGATCGAGCTCGGTGCTTCGCGGCTCGGCGAAATTGCTTACACCGTGAACATGACCAAACCTCATGTGGCTGTGCTCAACAATGCCGGGACCGCCCACGTCGGCGAGTTCGGCGGGCCGGATAAAATCGTCGAAGCCAAGGGCGAGATTATTGAAGGGCTGGACGCTGATGGCGTCGCCGTACTCAATCTCGACGACAAGGCCTTCGGCATCTGGAAGACCCGCGCCGCCGGTCGCAAAGTCCTGACCTTCGCCCTGAGCAATGTCAGCGCCGACTTCTATGCCAGCGACCTGGACCGCGACGCGCGCGGTTGCCCGGCGTTCAATCTGCACAGCCCTGACGGTGTGGAGCGTGTTCAACTGAACCTGCTCGGCACCCATAACGTGGCGAATGCCATGGCCGCCGCCGCCGCCGCGCATGCCTTGGGCGTGTCGCTGTTCGGCATCGCCACCGGCCTCGGCGCGGTGCAGCCGGTCAAGGGTCGCACCGTCGCGCAACTGGCCAGCAATGGCATGCGCGTGATCGATGACACGTACAACGCGAACCCGACCTCGATGTGCGCGGCCGTTGATATACTCGCCGGCTTTTCCGGTCGCACCGTTCTGGTGCTCGGGGATATCGGCGAGTTGGGCGACTGGGCAGAGCAGGGCCACCGCGACGTGGGCGAATATGCCCGTGGCAGGGTTTGCGCGCTGTACGCCGTCGGGCCATTGATGAGTCACGCCGTAAACGCTTTCGGCGAGCAGGCCTTTCACTTCAGCACTCAAGCTGAACTGATCAAGGCCCTCGGCGCCGAGCAAGACCCAAATACCACCATTTTGATCAAGGGCTCGCGCAGCGCTGCGATGGAAAACATCGTCGCCGCTTTGTGCGGGTCCAGTCTGGAGAAACACTAATGCTGCTGCTGCTAGCGGAGTATCTGCAACAGTTCTACAAAGGCTTCGCGGTCTTCCAGTACCTGACCCTGCGCGGGATTCTCGGTGTGCTGACCGCGCTGGTTTTGTCGCTGTGCTATGGCCCCTGGATGATCCGCACTTTGCAGAACCGTCAGATCGGTCAGTCCGTTCGCAACGATGGTCCGCAATCGCACCTGTCGAAATCCGGCACCCCGACAATGGGTGGCGCGCTGATCCTGTCCTCCATCGGCGTCAGCACGTTGTTGTGGGCTGACCTGAGCAACCGTTACGTGTGGACTGTGTTGCTGGTGACGTTGCTGTTCGGTGCCATCGGCTGGGTCGACGACTATCGCAAAGTGATCGAGAAAAACTCCCGGGGCTTGCCGAGCCGCTGGAAATATTTCTGGCAGTCGGTGTTCGGCCTCGGTGCCGCGATCTTCCTTTATAAGACCGCCGCGACCCCGGTAGAAACCACGCTGATCCTGCCGATGCTCAAGGACTACAGCATTCCTTTGGGTGCAGGCTTCATCGTCCTGACCTACTTCGTGATCGTCGGTTCGAGCAACGCGGTCAACCTGACCGATGGCCTCGACGGCCTGGCGATCATGCCGACCGTGATGGTCGGCGGTGGTCTGGGGATTTTCTGCTACTTGTCGGGTAACGTGAAATTTGCCGAATACCTGCTGATCCCGTACGTACCCGGCGCCGGTGAACTGATCGTGTTCTGCGGCGCGTTGATCGGTGCGGGCCTCGGATTCCTCTGGTTCAACACTTATCCGGCACAAGTCTTCATGGGCGACGTCGGCGCGCTGGCGCTGGGCGCGGCCCTGGGCACCATCGCGGTGATCGTCCGCCAGGAAATCGTCTTGTTCATCATGGGCGGTGTGTTCGTGATGGAAACCCTGTCTGTCGTGATCCAGGTGGCTTCTTTTAAACTGACCGGTCGCCGCGTGTTCCGCATGGCGCCGATCCACCACCACTTTGAACTCAAGGGCTGGCCCGAGCCTCGTGTGATTGTCCGTTTCTGGATCATCACCGTGATTCTCGTACTGGTCGGCCTCGCCACCCTGAAGCTGAGGTAGAACGAGTGTCTTTGATCGCTTCTGACCACTTCCGCATCGTTGTCGGCCTCGGCAAGAGCGGCATGTCCCTGGTTCGCTTCCTGGCGAACCGGGGCACGTCGTTTGCCGTCGCCGATACGCGGGAAAATCCACCGGAACTGGCCACGCTCAAGCGTGACTATCCGCAGGTGGAAGTGCGTTGTGGCGAGCTGGACGTCGAATTCCTGTGCCGCGCCGACGAGCTCTACGTGAGCCCCGGCCTGGCGCTGGCGACCCCGGCCCTGCAAGCCGCTGCGGCCCGTGGCGTGAAATTGTCCGGCGACATCGAGCTGTTCGCGCGTAACGTGAAGGCGCCGATCGTGGCCATCAGCGGTTCCAACGCGAAGAGCACCGTGACCACGCTGGTGGGCGAGATGGCGGCAGCGGCCGGCAAGCGTGTCGCCGTCGGCGGTAACCTCGGCACCCCGGCGCTGGACCTGCTCAGCGATGACATCGAGCTGTACGTGATGGAGCTGTCGAGCTTCCAGCTCGAAACCACTGATCAGCTCAACGCTGAGGTGGCGACCGTGCTCAATGTCAGCGAAGACCACATGGACCGCTACAGCGGTCTTCCGGCCTATCACCTGGCCAAGCACCGGATCTTCCGTGGCGCCAGGCAATTCGTGGTCAACCGTCAGGACGCCTTGAGCCGTCCGTTGATGGGCGAGGGCCAGCCGTGCTGGACCTTCGGTTTGAGCAAGCCTGATTTCAAGGCGTTTGGTATCCGCGAAGAAGACGGCGAGAAATTCCTCGCCTTCGAATTTCAAAATCTGATGCCGGTGCGTGAATTGAAAATTCGCGGCGCCCATAACCAGTCCAACGCCCTGGCCGCTTTGGCCCTGGGGCACGCGGTCGGCCTGCCGTTCGACGCCATGCTCGCGAGCCTGCGCACGTTTGCCGGTCTTGAGCATCGCTGCCAATGGGTCCGCGACCTCGACGGCGTTGGCTACTACAACGATTCCAAAGCCACCAACGTCGGTGCCGCTCTGGCCGCCATCGAAGGCCTGGGTGCTGATATCGATGGCAAGGTCGTGCTGATTGCCGGTGGCGACGGCAAGGGCGCCGAGTTCAATGATTTGCGTGATCCGGTGGCGGCCAACTGCCGCGCCGTGATCCTGATGGGCCGCGACTCCGACAAGATCGGCGAAGCCGTTGGCGATGCCGTGCCGCTGATCCGCGCCGGTTCGCTGGTCGAAGCCGTGGAGCAATGCCGCGCCGCTGCGCATCCAGGCGACGTAGTGTTGTTGTCACCGGCCTGCGCCAGCTTCGACATGTTCAAGAATTATGAAGACCGTGGTCACCAGTTCGTCCGCGCCGTGGAGGATCTGGCATGAGCCTGTTCAACATCATCAAGCCGTATCCGTCTCCGCTGATCACCGGGCGCGGCATCGACCTCGACTTTCCGATGCTCGCCGGTTGCCTGGCCTTGCTTGGCCTCGGGTTGGTCATGATTGCATCCGCCTCCACCGAAGTGGGCGCCGTGCAGTCGGGCAGCGCCCTTTATTACATGATTCGCCATTTGATCTACGTGGTGTTGGGGCTGGGCGCGTGCATCGTCACTATGATGATTCCGATCGCGACCTGGCAGCGCCTGGGCTGGTTGATGCTGATCGGTGCGTTTGGTTTGCTGGTGATGGTGATCGTCCCGGGGATCGGCCGTGAAGTGAACGGCTCGATGCGCTGGATCGGCTTCAGTTTCTTCAACGTCCAGCCTTCCGAGATCGCCAAAGTGTTCGTGGTGATCTACCTCGCCGGTTATCTGGTGCGTCGCCAGAAAGAAGTGCGTGAAAGCTGGATGGGTTTCTTCAAGCCGTTCATCGTGCTGCTGCCGATGGCGGGACTGTTGCTGATGGAGCCGGACTTTGGTGCCACCGTCGTGATGATGGGCGCGGCTGCAGCGATGCTGTTCCTTGGGGGCGTCGGGCTGTTCCGTTTTTCCCTGATGGTGATTCTCGCGGTGGCGGCGGTGGTGCTGCTGATTCAGGTGCAGCCGTATCGAATGGCGCGTCTGACCAACTTCGCCGATCCGTGGGCCGACCAGTTCGGCGCCGGCTATCAGTTGTCGCAAGCGCTCATCGCGTTTGGTCGCGGCGAATGGCTGGGCGTCGGCCTGGGCAATAGCGTGCAGAAACAGTTCTACCTGCCGGAAGCGCACACCGACTTCGTGTTCTCGGTCCTCGCCGAAGAGCTGGGGGCCGTGGGTTCGCTGTGCACCGTGGCGCTGTTCGTCTTCGTGTGTATTCGTGGCATGTACATCGGTTATTGGGCCGAGAAGGCCAAGCAGTTCTTCGCCGCCTACATCGCGTACGGCTTGTCGTTTCTGTGGATTGGTCAATTCCTGATCAACATCGGGGTGAACGTCGGCCTGCTGCCAACTAAGGGTCTGACCTTGCCGTTCCTCAGTTACGGCGGCAGTTCGTTGGTGATCTGCTGTGCCTGTCTCGGCTTGTTGCTGCGCATTGAGTGGGAGAGTCGAACCCACCTTGGCAGTGAAGAGATGGAGTTCCAGGAGAGTGACTTCGCCGAGGAGTCTCCCCATGGGCGCTAACGTCTTGATCATGGCGGGCGGCACCGGTGGCCACGTCTTCCCGGCGCTGGCCTGTGCTCGCGAATTCCAGGCCCGTGGTTACACGGTGCACTGGCTCGGGACACCGCGCGGGATCGAAAACGACCTGGTGCCGATGGCCGGGATCGAGCTGCACCGGATCAATGCCAGCGGTCTGCGCGGCAAGGGTAAATTGTCCCTGCTCAAGGCGCCGGTGATGTTGCTCAAATCCATCTGGCAGGCGCGGGCGATCATTCGCCAGTTGCGGCCGGTATGTGTGGTCGGCTTCGGTGGTTATGTGACCGGCCCTGGTGGCGTCGCAGCCAAACTGGCTGGTGTGCCGGTGATCGTTCACGAACAGAACGCCGTGGCCGGTACCGCCAATCGGCTGCTGGTGCCGTTGGCCGCCCGAGTCTGTGAAGCATTCCCCGACACCTTTACCCTGTCGGACAGCCGACGGACCACCGGTAACCCGGTGCGCACCGAGCTGTTCCTCGACACACCGCGACAGGCTTTGGCCGGTCGCAAGGCGCGTTTGCTGATCCTCGGCGGAAGCCTGGGCGCAGAACCGTTGAACAAGTTGCTGCCTGAAGCCCTGTCACAGGTCGCCACCGACCTGCGTCCGGAGGTGTTTCATCAGGCCGGCAAAAACCACGATGAAGTGACTGCAGAGCGCTATCGCGCGGCTGGCGTCGAGGCGCAAGTGCAGCCTTTCATCAAAGACATGGCCCATGCCTATGGCTGGGCCGACCTGGTGGTGTGCCGCGCAGGCGCATTGACCATCAGTGAACTGGCCGCCGCCGGTCTGCCCTCAATGCTGGTGCCTTTGCCCCACGCGATCGACGATCACCAGACCCGCAACGCCGATTATTTGGCCCGTGAAGGCGCTGCCTTCCTGATGCCACAAAGAACGACTGGCGCAGCGGATCTAGCTGCACGCCTGACAGAGGTCCTGATGCAACCACAACGTCTCACCGACATGGCCAATGCGGCACGCCGCCTGGCCAAACCCGATGCCACCCGTAACGTGGTCGATACCTGCCTGGAGGTGGCCCATGGTTGAGAATCAGAAAGCCATGCCGCAACCGGAAATGCGCCGCATCCGTCGCATCCACTTCGTCGGTATCGGCGGTGTCGGCATGTGCGGCATCGCCGAAGTGCTGTTGAACCTGGGCTATGAAGTGTCCGGTTCTGACCTGAAAGCTTCGCCGGTGACCGAGCGCCTGGAATCCTTCGGCGCGCAGATTTTTATCGGCCACCGCGCCGAAAACGCTGCCACCGCCGACGTGCTGGTGGTGTCGAGTGCTGTAAACACGTCCAACCCGGAAGTCGCCACCGCGCTGGAACGCCGCATTCCGGTCGTGCCGCGCGCCGAGATGCTGGCCGAGCTGATGCGTTATCGCCACGGCATCGCCGTCGCCGGCACCCACGGCAAAACCACCACCACCAGCCTGATTGCATCGGTGTTCGCCGCCGGAGGCCTTGATCCGACGTTCGTCATCGGTGGCCGTCTGAACGCCGCGGGCACCAATGCCCAGCTGGGCACCAGCCGTTACCTGATCGCCGAAGCCGACGAAAGCGATGCGAGTTTCCTGCACTTGCAGCCGTTGGTGGCCGTGGTCACCAACATCGACGCCGACCACATGGCGACCTACGGCGGTGACTTCAACGTATTGAAGAAAACGTTCGTCGAGTTCCTGCACAACCTGCCGTTCTACGGTTTGGCGGTGGTGTGCCTGGACGACCCGGTCGTGCGCGAAATCCTGCCGCTGGTCAAACGCCCGGCCGTGACCTACGGCTTCGGTGATGACTGCGACGTGCGCGCAATCAATGTGCGCCAGCAGGGCATGCAGACCTTTTTTACCGTGCTGCGCCCTGATCGTGATCCGCTGGATGTTTCAGTGAACATGCCGGGCAATCACAACGTGCTGAACGCGCTGGCCACCATCTGCATCGCCAGCGACGAGGGCGTCAGTGATGAAGCCATCGTCCAGGGCCTGTCCGGCTTCCAGGGTGTTGGCCGACGCTTCCAGGTATACGGCGAGCTGCCGGTTGAAGGCGGCAACGTGATGCTGGTCGACGACTACGGTCACCACCCGACCGAAGTCGCGGCCGTGATCAAGGCTGTACGCGGTGGCTGGCCGGATCGCCGTCTGGTGATGGTTTACCAGCCGCACCGCTACAGCCGCACCCGCGACCTGTACGACGATTTCGTCAATGTCCTGGCCGACGCCAACGTCCTGCTGTTGATGGAAGTCTATCCAGCGGGCGAGGAACCGATCCCGGGCGCGGACAGCCGCAAGCTGTGCAACAGCATCCGCCAGCGCGGTCAGCTCGACCCGATCTACATCGAGCGCGGTGTCGACCTCGCGCCATTGGTCAAGCCACTGCTGCGTGCCGGCGACATCCTGCTGTGCCAGGGCGCCGGTGATATCGGTGGTCTCGCGCCAAAATTGTTGAACAGTCCGTTGTTCGCAGGTGCGGTTGCCGCGCCGAGCGTGGGGAAGTTGA
The DNA here is from genome assembly GCF_054897705.1 of Pseudomonas sp. GB2N2. Lineage (NCBI taxonomy): Bacteria > Pseudomonadati > Pseudomonadota > Gammaproteobacteria > Pseudomonadales > Pseudomonadaceae > Pseudomonas > Pseudomonas sp. GB2N2. Next base: position 5,586,547 of record NZ_CM142701.1, read on the forward strand.
AATGACTGCTGCTTACGCCAACCTCGTCTCCACAATCGCGCCAAAAGACTTCGGCCGCGTTGCCGTGTTCTTCGGCGGCAAGAGTGCCGAGCGTGAAGTGTCCCTGAAGTCGGGTAACGCTGTGCTCGAAGCGCTGCAAAGCGCCGGTGTGGACGCGTTCGGCCTCGACGTCGGCGATGACCTGCTGCAGCGTTTGCTGAACGAAAAAATCGACCGCGCCTTTATCATTCTTCACGGCCGTGGCGGTGAAGACGGCAGCATGCAAGGCCTGCTGGAATGCCTGGGCATTCCGTACACCGGCAGCGGCGTTCTGGCGTCGGCGCTGGCCATGGACAAACTGCGCACCAAGCAGGTCTGGCACAGCCTCGGCATTCCGACACCACGTCACGCGGTACTGAGTTGCGAGGCCGATTGTATTTCTGCGGCGACGGAACTGGGCTTCCCTTTGATCGTCAAACCGGCGCATGAAGGTTCAAGTATCGGTATGGCCAAAGTGACGTCCGCGTCCGAGTTGATCGACGCCTGGAAAGCGGCCAGTACCTACGATTCGCAAGTGTTGGTCGAGCAATGGATTCAAGGTCCGGAGTTCACCATCGCTACCCTGCGTGACCAGGTGTTGCCACCAATTGCCCTGGGCACGACGCACAGTTTCTACGACTACGACGCCAAGTACGTGGCTTCCGATACTCAGTACCGGATTCCGTGCGGCCTCGATAGCAATAAGGAAAAAGAACTGATGGACCTCACGGCGAAAGCCTGTGAGGCGCTGGGTATCGCCGGTTGGGGCAGGGCAGACGTGATGCAGGACGCCGAAGGGCAGTTCTGGTTTCTCGAAGTCAACACCGCACCGGGCATGACCGATCACAGCCTGGTACCGATGGCGGCGCGTGCTGCCGGTCTGGATTTCCAGCAACTGGTTCTGTCGATTCTTGCTGCAAGTATTGAGGCGCGGGGTTAATACCATGCAAGGCGCACAGCTTAGACATCAGCCTCCTCCAGCACCCGGCCGCAAGCCGGTGCCACGAGGTGCCAGCCGAATGGTGGCGAAAGAGCCGATGTCCGCGCGCCTGCCGAAAGCCAATTTTGGTTTTCTCAAAGCCCTGTTCTGGCCGGTGCTTCTGGTGGCCTTGGGGTTCGGCACTTACGAAGGCGCACAGCGTTTGCTGCCGTACGCCGACCGGCCGATCACCAAGGTCGCGGTTCAGGGCGACCTGAGTTACATCAGCCAGCAAGCGGTGCAGCAGCGGATCGCCCCGTACGTGGCGTCGAGCTTCTTCACCATCGACCTGGCGAGCATGCGCACCGAGCTGGAACAGATGCCCTGGATTGCCCACGCCGAAGTGCGCCGGGTGTGGCCGGATCAAGTGGTGATCCGCCTGGAAGAACAACTGCCGGTGGCCCGTTGGGGCGACGAATCGCTGTTGAACAACCAGGGTCAGGCGTTCACCCCGCGCGAGCTGGCGAACTACGAACACTTGCCACAGCTGTTCGGCCCGCAACGGGCTCAGCAGCAAGTCATGCAGCAATACCAGGTGCTGAGCCAGATGCTCAGGCCGCTGGGCTTCTCGATTGCACGCCTGGAATTGCGTGAACGGGGCAGCTGGTTCCTGACTACCGGTGCCGGCAGTTCGGGCCCGGGAATCGAACTGCTGCTGGGCCGCGGCGCCCTGGTGGAAAAGATGCGCCGTTTCATTGCCATCTACGACAAGACGCTTAAAGAACAGATTACGAACATTGCGCGCATCGATCTGCGCTACGCCAACGGCCTCGCTGTTGGCTGGCGGGAACCTGTAGCGCCCACGACGGCCCAACCCGCTGTCGCGAAGAATTAAGAAGAGGCAGGACCCATGGCAAACGTGCAAAGCGGCAAAATGATCGTCGGTCTCGATATCGGCACCTCCAAAGTGGTGGCGCTGGTAGGCGAGGTTTCGGACGACGGCACGCTGGAAATCGTCGGGATCGGCACGCATCCGTCCCGCGGCCTGAAGAAAGGCGTGGTGGTGAACATCGAGTCCACCGTGCAATCGATCCAGCGCGCAATTGAAGAAGCGCAGCTGATGGCCGGTTGCCGGATCCACTCGGCGTTCGTCGGCGTGGCGGGCAATCACATCCGCAGCCTGAACTCTCACGGCATCGTCGCGATTCGTGATCGCGAAGTCAGCGCCGCCGACCTTGAGCGCGTCCTTGACGCCGCCCAGGCTGTGGCGATCCCGGCGGACCAGCGCGTGCTGCACACCCTGCCGCAGGATTACGTGATCGATAACCAGGAAGGCGTCCGCGAACCGCTGGGTATGTCCGGCGTACGCCTGGAAGCCAAGGTCCACGTGGTCACCTGCGCCGTCAACGCCGCACAGAACATTGAAAAATGCGTGCGTCGCTGCGGTCTGGAAATCGACGACATCATTCTCGAGCAATTGGCGTCCGCTTATTCGGTACTGACCGACGACGAGAAAGAGCTGGGCGTGTGCCTGGTGGACATCGGCGGCGGCACCACCGACATCGCGATCTTCACCGAAGGCGCGATCCGTCACACCGCGGTGATCCCGATTGCGGGCGATCAGGTGACCAACGACATCGCCATGGCGTTGCGCACCCCGACCCAGTACGCCGAAGAAATCAAGATTCGCTACGCCTGCGCCCTGGCCAAACTGGCCGGTGCCGGTGAAACCATCAAGGTGCCAAGCGTCGGCGATCGCCCACCGCGCGAACTGTCCCGTCAGGCCCTGGCCGAAGTGGTCGAGCCGCGTTACGACGAACTGTTCACGCTGATCCAGGCCGAGCTGCGTCGCAGCGGCTACGAAGACCTGATCCCGGCCGGCATCGTGCTGACTGGCGGTACGTCGAAAATGGAAGGCGCGGTCGAATTGGCCGAAGAGATCTTCCACATGCCGGTCCGCCTGGGCGTGCCGCATGGCGTCAAGGGTCTGGACGATGTGGTGCGCAACCCGATTTATTCCACCGGCGTTGGCCTGTTGATGTACGGCCTGCAGAAGCAGTCCGACGGGATTTCGTTCTCGGGCATCAGCAGCCGCGACAGCTACAGCAACGAAGAACCGAAAGCCGCCTTGCTCGATCGCATCAAGAGCTGGGTACAAGGGAACTTCTGACGAAGTAGTTTCAAGCGACAAGCTTCAAGCGACAAACGCAACAAAAGCAGTAGGCGAAAAAACTAGAGAATCAAAGGAGAGGGAACATGTTCGAACTCGTAGACAACATCCCCGCAAGCCCGGTCATTAAAGTCATCGGTGTTGGCGGAGGCGGCGGCAACGCCGTCAATCACATGGTCAAGAGCAACATTGAAGGCGTGGAATTCATCTGCGCCAACACTGATGCCCAGGCGCTGAAGAGCATTGGCGCGCGGACCATCCTGCAACTGGGCACCGGCGTGACCAAGGGTCTCGGCGCTGGCGCCAATCCTGAAGTAGGTCGTCAGGCCGCTCTCGAAGATCGTGAGCGCATTGCCGAAGTCCTGCAGGGCACCAACATGGTGTTCATTACCACCGGCATGGGCGGTGGCACCGGTACCGGTGCTGCGCCGATCATTGCTGAAGTGGCCAAGGAAATGGGGATCCTCACCGTTGCGGTGGTGACCCGTCCGTTCCCGTTCGAAGGTCGCAAGCGCATGCAGATCGCCGACGAAGGTATTCGTCTGCTGTCCGAAAGCGTCGACTCGTTGATCACCATTCCCAACGAGAAGCTGCTGACCATCCTTGGTAAAGACGCCAGCCTGCTGTCGGCTTTCGCCAAGGCAGACGATGTACTGGCCGGTGCCGTTCGCGGTATCTCCGACATCATCAAGCGTCCGGGCATGATCAACGTCGACTTTGCCGACGTCCGTACCGTGATGAGCGAAATGGGCATGGCGATGATGGGCACTGGCTGCGCCAGCGGTCCGAACCGTGCACGCGAGGCCACCGAAGCGGCCATTCGCAACCCGTTGCTCGAAGACGTGAACCTGCAAGGTGCACGCGGCATCCTGGTGAACATCACCGCCGGTCCTGACCTGTCCCTGGGTGAGTACTCCGACGTGGGTAGCATCATCGAAGCCTTCGCTTCCGAGCACGCAATGGTCAAGGTCGGTACCGTAATCGATCCGGACATGCGCGACGAGTTGCACGTGACCGTGGTCGCGACCGGTCTGGGCGCGAAAATCGAGAAGCCTGTGAAGGTTATCGACAACACCGTTCACACCTCGATGGCATCGCAGCCGCAACAATCGGCAGCCGCTCGTCAGGAAGCGCCAGCGGTTAACTACCGTGATCTGGATCGTCCGACCGTTATGCGCAACCAGGCTCAGGCCGGTGCTGCAACTGCCGCGAAGATGAATCCACAGGATGACCTGGACTATCTGGACATCCCGGCATTCCTGCGTCGTCAGGCCGATTAATGGAATGTATCAGGGCTATGAAGGTGATTGGTGTTCAGCAAAGGTCTGGTCTGCTATCATCGCCAGCCTTTGTTGATACCAGTTCGCAATTTGCGCTGAAGCGGCCCAAGCCATGATTAAACAACGCACACTGAAAAATATTATCCGTGCCACAGGTGTCGGTCTGCACTCCGGGGAGAAGGTTTACCTGACCCTCAAGCCTGCACCTGTCGACACCGGCATCGTGTTTGTTCGTGCCGATCTGGACCCTGTGGTGCAGATTCCTGCTCGCGCGGAAAACGTTGGCGAAACCACGATGTCGACCACGCTGGTCAACGGTGACGTCAAAGTGGATACGGTGGAGCACTTGCTCTCGGCCATGGCTGGCCTGGGCATCGATAACGCCTACGTCGAGCTCTCCGCGTCCGAAGTCCCGATCATGGATGGTAGCGCTGGACCTTTCGTATTCCTGATTCAATCGGCCGGCCTGGAAGAACAGGACGCACCGAAGAAATTCATCCGGATCCTGCGGGAAGTGACAGTGGAAGACGGCGACAAGCGCGCCACTTTCGTCCCTTTCGAAGGTTTCAAGGTGAGTTTCGAGATCGATTTCGATCACCCGGTTTTCCGTAACCGCACACAAAGTGCAAGCGTGGATTTTTCCAGCACTTCGTTCGTAAAAGAAGTCAGCCGCGCCCGTACCTTTGGTTTCATGAGTGACATCGAGTACCTGCGCAAGCATAACCTCGCACTCGGCGGCAGCGTTGAAAACGCTATTGTGGTCGACGCGGATGGCGTACTGAACGAAGACGGCCTTCGCTATGAAGACGAATTCGTGAAGCACAAGATCCTCGATGCAATTGGTGACCTCTACCTCTTGGGCAATAGCCTGATTGGTGAGTTCAAGGGCTTCAAGTCCGGACATGCATTGAACAACCAGCTGCTGCGCAAGTTGATTGAGCAGACAGATGCTTGGGAAGTCGTGACTTTCGAAGACGCCAGCACTGCACCGATCTCTTACATGCGTCCGGTTGCGGCGGTGTAAGCAAAAAACCTCTCTAGTTTTTAAAGGCTGCCTTCGGGTGGCCTTTTTTTATGCTCAAAAAAATTGATTTCAAACCGCACTCACCACGCGATTCCGTCCACTTTCCTTCGCCTGATACAGCGCCTTGTCCGCCGCAAACAGTAACTGCTCCAGACTGGTATGGTTACTTGTGGTCCAGGTGCTAACACCAATACTGACAGTAATCGGCGATTCAACGCCCGCCACAAATGGCAACTGTTCGACAGCCACACGAATGTGCTCGGCAATCTGCTTCGCGCCCGCGCTGTCGGTTTCCGCCAGGATCACCGAAAACTCCTCACCCCCGTACCGGGCGACCAGATCCGCCGGTCGCCGTACGTTTTCGCAGATGACCCTGGCCAGCGCGCGTAGCGCATCGTCGCCGGCGGGATGGCCATGTTGGTCGTTGAACGCCTTGAAGTGATCGGCGTCGATCATCAGCACCGACAGCGGTTTGCCCGACCGTTGCGCGCGAAACCACTCGTGCCGCAGGGTCTGATCGAGCATTCGGCGGTTGGCCACGCCCGTCAAGGCGTCCGTCGCCGCCAGTTGCTCCAGTTCCTGCTCGGCGGTGTGGCGCAGGCGCAACTCTCGACACAACAGCCAGGTCAGCCACAGCAGGCCGATGCACAGGACGCCGGTGGCACCGCTGATGATGACCGCCGTGCGTTCCCAGGCGGCGAACACATCGTTGCCGGAGAGCGCGACGATCACCGTCAATGGCAGGTTGCCGACCCTGGAAAAGGTATAGAGGCGTTGCGTCTGGTCGACGCTCGACTCGCTGTCGAAGCTACCGCTGCGCTCGCGCAGGATGCGCTGCACGTTGGGTCGGTTGTCGAATTTTTTACCAATCGAGTCATTTTCCAGGTGCGGCTTTTGCGCCAGCAGCACGCCGTCATCATTGATGATGGAGACAGCGCTGCCGTTGCCGATGTTCAGGCTGTTGAACAGTTGGTCGAAGTAACCCAGTCGCATCGACGCGACAGCGACCCCGAGGAATTCACCCGTGGTCGAAGAGATGCGCCGACTGAAACTGATTCGCCACTCGTCGCGATCGTCGCACTCGCAGCGGAGTTTGAAGGGGTGGCTGATGAACATGCCGGTGTCACCATTGGAGGCATGGGCGAGGAAGTAATCACGATCGGCGAAGTTGCCGGGCTTGGGATCGACCAGTGACGAATCGGCGAGGACCTCGCCATGGGGGTCCAGCAACAGAATGTCGCCCTTGAAGCGCGCCGCCGTGGAGCGGTCAAACAGCACCAGATGACGGATCTGCGGCGACACCTGTTTCAGGTCGTCGCGCTGGGAAGCGGCGATCAGGCCTTGCAAGGTCAAGTCGTAGAGCTCGACGGTACGCAGCACATCAGCGTCGATCAATTGCGCAATCGTCGTCGCGCTACGGGTGGCCACCTGCTGGGCGTTGGCGTGTTCACGGATCAGCAGAAAAGTAACGATGGCGATTATCGCGATTACGGTCAGGCAGCTGCCGAATATCACCATCAGCTCCGGGCGACCGGTCTTGCGTGCGACGAAGGGTGGGCGGCTCGCGGGCATGGGGACGTTATCTGCGTGATGACTTTCCATAGGAGCAAGCCCGCTCCTACACATGCTTTCAGCGTAGAAGACATTGGGCAGGTAGTCGACGTTGACCCGCATCGTTGCGGTGAATGTAATGGCGGTCGGCGATGGGAGATTAGACGGGAAGATGGATACCGAACGTATTGATGCCGTGATCACTGCGCACAAACACATCGCCGCCATGCATCAGCGCAATCGCCTTGACGATCGCCAGCCCCAGGCCGTGGTTGTTGCCGCTGTTGCTGCGCGATGCATCGACCCGATAAAAACGCTCGAACAACCGTGGCAAGTGCTCGCTGGCAATCGGCGAACCAGGGTTGGCGACGCCGATGCTGACCTGATCCGCCTCGACCTCGATGCGCACCTGAATGACCTGCCCGGGCTTGGTGTGTTGCACCGCATTGCTCAGCAGGTTGATCAGCGCCCGGCGCAGGTGAGCGATCTCGATCCGCACCTGCGCATCGCCACTGACCTGCACTTGAACCTGCGCGTCCTCAAGGATGAAATCCAGATACTCCAGGGTTGTCGCCACTTCATCGGCGAGCGACGTCGAGGTCAGTTTGGTCGCCTTGCTGCCCTGATCGGCGCTGGCCAGGAACAGCATGTCGTTGATGATCGAACGCAGCCGTTCCAGCTCTTCAAGGTTCGATTGCAGCACTTCGAAGTAGTGCTCGGCTGACCGTCCGCGCGTCAACGCCACCTGGGTCTGGCCGATCAGGTTGGTCAGCGGCGAGCGCAGTTCATGGGCAACATCGGCATTGAACGACTCCAGCCGCGAATAGGCCTGCTCGACCCGTTCCAGCGTGGAATTGAACGAGTTGACGAACTGATTGAGTTCCGGCGGCAGCGACGATAAACGCAAGCGTCCGGAGCGCAACGGCGGTGCGAGGCGCTGGGCTTCATGGGACAGCTTGATCAACGGCTTGAGGCCGATCCGCGCCACCCAGTAACCCAGCGCCGAGGCCAGCAACACGCCGATAATCGCCAGGCTGATCAGCGCGAGCAGCAGGTGGTGCTGGGTCTGGAAGAACGTCTCGGTGTCGATGCCGATCATGAAGCGCAATGCCGGTCGCTGGTCCTTGGCCGGGAACTGGCTGACCAGCACTTTCTGCGGATAAGGCTGATCCGGCAGCTGCAGGTCGCGCATGCCCAGCGGTCCTTCGGCGAAGGCGCGAATCTGTGGCGTCGGGTTGCCGTATTCGTAGTGCGGATCGCCGCTGATGATCCAGAAACTGATGCGCTTGTCTTCCTCGCCTAGCAGCTTGAGTTTGTTGTTGATCTTCACCCAATGTTCCGGCGTGCCGTAGCGGCCGACGGTGGATTCGAGCACGCTGTAACGTGCGTCCAGCTCGGCTTCCGGCAGCAGGCCTAAGCCTTTGTCGACCTGTTGATACAGCGCCCAGCCAATCAGCAGGAACACCAACAGCGCCACCAGCGTGAACATGCCGCTGAGGCGCAGGGCAATCGAATTACTGGACACCACGGCTCTCCAGCACATAACCCATGCCCCGGATCGTGTGCAGCAGTTTCTCGTCGAACGGCCCGTCGAGCTTGGCGCGCAGGCGTTTGATCGCGACTTCGACGACATTGGCGTCGCTGTCGAAATTGATGTCCCAGACCATTTCCGCAATCGCGGTTTTCGAGAGGATTTCACCTTGTCGGCGGGCCAGCACACTCAGCAGCGAAAACTCCTTGGCGGTCAGGTCCAAGCGGGTGCCAGCGCGGGTGGCCTTGCGGCTGATCAAGTCGATCCACAGGTCGGCGATGCTCACCTGCACCGGTTCATGGCCGCCACTGCGCCGCGTCAGCGCTTGCAAGCGCGCCACCAGTTCAAGGAAGGAAAACGGTTTGCCGAGGTAATCGTCGGCACCGTCGCGCAGGCCTTTGATCCGGTCTTCGACACGCTCGCGGGCGGTAAGCATGATCACCGGAGTTTGCTTGCGCGCCCGCAACGCGCGCAATACGCCGAAGCCGTCGAGGCCCGGCAGCATGACATCGAGGACGATCACCGCATAGTCGCTTTCCAGCGCCAGGTGCAGGCCTTCAACGCCGTCCCGCGCCAGATCCACGGTGTAACCCTGTTCCGTCAGACCGCGGTGCAGGTAATCCGCGGTTTTTTCCTCGTCTTCGATAATCAGAACGCGCATGACCCCGCCTCAGTCTGTGGTCGCCAGCGCCGGACTCGGTGCTGGCGCGGGTGGAAGAGAGTGCCGATGAAATAGCCGCTCGAGCCACAAGTATATGACCGGAGTGGTAAACAGCGTCAGCGCCTGGCTCACCAGCAACCCGCCGACCACCGCAATCCCCAATGGCTGGCGCAGTTCAGCGCCAGTGCCGTAGCCGAGCATCAGCGGCAGTGCACCGAGCAGGGCGGCCAGGGTGGTCATGATGATCGGCCGAAACCGAGTGATACAGGCCTGGTAAATCGCTTCTTCCGGTGGCAGGCCACGGTTACGTTGGGCATCAAGGGCGAAGTCGATCATCAGGATGCCGTTTTTCTTCACAATCCCGATCAGCAGCACCAGCCCAATCAGCGCCATGATCGAAAAGTCCTGGCCGCAAATCCACAACATGATCACCGCCCCGAGCCCCGCCGATGGCAGCGTCGAGATGATGGTCAGCGGATGGACGAAGCTCTCGTAGAGCACGCCGAGAATGATGTACACCGCCACCAGTGCCGCCAGAATCAGCCACGGCTGACTGGCCAGCGAACTCTGGAAAGCCTGGGCCGCGCCCTGGAAATTGCCGCTCATGGCGGCCGGCATGCCGATTTCAGCCTTGGCCTGATTGAGCATGATCACCGCATCACCGAGTGCCACGCCGGGCGCCAGGTTGAAGGACAGGTTGGCGGCCGGGAACATGCCATCGTGGGCGATCGACAATGGGCCTACAGTGGGCGCATCGAATTTCGCCAGCGCCGACAGCGGCACCATTTCTCCACTCAACGGCGAGCGCAGGTAGAAATAGTTGAGGCTTTCCGCTTTGCCGCGCTGCTTGGTGTCCAGTTCCAGAATCACGTTGTATTGATTGATCTGGGTCTGGAATTCATTGATCTGGCGCTGGCCGAAGGCGTCGTACAGTGCTTCGTCGACATCGCTGGCGGTCAGGCCGAAACGCGCGGCGGCGCTGCGGTCGATGCTGATATGGGTGATGCTGCCGCCCAGTTGCAGGTCGTTGGAAATGTCGCGGAACGCCGGGTTGCTGCGCAGTTTTTCCGTGAGGCGCTGGGTCCAGGTGCTGAGGGTCGGGCCGTCATTACTTTTGAGCACGTATTGGTACTGCGCGCGGCTCGGGCCGGAACTGAGGTTGATGTCCTGGCCGGCACGCAGATAGAGCACGATGCCCGGAACTTTCATCAGTTGCGGACGAATCCGGTCGATGAACTGGCTGGCCGAGACATCGCGGTCGCTGCGTTTTTTCAGGGAGATCCAAAAGCGGCCGTTGGCGATGGTCTGGTTACTGCCGGAGACGCCGACCGAGTGGGAAAACGCTTCGACTGCAGGATCTGCCGCGACGATTTCCGCCATGGCCAAGTGTTTCTTCACCATGTCGCCGTAGGATATGTCGGCGGCCGCTTCGGTGGTGCCCAGCACAAAACCGGTGTCCTGCACCGGAAAGAAGCCCTTCGGAATGAAGATGTAACCGGCGACGGCCAAGGCCAGGGACAGGCTGAACACGCCGATCATCAATTTCTGATGGGCGAGGGCGCGGCGCAGGAGTTTTTCGTAACCGGCCAGCAAACGTTCGCCAAAGGTTTTTTTACTGTGGGCGTGATGCACCGGCGCCCGCATGAACAGCGCTGCGAGGGTCGGTGCCAGGGTCAGCGAAACCACCACCGAAATCAGGATGGTCGAGGTCGCCGTCAGGGCAAACTCCTTGAACAGCCGCCCGACCACGCCACCCATGAACAGCAGTGGAATGAACGCCGCCACCAGCGAGAAACTGATCGAGACCACGGTAAAACCGATCTCGCCGGCGCCCTTGATCGCGGCTTCACGCATGCCGTCGCCGGCCTCGAGGTGACGGTGGATGTTCTCCACCACCACAATCGCATCGTCGACCACAAACCCCACGGCCACCACGATCGCTACCAGCGTCAAGTTGTTCAGGCTGAAACCCATGATGTACATCAGGGCGAAACTGGCGACCAGCGAAACGCCCAGTACCGCAGACACGATCAGCGTCGCCGACCATTGGCGCAGGAACAGCGCCATCACCGCGACCACCAGCATGATCGCGATCAGCAGGGTGATTTCCACTTCATGCAGCGAAGCGCGGATGGTCTGGGTCCGGTCGATCAGCACCTTGACCTGCACCGAGGCCGGCAGCATCGCTTCGAGGCCCGGCAGCGCCGCTTGAATGCGGTCGACGGTCTCGACGATGTTGGCGCCCGGTTGCCGGGAAATCACCAGGTTCACCCCGGGCTTGTCCCCCGCCCACGCCTGCACGTAGGCATCTTCCGAACCGTTGACGACTTTCGCCACATCCCGCAGGTGAACCGGTGCACCGTCCTTGTAGGAAACGATGAGCTGGCTGTATTCGTCCGGGTGGAACAACTGGTCGTTGGTGGACAGCGTCGAGATGCTCGACTCGCCATACAGCGCGCCTTTGGCCAGGTTGAGGCTGGTCTGCTGGATCGCCAGGCGAATGTCCGCCAGCGTCAGGCCGATGGCGGCGAGTTTGTCGGCTGAAGCTTGAACACGAATTGCCGGACGTTGCTGACCGGTAATGTTGATTTGGCCTACACCGTCGATCTGACTGATCTGACGCGACAGCAGGGTTTCCACCAGATCGCTGAGTTCGGGGCCGGGCATCAGGGTCGAATTGATGCTCAGAATCAGCACCGGGCTGTCGGCCGGGTTGACCTTGCGCCACGTCGGCAGGTTCGGCATGTCCTTGGGCAGTTTGCCGGCGGCGGTGTTGATCGCGGCCTGCACTTCCTGCGCGGCGGTGTCGATGCTTTTGTCGAGGGTGAATTGCAGGGTCAGGTTGGTCGAGCCGAGGGCGCTGCTCGAGGTCATCTGCGTGACGCCGGGGATGGCGCTGAATTGCACTTCAAGCGGTGTGGCCACCGAGGAGGCCATGGTTTCCGGGCTGGCGCCGGGCAATTGCGCGGCGACCTGAATGGTCGGGAATTCGGCTTCCGGCAAAGGCGCAATCGGCAATCGTGGAAAGGCGATCACGCCGAGCAACACCAACGCGAAGGTCAGCAGGATCGTTGCTACCGGATGATCGATGCACCACGTCGAAACCCCGCGGTGGCTCTTCATGGCTTCGGCTCCGACTGGACCACTTGCGGTGGCTCGGTCAGTACCTGCACGGTCGAGCCGGGTTTGAGCCTGGACTGGCCGTCGCTGACCAGAATGTCGCCGGGTTTCACGCCTTTGATGATGTCCTGGCCGCTGCCCTGATAGACCATCTGCACCTGGACGGTTTCGACCTTGTCACCGTTGACCCGGTAGACGAAGTGTTGATCGAGGCCACGTTGTACGACCGTGGGCGGCACCACCAGCGCATCCTTTTCCAGTGCTGTCTGAATTTTTACCGTCACCAGCAGGCCTGGCCAGAGTTTCTGCCCGGCATTTTTGAATTCGGCTTTGGCGCGGATGGTCCCGGTGTTGGCGTTGATCTGGTTGTCGATCAGCGTCAGGTGACCTTCGCCCAGCAGGTTGCCGGTTTCGCCATCGGTGTCGGCGCCGATGTAGGCCTTGACCTGCGCGTGTTCCGGATCATTGATCAGGCCTTGCAGGGTCGGCAGCATTTGCTGCGGCAGGGAAAACTCGACGGCGATCGGATCGATCTGCGTCACGGTGAACAAGCCTTGGGCATCGGTCATGCGCAGGAAATTGCCTTCATCCACCGTGCGAATACCGACACGACCGGTGACCGGGGAGCGAATCTGCGTGTAGGAAAGCTGCACCTGCGCGGCATCGATCGACGCCTGATTGCCTTGCGCCGTGGCTTTGAGCTGGTTGACCAGCGCTTGCTGCTGGTCGTAAGTCTGCTTGGACACGCCGTTGTCGACACTCAGCAGCTTGTAGCGCTGCAGGTTGACCAGTGCCACCTGCAACTGCGCCTGGCTTTCGCCAAGTTGCGCGCGGGTCTGATCGAGATTGGCGCGGATTGAGCGGTCATCAATGCTGGCGAGCAGGTCGCCTTTGCTGACCAGTTGCCCTTCTTTGACCAGGATTTTGGTGAGGATGCCGTCGATCTGCGGGCGTACCACCACGCTGTGCAGCGACAGCACCGAACCGATGCCGCTGACGTAGCGCGGGACGTCTTTTTCAGTGACGTTCACCACTCGAACCGGGATCGCCGTGGGCGCGGCGAGTTTTGCCGTGGCCGGTTTGGTCAGGTACCAGGTGCCCAGCGCTGCCAGGACAATGAGCAGACCTGCGATCAAGGCGGGTTTTTTCTGAATTCGCATGCGAGTGGGGCGCCGGGGCTGGATGGACGGATTTGTGTCAGGGCTATCCTTATAAACCTGTTCGCCGGTCAGGAAGGTGACTGCTAACTGACGGCGCTGTCAGTTTGGTCTACACGCCGGCTCCTACAGTGGATCATGGGAAGGTATACTGCCGCCTTTCGTGGCTCGCTGACCGGGCCCGACACTTGTGCATTACCCGGAGCTTTCATGACTTCCCCGACACAACCGCCGGTTGCCGACGCCTTGAGCGACGCTTCGGCAGACCTGCCAGACAGCGTCGACTCCAGCGCAGACAGCGAAACCCAAGCCGCGATCCCGGCGTTCAAGTTCCCGTTCAAACCGGGTGAACTGGCCGCCGCAAAAGCCGCCGGCCAGCCGTGGTACAAGAACGGCGCCAAGAACGGCCACACCAAGACGCCGGGTGCAGCGCCTCCGGGCACGCGGCGTTCGATGGGTAAGCGCTAATCGTTGATTGTTGCCGTGGTCTGATCTGACGCCATCGCGAGCAGGCTCACTCCCACAAGGACGGTGATCACCCGCAGGAGTGAGCCCGCTCGCGATGGGGCCTTACCAGGCAATACATCGTTGGGATCAAGCCGCCCGCAACGAGATAAACGCATAGTTGACCGGCACCTCAGTCGCCACGTGCGCACCTGCCGCCAACACCTGCCCGGCAATGTCGTCCCCCGACACATGAAACTGCCAATTACTGTCCAACCCCGCCACCGCCTGCTGCGCCACCTGATCAATGACCGTGGCAAACGCACTCATGTCCGGAAGGTAGGCAGTAAATCCATCGCCCTTGAGCGCTGTCGTCCGAATCCCCAGCAATGCGCAAATGGCATCCTTGCTGCGAACGTCATCGCGATCTGCCTGACGGGAGCGCTGGATAAGTCCCGCGAGTTCCTGATCGACCAATTCACCGCCAATGATCAGGTCCGGGCCTTTTTCCCATGACGCCGGCGGACAATCCTTGGTCGCCGGGTTCAACGGGATGTGTGGGTTGATTTCCATCGGATAGATGCGGCACACCAGCGGCCGGCGCTCGTAGATGCGGCAAAGGTTGTCTTCGTCAAGATTCCGGCAGGGCCCGACGTTGTAGGCCGCAAACGTGATAGCCACGTACGCCTCGCACGCGCCGCTTTGAACCACCACCGAGCGGCGTTCGGCATGTTCGCGTTGCAGCACCGGCAGGCCCAGGCCATTCCCCAGGAACCCTTCCACCAGCACGATCACCTGACCGCCATCGGCTGCCCACATCCGCGCTTCGGGCAGGGTTAGGGGCACGTGATGGTCGTTGCAGCATTTGCCGCAGCCTACGCAGGAAAACGTCGTATTCATCGAAGGATCAGTCGCCTGTCAGGACCCGAAGCGGCGACGGAATGCCACCGCAAAGGACAGCGTCGAAGCAAGTTACGCGCCATTCATTGGGATTTGGCGGGCACGCGGATCGAGTCCCATTCGGTCACGTAGGCGGTTTTGCTTTTCTTGTTGTAGAGGCACAACTCGGTGCCTTGCTGGCCTTTCATGTGTTTCTGCGGGTATTGGCCTTGCAGCAGGAGGGCGGTGTAATCGACCCGGTCATCGAACTGCGCGGCGTTGCCGACGGGCTTGGCGTTTTTCAGGCCGCTGGCCTTGGTGCAGCTGGCGAGAACGGCTTTGTCGAAAGCGGCCCAGGCGTCGGGGCTGGAGGCGTGGGCCTGGGTGGCGAGGGCGGTGAGGCAGAGGAAGGTCAGCGCTGCAGCTTTCATGGTTCAGGCATCCTGGGGCAAGTATTGGCCAAGCTTGGAGTATGCCCGATGGATTTAGTTTGCCTGTGTCAGACCGGAACCACTTCTCGGCGGACGACGGTCATCCCGGCACTTTCATACAATCGCCGCGCCCGAAGGTTTTCTTGCAATACCTTCAAGTCCACAAACCCTTCGCGCCTCTGCTGAAACACGTTGAACGCCTGCAACAGCAACGCCCGGCCCAATCCCCGTCCCTGAGCACGCGGATGCACCACCAGATTCTTGATATAGGCGCTGGTCCAGCACTGGCAAACCCCGACGATACCGTCGGCATCCCGCGCAATGAAACACAGGGACGGATCGTATTCAGGGTCGGTCTCAAACCGTTGTTGCCAGGCGTCCAGCGCCGGCACGCGACCGCCACCTTCCAGATAGCCCAGTTCCATCAGGCCATGTACGGCTTCTGCCAGATCGGGCCGATAGTCGTGCAGGGTGACGCCTTCAGGCCAGGTGATGGCGGGCACAACGTCAGTGAGGTTGCGCCGCATCAGCAAACAAAAGACCTCGGTCACACTCAATGACCTTGTTCGGCGACCGCCTTGGCCGCTTCGATCAGGCATTTGGTCAGTTCCGGCGAGGAGAACTTGGTCAGCACCGCGTTGGCCCCGGCAAGCCGCGCTTTCTCGCTGTTCATCGCACTGTCCAGCGAGGTGTGCAGCAGCACGTACAGGTGCGAGAAGTCTGGCGTTTCGCGCAGGGTGCGGGTGAACGCGTAGCCGTCCATCTCCGACATCTCGATGTCCGAGACGATCAGGTTGATCTGCTGCGCCGTGCCTTGCAGGTCCAGCAGGCAGTCGATGGCTTCCTTGGCGCTGCGCGCGGTGTGGCATTGCAGGCCGAGGTTGCGCAGGGTGTGCACCGACTGTTGCAGGGCCACCTGGCTGTCGTCGACCACCAGAATGCGCGCGTTGCCCAGCACTTCGGCGTCTTCCATGCTCAGCTCGGTCGGGGCCGCGTCGATTTGTGCCGGGGCGATGCCATGGATGACTTTTTCGATGTCGAGCACCTGCACCAGCGTGCCGTCGACCGATGTCACGCCAGTGATGTACGACCGCACACCGCCGGAGCCGAAGGGCGGCGGACGAATGTCGGTGGTCAGGCAGTGAACGATCTTGCTCACGGCTTGCACGTGCAGGCCTTGTTTGGAGCGGCTGACGTCGGTCACGATCAGGCAGCCACCGTTCGGATCTTCCAGCGGCCGCTCGCCAATCGCCCGGCTGAGGTCGATCACCGATAACGATGCACCGCGCAGGGTGGCGATGCCTTTGACGTGGGGGTGCGACTCCGGCAGCCGGGTCAGCGGCGGGCAGGGGATGATTTCACTGACTTTAAGCAGGTTGATTGCCATCAGCTTGCCGCTGCGCAAGGTAAACAGCAGAAGCGAAAGTGAGTCTGCGCGGGCTTTGGTGGTGGACATAAAAACCTTCTGTGGAAAAAGGTGATGGGCGAATGAACAGTCGCCAAAAGCTATTGATGCCGGGTTATCGACTTGATGGGGGCAGGCTTTAGCAACATTGTCGGTGTCATTTCATGCCGAGTCTTTTAGCCATCCGCCCGAGGTTCGCCCGATCCAGCCCCAACTCTCGCGCCGCGCTCGCCCAATTACTCTGATGCCGTTCCAGGCAGGCACTGATCAATTGGCGCTGATAGTTCTCGGTCGCCTCACGTAGATCACCAGCGACCAACGCCACCGTCGCGGCGCCCGGCGGCTCGGTGGCGACCTCGACACTGCCACTGGGCAGGTCCAGATCCGCCGCACTCAAGCTGAGAATTTTCGGCCGCTCCTTGCAATGCCCCAAGGCTTTCAGAGCGCTACGACCAATCAAGTGTTCCAGCTCCCGCACATTGCCCGGCCAGTCATAGGCGAGCAGCGCGGCCTGGGCATCGCTGTGCAGGCGCAGGCTGTTGAGGCCCATGCGCGAGCGGTTCTGCTCAAGGAAAAAGCCGCTGAGCAACAGTACGTCACGCCCGCGATCCCGCAGGGCCGGGACCAGCAGTGGGTACACGCTTAAACGGTGGTAGAAGTCGGCACGGTAACGGCCGCTGCGCACTTCTTCGGCGAGGTCGCGGTTGGTCGCGGCGATGAGACGCACATCGACCAGATGTTCCTTGTCCGACCCCAGCCGTTGCAGTTGACCGCTCTGCAGAACGCGGAGCAATTTGGCCTGCACGGTCAGCGACAGCTCGCCGACTTCATCGAGAAACAAGGTGCCGCCATTCGCCAGTTCAAACTTTCCACGGCGGTCGCTCGTTGCGCCGGTGAAGGCACCGCGCACGTGGCCGAACAGTTCGCTTTCCACCAGCGTGTCCGGCAATGCGGCGCAGTTGAGGCTGATGATCGGTTTATTGGCCCGGGCCGAGGCGGCGTGAATCGCTTGCGCCACCAATTCCTTGCCGACCCCGGTTTCACCAGTGATCAGCACCGTCAGGTCACTGCCGCCCACCAGGCTGATTTCTTCCACCAGACGTTTGTGGCGCTTGCTCTGGCCGATCATCTCGCGGTTCTGCTGGCCGCTGGCCTGTCGATAAACCTCGGCGCGCTGATGCTCATCTTCGACCCGATTGGCCAGCCGCTGGATGCGCTCCGCCGCGTTGACCGTAGCGGCGGCGAGGCTGGCGAAGGCTTGCAGGGTGTCCAGTTCGATCGGTTCAAGACGCTCCGGGTCGAGTGCGTCGAGGGTCAGCAAACCCCACGGGCGCTCGTCGATAAACAGCGGACAGCCCATGCAGTCGTGGACTTCCAGGTGATCGTCGAGGCCATCGACCAGTCCGTCGTAAGGATCGGGCATGTCGCTGTCGGCGGCGAAGCGGGTCGGCCCCGGACTGCTCAGCAAGGCTTCGAAGCGCGGGTGTTCGCTGACCTTGAAGCGTCGACCGAGGGTATCGGTGCTCAACCCGTCGACGGCCAGCGGCACCAGCCAGTCGCCATCGAGGCGCAGCAGCGCGGCGGCATCGCAGGGGAGCAAGGCGCGCATGGCTTCGAGCAGGCGCCGATAGCGCTCGCTCTCGGGGAGTTCGCGGGACAGGTCCGAGACCAGAGGAAGCAGTGCGGTCAGCAAAGATTTTGCAGTCATAGTGACTCCATGTAGTCGCGATGACTATAAATCAAGCTGTGTCGTTATGACTAGCTTGCGCTTAAGTTATTGATTTTTATGAAATAAATAGTTGGCATGGAAGCTGATATGTATAAGGCAACCACTTGGAAACCCGTCGCTCAGGAGTCACCTTATGCTTAGCGTTCAAGACCGTGCAATCGTCAAATCCACTGTGCCGCTGCTGGAGAGCGGTGGCGAAGCGTTGATCACCTATTTCTACCGCATGCTGCTCTCCGAACACCCGGAAGTCCGCCCGTTGTTCAACCAGGCTCACCAGGCGAGCGGCGATCAACCCCGCGCCCTGGCAAACGGCGTGTTGATGTACGCGCGCCATATCGACCAGCTCGACCAGTTGGGCGACCTGGTGGCCAAGATCATCAACAAGCACGTGGCCCTGCAAATCCTTCCGGAACACTACCCGATTGTCGGCAGCTGCCTGCTGCGGGCGATTTCTGAAGTTTTGGGTGACGAGATTGCCACCCCGGAAGTGATGAGCGCCTGGGGCGCGGCTTACGGCCAACTGGCCGACATTTTAATCGGTGCCGAAACCACCATCTATGACCAGAAAGAACAGGCTGTAGGCGGCTGGCGTGGTGCGCGGGCATTCATCGTGGCGGCCAAGGTTGAAGAGAGTTCGGAAATTACCTCGTTCTACTTCGAGCCGGCAGACAAAGGCCCGATTCTCGCCGCAGACCCCGGCCAGTACATCGGCATGAAACTGATTCTGAATGGCGGAGAAATTCGTCGTAACTATTCGCTGTCTGCCCTGCCGAACAAGGGTCAGTACCGCATTAGCGTCAAGCGTGAACACGGTGGCCGCGCCTCGAACCATTTGCACGATCAACTACACGTCGGTTCGAGTATTCAGCTGTTTCCCCCATCGGGCGAATTCACCCTGACGCACAGCGACAAACCGCTGGTGCTGATCAGCGGCGGCGTCGGCATCACCCCGACCCTGGCGATGCTCGAAGCGGCGCTGGCGACCGAGCGGCCGGTGCACTTTATCCACTGCGCGCGCAATGGCAGCGTTCACGCTTTCCGCGACTGGATCGACGGATTGGCCGCTCGGCATCCGCAACTCAAGCACTTCTACTGCTACGCCGAAGATGATGGGATCAGCCCGGCAGCGCACAAAGTCGGGTTGCTGAGTCAGGAACAACTGGGCGAGTGGTTGCCGCAGCAGCGCGACCTGGATGCGTATTTCCTGGGGCCTAAAGGCTTCATGGCAGCGATCAAGCGCCACCTGAAAGCCTTGGGTGTACCGGAGAAGCAAAGCCGCTACGAGTTCTTCGGCCCGGCTTCGGCGCTGGAATAATCGCACATCCTGTAGGAGCCTGGCTTGCCGGCGATGGCGTCCACGAATTCGCCATCGCCGGCAAGCCAGGCTCCTACAGGTATGTGTGTTGCCAGAAATAGGCGTTAGCTTTTCAATTCTTTCAGGTGCTTGTAGACGGTCGCCCGTCCCATATTCAGCACGTTCGCGACATAGTTGGAGGCGCTTTTGCCTTTGAAGGCGCCTTCGGCGTGCAGGGCCAGCACCAGTTCGCGTTTGTGGTCGCGGGTCAGCAGGTTCAGGCTCAGCTGGCGTTCGCGCAGCCAGCGATGCAGGAAGGTGTTGATGCGCTCCTGCCAGTCATCGCGGAACAGTGAGTCCGGTTGCGGAATCAGCTTGCTCGGCGACAGAAACAAGTCCAGCGCAGCCTTGGCATTTTCGAACAGCGAAATATTCAGATTGATGCACAGCACCGCCAGCGGATGACCGTCGCTGTCACGCAGCACGCTGCTCAGGCTGCGAATCTTCTGACCATCCCAATTTAACTTTTCATACGGCCCGATGTTTCGCTCGCTGAGGTCATCGCTGAGCATGTCCTCCAGCGCGGCGTCGTCGCCGACTTCGCGTTTGGACAGGTTGTTGGCGATGTAATCGATCTTTTGCGTGCGCAGGTCGTGCAGCACCACCTCGGCGTGGGGGAAGAACAACGTGGCGATGGCATCGGCGATCGCGCGGAAGTTATCCAGGGCCGGGTCTTTGACAGGTGCGTTCATACTGTGGAGCTCCAGGCGTCAGCGCCCTGCAAAAAGGGCGCTGGAAGTTTGCCGCAATCGTGTCGGCACGTCACTTGAGGACGCGATCAGCCCAGGCGAGCGGGGGAGAGCATCCCGGCATCCAGGCCGAAACGCTTGAGTGGCTCGGGCAAGGTTTCGCCGCGCACCAGTGCGGCGCTGGCCTGGCCCATGGCGGGCGACGTCTGGATGCCGTAACCGCCCTGTGCCGCGACCCAGAACAGGCCGGGCACCTGCGGATCGAAACCCGAGAGCAAATCGCCGTCGGACACAAAGCTGCGCAGGCCGGCCCAGGTGCGGGTCGGACGGCGGATGGTCAGGGTGGTGGCTTCTTCGATCTGGTAGATGCCCATCGCGATGTCCAGTTCTTCGGGCTGCACGTCGTGTGGCTCCACCGGGTCGGCGTTGGCCGGAGAGCCGAGGAACATGCCGGCGTCGGGCTTCATGTAGAAGGATTCGTCGAGGCTGACCAGCATCGGCCAGTGGTGGATGTCCACACCTTCCGGCCCGGCGAAGATGAAGGCCGCGCGGCGCTTCGGTTGCAGCCCCAGCGGCTTGGCCCCGGCCAGTTCGCCGATCTTGTCGGCCCAGGCGCCGGCGGCGTTGATGATGACCGGGGCGCTGAAGGTCTGGCCGCTGGTGTGCACCTGCCACACGCCTTGCGCGTCGCGGGTCAGGCTCAGGACCTCGGTGTCGGTGAGCACTTGACCCTGGTTGCGACGGATGCCGCGCAGGTAACCCTGATGCAAGGCGTCGGTGTCGATGTCGCTGGCCGTCGGGTCGTAGATCGCGCCATGGACTTTTTCCCGACGCAGGATCGGCAGGCGCACGCAGGCTTCTTCGGCGCTCAGCAATTGCATCTGCGGCACTGTGGCTTTGGCGCTCAGGTATTGATTGTTCAGCTCGGCGGGGTCGCCGGTGAAGTCCACGGTCATCTCGCCGCGCGGGGTCAGCAGCGGGTGTTCGCAGAAACCGGCGGGCGGGGCGTCGAAGAAATCGCGGCTGGCCTGAGTCAGCGCCCGGACTTGCGGTGTGCCATAGGCGGCGGTGTACAGCGCGGCGGAGCGTCCGGTGGAGTGATAGGCCGGATGAGATTCGCGTTCAAGCACAATCACCCGGGCGTGCTGCGACAACCAGAAGCCGGTGGAAGCGCCGGCAATCCCGCCGCCGATGATAATGAAATCTGCGTGGCTCATGCATTTCTCCTGTAAGTCGCGAATGCCGAATCTGTAGAGAACCCCCTGTGGGAGCGGTGTTAGTGCTGGAGGTGGTAAATGGCATTCGCCAGCGCGATGTCTTCCAGGCCCAGGCCGATCGAGCGGAAGAACACGTGGCGATCGTAATCCGGGCGCTGGACTTTGCCGCTGACCAAGTCCGGCAGGTCACCGACAATCGAGTGCGGGTCCCAGCCATGCTGTTCACCGGCAATCAGCATTTCGCCTGCCGATCCCGGGGTGGTCAGACGATAGTCGCAGAACACCTGCATGTCATTGAGGCTCTGTGGCGGCACTTCATGGGCGCGTGGCGCGTTGGTGCTGATCGAGGTGATCAGCGCCGGTTTGCCCAGACTGGACGGGTCGATCACCGGGCCGGCAGATGAGGTGCAGAGCATGATCACGTCGGCGTCCTGAACGACTGCTTCGCGAGTGTCGACGAGGTTCAGACGTGGATCGAGGCTCTTGAGTTCGGCCAGTGCTTCAACGCTCAGTTCGCTCAAACCCGGCGAATAGAGGTTGATGCTCTGCCAGTCGCGCAGGCCCTTGACGGAGTGCAGATGCGCCAGTGCCACCTTGCCGCTGCCGATGATTGCCAGACGGTTTGCGTTCAAAGGGGCGAGGGCATCGACCGCGACGGCGGTGGTCGCGGCGGTGCGCGCCACGGTCAGTTCGCCGGCATCGCACAGCAGCAGCGGCTCGCCGGTCTCCATCGACATCAACAGGGTCCACGCCGTGACCAACGGGCCTTGCTCACGCACGATGTACGGCGAAGTCTTGATCCCGTAAACCCCGTCTTCTACAAGCACACCCAGATAATTGATGAAATCGCCGGCCCCCTGGGGAAACTCCACCCGTTGCTGGGCCGGCTGCACCGCTTGACCCGCAGCCAGTTCGCGGAACAGTTTGCGCAGGATCTGCGGCACGTCGACCTGCGCCAGCAGTTCACGGGCATGGGGTTGGGTGATCACATGGGGCGTGCTGGGCATGGTTGGCTCCGAGAGCTGGAAGTAAACTAATTTGTCCATTATGGACTTTTAGTATTCTATCGCAATCTCCAGACGAAAAAAAAGCGCAGTCCGTTGTCGGCTGCGCCTCTTTTGCTGCGACCCGCGTTACGGGCGCTTTCGCTCAACTGCCCGCAGAAGATGCGTCGGCGGTGTCTCACAGCTGATTTTGCGACCCAGAAGCGCCTCGATGGACGGCAACTGGTAGGAATCGTCTTCCCCGGCAAAACTAATCGACACACCCTCGGCGCCCGCACGACCGGTACGGCCGATCCGGTGCACGTAATCGTCCGGGACTTCCGGCAGGGTGAAGTTGATCACATGGCTGATGCCGTCGATGTGAATGCCGCGACCGGCAACATCGGTGGCCACCAGTACGCGGATCTTGCCCTCGCGAAAACCTTCGAGGGTCTTGATGCGTTTGTGTTGCGGCACATCGCCGGACAGTTGCGCGGCGTTGACGCCATCGCGCACCAGGCGTTCTTCGATACGACGCACTTCATCCTTGCGGTTGGCGAAGACCATCACCCGCTCCCAACCGTTGTCGTTGACCAGGTTGTAGAGCAGTTTGTATTTGTCGGCACCGGCCACCGCGTAGATGTGCTGCTCGACGTTTTCGCTGGCCACGTGCTGCGATTCGATCTCGACGATCGACGGCTCGGTGGTCCATTGCTTGGCGAGGTTCATTACGTCTTCGGTGAAGGTCGCGGAGAACAGCAGGGTCTGGCGCTCGTTCTTCGGCGGCGTCTGGCGAATGATCTGGCGCACTTGCGGGATGAAGCCCATGTCGAGCATGCGGTCGGCTTCGTCGAGGACCATGACTTCGACCATGTCCAGGTGCACGTCGCCGCGCTGGTTGAAGTCGAGCAAGCGGCCCGGGGTCGCGACGAGGATGTCGCAGTGGCGGGCTTCGAGGTGCTTGAGTTGCTTGTCGAAATCCATGCCACCGACGAACGTCATGACGTTGAGGCCGGTGTACTTGGTCAGGTCGGCGGCGTCCTTGGCGATCTGCACTACCAGTTCACGGGTCGGCGCGATGATCAGCGCCCGCGGCTCACCCATGTAGCGCTCTTTCGGCGGCGGGGTGTCCAACAACTGGGTGATGATCGAAATAAGGAACGCGGCGGTTTTGCCGGTGCCGGTCTGGGCGCGACCGATGGCGTCTTTGCCGGCGAGGGTGAAACCCAGCACCTGGGCCTGAATCGGCGTGCAATACGGGAAGCCCAGGTCCTGGATGGCGTGCATCAGTTCCGGGGCGAGCTTGAAATCGTGGAAGCGGGTTTTGCCTTCCTGGGGTTCAACGGCGAAATCTTCGAGTTTCCAAGGAATGACCGGTGCTTTGGGCTTCGGTTCGCGACGCGGTCTGGCCGGTTTCGGCGTTTCGCTGCGCGGTTGCTCGGTGACTGCCTCTTCAACCGGCTGGAGATCCGGTGTCGCCACAGGCTCTGGTTTCGGTGCCGCGACGGGGGCGGTCCGGCCAGACTGATTACCGTCGGTGCGGTGGCTGGGGGTGTGAGACGGAGCGCTGGAGACTGGCGCGAGCTGCTCAGTCTCGCTTTTCCCGAACATTTTCTTGAGTGCTTTGAGCACGGTCATCTCATCAATAGGTTAAGTGCCGGCCAGTGTAATGCAAGAATCGGGCGCGGCGTAGTGGGAGGGATCAATGGCCTGTTTTTCGCCTCGACCGCTAACGCAAGCGCTCGGCGAGCCAGACGCCGATGTCGCGAATCTCCTCGGGTAACACTTCGTGCCCCATTGGGTATTCCTGCCATGTCACGGTGACACCATGGCGCTTTAAATACTCGTAGGCGGTGCGACCCATGGAGTTTTGCACCACGTCATCGTACTGGCCGTGCAACGACAGCACCGGAATACGCTGCTGGCTGGCGGACAATTCCAGTTCGTCACTGAAGGTCGGTGCATAAGTAGAGAGGGCAAGTACGCCACCCAGCGGCCCCTGCCATTTCAGGAAAGCGGTGTGGAACACCACGGCGCCGCCCTGGGAAAAGCCTGCCAGAAAAATCCGCGAGGCGTCTACGCCGGCCGCCCGCTGCATTTCGATCAATTCAATGATTCTGTTCGACGACGCTTCCAGCTGCTCGCGGTTGATCGCGCGTGCGGGGTTCATGGCCAATATGTCGTACCAGCTCGGCATCTCGTAGCCACTGTTGATGGTGACGGCGCTGGTCGGTGCCTGCGGGAGAATGAAGCGCGTGGTCAGCAGACTTTCCTGCAACGCTTCGGCCACGGGCAGGAAGTCATAACGGTCCGCGCCCAGGCCGTGCAGCCATATTACGCAGGCATCTGCGGGCTTGACGGGTTCGAGAATGAGGGGCTCGGTCATGTCTGCTCCATTTATGTGCGTGTTGTGTGCATGTGTGCGCGTGCGCTCTCTTTAAGTGCGAGATCCGAGTGCGCGTCAGGTTGATCAGTTAACAAGATGTCGCAAGGCTACAAGTTTTGCTATTGACCTGCCCCTTAAACGCTTCAGCGGCCGGTCTGGTACGGGCTTTGCTATGTAAACGCGTGTACGAAAATCCCACGCCTGTCGGTAACACTATCAGGCCATTGTTCGTGGTGGGATAGCAAAAAAAATCCGGTGATGGATGTTCGCCAGCGGCCGCTACGGGGTTCGCGAACGTGAAAGGGCTACAGCCCGTTCGGCCGATTGGTGAGAAGTGAGTTGTCCATGATGTGGATTTTCTCCTACTAGACTCATAGCTACGGTCCTACGTCGGTTGACCCCAAAAAAAGCCAACACGGGTCGACTACGCCTCATAAGGGTGCGACTGGACTTACGCTCCGACACAACAAGAGCAAAACTGGAGGTTTGAATGAAGATGTTGAAATCCACCCTGGCCATCGTGGCTGCAGCCGCAGTTCTCGGTGTCAGCGGGTTCGCTCAGGCGGGTGCAACCCTGGATGCAGTGCAGAAGAAAGGTTTCGTACAGTGTGGCGTCAGTGACGGCCTGCCGGGTTTCTCGGTTCCGGACTCCACTGGCAAGATCGTCGGCATCGATGCTGACTACTGCCGCGCTGTGGCCGCTGCCGTATTCGGCGACGCGACCAAGGTCAAGTTCAGTCAGTTGAACGCCAAAGAGCGCTTCACCGCGCTGCAGTCCGGCGAAATTGACATCCTGTCGCGCAACACCACCATGACCAGCTCCCGCGATTCGGGCATGGGTCTGAAATTCCCGGGCTTCATCACTTACTACGACGGCATCGGCTTTCTGGTAAACAACAAGCTGGGCGTTAAAAGTGCCAAAGAGCTGGACGGTGCAACCATCTGCATCCAGGCCGGTACTACCACCGAGCTGAACGTTTCCGACTACTTCCGCGGCAACAACCTGAAGTACACCCCGATCACATTCGACACCTCGGACGAAAGCGCCAAGTCGCTGGAATCCGGTCGTTGCGACGTACTGACTTCCGACAAATCCCAGCTGTTCGCCCAGCGCAGCAAGCTGGCCGCGCCGAAGGATTACGTGGTGCTGCCGGAAACCATTTCCAAGGAGCCTCTGGGCCCTGTCGTGCGTAACGGCGACGACGAGTGGCTGGCTATCGTGCGCTGGGTTGGCTACGCCATGCTCAACGCCGAAGAAGCAGGCGTGACATCGAAAAACGTCGAAGCTGAAGCCAAAGGCACCAAGAACCCGGACGTCGCTCGTCTGCTGGGTACCGACGGTGAATACGGCAAAGACCTGAAAGTGAAGAAAGACTGGGTCGTGCAAATCGTCAAGCAGGTCGGCAACTACGGTGAAGTGTTCGAGAAAAACCTCGGCAAGGGCACTCCGCTGGAAATCGACCGCGGGCTGAACGCCCTGTGGAACAACGGCGGCATTCAATACGCACCACCAGTGCGCTGATGGTTCTATCACCCGGTGGGCCAACCGCCGGGTGATGTTCTGTTCCATTACATCCGGGGCACTTCATGCAAAATTCAATCGGCGCACCAAAGCAGAGGCTCAGTCTCAGCGATCCCAAAGTGCGTGCGTGGCTATTTCAGATCATCACCATTGTGGCGGTGGTCTCGATGGGCTGGTATCTGTTCGACAATACACAGACCAACCTTCAACACCGGGGCATTACCTCCGGCTTCAGTTTTCTGGAGCGCAGTGCCGGTTTTGGCATCGCTCAACACCTGATCGACTACACCGAATCGGACAGCTATGCCCGAGTGTTTGTCATCGGTCTGCTCAATACATTGCTGGTGACCGTCATCGGCGTGGTCCTGGCGACGATCCTCGGGTTCATCGTCGGCGTGTCACGGCTGTCGAAGAACTGGATCATCAGCAAGCTGGCGACTGTTTATGTGGAAGTCTTCCGCAACATTCCGCCGTTGCTGCAAATCCTGTTCTGGTATTTCGCGGTATTCCTGACCATGCCGGGGCCGCGCAACAGTCATAACTTCGGCGACACTTTCTTCGTCAGCAGTCGCGGCCTGAACATGCCGGCCGCATTGACCGCAGACGGTTTCTGGCCGTTCATGGTCAGCATCGCCGTGGCCATCGTTGCCATCGTGCTGATGTGCCGCTGGGCCAACAAGCGTTTCGAAGCGACGGGCGTGCCGTTCCGCAAGTTCTGGACCGGCCTGGCACTTATCGTGGTGATCCCGGCACTGTGCGCGTTGATCTTCGGTGCGCCACTGCACTGGGAAATGCCCAAGCTGCAAGGCTTCAACTTCGTCGGTGGCTGGGTGCTGATCCCGGAACTGCTGGCGCTGACCCTGGCGCTGACCGTGTACACCGCGGCGTTCATCGCCGAGATCGTGCGTTCGGGCATCAAGTCGGTCAGCCACGGCCAGACCGAAGCGGCGCACTCCCTTGGTCTGCGCAACGGTCCGACCCTGCGCAAGGTGATCATCCCGCAAGCCCTGCGCGTGATCATTCCACCGCTGACCAGCCAATACCTGAACCTGGCGAAAAACTCTTCGCTGGCGGCCGGTATCGGTTACCCGGAAATGGTGTCGTTGTTCGCCGGTACGGTGCTGAACCAGACCGGGCAGGCAATCGAGGTGATTGCGATCACCATGAGCGTGTACCTGGCGATCAGTATCAGCATTTCCCTGCTGATGAACTGGTACAACAAGCGCATTGCGCTGATCGAGCGGTAAGGAAAAGCGCATGAGTACTCATACTTTCAAACCCGACATGCCCCCACCGAGCAGCAGCATCGGCGTGGTGGCATGGATGCGCGCGAACATGTTCTCCAGCTGGCTTAACACCCTGCTGACATTGTTCGCGTTCTATCTGATTTACCTGGTGGTGCCGCCGATCCTGCAATGGACCATCATCGATGCCAACTGGGTCGGCACCACCCGCGCCGACTGCACCAAGGAAGGCGCTTGCTGGGTGTTCATTCAGCAGCGTATCGGCCAGTTCATGTACGGTTACTACCCGCCGGAATTGCGCTGGCGCGTGGACCTGACCGTGTGGCTGGCGGTCATCGGCGTGGCGCCGTTGTTCATCTCGCGCTTTCATCGCAAAGCCGTGTATGGCCTGAGCTTCCTGGTGCTGTACCCGATCGTTGCCTGGTGCCTGTTGCACGGTGGCGTCTTTGGCCTGACCCAAGTGGCGACCAGCCAGTGGGGCGGCCTGATGCTGACTTTGGTGATCGCCACCGTCGGTATTGCCGGTGCGTTGCCGCTGGGGATTGTCCTGGCGCTGGGCCGTCGTTCGAACATGCCGGCGATTCGGGTGGTCTGCGTGACCTTCATCGAATTCTGGCGCGGCGTGCCATTGATCACGGTGCTGTTCATGTCCTCGGTGATGCTGCCGCTGTTCCTGCCTGAAGGCATGAACTTCGACAAACTGCTGCGGGCACTGATCGGCGTAATCCTGTTCCAATCGGCCTACGTGGCCGAAGTGGTGCGCGGTGGTCTGCAAGCGATCCCCAAAGGCCAGTATGAAGCGGCTGCGGCGATGGGCCTCGGCTACTGGCGCAGCATGGGCCTGGTGATTCTGCCGCAAGCCCTGAAGCTGGTGATCCCCGGCATCGTCAACACGTTCATTGCGCTGTTCAAGGACACAAGCCTGGTGATCATCATCGGCCTGTTCGACTTGCTCAACAGCGTCAAACAAGCCGCCGCCGACCCGAAATGGTTGGGCATGGCCACTGAAGGCTACGTGTTCGCGGCCCTGGTGTTCTGGATTTTCTGTTTTGGTATGTCGCGCTATTCCATGCATTTGGAACGCAAGCTCGACACTGGCCACAAGCGCTAAGTCGCTATCTAATTTAGGAAGTTCTGAAATGAGCGAAGCAATCAAGCAGCCTGTGAGCCCTGAAGGCATTATTCAGATGCAGGGCGTGAACAAGTGGTACGGCCAGTTCCACGTGTTGAAAGACATCAACCTGAACGTTAAACAGGGCGAGCGTATCGTCCTTTGCGGCCCGTCGGGTTCCGGCAAATCCACCACCATTCGTTGCCTCAACCGTCTGGAAGAACACCAGCAAGGGCGCATCGTGGTCGATGGCGTGGAACTGACCAACGACCTCAAGCAGATCGAAACGGTGCGCCGCGAAGTCGGCATGGTGTTCCAGCACTTCAACCTGTTCCCGCACCTGACCATCCTGCAGAACTGCACGCTTGCGCCGATGTGGGTGCGCAAGATGCCGAAACGCAAGGCCGAAGAAATCGCCATGCACTACCTGGAGCGCGTACGCATTCCGGAGCAGGCGCATAAATTCCCGGGGCAACTGTCCGGCGGTCAGCAACAGCGCGTGGCGATTGCCCGTGCCCTGTGCATGAAACCGAAAATCATGCTGTTCGATGAGCCGACCTCGGCCCTCGATCCGGAGATGGTGAAAGAGGTTCTCGACACCATGATCGGTTTGGCCGAAGACGGCATGACCATGCTCTGCGTGACTCACGAAATGGGCTTCGCCCGTACCGTGGCGAATCGCGTGATCTTCATGGACAAAGGTGAAATCGTTGAACAGGCTGCGCCGAATGACTTCTTCGATAATCCTCAGAATGATCGGACGAAGTTGTTCCTGAGCCAGATTTTGCATTGACGGACGCCAGGCAATGAAATAAACCCGGACTCTGTTCCGGGTTTATTTTGCCCGCAGAATGGCGGTCAGGAAGCCAGCAACGTTTCCTGATCTGGATGACGCTCAGCCAACAGTAGCTTCAGACCGGTACCTTCACTCAGGACCTGAATGTCCGTCAGCAGGTAGGGATGACGATCCAGAAGTTGCATGAGCGTGAGCAACGGTTTTGGAGGGGGGATCTCACCTCGCTCGTAACGCGAGAACGCATTGTTTCCGCCACCGGACAGCAACTCCACGGCTTTTTTTTGCGTGAGGTGCAGTTTGCGCCGGATACGTTTGATTTCGGCGCCTACCAGTTGCAAGCAGTCGTGAAGTAATTGGTCACCGGCATCCGAGTATCGATCGGCGCTATCGGTATCATGATCGAACTCGATTTCGCCGCAAACTCTGCATTCCCAGCCCGCAAGATCGTGAACAAGTCGTGACATCTGTTTGTAGTTGACGGAGAGGGTGCGTCCTTCGAAATGTCCCATACCCTCCTGAGTACCGCAATTGACGCATTGTTGCGTTCTCATATGTCTTTCTCCTTGAAAGAAACTACCGGGTGTCCACCTCCCGCGCGGTAGGACACTTTGACGTAGATTTCGATGCCCTGAAATGTGGTGTGATAAACGTCTTGCCAGACACGGTGGTCTGTATAGGTGGTCATGGATTTGAAGAGCATTCGGTGCTCCAATTCACAGATCGCTTGAATCATTTGCCAGACTGAAAACCCGACATCATTTCCTGACTCCAGGGCGCTTCTGGTGAAAGCCTTTCTGCCGAGCCTGACGACCTCGGCTTTGACCACCGCCAAGTCGTAATGAGGTGTGTTCTTTTCCATAAGAAGACCTGTTCATTAAATTACCCTCAAAGGGTAATTCTGACTAATCCAAAATATCGTTCCTTTCATCCTGATTAACCCTAGGCGGTTGCCGTCCTACGCGGAGCTGACTAACATGTCAGAAAATTCATCCTATGATTGGATGAAAGGACGGGACCTATGTCAGACATTTCCCCATTGGTTAAACGCTCGTTGGTCGATCAAGCCCTCGATCAGTTGCGTCAGCGCATCAACCAAGGCGTGTGGGCCGTGGGCCAACGCCTGCCCACGGAACCCGAGCTGTCCGCCGAACTGGGCATCAGCCGCAACACCGTTCGCGAAGCCATGCGCGTGCTGGCGTTTTCCGGGTTGATCGAAATCCGCCAAGGCGACGGCAGCTATTTGCGCGCTGTGATCGATCCGCTGGACACGCTGAAAGCGCTGTCCCGCTGCTCCCTCGATCAGGCCAGGGAAACCCGGCACATCCTTGAAGTTGAGGCCATAGGCCTGGCGGCGATGCGTCGAACCGATGAAGATTTGATCGCGTTGCGCGAAGCATTGGGTGTCAGCGGCAGCCACTATCACGGCGACCTCGACACCTACATCGCCTGCGATCTGGTGTTCCACCGTCGCCTGGTGGACGCAGCGCACAATCCGACCCTCAGCGAGTTGTATCGCTATTTCTCCAGTGTCGTCGGCGCCCAGTTGCGTCATTGCCTGAACATCACCCCGCGCCGCCAGGAAGTGTTCGACTTGCACATCGAACTGCTTGATGCCGTCGAGCAACGCGACCCGGAACGGGCCAAAGCTTTATCGAGGCAATTGATCAATGAACCTTGAAACCGAGAACAGCATGTCCCCTTCCAAGCGCGCCGCCGAGCTGCAAGAGCTGCTGATCGACGCCGAGGCCGATGACGAACACGTCCAGCAAAGCCACCCGATGCTGCGTCGACCGTGGCTGTTGTTGCTCGGTTTGATTCTGGTCGCATTGAACCTGCGTCCAGCGCTGTCGAGCATGGCGCCGATGCTCAGCGAGGTGTCGAAATCCCTCGGATTGTCCGCGGCGCAGGCCGGTTTGCTGACAACGTTGCCGGTGCTGTGCCTGGGTCTGTTTGCGCCATTGGCACCGATTCTGGCGCGACGTTTCGGCGCCGAACGCGTGGTGTTGGGCATCCTTCTCACATTGGCCGGCGGGATTGTTCTGCGCAGTTCGTTCGGTGAAATCGGCCTGTTTGCCGGCAGCGTATTGGCAGGCGCAAGCATCGGCGTGATCGGCGTGTTGTTGCCGGGCATCGTCAAGCGCGACTTCGCCAAACACGCTGGCACCATGACCGGCGTCTACACCATGGCGCTCTGCCTGGGGGCGGCGATGGCCGCAGGCGCGACCGTGCCGCTGAGCGAACACTTCGACAAAAGCTGGGCCCTGGGCCTGGGTTTCTGGGTGATTCCGGCGCTGGTCGCAGCGATGTTCTGGTTGCCGCAAGTCGGGCAGAAACAGGGCGCGCATAACGTTGCCTATCGGGTCCGCGGTCTGCTGCGTGATCCTCTGGCCTGGCAAGTGACTTTGTACATGGGCCTGCAATCGTCTCTCGCGTACATCGTGTTTGGCTGGTTGCCGTCGATCCTGATTGGTCGCGGGCTGACACCGACCCAGGCCGGTCTGGTGCTGTCGGGTTCGGTGATCATTCAACTGGCCAGCTCACTGGCCGCACCATGGCTGGCCACACGCGGCAAGGATCAGCGCCTCGCCATCGTAATCGTCATGGTGCTGACCCTCGGCGGTCTGTTCGGTTGCCTGTACGCGCCGATCCAAGGCTTGTGGGGCTGGGCGATTCTGCTCGGTTTGGGGCAGGGCGGCACGTTCAGTCTGGCGTTGACGTTGATTGTCCTGCGTTCGCGGGACGCGCATGTCGCGGCGAACCTGTCGAGCATGGCCCAGGGTTTCGGCTACACCCTGGCGTCCATGGGACCGTTCGCCGTTGGCATCGTCCACGACTGGACCGGCGGCTGGACTGCCGTGGGCTGGATCTTCGGTGTGATCGGCCTCGGCGCGATCATCGCCGGCCTCGGTGCCGGGCGCTCGTTGTATGTGCAGGTAGTCAGCGAAAAGGTCTGATCCTCACTGCCACTAATTTGTCGTGAATGCCCGTAGTCTTTCCTGCTCTCGCAGACTATCGTGCTGGCCTAATGATTATATTCGCGGAGCCTGCCCATGAGTGATGCCCACAACGCCCTGATAGCGCGCTTCTACGAGGCTTTTCAGCGCCTGGATGCCGACGCCATGAGCGCTTGCTACACCGACGACGTGGTGTTCAGCGATCCGGCATTCGGCGAGCTGCGTGGTCGTGATGCCGGTGACATGTGGCGCATGCTCACCACTCGGGCCAAGGATTTTTCCCTGACCTTCGATAACGTGCGCAGCGATGAGCGCAGCGGTGGCGCGCACTGGGTGGCGACGTACCTGTTTAGTCAGACTGGCAACACCGTGGTCAACGACATCCAGGCGCGTTTCGTTTTCCGCGACGGCAAGATCTGCGAGCATCACGACAGTTTTGATTTGTGGGCCTGGTCGCGTCAGGCGCTGGGCTTCAAAGGCCTGCTGCTGGGCTGGACGCCCGTAGTGAGAAATGCCGTTCGCACGCAGGCGTTGAAGGGCTTGAAGGCATTCCAGGCCAGTCGCTGATAAGATCGCGGCTTGTTTCCTACAAGCCTTGATCGTCACGTGAGCAGCCCCAGCGAAAATCCTCTCGGCACCGATTCTCCGGTGAGCAAACCCTGGTTCGTCTACCTCGTTCGCGCGGCCAACGGTTCGCTCTACTGCGGGATCAGCGACGATCCCGTGCGCCGCTTTGCCAAGCACCAAAGCGGTAAAGGCGCACGCTTCTTTCTCTCCAGTCCGGCCATGGCGCTGGTCTATACCGAAGTCTGCCGCGATAAAAGCGAAGCGCTGCGCCAGGAACGACTGATCAAAAAACTCAGGAAAAGTGCCAAGGAATGTTTGGTCGCGAGCGCGGTTGCGGCCTTATCAATCTGACTGATCAGTTCCCATCAGGCAGACCCGTAGGCTGCCCATGAATTGCGCGCTAAGCTGCGGATTCCTGATTACCAGCGGCGGAGCCCAGCATGACCGAGTTGATACTGCACCATTACCCGACGTCCCCCTTCGCCGAAAAGGCCCGCCTGTTGTTGGGCTTCAAAGGCTTGTCCTGGCGTTCGGTAAAAATCTCGCCGGTGATGCCAAAACCTGATCTGACCGCGTTGACCGGTGGCTATCGCAAGACTCCGGTGTTGCAGGTTGGCGCGGATATCTATTGCGACACGTCGTTGATCGCCCGCCGTCTGGAACAGGAAAAAGCCTTGCCGGCGTTCTTCCCGGAAGGTCAGGAAATGATCGCTGCGACGTTCGCCGCGTGGGCTGATTCTGTGGTGTTTCAGCATGCCGTGAGCCTGGTGTTTCAACCTGAGTCGGTCGCGGTGCGTTTCGGCCATCTGCCACCGGAAGCGATCAAGGCCTTCCTGGCCGATCGCGCCGGGCTGTTCAGTGGCGGCAGTGCGACGAGGTTGTCAGCCGAGCAAGCGCGGCATCAATGGCCGACGATCATGGGGCGTCTGGAGCAACAACTTCAGCGTGAGCAGGGCGACTTCCTGCTTGGCGAGCCGTCGATTGCCGACTTCGCCCTGGCTCATTGTTTGTGGTTCCTCAAGGCGACGCCAGTGACTGCACCATTGGTCGATGCTTACCCGGCGGTTGCTGCGTGGCATGCACGGGTGTTGGGTTTTGGTCATGGCGCGGTCAGCGAGATGACGGCCGAGGAAGCGCTGGAAGTGGCGCGCACTTCAACGCCGGCGGCATTGCCCGATGAGCAGTTTGATGAGCCGAATGGTTTTGAGGCAGGTCAGCAGGTGGTCATTGCCGCGACCGATTATGGGGTTGATCCGGTCGCGGGCGAGTTGCTGTTTGCCGGGCGTGAGGAATTGATTCTGCGTCGTGAAGACGAACGTGGCGGCGTGGTGCATGTGCACTTTCCGCGATTCGGATTCCGCATAGAAAAACAGTAAACGCGAATGGCTGGTCCTGCACCGACTGGTAGAAGCTGGAAAGCCCGCTACTGCCAGGGATTGTGTCGCGTTTAGGGGTTACTTCAAGGCAGCAAGGATTGCATCCGGGTCATACCCGCGAATCAACGTGCCGTTCACATCGATGATCGGAATCCCGCCGCCACCCAAGGCTTCATATGCCTTGCGCGCCTCGGTGTCTTTCTCGATATCGAATTCCTTGTACGGAATGCCTTTCTGGTCGAGAAAACGCCGGGTCAGTTTGCAGTAGCCACACCACTCGGTGGCGTAGAGCACGACGTTGGCCTTGGCCTGGGTCTGCTCCGATACCACTTGAGAAGGGTTGAGCACCCGCTCGATCTTGCCCCAGTTCTGATAGATCACGACCACCAGCACGATCAGCAGGCATTTCTTCAGCACGCTACCGAGCATCAGTTGCGTCGCTTGAGCTGGTCAGTCAGTTGCGTTGGCAGGCCCTTGATGATCAGCGTGCCGGCTGCTTCGTCGTATTCGATCTTCGAGCCCAGCAGGTGCGCTTCGAAACTGATCGACAGCCCTTCAGCGCGACCGGTGAAGCGACGAAATTGATTCAGGGTGCGTTTGTCTGCCGGGATTTCCGGGGACAAGCCGTAATCCTTGTTGCGGATGTGATCGTAAAAGGCTTTGGGGCGTTCTTCGTCGATCAGCTCCGAGAGCTGCTCCAGGCCCATCGGCTCGCCAAGCTTGGCCTGGCTGCTGGCGTAATCCACCAGGGTCTTGGTTTTCTCGCGGGCGGATTCTTCCGGCAGGTCTTCACTTTCAACGAAGTCGCTGAAGGCCTTGAGCAGCGTGCGGGTTTCGCCCGGACCGTCGACGCCTTCCTGGCAGCCGATGAAGTCCCGGAAATACTCTGAAACCTTTTTCCCGTTCTTGCCTTTGATGAACGAAATGTACTGCTTGGACTGCTTGTTGTTCTGCCACTCGGAGACGTTTATCCGTGCCGCCAGGTGCAATTGGCCGAGATCGAGGTGGCGGGACGGGGTCACGTCCAGCTGATCAGTCACTGCGACGCCTTCACTGTGGTGCAGAAGGGCGATCGCCAGGTAATCGGTCATGCCCTGTTGATAGTGCGCAAACAGCACGTGGCCGCCCACTGAGAGGTTCGACTCTTCCATCAGCTTCTGCAGGTGTTCTACCGCCACGCGGCTGAACGCGGTGAAGTCCTTGCCACCGTCGAAATATTCCTTCAGCCAGCCGCTGAAAGGGTGCGCCCCGGACTCGGCATGGAAGAAACCCCAGGCCTTGCCTTGTTTGGCGTTGTAGCTCTCGTTGAGGTCGGCCAGCATGTTCTCGATGGCGCTCGACTCGGCCAGTTCAGAGTCACGAGCGTGGAGGACTGCGGGCGTGCCGTCGGGTTTTTTGTCGATCAGGTGGACGATGCAGTGACGGATCGGCATGGGTTTCTCGGCTGTTTGATGCGTCTGGTTGGAGAGAGCAAGGCGGGCTCCCGAAAAGCGCCAAGTGTACCGCAACCACTGGTTTAGGCACGGTGCGAAGGTCATTTCGTAGCCGACCGACGGCCCTTATGCAGTTTTTTCCTGTTTTAGAGCAATAAAGCTGACCAAATGGGTAGCTAGAGGCGGATATTTCCCCGCCTCTGTGCTAGTTTTGCCCGGTCTTGCGCGAAGTCACCGCGTTAAGCGTGCATTCAGCATTTGTCAGGTCGAACCAAACCCTGATTTCGGTATCTATAACCCCGATCCCGTGGTTATTGGCCGAGGGTGCCAGATCCAGAAGATCGGGCTCGATGGCTGACACTGCACTCTGCAATCCATATGAATTTGATAGGGAAGGAACACTACATGGCTCTTACTAAAGACCAACTGATCGCCGACATCGCTGAAGCTATCGACGCGCCAAAAACCACCGCGCGTAACGCTCTGGACCAACTGGGCCAAATCGTTGCCGATCAGCTGGAAAACGGCGGCGAAATCACTCTGCCAGGTATCGGCAAATTGAAAGTGACTGAGCGTCCAGCCCGTACCGGCCGCAACCCTTCGACTGGCGCTGCCATCGAAATCGCTGCCAAGAAAGTGATCAAGCTGGTTGTGGCCAAAGGCCTGACCGACGCTGTTAACAAGTAAGACGCAGTAAAAAAACCGTGCTCCGGAGCGATCCGGGCACGGTTTTTTTGTGCCTGCGATGTTCAGTTGATCAGCTTTTACGCGCCCATCGCTCGCGCCACACTTGCTGTTCGGATTTGGTCTGGAAGGTCCAGGCAACGAAGCGGCTCTGCTTCTGGCCCTGGGACATTTCCACCACCTGGCTTTCCAGCACGCCAGCTTTTTTCAGCGCGGTCTGGATCGATGGCAGGTTCGAGGCTTTCGACACCAGGGTGCTGAACCACAGCACTTTGTGCTGGAAGTGCGCGCTCTCGGCGATCAGTTGCGTCACGAACCTCGCTTCGCCACCTTCACACCACAACTCGGCGGATTGACCGCCAAAGTTCAGCACCGGCAGTTTGCGTTTCGGGTCGGCACGACCGAGGGCGCGCCATTTGCGCTCGCTGCCCTTGGTCGCTTCGTCCATCGAGGCGTGGAACGGCGGGTTGCACATGGTCAGGTCGAAGCGTTCGCCCGGCTCGAGCAAACCCAGCAGGATGTGCTTGGGATTAGTCTGCAGGCGCAACTGGATGGCCTTGTTCAGCCCATTGGACTGCACGATGGCCTTGGCAGCGGCGACGGCCGTCGGATCGATTTCCGAGCCGAGGAAGTGCCAGCGGTAGTCGCTGTAGCCGATCAGCGGATAGACGCAGTTGGCGCCCATGCCGATATCCAGCACCTTGACCGGTGCGCCGCGCGGGATTTCGCCATCGTTGACGCTGGCCAGCAGGTCCGCGAGAAAGTGAACATAATCGGCACGCCCCGGCACTGGCGGGCAGAGGTAATCCGCCGGGATGTCCCAATGGGCAATGCCATAGAACGACTTAAGCAGCGCCCGGTTGAACACCCGAACCGCGTCCGGGCTGGCGAAGTCGATGCTTTCTTTGCCATACGGGTTGATGATCACGAACTTCGCCAGTTCCGGCGTGGTTTTGATCAGTGCCGGGAAGTCGTAACGACCCTGATGGCGATTGCGCGGGTGCAGGCTGGCCTTTTCACGCGGCTCCACGGCTTTGGCCGGGGTGGCGGAGTCAGGCTTCTTGCGCGCGGGGCGGGGTGTGCGAGGGGCGGTCATGGGCGTTGTCGATTCAGGTATGGCTAAAAGTGGCGGGTATTGTCCCACATCCGGGCGTCAACACCGACCAATTGTAGGAGTGAGCCTGCTCGCGATTGGGGTGTGCCAGTCGCCATCATTGCTGCCTGCACCACCGCAATCGCGAGCAGGCTCACTCCTACAAGGGATTTGTGAAGATTTGAAATGAAAAAGGGAGGCCACCTGGGCCTCCCTTTTCATTGCGATTCGCCGTTACAGACTGGCAATCCGCGCGTGCTGCTCGGCCAGCTTGCCCAAAGCCTGTTCGGCTTCGGCCAGTTTGGCGCGTTCCTTGTCGATGACTTCGGCCGGGGCCTTGTCGACGAAACCGGCATTGGACAACTTGCCGCCCACACGCTGGACTTCGCCGTGCAGACGCAGGATTTCCTTGTCCAGACGCGCCAGTTCGGCGTCCTTGTCGATCAGGCCGGCCATTGGCACCAGCACTTCCATCTCACCCACCAGCGCGGTGGCAGACAGCGGTGCTTCTTCGCCGGCAGTCAGCACAGTGATGGATTCGAGGCGCGCCAGTTTTTTCAGCAGCGCTTCGTTTTCGGTGAGGCGACGCTGATCTTCGGCGCTGACGTTTTTCAAAAACAGGTTCAGCGGCGTGCCCGGGCCGATGTTCATCTCGCCACGAATGTTACGCGTGCCGAGCATCAGTTCTTTGAGCCACTCGATATCGTTCTCGGCCGCCGGATCGATACGCTCTTCATTGGCCACTGGCCAAGGTTGCAGCATGATCGTCTTGCCTTCGATGCCGGCCAGCGGCGCGATGCGCTGCCAGATTTCTTCGGTGATGAACGGCATGAACGGGTGCGCGAGGCGCAACGCCACTTCCAGAACGCGAACCAGGGTGCGACGGGTGCCGCGCTGACGTTCGACCGGCGCGTTTTCGTCCCACAGCACCGGCTTGGACAGTTCCAGGTACCAGTCGCAATACTGGTTCCAGATGAACTCGTACAAGGCCTGTGCCGCGAGGTCGAAGCGGAACTGGTCGAGTTGGCGGGTCACTTCGGCTTCGGTGCGTTGCAATTGCGAGATGATCCAGCGATCCGCCAGCGACAGCTCATAGGCTTCGCCGTTCTGGCCGCAGTCTTCGCCCTTGTCCAGAACATAACGCGCGGCGTTCCAGATCTTGTTGCAGAAGTTGCGATAGCCTTCGACGCGGCCCATGTCGAACTTGATGTCGCGACCGGTGGAGGCCAGCGAGCAGAAGGTGAAGCGCAGGGCGTCGGTGCCATAGCTGGCGATGCCGTCGGCGAACTCGTCGCGGGTCTGCTTCTCGATCTTCTTCGCCAGTTTCGGCTGCATCATGCCGGAGGTGCGTTTCTCTACCAGCGCTTCCAGTTCGATGCCGTCGATAATGTCCAGCGGGTCAAGGACATTGCCCTTGGACTTGGACATCTTCTGGCCCAGACCATCGCGTACCAGACCGTGCACATAAACGGTCTTGAACGGAACCTGCGGCGTGCCGTCTTCGTTTTTCACCAAGTGCATGGTGAGCATGATCATCCGGGCAACCCAGAAGAAAATGATGTCGAAACCGGTGACCAGCACGTCGGTGGAGTGGAATTTCTTGAGGAATTCGGTCTGCTCTGGCCAGCCGAGCGTCGAGAATGTCCACAGGCCGGAACTGAACCAGGTGTCGAGTACGTCGTTGTCCTGTTGCAGCGCAACGTCCGGGCCGAGGTTGTGCTTGGCACGCACTTCGGCTTCGTCACGACCGACGTAGACCTTGCCCGACTCGTCATACCAAGCCGGAATCCGATGGCCCCACCACAGTTGACGGCTGATGCACCAATCCTGGATGTCGCGCATCCATGAGAAGTACATGTTTTCGTACTGTTTCGGCACGAACTGGATGCGACCGTCTTCAACGGCTGCAATCGCAGGCTCGGCCAGCGGTTTGGTCGACACGTACCACTGGTCGGTCAGCCACGGCTCGATGATGGTGCCGGAACGGTCGCCCTTCGGTACTTTCAGCGCGTGATCGTTGACGCTGACCAGCAGGCCAGCCGCGTCGAACGCCGCCACGATCTGCTTGCGCGCTTCGAAGCGGTCGAGGCCGGCGTATTCGGCCGGGATCTTGCCGTCGATGCTTTCGTTGAGCGTTCCGTCGAGGTTGAACACCTGGCACGCTGGCAGCACGGCGGCGTTCTTGTCGAAGATGTTCAGCAGCGGCAGGTTGTGGCGCTTGCCGACTTCGTAGTCGTTGAAATCGTGGGCCGGGGTGATTTTCACGCAACCGGTGCCGAATTCAGGGTCGCAGTAATCGTCGGCGATGATCGGGATGCGGCGGCCGACCAGCGGCAGCTCGACAAATTTTCCGATCAGGGCTTTGTAGCGTTCATCGTTCGGGTTCACGGCGACGGCGGAGTCGCCGAGCATGGTTTCCGGGCGAGTGGTCGCGACGATCAGGTAATCATTGCCGTCAGCGGTTTTGACGCCGTCTGCCAGCGGGTATTTAAGGTTCCACAGGAAACCTTTCTCGTCGTGGTTTTCCACTTCAAGGTCGGAAATCGCCGTGTGCAACTTGGTGTCCCAGTTGACCAGACGCTTGCCGCGGTAGATCAGGCCGTCTTCGTGCAGACGCACGAAGGCTTCTTTCACCGATTCCGAGAGGCCGTCGTCCATGGTGAAGCGCTCGCGGCTCCAGTCTACGGACGAACCGAGGCGACGGATCTGACGGCTGATGTTGCCGCCGGATTCATCTTTCCATTCCCAGATTTTCTCGAGGAATTTCTCACGGCCGAGGTCGTGACGGCTCTGGCCTTTGGCTTCGAGTTGGCGTTCCACCAGCATCTGCGTGGCGATACCCGCGTGGTCGGTGCCCGGCTGCCACAGGGTGTTGCGACCCTGCATGCGGCGGAAACGGATCAAGGCGTCCATGATCGCGTTGTTGAAGCCGTGACCCATGTGCAGGCTGCCGGTGACGTTCGGCGGCGGGATCATGATGGTGTAGGACTCGCCCGCACCTTGCGGGGCGAAGTAGTTCTCGGACTCCCAGGTGTTGTACCAGGAAGTTTCAATGGCGTGCGGCTGGTAGGTCTTGTCCATGCGCGGCGGGACCCTATTGGCAGTAATTCAGGAAAAGCCGACGAGTATAGCGGGGCATGGGGCAGAGGGCGAGCAGGTGTGGACAGGGCGCTGTATCAAAACCGCACATCCCTGTAGGCGCGAGCCTGCTCGCGATGGTCGTTAACGAAAACGCGTGTTTCCTGAATACACTTGGCGTTCTTTCGATCATCGCGAGCAGGCTCGCTCCTTGGATGATTGTGTGTTCGTTAATCGTTGTACTGGCTGAGCAACCGCTCAAGCCGCGCGCTGAGGCGGCGTTTGATTTCGGTCTCGATGTGCGGTGCGAAGTCGTCGATCACGTCTTGCATGATCAATTGCGCAGCGGCGCGCAGTTCGCTGTCCAGGTGCAGCAGGTCATCCGGCCCCTTGATGGCAGCAGGTGGTTTGGGTTCGACGGTCGGCTGGCTGGCGCTAACCGTGTCGAACAGCATCGGAATCTGTTCCTGGTCACCGTCCAGGACCGTGTCGGTCAGCAGCGGTGGTTGCAGGTTGTCATCGCCGAGCAGTTGGCGGATCGACTCAAGGTCGTCCAGCAGGTGCGCGGGCTGTTGCAGCGGTTTTGGAGTGTCCATCGGAATGCTCAGAGTCGCTGTAAACGGTGATCTTGCAGAGGATAGCCCTGTTCGCGGTAGAAACGGAAACTGTCCCGTGCCGCCGCGCGAATCGCCGGATCTTCCACCACCACTTCCGCCACGCGGGCGAACTTGTTGGCAAAGGCCGGGACTTTCAGGCCCAGGTTGACCAGCAGATCCTGGTGTTGACCGCAGTCGTCGCCAAGCCCCAGCACAATCAAACCGTCCGGTTCATTTTCGGCAGGACCGTGGGGCACGAAACTTTCGCCCTTGAAGGCCCATAAACGTGCATCGAGATCATCACGCTGGGCGGCATCGCTGCACTGCAGGTAAATGCGGTGGCCCATGCGCCAGGCTTTTTCGGTGAGCTTGCAGGCGAAATCCAGCCGCGCCGAAGGATCGGCGCTGGGCAGGATATAGAAGTCGACTTTGGTCATTGCGGTTCCTGAGCCCGGAA
Source organism: Pseudomonas sp. GB2N2 (assembly GCF_054897705.1). NCBI lineage: Bacteria > Pseudomonadati > Pseudomonadota > Gammaproteobacteria > Pseudomonadales > Pseudomonadaceae > Pseudomonas > Pseudomonas sp. GB2N2. The sequence goes on from NZ_CM142701.1 coordinate 5,628,406, forward strand.
CGGCGTCACCCGAAAATGACGCCGTTCGAGGTCATCGGTTTCAGGCTTTGGCGCGGTCCAGCAGGTATTGGGTCAGCAATGGAACCGGACGGCCAGTGGCGCCCTTGTCCTTGCCGCCGCTGGTCCAGGCTGTGCCGGCGATGTCCAGGTGCGCCCAGTTCAGGTTCTTGGTGAAGCGCGACAGGAAGCAGGCGGCCGTGATGGTGCCGGCTTTCGGACCACCGATGTTGGCGATGTCGGCGAACGGGCTGTCCAGCTGTTCCTGATACTCATCGAACAGCGGCAGTTGCCAGGCGCGGTCGTCGGCAGCCTTGCCGGCGCTCAGCAGTTGGCCGATCAGCTCGTCGTTGTTGCCCAGCAGGCCGGAGGTGTGCGCGCCCAGTGCAACGACGCAAGCGCCAGTCAGGGTCGCGATATCGATCACGGCTTGTGGCTTGAAGCGCTCGGAGTAGGTCAGGGCGTCGCACAGCACCAGGCGGCCTTCGGCGTCGGTGTTGAGGATTTCCACGGTCTGGCCGCTCATCGTGGTGACGATATCGCCCGGACGCGAAGCATTACCGCTCGGCATGTTCTCGGCGCAGGCCAGGATGCACACCAGGTTGATCGGCAGCTTCAGTTCGAGCACGGCACGCAGGGTGCCGAACACGCTGGCGGCGCCGCCCATGTCGTACTTCATTTCGTCCATGCCCAGGCCTGGCTTCAGGCTGATGCCGCCGGTGTCGAAGGTGATGCCTTTGCCAACCAGTGCGTAAGGCTTCTCGGATTTCTTGCCGCCGTTGTAGTGCATGACGATCAGGCGCGGCGGCTGGTCGCTGCCTTGGCCGACGGCGTAGAACGAGCCCATGCCCAGTTCCTTGATTTTCTTCTCATCAAGGACTTCGACTTTCAGACTTTTGAATTCTTTACCGAGGTTCTTCGCTTGTTCGCCGAGGAACGTTGGGTGGCAGATGTTCGGCGGCAGATTACCCAGGTCGCGGGTAAACGCCATGCCGTTGGCGATCGCTGTGGCGTGGGCCACGGCGCGCTCGACTTCGGCGTGAGCGGCCTTGATGGTCACCAGGGTGACTTTCTTCAGGGCTCGGGGCTCGGCTTTCTGGCTCTTGAACTCGTCGAAAATGTAGCCACCGTCAACCAGGGTTTCGGCCAGCAGGCGGGTCTTGCCATAGCTGTCACGACCCTTGACCACAACTTCGTCCAGCGCCAGCACCGCGTCGATGCCGCCCAGGTTTTTAAGGGCGTTGAGCACGCCAGCGATGATTTTGCGGAACGGACGGTCGCCCAGTTCTTCGTCTTTGCCCACGCCAACCAGCAACACGCGCTCGGCTTTCAGGTTCGGCAGGCTGTGCAGCAACAGGCTCTGGCCAACCTTGCCGGCGAGGTCGCCGCGCTTGAGCACAGCGCTGATCGCGCCACCGCTGAGTTCGTCGAGTTGTTTGGCAACGGCACCGAGCTTGCGGCCTTCGCCGACGGCAACCACCAGCGTGGCGGTCTTCAACGTTTCCGGGTTAACGCTTTTTACAACCAGTTCCATGTCCGGGTCCCTGAATGAGTGGTCAATATGCAAGGGCTCGAAGACATACAGTCGAGTCCGGTTTACAAATAAATAGCGAATATAGGAAGACGCAAGTCACAGCTTGCGACAAAGGCCGCAGTTTGAACCTCGGGCCCCGAGCCTGACAACCCTCGGTTGTACGATCTTCTACGCTTTAGGCGCCTGCTTGAGCGTGCGCAGTGACAGGCGCACCCAATCACAGGATAATGCGCCAACTTTTTTCGGCAGCCCGGTCTTGCGGGCGGCCTGATACGTTTGCTTGTTCGGCCGCCTTAGCCTGACAACACTGGAGTGTCTGGTTTGATTGTCTTCCGTTATCTGTCCCGCGAAGTCCTGTTGACCTTGAGCGCCGTCAGCGCCGTGCTGCTGGTCATCATCATGAGCGGTCGCTTCATCAAGTACCTCGCTCAGGCGGCTGCCGGTCTCCTGGATCCGGGCTCGCTGTTTCTGATCATGGGCTTTCGTCTGCCAGGCTTCCTGCAACTGATCCTGCCGTTGGGCCTGTTTCTCGGGATACTGCTGGCTTACGGTCGCCTGTACCTTGAAAGCGAAATGACCGTGCTGTCCGCCACGGGCATGAGTCAGCAGCGTCTGTTTGCCATCACCCTGTTTCCGGCCACCCTGGTGGCATTGCTTGTTGCATGGCTGAGCCTGAGCCTTGCGCCACAAGGGGCCAATCAGTTCCAGTTGCTGCTGAACAAGCAGGACGCGCTGACCGAATTCGATACCCTCGAGCCGGGTCGCTTCCAGGCTTTGCGCGACGGAACTCGGGTGACTTATACCGAAACGCTGACGGATGACCGCATCCACCTCGGCGGTGTGTTCATCTCGCAAAAGAACGTCTCGTCCGACAACAAGGATCGCGGGATCTCCGTGCTGGTGGCCGAGAAGGGCCGCCAGGAAATCCGCCCCGACGGTAACCGTTACCTGATTCTCGACAACGGCTATCGGTACGACGGTAATCCGGGGCAGGCCGACTACCGTGCGATCAAGTACGACGAATATGGTGTGCTGCTGCCCAAGCCTGACGTCAGCGAAGAGGTGACTGATCGCGATGCCATGGCCACCAGCAGTCTGTTGGGCAGCGATGACATACGTTCGCGCACGGAGCTGCAATGGCGCATTTCCCTGCCACTGCTGGTGTTCATCGTGACCTTGATGGCCGTGCCGTTGGCGCGAGTCAATCCGCGTCAGGGTCGATTCCTCAAGCTGCTGCCGGCGATTCTTCTTTATATGGCTTACCTGACCATCCTGATTGCGGCCCGTGGAGCCCTTGAAAAAGGCAAGATCCCGCCGGCACTCGGCTTGTGGTGGGTGCACGGGATTTTCCTGCTCATCGGCCTAGGCCTGCTCTATTGGGAAACGTTCCGCTTGAAGATGGCGAGTCGCCGCGATGCATTGGGGGTGGCCCGTGGTTAAGCTGGATCGCTACATCGGTAGCAGCGTGTTCGTCGCGATTCTGGCCGTGCTGGGGATCATCCTTGGCCTGGCCACATTGTTCGCCTTCATCGATGAGATGAGTGACGTCACCGACACCTATACGCTGACGGACGTCCTGAGCTACGTCCTGTTGACGGCGCCACGTCGCTTGTACGACATGTTGCCGATGGCGGCGCTGATCGGTTGCCTGATCGGTCTGGGCAGCCTGGCCAGTAACAGTGAACTGACGATCATGCGCGCCGCCGGTGTCTCCATCGGCCGGATCGTCTGGGCGGTGATGAAACCGATGCTGGTACTGATGCTGGTGGGCGTGCTGATCGGCGAATACGTTGCGCCGGCCACTGAAAGCACGGCTCAGGCCAATCGTTCGCTGGCCCAGGGCAGCGGCGATGCACAAAGCGCCAAGCATGGTTTGTGGCACCGTCAGGGCGACGAGTTCATCCACGTCAACTCGGTGCAGCCAAACGGCTTGCTGTATGGCGTGACCCGTTACCGCTTCGACAAAGAGCGTCATATGTTGTCGGCGAGCTTCTCCAAGCGTGCGGAGTTCGACAAGGATCACTGGCAACTGAGCGACGTGACCACCACGGTGTTCCACGAGCGCAACACCGAGATTGTCACCGCGCCTGTCGAGCGCTGGGAAATTGCCCTGAGCCCGCAATTACTGAGCACGGTGGTCATGGCGCCCGAATCGCTGTCGATCAGCGGTCTGTGGGGCTATATCCACTATCTGGCGGATCAGGGGCTGAGCAACGGTCGTTACTGGCTGGCATTTTGGGTCAAGGTGTTGCAACCGCTGGTGACTGCCGCCCTGGTATTGATGGCGATCTCCTTCATCTTCGGTCCGCTGCGCTCGGTCACCCTCGGGCAACGTGTTTTCACTGGCGTGCTGGTGGGTTTCACCTTCCGCATCGTCCAGGATCTGCTGGGCCCATCGAGCCTGGTGTTCGGGTTCTCGCCGCTGTTTGCAGTGTTGATACCGGCGGGTGTGTGCGCACTGGCCGGTGTCTGGTTACTGCGCCGGGCCGGTTGATCGCGGGTATTTCCCCGCATCGTTGCTGATAAAAAACGCCCCTGTCGCAAGACCGGGGCGTTTTTTGTAGGTGCCGTCTGACCTGTGAACGTGACGCTTGCGCCGTGGATCAGGTACAATTCCCGGCTATTTTTCGGCGGGCTATGCCTGCAGCCTTTTTGAGTGTTGATCCGTGAGTGATTTGAGTCATATCCGCAATTTCTCCATCATCGCCCACATTGACCATGGCAAGTCGACGCTGGCCGACCGTTTCATCCAGATGTGCGGCGGCCTTGCCGAGCGCGAAATGGAAGCCCAGGTGCTGGACTCCATGGACCTGGAGCGTGAACGCGGGATCACCATCAAGGCCCACAGCGTCACCCTGTATTACACCGCTCGCGATGGCATCAAGTATCAACTGAACTTCATTGACACCCCCGGCCACGTTGACTTCACCTATGAAGTCAGCCGGTCGCTGGCGGCCTGTGAAGGTGCGCTGCTGGTGGTCGATGCCGGTCAGGGCGTAGAAGCGCAATCGGTTGCCAACTGCTATACGGCGATCGAGCAGGGCCTGGAAGTGATGCCGGTCCTGAACAAGATCGACCTGCCACAGGCCGATCCGGACCGGGTCAAAGAAGAAATCGAAAAAATCATCGGCATTGACGCTACCGACGCTGTCGAGTGCAGTGCCAAGACCGGTCTGGGCGTCGATGAAGTGCTCGAACGCCTGGTGAAGACCATTCCTGCACCAACCGGCAACTATGAAGATCCGCTGCAAGCGCTGATCATCGACTCCTGGTTCGACAACTACCTGGGCGTTGTTTCCCTGGTGCGTGTACGCCACGGTCGCGTGAAAAAGGGCGACAAGATCCTGGTCAAGTCCACCGGCAAGATCCACTTGGTGGACAGCGTCGGTGTGTTTAACCCGAAGCACACCGCCACCGTTGATCTGAAGGCTGGCGAAGTAGGCTTCATCATCGCCGGTATCAAGGACATTCACGGTGCACCGGTTGGTGACACCCTGACCTTGAGCTCGACACCCGACGTTGACGTGCTGCCAGGTTTCAAACGCATCCAGCCGCAGGTATACGCCGGTCTGTTCCCGGTCAGCTCCGACGACTTCGAAGATTTTCGTGAAGCCCTGCAAAAGCTCACGCTCAACGACTCGTCGCTGCAGTACACACCCGAAAGCTCCGACGCGTTGGGCTTCGGCTTCCGTTGCGGCTTCCTCGGCATGCTGCACATGGAAATCATCCAGGAGCGCCTGGAGCGCGAGTATGACCTGGACCTGATCACCACGGCGCCGACGGTAATTTTCGAACTGTTGCTGAAAACCGGTGAAACGATTTACGTCGACAACCCGTCGAAGCTTCCAGACCTGTCTTCGATTGAAGACATGCGCGAACCGATCGTGCGGGCGAACATTCTTGTGCCGCAAGAACACTTGGGTAACGTGATCACCCTGTGCATCGAGAAGCGTGGCGTGCAGCACGACATGCTGTTCCTCGGTTCGCAGGTCCAGGTGACCTACGATCTGCCGATGAACGAAGTGGTGCTGGACTTCTTCGATCGTCTGAAGTCCACCAGCCGCGGCTATGCTTCGCTGGATTACCATTTCGACCGTTATCAATCGGCTAATCTGGTGAAACTGGACGTGCTGATCAACGGCGATAAGGTCGACGCCCTTGCGCTGATCGTGCACAAGGAAAACGCGCACTACAAAGGTCGCCAGTTGACCGAGAAGATGAAAGAACTGATTCCGCGCCAGATGTTCGACGTCGCGATCCAGGCCGCCATTGGCGGGCAGATCATTGCACGGACCTCTGTCAAGGCACTCAGAAAGAACGTATTGGCCAAATGCTACGGCGGTGACGTTAGCCGCAAGCGCAAGCTGTTGGAAAAGCAAAAGGCCGGTAAAAAACGCATGAAGCAAGTCGGCAACGTGGAAATTCCACAAGAAGCCTTCCTTGCAGTGCTCAGGTTGGATAGTTAGGTCCTATGTCACTAAATTTCCCGCTGTTGCTGGTCATCGCCGTGTTCGTCTGCGGCCTGTTGGCGTTGCTCGATCTGGTTTTCCTGGCGCCGCGTCGGCGTTCAGCCATTGCTTCCTATCAGGGCAGCGTCAGCCAGCCTGATGTCGTGGTGGTCGAGAAACTGAACAAAGAGCCGTTGCTGGTCGAATACGGCAAGTCGTTCTTCCCGGTGTTGTTCATCGTACTGGTGCTGCGTTCGTTCCTGGTGGAACCGTTCCAGATTCCTTCCGGCTCGATGAAACCGACCCTGGATGTTGGCGACTTCATTCTGGTGAACAAATTTTCTTACGGGATCCGCCTGCCGGTGATCGACAAGAAAGTCATCGAGGTGGGTGATCCGCAGCGCGGCGACGTCATGGTGTTCCGCTACCCGAGCGATCCAAACGTCAACTACATCAAGCGTGTAGTGGGCCTGCCGGGTGACCAGATTCGTTACACCGCCGACAAGCGTCTGTTCGTCAACGGTGAGTCGATCGCCGAGCAACTGGTCGGCTCCGAGCCGGGCACGCTGGGCAGCGCCGAGCTCTACAAGGAAAAACTCGGCGCTGCCGAGCACTTGATCCGCAAGGAAATGAGCCGCTATCGCGCAACGCCGGACCATACGTGGACCGTGCCGGCCGGGCACTACTTCATGATGGGCGACAACCGCGACAACTCCAACGACAGTCGCTATTGGGATGATCCGACCATTCCCAAGGATCTGCTGGGCATGGTTCCCGACAAGAATATCGTCGGCAAAGCCTTCGCAGTCTGGATGAGCTGGCCGGAACCCAAACTCAGTCACCTGCCGAATTTCGCGCGGGTTGGCCTGATCAAGTAATCACACACGGCGCTGTTGAACACAGCGCCGAATGCGTTTCTGGAGCCGGCACAATCGGCACCGGACGCATGAAAACACAGATATTCAGGACGTAATTTTTGAACACAGCGTTAATTGTCCCAAGCCTGCACCGCACCACGGTGATGGCGGTGGAACCTAGCCACGAACTCAGCGTGGGTAAACCGTGAGCGTTTCCTTAAGCCGTCTAGAGCGTCAGCTCGGCTACACCTTCAAGGATCAGGAACTGATGGTTCTGGCCCTGACTCACCGCAGCTTTGCCGGGCGCAATAACGAACGTCTGGAATTCCTCGGTGATGCCATCCTCAACTTCGTTGCTGGCGAGGCGCTGTTCGATCGCTTCCCGCTGGCTCGCGAAGGCCAGTTGTCGCGTTTGCGCGCACGCCTGGTGAAAGGTGAGACCCTGGCCGTGCTGGCCCGTGGTTTCGATCTGGGCGACTACTTGCGCCTGGGTTCCGGCGAATTGAAAAGCGGCGGCTTCCGTCGTGAATCGATTCTGGCCGATGCGCTGGAAGCGCTGATTGGTGCGATCTACCTGGACGCTGGCATGGACATGGCGCGCGAGCGCGTGTTGGCCTGGCTGGCCGGTGAGTTCGAAGGCCTGACGCTGGTCGACACCAACAAAGATCCAAAAACCCGCCTGCAGGAATTCCTGCAATCGCGTGGGTGTGAGCTGCCGCGTTACGAAGTGGTGGATATCCAGGGTGAGCCGCATTGCCGGACGTTCTTCGTCGAATGTGAAATCACCTTACTGAACGAAAAAAGCCGAGGTCAGGGTGTGAGTCGTCGTATTGCCGAACAGGTAGCGGCCGCCGCAGCACTGATTGCCCTGGGTGTGGAGAATGGCAATGACTGATACAACCGCAACACGCTGTGGCTATGTTGCCATCGTCGGCCGTCCCAACGTGGGCAAATCCACGTTGTTGAACCACATCCTCGGTCAGAAGCTCGCGATCACTTCGCGCAAGCCTCAGACCACCCGCCACAACATGCTGGGCATCAAGACCGAAGGCGCCGTCCAGGCGATCTACGTCGACACTCCGGGCATGCACAAGGGCGGCGAAAAGGCCTTGAACCGCTACATGAACAAGACCGCTTCGGCGGCGTTGAAAGACGTCGACGTGGTGATTTTCGTGGTTGACCGCACCAAGTGGACCGACGAAGACCAAATGGTCCTTGAGCGCGTCCAGTACGTGACCGGTCCGCTGATTGTGGCGCTGAACAAGACCGACCGCATCGAAGACAAAGCCGAGCTGATGCCGCACCTGAGCTGGTTGCAGGAACAGTTGCCAAACGCGCAGATCATGCCGATCTCGGCCCAGCACGGGCACAACCTCGAAGCACTGGAGCGGGTGATTGCCGGTTACCTGCCGGAGAATGATCACTTCTTCCCGGAAGACCAGATCACCGACCGTAGCAGCCGTTTCCTCGCCGCTGAACTGGTGCGCGAGAAAATCATGCGCCAGATGGGCGCCGAGCTGCCGTACCAGATCACCGTGGAAATCGAAGAGTTCAAGCAGCAGGGCAAAACCCTGCACATCCATGCCTTGATCCTCGTCGAGCGTGACGGGCAGAAGAAAATCATCATTGGCGACAAGGGCGAGCGCATCAAGCGCATCGGCACCGAGGCCCGCAAGGACATGGAGTTGCTGTTCGACTCCAAGATCATGCTCAACCTGTGGGTGAAAGTGAAAGGCGGCTGGTCCGACGACGAGCGAGCGCTGCGTTCGCTGGGTTACGGCGACTTGTAGTTCATCCGGCAGCAGATCGATCCAAATATGGGAGCGGGCTTGCTCGCGAAAGGGGTGTATCAGTCGACATCAATTTTGACTGATACACCGCATTCGCGAGCAAGCCCGCTCCCACATTGGTTTTAGGTAGTTTGTTATATTGCATTCCGCCATTGAGAATCCTGACGTTCATGTCGCAAACCTCTCCAGTCGGGCAACCCGCCTACGTCCTCCACTCCCGCGCCTACCGCGAAACCAGCGCCCTGGTGGATTTCCTCACGCCGCAAGGTCGGCTGCGGGCGGTGTTGCGCAGTGCGCGGGGCAAGGCGGGGACGTTGGCTCGGCCGTTTGTGCCGCTGGAAGTCGAGTTCCGCGGGCGCGGCGAGTTGAAGAATGTAGGGCGCATGGAAAGTGCGGGCACCTCGACATGGCTCGTCGGTGAGGCGCTTTTCAGTGGGCTCTACCTCAATGAACTGCTGATTCGCCTGTTGCCCGCGGAAGACCCTCATCCCGGCGTGTTCGATCACTATGCCGCGACATTATTAGCGCTTGCCGAGGGCCGTCCGCTGGAACCGCTGTTGCGTTCCTTCGAATGGCGACTGTTGGACGATCTCGGTTACGGCTTTGCGCTGAACACTGACATCCACGGCGAGCCCATCGCGCCAAGCGGCCTCTACCGTTTGCAAGTCGATGCCGGTCTGGAGCAGGTCTATCTGCTGCAACCCGGTCTGTTCAACGGCACCGAACTGCTGGCCATGGCCGACGCCGATTGGACAGCTCCCGGCGCTTTGTCCGCCGCCAAACGTTTGATGCGCCAGGCGCTGGCTGTTCACTTGGGCGGTCGACCGCTGGTTTCCCGAGAGTTGTTTCGAAAGCCATAAAATCCCCGTGTATGCTGTGCGCCGAACTTTCCCAATTTCAGGAGCGCTTCCGTGACCACCAGCAATCGCATTTTTCTTGGCGTGAACATCGACCACGTTGCCACCCTGCGTCAGGCCCGGGGCACGCGCTATCCAGATCCGGTCAAGGCAGCACTGGACGCGGAAGAGGCGGGCGCTGACGGCATCACCGTGCATTTGCGTGAAGACCGTCGGCACATTCAGGAGCGCGACGTGTTGGTGCTCAAGGATGTGCTGCAAACCCGCATGAACTTCGAAATGGGCGTCACCGAAGAGATGATGGCGTTCGCCGAGCGCATTCGTCCGGCACACATTTGCCTGGTCCCGGAAACCCGTCAGGAACTGACCACCGAAGGTGGGTTGGACGTGGCGGGGCAGGAAGCGCGGATCAAGGCTGCGGTGGATCGTCTGGCGAAGATCGGTTGCGAAGTGTCATTGTTCATCGATGCGGACGAACGCCAGATCGAAGCGTCCCGCCGTGTTGGCGCACCGGCGATTGAATTGCACACCGGCCGTTATGCCGATGCTGAAACACCGACAGACGTGGCTGAAGAGTTGAAGCGTGTGGCGGATGGCGTGGCGTTCGGCCTGGCGCAAGGCCTGATCGTCAATGCCGGCCATGGTTTGCACTATCACAACGTTGAAGCCGTCGCGGCGATCAAGGGCATCAACGAACTGAACATCGGCCATGCGCTGGTGGCGCATGCGTTGTTCGTCGGGTTCAAGTCGGCGGTGGCCGAGATGAAGGCACTGATCCTGGCAGCCGCAAAAGCCTAAGCCGATCACAAAACCATAATGTGGGAGCGGGCTTGCTCGCGAAGGCGTCGTGTCAGTCAAAGTTGAAGTCGACTGATACACCGCATTCGCGAGCAAGCCCGCTCCCGCCATTGATTTGGGGTGACCTTAAAGCTGCGGGGTTTCCTGATTCGGCTTGGTCTTGTCGACGCCCGGCACATGCAGATTGCCTTCGGCGACCTGATTGCCCTCGAGCTGCGGTTGCGTCACCCAGGTGAGGATGTCGTAATAGCGCCGGATGTTCGCCACGAAATGCACCGGCTCGCCGCCACGGGCGTAGCCGTAGCGGGTTTTGCTGTACCACTGTTTCTGCGACAGGCGCGGCAGGATCTTCTTTACGTCCAGCCACTTGTCCGGGTTCAACCCTTCCTTGGCCGCCAGTTTGCGCGCGTCATCCAGGTGACCGCTGCCGACGTTGTAAGCCGCCAATGCGAACCAGGTGCGATCCGGTTCCTGGATCGATTCATCCAGCTGATCCTTCATGTATGCCAAGTACTTGGCACCGCCCATGATGCTTTGCTTGGGGTCCAGGCGATTGGACACGCCCATGGCCTGTGCGGTGTTTTGGGTCAGCATCATCAAGCCGCGTACGCCGGTTTTCGAAGTGACCGCAGGTTGCCACAGGGATTCCTGATAACCGATCGCCGCGAGGAGGCGCCAGTCGACCTGTTCTTTCTTGGCATAGGCCTTGAAGTGTTGTTCGTACTTGGGGAGTCGTTGCTGCAAGTGCTGGGCGAAGGTGGTGGCGCCCATGTAGCCGAGGACATCGACGTGCCCGTAATAACGGTCTTTGAGCCGTTGCAGGGTGCCGTTCTTCTTGACCTTGTCGAGGTAGGCGTTGATCTCGTTGAGCAGGCTGTTGTCTTCACCGGCGGCCACCGCCCAGCTCTGATTGCTGGCGTCACCCAAGTCAAAGGCGACCCGGATGTTGCTGAAGTAGACCTGGTTCATCGCCACTTCGTTGGAGTCGACCAGCGTCAGGTCAATCTGGCCTTCATCGACCATGCGCAGCAGATCGACGACTTCAACCGCGTCGGACTCTTCGTATTCAATGCCGGGAAATTTCTGTTTCAGCTCCGCCAGTTGCCCGGCGTGGGTGCTGCCCTTGAGCACCATGATTTTCTTGCCCACCAGATCCTTCGGGTCGGTCGGCCGCGACTGGCCGTTGCGATAGATGATCTGCGGGGTAACGTCGAGGTAGGAATGGGAAAACCGCACCTGCTTCTTGCGGTCCTCGCTGCTGACCAGACCAGCCGCGGCGATCACCGGACCGTTGGGCTTGCCGACCTGATTGAACAGGTCATCAAGGTTGTCAGCTGTTTCGATCTTCAGTTCCACCCCCAGATCTTCGGCGAAACGCTTCACCAGCTCGTATTCGAAGCCGGTTTCACCGTTGCGGTCCTGAAAGTAGGTGGCGGGGCTGTTTCGGGTAACCACCCGCAGCACGCCATCCTCCTTTATGCGCTCCAGTGTGTTGGGTTTATCAACACAGCCACTGAGCATCAGGAAGAGTCCGGTTGCGATCAGCCATTTGGCGTACCGCGGACGCAAAGCCGTTGGGGAAAACATCTGCGCAGTATACGCAAAGGACCACGAGCGCCATATCTCGACAGCGAAGGCCGGGTCTGCTAGGGAGCGGAAAACCCGTCTGGAGCCCGCAGGAATGGGCTCTAACCGCATTTTGTGGGCGGAAAAATAACCGTCGGCGAACGGCTTATTCCTACGCAAATACCCGGCTCGACACCCGGGTACAGCCGCCCGTACCGTTTCGGGTGATGTCGCGGACGGTTTAGGCTAGAATGCAGGGCCTCAAAGCACACCCCTCCCGAGGCTGTCCCGAAGATGTTGATCCTGCGCGGCGCTCCTGCCCTTTCTGCCTTTCGCCACAGCAAACTCCTTGAGCAACTGAGTCAGAAGGTCCCGGCTGTCAGCGGCCTGTATGCTGAATTCGCTCACTTCGCCGAAGTCACCGGCGTCCTGACCGGCGACGAACAGCAGGTGCTCGCGCGCCTTCTGAAGTACGGTCCAAGCGTTCCGGTGCAAGAGCCGACCGGTCGCCTGTTCCTGGTGTTGCCGCGTTTCGGCACCATCTCGCCGTGGTCCAGCAAAGCCAGCGACATCGCTCGCAACTGCGGCCTGAGCAAGGTCCAGCGCCTGGAGCGCGGTATCGCGTTCTACGTGGCCGGCCAGTTCAGCGACGGCGATGCGCAACTGATCGCCGCTGCCTTGCACGACCGCATGACCCAGATCGTCCTCGACAACCTTGAACAGGCCGCCGGCCTGTTCAGCCACGCCGAACCGAAGCCGCTGACCGCGATCGACGTGTTGGGTGGCGGCCGCGCTGCGCTGGAAAAAGCCAACACCGAGCTGGGCCTGGCCCTGGCCGAAGACGAAATCGACTACTTGGTCAACGCCTTCATTGGCTTGAAGCGCAACCCGCACGACATCGAACTGATGATGTTCGCCCAGGCGAACTCCGAGCACTGCCGTCACAAGATTTTCAACGCCAGTTGGGACATCGACGGCCAGAGCCAGGAAAAAAGCCTGTTCGGCATGATCAAGAACACCTACGTGATGCACAGCGAAGGCGTTCTCTCGGCTTATAAGGATAACGCTTCGGTGATCGTCGGCAATGTTGCCGGCCGCTTCTTCCCGGACCCTGAAACCCGCCAGTACGGTGCGGTGCAGGAACCCGTGCACATCCTGATGAAAGTCGAAACTCACAACCACCCCACTGCGATTGCCCCGTTCCCGGGCGCGTCGACCGGTTCCGGTGGCGAGATTCGCGACGAAGGCGCTACCGGTCGTGGTGCCAAGCCAAAGGCTGGCCTGACCGGTTTCACCGTATCCAACCTGCAAATCCCGGGCTTCGAACAGCCGTGGGAAGTGCCGTACGGCAAGCCTGAGCGCATTGTCACGGCGTTGGACATCATGATCGAAGGCCCGCTCGGTGGTGCCGCGTTCAACAACGAATTCGGTCGTCCGGCCCTGACCGGTTATTTCCGTACCTTCGAACAGTCGATCACCACCCCGCGTGGTGAAGAAGTTCGCGGTTACCACAAGCCGATCATGCTCGCGGGCGGCATGGGTAACATCCGTGCCGAACACGTACAGAAAGCCGAAATCACCGTGGGCTCCAAGCTGATCGTGCTCGGTGGGCCGGCGATGTTGATCGGTCTGGGCGGCGGCGCAGCTTCCTCCATGGCCACCGGCACCAGCTCGGCTGACCTGGACTTTGCTTCGGTACAACGCGAAAACCCGGAAATGGAACGTCGCTGCCAGGAAGTCATCGACCGTTGCTGGCAACTGGGCGACAAAAACCCGATCAGCTTCATCCATGACGTCGGCGCGGGCGGTCTGTCGAACGCCTTCCCGGAACTGGTCAACGATGGCAACCGCGGTGGTCGTTTCGAATTGCGCAACATTCCAAACGACGAGCCGGGCATGGCCCCGCACGAAATCTGGAGTAACGAATCCCAGGAACGTTACGTTCTGGCGGTCGGCCCGGCTGACTTCGAACGGTTTCAGGCGATCTGCGAACGCGAGCGCTGCCCGTTCGCCGTGGTCGGCGAAGCTACCGCAGAGCCGCAGCTGACGGTGACCGACAGCCACTTCGGCAACAGCCCGGTGGACATGCCGCTCGAAGTGCTGCTGGGTAAAGCTCCGCGCATGCACCGTTCGGCCGTTCGTGAAAACGAACTGGGCGACGATTTCGATCCGAGCACGCTGGACATTGCCGACTGCGTTGAACGCGTTCTGCATCACCCGGCCGTGGCCAGCAAAAGTTTCCTGATCACCATCGGCGACCGCACCATCACCGGCCTCGTGGCCCGTGATCAGATGGTCGGCCCGTGGCAGGTTCCGGTAGCCGACGTTGCCGTCACCGCTACCAGCTTCGACGTCTACACCGGTGAAGCCATGGCCATGGGCGAGCGCACTCCGCTGGCCCTGCTGGACGCTCCGGCGTCGGGCCGTATGGCCATCGGCGAAACCCTGACCAACATCGCCGCGTCGCGCATCAACAAGATTTCCGACATCAAATTGTCGGCGAACTGGATGTCCGCTGCCGGCCATCCGGGTGAAGATGCGCGCCTGTACGACACGGTGAAAGCGGTCGGCATGGAGCTGTGTCCGGACTTGGGCATCACCATTCCGGTGGGCAAGGACTCGATGTCCATGGCCACGCGCTGGAACGACAACGGCGAAGACAAGACCGTCACCTCGCCAATGTCCCTGATCGTGACCGGTTTCGCGCCAGTGGCTGACATCCGTCAGACCCTGACTCCGGAACTGCGCATGGACAAGGGCACCACCGACCTGATCCTGATCGACCTCGGTCGTGGCCAGAACCGCATGGGCGCGTCCATCCTCGCCCAGGTTCACGGCAAGCTCGGCTCGCAAGCGCCGGACGTCGATGACGCCGAAGACCTGAAAGCCTTCTTCGCGGTGATCCAGGGCCTCAACGCCGACGGTCACCTATTGGCGTACCACGACCGTTCCGACGGTGGCCTGCTGACCAGCGCCGTGGAGATGGCCTTCGCCGGCCATTGCGGCCTGAGCCTGAACCTCGACGGTCTGGCGGAAACCTCGGCCGATATCGCCGCAATCCTGTTCAACGAAGAACTGGGCGCGGTCATCCAGGTTCGTCAGGACGCGACCCCGGACATCCTCGCGCAGTTCAGCGCTGCCGGTCTGGGTGACTGCGTGTCGGTGGTCGGTCAACCGATCAACAACGGCCAGATCAACATCACCTTCAACGGCGAAACCGTGTTCGAAGGCCAGCGTCGTATGCTGCAACGTCAGTGGGCTGAAACCAGCTACCAGATCCAGCGTCTGCGTGATAACGCCGATTGCGCCGAGCAAGAGTTCGACGTGCTGCTGGAAGAAGACAACCCGGGCCTGAACGTCAAACTGAGCTTCGACGTCAACCAGGACGTCGCCGCGCCTTACATCAAGAAAGGCATCCGCCCACAGGTTGCCGTGCTGCGTGAGCAGGGCGTCAACGGTCAGGTGGAAATGGCTGCCGCGTTCGATCGCGCCGGTTTCAATGCGATCGACGTGCACATGAGCGACATTCTGGCCGGCCGTGTCGACCTGAACGAGTTCAAAGGTCTGGTGGCGTGCGGCGGTTTCTCCTACGGCGACGTACTGGGTGCCGGCGAAGGCTGGGCCAAGTCCGCGCTGTTCAACAGCCGTGCCCGCGATGCGTTCCAGGGCTTCTTCGAACGTAACGATAGCTTCACCCTCGGCGTGTGCAACGGTTGCCAGATGATGTCCAACCTGCACGAGCTGATCCCGGGCAGCGAGTTCTGGCCGCACTTCGTGCGCAACCGTTCCGAGCAGTTCGAAGCTCGCGTGGCGATGGTGCAGATCCAGGAATCGAACTCGATCTTCCTGCAGGGCATGGCCGGTTCGCGCATGCCGATCGCCATCGCGCACGGTGAAGGTTACGCCGAGTTCGAAAGCGAGGAGGCGTTGCTCGAAGCCGATCTGTCGGGTTGCGTATCGATGCGTTTCGTCGACAACCACGGCAAGGTCACCGAAGGCTACCCGGCGAACCCGAACGGCTCGCCGCGCGGGATCACCGGGCTGACCAGCCGCGACGGTCGCGTCATGATCATGATGCCGCACCCGGAGCGTGTGTTCCGCGCCGTGCAGAATTCGTGGCGGTCGGAAGACTGGAATGAAGACGCGCCGTGGATGCGTATGTTTCGTAATGCTCGGGTGTGGGTAAACTAAAAGCGGGTGAACCAAGCAGCGTGTATAAGCTTTGCTTTTTTGTTCCGGCCAGCCATGTCGAGTTGGTCAAAAGCGCTGTGTTCGCTGCCGGTGGCGGGCGAATCGGCGCTTATGATCAGTGTTCGTGGCAGGTATTGGGCCTGGGTCAGTTTCGTCCACTGGATGGCAGTCAGCCGTTCATTGGCGAAGCAGGGCAGGTCGAGCAGGTTGAGGAATGGAAGGTTGAGCTGGTGGTGGCGGATGAATTAATGGTGGCCGTCATGGCTGCGTTAAAACTCAGCCACCCGTATGAAACGCCGGCTTATGAGGTATGGCGGCTGGAGGATTTTTGATCTTCCAGGCTGCTGAAATGAAAAAACCCGCTGATTCGTCAGCGGGTTTTTTATTGCCTGTGAGGGAATCATCGCCAGCGATGGCGGCTCATCAGGCGCCAACCCTCTAGAGTTACGGGCGAATCTCGATCATCGTCCCGTCCGGCACCAACCCCCACACTTCGCGCATGTCCATGTTACGCATGGCGATGCAGCCGTCGGTCCAGTCCAGGGTGTGGAACAGGTTCTCCGGGTAGTCATAGGTGTCCGGAGTGCCGTGAATCATGATCATGCCGCCGGGCTCGACGCCCTCGCGCCGTGCGCGTGCGGAGTCGCTGACGTTCGGATAGGAAATGTGCATCGCCAGGTTGAAGCGGTCACTGACCTTGCGCCAATCCACCCAGTAAAAACCTTCGGGCGTACGCTTGTCGCCTTCCATCAGCTTCGCGCCCTTGGGCTGCTTGCCCAGGGAAATACGATAAGTGCGCAGCGGTTTGCCTTCGGCGATCAACTGCAGTTGATGGGCTGATTTGAGTACCAGCACTTTTTCGATGGGTTTGCCGTCCAGAGTGACCACGGTGGACGCCTGGGACACGACAACGAACGACAAGCAGAACAGGGCAAGCAACCAGCGCATTAAAACGATATCCCTAGAGGTGTCGCGACTATCTTAATTATGGATGTAATCATGGATGCTTTTTCAGGTGATGGCAGGCTGGGCCAGCGGTGGAATCGACTCGGACCGCACAGGGTAGACCTCGGTTCGCCGGTCAGCGAAGAAGCATTCTAAGGTACGGCCCACCGTGCGGAAAGCCAGCTCCGACCACGGGATGTCGGCTTCATCGAAAAGTGCCACCTGCAGGCTCTCGGGACCGGCGGAAAAATCCAGGTCCGCCAGTTCGGCACGGAAGAACACATGCACCTGACTGATGTGCGGCACGTCGATCAGCGTATAGATGCTCAGGTTGCGCACCCGCGCGCAAGCTTCTTCAGCCGTCTCGCGAACGGCCGCCTGCTCGATGGTTTCGCCGTTCTCCATGAAGCCGGCCGGCAGGGTCCAGTAACCGAGCCGAGGCTCGATGGCGCGACGGCACAGCAACACTTTCGAGCCCCAGGTCGCCACGCAGCCGGCGACGATATTGGGGTTCTGATAGTGAATCGTCTGACAGCTTTCACAGACAAAACGCAGGCGCGAATCGCCTTCGGGAATACGCTGGGTGACCGGTTTGCCACACTGACTGCAAAATTTCATGCTTGGGTTCCTGAATGCTGCGCCTATCTTGGCGTGCGACGGTGCCAGTCGGCAAGTTGTCGTTTCGCGACACACGGCTGTTCGGGGCTTGGGCGGTCGGTGTGATTGGTGCATGATGCGAGGTAGCGAATAAATCGAGAAGACTCATGCTGGACGAGCTACTGCATCGAGTAAGCAACCACACCCCACGCACACTGGAAACCGACACGCGTTTCCCTGAGGCCGCGGTCCTGGTGCCTATCACTCGCAGTGATGAACCGGAACTGGTTCTGACCCTGCGCGCCAGTGGGCTCTCGACACACGGCGGCGAAGTCGCCTTCCCCGGCGGTCGGCGCGACCCCGAAGACCCGGACCTGATTTTTACGGCGCTGCGCGAGGCCGAAGAAGAAATCGGCCTGCCACCGGGGCTGGTCGAAGTAATCGGCCCGCTGAGCCCACTGATCTCCCTGCACGGGATCAAGGTCACACCTTATGTCGGCGTGATCCCGGATTTCGTCGAGTATCGGGCCAATGATGCCGAGATCGCCGCCGTGTTCAGCGTGCCGCTGGAATTCTTCCGCAAGGACCCGCGCGAACATACCCATCGCATCGATTACCAGGGCCGCAGCTGGTACGTGCCGAGTTATCGTTACGGCGAATACAAGATCTGGGGCCTGACGGCGATCATGATTGTCGAGTTGATCAACCTGCTATACGACGCGAAAATCAGCCTGCATCAGCCTCCCAAGAGTTTTATCAATATCTGAGCCATCGTTCGTTTGGCGTGAAGCCGAGGCTGCCTGATTCGTGAGGATTAAAAGATGAAATACCGCCTGGGCGACGCCCGCGTCGACACCCATCCGCAGAGCTGGGTTGCTCCCAATGCCGTGCTGGTGGGCAAGGTCAAACTGGAAGAGGGCGCCAACGTCTGGTTCAACGCCGTGCTGCGTGGCGACAACGAATTGATCCTGATCGGCAAAAACAGCAACGTTCAGGATGGCACGGTGATGCACACCGACATGGGCTACCCGCTGACCCTCGGCACCGGCGTGACCATCGGCCACAACGCCATGCTCCACGGTTGCACGGTCGGCGATTACAGCCTGATCGGCATCAACGCGGTGATTCTCAACGGCGCGAAAATCGGCAAGCACTGCATCATCGGCGCCAACTCGCTGATCGGCGAGGGTAAGGAGATTCCGGACGGTTCGCTGGTCATGGGCTCGCCGGGTAAAGTGGTGCGCGAATTGACTGAGCAGCAGAAAAACATGCTCGAAGCCAGTGCCGCCCACTATGTGCACAACTCCCAGCGCTATGCCCGTGATCTGGCCGAGCAGGAAAAATGACCACGCCCGAACGCCCGGTCCGCTCGCCCTGCGTGAATATCTGTGCGCTGGACGACGATGACATCTGCACAGGGTGTCAGCGTACGGTGGCGGAGATCACCGGTTGGAGCCGGATGAATAATGACGAACGCCGGACGGTGTTGGGGTTGTGTCATGAGCGGGCAAAATCCAGCGGCCTCCTCTGGATGATCGGCAGCAAATCCAATAATTGAACGCCCCCCTGTAGGAGCGAGCTTGCTTGCGAAAAACCAGAGGACGCCGCGGGGCATCAGGTTCATGTAAAATGCCGCGCTTTCTTTCCATGGGAAGCGCGCGTAGCGTTGCATCCCTCGATGATCCGCTCCTTTGAGGACCTGAGATGACCCGTATCGGAACTCCATTGTCGCCCACCGCGATCCGCGTATTGATGTGTGGCTGTGGCGAGTTGGGCAAGGAAGTGGTGATCGAGCTGCAGCGCCTGGGCGTTGAAGTGATTGCCGTGGATCGTTACGCCAATGCGCCGGCCATGCAGGTGGCGCATCGCAGTCACGTCATCAACATGCTCGACGGCGCGGCCCTGCGTGCGGTGATTGAAGCCGAGAAGCCGCACTTCATCGTGCCGGAAATCGAAGCCATCGCCACCGGGACCCTGGTTGAGCTGGAAGCCGAAGGCTTCACCGTGATCCCGACCGCCCGCGCCGCACTGCTGACCATGAACCGTGAGGGCATCCGTCGCCTGGCCGCTGAAGAGCTGGACCTGCCGACTTCGCCGTATCACTTCGCCGACACCTTCGAGGACTACAGCAAGGCCGTTGAGGACTTGGGTTTCCCGTGCGTGGTCAAGCCGGTCATGAGCTCCTCGGGCAAAGGCCAGAGCCTGCTGCGCAGCGGCGCTGACGTGAAAACTGCGTGGGATTACGCGCAGGAAGGCGGTCGCGCCGGCAAGGGCCGGGTGATCATCGAAGGCTTTATCGACTTCGACTACGAAATCACCTTGCTGACCGTGCGTCACGTCGGTGGCACCACGTTCTGCGCGCCGGTCGGTCACCGTCAGGAAAAGGGCGACTATCAGGAATCCTGGCAGCCACAAGCCATGAGCCCGATTGCCTTGGCTGAATCCGAGCGCGTGGCCAAAGCGGTCACCGAAGCCTTGGGCGGTCGTGGTCTGTTTGGTGTCGAGCTGTTTATCAAAGGCGATCAGGTGTGGTTCAGCGAAGTCTCGCCGCGTCCGCATGATACCGGTCTGGTGACCCTGATTTCTCAGGACCTGTCGCAGTTTGCATTGCACGCACGGGCGATTCTCGGCTTGCCGATTCCATTGATCCGTCAGTTCGGGCCTTCGGCTTCCGCAGTGATTCTGGTGGAAGGGCAGTCTACCCAGACGGCTTTTTCCAATCTGGGCGCTGCATTGAGCGAGCCGGACACGGCGTTGCGTCTGTTCGGCAAGCCTGAAGTGAATGGTCAGCGCCGGATGGGTGTGGCGCTGGCGCGGGATGAGTCGATTGAAGCCGCTCGGGCTAAAGCAACCCGTGCTTCTCAGGCGGTCGTTGTAGAGCTGTAAGCGAGGCGCGGCTATCGCAAGCAGGCTCACTCCCACATTGGACTGCGTTCTCTTTGACGGAGCGCGGTCCCTGGTAGGAGTGAGCCTGCTCGCGATGGCGTCCTGTCAGGCCATCCGATTTAAATCGTTATGCCGCGTCTCCTTCAAGCACAGCACCGCAATCAAACTCAGCACCGCCGCCCCCGACACATACCCGCCGACGTAACTCAAACCGCCCATCGCCACCAGCTTCTGCGCAAAGAACGGCGCCGCCGAGGCTCCGACAATACCGCCCAGGTTGTACGCCGCTGACGCGCCTGTATAACGCACATGCGTCGGAAATAGCTCCGGCAACAGCGCCCCCATCGGCGCGAATGTCACGCCCATCAGAAACAACTCGATGCACAGGAACAGCGCCACGCCCCAGGTCGAACCGTGGGTCAGCAATGGCTCCATCAAGAACCCGGACAGAATCGCCAGCACGCCACCGATGATCAGCACCGGTTTGCGCCCGTAACGGTCGCTGGCCCAGGCCGACAACGGCGTCGCGGCGGCCATGAACAGCACGGCGAAGCACAGCAGCGCGAGGAAGGTTTCGCGGGTGTAGCCGAGCGTCGACACGCCGTAACTCAGCGAAAACACCGTCGAGATGTAAAACAGCGCGTAACACACCACCATCGAGCCGGCACCCAGCAACATCGGCGCCCAGTACTGGCTGAGCAGCTCGACCAGCGGGATCTTCACCCGTTCCTGACGAGCCATGGCGTTGGCGAACACCGGAGTTTCGTGCAGCTTCAGGCGCACGTACAGGCCGACCATCACCAGCACGGCACTGAGCAGGAACGGAATCCGCCAGCCCCACGAGCGGAACTGGTCGTCGTTCAGGGTCATGGCCAGCGTCAGGAACAAACCGTTAGCCGCGAGAAAACCGATCGAAGGGCCGAGCTGCGGGAACATGCCGAACCAGGCGCGCTTGCCTTTGGGCGCATTCTCCGTGGCCAGCAAGGCTGCGCCACCCCATTCGCCACCCAGTCCCAAACCCTGGCCGAAGCGCAGCACGCACAGCAGGATCGGCGCCCAGGCGCCAATGCTGTCATAACCCGGCAACACGCCGATCAGCGTGGTGCACACGCCCATCAGTAGCAAGGAGGCGACCAGCGTCGATTTGCGCCCGACGCGGTCACCAAAGTGGCCGAAGAGTGCCGAGCCCAACGGGCGAGCGAGGAACGCGATGCCGAAGGTGAGAAACGCCGACAGCATCTGCGCGGTGCCGGAGGTCTGCGGGAAGAACACCGGGCCGATCACCAGCGCGGCCGCCGTGGCGTACACGTAGAAGTCGTAGAACTCGATGGCGGTGCCGATGAAGCTCGCGGTCGCCACGCGGGTCGCGGAGTTCGTCGGTGGCGCAGGCGTGGTTTCGGAAAAGGTCGTGCTGGTCGTCATGCGGTTATCCCTGACAGTCATGTGCCCCAGTGGAGCGAATTATTATGGTCGAACACCCAGGGATGTGGGTTTGCTGCGGGGTGCGGGTAGCACCGGGGAGTGTCAGACGGGTGTCGGTAGGGCAGCCGTATGCCAGATCAACACGCGGGTCACGCGGTTGTCTTCGGTTTCCAGAATCTCCAGTCGATAACGCCCGATCTTCAGGCATACCGCGCTGTCCGGAATTGTTTCCAACGCCTCGGTCACCAAGCCGTTAAGGGTTTTCGGGCCGTCGCTGGGCAAGTGCCAGCCAAGGCTTTTGTTCAGTTCGCGAATCGATGCCGCGCCATCGATCACCAGGCGACCGTCGGCCTGCGGGTGGATGTGCGGGTTGCGCAGGCTGTGCTGGCTTTCGAATTCGCCGACGATTTCTTCGAGGATGTCTTCCAGCGTGACGATGCCCAGCACCTCGCCGTACTCATCGACCACCATGCCCAGGCGCCGCTGCTGTTTGTGGAAGTTCAGCAATTGCAGCTGCAGCGGGGTGCTTTCCGGCACGAAGTACGGGTCATGACATGCCGCCAGCAACGCTTCGCGAGTCAGCAGGCCGTCGGGCAGCAGGTGGCGGATCTGCCGGGTGTTCAGCACCGCCTCGACCTGATTGATGTCACTGTGGAAAACCGGCAGGCGCGTGCGCCGGTTGGCCCGCAGTTGCTCGAGAATTTCTTCGATCGAGTCGTCGAGGTTGACCCCGTCGACATCGCTGCGTGTCACCAGAATGTCGTTGACGGTGATGTTGTCCAGCGCATGAATGCCCGACAGCGGGTGCGGGCGACACACCGGTTCCTGATCGTCGTGGCGATCCTTCGGCGGCTCGTCTTCGCTGTGCTGCACCACTTTGGCTTTGCGCGCCATTGGCCGCGTCAGCACTTTACTGATGCCATCGAGCAGCCATGCAGCCGGGTAGATGATTTTCAGCGGAACGCCGAGCAAGGTGTTGCCCAGGGCCAGGATCGCGTCGGGATAACGGGCGGCGAGGGTGCGGGGCAGATAGTCGGCGAATACCAGCAGAATCGCGCCAGCCCCGAGGCAAGCGGCCCAGGGGCCGTTCTCGGCCCAGGTAAAAATCGCCAGCAAGGTGCTGATGACCACCACTAGGGCGCGGCACAAGGTGTTGCAAAAAATCAGGCTGTTGAGCGGAAAACTCAGCTTCGCCACCGATTTGTCGCTTGAACGCGAGGCGGTGCGCTGGGCCAGCAAATGCTGCTGCGCCGCTTCGATGGCGGTAAACAGCCCCGACCATAAAATCAGCAGGGCCAGTACGGCGAGCATCGGCCCTATGGGCAAGTCGTCCATTAATGCCGCCCGTCAGATGTGCAAAATGTATTCACGGACCAGCTTGCTACCGAAATACGCCAGCATCAGCAGGCAGAAACCGGCGAGGGTCCAGCGGATGGCCTTGTGTCCGCGCCAGCCGAGGCGATTGCGGCCCCAGAGCAGCACGCTGAATACAATCCAGGCCAGGCACGCCAGCAGTGTCTTGTGTACCAAGTGCTGGGCAAACAGGTTATCGACGAACAGCCATCCGGAGATCAGCGACAGCGACAACAGTGTCCAGCCGGCCCACAGGAAGCCGAACAGCAGGCTTTCCATGGTTTGCAGTGGCGGGAAATTCTTGATCAGCCCGGACGGGTGCTTGTGCTTGAGCTGATGGTCCTGAACCAGCAGCAGCAACGCCTGGAACACCGCGATGGTGAACATGCCGTAGGCGAGGATCGACAGCAGGATGTGCGCGAGGATGCCCGGCTCTTCGTCGATGATCTGCACCGTGCCGGCCGGGGCGAACTGCGCCAGCAACACAGTGGCGGCGCCGAGCGGGAACAGCAATATAAGCAGGTTCTCCACCGGAATCCGCGAGCAGGCCATCAGGGTCAGGGCGATGACGGCGGCGGCGATCAGGCTGGCGGCACTGAAGAAGTCCAGGCCCAGGCCGATGGGCGTCAACAGATGCGTGAGCAGGCTGGCGCTGTGAGCCAGCACGGCCAGAACGCCGAGCGTGACCAGCAGGCGCTTGTTCGCCTTGGCGCCGGAGGCCAGTCGAGTGCCCTGATAGAGGGTCGCAGCGGCATATAAGCAGGCGGCGGCGAGAGTGGTGAGCAAACTGGGTGACAAGGGGAGCATAAATCCTGTTAGGCAAGCCCGAAAGGCGCTGAGTTTGGCATAGAACCCACACGCCACGAAAGTGCGAGGTGTGCGGCAGGCGCAGTCTTCGCTATAATCCGCGACCTGCCCACGCCGCAGGCTCGCCGAGCACATGTTGATTCGGGTCTGGGCCGCCATTATCCCGGTCTACACAGGGCCTGAAAGGATCGCGCAATGTTTGAAAACTTAACCGACCGTCTCTCGCAGACGCTGCGCCATGTCACCGGCAAGGCCAAGCTGACCGAGGACAACATCAAAGACACTCTGCGCGAAGTGCGCATGGCGTTGCTCGAAGCCGACGTCGCCTTGCCGGTCGTCAAGGATTTCGTCAATTCGGTCAAGGAACGCGCCGTTGGCACCGAGGTGTCGCGCAGCCTGACGCCGGGCCAGGCCTTCGTGAAAATCGTCCAGGCCGAACTCGAAAGCCTGATGGGCGCGGCCAACGAAGACCTGAACCTGAGCGCCGTTCCACCGGCCGTCGTGTTGATGGCCGGTTTGCAGGGCGCCGGTAAAACCACCACTGCCGGCAAACTCGCGCGCTTCCTTAAAGAGCGCAAGAAGAAGTCGGTTATGGTCGTGTCCGCGGACGTTTACCGTCCGGCGGCGATCAAGCAACTGGAAATGCTCGCCGGTGAAGTCGGTGTTACCTTCTTCCCGTCCGACCTGAGCCAGAAGCCGGTCGACATCGCGCAAGCGGCTATTAAAGAAGCGAAACTGAAATTCATCGACGTGGTGATCGTCGATACCGCCGGTCGTCTGCACATCGACGAAGAGATGATGGGCGAGATCAAGGCGCTGCACGCCGCGATCAACCCGGTCGAAACCCTGTTCGTGGTTGACGCCATGACCGGCCAGGATGCCGCCAACACGGCCAAGGCCTTCGGCGACGCACTGCCGCTGACCGGTGTGATTCTGACCAAGGTCGACGGCGACGCCCGTGGCGGTGCTGCGCTGTCAGTACGTGCCATCACCGGCAAGCCGATCAAGTTCATCGGTATGGGCGAGAAGAGCGAAGCGCTCGAACCGTTCCATCCTGAGCGTATTGCCTCGCGCATTCTCGGCATGGGTGACGTGCTCAGCCTGATCGAGCAGGCCGAAGCGACCCTCGACAAGGACAAGGCCGACAAGCTGGCCAAGAAACTGAAGAAGGGCAAAGGGTTCGACCTCGAAGACTTCCGCGATCAACTGCAACAGATGAAGAACATGGGCGGCCTCGGCGGCCTCATGGACAAACTGCCGAACATCGGTGGTGTGAACCTGGCGCAAATGGGCAATGCCCAGGGCGCGGCAGAGAAGCAGTTCAAACAGATGGAAGCCATCATCAATTCCATGACCCCGGCCGAGCGCCGCGACCCTGACCTGATCAGCGGTTCGCGCAAACGCCGGATCTCCATGGGTTCCGGCACTCAGGTGCAGGACATCGGTCGCTTGATCAAGCAACACAAGCAGATGCAGAAAATGATGAAGAAGTTCTCCGCGAAAGGCGGAATGGCCAAGATGATGCGCGGCATGGGCGGTATGTTGCCCGGCGGCGGCATGCCGAAAATGTAAAGTATTCGCGCCGGCAGTCATGTCGGCGCAGCCCCACACGGAAGTGGGATCTCCAGCAAACCCGCACTTGGCGGGAGCTGACTGGCCGTTTTCAACGACGGCTCTATAGCAAATCTGGATGGCGTCCGATAGGCCGCCGGAAAAAGACATTTGCAAAAGTCCGGATATTCCTTAGAATATGCGGCCTTTCGGGCACCTATGCCCGCTGTGCCTTTAGATTTGCTGCACCGACTACAGGAACGATGTTCACATGCTAACAATCCGTCTTGCCCTTGGCGGCTCCAAAAAGCGCCCGTTTTACCACTTGACCGTAACCGACAGCCGCAACCCGCGCGACGGTTCGCACAAGGAACAGGTTGGCTTCTTCAACCCTGTTGCTCGTGGTCAAGAAGTCCGTCTGTCCGTGAACCAAGAGCGCGTAGCCTACTGGCTGAGCGTTGGTGCACAACCTTCTGAGCGTGTTGCTCAGTTGTTGAAGGACGCGTCTAAGGCTGCGGCCTGAGCAATATGAACGCGACGCCAGCGGTTGCTGATGATTTGATCGTTATCGGCAAGATTTACTCTGTTCATGGCGTTCGCGGCGAAGTGAAGGTGTATTCCTTTACTGATCCGACTGAAAACCTGTTGCAGTACAAAACCTGGACGCTCAAGCGCGAAGGCGATGTGAAACAGGTCGAGCTGGTCAGCGGACGTGGGAACGACAAGTTCCTGGTCGCGAAGCTCAAGGGTCTCGATGATCGTGAAGAAGCTCGTCTTCTGGCCGGTTATGAGAT
This sequence comes from Pseudomonas sp. GB2N2, assembly GCF_054897705.1. NCBI lineage: Bacteria > Pseudomonadati > Pseudomonadota > Gammaproteobacteria > Pseudomonadales > Pseudomonadaceae > Pseudomonas > Pseudomonas sp. GB2N2. The sequence continues at coordinate 5,654,799 of NZ_CM142701.1, forward strand.
CTGCGTGCCGCGCAACCTCTTCCCTGAATTGACCGACGGCGAGTACTACTGGTACCAGCTGGAAGGTTTGAAGGTTATTGATCAACTCGGGCAACTGCTCGGGAAAGTCGATCATCTTCTGGAAACCGGCGCCAATGATGTAATGGTGGTCAAGCCTTGCGCTGACAGCCTGGATGATCGCGAACGCCTGTTGCCCTATACCGAGCAATGCGTGTTGGCCGTCGACCTGGCCGCAGGCGAGATGAAGGTGGAATGGGATGCGGACTTCTAAGCGTGGCTAACTTGCGCGTAGAAGTGATCAGTTTGTTTCCCGAGATGTTCTCCGCCATCAGCGAGTACGGCATCACCAGTCGGGCGGTGAAACAGGGGCTGTTACAGCTCACCTGTTGGAACCCGCGAGACTACACGACGGATCGACATCACACTGTGGACGATCGCCCATTTGGCGGTGGTCCGGGCATGGTGATGAAGATCAAGCCCCTGGAAGATGCATTGGTTCAGGCCAAGGCAGCAGCCGGGGAGGCGGCGAAGGTGATTTACCTGTCCCCCCAAGGCCGTCAGCTGAATCAGTCGGCGGTACGCGAGTTGGCGAATCTGGATGCATTGATCCTGATTGCCGGCCGTTATGAAGGCATTGACGAGCGTTTTATTGAAGCTCATGTCGATGAAGAGTGGTCGATTGGCGACTATGTACTGTCTGGCGGCGAGCTGCCGGCGATGGTCCTGATCGATGCGGTTACACGACTGCTGCCTGGAGCTTTAGGGCATGCGGACTCCGCCGAGGAAGATTCCTTTACGGACGGTCTGCTGGATTGCCCGCACTACACCCGACCGGAGGTGTATGCGGATCAGCGTGTTCCCGACGTGTTGCTTAGTGGCAATCACGCGCATATCCGGCGTTGGCGTTTACAGCAGTCCCTTGGTAGGACCTTTGAACGACGCGCCGATCTTCTGGAAAGCCGCTCGCTTTCTGGAGAAGAGAAGAAGCTGCTCGAGGAATACATCCGCGAGCGGGACGATAGTTAACAACGTATCGATGGTAAGTCCGTTGATTTACCTTAGGAGCACAGCATGACTAACAAAATCATCCTTGCACTCGAAGCAGAGCAGATGACCAAAGAAATCCCTACCTTTGCCCCGGGCGACACTGTTGTCGTTCAGGTGAAAGTGAAGGAAGGCGACCGTTCGCGTCTGCAAGCGTTCGAAGGTGTTGTTATCGCCAAGCGTAACCGCGGCGTAAACAGTGCTTTCACCGTTCGTAAAATCTCCAACGGTGTTGGCGTAGAGCGTACTTTCCAGACCTACAGCCCGCAAATCGACAGCATGGCCGTTAAACGTCGCGGTGACGTACGTAAAGCCAAGCTGTACTACCTGCGTGACCTGTCCGGTAAAGCAGCTCGCATCAAGGAAAAACTGGCTTAAGTCCAGCTTCCGATGCAGAAAAAAGCAGCCTTCGGGCTGCTTTTTTGTTGTCCGCGATTTATCTTCCCTGTCCGTACTGTCGGTCTTGCCTGAGCCTATATGCCTGCCATCGATCACCCACTGATAGACCAGTTTCTCGACGCTCTGTGGCTGGAGAAAGGCCTGTCCGACAACACCCGCGACGCCTACCGCAGTGACCTCGCGTTGTTCAACGGATGGTTGCAGGAGAAGGGACTGGAGTTGATCAACGCCGGGCGCGAATTGATCCTCGATCACCTGGCCTGGCGCCTGGAGCAAAACTACAAGCCCCGTTCCACTGCGCGATTTCTTTCGGGTGTGCGTGGCTTCTATCGCTATTTGCTGCGGGAAAAACTGATCGCGGTCGATCCGACGTTGCGCGTCGATATGCCGCAACTGGGTAGACCATTGCCGAAATCCCTGTCGGAAGCCGACGTGGAAGCGCTGTTGAAGGCGCCGGACCTGAGTGAAGCCATCGGCCAGCGCGATCGCGCCATGCTCGAAGTGCTCTACGCCTGCGGCTTGCGGGTGACGGAGCTGATCAGCCTGACGCTGGAGCAGGTCAACCTGCGCCAGGGCGTGCTGCGGGTGATGGGCAAGGGCAGCAAGGAGCGGCTGGTGCCGATGGGCGAAGAGGCGATCGTCTGGATTGAGCGTTACATGCGCGACGCCCGTGGCGAGCTGCTCGGCGGGCGGCCCAGCGACGTGCTGTTTCCCAGTCTGCGCGGTGAGCAGATGACCCGCCAGACCTTCTGGCACCGCATCAAGCATCAGGCCAAGGTCGCCGGGATCGGCAAGTCCTTGTCGCCGCACACCCTGCGTCATGCCTTCGCCACGCACCTGCTCAACCACGGCGCCGACTTGCGGGTGGTGCAAATGCTGCTCGGCCACAGCGACCTGTCGACCACCCAGATCTACACCCACGTCGCCCGCGCGCGCTTGCAGGACCTGCACGCAAAACACCACCCGCGCGGGTAAATGAAGGGCCCGCTCCCACATTTGAATCCGTGTATGTCCTGTCGTCTTGCGACAGGCGCATTCGGCCACTCAGCCCTTATGTGGTAGGCTTTGCCGGTTTGCACGATGGGCGGTTATGACCCGGTGTTTCGGCACGGGCGTTCTGACCGTCTCATTTGTCCGCCTTCAGGAGTTCACATGCGTCTGACCCAGATTTTCGCCGCCGCAGCCATTGCGTTGGTCAGCACCTTTGCCGTCGCCGATGACGCGGCCGACAAAGCCATTCGTAAGAGCCTGGAATCGCTCCAGCTCGAAGTACCGGTGGAAAGCATTTCCGCCAGCCCGCTGCCGGGCCTGTATGAAGTCAAACTGCAAGGCAGTCGCGTGCTGTATGCCAGCGCCGACGGCCAGTACGTGGTTCAGGGCTACCTGTTCGAGCTCAAGGACGGCAAGCCGGTCAACCTCACCGAAAAAACCGAGCGCCTGGGCGTTTCCAAGCTGGTCAACGCCATTCCGGTCGCGGAAACCGTGGTGTACCCGGCCATCGGCGAAACCAAATCGCACATCACCGTGTTCACCGACACGACCTGCCCGTACTGCCACAAACTGCACGCCGAAGTGCCCGAGCTGAACAAGCGCGGCATCGAAGTGCGTTATGTGGCGTTCCCGCGCCAGGGCCTCGGTTCGCCGGGTGACGAGCAGCTGCAAGCGGTCTGGTGCTCGAAAGACAAGAAAGCGGCGATGGACAAGATGGTCGATGGCAAGGAAATCAAGGCCGCCAAGTGCGATAACCCGGTTTCCAAACAGTTCGCCCTCGGCCAGTCGATTGGCGTAAATGGTACGCCGGCCATCGTTTTGGCCGATGGTCAGGTCATTCCGGGCTACCAGCCTGCGCCACAAGTCGCCAAACTGGCGCTGGGCGCGAAGTAAATTCGCATCGTCACGGCCAGCTTTGACGATCGTGGTCCGGCGGCAACATTTGCCGGGCCATCAATAGAGAGCCGCGAGCACGCGGTTGTTTTCACGGCCGGCCTTGAGTCGGCCGTTTTATGGGGAGTTCACAGTGAAACCGGTCAAAGTAGGCATCTGTGGGTTAGGGACCGTCGGTGGCGGTACCTTCAACGTACTTCAGCGCAACGCCGAGGAAATCGCTCGTCGTGCCGGGCGTGGAATCGAAGTGGCACAAATTGCCACGCGCACGCCAAAGCCTCAGTTCCAAACGACCGGTATTGCGATTACCAGCGATGTCTTCGAAGTGGCCACGAACCCTGAGATCGACATCGTTATAGAGCTGGTGGGCGGCTACACCGTTGCCCGCGAGCTGGTACTCAAGGCCATCGAGAATGGCAAGCATGTGGTCACCGCGAACAAGGCGCTTATCGCCGTTCACGGTAATGAAATTTTCGCCAAGGCTCGCGAGAAGGGCGTGATTGTCGCGTTCGAAGCGGCCGTGGCCGGTGGCATCCCGGTGATCAAGGCGATCCGTGAAGGCCTGTCCGCCAACCGCATCAACTGGGTGGCCGGCATCATCAACGGCACCGGTAACTTCATCCTCACCGAAATGCGTGAGAAGGGCCGCACCTTCGAAGACGTACTCGCCGAGGCGCAAGCCCTGGGTTACGCCGAAGCCGATCCGACCTTCGACGTTGAAGGCATCGACGCGGCCCACAAGCTGACGATCCTCGCGTCCATTGCGTTCGGCATTCCGCTGCAATTCGACAAGGCTTACACCGAAGGCATCACCAAGCTGACCACCGCTGACGTGAACTACGCCGAAGCGCTTGGGTATCGCATCAAGCACCTCGGCGTCGCTCGCAGCACTGCGGCCGGCATCGAACTGCGCGTGCACCCGACGCTGATCCCGGCCGATCGCCTGATTGCCAACGTCAACGGCGTGATGAACGCGGTGATGGTCAACGGTGACGCTGCCGGCTCGACCCTGTTCTACGGCGCTGGCGCCGGCATGGAACCGACCGCTTCGTCGGTGATCGCCGACCTGGTGGACGTGGTTCGCGCCATGACCTCCGATCCGGAAAATCGTGTGCCGCACCTGGCCTTCCAGCCGGATTCGTTGTCGGCTCACCCGATCCTGCCGATCGAAGCCTGCGAAAGCGCGTACTACCTGCGCATTCAGGCCAAGGACCATCCGGGCGTGCTGGCTCAGGTCGCGAGCATCCTGTCGGAGCGCGGCATCAACATCGAATCGATCATGCAGAAAGAAGTCGAAGAGCATGACGGTCTGGTGCCGATGATCCTGCTGACCCACCGTGTGCTGGAACAGCACATGAACGACGCGATTGCGGCGCTGGAAGCTCTGGCAGGCGTGGTGGGTCCGGTCGTACGCATTCGCGTAGAACATCTGAATTAACACAGCGACAAGCGGCAAGCTTCAAGCGGCAAGTTAAAAGCAGATCGGCTTTCACTTGCAGCTTGCAGCTTGCAGCTTGCAGCCAAAACCGAAGGTTGCTCCTATGCGCTATATCAGTACTCGCGGCCAGGCACCGGCCCTGAATTTCGAAGACGTCCTGCTGGCCGGTCTGGCCACTGACGGCGGTTTGTACGTCCCGGAATGCCTGCCGCGTTTCACCCAGGAAGAAATCGCGTCCTGGGCCGGCCTGCCGTATCACGAGCTGGCTTTTCGGGTCATGCGCCCGTTCGTCGCCGGCAGCATTCCCGATGCCGATTTCAAAAAAATTCTTGAAGAAACCTACGCTGTGTTTTCCCACAGCGCCGTGGCGCCGTTGCGTCAGCTGAATGGCAATGAGTGGGTGCTGGAGCTGTTCCACGGCCCGACCCTGGCGTTCAAGGATTTCGCCCTGCAACTGCTCGGTCGTTTGCTCGACTACGTGCTGGAAAAACGCGGTGAGCGCGTGGTAATCGTCGGCGCTACGTCCGGTGATACCGGTTCGGCGGCCATCGAAGGCTGCAAGCACTGTGAAAACGTCGACATCTTCATCCTCCATCCGCACAACCGCGTGTCGGAAGTGCAACGTCGCCAGATGACGACGATCTTCGGCGAGAACATCCACAACATCGCCATCGAGGGCAACTTCGATGACTGCCAGGAAATGGTCAAGGCGAGCTTCGCCGACCAGAGCTTCCTCAAGGGCACGCGGCTGGTTGCGGTGAACTCGATCAACTGGGCGCGGATCATGGCCCAGATCGTTTACTACTTTCACGCATCGCTGCAGTTGGGTGGCCCGGCGCGATCGGTATCGTTCTCGGTGCCGACCGGCAACTTCGGCGACATCTTCGCCGGTTACCTGGCGCGCAACATGGGCCTGCCGATCAACCAGTTGATCGTCGCCACCAACCGCAACGACATCCTGCACCGCTTCATGAGCGGCAATCAGTACGTCAAGGAAACCCTGCACGCCACGCTGTCGCCGTCGATGGACATCATGGTGTCGTCGAACTTCGAACGCCTGCTGTTCGACCTCCATGGTCGCAACGGTGCGGCGATTGCCGGTCTGATGGAATCGTTCAAGCAGGGTGGCGGTTTCAGCGTTGAACAGGAGCGCTGGACTGAGGCCCGCAAACTGTTCGATTCGCTGGCAGTGGATGATGCGCGGACGTGCGAGACCATTGCCGAGGTTTACGAGCAGACCGGCGAATTGCTGGACCCGCACACGGCTATCGGCGTGAAGGCTGCGCGGGAATGCCGTCGTAGCCTGGATATTCCGATGGTGATTCTGGGCACGGCACACCCGGTCAAATTCCCGGACGCGGTGTTGAAGGCGGGTGTGGGCAAGGCGTTGGAGTTGCCGGTGCATCTGGCCGATCTGTTTGAACGCGATGAGCGGTGCACTGTTTTGCCGAATGATCTGAAGGCCGTGCAGGCGTTCGTCAGTCAGCATGGGAATCGTGGGAAGCCGCTGTAACAAAGCGGCGTACACAATTCCCCTGTAGGAGCGAGCTCGCTCGCGATGGACGTCAACGATAACGCGTGCAGTCTGAATGAACGCGGTGCTCAGACGTTTTTCGCGAGCAGGCTCGCTCCTACAGGGATCAGCGTGTGCTTTTGATCATCCGAATACACAAACCTGTCATCTCCCTCCGGCATGCTCTCAACCTGAGACGCCGACGCGTCAGTATCCCGAAATCCAGAACTTTCTACTCGGGCCGGCGGTCACTACTGTAGACAAGCAGGCACTTCGTTTTCGGACTATTGAGTGGTGATCAGATGGAAAGTATCAGCCTATTGCTCGGTGAAGCACTGAGCCCGTATCACGTCACGCTGACCCCATCGGGCACCCACGGCGAATGCCTGGTAACACTGAAGAGCAAGACCGGCGCTATCGTCGTCGAACGCGAGTTCAATCAGGCTCAGCTCAACGACCTGCGCCAGCTCACGGATGTAGTTGACGGCTTACACCGCGATCTGATGATTGCCGAAGGACGCCTGGAGCCCTGTGTTATCGCAGCATTGCGCAATGCGGCGCAGGACAAAATCCTGATAGTGCGAAACTGAATTATTTTTCATGGAACCTTACTGGTCGAAGGTCAGTCAGAGCATGTAACAGCAGGATCAAGCATTGTGCTCCGGTGCTTGTAGTCGTGCTGCCACTGGTCTTTTTGTAGGCCACGTTTAACCCCGAGTTGTCTCCCCACTTCTCGGGGTTTCTTTTGTCTGCGATTTGTCATTCCTGCGCCTGGCGCTCGAAATACGTCCTGGATTCTTCCAGGTAGGCAGCACGACTTTCCGGGTCGAGCCACTCGGCATAGGCCTCGCTCAAGCGCTCATGGGGCAGTTTGCGCAGCAGCTGATTGATCTCGACGATCGCTTGCCGACCCTTGGGCGTATCGGTACAGCCGATGTAGCCGGACAGGTATTTCTCCGCGCCGCGAATCGGATAAAACTGCAATTCCTCCTCCGCGATGCCTTGCTGCTGGGCCTGGTAACGGATTTCCGGCCGGTAACCCAACAGCAGCCGCAAGCGCCCCAGGCGTTGCATTTGCAGCAGACTGCCCAACGCATCGTTGCCGTAGTGCAGGGTCAGCGCGCCGGGCGGTGCCTGTTTGAGCAGTGTGTCGAGGTAGTCGCCGTAATTGCGCTCGGCAACAATGCCCAGCTTCTCGCCACCGTTAGCGAGGAATTCAGCCAGGTCCAGTTCACCGTCCTTGATGAAAGGCGCGAGCGTGTCGCGGTCGACGCGCCGAACGGCTACTCCGTTACTCATCGCCCGAAACACCGGACTGGAAAACGCGATCCAGCGCTCGCGTTCCTTGCTGCGGTTCAGCGCGGCATCGCACGTCAGCGACGGTTCATGGAGCATTTGCAGGGCGCGGGCCCGATTGACCCGCATCAAGGTGTGTTCGAACTGCGGCATGCCGGCGATCAACAACGGCAACAGCTGATCAATGACGCCCTGACCCTTTTTCGGACCGACGAAAATCGTCAGCGGCGGCAGGTCCCGCAACAGCCAGATCATGGTTTCCCTGGGCTGCGCCATTGCTGACGTGGCCGGACCCATGAACAGGAACACCGCCGCAAGCGCATAGAGCAGCCTCGCGCTGGGGTAAGTGGCAAGCGGCGAGAGCAGGCGCTTGAGCCTAGATGGCCCCGTCCTCACGCAGCTTTGCGATCTGTTCCTTGTCATAGCCAAGATCGTGGAGTACCTGCGCATTGTGTTCGCCCAACTGCGGCCCGACCCATTCCGAACTGCCGGGTGTCTCTGAGAGTTTCGGCACGATTCCCGGCATCTTGAAATCTTTGCCGTCTGGCAGCTTGGCCTTGAGGAACATTTCCCGCGCCAGGTACTGCGGATCACTGAACATGTCTTCGGCACTGAAGATCCGGCTGGCGGGAACGTCGCCCCGGTTCAACTGCTCGATGATCGTGTCCAGCGGCAGCGAGTTGACCCAGCGATCGATCACCCCGTAAATCTCGTCGCGACGGCTGTCACGTCCGTCGTTGCTGGCCAGAGCCGGATCGTTGGCGAGGTCTTCGCGGCCGATGATCAACATGAATCGCTTGAAAATCGCGTCGCCATTGGCGCCGATCTGCACATGTTTGCCGTCAGCGCTGGTGTGGATCGAGGAGGGCGTGATGCCCGGCATGATGTTGCCGGTCCGTTCGCGAATGAAGCCGAATACGTCGAACTCCGGCACCATGCTTTCCATCATGGCGAAGATCGCTTCGTACAGCGCCACATCCACCACTTGCCCCAGGCCACCGTTGACCTCGCGATGACGCAGGGCCATCAGCGCGCCGATCACGCCCCACAGCGCGGCTATCGAATCACCGATGGAAATCCCGGTGCGCACCGGCGGTCGGTCCTCAAACCCGGTGATATATCGCAGGCCGCCCATGGACTCGCCGACCGCGCCAAACCCCGGTTGATCCTTCATCGGCCCGGTCTGGCCGAAGCCCGACAGACGCACCATTACCAGTTTCGGGTTCAAGGCGTGCAGGACGTCCCAGCCCAGGCCGAGCTTTTCCAGGACGCCGGGGCGAAAATTCTCGATCAGGATGTCGGCTTCACCGAGCAGCTTTTTCAGGATTGCCAAGCCCTCCGGGTGTTTCAGGTTCAGGGTCAGGGACTTCTTGTTACGTGCCTGAACAAACCACCATAGTGAAGTGCCTTCATACAATTTGCGCCATTTGCGCAAGGGATCGCCGCCGTCGGGGGACTCGATCTTGATCACTTCGGCACCGAATTCGCCGCAAATGCGCGAGGCAAACGGCCCGGCGATCAGCGTGCCCAATTCAATGACTTTCAGACCGGAGAGGGGTTTGGCGGAGAACGGCATGCTGGATCCTGTAGGACGAAGTTTTGACTGATAGAGCGTTTTAGCACAGCCCGTCGTCAGTCGCCCAAGGTTGATGGTCGCGAATGCTCTGATTGCCCGCCGCATCGGTTAGACTTGCCGCCTTTCCACGTATCAAGAAGCCCGTTCATGGCCCAGCCGTCCACGACTTACAAGTTTGAACTGAACCTCACCGACCTCGATCGCAGCGTTTACCAGACGGTGAAGCAGACCATCGCCCGTCACCCGTCGGAGACGGAAGAGCGCATGACCGTGCGACTGCTGGCCTACGCCTTCTGGTACAACGAACATCTGTCGTTTGGCCGTGGTCTGTCAGACGTGGATGAACCGGCCCTGTGGGAAAAGAGCCTGGATGATCGCGTCCTGCACTGGATCGAAGTCGGCCAGCCGGATGCCGATCGCCTGACCTGGTGCTCGCGCCGCACCGAGCGCACCAGCCTGCTGGCCTATGGAAGCCTGCGTGTCTGGGAAACCAAGGTGATCCCGGCGATCAAGAACCTGAAAAACGTGCACATCGCTGCGGTTCCGCAGGAAATCCTCGAAACCCTGGCCAAAGACATGCCGCGCGTTATCAAGTGGGACGTGATGATCAGCGAAGGGACGATTTTCGTCACCGACGACCGTGGTCAGCACGAAGTCCAATTGCAGTGGCTGAGCGGCGAACGCGGCTGATTTCCAGCGCGTTATTCGGTTTTATCCTACGTATTCAAGAGAAGCACCTGTCACCCCATGCGCATCGAACCTCGCCTGTTGCCCGACACCCTGCCATTCCTCGGTGATTTACCGCCGCTGCTGACGCGTCTCTACGCGGCGCGGGGCGTGCTGTCCGAGGTAGAACTGGACAAGAGCCTGGCGCGGTTGATTCCGTTCCAGCAACTCAAGGGCATCGAGGCGGCGGTGGATCTGCTGGTGACGGCGCTGGAGCAGCGTCAGCGGATTCTGATCGTCGGCGACTTCGACGCCGACGGTGCGACGGCCAGTACCGTCGGGACATTGGGTTTGCGCCTGCTGGGTGCGGCGCATGTCGATTATCTGGTGCCCAACCGGTTCGACTACGGCTACGGCTTGACGCCGGAAATCGTCGCGGTGGCGCTGGAGCGCCAGCCACAGCTGTTGATCACCGTGGACAACGGCATTTCCAGCGTCGAAGGCGTGGCCGCGGCGAAAAAGGCCGGGCTTCAGGTACTGGTCACCGACCACCACTTGCCCGGTGATGAATTGCCGTTTGCCGATGCCATCGTCAACCCGAACCAGCCGGGTTGCGAGTTCCCGAGCAAGGCACTGGCCGGTGTCGGGGTGATTTTTTATGTGCTGATGGCATTGCGCGCACGTCTGCGCAGCCTCGGCTGGTACGAGAACACGCCGCAGCCGAATATCGGTGAACTGCTCGATCTGGTGGCGTTGGGCAGCGTCGCCGACGTCGTGCCGCTGGACGCCAACAACCGGATTCTGGTGCATCAGGGCCTTGAACGGATTCGCGCCGGGCGCGCTCGTCCGGGGATCAAGGCGATCCTCGAAGTGGCGAAACGTGACCACACGCGGATTACCTCGACGGATCTGGGGTTTATTGTCGGCCCGCGCCTGAACGCGGCAGGGCGGCTGGATGACATGAGCCTGGGCATCGAATGCTTGCTGACGGAAGACGCCGGGCTTGCGCGGGAAATGGCCGCGCAATTGGACGGCATGAACCAGGACCGCAAATCCATCGAGCAGGGCATGCAGCGCGAGGCGCTGGCGCAGCTCAAGGATTTGCCGGTGGAATCGATGCCGTTTGGTTTGTGCCTGTTCGATCCCGAGTGGCACCAAGGCGTTATCGGCATCCTCGCCTCGCGCATGAAAGAGCGTTATTTCCGTCCGACCATCGCGTTTGCCGATGCCGGCAATGGCTTGCTCAAGGGCTCGGGCCGCTCGGTGCAAGGCTTCCACATTCGCGACGCCTTGAGCGTGGTGGCGGCGCAACATCCCCATTTGATCACCAAGTACGGCGGCCACGCGATGGCGGCCGGTTTGACGCTGCTGGAAGCGAATTTCCCGCTGTTCGCCGAGGCCTTCGATGCTGAAGTGCGCAGGCAATTGCGCGAAGAAGACCTGACCGGCCGTCTGCTGTCGGACGGGACGCTGGCGGTCGAGGAATTTCACCTTGAACTGGCGCGGGCGCTGCGTCACGCAGGGCCTTGGGGTCAGCATTTTCCAGAGCCGTTGTTTCATGGCGTATTTCAGTTGGTCGAACAGCGGGTTGTGGGCGAGCGCCATCTGAAAGTGGTGCTGAGAAGCGAATGCGGTTCGGTAAAACTGGATGGCATTGCCTTTGGTATCGACCGCGATATCTGGCCGAATCCGACGATCAAGTGGGTGGAGTTGGCCTACAAGCTCGACCTCAACGAATTTCGCGGGAATGAGACGGTGCAGTTGTTGATTGCCCACATCGAACCGCGTTGACTCCATTGCCGGCACGCCGGCTCCTACAGGTGCGCAGAAATCCGGCAGGAGCCCGGCTGGCCGGCGATGGCGATCTGTCTGACACCCGATCCGTTTGAACCCCGCACCATCCCTCATTGTCGACTAGGCTCTAAGCACTGCTTGATTGGCCTTGTGACGTCTTGTCGAATTCTTTGCCCGCGGGGGCGGGTGCTGCACCTTTACTTCCTGTCACTCGTCGACTTTTCAAACAGAACCCTGGAGCCTGCCCACTGATTCGAGAGGTGCCCCATGAGTCTGCTGCTGGAACCCTATACCCTGCGCCAATTGACCCTGCTCAACCGCATCGCGGTCTCACCGATGTGCCAGTACTCCGCCGTTGATGGTTTGGCCAATGACTGGCATCTGGTCCACCTCGGCAGTCGTGCCGTCGGCGGGGCCGGTCTGATTTTTACTGAAGCCACCGCCATTACTGCGGATGGACGCATCACCGCGCAAGACCTCGGTTTGTGGAATGACGAACAGATCGAGCCTTTGCAACGCATCACTCGCTTCATCGCCGCCCAAGGGGCCGTTGCCGGCATTCAGTTGGCCCACGCCGGGCGCAAGGCCAGCACCCATCGGCCGTGGATTGGCAAGCACGGCAGCGTCAAACCCGACGAGGGCGGCTGGACGCCCATTGGTCCTTCGCCGATTGCGTTCGACCCGCAGCACACCCAACCGAAGCAGCTCGATGAAGGTGAGATCGCCGAGGTCATTCAGGCGTTTGTGGACGCGGCCGGGCGGGCACTGACCGCCGGTTTCACGGTCGTCGAGATTCACGCCGCCCACGGTTATTTGCTGCACCAGTTTCTGTCGCCGTTGAGCAATCAGCGTCGGGATCAATACGGTGGCTCATTCGAAAACCGCATTCGCCTGGTGCTGCAAGTCACCGAAGCGGTGCGTGCGGTGTGGCCCGAGGAGTTGCCGTTGTTCGTGCGTCTGTCGGCCACCGATTGGGTGGAGGATGGCTGGAATCCGGATGAGACCGTCGAGCTGGCGCGCCGCCTGAAAGGGTTGGGTGTCGATCTGATTGATGTGTCGTCGGGCGGAACGGCGGCCAATGCGGAAATTCCTACCGGGCCCGGTTATCAGACGCGCTTTGCCGAGCGTGTGCGCAAGGAGTCGGGCATTGCCACCGGCACGGTGGGGATGATTACCGAGCCGGCTCAGGCTGAGCACATTTTGCGGACCTGTCAGGCTGACCTGATCTTTCTTGCCCGTGAGCTATTGCGTGATCCGTACTGGCCGTTGCATGCGGATGATGATCTGGGTGGGCGCAAGGCGGTCTGGCCGGCGCAGTATCAGCGGGCGACGCATCGGGATCAGCCGATTCATGAGTCTGACTTGCGCGATTGATTGATGGCGGTCGGTGCTAATGTCGGGTGTGAACCTGACATTCAGGCATGACACCGATCCACTGTGGGAGCTGGCTTGCCAGCGATAGCGTCCACACAGGCGACAAATGTGTCGCCTGACCCACCCTCATCGCTGGCAAGCCAGCTCCCACAGGGGAACGGACTTGGCCCAAAAATTCTGAGAAATTTAAGCCACGACAACCTGGGGCGGGCGATTCAAGCGCTTGTTGAAATCCAGCCACGCCCCCAGCAGCGCCATCAACCCGGTTCCCACCAAAGCGGTAAAAATCTGCATGGCAAGCCTATCGTCAGTCATCGCGTTGACCATGTCGGCCAAAGGCGCCAACAGCACACCAAGGCAGAAAATCTCCAGCGAATAACGCCCCATCCGACAACTCTGCTGCGCCAGCCAGTTCTGGGTCCAGCCGGTGTCCGGCAGCAGTTTCGCGGTGACGTACGCCAGCGCCAGAAAGTGCAGCAAGCGCACGGGCGACAGGTCGGTCTTGCTGATCGGGTACAGCAGGTTACTCAGCCACGCGGGCATGACCGCGTCATGGATTTCCGGCCAGCGCCAAGACAGCGTAACCACGCCGGTAACCACCACATACACCAAAGCACTGACAAACAACGGCCGACGTAACAGCGGTCGCGTATCAGGCAACCGTGGTGGTTGCCCGTGAATCGCCGCGGCACCGCCGAGCACAAACAACAGTTGCCAGACCACTGGGTTGAAGTACCACACGCCGTCCTTGATGGCCGCCAGGTTCCAGCCGAACCACGGCGCCAGCAGATACACCGTCAGCGACAGGGCCACCACCGCCCAGGCCCTGCGCACCAGCATCGGTAGCACCAGGGGCAAACCGGCCAGCAATACGATGTACAACGGCAGCGGGTCCATCAAGTTCGGTTTGAAGCGCAGCAGCAGTTCATCCATCAGCGCTTGCTGAGGGTCGGTGATGAAGTGGCGCATGCCCATTTCTTCCACCAGATCCCGTGTTTCCACGTGGCTGTTGGCGAAGAATACGATGCCCATCAGCATCGCCAGCAGGAAAATATGCACCACATAAAGCACCCAGGCGCGGCGCAGGATGTTCACGCAGGCAATCAGATAACCGTCACGTTGAAAGATTTTCCCGTAGGCCAGGACGGCGGCATAACCGGCCAGAAATACGAAGATCTCCGCGGCATCGCTGAAACCGAAGTTGCGCGGGGTGATTTGACCGAGGGGATTGTGGGGCACGTGATCCCAGAAGATGAAGATCAGTGCCAAGCCTCGGAAAAAGTCGATTCGGTGATCGCGTTCAAACGTCATGACAGCAGGCTCGTGAACGGGTGTTAAAAATGAGTGGCCAAGGCGCCAAGAGTTGCGCGCCGCAGATCGGCGGCGCGCAGGGTGGCGTGATTCGCCGGCAATTGCAAAAGCCCGATATTACTGAATGTCTCAAGTGCTCCACCGTGGCCTAAGCTGGCTGGTACGCACTGACCGCGATCGGGCTGACCGGTGGGGCGCCAGGACGACAAGAAAGGAGTCTGTCGTTTGTTTACTTTGCAGTGTTCAGGAGCTTGCAACGTGAAAGTTTCGCTGATCGTTCCGGTCTTCAACGAAGAGCAGGCCATCGCCCTGTTTTACCAGGCCGTGCGGCGCGAGTTGACGCTGCCCGACTGCGACGTAGAGATTCTATTCATCAATGATGGCAGCTCCGACCGGACCGCAGAGGAGGTCAAGGCGCTGACACTGGTCGACGACCAGGTGCTGCTGATCAACTTTTCGCGAAACTTCGGCAAGGAACCGGCGCTGTTCGCCGGCCTTGAGTATGCAAGCGGCGACGCGGTGATCCCGATGGATGTCGACCTGCAGGACCCGGTCAGCGTCATTCCGCTGTTGATCGATGAGTGGCAGAAGGGCGCGGACGTGGTGCTCGCCAAACGCCGCAATCGTGCTGCCGACAGTTACTTCAAACGCCACAGCGCGGCGTTGTTCTATCAGGTGCTGAACCGCATCGCTTACACCCGGATCGAAGAGAACGTCGGCGATTTTCGCCTGATGGATCGAAAAGTGGTTAACGTGATTCGCGCACTGCCCGAGCATCAGTTGTTCATGAAAGGCGTGCTGTCGTGGGCCGGGTTCAACACCGTGGTGGTCGAATACGAGCGCGCTGGCCGGGTCGCTGGGACCAGCAAATTCAACGGCTGGAAACTGTGGAACCTGGCGCTGGAAGGCGTGACGTCGTTCAGTACCGTGCCGTTGCGCTTGTGGACTTACATTGGCGGCGGCATTTCGATATTCGCCGTGCTCTACGCGGTGTACATGGTCTTCGACAAAATTTTCTTCGGAAATAATGTTCCGGGCTACCCGTCGTTGATGACCGCCATTCTGTTCCTCGGCGGTGTCCAGTTGATCGGCATCGGCATTCTTGGTGAGTACATCGGCCGCATCTACATCGAATCCAAGCACCGACCGCGGTACGTGGTGAAGGACATCGTCGGTGGCAAAGACCGGGTCGGGCTCTAGCATGGGCCGGTTCAGCCGTTTTTTCAGTGATGAACTCCGAGGCCGGCAGGTCTGGCTGTTCTTTCTGCTCGCCACGCTGATCTACGTCCTGCCGCTGATCCTCGCGGACTATCCCTACATCGACGACAACTGGCGCTCACTGTCCGCAGGAATGGCCTGGTCGCGTCAGGGCCGACTGTTCGCCGAGCTGTTCTACAACGCGCTGACCTTCGGCACTGGCGCACCAAACATATTCCCGCTGCCGCTGTTGATCGCCACGCTGGCCATGGCCAGCGCGTTGACCCGCCTGACGTTTCATTATTATCCGCAGCCGACGCTGGCCTGTTGCCTGGTGGTATTGCCACTCTGGTACAACCCGTTTTTTCTGCAAAACCTGTCTTATCAATATGACGGCCCGACCATGGTCCTGAGCCTGGTGGCGGTGATCTACGCGATCACCTTTCGCCACCCCGGGCGGATTCTGCAATGGCTGGTGCCGGCGTTTCTGATTGCCCTGGCGCTGGGGTTGTATCAGGTCAGCCTGAATGTGTTTCTGGGACTGTGCTGCGTTGAGCTGCTGCGGGCGGCCAACGATCAACTGGCTTGGCCCCGGTGGTGCGGTTTGATCGGCTGGAAACTCGCCCAGGTCATCCTCGGCTGGGGGATTTACGCCATCACGGCGTACCCGTTCACTGATCAGGACCGCACCCTTGTGTTGAACTGGACGGCGGCACCGATGCTGCAACTGCACATCAATATTGCCCGGGTTCTGGAGAACGTGGCACTGCTGTTTCATGGCGGATTGGTCTGGCTCTTTGCCGGGTTGTTGCTGTGTGCGCTGGCCGGGTTGATCCGGCTTGGGCTCAACGTTTGCGCGCGCCAAGAAAGCTTGATCAGCAAAATGCTGATAGGCCTGGTCTGCGTGCTGACGCTACCGGCTGTGATGCTGTTGGTATCGGGTTTTGTGCTGTTTTTCCGCGACTTCAATGACGGAGCCCGCACGCTGATGGGCTTCGCCGTACTGCTGCTGGTGTTGTTTTACTTGAGCCGTCTGGCGCTCTCGCACATCCATGAGCGCCTGACGTTGCTACTGGCGATTCCGCTGTTGGCGATGCTGTCGCTGTCGTACGCCTACGGCCGCGTACTGACAGTGCAGAAAACGTTCTCCACCAGCGCGCTGATCAGCCTGAAACAAGACATTGAAGCCCATCCAGCGCTGCGCAATGCCAAGCGTATTTACCTGTCCGTCACGTATTCGGATCACTGGCTGGTGGGCGCAACGGGGTCATTCCGGCAGATGCCGGTGCTGCACTATCTGCTGAACATCGATTTTTACCAACTGGCGGAAAACCTGCCCATGGTGGGCATCACCAATGGGGTCGCGGAGCGCGAGCGACGCAATGCAACGATGGTGGGGCTGCAGCATTTTCCGGCGTTGGTGGATCGGGCGTATTACCGGATCTACCTGCTGGGTGACTACGGTTTTATCGTCTTCAAGGAACCGGCCCCGGTCAGAACATTACAGTGGTGAACGGGGCCGCTTGCGTCAGGCGGCAACCTCGTCATTCGGCTCGAAGCTGTCCGCCCGCGCCATCTGCCACATACGCGAATAGAACGCTCCGTTGACCTCGCCCGTGAGCAATTCCCCCGGCTTCAGGAACACATGCAGCTGCGAGAACAACTTGACCTCGGTCGCTGACATGCGCCGTACCAGGTGCTTGGCGGATAACTGCGCCGGATGATCGAGGCCGGCGGCGGCAAGCATTTCCGCCAGGGCCTTGAGGGTGTTGCGGTGGAAGTTGAACACGCGCTGGGCCTTGTCCGGAACCACCAGTGCGCGCTGGCGCAGGGTGTCCTGGGTGGCGACGCCGGTCGGGCATTTGTTGGTGTGGCAGCTTTGCGACTGGATGCAGCCGATGGCAAACATGAAGCCGCGCGCCGAGTTGGCCCAGTCGGCGCCGATGGCCAGCACGCTGGCGATGTCGAAGGCGCTGACAATCTTGCCGCTGGCGCCGAGTTTGATCTTGTCCCGCAGGTTCAGGCCGACCAGTGTGTTGTGCACGAATAGCAGCCCTTCGCGCAGCGGTACGCCGATGTGGTCGGTGAATTCCACTGGTGCCGCACCCGTGCCGCCTTCCTTGCCGTCGACGACGATGAAGTCCGGAAGAATGCCGGTTTCCAGCATGGCCTTGGCGATGCCCATGAATTCCCACGGATGGCCAAGGCAGAATTTGAAGCCCACCGGTTTGCCGCCGGACAGCTCACGCAATTGCTGGATGAACTGCATCATTTCGATCGGCGTGGAAAACGCGCTGTGCCGGGACGGCGAGATGCAATCTTCGCCCATCATGATGCCGCGGGTTTCGGCGATTTCCTTAGTGACTTTGTGCTTGGGCAGAATACCGCCGTGGCCGGGTTTGGCGCCTTGGGACAAAAAGTTAGGAAGGCTAAAAATGTTGACTCAAAAAAAGCTATGTTCGATCCATGAGGATAGTTAGGTGGTCACGCTGGATCAGTCTTGAAGTTACTACCATGTCAGTACAGTCCAGCGTTCCGGTCGTAAGAGTGTCTGGTTTTGCATGTCTGCGTTACTACGCCATTTCCCTATATTCAAAATACCGTAGTGCCTAAAACGCTTTGGGTTATACACGTGCCCGAAACAGCAATGAGCGTCAATTGCGGATATATAATATTCAACTAAGTATCGAGAGGGAGTGTGTTGGTGTTGGTAAATTATTGATTGATAAGAATATTTTTTAGCTTGATATGTCATCTGAATAAACAGTAGCGCGGCAGTGAAAATCGTGATTAAGTTTGTTACGCAATTGATGGTATTCAATCAATAAATGGTATCTCGGAACTTGTAATGAAAAAGTAGCGCTCCCTTAACTAAACCTAGTACCTCACTCATGACAACCTGGTCTGAATGGCTTGTGTGAAAGTGTGGCCGCTAGAAGCTCGCGATGGATTTCTTGAGTGTACCGCTTAGGCAGTCACGTGCTTCAAAGTATTTTATTGCTACCTAGATCTTGTAGTGGGTGTTTTTATGGGCCGTAAGCGCATTAAGCCTAATGTCGAGCAGGAATTGTTGCTAAAACAATCACAGCAGAGATTTGACTTCAAAGATGATGACGGTCTTTATCCTTTTTCCAATGTGCTCAGGTGGCGACCACAAAACGGTAAAGAGAAAGGAACGGTCGTCTCGCTGACTCTTGACGCTGAGACTGCGTCTGAAAAAGAGTTATCAGTTAAGGGGGAAAATATATCTAGATTCTTCTATTCGGAGTTTCGAGATCAATATCCGTGGGCCGTCAGAGCGCTCGCACGAGGTATTAAAACTTTGTGCCTGAATAATCGTATATCCCATTCGGAGGCGTCCTATCTCAGAAACAGTACTGGAAAGTTCTTTCAATATTGTAGGAGTGAAAATATAAGTCTTGATAATTTTGAAGAATTAAACTTTCAACTACTCTGTCGTTGGCGAAACCACCTGCGCTCAGTCAATCTGCAAAGCAGATACAAGGCTGTGGTGTTTAGGCGTTTTTGTAGAGTTCTTGAGTTGTTGATGGGGACTTCTGAATATCCAGTTAAGTTTGCAGTTCCAATTTACAGATCGGATGCTCCCGATCAATTGCTTCCTTATAGTGATGCAGTGATGTATCAGTTGATTGCGGCTGCAACTAAAGATATTGATGAAGTTATGAGTGCTACATTAATGCAGGTGCCAAGCCGAGATTCTCTTTTTCCTTTTTTTCTGTTTTTTATTATATGTTCCGGGGCTAATAAGGAAACCGCTTATACTTGGAAGAGGCTCTATGACATAGGCGGAAAACTAATATCGCCTTTAGATTGGAAGGATCCATTTGATCCTACGAAATGCCGACTTCGAGGAGAGAAGTTTCGTGGCAGAGGAAAACTTTCATCGGGCATAGAAGACTATTGGGTAGAAGTTGCGGATAGCGGAGTATACCCGGTTCTCAAGTTTTTGCTCTTGTATACCGGCCCATTATCTGAATTGGTCGAAGAAAAATTACAGCACAACCTATGGTTGTATAAAGTTAAGGGGAAACAAAAGGTTTATGACTATTACGTGCATGATGTGTTTTCCGTTGCTGCTGGCGCGTTTCTTTTCCGGCATGAAATTTGGGATATGCAGTTCGATGATGAAGGGGAACTTCAGAAAACGCGAATAACGGCCTTAGATAGCCGACGATTTCGAAAGGTTTACACCGCACAAGCACTTCTGAAAGCTATCAACGAGTCTCAGAATTTCCAGGAACTGGCAAGTCAGTTACAGGGCGCGCTGCATCACGCAAAGTTTGATACAACGCTGGCAAGTTACATGTCGCTCGGTAAGTCAAAAGACATTATCGATATTGGTATTTTTACCCTGCAAACTGAAATGGTTGCGGAGGCGAGGAAATTTCGGGGAGTGCGGGTTGATCTTCCTCGGTCAGCAGGTCGACCTGGCATTTACACTGCTTGTGCGGATCCTAATCATCCAGATTACGAGGGAGCATCTTTAGAGGACGGTTCGGAATGCGGCGAATACGACATGTGCTTAGGGTGCTCTCAAAGCCGGGTCTTCAAGATACACCTACCTCGGATTGCTAAGCGCATTCTCCAGTACGAGGCGTTTCGCGAGTCGATGCCACGCGAATCATGGGACGTTTTGTTTGGACGCAAAGCCGCCCGAGCTTATGACCTGCTGAATGGTTGGTCCGATGAGGATGAAGTCACTCAAGCATGGCAGCAAGCGCGTTCTGGAAGCGTAGCTCTTCCTCAAATTATTGTACGAGGTTGACCTTCAAATGGACTCAAATCCGTTATCGAAACCACGTGATGAGAATGCGATAAAAGAGATAGACGTTATCGAAGCTCGTTGGTCTCAATTGGATCAAACAGCCGAATTTTATTCAGATCGGAAAGTTTGCCAGTCTGACGCGTTTGAAAGTGATATTTGGGATTTTCGTAGGGAGGGAGTAGACAGACTTTTGTTCGACTCGATAATAGGTCAGTCCGGCCGAGAATTTCTGCCTATGAAACTTTTGTTAAAGCTGGTTGCATTCGTGCTATTGGGATTTAACGCACGATTCGAACGCTCGTACAGGACTGCGCACAATATTTTATCTGGTTCCAAGCAATTTATACAGTGGTTGATTTCTCGAAAGTACTTGGTTGCTACTAGTCCGAATGGATATTTCAAGTTGCCAAGTGATCTTCAGTCGGAAGAATTGCGACTTTTTATTGATAGCGTTGCGGCAACGTCATGGCATGATAATACTAAGTTAGATAAGGTTCGATTCTTATCTGAGTGGTGGAAGCTTTCTTATTCTGGTGATTATCTCCCAGCTTGCTTGAGATTAGCTAGTGATCCATTTGATGGTCAGAGTATAGGAGACTTATTATCCAGTAGTTCAAGATCTGATCCATCAGAAGATGACGATGATGATCAGCGTGGCTGGCTGCCTATCCCTTTGGAGTTTGCATTTCCGATGGCCAAGAAAGCAGTGGAGTATATCGAAGCCCACGCCGACGCGCTGATCAGATTTTACGAGGTCGTATATGAAGGCATAGTAGGCAATAAAAGTGGCAGCACCGTAACCCGTGGTCGAGTACTTAAAGAGTGTGCAGCACGCGGCATAACGCTGGAGCAGTTAGGGGAGAATCTGCCATTTTTAATTGAATTTACCCATTATGCCCCTCCGTCCGATAAATCAAGATTTACTTATCGGATGGATCGTAAGGTCGCGGAGAAAGCATTCTCTTATATCAAGCGAGCTGCGGTCCTGATTATTTTATTCACAACAGGGATTCGCGCTCGGGAGTTACGTAATTTGAAAGTTGGTTGCTGTGTCAGGGACTACCGTATTGGCGTAAATGATTTTTACCGGATGACGGTGACAATACAAAAGACTAGTACGGAGTATATCGCTGGACATGTGGTAACCCTCCCGGTGCCGAAAATAACCTTTCTCGCTGTCAAACTTCTAGAGGTTTTGGGGCGTGGAAATCGTCGGGGTGATATCCTTATTGCTCCACTTCAGAATAATGAAAAGACCGATCATGTTACGGGACCAGTCGCGCATCAGAGTATCATTAATCATATCCAAGACTTCTGCGAGGATAGCGGTATAGATTACCGACCTCATCCCCATCAATTTAGGAAGACAATCGCAGGTTGGTTTGCATTGAACAGTCCCGTGTTAGGACCGTTGCTTGTGATGACTTTGTTCTCACATAAAAAGCTAAGCATGACTGAAATGTATCTTCGAAATAACCCATTCATCAGGTCTGCACGTCAAGAAATGTTGGTCGAGCAGTCGCTGAAGTTGGTGAAAAATATCAGTCATGCACTGCAATCGGGGAAGGTTGCAGGTGTCTCGGGTGATCGACTTATGGCGGGCGTAAAGGCAGAACCACGTTTTGAAGGGTTAACGGGTGATAAATTAGGAACGTCGATAGAAGAATATTTGAGGGAGCGTGCTCTTTACGGATCTATGCATTTCTTGCTTACTCCTTTCGTTATTTGCGTGATTGACCCTGATGATACTCAGCAAAAGCCCTGCACTCAGCTGATTGCGAAATCTGGAGGCATAGGAGATGACGTCGCATCAATCGGGCTTCCTACGCCAAGCACCTGTGTAGGAGCAAAATGTGAGCATTGCTTGCTGACCGAGTGCGAGTCCGCCAGCCTTGAGCAATCGCTTGAGTTTTATCGAGAGCTTATCCAGGGAGTGGACTCCGAAGGTTACTCTCAGAACCTGCATTTACTGAAGTCTGCACGCGAATTTGTAGCGGAATATACGCCGCTTTTGGAACAGATAAAATGAGCGACAGCTGGTTGAAGCTTGCGCGTGCTGAAAAGACCCTCGAACATCTTCGTGCTGAATGCATGCGATCAGGTAAAAAGCTGGCGGTGTCCCTGTTGGCGGCTAAGTCAGGTATTGATAGAAAGTACTTTTACGGCCACATCAAAACGCCTGATGATGAACTCCGACTTCGCTGGAAGATGCTGGGCGACGAGGTTAAAAAATTTAACATCTCTCTGAGTGAGCAGCACGAGGTCTCAATAGGCGAGCAGCTCTCTGTCAGCGATAAATTGCGTAATGCTCTGATTGAAAACCACTCGCTTGTTGAGACCGCCGAGCAGCTTAGCTTTATCAAAACTCGGATGGAGGGACAACTCACCCAAGCGAGGGAAAAAAACGAAATGCTGGAGGTGCGGATCAGGTCTCTGGAAGTTCGCTTGCATGCTGAGCCGGTAAGGAGCGGCCCCCTCATTCAATTTACCAATAAACCACTAATCCTGTCGCCGGACAGGCTGACAACTGGAGACGATCCACTGAGTCGGGCCAAGGCATGGGTCGAGGCCGTCAATGAGCTTAGAGTAGTGCTTGCTAGGCCGTTGGAAAAAAATCTGTACGTGACTATAGGAGTGCCTGGTAGCGGTAAAACCACCTGGGCTTCTGCATTACAGGCTTCCAATAGATTGCCGGTGATCTTTGACGCTTGCAGCATTACCAAGTCGGACCGCTATGAAATTTTGGATATTGCCAGTGTTTACGAGAATGTTCGTCGTATCGCGGTGCTATTCCAAGTATCGTTAGACACTGCTATTGAACGAAACAGCATGAGGTGCGGTAGCAACCGCGTACCAGAAGGAACAATATCTTCCATGCATGCGTCTGTTGAATACCCAGAGTTATTTGATAGCGTGGAAATATTTGATGAAATTATAATGGTTCAGTCGTGAGCTGGACTCTATATCTATGTATTTAGAATTTGTACGAGCCGATGACGGTGCACAAATACCTCACGTTGGTGGTAAACTTGCTTATCCTTTAGTGAAGTATTTGATGCATCTGCGTAACACGCCGATGAGAAGAGGAGGGCGGCGCGAAAAAAAGACACTAGAAAATATTTACAGTCATATGAAGATTTGGTTGGACTATTGCGCTGACCTAGGGCTTGAATACGATAGGGTAACCTATGAGGTACACCTTGAATCACTCCGTAGTTCGCTGAGAGAGCGAGGGGTCGAGGCTGAGTCGCTCAACGTTTACTATCGCTCGTGGCGGAGCTTTTACGAGTGGTGCGACTCTCAAAATTTGCCGCATTTAATGCAGTTCCCTGCGAAGCACGAAATCGCACGCACTTCTGATGCCACAGGGGTTGGTATAGGTAGATCATTTAGGACTTCGTCAACAGCTGAGGTTGATCCCGGTTTGGATAGTGTAGCGATCGTATCTGATTATAAAGAGAAGATTGTTAATGAAGCTGAGTTTAAATTGTTGTCAGAGGCACTGATTGACATAGACCCCGTTTACGGAAAGATTGGATACATGATGGCCACGACTGGGTTGCGCGTGGGCGGGGTCATTCAACTTCCGGTTGGGGCTGACAGTCTAAACCCAGAGTGGTTACGTTATCCTGAACTTGAGGCAACTAAGCGTAAATTTCAAAGCTTAGTTTACATTCCAAAGGGCGGTAAGCGTAAGCAGAAATGTATCGTGCTTACTGAAGCTTTAGGGGTTCTCCATAATGAGTATATAACAACGGTTAGAACTGATAGGGTTGTTTTATATCAAGAAAAGTTCGGTACAAAGTACGGCGTGCCGCTCTGGTTGAATTGTCATGGTAAACAAGTAACCAAACACGATATTTGGGAGGCGTTTCGATTGGCATCTAAAAAAATAGGCCGACGCGTAACACCTCATTTTCTGCGCCACACCTATGCTTCCTATGTTGTGTATTACTACTTTAAAGCCAATGGTCTCACCCCTAGCCTTGCCTATGCCCATGATATTCATGAACAGCTTCGTATTCAGTTAGGTCATAGCGACATGAAAACTACACTTATGTACATACGAACCGTTATCCGTACTAAGATGGAAGCTTGGTTGCCTGTGTTAACGCCGTTCATGAAACAGGAAGTTGATACACACCTGCCACAGCAGGTCTTGGCGGCAGTCACGAGCTTTTTCGAACCCCACGCGCCTCGCTGATTTTATGAGACAGCGCTTCTACGCCTGCTGATAAACTCGCTCATTCGAGTGCCCATTCCGATCAGTGTGGTTGGCTCGATTCGACCCACGGGCTATCGATATCGAATGCAGAAGCAGTCGTTAAATCCTTGTAAGCGAGCATAAAAAATTCCGAAAACATTTCTGTTTCCAGGATTTTTATTGTTTCGCAGCGATGACGCCTGCTGCTCTCCTATTTCCCTTAACCGAGACGGGGTATGTAGACCAATTGTTGCCTGCCTCAGATCGAGCCCGAACAGTAGAATACCGTTGGCCAGCTTCCGCGCAGCGGTTCAGACGCCGATACCCGCTACTCGGGGTATCAGTTGCCCGGCAGAAATGGCAGTTCCATTGGTGCCTCAACTAACGCTCCCAAACAGCGTAGTTGGCCGAAAGTGGTCTGTCGTTAAGGGCTATTTCCGCCCCAAAGCGGACCTCTAGACAAGGTCTATAGCTAGGGGCACCACTAGCCGCTAATAACGTGGCGGTGGCTCATTACTGATCTTGATATGGGAGAAAACCTGATCTGGATCTTTCTGGCACCAATATCTGAACAGAAGGTGAGGTTTGGCACCTCCGAAATATTCACTGACAATGCTGTCGTCCGGCACCGTCAGTTTTGTCTCTGACCATTGCTGCGCGTAAACGCCTATGGGTTTTTCAGACGAACAAATTATCCAGGTGGCCTCGCCTCCACTGATGCATGGCAGATAGCCCAAGGTTTGCACCTTGTCTAATAACACGCGTAGCGTTGCGGTGGGTTCGACGTTAATTGACGTCTCATGACTGTGCATATCGTCCCCTGCATGCACGCTATCTCGATCTATTGAAATTACCAAAATGAGCGCTCCTTCTGGCGTGTGCTTATATGTGATCGATCAGCGTAGGGACAGCAGCAGCTATCGTCTACTGTCTGTTCGGGCCTGTTGCTGCCTCAATCAGACGATTTGAGTCGTGTTGCTGATTACCTCATCGCAGCGCCGAAGGATGATAAAATCCCCCGATGCCCGCGGCCTCCTTCTAAAGTGAAACGAGACATCCAATGAACGAAAAATTGAGTGAAGAAGAGATGCGCCATGCGCTTTTTGGCTCCTCAAATGAATGTGATTCACTGACGTCGAACGAGCCCGAGCCGTCGGTAGTCTCCAAGCAGCTGCCTGACTCGAAGCCTCGCAATATTGCTAAATCACTTTCCCCGAAACTGCGGGTTACGCTGCACGTTACCAGGGAGTTCGAAGGCGACGCAGAAGTACTTATTTACGACGCGAATACCTTAAGCACTCTTATAGCCGAGCAAGAAGCCAAGGCCGAGGCGAAAAAGAAGAAATTTAAATATTTCGACCTGGTATCTGTAAAACCTATCTAGTAGTCGTTCCTCTAAGCCCGTCCGAAATCTAATGGATAGGCGTTCCAAATTAAATCGGTTCTCAACGGCTGCATTCGACCAATACCGGCCCGCCGATATTGAGCCCCACATTAATATCAAGCAGGGATAATGCTTATTAGATTGATGTTGTCCGGGTAGATGGTGGTTCGGTTCAGGCCCTTGTATGCGATGGTCGTATTATAAAACCGCTTGGTTTCCTCATCCTGGCGCTCTGTGAATCCGTAGCGTTGATGAGTGAAGGAGCAAGCAACAAGGTATTTTCTCTCATCATCATCACGACCAACAATGCAAACCCAGTGATCGCCCATTTTCCCATTCTCGGATTTCGCTTTGTCTGTCACGCAAATAATCACCACAGACTCGCTGAAATCAGTCGTAGCCAGATCCGAAATTTCGACTTTTGATACTGAGGCCGTGTACCTGACGCGATCAGTCAGGGCTTCCATGCAAGTACCTACAAATCTCTGTTTGAGTTTCGCATCAGTCGAACCTTTCAATTCCCCAAAATTACTCCCTTCACCAAGGACGAAATTGTGAAGAGAAGGCGTACTACCGATAACCTTTTTCCAAGCATTTGAATTCCTCAAAGCGAAATCAGAAGCTTTTACCTCGGGATTTTTGAGAGCCTTGTACCCATTGAACAAAGCGTAAATCAGGCAAAATCCATCAAAGTGACCTTGTGCAAGAATCCGTTGAATCTGTTTCAAAGCCACCACTCCTGTGTATAAATGCAGTTCCGACTGTTAAATCTTCTATTGATCGTTCTCATTGCCTAGGCCGACTGTTACCCTATCCTGATAGGCAGATAACGACCCAATATAGATAGTCCGTTCAAGACTCCCTTCGAGGATGGATGGCGCTGCTCCTAGAGTAGTCCCTACATTAAGTCAGCGTGGTTGATGATAAGCTGTACTTGGCGGATTCGCGAATGATATACGTTAACCAGTTATCAAATTTCAATCAGCTTTAATGCTAACGGGTGGCAGCGATGCTGGCCTTCTTTTAAGAGGAGTGGTAAAACCCGAGACTAGACATAGCTATGGTGAGGTTTTTCCATTGTACCCCTATCCAGAATTTTTGATTCAAGAGCAAAAAAGTCAGCGTGGCGGAGCATTTCGCCTCAATAGTCTTTTTACGCGGTTGTCCTCTGATGCAGATTTGAACCCTGATCATAGAGATGCATACGCCGGCGCCTTGGCTGTAAATGTGCATGAGTATGTACACTATCTTCACAATGTATCTACACCGTGCGGTATAGTTATGGTTGTGAATGCGATAAATTTTCTCTATGAATTCCTGCATGGTACTGATGAGCAGGGTGCTTACCATTCACCCCAAAATATAAACTCAAATGCTCAAGCATTTCTTCAAGTCTACAAAATTCTCCTAGGCCGTGCGTCAGATAACGTACCACCACAAGATACTAAAATACTGACGTGGAAATTCAGCGATATTCAAATTATTACTGAGCCATTGACGATACACGGTTGTGAGTTTGATAATTTTGAGACTGTTAGGGTTGGCATCAAAGCACAAGGGTTTCATTCCTCCCATGAGTTTTCTCTTGATATAGGCCATCATTTCATTACCGAAGGTGTGGCCTATGAGGTTGAAAGAGAAATCCGGCGTCGACAGGTTTCGGATGTTGATCTTGATGAAGGCACCCCAGCATATCCTTATTTAGCATATGAGCCTTTAATTAACTATTTGATCGGTCGAAAGTCGTCGCTGCACGAGCGAATAATTCTTGGAACTACAGCGCTAATGAATATATGCCCAGGAAAAGGGTTGCTCGATGCGTGTAAAATTTTAAAAATATATCGAAGTACTAGCTCGTCCGCATTCCTGAAGCATTACAGATCAATCGCTTTAGGACTCGATCAGTTCGTAAGCAGTCTCAACAACACAATAATTCCACAGCTGATTAACAATGTTAAAGGATCTGAGCAACTAGAGAAGGGAATAGTTCAGTATCTAAAAATCCTAAGGTTTGCTGTCGAGGCAAGAAAGAAAGCACCTTTTATGGAGGTTTCTCTATCTAAGATAAATAGTGCCGACCAGTTTTATCGCTGCACTGTCGAACTGGCGCCGTTTTGGGTTTATCAGCAAAAAAACCAGATAGATGGTGTTATTAGCTGGATGGGTGAACGCTCACTCGTGAACGGGATAGATGAGCCTGCGATATCCACTCTCCAGTCTATATTTGATTACGTACAGATTCATATCAAATCATCTGGATCAATCTGTGATACCAGCGAGCTTCCTAATGTGCGATGCCCATTCTCAGGAGCTTGCGCTGTTGAGTCTAAATACAGCCACCCCAAAGAGTGCAGATCAACTCCTTGGAAGTTTGTTGTTGATGAAACTATTAATGGTCGTCAAGCCGTTTGCTTCTATAATTCGGGAGTTAGAAGTCTTCATTATAGAAAAGATGCCGATGTCGTTACGCTCGAAGGATGAGGATGAGTTTTTTTCTGGGCATAAGCGGATGGCTGGTTAGGGGGGGCTAGTCACGAATGTCCGCCATTGGCTGTTTACCGTCATCCGGGAGATTCTGCCCCGCCTTCTCTCTATTTCATCCGTAGCATTTGTTAGAGACATCAGCTACGGAAGAGATATTGAAACCAGATATAGGAGTAATTTAAGAAGGAAGGCCCTGGCCGAAGTTTGGTCTTAGTATGTCTCTACATCTTTGGGCTTCAGCGCTTTTTGGTTCCGCTTGTAGCCAAAAATTCACTTTTCCGAAAATTGAATCGAGATAGAATGGGTCTTTAATTTTTTGTTGCGAGACATGAGAGAGAAATCCATATCTTTCGATATAGAAAACATCTTGCTTTATAGTTCTTCTAAGGTCTCTTGTGATCTTTAAAGTGGCGCCGGATACCGACAGTCCGGTAACGATTTTCTTGTTTTTATTTATCATTAGTCTGGTTTTTGAGTTGTTCACCACTAGGCCGTATTCAGTAACGATTACTGCAATCAATGGCGGGAGATTACTTGATATGTACCCACCAGAGAAGGTCATATCATCCGCGTAACGGGTATATTTAAGGTTGTTTTTTAAGGCGAGTTTGGAAAGTCTTTCATCGAGTCCACGTAGCAGTATGTTTGTAAGGTATGGGCTTGTTGAGGCACCTTGTACTAAGCAACCCTTATTGCAGCATAGTGCAGCTAGCGAATGTGATACGCTCTGTGAGTAGCCTAAATCCGAAAAAAGATTGATAACCCAGCCAATTCCAATGGAGGGGAAAAAGTCTTTCAAGTCCATTTTTAGCAAGGTTTTACAGTTGAGGTGAGGAGTTGCGTTGGTGAAAATTGAACGCCCAGGGACGTAGCCATGCGCATTGTCATGAACGGCACAGTTCAGCAGTATGTTTTTGTATATCCAATCTTGGCATTGGAGAAGACTGGGGTAAGGTGCATTGATGGTACGGTCGCCACCAGACCTTTTTTTTATGGTGAAGGTCCTATAAAAGCTAGAACTTCCATGGATCATAGATAATACAGTTTGATACTCTATTCCCATCAATAAAGATAGGTGTTCAAGCTCAAAGATAACTGGAGAGCCTGAGGTCGTAAGAGTTTTTACTTGGTCGAGATAACGCTGAGTTAGTTCAGGCGAAATTCCACGACTTAAGAAAAATTGCTTCCATTCATTTGTTTTCTTCATGAAAAGCCCACAGATGACTACCTTCTAGACTTGCGCTCTAAACCGCGAGGCGTGCGAAAGTGGGCGAAGCCCGCTTTTGTGCGCCTTGCGGTTTGCGGAAACGCGAAGCGTTGTAGCATTGCATCAGCCGGTATGCTTCACCGCCGGCGGATGCAATATCGGTTATCGAGCACCTTAACCAGGGGAGCGACTTCACTCCATCGTACTAGCCTCTGTGGGCGAGGATGAGAATACTACAGAACAAAAAAAACGCAACCTACGCCTCCACTTCCAATCATTGGTCCAATAAGAAGACATTCGGCACGTAAAAGTCGTCAATCCCAATGATGCGTCCTCGCATCTTGGTAGGGACCTGACGCCACTTTTTGGGCCCCGCGAGAACTCGACCTGATCCTGCTAGAAACACCGCTCGGCCAGTCTTGCTCAAATGGATTAAAGAGTCATGTTCGATTACTAATTTCTTAGCGGCTAAAGAACTAAAAACCTTGAAAAATATTTCACCGGACAGTTTGCTGCGCTTGAGGATCGTGTAAGGTTGCAAGCCAGATAGTGACTCGTGTAACACTCGCATTATTACAAAGTCAGCACGGAGCAGACTGGGGGTGGTATATTTTATCATGCGTCCCTCATCGCTCTATGAAGCATAGTTAGTCGTTTTTTTTCTTTACTGTCAAACGGCCACCAAAAGATCGGGAGTACACTATTAGGTGTATTTGCCGCTTCGCGGCAATATGCTGCCTGTGCACCGTTATACCCCAAGCTTGGCAGCTTCGTTCCTTCGTATTCTTGGGAAAGTCCTACCTCCAGTATGTTCATCAATGAACGATACTCAGTTGCCACTTCCTCTGGAAAAAAGCCATCAATAGCTTTTTTGATCAGAAGCTGTGCTGAAATATTAATGCCTGCCTCTCTTACAGCATTTAGACCATGCTCAGTTGAAACTAAAACCTTAAAAGATATAGAGAACTCAGGTACTTGAGCGTGCGTGAATATTTTGACAAGCTCATTATGTCTGCTTATTACGGTTTGTCCTGAGCCTACGAAGTCGTCAACAATGTAAAGTTTTTTTCTCCCTGTTTTTTTATAGTTTTTATAAGCCGCACCAAATGTGTTGACACCGCTAAAGCTTAACCACTGTTTTTGAGTAAAAATGTGCTTTAGGTTGTAGAGGAGTTCTTGAGAGCTATCAGGGCCGGAGTCTGCCGCCATTGCTACTATTTGAGCTTCATCCTCGTAGCCATCTTCATTCATTACTTCTTCGGCCAGCGCATTGAGTTTCTCGCTGTAGTCTTGCCTAGACATATATGAAAAATTATTGATTATTTTTATTAGCATTTCCCGAGAGTTTGCGCACTTGCACTCCTCGTAAAGCATGTGGCTAAGTTCAGGTACTTTTGTACCGACCCAAGGCTGGCGAGCAATTAAATTTATTACAGTGTTGAAGTTTTCTTTATTGTCCATGTGTTCAATTCTGTAATTCATTGAGCCCGCGAGCCGAGTTTTCGCTCGGCGCCATGCTTGCTGCACGAATGTATCCGTACTGGCGGCATGTTATCAAGGACTAAGCCTATAGACGAGGTGTTACCCACGCGTCATTTTCGTTAGCTGGTAGGGTTGTCGCAATTTTTCTGTCCAAGGAAGCCATTCCTAGGATCCGAAGGTAGGAAGCACGCGTAAAACGTCGCATGGTTTACAAAGGAACTGACTAATCTCGGTAGCGCCCGCATTAAATTTCGTAAGCTGGTCACGGATTTCTTCTGCTACATCCATTGATGCCAGTGCTCTGATCAACCCAGAGCAGCAAAAATCATCAACGCATAAACCAAGCTCAACCTGGTGCTGGAGGGCGGTCGGGAGGGGCAGAGGTATAACTGCGTACTTGTCACCCTGTTGCGTTACTGACTCACCCTCAATTTCATAGACATATCGAACGTCCGCTTCTGGCCCAGAGTGTGTAAAAACGGACTGGCCTCATCGTCTTGGATCATCGACGTTCGTTAGCTGAGCGATCGCACGGTCAATGCTGCGGGTCGCATCAGTCGCGACATGGGACATCTCAACGCTGTTTTTACAGCCTCTGGGATGGGCCAAAATCAACCTTTTTATGCCGACAGCGCCTTCATCAAACCGTTAGCACCGATGACTTTCATGACCCGTTTCAAGTTGTAGGCGAGCACATTCAAACCCATCTCCGCACTCACCCCGACCAGCATTCGCGTCAGTGAGCGCGTTGCCCCCATCCTTTTTGAGCGTCCCGAATCGGCCTAGCAGCCGTTGAGAGGTGTCTACGAATCTAGGTGGGAATTGACCCACTACTGAGTTTGATCTCAATGGGCTACTATGCTCTTACTCTATGCTGCTCGCGTGGCTCTCAAGGAACAGAGCATGTCTGCAAATCCACGAAAGAAATTTACTCCAAATATTAACATCCAGTTGGTCAGTGAAGTGTCCTCGGCGTGCCCTAAATGTGGCAGGCCACTTATGTATTCGAAATCTAAAACTTCGAATAAACAGTATGAAATTGCTCACATATACCCGCTAAACCCTACGCCCCCCGAAGTTTTATTGCTGGTCAATGAGTTCCGTCTCAGCGCTGATGTTGATCACCTAGATAACCTTATTGCACTCTGTCTGCTCTGCCACAACGAGTTCGATAACCCGAGAACAGCCGAAGAATACCGAGAAATGGTAAAACTGAAACAAGGCATTATCGAGCATAAACGCCAAGCAAAGCTCATGGACGATCACCAGATTGAGGCCGAGATATCAAAAATTATTGATGCTTTGGAGAAAGAAACTGAAGGTGATGCTGATTTGAATCTAGATCCCAAGGAGCTGGACGTAAAAATCAATGGGACGATGTCAAGGCTAACAACGACTAGAATAAAGCAAAATGTAAGTAGCTATTTTTCGTTCGTAAGAAAGAAACTCCAGCTATTAGAAGCTGAATCACCTAACGCGTCGACTATTCTCTCCGTGCAGGTTAAATCTTTTTACCTTCAGCAAGCCAAGACAAGCAGTGATCAACAAGCTATTTTCAAAAATATTGTAGAGTGGATCCGCCTTCGCTCAAATTCAAGCTCTAGTGAAGCCTCCGAGATCATTGCATCATTCTACATCCAGAATTGTGAGATATTTGAATGATAACCCCAAATAAACTCATTTCACTTTCAGACTCATCACTCGGGCAAATAGACAAAATATTTAATGCATTTGAAGATCGCACATCAGTCAGAGAGCTTTACAAAAAAGTTAAAGGTTCTTTCGACTCGGTCGATCTTTTCATTTATGCCGTTGAAACGTTACATTTGGCGGACGTTTTGGAAGTGGATTTCAATACAGGGATGATAAGTAAATGCTGAAATTCATCGAGTGTAATTGGTTCGTAGAAAAGCGTATTACATTTCATGAGAACTTGAATATTGTAGTGGGCGATAGGGTAAATTCGAATTCTATAGGTAAGTCTACATTGCTGAAAGTGATCGACTTCGTCTATGGAGGCAGCACACTTTTATCTCATGGTAAGGATGTAGCTGAAACCCTCGGCCATCATAGCTACAAATACATGATCATCCTAGATCGTGAATATATATTTGAAAGAAACACAGGTTCGGCAAATGTCGTTAATTTCCATGGCCCTGAAGGGGGAGTGGAAATCTGGGATCTCGAAATATACCTTGAGTTTTTAAAGTCGCACTACACAAGCTCTATCACAGACTTGAGTTTTCGAGCAGTCGTTTCCCCAGTTACTAGAGTCTGGGGTCGTGAGAATCTTGATGTAAGCAGACCTCTACATGACTTTCGAGCGGAGCGAGGCTCGCAGTGTATTGACTATATAATCAAAGTATTTGAACGGTTTGGTGCTTTATCCGATCTATCTTTCAGACTGATTGACCTTGAGAGTGAACTAAAATCGCTAAACAGTGCTGTCAAAAAAAATATAATTACCAAAATTCAGAAAAGTAAATATTTAGAGAATCAAGAAAAAATCACAAGCAATCAACTCCGACTGGATGGAATACGGCAGCAACTCGCGGCCCTAGCCATATCGGTGAACGAATTAATCGATGAGAAAGTATTGGATCAAAAAGTCCAAAAAAACAGTTTGCTCGAACTGAAAATGACACTCTCTAGCGAGCTTGAGCGCGTCAAGTCAAATCTAGAGAGCAACAGCAGCATTACGAGGCGAAACTTTCAACCCTTACTGGATATCATCCCCAGTATAAATATACAAAAACTTGAAGATATTGAATCTTTTCACAAGGGGTTGACACATATTCTCCGCAAAGAAATCAAGGAGAAAGAAAGCGAACTAATCAGCCAAATAAACCTAGTGGACGCAGACATTCAGGAGTGTAATAGGATAATTACCCATGCGCTTGCCCAATCGGGAAACCCAGCCTATATAGTTGATTCTGTAATGGATATATCGCTGGAGCTAGCAAAACTATCCAAAGAAAATGAACTATATGAGAAGCTCATAGAGCTAAGCAGTAAAATTAAGGAACTAAAAGTCAGTCTAAAAGGTAAAAAACTAGAAATTCTTAAAGGTATTGAAGTTAGCCTTAACAAGGATATCAGTAATTTGGTCGAGTTCATTTATAAGGAGGCGCGATCTTCCCCGCAACTTACCCTTAATCCTGATAGCTATAGTTACGAGATCCCCAAAGATACTGGGACAGGCAAGGCATATTCGAATTTAATATTGCTGGATACGTCCTTGCTAAGGCACACCAAAATTCCATATCTTGTACACGACTCGCTGCTATTTAAAAATGTCGAAAACAAAGCAATTGAGAACTTGCTTCTAGTATACTCATCGCTTTCTCAACAAAGTTTTATTTCATTAGACGGCGAGATAGTCGAATCCGCGTCTGCTTCTGAAATTGTATCGAAAGGGGCTGTTATTTATTTGAGTTCCGAAAAGCTGCTATACACGCGCGATTGGCGCTCTAATAGTGATGCAACCATTGCAGATGATGAGTGAGTCGTGATTCCATATGACATGGTGGAGCAGTTGTCGTATACCCGTTGAGAGCTAGTTTGCAGGCTTCCAGCGCCTGCTTCTGGCCGATAACGGCCAACCAAGAAGGACCGAAAATAACTGAAAGAAGAAATAAACGTTTGTATTGCCCAGACAATTTTCTGATCCGCCGCAGATCGCTCTGTGATATTTTTGTTAGTTGTAACTTGAGCGATCTTTCGGGCAAGGTCGATGCGAAGGGGCGCAATTAAATGTAGTTAAATATCTTTTACGTAAAAAGATATGAAGCTCTGAAGGTCCTTGCTGTCTTCAAAGTATCTATACATGAAATCCTTATGTTCTGCTTCGCCGTCAGTCCAAATAGTCTCCCCATTTTTGAGTAGCTCAAATGAGCCAGGGGCACGCAGGTTTTTGTATTGTATTTTTGCGCGAGTGTCAGGTATAAATACTCCATCTGTTGTTATAGAACTGCAATAAGTTGGATCTATAAGCTTGCCATTACTGCTCCTTATTACTGCGTGGTTCTGAGCAACAAACCTGTCATTAATTATTTCAAAGATAAGCCAGCCAAAAACAATATTACCCCCATTATGATGGGTATATTGGTAGCAATTATGCCAACATTGGCCCTCCGGGTATTTCGAATTGTATTCTAGAGATTCTAACGCCTCTGGCTTGAAAGGCGGAATGTTATAAATATCCGCCTTAAGTTCGGATATTTGTATGGCGTCATTTAGCGTATCCACAAATTTAAGGAATTCATTGGAGTTAATTTGCGGAGCTTTTACTGTTGTCATTTAAGTTGTTGTTCCTTGCTGATTTTGTTTTTAATGCTTGTTTCGGGTAGTGTATTTCCATATGTTTTCTGTCGCAACGCTAATATATGAATATTAGGGCAGGCATTCGTCAGTTTGCCTGAATAATGCCAGATGTTTCCTCTTACGAACTGCGATGTCCTAATATGCCGGTACGTTTAACCCGGAGCACGTACTGCTTTATGTCGTCTCCAGGGCAACACGAACGTTCTGACCAACCCCGTTTGTCCAGCCACAGGCCAAAATCGGCTGTCGATGAAGCAGAAATAGCATCTGTTTCCTCTGATATGCAATATTGCGATTATCCTCCGAGCCGTGGTCCAAATGTCTTCTTCCCCTCAATGCTACGGAAAGCGATGGGGAAAGGAGCGTGATAGTCTATTCAAACTCGAAGCACATCTGCACGCAAGTGATTTTGTTGAGGATGTAATGCAGGCTTGGGTGTTATATTATTTAAGATACATCCTCAAAGTGCTTCGCGCACGAGTGCCTGTTGTGCGAAACCAAAAAATCAGATATTCAATACCACTAAGGACTAGTCTAGTGAGTTACAAGCAACGATTAATCGGGTTCGTGGATATTCTTGGGTTCGGCCAGTTAGTCATGGATAGCGAAAAAGATAAAGAAAAATTCGAATTGATTGAAAATGTAATTGCTGAAATTCAAGCAGTTGATGATATGTATGGGTCTCCGGAATCGTTGTTTGCACACTCTAACTATAATTTTGTGTCTGATGAAATGAGAGCATCGCTAAATACCCTATATGAGGAAACAAAAAAAGCCGCCAGCGCACATCGTGTTTCAATAACTACTTTTTCAGATTCGATAGTTTTTTCTTGTCCGGCAGATTCTCAAGGGTTATCCAATTTTCGATACTTTCTAATCAAGTTGCTGGTTAAAACAAGTAAATTTTGTTTGCTTGTGCGAGGTGGTATTTCTTGTGGTTCTTTGGTGCATACCGAGAATTCAATATTTGGTCCAGCAATGAATAGGGCTTATCACACTGAAAGCAAAGTTGCCAAGTATCCAAGGATTGCGGCTGATGAAGATTTCACTGCGTTTATCGATGGGCTACAAGATGATGCGGTTGGACGACTATTGAAATCAGAATTGATTTTGGATAAAGCTGATGGTGTCACGTACCTAGATTCCTTGTGTCTTTCAACAAATAAGGTTGCGCAAAACATGTGTGGTGCAAACGCTTACGAAATTTTGGCCAACGAAAGAAGGACCATTGATTTATTAAGGGGGGCTGTACGTGAAGAGGATGTGTTGGTCAAGATCAACTGGTATGCAAGCTATTTTAATCGACACCTCGAAAATGCTGTCGCTGTGGAAGTTGTAACTACTACCTTTCAGGGTATGCCGTTTGAAAGTGTTTTGGTTTCGGTTGTTGACCTGAAGGTATCCGATGCCTGAGCACTCAAAAACTGCACTCAACACATTACTGAAAAAGCGATACATCATAAAATTAAAACGCCTGAGTAGAAGTAGAAGTGGGCAACAAGGCTGATTAGGCAGCTATTGGCCGATTACAGTCCGCAACACTCATGGCGACATGAAGGCGGCCAAGGTCAGCTTAAGGAACTTCTCATTCTTGCCGATTGAATCGAGGGCGCCGCGTACATTATCGGCAACGTCGCTTGCTCCTCGTTGTTCAACCCCACCAGATAGTTCGAGGATAGCCGCCTCAAAGGCGAGCTGATTTTCGTTGATCTTGAAGAGCAGGGAAGGTTGCAGGTCTGAATTAGGCACGGGTAGTTCCACCTTGACAGAGGGGAGCATAGGAGCGGCAGAGCTTGCGGAAGACTTTGCTGAAAAATCGCTACAAGGCGAATTAATATCGAAGGCGGGTGGCAGATTGGCTGCCTGAACCTATTGATGCGTTGAATGCGTGATCAGCATAAATCCAGCGATGACCTTAGACCATTTCTGGCCAAGAGTGATGTTATGACCCACCCCATCGCTGGGAGAGCCGGCGTCAAGCGGTTAGTGATGCGAGCACCACGACAGCATGGCTAATTATCAGCTTCGGACTACGCTTTCGGTGTTTACTGCTGTTCGCAGTTCGAATTCGCTTGTCATTGCCCAACGAATGGATTGATTTTCCCGGGGGTCAGGATGCCGTTTATCGCCATACGTGGAGCTTCACTTTTAGCTGACGAAGTAGAGCTTCAGGCTCACCTTGCATCACTCCTACGTCTAGAAAACATTGGTTTGTTGCTCGGGGCCGGGGCCTCGGTGGCGGCGGGTGGAT
This sequence comes from Pseudomonas sp. GB2N2, assembly GCF_054897705.1. Taxonomy (NCBI): domain Bacteria; kingdom Pseudomonadati; phylum Pseudomonadota; class Gammaproteobacteria; order Pseudomonadales; family Pseudomonadaceae; genus Pseudomonas; species Pseudomonas sp. GB2N2. The sequence continues at coordinate 5,692,412 of NZ_CM142701.1, forward strand.
TTACAATGATCGCTCTATGGAACCATTTTGTAGCTGCGTGCCCGCTTGATGCTGAATGGCTTGTGGAGTATGGGTTCATTGCCAGGGAAGCTGTAGTAGCTCAAGACCGTATAACCCCCAATATTGAGCGCTTGATAGATAGCCTGGAAATAGCGCTATCCGACTGGACCAGAAAAGCGGGACTCATCGGAGAAGACGAACTGGTTGGTTTGGCTCCTGATGAACAAGAAGAGTTACAAAACCTCGCCGATCTCAAAACCTCCCGTGCGGCGTTGTATAGAACGGTCGTGAGTGCTGCGCTGTTGCAGGATGCTTGGTGGATTTCTCCCGGTGGTGTGGAGTCAGACGAAAATCGGCTCGCAAGCCAAAGAACTATTTTGCAGAAACTGGTTTCAGCAAGGCAGCCTGGTCAATCTTCGCCTTGGATTTTCACCACCAACTATGATCTCGCTATCGAGTGGGCGGCAGAGTCCATCGACCTGCAAGTCTCGAATGGTTTTTTGGGAGTCCATGCCCGCCGTTTTTCTCCCCAAAGTTTCGATCTTGGATTTCGCAATACACAAGCGAGGGGGGAGGCAAGGTTTGGTGTGTACAACATTTATCTGGCCAAATTACATGGGTCATTGACTTGGAGAGAAGAGGGCGGCCAAGTTTTCGAGATTCCCGCTTCGTTAGCACACCAACGAATTACAGAGTTTATGGCTCAGCGGGAGGGAGCAGAACTCGGGCTGATGGTGATGCCGAGAGCGGCGAAATACATGGATACGGTAGGTTACGTGCTCGGTGAGCTATTTCGCAGATTCGCGGAGTTCATGAACAAACCGCAGACATGCTTGATACTCTGTGGATATGGATTTGGCGATGAGCATATAAACAGACTCATTCGCTCGGCACTGCTAAACCCGACTTTACAGTTAGTGATCTATGCATCGGGATTCACTGGCGATCCAATGGATTTGGCACTGCCTCCAGCTCTTCGCAAATTGCTTTCATTGAAGAACCCACGGGTCACAGTGGTGGGCGGCGGCGCGGCCTCTGCGTATGTGGACTCACTAGCCCGTCACCTGCCCGACCCGCTGATTTACGATGAGGATTTGAGGAAACTAGAAAAGGCTCTTAGGGCTACAGATGCTTCGGCGGAGGAAGCATGATGAGGAGTCGCCTACCGGTAGGCTACGTAGTCAGAATTGATGGTTCTGATGTCACATTGAATCTTCTAGATATGCATCGTGGACAGCTTGCATCGCATGCTCAAGGTGTTTCAGCAGTGACTGAGATAGGCAGTCTACTTGTACTGGACTCGGGTAGTCGGGCGTTGGTGATGAAGGTGTTGTCTCTGAGTTTTGATGAGCCTAGAGAAGCCCATCGCCAAGGAATAGGGTCAAGCACTCATCAAACGGAGCCACTTCGAAATGTTTCAGGAATTGTTGTCGGGAGGTTAGGTAGGGAAGACGGGGTAATTAAATTTATTAGTGACTCTCTGGCAAATCCACCTTTAGGTGCAGAAGCATATCCTTTGACCAGCGAAGAACTGACGGCCATTCTCGGAAATGAGGGGGAGGATAGCGTTCCTATCAAACTCGGCGAAGATCTTCGTGGCGGTGGTAGCTTGATAGTGGGACTTGAAAATTTAGTATCTCGACATGTAGCGGTTCTCGGAAGTTCAGGGCAAGGGAAGAGTTGTTTCACTGCCGTAGTGCTTCAGCAAATCCTTCGGCTGCCACGCGCACGTATTGTCATTTTTGATATTAATGGTGAATATCCAAGCGCATTTGACCTCCCTGATCTACCCGAGGGGGCTGTAAAGTGCACCACGCTTGGCGGGCAGGACGAGGATGCATTTAAGATCCCCTACTATGCTCTCGGCCGTAGCGGTCTACACCGCCTTCTAATCCCAAGTGAGAAGACGCAACGGCCAGCTCTGACATTCGCACTAGAACACCTGCACCAGATCAGGTGGTTTCCCGCACAGCGTGGCGCGGGTCTCGCTAACGACAACATTGCATATCTATTCGATGACTGTCGCCAGCAAGGTGCTTTAGAGGCCGATACTCGAATGCGGCAGGTACGGGGCGGTCAAGCTCACACCGCTACTCATTGGCCTCCTATGGCGGCTTTAGCTGCGCTTGTAGCAGAGAGTCATAGCCTTCAACCGAGGAACGGCCAAGTAGTGCGCGATTCATTCAGCTATTCAAATGTCTCTCCACTTGTTACGCGTATCCATCGCTTTGCAGAAGACCCAATGTTTTGTGACGTTGTGGATGTCAGCGGAGGAGAGGGTGGAGGCGGTCCTGGAGTGCTAAATTGGGAAAGGGAGTCGACAAGGCTGGTGGAACGTATATTTGGCGGAGCAGAAGAGCCTTGGCGTATGCATATAGTCAACCTGCGCCATTTGTCTCATGACCTGAGCCCCTTCATTTTAGGGGCGTTATTAGAGCTGTACGCTTACGAGCTTTTCAAGCGTGGACAGGAAAACAAAGTTCCGACCTTGCTAGTATTGGAGGAGGCACACCATTATCTGCGTCAAGTAGGATCAGGTGAGGATGCAAACGATAATGCTCTAGCGTATGAACGCTTGGCGAAGGAGGGACGAAAGTTTGGGCTGGCACTCTGGCTAAGTACTCAGCGGCCTTCAGAGATTTCACCTACAGTATTATCCCAATGTAATAACTGGATTTCATTTCGACTTACATCCGACAAAGATTTGGCTGCAATTCAGTCTGCTAGTGAGTGGGCCGATAAAAGAGAGATAAAACGTATCTCGGGTTTACCTCGACAAACCGCAATAGTATTTGGGGGAAGTATATCTATGCCTACGATGATTAAAGCCCCTTTCGTGAATCCGAAACCACGGTCGGGTGATGCAGATTTTGGTGCTTGGGCCAAACCCCGTCCTGATCCGGAAGCAGAAGTGGAAGCGGAAGCGGAAGCGGAAGCAGACGGTGATGAAGAGTTGCCTTGGAATCAACCCCCAGCTGTTGTTCCACCAGTGATCCTTCCTCCTGATTTTGAGGAGGATGACGTGCCATTTTAAAGAAAAGGTTGTTCAATAATTTGGACAAATTAATAGTGAGGCTCATCCACAATAAATCCGTATGACTCCAATAATGTATCTAGCGCGCCGCAGATACGATATTCATATAGAAGCTCCGCGCGGGTGAAGCTCAGCGCAACAGCGATACAAAACTGTTCGTCGTCTAACGAAGATGGTTCGTATGGCCAAACTTGTATGTTCGAAACTGTTTTGTCTAAAGGTTTAAAGTCAGCAATCACTTCAGTTGTTTTTTCGATTTCCTTCCATTTTTCAATAGAAACGGCATAAGTTTTTTGATGCCTATCTGCTAGCATAGTATGCTGATCAAGATATGTACTGCCAGCCGCGGCTAATAATTCAATGGATGCGCCTCTAACATACATATCAAAAAGCCTTGGTGATGATATTAGATTTCTTACTTCGTGGAATTCAACTTTTCCTTTGCTGAACTCATATTTCAGTTCTTTTTGGAGGTACTTCAATATCTGCGGAGTATTGGCCATTACTAATCGCTTTTCCATATTTCACCTTGGCTAAAAAAGTAAATCGTGAAGCTATGGGAGAACTCCATGTTCCAGCCTGTAGATGAGTCTTATGACTGTGGAGCAGCCTTCGTGGGTTTGCAACATTTCGTATGGTTTTTTGTACCCAAGTATCGTCAGTGGTTCTTTTAGCCATTTAAGAGCCCATTGTGGATTAGAGCCGAAAAGGTCTAGCACTGACTCGACTGCTCTTGCCAAATTGGAAGAATATTCATCAGGGATCAGGGCCGGAATGTTTGAATTACTAGCTGTTGTCAATTTGTGAGTATCACATCGAACTTGATTCCAGCCCTTGATGGTTTGGATAACTCCCGCGTTACCGCATATCTCGCAGGTTAGTTGTGAAATTAGCTCAGCGATATTAGTCACCGCGTTTGTATAGTCGTCTCCGTGTCTACAGTAGATGCGAAGTAGGCCAAATTTTTCTTTAACTTGTGTTACAGATGCTTCTAGATTGTTTGTGGTGTTTTTTTTGTAGATCACGTTTAACGTGGCATTAATTATGTTGAACCATCCGTCTCCGCACTCAAAGAAAAATTGATCACTGTTCGGCATGTCTTTGCTGAACAATAGTGATGGATACCTGATGCATAAAGCTTTATCAAGTTGTGAGTTCATTTGTAAATCTCAAATCAGAAGGTTTGTAACTGTTGTTGTTCGAAAACAGTCCTTACTGATTGTAAACTTTCCCAGTCAAGCCCCTCTGGGTATCGGATGCCGCCTGTAACTTCATAAGCGAATTCAGTCTTGGTCAAGCCGGGCCCATACGACTCTTCATAAGAGATCAGCCTCACAAGCGGCTGCATCTTTGTGCGTTCTGATTGATTTAGCCATCCAGGGGAAACCAGTTGGATGTCCTCAACGAAGTACTCAGAATCACTCTCTTCAAGGTGTTTTTTCAGCAGCGAAATGTATGGAATAAGCCTTAATTCGACTCTGGCTTCGCTAGGTTCAGCAGAGGACCGAAAGCCCCAAGACACATAAAACCAAGGCAAATTTAGGGACAGCATCACGAAATCCCATTCAATGGTGTTCCCTTCAAAAAAGGGAGGCGAGGGAATGCGCGATTCCTGATAGGTCTCAAACATATAATATTCCTGAAAATATGCCCTATAGGGCATGGCTCGTTTCGCGGCATTGTGGCCCTATGGCTGATATTTGCCAAGGGAAAAAATGAAGCAAAAGCATACTTTTGGTCGAGCGTTGCAGGCCGTGCGTGTTGCCCGTGATATGCCTCAGGATGCGCTTGGTCTCGCCCAGTCGAACATCAGCAGACTTGAAAGTGGAGCAAAAGCACCCTCTTGGGCGCGTGTAGAAGAATTAGCCGATTTGCTTCATGTTCACCCCCTGACGCTCTTCACGCTAGCCTATGGTAGCCAGGCAGACGCTGAGGTCCTTCTGCGAATAGTCCGGAAAGAACTGGATGAGCTGAAAATTCGATAAGCATTTATCTATTTCTAAGCCGATACGCTTTCGAAGCGAAAAGTCAGTTTTGTCCTCTGGGATGAGTGGGTAGCGATTACCACCTTTCCTTTTTTCATCTCCTAGGCTGACCCCTACGTGACGCGATTCCACCACCGGGCCATAGCTTGCTCTCTCGGAATTGGCCTGCGTTTTCATTGGGTTTTCTTGGGGGAGGCACTGGGACCTCTAGGTAACAGTCGGTGGGAGTGACGGAAGGAGGGAGGCAGAGAAAGATCAACACATTTGGATTACGTATCCCTAATAGTGTTGACCTCTCATGAAGAGGGAAACCAATCGCAATGGCGTTGAAATGACTGATCTAAAGGTGTTGGTGAACTTTGCATTGGCAAAAAACTGAAGGTCAACAAGTCGACCATATAACTTTTGGGACATCTTGATTTCGATCATCCGTACCTGCGGCGTCTGCGCCTGGGCGGCGAAGCGTTCCGGATCGAAACGGCCGTCCGGGGTGCGGCAACCGAAATATCCGCTGCCCAGTTCCCAGGTCAAATCACCGCCATTTTCCCGGTGATAGGCGCTGATGCTGCCTTCGCCGGTGTCGTGGGCGAAGTTGCCGAGCTTGGCGCCCTGGTTCAACGCGCGGATAGCGTTGGCGCTGAGCGAGCCAAAGCTCATGGCCGAGATGTTGAAGATCGACGCCGAATACGGCTGGGAGCATTGCGGACCGCCGACGATCACGCGAAAACCGCTGGGGTCGCTCAAGGGCGCCGGGCGCATCGAGTGGCCGATGAATTCGAAGCCGGACTGATACACGTCGATCAGTGTGCCGAAGGGTTTGTCGGCACTTTCATTCTTGGCACGCGAGTAGACCAGCGAGCGCTGGGACCGGGAAAAGGGCAGGGCGTCACTGTCGGATTCGAGCAGGTACTGGCGGATTTCCGGGCGAATGCCCTCGACCAGATAACGGATGTTGCCAAGGATCGGATAGTTGCGCCGCACCGCGTGGGGGCTTTGCAGCAGATCGAATACGCCGATCAGGCTGAGCACGCCGGTGACAGCGGTGATCGGCCACAGCCAGTCGTGTTCGAGGAAGGGCAGGCTGGCGAGGGTGAAGATCACGCAAGCGGCAAAGAAGGCGTAGCGGCTCAGGAGTGACAGGCTCATACGGTTTCCTTGGGTTCGGACTCGGTTGTTGTCAGGGCCTGGTTTGACACTAACGCTGTGGGAGCGGGCTTGCCCGCGATTGCGTCGTGTCAGCAAACTGATGTCTCTATGAAAGGTCGCTATCGCGGGCAAGCCCGCTCCCACAGTTAAAGCGTCAGGCCCGACACTGGACAATCAGGCATTCTGCGCCTGGAGGAATATTGAAAACAGCTCTGACTGGGACTTGATCCCCAGTTTGCTGTACATGTGTTTCTTATGGACTTTCACGGTTTCGATAGAGATTTCCAGCTTGCGAGCGATTTCTTTACTGGAGCAACCGCTGAGCATCAACCGTCCGACGTCGAGCTCCCGGGCGGTCAGTTGCGCGCCTTTGAGTTGCTGCACCGACGCTTCCAGTTGTACCCGCCAGTCTCCCCGGACGGGCGCGGGCGCGAGGGCCACGGTTTCGTTGATTTCGTACGGCAGGCGCTGGCGCAACAGGCCGAGCACCCACGGCTGGATCAGCGACAGCAAGGCAATCTGCTGAGCGCTGAAACGTTGCTTGCTGCCCAGCGACAGGCACAGCGTGCGGTCGCCTTCGAGCAGGCAATTGAACTGTATTTCGTCGGCCACCACATTCAGACGAAAGTATCGCTGGTAATACTCGGTCAGCTCAAAATGCTCCGGCGCCACTTCCGAAAGGCGATACAGCCCGGTGCGCGACTGCTCGCGGGAAGCGATGTAGAACGGATCGAGCAGGTACAAACCGCGCAGGTAATCCTGGAACAGCTGATCGGGGCTGCCGTCCTCGCCCGGGCATTCGGCGAACACTTGCGGGTGCTGGTCGGCGCTGAAAAGCAGCACCACCCAGCTGTCGAAAGTCACGTACTGATCCAGCAGGCGCACCATCTGCGTCCAGAAATTAGGCTTGTCGAGCGCGTCGATCAGTTGCCCGACTGAACGGTGCCAGGCGATATCGTCTAACGAGAGTGTCATGCCTCTACCCCTATCGGGTTACCCCAGCCGCGTAATTCCCTGGCCGGTTGCTTGCTGCGCATACTGGCGCACAGACACCGGCCGGGCAATCTTTCTGCCGCCCGGCACCAGAACAAGGAATACCCATGAAGGTCGAACTCGCCCAATTGGCGGGCCGTGACAATGACACGGCTTACAACCTCGAACGCGCACTGACGGCGATCGCTGCCTGCGCGGCCGACACGCAGCTGATCATGTTCCCGGAAAGCCACTTGATGGGCTTCCCGTCCGCCGAGACCGTGGCCGCCATCGCCGAACCGCTGGATGGCCCGACCGTCAGCGCGATTGTCGCCGCCGCCCGTGAACGCAAGATCGCCGTGGTCATTGGCACCGCCGAGAACGACAACGGTCGCCTGTTCAACACCACGCTGCTGATCACCCCCGAAGGCATCGCGCTGAAATACCGCAAGACGCACCTGTGGGCGTCGGACCGTGGCGTCTACGAAGCGGGGGATCGCTACGCCACGTGCCTGTGGAACGGGGTGCGGGTGGGGCTGCTGATTTGCTACGACATCGAATTTCCGGAAACCGCCCGCGCGCTGGCGCAACTCGGCGCCGAACTGCTGATCGTCACCAACGGCAACATGGACCCCTATGGCCCGACGCACCGCACCGCGATCATGGCTCGCGCCCAGGAAAACCAGGCGTTTGCGCTGATGGTCAACCGGGTGGAAGAGGGCGACGGCGGCTTGTTGTTTGCCGGTGGCAGCGCGCTGGTGAATCCGCTGGGCACCTTGCTGTTCGAAGCCGGGCGCGATGAGGGGCAGTTTGCGATTGAGCTGGACCTGAATCAGTTGACGGCAGCGAGGCAGGATTATCGCTACCTGGATGATCAGCGGCTGAAGCTGCCGGGGAAACTGGTTGAGCATGCTTGCGGGCTTCGGGAGTTGCTGATTCCTAAAAACTAAAGAACACCGATCGTTCTCGCGCTGAGCGCGGAAACGATCATTACGCCGAACTCGGCTCTGCCATAAATCCAATAAAATTCGGAGTAGTCGCTCATGGCTCGTTTGCAACGCACCCTGTCATTGGGGTCGGTGGTGCTGTTTGGCATCGCCTACATGACGCCGATCATTGTGCTCGGCACATTCGGCATCCTCGCTCAATCCACCGCTGGCATGGTGCCGGCCGCTTATCTGGCGGCACTGGTGGCGATGTTCTTCACCGCCATGAGTTACGGCCGAATGGCCTCGGCCTTCCCCGTGGCTGGTTCGGCTTATAGCTACGTGCGTAAGGCGATCAGCCCGAAACTCGGCTTCATCGCTGGTTGGGCGGTGCTGCTCGATTACCTGTTCCTGCCGATGGCGATCTGGCTGATTGGCGCGGCGTACCTCAACTCTGCGTTCCCGGCGGTGCCGCAGTGGATCTGGGTGCTGGCCTTCATCGGCATCACCAGCGCGATCAACATCATCGGGCTGAAACTGGCCAACGGCATCAACGCCTTGCTGATGCTGGTGCAGTTCCTGGTGCTGATCGCCTTCGTCGCGCTGTGCGTGCACTACGTCGGTAGCGATGCGAGCACGCCGTTGTGGTCAGTGAAACCGTTTTTCAACGGTGACATGCAGATGCCGCTGATCATGAGCGGTGCCGCCATCGCCTGTTACTCGTTCCTGGGCTTTGACGCGGTCAGCACCCTGACCGAAGAAACCCGCGACCCGCGCCGTACCATTCCACGGGCGATCATGCTGATTACCCTGATCGGCGGGCTGATCTTCGTCAGCGTCTCGTACTTCGTGCAGATTGCGCATCCGTCGTTCCAGTTCGACAACGTCGATTCGGCGGCTTATGAAATTGCCCGCAACATCGGCGGCGACCTGTTCGTGTCGATTTTCCTGATCGGCTTGATTGTCGGCCAATTCGCTTCGGGCCTGTCCGCTCAAGCCAGCGGTTCGCGGTTGCTGTTCGCCATGGGCCGCGACGGTGTGCTGCCGAAATCCTTTTTCGGCACCTTGCATGAACGCTTCGGTACGCCGGTCAACAGCATCCTGTTGTGTGCGGTTGTCGCGTTGCTGGCGCTGAAACTGGACGTCACCACGTCGACGTCATTTATCAACTTCGGCGCTTTCCTCGCGTTCAGTCTGGTGAACCTGTCGGTGATCTTTCATTACTGGATCGGTGGCGAGAAGAAGGGGCTGCGGGAATTCGTGCTGTTCCTGTTGTTTCCGTTCATTGGCCTGGCGGCGGATTTGTGGCTGATGGTCAGCCTTGATCACTTGGCGATCTACCTGGGCCTGAGCTGGCTGGCGATTGGCGTGGTGTATCTGGCGGTGCTGACGGGCGGATTCCGTCGCCAGCCACCGGAGATGGATTTCCAGGAAGCCACGTAATTTCAAGTCCTCAAAAGCCCTTGTGGGAGCGGGCGTGCTCGCGAAGGTGAGTCAGTCGACATTGATGTAGCTGATACACCTTCGCGAGCAAGCCCGCTCCCACACTGGATTAGGTTTCAGGCCTCCTGAGGGATGAGGTGCAGCGGGATCTTCAGGGTGAACTGCGCCCCCTTGCCCGGCCCGTCGCTGTGGGCGGTAAGGTGGCCGTTCATCTCGATGGCGGCGAGGGCGCAGCTGTGCAGGCCGAAGCCGTGACCTTCCTTGCGGGTGGTAAAACCGTGGGCAAAGATGCGTGTCAGGTTTTCCGCGGCGATGCCTTCACCGTCATCCTTGACGCTGACTTGCAACGTCGTGCCGTCGACGATTTTCACCCCGAGGGTCATTTGTCGCGGGCGGTCGCTGAGGTCTGACATGGCGTACTTGGCGTTGCTGATCAGGTTGATCAGGATCAGCAGCAAGCGGTGTTTGTCGCCCATGACCTGCGGCACCTCGCCGTACTCCTTCACCACCGTGACCTGATGCCGGGTCAGCGCGCCGGCGTTCATGCGCAGCGCGTCCTCCAGCAATTCACTGATGTAGAGTGGCTCGATCAGATTATTGGCGCCCGCGTAGGATTGCTGCGTGGCGACGATGTCCTTGATGTGATCGACACTCTTGCTCAACTGCGCGAGTTCGTCGGTCATGCCTTGCTGCTCGACCGCAATGGCTTCCACCAGCTGATTGAGGTAACCGGGCAGCAACTTGCCTTTCTCGTCCTGGGTCAGAAAGACGCCCAGGTCACTGGAACGGTCGTTGATCAGTTGCATCGCCTTGCCCAGCCCCTGGGCCTTGCTGGCGCGCAGTTTGCGGCTGACCAGATCGGCTGAAATGTTGACGCTGTTGAGTACGTTGCCGACGTTGTGCAATACATTGGTGGCGATTTCGGCCATGCCGGCCTGGCGCGCCGTGTCGAGCAGCTCACTCTGGGTGTCCTGCAGTTCACGGGTGCGTTGTTCCACCCGAAGCTCCAGGTCGTCATTCGCGGTTTTCAGGGCTTTGTTGACGCGGTTGATGATGGTGAAACTGCGCATCAGATGAATGGCCAGGAACACCAGCAGCAGAACCAGCAGCACCGAGAGCACTAACAGATAGAAGTGATAGCGCTGGTCGACCGCATCGGCCTGTTGCTGATCGGTATTCAACAAAGCCGTAATGTCATCCAGACGCTCGGCCACGGGAATCGCCTCGATGTTTTCCAGCAAGCGATTGACCACCGGTTGTTCCCGCAGGATCAGGGAAATGTGCTTGCTCAGAATGTCGATCGGGCTGTGAAACGGCTCGGGCAGGCGCATTTTGTTGACCCCCAGTTTGTTCAACCCCAGCAGAATGTCGGCGGCCTTCTCGTCGGAGGTGACCTGGGCGAACTCCAGGCTGCTCAGCAGCAAGTCGTAGGTGTCGGTGGCGATGTTCTGCAACTGCAATTTGTCGCTGTCGACCAACCGCGCCAGTTGTTCCTGAATGTCGTCCTCGGCGGTGGGCAGGAACGCCAGCGAGTTGCGCAGCACGGCGTTGTGGGATTTGAACTGTTCCACCAGCCGGGTTTTTTCCTGGATCGCGGTCAAGTACGCAACAAGGCTGGCACGCCAGACCGGCAATTCGTTGCGACCGTGGTTCGACGCCATGCTGTCGAAGCGCTCCCACAGCTGCGTCATCTCGGTCAGCGGTGTGACCAGCGGATCGTAGTTGTGGTTGGTGGCGATCCTGGCTTTGAGGATTTCGGTTTCCCATTGCGCGTTCAGCTGTTTGATCCGGCCAATCAGATCGCGGGATTCGGCATAGGTCGATGTCTGGCTGGAACTCGATTTCAGATAGAAGAACAGCAGCGTCGAGGCCAGCAACAATGCGACGATGCCCAGCAGGGCGAGGCTGCGACGGCGGGACATCTTCATAAGGGTTTGCCTCCCCATTCACCGGTGAGTGTCTGGAGAAATTTGATGATCAGGGTCTTGTCTTCGGCGGAAGGAATGCGCCCGAGCTGGAATTTGAACATCACGTCCACCGCCTCTTCGAGGGTGCTGGCCGAACCGTCGTGAAAATACGGCGCGGTCACCGCGACGTTGCGCAGGCTCGGCACCTTGAACACGTTGCGGTCCTCTTCATCCTTGGTCACCAGGTAACGACCGAGGTCGGCCTCGACCGGGTTGCCGCGATCCTTGAAGTAATCGCCCATGACCCCGAGCTTCTGGAACATGTTGCCGCCAATGTTTACCCCTTGATGGCAGGCGATGCAGCCGTAATCCTTGAAGCGCTGGTAGCCGTATTTTTCCTCGATGGTGAGGATGTCGGTGTCGCCCAGCAAGTACTGGTCAAACCGCGAGTTGCTGCTGAGCAGCGTGCGTTCGTAGCTGGCCAGGGCGTTTTGCACCGTGTTCATGGTCACGCCATCCGGGTAGGCGTAGCCGAATGCGCTGCGGTAATGCGGGTCTGCGGACAGCACCTCGACTACGTGCTTCCAGTTGCTGCCCATTTCGCTGGCGCTCGTCACCACTTCATGGACCTGGGATTCCAGGGTGTCGGCGCGCCCGTTCCAGAACTGGCGGAAATTCAGGCTGGCGTTGAACACGCTTGGAGTGTTGATCGTCACGGGCTGACCGTTGAAACCGATGGAAAACGCGCGGGTATCGGCGCCGCCGCTTTCCAGGTGATGGCAACTGGCGCAGGACAATGTGTTATTGATCGACAGGCGCGGCTCATTGAACAACTGGCGGCCAAGCTCGACCCGCGACGGGTCTTGCCGGGTCGCCGGGGGCAGCGGTTTAAGCGGTTCATCCAGCGGCGCGGCGCCGGTGCTCATGCAAAACCCGAGCAGCAGTGCCAGACGCACGCAGTGAAGGGATGGCGACATCTGATGGTTCCCTGGCGGATAGCCGGTGTGTCGTTGCGCATCGTTCACGTGGCGTTGAATGGAGCCGGTTTCACCGACTCCAGGTAGCGGGCGAATGCGTCGGGTTCGACGGCTTTGCTGAAAAAGTAACCTTGGCCTTCTTCACACTGATGGGCCTTGAGGAAATCCAGCTGCTCGAGGGTTTCCACCCCTTCGGCGATGATGGTCAGGTTGAGGCTGCGGCCCAGGCTGATGATCGCGCTGACCAGAGCCGCGTCATTATTGTCATTGCTCAACCCGCGGATGAACGACTGGTCGATTTTCAGCACGTCGATGGGAAAGCGCCGCAGGTAGCTCAGGCTTGAATAACCGGTGCCGAAGTCATCGATGGCCAGCCGAATACCCAGGGTCTTGAGGCGGGTCAGGGCGGTGACAGTGGTTTCGATGTTCTGCATCAGTACGCCTTCAGTGATTTCCAGCTCCAGCAGTGCCGGTTCCAGGCCCGTTTGCTCGAGGATCTTTTCGATCCCGTCGACAAAGTCGCGCTGACGGAAATCGATCGCGGACATGTTCACCGACATGCAGATCTTCGGCAGCCCGGCCGCTTGCCAGGCGCAGGCCTGTCGGCAGGCCTGCGCCAGCACCCACTTGCTCAACGGTACGATCAGGCCGCTGTCCTCGGCGACACTGATGAAGTCCGACGGGTAGACCAGCCCGTGCCCCGGTTTCTGCCAGCGGATCAACGCCTCGGCGCCGACCACCTGACCGTTGCGCAGGTCGAGTTTGGGTTGGTAATGCAGGACAAATTCATTGCGCTCCAGCCCAAGGCGGATACCGGTCTCGATGCTCTGCAGATCCCGGGCGCGCTGGTTCATTTCGTCGATGAAAAAACTGAAATCGTTGGGCCCGATTTCCTTGATATTGCGCATCGCGGTTTCGGCTTTCTTGATCAGCTCGATGGCGTCGAAACCGTCATTGGGATAAATGCTGATGCCCACGCTCGCGGTCACGCTGAGGTCGTGGCCGGCAATGTGCTGCGGTGCGCTGATCGCGGTCAGGACTTTTTCGGCGATGCCCCGGGTCTGTTGGGGATGACGGATGTCGGCAAGGATCAGCACGAATTCGTCGGAGCCGTAGCGGAACACCGAATCCGATTCGCGCACCGTGGCCACCAGGTTGCGGCCCACCTGCTTGAGCATCTCGTCACCGGCCGGGTGGCCGAGGGCATTGTTGATGCGCTTGAAGCGGTCCAGCCCCAGAAACATCACCGCCAGTTGTTTGTCATGACGTCGCGACAGGGCCAGGGACTGGTTCAACCGGTCACCGAGCAACGTGCTGTTGGGCAGTTCGGTCAACACGTCGTATTGCAACAGGTGCGACACCTTGAGCAGTTCGTGAACCCGGGCTTCGATGGTTTGCTCCAGGCTCAGGACCTTCATCGCCGCGTCCTGCGCCATCTGCCATTTCCAGGTCAGAGCACTGGCCATCTGACGGATTTCCAGGCTGTCGAAGGGCTTTTTCAGCACCAGCATCTGGTCACCGAACTCCAGTCGTTCGGCCATGGCTTCCCAGGTGTAGTCCGAATACGCCGTGCACAAAGCGATTTGCAGGTGCGGGTCGGCCTTCCACAGTTGTTCGATGGTCTCGAGACCGTCCCAGCCGGGCGGCATGCGCATGTCGGTGAAGACGAGGGCGTAGGGGCGACCTTCGGCCAGTGCCCGTTTGACCAGTTCGAGTGCTTCCCGACCTTGATAAGCCGAATCGAGCTGGTAAGTCAGCCGATCGATTTGCGGCGTGCCGAACAGCGCCTCTTCTGCGTTGGCCAGGCTCAGGTCGTCCTCGGTATCGACACCGAGGATCTTGCGAAAATCATCATGAATGGAAGGCGTGTCATCGACGATCAGGATGCGCCGGTTGGTCCGCACGAAAGGTATCTTCATCCCTTGTCCTCCGTGGACCGTGGCGGGTTGTCAGCGCTTGGCGGCGTGTCACCGAGCTGCTCCTGAGTTTCGACACCTGCGGCGGTGATTACGATCCCTGCTTTTCGAGCGAAATTGAAAATTGATAGCAAAGTGTGGGTGCTGGCCGGGTCGTCGACTGATGGATCCAAGTGACAGAGCATAGTCGCCCGGACGAGCCTTCGCGCAAATGACTGAAACCGATCGTTGCCACAGCCGGTGACAGACGCACGTTGCGAGGTCACGCATTCACTGTGGGAGCTGGCTTGCCAGCGATCAGGCCTTTCAGTCTTGCGCCGCCCTAGCGACCGTCATCGCTGGCAAGCCAGCTCCCACAAGGATTGCGTGATGTGCCGATTGCCGGACACTGATCCTCATGTGATCCTTGACGCCTTCGCATTCAGGCCGTTGCTGATCCATGACGCCTCCATCCGCCGCATCTCCCCACCTCATCCGCATCGCCGCCGCGTTGTTGATCGGTCCCGACGGTCGTACTCTGCTGGTTCGCAAGCGTGGTACCGAGGCCTTCATGCAACCGGGCGGCAAGATCGACGTCGGCGAACTGCCGATCCAGGCCCTGGCCCGCGAGCTGCAGGAAGAGCTGGGATTAACCATCGACATCGCGCACGCCGCCTATCTGGGCCAATTCTCGGCGCCGGCTGCCAATGAGCCGGGATTCGTCGTGCAGGCCGAACTTTTTCAACTGACAATCGAGTGCGACGTGTCCCCGGCAGCGGAAATCGAAGAAGCCCGCTGGATCGACCCTGCCACCGACGGTGATGTCACCCTGGCGCCATTGACACGAGACCTGATCCTGCCGTTTTATCGAGCCTCGCTGACGGCGATCGCCTGATCATTCACGCCAAGGACCCGCCATGATCCCGCTTCAAGACTTACTGATTTTCGCCGCTGCCGCATTGCTGATGGTGCTGACGCCGGGGCCGAACATGATCTACCTGATCTCCCGTTCGATCTGCCAGGGACGCAAGGCCGGGGTAATTTCGCTGCTCGGTGTGGTCGGCGGTTTCTTCGTGCACCTGTTCGCGGCGGCGGCGGGTTTGACGGCGGTATTCCTCGCGGTACCGCTGGCGTATGAAGTGTTGAAATGGGCCGGCGCGCTGTATTTGCTGTGGCTGGCCTGGCAGGCGGTCAATCCGGGCGCGCGTTCGCCGTTCGAGGCGCAGCAATTGCCGCCGGACTCGTCGCGCAAACTGATCACCATGGGTTTTTTGACCAGTGCCCTGAACCCGAAAATCGCGGTGTTTTATCTGTCGGTATTTCCGCAATTCATCTCGCCGGAACATGGCTCGGTGTTCACTCAAAGCATCACTCTTGGCCTGACCCAGATCAGCGTCAGTTTCTGCGTCAACCTGCTGATCGCGCTGTTCGCCGCCAGTATCGCGTCCTGGTTTGTCAGCAACCCGACGTGGCTGGCGGTGCAACGCTATTTCATGGGGTTTGTGCTGGCGGCACTGGCGGTGCGGCTGATGCTTGAGCAACGACGGACGGCTTGAACATGTGGATTGAACGGCTGGACGCCAGCCATGCCCTGGACTATCGGGCGCTGATGCTCGAAGCCTACGACCTGCATCCCCACGCGTTTACCTCCACCGTGCGCGAGCGCGCGACGATGCCGCTGAGCTGGTGGGAATCGCGCCTGACCGGCAAGCTCGATGTGGTGTTCGGCGCATTCGAAGAGGGGAAGCTGGCGGGTATTGTCGGGTTGGCGTTCGAACCTCGGGAAAAGGCCCGGCACAAGGCGACGCTGTTTGGCCTGTACGTCTCCGGCCAGGTTCGCCAGCGCGGGCTCGGTTATCAACTGGTGCAAGCGGCATTGGCCGAGGCGCAAAACCATCCGGGCCTGAAGCTCGTCCAGCTGACTGTTACCGCCGGCAACGAGGCGGCATTCAACCTGTATCAGCGGTGTGGCTTCATCCAGTTCGGCCTCGAACCGCTGGCGGTGCGAGTGGGCGAGGAGTACTTCGACAAGATCCATATGTGGCGCGAGATCTGAACCCGCTCCTACAGGCTCGCGTTGTTTAGCGAACCGCGCTGACTCCGTCGAGGGTCGAGAACGAGGTGTCCTTCGCCGTCAGCAGGAAATCGCGCATGTACGGCGCGTCCAGCATGTCTGCACGAATCCCCGCGTACAACGTCGCAAACAAACCTTTCTCACCCAGCCGCTTGGCCTTCACGTAGCCCCGTGAGCTGTATTCATGCAGCGCCCAGTGCGGCATGCCGCACACGCCGCGACCGCTGGCCACCAGTTGCATCATCATCACCGTCAGTTCAGAGGTGCGCACCTGCGCCGGTTCGATGTCGGCGGGCTCGAGGAAACGGGTGAAGATGTCCAGCCGGTCACGCTCCACCGGGTACGTGATCAGGGTTTGCGTGAGCAAATCTTCGGGAACGATGTACGCCTTGTTCGCCAACTTGTGCTGGTTGGCGACCGCCAGCATTGCTTCGTAGGTGAACAGCGGTACGTAGGTGATGCCGGCGATTTCCAGTGGGTCGGAGGTTACCACCAGGTCCAGGTCGCCACGGGCCAGGGCGGGCAACGGCGCGAACGAGAAGCCTGACGCCAGGTCCAGTTCGACTTCCGGCCAGGCATCGCGGAACTGGTCGATGGTCGGCATCAGCCACTGGAAGCAACTGTGGCACTCGATCGCCATGTGCAGGCGCCCGGCGGTTCCACCGGCCAGCCGCGCGATATCACGCTCGGCACCCCGCAACAGCGGCAGGGTAGCGTCCGCCAGTTGCAGCAGGCGCAAACCGGCGCTGGTGAACCGCACCGGTTTGGTCTTGCGCACGAACAAGGGCATGCCCAGCCGCTCCTCCAGCTCCTTGAACTGGTGGGACAGCGCGGACTGGGTCAGGTGCAGACGGTCGGCGGCATCGACCAGGCTGTCGGCTTCGCGCAAGGCGTGCAGGGTCTTCAGGTGGCGGATTTCAAGCACCGGGGGTCTCCATGAGGAAAACTTGTGATCAACACGAAAAGGTTGAGTTTGTCTCATGTTGGGTTGGCTGTCGACAATAGCGCCATCTTTTACAGGGAGAAAATTCACCATGGCGCTGGCCCACACACTTGGTTTTCCACGCATCGGCGCAGACCGCGAACTGAAAAAAGCCCTCGAATCCTACTGGAAGGGCGATCTCGATCAGGACGCGCTGAAAAGCGTCGGCCGCCAACTGCGCGCCACCCACTGGCAATTGCAGAAAGACGCCGGCATTGATCTGCTGCCCGTCGGCGACTTCGCCTGGTATGACCACGTGCTGACGCACTCCCTGACGTTCGGCGTGATTCCCGAACGTTTCGACGGCGCGATAGATGCCAACGGCCTGCCGACCCTCGACACCCTGTTCGCCATGGCCCGGGGCGCCACGGCAATCTGCGGTGACGGTGATCACGGGAAGGCGCAATGCGCCCAGGAATTGACCAAGTGGTTCGACACCGACTACCACTACCTGGTCCCGGAATTCAGCGCAGATCAACAGTTCAAACTGAGCTGGGAACAGCTGTTCAACGAAGTTGAAGAGGCCAAGGCCTTCGGCCACAACGTCAAACCGGTGATCATCGGCCCGCTGACTTACCTGTGGCTGGGCAAGGCGAAAGGCACCGACTTCGACCAGCTCGACCTGCTCGAACGCCTGCTGCCGGTCTACGGCGAAATTCTCGGCCGCCTCGCCGCACAAGGCGTGGAATGGGTGCAGATCGACGAACCGATCCTGACCCTCGAACTGCCGCAAGCATGGAAAAATGCCTTCGAACGGGCTTATCACATCCTTCAATATTCGCCGCTGAAAAAACTTCTGGCGACTGATTTCAGCGGCCTGCAAGACAACCTCGGTCTGGCGGCCGGCCTGCCGGTGCAGGGCCTGCACATCGATGCGGTGCGCGCGCCCGACCAATTGCTTCACGTGCTCGATCGTCTGCCGACGTACAAGATTTTGTCAGTGGGACTGGTCAACGGGCGCAACGTCTGGCGCTGCGAACTGGAACCTGTGCTGGCGCAACTGAAATTCGCCCAAGAGCGTTTTGGCGACAATTTGTGGGTCAGCAGTTCCTGCTCGTTGTTGCACAGCCCGGTGGACCTGGAGCGCGAAGACAAACTTGATCCCGAACTGGAAAGCTGGCTGGCATTTGCCGTGCAAAAGTGTGGCGAAATTGCCGTGCTGCGCGACGCCCTCAACGCAGGCACGCATCAATGCCATCGGTGCCGCTGACAGCCAACGCCATTAGCCGTTTGCCAAACGCATTGAGCGACAGCGCGCACGGCTGAAACTGCCGGCGTTCCCGACCACCACCATCGGCTCGTTCCCGCAGACTGCTTCGAGCCGTCTCGCGCGCCAGGCGTTCAAGCAAGGCAAGCTGTCGGCCAACGATTACACCTTGCCGGGCGCAGTGGCAGGAATACCTGGATTGGGCGGTGGAAGCCTTCCGCTTGATCGCGTCCGGTGTGCGCGACGAAACGCAGATTCACACCCACATGTGCTACAGCGAGTTCAACGATGTGATCGAGTCCATTGCGGCGATGGATGCTGACGTGATCACCCTTGAAACCTCGCGTTCGGACATGGAATGGCTCGAGGCTTTCGATGCGTTCGATTACCCGAACGACATCGGGACTGGCGTTTATGACATCCACTCGCCACGGGTGCCGGACACGGCGGAGATGGTCACGTTGCTGATCAATATGGTCGCGGCGGCCCGCCAATTGCGCAGCCTTGCCGCTTCTGCAAGTCACTCGCCGCAAGGGCGAAACCAATAGAAGTCGTTACCGCAGGAATGGATGTCTACACCCCCAGCAGATAGGTCGGCTGTGAGGCCGGCATCGCGGGCAAGCCAGCTCCCACAGGGTCCGGTGTTATCTCCGCTCAGAGCTTTTCAAAATGCGGTAACACCGTCGACCGTTTGCCGATATCGGCATAAGGCAAATCGGCATCGTCAGCGTGAGTCAGAAAGCGGTGTTCCGGGAGTTTCAAATGAGCTTTCTCGAAGGTGTCAAATGACGGCATAGCGCTGGAATAGTGAAAGTGGGCATACCACAACACTTGCGGAGGCGTTGCCGTCAGGTTCCAGACTTCATACTCCTGCAAATGGTCGATGCGGCCATCCCGGCGTTTGCCGAGGTTTTTGATCGAGCTGGTTTTACGAACCTCGACAGCTTCCTGAGTGATGAGGTCGGCGAGCATCCCGTCGGTGGGTTTTTTGGTCTGCAATGCCTGGCGGGTTCGCATCGCCCGCCCGGTGGCGGTCAACTCAGCAGCCTTGCCGCGCAGCTGCGCAAGGATGATGTGTTGCGGGGAAAGCTCTGCGATGTCGTCTGCGCGACGGGTGAG
The DNA here is from genome assembly GCF_054897705.1 of Pseudomonas sp. GB2N2. Taxonomy (NCBI): domain Bacteria; kingdom Pseudomonadati; phylum Pseudomonadota; class Gammaproteobacteria; order Pseudomonadales; family Pseudomonadaceae; genus Pseudomonas; species Pseudomonas sp. GB2N2. The sequence continues at coordinate 5,712,079 of NZ_CM142701.1, forward strand.
TTCACTCGCTTCCCTGACCATCAACTCTTCCAGTTCGACAGGCAGCATGCCCCGGTCCGCGTAGGACTGAACATGGGTCTGGTAGGTGGCTTGCGATTGCAGTTTCTGACGAGCTTCCGTCACTAATGACTCAAGACTCCTCTGTGCGGAAGCGACGGGCTGCTGTCGCGGGTTTTTCAGGCGAAACTTGCCGTTCGTTGCGGGCTCCCATATCTCCTTGTAGCCGTCTTGGCCCGTGAGGGTGTATTGCCGCTGTCGAGTTGCGGGCTCCCAGTGCTCCACGCCGATCAGCAGTTCGTCGTTTTCAGTGGTGAATACTTTCTTGCTGATGGTGCCGGCCGGGGCAGCCGGTGGTGCGATGTCGATTGCCTTGCGTGCACGCTCGGTCATTTTTTCGATGCCGTCCAGTAACGGGGGCACGGCATCCAGGTGGAAGTGTTGCGGGTAGCTGGCCGTCCAGGCATTCATTGCACGACGAAACTGGTCGTATTGCTCGATGCAGTCTTGAAGTATCTGGTTGCGTTGAGCCCTGGTCGCAGTCGCTTCAGGCAGGCTGAATTGGGTGAACAACGCTCGATCAACCTGGGTTCTTTTGCCTCGCTCCTGGCCTCGAAGGATGAACCAGGACAGCTCGCCGCTGGTGTCATTGCGTCTCACCGTTTCCAGTAGGTGGCCCGTTCGCAGATACAGCATGTTTGACTCACTGAGACGCCCGTTGAGCAGGGTGACTTCCGAGTTCAGTTTTGCTTTGTCCGCACGAACGGTGATCCGCTGATACCAGCGGTTGAGGTCCCGCATGAGGGCGTCGATGACGTCGAACTCTTTGAGGATTTCCAGTCGCAGCTTTCTGATGTCTTCCAGCACACGCAGCCTTTCGGCGAGGGCCGATTTAGGAAGCGCGTCGAGATCGTTCGTCAGTGCGTCGACCCGGTCCATCAACGGGTGGGCGCGATGATTGGCGATGAACACCCGGTGCTTGTACCGGTCGGCCATCAGCAAGGCGCCATTGCTTTGGAACTCCACCAGTACACGCCGCTTGTTGCCGTGGGTGAGCGGGAGCAGATCAGACAGGGTTTGAAAGTGCTTTTCGGCCAACTCGATATCACCGATGCAGGATGCCTCGAATGCCTTCGCCTGACTCGTACGATCAGCTACAGGCGCAGCCTGATAGGCTTCGCGCAAAACTTCCGTGCGCCTGGTTTGAGTATCGATCTGCAGGGCGAGGTCATCGGCGCCATCGGTCAGAGCGGTCTGACGGCGAAGCGCTTGATCGACCCACCAGCGCGGCAGCCGTTCGCGGATAGCTGCGGGCCACAGCGGGTCCAGCGCGTCGGCCATGTGCCCGAGCAGGTTGCCTCCGCCCAATCCGCCACCTTCGAACGTCGCCCCGTAGACACCGAACCACGTATCCCACTTGCCCGACTCATCCAGGGCAATCGGTTGCTTGTAGGTTTTGCGGCTGTTGCCGGTCAGACGCCAGTTGCGCGAGTCGCTGCTCAGTTCGACCTGGAACACGCGGCCCTGACGGACGATGAAGTCACCGTCGGCATGCCGGTAGACATTGCGATAAATGCCATGGGTTACCGCGTGCAGCACACTCAGCGACAGGGGCTTTTCGTACTCGTAGCCGGCGAAGCGCGCGACGACGTGCCGGGCTTGACGCAGGGAGGGCACGTGCAACGCAGCGGCACTGGCGCTCAATGCACGCATCTGGCGGGCGCGGGTCAATGTGCGAGCCCCCGAGCCGAGCGCGGAGGCGATGGCCTCTCCCGGCAACAGGTCCATCGCCGCATCGATCAATGACAACAGCACCGAGCCCAACTCGGCCACCCCGTCCCCCACGTCGCCGCGCAAAAACGCCGCCGCGGCCTGATTGGCTGCGGTCCAGGCATCATAGAGGGCGACGGCCGTTCCGATAATGGGCAGCAAGCCGACGGCCATTTTGATGTACGCAAAGGCCCGTGGGCCTTGCAGGGCATATCGCTCGTAGTACAAAGCCTCGTTGGAGCGGGAGGTCCCGCGATGGGCGTCGATGAGGCGTCCCCTGTGCGCGTTGAGCAAATGGGCTGCCAGCGAAGTGTGCGTTGGCCAGCGTGGGCCGACGCCGATGATGGCGTCGAAGTATTTACCCTGCGCGACACCGATCCGGCTGATATGCGCCCGAATATCGCCTTGCATGGCGCGCCCCGCGACATAACGGATCATCGAGTCCTGCGCGCACAGATTGAACAGCCCCTTGCGGGCGGCTTCCAGGCTGTCGTAGCGGCGCAGAAACCGGTCGTCAGGGCTGTCCGGCGTATAAAGCAGCGTCACTCCGCTGACCTGTTCCTGAATAAAGGTCACGCCGGAGAGGGTGACACCGCCATTGTTCGGTGTGTCCTGGCCGCCCACGGTCAGGTAGACCGGCAGTATCGCCACGCGCTTGCCGTCGGCATGCCAGGCTTCAGGCGTATCGGCATTGATCGCGACGTTCAGGATGGCCAGATCGTCGTGGTTTATCTGTTTTTGCAGGCGTGCAAACTGGCCCTGCAACTTGAGCATCAGGCGCCAGGGTTCGATCAGGCATTCGCGCCGATGCGCATTCACGAACGCCGGCTCGTCTGCCGACCCCATGAACGCACGCTGGATGGATTGTTCGTAAGCCTTGGGCAGGTCCAGTTCCGGGAGGACTTTGCGCAGGTAAGTCAGGTTGATGCCATTGAGCAGCGTGATTCGCTCCTGGGCGACCGCCGCGGTGACCTCCAGCCGCATGAACACCAGTCGCTGGGTAAAGGCGTCCTGTTGCACCGAATGGACATTGTCGATGTTGAGCTGCGCGAGGTCCTCCAGCGACATTTTGCTGGACTGGGTACTGGCTACCATCACTGACGTTTCCAACGTCCCGGTTGGCGTTGCGGAGTAGCGTTTTTCCCACGTGACCGAGTCGGGCAGTGTCAGTTGTACATCGAAATGACCCTGGATTTTCAAGTCTTTGCGCAGTCTGGCTTGCAGGTGACGTCGCGTGAAGTCATGGCGCGGCGCCAAGAGAATGGTCATCAACTCGTGACTGCGCAGCATGGCCCCGATGTACGTCTGAACCAGCTTTTTCAGTTCGTTGCGCTCGGTTTGCGGCAGTTTGGCCAGCCAGTCCGGGCGGTGGATGGCCAAGGCCGAGCTGCGGCTTTGCTCCAGTTCTTGCGCGAAGGCCAGGTTTCGAGCTGCATGTGCCGGCACTTGCAGGGCGGCGAGTGTGCGTTCGCGCAATGTTTCAAGTTGCTCGCCTTGCTGTTTCTGCTGGTCGGTCCTGGGGGTGCGCTGGCGGATCCCGGCGGCCAGGAATTCGTACTCAGTGGTGAGCTGATTCAGCGCGTAGCGCAGCGGATCACCACTGATTCTGTTCAATTGCAGCGCCAGGTGGTTGTCGGTTTCGCCGATCTTGAATAGCTGACGTTCAAGCTCGCGTCGGTTGGCAAAGCGTTGCAGACCGCCGCCGATACCGGGCCAGTAAAGCAGCAGGCCATGGGCGGACGCCGCATCCACCAGCACGCTGGCGTGGGTCATCACAAACGCACCGTTGAGTGCTCGGGTGTTCACCGCGGATGTCTCGCCGTCCTGGCCGGTCAACGACACCGTCAGGCTGGCCGCAATCCTGTCCGCACCCGGATCGTCGGGCGTGTCGAGTTGTGCCTTGAGCCGGTTCGATTCTTCATCACTCAGTTGCTTGAGCGCCGTTTGAACCCCGGCCTCGGCGCGCAGACCTTCCTTGTGGGCCTTATGCAGCGCGGTAAACTCCCGATTCCAGCTGACGGTGTCCTTCGAACGATCCTGATCAAGCAGGGCGGAAGCGGCCTTTTCGGCGGCGTCCTCGGCGTTTTCCAGGGTCTTTTGCAGTGCCCTGAGCGCGTTCAGGTCGTTGTGATTGCCCGCCTCTTTTTGCAATGCTTCGAGGCTATTGCGTTGAGTGTGCGTGGCGGCCTGGCGCTGGGCCCAGGGGATGTCGGGATACAGGCTGCCGAACAAGGACTGTTCGTCGCCTGCAACCGGCGTCAGACCTGGCGGTGCGGCAAACACCGGGCTATCGCCACGTCGCCGATCGAGTGTGTCCACGTCGACCATGGCCCTGGCGCCCTGTTCGGCAAGTCCGGGCTTTTGCGCGGAACCGTTGCGCAAGGCTGCGAGTTGGGCCATCTGCTGGAGGTCGATCAGCTCGCGCATGCCTGCCGACAACGGCAGGGCTCGGCGGGTATAGCGGAAAACCGGGTCAACAGTGGGGAGCCCGAGGGGGATGAGGGCCTGCTCCTTCAGCCAGTTCTCCATGTCACCGCGGGTGGCAAAGGCTTGAAATGCCACGGGCCGACATGGCAGGTACAACCATTGTTCGACCCGTGTGGTGTCGCCGACGCTGATGACCCAGGCAGCGGGTAACTTCACCCGGTTTTTATCGCTCAGTACCAACTCCAGTCGTTCGCTGTGCACGGGCTGGTCATCCAGACGCACGCTCGTCGCTGTGGCCTCCATCAGCGCCCACAGCGGTTTCAATTGTTCGGCACTCAGGGTGCGTTCGGCGAAGGCTCGCTGAGCGGTGGCTTCGAAATGATGGCGGTACAACTGATGGGCCCGTTCGCGACGGGAGCTTGGGGTGCCGGGGGCGCGCGCATCCCAATACGCATGCCAGCGGTCGCTGATGAATGCCTCCACGTCCAGCGCCTTGAGTCGGGAGAGCAATTGCAGCGGAGTGAGGGCGAAAAGGGGATGCGATGGCGCGAGGCCGACGATGCGGCAGCGTGGGTACAGGGTGTTTTCCAGCTCAGGATGCTGGAAGACAAATGCACAGGCATCTGTGAGCAAAACGAACCGTTCGCCCTGTTCATCGGTGGCGGAGAACTTTAGTCCCACCGTGGTTCCGTCCAGGCTCAACTGTTGTTGCAGCAAACGCTCAAGTGAAGCGCGAATCGACGGCACGCCGGCGAACAGCTCACGCAAGCCCTCGCTGCTCTCGCGCCATCGGGCTGTTGCGCTATGGAGAAGGCTTTCGTCGACCGTCCTCGGCAGGGCCGATGAGGTGGGCAGGACGAACGGTAAGGGGAAGGGGGGATCGGTGAACAATCTATCGGTCATTGCGGGCCTGGCTCGATTTGACGGAGTGGTCAGTCCACTCCTGGAGCGAGCCATTTAAGAAAATCCCCATGGGGTTATGGCACTACATAGTTACCGCACCGACCACTCGGCGATATTCATCAAACTGTCATCGATCTGTGGCAGCGCGCTTGTACAAACTTCATCAGACTCGCGCTCTACTGGGGTTCTGCGTTTCGGTGTTTTTTCATGTATGCACGATTGTTTTCGACAGTGGTTTTTCTGGCCGCGTTGTTGGTTGGCCTGCCGTCTTTTGCGGCGTCTCGATGCGATGTCAATGTTCCGACCGAGCGGGTCGATCTGGCCCAGGTGAGCCTGGCGTACCAGAGTATCGGGCGTGCTTCGGATCCGGCGTTGTTGCTGGTGATGGGGTTGGGCGGGCAGTTGATTCACTGGCCGGACGAGGTGGTGGTTGCACTGTGTCAGCAGGGCTTTCGGGTGATTCGCTATGACAATCGCGATGTCGGTCTCTCGACCTGGCGGCAGGCGCCTGTGGACGCCAATCTGACGTTTGAAGTGCTGCGCTACAAACTCGGATTGCCGGTGGCAGCGCCTTATTCGCTGACGGACATGGCTGAGGACGGGTTGGGTTTGATGGATGCGTTGCATGTCGAGCAGTTCCACGTGCTCGGCGCGAGCATGGGCGGGATGATTGCCCAGCATATGGCGGCCATGGCGCCGCAGCGGGTCGAGAGCCTGACGCTGATCATGACCAGCTCCGGCGCTGAAGGCTTGCCGGCGCCGAGTGCAGCGCTGGTGCAGTTGCTGTCGCGCCGCGGAGCACCGAACCGCGAGGTGGCGCTGGAGCAGCAGGCTGATTTGCTGGCGGCGCTGGGCAGTCCGACGGTCACTGATGATCGGCAGGCGCTGTTGCATCAGGCGGCGCTTTCCTATGACCGGGCGTTTAATCCTGAAGGGGTGAAGCGTCAGATCATGGCGATTCTTGCGGAGCCTAGCCGGGTGGCGCTGCTGAATCAGTTGCGGGTGCCGACGCTGGTGGTGCATGGCACGGCCGATCCGTTGTTGCCGGTGATGCATGGGGTGCACTTGGCGGCGCATATCCGCGGCAGTCAGTTGAAGTTGATTCCGGGGCTGGCGCATCGGTTTCAGGAGGCCTTCAAGGCGCCGTTGCTGGCGGCTGTCTTGCCGTATTTGCAGGCTCATCGTGAAGACACTTCGCATTGGGCGCAGATTGAACCTGCGGTGGAACACAATCTGCTGTAACCACGAATTTCCCTCTACTGAATGGATTTTGTGGATGTCCCCGAACCCTGTGGGAGCTGGCTTGCCAGCGGTGGCGGCCTGACAGCTGACCTGGCTCTTTGCGCGTGCGCGATTCTCTGTAGGAGCCTGCTTGCTGGCGATTGGGTCCATTGAGGCGATAAACATGTCGACTGCCACGCCAACTCAATTTCGCAAACCAAACCCGATTCCACAGGTGTATCGTTCACTCTTTCCAGCCTGTACCCAGCCTGCGAGGTGAGTGATGAGCAGTCCCTTGAAAATCGATTTTGTCAGCGACGTGTCCTGCCCCTGGTGCGTTGTCGGCCTGTACGGTCTGACCCAGGCGCTGGATCTGCTGGGCAGTGAAGTCCAGGCCGAGATCAGTTTCCAGCCGTTCGAACTGAATCCCAAGATGGGGCCCGAAGGGCAGAACATCACCGAACACATCACCGAGAAATACGGCTCGACCCCGGAGCAATCGCAAAAGAATCGCGAAATGATTCGGGCACGCGGCGCCGAGGTCGGGTTTGCCTTTCGCACAGACGGCAACAGCCGTATCTACAACACCTTCGATGCTCACCGCTTGCTGTATTGGGCGGGGCTGGAGGGATTGCAGTTCAACCTGAAGGAAGCGCTGTTCAAGGCGTATTTCAGCGAGGGCGGCAATCCTTCCGACCCTGATCAGTTGGCGCAGATCGCCCAAGACGTTGGCCTTGATCGCGAGCGAGCCGAGGCGATCCTGGCGTCGGACGCGTTCGCCAAAGAGGTTCGCGAAGAAGAACAGTTGTGGTTGTCTCGCGGGGTCAGTTCGGTGCCAACGGTGGTATTCAACGGGCAGTACGCGGTCAGTGGCGGGCAGCCGGTGGAAACGTTTGTCGGGGCGATTCGGCAGATCATGAGCGAAGCGAAGGGCGGCACGGTCAGCTGATTGCCCTCAGTTGAAAATAAATATATCAATGTGCCACTATGGTTTTAGCCGTTGCTGCCGACACAGGCAGTGACGTTTTAACTCATAGGGATTTGATCCATGACACTTCACGCTTTTCGTACCTGGGCAGCGCTCACCTTGCTCGCCTGCCTGACCCTTACCGGCTGCGCGCACATTCAACCGCCTGTTCCGCTGGATAAACAATTCTGGGATGCCAAAGAGCCGACCATCGGCGTGGCCATCACGGTCGTGCCGGCGCCAGTGCTGGCGCTGACCGGTCAACAGGGCATGCTTGATTACGCGATCAACAAGGGCGTGAACAGCAAGCTCAGCGACAACGTCGAGAAATGGCAAGTGCGCGACTTGAACACGCTGCCGGATATCATCGTCGCCAAGCTCCAGGCCAAGGGCTACAAGGTCAAGCGGATCAACGAGCCGGTTGACCTGAACGTCTACAAAACCACCAGTTTCCGTGAGGGCTACACCGGTCGTGACCTGACGCCGATCAAGGGCGCTTACGGTGTCGATCGTCTGTTGCTGGTGAACGTCTTCGCCACCGGCGCCACCCGCAGTTATTACGGGTTCATCCCGACCAGCGTGCCGATGGCGCAGGTGAGCGGGCAGGGCATGGTGGTCGATCTGGCCGACAATAAATTGCTGTGGTTCAAACCGTTCGCTGCGGTGCAAGCCGCGCAAGGCGAGTGGGATGAGCCGACCTACACCAACCTGTCCAACGCTTTCTACCAGGCCATGGACACCAGCCGTCAGCAAATGATCACGCCGTTCGAGCAATGAAGGGCTTCATCATGGGGGCCGGCGCGCTGGCCCTGCTGATGCTCCCCGGTTGCGCGCAGAAACCGGCGCCCGAGGCCGGTTTCAAATCGCACAGTGCGGCGTCATACGTCCAGGCTCACGGGCTCAAAGTCGACTTGCAGTTGCCGCAGGCGTTTGTCGGCGCGAGCACGGTGATAGACGCCGAGGCGGCGCAGAAGGCGGCTTCATCGAGTCACAATATGGTGGCCGGTGCCAATGCCGCCGGGCTGGCCGGTTTGCTGGTGGCGAGCCTGATCAATACGCAGATGGGCAGCGGCAGTTTGCAGCGCGATGCAGAAAAAGTGGCGCTCAAGGATTCCCGTCCGATGGCCGATCTGCTGGCCGGCGTGCCGTTGCAGGAACGTCTGCAACAGCGTTATCAACAGGCGTCGCAAGTGGCCGGGTTGAAGCAAGGGGAGGGGCAGGTCACTGCGCGTCTGGTGATTGAACCCAAACTGATGCTGACGGCGGATCGCGGCAGTTTCCTGCTGATCAATCACGTTCAGGTTCAGGACATTGCCGGTTCAGCGCTGTACCGCATGCGCATCGAAGTGGCCAGCCAGCCGATCCGCAGTTGCGGCAACCGATGCATCGACGACGGTAGCCTGGACCTGGCGAAGGTCACGGCGGTGCTCGATGAGTGCATCGACGAGTCCATGCGCGTGTTGGCCACCGACCTGATGCAACCGGCGCCACCGGAAGCCGCCCAGGAAACCTTGCGGTATGTGCTCGATGGCCAGCGCGTGGTCGAGCGCGGTTATCAGTTGGCCAACAACGGCAGCTACTGGCGCTATCGCAACCTCTACGGCGCGGTGAAGTCGGTGCCGGTGCCGTTCGAAGATGCGCTGACGCAAGCTCAGTTGCAGAAGGTTTACGGACAATGATCGTTCCCACGTTCTGCGTGGGAATGCCGCCAGGGACGCTCGTTCCACTTGCTCAGCGCACAATCTTGTCCACATGAATCCCCAGTTTCTTCAGCCGATACCAGAAGCTGCGCTCGGAGATGCCGATCAACTGCGCCGCCGCAGCCTGCACGCCGTTGCTCTGCGCCAGCGCCGCCAGAATGTAGGCCTTCTCGACTTCGGCCAGTGCCGCTTCGAGGTCCGGCGGCACGCCGTCTTCGGTGATCGACGCACCACTGCCGGCAGGCTGTGAAGCAAACAGATAAGCCGGCAAATCCTGCTCTTCAATCACCGCCCCTGACGCGACGATGGTCGCCCGTTCCACGCAATTCTGCAGCTCGCGAATATTGCCCGGCCAGGCATACGCGGCCATCGCTTGCAGTGCTTGTGCACTGAAACCGGTAAAGCGTTTTCCCGCTGTGGCGCCCAGCGTGTGGGCGAAATGACGGGCCAGCGGCGCGATGTCTTCAACCCGGTCGCGCAGCGCGGGCAAGGGGATCGGAAACACGTTGAGGCGGTAGTAGAGGTCTTCGCGAAACTCCTTGTTCGCCACTGCGTCCAGCAGGTTTTTGTTGGTCGCGGCGATCACCCGCACATCGACCTTGCGCTCGCGCGGATCGCCCACCGGTTCGATCACGCGTTCCTGCAAGGCTCGGAGGATTTTCGCCTGCAAGGCCAACGGCATTTCGCCGATTTCATCGAGAAACAACGTGCCCTTGTCCGCCTGCATGAAGCGCCCGACACGATCGGCCACGGCACCGGTGAACGCGCCTTTGCGATGACCGAACATTTCGCTTTCCAGCAACCCCTCGGGGATGGCCGCGCAGTTCACTGCGACGAAAGGTTTGTCGGCACGATTACCGTGTTTGTGGATCGCCCGGGCGACCATCTCCTTGCCGGTGCCGCTTTCGCCGGTGAGCAGGATCGTCGCGTTGCTTTCGCGCACCGAATCGATGGCGTGCAGCACCCGCCGAAAACTCGGGCTGTCGCCGATCAGGCTGTCGATCTGCTGGTGTTCGTCGAGTTCGGCGCGCAGGCGCTGGTTATCTTTGAGGATGTCGCGAAATTGCAGGGCCTTGTGGACAGTGATGTCCAGTTCATCAATGTCGAACGGCTTGGCGATGTAGTCGAACGCGCCGTTGCGCATCGACTGCACGGCGTTTTTCACCGTGCTGTAGGCGGTCATCACGATCACCGGCAACTGCGGGAAACGGTTTTTGATTTCCGCCAGCAGCTGCGGTCCGTCCATGCCGGGCATGCGCCAGTCGCTGATCACCAGGTCGATGTCCTCGCTCTCCAGCACCTTCAGCGCGTGCAGGCCGTTGCCGGCGGTGAACACCTGAATGCCGTTCTGGCTCAGTGCCGAGGCCAGCAGGTCACAGAGCTTGGGCTCGTCGTCGACCACCAGTACGTTATGTGTCATTGCTGCCCTCGTCGGAGTCGTCGCCGTTGGCCGGAATGTACAGGCTGAACGTGGCCCCGGCATCTTTTTCGCTGGCGCATTCGATGCGCCCGTCATGACTTTCCATGATCGAGAACACCTTGGCCAGACCCAGCCCGGTGCCCGAGGCTTTGGTGGTGACGAACGGCGTGAAGATCCGTTCGAGCATGTCCGGTTCGATGCCCTGGCCGGTGTCGGCAATGCTGATCACCGTGGAGTGCTGTTCGCTGCTGATGCTCAGAGTCAGCCGGCCGCCATCGGGCATGGCGTCGATGGCGTTGACGATCAGGTTGAGGCCAGCCTGTTTGATTTGCCGCGCGTCGGCGTGAATCGTCGCAGCGGGGGACCGATCATCGATGCGCACATCAATGTTGTGGCTGGCCAGTTCCGGGGCGCAGAAGCCCGCCAGTTCATCCACCAGCGGCCGCGCCAGTTGCGTCGAGCGCATCGGCGCGCTGGGTTTGGCGAAGTCGAGAAATTCGGTGATCAGGTCGTTGATGCGGCTGACTTCGCTGACCACGTACTCCAGATGCCGCTTGTCGGTCTCTGGCAAATCGGCACGCCGGTGCAGCAATTGGGTGGCGGTTTTGATGATGCCCAGCGGGTTGCGGATTTCATGGGCCAGCCCCATCGCTACTTCGCCCAGCGCGTGCAAACGGTCGCGCCGGCGCAGCTGCGATTCCAGGTGCTGCAACTCGCCGAGGCGTTCGCTCATGTGGTTGAAGGTGCTGCTCAGTTCCGCCAGTTCGTCGCCGCCGGTGACGGGCAAACGCTGGCGATAATCCCCGGCGATCACCGCTTGTACGCCGTTGGACAAACCGCGCAATGGCTGGGTCAGGCGCTGCGACACCAGCCAGCCGACCGCCAGCGATGCCGCCGAGCTGAGCAGGAAAATCAGGATGAACAGGTTGCTCTGATTGACCAGCCCGACCAGGCTGGAATGGCGCAGCAGGCCACTGAAGATCACCCCTTGCAGCTCGCCGTTTTCATTGAGAATCGGGCGATAGATGCCGCTGTAGCGGTTGGTGAATTGCTCGATGGGTTGCTTGGTGCTGCGCAGCGTCTGTTCGATTTTTTCCGGCACCGAGGCAGGATGATCCTCGAAGCGCTGGGTGGAGAAAATCTCCGAGAAATCATCGGCCTTGGCCAGGTACAGCCGCAGGTCGAGGGAGTGCACATCGGCGACGCTGGTGAGGAAGCTGCTGTCGAGGTAAGTGGCGATCACCAGTTTGTAATCGACACCGTCCTGGTCAGTTTCGAACGTTGAGACCACGGTGCCGGTGGCCACGCCGCCAACTTGCAGGGTTTGCAACACGGCTTTCGGCGCGGTGCTGATCTGCCGGACGATGTCATCGGCGACGGTGCTGAACACTACTTTGTGATCGCTGTTGCGCACCAGTGCAACCACGTCGATGCCAATGGCGTCGGCGATGTCGGCGGTCAGTTTGTCGTGGTTGCTCGACAGGCGATCAGTGGGCGGCCGGGTGTAGCGCAGGAACAACTGCGCGGCCCGGGCGTTGTCGTGAAGGATTTCACTGATCTCGTCCTCGACGATCTTGGTCGATTCTTGCAGCCAGATCCGTACGTTGCTGTCGAAAATCTGCGAGAGCGTGGTGGCTGCGAGTTCAGCGGCGATCATCGTCGGAATCACGCTGACCAGCCAGAACGCCAGCACCAGTTTGCGTTGCAGGCTCCAGCCGGAGAGGGCGAAAGATCGGGCGGTGCTGCGTGGGTCTTTGGTCATCATGCTTCGCTTATTGCAGCTCGCTGATCGCGGCCGCCATGGCAGGGTCGGAACGGTCCGGTGTGATAAACAGTTTTACCACGCGCAACAGGCCATCGAGCACAGCGTTGCGGTGACGGAAAAACACGGTGTTGCCGGTGAACGAACAACCCAGGCGCAGCTTACTGGCATAACCGGCCTGGCCGCATGCGTAGATCGCAATGCCGTGCTCAATACAGTAGTCGACATTGGCCAGCCAGCTGCGCACATACAGGTTGTGCTCACGGGTTTGCGCCAGGTCATGGGCGAAAAATTTATCCACAAGACGTTGTTCATCGAGCAGTACGAGGTTGAACGCCACCAGTTCTTCGCCGACCCAATACAGCACGCACGCGGCGCGTTCGTTGAGGTGTTCCAGGACCTCGCGGAAATAGGCCGGCGGCAGGCGTTCGAAGGTCAGGTCGCTGCGGCTCAGAGTCGCTTCGTAAAGCTGCATCATGCGCGGCAGCAGGTCTTCGACGGCACTGCGCCATTCGATGCGGGGACCCTGGCCGCGCAGGGTGCGGCGCAGGTCTTTGCGGGTGGATTTGCCCAGCGTGCCGAGGTACGCGTCCACCGAGCCAAAGCTGATCGGCAGTTCTGCGCTGGGCAGCCCCGGCATGCTTTGCAGCCCGGCCTCCTGGCACACCTGCAACCACTGCGAGTCGCGGTGGGAAGCGTCCTTGACCGCCAGCAAGCCGATACCGACCTGATCGGCATCGCTGCGCGCCAGGCGCAACACTTGCCGAAGCAGCTCCACTCGGCGGGCGGGTTCGATGTGTTGCGCGGTGCCGACGTGGCACTGCTCGGCCACGGGCGAACCGAGGGCGTACAGGTGAACGTCGAACAGCCCGGGCCACCAGCGGCGCAGGCGTTCGGTGATGCGTTTGCCCAGCCCCTGAACCGTGGTGTCCAGCGAATACGCTGTGGTGAACGCCACGGCCGCCGCGATCACCATCCCGTCTTCGAACAACACCAGATAGCGCCACTGAAAATCGGCGATGCCGGCGCGTTCAACGGCCCGGTAGTAATCCCAGTCCTCGAGCTCGGCAGGGAAGCAGTCATTCCAGGCATCGCGGTCAATGGCCTCGATCGTCGAGAAGGCTAGGGCTGTGATCACATCGTTTCCTTGGGTTACGCCAGCTGCCGGTAGTCCAGGCGCATGGGTTGCGGGGCGCTGCCTTGTTGCATGAACCGGTGCTGGATGAAGTCCGCGCTCAGCTCCACGACGCGGCGGTATTGCAGGTCGACGGTGATCATGTGGTAGCAGTCATCGAGGAGGATTTTCACCACCGGGCCGCCGAGTTTGCGTTCCACATAATCGGCGTTCCAGCGACTGGTGATATCGTCTTCCCGCGAGTGCAGCACCAGCGTTTGCGTGGTGATCTGCGGCATGCGTTTTTTCACCGCCGCCACCAATCGGTGCAGCTCCCGGACACTCACCCCGGACATCGTCAGCAGCCCGGCATTGCTGCTTTCTCCGGCCTTCATTTGCCGCTCGACAATCGCGCGCAAGCGTTCGTCCTTGATGCCGTAGGGCGGTTTCTCGTTAAAACGGCACAGGTGCACGCCGAACGGAATCGACATGACCAGGCTGCTTAATTTCGCCACCCACGGCATGTTCCAGCCGTCGTAGCGCAGGGTCGTCGAATACAGCAGCAAGCCTTCGATTTGCCCAGGGTATTCGGCGGCCAGGTACATCGACAGCACCGCGCCCATCGACAAGCCACCGACAAACACGTGCTCATGTTTGCGGCGCACGCCGACAAAGGTGTTGCGCGCGCTTTCATACCAGTCGCGCCAGCCGGTGGCTTGCAGGTCGGCGTTGTTCCCGCAGTGCCCGGCCAGGGTCGGTACGTACACCGTGCAGCCTGCCTTGGCCAGGCCCAAGGCCACCCGACGCAACTCGGTCGGGGTGCCGGTGAGGCCGTGGATCAACAACACCGCGACCTCCCCTGAGCCGAGAACGAAACCGGCGCTGCCTTCGCCCATGTCGATCTCTTCTTCGATTGAAAGAGAGTCGTTCATCGTTTCATGGCTCGAGCCAGCAAGCGGTCGAGCAGGGCGATACCCAAATCAATTTCCGGGTAACTGATTTCCAGCGATGGCGCGAGGGTAATCACGTTCTTGTAGTAGCCGCCCACATCGAGAATCAGGCCCAGGCGTTTGCCGTCGATTTCGATGTCGCCCTTCATGCCTTCATCGACCATAAAATCCAGGGTGGCCTTGTCCGGAGTGAAACCGTCCGGTCCGCAGATTTCGCAGCGCAGCGCCAGGCCCAGGCCGTCGACATCGCCGATGATCGGGTAGCGTTTCTGCAAGTCCTTCAGGCCTTCGAGGAAGTAGTTGCCCTTGTTCATGACCATTGCGCCGTAGTCGACTTCGCTGGTCATCTTGAACATTTCCAGACCCACCGCAGTGCCCAGCGGGTTGGACGCGAAGGTCGAATGGGTCGAGCCCGGCGGGAAGATTTTCGGGTTGATCAGCGCTTCCTTGGCCCAGATCCCGCCGAGGGGATTGAGGCCGTTGGTCAAGGCTTTGCCGAAGACGATCACGTCCGGCTTGACGTCGAAATGCTCAATCGACCACAGCTTGCCGGTGCGCCAGAAACCCATCTGGATTTCGTCGACCACCATCAGGATGCCGTGCTGATCCAGGACATGCTTGAGTTCACTGTAGAAATTCATCGGCGGAATCACGTAGCCGCCGGTGCCCTGAATCGGCTCGACGTAGAACGCGGCGTATTCGCTCTGGCCAACTTTCGGGTCCCAGACGCCGTTGTATTCGGTCTCGAACAGGCGGGCGAATTGCTGCACGCAATGACTGCCGTATTCTTCCTTGGTCATGCCTTTCGGGCCGCGGAAGTGGTAGGGGAACGGAATGAAATTGGCGCGTTCGCCGAAGTGGCCGTAGCGGCGGCGATAGCGGTAGCTGGAGGTGATCGACGAGGCGCCGAGCGTGCGGCCGTGGTAACCGCCCTCGAAGGCGAACATCAGGCTCTTGCCGTTGGTGGCGTTGCGCACGACTTTCAGCGAGTCCTCGATGGACTGCGAACCGCCGACGTTGAAATGCACGCGACCGTCGAGGCCGAACTTTTTCTTGGCGTCCACGGAGATCATTTCCGAGAGCTCGATCTTGCCTTTGTGCAGGTACTGGCTGGCGATTTGCGGCAGGGTGTCGATCTGCTGTTTCAGCGCGTTGTTCAGGCGCGGGTTGGCGTAACCGAAGTTGACCGCCGAGTACCACATTTGCAAATCGAGGTAGGCCTGGTCTTCGGTGTCCCACACGTAGGAGCCTTCGCAACGGCTGAAGATGCGCGGCGGATCGATGTAGTGGACAGTGTCGCCGTAGGAGCAGTACTTGGCTTCTTTATCCAGGAGGATCTGGTCTTCTGCAGTGGCGATTCGAATATCAGACATGGTGGATGAGTTCCCGTTTTTCAGCGTTGAGAGCTTCTGTGTTGAAAGTTTCTGTATTGAAAGAATTGCCGTTGGCGGCGTTGGCGCTTGGCAGCAAGGCCAGCAACGCAGGCAGTTCGGCGAAGCTGTCGAAGCGCGCATGGGCGATGCCGTTGCGCTCGCAGTGCTCGGCCAGGCGATCCTTGGCGAACACGAAATCGGCATCGCTGGCCACGCACATGTCGGACTGGCCATCACCGATCACCAGCACGCGTTTGGCGCTGGGAGTGGATTTGCATTTGCAGTTGCCGGAGGCGGCACGGCAGGCGTCGCTGGCATGCGGGAAGTCGATGCGCCAGCTGTCGTGGTCGAGTTGGCGCAGGCGGTTGGCGAGGATCGGCAGCAGGCTGACGTAGTTGCGCGCCAGAATCCGTGCGATGCCTTGCTCGATGCCGTCGCTGACCACTTCGAGCGAAGCGCCGAGGCCGATCACGTGGTCGACGAAATCCGGGAAATCCGGGTCGATCTCTACAGTGTCGAAGAACCCCAGCAGCTCGGACGGTGTGGCCTTGACCAGCGACAGCTGGCGGCTGAGGCATTCCCGCGAACCGATATCGCCCGCCAGCCACTCGGCTTCGATCGCTTCCCAACTGGGGTCGGCGAAGCGTTGGAGGATGCTGTCGATCACGTCAGTGCGGGTGATGGTCCCGTCGAAATCACACACGATATGCCAGTCAATCATCTGCGTTACCTGTGTTGTACCTGTGTTGTAAAAAGTCTGCGCAGGGTGGTGCTGTCTGCGCTGCAAAGGGGGTAGAGCAGGGAGTGTGCCAATCGTGTTTGGCCCAGTAATGCCGGGTTTTTGGCCGGATCAGGCAGTGGCGAAGCCACAATTTTTGTAGGTCGCTACAAACAACATGAGTGCTTGCGTGGGGGACGGGGTCTGCGCGTTCATGCGCGCATGCCCCGTTAAGTTAAGGAGTGGCCTCATGTCGAGGATCAAGCTTGCTGTGTTTGCTGCACTGGCCTGCGTGTGCGCCAACGTCTTCGCTGACCCAATCACCGGTGAGGCGGGCCTCGGCCTCAGCTATCAGCCGCACGATCCGAGCGGCAGCCGCTACGAAACCCGGCCGGTGCCGTATCTCGATCTGGACTGGGGCGATGTCAGCCTGAGCACCGACGACGGGCTGACCTGGGACGCGTTCAAGGCCAACGGTTTCAGCGCCGGGCCGTTTGTGAGTTACCTGCCGGGACGCACTTCGAACGGCGAGCTGCAAGGGTTGCGCGATGTGCCGGACATGGGCGAAGTGGGTGGTTTTGTGCAGTACGCCCCGGCTGATTTCTGGCGCGTGTTTGCCGCCGTTGGCCAGGCGGTGGGCGGGCGCGGCGGGCAGGGCGGGACGCTGGGACGTGTCGGCGGGGAGATCGGTTATCCCATGGGTGGCGGGGTGATTGGCAGCAGCAACCTGACCGCACATTTTGCCGATGCCAGGCAGAACCAGACGTACTTTGGTGTCAGTGCCGATGAGTTCCGGGCGTCGGGGATTCGTGCGTATAACGCCGGTGGCGGCTTGCAGAACGTAGCGCTGACCCAGAGCTTCGAGTTTCCCCTGGCACCGCACTGGTCACTGCTGACCAGTGCGAGCTGGGTGCACCTGACAGGTTCGGCGGCGGACAGCAGCATTGTCCGGGCGGTGGGGAATAATAATCAGGGCGAAGTGCAGGCGGCGGTTGCCTACAAGTTTGACTGAAGGTTTTTGGTTCGCCTGTCTGACGCGATGGGGCCTTTAAGATCACAAAAAAACTAGGGTTCCTTACCCTCGGCCAGCAGCGCAATCCCGCCCATGATCACCGCGACGCCTGTCCAGTGCAGCACGCTGATGTGTTCGCCCAGTCCCAGCCAGGACCCAAGCAACACCCCGACAAAGACCAGTGAACTCAACGGAAACGCCAGCGACAGGCTGCTGCGCCGCAGAATCAGCATCCACACGAAGAACGCGCCGATATAACAGAGAATCGCCACCCACACGCCGGGATTCACCGCCACGGCCATCAGCCACGTCAGGTTGAAATCCATTTGCCCCAGTTGATCGCCGCCGACCTTGGTGGCGATCTGGCCGGCGCTTTCGAAACCGATCAACAGCGCCCACAACACCACGCTGCCAAGACGTTCGTGCAGCCAGTCGGTCTTGCTTCGGGTCATCGATTGAGTCTCATGCATGGCCGACACACACGAGCATCACGCCCGCCGTAATCACTAACGTCCCGAGCCAGCGCCGCCGGCTGACGGTTTCGCCGAGGATCACTTTGCCGGCCAGCACCACGCCGCAATACGCCAGCGCGGCAGCTGGAAACAACAAACTCAGCGGCGCCCGGGACAGGGCTTCGAGCCAGACGAAAAACTCGATCACGTAGGCGCCGATTCCGCACCACAGCAGCGGCGCGTTGAACACCTGGCCCCAGAACGCATTCAGGCGAAAGCCACCTTCGAGCTCTGGCAAACGGTCGAGGCCGAGCTTGAAACAGAGCTGGCCAATCACGTCCAGCACGATGGACAAAGCCACCAGCGCAATGACGGTTACGGTGAAGGTCATGGGAACAACTCCTCGAACAGCTCGATCAGCGCCAGGTTGGTCGCCGCGTTGCGCAGCAGATCGTCGGAACTCCAGCGTTCCGCCGGCGGCTGGTCGGACTTGGCTTCCCAGCGTTTCAGGGCGTTGCTGTACGCCGGGCGGGCGTACTCGCCGCAGATGTCGATGCCGAGGATGCGCTTGCTCGCGGCCAGCTGGCGTATCGCTTGCAGCAAATGGCTGAGGCGCATGCCGCCCTGATCCCAGTTGGTCGCGGCGTCCTCGCTGGCCAATACGTCCTTGTCGATGGTGATCCACACCGCTTGGGTGGGCAGGCTGGCGATCAGCTGTTGGAGAAAGTCCGCCCAGTCCAGTTCGGCGAGATTGCGCCAGTGCAGCAGGTTTTCCTGCTGGCGATGACCGGCACCATCGCCGACCCGGCCCCAGACTTTCGAGGGGGGATGCTGCCACGGAAACAGCTGCAACGCCCCGCGCCGCAAAGCACTGAGGTTACCGCCCTTGAGCTGCGGATTTTGCAGGTCATCGCTGCACGGGCCGAGGGTGACGATGCGCTGGATGTTCGGCAGTTTCAGCGCCATATTGACCCACGAACCGCAATGCCGGCGCGGGGCGAAGTGCACCCAGTCGGGGTGATTGTCGAAGTGGATCAGGCTTGCCGGCTCAGGCAAGTCAGTCAGGAATGCCGGGGTCAAATGGTGGTAATCGCCGGAGCCGACGAAGAATATTTCCGGTTGAGGGCCGCTGTGCTTGGGGCGTTGTTGCAGGCGTTCGGCGAATCGGCGCCAGGTGCGTTCGCTGGACCACAGCCGCAGTTTCGGGCCGAGGTCGAGCAAGTCCAGGCGTTTGGCACGGCCGCTGTCGAGCAGGCGCGCGATGGGCGCCTGGGCCGTCAGGCTGTGGTCGAGATCTAAAATATTCAAGGTCGCAATTCACCCTTGGCAGACCCACCCAGACACCGGCGTCATCCATCATGACGACCGGCCGAGGGGGCTTTTGGGGGTAAATGCAAGGGCCGGGCCAGCCTCTTTCGTGTTGATCGTTCCCACAGGGGTAGATCAGTGGCTCAGCCCGTATTTTTTCACTTTATCGAACAGCGTGGTCTTGGCCATGCCCAATTCCAGGCTGGCCTGAGTCAGGTTGCCGCCACTGCGTTGCAGGGCATCACCGAGCAGATTGCGCTCGAACGCTTCCACCGCTTCAGCGAACGCCAGGCCGTGAGCACTGCCGCCGGCGCCGGTTTTCTTGAAAGCCGGCAGACCGAGGGCAAAGCGCTCGGCGACGTTGCGCAATTCGCGCACGTTACCTGGCCAGTCGTGGCTCATCAGGTTCGACAGGGTCTGGTTGTCCAGCTCCGGCACGGCGCGGTCGAAGCGCAGGGAGGACTGCTGCAGGAAGTGTTCGAACAGTTGCAGGATGTCTTCGCGGCGTTCGCGCAGCGGCGGCAATTCCAGGGTCACCACGTTGAGGCGGTAATACAAATCGCTGCGGAATTCACCGGCCTTGCTCGACTCGTCGAGGTCGGATTTAGTCGCGGCGATCACCCGGCAATCCACCGCCACACTCTGGTTCGAACCGAGGCGTTCCAGCGTGCGTTCCTGCAACACCCGCAACAGCTTGATCTGCAACGGCAGCGGCATGCTTTCCACTTCGTCGAGAAACAGCGTGCCACCGTCAGCGTGCTCGATCTTGCCGATCCGCCGTTTGCCGGCGCCCGTAAAGGCGTTGGCTTCGTGGCCGAAGATTTCGCTTTCGAACAGGTTTTCCGGCAAGCCACCGCAGTTCAGCGCGACGAACTGTTTGGTGTGGCGCCGACTGAAGTCATGCAGGCAACGCGCGACCAGCTCTTTGCCGGTGCCGGTCTCGCCTTCGATCAATACGTTGGCCGACGTGTCGGCGACGTTGGCGATCAGTTCGCGCAAGTTCTGCATGGCTGGCGAGCGACCGATGATCCGGCCTTCCAAAGAGTCTCGTTCCGCCAGTTGCCGGCGCAGCGAAGAGACTTCCCGCGCCAGGCTGCGTTGCTCCAGGGCGCGACGGGCGACATCCACCAGGCGTTCCGGGGAAAAGGGTTTTTCCATGAAGTCATAGGCGCCTTTCTGCATCGCGCCGACCGCCATGGAAATATCGCCATGACCGGTAATCAGCACCACCGGCAGGCTTTTATCGCGCGCCTTGAGCCGCGTCAGCAATTCGAGGCCATCAATGCCCGGCAGACGAATATCGCTGATGACGATGCCGGCAAAATTGTCGCCGACCCGCTCCAGCGCTTCTTCGGCGCTGCCCACGCCGACGCAGGGAATGTCTTCCAGGGTCAGCGCCTGCTGGCAACCGAGCAGCACATGGGGGTCGTCTTCGACGATCAGCACACTAAGGTCGTTGTTCATATTGGCTCGGCGAGAGTGGGGCTTACCAACGGTAAACTGAGGACGAAGGTGGTACCACCGCTGGCCGGGTGTTCTACACCCAGGTGCCCGCCGGTGGCGGCGGCCAGGCTGGCGGAAAGGGTCAGGCCGAGGCCCAGGCCCTGCTCGCCGGGTTTGGTGGTGAAGAACGGTTCGAACAGATGCTTGCGCGCTTCGGCGTCGATGCCGTGGCCGTTATCACGAACCCGCAGGCGATATTTGCCATCGAAAATTTCGCCTTCCAGCCAAAGTTCCGGCAGGGGTTGGGCCTGCATGGCGTCGAGGGCGTTGCCGATCAGGTTGACCAGAATCTGTTCCAGGCGAGTCTGATCAATTTGCACCTGGACGTCGGCGAATTCGCGATGCAAGTGCAGGTGGACACTTTCCACGCGTGCACCGAGAAGCTGCAGTGCGGCGTCTACCGCTTTGCCGAGGCAGGCCTGGCCCTTGTCGTCGCCACGTCGGGCGAAGGAGCGCAGGCTGGCGGTGATCCGGCCCATGCGGTCGATCAGTTCGTTGATGGTTTTCAGGTTGGTGCTGGCGACGTCCAGCTGACCGCGCTCGAGAAAGCGCACGGTGTTGCCGGACAACGTGCGCAGGGCGGCCAGCGGCTGGTTCAATTCGTGGGCGATGCTGGTGGACATCTGGCCGATGGCCGCGAGTTTTCCGGCCTGGACCAATTCATCCTGGGCCCGGCGCAACGTCTCCTCGGCCTGACGGCGTTCGCGGATCTGGCTCTTCAGCCGTTCATTGCTGGCGCGCAGATCCGTGGTGCGTTCGGTAATCCGACGCTCCAGTTGATTGTTGGCTTGCTGCAAGGCTTCGCGGGCAGCGAGGCGAGTGGCGATCACCTTGCGCCGCTCGTTCCAGGCGATCAGCAGGAACGCCACGAGGGCGAACGCCACGGCCACCAGAATCCCCTGATTGATCGCTTCCCGACGCAAATCCTGCAAGGGCGTGAGCAGGGTGAAATTCCATGGCGTGTCGCTCAACGGGCGGGTTTGCGAGAGGTAGCTGATGTCCTCCTGGTCGGATTCCACTTCGCTGTTGGCCGGGAAGGTCAGTTTTTCTTCACCTTCGGCGAGTTTTTCCCGGGCCAGCGGTTGCAGTTCGTTCAGCGGAAACCAGTAATACTGAAGGCTGCGGGCGAGTTTCTCCTTGGTCTCGTCGCTCAACGGCACGACTGATTTCAGGCGTCGCGCCGGATCGCTGGAGAGAATGATGATGCCGTTTTCGTCGCTGACAAAGGCTTCGAGGCGCGCCCGTTGCCAGCGTTCCTCCAGGGCTTCGAGGCGAACTTTGACCACCGCGACGCCGATGATCTTGCCGTGTTCTTCGAGGCCATGAGCCAGGTAATAACCGGGTTCGCCGTTGGTGCTGCCGATGCCATAGAAACGCCCCGGCTGGCCGCGAATCGCATTCTGGAAATAGGCACGGAACGACAGGTCTTCGCCAAGGTAACTGTCGACGTCGCGCCAGTTACTGGTGGCCATGACGCGGCCGGTGGTGTCCATCACGTAGATGGCCCGACTGCGGCTGCGCCGGTTCAGGCCTTCGAGGTAATCATTGACCGTTTGCCGATGCTCCGGCGTCGGGTCGGCCAGCAGCGTCGACACGCTGGATTCGAGTTCCAGCAGGCTGGGCAGGTAGGTGTATTTACTGATTTCGCTCTCGACGGCGCGGGCGTGCAGTTCAAGCTGACGCTGGCCGTTTTCGCTGAGGCTGCGGATACCGTAGTGATCGCTGACCCAGAAGCCGACGTAACCCAATCCGATCATCAGAGCGATGACCAGCGGCGGCAGGAACAAATGGCGGATCAGACGGGGTTTCACGGCGAGTGATGGCGGCGCGGCGCGATAGAGAGTGGGGTCGCATTTCATCACAGATGCCTTGGGTCAACCACAACACTTGATCGCGATCACTACCGTCCCCTGTGGGAGCTGGCTTGCCAGCGATTGCGGACTGATAGTCAACATCTTCGTTAACTGACAGACCCTCATCGCGGGCAAGCCCGCTCCCACAGAGAATCAGTGTGGCTTTGAACGGTGTTCGGTGTTTAGTGCTGCAGAATCTTGTTGAGGAAGTGCTGCGTACGCTCGGCGCGGTGGCTGATGTCGCCGAAAAATTCCTCTTTCTTGCAGTCTTCGATGATCTTGCCCGCGTCCATGAAAATCACGCGATCCGCGACCTTGCGAGCGAAACCCATTTCGTGGGTCACGCACATCATGGTCATGCCTTCGTGAGCCAGTTGCACCATCACGTCGAGCACTTCGTTGACCATCTCAGGGTCGAGCGCCGAGGTCGGTTCGTCGAACAGCATGACGATCGGGTCCATCGCCAGCGCACGGGCAATCGCCACACGCTGTTGCTGGCCACCGGAGAGCTGGCCCGGATGCTTGTGGGCGTGCGCCGAGAGGCCGACGCGCTCCAGCAATTGCAGGCCTTTCTGGGTGGCTTCTTCCTTGCTGCGACCCAGCACCTTGATCTGCGCGATGGTCAGGTTTTCGGTGATGGTCAGGTGCGGGAACAGTTCGAAATGCTGGAACACCATGCCCACGCGCGAGCGCAGTTTCGGCAGGTTGGTCTTCGGGTCGGCGATGGAGGTGCCATCGACCACCACGTCGCCCTTCTGGAACGGTTCCA
This sequence comes from Pseudomonas sp. GB2N2, assembly GCF_054897705.1. Lineage (NCBI taxonomy): Bacteria > Pseudomonadati > Pseudomonadota > Gammaproteobacteria > Pseudomonadales > Pseudomonadaceae > Pseudomonas > Pseudomonas sp. GB2N2. Next base: position 5,735,298 of record NZ_CM142701.1, read on the forward strand.
GTGCGTTGACGCATTTGATCAGGGTGGATTTGCCAGAACCTGACGGGCCGCACACCACAATCACTTCGCCTTTTTTGACCTCGGTGCTGCAGTCAGTCAGTACCTGGAAGTCGCCATACCACTTGTTGACATTCTTGATAGAGATCATACGGCAAACCTTTTTTGCAGACGCTTGACCAGCAGCGAGGCGGCAAAGCTGATTGTGAAGTACACGAGCCCTGCGAAGATCAGGAACTCATTGGAGCGACCGATGATGTCGCCACTGGCACGCGAAGCATTGAGGAAGTCCACCAGGCCAACCGCATAGACCAGCGAGGTGTCCTGAAACAGGATGATGCTCTGTTGCAGCAGCAGCGGGGTCATCTTGCGGAACGCTTGAGGCAGGATGATCAAACGCATCATCTGGCCGTACGTCATGCCCAGTGCCTGGGCAGCGCCCATCTGGCCCTTGGGAATCGACTGCACGCCGGCGCGGACGATTTCGCAGAAGTACGCGGCTTCGAACATCATGAACGCCACGATGCAGGAAGCGAATGCACCGATCGGCGTATCTTCGCCAGTGATCCAGCGCAACACGAACGGCACCGCCAGGTAGAACCAGGTGATGACCAGCAGCAGTGGAATCGAGCGGAAGTAGTTAACGTAGGCGCCGGCCAGGTTCGACAGCAGCTTGCTGTGGGACAGGCGCATCAGCGCGAGGATCGTGCCGAGGACGAGCCCGCCGACGACGCCCAGCGCCATCAGTTGCAGGGTCATGACCATGCCGTTCCACAAACCCGGCAGGGACGGGATGATGCCCGAGAAGTCGAGTTCCATTATTTACCCCCTACGGAGATCAGGCCCGGTACGGCCACTTTCTTCTCGACCAGGCGCATCAGCAGCATCAGGCTCATGTTCAGGGTGAAGTAGATCAGCGTCGCGAGGGTGAAGGCTTCAAACAGGTTCGCGGAGAACTCAGCGGTCTGCTTGGTCTGTGCGAGCAACTCCATCAGGCCAATCAGCGACGCCACGGAGGTGTTCTTGAACACGTTCAGGAATTCCGAGGTCAGCGGCGGAATGATGATCCGGTAAGCCTGGGGCAGCAGCACGTTCCAGTAGATCTGCGGCAGTTTGAAGCCCATGGCGCGAGCGGCGGCTTCCTGACCTTTTGGCAGTGCCTGGATGCCGGTGCGCACCTGTTCGCAAACGCGGGCGGTGGTGAACAGGCCCAGGCACACGACGACGCTGAGGAAGGCCGAGGTCGTCGGGTTCAGGTCCTGCTTGTACCAGTCCTGCAAGTTCTGCGGCAGCAGATCGGGCACCAGGAAGTACCAGATGAACAGTTGCACCAGCAGCGGCACGTTACGAAACAGTTCGACATAGCAGGTCGCGATACCCGACACGATGCGATTCGGCACGGTGCGCATGACGCCCAGGATCGAGCCCAGTGTCAGGGCGATGATCCAGGCCACGATGGCGATGGCGATGGTCCAGCCCAAACCGGTGATATACCAGTCGAGATAAGTCTCGCTGCCCACGCCGGTGGACTTGAAGAACACGCTCCAGTCCCAGTTGTAATTCATAGGGTCTCCCCTCGGATTCGGTCGATGTACAAATGCCCGCTTGGGGAAGCTCCGTTCCCGTCCCGACCAAGGTGGCCTGTGTGGCCACTTCGATCAGGCACACACGAGCGGCTCGACAGCCACCGGTTCGAGTGTTTCCAAAAATGCCAGCAGGGAGTGACAACTCCTGAAAGGGCGGAGGCCCTCTCAGGAGATAAGGTTAGTCAGGAATCAGGATTTCTTGTCGTCAGCCGCTTTATCGGTCGGATTGGCGATCAGGGCCTTGAGCTCGTCGCTCATAGGGAAGTTCAGGTTCAGGCCTTTTGGCGGGATTGGCTGCATGAACCATTTGTCGTAGATCTTGTTGATCTCGCCGGACTTGTAGGTCGCGATGATCGCGTCATCCACAGCCTTCTTGAACGGCTCGTCGCCCTTGCGGACCATGCAGCCGTAGATTTCGTAGGACTGTGGAGTGCCGGTGACAGCCCAGTCATCAGCTTTCTTGGCCTTGGCTGCTTCGCCGGCCAGCAGCGCATCGTCCATCATGAAGGCGACAGCGCGGCCCGATTCCAGCATCTGGAAAGACTCGCCATGGTCTTTGGCGGAGATGACGTTCATGCCCATCTGCTTATCGGCGTTCATCGACTTGAGGATGCGCTCGGACGTGGTGCCTGCGGTGGTCACGACGTTCTTGCCTTTGAGGTCATCGAAGTCCTTGTAGGCAGAGCCCTTCTTGGACAGCAGCTTGGTGCCGATTTCGAAGATGCCGACGGAGAAGTCAACTTGCTGCTGACGCTCTACGTTGTTGGTGGTGGAGCCGCACTCGACGTCCACGGTGCCGTTCTGCACCAGCGGGATACGGGTTTGCGAGGTTACCAGGTTGTATTTGACCTGAAGGTTAGGCAGGTCCAGGTCTTTCTTGATTGCTTCAACGATTTTCAGCTGCAGATCGTGGGAGTAGCCAACCGGTTTGCCGGAAGCGTCCGCGATGTAGGAAAACGGAATGGAAGCGTCGCGATGCCCGAGGGTGATGACACCGGACTCTTTGATCTTCTTCAGTGTGCCGGTGAGCTCGGCCGCGAAAACTGGAGTGGTAATCAGAGCGGCAGCAATGGCTGCGCCCAGGATATGGGGAACGATGCGCATCAAATTTTCCTCGACATTGTTTTTTTTATGGAGCCGGTTCATCGGCCCTTTTGTGCTGCGAGTGTCTGTTGGCGCCGAAAAATCCGCACAACAAGCATTCGTCCATGAGTGTAGAGCATGAGTCATGCCAGGCCAGTCGTAACGGGTTATCTGATTGATTTATAAGAATATTAAATATTCTTTTTGAATTTTTTGGAGCTGAATAATCCGGTTAACCGAATTGACTGGCAGGTCGCGTTCGGAAAACCGAATGCAGGTAACACCGCTAATCCTCTGAGCGCTGGCGTGCCAGCGATGAGGTCCTTGGCGTTTGCATCGATCTCACAGACGCCATCGCCGGCAAGCCGGCTCCTACAGTAGAGCGGTGGTGGCTGACTAAATGCAAAAAAGCCCCTGAATCGTGAGATTCAGGGGCTTTTGCGTAACCGATTAACTATCAGGCCGCTTCAATCTTGCTGCGGTTCTGCTCGACCTTGCCCAGATAAGCCGCCAGCGCCTGCTGCTCGGCCGGTGTGGTGAACAAGCCCAGCTTGCTGCGACGCCACAGAATGTCGTGCGCCGTGGTCGCCCACTCTTCGCTGCACAGGTAATCGACTTCGCGGGTGTAGAGCCCACCGCCGATGTGTTCACCCAGATCACTAAGGTTCTGCACGCCTTCGAGCAGGCGCCAGGTGCGGCTGCCATAAGTGGTGGCCCAGCGGCGAGCGATTTCGGTCGGCACCCAGTCGTACTGGTCGCGAATTCGCGAGCTCAGCGCTTGCGGGGTCGTCATATCTTCGCCGCCCGGCAGGGTCGCTGTGGCGGTCCAGCTCGGCTTGATGTGCGAGAAGTACGGCGCCAGTTGCGCCAGCGCCGACTCGGCCAGTTTGCGGTAGGTGGTCAGCTTGCCGCCGAACACCGACAGCAGCGGTGCTTCTTCGCCCGTCCCCGACAGCGCCAAGGTGTAATCGCGGGTGACGGCTGACGGGTTATCGGATTCGTCATTGCACAGCGGACGAACCCCGGAATAGCTGTGCAGGATGTCTTCGCGGCTGACCTGCTTCTTAAAGTGGGCGTTGACCACTTTCAGCAGGTAATCGGTTTCACCTTCGGTGATCGCCACGGCAGCCGGGTCGCCGGTGTATTCGCGGTCGGTGGTGCCAATCAAGGTGAAGTGATTGAGGTACGGAATGGTGAAAACGATGCGCTGATCTTCGTTTTGCAAGATGTGCGCGTGTTCGCCTTCGTAGAGTTTCGGCACGATCAGGTGGCTGCCCTGGATCAGGCGAATGCCGTACGGCGATTCCATTTTCAGGTCATCACGAATGAACTTGGCGACCCACGGGCCGGCGGCATTCACCAGCGCCTTGGCGCGGATCGAAAACAGACTGCCATCGGTGCGCTCCAGGTGCAGATGCCACAAGCCTTTGGTACGGCGAGCGCTGACGCAACGGGTCTGCGTGTGCACATGGGCGCCGTTCTCGAGAGCGGCCATCGCGTTCAGAACCACCAGGCGCGCGTCGTCGACCCAACAGTCGGAGTATTCAAAGCCTTTGGTGATTTCGCTTTTCAACGGGCTGTCGGGGCCGAACTTCAGGCTCTTCGAACCTTCGAGTTTTTCCCGTTTACCCAGATTGTCATACAGGAACAAACCGGCGCGGATCATCCACGCCGGTCGCAGGTGCGGACGGTGTGGCAGCACGAAACGCATCTGCTTGACGATGTGTGGCGCCTTGGCCAGCAGCACTTCGCGCTCGGCCAAGGCTTCGCGCACCAGGCGGAATTCGTAATGTTCGAGGTAGCGCAAGCCACCGTGAATCAGCTTGCTGCTGGCCGAAGAGGTATGGCTGGCCAGATCATCCTTTTCGCAAAGGAACACCGAAAGGCCGCGGCCCGCAGCATCCGCTGCGATCCCCACGCCGTTGATCCCGCCACCAATGACGGCGATATCGTAGACCTCAGCGAGAGGGGGCGTAGGCAAGGTGGAAGTGGGCATCGGCTGGCCTCGGACTTTTTGATTTTCGGTATTGAATTCGAACATAAATGTTCATTTGCGAAAATGGTAGCCGATAAATGCGCGTACAGCCAGTCAACTTCGATTGAAAAAACTCATCGAAGGGCGCTTAAAGGAAAATATTCGAACATTTTAAGTCGCGACAGGACGCGAAAGGTGGGTTGCTTGAGCGATAGCTATCGCGAGCAGGCTCACTCCTACAAGTTCACCGCTAACCTTGTAGGAGTGAGCCTGCTCGTGATGGCGCCGGTACAGGCGCAAGAAATGCTACGGCCTAAACAACCTCAAGCCGAATCTTGTGCTGACTCAACAACTGCGCCAACGCCGGCACCGGCTGCTGATCAGTGACCAGGCAATCGACCAGGCTGATCGGCCCCAGGCGAATCATGGCGTTGCGCCCGAACTTGCTTGAGTCTGCAGCCAGAATCACCTGTCGGGCATTGGCGATGATCGCCTGCGACACCCGCACTTCCTGATAATCGAAGTCCAGCAGACTGCCGTCTTCATCGATGCCGCTGATGCCGACCAAGGCAAAATCGACCTTGAACTGGTTGATGAAGTCGACACTCGCCTGACCTACCACGCCACCGTCGCGTCGCACGTTGCCACCGGTCAGCAGCACGTCGAAGTCATCCTTGGCGCTGAGCATCGAGGCGACGTGCAGGTTGTTGGTGATGATCTTCAGGTGGTTATGGTTGAGCAGTGCCCGGGCAATCGATTCGGTGGTGGTCCCGATGTTGATGAACAGCGAGGCGTGGTCGGGGATCTGTGCGGCAATGGCTTCGCCGATACGCTGCTTCTCATCGCGCATCTGGTCGGCGCGCATGGCGTAGGCGGTGTTTTCGACGCTGGAGTCGTAGGCTGCGCCGCCATGGTAGCGACGCAACAAATTGGCTTCCGCGAGCTGATTGATGTCGCGGCGGATGGTCTGCGGTGTCACGACGAACAGCGTGGCCATTTCCTCGATGCTGACGTAGCCGCGTTCGCGAACCAGTTCGAGGATTTGCTGCTGACGGGGAGGCAGATTCATGGGGCTTCCTTTGGGCTGCCGTGCAAAATTTGCCCATGATGCCGCAGGAATCCGCTCCCGACCAGTTACAAGCCGATACGAGTACTCAGCTTGGCTTATTCAGCGCCTTCGTGCGGTTCCCAATCGCGGGTGCGGCTGACAGCTTTTTTCCAGCCGGCGTAGAGTTTTTCCTTGGCGACTTCGTCCAGTGTCGGCTCGAATTCACGCTCGATCACCGCCTTGCCGCGCAGTTCTTCCAGGCTGCCCCAGAAGCCACACGCCAGACCGGCGAGGTAAGCCGCGCCCAATGCCGTGGTTTCACGCATTTTCGGGCGCTCGACGTGAGTGCCGAGGATGTCGGCCTGGAACTGCATCAGGAAGTTGTTCGCCACCGCACCACCGTCCACGCGCAGGGCTTTCAGGCGTTCGCCGGAATCCTGTTGCATGGCGTCGAGCACGTCGCGGGTCTGGTAGGCAATCGACTCCAGGGCTGCGCGAATAATGTGATCCACACGTACGCCGCGGGTCAGGCCGAACAATGCGCCACGGGCATACGGGTCCCAGTACGGTGCGCCCAGGCCGGTGAACGCCGGGACCAGGTACACGCCATTGCTGTCTTTTACCTTGTTGGCAAAGTATTCGGTGTCATGGGCATCGTTGATGATTTTCAGTTCATCGCGCAGCCACTGAACGGTGGAGCCGCCGTTGAATACCGCGCCTTCCAGTGCGTATGCCACTTCGCCGCGCGGGCCGCAGGCGATGGTGGTCAACATGCCGTGCCTGGATTTCACCGCTTTGTCGCCGGTATTCATCAGCAGGAAGCAGCCGGTGCCGTAGGTGTTTTTGGCCTGGCCGGGCTCGACGCACATCTGGCCGAAGAGGGCGGCCTGCTGGTCGCCGGCGATACCGCCGATGGCGATGCCGCTTTTGGTGTGGCCGTAGATTTGCGACGAGGATTTAACTTCCGGCAGCATCTCGCGCGGAATATCCAGCACCTCCAGCATCTTCGCGTCCCACTGCAACGTGTGGATGTTGAAGAGCATGGTGCGCGAAGCATTGGTGTAGTCGGTGACGTGCACCTTGCCGCCGGTAAATTTCCAGATCAGCCAGCTGTCGACGGTGCCGAATAGCAGTTCACCTTTGCGCGCCCGCTCGCGGCTGCCTTCGACGTTGTCGAGGATCCACTTGAGTTTGGTGCCGGAGAAGTACGGGTCGGTGACCAGGCCGGTGGTGTCGCTGATGTATTGCTCGTGGCCGTCGCGCTTGAGTTGCTGGCAGATCTCGGTGCTGCGGCGGCACTGCCAGACGATCGCGTTGTAGATCGGGCGGCCGGTGGTCTTGTCCCAGACCACGGTGGTTTCACGCTGGTTGGTGATGCCAATGGCTGCGACCTGGTCGTGATGCAGACCGGCTTGCGCCAGGGCCTCGACCATCACCGCGCTTTGGGTGGCGAAGATTTCCATCGGATCGTGTTCGACCCAACCGGCTTGCGGGTAATGCTGGGCGAATTCGCGTTGCGCGGTGCAGACCACGTTCGCGTCGCGGTCGAAAATGATCGCACGGGAGCTGGTCGTGCCCTGGTCGAGGGCAATGATGTAGTTCTTATTCTGAGTGTCGGTCATGTCGATTGCCTTGGACGAAATAAGGGGGTGAGGTCAGGCGCGAGACCAAATGGGCAGGAGCACGCGCCTACGGTATCAAGAAGTTCTTGGTTTGCCGTCGATGGCCGGTGTTGCGTCCTTTGTAGCAGGTTCGGTGCCCGGCAGATGACGGGCAATCAGCCCGCGATACGCCGCAGCACCGAGGCAGGCACCGACAATCGGTGCAAAAACCGGAATCAGGAAGTACGGGATATTGCGCCCGCCGGTGAAGGAAATTTCACCCCAGCCTGCAAAGAAAGTCATCAGTTTGGGACCGAAGTCACGCGCCGGGTTCATCGCAAAACCGGTCAGCGGGCCCATCGAACTGCCAATCACCGCAATCAACAGGCCGATCAGCAGCGGCGCCATTGGCCCGTTTGGCAGGCCGTTGTTGTCGTCGGTCAAGGACATGATCACGCCCATGAGGATCGCGGTGATGATCACTTCAACCAGAAAGGCCTGGGCAGTGGTCAGGGATGGATTGGGGAACGTAGAGAACACGGACGCCAGTTCGAGGCTGGCTTGGGTGCCTCGTACCATGTGGTGAGTTTGTTCGTAATCGAAGAAGAGGTTGCTGTAGAGCGTGTAGACCAACAGCGCGCCGCAGAAGGCGCCTGCCACTTGGGCGAGGATATAAAACGGCAATTTGCGTTTTTCGAAGTCGGCAAAAATGCTTAATGCGATGCTCACGGCGGGGTTGAGGTGCGCCCCGGAAACGCCTGCGGTCAGGTAGATGGCCATGCTGACGCCAACGCCCCAGATGATGCTGATTTCCCACAAGCCAAAGCTGGCACCCGCGACCTTGAGCGCGGCAACACAACCGGTACCAAAAAAGATCAGCAGTGCAGTACCCAGGAACTCGGCCATGCATTGGCTGGAGAGCGACGGTTGTTGTAAAGCAGTTGTCATTGAAACCTCTTTGTTTTTGTTGTCTGGCGCTTTTTTCGTCATGGCCAAAGCGCGTTATGCACCAGGGCAGGATCCCCATCCATTTCCCGGTTTGCTGCGTCTATACTTTTTACGGTATTCAGAAACGAAAAAATATAGACAAGAAACGCTACTGTCAAAGGTCGAAAGTGAACCAGCAGTCACATTCTAACTATTAGTCACATGAATGATCGCTTTGTTAGTTGGCCAATCTGGGCGCTGACGGATGGTGAAAGCTTGGCGGGTGTGTCGGAAACGTTGGCGCAAGAGAGCCTTTCAAAGAGCAATCGCCTAGAATCAGGCGCAGTAATTTTCCCTGCCGCCGAGTCTGGAGCTGTCATGACCCCCGCATTGGATTTGCTGAAAAAAGTTCATGCCGAACATCGCGTGCACAGTTACGAACATGATCCCAAGGCAGCCTCCTATGGGCTGGAGGCTGCGGAGAAACTCGGCCTGGAGCCGACGCAGGTATTCAAGACGTTGCTGGCGGCCAGCGAGAAAGGCGAGTTGTTGGTGGCGGTGGTGCCGGTCGTCGGAAGTCTGGATCTGAAGGGCCTGGCACATGCGGCGGGGGTGAAAAAAGTAGAAATGGCCGATCCGGCCGCCGCGCAACGTTCCACGGGTTACCTGTTGGGCGGCATCAGTCCACTGGGGCAGAAAAAACGCCTGCGCACTTTTATCGACAATTCGGCTCAGCCCTTCGCCAGCATTTTTGTCAGTGCCGGGCGACGCGGTCTTGAAGTTGAACTGGCCCCGGCGGTGTTGGCCGAACATACGCAAGCGAAGTTCGCCGATATCGGCCGCGCGTGAATCAGGGAGACAGTCATGCAGCTTGAGTTTTATCAGGTCGACGCGTTCAGTGATCGGCCTTTCAGTGGCAACCCGGCGATGGTCTATCGGCTCAATGCCTGGCTCGCCGATGAGTTGATGCAAAAAATCGCCGCCGAACACAACCTCGCCGAAACCGCCTTTGTGGTGCGTGAAGGGCAGGGCTGGCACATCCGCTGGTTCACCCCGACCACTGAGGTGCCGTTGTGCGGGCATGCGACGTTGGCCAGCGCTTATGTTTTGTTTGAGATCTATAAAGAGCCCACTGAGCGTCTGGACTTCATTTGCAAGTCCGGCCCGCTGAGTGTCAGTCGCGAAGGCGAGCGACTATGGCTGGACTTCCCGTCGATTGAGCCGTCGGAAGTGGGCGTGACCCTGGACGTCGAACGCGCTCTGGGCGTCGAAGCGGTCGATGTGCTGGGTTCCAATGAATTGTTTGTGGTACTGGAATCGGAGCAGGCGGTACTCGATTGTCAGCCGGACATGGTCGCGTTGGCCAGGTTGCCGTGGCTGGGCGCCATCGTCACCGCCAAGGGCAGCAAGCACGATTTCGTCTCCCGCTACTTCGCCCCGGCGATTGGCATCAATGAAGATCCGGTGACCGGTTCGACCCATTGCAGCTTGATCCCGTATTGGTCGAAACGTCTGGGTAAGTCGAGCCTGACCGCGTACCAGTGCTCGAAACGCGGCGGGGAATTGTTCTGCCGGCTGGAAGGGGATCGGGTGAAGATTGGCGGGAATGCAACGCTTGTTGCGAGTGGAACGCTAATGCTGGGGTGAGGCAAATCCCGTCGCACCGCCCGCTCCTACAGATTTTGGTATCAGCTGACGGTGCTGTGGCGCCGCACGCCGGACTCGACTGCCGGAATCTGCGCCGCTGTGCTGCCGGACGCCTGGAACAACACCAAATGTTCAGCCGCCACCCGAATCCCCACGTGTGCACCGATCGGCTGATCGACATGGCTCGGGAAAATCGACTCCAACTGCGCACCGGTTGGCAACTTCAACCGATACAACGTCGACGCACCCTGGAATGACTTGCCGACAATCTGTGCCTTCAACGTGCTGTCCGGTGCATAGACGATATCGTCCGGTCGCAGCAGCACATCCACGGCACCGCCGGTCGGCCAGGTGTAAGCGCGATTTCCGCGCAACTCACCCAATTCGGTCTGCACCGATTCCGGACTGCTCAACTGGCCACGAATGAAGTAGCCCTGGCCGATGAAACTGGCCACGTAAGGCGTCAGCGGTTCGTGATACAGGTTGTAGGGCGTGTCCCACTGCTCCAGGCGACCTTCCTTGAAAACACCGACATGGTCGCTCACCGCAAAGGCTTCTTCCTGGTCATGGGTCACCAGAATCGCACTCGTGCCACGGGCCTTGAGAATGTCGCGCACTTCATGGCTGAGCTTGCGTCGCAACTCACCGTCCAGGTTGGAGAACGGTTCGTCGAGCAACAGCAATTGCGGCTCCGGCGCTAAGGCGCGGGCGAGTGCAACACGCTGCTGCTGACCACCGGAAAGCTCGTGCGGGAAGCGTTTGCCGAGGTTTTTCAGGTTGACCAGTTCCAGCAGCTCTTCAACCACGCGGCCCTTTTGCGGATGTTTGCGAATGCCGAAGGCGATGTTCTCGGCCACGCTCAAATGCGGGAACAGGGCGTAATCCTGGAAAACCATGCCGATCCGGCGTTTCTCCGGCGCGAGGGTGAACCCGGCGCTGGAGAGGGTCTCGCCAGCCAAGGTGATTTCACCTTCGTGCACCGGTTCAAAACCGGCTATCGCCCGCAGCGTCGTGGTTTTTCCGCAACCCGAAGAACCAAGCAGACAACCAATGTCGCCGGCATTCAAATGCAGGTTGAGGTTCTGCACAACGCGCTGGTCCTGATAACCGCAAGCAAGGTTGCGCAGATTAAGCAGTAATGGCTGGCTCATGCGTGGTGGTACGAAGGCGGGACGAGAAACTCGAGCAGGGCCTTTTGTGCGTGGAGCCGGTTTTCCGCTTGGTCCCAGGCAACGGAGCGCGGGTCATCGAGCAGGTCGAGGCTGATTTCCTCGCCGCGGTGGGCGGGCAGGCAATGCATGAACAGCACGTCTTCAGCGGCTAGATCCAGCAGCGCGCGGTTGACCTGGAACGGAGCGAACAACTTCAGGCGCTTGGCGGTTTCTTCTTCCTGGCCCATGGAGGTCCAGACGTCGGTGCTGACCAGATGCGCGCCGCGTACGGCGTCCTTTGGATCGCGAACGATGGTCACACGCTCACCGGCCTTGGCCAGAAAGACAGGGTTGGGTTCAAAGCCTTCAGGGCAAGCGATGCGCAGCTGGAAGTCGAACTGGATCGCCGCTTCTATATAGCTGTTGCACATGTTGTTGCCGTCGCCGATCCAGGCCACGGTTTTGCCCTGGATCGAACCACGATGTTCGAGGAAGGTTTGCATGTCGGCCAGCAACTGGCACGGGTGCAGGTCATCGGACAGGCCGTTGATCAGTGGGACGCGCGAATTGGCGGCGAATTCGGTCAGGGTGCTGTGGGAAAACGTACGGATCATCACCGCATCGAGCATGCTCGACATGACAATGGCGGCGTCGCCGATCGGCTCGCCACGGCCCAGTTGCGTGTCGCGCGGGGACAGGAAGATCGCCTGGCCGCCGAGCTGGATCATGCCGGCCTCGAACGAGATACGGGTGCGGGTCGAGGATTTTTCGAAAATCATCCCGAGCACACGGTTTTTCAGGGGCTCGAACAATACGCCGCGGTTACGCAGGTCTTTGAGCTCAATGCCTCGACGGATCACGCTGACCAGCTCTTCGGGCGTGCAATCCATCAGGGAGAGAAAGTGCCTTGCGCTCATCATTAACTACCTTTTTGCAACAGACCGCAGATACTCAAAGCCTTGTTTAACGGAACAACGGGCGAGACCTGCGGCGTAAGCCGCACGGGGCGACGAAATAGGGAAGGCGCGATCTTGACATTAAATGTCGCGTTTTTCCAATAGGCTACGGTGCTTAGGGGATTTCAGAGGGGCTACGGGGTGACCGCAGTAGCGCGTTTGAAGCCGGGTTCCTGACAGCAGCCCGTCATTTGTACACTGGGCTTGCCGGGCTTTGCAATCAGGTCGGGCGGGGATGGCGCGGTGGCGGTCGGTTTCTGACCCTGCGTTCGTTTCGGATAATGGCAATGTGCCTCGTCGGAAACATTTGCTAATGCAAGGTGCTGGGTTATAACTAACGCACGAACGACGAGGAAGCCATTCGGAATGGAATCGAAAGAACAGCAACTCATGGAATTGCTCGGCCTCACGGCCCGCTCACTGACGCATCTCACCGCTTCCATGACCTCGATGTCCTTCGAGCTTCTGCGCAGCAACGACGAAGTGACCAAGGCTGCCGGCCGGCGGATGATCGATCGCATGGCCACGATCAGTGCAGGTCTCGACGAGCACTGGCGAATCATTGGCGAACTCACGGGGGTGCATGTCGGCCACGAAGAAATCGAAACCATTCAGGAAATCCAGTTGAGGGCGCCGCCGAGGCTGCCTTCCAGGTGATTGCTTGCAGCCATCGGCGGGCCTGATGGCCTCCGATTCACAAGACGAACGTCGCTGGCGCAGCGGCAGGGTACGGGCCATAGTTTTGCTCCCACGGGCCTTTTTACCCGCCCAGAACAAAACAGAGACTGGCCATGACCAAGACTCTCCATCACCGTGCCTGCCACCTGTGTGAAGCCATCTGCGGCTTGACCATCGAGACCACCGAGAGCGATGGCAATCTGCAGATCACCTCGATCAAGGGCGATGCCCAGGACACTTTCAGTCGTGGGCACATCTGTCCCAAGGCTGTGGCCCTGCAAGATATCCAGAACGATCCGGACCGTCTGCGCCAGCCGATGCTGCGCGTTGGCAGCGATTGGCAGCCCATCGCGTGGGAAGACGCGTTCCACCTTGTCGCTGAACGCCTGGCCGACATTCAGGCGCGTCACGGGCAGAACGCGGTGGCGGTCTATCAGGGCAACCCCAGCGTGCACAACTACGGGCTGATGACCCACAGCAATTACTTTCTCGGCCTGTTGAAGACCCGTAACCGGTTTTCCGCGACTTCGGTCGATCAGTTGCCCCATCACCTGACCAGCTATTTGATGTACGGCCACGGCTTGCTGTTGCCGATCCCGGACATCGATCACACCGATTTCATGCTGATCCTGGGCGGCAATCCGCTGGCCTCCAACGGCAGCATCATGACTGTGCCGGATGTGGAAAAGCGCCTGAAGGCGATCCAGTCCCGCGGCGGCAAAGTAGTGGTGGTCGACCCGCGCCGCAGCGAGACGGCGGCGATTGCCGACCAGCATGTGTTCGTGCGTCCGGGGGGCGATGCGGCACTGTTGTTCGGGCTGCTCAATACCTTGTTCGCTGAAGGCCTGACCAGTGACAGTCATCTGTCGGTGGACGGTCTGGAGGACGTGCGCGCGGCGGTCGCTGGTTTTACCGCCGACGCCATGAGCCCGTTGTGCGCAGTGCCGGCCGAGCAGATTCGCCAATTGGCGCGGGACTTCGCAGCGGCACCGACCGCGGTCTGTTATGGCCGCATGGGCGTCTCGACCCAGGCGTTCGGTACGTTGTGCCATTGGTTGGTGCAACTGATCAATCTGGTCACTGGTAACCTCGATCGCAAGGGCGGCGCGTTGTGCACTGAGCCCGCGGTGGACCTCGTGGCGTCCACCTCGGGCGGGCACTTCAACCTGTGGCAGAGTCGCGTGTCCGGGCGTCCGGAATACGCCGGCGAGTTGCCCGTGTCGGTGCTGGCTGAGGAAATGCTCACCGAAGGGCAAGGGCAGGTCCGCGCGCTGATCACCGTGGCCGGCAACCCGGTGCTGTCGACGCCCAATGGGCGGCAGCTTGAACAAGCGCTCGACGGCCTGGAATTCATGGTCAGTGTCGACCTGTATATCAATGAAACCACGCGTTATGCCGACTTGATTCTGCCATCGACCTCGGCGCTGGAAAACGATCATTACGACACCACGTTCAACATGTTTGCGGTGCGCAACGTCACTCGGTTCAACCGCGCGATCCTCGCCAAACCGGAAGGCGCGTTGCACGACTGGGAGATTTTTGTCGGGCTGGCCAAAGCCTTCGCCGAGAAAACCGGCAAGGAGCTGAAGCCGACGATTCCTCCTGCGCAGATGATCGATCGCGGTTTGCAAATGGGGCTTTATGGCGATGCTTCAGAGCACAAGCTGTCGCTGGCAACGTTGTTCGATCATCCGCATGGCGTCGATCTTGGTGCGCTGAAACCCAACCTGGCACCACGCCTGAAGACCGCTAATCAGCACGTCCAGGCAGCACCCGCGGCGATCCTTGCCGACCTGGCGCGCTTTGCCGCGTTGCAAGCGCCGGCGGCCGACGAGTTGCTGATGGTTGGCCGTCGTCACGTACGCAGCAATAACTCCTGGATGCACAACTATCACCGGCTGGTGAAGGGCAAGCCGCGTCATCAATTGCTCATGCATCCGGAGGATCTGGCCAGTCGCGGGCTCAGCGACGGGCAGCGGGTGAAGGTGAGTTCCCGGGTCGGCATGATCGAAGTGGAAGTGCTGGGCAGCGAGGACATGATGAAAGGCGTGGTCAGCCTGCCCCACGGTTGGGGCCATGCGCGGCCCGGCGTGCAGATGACGATTGCGAGTGGCCAGCCGGGTTCCAGCGCCAATGACCTGACCGATGAGTGTCAGCTCGACGAGTTGTCCGGCAATGCTGCGTTGAATGGCGTGCCAGTCACGGTGGCGGCTGCTTGATCGAGTCTGTCGGGGAGACCGAGCATGGCGCTCGGGTTTCCGTTACAATGCGCCACCGTGCCGACCCTTGAGTCGGAAAGTTCAGCCGAGGTGCTACATGGATATCATCGAAACGATTAAAGAGCAGATTGCTAGCAACACCATTCTGCTTTACATGAAAGGTTCGCCGAATGCCCCCCAGTGTGGCTTCTCCGCGAAAGCCGCGCAGGCCGTGATGGCATGTGGCGAAAAGTTTGCGTACGTGGACATCTTGCAGAACCCGGAAATCCGCGCCAACCTGCCAAAGTACGCCAACTGGCCAACGTTCCCGCAACTGTGGGTCGGTGGTGAGCTGGTCGGCGGTAGTGACATCATGACCGAGATGGCTGCAGACGGTTCGCTGCAAAGCACCATCAAATCGGCTGTTGAAGTGGCTGCTGCGACCAAGACCGAAGCCTGATCCCGTTTGTAGGGGCCGGCTTGCCGGCGATCGCATCGCCGCGGTTTATTTGAATCACCGCGTTATCGTTGATCGTTGGAATCCCGCCCGCAGCAAGCAGGCTCCAGCAGGCATAAAATAGCCCCGCCTCTTAAAAGAGAGCGGGGCTTTTTATTGGCTCGGGTTCAGCGAGCGCTCACTTACTCTTCGCCCATCTGCGATTGCAGATAGTTCTCGAGACCCACTTTATCGATCAGGCCCAGCTGGGTTTCCAGCCAATCGATATGTTCTTCTTCGGATTCAAGAATATCTTCGAGCAGTTCACGGCTGCCAAAGTCGCCAACCGTTTCGCAGTGCGCGATCGCGACTTTCAGGTCCGCGTGGCCAGTGCGTTCGATGCGCAGGTCGCACTCAAGCATTTCCTGGGTGTGCTCGCCGATCTGCAGCTTGCCCAAGTCCTGCACGTTTGGCAGGCCTTCCAGGAACAGGATGCGCTTGATCAGCTTGTCCGCGTGTTTCATCTCGTCGATGGACTCGTGGTATTCGTGCTTGCCGAGCTTGTTCAGACCCCAATCTTCATACATGCGCGCATGCAGAAAATACTGATTGATCGCGACCAGCTCATTGGCAAGGATCTTGTTGAGATGCTGGATGACTGTAATGTCGCCTTTCATGATGGGGTCCTGCCCTGTATTAGCTGTCTGTAAACGCAGAGTCTGAGCCGCGTTATTCAGAGTGTCAAACCTAAGTTATTGAAACTTAAGTGAAAATTAATCGGAATAAGAATGTTTGTGTTCCGCGTCTCGACTGTAAGCGATTGATTTGCGGGCATAAAAAAACCGGACATGAAGTCCGGTTCTTTGGAATGGGGTACTCACGCCGCAGTAAATTCTACCGGGAAAGGAATCGCCGCCTGGGCGGTTTGCAATTTGGTCAAGGTTTCACGTACCACTTCCTTGGCAAGGCAGGCGCATTTACCGCATTGGTTGGCTACACCGGTAGCTTGACGAACTTCTTTATAACTGCAGCAACCTTCATAGATTGCATCGCGGATTTGACCGTCGGTGACGCCAGTGCAGAGGCAGACATACATAAGTGAGAACCGTCGCTGGTTGTGACTCAATTGCGATGGATCTTAATGTTAACGAGAATGATTGTCAAAGTGGTTTCTGAAAGCTTTGCGTTATAAACGAACGCGCCTGACGAACGGTTTCCTGCAGGCAATTTGCCGGTCGCTGGGGCTCGGCGATTTTATCGCTGCCCGCGAAAAAACCGTTGAGGACAGGTCAAAAACGCAGTGTATGATGGCCGGTCCTTATGAAGCGGGCGTGTGTCACAGGGCTGTCGCTTGAGGGTGGCAGGCTGGCGCAAACCCGGAACTTCACGTTTTTACACCAGGAGATATTCAATGAGCGTACTCGTAGGCAAGCAAGCCCCTGACTTCACCGTACCGGCCGTACTCGGCAATGGCGAAATCGTCGACAGCTTCACCCTGTCGTCGGCCATCAAAGGCAAATACGGCCTGGTGTTCTTCTACCCACTGGACTTCACCTTCGTTTGCCCATCCGAGCTGATCGCTCTGGACAACCGCATGTCGGACTTCAAGTCGCGCAATGTTGAAGTGATCGCTGTTTCGATCGACTCGCATTTCACCCACAACGCCTGGCGCAACACGCCGGTCAACAATGGCGGTATCGGCGAAGTCCGTTACACCATGGCTGCCGACCTGAAGCACGAAATCGCCAAGGCCTACGACGTTGAATCCGAAGGCGGCGTGGCTTTCCGTGGCGCGTTCCTGATCGACGACAAAGGCGTTGTCCGTTCGCAGATCATCAACGACCTGCCGCTGGGCCGTAACATCGAAGAGCTGATCCGTCTGGTCGACGCTCTGCAATTCCACGAAGAGCACGGCGAAGTCTGCCCTGCCAACTGGAAAAAAGGCGACAAGGGCATGACCGCTTCGACCGAAGGCGTCGCGGCTTACCTGACCGAGAACGCTGCTGCCCTGTAAGGCACGTTCAAAGCATAAAAAAACCGGCCGATGAGGCCGGTTTTTTTATGGGCGGGATAAAACCCGACGACTGCTATCAATCGTTGAAATCTTCCCAGCCACCCATTTGTTTCCAGCGGTTGACGATGCCGCAGAACAGCTCGGCCGTCTTCTCGGTGTCGTAGCGAGCCGAGTGGGCCTCACGGCCGTCGAAGTCGATATCGGCTGCCTGACAGGCTTTCGCCAGCACGGTTTGACCGTAGGCGAGACCGGCCAGGGTGGCCGTGTCGAAGCTGGAGAACGGATGAAACGGATTGCGCTTCATGTCCAGCCGCGCCACCGCCGCATTCAGGAAGCCCAGGTCGAAGCTGCTGTTGTGCCCGACCAGAATCGCCCGTTTGCAGCCGTTGGCTTTCAACGCCTTGCGGATGCCACGGAAGATATCGGTCAGCGCCGCCTCTTCACTCACCGCCATGCGCAGCGGGTGATCGAGCTTGATACCGGTGAATTCCAGCGCAGCCGCTTCGATGTTCGCGCCTTCGAAAGGCTCTACACGGAAGAAGTACGTGTGATCGGGGTACACAAACCCTTTTTCGTCCATGCCGATGGTGGTCGCGGCAATTTCCAGCAAGGCGTCAGTGGCAGAGTTGAAACCGCCGGTTTCAACGTCGACAACGACTGGCAGGTATCCACGGAAGCGAGCGGCCATCGGGTGGCGCGAACCCCCTCCGCCGCCTTGACCGTCCTGTTCGTCGTCGAAATGGTCTTCACTCACGCGTTTTCCTCCAGCAGGCGCCAGCGCAGTTTTTCACCGGCGCGCAGCGGGATAACAGTCAGCTCGCCAAATGGCAGGCTGGTTGGGGCGGTCCATTCGTCGCGGACCAGGGTGATGCGATCGGTGTTCACCGGCAGACCGTAGAAACGCGGGCCGTTGAGGCTGGCGAAGGCTTCAAGCTTGTCCAGCGCGTTGCGTTGTTCGAAGGCTTCGGCGTACATCTCGATCGCCGCGTAAGCCGTGTAACACCCGGCACAGCCGCAAGCGGCTTCCTTGGCATGCTGGGCGTGAGGCGCCGAGTCGGTACCAAGGAAGAACTTTTCGCTGCCGCTGGTGGCGGCGTCGAGCAGGGCTTCCTGGTGCGTATTGCGCTTGAGAATAGGCAGGCAGTAGAAGTGCGGCCGAATCCCGCCAACCAGCATGTGGTTGCGGTTGTACAGCAGGTGATGCGCGGTGATGGTCGCGCCAACGTTGGCCGACGCCGCGTTGACGAACTGCACGGCGTCTGCGGTGGTGATGTGTTCGAACACCACTTTGAGCGTCGGGAAACGTTCCACCAAACGACGCATATGCTCATCGATGAAGATTTTTTCGCGGTCGAACACGTCGACATCGCCACGAGTGACTTCACCGTGGATCAACAAAGGCATCCCGACTTCAGCCATGGCTTCGATCGCCGGGAAAATCTTGTCGATGCTGGTGACGCCAGAATCCGAGTTGGTGGTGGCGCCGGCCGGGTACAGCTTGGCGGCGTGCACGAACCCGCTGGCCTTGGCCTCACGAATTTCTTCGGGCTGGGTGCGGTCGGTCAGGTAAAGGACCATCAACGGTTCGAAACGGCTGCCGGCCGGACGTGCAGCGAGAATCCGCTGGCGATAGCCGTCGGCTTCAGCGGCGTTACGCACCGGCGGTACCAGGTTGGGCATGATGATGGCGCGACCAAAGGTGCGCGCGACATCCGCAACGGTATTGGTCAACACGGCACCATCGCGAAGATGAATGTGCCAGTCGTCGGGACGCAGCAGGGTCAGGCGGTCGGACATGAGGGGATTCCAGGCGGGTCAAACTGAGGGGAATGCTACCGGAAAAGACTCTCTCAGGCACTCGCTATCAAGTTTTGCAGGAAGCTTCCGATATCCAACAGGTATGCCGTAAATATCTGTGTCGTTCTTTTTGTTGTAGAAGCCAGTGGAGCCTCCCGTGCGCCAGCGTTATTTAGCCTTGCTCAGCGTGTTTGTCAGCCTTCCCGCGATGGCGCTCACTTTCCAGACTCGTCTGGAAAGCATCGAGTGGACGGTCGAGGGGGACAAATTCGAGTGTCGCCTGACTCAACCGATCACCGATTTCGGTTCGGGTGAGTTCGTGCGCCGTGCCGGCGAGCAGGCGACATTCCGTCTGAAAGCCTACAACTCGATGGTCGGCGGTGGTTCGGCGACCTTGCTGGCGGCCGCTGCACCCTGGCAGCCCGGGCGTGGTGACATCAACCTCGGTTCTGTGCAAATCGGCAGCGGCAATGTGCTGTTCAACACTTCGCAGGTCCAGGCCGGACGATTGATCAGTGGTTTGATCGATGGACGCAGTCCAGTCATTCGGCATTATTCGGGCGATGGCCGAGTGTCGGAAGTGCGGCTATTGCCGGTCAAGTTCAGCAAGGCGTTCAACGATTATCAAAGCTGTGTGGCGAAACTGCTGCCGAAGAATTTCGAGCAGGTCAAACAGTCGCAGATCGGTTTCCCTGGCGAAGGCCTGGATCTCGACGCGCAGGCCAAGGCTCAGTTGCAGGTGATGCTGGAGTTCATGAAGGCCGATCCGACGGTCAATCACATCGAACTGGATGGCCACTCCGACAACAGCGGCAATCGCCTGGCCAACCGCGATCTGTCGAGACGCCGAGCGCTGGCGGTCATGGAGTTTTTCAAGGCCAACGGTATTCAGGAATCGCAGATTACCGTGCGCTTCCATGGCGAGCGTTATCCGTTGGCACCCAACACTAATGCCGCCAATCGGGCGAAGAATCGTAGGGTCAACGTGCACCTCGCCCGGGTGGCGCCGATCGAGTCGCCAGCGCCTCAGGCCACCGTATCGGCGAGCGCTGCAAAGACGTCCTGAGCGAGCCGTACTCGTCGCTCGCTCGACATAATCTGTCGCTTCGTCGTCATAAGCTGTCGCGCCACTGTAAATAATTCCGTATGAGCGTTAGACTTCCCGGCTTTCCGTAGAACCCCGTGGAGTGATGGCATGGCGGACGTAAACAAGGTCGTTCTGGCGTATTCCGGCGGCCTGGACACTTCGGTGATCCTCAAGTGGCTGCAGGATACTTATAACTGTGAAGTAGTGACCTTCACTGCTGACCTGGGTCAGGGCGAAGAGGTCGAGCCGGCCCGCGCCAAGGCTCAGGCCATGGGCGTGAAAGAAATCTACATCGACGATCTGCGCGAAGAATTCGTGCGTGATTTCGTGTTCCCGATGTTCCGCGCCAACACCGTTTACGAAGGCGAGTACCTGCTGGGTACTTCCATCGCTCGTCCGTTGATCGCCAAGCGCCTGATCGAAATCGCCAACGAAACCGGCGCTGACGCGATTTCCCACGGCGCC
The DNA here is from genome assembly GCF_054897705.1 of Pseudomonas sp. GB2N2. Classification (NCBI taxonomy): domain Bacteria; kingdom Pseudomonadati; phylum Pseudomonadota; class Gammaproteobacteria; order Pseudomonadales; family Pseudomonadaceae; genus Pseudomonas; species Pseudomonas sp. GB2N2. Next base: position 5,755,944 of record NZ_CM142701.1, read on the forward strand.
ACCGGCAAAGGCAATGACCAGGTTCGTTTCGAACTGGGCGCCTACGCGCTGAAGCCAGGTGTGAAAGTCATCGCACCGTGGCGCGAATGGGACCTGCTGTCCCGTGAAAAGCTGATGGATTACGCTGAAAAGCACAATATCCCGATCGAGCGTCACGGCAAGAAAAAATCCCCTTACTCGATGGATGCCAACCTCCTGCACATCTCCTACGAAGGTGGCGTGCTGGAAGACACCTGGACCGAGCACGAAGAAGACATGTGGAAATGGACCGTCTCCCCGGAGAACGCTCCTGATAAAGCGCAGTACCTGGAACTGACCTACCGTAACGGCGACATCGTTGCACTGGACGGCGTCGAAATGACCCCGGCCACTGTGCTGGCGACCCTGAACCGTATCGGCGGGGAACACGGCATCGGCCGCCTCGACATCGTCGAGAACCGTTACGTGGGCATGAAGTCCCGTGGCTGCTACGAAACCCCGGGCGGCACCATCATGTTACGTGCTCACCGTGCGATCGAATCGATCACCCTTGACCGCGAAGTGGCTCACCTCAAAGACGAGCTGATGCCTAAATACGCCAGCCTGATCTACACCGGTTACTGGTGGAGTCCTGAGCGTCTGATGCTGCAACAGATGATCGATGCTTCCCAGGCACACGTGAACGGCGTTGTGCGCCTGAAGTTGTACAAAGGTAACGTGATCGTCACTGGCCGCAAGTCCGACGAATCGCTGTTCGATGCCAATATCGCGACGTTTGAAGAAGATGGTGGCGCTTACAACCAGGCCGACGCGGCGGGCTTCATCAAGCTGAACGCGTTGCGCATGCGTATCGCGGCGAACAAGGGTCGCAAGCTTTTCTGAAGTGTTTGACTCTGTCATGAAATTTGTGGCCTTGTTTTTGGCAAGGCCACAAATCTGGAAATAGGGGGTTTTCTTTCTGACATTGCGATTCATCTTTCTTGTTTTTTTGTAACGCCATTCCCGCCTGCTTCTCTCCGATTGATCCTAAAACGCTGCTGTCCGTGAAGCGTCAGGTTGGCGAGATGGATCAATGACTGTAACGTCATGTGAGCTCAAATTATAAGCAATGCAAAACGGCGAGCTGCTGCGCTTCTTTACGTGCCTGACGTGCCTGTAAAATTTGAGTGCGCTTTCCTTCAGTAAATTCTCGGATTCATCACTGGTGAGAAACACCACGACCCGCGCCGAGTCTCTCTTGGGTGGGTGAATCCTGTCCATAAGCTCTCGGAACTCGACTTTTCTGTTCGCACAGCGCGCATCAATGATGTGCAAGTCCCTCAGTCGCTCAGAGAAATTTTCCCTCGCGTCATTTTCACCAGGCGGACTTTGAGCAACGTCCGGACGCTCAGTATTATCCATGACTTTTATGAAATGCTTTCCCTTCTCGAAGTCGGACGGTGCATAGAGCGAGCGATAGTTGAAGTTGAGCGTGACGAAGAACAGAAGAAGCAAGTAAAAAGGAAAGCTGATCAAAAACCAGATATAGATCTCCCGGTCATCATTATCAAGAAAGGGCAGGGATACCGCTGCCGACGTTTCTGACAGTGTTGCGAATATCGCAATAACCGTCAGGGGGTTGCTGATTTTTCTTTTTGGTTTTTCCATATTTTTTACTCATATAAGTTAATCTTTTCTCTTTGGGTTAGTGGGTGGAAGTACGGTCGTGCGGTATTTATATTAGCGTTAGTTTTATAGTCGGCCTATCTATGTTTTTATTGCTTTTGTGATGTCGGGTTTTTTTTAAACTAAGCGTTTTGGTGCGTAATTCCGGAGTTGGCCTCGGGGGCGTGAGTTGCCATTTGTCGTGAAGGATAGCTCAACTGTCGAGTGCCGTCGGGCGACGGATAAATATTTATTATTTCGTATCTATTTTTGTAAATTGACGCACGAAATTGTTGGTGGGTGAAATAACATAACAGTAATAAAGTTTCCGGTGCCCGGGATTCTAAGATTTCCTGTAAGAATATTCCGTGTTTTCTGTAGGGAATGTCTCTCGGTGCAGGTGGCCGGGGGGGGCGGCATGCCATGGATGAAACGACTAGGCTATTGTGCGGGCTCTGAAAATTCGAACAGCGAAAATTGGACTTGCCCATGAATAAAGTGCTGATCGTGGATGATCACCCCGTCATTCGTCTTGCGGTACGTATGCTAATGGAGCGTCATGGCTACGAAGTCATTGCAGAAACAGATAATGGCGTGGATGCATTGCAACTGGCTCGTGAACATATGCCAGATATTGTCATCCTCGATATAGGTATACCAAAGCTGGATGGATTGGAGGTCATTGCGCGTCTGGTCTCGGCAGCAATGCCAATGAAAGTACTTATATTGACTTCCCAGGCGCCGGGTCATTTTTCGATGCGTTGCATGCAGTCTGGTGCTGCGGGATATGTTTGCAAACAACAGGACCTGACTGAGTTGCTCAGTGCAATAAAGGCTGTATTGTCAGGCTACAGTTATTTTCCCAATCAAGCCTTGCATACCGTGCGCTCCAGTCTGGGGAATGCCAGCGAAGCCGATATGGTAGACCGATTGTCCGGCCGGGAGATGATGGTCTTACAGCAGTTGGCGCGAGGCAAGACCAATAAGGAAATTGCTGACGGGATGTTCTTGAGCAATAAAACCGTCAGTACTTACAAGACTCGCCTGTTGCTGAAACTCAACGCACGATCGTTAGTGGACTTGATCGAGCTGGCTCAGCGCAATGGGCTGGTGTGACTGAACCAGCGTTCTATCGGGTTGGGTGAGGGAGCGTTTTCGAGGATTCACGCTCAAAAAAAAGCCTCCGTTCAGGGAGGCCTTCATGTGTCATAGGTCAAAATCGTAATCGGTCAATTGCTTTTGCAATCGACGCTCCTCCAGCAGGTTGTCGATGGTGCGGCGTTTGCTCAGGTTTGTCTTTGCCACTTCAACAACCGGTTCCGCATCCTCGGCTTCAACGGGTGTGAAGTCGTCTTCTACGTCCAATTGCTCTTTGCCGGTGCTCATAAGGTCAACTCCAGGCTAAGACTGCCTTTGGCGCCCCTTATAGCGACAATTTCTCTGCGGGTAAAAAAGATTTTTTCAATCGATAAATCAATAAAGTTAATAGTGGCTCAATCGTCGGAGGTCTTGTGCTTGTATTCGCACAGGTCTTCGACCCGGCAACTACCGCAGCGCGGCTTGCGGGCCAGGCAAACGTAGCGCCCGTGAAGAATCAGCCAGTGATGGGAATCAAGCAGGTATTCCTTGGGCACGAATTTCATCAGCTTGTTTTCGACCTCGACCACGTTTTTGCCCGGCGCAATTCCCGTTCGGTTACTCACTCGGAATATATGGGTGTCCACCGCCATGGTCAGTTGGCGGAAAGCCGTATTGAGCACCACGTTGGCGGTCTTGCGGCCAACGCCGGGCAGCGCTTCCAGCTCTTCGCGCGTCTGCGGTACTTCGCCGCCGTGGCGTTCCAGCAGCAAGCGGCAGGTCTCGATAACGTTCTTCGCCTTGCTGTTGAACAGGCCGATGGTCTTGATGTAATCCGATAACCCTTCCACACCCAGGGCATGGATGGCGGCGGGAGTGTTCGCGACCGGATAGAGCTTGGCAGTGGCCTTGTTGACCCCGACATCCGTCGATTGCGCTGAAAGAATTACCGAGATCAGCAATTCGAACGGCGTGGAATAGGCCAGTTCGGTCTTCGGTTCCGGGTTGTCTTCATGCAGCCTGCGGAAAATTTCCAGACGTTTTGCAGCATTCATGGGCAGTGCATTTCCTGGAAAGCGGTCAGTGTGAGGGGGGCGAGCGTGGCCAGGCTTGCCGCGTGGCGATCAGTAGCCCCAGCAAAATTAAACCACCGGGGGCCAGGGTTGCCAGGTGCAAGCCTGCACTGCCAATGAGTTCGCGCAGCAGGCCCAGACCCACCATCAGGAGGCCGAACAGACCGCACAGGCTCAGACGATCTCGCCATGCGCTCTGGAAAAAGCCCGTGTGCTCCAGAACGACGCATTGCAGGGCGATCAATGCGGTATAGATCCCTGCGTGCTGATGCCATTGAAGGGACCAGACTTGTGCCGCAATCTGCGCGCAACTGGTCAACGTGGCCGCGAGCAGAATACCGGCGATCAATCGGAACGTCGGGGTGAGCCTTCGTCGCAAGGCATTTATGCTGACGCCATAGATACTGATCACCACGATAAACATCAACCACAGGCCCAGTGCCGTCATCCAGGAGTCGGTTGCGCCAATCAGCGGCGCAAGCATCAGTGAGTTTTGCAGCGTCGATGGTTTATTCATGGCGGTTCCCCAGCAACTGCTGCCGATGATCATCGAAGTAGCGCAAGGCGTCGTGGATCGCGTTGATCACGGCTCTTGAGGTGATAGTCGCACCGGCAACCTGATCGAACTCGCCCTGATCCTTTTTCAGTGCCCAGCCACTGTCGGCCGGCTCGCTGCGTGACTTGCCCGTAAAGCCCTTGAGCCAGGCATTCGGCCAGTCGGCGATGCGTGCACCCAGCCCTGGCGTTTCCGATTGCCTGAGGGTCTTGACCCCGACCAACTTGCCATTGGCGCCGATTGCGATCAGCAAGTCGATGCTGCCCGCGTAACCCGGTACCTGGCTGCGCAGCAACACGATGCAGGGCTGGCCGGCCTTGGTCGCCAGATAGCCGCCCTGCACTGTGCTGTGGGTCAACACGGTATCGTCGAGGCGCAGCGGTTGCTCCAAAGGTTGATTGTCGTAACTGTCAGCGGGCAGCAAGTCCAGCAGATTACGGCTGTCGATCACACGCTGTTCGGCAGCAATGCGCGGCGCGCTGCTTCGTTGCGCAAGGTAAGTCGCGCCAATCCCCAGGCCTGCCATCAACAGCACCATCACAACGCTCGACGCTCGGTTCATGGCGCAATACGCTCCTGCCTCGAGGCGACAAACCGGTCCAGTGCCGGTACGCAAAGGTTCATAAGCAACACCGCAAACGCCACGCCGTCCGGATAACCGCCCCACGTGCGAATCAGGTAAGTCAGCAGCCCCACACCCACGCCGAACAGCAGTCGGGCTCCTGGGTTTTTGGCCCCGGACACCGGTTCGGTGACGATAAAGAATGCGCCGAGCATGCTTGCGCCCGTGAGCAGATGAAACAGCGGTGAGCCATGGGAGTCGGAGCCCGAGCCGTTCCAGCACAGCAGGCTGACGACGAACAGGCTGACGAGCATGCCAACCGGCGCATGCCAGCTGAACACCCGCCGTTGCAGCAGAAACACACCGCCCGCCAGAAAGGCCAGGTTGACCCATTCCACGCCGCGCGCGCCGAAGTGACCGAACGCCGGATTGCCGGCGAAGAGTTCGTCCATGGTCAGGCTTTTATTGATGCGCAAGCTGTCTAGCGCCGTGGCCTGGACCCAGGCATCCGGGGTCTGGCTGAGGCTGAAACCGAATACGTGCTGCAAACCGCCGAGCAGGTCCATGCCATGGGACGACGGCCACTGGGTCATCTGCTGAGGAAATGTCACCAGCACCAAAGCGAAACCGAGCATCGCCGGGTTGAACGGATTTTTTCCGAAGCCGCCATACAACTGTTTGCCCAGCAGCGCGAATGCCACGGCGCACACCGTCAGCCACCATGGGCAATAGGGCGGCAAGGCCAGGGTCAATAGCGTCGCACTGACCAGCGCGCTGCCGTCGCTCAAGGTCGTCAGCAGTTCACGTTGACGCAACTTCAACACGGCCGCCTCAACGGCCAGCGCGGTCATGGCTGCCAGAATCAAATTGATCAATACGCCCCAGCCATACAGCCAAAACAGCACCAGCATGCCCGGCAAAGTGGCCAGCAACACCAGCTTCATGGCTTGCTGAAGGCGTTCGTCGACGGATTCAAGGGGTGACATGGGCGTCCACCAGCGGCTGAAGCACTTGCTCTGCAGCCTCGAACTGCCGTTGCAGGACGATCAACTGGGACTGCTGTTCAAAGGTTGGCGGATGTCCAAACGCCTTCAGTGATTTGTTCAGCTGCGCGCGACTCATGGCCACATCGATTTTGGCCTTTTTCAGCGCCGCATCGGCATTCGCGGCTTTCTGCGCGCGGACCCTTTCAAGCGCAGCCTGAACCGGGTTGAGCGTTGCCACTTCAGCGGGTTGCACCGTGGGATGAGCCCGGGCCTGGCGCTCGGCGAGTGTCTGTTCTTCGTCACGACGCAGACGCGCATTGCGCTGCTCAAAGCGGCGCCGCGCGCGATTGCGTTTCGCGGTGCGCGCATGTTGTTCCGCAAGGCTGAATGCCAGGCCACCAACAATCGGCAGCACCGTGGCCAGCGACAGCGGCCGCATTTCGATACAGTCCACCGGGCAGGGCGCCACACAGAGGTCGCAACCGGTGCACTCGTCGACGATCACCGTGTGCATCAATTTGGCTGCGCCGACGATGGCGTCTACCGGGCAGGCCTGAATGCACTTGGTACAGCCAATACACTCGGCCTCGCGGATGTATGCGATCTGCGCCGGGGCCTCGCCGCGACTGACGTCCAGTTCGAGCACCGGAACCTTGAGCAGGTCAGCCAGCGCCGCGATGGTTTCGCTGCCGCCGGGCGGGCACTTGTTGATCGGTTCGCCGCTGGCAATGCCTTCGGCGTACGGTTTGCATCCGGGGTGGCCACACTTGCCGCACTGGGTTTGCGGCAACAGGGCGTCGATGCGCTGAATCAGACTCATGTTTTGATCAGTCCACTGAATCCGAGAAAAGCCACTGCAATCAATCCGGCGCCGATCAGGTCGATCGGCAAACCGCGAAAGGGCAGGGGAACATCGTAATCGAGGGTACGTTGGCGCAAGTCGCTATACAGGCTCAATACCAGCCAGAACCCCAGCCCGGCGCCGATACCCAAAGCTGTTGCGTGGAGAAAACCTTTGTCTTCCTGAGCGTTGATCAGCGTCAGGCCAAGCACGCCGGCATTGCCAAGCAGCAATGGCCAGAGACCTGCGAACTCCAGCGCCGGAAACATGTTTGGCAGCAGATTCAGCAGCGGCGCGATCAGCAACACACACAGCGGCAGAAACACGAACAACTGCAGCGACGTCAGCTCCAGCGGCACCAGCAGCCAATGGTAAAGCGCATAGCAGAATACGCTGACCATCAGCATCAGGCACGTCGTCGCGATACCCAGCGCACGCACCTGACGGCGTTCGCTGCCGAGCAGCGGATCGACGCCCAGCGGCCAGTGCAACACGAGGTTGTTGATCAGGGCAGTGCTGAATAGCGTCAAGAGCAGTTCGGTCATGATTGTCCGTATTGCTGAATAACTCCTACACGTGTAGGTCAGAGATAGTATGGGCCAGACATGAAAATCCCACAGGCGCACCGGGCACGACTGTGGGATCGAGTAGCGCAAAACCTTACTTGATGCGTTGACCTGGCTTGGCGCCGCTGTCGGGGCTGAGCAGGTAGATTTCTTCACCGCCAGGGCCGGCCGCCATCACCATGCCTTCGGAAATACCAAACTTCATTTTCCGTGGCTTGAGGTTGGCGATCATCATGGTCAGCCGACCGTCGAGCCTGGACGGGTCCGGGTAAGCGCTCTTGATCCCGGAGAACACGTTGCGTTGCTCATCACCGATATCCAGGGTCAGGCGCAGCAGCTTGTCAGCGCCTTCCACGGCTTCGGCCTTGATGATCAGCGCGACGCGCAGGTCGATCGCGGCAAAGGCATCGAAATCGATCTCTGGCGACAGCGGGTCCTTCGCCAGTTCGCCGTTGCCGGCCGGCGCGACTGCGCCGGTGTCGGTCTGGCTGGCTGTCAGGTCTTCTTTCGAGGCGTCGGTCATGGCTTGCACTTTCACCGGATCGATTCGAGTCATCAGCGGCTTGAACTCGTTCAACTGATGGTTGCTGAGCAAAGTCCCGTGATCGTTCCAGGTCAACGGCGCGACGTTGAGGAACGCCTCGGCGTCGGCGGCCAGCAGCGGCAACACCGGTTTGAGGAAGATCACCAGCTGGCGGAACAGGTTGATGCCCAGGGCGCAGATCGCCTGGACTTCGTCGTGCTTGCCTTCCTGCTTGTTCAGCGACCACGGTGCCTTATCGGCGATCCAGGCGTTGGCGCGGTCGGCCAGGCCCATGATTTCGCGCATGGCGCGGGCGAAGTCACGCGCCTCGTAGGCTTCGGCGATGCTTGGCGCCGCAGCGAGGAAGGCGTCGGTCAGTTCCGGCGCGGCATTACCCGCCACCAGCACACCGGCATTGCCTTTCTGGATGAAACCGGCGCAACGGCTGGCGATGTTGACGACTTTGCCGACCAGGTCGGAGTTGACCTTCTGCACGAAGTCTTCGAGGTTCAGGTCCAGGTCATCGACGCCACGTCCCAGCTTGGCCGCGTAGTAATAACGCAGGTATTCCGGCGACAGGTGGTCCAGGTAGGTCCGGGCCTTGATGAACGTGCCGCGGGACTTGGACATTTTCTGACCGTTGACGGTCAGGTAGCCGTGCACGTTGATGCCGGTCGGCTTACGGTAGCCAGCGCCTTCAAGCATGGCTGGCCAGAACAGCGCGTGGAAATTGACGATGTCCTTGCCGATGAAGTGGTACAGCTCGGCGGTGGAATCCTTGTTCCAGAACGCGTCGAAATCCAGCTCCGGCGTACGGTCACAGAGGTTCTTGAAGCTGGCCATGTAGCCGATCGGCGCGTCGAGCCAGACGTAGAAGTACTTGCCCGGCTCCTCGGGGATTTCGAAGCCGAAGTACGGCGCATCGCGGGATATGTCCCACTGTTGCAAGCCGGCGTCCAGCCACTCGGCAATCTTGTTGGCGACGGCGTCCTGCAGGGTGCCGCTGCGGGTCCAGGTCTGCAGCATCGCCTGGAAATCGGGCAGTTTGAAGAAGAAGTGCTGGGAATCCTTGAGCACCGGAGTGGCGCCGGAGATGGCCGACTTCGGATCTTTCAGGTCAGTCGGCGCGTAGGTCGCACCGCATTTTTCGCAGTTGTCGCCGTACTGGTCTTCGGTGCCGCATTTCGGGCACGTGCCCTTGATGAAGCGATCGGCCAGGAACATTTTCTTTTCCGGGTCGAAGTATTGCGTGATCGAACGCGTGGCGATGTGCCCGGCGTCGCGCAGCTTCAGGTAGATCTGGCTCGACAGCTCACGGTTTTCTTCGGCGTGAGTGGAGTGGAAGTTGTCGAAGTCCACCAGGAACTCGGCAAAGTCGGCGCTGTGTTCAGCCTGGACGTTGGCGATCAGTTGTTCCGGGGTGATGCCTTCCTTTTCCGCGCGCAGCATGATGGCCGAACCGTGGGCGTCGTCGGCGCAGACATAAATGCATTGGTTGCCGCGGTGCTTCTGGAAGCGCACCCACATATCGGTCTGGATGTATTCCAGCATGTGGCCAAGATGGATCGAACCATTGGCATAGGGCAGGGCGCTGGTGACGAGGATCTTGCGTGGCTCGGACATGGGGCTCGGCTACTTGATGAAACGGAGGTCGGCCACTATAAAGCGCCGGCGCATATTTTTCACCCCGTGCGCCTGTTTCATTGGATGACTGACGGGTGAACCTATCAAAAGATCGCAGCCTTCGGCAGCTCCTACGGTGAACAGGTAGGAGCTGCCGAAGGCTGCGATCTTTTAACGCCATCCCGCCAAACGATGAGAACAGGTACGATACCCGCCTGATTTTCCAGTCTTGCTATCGGAGTTGCCCATGAGCGCCGTCAATCGCGCAGCGGTGGAAGCCGTCCTTCGTCAATACACCGACCCTTACCTGAACCAGGACCCGGTCAGCGCCGGGTGCGTGCGCAACATCGACATCCAGGGCGATCGCGTCAGCGTCCAGCTGGAGTTGGGTTACGCCGCCGGCCTGTTCAAAAGTGGCTGGGCGCAGATGCTGCAAATGGCCATCGAAGGCCTCGACGGTGTCGCCAGCGCCCGCGTTGACATCACCAGTGTGATCGCCGCGCACAAGGCTCAGGCACAGATTCCGGGGCTGGCAAACGTAAAAAATGTTGTCGCCGTGGCGTCCGGCAAGGGCGGTGTGGGCAAATCCACCACCGCTGCCAACCTCGCGCTGGCGCTTGCTCGTGAAGGCGCCAAGGTCGGGATCCTCGATGCGGATATCTACGGTCCGAGCCAGGGCATCATGTTCGGCATCGCCGAAGGCACCCGACCAAAGGTCAAGGATCAGAAATGGTTCGTGCCGATCGAGTCCCATGGCGTCGAAGTGATGTCCATGGCGTTCCTGACCGACGACAACACGCCAATGGTCTGGCGCGGGCCGATGGTCTCCGGCGCACTGTTGCAGCTGGTGACACAAACCGCCTGGGGCGATCTGGATTACCTGGTCATCGACATGCCGCCAGGCACCGGCGACATCCAGCTGACCCTGGCGCAGAAAGTCCCGGTGGCCGGTGCCGTCATCGTCACCACTCCGCAAGACCTGGCGCTGCTGGACGCACGCAAGGGCGTGGAGATGTTCCGCAAGGTCAACATCCCGGTGCTGGGTGTGGTGGAAAACATGGCCGTGCACATCTGCTCGAATTGCGGGCATGCCGAGCATCTGTTCGGTGAGGGCGGTGGCGTCAAGCTTGCTAATCAGTACGGCGTCGAACTGCTGGCGTCGTTGCCGCTGGCGATGGCCATCCGCGAACAGGCCGACGGTGGCAAGCCAACAGTGATCGCCGAGCCGGACAGCCCGATTGCACATGTCTATCAGGAGCTGGCCCGTCACGTTGGCGCGCGGATCGTGTTGCAGGCAGCCGCGAGCCCGGCGATGCCGAACATCACCATCAGCGACGATTGACCTGCGCTTTTGTAGGAGCCCGGCTTGCCGGCGATGGCGGACTTGAAGATGCCATCGCCGGCAAGCCGGGCTCCTGCAGGACCGTGGTTGGGCTTTAGATCCGCAATCCGCCATCCATCTCCAGAATCCGCCCGGTGTAGTAGTCGTTCTCGAAAATATACGCCGCCGAATGCGCGATCTCTTCCGGTTTGCCCATGCGTTTGAGCGGAATCCCGGACGTCATTTTCTCCAGCGCTTCCGGTTTCATGCTCAGCGTCATCTCGGTTTCGATAAAGCCCGGCGCAATGCCAGCCACGCGAATGCCGTAGCGCGCCAACTCCTTGGCCCAGGTCACGGTCGCTGCGGCGACACCGGCCTTGGCGGCGGAGTAGTTGGTCTGGCCGACGTTGCCGGCACGGGAGATCGACGAGATATTGATGATCGCGCCGCTGTTTTTCAGCTCGACCATTTTTGCCGCGACTTCGCGGGTGCACAGGAACACGCCGGTCAGGTTGACGTCGATGACGGCCTGCCATTGCGCCAGGCTCATCTTGGTCATTTCGCCGTCCTTGACCTTGAGCAACAGGCCATCGCGCAGTATTCCGGCGTTGTTGATCAAGCCGTGAATTGCGCCGAAATCATCGGCCACTTGCGCGACCATGTGCGTCACCTGTTCTTCATTGGCGACATTGCACAGGTAAGCGCGGGCCTCGACGCCCTTGGCCTTGCACGCGGCAACCGCGTCGTCGAGCTTTTGCTGATTGAGGTCGACCAGCGCCAGTTTCGCGCCTTTGTCGGCGAAATACTCGGCCATGGAGCGGCCTAAACCCTGGCAACCGCCGGTGATAATGATTACTTTGTCAGTGAGTTGCATTCGCATGCCCCGGTAACAGGTGGGAGTGGTCTTCCTTCATAAGAGCCTCTCGATCTGCACCGGACGTCGCCGAGTTGCACATGAGAACTGCCCCGATGGCGTCCTGGAACTTTCACCAGTCGCCTGTCCGTTTTTTTGACGGATTCTATATAAGGAGTCATAAATTGAGCGTTGAAGCGGCCAAGAATGCCCGAGAATTGCTTCTCAAGGAATACCGTGCAGTGCTGTCGACCCACTCCAAAGCCATGCCCGGTTTCCCCTTTGGCTCCGTGGTGCCTTACTGCCTGGACGAGCAGGGCCGGCCGCTGATCCTGATCAGCCGCATCGCCCAGCACACCCACAATCTGCAAAAAGATCCAAAATGCTCACTGTTCGTCGGCGAGCGCGGTGCCGAAGACGTACAAGCCGTCGGTCGCCTGACCTACCTCGCCGAAGCCCGGCAACTGCAGGACGCTGCCGCGATTGAGGCCGCCGCCGAGCGCTACTACCGTTATTTCCCGGATTCGCAGAACTACCACAAGGCCCACGATTTCGATTTCTGGGTGCTGCAACCGGTGCGCCACCGTTACATCGGCGGCTTTGGTGCTATTCACTGGGTCGACCAACTGACGCTGGCCAATCCGTTCGCGGGCAAGGCCGAGGTGAGCATGGTCGAGCACATGAATGCCGATCACGTCACAGCCATCGCCCACTACGTCGAATTGGCAGGCCTGCCGAAAACCGAGCCGGCGCAACTGGCCGGGATCGATACTGAAGGCATGCACCTGCGCATCGGTCAGGGTTTGCACTGGTTGCCGTTTTCGACACCATGTAATACGCCGACACAAGTCCGGGAAGCCTTGGTTTTCCTGGCTCACGCCGAGGTTTGGCCGAAAAATGTAGGCGCCGACGCTTGAATTCACGAATCGGCGACGTCATCTAGGGAAGACTGGCAAGGCATTCTTGCGTTGAGGAACCATTTGATGCGCCCTTTTTTATTGCTCTTTGTACTGTTTCCAGTGTTGGAGCTGTTCGTATTCGTCAAGGTAACCGGGGCTATCGGGTTTTTCCCGGCCCTGTTGCTGGTCATTCTCGGCTCGATGCTCGGCGTGTTTGTGCTGCGTGTCGCTGGTCTGGCAACTGCGCTACGAGCGCGTGAAAGCCTGAACCGCGGCGAGTTGCCGGCGCAGACCATGCTCGAGGGCCTGATGCTGGCGTTGGCGGGTGGCCTGTTGATCCTGCCGGGCTTCGTCACCGACGTGCTGGGTCTGATCATGTTGCTGCCGATCTCGCGTCGTCTGCTGGCCAATAAAATGCGTCAGCGTGCCGAAGAGGCCGCGATCCGTCAGCGTGCGTTCGCCGATGATCTCCAGCCACGTGGCGGTCCTGTCCCCCGTGAACCTCTGAGCCGCGAGCCGAATGTGATTGAAGGCGAGTTCGAACACCGCGATTCCAAGTAAAGCGTTTCAGCTGCGCGGCACCTTCGGGTGCCGTGTTCTTTTCGGGGCATTGATGTAAAAAATTTCGATCCCCGCTCTTGTAATAAGCTTATGCGCCCTTATGTAACGGTCACCGCAAGGTTTCTGGCAATTGCGCCAGACAGACTTCCGCGGTTCGCTTGCCGAACCGCACCCGGCACTGCCGGATTTTGTTAAACCCGCCGGGACTACACCGGCCGATGAAAACCACAATTAGGAGAGATCGACAATGAAGCTTCGTCCTCTGCATGACCGCGTCGTCATCCGTCGCAGCGAAGAAGAAAAGAAAACCGCTGGCGGTATCGTCCTGCCAGGTTCCGCTGCTGAAAAAGCCAACAGCGGCGAAATCCTCGCTGTCGGCACCGGCCGCGTGCTGGAAAACGGTGAAGTGCGTGCACTGGCCGTCAAGGTGGGTGACAAGGTTGTGTTCGGCCCGTACTCCGGCAGCAACACCGTGAAAGTTGACGGCGAAGACCTGCTGGTAATGGCTGAGAACGAGATTCTCGCTGTTATCGAAGGCTGATTCCCCGCTCATTTTCCCGCTACTACAAAGTATTTAAGGAATATCGATCATGGCTGCTAAAGAAGTTAAATTCGGCGATTCCGCCCGTAAAAAAATGCTCGCCGGTGTCAACGTCCTGGCTGACGCAGTAAAAGCGACCCTGGGCCCTAAAGGCCGTAACGTGATCATCGAGAAGAGCTTCGGCGCTCCGACCATCACCAAGGACGGCGTGTCCGTTGCCAAAGAAATCGAGCTGAAAGATCGCTTCGAAAACATGGGCGCGCAGCTGGTCAAAGACGTTGCCTCCCGTGCCAACGATGACGCAGGCGACGGTACCACCACCGCTACCGTTCTGGCTCAGTCGATCGTCAACGAAGGCCTGAAAGCCGTCGCTGCCGGCATGAACCCGATGGACCTGAAGCGCGGTATCGACAAAGCGACCATCGCGATCGTCAAAGAGCTGAAAGCCCTGTCCAAGCCTTGCGCTGACACCAAGGCCATCGCTCAGGTCGGCACCATCTCGGCCAACTCCGACAACTCCATCGGCGACATCATTGCCGAAGCCATGGAAAAAGTCGGTAAAGAAGGCGTGATCACCGTTGAAGAAGGCTCGGGCCTGGAAAACGAACTGTCGGTTGTTGAAGGCATGCAGTTCGACCGTGGCTACCTGTCCCCGTACTTCGTCAACAAGCCAGAGACCATGACTGCCGAGCTGGACGGTCCGCTGATCCTGCTGGTCGACAAAAAAATCTCGAACATCCGCGAAATGTTGCCAGTTCTGGAAGCCGTTGCAAAAGCCGGCCGTCCACTGCTGATCGTGGCTGAAGACGTTGAAGGCGAAGCCCTGGCGACGCTGGTTGTAAACAACATGCGTGGCATCGTTAAAGTCGCAGCCGTCAAGGCTCCAGGCTTCGGCGACCGTCGCAAGGCCATGCTGCAGGACATCGCTGTTCTGACTGGCGGTACCGTTATCTCCGAAGAGATCGGTCTGAGCCTGGAAAGCACTACCCTGGAACACCTGGGTAATGCCAAGCGCGTGATCCTGTCGAAAGAAAACACCACCGTGATCGACGGTGCCGGCGTTGAGGCTGACATCCAGGCTCGCGTTCTGCAGATCCGTCAGCAAGTGGCTGACACTTCGTCCGACTACGACCGTGAAAAACTGCAAGAGCGTCTGGCCAAACTGTCCGGCGGCGTTGCAGTGATCAAGGTTGGCGCTGGTTCCGAAGTTGAAATGAAAGAGAAGAAAGCCCGCGTTGAAGACGCCCTGCACGCCACCCGTGCAGCCGTTGAAGAAGGCGTGGTACCTGGCGGCGGCGTGGCACTGGTTCGCGCTCTGCAGGCTATCTCCGAACTGAAAGGCGACAACGCTGATCAGGACGTTGGTATCCAGTTGCTGCGTCGCGCTGTTGAAGCGCCACTGCGCCAGATCGTTGCCAACTCCGGCGACGAGCCAAGCGTTGTAGTCGACAAGGTCAAGCAGGGTTCGGGTAACTACGGTTACAACGCTGCTACCGGCGAATACGGCGACATGATTGAAATGGGTATCCTTGACCCGGCCAAAGTGACTCGTTCGGCTCTTCAGGCAGCGGCTTCCATCGCCAGCCTGATGATCACCACCGAAGCCATGATCGCCGAGATCAAGGAAGACGGTCCAGCTGGCGGCGGCATGCCAGACATGGGCGGTATGGGTGGCATGGGCGGCATGATGTAAGCCAGCCTTACCCCGTACGAAAAAACCCCGCCGGTGATGAACCGGCGGGGTTTTTTATTGCTTGCGAGAAAGTGTGGCTCGGTTGAGGCGTTGGAAACTTTGGAGGGGTATATCCGTTATTTGGGTGATGGAGAAACTAATAGCGGCCATCGCCCAAAAAACGGATATGTACACAACCCAGTACCCAATACTTCAACCTGAATATCCCAAGTCGCGTTGCAACATAAACATTTAATCTATGTTTCAAACGCCGACCGGTTCAGCCTTGGTAACGCGTTCAGCCTTCGAAGCCGGTCGATACAGGATGTAGTAATACGACCCCAGACAAATCAACCAGCAGAAAATCGCCGTCCACACGTTGTGCGAGAAAAAGTGCGCGCCTTGCATCATCCGGCTCACGGAAAACACCGTGCCCAGGGCGAACGCAAAGATAAATGCTTTGCGTGCCAGACGCGGACGTCGATCGCGCAACACAAAGAACAGCGCAAATAACGTAAACCCGGTTGCCGCATGGCCGCCGGGCCAGCAACGCCCTGGTTTGTCGGTAGGAGGGCGAGGGCTGAGCAGTTCGCTATAGGTTTCATGACCGCCGAATTGCTCCAGGCTCCACGGGCATTGAACCGCAGTCACTGCTTTCATCGGCGTGACAAAGGACGTCGCCAAGCCCAGCGACAGCACCAGGCAGCCCAATTCCCGCTTGAAAGGCTTGAGCCTCTCGATGAAAAAAGAGCCGATGAAGCCGATGATGGCGAACACCGAGAAGGCGATGACCAATTGCTTGGCGCGGTCATGCAGGATGTCTTCGAGGAAGTAACTGTGGCGTCCGATAAAGTCTCCAGCGGCCGGGTCATAAAACAGCTGGGCCAGGTCCATGTCCAGGGACGTCAGTTCGAGTAGCAGCAGAATAATGGCTGCAACGGCGGGAACCCCCAGGCACATCCATAAGTTGAGAGGTCGCGAGGCGGGGCGGACGGCGGATGATGACATGTTGAATCCTGAGGATAGAACCAGCCCCGGGGCATCAGCCCGGGGCCATTCGGTTAACGTTGACTAACTTGGTCGGTGCCCTCCTTGGGCGCCCTCCAGCCAAGTAGCTGTTGCTTGAAGCCATGACTGGCCGATTGGTAATACGTGATTGCGCGGGTAACCAGTGGATCGCTGGCGGTCGCCTGTGACTCTCGACTCTCGGTCAGCGCTTCATCGTGACGGCGCAGTCCTTGGCGCGGACTCAGAATCGCCAGATCCTTGCCGTCAAACAATCCCAGATGTTGATAATTGCCAACCACCACCCGTGGCGGCAGCGGATTATCCTGCAACAGGTTACGCCCGAAGAACGTCGATTCATAATCGAGATTCAGCAACCCTAACAAGGTCGGCGCAAGATCGATCTGGCTCGCCAGTTGAGCGGTCTCGCGGGCTTCGATCAGCTTGGGGGCGTAGATGAACAGAGGGATCTGATAGTTGTCGATTGGCAAGTCTTCCTTGCCTGCGCTGCCGGCTGTGTGGTCGGCGACGAAAACGAAAAGCGTATTGTCGAACCACGGTTTTTTACGCGCCTGGTCAAGGAACTGACCGATGGCATAGTCGGTGTACTTCACCGCACCGTCGCGACCGTTGCCGGACTTAATATCAATCCGGTTATCCGGGTAGGTATAGGGGCGATGGTTAGACGTGGTCATCAGTTGCAGCAGGAATGGCTGTTGTTTCGCGTAGTCGGCGTCGGCCAGTTTCAGTGTCTGTGTGTAGAGATCTTCATCGGCCATGCCCCAGGCATTCTTGAAGTGAATCTGCGCTTCATCGACGCTGCTCTGGTCGACGACCCGGTAGCCGTTGCCACTGAAGAATGCGTTCATGTTGTCGAAGTAACCGCGCCCGCCATAAACGAACACGCTGTCGTAGCCCACGGCGCTGAGTTGCTGACCCAGGCTGGCAAAACCGCTTTCACGACCCACGCGTTTAACGATCGAGCGCCCGGGTGTTGGCGGGATCGCCAGGGTAATGGCCTCCAGACCGCGATCGGTGCGGGTGCCGGTGGCGTAAAAATTGCTGAAATACAGGCTCTGCTTGCGTAGCGCATCCAGATTGGGTGTGAGGTTGCGCGTGTCGCCGTTGCTGCCCATGTACTTGGCGCTGAAACTTTCGATGGTCACCAGCACAATGTTAGGTTTACGGGTTTTTCCCGGATTATCGATCTGCCGCCGGATGTCTTGCGGATCCTCACCGATAAAGCGCGAATTGGGTTCGTCCAGCTCTGCCCGAATCTGCTGCCCAACCACGGCGGGCGGCAGGCTGCTATAAAACTGCGGGTAGTCCAGTTCGTTGTTGCGAAAGGCGGCGAAGAATTGATACGGGCCATTGCTCGCCAGTTCGTTCTGGTAGGCATTGCCACCTTGGGCACGAGGTGAGTCCTGACTGAGTAATTGCAGGCTCCCGCCCGTGATGATCAGCAGCCCGAGTGCATTCAGCAGGCGCTGGCGCAGCGGTGGCAGTGGCGCATCCAGCGCGTTATTGAACGGTTTGCGCAAGGCGAAACTCAAGGCGATGGCCAGCACCGCGAGCATGCTCAGCAGCGTACCGATCGGGTAGGACTCCAGCAGGTTGTTCAACACTTCGTCGGAATACACCAGGTAGTCAACGGCGATGAAGTTGAAGCGCACGCCGAACTCGTCCCAGAACAGCCACTCGGCCACCGAAGTGAACAACATGGCGAAGAGGCTGACGGTCAGCAGTCCCTGCAGGAGCCAGCGATGACCACGGCGGCGCCACAAGGCCGGCGGGCATAGCAAAAGGTAGAGACCCATGGGCAGTGCCGCGTAGGCAATGAAGCCCAGGTCGTAAAGCAAACCTGTAGCGAAGACCCACAGTACGCCACTGCCTGCCTCGTCCAGATGAGCGAGCAGCAGAGCCGTTCGGGTCAGAAAGAAAATCACCAGCCAGGTGCCAGTGACGAGTAATAGAAAACGCATCGGGGCAGTCTTTAAAAACTCCATGTGTATACATTCCTTGGTTGCAATTGCGCGAGAGTGTCCTCCGACTACTGTAGTCAGGTTGTGAATCGATAGTGAAAAACTCGTTATCCCCTTCATTTGGCGGATGGAACGAATCCCGGCACTTGCCGGTGCTGGCGGTGAGTCACACTTGGCCTTAAGCTGCGCGGGCCAAGACGGCCGTTACTGTGTACGGAGGAGGTGCCCATGCGAATTCTATTGGTTGAAGACAACCGCGATATCCTGGCCAATCTGGCCGATTACCTGGGGCTCAAAGGCTACACCGTGGATTGCGCACAGGACGGTTTGTCGGGCCTGCACCTGGCAGCCACCGAGCACTACGACTTGATCGTGCTCGACATCATGTTGCCCGGCATCGACGGCTACACCCTGTGCAAACGCCTGCGCGAAGACGCCCGTCGCGACACGCCGGTGATCATGCTCACCGCGCGCGATCAACTGGACGACCGCCTGCAAGGCTTCAAGTCCGGCGCCGATGATTACCTGATCAAGCCGTTTGCCCTGTCTGAACTGGCCGCACGGATCGAAGCAGTGATGCGTAGGGCGCAGGGCGGCGGTCGTCGCACTTTGCAGGTCGGCGACTTGAACTACGACCTCGATACCCTGGAAGTGACCCGCGAAGGTCGACTGCTGAAACTCAACCCGGTAGGCCTGAAGTTGCTCGCCGTGCTGATGCAGAAGAGCCCGCACGTCCTGCGACGGGAAATTCTCGAAGAGGCCCTGTGGGGCGATGATTGCCCGGACAGCGATAGCCTGCGCAGCCATGTCCACCAATTGCGCCAGGTGATCGACAAACCGTTCGCCAAACCGTTGCTGCAAACCGTGCACGGCGTGGGTTATCGCTTGGCCGAGGGCCGTGATGGAGTTTAAACAGAGCCTCGCTCAACGGATCATCATTGCCTTTGCGCTGATGAGCGCACTGGTCGCGGGTGCTTTCGCCATGGGCATTGTCGCGACCGTGCATCTGGTGGAAGAAAAACTGATTTCGGCGGGCCTTGGCGGCGATTTGCAACGCCTGCTGCTGATGGACAGTGTCACGGACTGGAGTCACCGCCCCGAGCCGGACCAGCTGTTCTATTTCAGCGCAGGGCCGGGCGATTTCGAGTTGCCTAAGGACCTGCGCAATCTCGAGCCGGGATTCCATGAAGTGTTCCGCGAGCAGCTGTCCTATCACGCGATGGTCGAGGTCGTCGATGGCCGGCGTTACGTACTGCTGCAGGACCAGAGCGACTTCGAAGAGCGTGAGCGGGTGTTGTTCGCCGTGGTGCTGGTGGGCTTCGTACTGAGTCTGGCGCTGGCGGTTTTCCTGGGCTGGATTCTGGCGCGCAAAGTAATGGCGCCCGTGGTGCGACTGGCTCGACAGGTTCGCCACCGCGACCAGTTGCTGGGGCTGGCCCCACCGCTGGCACCGGACTATGCCGCCGATGAAGTGGGGGAGTTGGCCGTGGCGTTCGACGCCACCCTCGGACGCCTGCGCCAGGCGTTGACCCGGGAACGCTTGTTCACCAGTGACGTCAGTCACGAATTGCGCACGCCGTTGATGGTTCTGGCGAGTTCCTGTGAGCTGCTGCTGGAAAATCCCGGCCTCGACCAGCGCGGACGGGCTCAGGTCGAGCGAATCGCCCGTGCCTGCGAAGAAATGCGAGAGCTGGTGCAAACCTTTCTGATGCTCGCTCGAGCCCAGCGCGAAGACGCCGGGATGGCGCCGCAACAATCTCTGGTCCAGATCGCCAAGGGTTTGCTCGGCCTGTGGCGCGAACCGATTGAGACCAAAGGGCTTTCGCTGGTGTTCGACCCGGGTAACCCGGCCGGCACCTGCTACAACGCTACCCTGCTGCATGCCGTTATGGGCAACCTGTTGCGCAATGCCCTGCATTACACCGAACGGGGCTTCATTCGTCTTACCCTGACGGCCACGGGTTTTCGGGTCGAAGACAGCGGCGTGGGCATTCCCGAGGAAAAACGCGAAGCGATGTTCGAACCGTTCGTGCGCGGTAGTGAAAAGCGCGGCGAAGGTCTCGGGCTGGGCCTGTCGCTGGTGCAACGGATTTGTGAAAACCAGGGGTGGAGCGTCAGTCTGACCAACATGGAGCCTAATGGCTGTCGTTTTCAGGTGGAGCTCGGTTCATCCAGTGTGGGCTGATCGATCTGTTGAGCAGCGCTGGCCCCCCGCCATCTTTGCTGTCCTGTAAAACCCTGAAATAAATCCGGGTTTTACATGACGGTTTTTTCACAAAGGTATTACCTGACGCTGACAAGACGCGCCCTATCGTGGTCGTCATTCAGCGTTCAGGAGTCTTTGATGATGACCTCCCCAATCAAACTCGATTTTTCCGAAAAGTATGACGATCAACACGCTCAGAAATACCTGCGCAAACATCAGGAAGGCGTTGGTCGCCGATTGTCCCACTGGCGTGAAGAGCAGCTTGCGCGCAAGGCGTTGGCGCTGGCCGGTGAGCCTGGCCTGGTCCTTGATTTACCCTGTGGCGCCGGGCGTTTCTGGCCATTGCTGGCGCAAAAGCACAATCGCGTGATCATCGGTGCGGACAACTCCGAGTCCATGATCAAGATTGCGATGCAGGCACAACCTCCCGAAGTCGTAAAACGGATACAACCCTTGCACGCCTCTGCATTCGACATTGCCTTGCCAGATAACGCCGTCGACAGCATTTTTTGCATGCGTCTGCTGCACCACATTGGTGAGGCCGAGTATCGATTGGCCATTTTGCGAGAGTTCGAGCGCGTCAGCCGCGACAGCGTGATCCTGTCGTTGTGGGTTGATGGCAATTTCAAAGCCTGGAAACGCAAGCGTTCAGAGAAGCGGCGTGGGGAGGAAGGTTACCAGAACAGATTTGTGTTACCGGCTGCTACGGTTGAAAAGGAATTTGAGCAGGCGGGATTTCGTATCCAGGAACAATTGGACTTCATCCCGCTCTATGCCATGTGGCGAGTTTATGTATTACGCAAGAGGTAGAACAATGGCAGTGCAATACGCATCAGATACGGATGTCGCTTCGCAGGATCGTTTCGACTTTTACTGGAATCAG
Organism: Pseudomonas sp. GB2N2; assembly: GCF_054897705.1. Taxonomy (NCBI): domain Bacteria; kingdom Pseudomonadati; phylum Pseudomonadota; class Gammaproteobacteria; order Pseudomonadales; family Pseudomonadaceae; genus Pseudomonas; species Pseudomonas sp. GB2N2. Next base: position 5,777,297 of record NZ_CM142701.1, read on the forward strand.
CACGGTGAATGGGTTGAAGAACCCAATGTCCGTCGCGGTGGTGAAAGTGGTGTGCAGCGCGTAAAGGACGCCGATGGGCAACTGTTCTACGCCAAGCGTCAGACCGGGCATATTTATCGCAGTTGGCTGCATCCGTTTGGTCGACCAACGGTATTGCGCGAGCAAGATGCACTGATCGGGTTGAGCCGGATCGGCGTGGGTGTTCCGGAACTGGTTTTCTGTGGAGCGCAGCGTGATCCGGTGCATAAGTGGCGCGCGTTGCTCGTGACCAAGGCACTCGACGGCTTCGAGGAAATTCAGCACTGGTACGCGGGCGGCGGCCGCGAGCGTCTCGGTGAGGCGGTGCATGATCGCGTATTGAAGGAGCTGGCCGACAATCTGGCGCGTATGCACAAGGGCCGGTGGCAGCACAGTTGCATCTACCCCAAGCACGTCTTTGTCCGAGTAACGGGTGAAGGTGAGGCGGCCACTGTCGACGTTGCGTTTATCGATCTGGAGAAATGCCGCCAGCGGTTGACCGCCCGTAGCGCCGCCTCCCATGACTTGTTGCAGCTGCGTCGCCATTCGTCGTTCAGCACGGCAGACTGGAAGAAACTCGTCTACTTTTATGAGACAGCGTTTGGCAGCGCTATCAAAGGTTTATAGCAATGAAACTCGAAATTGCGCGAGGTTTGTTTCTGATAGGAGCCTTGGCAGTTGCTTCTCTGGCGGTGGCTGCTTGGGAGCAGCCCCGCACGCAGGTCCTCAGTTCGGTGAATGGGGACGCGCGTTGTCCAATGCCGCGGGTTGCGCGGGCGTCCGTTGCAACCCAGCCTGATCATGATTTATTGCTGTTCATGTTCGGACTTTCTCAAGGAATGAGGCCGCAGAGTTGACCCGACTGAAGCCCAAATAAAAGGCCTCGCAAAATGCGAGGCCTTTTTTTCTATGTCTCACGGCTGGCGCTACACCCCGTAGGAGCTGGCTTGCCGGCTCCCATAAGCGTTATGGGTAAGGCTCGGGTTTATCGGGTTTTGCCAGCAACGTGTACACGCACGGCAACACAAACAGCGTGAACAACGTTCCGATTGACATCCCCGTAGCGATCACCGTGCCGATGTCGAACCGGCTGACCGCACCCGCCCCCGTGGCAATGATCAACGGCACCATGCCGAACACCATCGCTGCCGTGGTCATCAACACCGGGCGCAGACGAATCGCCGCCGCTTCCTCTACCGCTTCGCGCGGTGTCAGGCCCTTGTCCTTGCGTAGCTGATTGGCGAATTCAACGATCAGGATCCCGTGCTTGCTGATCAAACCGATGAGCGTCACCAAGCCAACCTGGGTATAAATGTTCATGCTCGACCAGCCGAGGAACAACGGAATCAACGCGCCACAGATCGACAGCGGCACGGTGACCAGAATTACCAGCGGATCACGGAAACTTTCGAATTGCGCCGCCAGCACCAGGAAAATGATCGCCAGGGCCAGGGCAAACGTCACCCACAGCGCGCTGCCTTCCTGCACGTATTGGCGCGATGCACCGGCGTAGTCGACAGCAAAACCGGCTGGCGCCTCTTCCCGCGCAATTTGCCGCACGGCATCGAGGGCCTCACCCATACTGACCAGCGGCACCCCGGACAGAATCGCCGAGTTGAGCTGCTGGAATTGGTTCAGCTGCCGTGGTCGCGCCCGGTCGGTGACGGTGATCAGCGTGGACAGGGCAAGTAATTCGCCTTTGGTGTTCTTCACGTAGTAGTTGTTCAGCCAGTCGGGGTTGTCGCGGAACGGCCGTTCGACCTGCGCAATGACTTTGTAGCTGCGACCTTCAATGGTGAAACGGTTGATCTCCGCCTCACCCAACAATGTCGCCAGTGTGCCGCCCAGGTCCTGCATTGAAACACCCATCTGAGCGGCTTTGGCGCGATCGATATCCACCACGACTTCGGGCTTGTCGAAGGCCAGGTCGACGTTGACGAACGCGAACTTGCCGGACTCCATCGCGCGTTTTTTGATCCGGTCCATCACTTGCAGCAGCGATTCGTAATCGTTGGCGGTATTGACCACGAATTGAAATGGCAGACCCTCGCCGGTCCCCGGTAGAGAAGGCAGGTTGAAGCCAAAAATCTGCAGCCCGGGAATACTTTCGAGCTTGCTCTGCAGATCGGGCAGGATCGCCATCTGCGTGCGGTGGCGCTCGTTCCACGGCTTCAGCAGGAAGCCGCCGATGCCCGACTGCACGCCATTGAACCCGTTGATCTGGAACGACGAGTAATACTCGGGAAACGCCTTGAAGATCGAGATGAACTCATCGGTATAGGTGTTCAGGTAATCGAGGTTGGTCGGTTGTGGGGCGTTGGCCAGCATGAAGACGATGCCCTGATCCTCATCAGGCGCCAGTTCCGACTTGGTGAACTTGAGCAGCACCGGAATCAGGCAGAGCACGATCACCGCGAATACCAGCACCACCGGGCGCGTATTGAGCGTGCCGTGCAGCATGCGTTGATAGCGGCGCTTGAGTCCTTCGAAAATCCGGTCGAGGCGATGGGCCAGGCCGCTGGGGTTTTCTTCGTGGCGCAGCAGAAAGGCGCACATCATCGGCGACAGGGTCAGGGCGACGATGCCGGAGATCACCACCGCGCCGGCCAGGGTCAGGGCGAACTCCTTGAACAGCGCACCGGTGAGGCCGGTGAGAAATCCGATGGGCGCATAGACCGCCGCCAGCGTGATAGTCATCGAGACTACCGGCATGGCGATTTCCCGGGCGCCCTCGAGGGCCGCATCCATCGGCGTCTTGCCTTCCTCGATGTGGCGGTGGATGTTTTCCACCACCACGATGGCGTCGTCCACCACGAGCCCAATGGCCAGCACCATCGCCAGCAGGGTCAGCAGGTTGATCGAGTAGCCCATCATCTGCATGAAAAACATCACGCCAATCATCGACAGCGGAATCGTCACCACCGGGATCACCACCGAACGCAACGCACCGAGAAACAGGAATACCACGACGATGACGATCAGCACGGCTTCGAACAGGGTTTTCACCACTTCGTCGATCGACGCCTGGATAAATAACGTGGCGTCGTAGGCGATTTCGCCCTTGAGGTTCGGCGGCAGTTGGGCCTCAAGGTCCGGCATGATCTTGCGCACTTCCTTGATTACATCCAGCGGGTTGGCGCCCGGCGTAGCCTTGATGCCGATGTACACCGACGGCGTGCCGCCGAACGAACTGATGGTGTCGTAGTTTTCCGCGCCCATTTCCACCCGCGCGACATCGCTGAGCAGCACGCGGCTGTCGCCATCGACCTTGAGGGGAATCGCGGCGAAGGCTTCGGCGGATTTGAGTTCAGTGTTGGCGTTGATACTGGTGACCACGTACTCGCCTTTCACTTCGCCGGCGGCGGAGAGGAAGTTGTACTGGCGCACCGCGTTGGTCACGTCGCTGGCGCTCAGGCCGAAACCGGCGAGCTTCACCGGGTCCAGCCACAGACGCATGGCGAACACTTGATTGCCGAGAATCTCGGCTTCGGCCATGCCCGGCAGGGTGGCGAGTTTGGGCTGGATGACCCGTGACAGGTAGTCGGTGATTTGCGGGTTACTCAGCTCCTTGCTGAAGAAGCTGATGTACATCAGCGCCGAGGCGTCGGCGGCTTCCTTGCTCAGCACCGGGTCTTCGGCGTCCTGGGGCAGCTGGTTTTTCACCTCGTTGGCCTTGGCCAGCAGCTCGGTGAACAAACGGTCGCTGTTGGAGCCGATGCGCGCGTAAATCGAGATCACCGAGAAGTTCTGGCGGCTGACCGAGGTCATGTAGTCGATGCCTTCGGCACTCGCCAGGCTCTGTTGCATCGGCTGGGTGATATAGCCCTGGATAGTTTCGGCATTCGCCCCGGGATACGCGGTGGTCACCGTGATCAGGGCGTTTTCCATTTGCGGATACTGGCGCAGCGGCAGCTTGCTCCAGGCCTGGAAGCCCAGCAGGACAATCAACAGGCTGACCACGGAGGCGAGCACCGGGCGGCGGATGAACGGGTCGGTAAAAGCCATGGGGATTCCTTGATCAGTCCGCGCGCGGCGGGCTGTTCTTCTCGGCTAAAGTCTTGTCATCGCTGATGGCAATGTGCGCGCCGTTGTCCAGTTTGATCTGGCCGGCAGTGACCACTTTTTCGCCGTTCTGCAGACCCTTGGTAATCATTACCACACCGTCGCGGCGTTCGCCGGTTTCGATGAAGCGGCGCTCGGCGATCAGGATCGGTTCGCCCTTGGCGTCTTTTTCCACGGTGCCGTCTTCGGTTTTCTTCTGCGCGACGACGTAAAGCGAATTGCCGTACAGCGTGTAGGTAATTGCGCTTTCCGGCACGACGATGCGCGGCTGCGGGTCGGGCAACATCACTTGCAGGCTGGCGAACATCCCGGGCAATAGTTTGCCGTCGGGGTTGGCCAGGGTCGCGCGGACCTGAACGTTGCGGGTGCTGTTTTCAACTTTCGGGTTGATCGCGCTGATGCTGCCGGGAAAGGTCAGTGCCGGATACGCCGAGACGATGATCTGCACCGGTTGGCCGATGCCGATCTTCGGCACCGACTGCTCGGGTACGAAGAAATCGACATACAGGCTGCTGAGGTCTTGCAGGGTAGCGATCATGGTGCCGCTGGCGAGGTAGTCGCCGACGTCGACCTGACGAATACCGATGGTGCCGCTGAAGGGGGCGAGGATGCGCTTTTTGGCGAGGGATGCGTTGAGCTGACTGACCGTCGCCTTGTTCTTTTTCAGCACGGCGGAGAGGCGGTCGAACTCACCTTTGGAAATGGCCTGGCTGCCCACCAACTGGCTGCCGCGGCTGTAATCCACCTGGGCCAGCCCGAGGTCGGCTTGCGCGGTTTCCAGCAAGGCGCTTTCCACGCCGGTGTCGAGTTGCACGATCGGCTGGCCAGCCTTGACCTTCTGCCCGGATTCGAACTGCAGAGCCGTGACGGTGCCGGCGATTTCAAGACTCAGGTCGACGCCTTGCAGCGCTTTCAGCGTGCCCACCGTGGGCAGACGCAGCTGCCACGGTTGCTCGGTGGCGGTGGCCACGGCAACGTTGATCGGTGGTTTCGGCGCGGTGAAGCCCTGGATCATCGTATAGATCGAGAAGGCTTTATAACCGGCCAGTACCAGCACGGTCAGCAGAACGATACCCAACATGATCAGCATGCGGCGACGCAGCATATTTCCACTTCCTTGGAGAAAATCAGGTGAGACAGTCGGGCACATTACTCTGAGTGCGCAGGGTATTCCAACTGGCACTTTTCACAGGCCAACGCAAAACCTGTAGGAGCCGGCTTGCTGGCGATGGGCCCGTTGAATATTGCGGTGATTCAGAACGCCATTGCTGGCAAGCCAGCTCCTACAGGGGTATGCGTTCCGCAGGAGCGGCGTTGTTATTCCATGAGGTGCAGGTGGTTATCCCAAAGGCCTGCCGGCAGGTCCAGCGGTTTTGCAACAAGGTTTGTCTGGCGGCAATCGTAGTACCGGCATCTGCCTTGACCGGAGGTCACGACAAAACCATCCGCCACCGCACCGACGCCGGCGCAATCGGGGAGGGGCGCATCCAGGCGCACTTCACCGCTGTCCATGTCCCAGATGAAAAAGCGGTTACCGCGTGGCGCTGTCAACGCAATCAGGCGCAAGTCACTGTGGACCGCGACGCTGGCGGTGTAATGCCCCATGGCCTGCAATTGGTGTTCGGGCACCGGGAACGCCACGAACGGCTGGCCCGGACGCTTGATCGCCAGCAGCTCCGACGATTCGTTGGACGGCCCCATGAATTGCTGACCCGCGACGATGGTGCCGTCGCTGGCAATTCCCAGGTGGCGCACGCTGTTCATCGGTTGCGCGAGGGTTTCCTTGCTCAGCAGCGTGCCATCGCGCTGCATCAGCACCAGGCTCGGTTCCATGGCATTGAGGTTCATCTCGACCCGGCTTTCCGCCTCGGTGCGGATGCCGCCGTTGGCCACCACCAGGGTTTCGCCATCGGGCATCCACGACACCTGATGCGGACCGATGCCGTGCGTCGAAATCTCGCCGCTGTGCACCAGGCGCTCGCCTTCGAACTTGTATACACCGAGCAAGCCGCGACCCGGATCGGACGTGTCGTTCTCGGTGGCGTACAGCCAGTCACCACTGTGGTGAATCACCGCGTGACCGTAGAAATGCCGGTTCGGCCGCGAGACCACGGTTTGCAGCAGCGTGCCGTCGCGCAGGTCGATCAGGTAACTTTCGGTGCCCGGGCGCCGGGCGACGAACAGTGCGATCGGCAACGTCGGGTGGTTGATGATGTCGTGGCAGCGCTGACCGACCTCGGTGGCGAACACCCGCGTGCCGTCTAGCCGATAGCCGACGGCGTAATGCTTGCCGTCGCCATCGTCCCGCGCCGAGAGCAGCAGCGGGCTCTTGTCCTTTTGCTTGAACAGCGTCCAGCCGCCCAGCGTCACTGCTCCCAGCAGCAAACTGCCTAACGTCAGAGCCTGTCTTCGCAGCATGGCACTCGCCCTCATCAGTCACCGTCGTTGGCGTTGAAGCCCAGTTGGATGCCCAGCGCCTTGGCCAGTTCGCCTTCGTGCAGGCGATGGACGACGTTGAGGCTGTCGTAGAGATCGTTGAGTTGCTGGCGACCGGCATCGTCGTTGAGCATTTCCGCCAGCGAGCGCTGGTTGCTGGCGAACAGTTTCAGCGACGCGGCATAAGCAGCGTCGATCTTGTCGGCCAGGGGTTTCTGCTCGCTCGGCAACAGACCGCGCAGGCCTTTGTTGTCCACGCCTTCCCACACCGTTTTGGCGGCGGCGAGGCTGGCTTCGAGGCCGGTCAGGGACGACTGGCTGCGCCATGCATCGGCCTGGAACGGCTGCGGCACGCCTTTGGTCTGACGGCCCATCGGCGTGCCGAGTTTTTTCTTCAGGCTGTCGAGGGCGGTAACCTGCACGCGCAGCAGATCGGCAATCGCTTCGTGGGAATCGGCGTAGCGCTGGTTCGGAAACTTGCTCATCTGCGCGAGCATGCCGTCGGTGCTGTTCCAGCTTTTCAGAATGTCTTCAGCCAGCAGTTTCTGGCGCTCGCCAATCGCTTTCAACAGCGGGCAGTATTTGGCTTTCTGCGCGTCGTTGGCCACGTCGGGCTTGCTGTCGAAGAGGATGTATTCGTACGCGGACAGGCCCTGAACCACCACGCTGGACTTGGCCAACGCCTCGGCATCGATCTGCGGCTGGGCGGTGACCAGTTGCTCGACCTGACGGCCGACGAGGTTTTTCTTGTCCGGCCAGAACTGCACCTGCCAGGCGCGATTGCCCTCGGCCAGCGGCCCGATCAGCAGCGGTTGCAGCTCGGCCCAGGCTTTCTGCGCGTGCAGGAAATCGGCGCGGGCGGTGTCGAGGTTTTCCTTGCCTTCGCAATAGGCCAGCGCGCTGACGGCCAACTGTCGGTCGGCTTCAACCCAGCGCGTGTAGGTCGGCAAAATCACCGACTTGGCGATGGCGGCCGAAGTGACGGCCTGCGGATCCTGCGGCGAGCAGGCGCCGAGGGCGAGTGCGGCAAGGCTGGTGAACAACAACTTGGGACGGAACATGTAAGGCTCCCGCTGATTTAACGCGTATTAAAGGGAATTCAAAAACGCCAGCAACGCAGCCCGCTGCTCGGCATTGAAAGACAAAACCTGTTGCTGCGACGCTTTGGCTTCGCCGCCATGCCAGAGCACGGCTTCGAGCAGGTTGCGGGCGCGGCCGTCATGCAAGAACTGGGTGTGGCCACTGACCGCCTGCGTCAAACCGATGCCCCACAACGGCGGAGTGCGCCAATCGCGGCCACTGGCCTGGAATTCACTGCGGTTGTCGGCAAGGCCGTCGCCCATGTCATGCAGCAGCAGATCGCTGTAAGGGCGAATCACTTGATTGGCCAATTCAGGTTCTGCCGCGTTGGCGGCGGTGGTGTATTTCGGGGTGTGGCAGGACTGGCAGCCGGCCTGGAAAAACAGATTCTTGCCGGCCAGCACTTGCGGCGTGCCGACGTCGCGCCGGGCCGGGACCGCGAGGTTGCGGCTATAAAACAGAACCAGTCGCAAAATGTTGTCGCTGACTTCCGGCTCGCCTTCCGGGCCGTTACCGTTCGGGGCTCGCTTGCACGCAGTTTGCGCATCGGTGCAGTCATCGAACGGGCGCAGGCTGGTGGTGAGGCCCATATCACCGGAGAACGCGTGAACGTTCTGTTGGTTGAGATTCGGCTGCCCGGCCTTCCAGCCAAAGCGTCCGAGGACGGTTTTCTGTTGGACGTCATCCCAGACCCGGTTCGGTCGCCCGGCGATGCCGTTGTTGTCTTTTGCCTGCGCCTCGGCGTTGGCCAGGATCGCCTCGTCGGGAATGGCTTCGAGCAAGCCAAGGCCGATCATCGGCGGCGCGACGCGGGCCGAGAAGCGGGTTTCGGGGTGCATCGGGCCGTAACCCAGTTGAGTGATGTTGAGGCCGGGTTTGCGCAACTCTATCTCGGTGCCGTCCTTGAAACGCACCGGCAGCGGCGTGTAATCGACCCGCACCTTGCCTTCCGGGACCACGCCGGGGATGGCCATGTCCTGGAATTGCCCACCGTAGAGCGGCTCTGGAACCACACCGAGCTGTTCGATGACTTTGGCGTAAGCCGGTGCATCGGGGATCGACAGACGCACCAGCATCGACACGGCATTCACCGCACCAGGCTCAGGCGGATGACCGCGACCGTCCTTGATGTGGCAGTTCTGGCAGGCATTGGTGTTGAACAACGGTCCGAGGCCGTCCCTGGCGGTGGTGGTCGACGGCGCGATCACCCAGGGGTTGCGAAAAAAGCTGTTGCCGACGCTGAAGTCCACGCGCCGGGAGGGCGGCAGGTTGGCGGACGGCAGGGAGAAGGCGTTCTGATCAGTCTTGCGCACGGTCGCGCTGCCACCGGACCGGGCTTCACCGGGTTCGGCCTTGGTGAAACGCGGGGCATCATCGCAGGCACTCAGGCCCAGGGCCAGCAACAGTGCGGACAAGCGAAGAAGCAGCGAGGGCATCAGACATCCTGCAAGACGAGCAAAACAAGGGCGCAAAGTCTAACAGGACAGGGGAGTTTGAATAAGAGGAATTATCGTTTGGTTGATGCCGGCAGCGTTTCTTGCCTGCTTTGATCCCTGTGGGAGCGGGCTTGCTCGCGAAAACGGTAGGTCAGTCGCCATGATGGTGAAGGTTACTTCGCCTTCGCGAGCAAGCCCGCTCCCACATTTTGATCGGCGTTCGGGCTAATAAAAAGGCGACCCGAAGGTCGCCTTTTTATTCGGCCAGCGTTGATCAGAACTCGTGATCAGCGTTGTCCGGGTTCAGGTCGCTGATGCCCAGTTTGCCGGCGGCGGCTTCGATCGAACCGGTCTGCTTGACCAGCGAAGCGATGGCGTCGCGGACGATCTGGTTGCCCGCGGTGTTACCGGCGGCGATCAACTGGTCGTAGTGCTCACCCTTGTTGGCGTGATCGACGATGACCTGCATTTTGGCTTCGGTGGCGGCCAGGTCGGCTTTCAGTGCTGTGTCGGCAGCCGGGTCGGCCTTGGCCACCAGGGACGACAGGCTGGCGCCGGTCATCTTGGTGCCGTCGACGCGGGTGTATTCGCCCAGGTACACGTTACGAATGCCTTTGGCATCGTAAAACTGCGAGTTGTGGGTGTTGTCGCTGAAGCAGTCGTGTTCGTCTTCCGGAGAGTTGGCTTCCAGGGAAACCTTCATGCGCTCGCCCGCCAGTTCGCCCAGGGACAGGCTGCCCATGCCGAAGAGGATTTTGCGCAAGCCGGTTTCGGCCGGTTCGGCTTCCAGGGTAGCGCGGTAGTTGTCGGCCACGTTCGGCTTCCAGTTACCGACCATTTCTTCCAGGTCGCTGACCAGCAGTTGGGTCACGGATTTCAGGTAGGCACGGCGACGATCGTTGTGACCGCCGGTAGCGCCGGCGCCTTCCAGGTAGTCCGATGCGGGACGGTTGCCAGCGCCAGGGCCGGTGCCGTTCAGGTCCTGGCCCCAGAGCAGGAATTCGATGGCGTGGTAGCCCGTGGCGACGTTGGCTTCGGCACCGCCCAGTTCGTTCAGGCTGGCAAGTTTTTCCGGCGTGAGGTCTTTTACGTCAATCTTGTCTTCGCCGACCTGAACTTCGGTGTTGGCGATGATGTTGGCGGTGGCGCCCGGGTTACCCAGTGCGTGCTCGTAGGATTTGTCGACATAGTCGATCAGACCTTCGTCCAGTGGCCAGGCGTTCACCTGACCTTCCCAATCGTCGATGATGGTGTTGCCGAAGCGGAACACTTCGCTCTGCAGGTAAGGAACGCGAGCGGCGATCCACGCAGTCCTGGCGGCTTTCAGGGTGTCGGCGTTCGGCTTGGCAAGGAAGGCGTCGACGGCGGTTTGCAGTTTCTTCGCGGTGGATTCGGCATCGCTGTAAACGGCGAAGACGACGTCGGCGTAATGCGCGACAACGGCTTTGGCCGCCGCTTCATCGACTTTGCCATCAGCGGCGGCGCTCGCAGGTGCAGCAGCCGGTGCCGTCGTGGTGGCGGCTGGCGTCGGCGTTGGAGCAGCAGCTTTGTCTTTGCCTTCGCCACAACCGGCGAGGGAAATAGCGATGGCCAACAGACTGGCGGTAGCCAGAGGCATACGAATCATGGCGAACATCCTGCTTCGAGAGGGGGTGGTATAGCGCAGCAAGCGCGCAAAACTGCGACATAATGCAAATCTTTCGCATTATGTGTAAAGGGTTGTGCTTGGAAATATTTCTTATTCAGGCGGGGAGATGTGCTTTCTGTAGGAGCAAGCTCGCTCCTACAGTGTTGCTACAAAATGGCGGCATTACTGCGCTGGGCCTGTTTCAGGTAGACGCCCAATTCCCGCGCCGGCAGCGGCTTGCTGTAAAAGTAGCCCTGACCTTCGTGGCAGCCTTCGGAGATGATGTAGGCCTCTTGCTCGGCGGTTTCCACGCCTTCGGCAATAACCTGCATGCCCAGGCTCTTGCCCAGCTGAATGATCGCCCGAACGATGGTCGCATCGTCGTCGTCATCCAGCAGGTCCTGGACGAAGCTCTTGTCGATCTTGATCTTGTCCAGCGGCAGGCTTTTCAGGTAACTCAGGGACGAATAGCCGGTGCCGAAGTCATCAATGGCGATCAGCGCACCGGAACGACGCAGGCTCAGCAAGTGCTGGGCGGCGGTGCTGATGTCTTCCATCAGGCCGGTCTCGGTCACTTCCAGTTCCAGGCTGCGTGGTGGCAGGCGGTACATCTGCAGCAGGTTGTTGACCACTCGCGGCAGCTCGGCGTGGTGCAGTTGCACGGTGGACAGGTTTACGGCCATGCGCAGGTCGGTGAAGCCCTGGTCATGCCAGTCGCGTAATTGTTTGCAGGCCTGGTCCAGCACCCATTCGCCGATGGCAATGATGGTGCCGTTCTGCTCGGCCAACGGGATGAACAGGTCCGGCGGTACCAGCCCGTGTTCGGGATGCTGCCAGCGAATCAGCGCTTCGACGCCCACCACCCGGTTATCGCGGTAGCTGATCTGCGGTTGGTAGACGAGGTAGAACTGATCTCGGGTGAGGGCGTCGCGCAGGTCTTTTTCCAGTTCGCGACGACGGCGCATTTCGGTGTCGACGCTGGCGATATAGAACTGATAACGGTTGCGCGAGCGGGTCTTGGCCAGGGTCATGGTCTGCTCGGCCTTTTGCAGCAGCTTCTCGGTGCTGTCACCGTCCTCGGGGAACAGGGTGATGCCGATAGTGGCGCGCAGGCGGATTTCCTGATGATCGAGGGCGAACGCTGCTTCCAGGTCATCGAGAATACTTTGGGCGAGTTCGGCCGCTTCATAAGGTTGTTCGATATCGGCCTGAACCAGAGCGAACTGGTCGCCGCCGAGGCGGGCGAGGGCGCCAAGGCGACCGCTGTGGGCGCGCAGTCGATCGGCCAGAGCCAGCAACAGTTGGTCGCCCGTCTGGTAGCTGAACTGTTCGTTGATGCCCTTGAAGTCGTCGAGACCGACTACCAGCACCGCGACCCGACGCTGTAACTTGCCGGCATCGACGAGGATTTTGTCCAGTTGTTGCTGTAATTGCTGGCGGTTCGGCAGACCGGTGAGGAAATCGTACTGGGCCATGCGCAGCAGGCTGTTTTCCGCTTCGTGGCGCAGGTGGGTATTGCGCTCGATGGATTCGAGCAACTGGTTGGCGGTGTTGATCCAGATACCCAGTTCGTTTTTTTCGTGTCCCCGGAGCTGCGGAATCTTGTGCTCGCTGGGCCGGTCCGGGTTGATTTCGGTGAGATGCTCGATGATCCGCGACAGCGGCTTGGTCAGCAGCCAGTGATAGACCAGATACAGCACCAGTCCCATGGCCAGGGCGCGCAATACCCCGGAAATGAAGATGATCACCGAACTGACGATAAACCCTTGCCCGTAGGTGGCGGTGTCGAGGGTGATGCTGAGGTCGCCGTAATATTCGCTGTAGGGGCCACGGCCCACCAATTGGGTGGTGAAGGTACGTTCCTTGCCGAGAATCAGGTCGGTCAGCCAGCGACTGCTGGAGTGCTGCAGGTCGCGGGACTTTTGCGCGAGCATGGCTTCGTTGGGATGGCCAATGGAGGCCTGGCGCACAGCGTCGTCCTGAAACAGACCTTCGATAACCTGCATGCCCATCTCGCGGTCCAGGCTGTAGACGGCCTGGGTCGAGGGGTCGCGGAACATGTCGAGGATGCGCTGCGCATCACCGGCTACTGCCTGGCGTGTTTTATAGGCATCGAAAACGATCTGCGCGCAGCTCAAGACCACGCCGACGATCAATGCCGACAGGAGCACGACCCGGAGCAACTTCACCGACAAGCTGTTCTTGAGTTCCAGCTTCAAAGAGTCATTCCTTGTTCCGTGCAGGTAGCATCAAGTTGCCATGAGTATTGGCAATCCCGTGATGGCAGTCAAAGGGACAATCAATCACAGGGGAATTCGCCTGTGGCTTGGCCGAAATGCTGTTGCCTGGAGTTTTTGCCCAATTAGTACTGTGTCGGTAGTGGAGTCCTTCAACTTGAGGGGGGGGTGGACATATTTTCCTTTTCGTTGATGTTAGACGTCTGTGGCGTTGGGGCAAGGGGCTTAATGCTGGTTTCATTGTCGGATATCAGCACTCTGCAATACCTCGATTGCCTACAGTGGAACGGCGCTCCATAAAAAAACCCGGCAAAAGCCGGGTTTTTTGACTGGTGTCGATCTTAAGCAGTAAAGGTTTTGCCTTCGAACTGCTCAGCCACGAATTTCCAGTTGACCAGGTTCCAGAACGCTTCGACGTACTTCGGACGAACGTTGCGGTAGTCGATGTAGTAAGCGTGTTCCCAGACGTCGCAGGTCAGCAGTGGGGTGTCGCCGCTGGTCAGCGGGTTGCCGGCGCCGATGGTGCTGGCCAGGGCCAGGGAACCGTCCGCCTTTTTCACCAGCCAGCCCCAACCGGAACCGAAGGTGCCGATGGAGGTTTTGCTGAATTCTTCTTTGAACTTGTCGAACGAACCGAAGGAAGCATTGATCGCTTCAGCCAGTGCGCCGGTTGGTTGACCGCCGGCGTTTGGTGCCAGGCAGTTCCAGTAGAAAGTGTGGTTCCACACTTGAGCGGCGTTGTTGAAGATACCGCCCGAGGAAGATTTGACGATCTCTTCCAGAGTCTTGCCTTCGAACTCGGTGCCTGGCACCAGGTTGTTCAGGTTCACGACGTAGGTGTTGTGGTGCTTGTCGTGGTGAAATTCCAAGGTTTCCTTGGAGATGTGCGGCTGCAGGGCATCGTGTGCGTAAGGCAGCGGCGGCAATTCGAAAGCCATGATGATTCTCCTAATCAGGTCAGTTGCGGTGGTCGCAAGGCCGATCACGGGCGGCCGGACAAGCGCCGGGGAGTTTGTACTCTTTGCGGCGCATCGAACCGGATCATAGCACCGGGGGTGCGGCATAACCACGCAACAACTGTGTGGAATAGAGGTTCCAGAGCCTTTTGGAATAATCAGGACGCGAGGATCAACTGCCCGGCTACGGTGAACATCATGACCGCCACCAGCAAATCGAGAATCCGCCACGTACTCGGCCGGGCCAGCCACGGCGCCAGCCACGCAGCGCCCAGCGCCAAAGTGAAAAACCACAGCAGCGATGCACTGGCCGCACCGACCACATAAGCCCCGGGCTCGGTCTGTTGGGCACCAAGGGAGCCGATCAGCAACACGGTATCCAGATAAACGTGCGGGTTGAGCAATGTCACCGCCAACGCACTTAGCATCACCGCGCGCAGGGAACGTACCGTCTGGCTTTCATCCTGTTGCAGACTTTGTTTCGAGCAGGCGCGACGCAGTGCGAGGCTGCCGTACCAGAGCAAAAATGCCGCACCGCCCCAGCGAGCGATGGCGAGCAACGTCGGGTTTTGCGCCAGCACGGTCGCCAGACCGAACACACCGGCCGCCACCAGCAGCGCATCGCAGATCACGCAGAGTGCCGCCACCGGCAGGTGATGTTCACGCCGCAGGCTCTGGGCCAGCACAAAAGCGTTCTGGGTGCCGATCGCCATGATCAGCCCCGCGGCCACCAACAGGCCGTTCACGTAGCTTTGCCACATAGGTCCTACTCCGCGTTCGCTGCCAGATCGCGCAACACTTGCATGGCGCGCTCGGCATCGGCTTGACCGACGAATAAATGATCGTGGTAGTAACCGGCGATCACGTTGCAGCTGATTCCGGCCTGACCCAATGCCGTGGCAAACGCCGCCGTCAGTCCGACGGCTTGCAGCGCCGAATGCACGTTCAGGGTGATCCAGGCAGCCACGTAGTCGAAGTCGAAACCGGCCTGTTCGGCGTGGGAACGTTGCAGGATCACCGTCAGACCTTCCTGCTCGCGAAAGCTGCCGACGACCTCCAGATCCAACGGCAACTGCCCGTCAGGCAAGGTGCAGAACACATACTCGCCGGCATTCAGTTGCGGGCTCATGCTGCGCAGCAATGTCGCCAAAGAAGTTTCGCCAGCCATGTCAGTGATCCTTGCTCAAGAGTTCTTGCGGGCATTCTCCGCTGCTAACCTGTATAAGAAAAACCAATCATGCTGATCGCTCATTAGGAAAACTGATGTTCGACTATAAGTTGCTTTCTGCGCTGGCTGCGGTAGTCGAGCAAGCCGGTTTTGAACGCGCCGCGCAGGTACTCGGCTTGTCGCAATCGGCGATCTCCCAGCGCATCAAACTGCTGGAAGCGCGGGTCGGCCAACCGGTGCTGGTGCGCGTCACACCGCCGGCTCCTACGGAAATCGGTCGGCGCCTGCTCAACCATGTGCAGCAAGTGCGCTTGCTTGAGCGCGATCTGCAGACGCTGGTCCCGGCGCTGGACGAAGAGGGCCTGCCAGAGCGTCTGCGCATCGCCCTGAATGCTGACAGCCTCGCCACTTGGTGGGCTGAAGCGGTCGGTGAGTTTTGCGCCGAACAACACCTGTTGCTCGATCTGGTGGTCGAGGACCAGACCGTTGGCCTCAAGCGCATGCGCGCGGGCGAGGTGGCGGCGTGTGTCTGTGCCAGCGAACGTCCGGTGGCGGGCGCGCGCAGTGTCCTGTTGGGCGCGATGCGCTATCGCGCGTTGGCCAGCCCGGCGTTTATCGCCCGGCATTTTCCTCAAGGCGTTCGCGCTGATCAGCTGTCGAAAACCCCGGCGCTGGTGTTTGGCCCGGACGATTTCCTACAGCATCGCTACCTCGCATCCCTCGGCGTTGACGGCGGTTTCGAACACCATTTATGCCCGTCGTCCGAAGGCTTCATTCGCCTGACCGAAGCTGGACTTGGCTGGGGGCTGGTGCCTGAGTTGCAAGTCCGCGATCAGTTGGAACGCGGGGTTTTACGCGAGCTTTTGCCAGATAAGCCCATCGATGTGCCGCTGTACTGGCATCATTGGCGCAATGGCGGTCAGTTGCTCGGGTTGCTGACCGATCAATTGGTGCGCTCGTCCAGGCAATGGTTGGTGGCTTAGGGGCAGCTACGAGCGTCAAGCTTCAAGCCGCAAGTGAAGAGCTTGCGTACCGTTTTAACTTGCAGCTTGAAGCTTGAAGCTCGCAGCTGCTCCTGTGGAGTACTACATGAAAATTCTGGTCACCGGCGCAAGCGGCTTCATTGGCGGACGCTTTGCGCGTTTCGCCCTGGAGCAGGGCCTGGACGTGCGGGTCAACGGGCGCCGGGCCGAAAGCGTCGAACACCTGGTGCGCCGGGGTGCCGAGTTCATACCTGGCGATTTGAGCGACCCGGAACTGGTGCGTGATCTGTGTTCCGATGTCGAGGCGGTGGTGCATTGCGCCGGGGCTGTCGGCGTGTGGGGCCGTTATCAGGATTTTCATCTGGGCAACGTGCAGGTCACCGAAAACGTGGTCGAAGCCTGTCTGAAGCAGCGGGTGCGACGGCTGGTGCATTTGTCCTCGCCGTCGATCTACTTCGACGGCCGCGATCACCTCGGCCTGACCGAAGAACAGGTGCCCAAACGCTTCAAACACCCTTATGCCGCGACCAAATACCTTGCCGAGCAAAAGGTCTTCGGTGCCCAGGAATTTGGCCTCGAAACCCTGGCCCTGCGCCCGCGCTTCGTGACGGGTGCCGGCGACATGAGCATCTTCCCGCGGCTATTGAAAATGCAGCGTAAAGGTCGACTGGCCATTGTCGGCAACGGCCTGAACAAGGTGGATTTCACCAGCGTGCAAAACCTCAACGAGGCGTTGCTCAGCAGTTTGCTGGCCAGCGGATCGGCGCTGGGCAAGGCCTACAACATCAGCAACGGAACGCCGGTTCCGTTGTGGGACGTGGTCAATTACGTCATGCGCAAAATGGACGTCCCACAGGTGACTCGCTACCGCTCTTACGGCCTGGCCTACAGCGTGGCGGCGCTCAACGAAGGCGTGTGCAAGCTGTGGCCGGGACGCCCCGAGCCGACCCTGTCGCGCCTTGGCATGCAAGTCATGAACAAAAGCTTCACCCTGGACATCAGTCGCGCGAGGCATTATCTGGACTACGATCCGAAAGTCGGCCTCTGGGCCGCCCTCGACGAATTCTGCGGCTGGTGGAAGGCTCAGGACATCCGCTGAAAAATCCCGTTACTGAACGGTGAGTGGGGTACAGGGTCAATCGATGCGGCTGACCGGTTTATACTGCGCCGCATCAAGCCATACCACGTTCCATAAAGGTTGCCTCAATGCCCATGCGTAACGATGCCAACGACGACTTCGACGATGTACCGAGCCTGCGTGCCGACAGTCTCGACGACGATGACTTTGTGCCCACCACCCGCACCGCCGTGCATTCGCGCACGCCAACGGTGGCCAAGGTCAAGGCGGCGAGCACCGGTCCGTTATGGGCATTGGTAGGCGCTTTGTTCTTTGCGTTCGCCGGTCTTGCGTGGTGGAGCTTTCAGCAGATTTCGCTGATGGAGCAGCAACTGGTGGCGACCCAGGAAAGTTTCGCGCGCATCAGCGAGGATGCGGCGGGGCGCTTGCAGGACATTTCCGGCAAGGTAGTTGCCAGCCAGACCAACGTCACCAGCGACAGCGAAGCGCTGAAACAGCAGATCAAGCAGCTGGAAACCCAGCTCCTCGATCAGGGCAAGCAGCAGCAAGGTGTGGTCGGCCAGACCACCGACCTGGACAAGCGCCTGGCGCAAATGACCGCGCAGACCACGGATCTGGATAAACGCCTGGCACAACTCACGGCCCTGGACACCGAGCACCAGACCGCCAATACGCAATTGCAGGCCCAGGTCAAAGCCTTGAACAGCGAACTGGCCACGCTGAAAAGCGCCCCGGCGGAGGGCGATAAATTCGACGCCCAGTTGAAAAGCCTCGGCTCTGACATCGTTGCGCTGAAAAAACAAGGCAATCCGAGTGCGGCTATCGAACGCCTGGAGCAGGACATGATCGTCCTCAAAAGCGAGCAGGATAACCGCCCGGCCGGCACGTCCAGCACCGCCGAATTTGACGCGTTCCGTAGCCAGGTCACTCGCAACCTCAACACCCTTCAGGCGCAGATCCAGAATTTGCAGCAGCAGCTGCGAACCAAGCCTTGAAGGTGAAGGCCCGGTAATCCGCTGCAATACCCTTTTGCAGATTGCGTTCGCTGAATATCCATCCATGCCCCCATTGCCGTCTACGCTCTTGAAACACCGATAAGAGCGAGGGATGGGCAATGGGGGTTTTGCATAAGTTGGCGCTGCTGGGCGCGACGCTGTTGCTGTGCCTGGGTCAGGTTCAAGCTGCCGGCACCGAGAAGGATGACAGTCAGGCCGCCAAGGCCCTGCTGGAAAAAGCCCTGGCCTATTACCACGACAATGGTGACAAGGCGTTTGCGGCGTTCAGTCGTCAGGGCGAATTCGTCGACAAGGATCGTTATGTGTTCGTGCTCGACACCAATGGCAAGATGCTCGCCAGCGGCGGACCGTCGTCCGCGTTGATCGGCCGCGACGTGTCCGACGTGCTCGGGCCTGACTTGCAGAAAGCCTTCAAGGACGCGTTGAAAGTGCCGGAAGGCAATGGCATCCAGCAGGCCGAATATCGCTGGCAGAACTGGTCAGACGGCAAGATCGAGCGCAAACATGTGTTCTATCAGCGTGTCGGCCAGCGGATTCTGGCGGTGGGTTACTACCTGCCGCGGGCTTCGGCGGAACAGGCGATGGCGTTGCTCAACAAAGCGGCCACCGATCTGGCGAAGGATGAAAAGGGCACGCTGACGGCGATCAATTCACTCAAGGGCGGTTATTTGCAGGATGACCTGTATGTGTTTGTCGTCGACGTGAATAGCCGGCGTTATGTCGCTCATGGCACCAACCTGCGCTTGATCAATACTGATTTTGGCAAGATCAACGACCCGGAAGGCAAGCCGGTGGGCGAGCCGATCCTCGCGTTGATCGCCAAACAGGATTACGGCGAATACGCCTATCGCTGGAAAAACCCGGTGACCGGCAAGGTAGAAGACAAGCATGCGTACCTGAAAAAGGTCGGGCACTTTCTGGTGGCGGTTGGTTATTACAGCCCTTGATTGTGGGTTGTTGGTACCGACGCCATCGCTGGCAAGCCAGCTGCCACAGGGTGCGCGTCGGTTTTATAGGAGCTGGCTCGCCAGCGATGGCCGCGCCCTGGTGTATCTACCGAACTTTATCCTCGCGCCCCCGCAACACCTGGTTCGGCATCGCAATCGCCGCCGCCAGCCCCAGCAGCGACACCGCCGCACTGACCAGCAGCAAGTGCCTGAAGGTCAACAGCAGTTCCGCGCGCAAGGCGTTTTGCGCTTCCCCCGGTGCGGCATTCAAGCCATCCAGCAAGACATTGCCGGAACTGCCTTCGGCAATCAGCGTCGAGCCGGCCATGTGGGCGAAACTCGAATCCTGCAGCAACGCCAGCAACAGCGCCGACATCAACGCCACGCCCACCGCGCCACCCAAAGAGCGGAACAGATTGGTGGTGCTGGTCGCGACGCCAATGTCCCGTTGTTCCACCGAGTTCTGCGTTCCGACCAATGACGTCGGAAACTGCATGCCAGAGGCGATACCGCAGAGCAGCATGAACACACTGCTGAGGATCACCGCTTGTGGCGGGGTGAACGCCATGCCGATGATCGAGACCGGCATGAGAATGGCGCCGCCGAGGATCATCGGCTTGTAGCGCCCGGTCACCGAGGTTCGGCGCCCAGCGAAATAGGCGCCGACAGGCAAGCCAATCGCCAGCGGCAGCAGGTGCAGCGCGGCACTGTCGGCCCCGGCGCCGGTGACGCTCTGGAAGCGCAACGGCATCAGCACGATCAGCGAGATGGCCTGGAAACTGGTGAAGAAAATCGTGCACCAGCACAGGATCGCATTGCGGTTGGCAAACAGGTGCATGGGCAACAAAGGCTCGCGCGCACGGCGTTCATGCCAGACGAACAGGGCCAGGACGAGCACCGCGCACCCGAGCAAACCTAGCACTTCAGCGCTGCGCCACGAATGACCCTGACCGACTTGAAGGATGCCGAGCAACAATGCCGTCAGCCCGATGATCATCAGCAGTGTGCCAAGGTAGTCGATGACCGGTTTGCGCTGCGGCACCGGTAACCCGACCAGCGTGTGCCGGGCGACCAGCCACGCGCCAAGGCCCAATGGCAAGTTGATCAGGAACACCCAGCGCCACGACAGGTACTCGGTCATGTAGCCGCCCAACACCGGGCCGGCGACGCTGGCCACCGCGTACATGCTGCTGAAATAACCTTGGTAGCGACCGCGTTCGCGGGGCGGCACGATGTCCCCGATGATCGCCTGGCTGACCGAAATCATCCCGCCAGCGCCGATGCCTTGAATAATCCGCGCCAGCACCAGTTGCTCCATGCTCTGGGCCATGCCGCAGAAGAACGAAGCAATCGTGAACAGCCCCATGCCGAACAACATCAACGTGCGCCGCCCGTACAGGTCGCCCAGTTTGCCGTAGATCGGCACGGCCACGGTCATCGCCACCATGTACCCGGAAATCACCCAGGCCAGCAGGCTGACGTCCTTGAATTGCGCGGAAATGGCCGGCATCGATACGGCGACGATGGTCTGGTCCAGCGCACCGAGAAAGATCGCCAGCATCAGCGAAATCAGCACGCTGCGGATGGCCGGTTTGGGCGATTCAGGCTGGTTGAGATTGGTCACGGGAAAACCTGCGGGCGGTGATTAACCCGCTTGCAGCAAGGCGAACGGGGATGCTCGCCAGTGTAAGTCGATAGCAGGCTATTCGATAGCCTCGTATGGAAGCCCGACGTAATTTTCTGCAATGGTTTTACGACCGGCCTCGGAGTCAACGAAGTAGTCGAGTTCCGATTCGGCGATCCGCTGGCTGAACGCATCGTGATCATCAAAACGGTGCAGCATCGAGGTCATCCACCCGCTGAATCGCTCAGCTTTCCAAACCCGACGCAGGCAGACCTCGGAGTATTTCTCCAGCAGATCGACACGGCCTTCGCGGTACACCTTCAGCAGGATATTGAACAACGTACTGACGTCGCTCGCCGCCAGATTCAAGCCTTTGGCACCCGTGGGCGGAACAATGTGTGCGGCGTCACCAACGAGGAACATCCGTCCGTACTGCATCGGTTCGACCACGAAACTGCGCAACGGCGCGATGCTTTTTTCGATGGACGGTCCCGTCACGAGCAACTCGGCGTGCGCCGCCGGCAAACGGGATTTGAGTTCGTCCCAGAAACGCTGATCGGACCAATCGTCGACTTTTTCGTCTGCAGGTACCTGAAGGTAGTAGCGGGTGCGGGTTGCCGAACGCATGCTGCACAGGGCAAAACCGCGCGCATGACGGGCGTAGACCAGTTCATCGTGAGCCGGCGGGGTGTCGGCGAGAATCCCTAGCCAGCCGAATGGATACACGCGTTCGAACACTTTGAGGTTCTTGGCCGGAATCGATTGTCGTGCCACGCCGTGAAAACCGTCGCACCCGGCGATGTAGTCGCAATCGAGCCGCCAGTCTTCGCCGTCCTTTTCGAACGTCAGGAACGGCTTATCGGTTTTCATGCCGTGGGGCACCACATTGCCGGCTTCATAAATCGTTTTGGCACCTGTCTCCCGACGAGCGGCCATCAGGTCGCGGGTGACCTCGGTCTGGCCGTAGATCATCACGGTTTTGCCACCGGTGAGGGCCTGCAGATCAATGTGGACGCGGCGCCCTTCGAGGGCCAGTTCGAAGCCGCCGTGGACCAGTCCTTCGGCGTCCATCCGCTGGCCCACACCGGCCTGGCGCAGCAGCTCTACCATGCCTCGTTCGAGAACGCCGGCGCGGATTCGACCGAGCACATAGTCGGGGCTTTGGCGTTCGAGGATGAGGGTGTCGATACCGGCGTTGTGCAGCAATTGGCCGAGCAGCAAACCAGAAGGGCCGGCACCGATGATGGCGATTTGGGTTTTCAGCGTTTTCATTGTTTTTAGGACTCGCAAGCTCCACACGACCAGAGTCGGTGAATTGTTTTTATGGATCGAGTGCTTGCATTTTTCACTTGCGGGTCGGTCAATTGAAGGTGAAAACTGAGCCGAAAGCTGCACATTCTGCCAATCGGTGCGATTATCGCCCGCCACCTCCCGAGGCCTGGATTGAAGTTATGAACAAGCCTGCCCTGCCTTCGATACCGGTGTTCAAGCTCTACGGTGAAAGCCTGGAATGGCCCACCCCGGACTTGTTGCATTGTGAAACCATTTCCAAACGCAGCCGCGAACATCAGTGGGAAATCAAACCTCATCGCCACGCCGATTTATGCCAGTTGCTCTTCGTGTTCAAAGGTCAGGCAGAGCTTGAAATCGAAGGCAAACGTACGCAGCTGAGCGAGCCGACAATGTTGGTGCTGCCGCCGTTATCGGTGCACGGTTACCGTTTTTCGGAAGACGTCGATGGGTTTGTCGTGACCCTGGCTGCGCCGCTGGTCGCGCATCTCCAGGCGCAACTGGGCAACTCGGTCAACGCGCTGGCCCAGGCCGACAGTTATCCAGCCGGCGCGGACAGTGACTACCTGAACAGTCTGTTTGCTGCGTTGCAGAGTGAGTACACCGGCCACCAGCCTGCCCGGGAAATGCTCATGCATTCGCTGGTCAGCGTGATTCTGGTGTGGGTCAGCCGCCAGGCGCTTCAGCGTCGCTCCGCCAGCCAGCGTCCGCAGCGCGCGCGGGAATACCTCAACGGATTTATCCAACTGGTGGAAGAGACGTATCGCCAGCACGTCAAGGTCGAGGACCTCGCGCATCGGCTAGGGATTTCGGTGTCGCACCTCAACGGCACCTGCCGTGAACTGGCGGGACAACCGGCGTTGCAGATCATGCACGAGCGGCAACTGCTGGAGGCCAAGCGCTTGCTGACCTACACCAGCATGACCATTTACGAAATGTCCGACGTATTGGGGTTTTCCGATCCGACCAACTTCACGCGGTTGTTCCGACGCCGGGTCGGGATCTCGCCCAAGGCATTTCGCGACCGCTTGAAGGCCGATCAGGACAACGAGGCCTGAACCTCTCCGTTACCGGAGCGCGTTAAGTGTCGCGTTGTGGGGGATGCAGCGCTCAAAGTTGCAGCTCGCGTATTCACGCGGCAGTTGCCGCAACTGCTCGACTCGCCACGCGGCTGTGCCGTATAGCGCCAGCGTGGCTGCGCACGTGATGAAAATCGCGAAATATCTTCTTGTTTTGATGTTCATGGCGTTGACCTCTGAACGAATACCCTCGGGTACTTCTTTCAGCATAGGTCAGCGGTGGTGAGTTGCCAGTCTGTCCGCATTTACATTTGCCCCTGCAGGAGCCAGCTTGCTGGCGATGGACGCACGGGCACCGCGACTATCCAGGAACCCCGCTCTATCTTTAACGACCATTACCGGCAAGCTGGCTCCTACAGCGGATCGGGTTACAAACCGATATCCCACGCCGGTTCCTCGGGAAACCTCAACACCAGAAAATCCAGCACGCTGCGCAACGCTGCGGGCATGTGCTTGCGCGAGGCATAGACGGCGTAGATGTTCATCTGGCGCGGTTCTGCCTGAGGTAACAGACGTATCAATTCACCACTGTGGATGTGCACACCGGCCTGATAACTCGGCAACATCGCCACGCCCGCGCCGGCGATTGTTGCCCGCAGCAGCGTGCTG
The DNA here is from genome assembly GCF_054897705.1 of Pseudomonas sp. GB2N2. NCBI lineage: Bacteria > Pseudomonadati > Pseudomonadota > Gammaproteobacteria > Pseudomonadales > Pseudomonadaceae > Pseudomonas > Pseudomonas sp. GB2N2. Next base: position 5,800,943 of record NZ_CM142701.1, read on the forward strand.
GCTTCATTGGCGCTGATGTTGCCCTGAACCGCGATCGAGACCGGCTCGCCGTCCTCCTCGAAATGCCACAGGCTTTTGCCGAAATAGGAGTGCGTCAGGCAATTATGTTGGCTCAGGTCTTCGACTCGCTCCGGCGCCGGATGCTCTTGCAGATAAGCGGGAGCGGCGCAGATCACCGAGCGACAGACGGTCAGCCGCCGCGCGATGAGGTTCGGGTCCAGGTCATTGCTGGTGCGAATCGCCAGATCAATGCGCTCGTCCACCAGATTCACCGTACGGTCGAGCATCTGCAGGTCGATGCTGACGCCGGGGTAACGTTTGACGTAGGCCACCATTGCGTCGGCCAATTGCGCCTGGCCAAACGAGGTGCTGACGCTGATCCGCAACAGCCCCCGCGGCGCTTCGTCGGGTTCGCTGACGGCGGCCTGCATGTCCGAAGAAAGCTCGAGCATCTGCCGACAGCGTGGCAGGATTTCACTGCCGGCGGCGGTCAGGCTCAATTTGCGTGTGGTGCGGTGCATCAGGCGCGCGCCGACCCAGTCTTCCAGTTCCGCCAGATACCGCGAAACCACTGGACGCGAAAGCCCCAGGTGGTCAGCGGCGGCCGACTGGCTGCCGAGGTCGACCACGGTGACGAACACGCGCATTGCTTGCAGACGATCCATGATTTGCCCGATTTCAGAAACAAACTATGTCCCAGCATCGCATTTTTTGTAACGAATAAGGCAATTAAGCTCCACTCCATCGCCATCCACGGCGGTCGGACAATGGAGCACCACATGACAGGTTTCACTTCCCTCAAGCGTTTTTTGCTGGCCACCGCCACTGTCGGCTTCGCTGCACACGCGGCGGCCTCAACGTTGACACTCGACGTCTACAACCCAGGTGACAAGGCGATTTTCCCGGTGACCTCAGTGCTGGTCAGCGGCGAGAAAGACGCGATCCTGGTGGACGCGCAGTTCGGTAAATCCCAGGCCGAGCACGTGGTGGAAAAAATCCGCGCCAGCGGCAAACAACTGACCACCATTTACATCAGCCATGGTGACCCGGATTACTACTTCGGCCTCGACACCCTGACCACCGCATTCCCGAATGCAAAAGTGCTCGCCTCGCAACCGACCGTGGATCACATCCAGCAAACGGTCGAAGCAAAACTGGCGTACTGGGGCCCTAAACTGGGCCCTGACGCACCGGCCAAAGTCATTGTGCCGGGCGTGCTCAAGGGCGATAGCCTGATGCTTGAAGGGCAGAAGTTGCAGGTGGTCGGTCTTGAGGGCCCACAACCGGATCGAACTTTCGTGTGGATTGCGTCGATCAACGCCGTGGTCGGTGGCGTCGTTATTGCGGAAAATATTCACGTCTGGATGGCGGATACCCAAACCCCACAGTCACACGCCAACTGGTTGGCTACGCTCCATTCCATCGAAACCCTGAAACCGCACACCGTCGTGCCGGGTCACTACTTGGGCAATAGCGCGCGTTCGCTGGCGGCGGTGCAATTTACCGCTGATTACATCAAGGCTTTCGATGGAGAAACCGCCAAGGCCAAGGACTCTGCCGCACTGATCGCCTCCATGAAGAAACGCTACCCGGCGTTGGGCGAAGAAAGCTCTCTGGAGCTGAGCGCCAAAGTCGCCAAGGGCGAAATGAAGTGGTAACCCTATTCACCCATTCACCCATTCACCCATTCACCCTGATCGATACTGGAGAACGCCATGAGCAACATCGCAATCATCGGTGCCACCGGCCGTGCCGGCAGCCAACTGTTGGAGGAAGCCCTGCGTCGCGGTCACACCGTCACGGCCATTGCCCGCGATACGTCGAAAATCGGCCAGCGCGCCGGTGTGATCAGCAAGAACGTCGACGCCCTGGATGCACACGCATTGCAAGCGGCGATCAGGGGACATGACGTGGTGATCAGCGCCGCGCAATTTGCGACCCTCCCTTCCAGTGCCGTCATCGGCCCGGTGAAGGAGGCCGCCGTAAAACGTTTGCTGGTGGTGGGCGGTGCCGGTTCGTTGTTGCTGCCGGATGGAACGCGCGTCATCGACAGCATTGGTTTCCCTGAAGCGTACAAAGCCGAGGCCAGTGCCGGTGCCCGGTTCCTCGAGAACCTGCGTCTGGAGGTGGATCTGAACTGGACCTTCCTGTCGCCATCGGCGGAGTTTGTCGACGGAGAGCGTACGGGCACGTTTCGAGTTGGCCAGGATAATTTGCTGGTGAGCCGTGCAGGGCGAAGCTGGATTAGCTTTGCTGATTATGCAATTGCCTTGATTGATGAAATCGACAAACCGGCACATCAGCGCCAACGATTTACCGTCGGTTACTAATATTCAGGCAATATAAAGCACGCGTCTTGCAATAAGGCGTGTGCTTTTTTTATTTAAAAAAACATCATGCATAATATTGTCAGTGGGTTTTAATAGTGGAGTTAAGTCATCGTTAAGTGCCGTACCTTTTAGTGATTATTTTCAGGTATTAAAATTCCATGGCATGTGGTTTTATTTTCCTACGTCATCGCTTCACAGTTCCGATTGAATATGAAAAGCCGACCGGTTAATGTTGTTTTGCATTGGTCATTCTTTCAGTTAGTTGAAGGGTGACGATTTGATTAATAGGTCTGTGATTTCTTTTAAATGGAATTTATATGGAAATGTCTACGAAACAGGATTTAGAAAACCAGTTAACACACGCTGCACTGGATGCAGTTAATAATCTGGAGGGAGTCGCGACGCTCGATGACGCCGCCAAATATGTACCGGTGCAATATTTTGGCGTGATGGCGGGTGAAGATGCCCCCGATTACAAGGATGGAACATTTATAGTCAAGAAAAGTAACATTGTCGCCATCAAACGCTATGTCAATTCGAGTCTGCGCCTACCAGTCGACTTGAGCGCGGTGGAGAAAATGCTTGCCTACACACGTGCTGATTCGGAGGGGCTGGAGCCGCGCGATATACAAGCTTTGCACCAGGAAATTCATAAACATGCGCTTTCCTGGGGAACACTGGAACGCGAAACCAAGAACCTCGGCGGCCGACTGGATCTGTTTTCCAAAGGCTTCATCAACACGGGTGAATTGATCGTCGATCGCCTGAAAGGCTTTCGCGGCTACCGGGATCTGGTGGGTACGGTCGATACGATGACACCAGAAGAACGGGCAATTTTGGCCGCGATACCACTCGGCAACTCTGACACCGAGAAGGTACAGAGCCTGGTTCGGTTCTTCGATCGGATGAAGGCTGATATCGAGAGTTTCTATAAGCGGGTCAGTGCAGTCAAAGCCCTCGCTTCTGAATTTTCTCGCAAAATCACGGAAGACCTCCTGCCTGTGATAACTGTCAAATTGCGTTATGTTGAAGCAGCCGGTATCGAAAAGGATGCCAGGGTCGAACATATAAAACGTGAACTTAAAGAGCTTGATCAAGCTGTCGCTGAAAAGCTCGATGAATACCGCAGTCTGGTTGGTTATGCGTTTACCGGGCTGGTGTTCGGGCCGATTGGTGTCGCTATTACGGGGGGCATATTCGGGTCTCAGGCTGAGCGTGTCAGGGGTGAAAAAAATGCATTGCTGGAGAAACGCACTGAGTTGTTGGAACAGATGCGTGGCGCCACTGTATCAAAGCTGATGAGTGAGTTGGCAGGCGGGCTAATTAATATACAGGCATTGATGAAGGATGCCGAAGAAGGCGCGAGGAATCTCGAAGACGTATGGGCGCTTATCTGGCTGTATATAGATGAGTCGGCGTCTCGATTGTCTGAGGCTGAAAACAGTCTGGATCTGAGTATGCTCGTACTTGATCTGGAATCGGTAATTGAGCCCTGGAAGGTCATCAAGGGTCACGCCAACGCATTGTCCAAGGTTTTCAATGAAGTAGTTGATTGAACCGAAGATTCAAATAATTCAAGGATGAGATACACATGAAAGTTACTAAATTTAATGATTTCAACGATTTTGTTCCGCCCGACCGGAAGGTCATGAGAGCCAGTCAGGATCACTTCAATCTGGCGGTCGCTGGTAAAAAATTTGCATTCCTGCCGGGCGTGCAGGAAAAAACACTGTACGTCCGCGACCAACTCAATGCCGACGATCAGCAGATGGGTGAAGATATCAAACGGGTAGTTGTTGCACTGAGCAATGTCGGGCTCGCCAGTGCCCTGACTCGCATTGAAGAGATCAAGCACGCGACAACCATTACGCCCAGTATCTGCGAAGAGAAAATCGAAGAACTGGTGAAGTATTGCTACCGCCGCGCTGTGAGTGCGCAGGCACCGGTGGAGAGTGCGATTAATCATTTACGGCACACGCTTCAGAACTTGGGTGAAATCCGCTTTGCCCATGTGGGGGCGGACATGGTCCAGATTGAGTCAGACCGGCTTGCCCGACTGCGCCAAAGCGCCGCAAGACTGGAAGAAGACCACGAAAAACTTCGGATCGAGAAACACAGCATTGATCAGCAAATCGCGCAATTCAACGCTCCGAACTGGCGGGATATTTTCAATAAGCAGGTCCCAGGCGCTGCCGAAATAGAAGCGATCCTTAAACTCGTGACGACCAGCAAACCTGATCGCGAGTTTCTTGAGTTAGCGCTCAATCGTCTGAAAGGCAATCTGGAGGGCATTGAAGAGGGACGACGCTATGCAAACCTGGCGCAAGCGAGGGACGGTGTTCGCGGTCGAATCGATGGCGTGAAGTCAGAGCTGCTCGATATCGAGACGCACATTCTTGATCAGTCCCTGAAACTGCAAAAGATCGAGGCCATCGGGGCTCTGGACCAGGTGACTGAAAACTGGTTGCAGCAAGCTCGAAAGGTGCTGGCAGCCTATGAGTATTTTTCAACAACGGCTCAGCCTCAGTTGATTCGCGACGTACAGAGCATTCAACTGATCGCCGGTTACCATGAATCGATGCTCAACTACCTGAAGCACATCACCTGGCGTTAAACCGGTTCTGAACGGTTTTTTACAGTGCGTGAGCCTGGCCTTGCAGCCAATCCAGCAATTCGGTCAAGGGGCCACTCGGTGCTGGCTTCTGAGGATGGACAATGTAATACGCCAGCCCCGTGCGCACTTTCAGGTCAAAGGGCATCACCAATCGGCCGGCGCTCAAGTCGTCTCCGATCAGGGACCAGTCACCAATGGCGACGCCGGTTCCCTGTGATGCCATCGACATCGCCAGGTCCAGCGTTTCGAAATGCTGGCCTTTACCGACATTGCTCAAGTGCACATCGGCGCTGGCGAGCCAGGCTTTCCAGTCCCGTTCATCCCGTGTCGGGTGCAGCAGCAGGTGGTGCTGCAGATCATCCGGTGTGCGCAGTGGCACCGGGCCTTCGAGCAACGGCCGTGAGCAGACCGGTGTCAGTTGTTCATCAAACAGGTGATGGCTGACCAATGCACTGTCGGGCGGTGCACCGTACATCACCGCCGCATCGAATTGCTCGCGGTGGAAGTCCACGCCGTGCTTGACCGTGGTGGTCAGCTCCACCGGCACATCCGGACGTTCCCGCTGCCACTGCATCAGGCGCGGCAACAACCAGCGCATCACGCAGGTCGGCGCCTTGAGTTGCAGGGTTTCACGCTTCTCGCCGATCTGCTCCACCGCCTCATCGATCAAACCGAAAATCTGCTGCACCCGTGGCAGCCACGCCCGTCCTTCGGCAGTCAGGTCCAGGCCTCGGGCCTGGCGAATGAACAGCTCATAACCCAGATGTTCTTCCAGCCCGGCGATCTGCCGACTCACCGCGCCCTGGGTGATGAACAGCTGTTCGGCGGCGCGGGTGAAGTTGCAGCACTGCGCGGTAATCAGAAAAGTGTGCAGCGCCGGCAGGGGAGGCAATCGTTTCATCGGGATCCAAGGTATGACGTGAAGACATGGCTAGTATGACTTTTTATCCATTGTTGCGGCTACGTGTCGCCCGTTCCAATGAGGCCATCCCTGGACCTGCCCACTCATCATAAACACTGCGCAGGCCCGGCGTCTCAAACGAACAAGAAGGGCAAAAGACATGGCGACGTGCGGCGAAGTATTGGTCAAGTTACTCGAAGATTACGGGGTTGATCAGGTGTTCGGCATCCCCGGGGTTCACACCGTGGAGCTGTACCGCGGGCTGGCCCGTTCGAGCATCAACCACGTGACGCCGCGTCACGAACAGGGCGCCGGTTTCATGGCCGACGGTTATGCGCGCACCAGCGGAAAACCGGGTGTGTGCTTCATCATTACCGGGCCGGGCATGACCAACATCACCACCGCCATGGGCCAGGCCTACGCCGACTCGATCCCGATGCTGGTGATCTCCAGCGTACAGACGCGCAACCAGTTGGGCGGCGGTCGCGGCAAACTCCATGAGCTGCCGAACCAGAGTGCGCTGGTGGGTGGCGTGGCGGCGTTCTCCCACACCTTGATGTCGGCGTCGGAATTACCCGGCGTGTTGGCCCGCGCATTTGCGCTGTTCCAGGCCGGTCGCCCGCGTCCGGTGCACATCGAAATTCCGCTGGACGTGCTGGTCGAAGACGCCGACGACTTGCTCGGCAGCCTGCCGGTCAACATCGACCGCGCCGGTGCTTCGCCAAGCGCGATCAGCCGCATGACCGAGCTGCTCGCCGGCGCCAAGCGCCCACTGATTCTCGCTGGGGGCGGTGCCATCGATGCCGCTGCTGAATTGACTGAACTGGCCGAGCTGCTCGACGCGCCGGTCGCGTTGACCATCAACGCCAAAGGCATGCTCGAATCCAGGCACCCGCTGCTGATCGGCTCGACCCAAAGCCTGGTGGCGACCCGCGCGCTGGTGGCCGAGGCCGACGTGGTTCTGGCCATCGGCACCGAGCTGGCCGAGACCGATTACGACATCACCTTCGCCGGTGGTTTCGAGATTCCCGGCAAGCTGCTGCGCGTGGACATCGACCCGGATCAAACCGTGCGCAACTACCCTCCGCACATCGCGCTGGTGGCCGACTCGCGCAACGCGGCGCAAGCCTTGCTGAGCGCGCTGTCGCACAAGTCGCTGGCCGAGCGCCGCAACGATTGGGGCCAAGTGCGTGCCGCGCGTCTGCGTGAAGACCTCGCTGCAACCTGGGATGCGCCGACGCTGGCGCAGACCCGCTTTCTCGAAACCGTTTTGCACGAATTGCCCAACGCGGTGTTCGTCGGTGATTCGACCCAACCGGTGTACACCGGCAACCTGACCTTCAATCCGGAGCGCCCGCGCCGCTGGTTCAACTCGTCCACCGGCTACGGCACCCTCGGTTACGCCTTGCCGGCTGCCATTGGCGCGTGGCTCGGCGGCACGCTGGAAAAAGGTGCACGGCCTTCGGTGGTGTGCCTGATCGGTGACGGCGGCCTGCAATTCACCTTGCCGGAACTGGCCAGCGCCGTTGAAGCGCGCACCCCGGTGATCGTCCTGCTGTGGAATAACCAGGGCTACGAAGAGATCAAAAAATACATGGTCAACCGCGCCATCGAGCCGGTCGGGGTCGACATCTACACCCCGGACTTCATCGGTGTCGCCAAAGCATTGGGTTGTGCCGCCGAAGCGGTCAACGGTGTCGAGCAACTGCGCCACGCACTGCGTTCCGCCGCTGACCGCCAGGGCCCGACCCTGATTGAAATCGATCAGACCCAGTGGATGAAGGCGGTGTCGAAATGAGCTTCCCAACCACAGTGGATGGTCTGTTCATTGACGGAAAATGGTCAGCGGGCGGCGAACATCTGCGCGTGATCAACCCGGCCACCGAAGCGCTGCTGACCACCGTCAATGGCGGCGACGAACGCGCGATCAGCCAAGCCGTGAACGCGGCGACCGAAGCTTTCAAGGCCTGGTCGCAAACCACCGGTGCCGAACGTGGCGCGATCCTGCGCCGAATCGCGGCGGGGGTGCAGGCCGGTCGCGAGCAGTTGATGCATTTGCAGTCGAGCAACAACGGCAAGCCGCTGTTCGAAGCGGCCATCGACGTCGATGACGTGATCGCCACGTTCGAGTATTACGCCGGCCTGGCCGAGGGTCTCGACGCCAGACAGGACAGCAATGTCGAGTTGCCTACGGACGATTTCAGCGCCCGCGTGCGCCGTGAGCCGTGTGGCGTGGTCGGCCTCATCGTGCCGTGGAATTTCCCGATGGTCACCACTGCCTGGAAACTCGCCCCGGCCCTGGCCGCTGGTTGCTGCGTGGTGCTCAAACCTTCGGAAGTGACGCCGCTGCCAGAGCTGGAACTGGCGGCAATTATCGCTGAAGCCGGGCTGCCCAACGGCGTGTTCAACCTGGTCTGCGGCACCGGCCTTGCGGTGGGCGCACCGCTGTCGGCCGACCCGCGCATCGCCAAGATATCCTTTACCGGCAGCAACGCTGTCGGTGTGCAAGTCATGCAACGCGCCGCCGAAACCGTGAAGGGCGTGAGCCTGGAACTCGGTGGCAAATCCTCGCTGCTGGTGCTGGCCGATGCCGACATCGAACTGGCCGTGGAAGTGGCGTGTGGCGGTGGTTTCTTCAACGCCGGGCAAATGTGTTCCGCCACCAGTCGCGTGCTGGTCGCCGATGAACTGGCCGACGAATTCCTAAAGCGCCTGAAAGCGCGTGCCGAAGCCATTCGCGTCGCGGACCCGTTTGACCCTGCCGTGGAGATGGGCGCGCTGGTCAACCAGGCGCAATACCAGCGTGTGCTCGGTCACATTGATCGCGGTTTGAGTGCCGGCGCCAAGCTGATTTGCGGCGGCAATCGCCCGGCAGACTTGCCACGCGGCTATTTTTTGCAGCCGACGATTTTTACCGAAGTGCCCCTCGACAGTGCGTTGTGGTGTGAGGAGATTTTCGGCCCGGTGATTTGCGTGCGCAGTTTCACCTGCGAGGCCGAGGCGATTGCCTTGGCCAACGACAGCCAGTTCGGGCTGGTCGCCAGCGTCGTCACGCGTAACGCCGATGCCGCGGATCGGGTCGCCAACGCTTTGCAGGCGGGGCTGGTGTGGATCAACGCGCCGCAAGTGATCTTCCCGCAAACCGCCTGGGGTGGTTACAAACAGAGCAGTATCGGCCGGGAATTGGGGCCGTGGGGCTTGCAGGCTTTTCAGGAAATCAAACACGTGATTCGTGCCGTCTGACGGCACGAAAAGGGTGAACGCATGCCTCATGGCGAGGCATGCGCTGGCGTCATGGCTCCAATGAATTTTTATCGATAGTCAGCCGTTTTGCACGACCTCAGGATGAACTCACCGGCTCAGCCAAGCCCCCGAAAATACGGGGGATAACGCTGATCCGACCGCACGGATACACACGGATACACGCGGATAAACTAGCTTTCGACCTGCCTTATACCTACAAAAACAAAGGGAGTCCGTAATGGGCGAGCATGATCTGAACAGACGTCAATTCATCAAGACCGTAGGCGTAGCCTCGGTTGCAGCGGCAGCCATGAGCCTGCCTTTCGTGCGGGCGAATGCCAGCGACACGCGTTTCCAGGGCAAGACCCTGCGCCTGCTGACCTGGTCCGATGACACCGGTCTGGCAGCGCTGCGCAACATCGCGGCGACCTTTGAAGACAAGTACGGCTGCAAGGTCATCGCCGACCGTACCGGCAGCACCTCGGAAATGGTCGCCAAACTGAAAGCCGGCGGTGATCGTCCGCAATACGACATCATCACCCTGGCTGGCGTCGGCGCCGAAGGTCTGGCCGCCGCCAACCTGCTGGAAAAACCCGACCTCAATCGCATTCCCAACCTGGTGGATGTTCCGGAGAAATACCGCACCGGCGCCAATGGCCACGGCATCGGTTACCTGCTCTGGTGCAACAGCCTCGTCTACAGCACCCGCACCATCAAGGAAGCGCCGGACAGCTACGCCGCCCTGTGGGATGCCGAACTGTCACCTAACATCTTCCTGCCGCCGCCGAACTGGACCGAGGCCATGGACCTGATCATCATCGCCGCCAAACTGGCTGGTGGTGACGAGCACAACATCGAACCGGGCTTCAAGAAACTCGCCGAGTTGAAGGACCGCGTGGTGACCCTCGGGGAAAACCCGAACCAGATCGCCGAGCTGTTCCGCACCGGTTCGCTGGACATGGGCGGCCTGTACGCACCGGCGTTCTTCCCGAAACAGATTCGCGATCCGGCCTACGGCCTGAGCGCGACGTTCGGCATGAAGGAAGGGTTCTACACCGACCTGATGCAGTCGGTGATGCCGAAGAATCGTCCCGGCGATACCGACCTGGCCTACGCGTTCATCAACCATTCTCTGGACCCGCTGGTGCAGGGCAAGATGGCCGAAGACATCTACAACGGCCCGGTCAATGCCAAGGCGATCATCTCCGCCGAAGCGCGCAAGAGCCCGTACATCCTCACGCCGGAGCAGATTGCCGAGAAGGCGATCATGCACGACAACGCTTTCCTGGCCACCGTGCATGACCAATGGATTCGTCGCTACACGGAAATCTTTTCTTCCTGATCGAGTGGCGAACACGATTCCGAAATCACCCTGAGTTCCCTTGTAGGAGTGAGCCTGCTCGCGATAGCGGTCGGTCATTCAACATTGATGTCGACTGACACACCGCTATCGCGAGCAGGCTCACTCCTACAAGGGGCAATGTGGTTTTGAAGGTTGTATTCGCCAGCTGCTTTCCATTGACGAGACCCTTGCTATGGAACACCAACCTCTGACCCATCCGGTAAGTGCCGCGCCAACGCGCGCACGTCGGGGTGTTTCGCCGACGACCCGCGCGTGGTTTTTCCTCTCGCCGTCGATGCTGTTCCTTGGCGTGCTGATTGCCGCCAGCCTGTTGGTGCTGCGCATGAGCGTGGGCACCAAAGGCGCGGAGTGGACCGGGTTCAGCCTGGCCAGTTACGCCCAATTACTGGAACCGTATTACCTCAAATCCTTGCTGCTGACCCTGCGCCTGGCGCTGATCAGCGCCGTGATCGCCGTGGTGCTGGCGATACCCGTGGCCTACACCATGTCGCGCCTGACTTCACCGTTCATACGGCGGATCTTCCTTGCGGCAGTGCTGCTGCCGTTGCTGGTCAACCTGCTGCTGCAAAGCTACGGCTGGCTGGTGATTCTCGGCCCCGGCGGCATGCTCAATCAGGCGTTGATGGGCCTGGGCCTGATCAAGCGACCGATCATGCTCCTGTACAACCAGAACGGCGTGCTGATGGGCCTGGTGCAGACCGCGTTCCCGTTGGCCGTGCTGCCGATTGCCAGCGCCATGCGCGGCGTCGCGCGCACCTATGAAGAGGCCGCTGCCACCTTGGGTGCCAGTCGCTTGCAGGTGTTCCGGCAAATTGTTTTGCCGATGAGCCTGCCGGGCATCATCACAGGCGCCACGCTGGTGTTCGCCTACAACGCCAGCAGTTTTGTGGTGCCGTTGCTGCTCGGTGGCCGCCGTGTGCCGATGCTCGCGGTGATGGTGCATGACCAGATCGCCCCGCTGATGAACTGGCCTGCCGCCTCCGCTGCCGGGGTGGTGCTGATCGTCACCACGCTGGCGATCATGACCTTGTCCGAATACATCACCGGCCGTCGTCGGCGCATGCTGGAGGCTTCGCAATGAGCGCTGTCATCAAGAAACGACACTCGCTGTTGCCGGGTGACACCGGCAAGTTCGCCGGCATCCTCTCGGGCTTCATTCTGCTACTGGCGGTGCTGCCGATCCTGACCATGATCGTCATGTCGTTCAGCGGTGCGTCGAACCTCGACTTCCCGCCGAGCAGCTACAGCCTGCAATGGTACAAAGCGGCCTGGCACACGTTCGCGTCGCCGGACGCCAGCGACGTGCTGAGCCTCGGCAAAGCCATGACCACCAGCCTGATGGTGGCGTGCCTGACCATGGTCTTCGCCACGATCATCGCGGTGCCGGCGGCGTATGCGCTGACCCGTTGCGAGTTTCGCGGCAAAGCCGTGGCGCTGCAGCTTATGTCTTTGCCCTTGGTGTTCCCGATGGTGGTGCTGGGCCTGGCGCTGCTGCTGATCTTCGACAGCCTGCCGTTCCAGATGACCACCTCGCGGCTGGTGATCGCCCATGTGATCCTGGCGCTGCCGTTCGTGGTGAAGAACTGCACGGCGGCGATGCTCTCCATCGGCAGCGAAGTCGAAGAGGCCGCGCAAATGCTCGGCGCTTCACCGCTACGGGCGATTGTCGATGTGGTGGTGCCACTGATGAAATCGGGGATTCTGGCGGGGATGCTGCTGGCGTTTATCGTCTCGTTCAACGAGTTCACTGTGACCTATTTCCTCTACACCATCGACGTCATGACCGTGCCGATCTGGATGTACAGCCGCACCGTGTCCTCCCTCGACCCCACTGTATTTTCGTTTGCCGTGCTGATCGTGCTGATCGACTTCGTCCTGATCTGGGCGCTGGAGAAGCTGGTCGGTGAAGGTGGCGTTTCGTTCTGATTTCTTGAGGTGATTTATGTCTGGTCTGATTCTGGAAAACGTCGAGAAACATTACGGCTCGGCCTGCGCGGTAAAGGATGTAAACCTGCATTTGCCGGAAGGCAAACTGGTGTGTTTTCTCGGCCCGTCCGGCTGCGGTAAAACTACATTGCTGCGGATGATCGCCGGGCTCGAAACCCTCACCGGCGGCGAGATTCGCCTGGACGGTGAAGACATCGGCAACACCCCGGCGCATCAGCGTAATTTCGGCATGGTGTTTCAATCGTTGGCATTGTTCCCGCACATGACGGTGGGCGAGAACATCGCTTATCCGCTGAAACTGCGCGGCGTCAACAAGGCCGATCAGCAGGCGCGGGTCGTGGAGTTGCTGGAACTGATCCAGTTGCAGGAAATGATTGACCGGCCAGTGGCGAAACTCTCGGGCGGCCAACGTCAGCGCGTGGCGATTGCCCGGGCAATTGCCAACCACCCGAAAATCCTCCTGCTCGACGAACCGTTGTCCGCGCTGGACGCCAAGTTGCGCGAGTCGATGCAAGTGGAAATCCGCCAGTTGCAACAGCGCCTGAACATCACCACGATCATGGTGACCCACGACCAGCGCGAAGCCATGACCATGGCCGACATCGTCGTCGTATTGGGCGAACATCGGGTGCAACAGGTGGGCACGCCGATCGAGATTTACCGGCACCCGGCCAACGAATTTGTCGCGGACTTTATCGGCTCGGGCAACATCTTCCCGGCCACGGCGCTGGGCAACGGCAAGGTCGGCTTGCCCGGTGGCGCCGCGCTGGAAGTGCCGATCTGCAGCAGCATTGTGGTTGGCGAGAAAGTCAAAATGCTGATCCGCCCGGAAGACCTGCAACTGTCACACCCGCAAGCGACGGCGGGGAATCGGTTGCTGGGCACGGTGACATTCGTGCGGGATATAGGCGCGACGATCGAGACGACGGTGGAGTGCTCCGGGGTGTCGTTCACGGCGTTGAGCACACCGTGTCAGGGGTTTGGTTTGAGCATTGGCAACCCGGTGTCGGTGACCTTGCCGGCCGAAGCCTGTCGCGTCCTCGGTGCCTGACCGGCTGGCCCCATCGCGATTGGAATGCGTTTCCCTGTAGGAGTGAGCCTGCTCGCGATGGGGCCGGCACTTGCTCCACAAAAATCCGGATCAGACGGTCAAGCGCAATCGCGCCAAATCTCTTAGCGGCGGTGCGCCGAATAATCGGCTGTACTCGCGGCTAAACTGCGACGGGCTTTCATACCCGACGCGATACCCCGCCGCCGACGCTTCCAGCCCTTCCGCCAGCATCAAACGCCGCGCTTCCTGCAGCCTCAGCTGCTTCTGATATTGCAACGGACTCATCGCCGTCATCGCCTTGAACCGGTGATGCAGCGTCGACACGCTCAGGTTCACTTCCTTCGCCAGATCATCGATGCGCAACGGTTGCTCATAGTTGCCATTGAGCCACTTGATTGCCTGGCTGATGCGGTGGCTCTGGCTGTTGGCGATGGCAATTTCATACAAGCGATGGCCCTGTGGACTGCGCAATAACCTGTAGAGAATCTCCCGGCGAATCAGCGGCGCGAGCATGGCGATGTCTTTCGGCGCATTCAGCAACCGCGCCAGACGCAGCACCGCGTCGAGCATCGCCGTGTCGATCCGCTCCACATACAGGCCGCGCCCGGTTGGCCGGGTCGGCACGCCGAGTGGCCCGGCGTCGGCAATCAGCGCGGTGATTTCCGCCGGATCAATGTCTAGCCGAACCGCAAGAATCGGTTCTTCAGACGTGACGTTCACCACCCGACCGCTCAACGGCATCGAGACCGACACCACCAGATAATTCAGCGGGTCGTAATTGAAGTATTCATCCGCCAGCCGCACTTCCTTGCGTCCCTGAGCCATGATGCACAGCGCGGGTTGTGCGAGCACCGGGGCAAAGTCGTGGGATTTGCTGTGGCGCGACATGCACAGCGAGCCCACCGCCGTCGCATAATTGCCATCCTCCTGGGTGTTGCGAAGAATGATGGCTGCGAGTTCCGCGCGCTGTTTCTCCATGTCGGCGTCCAGCGGGGCTTGAAAGTGATCGAGTGACGACATGCAGGGCATCCTCGGCGAAGCAGTGGGAATGAGCTGAGCATAAGTTTGTGCAAGACAGAGCGGTAGACACATCCTGCGAAATGCTTGCCTGATTCTGCATGGGGTTGAAGCGGGACGCTTCTATGGCAGTTCAGCACCGGAAAACTTGCTTGAACCTCGTGTTTAAATGCTGTGAGCGGTTTTACACATTGTTACAGGTGCACACGACAGCCGCGCAGGATTGTGCAACAAGCCGGCAGGAATCGACTAACGGCGCGGTGCTCGGGCGCTTAACCTTGAATCCTGTCGCAGCCCGTCCCACGGCTGCAACTGGAGTACCTGGGAGGGTTCACCATGTCTACGCAGATTCCCGTCAGTCATATGGCCTTTGTCCGCGCTCGCGCCGGGCGTTCGGCGGAACTCGGCGCACGTCTGAGCGCCTTGATCGAACCGTCGCGCAGCGCAGCGGGTTGCCTGAGTTTTTCCTTGCAGCATTCGCAGTGCGATCCGGAGTTGTGGCTGGTGTCCGGTTTCTGGACGCATCAGCAAGCCATGACCGCCTACTTCGGCACACCGGCGATGCAGATTTTCGCCGAGCTGGTGCAGGAGCTGGTGGTTAACAGCCTGGATTTTCATACCTTCAAGGAGGTGTCGGCGGCTCAGGCAACAGAACAGTCCCAGTCCTGGGTACACAAAATGGCGGGTTGAGGGTTTAATGGTCCAGCTCTCAATTAGCCCTCAATCAGCCAGGATCACCGACATGGCACGCAAAGCCTTTGAAACCTTCGAAGCCGTATCCGCCGTAGTCCCCCGCGAGGGCGGTTACTACGCGGCGATTGCCACCAAACCGATCGGTGGCTCGGGCGCGCCGCGCTTCAACAAACTGCTGGAAGAGCAAACCTTCAAGACCGCCACAGAAGCGGACGACGCCGCCGCAATGCAGCTAACCCGTCTCAAAGGCGTTGGCGAAGACGGCGAGTTGATCTGGTAGTCGCTTATCTGGTCGCTACTTGACCGCCCCCGGGCGGAACATCTTGAACAACGCCTCCGGCCCCAGCTGAAAATAATCCGCTGGCCCGCCGCCGCGCAGGATCGGTTCTGCCGCGGCGGTGTCGTAAACGCCATCCTTCAACAGCCACTTCGCGATATGCACGGCGACCACTTCGCCGAGGATCAGCCAGCTCGGCACCACATTGCCGTCGGCCCGCTGCAGCTGGATGATCTGCGTGACCTTGCATTCAAAGGACACAGGGCTCTCGGCAACGCGCGGCACCTGGATGACTTTCGACGCGACGGGGGTCAACCCCGACAACTCGAATTCGTTGATGTCTGGTCCGACCATCGCGCAGCTCTGGTTCATCTGCTCGGCCAGCGGCCGGGTCGCCAGGTTCCAGGCGAACTCGCCGGTCTGCTCGATGTTGTTCAAGCTGTCTTTGCGCCCGACGCTGGAAAAACCAATGATCGGCGGAATGTAGTTGAAGGCGTTGAAAAAACTGTAGGGCGCCAGGTTCAGGCGGCCGTTGGCGTCCTGGGAAGAAATCCAGCCAATGGGACGCGGACCGACGATGGCGTTGAACGGATCGTGCGGCAGGCCATGGCCGTTGGCGGGTTCGTAGAAGTGGATGTCGTCGGGCATGGAGGGATTCCTGGGCGGTGTGCGGATGGGCTTCTGTAGGAGCGAGCTTGCTCGCGAAAAACGTTTGAACAACGCGGTCCGTCGGGCGACCCACGTTATCGCTGTCATCCATCGCGAGCAAGCTCGCTCCTACAGGGATATGTGTTGGGCAAAAAAAGGGGCAGACCCGCCAAGGTCTGCCCCCTTTTTTGTAGCGCCTACGGGCTTAGTCCGTCTCGATCCGCGAATGCTTGCGGGTGTCTTTCATGGTGATGTACACCAGCAACGACACGGCAATGCACGCGGTGACATACCAGTAGTAACCGGTTTCCATGCCTATGCTCTTGAACCACAGCGCGATGTATTCAGCGGTGCCGCCGAAGATCGACACGGTCAGTGCGTACGGCAGGCCGACGCCCAGTGCGCGGATTTCGGTCGGGAACAGTTCGGCTTTGACCACCGCGTTGATCGAGGTGTAGCCGCTGACGATGATCAGCGCCGCCATGATCAGGAAGAACGCGCCCCACCAGGTCTGGATGGTGTGCAGGGTGGTCAGGATCGGCACGGTGAACAGGGTGCCGAGAACGCCGAAGGCAATCAGGATCGGCCGGCGACCGACCTTGTCCGACAGCCCGCCGATGATCGGTTGCAGGCACATGAACAGGAACAGCGTGGCGGCGGAAATGGTGGTGGAGTCGGAGATGCTCATGCCGACGGTGTTCACCAGGTATTTCTGCATGTACGTGGTGTAGGTGTAGAACGCCAGCGTGCCGCCCATGGTCAGGCCGACCACGGTCATCAGTTCCTTGGGATGGCGCATCAAGGTGCGCATCGCGCTTTCTTTCTTCTCTTTCGCCACCTTGTTGAACGACTCGGTCTCTTCCATGCCACGACGCAGGTACAGCGCGACCACGGCACACAACGCGCCGATGGCAAAGGGGATGCGCCAGCCCCAGGCGTACAGCTCTTCGGTGGTCAGGACGTTTTGCAGGACGATCAGCACGCCGAGCGCGATGAGCTGGCCGGAGATCAGGGTCACGTACTGGAAACTGGAGAAAAAGCCGCGACGTTCCTTGGTCGCCATCTCGCTGAGGTACGTCGCCGAAGTGCCGTACTCGCCACCGACCGACAGGCCTTGCAGCAGACGGGCGAAAATCAGCAGGATCGGCGCGCCGATGCCAATGGTTTCATAACCGGGGCTCAGGGCGATCAGCAGCGAGCCGAAGCACATCAGGTACACCGAGGCCATCAGCGCTTTCTTGCGACCGGCCTTGTCGGCATACAGGCCCATCAGCCAGCCACCGATCGGGCGCATCAGGAAGCCCACGGCGAAGATCGCGGCGGTGTTCAGCAGTTGCGCGGTGGTGTCGCCTTTGGGGAAAAACGCTTTGGCGAAGTACAGGGAGAACGCGGCGTAGACGTACCAGTCGTACCACTCGACCATGTTGCCGACCGAACCGCTGAAAATCGATTTGATGCGACTGGCGGTGGTTCTTTCTTTGGCGGGCGCGGCAGCCGACCCAAGGGGCAGGGCGTTGGAGTTATCCATTGAAGGATCCTTCGTTTAATTGTTTTTGTGGAGCGCGTTGAAACGCAGCCTGTGTGGGCTATAGCAGGAGGTGTGCCAAACGAAGGAGGGGCGGTTTAGAGGGGTGTGGCGGCCTAAGTGAGCGGAAATCCGCTTACAGGGCTCGGCCTGCAAGCGGAATTCCGCCGAACCTGATCGTTCATTCGGGCAGGAACATCTCACGGGTCAGCCCATGGCGCTGCAGCTTTTCATTGAACGTTCGCCGTGGCAGTTGCAGTTCTTCGAGCACCGCTTTCACATCGCCCTTGTGTCGGCGCAACGCCGCGCGCAAACAATGTGCTTCAAACGCTTCCTGCTGCGCCGCCAGCGATTGCCCCGGATCGATGCCCTCAGGTGTAGGCTCGCTCAGGCCCAGCACCCGACGCTCGGCCACGTTCGCCAGTTCGCGCACATTGCCCGGCCAGTCGTGGCTCAGCAGATGACTCAACTGCGACCCGCTGAGCGGCGGGAACGTGCGGCCCAAGCGCTCGGCTGCATTCTGCGCAAACGTTTCGAACAGCAACGGAATGTCTTCGCGCCTGTCACGCAGCGGCGGCAGTCGCAACTCTGCCACGTTCAACCGATAAGCCAGGTCCTCGCGAAACCGTCCGGCCCGCGCCTCATCCAGCAGATCAGGCTTGGTCGCGGCGATGATCCGCAAGTCCACGCGAATGCTCTGATTGGACCCCAGCCGTTCAAGCTTCTGCTCCTGCAACACCCTCAGCAATTTCACCTGCTGGGCCAGTGGCATGCTTTCGATTTCATCGAGAAACAGCGTGCCGCCATCCGCGTATTCGAGCTTGCCGATACGCTTGCCCTGGGCGCCGGTGAAGGCGCCGCTTTCATGGCCAAACAGCTCGGCCTCGAACAACTGCTCGGGAATCGCTGCGCAATTCAACGCGACAAACGGCTTCGCGGCGCGCGGTCCGAAATCATGCAGGCAACGGGCAACCAGCTCCTTGCCGCTGCCGGTTTCACCGCGGATCAATACGTTGACCGGCAGTGCCGCGAGCTCCAGCACTTGCCGGCGCAGCGTTTGCAACCCCCGGGACACGCCGAGCAACGTCGCGTCGAGTTTGGCGCGGTTGTCCGCCTGCTCGTGCAGGGCGCGGTTTTCCAGCACCAGGCGGCGTTTGTCCAATGCGCGGCGCAGGCTGCCGAGCAGGGTTTGCGGGCTGAAGGGTTTTTCGAGAAAGTCGTAGGCACCATCGCGCATCGCGTCGACCGCCATCGGCACGTCGCCGTGGCCGGTCAGCAGGATCACCGGCAAATCGGCATCGCGGCGCTGCACTTCGGCCAGCAACTCCAGCCCGGTCATGCCGGGCATTCGCACGTCGCTGAGGATCACCCCGGGAAAATGCGCGGGCAGTTGCGCCAGGCATTCATCGGCGCGGCTGAAAAGCTTCACCTCGAAACCCGACAGGCTCAGCCATTGTTCGACGGCGCTGCGAATGCTGCTTTCATCGTCGACCACCATCACTGAATTCAGCATGGGCCTGAAGCCTCCGGATCGATGGGCAGGGTGAGGCTGAACACCGCGCCGTTGGCGTGGTTAGCGGCGCTCAGGCGTCCGCCCGATTCGTGAACGATGGCGAAGGATACGGCCAGACCGATGCCCAGGCCATCGCCCACCGGCTTGGTGGTGAAGAAAGGATCGAAGACCTTGACCAGATTTTCGTCGGCAATCCCGCTGCCGTTGTCGATGACGCTCAGACGCCAGAGTTGTTCGTCGGCCTCGAGGCGGATTTCCAGGCGTTTGCACGGTTTGTCCTGCATCGCGTCCAGGGCGTTGCGCAGCAGATTGATCAGCACCTGTTCCAGGCGGATCGCATCGCCCCGCACCCACGCCGGGCGCGTCAGGTGCAGCACGGTGCTGACCTGTTCATCGCGCAGCCGGGTGTCGAGCAAGTGCAACGATTGGTCGACCACCGCCGCCAGGTCCAGGCGTTCGCGCAAGCCGCTGGGGCTCTTGCGAGCGAAGGTTTTCAGGTGGCCAGTGAGGGCGGCCATGCGCGTCAGCATGTCGTCCACCGGTTTGAGCGCCTTGTAGGCGTCATCGACGCGGCCGTGATCGAGCAACAGCCGCAGCGTCGCCAGTTGCATGCGCTGGGCCGTGAGCGGTTGGTTGATTTCGTGGGCCAGTGCTGCCGACATCTGCCCGAGGGCGGCGAGTTTGGCCGATTGCACCAAGCTGTCCTGAGCGGTACGCAAATCGCGGGTACGTTCTTCCACCAATTGTTCAAGTTCCTCGCGGCTGCGCTGGCGCATTTTCGCCAGGCGCCAGCGCTGGTTGAGGAACAGCAGCAAAAACACCACGGTCAGCCACAGCCCGGCGGCGGCAAGCGCGGCGTTGCGACTGTCTTCGAACGCCACCTGCGGTCGACGCAACAAGTGCAACGTCCAGCCTTCGGTGGCCAGTGGCAGGGATTCCCACAGGTAATCCGTCTTGCCGTCCGGGCCATCGACCCGCGCCAGTTCACTGTTGTCGTCAAAGCGCCGCAGCGATTGATAGTCCAGCAGCGTCAGCGGTTGCTTGTCGTATTGGCGGGTGGCCTTGAGTTCGCTGTGATCGCTCTCGCCCAGCGGTTTCAACAGGCGATAGCGCCAGCCCGGCTGATTGGCGATGAAGATTATCCCGCGCGCGTCGCTCACCAGCAGCGTGTCGCTGCCTTGGCGCCATTCGCGCTCCAGTTCCGGAAATTCGAGTTTCACCACCATTGCACCGAGGAAGCCGCCAGCGTCATCGGTTACCGCATTGGACAGGAAGTAACCGGGAATTCCGCTGGTCACGCCCACCGCATAAAAACGTCCGGTGCCTTGAGTGCGGGTCTGGCTGAAATAGGGACGGAAACCGTAGTTGTGGCCGACGTAACTGCTGGGTAACCGCCAGTTGCTCGCCGCTACGGCGAGGCCGTTGCGATCAAGCAGTTCGAGGGTCGAGGACTGGGCGGCGCCGTTGATCTTTTCCAGTTTACGGTTCAACGCGTCTTGCTGTTCGGGCGTGACCGGCCCGTTGAGCGCCGAACGCAACTCGGGGTCGAGGGCGAGGACGGCGGGCAGGGCGCGGTAACGTTCGATCAGGGTGTGCAGCGAGGTGGCGTAGAGCCCGAGTTGCTGATTGGCGCGGGCGGCGTCTTCCACCATGGCCTGGCGCTCGGCGTGACGCATGGCCAACGTGGCGGCGAGGACTGCACCGGCGAGGATCAAAAAGGTGTACAGCGCCAGGCGCAGGGGGCGAGAAGACTCAGACATGCCGGGCATTACCCACTGTTGACGGAGGGGGCGCACCATACCACGCACGACGCAGGGGGATGTGTGGGCAATAAAAAAGGCGACAGGAGCATCCCCCTGTCGCCTTCGCTAGGTCAGTCGAAGCGCTTACTGCACTTCTACCGCCAGGCTTTCACTGATCTTTTTCTGCCAGATCGCGGGACCAGTGATGTGCACCGACTCACCCTTGCTATCCACCGCAACGGTCACCGGCATGTCTTTCACGTCGAACTCGTAGATCGCTTCCATGCCCAGTTCGGCGAATGCGACCACGCGGGATTTCTTGATCGCCTGCGCCACCAGGTACGCCGCGCCGCCGACTGCCATCAGGTAAACGGCTTTGTGGTCCTTGATCGCTTCGATTGCGGTCGGGCCGCGTTCGGATTTGCCGATCATGCCCAGCAGGCCGGTTTGCTCGAGGATCTGACGGGTGAACTTGTCCATCCGCGTCGCGGTGGTCGGACCGGCAGGGCCAACGACTTCTTCGCGCACCGGATCAACCGGGCCGACGTAGTAGATGAAGCGACCCTTGAGGTCCACCGGCAGGGTTTCACCCTTGTTCAGCATCTCGACCATGCGCTTGTGCGCGGCGTCGCGACCGGTAAGCATCTTGCCGTTGAGCAGGACAGTTTCGCCCGGCTTCCAGCTCTGCACGTCTTCCGGGGTCAGGGTGTCGAGGTTGACGCGACGAGCCGACGGGCCGGCTTCCCAGACGATTTCCGGGTAGGCGTCCAGCGGTGGCGCTTCCTGGGCAACCGGGCCGGAGCCGTCTAGCACAAAGTGCGTGTGACGGGTGGCGGCGCAGTTTGGGATCATGCACACCGGCAACGAAGCGGCGTGGGTCGGGTAATCCATGATCTTCACGTCGAGCACGGTAGTCAGGCCACCGAGGCCCTGGGCGCCGATGCCCAGTTGGTTGACCTTCTCGAACAGCTCCAGGCGCATCTCTTCGATACGGTTGGACGGGCCGCGCTTTTTCAGCTCGTGGATGTCGATGGATTCCATCAACACTTCCTTGGCCATGACGGCGGCTTTCTCGGCGGTGCCGCCGATGCCGATGCCGAGCATGCCCGGTGGGCACCAGCCGGCGCCCATGGTCGGAACGGTCTTCAATACCCAGTCGACGATCGAATCGGACGGGTTGAGCATGGCCATTTTCGACTTGTTCTCGGAACCGCCACCCTTGGCCGCCACGTCCACTTCCACGGTGTTACCCGGAACGATGGAGTAGTGGATCACAGCGGGGGTGTTGTCCTTGGTGTTTCTACGAGCGCCCGCCGGGTCGGCGAGAATCGAGGCACGCAGGACGTTTTCCGGCAGGTTGTACGCCTGGCGCACGCCTTGGTTGATCATGTCGTCAAGGCTCATGGTGGCGCCATCCCAGCGCACGTCCATGCCCACGCGGACAAACACGGTGACGATGCCGGTATCCTGGCAGATCGGCCGGTGGCCGGTGGCGCACATGCGCGAGTTGATCAGGATTTGCGCCATCGAATCACGGGCCGCTGGCGATTCTTCGCGCAGGTAGGCTTCGTGCATCGCCTGGATGAAGTCAACGGGGTGGTAATAGGAAATGAACTGCAGGGCGTCGGCAACGCTCTGAATCAGGTCGTCTTGCTTGATCACGGTCATTGGTCGCGCTCCTCTATAAAGACGGGAGTTGGAGTTGGGCGGCAAGCTGCAAGCTTTAAGCTACAAGCTGAAGGAAGTCCGCGTATCGCTTTGAACTTGAAGCTTGAAGCTTGAAGCTTACAGCTGATCCTCTGTCACACCGGGGCAGCAGGCGCGACGCTAAAAAGGCGCGGCAGTATAACGCGCCTCGCAGGGCTGCACACGCGCCGGCAGTCAATCGTTGGTCGCATACCGCCCACAACCTCGTCGCACGTCGGCCACAATCCCTTTCGCACGTCGCCCGCAATCTCTTTAGCAGCTGGCGAAGCCTGCGTCCGGCTACTACTGGGGATGTGGCGTCTACGGAAATGGGGTCAGCGTATTGACGCCATTTTATAGCCCAAAAATTGAATGGTCATTTACCCGGCTCGCCACTAGAGTGGCAGTCGGTCTGTAGAGTAGGACACTCAATCAGCCTCCATTCGCACGGTGAGTCAACGATTGACCCATAACGCCATTCAACGCCTTTTGCTCAAACGCTTTGCCCTCGCAGCCGGCACCTACGCCCTGGCTTTACTGCTGCTGTGGCTGGCGTTTTTCACTGGCCATTACGATCAGGCCCTGACCCACGTCGCCGTCGGCAGCGCGCTGGTGGTCATCAGTCAAGCGGCATTATTCGCCGTTTTTTACAGCGGCTGGAACCTGCGCTTTTCCGACCCCAGCCTGACCGAAGCACAAGTATTGCTGGGGCTGGGCTGGCAAACCTGGCTGATCGCCAATCTGGACGAGGCCCGCGGCGCGTTCCTGGTGTTCTACCTGCTGATTCTGCTGTTCGGGCTGTTTCACCTGTCGCGCCGGGCCTTCGTGCGTTGCGCGTTGCTGGTGTTTTTCAGTTTCTGCGCGGTCACGCTGTGGCAGGGCTACCATTTCGAGTTGGCCGACCCGGCGCTGGCGGCGTTGCAGGTGTGCGTGCTGTTTATCGTGCTGGTCTGGCTGGAGCTTTACGCCCGCTACGTTCAGGCTTCGCGCCAACGCATGCGCCAGCGCCGTTTCGCCTTGCAGGCGCATCAGGACACCCTGCGCGGGATGATGCGCCAGCTCGAAGACCTGGTCGCCACCGATGAATTGACCGGGTTGTTCAACCGCCGCCATTTCCTGCGCCTGGCTTCCCGCGAACTCAACGCCATGGACCCCGGCGTGGTGCACGGCCTGGCGCTGATCGACCTCGACCATTTCAAACGCATCAACGACGTGCACGGCCATGCTGCCGGAGACCAGGTGCTGCAAGCCTTTGCCGGCGTGGCCAGTGCCTGCTTGCGCGAAGGCGATGTGCTGGCGCGTTATGGCGGTGAAGAGTTTGTGGTGTTGCTGCCCGATTGCAGCGCCGAACGCCTGACATCGTGTTGTGAACGGCTGCGAATTGCCTTTACCGATGTCGAGTTGATTGGCCTGAAGGTCGGTAATCTCAGCCTGTCGGCGGGCATGACCCTGCTGGAGCTGGGCGACGATCTCGACGATGCCTTGCAGCGTGCCGATCAGGCGCTCTATCGCGCCAAACGCGATGGCCGCAATCGTTGCGCGGCGGCGTGGGAGAACGTCGGTGCCTGAGTTACGGGTCGGCGATCGTCAATGGTCGGTGGCGGCGGGCAGCAACCTGCTCGATGCATTGAACCAGAACGGTGTGCCAGTTCCCTACAGCTGCCGAGCCGGCAGTTGTCACGCGTGTCTGGTGCAGTGCACGCAGGGTCTGCCGAGTGATAGCCGCCCCGATGCCTTGAGTGCCGAGCAGCGTCAGCAAGGCTGGCGGCTGGCGTGCCAGTGTCAGGTGGTTGAGGATTTGCAGGTGCATGCCTTCGACCCGCTGCGGGACGGCCGGCCGGCCGAGGTTGTCGCTGTCGACTGGTTGAGCCGACACGTGTTGCGCCTGCGCCTGACGCCTCAACGTCCGTTGCGCTACAGCGCCGGCCAGCACCTGGTGTTGTGGGCCGGCAACGTGGCGAGACCGTATTCCCTGGCGAGCCTGCCGGAAGAAGACCGCTTTCTGGAATTTCATCTCGATTGTCGCCAACCCGGCGCCTTCACTGACGCTGCGCGTCGGTTGCAAATTGGCGATGCGTTGGGTCTCGGTGAATTGCGCGGTGGTGCGCTGCATTATGACGCCGACTGGCAGAGTCGACCGCTGTGGCTGATGGCGGCCGGCACCGGGCTCGGCCCGTTGTTCGGCGTGTTGCGCGAGGCCCTGCGTCAGGATCACCAAGGCGCCATCCGTGTAATTCACCTGGCCCATGATGCCGATGAGCATTATCTGGCCAAACCCCTGCAAGCCATGGCTGCCAGCCGACCGAACCTCAGTATCGAGCTGTGGACCCCGGCCGGGTTGACCGAGGCTTTGGCGCAACTGCGGCTTGTTTCCCGGCAAACCCAGGCCTTACTCTGCGGGTCCCCCGACAGCGTCGACGCTTTTGCCCGGCGCCTGTACCTGGCGGGACTGCCGCGCAATCAACTGCTGGCCGACGTCTTCCTGCCTCGCGGTTGAGCGCTGACTTTTCAGACGCGAGACCTTCCATGACCGATGCCATCCAGATTGAACGCGAACGCGGCCTGCTGACCTTGCGTCTGAACCGCCCGGACAAGAAAAACGCCCTGACCCGCGCCATGTACAGCCACTTGGCCAAAGCGCTGAAGCAGGCTGACACCGACCCGCAAATCAACGCGGTATTGATCACCGGCAGCACCGAATGCTTCACCGCCGGCAACGACATCGCCGACTTCCTGCAGGAACCGCCGAGCGACCTCGACAGTCCGGTGTTCCAGTTCATGCTCACGTTGCTCGAATGCCGAAAACCGGTGATCGCCGCCGTGGCTGGCGCGGCGGTGGGGATTGGCACGACGCTGTTGCTGCATTGCGATCTGGTGTATATCGCCCGTGATGCAAAGTTGCGCATGCCGTTCGTCAATCTCGGGCTGTGCCCGGAGTTTGGTTCCAGTTTGCTTTTACCGCGTTTGCTCGGGCATGCCAAGGCCGCCGAGTTGTTGCTGCTGGGCGAGGGATTTAGCGGCGAGCAAGCGGCCGAATGGGGCATTGCGACCGAAGCGTTGGACAGCGGCGTAGAAGCCTTGGCCAAGGCGCGAGAAATGGCGCTGCGGTTCGAATCGCTGCCAGCGGACGCAGTGCGCATCAGCAAGCAATTGATGAAAGACCCGGACCGCGAGCAGCTGCGCGAAGTGATCGCCGCAGAGGGCGCATTGTTTACCGAACGGCTGCGTTCGCCGGAAGCGGTGGCGGCGTTGTCGGGATTCATTAATCGGAGATGAGTCTTTACTCGCTGTGGTGCCGCATTCGTGGGGAATACTCCAATTTTGAAATTTTCTACGAAGCGCGTAGCTAAAAAACCGTTGGTCGCTACTGTCATTAATGACAGGTGCGAGGTCGTGTGAACAAGGTTTAAGTTGACTGGGTCCAGCTAATTTCTAGCTGTTAAGGAGACTTAATATGAGCGATTTACAGCCACCAGATGTACTTACACCCAAGTCAGGTCAAACTGTTCCGGTCTCATATCAATTAACAGGCACAGGCAAGCCAAGATACACAGTGATTGTAACTAGTGGGGGTGGGGTACCAGGTAGTTTTACGGTAGAAGATAACGGTCATTGGGGGGGGGAAGTGCGTACACAACCAGGAAACAAGTCACTTACTGCAATCCAGTTTAATGATTTCGAGGAGTCAGCACGCTCCCAGCCGATCTTATTTAAAGTTGGACACGAGTAGTAAATGTGAAGCCCCGCCATTCACATGGCGGGGCTTTCGTTTTTCAACAACCAGTCACTCAGACCATCGGATCGCCAACGTGGAGGATTTTCATCCCGTTGGTGCCACCGATGGTGTGGTAGCTGTCGCCCTTGGTCAGGATGACCCAGTCGCCTTTTTCCACAACACCACGTTTCAACAGCTCGTCGATTGCAGCCTGGCTGACTTGCTCAGGCGGCAAGGAGGCCGGGTCGAACGGGACGGTATAGACGCCACGGAACATGGCCGCGCGGGCCTGGGTTTCGCGGTGCGGGGAGAACGCGTAGATCGGCACCGAGGAACGGATGCGCGACATGATCAGCGGCGTGTAGCCACTTTCGGTCAACGCGATGATCGCCTTAACGCCCGGGAAGTGGTTGGCGGTGTACATCGCCGCCAGCGCGATGCTCTGGTCGCAGCTTTCGAAGACCTTCCCGATGCGGTGGCTGGAGGTCTTGCTGGTCGGGTGCTTTTCAGCGCCGACGCAGATGCGCGCCATCGCTTGAACGGCTTCCAGCGGGTACAGACCGGCCGCACTTTCCGCCGAAAGCATCACGGCGTCGGTGTAGTCGAGCACGGCGTTGGCCACGTCGGAGACTTCGGCACGGGTCGGCATCGGGTTCTGGATCATCGACTCCATCATCTGGGTCGCGACGATCACTGCCTTGTTGTGGCGGCGTGCGTGCAGAATGATTTTCTTCTGAATGCCCACCAGCTCGGCGTCGCCGATTTCCACGCCGAGGTCACCACGGGCAACCATGACGGCGTCCGAAGCAGCGATCAGGGCATCGAGGGTGTCGTCGTCGGCCACGGCTTCGGCGCGTTCAATCTTCGCCACGAGCCAGGCAGTGCCGCCGGCTTCGTCGCGCAGTTGACGGGCGTACTCCATATCGGCGGCATCACGCGGGAAGGACACGGCGAGGTAGTCGACTTCCATTTCCGCGGCGAGCTTGATGTCCGCCTTGTCTTTCTCGGTCAGGGCTGGCGCCGTCAGGCCACCGCCGCGACGGTTGATCCCTTTATGGTCGGACAGCGGGCCGCCGATCAGCACGGTGCAGTTCAGTTCGGTGGCAGTGGCGGTATCGACGCGCATCACCACGCGACCGTCGTCGAGCAGCAGCTCGTCGCCCACGCCACAATCCTTGACCAGGTCCGGGTAGTCGATGCCGACCACTTGCTGGTTGCCTTCGGTCAGAGGATGGCTGGTGGAGAAGGTGAACAGATCACCGATCTTCAGCTCGATCTTCTTGTTGGCGAATTTGGCGATACGGATCTTCGGGCCTTGCAGGTCACCCAGCAGGGCAACGAAGCGCCCATGCTTGGCAGCGAGGTCTCGCACCAGCTTCGCGCGAGCCTTGTGCTCGTCGGGGGTGCCGTGGGAGAAGTTCAGGCGGGCGACGTCCAGGCCAGCCAGAATCAGCTGTTCAAGAACTTCCGGCGAGTTACTGGCCGGGCCAAGGGTAGCGACGATTTTGGTACGACGGACGGACATGCAAAGACTCCTGAGTTCAAGCGCTGAGTGAGGCTACTATGCTCTCCCGTTGTAGTCATTGTTCATGTGCACTACTTATTCGTTTGTTTATTGAACCGAACATTCTTGAAGATTTTCGCCCACGGGTCGATACAGAGCTCAAGACAGGAGAACTCCCATGCGATTTGCGCTCATAGCCGTCCTTGCCCTCAGTGTTGTGGGCTGCACCCGTTTTGCCATGAACCACCATTTGAACAACGCCTACACCGCGTACGATCGTGGCAATTGCGAGCAAGTGACCCTCGAACTGTCGAAAGTCGAGCGTGACAGCCGCGCGCGGCCGTATGTGTGGCCGGAAGTGTCGATGCTGCGCGGTTTGTGCCTGGAACGGCAGAAACTGTTCGTCGATGCGGGGCAGACCTACCAATTCATCATCGCCTCGTACCCGCAAAGCGAATACGCCTACCGCGCCCAGGCCCGCCTGGACACCTTGCAATCGCTGGGTCACTTCCCGCTGCGCAGCTCGGCTACGACGACGGCGGTGCGTCCGACGCGGTTCTGATTGCACTTGTCATTCAACGGCTGGCTCACTCGCGAGGGTGAGCTATAGTCGAATAAACCGGTCTGAAGCCCTTGCTTCAGGACCGAGGCAACACCTGTGATCGGCAGGAGTAAGCGACAGCGGTTGCATGGACTGTCGCACCGGGATCGGGGAGAGCGCGCCGATTGCTTCGCCTTTATATAAAGGCAGGCAGGCCCGTTCCGAAGCATTAGTGCGGCCCTGCTTAAGGGCCTTGCTGGGCGTATTGCGCATGTTCACTGACCGCCGGATCGAGCGGCATCAACTGCCGTATTTTCTGAAAGTGTTCAACAGCGTCACCGACAAACCGATAGGTTTTCTCGGTAACGTCTCCGAAGACGGGCTGATGCTCATCAGTCAGTTGCCGATGATGATCGGCGCCGATTTCGATCTGCGCCTGAAAATCCCCATGGCCGATGGTGGTCAGCAGATCATCGACTTCAGGGCCTGTTGCCTGTGGTGTCATGAAGACGCCACCCCCCACCATTACGACGCCGGGTTCAGCCTGCAACGGGCACCGCCGGAGTATGGGGATTTGGTGGAGGCGCTGAAGGTGTACTTCAGTTTTCAGCCGTTGCCGGCGTCTGCCTGAGCAGAGATAGTGCGCTGGATGACGACCTGTAGGAGCCTGCTTGCTGGCGATGGCGTCGCCGAAATCGCCATCGCCAGCAAGCAGGCTCCTACAGGTTTTATGTCGTTTTCATGAATTGCGGATGATTCAGCGACTTTTCTACCAGCATTAAACCCACTCACTCAACTGATTAACGACCACGGCCATCGCCGTTCCTTATCATCATGGTCGGGCAAGCGTTCTCGTGGGCGGTGGCCACTGAAGTTCTTGCCACAAGACGAAAATACCGTTCATCGAGACTGTCATTATTGACAGGTAGGCAGCAATTATAAGTAGGTGTTAACTGTTTGGAACCCAAGGTTGTAAATGATGGGTCGCTATTCCGAGTCAACTAACAGTCATTGAGGTGTTTGGCTATGAGCGTTGAGAAGTTTGAAGAATCAGGAAGCGTCATTACCGGGCTTTCGCCTGAGAATGAGTTAAAGGCGGGGGAAAAGCTTATCGAATACACCATTAAAAGTGGTGGTGCTGAGGTAGATTTCAGGTTTAAGTACGAATTTCGGGGTCTCCAAGTTTCGATAGAACTGACTGGGTATCGGGTCAGACCTGGCAATGGCAGGAACAAAGGTAAACTGAGTGTATGGTTCTTGGGGGCTCCGTACTATAACTACATTGGCAAACGTGTGACCGATAAAGCAATTCAGAGCGGGGGTTGGCAGGGTCTGATATACGGTCAGGCGCTGACTCAAAGGGGCAATGAAGGTATATCGGTGCGGTGTGAATATCAGCTTGATACGCCAGGTGGTGATCCACCGTCCGAATATGCAACATTCTTTCTGCACGACCACACAGTTACGTCCTAGTGTTTGTCAATCAAGCGAACACGGCTGATTACTGATAAATTTTTATGCGTTGGTAGTTCGTCTCGCTATGTAGGATTTTAAGCCGTACTCGGGTCTCACACCTTGCCTGTGTTGTCGTATTTCAAATTAAAAGCTTCGCGACCTGGCTCGTTCCCGCACTGAATCTGTCAGGTGCTCAGACTTTGTGCCCGACAGCGATCAAATGTGGAAGCGAGCCTGTTTGCGAAGACTTCAGTTCAAAAATTGATCCTTCACGACTCAACGCTAAACCGCGCTGACCGCCTGCTCATTGGCCAGCGACTTTTCTACCAGCATCAACCCCAACTCACTCAACTGATAAATCATCACGGCCGAACGTCGTGCCTTGTCGTCGAGGCTGTCGGCCAGGTCGAGCAGCAGGTCGTTGACGGAGCAAAAGGTTTCGAAGGCTTGAATGGTGATGGATCTGGGGTCGGCGTCGGGATCGACGGTGAACATTGACATGCCGTTTACGTGGGGATTCGGTTTTTGCGTGGACATATTTACTGCTCCTTGATGAAGCTGCCACACCAATCCGCGACTAAACGAAGGGTGGCGGCTGAACGCAGGTTAGTCGACCGGAAGGAAGCAGAAAACCGGCGCGCCCGAGGGCGCCCTGCGCACAGCCACCATGAAGGTCAGGGATGGGGATACCTGACTTCACGACACTTGTGCACATCTGCTTCTCCTCCGGGCGACTAAACCCGGTCACTGAGAATTCAGCGACGCGGATCAAGTTACGTGGCGAGCCCAAGGCGCACAAGTCGGCGGATTCTGGTTGATCTGTAGGCAAACACGCAAGCTATGTAGGAGCGAGCTTGCTCGCGATGGACGTCAACGATAACCCTGGGAGTCTGATGCCCAGCGGCGTTCTCTCGACCATCGCGAGCAGGCTCGCTCCTACAGGGTTCGGTGAGGTCAAAACGCCCCGGCTTTTTTCCATTCCAGGTAACGCGTGACCAGCGCGGCGCCCAGTTCATGGGTGCTGGCATCCAGAACCGGCACGCCATGCGCCGTCAGCCGTTCATGCAGTTCCGCCCGTGCATTCAAAAAATCAACCGTCCCGCAATAAGCCAATGCGTCTGACAAGGTTTGCACCGTTGTCTGACGCACACTGTCGAGAACGTCTTCGCGCAGGCTCGTGACCAGCACCCGATGCTGCTGGCTCAGGCGTTTGACGGCCGTGAGCAGTTGCTCATCGTCTTCATCCCGCAGGTTGGTCACCAGGACCACCAGCGAACGGCGTTTTTGCCGGGCCAGCAGCTGCGTTGCTGCACTTTGGTAGTCGGCGCTGCGTTGGGTGCTGTTCAGGTCGTAGACGGTGTTGAGCAGAACGTTGAGTTGCCCGGTTCCCTTCACCGGCGCCAGATAGCGCGGTTGCTCGACTGCAAAGGTGCTGAGCCCCACCGCATCGCCCTGGCGCAATGCGATATGGCTAAGCAGCAGGCAGGCATTGAGCGCGTGATCGAAATGCGCCAGTTCCCCATCCTGGCTGCGCATGCGCCGGCCGCAATCGAGCATGAAGACAATTTGCTGGTCGCGTTCGTCCTGATACTCGCGGGCAATCGGCGTGCGCTGGCGAGCGGTGGCTTTCCAGTCAATCTGGCGCAGGCTGTCGCCTTCGCGAAATTCCCGCAGCTGATGAAACTCCAGTCCCAGACCACGTCGTTGCCGCTGGCGCACACCGAGCTGGCTGAGCCAGTTATCCACAGCCAGAAGTTGGCCGCCGTATAGGCGGGCGAAGTCGGGATAGACGCGGGTCTGGTCCGCCAGGCTCGGCAAGCGTTTTTCGGACCACAGGCCCATCGGGCTTGGCATGATGATTTCGCAGCACTCGAAGGTGAAGTGACCGCGCTTGAGCGGACGCAGGCGATAGCCGATCTGACTGTGCTGGCCGGGTTGCAGTTCGACTGACAGGGGCAGGTTTTCGACACTCAGGCCGTCCGGTACGTGGTCGAAAATCTGGATCTTCAAAGGCTGGTGGAAGTCATGTTCGATCTCGAGCCGTGCTTCGCTCCATCGGCCCAGCGCGAGGCTGCCGGGGAGTTGCCGTTTGATCCGGGGCGAGGGCAGGCGTTTGAGGCGAATGGCGTCGAGTATGGCCAGCGCCAGCAGCGCCAACAATAATCCCCAGTTGATCGAGAACAGGGTGGATGGAGCCGCGAAGTCCAGCGCCCGCAATGCGCCCAGCAAAATGCCGATGGCCAGCAGCATTGCAAGCCAGATCAGCAGCAGGCGCGAGGGTTTCACAGGCGCGGCGCCGGCACTTGATCGAGCAGTTGCTGCAACACCTGATCGACTTCCAGTCCTTCGATATCAAGCTCCGGTGCGATGCGTACGCGATGGCGCAGCACTGCCAGTGCGCAGCCCTTGATATCGTCAGGAATCACGAATTCGCCGCCGCGCAACAAGGCTCGCGCCCGTGCGCAGCGCACCAGTGCAATGGACGCCCGAGGCCCCGCGCCGAGGGTCAGGCCGGGCCAGCTGCGGGTGGTGCGGGCCAGGCGTACGGCGTAATCGAGCACCTGATCGTCCAGCGGCAAATCGCTGGCGATGCGTTGCAGAGCCACCACATCCTTGGCTTGCAACACAGTCCGCAGCGGTTGCACGTCGAGCATGTCGGCGCGGGTCGAGCGGCTGACCTGACGGACCATGGCCAGCTCTTGTTCGGCGTCGGGGTAATCCATCCGCACCTTGAGCATGAAGCGATCCAGCTCGGCTTCCGGCAACGGATAGGTGCCTTCCTGTTCGATGGGGTTTTGAGTGGCGAGCACCATGAATGGCTGCACGATGGGCAGTGCGCGGCCTTCGAGTGTGACTTGCCTTTCCTGCATGGCTTCGAGCAGCGCCGCCTGGGTTTTCGCCGGGGCGCGGTTGATCTCGTCGGCGAGCAACAGGTTGGTGAAAAGCGGACCTTTGCGCAGTTTGAATTGTTCGGTTTGCAGGTCGTAGACCGCGTGTCCGGTGACGTCGCTGGGCATCAGGTCCGGTGTGAACTGGATGCGCGCGAATTCGCCGCTGAAGCAGCGGGCGAGGGCCCGCACCAGCAGCGTCTTGCCCAGTCCCGGCACGCCTTCGAGCAGCACATGACCACCGGCAATCAGCGCCGTGAGCACGTCGTCGATCACCGTGTCCTGGCCGATCACGGCTTTTCGCAATTCTGCCCGGACCGCTTGGGCCAACTGACTGGCGCGCTGACGCTGTTGCGCGGCGTGGCTCGGTGCGTCGGGCTCGACGTGTTCACTCATAAGGCATTCCTCAAGGTTTGCAGGTGGGCGACCTGACGGCTGAATTCAACGCTGGACAGCCGTTGCTTCGGTCGCGGGCTCATCGCCTGGCTGATGGCGCGTGTGGGTTGGCCGCTCAGGCGTGCGAGCACCAGCCATTGTTCGGCGACGCCGAGTTGTTCGAAACCGGGATGACGGCGTCTCACCCGGCGCAGGATGTCTTGCTGCAAGGCCTGCAATAAACTGTCCTGACCGTTGCGGCGCAGCATGAAATCGGCGCTGGCGCGCAGGTGTTCCTGAAGTTGCCGACGGGCCCTTGGCGCCGCTTCAATCACCGGGCCCTGACGCACGCCGACATGCCAAAGGCCAAACCCGATCAGCGCGATCAGCGCGACCAGCGCCTGGGGGAAATAGCGCCATAACAGCGTCAGCAGGCCGTCGTGATCGGTATTGAACAGCAACGTCACGTTCGTGTCCGCAGTCAGGTACCACAGCAGCCAGGCGTTGTCGTACTGGTCGATGGCCGGGGTTTTCCAAAGGTCGGCGTCGGTGACCACGGTGATCGAACCGAGCCCGTGGTTCAGCTGCATCATGTGCGTGGCCTTGGCGCTGTTGGCCCAGGCTTGCGCGAGATTTTTCGGGTCTTCGAGATGGAACGCAGTATCAAAGGTGGCGTAGGCCGGCGCGTCTTCGTCCTCAAGGTAGAGCTTGGTCAGTTGAGGATAAGGGTCCTTGGCGATGCCCGCAGGAGGGTCTTTAAGGTCTTTGCTCATGGACTGGTGCACTTGAACCCGGTCGAGCAGCAGGTCGTTGCTCTGGCCGAGTTTTTCATCCCACAGTGATTCGGCGACAAACAGCAGGCGTCCGCCGGCACGGGTCCAGTTCATCACTTGATCGATCTGGCGCGGGGTCATGTTCGACCGGTCGCCGAGCAGCAGGAGGGTATGCTGGCGGGGTTCCAGCGTCGGCAGTACGTCGAGGCCGTTGGCATGGCTGACGGTCAGGCCCTGTTTGCGCAGGAAATGCTCGGCGGCGAGATACGGATTGGCCTGGGCTTCGGGCGCGGGGCCGTGATCAATCTCTTCCTGGTAGGGCGTTGCCTTGATGTACAGATAAACACTCAGCGCGCCCAACAGCAGCACGATGCACACGCCGGCCGTGAGCCACAGTCGCCGGTTCAACGCGCGACTCCCGGACCGAACAACGTCCGCCAGCCGTCACACAGTTGCTGTTGCAAATGCGCGGGTGGCAGACGATGCCCGTACGCCATGTTCTGCCAGTGCCCGGTCAGGTTTTTGCTGAAAGCGAGCAGCTCCGGTTGCTGCAGATGCTCGACACGCTCCAGCACTTGGCCTTCGGTGTCGGCGGGTTTCAGCGCCATGTGGTAATCGTGGAGCAAGTGACTGAGCAAGGCGCGATAGAGCAGACCGAGTGCCTCGCGTGGGTTGGATTGCCAAAGGCTTTCAGCACAGGAGGCGATGTCCGCTGGTAAGGTTTCGCGGTTGAGGTCGAGTCCGAATGCTTGCTGCGGTAGTGGTCGGTCCACTTTAAGCTTCAATGCTGGACGACGACTGACGAAAGTCTGCAACCAGTCGCGGTAGCGCCAGATCAACCAGCCGATGGCGCTGACCACTGCCCCCCACAGGACGATTTCAATCAAGGTCGTGAGGGCGCCGAAGCGTTGTTGATTAAGCAATTTGAGCAGCGCCTTCAGCCATTCGGATTCCTTGCCATCGTTGCCGGTTTCGGAGGTGGATTTGTCACCCCCACCAAAGCGATAGCGCGTGACCGTTTCCTTGTTCTTGAACGGCGGCTGATCGAGGATCGCCTTGATGGTGTCCTGGGATGCCTGGCTGGTCAGTGGCTGATCCAGCAGGCGCGGACTGTCGGGGGAAATGCCCGGCTCGGCGGCCCACCCGGTCTGCGCCGCTGGCATCAGCAGCAAGACCGCCAACAGCGAAGTGACTGCGACGCTGCTCACGCGCTGACGCAGGCGACGGAACACCAATTCGATGTCCCAGGCTTCCAGCACCGTGCGCCGATTCAGATAAAGGCTGAAACCGCAGGCCACGTAGATCGGTTCCCATACCACCAACACCAACACGTAAAACACATTGGTCAGGTGTTCCAGCCAGCGCCAGTCCTGTAAGGCGGCGGACAGCAACGTCTGCCACTTCCAGTCGATTTCGATCTGTTGCGGCAGGAGCAGGTAGAACAGCACCATCAGGCCGATCCACAGCGCACTTTCCAGATGCACGCCGATGATCGTCAGCCAGCGCGCAGCCCCACCATCGCGTTGCAACAGCACCTGCAAACGCTGTTGTCGTTCCAGACCTGCCAAGCCTTCGAGTTGCACCACCGGCATCAGGAAACTGCGGCTCAGGCTGAAGCGTCGCCAGGTCAGGCTGGCCAGCAGTTGCGGTTTGAGCAGCCGTGGCCATTGGCGCAGCGCCTGTTTCAGCGTGGGCGTTTCACCGAACATGGCCTTGGACAGAATGTACAGCGGCAGGCGCTCGAACGCCGGTTTCAACCACCAGAAGATGAACGCGGCGAGGGAAGGGGAATCCCACAGGAGCCAACTGAGCACGGCAAAAAAAGGCAGGGTCACGATGGCCCAACTGGTCATCAGCACGCGTCGGTGCCGCTGGCTCAGCAAAACGCCGAGGTCCATGGCTTCCCAGGTGGTTCGCGGTCGGATCACCACGGTCGCGTCACTCAGGCGCATGGCGATTCCGTCCGGCCAACAGCAGATAACTCAACACCAGCATCCACAGTCCTGCGCCGACCAGGTATTTGGTCAACGGCGCAGGCCCGGTCTTCGACGACCAATAGGCTTCGATAAACGCCGCAATCAGCAGAAACAGCATGACACCGCAAATCAGCAGCACGCTTTTACGCGCAGCGATTCGCAGGGCTTCGGTGCGCGGCAGGCGTCCCGGCGCGATCAAGGCCCAGCCCAATTGCAGGCCGGCGGCACCTGCCAGCGCGATCGCACTAAGCTCGAAAGCACCGTGGCCAATCACGAAAGACCAGAAGGTTTGCCCGTAGCCGATCTGTGTCAGATGCCCGGCCACCGCGCCGATCATCAAGCCATTGAAGAAGAGGAAAAACGCGCTGCCCAGGCCAAACAGCAAACCGCTGGCAAAGGTCTGAAAAGCGATGCCGATGTTGTGCATGATGTAGAAACCGAACATCACCCAGTCTTCACTGGCCGCCCGCTCCGTCGAGCGCCCCAGGTGTCCGGCGTTGGGGTCATACATGCTCTGCATGTCGCTGACCTGTTGCGCCGGGATCAGGTTGTAGACCAGGTCCGGAAACAGAAAGACCAGCAACGCGATGCCGATCAGGCTGCCGAAAAACATCAGGCCGGCCGCGATCACGAAGCGCCACTGCTCGCGCACCAGCCGCGGGAAATCCGCGAGGATGAAGCCCAGCACATTGGCCCCCAATCGGGCGCGATGTCGGTAGAGCTGTTGGTGCCCGCGCAGAACCTGTTGCTGCAACGAATCGATCAGAAAACTGCTGTAGCCACGTTCCCGGGCAAGGGCCAGATGCTGACAAAGCCTTCGATAATCTTTCGGGAAATTGGCGCTCCGTGACTCGTCCTTGCTGCGTTCCAGCCTGTCGAGCAGCAGGGAAAATTGCACCCATTCAGGGTTGTGGCGATTCTCGAAAAGGCTTTGCTTCATGCCGGACCCAATAAGCCGCGGGCAATCCCGTTGAGTTCGGCGAGCGCCCTTGGCGTGGGCACCTGCAACGGTTGGGCGAGGATCGAAGCGAGTTCCGTGACCCGCGCTTCGGAAAGTTCGCCCTGGCGTTCGGCAAACCCGAGGATGGCGCGTTGCTCGGGCAATGTCAGGGCAAACGCAGGGCGCCGAGGCTCGGCCTCAGGCAATAGCGGACGTGTCAACGGCTGTTCGCGGTAAATCACCAGCGTGCCGGCGGCGATGTCGCCGAGGCGTTTGAAGCTGGGGTGTTGCAGGCAGCTGACGGCGCCGAGGAAATAGCCGAACGGCAACAGGTCGACAAAGCGCAGCAGGTTGCGCAACAGCGAGGCGGACCAGCCGATCGGCGTGCCGTCGTCCTGCACAACCCGCAGGCCCATCCATTGCTTTCCCGGCGAGCGGCCCTGGTTGAGCACTTCGAACAGCACCATGTACCACCAGCTCACTGCGAACAACAGGATTGAGCCCAGCCCGGCGCCCAGTTTGCCGAGAAACGCCAGGACAATGAACAGCAGGCCCAGAATTACCCCGCGTAGCCCAAGGTCGATGGCGAACGCCAGCGCACGAACCATCAACCCGGCCGGGCGCAGTGGCAGGTCGATGCCTTCCGGCGTTTCAACCTGATACCGTGTATCCAGTGGCGGGGACAGCGTCGCTTTCCTTGGCAGTGCTGTGGTCTCGAGCATGGGCAACCTTGGTGTTGAGGCCTGATCGGGATTTTCTGTCCGCCCGATGCTAGCAGCCTCTTGGGGGGGAACGACATAACTATGTATTGCACGATGCGTTGCCAGAAATGTTTGAATGCAAGATGACTGGCCGTGGCGGGATGCAAGCGCCTAGACTTTGTCGATCTTCAGTTCAGGAACACCCCGTGACCTCGATCTTCTGGTACGACTATGAAACCACTGGCATCAATCCCCGTTGCGACCGTCCGCTGCAAGTAGCGGGGCTGCGCACTGACTTTGATCTCAACGTCATCGACGAGCCGGTCAATCTTTACTGCCAGCCCAGCGAAGACATCCTGCCGCACCCGGCGGCTTGTGCGATCACCGGTATCACGCCCGGTCAATTGACCGAGCATGGTTTGAGCGAGGCCGATTTCATGACCCGCATTCACGCCCAACTGGCGGCGCCGGGGACGTGTGGCGCGGGTTACAACACCTTGCGTTTCGACGACGAAATGACCCGTTACAGCCTGTACCGAAATTTCTTTGACCCTTATGCGCGTGAATGGCAGGGCGGCAACAGCCGTTGGGACCTGATCGATGTCGTGCGTGCGGCGTATGCCTTGCGTCCGGATGGCCTGGTCTGGCCGACGGATGACGAGGGGCGGGTGACGCTCAAGCTCGAACGCCTGACGGCGGCCAATGGCATTGATCACGGCAATGCGCACGAAGCGCTGTCGGACGTTCGCGCCACCATCGCGCTCGCCCGGCTCCTCCGGGAAAAGCAGCCGAAGCTGTACGACTGGCTGTTTCAGCTGCGTGGCAAACAGAAAGTGATGGATCAGATTCGGCTGTTGCAGCCGATGGTGCACATTTCCGGACGCTTTTCGGCAGCGCGCAGCTATGTCGGCGTGGTATTGCCGCTGGCCTGGCACCCGCGTAACAAGAATGCGTTGATTGTGTGTGACCTGCATCTGGACCCGCAGGGCCTGCTCGATATGGACGCCGATACCTTGCGCCATCGGCTATATACCCGACGCGATGATCTGGCCGAGGGCCAGTTGCCGGTGCCGCTCAAGCTTATTCACATCAACAAGTGCCCGGTGGTTGCGCCCTTGTCGGTACTCCGTGCTGAAGATCAGCTGCGTCTGGGGCTGGACATGGCGTTGTATCAGGCGCGGGCGCTGCGACTAAGTGACGCACAGCAAGTTTGGCGAGATAAAGTTCAAGCGATTTATGCCAGTGAAGACTTCACCCCTAACCAGGACCCTGAGCAACAGTTATACGACGGGTTTATTGGTGATCGGGATCGGCGTCTTTGTGAGCAAGTCAGGGCCGCCGACCCGGCGCAATTAGCCCAGCAACAGTGGCCTTTCGATGATGAACGTTTGCCCGAATTATTGTTTCGATATCGAGCACGTAACTTTCCCGACACGTTGAATTTCGAAGAACAAGAACGCTGGCGAATATTCTGTCAGAAACGTTTGTCAGAAGCGGAGTGGGGCGCGCCCAATACGCTGGAAACTTTTGAACAGGCTGCCGCTCAATTGAACGTTAATGCGACACCCTTCCAGCAAGAGGTGCTCGGTGAGTGGAACAATTATGTCCATGCATTGCGCAAACGTTTGAATCTTTAAAAATGAACAGTGCCCGGCACTGAACGCCGGGCATAAAAAAACGCCAGCATTGACTGGCGTTCTTTTTGCCGCGGATGAAAGCGTTGCAGCTTAGCCCAGGAGGGTTGCCCAGCCTTCAACCACGTCACCGCCCCACTTGGCTTTCCACTCTTTCAGAGTTTTGTGGTTGCCACCTTTGGTTTCGATGACTTCGCCGTTGTGCGGGTTCTTGTATTGTTTAACTTTGCGAGCACGCTTGGTACCAGTAGTTTTTACTGCGCCGCCGCGTGGTGCTTTGGTTTTGGATTCTGGGTCCAGCAACGCGATGATGTCACGCAACGACTTGGAGTATTCGCCCATCAGGGTGCGCAGTTTGCCTTCGAATTCCAGCTCGGTTTGCAGTTTGTCGTCTTGAGACAGGTTCTTCAAACGGGCTTGCAGCTCTTTGATAGCTTCTTCGGTGGCACGGTATTCGTTGATCAAGGACATGGAGACTACCTTATGTCAGGACGCGGGATGGCAGGGACAGTGCGGCAATAATAGTCAGGGTGTTTCATCAAGTAAACATTTAACCCATGTTTATTTAATTTAGTTGCATTGAACGGGGGCGCACATTGCGGGCGCAGTTAAATAGTGTGACGTGGGTACCACAGATATTCACAAATGAGTGCTTGAAGAATGTCGAGAAGATCACCATGGCGTGTGTAAAACGAACCGTCAACGCGTGTGTCTGTGCCCCTCGTGCAACGCGAGGTGTCATCTATACTGCAGTTTTTCCGCGTAATCGCTAGAATGGCGGCCTTTGCGAAGTTCTGGAGTTTCCCCCTCATGCGCACTTTTCGGCTGGTGATTGCTTGCCCGGACCGCGTCGGCATCGTTGCTAAAGTCAGTAACTTTCTGGCGTCACATAACGGCTGGATCACTGAAGCGAGCCACCACTCTGACAATCTCAGTGGCTGGTTCTTCATGCGTCACGAAATTCGTGCCGACTCGCTGCCATTCGGTATAGAGGCTTTCCGCGAAGCGTTCGCGCCGATTGCCGAAGAGTTCTCGATGAACTGGCGTATCACGGATACCGCGCAAAAAAAGCGCGTGGTATTGATGGCCAGCCGCGAATCTCATTGCCTGGCCGACTTGCTGCACCGTTGGCACAGTGATGAACTGGATTGCGAAATCTCCTGTGTGATTTCCAATCATGATGATTTACGCAGCATGGTTGAGTGGCACGGTATTCCGTACTACCACGTTCCGGTCAATCCACAGGATAAGGAGCCGGCATTCGCCGAAGTCTCGCGGCTGGTGAAACATCACGATGCCGAAGTGGTGGTACTTGCCCGTTACATGCAAATCCTGCCGCCGGCGTTGTGCCGCGAATACGCGCACAAGGTGATCAACATTCATCACAGTTTTCTGCCGTCGTTCGTGGGCGCCAAACCGTATCACCAGGCTTCCTTGCGCGGCGTGAAGTTGATCGGTGCGACCTGCCACTACGTGACTGAAGAGCTGGACGCCGGCCCGATCATCGAGCAGGACGTGGTGCGTGTCAGCCACAGCGACAGTATCGAGGACATGGTGCGTTTCGGTCGTGACGTCGAGAAAATGGTGCTGGCCCGTGGTCTGCGTTATCACCTGGAAGACCGGGTGCTGGTGCACGGCAACAAGACCGTGGTGTTCTGACAGTCACATAACGCGGTTGAAATTCGAAGGGCCTGGGCGTTCAATCGCTTCAGGCTCTTCGCCGTATCTGTACTGAGGATTTTCAGCATGGCCGATCCACTCGACAAAGCTACGTCCAAAGCTCCCGCGACGTTGGGGGAGGGGTGTTTGAGCCGTTATGATCCGGACGATATGGGGCCCGACGACGGCACTGAGTTTCCGGGGGCAGCGGAGTTATGGGAGGAGTTGAATCCCGAGCCTGATCCTAAGCTTGCCCAATCCTCATCAATTTCTTAAGAAGCGGCCGCCCCAGCATCAACAAAAACACCGGCCCGCCCACCACCAGATAGAAGTAATACGTCACCGCCCGCCAAATCAGAATCGCCGCCGCCGCTGTGGATTTGCCCACCATGGGCGCCAGCAATGCCGCCGAAGTCAGTTCCGCCGCACCGGCCCCGCCCGGCAACAGGCTGAACTGCCCCGCACTCAAAGAAAGCATCTGAATCAAAAAACTCCATGCCCACTGCAAATCCGCGCCCAGCCCGCGCAATGCCAGATACAACACACTGTAGCGCAGCAGCCAGTGCACGCAGGTCAGGGCAAACACCTTGATCAGTGTCGGAATGGGCAGCTTCAAGGTGTCCGTAAATGCCGCCAGAAAATGCAGCAGTTTTCGCGCCCAGCGCATCCGTGTGGTGCTTTTGACATTGAGCCGAGCCAGCAGCCGGCCGCTCAGACGAATCAGCAGCCGATGGTAACGCGCGACCACGACACAACTGAGCAAGCCACCAAACATCGAAATGGCGCTGACAATCAGTAACCATTCCATGCGTTCGCTGAGGTGCTGGAACAGCGCGTAAATCAGAATCCCGCTTAATGCGCACAGAAAGAACAGCAAATCGCTCAGCTGATCCATGGCAAACACCGCGCTGCCCCGTGCGGGCCGCACACCGTTGCGTGCCAGCAGCGCCATGATCGTCAGCGGTCCGCCGCTGCCACCCGGTGTGGCGCAATAGGCAAATTCGGCGGCCATCACCACGCCGAGGCTTTTGACTGGGCTGACCTTGTCGACTTGATCACCGAGCAACAAGCGCAGGCGCATCGTGTTCACCACCCAGCACAACAGAATCATGCCGAACATGATCAACAGCCAGTTCAATGGAAAGCTTTGTAGGCGCGACCAGGTCTGGTTACCGCCCAGCAACAGCGGAATCAGCACCGCCGCCAGCAGCGCGACAAACAGCACAATTCCCCGGCTCATGCGGCACGCCCTGCGCGGTGAGTGTGCAGTGCCAGCCACTGCGCCTTGGTCATCGGCACGCGCCCCTCGTCCAGCAGACGCTTGAGGGTGTACAGCCAATAATTGCGTGAGAACGCGTGACGCATGTCCACGGGGTGCAACCCCAGGCGAATCACCGGCGACTGGCGCCAGCGCTGTTCGCGCTGATCGCTGAGCAGTTTCGATAGACCCCGTCGCCAGGCACTGCGTGCGCTCCACACCAGCCCCGGCGCATCGACCGGGGTGAAATCCGGCAGGTGATACAGATGCTGCGGATCACTGGTGTAGCTCAGCGGCAACTGGCGCAGGGCTTGGCGGGTCCCTTCGCTCATCAACCAGGCCGGGGCGACGAAACCTTGCAGCGGCCAGTCATAGCGATGGAACACTTCAATGCCGGCCTGCAGGCGGGAGAGGGCGGCTTCCCGGGACAGGCTGTAAAACTCGCCTTCATGGGTGTAAATGCGGCGCATGAACCAGTCTTTTGGCGTGTGGGGCGTCGGGCTTTCATCGCAATGAAAGTAGCCGTGCAACGTCAATTCGTCACCTCGGGCGATGCGTTCAGTGAGCATGCGTCGAAATCCGGGGTGCGCCTGCAACTCGTTGTGCCGGTGAAAGTCCGGCACCACCAGCCAAGTCATCGGCACGCCGCCCAGAGCGTCGACCGCTTCGACGAAGGGTTGGTAATCGGCCCAGGTCTGCGGCGCGACATCATGCAAAACCAGTAGCAGGCTGGTCGGATTCATGGTCTCAACCATTGGCGATCAGCGGCCATTGGCTGCCAAGGACGGCGTGATAGTGGCCCAGCAGGCTGTTGACCACCGTGTCCCACGAATAATGCCTTTCAACATGGCGCCGAGCCTGTCGGCCGAGGACTGCACTGTCCGAACCGAACAGCTCTCGCACAGTGTTGGCCATCGCCATGGGATTGTTCGGCGCGCACAGCGCACCGCAATCTGATGTGACAATCTCCTGAAAGGCCCCGGCCGCCACGGCGATCACCGGAATGCCACAGGCCATGGCCTCAAGGATCACCAGGCCAAAGGTTTCCTGATCGCCGGCATGCAGAAGCGCATCGGCACTGGCCATCAGACGCGCCACTTGCGTCGCAGGGCAGAACTCATCGACCACGGTCACGTTGTCCGGCACCACCGCCGGCATCGACGACCCTACCAGCAGCAGGTGATAACGTCGGCCCAGGCGCTTCATGCAGTCGAGCAGCACCGGCAGGTTTTTTTCCTTGGAACCGCGTCCGGCGAAAATCAGCAGATGCGTCTGTTCATCGATGCCCAGTTCAGCTCGCAGCTCCGGGTCTCGGGCGTTGGGGTGGAAGGTGTCCAGGTCGACCCCCAAGGGTTGTACAAACACGTTTTTAACGCCCAGGCTGATCAATTTGTCGGCCATGATGCGGCTCGGGGCAAGAACCCGGTCGAAGTTGCCATAGAGCTTGCTGACGTAAGCCTCGACATTGGTGGTGACCCAGTTGCCCATGCGGTTGCTGACCAACATCGGCAGGTCCGAATGGTAGAAACCGATCACCGGCACATCGAGTTGACGACGAGCATCCAACGCCGCCCAGGCCGTGAGGTAAGGATCGCCGACTTCAATCAGATCGGGCTGCAGTTCCTGTAGGACATTGCGCCATGGCGCGAGGCGCAGCGGGAAACGGTAGCCCTTGCCGAAGGGCAGGGCGGGCGCTGGCACCGTGTACACGCCATCCTGTTCACTCAAGTGTGAACCCGGAATCAGCAGGCTGTGGCGAATGCCCGACCTGATCCCGAGTCGCCGGTGTTTGGCATCCAGATACGTGCGCACGCCACCGCTGGCAGGGGCGTAGAACATGGTGATGTCAGCGATATGCACGATGAACATTCCTCCGGTCCCGTGGCGCTCCATCGGTTGACCTTTATGAAGGATAGATGTTCGGTTGGGTGTCAGAGAGCTTTGTGGCGAGAGCGATGAGGCCTCAGGAGACGCGTCAGATTCTGAAACGTGCACATTGTTGTCCAGATCATTGCGGATTGCCTGACGTTGCTTATAGTCGTTGTACACTTTGTAGCATGGGCCGCGTTCGATCAAAGTTTAACCATGGGTGGCAAAATGCACGATTCATCGCAACTCGTTATTGGTGCTGATCCCGTTGGACAACCGATCGCCCAGGCCATGCGCCTGGCGAACCGGCACGGATTGGTTGCGGGCGCCACCGGGACCGGCAAAACCGTCACCTTGCAGCGAATGGCCGAAGCGTTCAGCGATGCTGGCGTGGCCGTGTTTGCGGCGGATATCAAAGGCGACCTGTGCGGTCTTGGCGCGGCCGGCAATCCTCAGGGCAAAATCGCCGAGCGCATCGCCGGGATGCCCTGGCTGA
The DNA here is from genome assembly GCF_054897705.1 of Pseudomonas sp. GB2N2. Lineage (NCBI taxonomy): Bacteria > Pseudomonadati > Pseudomonadota > Gammaproteobacteria > Pseudomonadales > Pseudomonadaceae > Pseudomonas > Pseudomonas sp. GB2N2. The sequence goes on from NZ_CM142701.1 coordinate 5,845,277, forward strand.
ATTACACACCACAGGCCTATCCGGTGACCCTGTGGGACATTCACGGTGAGACCGGTCATCCATTGCGCACCACCTTGAGCGAAATGGGTCCTTTGCTGATCGGCGCTCTGTTGGAGTTGACCGACAGTCAGCAATCGGCGCTGTACGCCGCGTTCAAGGTGGCGGATCGCGAAGGGTTGCTGCTGCTGGATTTGAAAGATTTGAAGGCGCTGCTCAATCACCTGCGCGACCACCCTGAATTGCTGGGGGACGACGCCTCGCTGATGACCACAGGGTCGAGTCAGGCGCTGTTGCGGCGTCTGGCCATCCTTGAACAGCAGGGCGCCGAAGCGCTGTTCGGCGAGCCGGCGCTGCAACTCGAAGACATTCTGCAGCCCACCGCCGACGGTCGCGGGCGCATTCATTTGCTGGACGCCAGTCGACTGGTGCACGAAGCGCCGAAGGTTTACGCCACCTTCCTTTTGTGGCTGCTGGCCGAGTTGTTCGAGCAACTGCCGGAGCGCGGCGATGCCGACAAACCGCTGCTGGCGCTGTTTTTCGACGAAGCGCATTTGTTGTTTGGCGATACTCCCAAGGCCTTGCAGGAGCGTTTGGAGCAAGTGGTGCGGCTGATCCGCTCGAAAGGCGTGGGCGTGTATTTCGTCACTCAGTCACCGGGGGATTTGCCGGATGACGTGCTGGCGCAACTGGGGCTGCGCATCCAGCATGGCTTGCGCGCCTTCACCGCCAAGGAGCAGAAATCTCTGCGAGCGGTGGCTGAAGGTTTCCGGCCAAACCCGGCGTTCGATGCCCTGTCGGTGTTGACTGAATTGGGGATTGGCGAAGCGCTGGTGGGTACGTTGCAGGACAAGGGCACGCCGGAAATGGTCCAGCGCGTGCTGGTCGCCCCTCCGCAATCACGGATCGGTCCGTTGAGTGAAACCGAGCGTACGCTGCTGATCGCCGGTTCGCCGTTCAAGGGCCGGTATGACAAACCGGTAGATCGCGAGTCGGCATATGAAGTGCTGATAGGACGCAAAGGCTTGGCGCCAGAGGCCGAAGCGGTGCCGGGCAAGCCTGCGCCCGAGGAGCCGAGCTTCACCGACAAGGCTGGGGAATTCCTCGGTACGGCGGCCGGGCAGGCGCTGAAATCGGCGATGCGACAGGCGGCCAATCAGTTGGGTCGGCAGTTGGTGCGGGGGTTGATGGGGTCGTTGCTGGGCAGTAAGCGCCGCTAACGATTGGGCACGGTCAACATGTGGGAGCGGGCTTGCTCGCGAAGGCGCTGTGTCAGACAACATAACTGTTCAATGACACTCCGCCTTCGCGAGCAAGCCCGCTCCCACAATGGTTCTGTGTCAGTCTTTGGGTTTGGCGTGAGCGGCCAATCGCTCGAGGGCTGCCCTGAGATTCGGATCACTGATCCCGTCAGCCGTCGCCTGAATCGTCGCGCCCGCATCCGTCGACAAACTGATGGTATGCCCCGCGGCGCCCTGCTGAACGGTCGGCGGCTGCACCTTGAATAGAATCCGGGTCAGGCTGGCGAACTCATCAAACATCTGCAGTTGTCGTTGCAGACGCTTTTGCTGATAACGCAGACGGGTGGCCCAATGACCATCGGTGACAATCAGCAACAAGCTGCCTTCGCGCCACGACGCCACATGGCAATGTTCGCGGGCGGCGGGCTGCAGTTGGCTATCGACCAGACGTTGCAAATGACCCAGGCGTTGAGCGTGGCCGAAAATGGCTTTGAGCGGTTTGGCTTCGCGAAGCAGAACGGCGGGTGCTCTGGCCGTGAGAGGGCGAAATGCCATGATCAGACACCTGAAGTAACAGAGCCGCCATGGTAGCAGAAAGCATTGGTTGCACCCGACCCATTGCTTTGCGCGCGCTTTACTCATTAAATCAACAAGTAACTTCTGCCGTCAGCGGCTTGAAGTTCAGCAAAAAGCCCTTATTTTAAGTGAGCCCCGTTACAGCGCAGTGCATGCATCGTGGAATAACGCCACTTTCCTCACCATCGTTTCCGGGTAGAATGCTCGTTCGCATGCGGCCATGAGGGCTGCACGGGCGACTCACGGGGCCGCCCTCCATCCCTTTAGTGTGGAAGATCCTGCCGATATGTTTGCGCCTTTGTTAAAGAAACTTTTTGGAAGCAAGAACGAGCGTGAAGTCAAACGCATGCTCAAGACGGTGCAATTCGTCAATGCCTTCGAAGAGCAAATGGTGGCCCTTTCGGACGATCAATTGCGTGCCAAGACCAATGAGTTCAAGGCCCGCATCGCCAAAGGGGAAACCCTCGACAAGTTGCTGCCAGAAGCCTTTGCGGTCGCCCGCGAAGCCGGCAAGCGCGTCATGGGTATGCGCCACTTCGATGTCCAGCTGATCGGCGGCATGACCTTGCATGAAGGCATGATCGCGGAAATGCGTACCGGTGAAGGCAAGACCCTGGTGGCAACACTGGGCGTTTACCTCAACGCGCTGTCCGGTAAAGGCGTGCACGTTGTCACGGTGAACGACTACCTGGCCCGCCGTGACGCCAACTGGATGCGTCCGCTCTACGAATTCCTCGGCATGACGGTCGGCGTGGTTACGCCATTCCAGCCGCCGGAAGAGAAACGTCTGGCCTACGCTGCCGATATTACCTACGGCACCAACAACGAATTCGGTTTCGACTACCTGCGCGACAACATGGCGTTCAGCATGGAAGAAAAATTCCAGCGCGAACTCAATTTTGCCGTGATCGACGAAGTCGACTCCATCCTCATCGACGAAGCCCGTACCCCGCTGATCATTTCCGGTCAGGCCGAGGACAGCTCCAAGATGTATGTCGAGATCAACAAACTGATCCCGCAGCTGGAGTTGCACGTCGAAGAAGTTGAAGGCGAAGTTACCAAGGCTGGCCACTACACCGTTGATGAGAAGACCCGTCAGGTCGAGCTCAACGAAGCCGGTCACCAGTTCATCGAAGACATGCTGACCCGCATCGGCCTGCTGGCTGAAGGCGAGAGCCTGTATTCGGCGCATAACCTGGGTTTGCTGACCCACGTGTATGCCGGTCTGCGTGCGCACAAGCTGTTCCATCGCAACATCGAATACATCGTGCAGGACGGTCAGGTTGTCCTGGTCGACGAACACACCGGTCGTACCATGCCGGGTCGTCGTTTGTCCGAAGGCCTGCACCAGGCGATTGAAGCCAAGGAAGAACTGAACATCCAGGCCGAAAGCCAGACCCTGGCGTCGACCACCTTCCAGAACTACTTCCGCCTGTACAACAAGCTGTCCGGCATGACCGGTACCGCTGACACCGAAGCGTTCGAATTCCACCAGATCTACGGTTTGTCGGTGATGGTCATTCCGCCAAACAGACCGCTGGCGCGCAAGGACTACAACGACCTGGTGTTCCTCACTGCGGACGAGAAGTACGCGGCAATTGTTGCTGACATCAAGGAGTGCATGACTCACGGCCGTCCGGTGCTGGTGGGTACAGCGACCATTGAAACGTCGGAGCACATGTCCAGCCTGCTCGTGAAAGAGGGCATCGAACACAAGGTCCTGAACGCCAAGTTCCACGAAAAAGAAGCCGAGATCATTGCCCAGGCCGGTCGCCCGGGTGCACTGACGATCGCCACCAACATGGCCGGTCGTGGTACCGACATCCTGTTGGGCGGCAACTGGGAAGTGGAAGTCGCATCGCTGGAAGATCCAACGCCGGAGCAGATCGCCCAGATCAAGGCCGACTGGCAGAAACGTCACCAGCAAGTGCTCGAGTCGGGTGGTTTGCAGGTGATCGCCTCCGAGCGTCATGAATCACGCCGTATCGACAACCAGCTGCGCGGTCGTGCCGGTCGTCAGGGTGACGCCGGTTCCAGCCGTTTCTACCTGTCGCTGGAAGACAGCCTGATGCGCATCTTCGCCTCTGACCGGGTGAAAAACTTCATGAAAGCCCTGGGCATGCAGTCCGGTGAAGCGATCGAGCACCGCATGGTGACCAACGCCATCGAGAAGGCGCAGCGCAAGGTCGAAGGTCGCAACTTCGACATTCGCAAACAACTGCTAGAGTTCGACGACGTCAACAACGAACAACGTAAAGTGATTTATCACATGCGTAACACGTTGCTGGCCGCCGACAACATCGGTGAAACCATCGCCGACTTCCGTCAAGACGTGCTCAACGCGACAGTCAGCGCGCACATTCCACCGCAATCGCTGCCGGAGCAGTGGGACGTGGCCGGTCTGGAAGCGACGTTGCAGAGCGACTTCGGTGTGGCCTTGCCGATCCAGCAATGGCTCGACGAAGACGATCACCTGTACGAAGAAACCCTGCGCGAAAAACTGATGCAAGAATTGATCGCCGCGTACAACGAGAAAGAAGACCAGGCGGGCGCCGATGCGCTGCGCACCTTCGAGAAACAGATCGTTCTGCGCGTTCTGGATGACCTGTGGAAAGATCACCTGTCGACCATGGACCACCTGCGTCACGGCATCCATCTGCGTGGCTACGCTCAGAAAAACCCGAAGCAAGAGTACAAGCGCGAGTCGTTCACGCTGTTCTCCGAGCTGCTGGATTCGATCAAGCGCGACTCGATCCGCGTGCTGTCGCACGTACAGGTTCGCCGCGAAGATCCGATCGAAGAAGAGCAGCGCCTGCGTCAGGAAGCTGAAGCACTGGCGGCGCGCATGCAATTCCAGCACGACGAACCGCCGGGTCTTGAGCAACCGGAGTTGCTCGGTGAAGAAGTCGATGTAGCCCTCGCTGTCGCGCCGGTACGTAACGATCAGAAGCTGGGCCGTAACGAACTGTGCTACTGCGGTTCGGGCAAGAAATTCAAGCATTGCCACGGGCAGATCCAGTAAAACCCGTTTCATTCGCTGAAATACCCGCGCCGCGACCGGCATCAGCCGTCGCGGCGTTTTGCCATTTACACCACCGTCCTTCCTGAAAGCGGTGCTGACATCATTTTTTAAGGAGCGCATTCATGGCTGTTGGTCTTGGTCCATTGCCAACGTTGCACCCGGTTGCCGGTTTTGAACTCGGTATCGCCTCGGCCGGCATCAAGCGCCCGGGGCGCAAGGATGTCGTGGTCATGCGCTGCGCCGAAGGCTCCACCGTCGCCGGCGTGTTCACCCTGAACGCTTTTTGCGCCGCTCCGGTGATCCTGGCCAAACAGCGCGTGCAAGGTCCGGTGCGCTACCTATTGACCAACACTGGCAACGCCAACGCCGGCACCGGCGAACCGGGCCTGGTCGCCGCCGAGCGCACTTGCGCCAAACTGGCTGAATTGGCCGGCGTCGATGCCAGCCTCGTGCTGCCGTACTCCACCGGTGTGATCGGCGAGCCGCTGCCAGTCGAGAAGATCGAAGGCGCGTTGCAAGCCGCCCTCGACGATCTCTCGGTGAATAACTGGGAAGCGGCGGCCACCGGCATAATGACCACCGATACGCTGCCAAAAGGCGCCAGCCGCCAGTTCCAGCATGACGGCGTGATCATCACGGTGACCGGCATCAGCAAAGGCGCGGGCATGATCCGTCCGAACATGGCGACCATGCTCGGCTACATCGCCACCGATGCCAAAGTCTCCCGCGACGTGCTGCAAAACCTGTTGCTGGACGGCGCCAACAAGTCGTTCAACCGCATCACTATCGATGGCGATACGTCGACCAACGACTGCTGCATGCTGATCGCCACCGGTCAGGCTGCACTGCCGGAAATCACCTCCGCGAGCGGTGACTTGTTTGCCAAGTTGAAACGGGCCGTGTTCGAAGTGTGCATGGACGTGGCCCAGGCCATCGTCCGCGACGGCGAAGGCGCGACCAAGTTCGTCACCGTTGAAGTCAACGGCGGCGGCAATCACCAGGAGTGCCTGGACGTCGGATACACCGTGGCGCACTCGCCGCTGATCAAGACGGCGCTGTTTGCATCCGATCCGAACTGGGGCCGCATACTCGCCGCCGTCGGCCGTGCCGGCGTGCCGAACCTGGACGTGAGCAAGATCGACGTGTTCCTCGGCGAGGTGTGCATCGCCAGCCATGGCGCTCGCGCATCGACTTACACCGAAGCCCAGGGGGCGGCGGTGATGCAGCAGGAAGAAATCACCATCCGTATCGAATTGGGTCGAGGAGATTGCAGCGAAACCATCTGGACCACCGACCTGTCCCACGAATACGTGAAAATCAACGCCGAGTACCGTACCTGATCTTTCTGTAGGAGCCCGCTTGCTGGCGATGGCGTTTAGGCCACCATCGCCATCGCTGGCAAGCCAACTCCTACAGGTATCTGTCTAGCTTGAGGACGCCTGAACATGAGTTATCACCTGATCATCGGCGACAAACTGTTTTCTTCCTGGTCCCTGCGCAGCGCACTGGCCCTCGACCTGACCGGCGCGCCGTACACCGAAGAACTGATCAAACTGAATCAGCCCGACACCCACGAGCGCCTGCTCAAGCATTCTCCGACCGGCAAAGTCCCGCTGCTGAAAACCGAACACGGCACCGTCGCCGATTCTCTGGCGATCGCCGAGTACCTGGCCGAGCAATTTCCCGACGCTGGCCTCTGGCCCGAGAACATCGCCGCACGCGCCCAGGCCCGTTCGGCGTGTGCGCAGATGCATGCCGGATTTTTCGCCATGCGCGGCAACATGCCGTTTGACCTGAGTCGCGATGCACCGCTGTCGCCAGCACCGGAAGAGGTGCAGGCAGACATCAAGCGCATGCTGGCGCTGTGGGCCGAGTGCCGCGCGACCTCGACCGAAACCGGTCCGTTTCTGTTTGGTGGCGCAACCCTGACCGATGCTTTTTTCGCGCCAATCGCAGTGCGCCTGCGTACCTATCAGGTGAAGTTGCCGGCGGTAGATGAGGCCTACGTCGAAACCATCTACCAATGGCCGGCCTTCAAGGCGTGGCAGACGGCGGGTCTGGAGGAGGTCGGGCAGTGAAACGAGTCCATGTAGCCGCTGCGGTCATTCGCGATAACAGCGGCAAGATCTTGATCGCCCGCCGCGCTGACACTCAACATCAGGGCGGTCTGTGGGAGTTCCCCGGTGGCAAGGTCGAGGCCGACGAATCCGTCGAGACCGCGCTCGCCCGTGAGCTTCTCGAAGAGCTGGGGATTGTGGTCAACGCCGCGCGACCGCTGATCAAAGTCCGGCATGACTACCCGGACAAGCAGGTGTTGCTGGATGTCTGGGAAGTTTCGGCGTTCTCGGGAGAGCCGCATGGCGCCGAAGGTCAGCCATTGGAATGGGTGTCCCCGCGGGATCTGCCGAACTACGAATTTCCCGCGGCCAATCAGCCAATCGTTGCCGCCGCCCGGTTGCCCGCGCAGTACCTGATCACCCCTGAAGACCTGGAAACCCCGGCCTTGCTGCGCGGTATCCAGAAAGCTATCGCCGGCGGGATCAAGCTGATCCAGTTGCGCGCGCCTAACGGCTACGACCCGAAATACCGCGACCTGGCCGTGGACGCAGCGGGGCTGTGTGCCGGCAAGGCGCAGTTGATGATCAAGGGGCCGTTCGAGTGGTTGGGCGATTTTCCGTCGGCCGGCTGGCACATTACTTCGGCACAGTTGCGCAAGTACGCGGCGGCTGGTCGACCGTTGCCGGCCTCGCGCTGGCTGGCGGCTTCGTGCCACAACGCCGAGGAGTTGGCGCTGGCAGAGCAGATGGGCGTGGACTTTGTGACGCTGTCACCGGTGCAGCCGACCTTGACGCATCCGGGGGCTGAGCCGCTGGGTTGGGAGCAGGCTTCGGTGTTGATTGAAGGGTTCAGTAGACCGTTGTTTTTGTTGGGGGGCGTTGGCCCGGCAGAGCAGCAAAAAGCGTGGGCGGCGGGTGCCCAAGGTGTCGCGGGGATTCGGGCGTTTTGGCCGGATTCTTTGGTGTAACGGGTGGCCCCATCGCCGGCAAGCCGGCTCCTGCAAGGTTACGCGATCCTTCTGTAGGAGCCGGCTTGCCGGAGTTGGCGTCTGGATAGGCGCCGACTAAACCAAGGGTTTCGCAGCAGGCTGCCACAGAATCTCCGCAATCCCCTGTCGCTTGGCGATCAATCGCGCCACCACAAACAACAGGTCCGACAGCCGATTGATATACGCCAGGCCAACCCCGGCCAGCGGCTCAACGGCATTCAAATGCTGACACCGCCGCTCGGCACCGCGCGCCAGGCTCCGGCACACATGCGCTTGAGCAATCAGCGCCGAACCCCCCGGCAAAATGAAATTCTCCAGGGGCCCCAGCTCTTCATTCCACAGATCAATCGCCGCTTCCAGGCGTTCGATCTCTGCCGCGTTCAGCGCCTGATACACCGGCATCGCCAGCTCACCGCCCAGATCAAACAACCGATGCTGACACGGCGCCAATACCTCGATCACTTCGTTTAATCCCGGGAACTCGCCACGTTCAGCTTCCAGCCCGGCCAATAACATACCGACCTGACTGTTCAACGTGTCGACTTCGCCAATGGCTTCGATCCGAGGATGGTCCTTCGCCACACGGCGGCCATCGCCCAGCCCGGTTTCGCCTGTGTCGCCGGTGCGCGTGTAAATCTTCGACAAGCGAAAGCCCATGGTTACCTCGATAGCTGATTGAGTTCTTGAGAGACAAGCGGGGTGCTCGCCAATGGCAGGCGCAAGGTGAAGCACGTGCCTTGGCCGAGGGTCGATTGCACTTCCATCTGACCCTTGTGGTTATTGGTGATGATGAAATACGAGACCGAAAGGCCCAGCCCGGTGCCTTGGCCGATTTCCTTGGTGGTGAAGAACGGTTCGAAAGTGCGTTTGCGCACGCTTTCGCTCATGCCGATGCCGTTGTCCTCGACCTGGATTTCCGCCCACGGCGGATTCAGCTTGGTGCGCAGAATGATTCGCCCCGGCTCGCGGTCATCTTCGCGCTGGTGAATGGCCTGTGCGGCGTTTTTCAGCAGGTTGAGCAGCACTTGTTCAAGCTCGTTGGCGGTGCCGGGCACCGGGCCCAGTGCCGGATCGAACTGGCGAGTGATCGCCTGGCCCTTGAAGTCAAAACCGATCGCCAGGTCAAAATCGTTGCCGGCAATGTCCACGGCTTGATCGATCAGGGCCGGCAAGTCGCACGGCGCCATTTGCCGGGTGCTGCGGCGACTGAAGCTGAGCATGTGGGTGACGATCTTCGCCGCCCGGGCCCCGGCCTGCTGGATGCCATCCAGCAACTGCGGCACTTCGCGGGCTTTCAGGTACTGATTGACTGTGTCCAACTCGATGCCGACGTGCTCGGCTTGTTCGAGATTTTTCGGCAGTTCGGGGGACAGACGTCGGCGAATGTTCTGCACGTTGTGCAGGATCGCGCCCAGCGGGTTGTTGATCTCATGGGCCATGCCGGCGGCGAGGCCTCCGACCGAAAGCATTTTTTCCGACTGCACCATCATTTCTTCCAGCGACAGGCGCTGGGTGATGTCGTCGATCCGGATCACCACGCCCCGCCCCGCCCCGCCCATCAGCGGGTAAAAGGTCAGGGCGTAATGCTTGGCTTCATCGTCCTTGAACCAGGTCACGCGCTCGATTTTCGCTACGGTATGCTGCTCGACGGTTTGCTTGAGCTGTGGCAAAAACGGCTTGAGCGGTTCGAAGGCGAGGAAGATCGGCTGGTTCAGCGCTTCATCCAGGCGCGTGCCTGAGAGGGCGCTGGCCTCCTGATTCCACTGTGTCACGTAGAGCTGCTCGTCGAGGGCGATCAGCGCCGACGGCATGGAGTCGATGATGCTGTTGAGGTAATTCTGGAACCCGGTGAGTTTCTTTTCGATCTTGCTGCGCACCTGGACTTCGAGTTCCAGCTTGCGGTTGGTGTGGCGGGTTTCTTCGGCCAGGCCCTGCGCTTGATCGTAAGCCGCCTGGGAATCGTCACGCGCGCGTTTGAGTTGCTGCTCTCGTGCCTCGATGCGTGAAAGCATGGTGTTGAAGGCCTCGGCCAGACTGCCGATTTCATCGTGATTGCCACGGGAGGCGCGCAAGGCGTAGTTTTCTTCACGGGTGACTTGCCGCGACAATTCTTCAAGCTGATGGATCGGCCGGGTGATCAGGCGTTTGATCTGCCGGGCAATTACTAGCCACAACAGCACACTGAAGATCAGAATGCCGAGACTGGCGGTCAGCGTTCCGGTGTAGAAAGCCATCGGCAATTCGCTGCTGGCCACGAGCAGCAGGTGACCAGGCTCTGTGCCGGGGCGGGGCAGGGTGATCACCTGGTTGCTGCGAAACTCGGTGGCCTGCCAGGACTCGATATGTCGATAGCGCTCCGGCAGCTTCAATTTGTCGCCATGTTGCAACTGCGCCAGGCGTTCGCCCTTGCCGTCATACAGCGCGGCGGCACGCAGCGGTGAATAGCTGTTGAGTTCATTGAGCAGGCGTTCGGCACTTTGCGGTGACTGCAACGCTTCGGCGACGAGGCTGGGGTTCGATATCAGCCGGCCGATGGTCTGCAAGGCCTGGGGGGCCATGCTTTCCTGGGAGATGTAATAAGCGGCGCTGATAAACGTGAGGTTGGCGACCAGCAGAACGGTGGTCAACAGCACCAGCAGGGCGGCCAGCAGTTTCTGGCCGACCGGAAGGTTTTCAAGGCGCTGGCGCAATGGCATCAGTTTGATCGCTGAAAAGGGACAAGTGGCCAGCGTAGCCGCTGCTCAGTCGCTGGGCAATCCAAGGCTGTGCAGATGGCTGATCAGCCGCTGTTGTAACTGATTAAGGTGCGGCAGGTTCAGTTGATGCCGCGCCGCCACTTTGCACGCATAGCCCAGCAGGTAACTGATTTCGGTTCGGCGCTGGTTCGCGACGTCCTGGTACATCGAGGAGTAATTGGCGGCGGTGGCGTGGATCACCCGTTCGACTTCCTGCCGGAGGTTTTCGGCAGCGGCCGGTTGGCCGCAGCGTTCAAGCAGTTCGGTCAGCTCGCCGCACAGGGTGGCGACTTCACAATGGTGGTCCTGCAAACCGCCATTGCGGCAATCGTGCAGCACCGTCAACGGATTGATCGCACAATTGAGCGCCAGTTTTCGCCACAGCCGGGTGAGAATGTCGGTGCTCCATTCATGGGGAATCCCGGCCGCGTCGAGGTCATCCAGCCAGATCGGCGCCACGGGATGGCCGGCGTCCCCCAGCCAGGTGTAACCATGCCCGGCAAACACCACGCGCCAGTCGCCTTCGCGAAACGCGCCTTCAGTGCTCGATGCGTAAATACAGCGCGCCTGAGGAACTTGAGCCGCGACGGCGTCCTGACTGCCAAGGCCGTTCTGCAACAGAATCAATTCGGCGCCGCGCGCCAGGCGCGGAGCCAGTCGGGCTACGGCGTGCTCGGCATCGTAGGCTTTGCAGGCGACCAGCAAGCGGTTGATCGGCTCGCCACTGTCGGCGGTCTCCCCCGGAATATTCCAGGTGTTCGCGACGCCATGTTCCACCAGCGTCAGACCGCCGGCCGCCTGATAAGCGGTCAGACGCGCCGCATCCCGCAGAATCAGCCTGACCGGCACCCCGGCCCGCGCCAGACGCGTAGCCCAGAGAGTGCCAAGGCTGCCGGCGCCCAGAACATGCCAGGTAGTGGACATCAGCTTTTTGCTCTGTTTGAGGCGCGCATCGGAGGCTCGCAGTGAATGATGGGAAAGACCCGTTATAATCAGCGCGGATTTTAACCGCAAGCCAGGCGTGCTCCCTCTTGATCGAGCGCGCCCTTCATTGGAGAGATTACATGCCGTCGTTCGACGTGGTATCCGAACTGGACAAACACGAAGTCACCAACGCGGTCGAGAACGCCGTCAAGGAGCTGGATCGCCGTTATGACCTGAAAGGCAAGGGCACCTTCGAGTTCAAGGAAAAGGACCTGACTGTCAACCTGACCGCTGAAGCCGATTTCCAGCTTGAAGCGATGATTGAGATCCTCAAGCTCGCGCTGGTCAAGCGCAAGATCGACGTGCAGTGCCTTGAAGTCAAGGACGCCTATGCGTCAGGCAAGCTGATGAAGCAGGAAGCCGTCCTCAAAGAAGGCATCGACAAAGAACTGGCGAAGAAAATCGTCGCTCACGTCAAGGATGCCAAGCTCAAGGTTCAGGCCGCCATTCAGGGCGAGCAAGTGCGCATCACTGGCAAGAAACGTGACGATTTGCAGGAAGCTATTGCCGCCCTGCGCGCCAAGACGTTCGACATGCCGTTGCAGTTCAACAATTTCCGCGACTGATTTCAGGAGAATCTAGATGGACTTGAATGCTGAAGTGGACAACCTGGTCAAGGCGTCCCAAGCCTGGATTCCGATGATCATGGAATACGGCAGCCGTGTGCTGCTGGCAATCATCACGCTAGCTATTGGCTGGTGGCTGATCAACAAGGTGTCGAAAAAACTGGGCGGCCTGATCGCCCTGCGTAACGCGGACTTGGCGCTGCAAGGGTTTATCAGCAGCCTCGCGAACATTATTCTGAAAGTGTTACTGATAGTCAGCGTGGCCTCGATGATCGGCGTCGAAACCACATCCTTCGTCGCGGCCATTGGTGCTGCAGGCCTGGCCATCGGTCTGGCATTGCAGGGCAGCCTGGCGAATTTCGCCGGTGGCGTGCTTATTCTGCTGTTCCGTCCGTTCCGGATTGGTGACTGGATCGAAGCCCAAGGGGTTGCCGGTACTGTCGACAGCATTCAGATCTTCCACACCGTGCTGCGTACCGGCGATAACAAAACAATCATCGTGCCTAACGGCAACCTGTCGAATGGCATTATCACAAACACCAATCGCCAGCCGACCCGCAAGGTTGTGTTTGATGTGGGTGTGGATTACGAAGCGGATTTGCAGAAGGCCCGTGAAGTATTACTGGACCTGGCTAACGATGAACGCGTATTGGCTGAGCCAGCGCCACAAGCTGTCATTTCTACCCTCGGCGACAGTTCGATTACTGTTTCCCTGCGCGTGTGGGTGAAGACAGCGGATTACTGGGATGTGATGTTCATGTTCAACGAACAGTCCCGTGATCGCTTGAAAACAGCAGGCATCGATATCCCGTTCCCACAGCGGGTGATCCGAGTGGTTCAGGAAGCAGCGGTACAGTAAGTAACACATAGGCAACAAAAAAGCCCATCCGAAGATGGGCCTTTTTATTTGTTACCGCAAACTAAGTGGATGCGATTACAAAACGGACAGCGGGTAGTCAACGATCAGGCGGAACTCTTTGATATCGCCTTCGCCTTCGTCAGCGTTAGCTTGGTGCCAAGCTTGACGAATACGGAAGGACAAATCTTTTGCCGGGCCAGACTGAACAACGTACTTGGCTTCGAAGTTGGTTTCGTTGTGCTTGCCATCTTCACCGTACAGGCCAGCGTAGGAGCTGCCTGCTGGGGTGTGGGTGCCGTCGATGTCCCAACCTTTAACGTAACGGGTCATGAAGCTAAGGCCAGGAACGCCGTACTCTGCCATTTTGATGTCGTAACGAATCTGGGCAGACTTCTCGCCAGGGGCGTTGAAGTCAGAGTACTGGATGGAGTTGGCGAGGAAAATGGAGTCACCACCGCGGTTGGTGGAGCCACTATGACCACCTACACCGATGTAGTCGAACGGCGTGTCGCCGTTAATTTTCTGGAAGGCCAGGGTGACGGTGTGTGCCTTCAGGAAGGTGAGGGCGGTGGCCAGCGAGAATGCAGTGTTGCTGATGTCACCGGCTTTCGCGTCACCGGTATCGGTGGTGCGATAGATGTTGAAGTCGGTGTTCAGCGAGGTGTCACCACTGATCGGGGTGGTGAGGTTGACGTTGGCGTAGTACTGGTTCCAGATATCTTCCAGCTTGGCGCCATACAGCGAAGCGGTCAGGTTCTCAGTGATGCCATACTTGCCGCCGAAGTAGTCGATGGTTTTGGCTTCAACGCCAGCGTAAGTTGCCCACAGGCCGCCGTCGCGGGCGTTTTTGTCCTGGCTGGTCGACGAGTAGAAGTGACCGGCCTCGAGGTCAAGATCTTTGATCTCGCTGCTCTGCAGTTGGAAACCGCTGGCAGTCTGAGGAAGAACGCGGGAACCGCCAACAGCGAACACTGGAGCAGTGCTTGGTGACATGTCGCCGACTTTCAGTTCTGTTTTGGAAACGCGGAACTTAACTGCGCCACCAGCTTTACCTTGACTGTCGTTAACGTGGCCATCAGCGTCGCGGCTCATGTTGCCAGTGCCGCCAGTGCCGTCGCCGCCGTCCAGTTTGATCGCCAGATAACCGAATGCATCAACGCCGACGCCAACGGTACCCTGGGTGTAACCAGAGCTGAAGTTGCCCCAGATGCCCTGAGTCCAGTCTTTCTGATCAGACGAACCGTCTTTGCGGTCACGGTTGAAGTAGTAGTTGCGAACCAGCAAGTTCAACGAGCTGTCTTCAACAAAACCTTTGGCTTCAGACTGGTCACTTACAAAAGGTGCGGCCGTAGCCATTTGGGTACTGGCTGCTGCTGCAACTGCCAGTGCGATCATGCTCCACTTCATCACGCGCATCGTGATTTGCTCCTTTGGTTTTAGAAGAGTACTGCCGTCCCACCTGATTTATTATCTGGGCGGCTCTTTCTTTTTGTGTCGGCGCAAACTTATATCACGCCGACCATGTTGGCGATACTTGCGTACCTATCCTTTCAGCTTCTTTACGACCCTGTCGCAAACGGCTTGGTAGATGTCGCAAATTTACAGCCCCAATGCAATAGGAATCACAACTACAACGCTGTTTTCCAGGGCTTGAGCATCGGTAAAAAGAGTCCTTGGCGAAGCGTCTGAATCTCCATCGGGCAACCCTGCCACTGTTTTTATTGCCTTGAAAGCCGCCGCTTCCCGCGGTCGCTTTGAAGGAGATGTGAGTGTGAATGCAACAAGCGTGCACAAATCGGCAATCTGCTTTTTTTATTTCTGTACGCCTGTCTTTTACCGTAAAAACCTCATAAAACCGGGGGTTACAAGCACCTTGTGATGGGGCTTGACGCGACCGATTGCATCGTGTCCCACCTCCCTGGCCGACAGCGTGACAACCAAAAACGTTACCGGTTCACCCCTTTGGTGAGTAAATAGCGGATGCCCGACGCACTTAGCGTAGACGCACTGTGCGGTTTTGGTGCAAAAAATCTTATTCTCTGTACTGAATTCATACAGCGTGGCCTGAAGTGGAACGTGACCAGCCCTCGGTTTTTCAGTCATTTCAATGTTTGTGGCGAGGGTGGCGGTGCTGAAATGGTGCGCTCTCGATGAAAATGGTTCATGCCGGAGCGCTTGCCGTGTGATTTGTCGCTGACCACTGCGCGTTGGCACTGGTTCGTCGTGAAGCTGGCTGCATTCGCAGGTATGCTGCCGTCCTGTCGCTTGGCGCGTCATCTCCGGGGAAGGACGCTAAGCTGAAAATGATCAATAGCCGGGAGTGCGCGCAGTGTTCGCTTTAGATCCACGACTTCAACAAGACACGCTGGCGATCGGGGATTTCCCGCTCAGCCGGTTGCTCTTGTCCAATGATTCGAACTACCCCTGGTTCATCCTGGTGCCGCGCCGCGACGATATCAGCGAGATATTTCAGTTGGACGTCGCCGATCAGTTGCAGCTTTACCAGGAAACGACCGCACTGGCGCAAGTACTCAAGGATGCGTTCGACGCGGACAAGATGAATGTCGCGGCCCTGGGTAACGTTGTCAGCCAGTTGCACATGCATGTGATCGTGCGCAAACGCGAAGACGCTGCTTGGCCAGCACCTGTCTGGGGCAAGCACTTGGCCAGGCCCTATACAGCGGATCAGGTCGCGGCGATTCGCAAGCGGCTGCGTCTGGTTTTAACCGCAGATTTCACGTTTGTGGAGGACTGATCTTGAGCCTGGAAGACCGCGTTACCGATCTTGAGAGCCAATTGGCGTTCCAGGATGACACCATCCAGGCGTTGAGCGATGTACTGGCGACGCAGCAGCGCTCGGTGGAACGCTTGCAGCTGCAAATGGCCGCCTTGCTCAAGCGGCAGGAAGAAATGGCTGGCCCGTTCGAAACCTTCGAAGAAGACGCGCCACCGCCACATTACTAGCGATTGCGGCAAAAAAGAGACAATAAAAAACCGCGACCAGCCAGGCTGATTGCGGTTTTTTTTCAGCCTTGAATCAACGTCGCGGCAGGGCAGCGATCACGTCTTCGGCTTGCAGGCCTTTGTCACGATTCATCACGGAAAACTCTACGCGCTGGCCTTCGACCAGAACACGATGGCCTTCGCCACGAATGGCCCGGAAATGCACGAAAATATCATCGCCGGAATCACGGGAAATAAACCCGAAGCCTTTGGAAGTGTTGAACCACTTCACGGTGCCGGTATCGCGGTTGCTCATGTCATAGCTTGGCGAAGCGGCGGTTGGTGAAGATTTGTAGAAGCTGATGGCCAAGTGCAGAAGTACGGCAATCAGGGCGGCTACCAGACTGAACAGAACGGCGGGTTGACCGGCGATGACGGGCATCGGCGCTAGCAGCGTCAGGGTTTGCAGAACGACGGTCAGCACCAGCAGGGCGCTGACCAGGTTTTGCAGCTGATGACGCGGGCCTTTGTTCCAGTAAGGAATGACCGGAGCGAGGGTGAGGTTGAGCAGGCCGAAAAAGGCCAGGTACAGCGCATCATGTTGTTGCAGGTAAGGAACAGCATCGGATCCCAGACTCGGGATGAAGGACAGCAGCAGAGCCGCTGCGCCCAGTAGCAGGTGGACGATTTTCAACATTTGATTTAACTCACGTTAAGACGGATCGCAAGGAAGAGCTGACGGGGCACGGTTCGCTTCAGAACAATAAGAGGCGTTGGGCACGTACCCGGTGTCAGCCTATGCGCAGCGCCCGGTAAAATTGGCACTGGCGACACGCTGCCTATTTAACAGCAAAGCTTGCAGCTACTCAAATCAGGGAGTCCAGCGGTCCATCGGGGGCGATTTGTCGCAGGCCAACGCCGCAATCCAGGCTGCGGTCCGGTAGCAGGCTTGCTAGAGTGGTCTTGCACCTGTCGGATGAATTCATCACCTTTGGGGAAAAACATGGCAATCGATATCGGTATCAGTGAAGAAGATCGCAAGTCCATCGTCGACGGGCTTTCTCGTCTGCTCTCGGACACTTACGTACTTTATTTGAAGACCCATAACTTCCACTGGAATGTCACCGGTCCCATGTTTCGGACCCTGCACCTGATGTTCGAGGAGCAATACAATGAGTTGGCCCTGGCGGTCGATTCAATCGCCGAACGCATTCGCGCCCTCGGCTTTCCTGCGCCGGGCGCCTACTCCATTTACGCGCGCCTTTCTTCTATTAAGGAGGAGCCGGGAGTGCCCAGCGCGGAAGACATGATCAAGCAGCTTGTCGAAGGGCAGGAAGCGGTCACGCGTACTGCGCGCGGGATCTTTCCGTTGCTCGACAAGGTCAGTGACGAGCCTACGGCTGATCTGCTGACCCAGCGGATGCAGGTTCACGAGAAAACTGCCTGGATGTTGCGTTCATTGCTGGCGTGACAGCATTTTCCGTGCGCGAATGACGCTGCCAGGCGTTGTTCGCGCTCTGTCGTTCTGCACCTGTTTACTGAGTGATCTTGCCGCCTATGCCGTAGGAAATAGTCCTGACTAGGACGGTCTCCACGATCCGCCTCAAGCTGTTGGCTTATCCTACGTTGATGGTCATAAAGTCATCTGGATATAACTTTGCGTCTGCGTTTTTATAGGGCTTGCAACATGGCTCTGATAAAAACCAGATGGCAAAGGAGTGTCGACGGTATGGTGTATGAAGGCAAAATCAGTGAGGGGAGGGCGGGTCCATTAAGGGATGTAAGGATCAATCCGTTTGTCAGCGAATTTGATATGGGACTGGCCCAACCGTTATCCCGGTCGGTACGTTTGAATGGCTTTGCCACCTGTTTGCGACTTGAACAGGTCTATTGGGATATTTTGGCGGAAATGGCGCTGATCAATTGCTGCTCTGTCAGCGCCCTGCTATCCCATGTTGATCGCGAAGTGCATTTGCGACACGGCGGGGTAAAAAATTTCAGCGGGCTGGTGCGGGTTGTCTGCGTCGTACACAGTCGGAAGGAGGAGCGCTGCGGTGTGATGGCCTAGTCGTCGCGGCAGAAGGTGTCGAGTGTCGGTCTGTGCAGTCTTACGGCTGCACAGGCTGCATTTAATGGATATAATCCCGCTCTTTGCCGCAAAACCCAGTGTGTGCGGTAGCAATCTGATCGCCGAGACAACCCCCATGCCGATGTACGACTATCAATGTGCTTCCTGCGGTCATCAGTTGGAAGCCATTCAAAAGATCAGCGCAGCACCGCTGGTCGACTGCCCTGCCTGCCAGGCGCCAGAGCTTAAGAAAATGCTGTCCATGCCGGGTTTCCGCCTCAGCGGCACCGGCTGGTACGAAACCGATTTCAAGACCGGTTCCAAGAAGAATCTGGCCGGTGGCGACAAAGCCGACTAGGGTCTGGAACCTGAGTTGAACGACACGTGCGAGCTCTTGCATCATTCTGCACTTGATGTGCGCAAGGCCTCCAACCGAATTTCGAATTACGAGAAGTGAAACCACGACCATGATGCGCAGCCATTATTGCGGCCAACTGAACGAAAGCCTGGAAGGCCAGGAAATTACCCTTTGCGGATGGGTTCACCGTCGCCGTGACCACGGTGGGGTGATTTTCCTCGATATCCGTGATCGTGACGGTCTGGCCCAGGTGGTGTTCGACCCGGATCGTGCTGAATCCTTCGCCGCCGCCGACCGCGTGCGCAGTGAGTACGTGGTCAAGATCACCGGCAAGGTTCGCCTGCGTCCGGCCGGTGCCACCAACGCCAACATGGCGTCGGGCATGATCGAAGTGCTGGGCTACGAACTGGAAGTGCTGAACGAGTCGGAAACCCCGCCGTTCCCGCTCAACGAGTTCTCCGATGTGGGCGAAGAAACCCGCCTGCGCTACCGCTTCCTCGACCTGCGTCGTCCGGAAATGCTCGAGAAGCTGCGCCTGCGTTCGCGCATGACCACCAGCATCCGTCGCTTCCTCGACGAGAACGGCTTCCTCGACGTCGAAACGCCGATCCTGACCCGTGCCACCCCGGAAGGCGCTCGTGACTACCTGGTGCCGAGCCGTACCCACGCCGGTTCCTTCTTCGCCTTGCCGCAATCGCCACAGCTGTTCAAGCAGTTGCTGATGGTCGCTGGCTTCGATCGCTACTATCAGATCGCCAAGTGCTTCCGCGACGAAGACCTGCGGGCCGACCGCCAGCCGGAATTCACCCAGATCGACATCGAGACCAGTTTCCTCGATGAAAAAGAGATCATGGCCATCACCGAACAGATGATCCGCAACCTGTTCAAGGAAGTGCTGGATCTGGAATTCGGCGATTTCCCGCACATGACCTTCGAAGAAGCCATGCGCCGTTACGGTTCCGACAAGCCAGACCTGCGTAACCCGCTGGAGCTGGTAGACGTTGCCGACCAGCTTAAAGAAGTCGACTTCAAGGTGTTCAGCGGCCCGGCCAACGATCCGAAATGCCGTATCGCCGCCTTGCGCGTTCCAGGTGCAGCAAGCATGCCGCGCAAGCAGATCGACGACTACACCAAGTTCGTCAGCATCTACGGTGCGAAGGGCCTGGCGTACATCAAGGTCAACGAGCGCGCGAAGGGCGTCGAGGGGCTGCAATCGCCTATTGTCAAAAATATCCCTGAAGCCAACCTCAATGTGATCCTCGATCGCGTTGGCGCGGTCGACGGTGACATCGTGTTCTTCGGTGCCGACAAAGCCAAGATCGTCAGCGAAGCACTGGGTGCATTGCGGATCAAGGTCGGCAACGACCTGGACCTGCTGACCTGCAAGTGGGCGCCGATGTGGGTCGTCGACTTCCCAATGTTCGAAGAGAACGACGACGGCAGCTTCAGCGCCTTGCACCACCCGTTTACCGCGCCGAAGTGCACCCCGGAAGAACTCGAAGCCAACCCGGCGACCGCGTTGTCCCGCGCCTACGACATGGTGCTGAACGGCACCGAGCTGGGTGGCGGTTCGATTCGTATCCACCGCAAGGAAATGCAACAGACCGTATTCCGCCTGCTGGGCATCAACGAAGCTGAACAGGAAGAGAAATTCGGCTTCCTGCTCGACGCCCTGAAATACGGCGCGCCGCCGCACGGTGGTCTGGCCTTCGGTCTGGACCGTCTGGTCATGCTGATGACCGGCGCCCAGTCGATCCGTGAAGTGATCGCCTTCCCGAAAACCCAGAGTGCTGCCGACGTGATGACGCAAGCGCCGGGCGTGGTAGATGCCAAGGCACTGCGCGAGCTGCACATTCGTCTGCGCGAAACGCCAAAGGCTGAGTAAGGCTGACCACAAAGGCGCATCCTTTCGGGATGCGCCTTTTCTTTAGGTCGAGATTTTTGTTGCTGGCTCGCGCATTGTGCGCGGCGGGCGATGTTTCAAAGAGAATTCGGAGCGAGTTATGGCGGGTCATTCCAAGTGGGCGAACATCAAGCACCGCAAAGAACGTCAGGATGCCAAGAAGGGCAAGATTTTCACCAAGTGGATTCGTGAACTGACCGTTGCGGCCCGTCAGGGCGGCGGTGATCCAGGCTCCAATCCGCGTTTGCGTCTGGCGCTGGACAAGGCGCTCGGCGCGAACATGAGTCGCGACATTATTGATCGCGCTGTGGCCCGCGGTGCTGGCGCGGCTGAGACTGACGACATGGTCGAGCTGACCTACGAAGGTTATGGCCCGGGCGGTGTAGCGGTGATGGTCGAATGCATGACCGACAACCGTAATCGTACCGCAGCGGCTGTTCGTCACGCATTCAGCAAGTGCGGCGGCAACCTCGGTACTGACGGTTCCGTGGCCTACCTGTTCGAGCGCAAGGGGCAGATTTCCTTCGCGCCGGGGGTTGATGAAGATTCGCTGATTGAAGCGTGCATGGAAGCCGACGCCGATGACGTGGTGACAAACGAGGATGGCTCCATCGACGTGTTCACTTCGTTTGCCGGGTTCTATTCCGTGCGTAACGCGCTCGATGCGGCTGGTTTCAACGCTAATGACGCGGAAATCGTCATGCTGCCGACCACCAGTGCCGAGCTTGACCTTGAAGGCGCCGAGAAGGTGCTCAAGCTGATCGACATGCTTGAAGACCTGGATGACGTGCAGAACGTTTACTCCAACTCGGATATCCCCGAGTCAGTGGCCGCACAGCTTGGTTAAGGATGTCCCCTGCAGGAGCGAGCTTGCTCGCGATAAACCCGAGAGCGCCGCGCTGATTCAGGTGTAGCGCGTTATCGTTAACGTCCATCGCGAGCAGGCTCGCTCCTACAGTTTTGTGGGTTCGCCGCGCAAATTTATTACAACCCGCAGGCGTTATGACTTTAATTCTTGGCATCGACCCCGGCTCGCGCATCACCGGTTATGGCGTGGTCCGCGATACCGGGCGTGGCTGCGTGTACGTGGCGTCGGGCTGCATCCGTACCGGCTCGGGCGAGTTGCATGAACGTTTGCAAATCGTCTATCGCGGCGTGCGGGAAGTCATCCAGACCTACGGCCCGGTGACCATGGGCATCGAAAAAGTGTTCATGGCGCGCAACGCCGATTCTGCGTTGAAGCTCGGCCAGGCCCGGGGCGCGGCGATCGTTGCCGGCGCCGAGGAAAATCTGGAAATTGCCGAATACACCGCCACCCAGGTCAAGCAGGCGGTGACCGGCACCGGTGCGGCCAATAAAGAGCAGGTGCAGATGATGGTCATGCACATGCTCAAGCTGACCAGTAAACCGCAAATCGATGCATCGGATGCCCTGGCAATCGCCATTTGCCACGCGCACACCCGCTCCAGTCTGTTGCCGCATGGCTTGGGCACGGCACGCAGTCGTGGCGGACGCCTGCGTCTCTGATAGCATCAGCAGTCATTTTTTACGGAATGAGGGTTTTGCGCCTGTGTCGTCGGCCCAAAACCCTTGTTCTGTCAGTCGCCAGCCACCGCGCTGGCCAACGCTCAAGGATCTGAAACGTGATTGGACGCTTGCGCGGCACCCTGGCTGAGAAGCAGCCGCCGCACCTGATTCTGGATGTAAACGGTCTGGGGTATGAGCTTGAAGTGCCCATGACAACCCTGTATCGACTGCCGTCGGTCGGTGAACCACTGACGCTGCACACCCATTTGGTCGTACGCGAAGACGCGCAGTTACTCTATGGTTTTGCCAGCAAGCGTGAGCGAGACTTTTTTCGCGAGTTGATCCGTCTCAATGGTGTGGGGCCTAAATTGGCGCTGGCCTTGATGTCGAGCCTGGAAGTCGATGAGCTGGTACGTTGCGTGCAGTCCCAGGACACCTCGGCGCTGACCAAGGTGCCGGGCGTGGGCAAGAAGACCGCCGAGCGTTTGCTGGTGGAACTCAAGGATCGCTTCAAGGCGTGGGAAACCGTGCCGGCGATGTTTACCCTGGTGCCCAACCAGCCAGGCGGGCCGGATGTTGCGCCGGTGGCGACGGCGGAAAATGACGCGGTCAGCGCGCTGATTTCCCTGGGCTACAAGCCGCAGGAGGCCAGCAAGGCGATTTCCTCGATCAAGGAGAAAGGCTTGAGCAGTGAAGACATGATCCGTCGTGCCCTGAAGGGAATGATCTAAGTGATTGAAGCTGATCGTCTGATAACCGCCACGCCGGGTCCGCGCGACCGCGAGGAAGTCCAGGACCGGGCGATTCGTCCTGTCAGCCTGGCTGAATACATCGGCCAGCCGACTGTTCGCGAGCAAATGGAGCTGTTCATCCAGGCGGCCCGTGGGCGCAACGAATCCCTGGACCACACACTGATCTTCGGCCCGCCGGGGCTGGGTAAAACCACCCTGGCCAACATCATTGCCCAGGAAATGGGCGTGTCGATCAAAAGCACGTCGGGCCCGGTGCTTGAGCGGCCCGGTGACCTGGCTGCGCTGCTGACCAACCTTGAGCCGCACGACGTACTGTTCATCGACGAGATCCACCGGTTGTCGCCGATTGTCGAGGAAGTGCTGTACCCGGCCATGGAAGATTTCCAGCTCGACATCATGATCGGCGAGGGACCCGCTGCGCGTTCGATCAAACTGGATCTGCCGCCGTTCACGCTGGTGGGCGCGACGACGCGCGCCGGTATGCTGACCAACCCGCTGCGTGACCGGTTCGGTATCGTCCAGCGCCTGGAGTTCTACAGCACGGCTGACCTGGCGACGATTGTCAGCCGCTCGGCCAACATCCTCGGTTTGCCGCTGGACCCGGAAGGCGCCTTCGAAATTGCTCGCCGTGCCCGCGGCACTCCGCGGATCGCCAACCGGCTGCTGCGCCGGGTGCGTGACTACGCAGAGGTGCGTGCCAAAGGGCACATCACCAAACCGATTGCCGACCTTGCCTTGAACTTGCTGGATGTCGACGAACGTGGTTTCGACCATCAGGATCGACGTCTGCTGTTGACCATGATCGAGAAATTCGACGGTGGGCCGGTCGGCGTTGACAGTCTGGCCGCCGCGATCAGCGAAGAACGCCACACCATTGAAGATGTGCTGGAGCCGTACCTCATCCAGCAGGGCTACATAATGCGCACACCGCGGGGACGGGTGGTTACCCGGCATGCGTACCTGCATTTTGGTTTAAATATTCCGTCACGAATGGGCGAGATGCCTGTGGTAGACGAGTTTCTCGATGCTACTGACGATTAATTAACATTTGCACGCAGATTTTTCGGGCATTGTGCTGTCCTAGGACGGTACTTTCGCAAGAAAGCCGCAAAACCATGAAAAACAGTTGCCTGGCCGGATTGGCAACCCGAGGAGTAAGCACTAGAGTATGCGCGCGCAAAACGGGCTTGAGCCGTTCGCACATCGTTGTCGCGTTTATTACGAGGACACCGATGCGGGCGGCATCGTGTATTACGTTAATTACCTCAAGTTTATGGAACGGGCTCGAACCGAGCGGCTCCGGGAGCTGGGCTTTGCCCAATCCCAGCTGGCAGGAGAGGACCTGTTGTTTGTCGTGCATTCCAGCGAAGCGCGTTACCACGCGCCGGCGCGACTGGACGACGAACTGCTGGTAAGCGCTGAAGTAATCGAATTGAACCGTGTCAGCCTGCGCTTTAAACAGCAGGTCAGGCGAGCCACGGATAATGTGCTGCTCTGCGAAGGGCAGTTTTTGGTGGCCTGTGTGCGCACTGACAGTTTGAAACCCCGGGCCATTCCCGAAGCTCTACGTGCGGCCTTTGCCGACGTGAGCGGCGCGGGTACACACTCAAAGCAGGAGATAAAGCGTGGAAGCTAACGTCGTCGACCATTCCTCCATGTGGAGCCTGGTCAGCAATGCCAGTATCGTGGTGCAACTGGTAATGCTGATCCTGGTAGCCGCATCGGTGACCTCATGGATCATGATCTTTCAGCGCAGCAACTTGCTGCGCGCCGGTCGACGTGCCCTGGAGAGCTTTGAAGAGCGCTTCTGGTCGGGTATCGACCTGTCCAAACTCTACCGTCAGGCCGGCAGCAACCCTGACCCGGATTCGGGCGTCGAGCAGATCTTCCGCGCCGGTTTCAAGGAATTCTCCCGTCTGCGTCAGCAGCCAGGCGTTGACCCTGAAGCGGTCATGGAAGGCGTCGCCCGTGCCATGCGCGTCGCGATTTCCCGCGAAGAAGAAAAGCTCGAGCAGAGCCTGCCGTTCCTTGCCACCGTCGGTTCCGTCAGCCCGTATATCGGTCTGTTCGGTACGGTCTGGGGGATCATGAACTCCTTCCGCGGCCTGGCCACGGCCCAGCAAGCGACCCTCGCCACCGTGGCTCCCGGCATCGCCGAAGCGCTGATTGCCACCGCGATCGGTCTGTTCGCCGCCATCCCGGCCGTTATCGCTTACAACCGTTTTGCCGCTCGCAGCGAAACGCTGATCAGCCGCTACTACACCTTCGCCGATGAATTCCAGGCGATCCTGCACCGCAAAGTGCACACCAGCGAAGAATAAGCAGGTAATTTCCAATGGCTTTAATCGCTCGAGCTCGCAAAAAGCGCAAGCCGGTCGCCGAGATGAACGTGGTGCCTTACATCGACGTGATGCTGGTACTGCTGGTCATTTTCATGGTGACCGCGCCGATGCTCAATCAGGGCGTGAAAGTTGATCTGCC
Organism: Pseudomonas sp. GB2N2; assembly: GCF_054897705.1. Classification (NCBI taxonomy): domain Bacteria; kingdom Pseudomonadati; phylum Pseudomonadota; class Gammaproteobacteria; order Pseudomonadales; family Pseudomonadaceae; genus Pseudomonas; species Pseudomonas sp. GB2N2. Next base: position 5,870,335 of record NZ_CM142701.1, read on the forward strand.
CAAGGTTTCCAGCGAAGCCTTGCCGCAGGACAACAACACCCAGGTCCTGACCATTTCGATCAAGGCTGACAAGACCTATTACTGGAACCTTGGCAGCGAAGTCGACACGCAAAAGCAGCAGGACAAGGCGATGACCTTGCCGCAGATGACTGATGCGGTGACCAAGATCATTCGCGCCGGTACTGAAGGCGGCAAGCGTACCCAGGTGTTCATCCGCGGCGACAAGACGGTTGATTACGGTTCCGTCATGGGTGCCATGGGCGGGTTGCAGAAAGCCGGAGTCGGTAACGTTGGCCTGATTACCGAGGCGCCCTGATGCAGCAACAGCGAGAGCCAACAGCCTCGGAAAGCTATTTCTGGCCTAGTGTCTGGGCAATTTTCTTGCACGTGCTGGTGTTCGGCATGCTGTTCGTCAGTTTTGCCTTCACACCCGAACTGCCGCCGGCCAAGCCAATTGTCCAGGCGACCCTGTACCAGCTGAAATCGAAAAGTCAGGCGACCACCCAGACCAATCAGAAGATTGCGGGTGAGGCGAAGAAATCTGCTGCGCGCCAGACTGAAGTCGAGCAGATGGAGCAGAAGAAGATCGAGCAGGAAGAGATCAAGGCTGCGGAACAAAAGAAGGAAGATGCGGCTCAAAAAGCCGAAGAATCCAAGAAGGCCGACGAGACCAAGAAAGCGGACGAGGCAAAAAAGGCTGATGAAGCCAAGAAAGCCGATGAAGCGAAGAAGACCGCCGAAGCCAAAAAGGTCGAAGAGAAACAATTGGCTGATATAGCCAAGAAGAAGTCTGAGGAAGAGGCCAAGAAGGCTGCTGAAGAAGAGGCCAAGAAAGCGGCCGCTGAAGAAGCGAAGAAAAAGATCGTCGAAGACGCGAAGAAGAAAGCCGCGGAAGACGCCAAGAAAAAATCTGAAGCTGAAGACGCGAAGAAGAAAGTCGCCGAAGACGCGAAGAAGAAAGCTGCTGCCGATGCTGCGAAGAAAAAATCGCAGGAAGCGGCACGTAAATCCGCCGAAGACAAAAAGGCTCAGGCCCTGGCAGATTTGCTTTCCGACACGCCGCAGCGTCAGCAGGCCTTGGCGGATGAGCAGGGTGACGAAGTCGCCGGCAGTTTCGATGACTTGATTCGTGCTCGTGCAGCAGAAGGCTGGGCTCGTCCACCTTCGGCACGCAAAGGCATGACGGTGGTGCTGCAGATCGGCATGTTGCCGGACGGTACGGTGACTTCGGTCAGCGTGTCCAAGTCCAGTGGTGATGGTCCGTTTGACGCCTCGGCTGTTGCGGCGGTGAAAAATATTGGACGTTTGACAGAAATGCAGGGAATGAAGCCGAGCGATTTCGCTCCGTATCGTTCATTCAAGATGACATTCACACCTGAGGATCTAGCCTTGTGAGAAACCTTCTTCGAGGAATGCTGGTCGTGATCTGCTGCTTTGCAGGGATAGCGGCGGCAGACGAAAAAAACATTCTGGTTACCAGTGGCAGCGATCGGGCTACCCCGATCGCCGTCGTACCGTTCGGTAATCAGGGCGGCAGTGTGTTGCCGGACGACATGGCCGAAATCATCGGCAACGACCTGCGTAACTCGGGCTATTACTCGCCGATTCCAAAGCAGAACATGATCAGCCAGCCGAGCCAGGCCAGCGAAATCATCTACCGTGATTTCAAGGCGCTGGGCGCTCAGTACGTCATGGTCGGCAGCATTGCTCCAGCCGGCGGTCGCCTGCAGGTTCAATACGCGTTGTTCAACGTCGCCACCGAGCAGCAAGTGCTGACCGGCAGCGTATCGGGCAGCGTTGATCAGCTCCGCGACATGTCTCACTACATCGCGGACCAGTCGTTCGAAAAACTCACCGGTATCAAAGGTGCGTTCTCGACACGTCTGCTGTACGTGACGGCTGAGCGGTTCTCCGAGAAGAACACGCGCTACACGCTGCAGCGTTCGGACTATGACGGTGCCCGCGCCGTGACTTTGCTGCAGTCGCGCGAGCCGATTCTGTCGCCGCGCTTCGCACCGGATGGCAAGCGCATTGCTTACGTCTCGTTCGAGCAGAAGCGTCCGCGCATCTTCATGCAGAACATCGACACCGGTCGCCGCGAACAGATCACCAACTTCGAAGGCCTGAATGGCGCGCCTGCGTGGTCACCGGATGGCAATCGTCTGGCATTCGTGCTGTCGAAAGACGGTAACCCTGACATCTATGTGATGAACCTGGGTTCACGTCAGATCAGTCGCGTTACCAATGGTCCTGGCATCAACACCGAACCGTTCTGGGGCAAGGATGGTTCGACCATCTACTTCACCTCAGACCGTGGCGGCAAGCCTCAGATCTACAAAACCAGCGTGGGTGGCGGTGGTGCGGAGCGTGTGACCTTTATCGGTAACTACAACGCCAACCCTAAACTTTCGGCTGATGAAAAGACCCTGGTGATGATTCACCGCCAGGATGGCTTCACTAATTTCAAGGTGGCGGCCCAGGATTTGCAGCGCGGAAGCGTAAAAATCCTCACTGATAGCACTCTGGACGAGTCGCCTACTGTTGCGCCCAACGGCACCATGGTAATCTACGCCACCCGCCAGCAGGGCCGGGGAGTCTTGATGCTCGTGTCCATTAATGGACGCGTAAGGCTCCCGCTTCCTACCGCACAAGGCGAAGTCAGAGAACCTTCCTGGTCCCCTTACCTGAACTGACGCGGCGCTACACGCTTTACTTAACACACTGGGGTTCATTAGGAGTTTTACGATGGAAATGCTGAAGTTTGGTAAATTTGCTGCGCTGGCTCTGGCCATGGCTGTAGCTGTAGGTTGCTCGTCCAAAGGCGGCGACAATGCCGGTGAAGGCGCTGTTGATCCAAACGCTGGTTACGGCGCAAACACTGGTGCCGTTGACGGTTCCCTGAGCGAAGAAGCTGCTCTGCGCGCAATCACCACCTTCTACTTCGAATACGACAGCTCGGACCTGAAGCCAGAAGCCATGCGCGCTCTGGACGTTCACGCCAAAGACCTGAAAGCTAACGGCGCTCGCGTTGTTCTGGAAGGCAACACCGACGAACGTGGTACTCGTGAGTACAACATGGCACTGGGCGAGCGTCGTGCGAAAGCCGTTCAGCGCTACCTGGTACTGCAAGGTGTTTCCCCAGCTCAGCTGGAACTGGTTTCCTACGGCGAAGAGCGTCCAGTTGCTACCGGCAACGACGAGCAGTCCTGGGCTCAAAACCGTCGCGTCGAACTGCGTAAGTAATTCGTCATGCGAACGTGCCGTCGTGCTGTAACTATTCTGGCTCTCAGTCTCGCACCGCTTGCGGTGTGGGCTGCGGTTCCTGTGGTCGATAACAATTCCGGCTATAACAATAGCGGGAGCAGTTATCCGCCTGCGGGTTACGGTACGAACGGCG